>CAXXXF010000018.1:0-337477 GCA_963667175.2 Candidatus Latescibacterota bacterium | reverse complement strand
CTGCGCGTCCAGGCGCGTCCGTACCGCGCCAGGGTATCCGTGGAGAGGGACGCCTCCTGCGAAAAAAGCTCTCGGATCTCGCACAGTCGTTCGTCGATATCCGCGTCGGCCGGCGATGGGTCCGCGCGCAACCGCGCGTCATCCGCTGTCTCCAGCCGAATCCCCGTTTCAACTTCGTTCATTCAGCCTCCCGTCACCGGTTTACCGGACGGAACTCCTTCATTTTCCGACACCGGGGCGCCGTTCCATACAGGCGCGGCACGCGCCCGCGCCAGACCGCATGCGTGAACGATTGCGCTTGACAATGCCGCTGATTTTACCATAGAATACCCGCGCGAACGGCCGTGCGGAGAGGGACCGGACGACCGGCGGGTTGACCCGCGATTCACCGCCGCTCGTTATCAGGAACGGGGAGATCGTACCCATGGCGCTGAGAGCCGGCGTGTGCGGCATCGGATCCTACTATTCGAACGCGTTTGCCCGGACCGCGATGCGAAATCCGGACGTCGACCTGGCGGCGTTCGCGCATCTGGACCAGAGCGACGAAACCCTTGGCAGACTCGGCATGAAGTCCAGGGAGGCGTTCGGCGCCCTTTACGGCATCCGGGCGTATGCCACGGTGCCGGAGATGGTCCGCGCCGAGTCGATCGACCTCGTTTTCGTGACGTGCGAGGACAGGCTGAAGCCGCGGCACGCAGCCAGCGCGGCGGACGCGGGCGCCCACGCCTTCGTCAGCAAACCGATGTGTATGACCCTCGGTGGCGCGGACGCCATGGTCGCCGCGGCACGCCGAAACGACGTGCTGCTTTCCGCCCTGCTGCCCGGACGCGAAGACGGCGCCATCCGCGCGATGGCGACCCGGGTGCGGGACGGGGCCGTCGGACGCGTCATCACGTCACGGGCATGGATTCAACACGGCTGCTTCGGGCCGGGAACGGTCTTCGAAGGCAGCGGTGAATTCGGCCCCGGACAGGGCGGCATCGGGCTTTCACTGGGGGTCTACGCCGCGGACCTGCTGCTCTGGCTCATCGATTCACCCGCCGTACGCGCCTATGCCGAATACGACAACCTGGCCACGCCTCACAGCATCTGGATGGATACCGGCAAGGGCACCGTCCGGTTCGAAGACGGTCGAATGGGATCCATGGACATCATCTTCAACGTTTCCTGCGGCGCCCCGGCCTGGGAAATGGAAGTGGTCGGCGCCGACGGTGTTGCCCGTGCGCATCTGGACGTCATGGAAGGCATTGTGTGGCACAAAGACGACGACGGCGCTCCCCGCGTGTTCTACCGCGCTCAGAACGACACCATCGACGCCGCGGTCGAACGCTTCGTCCGCTCCGTCCGCGACGGTCATCCACTCGACGTGACCCCGGAACACGCGCGCAACGTGCTGGAACTCTGCCTGGCCTGGAATCGCGCCGCGGACGAACACCGGGCGGTCGACCTGCCGTTGCCGGACGGCGGCCGGGACGTCCGTTACTTCTGATGCCCCGTTTCGCAATCGAAATCACGGATTCCGGCGCGTGCCGCATCCGGCCGGACGACCCATCGCGGGAGAGGAGTCGATATGCTGATCGCGACCCGAGAAGTCGTATACGCACTGAACGGCGGACGCACCGAACCGCATACGGTTCTGGAAGCCGTTGGCGTCCAGGCGATTGTGGAAGGGATGTCCATCGGCCTCGCCGCCCGGGAGGACGGGTCGGTCGCCGTCCTTTCGCAAAACGGCGCGCGGATTCTCGCCACGGGCATTGAAGACCCTATCGAGTGCCTTCTCATCCTGGAAGAAGAACCGCTGCGCTTCCTCGTGGGCGTGGAGGCGCCCCACGTTTACGCCGTGACGGACGGCGGGACCGAGCGTCTGGACGCCTTCGACGCCCTCGAATGCCGCGATGACTGGTACACGCCCTGGGGCGGCCCCGCGGCCGTCCGGAGCATGGCCTCCACAGGGGACGGCTGGGTCTACGCCGACATTCACGTGGGCAGCATCATGCGTTCGCCCGACCGGGGCGGCGCCTGGGAACCCGTCACGCCGGACCTGCACCAGGACGTACATCAGGTGGCCACCTCGCCCCGGGAAGACGACCGGGTCTACGCGAACACCGCCCGGGCCGTATACGTCAGCCACGACCGCGGGACGTCATGGGCTCACCGGCCTGAGGGGTTCCCGTATTTCTACGGCCGGGCCATCGCCGTGCATCCTGAGGAACCGGAATGCCTTCTTGCCTCCGTCAGCACCGGGCCCCACGGTGACGCCCAGGGTCAGCTCTACCGTACCGATAACGGCGGGCGCGCCTGGTCGCACGTCACCGACGGCTTCCCCGAAACCACGAGAGGCAACATCGATACCTTCCAGATTGGTTTCACGCCCGACGGCGGCGCCTGGTCGGCCGTTGGCGATACCCTGTTCGGCAGCCAGGATCGAGGCCTCTCCTGGACGTCCGTGTGGGAAGCACCCTCAAATATCCGCATGATTGCGGTACCCAGGTAACGAAACCACCGAAACCGGGCGCCCGCCGGCGGGCGCCGGGAACCGACGATCGCACGGCCTGCGCACCCGCACTTTCTTTAGAGGAGTACCCATGGCTCACCATCACTTCGTCCCTGAAACGTACCATACGGCCATCGGCGCACACGAGCCCGTGCTGCGCGTCGCCAGCGGCGACACCATTTCAACCACCACCGTCGACGCCGGCGGAAGCGACGCCTCGGGCCAACCGATCACGCCGGCGGGAAATCCCCAGACGGGACCCTTCTACCTCGAGGGCGCGGAACCGGGCGACACGCTGGCCGTTACCTTCGACAAACTGGCGCCCAACCGCAACGTCGGATACACGTCGGGCATTGTCGCCGCCAACGTGCTGGATTTCGGGTACACACCCGAATTCGACGACGACCGCGGCCGCCTCCTGGATTGGGAAATCGACTTCGACAACAACACCGCCACGCCCATCGGCTTCGACCACCTCCCCATCGGCAGGCTCCGGATCCCTCTGAAACCGATGGTGGGCTGCTTCGGCGTGGCGCCGCCCCGCGGCCAGGCCATCTCCACCGCCACTTCCGATACGCACGGCGGCAACATGGACTACCGGGAATTCGTCCAGGGCGTCACCGTGTACTTCCCCGTTTTCGTCGACGGCGGGCTGTTCCACGTCGGCGACGGCCACGCGGTTCAGGGCGACGGCGAAATCGCGGGCACGGGTATCGAAATCTCCTTCGACGTCACCTTCACGCTGCGCCTGCTGAAGGGCAAAACCATCCACTGGCCCAGGGCGATCAACGACACCCACGTGATGGCCGTGGGCAACGCCCGCCCGTTGGACCAGGCAACCCAACACGCCACCACCGAATTGATCCGGTTCCTCCAGGAAGACTACGGCCTGGATGCCCGGTCCATCCACGTCCTCATGGGCCAGGCCGTGGAATACGACGTTGGCAACGTCTACGACCCCGCGTACACGATGGTCTGCAAAATGCCCATCGACGTCCTCGAGAGTATCGGCGCAAGCAGGCAGTAACCGGACAATTCGCCGCCCGTACCGAATCCCCCATTCATACGATGATGTCCCCGGACGACAAGGCCCGCCTGAAAGACCTCGACCGGCGCCTCGTGTGGCACCCGTTCACCCAGATGCGCACGTACGCGCGCGAAGACCCCATTGTCATCGCTCGTGCGGACGGCGTCTATCTGGAGGACGTCGACGGGAACCGGTACCTGGACGGATACTCCTCGATGTGGTGCAACGTACACGGCCACCGCGCCGGGGAAATCGACACCGCCATCCGCGAACAACTGGACCGGGTGGCGCACAGCACGCTGCTTGGGCTTTCCAACGTACCCGCGATCCGGCTGGCCGAAAAACTCGTGGAAATCACGCCCCCGGGACTGGGCCACGTCTTCTACTCGGACACCGGCGCCTGCGCCGTGGAAATCGCGCTCAAGATCGCCTTCCAGTACTGGCGGCAGAGACCGGACCCGAGACCCGCCAAGACCACGTTTCTGAGCCTCGAACGGAGTTACCACGGCGACACCGTCGGCGCCATGAGCGTGGGAAATATCGACGTTTTCCACAAGGCGTACGGCCCGCTCCTCTTTCCGTCGCTGAAAGCGCCGTCGCCCCATCCGTATCGCTGTGCGTTCTGCGCCGGCGACAACGCGTGCAGCCAGGGCTGCCTGTGGGCGGTCGAAGAAATCCTGAAACGGGACGCCCACCGCATCGCCGCCTTCATCATCGAACCCCTCATTCAGGGAGCGGGCGGGATGCTGGTTCATCCCGAGGGCTATCTGAAGGGAGTCGCCGACCTCTGCAGGGCGCACGACGTGCTGCTCATCGCCGACGAGATCGCCACCGGCTTCGGTCGCACCGGGGCCATGTTCGCCTGTGAGAAAGAAGGGGTCGCGCCCGATATCCTCTGCCTGGGCAAGGGTCTCACGGGCGGATACCTGCCCGTGGCCGCCACGCTGACCACGGACGAGATCTTCGATGCGTTTCTGGGAGAAGACAGCGAAGGCAAGACGTTCTTCCACGGCCACACGTATACAGGCAATCCGCTCGGCTGCGCCGCGGCGCTGGCAGCCATCGAACGATTCGAGAGCCACAACGTGCTGGCGTCTCTGCGCCCGAAGCTCGAACTTCTCGATCTCGGTCTCGCCCGCTTCAGGACCCTCGCGCACGTGGGGGACGTTCGCCGGTGCGGCTTCATCGCCGGCATCGAACTGGTGGCCGACAGCACCGGCGGCCGGCCGTATCCGACGTCGGAGAGAATCGGCAACCGCGTCTGCGGCGAGGCCCGAAAGCGGGGTCTGCTCATCCGCCCGCTGGGGGACACCATCGTCCTGATGCCGCCCCTGGCCATTTCCAACCGCGATCTCGAAATGTTGCTGGATATCGCCTACGAGTCCATCCGCGCCGTGACGGATCCGGCCTGACTTCCGGGGACAATACGACCATGCAATCCAGGGGGGTCTTCGTTACCGCCACGGACACCGGCGCGGGGAAAACCGCCGTTACCGCGGGAATCGCCGCCGTTCTTCGTGGACGCGGCGTGGACGTGGGTGTCTTCAAGCCCGTGTCGTCGGGCGGCGCGGCGGATGCGCGATTCCTGGCGAAAGCGGCGGGCGTCGCCGATGCGCTCGAACTCGTCAATCCCGTCCGACTCGCCGCGCCGTTGTCGCCGAACGTTGCCGCCGAACTGGAGGGCCGCCAGGTCCCGCTGGGACCCATCGTGGATGCATATCACCGCCTGATTCGCCTGCACGACGTCGTTCTGGTCGAGGGTGTCGGCGGCCTGCTGGTTCCGATCCGGGATGATTTCCTGGTCGCGGACCTCGCCGGCGGTCTTGACCTTCCCCTGCTGTTGGTGGCGCGTGCCGCGCTGGGCGCCATCAATCACACGATGCTCACGCTCGAGGCCGCGAAAACGCGCAACCTGGAAACCAGGGGCGTGATCTACAACACGACCGGACCCGGCGACCCCAGGGCCGCCCGCAGCAGTCCGGAAGTGGTCGCTCGCCTGACCGGGGTGGGCTCACTGGGCATCGTGCCTTTCGATCCCGGCGTGGACGTGGATGCGGGGCGTCTCGGACGCATGCCCGAACTGATTGAAAGACATCTGGACGTGGACGGGATCTTTTCCTGAATCCGGTCCAGCGCCGCAACCCGCCGACCGGACCCGTCTCTAACTTTCTTCCTGTTTCGCCACCCCGCGCGTGACCAGATATTCGACGATCTTCGGATTGATCAGGTGCAGCCAGGGCAGAAACCTGAGCTTGAACGGGATGATCAGTTCCCGCTTCCTTTTCTTCATTGCTTCGATGATGGCCGTACTTGCGTCGTCCAGCGAAATCGACTCCCCGCTGTGTTTGCGGCTCGACCCGCCGAGTGCCCCGCCATCCTTGCCGAAGGCCGCTTTGCGCAGATTGGTCCCGCGCAGCCAGTGGGGCAGCACCGTCAGCACGTCCACGCCCGTGTCGAGCAGTTCCGTCCGCAACGACTCGAAGAAGCCCTGAACGGCGTGCTTGGACGCCACGTAGCCCGTGTGCAGCGGCACGCCGATCTTGCCCTGGATGGAGGAAATCGCCACCACCATCCCGTCGCGCGCCTTTAAATGGGGCAGCGCGTAGTATACGCAATGCACGATGCCCAGATAGTTCGTTTCCATCAACCTGCGAAAAATCGCCAGGTCCTCCACCTCGTCGAATCGCGCCCACATGCTGATTCCGGCGCAGGCAACCAGGTAGTCGACGCCTCCCAATCCGGAAACCGCGGCGTCGATCCAGCCCTCGCAGTCCTCCGGTTTTCCGACGTCGCCCGTTGCCGTCGTCACGCGGCTGCCGCGCTCCCTGCATTCAGCTGCCGTTCCGTGGACGCCGTCGTCCAGCGCGAAAAGGGCCAGGTCCGCGCCTTCCTCCGCGAACGCCAGAGCCAGCGTTGCGCCCAGACCCGACGATGCGCCGGTGATCGCGACGACCTTTCCATTGAACATACGCGACCTTTCGGGTCAGAGTCAACATCTGCTCACACAAAGGCACGAAGACGCAAAGGAAGGCAGCTTTCAGCCGTCAGTCCATCTCCCCGAAAACCCCATTCCTGATCCCGAAGACGTTGTTCGGATCCATCGCGTTCTTGGCCTGACGCATGACGTGGATGCTGTTATCGCTCTGAATCTGCGGCAGGAAGTCCTTCCTTACCTTTCCAATACCGTGGTGGTGCGACAGCGAACCCCCATTGTCGAGAATCACCTGCCGAAGCCGGTGCTCAATCTCGTGGAACGTCCCGCCGGGCTCTTCCAGGCCCTTGCCGTAAATGCCCATCGTGAAATAGATGCAGACGCCCGTATGATAGGTCTGCGTCACCCGGTACGAGAGGTAGGGCTTCCCCGGCACGTTGTGCGCGGCGGCCTGCGCCACCAGTTCCTCCGATACCGCATCGCAAACCTGGTGGATCCGGTCCCATGGGACCGACGTCTCGAAGGATTCGCCCAGGATACCGTACTGATTCAGGAAGTCGCGAATGTAGGCGATGCCGAACGTCAGCGAATATCCTCGCCTGCCGTTGCTGGCGCCCGCGCTTTTGGCGCCGTATTTCTTCGCCAGGCTGAAGATCGCGCGTTCCTGCTGGCGCACTTCGTCGTGGGTGCCTTCCATGACGATGGTACACGCGCCCATCTTCATCGGATCGAATCCCAGCACCTTCAACAGGACGAACTTCTGAATGTTTTCCTTGACGCCTTTCAGGAACGTCGGCGCCGGCTTCAGGGCCTGTCCGAACCGGAATTCGTTGTTGTTGACCAGGCGGATGCTCGCGGGCAGCATGCCGGTCTGCCGGAGCGCCTTCAGATAAGAAACGCCCTTCTCGAAAGCCGGGAAGACGAGCGCCCCGTACTTGCGCGCCTCGGGGATCGTATGAATCTTGATCACCGCCGTGGTGATAATTCCGAAATTGCCTTCGCTTCCGAAAAGCAGACCCCGCGGCTGGACGCCCGTGGAGTTTCTGGGCGTGACCTGGCGGGTTGCGATTTCGCCGGTGGGCGTCACCAGCGTCGCTTCGAGCACGATGTCTTCGATATTGCCGTACCGGTTCTTCTTCATCCCGCTCGCATTTGTCGAGATCCAACCGCCCATGGTGGACAATTCCACGCTATCGGGATCGTGTCCCGACGTGTACCCCCGCTCTCCCAGTGCCCTCTCCATCGCCTTGCCCGAAATCCCCGCCTCGACGCAGGCCTGAAGATTGGCCTCGTCAATCCACAACACCCGGTCCATCCGGCGCATATCAACGGAAACGATCGTGCGCCGCTCGTGGGCCGGACACGCCAGCGCGCCGCTCACGTTCGTCCCGCCGCCATAGGGCACCAGGCAGACGTTATGCTCATTGGCGAGGTCGATCATGGCCTTGACGTCGGCCTCCTCTTCGGGATAGAACACCAGGTCGACCAGCCTGGGAAGCGAATCTCCATAAATCACGCGGTACACTTCCTCCACGCTCAGCTGACCGTGGCTGTGCACCAGCCTGGCTTCGGGATCGAACGAAACCCGCCCGTCTCCGAACCGTTCCTTCACCGCGTTGCCGAATGCCGGTTCCACGTTCGGCTCCGGCGCTTCAATGTCGTCGCGCTCGGCGAACGAGTCTTCCTTCCGGATCGTAATGCCCAGCACGTCCTCCACAAAGTCGATCAGAAACGGCATCCGGTAACCCGAGATGGGGTACCGGCTGCCGGTCACCTTCAGCGTCCGATCGTCCACAAACTCGAACCGCGTGTCCGTGTATCCCCACTTGTGGGGATACCGTTCCGCGTCGGAATGGTCGAAGAATTCGTCCGGTTCGCTTCCGGAGCCCCGCCGTCTGGGCAGAAGCGCGATCAGAAGAATCGTCGCTGCGACAACCGCTGCTATTCCCCATTCCGGCATAACGGTTTCCTGGTTCGCTCAACGGGCGGGGCCCGGCGCACGCGACCCTGCGATTTCGTACAAAGCAAAGTTTCCGAACACTCCGGACCGGCGCCTCATTGCGAGGGCTCCGGATTCAACAGATTCGAAATGTGCACCGCCTGAAGCAGATTGGCGGCCTCCAGCTGGATGCGCAGGGACCGGCGGCGCGGCAGCAGCGTGGTCTCGCCCGGCATCGGGGGCAGGACCACCGCCTCGATCACCCCTGGATTGATATTCAGATTGCCCGCCGGACACTTGGGCCAGAGCGCATGGCTGCCCCGAAACACGATCGGGACCATCACGACGTCCTGGGGCAGTTTCGCGAAAAGCGCGTGTTGCAGCGGGAACAACTGTACGTCGAACGAAGCCGTCGTGCCCATCGGATAGATCAGACCCGGACGGCGTTCCATCTCCTGCAGAATGCGCGGAATCGTATGTGATGAGATATCCACGCTGTCCCGGGTAATGAAACCGTCGACGGTCTCGAACATCCGGTCGAACCTGTCCGGGGACATCCCGAAGATACTGATCTCACGGGACCCGATCTTCACCGACGTCGACTTCGCCAATCCCGTACGGGCGAGCTGCACGACCGGCCGGGACCGATCCCAACCCATCGCATCCAGGAATACCGGATCGTTGAATACGGAAAACACCACGAAATGCTCAAGCATGCTCTGGTGCGACGGCAGGAACAGTATCCTCTGACCGCCGGCTGAAAGGTCCATTTCCCGGACCAGCGTCCGGAACATGGGGGCGATCGTCACGTCCAGCCGGATGCCGAACGCATTCATCGTGTCCCGGGACCAATCCAGCCAGACCTCCCACGCGCGTTCGTGCCGCTGGGACGGCGTGAGGTCCTCCTCTGCAATCCGGCGCCTGCGTTTCCCCACCCGCCAGCACCGCCGCGCCCACCGCAACATCCGGATCTTCCGGCGGAAGGACGTCAGTTCCTCCGTGACGCCCACGTGGGCGTGGTCCAGAAACCGGCCCGTGTGGGCGCCCGCCAGCAGGGGAGGAAGCGCCATCTCCGCCACCCCGTCCAGGTCCCTTGCCGCCGAATTCACGCCATCCGCGATGCGGACGCTCAGGTCGATCATGTCCCGCGTCAGATAGCTGTACGGCTGCCCGTACCAGTAGTTCTCCGGCCTCAGCCGGGCGGGATCCTCCCGGTGCGCCGCCAGGAATTCCACGAGCATGCCGCGTGCCAGGTCAACGTCCGCCCTTAGCGTCTCTGCGCGCGCGGGATCCGATTCCTCCATCCGGCACAGCCGCACGTCGGCTTCCACGACCGCCTTCCACACCGAACTGCCGAACCAGCCCAGGTTGTTGTAGGTATTGTAGCGCGTGGCGAGAAGCTCTCCGGCCGCGATGTAGCGCAGGGTCCGTTGCGCCACCTCTTCCAGGAGTTCCCGGAGGGTTCCATTCCAGGTCTCTCCATTTACGGTGCAGGCGAACTCCGCCTTCCACCGCGGATCGTCGTCCGTGGTCACACTGGGCAGCGCTTCGGCAACGGCGCTGGCGTGCGAAAGCGGCACCCGGGAGATCCGGGCTTGCGCCAGTGCCGTTTCGGCCAGGTCCGGCGAGAAATCGTCCCCTTTCGCGAGCGCCTCCACGTATAGAGACTGGTACAGTTTCAGAAAATCCGGGCCGGTCCCGGCGCCGTTGCCAACGAACTCATCCCGAAGCCGAAGGTAGATCCGGTTCCCTTCGTGGTAAGCCGGCGTCAGTTCGACGAAATGGTCGTGCGCCGCTTTCAACCGGCTGTCCCGCAACCCGGGCACACCCTGGTAGATCGCGTCCACGATCCGCGCCCGCTTGCTGAGGCCCTCGGGGCCGACCTCGGCGGCGGCGCCGGCCGGCCATGCCAGATCCTCGGCCGACCACCCCTTGAAATAGCCCTCGGGCTGAACGGCGACGATCAGATCCGCGGCCGCCTGGTCGTACGCGGCGGTCAGCCGGGCGGGATCCTGCAACAGCATTCGGTGCACGGGAACTGATGGGTTCCGATCCATTCGTCGTCGGTCCTGAAAAAAGAGCCCTGAGACCGTCTGTCCGGGCTTTCGATGCGCCGTGGCCGAATCCTTCCGGCCGGAATCACCGACGATCCGGGGCCTCGAGCCCCGAAGCCGGTCAATCGGCCCTGGCGGTCACCGTGGAAACTGCCCCGTCCCCCTCCTTCAACACGTGGTGTTTCAATCCCGGAATGTGGATCTCCTGGATATATTCCCGCCACTTGATGCGCGTCACGTCGAAGTTGAACACCTTCTGATCTTCGGGATTCAGCGCCTTGAACAACCGGCGGGTATTCTCCGTTTCGAATTCGCAGTTCAGATGGGTGTACCCGCAATAGATATCGAGCAGGGACTCGAGCCTGACCAGTATGGCTTCCGTGGCCATCACCCGGCGCCTGTAACGGGAAACCCACCGGGTTGGCAAATAGTCTACGGCCGCCTTCAGGAGGCGCAGCGGAAGCTTGTATTTCAGAAGGACCATACAGGAGAACCGCCGTCTGCTGATGAACTGCCAGGGCCTGACCTCGATGGGCTGCCCTTTCCGGTCGCGTAAGGGGGAGGTCTTGAAGTACCCCTGGACGAGTTCAACGACTTCACTCGCCCGCACCGGATTCTGCGAGCCCGACGCCACGTGGTAGACCTTCAACTCACTCGATCCGCGTACTTGCGGCAGCACCGCGGCGACGGCATTGTTCAGCACGTCCACGGGTATAATGTCCAGGACGATCCCCGGATCGATGGGAAAATTCGACAGCCGGCCCTTGCCGTAGTGGACGATCAGCGGGTCGGCGACTTTCAGGTCCTCGACCCAGCCCGGCTCCGGATCCTCCAGGCTGCTTTCCACGATCGCCGGCCGGACGATGGCCGTTGGAAGATCGCCGCGCGACTTTGCGATCAACTGCTCGCCCATCGCCTTCGTGAGCGTATAGCTGTCGTTCCATCCGAAGCGCCTGGCCCGGCGCATCCCTTCATCCACCAGCTGCTTCCGGATCCAGCGCTGGCGGAGGGCCTCGACCTGGTGCGCCTTCCGGTAGTCGGTTACGCGTTTGCCCCGGTCCTGGCGCCGGAGTTGCTTCAGGAACGCCGCTTCCAGTTCGGGCGCGTTGGATGACGCTTTCACCTTCTTCGCGAACGTCCGTATGGCATCGATCTCGCCCTGGAGGTCGAATCCGGCCGCGCTTCCGTTGATGAGGTCGGTTACGCTCCGGTCCTGGGGAAACGGGGTTTCCTGAATCCGCCCGGTCCGCTGTCCGCTCACGTACGCTGTGGACACGTGTACGAGTGCGGCTTTCCGGCAGGACCTCGCGAAGGCAACGACGCGGGCGGCGCCCATCGTATTCTGTTCGAGCGCGCTGTCGATGGGCTCGTCGAAGACCACGGAGCCGGCATAGTTGACGACGAAATCGACGTCCTCGACGAGACGCTCGCGCTGGGGAGAGGAAATCCCCAGGCCGTCTTCGGTCAGATCGCCTGCCACCGGCTCGATCTTCTTCGCCATCACCGATTGAAACGCCGGGCCCCACTTCTCGCGGAGCCTCGCGAACGCGCGCGACTGAAGCACCTCCGACTCCAGCCGTTCCGCTTCGGAAACGACCTGTCCGTTGGAACGCGAACGGGGCCGGATCAGGAGATAGATCCGCGCCACTTCAGGAGACGAAAACAGGATCTTCTCCACGAATCCCTTCGCCAGAAACCCCGTCGCGCCCGTTACAAACAGCGTCTTGCCGCTCAGAAACTCCGATATGGACCGCATAAAGTCCCGACGTGGACAAAAAACCCGTCTCCTCGCCCCGAGATGAAAGCCCGCGAATGCTGAAGAACTTCCGACTCTGCTCTTCATTCCTCGCGCCGGGAAGTCGAATGAACGGGACGACTCAAATTCGCGAATACGTAAACCCCAAAACCACCCGCAAACCGCGACAACCAGATTCATTCGCCAGACAAAGAAGGAAATCCAAGATCCGCTTCGAGTCAAGGGAAATCTAATTTCACCAGCGATCCATTAATACTACTGTTGCATTGCCGTCCTCGACCGATGCAGCGTCGAATTGCACGGGTTGACTCCCCCAAAAGCCGCCGGTGCAACGGAATTTGATGCAGATTGACATCCGGACCCATGCAAGTTGGCATTCGGAATCTTGCAATCCTTTTTGTTACTGACTATATTAGCAACAGAACGAAGGGTCACGGCTGATCTGCGATACTGCATTGCCGAACTTCAGTCGGTATATTTTACGTAAATATAATATCTTATATCCACATCGGCGCTAACAACGGCGTAAAGACGATGACGGAATTGAACAAGCTGCGGCCGGAAGACAGGGAAGTTCTTGACTGGTACCGGTTTGTCCTGTCGTATCCTCCTCATCTGGTCCGCAGATATCTTGACCGGTTCGACGTGCCAGGTTCCCACGTCGTGCTGGATCCCTTCTGCGGTACGGGAACCACGACCGTAGAGTGCAAGAAACTCGGAATTGGCAGCATCGGAATCGAGCCGAATCCGATAGCGTATTTTGCAAGTTCGGTGAAAGTCGACTGGAAGGTATGTCACGAAGAACTACTCGACTACGAGGAAAAGGTCGCGCAGTCCACGAAACAGACGCTGGAAGAACAGGGATTGGACGAATGGAAGGACCTTCCACTATTCGCGGCAAATGGAAATCCGACGGCCACGCTTAAGGAGTTGCCCGCTGAGCGATCGAAGATACTCTTAAAGGATTCGATCAGCCCCCGCCCTCTCCACAAGGCACTCGTGCTCTTGGACGCTATCGACCGGCACGGCAATCATCAGTTACGGCGTTACGGTCGCCTTTGCCTTGCCAATGCATTGGTACACCGCATCGGCAATCTGAAGTTCGGGCCGGAAGTCGGGGTCGGGAAGATTAAATTCGATGCACCGGTCGTGGACGCCTGGCTCGAGTGTATGCGGACCGCTGTCAGAGACGTTCACCGCTACGCTGGCCGGGCAAGTACTGCCAGCCGCATCATCAACGCCGACGCTCGCAGCGTGGAAGATATCCTCGAACCGGGCTCCGTCGACTTCGTGATTACTTCTCCGCCGTATCCCAACGAAAAGGATTACACGAGAACGACACGCCTGGAATCCGTCGTCCTCGGCCTGATCAGGAACAGGCGCGAATTGAGGAAGCTGAAACAGAACCTGGTAAGATCCAACACCCGCGGCGTGTACAAAGCCGATACCGACGACAGCGAAATCGCGCATAATACGGAAATCCGCAATCTTGCGGATGAAATTGAAAATCGACGTATTGCAATGGGAAAGACATCCGGTTTCGAGCGTCAATATTCGCGTGTCACCCTCCTGTACTTCGGGGGAATGTCGAAGCATCTCGCGTCATTGCGGCCGGCACTCAGACCCGGAGCAAAGCTCGCGTACGTGGTGGGTGATCAGGCATCCTATCTACGGGTCATGATCCGAACCGGCGAACTGTTGGCGGGTGTCGCCAAATCGCTGGGCTACAAAGTGACAGCATCGACCTGTTTCGGACCAGGCCTTCCACGGTAACCGGTGAACAACTCAGGGAGGAAGTCGTTACCCTCGAGTGGCCGGGCAAGCAAATGGGTGCAGCCTGCGTAAATTAAATCACCGAACCATAGGCGCGCAAATCATGCCTTCGAATGTCATTAGCGGGATTTGGCTATCGTATGTGCCATCTCGTGTACGATCCAGCTTTCGGATAGACTCACAACCCGGCGAAGGAGATATCCGGTACCGATGTTGGCAGGCATAACCAATCGGAGATCAAATTCATGGATACCCGAAATTTCGACCTATCTGCACCTGTTTCCCGTTTATTATCAGCAGGTTGGAGTGTTTTTGGGTTAATCCAGATCGCCAGTGGTTTCTTCGCCCTTGAGAGGGGCGACGACATTCTTGGGGGCGTACAGGTCGCTTTCGGCCTGTTTTTCCTGCTCTTCGTTGTACTGATGCCCCGTGCCAACAGGTATGTGATCCGTCTTGAAGATGCGAATCTGAGACTTGATCGGAGTCTGTCAAGGACACGGACGATCCCCTGGGAATCGATTTCAGAGCTTCAAATTCAGTTAATGAAAGTAGAGATAGTGCTCAAAGAGGGAAAGAGCGTGACGTGGAACTTCAATTTGAGCTATACGGACAACCAGATCGTCAAACCGCAGATCATCGCGGCGCTGAATGAGTACGCGGCGGCGCAGGGGATTCCCGTCAAAGACAATTTGGGGTAATGGCACCCCGTCGCATATCCATGCGGCGTCTTGCCTGCATCGCGCTATGCCGGCGATGTGTCCGCGCAAATGTGATCAGCGCGAATTTAGCGTTTAGCCTGAAATATTCAGTGCGCCGTGAAAAGGCGCGGAACTTCAGTGGGTGAGAGTCCCACCCGACAAGTGTTGCCACAGTCGGTAGCAATCGGAGCGGGGACGTAGGAAACGACATCTCCGAAGCCTCCGGTGTAGAGGGTCGCAAGGCGACTTGGCGAGTATGCGGGCCGAAACGTGAGTGAACGCTGCGCAGGCCTCGAAAAGGGTAATGCGGGAGCCGACCCGCCTGAATTTCGGGGAAGGCCGCCGTCGTTGGGGAAGCAGGCAACGCGAGCACCCAACGGTCCCGCCGGGGTAGTGGCGGAGGCACGTATACAAGGAGTTCCGACGCAACACGGGAAGCCCCAGGCGGTGGTGGAGACACCAACCGGCAGCCCGTGAGGGTCAGGCCGGGCCGCGTGGGGTGGCGGAGAGGCCCGTAGTACCTGAGAAGCCGGGTAATGCCGGCGGAGGAAAGGGGCCTTGGTTCAAGGGCAACGTCAAAGGAGCGAGAGCCTGGAGATTGGTATGAGCCTAAGACCTCCGGAAAAGGTTCGGAAGTTGCAGAGGACGTTGCATGCCAAAGCGAAGGAATCGCCCGGCTACCGATTCTACGCGCTGTATGACAAGGTGTATCGCGAGGACATCCTGCTTTATGCGTACCGCTGCTGCAAGGCCAACGGCGGCGCGGCGGGCGTGGACGGCGAGACGTTTGCGGATATCGAGTCATATGGGCAAAAGCGGTGGTTAGGCGAACTGTCGGAAGCCGTAAGGAGCAAATCGTATCGGGTGTCTCCGATCCGTCGGGTGTATATCCCCAAGCCGAACGGGAAGCAAAGGCCGCTGGGCATCCCGACGGTGAAAGATCGGGTGGTGCAAACCGCGGCGATGCTGGTATTGGAGCCGATCTTTGAGGCGGACCTGCCAGCGGCGCAGTATGCGTACCGTCCGAAACGGAGTGCGCACGACGCCATCAGGGCGGTTCACAGTCTGGTGAGCCGTGGCCATACGCAGGTGATCGACGCGGACTTGAGCGGTTACTTTGACACGATCCCGCATGCCGAGCTGATGAAATGTGTGGCGCGTCGCATCAGTGACGGGCGTATGCTGCGCCTGGTCAAGCTGTGGCTGACCGCGCCGATTGAGGAGACCGACAAGCGGGGCCGCAAACGTCGAACGACGCCGAACAAGGATCAGGGAAGGGGGACACCGCAAGGCGCCCCGATCTCGCCCCTGCTGGCGAACCTGTATATGCGGCGGTTCATTCTGGGATGGCAGGTTCGGGGACATCAGCAACGCCTGAAGGCTCATATTGTCAACTACGCGGACGATTTTGTGATCTGCTGTCGCGGCACCGCAAAAGAAGCGATGCGCGCGATGCGATCCATTATGAAGGCGCTCAAGTTGACGGTGAACGAGCAGAAGACGGGCATATGCACGCTTCCTGAAGGACGATTTGACTTTCTGGGCTACACCATCGAACGCTGTTACTCACCAAAGACGGGAAAGGCCTATATCGGCACGCGCCCGTCAAAGAAGGCCATCCGGCACATCTGCCGGGCCATCAGCGAGGCAACGGCGCGGCGGTGGCTGCTGAAAGACCATCAAGAACGGATTGCCCACCTGAACCGAAAGCTAACAGGGTGGGGCAACTACTTCCGTCTTGGTCCGGTCAGCAAAGCCTACCGGAGTGTGGACAGCCACACCCGGCAACGGCTCCGCTGGTGGTTGTGCAACAAGTACCGAATACCGGGAAAGGGGACGTCCCGTCTCCCTGACGAGGTCCTCTACAATACGTTGGGCCTGACCCGGCTGGAGGTGCAGACGCACAACCTTCCGTGGGCGAACGCATGACTCCTTGTCCGAGAGCCGGATGCGGTAAATCCGCACGTCCGGTTCGATGAGCGGGACGTGGAAACGGAGCGCGGAGCGGCTATTGAGGCACCGCCAGACGAAAGGGGCGGAAACAGATAGGCCTCTCCTACACCACCGCGCCACCTCTCGACTCTACCTGATAACCGGTGGGTTTGTTGCAAAATCGGTTGATTTTCAATAACATTAGCGGAGAATACATCGAAAACCATGAAGCGTCCGGAATCGGTTTGGCTCGCATTATGTTGGGGTTTCAAGGTGTTCGTTATGACGACGTGCGGTCTATGGTGAATCGACTCACTACCGTTACTCGTTTTCTCGCGCCTTTGACGTGCTTTTTGGTTTTCCTCGTTTTCTCGTGTATTTTCGCGTTTTTTCGTGTTTTTCGTAGTTTCTGATGTTCGTTTTCTCGTGCCTTCGTCCTGCTTTTGCTGTTTATCCTGTGCATCCATGTAAGTTCCTGTTTATGAATTAGCTATCCTCTAAATCCTTCCTTACGAATTCCAGCCAGTTCCTGAATTCAACCTTCCTCAGATCTTGTTCTTCCTTTTCCTTTTCCCTCAGCCTAGCAAGCAGTTTCTGAAACGCCTCTTCCGTAAACATCGACGTGTAATTCGACGCCAAGTGCGTCATCAACTTCCCGATGTAGTCATAGGGCAATTCGGGATGATATTGCGTGCAGGTGATGCGCCGGTCCCTTGATACGACGGCCTGAAGCGTTGTCGCGTTTTCTGCGACTATGTCGAACCCGGCGGGCAGGCGCGCAATTTCGTCGAAATGATGGGCGGGCGCGTCAAACCTGTGCGGCTTGCCGAGATAAAGGGTCTCCGCGAAATCAGTCGGTCGGACCGTGATGCCGGTCGCGATGCCAATCTCCGGCGCGCGGGCAGGCGCCACCTCCCCGCTGCAGACGGCCGTGATGACCTGAAATCCCCAGCAACTGCCCCAGACGCGCGGTACTTCCTCCAGGACGCGTTCGCCCAGCCTGAGTTGACGCCGATTGAATGCGTTGTTTTCGTAGATGTTCCCGCCCCCGCCGGTCCAGACCGCGGCATCGTACTGACTGAGATCCGGATCTTCCCGTCCGCCGTCGCTGTACGTATGGACAATCCGGATGTCCGCTTCAGGCTGAAACTCTCGAACGAGCGACTCGAAGACGCGCGTCTGCTCCTCGCATCCCGCAAGCGCGTGCGTCCGGTTCCCTTCACAGGTCCAGCCATCGACGATCAGGATCCGCATCGCCTCGCCATCCTCCGCAAAACCGCCAATTGATTCCCCCGAAGGCGGTCGAGGTGAGTTCATTCAGGATGTAGATTCGATATTTCGTGGACGACTCGTATAATAGATCGCGGTCGCTTGACGGGGAACCGCCTCCCGTTCTACAATATAGGTACCTGACGCGGATAGAGAAAGACAACTCGTGCAACACGCGCAATCTGAAACCGCGGCCGGTTCATCTTTGGTTCTCACTTTTGCCGTCGTAGTCGTATATTATCACCAAGAGCAGTAAATAGTGGGCAGTGGCCAGTGATCAGGAAGAGCAGTTGTCAGCTTCCACTTATTCGCAGGAGAAGCAAATAGTCGACATCCAGGCCCACCAAAGGAGATTGGGAGGATGTAAACTATACGGTGCTCCCCGTGATAACCTGTCGCCCGCATCCCAGGCGCATTGGCTTGATCCAGACGACGTCTTTAAGTGTCACGGCTTCGGCACAGTACCTTTCCGGCAAGCGAGCCGCGATTACTCACCGGTCCATGAATGGGGAGGATGGCGCGATGGAAGAGAGGACTTTTGATCTTACGATACCTGTAACCCGGGGATTTCGCGTGACCCAGACCGCTATGGGTGTGATATTTTTCATCTTGGGCCTTTTGAATCTCGAGTCCAACACGGTATTGGGCGCCATACAGTCGGCGGGCGGGCTGATGATTCTGATTTTCGTCAGTCTCGCACAACGGATAAACAGTTACATCATCACATTTAAGAAGGAGAATCTGGAGATTGACAAAGGGCTGTTCATACGCCGAAGGATTCCCTGGTCGTCAATCTCCGAGATTCACATCCAACTGATGAAGCTCGAGTTCCGGCTCGATAGCGGCAAGTCCGAAAAGATCGACTTCACTGCGATGAGTTACAATGACAACCAACTGATCAAACCCCAGATTATAGATGTGGTAACGGGGTTCGCGGAGGCGAAGGGGATTGAGGGCAAGGACAGCCGGGCGAATGGGTAAGCACATCGGGCGGTTCGCGAACCGCCCCTTCATATCGACGGATTCGCTGTCAATTGATGTCGCCAGACCTCTTGCTTAACCCGTCACGCCGATGATGTCGACCGATTGGTATTTCGCTTCAAGCCGACCGCTGATGGCTACCGTTCTTCCCCCTCTCCGCCCGGGAGAGGGGGCCGGGGGGAGAGGTCCCGCGCATATCGCCGGTAGATTTCGGCAGGCCGAACCAATGTCCGCCGGAGCGCGGGGGATCGTCTACGTTCTACCCTCTCACGTCTCACCGCTTCTGAGGGGCCGGGGGGAGAGGTCTTCGTTCTGTTCGTTCCTGACACGTGACGACGCTGATGTCGCCGGGTTGGTTTCTGTTTTTCGATCTTGCTTCAAGCTGACCGCTGATTGCTGACCGCTGCCTTTTCCTGACCGCTCTATGTCCTCAATCAAATTCATCATCTCCGCTGCTGCGACCCTTATCGTCGTTATCGTTCTCGATACCCGCATGGGCGGATTTCCAGCCGCCGGGAGATTCCTGAGTCCCTTCCACGGCTTCTGGCAGAATGCCGAAACAGGGGATCCTCCCGCCGAACGAAAACTGCGGCTCAATGGCCTGCTGGATCCCGTATCGGTCATGTACGACCACCGCCGCGTGCCGCATATCTTTGCCCAGAACGACCGGGACCTGTTTTTCGCCCAGGGATACGTGACTGCGAAAGACCGCCTCTGGCAGATGGAGTTTCAGACTGCTGCCGCGGCAGGGCGCCTTGCGGAGATCCTGGGTTCCGGCGCCCTGGACCGCGACCGGCATCAGAGGCGCGTGGGACTCGTATACGGCGCCCGAAATACGCTCGGGGAAATCATGGCCGAACCTCAAACCCGGAGTTCCGTGACGGCGTTCACGGAGGGCGTCAACGCGTACATCAATAGCCTGCGGCCTCGAGATTACCCGATCGAGTACAAACTTCTGGGCTATGAGCCGGAAACCTGGACGCCGTTGAAGTGTGCGATCCTGATCAAGTCCATGGCCTGGATACTGAGCGGCCGGAAAACCGACCTCAGGATGACCAACACGCTCGACCGATTCGGCGAGGCCGTTGTGAGGGACCTGTTCGCGTCGGACGCGGTGGGCGACGATACGGTGATCCCAAGGGGAACGCCCTGGAATTTCGAACCACGCGAAGTCATCCGGCCGGACAATCCGTTCAAGTCAGGATCGGTCGGCGCCGATACCGACGCGGGTGTCGGAAGCAACAACTGGGCGGTCTCGGGGAACAGGACGACCGGTGGGTATCCCATACTGGCGAATGACCCGCACCTGGGCCTGTCGCTCCCGTCGCTTTGGTACGAGATTCAACTCGTCAGCCCAGCGCACAACGTCTACGGCGTATCGCTTCCGGGAGGACCGGGGGTCGTCATCGGATTCAACCACAACATCGCATGGGGACTCACGAATGCCGGAACCGATGTCTCGGATTGGTATGAGATAACTTTCAGGGACGACACACTGCAGGAATACCGTCACGGCGGCGTATGGCGTCCGGTGGAGACGTTGATTGAAGAGATCGGAGTGAGGGGCGGCGAGACCTTTATGGATACCGTACGCTACACTCACCACGGACCGGTAGTGTGGGATTCAGATTCCTCCACCCTGGCGTCACAAGGGGTTCCCGAACGCCATGCGTTCCGATGGGTTGCTCACGACGGCGGCAACGCGTGGCTGGCCTGCCTCCGCCTCAATGCCGCCCGCAACTATGACGACTTCGTCGATGCGCTCACCCACCACAATGCGCCCGCCCAGAACTTTGTCTATGCCGACGTTGAGGGAAACATCGCGATCTGGCACAATGGCAAATTGCCCGTAAGGTGGGCCGGTCAGGGCGCGATCATTTCCGACGGTTCGGATCCTCTGCACGACTGGCAGGACTGGATTCCGCACGCCCACAAGCCCCATGTCAAGAATCCGGAGCGCGGCTTCGTCAGTTCCGCCAATCAGCGTCCCGTGGACCCGACGTATCCGTATTGGCTGTCCGGCGGCTATTCCTCACCGACGCGCGCGCGCCGAATCAACGAACGCCTGGCCGAGATGACAGACGTCATGCCCGATGACTTCCGCGCCCTTCAACTCGATACGCAGAATCTGTACGCCCGGTCGGTCCTGCCCGTCCTGTTGACGTTCATCGAAC
Source organism: Candidatus Latescibacterota bacterium (assembly GCA_963667175.2). Classification (GTDB taxonomy): domain Bacteria; phylum Latescibacterota; class UBA2968; order UBA2968; genus JAAXHE01. The sequence continues at coordinate 316,448 of CAXXXF010000018.1, read as the reverse complement.
CAGGATCTCTCAATTCCGACGAAGCGGCCATCTACCAGGAACTCGAGAACTGGGATTATTTCGCGGACGCCGACGAGATTGCCCCTTCGATTTTTCACGTGTGGTGGAAGGACCTCCATTGGACAATATGGAGAGATGAATTCGCCGCGTCGAATATTCAATACCCTTCGCGGGATCGAACGGTCAAGCTTATTATCGATGAACCCAACGCAAGGTGGTTTGACAACACGCGGACGGCGCCGGTCGAGACGCTTGCGGGCCTCGCCCGAAGCACGTTTGAGTCAGCCTGCACGGAATTGACGGTCAGACTGGGACCGATGGGCGACTCATGGGAATGGGGACGATTCAGGGGCGCGGATATCAGGCATCTTCTGAAGATACCCGAATTCTCGCGCCTGGATCTGTTTGTGGGCGGGGGTCGCGGCATTGTCAACGCGACAAACAGGGGCCACGGCCCCTGCTGGCGCATGGTTGTCGAGCTGGGCCCCGAGGTGCGGGCGTGGGGGATCTACCCGGGCGGGCAATCCGGCAACCCGGGCAGCCGGCACTACGACTCATTTGTGGATACATGGGTGCGGGGAGAACTGGACGAACTGCTGTTCATGCGAACGCCTGAAGATGGCAAGGGACGTATCGAGAAGCGGTTGATTCTAACCGGTATGCCATGAGAAGCACGAGGTGAGAAGTTTCCGCGCTGACAGGCGGGCGACCACAAGGGTCGCCCCTACAATTGAGGTACCAGCGTTGGGATTGGATGATTAATGTGGACCAACCCGTGCTTTTCCTCCCCCTCTCCCCCCGGGAGAGGGGGCTGGGGGAAGAGGTCTGCGTTCCGTCTGGATTTGCGACATGACGACGCGGATATCGACGGATTTTGTTTATGGTTTTCGCTCTTGCTTCAAGCTGATTGCTGATAGCCGACGGCTGATAGCTTCTTTATGATTTCAACCGCGCTATACGTCCTCGTATTTGGCCTTATCGCCGGCTTTGCGCTGCCATGGTGGGGAATCGGCCTCCCAGGATTCGCGGCGGGTTTCTGGAAAGCGCCGTCGGCTTGGAAAGCGCTGGGCGCCGGTTTCAGCGGCGCCGGCATCCTCTGGCTTGCCGCGGCCGGCTATATCCATCTTCAATCCGGCGGCATTCTCACGGTGAAGATCGCGGGTATCGCCGGTTTCTCGCACCCGTCGGCGCTGGTAGCGCTCACGGCGTTGATCGGCGGCCTTGTCGCCGCACTCGCCGCGGTGGCGGGATTTCATCTGAGATCACTGCTGAGCAAATCGTGACGTCGGCGGAACAAAAAACGGGCGACCACAAGGGTCGCCCCTACCAATGATGTCTTCCGCGCGGACTTCGGTAAACTGACGTCGCCGCGCTTTCGCTGAAGCCTGACCCAATACTCGCAGGTGGCGGAGAATTCAGGGAACTTCGGATTCTGGTTCTTGATCTTTCGCTCTTGGCTGATGGCTGACAGCTGACAGCTAACAGCTATAATTCGAAGTTTGATATTGACAAAGCTTGCGAGAAAATCTATCTTCTTCATCTTCAGCGTGATACGCGAACTTAACCACTCGAGCACGGATGGAAAGCACGAGCGCCGATGCCGGAACGCACATTGTTGATTATCAAACCCGACGCGGTTTCCAGGAACGCCATCGGCGCCATACTCAAACGCGTGGAAGACAGAGGGTTCAGGATACGGAACCTGAAGATGACGCGGTTCACGCACGAGGACGCGACCCGGTTCTACGCCGTTCACGAGGGACAGCCCTTTTTTGACGGCCTGATCGATTTCATGACTTCCGGCCCGGTGGCGCCGGTCGCGCTGGAGCGGAAAAACGCTGTTTTGCTCCTTCGGGAGATTGTGGGCGTCACCGATTCGGCCGCGGCCGCCGAGGGCACCATTCGCAGAGACTTCGGGACAAACGTACAGCGAAACGCCGTGCACGCGTCGGATTCAGCCGAAACCGCCGACGACGAAATCGCGTTCTTCTTCGGAGAGGACGTGCTGGCGGAATAGGTAAATGACAGGATATGCCGTGCACCATCAACGATTTTAGGCTGTTGTTGGCGGAAGCGGGAAGGCTTTACGAGAAACACGAAACTGGCCGACCGAAACCTTTCAATGTGTTCTCGGTACTCCGAAGCACTCACGACGAGGTGAATCTCCATTCCCGGTTTCTCCACGCGCTGCTCAGCTATCGGAATCCCCATGCCGCGACCCGGGACAATCTCGAGGATTTTCTGTGCGCCGTAGGTATTGACGGACTCGACGAAGACCATGCAATTGTCGAAAGAGAGCGTGACAACGTCGATATCTTGATTCGAGATCCCCGAGCCAAGCAGTCAGTTGTAATAGAGAATAAAATCTGGGCGGCGGATCAACCAGAGCAACTCCTGAGATATGCCGAAGATCAGTTGAAGGCAGGCTACAAAAAGGCACATCTGCTATACCTGACACTTGACGGCCACGAACCCGAGGAACACAGCAAAGGCGATCTTGACGTTAGATGCATCTCGTACAGGGACGACATTCGTCCCTGGCTGGAAAGATGCCAGAAACGGGCATTTGACGAGCCAGAATTGCGGGAATCAATTGCACAATATCGGCATTTAGTTGGTCAGTTGACTGGGACGAACATGAGTAAGGCGTATTTGACGGAATTAAGGGATCTTTGCCTGAAAGAGGAAAACCTCGTACTCGTTCATGACTTGACCAGTGCAATAACTGAAGCGAGAATCTTACTTTTGGAAAAATTGTGGCACGAGATTGAAGACAGGATAAAGAAAACGACAGATCTTCCCGACAGTGGCGAACCCACCGATATTACCCGCGGTAGAATTCGGCGCTTCGTCACATTTAAGAGGAATTACAAATGGCACGGCCTGTATTTTCCCTTTAGTCCAGGTGCAAAGCTGGGTATTGAGGTTGATCATCATATTTTCTTTGGCGTTAATTGTTGGCAGGCTAGTGATCCAGATGAGTACAACAAGATAAGGCACCAACTTGAGGGATTCGCGGGAGGGGCCAAAAACAACAAATGGCCGTGGTTGTGTTGGAAACCGACGGACCTGAATCCGAATCTCAGGCATCCGAATCGAGAGCACCTTGAGTTGCTTGCGAACGAACAAACAAGGGCTGAGTACGTTGAAGAACTCGCATGTGGTGTTGGTAAGATTTGGGAGGAAATTAAGAACAAGGGGCTCGTGTCGTTGCCAGAAGCAGGATGTCCCGTCAATGCCCGGCAAGAGGTGGCATAATCACCGCTGAAACACAAGTCCCCAGACCTGCAGTTAGCCTTGATTTATCAGCAACGAGCAATAGAGAGTCTAATCATACCGTGAGGAATTCTGAAATATACCCATTAAGTTGTACGGATTCTCTGCTCACATGAGGTTAACTTAAGAATCGCCGAAGGATAGTGTTATGCGTGTACGACAAAGTTACGAAGTGAGGATACACGTATACTCTGGCAAGTTGGAAAACACGCGCAGGATCGTCAAACCTGGCTGGACTGGTCAGGGTCTGGTATTTAGTCGTTCGGTATTGACTTCAGTCCTAAGGCAATTCAAGCTTACCGAAAGTGGGGTATATGTACTTTGGAATGACGCCACAGTCGATCAACAGCCGTCCATTTATATTGGTTCCAGTGGCACGTTGAATGAGAGGCTGCAAGTACAAGCGAACAGCGTAAAATTATCGTGGAGCCGTGGCGTCGTTTTCACAAGCCAAGGTAAGATCCTGAACAACGCCCATTTCAAACACCTTGAAGCGAAATTAGTGGAACTGGCCAAAGAGTCACGGCGCTGCAATCCAATTAACAAAAATGACCCTAGGCCTCCTGCGCTATCAGAATCGGATATCTCGCTTGCGGAGTCCTATCTGGATGAAATGTTATTGTGTCTTCCTTTCGTTGGGATAGATGTCTTCGGAGAGCCACCCAAACCTGAGATTAAGGAACTCTTTCTCAATTCCAAAGGAATAACGGCGAGATGCTATATTGATGGAGAAAGGTTCGTTGTCCGGGCCGGATCCCTAGCCGTCACGGAGGAAGTTGGATCGATATCTCGATCACTTTCTGAACTTCGGCGGCAATTGATTGAAAAGGACCAAATCCTTGAGGCGAGCGGGGACAAGTACAAATTCACTAAGGATCACCCATTTGCGTCCCCGTCTACGGCAGCCGGTGTTCTATTGGGAGGCAGGACCAATGGAAATAGAGCGTGGAAGGATAAGAATGGTCGACCACTAAAAGACTTCCGGCGCAAAGAACCTTAGACGTTTAGCGATTTCTCAGGTGATTGAAAACGCAATTTACTCGCTGCATTAACCTAACCCCACATACAACCTCTCGTTGCGCTGGGACTTGGATTCTTGGATAGTACGAACCCGTAGCAGATAATGCCGATACTGCTGTGATCTGAAACTCGTGGCCCAACGGATCTTCTGAATGATCGTCGCGCTCAACGAACTCGAGGACGGAACGGCCAGTCTCGACTGGGAAGAGACACCCGACGAACTGCATATTCAGGATGAGGACCTGCAGTTCGTCGGCCCTATCAAGACGCGCATCGAATTCGTCAAGTTGGGCGAGTCCATTTCCGCAAGCGGCGAGACGCGCGCCGACCTGCGTCTCGAGTGCGTGAGGTGCCTGGAGCCCGTTTCGTTCTCACTCGCGTGCGACTTCAGGTTCGTGTTTCAGAAGAGCCGGCCGGAAGCCATGAAGGACGATGAAGACGAAACGCTCATCTTTCTGGATGAGTCCGGAGACAAGGTGGACCTTGGCGAGGAGATCAAGGACTATATCCTGCTCGAGATGCCTCTGAATCCCCTGTGCAAGTCGTCCTGCGAGGGGCTCTGCCCGACCTGCGGCGAAAACCTCAACCTTACGCAGTGTAACTGCACCTCAATCCGGATCGATCCCCGTTGGGAGGCCCTGAGGGCACTTAAAGAGCAATCCTGAAGGAGCACATCGAAATGGCGCACCCTAAACGCAGAAGTTCCAATTCCAGGACCGGTAAACGGCGTACGCACTGGAAGCTGAGGAGCCCCGCTTTCTCCGCCTGTCCCAACTGCGGGCAGCCGCGCAGGCCTCACCGGGTTTGCGCCAACTGCGGACAATACAACGGCCGCGAGGTCACCGAAGGCGAAAGCGTCTGATTGCCGGCCCCGGCCGCGCCACCCGTCCGCCATTCCCTGAATCGTAACCCTTGCCTATGAATAAAAAAGTCAATGCTGCCGTCACCGGCGTCTCCCGCTTTCTCCCCGAACGCCGGCTGACGAATGCCGAACTTGAAGAGATGGTAGATACCACGGACGAATGGATTCGAACGCGAACGGGTATCGTAGAGCGCCGCATCCTCGACGACGGCCTGGGCGCTTCACATATGGCCACGCGGGCGATGGAGGCGCTGCTCGAACAGAGAGACCTGGATGCACGTGAAATTGATCTGATCATCGTCGCAACGGTGACCCCGGACATGATTTATCCTGCCACCGCGTGTCTGGTACAGCACGAGGTGGGGGCCGATAACGCGTGGGGATTCGACCTTTCCGCCGCGTGTTGCGGGTTCCTGTACGCGCTGGTCGTGGGCGGTCAGTTCGTCGAAAGCGGCGCCCACAGCAAAGTGGTTGTCATCGGATCCGACAAGATGAGTTCGGTCGTCGACTACACGAACCGGGAAACCTGCGTCCTCTTCGGAGACGGCGCGGGCGCTGTCCTCCTGGAACCCGACGATTCCGGGTCCGGCATCAGGGACTTTATCCTGAACGTGGACGGATCGGGCGGCAAATACCTCTGCCAGCCGGCCGGCGGCAGCCTTCGTCCGGCCAGCCACGAAACGGTGGACAGGAAGATGCACTACGTTCAACAGGACGGGCCGCGCGTGCTCAAGTTCGCCAGCAGCAGCATGGCCGCGGTGTCAGCCGATCTGCTCAAGCGGAACGGGCTCAGCGGCGACGATATCGCCCTGCTCGTGCCTCACCAGGCGAATAGACGAATCATCGATGCCACGGCCCGCCGGATGAAGCTGGCGCCGGAACGGGTTCTCGTCAACATCGATCGTTATGCCAACACCACCTGCGGCACCATCCCCATCGCCCTTTCCGAAGCCGTCGAACAGAACCGCGTCAGGCAGGGCGACTATATCGTTCTGGCCAGCGCCGGGGCCGGGTACACCTGGGGCAGCGCCCTCTTGAAATGGGCCTATTGATGCTGTCATTCCGGAGCCGGTCGCAGGACGCCACACGCAGACCTATATGTCCTTAGCTTTTCTATTCCCCGGCCAGGGGGCGCAATACGTGGGGATGGCCAGCGATCTTTACACTGCCTCCCCGATCGCCCAGTACGTGTTCAATCTGACGGACCGGATCTCCGAGACGGGGCTGAAGACGTTCTGTTTCGACGGCCCGGAAGAATCCCTGAAACAAACGGCCATCACGCAGCCGGCCATCTTCGCGCACAGCGTCTCGGTATTTGAAATTCTGAAGGACCGGGGCATCCACCCCGATTTCGTGGCCGGACACAGCGTGGGCGAGTTGGCGGCGCTGGTCGCCGCCGGTGTGATGTCTCTGGAAGACGGCGTCCGGATCGTCGGGCTCCGGGGGCGGGCCATGCATGCCGCGGGGAAGATGCACCCCGGCACCATGGCGGCCATCATCGGTCAGAGCGACAGCGCGGTCGTGGACCTTTGCAACTCGCTGGGTCCCAATGTCGTGGTCGTGCCCGCCAACTTCAACTGCCCCGGCCAGGTCGTCATTTCGGGAGAACCGACCGCCGTGAAACGGGCGATGCAGAAGGCGTCGGACGAAGGCGCCCGGCGGGTCGTAGAACTCCAGGTCAGCGGCGCTTTTCACTCGGGGCTCATGCAATCCGCTCTGGGCACGCTGGAGGGCGCCCTCGCGAACGTCCCATTCACGCCGGCGCGCATCCCCGTCGTGCCGAACACGACGGCCGAACCCACGACCGATCCGGACCTGCTCAAAGACCTTCTGATCAGACAGGTGATTTCACCCGTCCGATGGACGGAGTCCATGGCGCGTCTGGTTTCGGAAGGCGTGGACCGGGCGATTGAAGCCGGACCGGGCAATACGCTCAAGGCCCTGATGCGACGCATCGACAGGCGCGTCGCCGTTTCGTCGGTCGGAACCCTTCCCGACCTGGAAAGTCTTGCGATATGAATCGCCTGAAGGACAGGATCGCAATCGTCACCGGAGGGTCCCGCGGGATCGGCGAAGCCATCGCCAACCGGCTGGCGGACGAAGGCGCCAGGGTGGCGGTCTGCGCCAGCCGGAGCCTCGACCGCGCGGAGGCTGTAGCCGAAGCCATCGAGGGGCGCGGCGGCAGCGCGCTCGCCCTGCAGGCGGACGTTGCGAACCCGGCCGACGTCAAAACCCTCTTCAAGTCCGTCCTGGATCGCTGGGGCGCCCTGGACATTCTCGTCAACAATGCCGGAATCGCCCGCGACGGGCTGCTGATGCGACTCAAACCCGACGACTGGGACGCCGTTCTCGACGTCAATCTGAAGGGGGCGTTCCTGTGCATGCAGGCGGCCGTGCGGCCGATGATGAGGGCCCGGTCCGGGCGAATCATCAATATCTCGTCCGTAACGGGACTCATCGGCAACCCCGGACAGGCCGGCTATACGGCGGCAAAGTCAGGACTGATCGGCCTGACGAAGACGGCCGCAAAGGAACTGGCCGGCAGGAGTATTACCGCCAACGTGGTCGCGCCTGGATATATTCCTACCGAAATGACGGAAAAACTCCCTGAAAATCTAAAAGAAAAGATACTTGAACAGGTTCCGCTGGGCACGCCGGGGAAACCCGAAGATATCGCGGCGGCGGTCGCATTTCTGGCATCGAGCGACGCCGCATACGTCACGGGGCAGGTCCTGGTGGTGGACGGCGGGTTGGTGATGTAGTGTATTGTCAAGGCACAGCAAGTCAAACGTGAACCGTATGACGACAGACGTGAACGGAGGGTTGCGCCCGCCGGCTCGCGGGTGTTCGCCGTTCGCCACAAAGGAGGGAAATCATTGCCATGGCTGAAGATATTCAGCAGAAAGTCGTCGATCTTATCGTAGACCAGTTGGGCGTTGACGCCGACAGCGTCACTCCGGAAGCCCATTTCATAGATGATCTGGGCGCGGATTCACTCGACACGGTGGAACTTGTGATGGCCTTCGAGGAGGAATTCGATATGGAAGTGCCGGACGAAGACGCCGAAAAACTGGAAACTGTAAGCGACGTCACGGATTATCTCAATCAACGCCTCAACGAATAGCCTGCCGCTCAGGCGGCAGCCATGTCACGTCGCGCCGGCAATCTGGAGGCGAGCGCCAGCCGTGCGAGCGGTAACGCGACCGCGGCGGAAGGACAGGATCTGACAGGAGTTCGCGCCGACGCGAACATTGGCATTTGAGAGAAGGTGCCCTTGGACGGAAATCGAAGGGTTGTCGTGACGGGCCTCGGCGTGCTCGCGCCGAACGGACTGAACACCGACGCCTACTGGGACGCGTTGCTCAACGGCGAAAGCGGCGTGGATCGCATCAGACGTTTCGATCCGGCCGGGTTCCGGGTCACGTTCGCAGGCGAATTGAAGGATTTCGACCCGAACCGGTTCGGCCTCGACCGGAGACTGGTTCGGAGAAACGACCTGTGCACCCAGTACGCCGTCTGCTGCGCGAAGATGGCGGTCGCGGACGCGGACCTGGACGTGGACGCCGTGAACCCCGACCGCATGGGCGTGGTCATCGGTTCAGGCATCGGCGGCATCTGGACCTTCGAAGAACAGCACACCGTCCTCATGGAAAAGGGCGCGCGACGGATCAGTCCCTTTTTCATTCCCATGATGATTCCCGACATGACTTCCGGGCAGGTTTCCATCCTGCTCGGCGCGAGGGGGCCGAACTACACGACGGTATCGGCGTGCTCGTCCGCGGCGCACGCCATCGGAAGCGCGTTCAGGGAGATCCGGCACAACGAGGCCGACGTCATGGTCACCGGCGGCGCCGAAGCGGCCGTAAGCGCGATGTCGGTAGGTGGCTTTGCCTCCATGAAAGCCCTGTCCACGCGCAACGAGGATCCGCAGGCGGCCAGCCGGCCCTTCGACGTGGAACGCGACGGATTCGTGCTCGGCGAGGGCGCCGGCACAGTCATCCTGGAAGAACTGGAACACGCGCGCCGGCGGGGCGCGCGGATCTACGCCGAGGTCGCCGGCGCGGGGTTCACCGCCGACGCGTATCACGTTACCGATATGGCGCCAGGCGGCGAAGGCGGCGCCAGGGCCATGAAAATCGCCCTGGACCAGGCCGGACTGAACCCGGAAGACGTGGATTACATCAATGCCCACGGCACCTCCACTCCGATCGGCGACCGGACCGAAACCGCGGCCATCAAGTCGGTCCTGGGCGATCACGCGAAACAAGCCGCGGTCAGTTCCACCAAATCCATGACGGGCCACCTCCTGGGCGCCTCCGGCGCGATCGAGAGCATCGCCTGCCTCCTGGCCATTCATCAAGGCCGGGTCCCTCCCACCATCAACTACGAACACCCGGACCCGGAGTGCGATCTCGACTACGTGCCGAACGCGGCCCGTGAAATGCCGGTCCGGGTGGCATTGAACAACTCCTTCGGCTTCGGCGGGCACAACGCGGTGCTTGCCATGCGCGAATACGACGGCCGGTAAGGCGCGGAGCCGGAGACTTCGTCTGACGCCGCGACGCAGACGTGGCGGCGTCGGTTCAGCGGCGTGGACGTCGCCAGACCGGATCGCGCACGTTTCGCAAGACCTGGCGGACGAATTTCCACGGGCAGGATTCCCGGAAAGAACATCTGCCCGGTTGATCTTTCACACGTCCGTAACAGCGAACGGAAGGCGGCTCCCGGAGGGCGAAGCTTATCGAATTCGTCAGAATAAAACACGCGGTTGCGCGCTGGCTCGCACGCGACCGGGAAGTGTATTCCCCGGAAGAACTCCAGGAAAGACTCGGCTATCGATTTTCGGATCCCGATCTCCTGGTCCAGGCGATCAAACACCGCTCCTACGCTTACGCCATGGACGAAGGGAGCATCGCTTCGAACGAACGTCTGGAGTTTCTGGGCGACGCCGTACTGGACTTGCTGGTAACCGAAAACCTGTATCGCAGATTTCAGAACAAACGCGAAGGCGATCTCACACAGATCAAGTCCGTGCTTGTCAGCAAGGTCATTCTTGCGCAACGGGGACGGGCGATCAGCCTCGGTCACCACGTCCTTCTCAGCAAGGAAGAGGACCTCGCGGGAGGCCGGGACCGGACCTCAATCATCGGTGACGCGTTTGAAGCCATTCTCGGCGCGGTCTATCTCGACGGCGGCCTGAAGGCCGCGGATGCCTTCGTACAACGCCACCTCTTATGCAACGTCGAGGCGATTGTCGCCAACAACAGTCACCTCAATTTCAAGAGCGCCCTTCTTGAACATACGCAGGGAGAAGGCCGGGGTCACCCCCGTTATATGGTCAGTTCGGAAGAGGGACCGGACCACCACAAGACGTTCAATGTTGAGGTGCTGATCGGCGGTGAACGCATGGGCTTCGGAACGGGCCGCAGCAAGAAAGCAGCTCAGCAGATGGCGGCGAAAGAGGCATTGGAAAAGCTGGGAGTTTCCTGAATCATGCACGAGACCGGATCACGTCCATGGCGTTTCCTGAACACCGGATCGGGAAACGCCTTTTTCAATATGGCCGTGGACGAAGCCATCGTGCGCGGCGTTGCGGGCGGTGGCTCGCCTCCCACGGTCCGGACGTTCGGCTGGACGCCGCCGGCCGTATCGTTCGGCTATGCCCAAAAGGTCGGACGCGAAGTCGACGCGGATCGATGCCGAAGCCGCGGAATTCATCTCGTGCGCCGACCCAGCGGCGGACGCGCCGTACTCCACTGGAACGAACTTACCTACAGCGTACTTTGCCGGGCGGACGACCCGCTGTTGGGCGGGTCCATCCAGGAGTCCTACCGGAAGATCAGCGCATGCCTGGTTGCGGGCCTGAGACGCCTGGGCGTCGTCGCCGAGTTCGAACCCCGCCGTTCTCCCGCGACGTCGCCGCGGGGCGAGGGCCTGACGTCCCCCTGTTTTTCGAGTACAACGCAGTACGAGGTGACACTGGACGGCAGGAAGATCATCGGCAGCGCCCAGCGACGCCTCGGCGAGGCGCTCCTTCAGCACGGCTCGCTGCTGCTGGGCCCGGAACACAAGCGGCTCATCGATCTGATGCCGGACCGCGGTCAGCCGCTGAAAGAACGCTTCCGCCGGGAATTGGAACGACACACCATCTCACTGGCGGAAGCCGATCGACCCGCAGGATTCAACGCGGTCGCTCGCGCCCTGCGCGACGGCTTTGAGGCGACCCTGGGCGTCGCCCTGGACGAATCATCCATGACTGGGGAGGAAAGGGTCGACGCGGAACGTCTTGTCGCAACAAAGTACGGTACGGACGCCTGGAACCTGAGCGATGCAAGACAGGAACCCCGGATCGTCCGACGAATAATCTGAGTAACTGCCTCGACCGAGGATCCCCCGCCGGCGTGCCCAACGCAAGCCGGCCCTCCGTCTCTATATCCTCGATTTCCTGCACGCATGGACAGACCGGGAACCCCTTCAACTGCCCCCGAACTCCACTGGACCGTCCATCCCCTCCGGCACGAGCGTCCCGAGAAGACGGCCCTTCTGGTCGTGATCATCCTCGGGGTTCCGGTGCTGGCAGCCCTCGCCTTCGAAACGCCCGCGTTCGGTTTCCTGGCGGCGGTGCTGCTTACGGCCTCGATGTCCCGCTACTTCGCTCCCACACGATACGCACTCCTCCAGGAGCATATCCTGATCGCCCACCTGGGCGCGCGGCGGACAACCCCGTGGGGCCGGATCCGCCGGCGTACCGTTCTGCCGGACGGCGTGTTTCTCAGCCCCTTCGACCGTCCGCACCGGCTCGATCCGTTTCGGGGCTGTTTCCTGCGGTTTCGCGACAATCGCGACGAGGTCATCGCCTATGTCGAAGCCCGCCTCGCGAATGCATCGCCTTAAGGCCTGGTTCGAACACGCGTTCGCCGTCGACCCCCCGGATGACCGCATCACCGAGGAAGAGCGGACGCTGGCGGCGAAAATGGCGGCGTTCGTGGTTCGCCGGCAATTGACCACTCCCGCCCTGATGGCACTCGAAGCCGGCCGGCCGTTCAACTTTATAGGCAGTCAGTTTTTGACTTTTCTTTCGCCCTTTGTCAACCTTATCTTCTCAGGCGAGGAATACGATCGATTCGTGCGTTTTCTGGAGAAACGCCGGAGTGTGCAGACACTGATCGATTCGCTCGTGGAGGCGGAAAACCGACTGAATGGATAAGCCGGACGTCATCATCGCCACGGACTGCGGCAGCACGACCACCAAGGCCATCCTTATAGAAAAAGAGGGGGAATGCTACCGGCAGACCTGCCGCGGCGAGGCGCCCACAACGGTCGAAGCGCCGTTCGAAGACGTCACCAGGGGCGTCCTCAACGCCATCCAGGAGGTTGAAGAACTCTCCGGGCGCGCCATCCTCGAAGGCGAACGCATCGTCACGCCCGCAAATGGCCGCCGCGGCGTCGACGTCTACGTGTCCACGAGCAGCGCCGGAGGCGGCCTCCAGATGATGGTGGGCGGGGTAGTCCAGGCGATGACCGGAGAAAGCGCCCAGCGGGCGGCCCTCGGCGCGGGCGCCATCGTGATGGACGTCCTCGCCTCCAACGACGGCCGCCTGCCCCACCAGAAGATCGAACGCATCCGCCATCTGCGGCCGGACATGGTGCTTCTCTCGGGGGGAACGGACGGCGGCACCGTGAGCCACGTTGTGGAACTCGCCGAGTTCATCGCCGCGGCGGATCCGAGGCCCCGGTTCGGCGCCGGTTTCCGGCTTCCCGTGATCTATGCCGGAAACAAGGACGCGAGACAGAACGTCCATGAAGTCCTGGGCGATAAGACCGCGCTGAAACTCACGGACAACATCCGCCCCCTGCTGGAACGCGAAAACCTCGGTCCGGCGCGGCAGGTGATCCACGACCTCTTCCTGGAACACGTGATGGCGCAGGCGCCCGGGTACAGGAAGCTGATGGAATGGACGGGCGCGCCCATCATGCCCACCCCCGGAGCGGTCGGCCTGCTGATCGAGACGGTCGCCCGCCGTCGGAACATCAACGTCGTCGGCGTGGACGTCGGAGGGGCGACCACCGACGTCTTCAGTGTATTTGGCGGGACGTTCAACCGGACCGTAAGCGCCAACCTGGGTATGTCATACAGCATCTCCAACGTGCTGGCCGAGGCCGGTCTGGCAAACGTGATGCGTTGGGTGCCGTTTGAAATCGACGAGACCGACCTCAGGGACCGCGTCAAGAACAAGATGATCCGGCCGACGACCGTACCCCAGACCCTGGAGGAACTGCAACTCGAGCAGGCCATCGCCCGTGAGGCATTGCGCCTGGCGTTCCACCAGCACCGCGCCCTCGCCGTGGGCCTGAAAGGCGTGCAGACGGAACGCACCCTCTCGGACGCGTTCGACCAGACCGGCGCGGGCGAAAGCCTGATTCAGATGCCGGACCTGGATCTGCTCGTGGGCAGCGGCGGCGTACTCTCCCACGCGCCCCGGCGGGCGCAGTCGGCGGCAATGCTGATCGACGCCTTCCAGCCCCAGGGCTTTACGAGACTGGCCGTTGACAGCATCTTCATGATGCCCCACCTGGGAGTCCTCACAAGCGTCAATGAACAGGCCGCCGCCGAGGTGTTCGAACGGGACTGCCTCGTGGATCTGGGAACGTGCGTTGCGCCGTCCGGCGATGGCAAACCCGGCGACGTCTGCGCCACGTATGAAGTCGACCGGGCCGGCGGGTCCGGTTCCGGCGACCTGAGAGTCGGAAACATCCACATGTTCGACGTGGGCCCCGGTCAGGAGGCCGACGTCAGCCTGCATCCCGAGTCGGGGTGGGACGCCGGCGCCGGGCCCGGTCAGACGATTCGCCAGACCGTCAAGGGCGGCGTGGCCGGCCTGATTCTGGACGGCCGCGGCCGGCCGCTTCCATTTCCGGACACGGATCCGGCCGGCCGGGTTGCCGCCTGGAACCGGGCATTGGACCTCTATCCTCAATAATTGGAGGCAAACGATGGGTTACCGGCGCAGATTGGCAGTCTTCGGATTGGTTTGCGTCCTTGCGGCCGCATGCAACGGCGAGACTCCCTGGCAGAGGGTCCAGAAGACGCTGATGGATACAAGGCAGGCCCCGGCGATCGTGCTGGACGGGACGGAACGGGTGGATGCCATGTACTCCGGCGAGGACCAACCGCAATACGGCGACTGGATGGTACAACACTTTCTTTCGGATCCGGAGAATTTCAACCCTTACGTCTCCAACGACTCGGGTTCCTCCCAGGTTCACCAGTATATTTTCGAATCGCTGCTCGATATCGAAAACGAATCGCCCTACAGACTCAGAGGTCTGGTTGCAAAAGGACCTCCCTCTATATCTGACGACAAGCTCACCTACACGTTCGACCTGCGCGACGACGTCCATTTCGCCGACGGCAAGCCGCTTTCGGCGGACGACGTCCTCTTCAGCATCAAGGTGATCAAGAACCCGAAAGTTCTGGCAGCTTCTCTCCGCAACTATTACGCGGCCATCAGCGACGTTGAACAGGAGGGCAAATTCAGAATCAGCTTCGTGTGCCGTGAACCCTATTTCAGGAACAACATTTCCCTCGGCAGCATGCAGATTCTTCCCAAACACTTCTACGACCCCGACGGCCTGTTGGACCCCGTCGACGCAGGCAGCCTGATCGACGGATCCTGGGAAAGCGGCCCTCACGCGGAGCGCGTGTTGCAGTTCGCCGAGAAGTTCAACACCGGCTACCACCGGCAGATGCTCGGATCGGGCCCCTATCTCGTGGAAAACTGGGATGAAGACGTCGTCACGGGTCAGAAGGTGATTCTCACCCGCAACCCCGATTACTGGGGTCGCGGCGAACCCGATCTGATGGACAAGGGGTACGTGGAGAAGATCGTATTCAAGATCGTCAACGACCAGGAGGCCGCGTTTATCGAGCTCACGAACGGCAATATCGACTATTTCGGGCTCAGGCCCCTGCAATTCAAGGACAAGAGCTGGTCGCCGGACTTTGTCGAGCGTTTCAAAAAGAGCGTGGTTTACTCATCGGGTTACGTGTACATCGGTTGGAACAACGCGCACCCCATCTTTCGCGACAAGCGCGTACGCAGGGCCATGACGTATCTCACCGACCGTGAAAGCATGGTATTGAACCTGATGTTCGGTCTGGCGGAGACCGTCGAGGGGCCCATCCACAAATTCCGCCCGGAATACAATCACGGCCTGGAGCCCCACCCCTACGATCCGGAGAGAGCGCTTGTTCTCCTCGAGGAGGCCGGCTGGGCGGACAGTGACAACGACGGCATCCTGGACAAGGTCATCGACGGCGAGAAACAACCCTTCAAGTTTGAATTCCTGGTCAATTCCGGCAACCAGCTCCGCAAAGACATCGCCCTGGCGCTGCAATATGAACTTCAGGACATCGGAATCGTCTGCGAGGTGCGGGAACTGGACTGGACCATCTTCCTGGACCGGGTCGTTCGCAAAAAGGATTTCGCCGCGTGCACGCTGGGATGGACCGGCAGCCTGCGAACGCCGCCGGACTCCTTTCAGATCTGGCACTCCTCGCAGTCGGAGGGCCAGGGATCGAATTACATCAGTTTCAAGAACGAGGAGGTCGACGGCATCCTGGAAACCTACCGCAGGGAATTCGACGTCGACAAACGCATCGAACTCTACCGGCGATTCCAGCAGATCCTCTACGACGAACAGCCCTATACGTTCCTCTGGAAATCCCGCAACGCCATCTCGTACAGCAGGCGATTCGCGGGTGACAACTGGTATGCCGTAGGCGCGGACACCCAGGAATGGTGGGTCGGGGCGGGCAATCGCTTGTACCAATAACCCGGGGGCAGCCAGGACGAAGCGGCTCGTTTCCCGATTCCCGATGAAGGGACGCCCGAACGGAGAGGCCTGAAGGCAGATGATTCAATACGTCATCCAGCGCAGCCTGCTGATGATCCCGACGATGATCGGCATCACGCTCATCTCGTTCCTGGTCATGCACCTCGCGCCGGGAGACCCGGTGGACTTCTTTCTCGGCGGCATGGCGGGAGAGGAGGGCATCTCGACGGAACGGAAGTCCGACTTCGAAAAAACGCGAGAGGATCTGCGCCGCCAACTGGGCCTGGACAAGCCGCTGCACGTTCAGTACCTGAACTGGTTGTCCAGCCTGATCCTTCACGTCGAGGCGCTCAACAGTTTCGAACGCACGGGCAGGCGCGTGGACCTTTTTCTCGAGGACCTGGATCCCGCGGTAAAGAGCGAGTTGGCAGCACTTGAAAACGAGGAGCGCAAAGCGCGTTTCCTACGCAGTTTCGAGCGGCAATACCCGGACGAGGCTCCGGCGCTCGTCCGTTCCTCGTTCTGGGAGAGCAAGACCGTCAAGCTCGAAGACAACTACCAGTATACGGGCGCCGGCCTGCTGCTCTTCCATCTCTTCGACCGGCGCTTTGTCACCCTCAATTTCGGACGCTCCTTCAAAGACCAGCAGCCGGTCATCTCCCATATCCTGGCGCGCGTGCCCATCACCATTGAGATCAACGTCATCAGCCTGGTCATCGCCTATGTCATCGGACTTCCGCTTGGCATCTGGCTGGCCGTGAAACAGGACACCCGGACCGACCGCGCGCTCACCACCGGGACCTTCATCCTTTGGTCCATGCCGTCATTCTGGGTTGGCATGCTGCTCATCGTGTTTTTTTGCAACAAGGAATTTCTGTACTGGTTTCCCGCCTCCGGCATCCAGTCTCTGGACGCATCGTCCGAGTGGGGGTTCTGGCGTCTGCTGACCGACCATGCCCACCATCTGGCCATGCCGGTTCTGGCCTCCAGCTACGCCAGCTTCGCCGGCCTTTCCCGTTTCATGCGAACCAGCATGCTGGAAAACCTCAGGCTGGACTATGTACGCACCGCCCGGGCCAAGGGCCTGCCCGAAAAAGTCGTGGTTCTGAAGCACGTCTTCCGCAACTCCCTGATCCCCATCGTGACAATCCTTGCGAATCTGCTGCCGGCCATCATCGCCGGTTCGGTCTTTATCGAAACCATCTTCACCATTCCGGGCCTGGGATATCTGGGCGTTCAATCCGTACTCGTGCGCGACTATCCCATGGTCATGGCCATTCTGACCATCGGTTCGTTCCTTTCGCTGCTTGGCATACTGCTTGCGGACGTCCTCCTGAAAGTTGTGGATCCACGCATCGAGTTTTCCCGTCTTCAGGGATGAGTCCATGGCGGCCGATCTGAGACACGACATCGCCGAAACAAACGCTGAAGCGCCCGTACCCGAGGCTGCTCAGGAGAGCCAGACCTACTCACAGCTGGTCTGGCGGCAGTTCAGGAAAAACCGGCCGGCCCTCTTCAGCCTTGCTGCGATCTGCGTTCTCGCGTTCACGGCAATTTTCGCGGATTTTCTCGCGGGCAACAAACCCTTCTATATGAAGTACAGGGGCAAGACCTACTTCCCTGCCTTTCGCCAGTACGCCGTCTATCTCGGACTGGCCGATTGGCCGGAGCCGCTCAGGAGAAGGAAGAATTTCAAGCGCCTCAGGGCCGAATCCGCAATTTTCCCGCCCGTTCCATACGGCCCCAGCGACGTTAACCTGGGCGAAAAGTACGAGCCGCCCGGCATCACGCATCTTCTGGGTACCGACCGCCTGGGCAGGGACGTTCTGTCAGGGCTGATCCACGGAACCCGTTACGCGCTCACCATCGGCGTGGTCTCGGTCGCGATTTCGATGGTCATCGGCGTCTCACTGGGAGCGCTGGCGGGTTATTTCGGGGGCTGGCCCGACCTGGTTCTCTCCCGTCTGTTCGAGCTCTGGGCCGCCATACCCGCCCTCTTTCTCATCATAACGGTCGCCGCGTTTTTTCCGCCCAGCCTCTTCTTCGTGATGATCATCCTCGGTTTCACGGGCTGGGTCGGGATCGCGCGTCTCACCCGGTCGCAGTTTCTGCAGGTGAGGAGTTACGACTTTGTTTCCGCGGCCAAGAGCCTGGGCTATTCCAGCGGCCGGATCATGTTCATCCACATTCTGCCAAACGCAATCGCGCCTGTACTCATTCCGGCCGCCTTCGGGGTGGCGGGCGCAATCCTGGCCGAATCCGGCCTGAGTTTCCTCGGCATCGGAGTTCCCGCCGAGGCCATCACATGGGGCGCGATACTCGCGGGCGCCCGGAACAATACGGCGGCGTGGTGGCTGGTGATCGTGCCCGGGTTCGCGATCTTTATCACCGTAACCCTCTACAACCTGCTCGGTGACGGCCTGCGAGACGCCCTCGATCCGAAAATGAAGGTCTGATAACCGGTCAGCCCGATCATTTTCTCCGCAGGCGCATGATGTGACGGTTTCGGAATCCTGACCCATGGCGCATACGTACACCCCCGGACTGCGGGTCACCCGCAGGGCAACCATACGAAAGAAACGGCAACTCCCGCTCACCGGTGAGGTGCTGGTATCAGAGGGAGAGTCCGTGCGGCGCGACCGGGTGGTCGCCCGGACCGGACTGCCTGGCGACGTGACCACCTTGAATCTGGTCAACAGGCTCGGCGTCACCCCAGACGAACTTCCGACCTTCATGCTCAAGAACGAGGGCGAGCCGGTCGAGTCCGGGGAACCTCTCGCCGAAACCCGGCCGTTCATCAGGTGGTTCAAGACCACGGTCGAGTCGCCGGTCACCGGGACCGTGGAAAGCGTTTCGCCGGTTACCGGCCAGGTCATTCTGCGCGGTCCGCCCCGTCCCGTGCAGGTGAAGGCCTACGTGGACGGCGCCGTTGTGGAAACCATTCCTGGCGAAGGGGTCGTCGTCGAAACCGTCGGCGCCTTTCTTCAGGGCATTTTCGGAATCGGCGGCGAGAGCTGGGGCGCCATCCATACCCTCGCGACAACCCCCGACGAGCGGCTTCCGGAAGACCGGATCGACGTCTCGTGCACAGGGAAAATCCTCGTCGCCGGCGGGCTGATCACCCTGGACCTGATCCGGAAGGCGCGGGAAATCGGCGCGGCCGGTCTCATTGGCGGGGGCATTCGTGACCACGACCTGCGGAGCCTGCTGGGTTATGACCTCGGCGTGGCCATTACCGGCGCCGAGGAAATCGGCCTTACCGTTGTGGTCACGGAAGGATTCGGCGACATCGCCATGGCGCGAAAGACATTCGACGTTCTGAACGAAAGAAACGGAGACGAAGCCTCGATGTCGGGGGCAACCCAGATCCGGGCGGGCGTGCTTCGTCCAGAAATCATCGTCCCGGACACGGGCTGCTCTACCGTCGCCGAGGCATCCGTGGCGCGTGAAGGCCTCTCCGTTGGAGATCCGATCCGTACGATACGCGCGCCCTATTTCGGAAAGACCGGCGTCGTCACTTCGCTGCCTTCCGAACTGGCGCCCGTTGAATCGGAAATCAGGGTACGCGTGCTGGAAGTTCAGTTCGAAAACGGGCAACGCGCCGTGATACCCCGCGCAAACGCCGAAAGGATCGAATCGTAATGCAACCGGAACACAACCGCCGGCGCCCGGGTTCCTTCGCGCTACCGACAAATCCGGCACGCGGGAATCGGACCGCCAGGAGACCCGAAATGGCGCATCTGTTGCTCCTTCTTGTTCTTGTCATCGCCGCCGCGCCGGCCGGCGCGGCCGAAACGGCGCCGGCCGCCGTCCAGGCTTTCGACACGCCCAACGACCAGGGGCACAGCATCACGCTCACCTGGCGGCGGCGCGAAGTCCTGCCGGACAGCGCGCGCTACCGCATCGGTGTCTCCGAACGGGCGGAGGGCCCGTTTCATCACGTTGCGGAACTGGATCCCAAAACGACGCCGACGATGGCCGACGAGCCCGCCACGTTCGGCTCGGACGATGACAACCGGAATCGTCACTTCGCCCTCATCGAGTCCTACCGGGATTCCGAAGGACAGGACAGGATCAGGATCGAAAACGGCAAGGCGTATTTTATTCGCATCGGAATCCACGGCGGGGGTTACACCGTTGTCGAGGCCCGGGCCCGCGGCAATTATTTCAATTCGACAAAAACCGGAAATTTCGCGTTGGCCGGGCTCTTCTCCGTTCTGATCCTCGTATATATCCGACTCGCCCGGCGCAAGAACCTCTATATCCGACGGCTGGCCGGCCTGGACGCCCTGGACGAAGCCCTTGGGCGGGCGACTGAAATGGGAAAGCCTGTGCTGTTCGTACACGGTCTGCAGGACATGGGCAGCCCCTCTACCATCGCCGCCGTGAATATCCTCGGCCAGGTGGCAAAACGAACCGCGGAATACGATACCCAGCTCAGGGTGGGAAACCGGGATCCGATTGTCATGTCCGTAAGCCAGGAGGTGGTCAAGGAATCCTGCATCGAGGCCGGACGGCCGGACGCGTTCAACCCGGACAACGTCTTTCTGGCGGCTGCGGACCAGTTCAGCTACGCGGCCGCGCTCGAGGGCCTGATGGTGCGGGAGAAGCCGGCGACGAATCTCCTGATGGGTTACTTCTATGCCGAATCCCTGCTCCTGGCGGAGACCGGCGCCACAACCGGCGCCATCCAGATCGCCGCAACCGATGCCTATACGCAGCTTCCGTTCTTCATCACGACCTGTGACTACACGCTGATGGGAGAGGAACTCTACGCCGCCAGCGCCTATCTCTCGAGAGACCCGAAGCTTCTGGGAAGCCTGAAGGGACAGGACCTCGGGAAGGGAATCATCATTCTGATGCTGGTGCTCGGTTCGATCCTGGCCGGGTTCGGCTTCTGGCCGTTGCTGAGCTGACGACGACGGCAAGTCATCCACGTTCACGTCTTCCGGAGAAAACTGAATGTATTTCCTGCAGCGCACCCTGCCGTTGCTCGTGGCTTTCGTAGCGGGTGTCATCGGCATCTTCACTTACTATGTTCCGGTTGCCCAACCGGTTGAGATCACAACTTCGACCTGGTACCGGATCATCGCCGCCTTCGCCCTGTTTCTGGGCATCCACAGCCTTCTGCAGATGCACTGGCGCCGGATCAGACGCAATCAGGCCGGATGGGCGTTCAGCGCCGTGGTGTACATCGGATTCATCGTCACGATCGCACTGGCCGTCTACAACAACGGCAAAGGGCCGCTGCAACCGCTCGCGCCGGGTGACGGGCTGGACCTGAACTGGATGTATACCCACGTCCACGTGGCCGGCGGCGCAACGATGTTCTCTCTGCTTGCCTTCTTTATCGCTTCCGCCGCCTACCGCACGTTCCGGGCCCGGTCGGCCGAAGCCGTCGTGCTCCTTGTTGCCGCCCTGCTGGTCATGCTCGGCCGGGTACCCATCGGCGCGCTCATCTCGGAACACCTGCCCGAGGTGTCCCAGTGGCTGATGGCCACTCCCAACCTGGCCGCGCGGCGCGGCATCCTGCTGGGTGTGAGCCTCGGCGCAATCGCCACGGCCCTGCGCATCATCTTCGGCATCGAACGATCCTATCTGGGAGAGGAAGGACAATGATCGAACGCCTTCTCAACATCGACCGTCGCATCGTCTACCTGGCCGTCTTTTTTGCCGTATGCATCCCTCTGCTCATCGGGTTCGAACTGCCCATCAAGGCCACGCCCAACGTGCGCGCGGTCTACGATTCAATAGAAAGCCTGTCCGGAAATCCCGATGCCGTCGTGCTCATCTCCTTCGACTACGGCCCCAGTTCGCAGCCGGAACTCCAGCCCATGGCGCTGGCCATTCTTCGCCACTGCTTCAGTCGGAACATCCGGGTGGTGGGCGTGACGCTCATTACCGAAGCCGTGGGGCTTGCCATGCAGGCGTTTGAGACGGCGGGAGAGGAATACGGGCGCGTGAACGGCACGGACTATGCGTTCCTCGGGTTCAAGGCCGGCGGCCCGATCCTGATTCTGAACATGGGCCAGGATCTGCACGGCGCGTTTCCCGAAGACATCCGGGGCGTCGCCACCTCTGAGATGCCCATCACCCGCAATCTGCGGTCGCTGAAAGACTTCGATTACGTGATCGACCTGGCCGCCGGCTTTCCCGGCGTCGACGAATGGATCGCGTACGGGCAGGAACGATACCGGTTCCCCCTGGGGGCCGGATGTACCGCCGTAATGGCGCCTGATTTCTTCCCCTTCCTTCAGTCCCGGCAGCTCGACGGCCTCATCGGCGGGCTCGCCGGCGCCGCGGAATACGAGGCCCTGGTGGGCAAGAGAGGCATGGCGGTCAGCGGCATGCGTCCGCAATCCGTCGCACATATGGTCATCATCGGGTTTATCCTGCTGGGAAACGTCGTCTACTTTCTGCACCGAAGCGCCGTCCGTAAAGGGCCAGCGGCATGAATAGAGAAAATATCGCCTTCCCGGTTTTCATTCTGCTCTTTGCGGTCGTAAACGGGTATCTGCTGGCCGCCGGCGACCTTCAGGCAAGCTGGTCCGGGTTCGGGATTATCCTCGCCGCCGGAATCACACTCGCGCTGTACAGCTTCCTCTACAGGGACAATCCGCTCTTCAAGCTGGCCGAGCATCTCTACGTGGGCGTTGTCGCCGCATACGAACTGGCGCTGGTCTGGTACCAGAGCATCCTGGTGGACGTGGTGAATCCTCTCTTCCGTCCACCGGCCGACGTGGGCGTCAGATGGCTGGTGCTCGTTCCGGCATGTCTCGGTCTGTTTCTGATGACCCGCTTTTTCGGCCGAGGGGTGTGGCTCAGCCGCATCTCCTTCGCTTTCTTCGTGGGGCTCGGCGCGGGCCTGGCCATCCCCCGCCGCGTGGCCTCCTTCATCATCGAACAGATCGAACCCACAATAAGCCCGTTTTCCCAGGCGTCGGCGGACTTCGGATGGGCTGTACTGAACCCTGCGATCATCCTGATCGGCGTCGTGAGCGTCCTCATCTACTTTTATTTTTCCGTCGAACATAAAGGAGTTGTGGGCGGCATCTCCAGGGTGGGCATCTATTTCCTGATGGTTTCGTTCGGCGCTTCATTCGGTTATACCGTCATGGCGCGTATCTCCCTGCTCATCGGCCGCGTGGATTTCCTGCTTGAAGACTGGCTGCATCTGAACCCACCGCTTTTCTGACCCGGCGGTGCGATTGTCTGTCGATCCATGGTGTGCTTTTCGAACCGGCGCGCCCGCCCCGTTCGCTGCGCATCCGCAATTGACGCAGGTTCAATACAGGTTGGCTTTATGTCGGAGCCCCTTCTGACCGTCGAAGACCTGAAGACGCACTTCCATACGGACGGCGGCATAGCCAAAGCCGTGGATGGCGTCTCCTTCACCCTGGACAAGGGTGAAACACTGGGCCTGGTGGGAGAATCCGGATGCGGAAAGAGTGTAACGTCGCTGTCCGTCATGCGTCTGGTACCGGAACCGCCGGGTGAAATCGTCGAAGGCGAGATCCGATTCAACGGACGGAATCTGCTGAGTCTGGATGAAGCCGCTTTCCAGGGTGTCAGGGGCAACGACGTCGCGATGATTTTTCAGGAGCCGATGACCAGCCTCAACCCTGTGTTTACCTGTGGAGACCAGATTGACGAAGCCGTCATGCTCCACCAGCGCCTCGCCAGGGACGCCGCCCGGGCCAAAACCGTGGACATGCTCAATCTGGTGGGCATTCCGGATCCCGAACAACGGGCAAACGAGTACCCTCACCAGCTCTCCGGCGGCATGCGCCAGCGGGTGATGATTGCCATGGCCCTTTCGTGCAACCCGGAACTGCTGATCGCCGACGAGCCCACCACGGCGCTTGACGTGACCATTCAGGCTCAGATTCTGGAACTTCTGGACCGGCTTCAGAAGGAATTGGGGATGGCCGTCCTGATGATCACCCACGACCTCGGGGTCATCGCTGAAGTTGCGGACCGCGTGGCGGTCATGTACGCCGGGAAGATCGTGGAGACCGGAACGGTGGACGAGATCTTCGCAAGCCCTCAGCACCCCTACACGAGGGGCTTGCTGGAATCCATACCCACGCTCGGCGAAGAGAAGAACCGGCTGTCCGTAATCCCGGGAACGGTGCCCGACGCGACCCGTTTTCCCGCCGGATGCCGGTTTGCCCCCCGGTGTTCCCTGGCGGAAGACGTGTGTGTAACGGACGAACCGCCTCTGGAACCGACCGCCGGCAGCCGCCACGTGGCATGCTGGATGGTCGAAGATGTTCCCTCTCCCGTGACGCGATCGGATTGATATGTCGAAGCCTCTGCTCGAAGTCCACGGCCTCAAGAAGCACTTTCCGATCACCCGCGGGGTTTTCTCCCGGACCGTCGGCTACGTCAAGGCCGTCGACGGCGTCTCCTTCTCCGTTCAGCGGGGGGAAACCCTGGGTCTGGTCGGGGAATCCGGATGCGGCAAGACGACGGCGGGGAGGACCATTTTGCGGCTCATCGAAGCCACGGAGGGGCGCGTGCTGTTCAACGGCGCCGACGTCTTCGGCCTGAACCGCTCGGCGCTTCGCGGCGTACGGCGCCGGATGCAGATCATTTTCCAGGACCCCTACAGTTCGCTGAATCCCCGTATGACGGTCGGGGGGATGTTGGCCGAAGCGTTGAAAATCCACAAACTCACCGATGGAAGCGATACGCGGGAACGGGTGGCAGAGCTCCTGGACGTCGTGGGCCTCCGCCCGGACCATGCCCGCCGGTATCCCCACGAATTCAGCGGCGGGCAGCGCCAGCGCATCGGCATTTCCCGCGCTCTGGCCGTGAATCCGGAATTCATCGTTGCGGACGAACCTGTTTCGGCCCTGGACGTGTCGATCCAGGCCCAGATCATCAATCTGCTTCAGGATCTTCAGGGACGGTTCGGCCTCACGTTCCTCTTTGTGGCGCACGACCTGAGCGTTGTCAAACACATCTCCAACCGCATCGCGGTGATGTACCTGGGACGCATCGTGGAAATCGCGGAAAGCCACACCCTCTGCGACGCTCCGCAACACCCTTATACCCGCGCCCTGCTTTCGGCCGTCCCCGTTCCGGACCCGCGCATCAGGAAGCAGCGCACGGTACTGACCGGCGACGTTCCCAGCCCCGCCAACGTCCCTCACGGCTGTCCCTTTCATCCGCGCTGCCCCGAACGGGAAGACGCATGCACGAAAATCGTGCCGGAGTTGCTTGAAATTGGCGGGAACCACAGCGTCGCGTGTATTCTGCGGACCCGGCAACACCTCCCGACGGACTGAATTTGGAACCGTTCGTTGTCTTTGGAGGTCTAATTGTTTACTTTTATAGCCGACCGGCGCGAAGGCGGATCGTGCAACTTCCCCTCGGCCGTCCAATCCACCCCAATCCATCCATTGAAGTCCAGGAGAAGCACGTGACCCGATCCACGATCCTGTCCATCGGCCTCTTCACAGCGGTTCTGATCACGTTTTCGTCCGGCGTGACGATCCCTTCAGACGCCCAGCAGTTCCCCAGGAAATACAAATTCGGTCCCACCGTGGACATTGCCGACGTTCCGTTGAACCGAACCATGCCCGACTACACCTGGGAGCGGCACGAGCGTCATTTCTTCCCTGCCCTGCTCGGGCTCCACGTACCGGGCGCACGGGCAATCCGCACGAAGTACTTCGCCATCTACTACGCGGAAGCGGAAAACACGGCCCGCCGCATCGCTGAGATCGCTGACGATATCTTCGAGAAGATATCCCGGCACTATCCGGGTTCCATCGAGCGCTACGCCCCGATTCACGTTGTCGTTTCCGACGTCGACATTCTGGGCAATGCCTACTCGTTCTACCTGGGTAATCTCATTTTCTTCGGAGCCACCCCCCTCAACTGGGACTCTCGAGGCACCCACGACTGGGTGCGTGACGTCTTCACCCACGAACTCACCCACCACATCACGCTGAAATCTTCTCACAACAGCATGCCTTTTGTATTCGGTCTTCTGGGCAGCAGCCGCTCCAACCAGAATCCGGACTTCGGCTTCTTTCTCCCGCTTTACCACTCCGCGATGCCGAACTGGTACGCCGAAGGGATCGCCCAGTTTGAGTCCAAAAAGTACGGGGGAGACCTCTGGGACACCCACCGGGACATGATCCTGCGGATGGCCACGCTTGAAGACGACCTGCTTTCCTATACGAACATGGGCGTCTTCGGCAAAGACGGATTCAAATCGGAACAGGTCTACAACCAGGGCTATGCCTTCCTGAATTACCTGGCCGAGACCTACGGCCAGGACTCCGTACGGGCGATGTCCAGGCACCGGCCGATTGTCAACTTCAAATCCGCCGTCAAGAAGAGCACCGGCAGGTCCGCTTCTGAACTCTACGACGAATGGACCGCCCATCTCGATCGCAAATACGGCGCGCTCGCGGACTCCATCCGCGCTTCCGGAGAGCGGGAGGGCGAACTGCTCTCGGATCGGGGAGACGTGGAACACTTCCCCACGTACTCACCCGACGGCACGAAAATGGCTTTCATCAGCAACGAGGGAAGCGACTACGCCATCATGGAAATGCTGGTGATGGATCTGGCCACGCGAAAACTGACAAAGGTGGCCAGAAGCCGGAAATACGGCAAATACGTCAACCTGCCCTTCTCCTGGGCGCCCGACGGCAACAGCCTGGTGTATAGCAAGTCGGTCGGGGGCAACTGGGACATCTTCATCTACGATCTCATCACGCGCGAGGAGCGTCGCGTCACCGTCGGCCTGAGAGGAAGAGACCCTGCGGTGTCTCCCGACGGCACGAAGATCGCCTTCGTGGGCAATCGGGACGGGACCTCCAACCTGGGCATCGTAAACATCGATGGCACGGACGTCCGCTATCTGACCAATAATAACAACGGCACGCAATATTACACGCCCAGGTGGTCGGAGGACGGAAACAGGCTTCTTTTCAGCATTTTCCGGGGGGAAGATCGGGACATAGCCGTCATCAGCGCGGATGCCACGCCGCGTCCGAAGAAAACCGACAAGAAGAAGACCGAAAAGCAGGAGTTGGCTGAGCGTATCGCCGCGAGGAAGAAGACGGAAACCGAGGTGGACAGCGCGCAGGCCGAGGCGGACAGCCTCGGCCTGGCTGAAGCCGCCAGCCGAGACAGCATGGTCGCCTTCCCCGACAGCCTGGCCTATGCCAACAACGCGGGCTTCGAGGTCATCATCAATACCAGAGCCGATGAACGCGACGCGGTCTGGATGCCAGGCGGCCGCGGTATCGTGTACGCTTCCGACCGCACCGGCGTCTTCAACGTCTACGCACTGGACCTCGCGACGGGAAGGCAGGAACAGCTCTCCAACGTCATCGGAGGCGCCTTTTCGCCCTCGGTGTCGCCTGATGGCGACGAAATCCTCTATTCCGGCTATCATGCCGCCAATTACAACATCTACCGCATCCGGAAATCCGGCGCGGAGGCGTCCGCGCCGGCCGATTCGCTGGTGCGGGACTACAGCAGCATTTACAAGGGAAAGAAAATCGGCGACCTGTTCAATACCGGCCGGTATGCTCCGCGCCTGTCTTCCATCGGCGTCGTGCCCATTCTGGTGCTGGGACCGACCTTTATCGGCAACCGGTTCGGCCTGGATCAGCTGAGCGCTGGCGCCGAAGCCACGTGGGGAGACCTCCTGGGAAGCGACAATATCTACGCCGGCTTCACCGTGGGCAAGAACCTGAAGAAAGGCGTGGATTTAAACTCCAATTTTTCCGCGTTCTATACGAGGGGCCTGCCGGCGGTTCACACCGAAGACCGGACGTACGCGCCCAGAATTTTCGTCGGCGCCAGCCAGCAGACCATCAACAGCCAGATCGACCGGGGCATTGTGGACGCCCGCCGGGACACCACGTCGGGCACGCTGCAGATCGTGATCGACGACACCCTGCGGCTGGTTCCAGGGGTCACCAGTTTCACCAACCTCTCCCTCACCCAGGAAGACAAGTACAAGAACCTGTTCAATGATTTCGTGGTGGGCATTGAAACCAGCATCGGCAGGCGCCAGGTGCTATCCATGACGTACGGCCGGAGGGGGTACAGGGAGAGCACCCATACGAAACAGGTCATCCTGGACAGCACGAGGCTGGTCCAGAACAGAAACGGCGTCATAAGCGACATCACGGACCAGATACCCGGTCTGGGCGAAGATGAGGTCGTCTTCGACGATTTCCTGTATCGCGATCTCAGCTTTTTCAAGAGCAACGACCTCACGGTCGGCTGGCGATATTTCAATTTCCAGCCCGCAAAGGATATGTTCGTGAACCCGTCCCGGGGCAGGGCGATCACCTTGAGGTACCGGCGCATCAACGCCTCTGTGACCGACTCGCTGTTTCGGTCCCAGGTGAACCAGGACGGCGTTGCCGCCCCGACCTACCTGTCGGATCCGACCAAGTTGGGCATCAATGAGTACGTCGTGTCCTGGAATGAATTCATCGGCCTTGGCGGCCGAACGACGCTCGCCCTCCAGGCTTTCCTCGCCTACAAGGACAAACCCATCAAGGACGTCCAGGAGAACACCTCATCGGCCGAAGGCGTATTCTACTATCCTCTGCGGTATTATCTGGGCGGGCTCGGCACCCTCAGGGGATATCCCTACTTCTCCACGTCCGGCGGCAAGGCTCTGCTCGCGAGGGCCAGCCTGACCTTTCCGATCTTCAAGAGCGCCGCGAAGGAACTGCCGCCGTTCTTCTTCGACAAGATCTACGGCACGTTCTTCGTGGAGACCGGCGCCACCGGCAACTTCGAGAGCCTCCGCGCGCTGCTCGATTCCGATGACAGGTTCAAACGATCGGCGTTCCTGACCGACTGGGGCTTCGAACTCCGCATGCAGATGTTCACGCACTACCGGATTCCCCTTTATGGCTATTTTCAGATTGCCTTTCCGACCCGCGACAGCATCCGGGGCCAGGACATCGACAACAACCGCATCTACTTCGGCCTGACCATCTGAAAGCCGTCGTGCGGAGGCCGAAACGGATCCGCCGGAATTCCGACCCCGGTCTTCCAACGTCCGAACCCCCCCGTCTATGTATCCACTCATTCAAGCCCTGCGGCCGCACCAGTGGATCAAGAGCGTGTTCGTGCTGGCCCCGCTGGTCTTCTCGGAACACCTGCTCGACGGTCGCTACCTGCTTCGCAGCGGCGCCGCGTTCGTCCTCTTCTGCTTCATGTCGAGCGCGGTCTACCTTCTGAACGACGTTCGAGACGTCGAATCCGACCGCCGGCACCCCGAAAAGCGCAGCCGGCCGGTTGCATCGGGTCGGCTGGGCCTTTCGGCAGCGGCGACCGCCTCCATCGTCATCGCGCTGACGGTCCTTCCTCCTGCCTTTCTGTTGAGTGTCCCCTTCGGGTGTATTCTCCTCGCCTACGGGCTGATGAACGTCGCCTATTCGCTCTACCTCAAACATATCGTGATCCTTGACGTGATGATCGTCGCCTCGGGATATCTGTTCCGGGCCATCGCCGGCGCGCTGGTCATCAGCGTGGAAATCTCCTCCTGGCTGATTCTATGCACCGTCCTTCTGGCGCTCTTTATGGGATTCGTCAAACGCCGGCAGGAATTGATTCTCCTCGAAGCCGGCGCGGCCGGGCATCGCCGCATCCTGGATGAATACACGACGAGGTTCCTGGATCAGATGATCGCCGTCGTCACCGCGGGCGCACTCGTTTCGTACGCGCTGTACACCATGTCGCCCGAAGTCGTCCGGAAACTCGGAACACCGCATCTCAATCTCACCATACCCTTCGTGATCTACGGACTGCTGCGCTACCTCTATCTGGTCTACGCCAGGAACGAGGGCGGAAATCCGTCCTCAACCATCCTGGGCGATCCGTCGCTGCTGATCAACGGCGGCCTCTGGTTTCTCGCCGTTTTCGCCCTGCTCTATTTCAAATAAGCCGGTCCGGTCGACCGTTACGGGTCTCACCCCATCATCGTCACCGTTCGAAGGCGCTCCTTATGCAGACCCGGGTTGCCGTCCTGAAAACCAGGCCTGACACGGTCTTGAGAGACTATCACAGGCTGATGAACCTGGCAGGGTACCAGGACGTGCTGGACAGAACGCTCGACACCGCCCTGAAGGTGAATATTTCCTGGCATTTCTTTTATCCCGGAAGTTCCACGACCCCATGGCAGCTCGAAGGTGTGATCCGCGCCATGGCGAAGGACGGATATCGCAAAGACCTGATCCACGCCTGCCACAACCGGACGGTCGTCATCGACGCCCGCTTGGGCGAGAGAGAGAACAAGCAGGTCCACGTTGTCAATGCCCACGGCCTGCGGAATATCCACCTCTACGAAGGCGAGGAATGGGTCCACGTCCGCGATGCGGTGGGCGATCTCGCCGACGATTTCCTGTGCCTGAACCAGGTCTACCCCGACGGCTTTCACATCCCCCGGCGCCTGATCGGCGAGAACATCGTCCACCTGCCCACCGTCAAGACCCACGTATTTACCACCACGACGGGGGCCATGAAGAACGCTTTCGGCGGCCTCCTCAACGAACGGCGCCACTGGACCCATCCGGTCATCCACGAGACCCTCGTGGACCTGTTGACGATCCAGAAGAAGATCCATCCCGGCGTATTCGCGGTCATGGACGGTACCTTCGCCGGTGACGGACCCGGCCCGCGGTGTATGATTCCCTATACCAAGAACGTCATCCTGGCAAGCGCGGACCAGGTGGCCATCGACGCGGTGGCGGCCAGGATGATGGGGATGGATCCGCTTTCAATCAAATACATCCGTCTCGCGCACGACCGCGGTCTCGGTTGCGGCGACCCGCGCGGAATCCGGATTGCGGGGGGACACGGCCGCGGCCGAAGAAAGCTGGCAATTCGCCGGTCCCTTCCGAAAAATGACGTTCGCGTCCCGAATGCAGCACAAGATCTATTGGGGACCACTCAAAAAACCCGTCGAGTGGTCTCTCAAGACCTTCCTGGCGCCCTGGTCGTACCTGGCCAGCGTTCTCTACCACGACAGCTTCTGGTATCCGTTTCTCGCCAGGAAGCGGATGCGTGAAGTTCTGAAAAGCGACTGGGGCCGCCTCTTCAGGAACTGGGAGAACCTTGCGCCGACGCAAGACGGATTCGACGCCGTGGGAGAAGCCGCCGCCGAGATCCGCCGGACGGGATTCAACGCCTTCAGGCGTTCCCTCGGCATCCTGGTCTCCTGTATTCGCGAAGCCCCCGAATTCCTCACGTTGCGAAAGCGGCAGATCCAGCAGAAGTAACACTTCATCCACGTTCCATGCATGCTCCTTCCGCCGATCCGACGCTCGACGCCATCAGGCGTATCGCTCCCGCCGCCGTTCCCGGCGGGACCGCGGTCGAAGATATCCAGCCCTTCCCCGGTCACCCGAACGTCTGGAAGATCGTCCTCGGCAACGGTTCGTTCCTCGTTGCCAAACACCACGTTTTCGCTCCCCCTCGCACGCGGGAAAGCCCACGATCTGCTGGCCGTCGAACAGCTTTCGCACGCGCGTCTGTCCGGGGCGCCCGTCCCCAGGCTCTACGTCGCCGACCGCGACCACGACCTCGTCTTTTTCGAATGGTGCGGCGACCATACGCTCGACGACGCCTTTCAGGAGGGCGCCGCGGGAACCTATGGGCGTCCTCGCCGTTGAGGGCTTCTGCCGAATTCAATCCGTCTTCCATGAGCACAGAGACGTGTTCGCCCCGCGTACCTTTCCGGGTTGCCACCAGAAGGATCTGCGCCGCGCCTGGCAGCAATCCACCCGGCGTCTTATCGGGGGCCTGCCCCGGTTTGTTGAACAGCTCTCTCCGGCTGCCAGCCGCAGGCCTTTGCCATCAATCTCAGATGGGCTATCCGAGCTTCTACGGTTTCTCGAACAGGCCTCGCCGCTGCCGGGCCCGACCGACTACCAGGCCCGCAACATCGTGATCAATCCGGCGACGCGAACCCTCCGTTTCATCGAATTCTCCAAAATCGGATGGGACTGGCCCGAACGCCGGCTGACCCAGTACACGACCTCCCACGGCGCAGGACGACCGGATGGCCGGACCTGCAGCGCGCTCACGCCTGCTCTGACCGCGAGATATGCCGCCCTTGCGTCGGAGTACCGCGCGGCGTCACAGGCCGAGATTGCGGCGCTGTTGGATGGACATCACTTCATCTTCCACCTCCTTGCCGCGCAGTCCCTGCTGGATGCCCAGCCCGACCCGCGTCATCCGCTGCTGAACAGGTGGCGGAACCCGGAAGCGCGTCTGGCGCAACTTCGACGGATCCTCGAGACGCCCCCTCAGCGCCGACCCCCGCACCGCGGAGCTCAGATCCAATTTCGCTACGCTGACGTGAAATCATCTCCTACCCGGAGTTTGCCGGCTAAACACGCTGGATAACCGGTTCGCTGTGCCTGTCAATCTACCGGTGGCGGACAGCGCCGCAGTCCTGCAAAACCATTGACAACCCCCCTGGAATTGGCCTATCGTAAATTCTGCGATCCATGACCTCACCGGTTGCCTCTGCTCGCCAATCCACTTACGAACATGTGCGTCCTTCTGCCGCCAGGTAAACTCCCGCTGGACCTGCTTTCCGGCTTGCTGCGCGAATGCAGCGTCGACGACGAGCGGGTCCTCGTGGGACCGGAGGTGGGGGAGGACGCCGCGGTCATTGACTTCGGCGAGACCTGCCTCGTGGTGAAGACCGACCCCATTACTTTCGCAACCGACGAGATCGGCCGCTACAGCGGTCCACGTCAACGCCAACGACGTCGCCACGATGGGGGCGGTCCCCCCGCTGGTTCCTGGCCACACTGCTTCTGCCCGAAAGCCGGACGGACGAGGCCCTTGTCCGGTCCATCTTCGAATCGCTCCGGCGCGCTGCGGGTGAGATCGACGTTTCGCTATGCGGCGGTCACACCGAAGTCACCGCAGGTCTGGATCGGCCGATCGTCGTCGGGCAGATGCTGGGTGAAGTCCGGCGCGAAGACCTCGTCCGGTCGAGCGGACTCCGGCCGGGCGACAGTATTCTGCTGACCAAAGGGTTGGGGATCGAAGCCACCGCCATCCTGGCCAGAGAGAAAGCCGTCGAGTTGCGCAACCGGGGATTCGATTCCAACCTGCTCGATAGCGCGCACGGCTACCTTCACGATCCGGGACTCAGTATTATCAGAGAGGCGCGAATCGCGTGCAAAATCGCCTCGGTGCACGCGATGCACGACCCCACCGAAGGCGGCGTCGCCACGGCGCTGCGGGAACTCGCGGCCGCCTCGAGCTGCGGACTTGCCGTGGACGGCGAGGCGCTCTTCTCCTCCGAAGAAACCCGTCTGCTGTGCGAGGCTTTCCAGTTGGACCCGCTGGGCGTCATCTCCTCCGGCGCGCTGTTGATCGGCCTGGCGCCGGGAGACGCCGAACCGGTTCGCGACGCCATCCGTCACGCCGGCATTCCCTGCGAGATCGTCGGTCGCGCCGAATCGCCCGATTTCGGACTCAAACTCCGCACAGACGACCGCTGGGAGGACCTGCCCGAATTCGACCGGGATGAAATCGGGAAGGTCTTTTGACGCCGGCACCTACCCCCTTTCCCCCTTCCCGGGGGGAAGGGAGAACTGTCATCGCTTGAAGACATCTCGCTCTGCTCCCCCTCTCCCCCCGGGAGAGGGGGCTGGGGGGAGAGGTCTGCGGCCGTATTGGTCCTGCCACTTCACGGCGCTGGTGTCGACTGATTCGGCATTTGATTCAAACTCACTGCTGTCCAAGAACCGTCGGATTCCCAGAGATAAGGTTCGAAAAATGGCTACAATAGGCGATTTTGGACGGGTTTGACCCGGATAATGAAAACCAGGTTTGCCATCGTCTGCGCAATGCTGTCCAAGAACAAGGTGACGTTTCCAGCGGCCATAATTGTGCTGTTTCCGTCTCAATAAGCCCGTGAAATAAGCACTTTGTGAATCTCAGGCAATCTTGGTCGAGGGATTGCTTCGCGGAAGTGAACCAGATGCTGTCCAAGACTGAAACCGATTTTGGACAGGTGTGATTCAAACTGACGGCTTGGAGCTGATCGCCACCAGCTGCGCTCATTATTCAGACACCAATCAGACTACGAAGGGAAGAACTGACCGGAGCACTACCAGAGCAGAGCGCGCTGATCCGTCCAGCGACGCGGATCGATGTGCCGCCGCGGGTCTCAGGGCAGAGGATCCTGTGCATCCTGTGAGGGTGTTCGCGCTGTGCCTGTGGCAGGCCCCGCGCTCCGTGTTCCGTCCTGGAAATAGATTGCCTGAGTTCGGCCGTCGAGTCGCCCGGCTGGCAAGGCGCCTGAGCGCAGGCGACCTGGGTAAGTTCGGCGAGTGAAGGCAACGCCGCCAGACGGGATGAATCGGCGGATGAATGGCGACATATTTCCGGGACGGGACACTTACGGCGACTTTTGGTTCCTTTTGGTCGCTTCAAAAGGAACCCGCCGGAGGCAGGGAATTTGGGGAAAAGGGGATCTTGAATTTGATTTTCGACTTTGCTTCAAGCTGACGTCTGATTGCTGGCTTGTTTTTCTTTGTGTCTTTGTGTCTTCGTGTGAGTTGATTGTCGTTTTTGATCTTTGCTGACGGCTGAAGGCTGACAGCTGATAGCTTTTTTTCCTGACCGCTGAATCTGCTTGTCCCCACTTGACGTAACGCCTAAATTACGTGAGGACAGTTCCTGTTTCTACCGTACTTCAAGGAGCACGCATTGTGACGGAACAAGACAGCTTCACCTTTCATTCGCCCACCCGGCTTCTCGTGGGCCGTGGCAGCGTGTCTGAAATCCCGCGGATTCTATCCGGCCGGCACGAGAAAAAAGCCCTCGTCGTTACCGACAAGGGCCTGGTCAAAGCCGGCGTGGCACAGCAGACCACCGGTGTCCTGGAGGACGCGGGAATCCCCTTCGTGGTTTACGACGGTGTGGAAGAAAACCCGCCGGTACACGTCATTCAGGCCTGTTTCGATCTGTACGAGTCACAGGGCTGCGACTGGCTGCTGGCCATTGGCGGGGGGTCTTCGATGGATACGGCCAAGTGCGCCGGCGTCCTCGCATCCAACGGCGGCAGAATTGAAGACCACTTCGGTCTGTTGCAGGGGCGGAAACGCGTGCCCTTTCTGTTGTGCGTACCCACGACCTACGGCACGGGCAGCGAAGTCACCCCGTTCGCCGTCGTGACGGACAACAACCACTTCAAGGCAGGGGTAGGCGGTCCTCACGTGATTCCGGACGTGGGCATCCTGGACGTCAATGCGGCCGTTGCTCTGCCCATGCCCATCGCCGCCGCGACGGGGATGGACGCGCTCACCCACGCGGTGGAGTCCTACGTGGCGCTGGCCTCCAACCCCATTTCGGACGGCCTGGCGCTGCATGCCATCCGGCTGATTGCGGAAAACCTCCGGCAGGCCGCCGCCAGCCACCACAATTACGCAGCCACCGAGCAGATGCTTCTGGCGAGCAATATGGCCGGCATCGCCTTTTCGCAGACGCGCCTGGGCAACGTGCACGCGATGTCCCACGCCGTGGGCGGCCACTACGGCGTCCCTCACGGCGTCGCCAATGCCATCCTGCTCACCCGGGTGATGGATTTCAACAAGGTCGCGTGCCCGGAACGATTCGCCGACGTCGCGGCCGCACTTGGCGAAGACATCGACGGCCTTTCGCCCATGGAGGCCGCCGACGTTGCCGTGGATGCCGTGAAAACGCTGGCGGCGGAAGTCGGCATCCCTGAAACCCTTACCGACGTCGGCGTCGTTCCCGAAGGGATTCCCGTACTTGCGGAAGACGCGATGAAGAGCGGGAATATCCAGATCAACCCGCGCCACACCACGCTTAAGGACGTCATTGCGCTTTACGAAGCCGCTATGTGAGTTTTCGTCGAATCCGATCGACGGCGGCGGCGCCTGCAACGAGATCATTTGCTGACTTACGACCTCTACCTCCGGAGGCCCCAAATGCAATATCCCCACATGTTCCGGCTCCGCCAGCGGTTCGACGCGCCGCGCGTGGACGACATACCGGGAGACACGCGCCGTGAAATCCGAAACCTCAACCCCGGTGACACCATCAGGCCCGGGCATAGCGTCGCGATCGCCGCGGGTTCGCGGGGCATCGCGAACCTCGACACGGTCATTGCGACGATCGTCAGAGAGATGGTCGCGCTGGGCACCAGGCCCTTTATCGTTCCCGCGATGGGCAGTCACGGCGGCGGCACGGCCGAAGGCCAGGCCGGGATTCTCGCCGAATACGGAATCACCGAAGAAACCGTGGGCGCGCCCGTCAAATCCTCGATGGAGGTTGTCGAGATCGACGTCACGGATTTCGGCATGCCGGTCTACTTCGACAAATGCGCCTCCGAGGCCGACCACGTGGTCGTCGTCAACCGCGTGAAGCCCCACACGGGCTTCGTGGGCGAGATCGAAAGCGGCCTGATGAAAATGATGCTCATCGGCCTGGGAAAGCACAAGGGTGCGACGATCTATCACCGCGCCATCATCCATCACTCGTTCGACAAGATCGTTCGCGTTGTGGGCAAGTCCGTCCGGGAAAAAATGCCCATCACGTTCGGCGTCGCCCTGCTCGAAAACGGCTATGACGAGACCGCGCAGATCGCGGCGGTTCCCGCCGCCGACTTCGAAAGCGCCGAGAAGGAGCTTCTGGTCAAGGCCAAGGCCTGGTGTCCCCGCCTGCCCTTCGACGACGTGGACCTGCTGATCATCGACGAGATGGGCAAAGACATCAGCGGCTCCGGCATCGATACGAACGTGGTGGGGCGCAAGCGCAACGAACGCCGCGCGGCGGACGGCGACACGCCTCGCGTGCTGCGGATCTTCGTCCGGGACCTCACGGAAAAGACCCATGGCAACGCGGTGGGCGTGGGTATGGCCGAATTCACCACGGACCGGCTGGTGGAGAAAATCGACCACTATGCGACGAATATCAACGCCATTACGGGGCAGCATCCGCCCGCTGCCTCCATCCCCATGCACTTCCCCACCGACGAGGAAGTCCTGCAGATCGGGTTGGAATCCATCGGGCTTATCGAGCCGTGCGATGCCAAAGTGCTCTGGATCAAGAATACCCTCGACCTGGGCGAAGTCGAAGCCTCCACCGCCTACCTTGACATGGCCGAAATGCGGGACAACCTGGACATCCTGGTCGGCCCCCGCCAACTCGAACTCGGCCCCGACCGCAATCTCCCGCCCATCGACGTCTTCGCATGCAAAGCGCCGGAAATGGTCCCCGCGGATTGAGGGTGTAACCCCTTCAACTCATAAGCGGGAACTTAGTAGAGTCGGGATGTGGCGCGGTGGTTTAGGAGTGGCCCTTCTTATCTGTTTCCGCCCCTTTCGTCTGGCGGTGCCTCAATAGCCGCTCCGTGCTCCGTTTCCACATCCCGCTCGTCGAACCGGACGTGCGGGTTTCCCGCATCCGGCTCTCCGACGGACGTCGCCTTCAGGCACACGCTGCCCGCACTGCCCGGACAGCTTCACCTGAAGCCCAAGCTTGTTCCGGAGTCGCCTCATCTACTTTTAGAGGAGGTAATAGGCTTGCGCCACTCTCCCGACAGTTGTCCCCTTCGCAAGCACATCCGAAGTCAGGCCCCTTCCCTCCACCGGCGTTACCCGGCTTCACGGGTACTACGAGCCTGTCCGCCACCCCATACGGCCCGGCCTGTCCCTCACGGGCGTCCGGTTGGTGTCTATTCACCACCGCTGGGGCTTCCCGTGTTGCGTCGGAACCCCTTGTATACGTGCCTTCGCCATTACCCCGGCGGGACCGTTGGATGCACGCGTTGCTCTCTTTTTCCAACGACGGCGGCCTTCCCCGATCCATGGGCGGGTCGGCTCCCGCATTACCTTTTTCGAGGCCTGCTCAGCGTTCACTGCACGTTTCGGCCCGCATACTCGCCGAGTCGCCTTGCGACCCTTTACACCGGAGGCTTCGGAGATGTCGTTACCTTCACCCCCGCTCCGGTTGCTACCGACTGTAGCAACATTTGTCGGGTGGGACTCTCACCCACTGGAGTTCCGCGCCTTTCACGGCGCACCATGGATGCACAGGATGGACAGGATGAAAACCGAAGAGCGATCAGGATTAGCAGGAATAACGGGATTAACAGGATAAGAACCAAAACCAACCAGGCTTATCAGGAACAGAAAACAGGAGCAGGATCATAACTTGGTGCAGGAAGAAGCCTGGAGCGAGAGAAAAGCACGAGAGAACGAGAAACGGCAGTAAATCGACTCACATAGACCGCAAATTCCCACTCCGGCCATCCTGTTCTGGTGACCACGATTCTTGACAATCTTGCTTCCGGTCTGGACCCCGACGAGATTACGAAAAGCTATCCATCGGTCTCACGCGAATCCGACCAGGCGGCGATTTGCTATGCCGCAGCGTTGGCGGATGAGGGTGTCGTCACTCCGGGGTAGATGAGACCGCGAAATGATACAGGAATCTAGACGAATCCTATATTGAGGATTGTATATGAGCGATGTCAAGAAACAGAATGGCGAGAGCCTGAACGATACGCGATGGGCCAGCGTTATTGAGGAACTGCGCGAGTGGCCTTCGGATGCTTCGGAATGGGAAACAGACCAGGTCGAAGGATTCGTCGAAAAGGTACGGCTCCTCGCCGAGCACAAGTGCGACGAACAGAAGAAAGCGGGGCGGCTCCATCTCCAACAGACATTGGACCAATTGCGAGACGACTACGCCGGTGAGATAGCGTTTTTTGGATTCGAAAGCCTCGGCATAGCCAATTGGCAAGCGGCCAGTTGCCCTGCTGATCAGGTTCCAAGGCGTGCGAAAATAGCCGTAAATCTGCTGGAGCAGCTAAATGGGCTTCGTATGTTAAAGCAGGAAACGCCTGAAAACTTCCAGGAGACCCGCAAGCATCGGACGGACTTGAACGACACGGAAGATCGAATAAACTTACTCGCAAAACAACTCGAACAGGAGTTTGCAGAAGCCGAACCGGAGCCACAACAGACCCCGGAAGAGGACACCCAAGACGACGATGAACCCGACACGGATCCCCCTGAACCCGGAAAAGGTCCGTCTGATGAACACCCTGGTTCTGATGAGGAGCAACCGGCCAAGAAAGACGCTCGTCCCCCCGCAGACGAATCTAAAGAGGAAACCAGTTCCAACCAGCAAGATGCCGAAGGCGAACTTTCAGACAAGCCAGACGAGTCCGAACCGAAGCAGAGCGAGCCCGCCCCTTCAACACTCCAGCACCCCGTAAAAAGGTCGGCAAAGTTGCGTTCGGTTCGCGACGCGGCGATGCAATTGCAAGAGGACGACTCCGATGAGAACTGGGAATCGCTGGGCTGGAGCCTGTTGGCTGAAGAGGATTGGGCAGGCGCCTATTGGCTTGCTCTTTCGTTGAAAGCAAGAGGCCGAAACGTACCCGTCGCGCCTGAATTGCTTGCCGTGCTTCAAGGCTCGCGTTGGTTGGAAGACGATGCTGACAGTTTGGTCCACGCTATCAAAGACATTACAACGGATCTGGCACCTAAAAATAACGCCGAGCGAGTTTTAGGATTGGCTGCGGCAATTCGTCCCGCCTTAATTGCCCCGTACACCGGATTGACCAGTTGGCTTCCACAAAGAGATGAGGTTGATTCCCCTTTCGGCAGGCTGGCTGATGCAATTCGTGCGTTTACCCGCGCAGGTTATCCTTTGCAGCGGGACGATTTACTTGGCGTAGAACATCAGGCAGATTTATCAGACGGCATTGAAGAGACAGCTACGAGAGCGGGTAGCCTATTGGAGAACAATAAGGTCCGTAGACTAAAAATGGTAAGGGCGACAAACGTCCTCCGACGATTGGTGAACCGAGACGGAGATTTGGGGCAACTATTGTATCCGGTGAGTAATAACCATACCGACGAAATCGAAAAGATCCGACAGCGAGTAAGAGAACTCAAAGGCCGCAAGATTGAGGACCGCATTCACCAGATTGACCGTGAGTTAACGCCAGGGCGTCCCTCCAGACCGATCACCGGAGTTCCGCGAGACCAATTGGTACGCAGCATAGAAGACGCTGTGACGTTGGCCGACCACTGGTGTTCCTTGATTAAGAAGAGTGAGGTGATCAACACCAACGGCGACTGGTGGACCGATCTTGTAAGGGAATTGCGTGACCAAATACAAGCAATCTTGCCAGATGTCACATCCGAACTCGATCGCATGCAACAGCAGGAACAAGCCGAACAAGAAGCCGCATGTGCCCGCGTTTTGCACCTGGCTATAGGCCAAGTAACCCGATTGTTGGGTTTAGAGGGGCAAGCCGATAATGAAGATCCTCAAGCATGGATGCAGCGCGAAAGCGGCTCACTGAAACAGGCGTTAACGAGACGCCTGTTGTGGCTCCCTGAAGTTTCCCTGGACGACCACGGCTTTCTTGGAGAGGATCAAGAGGCAGATATTGCCACGTTCTTGCGGCAGTCCCTGGCCGAGGAACGCGCACTTAATGCAGCCTGTACCATGCACATTGAAGGGCAGGATTTTCGATTCGCCGATATATTGCGGAATGCGTTGAATGACGATGACGAACGTCAAGAGTTCGAGGATCGAAACGACGAGGCGCTCAAGGGTGCCCGAGCGGCTCTTGCGGATAAGGTCGCCAGCGTACGGGGCGCAATCGAACAGGGAATGGTCGACGGGCTACTGGTTGAAGAAGAACGTACCGGTCTCAGCGCTGAATTGGAAACAGCGGAGATTGAAGAGCCCATGTGCTTCGAGCCTCTGTTCCGACGACTGGACGATATTGAGCACCAATTGAACCAGAAACGCGCAGACCGATTGCAAGAGTTGAAAAGTCAATGGAAGGAAATGCGGCAAGGCCTATTGCAAAAGATCGAAGTCGACCAAATGAAAGCCTTGAAGGCGTTTATTCAGAAATCCTTTAAACAGGGCGATACCAGAGTCGTCGAAGAAGGCTTAGCCCACCTGCGCGAAGTCCTCCAGGGTGAGGTTGAATGGGATAGTGCCTGGTTAGCCCCACCTTCCGAACGCGACTACTTAAGTGAGTTCAAGAATGCAAGTCCAGGTATTGAATCGGGGCTTGCAAGCTTGGGGAATGTCAATCAATTGGCCCGTGAGGTTGAAAAAGGCAAAACTTGGGAAAAGGTGGCGTTCGGTGAGTTACCAAAAACCCGCCGAGATGAAGTCGTCAGGGCCTTTCGATCCTGGCACATGCTTAAGCGACATCAGGACCAGCCAACAGTTGCTCATCGGCATGTACCAAACTTGTTGGCATATCTTGGTTTTCATCTACCGGAAAGAGAATCGGCTGTCAAAGTGAAGAATCGAGGCCGGGATTGGCTCCACTGCGAAGTAGATGCATCGGCCAGCGACCTCGCGCGGCCGATCCCTCAACTGGGCTCGCAAGCCAATGGCCGCTACGATGTGGTATGTCTGTGGGAACGCCCTGGTGCCGCCTCTATCGGAGCTTTTTTGCGTGAAATAGGACTGGATACCAAGACTGTCATCGTTTTTTTCCTCGGACGATTGACTGAACGGCGACGAGGAGACATAGCCACGCGTGCCGGGCAACGAGAATTGGCTCTCGTGGTGCTCGATGAGGTCCTACTGGCATTCCTGGCCAGGCTTGACGATACCCGCCTTCCAGCTTTCCTGCGTTGTAGTTTGCCCTACGCTGCTTTGAATCCCTATACGCCGTTCCAGGCAGGAAACGTACCGCCTGAAATGTACTATGGTCGCGACAAAATGGTGCGTCAGCTACAAAACGAGGGTAACTGCATCGTATTCGGTGGGCGACAGTTGGGCAAGTCCGCACTATTGCGCCAGGTAGAGCGTACGTTTCACGAGCCAGATCACGAGCGGTATGCCTGGGTCCAAGACATCAAGCTGGTGGGTGATGCCCTGGCAGGCGAACAGCCCGATCTACTGTGGATAAAATTGCGTGATGGCTTTAAGAAACACTCACTAATCGGAGAGCGGATAGCGGCGTCTCAACCTGACAGAATCATAAGCCACATCCAAAACGCAATGGATGTGGCTCCGCAGCGGCGTGTTCTCGTCCTGCTTGATGAAGCCGATTCCTTCCTGGGTGCCGATGCTCAAAACAGCTTCCAAGTCGTCGAAAGACTGAGATCCCTAATGCAGGATACTCAATCTCGCTTCAAGGTGGTCTTTGCCGGACTGCACAACGTCCAAAGGTTTAATGATATCCCCAACCAGCCTTTGGCGCACTTCGGCGAGAATTTACTGGTGGGACCTCTCGAAGCCAGTTCCGCCCGGGACCTGGTGCGGGAACCTCTGGAGACGCTGGGTTACCGGTTCGTTGATGAGACCACAGTGCTCAAAGTTTTGTCCTACACCAACTACCATCCCGGTTTGATACAGTATTTCTGCCATGAACTCGTGCGCCGCCTGCAAGCCAAGAGGTCCATTACCGGACCGCCTTACAAAGTGCGCTCGGAGGATGTCGAGGCCGTGTATCGCTTGCCTCAAGCTCGAAAGGTCATTCGGGAACGGCTCGATTGGACTCTGCAATTGGATCCACGATATCAGTGTATCGCGTGGTCCATGATCTATGAGCAAAAAGAGACGCGAGACAGCTATGTCCGTTCATTCAGCGTGAACGAGCTTCTCCAACGGGCGCGAGAGTGGTGGCCTCAAGGTTTCGATGACGTCCACACCGAAGCCTTGAGAGGACTATTAGGAGAAATGGTCGGTCTGGGCATATTGGTACACAACCAGGATGAGAATCAATACATGCTACGCAGTCCCAATCTCGTCCGCATGATGGGTACCGAGGAGGATATAGAAAGTCGTCTGTTGGAGCTATCGGAAAAATCTCAGCCCACCCAGTTTCAGCCCGATAGTCAGCACGTACTATTGGGTGACCAGGGCCTCAGATACAGTCCGTTGACGTTAGTAGAAGAAGGCCGCATCCAACAATCCGGGGCATCCGGCGTGAGTCTAGTCTTTGGCTCCCAGGCATTGGGACTGGACGCGTTGGACCAGGCTTTAGACCGTATGGGTGGCAGTGAGATTCCTGCTCAAGAATTGAGCCAGGCCAATCGAACCTGTGCATGGTTGGACGCCCACGCCAAAAAGCAACGAGGGTTCGAGCAGTTATTGACTTATGGTCGGCTCAGGGGCACAGGAGGCGATATGGCCCGATACGTCTGGAAAGTATCGCTGATGTGCGGGGATTTTAACCAAAGGGGTAGGCGGCCCCTACGGGTCGTTTTTGTCCTCAAACCGGAGGCTGCCTGGACCTGGCTGAGATTACCTGCGGATCAGCGTACCGGCCTCGAGGATGGGACTGACTCCATTTACCTGCGTCGGTGGAACGAAGTCGGAATTCAACAGCGATTGAGCCAGGCCGATAAGCTGGATTCGCCCGAGATTTGCCGGAAGGTGCTGGAGGCCACCGGGGGGTGGCCATTCTTGCTGGATGACCTTTTGCGCCGGTGCGGCGACCATGACGACCCCCGATCTCATGCGAAAAGTCTGATCGAGGAGGTTGCCAGTCCGGGATCCAAGTTGGGCTCTAAGCTGTTGCAGCAGGTCGGTTTGGATTCCCGGGCGGAGTCTCGCCGAGTAGTACGGACTTTAGTCGAATGTGACAAAGTCTCAGAAGAGGATTTGGAGACTTTGGGAGATCTGGTGGAAGGAACTCCTCCTCTCACGTTAGAGGACTGCAAGTTGGCTGTGGAGTTCTTGACCCGGATGGGATGCCTCGAAAAAAGGGATGGAGAGTACCGCGTTGAGTCCGTCATAGGTCGAATAGTTAGCCCTCTATGAGCTTGGAACTGACCACCTACATGATGCAACTGCCGACCGTCCGGCATTTGTTGGAACTGATACAGGACGACTTACGGCATGCCCGAAGTGTTTTGGTTCTGTTTCCCGATGGTATCGATCCAAGTATGTTGCGGTTGGCCTTGAGGGAAGGACTCGACCACTGGCACTTACAGATTGACCAGATCCTCATATCACAGTTAGACGTCCAAACGCCGGCTGCAGCTTTGGGCCAGGCTCTCGGAGTAGATTGGGGTGCATCCTCCACGCCGAGGACAGTTGAGAATCTACTGAAACGAGCAGACTTGCCGGAAATCCTGTTTCTCGATGGGTTTGATCAACTGGAAGAAGAAGATCGAGTAAAGTGGCTTCGCTTTGTGGTGCAGTGGGCGCAGGTTTGTCAAGGAATGCACTCCACCGACGAAGATGGAGTCGAAATCTTCCCGGCGTTTTGTTTGATAGCCCATGCGTCTCAAGTACATTACCCACTTCCCGAAACTAATGTATTCCTTTCTATCCGTCCTTGGAGAGGCATCCCCACGACATTGGAGATGCGACTCCTGTGTCGCCTGGCATCCGATCAGGATACCGGTCCCTTAAGCCGATGGAAAGAGCACACGATTCCGGCCATTGCGGGCTCTGATATAGATTTGGCAGATTATCTTTGGTCTCAAGTGTATAGCGATAGAGCGGAATTAGCGCACCTACTGCGGGCTTATGGTCAGCAACGTGGATGGGATCGGACGGAATTGGAGGATTGGCCTTTACATAGCCATTCTCGAAATCCCACACTTTGGCAAGAGGATTGG
Source organism: Candidatus Latescibacterota bacterium (assembly GCA_963667175.2). Taxonomy (GTDB): domain Bacteria; phylum Latescibacterota; class UBA2968; order UBA2968; genus JAAXHE01. Next base: position 271,838 of record CAXXXF010000018.1, on the reverse strand, counting down.
GCATTACCAAATTCAATGTATAAGATTTGGGCTCGGGGAATGGTCCATTGGACTCCGGAATATGGGCTGGAACGCCATAGCGCAGTCTTAGCTCTATTGGATCAAAAGGAAACATTGGATCATCGATTGTGGCGAGGTCAAGCGGGATTCCTACTGGCTGAGATTGACGAGATTAGATTGGTGCTATGTACTCATCTGAACCGGTCGTACGGATTGAATTGGCCTTACAAATGGCAGGAGCCGGATACAGAAACAGAATGCCAGGAAGTAAGAGAGACGCCGTTTGCCTGTCAGTGGGGACACTTGGAATATCTGCTGCAGAAATGTCCTAATATACAGGTAGAACAGCGATGGCTTCCACTTGTACACCATTCGCGCCAGCTCCGCAATGCAGTGGCACACTATCGGCCGATATCCCTACGGGATTACGAAAGGTTTTGCGCGGCGTTAGAGAAGGCGATCAGGGCTGGCCTAAATACAAGGTTGTAGATGGGTAGTCTTTTTCGGCTTATATATTTCGACAATTGAGAACGCCTATCCTTGCTGAAATGAATGCCCGGAAAGACGTAAGCCGGAACATTTGACGTTCTCGTGACGTCTTCACAAATTATGCCCGATGACTGATCTGGCGGTACAGCCGGATCTGACCGACTCCTGGTTGGACCGGATCTGGGAAAAGGTCAGCTACGGGATCGTTTTTTGAACACATCGCAGCTTGTATCGAGACTCTTGGGCGAATACAAAGCGCGAAACTACAAAGCTGCCGAACCTGAGCTATAGAACGGCACACAACAAAGGTGAACACCGCCATGAAGACAGAACGCTATCAACTCCGCATCAGTGGTCTTAGAGAAGGCGAAGGGCAGATCAGAATGACGACCCTTCGCCGGGTGACGGCTGCCCTCCTCACGACCGCAGAGCGAGCCACCCGCCTGATAGCCACTGGTGTTGGCGTGGGGAAGGGAGCGAGGCCACCGTGGTTGGGCGCTTCGATCGACTTTACAATTACTGGACTGGAATCAGGTTCGACAGTTATTCAGCTTGAGGCGCCGAGACTCGGCGATACCGCCCACGAGCAATTCGCCCAGGACGATCTATGGAGAAAACAACCTAGTGGTCAATTTCACAAGTAAATATTAAGTTAGGCGGTGCAGGTCAAGCGTATGATACTCACCACCGATACAGTGAGGAATGGCGGAACAGTATCTGCCAGAGGCGGGTTATCAGTTTTATTGGCGGGAGGAGGCGGATCTGTGGCGGGGGTTCTGGGGGGGTTTATTTAATTATGGTCTATAATTCACCAATTTTTCTATAGCGATCAATAGTTGAATGTGGGCCGACGCATCTTATATGTAGTATTTCTTTTTCGATAGTAAAAGCAATTCGATAATTATCATTTAATCGAATCGTATAGAAGAATTGATCTTTCTTAAATTCACGACCGTTAGATAGTTCTCCTGTCTGTAGTTCGTATAAGGCTTTATCGAATGTTCCTTCAATATGACTGCGTAACTTGCGTAGTTGTTTTTTCACCCGAGGACTAAAGGCAATTTGATTTAATGACTCCAGAGGTTTATGCAGCATCTGTGTTACTCCCACAAGGCTTCTAGTGCCTTATGGGCGGAGTCATATACGTCACTACGCTCTGAGCATTGAGTATCGATAATTATGGATAAGATCCAACTTGATTCTTGTGATAAGGCTATTATGTGATTTAGATTTCGATTAATATTACGTTTTACCTTGTTTAATTGTGTTGATTCTTTCCATAGAGCTGGTGTTGCCTTTATGATAGACTGTAATTCAGCAATAGTATCAATCACATTATTCTTAAATTCTTTATATTGGGATTGTCTATTTTTTAAATTAACATAAACATTATCTAACCTGGCAAATTCCCGCTTATCTACATTTAATTGTTGGATTGTGTTATCATCAAAAGTCTTAAGACGTTGATAAAATTCAAACTCCTTTTTTATTCCTTGCTTTAAAGAGTCATTTAAATCATGAAAGTTTCGTATTATTTCTCTAACAGGTTCTTCCAATAATTCATTCATTTGTTGTTGTACGTCATTTTTTTTTCGTATTAAAGGTGTGGTGGAATTTATCCACGTTTGACTAAAAGTTGGAATTTCAATCGTTTTGAGCACGAAAGTCTCCTTGGTTATATATCATTATTATTCATAATTAATGATCATTATTTGTGTATACCTTGTCAAGCGTTTTTTGAAAACATCGCGTGCATCGCCGGTACGCGAGTCCTGGTGACTCGGAACGTGTCAATAGAAATGAGACACCTCCCGTTGGGGTTTAGTGTAGCAGTTGTTGGCATTCGATGGTGTTCTGTGGTTGGTTAATCCAGACTTGGTCCGGAACGTGTGGTGGTCGAGGATGCCCCTTAACAAATCGTTCAGGGTGGTTGTGATAAGCCTGATCCAGCACCGATTGTCTGGCGGCTTGCACCTGCTGTGTGAGCCCATGGTGGACGGTGTCGGGCGTGAGTAAGCCCAGTCCACTGTGCCGGTGTTGCGTGTTGTACCAGGAAAAGAAGGTCTGTAAATAGGTACGGGCTTCTTGCGGACCGGTGAAGCGCCCGGGGTATGAAGGCGCGTATTTGAGCGTTTTGAACTGGCTTTCGGAATACGGGTTGTCATCGGAGACGCGGGGTCGAGCGTAGCTGGCCAGGATGTCGAGGTCCATCAGCAACTGCGAAAACGTCTTGGCTGTCATGGGTGCGCCGCGGTCCTGGTGCAGCGTCAGTTGTCCGGGTTGAATGCCCTGCTTGTTGCAGGCGTTGGTGATCAGGCGCTTGGCGTATGTGGCGCTTTCCCTTGTGGCGACCATCCAGGCCACGACATAGCGTGAGAACAGATCCAGTACGACGTAGAGGGGATAGGTTTCCCACTTGCGGGTTCCTGGCAGCCGCGTGATATCCCATGTCCAGACCTGGTTGGGCGCATCCGCCATCAAGCGGGGCGGTTCCAGACGTGGATGACGCCGCTGGTGTCGCCGCTGGGGCACCTCTCCTGCATCGTGCAGCAGACGGTACATGGTCCGGATCGAGCAGACATACCGCCCTTCCTCGAGCAGCGCGGCGTAGACTGCCGGTGGCGCCTGGTCTACGAAGCGGTCCTCGTGCAGGATGTCCAGCACGGTAGCGCGCTCGTTTTGGGAAAGCGCACGTGGCGACGAGGACCGGGCGCCACGAGGCCCGCGTTGGGCTGGCTGACGCGCACGGTAGACCGAAGCCCGCGCCACACCCAGGGCCCGGCACGCGGAAGCCAACCCGACCTTCGGGGCCAGTTGTTCTGCCGCCCGTATCATACGTCGTCGTCGCCTGCTGGCGGGTTCAGGGGGATGCCCAGGATCTCGGAGGCTTTTTTTTGGATCTCGAGGATCGTGTTCGCCTGTTCCAATCGTCGTCGCAAACGGGCGATCTCCTTGCGCAGTTGCTCGTTCTCGACGGCCACCTCGTCGCGGCGACGCCCTTGCGGTCCCCGCAGCTTCGACAGCGCCTTGAGCGACCCCTCGCGACGCGCACGACGCCACTGCGTCAACTGCGAGGAATACAGTCCCTCGCGGCGCAGCAGCGCGCCGACTTCACCAGGAGCGCGACACGCATCGGCCTCTTCCAAGATGCGAAGCTTGTACTTTGCCGTGAAACGGCGACGCCGCGCACGCGCCGGCACTTCCGGATCCGGCCTCGTGGTTGTGGAGGTCCCGCGCGGGACCTCCACAACCAGAGACCCCTTGCTGCCGTTGCCTACAACATCGGTCCTTGACCTCATCTCTTGTTCTCCTCTCCGCCCATGATACGACATTAATCTCGAAGGGGAAGTTGTCTCACCCTATATTGGCACGTAGGGACTGAGGTTCTGGACAATCTGGCTTCCGGTCTGGATCCCGATTAGATTAGATTGAGCTATCCGTCGGTCTCGCGCGAAGCCGTCCTGGCGGCGGCCTCTTGTGAACATCGTTAAACCAAAACGAAAATCGCAACCAAATCTATAGTCGATTTTACCCATGCCTGACCACAGCTACTTCGCGAACCTGATCTGGCACATCGCCGACCTGCTGCGTGGGCCGTATCGGCCGCCGCAGTACGAGCGCGTGATGTTGCCCATGACCGTGCTTCGACGGTTCGACTGCGTGCTCGAACCGACCAGGTCCGGCGTGCTCGCTGAGTACGAACGCTCTCGCGGCAGGTTCAGGGGTCGCGCGCTCGAAGCCAGGTTGAACAGGGCCGCCAATGAGCGTTTCCACAACCGCTCACCGCTAAACTTTGAGAAACTCAAGGGCGACCCGGACAACGTCGCCCAACACCTTGTCAGTTACATCCATGGGTTCTCGAAAAACGTGCGCGACATCTTCGAGTACTTCGAGTTCGAGACTGAAATCGAGAAGATGCGAGAGGCCAACCTCCTCTATATGATCGTCTCAAAGTTCTGTGACGTGGATCTGCACCCGGACCGGGTTCCCAACGAGCAGATGGGGCTGCTCTTCGAGCATCTGATCCGTCGGTTCAATGAACTGGCAAACGAGACCGCGGGCGATCACTTCACGCCACGTGACGTTATCAGACTGATGGTGAACATTCTGTTCATTAACGACGATGAGCTTCTCGCGACGCCAGGCGTCGTGCGCAAGCTGCTCGACCCCGCCTGCGGCACGGGCGGCATGTTGGCCGAAGCGCAGAACTACCAGCGGGAGCACCACAGTGCCGCGCGGTTGTACGTCTACGGACAGGATTACAACCAGCGCGCCTTTGCCACAGCCGCTTCAGACACGCTGATGAAGCAGGTCGACCACGACGGCGGCGGTGACAACGTCCGATTCGGCGACAGTTTGACGCAAGACCAGTTCGACGGAGAGACCTTTGACTACTTTCTTACGAATCCCCCCTTCGGCGTGGACTGGAAGAAACAACGCAACGAGGTGCGCAATGAGCACGAAAAGCTTGGTTTCGCGGGCCGTTTCGGCGCAGGACTGCCCCGCGTAAACGATGGATCGATGCTTTTCCTGCAGCACATGGTCCGAAAGTTCGAACCCTTGCGTCCGGAGGAGCACAAGCATGGGTCTCGCCTTGCGATTGTGTTCAGCGGCTCGCCCCTCTTCACCGGCGGCGCCGGATCCGGCGAAAGCGACATTCGCAAGTGGATAATCGAAAATGACTGGCTGGAGGCCATCATCGCCCTGCCTGAGCAGATGTTCTACAATACGGGCATCGGTACGTATATCTGGATTGTCACCAACCGCAAGGAAGATAACCGAACCGGGAAGATTCAACTGGTCGACGCCCGCGAGATGTGGACAGCCGGCGGAAGCGACGACAACAGACGCAGTCTGGGCGACAAACGCCGGCACATCAGCGCTGAACATGCCGGGGAAATTGTGCGACTTTACGGTCGGTTCGAGGAATGTGATCGCTCGAAGATTTTCGACAACGAGGACTTCGGCTATAATCGCGTGACCGTGGAGCGCCCTCTGCGCCTACGCTACCAGATGACCTTTGAAGACAAAGCGCGTTTCCTGGACGCGTGTCCGTACCTGCTGGATGACGTCCAGGACATCGATAAAGTGTTGGGACGCGAGCCCATGCGCGACTGGAATGCGACCTGGGGAAATATCAGCGCTCTCCTGTATAAGCGCCAATCGCGCTGGAAGAAGGTAGAACAGAGGCTCTTCCGAGACGTCTTCACCGTTAAAGATCCGGACGGCGAACCGGTCAGGAAGGATGGCCGAGAGAACGAATACGAGCCCGACGCCGAACTCCGAGACTTCGAGAATGTGCCGCTCGCTGAGGACGTCGACGCCTACTTCGAGCGTGAGGTCCTCCCCCATGTGCCCGAAGCCTGGATGGACAGAAGCAAGGACAAGGTCGGGTACGAGATCAACTTCAACCGGCACTTCAACAAGCACACGCCACCCCGACCGCTGGAGGAGATCGACGCGGATCTGAAGCAGGCCGAAGAGAAAATCATCCGGCTGCTTAGGGAGGTGACGGCGTGATGTGGCCAAGGGTGAAGCTGAAATATGTTGCTCGATTGGGGTATGGAGAAACATTGCCGCGTGATGAACCACAAAATGGTGGCTTCCGTGTGTTTGGTTCCAACGGACCATTTGGATATACCTCAAGGGCCAACACTGGATCACCAGCGATCGTCATAGGACGAAAAGGCTCCTATGGCAAGGTCAACTGGACAGCGGAATCTTGCTTCGCATCCGATACGACCTTCTTCATTGACAAATCCACTAGTCGGAACCACTTGCGCTGGCTCTACTGGCTTCTTCAAACTTTGCGGCTTGATGAAGGAACAGACGAAGCTGCAGTTCCGGGCCTTAATCGTGAAACAGCATACGCCAAAGACGCGCTTGTCCCGCCTCTGCCCCGACAGCGCGCCATCGCGGATTACCTCGACCGCGAGACGGCGCGGATCGATGCGCTAATCGCGGAAAAGGAGAAGCTACTGGCCCTGCTGGCCGAAAAACGCCGTGCACTCATCACCCGCGCCATCACCCGTGGCGTCGAGCCAAACGTCCTGCTAGGGGACTCTGGTATCCCCTGGCTGGGCAAGATTCCAGCGCATTGGGAAACCTGGAAAGTCGGACACCTCGCAGAGGTCGGGAACGGGTCTACGCCCAGCCGCAACAATGCTGCGTATTGGAATAAAGGCAGGATTCCGTGGCTCAACAGCAGTGTCGTGAATCACCCCGAAGTCACCCACGCGGATCAATTCGTGACTGAGCTAGCTGCTCACGAATGTCACTTGCCCCAAGTAAAGAGCGGTAGTGTTCTCGTGGCGATCACTGGCCAAGGGAAAACGAGGGGACGGGCTGCCGTTCTCTCATTCGATGCGACCATCAATCAGCACCTTGCATTTATTCATCCGAACCCGTCTCGTCTTCTGCCTTGGTTCTTGAAATGGACATTATCTGCCGCATACGATTTTCTTAGAAGCATCAGCGATGATGCTGGCGGAACCAAAGGCGCGCTGACGTGCGAAGAGATCGGAAATCTGCGCGTGCCGGTTCCTCCGGTCAAGGAGCAGGCGGTCATCCTGGGGAAGATAGCCACTTCTATCGAGCAGCTCGACTCACTCCAGTCCGTAGTGAAGAACGCCATCTCGTTGATCAAGGAGCGTCGCTCCGCATTAATCTCAGCGGCAATTACCGGGCGCCTGGATATAGGAAACGTCGCATGATTCTCACGCGTCTCAAAATAACCAACCTGCGTGCAATTGAAAATGCTGAATTTCTATTTCAGCCGGGATTCAACCTGATCGTCGGCGTTAACGGCGTTGGGAAAACCACTGTTTTGGACGCGTTGCGCATTTGTCAATCTAGAATACTCAGAAGTTGGCCGAAACCTCGCGCGAAGCCGATTTCCTTTGAGATTGAAGACATAAGAAGCGACTTCCCGTTCCTGGATGCCGAACTGTCACTGACGATAAACGAGGAAGATTTCCATTTTACGCGGCGTCAATGGAGGGAGCCGATCGCGGCTGACAGTGAAGAGAATTTAAAGAATCTCCAAAGGAAGATTTTGGAGTCTGAGCGATTACGCGACCGGGCGGTAAAGCCGTTGCGTGAGCTTGATGAATCTCACGGAGTTTATGATTCCGATTTCCTCCTGCCGTCTGAAGCTGATTTCGCTGCCGCCGCCTACACCTCTCGGGTGGCTCCCAACGGCGTGTTCTTCTCTACCGATCGCTCCGTGTTCTCTTCTCGCCGTCCAACCGAGTCTATGGCAACTGGTGGTATGGCAGTGGCTTACGCCGGTGCCCTTGTATCCCGACCGATGTATGTATCACACTTTGCCCATTGGATGCGTGCACAGGCGATTCTTGCTGTGGAGAATTCCGCGGTAAAGCGAAACATAGAGGTGCTACGATCGACGGTTGAAAGATTCCTGCCGACCTATGAGAATCTTCGACCAACTGACGAAGAAACACCTCGCCTCTTAGTCGACCACGATGGAACTACTCTTGATGTACGGAAATTATCGGATGGTGAGCGTGGGTTGTTGGCCTTGGTCCTTGACATCGCTCGACGATTATCCCAGGCGAATCCATCACTAGATGATCCCCTGAGTGAAGGTCATGCGGTCGTCCTGATTGACGAATTGGAGTTGCATCTTCACCCCAAATGGCAGAGGCAAATCGTCCATAACCTGACCGCGACGTTTCCAAACTGCCAGTTCATCGCGACGACTCACTCGCCGCAGGTCGTGGCGTCCGTCGAGCCCGATCAGGTTCACCCCTTGGCACCTGGTGAAATTGTCCATCCGGACCGCAGCCTTGGCATGGACTCAAACTGGATACTGCGCCACCTCATGGAGGCCGATGACCGACCGAAGGAGGCGATGGCTGCCATTCAATCAGTTGAAAACTTGATTGCGCAAGGAACCTTCGAGAAAGCGCACACCGCGATCTCAGAGGCCAAAGAGAACGGGCTTGACCTGCCGGAGTGGTCCGTTCTTGAAGCGCGTATCACTCGACTGGAGATTCTGGGCGAATGAAGCACGTCCAGAAATCCGGGTGCCCGCACTCCTACTCCGTGTGGTGCACTGAAGTTGAGGGAACGAATAAATCTGATTGGCGCGAGGCGCCTTCGACTCTGAAGGATCAGATATTGAAGACTATGGTTGCAGACCAGGGCGGGTTGTGTGCCTATACGATGCGTCGAATCGACAGCAGTTCATCGCATGTCGAGCATATCAAGCCACAGAGTCGCTGCCGGGCGGAACTGCCTGGATCTGACCTGGACTACACCAATCTGGTAGCGTGTTTCCCACGAGAAGGTATGAAGGCAAAATGTCGCTATGGCGCGCAACTTAAGAACAATTGGTGGGATAACGATGGCGCCGAATTCGTTTCTCCACTTCAGCCTGCCTGCGAACAGGTCTTTCGATTCGAGCTTAATGGTGAGATTGAGGCAGTTAACAATCGAAACGAAGCCGTAACGACCATTAACGTCCTTGGTCTCGATCACAGGAGTCTTACCGAAGACCGAAAGCGCGTTATTGAGGAATTCATCTACGGACCGACGGGGAATGCACCCTTGTCTTATACCAAAGCGCAACGTGTGCGCGACACGATTTGCGACCGTAAAGGGAATGGTAGCTTCAACGAGTTTTGCGTTGCAATACGAGGCGGTCTGACAGAGCATATGGACGCCCTCACGAAACACCGTCAGCGCAAGCGATTTGCACGGAGAGACAGATAACTTTCCGAGAGAAGACAGACATTCCGAAGCCGCCTTCGAAACCGCCATTGAGGCGCATCTTCTGGTGAATGGTTACGTCTCGGTCGCCGGAGATGGCTTCGATCGGGAACGCGCGATCTTTCCTGACGCGGTGCTGGCGTTCATTCGTGATACGCAACCCAAAGACTGGGCCAAGTTGGAGGCGCTTCACGGCGATCGAACGGGATGGCAGATTTTCTCGAACCCTTGCCTCTGGATGGACGCGAACGGCTCGCCCTCGCTGAGCCATCGCGAACAATACCATTGCACTGATCAATGTACAGCACTGCGCGCTCATAACTGCCTCGGTGACCGGATAGATCGACATCCAGGGCGCCATTGTCTTGAACGCCCAGGCCAAGTCATCTCTGCCAGCCTATGAATTACCGAGAGCCGTTGCCTGAAGGGTGCCCACCTGATGCGGCAGAAGCCATTATAGCAACGCGAGTGGTATTTCGATTGGTGCGGACCGCCCCACCGGCGGAGGAGGACTTCGCATCCCAGCGAGCTGAAAAACCGGACCGAGACTTCGGTAAGATCTCCGAGTGCCAGGCCAGGGGACTCTCTGTTTTTGCTGAACGAGGCGATTCCCAAAAGGCATTGAAGATCCCGAGCCTACGCGGACGTTTAATCTGCCGAGTAATACTCGAAAATGGCGCGGGCGCCATTCAACAGACAGGTCAGCGCTCACATCACACCTGGTGGCCGCTGGCAGATTTCGACATTTTGGCGCACTGTGTCGTGGAAACTCCATGAAAGAGATCCGACACACGAGGACGCTTTTCTATTACGACGGGCCGCAGATTTTCGAGGCGCGCGACGCCATCGGCGGGTGCTATATCGCAGTCGGTGTCGACGCCGAAGATAAGAACGGACGTTTTCTCGTAGCCGGTGTCGCTCCCGAGCGATTGCGGAAATTCCGTTCAGGTGCACTCGATCTGCGTTCGTTGCTGATCCATTCGGACGATGAGGAGCGGTATCTGGCGACAGTGGATACCGACCTGAATCATCCACTGGAGCTTTATAGTCTGTCTACTACCCTCATGGATAGTGGATTTCTTCCAGATGCCGGTTTTGTGTTACACGACCACCCTTCAGACGATTCTGTGCTCAGGGAAGCCCGGGAACGCAACAACCTCGTACTTGAGGTCGCCGCTGAGCCGCCAGAGGCGTCGATGCAACATCGTATCCGAGCGAATACGCTCGCAGGGATGTTGAATCTGGTTCAGGGAATGGTCAAACACGCTTACAGAGCGGAGATGAAGGGAGACGATCCTCGCTATCGGCAGCCCGATGAAGACATGATGGACGTCGTTGTTCCAGCGGCAGCCGGATCGTTTCAGATTGTCCTTGAAGCAGCGAGCATGCCGGATTTCTTCGGAGGCAGTAAACTTGCGAGAGCGCTACGGCGAATCGATATGCTATTTGAGGATACCGCGACCCCACAGAAAACACTTCTCACCGTCAAGGAACAACGTGGGCGCCTGGCAGGGACATACCTGAAGCTCTTGCGTTTTCTGGTTGAACGAAAAACGGGGCTGCGCTACTCGTGGGCCGAACCGAAATCAGACCGCCCAATCAGCCGCGCGGTTTCTCAGTCCGAGGCAGGCCTTTTAGTGAAAGCGCTTTCGAGTGTGACGAATCTGGGAAGCGAATCAGTAACGCTGGAGGGAACCTTCGAGAGATTTGACCGTGGAAGCGGGTATTGGGGATTGCTCACGAACGAAGGAAAACGTCTGGGCAAGGTTATGGAAGGGGGGCCAAGTTTAGATGGTTTGACGGTCGGCGAGCGTTACAGATTCTATTGCGATGAGGAAATAGAGGAAGTCGCTATCGGGGGACGGGAAAGACGGATTCTCTATCTAAACCGACATGAACCTGTATGATATTTGCTGTGGGTGCGCTCTCAGCCTTGTACTGTTTTTTGACGATAGTCGACTTTGCATGTACACCTCCAGCCGCATTTGTGTTTGTGGTCTGTCTGTCAAATCGGGCCTGTAGGATGGATAATCCCGCGTGAACGACTCCCGCCACACTGAAGCCGCCTTCGAAACAGTAATCGAAACCCATCTTCTGGCGAACGGCTACGTAACCGTCGCCGCAGGAGGTTTCGACCGGGACCGGGCGATCTTTCCGGACGCGGTGCTGGCGTTCATCCGCGACACTCAATCCAAAGAATGGGCCAGGCTGGAGGCGCTTCACGGCGATCGAACCGGTGAGCAGGTTATCAATGACCTGTGCAAGTGGATGGACGCGAACGGATCGCTCGCTACGTTGCGCCACGGGTTCAAGTGCTACGGACGGACGCTGTATCCCGCATTCTTCAAGGCCGCTCATGAGTTGAATCCGGAACTCGAAGCCCGCTACGCCGCCAACCGGCTCGGTCTCACCCGCCAACTTCATTATTCTCCCAGATCTGAGAAGTCTCTCGACCTGACGGTTTGTCTGAACGGCATCCCCGTCGCTACGGTGGAACTCAAGAACCCGCTCACGCGACAGACCGTCGAGGACGCGATCGGTCAGTACCGACGTGACCGAGACCCCCGCGCGCCGATCTTCGAATTCAAACGCCGGACGCTCGTACATTTCGCGGTGGACACCGAGTGTGTCCGCATGACCACCCGATTGGCGGGCGACGCGACCCATTTCCTGCCGTTCGACAAAGGGAATGACGACGGGGCCGGCAACCCACCCGATCCGAACGGACGGAACTATCGGACGGCATACCTCTGGGAGGAAGTGTTAGAGCGCGACAGCCTGCTCGACGTTCTCGCGCGCTATATCCATCTGCAGACCGAGGAAAAACGAGACGACATGGGCGGAAAGGTTAAGGTCGAGTCGATGATTTTCCCGCGCTATCACCAACTCGATGCCGTCCGGAAATTGGTGAAAGCGGCTCGCGACGAGGGTGTCGGGAACAGCTACCTCATCGAACACTCAGCGGGCAGCGGCAAGAGCAATACCATCGGCTGGCTTGCGCACCGCCTGGCTTCCCTGCACGATACAGACAGTGAGCGCGTCTTCGATAGCGTGATCGTGGTGACTGACCGCGTCGTCCTGGATCAGCAACTACAAGACACGATCTACCAGTTTGAACACAAGCATGGCGTCGTCCGGAAGATCGACGAACGGTCTCGACAACTCGCTGAAGCCCTTGAGAACGCGGTCCCGATCATCATCACCACACTTCAGAAATTCCCTTTCGTTTCACAACATCTGCTCAAGATGGCCGACGAAAGAGGCGAATCGGGGTCCGGCGCGCTTCCTTCGCGGCGCTGTGCAGTCATCGTCGACGAAGCGCACAGTTCGCAGGGTGGAGAGACCTCGACCCATCTCAGGGAGGTCCTGGGCGGAGAAGATCTGCGGGAGGAGGCACGCAGACAGGCTGAGGAAGCGGGGAGCGAGGATCTTGAAGAATTATTCCGCAGCATGGCCAGGCGCGGCAGGCAGGCGAACCTGAGTTTCTTTGCGTTTACGGCAACGCCCAAACACAGGACGCTTGCGGTGTTCGGCCGCGACGGCGAGCAATTTCACAAGTACACGATGCGGCAGGCAATCGAGGAAGGATTCATCCTCGACGTGCTTGAGCATTACACGACCTACGCGACCTACTTCAAACTCCTCAAGGCCCGCGAAGACGATCCAAACGTGGAGCGGAAACAGGCGGCGCGCGCGCTGGCTCGCTTTATGCAGCTGCATCCATACAACATCGCGCAGAAAACCGAAGTGATGGTGGAGCATTTCCAGACCGTCACGCGACACAAAATCGGCGGCCGGGCCAAGGCCATGGTGGTGACAGACTCGCGCCTCAAAGCGGTGCGATACAAGCAGAGCTTTGATCGTTATATCGAGCAGAAGCAATATCCAATCAAGACGCTTGTCGCGTTCTCGGGTTCCGTGCAAGACGACAAACTACCGGACGTCGAGTACACGGAAGCAAAGATGAACCAGGGCATCCGTGAAAAGGAGCTCCCAGAAAAGTTCGCCACACAGGAATATCAGGTACTGCTGGTGGCGGAGAAATACCAAACTGGTTTCGATCAGCCGTTACTGCATACGATGTACGTTGACAAACGACTCGCGGGCATTCATGCCGTTCAGACGCTCTCGCGACTCAATCGCACCCATCCGCTCAAAGAGGACACATTCGTCCTGGACTTCGTCAACGATCGAGAGGAGATTCAGGAGGCGTTTAAGGTCTACTACGAAGGCTCGGAGATGGGAGAAGAAGTAGATCCTCATCGAATGTATGAGGTCAAAGGCGAACTTGACGCGTCAGGGATCTATCTGGAAGATGAAGTCGAACTGTTCTGTGCCGTTTATTTCAAGCCAAAGCAGCGTCAGACCGTGCAAGACCACAAGGAGATGAACGCCGCGCTTGATCCCGCAATTGGACGCTTTAATAAACGGTTGGAAGAAGACGAGGACGCGGCGGAACTCCTGCGCGGACAATTTCAGGCATTCCGAAATCTCTACGGTTTTCTGAGCCAGATCATACCATACCAGGACTCGGACCTGGAACGCCTGCACGTGTTCTTGAGACATCTGACGCGAAGGCTGCGGAAACGCAGTAGCGGGCCGGGCTATCAGTTCGACGATGACGTACGGCTTGAGTACTACCGGCTGCAGAAGATCAGCGAAGGCTCGATTTCGCTTGGGGAGGGCGAGGCGCACGCCCTTGATGGCCCGACAGAGGTCGGCGCCGGGGAAGTACACGAAGAATCCGTCCCGCTTTCCCAACTGATCGACGTCGTTAACGAACGCTTTGGGACCGACTTCAATCAAGCCGACCAGCTCTTCTTCGATCACATCGTTGAGGCCGCAGTTGCCGACGATGGCATGCGTCAGGCGGCAGCGGTAAATCCCGAGGACAAATTCGAACTGGTGTTCAGAAGTCTGTTGGATCAAATCTTCGTCGAACGCATGGATCAGAACGAGGCGATCTTTCAGCGATATATGAACGACGACTCGTTCCAACACACTGTCCGCGAGTGGATGACTACCGAAGCCTATCAGCGGCTGCGTACCGAATCGGCCGTAACGGATGAAACAGTGACAGATCACGGATTCCCGGCCGCACTGCGACTGGTCGAAGGCCGCCCCGAGGAACGATACGTTACCTGTGTACCATTCGTTCCGCTAAGAGCCGCCGCCGGCGCGTTCGGCGCTCCGCAGCACGTCGAGGACGGCGAATTCGAATGGGCATCCGTGGACTCTCGCTATCGTCTACGGCCGGGCATGTTTGTCGCGCAAATCGTGGGGCGATCAATGGAACCCGCGGTCCCGGACGGAGCGTATGGCTTATTTCGTGCACCCGTCGAGGGAACGCGTCAGGGAAAGACGGTCCTGGTTCAGCTGAGCGACACACCCGATCCCGAAACCGGCCAACGCTACACCATCAAGCGTTATCACAGCGAGAAGATCCCATACGGCGAATCCTGGCGGCACGACGTCATTACGCTCCGGCCCAACAATCCAGAATTCCAACCCATCGTGCTGAAGGAGAGGGACGAGGGAGAGCTTCAGGTCGTAGCGGAACTCTTGGAAGTCATAGGATAATCTCCATTTCATCGGAAATAGTTGGACAGTGGAACGCTGTTCTTTCTGCCGCACTGCCCCTGGCGGGATAAGAATTGTTGGAACAACTGACCTTCACATGACGTCTTCACGGAGATAGTCCGATGAGTGACATCCCAGAACCAAGAGCGTTTATCGTTTGTGGTAGGCTTGAGGAGAACGAACAGGGCAATGGCCGTTTTCGCCTTGTGGTGGGACAGAGCGCAGCGCTGTTCGGACGTGTAGACCCGATGTCAATGGATGCGGAGGCGTTGGGGCCCTTGTGGGGAAAACACACGACTGTCGAGGGTATTGCGCACTTCACGGATAATGGGAAACCACGATTTATCGAAGCTCGCCGGATCAGAATTCGTCAAAGAGGCGATGACGTCTTCGAAGAAATGCCAACGATCGACGTAGAGGATTCTCAGGACCTGCTTTCTGTTATCCGAAAGGAAGCGGAACTGTTCGACCCGATTCAACTCGCCGGGGCCTGGCCTGGAGATGAACAGATCAAGCAACTCCTCGACCAGCTCGATTGAACCTAACGATCATGTCCCGATTTCTCCTGGATACCAGAAAAAGCGAAGTCTGGCTCGAATCTGTCTACATAGGTCATTGATATTTTTGGTTTTGACGACGGACCTGTAAAAGCAGGATTGAACGATGGCGGGCGAATGCCGCGAAGGGTGCGGCGTTTCTGCTGAACAGTGAGTTCACAGCGGCGCGGCGAGACGATCATCGAATCGCATCTTTCGGTAGGTGGTTACGTAACAGTGGACGTAGGTGGTTTCGACCGAATTTCTGATTTTATTGCTTGACTGTATAGTATTATATGGCTAATATGGGAATTATGAAAACAACGATTGATATTCAAGACGAACTGCTGGCGAGAGCAAAACTGTACGCGAGGAAGTCGGGGCGGACATTACGCGCTGTGGTAGAAGAGGGACTGAGAGAGGTACTCGCAGGACCGAAGCATCGAACTCAATACCGGCTTCCTGATTTAAGTACGGGCAATCCGAGTTCGTCCGATCCGTTAGAATCCTACTCGTGGCAGGATCTGCGCGAAATCATCTATGGAGACGTGGATACCAGGTGACTGCCGTTGATACGAATCTGCTTGTCTACGCGCACCGCAAGGAATCGCGTGAATATGAAACGGCATCTGCCGTACTGAGGGAACTCAGCGAAGGAGAGCGAATATGGGCGATACCCTGGCCCTGCTGTTATGAATTCCTCAGCGTTGTTACGAACCGGAGGATCTGGAATGAATCGGCCACGTCACCAAAAAACGCATGGCGACAACTTGAAGCATGGATCTTATCTCCGAGCAATCGACTGCTTGGTGAAACAAGCGGTTTCTCGACCGTGCTGGGCAGTCTGGTGCAGCGACCACGGGTGCGCGGCGCAGTCGTACACGACGCCCGGGTGGTTGCGATTTGCCTTGTTCACGGCGTGGACACGCTGCTCACACGGGATCGTGATTTCTCGTTGTTCCCGGAACTGAAGACGCGCAATCCCTTTGGCCGTTAACCGGCTCGAAGACCAGTTCCGGCACCACAACCTCCCAGGTATCGCATTTTGCAAGCTTCTGGTAATCCGGGTCCGTCGCCTCGCGGCTCCAGGTAACGACCGCGTAGACTGTTGCGGATGTGCATTGCATCCCAGGCGGCGGCTCAAACACCTCAGCAAGTCGTCCTACCACCGTCTCCGACCCGTTCAGAATTTCCCAACGTCCGTTATGGTTGATTCTCGTCTTGAGCGAATCTCCGGTTGACAGCGCGGCGATCGCGTGATGCACCGGGTGACTGGCGGTTCGTCGCCCCGAAAATCCCAGATCGACCTCGCGCAACGTCGGCCGTCTATATTGACGGCTGAGTTCAACGGTGTCCGCCGGGACCGCGACGGGCTCGCGGTGTAGGATTGATCCATTGGCGGGAAACCTGTAGGGCAGCGCGTGGAGTCGCTCTCCGTACGCCTGTGGCGCGGGCTCTCGTACGAGATCTGACCGCGAGGGGCCGTCTGCTCGCCGCGATTCCTGGAAGCGCACGAGCGCAAGCGTCTGCCTTGCCCGTGTCATCGCCACGTAGTAGAGCCTGCGTGGCGCGTCGGGGTCCTCGCCCCGATCGACCCTGTCCCAGCCGCCGTCCAGCACCACGATGTGATCGAATTCCAGCCCCTTGGCGCGGTGTGCGGTCGACAACAATAACCCGCGCTGGCGGCGGCGAACGTCGCGCCCCCACTCCGCCAGCCACTCGATGAAGTGGTCCACCGCCACTTCCGTGCCGCCGGTTTCCAGGGCGTGCTCTTCAAGGGCCTGCCAGAGCAGATCGGTCCAGGTACCGTTCGGCTGAGCGTCCAACCATTCACGTATGCCCGCACCATCCACCAGCCGAACGTCCCTGCCGCGCAGCCATTCTACAAGGGCGCGGGTCTCCCGCAGGCGCCAGAAGCTGGGGATTCCCTCGTTCGCCATCTGCGCCGGAATACCGTTGACTTCGCAGAATGCCCGCACGGGATCCAGATATTTCCACTCGCGCGCGATCACCGCGCAGGCGGACCAATCCCAATGCTCAGACAGTCCGGCGAGCCGCTGCAATTCCGCCATCGCAACCTGCGCCTGCGAGATTGGATCTCTCACACAAGGCAGCACCTGGACGCGGCCACCGGCGACAGGGTCCAAACTGTTCCAATCGCCGCCCGGCGGGTTCTTCCTGCGCGCCCCGTCGATGCGGATGGGATATTCAGACTTCAGACGTTGGCGGGCAGGTTTGATCAACGTGTTGGACGCTTCGATGATGTGGGCGGTTGATCGATAGTTTTCGATCAGGTACGTGGGTCTCGGACCGTAATCCGCTTCGAATCGTCGGATGAATTCCACGGATGCGCCGCTGAATGCGTAGATGTTCTGATCGTCGTCGCCGACTGCGAACAGGGTGAGTTTTCGATCCTCGTCTTCCAGGGTCCGTCCGGCCAGCGCCGATATCAATTCATACTGTTCCGCGCCGATATCCTGGTATTCGTCCACCAGGATCCAGCGGAATCCCCTGAGCAGCCGCTCCCGCTGCTCGTCCGCTTCCTCGGGCTCCAGACCTTCGCCGCGCAGCAGTTTCACCGCCTGGCGCAGGACCTCCCGAAATGCCTCGTCGTCCAGCGGCCACCGCTCGCGTTCCTGGAAACTCACCCCGACAAGACGCATGGCCAGGGCGTGACAGGTCAACACCGTCACCCCCCGGGCGTCGTTGCCGATCAATTCATTCAGGCGTTTCCGGATTTCGACTGCCGCGTGCCGGTTGTAGGCCAGCGCGAGGACGCCGCGAGGATTTTCCCGCCTTGCGCGGATGAGATACGCGATGCGATGGACCAGCACCCGCGTTTTCCCGGACCCCGGCCCGGCCAGCACCAGCACGTTCACCTGCTCGCGATCGTCCGCGACGATGCGCTGCTGGACTGGATTCTTCAGGCTCTCGACGATTGCCCGCCAGGATTCGGGTGTGGTTTCCCGCTGGATCTCTCTGCCCCTGTCCGGCAGCCACCGCCGAAGGAAATCTTCCTGTTTGAGTGTGAAATAGTCGATCGACATTCGTACGGCGTCGGCCATATTCTCGAGCCCGCGCTGTGCGAATTCGGCCATGACGTGGATCTGCATGGCCTGGCCTTTGTAATGGAGCCTCAGCGGTTCGAAATCGGGCGCAGCGAAGCCTCGCCTCTCATCCGTCAATCTGATCGTCATCGCCTGACGGAATACCGCGAGGCCCTTGTGGAGTCGTATGACCTCCTGTTCGTGCAGCCACAGGAGGGCCCGGTCCAACAGCTTCTCGGGATTCTTGACTCTGCTCTTCAAGACGATGTCGCAAGTGATGGCATCCAATAGCTTGCCGAGGGTGGTCTCCGCGAGCAGGTCGGTGCCGCGGCTCCCGGGCGGCAGACTGGCCAGCAAATGATCCAGCAGGCGCTTCGCGCCCTCTCGCCGTCGGGACGCGAGTTCCTGCAGGTCCGACCACTCGCGCCTTAATTCGACGTGCACCGTTTCGCCGTCCCGCCGCCGAATACCGAGACTTCCCGCGTCACCCCCTTCGCCGCGCCCATCGGCGGCGATACTGCGGAGAATGCGCCACAGTCGTTCGGGCAGGGGATCGACCACGTCCGCGTCTCGCAGTTTCTGTGAGGCGACACGCAGATGCAGAGTCGAACTGTCACCCTTGTACATATCGGGCGCCGCCTCACGCATGTGCGCGATCAAGGCGACTTCCAGCTCCTCCGCCACTTCGAATCTCTTGCGTGAGTGGTTGATTACGCCAGCGTGGACGAAGGCGGTCAATGCCGTATCGTTCGTGGCAATTCCGAGCCGCTCGAGATCGAACATGGCGCCGCGTACACCTTCGGGACTCAACCCGGCAACACCCATCAGTTCGTCCGTGGAGATGCCTTCGTCGGGGTTCGCATCGATGAGCGCCTCGACGATTCTCAGCAGTTGCCGTCGATATCCCTCAGTAATTCTTCGCCTCTGGAATCTTGCACTTGCTTCCTTCACCGTGTCTACCCTCAGAGACGAGGGAAATATCTGTACCCGATTTTCCTCCCGGGACAACAATACGGATTCTTCAAGCCAGGAGACGGCGGTCCGCACGCGGGTATCGTCCGTGGCGGAGTCCCGTTCGAAGACCAATTCGTCGTCTTCACCAAGGATCTCACCTGAGGTCGCGACAACCTCGCCGCCGAGTCGCTTCTTCCGATCCAGATTGCGGAGCGCCCTCAGGACGCCGTGGATCTCCCGCCGGGTCAGTCGCGAACGCGCCGACATGCCGAACTGCCGTTCCACGTCGTCCGCGGTATATAGCAGAACACATCGCGCGGTCTTCCGGTCCCGACCGGCGCGGCCGGCCTCCTGCATGTAGTTCTCCAGCGATCCGGGAATGTCGGCGTGGATCACCAGGCGCACGTCCGGCTTGTCGATGCCCATGCCGAAGGCATTGGTGGCCGTGATCACCCGCAACTCGCTGCCGATGAATCGTTGCTGCACGTCCTTCTTCGTTTCAGGGGACAACCCCGCGTGAAAATGCTCGGCCTCGACTTCCTTAAGCTGCAGGAACTGTGCAGCCTCTTCTGTCTGGCGTTGGGTCGCGCAATAGACGATGGCGCCCCCGGGCGTCTCCGGTGGAAGGTCCGCCATCAGTATCTGGTGGACGTGGGCGAATTTCTCCGGTTCGGTTGTCTGTACGACAACGAAATCCAGATTCGTGCGCTGGGCCCCGCCGTCGAATACCCTTAACTGAATCCCCAATTCATCCTGGAAATGCTGTCGGACGTCCGCAACGACGTCGGGCTTTGCGGTCGCCGTCAGGCATATCAACGGAGGGATTGACTCCTGTCCGGCCTTCTCACGGATGAACCGTCCTATATAGCGGTAATCGGAACGGAAGTCGTGCCCCCACCTGGATAGACAGTGGGCCTCGTCCAGCACCCAGGCGCCGATTTCGCGCTGGTCCAGTACGCGACGGAAGGATTGACTGCGGAGTTGCTCGGGGGAAACGAGCACAATCGCCGCGTCCCCGAGTCGCACCCGGTCCAGGGCGTCGGCGCGCTCGGGCATCGAAAGCAACCCGTTGATCGCCACACACGAGGTGATTCCACTCGCCTCCAGACCTGCAACCTGGTCCGCCATGAGCGCGACAAGCGGCGAAATCACCACGGTCAAAGCGCCGGTTTTGTCGTAACGGGAGAGGGCAGGGATCTGATAGCAAAGCGACTTGCCGGTACCCGTCGGCAGGATTCCAAGTACATGGTCACCGGCCATCGCGGCCTCGCAGATGGACTGCTGCATCGGTCGACCGTCCGCGCCTGCCGGCTCCGGTCTGAAGTGGTCAAAGCCAAACCAGCGATTGAGTTCCTTGCGTGGATCGTGCCGCTCGCCGCACCATTCGCAGTCCTGCCGACCACAGGGCTTGTCCCTCAACCGGCGGACGAACCGCCCC
Organism: Candidatus Latescibacterota bacterium; assembly: GCA_963667175.2. GTDB lineage: Bacteria > Latescibacterota > UBA2968 > UBA2968 > JAAXHE01. Next base: position 251,061 of record CAXXXF010000018.1, on the reverse strand, counting down.
GCTTCAGGGAACTGATGCCGAACCCAGGGAGGCATCACCGAGTTTCCGCCGGCCACCGACAGCCACGCGAGGGCATAGGCCAGGGGCCAGTCACCGTGGTCGACATTCTGTTCCACGTCCTGACCGTGATTCTCACAGGCATTGCCTTTCAGCAGGCCGCGAATGGCGGTACGGGCCTCGATGCCTGACGGTCGATGAGACCGGCGCAAGGCACGGAAAAACCCGCTGCAGCCGATCCTTTCGTTCTCCGAAAAGGCGTCGGATTTCGCCCTGTCACCCGATGCCGTGGCGAGCCAATGCCACGCGAGGAGCAGTTCCGGGTTGTCCCCGCCGACGGCTTCCAACGCGTCACACTGGTCGCGGAAGAGTTCCAGCGCGAGGCGCGCGTCCAGTTCCGGGTCGTTCAATCGCCCCTGTTTGAGCTGCGGGTCCTGATAGTGCTTGACGAGGCAGTGATAGGGGTTCCGGGGAAACGCGAGGGGGTTCAGTTTCAGAGTATCCACCGCGGGCAGCCTCAGCAGTCGGAGGCTTGATTTCGCCGCGGCCAGATGCGGCAGGTCGAAGCCCATCAGGTTATGGCCGAGAAGGAAGTCGACGCCGTTGATGAAATCGTCGAGATCCCGCAATGCCGTTGCGAGATTCCCGCGGTTGAAGATCAGCGTTTGATCCCGGTCGGAGCGAACGGCGGCGAATGCGCGGATGCGGCCGTTCTGCCTGTCGACCTCGAGGTCGATCGATGCAACTCGATGGGGAATTCCTGAATCCATTCTCGCGAATCTCGTAAGCGCTGTTGCCACTGAAGGCGAGCCGCTGCCTCGTAAGTACGATACCGCTCTCAATCCAACAAAAACAGACTGTCGACACCTTCGTCAGGCCGTCCCGTCGCGTTTCAGCGTCAGGATCTCCTCCCCCGTCCTGTTCACGTCGAACGCGTACCGTTCCGTCCCGACTTCAAACTCGAACCCGTCTTCGTTCTGCGTCACGCGCGTGTTCGCATTGTGCTCCGTGAAGGCGAAAACCAGGACGTCGTCGGGCGTGGACAGACGTACGCGCGTGTTCGGTCCCCGCGAGCCTTTGACGAAGCTCTTCAGGCTTCCCGCCGCGAGGCCCGCGGGCGCGAACGGGACCTCTTCCCTTCCGAAACGGACGTCGTCACCATAGAGCGGCAGCACGTCGATCGTCCGCTCCCCCGCGCCGAGCCGCGCCAGGTTGGAGTCGATTTCGCGCAGGTCCACCGGATTCAGTTTCCATTCAAGCGCGCCGCTTCCGGTTTCCGGCCCCATGTCGGTCTCGAAGTCCAGACGCAACCGCCTGCGCCCGGGACATTTCAGGTCCACCAGGGCGAAGTCGCATTTCAACGCGGTACCCGGCATCTGCACGGCGGCGCCGAAGGCCAGCACGGTATTCGACTTGATATAGAACGTCCGGGGTTCCGAACGCGACTCCAGGTTCTGCGAATCCACCCCCAGTTCCCCGAAGACCGCGGGATCGTCGCACCGGTCTCGCCTGCCGTCCACTTCGATCTCGATAAACGGATGGTCGCCCTTTCGATTGAAACCGCCCCATCGAATCGCGACGTCGTGCCACCTGTCGGATTCGATCTTCACCGGCGACACCGCCTCCACCGAGGTGTTCCGCTGGCTCTGTACGACAAACGTCAACGCGTGTCCGTCCATGATCGCCAGCGAGTAGTTGTTCACCCGGCTTCCCATGACCCGGCCAACGCCGATGCCGGTGTTGAACAGGACCTTCGGACCGTCATTCGGGACCTCGCCGTTCAGCCGGAAACGCATCCTCAATTCACCGGCCCTGGGATTGAAGCAGGGCTCGCGTTCGTACTGCAGATAGTCCCGTCCGTTCAATCGAGCGAAGCCTTCATCCCGTTTGCGCATCAGCTTCACCCCGCGGCGCCGGCGTCTCAGAGCGGTCACCAGGACCGGGGACGCGCCCTTCAGCAGCCAGTATTCATGGTCCGTTCGGATGGACCTGACCCGCAACCGGTCGAACCGGGCCTCACCATTCAGCCGCCTCAGAAAGGCGACGATCTCGTTCTGCCCGCCCACCACGGGAAGGCTCCCGCAGGCCACGGGCTGCGCCTCCTCGGCGGATATCGACCGCAACACCGGAAATCCGGCCCACTGCGCGTGAAGGTTCATGAAGCCGTGCGCGCCCCCGCCCTTGTATCCGGCCACGCAGGCGACGACGGCGCTCCGGTCCCACGAGGTCCGGAGCATGCCCACTTCCCCGTAGTGCGCACGGAGGAACGTCCTGGAGAGCGGCAGTGGAACCGTACGACGCCGCAACGGCCGGAACCCAGGATCGCAATAACAGTAGGCGTACGGGCCGTAGGCCACCATACACTCTGCCGACGTCCCCGTCACACCCATGCCGAACCGGTAGAGTCTTCCTAATCTCGGGTCGCTCAGCGCGACGTCCCGCAACCCGGCGTCGCCCGCCTCCTGCGCCAGCCGCAGCAGGGTGACCGAACAGGCATCGAGCTGGCTCCCGGAAATCACGTTCGAGTTTTCGGGATAGTACAATCTGTCTTCGATCACCTCGGGCGGCGCCAGATGATATCGAAACCACTTCAGGGGGCGTTCCAGCCGCTTCGGAAACTCCCGGTAGAGGTCTTCGCCGGTCACGTTTTTCAGCGCGTCGGCGAAGTGCAGCATCCACAGGTTCTCCCACGGCCAGAACGAGGGCCCGTCTCCGGGCTCGCCGTCCCGCCCGCAACCGTGGGGCATCACCCCGTTCCGGAACCGGTCGACGACGGCAGACGCCCAGGCTTCGGCGTCCGGGTGTTTTCCCAGCAGGTGCAGCGCGGCGACGCCGAAGTGCCCGTTGTCGACCACGGCGTGGTGTCGTCCATCGGACGAGTTCCTGGATCGCTCAACGTCCGGCCACCATCTGTTCATCAGTCCGACAAGGCACACGGTCGCCCGTTCTTTCTCCTCATCCGGCAATACATCGTCGAGCAGGTCCAGCGCCAGCGCAAGAGCCTGCATATACCGGTTCGCCGTATAGAAATGCTGCTCAACCCGGTCGCTGTGTTCCCATTCCGCCGCCGCCCGCAACCAGTCTCGCGCCCGTTTCAGCCAGCGCGGATCGCCGGTCAGCCGCCACGCGAACGCGTAGTGCTCCATCAGTGCGGAGGCATGCATTCCCGTATAGAACGTGAGATACAGCTGATGATACGGATGGGGGCTGTCGGCCCGCTCGGGAATCCGCTTCCACGGCCGTTGGGGATAGTAGAGCTCGCAATCCGCGATAATGTTATCAAGAATGCGTTTTCGCCCTGCATCCGCCGGCGGTTCGAACCGGAATTGCGGATCGTCGGCAGGACAATACAGCCGGGGGTGCTCCTCGCGCAGAACCTGGATCATAATGCGACTCCATTCTGATAAGATAAGAATGCCGTGGCCGGACCGGTCAGCGAATTCGCGCAGCCCGAAAGGCATCCACCGCAAAGGCGCCTCCGGGGCAATGGACCGCCACAATGACCTCCGGACCGATCGCCTGAAGGTCGATGACGACCCTTCTTTCCTCCTTCTGAACCGAAACGATTCGTGCCGCCTTCAACGGAGACGGCTCGAGGCCGGGCGGGTCGTCCCGGGTGCTGAAATACTCGATCCGCAGACGACATGGCCCCGGCGTCCGGATCGTCCATGTATGGAACCCCGGCGGATAGTTCCCGCCGAGATAGTGCCCGCCCACGTACCCGGTTCCGTTCTTCACCATCCTCAGCACGTCGCCGGCGTTCGCGTCCACGCCGCCCACGCGGAATTCTTCCCCTTCTCTCAGGTCCGCGTCGACCGGGTAGGACACCGGATCGCGGTGTCCGTAGGCGATCGGAAACGTCTCGTCCACGTACTTTCGATAGAGGTTCATAATCGGAGTTCGGTACACGTCCTTCAGGTAGTCTGCCTCTACTGGAGCAACCCCAAAGGACCGCACCGATTCGTCGTACCGGCCAATCCACGGCCTCTCCACCACCTTGAACGCGGTCCACCGGCCCGGCGACGTCACCAGATCGTGGAATGACGGAATCTCACCGGCGCCGTCATACTGCTTCTTCGAATAGAAGAAGATACCGAACGTCGGGTCCAGCAGATGCCATTTCCCGCCGTAGTACACCTCGCTGATGGCGTGGCTGCCCATGATCGGACGGAGATTGAAGGCGCCGATATACCGGGACGGCAGCCCGACCATCCGGCAGAGAACCCGATGCACGTGCGACAACCCGCCGCAGATCGCGTAGCCCTCCCTGATGATCTTCGTGGCGGTCCCCCCGTTGTTTTTCAGTTCGAGCGCCGATGACGCGTAACGCAGGATCGCGATCCCCTTCTGTTCGTCCGTCAACCCTCCGGTTCCTTCAGGGAAGATGCGCTTCAGCACCCCATTCAGGAAGACTTCGTCCTCGTCCGCCGCGATTTTCAGATCTTCAGGTCCGGGTATTGCATCGTAGGACACGCCCGGAACGCCTCCTTCAGACGAGGCGGCCGCCGGACCCGGCATCACCGCTGTAAGGATCAATGCGATAAGGATTTCCGAAAACATGGTGAACCTCCATTCGATTCCGAAGCCGATTTCCTGCAAAGATACGCACGCGCAAGCGAATCAGCAAGCGGGGGAAGCCGATCCGCTTGTTTTTGCGGAATCCGCTTGACAGAAATGGCTGCCGCCGGTAACTTTGCAACAAAAATTCCGACCGCCGCACCCCCGTTTCCTAATGAGCCCGGCCACACCAATTCTCCTCAAGAACGGACGGGTCATCGATCCCGCCAACGCGATCGATTCGCCGTCGGACCTTCTGATCCGGCATGGCCGGATCGACCGTATTGCCAAAGGAATCGAACCCCCTGCGGACGCGGACGTTATAGACGTCTCCGGAAACCTGGTCGTCCCGGGACTCATCGACATGCACGTTCACCTGCGGGATCCGGGGTTTCCCGAGAAGGAAACCGTGGAAACCGGATGCCGCGCCGCCGCTGCCGGCGGCTTTACAGCCGTTGCGTGCCTCCCCAATACCGACCCGCCAATCGATTCTCCGGACGTCGTCGAAACCATCCAAAACAAAGCCGAGCATGCGGATGCCCGGGTCTACCCGATCGCCTGCGCGACGAAAGGGATGCTGGGCGGAGAACTCACGGACGTCGAGGCCCTGCTGGAAGCCGGCGCCGTGGGATTCTCGGACGACGGTCTGCCGATAGAGTCCGAAGCCGTCATGCGCGATCTTATGTGCCTGTCTGAACGGCACGGATTTCCGGTCTGCCCGCATTCCGAGGTGTTCGCGCTCACAAGGGGCGGACACATGCACGAAGGCGACGTTTCCCGCAATCTGGGGATCAAGGGCATGCCTGCCGAAGGCGAGGCCGCCATGGTCGAGCGGGACATCGACCTGGCGCGCTCGACAGGCGGGCGCCTGCATATCCTCCACGTCAGCGTTCGACGCGCGGTGGATCTCGTGCGACGGGCAAAGTCCGAGGGGCTGGCCGTAACCTGCGAAGCCATGCCCCACCACGTCGCGCTTACGGACGAAGACGTGCGCGTTTACGGCGCCCAGGGCAAGATGAGCCCTCCCCTGCGTTCGGCCGACGATCGCGACGCCCTGCTGGACGGCCTGGCCGACGGAACCATAGACGCTCTTGCCACGGACCACGCGCCGCACACCGTTTCGGAAAAACTCCTGCGATTTCCCGATGCGCCCAACGGTATCGTGGGGCTGGAAACCGCCGTGGGGACTTTTTTTACCCACCTTGTGGAGACCGGCATCCTTTCGGCGTCCGAAACGATTCGCAAATTAACGGTAACACCCGCCCGGATCCTGGGGATCCCCGGCGGCGCCCTGTCCCCAGGCGCGCCGGCAGACGTTACGGTTATTGACCCGGCGCGCACCTGGACCGTCGACGCGAACGCATTCCGTTCCAGGTCCCGGAACACGCCCTTTCATGGGCGCACCCTCACCGGCAGGGCCGTACTGACGATTCTCGGGGGACGCGCGACCCACAGGACTCCCGACGACGGATGCGGTCCGCACGATCGCGCGTAGTCTACGCTGAAGACGCGGGGCCGTAAACCCCAACGCTTCAAAGAATACACCAACAATCATCCGGCAGGAGTCACACCCGTACATGAAAGCCATACTTGCCCTGGAAGACGGCACCTGTTACGAAGGAGAATCCTTCGGCGCGTCCGGTGAACGCGAGGGCGAGGTCGTCTTCAATACCAGCATCACGGGATACCAGGAAATCCTCACCGACCCTTCCTACAGGGGCCAGATTGTCACGATGACCTACCCGCTCATTGGCAACTACGGCGTCAATCCGATCGACGTCGAATCCGGGCGGCCCCAGGTGGAAGGTTTCGTGGTCAGGGAATACTGTGAACTGCCCAGTAACTGGCGTTCGAGCGAATCCCTCGGCAACTACCTGAAACGCCATGGCATTCTGGGTATACAGGGCGTCGACACGCGGGCGCTCACGCGGCGCATCCGCACAGAAGGCGCGATGAAAAGTGTCCTGTCCACCCAGGACGCGGACCGGGACAGCCTGGTCGTAAAGGCGCGGAATGCGCCGGGCATGGCGGGGCGGGACCTTGCCGGCGCGGCCAGTTGCAGCGAACCCTACCGCTGGTCGGAGAGCTTGTTCGTCTATGAGAAAGGTCTGGCGGAAACGCACGGCGAAAACATCCGATTCCGGGTGGCCGTTTACGATTTCGGCGTCAAGCGGAACATCCTCCGGTACCTCGTCAGCCGCGGCTGCGAAGTCACGGTCTTTCCTGCGGACGCCCCGGCGGATCAGCTGCTCGAAATCGACCCGGACGGAATCTTCCTTTCGAACGGACCCGGCGATCCGGCGCCGCTGGCCTACGCGGTGGAGAACATCCGAAAACTCATGCACGCCAGGCCCACCTTCGGCATCTGCCTCGGCCATCAGCTGCTGGGGCTGGCCCTTGGCGGGCGGACGTACAAACTGAAATTCGGGCACCGCGGCGCAAACCAGCCCGTCAGAGAGCTGGATACCGGCAAGGTGGAAATCACGTCCCAGAACCACGGGTTCGCCGTGGACGCGGATTCGCTGGACGACCGGGAGGTGGAAGTCACCCACGTCAATCTGAACGACAATACCCTGGAAGGGTTGAGGCACAGGCGCCTGCCCATCTTCTGCGTACAATACCACCCGGAAGCGTCCGCAGGACCGCACGATGCGGAATACCTCTTTGATCGTTTTGTGGAACTGATGGAAACGGCATAAGAGACCGTTGATAATCGACCCGCCCGACGTCATTCCGGCGAATCGTTCCGCAGGGCGGCCCCGCGGATCTTCAAGCGGCAGGCGGCAGTTCGAAAACACGGCCATTCATCGGCGCCACGGCGCCGGCGGATGGATTATGGAACGAAATCCGCCGCTCGAACGTCCAATGTGTGGCGTGCCGAATGATGCCTATAGGGCTTGACAAACGAGTTTCATTGTCGTATTCTCTGTCACAGTAATGGAATACGAACTTACAGGCCGGGAATGCAGGAGGACGAACCGATGAGAATGGTTACGTATTTGCTGGCGACCCTGTTCCTTGCGGTCTCTTCGGCGTCGGCTGAACAGCAGTCTCAACCTCAGCCGGCGAAATCCCCCAACCTGAAGACAATCGACTTTTCGCCTGAACCCCTCGGACTGGGCGAGAAATTCAAGGGCCTGTTCGAGTCCGGTCGGCTTTCGTTCAGGAACACGGTCGGATTCAACTTCCGTTCCGGCGCCTTTGGCGGCGCAAGCCAATACTATCTGAATACCATCAGTTACCGCGCAAATACAACAAAGCCCCTGTTGATCGAGGCACAGGTCGGCCTCGAACACGTTCTCCAAGGGAATTCCGCGTTCGGATCCGCACTGGGCAACAGCACGAAGCTTGTCATTCCGTACGTAGGCATGTTCTACCAGCCCAGGGAGAACATTCAAATCGAAATTCAGCTGAGCAACTCGCCCTATTATAGACATAGAAGCCGATATCGATATTGATGTTCGCCTCCATGTAACTTCCATATATGCGGGACACTTGGTCCGGACAGTGTCCCGTTCCGCTTTTCCGGCATAGCAGATGTCACGAAAAATCGTCCTGACCGCTCTGGCGGTTTTGACCTTTGCAGCGATCGCCGTCCTGGACGTCCGGCGACGGCTGCCGCCGGAGCCCCCTTCCGTCGATCCAATGCCTGAACCCCCCGCGGCGCCGGCGCCGGAAACGCTCGCCGTACCGAAACCGGAGCCTGTTGCAAAAGTAGGTCCGGATTCGATGCGGCGAATCCGCATCGAGGTACTCAACGGATGCGGCGTTTCCGGCGTCGCGGAAAAGGTGGGGCGTTATCTGAGGGGAGCGGGCTTCGACGTGATGACGTGGAAGAATGCGGATAGCTTCAATTATCCCGAAACCATGGTCATCGACAGGACGGGCAACCTTGAAAACGCACGCAGGGTGGCAAGCGCAATGGGACTGCGCACGCATATTCAGCAAATCGTCCACGACCCATATCGCATCGAGCAGGTCGCGGTCATCATCGGCAGGGATTACGACCGCCTGCGCTTCTTCCCCCCCGATCGGCAGCGACCGGGTCCGCAGCGACCCATCCATTGAAGATAAGCCCTTCAATCAACCCCGTCTCGGAACGGAACCGCCTTGTCCGATCAGATACGCGAAGTCCTGGATCTCTGCATCGAATGCCTTCAGTCCCGGAAGGGCGAAGACCTTCTCCTGATCGATCTGCGCACGGTCTCCGACGTCGCGGACTACTTTCTCATCTGCACGGGCAATTCCGACGTACACGTTAGAGCCCTGGCAGACGCGTTGCAGGAAGGAACGAAAGCGGCGGGCCATCGACCCTGGCATATCGAGGGTCAGGAATCACGCACCTGGGTTCTGTTCGACTATATCGACGTGGTCGTACACGTCTTCCAGCCCAGGGCACGCGCGTTCTACCGCCTCGAGCGCCTCTGGGGCGACGCCCCGTCCGAACGGATTGAAGAAGATCCCGCACTCGCTGAGGCATCCTCTCCGGAACAATCTTAGCAGTCCGTTGATAAAGTCCATCCGGGCCGTTAACCACCGGATCGAACGAACGGATCCGACCGATGCCTGTACCAACCATCACCTGGGAAAGCGACTCCCTTCGGCTGATCGATCAGACCTTTCTGCCTGAACGATACGTTCGGATCGACTGCGGAGACGTGGAAACCGTTGCCGAAGCCATTGAGAGCCTTCGGGTCCGGGGCGCTCCCGCCATCGGCGTGGCCGCGGCGTATGGCGTCGTCATCGGCGCGCGGGAAGCCCTGGCCACAGGAGGCGATATCGTCTCCGGGACAAGAATGGCGATATCGAGACTCTCTCGCACCCGGCCCACGGCGGTGAACCTCTTCTGGGCGCTGGACCGGATGAGCAGCCGACTGAGCGAAGTTGCCGAACAGGATCCCGCGGAGATTCGGGACCGGTTGCTGGAGGAAGCGCACGAAATCTTCGAGGAAGACCGGAGAGTATGCAGGCAGATCGGCAGGAACGGGGCCGAACTGCTCGGGCACGACGCCACCGTGCTCACCCACTGCAACGCCGGCGCCCTGGCCACCGCGGATTACGGTACGGCGCTGGCCGTGGTCTATGCAGCCGTCGAAGCCGGGAAACAGATCGCCGTCTTCGCCGATGAAACCCGCCCCCTGCTGCAGGGTTCGCGGCTAACGGCCTGGGAACTCGGTCAAAGCGGCGTCGACGTCACAGTGATCTGCGACAGCATGGCGGCATCGGTTTTGCGGCAGAAGAATATCGACAGCGTCATCGTAGGCGCCGACCGCATTGCCGCCAACGGCGACGTGGCCAACAAAATCGGCACCTACGGATTGGCCATCCTGGCAAGGGAACACGACGTTCCCTTTTACGTCGCCGCTCCACTATCCACAATCGACATGTCTCTCGCCCACGGTGCGGAAATTCCCATCGAAGAACGCGGCCCTGAGGAAATTACACGGGGCATGGGCAGGCAGACCGCCCCGGGCGGCGTGAACGTCTACAATCCGGCCTTCGACGTCACGCCGGAGCGGCTCGTCTCGGCAATCGTTACGGAGAAGGGCGTGGCGAAACCCCCTTTCGAACCCTCCTTCCGCGCCTGGTTTCAGGGCGGATAATGCATCCAGCAGGACCCTACTGCCACAGGTTTACGCCGTCGCATCCAAACGCGGGCAGCAACACGAAGTGGTCGCCGGTTTCAACAAGGCGTTCCCTCAGGAGTCGGTGGCGCCGTGCGATTTCGTCCTGGAAGTCAGGGTGATCGATCAGGTTCCGGCGTTCGTACGGATCGGCATGCAGATCGAAGAACTGCCAGGCGCCCGCGCCCATCTTGTCTCCCCGGACGGTATATTTGTATCGCGCGCTCCGAAACCCGCGCCACACCCACCGGTTGAACGCCATCCCCTTGCGGAGTTCGGCCACGAATTCCAGCAGAACGCCTTCCCGGTCCAGCGAGTCGATTTCACCGTGAATCAACGGCGACAGGTCCGTTCCCATCAGATGGTCGCCGGGGGTCAGTCCCGCGAGCCCCAGCAGCGTGGGAAAGAAATCCTCCGTGCAGACGGGATCTTCGATTGCCGCACCCGCCCGGCCGGGGAAACGGGGGTCGTAGACAATCGCCGGAATTCCCACGGATTCCTCGTAAGGCCACTGCTTCCCCTTCAGTTCGTGGCTGCCGCCCAGTTCGCCGTGGTCCGACACGAACAGGACGACGGTGTTCTCGGCCAGACCCTGCGCCTGTAGAAAGTCCATCATCCGCTTTACGTTGGCGTCGAGATTCTCCACCATTGCGTAATATCGCTTCCGATCCAGCACGAATGCCTCGCGCCGCGTCTCGTCGGTCACTTTGAAATTGGGCGGCAGTTCGATCTCCCTGCTCTCCCACGCCGCCTGGACGTCGGCTGGCGCTTCGAACGGATCATGCGGGGGCTCCACGGAAATGACCATACAGAACGGTCGGGAGGTATCCCGTTCCCCGGCGAGGTAGTTCATCCCGATATCGTACAGCCCGTCGGTCTGGTAGCCGCGGATGGGTCTTGGCGCCGGATCGTCGTCCTCGAAATAATAGGTGTCGAAAGGGGCATTTCTGAGTTCAAATCCGAACCACTTCTCCCAGCGTCCCTGGTACGCCCGGGGCACCGGCGTACGCCCGCATTCAAGCGCCGAACCCATTCTCCCGTGACCGCCGTCCAGGTGCCACTTTCCCACGTAGACCGTTTCGTACCCTGCCTCGTTGAACGCGTCGGCCAGCGTGTATTCGGTGGGCGACATCCGGTACTCGATGCCGGGCACCTTTCGGGTGTGCGCATACTCGCCGGTCATGAACGTAAAGCGAAAGGGCACGCAGATCGGATAGGTTGAACAGGCGTTCGTGAATCTCACGCCCCGTGTCGCCAGCGCATCGATATTCGTCGTGTGCAGGTTCACGTCGCCGTGAACCGACAACGCGTCGCGTCGCAACTGATCGCACATCAGTACCAGTATGTTCGGCTTCTCGGACATCACGACTCCCGCAATGCAATCCGCACCCAACCCGTCGACACAACCACGTTTGCGATGCGTTCGTTCCAGATCCGCAAGGGAAATGGACTCTGCAACGACAATGACGTCAGCCGTGTGCCCGACGGTACTCCGGATTCACCAGGTTCTCCGGATCCTCACCCTGCAGGACCCTGCGGGTCTCCATCGCGGCGCGTTCCCTCAATTCGATCAGCGATTCCGCCGAATAAAAGGCCGCATGGGGCGTATGGATCACCTGGGGCATCCCGATCAGCCGGTCGCCGGCGCCCGGCGGCTCTTCTACACGGACGTCGAGGGCGGCCCCCGCGATTTCGCCTGCCTCGAGCGCATCGGCCAGTGCGATCTCATCCACAATATCGCCCCGCGACGTATTGATCAGGCAGGCCGTGGGTTTCATCTTTCGCAGGGCGCCCGCGTCGATGAGTCCCCGCGTCGCGTCCGTGGATGGACAGTGAATCGAGACATAATCCGACGTCCGCAACAATTCATCCAGCGTCACAGCCGCGACGCCCCCCGCCAAGGTGGACCCGGGCGTCATCGACGGGGCCGTCGCGAGCAGGCGCAGACCGAAAGCCGACGCGCGGCACGCAACCTCCCGTGCAATCCGCCCGAAGCCGATCAGTCCCAGCGTCCGTCCGGTCAGGCGATTCAGCGGCACACAGGCCTGGATATCCCACGTGCCGCCGCGTACGGACCGGTCGAACCCCGCCACCTTTCGCGAAAGCGCCAGCAGCAGCGCCATCGCGTGTTCCGCCACGTCCGCCATGCAATAGTCCGGCACGTACGCCACAGGGATCCCGTGTGCGGTCGCGTACGCCACGTCTATGTTGTCCAGGCCCACACCGTAACGCGTCACCACCTTCAGGTCCGGCAGCGCGGCCCGAATGACGTCCCGCGTGGTCATGGCCCAACAGGTCATGATGCCGCTGACGCCGACCGCCAGCCGCGCCAGCGTCTCTTCGTTGCCATCCGGCGCGGCCACGAGGTCGACCCCGATCTCATCCAGGACCCTCTGTTCCACGGTGAGGTCCGCCCACGCATAGTCCGTTACCAGGACCCGCATCAAGTTCCCTCCGGCCGGTTACCGGCGATTACGGGGCGCGTTCAGCGCAAAAACGATGCACGATATCGTACAGCACACGCGTGGCGAACAACAGGTTTTCCACCGAGGTGCGTTCGTCATGCCCGTGGATCAGCTGCCATTCCTCTTCACCGGGGGCTCCCCTGTAGGGCATAAACCCGTATACCTGCGTTGCCGGCCTTCGCGGACAGATGTGTTTGGCATCCGTACCGCCCGTGGATTGCGACGGCACAACGCGTGCGCCCGGATCGTGATCCGCCATCACGCCCACGATCGTCCGGTACAACGGCGAGTCGATCCCGGCCTCCAGAGGCGGGCTGTACTGGTCCACTTCGAATCGGACGTCGTCTCCGACCAGCGGCCGGATCTCCTCGAAGAAGGTGTCATCCGTCTGTCCCGGCGCAAGCCTGCCGTCCACCCATGCGGAAGCCTCCGCGGGAATGACGTTGATCTTCTGCCCCGCCTGCAGCATGGTCACGGAAGCCGTGTTTCTCAACGACGCGCGAAGGTTCGCCGTGATCTCGGGCGCAAGCGGCAGCGATTCGAGCGCAGTTTCGCTGTGTTCGGGTTCCAGGACGCGACGCAGCCGGTCCGCGGTGAGGGCATCCTGCGTCCCGGCTATACTGTCGAGAAACGCCCTGACGGTTCGGGACGGATGCATCGGCAATACGGTCCGTCCAAGGGCGGATACCGCTTCCGACAGCCTCACCGCGGCGTTTTGCGGGTGCGGCCTTGAACCGTGGCCGGGCTCGCCGCGGGCCACCATCCGGAATCTGCAGATCCCCTTCTGCCCGGTCTGGCAGGTATAGAACCGGGCATCGCCCACCCGGAATTCCGCGCCGCCGCCTTCCGTCAGCACAAAGGGCGCGTCCACCTGTTCCGGGTGGTTGTCCAGCAGCCACCCGACGCCATGGTCTCCCTTTCCCGCCTCTTCATCCGCGGTGGCCGCGAAGATGACGTCCCGCTTCAAATCGGTCCGGCGGCGTTTCAACAACAGAAACACCATCAGCTCGGCGGCGACCATATTCTTCATATCCAGCGCGCCGCGCCCCCAGACGTATCCGTCGCGCAACTGTCCGTCGAACGGCGGATGCCGCCATCGGTCGGGTTCGACCGCCACGACGTCCGTATGCCCCAGCAGCACGAGCGGCCCGCCGCCGCCGGCCAGCCGGGCCGTGACGTTCCCGCGCCCCGGCTGCGACTCGGTCACCCGTGGAACCAGACCCTCGCGCCGCAACACGCCGGCGAGGTACTCCGCGGCCAGAATCTCGTTTCCAGGCGGATTGGTCGTGTCCAGGCGGATCAGGTCCCGCAGGTATCCCGTCACCTCCTCACGGACCGCCTTCCAGTCGATCGGATTCAAACCTGTCTCCCTGGAAACGGGCGGTCGCTCTCAGTCGGGTTCCGGATCGGCGACTGTGCGCGCGTCGGTTCCGGGCCCAGCATCCTCAAAGGTCCAGAGATGCCGGCGACCAGTCTTCCAGCGGGGTGAATCTCGAGGTGTCCAGGTCGAACCCGTACCCGAAGGGCGCATCGACGACGCTGCCGATTCGCAGGCGGCCATGCTGCACGTCCAGGGTCGGAAATCCCGCTTCGTGCCTGCGGTAGAGCGGGCCATGATGCTGGAGAACCTGGGCCTGCACGTCCTGGGGAACCATGCTCAAACCCGTGAAATAGTGGTGGCCGTTGCGCTCGGTATGTTCCACGCCAAGACTTGCGGCCACCGCCAGGTCCTGCAGCAGCGCAACAGGGCCGACGTTGCCCAGATCCTCGCTGCTGAGGATATACGTCCGACCGGGGTCGTTCTTTCGTCTGTCTGCGATCAGACAGGCGCTGGCAACGCCTTTGAAGACCCCTTTGCAGTTCTTGTGGCTGGTTCCCGCGTATCCCAGTTCCAGCGCCTCCGCGGCGCTGGTCAGCGTCCCGTCTGACTCATCGATGATCATGGGCGGACGACCGGTCCATTCCCGCAGTGCGCCGCCCGCGGCCTCCCCGAGAGCGACGTCGCGACTCAAGGGCTGCTCCACGAATAACAACCGCTCCATGAACCGGTCGAGCGACGGATCCGCCACAACCGATTCCCACAGCGCGCGGAACGGATCGATTTCAGAATATTGCTCGTTCCCGTCGAGCGTAAATGCATAGTCAGACGCGGAACGTCGGTCCATCAGTCCGGCGATCTGCTTCAGCCTGTCCGCGTCCCGGCCCGCATCGCCGCACAACTTGATCTTCAGGTGGGTCAGGCCGTACGCCTGAATACTGGCTTCGAGGGATTGGGGCAGGCCGTCTTCCACACGTTCGTCCGCCGGGACGTCCGCGTCCGTCAGGGGGTCGGTCAACCCCACGGTGTGGCGCGCCAGAATCGACCTGCTTGCGCGTTCGGGCAGCAGCGCCGCGGCTTCGACCGCCTCCAGATCGGGCTGTAAATCGTCGAGCCGAATGCCGAACCCGTTCTCTCGCAGGGCGCCTTCGAACGCGGCCCCCGTCGCCCTGCAGAACGCGTCGATGAGCGCCCGCTCCACCAGGCTCACGCCGAATCCCCACAACAGTGGCGGGTACGGTGTGGATACGGCCCATTCCTTCTGACGGTTGTAGATCTCCCGCCAGAAATCATAGACGGTTTCCGCCGCGTCCGCGGACTGTGCCAGACGGCACGCCTGCCGGATCACCGCCAGCATTTCGTCGAGGTCGTCCTCGAAAGACGCTTCGGGGTTCTTCGTGAACCACTTCGGCGGGAGCCCGTCCGCCGCGAGTCCCACCTCCCGGCGTCCGTGAATCTCCGCGGTCACCCGGACGAATAGATGGGGTACGGCCACCAGAGACGCGATCCCGTATCGGAACGGCATCCGCGCTTTCATGTTCAGGACGTTCAGGTCGATGGATTTTATCTCGATTGACATGATCGCTTAATCCCCTTCCAAGCCGATCACGCGCACCGCGTTCCGGTGCAGGATATCCTCCAGCGCTTCCTGATCTTCCACCATCCGTCTCAGGAACGGCAGGCTCTTCGCCGCAAAACACCCCGCAGGATAGTCGGTTCCCCGTCCATCCACACACGGGCAGTCGGTGGCGAACAGCAACTTGCGGCGGTGGCGCATCAGAAAGTCTCTGCCGAACGCCTCGTCGCGGGTGACGGCCCCCAGACCCGACCCGGCGGACAGGTCCGCGTACACGTTTTCGTAGTCGGACAACAGCCGGTCCGCCAGACCGCCCCGAACCACGGGACCTCGCGGGTATAGCGTCTCCTCCGGCGGCGGCACGTCCGCGCTGATATTGGCCCACCAGGACTGTGCGTGTCCGATAAACCTGACGTCGCGGAACTTGCGCACCAGTGGCTCCAGATGTCCGATACCCTGATTGTAACCCCGGCTCCCCTCCTGAAAATGCCACGTGACGGGCCAGCGCATTTCGTTGCAGAAGGCCAGCACGCGTTCCAGACCGGGATGATTCAATGGCACGTGCTGTTTCTGTTCTCCGTACCCCCGGAACACCCCCAGCCGCGCGCGTCGTTCGAGTACCGCAACCGCGTCTTCCCGTGTCACGTCCACGTGGCAGAAGGGAATGACTTTGTCCGGGTATCGCTCATACGCCACCGCGACGGTGTCGGAAAGCCATTCGTATTCGCGGTCGGCCGTCTCGATCGGCAGGAATACGGCTTTCTCCGCCCCGATGCCTTCGATATGCCGGATCGTATCCTCGAGACTCCTGCCCTGGTGTCCGACGTGCAAATGGGCGTCGATCATCGGCGCAGCGCCTCCTTCAGACGACGGCCGACGATCTCCTCCTCGCCGGGCGCCAGCGTCATCGGATCCACAACGATTCCGCTTCCGCTCGATCGGACCACCACCGGAGGGTCTCCCTCACGCATCGCCCGAATCACCTCGCGGGTTTCAGCTTCGGGGAGATCGATGTACGCCCTGGGAGCGAAATCGGGCGCCGCCTGCTGGCCTTCTCCCAGAACATATGCCTCGGCGCCAGGTATTTCCGCCACGGTCTCCACGACCCGCTTCGCCTGATGGCGCCACGTAGCACGGTCCTGATCGTCGGTTCCCGCCAGAAACAGATCGACGGCCGCCAACAGCCCGAGAATCTCTTCCTTTCCAACCTTCATGCCACGACCCACCGCGCTGAAAGGGCTGGCATTCAGCCTGGCCGCGTCCACGTATTCCCTTTTTCCCAGAACCAGGCCCGTGCACTGCGGCCCCCTCAGCCCCTTGCCTCCGCTGAAGACCACCAGGCTCGCGCCGACGTCCGCAATCTCCGTCAGGTTCGTCCTCGGGGGAAGCTGCGCCGCGGCGTCGACAAGTACAGGGACCCCGGCACGGTCCGCCCCGGCTACCACCTCCTCGAGCTGCGCCTTGCTTTGCATTCCAAGAAAATGGACCACGGCCGCTGTCCGCTCGGTGATGCCGCCGAGGACGTCCCCGGCCGTCACCTCCGTCCTGCTGCCCGCACGCACCAGCTGTCCGCCGCAGATCTCGATCCCCTGATGAATGTACGTATGGGAGTCCACAAGACTGACCACGAACTCGTTCCGCCAGCCTTCGGTATGCGGCAGCGTCCGGACCTTTTCCGCGTCGGCGCCCGTCAGGCACGCCGCCGCCGAAAGCTGCATCCCGCTTGCCGCGCCACAGGAGACGAATGCCGCCTCAACGCCGATTTTCTCCGCCAGGTATCGCCCCGCCCTTTCGTTCAGTTCCGGAAGGTCCACGAACGCCCCCGCCGCCTCCTGCATCGCGTCCAGGACTTCCGGGCGCATGAGGCTGCCGCCGAGGGTCGTGATCGTCCCGCTGGCGTTGATGAACGGTCTTACGCCCAGGTCGCTGTAGTTGATCATGAAATCCTCTGCTGTTGACTCGAAATTATATCCTGTCCATCCATGTCTATTCAGAGTTACCGAATCAATCGGGCGGGTAAGGGAAATTGCGATCCCTGTCGGCCCTGGACAGTTCTGCCAGAAACCTGCCCGTTCCCTCAATACTTGAATCGATAACGATCTTACCCTTTTCCCGGGTGGCGCGGCTTGCGTCGCCGCCGGCGGACGCCGGCATGTAAAGATGCCACGGTCTCACGAAATCCACCTGGTACTCCGTCAGGACCTCGAGCGCGGGCTGCCTCCGCGGATTGTCGCCGATCTTTGCCTTGCGGACAAGGTCGGGCCGCAGGTAGAGCATCTGCGACGTCTCCTCCTCGCCCGCGTGGTCGCTTGGTCTTTCGCAGACCTGCCGCGCCTCGGGCGACGCGCACGAAGAGGCCTGGATCATGCAGACGAATGCGCCGTCTGCCGCGGCCAGGTCGCGCATTGCCGCCCGAATCACGTCCGGATTGCCTCCGTGGGCATTGACGAATACGACCTTCTCAATGCCGTCCGCCTCGCACGTTTCTACGAGGTCCTTCAGCAGCGCCATGAACGTCGACACCCCCATGCGGCAGGCGAACGGAAAGGCGCGAAAGTTGTTGTTCAGGCTGATGCGGACGGTGGGCAGGCATACCACGCGGCCCCCCCGGCGGTTCGCCTCCCGGGTGGCGCCGCAGGCGATCGCCTCGGCACGATAGCTATCCGTGCCATACGGCAACGCCGGACCGTGAGGTTCCGTCGATCCGATCGGAATCACGGCCACGTCCGGCTTCAGCTCCCGAACCTGGTCGATGGTCATTTCTTCGAGTATGCCTGAGTAGTTCCTGGCCATGCGGCCCTCCGGGTTTCCTGCGGGCGAGCACAAGATAGGCCCGCATCGGGACGCTGTCAAGACGTCGCGAATCGGGGGCTTCCACCGCGGACTGCAGCCCGGAAATCCGCGCTTCCACGCACAGACTTTTGCTTGACCCGCATTGGGGAATCCGGTAAATTGGGGCCGATTCCGCCGTGGCGAGGCGACGTATCACCAACGGGGAATCGAGGCGCACAAAACACGGAGCGAATACCGCATGGGCAACACGTTCGGCCACGTCTTCCGCATCACCACCTGGGGCGAGTCCCACGGCGGCGGCGTGGGCGTCGTTATCGACGGTTGCCCGCCCAATCTCGAAATCGCGTCCGGTGAGATTCAGGCCGAACTGGACCGGCGCCGACCAGGCCAGAGCAGGATTACCACCCAGCGAAAGGAAGCAGACCGTGTCGAGATCCTGTCCGGCGTCTTCGAAGGCAAGACCCTCGGCACGCCTGTCTCGCTGATTGTCAGGAACAAAGACGCCCGATCCAAAGACTACGAGGAGATGCGGGTCAAGTACCGTCCGTCTCACGCCGACTACACCTATCAGGCAAAATACGGGATCCGCGACTGGCAGGGCGGCGGGCGGGCCAGCGCACGCGAGACCATCGGCCGGGTGGCGGCCGGCGCGATCGCGCGCAAGATCCTGCATCAGGCGCTTGGCGTGGAGATCCTGGCCTTTGTCAGAAGCGTACGCGACCTGACGGCCGGTGTCGATCCCGATGCAGTCACCAGGGACCAGATCGAATCCAATATCGTACGCTGTCCCGACGCCGAACTGGCGGACCGGATGATCGAGCAGATCGAACAGGCCCGAAAGGACGGCGACTCCCTCGGGGGCACAGTGGAAGCCGTCGCCCGCAACGTTCCGCCGGGCCTCGGCGAACCCGTATTCGACAAACTGGAAGCCGACCTGGGCAAGGCCGTCCTGTCTCTGCCGGCGTGCAAGGGTTTCGAGATCGGGTCCGGGTTTGCCGGCACAACGCTCACCGGTTCCACCCACAACGACCCGTTCTTCACCGAAGGAGACAGAATACGCACACGCACCAACCGTTCCGGGGGTGTTCAGGGCGGAATCTCCAACGGCGAAAACATCGTGGTGCGCGCCGCCTTCAAACCGACCGCAACCATCCTCAAGCCCCAGGAAACCGTGGATATTCACGGCAACCCGGCCACGTTATCGGGCCGCGGCCGTCACGACCCCTGCGTACTGCCCCGCGCGGCGCCGATGGTCGAAGCCATGATCGCGCTCGTCCTGGCCGACCACCATCTCCTCCACAGAGCCCGGTATGACTCGGGCGGGCCCCGACTCTGAGTTCCCGACGTCCTGTCCGTTGCCTGCGGAACGCGGTCCAATCTCTATGGATCCAAAGATCTTCACATGCACGAAGAACGGACGTCCTCACGTCTATCGCTTTCCATGGAAGAACTTCACGCGCCTTCTTCAACGTCGGGCTTCGGACGGCGGAGACCGCGCGGCCGTCATCTTCCGCGACCTGGACGGCGAAAAACGGTCGGTTATCACATACGGAGACCTGAACCGCCGGACCGCGGCGCTGGCGGCCCGGTTCCACGACGACTATGGCATCGGTCCTGGAGACCGGGTATCCCTGGCCATGCCGAATTGCCCGGAAATCCTTCTGATCACCCAGGCCCTCTTCCGGCTTGGCGCGACCGCCGTCCCGCTGGATCTCAGGCGCGACGGGCCGGAACGAAAGCGATACAAGCTCGAAGACTCGCGCGTCAAATTGCTCTGCGTGCTTCCGGGCCACTTGGATTCCGAGCGCAAAATCGCACCGGACGTCCCCATTGCGGCCACGGACAGCCTGCTTGCCGGCGACGTCGACCGGACTACGGACCTGGAACCGGAATGGAGCGGGGATCCGGCGGCGGAGCAGGGCGCGGGGATCATTCTGTACAC
This sequence comes from Candidatus Latescibacterota bacterium, assembly GCA_963667175.2. Taxonomy (GTDB): domain Bacteria; phylum Latescibacterota; class UBA2968; order UBA2968; genus JAAXHE01. The sequence continues at coordinate 230,789 of CAXXXF010000018.1, read as the reverse complement.
GTCGGGAACAACGGGCAAGCCCAAGGGCGTTCTACTTACGCGACAGAGCATCGTGAGCAATGCGGACGGGATCGGCCGCTGGCTGCATTTCGACGAAAATGAACGACTCAGCCTCGTGCTGCCGCTGCATCACGTCAATTCAACCGTCTTTTCAATTGCGCTACTGATGGCCGGCGGAACGCTCGTTCTCAACTCCAGATACAGCGCTTCAGGTTTCTGGCCCGTCATTGTAGAAGAGAAAGCGACGTCCAGCAGCATTGTTCCCACCATCATGCGGGACCTGCTTGCCGACGCGGACGCGTTCGACGCGGCCGGACACGACATTTCCGCGCTCAGGAAAATAATGATCGGCAGCGCCCCTGTTCCCGCGGGCCCCGCGGCGCGTTTCCACGATCGATTCGGCGTGCGCCTGATCCAGGGCTACGGCGCCACCGAAGTCAGCCTTCGCGTCACCGGCGTTCCGCCGGACCTGCCGGAAGACGAATACCGGAAGGCGCTTCTGCGTAACGCCGCGGGAGTCGAACTCGAAAACAACAACATCCGCCTCGACGGCGATCCTGCTCCCGGCGAACTCGGTGAAATCCTGGTTCGCGGTCCGGTTGTGGCGGGCGGCTACCTCAATCAGCCGGCAGCCACGAAGGAAGTCTTCAGGGAGGGTTGGTTTCACACCGGCGACATCGGCTACCGGTGTGCGATCGGCGACCGCGATTACTATTTCGTTCACAGCCGCAAGAAGGAAATCGTCATCAAGGGGGGGGTAAACATCTCGCCGATAGCCGTCGAAAACGCCCTTGTAGAAGCCTTTCCAGAGCTTGCCGGGGCCTACGTTACCGGCCTGGACGACGAACGCTGGGGACAGGACGTCTGCGCCGCGCTGGTCTTTCGCAACGGCATGGCGCCCGGGAAGCAGGTGGAAGCAGCCGGGCGGATCCTGAGCGAGGGACTGGCAGGAAACGTGGCAAACCTGAGCCCCTTTGAAGCGCCCTGCAGGACCATTCCGTTCAACCCCGACCGCTTGCCGATGACGTCTACGGGCAAGGTCCAGCGCGGCGCCCTTCGCGAAATCGTCCAGGATATCGTGGACCGGCAGAAGATTCGATAGACCTGCCGCGTCACCTCTCAGACAAAGGAATTGCATGGCACGGAGAATCCTGCTGTCCGCCAACATGCGGAACCCCGAATTCGACTCCGACAGCCGCCGGAAGAGACTGGAGCGACTGGCCGGCATTGCCAGCGTGGACTACTACTCCGGGGAACTGACGGGAAACGAAGCAGCCGGCGTGGTCGGCGTAATCGCGAGCTCCGCGCTGATTCACGAAAGCTTCTATGAAGCCGCGACGGACCTGCGCATCGTCTCCCGATGGGGCGTGGGTTACGAAAAAGTCAACCTCGACGCGGCTACGCGCCGCGGCGTGATCGTGACCATTGCTCCTGAGCATATGGTCACGGTAGCCGAATACGCCATTGCCCAGTGGATGGCGACCATGAAGAGGGTCTACACGCTGAACCGACTCTCCCACAGCGGCGACTTTTCTCTCATCAGAACCTACGAGGTCGCCGAAACTACGCTTGGTCTATATGGTTTCGGCCGCATCGGTCAGGCGGTCGCCGAACGAGCAAAGCCTCTCCTGGGTGACAGGGGACGCGTGCTGGTTTACGACGTCCGGCCGGACGTCGCGGAACTCGCGTCCCGATTCGGGGCGGAGGCCGTCGGCGAACCGATAGACCTGTTCAGGGAATGCGATACTGTCTCCCTGCACGTTTCCGGCGCCGACACCCTCGTAACCTACGACCTCCTTTGTGCCATGCAGCCCCATGCCTCCCTCATCAACCCGTCGCGCGGCGCCCTCGTAGACGATATTGCCGTCAACCGCGCCATCGTCGAGAAGCGACTCTGGTATTACGTGGTCGACGACCCTGTGGACGGCCCGCGAGCCATCCACAAGGGGCACCCCCGCATCATCTGTACCAACCACAACGCCGGAATGACCGACGCTTCCGCGGTACGCCTGGACCGCCGAACCTTCGGGCAACTCACCGACGCCATGGAGGGCAGGGAACCCGCGCACATCATCAATCCGGACGTGTTGAACCACCCCAGGGTCAGATCCTTTCCTGGCAGGACGTAGGCCAACCGTCTCTTGAACGATCGCGCAGAGAATCGCGTCCACGTGTACCCGCTCGCTACTGCCATGCGCGGCATCTTCTCAATTCTCTTTCGCCTGCCCCAGTATATCAGACTCGCCTGGCGCCTGATGAAAGACCCGCGTGTGCCATGGTACAGCAAACTGCTGGTCTACGTGATCATTCTCTACGGGATATCCCCCGTGGATCTGTTGCCGGAAGCGTTGTTCCCGCACCTGGGCTATGGAGAAGACGTCCTGTTGTTCCTGCTGGCTCTGCAGCAACTGATCAGGACCAGCCCGCCCGACGTCGTCACGGGACACGCCAGCGATATTGCGGAGGAGAAGCGCCGCCGAAAGGAAGACGTCCAGGCGCGGTGAGGCGACCTTCGCCGGGTAAACTGATGAATGCCGACCTGTCAGGATTTGCATCGATCAAGAGGTCCCTGCTCGCGTGGTACCGTCGTGAAAAGCGGGATCTCCCCTGGCGTCAAACGTCCGATCCATACCAGGTTCTGCTCGCCGAGTTCATGCTTCAGCAGACCCGGGTCGAAACCGTCATTCCCTATTACAGGCGGTTCCTGAGAGATTTCCCGACCGTGCAGGACCTCGCCCGATCGCCCGGAGACCGGGTCCTCAAGGCGTGGGAGGGCCTGGGCTACTATTCTCGCGCGCGAAACCTGCACAGAACAGCCCGGTACATCGTGGAAAGATTCAACGGCGCCGTTCCCGATGCCTACGACGATCTCTCCGCTCTGCCCGGTCTGGGACCCTACACCACGGCCGCCGTCCTGAGTATCGCCTACGACCGGGACTTCGCCGTTCTCGACGGCAACGTCATCCGCGTTCTTTGCCGGCTCTTCGAGATTCGGGACGATATCGCGCAAACCCGCACCAGAACCCGTCTTCAGAAACTGGCGGACGACCTTCTGAACAGCGGCGATGCCGGCGAGTACAACCAGGCCGTCATGGAACTTGGCGCGACGGTCTGCCGCCCGCGGGCGCCTCGATGCGGCTCGTGTCCCGTCGACGAATATTGCGCCGCGTATCAATCCGGTACGGCGGAATCGTTGCCCGTCAAAGCCCCGAAGAAATCGCGCCCGCACCACGTCCTGGGTGTCGGAATCGTATCCCGGAACGACAAGGTCCTGATCGCGCGCCGGCCGGAAGACGGGCTTCTCGGAGGACTGTGGGAATTCCCGTCGGCCCGACAGCAGGAGGGCGAGCCCCTGGGTGACACGTGTATTCGGGCGGTGCGCGAGGCCACCGGCGTCGACGCGGCCCTGCGGAACCGGTTCAGGTCCGTCAGACACGCTTTCACCCACTTCAGCGTAACCATGCACGCGTTTCGATGCGAATACAGAGGCGGCAGAGCCCGCGCGCGGACCTGTACGGACGTGAAGTGGGTCGTTCCCGAAAGCCTCGAAGACTATGCGTTTTCCCGGGCGAACCGGAAACTGATCGAATACATGGACGGGACGGAATTGACTTAGGTAACCCTCACCCCACGGCCCCGTAGAATCGGGTAGACGGTAGACGTAAGAGGGGAGATGATATGAGTGCCATATGGTTTTTCTAGTCGTTACGATAGCGGTAGAGAAACAGGCACGGTCAGCGTGGAGACACTGTGCTAACGTTATCATCTACCGTCTTGCGTCTAACGGGTTTTATTGCCCCGTGCGGATTCATTTCTTGCCGGAGGCACAAAGGTAGAACCAATTGGGCAAGGATGTCATCTACCCTCTACCGTCTACCGTCTCCCCGCTTACCGAAGTTACACGCCACAGATTGAGAGAACAACCATGCCACCGACGTTCATGGACCTTACCGGACGCGTTGCGCTCGTCACCGGCGGCGCCAGAGGCATCGGTGCGGCCATCGCGGACCGCCTGGCGACTGCGGGCGCGACCGTTGCCATCGCGGATATCGACCCGCCCGACGGGGGGCGTTCCAACGTCAGTCTCACCGTGAAAGCGGATATCTCGCGCAGCGAAGACGTCACCCGGATGGTGGACACCGTGCTGGAACGGCTCGGCCAGATCGACGTCCTGGTCAATAACGCCGGCATTGTGGGCCCGGAGTCGCCGGTGCGGGAACTGAGCGAAACGGAGTGGGACCGCGTGATGGACACCAATCTCAAGGGCGTCTTCCTCTGCTCGCGCGCGGTCATCGCACACATGGCAGAACGCAACAGGGGCGCAATTGTATCCGTCGCCTCGATCTCTGGCAAGGAAGGGAACGCCAATATGGCGGCTTACTCGGTATCGAAGGCCGGCGTTATCTGTTTTACCAAGGCGCTTGCCAGGGAGGTGCTGGACCACAACGTTCGTGTCAACTGCGTCGCGCCCGCACTCATCGAGACCGGGATGACCCTCGGTCTGGATCCGGATCGGGCCGCCTTCCTTACGTCCAGGATACCCATGGGCCGCCTTGGCAAACCCGGCGAGGTCGCCGCGCTGGTACACTTCCTGGCCTCGGATGAAGCCAGTTTCACAACGGGGCAGTGTTTTGACGCCAGCGGCGGCCGCGCCACGTACTGACCGACGTTCCGGGCATCGGCAATCAAAAGCCCGGACAATCGTCCGGGCTTTTCCATGTTATTCTTTATCGTGCAGTGCTAACCAAGCGGCCGCGCCGTCCATACGTCGCGCAGATAGGCGATGAGAACGGCGAACAACGTCACCACAATCGCAACGGCAACGGCGATCAGCACCAGAAACCACCTCGGAGGCGGACGCCTGGGGTCGCCCGGCGGATACGATCTAAGTGGATCGGGATCCATGGAGCCCCTTCTGGTCCCTGCATCGCTCCGGCAACGGAAGAAGGGCGGCCTGTTTCCCGGACAGGTACCTATCGCCTGATTGCTTCAACCGGATCCAGTGCCGCGGCGTCTCGAGCCGGAAACAGCGTAAACAGATAGCAGACCAACGCGGCGGAAGCCGAAATCGCCAGAAAATCAGACACCCGCATTTCGACGGGCAGTGCCTGCGTAATCAACACGTCTCCCGGAATTTTCAGCAGTTCGTACCGCTGCTGCGCCCAGCACAGGGCAAAACCCAGCAGATTGCCAAGCAACACGCCGGAAAAGCCCACGGCAAGCCCCTGCCACGTAAATATCCGCCCGATTCTCCGCGGAGGCACGCCAAGGGTCTTGAGAATGCCAATCTCACGGCGCCTCTCCGCCACGTTCATGCTAAGCACGCTGACGATGTTGAAGCCTGCAACCACGACAATCAGCCCGATTCCCAGAAAACTCGCCCACTTCTCCAGATGAATGGAAAAATAGAGATTGCCGTGGTCGCGCATCCAGGGATGCACGGCAAGCGCCGGATCCAGTTGCCTGGTCGTCTTCTCAACGGCCGCGCTGAATTCCCGCGCCCGAAAGGCGTCGCCGAACCGAAGCCGGACGCCGCTGATCCGGCGCTCCCATTCGAGGTCTCTTCGGGCCGCTGATAGAGAAACATAGGCCAATCCGCTGTCGTACTCAGGGTTACCCGAGCTGAAGATGCCGGTGACCAGGTACCGCCGGAACCGGGTCTGCGCGGCGAAGACCTCTTGCGGCAGGATCCAGAGACGTACCTCGGATCCCACCCGTACGCCCAGTTGATCGGCCAGATAGCGCCCGACGACGATCCCGTAAACCCGACCGCGGCCCTCCGTTTCCTGGAGACCGAGATCCAGGGCGCCTCCCCAGATATAGTCCTCCAGATCGCTTACCGCTTCCAATCCGTCCGGCGTTACGCCTCTCACCATCACAGCGGCGCTATACACCTCGTTTTCAAAGGAACGGTGCAGGAGGGCGCCTTCTGACGCCGCAAACGGCGAGACGCCAGTGACCAGGGGATGGGCGTCCAGCGCGGTCAGGAGCGCCCCGGGATCCTCAATCGGGCGCCCGCTCTCCGCGCGCACCGTCGCATGCGCGTTTACGCCCAGCAGCCGGTCCCATACCAGCGCCGAAAACCCGTTCGACACCGACAGCACGATCACCAGCGCCCCCACGCCCAGGCCCACGCCCAGTACCGCCACAGCCACCGTGAACGACACACGTTTCCGGCGACGCATCGAGCGAAGATACCGTCGCGCAATCAACCATTCGACCATCGCGGGCGCCCTGTCCTGGTGTCCTGTCCCCAAAGTTTCTCACCATTCTCCCGTCGATTCGTCCCTTCTTGCCCCAGGTGCGGCGGCGCCGTGTATCGTCGATCACTCATAGCGGATGGCATCCACCGGATCCAGCGCCGCCGCATCACGGGAAGGAAGCAGGCTGAAGAGATAACAGACGAAGACCGCGCACAGGGAAACCAGACCGAAATCCTCGAGGCGCATTTCCACCGGCAGCGAACTGACGTAATAGACCTCCCCGGGCACGTGAATCACTTCGAACCGTTTCTGAATCCAGCAAAGCGAAAATCCCAGGAGATTACCGATTGCAATCCCCGACACGCCCACCACGACGCCCTCGAGGGTAAAAATCCGGCCGATCCGCCCCGGGATCATTCCCATCGCCTTCAGAATTCCAATCTCCCGGCGACGATCGGTCACGTTCATCGTCAGGATGCTGATGATGTTGAATCCCGCCACGACCACGATCAGACTCAGAATCAGAAAAAACGTCCACTTCTGCAACTGGATCAGCGCGTAAAAGTTACCGAAATTCCGTGTCCACGACGTCGCGAACAGACCGGGATGCGCCTCACGCAGGACCTGTCTGAGCGTCTCGCCCATCCGGTCGGCTTCCATCGGATTCCGCAGCCGCAGGCGGATTCCCGTGACAACTTCCTGCCATCCCAGGTCCCGTCTGGCGGCCGCCAGAGAAATATAGATGAGGCGAGAATCGAACTCGAAATAGCCCGTATTGAAGACGCCGGTTACCCGGTAACGCTGCCACCGGCGTCCGCGTCCGCTGAACACGTCCTTCGGCGCCAGACCCAGGAACACGTCGTCTCCGGGCGCCGCATCCAGCTTTTGCGCCAGTACCTGCCCCAACACCATTCCGTATACCGCACGCGAACCCTGTTTCTCCCACGGACCGAGGTCTATCGTTCCTTTCTGAATGTACAGTCCCACGTCGCTGGTGCGGGCAAAGGCCTCCGGATCCACTCCTCGCACCAGAACACCCGACTTGACCGCGCCCGCTCCGGCGGGCTTCCGGAAGACAAACCCCTCCGCGTGGATGAATGGCGACGCCGCACTCACTTCAGGGTGGCCTTCCAGGGCGCCGACGACCGGCCTGAAATCCGCAATCGGCTTGCGAAAGGACTTGCGGACGGTCACGTGCGCGTTTACACCCAGAAGGCGCTGGCGGATCATATTCGTATATCCGTTCATGACGGACATGACGATCACCAGCGATGACACGCCCAGCGCCACGCCTATTGCTGCAATAAACATCGTAAAGGAGATGCGCCTCCGGGAGCGGAGAGACCGGAAATGCCTGCGGGCGATCATGAATTCCGGGTTCATCCGGTTCTCCGTCCAATCAGCCCGTTGGAAAAGTCTATCCGGGCTGCTATGTCCCGTCCCTGCGCCACACACAAAAAATCCCGATCTGAAAACGCATCGCTGTTCAGAATCGGAATAAACTGTGCATTGCCCAACCGGCGCCCATAGGCCCGCGCGGACAACCTGTTCAACCGCCGACGGCGGAATTCAGTTCAGTCTGTGCAGTCGGGTTCCAAAACCCGCGGCCTGTACGTAACGTTCCTCCGAAACCGCCGTCTGAATCTGCTCAATAAGGTCTTCCCTGACAACGGGATATCGCCGCCGAATCTCTTCCGCCCACGCTTCCAGCGAGCGAAGCGCGTCGCCGGATTCCGGTTGCTCCGGTTCTCCGGACCCGTTGGCGACAGACCGAATCTCCTCGATTCCCTCACGTACCACCTCGAGCGCACCTTCGGAATCTCCATTTTGCAGGCAGATTTCACCCTTGGACCTGGCGTGCGCCATGAGCACACACGTGCGGGACCGTTCGAATTCACACTTGATCTCTTCATTGGCGGCATAGGTCCGGACCAGATCCAGCAACGCCAGATTATGCGTGGTGTCTCTCAGGACCCCTTCGAAATCGCTCAGGTGCATCAGACAGACGTACCGCTGATAATACTGTACGCCTTCCGACCACAACACGTTGCACGCCCGTTCATCCAGGCGGAACCCTTCGTCTGAACCGTGGTGCCTTCGGTGGGCCTCCAGGCAATCCAGGTACTCGTCGAGGGCAGACTCATACCCTCTCGGGGCTGTACCGTCGGGCCTACCGGTCATTTCCATCTGAAGAAGGCCAAGTTCAAACCGGACCTGCAGCTTCTCCCGTCCGTCGATTCCTACGATTCGTCTGGCGCAGGTCTTCCGGGGATCGAATATCCAGCGTTTGAAAATCGGGGTTAAATCCTGTTCCATGGAAAGTTCCTGAAAAATGCGGACCCTTGCGACTGGAATGACAAAAGCGGATTGCGAAACGGAGAACGAGATCGGTAAGAGGCGAGACGGGAGACGGGAGAAGACGTCCTTGCCCGACGGGTGCTTCCTTTATGCCTCCGGCGAGAAATGAAACCGCAAGGGGCAAACAATCTCTCCCGTCTTTCGTCTCCCCGCCTTTAGAAAATAATAACAAACGTCCCGACAAAGTCAACCCGATTCACGTAGCCTCTCGATGCTGTCTCCCGAATCGGCTTTACGTTGTCTTTTTTCTTGACAATGATTCCTCAGCGCTTAATTTTCCGCGCTCTCCGGCTGCTGCATTGAAGTCCGGTTTTGTCCATAACGTCTATTTTTACAGCATCTTGAGAAAAAGACAACACGGGAGGAGCGAGTCATCCGCACCTGCCCGGACCTATTATGGAAACCATTGAAGGCACCGTAATCCGTGAACACCGAAGGCATTACCACGTCGCCACCGGAAACGGGGTGGTCGACTGCGCCATTTCCAGCAGACTGCGCAAACAGCTTCAATATCCCGAGGCATCGCCCGGTTCGCGTCGAAAACGGGTACAAGCCGTCCGCCGCGCCCGGGTCGTGGACCCCGTTGCCATCGGCGACCGCGTCCGGATAGATAGCGGCGAAGGGAATACCGGTCTGATCCGTGAAGTCCTTCCGAGGCGGAACAAGATCTCTCGAAGGGCGTCCGGAAGTTCGCGCAGAGAACAGATTCTGGCCGCCAATATCGATCAACTCCTCCCGGTCTTCTCGGTGGCGGAGCCGCCGCCGGACTGGATCATGCTGGACCGTATGCTGGCCGTCGCGGAATCGTGCGAGATACCGGCCGCCGTCTGCTTCAACAAACTGGACCTGCCCTGCCCCGACGATTTCGAGGCGACGGCTTCGACCTACGAACAGATCGGATACCCGATTGTGCTCACCAGTATCGTCACCGACAGGGGCAAAGAAGCGTTCCTGGACCTCCTGAAGGACCGGACTTCGCTCTTTATGGGGCCATCCGGCGTCGGCAAATCCAGCCTGCTGAACTGGCTGCAGCCTGGCCTCGGCTTGCGGACGAGCGAAATCAGCGCAACCACCGGCGAAGGCCGGCACACGACCACTCACACGGAACTCGTGGAACTCGAAACCGGCGGCATGGTCGGCGACCTGCCGGGCGTGAGGGAATTCCACCTGTGGGAGATCGACCCGGAAGAAATCGATGGGCTGTTTCCTGAATTCCGGGGCCTTCCCGGACACTGTCGTTTTCGGAACTGCACCCACGTCCGGGAGCCCGGCTGCATCGTCAGAGACGCCGTCGACATGGAGGAAGTATCCCGCCAACGGTACGAGTCCTACCTCCATCTCCGGAAGAATCCATGAGTTCCTACCCGTATTTCTCCCTCAGGATTTCGGCTGCTCTCGCCTCGTTGCGGAGCTTGGCGTACGCCTCTTCAACCGGAATCTCGGCCGCGTTGCCCGGCGCAAAGCCGCAGTCGGGATTCAGAAATATCTGATCGGGACGCAGGAATTCGAGGGCCTGTTCCACGCGATGGACAATTTCGGCAACGGAATCGATCCGGGGAGACCTGCAGTCCACGCAGCCCAGTCCCACCTGCCGGTCTTCCGGAATCCGTTTCAATACGTCCAGATCGCCCGCGACAGGAACGGTAAACTCCATCACGTATTGATCCACGTTCAGTCGCAGCAACGCGGGCAGAATCGGACCGTAACCTCCCTGCCCGACCCAACCTGCCCGCCCCTTGTTTCTCCGGCACAGATGCACGGCCACGGCCATCCCCTCGACGCCATCCACAATCTGGTTCATGAGATCCACACAGAGGTCCATCTCCCGATCGGGGTCTGCGTACCTTCCGCGCACGCGGGGATCCACAAACAGACAGAGATGCGGATCGTCGAACTGGACTGTATCGGCGCCCGCGTCCCGGAGCAGCAGCAGTTCGTCCCGAAGCACGGGTACCAGCGCACGCATGAACGCCTCCCGGGTGGGATACGCGCCGCGCGAACGTTTCGGGTGCCACATCCGCTGGCCCAGGAGATATGGTGAGGGCAGGCACACCTTGATCGCCTTCTGAGTCCGTGCCCGGAGATATTCCGCCTCCGCAGCGGCGAGACCCGTCGTCTTTGCGACCACAGGCGCCACGACCGTGTGCCACCACACTCCTTCTTTCCGCTCCCGCACAAACCCGTCCGCCACATCCGCGATAATGCCGATATAGGACCTTCGGCGGTACTCCCCATCGGAAACGACGTCCAATCCGGCGGCCTCCTGCAGCGCGAGGACGTAGTCCACCGATGCATCCATCCGCGTTGAGAACTCCGAGGGATCTTCGGGCGCACGATCCGGGTCCAGCAGGTCGCGCACAAATTGCGAACGCGGCATGCTTCCCACAATGCCCGCCGGAAACGGAACGTGCTCGCTTATCATACCCTACCATTCCTTTCGTGCGATCTCAAAATCCTGATTCGTATCGATCTCCAGATATCCGCCCGCCGTCTCCATCAGGTGCATTGGGACCTTCGCTTCCAGCATCTCCTGATAGAGGTCGATCAGATACGCTTTCTGAAAGGTGGCGGCCGATTGAAACGGTCTGCCGTTGTATCGGGTCTTCGCCCGGTGAAAGGCCTCCCGCAACTGCATGGACCCGTCTCGCCCGAACCGGGCGATGCCCGTGTACTCGCCGTGAGCAATTGCGCCCGGTATGTTCCGTCCGATGGCGACCACCCGATTGCCCATGGAGGCCATCTTCTCCGCATCGTTCTCGGGATGCTCGATCCGCTTCCTGTAGCGTGCGCGCCAGGCCGTGTCGCAGACCAACGTGATCTCATTCACGCTTTCCATCAGATTCACGACGATCTCAGGCCTGTAGAGAATATCGGAATACGCGCAGACGAAGCCGTCGTCCATATGGAATTCCGCGTGCATGAGGGACACCAGGACGTTGTTATTGGACCAGTCCGCGTTGTGACAATACGTAAGGCCGGGATATTCGGCCTGCACCCGCTCGATGCGGTAGCCGCCGATGAACACGATATCGCGCAACCCGGCCGCCCGCAGGGCCTCGAGGCCCCAATCCAGAATCCGCCTGCCTTTCACTTCGGCAAGACATTTCGGCGCGTCTTTCGTGTGTGGCATCAATCGGATGCCGCGACCCGCGCCGATGATAATCCCTTTCAAGCCGGATTGTCCTCTTCTACACGTTTGCCTGAAAGATCCGGGACAGAAAAAACGCCAGAAAACGACCGGCGTCCACGTCCAGCGCGCATTTTAGCGGCAGTCCCATCCGGTCTTCCTCCCTGGAGAACGACCGCCGGTCCGCCACCACCTGCCCTGAAGTGAGATCTCCCTCTGACTCAACGTCCGCACGCACCGTCTCGATTCTGAAGAACGACGGATCGATCGCCAGTCCTGCCGCCAACGGATCGTGCAGAAAGAAACGACGCCGGCCCTGGACCCGCATCGCATGATCCATGGCCGGTCTCACCGCGTCTCTCACAAAGCGACCCGCGGGCGTTGCCGGCATGCCTGCCAGGTGCGCGTCTTCCAGCGCCACGCGATGGGTCGCGTCCAGAGGCACAAGCGCAATGGTTGCCCCGGAGCGCACCACCTGCCGCGCGGCGTCAGGATCGGCGAAAAAGTTGAACTCCGCCGCGGGCGTCACGTTACCCGGCTCGTCCACGGCGCCGCCCATCACGCACACTTCCCGGGCTTTTTTCAACACCCCGGGCATCCGCGATTCGGCCAGCGCCAGGTTGGTCAGCGGCCCGACGGCGATCAACGTCACATGCCCGGGCCGGGCCGAAAGGGTTTCAACGATAAACGTGACCGCGTCGCCCGATGACGGCCGGCTGATCGGAGGTAAAACTGCGTCGCCCAATCCTCCCTTGCCGTGCACCTCGGTGGCGTATACGGCTTTCCTCTTCAGCGGACGACAGGCGCCCGCGTAAACCGGCACGTCTCCGCGATCCACCAATGCAAGCAACTTCAGCGCGTTTCCGGTTCCGACTTCCATCGGCACGTTGCCGCACACGGTACAGATGCCAAGCACCTCCAGTTCCGGGGCGCCCAGCGCCAGCATCATCGCCAGGGCGTCGTCCACGCCGGGGTCCGCGTCCAGAATCACCGGACGCCTGATCAGTGGCTCAGACCCCATATAACTGTCCGAATTTCGCCTTCAGGTGCGCCATCAACGCCCGGTGATCCAGAGGGTTTCCCGTGACCTTCTCCACCAGTTCCGACGCCCGGTAGCGATTCCCGTGCCGATGAATCCGCTCCCTCAGCCACATCAGCAACGGTTCGAATTCCCCCCGGGCGAAGTGCCCCTCGAGATCGCCCAGGTCCCTTCGGGCGGCTTCGAAAAACTGGGCGGCATAGAGATTGCCCAACGTATAGGTGGGGAAATATCCGATCAATCCGGCGCTCCAGTGCACGTCCTGAAGGCATCCGCGCCCATCGTCGGGCGGCTTCAATCCGAAATCCCGCTCGAACCGCTCGTTCCAGGCGCCAGGAACGTCTGCTACCGGAAGATCGCCCTCCACCAGCGCCTCTTCCAGCGCGAACCGCAGCAGTATGTGAAGATTGTACGTCGCCTCGTCGGCCTCCACGCGAATAAACGACGGCCGCACGTCATTGACCGAAAAATAGAACGCGTCCGGCGAAACGCCATCCAGCGCCGCGGGAAAGACGTCCCGCGCCTGCGGGAAGAAATGCGTCCAGAATGCCCGGCTGCGCCCTACGAAATTCTCCCACGTCCTGGACTGGGACTCGTGAATCCCCAGGGATACGGCGTCGCCCATCGGCGTCCCGAAATGCGCGACGTCGAGACCCTGCTCGTACAGGCCGTGGCCGGTCTCGTGAAGGGTCCCGAAGAAGGCCTGCGCAAACTGGTTTCGGTCGTAGCGGGTCGTAATTCGGGTATCTCCCGGGCCGATCCCCGAACAGAACGGATGCGCCGTTTCATCCAGTCGCCCACGCTCGAAGTCGAAACCGATGGCCTCCGCGGCAACGGTGCCGAATGCGGCCTGCTTATCCACGGGATACTCCCGCGTCAGGATCGAAGCGTCCGGTTCTGTTCCCGATTCCACGATTGCCGCGACGAGCGGCGCCAGTTCGTCTCGGAGCGCCCCGAATACCCTCTTTAGATTGTCGGATGTCTCGCAAGGTTCAAATCGGTCCAGAAGCGCGTCGTACAACGAGCCGCCATCCCTGAGCGCCTCGGCCACGTCCCGGGTAAGCCGCACGACTTCCTCCAGGTGAGGGCGAAACGGCTCGAACGCGGAGACCTCACGCGCCTCCTTCCATGCCTGTTCAGCGAACGTCGTCGCCTTCGCCAGCGCCACCACCAGGGACCGCGGCAACTTCGTCCTCCGGTCGTATTCCCGTCGGATTTCCCTTACGTTGACGGCAGCCGCTGAATCCGCTTCGAAGCCGTTGACGTCCGCCTCGACCCGCGACAGCAAATCCCCCACCGCGGGCGCCGTCGCCCGCTCGTGCGCCATCCCGGCCAGAAGGGCGTGCTGTTCGGCGCGGTGAGCGGCGCCCCCCCGGGGCATATAGGTGCGTTCGTCCCACCCGAGCACGGCCGCGCAGGATTCCAGCACCTGCAGTTCCTTCCACCTGCCGATGAGATCTTCGTACGCCCGTTGTGCAGACATCATGCACTCCTTTTTCCATGCCGACGACCGCCCCGAATGCCAACGCAATCTATACCTCGCAATGGCGCCGGTCAAGCGGAATCATGACGTCTTCCGCGACCCCCGTATTGACAATCCCGGCGGAACGAGATATATTAAATCAGCCCTGCGATTCACTCGATATCCAACCCGAAATCGGATTTCATCCGCACACGTCAAGGAGGCGCCAGATGCCAAGAATCGACATCGAATACTGCGCGGCTTGAGGCTACGAAGACGAGACCGTCAGTTTGACGGACAGACTCCTCAGAGAGTTCAAGCAGGACGTCGAAGGCGTCACGCTCATTCCTTCCGGCGGTGGAAAGTTCGAAATCACCATCGACGGTAAACTCGCCTTTTCCAAGCTCAAGGAAGGCCGCTTTCCGGAGTACGAAGAGATCCGGCCCGAAGTCGCAAAACGTGTCTGATCGTCTTCATTAAATCATAGTCCGGTACCAACATGGGTGCACAGGATTAGCAGGATAGAAGCGAAAACCAACTCACACGGAGACACAAAGACACAAAGGGAAAGAACAGCTATTAGCAGTCAGCGATCAGCAGTCAGCTTGAGTCAAGAACACAATCCATTAACGTTAGCGCCAAGAAGCGGCAGGATCGGAAGTGGCGCAGGCCTCTCCTCCCGGATGCCAGAATCTTGTTGTAGGGGCGACCGGCCGGTCGCCCCTACCGCGACGTCCGTACCCCGCAGAGGTGAATCAACCATGCCGGTGACACCAGACCGCCTGTCACCCGACCCGAGAGCATGCGAAGTGGCCCGCGCCGTTGGCGACGCGGTCCATCCGGACCGGGTCATCCTGTTCGGTTCGCGGGCCCGCGGCGACTTCGGCGCGGATTCGGACGTCGACCTGCTCGTCATTACCGACTCCGATCCCCGGGACAATGGCGCGTACCAGCGCGCCAGTTCGATCGCTCACGGCAAGGCCGAAAAGCTGTACGGCGGTACTATCGGCGTCGATCTCGTCCGGATGACCGACGGAGATTTCCATTACGGTCGTCGCGCACGCAACCATGTGGCCGGGCAGGCCGTCCGCGACGGTTTCGATACCAATGGTGACAAAGTAAACTACGACAATACGCAGCCGAGCAACTGGCCCGACGTAAAGCAGCGCATTGCCAATACCGAGCGGGAACTCGGCGTTCTGAAGGATCTGGTAGAGGCGAATTCCGCGCAGGAAGCCATCGGCTTTCACGCGCAACAGGCATTCGAAAACGCGCTGAAGGGCTGGATTTCCGCGCTCGACGCGGATTACGGCAATACACACGATCTGGCGGACCTGGCCGCGACCGTGCGTCGGCATCCCGCCGAAAACAACACCGACGCCGGCGAGCGGCTGGCGTGGCTGACGGCGTATGCGGTGAGATATCGCTATGCTGGCGCGGCAGTCCTCCTGCACGACCGCACCGAACTGCTCGAGGACGTGACCGCGACCGTCACCGCTATCGTCGACCGAATCCGCGCGTTGATCGAAGCGGAGGAGTAGCTACCCGGTTTCAACCCGTAGAAACGCATTCCGCTCCAAACTGGAGCCCGGTGATTTGAATTTGTATGTTGAATACTGAGGGAGGATCGAGTAGATGCCCGTCTCCAGAAGGCAGTTCCTGAAGTCAGCTGCCGCCGTCACCCTGGGATTCCAGGGGCTGCAGCACCATGTGGTCTGGGGGGAGGCCCCCGATGAGAGGATCGCCGCGGGCTACGGCCCCATGCGACCGGATCCGGATGGGATCGTCGACCTGCCCGCGGGCTTCACCTACCGGGTGATCTCCCGCACGGGCGTCGAGATGGACGATGGCCTGCGGGCGCCGGGGCTGCCCGACGCCATGGCCGCCTTTCCCGGGGCGGAGGGACGGACCCTGCTGGTCTGCAACCACGAACTCGGTGCGGGGGCCCGCAAGGTCGGCGCCTTCGGCGATGAGAACGAGCGTCTCGGCAAGCTGCCGCGCGAGCGGTTCTACGACTGGGGCCGCGGAGACCCGCCGCAGGGAGGGACGACGACCTTCGTGCTCGGCCCCTCCGGTGAGCCGGAGAAACACTATCTCAGCCTCGCCGGTACCGTGCGCAACTGCGCCGGCGGCCTCACGCCCTGGGGAAGCTGGATCACCTGCGAGGAGACGACCCAGCGCGCGGACGACAACCACGAACAGGACCACGGGTACAACTTCGAGGTCCCGGTGGGACCGGCCACGGGGCCGGCGGATCCGGTGGCCCTGAAGGCGATGGGCCGCTTCAACCATGAGGCCGTGGCCGTCCATCCGGCGACGGGCATCGTCTATCAGACCGAGGACGCCGGCGACGGCCTCATCTACCGCTACCTGCCCGACGAGCCCGGGAATCTCGCGGCCGGTGGCCGGCTGCAGGCGCTCATGGCCCGCGACCGGCCGAGCATGGACACGACCAACCACGAGTCGCAGACCGTCGCTCCCGGGGACCGCCTGGCCGCGGCCTGGGTCGACGTGGAGGACGTGGAGTCCCCGAACAATGACCTGCGCAACCAGGGATTCGACAAAGGCGCCGCCCGATTCGCCCGCGGCGAGGGCATGTGGTACGGCCGGGAGGCCGTCTACTTTGCCTGCACCAGCGGCGGCAGGGAGAAGAAGGGGCAGGTGTGGCGTTACGAGCCAGGCCCCGGCGAGGGGACGTCCGACGAGACGGCCTCGCCCGGGACGCTGGAGCTGTTCATCGAGCCCAACGACGGCAACCTGGTGGAGAACTGCGACAACCTGACGGTGGCGCCCTGGGGCGACCTCGTGCTGTGCGAGGACGGCGGCGGGGACAACCACCTGGTGGGGGTCACTCCGGAGGGGCGGCTCTACAAGCTCGGCCGCAACGCCTTTAACGAGTCCGAGTTCGCAGGCGCCACGTTCTCGCCCGACGGCCGCACGCTCTTCGCCAACATCCAGTCGCCCGGAATTACCCTGGCCATCACCGGGCCCTGGACGGGCTGAGCCGAGACCTCAATCAAGTCCCTGACGCCGCTCGGCGGTTGGACGCAAAACGGCCAAGCGGCGCAAAAGGGTTACGTCTACAATGGCAAAGCTCCCGACACGTAACGCACCCGATCCGAAAGCCTGCGCCGTGGCGCGAGCCGTTGGCGACGCGGTCCATCCGGGCCGCGTCATCCTGTTCGGCTTACGCGCCCGGGGCGATTTCAATCCGGAATCGGACGTCGATCTGCTCGTCATTACAGACGCCGGTCCCCTGGACAACGGCTCGTACCAACGCGCCGGTTCGATCGCTCACGGCAAGGCCAGAGCGCTGTACGGCGGTTCCGTCGGCGTCGACCTCGTCGAAATGAGTGTCGTGGATTTCCATTACGGTCGCCGCGCGCGCAACCACGTGGCGGGCCAGGCCGTCCGCGACGGTTTCGACACCAATGGCGATAAAGTAAACTACGACAATCCGGCGCCGAGCAACTGGCCCGACATCAAGCAGCGCATTGCCAATTCCCAGCGCTGTCTCAGCGATCTGGAAGTGCTCACGGAAGACCGCCGGTCTTCTCAGGAACTCATCGGATTTACGGCACAACAGGCACTTGAAAACGCCCTGAAGGGCTGGATTTCCGCGCTCGACGCGGACTACGTCAATACACACGACCTGGCGGACCTGGCCGCGATCGTGAACATTCCGCCGAAAACGACACCGACGCCGGCGAGCGGCTTACGTGGCTGACCCGGTATGCTGTACGTTACCGACATGAAGGCGCACAGGTCGTCGTGGAGGATCGGTTAGCGCTGCTTACTGTGGTCACCGAGACGGTCGAGGCGATTATCGCCCGAATCCGCGCGCTGACTCGAACGGAGGAATAACGGCCTGGTTCGTTCCTGGCGCCGGATAGACGGCGCCATCCACCCGCGGATCGCCAGATGCAGGTGATTGATCACAGACAAATTAAGGGTCGAGGCGCGCAAGAGCGGCTTCGACCCTTTCTGTTGTCCATTAACCTTCACCGGTCTTCGTCCCCAGCACGTCTTCGTGATATTCCTCCGCAGGGTTGCGGCTTTGCGACACACGCCGTTTTACGCCGGCCGATCCATCCCTTTCTCATAGCCGCCGCTTAATCCTTCCGCATGCGCTCCCCGCCATCCACTACGTCTGGCAATATCTCTATTTTCCCTTCTCGGGAACACTTCCTGCTTCCCAAAATACCGTTCCGTTAAGTTTCATATTCATGCAATACTTCTGGCTAAGCAATACGGAATCCGACGGCGCCGTGTTTTATTTTGCGACGAATTTATTGCATATCGGTTCATAAATCACTAAATTATATATTGCAGTGTATCATATTGAGAAATTTGATAAAGGCGCAACTTCCATCTCGCAAGGCTTTACGGGTGTTTCGGACTCGGTTATTTGCATGTAAGGTGAACAGAACGGCGCCAGCCGGCAGGGCCGGGCCGGACGTCCGCAGGACAGGCTGGTGTTGCATCGGACGTCCTTCACACTGAATCGGTATTGATCGGGAGAGGCGCTCGTGTATAGCAAAACGAGATTGCTGTCCATAGCCCGGCTCGTGTTGCTGGCATTCGCGTGTCAGGCCGCAACGGGTTCCGATACGGAGAGCCATCCTGCGGCGTCACGCGCGGTCATCGTCCATGCCGGCGATGACAACACCGCCCTCATGTCCGACTTTGACGGTGACGGATCGGTCGGCTTCTCCGATTTCGTGGCCTTCGCAGGCGCGTTCGGAGCCGGCCGGGGCGATGCAAAGTACGACGCGAAGTACGATCTGAATGGCGACGGCAGTATCGGGTTTTCGGACTTTCTGACCTTTGCGGGAGACTTCGGCAAAGAGGCGCCGCCCTCAAACGGCGGCGCGTCGGACGACCCCTTCGCCCTTCGTTGGAACAATATCCCCTCCCAACCCTGGTGGAGGGAGTCGGCGCCGTACTCCTGCGCCGCCGAGGAGAAGACCTCGTCACCGTGGATCGAGGCCGGCCTCGAAGACCTCGGCGGCACCGACCCGCTCTCCCTGATCCGCTGGTACGGGAACGGCAGCTACCTGCGCTACGGCGACCAGAGCTTCGAAGGCTGTACTCCCATGGTCAGGTATCCCGACCGCACCCACCGCGATCCGCCCGCCGATCCGACCTACTACACCCTGGGCGATCTCGATATCTGGGTGGATATCGCCCGATTTCCGTCGTATGCCCGGGTCTGGGATGACGACGACGGCTCGCGCGTGGCGATGAGCATGGAGGAGGCGGTCGACCTGCTGAATACCCACGTCGCGCCCTATTGGGATAGGGTATCGGAAGGCAAGTTCCGCGTCACGTTCCGCGCCGGTGAGGAAATCGACCTTGGGGAAAGTGAAGTGAGGGCCATGGGGACCGGGTGGTTCTATCTGGCGCGGACTATCCTGTGGAAACAGGTGGCAGATTGCAGCGGGGCAAGTCGGAGGTGCCCCTGGCGTGGCGAGCCCGGCGGATTGAGCCGCATCCTCTTCAGCGACGTCACCAGCGATACGGGAGGGGCCGCCTCCAATGCCTTCGGCAGTCTGGGGCTCATCCACCTGAGCGAGGCCTACATGGCGACCATCCTCCACGAGATGGGGCACGGGTGGATGTCGTGGCCTCACTCCTTTGCGGAACTGCTGTGGCAGCCCCGGCGCGGCGGTTCGTTCGAAGCCCCCGACCCCTACAGCAACCGCTTCGACTTCATGTCGAAGCTCACCCTTGGCGACACCTTCGGCTGGCGCCAGGACTTCCCTCCTCCCCTGGCCGTCAATCGCTATTCCGCCGGATGGATCGAGGCAGACGAGGTGGCTCTCCACGTCGCCGGAAGCGGGACCTACAGGCTGAGCAAGCCGTTTGACGACGGCAATCAGTTCCTCGCAATCCATTCCGGCCGTCGATACGCGTTCACCACGCTGGAGGTGCTGCCCGAGCGCCCCGCAGCCTTCGTGGACGGCCATTCCGGCGTTTACGACCCGTCGGCGCCCGGGGGACAGCGTGCGCTACGCTACGAGGGCGTACTGGTGAGCCGCTACGACCAGACTCGGGGTACCGGGACCCGGGCCCGGTTCGGTCCTGCCCTGTACGACGCGCGCAACCCGGAGGTCAACCACGATGTCGGCTGGGGCCGGGACGACTACTCGCTGATCGGCGATGGCGAATCGCGCGACGTCGGCGGCGGGGTCACCGTATCCGTGAGCCGGAACGGGGACGGCAGCTACGACGTCGCGGTCAGCGGCGGGAAGATCGCGTCGTTCGAGCCGTGGTGCTACCCGATCTCGTTCTCCAACCCGCCCATGTACGACACGGGCTGCACACTGGACGACGGCCAACCGAATCCGCAGTAAACGCCGGTGGGAAGACGCCCAGGTGTACGTGAACTGGCTGTCGTCTCACACGGACGCCAGGCGCCGTCTGTTGAGCGAGGCGGAGTGGGAGTACGCGGCGCGCGCGGGGAACGACGGGGCCCTGCCACTTCGGGGACAGGATCTCGACGGACCAGGCGAATTTCAGCTCGGCCTGGGGAGGTGGCGATGATTGCCGGGGCGGGGAACGACCTCTCTTGGCGCGTGCTGCGCGGCGGCTCCTGGGTGAATCCTTCGCCGATTGTCCGTTCGAGCTTTCGCAGCCAGGCCTCCAGCAACAACATACGGAACGTCGCGGGCTTTCGCGTTGCCCGGGAGATTCCGAACCGTTGAGAAAGGCGTTGACCGGGGGAGTATCATTAGCTATCATTAGCGCCACGGACCCTTGATCACGCGCGGGTTCGGCGGCCAGGGCGACGTTGGACGGGACTCGGATGTCGATCTGCTCCTCATTACAGACGCCGACCCCCTGGATAATGGCTCGTCCCGGCGCGCCAGTTCGATCGCTCATGGAAAGGCCAAAGCGCTGCACGGCGGCTCTAACGGCGTCGATCTCGTCGAAAT
Organism: Candidatus Latescibacterota bacterium; assembly: GCA_963667175.2. Classification (GTDB taxonomy): domain Bacteria; phylum Latescibacterota; class UBA2968; order UBA2968; genus JAAXHE01. Next base: position 209,662 of record CAXXXF010000018.1, on the reverse strand, counting down.
GAGCGTTTTGGAATTCGATTACGGTCGCCGCGCGCGCAACCATGCGGCAAACCAGCCCGTTCGCGCGGGTCCGCAACCGGCGGTTCGAGATTTCGAGCCGAGGCGCGCATGTTCGACAGAACGAGATTGTTGTCCATAGCCCGGCTCGGGTTGCTGGCACTCGCATGCCAGGCCGCAACGGGTTCCGATACGGAGAGCCATCCCGCGGCGTCACGCGCGGGCATCGTCCATGCCGGCGATGACAACACCGCCCTCATGTCCGACTTTGACGGTGACGGATCGGTCGGCTTCTCCGATTTCGTGGCCTTCGCAGGCGCGTTCGGATCCGGTCGGGGCGATGCAAAGTACGACGCGAAGTACGACCTGAATGGCGACGGCAGTATCGGGTTTTCGGACTTTCTGACCTTTGCGGGAGCCTTCGGCAAAAAGGCGCCGTCCTCAAACGGCGGCGCGTCGGACGACCCCTTTGCCCTTCGTTGGAACAATATCCCCTCCCAACCCTGGTGGAGGGAGTCGGCGCCGTACTCCTGCGCCGCCGAGGAGAAGACCTCGTCACCGTGGATCGAGGCCGGCCTCGAAGATCTCGGCGGCAGCGACCCCCTTTCCCTCATTCGCTGGTACGGGAACGGCAGCTACCTGCGCTACGGCGACCAGAGCTTCGAAGGCTGTACCCCCATGGACAAGTATCCCGACCGCACCCACCTCGATCCGCCCGCCGATCCGACCTACTACACCCTGGGCGATCTCGATATATGGGTGGATATCGCCCGATTCCCTTCGTATGCCCGGGTCTGGGATGACGACGACGGCTCGCGCGTGGCGATGAGCATGGAGGAGGCGGTCGCCCTGCTGAATACCCACGTCGCGCCCTATTGGCAGAGGGTATCGGAGGGCAAGTTCCGCGTCACTTTCCGCGCCGGCCTGGACATCGACCTGCACGAAAAAGGAGGGAGGACCCACGGGACCGGGTGGTTCGCTCTGGCGCGGACCTATATGTGGCTGGAGGTTGCCGATTGCAGTGCCCCGCACCAGGGATGCCCCTGGCGTGGATATCCCGGCGGATTGAGCCGCATCCTCTTCAGCGACATCACCAGCGATACGGGAGGGGCCGCCTCCAACGCCTTCGGCAGTCTGGGGCTCATCCACCTGAGCGAGGCCTACATGCCGACCATCCTTCACGAGATGGGGCACGGGTGGATGGAATGGCCTCACTCCTTTACGGAACTGCAATGGCAGCCCCAGCCCGGCGGTTCGTTCGGCGCCCCCAACCCATACAGCAACCGGCTCGACTTCATGTCGAAGCTCACCCTGGAAGGCGCCTTCGGCTGGCGCCCGGACTTCCCTCCTCCCCTGGCCATCAATCGCTATTCCGCCGGATGGATCGAGGCAGACGAGGTGGCTCTCCACGTCGCCGGCAGCGGGACCTACAGGCTGAGCAAGCCCTTGGACGATGGCTATCAGTTCCTCGCAATCCATTCCGGTCGTCGATACGCGTTCACCACGCTGGAGGTACTGCCGGAGCGACCCGCAGCCTTTGTGGACCGCGATCTCGGGGTTTACGACCCGTCCGCGTCCGGAGGGCGGCGGCCGCGGCGCTACGAGGGTGTCCTGGTGAGCCGCTATGATCAGAGCAGGGGTACCGGGACCCAGGCCCGGTTCGGTCCGGCCCTGTACGACGCGCGCAACCCGGAGGTCAACCACGACGTCGGCTGGGGCCGGGACGACTACTCGCTGATCGGTGACGGCGAGTCGCGCGACGTCGGCGGCGGGGTCACCGTATCCGTGAGCCGGAACGGGGACGGGAGCTACGACGTCTCGGTCAGCGGCGGGAAGATCGCCGCCTTCGATCCGTGGTGCTACCCGATCTGGTTCTCCAGCCCGCCCATGTACGACACGGGCTGCGCGCTCGACGACGGCTCGATGCCGCCCGAACCTCCAGACGAACCGGATCCCGTAACCGATCCACCCGATCCTCCGGATTCTCCGGTTACTCCCGGCGAGCGGTTCCGCGACTGCCCCGAGTGTCCCCTGATGGTGATGATACCGCCGGGTTCGTTCACCATGGGTATGTCGGACGCGGAGTTCGGTAGTCTCTTCGTCGGTCCCAATTACAACGGCCCGCCGCACCGGGTGGATATCGGGTACCGGTTGGCGGTGGGCGTGTACGAGGTGACGTTCGCGGAGTGGGAAGCCTGCCCGCCGTGTACCTTCTACAGTCCTGAAGACGGGGGCTGGGGGCGGGGCGATCGTCCGCTGATCTTCGTGAGTTGGGAAGACGCGCAGGTGTACGTAAACTGGTTGTCGTCCCATACGGGCGCCAGGTACCGTCTGTTGAGCGAGGCGGAGTGGGAGTACGCGGCGCGCGCGGGAACGACGGGGCCCTACCACTTCGGGGACAGGATCTCGACGGACCAGGCGAATCTGAACCCGGTCTGGGAGGGCTCGGGGGTGAATCGGAGTCAGACGGTTCCCGTCGGCTCCTTTCCCGCGAACGCCTTCGGCCTGCACGACGTTCACGGAAACGTGTGGGAGTGGACACAGGATTGCTGGCACGGGAACTACCAGGGCGCGCCGTCGGACGGCTCGGCCTGGAGAGGTGGCGATGACTGCCGGGGCGGGGACGGCCTCTCCATACGCGTGCTGCGCGGCGGCTCCTGGCAGGACCCTTCGCCGCTTTTGCGTTCGGGCTCTCGCAACCAGGCCTCCAGCAACAACATACGGAACGTCGCGGGCTTTCGCGTTGCCCGGGAGATTCCGAGCCGCTGAGACGGACGTTGACCGGGGAGTGTCACTGGCGCCACAGACCCTTGATCACGCGCGGGTTCCGCGGCCAGGGCATCGCAACGCGCCAGCGAGGGGTCGCCCTCCGTACTTTCACCCTTCCGGATCCGCCGGTACGGCCGGCCGGGGGCGGTTGCCCGCCCGGACCGGTGGTCTGCCCGCGTTGCCCGACGAACGGCGCCGGCCGGACGTCTTCCGCTTCTTCGCCAGCGCCGTGTCCAACACTTTGTCCATGTGGTCGGCGAACACGAGCTTCATATCCTTCCGGACGGTACCGGGGACGTCCTCCAGGTCCTTCCGGTTTTTTTCTGGCAGGATGATTCTCCGGATGCCCGCTCGGTGGGCGGCCAGCACCTTGTCGCGTATACCTCCGACGGGCAGCACCTTGCCGCGCAGCGTGATTTCCCCGGTCATCGCCACGTCCTTCCGGACCCGACGCCCCGTAAACACCGACGCCAGCACGGCGGCCATCGTAATTCCCGCGGACGGGCCGTCTTTGGGTACCGCGCCGGCCGGCGCGTGGACGTGCACGTCCTTCTTCTCGTTGAATTTTTCGGGCAGCCCCAGAGGCTCCCACCTTGAGCGCACGTACGTCATCGCCGCCTGGACGGATTCCTGCATCACGTCGCCAACCTGGCCGGTCAGATTCAGATTTCCGCCGCCGGGCATCAGCGTGGCTTCCACGAACATCACGTCGCCTCCCGCGGACGTCACCGCCAGTCCCGCCGCAACGCCCACCTCATCGTTGTCCTCCGCGATTTCGTGCTGGAACTGGCGGGGCCCCAGGTACTCGGACAAATGCGCGGTCTTTACCCTTACTTTCCGCTTCCGGCCCTGTGCGAACCGGCGCGCCACCTTCCGGCACAATGTACCCACTGCCCGCTCCAGGTTACGCAAGCCCGCCTCGAGGGTGTAGAATCGGATCAATCCGGTTAATGCGTCGTTTTCGATCTCCAGCCGCCGGGACGCCAGGCCGTGCTCTTCGAGCTGCCTGGGCACCAGGTAGCTGCGGGCGATCTGCAGCTTTTCCTGCTCGGTATAGCCCGGAAGTTCGAGGACCTCCATCCGGTCCAGCAGCGCGGGCGGAATCGTATGCAAGGTATTCGCGGTGGCAATGAACATCACCTGTGAAAGATCGAACGGCACGTCCAGGTAATGGTCCTCGAACCGGCAGTTCTGCTCCGGATCCAGCACCTCCAGCAGCGCCGCCGACGGGTCGCCGCGGAAATCCGCGCCCAGTTTATCGATCTCATCCAGCATGAAGACAGGATTGTTTGTCCCCGCCCGCCGCAGCCCCTGGATGATCCGGCCCGGCAGCGCGCCGACGTAGGTCCGCCGGTGGCCCCGGACCTCCGACTCATCCCGCACGCCGCCCAGCGATATCCGGACGAAGGTGCGGTCCAGGGCTCGGGCTACGGATCGGCCCAGCGAGGTCTTCCCCGTGCCCGGCGGACCCACCAGGCATAGAATAGGTCCCCGCATGTCGTTTTTCAGCCCACGGACCGCCAGATATTCCAGAATCCGGTCCTTCGGCTTTTCGATCCCGTAGTGGTCGTCGTCCAGGATCTTCTGCGCCCGGTCCACGTCGATTCGGTCTTCGCTCGATTTGCTCCACGGCAGTTCGACCAGCCAGTCAAGATACGTCCGCGACACCGTATATTCCGCGGACTCGCCTGGCATCTTCTCCATACGTGAAAGCTCGCGATCGGCGGCCTTCCGCGCTTCGCCAGGCATTCCCGCCGCTTCGATTTTCTCCCGAAACTCCTCGATCTCTTCGGCCTCGTCCTCGCCCTCGCCCAGTTCCTCGCGAATGGCCCTGAGCTGCTGGCGGAGGAAGTATTCGCGCTGCGCCTCGTCCATCGACCCCGCGGCATCGCTCTGAATCTTCTGCCGCAGTTCCAGGATTTCGACTTCCCGTGTCAGATACTTGTGAATCAACTCGAACCGTAGCCGGAGGTTGAGTTCGGACAACACCTCCTGGCGCTCCTCGAATCTCAGGTTGAACTGGGACGCGATGAAATCCGCTTTCTGTTCCGGTTCGCTCAGCGAATCCAGCGCCGCCATCAGCTCCTTGGGCACATTGGGGACCAGATCCATCGCCTTCTTGAACAGGTCCATCACGTTCTGGGAAAGCGCCTCCAGCTCGTTCGTCTTTTCGGCCCAGCCGTCCAGCACCCTGATTCGCGCCAGCGGATAGGGCGCGGTCTGAACCAGCGACTCCAGGCCCACACGGGCGATCCCGTTGACGAGGACCTGCAGCTTGTCGTCCTTCGTTCGCTGCATCCGGACCACCTGCGCCGCGGTGCCCACCTGATACAGGTCCTCGGCTTGAATCTCTGCTTCCTCCTCGCCGCCGTCGTTCTCTGGTTCGGCTTTCTCCTGTTCCTTATCCGGCTTCTGCCCGAACAACGCAACGACCCGATGTCCGCCGTTCACGGCCGTATCCACCGCCCGGATCGCCTGTTCGCTTTCGACAGACAACGGCGACAGCATATAGGGAAAGATCACGACGTCTCTGCTTCTCAACACGGGCGCCTCACCCGGGACGTGCGACCCGTCGATCACTTCGATGCTCTTTGGCCTCGTCTCGTCAGACATCCGGTTCGCTCCTTATGTTGGTCAACAATCGAATATTCGGAGAATCGCAAGCGTTTTTATTTGCAGGGGCAACCCCTGTGGTCGCCAAGAGGCGGGTAGACGGGAGCCGGTAGATGAAAGACCTGAACGCGGGGAGAGGGGCCGGGCGGTGAGGGTCTCCGTCGCCGGGACTGAACACATGCAACTATTGTGCCCGAAAGAGCATTGTGTCAATAAAATATTGTTATAGAGTTAGTTAAGGGAATGATTCCGCTCCGGAAATTCCTTGCAATTCGTGCCGGCACGACCAGAAATTCGAAAGCTGCCATTTTGGCAGGCCTATGCCACGCCGGATGTGCCGGCATACCGCGATTTCCTGTTGAAGGCGATACGCGGATTCCATATATTGAGGCCGTCCGGCATCCATCCGGACGGCAACTGGCGCAGAATTCGACGTTTTTACGATGGCCATTCTTACACCTGCCGGCAACCCGAGCGTGCTCGCCAACGCCGTCGGCTGCTTCCAGCTACCGATCGGACGTCATGAAAATCACAGGCATCCAGACAATTGGTCTCCAGGGAGCGACGCCGAAATCCGGTTGGACGGCCGAAACACCGCCGTCGGAAAACCTGCACACCCTTGTGGAAGTGCATACCGACAGCGGCTTCACCGGCCTCGGTAGCGTCGCCACCAGCAAGGCCCTGGTAGACGCCGCGCTGCGCCTTCTGAAACCCCACCTCGTCGGCGAGTCGGCCATCGAACCGGAACGCGTCTCCGAAAACCTCCACCAGGCGACGTTCTGGCAGGGCCGGGGCGGTTCCGTCACGCACGCCATTTCGGGCATCGACATCGCGTTGTGGGACCTTCTGGGCAAGGCCAGCGGGCAACCCGTGGGGCGCCTGTTGGGCGGCTATTACCGTCATAAGATCAAACCCTATGGTTCGCTCCTCTTCGAGGCTGATGAGGGCAAGTTCAGGCAGACCCTGGAGTCGGCCGTTTCCCGCGGCTTCCGCGCGCTCAAACTCGGGTGGGGCCCTTTCGGACGCGTGGACAAACGCACCGACGAGCGACTCGTCAGACTCGCCCGCGAGACGGTGGGCGCCGACGTTGAACTGATGGTCGACGCCGGCGGAAGCGACCAGTTCTGGCCGCACGGGTACAAGTGGGCGCTCGAAACCGCCCGGATGCTCGCCGCATACAACGTCGCCTGGTTCGAGGAGGCCCTGCCTCCAGACGATATGGATGGTTTCATCGCTCTCCGCCGCAACGCCCCCGTCCCCATCGCGGGAGGCGAAGTCCTGACCCGCCGGCAGAGCTTCCTTTCCTGGATCGCCCGCGGCGCCTTCGACGTCGTCCAGCCGGATGCCACAAAAGTCGGCGGCCTGTCGGAGACCCGGCGCATCCTCTGGCACGCCTGCAACCACAACGTCCTTCTGGTCACCCACGGATGGAATACTGCGGTGGGCCTCGCCGCCGACCTCCATCTCGCCGCGGCCCACCCCACGGCGCGCTGGGTGGAGTACATCACCCCGTCGCCCTATATAGAAGACATCCTTACCGAACCCTTCCAACTTGACGACGACGGCCTGCTTAGCATACCCACGGCGCCGGGCCTTGGGATAGAACTGGACCGCGAAAGAATCAAACTGTATTCCGGGTAGCCGTCAGAAGGAGCAATACGATGAAAATTGCAGTCATGGGCGTCCACTACGGGCACATCGGCGGCATGTTCCGGTCGGCCGTCAACGCCCCCAATGCGGAACTGGTCGGGATCGTGGAACCCGACGATGCCCTATACGAACAGGTTACCCGCGACGTCCACGTCCCCCGATTTCCCACGCTCCAGAATATGCTGGACGCAACCCGGGCCGAGATCGTCATGGAAGGCGTGGGCCACCACGAAAAGGTGGACATGATCGAGACCTGCGCCGCGGCCGGCGCGCACGTCTTTCTGGACAAACCGCTCTGCCGGTCGCTGGAGGACTGGAATCGCATCCGGACTGCAGTCCGGGCCCACGACGTCCGCCTGACCATGTTGTATACCTCTCGCAGTTACCCGCCCTTCATCGCGCTGAGGGAAGCCATTCTGGCAGGAGAACTCGGGGAAATCGTCAGCCTTATCTCCACCCATCCCCACAAACTGGGCGACTGGGCGCCCGACTGGTATTTCGATCCCGAAATCTATACGGGCACGTTCAGCGACGTCGCATGCCACGGCGTGGACCAGGTCCGGTGGCTCACCGGCGGAGAATGCGTGGGCGTCCACGCCATCGGCACGTGCAAGAAACACACGGATGGCCCCCAAATGCTGGAGATGGATCACGTCCAGGCGTCGTTTCAGATGAGCACGGGAGCGTGCGCCCTGCTCACGGCGGATTGGCTGACACCCGTTGACTCCCCTTCATTCGGAGACACGCGCTTCATCATCATGGGTACGAAGGGTTCGGCCCACCTGCGGGCCTATGCCGGAGACAGCCTGCTCATCGTCGCCGACGGCAGGGGCGCTTACGAACCCGCATTCCCGCCCGAGCGCAACACCGGCTTTGTGGAACGCATGGTGAACGCATTCTCCAATGGCGAAGAGAATTTCATATCGACGTCGGACGTACTGGCTGTCGCCAAAGCATGCATCATGGCGGAAGCATCCGCGCGCAGGGGCGGGGAATTCCTGAGAATCGAATAGCAAGGAGATCTGCTATGGGCACTTTACAGGCAGGCGCCGCCACGTCCAACATCACCCCATGGCTGGGCGTGACCATTCCGGGCGGGCATCGGGCAAGGTACGCCGAAGACGTTGACGACGAACTCCTGGCCAAAGCCCTTGTGCTGGACAACGGCCGCGCCCGTTTGGCCTTCATCACCTGCGACCTCATCTGCATGCCTCAGAATATCTCGGAACGCGCCAGGCAGCGCGTCGCTCAGCGGTGCGGCATCCCCGTCGCTCACACGTTGATCAACGCCACCCACACGCACAGCGGGGGCGGCATTGCCGATCTGCTGGGTACGGACGGCGACTTAGACTATATCGAATGGCTCCATCTCAAGATCGCCGACGCAGCCGAACTCGCGTGCCGCCGCCTGCGCCCCGCGCGAATCGGCTTCGCCAGCGTGCAGGAGGACCGCATCGCGTTCAACCGCCGCTGGCGGATGAAGGACGGAACCGTCCGGATGAACCCGGGGGTGGCCGATCCGAATCTGATCGAACCCACCGGCCCGACCGACCCCGAACTGGCGATGTTCTACGTCGAAGACCACGATGGCAACCCACTGTCGGCCGTCGCCTGCTACTCGCTCCACTATATCGGCGCCGGCGGCGGTATTTCGGCGGATTATTTCGGGCACTTCTTCCGGCAGATGCAGGGCTGCCTGGGCGGGGAGTGCGTCCCGCTCCTCTGGAACGCGGCCTCCGGCCAGATCAACAATATCGACTTCAGCGGGCGCCGCAGATGGAAAGACCGGGGCCACGTCCACGCGAAGAAAATGGCCAACGTCCTGGCCGGCCATGCGCTCACCGAAATCCAGCTCATGGACATGCAGGACACCCTCGACCTCAGGGCAGTAACGGGTACCTTTGACTTCTCACCCAGAACGATCACATCCGAAGACCTGGAGATGGCCGATAGGATCCTGGCGTCGCCGGACGATCCGCCCGAATACGATACCGGACCCTTCAGCTGGGTTGTGGGCCAACCGATCCCCCGGTCGATCGTGGACGTCTACGCCATGGAATGCAAGCGCCTCGCGCAACTCCCGTCCAGGATGAGCGCCACTGTACAGGCCTTCAGCCTCGGGAACTCCGCCATTGTGGCGCTGCCAGGAGAAGTTTTCGTCGAATCGGGCCTGAATATCAAGTCGCGAACATCCGCCGGCCCCGTCTTCGTCGTGAGCCTTGCCAACGGTTACATCGGCTATATCTGCACCGACACAGCGCTCACCGAGGAGGGCGGCTACGAGACCTGGGCAGCCAATTCGTCCCTGGGCGGCGTCGGTACGGCAACGGCCATGGAGAACGTCGCGGGCGACCTGCTGGCACAGTTATTCGAATAAAAAAACCCGTCACCTATTGTCATCAGCGACGGGGAGATCACTTCCATTGAATCTCCTCAGTCAATCACCTCACATATTGAAGTCACCGCATCCAGCCTTTCAGGCGCCGGATCGAATCCCACGCCACGCGTGTCGTCCAGCACAACGTTGCAATTCTCATCCTGCTGTATCCATCGGTCCGTAATGTCCTCGGCGTAGAACTTGGAAGAAGGAAACACGTCCGCCGGATAGGTGAATCCCGGCAGCGTCCCCAGTGCGGCGCAAATCCCGGCGCCCACACCGCTTTCCAGCATGCCGCCCACCCAGGCCGCCATCCCCGCGTCCCGCGCCATATCGTGAATCCGTACGGCGTTTCGCAGCCCGCCCACGCGTCCCGGCTTGACGTTGATCACGCGGCAGGCGCCCGCCTTCAGCGCGAGTTCGAAGTCCCGCGGCCGCGTCACCGATTCGTCCAGGCACACCGGCGTCTCAATCTGGCGCTGCAATTCGGCGTGCTCGATGAGATCGGTATGGTCCAGAGGCTGTTCGATCATGGCCAGGTTGAACCGGTCGAATGCCTTGAGCGTGTCGAAATCCGCTTTCAGGTCGTAGCCGGAATTGCAATCCACGTGAATCACCGGACCGGGAAAGGCCGACCTGACGGCGTCCAGCATCTCGATGTCCCACCCGTGTTTGACCTTCAGCTTGATCCGCGGGAAACCCGCGTCCACCGCGCCCTGAATCAGCGCAAGAAGCTCGTCGATCGAATCCTGGACGCCGAAATCGGCGCCGCATCGCACCACCGGCTCGTCCGCTCCCAGCGCGCGCCAGAGCGGGAGGCCCTTCAGCTTGCTGTCCAGCGCCCACCACGCCGTCTCCACCGCCGCTTTGGAGAACGGATTTCCCTTGTAGATCGATATCCGATCCATGACTTCGTCGGCCGAGTCCAGCGTATGGCCGACGATCCGCGGCAGGAAAAACTCCCGGGCCGTCTCATAGACGGACCGCGCGGATTCGGGCGAATAGGTCGGGGCGTAGAACGGCGCAGCCTCGCCCCAGGCCTCCGCCCCGCCGCCGCTTAGTTTGACCATCACGGAATGGATTGACGCATCCTCGCCGTAAGCGGTCCGCCAGGGCGAAATCAGCGGCAGTTCCACGTATCTGATTTCCGCGGAGTCAATTTTCACGCACAGATCCTCTCCAACTGCTGGGTTTCATCTGCCTATGTCACGGATATTTGAGCAGGCATGTTGCCCGAGGTTGTGGTTTTGGGTATATTGGGCGACAGTTGATTTTTGTAGAGTTTCGGGGCTGTGAACAAATCGTGGAGACCTCAATGGACGATACGAATATGGACGTACGAGAAGCCGCCCAGGTGGCGAAGGAATACCTGATTGACCTCTTCGACGGCGAGGGAATCGCCAACGTCGGTCTCGAGGAAGTGGAGTTCGACGAGGATTCCTTTGATTGGAAAATAACCGTCGGCTTTTCGCGTCCGTGGGACCAAAAGAATCCTTTAACTGCGGCGCTTGGTGAAGGACGCCCGGCACGGTCCTATAAGGTCCTTCGAATCAACGACGAGGACGGCCGGGTCATATCGGTGAAGGAACGCGTCTTTGCGGCTTCGAAATAATCCGATGACCCCAACCGGAATTTTCATTGACGCGAATCTTCTCGTATTGCTCGTCGTCGGAAGCGTTGGTCGCGAACTGATATCCAAACATCGCAGACTGCGAAAATTCGGAGAGGAAGACTACGATCTCTTGCTAAACGTCATCGACCCGGTAATCCGTGTGTACGTCACGCCGAACACGCTTACCGAAACATCCAATCTGCTCGCCCAACACCGGGACCCGGAGCGTTCCCTCTTTTTCGACCGGCTTCGATTCATCATCCACGAGAGCGAAGAGATAACCGTTACAAGCGCAAAGGCATCTGACAACAGTCAGTTCAGACGCCTCGGACTGACGGATGCCGCGCTCCTGGAGGTGGTCACGGCGGAGACACCGCTGCTTACCGTAGATCTGGACCTTTATCTCGCCGCCCTCGAAAAAAATCCTTCAGCCGCCGTGAATTTCACCCATCTGCAGAGACTCTGAACCCCTACCGGTAGCCCGGTACCGTAGGCCGCTTTCCGTACCTCTACAGCCACCGTCTGCTCTCGACATTCCACATATTCCCGATCTAATTGAAGATTTACACTCTGCTCCCGGTGGTCCAGTATCCACGATACTCGCGTGGAGAGTTCTCGTACTTCATATAGCATCTGGTACTCAGAGATTCCGCTCATCCTCCACTTTATCATGGTTTTTCGTGAACTTTCGATGTGCCACTACATCAAGCCAAGTGATGGGTTTATTCGGATCGAAGGCTTTTTCCAGATATAACAACCCTGCATGTCCTGGATGATTCTCAACGGCGTGGCCCAAGAGATCACGTGCAGTCTCGACCACGCCCTCGGCGCGGTACCGCTCAGCAAGCTCAAGCGAGAGACCTGACTCGAGCGTGCGGGAAACCTTCAATCCATTCTTATTACCTTGATCTCGAAAATAGTCACGGTAGACTCTGTGGTGCTCTTCTAACGACCATTCTGGAACAATTCTCAATACAAGGTGAACCAGCATTGACTCGACGGACGGGCCCACATATCAACTCCGGCCTCGGTGGCAAGGTTTGTCAACATCTACTTGTGGGCAAACCTCTGGCCGCGCCTTCTCTCCCTCACAACCAGTGCGCGAAGGGCCACAGGGTTGCCGACCGGGTGAAGTTCGCGTCCAACAGTCTTTCAGGCGCCTCAATCGGGTCGTGCCCATAGCGCCGTACGAATTCCGCTTCGATTTTCCGTTCGAGGTCCGTCGGTTCGCCCAGCGGCAAATCGACCCAGGTATTCCCCCGATCGGCGCTCTCCCGGACCGCCAGGCAGATTTCCCAATCTTTCAACGCGTTCTCATGGCCGTACCGCGGCGGGCCGCCTTCGGTAATCGCCCGGTGAAAACTCACCAGAATGCTCGCCTTGGCGACGTCGTCAGCCGACCCGATCAGCCACTTTCCGTATGGATTTTCCCAGACCACGGGCGGGTCCGTATCCACGTGCGCCGCGTCGAGCACCTGCTCTCCGTCGATTTCCACGTAACGCTCCTGCAGGTCGTACGCCTGGGACGTCTTGTCACCGTACAGCACAAGTCGACTCTGAGCCAGGTGTCCCCCGGTCCCTTCCACGTGCCAACCGGTGGGGAACCCCTGCGCCGGGGAGGGGAAGGCGCGCGGCGGCTTTTCAAACAGGCACGCGAGACCGCTTTGGAATTCCACCACCGCGTGGTCCCACATCACCGTGGTCTCAGGCTCTCCGCCGTAGGCCTCGTACGGCAGGGCGGGAACTTCCCCGCAATAGCCCAGCACCCGCTTCGCCTCTTCGCCCAGCAGGGAGCGGACGCCGTTGAAACCGTGGTATTGTCCCGTCAGGTACCACAATCGAGAATGGGTCAACTCACCCAGCAGGCCGGCTTCGATAATTCTCCTTTTAAGCCGCTCCCGAGGCCAGAGCCACACCTGCTCCGCCACCTCCCACAGTACGCCGTGTTCCTCGCATATCCGCGCAACTTCCCTCGCGTAGCGCCGGGTGAGCCCAACGGGAATCTCCGTGATGACGTGGGCGCCGTGCCGTGCGGCCGTCATCGCGATCACGACGTGGGAGTCCTTGGGCGTCATACTCAGCACCACGTCGGGCTGCGACGCGGCAAAGAGGGACCGGATATCCCGGAAACGGACCGTTGACGGACCCGCGGACGCTTCGGCCAGGGCGCGTTCGTTGTGGTCGCAGATCCCGATGAGTTCGTAATGGTCCGTCAACCGGACGATTGTGTCAAGATACTGCCGTGCCCGGGAATCCGGGTCGGCGCCCACACCGAGCACCGCAATCCGAAGCCTCTCCATAAAACCGGATCTCCCTACTTCATGACGTTCCGGGAAACAGACGGGTTGCTTTCGAAATATACCGACGGATTTCCCGGCATGTCAACCTCTTTAGCCTTCTGAAACCACTACCGTCCTCCTGCGCCCGATGAGCAACCCCGTCCGGTGACCGGGCGGCAACCCGAATCCGGGCCGGGTCGATTCCCCATACGCGGTTGACTTCAACCCTTGAACAGAGTATATTCTAACCTTCAATATACAACGTGTAGACGGTTGAATTTTTTGAAGTTGCCACTAATTGGAGTACATCCGGACGATGAATGCCCGGAACATCCGAAACTTCTGTATCATCGCCCACGTCGACCACGGCAAATCGACCCTCGCGGACCGACTCCTGGAAACGACCTCGACACTGTCTCGAAACGAGATGATGGACCAGGTCCTGGACGATATGGACCTGGAGCGGGAGCGCGGAATCACCATCAAGTCCCACGCCGTCCGGATGGACTACCGTTCTTCAAACGGTCAGAAGTATATCCTCAACCTCATCGACACGCCAGGGCACGTCGACTTTTCGTACGAGGTATCCAGAAGCCTGGCCGCCTGTGAAGGCGCCCTCCTCCTGGTCGACGCCGCGCAGGGCGTGGAGGCACAGACGATCAGCAACGTGCTCCTTGCGCTGGAACATGACCTTGAGATCATCCCGGTTATCAACAAGATCGATCTGCCCAACGTCGACGTGGACCGGGTGATCCTGCAGATCCACGACCTTCTGGGGGTCGAAGAATCCGATATCCATAAGATCAGCGCCAAACAGGGCGTCGGCGTCGAAGCCCTGCTTCAGGCGATCATCGAACGGATCCCGCCGCCCCAGGGCGATCCCGACGCTGCCCTCCAGGCCCTGATCTTCGACTCCATCTTCGACCGGTACCGGGGCGCCGTCGCCTCGATCCGTATCTTCCAGGGCGCCCTCCGGACCGACATGCCCATCCGCTTCTTTTCAACCGGACGTCAGTTCGAGGCCGAAGAAATCGGCGTCCTCAAACTGAAACGTGTCAAGACGCGCACGCTGCAGGCCGGAGAAGTCGGCTATCTCATCGCGGGTGTGAAGGACCTCGAAGAGCTCCACGTGGGCGACACGGTTACCGGGTCCAGCCGGCCCGCCGGCAGACCGCTGCCCGGGTACCAGGAAGTCAAACCCATGGTGTTTTCCGGCGTCTACCCTGTCGACGCGGAGGACTACACCGACCTCCGGACGGCCCTGGAGAAACTGCGTCTGAACGACGCGTCGCTCCGCTTCGAGCCGGAGACGTCAACGGCCCTGGGATTCGGCTTCCGCTGCGGCTTCCTGGGCCTGCTTCATATGGAGATCGTACAGGAACGCCTCGCCCGCGAATTCGACGTGGAGATCATCACCACGGTACCCAACGTGGAATACGAAGTTCTGCTCACCAACGGGGACGTCGAGATCGTGCACAATCCCGCCGAGATGCCTGCCGCCGTCCAGATCGAAGAAATCGCCGAACCCGTCCTCAACGCCCAGATCCTGGTACCGTCCGAATACATCGGCGCGGCCATGCAGGTTGCCCAGGACCGCAGGGGAATCTATATTACCACCGAATTCGTGGATCCCGAGCGCGCCCTGCTGCGTTACGAACTTCCCCTCTCCGAAATCGTACTCGACTTCTATGACCGCCTAAAATCAGTTACGCGAGGGTATGCATCGTTCGATTACGAATACCGGGAGCACCGGCCCGCGGACCTGGTCAAGCTCGACCTGCTCATCAATGAAGACCCCGTGGACGCGCTGTCCGCAGTTGTCCACAGGGACAAGGCCTACGAATGGGGAAGGGCGATCTGCTCCAGACTCAAGGAACTCATCCCGCGACAGATGTTCGAGGTCGTCATCCAGGCCGCCATCGGCAGAAAGGTCATCTCCAGGACTTCGGTGCGTCCGTTCCGAAAGAACGTCACCGCCAAGTGTTACGGCGGTGACGTGACCAGAAAACGAAAGCTCCTGGAGAGACAGCGAGAAGGGAAACGAAGGATGAAGCAGGTGGGAAACATCGAAATCCCTCAGGAAGCATTCCTCGCCGTCCTTCGCATGGAAATGTAAGGGACACCAACCGAGCGACGATACCGGACAAATGGGCAAATCCGCACGACGCACACGGGCCGCAAAAAAGGCCCCGACCAGGAAAGGGCGTACACGAAGAACCCGCCGAGGGAAAAAATCCGTGGCCAGAGAATACCTCGAAGCCATTCTGTTGGCCGTTGCCCTGGCGCTTTTTCTGAGAACCTTTGTGGTTCAGGCCTTCAGCATTCCCACGGGCTCCATGGAGAACACGCTCCTTGTGGGCGACTTTCTTCTGGCGAACAAAATCGTCTACGGCGCCAAAATCCCCTTTACGAAGGCACGGATTCCAGGGTTCAGAGATCCCGAACCCGGCGATATCGTCATTTTCGAGTACCCGAGAAACCCGGCCCGGGACTTTATCAAGCGCGTGGTGGCCGTGCCCGGTCAGGAGGTCGAAATCCGCGACAAGATCCTCTACGTGGACGGAAAGCGCACGATCGATCCGCCGTTGTCCAAATACGTGGATCCCATCATCCTGCCCGTTTCGTCGCCCGGCGGCATTCGCGACAACATGCGCCTCAGGAGAGTGCCCGCGGGGCACTATTTCGTGATGGGAGACAACCGGGACAACAGCGAGGACAGCCGATACTGGAGTTTCCTGGAGAAAGAGCGTATCCGGGCGAAGGCGAACGTCATCTACTGGTCGTGGGCGCCTGACCCCGAGGCGCCGAAGTTCGAGAACGTCCTTTCAGTTCCCCAAATGGCTCTATACAACCTGATACACGGATTCGGGCGCGCACGATGGAGCCGAATCGGGCGGACGGTTAAATAAAGTCCGTTCGCGGCTCCATGCGTTTCCAACGCTTATGTCCGGTCTCTATATCCACGTTCCGTTCTGCAAATCCAGGTGTCCTTATTGCGATTTCGCTTTTTACGTGGGCAAGACGCGCCTGGCGGAACGGTATACGGACGCGGTCATCCGCGAGTTTCGGACTCGCCTCCCCCGGATGGGCGGGCGCACGGTTTTCGATACGGTCTATTTCGGCGGCGGCACGCCTTCGGAAATGCCGCCGGAAGCGTTGCGTCGAATCCTGGATGCCGCCCGCTCGCTGTCGCACGTCGCGCCGAAAGCGGAGATCAGCGCTGAAGCCAATCCCGAAGACCATTCGCGGTTTCCGGAGCTGGCGGCCATGGGCATGAATCGGCTCAGCCTGGGCGTACAGGCCCTGGACAACCCCGCGCTACGGGCCCTGGGCAGGCGTCACACTGTCGCCGACGCCGCTGCGGCCGTCGGCGCCGCACGCCGGGCCGGCTTCAGCAATATCAATATCGACCTGATGTTCTCCGCGCCGCGACAGACGGCTCACGCCTGGGGACAGACCCTGGATCGAACCATCGACCTCGGGCCCGAGCATGTCTCCGTGTACGGGCTCACCGTCGAACCCGGCACGGCATTTGGCCGCAGAATGAAGAAAAACCGCCTGCAGCTGCCTCACGAGGATGCTCAGGCCGAGATGTACGAGACCGCCCAGGAGAAGCTGTGCCGGGCCGGTTTCGTTCAGTACGAAGTCTCGAACTTCGCGCAACCCGGTTTTGCATGCCGTCACAATATCGCCTGCTGGGAAAGGCGCGCGTACCTTGGCGTCGGGCTTTCCGCCCATTCCTTCTTCAACGACCGGCGGACCTGGAACATCCGCCCTCTCATGGCGTATATAGGGAGTGTGGAGTCGTCTGGCGCCGCCGTTGAAGGGGAGGAACGTATTTCCTCCCGCGACAGGCGCCTGGAACAGGTGATGCTTGGCCTCCGCCGAACCCATGGCATTCCCGAATCGCTTCTGGACACGGCAGGCAGAACGATCGCCCTGATTCCCGATCATCTCCTGGAACGGAGAGAGGGCAGGGTCCGCCTCACCCGCCGCGGACTCCTGCTGGCGGATCTTGTCAGCGCGGAACTGGTCAGTGAGATGGAATGGAAATACGCCTGAGAACGCCCGGCTCCACGTCCAACCTGGGTCCCGGCTTCGACGCCCTCGGCCTTGCGCTGACCGTCTACAACCGGATTGCGGTTCGGACGGTGGCCGGCAACGGGCATCGTCGCATGCGCATCACTGGGGAAGGCGCCGGGAAGCTCCCTGTGGACGCGTCCAACCTCTTCTTCCGGTCGGTCGACGCGGCCGCACAACGGGCCGGCCGGTCCCTGCCGGACCTGGAAGTCGAGATGAACAACGGCATTCCGCTCTCGCGCGGACTGGGCAGCAGTTCCACCGCGATCGTAGCCGGCGTCTATGCGGCCAATCTGCTGATGGGAGAGCCCTTTTCCAAACCCGCCCTTCTCGACCTCGCCACCGAACTGGAAGGCCATCCCGATAACGTCGCGCCGTGCCTCCTGGGCGGTCTGGTCGTCTGTTCCCGTGAAAACGGTCGGGTCGATACGATCCGGGCCCTGCCGCCGCGGGAACTTCGCGCGGTGGTCGCGGTTCCCCGCTTCGAACTCGAAACGGAAGCCGCGCGCGCGGCCCTGCCGGAACAGGTGCCGCACCGGGACGCGGTCTTCAACGTGGGCCGCGCGTGTCTCGTGACGGCAGCGCTGATGAGCGGAGAGCTTCGCGCTCTGAGATCCGCGATGCGCGACCGCCTCCATCAGCCATACCGGGCTTCCCTCGTGCCGGGAATCGAAGAAGTGCTCAAGGCAGCCGAAGACGCGGGAGCCATGGGCGCCTGCCTCAGCGGCGCCGGTCCGACGTTGCTTGCTTTTGCGACCGACGACGCACCGAATATTGCGACGGCCATGAAAAACGCATGGGCGCGACGGAACATGCAGGTCGACACTGCCGTCCTGCGGGTCGATAAAGACGGGGCAACCACGGAATGACAGGGTTTTTCTCTTATCGCAATCCGTCTCTCGCCTTTCGGCTGGTTGCGGTCGCGCTCGTCGTCGGGCTGATCTCCGAACCCGTCATCCTCTTCGCGCAAACCCGTCCGGGACGGGACGTGGGCCGGCGAAGGTCCGACCGAAAATCGATCGGCGCATCGCTTCAGTCGGACGAGACGCAGGGTCTGGACGTGAAATGGATCGGGAAGATCGCTTACGACGCGATCATTCGCTCCGAGCGCTACATCGTCGGTCCCGGCGATACCTTCAGCATCCATATCGAGGCCGGCGAGGAGCCCGTCACGCTCCCGGTGCTTGTCGGCGCGGAAGGCAAACTGGTGATCCCGTACGTGGGCGCCATCCAGCTGGCCGGACTCGACCTCGGCGCGTGCCGGCGGAAGATTCAGGGCGCGATCAGCGAGCGCCTGAACCAGCTCGATATCCGGATCTCTCTTGCGCGGCTGCGCAGTTTTCCGGTCAACGTCGTCGGCCAGGTGGCGCATCCGGGCACTTACATGGTGGAAGGCACCGAACAGGTTTCCGAACTCATCAGCCAGGCGGGCGGGCTGCTCAAGCCTCCCGACGGCAGGGCTTCGCGCCGGAATATTCAGATTCAGCGGCTTTCCGAACTCGGCAGGCCGATGGATACGGAACGCAGAGCGGACCTTGCGTTGTGGCGGCTTTCGGGCGATATCGCCCACAACCCCTTCCTGCTGGATGGAGACCAGATCTTTGTGCCCGCGCTGGTGGACTCGGTGCGTGTCTCTGGCGCGGTCTATAATCCCGGCAGCTACGAATTCATCCCCGGGGATCGCGTTTCCGATCTGATTGCGCTCGCGGGGGGGTTGAACGGCGACGACGCCACCGCCAGCGCCGAACTGCTCCGCACGTTCTTCGCGGAAGGGCGCGAAGAACGGAACGCCGTCCGCCTCTCGCACGCGCTGGCCGGCGACGTGGATGCCAACCTGCCCCTGCGCGCCGGAGACAAACTCCACGTGGCCGTAACGGAGCGCCGGGTCACCGTGGAAGGCGAAGTCTATTTCCCCGGATCCTATTTCATCGGTTCGGGGATGACGTTGAAAGAACTGATCCGGAAGGCCGGCGGATTCACGTCCAAAGCCTCCCTCGCCCAATCCATCGTGGTCCGCCGCGTCGAGTTTCCGACGGGCGTCGCCGCTCCGAAGCAATTGCAGAGCGTTGGCCCCATCAGCCTGACCGACGCCCAGCGGACCTATATGGCCATGCAGAAACAGCAGATGTCGGGGCGCCTGCCGGTAGACTTTGCCGCTCTTTTCGAGAGAGAGGACGATTCTCAGAACATCATGCTCAGAGACGGAGATATCGTCCGGATACCGAGGCTGGTTCCCTCGGTTGCGGTCAACGGATACGTCATCACCCCCGGCGCGATTCCCTACGAACCGCATCTCGACGTCCAGGACTACATCAGCAGGGCCGGCGGGTTGAATGAACAGGCAGAGAAGGGCGAAATATACGTGATACAGGGCAGCACGGGAAACTGGACAAAGGCCTCAAGGATTCAACAGGTCAATCCAGGAGACACGATTTTTGTCATGGGCAGGAAACCCGTGCACGGCTGGCGCCTCTTCCGGGAAACGCTGGTCGTACTCTCGCAGGTGGCCGCGCTGGTCATCGCAGTACGGAGCATCAGTCGTTAATGGAACCCGAAAAGAACTTCCTCGACCACTTGGCCGTCCTTGTACGCTGGCGTCGAACGATATTCGTCACCTGCCTCACCGTATCCGTCGCGACGGCCGGCGTCAGTCTGATCATGACTCCGGTCTACCGGGCGAGCGCCGTGCTTTTTCCGCCCAGCGAGAGCCAGGGAACGCTGGGAATTTCCGCCATTCTCGAAAAACTGCCGGTGGGTATGCTGGGCATGGGGGAAAGCGTGGTTTCGGCCACGGAATTCGTACCTATCCTCAAGAGCCAGCGGGTGGCCCAGGCGATCATCCGCCGTTTCAATCTTCATGAAGCGTACGAGGCCGAAACCCGCGAGGAACTCCTCCAGATGGTCGATGACCGGCTGGACGTGGAACTCTCGCGGGAACAGTTCCTGACCGTGTCCTACGAGGCTGAAACTCCAGAACGGGCCGCCGAAATCGCCAATGCCTTCGTCGAGGAACTCGATCTTGCGCTGCGGCACCGCCGCGAACAACAGGCGCGCGACCTCCGCAGTTACCTGGAAAAACGCCTCGCCCAGGCCGAAAGGAGCATGATCGAGGCAGAACAGGCCTACAATGCGTTTCAGAAGGAACATTCGGCCGTAGACGTAGAGAGCCAGACCAAGGCGCAGATCGACGCCTACTTCTCCCTCATCGCCTCAACGCTGGGCGAAATGAAGATCCGACGCGAAATTGCCGCTCTCCAGATGAATCCCGACAACAGCAGAGTCAGGCAACTCGATATCGAGATCGAAGGCGCGAAAGAAGCGCTGCACGGCATTCTCTCGGGATCGCGGCCGGACAGCAGCGGCGGCGCAGGTCGCGATTTGCCGGGCATCATGCTACCGATGGATCAGATCCCCGACCTGGGGCTGCAGGCCCTGCGACACATGCGCGAAATGGAGATTCGGAACCTTGTCTATCAATTCCTGCTGCAGGAGTACGAAAAAAGCAGTTTCGAAGAGAAGAAGGAAACCTCCCTGGTCGTGGTTCTCGACCCGGCTGTGCCGCCCGATTACCGGAGCCGACCCCGGCGCGCGCTGATGGTCGTTACTGCGGCCGGTCTGAGCATGCTTCTGAGCATTCTGGTCGTGTTCCTGCTCGAAGCCGTCCGGAGTCCCGATCCGGCGAACCGCAACAGACTGGAGGCGATCCGCCAGGAATTTAGACCCCGACAACCCGGCGACGATCAATCCTTACGCAAGTGATCTGTGCCGGATTCCCCGCGAATTCCTCAACCATGTCCCACCGCATTCTCACCACCGTCGTTGGAAGTTATCCCGTACCGGACTGGCTGCGGGCCTCTCCGTCCCGGCAGGCGCTGATCGATGCCGTTCGTGTCGTATTGAAGACCCAGGAAGACGCGGGAATCGACGTTGTCGCGGACGGCGAACTCTGCCGTTTCGACGTCAATCATCCCGAAACCAACGGCATGATTGACTACTTCGCGCAGAGATTGGGCGGTATTACGACCCGATTCGGGCGAGAGGACCTGAATGCATTTCGCACGGAGGCCGGCCTTTCCTATCGCGCGGATCCCGCGGGCATGATCGAACGCGAACTCGACGAAGGCACACTCAATCTGCCCGGGGACTTCCGGATGGTCCGGCCCCTGACCCGGTCGGCGATCAAGTTCACCCTCACCGGGCCCCACATGCTCAGCAAAGTCCTCATGGATCGCTACTACGGGGACCCGGCGGCCGCGGCGCTGGCCCTGGGTGAAGTCCTCGCCAGACAGGTTGCCGACGTCGACGCGGAGGTGATACAGATCGACGAAGCCAATATCCCCGGTCACCCCGAAGAAGCCGTTTGGGCCGCCAGGGCGGCAAACACCGTGCTCGATGCCGTTCCGCATGAAAAAGCCGTACACGTCTGCTTCGGGAATTACGGCGGCCAGACCGTTCAGCGCGGGACATGGCAGGACCTGATTCCATACCTCGCCGCACTGAGGGCGGACCATCTTGTGCTCGAATTCAAACGCTGGGGCATCGAACACGCCGAATGCCTGAAGGACGTTCCCGAATCGGTACGGATCGGGATCGGTGTGATCGACATAAAGAACAACATTGTGGAGACGCCGGACGAAATTGCGTCCGACATCGAAGCCGCGGCACGCCATCTCGGGTCTGATCGCATCGCCTGCGTCCATCCCGACTGCGGTTTCTGGATGCTCCAACGCAGCGTTGCCGATCGCAAGATCGAAGCCCTGGTCAGGGGTCGGGACCTCTTCGAAGGACGTTGATCCCGTCGCCAGCCGGGCAACGCCAAACACGTTTTCGCCCGAATCCAATCTATGCGCTTCATTCGGAAAACACACGGAACTCTGTTTCTATTCTGCGCACTGCTCGCATTGGCGGACGTATCGTTCGCTCAGGAACGGGGCGCCCTGATCACCATTGCAGGCGGAGGGAACCGGGAAGGCGAGGATATCCCCGCGACCGATCTTGCCCTGAGCCTCCCCCTGGGCGTCGCCGCCGACGCCGACGGCCACGTCTACATTGCGGACACGGGCGCCCACCGCATCCGCAGGGTGGATGCGGTCACGGGACGCATCACGACCGTCGCCGGCGCCGGGGCAGCCGGGTTTACGGGAGACGGCGGACCCGCCGTCCAGGCCCGACTGGAAAGGCCCCAGGGTGTTGCGGTTGACGACGCCGGCAACATTTACATCGGCGATACCGGCAACCGGCGCATCCGGCGTATCGACGCCGTCACGGGGAACATCACCACGATCGCCGGCAACGGAACGTTCGGTTTTGACGGGGACGACGGGCCGGCAGCCGCCGCCGTATTCGGGGAAATTGTCGCACTGGCTGCGGGCCCCCGCGGCGGACTCTATATCGCGGACGGATTGGACGGACAGGCCCGCGGGAACAACCGGGTCCGCAGAATCGATCTGGAAAGCGGCGCGATCACCACCCTTGCAGGCGACGGCGATTTCTCGTTCGGCGGCGACGACGGGCTGGCGGTCGAGGCCGGCCTGACCGTAGAAGACATTGCGGTGGACGCCTCCGGAAACGTCTTCATCGCCGATTTCAACAATTATCGGATTCGCCGCGTGGACGCGGAAACGGGCATCATCACCACCGTAGCCGGCCGCGGGCCCGTCTTCGGCGGCGGAGGCGCTTTCTCGGGCGACGGCGGACCGGCGCCCGACGCCCGTCTCGATCTGCCCGGCGGTGTGGCCGTCGGCGCCGACGGGACCCTCTATATATCGGATACCGGCAACAACCGCGTACGCGCCGTGGATCCCGGCGCCGGGATTATCTTCACCCTTGCGGGTACGGGCAATTTCGGGGCCGCCGGCGACGGCGGGCCCGCCGCGCTCGCCGAACTCCGGGAGCCCTCCCGCGTGGTCCTCGACCGTGACGGCGACCTCCTCATCGTGGACACGGGCAATGGCCGCGTCCGCAAACTCTTCGACCCCGCCTTTCAGTCGCCCGTTCTCCGTCTGACCGCCACCCGTGTCGATTTCGGCGCTGTCGTCGTGAAAGATCTTGAGACGCGCTCGTTACCCATCGGAAACGCGGGCAGACGCACCCTCACGCTGGCCGGCGCGAACACCAATCGGGAAGAATTCATCGTCCTGGACGCATTTCCGATCGAAGTCGATCCGGCCGGGGAAGTCGAAATCCGGTTAGGATTCAGTCCGACGGACGAAGGCCCCGTGCAGGGAACACTGACCATGGATACCGACGACCCATGGCGCCCCACCCTCACCCTCCCTCTTTCGGGTACCGGCGCGGCGCCGGATATCGGCGTCTTTCCCGAACGCATCGTGTTCGACCGGACGTTCGTCGGCCGCGAGCAGCCATCGGTCCTCCGCGTCTCAAACCTGGGCGCCGGAGTACTGACCGTCTTCGGCGCCGAACTGACGGACTCGGTACAATTCTCCGTCAGCATGGACGACACACTGCGTATCCCGTCGAGCCAACGACAGAGCGTCGACGTCGTATTCCGCCCGGCACAGACGGGAATGCATCGGGCGGAACTCACGCTGTACAGCAACGATCCGAATGAACCGGTGCTGGCGGTCCCCCTCGAGGGCTTCGGAAGGGAATCCAGGCCCGGCGGATTCATCGACGTGGCGGGCGACCGCGGCGTGTCGGACCAGGGCGCCAGCTTCGGCGCCGCGTGGGCGGATTACGACGGCGACGGCGATCCCGACCTCTACGTGGCGCGCAGCCTGCAGCCCAATCTTCTCTACCGGAACGACGGCGGCGGCTTTGCGGAGCTTGCCCGGAGGGCGGGCGTGGCGGATGACGGCGACGGCAGCGCGGCAGCCTGGGCGGATTTCGACCGCGATGGCGACCTGGACCTTTACGTGACCAACTTCGGCCAACCCAACCGGCTGTACCGCAACGACGGCGGCGGCTTCACCGAAATCGCCGCACAGGTTGGCGTGGATGACGGTGGAGACGGGTACGGCGCGGCGTGGGCCGACGTAGAGGGAGACGGCGACCCCGACCTGTACGTGGCCAATTTCGGCGAAAACCGCTTCTATCGCAACGAGGGAGACCGCTTCGTGGAAGCCGCGGCAGAGACCGGTCTGGATGACGCCAACAGCAGCCTGCAGCCCGCGTGGGCGGATTACGACGACGATGGAGACGCGGACCTCTTTCTCGCCAACAGCGGGCCGAATCGACTCTTCCGGAACGACGGCGGTACCTTTGTGGATGCGGCGTCGGATGCGGGCCTGGAGGAACTGGGTCTGGGAGGCCCCAGTTTCGGCGCAAGTTGGGGCGATTTCGACAACGACGGGGACATGGACCTCTTCGTGACCTACTTCGGTGAAGGAAACCGCCTCTACGTCAATACCGACGGTCGGTTTGAGGAAGCCAGCAGCCGCTTCAACGTGGCGGGCCCGGACACCGTGGACAGCAGGGGCGCCGTATGGGGCGATTTCGATAACGACGGCGACCAGGATCTTTACGTCTCCAACGCCGGCGAGAAAAACAACCTTTACCTGAACGATGGCGGGACCTTCAACGACGTGGCCGACTCCTTCCGCGTTGCCGTGGGCGCCAACAGCCGGGGTGTGGCCCTGGCGGACTTCGACGGCGACGGCGGGCCGGATATTTTCGTGGCCGTGCAGGACGGCGCCGACCGTCTCTACCGGAACCAGGAATTCAATGGAAACTGGCTGGCCGTTCGTCCGCGCGCCACGCGGAGCAGTCCGGACGCCATCGGCACACGGGTGGAAATCGTCTTCGACGGCACACCGGCGATCCGCGAAATTTCGGGCGGCGGGTCGTACCTGTCGCAGGACGCCCTGACCGCAGCCTTCGGATTGGGCGACGCCGACCGTGTCGATACGCTGACCATCAGATGGCCGTCGGGAATCGCACAGCGGCTCAGGAACATCCCCGCAAATACCGTCCTGGAGCTGACCGAGACGGCGCCGCCGCCTCCGGTGCGCGTTGCGCTGGATGCCGCTGCGCCGGCGCTGGCCGCCAACGGCGAGGCGCAGACCCGAATCCGCGCCCGCATCCTGGACGCCAGGAACGAAGTCGCGCTCGTCAACAACCGCCACCTTGTCTTCAACGTCTCGTCCGGCGACGGCGCCTTCGTGCCCGGCGATACGGCACTGGTGCGCGACGGACTCGCGTCCGTCCTCTTTCAGGCCGGGGCGACGCCGGGCGACGTCTTCGCATCCGCGCGGTTTGGGGGCCTACCGCCAGGAGAGATCCGAATCACACTGCTGCCGCCCATTGGACCGGACCATACGCCAATACGTACGCTTGCCGGTACAGGCGGAAGCCAGAGCAGTTTCGGGGGTGACGGCGGTCCCGCCGTCCTGGCGTTTCTGAACGGCCCGCGAGGCGTCGCGGCCACGGCAGCGGGCGCCCTTTACATTGCCGACTCGGGAAATAACCGGGTACGGAGGGTCGGCCCGGACGGAACGATTCACACCATTGCCGGAGACGGAATCGGGATTTCCATCGGCGCCGGAGGGCCGGCCATCGAGGCCAGTCTCGGTGATCCCCGGGGCCTCGCGCTCACGCCCGGACGGGATCTGATCGTCGGAGAAGTGAGCGGTCATATCGTGCGCCGGATTGACCTTTCGAGCGAGAATATCGTCGCCTTCGCAGGCAGGGACATCCCCGGTTACGGCGGCGACGGACGCGCGGCGGTGGATGCGAATCTGTCCGGCCCCGTGGGCGTGGCGTCAGACCCGTCGGGTAACGTCTGGATCGCGGAGCGCTTCAATCACAGGGTCCGAAAGGTGGACGCCGGCGGCATCATCACCACCGTTGCCGGCAGCTTTCAGGAGGGTTACGCCGGTGACGGAGGCCAGGCCACAATGGCCGCGCTGAACGGACCCGAGGGTGTTGCCGTCGACAGCCGGGGCCGCCTGTACATCGCAGATACCGGAAACCATCGGATCCGGATGGTGGACGCCGAGGGCGTCATCTCCACGGTGGCCGGAACCGGAGAGGCCGGGTTTTCGGGCGACGGGGGGCCGGGGTCCACGGCAATCCTTAACGGCCCCGTAGACGTGGCCGTGGACAACAACGGATACCTCTATATCGCGGACACCGGCAACCACCGCATACGGGTGCTCGACCTGAACCTGGGCATCATACAAACCGTGGCGGGCACGGGGTTCCCGGGATTCAACCAGGACGAAGGCGCCGGTACCGAAACGTCGATGAATTCACCGTCGGGCATTGCCACCGGTCCCGACGGCGGGGTCTACATTGCCGACACGAACAACAATAGCATCCTGCAACTCACCGTAACCTACCCTTCTGACTACCAGCGCGAGCCCCCGCCCGTCCCGCCGCCACCACCACCGCCGCCCTCTCCGGACGGCGCGGCCGACTTCAACGACGACGGCGCGGTGGACTTCGCCGACTTCATCCTCTTCGCGCAGGCCTACGGATCCGCCGATGCGCGTTTTGATCTCGACGGCAACGGAACGGTCGGATTCGGGGACTTCATCTCCTTCGTCACCGCCTTTGAACAAACCCCGCCGTCGACCCGTTTCCGTCCGGAAAGCCGGTTTTGAAAATGGATCGGGCGCCCATCCTGACGGCCGATAAGCCGGGCATCATTCAGACAGCCGATCGGATCCGGAAGGGCGGCGTTGTCGTCTATCCGACGGAGACCGTCTACGGCCTCGGCGCAGACCCGTTTGACCGGTCCGCGTTCGAGCGTATCTTCGACCTCAAGGGCAGGGAGGCGGAGAAGGGGCTGATCCTGCTCGTCCGGGACAGGAAGGACCTGGACGCGCTTGTTGCTCACGTTCCACGGGCGGCGGAAGTCCTGATCGACGCCTTCTGGCCCGGGCCGCTCACCCTCGTGTTTCCCGCGTCGCCCGACCTTCCGAAGCACCTGCTCGGATCCACGCCCACGCTGGCGCTTCGCATGTCGGACGCGCCGCTTGCCGGCGCTTTGCTTCACCATGCGGGCGGCCCGATCACCAGCACCAGCGCCAACCGCTCCGGCAGACCTCCCGTCCGGAGCGCCCGCGAAGCCGCCGACGTCCTCGGCCGCGGCGTCGACCTCATCCTGGACGGCGGCCCTTCCACCGACCTCCGCCCCTCCACCCTGGTCGACGTCTCACGCGGCAATCCCGAGATCCTCCGGCCGGGGCGTATCGCGGAAACCGAGATCAATCGAGCTCTGGAGTGAACGTGGAGCGGACATTCCTGTCTGCCCGCCTTGCCAGCAGGCAGGCCCGCGTCGCACGCCATCCTTCCTGCTCCACACTTTTCCCCTTGCCAAAGTCATCGATAAGGGGCATTTTCTTAACTGAATAACACTGTCGATCGTGAAGAGGATCAACTTCTCGAGACCACTGTTTGGCAATTCCATTGCGGATGCCGAATAACCCATGACCCTCGAATACACGCGGCACCCCCGGCACGTAATGGCCGAACGGATGATCCCTCGCGAATGGGTCGAACTGGCTGTGGCAGATCCTTCTTTGCGCTCGCACGATCCTGACGACCCTGAGGTGGAACGGTTCTTTCGCCCCATACCCGAACAATCTGACCGTGTGCTGCGGGTGGCCGCAAACACCCGCGCTGTTCCATGGCGAGTGGTGAGCGTATTCTTTGACCGCAGCATGAGAGGAAGAATATCACTGCTGTCCAAGAACCGTCGGATTCCCAGAGATAAGGTTCCAAAAATGGCTACAATAGGCGATTTTGGACGGGTTTGACCCGGATAATGAAAACCAGGTTTGCCATCGTCTGCGCAATGCTGTCCAAGAACAAGGTGACGTTTCCAGCGGCCATAATTGTGCTGTTTCCGTCTCAATAAGCCCGTGAAATAAGCACTTTGTGAATCTCAGGCAATCTTGGTCGAGGGATTGCTTCGCGGAAGTGAACCAGATGCTGTCCAAGACTGAAACCGATTTTGGACAGGTGTGGAAGAATATGAAACTGAACGTAGACAAGGATGCCGACGCCCTGTACCTGCGCCTCGACGATTCTCCAATAATCGAGTCCGAGGAGGTTTCCCCGGGAGTTGTACTCGACTACAACGCGTCCAACGAAGTGGTAGGCGTGGAGATGCTCCAACTGTCGAAACGCTCATCCGCTCCGGATCTTTCTTCGCTGCAGTTCGAGTCGATCTGACAGCGGTAGCTCCAAGCACATTTTTTCAAGTACAAACGTCTGCGGCTTTCAATTCGGTACAGGTGTCGTGACTTCGCCGGACGCCACCACAACACTGTCAACCCTCTGACTGTGTTGGCTATTGCACCGATGCGCGGGACCCGCAGACAGTCAGGTTCCCCGACGCACGCTTTCGCCAAGAAAATCTCACCTGGAAAGATTCCGGAAGCGCGACACCCACATTGGACGTCTATGGCAATCCGCCAATCTGCGTCAATGAATCATCCGCGAAACGCGACCACCGCGCGTGGTTCCTGACTCTCAGGTAAGGGACAACCGATGGGATTCTCACCGCGACAGATGGCGCAGCGCCCCCGGCGCGAGAGCGGCGGGAACAGGGCACTGCTCGCTCTGGTGGACAGCCGGGGCAGTTATACGGATACGAGCATCGTGGACCAGACCGTGCTGGTGGCGCTTCAGCACTTCGGATTTCCGTTCAGGATTCACGACCTGGCGGCGGGGCCGCTGACTCCGGACCTGCTGGAGAACTGCGCCGCTGCGATTATCGCCCAGGCCCGCATGGGCGATGCCCTCTCGCTGGCAGATACGGAACTGCTCGCCTCGGGCGTCGAGGAAGCCGGTCTGGGCCTGGTTAATTTCGACGGCGAGCTGAGGCTCTACAAGCCGCCCCTGCTGCGACTCTTCGGGCTGGAGGTCGACCGGATCCCGATGGCCTCCGACCTGCTCCGCATCGGGGACAACGACCATTTCATCAACTGGACGCAGCAGGCGGGCAGTATGGTCCGGCTGAAGCGGCCCGTTACCGTAGCACAGATCAAGAGGGTGGGGCGGCACGTCGTGGAACTGGCGCAGGTTGCCATGGGCAAGGATCAGCTCATTCTCTCCCGCCACAACGTGCCGGGCACGGCCTACGAGCCGGACCAGTTTCCGGCCGTGCTGGCCGGGGAATGCGGCAGCGGACGCGCGGTGCAGTTCGCCTGTTCTCCACGCATCTGGCACGGGGAGTTTCAGGGCCACGCGATGGGGCTCGACGCCTTCTTCTGGCGCGCGATCGTCTGGGCGGCGCGCAAGCCGTTTGTCGCGCAGTTGATGCCGCCCTACGTGACCATCCGGGTGGACGACGGCAGGGGCCGCCACGACTTCCACTATACCGATGTGATGAACCGGCACGGCTACCGGCCGATGATTTCCTGCTTTCTGGACCTCGTACCGAATGAACTGGCACCGTATATGCGTGAACGTTACCGGGCGGGGCAGGTGGACTGGGACGCGCATGCCTTCGACTATTACAAGCTGATTCCCTTCGATTTCGGGATCGGAGAGTACAGCGACGGGGAGTTGAAGGCGATCTTCGAGCGCGTGGACCGGTGGTACGACGAACGCGGACTGAGGCCACCGCGCCGGGCCGCGTTTCACTGGGGCGAAGTGGGCGTGCGCGTCCTGCCCTGGCTGAAGGCGCGGGGGAGGACGTTCGTCTATTCCACGTATCACCTGGGACAGGTGAAGTGGGAGCGGCTGTTCCCCAACTGGTGGCCCTACGGCCTCAACAGCCTGTTCTACGACTATATCCCCGAAGATCCGGAGATGTACAACATCGGCGCCATGCTGCCCCGCCACCTCGTGGAGCCCGACGTGTTGACGGGCTGTACGACCTGGGCCGGCGACAATTCGACCAACGACGTGGACAGGGCGGCCGACCGGGCGGCCGGCTCGGTCCGCCTGGCGCTGGACAGCGGGTTTTTCTCGGAGATCACGACTCACGAGCAGAAGTTCGGCGTGCTGTCGCTGGAAGAGATCGACCGGTGGCTGTCGCTGGTGTCCCAGCGTACGGAAAGATTCGACGTCCGGGGGGTGGGCCACGACCAGGCCGCGGAGTACACCCGCGCCCGGGACGAGTCCTGGATCGCGGCCGCGACCACGCCAGACGGCAGGGCGGTTACCCTCAGCCTGGACGGAAAAGCCAGCGTGGACCTGGAACTCGCCGTGTTCGAAAACGACGGAAACGGCGTGGTCCAGCGGTGGGAATCGGTCGGTGCGTTCAATGGCGAGGTCCGGGTCGATATCTGACCGGTACCGGTCGGGAGGAGGAAAATGGTTAAGCCGTAGACCCCTCCCCATTACGGCGGCGCGAAAACCTGGAGTGGGAAGTCATTGGACTTGACGCGCATCAAGCCGTCGTTATTTTCCGGACGTTGATTCGTCGCCCTGACACGCCCGGATGCGTTGGGGCAGCGACGTGTACCGGTCGGCCACCTGGTTGTTCTTGATGGCGATGGCCAGGGCTTTCCGCGTGCCGACGATGACAACCAGTTCCCGTGCTCTGGTGACGGCCGTGTACAGAAGGTTCCGCTGAAGCATCATATAGTGCTGGGTGGTCAACGGCAACACGACGACAGGATACTCGGACCCCTGGCTCTTGTGCACGCTGGTGGCGTAGGCCAGCACGATCTCATCCAGTTCGGTAAACTCGTAGCCCACGGTCCGCTCCGGATACCTCACCGCCAGGGCATGGTTCGTGGTGTCGATCACCGAAACACGCCCGATATCCCCGTTGAACACATCCTTGTCGTAGTTGTTCCGCACCTGCATCACCTTGTCTCCCACCCGGAACCGGACGCCGCCGCGAAGGAGTTCCTGACCGCCAGGATTGAGCCGTTCCTGGAGTACCTGGTTCAGATTGATCGCGCCCGTTTCACCCCGGTACATCGGCGCCAGGACCTGAATGTCGTCAATCGCGTCCACCCCGTACGCGCGCGGCAGCCTGTTCTGACAGAGCCCGCAGACCGACTCGACCACCTCTTCGGGGACGTCCACCTCCGTAAAGAAGAAATCCGAGTCCTTCCGGTTGTCGACCTCGGGCAGTTCACCGGCAAGGATGCTGTGCGCATTCATCACGATGCGGCTCTCACGCGCTTGCCGGAAAATCTCGTTCAGCGCCACCGTTTCCGCCTTTCCGGAGCCGATGATATCCTTCAGGATATTCCCCGGCCCCACCGAAGGCAACTGGTCCACGTCGCCGACGAGAACCACTGAAGCACTCAACGGTACCGCCTGCAGCAGGCTGTTCATCAATCTCACGTCCATCATCGAGACCTCGTCGACGATCACGGCGTCCACCGTCAGCTGATTCTCGAACTTCATCTCGAATTTGTTCTCGCCCGGGCTGAACTTCAGCAGCCTGTGGATGGTTCTCGCGTCCCGTCCCGTCGCTTCGGACATCCGTTTTGCCGCCCTGCCCGTCGGCGCCGAGAGCGCCACTTTCTTGTCTCTGGCTTCGAACAGGGCGATGAGTCCCCTGATGGTGGTGGTCTTGCCGGTGCCCGGTCCGCCCGTAAGCACCAGCAGACTGTGGGAAAGGGCCTTCTGCAGGGCGACCTTCTGGCGTGCCGCGAACCGGACGCCGTCCCGCTTCTCGATCGCCGCGATCTCCCGGTGGATGTCGCCTGTCTCAATCCTTCCGATGCTGGAAAACTGTCGCACGCGCGTCGCGACACCCTTTTCGGCAAAGTAGAGCGGTGGATTGTAGATCCGTTTCTCTTCGACAACCACCTCCTCGTTCTGCTTGAGCACGTCGATGCACGGGGCGATCAGGTCCGGCGATACGTCCAGTGTCTCCGCACAGACTGTCGACAGTTCCTCATTCGGCAGGTAGACGTGGCCGTCCGTCTCCGAGGCTCTGTTCAGCACGTATCGGATGCCTGCCATGATTCGCTGCTCGGAGTGGAGTTCAACGCCCAGCTTCTGTGCGATCCGGTCGGCACTCGTGAACCCGATCCCCCAGACGTCGGAAGACAACCGGTACGGATTCTCCTGTATCAGTGAGATTGCGTCCTGGCCGTATCGTTTCCAGATTTTTACGGCATGACCGGCGCCGACGTCGTGCGACTGAAGAAACAACATCACATTGTGGATTTCGCGCTGTTCCTGCCAGGCGTCCTTTATCAACTTGGCACGTTTTCTGCCCAGACCCTCCACCTCGACGAGCCGTTTCGAGGCCTTCTCGATCACCTCCAGCGTCTTCCCGCCGAAATGATCCACGACTCGTCCGGCCATCACCGGCCCGATTCCCTTGATCAGGCCCGAGCCCAGGTACTTTCGCAACCCCTCGATCGTGGACGGCCGTACCTTTTCGTAGGATTCGATCTTGAACTGACGGCCGAACCGGGCGTGGGTCGTCCACTCACCTTTCAGGGCCACACACTCTCCCGCGGTCAGCGAAAGTGTATTGCCCACCACGGTCACGGGCTCCCGCGCACCGTCGGGTTGGAACCTGGCCACCGTGTAGCCGCTCTCTTCATTCTGAAACGTGATCCGATCCACAATGCCCTGGAGCCGTTCCATAGCCCGGACCTCTTGATCTACAACAAAAACACACAGCGCCGGACGACTACGCTTTGAAGACGACCTCGCCCCGGACGATGGTCGCGACGATGGAGAGCGCGCGCTGTCCCTCTGTTCGGCGGAACAGCGTGAGGCTGGCCTCCATTCCGGGCCTTACGCGTCCCAGCCGGTCGTCCACGCCCAGCAGCCGCGCCGGGTTGATGGTTGCCATCTCCACCGCATCGGCCAGCGTCGCGTCGGTATGAGCGATCGTATTGGGAATCCCGTGATCCAGAAACAGGGACGCACCCGCCAGGTACGGCGTACCCGCCAGGGAAATCTTCCCGTTCTCGTGAATTTCCACCTCGTCCGTCCCGTAACTCCGCCCGTAGACGCCCGGCGGCAGCCCGGCGATGGACGACACGTCGCTCACCAGGCAGATGCGCTCTTTCTGCTTGGTCCTGTAGAAGCTCTTCAGCACCGGCGGCGGCAGATGGCGCCCGTCCGGGATGATCCCCGCCCAGAGTTCGTCTGCAGCAAGCTGCTCCCAGATATAGTTGTCGTGGCGGGGAATCTCCGCGTGCGCTCCGTTGCCCAGGTGCGTGGACATGCATGCTCCCGCCGCAATCGCCTCGCGGATCCGAGCCCTGCTCGCGCCGGTATGTCCCAGGGCGACAATGACGCCGGCGTCCGCGGCTTTCTCGATAAAGTCCAGGGATCCCTCACGCTCGGGCGCCAGAGTCAGAATTCGGATCCGGCCCCCCGCGGCGTCCTGGTAACGGCGGAACTCGTCCCAGTCCGGATCGCGCGTATGCTCCAGGGGATGCGCACCCCGCGGACCGTCTTCGGAGGCGATGTACGGCCCCTCCACGTGGAACCCCACGAACGACGCACTCGCGGTATCCGACTGCTCGCACGTCCGTGCCAGCGTCCTCAGCGCCGCAATCGCCTGCTCAACGGGGGAGGTCGTTACCGTCGGACAGAATAACGCGGTGCCTGCCCGGTACGGCCACTTACAGGCCTCCAGCACCCTTTCCACCGTCAGGTCGCCCGAACTGAAGTTGATCCCACCGGCGCCGTTGACCTGCACGTCGAAAATTCCCGGCGAAATCCAGACGTCGTCGCCTCCGGACTCCCCCGCGCCGACTGAATCGATGCTCTCGATTCGACCGCCTTCAATGGTTAGCGAGGCCGGATGTTCCGTTCCCACGATCTTCCCGCGAAGAACCATTGTTTCTCCTTTGCATGGATAATCCTTGCGCCGGCTGTTAAGCGGCTGGGTCGCCTATCGGGGGGAGACGGCAGGCGTGAGACGGTAGATAATGTCCTTGCCCGATATGCTCTTCCTTAAAGCCTCCGGCACGAAATGAAGCCGCACCGGGCAATCACATCCTCTCCCGTTTCCCCGCTTTTAGGATACCATCCGGCCGGAGATTCCGCAATATGTTTTGTCTTGACATCATGAAGGGAATATGGTATAATCAATATTTGTTGAACTTTCCACTGTTGTCGTACATTAGCCCCTTAAAAACAGAAAGTTACATCACTTCAGGCGGAAGGAATTTCGAATGGGTGAAGATCAGGTATTCGAAAGCAGAATCGGCAACTTCAGTAGAACAGATAATGTTGACGACCTCTCGGCGCTCGGCCTGGCCATCGTGGCGGAAACCCTGGACATCCTGCAGGATCTGCAGGGCGAGGCCAGCGGCGCCATGGTCATCCGGACCCGGGAAGGCGACTACAAGGATTGGGACGCCGAGATCTTCGGTGTGGACGAAGCCGCGGAAGGGGCATATATCGGACGGCTTAAAGAAAGCGCCCATCCTGTCGTGCTGCTCTCCGAAGAAGCAGGTATGGTGGATCTGACCGGCGGCAAGGAAGGCGACAAAATCTATGGCGTCTCCGATCCGTTCGACGGCAGCTGGTTGTACAAGCGAGGGCTGCCGTTCATGCAATACAGTTCTCTGGCACTCTTCAATGCAAGTTTCGATCACCTCGTCTCCGTCACCGGCGACGTCTTCAACAGAGACCTGGCGTTTGCCAACGGCAACGGCGCCTTTATGGCCAAACTGGACGGAAACGCGCTGACCGGCGTGGAGCGTCTTAATGAAAGCTACCGCAGGGAACGGCACGGGGAGCCCGCTGACGACGTGGGTGACGCCTGTGTCGAATCGTACCTCCTGAAGCCGGGCAAATTCCTCATGCCGCTGATCGACGAATACCGGCCGGTTATCGATGCCTTCAAAATGCTGCACCCCAACGGCGGCCCGTACGCCTTTGCGGAGGCGGCGGCTGGGCAGATCGACGTCTATTTTGCCAGGCAACAGCCTTACGTCGACGTCTTTTCCGGGATTGCGATCGCGGAAGAAGCCGGACTGATCGTCACCGACTTCGACGGAAACGCGGCGCCGAAGCCCACGGAAGATTACGAGACCGTCTTCGACGTTCTGGTCAGCCGGACGCAGGCCCTGCACGACCAGACGCTCGAGAAAATCGCGGAAAGCAGAAAGGAATAGGTGATGGCCATTAACGGAACCGGCGCGAAGGACGATCCGGTCATTGTAACCGAACTGGCGGCGGACGAGGTCCCCGGTGAGTTGAGACCGTCCAACTTCTTCGACCTCGACAGATACCCGTTTGAGCACCGGGCGCTGGTCGACGGCGCCAGGTCCGTCGTCGACCTTATCGGCAAAGACGGAATCGAAAGATACGCCACGGAATGGCTGGCGGAGAAGATCGGTTCTGCAGAAGGCGTGGAGGAACGGACGGGCCTGTCCGGAATCGGGAACTACACCGTGCTGGTCGAGCCCGGCGCCGTTTGCGAACCGCTCTTCGTACACGGGTCGCTCGACGGCGAGGGCCACACGCTCTACGTCGCAAGAGACGCAAAGGTGGTCGGCGCCGTCCTCTACCTGGACGGCGGCGACGTCTACGTAGGCGAAGGCGCCGTTGTGGAGCCCACGGCCGGCGTCAAGGGCCCCACCATCATCGGACCGAATAACGAAATCCGCCAGGGCGCCTATCTCCGGGGCAATATCATCCTGGGCGGCCACAAGAAACAGGGCGACAACGCCATCCGGGGGGAGATCAAGAACGTCCTCATGCTCGACGAGGCCAACTTCCCCCATCCATCGTATCTCGGGGACAGCCTCTGCGGGTATGCCACCCACTTCGGGAACCAGGCCACGGCCGCCAACCTGGGCATCATCCAGGGCGTCCGTGAGCGCGACAAACGCGTCAATCTGAAGGTCGAAATCAACGACACGTGGTACGACCTGGGCGGTTCCAAAATGGGCGTCGTTCTCGGCGACAGGACACAGCTGGCCTGCGAGTCTCTTACCGATCCCGGCACATTGCTGGGGCCCATGTGCATCTCATACGGCCTCGCCTACGTCAAGGCCGGCTATTATCCGGCCGGCACGATGTTCAAGACCAGGTCCGAGCGGGTCGTGGACACGCAGAAAGGCATCTTCGATCCGGACAAGCTGTAAGTCTCCGTCCCGTCCGCTTATCAGAACGACAACGCCTCTCGAATTCAGCGGAAGCGTTGTCGTTTTCTCTTTTCGTCGCTCAACGTCAACGGCGCGTCGTTCGAATACTGAAACCGGCTCATCACGTCGGTTTCCCGGCGTCCGATTCCCGGAGGAGAACCGGATGATTGGCCAGAAGAACGCCCACGAGTGGATCCGGACGATTCGCGACAGGGACGACGATCTGATCTCCCGCCTTCAGTCCGTCTACGGCGACAATGAGGGCCTGATTGAAGAACGCCTGCGCGCCCTGTCGGAGATCGCGGTCCGATTCAGAAAGACATTCGGCGACAGGGACGTCAGCTTTGTCAGGGCGCCGGGCAGATTGAACACCGTGGGCATGCACGCCGACCACCGGGGCGCCTTCATCAACCCCATCTCCCTGGACAAAGAGATTCTCATCTGTTTTTCCCGAAGAGACGACGACCGGGTCGAGGTCCACGATCTGAATCCGGAATATGGAACCCGCGGTTTCCATCTGACGGAAATCCGCCCGGACACGCCGATCGGTTCCGACGCCGAGTGGCTGGCGTGGACGCAGGAAAAAACAGACGAACGCAAGGCCGCCGGTGTCAACGAGGACTGGATCACGAAACTGCAGGCGCCGCCGGCCTACCTGCACACCCGCGATCCTGGCAGGGAACTGCGCGGATTCGACGGGGTCATGAGCAGCAGCCTTCCCGATATGGGCGGCCTGAGTTCTTCGTCCGCGGTTGTCGTCGCGACGACGGAGATCATGACGCGCGTCAACGGGATCGACCTGGACGACGGGCAGTTCGTGAGGTGCGCCGGCGCCGCGGAATGGTACGTGGGGACACGCGGCGGTTTCGGCGACCACGCCGCGATCAAATGCGGCCGGTTGGGAAAAATCACCCACATGAAGACCCTCCCGGAGTTGATGATCGACGCGTATCTGCCGTTCCCCGACGGCTATCAGATCATCATCTTCGACTCGGGCATCCAGGCCAACAAGACCGGCGGGGCCGGACAGAAATTCAATGAAAAGACGGCGACGTACGAGATCGGAGAGGTCTTTCTCCGCAACTACCTGGAAGCGCGCCACCCGAAAGCGATCCGGGGGGTTGTCGAAGACAGGATGGACCTGGATGTTGAGAAAAAGTTTCACCTCGCCGACGTCGTTGAATGCCTCTCCCAACCTGAGATCTACGCGCTGATACATTCCCTGCCGGAACGGATCGACCGGCGGGGGCTTCTGATCCAGCTACCGGGCGAAGGGACGTTTCTCGAACAGCAGTTCGCCACCCACGATGAACCGGACGGCGGCTACCACGTCCGGATGGTCATTGCCTACGGAATCGCCGAATCCGCGCGAAGCAGAGATCTCAAGGACGTCCTGAACCGGAACCGGGTGGACCTCTACGGAGAGTTGATGAACGTTTCGCACGACGGCGACCGCATCGACCTGGACGCGCCGCGATTCGACCCGTCAAAAGACCTTCACCTTCAACCGGGCGACTACAATTGCAGCATTCCGGAGATCGATGAGATGGTAGACGTTGCCCTGGATGCAGGCGCGGCGGGCGCGCAGATATCCGGCGCCGGCCTGGGCGGAAGCATGATGGTCCTGGTCGAATCTGACGGCGTGCAGGATATCATCGAAGCCATGCGCGACAGGTACTATGAGCCACGCGGGGTCCGGGAAAGACTCACGGTCGCGTCCCCCGTTCAGGGGGCAGGGGTGTTGTAGCGAGTACGACGTTTGCCCCACAAAAAACAGAGCCGGAAACTCCGGCTCTCTTCGTTCCTCCAGAAACCTCTCGGGCGCGTTGCGAATTACCCTTCCTGCTCGTCGTACGTCAGTTCAAGTTCCTCCATCACCGCCCGCAGAACCACCTGCGGGTCGCCGGGACGTTCCCGACGCTCGCTCCATTGCCAATGCGCCAGGTACGCGTCCGTTCCCGCCAGCCCCTCCTGCATCGCCCGCCTGTCTATCGCCTCCTGAAATTCCGGGGGCATCTGCCGCGAAACCCGCCGCTTCCCGTCGAAAACCCGCACCTGCGCGGGAATATCCTTCCAGTAGAGGACCTGGTACTCGGCCACCTGT
This sequence comes from Candidatus Latescibacterota bacterium, assembly GCA_963667175.2. Lineage (GTDB taxonomy): Bacteria > Latescibacterota > UBA2968 > UBA2968 > JAAXHE01. Next base: position 171,231 of record CAXXXF010000018.1, on the reverse strand, counting down.
CGCCCTTTCGCGCTCCGTCAGTCCGGCGCTCTTGTCTGTTCGCGGGCGCCGGCCGCATTCCCGGCGTGTCCGTCATTGGCCGCTCCGCCGTTCAAGATTCCGCGAAAAGCGCGGATATGCGACGGCCCCGTCCCGCAACACCCGCCGACGATGAAAGCGCCCGCGTCGATCAGATCGGGGACACAATGCGCCATATCCTCCTCGGTCTGCGAATACGTCGTCCGTCCCGTCTTTCTTTCCAGCTGCGGAAGCCCCGCATTGGGATAGGCCATCAACCGGATCCCGTTGATGCCCCTCGCAGACATTGCATCCGTGAACTGCCGCATCCCGTTGATTGCGTAAGGCATCCCGGTATGTTCAAGCCGCCGCGTCTCGGCGCCGCAGTTCATCCCGATGATTTGCACGTGTTCCAGCAGATTGTCTCCGCCTGAAAACTCTCCGGAACTCAGAAAATCCAGCAGGTCCTCCGCTGAATGCCCCCAGTCCGTCCGGTAGACCATCTCGCCCGTCTTCCGGTCTTTCGTGTATTTGCAGGTCAGATTGATTGCGACGGGCAACCCGGTCTTCCTGGCAACGTCCGCCGCAATGGCTGCCTCTTTCGCGGAAAACATGGTCTCGATACAGATCAGCTCCACGCCGGCCTCGGCGAGCGTATAGATGACCCGCTCGTGCGCCGCCCTCGCCTTCTTGTCCGCAATGCCGAACACGGTATCGCCCGCGTCCGACTCGATAGCGCCCGGCGACGGACCGACGGAGCCTGCAATATAGACCTTCCCGCCGCTTTTTTCGACTGCTGTTCTCGCGTGTTCCACGGCCAGCCGCGCAATTTTCCCGGCCTGGTTCTCCGCCTTGCCCGCCATTTCCAGGTGCAGTGGCGACGCCACGAAAGTATTGGTCCCGATGACGTCGGTTCCCGCCGCGATATAGGCGGAGTGGATTTCGACCACCGCATCCGGATGCAGTTCATTTGCGAGCGCGCTGTTCGTCAGTTCGATATGCCCTTTGAACAGCTCCGAACCGAATCCTCCGTCGTAAACCATCGGGATGGGATCTTCCAGCCTCTCGAAAAATGTCTTCATCTCCTCCTGGATCCTCCCCGATTCGTTAACGGTAAGCGTCCAGCGTACCCTTTCGATACGCGCGCAGGTAGTTTTTGCACATGGGATCCCGACCCAGAAGCATATCTTCCGCAAGCCGGTAGGGTTCCGTCTCCCGGTCCATGGAGAAAACGCGCTGCGGGCTGCTGGTGGCCGGGTCGACGATCCCGCTGTCCGCCCCGGCCTCGACGGCCTGAATCGTAAACACGTCGTTGATGAGACGCCGGCACGGCAGCCCGAAAGAAACGTTGCTGAATCCGCCCGTCACGTGAATCGCGGGGCCGAAATTCGCCCGTAGCGTCCGGATGGCCTCGAAGCAGTGGTTGCCGAATCCCACGTCCACGGAAATCGGAAAGACCAGGGCATCCACGAAAATATCCTCGATCGCGATTCCCCTGGACAGCGCCGCCTCGACCATGCGGGACGCATTCGCGACGCGTTCCGCGGCGTCCTGCGGCATCCCGCTTTCGCCAGCGGCAGTCACGACAACCCGGGCGTTGAACCTCACGGCCAGGTCCAGCGCCTCGAGGCGCTCCAGCGAGGCCGAATTCAGCAGCGGCCGACCGGCCCGGCCGTCGCAGGCCGTGAGGCCGTCCCCGATCGTTTCCACGTTGGAGGAGTCCACAGATATCGGAATCCGACTTATCTTCTGCACGACGCCCACCAGCCACCGCATGGCTTTCTTCTGCTCCTCAAGGCGTAACGAGACTTCGTCCACGTTCAGATCCAGATAGTCCGCTCCCGCGTCCACCTGTCGCTGAACCATCCGGTGCAGATACGCCAGCCCGTCTTCGGCCTGGGGCGTCTGGCCGGACATCGCCGCCTGAACCGCAATCTTGACGTATTTGACCCGACCCTCCTCGTAGTCCTGCGTCTGCCGGATATCGTCCGGAATGGCAAGAAAGCGACGTCGCTTCCGGGTATCGAAGAAACGGACCGCCTCCCCTCCCCCGGTTTTCTTCACGACGAGCCGACCTTTCCTCAGGACAACGCGTGTGGTATGGATGTTTTCGCCGATGACGACAAATTCGCCGGCCCTGCCATTCAATTTCATGGCGTTCCCCTCATCTCGTCCGTGCGCGGTGGTCCCGCTCGAGGAATGCATTGGCCCAGGCGCTCGTGCCTTTCAATGCGCCGTCCTTGAACACCACAGGCCTTTCCAGCATCTTTTCTTCCTCTCCGTATGCCTTCAGCCGTTCGTAGGCCAGCGACCAGATGCATTCTTTTTCTCCCACTTCACACCGACCTCGGCGCGTCCCGCCGCAGGGTCCGTTTCGCTGGTTCTTGACGCACTGCGACTCGGGACAGAGGAACGCGATATCCGGCAGCGAACAGTCGCCGCAGTCCCGGCAGTCGAAGCCCAGGATCTTCACCGCCTGTTCCGCGCCATGCGCGGCCCTCCGGACGCCGCTTCCGGCGCCGTCCACGGCCTCGAAGATCTTCTTGCCGAGACGAAAAGCCGGCTTGCCCTTTTCGAAAACCTGTTCGTGCACGAAGCGGTTGAACCGGTACCCCGCGGACGTCCGGCTCCGGGCGGCCCGCAAGACGTCGGGATGCTTCGAATGTCGGTATTTGCGGTTGACCTCGTTCGAACTGAGCCCCGTTTCCGTATCGGGTTCGAAGAAGAAGAACTCCCCGGGCTGCTGGAAGAGAAACCCATCCACAAAGTCCTTCCAGTCCTTGTCTCCGTATTCGCCAAGAATCTCCAGGATTCGCACGTAGTCCTCAAACTTCAGGTGTCCGCCCAGGTAGACGCCGCGATGTCCCAGTCCTCTGGCTATGGCGCACTGCCTGGCGGCGAATTCCAGGAAGAACGCCTTGCCCCTGTCGCGCGAACGGGCATGCCTCTGCGACAGCGCAAGCAACTCGTCGGTTACGATCACCCCTGGAATGTTGTCCGCGTGAAAAAACCTGGCTGCCGCGGGGCTGAGCACGTAGACGTTGGCCAGCACGGGCGTTCGGAGACCGTGAAGGGCCATGTACTTCAGCAACTCGTCCTGTTTGCGGGCGTCGTAACCGATCTGGTTGATGATGAAACCAGCGCCGCTTTCCACCTTCCTGGCCAGCTTGAAATACTGCGGCATCACCTCGCGTTCATGCTTCTTGTGGTTGTTGACCACCGCGCCCGGGAAGAATTGTGTGGGCTTCAAGACCTGATCGCTCCTGCCGCCCTCGAGGCGCAACCCCGAATTCATCTCCGAGAACATCTTCAGCAGACCCACCGAATCGGTATCGAACACGCCGTCCGCCTGCCCGCGGTATCCGCCCGCGGGATAGTCGCCCGACAACGCCAGCACGTTTTCGAATCCTTCGCTCGCCAGTTCCCAGCCCCTGCTCAGCAGCGCATTCCGGTTCCAGTCCTTGCACGAAACGTGGATGATCACCTCCTGTCCCCGGCTCAGCAGGTCGATCCCCATCGTGTCCGGACTGTTCGTGGCGTTTCCGCCCGGATTGTCGGTGATGCTCAGCGCGTGCACGCCCGGATGGTCGGCAAGCGCCCGCGCGAGATCCAGTACGTGCCGTCCGCGGCGCTCGGTGATCACCCCGCGGGAATTGACCAGTTCCACGCACACGACGAACTCGTCCGTTTCCTCGAGCAGATGCCGCAGGGAACGGTTCGCCCCATCACCGCGCGACGGATTGGACTTTTCGGAAGTTACCGCCATCAGTTTAATCCAAGAAAGATCAACTCACACAAAGACACGAAGACGCAAAGGGAGACAACAGATAACAGCAGTCAGTGATCAGCAGTCAGCCTAAATCAAAATCCGATCCTTTGACTTGTGCGCCGCGATGAGGAAGGGTCGGAATTGGAGCAGACCTCTACCCCCGTAAAAGCGGTGAGTAAGATGGTAGAGGCGAGAAGACATGAGTGCCATCTGGTTTTTCTTGTCGTTATGATAGCGGTAAAGAAACAGGAACGGTTTACGTGGAAACGCTGTGGTAACAGTCATCCTCTACCGTCTCCCGGCTCACGTCTTACCGCCTCTACGGGACGTTAAGGGATGGTGGTGATTCTGACTCACGGGTCAAGTAGTGCGAAAGGCATGGGCTTGAACTGACAGCCCTCCACGAATACTTCGAAGAAGTCCGGCGTCGTCTCGAGCTCGATGTGTTCGATCTGCTTCACCAGCGCTTCCACGGACGCCCGTTTTTCGCGCGAAAGCAGCACCTCGCGCGCTCCCTGGACCGCGGCGTTCCCGATCTTAACGACCCGGTCTTCGTGGATCGGCGCCAGAAACCCGATCTCGATGGCATTCCGTACGTTCACGTAATTCGCGAATCCGCCGGCCAGGTAGAGCGTGTCGATATCTTCCGGTCCGATCCCAAGGTGCCGCATCAGGATGAACTGGCCGCAGTAATTCGCCGCTTTGGCCTGGGCCAGGTTGCTGGCGTCTTCACGGGACAATGAGATTCCGTATTCGGGAACGACCGGCACCTCGTACGACCTGCCGGCAAACATGCCCTTGGGCGCCATGCGGCCGTGCCGCCGGAGTTCCGCGAGCAGATCGATCAGCCCGGACCCGCATATTCCCTCCGGTTCGCGGCGTCCGATTGTCTGGTATTCGAAGCCGTCGTCGGTCAGTCGGATCGACTCGATGGCGCCTTCATGACCGGGCATCCCGTACCGGATCAGTCCGCCCTCGAACGCGGGCCCGGCCGGACAAGAGGCGGTGAGCAGCCGGCCGGGACTTCCCACGACCACCTCGGTATTGGTCCCCACGTCCACCAGCATCATCACACCATCCTGAGACGCCAGGTCCATTGCCACGAGGTCGGCCGCGGTATCCGCCCCCACGTGGCTCGCGATCAGCGGCATTCCGTAGACCTTCGCCCTGGGATTGACGCGTACGCCGAGGCGCCGGGAACTCTCCAGCAGGGAGGTCGTCTCGCGCTCGCCGTCGAGACAGGCGCGTTCCACCTGGGATTTGTACGGTCTCTGGCCGATGCTCTGCACGTCCAGCCTGAAGAAGAGGTCCCGCATCGTGGAGTTTCCCGCCACAACCACCTCGTAGATCTCCTGGCGGGCAAACCCCAGACGTTTTCCCAATTCGAAAATTTCGTGATTGATCGCATTGACGACCGCCTTCCGCAGTTCGCCCTGAAACTGCCCGTCGTAGGAGATGCGGTGCATCACGTCGCTGCCGCCGAAACGCTGCGGGTTCTCAAACGAACTCACGTGGACGCTCTCACCCGTTTCCAGGTCCACGAGATCCATCACCACCGTTGTCGTGCCCAGATCGACCGCGATGCCGTAAAGGCGGCCCCGATACGTGTCGACGGCGACGCCGTCATAATATACTATGTCCCCCCGGCGCGTGACCAGGGGGTCCGGATCGACCGACTTTTCCAATGTGGCGGATAGAATCTTGGGCTTACGTCTCAATGGCGAGAATTCGATATCGGCCCGGTCGTCTTCGACCACCGCCTGGCACGCGAGACGGTAATGCTCTCGCAGGAACGACTCCACCTCGTTCCGTGGCCGCAACGCGTCCATTCCGCGCCTGATTTCAACCACGCACTCGTGACAGTGCCCGGTGCGTCCGCACGACGTGGGCACCTGGACCGCCAGTTCATCCGCATAGTCGAAGATCGTCCTGCCGGCTGCAAGCTCCTTCCGTTTCCCGTCGTGAGATATCGTACCCATGCGGCGTTCCAGTACTCTATCGTGTTCTGTCCAGGAAATAGGTTGCCTGAATTCGGCTGACGAGGCGCCCGTATCGCAAGGCGCCCGAGCGCAGGCGACCTGCTAAGGTCTGCGAGCGAGGGCAACGCCGCGAGACGGGATGAATCGTCGGAAGAATGGTGAGATATTTCCGGGACAGAGCACTATTCCTCGCTCCCGACGTACGCACACGGTTTCGCTTCCGTCTCCCATGCGCCGCGATAGTCGAGCTTGTCGTCCCCGCCGCACGTCAGCAGCGTCCCGCCCGGGCGGGGCCTTCGCTGGTTTCTGCAGCCGAACTTCGCCGTACACTCATCGAAACGGTTCTTGTACGGGCACCGCACGGTTGAAAGTTCATCGGCATGGGCGATCATGCCGGCGAACAGTTCGGTGATTCTGTCCAGCCGCTTCTGATATTCCTCTTTGTCGATTTTCTGCACGGTCGGGCTCACGCGTTCAGGTTGGTCTCGGCCTTCGTCTCGTCGAGCAGGTCCTTGGCCAGGGACACGCACGCCATGGCGTCTTTACCGTACCCGTCGGCGCCCATATCGTCGGCGAATTCCTGCGTGACGGGCGCGCCCCCCACCATGATCTTGACGTCTTCGCGCATATCCGAGTCGATGAACGCCTCGATCGTTTTTTCCATATTGGGCATGGTCGTCGTCAACAGCGCCGACATCCCCAGCAGCGGCGCGCCGTGCTCCTCCACGGCATCCAGGAATTCGTCTTCCGACGTGTCCACCCCCAGATCGTGGACCACAAACCCTGCGCCGCGAAGCATCATGATGCAGAGGTTCTTTCCGATATCGTGCAGGTCGCCCTTTACCGTACCCATAATGACCGTGCCGATCGGCTCGACCCCCGATGCGGACAGAATCGGCTCAATATAGGCCATCCCGGCCTTCATCGCCCGGGCGCAGGCCAGCACTTCCGGGACGAAGATGAAGTTCTCTCGGAATTTGATCCCAACGATGCCCATTCCCGAGATGAGCCCGTCGTCCATCACCTCCAGCGCCCCGGTACCCGCATCCAGTGCGTTCTTGGTGAGCGCGTCCACCTCGTGATGGTCGCCGTCGATCAGAGCCGCGGCAATCGCCTGCATTTCGGGGGTGACACCGGCAAACGTGGCGATCGCTCGCTCCCGCTCGTCCTCGCGCTCCAGAAACTCCTCGATTTCGTCACGGATGAATTCATTACCGATATCAGTGAGTTCCGCCATCACGCTCCTTCCCCTCTATCCTGTCCATCCCCGTGAATTTCAGGTTATGCATTTCAGCCGTACCTCGTCTTCTCGAGCATTTGTCGCGCTTTTCGGTTTTCCTCGTTTTCTCGTGCCTCTCTCGTTTTCTCGCGATTTTCTCGTGCTTTTTGGTTTTACTGCTCCCGGTGCCAGTCGCGGACGGCCCCGGGGATCTCCTTCAGGTTCTCTATTGACGTCTGCAGAGGGATCGCGCACTCGGGACCGACGAGATGCACGCCGGCGTCCAGGTTGCTGACGACCTCCTGACGGACCGCCTCTGGCCCTTTGGAAAACAGCGTTTCAGGATTGTTGACGTTGCCCACCAGCGAGATCCGCTCCTTTACGACCGCCATGGATTCTTCCGGCTCGTTCTTGGAGTCGAAATGGAACGCGGACATCCCCGTCTGTGCGATATATTCCATCCGATCCACGGTACGTCCGCAGATGTGCAGAATCAGCGGAATGGGGATCCGCTCCACGAATTCAATGTGAAGGTCGCGAAGATACCGCTTGTAGTACTCCCCGCTCACCAGGTCGCCCGTCGCATGATCCGGAAGCGTGAGCGCATCCGCGCCGGCCTCGATCTGCGCCACCCCGAAGTCCACCGTCGCTTCCTTCATTCTGTCCAGGCACGCCTTCGTCTTGCCCGGGTCGTCCAGAGACATGAGCAGAAAGGGCTCCACCCCGAAGCAGTGATATCCCAGCGACCATGGGCCCATCGTCTTTCCGATAATCGCCACGTCGTCCCCGTATTCCTTCTTCAGAATCCGGATCGCATCCAGCACGCACTTCGTATCCTGGTGCGTGAGAAAGTCGGGCGGAACGTGGACGTCGTCCACGTCTTCCCAGATGGGCTCGCGCATCCTCACCGTGGGCCAGTTGTCTTTCTGTTCCCACTGGATCTTGCAACCCAGTGCAGACGACTCCTGGATGATCGTGAACACGGGCATGATCGTATCGAACCCCAACTCGGTGTGCCCGGTCGCGGCCAGCCGGGCCATCAGTTCCGCGTTCCTGTTCGCGTGAGGAAACGGCGCGTCCACGAGATCCATCAGCTCCACCGTCGCCACGGACGTGGGATTGCATACCGGCGTCCGGTCCACCGGCTCCCGGTTCAGCGCCGCCAGAACCCGCTCCCGACCGGTCATCGGACCCACTGTCTGAGTCGCCATATTCCGAATCTCCTGTCTGGAATCTTGTTTATCGACTAACGCTGCTCGCTGGGCGCCGCCAGAACGCCCCGAGTGCCTGCCATTTCCCGTTCACGAACCGCTGCCCGGACGTTCGGTGCGCGAACCAGAAGAAGCCCCACCACGGCGTCATGCGCCTGCCCGCACGCGAAAGCGACCGTGTCCGGGCCTCGAGACTGCATTTCTCCGAGCTTCACCAGCCCGCCCGCAATCGCCGCAACCCTTCGCGCGCCGTCCTTGCCCTCACCTTCGGCGCCAATCCGGTACACGCCGTCACCCGCGGGCGACACCGTTATGTTCAATCCCGACTTCCTGTCGAGGATTGTCAAAGGCCGGGCTTTGAGCTCGCCGCCGGAGGTCAGCTTGCATGCTTCCAGAAAGACACGCCGACAGGCCAGCAGGTGCGCATCGCCGCACGGAAATCGCAGAAGGCCGTCAGTTGTCTGCCGCATTCCGCCCAACACCGCCATCGCGTTGGAGACGAACGCGATTCGCTGGTCGACGCCCGATCTTCCGCTGTACGTGTGTACGCGATACACGGGAGCGCCGTTGTGCTCCTGCAGGTAAAGACCAATTGTGATTTCGTGGAAGTGCGGATCCATCGGCACCAGTTCGATGCGCGTTCCGATATCGACGGTTCGGCCCATCGCGCCATCCTCCGGCAAGTTTTCTCTTGACAGCGTGGTACCCGGTCTGTTCTTTTACTGATGTGATGATGGTCAGACCAATTTTGTATATAAGATTAACCCAAGAACGTGTCTTTGTAAAGGGAAATCTCGCGTGAACCTGCAACGCCCTCCCCCGGCCATCGAGCAGATGACACCCGTCAAACGGACGTCCCTGAGCGACGAAATCGTCTCCCAGATCATCGACCTCATCTCCCGGGACGTGCTGAAACCGGGCGATCGGCTGCCGCCCGAACGAAGCCTGTGCAAACAGTTCGAGGTCGGTCGCACCTCTCTCAGAGAAGCGCTCCGCTCGCTCTCCGTGATGGGCATCCTGGAAAGCCGTGTCGGAGAAGGCACGTTCGTTAGCGACGACACCGGCCGTTACCTGGAGAAATCCCTGAGTTGGGGACTGCTGCTGGATCCGAAGGAAGTCAAGGATCTCGTCGAAACCCGGCTGATGCTGGAGACGCGGAACGCCTTCCTCGCCGCGTCGCGCGCCACGGAGGCCGATCTCTGGGAACTCGACCGGACAATCCGGGGAATCGAAGCATCACTCGATCAACCCGGTGAATTCCTGGAATTCGACGTTCAGTTCCACCTGGCCATTGCCCGGGCTACCCAGAATTCGATCCTCCGCAACCTCCTCGTCATGATACGCAACTACCTTCAGCAGTGGATCAAGGCCAGCCTTGCAGATCCCGCAACCCACACGGTGGAGGAGCGGGCCCGGATGTCCCTGGACGAGCACGGGAGAGTCCTGCGCGCCCTCCGGAAAGGGGACGCCGACGCCGCGCAGCAGGCCATGGAGGAACACATACTGTCCAGCAGCGCGGACCTTCACGCGCAGATCGCGGAGGAATCGGGAAGCCGCCTTGAATAGAACGCAGTTGTGTGGTCCCCTACACGTACCTCGCAACGGCTTTTGAAAACCCGTTTTCCGCAAGCGACTCGGCCATCCGCACGCCCGCGGCATCCGCCGATTTCCGGGTCAGTCCGTCCGCGTTTCCCATCAGCACGCCAATGCCCGCCTCCCTCAGCATCGGCAGATCATTGTCCCCGTCGCCAATCGCCATGGCCTGCGAGGGTGAGACATCGCAGGCCTCGCAGAGCTTCCGCAAAGCCACCGCCTTGTTCACCTCTGTGTGCATGACTTCAATCCGGTCGTCACCCGTGCGGGCGAGGTAGAACCGGCGTCCGAACGCCGCCCGCATCCGGTCGAACAGAGCTTCCCTTCGGGCGGGACCCGGCAGCAAGATCATCTTTGGCGGCGGAACGAAGTCGCGCGCCCTGGCCAGCAGATCCGCTTCAAGCACGATATTTACTCCGGTCATCCGCACCAGATTGCGGATGCACCCGGTTTCCTCGTCCGTCAGATAGGCCTCGTTGAGACCGCCGCCATCCGCCTCGCACCGGCAATAGATGAAGTTCACCCGGTTGTCGCCGAAAAATTCCAGCAGATCGGGAAGGCCGTCACGAGGCAGTCGCTGTTCGTGCAACAGCGGCCGCTCGCCGTCCGCGCCCGTTCCCATCACCATCGCGCCATTGTAGCTGCCCACGTGCAGCGCCGCTCTCAGGTCGTGCGAAAACGGCGCCAGGCTCTTTCCCACGTTCCGGCCGCTGATCGACGCCAGCGCGATGCCGGCCCGTGCCAGCCGCCGCAGCGCCTCGACCGACGCATCTGACATCCGCCCCCGGTCGTCGAGCAGCGTACCGTCCAGGTCGAAAGCCACCAGCCGTACGTCACCCATTCCGCAGACCCCTCCGCGATCCTCTCAGAATTCCGTCACCACCCTCGCGGGCCGGCCGGTTTCCATCGATTTCGCCACCGCGATTCGACATTCCACTGCCGTGAGACCGGCCCTTTCGGAAAGTGCGCTCAATCCACCAGGGGCAGATGCGCCACGCCTCCCCGTTCCACGGATCTGAACACCGCTTCGGTAAACGCCATATAGTTTACGCCCGCCTCGAAGGTGGTATCCCCGGGAGGCCCGCCCTGAATTGCGCTCACGAAATCCTGCTCCACGGTCCACTCGCGGACTTCGTCATCCGGTATGGGAATCTCCGAAAGACCGCTGTCTCTGGCCCGCCCGCCCAGAATGGTGTCGTTGTCAAGTTTGTAGATCAGGGTCCCGTCGCTGCCGTACAGTTCCACCTGCGGATCCACGCCGAACCGCGCCACGGAGGAAAACAGAAACGCGGCCTGCGCGCCGTTTTCCATCTGCCCCATGATATGCACGGTATCCGGGCGCTCCACCGGCCCCGTCCCCCGGCCGTCGGCCAGCGGGCGGGATCGAATAAACGTTTCGGCCTGTGCCGAGATACTCTTCATCTGGCCTGCCCAGCGCTGCACGATTTCCACCAGGATGCCCATGTTCAGCGCGTTCAATCCGGAATACCGGTCGATCTGCCGCCAGTGCAGAGGTTGATCGGGATCGCAATTGTCGCCGCTGAACGATCGGGTATAGACATGGTAGACGTCGCCCAGGTATCCCTCGCGGATCAGCCGCTGAATGAACCAGTCACCCTTCATCGCCATGGGTGACGGACAGATCTGCGTGACAAGGCCGGATTCCCGCGCCCTGGCGTACATGGCCTTCGCCTCCCGCAGGTTCATCGCCATCCGCGCCTGCACGAAGACGTGCTTTCCGGCGTCCAGGGACGCCAGCACGAATTCGCAGTGCCTGTACGGCCAGGTGCCGATCATCACGGCGTCCACGTCCTCGCTTGCGATCAACGCATACGGATCGGTCATCAGCCTCGGCGAAAGGCCGAACTCTTGCGCGATCGCCCCCGCGCTCTCCTCGCTCCGGTTGCAGATGGCAACCACTTCCGCGTTTCCGATCTTCGCCAGCCCCGGGAAGTGACGGCTCCGGAAAATACCTCCGGCGCCGATCACGCCGATGCGTACCTTGTCCGACATATCTCCTCCTTATGTTCCTTGTCCGGGCGGCACCGTTTCCTGTTACCGGTTCCCGCACGGTGTAGGTGCGCGATGCAGCCGGTCCAGCAGATCGACGGCCGCATCCACGATCTGTTCGCCCGAACCCGGCGCAAACAGGGCCGCTTCGGGTTCGTACCCGCCTTCCCGACAGGCCTGCTCGTCGGGCAGATATCCCACGCTGTCGTTGGCCAGCTCCAGCACCATCGTCTGCTCGAAAGGGGACCGTTTCTTGACTTCCAGCCCGAGCCTTACCAGCAATTCACCCGGCACGGCCACAAGGGCGAGGTCTCCGATCCGCAAGGCCTGCACCCAGGTTCGCGTCTTCTCGGGCACGTCCGCCATCCGGCGCAGTATCCGCCGGGCGTATGCCCGCTCCGCCATGGTGCCCCTGCCCTCTTCGTCGATTGCACGGGCACGGGCGATATCCGCCGGTGAAGGTCCGGCTTTCCGCTGCAGGACCACCTCGACCATTTCGGCGCCCAGCGTCACGTCGCCGGCGAAGTCCATTTCATTCCACGCCCAGAAGGCGTGGGCAGCCACCAGTGCGGCGACGCGCTCCGAATGCTGGTGCCGGTCGTTCGCGCACCGGCTTCCTCCGATAACGTCGTGGTTGTTGATGTCGCCGGAAGCGCCGTTGGATAACGCCGCGGTAAACCGTTGTCCTCGCATTCGCTGGATGAGACTCGAAAAATACCCGAAATAGTCCGCGGAAATCTCCCGCTCGTGGTCTCCACCGCCCACGTAGTGCAGCGCATAGTTGCACATCAGTCCCACGGGCTTTCCATCCGGTTTCTGAATACAGAGTACACCCACCTCGGGATCCACCGGCCCGGCGGGCTTCAGCACGTCCGGATTGTGGAGGCCGGGGTTGGTCCGCACCGTGCCGTCGGCCATATGAAAACGCCGGTTGAATACCGGCCGGCCCTCTTCCGCGCGTCCCCAGCCCACCGACACCGCGTCGCGCGCGCGCCACGCCAGGCGTACGGAATCGGCGATCCGCTCCAGCAGGAATTCCGTATACGCGTCATCGCCCGTCTGGGCGCCGGAGTGGGTATGGGTACAGCAGATCAGCACCCGCTCGGGCGTCAGCCCGGCGGTTTCGGCGATCCGCGCCTTCGCCCGGTCCAGGTATGCCCGGGCGACGCCGACCAGATCGCAGACGACAATGGCAATTCCGGCGCCGTTCTCCTCCAGCACGAAACTGCGCACGTGCAGCGGATCGTGAACCGCCTCCGCCCTGCGTTCGTGGAACAGGCCCGGAATCAGCGTCCCCAGCGGCGGCGTAATGTCCAGGGTGACTGCGCCTCCGTTCAACATGGTAACTCCCCTCAACTCATCAGTCGCCTCAGCCAGGCCTTCCCGCGTCCTTCGCGCTTTCTGACCAGCATGACGGAAGTCTTGGCGTAACGTCCCACCCGGTCCGGCACTTCACCGAACAGGAGTTGCTGGAATAAACCCGTATTGGCCGCGCCCATCACGACCAGATCGAAATCCGCTCCCGCCCTCACGATGCCCGCCGGTACGGACCGCGACCGGATCGCGCGGCACTCCACCTCACCCAGATTCGCGTCCCTCAGAGTCTGCCGCATCCATCCCATGGCCTCCTCTTCCCGCTCCGCGTCCGCGCCTTCGGGGATGACGTAACAGGCCGTGACACGAGAACCGTAGGCCGCGACGATCGGTTCGAGCAGCTCAACGGCGAACCGTGTGTGGGGCCCGCCCGCCGTGGGCAGCAGAATGCGATCGAACCTGGCCTGATCCTGCAGCTTGACAACCACCACGTCGGCCGTGGCCCGGTTCACCACCCTGTCGAGCACCTCGCCGAATATCCGCTCGCGCGTGGTGGTAAACCCTTTCCATCCGACCACCATCAGATCGGCGTGCTCATCCGATACGGCCGAGAGAATCCCTTCGTCCACCCGGTGCGCCACCCTTATGTCCGACACGATGCGCAGGTCCTGCTTCTGCGTATAGGCCTGAGCCGCGCGCAACAGTGGCATCCGGTGGTTGATGTATTTCATGCCTTCCTGGATGGGCAGCTGGATCGGCACCTCCACGGTCGTGCTGACGATCAGATCGCCGTTCTTCGCTTTTGCAATGGGAATGGAAATATCCAGCAGCGACTCGATGGTATTCGGATTGGCCACGGGTACCAAAACCCTGTAAGGCGCGCGGGCGGTCTCCAGGGGCAGCGCATCCAGCACGTGAGGCTCGGCCTCACCCGACTCCTTCCGGAAGTGGACGGTATACGCGAAGAACCCCACCACAATCCATCCCAGCGCAACGTACCAGGCCATGGGATCGAAACGAAACTGGTAAATCGCCAGAAGCATATTCGAAGCCGCCCCAACCAGAGGCAGCCAGGGAAAGAGGGGTACTTTGTACCTTCGCGTGATTTCCGGCGCCCGGCGTCGAAGCACGAGCAGCGACAGATTTACGAGCGTAAACGTGAGCAGAAACATGAGGCTGGCCGCAGACCCCACAACGTGGATGGGCAGAAGCAGCGCGATGCCCGTCAGAATCGCGCCCGTAACCAGAATCGCAATGTGCGGCGTCCGCCTGTCCGCATGAATACTGGCCATGCCCGGCGGCAGCCAGCGGTCCCTGCCCATGGAGAACGCCACGCGGCTGGAGGCCAGCACGGTCGCGTTCAGTGCGGACATGGTGGACAGAAGCCCGCCGAATACGATGGTTGCCACGCCGAACGCAGGCATGAAACTGTCCGCCGCTTTCACGATCGCCGTTTCCTTGTACTGGCCCAGAAACTCCCACGACGTCGTCGCCTCCGGTTGAACCGCGCCGAGTGAGACAAAAACGATCAGCAGATAGACAACCACGGTCACGCCCAGGGAAATGAACGTGGCCTTTGGAATATTGGTTTCGGGTTGTTTGATCTCTTCGGCAACCGTCGCGATCAGATCGTAGCCTTCAAAGGCGATAAACGTCAGTCCCATGGCCACGAGTACGCCCCCCAATCCCTTCGGGAAGAAGGGGGAGAAACTCTTCGCAGCCTGTTCGGGGGCCGCGAAAATGTGCGCCAGTCCGTACCAGACAAATACCAGAAGCACGAGAATCTTGGAGATGGTAATCACATTCTCCGCCTTGCCCGTTACCTCCGTGCCGCGGACGTTCAACCAGACGAAGACGCTGCTGACGATTACCGTCACAAGCGCAACGGAAGGCTGTACGCCCGCGGTCGCCTGAATGGCGTGGCTGACATCCGGCATGTACTTGTGAAAAAACTCCCAGAAGTAGCCGGCGAATCCCAACGCGTAGAGACTGCACGCCACCGTATAGGCGAACCAGAGCATCCATCCGGACAGGAATCCCACCGGTCCGGGAAACGCTTTCTTGACGAAGGAATATCCGCCGCCGGCCTCGGGAATCGCCGAGGCGAGTTCGGCATAGCAGAACGCCGTCATCAACGTCACCAGGCCGTTGAGCGCAAACGCCAGGATCGACGCCGGACCCGCCTCGCCCGCGGCGATTCCGGTCAGCACGAAGATCCCCGCGCCGATCATCGCGCCGATTCCGATCATCGATGCGTCGAAACAGCCCAGACTCCGGGCGAAGGTAACCCTGTTGGATTCCGGTGGATGGGCGGAAACAGCCACTGAGACCTCGGCCTGGAAATCAAAAAGAACAGGGGCGCGTCAACTGCACCCCTGGTGGTATTCGGCCGCGTTGATGTCTACGACGCGGGATTGGAGATATCCTCGTAGCCCGTCAGACGATAGTCGTACTCCAGGTAATCCAGGAGGCGGCAGAGGCTGCGGAAGGCCACGCCGAACCCGTCCACCCCGCTGACGCCGCCAAATTGGCCGCCGCCCTTGACGTGCGGCTCCAGATCCACGAAAACCCCCGGTACGCCCAGAGGCGACAGGCGCTCCTGGATTTCCGGCGCCAGCGCCCGGAAGTCGCGCAATACCTGCTCGTGTCCGGAATCGCCCCGGTCCACGGGGATGAACCGGGTCAGTCCCCGCTCCCCGGCGGCATCAAGCATGGCCTGGTTCGAGGGGTTGTTGAACCCCTTGATATGGATCCAGCCCACACCCGGCTTCATCTTGACGTAGTGCTCGTACGCGCTGTCCGGGCTGTGACCGCTGGATTCCATGTTGCCCACGTCCGGAATGATGCACACGTAGGGACTGTTGACTTTCTCGAACAGTGCGATCAGCGTGTCCCCGTCACCGCCGATCAGGTCCGCCTCCACCTCCATGCCGTAGACCACGCCTGCAGACGCGCATCTTTCAACAATCTGACCCAGCTGGTCCGCCGCCCGATCCAGGTACGGCCAGGGATCCTCCCCGTGGGGATGGTAATAGCTGAACCCCCGGAGCAGTCTGGTATCGAAGGCGTGGGCCAGATCGATCGCCCGTTGCACGTCATTCTGCAAATAGGTTTGGAACGGGACGTACCGGTTCTGTGTACCGTCTTCCTCGTCCACCAGCTTGACCTTGCCCAGCGGAGAGCCGACGCTCGAGACCCCTATGCCATACGCGTTGTGGAGATCCTGGAGCCGATGTACTTCCTCGTCTGACAGCTCCATGACGTTCTTCACACCGTTGCCAAGATCGATAAATCGGATCGTGTAAAAGGAGAGCCCGAGGGCGGACATCATCGTCAGCTGCTCTTCGGCCCGCTTGCTCACGGGACCTTCATCCGCAAAACCGGATAGAATCACTTCGGGTCTTGCCATATCGAGACACCTCGATGGAAAAGGGAGTTGGATAGCTTGCAATGCGACGTTCGGATCCGCTGCTTCAGGTCGTCAGTTCCGGCGTGAGATGAGCCACCCGGCCCAGGTATCGGACCTGCACCCAGCCTTTGCCATTGAAATCCAGCCGGCTGATGGACGTATTCGGGCTTGCGAAATAAACACTGTCCGGCATACCGGCGAACACGGCATGGAGCAGGTCGTTGGCGAATCCGCCGTGGCACACCAGCGCGATCCGGCTTCCGGCGCCAGCGAAACGTCCGTGCAGTTCCGAGGCCACCCTCCTCGCCCGCGCACGCCACTCCGCCCTGATCTCCGGCGGACGGTTCCACCAGCCTTCTTCCGTGATCGCTTCGGGCACTGCAAATTCCGGAAACCGCGCGGCAACTTCACTGCGGGTGAGACCCGGATACCCCACCTCGCCTCGTCCATCGCCTTCGTCCAGCCAGATCCCGCCTTCTTCGTGAATGTCGATCCAGATTTCGGGCCGAACTCCCAGCGCACGCCCGACCGGCGCCGCTGTCTGTATCGCGCGCAACATCGGGCTCGAGAAAATCCGGTCGAACTCGAAACCCGCGCAATTCTGCTGCGCCACGGCGGCGTGGACCTCTTCGACGCCGTCTCCGGACGCAGCCAGGTAGCGTGCCAGCCGGTCGGCCTGGGCCTCGCCGATATCGGTCAGCGGCGGATCGCACACCCGCTGACCTCCTTCGGCCATCGCGTTGTTTGCCGACTGCCCATGCCGGATAATATAGAGTTCCATCTGTTCCCTTCCGGGCGAAAAAAAGCCCGGCAGCGATGCCGGATTCGAAGTCCCTGAACGAGGATTCGGACCGGAAAATACCACATTCCACGAAGGCAATCAAGCCAATTCTGGGTTACGACGAAACCGGATCGAACGTCGCCACGTTCCGGAGCCCGGCGACGGTCTCCCTGGCCTCGAATTCAATCGTCAGCGTGACGGGTCGGACGGCGCCGGGCGCCATATTTCCTTCCAGTCGTTTCGAGGTCTGCCCCACAGTGTCATTCTGATCGTCCACCAGACGCCAGGTCAGGATAAAGGGCGCGTCGACCGGAACGTCTCCAACGTGGACCACGTCCGCCGCGATACGCACCGCGACAATCAGGGGCGGATCGTCCTGATTGAGCACCGGCCGAGCGGACAGGTTCGTTATGGAGAGCATATTCGACAGCTCTTCGGCGTCCAGAGCTTTTGAATTCCTTCCACACCCCAGCAATACGGCCACGGTGGTTATACATATCGCAATGCGCATAGGGAGTCCCTTCACGAATGCAGCCGGAAGATCGCCAGCGCAGCAAATCCGATCGCCCAGCAATAGTATGAAAACCGGTCCAGGCGGCCGCCCCTCAACACGGCAAACAACCACCGGATCGCAACCACGCCGGAAGCGAAGGCCACAGCCAGGCCCACCACCAGCGGCCCGCCCACGTTCCAGTTCGGAGGATGGGCAAACAGGTCGCCCGTTTTCAACGCGGTTGCGCCGAGAATTACGGGAATAGACAGCAGGAACGAAAAAGACGCCGCCTCCCTGCCGTCAACGCCGCGCCACAACCCCGCGCAGATCGTCAGACCGGAGCGCGAAATCCCGGGAAGTATCGCCAGCGCCTGCGCAAACCCGATCATCAACGCGTCGCCGAAACCGATTTCCTCCCGACTCCCCGTAACGAATCGGGTACTCCACAACACGATTCCCGTTGCGACGAGGCATCCCGCCGCAGCAGCAGGACTGCCAAACGCAAATGCGACGTAATCCTCGAAGAAATACCCCGCCGCGCCCGCAGGTGCCGTGCCGACCAGCAACAGCAGCAGCATTCGCCAGGACGCCGCTTCCCGTCGTATACAGCCAAATGCCAGCTCGCGGATCCGACCGCCGAGAACCGTAAACACGGCGAGCAATGTGCCGAAGTGGACGATCACCTCGAATACCAGGTCCTCCGACTGAATGCCCAGCAGGGCCCGTCCCAGGACGAGATGCCCGGAACTGCTCACCGGCAGGAATTCGGACAGCCCCTGCACCAGTCCGAGAAGAATTGCCTCGAGGGTCGTCACGTCAAACGCTCTCCGATCGCGACGATTGACGACGATGCGCTGAATAAGTCATAATAAAAATAACCCTTAATCTTTCTCCCGGCAAACAGAAACGCCCCCGCGTCGGGGGCAGTGGGGTAAAGGGGCCAGGTGTGATTCAAGGATCGCGGGAAACTGAGAATTGACATCACGCTCCTTCATCTGGTATATTTGTGTCCGGCCCGGTCCGCCGACCCGAATCGTACGCCACTTCTCTACACAAGGAAATAGAAGGTTTGAATTCCGTCTCGCAAGATCGGACACCAACCAGAAAGGAAGCCCTGCGGCGAACAAGAGAGGGAATCAGGGCCTATCTCGATTCGCTGGAGAAACACGGAGAGCCGCTGCCTGTTGGGCCGGATTTGATTATTGAAAAGGTCGAAGACCTGAAGCGACTCAAAATCATCAAGTGAAACTGAATTACCGGCGCCGATTGATTAATTCCCGTCGCCCCTTCGTGAACGGCGGGATTCTGTCTTGCCAATGGTCATTGCAACGCATGTCATTCCGAGCGCAGCGAAGAATCTCCCGTCTTCCCGTCTTGACGTGCAGCGGAAGCCTTCAGCGACCCGTATGCGCGGAGGCCTGGTTTCCCTGGCGGCTTCCTCAGGATGCCAGGTATGTCCGCAGCATGGGTCCGGTTTCCGCCGGTATGTTCGAGTGTATTCAGAATCAGCACGCGTTCGTGTTCGTCCGGCGTCCGACGTCCGATGCCGGAACCCCGCACTTTCGAGTCGGTTGAAGAGACGTCCGTGGCCGGCAACCCGGCCGCCACGTTCAACGCGAACCTCTTTCTCCATCGAGACAGCCAGGTCAGTAAACTGGCGCTTAAGTCCGAACTGCACATCGGATTGGGCTATTCCTGGAACAGGAAGTGGTTCTGAACGGCTATGGATCGTCGCCGGTACGCGGAGACCCCCCGGTGCTGCCTCGCCTTCAACCTCGCCGAACGCTTGACGGAGGCAACCCACTGAAAAACAACCCCTGCCTCAATGAAAACGGGGACGATTGAATTCTCAAGAACGCCGCAAAACGAGAACCAACTTGAACGGCGCAGAATATCCGTCGGATGAACCACCGATACCGAGTCCGTACGGACAAGGGCGCTGCGGAACCGAATGACGGCGGTGACTTCCAACCGGGGAACCCGACTCTAATGGAAAAATTCAGCGATACAGGCGCTTCGGCCAACACTCCCCATCGAATCTGCGGCTGGTGCGAGTGGGCGTCGCTTCCGTCGCTTGGAATCGTCTCCATAAAGGCGAAACTCGATACCGGCGCAAGGACTTCGGTCCTCCATGCCTGGGACGTCGAATCCTACGAAGAAGAAGGACAACCCTGGGTCAGGTTTCGCGTGTATCCCTTGCAACGCAGCAACAAAATGGTTGTACGCTGTGCGGCACGGATCGAAGACCGCCGTTGGGTGACCAATTCGGGCGGCTCGCGCGAATGGCGCATCGTCATTTCTACGGACCTGACCGTCGGCGGCGAATCATGGCCCATAGAACTTACACTTGCCAACCGCGACGAGATGGGATACCGAGTGCTCATCGGACGCGAAGCGATGCGCGGGCGCCTGATCATCGATCCGGACGCCACGTACACGACTGGAAGACCAGGAAGCGGCAGACGCCGGACAGCGAAGAAGCGAAAACGAAAAACAACGTGAAAGGTAGGCAGGATGAAATTTTCCATGCTTGCGCGCAACCCGAATCTTTACAGTCACAGACGTCTCGTCGAAGCGGCCGAAGCCAGGGACCATACGTTGGACATCATCAACACGACCCAGTGCAACATGAACATCACCGCGCACGGTCCCCAGGTATCGTATCGCGGCGAATCGCTTGCCGGCTACGATGCCGTAATTCCCCGGATCGGGGCATCCATTACCTTTTACGGCCTCGCCGTATTGCGCCAGTTCGAAATGATGGGGGTATGGCCGCTGAACGAGTCCGTGGCCATCGGACGCGCCAGGGACAAACTGCAATGTCTGCAACTCCTTTCACGCGAGGGGATCGGCCTGCCCGTTACCGGATTCGCCAATTCCGCGAAACAGGCTGAGGAGATGATCAAGTTGGTGAACGGCCCGCCGGTCGTCATCAAGTTGCTCGAGGGCACTCAGGGAGTCGGTGTGATCCTCAGCAATACCATGTCATCAGCGAAAAGTGTATTCGAGGCCTTCCGGGGCGCCAAGATAAACATCCTTGTACAGGAGTTCATCAAAGAGGCGGGCGGATCGGACATTCGCGCATTTGTGATAGGCAATCGAGTCGTCGGCGCGATGATGCGCCATGGCGCGCCCGGCGAGTTCCGATCCAATCTGCACAGAGGCGGCGCCTCCGAGCGAATCCGCATTACGCCGGAGGAACGCTCGACTGCCGTGCGCGCCGCCAAAGTGATGGGCCTGAACGTCGCGGGCGTCGATCTCCTGCGTTCGAATCACGGACCCGTGTTGATGGAGGTCAACTCGACGCCGGGGCTCGAAGGCATCGAAAAAGCGACCGGGCTGGACATTGCGGGGCGGATTATCTCATTCATCGAGACCCATGCCAAACCGAAGAAGACCAGGACCCGGGGAAGGGGATGATCGATGAGCGCGCGAACAGCTGGTCTATCGCGGGTCGTACGCATTGGCGGGCAGACGTGCGATCCCGGCACGCGGATCCGAATTGACCTGCCGATTACCGACCTTTCAACCCGCGTTCCCCTGACCATGCAGGTCCACGTCATCAACGGACGGCGCGACGGGCCGAGGTTGTTTGTGGCGGCAGCGCTGCACGGCGACGAACTCAACGGCGTGGAAGTCATCCGCCGCATCGTGAAATTGAGCGCGCTGAGACGACTCCGCGGGGCGCTTGTCGTTGTGCCGATCGTCAACGTTCCGGGGTTTCTCAATCTCAGCCGTTATCTGCCCGACCGGCGAGACCTCAATCGATCCTTTCCCGGATTGACACGAGGCTCTCTCGCCGCCCGTCTCGCCAGGCAGTTCCTAAATGAAATCGTCGAGGGCTCGACGCACGGAATCGATCTTCACACCGGGGCGGTGCATCGAAGCAACTATCCGCAGGTCCGCGTGAACCTCGAAGACCCCGAGGCTGCCAGGATCGCGCAGGCTTTTGGCGTCCCGCTCGTGATCAACGCGGGGTTTCGGGACGGGAGCCTACGGCAGTCCGCGCATGAGCGGGGCGTTCCGGTAATCGTGTATGAAGCCGGCGAGGCGTTGCGTTTCGACGAAGCCGGAATTCGTGCGGGCGTAAAGGGCGTGATGCGGGTGATGCGCGAACTGGGAATGCTGCCGCCATTGCGTAGCGCCGCGCCGGCACACGATCCGTTGATCGTCCGCTCCACAAGGTGGGTACGCGCCCCGGTCAGCGGTGTGGTCCGAATAACCAGATCCGCCGGTGTGCAGTTTAAGGAAGGACAACTTCTGGCGATCGTCGCGGACCCGCTCGGCGAGTCCGAAATGGAAATACGGGCACCGTCGGACGGCGTTGTCATCGGACGCACGAACCTGCCGCTGGTACACGAGGGCGACGCGCTTTTCAATATTGGCCTGACGGCCGGGATACAGGTGGAAGCGCGCACGCTCGACGACTTCGATCCTTTCGAGGAGTACGAAACGGGCGCGACGGGAGAACTCGCGATCGAGGAGCCGAAAATCGTCTGAACGACAGCGGATTTTCCAAAGTACGGCCGGCGGCCCGTGTATGGACTATGGCCGGCGGGCCCGGAACTCGCCGGGTGTATCTCCGGGCGCCAGGCTTGCCCCCCGGCGCCTCAACGGACCTGAACATGGGCGGCAGCGATCGGACGACGTTCAAGGCTTCCCGACAGGCTTCTTCATCCGAACCGTAACGTACTGTTTGACTTTCTCATACACCTGATCCTCCTCGCCGCCGGCATCCACGAAACGGACCTCCGGTCGATCGATGGACTCCAGATAATTCCAGATATCCCGTACCTTCTGCTCACCGGTATAGTAATCGGGTTCCGCGTAGACGTCCGGCATCGCCTTGTATCTCGTCCGGATTCGTTCGATACACTGTTCGTGTGGACACCGAAGGATGACGGGAAGAAACAAGGTACGGGGATGCCGGCAGAGAATCTCGTCAAGTCGCCGCCAGTGGAAGGCCCATCCGAGGGTGAGATCGAGAATCACTGGCGCCGAGGACTGGACAAACTCCTCGCACAGGCGGAAGAGGACGTCGTATGCAACCCGGAATGCGTCGGCGCCACTGTCCGGGAGGCCCTTGGACTCTGTTATTGCGCGGCCGATTGTATCCGCACTCAGGCGGGGCAGATTGAACTCATCTGAGAGTCTGCGGCAAATCGTCGTCTTTCCGGCGCCCGGGAATCCGCCGATCGCTATCAGGGCCATACGGTTCCCTTGATCCGCAGCTAATCCAGCTCCACCTTGAAGAGGAAACTCGCGCGGAAGTGGTTGTCCGATTCCGCCACGATGAACGTCTTCGCGTCCACCATGCACATATGGTGCGCCAGCCAGCACCGCGTTCCGTCCTGCGAATCCTGAATGGGACCCAGGTTGTCGAACAACCCTGTCCCGCGGTCGTACGTGAAGAAGTGCGTGTCGTAGTCTCCGCCGCTGACGCCGTAGATCAGCCCGTCCGGACCCTCGACCAGTCCCTTCATGCGCGGTGCGACGTAGGGTTTTCCAAGATACGTCGCGTTCACTTCCGGGCCCCGGTGGTCCAGTTGCGCCAGCGCCCCGGCGGACGTGCCGATGTACAGCGTCCCGTCCTCCGTCAGCAACGCCGTATCCATCTGATTGGACCCCTTGATTCCGGGCGATACGTCCGGCAGGTCCACGTTCGTGAAATCGATCTCGTCCCGGTCGGGATCGTAGCGCAGGAGCGGATACCGCCCGGCCCACTGCATCAGTTCGTACGTATGCCAGGCGCCGCCGTCCGCGTCAAGCGCCAGATGTTCGGTGGATACGTCGCCCAGCATGGTCAGTACGCGCGCACTGTCGCTTCCGATATCGTACCGAAACATCTTTCTCCCTGGAAACGTATCGCCGTAGATAATGCCTCGGCTACGGTCCATCACGAACCCCTGGACGTAGTCGCGCTCGATCGGGACGCACAGAAACTCGTACTCGCCGGTCCGTGGATCATACCTGAAAATCGGACCGCCCGCGGCTTTCGGCCAGATATCGGCGTCGCCCAGCGTGGCGACCCCCGCGTACACGCGGCCCTGGTCGTCCACCTCGAGGCCCTGGTGGATCTTGCTGCCGTACCGGTCCCGCTCGCCGGGATAGTTGAGGGATTCCCAGGCGTGGGTACGCGGGTCGAATGTATAGAAGATATCCCTGTCCAGCGCGGTCAGCCCGACGTAGACCAGGCCGTCGGTCGGGTTGTAGCACACACACGTCGGCGAAATCCACTTCTTGCCGAAGTCTTCGTCCTCGATCCAGTCCTCGCTCGCCTTCCACTTCGTGAAATGCGTCCACTTCTCCATACTGATTTCACATTCCCTGAGCCGATGGGCGGTGATTCGTGCAATTTTCATAACATACCCCTTGATTGAAGACGTTTCTTCGCGTTTCCGTGCTTTCCGGTGAATCAGTCGGTTTCTGCCCTGTGCGATGGAAGGACGGCGATCAGCCTGCAGGGCGCCGCGCACGCGCCTCTGATTTTCATCGGAAGGGCAATCAGCCGGATGCGGGAAGCGGTGATCTCCGCCACGTTCAACAGCGACCCGATCACCAGCACGCCGGACCTCATCAGCATTGGCCAGAAACTGGGTTCTTCCTCCCCGTCGTGCCAACTGGCCATATCCGAAGCCAGGATCGAAGGCTTTCGACTCACCGCCCAGTCGATCGCGTCGTAGCTGAAGTGCGGCGTCAGGTCGCAGCGAACGTCGTTGCTGCCAAACCGGTTGTAACCCGTCCCGACAAGGATCCCATCCCCCGGTTGGACCGTCTCGCCGAGGGCCGCCAGTGCGCCGTCCAGGTCGGCGCCGGTTACCTTTACGTCCCTTCCTCTGGGGATATGCATGACGACGGCGGATACAAACAGCCGTTCCAGGCCGACGTCGGCCACCGACTCCATATCGGGATAGAGGTGCGCTCCCGTTTCCAGATAGTTGCCGGCCTGCACGCACATCCGGACTTCCTGGGTGTAACTGCGGTACTCGCGACCCCTGCAGAGGGCCTCCATCTCCTCGTCCAGTTCACGCATCCGGAACGACGGCAATGTGCCTGTCATATCCACGGGCATGCCATTGAAGTAATCGCAGGTCAGGTCCACCAGGCGGCCCATGTCCCACGTCTGGTTCAGTTCGACAGCGGGTGTCCCGCCGCTGCCCGGTTCCGCGGTTTCATCTGAGTTCATTTTTCCCTCCGTTCCGTGGTCCGGTCGCCAAAAGACAGCGATCAGCTAAAGGCGGTGAGAGGGGAGACGGTAGACGAAATGAGCGCCTGAAGAGCGGGTAGACGTTAGACGGGAGACGTGAGATGATACCAGTGACCGATAGTTTTTTTTGTCGTTACGATAACAGTAAAAAAACAGGCACGGTTAATGTGAAGACATTGTGGTAACGTCTTCCTCTACCGTCTAACGGCTCACGTCTCACCGGTTTTATTGCCCCGTGAGGCTTCATTTCTTGCCGGAGGCGTAAAGGCAGAACCAACCGGGCAGGGACGTCAACTCCCGTCTTAGGTCTCACCGGTGTCGCTTTACGCGTACGGAAAGAACATATTCGACACCGTTCCGGTGAAGGCATCGACAGCGATCCAGAGTCCGGTGCAGACGGCCTCCCCCAGGATGATGCCCATGAAAAACGGGCGGGTCGACCTGTAGAGCCTGGCGCCTCCGAACCTCAACACCAGGCTCTTGATCCCCCAGGCCAGAAAGACGTTGATAAAGAAGTAATCCGTATACGCTATTGTGCTGACGGGAAGCGCGACGGGATGCAGCGGCCACCACGTGAAACGGGCTCGCATCGCTGCAAGAAGCGCCGCAATGGCGGCCCCCAATCCGAGGTACAGAATCCCTCTGGTGAAGACCGGACTCGGTTCCAGCATGCGTCGGCCCACGAACGCATCGAACGGCAGGCGCGCATAGTCCAGAAAGTGACGATCCAGGTTGAGTCCGCCGTGGGCATAGCCGAGCTTGAGCGTCATCGTACTCGCGGTGATCAGCCCCACGGCCAGGGCAAGACCCATTGCCCAGACCAGGCCCTTCGTGCGGGGTATCCTTCGGGCCAGCCAGAGTGCGCCCGCGGCGCGGGGCATCAGCGTGCTCGTACGCGTCATCGTCCATGCGTAGCCGAACCCCAGCGTGACCAGACCCGGCGGGCTGAAAGCGGATGATCCGACCATGCAAACGGCGAATTCTGCCGGGTTGATGGGCGAGTAAGCGGTCACAAATCCGGTCTCGCTCACGATCCGCGCCATCACCAGAAACACCACGAAGCATGAGGCGAACAGCGCCAGGATCACCGGCGGTGACATCCCGGCCTGATACAGCCAGCCTCCCAGGTAAAGCGTTCCTCCTCCAATTCCGATCAGCGCCGCCCGGTAGGACATCACTTCGCCTGAGTCGTTCGCCGCCGATGGTCTTCCCATCGCTCTCGCGGCAACCTGCCGCAGGTGTTCGCGCCCCACCCACAGGCTGTACGCGGCCAGGACGATCATGTATCCCATGCCCATCAGGGCCAGAGACGCGTGTCCCTGGGAACTGAACCGGCCCACGACGCCCGATACATTGTAGCGTTCCGCGCCCAGGACCGCCAGCACGCCTCGGACAATCTTGGAGAGGACGTTGAACACCCAGATGCTCAGGCTCACGTCCGTATTCACGAAGTACGAGTACCCCAGAATAGCGAAGTGGAGCCTGAGGCGAAAGGGCGTCGTACCGTCGAAGATCCAGACGTCGTGGACCAGACCGATCCGGGGGACCGTATGGACGTAGTGGTGCAACGCGTTGATCGAACCGATCACGAACGGAATCGCGAAGCCCGCCCACGCCAAGCGGTTCCTGAAGAGGCGTCCCACCCTGCCGCTTCGGGTCTCGCACACCTCAAGGGGGACCTGCATGATGGGAAATGCGAACCGTTCGTGGTCCTCCCACTGTTTCCGGATGATAACCGCCAGGCAGATCAGCACCCAGAGGAGCGCCAGCAGAAATGCGCCCCAACTGAGGAGCGGGACGAGCCATGCCCCCCAGGGCGGCGGGACCCCGTCGGGCAGCCCCTCGTAGAGACCCCGGACGACCTCGGCGTCCCGAGGAGCGGTCCAGGAGACGATATTGGGCAGCACCGCCTCCAGGTCCCGACGCTCGGGAGAGGCGTAATAGGTAACACCGGTCAGGTACGAGATCAGATGCTTGACCATTTGCGAGACGGGCAGCAGAAACAGAAACATCGCGTAAATGGCCAGCAGTTCGCCACGGTGAAGGACGGATCGTTTCCGCAGTGCCGCGATCAGCGGATTGGCGAACAGAACCAGAAGGAACAGGAGCACCAGCGCGCCGCGGTCTATGAAGTAGGCGTTCAACCACCGGCCCTGGATCACCATGCGGTTGTAGGGCAGAACCAGCCCCAGAAACACGCACAAGGCAAGGCCGATCAGCAAGGCTCGCGGCGTCAGGCCGTCCCTGACGTCCTCATTGGGCGCACGGAAGCCGGGGTCGGAGTTCATCCCTCATCCAGTCTCTTCACTTCGAAACCGTGTCACACCCATTCCACCACCACGGGGATGACGCCGTCCGCGTGGGTGATCCTGAGACGATATCGGACCGATTCCGAATCGACCGACGCTTCCGCCATATAGGATTCGTCCGTCAGACCGTTGAAGATCCGCGAAAGCCGTTTTCCGGCGGGAATTCGGAACCGGATCGGAACGGTCGCCTCCGCGCCGACGTAGGACGCGAGAATTGAGATCGCGTAGCGTGGACCCGCCTGGGGGAGGAACTGAAACGTATTGATCCCGCGCCGGTCCCAGTTCCGAAGGCGCTGGTACGCCGTTACCGGCGGAAAATCCTCCACTTCGATCCAGGGCGGGCTGCTCGCCAGGAGTCTGATCACATTTCCGATCAACCGTCGAGTCTGGTTGGGAAGCATGACCAGGGGCTCGTACCCGGGTTCGCGGTGATGGACCACGGGGTCGCCCGCCAGATAGACGTATCTGCCATCACCCACGAGACTCGACACCAGGCCGGGCGCGCCCGTGTCGCGGCCATCGGCATCCACGAGGGTCGCCCACACCTCCCCTTCGACGCGACCGACCCGAGCGGGTTTCCCGGCGCCGGTCCCCCGTGCCGTCGTCTCTGAGCACCATCCGCCGCTCCGGATGGGCAAGCACGACCTGCTCGCGATATTTCATATACCCCGTATTCACGAGCACACCCATCCCCTCTTTTTCGGCCAGCCTCCCCACCTCCATCGCCGTCGACAGCCGAAGGCCCCCGATATCGACGCCGGATTCCACCTTGTTCACGAAGAAATACAGGTCCGTGAAGCCCAATTTCCGGACTTCAGGGACGATTTCATCCGGTTCCCAATCTTCCGGAATATGCAGGTGGGCGAGGCGTCGGATCTCACGCATGTTGAAAGGCTCCGGTTCTGGGCTTCCACCTTCCTGAAGGCGGACCCCGGATTCAGGATTTCAGGAGCGGGAAGGCCCCGATGGCAGCGGATTTCCGGTCACTCGCGATAGGCGACTTCCGTGTACCTGTCTTTGGCGAGCGGGAACGGGTGTACGCGCATTCTCCGGTCGGCGGCGGTCAGGAAGATCGCATGCGACGTCATCCAGTCCGCGATGCTGGCGCCGGGCATCTGCAGGATTCGCCCGGGAGCGTGCACGTCGAACGAAAAGTCGATCAGGTCTTCCATGGTGCGCATCTGCTTGAAGGTCTCCCGATGATAATCCACGTACTGCACGCGATTCTGAGAGTTGTAGAAATACGGGCTCGTCCAGAATTCCGGTTGACGTTCCCGGGCGGGGCGCTGCAAATGCGGGTGCTGCCAGTGGTTCACCTCCAGCACCACGTCGTCTTCGGGCTCGCGAAACGCGATATTTCCCGATTCGAGTTCGAACCCCAGGATATTCCCCCGGGCGTCCACGGCAGTACCTGTCAGGCCCTTAACGGTCCGTTGAAAAAGTCGCTCTGCAGGCGAGGCCGAGTCATTGTGGCCGAAGACAAGACGCGCGACCGACGCGAATCCCTGGATTCGGGGAGGGAGCGCCTGCCTGCTGCAGGCAGGCAACGCCGTATTTCGGCCATAGGGGCCGGACGCAGCCCGGATGGACTTTTTCAATGGGCTGTTAAGGCCGGAAATCCGGTATTCGGTGAGAAAGCGCCGGACGTCCTCGCAGTCGCCGCAATGCTGGGGCACGAGCCCCGTGATCTGAAAGAGATTGACGTGTTCCGGATTGTCGGGCCAGTGAAACTTGGGCGCCCCCGACGCCCATCCTGTCAGCAGACCGGCGTTGTTGACAGACGTGTGAACCACGCAGAAGTGATGCCCGCCGCCGCGCCGTACGCCTGCATCCGTTCCATAAAGTCCGGAAACTCTCGTCGCATGAACGCCATGTTCTTCCGAAAGTAAGGATGATCGAAATCATGAGGCCACGTCAACCATTCGACGAGCCGCGTGCGCACGAAGGCCGGATCCAGAGAACCGTGAGCGCTGCCCATCTCTGTGGGGCTTCCCCGAAACACATGAAATTTCACCCCTCCATCACGGAGCAGAACCACCGGATCACCCATTGGAGTCTCCTGAGGAACTGATGCTGTGCGACGCGGCCATCGCCGCAAGCCGGCGCGTCTGAATGTCAGAGGGCAACCCGAAATGAGAAAAGTCAAACCCAATCCCACGCGGACGAGGTTCGCAATGTACCATGAACTGTCAGTTAGCGGAAGAAGAAGCTGCCGAACTCCCTGATTCGAAAAGAGAACCCGTCTGAAAACCCCGCGAGCCTCGTGGTCAAGGCGTAACGGGTATTTCCAGACGGGTTCTCAGGCGAACGCGTCCTGCGCAACCGTTTCTCGCTACTTGAGGTAGAGCAGCCGCTGGGTCTGCGACCCGCCAGGATAGCTCAGGCGCGCGATGTAGACCCCTGTGGACAGCAACACGCCCCCCTCGTCGCGCGCGTCCCACTTCACCTGGTAGCTGCCCGCCGCACGGGATCCGTCCACCAGCGTCCGTACGGGCTGACCCAGCACGTTGTAAATTACCAGCCGCACCGGACCCGGAGTGGCCAGGTGGTAGGTGATCAGCGTGGCGCTGTTGAACGGATTGGGCGAATTGGGCGACAGACCGCTGGCTTCCGGCACTGCCTCTGACGCGAACGCGGGCTTGGACGCCGCTACCGGCTCTTCGGCGGAGGAAGCCAGCGACGCGACAAGGACGACCCGCGCGCCGCCGCCCAGCGTCAATTCCAGAACCTGGCGGCGGCCTTCATTGAGAGGTATGCTGCTCCACCGGCCCACGACCTCGCCGTCGGCGCTGGTGGCGCGAGCCCGATAATATCCCCTCACCCCGTCCTGGCTGGCAATGGTCAGGGTAAACAGGCCGGCAGCATCGGTGACGGTACGCCACGCGTAGTCGGACTGACGGCCGGAGACGGCCCGCGCAAATTCCACGTCCAACCCCTCGACCGCGTCGCCCATCACCGTGGCCTCCACGACCGTGCTGGGACCGGTCGCGATGTCGGCTGCCCGACCGTAAAAGCCCGAACCGATGATGAAGTCAGCCGGGACTGTGCTTCCGTCCGGCCTCCGGATTTCCGCGGCGAATTTGCGGGCGTAGCCCACCTTGGGGACGTCGGCGCGGTCGGTGTCGTCCGTCGGATCGTCGAAATGATACTCTATAAAGCCGCCTTCGGGGCTGCCTTTCGCCGCCTCGATGACCCGCGGCAGGATGAACTCTCCGGTCACGGCGTCGAGGACGGTCGGTATCATCGGCCGATACTCGTATTTGTCCGGAAACACCGCGTGAAACAGGATGACGTCACTCGCGATATCCAGGATGTAGAGATACACGGAACCGTGTCTCCAGGGCCCGTCGGGGTCCCGCAGGGCGATCCTGAATTTCGAGCTGGCGGCTACGTCGCCGGAACTCAGGAATTCCAGCACGAAATTCCCCGCTTGCGTGACGAAGGCCTTCAAGCTTTCCCGATCCACCACGTCTCTGGCGGTGATGGCAGGGTCGCCGTGATCGATCTCTTCTTCAACCACATGAGATTCGTCGAGATCGAATCCCATCAGCAGCACAATCGGAGACCCCAAATTCGGCGAGACGTAGACGGCGGCATGGCCCGTAGCGCCCGGTATACCCGGTGACAGACCTGGAATCGGCGTGGTCGCGTCGAATGCGCCGTCCGGTTCCTGCGACAACTTAGCAATTACGGCGCCGAAAGCCTGAGCGGAGGTGGCAGGGTCGGGCGACGCCATATCGGTCAGGGTGGTCACGGGTACGCCCAGCGCGGAAAGGATTGATCCATAAATCAACGGGTTGAGCAGCCTGCCGGACAATGCCATGTTCTTCGCGTGAATGTACACTCTGCCGTCGAGCGTCAGGCTCACGATGTACGTGGATCCGGAACGCCAGATCCCGTCGTCCTCCCTGATGATGCATCCGATGTATACCCCTTGCTCGGCGGTCGCCGATCCCCGGGCATATTCTCTGGACCGCTCTCTCACGGCCAGCGCGAACTCCTCAACGGTAGCGCTTCCGTCTTCCACCTGCAGCGCCGTCACAGTCGGGTTATCGGGATGCGTCACGCCCTCAGGGAGCGGACAGACCGCCAGGGCGGGATGTGAAACGAAGACGACGGCGGCCAGTGCGAGCAGTCCGAAAACGGGATGTACGTATGCCTTCGTGAACAGCATTCGAACCTTCATCATGACAATTCTCCCCCCCTTTGAGATAAGGTCGCAAGCGCGCCCACGGCTGGCTGACCGGCTTTCCGATCGGCGCTACTTGAGGTACAGCAGTCGTTGCGTCTGCACGCCGCCAGGATAGCTTAGCCGTGCGATATAGACGCCAGTCGAAAGCGATGCGCCACCCTCGTCGCGCGCATCCCACCGAACCTGGTAGGCGCCGGCGGCCTGGGACGCATCCACCAGGGTCCGTACAGGCTGGCCCAGCACGTTGTAGATCGCCAATTGCACAGGGCCGGGGCTGGCCAGGTGGTACGTGATCACGGTGGCGCTGTTGAACGGGTTGGGCGAATTGGGCGCCAGACCGCTGAATGCGCCCTCTGTCTCGGGCGCCGCCACCGGCTCGGCCGCGATCGCCAGCTTGCCCGCGGCCAGCGGTTCGACCCGTACGACCCTCATCCCGCCGTCCAGCGTCAGTTCCAGTATCTGGCGTTGATTGCGATTGAGGGGAATGCTGTGCCACTGGCCCACGACGTCGCCGGCGGCGTTACGGGCGCGGGCGCGGTAATAGCCGCTCACCCCGTCCGTGCTGGAGATGGTCAGGGCCAAAACGCCATTGGCATTGGTGACGGCGCTCCAGTCGTAGCTGGACGGGCGCCCGGCGATGGCCCGCGAAAACTCGACGTCCAACCCCTCCACGGCGTCGCCCAGGACCTTGGCCCCAACGACTGTACGGGGACCCGTCGCGGCGATATCAGGCGCACGCCTGTAAAAACCAGACCCAACGACAAAATTGATGGTGAGCGCAGTACCGTCTTCTCTCACCCGTTCACCGGTAAACTGACGGGCGTATCCCACCTTGGGTACGTCGGCGCTGTCCGTGTCGTCCGTCGGATCGTCATAGAAATACTCCACGAATCCGCCTTCCGGTCCGCTCATTGCTGCTGCTAACACCTGTGGCAATATAAGCTCTCCGGTAATGCCGTCTCGCGCGATCCCCACCAGAGGCCGCAGTTCGAATAAATCCGGAAATACACCGTGAAACAGGACAATATTGGTGGTGAGATCCAGAATGTAAATATAGACGGAACCGTGTCTCCAGGGCCCGTCCGGGTCTCTAAACGCCACCCTGGCTTTCGAAGTCGCGGCCAGATCACCGCCCTTCTGCTGATTGAGAAGGGCCTCACCTGCTTGCGTAACAAAGGCCTTTAGAGTTTCCCGGTCCACCACGTCACGCGCGGTAACGGCGGGGATACCATAGTCGATTTCTTCCTTGACCAGGTGGGATTCGTTGAGGTCGAATCCGGCAAGCATCACGATAGGGAATCTGAAGTTTTTCGAAAAATAAACAGCTGCATAACCTGAAGCCCCCGGGATATCAGATATGTTGAACTCGCCGCCGTCTCTGCCTGCAGCTTCAATGAAGGCGGCCGTTATCGCAACGGGATCATCCTGCAAACCGGCCACGTTGATTTCCAGTGCCCGAAGAATCGCGCCATAAATCACGCGATCGAGCAACCTGCCCGACAGCGCCATATTCTTCGCGTGAATAAACACCCTGCCATCAGGCGTCAGCTGCACAAGATAAGTAGAACCGGAGTGCAAATGGCTCCCATCCTGCCTCATGAGACAACCCACGTATAACTGCCGTTCACGAGAACCCGTCCCTCGGCTGAACCGGTTTCTCGCTTCCAACCCGAATTCTCTCAAGGTAGCGCTGCCGTCTTCCACCTGCTGCGCCGTCACCCGCGGTTCCGCAAGAGGCGTCACGCCCGGCGGGAGCGGGCAGGCTTCATCCGTCTGTGCCAGAGCCGAATTCGGGTTGGCAAAGACGGCGGCCAGCACGAGCAGACCGGCTACAGGAATCATTCCTGACGGAGTGAGCAACGTTCGAGCCTTCAACATGATGGCAATCCTTTCTTGATGGGCGACGTCGCGCAAGCGACCACAGCTGACCCTCTTCTCCCCGAGCCATTGGTCCACCACTCAGGGCCGAACCTTCAGAAGCTAAATATAAAGTAAATTCCATCCGATCTGCAACAAAAATACGAACCGATAATCACTTTACCATCAATCTGCGACCTGTCGAATAAGTGAACCTTACGTACGGACCCGTTGAAACGACTTATGCAATTGAAAAACCCGTCCGGTAACCCTTGATAGCCTCGTAATCAAGACTCATCAAGCGTTTCCGGACGGGTTCTCGGACGAACGCGTCCTGCGCCAACCGACTCCTGCTACTTGAGGTAGAGCAGCCGCTGCGTCTGGGCGCCGCCAGGATAGCTCAGCCTCGCAATATAGACCCCCGTCGACAGAGAGACGCCCCCCTCGTCGCGCGCGTCCCATTTCACCTGGTAGCTGCCCGCCACACGGGACCCGTCCACCAGCGTCCGTACGGGCTGACCCAGCACGTTGTAAATTACCAGCCGCACCGGACCCGCGCTGGCCAGATGGTAGGTAATCAGCGTGGCGCTGTTGAACGGATTGGGCGAATTGGGCGACAGACCGCTGGCTTCCGGCACTGCCTCTGACGCGAACGCGGGCTTGGATGCCGCCACCGGCTCTTCGGCGGATTCCAACGATGCGACGCGGACGACCCGCGCGCCGCCGCCCAGCGTCAGTTCCAGGACCTGCCGGCGGCCTTCGTTCAGAGGGATGCTGGCCCACTGGCCGACGATTTCGCCGGCGGCGTTGGTGGCCCGGGCCCGATAGTAGCCGCCCAGCCCATCCGAGCCGGAGATGGTCAGGGTAAACAGGCCGGCAGCATCGGTCACGGCGCTCCACGCGTAGTCGGACCGGCGGCCGGCTACGGCACGGGAAAACGCCACGTCCAAGCCCTCAACGGCGTCGCCAACCACTGTGCCCTCCACGACCGTGCTCGGACCCGTCGAGACAATCTCGGGCGCCCGACCGTAAAAGCCCGACCCGATGATGTAAGCGACCCGGGTTCCGCTTCCGTCCGGCAAGCCGTATTCACCAATAAACTCGCGGGCGTAACCCACCTTGGGGAGATCGGCTCGGTCTGTGTCGTCGTTGGGATCGTCGTAGAAATATTCCACGAAGCCGCCTTCCGGGCTACTCTTCGCCGCTTCGAGGACCTGTGGCAGAATGAGCTCTCCGGTAACGCCATCTCGGGCAATCCCTACCAAAGGCTGAAGCTCGAATCTGTCTGGAAACGCGCCGTGAAACATGACTATGTTGGCGTGGCTGAGCAGGATGTAGAGGTACACGGAACCGTGTCGCCAGGGGCCGTTCGGATCACGCAGGGCGATCTTGGCTTGCGTCGCGGCTGAACCGCCGGCCCTCAGGCGTTCGCCAAAGTACTTTCCCGCTTCCGAGACGAAGGCTTTCAGCGTGCTGCGGTCCACCACGTCCCTTGCAGTAACGGCCGGGTTGCCGTAATCGATTTCTTCTTCGGATAGGTGAGATTCGTCCAGATCGAATCCCGCGAGCATCACAAGTGGGGCGCCTGTCAGGTCGAGAAAGGTGGTGGCATAGCCAGAGGCGCCCGGTATGTGGCTGGACGCATCGAATGGGGCATCCCGGTCTTGTGCCAATGCGGCATAGAGGGATCCGAAGGTGCGGGCGGCGACGGCAGGATCGGGAGAAGCCAGATCGGCCAGAACGGTTGGGGAGACGCCCAGCGCAGAAAGGATCTCCGCATAAATCACGGGGTTGAGTAGCCTTCCCGACAATGACATGCTCTTGGCGTGAACGTACACCCTGCCGTCCATCGTCAGTTGCGCGAGGTAGGTGGAACCGGAACGGTAAGCCCCCCCCTCCTGCCTGATGTCACACAAAAGATACGGGAGTATGCTTGGCGCTTTGAATTGATCCCTTGCGGCCAGAGCGAAGTCCTTCAGGCTGGCGCTGCCGTCTTCCACCTGCTGCGCCGTCACCCGCGGTTCCGCAGGAGGCGTCACACCCGGAGGGAGTGGACAAGGTTCATCTGTCTGCGCCAGGGCGGGATGCGGGTTGGCGAAGAAACCGGCCAGCACGAGCAGGCCGACAACAGGAATCGCGTATGCTGAGGCGAGTAACGTTCGAATTTTCATCCCGAGGGTACTCCTTGCCTATGGCTTAATTGACTGATCGGATCCGGGACACCCGGAGGGCGTTGCGGGATAGAAGCGGCCCTGTATTGAATGTCTCAATATGAAACGATATGTGATGATATTATAACACAATTTGAACCGATACGCCAATTAATATTTCAATATGAAACACTATGCGATATGCGTATCTCAATATGAAACACGACGACGTTGGCGTTCGTACGACTTAGCCAGACGAATTCATGGAGCATGAAACGGAACGATGTTTTGGGAAGCAGGAAGTGTTCCGGAGAAGGGAAAATAGAGATATTGCCAGACGTTGTGGATGGCGGGGAGCGCATCCGGAAGGACTAAGCGGCGGCTTTGGCGTCTCCATTCTCAAATTCGACGCCCCGGACGCCACCTCTCAAAGCAGCATCAACCCGATATCGCTGACGAGCAGACCGGCAGCAGGAACAATGGATCCTGGTGTGAACAGCGTTCGAGCGTTCATCATAGCGATTTTCCTCCCGTTTTTAGGAACCTGCGAGGCATACGCCGAACCGGCGCCCGTCAGAACGATCCGCTCAGGCTGAAGCGAAGCGGCGGTTCGAAGTCGTTGCCGTCGCTGTACGCGAAATCCACGCGTACCACCTTGCCCTCGACCGGCTTGACCTTCAATCCCAGACCCAGGCTGTACACCTCCGTATCGTACCCGGGCCTGACGCCGCCGCGCAACGCGAATGCGTTCTGCAGCCAGAGTTCGCCGCCAATGCGATATCGCGGCTCGGAGTAGTCCGTTGCGTAGTGACTCTCGCCGGTCACCGTCAGGTACGTGGGGTCGCGGCCCTTTTCACCGAAGACTTCCGCCGCGAAACCGAAGTCGAACGCAACCGGCATCTGGTAGTTGAGTTCCCTGGACTCGATGTCTTTGCCCAGGTTCTTGAACGCCATCCCCAGCCGGAGGCTTCTGAAACCCGTATTGAACGTCGTGCCGAAATTGAAGTCCACGCCGGTCAACTTGTCCACGTCGATGGTTTCCTGGGTCCACCGTACCTGAAATCCGAACGAGAGCTTGTCTGTCAACTTCGTCGCATAGGAACCGCCAATGCTGAAATCGCCGATCTCCAGCATCCTTCCGGTCCCGATGGGCTGGTAAATGGTTGTCTCTTCCACGTCCGGCACCGAAAATGCCATGACGGACAACCCGACCACGCCGCGGGCCGTATTGTAGGCGAGCGCGCCCGAATAGAATCGGGTATCGACGAGCCAGCGGGTGTACGAAAGGGTATACTCCATCTCTTCGACGTAGGTGAGTCCGGCCGGGTTCACGAATATGGTACTGATGTCGTCCGCGATCGCCGTAAACGCCCCGCCCATGCCCGCGACACGCGCCCCATGGTCCACCTTGTGCACGGAGAACACCGCCTGGCCGAGGCGCTTCTGCGTGTCGCAACGGGCGACCTCGGGAAACAGCATCGCGTATCCTGCGCTCGCCACGATTCCAATCCACAAGATCCGTTTCATAGGTTTGTTCCTTCTCCGTTTCGATTGAGCGGTTCCACGAGAAGGCGAACCGGGATTTCGCTGGCTCGGCAATTCGGCCGTCTCATTTGCTGATCACGAATATTCCACGTTGGGTTCTTCCGGACGTCCCGTCCACCAACGACTCAACCACGTAAAAGTACACGCCGGCCGAAGCCGAACCCACGTTGTCGATGGTCGTCTGGCTCCACGTGGTCTCGCCCCGCCCCTGGTCGTCGTGATTGACCTCCGCGATCAGGTCCCCCGCGACCGTGTAGATCCGGATCTGGCACTTCCGCGGTATGTTCAGAAAGCGGATCTGACCCTTGTTCTCATACGCGTGGGCGCCGTCATCCCGGTATGGATTCGGGGTCACGATCACCTTTCTGTCCAGTTGATCGGACTGCGCCGTGGACGGAACATAGGGCGTAGAGACCTTGACGCCGTTCACCCACTGCTCCGGCGAGCTGTTGCCGCTCTCCAGGGACGGAATGGCGATGCCCGTGCCGTTCCAGTCGTTGTGCGCATCGCTGTAGGTGCGGACACTGTAATCGTAAAGGAATCCCGCGATCGATTTCTTGTCGACAAATTCGTACGTGCCGCCACTATAGAATATGTCCGACTTCACCGGGATCTCCACCATCAGTTCCCAGTCGTCGCGCTTGAAGAGAGACCGGTAGACCCGGTAGCCCAGCACGTCGTTGGCCTCCGCGCCCGAGTAGTCGGGGTTCGCCGCGTCGTCGGCCACGTCGTCCCAGGCCAGAGATATGAAACCTTCCGTCGTCACGCCCACGTCCACCTTCACGTCGGGCGGCGCGTCGGGAAGGTCGTAGTGCCACTGAAACGCCTCTTTGGCCTTGTTGACGTGCTTGACCAGGTTGTTGAACGCTTTGTCCGTACGCATCTCAGCCTGCTTGCCCTGCTTGGCCCAGCCCCAGATATTCTCTTCCACGGGCGCGGCCGCCGCCAGGACGAAGACGAATTTGGCCTTGTCCCCCGGCGCCATGTGGTAAGGACCGTACGCGATCGACCCGTGCCAGGCCCCGACCACGGGGGGATTGTCCTTGATATCGGACTCGGCGCCGATCAACAGGTCATAGATTTCCTGGAAAGAATGGTTGTCCTGGTCCGGCTCGTCGAAATCGCCCCGGTTCCGGTATTCCCACCACCTTACCGTATGGGGCTGGTCTTCGATCCTGGGGGCGACGTAGCTGTCGTCTCCCTTCGTATCGTAGGAAAACGTGCCCGGATCGTTCGAGGATGACGGCAGGTACGCGATGGGCGCGAATCCTGTATACTGAAATGCCGTCAACTCTCCCGGCGCCCGCACCTGCGAGGGCCGCCCCGCGTATCCCGGGTTCGCCGAGGACGGGTTGTACGGCTTGCCGATGTCGTCTCCCGGCATGAGCGGGTTGTCCCCGTCATAGGCGTACCACATTTTCATGCCCAATCCCGCGGCGGGCCCGTCGTAATTGGCCGCCTCGGTGAACTTGAACCAGTCGTCGTTGTCCGTGGGCCGGGTTCGCCGATACCATGCATCGTAGTTCATCCATCCGTGTCCGGCCTGCGAGATGAAGAAGCGGACCGAGAAGGCGAAAAAGGTGTCGTTCAGCCGCAGCCCGGCGCCCCCGTTCAGGTCCGCCGCGCCGTCCCCGTCCGAGTCACCGGTATTCTCGAATTCGTACTCCATAATCTGGAAGTCGTCGTAGTCGGGATAACTCCAGGTATAGACCTTCTTGGTTACCGTGATCCCCCGCTTCGTGGTCCAGCGCATGATGAGAAGGCTCTCGGGGAAATTATCCTTATCGGGATCCATATAGTGGCCGTACCTGTAGTTGTGAATCTCGGTGACGTACCGGCTTTCTACAGGCGACTCGCCCGGCCACCAGTTGGCCATCGCGGGTCCTACGGGAGAATAGTTCGGGTACCCGATATTCGCCTCCGGCCCCATGGACGCATCGTAGGACATCATCCTGACGTCGTCCGTAATGGCGCGGGGCTTCGATATCGACACGTAGTATTCGCCCTCCGGGTCGTCCGGCACGCGGGTTGCGATAAACGTGCTGAAACCGGGCATCGTGGCCGTCGACTCGAACAGAGCCGCGTAGGCAGGATGAAGGGAGCCCCAGCTCCGCTCTCCCCAGTAGTCCTGGAATTCCGTGGAATACTGGCGCGTCCATACGCCGGGATATTGCATGCCCATCTGGCGGTAATAGCTCAACCAGGCGTCCGGGTCTTCGGAAACACCCTGAGTCCCGTAGTTCCAGAACATATCCCACACCTTCGCGCGGGTCTGGAACCTGTGATTCTCCTGCGCCGCCGCGGGGTCAGGCACGCACAAAAGCAACGCAACGAGCACTGCCATCGCCTCGATCCTGGAAATCTTGCTCATGTCGAAGGTCTCCTTCGTGTCGGCATCCATGATTCCGGTATACGCCATGCCCGGCCGCGTCAGAACCGCATACGAATGCCCACGTGTGTGATACGGGGATCACCCACGTACCGGCTGCGGTCCTGGAAGTCGCCGAATTGGAGATAGTTCGCGTCGTTCGGACGGGGCCTCTGCAACCCCCACCACATATAGTCGGTTCCTGAAGCCAGCGCGTCCCGCTGGTTGAACAGATTGAAGACCTCCAGGAAGACGTCGGCGCTGGCTCTGCCCAGTTCGAAGCGTTTCTGCACGTTCAGATCCATGACGGTACGCAATGGACCTCTCGCAATCTGGCGCGTCCCGTCGAGGACCAGATAGGTGAACTGCGATCCGGTATAGATCCGGTAGATCAGGTTGGCATTGACGCCACCCAGAAGCGTGCTGCCGCCGATCTTCGGCCCGGCGCCGAAATCCTGCGGCGTGGACAGGAACATCTGGAGGCTGCCCTGGCTTCTCCGACCCACGTCCGTACCCTCATTCGCCCTGTGTCCGTGAACGATCCACAGGCCGCGGGCGCCCTCCCGGGCCTCGTCCGAAAGCCAGTCTTCCTCCCAGGTGGGGACGATGGCGTCCCTGTTGGTTGAAAAGTCGTAGACGTACCCCCCGGCGACCCGACGGTCCGCCTGGGCGTTTCTGATGGCTTCGTTGGCGCCGTGACCGATGATCCGGATTTGTTCATCGCTAAGGGTTACGGGACGTTCCGACCCGCCCGCGACCTCCCAGGCGAAGAAATAATTGCCGCTGGCGATATAGTTCGAGTCGGGGATCACGGTGGCGCCGTTGCTGACGGTACCGCCGCCGCCGAGACTGTAATCGCTCCAGGCCACGTTGAGGGCGGCGCGGAACGAGAAGTAGTGGCTGAAGCCCTTCCTCAGGCTGAATTCCAGGCCACGTGTGTCTTCCAGGCGGATGTTTGACAGGGTGCTGGAGAGACGCTGACGGAGGCGGACTCCCGCGCCGCGCAACTCAGGATAGAGGAAAACGTCCCAACCTCCGGTTTCCTGGAAGGAGGCACTCTTGTAGAACGTCGCCAGCGCGAGCGTATAGTCGGATACGAAGTTCCAGTCCGCGCCCAGTTCGAAGCTGATCGTTCGCGCCGTATTGTCCCAGATCGGCCTCGAGACGGACGTGGGCGCCGGACGGTAGTGGCTGGTGTATTCACTGAAACCGATGCCCGGTATTCCGTCTCCCGAACCGAACCACTGGTCGTGGAACATCTGGTAGAAACTCGGCAACTGATAGAAATGCCCGTAGAAGAAGTGGAGACTCGAGCGGTACGTGATCGGGTGGGAGATACCCAGCCGCGGACTCCAGTTGACAATGGGCTTCATCGGGTACCTGGGCGCCGTGAGATACCGTGACATCGTTGTGTACTGGAACGCCCGCAACGCGCCCATCACCGGAACGTCGGCGCCCCAGAAACGGTCGTAGCGAATGCCGGCGTTCACAATGAAGCCCTCGAATTCCATCTTGTCCTGTACGTAGGCCGCGAACTGCTTCGGCGTGATCGGCTGTCCGGGCTCCGGATTGCCGACATACAGGATCTGTTTCCGCGCGTCCCCGGGCGTGTTGCCTTCGCGAACGAAATGATTGCTGTAGCCCGTGAATTCAATCCCGATTTTGGAAAAGTGCGTTTTCGTAAGCTGGCTGGACAGGTCGAACTTGATTGCGCTCCGGGTCTGCTGCCCGAACGTATACGCGCGCACGCTTCCCCGTCCCGTGTAGAACCAGCCGTCCGAGTCGGTCCCGACGTCCGCCGTCGTATTTGAAACGCCGCTGGTATCCTGGATGCTCCGGTACCGCGAGAGCCTCAATTCGTAGAAGGTCCTCGGGCTGATGGTGTGCGTGATCACGCCGTAGAGGACGCTTTCGGTATTGATCGTCTCCCCCGCGGGCGACCCTTCGGGCAGGAAAATATCGCGCCCCGGCCCCCGAAGAACATTGCTGACGGAAGGGGTTGTGCCGCCCAGCGCTCCGTTATTGAAGGACTTCCAGCGGTCGTAGAGCCAGCCGAGTTGCATCTTGACGTTGTCGTGCGCCCGGACGGTCATCTTCGCCGTGTTCCGGGTATTGAACGGCCGCACGGACCACGCGCCCGGAAACCTGGCGGCATCCCGCCGGTTCCGCGAACTCACGAAGAAAGACGTTCCAGGCAGGAGCGGTCCGCCGAGATAGGCGTCGAAATAATGACCCCGCTGGTCCGTGTAGTTCGTTCGCTGGTGCACCAGCGCGCCGGTCTCCGGATCCACCTCCGACGTCCACGCGGGATCGTTCCATCGCATGTGCCCGCGGTGTTCGGGCGCATCGTAGACGTTGGCGCCCCAGTGCTTCTTGCCGCCGGGCGTCAGCCGATACTCGGCCTCGCCGTGATAGTTGGATCCGCCGTCCCGCGTGACCATCTGGATCACCCCGGCCTGCGCGTTCCCGTATTCGGCGTTCATCCCGCCCGTAATCACGGAAACCTCCTGCAGCGCCTTCACGTTGGCGCCCCACCACTGGCTCCCCCGCGAAGTGGGACCCGCGCGTCCGTCCTGGTTCTGCAGGCGTACGCCGTCCACGTAGATCAGATTGTCTTCCACCTGCCCGCCGCGGATCACCCCGCTGCCGTCCACCGCCACGCCCGCTTCCAGGGCGACGAACTCCGAGGCGTCTCTGAGGATCGGCGTCCGCGCGATATCCTGGGCGGTCACCACGTACCGGCTCTCCGTTTTATCGGGCTCCACCGGAGGCGCCTCGGCAA
This sequence comes from Candidatus Latescibacterota bacterium, assembly GCA_963667175.2. Lineage (GTDB taxonomy): Bacteria > Latescibacterota > UBA2968 > UBA2968 > JAAXHE01. Next base: position 129,046 of record CAXXXF010000018.1, on the reverse strand, counting down.
CCACGACCATTTCCTCCAGTTCCAGCTCCGTCTCGCGAAGCTGGAAGTTCACCGTCGTGGTGAAGTCGGACCGCACCTGGATCTGTTCCTGGGTCACCGGATGGTAGCCGACCATGGATGCCGTCATCTTGTATACGTCAGGATCGACGGAGATGATCACGTAGAACCCCTCGGCATCCGTGGAAGCGCCAAGCCGCGTTCCTTCGAGAACCACGCTGGCCCCCGGCAGCGCTTCGCCGCTCTCGTCGGTCACCTGCCCGACGATCTTACCCGTCGTACCGGCCAATGCCGCGCCGGCCATTGCCAGAAACGCAACAAGCACGAACGCAACGGTCAGATCGGTCGTCAGTCTATACATAATCCGTATCCTCCATGCGCATGAACAGTTCAGATACGACGATTCGGAGCCAGGACGGGAATCGTGTGGAATTGCGCCTGATCGTCCGGCAACCGCATTCCTGTACCTCAGGTGCGACGATCCATCGCGTTCATTGTCCCATTGGGACGACTTCCGAATTGATGATCCCTAACTAAGTATCGCTGTTAAGGTATTGTCAAGGGTTATTTCTGAATTTTTATCGTTCAAGGGCAGTCAACGGCTGATGCGGTGGAGGGGACAGTACGGAGCGGTCCCCGAGCGCGGCGTATGGCTGAGAAACACGGCCGCGGGTCGTGATGTACGCGGTCGCACCGCCTCGCGGTGATTGATTCATTGTTCACCAGCGGCCAGCAGCGCGACAGCGCCGTCCACCAGCGCTTCGCCGCCGCCGGGGCCCACGGGCGTGAACGCGGTTTCGTAGCCTCCCTGGGCGTAGGACTTCCCGTCGGCGATATAGCTGATCGCCCCGAACTCGTTCGCCAGCGCGGCAATCGTCAGCGTGCCGGATCCGGACCTGGCGCGGATATCCGTCCCAAGAGACACAAACGGTTCTCCCGGGAGCCCCAGAAAGGCCCATTCGCCCGCGCCCAGCGCCTGGACTTCCGTAAGGTGATGGGATTCGGGCGCGGCACGCTGCCAGCCCGCCACGAGGACGTCGTCCACGTGGCGGTAACCGTTCTTCAGCGGCAGCGCCACTTCCCGCCGGCGGGCCCATACTTCCGGAGTCTCGTCCCAGCCCGTTATTCCACGGATCGCCGTCATCGACCCATCCGCCACCCGCCCGCCCAGGCGCGCCAGTTCCCGTTCGAATCCCCGCTCCCGTCTTGCGAGGCTCGCCTCGGAATCCTCATCCGGCCGCGTCTTCCAGACCGTTTCGACGTCGACGTTCCAGATTGTGGTGACGTCGCCCTCGGGGCCGGTCGTGTAGAGAACGGCCGGCGGCTCTCCCCCGCTGCCCGCCCACGCGTCCGCCACCTGGCCGGCCGCCGCGCCTGCGATCTCGGCGGAAATGCCCGATCCACAGAATATCCAGGGGTGGGTACCATAGTTGATCACCGCCGCCAGCGGCGCATTCGTCCCCCGCTCGCGAACTGCGAATACGCGAACCAGGGGATCGATATTCGTGCGCGAAACCACGCGGACGCCTTCAATGGTGTCCCGTCTCGGGTCCCCCCAGCTCCCGTCGGACATCCGCACGCGCCTGGAACTGGCCACGCCGTCGATCCGAGCCTCCCCGAAACCCGCCGAAGCTGCCCGCAACGTACCGCGCGCCTCCTCCACCGCGTCCACCGCCTGCGCGACAAACCAGGCCTTCCACGCCAGGTCCGTCTCGCCCACCCAACTGGCCGAGGACGAGACCGAGGTGACCTCGCCCATGGCGGCTGGCGCCGATCCGTCGCCGCGTATTGTAAGACGGGCCATATCTTCTGGGCTGTACGCGGTGGCCACCGGGCAGAACGCCGGCCCGGAGTGCGTGTGCGTCGCGCAGACCATGATCGCCCCGGGCGCCAGCCCGGTCCGCTCGGCCGCGCCGTGACGGATCTCCTCCGTCGCAACCGCGTCCACGCCGGTAAGATCCACGGCGACCAGGGCCCAGGCCCGATTCCCTTTGCGAAGAACCAGCGCTTTCGCGTAGAGATCGTCGCGCACGTAACGCGACATGATATTCCCGGCCGCCCTCGGGTTCCACCCGGACATCGACACGCCAACCGGCGGCGTGATCACCCGTTGGGCGGCGCCGGCGTAAAGAACCGGTTTACCCACGATCTTGCACTCGAGTTGAGATATCCATACCGATTACCCGTTCCTGCCATAGCAGAAGACCCGCCCGTCGAATGTCCCCACAACCAGCCCGCCCTCCACCGTGCAGGGCGGCGCTGTGATCGGGGAGCCGAAGGCAACGTTGCCCAGGCATCGGCCCGAAGAGGGATCCAGCACGTACAGAAACCCGTCGCACCCGCAGACGATAAGGCAACCTTCAAACATAACGGGCGCCGCGAGGATGGACCGTACCCCCCGGCGATAGGGAACCATGTCAAGGAGGTCGTCACCGGTCCGGAAACGCCAGCGCAACGCACCGTCAGCCAGACCGAAACAAAGGGCCTCGCCCTCGGGCGTGGTCGCGCAGATCCGGTCGTCGCACACGAGCAATCCCGACGGATACCTGGAGGGCAGCGCCGGTCTCTTCCAGGCGACCCTGCCCGAGTTCGTCTCGACCGCGATGAGGAATGACGCCTCTTCGGAGAAATGGTGGAGGTCGGACGAGTCGCCGCCGCTCAGAAGCAGGTCGCCCGACAAGACCGGCCTTGCATAGGGAAATTCAACTCCTGCCGGGCATTCCCAGACGACGTTCCCCGTCTTGCGGTCCAGCGCCCTGAAGCCCGTCCGCTGCACCATGAGGATAAGCAGATCTCCGGAAACCAGCGGGCTGGCGTAACAGGCCCAATTGTCACTGACGTCATTCCCCGTGTGCCATCGGCGGCGACCCGACTTCAGATCGAAGGCCGCGTAGTCCGCCTTGGCGCCCGCGTACACGGTCCCGTCCGCCATTACCGGAGAGGAATAGATCCAGCGTTCCGGATAGCCCGGCAGGTCCGCCTCCCAGAGAGGCCTGCCCGAAGCCGCCTCGAGCGCGTGGACGCGACCGGCCACCGACACCGCCGCGCACACGTTGCCGGAGGCTGCCACGCTGTTCTTTACCGCTGTATCCATCCTGGCATGCCAGAGCGTGTCCCCGCTCTCCGCATCCACGCAGCATATTTCCGGGCGTCCCGGCCAACCTTCGTCACGCGAAGTCAGAAACACGCGTCCTCCGGACGACGTGGGCGCCGCGCGGTGCAGCCCACCGGAAAGCCGGTGCTCCCATCGGAGACGCAACGGCGCGCCGTCGAATCCGATCTCTCGCGGGGACTCCTCGCGGGGATTGCGCGACACCCCCGCGGAGCGGAGTACGCCGGCGTCCAGGACCGCGTCCTTCCCGCTGAACCGTACCTGGCGGTAGCCCCGCGGCGAGGTATCGATTCCCCCGAAACAGACCGGCGGGGCGGCGGCAACAACCATATCGCCGTACGAATAGACCTTGCTGGAGTGCCAATGGCCGTGCAGGACGAGGCGAACGTTGTACCGGCTCAGCGCCTGCAGAAACGCAGCGGGGGGCGGCGTATGGACGACGACCACGATTTCGCGGTCCTCCGGCTGCAGCGCCAGGTCCGCCCACAGCCACCCTTCCTTCCGCTCCAGGCCCGCCGGCGAGTAATATGAATCTTCATTGGGCCAGAACACGAAGTGGCGCCCGCCCCAATCCAGGCTGTAATACGTTGGTCCGAGCACCGCTTCGAAATGCAGGGTCGACGCGTTTCCCTCGTGTTCCCGCACGAGTTCATTCAGCCTGGGGTTGTTCGGCACTGCCTTCATCTGCAGGAATTCCTCAATCGAAATTCCGCCCATGCGCTCTTTATTCCCATCGTGCCCGCCGAACAGCGGAAAGACCGGTGTGGATATCGAGGCCACCGCCTCTCGATATGCGGTCAGTTGGTCTAAAGTCCCCCAATCCGTCAGGTCTCCGCTGGCGATGATCAGATCGGGTCCTGCCTCGCGTTCGAGTTGCTGCAGGGCTTCAGAAAGCACGGGCCCTGAGGTGAGTGTGTCTCCTTCGGTGACGATGTGCGTATCGGTAATCTGCACGAGCGTGAACGAACTCTCGGAACGTCCGGGGGACGGTGAAAGCCGAAAATCCACATCAACGCGAGATTTCGTCCAATCCAGCGTGGGCCGGTAGGTTCCGTCCGCTGCCGAGAAGCCGTCCGGAACCGTCACGAATACGAACCGGTGCGCGCCAGGGTCCACGGTGAGTTCATACTCGCCTTCGTCATTCGTCCGTACGACCCGCTCTCCGTTCGAGACACAGATCCCGGCCAGTCCCCGCACAGACGAATCATCGATCACACGCCCTCGAACCTGAATCTTCACGTTCCGCCTCCTGTTGCCGGATGTTCCGGCGGTCTGTCATGTTTCCACTATAGAAAAACAGGGCGATCCCGGCCGGAATACATCCGGCCGTTCAACCCAGTGCGTATCGCCGAAACCGGTCGAGAGATGGGGGTCCCTCGTTCAACCACATCTCGCGGTCGCGGCTCACCAGAATCACGCCGAAGTTCGTCGTCATGTTGTTTTCGTTGTTCTGCGGACGCTGGCAGAGGCCCCCCGGATTGTGTTCATCCATCAGGACCTCGCGCATCTCCTGGAGCGTAAGCGTTCTTCCGCCGTTTCCGAAACGGCCGTACAGGCGCGCGATCCGGTTCAGGGAATTCTGGAAATACCGCGTGCTGATGAAGCCGGGATCCCATTGCCACGATACACCCTGCATCTCCTCGCTGAAATAGTGATTCGTCGAGAAGACGACCCCGTGCTCCGGCTCGCGGACACCGTTCATCGCGCAGGCGTTCTCCGTGGCGGCTGCGTTGCCCTCCGCGTCGGCCAGCACGATATTGATGCCCTTGCCCGTCAGCGTCATCTGCCTGAGCAGGTCGACGCCCTCCTCGACGTTCGCGCACCGCTGCAACACGAGGCGCGGCGCGACGTGCTGGGGCACGCCGGACCCGTCCTGCCCGGTCATCGTGGGGTGACCCGAATTCGTACCCATGCACAGCCCTTTGCCGTTCACCCCGCACTCCGTCCACACCGTCCCGATCTGGTTCACGCACAAAACGTCGTACCCCTCTTCCGGACGTATCGTCAGGATGGTCAGCCCCCCGAGCCGATCCGAACCCGGTCGAAAACTCCCGTCGTCGGTCTTTCCGAGGATGGGCCCGACGTCGCTGGCGGCGAAGGCCACGCTGCTGCACCCGAGGTTGTCCGCCAGCGCCGGTCCCACGGCGTTGTAGGCGCTCTTGAAGAACGCGTCGCCGTCCGTAACGTCCGCACCGTGCGCGATGCCGCGAATCTCCTCCACGATCTCGGGAAATTCCGCCTCGAGATGCCCTCGCATCGCCTCCACCAGGGCAACCTGCCGGTTTCGCACTTCGCTGTTCTCCGACAGGCGGGCGAGTGTTTCCTGAATCTCCGCCTTGAACCGGCGCCCGATCTGTTCCCCGCGTCGAAACGGCGTGCCCCCGACCTCAAATTCCGGAATCATCGCTTTCTCCCATGTCTACAGGGTACGCGGATCATTCGACTCCAGTTCCCGCCGGGTCAGGTCAGCGGCCTCGTGAATCCTGTGCGCGCCTTCGAAGAGCCGTTTGAACCGCCGGACGGTATTGCGTCGGCCTTCGTCATCGCGGACCTCCACGAAGAGGGGACCCCGTGTGATCTGGTGTGTGGACCACGCCCAGAGAAAACCTGCGAAGGAGATCCTGCTGCCGAACAGATCGGAAATCTCGTGATGGTTCGTAAGCCCGCCCTTTACCGGATCCGTATCCACCTGGTGAATGTGATATCCCAGAATTCGCCGCCCCAGGCAGGCATACCAGTCGCCCAGGGGCTGCAGATTATCCAGATCGCCCCCGTTGTTCCTCGCGTGTCCCACGTCCAGCAATGCGCCGACCTTCGCTCCAGGCACATCGGTCACTGCACGCGCCGCGGCGTCGATCCATCGCAGATATTCGTCGATCCGCGTGGCGAATTCGCGGTCCGGCGAGTCGGCAGGCGTATCGTCCGGATTGTGGATATTCTCGATTGCGATCCCCACCCCCGCGCGCGCCGCCTCTCTGAAGAGTGTTGCGAACGTCTCGGCGAATGACAGGAAACACGCTGTCGGCTGATGCCGGTCCTCCCGCACGCGCTCCATCGCGCGTGCGCTCACCCTGGGCACGTGGACCGTCAGGTTGTCCACGCCCGCGTGCATCGCGCGTTCCACGTGCGTCCGTACCGTTTCGACTCCGTCGATGCGTCCGGTCCCCGGGTTCCACTTCAGGTCGGGCAGATGGTAGGAGAGATGCAGGGGACCCTGGTCGCGAAGCGCGCGGAGCGCGCCCGAAAGCGCACGTTGTGAAAAATCAGTGGCCGGCGGCCGGATTTCCAGACAGGACAGCCCGAACTCCAGGGTCTCTCGCGCGGCGTTCACCGGGTCGCCCTGTATCGACCAGCCTACGGGAAGCAAGCCGTCGGGAAGATCCGAGGGCAGCAACCGGATCGCCGGCGACCAGGGGATGAATACCTCCGTCCATTCCCCCTCTTTCGCACTCTCGAAGCGACTGATTCCGGGAAGATCTCCAATCGCTTTATCGGGATCCAGTCCGCGGACGACGGCCTCCGCGAAGCCGTTTCTACGGCGGGTCCGGTGAACGTGACTGTGTCCAGCGACCAGAAGTTCGACGCCATTTTCCGTGAGCCAGCATGAGAGCCACCGCCGACCCTCTGCGTCCATCCTGTCCAGCGGATAGTGGGTAACGACCAGCCGCCGGGCCGCATGGTTGGAACGGAGGTTCCCGTTCAGCCACGAGCGTTCGTCGTCCGGTAGGGTTCCGGTCGACGTGTCGGGCAGAAGAACCAGCAGGTCGCCGAACACGGCCGCCCGCCGTCCGGGGGCCGCCAGGGTTTCGAACACCGACGTCGCGTGCCAACCCCGCCGGTCCGCGTTTCCCGGGGTGAAGAGTACCGGAACCTCCACCCGGTCCAGCGCCTCGACGCAGCGTCTGGCCGAAACGGCCGTTGCAAAGGTCGTGACGTCCCCGGCCACGGCCAGAAAATCCGGCCTCTCCAGATTCACCCGGTCGACGGCCCACTGCAGCGCATGGTGGGCCGCCGTACCCGGGTGGTCCGAAAGATGGAGATCGGCCAGAAGGATGAAGCGATGAACGCTTTTCGTCATATCCGGTTCAATTCGATCCGGGTTTCCGCACGGACACTGGAGATCAGTTGGCGTAGCTGTGGCGGCCCGGATTCCCCCGCGCCAGGTAGAGACGGAGCCCGTCCCAGTCGAAGCCGGAGGGAGAACGGAACGTGCGGTCGATTTCGGCGCGCGTGGAGATGTATTTCAAGGTGATCCCGCAGCGCCGCCTGGACGACGTGTTGGGATTGGACCCATGCAGGATCCAGGGATCGTGAACGGAATACTCACCGGCCCGCAGCTCCACGTCCGTGGCCCCTGAATGGTCGAGATTTTCCAGTGACATCGGGAGTGTGGTGCCGGAGTCGAGATCCACCTTGTGCAGCAGAACGGCCTGCTGCCGGTGGGTGCCGGGAAGCACCCGCATGCAGCCATTCTCAACGTCGGAATCGTCCACCGCCAGCCAGAGCGTGAACGTATCCATCGGCTCGATGGGAAAAAACGCGGCATCCTGATGCCAGTCTACCGCCAGGCCGTCGTCCGGGCGTTTGCTGATCACGTAGGACGTGAACAGCGCGACGTCCGGGCCCACGATCTGCGCCGCCACGTCGATGAGACGATCGTCCAGGAACAGATCGCGAAGGTACCCGTTTTCGTAGTGGAGCGACGGCATGTTCTCGGGCCTTCGATCACCGGGCAGATTCTCGATGATGGATTCCAGTACTGTCCGCAGCCTTGCGAGTTCGTCGTCACTGAGAATCCGGCCGCCCACGGCAAAGCCATCGGCGCGGTACTGTTCGAGCTGGGCGCCAGTCAGCGGCATGACGTTTCCTTTCCGGGTATTCGGTCCGCACCTGATCCTGAATCCCGCCGATTCCTATTCCTGCGCGGCCGGCGGGTTCAATCCCTGAAGATGCCTGCCGAGGAGCCTTTCGTAGATGTCCACGAAATCCGCCCGGCCGTTGTGCAGGTTGTAAAAATAACACATCGGGTTCGGGTTGATTTCGATCACCTGGAATCCCGCCGCCGACTGAATGACGTCGATCGCGTAGAACCCCAGACCGATCACTCCCGAGACGGCCGTCGCCAGTTCCGACAGCCCTTCGACCAGTTCCGGCGCCTCCACACGCTTCGCAGACCCCGTTGCCCCGTGAAGCGGGTTCAGGTCGCCGTCCGGAGAACCGCCGGCTTTCTCGTAAGCCAGCAGCACTTCATCCCTGGCGGCGAGGATCCGATACTCGGGACCGGCGGTATAGGCCTGGACCAGGACCAGATTATCCAGAAATCCGCTGTTTTCGAACAACGTCTGCAGGCGATTCTTCAGTGCGCGCCGGTCTCGCTCCAAGAATACCCCCTGCGCCAACGACCCGAGGTTTCGTTTGACGACCACCGGATAGGAAAGCCGGCGTTCAACGTCCTCGACGACGGCATCGACGGACGCATGGGTCCGGTAACGCGAAAACCGTTCGTCCGCGAACGGATTGAATGCCACGATCGTAACGGGAACCGGAAGGCCGGCCCGCGTGAACAGTTCGTATTGATATGCCTTGTCTTCCGCCAGACGGGCCGCCACGTAGTCGTTGAACGGGTGCCTGTTGCGCAGAAAATAGACGGGCCCGCCGCCCGGCGGCCGGATGCAGACCAGATTTCCGTCTTCGGAAGCCCGTTCCAGCCGGAGGCCCAGGTTGCCGCAGGCGTTCGCGAGGCACGTCAGACTCTCCCGGTGAAGATCTTCCCCGAATCCGTCCCGCTCGCAGGGAAGCCCGAGCGATTCCCGCGCTTTTCCAATCAGATGCAACGATCCCATGATACAGACGGGATCCCCTTCCCGCAACCCCGCGCGTCCGAGCGCCTCAACCACGTCCGGCGCGCAGCACGCGGAAACGCCCGCGGGCAGGCTTCGCCGCAACACGTCGACGGGCAGCGCCTTCGGGTGATCGGACCGCGTCAGAATCACCGTTTTCGCCAGCGGCCGAATCGCCTCGAGTATCCCTCCGGCGTCGTGGCCCGCGTTCACGCCAACCACAAACGTCCACCGCTTCGATATTCTGCCGAGGTCGTGGGCAAGGGCCGTGGCCCCCGCCGGGTTGTGAGCGCCGTCCAGAACGACCCGGGGCGACTGTTGCGCCACCTCGAATCTGCCCGGTAACTCGAGTCCGCTCAGGGCTTCCCCGATACGGGGTTTCGTAAGTTCATCTCCCAACAGATAGCGCCCGACGGCAAGCGCCAGCCGGGCGTTGTTCCGGAATACGGATCCCCGTTCGGGCATCTTCGCAAGCGCCAATGTCTCCGATATGTCCGCCCAGCCTCCGCCCGTCCCGTCGCACACAACCCGAAGATCCACGCCCCGTTTACGACACTCCCTCCGCAACAGCGAGAGCACTTCGGGCTTCTGCGCGGCGGAGGTGAAGAGCGGCCTCCCGGGACGGGAGATTTCGAGCTTGTCGAGCGCGATCTCCTCCACCGTATCGCCCAGCACTTCGGTGTGGTCCAGATCGATCGACGTGAGCACCGCCACACCGGCATCCCACGCATTGGTTGCGTCATATCGGCCGCCCAGCCCCACCTCGAACACACCGAATTCGACTCGGGCCCGTGCGAAAATGGACGCCGCCAGCGCCGTCAACGCCTCGAACCTGGTGAATGAACCGTACCCCTCTGCTTCGAATCCGCGCGTCCGGTCGTAGAGGTCTGCGATCCCCTTTGCCCAGTCATCCTTTTCCAGGATACTGCCGTCGGTCCGGATGCGTTCGCGGATGGTGTGCAGGTGCGGCGACGTGTAGATACCGGTATGGCGGCCGCATGCCTGCAGCAGGGCGGCCAGAACGCCGGCCACCGTTCCCTTGCCGTTTGTCCCGCCGACAATGACCGACGCGAAGTCCTTCTGTGGATTCCCCATCCCACGCAAAAGGGCCCGCATCCGCGGCAGGTAATGGTCCGGCGTGCCCGCCGCCGTCCCGTCCCGCTCCCAGTCCTGCAGCGTATTCAGGAAGCGTTTACCCCGAGAGTAGTCCATTCAGACCGCGTTCCCGTTATTGACGTCGGGTATGATTTCAATCTCAGCCTTCAGGGTCATCCTGCGTCGTCTCCCTTGCCCCATCACGTGTCGGTTCGATAACATAAAAAAACCCACCTGGAAACAAAAGGTGAGTTTTTTCGGACTGGAATCCTCTGACGGTTTGACCCGAACCTCCTGCGGGGATCCGACAGGGGACATCTGATGGCCGCGTCCGGACCCTATGCGGCTTTGTTCACGCGGCCGAGCTTTATGCACTTCGTACAGACCTTGATTCTTCTTGTGGTCCCGTCCACCTGCGCGCGCACCCGTCTCAGGTTCGGATTGAACCGCCGTTTCTTTCTGTTGTTGGCGTGGCTGACGTGATTGCCGACCATCGGCCCCTTCCCGCAAATGTCACATCTGGCTGCCATAATCGTTGCCTCCGTGAGACCCAAAATTGAACCGGTCGAATTATCTTTAAAATGAAAAGACCGCCCCGCTTTGGCGGGCGGAAACGCTTCCCAATTGTGCGCGACCGTTCAGCGACGCACCGCATTTTTCCGGTTAAATATATCCATAAGGCGTCACTTGTCAAGAAAGAACCCGAAATCGGACCTCCTTCAGCGACGTCGAAGCATCTGAGTTTTCATACGCGTTTCGCGGTTATGTACCCATCTTCCGCTTGACAAAATTCGGCGCATCGACGATTTTTTCTTTAAGCTTCGTGGCCAACTCGGACGGAAGCGATGGAATCCGTTTGTCACCCGCTGTGCCGGAGTCGTCCAAATGCCGTCTGTAAATCTCATTACGCTTGGATGCCCGAAGAATACCGTCGACTCGGAACGAATGCACCGGCTACTGGAATCCAACGACTACGTGGTGGCCGAGGATCCCCACAACGCGGACGTCATCGTTGTGAACACGTGCGGCTTCATCGAGCCGGCCAAAGACGAATCCATCGCTACGGCCCTCGAAGCCGCCGACTACAAGGAAACCGGCAATTGCAAGGGTCTGATACTCACAGGGTGTCTGGCTGAACGCTACCGGCACGAACTCGAAGCGGAAATCCCCGAGGCCGACGTGGTCGTCGGTCTGGCCGGCGAACGCGAGATCGTCTCCCATTGCGACCGCCTGCTGGGCATCTCGCGTCCCAGGGTCTACCGCGATGAGGGCGCCAGGCATCTTCTCACGCCCAATCACTGGGCCTATCTGCGTGTTTCGGACGGCTGCGACCGGACCTGCGCCTTCTGCGCCATCCCCGGCATACGTGGCGTGAACCGCAGCGAATCCATCGAGGTTCTGGTGGCCGAAGCCTGGCGTATGGCCGCAGGCGGCGTGAAGGAAATCGCGCTGATCGCCCAGGATACCATGCGATACGGCGCGGACCTCTATGGCAGCCCGCGCCTGATGGACCTCTTGCGCGAACTCGTCCGCGTCGACGGCCTCGAATGGATCCGCCTGCTCTACACGTACCCCACCGGCTGGCGCGACGACCTGATCGACGTCCTGGCGCAAGAGGAAAAGCTGTGCGCGTACGTGGACATGCCCATCCAGCACGCCTCCGATGCCATGCTCAAGGCGATGAATCGCGGCGCGACCGTGAAGAACACCCGCGCGTTGATTCGAAAACTGCGAGACCGGGTGCCCGACCTGACCCTCCGTTCCTCCGTCATCGCCGGTTTCCCCGGCGAGAGAGAGGAACACGTCCGGGAACTCCTGGAATTCGTCGAGGAAATCCGTTTCAACCGACTGGTCGGCTTCCTCTACTCGCACGAGGAAGGCACCCGGGCCGGGCGGCTCGAGGACGACGTGCCGGAAGACGAAAAACGGGAACGACTGGACCGCATCCTCAGCCTCCAGGCCGTCATCTCCTCGCAGATCACCGCCGAATGCGTGGGTCGCACGCACCGCGTACTGATAGACCGGCACTCTGACGATCCGGCCTATGACTATGTCGGCCGTACGCGCATGGACGCTCCCGAGATCGATGGCGAGGTCTTTATTTCCGGTGAAGCGCGGATCGGCGAATTCACAGACGTGGAAATCACGGATGCGCTCGATCACGATCTCGTCGGTCGATCCACGGCGGTCCCGCAACTGCTGGATATCACCGCGCCGGGGGGGCCATGACCGTCATCGCCGCCATGGCGGACAACCGGGTGATCGGCAAAGACAATGCCATGCCCTGGCACGTTTCCGAGGACCTCCGGCATTTCAGGAAAATCACCACCGGGGGCGTTCTGATCATGGGGCGCAAGACCTTCGAGTCCATCGGCTGCAGACCCCTTCCGAAACGCCCCCACGTTATCGTCAGCCGCACGTTCCCGAAAACCCCGGGCGTGGACGTCTGCCGCACGTTCGAAGCGGCGCTTGAAAGAGCCGGTTCCTACGGGAAACCCGTTTTCAGCGCGGGCGGCGCCGAGATTTACCGGCAGTCCATCCCCGTCGCGAACAGGATGGTTCTCTCCCGGATCAGGGGCGACTACGACGGCGACGCCTTCTTCCCCGAGTTTGACGAGAGCGAGTGGCGACTCACGAAAAAAGAAGAACTCGATGAAATCACCCTGTTCGTCTACGAAAGGCGGGTAGACAAAAGAGGGTAGACGGGGGACGGGAGAAATTGTTTGCGCCGTGCGGTTTCATTTCGTGCCGGAGGCATTGAGGAAGAGCCAAACGGGCAAGGACGTTTCTCACGTCTAACGTCTCACGGCTCACGGCTCTTTACTGAACGATAGGTGCCGAAGGCTCATCCGTACAGGTATACGATGATACGATACCTCGATCAGCTGAAATATATCCTGGAACACGGCGTCACGAAAGAAGACCGGACCGGCGTTGGCACGATCTCCTGTTTCGGCCTGCACGCGCGGTACGATATGAAAGACGGATTCCCCGCCGTCACCACGAAAAAGCTCGTGTGGAAATCGATGCTCTCCGAGCTTCTCTGGTTCATTTCGGGATCCGACAATATCAACGACCTCAAGAAGATCTATCCCTACAACAGACTCTGGGACGGCAACTATCAGGACTATCTCCGGAGACTCGGCCTGCGCGAAAACAACGGCTCGATGGGACGCATCTACGGCGTCCAGTGGCGGAAATGGCGCGGGGCGGAACGGACCGTGGACCAGCTGCGGGAAGCCATCGACCTGATCCGCGACAACCCCGATTCAAGGCGCATGATCGTAAACGCATGGAATGCCGCCGAAGTCGCGCCCGTCGACGTCGCCCTTCCTCCCTGCCACTCCTTCTTCCAGTTCTACGTTGCGGAAGGCAGACTTTCCATGTTGATGTACCAGAGGTCCTGCGACATGTTTCTGGGGGTGCCGCTCAATATCGCCTCCTATTCACTCCTGCTGCACATGGTTGCCAGAATCACCGGTCTCGAACCCGGCGAATTCATCCACACGCTGGCCGATGCCCACGTCTATCTGAACCACCTGGACGCGGTCCGGGAACAACTGTCGCGCGACCCGTATCCGCTCCCGCGCCTGCACATCGAGGACCGCGGCCAGAACACGATCGACGACTTCGTCTACGACGACTTCAGACTAATCAACTACCGCTGCCACGCGGCTGTCAAGGCCAAAATGGCGGTGTGAACTCGAGCCCGGAGTCGAGCGAACCCAAACGTCAGTATCCCCTTTACCGAGGAAGGTCGCCATGCCGGATCCCGCAATCCCCTGGCGTCCCAGGGTCATTCTGCCCGGACGCAGCTTCCGCCTGCCCGTTCAGGCGCAGGACGAAAACGTCACACTCTCGGCGGATCATTTCGAGACGATCGCCGCGAGGTGGTCCGATCGGGACGGCGCCGTCTACCACTATCTTCGGTCTCCAGGCCAGGCCGGCGATTATGCGATCCGCGCAACGCGCGGCGGCAGGTCCGCGGAAACGACCATCCGCGTCCGTACGCTGGACCAACTGCGCCGGCCGCACAGCTACAACGGCGCGTGGTGGCCCCGCCGCTGGCCTCTGGAGAAGAATTACCGGCCGACAAAGACCCGGCAGACCCTGCAGGACGAACCCGTATCGGGCCGTGTTGACGAGCAGACCGTCGCGTGGTGGTCCTCACAGTCGGATCAGGTTCTGTGGGCGCAGCTTCCCGGCGCGGAACTGCCTAAAGCCCACTTCGCCAACTGCCACCAGGGTTGCCCGAACTGCGGTACAGCCATTTTCAAATACAGCGGTTTCTATCCCTGGGCGCGCAACCACCATCCGTGCGACTTCAAGTCCGTATGTCCCAACTGCGGCTCGGTCTATCCGAGCAACAACCTGGCGGACGAAGACTACACATCGGGCGAATATCCCGATGACGGGTACGGTTATTTCGACGCCGAAGGCCACATCTACCTCTTCGCCGCCACCTATCACCGGGACCAATGCCGCAGCTTCAATTCGGGAATCGCCGCGATGACGAACGCGCTTCGCGCGGGCGGGTTCGACGAAGCCCGCGCGAGACAACTCGGACTGCTTCTGCTGCGCTACGCGGAGGAAGAGCTCTACCTGGCCTCCGTACCGCAGTTCCGATACGGTCCGTCGAAAGGCGTGGAAGAACCCTGGGACTGGGGCCAGCCGGACTGGGCGGACGAGTCGGACCCGGTCCAGGCGCTTCGGGCCAAGGGCAGCATCCGTTACAGCATCGATACGCCGTATCTGACCGAATGCCTCGCGCTGGCCTACGATACGGTCTGGCCGCTGATGAGGGAGGATCGCGAACTCGTCGATCGGGCGCAGTGCATGGGCCTCTCCGTGCAGGCCCCCGGCGACGTCTGCCAGCTGACGGAAGAAATGCTGGCCGCTCTGCTCCAGGTCACGCTGGACAGGGGCGCGTCCAGCAACCTTCCGAGAGAAAGCCAGGGGGCGCTCATTGTCCTGCGCTGCCTGGACCGCCCCGACGCGCGGGACGTGATGGAATGGGTCTACGACGAGGGGCCGGACACGCTGCGGGTGTTCACCACGAACGACTTCTTCCCGGACGGCACGCCCCAGGAGGCCACCGGAGGCTATAACGCCATCCACAGCGACGGATTGTTCGATCTGGAACACCACCTTCGAAAACTGCGCGCAGGGCAGCCGGAGGCCTACCCCGAGTCCGACTACCCTTCGCTCTTCGACGATCGGAGGGCCGCGCACGTGCCGCGGGCGCTGCACGAAATCACGATGTGCGGCAAGTCCTATTTCCAGTTTGGCGACGGGTCCGCGCCCGGTTCCGCGGGCTTCAAGGGCGAGGGCACGATCCGGTTGGAAAACGACCTGTTTCATCCGCCGATGGACCCGAGTCTTCTCAGTCGAGCCGCGGCCTTCACGAATGATCCGCTGGTGCGCGAAATTCAATCGGCCGTTGAAGACCGGCGGCGCCGCGCCCTCGGCCCCACGGTTCACGACGGCGTTGGCATTGCGATCCTGCGCACGCCCGAAGCCCCCGAACGGGCCGCGGCCGGTATCGTGTACGGGGATACGCTCCACCACCGGCACCGGGACCTTCTGGACGTCCAGTTGTTCGCATTCGAGCGTCCGTTTCTGACCGACCTGGGATACCCCCAGTCATGGGCGAGCATGTCCCCATGGGAATCTCACTGGGCTACCCACAACACGGTCTGGTCCGACCTGCCTCCCGGTGAACCCGTCAGCGCGGGCCGCGGGCGCCTGGTGCGCAGCCTCTTTGCGGACGGCGTCCAGGTGCTGGACGTCGAGGCGCATCGGTGGGCACACGACGAGTCGCGGGGATGGCGCAGGCTCGGTGTCGCCTTCCGCCGCCTCATCGCCCTCGTGGCGACCGACGGCGACGGCGTCGCGCTCGTCGATCTTTCCAGGATCGCGGGAGGCACGAACCATTGGCGCACCTGCCGGGGGCTCGAAGGCGCGTTCCGATCGGACAACGCGGGACTTCTGCCGCAAACCGGAACCGTCGCCGGACCTCATATCGAACGCGGGGAGACCGGCGACCTGCCGCACCCCGACCATACCGCTCTGGCGTACATGGACGACGTGACAACCGGCCATGCGCCGCCGGCCTTCAGCGGGACCTGGCAATCGCTGGTCGAGCCCGCGGCCCGCCTGGATCTGCATCAGTTGCGCGTCTCCCCCGGAACCCGTCTGTTCTCCGCACGCGCGGCCCAGGCGATGGGGACGCCCGAAACGTCCAACTACCTGTATCATCCGGTCCTCTGGCGCCGGACGCCGCAGGACGACGCCACCTGCGTCGATCTCGTATTCGAACCCCGGATCGGCGAACCGACCCTTGCCGAAGCGATCGCCATTCCAGCGGCGTCTTCCGCCGCCGCGGGCGTCAGGCTGACCACAATGCAGGGCAGGGAGATCGCCCTTTACTGGGCGCCGGAGTCAGGTCCCGGCGACGCCACGTCCTTTGACGACGGCGCCAGGTTGGAAGGCGCCCTGGCGGTAGCAGTCGACGGACAGATCTCAACCGTGGGCGCGTCTTCGTTTCGTAACGCCAAGACGTCGCTCGCCGTCAATCGGGCGCAACAGACCGGCCGAATCGTCGCTCTCGACCGCGACGGGTGCACCATCGACGTGGAAGGCCTGGAGGGCGTCGCCGCCGGAGACCGCGTGACCGTCAATCCCGATGAACGCGCCCACAGCTACCGCGTCGAGGCCATCCAGGCCGCCGGTGACCCGGTCGTTCGGCTCACGCTGGACGTCACTTCGCTCCTCGGACGCGCAACGGTTGTTGCCGCGAAAGGCGGAAAGATCGACTTCGGATTTCACGTCCTGGCGAAGTCGGGCAATCTCAACGGTACGCGGATCCGAACCGGCGCGAACGACGACTGGGCCGTCATCGCCAACGCGTCCAACGTCGGCTCGTGGCCCCCGGGAAGGGTCCGCACGACGGTCCGGATCGACCCCAACCGGGGCGACGGGGACCGGCTACGGAACCTCGCGCCCGGCGCCTGGGTCCAGATCGTGGACTACGTGGTCGGCGATACCGTCCGCTTCGAACCCGTCGGGTCGAGTGAATGAGATCAAGTTGCGTTCACGGGGCACGCCGACCAGTGACGATTCTCGCTTGGGTAAGTGAAGACGAGGACTGCCCTTTAGTCGCAAGTCGCTGATGGACTCATGCGCTTCGTCCTACAATGGATTGTAAGGGTGGAGCAGATATTCCTGTCTGCTCGCATCCATGAAACCGAAGCCCAAGAACCCTGCGTCCGGACATGTCGCGACTCGCCCCGGTGTTCCACGTCGAGTAGGGTCAATTGGAGGAAATGGATTCGCGATCGAGGTCTGATCGAGGCCAGAACTCGAATTGAGGTTGGCTTCGTAGAAAAGACCTGGGCCGAGTCCAACGGATATAACTTGGCATGTAGTTATTTTTGAATTTGAACTCTTGTGGATTCTCGGTCAGGATTGGAGGTCACATTGGCATCGAACACAGCGTTCCACTCGCCTACGTCCAGTGACGCAAGAGTCTTGAGCGCTTTTGCGGAAATTGCAAACGACCTGGGCCAGAAACCACCAGATTGTCATGTATCGGTGGCCTTAATTGACAGTTATGAAGTACCGCCTTTCACTTTAATTGAGGTAGAGCGTCATCCGCTCACACAATTCGCTAAACAACACGACAGTGCAACCTGGAGTATTGCAATAATCAGTTTTGTGGCATTGAAACTGCAAATAACCGTCCGCCGGGACGGTAAAAAAGGCGCCGACGAGATCCAATTTTCCTATGAAGAAGGTCCTCATGACCCTTTAGAAGTCTCTAAGTCGTTAGCCGCCGTTCAGAAGCAGTTCGTTCCATTCAACCGGACGGCATCGATAGAGCGGGCACTTGGACCAGAAATGGCCGAGTTTTACCGGCTCCGAGAAGAAGGTCTGTCTCGCCTGGAGGCATTGACCAATAGAATCGTGAAGGAGACTCACGACTATCGCCTGAAGCTCGATGCCGAAGTGGCAGAGCACAAGAAGGCACTCTCGAAGGCATTTGACGAAAAAGACCAAAGCCGTGAGGAAAGACACGCTGAGCGGTTGGCTGAATTAAAAGCCCGCGATGAACAACTTGATAGCCTAAGAAAGGAACTCGATGATCGTACGGCGAGACACGCGCGGAGGGAGCAGAGCAGGGATCTACAAAAGAAGATTGCAAATCGATCCGAGAAATTCGAGCTGACGCCAGAAACACAACGAAAGCGGTGGCCGATTCATATGATATTTGTGGTTCTGCTCCTTGCGTCAGGAGGATTGATCGCGCGTTCGCTGTTCGTTCCACCAATTGCAACGGAAGGCTTGGCGCTATGGTTGGACTTCGGGCGACTTCCGCTAGGGTTATTCGGATTCGCCCTCACTGCGATCTACTATATTCGATGGAACGATCACTGGTTCAGGCAGCATGCGGACCAGGAGTTTAAACTTCAGCAACTTGCGCTGGACGTAGATCGAGCCGGCTACGCTACTGAGATGTTGTTGGAGTGGCAGGAAGACAAGGGCGGCGAGATGCCTGGCGTGATGGTGGACCGCCTGACGGCGGGCTTATTTATGGATCAGTCGAACGGTGGGCGGGCTCAGCATCCATCGGAAGATGCCATAGGTGTGTTACTGAAGGCCGCATCGAACGTAAGGGTCAACCTGCCTGGAGTCGGAGAGGTAACTCTTACTGGGCGAAATGTCAGAAGACTGGAAAGAGAATTGAACAAGAAACAGGATGAATGACCGCAAGAAAAATGCACCGTCGAAATCAGGCAGACAGGAACGTCTGCCTGCCTGCGCAGCGAACTGCGCTGCAGGCAGGCCCCACCCTCAAACCCGCGACCGCACAAGGCAAGATGAACGAACCCCAGATCCATCTCGACGGAGACCCGCGCACGCTCGCCAGGGCCATCTACCGGGCCGCACGGGAGTCGTACCGCGGCAAACACGGTCGACTGACCGGCTGGGAAGACATGAGAGCCGATCTGGAGGCTGAAATTCCCGCGCTCGCCAAACAGATGGCCGAGGCCCTGGACAGCCACGCGCGCGACGTCTACCTCATCAACGCACTGGAAGTCATGGCGCTATCGGTTGCGCGAAGGGAATTGAGAGGGGCTTCGAGTCGGCAGGACGAATAACGCGAGATGGTGGCTCACAACTGGAATTAACCGACGTAAAATCAGGAAATTGGCCAATACACACACTTGTGTGTGTATACCCTCACTCGCCGGATTGGCGACGGCGATCAGGATCTGGTTGTGCGGTCAGAAGCGGAACAAGGACGTCGAGGGTCGCGCGCCGGGGATCATCGGTGCATTGCTTGAAGATACCGTCGAACGATGGAGGCAGTCCGATGACTCACGCCACGGTACTGGTCGGGCGGCACCCGGATGACAACTGTCTCACTCAGGTCGCCGACGCGCTGCGGCACAGGGGCGTTGCGGTTGAGGCCGGCGTTCTGGAAGGCCACCCGGCCCTGGAAGACGCGCTGGCGGCGTGCGTTCAACGCGGCGCAGCCCGGATCGCGGTCCTGCCGTTCCTCTTCCATGCTGGCAAGCCGGAGTTGCGTCTGATCCGACAGCGTACGGACACAGTTTGCAGGGACCATCCGGATCTTGAAATTCGCGTCGCGCCGGCCGTCGGCTTCGACCCGAGGCTGGTCGAAATCGCACACGATTACATCGACCAGACAACGTCGGGCCTGGACAGTGACGAAACCGCGCCGTTGTTGACCGTCGAGGGATGCCTGCCAGGGCCGATGGTATTCACGTACGGTGACCTGCTGCGGATCCCCGAGCAGATCGAAGACGTCGGCCGTTTGGTTCCTGGACGGCGCGGGTCCGCGATTTCCGTCGCCACGCTTCTGAGAGGCGCGGCATCAGGCGTTGCTGAGCGCGACGTCGTCTTTCATTCGGCCGACGAAGGGTTTTTTGCGCGGGTCTCCCTCGCCGCGGCGGTCGAAAACGGCATCCTCGTCTACCGCATCGGCGGCCATCCGCTCCCCGAACGGCTGGGCGGGCCGATCCGCCTGTTCATTCCTGAGACCGACGACAAGTGCGCCAACGTCAAGAACGTGGTCCGAATCGAGATCATCCGTTAGCTTCCCTTCCAGCCTCACCGAGCCCGTCATCCCCTTCGCAACGTGAACTCATCCGTCAACGCCGCGGAGGCCTGACTCCCCGTCCATGGCTTAACCCTGTCCGAACGCGCCGGCAAACTCCACAAAGTCGCTGAAGGCGATTACGCCGTCTTCATCCAGGTCGTACCTGGCGTCAAAACCCGCGTCACCTTGCCGCAATCCGAAGTGTTGCGCGAACAACACGAAGTCGGCGAAACCCACGGCGCCGTCACCGTTGAAGTCCGCCACGGGAGTCCTCGGAGTCGTCACCGGCGGCGGTTCCGGCGCCGAGAGATCCCACAACAGCATTGTGCCGTCTCTCGATCCGGACACCAGCCGGTTTGCGTCGTCGAGGAACGCGACCGAATAGACCCAGTCGCTGTGCCCTTCCAGCGTGGCAATCTCCGTTCGCGCGGCCACGTCCCATATTCGCACCGTGCCGTCCTGCGACCCCGAAGCCAGGGCGCTCCCATCCTCCGAAAACGCGACCGAATACACCCAGCCGCTGTGTCCTTCCAGCGTGGCAATCTCCGTTCGCGCGGCCACGTCCCATATTCGCACCGTGCCGTCCTGCGACCCCGAAGCCAGGGCGCTCCCATCCTCCGAAAACGCGACCGAATACACCCAGCCGTTGTGTCCTTCCAGCGTGGCGATCTCCGTTCGCGCGGCCACGTCCCAGAACTTGACCGTCCTGTCGCTGGATCCTGTGGCCAGCGTGCTCCCGTCCGGAGAAAACGCCACGGATCCGACGCCGCCCGTGGGCTCATGGCCATCGAGAATTGCGACCCGGGCACGTGTCGCCAGGTCCCACAACGTCGCCGTTCCACGTCGCAGCCCTGCGGCCAGCGTGCTCCCGTCCGGAGAAAACGCCAGCGAATAGACCCAGCTACGCCCGTCAAGCGTGGCGATCACGGTTCGCGTGGCCACGTCCCACAGCCTGATTGAGTGATCGCTCGACCCGGATGCCAACGTGCTCCTGTCGCGCGAAAACGCCACTGAGCGGACCCAATCGGTGTGCTCCGCGAGTGTCGCGACCGCCGTTCGCGTCGACACGTCCCACAGCGTCACGCGGTTGTCACGCGTGCCCGTGGCCAGCGTGCCTCCGTCGGGCGAAACGGTCAACGACGCAAGAGACCTGTATCCGTAGATCACGGCGGCATTTCCCGTCGCGACGTTTCGAACGACGACCGATCCGTCCGCCGACCCCGAGGCAAGGATCGATCCGCCGCGTGCGAACGCTACTGAATAGACCATGCCCCCGTGATCTCTCAGGGTGTCCTTCAGTTCCTGCGTGGCGACGTCCCACAGTTTGACCGTGCCGTCCGCCGAGCCGGTGACCAGTGTGCTCCCGTCCTCCGAAAACGCCACCGAACGGACCCCGTCCGCGTGGCCTCGCAGCGTGCCGGCCTCGGTCCGTGCGACGGTGTTCCACAGTTTGACCGTACCGGCCGCCAGCCCGGCCGCCAGGGTGCTTCCGTCTGCCGAAAATGCGACCGAATGGACTCCGTCCGCGTGGCCTTCCAGCGCGGCGGCCTCGGTTCGGGCGCCGACGTCCCACAGTTTGACCGCGCCGTACGCCGAGCCGGTGGCCAGGGTGGCCCCGTCGGACGAGAATGCCACGGAAGTCACACTCCCCGAGTGCGCCCGGACGGTGGCGACCCCGGTTTGCCCGTCTACGTCCCACAGCCTGACCGTGCCATCTTCCGCGCCGGCGGCGATCGTGGCGCCGTCATCCGAAAATGCCACGGATACGATCGACGCCGCACTTCCTTCGAGCGTCGCAATGCGGGCGCCCATGGCGGGATTCCAGAGTTCGACACCGCCGTTGGCCAGGCCCGCCGCGAGGGCGCCGGACCTTGAAAACGCCACCGCATGCACACGCTCGGGACCTGAAAGAAGTGCGGCGTCCCGGGACCTGCCCACGTCATACAGCCACACCCCCACGCCGCTTGCCACGGCCAGTGTCTTTGCGTCCCTCGACAGGGCCAGCGCGCGGTCGCCCCTTCCAATCGCTCCTCTGCCCAGGCGCGCCGTCGCCCTTTCGGGCAGACGCCACCTGCGGGGGTCGCCGTCCATCACCACGGGGGAGGTCCCCACTCCGTCCGCGGAAAAGGTTGCCAGTTCACGACCGCCGAGCGTTACCTCGACGGTGTTTGTGCCCACCCGGTTCCCCAGCGTCAGTACGACGGATGCGCGGCCGTCCGCATCCGTCCGGGTCTGCTGGACCGTGAAACGGTCGCCGAGCCGCCCCTGTCCGGCTGAGACCGTAAACGTCACGGCGACGCCGGGCACGGGATCGCCATTGTGGTCTTTCACTTCCACGACAAGCGGCTTGGCAAGCGTTCCGCCCGGCGCGCCCTCCTGTCCGTCGCCGGAGATGGTCTCCAGGGAGAGGGGACGGAGGCCCAGCCACGCCGACAGGTCCCACAACAGCATGGTACCGTCTTCCGACCCGGAAACCAACGTGACCCTGTCCGACGAAAAAACAACCGAATTGACGTTGGCGGTGTGCCCGACCAGCGTCGCGACCTCGGTTCGCGCGCTCACGTTCCAGAGCTTGATTGAGTTGTCGTTCGACCCGGAAACCAGCCTGCTGCCGTCCAATGAAAAATCGAGGGCTCCAACCCCGCCCGTATGACCTTGCAGGGTGGCCAACTGCGATCGCGTGGCCACGTCCCACACTTTGATCGTTTTGTCGCTCGAACCGGTGACCACCGTGCTCCCGTCCGGCGAAAACACGACGGTATTGACACTCCCTCTGTGCCCTTCGAGTGCGGCGATACGTGATCGCGAGGCCACGTCCCACAGAACGACCGAGCCGTTTGCCGACCCCGTGGCCAGCGCGTCGCCTTCGGGCGAAAACACCACCGACCCAAAGCCATCCGCACTCCCGCCGAGGGTGGCGGCCACGCGTCGCGTGGCGCCCTCCCACAGCAATACGGCGCCGTCATCCGACACGGTAGCCAGCATGGTCCCATCGGGCGAGTACGCTGCCGAACGAACGCCATCCCCATGCCCTTCGAAAGTGGAGGCCGCCATCCGGCTGGCCACGTCCCACAGAACGACCGTACTGTCCTGCGACGCGGTTGCCAGCGTGTCGCCATCCGGGGCATACACCACCGACGTGACGCTTTCGCGATGCCTCTTGAGGATATCGAACTGCATTCGCTCGCCCACGTCCCACAGGTGTACCGCTCCCCCCGCCGAACCGGCGGCCAACGTGTCGCTATCGGGAGAGAGTCCTATCGACGTGACCGCGGGTCTGTGTCCGCCAAATGCGACGAAGTAGCCTGTCTCCACGTCCCAGAACCGCACCGTGCCATCCGCCGACCCGGTGGCGAGCGTGCCGCCGTCCTTCGAAAATACCAACGATGTGACGCTACCCGTATGTCCTTCGAACGTATCGACCACGCGTCGTTCTGCGACGTTCCACAGCAACACCGTGCCATCCGCCGATGCAGTGGTCAGAGTGTCCGCTTTCGGCGAAAATGCCACCAACGTGACGTCGGCAGCATCACCCATGAGGGTATCTGCCTCCGCAAGGGCGACGTCCCATAGCACCACCGAGCTATCGCCCGACGCGGTGGCCAGTGTACCGCCGTCGCGGGAAAACGACAGCGACGTCACAGCGTCCGCAATCCCTTCGGGTGTGTCGAGCCGGGTTTGCGCGTTCACGTCCCACAACAGCACCAGGCCATCCTCCGACGCGGTGGCAAGCGTGCCTCCGTCAGGCGAAAACGCGATCGAAGTGACGTTGCCCGCGTGTCCGTTGAGTGTGGCCGCCTGTGTTCTGGAAGCCGCGTCCCACAAGATTACCGCGCCTTCTTCCGTTGTGGTGGCCAGCGTGTTCCCTGCGGGAGAAAATAACGCCGCATTGACTTTGCCCGAATGCCCTTCCAGGGTCGCGTTCTCCGATCGGGTGGCCACGTCCCAGAGCAATAGCGTACCGGCCTCGGATACGGTGGCCAATGTGCTCCCGTCCGGCGAAAACGACACCGAAGCGATTCGGTCCGGGCTCGGCAACAGCGCCAGCGTGCGGGCCCTGGTCCCATCGTACAGCCAGACGCCGACGCGGCTCCCTATGGCGAGCGTTCGCCCGTCGGTAGAAACGTCCAGTTCGCGGTCCCCGAAACCAATCGTTCCTTTTCCCAGACGCGCGGTCGCGCCGTTGGGTAGATGCCATGTCTGGTAGTCTGCTTCCTCAATCGCTTCCTGACCGGCGACGGACGCCGGGTGTCCGCAAAGCATCGCGAGGAGCGCCAGAAATGGCAACGACATTTTCCATTTGATGAATGTATTGCGCATGCCGTACCCCGTTACTGTTGTCACTTTTGGGTTACACGCCATTCCATCAGCCCCGGCGGGAATCTCGATACGTGATCCCGGTGTTTAGTGGGTTCCGGATCAATCAAAAATCCTCAACGTAGCGATAATATACGGGAAGTTCCATCAATATTGTGAGTTTTTCGTGATAATCCTTAACAAAGATCACAGCCAATTTCGAAAACAGCCGGCAGTCGCGAAACCATCTGTTGAACCCGTCGTGCGGAGGGTGCGTCGTCATGCCCAGCCGCCGGGAGACGTGACAGGTTCCCGCGCTCCCTGCGGGCGCGAAATGTAGTTCGGCCGCCGCGAAATCCAGGTGGGCCGCACACTGCAGCGAAGATGGCTCCGGATTGGAGCAATTGGACCAATCCGCGGACTACATCCGGCTCAAGGGTCCACACACTTGTGTGTGTGGTTTCCGATCCCCGCAATCAGTCGCGAAAAAGTGAGGAGAGGGTATTGACTCGGCGTGTAAAATCGGATATATATTATCGTGATTCAGGACGCGGGCCTCTGTCACGCGCTCTGCCTGCATCTCCCTCCCGACAGGCCGAGTCTCGGATAGAGGCCCGGATTTTTCGTCCGCGCCACCCGTCGGACGGACCGCGATTGTGGCCTGATTCTTTACCCATCCGGCCCGTCACCACACGGCCGGATGGCTTCCGGAAAGGATGAGCGGCCGGCCGGATTCGGACCGGTATTGTGCCGCGCTAATCGTACCGTCATTCATGAGATCCCGCAGCAGGCGGTTTCGGAGTTCGATGGCGCGTTCCGGGTCGGTCACCGGCGCCGGCGCATCGGGAAAACGGGCAAGATGGAACAACAGGACGGCTTCGCCCGCGGTCATCCGGGCCGGAGGTACGCCGAAGTAAGCCCGGGCGGCGCCCTCGAAGCCCGGCACGGGGGTCTTTCGAGGAAAAGGGAAGGGAGTCCGGTCGAAAAAGAAAGCCAGGAGGCTTTCTTTTTCGTATTTCCGGGCCATCAGAAGGGCGTAACCGGTCCGTTTGAATCCACTTGAAAGATCCGAACGGTCCGGCGGAACGAATTGTCGGGCGAGAAGACCCGCCAGGTCAGTCGCGGACAGCGAGTCCGCGACCCTGTGCAGGATGGGCGGGAGACCGGCAGCCGCAGCGCCCTCCGGCCCGTCGCCGATGAGGCGGTCCAGTTCCCGCGCATACCTGGTGAGGACGACGGCGATGATCCCGGCCACCGCGGCCGCCGGGATCAGAACCCAAAATATGGATCGGACGCGGATACCTGCCATCATCTCTGCTCCAGAATCCAGTCCGCGGCGTTGCCGAGGTCCTCGGCAACGAAATCCGCGTGACCGGGCGGCATCTTCGCCAGCGCCTCCGGACCGCCACCGGTCTTCACCAGGATGGACGCGCGGCAGCTGGCGTTTCGCCCGGCCTCCACGTCGCTTTTCCGGTCGCCCACCATGAAAGAAGCAGAAAGGTCGAGATTCAGGTCTTCTGCCGCGGCATCGAGCATCGCGGGGCTGGGCTTGGTTTCCGGCTGATCGGTCCGATGTTCCGGCAGCACCGCGCCCGGGCTGTGATAACGGCAGTAGACGCCATCCAGTTCCACGCCCAAAACCCGGAGCAGCGATGCCATGCGATCATTGACGGCGCCGACCGTCTCGGTGGTCACGTAACCCTGGCCGACGGCGGTCTGATTCGAGACAACCACGAGAACATAACCGGCGCGCTTCAATTTCGACAGGGCTTCCGCGGCGCCGGACAGCAGGCTGAACTCCTCGGGACCGGTACGATAGGCCGGTTGCGGGTTGATCGTGCCGTCCCGGTCGAGGAACACCGCGCGCCGCTTTGGCGCCTTTGTCGGGCGGAGATGGAACTCAGTCTGCGTGACGCCCGTGTCATCCAAATTGTAGACGCGAAACGGATGTGGGGGCTCCCCGAACGCGGGCGCATTGCCGAAGTACACGTGGCCTTCGTTGAACAGACGGTCCCCCTTGTGATAATGCCCGCAAAGCACCAGGCGGACCCTGCTGTCCGCCACAAGGGCGGCCCTGAGGCTTTCGGCCTCCCGGTACGCGTGAGGATAGCCGCGCGCACGGACGGGCGCGACGAGATAGTGCTGGAGATGGATCTGAGTCCGCGGGTCGTCGTCGTTCAGCGCGGCGAGAAACCGTTCGCGCTGCGCACCCATCCGCTGGGGGAAGTGGTCGTCCACTTCGTCGTCGAAGAAGATCAGGACGCGGTGGCCGGCAACCTCAAACTCCGCGGGCAGGTCGCCGTAGACCCGGTGAAAGGATTCGGGATGGTCGTGGTTGCCGTACAGAAAGGCCACCGGACACGTCAGCGGCGCGAAACATTCCCGGACGAGACAAAGGTCCTTCTCCCCAAGGGCGACCAGTTGGCAATCGCGCATCCCGTAAAAGGGGTGGTCGACAAGGTCGCCGGTTACAACCGCGAGATCGGGCGATTCCGCGCGGATGCGTTCCACCGCCTGCGATATCAGGTCCGGCATATGCCGGCTCAGACGTCTGGATATGGTCGAGGTGCCGGGCAGATGATGGCGGAGATGGAAGTCGGAAACGTGGGCGATCTTCATTCAGGCGTCCGTGACTTTACCGTGTTCGGGTATCCGTGAGCCAGTCGTACAACGCGGCGCTCCTGGCGTCCGGACGGCGGAAGATTGCGGAAAAGATAAATGTCCGGACGGCGAAACGCAAGGCGCATCGGGGCATTGGCCCAATGAACAGAACCGGCTGGATCGGTTCCGCGGAATTCGCTATATTGACGCGACAAACGATACGGGACGGCTCGATCCATGGGAGGACACACGATGGGCAAGCGAGAGATCAAACACCCCGACAAACAGGTGGATACGGGGGCGTATTCGGCGGCGGTCGAAATGGACGGATGGGTTTACGTGAGCGGGCATGCGTCGCTGGATATGGCCACCGGCGAGGTGATCGGCGACGATATAGAGACACAGACCCGCGTTACGCTGGAGCACATCCGCAAGGTCTTGCAGGAAGCGGGCTGTACGATGGACGACGTGGTCAAATCGACCTGCCATCTTGCGGATATCGGCGATTTCGCGGCATTCAACCGGGTGTACTCGAGGTTCTTCACGGGCGTCCGGCCGGCCAGGACAACGGTGCAGTCGGTGCTGCCGGACGTCCTGGTGGAAATCGACGTGGTCGCAAGAAAGCCGCGGCAATAAACCGGAAACCGGATCGACGGGGCGTACCCGGCGCTTACATTGGCTATGGCGATAATGGAAAACGAGATTGCGTTCTTCCGGTACCGCAACCGGTTGATGGCGGGCGTGTGCCTGACTTCGCAAGGCGGAAAGGCGCGCTTTGCGACGGGCCGCAGGGAAACGGTGAATACGCCCGCCGGGAACGTGTTGCTCTGCACCGGTGAAACGGCCTCGGACTGGACCGGCGCGGCCGCGTGGATGTCGCGCGCGCAGGCGGAAAGCGAGGGGATAGACCTCTGGGACGCGTGGGAACTGGCGCGCGAAGACGCGGACGTCTGGACGGTGGACGGCTTGGCGGATCTCTATTTCGGAAGGGACGTGACGCCGGAACAACGCGCCGCGATGCTGGTCCATCTGGAAACGAACGTGTATTTCGAAGCGGAAAGGCGCGGCGGCGGGTACCGCGCGCTGAGCGAGGATGCGGTTCAGGCCCGACGGGCCGCGGCAAGACGCGAGGCCGAGCGGGCCGAAGTGAAGGCGCAATTCCAGCAGTGGTTCGCCGAGTGTCGTGAAGGACCTCCGGAACTCGTCGGCGGATGGGTCGATCGGCTGAAGGATACCGTGTTGCGCGGCGAGAGGAGTATTCACGCCGGGTGGTTGGAACGCATGGCGGACGCCAGGGTGGACGCGCGCCTCGTCTTCGACCGGCTTGTGCGAGATGGCGTATGGGCTCCGGATGAACACCTGGACCTGATCCGGGCCGACGTCCCGGTCGAGTTCCCGTCGGTTGTCAGCCAGGCGGCCGATGCATTGGGACAAGCTCCGTTGCCGGACGACGGTCGTCGACGGGACCTGACGGAACTGGCGGTCTACGCTGTCGACGACGCCGCAACCACCGATATGGACGACGGCGTATCGGTCCTGATCCGAGCCGACGGGTCCCTGCAGGTTGGCGTGCACATCACCGACGTGGCGAGTCTGGTTCCCCTGGATTCGGAACCCGACCGGGAGGCCGCGGCAAGGGTTTCCAGCCTTTACCTTCCTGACCGGAAGATTCCGATGTTTCCGGAGAGGATCTCCAGCGATCTGGGGAGTCTTCGACCGGGTGTTCCGCGGCTGGCGCTGAGTCAGTTGTTCGAAGTTTCGGCGGATGGAACGGTGGAAAGCGTTCATATCGTTCCTTCGGTGATACGGTGCCGCGACAAACTCACCTATGAAGCCGTGGACCGGATTCTGGAGGATCCCTCCCATTCCCTGCACAGCGAGTTTTCGGCATTGCACACCGTAGCGGAGTGGCACTGCATCGAAAGGCTGCAGAACGGCGCGATCGACGTGGAACATCCGAACCGGCGCATCGGGATAACGGCGGGGGGGAAGATCGAGGTGTCGATGCAGGACGGCAGGTCTCCGGCGAACCTCCTCGTGAGCGAGATGATGGTGATGTCAAACGTTGCGATGGCGCGGTTCTGCCGGGACCGGGGCATACCGGTGGTGTACCGGATCCAGACCGCGCCGGATCTCGCGGAATTCAGCGACGTGGAGAATGAAGTGTTGCGCCGGTACCGGGTGTTGCGCCGAATGCGGCGCGCGTCGATGAGCGTGACACCGGCGTTGCACGGCGGCCTGGGCGTGGAGCCGTACTGCCAGGCCTCATCGCCGTTGAGGCGGTATACGGACCTGGCGGTTCAAAGGCAGGTGGCGGCTCTTCTGATGGATCGGCCGTTGCCGTACGACGAGGTGCACATCCAGCGCGTGGTCTTCGAAGCCGAGGAACGGATGCGCGCCCTGATCCGCATCGAGCGGCGGCGGGAGCGTTACTGGCTGTTTCGGTACCTTCAGGGTCGTATCGGCGACGTCTTCGAGGCGGTTGCGCTGGAAACGCGCGATCGGACGATGAACGTCGAGATACTGGACTTCGCGTTCCAGACGGATATCAGGCCGCCCCCGAAGGCGGCGCCCGGAGACACCCTGGCCGTGAGGCTGGGCCGCTGCGACCCCTGGCTGGGCGATATCTCCTTTTCTCCCGCATAGTGTACTTTGCGCGGAACGTCGTTCCGTCCTGAAAACACCTCGCCGTCAGGCAACTGATTTCCGGGACGGAACCCAAGACTTCGTGCGTTCTCCGGATGATTCGGATTGTCCTCCGGTCTCGTCGATCTCCCGGGTGATGGACAATCTGGTTCTTTTTGTTCGGACGTCCAATACCGGGCCAGGGGCATTGCCCATTTCGTTCCTTTTTGTATATTACGTTTCGGAGAGGAGATGACGTCTCGAACCCTGACAGCGCGACGGGTCTGTTGTTGATGCGAGGACATCCATGGCAGGCAGAATTCTGTTGGTTGAAGACGAAGTTGATATTCGGGAGATCGTCTCGTACAACCTTGAGAAGGCGGGCTTTACGGTGGTCGCCGTCGAGACCGGCGAAGCGGCCGTCGAACTCATTCGGAATGAGATTCCCGATCTGGTGGTCCTGGACCTGATGCTGCCCGGAATAGACGGGCTGGAAGTGTGCAGGCTGCTGAAGCAGGACGCGGCCACCCGCAAACTGCCGATTCTGATGCTGACGGCGCGCGCCGAAGAGGTGGACCGCGTCGTCGGCCTGGAACTGGGAGCGGACGACTACGTTGTGAAACCGTTTTCGCCCCGCGAGCTCGCACTTCGGGTCCAGGCCATCCTGAGGCGGCTGGCGGAACCGCGGGACCCGGCATCGCAAACGTCCGGTCCGGAAACGATGCGATTCGGGCCGCTCACCATCGATCAGGCGGCCCACCGGGTAACCGTGGGCGGCGATGCACTGGCATTGACGTCCACCGAATTCAGTCTGCTGGTTACGCTGGCGGAACGACGGGGGCGCGTGCAGTCCAGGGAGGAACTGTTGAACACGGTGTGGGGTTACGATTATGCCGGCTACGGCCGGACCGTGGATACCCACGTCCGACGGTTGAGAGAGAAACTGGGCGGCGTGAGCGAAATGGTCGAGACCGTCCGGGGCGTCGGCTACCGCTTTAACGGAGGGCGCGTGCGAGATGACGCGATCGGTATCTGAAGATTTTTTTACAGTAGCGGCGTCACCTGAGAGACAGGGCATCCCCTCGCGGGCAATCCTGAATTTCCTGCAGCGGATCGACTCCGAGCGCATCTGCATGCACGGTTTTCTGCTGGCGCGCCACAACAGGATCGCGGCGGAGGGATACTGGGCTCCATGGTCGGCCCGGCGCAAGCACCGGATGTATTCGGTCAGCAAGAGCTTCGTCGCACTGGCAGTCGGGATGATGATCGACGAGGGCAGGCTCACCCTCGACAGCCGGGTCGTCGAAACCTTCCCGGACAAGCTGCCGGAAGACCTTCATCCGTGGCTTGCCGCCTCCACTGTCAGGGACCTCCTGATGATGGCGACCCCTCATTCGAGAAACTCCTATACGCGCAACGATCCGGACTGGGTGTGGACCTTCTTCAACCGGGCCCCTTCGCATCCTCCCGGGACGATTTTCGCGTACGACACCGCCGCGACCGTCGTGCTTACGGCCACGGTGGAACGGCTTTCCGGGATGCCCTTTCTGGACTATATGCGGCCGCGGTTTCTTGACCGGATCGGATTCTCGGCCGACGCATGGTGTATTCGAACGCCCGAAGGGGTGTCGTGGGGCGGATCGGGGGTCGTCTGTACGCTCCGCGATCTTGCCAGAGTGGCGCTCGCCTGCATGAACGGCGGCGCATGGGGAGACGAGAGGGTGCTGCCGGATGCGTACGTGCGCGCCGCGACCGCCTGTCAGATCGACAACACGATCCGGGGAAACAGCGGGTACGGATATCAGATCTGGCGCGAGGAAGAGAACGGATTCTCCTTCCGCGGGATGGGCAGTCAGTATGCCATCTGTTTTCCCGAAAAAGATTTCCTGTTCACTTGCATCGCCGACACGCAGGGTGCGGCGGCGGGCAGCGCCATTCCCGCCGTGATGCGCGAGGAACTCTACGGCCACCTTTCAGACGCGCCGCTTCCCGAAGACCGCGACGCCGGTGCGGCACTTGCCGGCAGAATCGAACGCCTGGAAGTCCTGCCGATTCCAGGGGATCCCGATGCTCCCCCGGCCTCGGATGTCAACGGTGCATGGTATGCCCTCGAAGACAACCCGATGGGGATCACGCGCATGCGCCTGTCCTTCGGTGATGATGAGGGCGCATGGGAGTACACCAACGGTCAGGGCGACAATGTGCTGCGTTTCGGCATCGGGCGCGTGCTGCCCGGCAAGTTCCCGCAACGCAACTACTTCGGCGAACGGATCGGCCAGGTCCCCGGTATCGAGTACGATTGCCTGTCCTCCGCCGCGTGGATCGACGGGCAGACGCTCAACATGGAAGTCTGCGTCACGGACGTCTACCTGGGACGGCTCCTGATATCATTCGCCTTCAAGGGCGATGAGATCGGTATCTTCATGACAAAACAGGCCGAATGGTTCCTGGACGAATTCAGTGGATTCGCCGGTGGCAGGCGCATCTGACGGTCTCACTGTGTTCCCGGCGGCTCAGGTGATTTGTCGTCATTCTTGCGACGGATGACTGCCGGGCCGTAAAATAGTGTCTTGAAATATCAATTTTCTTTATATTTATAGCGAGTCAATCCAGACTCCGTTCGGATGGCGAGGATGAATTGGCCGGATTGGTGGATATGGGAACTCGAAATCACCCCGCACGCCGAGAAACGAATGGAGCAGAGGGATTTTACGGAAATCGCACTAAGAGAGATGTTGAGCCGTGCGGAAGGCTATAGACCAGACGAATATTACGGCAGATTTGTCGTAGAAAGCCGGTATCATCAGGATGACTGGGAGGTTATTGTCGAGCCGGATTTTGAAGAACAGATGCTTGTCATTGTCACCGCTTATCCAACCTGAGAAAGCAAGGGGCGATGAGAGATCGATATCTGGAAATTACGTTTCGGAAAGGACGGCCGTTGGCAGCGTATCTGTATTTTCCCAGAAAGGCCATGGCCAAGAGTGTAAGGACTGAAACGATCGGGAAAGGTCTGCTGTTGGATTACGAGGCGGAAGGACGTCCGATCGGACTGGAGATCACCGCTCCGACTGAAGTGACGTCGGACCGGATTAACGACGTGTTGAAGGCGCTGGACGTTCCCCTGCTTGATCCTGAAGAGTTGGCTCCGTTACAGATAGCATGAAACGGTTTGTAACTGGCGAAGATATCTCGCGACAGTGCATCAGATCAAGTTGAAATCCCGGATTCCGGATTTTTCTTCACAGATGGCCTGTGTCCCGCTCTTTCAATGCGGCACGGGTCATTTTTGTGAATTTCCGGACATGGCGGCTCGAGGCAGGCGAGTGAGATGAAGTTGCATTGGCGGTTGACGTTGCTGTGCGCGGCCGTCGTCCTGACGACCCTGGCGACCGTGCATGTTTACCTGACGGCTACACTTGAGGATGCCCTGATGGCGGACCGCCTGCAGGAACGCGTCAATATAGCCGTCCTGCTGGCCACCGCGACGGGGTTGATCGCCGCGTTGGCGCTGGCCGCCGTCTTCTCGCGTTCGGTCTTCCGGCCAATACGAGAATTGACGGCATTCTCGCGTTCCATCGCCGCGGGCGACCTCGACGGCGAGGCGCCTTCCATAGCTTCTTCCCCGGAAGTCATGGATCTGGCGGCGTCTCTGGCGTCCGCCCGGCGGAACGTCGGCGACCGGATCGCGGACGTCGTGGGCGAAAAGTCACGGCTCGAGGCGATTCTCGCGGATATCACCGTCGGCATCCTCGTCACGGGGCGCGACGGCCGCGTTCTGCTGACCAACCGCGCCTTCGAGCGCCTCTTCGGCGTGACGTCCCCCTCGGAAGGCCGCCCGCCGGTGGAAATGATCCGCGACGTCAAGGTGCAGGAGGCCATCGAACACACCCTGAGAACCGGCGAGGGCCTGACGCGGGCAATGACGGCGTCCGGTCCGCCAGAGAGACACTTCGACGTTCACGTGGGTCCCATCCGCGGGGAGGGCGCGGGGATGGGTGTGGCGGCGGTCTTCTACGACACCACCGAATTGCATCGGCTGGAGCGTGCGCGCAAGGATTTCGTGGCCAACGTATCCCATGAAATACGGACGCCGCTCACGGCCATCAAGGGGTGCGCGGATACCCTGGCCGACGGAGCGCTTGAAGACCACGCCACCGCCGATCGATTCGTGCAGACCATTCTGACGCATTCGGACCGGCTCCAGGCGCTGCTGGAAGACCTGCTCGATCTCTCGCGGATGCAGTCCGACGCGCCGGCGATTGAAATCGAGGATTTCGCGATTCGACGAGTGGTGGACCGGGCGTTCGATTCCGTCCGGAACCAGGCCGAAGCAAATGACATCGTCGTTGAAATCGCAATTCAGGACGAACCGGTGGTCCGCGGCGACCCGAAACTGATCGAACAGGCCGTGGTCAACCTGCTCGACAACGCCGTAAAATACACGACCCGGGGCGGGCATGTGCGGGTGGCCGGAAGGCGGCTCGGGTCGGAGGAAGTTTTCGCGGGTACGGACGCGGCGACGGCGCCGAACGTTGTACTGGCGGCTCACCCCGGCCACGAGGATGAGCACTCAGGGCCGGGCGCTTCGGGCGAACGGTTTGCGCTCGAGGTCGCGGATACCGGTATCGGGATCCCGTCGGATTCGCTGCCGCGCGTGTTCGAGCGATTCTACAGGGTCGACAGGGGGCGTTCCCGGAGCCTGGGTGGAACCGGTCTGGGGCTCTCGATCGTCCGGCATATCGTTGAGGCCCACGGGGAACGGGTCTACGCGACGAGCGTACTGGGCGCGGGGTCTACCTTCGGCTTCACGCTTCAGACCGTCTAGAGCAGTACATCCCTGACGCCGCGAAAGGATGGAAGACGGAGGACAGCGGGAACGTCCTCCGTCTCTTGTTTTCAGGAATCCGGCTGCCGACCGTTGCCGGCAAAGAAATCCGGAACGTCGATAGATTCTCCGCGGGCGAGACCCATCATCACGTCCTGCGATGAAAGGGCCGGTCTGCCGTTTGACGGCCCGACGCGGCGATGGTCGCCGTCCGGAAGGAGTTCGCGGGCCTTGACGTTGTCCGCCAGGCAGGGAGACAGAATCCCGGATTGAATTCGGCGGACGAGCGCCGGGTCTTCGATGGGGCAGAGAATCTCCACGCGGCGGCGCAGATTGCGGGGCATCCAGTCCGCGCTGCCCGTGTAGATTTCGGGATTGCCCCCGTTGTGGAACATATAGATGCGGCTGTGCTCGAGGTACCGCCCGACAATGCTCCTGACCCGAATGCGGTCGCTGACGCCGGGAATCCCCGGGCGGACACAGCAGATCCCGCGGACGATCAGGTCCACGTCCACGCCGTTCTGAGAAGCCTTATAGAGCGCTTTGGCCACCCGTTCGTCCTGGAGCGAGTTCATCTTGCAGACGATGCGGGCCGGCCGGCCGCCTCGGGCGTGCTCGATCTCACGATCGATTTTGCCGAGGAGACAGTCCATCATATTGAAGGGCGCAACCAGCAGTTTCTCGACTTCCGGACGGTCGGACTGCGTCGTAAGGAGATTGAAGACTTCGGCGACGTCGCTGGTGATGTCCTCCCTGGTCGTCATCAGACCCAGGTCCGTGTAGACGCGCGCCGTCGACGCGTTGTAGTTTCCGGTGCCGACGTGGGCGTAGCGGCGGAGGCCGCCGGCTTCGCGCCGGACCAGCATGGACAGTTTGCAGTGGGTCTTCAGGCCCACCACGCCGTAGGCGACGTACACCCCGGCGTCCTGGAGCTGCCGCGCCCACCGGATGTTGGATGCTTCATCGAAGCGGGCCTTGAGTTCCACGATGACGGTGACCTCTTTGCCCGCCTCGGCCGCCTTGAGCAAGGCATCCATGATCGGCGAGTCCTCGGTCGTCCGATACAGGGTCTGCTTGATGGCCAGTACGTCCGGGTCCCGCGCCGCGGCCTGCACGAACCGGATGACCGGCTGGAACGAGTCGTAGGGATGATGCAGCAGGATGTCCCGGCGGCGGATTTCGGCGAAGAGCTGGTCGAATTCTTCCGCGTAGGCGTATTCCGTCGGCTGGTACGGGGCATCTTTCAGATCGGGTCGCAGCGTTGCGCCATAGAGCATCATCAATCGATTCAGATTGACCGGGCCGTTCACGCGGTACACCTGTTTCTCGGTCAGGTCGTAGATGGCCCGCAGACGGCGTTCGATCTGTTCCGGCACGGCCGCGTCGATTTCCAATCGGACGGTATCGCCCTTGCGCCGGCGTTTGAGTTCGTCTTCGATGGCCAGCAGGAGGTCGTCGGCTTCTTCCTCATCGAGGTAGAGGTCGCTGTTGCGCGTGATTCGAAAGGCGGCCGTGCCAAGGATCCTGTACCCCCGGTACAACTCCGGAATATGGGCTCTCACGAGTTCGGCAAGAGAGACGTAGTCCACGCGGCGGCCTTCGTCTTCTCTGGGCAGCCGGATGAAACGGGGCAATAGGCGCGGAACGGTAACCACGCCGAACAACGTATCGCCTTCACTGTCCTTGAGCAACACGGCGATGCAGAGCGACTTGTTCACCACCCGCGGAAAGGGATGGGCGGGATTGACGGTGAGAGGCGTCAATACCGGATGCAGTTCCCGCTGGCAGTAATGCCTGACAAACGCCTTGTCGGCGGCGTCGAGGTCGGACAACGAACGGACGTGTACGTCGGCGTCCTTCAGCGCGGGCAGGAGTTCGTCGTTCCAGCAGGCGTATTGCTCGTCGACCATCCGGTGGGCTTCCCGCGAAACCAGTTCGAACAGTTCGTCGGGCAACAGCCCGTCGGGGCCGGCATCGGGAACCCTGGCTTCCATCTGCTGCAGCAGCCCCGCAACCCGGATTTCGAAAAACTCGTCCAGATTGTTGGCCACGATGGCGAGAAACTTCACCCGCTCCAACAAGGGGTTCCCGGGGTCGCGGGCTTCCTCGAGGACGCGTTCGTTGAAGCGAAGCCAGGAGATTTCCCGGTTGGTATACAGTTTTGGATCGTCCAGATTCATGCCGCACTTCTCGTGGTGTACCCGCGGAATCGACGTCTATACAGCGCCAAGATAATCCACAGCAATGCCTCAGTCAATCGGTTTCAGGCTCGCAAGTCATTACGGTACGGGGATTTGACGGACAGAGTCGTCGCCCGTCAGCGTCTCGGCACGATCCCCTTGAGTTCATCCCAAAGGTCCTGATACGCGTCTGCGGCGGGCGAACCCGGCGCGAAACATGGGACCGGTTCCCGGTGGATACCCATTTTCTCGACTTCCGACGCGTAAGGAATCCGGGTCTTCAGAAACCGCTGTTCGGGGTCTCCGCCGGTCGCCAGAATTTCGCTGTGCATGCGTTTCCGTTTCTCCACCATCGCGAAGAACGGGTAGATCCGGGAGACGTCCCGGCCTCTGGAATCGAAGAAACGTACCAGCTGGTCACAGGTACGCATGGACAACGTCGTCGGTATACAGGGAACCAGAACGACGTCGGAGGCAAAGAGCATATTTTCCGATACCAGGCCGATGCCAGGCGGACAGTCGAGAAAGATGAAGTCGTATGTCTTGCGGTACGGTTTCAGAATGCGATGGAGCCGTTTTGAGGAGGCCTTCAGTTTACTCAGCGTCGTGTCCAGGTTTCGGAACGACAGGTTGGACGGCAGCAGGTCCAGATTTTCGTAGTCGGTCCCTCGGATGCGCTTCTCTACCCTGCGCCCTCCTCGCAGAAATTTTCGACCCGGAAGTTTCCTTGAGGGTTTGATGCGAAAGTAGAATGCTGCCGATCCCTGCGGGTCCAGATCGAACAGAATGGTCTGCGCGCCGTCGCGCGCGGCGAGGTAGGCCAGATTCACCGCGGCGGCGGTCTTCCCCACCCCGCCCTTGATGTTGTACAGGGCCACTGTAGCCATGGAATGCGCTTTCCGTCTTCAGGCGAACAGGCGTCGGAAGGTGGCGGCGACCTCCGCCTGATTGAACCGCATAAATGTCTTCGAATAGGCCGCGCGGACGGTCTGCTGCTCGCGGTACAGGCAACCGATCAGACCGCCGACGGCGGCAAAGGTTTCCGGGTGAGTCCCCTCCGCGGGCAACGCTTTCAGGTACGACTTCAGGTCGGCCTGCTGGACGGAGAGGTCGTTGAAGTCACCCAGATTGTCCTGCAGGCTCTTGAGGCGCTCGACAATCAGCCGGACTTCTTGAGTTGGGTAAAGCGACGAGAAAAACTCCAGGAGATAGCGCAATTTCTTGCACTCGATCCGAAGCCGGTGCAGTTCAGCGTCGGGTGTGGGCGCGTCGATTGCGGTCCCCAATTCGATCACGCGGCCGTATCTCTTGCCAATGAATCTCCGCGCCAGGCCAACCGCCGGCGCTTCGGCATTGCTCGGCGATGGGAACTCCGGCGGGCATTTCAGAAACGCCTCCCAGTCCGCGGCGAATTTCAGGTACCTGCCGCCGTCCAGGGCGGCGGCGAGGCGCCGGTGTTCGCCCGTACGTTCCGCCCGGAGCGATTCGAAAAGGGGGTCCAGTCGAGGCCGCAGATATCCTGGCAGGAGAGACCGGTACGCGTCCCGCTTCAACAGGGCGACGTCCAGGTCGCGCAGTCGGTTGGTGAGTTTTCCGAGATAGGAAAAGTCCTTCCGGAAACGGGCAACCCGACCATCGGGAAGTACAGATTTGATCTGGCTGAGGGCTGAACGCGTCCGCCGGATTCCCACCCTGAAATCGTGCAGAAACTCCGTATCGACGTCATCCTTTATGCCCGCTTCATTACACCTGATCGTTCTGAACAGGTGCTCCAGAATCCGCTTGACGGCCTCCGCGCCGGTAAGGTTGGGTTCCAGAACAATGTTGAGCTTTGAGGTGTAGCCTCCCGGTTCCCTCCCGGACGCCCGCATGGCGGCGTGGAACAGGTCTTCGGTCTGAGGTTGGGCGCCCGCGTCCAGCAGCGAACGGTTTAGTCTTCGCAGATGCTTCTCATATCCCCGGATCGACCGCAGCACGACGGTGTTGATCGGTTGTCCGTCTCGCACGGCGTCGGTCAACCGCGCTTGTTCAATCGTTGCGATCAGGACGGTTTTTTCGTTTCTGTTGCGTACACGCAAGGTCTGCCGGCGCGTCGTGGCGCGCGCGAGGGGCAACAGCGCCCGTACGCTCACGTGTGCATGCAGGACCTTCTTCAGGGGTCCCTCGGGAAAATCCGTGCTGAACACCGGTTCGGCCCCGCGCGGCATGCCGAGCGACGCGACGGTTTCGCGGTCCGGCAGGCTGTAGAGAAGGTAGCGTTCCTGTTCCTTCATCAGCACCAGGTTTCTATTGAACAGGCGCCAATCGAACGTGTCGAGGAACGTCTGATTTTGCACGGTATCGTCTGTCGGTACACAGGTATGGGAACCGACGGCGTTCCCCCACACGCTGAGTGGGTCGACCGATGCGGGAAGACGCAGTGCGGATACCTTGCTTTTCATCGCATGATGTCCATCAGAACCCGACGGGAACGTTCGACGCGAACATTTGCTTCATACCGCGAAGATAGGTGACGATTCCGCTCTCGCCGTCGTGGTCGCCCCGCTGACGGAGAAAGGTGGCGTAGGCCAGACCCATATCGAATGTAAGCTGTTGATATTGTCTGTCTTCCGGATGAGAAAGCTGAGCTCCGAGGGCATTTCGGAACGCCAGGTGCGGGTCGCCCCGTTCGAACGCGTGCAGCGCGCTGTTGTAGAAAAGTACGGAAAGGATCTGGACCGGTTCCAGCGGAAACTGGTGACGCTGGTATTCGAGAAAAAGATCGTCGGCCCCGTGTGATTCAATCTGCGATGGATCGACCAGCCCCGCATCCAGAAGGGTCTGAATGACCTGCTCACGGGTCTGCGCGTGGTCGACGCCGCCAACGGGCACGGTCATTTCGATGGGAATGGGCGGACGGGTTTCCAGTCGCACGTACGCATGCATCGGGGTCTTGATCACCGTTGCGGGCAGGTCGTACCGTTGCGCCAGCGCGATGTACAGCCACGAGGCCGTAATGCAGTTGTAGCGGCCGTCGGACAGCAGGTTGATCACGGTGACCGGACGGGTATCGAACTGCCTGAGGACGTATCGGTGAAGATAGTGAAACAACTCGGCGGCCATCTGTTCGGTGTGCATGAGATAGGGAATGGAAAGCAGGGCGTGCTGTTGAAGGTGGCTGAAGCGCCGCTTGTACCGGGAGAGAAGAACGGGGTCGGTGGCCCCCGATGCGATCAGGCCGGCTTCGATCAGGTCGAACCGGTCCAGGCGCCCGTCGCGGACGTCCTCAAGAAGTTCACGTTCGAGCGTGGTTAGGGAAACCGGAAGCGCGCTGTTTCCCTCATGGGTCCGCACGGAGGCATAGTCCGCCGCACAGAGCGGGAAAACATGCCCCATAAACAGAAGGCCGATGCCCAGAGACATCAGCCTGTTTCGCGCTTCCCTGAAGGCACTTCGTTCAGTCGTCATAGCTCAGAAGCCTGTACCGGCCGTCTCTGAGGACCACCGATCCGAGGATGCGCAGATCCACGTGTTTGCCCCTCTGGGTTCGCACGCTCAACACGGTCCCACGCAGGAGTTTCAGCCCCTCATAGGTTTCCTCCGGCTTCTCGAAACGGATGCCGGTAAAACTCAGACTCTCTCCGCCGTATCGTCTGATCCATTTGTTCACGCCGATGATGGATCTCTTGTTCAGGTTGTTCCAGGCGAACTCCGGCGAGAAATTGATGGGTGGAAATGCCGGAAGGATGTTCTTGAGGTATTCCTCCCTGTGGACCCGGAGGCCATGAAGCGCCGCGATGTCTTCCTTGTTGAGGGCGGCGACGACCGCGCGTGCGAGCCCCTCCGGCGAGTCCGTATCCCCATTGCTGTCTACGCAACCCGATGCCAGCAGGACGGCGAGCGCGCCCCGGAAAATCCGCTTCGTCATCGAAAATAAGCTACGACCACCGTTTCTTTCTCCATTGAAAAAAATCATCGCATCTCCAACTGAATAATACGTTGAACCGGTAAAAAAGACAAGAAAGACCGAACAGGCGCTGAAGCGGTCACGCTTCGTTCGAGCCCGTCCGGTCTCCTGGAAACTGTCTCAAAATCCCTGGTGCGTTCCCGGCCGGCGCTTTTGGATCCGAGCGACAACCGCCGGGTTTTCAAGACAGCTTCAAAGGGGGAGGGGAGCGAGATGGGAGCGAGGTTTCCTCCCCCTTTTTTCAACTTTCCGCCCGGAGAGTCGTGTCTACTCTCCCGCGGGCTGTTCCGTCGTGATCCATCCCGCGGTCCAGTCGTCGTCCGCACTCATCGCGCCGATAAAGTCCACGGCGTCGAAAAACCCGTCCGAAGGCGGACTCGCGACGGGCACCGAACCATTTACGGCGGGCGAAGATGAAGACGGCTGGAAGCTGGGCGAACGCTGGCTATACGGCGACCGCAGATCCGGGTCCGCCTCCGATTGTCGAAGCCCGACATCATCGCCCACGTCCCCTCGTCGATCCCGTCGCCGTCCGTGTTGAAGTTGCCCATCGTGCGCATGCCCTGCTCGTCCATATCCGTCGCGTTGTTGTAGAAAATCGAGTTCCGCAACGACAGATCACCGTTGTTTGCCAGTGTAATCGACGATTCCGTATCGACGTCCAGGCCGCCCGCGTTGAACCCGATCACGATGAAGTTCCGCAGGGTCGCCGCGGTGCCCTCGCGAAGCAGCAGACCCGTGTCGCTTTCCGGTCCGTCCGGATCCCCTACCAGCGTCACGTTGTAGATCGTCGGGTTCGAACGCGGGCTCGCCTCGTTGTCGTCGCCGTTGTTGTCGGCTTCGAACCCGTTGTCCGCGTCGTCGCCGCGCTGCTGCGCCACCCAGAACTGTCCCTTGCCCGTCCAGCCGTCCGTCCAGTCGAACGAGTCGTCCCGAATTCCCGTACAATACAGGTGCTTCGCATTCACCGTCCCGCCGAAGAACTCGATGCCGTCGTCCTGGTTGAAGTGCACCTGCACGTAGTCCACCACAGTGCCGGAGCCCACCCCCTGGAACGCGATGCCGTTCAACTCATTGTCTGGAGAAAACTCGATGCCGGCGAACTCCACGCGCACGTACCGCAGGATGCCGCTGCTGTCCTCCGGGTCCGTGCCGCCGTATTCGCCCGTGTCGCCCTCGCCGTATGCAGGCAAACCGGTATTGACCGGCGCACGGCCGTTGATAATCAGACCGCCCCACTGCCCCCTGTCTCGTTCGCCCTCGAACTGATCGCTCGTGAACACGATCGGATTTCGAGCAGTTCCGTCAGCGATGAGTTTGCCGCCCTGCGCGACGATCAGTGTGCCGTTGGTTGCCCCCTCGCCATAGACCGTCGTGCCGGGCATGACAATGAGCGTGGCGCCGTCCCGGACGAAGACCGGACCGGAGAGCAGATAGTCGCGGTCCGAGGTCCAGACTGCGTTCGAGGTGATATTGCCCGAGACCATTCCCGGTCGTTCCATCCGGGCGACTGTCTGACCGAAGGCGCTTGCGAATGCGACAAAGTCGGGAAAACCCACCGCGCCGTCGCCGCTCAGATCGTACATCGGATGGTCTGATTGGAAGTTCTGACTGAACAGAACGAAATCTCCGAACCCGACCGCGCCGTCGCCGTCGAAATCGACCCGGGCGGGGGAGGTGGTCTGCGCCTGAAGCAAGGCGGGAAAACCCAGCGTCAGGATGATGAATAGTGCAAAACGTGTTGTCAACTTCACAGCGCGACTCCTTGGTGACGGGTGTTTACGATTGGGGACTGTCCCCTGCGAATGCGATGGATGGAACGCCAGTCAGCCGGCCCCGCGGCGGCCGGTCTCTAGAGATCGTAGCCGATTCCGACGGAGATGGACCGACCTCTCTTGTACCGTGTGAAAACCTCCTCCTGTTGTTCGTAGAGCACGGTCGAATCGAGCAGGTTCCTGGCGGAGAGTTTGACCCTGACACCGGACCCTACTCTTTGTTTGAACGTAAAATCGACCTGGTGGCGGGGCTGTTCGAAGACATCCGGCAGTCTCTGGGCCCCTACTTCGCTGATTCGCCGTCCGACGACGTTGTAAAGCAGATTCGCCGACGTGCCCGCTTCATTATTGTCGTACCCAAGCATCAGGTTCACCACGAATGGCGACTGGCCCTGCAGCGCCCGCTCGGAAGAGGTCTGCACCCCGCTGGCGGGGTGGATT
The DNA here is from genome assembly GCA_963667175.2 of Candidatus Latescibacterota bacterium. Classification (GTDB taxonomy): domain Bacteria; phylum Latescibacterota; class UBA2968; order UBA2968; genus JAAXHE01. Next base: position 86,184 of record CAXXXF010000018.1, on the reverse strand, counting down.
TCAACCTTGGATCTGACCAATGTGACGTTTGCGCTTACCGAGAATTTCTCAAGGTCGGGAACGAGGGCGTCCAGCCTGCGCCGGTACTCGAATTCGACGCCGTAGTTGCTGGCAGACGCCGCATTTGCGTAGCTGACACGGAGTTGGGCGGTGGGCTGGATGATCTGCTCGATGGGATCGTGGAATTTCTTGTAGAAAACGCTGAAGGCCGCCAGCTCCCCCAGTCTGGGGAAGTTCTCCCAGCGGAGATCGTAGTTGTCGACAACGGTACGGGTCAGCGACGTGTCCCCCACGACCGCCCGGCCGCCTACAAAGTCGGTAAATTCGAAGGGCGCCAGTTCCCGGAAATCGGGACGCGCCAGGGTGCGGGAATAGGCTGCCCGCAGATTGGACCGGTCGGAAAGCTTCCGCACGAGATTGATTCCCGGCAGGACGTCGGTATTGTCCAGCGTGACGACGATGGGCTCGGAATTGAGCGCGAAGGGGTCGAATGATCTCAGTTCCTGTCTGGACGATTCGACCCTGACCCCGGTCACCAGACGCCACGAAGCCGCGACGGGCATGTCCACCATCATATAACCCGCCGAGAGATCCTGTCTGGCCGAGTAGTTGTCGTTGGCGCGGGTGGTTTCCCTGAGTTCGAAGCGCCCGGGCGCGATATTTTCCTCGGCGAAGATGATTTCCGGGTCGGCCGTCAGGTCCACGTGACGTTGAATGCCGCTGGACTGTTCGAAGCGGAAGCGCCGGGCGTCGAAGGTGCGGTCTTTCTTTCGCCATACACCCCCGAGCTTGAATTTGGCGGGCAGGCCGGCGGGAGACTTGATAGGCGCCGTCCAGTCAAGCTTTCCGCTCCACTCCCTGTCGGCAAGATCGAAATAGAACCGGCTTCCGCTCTGGGTGATGTCGAAAAAGGTCCATCGCTGATTCCGCATTTCGTAAACAACTTCGCGGTTGTCCGGTTCGTCTCGCGTGGCTTCGGCATAGCCGAACTGCCAGTTCAGGTTGGATTTGAACAGGGGATCGATGTGGTGTTCTCCGCCAAGCTGCCCCGTAAATACGCCGCGCTCCACGAAGCGAAACCTGAGGTTTCGAAGGTCGGCGCCGCGGTCGGAGTTGAACCCGGTATAGCCGCGGGCTTCGTCGTCGGTGTTGCGGTTGTAGATTGTCTTCAGGCTGATCTTGTGAAGCGGCGAGAAACGGAAGCTGCTGTTGAAGAGAGCGCCCAACAGCACGTTATTGGTGGTGCCGCTGACCGTGTAACTGGTGAATGGGGAGAGGAATTCCTGGCCGTCTTTGGCCGTAAGCCGGTAGCTGTTCCATTCCTGACTCCCGTTCCTGTAGCTGTTGTCGTACGTCAGGGACAGCACGAAGCCCAGTTCCCTGTTTTCGGAAGAAAGGGCGTTACCGACGCTGAAGCTGTAGCTCTGGTTCAAAGGGGCCGTCCGGGTTTCCGGCGACCAGACATTGTTGAACGACCGGCCGAGGGTCTGAATCTCCTCAGCGGTAAAACCCGACGTGGAAAAGCGCCCGCGCTTGCGAACGGCCTGTTCCGCCGCCTGTGTTTTTACCAGTTCGGGCAGGTCCCGTCCGCCGTCGTCAACGCCCAGGAAGTCCCACGAACCGCCCGTGTAGCTCTGGATATCTTCAAAGCTGGTCTGTGAATGAAAGCTGGTGGAGGCCGAGAGTGAGAGCGTCAGCTGATCTGGAAAATCCTTCGTTCTGATCTGGACCGATCCGCCCGAGAAATCGCCCGGCTGGTCGGGAGAGAAGGTCTTGGCCACCTGGATATTCTCCAGGAGTCCCGCCGGGAAAATATCCATCGGAACCACGCGGCGGTTCGGCTCGGGGCTGGGCATCTGCGCGCCGTTGACCTGTGTATTGCTGTAGCGCTCTCCCAGGCCGCGAACGTAAACGTAGCGCCCGCCCACCACCGTAATTCCGGTCACCCTTTTGAGCGCATCCCCGGCGTCCGAAGATGAAGCCTTGCTCATCAGTTCCGAACTGATGCCGTCCGTAACCACGCCGGCCTTCTGTTGGATAACCAGCATGGAGACTTCGCTGGAGCGCTCGGGTCTGGCCGTGACCGTAATCGCTTCGACTTCGATTGCTTCCGGCGAAAGTGCTTCGCTGAGTTGGAAAGTCCCGTTGGTTTCTACCTCGACGCCGGTAACCGTTTTCGTCGCGTAGGACACATAGGAAATCTCGATGCTGTGCCTGCCGGACGGCAGTCTGAGGCTGAACCTCCCGTCCAGGTCGGTCGTCGTGCCGAAGGCCGGCCGGCCCCCGGTGTCGTAGACGATCAGGTTGGCCCCAATCAGCGGCTCGCCTGTTTCGCCGTCGACAATCAGCCCCTGAACAACTCCCATCTCCTCGGCGGAGAGTGAAAGCACCATTACGGCAGACAACAGCATGATCGCGATTCGTAACATGGGATTCTCGCTCCTCGGTTGATGTTTCTTCAGGCCGTCGCGTTCCGGATTCAACGTGTCGGCGGCCCCGCTCCCTCTGATCGGCGTCAAAGTAACGAACCGGATGTTTAGACCGGGTTACGGAATCGTTACGGTTCAATGACGTTTTCGCAGGGTATCCCACGGGGGTTCATTCCACGACCGCGCTGCCGGTTGTGCCCCCACCGACTTCCCTCCGCATTTTGGCGGAGTCCGACCCGGAGATCGTAACCTGTTCGTCACACAATTGCCACCCGATCGTAATGAAAGCGTAACATATTGTACTCCTTGGTTCAGCGTGCGGAAGACGGGGGGCAACGGGTCAGCGTTCGAGGTCAAATCTCGGCGTTCAGCCTTCCGGGCGAGCCGCCGCCCCCGGACCATCACGGGGTGAACCGCCGCGGCCGCAGGGAATCCGGGCGGGTCGATCGATAAACCGAAAACAGCAGGGAGGAGAAATGCGACTAATCGGGACCATCCGGGGAATCGTCGCCGTGTTGAGCCTCGGCCTGTTCGGACCTGCCGAAGGCGCCGAGGGCAAGATCAAGGGGGTGGCTTTTGGCGATTATTACTACGTCGCGACCGGAACGGACAAGAACGAAAACGGCTTCAGGTTCCGGCGCATATACCTGACGTACGACATGAAATGGAACGACCGCTGGTCCGGCCGTGTACGTTACGAAGCCAATGATGCGGGATTTGGCGGTGAGGACAAGATGCGGCCGTTCGTGAAGCACGGTTATCTGCGGTACCGGGCGAACGGTCGGGCCGTCAACATGGGGCTGTTCGGCACGCCAACCTGGAACGTATCCGAGCGAATCTGGGGATACCGGTCGATCGCAAAAACGATCATGGATATGCGCAAGATCGGCTCGTCCGCGGATATCGGGGTGGGATTCAAAGGAAGGCTGGATGGCGCGGGAAGGGTGAACGCCCAGCTGATGTTCGGCAACGGGAGCGGACAGCGTTCGGAAGTCGACAACGGCAAGAAGCTGTACACGCTACTTCACGTGAAACCGACGGACGCCATCGAAGCCACGGTCTACCTGGACTGGGAAGGCAAACCCGAAGGAAGAGATCGCGTCACGTTCGCGGGGATGCTGGGGATGTCAGGCGAGGAATTCCGTGGCGGTATCGAAGGGTTTGTCAGAATGAACCGGAACGGGGGCGGCGGCGACGATATCCGGATACGAGGCGTATCGGTATTCTGCGCCGCAAACGCAAGGCCCCGGGTCGATATATTCGCCCGCCTCGATTATTACGATCCCGGCAGGAGCACGGGGCAGGACGAGGAAACCATGGTTATCGGAGGCGTCGACATCGCGCCGGCAGGGAATATTCACATCATGCCCAACGTTGTGGCAACGATTTACGCGCCTTCGAACGCGGATACCGAGGTCATCCCGCGTATGACGGTGTTCTACAAATTCTAATGGCTTTCTCCGGACGTCCGGCAATCGACACACGAACGTAACATTGGCCGGTTACATTGACGCCCGAATATCTTCAGACGATCACCCTGAATCAAGGAGGAGTGCAGACATGTTTCGAACAGTCGCCGGTCTGATATTTCTGATGTTCGCCGTCGTTCCTGCAAGCGCGCAGACCGTGGAGGTCGACCCGAGAATTCCGGCCTACACAAAGGCGAGAGGCATTTCGGGAAGCGCCAGCAGCATCGGATCGGATACGATGAATAACCTGATGGCCCTGTGGCTCGAGGGCTTCCGGAAATATTATCCGAACGTGAACGTACAGATCGAAGGCAAGGGATCCAGCACCGCACCGCCGGCGCTGATCGAAGGCACAGCCCAGTTCGGACCCATGTCGCGCGCGATGAAGGCGACGGAGGTGGACAAGTTCGAAAACGCGTTCGGTTACCCGCCCACGGCGCTGCGAACCGCTCTAGACGCACTGGCGGTTTTCGTGAATAAGGACAATCCGGTTGAAGGCTTGACGCTGAAGCAGGTGGATGCGATTTTTTCGAAGACCCGCCGAAAGGGCCATCCAAAGGATATTACGCGCTGGAACGAGGCGGGATGGGCAGGTGAGGAAGCATCCGCGATGATCAGCATGTACGGCCGCAATTCGGCGTCCGGCACCTATGGCTTCTTCAAGAAGAACGCACTTTCCAAGGGGGATTTCAAGGATGAGGTCAAGGAACAGCCGGGGTCGGCTTCGGTCGTCCAGGGGGTGGCGGAAGACCGGTACGGGATTGGGTACAGTGGAATAGGATACAGGACGTCGAATGTGCGTGTGGTGCCTCTTGCGGAGGACCCGGAGGATGGATTCAGAGACGCCAGCATGGAGAATGTACTGGACGGCACTTATCCGCTGGGCCGGTTTCTGTTCATCTACATCAACAAGACTCCCGCTAAGCCCCTGGATCCGATGGTGCGTGAGTTCTGCAGGTATATCTTTTCAAGAGAGGGTCAGGAAGTCATCATCAAGGACGGTTACATGCCGGTGCCGTTCGAGGTCGTTAAAGAAGAACTCGCGAAGCTGGAAGCGTCCGGCATGTAACCCGCGGCCGAACCCCGTTCCGGGTCCGGCAGGAAGGGCGTAGGATCAGGAAATGGCGCAACCGAGCCAAAACAGTGCAGGCGGACCCCGTTCTCGCCCCGGCATCACGCCCGCGGCGCGCACAATGGACCGTCTCGGCCGATGGGTGATCGCCATAGGCGGCGTCGGGGTCATCCTGGTGGTGCTGGGCATTCTGGCCTTCGTATTTCGTGAATCCTTTCCGCTATTCCTGTCTCCTGCTCCGGCGACGATTGTGAATCGCCACACGCTCGAAGGCATCGATGACCAACGGACGTTGGCCGTGGGCACGGATCCCTATCGTGAAGTCGCGTTTCTGGTCCGGCCGGAAGGCATTGATTTTATCCGACTTGCATCGGGCGAGTCGATTCGTCGGGTACGCGGCGACGAATTTCAGGACCGGCGTGTGATATCGGTGCATTCGTCGCTTACCGACGGCAATCATGGTCTGGGCTTGTCAGATGGCCGCATCGCCCTTGCAAAGGTGAATTACCGGGTAACCTACCCGGAGGGAAAACGACGGGTCTCGCCCGAGTTTCAGATCGAGGATCATGTGTCGCTGGACGTCAGGGGCGAACCGATCGTTCAGGTTGTATTTCGCTCCGACGGGGCACGGCGGTCCACCGCGGCCGGAATCACGGCGTCCGGCCGGCTGCTCGTGGCCTGCAGACAGAAAAAGAGGGGGCTGCTGGGCGGGGGTACGCTTGACACATACGTCCACGAATTGACGAATGAAGTCGACGGCAGGCCGACAACGGTTCTGGTCGACGGAAGCGGTCGCCGTCTTCTGGCGGGTACGGACCGCGGAGAGGTGTACTGCTGGGACGTTTCGAACGTCAAGGCGGCCCCGTCCCTCGTGCAGCGATTTCGTGCATCGGACCTGGCGATTACGACGGTCGTGTATTTGCTTGGCGACGTATCCGTGGCGATAGGCGACGCCGGAGGCCGCGTGAGTACGTGGTCACCGGTGCGCCGACCTGCCGGGGGCGGTTCTACGACTTTCCGGAGAGTGCACATATTCCGGTCCCATCGCACGGCGGTGCGTGCGATTGCGCCGTCCGCCCGAGACAAACAGTTTTTGACCGGCAGCGCGGGTGGACACGTCATGCTGCACCATATGACATCGGGCCAGACTTTTTTCGAACTGGTGGACGGATCCGGCGTCACCGATCTGGCGTTCGCACCCAAGGCAGACGGCTTCCTTTCTCTGGACGCCGGCCGCACTTTAAACCATTACCGGCTGTCCAATCCGCACCCGGAAGTGACGCTGAAAACGCTGTTCGGCAAACTGTGGTACGAGGGATATACCCAACCCGAGTACGTCTGGCAGTCCACCGGCGGCACCGACGAATTCGAGTCGAAGCTGAGCATCGTCCCCCTGGCGTACGGCACGGCCAAGGGCACGTTCTACGCGATGTTTTTCGCCCTTCCGCTAGCGGTACTGGCCGCCATCTATACGTCCGAGTTCGCCCGCCCGAGCGTGCGGAACGTCGTCAAACCCACGGTGGAGCTGATGGCATCGCTGCCAAGCGTGATTCTCGGATTTCTGGGGGGCCTCTGGCTGGCGCCGTTGCTGGAACGCCAGGTGGTGGGGGTTCTGCTGCTGCTGCCGACGGTTGCGCTCACGGTGATTGCAGCTTCCTGGGTCTGGTCCCGGCTGCCGCGCCGCGCAATGAACCGACTTCCGGGCCCGGAGATTTTCTACGTATTGGTGTCCCTCGTTGGAATCTGGCTGGCACTGGCCCTGGGTCCATGGCTGGAAGACGCATTGTGGGGCGGGAATTTCCAGAGATGGCTCGCGGATTCCGCCGGTACCCGCTACGACCAGAGGAATTGCATCGTTGTGGGATTCGCAATGGGTTTTGCGGTCATTCCCATCATCTACACGATCTGCGAAGACGCGCTGACGAGCGTTCCGTCACACCTTCGCGCCGGGTCTCTGGCGCTGGGCGCCACGCCGTGGCAGACGGCGGTCCGCGTCGTGCTCCCAACCGCCAGTCCGGGCATTTTTTCTGCTACGATGATCGGGTTCGGACGGGCGGTCGGCGAAACGATGATCGTCTTGATGGCGACCGGAAACACGCCGATATTGGACTGGAGCATCTTCAACGGGATGCGCACCATGTCGGCCAATATCGCCGTGGAAATCCCGGAGGCGCCGCACGAAGGAACACTCTACCGGGTCCTGTTTCTCACCGGCCTGCTGCTTGCGGGAGTCACCTTCGTCGTCAACACCCTCGCGGAAATCGTGCGGCAGCGGCTACGCGAACGGTACAGCAGGATATGAATCCCGATCCGTCCGGAGAAAGTTGAATGAACGGATTCTGGAAATCAGGGCAGGCATATATCTGGCTGACGGGCGGTGCGCTCGCCTTCTGTGTGCTGATGATCGTCGGGCTGATCGGCCTGGTAGTCTATAACGGGCTCGGCTTTTTCTGGCCGGCCGACCTGACCGCAATTGGCCTGAAAGACAACGCGGTTGTGATGGGGCAGATGTGGGACAGGCAGGAGATTCCCAACCGGGACGGGGAATTCCGGGTTCAACTGAAAGTGGCGAACCGGGACGCATACGGCGTTGACTTCCGGTGGATCGACGAATCGCGGATTCAGGACCGGACGTTTCCCGAGAGCGCGGTTGTGTTTGAGCGGCGCGAATGGGGACAATTGTTCGGGTTTCTGGACGGCGTGTTCGAGGGCGAGGAGAGAGTCGCCGGAGGCGGCACGGCCGGCTGGGCGGTGTTTCAGAAGCAGATGCGGCGAACGGGCGTGCTTCTGGATCGAATCCGCGACATCGAGTACAACGCCATATCGGATCTCAACCGGCGAATCGAACAGCTTCGCCTGGAGAAACGAAGGCGTGAACTGGCGGATGACGCGCAGCAGGAACGGATTTCGCAGCTGGACGCGAGAAGCCGCCGATATTGGACGCGCTATGAATCGTTGGCCGCTGACCTGAACCAACTCAGGGCGGAGAGCGAAGTCCCTCATTTGGAGGTCCGGCTGGCTGGCGGAGAGATACGACGGTTGGCGGTGGCTGACGTCGTGCGCGCGTACCGTCCCAACCGGTTGGGTGTCTTTGGCAAGACGGGCGTGTACCTGGAGAGGGTCTGGGAATTCCTTTCCGCGGAACCGCGCGAGTCCAACACCGAAGGCGGCGTGTTTCCCGCGATCTTCGGTACGGTCATGATGGTCATTCTGATGAGTCTGGCGGCGGTGCCGTTTGGCGTCCTGGCGGCGCTGTATCTGCGTGAATACGCGAAGCAGGGGCCCTTGGTGCGGGCGATCCGGATCGCGGTGAATAACCTCGCTGGAGTACCTTCGATCGTCTTCGGCATGTTCGGACTCGGATTCTTCGTCTACGGCGTGGGCGGGAGTCTGGACCTGCTTTTTTTTCCCGAGGCGCTGCCTGCGCCCACGTTCGGCACCGGGGGCATTCTGTGGGCCTCGCTGACGCTGGCGCTGTTGACCGTACCGGTGATGATCGTGGCTTCTGAGGAGGCGCTGGCATCCGTGCCCGGAGAGGTCCGGGAGGGTTCTCTTGCGCTGGGTGCGACCCAGTTCCAGACCATCTGGCGCGTCGTTCTTCCCGCGGCGTTACCCGGCATTCTGACCGGAATCGTGCTGGTGGTGGCCAGAGGCGCGGGCGAGGTTGCGCCGTTGATGATTACGGGGGTGGTGAAGCTCGCGCCCACGCTGCCCGTGGACGGCAACTGGCCGTTTTTTCACCTGGAGCGCAAGTTCATGCATCTGGGCTTTCACATCTATGACGTAGGATTCCAGTCGCCCAATGTCGAGGCGGCCCGCCCGATGGTGTATACCACCACGCTGTTGCTGATGTTTATCGTGCTGGCGTTGAATCTGACGGCGATCCAGGTCAGGTCGCGCTTGCGCAAACGATACCAGAGAATCGGGCTGTAGCGGCATCTCGGCAGCTCTCCGGACGGTCTATCAATCAGGAGTCAATAAGGATGGGCGTGGAACCCACGAAGCAGGTCGACACCGCACCTGAGAAACCGGTCGTCGAGGTCGAATCCCTGAGTCTGCACTACGGCGACGCCCAGGCGCTGTTCGACATCAGTCTGAACGTACCCCGGCACAACGTCACCGCGTTTATCGGACCGTCCGGTTGCGGGAAGTCTACGTTGCTCCGCTGTATGAACCGTTTGAACGATCTGATCGACTCGGTAAGGATCGATGGCGGGGTCCGGATCGAAGGAGAAGACATCTACGCCCAGGGGTACGATGTCATATCACTCCGGCGGTTGGTGGGTATGGTGTTTCAAAAGTCGAATCCGTTTCCCAAGTCAATCTTCGAAAACGTCGTGTACGGGTTGCGCATCGCGGGGGAGAACCGGCGTCCCGTTCTGGATGAGGTGGCCGAGAAAAGCCTTCGGGCGGCGGCACTCTGGGACGAGGTCAAGGATCGACTCGAAGAATCCGCGCTGGGGTTGTCCGGGGGACAGCAGCAGCGCCTCTGCATCGCGCGCGCGATCGCGGTGGAGCCGTCGGTAATCCTGATGGACGAGCCCTGTTCCGCGCTGGATCCGATCGCCACCGGACGCATTGAAGAGACGATCAATGAGTTGAAGAGCAGGTATACGATCGTTATTGTGACCCACAATCTCCAGCAGGCTTCCCGTATCTCGGACCGGACAGCATTCTTCTACCTCGGCAAGCTGATTGAATACGCTCGTACCGAAGAGATGTTTACGAACCCGAATCTGCAACAGACGGAGGACTATGTGACCGGCAGGTTCGGATAGCAGCCCGTTGGAAAAGTTGCTCTGCAGGCGAGGCCGAGTCATTGTGGCCGAAGACAAGGCGCGCGACCGACGCGAATCCCTGGATTCGGGGAGGGAGCGCAACGCGGAAATTCGGCCACAAGGGCCGGACGCAGACCGGATGGACTTTTTCAACGGGCTGACAGCCGACGGGTCGGTCGGACTTCAACGAACGGGGCTGACTATGGAACGGACGTTGGATCAGCAGTTGGAACAGTTGAAGAGCGAGTTGCTGGCAATGGGCGGCGCGGTGGAGGCGTCCATCGATCAGGCCGTGAAGAGCTTGCTCGAACGGGATAACGATCTCGCCAATACCGTAATCACCGGAGGCGCGGCAATTGACGATTGGGAGGTGCGCATCGAAGATGCGTGCCTGAAGCTGCTGGCGGTGCGGCAGCCCGTGGCCGGCGACTTGCGCCTGATGGCGACCCTGATGAAGATCAATTACGACCTGGAAAGGATCAACGATCAGTCGGTGAATATCGCACAGCGGGCGTTTGCACTGAACCGGGCAACCCTCTTGAAGCCGCTGATCGACATCCCCAGAATGGCGGAACTCGTCCGCGGGATGGTCAAGGACGCGCTGGACGCATTTGTCAACCGGAACGTGGACCTGGCAAACGACGTGCGCAGGCGAGACGACGTGGTGGACGGTTTGAGAGATCAAATTTTCAGGGAATTGCTCACGTACCTGCACTATCGGGCGGAAAACGACGCCATTGATCGAGCGATTCACCTGATTCTGGTTTCGAGGCATCTTGAGCGTATGGGCGACCACGCGTCCAACATCGCCGAGAACGTGGTGTTCCTGGTGCAGGGCCGGATTGTGCGCCACCAGAAGGAGAATATCGGAAAGGAATAGCAAGACAGGACTCATCTGAACGATTTCGAATTCCTTCTGCCGGTCGACGGGGCGCCACTGGCGGCGACGTTGGAATTCAGGGCCGCATGCCGAAAATTGGCTGCGGTTTTTTGTGTGCGGCCGGTGCGCTCATGGTCGCGAAAAAGGGCTTGTGAAGCGTTCCCAAACCCGTATATTTAGGCGATCGGCCCCATTTTTCCGGAGGGTTTTTGCTCCGTGGCGAGCGATCATACCGCGCATCCCGCAGACGGCGCCCGGTTCTGCGAAAGATGCGGCGCGGCGCTGGTGCTGAAACCGGTCGAAGACCGCGTTCGTCCAGTCTGTCCGGCCTGCGGATTCGTGGTCTACCTGGACCCGAAAGTGGCGGCCGGCGTGATCGTCACGCTGGAAGGTGAGCTTGTGCTCCTGAAGCGGGGCATCGAACCGGGGATGGGGAAATGGGTCTTTCCGGGCGGATACGTCGACCGTGGCGAACCGGTGAAATCCGCGGCGGCACGGGAAGCAATGGAGGAGGTGGGGCTTGAAGTCGAGATCGAAGATCTGCTCGGCATCTATTCATACCCCAACGAGACAACGGTACTGATCGTGTACACGGGCGTCGCGGTGGGAGGCAATCTGAAGGGAAACTTCGAGACGCTGGAAGTCCGGACGTATCCTTCAGGCCGGATTCCCTGGTCTGAGTTGGCATTTCGCAGTACGGTCGAAGCGCTTCGCGCATGGGTGGCGCGGTTTGCGGCAAGCTGCCGTTCAATGGATCGGTCCCGGGGCTGAGAAAGGGGAGATACGGGTCGGATGTTACAATCAATCGAGGAGGTGGAGACGCGGTTCGGTCGCGAGGGGTATATCGCCGATCGGACGCTGGCCACGACGGTCTACCTGGCCGTGGCGCTGGGAAAACCGATATTTCTGGAGGGAGAGCCGGGGGTAGGCAAGACAGAGGTCGCCAAGGTCATGGCGCAGACCCTGGAAACGGATCTGATCCGGCTGCAGTGTTACGAAGGTCTGGATGCCAATACGGCGCTGTACGAATGGAATTATCCGCGGCAGATGCTGGAGATGCGCCTGGAGGAGGCCCGGGGCATCGAAAAACAGGAGATCGGCCGCAGTATTTTCAGCGAGGATTTCCTGCTGAAGCGGCCGCTTCTCCGGGCCATCCAGGGCAGCGGAAGCAACCCGCCGGTGCTGCTGATCGACGAGGTGGACCGGTCAGACGAAGAGTTCGAGGCATTTCTGCTGGAAGTGCTGTCAGATTTCCAGATTACCATCCCCGAGATCGGCACGATTACCGCACAGAAAGTGCCGTTTGTCGTGCTCACCTCCAATCGCACCCGCGAACTGCACGACGCGCTCAAACGGCGTTGCCTCTACCTGTGGATCGACTATCCCACGTTCAGGAAAGAGATGGAAATCGTCGCGTCCCGGGTTCCCCGCATTCAAACGGGCCTTGCACAGCAGGTGTGCGGGTTTATGCAGCTGATGCGCACACGGGATTTCTACAAGCGCCCGGGTATCGCGGAAACCATCGATTGGGCGCTGGCGCTGATGCAGATGGAAATCGACGAACTCGATTCCGACACCGTCAACGCCACACTGGGGTGCGTGCTGAAGTACAAGGAGGACATCGAGAAACTCCAGGAGGACGGTCTGCCCCAGATCATCGAAAAGGCACGGGCGCTAAAGGACCGGGCGATGCGGCTGAAGAATTGACCGCACGACTGAACAACGGACGTCTCCACGGGTTGGATCGTATGAACACGGAAAAGGTCGAAAACAGGAGCATGATGAGCCGCGTGGTGGCCTTTTCGCGGGCATTGCACAGGGCCGGCGTGGATGTGAATTCCGGCAATCTGATCGACTTCTGCCAGAGTTTCAGGTTTATCGAAATCGGCAGGCGGAGGGACTTCTACGCGGCCGCGCGGGCCACGCTGGTGTCCCGGTTCGACGATCTGGACACGTTCGACCGCGTATTTCACGCGTTCTGGAGCGCTCCAGTCAGCAGCTTGGAGATGGAAGTCACAGACGAGGACGCCGACGATCAGAGCCTCGAAGTGTCGGATCAACTCGATGAGCCGGTTGACACCGCGACCGAGGAAGAGGAGGATCCGGACGGTGAGGGCGATTCCGACGAGATTGGGTACAGCCCCGATGAAGTGTTGATGCACAAGGACCTGGCCGCGATGAACGACAGGGAGATCGAGAAGGCCCGGCAGGTCATCGCGCAAATCGTGGACATCATCGCCAACAGGCGCAGCCGGCGCAGGGAGCCGCAGAAACGGGGCGCGGAGATCGACTTCAGGAGGACCTGGCGCAAAAACGCGCTTTACGGGCGGGACGGCGTCGCGCTTGCCAGGCGACGGCGGCGGATCAAGAAAACGAAGCTGATGCTGCTGTGCGACGTGAGTGGGTCGATGGACTGCTACAGCCAGTTCCTGATTCAGTTCATCTACGCGCTGAAGCGGGAAATCCGTGACGTCGAGGTGGGGGTTTTCTCCACGCGAATGACCCCGATCTCCAGGCTGCTGAAGAACAAGAGCGTGGAAGAGTCGCTCCGGGAAGTAGCCGATACGGTCCACGACTGGGCCGGGGGAACGGATATAGGCGGCTGTCTGCGGGAGTTCAACGACCGGTTCGCCCGGGAGATGTTGAAGGCCAAAACCGTCATGATCATCGTCAGCGACGGCTGGGACCGCGGAGACGCGGACCTCATGCGGCGGGAAATGGAGCGGCTGCGCAGACGCGTCCATAAGCTGATGTGGCTGAACCCTCTGCTGGGCAGCCCCGGGTACCAGCCGCTTTGTCTGGGCATGAAGACGGCGCTGCCCTACCTGGATCATTTCATGGCCGCTCACAATCTGGAAAGCCTTGTGCAGCTGGCCAAAACGTTGCGTTCGGTCTGGCGATGAGACCGGCGACTTTCGAGAATTCGGCATCCGGAACTTAACCTGAATTATTCAGTGCGCCGTGAAAAGGCGCGGAACTTCAGTGGGTGAGAGTCCCACCCGACAAGTGTTGCCACAGTCGGTAGCAATCGGAGCGGGGACGTAGGAAACGACATCTCCGAAGCCTCCGGTGTAGAGGGTCGCAAGGCGACTTGGCGAGTATGCGGGCCGAAACGTGAGTGAACGCTGCGCAGGCCTCGAAAAGGGTAATGCGGGAGCCGACCCGCCTGAATTTCGGGGAAGGCCGCCGTCGTTGGGGAAGCAGGCAACGCGAGCACCCAACGGTCCCGCCGGGGTAGTGGCGGAGGCACGTATACAAGGAGTTCCGACGCAACACGGGAAGCCCCAGGCGGTGGTGGAGACACCAACCGGCAGCCCGTGAGGGTCAGGCCGGGCCGCGTGGGGTGGCGGAGAGGCCCGTAGTACCTGAGAAGCCGGGTAATGCCGGCGGAGGAAAGGGGCCTTGGTTCAAGGGCAACGTCAAAGGAGCGAGAGCCTGGAGATTGGTATGAGCCTAAGACCTCCGGAAAAGGTTCGGAAGTTGCAGAGGACGTTGCATGCCAAAGCGAAGGAATCGCCCGGCTACCGATTCTACGCGCTGTATGACAAGGTGTATCGCGAGGACATCCTGCTTTATGCGTACCGCTGCTGCAAGGCCAACGGCGGCGCGGCGGGCGTGGACGGCGAGACGTTTGCGGATATCGAGTCATATGGGCAAAAGCGGTGGTTAGGCGAACTGTCGGAAGCCGTAAGGAGCAAATCGTATCGGGTGTCTCCGATCCGTCGGGTGTATATCCCCAAGCCGAACGGGAAGCAAAGGCCGCTGGGCATCCCGACGGTGAAAGATCGGGTGGTGCAAACCGCGGCGATGCTGGTATTGGAGCCGATCTTTGAGGCGGACCTGCCAGCGGCGCAGTATGCGTACCGTCCGAAACGGAGTGCGCACGACGCCATCAGGGCGGTTCACAGTCTGGTGAGCCGTGGCCATACGCAGGTGATCGACGCGGACTTGAGCGGTTACTTTGACACGATCCCGCATGCCGAGCTGATGAAATGTGTGGCGCGTCGCATCAGTGACGGGCGTATGCTGGGCCTGGTCAAGCTGTGGCTGACCGCGCCGATTGAGGAGACCGACAAGCGGGGCCGCAAACGTCGAACGACGCCGAACAAGGATCAGGGAAGGGGGACACCGCAAGGCGCCCCGATCTCGCCCCTGCTGGCGAACCTGTATATGCGGCGGTTCATTCTGGGATGGCAGGTTCGGGGACATCAGCAACGCCTGAAGGCTCATATTGTCAACTACGCGGACGATTTTGTGATCTGCTGTCGCGGCACCGCAAAAGAAGCGATGCGCGCGATGCGATCCATTATGAAGGCGCTCAAGTTGACGGTGAACGAGCAGAAGACGGGCATATGCACGCTTCCTGAAGGACGATTTGACTTTCTGGGCTACACCATCGAACGCTGTTACTCACCAAAGACGGGAAAGGCCTATATCGGCACGCGCCCGTCAAAGAAGGCCATCCGGCACATCTGCCGGGCCATCAGCGAGGCAACGGCGCGGCGGTGGCTGCTGAAAGACCATCAAGAACGGATTGCCCACCTGAACCGAAAGCTAACAGGGTGGGGCAACTACTTCCGTCTTGGTCCGGTCAGCAAAGCCTACCGGAGTGTGGACAGCCACACCCGGCAACGGCTCCGCTGGTGGTTGTGCAACAAGTACCGAATACCGGGAAAGGGGACGTCCCGTCTCCCTGACGAGGTCCTCTACAATACGTTGGGCCTGACCCGGCTGGAGGTGCAGACGCACAACCTTCCGTGGGCGAACGCATGACTCCTTGTCCGAGAGCCGGATGCGGTAAATCCGCACGTCCGGTTCGATGAGCGGGACGTGGAAACGGAACGCGGAGCGGCTATTGAGGCACCGCCAGACGAAAGGGGCGGAAACAGATAGGCCTCTCCTACACCACCGCGCCACCTCTCGACTCTACTGAAAACCGGTGGAAATTTCGTGTAATCGGTTGATTTCCAATAACATGAGTGGAGAATATAACGAAAACCTTGATTCGTCCAAAGTCGGTTTGGCCGGAGTCATGTTGGGGTGTCGGGCTGACGTGCAACATTGTGGTTTTGCGCCTCTTGTGGCAACTGATTTCAGCCACGGATTTTTCGTATTTTTCGCGTGTTTCGCAGTTTCTGATGTTCGTTTTCTCGTGCCTTTCTCGCGCTTTTAGAGTCTTACAGTAAGACTTCAACGCAAGATGCGTAGAAGTTTGTTCATGCTGCTTGGATAGCGTTCCGGTTTGTGTGGTTGTCGTATAGTGTCAGTGAAGTCGCGAGGGTGACGTGTCCGGCCTGTGTGACGCGCCATCTTCTGGACCGAGGTATTTTAGCGATCAGGCCTCGGACGTGTAGACGTTTGAGGAGTCGGCTGACGGCGTTGGCTTGTCGTCGTCGCTGGTCGAGGGTTCTGGGTTGTTTGAAGAGGTGTTTTCGGATGTCCCGATTGCGGAAGCCCATCAGGGCGTGTTCGCCTTTCAGGACGGCGGTGAAGAGGTCGAGGTCGCGGGTGTCGGCGGGATTGAAGCCCCGATAGGTCCGCCCCTTGTGCCTGCGTGGTCGGGCAAGTGCGGCGAGGCTGTGACGGCTCTTCCCGGTGTCTGGTGCTGCTGCCAGCGCCTGAAGATAGTGTTGGTTGGCCTTCAATGAGATCTCCCGATAGCGGTAGAGGTTGGCCACCCCTTTGGCCATGGGATACCAGCCCATCACGCGTTGTCCTTGCCGTATGCCCTGGCGGCGGACCTTGAACTGCCTTGGATGGTTGATCACTGTCTCTATGCGTAGTACGCGCCCGTGTTTGTCGTACATTTTTATCCAGTTCTCACACATCCGGTGTTTGACCCGTGCGCCGGGTTGGCGT
The DNA here is from genome assembly GCA_963667175.2 of Candidatus Latescibacterota bacterium. Classification (GTDB taxonomy): domain Bacteria; phylum Latescibacterota; class UBA2968; order UBA2968; genus JAAXHE01. The sequence goes on along the minus strand of CAXXXF010000018.1, from coordinate 69,697 downwards.
TTGTTTTTGAAGTCCGTGAGGACTTCGCCCTGAAAGTTGCCGTGGAGTTTGCGTCCCAGGAAGGTCAGGATGTCCTGGGGAGAGAAGCACAGCACCGTATGTCTGAGCAGATTTTCATACAGCACCTTCAGGGCGTGGGGGCTTGTGAACATCACGTCGGTGGCGAACTCAGCCTGGTCAACGACCCAGTAATAGTCCATTCCCGAAAGCAGGTCTTTGAGCAGGGGGTTGACCCTGCGGGCAAGCCCGGAGAGAATGCGCGGCCAATTTTTCTCGACAAAACGATCGGCAAACCGTTGCGCCCGGGCCACGTCGTCGATCCATAGAAACGCGTTGTCTGCTTTGCGATAGGCAATGCCGTTTTTATCGAGCTTGCGCGCCAGGTATTCGTGGCCATTGAGACAGACCTGCACCACCAGGGGGAACCACGACTGGATGCGGATATGCAGCAACCCGAACTCACGGTCGATATAGTAGAAATAGTAGCACAGGCACTTCCGCCGGGCGTTGCGCAGGCGAGGCCTTCCTTTCCCTGGAACCAGCTTGAAACTCTGACAGCCCTCCACGGCGCGGTACACACAGACCAGGCCGCGGGTGATCCCATCTCGTTGGGCGATGCGTCGCGCTTCCTCCTCTTTCCTGACGGTGTTGCGGTCGAGATAGAGGAACGGGCGCTTGTGCCTGCTCGCCATCGCCTCCGCGTGGGCTTTGATCGTTTTGGAATGCATCGTCACAAAACGCTTGAAGTCCTTCAACAAAAAACCCTGATTACCCATGAAACGCTCCATCGCATCGCCAAATCCCAACGGCAGGTACCCCTTGAACAGAACCCGATCAAAACACGATACCACGCCACTGATTTTTTCATTATATTGGTCCACGAAGTCGTTCACGGCGTTCCTCCTTGGATTGATGGCGGTCGGGACCACCATCATAACGGACGAACGCCGCTTTTCATACCACAAAACAACCTGCCGCTTCAATACCACACTTTTTGGTTGCGGCTGAGCAAAGCGAAGCCGCCTTAGGTTTTCATCCTGTCCATCCATGTTTGTTCCGTTTCATGTTTGTTCCGTTTCATGAATTAATGGGGTTAAGGGGGTGGTTCTGATGAAAGACGTGTTTTCAGAAGCTCTGGACCTGATTTCGTCGGGACAGAACGCCGCGCTGTCGACAATTGTCTCCAGCAAGGGATCCTTGCCGATGAGCAAGAAGGCCAAGATGCTGGTGTGTCCCGACGGCCAGATTGTGGGTACGGTGGGCGGCGGGTGCCTCGAGGCGGACGTCTGGGCGGAAGCCCGTGAGGTGATGGAAAGCGGTGTTCCCACGCTTCAGCGCTTTATTCTGACCGAAGAACATGCCGGCGAGAATGGCTTGAACTGCGGCGGAAACGTGGAAATCTTCACGGAGCCTCTGTACCGGGGCCGGTCCGAGAACGTGCTCGAGACCGTGGGGGAGGTCCGAAAAGCCCGGGAATCGGCGGTGCTGGCCACCCTCGTGTCCGGAGGGGATCCGTCGAATTGGAGCGCCAAGCTTCTGGTGCGCGCCGACGGGACGACGGTGGGGTCGTTGGGGCGCCCGGAGGCCGACGACGCGATCCTGAGCGAAGTGGCGGACATGGAAACAATCCCGGAGGACCTGCTGGAGGTGGTGTCGCTGGACGCAGTTGATTGCGGCGGCCCCGTGAAGGTCTTCATGGAGTCGGTCTGCCCGGAGCCCACGCTTTACCTCTTCGGCGGGGGGCACGTTTCGTTCGCCATCGCCCGGATCGCGGTCACCGTGGGCTTTCGCATCGTCGTCATCGACGACCGCCCCATGTTCGCCAACAAGGAGCGTTTTCCGATGGCGGACGAGACGCTCACGCTGGAGATGGAAACGGCGTTTCAACACCTGGAAATCGACGACCTGTCCTATATTGTCGCGGTGACCCGGGGACACCAGCACGACAAGCCGGTGGTGGAACAGGCGGTATGGGCGGACGCCGCCTACATCGGCATGATCGGCAGCAGGCGCAAGATTGCGTTGATGTGGAAGGAACTGGAGGCGAAGGGAATCAGAAGGGAGCGACTGAACGAGATCCACGCGCCAATCGGGCTGGACATTGGCGCGGACTCACCGGAGGAAATCGCCATCAGCGTGGTCTCCGAGCTCATCCAGGCGCGTCGCTCCGGAGGCAAGCCATCTCATGGGGCCAGATCGCTGGCGGGCGCAAGCGCGGCGCCATGAAGGAAAAAGGAAGAACGAAGAAGGAAGAAAAGCAGCGATCAGCAATAAGCTCTCGGCAGTCGGCTTGAATCAAAAGACCAGGATCAAAGTCAAGAACTACATCTCCCCAAATTCCCTGCCGTTGAGAAGCAGCTATCAGCGGTCAGTTGTCAGCAATCAGCAAAGATCAAAAACGACATTCATCTCACACAAAGACACGAAGACACAAAGAGAAACAGAGCGTTCAGCCGACAGTGTCAGCTTGGATTAAAGACAAAAGGAAAAAGGAAGATTGAAGGAGGAAGAAGGAAAAACGAAAAAGACCACCCCCCCAACGCTAACGGTCTTTCGCGCCTTGTTCTTTTTTGCATCCGCCGTTCCGCTTCTAACCGCCTTTCTCGCTTTGCCTCACGACTAACCTCTTCCCTCTCATTGCTTCTGAAGAGGTGAATTCGGCCGCCACGGTTGGCGTTAATCGCCGACGTCCCGGGCGGCTCTTTTTTGTGTTCTCCATATATCTTATTATTAAACAACGATTTAAATTTATATTCAACTTATGGCACGGCATTTGTATTCACAGGGGGAAGGATGGAACAAGACCATCCGTCGCAGTCGAAAGTTCACCCACTTGTGAAAGGAGACTGACATGGCCGCGGGCACATTCACGCGGATCGGGAATATCATCAGGGCGGACGTGGACGATCTGCTGAACCGGATGGAGGACCCGGAAAAGACGTCGCGCCTGATGTTGACGGAGATGGAGAACGCCGTGAACGATGCCGTCACCGCCGTTGCCGAAGCGATGGCAGGACAGCGGCTTCTCGAACGAAGGCTGAAGGCGCGGCAGGCGGATGCGGCAGCCTGGAACCGGACGGCCGAACGGTCCGTCTCGCAGGGAAACGACGACCTGGCCCGCCTGGCTCTGGAGCGGAAGGCGGAGGTGGAGGCGGAAGTCGCAGAGCTTGAGAAGGCGCTGGCCGAAGCCGGGAAAGCGACCGGACAGCTTGAACGGCAACGCGCGCGTCTGAAACACCGTCTCCGGGAGGCCACAACGCGTCGGAGGACCCTCTTGGCCAGAAGCCGCGCGGCGGGAGGATACGGCTCAGCCGCGGGTTCCCCGGTTCGGATCGACGAAGAAGCGTTCGAGCGGTTCGACGCGCTCTGCCAACGGGTTGACCATGAAGAGACCGTGGCGGAGGTTTTCGAGGAAATATCCGGAAAGGACCCGGACCTCGAGGACCGTTGCGAAAAGCTGGCGCGCAAACAGCGAATCGACGCGCAGTTGCGGGAGATGAAGAGTAAGCTGACCGATGCGAACTCTGAACAGGATCTGAATTAGGCGCGGACGGCTCACAGCTTATCTGGAGGAGTCGACGATGGTGAAATTTCTGGGCTTTTGCATGTTGGCTGCCGGCGGGGTGGCGGCGCTGTTTCTGCTTGGCGGGCTCATTGGAGTCGCGCTGGGCCTGATCTGGCTCCTGATCAAGCTCGCCGTTCCGGCAGTGTTGATCTACGTGGGCTACCGGCTGATTGCCCGCGACAGACATCGGATCGCCTATTGAACCGCCAGGCCCGGAATCCATCGGCCGCAGGAATCCGACGTTCCAAATAACCGTTGGCGCCGATGCTCCCATTGTGTATTTTGGCGCGTCCGACGCCAGCGGTTTTCTCATGCCGAATAATTCGTACTGGCCCGGATGCCTGCTTTCGTGTCGCCAACGTTGGGGCAAGTCACCCGGAAATTGGCCGAAACGGCACAACTTTGCCTCACAAAAAACCGGACCTTCTCAGGTCCGGTTCCGATTTCGATAGATTATTCCTTCATTCAATTTGGAATCGACTTTATTTTTCAAATACTCGTACACGTCGTTTCGTTTGCCAGCGGCAAGCAATTCAATGGTATTGTCGTCATGTTCTCGAAATGCTAAACGATACGCTCTATCAATCCGAACAGTCGAACAACGACAATCCTTGATATTTCTTTTCTTTCTGCCGGTGCTCAGTGAGTTATTTTCAAGCTCGAAAACAACCCTTTCAAATTTCCTCTTTATGCGCTCCGGGAGACGACTGTATGTCTTCTTGAAATAATTGTTATAACGCCTGAATGCCTTCTTTTTCTGGCCATTCTCCATACACGTTTCAGCTCCGGAGCGAATCGATCAGATCTCTTGCCGACCTGTACACCTCTCCTGAAGCAGGTTGTCTCTCACTGTGGAGGATCATGATTCTCCAACGAATTTCCTGAAGCATGGCAATACTGTCAAACAGATGATCGACCACTGTACTAATCTTCAAATATGTAGTAGAAAATTCCTTGTGTCGCTCCGCAATCGATGAATATCTTTCCCGTAAAGCTCTGGTTTTTTCCTCGAATTCTTCAATTTGCTCTATCGTTGCCTCGGCATCCTCGTTTATGCATAACTCCAGGTAATTATCGGGATTCTCTTCGAGTCTTTCAAGGGCGTTTTGCAGCTTCGCGATCTCTGCAATCGCAAATTCACCGGTCTCGTCCGCGATGCGATTCAATAATGCAAGGCGGCTTTCGATTTCTACATCATGCTCCATTTCATCGTCGCTTGCGCGCATGGAACTTGAAAGCGATATGTCCAATGAATCAGCGTCATGTTTTTCAATGCGTTGCTGAATGTCTCTAACCGGCATATCCAGAAGCAACCCGCCCATGCTATGGCTCCTTGCGCTTAGTACAGAGGCGCGTAATGGTACACACTGTGTATCCATATACCGTACCTGGGGTTCCGTGTCAAGCGGAAAAGTACATACGGAACACATTCCAGTTCTGATTGGAGACGCGATTGCCAGTTGACGGTAAACGAAGCCCCGCGACGCGTGAAGACGCGGCATATTATCAGGCGAACGGTTTCATCAGGTATCCGGAGTTTTTTTCGAGGGATGAAATCGCAGCGCTCGGGGAGGCCATCGACCGCGCCATCGAGACCAACAGGGAGCGGATCGTCGGCGCGCCGGGCGGCGGCCGGACTTCCGAGGCGTACGAGCAGGTCTTCAACCAGATGGTGAATCTCTGGACGGATTTCCCGGACGTGAAAGCCTACTCGTTCAGCCACGCCCTGGCCGAGACCGCGCGGCGCCTCACCGGCTGCCGTCACGTGCGAATCTATCACGATCACGCCATGGTCAAACCCGGCGGGGCCGGCAGCCGCGCGACCAACTGGCACCAGGATATGCCCTACTGGCCCATGACGCCGGACGGCGCGCTATCGGCCTGGGTGGCGGTGGACGACGTGACGGTCGAGAACGGATGTCTGCATTTTGTGCCGGGCTCCCACAGACTGGGCCCGCAGGCGCCGATCGCGCTGGGTGTGGCCGGTGAGAGCATCGTCGACAAGATGGCGCAGAAGGGGCACGAGGTGGCGGCGCCCGTCGCGATGGAGATGGCCGCGGGCGGGGTGACCTTTCATCACGGATGCAATTTCCACCACGCGGGCGCCAACCTGACCGACCGGCCGAGGCGGGCGTTTGCGATCATCTACATCCCCGACTACGTCCGGTTCACCGGAGGAAGGGAAGCGGCCGGCGCCGGAGACGAAATGACGGCCGGCGGGCCGTGGGAACACCCGCTGCATCCCATACTGTCGGGGACGCCGTAGCGGAACCTGACGCGAATCATCTTCAATGGGAATACACGATGCTTACCCACGAGCAGATCGCCGAATTTCACGAGCGCGGCTTCCTGAACGGCGGCCGGCTCCTGGACGGCGACCGGGTCGACACCCTGCGACGTGAACTGGATCGGGTGATCGCCGACAGAGACCGGACGGACGTGCCGCAGCCGGTCCACCTGCGAAACCTGAACCCCAATCCCGAGACGCCGGTCTGGCAGATTGTCAATATCTGGGCTGCGAGCGACCCGTTCAGGGAACTGATCGGCATGCGCAGGGTCGTGGAGGACGTGGCGCAGTTGACCCGCGCGAAGCGGTTGCGGGTGTGGCACGATCAGATCCAGTACAAGCCCGCGGAACGGGGCGGCGTCACCATGTGGCACCAGGACGCGCCCCTCTGGCCGATTATCGAGCCGATGACGGAGGTGAGCGCCTGGGTGGCCCTGGACGACGTGGACGAGGAGAACGGGTGCATGAGTATGGTCCCCGGGTCTCATCAATGGGGAAACCAGATCGACTTCATCCGGTCGGTTGAGAACTACGAGGACATGCCCGGGGAATGGAACGGGCGCCGCGTGGAAATCGTCCGGTGTCCTGTAAAAAAGGGCGAGGTGCACTACCACCACGCGCTGACCTGGCACGGGTCGCACGCCAATACCAGCCGCCGCCACCGCCGCGCCATCGCCATCCACTACATGACCGGGGAAACGCGTTACGTGGCCTCCGGACAGCACGTCATGAAACCCTTCGTGGAGGTCCCCGACGGCGCGCGGATGGCCGGAGAACACTTCCCCGAGGTCTGGCCGTAGATCCCGGCCCTCTCGAGAGCGCTCCCTGAGCGTAGCCGTTGAACCGCTCTCTGAACTTGTGTTGCCCTTAGCTTGTCATAGGGTCGGCGAAATGCCGCGCTTCGACTCGCTCGTATTTTCGAAAGCGCTCCCCGAGCGTCACCCGCGTTTTCGTAGCGCAAACTGTCAGTTTGCGTGCGCTGATTACGCGTCGTCACCTTCGCATCACTCCCCCCTTGAGGGTGAGTCGGCAAGGCAAGGGCGCCAGCCCGCAGCCGCGCCGGTGGGGGGTCCCGAGCCGATGCCTGAACCTGCGTTGCCCTGAGCTTTTCGAACAGTCGAAGGGTCGGCGATGGAAGAAATTTCTGGTAGAATAGAGCGCGGCTGTATAGAGGTAGTTTATGAAAGGTAGTCCATAAAACCTTTTATTTTACAAATACTTGTCTTTAATATGATTCTATGCGTACTGGAAACTTAATTAAAGATTTAAGTAAAGGGTCAGTGTCTCGAATTTCGTAATAAGGCGTCCTGGTACCGGTGTCCTGCATCCTGTTTCGCCCACGCGTCACGACAGATGCATCCCCCATCGTTCGGCACTCCTCCGCCCTGTTCACTATCGCTGAATTCTTGAAGGGAACCTGCCTCATTTATTTTAACACAGAGGGCCCTTCGACTCGCTCGTATTCGCAAGCGCTCCCCGAGCGTTACCCACGTTTTCGTAGCGCAAACTGTCAGTTTGCGCGGGCTGATTACACCCCCTCACCTCCGCATCACTCCCCCCTTGAGGGGGAGTCGGCGAGGAGAGTACAGACTTTTGGTTTCTGATTTCGCCGCTATGTCAAAAAAAAATAGGTATAGCCACTTGTCTTTGCAGGCGACTTTCATATCTTTTATTTGCATTGGATTCTTCACCGCTGATTGTCTACCGGCGCGTGTGCCAGAACATCGACGAGAGCGTCGGTAAGATCGTCTACAAAAGGGGATTACGCAGAAAAGTCCAGGTGTGCAAACGGCGTGTCGGAAAACGGGTTAGCAGTCCGTTGAAAAAGTCGCTCTGCAGGCGAGGCCGAGTCATTGTGGCCGAAGACAAGGCGCGCGACCGACGCGCATCCCTGGATTCGGGGAGGGAGCGCAACGCCGTATTTCGGTCACAAGGGCCGGACGTAGCCCGGATGGACTCTTTCAACGGGCTGTTAGGGGGCGAAATTTATGCCCTCTAACTCAGAGTTGGAGTACAAGAACTACTTGAAGTCCGATCCGAGTAAGTGGGTTGTAGGTTGCCATCATAAATTTTCGGATGACAAGCGGTACAAAGATGTCTTGACGGGCAAGATATACCGTTGCGAGGGAAAGCGGCACAGAAGGGTTTGAGAAAGGGCAAGAAGGCCGTATGAGATAAAACCGAGGGATTTGCAGGTTGTTGTTTTTTGCCTTTCAACTCTTCAGGAAGGAGACACAGAATGGGGACAGCAACCATTCAGAACGAGCAAGTTGACAAGAATTACGAGGCATTTAAGGAGAAACTGGGTGATCTTTTAAGGACGGATCGAGACAGATTTGCGCTTATGCATAACGGCGAAGTTATCGCTTGTTTCGATACTGTCCGCGATGCCTTTCAGGCTGGACGGAAGATGTTCAATGAAGAATTTTCCGTCCAGAAAGTCACCGATCAAATCATAGATATGGGGTTTCTTTCTCATGCCCGTGTTGGTAGGTAGTTTTGTATGGGATGACGGATTGATAATGCCTGCTATCGTGGTAAATGCGGCTGTCCCCCAATCGCAGGAAGTGTACCCTGCGTTGGTTGATACTGGCGCAACCGTAAGTTGTGTTACACAGTTTGTGGCAGCGAGGTTGCAATTGCAGCCAAAGGGAAAGTTGCCGATGCAAACGGCGTCAGGCCTTAGCAGTCCGTTGAAAAAACGGGATTTCAGCGAAGAATCGTGGAAAAGAGGGTAGGGTATGTTTGATGTGTGTTGCGTGTCGGCAATGGGCACTAAGTTTTCAAATAGGGAAAGAATGCGGAAAGACGCCGTGAAATTGTTTTACGGGCCTCGAGAGCGCGTTTGAGGCGATGAACAAAGGTGCCGAATGCCGATAGCAACCCATGCAACGCCCTCGGGGTGCCCTTGCCGGTGATCTGTCGCATCACGAGGGAGAGATTGAAAGCGCCGCCGTGTATACACAGCCGTTTGTAGATGTTGGTGTGGCCGCGCAGGTGCGTGCGACGCATCCCCCCGGTTTCATAGGTGTGCGCAAAACTGCGTTCTGCCACCTCGGCGCGCCCACGGACGCCTCGTATGCGCCGGCGATTTGCATACACCGCCATCTTGGCCGCCGCATCCTTTTTCCAGTTTCGCCGTCCGCGATCCGGTTCCGAGACGTAGCTGCGGATCTTTGCCGTCTTCAAGGTCTTCATGGTGTGATTGCTGTGATATCCCTTATCCGCCACCACTTCGCGAAGTGCCGTCTTGTCATCGATGTCCCCGACCGCTTGCAGATTCCGGTCGGCTTGGTCCAAACTCCCGCCCAGCGACTCGGTGTCCCCTTTATCGGCGCCACATACCGTTATGGCCACCAGCGCCTGAGTGTCCAGATCGACCGTATGCTCGGCCTTGTGAGCCAAATGCGTGCGTCCGTCCTTCATCTTGGTAACGCGGGCATCCGCATCATGGGGATGTTCCCAGTCCTTGTTGGAAGCCTTATTCGTGCGCTTCTTGTCGAGCCGGGCCAGGTCCTGCTTCGTCGGGGTTGGGATGCCTTCGGCCCGGGCCAGCCCTTCCAGGTACTCGTGGTAGGCTTTGCCCGTGTCCCGGCGCACGATGCTTTTCATCGCCGCGTTGGCTTCCAGCGTGGTGGCGTCCACCGCCACCGTCTTGCCCTTGAGCAGGTCGTGGCCGACCAACACCTTCAGCACAAACGTGAAGACCGCTTCGTGCACCTCCACCGGCAAGCGCTGCCTTATGCGCGACAGACTCGAGTGATCCGGCGGCGATTCGCTCAAGGGAATACCCAGAAAGCGGCGCAGACAAAGCGAATCGGCAACACGCCAGGCGATGCCCCGCTCCGAGCTCAAACCCTCGAAATAGCCGATCATCAGCATGCGGAAATACACCCCGGGAACGATACTGGGACGCCCCAACGTCTCCGCGTAATACGGCGCGCACTGCCCTTCCACAAAGGGATCGAAACCACCCTCGGACAGCAGCCTGTTCAGGCGCGTGTAAAACGGATGCCCAGGACCCTCGGACAGCGTGCTGGAAGGCACCCACATTTCCTCCTGATGACTTTCTTGACGCCTGCTCATCGACATCACCGACCTCCTTCAACACTCGACTTCTCTGCTTACTGCACGTTTCCTCTATCTTACCAACAAACACATGACACAAACAATACTTTTTTGACCATGACTTCGAAAATTCATACTTTTTCAACAGGCTGTTAAGGTCATAGATTCCGAGCATCAACCGACAAAGGCGGCGATGGAGGAAGACGTAAGTATTGACGCCATGCCGGAAGAGGCTTGAAACCGTAAAGGATCTTCTGAGCATCGGAGTATTTGCCGCTACGACTGCTTTTTTCATCTTGAAGGGGGTGGATTTCGTGTTTGTGCTGACCGAGGCGTTCAAGAAATGGCAATTTGAACGTGGTGTAAGGAAGGGTCAAAACGAACGAGATAGATTGGTATTGCAATGGTTTGAACGCGAGAAAGAAAAGGGTACGGAAGGTTTTCAGACACCCCCGCCTTTTCTGGATAACGGACACACCAAGTAGGGCCTCTCTTGCTGTTTAATCCTTAACTATCAACCGTTTGTCCAAATCCCAGGGGCTGTTCCTGCGATCGGCTGAATTGTATCCGCGCCGTAGCAAATGTTGCGCAGAAATGTCATAATCTTCGATCGTGGCATCTCATGAAATCATAACCTTGAGCCCACCTCAACTGCCTACCCTCCTGCCGACCAATCCCATACTGTCGTATCCTGATTGTTCGCACGAATAACCCGAACAAATCGGTGTACGAAGACAATCGCCTGACCGCTGAAACGTGGCTCGTCTCGCGCCCATCGAAAAACCGTTGTCTCTAAGTAACCCGATAATGTGGCGCATTGGTTAGATTGCGGGCAGTTGCTATCGTGAGCCATGATGTCTTAAGGCTCCACAGGCCCTATTTGCTGCTGGAGAATTGAACTAATCCTAAATCGCCTCGGGGGTCGCTTCTATGCTTGAAGAAAATGAGAATATCAACAATGTCAAGTTGATTCGAAACAACATTCGACATATCAACGCTGAGGTCGTTTCGGCCAAACCAAGCCCTATGAGGGTTGCAAAGGAGTGCCACCAATTGCTCTCACGCATGATGGTGGAAGCTCTACGCGGAACCTCGAATCGTCCTATCACGGGGAGGCCAACAAAGAACAGGAAATATTGGTACAAAAAGGGCGAGGATCCGTGGATGGTAATTTGGAAAGAAGAGATAGACGGATGTAGCAAGGCCTTTAGGTTCTCCGATCCAGTTCCTGAGACGCCGCCGTGTTCCCAAGAAGGACGTGCTTCAAAGGCGGAACGAGACGAGTTTCTGGTTGGATTCTATGACCTCCTGGCGATGATCCAAACGCCCTGCTTCATGCACCGCTACATCCACAGCGCCGTTGTCTCCGTCCAAGATGCAGAGATGGAATTGCTGGAGTTACTCCATGAGGAGATCCGAAACGATTTCGAACATTTCATTCCGAAAAATCTACTCGTCCCGACGGAAGATTGTATGCTCGCGGCCGAGTTGTGTTTGCGACTTGCGATGGATCTCCTCACACTGTCCAACAATGTCAATGTCCGGCCGTGCGAAATGGACGGGCTCCGAACCGAGCTTTGTTCAACACTTGCTTCTGTTTCTGCGCGAATGGGATCAGATGCCTGAAAGGTCCACATCCGGCTGAATCGTAACAAGAAACCAAAGCGCGTGACAAACCATCGTGCCGATTTCCTTCGTCGCTACCAAATAACGGGGGCATAATGGCTGGAAAAGACGTGACAGTGCTATTCGATGAATCTGGTACGCCGCAGGTCGGAAACAACGATCAGACCGACTGGTTCCTTGGAGTCGCCGTGAGGTACGATCAATCGGCTGAAAACGCGATATTTTCCGAGTATAAGAGCGAATTTGGGCTGTCCAACACTACGCCGTTAAAGAACGACCGCATCAAGAACTCTCGCGCCGTCCGAATCGCAGAGCTGCTGGCAGGTTTACCTTTGTCCATATTCGTTTCAGGTGTGAATATTGCAGACCCGAAATATCGTGAAATTATCGTTGAATATGAGCGATTTGGCAACAATGCCAGGGCGAATCATCGACCGGAAAGCCGAGAACGCCCCATTGCTCAGATCATCCATTCGCACGTACTTGATCATTGTCTTTTTCATTCGATAATGGACTATTTCGAGGTAGGAGGCGGCGATGCCGCTTTTTCCGTCTTCATTGATAATTGGTCCATCCCGATTGAAGACATTGATACATACCTTGGTTACAGGACGAAGTTGCTGAATCAATCCATATCGTTACTTTGTGCCAAACACCATATCGGCCAGCCTGACTCAATTGACCGTTTGCAATTGCTGGTCGACGACTCTTGCAGAAAGAGATTCGTCGACGTCGTCGCCAGCGTAATCAGCAGAGCCTTTCTGAAAACGGACAGTCCGAAATATTCCCAGGAACCAATGTACATTCTTGAAATGTGTGGAAAAGCACATTTCGGTGACGAAACAGGATATTCGATTCGCATTATGCAAGGAACTATGAACACGCCTCCGCCGGAGGCTAACCAGTGGTTTGAACCCTGACGATTCGTATGAACGTAGAGTTCGGTTAAGGGTTTTATTTGGCGACATTATCCAGCGTCGGTTAAGGTGCGATTTCATGATGGGCGGTAGGCGATTCAATAAAGGGCGACCTGCGGGTCGCTTTTATTTCGCGAGATATTCCGACGTCGGAGTTTTCGTCCGAGAAGAGGATGCCTCCACTGGGTGCGCGGCCGTCTCGCCCGCATGGGTGGGCGGGTACGAGAATTCAAGCAACCGAACACTGGACGATGCCAGCAGGATCGACCCGGATCGCCGACCCATGCTATCCAGAAACCGAGAAGACAGATTCACGGCGGTTCACGCTCTCGGATGTGCATTAACCGGGGCTATTGCGGGATCTTACGTCGTCTCGTACATTAAAAACGCGAATATCTCGCATTTCCGGCCTAACGATCGTGTCGTGGGTTCAGGAGGGAGCAGATAAGGAATGCCGAACAAGTGCCCTGTTTGCACGACCGTGTTGACAGATTTCCTGGAGAGACCAGGGGTTTCCGATGCGAAGCAATACTCGTGCGCGCGGTGTGGCGAATTCCGACTATCCCGAACATTGGTCAAAGGATTACCCAGTACGTTTTCGGGTGATCCTGACGCAGCGGCAAAAATCAGCCACGCTCTTCGGTTGATGCAATCAAATAATGAAATACCCATGTTATATACAAACACCGTTGACGAAATACTGAAACGTCCGTTACCGACTCCTACTGAGCAGGCCGACCTGCTTGTTCGATGGATTGCTGAAAACGTCAATGGACCTGGCGAGACTGTTGAAGTAAATCCTTTGGAGCACGGCGCGATTATCGGTTCCAAATCAAAGGATGGGTTCTTGTTCGTGCTCCGCCACCTCGCAAACGCGAAACTTGTGCCCGGTGATCCAACCGCGACGATGAAACACGGCGACCGCACTGACGTCACTCTTTCATTCAAAGGCTGGGAACACTATGAATCGCTGTTGAAGGGACGTGAAACCTATAGGAAAGCATTTATGGCGATGAAGTTCGGCGATTCGACTCTGGACAAGATGGTCGATGAAGTATTCCGTGAAGCCGTCAGAAAAACGGGATTCGAACTCTTTCGGCTCGACGATTCACCTCGCGCCGGGCTTATTGATGACCGCTTACGAGTCGAGATTCAGTCGTCGGATTTCGTAATTGCGGACCTTACCCACGACAATCTTGGAGCCTATTGGGAGGCGGGCTATGCGGAAGGACTTGGCAAGCCGGTCATATATACTTGCGAAGCAACGAAGTTTGAAGAGGAGAAGACTCACTTTGACACAAACCATCACCTGACAGTCACTTGGGATGACGCTGAGCCGACGGACGCAGCCGAAAAGCTGAAAGCGACCATCCGCGCAACACTTCCCGCAATTGCCCGACAACAGGATGAGAAATAGCAGTTTGCGCGCTACACTTCCTTTGTCCTAAGGAATGTAATTGGACACGACCTTCTGGCTGCTCCCTGCAGTGTTGGCGTTCCCTTTCGGGTATGAGTTGCGATTTACCGAGGTGACACTTTGCATGGGCATGGAGCTGTTGCTAGGTAAAAAATGGTCCGACTTCGATGCGAGCTTTGCCAGGGCCGTTCCGATCATGCGTAACGAGTGCCGGGAAACTCCTTTACCGACAGGATTTCAGGACGCTATTACGCCGCCCTGGAAGGCTTTGTTTGCGGTATCCACATACTTGGGTTGTGCCGTAGCAATTGGACTCATGTGGTGGCGCCTTGGATGGGTGGCCGCTCTTTGTGGGGTGGTGATCATCTTCGTCGGCGCCAAGATAGCTCAGCTTGTCCTGCCGAAACCAACAGGAACTCACTATAGGCGATTGATCATACATTCGATGATTTCACGCTACGCCGACTATACTCGTGACGGGGATGGGACTCGGGCGAACGCGATGCTAAATCTGCTCACAAAAGCCGGAATGGACGTTGAAGCCCTCGAAGAGCGGTCAGATTAGCCACCGAGACTTGTCAAAATGAACAGCCTCTTTGGGTGGACAAACGGCAAGACAGACGATCGACTGCGCATACCCATCAGAGCCCGGCGCCACGGTTCTCGTCTCGCATCGTGTGGGGCGTTATTCAGCGGCAGAAGATCTGCTGTATCGCTCAAATGAAAGTCAGACAAGATCGCGATCTGCAGAAGTGACGGTTCGCGTTGGGCCACCTTCTTTTCATCTGCCGCACGCGATTGACCCTTTGCCTTTCCGACTATCTTGCTACCGGAGAGTGAATATGACCTCAGGGGGAAAGACATGCCAAAACGCCAGATAGCTCTTATAGCAGCCGGGCTTGTCGTCCTGGTTGTTGCGATCAATGTCGCGTTTCTGTACCTGGATGGAGATGAGTTAGCCGGAGCATTCAAGACTAAATTGAACACCCAACACCATGAGGAAGAACGAGGTGGGTTCGGAAACGGGGTAGAGTTGACAAAGTTTCTCTGGCGTTTTGTATCTCACAGAGAACTATCCGGCAAAGTAGCCGAAGCTCGACGACAAGCGGGCATACATGTCGTCCAAGGTGCATACGCGATAGTATGGAAGAACAGTACAATCCAAAAATTCAAGATAGAATATCAACTGGGTTTTGTGGATTCTAAAGGTCTCGAGCTTGCATGGGTTGAGCCGCGTGAGGTGATTCTCCTACCGTCATCAGAAAAGGAGTCGGATGGTATTTTTACTATCGAAGTAGATGACATCTCTGTCGCGAATATGGCAACAGAGATGATTGTCTCAGCATCATTTGAGAACATGAACTCGCTTCAGGGGCGTTGAATTCTTGCTGTGCCTACTTCAGAATGAGACAGTGGGAATCAACATGCTCGCAAGTCGTTTTCTGGTGTTGTGATTTCCGAGTGGGTTCGTCAATAAAACCTGCGACTGTATCGGACAAGATGTGTGACTTGCGGAACTGCTTTGATGGATCAAGACCGGCGCACAAAGAGTCCATAGGGGAATATCGAGATTCTTCAGAGGACGGTTAGATTCTTAGTGTAAAGGCTTCTTGGCAAAATGCGTTCTCGCTTCTTCAATGCTGCCAGCTAACTAATGGCGTTGAAATCCCCCCACCGCATCAACCGCCGCCGGCCCTTCGACAAGCTCAGGGATCGGCTTGGCTTCTGCGATTCCCCCTCAAGCGGGGAGTGATTATTCCGTTTATCGGGCGCGCGCGTTCACTTCCACCTATTTGGTTGCGGCTTGGCATAGCGAGGCCGCGCTAGGGATGGCGTAATGTTGGATACGAACAGAATTCAGAGCCGCAAATGGAGGTTTACAGACACCGAATTCGAAGTCGAGTTGCTCCGGGAGCTCAAGTGGAAGAATCTTTCAGATGTCCCCAATTGCCCGGTGGCTTCGTTTAGCAACCTATTGAAGCACGTAAAAGAAGGTAGTTTCTTCGTCTCGGTCGATTACATGGCCGCGAATACGCTTGCTCTCTCGTCATCGAGCCCGTTATTCTCACTCGCTTCGGCCGTCATCAGTTTGTTTCCCTATCTGATCGCCGTGGCTTGTCTCCCTATTGCGTACCTGATTGGTGACGGCTGGGTCGTAGCTGGTGTGCCCTTGTCATTGATTGCTTTGTTCACTTCGAGCCCTGCCAACCCAGTACGGCGGTTTGTTACGATTGTTGGCGGACTCACGTTCGCGGGAGGATTGTGGTTCGCGTCGCATTCCGCGATGATGCCTGCGATCCTCTGTCTTTCTTTCGCCGTTTCGTTCTCCGCGATCCGATTTCTCTACTTTCTCAATTCCCGGAGGCTCACACGTGCAGCACTCGACTCCGAACCTATCTTGCTCTGGCTGCTTGAAAACCGCCATCTTTACCTACTAAACACCAGTACGGACGAGGCTTTCTGGGGCAGACAAGAAGAGTAGGCACCGGCAGTATTGGTCCGGTTCGCTTTGTGTCTTCCACCATCGTCGAGGATGCCGCCTACAGTATGGTAGAAGTGGGAATTTCCGACAGGGGATTGACGGACTCCCGCTGACTGTTCGCGGTGATGTGTAGACTGACAATTAGCATATCCAACGAAGACGAAGCTTCAACGAGAAAAAGCCCAACGGTTTCGCTATGACCGTTGGGCTTTGTTGTGTGTGTTGATATGCGAACCGTTTGGTGTCACCGGGAATTCTAACTGTCGTGGGCCCGAATTCCTAGATGTCGCTAATCGGCGACGATGGTCCAGATAGTATGGATCCGCCTGGCGTATGTATGTTTTCTCGATTATTTCCGTGATGCAATTGACTTTCCGCCATGATCCCGTATCCTGTCTACGCGGAGCCGCCTGAAGGAATGACTTCACGCGCATGGTTGCGTCACTGTATGCACACAGCCCAGACTCGGACGATAGCGCCCCCGGCAAAAGCGGATTTCTTGGCCGGCATGTCGTTGCTCAGCGGGCTGATGTATACGACGGAAACCATTTCCGATATCATTTCGAAGGAGGGCATGATGGATCTCATGCGTGAATCATCTTCTGCCCGATACCTCACCCGCCAGGGCGTCGAACAAGGGCTCCCTGAGCGTCACCGACGTTTTACCGTAGCGCAAACTGTTAGTTTGCGCACGCCGATCGAAGTACAGTTGGGATTTGAAACCGTAAAGGATCCTCTGAGTATCGGTGTATTTGCCGCTACGACTGCTTTTTTTATCTTGAAGGGGTGGATTTCGTGTTTGTGCTGACCGAGGCGTTCAAGAAATGGCAATTTGAACGAGGTGTTAAGGTTCCTCAACCGTATTTCAAAATATATCACGCCAGGTTGGACTTGATACATACGTCATTTTGACGTATAATTTGAGAATGGAAAGAGTCCGATTTGATAAGGTGAGAAAAAATCTGTATAGGTTGCCCATTCATATTGTCAGAAACCTTCAACGATGGGCACTTCAAGTAGAATCTCTGGGCATTCAGGAAGTTAGAAAAATCCCCGGATATCATGATGAATCTCTTCGAGGTGGACGAAGAGGGCAAAGATCCATCAGGCTATCCAGATCCTATCGCGCCTTCTACACGGAAATAGAAGGCGATGAGGTTAATTTGATTCAAGTTGAGGAGATCAATAAACATGACTACTAAAGGACAATATGGGACTTCTGAACTGGAGAGAGACTTTGGATGTCTCACATTCGGAAATGCCCTATCCAGCTATCGAACAGGAGAAGAAAAAAGCCAGAGCGCGTTTGCTGATTTTTTGGGGATTTCACCTCAAAGCCTTTGTGATATAGAAAAAGAAAGAAGAATTCCAAGGCCCAGCAGGGCTGCCAAAATTGCCAGACAACTCGGCGAGCCAGAAAGCTTTTGGGTTCAGCTTGCCCTGCAAGACCTGCTTCGAAAAGAAAATTTGAACCTCGTTGTTTCCATACTCGCGGAAGACTATCTGGATCAAGAGGCGAAACAAGGTAAACGTGCGGATTTCGAAAAAGCCTCAAAGGCCGTACCACAAATCGAACCAGCAGAACATGACCGGATCTAAATTCAGGCCATCTCCCAGGTTGCCCACACATTATGCCACATTTCCTTTCGGACCTCGCTATCCTCAATAATTCACAAAAAAGGTAGTTTCCTTACCCAAGTCATTGTATTATATTATGGTTAGACAGATAACCATACAACAATAAAGGTGTACACGCCGGAAACCATTTCCGATGTCATCTCGAAGGAGGGCATGATGGATCTCATACGTGAATCATCCTTTGCCCGATACCTCACCCGCCAGGGCGTCGAACAAGGACTCCGGGAAAGTATCCTTGCTGTACTGGAGGTTCGATTCGACCTCGTTGCGTCGCATCCATACGCCGCTCGGATCGCGAACATCGACGACGCGCAGCGTCTCAAGGCGTTGCACCGAGCCGCGGTTCAGGTATCCGATCTGGATGCGTTCAGCCGAGTGTTGGATGAAGAACCGGAATGAACTCCATTCCCTGAGTCCCGGTTGTATGAGACGAAAGAACTGGACAACGCATTCGTCACAAACGAGAACGACTTCATGGATTATGTGTGTAGTAGATGCTTTGAGGACGACGGTCTGTGTGATTTTATAGAATGCTACGCTGAGTCCACAGCATGCAGTTTCTGCGGTATTACAGATGAGAAGATAATTGCAGCCGATGTGGACAAAGTTGCGGAACATTTCCGCATTTGCGTGGAACAGGAATACGAGGATGCGGCCAACAACTTACCTTATGAAACTGCTGAGGGTGGTTTTATAGGACGTCACTGGTACCCTTACGACTTAATTGCAGACGAACTCCAACTTTCTTTGCCGAACGATCATTCAGGTAAATTGCACGGAAGGCTCTCAGAAGCCCTTGACGGCATTGTATGGTGTGAATTAAACCCGCACGATTTAAATCCTCATGAGTTAGCTAAGGTCAGTTGGCAGGAGTTCTGCCGAGTGGTCAAACATGAACGGCGCTTTTTTTTCGTACCATAAGATCTGATGATCGTGAGGTTCTTTCACCAGCAGGAGTTCTGGATAGAATCTTCAAATACGCAGAACAACAAGAACTCTTTGTGGAACTAGACGCCAACGTGCCACTCTTTCGGGCGCGGAGCCACAATTCCGGCAATCCTTGGACCGAGCCTAAGGATCTCGGCCCGCCTCCTGATGAGAAAGCAAGCCAAAACCGCATGAATCCAGTGGGGATTCCTATGTTTTATGTAAGTGAAGATCCAAAAACTGCACTTGACGAAATTCGAGCACGAACCGGGGGATTCTCTGTAGGAATTTTCCGACTAACTAGACCCGCATTGGTCCTGGATCTAACCGCTATTCCACCGACCCCTAGTCTCTTTGCACGAATTCCAGATACTACGGAATTCAACCCAAGACAGAATCTAATGTTCTTGCATGAAGGCCAACACAGGATTTCAGAACCCATCTCCGACGAAGACCGCATTCACATCGACTATGTTCCCACGCAGATTGTCACCGAATATATCCGGTGCCTTCCTCCACTGGCCGGACGACCTGTCGAGGGTATCAAGTATCCCAGTTCTGTGGCTCCGGGTTGTTGGTCTGCCGTGTTGTTTGCCAACCAACGGAACGTGGTCGGTATTGAGGAAGGGAGATTTCGTGACGATCAGAGCAACAGATGGATTCGACTCGCATCCTCCTGTACATACCGATTGTAGCTGAGTTTCTGGCTGAATCGGCACGAACCCTCTAGGCATCGGCAGACGCTTGCGCCGCTCGTCGTGCTTCGCTATCGCATCCCGAGACGACGAAATTTAGTTAAAAGGGTCAATTGGCGAGTTGTTGTGTTCATGCCTTTTAGTGTAAGACCGGTAGTTGCAATGGTCAGTCCGAAAGGAAGTTGAACTCGCATTCGGTCCCCGAAGTACGTATCACTGGACGGGTTCGTTTCCACGGAGTAACATCCGGCGTTTGGGCCATATACCCATCGCTTCGTCCCGTTCGGCACGTTCTCAGAATCTGATCGGAAGCGAACTTGACTTTATAAAATAAAGCCCAACGGTGTCGCTGTGACCGTTGGGCTTCTTGGTGGTCTTCGAGGCGATCTGTCGAGATGGGAGGATTGGCGCCAGGATTCTTGATTCTTGGCGTGAGATCTCGGATGTCCGAACGTCTCTCCTATTTCACACCCGAAAGGTCTTCAGATCGAGTTCGTTGATGACGCGGTAGTGTTTTCTGATTCCCGTGCAGAGCGTCAGATGGTTATCGACGGCCGTTGCGGCGATCAGTGCATCAGCCAGGGAAAGAGCGGTCTTGAGGGTATATTCCTCCATATAGACAGACGCACGATGGCCGATGTTTTCAGTGAGCGGCAAGGTCTGAAAGTCGTGATCTTTGAGGAAGTATTTGATTTCCCTCAATTCCTGCCGGCTTCTCGCACCCTGGATCAGCTCCCCATACGTGACGAGCGATATCCGGCGACCATCGGTTCGTTCGATAATTCGTGCAGCCCCATCGTGTCCCCTGAATACCCATATCAGAACGTCGGTATCAAAGATCATCCAGGCGGCCTTTGCGCAGATTCCGGACGTACAAACCGACGTCCGCCATCTCTTTCCTGTCCCGCCACATCCCGAAAGCTGTATGGTCAGATACACAACTTTCCGTTCGCTGCCGGCTGGGCGTGAGGATGGCCTTTTCCTTGCCTCGATAATAGATGGTAACTGCCTCGCTTCGGTCGAGCGCGAGCAGGACGTCCTTCATCCGCCGCCTCAAGTCAAGAATGGATGCCTTCATATATCCTCCCCGAAAAGTGTACACATAATATGCACACTTTAGGATACAATGTCAAGACTGAAATCTCGCCAGATCCCATTCCAGAGAGCAACGGCGGCGCGCTCTCAGCGGGGCCACCTGCGGCAAAAGCGCGGTTCAATCTACCGTTTGACGTCACCAGACTTCACGGCCCGTCGGGGATCCGGTATCCAATTCACCGTGCAGGTTGTGCTCGGTCACCCCGGCGAGAAGGTCGTCCAAATCCGCCGCGGACGACGCGAAAGGCTTGATGACCAACTCCTTGCCACGGAGCGATAGTTCAACCGGTGAATTGGGTTCAAGTCCGATCTCATCAGCAATTCGTCTGGGAATACACACGGCGAAATCATCGCCACAATTCTGCAAACGGGTCTTCATATCTTTTCTCCAGCAGGTTGGAAATACATATATGGAAAGGCTGCGATGTAGCCGGACGGGATTGACACCCCGCCCTTCTATCCGGTTCATCCTGCCTGCCTCGCCTGCTTCAGCCCGCCTGGCTGCGCTGGCTGGACAGGCAGGCAGGTCCATCTCATGTAAGTTGATGCGATTCAGGCGCCGTAGTAGGCTTCGACGGGGATGCCGGGCAGGATTTCGCGAGTGGTTTGGACGATGCGGTCGACTTCGGCGTCGGTCAGGGCGGTCACGTACGATTCGGCGGGCTTTCGTGCGACCGTGTAGATCTGAATGTTCTTGAGTTGCCCACCCTGTTCGAGGAGGTCGGACAGGACGTTGCAGAAGGCGAGGATTTCGTCGTCGGGCGGCGGCTGGCCGTGAACGCGCATGAACAGGCTCTGGATGACCAGCGGCCATCTTCGCGCGGCCAGTTTGAGGTTGTCGATGATACGCTCGAAGGAGATGCGGGTGCGTTCCACCAGGTGGTAGTATTCGGCCGTGCCGGCCTCCAGCTTCGCCCAGATTTCACCGTTGTTCCGGTGCATGATTTCGAAGGCTTCGAGCACCGCGGGAACGTGAAAGCGTGTACAGTTGGTGATGGCAGTGATCTTGACGTCATCAAGGCCGAACCGTCCCTTGAGGTCCGCGGTTTTTTCGACGACCTCCCTGAACCGGGGATAGGTCGTGGGTTCGCCGTCGCCCGAGAAGGCGATATCGTTGATCCGCTTGAGCCGGTCGGGGATTCCGCGGAAGGGCGCGTGCTGGAAGATCCCGCCGCTCAGCATGTCGCCCAGGAGGGCCTCCAATTCCTGGATGATCCGGTCTTCGTCCACCTTGCGCAGCACGGGCGGAACCGTGCGGTCGACCTGGCAATAGATGCAGTCGAAGTTGCAGATCTTGTCCGGATTCAGATTGATCCCTAAGGAGATGCCTCCGGACCGCCGGGAAAGCACGGGATACACGTACCGGTTATTCTCGAACAGCCTCGGGTGAGAGGTGACGGCCCGCCGCACGGCCTGCTCGGCGGATGGCGTCGACGTTGTCTTGCTATCGTTCATCGGAATCGCACGTCCTCGCTGCCTGCAATCGCGGGTTTCCTGAAAGAGGCCTGCCCTTCCAGGCGCATAAATATACCAAATTTGACACGGGCGCGCACCTATCAATCGGTTTTCGGCGGGATTGCTCACGACGCCGTTTTCCACTTGTGTTCAACGGCGAAAATCAATACCTTGTAAACCGTCGGAAGGGAGAGGGAAGAAAGGAGACGTCCACCCGCCGCCGGCAGTGTGATGCCCGGTGTCCGGGCGACCACAAGGGTCGCCCCTACAAAATCCATGCAGGCGTAGAAATCGCAGTTCGATTTTCGGTTTTTGCCTTTAGCTGACGGCTGAGAGCTGAATGCTGACCGCTGGCTTTCTTGAGGTTTTATGTCCACTTTCATTGGCAGCCTGCCCGAGCGAAAAAAGGTCTGCAAGGTTACGTTCACGAACTGGAACAAAACGGTCGAGTGCAAACCGCACACCAACCTCCGGCAGCTGGCAATAGACAACGATATCGGGCTTTATAACGGAATCACCCGGTTTGTGAATTGCGAAGGCAACGGGCTGTGCGGGACCTGCACCGTCGAGGTCGTCCCTCAGGACGGCCTTAGCGTCAAGGGCGCCAGGGAGAACCTGCGCTTTCTGCTGCTGAAGGGGAACCTGCGCCTGGCCTGCCAGGTGGAGGTTACCGGGGATATCCAGGTCACCAAACACGCGGGATTGAAGGGCGCCAAAGGATACGTACCTGGATTCGACCGGGACGAGGCCGTGCGCCTCTATCGGGACGAAGGAAAGACCATCGCGCAGATCGCGGGGCGGATGCAATGTTCGGAGGCCAGGGTGGTCACCTTGCTCGAACGCGGCCGCGTCGAGTTGCGCCGGCCGGGCTCGGCGGCATGACCGCGGCGCAAATGGCTGGGTGACGTGAACGAAGGCGACTTACGGGTCGCTTTTTTTGTTGGCTAACTGAATTGAAAATGCGACAATTTACATGGATGCACAGCTTGAATGCCAAAGAGCGCGAGAAAAACCCGAGAAATGCACGAGAAAACGAGGAACGGCGGTGAATCGATTCACCATTGACCGCGCGTCGCCACTCTGGCCACTGCGATCCCTGATACGCACACTGTCCATTCTTCTGCTGTCGATGGCCCTGATATACCGACCGGCTGGTGCACAGTCCCAGGCCACGACGGGCGTGATCCGGGGCCTCGTATGCGATCAGTTCGACAATCCCGTCGAAGACGCCACCGTCATCCTGAGGGAGGCGGGTACCAATTACCGGAGAGTCCTCACGTCGTCCGACGTGGGGACGTTCACCGCAACGCTGCTTCCTCTCGGCTTCTACGACGTAACGGTACGCGCCGAGGGATGGGCCGAAGCCCGGCAGACGGGTGTGCAGGTCCGGGTTGGAGAGACGGTTGAACTGATCATCAAGATGATTATTGAAATGGACGAGTTCGTGGTTGTGGCCAGCAGGCCCGCCGTCGACGTCACCCGGACCGAGACGGCCACCCGCCTGCCTGAGGAAGCGGTACGGGACCTGCCCAACAACGGACGCAACTTTCTGAACCTCACGCTCCTGACGCCCGGCGTGGGAATCGTCCAGGGGCCGGACGGAGACGAACTGACCATCGGCGGCCAGCGCGGCATCCACAACAACGTCTCGGTGGACGGCGCGGACTTCAACAACCCGTTCTTCGGCGAGCAACGCGGGGGCCAGCGACCGGCCTTCACGTTCAATCTGGATGCGGTGGCTGAAATCGTCGTCGTTCCCCAGGGCGCGAACGCGGAATTCGGGCGATCGAGCGGCGGATTCGTGAACGTCATTACCAAATCGGGCACGAACAGACTCAGCGGATCGGCGCATTTCTTCGGCAAACACGACGCGCTGTCCGGAAACGCGAGGCGCAACGGCGCCGAACGCCGGCCTCGCTTCAGGCAGGGACAATTCGGCTTCACGCTCGGCGGTCCGCTGAAGCGGGACAAGGCGTTCTTCTTCGCCGCGTACGATCAGCAGGTATTGAGAGACACCCGGCAGAACGACGCGGGGCGCATGGACCCCCGTTTGCGGTCATTTATGGACACGGCGTTCAACGGGGCGCTGCGGGGAGACTACGGCGCCATCGACCGTACCAACGACGCCCGCGCTTTCCTGGCCAAAGTGGACCTCCGCCTCTCGCAAGACCACTCCGCCACCTTCAAATACAACTATACTTGGTCGGAGCAGGAAAACGGCACGTTCGACGTGGACTCATGGGGACGCAGCGCGAACGCGATTGAAAGAGACGGGTCGCACGCGTTCAACGGCAGCCTGGTATCGCTTCTCTCACCGCGTACCGTCAATGAGTTCCGGTTCCAGGTCTCCCGAGAGGACCGGCCGCGGCCCTATTCGGGACCGGTCAACCCCGATACCGGGCGCCCCTTCCCGGATACCGGCATGGACTTCGATCACGGATACCGCTTCGGGATGCCGTTCTTCATCCCGGTGGAATACTACGACACTCGCGTCCAGTTGCTCAACAACGTCTCACTGGCCAGGGGCGGCCACCTGTTCAAGGCCGGCGTCGAGTGGAACCGCGTCGAATCGACGCAGACCTTTATCGGTTTCGCCAACGGACGATACATCTTCGACTCGGTGGACGGGTTTCTCAACTTCGTGGAAAACGGCAACCGCTACGTCGAATGTTCGGACGGAAACTCCAGCACCGAGGGCGTATGCGCCGAGGGCGCGCAGATCACGGGACCGGTGCTGTTCTACCTGGAACAGGCCGGCGTCGGCGGGCTGTCCGTGGAAGACGCCGGCACCCAGAGCATCCCTCAGCAGGAACTGGCGCTGTTCGTGCAGGACAGTTGGCAGGTGTCCGGCCGACTGACGGTCAACTATGGCCTTCGATGGGAGGCGCAGATCCAGCCCGACCCGATCACCGATCCTTCCAACGTCTTCTTCGCCGATTTCATCGGCAAGACGGTGACCAATGACGAGGGCGCCCACAGGTTCCCGTCCAACGGCAGGATTCCGTCCGACATGGACATGCTCCAGCCGCGGATTGGCCTGGCCTACGACGCGCACGGCGACAACAGGACCCTCGTGCGCGCCAGCGCCGGGGTCTACTACGCCCGCATCCCGGGGCTGAACCTGGCCAGCACCCGCTCGACCAACGGCTCCCGCGGGCAGTCCCTCTTCCGGTCCAGCGAGCTGACCCCGATCCTGGGCCCGCCGCCGACCTACGGCGAGTTGCTGCCCATGCCGGAAGGGGGTCCATTCCAGCCGAACGTCCACGTCTTCGACGAGAATTTTCAGAACCCGCGAACCGTCAGCCTGAACGCGGGCATCGAGCATGAGTTTCAGGCATCGGGACTTGTGGGCGCCGTCGATTATGCCTACGCACGTACCGACAATCTCACGCGTTTCGTGAACCGTAACGACGCCGCGTACGGTTCTCCGTGGTCGACCGGGCTGGGTCCGGACGGGGGAAACGGCATTGGCAACCTGATCACAGCCGAGAGCACCGCAAAGTCCAGCTACAATGGCCTCAGCCTGGGGCTGCGGCGTGTGATGCGCGAACAGTTTCAGTTCCAGATCAACTACACGCTGTCCTGGGACAAATCCGACGACGATAACGAGCGGGACCCCTTCACCTTTCGCTACGTGGATCCCACCCGGCTGGACCGCGAGTGGGGCTTTTCGGACCGTGACCAGCGCCACCGCTTCAACGCCTGGGCGCTGGCCGTACTCCCCGGCGACGTCTATATGAACAACCGTGTGAGCTACTACTCGCCGCAGCCGGTCTCCGCCGCGTGCGGCGGCAACAACCGGGCGTCCAGCCGCGCCACGACCAACCCGTGGGGCCCCACGTCCGACCGCGTCTGCGCCGACGGCGGCATTGTCCAGCGCAATACCCTGCGCAAAGACCACGGGTTCTTTTCGTGGGACGTGCGCCTCACACGCCCGATTTCAATGGGCAACGGCGCGCTGGAGGCCATTGTCGAGGTCTTCAACCTGCTCAACACGGACAACTACCGCGACCCCTCCACCGGGGGCCTGCTGTTCAACTTCGACGGCACCGTGCAGTCCGGCTTCGGGGACCCGCGCGAGGTCCAGGTCGGCATACGGTACGTGTTTTGAGCGCCGCGATAGTCGACTGCGACCGCGTTCGTGGAGATCGTCGACTACCATTAGGAGGTATTAATGCCTGCGGTCACAATGCCCCCAATACATCCGGGAGAGATCCTGCTTGAAGAGTTTCTCAATCCTCTGGGCATCAGCCAATATCGTCTGGCCAAAGACATCTCGGTTCCGCCTCGTCGAATTAACGAGATTGTCCATGGAACGCGCGCAGTAACGCCGGACACGGCGCTTCGGCTGGCGCGTTTCTTTGGTACCACGGGTCAATTCTGGCTGAATCTTCAATCCCGCTACGAACTGGAGATGGAGAAAGATCGACTCGGCGAGCGGTTGCAGAACGAGGTACGGGTCCTGGAGCGGATTCAATAGCGTCGCCCGGTTCAAAGGTTACGATATCCACGAAAGGAGGTAGTTTTATTGAATAAGCGGTTGTTTCATTGATAATTCGGCGCAAACCACAACAACAACCTTCAGGATTTGGAATCGGGATGGTCAGCGTGCCGTCGCGCAGTCTATGGCGCACGGGTCCATCGCAATTTGCCGGAAAAGGAAGCATTCCTGCTTCTTTTCGTTAATTTTCCTGTTCATCCTGCCTGCCTCACCTGATTCAGCCCGCCTGGCTGCGCCGGCTGGACAGGCAGGCAGGTCCATCCATGTAAATTCGGGTCTGTAAATTAAAGAGGATCGTGTTCCAAGTTTGGGGGAAACACCATGACAACGCTGAACAACGTCGAAATTAAGGGATTTCGCTCCATTAAAGAGATGACCCTGGAGCTCAAGCCGCTCAACGTCCTCATCGGCGCCAACGGAGCCGGCAAGAGCAATCTCATTGCCTTTTTCAAGCTGGTGAATGAACTGATGGGCGGACGCCTTCAGCAGCACGTCAGCGCGACGGGTAAGGCCACGGGGAACCTGCACTTCGGCCCCGGAGTGACCCCGCAAATGGAAGCGAAGATGGTGTTCCAGGTGGAGAACGGATTGGACACCTACCATATGAGACTCTTCCACGCCGCGGGGGATGCGCTCATATTCGCGGAAGAAACAGCTGCGTTCCATCAGGAAGGTTTTCCCAGCCCCAAAATAGTACAGCTGGGCGTTGGTCATATGGAAACGAAGATTGGAGAAGTGGCGGAAACAGGGGAGCCCACGGCGAAAACACTGAGGGTTCTGCTGAATCGTTGCCGCGTCTATCACTTTCACAATACATCGCCGTCGTCGAGAGTCCGGCAATACGGCTACATGGGAGACAACCGTTGGCTCAAGCCCGACGCGGGCAACCTCGCGGCGATACTCTACGCGCTCAAGGCCACGAGTGAAACCGCTTACCAGAGTATTGTCACCACGGTCCGGCAGGTGGCGCCGTTCTTCGATGACTTCGATCTGGAGCCCGCCGAATCAAGAGATATAATACTCAACTGGCGGCATCGCGAGTCCGATCTCGTTTTCGGGCCGCATCAGCTTTCGGACGGCACCTTGCGAGCGATGTGTCTGATATCGCTTCTGTTACAGCCGGCTGAAAAACTGCCGTCACTGATTGTGGTGGACGAACCGGAACTCGGACTGGACCCCTGCGCGGTGGACGTGATTGCCTCCCTGTTTCGTTCCGTCAGCGAGCATGTGCAGGTGCTCGTCAGCACACAGTCCAGCGCCTTCGTCGATAGCTTCGACGCGGACGACATCGTGGTCGTGCAACGCAATAACGAAAGCACGGAATTCAAGAGGATCCAGGCCGAAGATCTCGACTCATGGGTTGAGAAATACGCGCACGGGGAAATCTGGGAAAGGGACGGCGTCGAGGAAGCGCCGGAATGAGGGGTGGCGGTTCATCACCTTGACGGAAGGTCAACAAGAGCGGCACGGCGAGGGCATTCGGACGTCCGGGAGTCACCGTTCACCATCGGCGCGCATACGCCATGGCGGATCCATTTTTGCAACCTGGGGAACGAAGTCGCAGTATCGGGAAACCGCGTAGCCTTCCCTCGTCGTTGTCGCCGCCAAGTCGCGAGACAGGACGCGGATGCCGTCGCGCAGCACGTGGTAGTAAAGCACCGGGGGAGCGTGGTTGAGAATCAGCAGGTCAACGTCGTTGACGTGGAGGCCGGCCATGATCTCCGCCGTCAATTGCGCCCGATATCCGAAAGTGCCTTCATTGACATTCGCTTCATCGACGTAAACGGCTACGTCTATGTCGCTGTGGGGCTGTGCCGTCCCCAGCGCGTGGGAGCCGAACAGATAAGCCTCCAGAACTTCCTGGTGGGATTCGAGCACACTCGCGATGCGCTCACCCAGAGATTGGCAGGGGTTCTTTTGCATGGCGACGACCTGCGTGCGTAAAGGAAGTTCTCTCGGACTGGTGACAGGTATCATACCGACGATATCCGAAAAATATAGGAATTAAGGTCGAAATTCAAGCGCCACGGACACCCGGAGCG
This sequence comes from Candidatus Latescibacterota bacterium, assembly GCA_963667175.2. GTDB lineage: Bacteria > Latescibacterota > UBA2968 > UBA2968 > JAAXHE01. The sequence continues at coordinate 40,982 of CAXXXF010000018.1, read as the reverse complement.
TTGAAAGGCGCGTATCACGACCGATACAGCGACCCGATTGACGACAGCGGTTGAGCGATATTTCACAGACCTGCGGCGCATCCGCGCGATGGTTGGAGGACTACGCATTCGGGGAAATCTGGTAAAGGGACAGCGTCAGCGAGGGGACGAATTGAAGGGTGGGGCAATGCTGCGTGGCGTAATGTGGCGCTAACGAATCCAACGAATCGACTATGAAAATTAAAGGCATCGATTTTCCCAGGCAGTTAGTAAACGCCTTACGCGACGACAAGCTGGTCGTATTCGCTGGGGCAGGCGTATCGATGGGAGACCCGGCGAACCTTCCGAGCTTCCGAGGCCTTACAAGGGCAGTCGCTCGCGGCACGGGACGAACCTTGCAGGACGACGAGTCCGAAGACCAATTCCTGGGTCTGCTTCGATACAGCGGTACGGACGTACATACTCGAGCAAAACAAGAGCTTTCTCAGGAAAACCCCCACTCTACCGATTTGCACCGGGATCTTCTGAGGTTATATCCGAAATCCAAATCACCCCTGATCGTCACCACTAATTTCGATCTTCTGTTCGAGCAGGCGGTAGACGGCTTATTCGACTCGGAACCGGACGTATTTCGAGCTCCCGCCCTCCCTTTGGGGAGGAAATTTAGTGGAATCGTTCATGTTCACGGCGCTCTTGATCGCCCTGACGAGATGGTTCTCACAGACGCAGATTTTGGCCGCGCATATCTCACTGAGGGGTGGGCGCGGAGTTTTCTTGTCGAGGTATTTCGTTCATTCACCGTTCTTTTCGTAGGTTACAGTCATAACGACACAATCATGAACTATTTGTCACGGGCTTTACCGGTCAGCGAAACTGATAGACGTTTTGCACTTACGCATGATGCTAAGGACAGCCGGTGGCAGAATCTCGGCATAGTACCGATCGAATATATAAAGACATCCGACAATGACCACGGCCCTCTCCTTAGAGGAGTTCACGGTCTTGCCAATCACGCAAGACGCAGTATTCTTGACTGGCAGCGGGAGATAACGGAAATCGCCCAAAAGCCGCCTACCCTTGACGACGAGGCGATGGATGTTATTAAGGATGCGCTAACAGACGAAACGAAGACACGATTTTTCACCGATGCCGCGACGTCGGTTGAATGGGTCGCCTGGCTCGACGAGCGCGATAATCTGGATGGACTCTTTGGAAGCGGCGAACTGAGTGAACGGGATGTCCTCTTGTCAAATTGGCTCGCCCGGCAATTCCTATGCGAACATCCAGATGAGCTTTTTCTGTCAATCGGCCGGCACCATATGCGGGTAAATCCGGCATTCTGGCGTCAGCTATGTCGAACTATTGAGTCCTGTGAAGACGCGAAATTGGATTGTGAAATTCTATCGCGATGGGTTTCGCTTCTGCTCGCTACAGCGCCAGCTCAATTGGAATCTGAGCATCCGTTGTTTTGTTTGGGAGAACGATGCATAAAGAACAAACTGTTGGATCGTGTCGTCGATGTCTTCGATGCGATGGCGGCAAGCCGCGTTGTGGTCAAGCGGGGTTTTTCTTGGCCTGTTTCAGACGAGGAGGAACAGAGTCCACGAATGGATATCGAATGCGCACCCGTCAGTGATCACCACACGATCAATGAACTCTGGACTAACGGATTGAAACCGAATCTCGACCTTGTAGCGGAGACGCTACTTGCGACCGTTATCGAGCACCTGACGACGCAACACCGGACACTCACCACGTGGCAGGAGGCCAACCGCGATTGGAATCCGGTCAGTGATAGCCGAAGCGCCATCGAACCGCACGAACAGGACAAATACCCGGAGACAATTGACGTATTGATCGATGCCGCCCGAGACTGCCTGGAATGGCTCGCGACAAATCGGCCGGAGAAGGCAGCGCAGTGGTGTGACAGACTCGCAGGTGAGGAGTCACCGCTTCTACGCCGACTCGCGGTGCACGCATTATCGTTCCACAATGATCCAAATTCCAGCGAAAAAATCGAATGGTTATTGGCTTGCATGGATCTTTACGATCACGCCGCGCATCATGAACTGTTCGTCTGTTTGCGAAAGACGTACCCGAAAGCCGATCAGCGGCAACGAATGGCTGTCATAGATGCCGTTCAGGCCTATCGCGCGCCAATACAAGAAGATGAGGACACGAAGACCAAAACTGCCTACCGTCATTTCAGTAGAGTCGGGATGTGGCGCGGTGGTTTAGGAGTGGCCCTTCTTATCTGTTTCCGCCCCTTTCGTCTGGCGGTGCCTCAATAGCCGCTCCGTGCTCCGTTTCCACATCCCGCTCGTCGAACCGGACGTGCGGGTTTCCCGCATCCGGCTCTCCGACGGACGTCGCCTTCAGGCACACGCTGCCCGCACTGCCCGGACAGCTTCACCTGAAGCCCAAGCTTGTTCCGGAGTCGCCTCATCTACTTTTAGAGGAGGTAATAGGCTTGCGCCACTCTCCCGACAGTTGTCCCCTTCGCAAGCACATCCGAAGTCAGGCCCCTTCCCTCCACCGGCGTTACCCGGCTTCACGGGTACTACGAGCCTGTCCGCCACCCCATACGGCCCGGCCTGTCCCTCACGGGCGTCCGGTTGGTGTCTATTCACCACCGCTGGGGCTTCCCGTGTTGCGTCGGAACCCCTTGTATACGTGCCTTCGCCATTACCCCGGCGGGACCGTTGGATGCACGCGTTGCTCTCTTTTTCCAACGACGGCGGCCTTCCCCGATCCATGGGCGGGTCGGCTCCCGCATTACCTTTTTCGAGGCCTGCTCAGCGTTCACTGCACGTTTCGGCCCGCATACTCGCCGAGTCGCCTTGCGACCCTTTACACCGGAGGCTTCGGAGATGTCGTTACCTTCACCCCCGCTCCGGTTGCTACCGACTGTAGCAACATTTGTCGGGTGGGACTCTCACCCACTGGAGTTCCGCGCCTTTCACGGCGCACCATGGATCGACTGGCTACATAAATCGGCACCCGACTGTTCGTTGGCCAAAGAAGCTCTAGACGACGTGCTGAGTCGTTTTCCTGAATTCCAGCCGAGCGACCATCCAGATCTCACTCACTGGATGAGTTCCGTCCCGGGAATCCGCCAGAGTCCCTGGTCCGTAGACGAACTCCTTTCGAAACCCGCTGAAGAATGGGCCGACGAACTATTGTCATTCCAGGATACAGGAATTAATGAACCAGACCGTCTCGGGCTTAACATAGCCGTCTCGGATGCGGCAAAGCGTGATTTCCAGTGGGGACTTGATTTGGCGGATGCGGTGGCCAAGAGACGGAACTGGGATACCGATTTATGGAACACTCTAATGCGGTTGTGGTCGGTGACAGAACTCGACCAGAATCGAGTTTGTCAAGTCATTCAGCAATTGGAAAGGATCGAATTGCAAAAAAACTGTGCACGTCCCATCGCCGAATCCCTCTACAACTTGGTGTCAAATAACCAGACCCAACATGCCCACATACCGCTTACACAAGCTAACCAAATCGCAGCTAACCTGTGGTGCCACGTTGACCGCGACGATGGGCGAAGGGAAATCGGGTCCTGGCTTACGGCGGCGATTAACAGCACCGCCGGTCTTCTCGCCGGTTTCTGGCTGCATAGCCTGAATTGCTTGCGAAAACAGCAAGCCGGGGAGCCCGATGACCTAAGCCCAGCCTATCGTGATGCACTTTTAGATATCGTCGAGGATAAAACACTTGCCGGAAGGTTGGGCAGAGCCGTCCTTGCACGGTATCTTTCTTTTTTGATCGGTGTCGATCGAGATTGGACAGAGGCAAAACTTGTACCGTTTTTTACGAATCGCTCCAATGTTGAGGACTATCAGGCAATTTGGGACGGCTTTTTGTATGGGCGTCTCAGCCCGGCAGTGGCTGAACTCATGGGGGAGGCATTCCTTGATGCCGTTTCCCGAATAGAGCAAGATTTCTCGGTTGAAGGGAAAAAGCAATTTATCGCGCGCTATACCGAAATGTTGACGTACTATGCCGACGACCCGCTGGAAGTCTGGATTCCCGAATTTTTCAACCACGCAGGCGTCAATGCGCGACGTTACTTCGCGATTACAATAGGAAACCGTCTCGAACACATGACTGACTCGCAGCAACGCGAGTGGTGGGAACTTTGGGGCAAACGCTATTGGGAATACCGGACTCAGGGTGTCCCGGCGTCACTTAGCGCTGACGAAATCTGGATTCAACTTTGCTGGTTGCCTGATCTAAAGGAGGTGTTCTCTGAGGCCGTTGATTTGGCAGTCAAGATGCAACCTGTGGAGTCAAAAGTCCAAAGCGCTAATAGCAGTCGGGTCGTATATTTGGTTTACAAGAACGAACTCTGGAAACATCATCCCAAAGCGGTCGCTAAACTCCTATCTTACCTGGACCAGATCAAATCCCGGCCGCTTGCTTGGCCCAACGGCAAAGAACTCATCGAGAAGCTCCTTCGATCAGACCTTTCCTGTGAACTCAAACAAGGCCTGAGGGAAGTTGCTGCGAGGCGCGGATTGATGTAATTCCTTTGGGAAAACTATCAGATATGTCTCTCCAACTAAAGCATCCGGCTTTCGGTTGAGAAACTCGAACTTGAGCCACTTGAAAGAGCATAACGTATTATGGCCAAATCGACAGCGAGACTGACGCAGGCAGTTGAAGACTATTTCACTGACCTTCGACGAATCCGAGCCATGGGCGGGGGAACCGGAGAGCTCTCGAACCATGGGCCGCTGGCCAATCTCTTGAATGCGGTTGGAAAGTCACTTAAGCCGAAGGTATACTGCGTCGGCGAGTTGGCCGATCAGGGTTCGGGACGCCCAGACTTTGGTCTCTACACGTCCAATCAGGTGCAAAAGGGCAATCCGCGCCCCGGACAAATTCCGGAACGCGGCGTCGTGGAAGTAAAGCCTACAGCGGAAAATATGGGTACGCCGGAGGTTCGTGGTCAGGTAACACGATATTGGACCCGGTACGACCTGGTTTTGATGACCAATTTTCGAGGGTTTACTCTTGTCGGTCGCGATAGAGCCGGAGTTGAGACCGATTTCGAATCTTATAGCCTCGCTGACACCGAGGATGAGTTCAACCGAAGGTTGCAAAAGCCGCGCACCTTCGCCCACGAGGTGGGCGCCGGGCTGAGTGAATACCTGATCCGTGCGCTGTCTCACCAGGCGGCGATCACCGAACCGAAGGACCTTGCCTGGTTACTCGCCTCGTACGCCCGCGACGGACTGACTCGAGTCGTAGCCGCGGACGATTCTTCGTCGCTCAACGCGATACGATCCGCGTTGGAGGAATCACTGGGTGTTCGGTTCGAGGACGAACGTGGTGAGCGTTTTTTCCATTCGACGCTGGTTCAGACACTATTCTACGGCATATTCTCCGCGTGGGTGCTTTGGGCGCGAAATAAGCCTGCGCCCGGGATCGAGTTCAATTGGCATGAAGCCGTGTGGCATCTCCGCACGCCGGTAATGCAGGCTTTATTCCAGCAGGTATCGCAGCCAGGCAGACTGCGTTCCATCGGCCTTGTTGAGGTGCTGAATTGGACGTCCGCCGCGCTTGACCGGGTGGATGGTGACGCCTTCTTTGCCCGTTTTGACGAGGGAGAAGCCGTAACGTATTTCTATGAACCATTCCTGCAAGCATTCGATCCGGACTTACGAAAGCAGTTGGGGGTCTGGTACACCCCGTCTGAAGTCGTGCGCTACATGGTTGCCCGCGTTGATAAGGCGCTCAAGGACGACCTTGGCATTGTAGACGGACTTGCCGCGGAGAACGTCTACGTGCTGGACCCTTGCTGTGGGACTGGCGCGTTTATCGCTGAGGTACTGCGCCGCATTGCCGCCAATCTGGAAGGACGCGGACTCGGTGCCCTGGCCGGTGCGCGGGTAAAGCAAGCGGCGACGGAGCGTGTGTTCGGCTTCGAGATCATGCCGGCGCCCTTCGTGGTTGCCCATCTCCAGGTTGACCTCGCCCTCAGAGATCTTGACGCGACGTTCTCGAACGACGGATCGGAACGTTTGGGCATCCTGCTCACCAACGCACTGACCGACTGGGAGGGTACCGGAGAGGGGTCGCAGACAGTTGCCTTTCCCGAACTTCAGCAGGAGCGCGACCGGGCCGGAAAGGTGAAACAGGACACACCGATCCTCGTAATCCTCGGCAATCCACCCTATAACGGATTCGCCGCTGTGGCCGTAGATGAAGAGCGCGATCTGTCCGAAGCTTACCGCACTACGAAGCGGGTGCGCCGGCCGGAAGGCCAGGGTTTAAACGATCCTTACGTACGGTTTTTCCGGATGGCGGAACGCCGAATCGCGAAAACCGGCCAGGGCGTCGTCTCGTTCATTTCCAACTATTCCTGGCTGGACGGCCTGTCACATACGGGAATGCGTGAGCAATTTCTGGATACGTTTGATACCATTCGGATTGACAACTTACACGGAGACCGCATCATCTCCGAGTATGCGCCTGATGGCCGGACCAGCGAGACGATCTTCTCCATTCGAGGCCAATCGCCGGGTATCAAGGTTGGCACCAGCATCGTCTTGCTAACAAGATCCGGAGCCCACCAAGATGGTTCGATAGAAGGACGAGTCCTATATAGGGATTTTCATCAAGCAAAGGCCGATGAAAGAAGAACGGCATTGTTGAACGCGGTCAAAGCCACCGAAATCGATGATGGCTATTCGGCATCTCCGCCTATTCTCCGCCTCGGCTTACCCTTCAAACCAATGGCAGTCAGTGAAGATTGGTTCGATTGGCCGGCGCTGCCCGACTTGATTCCTGTTTCGTTCTCAGCGATCAAGACTAACCGTGATTCGTTTCTAATTGATACCGATCGTAGGAGGTTGGAGAAACGTATTGCTGACTATTTCGATTCAGACTTGAGTCATGGTGAATTAGCAGGCCGGTATCGAACTGCAATGCGTACCACAGCGAAGTATGACGCCCACGCGGTACGGGATGAGTTGCTTCGACGCGGTGGACCGGACACGGGTAGTTTCGTCAAATACGCCTATCGGCCCTTTGACAATCGTTGGCTTTATTGGGAGTCGGAATCAGGACTTCTCGATACTCCCTGCGCTGACTATAAGCCGCATGTATTCAACGGGAATATTTGGATCGAAGCAAGAAAACGAGAACCCGGACAAGAATTCTGCCGTGGCACCGTCGTTAGACATCTTGCAGACAATTTCGGAAATGGAATGTCATACTTTTTCCCCGCATTTCTTCGATACGAAGGCGGGCAGCCCGATTCACCGCAGCACAGGCACAACTTGACTACTGAAGCCGGAAGCTACCTCGAATGCTTCGATGCAGGTGTAGAAGACCTGTTTTACAACGTCATTTACACTCTTCACGATTCTGACTACCGGGATACTAACGCGGGTGCGCTGAAAATGGGATGGCCGCGTATTCCGCTGCCTGGATGGCCGGACGGCAAAGGCAATGGAGCAGCTCAGGCCTTTGCTGAATCCGCTGCTCGGGGCCGTGAACTGGCAGGGCTACTTGACCCCGAGACGCCGGTGTCGGGTGTGACCCAGGGCACACTGCGACCGGAAATCAAAGCGATTGCCGTGCCATCAACTGTCGATAATCGTAATATGTCGGGTGACGATTTCGCGGTCACCGCCGGGTGGGGTCATTACGGATCGGGCGAAGCCGTGATGCCGGGACAGGGGCGCGCTGAACAACGAAAATACACGGCGGATGAAAAGCAGGCGCTGGGCTCGGTGAAATCAGTGCTGGGTGACAATACGTTTGACATATACCTGAATGACAAAGCCTTCTGGCGCAACGTCCCCGCCGCGGTCTGGAACTACAAACTCGGCGGCTATCAGGTACTCAAGAAATGGCTATCCTATCGCGAACGGAAGGTGCTCGACCGAGCGCTCAAGCCAGAGGAAGTACAGTACTTTGCGGAGGTAGCGAGGCGGATTGCGGGGATATTGAATTTGACAGGAAGAGGCGAGGCGAAAGTGGGATTACCATAAAAAACGGTATTGGCAGTTGCGGTCTTGTTTGGGAGATTTGGCTCAATTACATGCAGCCATTCAGGTCTCGTTGTGCGTTGGGCCTATATTTACCCGCGTTTGGCACAAAACTCAATTGTACGTAAAATCCGCCGTCCTACACCGATTCCTCCGATGACTCCTGATATTCAAGCTCGAGTTTTTCGCGGAGCGAGTGATTCTCATTCACTATGGTCTTGATAAACTCAAGGTCCAATCCAATTAGAAGCATGAAATGCAATTGAAGTAGGGCTTCAAGTTTCATGTAAAGCCTCCAGAGATCCTCCCATTTTGCGGCCTTGGCCTTTAGCTCTCTATCGAAATGTGTCAGATAGTTTCTCGTGTCGCGAACTTCACGAATGAAATCCTTCCTTTCTTCTTTAGTGCCAAAGAAACACACAAAGGGCTCTATCATTCTTTCAATACGTTTTCGCAACGTGAGTTCGTTCGCAAAACTCAACTTTGTCTGTATGAGTTCCTTTTGAACACCATCAGGGACGATTTTCAATATTCTGCCTCGGAGCTTGCGAAACTCCGCTTTTGGCATTGGCGTCTCACTGGAAATACTCCTATGAAGAGCTTCTGTTGCTTGTGCCAACGATAAGAATCTGCTCTCCAAGAATGCTTTGTCATTAGATTTGGTAGCGAAGTATAGATTGAACACAGGCTCATGACTCTCATAGTTATCGAGCCATTTGGTCAAAATGCTGTCAATTCGGCAAGCCACAACCCTATAGGGCAATAGCATTTCAGGCAGATGGATTTCTGTCTTTTCTCGCGAATACCGCTTGCTTCGACAATATACCGAAATCCCAACTTCGTGCTTCTTTCCTCTATTCTCGATCGTTCGGTCACTTGAGTATCCTACGATTGTCTCTATTGCCGTGTTCCTATCAATTGCAAGACATAGGAAGTCATGAAGTTTGTACGTCAAATCGAGAAAGCTAACGAGCGGCATCGGCTTCTCGGCAACCAGACTTATATACGCTTTCTGAGAGACTCCTGGTTGGGTAACTCTATGACCGGCTATAGACGCTAAGAAGATAAACTTCACTTTTAGTACAGCAGAAAGGGCAATTTCGATATCGTTTGGTAGACGAAAGCCAATTGATGCGCCAATTCTGGAGTCCCCCTCAAAATCGGGATCAACCTTGAATCCTGTGACCGAAAGCCACTCATCAAGCCCTTCCACAGCGAATGTGAGCTTCCTGAAGGTAACTTCCTCTCCTGCGTTATAGTTCGTGCCGAAAAACGCATATCTTGCAATAATGTTTGAGACCGATACTCCTCCAGTCAGCATAGCCTTATATTTGTAGCTATAGGTGCATTCATCTAACGTAATCGGCGTATTGTCGACTATACCCAATATTCGCTTAATATTCCGGTCCCCACCGAATACAGGATATAGTGGCCAACTTCCGAGAGGTCGTGTCCCACTGGCGTGTGCCATGGCGTCGTAATATCGAAATACTTCGAGCTCGACTTCACCTGAATTAGAAACGCGAAGAATACCTGGCACTTGGTTTTCGGCATCTTCCGGCAACCAGAAAAAACCAGGCTTCTCTATTGGCTCCAATAGTCGCATGGTAAGTTTTTCCTTATTGATCGGTAAGGAACTTGATGGCCTTTGGTCACTCGACGTCGAAGGTAATCCACGGATCTTGCCGATCTGGCACGAGATCTCAAAAGATGAAGTAACCCGCCATAGTCCGATGTTGGCCGACAAAATCGCTCTCAATACTTCGATAATGGGCACCGAAGAAATCGCGGATGAACTATACGCATTGATCGACTGACGGTCCAGGGCTTGTCAATCTTGCATCGGCGGCGATCTATCCGTTGAGGACCCCTTGTCTCAAACCGGCAATTTCGGCAGGGGTTTGTGCGCATCCTGAGTCACTTCTCGGGCTTTCGACATCCTGATGCGATTTCCTGAACGACCGATTCCATAAAAATCACGGTTTCAAGGCAGGAGATCAAGATTTCTCCGGGCAACGTCTCAACCCGAGTATTCATGAATCTATCTTTATAGGAATGGTGCACGAAATGGTTCCTTGCTGCGTTAAATCGTAGTATTGACCTAAAAATGTGGTGTTGAATCTCGCTCCATTGCGCATTACGAGGAATTCTGTCTATATTTCTGAATATTTCTTCAGGCTTTTCATGTAATCGCGTTTGCTTCCAGTTCGAATCCTCCGAGACTTTGGACAAGATTTCCCGAGCGGTTGAATTGGGTGGCAGCATTCTTGAAAAATCACGGAAAACGTCGCTCAGGAGATTCTGACTTTCTTTATCGGCAACTGTTTCGTAGAACGATCGTATCAATATCTCGGTTCGAACTGCCACTACAAGAAGATGATCAAGTATTCGAGGCTGTCTGAAAACCAATGGTTTTGTTGGGTTCGTAGGTACCATTTTGTGATGTAGATCGCTGAACGCGCGGATCCATGGCCAAAAGCTATCGTGTTTCGCTAAACGTCCATACACGCTATTTGCATCCGCAAGAATTCCGGCTTCGACCAGCGGTTTCAAATAACCTGGTGCATAGGTGACGAAGCACTCTTCCAATTCGAATTCCTCAAAGGAAATCACCTCTTTCAGTGGAACATAGCCCTGATTAGGTCGACTCCATTTCTCAAAATACACTTCCTCCCGTTTGCCAGTCAGGGGACAAAGCCATTCAAGGAGAAGAAACACGTCATATCTAAGTTGCTCTAAGGCGTGTTGATAATACCTTCGCCCGGCTTGCTCTCTCGTTCTCCAGTTTCCGAACAGGATCAGTAGCTTTTCCAGATCCCGCTCCAGCAACTCAGTGGTGCCGTTCGAAACATCCAGAATGAACTCTGAGAGCTCCTTTCGGCTTGTTGTACAACCGTCACCTTGCCAAAGAGTCAGAATCGTCTTTGCCGTTCTATAAAACGAGAGTCGGTTGAAGACATCTTCGTATTCGACCTCCCACCGCTTACTCTTTTCTCTAAAGTTCGATATCACAGTCTCTCGGCCGATCTTGGACGACAGAAAACGACCGATGTCTTCGTAACCGTCAAGGGCTTCGACGAAAATGTACGCCTTCCAATATCGAAAATATGCTTCGAATGGTCGAAAGGAGAATCCATTTGGATGCTCGTAATTCTTGAGATTCTGAGGCACTTTCTCGGAGAATCTATTGACAAAGCCACTCTTTAGTTGACCATCATAAGGGTGCAAACTAGATTCTAGCGACCACGTTCCGTAGTCGTTAATCAGACTATGGCAATCCGCCCAGACCAATTCCTGTCGGATTTCGGACCCATCCAATTGTGGAAAACATCTCCAACTTAAGAAATACTCGGAAGCACACCTGTCCAAAATCGGTTTCAGTCTTGGACAGCATCTGGTTCACTTCCGCGAAGCAATCCCTCGACCAAGATTGCCTGAGATTCACAAAGTGCTTATTTCACGGGCTTATTGAGACGGAAACAGCACAATTATGGCCGCTGGAAACGTCACCTTGTTCTTGGACAGCATCGCGCAGACGATGGCAAACCTGGTTTTCATTATCCGGGTCAAACCCGTCCAAAATCGCCTATTGTAGCCATTTTTCGAACCTTATCTCTGGGAATCCGACGGTTCTTGGACAGCAGTGACTCGGAAGGAAACCGCACGAATAAGTCCGGTAACAGCGCACCCTTGACGATCATTTCTACCATCGAGAATCCACAAGGCATCCGCTGAATCCGTAATCTGTCTTTGAGGAATTGGCCAAAAGTCCCTTGACAGATCGTCATTGAGATTGGATCATCCACTCGATACAACCCTACGTTAAGGTATCGGCAATACCGATCCAATCCGTTGTAATTGACGTATCTCCACATTGTATACCTTCTGGGGTCCTTGTGACTGATCTCAAGCTTGGCAGGCTTTCGTAGCTGAATTCCTATAGGTTACAAACGTGTTGAAGTGGGGTTTTTCGCGGTTATTAGTGCGTAGGAAGACAAAGCCCTGGAAGAGCAACCGTTATCGGCATGCGGATGACCGCACAGACGTCTGACCGGACAATCTGCACGGCACTGAATGCCCGATATGCAATCCGCCATACGTCAATTAATGGCGGTTTTGAGATCTTGTCAAGAGGGGTGCTCAAAAAGATTTGACGCCGCAAACTCGGTGTTTGCGGAGGCGCTAAAGCGACGGCTGTCACATAGTGAAAAATGCTTGCAAGGTTTCTAAAACACGAGCGGACGGGCCACTCTGTGGATGTTGCGCGGAGAATTACGGGGATATTGATGTTGACTGCCAGAACCGACCTCCGCCAACGATGAAGACGAGTTGGATAGAACTTTCTACCTCGGAGTTGCAATTGGCGAGGCCGAGCTTGTGGTCGTTTCTGAGTTGCGTAATGGATTTTCAGTCACAGCGTAAACCTCATGAGTGAACGGACGCGAAAAGAACAACTCTCGGGAAAGCGCACTCTTCATGAGAATTCGTGAAACAATCGTAATCCGCCCTGACGTGCGATATTTCATCCATCCAAAGCACCGCGGATCTCCAACAAGCGAAAGCTGCAAATGGACAATTTCCGTAGATGACGAAGTCGCCTTATTCGCGGCTGCGTTGCCAGCGGCGCGCCGTCCAGGTCAGATTTGTTGGGCGGCCGAGCCCGGAGGTCGTCGCCTTCGGACGGTCGGAATCAATGTTCACGGGGAATCACTATTCTTCGGGAAGTTCGTTGACGGTAGTACTATTTCCAAATGACACGGTTATCCTGCGGACTATAGGAGACGCACCCAGGATCGCCCGCCTATATGTGTGCTCAAGATTTGGGTCAAGCAGGGGCTCCTTCAGAAGCACCATGTCGCGAAGATATCCGGGGGTAAGAAATGCAACCTTTAGTGCTTTCGATTCCGGGCGATTTCTGGGATGTGCAGATCTATCGAGGTCGCCTGTACCTCTGGCACTATGATGGCCGCCTTTCCGTGTACGACTGGGAGAGACTGATCGATTTGGCGTATCCAAAGGCCGGTGGGTCCCTCGCAGTCAAGGCGGCCTGGTTACGTGGAAACTCGCTGTACAATCCGGACGTACTCGCCGTATTCGACGATCCGGCATTTCGGAAACTGCTTGATACGAGCCTTGTAAAGCTCAGAGCTGAAGCGCCGGTCATCACTCCAGAATTGCTGAATTGCGCCCTGTATGGCGAGCAGGACAATCCGGTCCCGGAACTCCCCACGGACACCGTAATCTTCAACAACAGGCTCTATCTCGTGACATACGGCGGGCTCTGGTCAGCTACAGCCCATCGAAATAACCGGCGATACCCGGTCAGTTCCAGACCGAAGAAACACTGGGATGCGCAGGTGTATTCGGCCTCGGCATCACAAGGACGAATGGCTCTTTCTGCCGGCGATGACGGACTCTTCGAATTGGATCTTCGTTCCCGAGATGATGATACGAATGGCGGAAACATCTACTTACCAGATTCCAATCGAGAAAATGGCGGCATCAGCCAGCTAACTGGCAGGCATTCCACTTATGCGGACTGGGCATTTGCGAGTGTCTACAGCACGTCACTGGTTGGAGAATCCTGTCTGCTGGCTTTCGGCTGGCAACCGGATCCTGCCAGGTCGGGACGTCTCCGGCGGGAGTTCATTCGCGAATTCGATGGATCGGAGATACTTCGCACAGAACGTGTAAACGGCTTGAGCTGGGGCGCCGGAGACAAGATTTGCGGTATCTCCGGCAACGAAGTAACTGTCATGCGGTACGTGCAGAAAAACGTCACAAAGCCAGAAATCGACACGCCCAAAGCGTTGTTGGTTTCTGACAAAACGATAATTGCCTCCGGCGCCGAAGTGACGAACGAAGCCCGCCACCAGCACCGCGAATCTCCTTTCGGATCCGTCGGTTCAATACCCCTCAAAGAAAAAACCGACGCTATTAAGGCCGGTCTGGCGTACTTCGGAATTCTGCTTGAGACGTCCGATCAACTGCACGTCTACCGCAGCGATAGCGACGTCTGGTCTGCCCAAGGTCCAATCGTCAGATGGCGCACCTATCCCCGTGCGAAGTTCTACGAGAATCATCTACACATTGTCGTCGAGGACGCGGTACATATCGTCTCCTTTATGCACGACTACTGGAAGGACCAGGAAGAAAAGATCGCCGGCATCAGATACCGCCATCAAGACCGTACACGCCGGCCGACAGTCTGACCCTACCATCCAGAATACATTGACACGAGCCTTCAGCGGAATTGGGTGTGTCATGGCAGGCGGAACGCGGTGGGAGAAATGCGTACTGGTTGAGTCATTTTCATGCTGGGAGCGCTCGACGCGGACTGAACTGTTTGCACAATTACATTGATGCAACAACGGATCCTGACCGACTGAGTCGAAGCCACGTAAGCCATACCGCAGAAGGATTCCCATCAAAATGAAGAATTGAACCTTGACGATTGCGGTTTATTCGGCTACAATAAAAATGCCTCGTCGAATCGGAGCGGTGGCGATCAAACTTTGAACAGTCACACCTCCCTATCTGAACGTGGGATCACGATGCAATCTACGCTGACTCACGTGGCGCAACGCGTTGAATCGTTGGTCCCGATTTTGCGTATTCGATCGGGACATTTGTCATTGTCAGACGATGTTCTGCCAATACAGAAGGTGGGTCGGTGTTTTCGTTGGAATACGGCCAAAGCCGATCAAATATACATACCGATTTGACCCGAGGGCGCCAAATGCAAGATCTTAGTGAGTACCTGCCAAAGTCGGTACGAACCGAAGCAGACCTTGACCGGCTTATCCCTGCGTTGGCGAAGTCCGGTTCCATGAACGCTATAGAGATGGCCGTGCGAAAAATCCCCACGAAACACGTTCTCCACCTTGGCAATTCTACTCAGCTTGAATTCGCGGCGCCGGGTTCCGTTCATCTCGCCGTGACTTCGCCACCCTACTGGACCCTGAAGAGGTATCGCGAGGGGGACGGTCAACTGGGGCATGTTGAGAACTATGATGAGTTTCTCAACCTGCTGGATTCGGTATGGCGAAAGGTACACGAAGCTCTCGTCCCTGGGGGGCGTCTGATTTGTGTCGTCGGAGACGTATGTTTATCACGGCGAAAAAACAGGGGCGAACATACTTGTGTGCCTCTCCATTCTTCAATCCAGGAACGGTGCCGGCGCATAGGTTACTCGAATCTTGCTCCGATCATCTGGCACAAGATCGCAAACGCATCGTACGAGGTAGAAGGCAACTCGAGATTCCTGGGCAAGCCGTATGAGCCAAACGGCGTAATAAAGAATGACATTGAGTACATTCTTATGCTGAGGAAGCCGGGCGGTTACCGGAGACCCAGCAAAGCGGCTCGCCTGTTGAGCACGATTTCCGATGCCAACCATAAACGGTGGTTTCAGCAGATTTGGCACGATGTCACGGGCGAGTCTACCAGGAAGCATCCGGCGCCCTATCCGCTTGAATTGGCCACCAGACTGGTGAGGATGTTCAGCTTCGCGGGCGATACCGTTCTTGACCCCTTTATGGGAACAGGCACCACGAATCTGGCCGCAGCCAATTGGGGCAGACACAGCGTCGGTGTCGAACTGGACGAACACTATTACTCGATGGCGGATCGCAGACTAAGTAGCGCCGGCCAGGATATGTTCTTGAATATCGACGTGTGTGCCCGAAAACTGGCGCCTGCATAGTCCACAGGGCAGGATAATGGTCTCCGACTACAGTTCTCAAGCAGACTATATAAATGCGGTGCAGAGCGACGCCGGAGAAAGAAAAGTGCAAGTCGAGAAGGCCCTTTTCGAGGCCTTTTCCGGCTTCATTGAAAACCGCGAAGTTAGCGTAATTTTGTTCTCAGCGATGACTGCTTTTGATCTGGCAGAGGGCATACTTCGGTATCCGCTCGTTCTCAAGCCATTGATAGCTGTCTGCAATATTGCGGCAAGGGCGATCGAAAGAGATCTCGGCATCAAAAATCTGAATACGTACGATCCGCGCCTTACACGTGAGTCTGCCAACGTGATTGCGGGATACATTAAACCGTTTTTGCCCCAATACCTGGAGATCCCATCTCTGGGCACGGTTGATCGCGTTGCATTTGCGGACAAGGAAATCCGGAAGAATAAGGGACACTGGGAACGAAGAATATCGGATGAGCTAAGAAAGCGTGCGGAAAATCCCTTCAGCAAACGCAAATTCGCGGTAGGTGGAGAGACCTTCGAACTTGACGCAGCCAATCCCGCCACCGACGACGTTCAGGTGGGAATAGACGTCAAGCGCATAGAGGCGCGACGCGACATCCACAAGCGATGCGACGAGATAGTGAACAAAGCACGAAATCTCAAGGCCGCGTTTCCAGATTCCAGTTTCGCCGCCGTGATCTATTATCCCTTTATAGATGAACACATCAATATTCAGCATCGTCTCCACTCAGAGGACGTCGACTGTGTTGTGTTCGCATCTGACAGTGCGGATTCAATAAGGAATGCCATCTTGAATCTGATCGGAACACTGAAGATCAGACGGCAGAACGTATAGCGACAAGCGGGGAACCGAGGGATTGTTCGCGGAATTGCATGTGCGAAGACTCGCTGAACAATCGGGAGTTAAATTCCGGTCGCTCTCGGGATGAGTAAAACAACGGAGCGGCAAACAATGCGACCCTGGACGGGTAGTTGGAGGAAATGGCTGCCCGTTTTTGTAGTTACCTTAATGGTCGGTCAATTGGATTGATTGCACTTGAACGCGGATTGAAACGGGCTATTGGAAGGAAGGGGTGTTCACCATTTCCTAAGTTACGCGTTCAACTGCAGACTTCGCATTTGAGGAAAAGGACGTCATGGATTATGTGTGCAGTAGTTGCTTTGAAGAAGAAGGCATGTGCCAATTTATAGAGTGCAATGCTGAATCCAAAGAATGTGATTTCTGCGGGAATGAGGACGAACAACCTATTGCCGCTGACGTAGATGAAGTTGGGAATCACCTCCGCCGATGTGTGGAGAAAGAGTACGCCAATGCTGCCGATCACCTGGATTTCGAATCAGCAGAGGGAGGTTACCAGGGGCTCCACTGGGATTCGTACGACTTGATTCACGACGAATTGGAAATTGGGCTTCCAAACGACGATTCTGGTGAATTGATAAGTCGCCTTGTACACTCACTGGATGACATTGTGTGGTGTGACTCAAGGCCGTTCAGCTTAGGCACCTGGGACTTGGCCAAGTTGAGTTGGGACGAATTCTGTCGCGTAGTAAAACATGAACGTCGTTTCTTCTTTGACCACCACGGCTCGGATGGCGGCGAACTTCTGACTCCTGCAAGAGTTCTCGATAGTATTGTCAAGTACGCTGAACGTCAAGGACTCTTCAATCAGCTAAAACCGGAAGTGCCGCTCTTTCGCGCTCGGAAACACTGTCCGGGGTCTCCCTGGACCGAACCCAAGCATCTTGGACCACCCCCGCCTGACAAAGCGAAACAAAATCGAATGAGTCCGGCTGGCGTTTCAATGCTATATGTCAGTGACGAGCCCGATACTGCAATAGCTGAAATACGTGCACATCCCGAGGCCGTTTCTGTTGGCCGCTTCCAGTTAGCCAGACCCGCTCTTGTCCTGGACCTGAGCAGTCTTCCACCGATCCCAAGTCTCTTTGTTTGTTCTCAAGATGAAATGGGAAACGACGCCAGAGAAATACTTATGTTCTTGCACATTGTGCGGGATACAATTTCGGATCCAATCTGCCAGGATGACCGCACGCATATTGAATATGTTCCCACTCAGATTGTAACCGAATACATCAGATGCATACCTGAAATCAATGGAAAAACCGTCGAAGGTATCAAGTACCCAAGTTCGGTGGCATCAGGTCACTGGTCTGCCGTCCTGTTTGCGAACCAACGTAACGTCTTGGGTATTGAATGCGGAGACCGTTTTGAAGCGCTGAGTGAGAGGTGGGTTCAGCTTATCTCCGTGATTTACGGTTGAACCGTCCCGATGTAAGAGACGGTGACGGAACGTGCCAATAAGGCGGAATATCGGAATCAATGTTCAAGGTAAATTCCTGAAACTCGGAACGTTTGTAACCAGATGGCCTGATTAATCCGATCCTGCAATGGACGCTATGGTCATCATTGACACGCTCTGCCAATTGGAAATACGAATTCGGCGGCTACCGAGTAACCAAGAAATGGCTATCCTATCGCGAACGGAAGGTGCTCGGAAGGCCGCTCAAGCCCGAGGAAGTACATTACTTTGCGGAGGTCGCGAGGCGGATTGCTGCGATGTTGATTTTGACAGGAAGAGGCCGGGAGTAAATAGGATGGACAGAAGGCGTTTTAACAATCGCGAGGAAGTAACAAGACTTTCTTGATTCCGATAGGTTTGCAGAGGGGTTCGAGAATTGGTTAATTACTTCCGGAATTCTTAATGAAATGAGCCGCCACATCCAACCCTAATGCGAGCCTGGCGTCATTTTGTAGGAATTCCCCTACGTTTATTCCCTACTATCCCTATTGATCCTGTTTTGCATTCGAAGGCCATCAAGTTCTGCCTTCAGTAATTCGAGCTCACGTTCTACTCGTTCGCGGTGTGTGCGTTCCTTCTCTGCTTCTCTTTCTGCTTTTTCCAGGGCATCCTTACGTGCCAATGCCCAGGTGGCGACCCAGGTAGAAAGAGCTCCCATGATGTCCACCCCTCAAAAACAAAGAATGTCAATACAACTGAAAATACACCAAATCGTATAAACTGTTCTATGGTTTTGTTGTTAAGTAGCCCGTTATCTTCTAATGATATTCCGGGAGACCATAGTATAAGATACCCTAAAACGAAAACTACCGTGACGGTAAAGATTCCTCGTCGTCGTTTAGATACGCTCCAAACGGATTCCCTTTCGGAATCTTTCTCGGGAATCCACCCTACAAATCTCCACCACCAATTTCTCTTTTCTTTCGACATTTTTGTCCATACATATTAGCCGAAATAGCTTACGCAAGCAAGTGCTTTTTCTACGAACCTTGCTCGATGACTTGTCGAAATTGTTTTGCAGCTGAAATTTCTTTGGCTACTCTGGGGGCCTTTGATAAATCTGCATTTTTATTCGCAAAAAGCCGGTCATTGCTGGTGGTGTTCCGGCACGACCTGGGCTCGCAAGATCCGACGATGGGAAACTATAATATTACGGGGAGCACCGTATTGTTTACATCCTCCCACTCTTCTTTGGTTGGATCCGGATGTCGACTATTTGCTGCTCCTGAAAACAAATGGAAGCTGACAACTGCTCTTCCTGACCACTGGCCACTGTCCACTATTTACTACTCTTGGTAATAAAATGAAGAAACGTCAGGTTGACCCAATTATCGCAGAAGTTCGGGCTGTCCGGGACGAACACGCTGCCCGGTTCGGGTACGACGTGATGGCGATTTTCACAGATATTCAAGCCAGACAGAAGGCTTCCGGCCGCAAGTACGTCCGCTATCCCGCCCGCCGCATTACCTCTGAGTCGGAGAATCAAGGGTAATGCTGAGGGGCGGCACATATATTGCTAAGTTGGAAGTGAGAAAACACAACGCGGGTTCGGACTTGCTTTAGCTGAGCGCATAAAGCGACGGGGTGAATTGACGAAAGTCTTACCGTTGCATGTTGGCCAAAAAACAGAACCCGGACTTGCGATTTTGCTACGGCTTCAGTTATTATATCCTATGGGGGTTGATTTGGTTGACCTCGCCCGTGCAATTTTGGCCGTACATGTCGTCTGGCATCCAGATTACTCAGAAGGATCGGATATAGCCGAGCTGATTTTCGAGCACTTCCGCAGCAAGAGGTACAAAAACCTCTTGGGAAATGTAGATCTGAACGTTGCTTTCCATAGCGCCCCCGAACCAGCCACAGAAATACCCATTGATATCGATTTATACGAGGCGGAGACATCGGCGGTTGTCGTGCTGTCGGAGTCCGCACTTGCAGCAGACTCTGCATGGCGGAAATACATGAACGGTTTGATCAATGACGCGAATGCAAGAGGGTTTGTGGCACGCGTGTTCCCGGTGGCGGTGGAACAGGCGGGGCTCGAGTTCGGGCTCGACGTCCAGGCGCTGCGCTGGGACCGCTGGGAAGGAGATAATACGGAGCGATCACAACGCCTCGTCAGGGAACTCTCATACGAGTTCAGCCGGATGCTCAGGCACTATCTCAAGCATCTCGAACATCGGGTAGAGGATGCCACGGATCTTGAGCGTTACCTGGAAAAGGTGCAGGTTTTCCTCAGCCATTCAAAACACGATGGCGACGGTGAGCGTATTGCCCGGGATATTCGAGACTGGCTGCATAGGAACAGCGGGCTGTCGAGTTTTTTCGATGTGCTCGACATTCCCGCGGGGACACCGTTCCAGCAGGTGCTGGAGCTGCACGTCAAGCGGAGCGCACTCGTGGCCGTGCATACTGACACCTACTCGTCTCGCGAATGGTGTCGGCGGGAGATCATTCAAGCGAAACGCTGCAATGTTCCGATGATTGTGGTCAATTGCGTAAGAGACGTTGACGAGCGTGCCTTTCCGTACATGGGCAACGTTCCCAATGTGCGTATGGATCCTGGTGAGGCGGTACCGGATAAGACGTCTCGGATTGAAAGGGTAATTGGCTGTTTACTCGACGAGGTGTTCAAAGATTATCTCTGGCGTTGCCGCATCGGACTCGCAAGCGGAGAGAACCCGGATGTCTTATTCATGGCCAGGCCTCCTGAACTGCTCTCTTTAGCGAGCGAGCCGATCTCTCTTGGAAGTGCGGAGTTACGCCCTCTTGAAAAGTTGCCGACCCGTACGGAAGTAACGGATCCCATGATCGTATATCCCGATCCTCCTCTGGGGGCTGAGGAAGAACAGCTATTTGAAAATGTCGCGCCGCACGTCCGGTTACGAAATCTGACCCGGTGGCTTACGGAGGCATAACGATGGGCTACATGCCAACGATCGCCGGCATCAATGTGGCGATCTCGATATCGGAAAGCCCTGACATGCCGGTATTGGGCCTGAGCGACGCGCATCTGCGCGATGCGATGGATAGACTCGCGCTGCATTTGCTCTCCTCAGGCGCAAGCCTCGCCTATGGAGGCGACCTTCGGAAGGACGGCTTTACTGACCTGCTGTTCGAGTTGGTGAGTCGCTACCAACGCAAGGAAAGCGAGGTCCGAATTGGCGTGACCAACTACCTTGCGTGGCCGGTCCATGTAGGTAAGGAGGCGGAGGAACTTGAGGAAATCTCCCGTAGTCTTGCCGGTACCGGAGAGCTGATCTGCCTGACACAGGATGGCAGACGCCTATACCCTTCGGACTGGACTCAGCGCGATTCGCATCAGCCAACCGACATGGAATGGACCACCGGGCTCACCACCATGCGGCACGTCATGCGCGAAGCCGCACAGGCGAGAGTTGTGCTGGGCGGCCGCGTTACCGGATACAAAGGTTCCATGCCCGGGATTGCGGAGGAAGCCCTGTTATCACTCCGTGAAGGTCAGCCGCTGTTCCTGCTGGGAGGCTTTGGCGGCTGCACGCGGGATATTGCGGAGACCTTTGGCCTGGTTGACCGTTGGGCAGGCTCCCGGCCGGACTGGCCTGGACGGCAAGAATTCGTCGGGTTCTCGCCTTCAGACTTGAGCAATGGACTTTCAGAAGAAGAGAACGCCACCCTCGCCCGTACACCGCACATTGACCATGCAATCGTGCTGGTCCTGCGGGGGCTGAACCGTCTCAATCTAACCGAGGAGAATCACGATGAGTCAAACTGACAGGCACAAGGTCTTCATCAGTTTTCACCACGACGACCAGGAATACAAAGAAGGGTTCGTCAGCGCAATGGGAGACGATATCGTGGACAAATCCGTCGATGACGGCGACATCGATGACAACAGACTCGCCACGGAAACTATTCGTCAAAAAATCCGCGACGGATTCATTGCGGATGCGACCGTGACTGTTGTGCTGATAGGCCGTTGCACCTGGCAGAGGAAGCACGTGGATTGGGAGATCGGTTCCAGTTTGCGCGACACGAAAAGAAACTCCCGTTGTGGTCTACTAGGAATCATCCTCCCGGGCCATCCAGACTTCAATGAAGATACGTACAAACCTCGCCTGATTCCGCCGAGACTGGCGGATAATTGCAAGGGAGATGGTCGATACGCGTGCATCTATGATTGGCCAAGCCAGTATAATTGGCTAAACCAGTCGGAAACGGAAAGCATTCGTAAATGGATTCACAAGGCATTTGAGAGAAGAAAGGGAACTCCGCCCGACAACAGCCGGGACCAGTTTGGGCGCAATAGAAGCGGTAGCTGTTCGGACGGTTGGCGGGATTAGACCGGCGCCACAAAAGCTCAGCACAGGTTCAACATCAGCCTGCGATCAATGCGTTTTTTTCCTGCGACGTTCTGCATTGGACTCCAACCTGCGGGGCAAGTGCAATGCACCGGCAGAGAGAGGACGGCACCCATGCCGATCCCCAATCCTGAAGTCAAGTTTACTTATCAGGACTACCTGAATACACCGGAAGACAAGCGCTATGAACTATTGGACGGAGAGTTGATCATGACCCCCGCTCCCGGAGAACTTCACCAGAGTGCCTCCGCCCAACTGGGATGGAGATTGGTTCAATTTGCATCCGAAAATAACATGGGGCGGGTCTATCACGCTCCGTTCGACGTGGTGCTGTCGGATACGGACGTGGTGCAGCCCGATCTGCTCTTCATCTCCAATGAGCGCAGCCACGTCATCACTCCCGAGAATATACAGGGCGCCCCGGATCTCGTCGTTGAAATCCTGTCGCCATCCACGGCCACACGTGACAGGACGTTCAAACGCAAACTGTATGCCAGGCACGGCGTGACAGAGTACTTGATGGTGGACACCACCGCAAAAGACGTAACGGTTTTGCTGCTCGGTGAACGAGGATTCGAGTTTGTGGACGTCTACAGCGAAGGGGAGGAGTTTACTTCGCCCACATTGGGTGGCTTCAGAATCAGCCTCGACGAAATTTTCTTAACCGCGTGAGGTCGTGTATCGGGTATTGAGTAAGAAACGCCTCAGGGATTGGGCCGGGCGAGGCGGTGGTGGACAGTCGCGTGCCCCGAGGCGATGCGTCGAAGAGACGTTTCCCGGTTGAATCTCCAATGCAAAAGCCGAGGCCCTCGCAGCCCCGGCTTCTTCTCTTTTGTTCCACGAATGAACGTCAGTTCACGACGTATCTCGCCTTCGGCCTGGGTTCCCTGACAGGCGTGTCGTCAACCGGACGCTGAGATCCATAAGTGTCGCCAAGCCGGTATTTTGCTTTCCTAGCCGGTGGGCATTTCGAAAGCAATGCCTGGTTTTTTTCGAAGACCTTCCTTGCGTCCGGGTTTTTCTCCAGCAGTGCATCAATGTCGAACATATCAGTTCTCCCAATTGTCAACCGTTGACGAGTTTTCGAACTTGGACGTAGTGGTCGAAAACCGAGGAATTGTAAGTTTCTGTGGGATCCTTGATATTAAGGCCAAATTCCACGCGAATCATCGAAAAAGATGCGCGTCTGTTTGGGCATTACGATTCTGTCAACCCCGCGAAGGTTGCGTAGCGAAGATGCACGAACTTTGTGGTTGTCCCCCAGAATCTCAATTTCGTGTTCACGAAAAAGCTTTAAAACGACTGAATCAATATCCGAAAAACGAGCAGCCGTTCTGTTGGCAAATCGACGGTGCATGGCGTCTACCGTGACAGGTCCTTCAGAAACCAAACTGAAAAGCTCCTCCGGCATCGCGATTTGAAGTTGCCTATGCATTTGCTTGTAATCGAATTCCGCAAAGTTGAACAGGGGCATTAATGCGGAGGTCTTCAATGTGTCCCAACCCAGCATGTCGAAATCACCGGTACCATAGTGTTCAAATGTATTCTGAATGTCCCAGTGGCGTTGAATCATGACGTCACGAGCCTTAGGATGTTTTGACAGATGAAGAAACCACAAAGCGCGACGCGATCGACCCGGGCGAATGAAGAAGGGTGTGTCGAACTGCGCGCCCGTATTGTTACGAATATGCTTGCGCAGTGCCCTTTGAATCAGGGCTCTTCCTCTATGAATGTCCTTGAATTCAAGCATGTCGTTAATTTGCCGCTCGGACAATTCGAGTGGCTTGACGGCCTTTATTAGTGACGATCTTTCCGATAGAAAGTTGACCAGCGCATCTGCGGCAAATGTCAAGATCACCTCTGCCGCCGGCAGTTCATCCATTATCTTGGCTACAATCTTAAGTTGCACCTGTGAAAATCCGGTCTGATCGAGTAGAAAGATCGCGCGGCCGGCACGAGGTTGGCGGCGCTTAATTTCCGCCAGGATGTTATCGACTTCGTCTTCAAAAAGGCTGTTTCGAACCACGATCTTGTCTTCATTTACGACGTATCCTCGCTCCTTTAGTACCACTCTGAGATGATCCGTGTGTGCGGCTTCTTTTTCGATAAAATAGCATGTGCAGTCGATTCGCAGTCGCTTGCTGCGATTCTTATTCAACCTTTCAGTTGCCCCATCGCATTCTTCCAGCATTATCAAGGGTGTACCAGAGACAACCTCATCACCGTCCCGAAACGTACCACCACCGGCAAATCCATCCACAAGATCGAGTTTGAATTCATCTTGACCTGGATAGACATTCAATGTATCGAAATAGGCGCGAAGGTAACTGCGCAATACGTCCAGCTTCGCTTTGCTGTGTGCGTCGATGAAAGGTGGAGGTTCTTCAGGGTGCCAGTTGAAGCTCACATTTAGCCTCCGTTGTGATTTATACGAGCATGTCGTTGTAATCAATCCCTTGGAGGCGTCGCCCACCCGACTTTATAGTCAGTCCGCCCATTGATTAATTCAGCAGTCCTCCTGTGGCCTCATATTGATACCACTCTCGCCGCCGTTATATTATACTCCTCAAAACGCAATTTCAATCACTCCAATAAGCCCATTATCGATACTTCCTCCACTTATCTGACGCGTCTCGCGCCCTGTCTCAGGACTTCATCCGCGATCTTTGCCCCCGTCTTATTTGGTCCGGCGAAAATGAGATAGTACAACGGACGCCCACTTGTGGCCTGAATCTCCCGAGCGGTCGAGACATGTGGAAATACCTCTTTGAGTCGTTTGCGATACCACTTGACGAGAACATCCCCCGAATTGCGTATCTTCGTGACGGTGTCTCCGAATAAATCTTGATCCTCTTCGTAGAGAAGATCGAACCACTCGTCGGTCCCGAAATATTCGTTGAGTTTGGTTCGCTCCTTTTCTGTGAACTGCCCACTTTTCTTAAGCAGGCGCTGGATTGCCATACCTACGGGAAAATTGATAAAGACCTCAATAGCGTTGGTCTTACCTATTTCGACTATGGTATCCCACGGTACGTGCATACCAAACGGATCCAGGAAAATGACACCACGCCAACGACGCCACTTGTATCTGCTCTTATCAAGCAACCGGCGCAGATAGTCGTTGCAATCTCCTTCGTGCAGATGGATTTGTAGGTCTGTTCGCTCATACCTCTTCTTTAGCCTGCGAAGTTGACTTAATCGCTGTCGGTCGACTTCAACAAATGCATAGTCGGTAAAGGGTATATCCAGTTCCAGAGCAACCATCGGAGAACCACTGATATACTCGGCTTCACCGGGATCCGTGACTGCGTAATCGGAGATTTCAAGTAGCAGTTCTTGAGTGCTGTAGTCTGCTCGTTCGCAACGGATCTTGAGCGTTCCCGATCCAGCAAAGGCATCTACGTAGAAGAACCCCTCTATCCACTGTTGCTTCCTGAGTATTGTTGTATACGCGTTGAGATATTTTCGAAGGCACGAGAGCTTCTCCTGCACCCACGGGCCCACATCCATCGGCTCCTTTTCATCTCCTCCTGGCGCACCGGCCGCTTGCAGTGCTGAGTCGAATTTTTCCCCGCGCTCAATCTCCGGATACGCCATCCACTGTTTTCCATCCAGCGTATTGCCGTTCGCTTTCGGGGTCCGCCCGCCCCATTGTTTGAAGAAGAAGGCGACTTGCTGGGTCTCGCACTGGTCCCGCAATTCACGTACCCACTCCGCCTCGACCGGGCGGGCGCCGGGCCCGCTTTCCCCTCCCGCGATCACCCAGTGAATATCCTCAAGATTCACCGTCCCAATCGGGCCGAGCAAGGGCTCGAACGAGACAAATCGGACCGATGCGTTGGTCTCTTTGAGATGCCTGAGCCGCGTGAGCGCCGTGTCGTTCTCGATGGAGACGCCGAGCCAGATGTGTGATGGCGCACGTCCGTTCGGATACCGTTCTTCGACAAAGCGGCGCATCAGGGAACTGCGCTTCGTCAACACCTGGTAGATGTGCCAGTCCGCGCGTTCTATGGTGTCGAAAACGCGATGAATGTAGTCCACAGGAATCTCCTTGTGGAACAAATCGCTCATCGAATTGACGAAAATGAGTTGCGGCCGCCGCCACCCCAGGGGTTGTTCCAGGCGTGCGGGTCGAAGCGTCAGATCGAAGCCGGTCTCGAACGGGTGCCCCGCGACGCCGCGAAATCGCTCCGAGAGCCGTTCGGCATAACAGTGGTCGCACCCGGCGCTGACTTTCGTGCATCCGGTCACCGGATTCCAGGTCGCGTTGGTCCACTCGATGGCGCTCTTCCGGGACATTGAGATTCCCTTTGCTCAGACAGGAAACATGGATGCACGGGAGAAACAGGATGAAATCAACAAACCAGAACAACAAACGTATGAATGATACGGACTTTGCGGGAAACAACCAATACCTGGAAGTCACGAAACCAGTCTTGAAATCATCCAATGATGCACATTAGTATACTATATTCCTGACCGGTGTCAAGTTGGATATTGAAATGACGTGGAATAATGACATGCAATCAACAGGATCCGAGTTATTCATGAAAATTGGTGGGTTTGTTGTATAATCGGTTGATTTTCAATAAGATTAGCGGAGGAAGTTTCAAAAAACCTGACACGTCCGGATTCGGGTTGGTCGGCGTAACGATGGGACTTCAAGTTGACGCGCAACATTGTGGTTTTGCTCCTCTTATGGCAACTAACTTCAGCCAGGAATTTTTCGTTTTTTTCGCGTGTTTCGTAGTTTCTGATGTTCGTTTTCTCGTGCCTTTGTCGCGCTTTTTGGTTCGGCAAGACCGTTGTCGTGGGCGTCCGGTACAGGGAAATAAACAGGAGAAGATACTGAAGTTACGGAAGCGACTGTCGGAACTGCATCGGAAGTCTTGCTGGTGCGGCACGCGGAAGGGAACGCCCCCGAATAGAGCGACGTCGCTTCGGGCTAACCGGGGACGCGAGGCGTGAGGGATCGATCGGAAAAACGCTCGGTTGGGTATTTCGTGATCGACCGGATGGGCGTGGTCGTCTGGAGAATGGTTGGCAGGCGGCTTAGATGCAAGGACTTGATCGGTCAGGTTGGTTCCTTCGGCTCCTCGTGGCGATACGTCACAGACATCATGCCCTCGATGCGAGCAACTCGCTCGCCCAAGTTGGCGATTCTTTCCTCCAGCTTGCTGCCCAGGGTATCTATCTTGCTGTCGAGCTTGCTGTATCCACGCCACCCCAAGCCCAGTATGGCCAGGACGCCCGCGAGATTTATCCATATGACGGTATCTATCATTGATTCACCTCGTGTCTATCTTGTATAAATCCCGAATTTCGTCCAACGATTTCTACCCGGTTTGCCTTATGCGATTCCTCGTAAAGGGTCAATACATCCACGTCCGGCACTTCATCCGGCGAAAAATGCCATCTGGCGACGAGATTGTCGCCATCGACAGCCCGCACCTTGAAGTCAAAGAAAACTTCCTCGCCCGTGAAGCTCGCCGAAAGTGATTCCCGTACCTGCTTAAGGTCCGCCGGAAAAGCGGGTCCTTTTCTGGGCACGGTGAGTTCCACGCGTGCGAATCGAGGCATCTGTTGATTGAATGTCGCGAGCCCGTGCACTGGCGCCAGCAGGTCGAGGTAGTGGCGAATTACCCTGTGCCTGTATTCGTCGACAGAAATCTCGCCGATTAGCGC
The DNA here is from genome assembly GCA_963667175.2 of Candidatus Latescibacterota bacterium. Classification (GTDB taxonomy): domain Bacteria; phylum Latescibacterota; class UBA2968; order UBA2968; genus JAAXHE01. The sequence continues at coordinate 12,934 of CAXXXF010000018.1, read as the reverse complement.
GCGAGCAAGTATGCGCACAAATCGCACTATACTGTCAACTTGATCTCCGCGAAGGGTCAGGGTGATGCCCTTTCGCGAACTTGACAGTGTCAATTCGTCTCCGGATACGGAAAAGCTGTTGCTGTGCACGATCTCATTCCGAAATGGCGCCAATGTGAAAAAAAGCGCCCTGGAATAGGTGAAAAAGTATGCATTCTTCACTAAGAGAGGAGGCAACTGGAGTTTGGATACTTTCTTGAGTAGCTCTTCCTTATCGGTGAAGCGCCACGGAACGTGTCGGATTTTTCCCAATTTGCAATTCTCTTCGAGGACCCATTCGTAGATCATATCGAGCACTTTGAAGGAACCAACAAGTGTGAGGGGCATCATCGCATGGATGAGCGCTGTATCATTCGAGAGTGATTCTACGAACGTCATCTTGATGTTTGACGGTACAACTCCGCTTGTGATTCTGAGCACCGGGCATTGGTCGTTCTCTCTAGCCCGATCAATTCGCTGTTCCAGAAAATTGAGAAACCAGACCTCGTATTCCAATTTGGCACGAAGCGCCGTGTTCTGAACCATTGCCGTTTTCCTTGCCTCGTACTTTGATATTGAGTTCTCGAGACGCCGTGCTGCCTCCGGCGTGTAAAGGCGTTCGCCACATTTAAGGCAGACGTCCGTCTGGATTCTTGCCGTCTCCCGTACAACATCTCCACGTGAAGTCTTCTCTAATTCCCTCTCAACAATCGGACCGCCACAAACCGGACATTTCTCTAAGGACGCCATCATCAGCTCCTCCTCTCCCGCCAATCGATCCAACGTGTTGGGTCCGGGCGGTAAACCGTGATCAGGATCGCCCGTTGATTCTTCTCATCGTACGCCCAAACGCTGTGGATTGGCTATCCTTCCGCATTTTCTCCGGATATCAGGCAACTTGGGGAGGGTTCATCGCGCGGATAATCTTCGATAATTTCACCATTGTACAGTGAATGTAAAATCTCTTCAAGATTCAGTTGATCATTTCCGGCTTCTTCAACTGCATGATGGGTGATACGATAGTTTCGGATTTCTATAGATTGTATGATATTGCGGATGTCCATCCGTGTGTCTCCAGTTGCAGCCGCGACTCACGGAAGACCGTGTGGGATGCAGTTTCGATACCGAAAGGTTATCATTGCATAGGGATTTTGTCAAGAGATGGATTGAAAAGAAGAGTACAATTTCATTTCATGTCTCCGCTTGTTCGGGACAATTGCGCCCTACAGGTGTTCATCGAACCAGTCGAGCATGGTTTTGCACAGATGTTCGAACTTCGTGTGCTCCCATTCAGGCGTGAAATGGTCTGCGCCTTCATATTGGATCCACTCCACCTTCCGCCCGAGCCGCAACAGGCCGTTGAACACTTCCTCGGCCTGCCTTGCAGAGGCGGTGTCCTCGCTGCCGTTGACGAGGAGTAACGACGCCTCAATTTGATCCAGAAGGAACAACGGTGAGTTTCGGACGTACGCATCGGGATCGCCCCAGGGCGGCTTTCCCATTCCTCCCTGTCCCGACTCGAACCAGTACCAGTCCTGCTGACTGTAGAAACTGGTCAGATTCGCAATCGGCGCGTTGCATACGGCGGCCCTGAAAAGTTTTGTCTGGGTCAGGAGCGCCAGCACGGAATAAGCGCCGTAAACCACGGTGATTGCCGGAAGGGGTCGCTTTCCGTCGAAGCCCGGAGGGAGCATCAGAGCCGCCCTGAAGCTCTCCTTGCCGTCCACCTGGAATTCAACAAGCTCCGGCGTGCCCATACTGATAGAATCGATCGCAGGCAGCGGATCGAAAACGCGCGTGATGCCGCCGCTTCTGCAGATTTTGATGACTTCAGGCGGCTTTATTGCGGTACTCGATGGAGACAATTCGGATTGATCGCACGGGATCGTTCGCGTCAAATATACCGCCTTTTCGGAGATAAGGGAACACGATCGGCTGTCGCCGGCCCTTCGACAAGCTCAGGGACCGAACTCAGGAACCGCAAGCTCAGGACAGGGGCTCAGGGATCGCGGTTTTCGGAGTCTGGTGAATCGATTCACCGCCGTTCCTCGTCTTCTCGTTCTCTCGCGCTTTTTGCATTTTATCCTGCCCATCCTGTCCATCCATGTGAGTCTTGTTTGGCGTTCCCGCGCCTGCCCGGTTCGCAATCCGCTGATTCGGGTTGACAGGGTATCATCCCCGCCGTACTTTGCCATTCGTCCCGCTATTTTGTATCGAACATCCGGGTTCCCGCGTTTCGCCGGTCAGACTGACGTACAGCGCCGGGATCAACTCATTCGGAGAAGCCATGATCCAGATCGCCACCTTTCAATCCGACGTGACGCCGCCGCTGGGGCATCCGCTCTGCGCCGGATGGTATCCTTCCGCCAAAGGCATCCTGGACCCGCTGGCCGCCCTGGGCCTGGTGATCGTGCCGGACGACCAGCCGCCCATGGTCCTGTGCGCCCTGGACTGGGCCGAACTGAGCAACGGCGACTACGACCGGTGGCGTGAAGCGCTGGCCGTTGCCGTGGGCACGGGGGCGGACCGGGTGGCCGTGCAATGCACCCACGCCCACGATACACCCTGGCCTGATCGGGATGCCCAGCATATTCTCGATTCGTACGGCCATCGCGACGTCATTATGGCCGGAGACTGGGCTGAACGCGTTCGCACGCAGGCGGCGGAGGCAGCGGGCGAGGCCATGGACAGGCTGCAGCCCTGCACGCACGTTTCCACTGGCGAGGCCAGAGTCGACAGGATTGCCTCCAACAGGCGGGTGATGGGGCCGGACGGGAAGGTGGCCGCCGTACGCTGGACCAAGACGCCAGACCCGGAGGTGAGGGCGGCGCCGGAGGGCGTCATCGACCCCATGCTCAAGACGATCGGCTATTACCATCAGGATAAGCCGCTGGCCCTCGTTCATTACTATGCCACGCATCCAACCAGCATGGATGGCACCGGGCTGGTCACGCCCGAGTTCGTCGGCCTGGCCCGCAACCGCCGCACGACGGAAAGCGGGGCGCCGCACATATACTTCACCGGGTGCGCGGGCAACGTCACCGCCGGGAAGTACAACGACGGCGTGGCTGACAACCGAGAACTGTTCACCGGGCGCATTCATTCCGCCATGGTCGAGGCGGAGAAGGGCAGTACGCGCCAGGCGCTGGAAGGGATACGCTGGACCGTCGAGCCCGTGCGGCTGCCCCCGAGAGAGGACCTCGTCGAGGAAAAACTGCTGGGGCAGATCGCGTCAACCCGTATAGGCGACAAGGTGCACAGCAAGACCGCCCTCATGCTGACGTACGTGCGGCGACGGGAACGGCCCATCCCCTTCACCTGCATGCACCTGAACGATGCGGTGGCCGTGGTCAATCTGCCCGGTGAGATCTTCATCGAATACCAGTTGCACGCTCAGGAGAGCCGGCCGGACGCCTTCGTCGCCGTGGCGGGATACGGAGACCTGGGAACGGGATACATTACGATGGAAACGTCCTTTGACGAGGGCGGATACGAGCCCGTGGACGCCTTCGTGTCCGGGAAGTCGGAGAAGATCGTCCGCGCCGCCATCGACACGGTCCTGCGAGCCGGTTAGACACCGATACAGGGTAGAGACCGCGACTTTCGGCTAAGGTTGGGTGGCTGGCGCGTGATATACTCGATCAACGACGAGCGAAGGGTGCTGCTGGTCGCGAAAGTTGATACGACGGGGCAGATTTAGCGATGAGCGAACAACATGTGCAAATCATCGTAAAGGACGGAGCGCCCGAATACGCGGTGATTCCGATCGAGGCGTACCGCCGGATGGCTGCGGCGCTCGAAGACGCGGAGGATTCCGCGGCCATCGACAGGGCATGGGCAGACGATGCTGCGGGCGATACGGCTCCCGGCGACGTCGTTAAGGCCATCCTGAACGGCGGATCGCCGTTGCGCGCGTGGCGGAAGCATCGCGGGCTCACGCTGGCTTCCCTGGCTGGACAGGCAGGCGTTTCCAGGGGGTACCTTTCGCAGATCGAAAACGGGCACAAAGCCGGCGCAGTCGACCTGTTTCGCCGGTTCGCCGGCGCACTCGACGTGTCGATGGACCAACTGGTCGAACCGGTGTCGGACCCGGGCTCAGTGCAGGACGTGGAGGTATGATCGCAGCCTGACGGGGACAGGAAAGTATCGGCCATAGAAGCGAGACAGGAGCAGCGGTATTGCGGCAAGTCATCCACGGGGGGTTCGTTTTCGGCTTGGCCTTTGCCCTGATGGGGCCGTTTTCGCACTATTTGGTCGAGGAGCCGGGCTGGCAACACGCCGCGGGGCTCGGGCTGGGATGGGGTCTCGTGCTGGGGTTGATCGTAGGGATGGGCAGCGACATCAGCACGGGCGTTGGCATGGTACTGGGGCTTGGCGCCGGCGCCGGCGTCTACTGGGGCCCGTTCGACGGGGTGATCGTCGGGTTTGTCGCGGCCATCCCGGCGGCCATGGGCGTGGGCCTGGTGTCGGTGCTGCTGGACTGGAGCCTTGGCGCCGGGCTGTTCTGGGGCCTGGCGCTCGGCATCAGCGCTGTATTGCTCGTGTTGCTGGAGGGCGGATGGATCGAATTCAGCGCAGCCGCGGCAGGGTGCGTAACGGGCCTTGGCGTGCGTGTCCTGCTGAGACTGTGGTCGCCCCGGCCGGAATAGATCGGAGTTCCCTCACGATTTACGGCGCCTGCAATCCACATTAAGGAGACGTCGCGAAGCGCGGTGTGCCGTCCCGACAACAGATACTCAAGCCGCATGCAAATTGGAGACGAGGAAATATACAAACTGCCTGGAGGACAGGATGCGCCCGCTGATCGTCACGTTCACCCACGTCTTCTTCGCCTCCATATTGGCCGTAACCGTACATGCGGAAGAAGCCAAACCCGACACCACGTCGGCGGACACCGCGAAAGTCAAGGCCAAAGAGACGAAAGCGGACACGACCGCGAAAAAAGACAAGAAGAAAAAGAAGAAGACCTTCGAGGACGTTACGAAGGACTTCGAAGTCGTCCCGGGACTCTTTACGGTCTATCGCAAGGACGACGAAGCCAAAGTCTACATGGAAATCAGGCCCAGACAGTTCGACAGGCTCTATTTGTGCGCGGTCACCCGAGAGGCGGCCGACGGCTATTTCTTCGACGCCACGGCCCTGATTCCCAGTTTCATGAATTACGGCTTTCCCTTTATTCTCAAACGCGTCGGCAAGAACGTGCAGTTCCTGCACAAAAACGTCTACTTCCGGGCGGATGAAGCCGCCCCGATCACGGGTGCGTTAGAGCGGAGCGTCACGAATTCCATCCTCAGCGTCGCGAAAATCGTAGACAGCGAACCCCATCCGGAAAGGAAGAGCATTCTTGTGGATGCGAGCGGCCTCTTCCTCCAGGATCTGGCGATGGTGGCGGCGGCGTTCAGAAACAGCAAGGTGAAGTACCGGTTCGACGGCAAGAACAGCTACTTCGGAAAGGTGAAGTCTTTTCCGCTGAACACGGAAATCGAAGTGGTCCTGCACTTCAATACGGCCACCCCCGAATTCGATGCCTACACCTTTCCCGACCCGCGCAGTTTTCAGCACGTCTATCGCTATAGCCTTTCCACCCTGCCGCGCACGAGCTACCGACCCAGACTGGGAGACGACCGGGTGGGCCACTTCCTCACCATGTACCAGGATTACAGCACGGTTCAGAAGGAGACGCCCTACACGCGGTACGTGGAACGGTGGCGCCTGGAGAAAGAGAATCCGCGCGAAAGACTCTCGAAACCCAGAAAGCCGATTGTCTTCTGGCTGGAAAATACGATCCCCGTGAAATACAGGGAAGCCCTGAAAAAGGGCCTCCTGATGTGGAATGAGGCCTTCGAGCGCATCGGTTTCAAGGACGCCATCGTGGTCAGACAGCAGCCGGACGACGCGGACTGGGATGCCGCTGACGCGCGCTACAACATGGTCCGCTGGTTCGTGAATCCACGCAGAATCTATGCCCAGGGACCCTCCCGCGCCAACCCGCTCACCGGTGAACTGTTCCACGCGAGCATCCGCTTCAGCGCGGACTTTCCGCGGGTGATGTTCCGCGAATTCGAGGAGTTCGTGGATCCCGTATCCGAAGCCGGCGGCCCATTGCCTGCGCAGGATCGAACGCGGCGCCATTGGCGCGGGTTCTGCGACTACGCCGAAGGCGCCGCCCACCAGGCTGCCTTCGCGGGAAATCTGCTGGCCGCCCGGGGAGAAATCGACCTGGCCGGGAAGGAGGGCCGGGAATTCATCAACGACTATCTGACCATGATCGCCGCGCACGAAATGGGGCACACCCTGGGCCTGCGTCACAACTTCCGGGCCAGCACCCTGCATCCCGCGGAGCGCCTCCAGGACAAGGAAGCCGCAAAGGACCTGTCCAGTTCGGTGATGGACTACCTGCCCCCCAATATCGCCCCGGAGGGAGAAAAGCAGGGCCACTATTTCCCCGTAACACTCGGGCCCTACGACAAATGGGCGATCGAATACGCCTACAAGCCGATCGACGCGGAGAACCCCGAGGCGGAACGGGAAGAACTGGACAGGATCGCGTCAAAGGTCGCGGACCCACGGGTCGCGTACGGAACGGATGAAGACGCCTTCGGCGCGCCCCGGGGCATTGATCCAACGGTCAATCGCTGGGACCTGGGCGCGGACCCGCTGGCGTTCCACCGCAATCGGATCGCGCTCGCGAAGGAACTCTGGCGAAAAATGGAGGGCGAGTTCGAAGTCCCCGGAAGGCGGTACCAGAAACTGCGGAGGGTGTTCGGCCAGGGCCTGACGGAGTACTTCCTCGCGGCGCGAAACGTCACCAAATACATCGGCGGAATCCACCACCGGCGCGACCACGTGGGCGACCCCGGAAATCGGTTGCCGTTCGAACCGGTCAAGGCGGTACGACAGCGGGAGGCGTTCGACTTTCTGAAAACCCATGTCTTCGGCCCGCACGCTTTCGACTTTCGGCCAGAGTTGATGCGGAAACTCGCGCCCGAGCGTCTGTGGGGCTTTAGCGGCGCGGTCTGGCGCATGCAGCGGCTGGACTATCCGATCCACAGCCGGATTCTGAGCATCCAGCGGGGACCACTGAGCGCGCTGTACCATCCGTTGCTGCTGGCCCGGCTGCAGGACGTGGAACTCTGGGCGCGCGGCGACGTATTCGGCCTGCCGGAGCTCTTCGACGGCCTCCGGGAGGCCATCTGGGCGGAGCTGGATTTCGGAAGCAACGTCAACAGCTTCCGGCGAAACCTTCAGCGCCTTCACCTGGACCACGTCGTCGGCCTGGTCGTGAAACCGCCCCGTGACGCTCCTGCCGATGCCGCCTCCCTTGCCCGCGCCGACCTGGCGGTACTGAAAACCGCCATCCGAAACGCCCTTTCCCCCACCGGACTGGACCGCCAGACCCGCGCCCACCTGGAGGAGAGCGCCGCGCGCATCGATGCCGCCCTCAAGGCAGGCGTGGAACGACAACTGGGCGGATAGGGACACAGAGAGCCGAAATTGCGCGGCGACTTCACGGCGCGCCGATCAACGGAGCGACGATGCCAAAACCCTCGGATATCCGAATCCTCAACGTAGAACTCGACTTCGAGGCATTCCCCTACCGTACCCCGCTGAAGTTCGGCGGCGTGGTCACAACGCACTGCAGACTCATGAACGTGACCATCGACGTGGAGAACGGCGCCGGCGCGCGGGCGTCCGGTTTCGGGTCCATGCCGCTGGGGAACGCCTGGTCCTTTCCCTCTCAGACCGTCGGCTTCGACGATACGATGCAGGCGATGGCCCGACTCGGCGAACGCATGGTTGCGTACACCGGCGCTTACAGCGATTGCGGTCATCCCGTCGACATCATGGCGGACCTGGAGTCGCGTTTTCTCGAACTCGCCGCGGAAACCGGCGCGGAACTGGACCTTGCGGAGCCGGTGCCCAAACTCTGTACCCTGGTTAGCGCCAGCCCGATCGACGCCGCCCTGCACGACGCCTTCGGCAAGGCCAACCGGATCAACGTCTACAATGGCCTATCCGCCCGATGGATGAACCACGACCTCGCCCGTTATCTCAACGAGGACTTCAGCGGCGAACACCTGGACCGGTATACCCTCCGAAACCCCACGCCGCGAATGCCGCTCTACCACCTCGTGGGCGCCCTGGACCCGCTCACGGAAGCGGACGTCGATCAGCGCCTGGACGACGGCCTGCCCGAGACCCTGCCGGAATGGATCCGCGCGGACGGCCTCACCCACCTCAAAATCAAACTCAACGGCGACGACCTCCAATGGGACGTCGACCGCGTCTGCGACGTCCACGCCGTCACCTCGCGGACGCAGGCCGAACGCGCCGTTTCCGGCTGGGCATACTCCCTCGATTTCAACGAACAATGCCGCGACGTGGGCTACCTCCTGGACTTCCTGGCAAAGATACAGGAAAGAAGCGGCGGCGCCCTCGAACGCGTGGCCTACATCGAACAGCCCACGGCCCGCGACCTGCGCGCCAACCCGGAAAACAGGATGCACGAAGCCTCCAGAATCCGGCCCGTCGTGATCGACGAGTCCCTCGAGGACTTCGAGAGCCTGCTGTTGGCGCGCGACCTCGGCTATTCAGGCGTGGCGCTCAAGACCTGCAAGGGTCAGTCGCAGGCCCTGCTGATGGGCGCCGCCGCAGAAAAATACGGCATGTTTCTCTGCGTCCAGGACCTCACCTGCCCCGGGGCCTCGTTTCTGCACTCCGCGGGCCTGGCCGCGCGCGTCCCCTCGGTAACGGCCATCGAGGGCAACGCACGGCAGTACTGCCCGGATGCGAACGGAGTATGGGCGGACCGGTTTCCAGAAGCCTTCGCCATCACCGAAGGGGTCGTGGATACATCCCGGCTGACCGGTATCGGTCTGGGACACTGACGCGGGAGCGAACCGCCAGGGAGTCCTGGAACCAGGGCGCCGCCACACGGGAAGTCAGACCGAAACGGCGCGATTGCCCGGACGCGAATCACTGAGGATTCGTCATGAAGGCCAGACAGCTTGTTTTTCCGGAAAGAATGAAGGTGGAAACCGTCGACGTCGAGGTCAGGGACACCCCGGGACCCGGTGAAGTTTTGGTCGAAAACCTCTACGGTCTGATCAGCCCCGGCACCGAATTGGCGATGTTCACGCAGACGCACGTGGGTTTCCCGCTGCCGGACTTCGACTACGCCAGCTATCCCTTCTATCCGGGTTACGCGTCCGTCGGCCGCGTACTGCTTGCCGGCCGCGACGCGGATGCCGTCGGCGAAGGCGACCTGGTCTACGTGCGCGGAAAGCACGCCTCCCACGCGCTGATCGCTTCAAGCCGGTCGCTGCTCAAGCTCCCGGAGAACCTGGCGCTGGAACGGGCGCCGTTCGCGGTCATCGCGAAAATCGCGCTTACGGCCGTGCGCCTGTCCGGGGTCCGTCTCGGCCATACGGTCGCCGTGTTCGGCCAGGGTCTCGTCGGGAATCTCGCCGCGCAGTTGATGGCGCTTTCGGGCGCCCGGCGGGTCATCGGCATCGATACCGTCCCCGAACGACTGGCCGTCTCGAAGGCCTGCGGCGTCGAGGCCCGTATCAATCCGGCCGCGGAGGACGCTGGAGATCGCATCGATGCCTTGACGAACGGCACGGGCTGCCAGATCGTGGTCGAGGCCACGGGCAACCCGGACGTGGCCCCGCATGCCATCAGGGCCGCGGCGCAGATGGGGCAGGTCGTCCTGCTGGGAAGCCCGCGGGGCAGCGCCGAAATCGACCTCTATTTCGACATTCACCGCACCGGCGTGTCCGTCATCGGCGCGCACGGTTCCAGGCAGGCCGACGCAGCGCAGTTCGGCGACCCGGACCCCGACGAGCTCATGCTGGACTTTATCGCCCGGGAGCGGCTGAGGGTCGCCCCTCTGCTCACCCACGTCCTGCCGGCTTCCAGCGCCGACACGGCCTACCGGGGCCTGCTGGAAGAAAAAAACGCCTGGCTGGGCGTCCTCCTGGATCTCACCCGCTGGGAGTGAGGCGCGCATGCGCATCGTCCACGCCGACCTGGAAATGCAGCGTCAGCCCTTCGCCAAGCCGTTCGCGTTTAAAGGCGCGGCGTTCCACGAGAAGTGGAACCTGGTCGTACGCTTGAGAGACGAAGACGATAACGAAGCGGTGGGCGTGGGCGGCACGGCCGTGCTCTGGTCCGACCCCGACGTGTTTAGGAACCATACCGAAGTCGGCGGCAATATCCTCATGTCGGCGGTTCTGGAATTCGCGCTTCGGCAGGCGGTGGACCGGGAATTCGCGGACCCGCCCGCGATGATGTCGGAACTTGTCCCGCAGGCGCACGAGTACGGCAGAACCGTCACGGCCAACCCGGACCTGCGGCTCACGTTTACGCTCATCGCCCTGGTGGCCATGGACAACGCCGCGTGGATGCTCCACGCGAAGCGCAACGGGATCGCAACCTTCGACGAACTCATCCCTCGCGCGTTCCGGCCGTATCTTGCGAGCCGCCAGACTCGTCTCGGGGTGGCGCCGGCCGTTGGCTATGGAATGCCCATGGACGAACTGCGGGACATTCTGGACACGGGCGTCTACATTCTGAAAATCAAGATCGGGCAACCCGGCGAGGAGTCCGATATGGTGCGGAAGGACGTCGCGTGGATCGACCGGATCCATGGCCTCGCCGCAAGGTACGATACGCCGATGACGGATTCCGGGAACGTCGTCTACTATCTCGACGCAAACGGACGATACGAGAAGAAGGAATCCATGGCCCGCCTGCTGGACCACGCGCACAAGGCCGGTATTCGCGAACACATCGTCATCATCGAAGAGCCGTTTCGAAATCCCGAAGGGATCGACGTGGGCGACCTTCCGGCCCGATTCGCGGCCGACGAGAGCGTGCAGACCGTTGAGGACGTGCGTACACGGACCGGCCAGGGGTACGGCGCGATTGCCGTCAAACCCGCGGGAAAGACGCTATCGCTGGCGTTCGGGATGGTGCGCGCCGCGGCGGAAGCCGGCATACCCTGCTTCGTGGCCGACAACGGATGCATTCCGCTGCTGGTGGAGTGGAACAAGAACGTCGCCGCCCGCCTGCCGGGATTCCCCGGACTCAGAGGCGGACTGATCGAATCCAACGGGCCCGAGAACTACGGCAACTGGGCCGAACTGCTTGCCGCATACCCCATTCCCGACGCGCCATGGCTCACGCCCGGATCGGGCGCATTTGTCCTGGACGAGGACTACTACCGGCACAGCGGCGGCATGTTCCTCGATCCGGTACCCTATTCCCGGATGTTCCGTTCCTGAGCTTGGTTGAGGGAGAACGCCATGCAATCGCCCCATGGCATCGGCCACCACGCCTTTCGCCCATCCGTGATGGGAAAAAACGGGCTCGTCGCATCGGGGCACCCCCTGGCGTCCCAGGCCGGTGTCGCGACGCTGATGGCCGGCGGCAACGCCATCGACGCCGCCGTTGCCACGGCCGCCGCGCTGGGCGTGGTGGAACCCGCCGCGTCGGGCGTGGGCGGCGACGGCTATCTGCTTATCTACAGAGCGGATACCGGCAACGTTTCGGCCGTCAACGCGACCGGCGCCGCGCCGCGCGCCGCCACCAGGGAATTCTATCTGGAACGCGGCGGAATTCCCATGCGGGGCATTCTGAGCGTTTCCATCCCCGGCATCGTGGACGGCTGGCTGATCGCCCACGAGCGCCATGGCCGTCTCCGTCTCGAACGGGTTCTGGAACCCGCCGTCACCCTCTGCGAAGACGGATTTCCCGTCAGCCACAAGTTGTCCGGCAGCCTGCGCGCCTGGACCGGGAACTTCGCCTCGGACCCAGTCACTCGAGACGTGTTCACGAAAGACGGCCGGCCCCTCGCCGCGGGCGACGTGCTGCGTCAGAACGACCTGGGCGCCACGTTGCGCCGGGTCGCCTCGGAAGGCCGGGCGGCCGTGTACGAGGGAGAACTCGCGGAAGCCATTGTCGCTTTCAGCCGTTCCCGGGGCGGCCTGCTCGCCAAGGAGGACCTGGCGAACCACCACGCCGGATGGGCAGAACCCATTCACACCACGTACCGCGGCCACACCGTGTATGAGATGCCGCCCAATTCCAGCGGCCACGTCCTGCTCCAGGAACTCAATATCGTGGAGCGTTTCGATCTCCGGTCCCTCGGCTGCAACACGGCCGAGTGCGTCCATCTGATGGTGGAGGCCAAGAAACTCGCGTTTTCGGACCGGGAAGCCTACGTCGCCGATCCGGACTGGCTGGATATTCCGCTCGCGGGTCTCCTCTCCAAGTCCTACGGGGAAGAACAGGCGCGGCGTATCGACCCCGACCGCGCGGCCACCGACGTGGCCGCCGGAAGGCCCGAGTCCCACGAGGACACCACGTGCTTCTGCACGGCGGATCGGTGGGGAAACGCCGTCTGCGTGCTGCAGTCCATCCAGTCCGGATTCGGATCCGGACTTCTCGCGGGAAACACGGGCATCCTCCTCAATAACCGCATGACGTACTGGCACCTGGAAGCGGACCACCCCAACTGCCTCATGCCCGGGAAACGGGTGCGACATACCATGAACCCGGTCATCGTAACGCGAGACAACAGGGCCGTGCTCGTGTGCGGCACCCCCGGCGCGGACACCCAGGTACAGACCAATCTCCAGCTGATTACGCATATTCTGGATTTCGGCATGACCCCGCAGGAAGCCGTGGAGGCGCCCCGCTGGCGCAGCCTGCAGAACCCGATGGAATCCACGGTCCCGCATACCTGCGAAGACGTCCTTCAACTCGAGGGCAGGTTTTCGGATGACGTCCGGGAAGGCCTCGCCGCGCGGGGCCACGATCTCCGCATCCTGGGTGACTGGGACGGTCCCGGCAGCGCCCAGGCCATCCGCATCCTCCCGGAAACCAACGTGCTCATCGGCGGGTCGGACCC
>CAXXXF010000017.1:0-107255 GCA_963667175.2 Candidatus Latescibacterota bacterium | reverse complement strand
CGCATCGTGTCTTCAAACAGGGCCGTTGCGTACCCGTTTCCGCGGTGTTCTTCGTACGTGGCCACCCCGCCAAGGGACGACGCGCGCACGGTGCATCCGAATATGGACGCGTTCCGCCGCAGCGCGCCGATATGAGACACGACGCGACCGTCCACCACCACCACCCGCATTTCACCGGCGTGCGCCGGGGTATAGAAATGGGGATATTCGTCGACCAGACCCGGCCGGAACACGGTGTGGACCAGTTCGGACAGGCTCTCGAATTCGTCCGGATGCAGGCTGCGCATGCCATCGCGCCATGAGGGTTCTGTTTCTCTGGGCATTCTCGTCTCCCTTCACCGGGAGATCTGGAGCCCCGGCGAGTCATACAACCTGTCAAAAGTGAACTGGTACCAAATTTACCGGAACTCGTACAAATAGACGGAAAATCCGGCTGTTTCCGACACCGTCGACTACGCCTCTTTCCCCGACATAAAGCCCGGAACGCTGAAGTACCGTTCCGCCGAATCGCAGATCACCGTGGCCACGCGCTTGCCTTCGCCCAACTCCTCCGCCACCCGGAGCGCTGCCCAGACGTTCGCGCCCGCGGAAATGCCGCTCAGGATGCCCTCTTCGGAAGCGAGGCGCTTCGAGGTCTCGAATGCATCGGCCTCGGTCGCGCAGATCACCCGGTCGTAGATCTCCCGGTTCAGAACCTCGGGAACGAATCCCGCGCCGATGCCCTGGATATCGTGAAGTCCCGGCGCGCCGCCGGAAAGCACGTTGGACCGCTGCGGCTCCACCGCCACCACCAGGATCCCGGGCAGTTCCGCCTTCAGGACCTCGCCCACGCCCGTGATGGTTCCGCCCGTGCCCACGCCGGCCACGAACGCGTCCAAACGCCCCGCCACCGCGTCCAGGATCTCGCGCGCGGTTGTGCGGCGGTGCACCTCGGGATTCGCCGGATTCGCGAACTGCTGGGGCATGAACGTCTCGGCGGGGGCCTCCCTCGCGATGCGTACCGCCTCGTCCACGGCGCCCTGCATGTCCTCCGCGCCCGGCGTCAGGACCACTTCGGCCCCGAAACTCTGCAGGAGGTCCCGCCTCTCGCGGCTCATGGAATCCGGCATGGTCAGTACCAGGCGATATCCCTTCGCCGCGGCCACCAGGGCCAGGCCGATGCCGGTATTCCCGCTGGTGGGCTCCACAACGGTCATGCCCGGTTTCAGGCTGCCGTCCCGCTCGGCGGCATCGATCATGGCGTACGCAATCCGGTCCTTCACCGAACAGACCGGGTTGGCGGCTTCGATTTTCACGGCCACTTCGGCCATGCCCGGTTCCACCATCCGGTTCAGCCGCACCATCGGCGTCTCGCCGATCAGTTCCAGGACGTCGTCCACCACCGCGTTGGCCGCCGGCATATCGTTCCTCAGTTTTTTGTCCCGCGGGTCTCCACGGCCTCGATCGCCAGTTTCCCCAGCCGCTGAACGTCCTCCGCGATCGACTCGTCTTCCAGGTCCGCGGGGCCGCACCACCTGTAACCCTCTGCCTCGGAAGCCGCCACCTTCAGGCTGCCGCCCGTGACTCGCGCGAAATAGATCAGGTCGATGTGCTGATGATCGGCTGAAATCTGTTCCAGGAGAATGCATTCGGGGCGGCTAAGCACGTCCACCGTGCCCATCCGCGAGCGAGGTGACAGGAGGGCCACCTCCAGACCGCATTCTTCCCGGACCTCCCGGACGGCCGCGTCGCACGGCAGTTCGTCCTGATCGACATGCCCGCCCGGTGGAAGCCACAGCCTGAGCCGCTTGTGAAACAGCAACAGCGTCCTGCCGTCCTGGACGACGAACGTGGTTGCGGTGAAATCTCGCGTCGTCATCACTCTGAATATACCTTGCGCGACGGGGATGGACAAATCCAAAACCGACAGTGATTCGTGTGACTAAAACCTGATTAGCGTGATTAAGGCAAAGGCGGGGACAGGAAGATCGACCGAAATCCTGCTCGCGATGTGAGTCAATCCCGGTCTACCAGATGGTCTGCGAGTAGTACGCCCGGATGATCGCATCGGAGGTGACGATGGGACAGGCGTTCAGGCCGGCGGTGGCGACGATGGTCCGGTCCGCCGGGTCGCGATGGTCCCAGGCGAGTTCCAGATTTCTGATCCATGTCCGGGCGCAAACCGGGAGGATTTCGATGCGGTCGACCTGTTCCAGTCTGTCAGCGAATTCCAGGATTGGAATCGGTATAAACAGTTGTTCTTTCTTGACCTTGATACCGATTTCCCATATCGATATCGCACTCAGGGCTATCCTGTCGGCCTCCGCAATCGCCCTTGCGGCAGCATTCGACAGCCGATCTCGATCGAGCGTCCAGAAGGTGAGGGCGGACGTGTCCAGGAGGACCATCACAATTCAGTCCATTCATCTGTGGTTGGAAGATTGACGTCGTCGCGATAAATGACCTGGCCCGAAAGCGCGCCGAAAACGTCTTCGACCGTCTTCTTTCTCGAAATCGGCTGGATGCGCAACACCGGGCGCCTGCGATCCGTGACGATCAACGACTCGCCGGATTCTTCAAGCTCGCGAAAGATGCGCAGCATGTTCGCTTTCAGTTTGCTCTTCGAGATGGAATTCATGAATTCTCACCACGTAAAATATATGACTATAGTTATGACTATGGTCATAATATACATAAACAAGAAATCCTGTCAAATGAAACGACAGGGTATGACTAACGGGGACAAATCGAGAATTTCACATGGATGGACAGGATGAACGGGATAATATCGACAAATCCAAGAAAGATTGACTTCCTTGCCAGCGATCAATCCAGCTTTTCGCGCTGCCTCCTGTCGCTGCCATATTTTCGCCTGCCAACCTGACCTGGTTTCTCCTACCGCCTTTTCCGGTTTTACGCCTTTATCCTGCCTATCCTGTGTATCCGTGTTCCACTGTATCCGTGTTCCACTGCATCAATTCTCGATGGTCATTCGCTACCAACCATTGCCGACATGGATGGACAGGATAAACAGGATAACATCCAAACCGGAAACACCTGGTCAAGCCAGCACATCATTTAATCCTGCCGTCGCAGTTCCGGATTTACGCTTCACGGGATCGATGTCGCACACTGCGTCAACGTGCTTGTAATGTACTACGGAGTCTCGTCATCAGCCGCAGACCGCACCCTGTTGTGTCCCGTCTGTATGTTTGTGATGCTATCTCCTGTTTTGCCTTTATCCTGCCTGTCCTGTGCATCCATGCTTCATTCACCTTTGTCAGGATCTTCGCCGGTTTCTTCCCATGCCTTCGTGAATGTCTCCGGTTCGACGCCGAGCGCATCGGCCACACGGTTGATGTAGTTGAAGAAGCCGGTGATCTGGACGGCGTCGTGGATGGCGCGGTCGTCGAAGCCGTGCTTGCGCAGCCGCTCGATATCCGCGGTGGTCGAGTCCCGCGGATCCAGGCTGAGCTTCTCCGCGAAGGCGCACAGCGCGCGGTCGGCGGGGGAGAGGGGGGCCTTGCGCCAGTCGGCCGCAATCAGATGCACCAGCCGGTCGGCCTCGTTGTCATCTTCAACGCCAAATTCTGCGGCGACCTCGGCACGGAGGTCGTGGGCGTGGGCGCGTATTCAGTACACGCAATGGTTCGCGGCCGAGACGACCACGGCGAGCATCTCTCGTTGCGCCCTGCTCAAGGGGGAGGGGCCGTGCATCAATGCGCCGTAGAAATCCAGCGACGCCTTCATCGCGCGGGGGTTCTGGCTCATCGCGGAGACAATGCCCCAAACGCGGCCTTCCCGCCCCATCGCGGCGTCATACTGCTGCTTCAACAAACCCGTCGCGGCCTCCGGAAGAATGACGTCGATATATGGCATTCGCGGCCTCCTTCGCAACATGGATCAAGACGGAAACGGCAAAACCGAAAAGGCAAAGCAACTTCAACGACACAAAACAACAAACATGGATGGACAGGATGAACAGGATAAAACCCCAAAGACGGATAAATCCGGTTGAAGCTGATCGTGCAAGTTGCCGCAGCCGACGTTCGAGCGCCGACACGGACCGATGTGGAATTCGCAGATCAAAACCACCAAACATGGATGGACAGGATGAACACCGAGCAATGACGTCCTTTTATGAGTAAAATTCGGGCAAGGTTACGCCTGATAAAGAACCCATGCCGAGTGGACATGGGTGTAGAACGTGCACCAGGACTAACGTTTTTTCAAGGATTGTCTTCAGACCTCATAGTCGAATGGATGCGCGGACCCGACCTTCAACCTATTGATTTCCCCATTACTGTAGACAATGGCTTCAGTATGTTTCGTAGAAAATCTCGGACGTTACAAAATACGTTATGGTCTAAATCCAGATATTTCTCTTGCGCCGCCACACCATCGGAACAGTGGGGGTCCCGCTTTGTTGCCAAAACGGCATGGGCTCGGGCATTCGTACTTCATCCACCCATCGGTCGTACCGCTACCCGGCGCGCGCGAACATTTCACACAGCCCCGGAATATTTGTCATATTTCCATCATATAATAAATAATCCCCAGGGGAGTTCTCCCCCAGGGCTGCCCAAAGGCGCGCGACCTTGAATGGTTTGTTTCGGCGTCTTTCTTATTCGGGAATTCTATCAGGTTCCTACCTGTTTATGCGTCCCAACGGCAAGATGAATTCCTTTTCCTGGAGCATAGATTTCAAACACAAATCTATATTGTTTGTTTAACCGAACTTCAAAAAAGTCACCATCTTTGTTTTTTAATTTTTTGAACTTACGACCGGGCTTGAGCGTATTCGTCCTTAGTTCTTGAATGACTTCCTCTAAACTCTCTTTCATTTCTTCGGGTAGACGATCGCGATGTTTTGCAAAAGCCTTCCCTGGTGAATCTAGAGTAATTGGAAGATATTCTATTTCAAGTAGTGTCAGAGTCTTTTGTAGATTGTCTGGAGTCTGTTCCATCTGAACCTGCATCTTTACCCGCGTAATGTTCGTGTCGGGCTTGGTATATCATAAGGTTCCATTTATAATCCTGAAAGAGATTTAGGTATTCCTTATACTTGCTTGCCACCTTGATGTACTTATCTAAGATTTTTCGATTATATGGGTTAGGAGCGCGTACTACATTTTGTTCTATTATTTCTTGCTCTTTGTGAATTTCATCCAAACCCTTAAATAACTTCGGCTCACTTTCTTCAAGATTAGCGATTAAATCATCGGTACTCGTTAAACGAGATATCTCAGCATAAAAGCCAGTTCCATCTTCATTAAAGGTTTCAACGATTTCAGACATAATTAACAAATGATGATCCACAGTTTTTTCGACTGCGTGCAAATCCTGTATGGCCTTTTGCACAGGATCCTTTACCACTAAGTCGACATCTAATGTAGTCGTGTCCTCTTTCTCAATTTTCGCAGTAGGGGCTTTTACAAAAGTAGGAATTACCGTAGAAGAATCAAGGACTAAGGTCCCCATGTTTTCGCTCCACCCCTCTTTTGAGACAAAAATCTCTTTCAATCATAAACAATACACACGGGGAAATTTCATTCGTAAATATACAGAGGCTTGACTTCTTGTCAAGACCCTTAGAAATACCGCAACGAAAGCCACAAAACTGCGCAGCGGCAGATCAAAACCAACAAACATGGATGGGCAGGATGAAAAGAAAACAGACCCGCAAAACCAGATCAACTGAAATTGCTCAAATTGCCAGATTCCGGTCATTCATCGACTCTTGACATCTCCCACAAAAATACTATACTTATGTGCAGCATTTGGGTTTAATCAGTTGTTCGAACCCTTGTCCCGTAATATCAGAGATACATCTGTGCTGTACCGATTGGCGATTATTTCTGACATTGCCAAATCGAACATCACCGGTCATTTACACAGTCGACTTTGAAGTGACTTCCATTCATCATGCAAATGTACGTTATCGTCGTAGATTTGGGGACTCGGGTTGCAGAGGTTCAGAAAAAATGAGCGATGTTGATAAATTCCACGACGAAGCCATGAATGCCGCGTTTTTGGCCGATCAAGAACGGCGACGGGGAAACAGGGAGCGGTCACAGGAGTTGTTTGACCAGGCCCTGAACCTGGAGCTCAAGGCTCTTGGTGAGATGTCCGAGCCGGTGGAGCCAACTTATTCGATATTACACCGTAGTGCCGGGTGGCTGGCTTTGGACTGCAACCAGCCGCGCCTGGCAGAGCAGTTAGCCAGCAAAGCGCTTGCTGGCAAGCCGGATCCTCGAATTGCCGAGGAACTGCGCGACCTGTTGGAAGAGATCAAAACCAGCAAACATGGATAGACAGGATCAACAGGACAAAACCAAATAGCGGGAGGAATGCTACCTATTCCGCATTATGGCGATGAGTCCTCCCACCCTGGACCGCACAGTACGACTCTGACCAATCTGACTTCACAACTGACCATATAATATCGTCAAGTGGAGATGAAAGACGATGGCCGAGACGAATCCAGCGCAGAAACGTCCGCATCCTCTGGACCATGAGGGGCGTATTGCCCGTCTTGATGGCGTGGTCGAACAGATCGACGTCCGTTTGGGGCGGATGGAGACAAAGATAGACGCGGTGGACGCCAGGATTGACACGACCCGCATGTCCCTGGAAGCCAGGATCGACGGGCTGTACCGTTGGATCGTACCGTTGCAGGTTGCGACGGTACTGGCTATCGCAGGGCTAGCATTCAAGGCGTTCTCGGATTAGTCGCCGGCATGTCCGGATTTGGAACGGCCCCGCATTCGACCTGGCGAGTGTGGGGCTTTTCGGTGTCGTAAAACGGATGTTTGAAGCGACGGCGCACAGGATCCCGCAATTTCCGATTATTTACACGGATGGACCGATATGCGCTTGTTGTTCGAAGCCGACGCCTGAGCGCCGACACGGACTCACGTGGAAAATGCAGTTCAAGACCATCAAACACGGAGAGACAGGATGGACAGGATAAAACCACAAAACAGGGCAGATACGGATACGGTAAAGAGAAGGATGTTTGACAAATGCTTCATAAAAAATCTAGATGGTCATTGCCTTCTACAAGAAGCTGGATTTCCGACTGAATTGCTTGTGGTCCTGGCGTTCCTATCGAACCTCGAGATTATGGCGGATTGCCGAATCGATTGATTCAGGTTCGTATGTGACACAGCGGCTTGTGTTCTCAGTAATCTCAAGCCTGTGTAGCCGGAACCTGTCCTTTCTGAGAGAATCATGAGCTGCAATGACGCATTCCAGACTGTGCGTGGTTGCGAATATTTGAGTCCGAAACTGTTTGGCCGCTTCATCGATGACGCGCCATACATCAGGTAGTACCGAGTGGTGTATGCCATTTTCGAGTTCATCCACCAAAACGACGCCATCCGGTACGGAAGCGATACCCAATACAAGGCGGGCGATCTGTGTCATGCCTTCGCCCATTACGGATAATGGTACCAATTCGGACCACCCGATATCTCCCCAGATCATGGGCGTTCCGCTATAAGCATTATCCTCAATGCTCAGCAATCTCGGTTCGAAAACCCGCAGTGCCGTCAAGAGCATATCTCCCTGCTTTTGCTGCCTTAACCGTCCTAATCTTACTGCGTCTTCGTGGATATTCCGATTTCGAGACGAGAGGAATATCGCCCGAAACAGGGGACTTGTCGAAGGCTGATCTACCTGAAAGCCCTGTTCCTTCATACGAATCTGGCTCTTTACCGAATTCGCTGACGGTCCAGTATACTCAAACGCGAGCAATTGCTCGTTGAGGAAATTTGTAGTGGACGTTCCATTCGTTCGGTCAAGGGGTATTTCGGTCGTCGGCTGTCTTTCCGAAGTGATCTTAAGGGTCAATTGATCG
Organism: Candidatus Latescibacterota bacterium; assembly: GCA_963667175.2. Taxonomy (GTDB): domain Bacteria; phylum Latescibacterota; class UBA2968; order UBA2968; genus JAAXHE01. Next base: position 99,415 of record CAXXXF010000017.1, on the reverse strand, counting down.
CGTGTTGAACGACGCGCGGTAATCTCGATCGATCGTCCCATATCCCGATTGAAAAAAAGCTGTTTCCAGAACGGATCGCCCGTAGAAACCCCGTGTGGCGCCAGGTCCCGAATGCCATTGTCATTCATTGCCAATTGAGTATTCCCCGCTCCGGACAGAAGAAAAATCGCTTCAAGCAGGCTTGTCTTTCCAGAGTTGTTTTTCCCGGCAATCAGGTTGATAGCATTTAAGTGGTCAATCTTGAGCGCATTGAAGCCGCGGAAATTTCGTATCTGCAGGCGTGTCAACATCGCCTCCACCCCTGGCTTTAAGCTTATCACCCAAACTGACGCGTTTCGTTCAACGATGGCACAGAATACTGACGTAAAAAAACCGTCGCGGCCTTGTTCCGACATTGGTCAACATGGATATCTCAAAACCAAAAGGCAAAGCAACTTACATGGATAGACAGGATGAACAGGATAAAAACACAACAACAGGGCAATAGCGGTGGAAGCTGATTGTGCACGTTGCTCGAAACCGACGTATGAGCCTCTACACGAACTCAGGTGGAATTGGCGAATCAAAATCAACATGGATGGACAGGACGGATGAGATAATGACAATAAACCGGGAATAGTGACGCGGATTCAAATCCACCAAATGGTGATCGGAGGCTGCCAGCGGAATGATATGGGGTGAACGTCATTCAATGGAAGTCGGTCTCGAAGCGAACTGTAGCAGAATTCCAAACTATCCTGCTGGTTTCGGCTCGGTGTTGAAAATGGGAAAGGTCATTGTCGTTTTTTCGTTGCCGTACATTGCGAGTGAATGCTTTCAGTACAGGCAGTCTGGTAAGTTCCTCAGGTACGGAGGCCGACTGTGGGTCGACGTGGAGTGGTTTTCCGTTCCCATGGCAATAGAGGAGACTGGAGTAGACATTGATATCCAGGAAACAATCCCTTTGCTGCCAGCCGAGGATTTCGTTGATGTGTCGGATGTCTCGCTCGTCGTCCGACTCACGCTCCGCACGGATATGTTCCTCACGCAGATGGATGTCGATTCGCTGTTTCACTGTTTGAAGTCCGTGATTGCAGTATACCCTTGCACAAATAATATTCGAAAGTGCTGACCAGATATCTACCATCGCACCGGGATGGGGCGTCGGCCAATCGTCCGACTTTCGTCCATCAAGGAGGAAATAGCGCCACGTCGTGTACCCTTTGTCAATGCCGTCAAGGAAGCAGTCGACGGTTTCGGGGGGAATGCAATCGTGCAGCGAACGATAAATACCATAGGAGACGCGGAGAACATCCTGCTCTTCAGGAGCAAGATCCTTGAAGAGCTTCCCAATATCGTGATGGCGGTGTCCACCCTCCCGAGCAGGCTTGTCAATGAACGTACCTTGCATCTTTAATAGGCACTTCAGGGCCTGCTCAATGCCGGAATAACAGCACGTAACTGTACTCCAGGCGGCAATGGCTTCGAATTCTGACGAGAAGTCGCGTTGAATGGGATTCGCGTGAAACGAGCGAAACATCTGCTCGCTGGCCTCCATGATTCGGTGGGCCGGATTTTTAAACTTCGAAATTTCATCATCATTGAGCATGTTGATTTTCTGCATGACATTCTTCATGGCAAATCCCTTCGCACCCAATCCATCGTCCTCCATGCCATCTTTATCGACTTGCTTAGTGAGTCCGCGGTTGCCGGCGACCAGTAGTAATTCGAGGGCACTCCCAATTTTTGGTGGTTCAATTCTACGATTTTCAAGGCGCTCAACCCTGAACCTGCAAGTAACGGGAATCCTTAGAACAATGCCTCCCCAACCAGCCTGAGTTCATCTGAGACGCTCTTGCAGACACTCTCGAAATGAGTGGAAAACGACTCAAATTTCGTCTGACGAGGTCTAAAACGATGTGTCATTCCGAAGTAAATCGAAATCATATCTGGTATAAAAATATCATATATAATGGTTTATGCGGATATAGATCTTGTCGAAAATTGCCGCTTCTGAACCAAAATTGAAGGAAAATTACACGAATCTCACTTTTCAGAGTGGACTCGACTTTTATTTTTTGCGTTGACAGTTGCATAAAACACAGTTGACATTGTGGACACGCGTGCATATTTTTTCGGAAAGATATTTATTACGGGGAGCACCGTATTGTTTACGTCCTCCCACTCTTCTTTGGTTGGATCTGGATGTCGACTATTTGCTGCTCCTGAAAATAAATGAAAGCTGACAGTGCGCCGTGGGAAGGCGCGGATCTCCAGTGGGTGAGAGTCCCAACCCGACAAGTGTTGCTACAGTCGGTAGCAACCGGAGCAGGGACGTAGGTAACGAAATCTCTGAAGCCTCCGGTGTAAAGGGTCGCAAGGCGACCCCGCGAGTATGCAGGCCGTAACGCGCAGTGAACGCTGAGCAGGCCTCGAAAACGTTAATGCGGGAGCCGACCCGATTGTCAGCCGGGGAAGGCCGCCGTCGTTGGAAAAAGACAGCAACGCGTGCATCCGACGGTCCCGCCGGGGTATTGGCGACGGCATGTATACAAAGGAGATCCATCGCAACACGGGAAGCCCCACCGGTGGTGTGTGTTCACCAACCGGACGCCCGTGAGGGACAGGCCGGGCCGGATGGGGTGGCGGACAGGCTCGTAGTACCTGTGATGCCGGGTAACGCCGGCGGAGGAAAGGGGCCTGACTTCGGATGTGCTTGCGAAGGGGACAACGGTCGGGAGAGTGGCGCAAGCCTATAACCTCCTTTAGAAGAAGACGAGGCGACTCCGGAACAAGCTTGGGTTTCAGGTGAAGCTGTCCGGGCAGCGCGGGCAGCGTGTGCCTGAAGGCGACGTCCGTCGGAGAGCCGGATGCGGGAAATCCGCACGTCCGGTTCGACGAGCGGGATGTGGAAACGGGGCATGGAGTGGCTATTGAGGCACCGCCAGACGAAAGGGGCGGAAAACAGACAGGCCACTCCTAAACTACCGCGCCACATCCCGACTCTACACTGCTCTTCCTGACCACTGGCCACTATTTGCTGTTCCTGGTAATAAAAGACAACCAGATATCTTTCTGGAGAAAACGAGATGGGCACTGCAGTGATGGATGTGATGTCTGCGACATACAGACCAGTACGGCAATTCATGGATGAACTGTCACAGCCCTCTATGGAGGAAGAATTCCGACAGGATAAGGAGGAAGAAATCCGGCAGAGTCTGCTAAAAGAAATGCGCTAGGGGTTTGAAGAAACGAACGAGCATATTTTGAAAGTGATCGCTGACTGGCGTAAGTTTTTGCAATCGCTTGAGCAGAATCCGAAAAATTACAAATCGATGTGTCGTAACGGTGATGTAGAGAAAGCAATCGCTGGCCTGGAGGAAACCGGAAAAAGAACACCCTCGGAAACCTGGACCTCTACAGGAAGATTGCTCAGTAAACTCGACGCCAACACATACGAAAAATTCAGGATCGTGGATAAGAACGCACGGATATGCAGTGCACTCCTTCGAGAGGTAAGTTGGAACCTGTTAATCTTGGATCGGGAACATAAGCCAAGCACCGGCCCTTCGTATTCCATTGACGAAGCAATTGCAAATCTGCGGAGTTAGATTTGGATGGGTCGTTTTTCCCGCCCGTAGAGCTCATAGAATATTACGATGATGGTGTGGCGAAAGACAACCTCTATGCAAGCAGCGTGACCAAACTTCTAAGCATTTTGCGTTGAAGTCTTACTGTAAGACTCTAATTCCTCCAATGTCATCTCATCGATCTTCTTCGAACTCAATACCTGTATTCTGAATTTTCTTTTGAATTGCAGAAACTTTGCATTTGGTATCTGCGTTGTATTACCCATACAAACAATGTACTTGTCCTGTATATTCTGGATTTTTTCGTTTATCACTTCAATGGAATATAGCTCGATACGCTTCTCAAGAAAGTCAGCTTCTCTAATCCAATCTCCCCATATTGCTACCGCTGACTCGTGCCGCGCCACTTTCTCGGTCCATTTGAATACGGTGTTGTCCAGTGCTTGAACAATGGCCGTGAAGAGTGGTATCAGAAAAATTAGGGACAAGATCAGTTCGCCAGTCCAAACACGTCGATAGTAGAAACCGATTAATGCGGCAGAAATCAAGGATAACAACACGACGCTGAATTCTTTGCTGCTACGGAAACCGCTATATCGTTCCTTCAGCGCTGCGTGACAGAAACGGCACAATTCCGCTTTGTTTCTCAGTTTCTTAAGAATATCCCGACTTGAGTTCATGCTGTCATTTTGCATTTTTGTCGATCCGGGGGCTTGGTTTTATGATTGACACTGTATCCTTCAGAACTTTGAAAGTCAGTGCGCGGTCCGGAAAGGCCTGAGAAAGCGCTTCTGGATAAAAGCGCAACCGAAAATCGGAGAACGAATAACCGTTTTCCTCATACAATCCTCCAATTGAGGTTAGAGCCGCTAATTCGCATAGCTCTTCTGGTGCCAATTCTATTCCTTGAAGATCACGCGTCAGCAGTTCTAAACTCTCGTCTCCAGTTGGTCGAGAAAACTCCATGTGTAGTGCAGCACGCCTTACAACCGCTCGATCGATAACATCTGCTCTGTTGGTGCACAGAAATATAACAGCCCGACCGTCCACCTGGCGAATCTCATCGATTTTCTGTATCAGAGTATTAACAGCAGCCTTTTCTTCCTGGTGCATCTGTTCCGTGGACCGAAGTGATGCAATTGAATCTGCCTCGTCTATCAGCAGAAACGAAAGTCGTTTTTTGCCCGCTTGAGTTGTCAGATTCTCAAAGGCGTCCTGAATAAGTTGACTCATTTCTCCATGTAGTCCCTTACCTCTCACGCGTGTGCTCAGCTTAAGCAAAAAACCCTCTCTGCCCATTTCCCTTGTCAACCGGTCTGCCGCACATTCGGCCGTTACTGTTTTTCCGGTCCCAACATCGCCACTGAAAAGAAAAACCGGATATCTATGTCGAATAACGTCACATAGGGGAATAATCCGTCCATGGTGCTTTTTGCTCCATTGCTCTATCTGATCTGGCATTAACGATATCATTAGATGATTTTTCAATGTTTCATAACGTCTCTTGAATCCAACAAGCGTTCCAGCGATATCATCCAGATCATCTGATGGCAACTCTCGTACAGCGTCAAACGTATCTTGTGTCATTATCTTGTCCCGTTTAGACCGCGAATGTATCCCTGCGTAATCCGTAGGTATTACTGGAATAGAGTCTGCCGGCGTCGTTTCGCATTCTGGAGTAGTCGGTCGACAGGGCTGACGGGCTCCAAGGTAGCTCTAACTTGCCTGACACTTTGAGTTGTTCCGCCTTGTCCCTATCTGAGTATTCTACTATCACGCATAGTGTCCCGGACGGTAAGCATGGCCATCTATTTCCACCAGGCCTTTGCGCATCTGATATAATGTCCTTTTTTACGGAATACCGATGGACCTTAATGAGATTTCCGGCAGCGTCATACAATTGGACATGGACGCACTTCAAACACTCTTCTTGGGCCATTATACAGACATCATCAGCACACCTTTCTGCATGGTCTGATTCCATTGCTTGGGTCCTTACCGCAAGCATTTGCAGGTCTGCTTTAAAGTTCTCGAAGACTCTACGTATGTCTGTTCTTGTATATGTTCGCGTGATGGCGTTCATTAGTTTTACTCCTCATTAATATTGAAACTCGGTCCGAAAACTTCCTTCCACAGGTCCAATGTTTTTCCGGTCTCCTTGACTGCCTGCGCATAGGAAATCGTCTCAAAGCTATTCTCGGCAATCTCGACGATCTCGTCCCACTCACTATCAGACATCCTGATCGTATTGTTTTCGTTGTTTGTCGGATCCGCTATGCATGGGGCGTTGCCGTCCTTTGGCCCAATTGCGCCCGAGAAATACACCTCGACGGGATTACCGTTGCCGAAGAACTCGAAGAAGCTGACAATCGCCTGATTTATCGAAGAGCCATTTATTCTCCCTTCGTGAACCAAATTGGCCGCCGCTAATTCAATCGCAAAGGAGGAAAGTGCCAATTCCTTGTAATTCCTCCAACTCTTCAATATCCGGACGATAGATGTGAAATTCGAACATTTAATTTTTATTTTGCTGATGAATTCCAGTTGCTTGTCAACGCTGGTTTTAAACTCACCTGAGTTTAGTTTTTTTCGAGGTTGCCTGCCGTATGTCGTATTTCCTTTCTCCGGGATAAACGGCACAATGTCAGCTTCAAGCCCGGTGCCCCTGAATACAATGCCGATCGTCTTTTGGCCATCAGTAAAATCCGATCTTTCCTTGTTTGGATATGCTCCACATAAAACGTCGATTATGTCCTCGCGCAGATCCTCAGCGTCAAACGAAGAATCTTCATCAACGTCTAAGAAAAACACCATGTCGATATCGAGCGGATAGTCTCCCTTTGGGGCCAACGCAGTGCCCTTCTTCCACGACCCCGCTTGTAATATTCTCGTCACCCTGGTGTTCTCCATTTCCTTTACGGCACTGAGAACATTGTTCCTCAGATTCTCAATTTGATTGGCGTACGAGGATTTCTTCTCTTGAGTAAGCTTGATCCGGTTAACGTAGTTGATTAGCTGCTGGTTCAAGTATTCCACTGAACACCTCCTGTTTTTTCCAAAGAGCCCCCAGAAAGCGGAGTGCGACAGGTCTCTATCTGGGTTTTGTGGTGGTTCGCAGTCGGAAACTGTGCTGGAGACGCGAATTTATGGTAACGGAATGCATCAATCGCAGTCTCATTGGTTGTAAGGGTTCAATATCCAAATAAATGGACGTGCCTCAGAACTTTGGGGAATCTAATGAAAACACCATCTGATGTCAAGGGATAAAAAACTATATTGCCTTGCATTAAAAAGCGATATATTCGGCTCTCTTGTGGCGTTTGAGAGATACAATTCACACATTTGCTTTTTATTGCTTGACACTTCATGTGGGATTGCTTAAATTCTGTGCTAGAATTATGCGACGACGACCTAACTCAGAGAGGCTCTACGAACTGGTAGGGCAGAAAGTTGAACGATACCGGCAAAAGGCCGGGCTATCGCAGACCCAACTTGCGCAACGGTGTGATTTGGCACGTGGCTCAATTGCGAACATTGAAAGTGGAAATCAACGGCCAACTCTGCACACACTTTGGTCGCTAGCAGATGCATTAAGCGTTGACATGCGTTCGCTGTTGCCGTCACGAGACGAGTATTCGGGAACGGATGCAACCGCCCAATTATCAAGTCTCCCCGATGGTGTAGCGGAAGAGATCCAAAGCCAGGTAGTCTCTTTTATCGCAAGTAGCCGAGAGAAGATCGGCACCAATGTCGATAGAGATTGAGACACAGGCAGATCGACTACTCGCAAGAGCGAGAGTTCATTCTGCACCCGTACCTGTGGAGCAAGTCGCCGCCTGTTTGGGCGTCAGGGTCGAATTGGCGGACCTTGGAGAAGATTGCTCGGGAGTGCTTGTCCGAAAAAGAAACCGAGCTGTAATCGGGGTCAACTGGGGTCATCATTCCAATCGACGGCGATTCAGTATTGCGCACGAAATCGCACATTACCTACTTCACAAAGGCGAGACCTATATAGACAAAGGATATCGCGTACAATTCCGCGACATGGAGTCTGGCTCTGGAACCGAGTCAGAAGAAATGGAAGCGAATGCGTTCGCAGCAGCTCTGCTCATGCCCGCACATTGGGTTAGGGAGGCTTTTGATCGACAACCCTTTGACCTTACCGAGGACGACGGCCTTGAGCGACTCGCCGATAAATTTAAGGTTAGTCCGCAGGCGATGACTTACCGCCTTATGAATCTTCAACTGATCTGAACCTAGTACCCCTGACCAAACAAACTGCAGCAAGTGGAGATGAAAGTCGATGGCCGAGACGAGTCCAACGCAGGAACGCCCTTATCCATTGGACCACGAGGGGCGTATTGCCCGGTTGGAGGGCGTGGTCGAACAGATTGATGTCCGTTTGGGGCGGATGGAAACAAAGATAGACGCGGTGGACGCAAAGATCGACACTACCCGCACGTCCCTGGAAGCCAAGATCGACGGTCTCTACCGTTGGGTAGTACCGTTGCAGGTTACGACGATCTTGGCTATCGCAGGGCTTGCTATAAAGGCATTCAGCGACTAGTCCAACGCGTGGTCAGATCTGGGACAGCCCTGTATTCGCTTACGCGAGTGTGGGGCGTTTTTGTGTTGCAAAACGGCTGTTTCAATCAGCGGCGGGAATGACCCTCACCCAACGCCTACTTCAATTGCTTCCCAAGGCTTTCCAATGTGATTAAAGAAGCTGGAAAATCTGTGGAAATTAGTCCGTACCTTCCGTTTTTTTTGAATATTGCCTGTATTTCCTCTGCCATCTCCTCGGTAATAACAAACACAGTTTGTGTGAACCGATGGCTTGAATTCCATTTCTTATTGATCTTCCATGCCCTCGGTGCCTGGTGCCATTCACTTTCGCCTAAGGCCCACTCAAATTTAAATGGAACGTAATATTCTTCGTTCTTGTCATTCTGGTAATCCGCTTTCCCAAAACCAGAGGTGCCCTACCACTGGAAATGACGCCGACCCCTGTATGGTACAGGTAGACTTGCGAACCCTTTGAAATCCAACAGACTGAACCTTTTCGGCCGTAGTAAGCAGATGGTTATATAGAGAAAGCCCTAAAATTCTCGGAGTTGCTCAATTGCGGTAATGACACGGACCACTTCAATGTCGATCTCAGATTTCTGAAACTCACTGATTAAACCTATCGCGCTGACCTGCACGCCGAATTCCGACTTCGACCAAGATGAGATCTTCGCAAGAAGGGACTTACCAGAAACAATCGGTACTATTGAACCGTCCTCCTTATATGGTTTCATATATTTTCTCGCTGCGGCATTTGCTCCCCTCAATCCTCTCTTGCGGTTGCCTATATGGAATTCGCTAGAGAGCGAATCGAAAACATCCTCTTCCAAATTCCATGCCAATTCTTCAATCTTTTCACTTACTTCATACTGCGACGGAGGGTCCGTACGTGTTGCGGTGCGATGCGAGATATATCTATGAATTACAGGTGGTGATAGAAGGTAATTTTCGATCTCTTTTTGAGCCCAAATGTGCAGGTGTATGCCTCGTTCCATTGCTTTGTTCATTCTTTCTTCTATCTCACTCTCCGTGTGGTAGTCTCTGTCAAGGATACAATACACTTCGATCTCTTCTCCCATCGCATTTTGTAATGCCATTGACGATCCAATTGCAAAATTCCAACCTCCCCAACCTCCAATCGACATATGAGGAATGGTCTCCATCGGTACATTGCTACTCGGAAAAAGAACATCTTGGAAATGTTTCAAAAACCGGATGTCCTTACCTTCTAGTAAGAGAAATCTTCTCGATGTCCAGAGCCTCGAAAGATGGACATTATGGACGCTACCGATGTTGCTTGTAATCTCTTGGACTGCAGGAAGTGTTGACGCAAAATCACTCCTGTCTCGAGCTTTATCGACGATAAGAATGTTGTCGGGTTCGACCTCCGCCATAATCTCAATCGAATGTGTTGTCAAGATGGTTTGGGGGTATCGATTGCGTAGAAAGCGGATTACTCTTCTTTGAAGGTCGGGGTGCATGTATACGTCAGGTTCATCAAGAATGACCGTCGTGCTTCGGGCAGAACGTGTCAAAAACCACATAGCCTGTAACCACATCTGCAAACCATGTCCCATCAGTCCGACTTCTCCCACGAAGTCTTCATTTCTAATGTGCAAGAATACCTGCTTGTCGGGCTGCCTTCCTCGGACCAACAACTCCATTACCCGTACTCCTGGCCAAGTGTCTTCGACCACGCGCTGGAATTCGGAATAAAAATCCTCACGTAGCAAGTTCAGCTGATTCCGAAAACCCTACGTGCCAATATAGAGTGAGACAACTCCCCCTTCGAGATTAATGTCGTATCATGGGCGGAGAGGAGAACAAGAGATGAGGTCAAGGACCGATGTTGTAGGCAACGGCAGCAAGGGGTCTCTGGTTGTGGAGGTCCCGCGCGGGACCTCCACAACCACGAGGCCGAATCCGGAAGTGCCGGCGCGTGCGCGGCGTCGCCGTTTCACGGCAAAGTACAAGCTTCGCATCTTGGAAGAGGCCGACGCGTGCCGTGCCCCTGGTGAAGTCGGCGCGCTGCTGCGCCGCGAGGGTCTGTATTCCTCGCAGTTGACGCAGTGGCGTCGTGCGCGTCGCGAGGGGTCGCTCAAGGCGCTGTTGAAGCTGCGGGGACCGAAAGGGCGTCGCCGCGACGAGGTATCCGTCGAGAACGAGCAACTGCGCAAGGAGATCGCCCGTTTGCGACGACGATTGGAACAGGCGAACACGATCCTCGAGATCCAAAAAAAAGCCTCCGAGATCCTGGGCATCCCCCTGAATCCGCCAGCAGGCGACGACGACGTATGATACGGGCGGCAGAACAACTGGCCCCGAAGGTCGGGTTGGCTTCCGCGTGCCGGGCGCTGGGTGTGGCGCGGGCATCGGTCTACCGTGCGCGTCAGCCAGCCCAACGCGGGCCTCGTGGCGCCCGGTCCTCGTCGCCACGTGCGCTTTCCCAAAACGAGCGCGCTACCGTGCTGGACATCCTGCACGAGGACCGCTTCGTAGACCAGGCGCCACCGGCAGTCTACGCCGCGCTGCTCGAGGAAGGGCGGTATGTCTGCTCGATCCGGACCATGTACCGTCTGCTGCACGATGCAGGAGAGGTGCCCCAGCGGCGACACCAGCGGCGTCATCCACGTCTGGAACCGCCCCGCTTGATGGCGGATGCGCCCAACCAGGTCTGGACATGGGATATCACGCGGCTGCCAGGAACCCGCAAGTGGGAAACCTATCCCCTCTACGTCGTACTGGATCTGTTCTCACGCTATGTCGTGGCCTGGATGGTCGCCACAAGAGAAAGCGCCACATACGCCAAGCGCCTGATCACCAACGCCTGCAACAAGCAGGGCATTCAACCCCGACAACTGACGCTGCACCAGGACCGCGGCGCACCCATGACAGCCAAGACGTTTTCGCAGTTGCTGATGGACCTCGACATCCTGGCCAGCTACGCTCGACCCCGCGTCTCCGATGACAACCCGTATTCCGAAAGCCAGTTCAAAACGCTCAAATACGCGCCTTCATACCCCGGGCGCTTCACCGGTCCGCAAGAAGCCCGTACCTATTTACAGACCTTCTTTTCCTGGTACAACACGCAACACCGGCACAGCGGACTGGGCTTACTCACGCCCGACACCGTCCACCATGGGCTCACACAGCAGGTGCAAGCCGCCAGACAATCGGTGCTGGATCAGGCTTATCACAACCACCCTGAACGATTTGTTAAGGGGCATCCTCGACCACCACACGTTCCAGACCAAGTCTGGATTAACCAACCACAGAACACCATCGAATGCCAACAACTGCTACACTAAACCCCAACGGGAGGTGTCTCATTTCTATTGACACGTTCCGAAATGCAATGAGGACAATGCAGATGACATTGCTCTTCGAACGTATTCGGGCGTAAGCACTTTTTCAGTAAGTTGAAGCGGCGTGACCTGAGGCATAATACTTACACCTAGAAGGTCAGTTTTGCTTGCTTGATCCCGACTACGGACGACGTTGCCTTCTGAGTCCCTTACTGTAGCATGTATCTCTTGTGTGTCATTCACGTAGATGGAAACTGACGTGCCGTTTTTGAAGAACCCCTCCAAAATCGCTGGTGGAGGATTATACCTGTGAAATATCCCTTGGAAATTTATCTCCAGATTCCTTAAAGAAGGAGCAACACCATAGTCACGATGCGGTAAGTCTGTCCAAACGGGGGGTCTTCGATATGTCAAATTTCGGTATCTGGATACTACTATGGACAGAAGCCTGAGCGCTTCCACCAATGTTGTCTTTCCTGCATTGTTCTTTCCAACGATTACCGTGAGATCCTTTAGCGGCAACTGATGATCATCAAACCCGCGGAAATTTCGTAACCTTATCTCGCGTAACACTGTTTCCCTCAATTCTCATATGACTGCGTAGTTAGGATCCGCATCTGGAATTAAACGCTCTGTCGGCGTTCTCGGCGTCCCATTGCTCTTGACACGTTCCGCGGCTTGTTGGTATGTGTTGATTCAGGGGCGTGCACGATAATCAGTGAGGTGTGAACAGTCCGTTTTATTCATAGTCCGCAAGTAAGCAATCGTGAAGACGTTTCATATGTTCAAATCCGCGCCGATTGGCCAGATCTCCGACATTGAATCTGGTGCAGAGTTCAATGTCCTTCGGAGAAAGGTAATTATGGTGGATTAGAACTTCCCTGATCTGATCTTTCTCATCAAAGTACTCTCGGGTCTCGGGGTCGAAGTTGCTCAAGAGAAACTCTTCATAGCAGGACTCGACGATCGGTTTGGATTGCGCATGAATGTCACTCATCACCCTCAGGATATTCCTAATCTTCGCGTCAAGTTGGTCCTGTGACTTTACGTAAATATGGCCATTCGGATGTGCCATCTCATTGCGGTCGTCGACAAGTCTCGCGTAATTTCCAATCTGGCCGTTATCACATCCAACGAGTTTGAGAAAACGAAAAACTCTGCGCTCCGATACCATGCTAAACGTAAAGGGTGAGGTGGTCTTCAGGATGTCCTTTTCTTCGTGATTACTAAAGCCAATTAAGGCTCTTCTAAATTCCTCTGGCCTTGCGTGCTTTATCTGCCAGATCTTGAAATATACAATGCTCATCGCAAGCATGTGAAAGGCCAGGTACGCGAACTGGAATTTGCGCTGAGTGAAATTCGACTCAAAGCTACTCCAAAGAAAAGCAACGTATTCGCCTTCTTCGATCGTTTTGAACGAAATTGGGAGAAACTCGTTCATCTCGAGTGCGTCTTCCATCATCTCATCCTATTGCGCGTTTTTCTTAGTCTCGCCCCACACCCTCCCAATAGCCGCCTGAATCTTCTTTTCGAATCGTGTTAACAGTTCGCGATTTGCGGCGACTGCGGCCTGTTCGGCATCAATCTCGGCGACGATGGCTTGCTGGGTTTCACAGTTAGGCAGAGGAATTCTAAAGTCCCGTATTTGATGTGTTGTGAGATTCTTGAACACGGCACCTACCGATTGGGTACCATGCAGATCATGCTGTGCGAGGAGGCAATAATAGAGAAACGTAGGTAGCACCACATCACACTTCAGATTGCGTAGTCCAACGAATCCGTCATGAATGCATGCGTCCGTAGCCAGAATAGTTGGCAGTCCAGGATTGCCGCTCACGGTGACAACTACATCCCCCTTTTTCATAGGACGGCTTTTAACTGCTCCTTCAATGGTCAATGAGTCAAGTCGAGGTGTTGCATACATCCCGTCTCGTGTTATGTCCGCGACCATGAGTCGTGGAATAGGACCACCGTAATATCTCGGATCACTCTTCGGGCGGGGAGAACTGCCCCTGACGATATTTGCAAGCGAACCTACATGCACCATCGGCCAGTCGGGGTCGATGGGGATATGCGGCCGGTAGTTTTCGATGACTGCGCGCGCGCCATTGATCACCCGCTGATACCCCTCAATCTCCTCCACAATTTCCCGCTGCACATCCAGAGGCGGTAGGGGAAAACTGAAGCTCGAATACTGTCTCGCGTTAATATTGGTAAGCGTGCCCGTCTTCGAGTTACTGTCTATCCATTCGCGCCACGTCTCTGACTTGGTTACGTGATAAACAAATTCAGGAACGGCTTTAGTCGGATCGATACGGAAACGAATCAAGTAACCAGCGTATTGATAATTTCCTTGCTGATTTCCGTGCATGTAGGTACGTCCAACGGAGCCCGAGCGTGCGATAAGCAGGTCACCAGGTTTCAAGAAGAGGTCTGGCTCGATTAGTGAAGGCGAAACTGAATCGTTTGAACGGAGTTCTCCGTCGTCTGTGATGTCAGTTATCCGCACATATCGTACTTTGTTATCGTATGTAACTTTGCGTGCCCCGGAACCGTACGTCGGTTTGCCCAAGATAATTTCGCCAAGGTTTACCCAGGCGTATTTTGTATCGTTGGTTCTGTATTCCCTATACCTCTCCCCACTCAGGTTGTATTCCCCGTTCTCCGCGATCTTGTCTTTTTTTGCGATGAGGGCGGTCCCTTGCTGAATGAGTTGCTCCAGGATTGACTGATCGGCGGCGGGGGGTGGTTCGCCTTTATCCTGCCCATCCTGCCTGCCTGTGCCGTGCCCGGCACGGCAGACAGGTCCATCCATGTTTCCAACATTGCCCATGTATTCCTTCACAGCCTGCTGGGTCCGCAGGAGGTCGTTCTGGTCGATCGTTCTGCGCTGGGCGCCAAGGTCGAAGCCGTCGTTTTCTACCTTGAAGAAGGCGATGCTGTCGGTTCTTTTCGCCAGGGCTTTGTCGAGGATGAGGATGGATGTCTTGACGCCGGAGTAGGGATTGAAGACGCCCGCGGGGAGGGAGGCGACGGCGATCAGATACTCCTCGACAAGCATCTTGCGAAGCTGTTTGTGGGCGTTCTGGCTCTGGAAGATGATGCCCTCAGGAACGATGATCCCGGCCCGGCCGGATGGTGTGAGGTGTTCGGCCATGTAGTCCACGAACAGCACTTCGCTACGTTTGGATTTCACGGAAAAGCGGTTGTGCGGGCGGATTCCGCCCTTCGGCGACATGAACGGCGGATTGGCCAGAATCACGTCGGCGTATTCGTTCCATCGGTCCTCGCTGGTGAGGGTGTCGTATTCGAAGATGTGCGGGTCCTGGAAGCCGTGGAGGTACATGTTCACCAGCGACAGGCGGACCATGTCGGGTGAAATGTCGTAGCCCTTGAAGTTTGCCGTGAGTTTTTCCCGTTCGTCGGGCGTGAGCGTGCTGTTTCCGTCGTCGTCGGTGTTGGCCTCGACAATGTGCTTGTACGACGAAATCAGAAACCCGGCGGTGCCGCAGGCCGGGTCCAGGATGGATTCGTTTTTCTTCGGGTCGATCACTGCGACGATGAAGTCGATGATGTGGCGCGGGGTGCGGAACTGGCCCGCGTCGCCCTGCGAACCCAGGACCGAGAGCAGGTACTCGAAGGCGTCGCCGAGGCGCTCGCTGTGGTCGTACGTAAACTCGTCGATGACCTTCAAAAAGGCGCGGAGCGTTTCCGGGTCGCGATAGGGGAGATACGCGTTGTTGAAGATGTCCCTGAAAAGCGGCGGAATACCGGGGTTCTCGGGCATGCGGTCGATGGCTTCGGCGTAGACGTTGAGCATCTCATGTCCGCCCAGACCGGAGCGCATCAGCTTCGGCCATCCGAACCGGGCGAACTCGCCGGCGAAGAACCTCCGCGTGCCGCCGAGTTCCTCGCTCACGGCGTCCATGTCGTCCATGAACTTGTAGATCAACGCGATGGTGATCTGCTCCACCTGACTCTTGGGATCCGGCACCTTCCCGACCAGGATATCGCGGGCAGTATCTATACGGCGTTTCGTTTCAGCGTCTAACATCGAAAAACCTCAAACTTACATGGATGGACAAGATGAACAGGATAAAAGCACTGGACCAAAAACATCGGGTTCAGCCAACGCATCAACGATTCCAGCCGCTGCAGTTGTATTCATCATCCGGAGCTTGTTGCTGAACACTGCCTTGTAATTGACGGTTCGAGAATGCAGAACTTCGTTGAGAAAGAGTCTTGTTTTCATGTGATTTTCAATGTATATTGTGTTTGTCTGGATGTTTTATTGGCTCTTGCAAATCGACTATAATGTCTTATTGCAGGCCCCACGGGTTTCGGCTCGTGGGATTTTTTTTGTATTTGAGAAAAAAGTTGAGGTTTATCTCGAATTATCCATGAAAACAGGTGGATTTGTTATATAATCGGTTGATTTTCAATAACATCAGCGGAAAATGTAACGAAATCCATTAAGAATCCGGAGTCGGGCTGGCCGGCAAACGCTGGGGTTTCGGGGTGGGCGGAGTGATGACCCGCGTTCTATGGTGAATCGATTCCCAGCCGTTCCTCGTTTTCTCGCGCCTTTGTCGTGCTTTTCGGTTTTTTCTCGTGCATTTTTCGCGCTTTTTCGCGTGTTTCGTAGTTTCTGAAGTTCGTTTTTTCGTGCCTTTTGGTTTTATCCTGTCCATCCTGTTCATCCATGGTGCGCCGTGAAAAGGCGCGGAACTCCAGTGGGTGAGAGTCCCACCCGACAAATGTTGCTACAGTCGGTAGCAACCGGAGCGGGGGTGAAGGTAACGACATCTCCGAAGCCTCCGGTGTAAAGGGTCGCAAGGCGACTCGGCGAGTATGCGGGCCGAAACGTGCAGTGAACGCTGAGCAGGCCTCGAAAAAGGTAATGCGGGAGCCGACCCGCCCATGGATCGGGGAAGGCCGCCGTCGTTGGAAAAAGAGAGCAACGCGTGCATCCAACGGTCCCGCCGGGGTAATGGCGAAGGCACGTATACAAGGAGATCCGACGCAACACGGGAAGCCCCAGCGGTGGTGTATAGACACCAACCGGACGCCCGTGAGGGACAGGCCGGGCCGTATGGGGTGGCGGACAGGCTCGTAGTACCCGTGAAGCCGGGTAATGCCGGTGGAGGGAAGGGGCCTGACTTCGGATGTGCTTGTGAAGGGGACAACGGTCGGGAGAGTGGCGCAAGCCTATTACCTCCTCTAAAAGTAGATGAGGCGACTCCAGAGCAAGCTTGGGTTTCAGGTGAAGCTGTCCGGGCAGTGCGGGCAGCGTGTGCCTGAAGGCGACGTCCGTCGGAGAGCCGGATGCGGGAAATCCGCACGTCCGGTTCGACGAGCGGGATGTGGAAACGGAGCACGGAGCGGCTATTGAGGCACCGCCAGACGAAAGGGGCGGAAACAGATAGGCCACTCCTAAACCACCGCGCCACATCCCGACTCTACTAAGTTCCGGCTCTTTGTATTAAAGATTCTACGCGGCGAATTGATTTAGCGGGACGTAGTCCTTAACGTATTCGGGGACGAGTTTGCGGTATTTCTCCGGTACGGCGCCAAGGTCCTTCATTGAGAGTACGGGGTTGGTGGCCAGGCCGGTGTAGTCCCGGTTTTCGATGATGTGGCGGATCTGGTCGCTGGTGACGTACGCCTTGAAGTAATTCTTGATCGCGGGGATGGCATCGACCTGTTCGGGGGTGTAGTCGGCCACGAACTTCCCGAATTCCTCTTCCAGCATTTCGTCCTTGGATTTGAATCGGGGGATCAGCCCGAACACCTTCTCCAGAATCTCCCGAAGGGTGATCCGCCGGTCCACGGCCGCTGCTTTGCGCAGCTTTTCGAGCGTGTAAAACTCCTCGGGCCGGTCGAAGACTTCCCGGTTGACGTAGTCGATGACCCGGTCCCACTGCCCCGCCTCAACGGCCTGCGCAATGACGTCGTCCTTCCGGACGGCATCCTCGAATTTCTCGAAGAACATCCGGTCGATCTTCATCCCTTCCTCACCGACGGCCTCGACCTTGATGGTCGACAGGATGTCTCTCCCCAGGTACTCATACGTACCCACGTCCGCACTCTGTGATTCCGAGTCCTCTCGTTCATGGGCGTCTTTGAAGACAGGCAATCCCAACACTTCGTCGTAGTTAAACTCCGCTTCGAAGTATTCGCAATTGGCAAAGAAGTCGAACAGTTTGAACGCGGTCTTATCGGGCTCGTCTACGCGTTCCGCGATCGCCGGATTAAGCGACTGTTCGAGGAAGTTATGCTTCCTTGTGCCTCTCCCCTTGATCTGGATGAAGTCGGTGGGCGAGAAGATCGGGCGGAACAGACCCAGGTTCAGAATATCCGTGCAATCGTACCCCGTGGTCATCATGCCGACCGTGACGCAGACCCTCGATTTGCTCGTCAGATACTCAGGGAGGAAGTTGCCGGAACCGAGCAGGTTGTTGTTGCTGAAATTCACGGTAAACTGTTGGGCATCCGTGATCTGCGACGTGACCTGCACGGCAAAGTCCGACTGGTATCTGTCCGGAAACATCATGTGGGCTATTGCGTTGAGGATCTGAGTCAATCTTGCCGCGTGCTTCTGACTGACGGCGAAGATAATGGACTTGCCGATTTCTCCGCTGACCGGATCCCGGATCGCGTTCTCAAGAAAAGTCTTACAGAACAGCTGGTTGGTCGCGTCGGAGTAGAATCGCTTCTCGAACTCACGCTTTTTGTAGGCCTCTTCCTGTTCTTCTCCCTCATCGTCCGTAAAGGAGACGACAAATCCCTGTTCCGAAAGTAACTCCGTGGTCACTTTCGTTCGCGCGTCCACGACCGTCGGGTTGATCAGATAGCCGTCCTTCACGCCGTCGAGCAGGGAGTACTTGAACGTGGGCTGCCCGCTTTCACACCCGAAGGTGCGGTAGGTGTCCAGGAGCAAACGGCGTTCGGCTTCGCGCGGGTCCCGCGTGGTCGGGCGGGAATCGTCGAATCCCTTCAGATAGTCCCGGGGGGTCGCGGTCAGGCCCAGTTTGTACCCGACGAAATAGTCGAACACGGACCGGGCGTTGCCGCCGATGGACCGGTGCGCTTCGTCGGAGATGACGAGGTCGAAGTCGGTGGGGGAGAAAAGCGACTGGTACTTGTTATTGAACAGCAGCGACTGGACCGTCGTGACGACGATTTCGGCGGACCGCCAGTCGTCGCGCCGTTCCTTGTAGATCACCGTCTGGAAGTCCGCCGAAAGCAGGGCGGTGAAGACCTTCCGCGCCTGCTCCTCGAGTTCCAGCCGGTCGACGAGAAACAGCGCGCGGGAGGCATTGCCGGAGCGCAGAAAGAGCTTGATCACCGCGGCTGAGACAAGGGTCTTGCCCGTTCCGGTGGCCATCTCGAACAGGAACCGGTCCTTCCCGTCCTTTACCGCACGCTGAAGCGCATGAACGGCCCGGAGCTGGTAGGGGCGCAGGAAACTCAGTTTGTTGGATTTGATGAAAGCGGGGCGTTCAGCCTCGTTTGTCCACGCCGCTTCCGAGGCATAATTCGGCCGCAGGGTGAGTACGATGTAATCCTCGCTGACGGGCTCATCGACCAGGCGCTGGGGGTTGGGCCGGACTTTGTTGTAGTTGGTAACGGAGTCCGGCGTGGGGAACGAGGTGATGAGGTACGGATTGCCTCTCTCGAGGTCCCAGAAGTAATGCAGATTGCCGTTTGACAGGATAACGAAGCGGCAGTTCTGAGAGCGGGCGTACTTCCGCGCCTGTTCCTTGCCCACCAGCGGGTTCTTGTCCTCCGACTTGGCCTCCAGGACGATGAGCGGGAAGCCTTTTGCGTCAAGGAGGAGGAAGTCTATGTGTCCCGTCGCGTTCTCGAAGTCTTCGCCCAATGCGTCCAGGTCGGCTTTCTTCAGCTTGACGCTCGCTTCGACGCGAACGTTGGCGGGCTTGCCTTCATCATCGAAGAACCGCCACCCCGCCGCCTCGAGCAGTTTGTTGATCTTGATCCTCGCCGCTGCTTCGTTCATTTGATGTCTTATCAGAAATTAACCAACATGGATGGACAGGATGAACAGGATAAAACACGAAAATCTACGAAAGCCACAAAAGGCACAAAGAACACAAAAGGGGCAAACCAGGACCACTAAAGAATGTACAGGAAAAACCGTATGAGTTGATCGTGTCTCTTCCTCAGCAGCGACTCCCGATCTGATCGGCGTGACTTTCGCCGTTGAACCGCTTTTTTGTTCGCATGCTTTTATCCGGTCTGTCCGGCTATGTCCATGGTCCCCTGTTTCAAGCGTCTTACTCGAACAGCGTTCGTGGTAGCCCCGATTGCCGAATGATTGCCATCAGTGTCCCTTTTCGTAGTTCCTTGTGGTCAGGAACCGGGACAGTGATCGTACTCTCGGATGCGATCTTCTGCATGACGACGTGGCTGCTCCTGCGCCGGACTTCGGTAAACCCGTGGTCCGCGAGTATTTCACAGGTTTCGCGTCCCGACAATACCCGAAGCCTAACCAATGGCAACCTCCACCTGGGTGACGTACACTTCCTCGTGCAGGCGTTGCTTGATCTCAGTATCTGATGCCGTCTCCAGGAACAGCTCCAACGCCTCCTTCAGGTTTCCCCTTGCTTCAGAAACGGTTGCACCCTGACTCGCAATGTCCACCTCAGGGCAGAGGGCGACGTATCCATCGCCTTCGCGTTCTATAATTGCAGTCAACTGTCTTGTCATCGCAAGCTCCGGTCGTGAGAATATGGTCTCTCGCTACCACCCGCCAACCTGCGTCCTATCCACGATATCCCGTGTGAGGATGTCGAACGCGGCGCCGAGGCCCGCGTGGCGGGCGTCCTCGCGCTGGCCGGCGGCGCTGTAGATGCCGTATCCCTTCAGGCGCTTCTCCTCCCACAGCAGCTTCTTGTTCTTCACGTCGTAGCAGCTCACGTCCAGGAAGACCGAAATCTGGAACTGGTCCTCCTGGCCGCGGTAGGTGAACGGATCGTCCCGCACCTCGACAATCGTGCCGCGAAGCACGACGTCCGCGCGGTCCTCGTCCGTCACGCGCAGCGCCGCGTCCTGGATGAACGCCTGGATCAGGCTGTCCGTGAGCGCCTGCTGGATCTCCGGCTCCAGGCTCTCGTTCTCCATCAGCGGAATGGCCACCGAGCGGAAGCCCGATCCGCCGGTTGCGGAGGTCGAATAGTACGCGCATCCGCCCAGCCAGAACATGACCAGCACGGCGCAGGGAAGGAGAGAACGCGTCAATCCGTTTCCTCCTTAGCGTCCGACGCGTCCTCCTCCGCCGCTTCCACTGACGCTGCTTCCTTCGGCGCCTCGGCCTCAGCGCCTTCGGCGGCATCTTCGCCGCCTTCCCCGGCAGTCGCTTCGGCGTCGGCCGCGTCCCCATCGGCCTCACCTGCGGAGGTCTCCGCCTCGTCCGGACCCTTGTTCGCTTCGTCCACGTAGTTCATCCTCAACTCGTACAGCGCGTGTTCCAGAAACTTCTGTTCGTTGTCGCTGAGATTGCCCTTCGTCTTCGCCTGCAGCATGCCCAGGATATCAATGGTGTTCTTCGCCTGCGCGAGATCCCGTTCCACCTTGTTGCTCGCCGGGTTCATCACCTTGCCCAGATGCTGCCAGGCTGCCCCCTGAAACATCAGCACGACCTGCGTGAACAGAAACTCGTTCATCTGCTCCTGGGAGATGGATTCACTTTCAGCCATTTCGATAACCTCCTTGAAATGTTTGAGTTAAACACTACGTGGAAATGTGTACTGTGTAAGTCTAAATCTGGATCCTGGTAGAGGTAAGACGTAAGACTGTGAGATGTTATCAGCGCCCTAAAGACGGGGAGAGGGTAGAGGTGAGACGGGAGAGAATGTGATCTGCCCTGGTATGGTTTCAACTTACTTGCCGGAGGCAATGAGTATGAACCAATCGGGGAAGGATGTCATCTACCGTCTCCCGTCTCCCGTCTTCACCGGTTTTCAGTTTTTCCTTCCTCCTTCTTCGTTCTTCCTTCTGCCTTCTAACCTCTTCCCGCCTATCGCTTCCATCTAATTTCGCCATCGCCGTCCCGGCGTCCGCCCATCCGCGGACGACGTCCATCTGCGCGCCGCCCCGTTTCACGACCACGCTGGGAAACTCCCGCACCCCCATCGACCTGCGCAGGTTGAAACCCGCCTGCAATTCCCCTTCGATCTCCGGCGACCGGATGTCCCGGTCGAACCGATCCGCGTCCAGCGGCGGAGAAAGCGACCCGGCAACCGCGGTCAGCGTGTCGATATCCGAGGGGTTCCGCGCCTCCCGGTAATACGCCCGCTGGATGGCGTCGAACATCTCCGGCACGGCGTCTTCCCGCTGCGCCCCTGCCGCCAGCACCGCGCGGCAGGCGGGATAGGTCGACCGGCGAGGTCTGCATTTGCGCCAGAAGTCCCAGTTGAAATCGGCCCCCGTCGTCTCTGTGACCTCACGCCAGTTCATCTGCACGTACGCGCGGGTCTCTTCCGGCATCGGATCGTCCGAATCCCTGGCCAGCCCGCCCATCACGTAACCCACCGGGATGGAATCCGGAAGCGCCGCCACGATTTCCTGAAGCACCGGACGGAACCCCCAGCACCACGAACACATGGGGTCGGCCACGTAATAGAGTTTGTGATCCATGACTCGTTCCTTCGAAGGACGCGTACGAAAAAACAGACGGTAGCCCGGATTGAATGACCTCGAACCGTCCGGTTCGCGACGCCGGAGTCCTCACCTGCCGCGCGGGTACAATATTAAAGACGGGAGTCCAAAAAGGCAAGCCCGTCGACCCCGTCTGAATCTGTAGAATGACGTCTCAGCGCGCCTTTCCTGCGGCCCGACAGAATCCGCTTGCGCGGACGCGACAGTTGTGCGTACTTTTCACCACACGGTTCCTGCGAGATCCGTCCCGTGCACTCGAGCTGCATCGGGACCGATTTATCGGAAAATCATCAGAAAAGGAGGTCGCCCGTGAACGTGGAAGTCACTATTAACGGCGAGCGCAACAGCCACGATGTGGAGCCCAGGCTGCTGCTTGTGCATTATCTGCGCGACGTCGTCGGCCTTACCGGCACCCACGTCGGCTGCGAAACCAGCCTTTGCGGCGCCTGCACGGTGATGCTCGACGGGCAGGCTGTGAAGTCCTGTACTCTGCTCGCGGTACAGGCGCACGGCGCCGAGATTACCACCATCGAGGGGCTGGCCGAAAACGGCGAACTTCATCCCGTACAGGAGGGCTTCTGGGAATGTCACGGCCTTCAGTGTGGTTTCTGCACGCCCGGAATGATCATCGCCGCCCACCAGTTGTTGCAGCGCAACTCGCGGCCCACCGAGGCGCAGATCCGTCGCGGCATCGAGGGCAACCTCTGCCGCTGCACCGGGTACCAGCACATTGTGGACGCCGTCCAGTACGCGGCCCGAAAGATGAGATCCTGAAAGGAGATCTTCCATGCCTGTCAGCAAATCCGTAGGCGCCAGAATCAAGCGCAGGGAAGATCCCCGGCTGATCCAGGGCCTTGCGCAATACGTAGACGACATCCAATTGCCCGGTACGCTGCACGTCGCCGTGCTCCGCAGCCCGTACGGGCACGCGCACGTCCGCGGTATCGACACCTCGGCCGCCTCGGAGCATCCGGGCGTGGTGGCCGTGGTTACCGGCGACGATCTGAAGGACAACATCGGCGCCATTCCCTGCGCCACCACCGACCCCGAGGGCTTTCCGGGCATCCAGGTCCCGGATCATCCGGTCCTGGCGCACGGTAAGGTACGGTTCGTCGGGGAGCCGGTCGCGGCCGTGGTCGCCGACAGTTCATATGCCGCCAGGGACGCGGCTGAACTCATCGAGGTGGACTACGACCCGCTCGACGCCGTCAACTCGTCCGAGGCGGCGCTGGCTGACGGCGCCCCGCTTCTGCACGAACAATTCGGCAGCAACCAGGCCTTTACATGGGCGATTGCCGGCGGCGACATCGACGACGCCTTCGCCCAGGCCGACCGCGTGGTCAAACAGCGTTTCAACCACCAGCGGCTGGTGCCCAATCCGCTGGAAACCCGTGGTGTGGTCGCACAATTTCAGCCAGGTGACGGAAAACTCACGGTTTGGTCGTCCACGCAGATCCCGCATCTGCTCAGGACCCAGCTTTCGGTCATTCTCAACCGGCCAGAGCAACTCGTGCAGGTCATCGCTCCCGAGGTGGGCGGCGGATTCGGCTGCAAGCTGAACGTCTACGCCGAGGAAGCCCTGGTCGGTTATCTGGCCATCCAGCTCAAGAGGCCGGTCAAGTGGATTGAAAGCCGGAGGGAGAACTTCCTGCACACCATCCACGGGCGAGACCAGGTCGGCGACGTGGAGATCCCCGTCAAGAACGACGGAACCATCCTGGGCCTCAAATATACCGTGGAGGCCGACGTGGGCGCCTACTACCAGTTGCTCACGCCCGCGATCCCCACCCTCACGGGGCTGATGCTCTGCGGTTGTTACAGGTTCCAGAACGTCTCGATGGAACTCACCGCGGCCTTCACCAACAAGATGGCCACCGACGCGTACCGGGGCGCGGGCAGGCCGGAAGCCACGTACCTCATCGAACGCATGCTGGACTGCGTGGCTCACGATCTGGACATGGACCCCCTGGAGGTCCGGCGAAGGAACTTCATCGGCAAGGACGAGTTTCCCTTCGAAACCGGCACCGCAGTCGCCTACGACAGCGGCGACTACGAGATCGCGCTCAACAAGGCGCTCAGGAAGATCGACTACGAAGGCTTCCGCAAGGAGCAGGCGGACGCCCGCGAACAGGGCCGGTACCTGGGCATCGGCTTCTCCACGTACGTGGAGATCTGCGGCATGGGGCCCTCGGCGGCCATGCCAGCGGGCGGTTGGGAGAGCGGCACGGTAAGGGTGGACCCGACGGGCAAAGTCACCGTTCTCACCGGGGTCTCGCCCCACGGCCAGGGGCAGGAAACCACGTTTGCGCAACTCATCGCCGACGGTCTCGGGGTGGATATCGACGATGTGCGGATCATCCACGGCGATACCGAAGCCGTGCAGTACGGCATCGGCACGTTCGGTTCCCGCGCGACCGCGGTGGGCGGTACGGCCATGGTAATGGCGATGGAAAAGATCAAGGAAAAGGCCGTCAACATCGCCGCGCACCTGCTGGAGAGCAACCCGCAGGACATCGTCGTCGACGACGGCAAGTACGGCGTCAAGGGCTCGCCCGACCAGGGCGTCACCCTGGCGGAGATATCCATGGCCGCACACGGGGGTGTGAATCTGCCGCCGGATACCGAGCCGGGCATGGCGGCGACCCATTTCTTCGAGCCGTCCAACTTCACCTACCCGTTCGGCACGCACATTGCCATCGTGGAAGTGGACGCGGACACCGGAGAGGTGGACGTCCTGCGGTATATCGCCGTTGACGACTGCGGCCAGATCATCAACCCGCTGATCGTCGAGGGTCAGATCCACGGGGGCATCGCCCAGGGTCTGGGCCAGGCGCTATATGAAGAGGCCATCTACGACGAGAGCGGGCAGATGCTCACCGGCACGTTCATGGACTATGCCCTGCCCAAGGCGCACAACTTCCCGCGCTTCGAGCTCGACAACACGGTCACGCCCTCGCCGGTGAATCCGATGGGCGTCAAGGGCGTGGGAGAGGCGGGCACCATCGGCTCCACGCCGTCCATCGTCAACGCGGTGGTGGACGCGCTCAAACCGTTCGGCGTGCGGCACATCGACATGCCGCTGCGTCCCGAAAAACTCTGGAAACTCATGCAGGGGTAGGTCGTCTGCCCGTTCCGTCAGGGCGCGCGGAAAACCGGCCGACGATCGGTTGGACGCGCCCGCGCGGATGTTCAAATCTTCGATACCTGGAGAGAAGCCAATGATTCCCAGCCCGTTCGACTATCACGCGCCGAAGACCCTGAGAAAGGCGCTCAGTCTGCTTCAGGAACACGGCGGCGACGCGAAGATCCTGGCAGGCGGCCACAGCCTCATCCCGCTGATGAAGCTGCGGTTCGCCTCGCCGGCAACCCTCATCGACCTGGGCGGCATTTCGGGCCTTCGAAAGGTCGTCGCGGGAAACGAAACGATCTCGATCGGCGCCCTTGCGACGCACCACACGGTGGAGAGCCACCGGCTGCTGAAATCCAGATGCGGCCTGCTCCCTGAAACCGCGTCGGCGATCGGCGACGTCCAGGTGCGCAATCGCGGCACGGTGGGCGGAAGCCTGGTCCACGCGGATCCCGCAGCGGACTGGCCGGCCGCGATGCTGGCGTTGAACGCCGAACTCGACGTCTCCGGTCCCGGGGGCGACCGGAGCGTTGCCATCGGCGATTTCTTCGAAGACCTGCTCACCACCGCCATCGGCGACGACGAAATCCTCACCCGAATCCGCATCGCCACGCCGCCGGCCGGCTCCGGAGGCGCGTACGTCAAGATGCATCAGTCGGCTTCGGGATTCGCCATCTGCGGCGTTGCCGCGCAGGTCACACGGAGCAACGGCGCCTGCGCGTCGGTCGCCATCGGCGTGACGGGCGTTTCGGCGGTGGCCTACAGGGCATCTGCCGCGGAAGCCGCGCTGCAGGGCGGACCGCTCAACGCCGAGACCATCGCCGCGGCAGCCGAAAAGGCCGCCGACGGCGTCGATGACTATCAGGAAGACCATCACGCCTCGGGGGACTACCGGGCGCACCTGGCGAGGGTCTTCACCCGCCAGGCGCTTACCCGGGCCGCCGAGCGGGCTGCCTGAAAGCGTCAGATCATCCGAACAGATCTTCGCGTGCGTCCGGTAGTGTCTCCGGGCGCACGCGAGCGCGTACCGACCCGCCGTAACCCATGAGGAGGCGCATTTGAAACTGCAGGGCACGCATACGATCAACGCGCCGCGGCAGCGGGTCTTCGACCTGCTCACCGACCCCGAGGCCCTCGCCAGGTGCATTCCCGGCGCCCGCAAGCTGGAGCTTGTCGGCGAGAACACGTACGAACTGGAAATCAACGCCGGCGTGGGGCCCATTAGAGGCAGTTACAGCGGCACGATCCGCCTGGGAGACCTGGACCCGCCCCGACATTATCGCATGGTCGTGGATGCGAAGGGCAAGACCGGGTTCGTCAAGGGCGAAGGAAGCATCGACCTCGCCGACGAGGACGACGGGACGCAGGTATCCTACAGCGGCAACGTGCAGCTTGGCGGCCCCGTGGCGGCGGTGGGACAGCGGCTGCATCTGAGTGTCTCGAAGATGATGACGCGACAGCTCTTCGGCGCCATCGAGGCAGAAGCCAACGCTGCGCCGGGAGAATCCGTCAAGCATGGCATCCTGCGGGACTATCTGCGCGGCAAGAAGCCCGGCGCCGGGCAATAGCGTTGCGAGCCCGGACCAGAGTGTCGAAGAAACGGCTGAGTTCCCCATGCCCCATATCAACTGGAGCGACGTCCCCGTCAACGACCTTGCCCCCGGTGTGCGTATCCGCGCGCCCTACGGCGAGAATCTCATGATCTCCCTGCTGGAAATGGACGAAGGCGCGGTGGTGCCGCTGCACCATCATCCGCACGAGCAGGGCGGAATCATGCTCGAAGGACGGGTCGAGCTGACGATCGGCGACGTCACCCGTACGGTCGAGAAGGACGACGCCTATCTCATCCCGCCCAATGTGCCGCATCGAGCGGTGGCCGTGGACGGACCCGCCGTGGTGCTGGACATCTTCAGCCCGGTCAGGGAAGACTACGTGGAACTGGGCAACCGCTACATTCCTCCTGATGACAGGCCGGGATAGCATCCAGTGCCGTCGTTTTTCACTGCGGTGATCTCTCCTGAAGGCGGGGAGCGGGTAGACGCAAGACGGGAGAGGGGAGAGATTGTCCGCCCCGTCCGTTATCGTCTCTTGCCGACGGCACAAAGGAAGAACCTATCGGGCAAGGATACCATCTCACGACTCCCGTCTCACCGGTTTTTCCTCTACGGTGACTTCGCAGGGTCCGTAGACTTGAGTACATTCCCTGCAAACCCCCTCAGAAAATGCCTCAGGTCATCCAGATACGTATAGAACAGCGGCACCACGAAAAGCGTCAGGACCGTGGACGATAGGAGGCCGCCGATCATCGTGATGCCCAGCGGGGCGTAGGGGGTCCCGAGCATGGTCGCGGATCCCGCGGCCATCGGGAACAGTCCGAAGACCGTCGTGAAGGTGGTCATCAGAATCGGCCGGAAGCGGTTGAATCCGGCCTCCTCGATCGCCTCCGATCGGCTCATGCCGCTCCCCCTCAACCGATTGATCATATCCACCAGCACGATCGCGTTGTTCACGACCACGCCGATCAGCAGAATGATACCCATCTGGGCCATTTTCCCCATCACGGTGTTCGTCAGGAACAGACTCCAGTACACGCCCAGAAACGCGAAGGGGATCGACAGCAGGACCGCGAACGGAAGCACGAAGGACTCGAACAGCACGCCCATCAACAGGAAGACGCAGGTAATCGCCATCGCGATTGCGAACGACATCGTATCGTCGGACTCCTGGAACCTGGAATAGGTCTCTCCCTTGTTCCAGGAATACCCCCGCGGCACGGCGAATCCCACCATCGCGCGGTCGATCTGCTCCCACAACCCTTTCAGGTCTTCCTGCGTTGTAAATGCCCGCACCCGCATCCGCATTTTTCCGTCCTCGCGCCGAATGGCGCCGCTGCCTTCCGTAACGTTGAACGAGGCGAATGCCGAGAGGGGAATCTGGGTACCGGTTTTTGAGCGAAACGGGAACTTCTTGAGTTGTGCCAGCGTCTGTCGATCGTCTTCGTCCATAAACAGCCGGACCGAAATCATCCGGTCGTCGTCGTGATACGGCGCCAGGTTGACCCCGCGCAACTGGTAGGAAATGCTGCGGCCCACGGCCTGTGCGGTAATCCCGTACGCGTGCGCCTGTTCCTTGTTGATGAGCACCTGCACTTCCTTTTCCGCGTATTCCAGGTCGCTGTCCACGCTGACGACGTCCGGTATCGCCTCCACCCGCTGTCGCACGGCCTCCGACAGCCGCGCCAGCAGATCGATGTCGTCTCCGTAGAGATAAACCGACACTCCCGGCTCACTGCGCCACCGCGTCTGTACCATCACCCGCACGCCGACGAATTTCGGTATGTGTTTCTTGGTGTCTTCGATCACCTCAGCTCGCGTCATCCACCCCTTTACGGGAATACCGGCCTTCTTTCGAACGCTCTTGTAAAACTGGTACCACCAGTCCCTGTTCGGTTCTTCTTGCAGATACACCCGGATAAAGCCCCGCTGCCGCCAGTATCCCAGCCGCACGGTTTCTATCCGGTAGGTGTCCCGTTTGCTGTCCAGGAAATCCTCGATCTGAACCGCGATACGCTCCATCTCCGCCCGCTTGAAGAACGGAGGGGCGTTGAAACGAATGAAAAACTCGTTAGTTACCCGGGCGCGTCCTGTCGTTTCTTTAACGTTCGACGCCGGATAGAAGACGGAAACAAACAGGAGAACAAAAACAAGCGAAGCATCCCGCCGGTGGTTCAGAACCCACCCCAGGCCGCGCTGGTACCTGCGCCGCAGCCACCGGATCGACCGCGGGTCCTTCCTGGCGGCGTGCCTCCCCAGAAGCTTCGCCGCAAGGGGTATGAAGATCAGTGCCACGAAGAGAGACCCCAACAGCGACACGACCACCGGAATACCGACCCTTGTGAGTTCAAAGGTCAGCCCGGCTCTTCCCGTCATAAACATCAACGGCATGAAGACCACCACCGTGGTCAGCGTCGCCATCGATATGGCCATGCCCACCTCGCTGGCCCCGGCAACGGACGCCTGGTGCGCATCCTTTCCCTTTGCCCGCATTCGATAGATGTTTTCCACGATCACGATCGCGTTGTCCACCACCATTCCCATCCCCACCATCAGGCCCATCATAGTCAGCAGATTCAGCGACCAGTCCAGAAAATAAAGCACGGAAATCGTCATCATGATGCACAATGGAATCGACAGGGTAATCAGGGCCGTCATCCGCACGGCGCGGAGAAAATACAGCAGGATCAGGGAGGCGAACAGGGCCCCCCAGATCGCGGTCGTTCGAATATTGTCTATCGAATCCCGCACCGCCCGGCCTTGATCCCACATGACGTTGAATTGTGCTCCGGTTTCCTCGCCGATCCGATCCAGTTCCTCCCTCACCCGGACGGATACGTCCACGACGTTGGCGCTCGACTCCTTGTACACGTCGAGCCCGACGGCTTCCTTGCCATTGATTCTCCAGGATCCCAGGCGCGGCGGCATTCCGAACAGCACGCCTCCCACGTCGGATACGGTGACGGGTTCCAGACCGTTCGACCGCCTGACGGGTATCCGGCGGATCTCGTCCATGTCCTTATACCGCGCCAGGGAGCGGATGAAGTACCTCTTGCCGCCCTCCTGCAGGTGACCGCCGGCCAGCGCGAAGTTCTCTCCCTGCAGCGCCTGTACCACGTCGGCGGGCAGGACGCCGAGGGAACGCATGCGCTCCTGTAGCACAACGACCATGATCTCTTTCCGGAATCTCCCCCAGAAGGAAACCTTCGCCACGCCGTCGATCCGCTCCAGACGTCGTTGAACCCGGTCTTCAATGAAGGACTGGATATCGTCCAGCCCCTCCGGCGGGGCCACCCCCATCCATATGATCTCCTGGTCGGTCTCCTCGTTGTATTTCCACACCCCCGTCCTATCGCGTTTCTCGGGGGGCAATTCCAGTTTCATGCGGTCCAGCCGGTCCATGACCTGGTTATAGGCCAGAGACATGTCGGTTTCCGGGCGAAACCTCAGACCGGCGTCCGCCCAGTCCTTACCGGCCCACGTACGCATTGACTCGAGGTTTTTCACCGTTCCGAGATACGTCTCGAACAGCCTGCAAATTTCCTGGTCGTTCTCCTTGGGCGACGTATCCCGGCTGTCCACCCACACCCACAACCGTTTCCACTCCCACCCCGACGGAAAGGCCTGAAGGCGTATCTTCACATAGGACACGCAACCGATCACCAGCAGCGCCACGAGGCACATGGCCACCGTGACCGGTCGCGAAATGGAAATCCGCGGCAAGAGCGCTTGTCGGTCTTTCACAGGAAACTCCTGAAGGACCTGGAGTCGAACAACCGGTTCATCGAAAACGGCGCAGACAAAAGATACACATCCGGTGTCCCGGAAAGCAAATATTCAGTTTGCAGGGATGCGGCACGTCCGCCAACGTCAAGCATGAAGACACTCACACGGAGGCACAAAGGGAAAAACAGCAATTCGCATTCAGCGATCAGCCGTCAGCAATCAGCTTGAAGCAAAAGCCAAACCCGTTGACGTCAGCGCCGTGGAGCGGTAAGCCCGGGAGCACGCAGACCTCTCCCCCCGGCCCCCTCTCCCGGGGGGAGAGGGGGAGGAAAACCAGGATTTGGACCAACATATCGAGCGAAATGGGATCGTGGTTTCGATGGATAAATCGACGCCGCACGGAATCCGTCGAGGCGGCGCCTGAGTCGCCCCTAAAATCGCCATAAGCCCACAATTGCCATTGTCTTCGTCAACGAGGTACCCGTAGGGGCAACTCTTGTGGTTGCCCGCATTTCGCGAACCGGGCTTTTCTGGTTGCCGCCTTTGATTTTCGTTTTCGATTCTGGCTGACTGCTGAACAGCTGTTTTTGCCCCCGCCTTTCAATTGTTTCCCCTTGACAGATGATGGTCAAAATCCTATGTTCTCACCCAAAGCGATGACGGAGGAAAGTAAGCCGTCCCCAACCGGAAAGGGAGGGGGCGCCCCGGACTGAAAGCGCCCTCGCGGCATGAACGGCCGAAGTTCCCTCTCGAGCTGCAACGCTGAATGCGATTGCCGGCTGCAGTGCAGGTTAGAAAAAAGGAAACCGGCAACCGTTACTAGGCGGCGCCGGTGTCTCCCGCCGACAACAGGGAGGGGCGGTAACGGCCGCCTGTCAAGCGGCGCCTGAAGGGCGCAAATAGGGTGGTACCGCGGAAGACGTCACGTCCTTTCGTCCCTATGGGGATGGAAGGTTTTTTTTATATCCGCGGCCCGGACGTCCGGCCGCATCGTCTTCGGCCGATCTCGAGCACCGATTCCAGGGAGCAATCACGTGGATCCAACGATCGACCTGTCGTCCCTTCACGCCCTCGAAATCAAGACGCTGCGCGCCTTCGAGTCCGGCGAGGAACACGAACTGACCGACGCCGTCCTGCCCGAAGCCGCGGGCATCGGTTCCGGACAGGTCCGGCGCGCCCTGGAATGGCTGCGTTCCAAGGGTCTCCTCGACGTCGCCGGTGAAGCCACGGTCTCGACCGTCAGCCTCACGGAATCGGGGGTCGCCCTGGCCGGCATCGGTGCGACGCCGGAGGCCGCGCTTTTGCTGCGCGCCAATAAAGAGCCGGCGCCCACGTTGAAGCACCTCCAGGCGGATACCCGCTTCGACCGCGGAGAATGGGGCAGCGCATACGGCGGGCTGAAGGCCGAAGGCACAATCAGGCAGGACGGCGCCGCCATCCGCATCGCGGATCCCGACAGAGCCGCCTTCTATACCGAAAGGCTCGTGCCGGGGCTGTTCGGGCGCTTTCGGGAGGCCGGCGACGGTGCCGCGCTGAATCTCGACGACTTTACCGAAGAGATTCAGTCCTATATCCTGGAAAGAACGAGCAAACGTGGCAAGGGCAAGGCCGCCATCCGAGTGGACGAACGCCTGGAACGCACGTACAGGCTTACGCCGGCCGGTAGGGGTACGCTGGAGCGCATTCTGGAATCCGGGCTGACGGGCGACGAGGTCTCCCGCCTCACGCCGGAGATGTTGCAGTCGGGCGACTGGAGAGACGTCTCGTTCCGGCGGTACGACATCAGCATCAAGCCCCCGCGTATTCTCATCGGCCGCCTGCACCCGTACCGCGCCTATCTCGACGGTGTCCGGCGCAAACTGCTGTCTCTCGGGTTCGAGGAAATGAAGGGCCCGCTGGTGGAAACCGAATTCTGGAATATGGATGCTCTGTTCATGCCGCAGTTTCACGCGGCGCGAAATATCCATGACGCCTATTACGTCAAGGAGCCCATCCGTTCGAATGCGCCCGAAGAACCTTTCTTCTCCAACGTGGCCGCCGCCCACGCCGACGGCGGCGACACGGGCTCCCGAGGCTGGCGGTACGAATTCAGTCCGGCCCGCGCGCGCCGCCTCATCCTGCGCAGCCAGGGTACCGCGCTGTCGGGCCGTACGCTTGCTTCCGGACCGAACGTCCCGGGGAAGTATTTCGCGGTTGCGCGATGCTTCCGGTACGACGACGTCGACGCCACCCACGCCGCCGACTTCTTCCAGGTGGAGGGGATCGTCCTGGGTGAGGGCATCAATTTCCGGAGTCTGCTGGGCCTGCTGAAGCTGTTTGCGCTGGAGATCGCGCAGTCGGACGAATGCCGGTTTGTGCCGGATTATTTCCCGTTCACCGAGCCCTCGGTCGAGCTCCAGGCCAGGCACCCGTCGCTGGGCTGGATCGAATTCGGCGGCGCCGGCCTGTTCCGGCCCGAACTCACGCGCCCGCTGGGCGTCGAGGTTCCGGTCATCGCATGGGGTCTGGGCATCGACCGGATGGCGATGGTCGCCCTGGACATAGACGACATCCGCGATCTGTTCAGCACGGACCTGGACCGGATCCGGAACGAAAGAGAAAACAGGCCGGCCGCGACCTGACGCGCCGGGAAACGGAATTCGCGCGCATCCCGCGCGTAGGCATCAAGGAGCACGCATGCCCACCATCACCGTGATCAGGGAAGACCTCGAACGGCTCGCGGGTCAGACCTACGACCTTCCCGAGCTCGAACGCGCCCTCGAGGCCGTCAAAGCCGAGGTCAAGGTCGAAGACGGCGCCCTGTTGAGGATCCAGTTGAAGGATACCAATCGGCCGGACCTGTGGTCGTCGGAGGGCGTCGCCCGGCTGCTCAAGGGTCATCGAGAGGGCGTGCACGAACCCTATGGGTTTTTCGATGACCCGCCGGGGGAACTTGAAGTGCGCGTGGATCCCGCGCTGGAAGGCCTTCGTCCCTACGTCGCCGCCTTCGCCTGCGAAGGGGTCTCGGTGGACGAAGCGGCCCTCGAGCAGCTCATCGAGGCCCAGGAAAAACTGGCGGAAGGCTACGGGCGCGGTCGAAGCGCCGTGGCCATCGGCATCTACGACGCTTCCGACCTCGCCTTTCCCGTCCGCTACGACGCGGCCGATCCGGATGCGACCCGATTTGTGCCGCTGGGGATGGAGACCGGGCTGACCCTTCGGGATATCCTGAGCGAACACCCCACGGGCCGGACGTACGCGCACCTGCTGGAGGGCTTCGGCGCCTTTCCCCTCATCTCCGACAGCCGGGGCGAGGTCCTCTCCATGCCTCCCGTGATCAACAGCCGGGACCCGGGCGCGGTGGAGGTCGGCGATTCGTTTCTCTTCTGCGAGGCCACCGGAACCGAACTCGACGCCGTGCTGCTTTCCGTTGCCATCATGGCCGCCAACATGGCCGACCGGGGAGGCCGTATCCTGCCCGTAAACACCATCTATCCTTATGATACGCCGCGCGGGCGCGAGATCCGGTGCCCTCTGGATATGACCGAAACCGTCGAAGTCGACCTGGACGACCTCCGGCGCGTGATCGGCGGCGCCATCGACAACGGAAGCATCGAACGCGCCCTGGCCGCCATGGGGTACCGGGACGTCGCGCTCGACCGCAACCGCGTCCGGGCCCGGCCGGCGCCGTACCGGGACGATATCCTCCATCCCGTGGACCTCATCGAAGACGTGATCGTGGCCGTGGGCTTCGACAACTTCGAACCCGAATTGCCGCACGATTTCACCGTCGGCAAGTCCGCGCCCGAGGAGGACCTCTCCGACCGCATCCGCGGCCTGATGGTCGGATGCGGGTTCCAGGAAGTCTTCCTGCCAATTCTATCCTCGCGCGCCGACCTGACGGAGCGCGTTTGCGACACCGGCGCGAGGATTGTCGAGATCTCCAACCCCATGTCCGAGAATTACAGCGCGGTTCGGAACGCCCTGCTGCCCGGGCTTCTCCGCGTGGAAGCCGCGAGCCGGAAAGCCCCGTATCCCCATCATATCTTCGAGGTGGGCGAAGTCTGCGTCATCGCGCGGGACGAGCTCTACGGCACCCGTACCGAAATCTGCCTGGCGGCGCTGGAGGCCCACGCCGACGCCACTCTCTCGGGGATTCAGAGCCACCTGGAAGCACTGGCTTACTACCTCGGATTCGACTACAGCCTCACGCCGTCCGAGCACCCCACGTTTCTGCCGGGGCGGGCGGGCGAAATCAGGTTGGACGGGAATGGCTTCGGCATCATCGGCGAAATCCATCCCGAGGTCCTGGAGAACTGGGGCATATCCGTACCGGTTAGCGCCTTTGAGGTCAACATCGATATCGCCGGAACGCAATCGTAAACGCCGAACGAGGCCGCGGAATCCTGCCGCCAACGCGGATAACTCAACCGTTACTCCCCAGGATTTCGTAGACTCTCGGCGGATGACGGTGGTCCCCGACCTCGCGGAACAGCGCTTCGGCCTTTTGCATCATCCCGGCACGGCCGTAATAATAGATCAGGTTGCCGGCTTCGTTGGGTCTGCGTGCAAGCGCCCATACCTTTTCCTGTATGCCCACGGCCCGTTTCCAATCTCCCAGGTGAAATGCCAGATACGTACCCATCTGCCTGAGTGCGACGTACGCCCAGACGGTCTTTTTGTCCAGTCTGTACACCCGCTCATATAGCGGATAGGCCTCGGCCCATCGTTTCTGCCGCGCAAGCGACAGTGCCAGGTAGTTGAGACACTCCTGGTTGTCGGGGGCGTTTCCGGCCGCTCGCCGCGCAACCGCCTCCATTGCTTCGAAGTCCCGCTTCCACAGGAACATCTGCGCTTTCGCGGTAAGCGCGACGATGTCATCCGGAGCATGCGAGAGCCGGGCATCGCACAGCACGATGCAGTTGTCAACCGCGCGTGCCTGCGCGTCTGCGTCGTGCCGCCGCGCGGCAGCGAGCGCCATCGCAACCTCGATCGAATCCGGCCGCGCCTTTGCGGCTCTTTGCAGCGTTGCCGCTTCTTCCTCGGTTGGTCCATCGAACGGGTCGCCGGTACGGCCCAGTTCCATCATCGCCGCGGGATGGTCGGGGCATACTTCCAGCGCTTCCCTGAACCGGGCCCGAGCCGCATCGGTCCTCAAGTACAAACGATCCGTCCGTCCCTGCTCCAGGAGACGGGCGATGGTCTGCGCGACGAACCCGTCGGGCAGGTCGTTCCTGCTCCTTTCGTCCCGTGCCATGCGGAAGACCTCCTTTTGAAGCTGCCTGCGCGCCCGATAGAGGCGCTGTTTTACAGCCCCCTGGGTCGATCCCACCCGAAGGGCCACGTCCCGGATGGTATATCCCTCGAGATAGTGCAGCGTGAATGCCCGTACGCTGGCGCCCGGAAGGCACGCGAGCAGTTCCTGTATTGCCTCGTTGCGAAGAACCGGTTCGTCACGATGTGGTTTCGGTTCCGTCGCCGTGCCGGCCGATTCGTTCATGGCCAGCCGCCGTCGAACCTGCCTCAGCCTGTTCAGGCAGAGGTTCCGAAGGATCCGGCCGACCCATGGTAGAAAACGGGAGGGATCCTCCAGCGCATCCAGCCGCATAAATGCTCTCAGGAATGCCTCCTGAAGCGCATCCCGTGCGTCTTCGTCGGCGTGCAGGTAACCCAGCGCCTGGCGGAAGAGGCGATTTCCGTGGCGCTTCACCAGGGTCTCGAAAGCGGCGAGGTCGCCCGAACGCACTGTGGCGACCAACCGGGCGTCTGTTGACGGTTTTTCCATGGGTCTACCGGAAAGACACCGCACCGTGGAGGCAGGTAACACCCCGGACTCATGAGGCGTAACTTCCACGCAAAGCTGAAAGCCGATTATTCCTGTATCCCAACAGTACAAAAACGGGTTACGTCAATTCGACGTAACCCGTTGTTTTTTGGTGCCGAAGGGGGGATTCGAACCCCCACGAGCACAAGGCTCACTGCGCCCTGAACGCAGCGCGTCTACCAGTTCCACCACTTCGGCACATGAGCCATGGGCCTGGAGCCGGAACCCGCAGACCGGAAAGGAAATATATAAAACCGCCTTGACCTTGTCAAGATTCCTCGGCCGCGAACAGGTTCCGGAATCCCGCGGGCATCCGTTTCGGTTTCCGGGTGGCGTAATCCAGGAAGGCGATCCCGGTTTTCGCCCGGGCGACTTCGATGCCGGTGTCCCGGTCGGTTATGCGGTAATAGATGTCGCATCCGATGCGGGTCATGCCGTCCACGGCGACCTGAAAGGTCAGGGTCTGGCCGTAGAACGCTTCGGACTTGTACTGGATGACGGCGTCGACCATGATGATGCCCACCCCGTCCACGTCCAGTTCGGTGAATCCGTGGCTCTCGAGAAAACGTACCCTGGCCTCGTGGACGAGCGACAGGACGGCATTGTTGTCCATGTGCCCGCCGTAGTTGATGTCGGAAACGCGAAGCCGGACGTCGGTGGCGTAGTTGAAGGTCCCGGGGAGTTCAAGTTTGACGCGAGACATGGTTACGGCCTCGTATCCTTTTCCATGCGATACCCGTTCGATGCCGGAACGGCGCATCCACACGTCACGGAAGCGTAAGCCGCCAGACGTCGTTCACGACAGGCCATGTATTGCCCGCGACAACCCAGAGGCTGTTCTTGAACACGTAGCAGGTGGACTCGTGGCGGGGCGAAAAACGGGTATCAGGTTTGAATTCGTGCCACTCCCGGCCGTCTTCGGTGTACCAGACGTCGCCAAGGTTCACCGAATTGGCGTTGTCGTACCCGCCGATGATCCAGAGTCTGCCCGCGTAGACCTTCGGAATAAACCACATCCGCGGCGACCAGGGGGCGTTTTCGAGTACGCGCGTCCAGTTGACGCCGTCCTCCGAACACCAGACGTCGTTCAGGGTCGTGTATTGCGGGTAACCCTTTTCGGGCGGGTCGTTGCGCCCGTCGATCCTGCCCCCCATCACCCACAGCCGGTTGTCGTACGCGGCCACTGCGGCGGCGGACCGGTCGCCGTAAGGGGCTTTGGACCCGACTCGTGTCCAGTCGACGCCGTCGCCGGTGTGCCATACGTCGGTGCCGCTGCCAAGCTGCCACATCCTGTCCCGGTAGATCACCAGTTCGCCGTAGCCCCTCGGCCCGAAGGGAGTTTCTTCCAGCACCCGGGTCCAGTCGACGCCGTCCGGCGATGTCCAGACGCTTGCCTTGACGGCCCACATTTTGTCCTTGTAGGCCACCATTTCGCTGTAGCCGTCGTAGGGCGTGGCTTCGCTTACCAGATGCCAGCTGATGCCGTCGGACGAATTCCAGAGGTCCCGGGTGAGGATACCGGAATGGTAGTAGGCGTTGCTGATCCAGAGTTTGTCCTGAAACACCACGTCTTCGGACGTATCGCGCGGCGTGAACGGCGCATTGCGGACCAGGTTGATCCAGTCGCCGGTCCGGGTGGCGTTGACGTCGGACGCGTTGATGCGCAGGCTGGCCACGGTGGGGATTTCGATCGTCGCCGGGCCGGTCCATGAACGGCCCGGAAAGAACAGGAGGCGGCCGCCCTTCGCGGTGATTTCGTACCCGGGGTCATCCTCCAGCTCCAGCAGAGCGCCGCCGGCTTCCGGGTGATGGATGGCTTTGATCTTGTGCCCGTAGGTGAACCCGTCGCCGTCCGTGACAATGGCGGTAAGGCCCGCGAGGTCCACGCCCGTGGGAAGTTCCGTGTCGATGAGGAGCCCGTCCGCGTCGTCGCCCGCCGCCTCGCGAAGTGTTTTGAGGACGGCGCCCGTGCGTGTGCCGCGGCCGCCGAGCTTGCGGTTTCCCTTCTGGAGAAGCGTGCCCCCGACGAGGATCATTTCTTCAACTTTTCCGCCTCGTACTCTGACGAAGCCGACGCGTCCGAGGAAGCGGAGGTCGCCGAACTCGAGCGTGCGGTTCTCGTCCGACGCGGAAAGGATATAGTCGGTGACGTCGCCGGAAACGATCCGGAGCGCGACGTCCTCTTCGCTGGCGCCGTGCAGTTCCAGACGCTCCGCGCTTGTGATGGCTGGACGGTCGCCGCTGGGTTCCAGGACGGTGCTGAAGAGGGTGGAGAGGTTCTCGCCTTCGCGGCGATGGATCAGCATGGGCATGGTGACGGCGTCCAGACGGGTGTCGTCCTCGTCCGCATTCCGGATGGAGGGCGCCCGGGCCGTGAAGAGGTCTCCGCCCGGGCCGGTCAGGCTGTAAACGCGGACCAAACCCTCGGGGGACGCCTGGCTGGTGAACGTAGCGCGCCAGGGCCGGGTGACTCCGGCGCGCCGTACGTCGCGAATGAACGCGTATCCCAGGTTGTGTCCCCCGGCGTCGCCCTGGACGCTCTCTCCTGTGGGCAGGGTGGCGGTCACGCCCGCCGGGAGCAGCGTCTCGCCGTGGGGCTCGGAGAAGAGGTCGGTTTCGATCGTGCCCTCGTGGTCCGCGTCGCCTGCCAGGATGTACTCGTGACGACGGCCGCCCGCGACCCGGAACAGGTCGACGACGTACGTCTGTTCCGATGAAAGGCCGATCTGTAACAGCATCCGCCGGTAGGTGGACGTGACGCCCGGATAGGCGCGGTCGCCCGAGGCTTCGATCGCCTGGAACGTGTCGCTGTGCGGGACGAAGAGCAGGAGGTTGCCGTCCGAGGGCGCGTTTTCGGAGCCGAACGCCTGGTCCTTGCCGTCCACGGCAACCGTGTTGTGCGACAGCGTGCTGATCGTCCAGCACCGGTGGCGCGTGTGGGTATACCCGACGTCGCTCAGGCGCTCCTGGCCGCGCGCGTAGAGGGTGATGCTCAGAAGATCCGCGTGCTGGTGGCCGTATCCGCCGGAGAAGTGGAGGTACGTCTGGGTGCGGTCGTCTCCGCTGCCCGTACTCAGGCGGGCGTGGCCCATGCCCGGAAGGAGCATGGGGCCCGTCGATTCCGGGGCGTTCCGCCGTCCTTTTGCCCAGGTGTCGTGGGTGGGGACCACGCGGCCGTTTGGATAGCAGAGAAGCGCTGGGATGCCCGCGGCCTTTGTCAGGATGGGAAAACGGGCGTTCAGGTCCAGATTGTCGTAACGCTCCCCGTCGGCGGGATGCACGTATCCGTCCGGGTCGCTGTAACCGTCCAGTCTCTCCATCACCTGACGCAGCCCGCCGATGGTCTGGTTGTGGTACGAGATCGCGCCTTCGCGCCATACCCCGTCCACGAGGAAGTTGACGGCGATGAGCCGCGAGATACGGTCGACCACGTCGTGAATGTAGTCGGGTTCCTTCAGGACCCGACCCGCCGCGACCATGCCGCGCAGAAGCGTGGGATCCATGTTGCCGAGCGCCGGCGGGAACCCCCGGATGAAGGCCACGCTGGCGTGGAAGAACCCGTCCTCGATGCGACGAATCATGGTTTCGTCCAGTTCACCGCTGTCCCGGATCAGGTCGTAGGCGTAGATCAGGTTTTCCGGTATGTCCATATAGGCCCACCAGTCCCACTTGGAAGCCCGGTAATCCTGGACTGGATAGGGAAAGCCCTGGCTGCCCGGGAAAATGATCTTCCGCCGGAAGGGCAGGTCGTGGTGAACGCAGTACCCGGGATAGACCTCGGCGAAGCGGTTCAGAATGAGGGCCGCGCGGCGGGCGAAGGAACGGTCTCCGGTCGCAAAGTAGAGCGTCGCCAGGTCATGGGCGGCCCCGGCGAACCAGGCCCGCGCCAGGTACCACCCCTTTGCCTGGAAGAAGTGCCTGTACCCGGATTCGTCCTCCCAGTACGGATACTCCTGTGTCTCGCCCACGGGATTGACGACGCTCAGGATTTCGGTATCCGGAAATCTATCGTTGGGATATTTCAGGCCGCAGTATTTGCAGAAGACGCGGTCCGGGTCTTCGATCGTCCAGTCGATCTGGCCCTCCTGCGCGCCGCCGTCGCAGTTGGGACAGTCCACGAAATAGATGCCCGCGCGGTCGGGAATGAGGCGCAGAAGTTCGCGTTCCGACAACGAGATTACGGGTTCGAGGTTCCGGCGCAGGCGCTCCACGTCGGAATCGTCCAGGTCGGGCGGAAAGACAGGGTCCGCGCCGGCGGGGTCCGGCCGGAGTGCGAGAAGGATCAGGACGAGCACGAGGGCGAACATCAGCATGACTGGACATCCTCTCGATTCTGATCGATTTGTAGTGGCTGCAACGCACACGTCGGTAACGAACGGCTGGCGGCGGCGCGCGCGTCGGATGACGGCCGGGTCCGAAACGTCGCACCGTGCGGGTACGGGGCGTGCGTCATGGTCGGCTCGCCGGCGAGGCGTTGCGGCGCAGCACCTTGCCCGGAAGCGCGCCGGTGGGCGCGCCCCCATCCACGGCCGGCGTTCCGTTGACCAGCACGTACGGGATCCCCACGGGGCCTCCGGTTGGGTTCTCGAACGTGGCGGTCGAGTTGACGGTCTGAGGATCGAAGATCACGACGTCGGCAGCGTTGCCTTCGGCGATTTCGCCACGGTCGGCAAGGCCGAATCGCCGGGCGGGGAAGCCGCTCATTTTGTGGATGGCTTCCGCGAGAGAGATCAGGTTCTTCTCGCGGACGATCTCACCTGGTACGCGGGCGAAGCACCCGAAACCCCTGGGGTGGGGGTGACGCACGTTGTAGATGCCGTCGCTCGCGACCATCATCCGCGGGTGCGTTGCGGTATTCCTGACCGTGGTTTCGTTGTTTTCGGGGGTGTCCTGCCACGGGAAAATGTACGTGGACAGGCCTTCCTCCTCCAGGATGAGATCGTAGGCGAAGTCCTCCGGGGCGACGCCTGCCCCGGCGGCCAGGTCCGACAGTGTGGCGCCGACGTAGCGTCCTGATCGGGTGTGGCCTACCACCTGGTTGCACGCGCCCAGCCAGCCGCGGAGATGGGGAAGGACCCGTTTCTTCACACCGGGGTCCGCCAGGTGATCCAGGACGTCTGCCGGAGCGCCGACCTGGTCCTCGACGGGAAGCATAATGGTCATGTGCGACATGCCGGCGGGATAGAGATAGGACTCGAAGGTGAGATCGATATCCTCCCTGTCGGCATTCTCGAGAAGCTCGGCGCCCTCCCGGTCGGCCCGCTCGTGGGAATGGTGGACGGGAATGCCGGACTGCCGAAAGA
Organism: Candidatus Latescibacterota bacterium; assembly: GCA_963667175.2. Taxonomy (GTDB): domain Bacteria; phylum Latescibacterota; class UBA2968; order UBA2968; genus JAAXHE01. Next base: position 57,783 of record CAXXXF010000017.1, on the reverse strand, counting down.
TCTCGAAGGTCTCCTTCCAGGCATCCGCCCGGCCCAGAATGTGGTTGCGGATGTGCGCCGCGTAAATGCCGCCGTAGGACGCCGCCACTTTGCAGAGTTCAACCAGTTCGCGCAGGTCGGAATTCGCGCTCGGCTGGTAGTCCAGCCCCAGGCAGAGGCAGCCCGCGCCCGCTTCCATCCATTGCCGCACCAGGTCGGCCATGGCGTCGATCTGCGTATCGGTGGCGGGACCGGGCGACCAGCCGCAGACGTTCAGGCGCACGGCGCAGTGGGGCGCCTGCGGGTAGACGTTGCAGGGGCTGTTCCCTGGAAACAGGTTCAGGTAGTCTTCAATGGATTCCCATGTTAGGTCCAGATCCGCCGATCCGGCGGCGAACCGTGTGTACTCCCACATCTGCCCTCGCAGGTCCGGAGACAACGGCGCCCATCCGAAGCCGTCGGGCGCGAGGAGTTGCGTCGTAACGCCCTGGACGACACCCGCAAAGCGGTGGTTTCCGGTCAGCAGCGCGGGCTCACAATGCACGTGCACGTCGATGAATCCGGGGCAGACCACGTGGCCGCGGGCATCGATCTCCCGTTTCGCCTCAACGTTCGAAAGGCTGCCCACGGCGGCGATCCGGTCGCCATGTACGGCGATATCCGCCGGGAACGGGTCTCTACGGCCTGTCCCGTCGACGATGAGGCCGTTGCGGATGAGGACGTCGAACGTCATGCGGTGCACCTTCGGAGAGGCGTGGCGCCGGGCCGATTTGGATTGCCGACTGAAGATAAACAGGATTTCTATTCGGCGCACAGGATTTTGAAACAGCTTCCTACCAGTCATTCAGTTTGTGACCGTCTCCGTTGAACCAGATAACGTCCGCGACGACGCCCAGACCCACGCCTACGAGGTATCCCATGAACATGCCCAGAAAGAGGGGTGTCAGGCGTCTGTAGCTGTTGAGGCCGCCGAATCTCATGATAAGGGCTTTGGTGAACCACGCGATGAAAATGGAGGTGACGCTGCTTCTGAGCACGTTGGAGGCGGAAATGGTGAATCCGATGGGATGAATGGGGAATCCCGGAAAGCGGTATCGCAGGAAGACGAGGAGGCCGGTGAACGCGGCGCCGATGCCGAAGAACCCGACGCGGTCCCAGCTTGTGCCGGCCGTCCCCTGCTGGATGCGGGCGGCCGTATAACGCCAGATGCCAACGGCACCGTCGCCGGAGCCGTTGAAGCTGACCACGCCGAAGTTGTAGCTGCCCACGCCGTAATAGCCGTGGTAGAGAATGAAGGCGATCACGGAAAAGGCGCCGCCAAGGGCGCCCAGGAGAACGCCGGGCGCCAGCAGCCTTCGGCGTTCGGGCCGCATGGCCACGCCCAGCCTGGGGACGTGGGCCAGGGCGGTGATCGCCCAGGTCTTTGCGTCGCAGAAAAAGGTGTAGGTCAGGCCCAGGGCAACCGCGCTGTGCGGACCCATTCCGGAAATGCCGAAAAGGTGCCACGTAAACGCCTGCGCCGTAATGGGGCCGCGCAGATACACGAGGCCGCTTTCCACGATAATGCGCGCCAGACCCAGGTAGAGCGCGAGGGTGGCGAACCAGAAAGCGATCAGGGGGCCGGCGGCCATCCCCGCGCGGAAAAGCCACACGAGCAGGTACGCGCATCCGGCCAGGAGCAGAACTACCGCCGTACGGTAGGAGATGAGTTCGTTAGCGTCGTCGACGTCGTCGACTGCGCCCGTACCTCTGGCGCTCGCACCGCGCGCTAAGGCCTTCCTGAATACCGCGGCCAGGTGGCTCCGGGCAACCCAGAGCCCCCAGCCCGCAAACACCGTGAGACCGCCGAAGCTCTGCCAGCCGATGGCGGGATCGAAGGAGCACCACATATCAGAACCGCCGATACTGAAGCCCAGGCGGTTGAAGACGCCCACCTGCAGGATGGCCAGAAGGTGGAAGAGCCAGATGCTGAACAGGACGCTGGATTCGGTGAAGTACGCGAACGCGATCGTCATCGGATGGATGGAAAATGCAAAGTAGGGGAAACCCTCGCCGATCCGGATCACCTTGCGGCTGAGGACCGTCATGGGTACGTCCAGGACGGGTATGGCCCTGACGAACCAGGTCGCGATATTCCAGCAGAAGATGGCGACGACCAGCCAGAAACCGAACCGGAAACAGGCGTGACCGGACCAGGGTGGCCAGGCTGCGCCCGGAACCGGAAACGCCGGTGAGCTCCAGCACGGCGGTGGCGATCGGGAACGTGAGGCGTTCGTTGTCCATCCACTGTTTGCGCAGAATGACGACCAGGCAGAAGCTGACGGTGAGCACCGAACCGAGGAATCCGCCCCACCAGAAAACCGGCGCCGCCCAGGCGCTCCAGGGGAATTCCTGGCCCTTGAACAGACTCTCGTAGAAGCCCGTTGCGGCCGTTCGATCCGCGACAATGGTCCAGGAGGGGACCCTGGAGAGCAGGTGTTCGGCCCATTGATTCTCGGGTGTCGCAAAATAGGTGGGCGCCGTAACCACGCCCAGCAGATATCCCGAGAGCCACTCTCCCTGCATGGTCGCAGCGACCATTCCGATACAGCAGATGGACAGCAATTCCGAGGCCGACAGGCCGCGTCCTCGACGATAGAGAGGCAGATTGAGTCCGAGCAGGCAAACGAAGGGAATCAGCAGGGCTACCGACAGGTGCGCATAGTCTGCGCGCGAGGAATGCGCGATGAGGCTGGAGTAGGTGGGCCATAGGTTGACCCAGACGGCCATGGCCAGGCCGACGAGGAGCGCGCGCAGCGTCATGGTGTCTGCCGTCGGATGTCGGTACGCGATGCGGCCGGACCTGATGGTGCGGTCGGCGCGCGACTTTAATTCATGTCGACACAGGGTTAGGTCTACAGACTTCCGGACACCGCAATCTTGATGGCGTCCTTCCCGTCCAGGCGATAGCTGCCGGCCAGGGCGTTGAAGCCTTCGGGCACGCGGTCCAGCGGGATGGTGTGGCTGACCATATCCGCAAAGGGGAACTCGTTCCTCTCCAGGATGGGAAGTCCGCGCACGAAGTGTTCCGGGTAACTCGCCCAGACCGCTTCGAAACGCAGGTTCTTGCGCATGAACATCCGATTGGGATTGCATTCGAAGGAACCGACGTCTACGAAATGGCCCATTTCGACGTACGTGCCGTCCTGACGGAGATAATCCAGACCCTCAGGGATGGCTTGCAGAAAGCCCGCGCACTCGAAGACGACGTCGGCGCCGGCCCCCTTCGGCGTGGCGTCCCGAACCATTTGCTTTCGTACTTCCGGGTCCGGGACGTCGGCGATGTCGACCGTGACGTCCGCGCCGATTTCCCGTGCGAGCGCCAGGCGTCCCGGGGGCCCGCCGACCATGATCAACCGGCCGGCGCCGCTGACCTTCGCGCAGATGAGGGTGACAAGGCCGATGGCGCCGGAACCCTGAACGACGACGGTGTCTCCGAATCGGATCCCCGCCCGCATCACGCCGTGTACGCCGATCGTGAAGGGCTCGAGCAGAACGGCGACCTCGGCGGGCAGATCGGTCTTGAAGAAGACGGTCTCCGGATTCCAGAGATAGATGTATTCGGCAAAGCCGCCGCGGAGATAGGGCTGCTCTCCGGCAGGGATGAATCCGTACGCGCCTTGAGACGTGCCCGGCACAAGGGCGATCCGGTCGCCGGGTCTGACGGGACGACCCAGGTGATCGTGGGTCACACCGTCGCCGAGTCTGTCGACGATCCCCACGTTCTCGTGCCCCAGGATGATCTCGTCGTCCAGTCTCTGGTATTCCCAGTTGTGCAGGTCAGTTCCGCAGATGCCGGCGAGTTCCTGTCTCAACAGGACCGTTCCGGGCGCCGGTTCCGGGACCGGGAACTCCCGGACTTCAAATCGTTCGCCGACGAGAACCGAGGCGCGGCCGGTTCTGGGCATGGTTGAGTCCCTCCCTCCGACTTTCGGTCGGATGTGTCAGGATTGTGCGTAGAATCGCATTCTCGGGATGTTCTCGACACAACCCGCTTCAAGGGCGTATCTGAAAAAGAGGCTGAGGCCCTCCTGTTCGGCCCGGCCGAAGTCATATTGGATCTTCCTGGCCATGTAGTCGGTATAGAATCCGGCGGATCGAGGATGCGAAGCGGCATAGGTCCTTGCGATGGACGGAACCTCACGGACGCCCAGGGCCTTGGCGCAGATCAGCTGCCCGGTCTGATCCGGACTCAGTGCGTCCGACCTTCCCGTCCAGCAGGCGTAGACAAACGGAAGCCCCGTGAGTGCGGTCCAGGCCTCACCAAGGTCAACGACACGATATGACCCTTTCTCCAGGGCGAGCGCCGCGTCTCCGATGATGACGGCTGCATCCGCATGATCCAGCATGCGCCCGGCGTCCGGGGGCTGGTGTAAGATCTCGGGCCTGCACCGGTGTTTTCGTTGCAACACGATGCGGCTGAGGACGGTGGACGTCCGGGAGTTCGCGTCGAGGGCAAGCGTCCGGACGTCGGCTGGATCTCTTCGAAGCAGGAGCAGAACGCTTCCGACCGGACCCCGGGAGGAGATACTGACCTCGGGCACGACGCTGTAGGGATCGAGTCCGCGCGCGATTTCGATGGAGGGGATGAGGGCAACGTCGGTCTCGCCTCGGTGAAGGCGTTCCGCGCAGCGGGACGGCACGTCGTAGGTAAAGTCGAAGCTGTGTTCGATTCGACCGGTCTCCAGGGCGTGCACGAGCGGCTGTGTGTTCAGGAAAGAGACCACACCAAGGCGGGTTGTCATTCGCGCGGCTTTCAGTTCACCATTTCGTACCGGGTGTTTCGTCTCGCCGGCCGGTAGCCGGCGCCCCGGATGAGACGTAACATCGTCGGAAGACTCATGTCGTCCGTGTGGCTTGTACCTGCGGCGGAGACGACGTTCTCCTCCATCATGGTGCTCCCGAAGTCATTGACGCCGTATTTGAGGCCGACCTGGGCGATCTTGGGACCCTGCGTCACCCACGAGGCTTGAAAACTCGGGATATTGTCCAGGAAGAGGCGGGAGACGGCAATCGTGCGGAGATAGTCGTAGCCGGTGGCTTTCTTCCCGTTCCAGCGGGTGTTGTCCGCGGCCAGATCGGTGTCGTCCGGCTGAAAGTTCCACGCAATGAAAGCGGTCATGCCGCCGGTGTCGTCCTGGAGGTCCCGGACGTGTTTCAGATGTTCGAGGCGCTGGTCAACGGATTCGACGTGGCCGTACATCATGGTGGCGGTCGTTCGCATGTCCAGTTCGTGCGCGGCGCGGTGTACCGCCAGCCACTCGTGCACCCGGTCTTTGCGGTAACCGATGACGTCGCGCACCTCGTCCGAGAGAATCTCGGCGCCGGCGCCCGGAATGGAATCCAGACCTGCGTCCCGAAGGCGGCGAATACAGTCCCGGATGGACAGTCGTGATATGTGGGCTATATAAATGATCTCGGTGGCCGAGAGGCAGTGCTGGTGGACCGACGGATATCGTTCCCGGATGCTGGAGAAGAGATCTTCATAGTAGTCGATGCGCAGTCTGGGATTCAGGCCGCCCTGCATGAGGATCTCGTTCGACTTGGGGGCCTTCCCGCCCGCGGCCACCAGTTCGTCGATTTTCCGAAAGATCTGTTCCCGTGGCAGGACGTATCCTTCCTCGGATCCGGGTGGACGGTAGAAAGCGCAGAAATCGCAGCGCACCCAGCAGACGTTGGTGTAGTTGATGTTGCGGCCGACGTTGTAGGTCACCACGTCTTCCGGCCACCTGCGTCTGCGTACCGTATCCGCAAGCATGCCCAGCTCCGTGACGTTCGGATGCGCCATCAGCCGCCTGGCGTCTTCCATCGTGATGCGCTCTTCAGCGTCGATTTTTTCCGCGATGTCATCGATCATCGATCGGTTCTCCCTGCCGTACGTCTCATTGCCCCTGTTGGCGACGACGATTCTCCCGAGGGGGCGCAACGGCGATTCGACGGTCCTCGACGTGTTTCACGGCAACACGGACTTCCCACCGGGAATGACCGGAGGACCCTCGTCTTCGGGGATCTCCCCCGGCGTTTCGAGTTCGTTGTAGAGATTGTCGCGTTCCGCGGGTACCCTTCCCGCTTCCACAATGCGTTCCACCAGTTGTCTCCGGGTGAGCACCTGCCGGGTCTCTTCGTACGTTCGCCTGGTGATTTCGTACTCCTGGATGGTGCCGTCGATGTCGTCGGCGCCGTACCAGAGCGCCACCTGAGAAATTTCGATGGTGTTCATGATCCAGAACGTCTTGATGTGCGGAAAATTGTCCAGCATGAGTCGTGCGACGGCGATTTCGCGCAGGTCGGCCTCGCCCGTGGGGGCGGGCAGGTCTTCCAGTTCGGTTCGTTCAGGGTGAAAGGAAAGCGGAATGTAGGCCAGAAAACCGCCGGTCTCGTCCTGAAGCTCTCTCAGGCTGACCAGGTGCTGAACCCGTTCGTCCGGATTCTCGACGTGGCCGTAGAGCATCGTGGCATTGGTGGGCAGCCCCACTTCGTGTGCGGTGCGGGCAACCCGCATCCACTCGTCGGAGTCGGCCTTGGTCCAGAACATCTCCGCCTGCACCCGATCGCTGAAGACTTCGGCGCCTCCGCCCGGGATCGACGACACCCCGGCAGCCTTGAGTTCCACCATCACCTCCCGGAGCGGTTTTTTTTGCGATTCTGGCGATCTGCACCCATTCAATCGCCGTAAAGGCCTTTACGGCGACCTCCGGGCGGACTTCCTTCACCGCCTGTACGATGTCGATATAGTAGGAATAGGGAAGTTTGGGATTGATTCCCGCGACCATATGGATTTCGGTGATGGGAATGTGCAGATACTGTCTGACCCGTTCCTGGACGTCTTCAGGCCAAAGTACGTACCCCCGGCTGTCTTTCGGCGGCACGTAAAAGGAGCAGAATCTGCAGAGCTTGTTGCAGACGTTGGTATAGTTGATATGCTGGTTGCGCACGTACCAGGCCACGTTGCCGCAGAGACGCTCGCGTACGATATTGGCCATGTACCCCACCGCGTTGAGATGCGGCGAATCGTAAAGCCGCAACCCGTCGTCGGCAGAGAGCCTTTCGCCGGCAATGACTTTCCCGTAAACGTCGTCAAGCTGGTTCGGAATCTTCGGTTTCACCGGGAAGTCCTTCCCTTCGCGCCAGACGGCGGCGACCCTCGCGGGCGGCCCCGTATGCGCGCCTTCAGTTCTGACTCAGCAATTCGCGGGCGTGTTCCATGCTAAGGTCCGAGATTTTCTCGCCGCCGAGCAACTTGGCGATTTCGCGCGCTCTGTCGTCGTCGCCGAGGCGCGCCACCCGGGTCACGGTGCGCCCGTTCGACAGGGCCTTGTGCACGGCAAGGTGGGTATCCGCCATTCTGGCAATCTGTGGGAGATGGGTTATGCAGATGGTCTGGCGCGCGCACGACAGGCTCTTGAGCTTCCTGCCCACCACGTCGGCGATGCGTCCGGATATGCCGATATCGATTTCGTCGAAGATGAGGACCTGTACCGGATCGGATTGGGAGAGCACGGATTTGAGCGCCAGCATGATCCGGGACACCTCACCGCCGGAAGCCACTCTGACCAGCGGCCTGAGGGCTTCGCCGGGGTTCGTGGAAACGTGGAATTCCACGCGCTCGATGCCCTTCGGGCCCACGCGAAACCGCCGGTTTTCCAGGTTTACCCAGCCGTCGGGCGACTCGTCCCGGATCAGCTCGACGCGGAAGTCGGCCCGCGGAATCCCCAGGTCTCCGAGCGCATCCATCGTTGCGCGCGCGAGGTCTCGCGCGGCGGCTTCGCGCGCTCCGGAAAGCCGGGCGCACAGGTCCGCCAGGCCGGCGCGGGCGGAGTCGATGTCTCCCTCAACCTCGGCCAGCGAACGGTCCAGACGCTCCGACTGCGCCAGTTCCTTCTCCGCGTTCTCACGATACGCAAGCACCGTTTCCAGGCTGCCGCCGAATTTCTTCTTCAGATGCGCCAGGAGGTCCAGGCGCCCGCTGACCTCCGCCAGGCGTTCCGGGTCGTGCTCGACGCCGCGTGCGTACTCCGAAAAGAAACGGGCGATTTCCTCAATGGCATAACGCTGGGCGATCAATTCATCGGCTTGAAGACGGAGCGATTCGTCCATCTGCACGGCGTCGTTCAGGAGGCGCTCTGCCGCGCCCAGGCGATCCACGATGGAATCGTCTCCCTGATAGAGCAGGGTTTCCAGGTTGACGGCGGTTTCAATCAGTCGTTCGGCGTGGGTGAGCAGCGATCGTTCCTGCAAGAGCCGCTCGTCTTCGTCCGGTTCCGGGTCTGCCGCGGCGATTTCTTCAACCTGAAATTCGAGAAGTTCCCGCCGGTCGCGCATGCGCCGTGCTTCGGCGTCGGCGTTTTCCCGCTTCGCGAGCAGGTTCGCCAGACGACCGTGGGCGATACCGACCGATTCCCGGAGTTCGCCGAGCCTGCCGAACCCGTCCAGAAAGTCGATATGACGTTCCGCGTAGAGCAGCGACTGGTGATCGTGTTGTCCGTGAAGGTCGACCAGGGCCCGGGCCAGGTCGAGCAGCCCACGGACGGGGACGGCCAGACCGTTTACGAAACAGCGACTGCGGCCGTTCGCGACGATCTCCCGGCGGATGATGAGTTCACCGTGCTCGGCCTCGATGCCCATGGCGTCCAGAAGCGGCAGACACCGGTGATCGGATTTCAGCTGGAAAATGGCCTCGACAAGACACCGTTTCTCGCTCGTCCGGATCACGTCCGGGCTCGCTCGCGTTCCGAGTACCAGACCCAGGGCGCCGATGAGGATGGATTTGCCCGCGCCGGTTTCACCCGTAATGATGTTCAGCCCGGGCCCGAATTCAATTTCAACTCTGTCGATCAACGCATAGTTGACGACCAGCAGGCGGCAGAGCACGTTCAGTACTCCCGAGTTTTGCGCCGGTCCAGACTCCAGTCCAGTTTTCGACTGAGCAACTGATAGAAGGACAGCCCCTGGAGGTTGATCAGGCGGGTGGTATGGGCGGCCTGTCGGATGTGCACGCGTTCTTCAGGCTGTATCGGAGAGACGATCTTGCCGTCCGCGGTGACCATGATATCGGTGTGTTCGGCGATCATCTGCACGGTGATCGACTGACTGCCCGGGACGACGGCGGGACGCAACGATAGCGAGTGCGCGCAGATTGGCGTGACGATGAATGCCCGCAGATCGGGATGGACGATGGGCCCTCCCGCGGAAAGGCTGTAACTGGTTGAGCCCGTTGGGGTGGATACGATAATGCCGTTCCCGAAAAAGGAGCTGAACGGCGTTTCGGAAATCCAGGACTTCACCTGGACCAGACGGGCGAGCACCGCTTTTTCGAATACGAACTCATTGAGCGCGAAAAAAGTCCTGTTGCCGATTTCCGCTTCGAGGGCCATGCGTTCCTCGAGCTGGTATTCCCCCCGTTTCAATCTGCCCAGACTTTCCCGCAACTCTTCGAGCGCGGCTCCCGCCAGAAACCCCAGCCGCCCGAGGTTGACGCCCAGAATGGGCTTCTGCGTAGCGCCGACCAGGTTGGCCGCGCGCAGAATGGTGCCGTCGCCGCCCAGGGCGACGACAATATCCGAACAACCGGCCAGGTGGGCGCCTGGCCGGTAAGAGACCCCGCTGGAGACACAAACTTCCCGTAACGGTTCCTCCAGAATGAGCTCGATGTCCTGGTCCTGCGCGAGCCTCACGAAATTCTGGAGGATGGGACCGATGCCGTCTCGTTCGATATATGCAAGAATGCCGATGCGCTTCACTGGAACCGCTCTTCGTAAATAATACGCTGTGGCTGCATAAATCAATGTAGCCTGAATTTCCGGATCTCGCAATCGGTGTTACGCACCCTGTTCCGGGGGTACCCCGTCGGCATCCAGGTCGGTCAGCTGAAAGTCGTTTCCGCTCTCTGCGGCGAGGACTTCGACGCGTTGTCTGGCCTCTTCGAGCCGCGCGCGGCAGTGGTTCGACGCCTTCAGTCCCTCTTCGAAGAGTCGGAGCGCTTCCGCCAGGGGCAGGTTTCCGCCTTCCAGGGTCTCTACCGCGGTCTCGAGTTTTTTCAGCGCCTCTTCGAAAGTGGGTTCTTCTTCGGCCATCGGATTCCTCGTGGGTTTGAAGGGCCTGTAACGTTCGAGTACCCGCCCGAACCGCGTAACCGTCAAGAGGGAATGCCGTCGACTCTCAACGTACCGTCGGACTCTCGGCCAGAATACGGTCGACCGTGCAGAAGATTTCGCCTCTGGACAGGCGAACGCGGACCTGCTCGTCCTTCGAAAGTGATTCGGCGCGGGTGACCAGCGCATTGTTGTCGGCCCGATGCGTGAGGCTGTACCCCCGGCTCAGGACGGAGAGCGGGCTGAGCGCGCCGAGTTCGACGGTGCGGCGGCGATACGATTCCATGCGCAGGTCGAAAATGCGCCTGAGGCCGCTCTGGAGGCTCCTCTGAAGGTCGTCGACGGTCTGGACGTTCTGGAGGACGTTGTCTTCGACCTTTCGCAATCCGTACCGGCCCATGTAGCCGCTGAGCAGGTCCTGGTTCTCTTTCAGATAGCGGTTCAGCGCGACGCAGGAGCGCTTTGTCAGGTTTTGAATCCGTGCGCGCAACTCGTCGGCGTCGCGAACGGCCAGTTCGGCCGCCGCCGATGGCGTGGGCGCCCTGCAATCGGCGGCAAGGTCGGCGAGGGTGACGTCAACTTCGTGTCCCACGGCGGAAATTACGGGAATGCCGGAGCCGCAGATGGCGCGAACGACGACCTCGGTGTTGAACGCGGCCAGGTCTTCCACGGAACCTCCGCCGCGCCCCACGATCAGCACGTCAGCCTTGCCGTGCGCGTTCAGCTCTCCGATGGCAAGCGCCACGTCTTCCGGCGCCCCGGCGCCCTGAACCAGCGTCGGCCGGAGTATGATGGTGACACCTGGAAATCGCCTTTCCAGGACATTGAGAATGTCCCGAATCGCCGCTCCCGTGCGGGACGTGGCCACACCGATCGAAAGCGGGAACGCGGGCAGCGCGCGTTTCCGCGCCTGATCGAACAACCCTTCCTCCTGAAGCTTGCGCTTCAACGCTTCCAGGGCGAGTTGCTGCTGGCCGCTGCCAGCGGGGAAGAGCTGCGTGACGATCAGCTGGTACTCGCCGTTGCGTTCATAGACCGTAATCCGCCCCCGGGCGAGCGCCTTGACGCCGGTTTCGGGTTGGAACGCCGGCGTCGCAGACCGCCACATCACGCACCGGAGCTGGCAGGTCTGGTCGATGAGAGTAAAGTAACGATGGCCCGAAGCCGCCTGGTTGTATTGAGATATTTCACCCACAACCCACAGGACGGGATATTCCGCTTCGAGTTTTTTTCGGATTGCCTGCGTTATTTCTGTAACGGTATAGGGCCGTTCCGCCACGATCAGGTCTCCTGCCAGTCGACGCGCAGTCTCTCGATTCGTGTCGCTTTTCCGGTTTCGTCTTCGACTTCCACGACGACGCCGCAAAGCTTGACGTCGCCTTCAGCGGGATCAAACCGCACAGGCATACGGTCCAGAAACCGCTGGATCACCGGCTCCTTGCGGGTGCCGATCACGGAGTCGTGGGGGCCGGTCATGCCGGCGTCGGACACGTAGGCCGTTCCGCCCGGCAGAATGCGCTCATCGGCGGTCTGCACGTGGGTGTGGGTGCCAAGAACGGCGCTGGCGCGGCCGTCCATAAACCATCCGTACGCGATTTTTTCAGAACTCGCCTCCGCGTGAAAATCGATGAGAATCACCGGGGTCTGCCGGCGAAGGCGGTCCACTATTTCCCTGCCGACGCGAAAGGGGCAGTCCAGGTCGAGCATATGCACCCGGCCCTGGATGCAGACCACGCCGATCGGGATTCCGTTCGAGGCGGTGAAGACGCCGTAACCGGCGCCGCCCACACTCTCCGGGAAATTCGACGGACGCAGAACCCGGTCGGCGCCGAGTATGTACGGGATGTCGTCCTTTCGGTCCCAGACGTGGTTTCCCGTGGTAATCACGTCGGCCCCGTAGGCAAAGAGTTTCTTCGCGATGTTTTCGGTAATGCCGAAGCCGCCGGCGGCGTTTTCTCCATTGGCGATACAGAAATCGATCCCGTGGCTTTCCTTGAGGCGGGGAATCAGGTCCGCGGCCGCTTTTCTGCCCGGCCTGCCGTAGATATCGCCGACAAACAGGATATTCAAGTGGACACCTGTAGATTTCGGTCAATGAGTGAGGCTGAGTTGCCCGCGCGCAGGCGTTTGTTCCGGCAGGCAATAAAGCCGGCAACGGACACGCGGACCTTCGGGATACGGTTGCGGGGAAAGCGGGGACCGGGCCGGCGCCTTCAGCGCGCAAAGTCCACCGAACGCGTTTCTCTGATGACGGTTACCTTGACCGGCCCCGGGCAGGTGGCGTCTTCCGTGAGCCGGGAGACGATCTGCGTGGCCAGGCGTTCCGTGTCGGCGTCGCTCATCATATCGGAGTCCGCCACCACACGGACCTCCTGTCCGGCTTTGATGGCGAAGACCGATTCGACGCCCTGGATCATCTTGGCGATGGACTCCAGTCGTTCCAGGCGTCGGACGTAATTCTCGATCTGTTCGCGCTGCGCGCCCGGCCGCGACCTGGAAACGGTGTCGGCCGCGTCGACCAGTACGGCAACCGGCGAAATCGGGTCCGAATCTCCATGATGCGCCTCGATCGCGTTTATCACAATCGTGTCTTCACCGTATTTGCGCGCCAGGTCAGCGCCATTCTCTCCGTACGTGCCCTCGGCTTCGTGCGCCAACCCTTTGCCGACGTCGTGAAGCAATCCCGCGCGTTTGGTCAGCTGGGCGTCGAGTCCAAGCGAAGTGGCCATCATACCCGCTAGAAAGGCCACCTCTTTGCTGTGATTCAGTACGTTCTGACCGTAGCTCGTGCGATATTTGAGTCGGCCCAGGCAAGCGACGAGACGATCGTGCAGGCCCGGTACGCCCACGTCGAATGCCGCCTGGACGCCGGCATCGTGCATGACCTCCTGAATCGACTCCCTCGACTTCTGTACGATTTCTTCGATCCGTCCCGGGTGGATGCGCCCGTCCAGAATCAGTTGTTCCATGGCAATCTGCGCGATCGCGCGGCGGATGGGGTCGAACCCCGACAGGATGACCGCTTCGGGCGTGTCGTCGATCGTGACGTCCACTCCCGTGGCCATTTCAAAGGCCCGGATATTTCGGCCCTCACGCCCGATAATCCGCCCCTTCATCTCGTCGGAAGGCAGGCGTACGACCGCAACGGTGGACTCGATGGTATGGTCCGCGGCCAATCGTTGAATCGCTCCGGCGATGATTTCCCGGGCTTCATCGTTTGCCCGGACGAGTGCGTCGTCGCGGATTTCCTTCAGCCGCCATTCCGCATCGCGTTCCGCATCCGCTTCCATGTTGGCCATCAGGACCCGTTTTGCCTCTTCCTTCGTAAGACCCGCGATCTGTTCCAGGCGCCTGTTCTGCCTCAGCTGGCCCTGTTCAAGTTCCCGTGACCGGTCCGCGAGCTGCTCCTCCAGAAGCCGGAGCCCCTCATCTTTCTCCGTAGCCAGTTTTTCCTTGTCGTTCAACAGGTCCGCACGTTTGTCGAGTTGCCGTCTGAGGCTGCTCAGTTTCGACTCTTCCCTGTTGGACCGATCGCGTTTTTCTTTCAGTTCCTGATCGAACCGGAGCCGCTCCTGCTGTATCCTGTCTTTGGCCTCCAGGACCGCCGTCCGTTTCATTGCGTCGGCTTCGGTCTGGGCATCTTCCAGAATTTTCTCCGCGGAGAGTTCGGCGCGATGAATCTTGCGCTTCGCGATCTTGCCGCTGATCAGCCAACCCAGGATGAATCCCAGTATAAGCAGCCCGGCCGACAGCATGATGATCGTCACGACTTCCATGGTCGTGTCTATCGGCAGGTTCATTTCGGCCTCCACGTCAATTGGGACCACGCATCAACTCGTAAACAAAAAAAACCCGCTTGCGCTCATCCGGTTCCGCACGTCCCGTCCGGGTCGCGGTGATCGCTCCGGATGGTTTCAGATGAACGCAGCAGGCGGCACCGGAATCGTTGATCCGGCCTGGGTGTGCGGAATTGCAGGCACGACCTATATGATCGAGGTCGTCTCTACGCAATCCGGTTTGTTAAAGAGGCAAGATTGTGGGTCTTGTCCGTCAGGGTCTTACCCAACTTTCGACTGGCTTCTTCCTCTTTGAGCAGTTCGTGCGCGAGATTGACGGCGGCTACGACTGCAATCTTGGCAACCGAACGAAGTGAAATGGCGTTTGCGACGTCACGCATTTTCTGGTCGACGTACCGTGCCACGGCCCGGGCGTGATCCGGGTCGCCTTCCGAGTGGACGTTGTATTCGGTGCCGAAGATCTGGACGCGTATTAGCGGTTGTTCAGACATGAGACCTCGGGACATCCGGACGCAGCGTGAAGCTCCGTGGCGCGGCGTGGACGTCGGCGGTGCTGTTTTACGCTGTATTCACTGAATCCAGACGCGAGATCATGGTTTCGATTTTGCGTTGGATCTCCTCCTTGTTTTCAATCAGCGATGCATTATTATCGTAGATGGACCGGAGACGTTCCCTTTCTGCCTGCAATCCGGAGATCACCTGGTCCTTGTTTTCCAGTCGTTCCTGAAGTTCCCGGTTTCTCTCGTCGAGTTCGGCGGTCCGCTGTCGCAACTGCCGGATAATCCCGACGGCGCGGTCGATTTCACTGATCAGGTGATCCAGCTGCTCGGACACCCGGTTTTCCGACTCCATCCGGGCCTCTTCATGGTCGCCGGCGTCCGCCTGCCCGTCTGTGCCATCCTCCGTTTCAACCCGCGGTTCTTCAGTTTCCACCGTAGCCGCAGGCTCGTCCGAATGGGCGACGGATTCGAGGGACTCGTCCCGCCGGTCCTGGAGATCGAGCTGTCCGCCTTCGGGGTCCTTGAATTCCGTCTGTGCGTCTGTCACGTGGACAGCCTCGATGGCGTCTTCGTCCCGATCCTGGAGGTCCAGCTGTACGTGTTCCTGGTCGTCTGTTTGCGTCGTCTCGTCCGTCTGGCCGTCGGATTCGAAAGGTTCGTCGTCCCCGATCCCCGACTCCGGCTGTTCGTTTGCCCGATCTTGCGCTTCCATGGTCTCACCCTTTCATGGATGACGTCGTTTTCGGCGCGTCTGTGCAGTCAGAGAGCATAATTCCGCGTGTGTATCCGCACGCTAACAGTCCGTTGAAAAAGTCGCTCTGCAGGCGAAGCCGAGTCATTGTGGCCGAAGACAAGGCGTGCCTGTCTGCGTGCGGACACGCACAGGCAGGCAACGCCGTCATTCGGTCACAAGAGCCGGACGTAGCCCGGATGGACTTTATCTGCGGGCTGCTAAGCAATGTAAACCCTCCATGGCCCAAAGTCAAGGGCGGGATACCGTTTGTACGGGGAACGAGAACGGAATCGGGGTGGATTCCAGGGAACGTCTTTTCGACAGGATTCCGCGATTTGGAGGGCGATCTACAGGGCTCGTCGAGCCTGTTCCGCAAGCGCCGTGAACGCAGTTGCATCCGTGACGGCGAGGTTGGCCAGGACTTTTCTGTCAACGGCTATATCGGCTTTCTTGAGACCGTTGATCAGGCTGCTGTACGAGAGTCCGTTAAGCCGGGCCGCGGCATTGATTCGAACGATCCACAGCGAGCGGAAATTCCTCTTTTTCTGGCGACGGTCCCTGTATGCATAGGAAAGCGCACGATGAACGGCGTCGTCCGCGGTGCGATAGAGCTTGCTCCGTCCTCCGCGGTAGCCTCGCGCGGCTTTCAGGATCTTTTTCCGTCTGCGCCGGGATGCGACGCTATTCGTTGTTCTGGCCATATCGATGGTCTCCTGGCAACGCCTGGCGCGGTCTTTGCCTCCGGTCCGCCGTAGCCTCAACTCAAAATCCGAACGGACGCGGGAAGAGTACTTGCGTTTTCGGGGCGTAGCGGCCTGTCAGTTGGGCAGCAGGCGCTGTACCCGGTCCTGGTCCGATTTGTGCACCACCGTGGACTTTCGAAGGTGCATCTTGCGTTTGCTGCTCTTGCTCGTCAGGTTATGCGTGACCGTTGACTTTCCGCGGCCGATCGTACCGGATTTCCGGCGCTTGAACCGTTTCGCGGCTCCCCGATGGGTTTTCATTTTAGGCACGTCCAACTCCTTGGGAAGGTTCGTATTTCGCCGCACGCGAGAGGGGCGGCGACGAAGGGCCGGACCGGGCGAACCGGAGACGTCCGGGTCTTCCCCGGCGTCGCGTTCCGATTCCTCGTGTGCCGGCGCCGTCGGCGAACGTTATTTCGGAGCGATAATGATGACGATGTTGCGACCCTCGTCCTTGATAGGCACTTCGGCGGCGCCGATCTCCCGGAGGTCCTCTTCGGCGCGTTCCAGCAGCTGTCTGCCCTGCATTCGATACATATTCTGCCGGCCGCGGAACTCCACGGTGATCCTGACTTTGTGCCGGTGTTTCAGGAAGTTTTCGGCGTGGCGCATCTTGAATTCGTAATCGTGGTCGCTGATTCGGGGGCCCAGACGTATCTCTTTCAGTTGCGACCCGCTCTTTTTGCCTTTCTTCTGCTTCTTGCTCTGCTCATATCGGTACTTTCCGTAATTCATGATCCGGCAGACCGGCGGGCGGGCGTTGGGAGCGACTTCGACGAGGTCGAGTTCGGCTTCCATTGCCATTTCCATCGCCTTCCGGGTTTCAACAATGCCGACCTGTTCGCCGTCTTTGTCGACCAGTCGGATTTGAGGTACGCGGATCTGCTCGTTGACGCGGGGCGCTCTTTCCTGCTTTCGATCTCTGAAAACTCTTCGACCTCTGTTGATACCGATCACCTCCGAAATTGGTCCGTGCCGTCTTGGGCCAAATTGGAAAAATAGGGACTCAGGTGGCGCTCTTCGTCTCGACTTCCTGCTGCATCCTGGCAATCAGATTGAGCGTGGACATCCTTCCGAGGTCGCCGGCGCCATGTCTGCGGACCGAAATGGTCTGCGCGGCGACTTCCTGTTTTCCCACAATGATCATGTACGGAATTTTCTGCACTTCGGCCTCGCGGATCTTGAATCCGAGTTTCGCGTCCTGCGGGTCCACTTCGGCGCGGAGACCCGCGCTGTTGAGGCGGCTGGCGACCTGGCCGGCGTATTCGACAAAGGGATCGGATACGGGAAGTACGACGGCCTGCACGGGCGCAAGCCAGAGCGGGAAGTTCCCCGCGTAATGCTCGATCAGCAGGCCGAAGAACCGTTCCATCGCGCCCAGAAGGGCGCGATGGACCATATACGGGCGGTGAAATTTCCCGTCGGGTCCGACAAAGCTGAGGTCGAAGCGTTCCGGAAGGTTAAAATCAAACTGAATGGTGGTGCATTGCCATTCCCTGTTCAGGGCGTCGTTGATGGTCACGTCGATCTTGGGGCCGTAGAATGCGCCGGCGCCTTCGTCGATCCGATACGGCAACTTCTGGGTGTCGACGGCCCGCTTGAGGGCGTCGGTGGCTCTATCCCAGTCGGCGGGATCTCCAACCGCTTTATCGGGCCGCGTCGAGATGTAAACGTTGAAGTCCTCAAAGCCGAATGACTTGAGGATGAACATCGTGAAGTCGATAACCCGTGCGACTTCCTCCTCCACCTGGTCCGGGCGACAGAAGATATGGGCGTCGTCCTGGGTGAATCCGCGCACCCGCAGCAGGCCGTGAAGCGTGCCGACCATTTCGTAGCGGTAGACGGTGCCCAGCTCCGCCCATCGAAAGGGAAGCTCCCGGTAACTGCGCCGCCTCGATTTGTAGATGAGGATGTGGAAGGGGCAATTCATCGGTTTGGCGAAATAGGCCTGACCGTCGACATCCATCGGGGGGTACATGTTCTCCTGGAAAAAATCCAGATGGCCGCTGGTTTCCCAGAGCCGGGAGCGGCCGATATGGGGCGAACCGACCAGATCGTATCCGCCGTCGTAGTGCGCTTCGCGCCAGAAGTCTTCGATCTGGTTCCTGATTCGCGCGCCTTTTGGATGCCAGAGCACCAGGCCGGGTCCGGCGGTATCGTTGATCGAAAAGAGATCGAGGCGCGTGCCGATGTCGCGGTGGTCGCGGTTCCTGGCTTCTTCCAGGTACTCCAAATAGGCGTCGAGGTCTTTCCGGCCCGGAAACGAGATGCCGTAGATGCGCTGGAGCATCACGTTGTTTTCGTCTCCCCGCCAGTATGCGCCCGAGGAACTCAGCAGTTTGACCGACTTGATGCGGCCGGTGTCGGGGACATGCGGCCCACGGCAGAGGTCCAGCCACTTGTCTGCATTCTTATAGATGCTGATGGTCTCGCCGGGTTCGATTTCCTCCAGGATTTCCAGTTTGTAGGTTTCGCCGCGCGCTCCGAACAGTTCGATCGCGGCCTCCCGGGTGATCTCCTGGCGTTCGAACGGCTGGGCTTCCGCAATGAGTTCGCGCATGCGGACTTCGATCCGGCGCAATTCATCCGGCGTGAATGGCTTTTCCCGGTCGAAGTCGTAATAGAAGCCTTTTTCGATGGGCGGGCCCAGCGTGACTTTCACGTCCGGAAACAGGTCCTGTACCGCTTGCGCCATAATATGGGCCGTGCTGTGCCAGTACACTTCCTTGCCGGCGTCGCTGGAGAACGTGAGAATCTCCAGGTCGGCGTTGCCATCCAGTGACGTTGTGAGATCCATGGCCCGGCCGTTGACCTTGCCGGCCAACGCCGCGCGCGCAAGACCCGATCCGATGGATTCGGCCACCTGCAGGACGGTGACGCCGGCGCGAACGTCTTTTCGCGAGCCGTCGGGCAGTGTGACCGTGATTTTTTCGTTTTCAGACATGGTTCCCGTCGAATTACCGGCCCTTATCCGGTATCGGTAGCGAGTCGAATCGCGACCCGCCGACAGCGGCCTGTTCCGAGAACGGCCTGAGCCCCTGCGATGCCACGATGGAAATGCCGTTCGGCGCTCGATGAACCGGTTGTACGGCATCCCGCTATAATAAAAAAACGCGCGACCTTCCTTCTTGCGCGTCGAAATCAGCAAAGCACCTTGTGACAAACGGCCCTTTCCGTTGATACTCCTCCGCAAGAAGGTTCGCAGGTACGCAATTAACCTATCAGCCAAATTTATATTATCGTGGACGGGATGTCAAGCGAAAACTCCCGAAATCATCGCATCGAAAAAGGGGGTATCGGGTCCGTGAACACGACCTTGGTGCGCGTCGTTTCGGATTCCAGTTCCGGTTTTCATCCAGGACGGAACATCAGGGCAGGTGGAGCATCTTGTGGATCCGGCACGAGAGCCGCCACGAGGGGTGACGGGTCAGGATATCCAGGGCTTTGCGTATGTACTCGGGTTTGCTCGACTCGGGCTGGAGGTAGACGAATTCTGCGCGGGCTTCCTCCACGATATCTTCGTGGAAGGATCTGCCGACCACGTATTTCAGTTCGGTGATATAGCTGAGGCCGCCGGCAATGGTCTTCTTCTTGGGGGAGACGGTCCAGTGCTCGATCAGATCGTAGAGTTCCGGGTCCGGATCCATCGCGCCGTTGGTTTCGACGTGGATGCGGTAGTTGGCGGACCGGAGTTGCCGGCAAAGCGGGCCGATGTTCTGGCCAAGGGGTTCTCCGCCCGTCAGGCAGACCCATGAGGCGGTGTGGCGCCCGACTTCGGCCAGGATTTCGTCGATATCCAGCTCGGTGTATGAATCGAATTCGGTGTCGCAGAAGAAGCAGCGCAGGTTGCATCGGGCGAGGCGCACGAACGTGGTGGGTTGGCCCACGCGCAGGCCTTCGCCTTCTATGGAGTAGAAGATCTCGTTGATCTGCAGCGTCCTGCCGTCTTCGCGCCAGAGCGGCATCCGATCTGCCGGCGCGGAAGGAATGCCTTCCAGCATGTCGGGGTCTCCGGGGGACAAGGCGGGCTCCGGTCGGGCGGGTGTGACGGGATTCCGGCGAACGCAAGTGAAGTAATGGAAAACAGGGACATGAGACAAGGAAAATTCTTGACATCGTCCGCCGCCCCTTCAATATTGTCGATCGCTCGGGGCATCCATCGTGGCACGCCCCGTTTTTTGCTGCGAGTTCGCCGGGCGTCCGGATTGCCGCGGGCGGGTCGATGAAATCTCCCGGCAGGCTGCGGTCCACGGCGTTACCGGAGGGTCAATGTGTGGCAGACAGGACGTTTGATGCCATCATATTCGACGTCGACGGCGTCATCGTCGATTCCGAGGCGGTATACTGCGATACGTTCAATGCCACGCTGGGTGATTCGGCGCCGGGATGAGCCGGAGCGACTATGCGGTCTGCGTGGGCCATCCCGTTGAGGACAACAGCGCGTACGCCGTGGAGCGATACGGGTTGGACGTGGCGCCCGCCGTGTTCCGCGACATCTGGATGGGTCGATTCGAGGAAGCGGTCTCAAGCCCGGAACGGGTGTTGTTGATGCCGGGATTCCAGGAGCTGTTGGCGCACGTCCGGGCCCGCGCTTACCGGCTCGGGGTGGCGTCGTCCACGCGGCGTGAGCGAATGATGAAAACACTGAACAGCGCCCTGCTGTCCAGAATGGATGGCGTCGACACGCTGTCCGACGTGTTCGACGCGATGCTGTCGGGCAGCGACGTGGAACGTCTGAAACCGGCGCCGGAGATCTATCTGTTGACGGCCGGGAGATTGAACGTCGAACCGGTTCGGTGTGCGGTCATCGAAGACAGCGAGGCGGGAGTCCGGGCAGGCAAGGCCGCTGGAATGACCGTATTCGCGGTACCGAATTTCTTCACCGCCCGTCAGCGCCACGGCGGCGCCGATTTCGTTCTGGGCGGACTGACCGATCTGATGGGGTATCTCTGAATCCGGAAACGAACCGGCGGCGCGTACGGCTGTTTCCGGTCCGGACCTCAGGCGTGGGTCTCGGCGTCGTCTTCCGGGGCGTAGCCGAGTTCCTCGCGGGCGTTTCGGAGGTCCCAGTACGCGCGGGTATTGTTCGATATGCCGTAATAGATGCCGAAGTGAACGTCGGTTTCGATGCTGCGCCGCACGAGTTGGACGGTGTCGCGGTGGCTGATCCAGGACGCGAGGATCCGGTCGCTCGTTCGGTTGATGACCGCATCAGCGGGTTGAAAGGATCCGATGCGCAGGCAGATCACCGAGAGTCCGAAGGCGTCCGCGTAGTACCGGCCCAGGTCTTCGCCGTAGGCCTTGCTCGCGCCGTAGAAACTGTCGGGCCGCGCGTTCACCTCGGTCGTGGCGCCGATCCCGTTCTTTTCGTAAAATCCGGTAACGTGGTTGCTGCTGGCGAACACGACGCGGCCGGCGCCGGTCCGGCGGGCCGCCTCGTACACGGTGTAGACGCCGCGGATATTGGCCTCGAGGATGTCTTCGAAGGAGGCGTTTCCGTTCGGATTCCCTGCCATGTGGACCACGCCGTCCACGCCGTCCACCGCCTGGACCACGTTGTCCAGATCCGTAATGCCTGAAATATGCGCCTCTTCGCCGGGTCGGGCCGGCATGACCGTGTTGTGGCACAGCAGCCTGAGGCGGTAGTCGTCCTTCAATCCCTCTCGCAGAACGCGTCCGATTCTGCCCGCGGCGCCGGTGATGAGGATTTTCTTTTTTTTCACGTCAAGCCTTTCGTCCGGGCGGTTTCAGCCTGTCTCTCAACGTCGTGAGGTCCACCCGGAACTCCTGTTACCAATCGATGATTCGCCCGGCGTTCCCGCCGAGGATGGCCGATGCGTCGTCGTCGGAAAGGTCCGTGACCACGCGCGAGAGGGCCGAGTATGGGATGAAGAGCGGCGCGTGAGAGCCGAACAGCAATCGGTCCCGCAGGCCGTCTTCGACCAGCGCCTTTACGGCGTCCATGCCGTCCGACTGGGAAACGTCCGCGTACAGGTTGGGCAGGTCCAGGAACCTGTCCGCGAGCGCCCGGATCTCGCCCGTTCGCGGACCGCCGATGATCACGAGAAGATCGGCGTGGCGTTCCGCGGCGTCCGCGATTTCGGCGGCGGGGACGTCGGGAATCTGCGCGAGCGGATGCTGACGGCGGGGATCCTCGAGCCGGGTCTGGACGATGACCCCGAGCCCGGCGCCGGCCAGGGCGGCGAACAGGTCGGACGCGAAGTTCAGATCGAAGCCGGAAAAGGCGGGCAGGAGTTTGACCAGCCGGACCCGCGGCTGCGCTTTCGCCCGCTCGAGTTCGCCCCGCCACGTGGCGATCGTCGGATCCAGGACGGGTACGGGCCAGACGTCGTCGGTTTCTCCCGCGGCGGCGTAGAGGTCGTCGTTGAACCGATGGGGGTTGCGGCACCAGGCGGCGTCGAGCGGCGAGACGCAGATGCGGTCCACCCCGTATTCTTTCAGCGATGCGCGCACCCGGCCCAGCGCGCCCTCGACGGGATGGGTTGGCCAGTGTCCGGTGTAGGCGTTGACGTCGATGATCATGGCGTTCTCCGCTGCGTGGATTCCAGTTCCGATAGCAGCCCGGATGGACTTGTTCAACGGGCTGATAGGGCCTGCCGGACCCGCGCTGCTCCGGTCCCGCGACAACCGTTCAGATGGGTTCGACGCCGGCCCACGCCGGCAGAAGACGGGCGGTGTTGTTCCACAGGATTTCTTTCTTGACGGCGTCCGGAAGATCGGTTCCGAGCGTCTTGCCCAGCTGCACGCCAAAATGGCGGATCGGGGCGTCCGATCCGTAGACGATGCGTTCGGTCCCGATGGTCGCCGCGGCGGCTTCGACGATTCCGCTGTCCGGGTCTCCTCCGGACGTGTCCACGTGAATGTTCGGACAGTCTGCGACGTCTTCCATGCCGGCCAGCCCGCAGCCGTTCATGTGAGCCATGATGATGTCGGCCGCCGGGTGGCGACGCGCCAGGTGCGCCACGTCGGCCGGAATGGATTCACCCGCAAGATTGCCGTTGGTCTTGATCCATGCGTGTTGCAGCACGGGAACGCCGAATTGTACGGCCCGTTCCAGGATGGGGTCCAGTCCCGGATCCGTAGCGCGGCGGGCAACCCACAACTTGATTCCGCACATACGCTCGCTTGCGACGCAGCGGTCGATTTCCGCAACGGATTCGACCGGGTACATCGGATTGACGTAGCAGAAGGGGATAAAGATCTCCGGCGCAACGTCCCGCATCGCCAGAGCATAGTCGTTCGCCTGCATGAACGCTTCAACCGACGGCTCTCTCGGGCAGGTGGTGTGCAGGGAAAAAAGGCACATCTTTTCCACTCCCGAGCGCCTGGCGGATTCAATGATCAGGCGCGCGTCTTCCCTGACGTCGGCAATCCTGTAGAGTCCGAAGCAGTCCAGGGGATGCACGTGGACGTCCAGGGCCGGGCAGAGCGGTTGCATACGGTTCTTCATTTCGGAAGCCGTCATCGCTTTCTCCGGGATGAAGCACAACGTCAATGCCGTACAAGATCCGGCGGGCGCTATTTTTGATAAATCCCTTGCTCCCGCAATTCGTCCCATATATAATTAACTTGCGTGCAAATGTCAGCAGATTTCGGCACGGGAGGAAGATGAAAGCGATTCTCATAGCGGCGGGTTACGCCACCCGCCTGTACCCGTTGACCCTGAATTTCCCGAAAGGGCTCCTCGAGGTGGGCGGGCGCGCGATCGTGGACCATCTGATGGATCAGATCGAGTCCTTGCCCGGGCTCGACGGGGTCTATCTGATCACCAACCGCCGGTTCGCCGGCCACTTCGAGCGGTGGGCGGCAGGGTGGAACGGCCGCCTGAACATCGACGTGATCGACGACGGCACCACCTCCAACGAGAACCGGCTGGGGGCGGTGGGGGACATCCGGTTCGCCATACGCGCGCGGGCGGTAACGGATGATATTCTGGTGTGCGGATCGGACAATCTGCTTCAATTTCGCCTGAAGGACCTGGTGGCCGACTTCCGCGCGAATCCGGCGGCCCACGTCTGCGTGGGTCGCGTGGACGATCCGGAGGACCGCAGGCGCCGCGGCATCGCGGTGCTGGATGCAGACAACCGGGTCGTGAAGTTTGCCGAAAAACCCTGTCGACCGGAGTCGTCCTGGGGCTCGGCGGCCATTTATGTATATCCCGCGTCGACGCTGACGCGGTTCGACGAATATATCGAGAGCGGCCGGACGCCGGACGCGCCGGGCCACTTTGTGGAGTGGCTCTGCCATGTGGAACCCGTCTACGCGCACAGAATTCGCGGCGCCGTGGTCGATATCGGAACTCCGGAGGCTCTGGAGCAAGCCAGGCGCGAGTACGGGGACGCGGGGCGTCGGCCGGTTCAGCGCAATCAGTGCGGGCAATGACCATGTTTCATCGGATTCACCAAATGCGGTTCATTCATTCGAAGGCGGAGACGTGCCGCCGTGTGTTCACGGGCGCATTCGTCCTGCTTCTTGTACCGGTTGCGGCGTATGCCCACAGCCTCGGGGCGGATTTCGACGGGGACGGCGAAGTCGGCTTTTCGGATTTCCTGCTGTTCGCGGAATCGTACGGGTCCACCAATGTCCGCTTCGATCTGAACGACGACGGGAACGTGGATTTCAACGACTTCGTGTTGTTCGCGGCGGACTTCGGCAAGGTCACCCACGAGGAGGGAGAAACGAACGTCTGGGGCGTCCGTTCCACGTTCGAGGCGATACAGGACCATATCTTCAACGAAAGCTGCATCAGCAGTTCGTGCCACAGTTCCGCCTGGGCGGCCGCCGGGCTTTCGCTCGAACCCGACGTGGCCTACGAGCAACTGGTGGGGCGGGCGCCGCAGAATGCGAAGGCGCGGGAAGAGGGGATGCTGCTGGTCAAGGCGGGGGTTCCCGGAAAGAGTTTCCTGATGACAAAGCTGACGGGGTCCGGGATGGGGTACGGCGATCGGATGCCCAGATCGTATGCCAGCCTGAGCGGTGTCGCGATCGACGCGATCCGGGCCTGGATCGCGTCGGGCGCCCCCCGGGACAGCGTGGTGGCGGACGCGCCCGATCTGGATCGGGTTCTGCACGGAACGGAGTTCTATTTTCAGCCGCCCGCACCGCCCGCCCGGGGGATACAGCTTCACCTGGAACCATTCGCGATCGCGCCGCGTTCCGAACGCGAGATTTTCTCAACGATCCGCTTGGGGGTTGCGGATGACCTGATGGTGACCAAAATCGAGGTGGCGCAGCCGGAAGGCAGCCATCACTTCATTCTCTATCAGGCGACGAACGAAAACCCGCCGCCGCCGGGCATCCGCGACCTGGATCCGGTCGAGGCCCTGGGAATCTTCGGGAAACGGTTCGTCATCGGCAGCCAGTCGCCCAGGGAGGCGTTCGACCTCCCGGACGGGATTGCGATTCCCATGCCTGCCGACGCGGTCTACGAACTGAACTCTCATTTCGTAAACACCTCGGGGGAGAACACGCTCATCGGCGAGGTTTACGTCAATCTGCACACGATGCCCGCCGACAGCGTCAGGGAGGCCGCAAACCCCATCTTCGTCAGCAATTTCGGCATCTCGGTACAGCCGGGTCGAACGGAGACCACCGCGCGGAACTGGACGCTGGAGCGCGACGTCAACGTGATCATGCTGTCCTCGCACATGCACCGCCACGGCCGCCGGTTCGATATTTTCCTGGGAGACGAACGCATCTACCGGAGCGAGGAATGGGACGAGCCGCTAACGCTCGTCTTCAATCCTGCTCTCGAGGTCAAGGCGGGAGAGCGGGTGAGGTTCGAGTGCACCCACGTAAACGACGACAAGGATTTTACGATCCGCTTCGGATTCACGGCCGAGAACGACGAGATGTGCATTATGCTGGGATATTATTATTGAGTGGGCCGGGAACGGCCTGCCCGGGAAAGATGGATGCCGGAGGGCGACTCAGGCAGGCGGCCCGGGATCCCTACCAGTCCGTTGAAAAAGTCGCTCTGCAGGCGAGGCCGAGTCATTGTGGCCGAAGACAAGGCGCGTGACCGACGCGAATCCCTGGATTCGGGGAGGGAGCGCCTGCCTGCCGCAGGCAGGCAACGCAGTAACTCGGCCACAAGGGCCGGACGCAGCCCGGATGGAGTTTTTCAACGGGCTGCTACGTGACGTTTCGCATGACTTCGTCGAACAGAGCCCCGTTGGTGGAAATGGCTTCGCCGCCCGCGATGGTTGCATTTCCGCTCCAGTCGGTAAATGTGCCGCCCGCTTCTTCCAGAATGGGCTGAAGCGCGGCGCAGTCCCACACGGCCATAACGGGGTCCAGCATGATCTCGGCGCGGCCGGTGGCGACGAGGATGTGCCCGTAGCAGTCCCCCCAACCCCTGCAATAGGCGACCTTTCCCGCGAGGTTTCGGTACGCGCCATCCCTGCCGAATCTGACGAACGACTCAAAGTCGGTGGCGCACAGGAGAGCGTCTTCCACGCGTGAGACCGTGGAGACGCTCGCCGGACGGCCGTTCCAGGTGCAGCCCGAGCCCCTGGCCGCGCAGACCATCTCGTTCATGGCGGGAAGGTGGACCACGCCGACGGAAGGGACGCCATCGATTTCCACGCAGATCATCACGCCGTAGAGCGGAACGCCGTGAACGAAGGACTTCGTACCGTCAATCGGGTCGATGATCCAGCGGCGGCCGGTGCGGCCGGCGTGATCTCCGAATTCCTCACCGACGATGGCGTCGTCCGGAAAACGGTCCTCTATCAGCCCGGCGATCCTTCGTTCCGCGGCGCGGTCGGCATCGGTAACGGGGCTGTCGTCGGGCTTTTTGTCGACCCGAACGCCCGTCTGAAAGTATCGCAGGGTAATGCGTCCGGCCTGCCAGGCCGCATGGGTGCTGAAGGCCAGGAGATCCTGGAGAGACGGCTCTGCCATGGGCGTCCCTTTCTCTGCTGCGCAAAGCAGGATGCCTGCGTCGGGTTGGCCGCCTCGCCACGGCTCGGCGGAGGCGGAGGTGTTCCGTTCATGGCTGGAATGTATGCAGGCGTCGGAAGGAAGTCAAGTCGCCGTCGGCAACGGACTGCCAAAAGTTCCGCTTGCATTTTCAGAAAGGAACGTTTATATTTGCTCGTGGAGGCTGGATCTTCAGGATTCAACCTCTAAAAGTGCCTTGAATCTACGGAAGGGTGACCCAACCGGAAGTTATTCCACAGGTACCTGTGGAACTTCGTCAATAATTTTCGGCGCCTGGTAGGTTAGGCGCTTTTTTTATCCCCATGTGTGGTCCGGCCGGGCAGACCGGGGCGCAAGGATGGTTTGGCGGACGGATGCCCCGCGGACCCGCGACGGGCCTGCCCATGGACGAATCGGAAGGTACGAACAGATGCTGGACGTCGAGTTTGTGGAACCCGTGGAAGTACGGAAGGCGGCCCGGATCTTCCACCGGGACGGATTTGTCGTGATGCGAAACGCACTGTCGTCCGATCAGCTGGCTTATGCAAGGTCGGGGGCCGAACGCGTGATCGCGGAACAGACCGCGGCCATTCCGCTCGAGGACGCGAACCGCGGGTACGCGCGTTACTCTTTCGGACCTCAACTCCACCACCCGGAATGGGCCCAACTGATTGATTTACAAACAGTTTTGCCGGTTCTTGAAGCAATATGGGGAAGCAGTGACTTTCACTGCTGGGGAGGAGGAGGAGATTACTCGCTGCCCGGCGCAAGCATTCAGAAGCTGCACGCGGATATCACCGACATGCTTCACGACCCCCAGGGACGGGTGAACGTGATGGACCTGCCCACGCCGGTTATCGTGGTGAATTTCCCGATGGTGGATTTCAAGGAGATCAACGGCGCGACGCGGTACGTCCCCGCCACCCACCGCAACCGGGACCCGGCGCCAGGGCTTGAGGAGGAGCCGGATTGGATGAAACGGTCGATCGTATGCGGGCCTGCCGGAGGGGCGGTGATTCGCGATATCCGGTGCTGGCACGGGGGCACGGCCAACAGGTCGGACGAGGTGCGCGCGATGACGAGCGTGGGCTATTCGGCGCCGTGGTTTCTGTGGCTCAGGAAGGAGACGCCCCTGCCCAGGAACGTGTACGATACCCTGTCGGAACGGGCGAAGAAACTGACGCGATTCATCGTGGACGTCTGACCGAGAGAGAGTCGGGGCCCGGCCCCGAGGAGACGGAAGGCAGCACGCCGATAGCAGCGGCATTCGGGTTTCATCGGCGCCTCTTCCGGACGAATTGAAACCAGTCGCATCAGCGGGGCGCAACTTCGGTTGCGCCCCGCTTGTTTTTCATCAGGCGGCATATCCGATTTCCTGCAGTGAGACCTGTTTCCCGGTGTTGTGCGCTCTGCCGGCCGCCGCGGAAACCGCCACGCTTTCCAGGATTTCCGGGTAGGGAACCGGGGATTGGCGGGTTTCAACCATTTTCCGGATCAGTTTGATGTTCTCGTACGCGCCGTAGGGAAAGACGTAGTCGCCGAGAGGCGCCGAATGGACGTCGCCCAAATTGCCGAATGCGCTGGCGTAGAAAGCGCAGTGATACGTCTCTCCCGTGTCGCAGCAAAGCAGCGCCCCGCAACGGGGAAAGCGGGGTTCGTCAGGGTAGATGAGGCGCATGAACCCGCCCGTGTTTTCTCCCATGGATTCCACGGCGCGCACGCCTGGTCCGAACAGGTTCTGAGCCAGGCAGATGGCGTGGATCTGACCGGCCAGCGAGGGGCCTCCCCCACGGATGGAAACGAACTCCAGGTTGCCCACTTCCGGCAGGCGGGCGGCGAATTGCCTGGCCTGCGGGAGGGTGTTGAGGATTGAACGTGAAAGCATCGGGGCATTGTACGTGCGCGCCAGGTCGACAATGGCGTTTGCGTTTTCCAGGTTGTTCGCGAGCGGTTTGTCGATAAAGGTGGGTACGCCTTTTTCGAGGCCCGGCCGGGCCAGTTCGAGATGGTCGGCGCCGTCGTAGTTGCAGTCCGCCACCAGAACAAGGTCCACGTCGTCCGAGACTTCGTGAACATGGTCGCATACCCGCGGCCGCGACGTGAAGACTTCCGCGAAGACGTCCCCCACGCCGGGGTGTTCGTCCCAGACGCGAGCGATTTCGAATTCGTGCAGGCAGGGAACGGTCATGCGGGTAGGGTCGCTGTAGAACGTGTAAAAATAGAAGTGGGCCCCGCCGGTCATCCACGTGTAGGGCGCCCCGGCGCTGTCCTCCATCGGTTTCTGAAGGCGCAGGGGGGCGTGTTCGGCCATCAGCGCGCCGTAATACATCCCATGCATGTCGCAACGGATCATACCGACTCGGATTTTCTCCATGACCAACTCTCCTCGAAACGACACCTCGAAAGCGCACGACGAAGAATAAATGACGCCTCCGTCGCCCGGGCGCGCGTAAAGTATGAAAGAAAAATCGGGAAGACAAGGATTTTCTTCTTGATTACTGAACGAATGTTCAGTATATTTTCCTGCGCTGAAGGACAATACGCTCTCCACGTCACATTGTCGGTTTACAACAGGTCGGGTACCTTCAGTTCACGGAGGTCGGTTCATGTCTGCTGCTCGAACACCCGGAGTTCGTTTCACGTCTGATGAAAGATCGCTGGAAGTTTACTACAGGGAGGTGGATCGCCGCCCGCGTATCGATTCGGCCGAGGAAAGGGAACTTGCGGCGAGGATCGAGGCCGGAGATGAGACGGCGCTCGAGGCGCTTGTCAATGCAAACCTTCGCTTTGTCATTCATATCGCCAGGGGGTACAGGAATCAGGGTCTGTCGATGGGCGATCTCATCAACGAGGGCAATTGCGGGCTGTTGCGGGCCGCGCGGAAGTTCGATCGCCGCAAGGATTGCAGGTTCATCACCTATGCCGTCTGGTGGATACGACAGCATATTCTCAAGGCCCTGGACGTCCAGACCCGTACTGTGCGCGTGCCTGCCAGCGTGCTGAACGATCTCGGCCGCTTCAGCAAGACCGAAGCGCGTCTCGAGCAGCGCCTGGAACGGGTTCCCGCCCGGGAGGAGGTCGCCGCGCGGTCCGGTCTGTCGGCCAAAAGGCTGAACCGCTGTCTGGATGCGGGCGCAAATGCCATATCGCTGGACTCGAGAGGTACCGACGACGGCTCGAGCCTATCCGAGACGCTACCGGACCCGCGCGCCGTACCGGCGGACGAGGTCTTCCATGAGCAGCGGAGGAACCGTGACGTAAGGGAAACGCTTGACGGCCTCTCTGAGAGGCACCGGAGGATCCTGACACTGTATTTCGGAATGCGGGGAGAGGATCCGGCGACGTACCAGGAGATCGGCCGCCGGATGGGCATCAGCCGGGAACGGGTGAGGCAGTTGAAGGAGGATGCGTTCGGAAGGCTGCGGCAGCAGTCGGTTCGGACGCGCCTCAAGGCGTATCTGTAGCGGGGACGGGTGCGTTATCCCGGTGCGCTGAACGCGGAGTCGACGTCCATGTGAACCGGTCGCGGCAACGCCGCTTCCCGTCCTTTTTATCGGATCGTCGCGCCGGAAGCCCCGCCTGATTCATGTCCCGCCGCACAATTTCGGTCGTTTGCGCTTGACGAATTAAGGGAAATGCTTCAATTTACGTTCGTATCCCGTTCGTACCGTTTTCCACGTTTTCTCGAGGCCGTCTGCCTGTGCCGGTCGTTATTTCTGCGGTTCTGGGCGCCCTGGTTTTAATATGGGGCGGGGTTTTTGCGCTTATCCGCTGGGTGAGACCGCTTTCGCAAAAGCACCTGCTGGGTTTTGGCGGGTACGTGAGCATCGTATCGGGGCTGACGGTCTTCCTCGTGATCCAGACGACGCTCCAGCAGCAGGACGTGGCGATGAAGGACACCCGTGAACGACTGGACAGGACGGTGGAGACGTTCCGTGAGAAGCTGGACGAGCAGGGCGCGAAACTCCTGGACCGGACCATGGAAAAGGTGGATCTGACCAGGTCGGAATGGGAAGTGCGCGCGGACCTGCAGGAGGAGCGGTCGCGTCACGCGCGCACAAATGCGGACCTGCGGGATGCCCGAGCCCGGCTGCGGCGCACGGAGGCGGCGTTGACAGCAGAAGCGAACGCCCGCAACGCCTACTCGGACAGCCTGAATACCGAACGCGCGCTGAGGCGGAATTCGGAGACGCGCCTGTCGGGGGAGGCGGCGCGACACAAGGCAACACTCGGGGAGCTCGCCCGTGCGCGCGAAAGCCTGGCCGCCGCCGAGGCGCGCGCGGACCGGCAGGAAATCGAACTGTCCGTCGCGCGCAAATCCCTGCAGCGCGCCGACCATAGGGTCCGGGAAGCGCTGAGGAACGCGTCCGCGGCACAGAATGACCTCATTGAAACCATGATCAGGCAGGTCAAGGCGGCCGACACCCTGCAGGCTGCCGTAGACTCCATCTACGGAAAGGTGATGAAACGCCCGCGGATTCCGTAGGCCGTTATGGGCGGGCTGCTGATTTCGACACCCACCACCGCGGTTCACCCGGCGTGAACCCGCCCGATTCGGAGGCTGACGTGAACAAGGGACCCGATCCATCCGGCGACAGGAAGCGCATCGTGATCGCCGTCGGCTTTCTGGCGGCGTTGCTGGTTGTTCTTTTGTTGACGGTCTGGAAACCAGATACGGTACCGGAAGTTGACCCGCAGGTTGTCCAACTGGAGAGCGATATCGCTCTGTATACCGGCCAGATCGATTCGTTGAACGCACTCGTGGATGAAATGGATTCGCGTATCGACGCGATGCGCGCCCACGTGGACAGCGCAAAGGTGTCCAACAGGAAACTCCTGACGTCGCTTCACAGGGTTACAAGCGAAATGAAGGAGTACCAGGCGCTTTACCGCAGACAGAAGGAGATGAACGAAAAGCTGGTAGCCGAGCTCAAACAGATGAGGGGGGAGAAAGACGCGGCAACGGCAGCGGTGCGGGAGTTGAAGATAGAGGTCGACACGCTGAACAAATTACTGCACGACAAGACAACCCGCCTGATCAGGTTGGAGTCCAGCCTCAAGGAGGCCGTCGAACAGGCGCGGACCATGCGGGAAACCGCCACGTCCGTGCTGGTGTACGTCGGTACGGAAGACGAACTGAAGAAGGCAGGGTATCTGAAGACGTCGCGGGGGTTTAGCATCCGGAAGAATTACAGACTCGTCGGCTTTCCGGACGTGACCGACGAACAGAGCCTGGATACCGTCAGGAGGGTGTCCGTCGGGGCGACAATCGCTGTTCCGGGCGAACTGGCGGCGCTTTGCGACCGGCACGGCAAGCTGAGCAAACGAAAGGAATACCGGGCCAGCAAGGGGCCCGAAGGGCGGACGATGGTCACGTTCTGGGACTCAACGTTGATGGGTCAGCGCGTGCTGGCTGTGATCAAGAATAAATAGGCCGCGGATTCCAGGCACGCGAAAACCGGCCGTCGAGTGCGACGGCCGGTTTTTTTCGTGGCGGGCAGGGCCGGAACGGGCGAGTACCCGGCGCATAGGCACTGGAGCGAGCGGCGGTACGCTACCACATATGGACGAACACCGCGGGCCGGACCTTTTCGCCTGTGGGGGCCGTGGAGAGCAGCGAGTCGGCGTAGGCCGCATGTCTGACCATGAAGTCCCGGCTGCCGCCGCGCAGGAAGAGGTGGAGATTTCTTTCGGGCTGGGCGATGAGCCCGGCGGTGAGGCGCTCGAACTCCCCGGGCCCGAGCAGCCGTTCGACGGATTTTCCGTCGCTGGAGAGACCGGCGCCCTTTGCCGTGTAGATGAGCACCAGGTCTTCGGACCTGGGGTCGTGGTGGTGGACCCGCCAGACCGGCTGTGCAACGTTCAGGATCATAATGCCCAGCGTGAGCATGAGCATCATGATTCCGAGGAACAGTTCCTTGCTGACGTCGTGTTCTTCCGCCTGCGTCGCGGCGCGTTGTAGGAATCGGCCTCTCACCGGACTTCGTCCTCCCAGTCGTCCCGCAGCGCCAGCCAGGCCCGTTCGATGGCGCCGATCCGCCCCAGCAGAATGTCGATGCATTTTCTCAACGGCAGATAGGCCAGCAGGGCAATCAGCGTGGTCTTGAAGGCCAGGGTCAGCCCGTCGGCCATATCGCGGAGCACTTTGAACGTCTCGGTGGCTTCGTCGAGGCGACTGAGTTCCTGCGCCATGAGCAGGATTCCGCAAACCGTACCGAGATATCCATAAAAGGGGATGCGGCTCAGCGCGCGGTGACCGAGAAGCAACCGCTCGCCGATGACGCCGATCAGCTCGCTTACCAGTTCGTCGTCCCGGGCTTTCAGGTCCGTGTATGCGTCCGCTTCTTCCCTGAGGTCTTTCAGGCCGGCCCGTCGTCGCGAAAGCAGCGTGGGCGGCCGCGGGTCGGAAGCCGTGGAACGCAGGGCCTCCTCTTCAACGCGAATCCGCACCCAGATATGAACAATGACGGAGAGGTGCGCCGTCGAGGCGGCAAGAATGAGCGCGTATGCAGAGCGGCCCACCCACTCGATCCAGCTTTCCGGCAGGGCGACGAACATGTAGTAGTAAATGCCCAGCGCGGCGATGCCGAACCCCGCAAGGCCCCCCAGCACGCCGCTCGTCAGCCTTGCGTTGTTCGCCGGAAGTCCGTAGCGCGATTCTTCGCGGCAGATTGAAACCATCTCCTGGATCAGCGTGAGCGCGCCGGCCATGGCGCACACGGAGACGAAGACGACCGTAATCAGGATCTCAAACCACGCGAAGCTTTCCACGACCCGTACTCTCCCCGGAAGTGATTAAACGCGGTATGCGTCCGCACCTTTCGAAACGACGTGCCAGATATATGCGGCCATGATGATCGTAGGAAATATCAACCCCGCCCGCGACCCGCGCCCGCCCCCGCTGCCGCCGGCCGCTGCCGTGGCGGAGCTGCCGTCCCTGCCCTTCCTTCCGGCAACCGATTGATCGCCTGGAGACCTTTCCTCGGGCGGGCGATAGGCGTCCTGACGATCGCCCGTTTCCGTTGCTCGCCCCGCCCGCCCGGCCGCCGCAATCGCGGCGTCTTCACCCTTCAGGGCGCGTTTTCGGGGGTACACGAGGCGCTTTTCCGTCTCCGCCAGCTTGTCCGCCCATTGTTCGACTTCCTTCGCGAAGGTGAGAGACGTCTTTTCCTTGAGCGGCCCGGCCTTGCCCAGCGTAAAACTGACTTCCGGGTTCCGATGTCCGGTGTAAACAGACTGAAATTCCGGGTCGGCGGACGCCAGAAGCTGGCGCTTGAGTCCGGCGCGCGTTTCCTGCAGGGACAGCAGGCTCTGTAGAAATCCGTGGTAGTCCATTCGCTTCCGATGCGTCTTCGGCGCGCGCCCACGCGCCGATTCCGAAAGAGCCCGCCGGATTTCCCGCCGGCTGAATTGTTTCGCGAATTCCGCCCGGCCGAAGATCCGGGTATGCCAGATAACCCGTGCCGAGGGGACGTCGGGTACCGGATGCGCGTACGTGACTTCGAGGGCCGGACCGTTCTCGGTCTGCCAGCTCTCATCGGAAACCAGAATCGGGTGCAGCGCACCCCTTGAATCCTTCACGTAGAGACCGAAGAGGAACCCGCTCTCTACCTGGTCGGTGTCCCAGCATCGGGCGCGGATGCGATTTGTGCCCTTCAGATAGACGTGCGGGATTTCGATCTCCACCGGTGTGAGACGGGTCTCGCCGACGAGGAAATCGTTGATCCAGACGCGGGCTTCGTCGTCGGCCCAGAAGATACACACGACGGATGCCCCTTTTGGAAGACGAATGACGTCGTCGGCGCCGGGCAATCGTTTGATGTCGGTGGCATCGGGATCCGCGGCCTCCATGACGCGAACGAGGCTGTCGATTCGCGCCGAGACCGCGTTGAACTCCTGGCGAACGGCGAGCGGGTTGCGGCGGGTTGCGGCGGCCGGGTCAATCGCGCTGCCCGGTACGTCCGGCGGCGCCGACAACAGGACGGCGGGGACCAGTGCGGCTCGCCAGCGGTATCGCAAAAGATTCATGGAGGATGTATCCCGGAAATCGAAGCGTCAATAGTCCGCGAATGACCCGTCTTCTTCCGAGCGCCACATGCCGCGGAAGCGAAAGCGCTCGTCCCGCATGGCCTCGAGGGCCTCGTCGTCAATTTCGAATCCGAGGCCGGGCCCCGCGGGCAGTTCGACAAAGCCGTCCCTGAAGGAGAGCGGCGGCAGCAGAAGCCCGTCGCCACGAGCGGTACCGCCCTCGCAGATCAGGAAATTCGGGACCGTGGCCATGGTATGGATGGACGCGACCACGCCGATGGGACCGGCGGCATTGTGCGGCGCCAGGGCAATGTCCCGGATTTCGGCCAGGGTGGCGATTTTCTTCATCTCCGAGATGCCTCCCACGTGCCGGACGTCCGGTTGCAGAACGGCGCAGGCCTGCTTTTCCACGAGTTCCCAGAAACTCCAGCGCGTAAGGTGTCGTTCGCCGGTTGCGATGGGTGTGGAGGTCGAGCGGGAGAGGGTCAGCAGGGCGTCGTTGTTTTCGGGGTGGCAGGGCTCCTCCGCAAACAGAAGATGGTAGGGTTCGAGCGCTTTGACGGTGATTACGGCCATCTGCGGGCTGAGGCGGCGGTGCAGATCGACCGCGACGTCGACGTCGTCGCCCACGGCCTCGCGGACGGCAGCGACGCGGGCGACCATTTCGTCGACCGCTCGCACCGTATCCACAAAGCGAACGGGCCGGACGGCGCCGCCCATCTTTATGGCGGTAAACCCGTCCGCGACCCGCGCACGGGCATGTTCCGCGCAGGCTTCCGGCGTATTGCCGCCTGCGTGTGCGTAGACGCGCACCCGGTCCCGGACCGACCCGCCCAGGAGCCGCCAGACGGGTACGTCAAGGACTTTGCCCATGATGTCCCACATGGCGACGTCCGCGCCGCTGAGCGCGCCCAGGATGATGGGCATGCTGCGGCTGTACGTGGAGCGGAAAAAGGTCTGCCAGTGGTCTTCGATCTGGAGGGGGTCTTTCCCTATGAGGTATTCGGACAGGTCGTCCATCGCGCGCGCGACGATTCGCCAGTGCGTATAGTCCAGCGGTTCACCGTAGCCGACGACGCCCTCGTCGGTGTGCATTTTCAGCACGAGGAATCGCTGTGCGACGGGGATGGTCTCAAGGCGCGTGATCTTCATCGGGACTGGCCTCAATTCTTGACCGGACGGTTCAACGACCGGATTCTCCATCCTGGTTGGCCCTCCGGTTCGCGGCGGCGATAACGGGTGCGATTTTGTCCGCGAACCGGATCTGGCTGTTGTCTTCGGGTTCGTAGCCGATGACCTTCCGGGCGTTGGCGATACTCCAGAAGTTGTGGCTGTTTCCACTGATGCCGTAGAAGATCTGAAACGGGATGCCGTTCTCGTCTTCGATGTTCTCCGTCTCGATGCTCTTGATCAGAAGCTGGGTCTGGTCCCGCGCGCTCAGGTAGGCCCCGAGGCTGCGGTGCATGCCCTTCGGGTTTTCCGGACTGAGTCTGTCCGCCACGTTCTCGCGGGGCCCGCCGATGCGAAGCTGCACATTCTGAAGTTTCCGTCCGTTTCCGATCTTTCCCGCGGCAAAGGCGAAGCCCAGCAGTTCGTACGTGGCTTTTGCCCACCCGTAGAAGTTGTCGGAAAGCGGAAGCATGTCCGGCGTGACGAATTCCATGCGGCCGGACCAGATGAGGGTCTCGTAGAAGTCGGCCGCATGGTTGGAACTGATGACGACCACGCGGCGGACGTTCTCTTCCAGGCAGGTCTGGTACACGTTATGGGCCATGGTGACGTTGTCGGCTTCCGCCCAGTATTGATCCATTGGATCCGTCGCACGCGTAAAGCCGCAATGAATCACCGCGTCCGTGTCCCTGAAATGCTCTCCATAATCATCCCGGTTGCGGTTGAGGAGGTCGGCCTGAACGATACCCGCCACCTCATTGCCGTTTCCGTCCGTTTTGCGGACGTCGAAAAGGCAGAGGCGATAGCGTTCCCTGAGGGCGGGCAGGCTCCGACCCGCGACGTATCCGGCCGCGCCGGTGACGACAACTCTTCGTTTTGCCATCTGGACGCTTTCTAACGGTCCGTTGAAAAAGTCGCTCTGCAGGCGAGGCCGAGTCATTGTGGCCGAAGACAAGACGCGCGACCGACGCGAATCCCTGGATTCGGGGAGGGAGCGCAACGCAGTCATTCGGTCGCAAGGGCCGGACGCAGGCCGGATGGACTTTATCAGCGGGCTGCTAAGGAAGTGGAAAAGGCATGGGCGTCTCGGGGTGGTACGTGAATCGGTTTCTGCCCCTGAGCAGGACGGGCCGCCAGTCCTGGCCGATCGAGTTGGCTTCGACCTGCCTGGCTTCCGGCGGAATAAACCGGACGGTAAGGCCGCAGCGCCGGCGGTTCGAGGTATTCGGCATGCTGGCGTGGAAAAGCTGGCCTTGATGGACCGATATCTGGCCTGCCGTGAGTTCCAGATCGATCGCGTGGCTGGTGTCGACGAGCTCGTCCGGGATCTCCTGGTTGATGCTCAGGAGGTTCCCCGACCGTTTCGAAGTGCCGTGGGTGACGATCCCGTCCTTGTGGGAGCCCGGGATGACGCGCATGCAGCCACTCTCCGCGTCGCTGTCGTCGATGGCGATCCAGGCCGTGTGCGCCAGCGGAGGCTTCAGGCCCCAGTAGGTGACATCCTGGTGCCACGCCACGAATTGTTTTTGGTCTTCGGCGGGGTATTTGCAGAAAAAGTGCGTGGCCAGCAGCAGGATATCCTTTCCCATGGCCTGCTCCATGACGTCCAGGAGACGCGGGTCGGTGGACAGCCTCCAGATGAATTCCTCGTCGAAGTGACGGGACTGGAGGCCGACCTGGCAGACGTCTCTGCCCTCTCGGGCTTCAAGATCGTCGAACTGAGCCCTGAATGCGTCGATCTCGCTTTTGGAGAAAACGTCGATACGGGGCAGCACACCATCGGTTTCGTAGGTTTCGCTCAGGTTTCCAACGGCGCGCATAGCGGGATCCCCGGTTCAAGGCAGCCGTGCGGGTCGCGGATAATCTACGGTGATCGGCGCGGCTGTGCAACCCGTTTCTGATGCCGGCCGTCGATCCCGCGCGTGAGGATTGACAGACCCCGCGCGGGTGGGTATCATGCGAAACCGGGCGCGATGCGCCCGTTCGATTGCCCCGGGTTCTGACGCCGCTGCGCAGATGGTTCTGGATGATCGGAGGATTGAGATGAGAATTACCCGCGTATCCGCTATGGTATTGCGGCTGCCATTTGTTACCGATGCCTGCGACGGAACGCAGGATACGTGTCTGATCAAGGTCGAGACCGACGCCGGAATCACGGGTTGGGGAGAGGTGGATTCCTGCCCGACGGCCGTCAAGGCAATTGTGGACGCGCCCCTGTCGCACCGGATCTGCAACGGACTGGCCAACGCCCTTCGCAATGAGGACCCGCTGGCGGTGGACGTGTGCATGCACCGTATGATGGACGCGGCGAACTACTACGGCGGCGGAGGCGTGGGAGTACACGCGATGGCGGGCGTCAATCTCGCATTGTGGGATATCGCGGGCAAGGCGCGTGACACGCCCGTCTACCGGCTGCTCGGAGGGCCTTTCAACACACGGTTCCGGGCGTACTGTTCGATTCTGTTCGGCGATACGCCGGCCCGGACGGCAGAACTGGGGAAGAGGTTCGCGGGGGAGGGCTTTACGGCCGTCAAATTCGGCTGGGGGCCGGTGGGACGGGACGAGGACACGGACGTCTCCCTGGTGAGGGAGGCGCGGCGCGGCGTGGGAGACGGCGTGGACGTGCTGATCGACGCCGGTCAGGCCTGGGACTGGAAGACGGCCCTGAAGCGAGCGCGCCGGTTTGCGGAATTCAGCCCGTTCTGGCTCGAGGAACCGCTGCGCCCCGGCGACGTGCGGGGTTACGCCCGCCTGACGGCGGATAGCCCCCTGCCGATCGCCGCGGGGGAGGCGGAAGCGCGGCTCGACGCCTTCGAGCGGCTGGTATCCGACGGTGGACTCGATTGGGTGCAGCCCGATCCGGGAAGGTGCGGCATTTCAACGATGGTGGAGGTGGGCAGGATGGCGCACCGCCGGCATGCCAGGGTGGCGAACCACAGTTTCAAGAGCGGAATTACGATCGCCGCGTCGCTTCATGCGCTCGCAGCCGTACCTGGCGGTGAGATGTTCGAGTACTGTATGTCGGAATCACCGCTGCGTCATGATCTGACGCACGAACGGTTCGGCGTCGTCGACGGGTACGTGACGGTCCCGGAAGGCCCCGGCCTTGGCGTGACGATCAACGCCGAGACCGTGGAGAAGTACCGGGTGGCGTGAGAGGGATCCGTTCATCCGTCCGCCGAGCCCGGGTCTTCGTCCCGGAGTTCCCTCACGAATGCCGGACTCAGGGCGCCTTGCGCGACCTCCGCGACCGGTCCCTTCATGGTCAGGCGAAAGTCGGGGTCGATCGCGACGTCGAGAGCGCCGCCCTGGGCGTTGACGGTTACCGGCGATTCCACCAGCCCCAGACGGACGGCCGCGCTTGCCGCCGCGCAGGACGACGATCCGGATGCCAGCGTCTCTCCCGCGCCGCGCTCCCAGATGAGAATGAAGATCTCATTCGGGCCCGTGGGTACGGCCAGTTGCACGTTGATGCGGTTGGGGAAGAGATCGTGATTCTCAAGGGCGGGTCCGAGTTCGAGCAGGTCGTCGCGGGTCCAGGCCTCGCCTGCGGGTCTGAAGATGACGCAGTGGGGGTTGCCCACGCTGACGCCGGTAAATCTCAGTTTGCGCCCCGCCGCCGCGATGGGACGTTCGATCAGCTCGCCCTCGTCCAGGGTGCAGGGCAGCGCATTGGGATTGAAATCGGCCCGGCCCATCTCCACGGTCGCGAGGCTCGCATCGCCGTGACGATCCGGGTGGACCTCAATCTCCACGAGACCGCCCAGGGTATCAACCGTGAAACTGATCTGCCGTGTTCTGTGCGTGGCATGCAGGAATCGCGCGAAGATGCGCAGGCCGTTGCCCGATTTTTCGGCTTCGCTTCCGTCGGGGTTGAAAATGCGCAGGCCGAAGTCCGCCCCGTTCCCGGGTTCCACGGTAAGGATACCGTCTCCGCCGATGCCCAGGTTGCGGTTGCAGATCAGGCGAATATTCCTGGGGGTGAGCCTGAAGTCTAGGTCGACCGGATCCATGACGATGTAGTCGTTGCCGAGACCATGGCCCTTATAGAAACCGTTCTTCACGAAACCTCCGGTTAACGTGACGGCGGCGTCGGGCCGCGGATGCTGGAAACCGCTAAGTCCCCGAACCGGCGTGGGTTATTGTCACTTCCAGACAAGTACGACGCCCATCGTCTCGCCCAGACGGGTATACAGCAAGTCGAACGCCTCCGCCGCCTCCTGGAAGGGAAAGCGGTGGGTGATCATGGCTTCGGCGTCGATCTTTTTCTCGCCAAGAAGCCGGAGGGCGCGGTCGGAACCCAGCGATCGCTTGCCGCCGTCCGAGTAGCCGCCCACGATTCGTCGTCCCTGAATCTTTCCCGAGTCGAGCGGCAACGGCTCGTCCTCGTACAAGCCGATCACCTGGATCAGGCCTTTTCGTTTCACCATCTCCTGTGCCTGCGCAAAGGCGCCCGCGCCCGCGCGCCCGCCGACCGCTTCCACGACGATTTCCGCGCCGGCGCCGTCCGTCAGCCCTTTGACCGCCTTGACGGGGTCTTCGCTCGACGCGTCCACCACGTGGTCCGCCCCGAGACGACTCGCCAGATCGCACCGGAGGGGCAGCGCGTCGACCGCGATGACACGGGGGTTCGCCGCCGCGTTGAGCGCCTGCATGCAGATGGAGCCCACGAGCCCCTGACCCAGAATGGCCACCGTATCTTCCTCGCGGGCATCGATCTCCCACATCCAGAGAACGGAACTGGTGCTCAGCGGCCAGAATGTCGCGGCTTCGGAGGTAACCGCGTCCGGGAGATGGACGACCGG
The DNA here is from genome assembly GCA_963667175.2 of Candidatus Latescibacterota bacterium. Lineage (GTDB taxonomy): Bacteria > Latescibacterota > UBA2968 > UBA2968 > JAAXHE01. The sequence goes on along the minus strand of CAXXXF010000017.1, from coordinate 16,954 downwards.
GTCCTGGTGGCGTGAGTTCACGATTTCGACGGCCACGTATTCCGCGTGCGGCGCAATGGCCGCCACGCGGTCTCCGATAGAAAAGCCGTCCACGCGCGCGCCGACCTCCACGACGTCTCCCACGAACGAGTATCCCATGCTCTGATGGGCGATGGCTTCGGGTCGGATGTAGCGACGCCAGATCTCGGAACCGCGGCTGATCAGACTGCACTCCGCCCGGATCAGCACCTCGGAGGGCGTGATTTCAGGTATCGGAACGTCTTCGATGACGATATTGTACTCGCCTTCCGGCTTTGCAACTCGTTTCATAACGGGGTTCCCAAGTGGAAAATTGAAGACTTCAGGCACGGACGTCGTTCAGCTGGCCGGCGTGAGGTCCTGGATATCGCGTCGATAGACCCACGTGCCCGCCCTGACGTAGTGTATGGCGAACGCCAGACGGGGCCTGCCCCGGGACCGGTTCGCGTAAGAGCCGTGGATGGTTCTGCCCGTAAAGAAGACTCCCGAGCCTCGCGGTACCGCAAGGAAGGTGAGTTCATCGTGGCGTACGCCGGTAACCTCGTGCGAGTGCATGGTTTCGGTCCACTCCCTGCCGTCAGGTCCTCGCATCGCGTAATCTTTCACCCAGGAGGCGTGTTCGCTGCGGTCTTGCGGAGGCCGGGTATTCCGGAGTGGGTCCAGGTGGCTGCCGGCGACGACGCAGAGGCCGCCGTTGTTCCTGTCGGTATCGCTCAGCGCGAGCCAGCCCGCCATAAGGGTGACCGGTTCGTTCCGGATATAGTGAGCGTCCTGGTGAAGCGCGATGCCGGCGCCGCCGTCCGCCTCCTTTGCCAGGTACATGGTCTGGACGATCATCGGCGTCCCGCCCAGCAACTGGGCCGCGACGCCGGCGATGCGGGGATGCGACGCCAGATAACGCCACTGCGGGTCGGCGGTGTGCCTGCGCAGGCCGAGTTCCAGGATTTCGGCCGGCTTCCTTTCGGCCTGCGCTTCCAGGAAGGCGTCGATTTCACACGGTGTCAGAAGATCGGGTACCTGTACGAAGCCGTCGGTACGGTACGCTGCCAGTTGATCGTGTGTCAGGTCGGATCCCATCTCGGCTCTTCGTCAGGTGAGGTCGAAGGGATTGGACCAGGCCTTCGTCCCGTCCGCTCCGATGACTTCGAAACGGACCCACCGCGCGCCCGGACTCAGGGTGAACGTGGCGCTTGTAAAGGGTTCTTCCGAATTCCTGTACTCCGTTCCGAATGTATCGCAAATGGCCAGGATACAACGGGATTCGGAGCATTCGACCGTGGCTTCCATCGACCGTTTCCCGTCTTCGCTGCTGCGCAGGGTGACGTTTCGGATCTCGACGCCGGTGCTCGAATAGCTCGCCCCCCGTTCCAGCGCGTCGAGAATGGCCCCGGGTGACCGCTCCTTCACACGCGCCATCGTCCAGCCCCCGTACGTGTCGCGGTGATCCGATTCGAGTGCGTGGGAGTCGTCGTTGGCCAGGGCGGGATACAGCCTGTTGTCCAGGTCCATCCAGTCGTCCCAGTGAACGCCGGACTCGCCCCGTCCCGCGCATCGGCACGTTGTGTTGAAGACTTCCACGCCGGCAAATCCCTCAAGCGGCAGGACGTCCCTGAGAATGTTCACGGAACTCCAGTAGGGGTGGGCCAGCCACGTGCTGCCGCCCTGGTCCCGGACGGCGTCGATCACGTGCTGGGGCGGCATGGCTTCCGAGTCGAGGTCTTCGTGAACGTTCAGACAGAGAAAATGGTGTTTCTGCCCGCCGAACGGGTTGTCGGGGTGCAGTTCGGCGCCTTGAATGAGCGCGAAGTCGTCCGGACAGTCCAGGGAGTCGATCCGGGTGATTCTTCGGTGGTCCGAAAGACACAGAAAGTCGTACCCCTGGTTGACGTAACCATCGAGCCTTTCCTGGGGCGACGCTTTGCCGTCGGAGTTCGTGGTGTGGGAGTGGAGGTTGCCTTTCAGCCAGACGTATCCGTCGCCGCCGCTCAGGCTGAAGGGATCCACGAGGTTTTGCCGCGGCGCGTTGTCGGCCATGGGAACTCTCCTGTAGGGATGGGAATCGGGATCAGGAACGGATTCGGATATCGCCCGAAGGAACGTCGAGCCGTATCACGTCCGGTCGACGATTGACGGGAGGTTGGTTACGGGACAGGCTCGGGCGCCATTGACGTCGTATCCCATATCTTTCAGGATACAGCTGATCTGTGCTTCCAGCTTGAGCAGGTAATCCTTTTCCTCGGCGCTCATCGTCTGGCGGGACGGACCCACGTCGAATCCACGAACGGCGACACCCGTTTTGAAGCCCTCCGGGAAATTCACACCCAGGAGCATGAGGTTGATGAGGTCCAGGATGCGGTATTGCATTTCTCTCGCGTTTCCGATATCTCCGGCCAGGGTCTTTTCGTAGACGTCAACGATGACTTCCGGTATGATACCGGACGTTGCGATCGTGCCGCCGCTGGCGCCCATCATTATGGAAGGGCAGAGGATTTCTTCGCAGCCGACCAGGACCACGTACTCCGGACGCTGTTCGCGTAACCGATGCATGGTGTTGATCAGCCTCGGCATGTCCCGGCTGGAGTCTTTGGTTCCCATGATGCGTTCGAACGGAAGCAGGCGTTCCATGATGTCCAGCGTGAGTTCCTGTGTGAATTGCGGAATATTATAGAGGAGGACGTCCAGAGGCGTCTGCCTGGCGATTTCCGCGAAGTATTCGAAGAGGCTGGTTTCCGAGATCTCGTAATAGTAGGGGGGGACCAGCGAAATGGCGTCGACGTCAATGCCCGCGTAGTATTCGCTCATTCGGAGCACGTCGCGCAGGTTGGCTTCGCTGGCGCCCGCGAGAACGGGCACGCGGCCCTGGTTGACGTTTGTGACAAGCCGCACGACTTCCTTGCGTTCGTCGCTGGAAAGGCGCACGAATTCGCCGGTGCTGCCATTGGGATACAACCCGTGGATGCCGGCGTCGATGAGCCAGTTGACGTAGCGCTCCATCTCACCGAAGTTGATGCGGTTGTTGCCGTCGAAGATAACGATATTGGGGCAGAAGATACCCTTGAATTCTCTCCGGGCGCCGGGGATTCGGCGGTGGGTCGGCGCTGAGGTCCTTGGACTGCCGGTATCCGACTCTTTTCTGGATACCTGTACCCCGTTGGCCGCAAGATAGTCCAGCGCCAGCGGAGTGAGCTTCGCCCGCGGGCAGATTTCAACCTCTCGCCCCTGTCCCAGTTTATCCTTGAGGAGCTGTTCTGTAACCACCGGATCGTCGATGCGTATCATGGATTTCCCCGGTAGACGGAAATGGCATTCGGCGGCGGATCAGTGGATCAGCCGCTCTTCCAGTGCGGGAAAGGGGTGCGGAATGAGATGGGCCGATACGAGTTCACCGTACCTTTCCGCTTCCTCGGCCCCGACTTGCAGGGCGGCGCCCACCGCGCCGACGTCTCCCCGGACAACGCTTGCCGTGAGAAAGTACCCGACCTTGTATCGACCCTCGAATTCCACGTCCGCGGACTTCAACATCTGATCCACGGCTTTGACCAGGGCCACGGTGCTGCGTGTCTCGATGAGACCCATGGCCTGATTCCCGCTCGTGGCTCTTACGGCCTCGCTTCGGCCGAAACAGGCCATGACTTCGGAAGACGGTCGGGAAACGACACAGGATGCATTCAACTCTCCGGCCTCCAGGGCGCCGTCGACACCGGCGTCGACGGCCGCCTGGACTGCGTCCAGCCGGCCTTTCACCAGTGCGTCCACCCGGCCTCCGCTGGCGATGACGAGGCGCACGAGGTCGATATCGGCGGCTTTGACCATGGCGTCGGAACCGCCGACCGCGCTGGCGTAACCCGTTGTTTCAAGCACACCGAGCGCGCCCGCGTCTGCCCGGGGCCCGTTTGAAACCGGTGGTCCCGGAAGCAGCGGTTCGACGCCTGCCTCCGGCCTCGGAATCATAAGGGCCGCGTACACTTCCCCGACCTCATCGGCACACGCTTTGCCGGCCTGCAGGGCAGTCTGGACCGATGAAAGTTCACCCCGGACCACGAGATGAACCAGCGCGCCGCCAACGGACGTCCAACCGGCGACGCGAACGCGCGCGCTTTTGACCATCGCGTCGGCGCCACGGATGAGGGGGACCATGCCCCGCGTTTCAAGGATGCCCATCGCCCCGGCGCCGAACGGGCCTGTCGTGACCGCGTCCGTCCTGTGCGGCATGGACTTGAGGGCGCCCGGGACCGGTCCCGCGATGACGTCGGCGGTGATCAGGTCGCCGTGGTTCACGGCTTCGGATCGTCCGACTCGAATGGCGGCCTCAACGTCCGATACGACGCCCTCGATTACAACCGTCAACCAGCCCGATCCCACGCCGTGACTGCCCAGAACCCGAACGTCCACGGTCTTCAGCATGGCGTCCACGGCCGCGACAAGCGCGGTCATGCCGCGGGTTTCCAGAATGCCCAGGGCGTGATTTCGCGGGGATGTCACGGCGCTCCGGGGCCGAATGCCCGCAGGACGTCGGGCAGGGGTCTGGTGATGAGGGCAGCGCCCAGGAAGTTCTCGCCGGCCTCGACGCTCGCGCGGCCCACGGGCAGGGCTTCGGTCACGGAAGCCACGTCGCCAAGTATCAGGGAGCAGACCACCCGGTTGTGTACGGTGAGCACGTTGTAGACCTGGACGTCGGCCGCCTTCATCATTTTGTCGTTGGCGGTGACGTGGGCGCCATATCCTCTCGTTTCGATCATACCCAGCGCTCCGGACGGTGTCCGCCGCCGGGATGCGACCGCATTCGAGACGTACTCCCGGCAAACGGGTTCGGGGTGCGTCATTGGCGCCGCCACGACGTGGTCCGCCACCTCTTTGGCCGCCTGTTCCCCGCTCCTGAGCGCCGTTGCCACGCGGCTGATGGATCCGCCGAAGAAAACGGTGGTGAATCCACCGATGGACTCCCAACCCAGAAGATCCACGCCAGCGGCTTTGCAGGCCGCGTCCGACGCCAGAATAATCCCGGCGACGCCTTCGACTTCGATCATGCCGATCGCTGCTGACATGCTTCCATCCAGGTGTCGTTAGACCACACGGCCCGGATCGATCGAATCAATCCGTCAAACGGGATACCTGTCCAGCCAACGTCAAGGGCCATCGCCGGACGGCGCTCAGAACAACAGTACCGAGACGGCCTTCTGGATCATGGCAATAGACACGGAGGCCATGCCCACCAGCGACATTCCCACCGAAAACCCGACGTACAACACGGCGGCATAGAGTCGCCATTGCTGTCTGCCGAAGCGCTTCCAGAAATAGTACCGCGCGAGGAGCGCGCCGATGATCTCGGTGATCATCACGTGGGGAATGCTGGTCAGACTCCGTATGTATCCGAAGATGAGCAGGACCGGCAGGCCCAGGACGGACAGAACCACGAACGAGACCAGGCCGACGCCGAGTCCTATGGCGATCACGACCGGCTTGATGGCTTCGAACAGGATCGGCTCGTCGTCCGAACTCTGCAGAAAGGAACCGTCGAAGGAGGGAACCTGGTCCACTTCGAACTGGTATACAAGCTCCCGTCCCTCCTGGTCCCGCGCGGCGAGCACGACCAGGTTGGGGTTGGGGTTGTTCGCGTGGCTTCCGTCATCGGGGCTCCGCAACGCCGGCGCCGAAGGCAGGCCCAGCCGCAACGCTTCGGAAATGTCCGGCGCCGATCGGTCCACCGGAAGCGGCGGCACGAGCGGCTTTTCGGTACTCTTGAAGTTCGTATAAAAATACCCAACGCGGGACCACGGTCCGTAAGCGCGTTGTTCATGATCTTCAATGTGCGCGTCGGCCGACGCGCGGGCGCGCCAGTACCACCAGTTGCCGTCGGGCAGATTGCTCGGCTGGAAGGATACCGTTCCGGAGGACGGGTCGTGCTCCACCTCGCCCTGCATGGTGCCGGTGTACCAGACGCTGCTCTGGAGCGCCCGCAGCGGCCACATCATCTGGACGTAGGGGTAGGAGGCCGAGGGAATTGGCGCCAGCTTCCAGATATAGGACCAGTACATGAAACTGGTCAGGAGGATCAGCGGGATCATGAAGATCTCAGCCTTCAGGATCCCGGTGAATTTCGAGCCTGTGAGTTCAATCTGACGGAATGTTTCAGCCTGTGCGCCCCAGTTGGCCAGGGGGAAGGGCACAAACCAGATTTCGATACCCCTGAACCCGCTCAGAAAGATCGTGGCTTCCCTGATATAGGGGATATTGACGTTCTGTCCGACCAGCCCGTCCAGCCGCGCGTTGACGAAGGAGATCAACGGCGTATAGACGAACGCGAAGACGAAAAAGAAGATGAGCAGCACCGTGCTCACGAGGTCAGGGAAGAGGACCTTGGCGAGGATTATGGTATATAGGCTCGCAAGACAGAAGAGTACGACGCAGATCCAGATCCGGAAGTCTCCGCGACCGCGCGGCGGCGTCCAGCTCCCCGTTTCTTTTTTCTCCACCCGGGCGGTACGAACCCCGGTCCAGACCTGGTAGAATCCGATAATTGCGATGGCGAAGGTGATGCCGATCCCGAAGCTCATCCAGAAATCGATGCCCGTGACGAAGTGGGTCATGATGGTATCCATGCCCATATACCAGTTGGGCATGTACCCGTAGGAATACAGGATGGGACCCGCCGCGGTGTGGATGGCGACACCGATGAATGCGCCCATGACCGCCCAGAACGGCGCCAGAAGACCGGCGAAGATGGGCGCCAGGTGCAGCGTAAAGCCCAGCGGCGTGGCCGGCAGGAAGTATCCCGTGTACTGGGTGAAATCCACCCACGGGATGGGGATGAGTTGAAGCGGCTGTTCCATGAACGCGCCGGAAATGGCGGGTACGGCCACGTAGACCGACCCGAACACAACCCCGATGACCGCGCCAATGCTGAAAACCCGCCAGCGCCAGCTGTACTGACCGCTGCTTTCTTCCGCAAGCGCCATGGCGCCCTGGGCGTTGATGGGCGCGAAGGGAAAGGGCAGGCGTTCGTAGTCGGAGGTGATGCGGAAGAGCACGTAACTCGCGGTGAACCACTGGATGCGACCCATGATCATTCCCAAAACGAGCAGGGAGATGGGCAGGAGCCAGTCCTGATGCAGGAAGGTCCGATCGATCAGCGCCGGAGAATCGGGCGGGGGCGCCCACCAGCGGGGGATGAGATGGGAGATGCCGAACTGCTTGGCGGCCGGAGACTGCACGTAGTACTGCTGCCAGAGCAGGCCTTCGAACATTCCGGTTTCGCGGGCAACCAGGGCGCTGGTGACGTAGTAGAGCAGGTAAAGTTCCTGCTTCTTAAGCACCGTGAACGAGCGCTTGGCCAGTTCCAGGAACAGAATGATGGTCACCCACTGGGCCGCGGCGCCGACGGAATGTCCCACCATGAGTTCCAGGTAGATATTGCCCGGAACCATAATGACGGAAACGAAGAGCGCACCGAGAATGGTCTTGGAGTTGAATCCCTCTTCGAATTCCTTGGGGACTTCAAGCAGATCCCGGTATTCTTCGATTTCCTGGTACGGATTGGTTTTCCGCCTGCGAATTCGATCGAGAAATGCCATAGAGGGTCAATACGATTTAAAGGTTATTACCAGGAGCAGTAAATAGTGGACAGTGGCCAGTGGTCAGGAAGAGCAGTTGTCAGCTTCCATTTATTTTCAGGAGCAGCAAATCGTCGACATCCGGATCCAACCAAAGAAGAGTGGGAGGATGTAAACAATACGGTGCTCCCCGTAATAAGGGCCTGAAAAATACATACAAAGCCTGATTTTGCAAAGGCTATTTCAGCGTTGCAATACCGGGAGAACGAAACGGTTCATCGGCGGCGCGTGTTCTTTCAGACCGGTTTCGACTCCTGCTCGTCCGATACGAGGTTCCGCATGCCCTTTTCCCTGTACGCCGCTTTTTCGGCGGGGTCGACGGTCCTCCAGATGAGGAATTGTTTGCGCAGGGCGTTCATGAAGCCCTGGTTGACCCTTCGCCATGAGGCGACTTCGCCCGAGCGTCGCCTGAGGGTGAGCGTCAGTGTGTAGATATCGAACTGACCTGTGGGTTCCGCCTCGAAGCGAAGCTCCTCGCTCACGCCCAGATCGAAGGGCGCAAGCCACAGGGTCGTGCGGATCGCGTATCCCCTCTCGTCGTCGCTTCCCTTCCCGTACAGTTGGGCGCCGTCCGTATAAAACGCCCCCATCGCTTCGCCGCTGTGAGAGTCGAAGTAGTCTGTAAGAAATACACAGAGCCCGAATACGTCGTTTCCGCCAACGGTAAAGGGGAATTCGAAACGCCAGTCATCGCCGTCGGGCTCCGGTATTTTCCAACGGCGGGACACGTCCGGAACGGCCATCAGCGACGCCTGCCTGGCGGGATAGAGGGTGGACAGGATGACCACGGCCATGACCAGGGCGGACGAGGCAACCGCGGACCGGGCGGAGTAGTTGAGCGAGACGCCGGAGAGTAAGTCCTGCCAGAGCAGCAGCTTGGCAACGCCCTGGCCCAACAGATAACCGCTTACCGTGCCGAGGACGGCGTAGACGCAGGCTTCGGCAATAAAGAGAAAGGCGACGTGCACCGGCGCCAGGCCCACCGCGGAATAGACGCCGATTTCCCGAAACCGTTCGTACACGGACCCCATCATGGTGTTCAGCACGATGAGCGAAGCGATGAGGATAGGAATAAAGAGATGGCTCAACCCGCGACTCGACGTGTCCCCGAGCGAGCTGAAAACGGAGACGTTGATGCGCCCTTCCGGATCCGGAAGGCCGGCAAAGAGCACGACCGACAGCCTGGAGAGGAGTTCCTTGACGTAGCTCTCCACGTCTGATCCGACATCGAAGCGGAGTGCGACCGACTGTAGCGGGCTGCCCACCTGACGCAGGAACCGGTACGGTACGATCAGGATATCGTCGGGGTTGATGTGCTCGAAGGGCATGATCTCGACTTCCGGCTGTTCCAGGCCCTGTTTTTCCCGCGTTTCCTGTGTGGTCATCTGTTCGATGGCTTCCTCGTCGGTAAGCTTGAAGTCAGCGGGACTGAGGGGTTCCTCGTCAAGGTCCTTAAGCTCGCTGAATGCCCCGGCGTCGATCAGGCCGATCACCGGCAGCGATTCCCCGAACACCCGGACGCTGGACGCCTCCGGCCGCCCGGGGTCAACGCCGAGGAGTCCCGCGATCTTATCCGGCAGGATGCACGCGGATTCGCCCGGGCGGAACCAGCGGCCGCTCTTGAGGGTCTGATGCACACCGGTGACGCGCGCTTCCTGGGGCGTCATGCCAAGGACGCCGAGTACGTGTGCTGAGCCGTTATCGGACTCGACGGGGATAATCTTCTTTTCCCGGGTATAGTACCAGCTTCTGGGCGCCGCTATTGCGGATTCTCCGAAGTGGGTGACGGCGTAATCGTAGACCACGTCTTCCAGAGGGCCCCAGAACTTGCTCCGGATGAGCATTCCGGGGTACGGACCCTCCGTGCCTATGGGAGTCCGGCGAAATTCGAGAGCCGACTTGATGGACGTGAACGACAGTACGGTAAACGTGAGGAGCAGGAGCGTGGTGAACGTAAGCGCCGTGCGCAGTTTGCGACGTTTCATGTTTGCGATGCCGAGTTGGAAGGCGGCCAGGGAGGCGGAGACTCGCCCGACGTCGGTCTCGTGCAGCAGCACTTCCGGGACCCGTAACCGGCGCATGGTTTCATTGAAACGATTGAAAACAAGGGAAATCACGAAGGCCGCCAGCGCCAGAATGACGAACGCGAGCAGAACCACCAGGGGGTTGGAGATTTCGAATGCCGGATGCACGTTTGAAAGAAAAAGCCAGATGAGCACAAAAATGCCGATAAATCCGGCGATCTGCCTTCGGATATCCACCGCGCTAATGATGAGGCGTTCGGCGAAAAATGCGCATGGGATGACCAGGGCCATGAAGAAGACGACGCCGCGTACCACGTCGTTCTGCGTGTCTTTGACGTCGGGATAGGCGCGCGATTCGATGCCGAGCGCCGCGCGGGTGTGCTTCATGAAGACGTCCCAGCGCTTTTCCGACATGGCGGCCTCTGCCCTGTCCAGGTGGTGGCGGGTGCGGCTGTGCAGCATGTTCAGACGCTGGTTCTCGATGGCGTATTTCTGCATCTCCCGCTTTCGGGCCTCGTTCAGGATCCACATATCCCTTGCGGCCAGAAACGAGGTGCGCGCAAACGACCCGTGCGTCAGCGTGGGGTAACCCGTGCCCCGTGCGATTTCTTCATTCTCGGCGCTCTGTGCGTTCAGCAGCAGGAACCGGATGCCGACGTCGCCGGAGCCCGCGGCGACGCCGCCGGCCCTCATGGCGACTTTGATCCGCTCGCCCGGACGCGTGAACAGGGCGCCCACGGGTTCCGTGGAGCCGAAGCCGATCGCGTAACCGTATTCCTGCGGCGTGACGTTGCCGCTGCCGTAGACGCTTATCTGGGAGAGTTTCGTAAGATAACGCGGATCGACGGTATCGTAAAAGTCGGTGGCGATGCACGGGAACAGGATGATGTTACGCTTCGAGATCCACCAGTCCATGTCGAAGTCGCCCCGGTAGATGCGCGCCTGCTGCCCGTAGTTTGGCGCGTAGGTAATCTCTCCGGTCTCCGGATCCTGAAAGTAGGCGCTGACGGAGACGCGGCGTTCGGCAATCCCGGGCATGTAGAATTCACCGTTCTCGTCGGCCAGGTCGTAGTAGATGCGCCGGACGCCTTTGACCGATTTGTCGATGCCCATCCGGAGCGCGGCGATGGCGCCGGCCTTGGGCCGATCGGGAACGATGCTGCGCCTTGGAAAGGTACGTACGAAACCCTTCAGGCCGCGCATCCGGTCGTCGGGATTGAGTCGATAGTCGGGGATGAGCGTCGGGTCGTTCAGGGCAATGTCGAGTACGCCCGTAATCAGGCGGACCTGTTTTGTGAGATTTTCGAAGTTTACCCCTTCCGGCAGGTCCAGGGGCGTATCGACCCGGAAGCGTGCGTCGTTCAATGTGACCAGGGACAGGGCGAGGGTGCCGGCTTCGAGGACGACTTCGCCGTCGGTCTTCAGGTTCGCGCCGGGGATGAACATATCCCAGGTCATACCGCCGGTGGGGTTGATGCCGTCCAGCAGCGCCTGATTCGGGTCGAGGCCGAAAGCCGGTGCGATCGCCTGCGAAATGCGGACGAACTCTTTGCCGAACGGTGTGAAGAACCGGTTGTAGTAGAAGTTGCGCGTGCTGTTCCAGACGCCGACCTGCGCCGTCTGGCTCGACAGGTCCAGCCCGATGAAGAGACGAATATCTATGGGGTCGGTCATCAGGGCGGCGAAGTGCCTTTCCTTTCTTGCGTGGCGGCCCAGAAAATCGCAGATACCGCGAAAGCCCAGGTGGTGTGCCGAAGTGGCCAGAAAGAGTACCGTGCGCCCCGGCGGATATCGCTTGAAGTAGTTGACCAGTTCCAGAAGGGCGACGGCGCCGCTTGCCATCTCGGCGCCGGGGGCAAGCGCGGGGACGACGGACATGGCGTCGTAGTACGCGTTGATCACGACGATCTGTTCCTTCAGGTCCGGATCCGTACCCGGAAGGAAACCCAGGATGTTGTGGGCGGTGTGTTTCTCCCACTCCATTCTCGCCTTCAGTTCGATTTCAAGTTCGCCGCGACGTTCAAGCAGCGTCTTCAGAGCCTGCCCCGACTCTTTGTCGATCCAGAATCGTTCCACGCTGTTCGGCACCTGCAGAAATTTTCGCTCGGCTTCGGAATAGAACGTCGAATCGGGTTCAATGAAGATGATCTGCCCCGCCCCCAGGGTGGCCGCGTTCAGCCAGTTGTTCCGGGTGTTGAATTCCATGAGAACGGCCGCGCCTTCGAGCGCATGACCGTTGAAGTCGGCGAATTCCCCGGATGCGCCGTAGATCAATCGCGTGCGGACCCCCTCCCGCGGCAGGGTGGAGGTCTTGACGAGGTTCGGCCAGACCGCGTGGATGGGAAACGAGACATTGTCCCGCAAAAGCGTCAGGCTGCCGCCCTGGTCGACCGGCGAGGTGACGTCGAACGGCTCGGCGCGGACGTCCTGGAGACCGGCGCTTTCGAAACTGCGCCGGATGTACTCGGCGGCGGCCGCGTGTCCGGGGTAGCCGGGAACTCGTGACCGGTGCTCCGTAAAGCGGGCAACGTGCGCCCTCACGCCGGCGTCCGATACGGAATCGAGCACGCGAACCGAAGTCGCGCTCGCTTCGAGAACAGACGCGGGCGGCTTGGAAACGGGCGCTTTCAGACCCAGCATGGCGGCGAGGTACGGGTTGACGCGGTCCGGTCCAACCGCCAGGCAGAAGAATGCGGCAGCGGTGACCAAGAGCGTCAGGACGAGTCCGATGTTTCGGACGTAATTCATAGGGAGTTCACGTCGGGATCTTCCGAATCCCGGCATCCTGTCGGCGGCGGCGATACGAACCGTACCGCGGGCCCGATGAAGCCGGAACCGCCCGTCGCCATCGATCAGAAGCGATGAACGCTGTGGCCGCGTTCGGGGAACCAGAAGACGTCGATGAACGCGGAGAGGGCTACGCCCAGTATGTAACCGGCGAGCAGGCCGATAAAAAGCGGGCGGGACTTTCGGTACACGGAGGGCCCGCCCATTTTCAACATCACCAGTTTGACAAGCCAGGCCAGCAAGATGGTCATGCTGGTTCGCCGTGCGAGATACGAACCGGAGATGGCCAGTCCGACCGGATGCAGCGGCCACCAGGTGAAGCGATGCCGCAGGAAGATCAGCAGAAGTGTGGCCAGGCCGCCCAGGCCGAAGAACGCCATGTAGTCCGGATGTTCCCGGTAAACTGGCAGATCGGGTTCTTTCGTAAGGTAGTTCTTGACGGACGTGGCGGTGCCTTCGAAATGTTTGGGGCCCGCCCGCACGATTTCCCAGGAGTTGAAATTGTAGGCGCCGTCCCGGTATCCCAGTTGGATCGTGAGCAGAACGCTCGCGACAAAACTGACAAGAAAGGCCAGTACAACGGCATACATGAGACGTCGGCGGTCGCCCCGCACGCCCTCCGCAACGCGTCCGGCGTGCGCAAGTGCGGGCAGGAAGAGCCCTTTGAAGTGGGACGTGATTCTGGACGCGAACCGGAGGGCGACCCGCGTACCTTCGTTGACGTTCGATCCCCCGATGAAAGGCGCCACAAGACCCCACGGGCCCGCGGGTACGTTGGTGTACGGCATGCCGGTCTCCGCGAGAATCTTGGCCAGGCCGACGTATGTGAAGATGACCGCCGGAAGTAGCAAGGCCGCCAGAAGCGGGTCGAAACCGATGCGTGAAAGCCAGAGCCACATGAAGGCGAGACCGACAATCAAGGCGATAACAGCCGTACGGCAGGAGAGCGGTTCGTCACGGTCGTCCATCGGATGGTCCCTGTTCCAGGCCTTGCGGAATACATCCCTGATGTGGCGTCTGGCGACCCAGAAAACAGAAGCGGCCAGCATGGCGAAAGCCCCCTTGGTCTGCCAGTAGTAGACCCCCCGGTAATAGTATGGCGATATGGCCGTAACCCCTCGGCGGTGCAGCCAGCCGCCTTCGACGATGAACAGCAGGTCGAAGAACCAAATACTGAACAAAACGTCCAGGCTGGCGAAATAGGAGAAAAAGATAGTAAACAGACCGAGGAATCCAAAGGCAGGCGGAAGTTGACGATCGATCCAGTACCATCTGCCGCGATAGACCGGAAACTGCGGGAAGCCGGGCAGGAAATAATTGATGCAGTTCCAGGCGATCATCCCGAAGGCCAGACCGAAGCCGATCCAGAACAGGTAACTCTTCGTGAAATCGGGCAGCGCGAATCTACCGCTGCCGGGTTCTTCCGCCATGTGAATCAGCGGCGCCATGGCCGGAAAGGCCAGGCGTTCGTTCTGGACCCATTGTCGGCGGAATACGACGGCGACACAGGCCAGGACCACGAATGCCGCCATAATGAACGTCGTCCACCAGAGCAGGGGCAGCAGCCACGCGTCCCACGGGATCTGCGCGCCCTCGGGCGCCCCTTCGAAAAACCAGGTGACCGCCTTGTTTTCGTCGGACGGGATCAGCCACGGATTGATGTACGGATGCAGGTAGGTGTTCCATTCGTTGACTTCGGTTGCGAAATAGTAGGGGGTCGCAATATAACCGAGCAGATATCCGCTCAGGCCGAAACCCGGAACGGCCGCGCCGACGACGCCCATGGCCAGAACGGTGTGCCACTCCGCCTGCGAGAGTTTCCACCGGAAAAATCGCGCCATGAGCGCGCCGGCCATAATCATCAGCGTAAACACGATGAGCATGGCCATCGGTACGTGGCTGTAGGTCATTAGCGAGCCATGTACCACGTACCTGAGGTGGATCGCCAGGGCGTCCAGGCCCACGACCAGCGCCAGTCCCGAAAGCAAGGATCGGAGGGTGACGCCTCGGGCTGATTCAGCGGACGCCGCAGTTGTTTCGAAGGTGTCGGCTGTACGCTCCGGCTTGGCCACGGTTCGGCCTCGTGTATCAGAGACTGGGCGTTTTCGAAAGCAGACGGCGTTCCGGCCGTGTGTTCTGACTCGACCGGTACGCGCGACCTGACGGCATGGAGCGCCGGTTCCGCTTTACCGGGTTTCGCGGATGTGGCGTCACAGTTCTGCCCATTGCAAACAATCGCAACTGTCTTGACATCCAGGCGCCGTTTTGTTAGATTTGCGCGTTTGTCGCACAGTTGCAGGTACGCGATCATCCGTGAGACGGGGCGCCCTAGCTCAGTTGGTAGAGCAGAGGACTGAAAATCCTTGTGTCGCTGGTTCGATTCCGGCGGGCGCCACCAATTCCCCTGCGGGATTAACCGGAGGGCGACGATGGCCGTTCCCGAAATCATCGTGAACCGCGACCGGTTGATTGAACTGGCGCAGGAAGGCCGTACGCCTGAACAGATCGCCGAAGTGTTCCGCGTTGACGCCGCCGTGATTCGGGAGTTGATCCGCCGTCTGGAACAGAACGGGTATTACGACCTTCTTCATGGATCACAAGCGCGTTAGCAGTCCGTGATTCCTGCTGCGGGACGGCGGGCGAATCGACCTCCGGAAACGCTTGAATAGACTGGTATACGCGAAAAGGCGTTCGTCGTTCCGACGGACGCCTCGTTTTTTTCGCGCGCTACCTTCTGTCAATTGCTCAGTTCTTCAATATCCAGTCCCTCGATGCGCCCTTCCTGAATGTCGATTTCATCACGCCTGCGAACCAGTTCCACCTGTCCGTCGCGCAGGTCCACGACGCGGTCGGACGCGACCAGCATCTTGTGGTCGTGCGTGTTGGTGACGATAGTGACGCCGCTCTCCGACTGGAGTCTTTGCAGCAACTCGATGATCTCCTGCCCTGTTTTCAGGTCCAGGTTGCCGGTGGGTTCGTCCGCGAGAACCAGGTCGGGGTCGTTGGCAATGGCCCGGGCGATGGCCACGCGCTGCTGCTGGCCTCCCGAGAGTTCGTACGGGTTGTGGCGAAGACGCTCCCCCAGCCCCACCAGTGACAGCTTGTGGGCGGCCTTCTCCTCGTATTCCGATTTCTTCATTCCCGAAAAAACCATGGGTAGCGCGACGTTTTCCAGAGCCGTCATGACCGGGATGAGATTGAAACTCTGGAATATATAGCCGATATTGTGGCACCGGAGGTAGGCAATTTGCGACTGGCTGAGGCTTCCCATTTCGATGGCATTGACCACGACCGTGCCCTTTGTGGGGCGGTCCAGGGCGCCGACCATATTGAACAGCGTCGTCTTTCCGGAGCCGGACGGGCCCCATGATGGAGAGGTATTCGCCCCGGATAACGTCGAGAGACACGCCGCGAAGCGCGTGGACTTCCTGGTCTCCCATGGCGTAGGTCTTCCAGACGTCGTGCACCTCGATGATATGATCTTCATTTTCCGGCCCTGCGGATCGGGCATTGGGCGCCGACGCCATAGAGGCTTCTCCTTAAGACAGCTTCCCTACGTTTTTCTTGGATTTTGTAGATCGCCCGCGTATGTTAGAGAAAGTGAGCGCTTCTGTCAAGCATTTTGTCGAACCCGGGATGTCGTAGTACTCGATACATGGCCCGGATTCCGGTTGAACGCCAGGAGGTGCCGTCAATGAAGCTTGCGGTGTGTAATGAGTTTTTCGAAGGCTGGGAAATCGAACGGGTTTTTGACTATGCCGCGCGGATCGGATGCGACGGTGTCGAGATTGCGCCGTTCACCCTGGCGGAGACGGTCCACGACGTTTCGACCGGCAGCAGGCGGGACATTCGCCGGGCTGCCGAAGCGGCCGGTGTGGAGATCGTGGGTCTGCATTGGCTGCTGGTGAAACCCGCCGGTCTGTACATCAACCACCCGGACCGGCGGGTCCGGCAGCGCACGCAGGACTACGTGAAGGCGTTGATCGACTTCTGCGGCGATCTCGGGGGCGAAGTGATGATTCACGGCTCGCCCCAGCAGCGGAATATCCAGGAGGGATGGGACCCGGACGACTGTTTCGACAGGGCCGTCGAACTGTTCGCCGGGTGCTCGGACCTGATGTCCGATCGTGGCGTCACGTATTGCATCGAGCCGCTGACGGATCAGGAGACCAATTTCGTAATCAGTGTGGGCGAGGCCCTGAAGCTGGTTGACGCCGTGGGGCATCCTAATTTTCAGACGATGGTGGACTGCCGTGCGGCGGCTGCGGAGGCCGCGTCCCATACGGAGGTGATTGCCCGGGCCGGAAGCGCCATGCGGCACGTCCATGTCAACGACCCCAATCTGCGCGGACCCGGATTCGGGGAGCTTCGGTTCGCGCCGATTCTGAGGGCGCTGAAGGATCTGAGATACAACGGTTACGTATCGGTGGAAGTATTCGATTTCGAACCGGACCCGGAAACGATCGCCGCGCGCAGCATCGGCTATCTGAAGGGGATTCTCGAAGCGCTTGCGGC
>CAXXXF010000016.1:0-498255 GCA_963667175.2 Candidatus Latescibacterota bacterium | reverse complement strand
GACGTGCGGCGCATCGACCGCCTCGAGCGAGACAAGGCGAAGCTGATCGAGGAGCGGGACCGCTGGAAGCGCCGCAGCGAGCATCTGGAGAAGGAGCTCGAGGCGGCGCAGCGCGCCGGGCGCCGACAGGCGGCGCCCTTCGCCAAGGACAAGCCGCAGGGACGCAAACGGCCTCCCGGACGGCGAGCCGGCGCGGAGTACGGGAAGCACGGATGCCGCCGTCCGCCGACGCGGGTTGACGAGACGCATGCGGCGCCGGTTCCGACGATGTGCCCCGACTGCGGCGGCGCGGTCGCGCTGGACCGGATGGAGGCCCAGTATCAGGAAGACCTGCCGGCGGTGCGCCCCCTCGTGCGGCGCTTCGACGTCGAGGTGGGTCACTGCTCGCAGTGTCGGCGTCGCGTGCAGGGCCGGCACCCGTTGCAGACCTCGGATGCGTTGGGCGCAGCCGCCGCCCAACTGGGTCCGAACGTCGCCGCGCTGGTCGTCGAGCTGCACACCGAGCTGGGCATGCCGCTGGAGAAGGTGACCCGCGTTCTGCGGAACGAGTTCGGACTGCCCGTGACCAAGGGCGCCCTGGTCCAACTGCTGCACCGTACCGCCGCCGCGGCGGCGCCCGCGTATGCGGCGCTGCGCGATCAGGTCCGCCGCAGTCCGGTGGTCACGCCGGATGAAACGGGCTGGCGGGTGGACGCGCTCCGCTACTGGCTGTGGGTGTTCACCACCCCGGAGACGACGGTCTACGCCATCTGCGACGGGCGGGGGTTCGAGCATGCGGCCGCGGTCCTCGGTCCCAACTTCTCCGGCGTGCTGGTGCGGGACGGCTGGGTGGCCTACCGGGGCTTCAAGAACGCGCCGGCCCAGACATGCGTCGGTCACCTCCTGCGCCGCTGCAAGGACTTGCAGGCCGCTCATCCCGACAGTCCCTGGGCGGGGAAGGTGCAGGCGGTCCTGCAGGACGGTCTCGCCTTGCGGGACCGCTGCAATGCCGGCGACATCAGCGAGCACGGTCTGGCGTCGGCCCGCGGCCGGCTCGCCGCGCGGCTCGGCCGGCTGATCGACACCCCGCCCCCGTTGGCGTTGGCCGAGCGCTTCGCCAAGCACCTGGCCAACGAATTCCCGGCGGTGTTCCTCTTCTTGTGCGACCCGTCGATCGACGCCACCAACTGGCGGGCCGAGCAGGCCATCCGCCCTGCGGTGGCCACCCGCAAGGTCTGCGGCGGCAACCGCACCCGGCGCGGCGCGGACACCCAGCAGGTGCTGGCCAGTGTCGTGCGCACCGCCCGCCAACGCCGTCTCGACCCCCGCGCTCTGATCACCACGATGTTGTGCGCCCGCGAACCCGTCGTGCCCGAAGCGCTTGCGCTGCCGCCACCCGCCTGACGCCGGCAAGCCAAGCTCCGCCAACCCCGGTCCGCACCGCGCGACGGGCCGGAGAGAGCGAGCTTCCCGTGCTGGTCACCGGCGAGTCCGGGACCGGGAAGGAGCTCATCGCCCGCGAAGTGCACGACCGCAGCCCCCGAGCCGGTGCGCCGTTTGTGGTTGTGGATTGCGGCATTCTGGCGAAGGAAATGGGCCGGAGCGAACTGTTCGGGCATGTCAGGGGCGCGTTCACGGGCGCCACGGAGTCCCGACCGGGGCTGGTGGGCGTCGCTCGCGGCGGGACGCTCTTTTTCGATGAAGTGGGTGAACTCGACGAGCCCCTGCAGCGGCAACTGCTTCGCCTGATCCAGGAGGGTGAATACAGAACGGTTGGGGATCACCGATGGAAACGGGCGCGGGTCCGCGTGGTCGCGGCGACGAACCGGGACCTGAAGCAGGGGGTTGACGCGGGGCGGTTTCGAAACGACCTGTATTACCGTCTTCGGGTGATTCATCTCCACCTGCCCGCGCTGCGCGAACGTCGAAGCGACATTCCCATTCTGGTCGCCCACTTTCTGAATCGATTCGGCGGCGCCGGAAGAGCCGCCTGCCGGATTGATTCCGAGACACGCGCCCTGCTGGAGGGCTATGACTGGCCCGGGAATATCCGGGAACTCGCGCACACCATCGCGGGCGCGCTGGCGCTGACCGACGGAGACGTGATCACGCCCGACGACCTGCCGTACGAAGTCCAGGACGCCGAGATAGGACCGGACCGAGGCATCTACAGCCTGCCGTACAAGGACGCGCGGAGGGTGTGTATGGAGCGATTCACAGAGGAGTATCTGCACCGCGCCCTTCTTCGCGCCGGTGGAAACGTGTCGCGGGCGGCCCGAAACAGCGGCATCGGGCGCCAGTATTTTCAACTTCGCATGTCGGAACATGGAATGAAGGCCGCGCAGTACAGGAAACAAGCCAGCGATGCGCAATCGCGCACACAACGTGACGCGTCAGAGCATTGAGCCGTGGCCGCAGTCAGCTTGTACGTCTTCAGTGCCAGGAGCGGGCCGTGCGACACGTTCAATAGCACAGTGCGGGAGAGTAGTAAGCGTCAGGTAGTATTGGCGTGGTGGCGACCGGCTTGGCAACTTGGAGAATTGGAAGGTACGGGCGCCGGTTGACGCGCACACAAGTTGTACCACAGACATAAACGACTTGCAATGCGAACCGTTTCTGAGTAAAATATGAATAGTCTTTGGTGCGTCAGATGCAAACCCCGAAAAAAGCCTCTGGCGTCCCCGTCGGAGGACGATAACTTGGTTTTTAAGCATGTGCACTGAGCTCTCCGTGCGCTGTGGCGCAGACACACTTTGGCCAGGACGTTGTCGTTACCTGCGAGTTGGCCTCTCTTGTGTACGGAAACCTGTTACACAGCGATAAACACTGATAATTTCCCTCCTGCGTTACGATTAATGTAAATGTTAGTCACCTACCGGTTAGATTGTCCCACGATTCGATCATTGTGTAATGGCACGGGGAGTTCTCAGCATGTATAGCGCCCTCGCTGTCGCGAACAAATTCCTTGATTTTGCCGATCGGGACAATGTTGGATTGTCTCCAATGAAATTGCAGAAGCTTGTTTTTCTCGCGCACGGATGGCATCTTGCCATTTACAAGGCCCCGCTTGTCCGAGAGGAAATCGAAGCTTGGCAGTGGGGGCCAGTAATTAGCGATTTGTACCACGAAGTAAAGGAATTCGGAAGAGAGTCCATCCGCGGAAGGATTACCGATTTGGGGATATTGGAACTCGATGAAGTCGAAATCTATGGTGCGGAGATTCATGAGATTCCAGAATACGACAGTAGGACAATGGGTCTCTTGGAGGAGGTATGGGAGGTATACCAGGGGTTTACAGGATTCCAGTTATCAAACTGGCTTCATGTTGAAGGTTCACCTTGGCATCAGGTGTGCAATCAGGATGGTGGGATTGGACTGCATGAAATTATAAGTAATGATATCATCCGTGAATATTATGAAACATATCCCAAGGGACAGGTGTAATTCGTGGTCGAGAGCACCGGCCGAAACGTGTCACCACCCGTCGAGGTTGTTCCAAAGCAGCCCGATGCTCTTACGGACCATGAAGACAAGCTGATAGTCCGCGAACGCCGCTCGGAAGAAACGAAGAAACTCAGACTGAAAAACAGAGAACTCAATCAAAATATATCAGAACGCAAAAGATACGCAGATAGGATTTATTGGCTTGTAAGTGCTTGTTTGATAGCTCTTTATACCTTGGTCCTGGTTCAAGGTTGGTCTATATACACCGACTTTCGAATCCCCGAAAACGTGTTCATAGCCCTCATAACCAGTGCAACTGCAAACGTCGTCGGACTGTTCATTGTGGTCGTGAAGTACCTGTTTCCGAAGGCTCCCGGTACGGAATAATTAATGCACCGCTTTGAGAAAATCGAAAAACGCCTGGACGCTATTGGCGAACGTATTGCCAAAGCCGAAGCCAGATTAGACGCATCTGAATAGATTTCCGCCTTACCAGCCCGTTGATAAAGTCCATCCGGGCTGCGTCCGGCCCTTGTGTCCGAATTTCTGCGTTGCGCTCCCTCCCCCAATCCCCTCGTTTTCCATTGTGGCTATGTGGTAAGATTGGCGTGGTCACAGTCAATCCGTCGCCTTTGGTAAAGAGAAATCCGTCGACAGAATCCCTGGTACGGATGGTCCGACCATTCCGGATAAATCAGACGATGATTTTCTCGCGCACTCCCTGGCGCGGCTTCGCTATGCTAAGCCGCAACCGAATAGGTTGAAGTGAACGTCCAAGCCCGTTCGATATTGCAATCACTCCCCCCTTGAGGGGGAGTCGCAGAAGCCAAGCCGTCAGGCGACGGCTGATGCGGAGGGGGGAATTCAACGCCTTTCGTATGCTGGCAGCATGAAGAAACATGAACGCATTCTGCGTAGGGAGTAGCCCTACAGTATCAGTCTAAACCCTAATCTACCAGGAGGCGTAAAATGCCTTTAGATTACGCACGAGAAGGGGCGACCCTGCGTGAACGAATTTTCGTTGAACTGTTAGGCAAGGAGGCAGCTGACGGCGTCACCAGCGATGAAGAAATCGAGCAAATCGCCAGGTCAAGTTGCCGATACGCCGATATATTTCGTGACGTCATCGCCGAACATCGGGGGTAAAGAGATCCGGCACCCGTTGACCGTCAAGGTCCTGTGATAAGACGACGGCGCAAGGTCGTTCCGACATGCGAGCAGTTTGTATTTGGACGTGACCTTTAAATGGCGTTATTGTCCCATTACATCCCTCAAAAAGCGACCGGGGGTTCGTGAGCTGTGTAATGGTGCGAGGAACGTATATTTATCGTAAACGACATTGACGGAAGGAGTTGATGTGCCCAGATTCGAGCCCGACGTGTTGCGCGGGGCGGGGTATACGTTGTTTCGCGCGGCGGGGTGCCGCGACGAGGACGCGCGGACGGTGGTGGACCACCTGGTGGACTCCAACCTGTTCGGGCACGACTCCCACGGCGCGATTCGCTTCTACGAGTACGCAAAGGCGATACAGGACGGCCGTTTCAGCCCGGATGCGTCTCCCGAGGTGGTTTCCGAACGCGCCTGTACGGCGGTTGTGGACGGGGGCGGCGCCATGGGGCAGGTCGGCGCGACGTTCGCGACCCGGCTGGCGATGGAGAAGGCCCGCCAAAGCGGTGTTGCGACCGTGGTACTGCGAAATACCAGCCATATCGGGCGGGTGGGCGCGTATCCGCTGATGGTCGCGATGGAAGGGATGATCGGGCAGATTTTCGTGAACGCCGGGCGGCTGGGTTATCAGATTGCGCCGTTTGGCGGCATTGACGGCCGGTTGAGTACGAACCCGATCGCGTTCGCGGCCCCGCGGAGGGACGCGGAGCCGATCCTCGTGGACATGACCACGTCAATCGTCGCCGAAGGCAAGATCCGGCTGGCGATCAACCAGGGCGTCAAGGTGCCGGAGGGATGGCTCATCGACGGGAACGGGGCGCCCACCACGGAGCCGAACGATTTCAAGGACGATCCGCCGGGCGCCATTCTGCCGCTGGGCGGCGACGCGGGTCACAAGGGATACGGCTTGAGCATTATGGTCGAATTACTGGGCGGGGCGCTCAGCGGCCAGGGCTGCGCGGCGGGCGACCGGGAGATGATCAGCAACGGCGTGTTGATCAACGCGTACGACGTCGAACACTTCACGGACGTGGAGACGTTCTACGACGAAGTGGAAGGCCTGATGCGCCACGTGAAATCCAGCCGCCTCGCGGAGGGATTCGACGAAATCCTGGCCCCCGGCGAACCGGAGTTCCGGACCGCGCGCATCCGGCAAGAAGAGGGCATCGAGGTGGACGACCGTACGTGGCAGACGGTCTGCGAAATCGGTATGGAATTTGGGGTGGACCTGGTGGAGGTGGGGGAGGGTTAAACCTGATGAAATATCGCGCGGTCTACTATATGCCCCGCTAATCTCGGACGGAGCGTTGTCTCACCCTATATTGGCACGTAGGGTTCAGATTTACAGGTATCCCAAAATGAAAACCCTCATTCCCAATTGACGGAGGCGTGGAATGAGACTCGCCTGTTTCTTTATTCTGAGTTTGTTTGTGCAAGAGACCCTTGCTCAGGTGCGGCAATTTAACTCCCCGGAACTGAAAGGTGTTCGGAAGGTATTTCTGGAAACCGAGGAGGATGGGACTGAAAAACTGATCGGTTTTTGGAGATATCAGCACACGCCCTTTATCAGTGGTGGTATTGTCGTATTGGAAATTAGAGATCAACATCTGCTAAAGGTATGGGAAGATAACAACACCTTTACCTTCGTGAAGGATTGGGACTCGGCCGATATAAACGGAGACGGTAAACTTGACTTTGCCGTCGCTGGTTCGGGCAGCCTGGAAGACGAATATCGGGCTTTCATTGCCCTCTACACGAGCAATGGAAAAAATCAGTATCAGAAGCACGTATTTCCACAAGATATCGAGGTTCAGAACTTGGTGATTGGGGATATAGATGGGGATCGACTGCCGGAGATTGTATTCTCAGATAGGTTTAACTCTCATCCTGAATTGGAAGATGAACTTGAAGGTTGTCCTTCGTGGCCCGAATTTGAGATAAAGATCGGCCATTGGCAAAATGGTGGTCTATTGGTCGAAGCGACGGGGATCCAGCTGGGCGTGTCGAAAATATGGAGCCAGTTTGCAATAGGGGATACTGACAATGATCAAAAGGATGAATTGGTCATTCATCAACATGAGCTCAGTGGATCAGGTCGTTGGATTTTAGTCTACGATCTTGATAATAACCCAACCCTCGCTAATCAGTTTGCCAACCTGGATATTAAGGAGGATTACAGTCCTCATATCTCAGTTGACAATACGGGTCAAATTCTCGAATTCAAAAAAGGACGTCTAACGCCGACGATTCTGAATCCCAATGGGGGACGCTCCAAGCTGGCTATTTTGGAGATCCCTGATATCAACCTTGCTGAATGGCTACCGATCCACATCAGTAAGACATTGGTTCTTAGCCGGCCGATTAATAGTAACAGTCATGAAAGGCTGGTCACGATCTATTGACATAACCAACCCGTTTTGCGGTTCGGCTCAATTTGCATTACGCCTGCACGTTGTTCCTCCCGCCAAGAAAACTGCCCGGGGAGCCTGTAGAACCTGCGGGACAGTCGCATCATCGGGCTACACGCCGAAAGCCTCCAGCCATCCCTCACGGACTGCCACTTCACGATGCGCGCCGGCCTTCTGACGACCAGTGATCGAGGCACGGGCGGTCACACAGTCCGAAGCGCCCAACCGCATACGCGTCAATACCTGACGATACTGATCCATCTCGAATCTCCGGTTTGCCATATACTTCCCACCTGACTGTCGTTGAGACACTCAGAATGTGGAAACGTCGGCGGGAAGTCCGAGACCTTAATCGCGTTCCAAATGGCCTGATTAGCCCGATCTTCAATTGGTTTGATTGTGCCGATCCTGCATTGATTGGTCGCATATGGGCGATCATTAACACTCTTTCGCATACGCTATCCACGTCACGACACCGAACAGGATCAAAGCAATACAACCAATGGCCAATAAAGTGCGCGCAAGGACTCTCACTCCACAAATCACAACCCCCCGGGACGGCCATCACCCCTGGGGGTTGTATTGGTGCGCGAGATCAGTACTCTTATTGTGTGAGTAGTTGTAGCCGAAGATCCTGATATGCCTGATCAAGCATCCTATTGGGCGTCCCTGCCCGTCGAGCATCCCAATAGTGTTTCGCGGCCGCCGACATCCAAACAGAGCCCAACATTCCTCCTGCGAAACCTAACCGCTCAGGTTCCTGGTAGCGCAAATCTTGAAATGGCCCCCACTCACCATTTGCGTTTCGGCGGCTGACCCACCCATCATTGACTTCTCGGCCATAGTCGTGGGTATTTATCCCCACCATCCAGAGCGCAAATCCAGCGGCCATATCTCGCGACAATTGAAATTTGCCATAGGGCCTCTTGGGTGCGCCTCTCCGTTGTTTCCAGAGATGCTTCAACGAAACAGTCAGTATAGCGGCTCCTGCTGTTGCAACAAGAAAGGCGCGGTTTTCACCATTACTACCGGGGGTTACCCTATACCGGTCTCCATCAATGTCAATAATGCGATAATCAGGTCCGCCGGTGTAATTGACGTCGTGGTTAATAAAACCACCCACGAATAACCCGCTACCCAGAAGCACACCAAAGATGGCTAAGTCCAAACGATTCCTCATTACACAATCCCACCTATATCAGCCTAGGCCTTAAAAAAGCGGATTTTTTCAGTTTCTTGTATACAAAAGTACCGGAAAGACTTACCTTAGAGAGAGTTAGCAGTATCTGACGGGAAATTGCTACTCAATCATAAGGGGCCTTTCCGGTGAAGAGAATATCGACAAAAGACAGCCGCAGGAACAGTGAAAAATGCAGGCGTCGTGTCCGTGCCCGTCATCAGCGTGTCCGTGGATTTTGTGCGCAAGCCAGGCCGATGTTTGGCAGCGGTGGTGTGCACTACGAGGTCAGCGCCTCGGCAGAAGCGATGAACTATGGTGGCATTGTCGCCGCGCATCGTCTGGTGACGAAGTTGGGATTGGTCAAGCAGCTCGACGAGAGGCTGAAGTTGTTGAAGGTGCATCTGCCGTATCATGAGTCGGATCACGTGTTGAACCTTTTGTACAACGTGATGTGCCTGCCTGCGCCGTGCCTTTCTCGGCAGGCAGGCGGTGGCACGTGCTTGGAGGACATCGAGCGTTTGCGGCACGACGAGGCGTATATGAATGCCCTGAACACGGAGGTCATCCCGGACCCGACCACGGCGGGCGACTTCATGCGTCGCTTTCGTCAGGCGGACGTGATCACGCTGATGGACTGCATTAACGCGGTACGTCCCAAGCTGTGGTGCAAACGCGCTGCCGACTTGTTGTCGGGGGTAGCCTACATCGACGTGGACGGCACGAGTGCCCCGACGTATGGAGAGAAGAAGGGCGGTATGGACATCTCCTACAAGGGCGTGTGGGGGTATGCCCCCCTGATCGTGTCGTTGGCCAACACCAAAGAGGTGCTGTACGTGGTCAATCGTCCCTGCAACGCGCCGTCTCACCAGGGCGCCGCCCCCTGGATTGATGCGGCCATTGACCTGGTGAAGCCCCACGCGGGGCGCGTGTGTCTGCGCCTGCCTGCAGCAGGCAGGCGCAGACACGGACTTTTCGCTGACGGCGCACTTCGATGGCTGGGCCGAGGACGTCGATTTTATCTTTGGGATGGATTGTAATAAAGCCTTACAAACACGTGCCGAGGCCCTTGAAGAAGCCGACTGGCAGCGCCTGCACCGGCCTGAAGCGACACAGAAGAGAAAGCGGCGCGACAATGAAAAGCAGCGCATCGTCAGGCAACGAGGCTACCTCAAGTTGGCGCTCAACTTCGAAGACGTCGCTGCATTTGACTATCAGCCCGGCAAGTGCAAGCGGTCCTACCGCATCGTGGCCCTACGCAAAAACATCAGTAAGACCAAAGGGGAGCACACCCTCTTCGACGATGTCCGATACTTCTTCTACATCACCACACGTAGCGACCTCACCCCCGCGCAGGTCGTCGCGGCTGCCAACCAACGATGCGACCAGGAAAACGTCATCGAACAGCTCAAAAACGGCGTCAATGCCCTGCGCGTGCCCCTGTATGACCTGGTCAGCAACTGGGCCTACATGGTCATCGCCGCACTGGCATGGAACGTCAAGTCGTGGTTGGCACTGATGATGCATCTAAAAAAACACCGCCGACACTATATCCGGATGGACTTTCGCACCTTCCTCAACCACATCATCCTTTATCCCTGTCGGGTCGTGAAACACGCACGAAGCACCACCATACGCATCATCGGCTATCAGCCGTCACTCAACAGACTCTTGGGCGCATGGAGCACCATCCAACGCACCGGCTTCACATGGACACGAATCAAGAATCGTGATCACATACAAACCCATACACAACGTCTAACACGACGTAGCGGACAATTACGCCTACACCACAACCCTACACCGACCACACACCCCTGACCGCGCCCTCTAACACACCAACAGACGCTCCGCAAACGCCAAAACGACCTCACGCATACCTCAATACCCAACACATACACTTCATTCAAACAAAACGTCGCACAAATCTGAGACTCTGGTCAGCAAATATCAATACTCGCTTATTTTAGGCCTAGGGGATTGTTGTGCGCTCGGTGAGCCGTTCTCGTTAGAACCCACCCACCCCCCCGTTCGTACGCATATAATCCAACGCTTCCTGGGCGTGGGACCGAACCGGAAACCTGCCATCCAGAGCAAAGGTATCGTTACGGCTTATCGATTCAAGGTGTGCAAATACCTCTCTGTCATTAAAGTGCCGCAAGACGTTAATTGCAAAGAATCGTGCTTCCTTGACTTCGGCCAAGGACATACGAAAGAGTTCTTTTCTTAAACGCTCCCGTTTAATCCCGTGCAATAGGAAAGGTGTCTTCTTTCCTAACCATATCTCAAACACACCTGCCGCACCTTGTTGATTTGACCAACCATCGAATCTTTCATCTAGATTTGCCATCGCCGCTTCGAACGCAGGCTCACCGAGATTGGCCAAACTGATTTCAGGTAGTAGTCCACCACCAATATGATCTGCAATAAACGGAATAAATCGAGTATCCTCCTGCCAAGCGGCCATTTCAATCATATTAGCCGCATAATGGCCGCGGTCCTTCGGTATAACACCTTCCCCAATGACCGGTCGATCCTTACCTAAATTGTATCGTATTTCCTGATGGCGGTTAAGGACCTTAAGAAGCAATCGCCTATGATCCTCCGCCCAAGGTTCCTCGGGCAAGTGGTACAGACGATCAGCAATCTCATACACCAAACTATTCTTGCCCTCGTCTAATCCCTGTTCCCACTCCTGTAGTTCTTGACTAGTAGGTGCTGGACACCCTCCATAAACTAGCTGAGTCGACCCCAACACTATGAGGCAGATCAAAATTCGCATTTTATACTCCTACCTATTGACGGCTAATTATCGGCGTAGTCAGGGTATAGCTTTTTCAGCTTGATGCGAGCATCGTCGGTCGTGAACCGCCAATCGACAGTCTGGCATTGGTTGTTGCATCCATGCGGAAGTCTGTTCTTTGAGGGATTCGATATCGGGGATGCGTTCCTTCAAGCATTGGCTGCTCAAGACGCTCAGTTCGATCTCGGCAATGTTGAGCCAGCTCCCGTGCTTGGGCGTATAGTGGATTTCGAGACGCCTGGCCAGCCGGCGCGCTTCTTCGGGTGGGAAGGCCTTGTAGAGTGCCGCCTGCCTGCCGGCAGGCAGGCGGGCTTGTGCGTGTTGAGGTTATCACACACCAACACGACGGTTTCGGCGTCACGGTAGTCGGTAGAGAGAAGCTCCTTGATCTCGTGTGCCCAGTCCAGTGCGGTCTTGCGTTGTCTTACACGCACCTTGCGCCAGCCCGAAAGGGGTTCGGTGAACATGAAGTTCACGGCGGTTCCGTTCCGTTCATACTCGTAGTCAAAGCGTTGGGGGCTGTCAGGACGTGTTGCGACCCCAAACCGCGTCTCCTTGACCAATTGTACCAGGTGTTCGTCCATATTGACCACGGGCTTCTTGGCGTCATACGGCCGCTGATAGATGTCCAGGATATCCTCCATCGCGGCGACAAACGCGGCGTTCTGCTTGGGCGGTATCACCCAGCACTTTCTCAGGTGAGGCTTAAGTTTGTTTTTTTTGCGTACGCTGCACCGTTCGGTAGGAGATGCTGTCCACGACCTCTAAGGCCACGAGCTCATCGGCCAACAGCTTCAGCGTCCACCGCTTACGTCCCTTTGGAGGTTCACTGCAAGCCAACGCGATCAAGCGGGCTTCCTTGGCCCCATCCAGCTTCCTTGGTGTGGGTGGATGCGCGCGCTTCTTTCGGTCAAGGGCCGACTCCAGGCCCCCCAACACATAACGCTTACGGATGCCCTCAACCGTAGACCGATTGCACGAAAAGGCCTCCGTGATCTGACGGTCCAGCCACGCCGGACCCTCCGCGTCCGCCTTCAGTAGTATGTGGGCGTGCCTGATTCGGTAGGCTTGCGTCTTGCCTTTGTTTACCAGATCCTGCAGACACTCGCGTTCTTCGGGGCTCAGACGCACAACGTATCTCTTAGGCATCTCGATGGCTCCTTCCTCTTCAGGGGAGACATCAGACTATAAGCACGACCACGATTAGAAGTCAATAGGTAGTAGTGCGGCCACAGCAGGATCGGTTCTATCAGGCCAGTCTAAGATCGTTTCGGTATTCGCTCGAACAACTATTGTCTCAGCGATAAAGTCGTGAATGGCACGTCGTCAACGTGCCCCGGGCAATTTTAGCAATCGAGGAATAACCCAGGGGCCTTGTTGCATCACGCGAACACCTTGTCCCGGTCACTCTCTACACCTTCATTCCGCCCCAACCTCCTTGAAGAACCTTCTCTCCCCATCCCGGATCGTCAATATCACCGCACTCTTGGTCGGATGCCGGTTTTCATCATACCGCGCGATCTGAGTCGCTCCCCGGTAATCTCGCGTTGCCGCCAGCTGGTCACGGATTGCCGCTCCCTCAAAACTTCCAGCCCGTTCTACCGCCTCAGAGAGCAGCCGAAGAGCGTCATAGCTGACCGCATCCCCACCGCTTGGGGTGCGTTGGGTTGCGGCCGCGTACGCCTCCACAAACATCCTCGCACCCGGTTCCGTTGACTCCGCGGAAAAGTGTCCGCTAAAGTAACTCCCTTCCACCTCTGCTGTTGCTTCACTCAAGAATAGAGGATTGTCCCAAGCGTCAGCGCCCAGGAGGGTCACGGGTGCGCCCTGGGCGTTCAGTACGGGAGCAGTTCTCGTTTCCCGTACCACGTGGGTCAACTCCGAAACCAATCCCGAAATAAAGAACACGTCCGGTTCGGCCTGGGAGATCCGCCCAAGCTGTTCTGTATAGGTGGTATCGCCGGCAGTATACACCTCGTTTGCGACGACCGTCCCGCCTGGCTCCGTGAAATGGGAAACAAAGAACATTGAAATCCCTTCAGTATAAACGTCACCCGTCAGAGTCAGGACCGCGGCCACGGACTTACCCAGATCTTCCCACGCAAAACGGGCGAGAACCGACCCCTGAAATTGATCAGTAAAAGCTGCCATGAATACGAAGTCGCCCGCCCGCGTCACGTTCGGGTTCGTGGCCGTGGTCGTGATCATAGGAATCTGCGCCCGCTGAGCAACCGGTCCCACCTGGACCGCGTGGGTTGAGCGGTTGGGGCCGAGGATCGCGAAGACCCCATCATCCTGAATCATCTGTTGAGCGCCCTGGACCGCCGCGGACGCCTCCTCGATATTGATTCGTGTTACCAGTTCGACGGTTCTGTCGAGCAGACCGCCGTTGGCGTTGATCTCGTCTACGGCCAACTGGGCCGCGTCTGCATACGAGGAACGATCGCCGGAAACCAGGAGTCCGATTCTTATCGTATCGTTGGAGATCGGGTCCTGGGACTTGGAGCAGGAGAGCAGCAGGGAGAGGAGACAGGCGATGTAGAAAAATCGGAAACTCATCATATATTCAATCCTCCTGTTTCAATAATGACACCGGAATTGCCCCTGTATGGCGGACAGCCTTACTCAACGCACTTCCCGTGCGGCTTGTTCACCTTGTTCCACTCGTCGACAAACTCATCCGTCAGGCTGCGCACGGCAGACATGAAGGAGGGGCTTCCCGACCCAAGGGTCCCGAGCGTCCCTCTCCGCCATGTTCGCGCGAAGTTCAGCTGACCGGAAAGGGGTTCGTTGACCCACTTTTTCAATTCAATGAGAACGCTGAACGCGTTTCCCTTCACATTGACATCCACGTAAAGGTGCGGGAAGAAAACGACGGACCCCTCGGGGAACCCGAAATAACCGGATTGATACAGGCCGGCGGCGCGCAACCTGGACTCCACGGCAGAGACAATCTCCTCCCGTACGAGTCCGATTTTTCTTGCGTCGTCGGACAGGCGCTCAACCACGAGAATCACACCAAGGCATTTTGTGTAGAGTTCGAACTCCTCGATCGAACCCTTTGTCCTGGAAAGGTTTTCCGTCTCCGCCCAAACCTCCGGAGCAATCGCTGCAAGTGCAACAACCAGAATCAGATATCGTCTCATGTTAATCTCGATTCGTCGTTTTTCCGGGACGTTAATTCGAAGTTATGCAAGTGAATAAAGGCGATTTGACGTCGGACTTCCATGTGCCTTCAGGTCACTGGCGGTGAATGGAGCCAACGTCCCTTTGTGCCTTTTGTGCTTTTTGTGGCCGATTTTGTGGTTTTCTTTTTTCGAATTTGGTGTAATTCTGTTCAATCGGTCCCTCATCCTGTTCAATCCTGATCCGGTTTTTACCTGATCCGGATATCATACTTCCCCGGAATCGTAACGGGCAGGTCGCCGCTCTCGATCATACGGCGCAGGGGCGAGGGCCCCGAACCGAGGGGAAAGGCGACCGTGTCGCGGATGCGGGCGGATTCGTAGAGGCCCATCAGAATTTCAATCACCGTGCGGTTCTTCCGGATGGCGTTGCGATGCTCCTTCACCCGGCCTTCCATCCAGTCCACGAGTTCCGCGGCCTGCGCGACGCCGACGTCGGCGTCCTGGGCGGCGTCGACCTCATGCCATCCGTTTCCGTCGAGCAGCCGTGCGCCCCTGGAGGTGACGACGAGGGCGCCCTCCGTTCCATGAAGCGTCATCGCGCCGTCCCGCGGCGCGGGTTCGGGCATATCGCTGTCGATCACGACGCGGGCGCCGTTTTCGAGCGCGACGATCCCCGCGCAGAGGTCTTCGATAGGGTCGTGACGCTCGTGCCGGTCGGTGTGTCGTACCGCCTGCCCGATCACCCACGCGGGCGCCGGATCGTCCATCAGAAAACGCGCGACGTCGACGAAGTGGGCGCCGTTGTTGAGCAGGCCGCCGGTTGTGCTGCCGAAAAAGAGCACGGGCTGACCGATCGCGCCTCCCGACACCAGGTCCTGGCCCTTCTCGCACGCGCCGCGAAAGCGGTGGTGGTGCCCCACGGCGACGCGCGTTCCGTGCCGACTGGCGGCGTTGAGGATGAGGTCCACCTCCTCCAGGCTGCCGGCCAGCGGTTTTTCACACAGGATGCCGGCAACGCCGGCCTCCGCCGCGGCAACGGCGATCTCGGCGTGGGCATTCATCCACGTGCAGATACTGACGATATCGGGGCGTTCCTCGTTGAGCAACTCCAGGTAGCTGGTATACCGGCTTCGGATGCCGTATTCATCCGCGCGGTTGTTCCCGGCCTCCTCGCTGATGTCCGCGATGCAGGTCAGGTCGACGTGGGGATGGGCCTGCCATGCGCTGATGTGTCTCCGGGAAATGCTCCCCGCGCCGACCACACCGGCACGAAAAGATGCCATAGCGTTCCTTTCAGTGGATCGTACCCGATTTTTGTTTATGTGGCCGCCAATTCGCTTGACTGCCCGCCTCCGTCGCTGTTATCATACGACGGAATCCGTTTTCTGAACAGAGAAACCGTCCGGCTCGTGAAAGGAGTCTTTTCGATGTTGACACCCGAAGGCTGCGGGGACCGGCAGCACAGGCTGCGCGCGAAGCTCGATGCGGAGGGAATCGACGCGGTCGTGCTTAGCGATCCCATAGAAATCTATTATCTGACGGGCCTGCTGTTGTCGGCATTCCCGGCGTTTTCCTTCCCGGCGTTTATGTTCTTCGAGACCCATGGCGGTTCGTGGCTGGCGGCGCACACGGAAGATGGCGACGCGCTGGTGGACGATCGGGTCACGTACGAATGGCACGTGATGAGTACCATGAATCCCGACCCGCTCCGGCTGCTCAACAGGACGGTGGCGGCGAAACTGAGCGGCGTGAAGCCGGTCTCCCGCGTGGGCTGGCAGGAGGAGGGCCTGGAACGGCTGCTGGCGGAAACGGTGGATGCCCGGCTCTCGCCGGATGCCTGGGCGCCCGTCGACGACCTGCTCGCGGAAATGCACAAACGGAAGGATGCCGACGAACTGGCGCTGCTGCGAAAAAGCATCCGGGTCGATCTGGCGGCATACACTCGAGCGCAACAGGTGATAGAACCGGGCGTGAATGAGCTGGACGTACTGGCCGAAGCGCAGCAGGCGGCCATGGGCGCAGCGGGGGAGGTGGTGTACCACGGGGGCGACTATCAGGCGGGCGTCATCGGCGGGACGGCAAGAGATCGAAAGATAGAGGCGGGCGAACTCTACATTATCGACGCGCAGTCCACCTATCGAGGGTACTGGTCGGACCTCGCGCGCACCTTTGCCGTGGGTGGGGAGCCAACGGACCTGCAGACGTCGGTCTACGAGCACCTCGCGGGAATTCTGAACGACGTTCCGGGCCTGGTGTGGCCGGGGCAAAGCGCGACGGCACTATGGAAGACCATCGACGCGCGCATTCGCGAACACCCGCACCTGGCCGACTCGGGATTGATCCACCACGGCGGCCACGGCGTGGGGCTGCGGCCCCACGAGGCGCCGGACGTCAATCGGGACCGGGACGCGGTCTTTGAAGTCGGAGACGTTTTTTCATGCGAACCCGGGGCGTACAGCGACGACCTGCGCGCTGGAATCCGCCTCGAAAACACGTTCGCAATCACGCCTGCAGGGGTTGAAACCCTGTCTGAGTATCCGCTGGATCTCCTCCCGTTCAAGGGGTGATCATTCCTGTAAACGGACCTGCCGCTCGAGCGTTCGAGAGGGCGACGTCCAACGTCGGTCGCGTGCGTTTTCGGTTGACATCCGCCGGCCGGCCGGCCAAATTCCAGCAGAGCCGTTCTTCGCGGCGGCGCTGTCTTATTTCAGTCAGAACGCGGGTTTTCACCGCGTTGTCTCGGGGGGCAACCGTGGCCATCATCGTGGATAGCGGGCGGCGCATTCCGTTTCTGAGAGGAATGCTCACGCACTATCTGCTGGAGCAGGGGTTCTCGTTCAGAGAGGCGTACCAGGTCGCAGACCGGGTCAGGAGTTCCATTCAGAAGCAGAAAAAGGTGCCCGCCGGCAAGATGATCGATCTGGTCCATACCCACGCGCGCGAACTTTTCGCCGACCGTACCGTGGGAGACGGCGTTTTCTGGGCGCCGCGGTCGCGGCAGATCCTGGTCGAGGACGATCTGGGCACCCGGCCGTTCTCGAAAGACCATCTCTCCGACTCCCTTGCCATCACCGGCGTGGACGAAAGCCAGGCCTACCGGATCGCCGAGCGAATCGAGGGCGACTTCATCCAGAACGACAGGACGGTGGTTACCCGCGACGACATTCTGAAAGCGACGCTGAAGATGCTCCGAAGCGATTCCGGTGACGCGTTTGCGGAGCGGTACGGCATCTGGAACCAGTTTCGCAAGGGCGGGTCAACGACGCCCCTGATCGTCCTGATCGGCGGCGCGACGGGCGTCGGCAAGACAACGGTCGGCGTGGCGCTGGCCAATCTGCTGCGGGTGTCGCGGGTGGCGTCGACCGACGAGATCCGACATGTGATGCGATTGATGATCGCGTCCGATCTCATGCCCGCGCTGCAGGTGTCGTCATACGCGGCGTGGGAGGCGATTCCCGTACCCACCGTCGAGGCGCCCGATCCGGTCATCTACGGCTTTCGCGAGCAGGCGGCCCGCGTCTGCGTGGGGGTGCGGGCGACCATCGAACGGGCGATCGACGAAAATGCCAGCCTGATCGTGGACGGCGTTCATCTGATGCCCGGCCTGCTCGAACTGGAAGAATACGCCCAAAAGGCGCTTTTCATTCATGTCAATCTATATCTAACTGATTTGCAACAATTTACAGATCGGTTTGAGAGTCGGGGAAAGGGCGCCGTCCGTCGCACGCGGCACCGGTACGTCAAATACCTGGACCAGATCATGAAAATCCAACAGCACATTCTGGACGTTGGCGACGGATCCGGCGTGCCGGCATTCGAGAATTCGGACCTCGACGAGACCGTGCAGTCGATTGCTCTGCTCATCATGGACACACTTCGAAAGGGTCCGAAAGACGGGTGAGCCGGTGGCGGATCCTGCAACGCCGTATTTCGGTCACAAGGGCCGGACGCCTGTCTGCGTGCGAACGCACAGGCAGGTAGCCCGGATGGACTTTTTCAACGGGCTGTTACGGGTCAGACGTTTTCAGATGGGGCAACGGAAATGATCGACACACACGTACACCTTGGGCAACTCCTGTTCGACAACCCGGGATTGACGCCCACCAAACTGCTCCGATGGATGGACCGGCAGGGCATCGAAAAAGCGGTGGTGATGGCGGTGGAGACGCCGGAGGAACTGGACTTCTTCGTGACCACGAAGGAACTGCTCAGAATGACGCGCCGGCATCGCGACCGGCTGAAGCCGCTTTGCGCCGTGGATCCCCGTCACCGGTATCCGGGGCGGTTCGAGCCCTATCCCATCATTGCCGGTTACATCGACCAGGGTTGCGTCGGATACGGGGAGAATCTGTGCGGATTGCCGGTGGACGATCCGATGCAGCAGCGGGTCTACGAGGCGTGCGACCGGCTGAATATCGCCATCGTCATGCATTTCGATGCCTGGATCAACCGGGACAAACCCGGCCTCACCGGGTTTGAGAACATGCTGAAGACGTACCGAAACGTGAAATTCATCGGGCATTCACCCCATTTCTGGCGCGAGATATCGGGAAACGTGGAAGGGGGAGTGGGTTATCCCCGTGGGAAAGTGGCCCCGGGCGGCAGGGTTGACGCGCTGTTTCGAACGTACCGGAATCTGTACGCGGACCTTTCCGCGGGGTCCGGTTACGGGGCGATCACGCGGGACCCGGTGTTCGGCCTGCAGTTCCTGAAGCGATGGAAACATCGGCTGATGTTCGCCACCGACTATCTCAGGGTGGGCCAGGAAACCCCGATTGTCGAGTACATCAAGAACGCGCCGCTGTCGAAAGACGCGTTTGAACGCATCACGCGGAAGAATGCCGAGAAGGTGTTCAGCCTCTGAAGGGGCCCTTCGGCGCACACGAGAGAACAGACAATGATCGACACGCACTTGCATCTTGGACAACTCGTTCTGGAAGACCCCGGCCTGACCCCGGGGAAGCTTCTGCGCTGGATGGACCGCCACGGGATAGAAAAGGGGATTGTGATGGCGGTGGAAGTGCCGGAAGAGCTTGACTTCTACCTCACGACGAAGGAGTTGCTGAAGCTGACCCGGCCGCACCGGGACCGGCTGCTTCCGTTGTGCGCCGTGGATCCGAGACACCGGTCCCCGGGGAGTTTCAATCCGTACCCGATCCTCGAACACTACATGGACCAGGGTTGCGTGGGATACGGCGAGAATCTGTGCGGCCTGCCGGTGGACGACCCGATGCAGCAGCGCGTGTACGAGGCGTGCGACCGGCTGGGTCTGGCAATCGTGATGCACATCGACCACTGGATCAACCGAGACGAACCCGGATTGCCCGGTTTTGAGCGGATGCTGAAGACCTACGGGAACGTGAAGTGGGTGGGCCACGCGCAATATTTCTGGCGGGAGATCTCCGCGGAGATCGGACAGGGCGAGCGCTATCCGGAGGGGCCGGTGACGCCCGGCGGGCGTCTGGAGTCACTGTTTCGGGATTACGCGAATCTGTATGCGGACCTCTCGGCGCAATCGGGCTTCAACGCCATCACACGGGACCCGGCATTCGGGCTGAAATTTCTGAAGCGATGGAAGCATCGGTTGATGTTCGCCACGGACACCATCCACACGCGGCCGTCGCCGGCGTGTTCGATCGTGGGCACGCCGCCGATGCTGCATTATCTACGGGAAGCCGATCTCTCAACGGATGCCATTGAACGCATCACGGCGAAAAACGCGGCAGAGGTGTTCCGGATATCGTAGGCGGCCCCGGTTCCTCGCCGACTGATTGTGACCCGCCCGGATCTGCCATTCGAAGCCCTGACCTGACTGAGAAGGATGGAAATGAATTTCCCCAGGATGTTTCCATTGCGGCAGAGATTCGCCGCGGTGAGCCTGCCGGACCCCGTCGCGCAGACCCGAAGTTGCGTCATGAGCTCATCGCTGGGCGGACGCATTTCCGCGGGCGACCGGGTCGCGATTACCGCAGGCAGCCGCGGCATTCACGGGATCGCGCCGCTGACCCGGGCCATCGTGGACTGCGTCCGGGAACTGGGGGGAATGCCGTTCGTTCTCGCGTCGATGGGCAGTCACGGCGGGGCCACGGCCGACGGGCAGAAGGAGATCCTCGCCTCGTACGGCATCGACGAATCCACGATGGGAGCGCCCGTCGAAGCCACGATGGACGTGGTACAGGTCGGGGAAACGGATGACGGCATTCCTGTGGTCCTGAACCGGCTGGCGAAAGAGGCCGACGCCGTGGTACTGGTGAACCGGATCAAGCCGCACACGTCGTTTCGCGGCCCGTTCGAAAGCGGATTGATGAAGATGATGACGATCGGGCTGGGGTCGCACAGGGGCGCCACGCTGGCGCATTCGATGGGCGCGGCCTGCCTTCCGCGTGTGATACCGGCGTGGGGACGGGTGATCCTTCGGGAGGCGCCCATTGCCCTGGGGGTGGCGATCCTTGAAAACGCCCACGAGAAAACCGCAAAAGTGGTTGCCGTGGCGCCGGACGAGCTGGAGGCGATCGAGCCGGAATTGCTGGATGAGGCCCGGCAACTGATGCCGCGGCTGCCCGTCGAACGGATCGACGTCCTGATCGTGGACCGGATCGGCAAGAACGTCAGCGGTACGGGAATGGACCCGAACATCATCGGACGGATATGGCTGGCTGGGATCGAGGAGCCGGAATCACCGCGTATCGGACGGGTCGTCGTGCTGGACCTGACGCCCGAAACGCACGGCAACGCCAATGGAATCGGTCTGGCTGACGTGACCACGCGCCGGCTTGTGGACACTATCGATTTCAAGGCGACGTATGCCAACGCGATGACCAGCACGTTCCTGAATCGCGCGTACATACCCATCGTGGGCGAAACCGACCGGGAGGCGATTGAGATCGCGCTTGGAGCGTCCGGCAACGGCGGTAATCCGGACGCGCGGGTCATGCGGATACGCTCGACGCTGGAACTGGAGCGCCTCCGGGCGTCCGAGTCCCTTCTGCCTGAACTCTCGGCGTTGCCCGACGTGGAGGTCTCAGGTGAACCGGAAGCTATGAACTTCGACGGGGAAGGCAATCTGACGACGTCCGGACCGCGATCCGGTTGATTCCCGGCCGTTGACGGACGCGGGATCGCGGGACGTTCGACCCTCAGAGGCGTGAGGGCGTCGAGCTGGAGCGTGCAGCCTACAGCACTCCCTTTTTTTTTAGCAGGCGTCGCACCCTGGCGCGGTCCTTTGCCGTGAGCACGCCGCCGGACGGGGTTCCCGTCGATTGCGATTCCGGCGGGACCCGCATCGGCCCGCCGGCCAGGCCCATCATTTCAAGCCCCGCCTTGAGCATGGGCGTTCCGAGTTCGCCCCTCAGAAGAGTCAGCGGCTCGAAGACGTCGCAAAGTTCCATCGCCGCGTTCCAGCGGCGTCGAATGCAGGCGTTGTGCAAGGCGATGGACGTCGGCAGCGTAAGGTTGGCCATCCCCGTCGTGAACCCCCTGGCGCCCGCGAGATAGTAATAGGGCGCCATATTCTCGCCGCCCCCGGTGATGATGGGTACGCGGTTGCCCACAACCCTGCAGCCGGTACGCACCCAGTCCACCGCGTTGCTCTCCTCCTTGATGGCCACGACCCGTTCCATCCCGGAAAACCGCTTTACCAGATCGATTGAAAGGAGTTGGCGCGGGGCCCGGAAGGGGATCATGCCGACGTGCGCGGCTTTCGCGATCGCGCAATGATGCCGCCAGATCGCCCCCTCTCCGCGAGCGACGATCGGGTCGTGCGGCATCACAAGCAGGGCGTCGCAGCCCGCTTCCTGGGCGTTTTCCGCCATCTTTACGGCGGTTCCGGTGCTTCCGCCGATGCCGCACACGATTGCGCACTTTCCCCCCGCGCCCGCAACGGCCGCCGCGGCAACGTCTCTGA
This sequence comes from Candidatus Latescibacterota bacterium, assembly GCA_963667175.2. Taxonomy (GTDB): domain Bacteria; phylum Latescibacterota; class UBA2968; order UBA2968; genus JAAXHE01. The sequence continues at coordinate 476,246 of CAXXXF010000016.1, read as the reverse complement.
CTTCCGATGGCGACAGGGCGTAGAATTCCCCCGAACCGCCGCAGATCACCAGGGTCTTCCGGCCCTTGACCCCTGCGAAATAACGCGTGTTTTTCTCCAATCCGGCCGTATCGATCCGGTAGTCGCCCTGGCGGTTCAGGGTGGTCTTCATCGGGGTCATGACAAAGACGAAGACCCCTCGCGCGTTCATCGATTCCCTCAATGTGCGGCATTCGCTCATCGTTGGTTTCCCGTCGCCTTCGCCCGTGGTCCAACGTAGCAGCCCGTTGAAAAAGCCCATCCGGGCTGCGTCCGGCCCTTGTGGCCGAACTACGGCGTTGCGCTCCCTCCCCGAATCCAGGGATTCGCGTCGGTCGCGCGCCTTGTCTTCGGCCACAATGCCTCGGCCTCGCCTGCGGAGCGACTTTTTCAGTGGACTGTTCGGGCCGCCGCGGCGTGTCGCTACCCCCTGTGAGGATCGAATGCGGCCGCGATGTTCTGCATGCCTGCCGCGACGAGGCCGCCGTCGGATCCGAGCGCGACAAAAGTGAATCCGTCCCGCGCCGCGGCGTCGAGGTGACCGGGGTCCAGCAGCAGGATACCCGCTGCTTTGCCCGCTCGCCTTGCGGCATCGGAGACCCTGGCCCTGGCATCCAGAAACCTGGGATGGTCGAATTGCTGCGGAATCCCCAGATTGACGCTGAGGTCGAGGGGGCCGATGAACAGGACGTCCACGCCGTCTACCACCGCGATATCGTCGATGGCGTCCACGGCTTCCGGGGTTTCGATCTGTACGACGGTCGTGAGGAACTCGTGGGAGGATTCGAAATAGTCATCGAAATCGCGGCCGAACTCGCTGCCCCGGTTCAACTTCGCCACACCCCGAATGCCGCGCGGGGGATAGCGGGTCGAGGCCACCGCCTGCTCGGCCTCGGCCACCGTGCTCACGTAAGGCACCATCACGCCCGATGCGCCCATATCCAGCACGCGCTTGAAACGCGGGGGTTCGTTGGCGGCAATGCGGACGATGGGCACGGCGGGCGTGCCGGAGACGACCTGAAGCTGGACTCGCAACGTTTCCAGGTCTGACGCGCCGTGTTCGATGTCGATCAGGACCCAGTCGAGTCCGCTCTTCCCCGCGATTTCGGCCGTTACCGGCGAACCCAGATTCAGGAACGTCCCCGCGACCAGGTCGCGGTCAAGCGCGCGTTGGCGGATGCCTTTTACCATGGTGAACTCTCTCTGCGTGGTCGTTAGGATCGATCGGGCACGGCGCGACTATGCGTCGTCGTCGCAGGCGGGTCGACGCGGGTCCTCGATGACGACTCCGTTCCGGAGGTATTCCAACGCCTTGGTATAACTTCTGTTCTGCAGGAAGTGATTCAACTGCGGGGATGAGACGGACGCGAGCTTCCGCTGGAGTGCGGTCAGATGAAGCAGGTGTTCCGTGATCGGTTCCTTCTTTCCGATCGCGTCCATCATGGATTCGAGGGCTTCTTTCAGCGCCGCGGCCTGTTCCGACGTCATGACAGTCTCCTTCAGAAGCTGTTTTGGAATCTCCAGCGGTATTCGCGCCTGCCTGCTACCGCAGGCAAGGCAGGCGGTTGCAAAAGCGCCGGTCGGCGAGTCGACCGGCGGAAACAGCCTATCTGAGATAGGCCTCCGGCCGGCGTTCGATCTCCTCGACAAGCGCATCCACGTAGGTCCGGATGGGGAACAGCCGGCACTCGGCATCGCCCACACGCCCCAGGTTCAGCGCGCCATTGCCCTCCCAGTATGACCCCAGCGCCGGGCGGTCGATCCTGCCGTATCCGGCATCCGGCTCGATCTCGCGGCGCCGGTGCCAGCAGATGACTTCCACAAGGTGAATATAGGTTGAAGTTTCATAGGTAACGCCCAGCATGAGCAGTTTGCCGCCGGCCGCATAGGCCCTGACCATCGGAGAATTGTCGCCGTACGTCTTGCCCCACGGATCGCGGTCCCAGGGCGAAGAGCGGCCTGTTCTGTCGCGATGGCCGGCAACGAACGCCCGGGCGTTCCTGCCGCGCGCGGCGACGGAATGTGAATAGTGGTCCGAGCGAAACGTGCCGGGCATGGCGCGGAAGAACTCGGTGAGCCAGCCCACCGAGGAGGGGGTCGTATCGGGGTCCCACGCTTCAGCCCGCAACCGGGTATTCGACAGGAGATTGAACGAGGGCATCAGGACAAGGCCCCCGGGGTTCGTTGCATTCTCCAGAGCGCGCACGACGGTGAGCGCGCCGCCTTCGACCGGTCCCAGGCTCTTGAACGATGCGTGAATGAAAACGGTATCGCCCGACTCGAGTCCGAGATGATTCAGGTCGCTGCTCAGGGTATCGACCGTGTGTGACCGCGGCACGGGACGTTCTCCTGCGCGTCTCAAGTCATCATGCATTCCAATAGAAGATACGAAATTCTCCCCGGGGCATCCCGCTCGGAGGGAATTCGGGCATCGGGAAACGGTTCAGGCGCGCGTTCGCACGGAAAATACGGCAGTCTGAACCAGCTTGTCGTGAAGCGCCTGCCCGGCGGGGCTCATGGCGAGCAAGCATCCGAAAAAGACGATGACGCCCCCTGCCAGACCGACCACGGCCAGCAACTGGCTGCCGGTCAGCACAACCAGGAAGGTGGCGACAATCTGGACGTGTTTAACAGCCATGCGAAGAATCAACGTACCGATGGACGCCGGCGCGCCGCTGGCGTCTCGAATCCGCATCCTGAGAAACATCTTGCCGGGCGATGCGCCGGTAAGACCTTCGATCAGACAGTACAGAAGCTGTATGGAGGCGACGTACAAGCCCACACCCGCCATGATGCGGGTCAGGACGGAAAGATAGTGTGGGTCCGAAGGGTCGATGGCGGCTTTTTCGCCGGTGAGAGAGTTCGCGATGGACGTGACGATCAAAATGAGAATGACATCGAGAACAAATGCCCCGACTCGCCTGCCGAATCCGGTTCTTTCGCCGGTGACGTCATCAGGCCGGACCTCCGCGGGGTGGTCGTATGCCATGGTCGATTCCCTCCATTCATTCCAGCGAACTGCGAAACGCGGGTGTTGCAGAAGCTAAAATCACCCGGGGGTATTGTCAACTGGAAAGTACTCGAGTCCGCTCGAATCGCTGGTGGGCATGCTGGCGTGCCGGGGCGCGGTAATCCGGCTTTACAACGCGTACCTCACACACCGCCTCGGAGAGGGCGCGGCGGCCATCACCAGCGGCGCGCGGGACCCACGGGCGTTGGCGCATCGTCTCGAAGAAGACGTCTGATATACGTGGGAAGGGCAAAGGCGGCCGCGTGTATCTCTTCGTTGTAGTACTTGAGCCCGTGTGTTTCCGAGAATTGGCGGGCCCTCAGCGGGTCGAGCGTTTTCAGCGGGCCCGCGCATTGCTTTTCGGCATAGGAAAAGCTGAGCAGTCCGGTCGCATACGTGGGAATGCAGGCGAGATAGCAGTGTACGTTTGCGCGGCCGAAGACCGACTTGTGACGCAGGGTTAATTCCGCGAACGCGCGGCCGTTGAGCGCGGGTGGTTCGGTCTGAGCCACCATGACCCCGTCGGGACAGAGACTTTCGCGAACGCGCAGGTAAAAGGGCTCGGTAAAGAGTCGTCGGGACCCGCCTGAGGGGTCGGCCACGTCCACAATCACGACGTCGAAGGATTCGGCAGGGCAGGATTGAATATAGGTAAGGCCGTCCACAATATGCAGCGAGAGCCTTGGATCGTCGAAAGCCGGCGCGAGGGCAGGGAAATGCTGCCTGCAGGCCTCGACAACCGCGGCGTCGAGTTCAACCGCGACAACCTGCTCGATCTGCTCGTATCGCAGCAATTCCCGAGCGGCCCCGCCGTCGCCGCCTCCGATGACCAGGGCTCGCCGGGCGTCGGGGCGGGTCTGCATGGGTACGTGGGCGATCATCTCATGATAGATGTGCTCATCGTGTTCGGTGCACGCGATCGCCCCGTCGATCACCAGGACCTTTCCGTACCCGTAGCTTTCGAGGACTTCAACTCTCTGGTAGGTCGACTGGCGCTGGAAAAGCACGCCGGCGTGCCGCAGCGAGAGCGCAATCTGTTCTTCTCTCCTGGTAAACCAGAGATTGCGGACGTGCGCACGAGGCGCGTTTGACTCCATTTGCGCGGGCGCGGCGCCGCACTGAACCGGAGCGTCGGGTTGTCCGCGGTCAATTTCACGGGTTGTGCCCCGCGTGGCTTCCATGTCCGACTTCAACGCTTCGTACGCCTTCCACGGATCGATCGTATTGCCGCAGGTGAACAGATCGACGGCGGCGAATCCATGTTCGGGCCACGTGTGGATGGACAGGTGGCTCTCGTGGATCACAACAACGCCCGAGACGCCATAGGGAGAGAAATGGTGGAAGGCGGTGTTGATGACGGTCGCGTTCGCCGCGTGGGCCGCGCGAACCATGCACGCTTCGATGCGGATGACGTCATCCAGTACGGATGGGGGAGACCCGTACAGTTCAACCAGAATGTGTCTGCCGAGAGGCACGGTTTACGGCTTCCGTGGCGCGTGCGCGCATTTGCGCGTCGAACGGAGGGCCCGGGTGGGCGCCGGGCGAGGAAGGGCGAACCGGGAAATCATCAGGCGTTCTCCCCGGCAGACGCCAGGCGGGCTGCGGACTCCTGGATCAGTTCGTTACCCTCGTTTCCATATTGACGCTGGCTTTCTTCCGGGATCGTGCGCCAGATGAGGAACTGTTTTCGGATCTGGTTCATAAAGCGCTGGTTGCATCGTTTCCACGAGGCCAGGTCGCCCGACAGCCTGTCAATGGTAATCTCGAGGGCGTGGATGCCGAAGGCGCCCGTGGGCGTGGACGTCAGGCGGATGGTCTGGCTGACCCCGAGATCGAAGGGCGCGAGCCAGATGGTCGTATCGATCCGGTACCCGCGGCCCCGGTTCGTGTCGTACGCGGACAGGTTGGCCCCGTGCGTGAAGAACGTGCCCATCGAGCTTTCCGTATGAAAGTCGAAATACCTGGTGAGAAACGTAAACAGACCCACGACTTCGTTGCCGGATATGGTGAACGGGAACTCAAAATCCCAGCGGTCCGCATCCGGCTCCGGCAGTCTCCAGCGTCGGGTGATATCCGGAACCGCCATCTGCGAAGCCCGGCGGGCGGGATAGATGGTGGAAAGGATCACCACGAGCATCACGAGCGTGGAGGAGGCCATGGCGGAGATGGAGGAGTAATTCACGGTGATGCCCTGCAGAAGCCCCTGCCAGAGCACGATTTTTGAAACACCCTGCGCAAGCAGATAACCCGAAACCGCGCCAAGCACGGCGTAAACGCAGGACTCCGCCAGGAACAGGAAGGCGATGTGCACGGGCGCCAGGCCGACCGAGGAATAGATGCCGATTTCTCGGAATCGTTCGTAAACCGACCCCATCATCGTGTTCAACACGATCAGGGCGGCGATCGCAATGGGAATAAACAGGTTGCTCAGGCCTTGCGCCGAGGCCTGTCCGAAAGAGGAGTAGACGGAAACGGCAATACGTCCGATCTTTCCCTCGGGCGAGACCTCCGGGACCCCCGCAAAGAGGACGACGGAGAGCCGCGAGATAAAGCTTTCCACCCGCTGCCTGACCACCGTTGGGTCCCGGAACCTCACGGCGATGGCCTGCAGCGGGCTGTTGACTTCCCTTAGCGCCTGGTAGGGCACCACCATGACGTTGGCCGGGTCGAGGTGTTCGAATTCCATGATCTCGACGTCGGTCTCTTCCAGGCCGGCTTTCTCGCGTTTCTCCTGTTGAGCCATCTGCATGAACACGTTTTCATCGGTCAGAACGAAATCCGCGGGCGTCAGGGGCTCTCCGTCGAGGTCTTCGAGATCCTTCATGCGCTCGGCGTCGATCAGACCCACCACCTTGAATCGCTCTCCGAAGAGCCGGACCTCGGCCTGTCCGATATCGGACTCTCCGATCTTTAGGAGGTCGGCCATTGCCTGGGGCAGTATGGCGACGTTCCGCTCGCCCGGGAGGAACCACCGACCGACAGACAGACAGTCCTGAATCCCGATCACGCCGGTTTCCTGTGCGGTCAGCCCCACAATGCCGAGTGCGTTGGCCGACGCGCTGTCCGAAACGACCTGGATGGCCTTTTTTTCCTTGGAGGCGTACCAGCTGCGCGCCGCCACTACGGCTTCCCGGCCGAAGTTGGCGTTTACATAGTCCAGTACCGATTCCTCGAGGGGCGCCCAATACTTGCTCCGGATGAGCATTCCAGGATACGGGCCCAGATTGTCCCGTGAAATCTGGTGAAACCTGAGCTGGGACTTGATCGAAGAGAAAGACAACACGGTGAAGGTAAGCAGGACGAGCGTGCTAAAGGTGAGCGCCGTTCTGAGCTTGCGCCGCTTCATATTGGCGATGCCCAGTTGGAAGGCCGCCAGCGATGCGGAAATTCGTCCCACGTCCACGTCGTGGATAACGGCTGCCTCGGTGCGCAGGCTGCGCATCTGACTGTTGAACCGGGAGAAAACCAGGCTGATCACGAAGCTGGCCAGTGCCAGGAGCACAAATGCCAGGAGGATGACGAAAGGATTCGAAAGGTCGAATGCGGGATGAACGATGGACAGAAAGACCCAGATAACCACGAATATACCGGCGAAACCCACGATCTGCCAACGGATGTCCACCGCGGTAAAAATCAGCCGTTCGCCGAAAAAGGCGCAGGGCAGAACCAGCGCCATGAAAAAGATGATGCCCCGGATCACGTCGTTCTGCGTCCCCTTCACGTCCGGATAGGCGCGCGATTCAAGGCCGAGCGCAGCGCGCGAATGTCTGATGAAGTCGTCCCATCGCAATTGCTGCCGGGCCGAGTCCGCGCGCGCCAGATGCACCCCCGCCCGGTTGTGCAGATCGGAAAGCCGGTCGTTTTCGATTCCGTAGTCGTTGAGCTCGCGCATCCTGGCGTGGTCGAGGACCCACATGTCTTTGGCGGCCTGATAGGCCGTGTGGGTGATCGCGCCGTGGGTGGCGGCCACGAATCCGCTCTTGCGCGCGGCTTCCACGCTGGTCGTATCGGTGGCATTCAGCAGCATGTAGCGGATGCCGATACCCTTCGTCTGCATCGTGATCTTGAGCTTGACGCCCGGGGGCGTGAAGACCACGCCGACCGGTTCGTTGGGTCCGTAACCCAGGGTATATCCGTATTCCCGGGGGGCGGTGTTTCCGTCGCCGTACAGGGAGAGGCTCGGGAGCTTGGTGAGATATCGCGGATCTACGGTTTCGTAGAAGTCGGTCGACACACAGGGAAACATGATGCGGGTGGCGCGTGTAATCCACCAGTCCATGCCGAATTCGGGCTTGTAGATCCGCGCTGCCTGACCCCGATCCGCCGCATAGGTGATTTCACCGCTCTCCGGGTCGAGGTAATAGGCGTCCAGGCCGACCCGGCGCACCGCGAGACCGGGAACGTAGAACTCGCCGTTCTCGTCGGCCTGGTCGTAGAATATGGCGCGTACCCCCTTGACGGTTTTTTCGGAAGACATTCGCAGTACCGCCACCGCGCCTTTGCGCGGCCGGTCCGGGGTGATGCTGCGCCTCGGAAACGTAAGCAGGCGCCCCTTCAGGGCTCGCATCCTGTCCTTCATCTTGACGCGATAGTCGGGCAGGAAATCGGGTTCATTCAGCGCTTTGCTGAGCACCGCCGTAAGCAGCCTGATCTGATTCGTCAGATGGGTGAGATTGACGTGGTCTACCGTGTCGTAGGGTGTATCCACCCTGAATCGCGCGTCGTTGATGGTCACGAAAGCCAGGGTCGGCATTCCCGCGGTGAGCACCACCTGCGAGTCGGTCTTCAGATTGCCGCCCGGGATGAACATTCGCCAACTCATGCCCGAAGGAGGGTTGATGCCGTCGACAAGCGACCTCTTTGCGTCCATGCCGAATGCCGGCGCCAGGTCCGCGCCATGGCCGCTGAAACGTTTGCCCAGTGGCGTGAAGAAACGCTGGAAATAGAACGCGGTGGAGCCGTTCCAGACCGCCATCTGGTCGGTCTGCGAGGTGAGATCCAGCGAGATCCAGAGCCGGATATCGATGGGGTCCGTCATCAGTTCGGCGAAGTGTTCCTCTTTTCTGGCGTGTCTGCCCAGAAAGTCACAGACGCCGCGAAAACCGAGATGGTGCGCCGACGTTGCCAGAAAGAGGATGGTGTGGGCGGGCGGATGCGCCTTGAAGTATTCGGCCATTTCCAGAAGGCCCACGATGCCGGACGCCTGCTCGGCGCCGGGGGCGAGCGCGGGCACAACGGACATCGCGTCGTAATAGGCGTCGATCAGTACCACGCGTTCCCGAAGCTGCGGGTCCGTACCCGGTATCCAGCCGATAATATTGTCTGCGGAGTGCCTTTCCCAGTCCATTCGCGCCTTCAGTTCCACGTCGATCCGCTCGCCGGCGGCCAGGCGTCTCCGGAGGCGTTCCCCGTCGGACCTGCCGATCCAGAACCGCGGCGCGTTGAGCGGAACCTGGAAGAACTTCTGCTCGGCTTCGGCGGTTGTGGTGGAATCCGGCGCAACGAATACAATCGCCCGGGCGCCCAGCATGGAGGCGTTCATCCAGCGGTTCCAGGAGTTGAAGTCCAGCAGCGCGACGCTGCCGCCGGGCTCCTTGCCGTTGAAATCCGCGAATTCTCCGCCGCCCCCGTCAATCAGCGGAGCTCGCAGTCCCGCGCGCGGCAGCGTGGACGTGCGCACAAGGTTGGGCCAGACCGCATGAATCGGTATCACGCCGGGCTCGCCGATGATGCGCAGTCCGCCGCCCTTGTCCACGGGAGACGTGACGTCGTAGGATTCGATGGAGACGTTCTCCAGACCCATGCGCTCGAATTCTGCCTGGATGTATCGGGACGCGGCGCCGTGGCCCGGATAGCCGACCACCCGCGAACCCGATTCGGCCAGTCGGCGCAGACGCGACTCGACTTCGGCGGGCGTTATCCAGTCTGTGATGGTATCGGCCAGTTCCTGCTGCCCGGTGGCCACCCTGGCGGGCGGAGGTTCCGGATAGCGAATATCGAACCATTGGAACAGGCGGTCGGTGATCGCCTGCGGTGAGACCAGGGTCAACAGTAGAAAGGCGATCAGGATGCACAGACCAAGCGCGACGTTGTTGGTTTTCACGAAGACACCTGCATCAGGCGAAAGATTTCGGGCACAAGGTCAGTTCGACGTTTTGGAACTTCCGGCTCACGGCAGCGTGCCGCCTCAGGGATGCCGATCGCCGAATAACGACACACGAAGCCTTCGTCCGGTTTAATACCACTTGTGTACCACGTGGCCATCCGGCTGGAACCAGATGGCGTCAACGACAACGCCGGAGGCGACAGAGAGAATATAACCCACCAGCATCCCGATGAAGAAGGGTCTGGACTTACGGTAAAAGGCGGCGCCCGCGAGCTTGAGCATGGTCAGTTTGACCAGCCAGGCCACGAATATGGTCGCGCTGGTCAGCCTCGAAAGCGCGGTGCCGGACAGCGCAAACCCGATGGGATGCAGCGGCCACCAGACGAATCGATACCTCATCAGATTGAGAATTGCCATGACGGCGGCCCCGGCCAGAAAGAACCAGTAGTTGACCGGCTCAATCGGGCTGTCGACGGCCTTGATTGAATTGGCAATGCCGGTTACCTGCCGGATGCCCGCGTGGATGATCAGCCAGTTGGGCTGTATATTGTACCCGCCCATGGTATAGCCGAGCCACACGGTATAAAGCGTCGACGTAACCATCCCCACCACGAACGCCCCGCAGACCGCCCCGAACAGCCGACGTTTTCCGGTGGGAAGAAACTCCGCGAGGCGGTTGATATGGGCCATCGTTCCCATGGACAGGCCTCGATAGTGGTTTACGGCCCGCGAGGAGAGGCTCAACGCCATTTTGGTCGACGCGGTATAGGTGTGTGAACCGCCCAGAAATCTGCTGACAAGACCCCATGCGGACGTGGGTGGGTTCAGGTAGATGATGCCTGAGTCCGCCAGCATTTTTGAAACGGTGGTGTAGACGATGAGCATACAAAGGATGAGGAGGACAATCACCTTTGCCTGCATCCCGATCCATGCCAGCCAGAGCGCCATGTATAGACATCCGACAACAAGCCCCAGCACGGCGTGCCGGCACGAGAGCAACTCAGTGCTGTCGTCCGGGGCGGACCGGTTCGGATTCAGCGCTTTCGCGAAGACGTCCCGCAGGTGGTGTCTCGCGACCCAGATCCCCCAGAGGGCGAAGGCCGTGAACCCTCCGGCCGTTTGCCAGATATATCGACCTCTGCCGTAGTAGGGCGAAATCGCCGATATGCCGAGTTCATTGAGGATGCCGCCCTCAAGAATGAATAGGACGTCGAAAAACCAGAGGCTGAAGAGAATCTCGAGGCTGGCGAAGTAAGAAAAACAGATGACAACGGCACTCAAAAAGAAAAAGCCGGGCGGATAGTCACGCGAAAAAAAGACCCACCGGGCGGAAGCCGTGGGAAACCGGGGAAACTGGGGATAGAACCATGCAATCATGTTCCAGCCGAAAACAAACGTGGTGAGCATAAATCCGGCCCAGAACGCCTTACCCTTCATGAATTCCGGCAACCGGCGTTTTCCCGTTCCCGCCTGTGTTGTGAATTCTATGATGGGTTCCATCGCCGGAAAGACGAGCCGTTCGTACTCGGACCACTGCTTGCGGAAGATGATGGACAGGCAGGCTACGGCCAGGGCGACCGCGCAGAGAAACGTGAACCACCAGAAGAGAGGCACGGCCCAGACGCCCCAGGGTATGGATGCGCCCTGTGGAAGGCCCTCGTAGAACCAGGCCATTGCATTGCCGTCGTTTTCCGGTATCAGCCATCCGGGAAGATAGGGATGCAGGTACCTTACCCACTCGTTCTCCTGGGTCACGAAATAGTGCGGCGCCACCATGATACCCACGAGGTAACCGCTGATCCCGTAGGTAGGCCCCAGAGAGCTGATGAACCCCATGCAGAAGATGGTGATCCATTCCGATGAGGAGAAGACAAACCGCCGGCCGAACCTGTAGGCCAGCAGCGAGCAGAGGATGATCGAGACCAGCGTGAGGATCAGGTTGCCCATGGGCATATGGCTGTACGCCATGAACGACGCGTGCAGGACATAACGCACCGTGTCGCCCAGAATTCCGATGGCCACGGAAAGCAGGAGCCCGTAGACAATGGCCCTCACGGTCACGCCGCGATTTTTCACTGCGTCCGATCCGGAGGTGGTCTCCACCCGGGAATCCCTCGATTTCGGCGATGGCATTGACATGAGATGGGCGTTTTCTCGAACGCGGTTCGGGTTGCCCGACGTCCGGCGTGGGGAAGAAGGCGCCGACCCGAGGGACGCATTTTCGTGAAACGACGAGGTCAGAAGCGGACGGCGCCCTGGGCCTCGTGAGGCGCGGTTGCCAGCGGATTCAGCGCGGTGGCCCGCTGAAGGCACGACGACGCCAGGCTGTCCCGTCCCGTCAGACTGTAAAGGTGAGACAGCGCCTGATAGTCTTCCGCCGTCGGGTTCTCGGCAACGCGATGTTTCAGTACGCGTATGCGAAGGGCCAGCCTGTTCTGGCGGTCGAAGACGTCCAGTTGAGCCCGGGCTTCCTCTTCATGCCCGAGTGCGAGCAGCGTCCGTCCCAGCAGGTACCGTGCGCGAGGCAGATACGGGTCCAGTGCGACGGCGCCGCGGAGATAGCGCAAGCCGGCGCCCGGCCGCTTTCGCTGGAGCTCGTTCCGGGCGGTGTCGCAGAGCAATTCGACGTCTGCCGGGTCTTCCTGAAGCGCAAGCCGGAAGCGGACAGCAGCCGAGTCGAGTTCGCCGCGACTGACGAACGTGCGCCCCATGCCGGCGTGAATCGCGCCGGGATCGCCGTCCAGAGACCTTGCGCGCCGGAACCGGGATTCTGCGCTGTCGAGTCTTCCCGCAGAGAGGTAAAATTCGGCCAACTCCAGGGCGGGACCTGGATCCTCCGGCATTCTTGCGGAGGCCGTAAGATATGCAGACTCGGCCTCGCTGTCAGCCCGTGCGTCTCTAAGGGCGCGCGCATATTCCATCCACTCCCCGGGACGCAACAGGGCGGGTGATACCGCCTGCAGAGTTTCCATTGCTTCGGAGAATCTTCGCCTTTCAGTCAGAAGGCCTGCAAGGCCCAGGCGTGCACAAACGGATTCAGAGTGAATGCCGACGGCTTCCCGGTAGGTCGCAATCGCCGATTCGTCGTCTCCGTGTCTTTGCGCGGTTTCGGCGCCGGCGCACAGGTCCGCCGCCCGCTGTTCCGGCGTCCCGGATGCCGGGAGATAAAGGACGGCCGCCATCCCCGCGACGACGAGCACGGTCAGCAGCCTATAATCTCGTGCCGCAATATCGACAATAGTTCGCATCGGCCTCACGGGTCTCGGCGTTACATCCCGGGCAGTACCGTGCGGCGGACCGGCCTTTCGAGGCCTGGAAGATTTCGACCGACAGGATTCCGGAGGGCACTGCGATTATGCTGAAGCCCAGCAACATGACAACGGTCGCAAGGATTTGGCCGGGTGCGGTTTTCGGGGAAATATCACCGTATCCGACGGTCGTGAGGGTCACGATGGCCCAATAGATGCTCCGGGGTATGCTGGTAAAGCCGTTCTCAGGTGTTTCAATGATGTACATCAGGGAGCCGAGGATAACGACTGCCGTCATCACCGTAACCGCAAAAACGGCAACCTTCCTGTAACTCGAGTGGACTGCGCGGGCCATCATTCGGGCCGCGTCCATGTACTGCACCAGTTTAAGGACGCGAAAAACGCGCAGTACGCGGAGGACGCGGATGACCACCAGATATTGGCTGCCCGGCAGGAGCAGACTGATGTACGTGGGGATGATTGCAAGCAGGTCCACGACGCCGAAGAACGAAGACGCATAACGCAACGTGCGGCCAACGCAGATCAGCCGCATGAAATACTCGAGTGTGAATAGGACTGTAAAGAACCATTCGAGTCCATAAAGCAGGCCGCCATGGGACTCCCGGACCGCGTCGATGCTGTCCAGCATCACGGTCAGCACGCTCAGGACGATGCTGGAGATGAGCACGAGGGCGAACCGGCGTCCCGTGGGCGTGTCCGATTCAAAAAAGAGGTTCCGTAGACGCCGCTGCCATCCTGAAACCGGAGGCGCGTCTGGTTTTTCGTACGCCATTTGGTTTTCGAGAATTAAACGACCGTGACCGCCGCCGACGTCTGTAGTTTCGCCCGGAACCGATGCCGGAATCGCCTGCGCGAGATTTCCGGCTTGGAGGCGATTCCGGCAGCAGCAGGTCTCGCCGGTTTGGTCGCACCCCGTCAGTAGCGGGTATCCACGAGCCACGCTTCCCTTGGATGGGCTTCCCAGCGTTTTCTCAGGGCCGTTTCGTTGGGGCTGAACTGCCCGCCAAAAGCGATGCCGCCGTGCGAAATGTTGACGCTAACGGCAACGCTGTCCCCCGCGGGAACCCAGTGGGGGGTGAGCAACTGATTCCAGAGCAGGTCGCCCTTTTCCATTTTATAGCTAAGAACGTCGCCGGGATCGTGTTCCGGCGGCCCGTCTGGCCCTCTGAGTGACTCGCGGTTGTTGACGGCGTCATCCAGGGGCGCATATTTGTAGGGATCTTTGAATGCATTGAAGTATTTTACCCCCCAGACCTGCCAGGCAACGACGTGCGACGTGTCCATGTGGTAGGAAGAACTGCAATGCCTCCCGGAAATGAAAATAATGGGATAACACCGTTGCCAGGTGAATCCGCTCGACGCCAGAAAGGTGCGCCACGGAATCATCACCTTCTTCTGGAAGTCCCGCAGGAACTGACCTTCGCCGTAGAAGCTCTGAAGGTGAAAGTGGGCCAGCGAGAAGGGGCGGTCGATGACGTCGGCGATGGGCAGCGTTTTGAATTCCTCACGCTTCTCGATTTCTTCCTCCTCCGGAAGGTCGCCGGGAACGTTGATTCGTGCCTGACTGTCCCTTCGGAGAATGTCCACGATCTCCTCGGCGGAGGGGAACTCCATGTCAAACTTGAAGTATTCAGGGTCGAAGAGAAAGTTCTGAAGCCTGTTCCAGCGGTCCTTGAGATCGTCTTCGTTTCGGACAATGATCTGCATGCTTCGTCCTCCGTTCCGGACGCGGGACTCAGTTGTCGCAGGCCTCGCAGACGAGACTGAAGCGCATCCGCCCGTCGTCAGGGATTTCGGTTCCAATGTCTGTTTTTACGAATACATCCGTTGAACCGCAGAAGTCGCACTTGCCGCGTATTCGGTAACCGGCTTCGGCATCCGCCTGAAGTGCGGCGTCTGCAGATCCCCGACGTGCCTTCAGATAGGCGCCAGCCTGCAGTCGAATTCCCTTTTCGGAATCTTCCTGTGCCGCACGTTCGAATATGGAATCCAAAGCGGGGTCGTCCGGTCTCCCGCCGTCTTCCAGGGTGTGCCACGCGGCCTTGCGCACACGCCGATCGGGGTCTTCGAGCATCCGGTAAAGCGCGTCCCAGACGTCTTGCCGGCGGCGCCGGACGTGGCAGGGGCACAGGAATCTGGCGGCGGTTTCGCGATCTACCGGGTTGGGGCTGCGGGAGAGGTCGATCAGCCTACCGATACTTTCGCCGTTGACGCGCGCTTCCCCGATTCTGAAGGCTCGCTTCTGATATTTATTGAGTCCGAGCTTCTTCCGCTTCACGCTAATTCCTTCGCAAATGTGCCGGGCTGAGTCCCGTTTGATTCAATTCCTGCCGGCGGTTGCGCCGAACGCGCGCGACTTCGAGCAAGGGCCTACAATATAACGTACCGAGGTGTAATTTCAAAATTCTAGTGGACGGGCGGAAAGCCGGGAAACTCACAATAAAGGAGCGTGGAAATATGGAGACTGTCCGGGAGGATGTTCGGTTGGATTTGTTGCTGAAGGGCGGGTACGTCATCGATCCCGCGAATGACGTCGAAGGTAACCGTGACGTTGGCATTCGGAGCGGAAAAATCGCCGAAGTTTCGGACCGGATCGCCGCGGACCGGGCATCGCGCGTCATCGACGTATCGGGCCTGCTGGTCACGCCCGGGCTGGTGGACATTCACGTCCATGCCTACGACACCAGGCTGGACCCGGGGTCCGGAAAATTCACCAGCAGTCTGAACGCGGATGCGCATTTTCTGAGCGACGGAGTGACGACCTGCGTGGATACCGGAACCGCGGGATGTGAGGAAATCGCGCATTTCAGGCAGACTGTGATGGAGAAAAAGATCTGCCGGATTCTGGCTCTTGTCAACGTCTCCGCTCCGGGAATGGGAAGTTCGGAGCAGGATATCCGCACGTTCGACGCCGCGGGCGCGGCGGCGGCGGCGGCGGATCACGGGGACGTGGTCGTGGGCATCAAGACAGCCCACTACTGGCCGCGAGGACCGTTCGACGACAACCATCCTCCCTGGGCGTCCGTCGAGCGGGCGGTCGAGGCGGGCGACCTGTGCGAGATGCCGGTGATGGTCGACTTCTGGCCCCGTCCGCCTGAGCGGTCCTACCAGGATCTGATCCTGCGGAAGCTGCGTCCCGGGGACATTCACACGCACGTTTTCGCCCGGCAGTTTCCCGTCGTGGACGATAACGGGCGGGTCCGGGACCATATGTTCGAGGCCAGGGATCGGGGTGTCTGGTTCGACCTGGGCCACGGCGCGGCGAGTTTCTGGTACCGCAACGGCGTTCCCGCCATTGCGGACGGGTTTTCGCCGGACTCCATCAGCACGGACCTGCATACCGGAAATATCCACGGGTCCGTGGTCAGCATGACCGACGTGATGTCCAAGTGCCTCCTGATGGGAATGCCCCTGCGGGAGGTGATCTACCGGTCCACGGCAACGCCGGCGAAGGCGATTCGCCGGCCGGACCTGGGCACGCTCGGCGTCGGGGCGGAGGCCGACGTCGCGGTGTTCTCGCGCCTCGAGGGAGCGTTTTCCTTCCGGGACTGCGGATGGGGGCGGATGGACGGGAACGAGCGTCTGGTGTGCAAGCTGACGCTCCGCAAAGGCGAGTTGGTCTGGGACGCGGACGCCCGGAGCATGGCGCGGTGGCAGGACCTGCCCGAGGACTACTGGGAGACGACGATCGTGCCGGTACCGATCCGGCGATACTGGCGACAGTCGGAAGAGTGACCCACGCGGTCGCCGGCCTGTGCCGCGGCGTCGCTGTTCACCGGCAATGTCGGGCCCACCTACCAGTCCGCCACACTCCCGTCGGACGGGTGGTAATATTCACCTCCCAGTTCCTCCGTGTAGTCGCTCATCTTGCGCACTTCGCGTTCGTCGGGTTCAATGCCGAGGCCGGGCCCGGCCGGAAGCGGGACGTGACCGTCGTTCACCTGCCAGGGTTGCATCAGCAGGCCTTCTCCAAGACACGCGTCGACCTGCTCCTGAATCAGAAAGTTGGGCACGGCGGCGTCGACGTGCAGGCACGACGAGAACGCAACGGGTCCGATGGCGCAATGGGGCATGACGTGCATGTAGTAGACTTCGGCCATATTGGCGATTCTGAGGGTTTCCGAAATACCGCCGGCGTGAGAAACGTCCGGCTGGATGTACGCGGCGGCCTGGTTTTCGAAGACGCGCCGGAACTCCCACCTGCTGAGCAGCCGCTCGCCCGTGGCGACGGGAAAGGGGACCCTGTCGGAGACGTGTTTCAGCGCATCCACGTTCTCCTGTGGTACGGGTTCTTCCACAAACATCGGCCGCATGCCTCTGAGTTCCTGACAGATTTCGACCGCCAGTGCCGGTGTCATTTTTCCGTGAAAATCGAAACAGAGCTCCACGTCGGGCCCGACCCACTCCCGCATCATGTAGGCGCGGCGGACGAATTCATCGATAACGGCGGGAGGTTCGTGGGCACGCCACTTGCCCCCGGGCCCGGTCTTGAACGCCTTGTAACCGCCCTTTTTCCGGAGACTGTCCAGGCGTTGTCTCGATGCGGCCTGTTCGTCCTCCGTGAGGCCGCCGATTCCCCAGTGGGCGTAGACCCGGATCCGGTCCCTCACCGGGCCTCCGAGCAACCGGTATACGGGTACGCCATAGTACTTGCCCGCGATATCCCACAGCGCCTGGTCGATGCCCGACAGCGCGGTCATGAGGACAGCGCCTCCTCGGTAGAACGCTGAACGGTAGATATGCTGCCAGTGGTGCTGGATCCGGAGCGGGTCTTTGCCTATGAGATAGGCTGACAGTTCCTCCACCGCGGCAACGGTGCTTCCGGGTCTGCCCTCCAGGGTGGTTTCTCCCCAGCCCTCGAGGCCGTTATCGGTCGAAATTTTCAGCAGGCGGGTGCGAGGACGCGGGAAAAACTGTTCGATGCGTTTGATTGTCATCCTGGTTTCCCTTGCGGCGGCATCGCCGTCTGCCGTCACGGTCCAGCGGGCCCGTCGATGGTCGAGAGGCAGGCGCGGGTGTGAGGAATGGGGTCGACCGTGCCGGCGTGGAGATGCGCGCGCGCGTGGTCGACGAGATAATCCAGCTGCCGGGGCGTGTCCACGTCGTGCCACGACGGAAGAACGCCAACGGCGAGACCGGCGGCCCTGGCCCGCTCAAGCGTCTGCGCGAACACCCGGGCGGTGCTCCACGCGATGTCGCGGAAGATCTCCCGGACCGGTCGTGAGAGGCCAACGAGATAGTACCCGCCATCCATGCTGGGTCCGAGTACGATCTCGTTGGCTTCCAGGAGTTCGAATGCACGATCGATGCGGCTGGGCGGCAGCGAAGGAACGTCGGTTCCCAAGACCACGACGCGCCGCGCGCCCAGGTCGAAACAGTGGCGTGCCGCCAGGTACATGCGTTCGCCCAGGTCGCCGGAGACCTGGGCGAAGAGTACCCAACCAGGACCGGCCAGATCGCCGAGTTCGACTTCCGCTCCCGGCGGATCGAAGGCAACGCAGCGCAGGTCCACGCGGGCCTGCATCGCAGCGTCCACGGTATCCAGGACGAAGGCACGGTAGATCGCCGCCGCCTGTGTCGGTGTGTACCTGGGATGGAGGCGCGTCTTGACCGCGCCGGGAACGGGGTTTTTGGCGAAGATAACGAGATGATTGCTCACGGTTGCCGTCGGCTTTGCAGTCAGGAGGACGGGGGTCTGGGCGCCAGCTTCTCCCGCAACAGCCGATTCGCCATGCCGGGGTTCGCCTGGCCTCTTGTGGCCTTCATGATCTGCCCCATGAAGAAACCCAGCAGCTTTGCGTCGCCTCTCCTGTATCTCTCGACGGCGTCGGGGTGCTGTGAAATCACCGTTTCGATCAGGCCGTCGATCCGGGACGAATCGCTGATCTGCGCGAGACCCTGCCGTTCGACGACGGCTTCGGGTGCGTCGCCGGTTTCGGCCATCCGGGCGAATACGGTCCTCCCGACGCTCGCGCTGATGACGCCGCCTTCGATCAACTTGAGCAGCGCCGCAAGATCTGCGGGGGCGGCTTTGAGTTGATCGACGTCGATTTTTCGTTCGTTGAGAGTCCGGAGGACGTCGCCGTGGACCCAGTTTGCGGCCGTGGCGGGCTCTGCCCCGGCCGACACGGCGGCTTCATAGTAATCGGCCATTTTCCGGTCGGCGATCAGGGTGTCGATCTGGTCTGTTCTCAGCCCGTACGCGAGCTCGAAACGGGTGCGTTTCGCTTCCGGCAGTTCGGGAACGGTGGCTTGGATCCGGTCCGTCCATTCCGGATCGACGACGACCGGAACCAGATCGGGCTCTGGGAAATAGCGGTAGTCGTCGGAGGACTCCTTGCCGCGCATCGTGCGCAGCCGGTTGCGGTCGGGATCGTAGAGCAGGGTTTCCTGCATGACGTCGCCGCCGGTCTCCAGCGTGTCGATCTGGCGCAGGATTTCGGCTTCGAGGGCCCGCCGGCAGTTGCGTATGGAGTTCATATTTTTGATCTCGACCTTGGCGCCGAGTCCGGTGGCGCCGTCCGGCCGGATCGATACGTTGGCGTCGATGCGGATGTGGCCCTTTTCCATGTCTCCTTCCGAAACTCCCGTGTAGATCAGCAGCTGTCGCAGGCGGGTCATGAAGAGGGAGGCTTCTTCCGGCGTCGCGATGTCCGGTTCGCTGACGAGTTCGATGAGCGGGACCCCGCAACGGTTGACGTCCACCAGTGACTCGCCGGCGGCGACAAACGCCTCGTCGTGGATGCTCTTGCCCGCGTCTTCTTCCATGTGGATGCGGATGAGGCGAATGGTCTTTGTGCCGCTGCCGGACGGGATCTCGATACGGCCTCCCGTGGCCAGCGGCATTTCCTCGTTGGACTGGAACTGCGAAATCTGATACCCCTTCGGCAGATCGGGGTAGAAATAGTTCTTCCTCAGAAAGCGGCTTCGGCTCTGGACGGTGCAGCCAACCGCCAGGGCAATGCGAATGGTGTGCTCGACCGCCTCCCTGTTCAACACCGGCAGCGCGCCGGGCAGCCCCAGGCAGACCGGACAGGTGCGCGAATTGGCTTCGGCGCCGTACGACACGCTGCAACCGCAGAATATCTTGGTCTGCGTGGCAAGCTGCGCGTGGACCTCCAGACCGATGACGGATTCGTATCTCATCAGGTCAGTTCCTGTTCGACCACGTAGGCGGCCCTGAGCAGGTTCTCTTCCTTGAACGCCGGCGCCAACAGTTGCAGACCGATTGGCAAACCCTCGCCCGAAAGGCCGCAGGGGACCGAGATGGCCGGAATGCCCGCCAGGTTGACGGAGACGGTGTAGATGTCGGAGAGGTACATCTGGAGCGGGTCATCGGTCTTTTCGCCAATGGGGAAAGCCGGTGTGGGCGAAACGGGCGCGGCGAGCAGGTCGCAGGATTCGAAGGCGCCGTCGAAATCCCCCTTGACGAGCGTGCGCACCCGCTGAGCTTTCAGGTAATAGGCATCGTAGTAGCCCGCGCTGAGGGCGTAGGCGCCAAGCATGATGCGGCGTTTGACTTCCGCGCCGAACCCTGCGCTTCGGGTCCGGCAATACATGTCGATCAGATCGTCACCTTCCGTTCGACTGCCGTACTTGACGCCGTCGTACCGGGAGAGGTTCGAAGATGCCTCACCCGTGGCGATGATGTAGTAGGCGGCAATCGAGTAGGCCGGATGGCACGCGATGGGGAGGTCGATCTCCCGGATTTCCGCGCCGGCGTCTTTCAGGACTTCAACGCCTCGGAATACCGACGCCCGTACCTCTTCGTCCAGCCCGTCCCCGAAATACCCCGTTGGAAGACCCACGGTCCGGCCGGCGACACCCGCATCGAGGCCCGCCGTGTAGTCCGGCGCTGGCAGGTCCACGGACGTGGAGTCTCGCGGGTCGTGCCCGGCAATGACGTTCAGGAGGAGCGCTGCATCCGTCACGTTCCGTGCCACGGGGCCAATCTGGTCCAGGGAAGACGCGTACGCAATGAGGCCGTAGCGGGAGACCCGGCCGTAGGTGGGCTTGAGACCGACCACGCCGCAGAAGGAGGCGGGAAGGCGAATGGAGCCACCGGTATCCGTGCCCAGGGCCAGCACGGTCTGGTTCGCGGCCACGCTGGCGGCGCTGGCGCCGCTGGAACCTCCCGGCACACGCGCCGGATCGTGGGGATTTCGCGCCGGACCGTACGCCGAGTTTTCGTTTGATGACCCCATGGCAAACTCGTCCAGATTGAGTTTGCCAACGATAACCGCGTCGGCATCGCGGAGGCGTTCGACGGACGTGGCGTCGTAGGGCGGAACGAAATTTTCGAGGATGCGGGAACCCGCGGTGGTGAGCAATCCTCTGGTGCAAAGCAGGTCTTTAAGCGCAACGGGAATACCCGCCAGCGGACCGACCGGATTTCCTGCCGATATTCTGGCGTCTACTTCCTCCGCCTTGCGGATCGCCTCTGATTCATTCAGGGTGACGTATGTGTTGAGCGTCGGATTCGTCGCCCGAATGCAACGAAAAACGGCCTCGACCAGCTGTCTGGAAGTTACCCTTCCCGACAGAATCGACGCCGTCAGTTCGTGGGCGGGCCGTTCGTTCAGTGGCTTCCCGGAGACTGCCAACTTACCTCCCCCTAGGGTTTGGCGGTTTTTTCCGTATCCGGTGTTTTGTCGCCGGACCGGGAAGGGGGGTCGCCTCCGGTCTCTATTTCGTCCTGGATGTCCCGAAGGCCTTTCTTGAATTCCGTAACTCCTTTGCCCACGCTCTTGGCGATATCGGGAATGCGTTTGGCCCCGAACAGCAGGAGGATGACCAGGAAGATCAGGAGGATTTCCCATGTTCCGATTCCACCCAGCATGAATCACCTCGTATCTATGAAAAACGGCCGTATTCGATCCGAAGCGGCGCCGGGGACGCCGGCGGCAGCCGTCGCGCAGTGGCGCGGCCGTCACTCAGTAGGAGTACTTCACGTAATAGTACGCGGTTCCGATGCCGATCAGGCTGAGTACGTTGAAATTGAGCGAAAACCCCAGGGTGAGCGTCATCACGAGCAGATTGAGGCGCATCGGGTAGAATTCGTAGGCGACCAGGGGATCCACAAGTACCCTGGAGACCATGTTGTCTTGCAGGCCGAGGCTGCCGAAGATCACGTTCAGGACCGCGCCGAAGACCTGGCTTGCCAGAATACCCAGGAAGATTGCCACAACCAGGAGTCCGATGCTCTTGTTCTTCATCGATTTCCGCTCCACTCTCGTTTCAGGACGATTCACATATCCGCGACTTCTCTATGTATAATCAGATGCGACACCCACCGCACGGCGCCCGAGATCGAAAACGCAAACGCGATCGGAAAAAACGCTTCGTCCGGAAATACCGCGACGGGGATAAACGCGGCAAGGGCGATTCCCAGCCTCCAGCGGTCCCTCCGCGCTTCGATGCTGAACCGGGGAAAGGCGGGATATCCGAACGGACTGACCATAAGAAGGCCCAGAACCATGCAAAGGAGAAGGGCGACATGGGGTTCCCGGGTACTCTGCCAGACCCGCTCGGCAAAGACGATATAAGCGGCCATCGTTCCGGCGGCCGATGGAATCGGAAGGCCGACAAAGTCCTCCTTTTCGTCGCCTTTGACCTGAACGTTGAACCTCGCCAGGCGCAACGCGCCGCACAGCAGGAACAGAAAACAGGCCGCGAACGGCAACCACACGGCATCCAGCAAACCCTGCAGGTACTGGAACATCAGGACCGCGGGCGCCACGCCGAACGAACAGACGTCGGCCAGGGAGTCGAACTGAACCCCGAAGTTGCTGGGCGAGTCCATCAGTCGGGCGAGCTTGCCGTCGAAGGCATCGAGAAAGCCCGCGATAACGATTAACCACGCCGCCGGGACCAGTTTCCCGTCCATGGCGTACGCGATCGCAAGGAATCCACAGCAGAGATTGCAGAGTGTAACCATGCTCGGGACTGCGGCCCTTTTTCTCATGGCGTCATGGCTCCGAAATACAGTGCTACCCCGTTGCCGGTTTACCTACTGTTGAGCGGCAGGGGCCCGTTCCGGCCGGAGACGGGTCGCTAAGCGCAGCCTGCCTCGCAGAATGCTCAGTGAAAGGACGTCCCCGACGCGTGCGTCTTCGATGATCCTGTCCACGTCGTCGGCGTTTCGGACGGCGCGGCCGTTCACGGAGATGATCAGGTCGCCCGGATTCAGCCTTGCGCGAGACGCCGGACTGCGGTCCGCCACGCGCGTGATCAGCGCGCCCCGATGCGTGTATAACCCCAAAGCGTTCGCCAGCCCTGGCGTCAGGTTCGGATGCACCTCGAAACCGGTCCAGAATTCCTGCACACCCCCTGCGATCAGACGTTCGGCTATTTTTCTTGCCCGGTTGATGGGGAGCGCGAAACCGATGCCGAGGGAACCCCCGCTCTTGGTAAAGATAAAGGTGTTGATGCCGATGACCTGACCGACGCCGTTGACCAGGGGCCCGCCGCTGTTGCCCGGATTGATTGACGCATCGGTCTGGATCATATTCGAATAGGAATGGCCGCCCTCATCCTGCCGCAGCGACAGGTTCCGGTTTACGGCGCTTACGACGCCGACGGTCACGGTGGGTTCGGGTTCTTCGATCAGCAGCCCGAAGGGCTTGCCGATGGCGATCGCCCACTCGCCGATAATCACGTCTTCGGAATCTCCCAGTTCCGGAACCGGGAGATTCGTCGCGTTAACCCGTATGACCGCCAGATCAGCGCCGGGGTCGACCATCACGTCTTTGCGGGTGTCCCGAACCTTCAGGCTCCGACCGTCCGAAAACGTGACCGTGATTTCCCGCGCGCCCTTGACGACGTGGTGATTGGTCAGGATGTACCCGTCGGACCGGATAACCACGCCGGATCCGATCCCCGGACGTTCTTTCCGGACGGTTCCCGGATACCAGAAAAGATCCCAAAACGGGTGCGCAACCCGGACGTCGACGGGTTCGAAGGAAACCGTGGTTACCCCGACGACCGTGGGCGCCACCCTCTCGACGGCCCGCACGATGGCGTTTTTACGTGAGGCGTCGATTTCAGGGCCCGCGGCGGCAGCCGGAGACGCCCCTTCCGATTGACCATCGGCGCAAAGTACCAGTATCAATCCCGCAACGACGCTTTTGAGAACGATCCGCACCGGTTGCCGCACGCGCTATTCTTCCGGGTCGTCGTAAGTCACTTTT
Organism: Candidatus Latescibacterota bacterium; assembly: GCA_963667175.2. Classification (GTDB taxonomy): domain Bacteria; phylum Latescibacterota; class UBA2968; order UBA2968; genus JAAXHE01. The sequence goes on along the minus strand of CAXXXF010000016.1, from coordinate 452,654 downwards.
TTTAAGAAAAGGCCCTGGGGCGGGGCGTTGGGCCCCGCCTGGCGCCTGTCTCGCGCCTTCAGAATGGTGTCCATCGCGTCGGGCGCCCGTGTGCCTCTTCCCACCTGCACCAGAGTACCGACAATGCCGCGCACCATCGACCTGAGAAACCTGTCGGCCGAAATCTCCACGTGGACCGCGTCGCCGATGCTGGCCAGCAGGCACTCGAAGACGCGGCAGGTCCGGTTCTCCTTCTCAGCCGCAGCCACGCAGAACGACGTGAAATCATGACAGCCCAGCGTGCGTGCCGCCGCGGACTGCATCGCGTCGATATTCAGCCTGCTTCGCAGGTGCCACGCCTGTCCGCGGCCGATTGCCCGGCGTCGGTACGCGATGCGATACAGGTAACTCCGGCGCCTTGCGCTACGTCGTGCATGAAACGCGTGCGGAACCTCATCTGCGTCGAGGACAACCACGTCTGCCGGCAACATTCCGTTCAAGGCGGCCTCGACGCGATGCAATGGCAGGGGGTTGGACGTGGTAAAATTGGCCACCTGCTCAAGCGCGTGGACGCCTGCATCCGTGCGCCCGGCCCCGACGGCGCGGACGTGGTGTCCCATTAGAGATTCCAGGCAGGACTCGAGTGTTCCCTGGACTGTGCGCTGGTCGGGCTGAATCTGCCAGCCCTTGAAATCTGTTCCGTCGTATTCCAGTCGAAGCCGAATATTCCGTCGCATTCCAGCTGGATCGGCATGAAAAGTCAGGGACGCCGCCAATGAAGACTGTTGACCGACGGATTTTCCCCGAAATATAGCATCTCCACCGGGTAATGTCAATGGATTGTTCCGGCGGCGTCGAGTGGCCGGAGTCATAACACGCGGGTGAACGTTTCGAGACATCGATTGAAAGGATCGTTCCAGACAACAACGGGAAACCCGGAAAATCCGCCGTTATTCGGAGCGGCACGAAATTTGCCGCATTGTGTCGCGAACCCGGGGCCAAACGGAGGGAGCGGTGATGCATCGTCCGGCGTTGTTGTCCGCGGCGTCTTTCGCCGCGGGCGTGCTCCTGGCTCATCCGTGGGAGCTGCCGGTATGGATGCTATGGGCCGGTGGTCTCGCGTTCTGGATCGTGTCCCTGATCCGTTGGAGGCGTTCCGTGTGGCCGGTGGCCCTCTTTGTCGCTCTGGGGGCCTTGAGGTATGAATGCGTTACACAGGGGTTGCCCGATGACCACGTCGCACGGTTTGCGGGTCGGGACCATCCGGTGGTGCTCCATGGGCGCGTCGCTGAAGAACCTGAATGGATTGAAGACGGGCTGCGACTTCGGCTCGCCGCGGAGAGCGTGACCGTACGTGATACCGTGTTTTCGATTCAGGGAGCGGTTCTTGTACGGTTTTGGAAGTTCCGGCCGCAGGTGGATTACGGAGACCGTCTGGTGACGCGGCTCAACCTGCGGCGGCCGCACCCGGCCAGAAATCCGGGCGCGTTCGATTACCGCGCCTTTCTGAAACGGAAGGGAATCCACGTTATGGGGTCGGTGTTCAGGGCGGAACAGGTCCTGGACACCCGTGCGGGCAGGGGGGGCTGGCTGTGGACGTACGTGGTGCTGCCCGTGCGCCGTGGCGTGCGCCGCGGCGTGGCGAACAACCTCTCGGGAGGGCCGGCGGGCCTGCTGAACGGGGTATTGCTGGGAGAGAAACGCGGGGTGCCCGACGGCGTTCGAACCGCGTTTACGCGGGCCGGCGTCAACCACGTCCTGGCCGTTTCGGGCCTGCACGTAGGTCTGATTGCCGCGGTCTTGTTTTTCGGCCTCGGCGCGCTCGGATGCGGCAGGAGAACCACGGCATGGGCAACCGTCTGCGGGGTTTCGCTCTACGCGCTGGTTACGGGGTTGCCGCCTTCGGTGGTGAGAGCCTCTATGATGTGCGCGATTACCATCTGGGGTCGCCTGGGAAACACGCAGGGGGAAGGATTGAATTCACTCGGTCTGGCGGCTCTTGTGATTCTGGTCTTCAGGCCCCAGGATCTGTTCGACGTGGGATTCCAACTCTCTTTTTCCGCCACTGGAGGAATCCTGCTGCTCTATCGACCAATCCGGGCCTGGCTCCCGGGAGGCGGCACGGGCGGTCTCACGCACTGGGTATGGTCGCCGCTGGCCGTATCGGTGGCCGCGCAGGTGGGCACGCTGCCTTTCGTGCTGACCTATTTCGGGTTTCTCTCGGTTGTCTCGGTTCTCGCCAACCTCGTCGTGGTGCCCTTAATGGCGGCTGCCGTCGCGCTGGGGCTGCTCGGCGTGATTGTCTTTCACGCTTCGCCGCCGGTCGCTGCGTTGTTGAACGGCGCAAACTGGCTTGTCCTGACGGGTGCTATCCAGACGGCAGGATGGTTCGCCGGACCGGCATGGGCCGCCGTGGAAATACCGCGACCCGGTTGGACGACCGTGGGGTTGTATCTCTGCGCGGTCCTTCTCATCCATCCCGAAGCCAGGTCGCAGCGTTGGGGCCGCCGGATTGTGATCGTCGCGCTGTCTCTGGCGAATCTCTGGGTCTGGTCGGACCTCTGGCCGCGAGGCGCCGGCCTGCGGTTGCTGGTACTGGACGTGGGGCAGGGCGACGGGATCTTTCTGAGGTTTCCGAACGGGAGGACCATGCTGGTTGACGGCGGTCTGCGCGCGGTGAACGTCGATATGGGAGAACGGGTGCTGATCCCGTTTCTGAAGGCGGAAGGAATCAGCCGCATCGACGTGGTGGTGGCATCCCACCCGCACAGCGATCACATCGGCGGGTTCGTGACGCTACTGGAGAGGATAGAGGTCGGATGGTACCTGGATGCCGGACAACATTACGACTCCTGGACGGCGCGGCGGATCCGGACGCTGATCCGGGAGAAGGATATCCGTTATGCCGCAGTCGAGGCGGGCGACCGGCTCGCCGGACTGGGCGGCGTGGACGCCCTTGTTCTGCACCCCACACCGGATTATGTTTCGAAAAAAGGACCGGCCCCGATGGGACTCAACAACGGTTCCGTCGTCATCCGGCTGACGTACGGTGGATCCGCCGTCCTTTTAACGGGCGACGTCGAACATGAGACCGATTCGGATCTGTTGCGGTGGGGCGACCGACTTCACGCCCAGGTGTTGAAGGTGGCCCACCACGGATCCCGCACCTCGTCCACCGCCGCTTTTCTGAACGGCGTGCGTCCGGAGCTTGCAGCGGTCTCGTGCGGAATCAGGAACAAATTTCGCCATCCCTCTCCCGAGGTCATTCGGCGTTTTGAGACAATGGGGACCTCGGTCTATCGGACCGATATGATGGGTGCGGTGGAAATCCGGATCGACGAGGAGGGGATAGACGCACGGGGATGGCTGGAAGGGCGCTGACGGCGAAAAAATGGGCGGCTGGACGTACTGGAACGCGGGTTCGGCACAGAGTCACGATGCATAGGAAGAAAAGCAGCAGTTCTGCGTGATCGGTCTAGCTGGCAGTATTATCTCCCCCAATAAGACTGCCGCCAACCAAAGAGCCGATGCTTTCAACTTCCCCCGGGCTGGATCAGGTGCCGAAGCGAATTACGGTAACGGCCATACCGCCCATTATAGCAATACCTGCCTGGAAGACGAGGCTTCTGCGATGTCCAACTCCCGGGACCGTCTGTCTTGATCCTGTCGGTCCGGGCCCAACATCAAAACAAACCGCAGAAAACCCCCGGTTGCGTCTGAAATCCGGTCGCGATTTCCCAGGAGCGTCTGCCGGAAAAAACACACGGATTCTGCAATGTAACTTGTTCCAAGGCAACGTCTTATGAGAAGACGGTCTCTTCGCAAGAACGATTGAGAATATATAATCCGAGCCCCTTTCCGTCAAGGGGTAATTTGAGAAAATGAGAGACCGAGTTTGTGACGTTCGCATAAGATATTGAAACACAACTGGCTGGACGTACTGACTTTTTTTTCGCAGTGCGGAAGGTATCCTCGGGCCATTCTTCCCGAAAAATGGTCCAGAAATTCGCTCAACTTTAGAAACGTCTCACGTAAACAGCAAGTTAGAAATGTCCCGGCGCTGAAAGGCGTCAAGCGTAAAAAAAAACGGGCAATCACTGGCCCATTTTTTGCTAATTTCGTTGCATGGAGACGACATGGATCCGGTGGGACCGCCGCAGGTGCGGGTCATTCATCCCAGACCCCCATGCGACCGAACTTGTCCACCCGCTCGCGCACGAGTTCGTCGGGGCGCATGCCCTGGAGATGCTGAAGTTCGTCCAGCAGAATCCGCTTCAGGTTCCCGGCCGCCGTAACGGCGTCTCTGTGCGCCCCGCCGAATGGCTCGGGTACGATTCTGTCGACGATTCCGAGGGGAACCAGGTCGGGCGCGGTGATCTTCAGTGCTTCGGCCGCTTCTTCTCTCTTGTCGCGATTCCGCCAGAGAATGAGAGAACAGGACTGAGGGTTGATCACGGAGTACCACGCGTTTTCCAGCATCAGGATTCTGTCGCCGACCCCGATTCCCAGCGCGCCGCCGCTTGCGCCCTCGCCGATGATGACGACGATGATTGGAACCGGAAGCCTGGAAATCTCGAAGAGATTCCTGGCGATGGCTTCCGAAACGCTCCGTTCCTCTGATCCGATGCCCGGGTAGGCGCCGGGCGTATCGATCAGACACAGGACGGGGCGTTTGAATTTGGCGGCGAGTTTCATGACGCGAAGCGCCTTTCGATATCCTTCGGGGTGGGCCATGCCAAAGTTCCTGAGGATATTTTCCTTTGTATTGCGTCCTTTCTGCGTTCCAAGGACCAGGAGGGGTTGTCCTTCCAGCCGGGCGAAGCCGCTCACAAGAGCGGGATCGTCTTTGAAGGTCCGGTCGCCGCGAAGCTCCGTAAAATCGGTGAGCATCAATCGTATGAAATCCAGCGTATGGGGGCGCTGGGGGTGCCCCGCCACCTGGTATATCTGCCACCGGCTCATGTCCGAGTAGACTTCCTTTTCCAGTTTCTGCAGCCGTTTTTCCAGAGTGGTCAACTCGGCAGTCATGTCGAGCTCTTCGGTCTCGGCGCGGTTCTTCAGGTCCTCGATCTTCTCATCCAGTTCGGCAATGGGGCGCTCGAAATCCAGATAGATTCTCTTCTTGTCCGTCATGGTCATGATGTCCTTTTCGACGGGATACGGACTGCTAGATCCGCCTGATGGCGGTTTCGATTCGGTCCATGGCCTCCCGAATATCCGCTAAAGACGCGGCATAGGAAAAGCGCAGGTGGTCGCCGGAACCGAAGCCACTGCCCGGTACGCAGCCCGTCCCGGCTGTTTCAAGGAGGTAATCGGCGAGTTGGACGTCGTTCCTGATCCGTTCGCCGTACAGGGCGGACACGTTCGGAAAGGCGTAGAAGGCGCCGCCCGGAAGGAGGCACGAGACCCCCGGCAGGCCGTTCAAAAGGCCGACGATCAGATTCCGGCGCTCCTGGTATGCGGCTCGCATGGCGTCCACACTATCCTGAGGCCCGTTAAGCGCCTCGATGGCCGCGTACTGGGAAATCGTGCACGTGTTGGTGGTTTCCTGGCTCTGTACTTTGGCGATCAGTTTCATCAGGTCGGGCGGACCGGCGCCGTAGCCCACCCGCCAGCCGGTCATCGCGTAGGCTTTGGAGAAACCATTGACAAGCAGCGTTCTTCGCTTGATCTCAGGATGAATGGCGGCGATCGAGACGTGCTCGGCGCCGTTATAGACGATTTTTTCATAGATCTCGTCCGAGATCGCGTAGATGCCGGCATTCACGATGACGTCGGCGAGGGCGCCCAGTTCATCGGGCGTGTACACTTCGCCGGTTGGATTGCACGGACTGTTCAGGAGCACGAACTTGGACCGCGCCGTGATGGCGTCCGCAAGCATCCCGGGGGTAAGCCTGAAACCCGTGGCCTCGGTTGTCTTCAGAATGACCGGCCGCCCGCCCATCAGTCTGACCTGGTCAGCGTAGCTGACCCAGAAAGGAGCGGGAATGATGGCCTCGTCGCCGGGGTTGATCATCGCCACAACCGCGTCGAAGATAACCTGCTTGGCCCCGCAGGTGACAACAATCTCCGACGGGTCGTAGTCCAGATTGTTTTCTCTCTCGAGTTTACTCGCGATTGCTCGTTTGAGTTCGGGAAGACCCGATGCGGGGGCCGTATATTTGGTACGCCCGTCGACGATGGCCCGAATACCCGCGTCCTTGATGTTCCGAGGTGTGTCGAAGTCGGGCTCGCCCGCGACCAGGGCGATGACATCCATGTCCCTGCGCTTCAATTCACCCATTCGGGCAAACGTGGCGACGGTAAGCGATTCATCGATATCGAGAACGCGTCTGGCGAACGGTGAGTCCGTCTTATCCATAGGTTTGAATCGACTACGGGGCGTGTGGGATTGAGGGAACCGCATTCCACGTGCGTTGGAGCCGATCCGCGGTCCAGTTCAATCACCAGACCCGCGCCCCGTCAGGTCGTGTATTCGGCGTTGATCCTGACGTAGTCGTATGTAAGGTCGCAGGTGTAGACGGTGGCGGTTTCGTCACCCTGGCCGAGGTCGATTTCGATTTCCACGTCAGCCGCCGACAATGCGCGAATGGCCTCCCCGGCATCGAAAGGAAGCCCGCCTCCTTCGCCGTAGATGGGGATGCCGGCCATCGACACGGAGATCCTGCCGGGTTCGACCGGAACGCCGGCGTACCCGACCGCGCACAGGATCCGGCCCCAGTTCGGGTCTCTGCCGAAGACGGCGGTCTTGACCAGGTTGGAATTGCCGACGGCCAGGCCGATTTTTCGGGCATCCTGACTCGTTGGGGCGCCGGCGACCCGGATGGTGATGAGCTTGGTGGCGCCCTCGCCGTCGCGTGCGATCTGCCTGGCCAGGCTGCCGCAGACGGCGTTCAGTCCGGCCTGAAAGGTCTCGACGTCGCCGCCGGATATCGGGCGTCCGCATGCGGCGCCGTTGGCCATCAGGATCACCGTGTCGTTCGTGCTTGTGTCGCCGTCCACCGTTATGCAGTTGAAAGACCGGTCTGCAGCCACGCGGAGACACGTCTCCAGGCGTCCCGGAGGCACAGCGGCGTCCGTGACGACGAAGCCAAGCATTGTGGCCATATCGGGCGCGATCATTCCGGCGCCCTTCGCGATTCCGGAGATGGCAACGGCGCGCCCGTCGAGCCGGATTTCCGCGGACGCCTGCTTCGGCGCCGTATCGGTGGTCATGATCGCGAGAGCGGCGTCCGCCCAACCATTCTCGCGAAGGCCGCGGACGGCCGCAGGGATGCCCGCCCGGATGTTCTCCATGGGAAGCGGCACGCCGATCACCCCCGTCGAATTGACCAGCACGTCTTCGGGCGCGACGGCGAGCTCACGCGCCACCTCGCGCGCCGTCAGCCGGGCATCGGCCAACCCCCGCTCGCCCGTGCAGGCATTGGCGTTCTTGCTGTTGACGACGATGGCCTGCGCCGTTTTGTCGGTCAGGTGTTCCCGGTTGACCTGGATCGGGGCCGCCTGAACCCGGTTTGTCGTGAACACGCCCGCCGCCGCCGCCGGTCTGTCTGACGCGATGAGGGCCATATCCCTGCCTTCCGGCTTCAGGCCGCACGCGATACCCGAGGCGCGGAACCCTTCGGGGCAGATGCAACTCCCTTCGGTGACGTTCACAGCCGATCCTCTCAGAAGAATGCCCGCTTGATATTTCTGATGGCCTGACGGATCCGGTGCTCGTTTTCAATGAGAGAAATCCGCACGTAACCTTCGCCCATGTCGCCGAAACCGATCCCGGGAGAAACGGCGACCTCCGCTTCTTCCATCATCTTGAGGGCAAACCTCATGGAGCCCAGGTAGCGGTATTTGTCGGGAATCGGCGTCCAGATGAACATCGACGCCTTGGGTTTGAAAACGGGCCAGCCGATCCGGTTGAGTCCCTCGACCAGTACGTCACGCCTGGATCGGTAGATCTCAGCGGCCTGAACGACGCAGTCCTGGGGACCGTCCAGGGCGGCGATTGCGGCGACCTGGATGGGCGTGAAGATACCATAGTCGTAGTAGTGTTTTATCGTCTTCAGCGCTTCGATGACTTCCGGATTGCCCAGACAGAAACCGACCCGCCAGCCGGCCATGTTGTACGTCTTGGACATGGTGTAGAATTCCACGCCCACCTCCTTTGCCCCTTTCATCTGGAGCAGGCTGGGCGCCCGGTAGCCGTCGAAGACGATGTCGGAATACGCCATATCGTGGATGATGACGATTTCCTGACGCCGGGCGAAATCCACGATCTCTTCGAAAAAAGCAGCGTCAACCGTCGCTGTCGTGGGGTTGTTCGGGAAGTTGAAAATCATCATTTTCGGTTTTGGCCACAGCTCCCTCGCCACCATCCGGATTTCGGGGATGAACTCTTTCTCCGGGCGGAGAGGAAGGCTCAGGACATTGCCGTTTGCAATGGCCACGCCGTAGAGATGCAGCGGGTACGCCGGGTTGGGTACAATCGCGAGATCGCCGGGATCCAGAAGCGCCAGGCAGATGTGGGCGAGGCCCTCCTTGGAGCCGATGGTCGCGAGGGCCTCCGTGTCGGGGTCCAGTTCGACGCCGAAACGCCGTCTGTAATGCCGGCAGACGGCCGCGCGCAATGCGGCGATGCCCTGTGACGGGGCATAGCGGTGGGTTTTCGGATCACCGGCGACTTCGATGAGTTTGTCCACAATGTGCGCCGGCGTGGGCTGGTCCGGATTTCCCATCCCGAGGTCGATGATATCCACACCCTGCCGGCGCAGGCGCATCTTGTGCGCGTTGACCTCGGCAAACACATATGGCGGAAGGCGTTCGATTCTACGGGAGGTGATTTTCATTTTCGCAATCGGAAAAAAGAACCGCGTCCGTCAGGCCCGGCGGGTGCGGGACTCACGCCAGCGCTTCATGCAGGATCGGTTCGCTGTTTGCAAGCACGCCCTCCATCAGCAGCTTGTACGTGAGGCTGTCGACCAGAGCGATCCAGCTGGCTTCTATGATATTTTCGGACACGCCGATCGTATTCCAGATTCTCCGGCTGTCCGAGGACTCGATGAGTACCCGTACCTTTGCGGCGGTGCCGTCGTGGGCGGAGAGGACGCGGACCTTGTAGTCTTCCAGGTGGACGTCCTTGAGGATGGGGTACTCCTGCTCCAGGCCCTGCCGCAGCGCCGCGTCCAGCGCGTTTACCGGACCGTCTCCATCGGCAACCGTATGATAGGTCCGACCCTCCACCTCGACTTTGACGATCGCTTCGACTTCCGTCGCTTCCGCGGATTTGCGGTTGATGGTGCGGAATCCGATTAACCGGAACGGGTCGGAAATGGCGCCCAGCGCCTTGCGCGCCAGAATCTCGAAGGATGCCTCCGCGGCCTCGAACACGTAGCCCTCGTTTTCGAGTTGCTTGATCTGTCGAAGAATGCGCTGAAGCGCCGGATGTTTTTTGTCGAGTCCGGGGATGAGGTGATTCAACTTGGCGGCGATGGTGGCGCTTCCGGACTGCTCGGACAGGAGAAAGCGCCGCTCGTTCCCGACCTCCTCGGGATCGCAGTGTTCGTAGGTGGCCGGCTGTTTGACCATGGCGTCGATGTGAACCCCGCCCTTGTGCGCGAACGCGCTCTCGCCCACGTAGGGCTGCCGGTGGTCGTGATGGACGTTTGCGATTTCGCTCAGGAAACGGGAGAAGTCCATCAATTTCGCCAGTTTTCCGGGGCCGATGCTGGTTTTATCGAGTTTCAGTTCGAGACTCGGAATGATGGAACAGAGATTGGCGTTGCCGCAGCGCTCACCGTATCCGTTGAATGTACCCTGTACCTGTGCCGCGCCCATTTCTACGGCCACAAGCGCGTTGGCGACCCCCACGCCGGCGTCGTTGTGGGAGTGGATCCCGAACGGCAGGCTGATCTTTCGCTTTACGTCTTCGATGATTTCCTGCAGTTCCGTGGGCAGGGTGCCGCCGTTGGTGTCGCAAAGGACGAGAATGCGGGCGCCGCCGTCCTGCGCGGCCAGCAGCGTGGCGACGGCGTAGTGCGGGTCGGCCTTGTACCCGTCGAAGAAGTGTTCCGCGTCGTAGACGACCTCACGCCCGTTCGATCCGATGTACGCGACGGAGTCCCGGATGAGTTTCAGGTTTTCGTCGCGAGTGGTGCGGAGGACGTGGGTGACGTGCAGTTCCCAGGACTTGCCGAAGAGGGTGACCACGTTCGTGCCCGCCTGGAGCAGGGTGTTGAGAATGGCGTCGTCCTCCGGGTGCTTGTTCGCCCGGCGGGTGCTGCCGAAGGCGGCAACCTTCGCGTTCTCGAGCGGGAGTTCGCTGATGCGATCGAAGAATTCAAGGTCTTTGGGATTGGTGGGATTCGGCCACCCGCCCTCGATGTAGTGAACACCGAGTTCGTCGAGGCGCTGCGCGATCATCAGCTTGTCATCCAGCGAAAACGCGATGCCTTCGGCCTGTGCGCCGTCCCTCAGGGTGGAATCGTATATCTGTACGTGGTTGGACATGAATAGCTCCCTATGCATTGGATTGGAGATTGGCGGGTCTCGAACAGGCGCGCCCGGTCGGCCGGGGGTCGCGTCCTCGAAATCAATCGTCCGCCGATCCAATGCGGTCCGGGCGGCGGCGGCCGCCCGGCTGATTCCACTTCCCTTCCCGTGATCTCACGTGCGCTATCTCCGGGATTCCCCAGCTATGCGCGTGCGACTGCGTCAGCGATGAGGTCGCCGACTTCGGAGGTGTTGCAGCCCATCTCTCCGGCGCCCATCCCCTTGAGTCTGGCGCCTACGACGTGGATGATCGCGCTTTCCAGAATGGCGGCGCCGTCGGTTTCGCCCAGAACGTCGAGCATCATCTGCGCGGCGGCGATGCCGGCCACGGGATTGATGACCCCCATACCGGTGTATTTGGGCGCCGAGCCACCGATGGGCTCGAACATGGAGACGCCCTTGGGGTTGATGTTTCCACCGGCCGCGACGCCCATGCCGCCCTGAATCATCGCCCCCAGGTCGGTGATGACGTCGCCGAACATGTTGTCGGTGACAATGACGTCGAACCACTCCGGGTTTTTTACCATCCACATCGTAATCGCGTCAACGTGAGCATAGTCCCGCTTGACATCGGGGTACTCGGCACTTCCGACTTCGTTGAACACGCGCTCCCAGAGATCGAAGGCAAAGGTCAGCACGTTGGTCTTGCCGCAAAGGGTAAGGGTATTCTCCCGCTTGCGCCTGCGCGTGTATTCGAAGGCATACCTCAGGCAGCGCTCGACGCCCTTGCGGGTATTGACGGACTCCTGGACGGCGACCTCGTCGGGGGTGCCCTTCTTCAGGAATCCGCCCGCGCCGGAATAGAGGCCCTCGGTATTTTCGCGCACGACGACAAAATCGACGTCCTCGGGGCCCTTGTCCTTAAGAGGGCAGTCCACGCTGGGATACAGCTTGACCGGACGCAGATTGATGTACTGGTCGAGTTCAAAGCGGGTTCTCAGGAGAATGCCCTTCTCAAGGATCCCGGGCCGGACGTCCGGATGGCCGATCGCGCCCAGATAGATGGCGTCGAACCCCCGGAGTTCCTCGATCGCCGAGTCCGGCAGGGTTTCGCCGGTTCTCAGGTACCGATCGCCGCCGAAATCGAAGGTAACCGGTTCAAAGTCGAAACCGCACTTTTGCGCGATGGCTGTGACGCATTTCAGGCCTTCGACGACAACCTCCGGGCCGGTGCCGTCGCCGGGGATGACTGCGATCTTATAGGACAATGGGTTCCTCCAAAGGGTTAGAAACCTGAGATGTAGGGGAGATTTCGCGCAACGCAGCGAACGGCCTCACGGCCGGCCAGAAGCATCCCGGTGGCGTCCCACGTCCCTTCCAGGAGCTGAATTCGGTCGCCGTCCGGGATCCGGACCTCGACGCCCAGGTCGACGCAAGCCAGGGTTTTTGCTTCCAGGTCGACGCTGATCTCCCGTGTCGGATCGGATTCGATGGCCTCCATCAGCGTCTGAATGCTCGCAGCGGACGCCGTTACGCAGGGCAAACCCATCGCGGTGCAGTTGCCCTGGAAGATCTCGGCAAACGACTCGCCCACGATGGCCCTGATACCCCGGCGCATGATCGCCTGCGGCGCGTGTTCACGGGAGGATCCGCATCCGAAGTTGGCATTGACCACCAGAATGGACGCACCCCGGTACCGGGCGTCGTCGAAAGGATGGTCCGTGGATTTACGTTCGTCTTCAAAGGCGAACTCCCCCAGACCCTCGAACGTGATCTTGCGCAGGTACCTGGCGGGAATGATCCGGTCGGTATCGACGTCGTTGCCCCGTACCGGGATGCCTCGACCGGACACGCGGGTGACTGTGGAGGATGCGCCGTTCATCAGGATGCCCTTTCACGTGAGCATGGCACGTACGTCTGTCACTTCGCCGCAAACGGCCGCGGCGGCGACCATGGCCGGGCTCATCAGCAGGGTGCGGCCCGTGGGGCTGCCCTGGCGGCCCTTGAAATTCCGGTTGCTCGAGGAAGCGCAGATCTGGCGGTGCTGGAGCTTGTCCGGGTTCATGGCCAGACACATGGAACAACCTGCTTCTCTCCATTCAAACCCGGCTTCACGGAAAATCTCATGCAAACCTTCCGATTCCGCGTTCCTGCGCACGGCCGCCGAGCCGGGTACCACGAGGGCCTTGACGTTGGCCGACACGCTGTGCCCCTTCACAACGCTGGCGGCCTCTCGAAGATCGGAAATCCGGCCGTTGGTGCAGGAGCCGATGAACGCAACGTCGATTGGCGTACCCGCGATCGGGCTGCCTGCGTCGAAATCCATATATTCGTAGGCTTCGGCGGCGACGTCCCGTTCGTCGTCACGAAGATCCCGCAGGGCGGGGACTCTTTCGGTCACGTAAACGCCCTGGCCGGGAGTGATGCCCCATGTCACGGTGGGCTCGAGCGCCGCCCCGTCCAGCTCGAAGACGTCGTCGTAATGGGCGTCGGCGTCCGAGGCCATGGTCTTCCACCAGTCCACCGCCCGGTCGAACCCGCCGTTGGAGGGCGAGTAAGCCCGGTCCGCGAGATAGTCGAACGTGGTCTGGTCCGGATTGATGTATCCCGCGCGGGCGCCGCCTTCGATGGACATGTTGCAGATGGACATGCGTTCTTCCATGCTCAACCCGTCGATTACCGGTCCGGCGTATTCATAAGCGTAGCCGACGCCGCCCTTGACGCCGAGCCGGCGGATGACGTTGAGGATAACGTCTTTCGCGTACACGCCGTTCGTGAGGCTGCCGGTCACTTCGATGCGGCGGACCTTGAGCGGGTGCATGGCGAGGCACTGCGTGGCGAGGACGTCGCGCACCTGCGAGGTCCCGATACCGAAGGCGATGGCGCCGAACGCCCCGTGGGTGGACGTGTGGCTGTCGCCGCAGGCGATGGTCATGCCCGGTTGCGTGAGCCCGAGTTCGGGACCGATGATATGGACGATGCCCTGACGGTCGTCGTGGAGATTGAAGAGGGGAATATCGAATTCCCGCGAGTTTTCCTCGATCGCGCCGAGCATCTCTTCCGCCATGGGATCCATCAGCGGGCGGGTACGGATATCGGTGGGCACGATATGGTCCACCGTGGCAAAGGTGCGCTCCGGATAGGCGACTTTGAGACTGCGTTCGCGCATCATCTGAAACGCCTGGGGGCTCGTTACTTCGTGAATCAGATGCAGACCAATGAAGAGCTGGGTCTGGCCCGATGGTAGTTCGCGAACGGCGTGGGCGTCCCACACTTTGTAAAACAGACTCTTGCCCATGGGTGGTGCAACCTCCGGATATTACGGTTCGCAGCCGGAAATTCGCGCTGAATGGTCCTTCCGTTACTATACCGCTTCCGTCCGGTGCCGCCTTACGCCCGCGCGCAAGGCAAGGTGATTCAGGGCGTCGATGTAGGCCTTTGCGCTGGCCTGGATGATGTCCGTCGATGCGCCCCTGCCCGTGGCGCCGTCTTCCTGCCCGGTTACTTTAACGGTCACTTCACCCATCGCTTCCGCGCCGTGGGTGACGGAACGGATATGGTATTCGTCGACCCGGGCGTCCGTCGAAGTGGCGTTGGCGATGGCCTTGTAGGTGGCGTCGACCGGGCCATCGCCCCAGGCGGACTCCTGGATTTCACTTTCGCCGTCAATGCAAATCCGCACGGTGGCGGAGGGGATGGTGCCGGTGCCGCTGGTGGTGTGCATATACTGAAGCTTGTATTTTTCGGGGATATCCCGGATCTCGTCCTCGACAATGGCCATAAGGTCTTCGTCGTACACTTCCTTTTTCTTGTCGGCAACGATAAGGAATCGCTCGTACGCCTTGTTCAGGTCGTTCTGTTCAAGGTGGTATCCCAGTTCTTCGAGGCGGTGCCGGAGGGCGTGTCGTCCCGATCTTGCCGTGAGCACGATGCTCGTGGCTTCGAGGCCTACGTCTTTCGGGTCGATGATTTCGAAGTTTGTACGGTTTTTCAGGACGCCGTCCTGGTGTATACCGGAACTGTGCGCGAAGGCGTTGGCGCCCACAATTGCCTTGTTGGGCGCAACGGGGATGCCCATCAACCGGCTTACGAGCCGGCTTGTCGGACAGATTTCCTTTGTGTCTATATTCGTATACAGCCGGAAATAATCTCCCCGTGTGCGAATTGCCATCACGATTTCCTCGAGCGAGGCGTTGCCCGCGCGCTCGCCCAGGCCGTTGACGGTGCATTCCGCCTGCCGCGCGCCGTTCAGGATGGCTGTGAGACTGTTGATGACCGCCATCCCGAGGTCGTCGTGACAGTGCACGCTGATGACGGCCCGGTCTATATTGGGGACATTCTCGCGTATATTTCGGATGAGGCCGCCGAACTGTTCGGGGACGGCATAGCCCACGGTATCGGGAATGTTCACCGTGGATGCGCCGGCTTCAATGGTGGCCTCTATGATCGCATAGAGGTACCCGGGTTCTGTACGGGCGGCGTCCATAGGCGAGAATTCGACGTCATCGACGTACGCCCTCGCCCTCTTGACGGCATCGACGGCCATGCCGAAAACCTCGTCGGTGGATTTGCCGACCATCGCGATATGGTTCGGCGAGGTGCCGATGAACGTGTGGATCCTGGGATTGGCGGCGTCTCTGAGCGCTTCGCCGGCACGATCGATATCCTTTATGACGGCCCTGGAAAGGCCGCATACGGCCGAACCTTCGACTTCCTGTCCGATTCGCCGTACCGCTTCGAAGTCTTCTGCCGACGAGATCGGAAAGCCGGCTTCGATGACGTCCACCTTCAGTCTGCCGAGTTGCTGAGCGATTTCCACCTTCTCCCGTACCGAGAGTTTGGCGCCGGGCGTTTGTTCGGCGTCGCGCAACGTGGTGTCGAAGATGATGACACGGTCTCGACTGTCCATGGGGTGTTTTCGCCTCCTTCGACCGGATCAGGCAACCGGCGGTTCAGAAACCCGCCCGATTGCGGGCAAGCCGCAAATCCCGGCAGGGGCTTCACGTTTCCGAATCGAGATGAGAGGTGAATTCGGTCCGTCGTGTGCTTTGTCGGGTTCTGCCCGTTTCACGGTACGCTCTGCTGTTTCACGGCTTCGGCGTCTTTCTTCATCTGGGAGTCCCGCAGAAGCGCGACTGTGCCGGTCCTGGCGATTTCATTGATCCCGTAGTCGCGCAGCATGTTGATCATTGCCGCGATTTTGTCCTCTTTCCCGGTGACTTCGATGGTCATCGAGTTGGTGCTGACGTCCACAACGCCTGCCCTGAAGATTTCCGCGATCTGAATGATTTCGGATCGCGTGTCGACTCGTGTCTTCACGTTGATGAGCGCCAGTTCGCGCTCGACGAATTCACCCTGGGTGATGTCAATGACCCGGATGACGTCCACGAGCCGATTGAGTTGTTTGACCACCTGCTCCAGTACACGGTCGTCGCCCCTCACGACAATGGTCATGCGGGAAATGGTGGGATCTTCGGTTTCTCCGACCGAGAGGCTGTCGATGTTGAACCCGCGGCTGGAAAAGAGGCCGGAAATGCGGCACAGAACGCCGAAGTGGTTCTCGACCAGCGCGGAAATGGTATGTCTTGTCGGCATTGTTCGTTCCTCATGGCAAAGACATGACAGGGCAAGGGCCTGGCGATCGCCCGAGAGGCTCGTTCCGGGATCGGCGTATTTTGAGTTTTCAGGTGATTCGACGTGGAAGAGAGCCTCTTGTGTGCGTTCAATTGTCCGGAAGGATGGCGGACAACAAGAGGCTGGAGGACGCGGGGAGAAAAAGAAAATCCGTGCTTGCGACGAAAGCCGCGCGCGAAGCCGGTACGGGGAAGGCGCCGGAGGTTGCCGGTGCGCTACGCAAAGGGTGAGAATTCATCGTCGCACTCTCCGATAGGGATCCATCCGGATCTTAAAATCCGAATAATACTGGATTTGTAATGGCGTGTCAAGAAAAATCAGGCGTATGCGCCATTTCGTTTCCGCGCGTTCGGCTCAGCCCGTCTCGGCGTGCGCGCGCCGGGCATCCGAACGTTGCGGGTCGCGGATGCGTGTGATTTCTTTTTTTCGTGCCGGGGGCTTGACAGGATTTGTCTTTTTCTTTAAAATTTCCCGGTTGAATTTTAGTGCGTCACACCATGGGTTGAAGGAGGACCGTGCATGATCCGGGTGGAAAACTTGGTCAAGAACTACGGTGACGTCCGGGCCGTTCGGGATATCAGTTTCCAGGTTAACGATGGCGAAATTCTGGGATTTCTGGGCGAGAACGGGGCCGGCAAGTCAACCACGCTGAAGGTGATGACCGGCTACCTGTCGGCAACTGGCGGCGACGTATTCGTGGACGATATGAACATCATGGACGATTCCCTGGAGATCCGCAGGAGGGTGGGGTACCTGCCGGAACTGAATCCGCTCTACGGTGAAATGATCGTCTACGACCTGCTTTCCTTTATTGCGACGATCCGACGCATGGAGGGACGGGTGTTCCGGCAGGCATTGGAACGCGTTGTTGAGCAGTGCGGTCTCGCCGGCGTGGTTCACCGGGCGGTGCAGGAGTGTTCCAAGGGGTATAAACAGCGGATCGGCTTGGCAACGGCCATGCTGCACGATCCGGATATCCTGATTCTGGACGAACCCGTGACCGGGCTGGATCCCAACCAGATTGTGGAAATCCGGGAACTGATCCGGTCTCTCGGCCGCGAGAAGACGCTGATCATGTCCAGCCACATCCTGCAGGAAATCGAAGCGACGGTGGACCGCATCATCATCATTCACAATGGTGAAATCGTCGCGGACGGTCTGCGGGAGGAGTTGATGTCCAGCTTCCGGGGACAGACGCAGTTGACGCTGGAGGTCAGACAGGCGGAAGACGATAGCGTGCGGCGGCTGCCGGAACGGCTGGAGGGCGTCGTGCTTTCCGGCACGGCGGAAAGCAACGGGTCTCGAACGCTCGTTCTGGAATACGACCGCGACACGGATCCCAGGGAGCGCATTTTTCACTATGCCAGAGACCATGGATGGGTGATCCTGGAGATGAGCCAGGCCCGGGTTCAACTGGAGGACGTATTCAGAAACCTCACCGCGGAGGGGCCGTCCGATGCGTAATACGAAGGCGATCTATCTCAAGGAACTTCGTTCCTATTTCAACAGCCCCATGGCCTATATATTTCTCGTGATCTTCGCGGTTTTGAGCGGTTACTTTTTCACGAGCACGTTCTTCCTTATCGGACAGTCGGATATGCGCGCCCTTTTCAACATCGTCCCGCTGGTCTTCCTGTTCTTCGTGCCGGCCATTTCGATGGGACTGGTCGCGAAAGAGAAGAACCTGGGCACCATGGAAGTATTGACCACCATGCCCATCCAGGACGTTGAATTCGTCGCGGGCAAATACCTGGCGGCGGTGAGCCTGATCGTGGTGGGGCTGCTGTTTACGCTGGTGCATTTTCTCACGCTCCTTGTCGTGGGGACCCACGTCGACGTCGGCGCGGTCATTACCGGATACATCGGACTCGTTCTCGTCGGCGCGTTTTATGCCGCGGTTGGCACGTTTGCAAGCAGCCTGACGGAGAACCAGGTGGTTTCGTTGATTATCTCGATCGCGATCGTGATGGTGTTTTTCCTGCTGGACAAACTGCTGCTTTTCATACCGGCCGGGCTGGCGACGATCGCCCAATACGTCAGTGTGGACTTCCACCTGTCGAATATTGCGCGCGGCGTTATCGATTCGAGGAATCTTGTCTATTTCGCGGGGATGATCTGGTTGTTTCTGGCGCTCACCCTGCGGGTTCTCGAGATGAGGAAGTGGAGGTAGTCGATGTTTGCGGTTCACAATAGACGTTCGTTCACCATCTATCTGCTCCTGGCGGTCGTAATCGTCGCGGCGTTGAACTTCGTGTCGAGAGACCTGTTTTTTCGGCTGGATCTGACCGCGAACGGGATCTATTCGCTTTCCGATTCCAGCAAACGGGTGGTGGACCAGGTGGAAGATCTGCTGACGATGAAGGTCTACTTTACGGACAATCTTCCCGGCCAGTACGGCAACAACCGGCGCTACCTGCAGGATATACTCGAAGAGTACGAAGCGTTCGGCGGCGGCGGCGTAAGGTTCGAGTTTTTCCGGCCCGAAGACGACCAGGCGCTCGCGGAGGAAGCGCGGAAATACGGGATTCAGCCCGTACAGCTGCAGGTGGTTGAAAACGACAAGCTGGAGGTCAAGCGGGTCTACATGGGGATGGTCTTCCTCTACGGAGACGGACGCGAGGTGATCCCGGTGATCGAGAGCACAACCGGTCTGGAGTACGAAATCACCACGCAGATCAAAAAGCTCATCGATACGGAAAAACAGGCAGTCGCATTCGCGATCATAGGCGCCCAGCCGCCCGCGGTCCGGAACGTCTCCGCCGTGCTCCAGCAGTCGTACCTCGTCCGAAACGTCAGGCTGGCCTCGCCTGTGCCCGACGACGTCGGCCTGTTGATGATCAGCGGGGTGACGGACTCGTTGAGCGAGGCCGAGCTCGAGAACCTTGAGGCATTCACGCACAGGGGCGGCAATCTGTTTATCGGTCAGGGGCGGGTCACGGGCGACCTGAACGGGCAGCGCGGCACGCCTGTACAGTCGAACCTGTTCGGTTTTCTGGAGTCACTGGGCCTGCAGGTAAAGGAAAACCTGGTGCTGGACCAGCGATGCAGCGCGATCACGATCAGCCAGCGCCACGGATTCCTGCAGATGAGTTCACAGATACAGTACCCGTTTTTCCCGGTGGTACACCGCTTCGGCGAGCACCTGACGGTGGATGGGCTCGAACAGGTGCGCCTGCTGTTCAGCAGCGAGATCGCGCTGGCCGATTCGGCTGCCGGCGGCGCGCAGACCACGCCGTTGATGGTTACGTCCGACCGGTCCGGCGTGATGACCGGATTCTTCAATCTGCGCCCTATGGAGAACCCGTTCTTCAACACGCTCAATCAGCCGGGGAAAGTGGTGGGCGCGCTGGCACGACAGGAAGGACCGCAGGGTATGAGCCAGGTGGTTCTGGTGGGGGATTCCGGTCTGTTTGAAGACGAATCGGGAGGCACTTTTCAGGAGAATTTCATCTTTATCGCCAATGTCGTCGATTTCCTGATGGGCGACAGCGATCTGGTGGCGCTCCGCTCCCGGGAGATAACGACCCGTCCTCTGGCGGAACTCGACGACGCCGAAAAGGCGCGCTGGAAGTGGTTGAACGTACTGCTGCCGCCGGTTCTGATCGTCGCGTACGGTCTGCTGCGGTGGCGTCGGGAGGCCGGGCGCGCAAGAACGTTGGAGGAGCAATATGGCTAAGCGGGCGAGGGGTTGGCTGATCGTGATTCTGGCGCTGGCCGCGGGTGTCGCCTACGTCCAGTTTTCCAAGACCAGACATACGGCTTCGGGAAGCCGGATTTTTGCGGGGAGCCGTGACGACGTTCAGCAGGTCGTGATCGAACGCGGAGGCGAGCGCGTTGAGCTGCGCCTGGACGGAGACGTCTGGCGGCTCGTGGGCCACGATTCCCTGGAGGTGCGCGAAGCGCCGATTGACAATCTGTTCGACCGGGTACTGAACGTCGAGCGCACGACCCTGATGACCCGGAGCGCGGACCGGTGGACCGTGTATTCCGTGGACGACTCAGCCGGCATCCGGCTGTCCGTCAGGGACGCCGGGGGCGCGGAACTGGCCGCTTTTGTGTTTGGCCAGTCGAAGAGAGACTGGAGCAAGAATTACGTGCGTCTCGGGTCCGGGAAAGCGGTCTATCTGACCAACAACAATATTACCTATTATCTGAATGCGACGCCCGACTTCTGGGGCCGAAAGCCCGAGCCGGCTGGAGCGGACACGACGGGTCCGGATATCGACGTGGACGCGGCGGCGCCTCCCGCGGCAGCGTCACCGGCTTCTCCGGTGCTGATCGATGCCAGGAGGGATACGTCGAGCCCGCTTATGCTGGAGTTGGACGCCGCGGCGGATACGGCGGCAACGAAAGAGCAAGCCGGCGGAAACTGAGTCTGCCGGCAAACGGCCGGTGACGCCATCGGCGAATTTCAACCTGGAACTGGCGCGGGAACTCGATTCTCGCGCTTTTTTCGCGTCCAGAATCCGGTTGCGTTGACCCCCTGGAATATTATCTTGCGGGCGAAGGGCGCCCGGGGGCAGTACCCGATCGGGGACGCCGGTTTTCCTGCGTGTGCCGGGACGAAACGCGGTTTTCTCGGAGGACGGTCGTGCAGATTGCCTGGAGCACCCTGTCTCAGTGCTACGAGTTCGATACCGGCGAGATTATGGGCGGTATACAACCGTACATGAACTACCACGGCATCTGCGGGTTGATGCACCGGGACTACAGGGTCGGGGTGGTGCGGCACAATAAGGCATTCCTGAACGCGGAATATTACCTGAAGCCCGGTTCGGGCATGGTCATGTACCCCAGGCGGCTCTCTCTGGCGAGGAAGGTGGCGCACGAATTGTCCGAGGACGGGGTGGCCATACATTTCCCGGAGGAGCCGGAATTCCGCTTTGCGATGGATCTCGTTTACCGGCCGCATGGCGACGCGGTGGACCTGAAGATGATCATCCGGCCTTCGGTGAATATACGGCGTTTCGAGGTTTTCTTTGCCTCTTACGTTGCCGAAGATTTCGATGAGACCTGGGTGTCTTTGGGCAATGCCGACGGGACTCGAACCTGGACAAGGCTCGATAACCGCGTGGAAATCAACCGGACGTTCGGCATCGTCAGAGACCGCCGGTCGCGGGAAATGCTTCGGGATGGTCGATACGGTGACCCGGTCAGAGGTTTGCATCGGGACCTGGAAGACAGGGACTTCAGCCTGCCCGTACTGGCCGCCCGGAACTCGTCCAACGGATTCACGCTGGTGTTTCTTTGCGACCCCGTCCACACGACCTACCTGACGGGGCAGTACCACGGATGGGATACCGCGCACGACTGGTGCTACGGCAGGGACCTGGCGGCCGGCGACGAGATGGCGGCGCATACACGATTGGTCTACCGGTGTTTCTCGGATGAGCGGACAATGGGCAAGGGCATCGATGCCCTGTGGCGTGCCTTTGCCGGAGCTGTAACACAACAACCTTCAGGAGGCAACTGGTATGCTGGCGATCGATGGCGGTGAGAAGGTCCGTAACGTGCCGATGCCCGCGCGGCGCCTTTTCGGGGAGGAAGAGAAACAGGCCGTGATGGCGCTCTTCGACGAAAGTATCCGGTCGGGCAACGCGTTCGGGTACGATGGCCCGGAGGAGCGGGCGTACGAACGGGACTTCGCGGATTTCATGGGCGGCGGATACGCCGACCTCGTGAATTCGGGTACCAACTCTCTCTACGCGGCGCTGGGAGGCCTCGAACCGGAGGTCCCGGGCGAGGTCGTGGCGCCACCAATCACCGATCCCGGAGGCGTGATGCCCGTGGCGTTGCTGAACCTGGTTCCGGTGGTGGCGGACGCCGCACCGGGCACGTTCAACGCCGGAGCGGAACAGATCGAAGCCGTGCTGACGGAGCATTCGCGGGCGATCATCGTGGCGCATATCGCCGGCGAACCGGCCGACATGGACCCGATTCTGGAGCTGGCCGATTCGCGCGGCCTGCCCGTGATCGAAGATTGCGCGCAGGCCCACGGCGCCAGATACAGGGGACGAATGGTAGGCAGCATGGGGACGATGGGGACGTTTTCGACGATGAGCGGCAAACATCACGCCACCGGTTCCCAGGGCGGGGTCATCTTCGCGAAGGACCACGATCTCTATTGGCGGGTGAAGCGCTTCTCGGATCGGGGCAAACCGTACAATCTGGAGGGCAGCGGGCTTTCCAACGTGAGGGCGAGCCTGAATATGAACGGGAGCGACCTGGCGGCGGCCATCGGCCGTGTCCAGTTGCGCCGCCTGGGGGAGATTGCGGACAACCGGCGACAGGCGGGAGATGCGATACGCGACGGCATCGAACATCTGGAGGCCGTCTCCATGGGCAGGCAGGCACCGGGGACGGAATGCGTGTACTGGTTCCTCCGGTTCCACCTGGATACGGAGAAACTGAACGTGGACAAGGCGGGTTTCGTTCGCGCGCTGGCCGCGGAGGGCATTCCCGGGTCGGTGTCCTACAGGCATATCCCGTCCGAGGCGTCCTGGTTCAGGGAACGCAGGGTTTTCGGAAACACCGACTATCCCTGGGGGCTTCCGGACTACAAGGGCGACCGCAATGCCACCTTCCCGTGTCCCAACGCGGTCGAGGCCGCTGAAAGCCATTTTACGATGCCCGTCCACGAGAACTACGGGGAGCGGGAAGTGTCCGACATTGTGGCCGCTTTAGAGAAAGTGGAAGCCGCCTACCTGAAATAGGCGGTGTTCTGTCCACCCCGCATACGGTACGCCGTCCGCGGCGCACTTGCGAATCGGCAGAGGCCGGAAGATGGCTGGAGACGGATACAGGCGGGTCAAGTCCCGCTTTCCCGCGCGAGAGACCTACGACGCCTCGGACGTTACGGATCTCTGGATGGGGGAAGAAGAAGACGGGATCCGCCTTTTCAAGGGTTCGGTAGCGGAGAACGACAGCCCCGGGGCCGGAAGGTCGGACGACATGGACGAGGATCCGTTCCTGGCGTTGTCCGGCCGGGTGGCGCTGAAGAAGACACTGACGTTGGCGCAGCGTCCTCCCGGGAAGGCACAGGTGGCTTTTGTCGCAAGGGAGCGGAGAGGGCATTCGGCCACGTTGCGATTCAACGTCAACGGACGGGAGGTGCTGCGGCCGCCGTCCCCGCTGGCGACTCCCGATGCCCGGCAGTACTGGGAGTTGGCGCCCGATGAAGGCGCGTGGAGCTGGAGCCGGTGGTATTACGTGGAACTTCCGCCGGGATGTCTGCGGCAGGGAGAAAACCATCTGGTCGTCGACGTGGCCGGCGGGAGGGTGGGATGGAGCCTGATGGTGGCGGATTACCGGGACTTTGAAAAGGGGACGGCGGACCCGGTCGTGCTGCCCGCGTCGAGTTTTGTGCGCCGAAATGGCGATTGGGCGCCCGAACGCGGCGAATACGTGATCCGGCTGATCGTGGACGGGTACCGCGAAGAAGGGGTTGTCACGTCGCCGGTCATCGATGCCGCGGGCGAACGCGAAGGCGTGAAGCGGCGCAAATCCATTCGTGAATTGCGTTTGGACTGGGACGCGGACGTCCCCGGCGGAACTGCTGTGAGCTGTGAGGTGCGCACGGGGGCCGGGCCGGTTGTGAAAGGGGCGTGCTGGAGCGAATGGCAGTCGTGTGAACGCGGGTCGCCGGTAACGCGCCTGCTGGGACGGTACCTTCAGTGGCGGATGCGGTTACAGACGTCCCACCCGGCGCGCACTCCTGTTCTGAGAACGATGCGCGTTCAGGCGGAGGTGCGCCCTGACGGCGCCCCGCGTCCGCGGATCGTCAATGCGGAGAACCCGGCCATCAGGCGGTCTTCTTACTGGACCGCGGACGAAGACTACAGTCACGCCACCTTGCGCGAACTGCGCGAACGGTTCGAACTGGATGCCGTTGTCGCCGGGGCTCAGACGGAATTCGAAGCCATCGAGCGCCTGATGGCGTGGGCGTATGCCGTTCCGCTGGGCGCGTGCCGGCACTTTCCCTGGAACGTCCTGGATTGGCTGGTGCTCGAGCGGGACGAGTCGGGGTCGATTGTGATGAATCGATACAGGGAACGCCGGCGCGACAAGATGTGTCTTTATCCGAACGTGGCGCTCGTGGCCGCGTGTCTGAGCTTCGGCTTTCCCGCGCGTCACGTGAACTTTCACAGCGAAGGCATGACCGGGCACGAGATTGCGGAGGTCTGGTCGAACGATTACGGCAAGTGGGTCCATCTTGACGCCACGCGGGATTTCTACTGGTACGATCCCGGGACGCGTGTGCCGCTGGATACGCTCGAGGTGCGCCGGGTCCTGGTGGACAGGCTCGAGGACGTCGAGCGCTGGGATCGTCCGTATCTGTTCCGGCAGGACCTGGAAACCCTCGTCCGCGACCTGCCGATTGCAATTCGGGAAGGCCGCCACGAGTTTTCCACCACCGACGGCGCGCACTTTCTGTTCCGGTCCTTCTGCCACTTCCGGATGATTCCGCGCAGCAACGTGTTCAGCCAGCCGCGGCCGCTTCCGGTGAGTCAGGGCACGGAGATCTGGGCGTGGGACGGGTATCTCAACTGGGCCGATGACAACGTGCCGCCGTTGCCGCACTTCTCGCGTCATACGAACCGGCGGTCGGACTTCTATCCGACGATGAACCAGACCCGGTACACGGTGGAGACGACGCGGAACGCGGCCTTGCTGAGGGTCAGCCTGGAGACGCAGACACCCTGTTTCTCGGGTTTTCTGTCCAGCGTGGACCGGGATGAATGGAAACCGAGCCCGGAGGCCTTCGACTGGCGACTGCACAGCGGACTGAACACCCTGCGGGTGCGTTCCGTCAACAGCGCCGGCGTGAAGGGTCCCGTCAGCAGCCTCGCGGTCACGTTATAGCGGACGTCGCCTCGTCTTCATTGCGCACCTGGCAAGCTGCCGCCCGTATCGGGTGGCTTTTTTTGTGAAGAAAGGGGGCCGGACGCGAGGAGGTATTTTTCCCTTCCGCGGGATACTTTCCGACGCAACGGGTATCTGTATTCATGTCGCGTGCGTGACGATCCGCCGCCTCCGGGAGGCGTCATTTGGAACCACTTGAGGACCGGGACCTGGTCCGGCTTGCAGGTTCAGGACAGACATGGGCGTTCGGCTGCCTCGTGGAGCGCCACGGAGGCCTGGTTTTCGCGAGAATCCGCCGTATCGTCAGGCAACCGGACGATGCCGAAGACCTGGCGCAGGAGGTATTCCTGCAGGCGTTTCGGCGTCTGGGTCAACTGCGGGATGAAAGCCGGTTTTCCCCGTGGCTTTCGAAAATCGCGGAAAACACGGCCCGAAAGTGGTACCGCCGGCGAATGGTCCAGGTTCGTTTCGAACGTCTGTTGACCGGGGAATGGGAGGAACTTGCGGTCGACGATTCGGGGGCGGAACGGGAAGCGCGGATGATGATCAGGCAGGCGATTCGCCGGCTTTCGAAAGCGCATCGGGACGTGATCGAAAAGCACTATTTCGAAGGGCGTTCCTACGCGGAAACCGCATATCAGCTGGGACTGGAAGTCAACACGGTCCGCAGCCGCCTGCAGAAGGCGAGGCAGCGGATCCGAAAGGAGATGAGCGAGATGACAGGAATTGCAGAAACCTACGATCTTACCGCACAGGATCTCAGTGCCCTCCACTGGGCGACCCGGCTGGTTAGTAACGACGAGTCCCGTAACCGGCTTCGGGGGGTCTGTCTGGACACTGGCGGGCGCGTTGTTGCGTGCGATGGGGTGAGGTTGCTGCTGCGCACGCTCCAGGGGACTGAGGACCTGAAGTCACAAGTGCTACTGGAACCCGATTTTGAATTGCACGCGGCACATACGGGACCCGCCAGGTTGTCGATCGGGGAGGACGAGGCGATTCTCTGCCTGGAAGGAGAAGCTCAAAGGGCTATTTCGATCATCGACGAGCCCTACGTGAACTATGAAGCGGTTATTCCCGACGCGGCGGGCCTTCGCGTCAGGCTGGACGCAGGCGAATTGATGCGAGCAATTGATTTGATCGCCGAGCACCTGGAACCCAGACACCCGGCGTCGGAGACATGGGAATATCAGCCACGAGTCGAGATTCAGATTGCGTCAGCGCCCGGCGGGCTCTCTCTTTCCACGTCGCGGGATATGGGTTATAAGGTCCGGCAGGAAAAGGCCGGCGGCATGGTCTCAACAGATGATGAGGCCTGGACTGGAGTTCCATACTGGTGGTTTTCGACCACCGTGGAGGGCGATGTTTCCATCGAGGACAGTCCTGACCCCTTCAGGATCCATGTAAACCACGCCTTCCTGAGAGACGTGGTCTCCGGGCTCGAGGCAGAAGGGGAACTGGACGTTTTCGTTACGGACCCGCTGAAGGCCATCCTTTTTGTACCGGCAGACCATCCGGACCGAAAGGCACTGGTGATGCCATTACGGATGGAGTAGGCGCAGGCTCCAGATTCCAAATCTACGACACAAAGCCGGGCGCCCCTTTTGGGGGGCGCCCGGTTCGACTTTCTGAAGGAATGTCGGCCGTCCTTATCGACCGGACACCCTCCGCGTGGTAATCTCCTTCATGATTCGCCTCCTTTCCTTCGCGGGACAGGCCACGCGCCATGGCCCGTTCGGGTTCCGTTGACGCATCAACAGGACGCGCGTTGAACGGTCCGCATGTCTACACGCGGGCGGATGCACGCGCATGGTCCTGTCCGGGAGACCGGCCGTCAGCCGTGACGCCTGTCGCGCCCGGTCAATGCCGACGAGAAGGCGCACAGACGTCGTTCAAGACCGCATTCACGGGCGCCAGAGAGGCTTCCGGAGCGAGTACGACGTCGTATATGAACCGAAAGTCTTCAATGTGGTCGCAATCGACGGGGAAGGCGAAGCTGAGCAGGCTTTCGTGGCTGATGCCCGCCGCCATGTTGATATCTTCAAGCGTGTCGCCGAGGAGAAGCAGGTTCCGGCGTCCGGGGAACGCTTTGGCGCCGGCCCCGCTTTTGTTCAGGCTGTGGATGAGCGGCGTATTGTACGCCACCGCATCGCCTTTCGTGTCAAAGGCGAGGACGTTGGCGATGATGACGACATTTGCGGTGGGTACGCCAACAGCCGCGAGCCTGGCTTCGATGATTTGCCTGATGCCCGCCGACAGAATGATCAGGGGTATGCCTCGGTCGTGGAGGCAACAAAAAAAACGGCGCGCGCCTTCTCGAAGGTGCGGCCGGTTTTCACCCACAATCCGATGAATGATCCGAATGTTGAATTTGTATTCAAGCAGCAGATCGAACTGGCGGGTCCACCACTGACGCAGGTGGGGCAACTTCTCGCGCCCTGGAATATCCGACGCGCGTTCGATTCCGCGATAGCGGTCAAACAGCTCCCGGTAACGACGGGCGAAGGCCGGTCCGAGATGCCCGCTGTTGGCAATGACCGAGCACGTTG
This sequence comes from Candidatus Latescibacterota bacterium, assembly GCA_963667175.2. Lineage (GTDB taxonomy): Bacteria > Latescibacterota > UBA2968 > UBA2968 > JAAXHE01. Next base: position 425,151 of record CAXXXF010000016.1, on the reverse strand, counting down.
ACTGGTCTCTGCCGTCCTCCGCCGTGGCCCGCGTCAGGGTTCGGTCCCAGTCGCTGACCACCAGGAGCCTGTTCGGACCGTCGGCCTGAAACTGCTTCAGCTTTTCACGCCATCGCATGCGCTGTTTCGGCGTTTCGGGACGCAGGTCTACTTCGGGGTTCCGGATTCCAGGGACTGGGACAGCACCTTTTTCAAAATCTTTCCGGGTTTGAACATGACTTTGCGGCGCGCGGGCACGTAAACCGTTTCCCCGGTGCTGGGATTGCGCGCCTGGGTCTTTTCCTTCGTTTCCTTGACTTCCCAGGAACCAAAACCACGGATCTCAATTCGCTTTCCATTGCAGATGGAAGAAGTCATGGCTTCGAACAGGACGTCGACGGCTTCTAAGGCTTTGGTTTTGGGGTGGCCGATGTTGTCCGAAAGATAACGCGCCAGAGAAGCCTTCGTGATCGTTGCCATACGTTTCCCCCGATAAATCCGATTCCGACAGCTATGGAAGGGTCAACGATAACTCAGATATTTTCCAATGTCAACACCAAAAAAAACAGAATTTTAAAATGAGAATTCATTCGTCTGCACGTCCACTCTGCCGGGGGCTGAGACGAGGTCCGAAACGTCCAGCCTCCCAAAAGAACGCTTGCCGGAGATTCGTACGCGATTTATATTGAAATTGAACGCTGTTCCCGCGTGTTTCGACCACCTGCGCGGGGGTATCGCGTTGGAAATCCAAAAGGAGAACGCATTGATGAAGCCCATCCTGTTGGGTCTGCTGACGATTTGTGTCTGTGTCGCGTGCGGCGGAGACGACAACGACGATAACCCCGCGGCTTCCGAGACGCTGGCCGGGTCCTACGATCTTTTGAGGTTGACGCCTTCCGGGGGTTCCGCGATATCTCCTCCAAACGCTTCCGGGATCATGACCTTGACCGAAAACCGGTATTCAGTTGTGGCATCTTTTGTTACTGCGGGTTCAGACGACGTGATACGGGTCGCACAGACGGGAGGGTACGTCGCATCGGGTTCGAACCTGACGCTCACGCCCGACGGCGGCGGTACCCAATCCGGCCAGGTTTCAGATGGGGGAAATACGATAACCATATTGATTTCCGCGCAGGTGGACGGACAGGCCCGGACGTTGACCCTGGTCTTCTCCAAATCCGGCGAATAAACGCCGAACGGACTCCGGGCGGAACCCGGGATCCGGCAGGAATGTCCAATGGTCGTTCCGGACGAAGAGGCGGTCGGCGGGTTCGCGATTCTGGAGACTTCCCGATGCCGGACGTACAATGACAATTGCATTTGAAGAGCGGATCGGCGAGGGGCGTGTTGTTTCAGTTGTTATCCACAAGGCGGATTTGTAGCGCAAAACATGGTTCGAAAACCGGTGTTCGTATGGCGAGTCGTACGTTGAATCTCGTGGTACTGGTCCCGCTTCTTGTGGTTTCGGCGTGCAAATCCGCCGAGGACACGGATCTGATCGCCATGGTCAAAAAGGGAGATGAAAAGGGGGTAAAGGAGCTCCTGGACGAAGGCGCCGACGCGAACGAAGAGGGCAAGGCGGGGACGACCCCATTGATCGAGGCCGCGAAGAAGGCGGTTCCCGAGGTGGTGCGGCTTCTGCTCGACGCAGGCGCCGACGTCAACGACGATCTATATAGCCGGACGGCGCTGATGGAGGCCGCGATCAAGAAGGATTCCACGCTCACCGAGATCCTGCTGGAGGCTGGCGCCGTCGTGGATGCCAGAGATCTGAACCAACGGACGCCTCTGATGCTCGCCGCCGACGCGGGCTTGACGGGCGTGGTCCACGTCCTGCTGACCGCGGGGGCGGACGTGAATGCCTCCGCGCGTTCGGGCTGGACACCGCTGATCTACGCAGCCTACGGGGGCCACAAGGACGTGGTGGGCCGCCTGCTGGATGAGGGCGCCGACGCCGACGCCGTCACCAGAAACGGGAAGACCGCGCTCTGGCTGGCGGAATATCGCGACAAGACCGAGGTTGTCGAGATGCTGAAGGAGGCGGCCGCAAAGGATCGGTAACCCGCATGCAGGCTGGATACGGTGACGTGACGCGAGGCGCTCTTCGAGTGCCTCTTTCTCTATCGCGGACGGATTCACGACGGATCCGGCAGTGCTCGCAATCGCACCGGTAGGGAGATCCGAAGCTTCCTGACGTTGTCAGTCAGGGCCCTTCCGAACGGCTGTGCCGATCGCCGAATGGTTCCGCGGTGGCGGGCGATCATGTCAACAACCTTGCGACCACGTAACGGGAGGATCCGGTTGCATGTCAATCTTGAATGCCGGTGTCATTGGTCTCGGCGGGCGATCCAGCGCGCATCTGGCCGTTCTGCCGATCCTTTCCGACAGGTACAGATTGGTCGGCGTGTGCGATATCGACGGGGAGAAGGCTCGATCTGTCGCGGGCAAGCTGGGTGCGAACGCGTACACGAATCTGGATGAAATGCTGGACACCGAGGCGCTGGATACCGCACTGATCGCGGTCCAGCCGGAGATTCATCACCCGGTCGCCCGCGTGCTGGCGGAACGAAAAATCCATATCCTCACCGAGACGCCGATCGCCCACACGCTGCCCTGCGCCGACATGATGATCCGGGCCGCGGAGGATAACGGCGTTTTTCTGGAAGTCTCCGAGAACGTCCGCAGATGGCCTCGCGAACGGCTAAAGCAGAAGATTGTAAAGCAGGGTCTTATCGGCGAAGTCAAGGAATTCTACCTCTCCTACACCTCGGGTTCGTACCACGGCATCAGCGCAATCCGGTCGATTCTGGGATCGGAGCCTCGGGCCGTTTCGGGCGCTCGCCCCGCCTCAAGGGACGTGAGAGAACGGGGTATCATACGCTGGTCGGACAACGTTCGCGGGACGTACGAACACAATCTGCAGAAGAAGGGTTACTGGGAGATTCTGGGGACGGAAGGGGCCATACGGGGAATGCAACTGCACCTCTACGGCGACGACAGGAAACTGGGAATCGTCACTGGGGACCGGGGCGCCGCGCTGATGGGAGCGACACATCGGTCCGTCGCGGGAATTCTGCCCGAGGTCGTTCGGGAACGGCCCCTCGCGGCCTACAATCTTCCCGGTGAGGACGGAATTGCCATCGCCGAGGCGTGGTGCAGCCTCTACGATGCCGCGGTGCGCGGCGAGGCTCCGGAGTATGGCGCGCACAACGCGCGAAAAGACATCGAAGTCCTGATGGCCGTCCGCGAATCGGCCGGCAAGGACGGGCTAAGGTTGAACCTGCCTCTGCCGGCGATGACCGACCATGAAAAAGAGATCCATTCAGCATTTCAGACGTTCTACGGCGTGGATCTTCTCGACCTGACGCACCGGCATTCTGCGCAGCGGGGATCGCTTCCCCCGAGGCTGCGGGAGCTGTTGTATTGAGTTTGGCTGCCCGTGCGAATGCGCATTCTGATATCGCAATACGAGTGGGATCCTGATCCTCGCAACCACAGGAGAACGAAATGATCGACAATATTCACAAAATCGCGATCGTGAGCGACGACATCGAAGGCGCCGTACGCTTCTATACAGAGACACTCGGCCTGACCGAACTCGAGCGTTTCCCGAATGACGACGATGAGGACTTCGTCTTTCTGAAGGCAGGGAATGTCATCCTGGAGCTGATGCCCCAGAAAACCATGCAGGCGGACGTGGGCTTTCATCATATCTCGTTCAAAGTTGGCGACGTGGACGACAGCGCGGGCGATCTCAAGGCTGCCGGCGTGAACGTTGCCGTCGAGCCGTTCGACGCGGAGGGAACGGATATCCGGCTCAGCTTCTTCAACGGTCCGAACGACGTCCTCCTTCAGCTCTTTCAACGCGAATCGGATCCCGCCTGAGATTACCGTTGGAATATTGCGAACTTCCCGCACGAAGCAAGACCCGTACGCCTGATGACGTACGGGTCTTGCGCTTCGTGTCCCGGTCTGGGGACGGCTGACGTTACCGGGATCATTTCGTCGGATCCATGACGCGCCCGACAAACAGGATGGCATCCGTTGCGTTGTCGCGGATGAGGAAGATGAACGGCCGGTCGACCGTGAACGCGGGCGGCAGCGAGGTGACGCCAATCGTCCCTCCGGTGGCCGCGCCGGCCTCCGTGCCCCGTTCGTCCACCTTGACGAACGCTTTGTGAACAACCGCCGAGAGGTAAAGGTCCTTCGTTCCGTCGATCCCTGAGAAGTCCGCCAAAGCAGGGTTGAATGCGTCCGCCATACCCATGCCCTTCAGGGTGTCGGCCAACCTGAATTCGGATTCGATCTCGAAGGACGGAACGGAAAGCCGGAGTCGGTCGGGGCTCAGTTGCCTGGAGAACTCACTGACGAGTTCCACGCTCAACGAGCGTTCGAACTGATCGTACGTTCCGGCGTCGGGAAGAAAGAGCAACATCGACGCCTCGTCGCCCGCGTACGGCAATTCCACCGCCTGAGCCCGGGCAGTCTCGTCCCGGGCGAACCCGAAGGTCTCCGTCTGGCGCATCATCGGTACGTCGACGCGGTCGCCGCTCAGCAGGTGGAACGTCTCCGTCGACGTCAGGCTTTCCTCGAACGGGAGGCGCCAGGCCGCTTTGAAGTAGATTGCGTTTGACAGCACCAGCCGCGTCAGATGATCGATGAGACCCTCCGGAATCAGGTCCTGGATCCTGTCTTCGGTCCGTTCAGCGACCCAGTCGTTGATTGACTGACGCGACGCTTCCGGATCCTGGATGAAATCGACAACGCGCAGACCGGCGCCGTAGTTCTCGGCCAGCGTGTCGAGGAAGCGCGGCAGAAACGCGTACTCCTTCTGTCCCCAGATGGCATTCGCGACGTTCAAGCGGAATCCGTCACCATCCTGACCGCTGCTCGTCTCGCCGCGAGACGAAAGCTCGAGGTCAAGGACGTTGAATGCCGGGTGCAGCTGATCCGAAGCAAGCTGGAAACGCAGGACCTCCTCCATCTGCCGTGCCGTCTCTTCATTGGCGCCCGCATATATCATAGCCAGCGCTATGGAGATGCTGTGCGGCGAATAGAATAGATTTCCATCCTTTTCTCGCAACGCACCGAAAAGGTCGAACGCGAACGCGCTGTTTCCGCGCACCAGATCGTCCAGCTTCACGTCCGAAGGGGAAAGCGAGGTTTTTCGCGCCATTTCGGACCGCACCACTTCGGCCTGATCCTCCTCCGTTTCATCCGGCGCCTCGTCAACCGGTGATTTTCCCCCGCATCCCGGGTGTGCCGCGATAAGGACCGCGGACATCGCGATGGGTATCCACCGTCCGATTGGGAAGCGAAACGTCGTTTGAGCTGATCTTCGGTCTGTTTGGCGCATGAAAACCTCGGTGGCCGCGCGTGGAAAGATGTGCACGGGTCAATCGTCTGTGCCTATATTTGCAATACGTTTTCCGTCTCTCAAGAGCGAACGTCCCACATGGGCTTATAACGCCTGATACGGTGGGAAGTTGCCTGTCAGCAATCGGCGGGCAGGCAAAAAAAATCCGAGATTCGTCAGATTCGTCTCCCGTCCGTGGCGGTGTCTGCGAATGGCGGGAAGATGCAGGTTTTCCTTGACACGAGACGCAATTATTGGTGTCATTTCTACTTTCGTCGCAGTTGGAGATTTGGTGCAACACAGAAACGGCCTTCCAGGAATTCGGCGCCTGTACCACTGATTACCAGGAGCAGTAAATAGTGGACAGTGGCCAGTGGTCAGGAAGAACAGTGTAGAGTCGGGATGTGGCGCGGTAGTTTAGGAGTGGCCTGTCTGTTTTCCGCCCCTTTCGTCTGGCGGTGCCTCAATAGCCACTCCATGCCCCGTTTCCACATCCCGCTCGTCGAACCGGACGTGCGGATTTCCCGCATCCGGCTCTCCGACGGACGTCGCCTTCAGGCACACGCTGCCCGCGCTGCCCGGACAGCTTCACCTGAAACCCAAGCTTGTTCCGGAGTCGCCTCGTCTTCTTCTAAAGGAGGTTATAGGCTTGCGCCACTCTCCCGACCGTTGTCCCCTTCGCAAGCACATCCGAAGTCAGGCCCCTTTCCTCCGCCGGCGTTACCCGGCATCACAGGTACTACGAGCCTGTCCGCCACCCCATCCGGCCCGGCCTGTCCCTCACGGGCGTCCGGTTGGTGAACACACACCACCGGTGGGGCTTCCCGTGTTGCGATGGATCTCCTTTGTATACATGCCGTCGCCAATACCCCGGCGGGACCGTCGGATGCACGCGTTGCTGTCTTTTTCCAACGACGGCGGCCTTCCCCGGCTGACAATCGGGTCGGCTCCCGCATTAACGTTTTCGAGGCCTGCTCAGCGTTCACTGCGCGTTACGGCCTGCATACTCGCGGGGTCGCCTTGCGACCCTTTACACCGGAGGCTTCAGAGATTTCGTTACCTACGTCCCTGCTCCCGTTGCTACCGACTGTAGCAACACTTGTCGGGTTGGGACTCTCACCCACTGGAGATCCGCGCCTTCCCACGGCGCACTGTCAGCTTCCATTTATTTTCAGAAGCAGCAAATCGTCGACATCCAGGCCCCACCACAGAAGAATGGGAGGATGTAAACAATACGGTGCTCCCCGTAATACGATCAACATGGAACAACGGGATTTGGTTACGATAGGAGTGCATTGATTTGAGCGACCCATTCTTCGAACGACCGATACTCAACTCGCCGTACGAGTACCCGAGCAGACACTGGGAACTGGATGAGACCGGCCAGCCCACGCAGAACGTCGTCGAAAGTCGAAGGCGGGCCGAGTTTATTTCGCCCATCCCATTGCCGAAAAAACAAAAGGGATCTTCAACGGATCAAACGGCGATGGTCTTCGACGAGGCCGCCAGGAAACTTGGGACAGAAGGCCAGCAATACGATTTAACCGAAATTATCAACGGCGTTCGTCTTCAGGTCGACCGATGGCGAAAACTGCCGAATCCAAGACAATGGCAGGTGTCCCCTGAGACCGCCCGTCTACTCGAGCACTGGCGGCATCATCAGTTCATCGATATTAAGCCATTCTTTTGTCAGATCGAAGCTGTGGAGACGGTCATCTGGCTGACGGAAGTTGCCCCGCAAGCCGGTGCGACCGGCAGGAGATTCCTCGACCATTTGGCCGGCGCCAACAAAGAAGCGAATACTGGATTACAGCGACTGGCGTTAAAACTGGCGACCGGCGCCGGGAAGACCACGGTCATGGCAATGTTGATCGCCTGGCAGACCATCAACGCCGTACGCCGACCACAGAGCAGGCGATTTACGCGTGGATTCCTCGTCGTCACCCCCGGCATCACGATCAAGGATCGGCTGCGTGTGTTGCAACCCAACGATCCGGACAGCTACTATAAACAACGTGAATTGGCCCCTGGCGACATGCTGCCGGATCTTCAACAGGCGAAGATCGTCATCACGAATTACCACGCGTTCAAGTTGCGGGAGCGCCTTGACCTATCCAGGGGTGGTCGTCGATTGCTTCAAGGCCGTGGCGACTCATTGGCGACGCTGGAGTCAGAAGGTCAGATGCTCCAGCGGGTGATGCCCGAACTGATGGGGATCAAGAATGTCATCGTTCTGAATGACGAAGCCCATCACTGCTACCGCGAAATGCCGGGGGATGGGGAGGAAGGCACGCTCAAGGGTGACGATCGGAAGGAAGCCGAGAAGAACACGGAAGCCGCGCGTCTGTGGATTTCTGGACTGGAGACGGTCGACACAAAGCTTGGCATCAGCCGCGTTATGGATCTATCCGCAACGCCGTTCTTCTTGCGCGGTTCCGGATATGCGGAAGGGACACTGTTCCCATGGACAATGTGCGACTTTTCGCTGATGGACGCTATTGAAAGCGGTATTGTCAAGCTTCCCCGCGTGCCCGTAGCGGACAACATCCCCGGCGGGGACATGCCCAAGTTCAGGAACCTCTGGGAACACATTCGTCCTGCCATGCCAAAGAAGGGACGCGGCAAGAGCAAGCATCTCGATCCGCTGAGCCTTCCCGTTGAACTACAGACAGCGCTGGAGGCGCTTTACGGGCATTACAAGAAGACCTATGAAGTGATGCAGAAGGCGGGCATAAGCGTTCCGCCGTGTTTTATCGTCGTCTGCAACAATACGTCGACCTCCAAGCTGGTTTACGACTACATCTCCGGATTCCATCGCGAAACAGAAGACGGCTCGGAGAACTTTGTTCAGGGACGCCTCGATCTGTTTCGCAACTTCGACGAATACGGAGAAAAGTTCGCTCGGCCACGTACTTTACTTATAGACAGCGAGCAGTTGGAGTCCGGCGACGCATTGGACACGAGTTTCCGGAAGATGGCCGCCGATGAAATCGACCGATTCAGGCGAGAGATCATTGAGCGTACCGGTGATCGACAACAGGCTGAGAAGATCACCGACCAGGAGCTTCTCCGTGAGGTCATGAACACGGTCGGCAAGGCCGGCCGGCTCGGGGATTCCATTCGCTGTGTGGTTTCGGTGTCCATGCTCACCGAAGGCTGGGACGCGAACAACGTCAGCCACGTTCTGGGAGTCCGCGCATTCGGCACCCAGTTGCTCTGTGAGCAGGTTGTCGGCCGCGCCTTGCGCCGGCAGTCCTACGATCTCAATGACATCGGTTTGTTCGACGTGGAGTATGCTGACGTATTGGGCATACCATTCGACTTTACCGCCAAACCTGTCGTGGTTGCTCCACCTGCCCCGCGAGAAACTGTACAGGTACGGGCGATGCGACCGGAGAGGGACGCACTCGAGATACGATTCCCCCGGGTGGCCGGATATCGCGTGGAATTGCCTGAAGAGAGGCTTACGGCCGAGTTCAACGAAGACTCCGTTCTGGAACTGACGCCGGATCTGATCGGGCCGTCCATCACCACCAATCAGGGGATCATTGGCGAAGGCGTGGATCTCAACCTGATCCATACAAACGATCTTCGGCAATCGACACTCTTATTCCACCTTACCCAGAGGCTATTGTATACAAAATGGCGGGACCCTGGAGACGAACCGAAACTCCATCTCTTCGGACAACTGAAGAGCATCACAAGGAAATGGTTGGATAACTGCCTTGTCTGCAAGGGAGGTACCTATCCCGCCCAATTGATGTACCAGGCACTTGCCGACGACGCGTGCAACCGAATCACGGCGGCCATCACACAGGCGCAAATCGGCAGTCGTCCGGTAAAGGCCGTGCTCGATCCCTACAACCCGTTCGGTTCGACCGCCCAGGTGAATTTCAATACGACCAAAACGAGGCGATATCAAACGGACCCCCGTCGTTGCCATATCAATTGGGTGGTACTGGACAGCGACTGGGAGGCGGAGTTCTGCCGCGTTGCCGAATCCCATCCGCGCGTCCGAGCCTACGTTAAGAATCACAATCTGGGACTCGAAGTACCCTACAGGCATGGTTCGATAACCCGGACGTACATCCCAGACTTTATCGTCGTCGTTGACGACGGACGGGGTGAAGATGATCCCCTGCGCCTCATCGTGGAAATCAAAGGCTACCGAGGCGAGGACGCCAAGCAGAAGAAGACCACTATGGACACCTACTGGGTCCCTGGCGTGAACAACCACGAGAACTACGGGCGATGGGCGTTCGCGGAGTTCACCGACGTGTATGAAATACAGGCGGACTTCGAGTCCAAAGTGGAAGCGACGTTTGATGAAATGATCCGGAACGAAATACTGAGATTCGGCCAGCAGGCGGTCGAAGCCTGAGCAAAAAGGGAGGCGAGGTAGGGTCATCACTCGAATGAGCCTGCCGGCGATTGCACGTGAATACCAAGCTATATACCGACGAGGAGCTTGCAGGACTCCGGTCAATGCCGAAGCGGATGCTCTAATGATCGACCTCGACGCGCTTCGAGAGCTATTATGCAAACGTCTCTGCGAAGACGTAGGAGTCGAACAACGCTCTGACGGAGCGTTAATGCTTCGCACGCGTTTCGAGTTTCCCGATGGAGACCGCTATCCGATTCACCTTGCCGAAGTGGGGTCGGGCGGGTTCCGGCTGTCGGATCGCGGACACACACTCATGCACATCAGCTACGAGCATGACGTGGACGCATTTCTGGATGGAACGCGGGGGATGCTCCTTGAGCGCATCATGGGTGAAACCGGACTTCAATGGGACGGCGGGGCCTTTTCGCTGGAGACGTCACCTGAACGGCTGCCGGAAGCCATCTTTTCCTTTGGACAGGCGCTGACCAGGGTCTACGACCTGACGATGCTGTCCCGCTCGAACGTCGGTTCCACGTTCTACGACGACTTGACCGATCTCCTATTCAGCATGGTGGACGAAGCCAAGATCGAACGGGACTTCCAACCGCGGGTACCAAACGCCGAGGTCTACCCCGTGGACTACCGCATCGAGGGCAAGGGGGACGTTCCTTTGTTCCTCTACGGTGTACCAAACCGTGACAAGGCACGTCTAACGACGATCATGCTCTCACATTTCCACCGGCACGACCTCCACTTCGAGTCCATTCTCGTGTTCGAAGATCAGGCGGAGATCCCCAGGAGGGATCTGGCGAGACTCTCCGACGTCGGCGGCGATATGATATCATCTCTGGCTTCCCGAGAAGACTTCAATCGGAAGGTCCTGCAACGTGTTGCGGCGTGAACTGCTGCACCTTCGGCGGAAGGGGTAGCGTGATGATTGAGGCGACCAGCGACCTCCAACTGGTCGATGAGGTAACGATGAAATTGAAATTTGTGATCCATCGGTGCAAGTACCCCCCGGCCCTGGGTGTGCGACGCAAGGTGAGTCCTTTGGGGAGTTTCTGACAAACCTCTATGACGCCGTCGAAGGTTGCCTTTCCTTCAAGACAACGAGGTGAACATGGAATACACAGCCGTCGTGAAACGCAGAGGTGAGTGGTGGATTGGCTGGATTGAGGAAGTGCCTGGCGTGAATTGCCAGGAACGTACCCATGAAGAATTAAGGCAGAGCCTCGTGGAAACCCTCTCCGAGGCATTGGAATTCAACCGGCGCGAAGCTTTGGATGCGGCGGGCGAGGACTATCATGAGGAGAAGGTCGTGATAACATGAAGAGGGTTGACCTGTCCTCGCGTCCGAGCCTACGTTAAGTACCACAATCTTGGGCTCGAAGCACCCTACAGACATGGTTCGACAACACGGACGTACATCCCCGACTTTATCGTCATGGTTGACGACGGACGGGGTGAAGATGATCCTCTGCACCTCATCGTGGAAATCAAGGGCTATCGTGGTGAGGACGCCAAACAGAAGAAGTCCACTATGGACACCTACTGGGTGCCTGGCGTGAACAACCACGAGAACTACGGGCGGTGGGCGTTCGCAGAGTTCACCGACGTCTATGAAATGCAGGCGGACTTCGAGTCCAAAGTGGAAGCGGCCTTTTGTGAGATGATCGGTCGGTTTCAGCCAGGTGAGGGAACCGTAAAATAGGATCCGAGAGCGGATACATGCGAAGAAGCTGGCCAATTGAGACGTACCCGGAGGGAGAGGCAATGCCACGGAATAGCGACAGCGAAAGTCGGCGCTGTTGGCATACGAACCTCCGGACCCCAGAGAGATCCGATGACGAGAGATGAAGTCCTGGGCGTGCTCCGAGCGCACAAGGCGACCCTTGGGCAGCGTTTTGGCGTCACCGAGCTGGCCCTCTTCGGCTCCTTTGCCCGAGACCAGGCCGCAGGGGACAGCGACGTAGATGTCCTGGTGCGGTTTGGCGTGCCGCCAGATTGGGAACTTATTTCGGCGCTCAGGCATACCTGGAAGATCAGTTGGGGCGACCGGTGGATTTGGCAACCCGCCAGGATCTACGGATGGAGATACGCCCCTACGTGGAACGGGAGGTGATCAATGTCTGATAAAGGAAGGTTACGAAGGATGGGTGTGACGCTTCTACGTGTATTGACTTACTTATCGCGCGCTTTTTCAAGAGTTTGGCTCTGGTTTTCTTTCATTCTCATTGTGTACGTTTTGATTATTTCAATTGAGTATAAATGGATCAAAGGACAGTTAAGTGATCGAGCTGGGTGGGAAGGATTCTATGCGATATTTCCCCAATTTCTGGTTGGATTCATTGTGTCATGTATTTTCTATTTTATGGTGGTTTTCATTCCGGAAAGAAGGAAACGAAATATAATCAGGTCTAACTCTGTAAAACATTACGAAAGGATCAAGCGCGATATTCTATCCGAGATAATTTCTGCTAGCAGCAATGGTGGAATGAAAGATCTTCATAACGATGACCCAACTATACAGAAACTCTTGACAATTGACGGCTTCCGAGACGTTTTCCTAAATGGCTGTGAAAATGCCGATGAAGGATATTACGCATTTCTCAACTATATCAATGAAGATGTCCCAGAGTTTCGCGAGATTGTTTTGAATTTGCAGATACTAAAGGACCAAATCAAATTTATCCTTCAGAATTATCCAATCGCAGATCAAGAGGTATTCGATTTCTTCAAGGCATTGGAATCTTATCTTACACGCTTCGAAACGACGGGCAAGAATGACGAGGATCAAAAAGTCCTATCGCGTTTAATTTTAGTGATTTTTTCCGGCTATTCTTTCGTTGCACCCAATCGAGACTACGATATTATTGAGAAGATGATAAAGGATATTTAGACACTGGTGGTGCTTGCCTGAGTCTCCGGCGCGTTCAGATGCCGACCTGAGTGGAAGGGACAATCTGATCTGGGCTATGATCCAAGATGCCATCCCGTTCCTCCTGCCGACGTTGCGAAACCTGTTGAACACGACCAACGAGGATTCCGTATAAATGGCGAAACGAAAATCGACCAAGACTGTCGAAACCCTGCGGCACCAGGACGCATCGCGGAAGAATATTCCCACGGCTGAGTATCAGGCGGTGATGGCGGAAGACGACCGCAATCCGATCCAGGTCGCGTACGCGCGTCGCAACCGGGATCTTGACCCCCAGCTTGTCTGGCGGGGGAAGGATGAACAGAATTGGTCTGATCTTGTCGTGCAAGCGCCACCGCTTTTTATCCAAGAGAAGGTACAACCGAAGGTATTGATCGACGACCTGCGGCAGCGCACTAGGCAGACGGAAGCGGAGCAGGAGAACGGCGACGGCGCACAAGCCGACCTTTTCGCGGATTTCAATGGTTTGCCGAGCGCTGACGCCCAGACGGAGTTCTACCAACACGACGCCAATTGGTCGAATCGAATGATTCTCGGCGACAGCTTGCAGGTAATGGCGTCGCTGGCGGAGCGGGAGGGGCTGCGCGGCAAGGTGCAGTGCATCTACATCGACCCGCCCTACGGCATCAAGTTCAACTCCAACTTCCAGTGGTCAACGACCAGCCGCGACGTCAAGGACGGCAAGGCCGATCACATCACTCGCGAACCGGAACAGGTGAAGGCGTTTCGGGATACATGGCGGGATGGGATTCATTCGTATTTGACGTATCTGCGGGATCGGCTGACAGTTGCGCGGGATTTGCTGATAGACAGTGGGTCGCTATTTATGCAGATTGGTGACGATAACGTGCATCGGATGCGAGCATTGATGGACGAGATCTTCGGTGAAGAGAACTGTATTGTCGTTTTGAAGTTCGCCAAGACAACTGGACTTGGTGGAAGGTATGTTGACGATACCTTTGATTATATTTTGTGGTTCGCAAAAGATAAGTCACGACTGAAATTTCGTCGTTTATTTCGCGAAAGGGTGCAAGGCGAGGCGGGCGCACTACAGTACAAGTTCGCTATGTCGAATAAGGGCGAGGTCAGAAGGATCACTAACCCTGATGATTTGAATGGAGATCGGCTTTTTGGTCATTTCAACCTGAAATCTCAGACTGGGAGCGAATCCACGATATTTCCGTTTGAGATGGAGGGCTATAAGATAAATGCACCACGAAAGGGAGGATGGAAGACAAACTACACTGGCATGTGCCGGCTCCAAAACGCTAATCGAATTATGCGTTTTGGCAACACGCCTGAATATATTCGCTATTTCAATGATGCCCCCTATTTTCGCCTTGATGCCACGTGGCTTGATACACGGATTAGTGGATTCGGTGACGAAAAGCTGTATGTTGTACAAACTCTACGAAAGGTAGTCCAACGCTGTATACTTATGACGAGCGACCCGGGTGATTTAGTCCTCGATCCCACCTGTGGCTCCGGCACCACGGCCTACGTCGCCGAGCAGTGGGGTCGCCGCTGGATCACCATCGATACCTCGCGAGTCTCCCTGGCACTGGCCCGCGCCCGCATCATGGGCGCACGCTATCCGTATTATTTGCTTGCAGATAGTAGAGAAGGGCAATTGAAGGAAGCCGCGCTCTCCCGCAAAGCTCCCCCGGAGCGGCCCACTTATAACGACGTTCGCCAGGGATTCGTGTACGAACGCGTTCCTCACATCACGCTCAGGTCCATCGCCAACAACGCCGAAATCGATGTAATCTGGGAGAAACATGAGGAGAACCTCGCGAAACTCCGCGGACGGCTGTCAGCAACGGGTGGCCAGGCGAGGACGCTCGAAGAATGGGAGGTCCCGCGAGAGCTGCCACCCGACTGGCCACCGGCCACTAAGCCGATTCTCACTGCTTTCTGGGAACAGCGCATCGCACGGCAGAAGGAAATTGACGCTTCGATCACTGCAAAGGCCGATTCCGAGTATCTTTACGACAAGCCGTACGAGGACAAGAAGAAAGTGAGGGTAGCGGGACCGTTTACGGTCGAGAGTCTCTCGCCGCACCGACTACTCGGTGTCGACGAAGACGATGCATTGATAGACAATGTCGCCGAGGGGAAACTCGGCTACGGAGAAAAGCCGGACTTCGCTGAGGTGATCCTGGATAATCTCAAAAACGCGGGCGTCCAGCAGGCGCACAAAGAAGACCGGATTTATTTCTCTGGGATGAGACCCTGGCCCGGTGACCTCGTCTGCGCCGAGGGGACGTATGCTGAAGGCAACGCGTCATACGGCTCGGAGAAACGCGCTGGTATCTTTGTTGGGCCCGAATTCGGTACGGTCTCCCGCCCCGATCTGGTACAGGCCGCCCGGGAGGCCGCCGATGCTGATTTCGACGTGTTGATCGCCTGTGCCTTCAACTACGATGCTCACGCATCGGACTTCAACAAAGCTGGCCGAATCCCCGTTCTCAAAGCGCGCATGAATGCCGACCTCCACATGGCCGAAGACCTTAAGAACACGGGAAAAGGAAATCTATTTGTCATCTTCGGGGAGCCGGACATCGACATCCTCGACGCGGAAGACGGTCAAATCAAGGTCAAAGTCAATGGAGTTGATGTTTTCCACCCCAACACCGGCGAGGTCCGAAGCGATAACGCCGACGGAATCGCCTGCTGGTTTGTGGACACTGACTACAACGAGGAGAGCTTCTTCGTTCGCCAGGCCTACTTCCTCGGTGCGAACGATCCGTACAAGTCTCTCAAGACAACCCTCAAGGCCGAAATCAACCAGGAAGCTTGGGAAACCCTTCACAGCGACACATCCCGGCCATTCGCAAAACCGAAATCAGGCAGAATCGCGGTAAAGGTAATCAATCACCTTGGCGACGAGGTGATGAAGGTGTTTCGGGTGTGATGTCTCTCAGCAAGCTAAGCGACTTAACCACGAGTGCCAATTCCGCTCGGAGAATGCACAATGGATTTCTTTAAACGGCAGGAGGCCGACAACTGGCACCGGGACGTCCCGGGCGCACGGTGGTTCAAGGCGGACTTACATATCCATACAATAGATGACATTGATGGTGACAGGGCGAAGGTTCCTAACGGCGTGAAATTTCGTCGACCCGTATCCAAGGAGACACTTAAGGCATATGCTAGGATATTTCTACAGAATGCGGCCGCTCGGGATGTACGAGTATTGGGCATTACACCGCATTCATCGTGTGTTGAAACAGGAGTCGATACGAGCGCAGTCTGGCAAATCGTAGATGAGTGGAACGTTGGCGTTGACGATGACGGAAAACCCTTCAGGGAGAAGATATATGCTGTCTTTCCCGGCTTCGAGCCGTCACTCAAACAGGGAAAGCGAGGATTGCATCTCATTTTTCTCTTTGATCCTGAGGTCGGTCGTGATGGTTATATGAAAGCGTTTTATTTGGCCATGGGTGGCGTGTCGCCATGGCGGGGCAAGGACCTACAAATCTCCAGCAAAAACGCCGACGAGGTTTTCCGAGATCTGCGTGAATTCCATCGTCAAGAGTGCCCCTTGGACGAATGTGGGCAGCCTGAATGGAACTACATTACGCTTGCGCCCCATATCGATAACAATAAGGGTCTTCTCGGAGCACTCAACGCGCAGGTTCTAAAGAACTTCCCCCATAGTGAAGTGACTGGGCTTGAACTTGGCGACGGAAAACTTGCCGACGACGCAATGAAAAACCGTGAGTGGTTGCCCGAAGGGATGGCTGCGAATCACTTGGCGTTTTTTCACGGAAGCGACGCCTATTCGGTGGACGAAATCGGTAAGCGTCACACGTGGCTGAAGCTTGCGAGCCCAAGAGTCGAGGCTCTTCGACAGGCCTTTATCGCTAGCGACTCGCGGGTGCGCATCGGTTACGAACGCGACGCAAGTGGCGGTCTAGTTGAGATTGCAAACCCGCCCGATGTCACCATTAACCAACGGCCTTGGCTCAAGACGGTCACAATCGACGGGCGGGCGTCGTTTTTTGGTACAACTGCAGAAAATGAGCCAGCCACGAGTTTCCACCTCAGCCCTGATCTAACATGCATTATCGGCGGCAGCATGACGGGCAAGAGCACGTTTTTGGATGGACTGCGACTATACACCGATGCGGCATTGCCACAAGACGACGGCATCAGAAAGCAGGTAGAAGCACGTGGCAAGGAAAGGTTTCTCGCTGGTTCGGCTGAGGTCTCACTCGATTGTCCGGGCCAGGATCCTACCGCACCGGATCGTGAGAGGTGGCCCGCGGTATTTTACGCACAGAATGAACTGCATCGGCTCGCACAAGAACCAAGTGCCGTGGAAGAGATTCTCACGAGGCTTGTTCCGTCACAGATGTCAAGAATCGTGGAGCGTCAGACTCGATTAAGCGCGATCGACAAGGAACTTGACCGCCAGGCGAAACACTTGGCGGAACTCGATGATGTTCTCTCCGAGGCTGAGCAGGCATATGAGCGGACAGTTATCGCCGCCAATAAACTTGAAGCATTCTCAGAGGCAGGTGTAGAGAAGCTGCACGAAGTCGCACGTGCGATTCGTCAATGGCAGGAATGCTGTGAGGTGTCTGAAGATCTGGGAACCCATCTCGATCGTGCAATAGGAGTTACGGACGGTTTCAGTTTGCCCAAATCCGGCGACTATTTTGTAGGATCAGTGGATAACGCGGGCGTAGGAGTGAGGAGTGAGGAGTTGCAGGAAGCATGGAATCGAATCCGAGAACACATCAGATCTGCGAAAGTTGAACTGAGAGATTGGGATGCAAAAACATTGTCGATATTGGAGACACTGAAGCTTCAGGAGCAGGGCATTCACACCGAGGTTGATCGAGCTCTGGCGAAGCGTGGACTTGACGGGTCACAGATTAAGGAGTTGCAGGCATTAAACGTCCAGTCTTCGCTCAGAGAGAGTTACGAGGCGAATCTGAATAAGGTACGTAAAGAGCTTTCTGAGGCTGAACGAACTTTCCAGGGGCTACTCGATGAAAGAGAAGGGCTCGTTGGGGAACAGAGGGCTGCATTTGACCGGGTGACCGAGACGATCTTCGCAGAATTCGATGGGCGGATTTCGGCCCGTCGCGTGGACGACGGCAGTCGCGGGCCACTGGACCGCTTTCTAAGAGATTTGAGCAAGAGAGGGATCACAAGGTGGTGGAACGAATTGGAGAATCAGAGCAGACCGTCTCCGATCGAATTGCTTAGTCATTTGAGCGACGACACGTTGAATGAAGTCGGCATGAGTGCCGCTGTTCAATCTACATTCCGAGAACAGTTGACGCGTACAAAGCAGAGGTACCTTGCGGCCATTCGCTGCAGCGACCATTACTTATTGGAACTAAGGATGGATGATGGACGCCATCGGCGTTTGGACGACCTCTCAGGAGGGCAGCGAGTTAGCTTGCTGCTATCGCTGCTGCTTGAGACTAGCGATGAACGTCCATTGGTTATCGACCAGCCCGAGGATGAACTTGACAACCGGTTTCTATCTGATACGGTTCTCCCCGCACTTAAACGGCTAAAGGGTCGAAGACAAATCATCGTCGCAACGCACAATGCCGATATTGTCGTTAATGGTGACGCGGATCAGGTAATTCAACTTGACGCTACTGCAAATCGTGGCCGTGTCGTGCATTCGGGGGCCATTGAGGAACCGTCCGTCCGGGACTCTATTGTCAGGACCGTTGATGGAGGCGATGATGCGTTTCGTCTACGCCGATTGAAGTACGGTTTTTGAGGTCGTTCAATATGGATTGGCTAAACATCCTTAGGCGAGTCGAATTGGGCGAGGATCGGCACACCGAGTTCAAACGCGGCCCTGGCGACCTGTCTCCAATCGGCAGGGCGATGTGCGCATTCGCAAACACCGAGGGAGGACTTATCGTCATTGGTGTAAATAAATCCCAGGAAATCGTCGGGGTCAAAGAGGATGCGGAAAGGGTACAAGAGCGATTGACGGCGTTTCTCCAAACCGGATGCAGTACGCCGGTTTCTGCCCAAGGTGGACGTCATGAAGACCCTAACGGATGGATTCACTGGATCGAAGTGCCCCGTCAGCGAAGTTTCGAGCCGATGCGCTACGATGGCCGTGTTTGGGTCCGACGCGAACGCAGCAACGTCGAGCCGTCGGCCAGCGAATTACAGGAACTCTACAACGCTTTCGGCTACATTATGACCGAGGAACGCCCGATTCAGGCTGCAACACCGGAGCAAATTGATCTCCAGTGCTTTCGCGAATATTTGCAGGCAATTGGACTCGACGTTCTGGGAGAGCCTCAGCCGGACGACGTGGACGACCTCCGTAATCGGGGGGTGGTGGCACAGTTGGGAGACGGTTTGCACCCCACCCTCTACGGTGTGCTGGCATTCGGCAAGGAACCGCAGCGCTACCCACAAACGCACAGTTTTCGGATAGAATGCGTCGCTTATGAAGGCAAGGACCGGGCTTCGAATACGCTTCAGGTAGCAGACGCGACTGGTCGATTGGATGAACAGGTCAGACGTGCCGTCGGTTGGTTCCACGGTCTTGGTCGATTCGAGTCGTATCGAGGACTGACCAGGAGAGACCGTTGGCTTTTGCCTGAAGCAGCGCTCAGGGAAGCGTTAGTCAACGCCGTTGTGCATAGGGATTACGCGATCACCGGTTCACGAGTGCTTCTTGAAGTCTTCTCTGAGCACATCGACGTGAGTAGTCCCGGTACGCTGCCAAATCATATGACGGTTGAGAGCGTCCGTGCGGGAGCCCATCCACGATCGCGGAACGAACTGATGGCAAACATTATGGTTGCCAAGGGATTCATGGAGCAGCGGGGTCGGGGATGGCCCGTGATGCGCAAGTCTATGCTCGACTTCAACGGAACCGAGCCCGATTTAATGCAAGACGACAAAGGTGGGTACGTCAGGGTGACGTTTGATCTCTGCACCTGACCGAAGAATAAGAGAATTGCATCCAACAGTCACCCTACCTGCTTCTTAGGCCCCTATTCTGTTAATGCCGCCGAAGACAAGCGTTGCTTCTTCGTTCGCCAGGCCTACTCTCTCGACGCAGACGACCCCTTTAAGTTGCTCAAGAACACCCTTAAAGCCGAAATAAACCAAGAAGCCTGGTAACCGCTCCGTAGCGACACATGCCGGCCTTTCGCCAAACCAATGTCCGGCCAGATTGAGGCAAAGGTAATCGACCACCTCGGGGACGAGGTGATGAAGGTGTTTCGGGTATAGACCAATAACTGACAGGAACCGGCGAACACATGCATCGGGATTTCCGAGCTACGTGGTGCACTAGCCGCAAGCGGTTCATTTGTCACTAAAATAGCGCGACCCATGCCGACAACGGATGAACTCTTCCTAGCCTACAGACAAGCGAAAGTGGCGCTGTTTTTTGAGCGCCGTGGGGTTGGGCTAGTTGAATTAGCGCGCTTTGAGCGAAATTTGGGACGAAGGCTTGACGAGTTGGCGTCGCGATTGGCGGACAACGGCGGCTGGTTCGATGGGCTGCCTGAGGGGGAAGTCTGGGTCGTGCCGAAGAAACTTAGGTTGAATGATGATGAAAACGTTGTCTACATTGGTGGTAAGCCGTCAAATGATGCAATTGGAGGATTGGACGTTCAGATTCGCTACACGCCGAGCCCTGAGTGTGCGATTGTAGAGGTACTGTTTTTGTGGCAATTTGGACCGATTCTTGAATCACTTCTATCCAAAAGTGCGCTCGGCTACCGGCTAGAACTTCAAAGCGGACGCATGAGTAAGACCCGTAGATGGCTGTTCGAATACTGGCCAAAGCGCTATGAAGAGTTCCGAACAAACCCGATCGACGTTGCCACAAAAGAGATATCGGAGGGTCATTCGGTTGTCCTTCTCTGTGCGGACCTTACGAGCTTCTACGATACCGTGGACCCATCATTTCTACTCGACGATGACTTTGTTGACGAACTTGAAGAGTCCGTGTCTTCGTCAATGGAGAATTCTAGCCTCCAAATCTCACGGTATCGCTCAGCCGCAGCCTCGCTTCTTCGATTCTATCGCAGGTTTCAACATCGCGCCGCACGCCGGACAGGTCTTAGTTGGACTACAGGTATTCCGATTGGTGCGCTTACGAGTCGCCTAGTGGCGAACCTGGCATTATCCAATTTAGACCAGTCCATTGAAAAGCGGCCGAACACGCGATGTTACAAGCGATACGTCGATGACTTCGCGATTCTCGCCCGCGTAGAAGGGGATCAGTCTCGTGATGTGGATCAGGTCATTCTCGATCATATACCCCATCTACATATCGAGAATTCAGCGTTTCGTATCGACGAGAGTGCGATTAAGAGACCGGGTTCTGAATTTCGAATTCAAAGGTCAAAGTGTAAGGCGTACTACCTTTCTGATGTTTCAGGTAGTGATTTCCTTGCAAGTGTCCGCAGGGATTTTGGACGCCTGGTAAGTGGCAGCCGTGCGTTCTTGGATCCGACGATTTTTCACGAAAACGGACAACAAAGTCTACTTCACGTTGGACCGCCCGGGCGTCCTCTGACAGTCTTACGCGAAGCGGACCGGACCCGCCTTGAACATTTCGAGCTTGCTACAAGGTTACGTTCGCTAGAGCGGGCTACCATTCTTGCTGAGAGAGATAGTGCGAGTGGATTGGTAAAGCGGGCCTTGGATGAGACCATTCGCTTCTTAAGTAGCGAAGTCGATTGGGTGGAGAATTTAGACGTGGCTCTTCGGATGTTAAAGTTAGGGATTCGTGCACGCGACTGGGAACACACAGATGTTCTGTATAGCTACATGGACGATATTTGGATTGATGTGGAGAAACTCCGAGCTGCAGCAGTAAAACTCTTCCATCGAGACAGAGAAATTACGTTGTCCAACAGTTGGGTATGGCTTCGAAATTATCTACATACAATGAGAATCGAGGCGATATGCAGCGTGATATCGCCACATTATCCTGATTCCCCGCCGAGATGGCTTCGCAGTGGCGTCTTGAATCGGACTCGAACCATTCAGTGGAGTACGCTACTCGCGCGGGCGAGGTTACTTGCGGCCGCAGACCTCAGGGCGTTTGATCGGGAGGACGACGCCTTTGACGACGCCTCGAACAATGTACGCTTACAGAACGATGGTTTTAGCAGCTATGATGCGGAACTCATACAGCGCTTTAGTCGTGTTAACGAATTCGTTGAGATATGTCGAAGGCTTGACGATAGGCCATGGATAATGTCACCAGTTCGTTTGTTTTTGTGTACTCGTCCGCCTTCGTACTTTGATGTGGCACGTCGTGTATTGTACCGGACCGAGGCTGGTCTGCGTTCTGAAGTATTCACCGAATTACTGGAAATGGTCAATGCGATTCGTGGCACTCAATACTCCGATCCCGTTGGCGAGGTAATCGATGAGCACACGGTCTATATACCCGGAAGGGTCGAATTAGGCGATGATGATTTCGCCAACCCACAACTCATTTTGGGTAATCTGGTATTGTCGGAAGAATTCTTCACGCGAGCGGCGACTCGAAAGTCCGCGTCGAACACTGGTGATCCAGTACTGACTGTGGAGCGACTCCGGGACTTAACTGAGATTCTAGCCAAGAGTAACGAATTTGCACAACGGCACCATCCCTCTCCAAGCCTGCTTGTCCTGCCAGAGTTATCGCTTCCCCGTGCTTGGTTCCGCGAAGTTGCTACCCATGTCTCCAGGTTTGGTAGCTTTGGTCTAATCGTCGGACTCGAATATCTACATCGTCCAAGTGATCGAATTGTATTCAATCAGGTATACGCGGTTATACCTGGTCCATTTAACTCGACGGCTACTTGGCCGTGGACAAAGGAATTCCCTGCGAGAGAGGAATTTACGAAACTCAATGAACTAAACGTCTCGTTCGAAAAAAGGGATAAACGCGAGTCACGACCCCGTACGGTCGTCGAAAGCCAGTACGGCAGCATTTCAGTGTTGATTTGCAGTGAATTGATTGAGGCGTACCGAATCTCTGATCTTGCAGGGCGGGTCGAATTCGTCGCTGTGCCTGCGTGGAACAAAGACACGTCATCCTACGACCATCTGATACAAACGGCAGGTTTGCAACTTAATGCAATCGTTGGTGTCGCCAATAACGGACACTATTCCGATTGCAGAGCTTGGGCACCAAAAAGAACTCGCTGGGAGAGAGATTTGTGTCGGCTTGTTGAGCGGGATACTAACGCAGTAATTGCTGTCACTTTGCCTTTGGAATCGCTTCGTGAATGGCGTTATTGTGGCCACTTTGGCGGATGTTCGGACGAGTCGGAGTGGCGACCGCTCCCCCCAGATTGGTGATCCTTGAAATAGCCGCGAGTCAGTGACTGCACAACGACGACCACCCAAATCTCCGTCTAACATTTGGCGGGTGTGTAACGGAAATGACGTAGAACGCGAGAAAGCGTCGAGCCAGGTTGTTTGTGTCTTAGTCCGTCATGATATCACACTGCGTCGAGCATCAGGAAGACGAAGTTTTGTACGGGCATGTCGGGTTGGTCTTTTCAAGCCATCGCCCTTTGCACATATTTGAGTACTTAAGGAGCAATAGACTTTCATGAAACCACGAGACATCACTTTCGAGAATCCGCCAATAAACGAAGTTGTGTTATCCACATATTTCAACCCGCAATTGTCCGAAATGCGCAGCGAGCACATCGGCCTGTTTTGGAAACGAATCAAGGACGAGTTTCCTGAGGTTCGTCAACAACCACCAGTGGGAATCGCACCGGAGCTAAACGAAAGTGAACCGTTTCCAATGCCCAGATTTTGGTTCATTGCAGTTGATGAAATCAACCTCATTCAAATACAGAAAAGCGCCTTTATGTTTAATTGGCGCCGTAGAGACCGTGAATACCCACGCTTTCACGAGAATATAAAGCCGACGTTTGATCGAATCTATAGCCTATTCAGCAAATTTGTCAGAACGGAAATTAACATTGCCGAACCGTCTATTGAACTCTGTGAGTTGAACTACATCAATGTCCTGGAACATAATGAGTTCTGGGCGGGGCCACAAGAAACGAAAAAAGTAATCCCGTCATTCTCCATTGTGAACCCGGGCATAAGTTCTTTGGGCTCACCAGTTTTCAATTGCAATTTCGCATACATAGTCGCGGCCGATCTGCAAGTAAACGTCAACATCCGCAGTGGGGTTAGGGCAGCGCAGGAGGACGTGCCGGTGCTAATTTTTGAAATCAAGGCCGTCGGCCGAGTGGGGCAGTTGGCAAAACCGGGAACGGATGAATGGTTCGAGCGTGCCCATGATGCAATCATCAGTTGTTTTGTGGGAATGACCAGCCAGGAAATTCAAGATCGACTCTGGCATCTCAAGGAGGACGTTGTATGAGGAGCTTGTCTTCGTCTTCTGTTGTATTCGCATTGGACTTGCCGCAGTCGGACCCGAGGATTAATGCAAATGCGTTCGACCCGGAGTTGGTTAGTGAGACAAATCAACCACGTGTACATTTCTCTTGGCACCACCCTCATGGCCATTCGCAGTACCCCAATTTGAATCGATTAAAAAGAGAAATATCGCAAGGTCATTCTCCTGTGAACCGATTTGGCGTATATCAAACGTTGTTGGCAGGCGAATCTCGTCCGTCTCCGAGCGCAGCAGTCATCGATTCTGTCGCATCCAACATTCGTAGATATATAGCCAACGAGCCTTCAACTACACTTACGGAATCTTATTACCGGGCAGGTTGGATCGACCTGCTCAGCATGCGTAATCCCGCAAACGCCGACAGACGTTGGATCAGTTGGGAAGTCTTCTTTGCCTATGGAAAACGAATTGAAATACTGCGCAGAGATGGCAAACTCGACGGTATCACAGTGAACACGGAGTCATTGCAGGATTTCTGGTCGTTCGTCGAATCGACGCCTTTTGCGGCTAAGGCGGAATTGGTGCTCGTTGACAACGGGAATCTACGCGCTGTCTGGGATGGAGGAGATGGCAGCCATTTGGGCTTTCAGTTCCTTGGCGACCACATGGTGCAGTATGTCATTTTTCGTCGACGTCAGGGAAGCGGACATGTATCGCGTGTGGCAGGACGCGATACACTCGAAGGTGTGAAGCAACAGGTACGGAACTTCGACCTTGAGGTACTCCTGAAAATATGACTGACGACAATCTGCCGGATGGGCATCACGTGGTCCGATATGCTAAGCCTACAAGCATACGCGAGGATGGAAAGGTGGATGGATCTGAATTCCGGCTGCGCTCACATCGGCCCGATGATACCGGCGTGTCCGTTAACTGGCTTGAGTGTATTCGCGATTGCACTAAGGACGGCCAACTTGCAGAGGTAAGGCGACTCTCTCGGTTGGATATGAAGAAACGTGGTCGCCTTGCAGAATTGAATGTCGGCGCAACAAAACAGTACATCTCGAGTGAACTCGAAAGCCTTCGCTTCGTCAATAAGCCCTTGGATGCCGAAGGGGAATACGATGCCGATCCGTCTCACAGTGAAATTGTAGGGCTTCCGCCGGGCGATTCCGATCAAGCCGCTCTCATTGGTGACATGATAGCGGCTTGCATTATTCACACGCATCCAGCCGTAGTCTGATAGTGTAGATGGCCGTTAGGCGCTAACAGGATCGATAGGATTTTTGCAAGGGTGGACTCTTTGCGTGGAACGGATAGATGTGTACAAATTCCGGGTACCTGCAGCCCGGAATTTTCCCATACCGATCACTTCTTGGAATTCGTCGTCGCTGGTCGCCAAGCTACCATTCACATTGCCTGGTTTCATATCGCCAGGGGTCTCGCGCTCTTGCTGATGTATTTCACGGCAATCACATACACGCAAAGGATCGAACCCAACGCAATCTGAAATGAACTTCCGAATAGCAGACACATTCACAGACAGTCTTGCGAGGCTGACGGGAAACGAACAAAAGGCCGTGAAAACCACGGCCTTTGATTTGCAGGTGAACCCCGCTCAGCCCGGATTTAAATTCCACAGGGTTGATAGAGCGAAGGACCCGAATTTCTGGTCGGTTCGCGTCAATCGGGATTTACGTGTCATCGTTCATCGGACTCCCAAGAGTCTGATGATGTGCTACGTGGATCACCACGACGACGCCTACAAATGGGCGGAAAAGCGCAAGTTGGAAGTCCATCCGACAACCGGAGCGGCTCAATTGGTTGAAGTGAAGGAGACGGTTGAGGAAGTTGTCGTACCGGTTTACGTGGAAGCAGAACAGAAAGTACCTGTCAAGCCCCTTCTGTTCGCCGAGACCTCCGAAGAGGATCTCCTGAGCTACGGCGTTCCGGCTGAATGGATCGATGACGTTCGGAATGCCGACGAAGACAGTCTGTTGGATTTGTCGGAGCATCTACCCGATGAAGCAGCGGAGGCGTTGCTGCAGATTGCCGTCGGGGAGATGCCGAAACCGGTAGCGCCTGTTGTCGTCGAAGACCCGTTCGAACACCCCGATGCGAAGCGTCGTTTCCAGGCGATTTCGAACGAGGACGAACTTGCGCTTGCGCTTGACTTTCCATGGGATAAATGGTCGATTTTTCTGCATCCGTCGCAGCGGAAAATCGTGGAGGGTGACTATAACGGTCCGTTTCGTGTATCCGGGACGGCCGGTACGGGTAAGACCGTCGTGGCCATTCACAGGGCTGTGTTTCTCGCACGGACGAATCCGGAAGCTCGGGTCCTCCTTACGACGTTTTCGGACACCCTGGCAGATTTTCTCCGCACGAGGGTCGGGCGGCTGATTCGAAATGAACCCCGGTTAATGGAGCGCCTGGAAGTCACCGCGATTCATCAGGTCTGCGAGCGGCTCTATCGGGCGCAATTCGGTGTCCCGAAATTTGCGCCAAAGGAGACGGTCCGGGGCCTACTTTCCGAATACGCCAAACAGGATGGACCACATCGCTATTCCGTCCCGTTTCTGATGGACGAGTGGGAGAACGTCGTCGACGCCTGGCAGTTGGACACATGGGAAGCCTATCGCGACGTCAGACGACTCGGACGCAAGCCGCGGCTTCCCCTCGAGCAGCGTTCGGCGTTGTGGGCTATATTTGACAGGGTCAGAGGACAACTGAGTGAACGTGGCCTGGTCACGCGTGCAGAGATTTATCGTTTGCTGGGCGGGGGCCTTAAAGAACGTCGGCATCCGCCTTACGACTTTGCTGTCGTGGATGAAGCGCAGGAAATCAGCGTCCCTCAATTGCGATTTCTTGCAGCCATGGGCGGCCAGCGGGCAAACAGCCTGTTTTTCGCCGGCGATCTCGGTCAACGGATTTTCCAGGCGCCGTTTTCCTGGAAGGCGGTGGGCATCGATATAACGGGCCGATCCGAGACACTCACCCTCAACTATCGGACCTCCCACCAGATCAGGAGGCATGCGGACAGGCTGCTCGGCTCCGAAGTCGCAGACGTGGATGGTTACACGGAGGATCGAAGAGGAACGGTATCGGCGTTTAACGGAGAGCCGCCTGAAATCCAACGGTACGATACGGCGCGGCAAGAGACCGAGGCCGTCGGCGCATGGCTTCGGGGGTGCAGTGAGAAGGGTGTCGACACCGGCGAAATGGCGATTTTCGTACGTTCAGAATCCCAACTGGACAGAGCGCGCAAGGCTGCCGATGGAGCAGGGTATCGTTTCGGGGTACTGGACGAAGGAGGAGAGCCGGCTGCGGGGCGAGTCTCGATAGCCACGATGCATCTGGCCAAGGGGCTGGAGTTTCGTGCCGCTGTCGTCATGGCGTGTGACGACGAAGCCATCCCGCGGCAGGAACGCATTGAGACTGCCGCGGATGAGTCGGACCTTGAAGAGGTATATGACACAGAGAGACACCTGCTGTATGTTGCCTGTACACGCGCACGTGACTATCTGATGGTTTCTGGGGTCAAGCCGGCTTCCGAATTCCTGGATGATCTTGGAATATAAACTCATCATTGGGAACATCCATAATTGGTAAATGCATCGCCCAACCTCGCGGGTTAGAATTTCAATAAATAAAAGGTAATTTCACTGCTGTTCAAGAACCGTGGGATTTTCAGAGATGAGGTTCGAAAAGTGACTTCAATTCGCGATCTTGTACGGGATTGACTCGGATAACGAAAACCAGGTTGCCATCGGTTCGTGTTTGTTGCAACGCAAGTCATTCTGAGCGGAGTCTAAGAATCTTTCGCCGCTGCCGTCCCGCGCTGCAGGCGGGCGTGCTGCCTCTCAAGTATCGACACGTGCAAATCTCACTGGGATGATCCGATGCTGCAGTAGATCATTCGTCGGCCTGAGGGCCTCCTCAGGATGAAAGTCTTCGCCAAGGAAGGACCGACTCGTTTCGTCAATGGCTGTGGACGATTTTTCCAGCCATTTATTTCGTGAATTTCGTATTTTATCAAATCCGTTTTTGTGCAGGTGGGACATTAAAAGAGGGACGGTTTAAGCAAATCATCCTTGCGATTGAAATAATGGAAAGGACGCTTTATGCCAATAGGACAGGAAACATAAATCCAAAAATAAGGAGTCGCGATATGATACACGAGGTCAGTCTCAAGTTAGAAGAGATAAAAGGACGTGAGGCACGCTACAGATTCTCATACAAGGTTAAGTTACCTGAAGGAGAATTTCATGAAGTTAGCTATTCAATAGCATGGCAGAACTGTACCGCTTCCATTACGCAATTACTTGAAAATGTGGTGGGCCTTATTAAAGCAAGTAAGAGTCCACTCCGAAAAGTGAGATTTCCGCAATTTCCACCAATTTAGGTCAGGTACGACCATTTTTCGAAATTATCCATATCCACATAAATATTTAATTATCATAGTTTTATATTAATTCTTGTTTCGATTTGCTTCTGGCTAAAACACCATTTACGACCACTGCTGTCCAAGAACCGTCGGATTCCCAGAGATAAGGTTCGAAAAATGGCTACAATAGGCGATTTTGGACGAGTTTGACCCGGATAATGAAAACCAGGTTTGCCATCGTCTGCGCAATGCTGTCCAAGAACAAGGTGACGTTTCCAGCGGCCATAATTGTGCTGTTTCCGTCTCAATAAGCCCGTGAAATAAGCACTTTGTGAATCTCAGGCAATCTTGGTCGAGGGATTGCTTCGCGGAAGTGAACCAGATGCTGTCCAAGACTGAAACCGATTTTGGACAGGTGTGATTTACGACCTTGTCGGAGCCGATTTTGACTTTTCGGAGTGGACTCAAGTAATGATCCTGAAAAATAAGACCCAGAGGCTTGGAATACCCCTGGATCTCATCCAAGTGCGGTCTAAATCCGGCCGATTAGGGGATCATAAATCCCGTGTAGGTATTTTTGGCCTCTGGAATAGGGTAATATTCTAATGGGTGCGATGATTATTTCTCTGACAATTAGGGCCGTTTAACCTCAATGCGAAAATAATGTTGATGGATTTCGGGTTATTGAAGACGAAGCGAAGTGGCGAATAAGTCTATATTTTTCAATAGGAAAAGGCCTTCCATTTTGGTATATTGGGAAGCGACGAAACACCCAATTAACCCAAAACGAAAGGCCACGTACAGTGAGAAAGAAAGCAGATTTGCACGCGCGTGTCAATGACGATTTGACGATGGAATTCACCGGTGAAGGCCTCACCTCGTATGCGGGTCTGGAACCGTTGACGCGATATTTGCGAAACGTGGATTGGAACAGGCAATTGCGCCGTCACCTAGGCAGTGTGGGCGTTGGCGCGGTTTTGCGGTCTGACGGATTTACCGACCCCCCGCAGCATGAGCACGTTTCTGAGACGGTTTCCCGACGAGGGTCTCAATGCCCTGAAAGCCCTCAACGCCGACGTTGTTGCCCATAGCAGTCCGTTGAAAAAGTCGCTCCGCAGGCGAGGCCGAGTCATTGTGGCCGAAGACAAGGCGCGCGACCGACGCGAATCCCTGGATTCGGGGAGGGAGCGCAACGCCGTCATTCGGTCACAAGGGCCGGACGTAGACCGGATGGACTTTATCAACGGGCTGATAGGATCAAGGCGTTGCGCTCCCGCACGTTGACCATCGACGTGGACGGCACGGTCTTGTGCGCGGGAAAGCACGTCGATGGCGCCCGTCGTGGCTATAATCCGCACCATCGCAAAGTGCCCAGTTACTATCCGATTACCGCCTACCTGGCCGACAGTGGTCACTTTCTGGGCGTGCACAACCGTCCCGACAACGTCAATGACGGCAGCGCCTCCATCCCGTTTCTAAAGGACGTGTTTACCCAGGTCGAAGAAACCTTGGGGGATGCCTACACCCTCCGACTGGTCAACTTCGAAATCGATACCGGACTGACACAACGCAATCGCACCTTGAAAAGTACCAACCGACCTGCCTGCAGCAGGCAGGTGGGCCCTCAAATCCATACGCAAACTCCGGTTCGAACTCATCAACCGCGCAGGCTACTTCATCCGACCAAAAGGACGACTCACCCTGCGACTCCAACGCAACAAGCAGACCGAAAAACAATACCGCGAAATTGCAATGCCCTACAGAAAGCCGCCTGATTAATTTCACATTGAGGTTAAGGCCGAAATCAATCAGGAAGCCTGGGAAACGCTCCATAGCGACACATCCCGGCCCTTCGCCAAACCAACGTCCGGTAGGATTGCTGTGAAGGTAATAAATCACCTTGGCGACGAGGTGATGAAGGTGTTTCGGGTATAAGGCGAGCCATGACCAAACTCGACGGAATCTTCGTTATAGGCTTTAAGAGTATTGCCGATGCCATGCTTCAGTTGCGTCCTCTAAATGTGTTGATTGGGGCCAACGGATCAGGAAAGTCAAACCTTATTGAAGTGTTCTCGTTTCTGCGCGCCTGCATCCAAGGACGGTTGGAGCGCTATGTCAGAGAGGCGGGCGGAGCAAACCGGATTCTGCATTTCGGCGCAAAAGTCACCCCAACACTCGATGTGCAAGTCTCTTTCGACCGAGACCGATCCGGATTTGCAATGGAACTGAGCAGTGACGATTCTGATGGACTCTACATAAATAATCTGATGTTCCATCCGTCAGCCCCAGTCAGAGGCAATTCGGAGGATGTGAATTGGGCTAACTCACCCAACTTTCCCTTTCCGCACCAGGTTGGCCGGCAAATTGAGAGTTGGCAAACCTACCATTTTCACGATGCAGGCTCCACGTCGCCATTGAAGACGACCTCCGATGTCAACGACAATCGCAGTCTTCGTACGGACGGGTCGAACCTCTCGGCGTTTCTGTTCTTACTGAAAAACAAACACGACGATTCATACACTCAGATTCAACGTGCCATCCAGCTGGCGGCGCCATTTTTCGAAGACTTCGCACTCGAACCGATGGCATTGAACGAAGACAAGATTCGTCTTGAGTGGCGCCACTCGGGATCGGACGCGTACTTCGACGCGTCCTCACTGTCCGACGGAACACTGCGGTTTATGGCCCTTGCCACGCTTCTTCTTCAGCCGACTTCGCTGCGGCCGCCCGTGGTTCTTCTGGACGAACCGGAGCTTGGACTCCATCCTTACGCCACGACACTTCTCGCTTCCATGCTGAAGCAGGCATCCGTGGAATCCCAAATCATCGTTGCAACACAGTCGCCGGTGCTGTTGGATCATTTCGATCCAAGGGACGTAATTGTCGCGGATCGCGTAAACCGTGCGACAACGTTCCAGAGATTGGACAACAGGAGCCTCGCGGCGTGGCTTGAAGAATACAGCCTCGGTCAGCTATGGGAAAAGAACGAACTCGGTGGGCGTCCTGTAAAGGAGGACACGGGTCGCGGATCTTCGTCATGACACGGTTGCTAGTCCATGTTGAAGGCCAGTCAGAAGAGCAATTCGTCAATGAACTCCTGGCGCCCCATTTGTACGATTTCGGGTTTGTCGGAGTCAGCGCACGTCTGGTTGGAAACGCCCGCCAACGGCACAGGCGCGGTGGAATCAGGCCGTGGAACAGTGTGCGTAGAGACATTTCAAGACACTTGAAAGAAGATCCGGGAAGCTTTGCGACTACAATGGTGGACTACTACGCAATGCCCAATACCCGTTCGAAAGCGTGGCCGGGTCGCCTGCAAGCTACGGGTCAGGAGTCTTCGTCGGAAAAAGCAAAGACAGTCGAAGATGCCCTGCTGGATGACATCGCCATCGGAATGGGCCCAAATTTCGATCGGAGGCGTTTTATCCCTTACGTTGCAATGCACGAGTTCGAAGCAATGCTCTTCAGTGATTGTGACACGTTCGCTCGTGGAATAGGGTTTCCTGAACTGACAACGGCATTTGAGGAAATCAGACACCAATTTGCCGGTCCGGAAGAGATTGATGACTCGCCAGACACAGCACCTTCCAAGCGTATCGAAGCGCTCGTACCTGGGTATCAGAAGCCATTGATGGGTACGTTTGTGGCGAGTGAGATCGGCATCAACACGATTTGTTCCACTTGCCCGCATTTTCAACACTGGCTAAGACTACTGGAAGGCATCCCATCCCAAGTTAATCAATAGGCCAAGGTCAGGAACAAACATGCGCTGAAATCGACCTGTTGATCTCCCGCGCTCTAGTTGGGATGCCCACGCTTTGGATTACAGAGATTTCGGTCGCGTCACGGTTCTAAAGACTCGTATGAACGTAGACCTCCATATGGCCGAAGCCAATAAAAACACGGCACGGGAAAACTCTTTGGCATCTTCGGGGAGCCGGATGTTACAGTCGTCAGTAGCTGGTGACCAGTAGAGGCAGGATGGTGGCGAAATATGAGCACATTGAAGAGTTATCAGGAATTGGAAGTTTGATGGTTTGGCTAAACACCCTTGAGCGGGTCGAACTTGGCGAGGACCGGCACAGCGAGTTCAAACGCGGCCCTGGCGACCTTTCTGCGATCGGCAAAGCGATATGCGCATTTGCAAACACCGATGGCGGCGTTATTATGCTGGGCGTCGACCCTTCTCATGGAGTTGTGGGGGTCAAAGAGGATGTGGAAAGAGTTCAGGAGAGGTTGACATCTTTCCTGAAAATGGGTTGCAGCTCGCCGGTAACCGCACGTCGCGGGTGGCATGAGCATCCGAAAGGTTGGGTACACTGGATTGAGATTCCTCGGCAGCGAAGTTTCGAACCGATGTGCTACGATGGCCGGGTTTGGGTCCGACGGGAACGCAGCAACGTCGAGCCATCACCCAGCGAATTACAGGAACTCTACAACGCTTTCGGTTACATTATGACCGAGGAACGCCCGATTCAGGCTGCGACACCAGAGGATATCGATATCCAGTGCTTTCGCGAGTATTTGCAAGCGATCGGGCTCGATATTCTCGGAGAACCTCAGCCTGACAATTTTGACGATCTCCGCAATCGCGGGGTGGTGGCACAATTGGGAGACGGTTTGCACCCCACTCTCTACGGTGTGCTGGCATTCGGCAAGGAACCGCAGCGCTACCCACAAACGCACGGCTTTCGGATACAATGCGTCGCATACGAAGGTGACGACCGGGCTTCTAATACGTTACAAGTGGCTGATGTCAAAGGTCGTTTGGACGAGCAGGTTCAACGTGCCGTCGGATGGTTCCAAGGGCTTGGGCGATTTGAGACCTATAGAAATCTGTTTCGAGAAGACCGAGGCCCTTTACCGGAAGCGGCACTGAGGGAGGCGCTGGTCAACGCGGTCGTGCACAGGGACTATGCCATCACCGGCTCGAATGTCCTGTTAGAGGTTTACGATGATCATGTCGACGTTACGAGTACCGGTACGCTTCCAAACCACATGACGGTTGAGCGTGTTCGCGCTGGCGCCCATCCCCGATCCCGGAACGAATCTATGGCGAACAACATGGTCGTCAAAGGATTGATGGAGAAACGGGGTAGGGGGTGGCCCGTGATGCGAGAATCAATGTTCGACATTAATGGAACCGAGCCTGATCTCTTTCAGGACGACAAGGGTGGGTACGTCAGGTTGACGTTTGATATGCGCTCGACCGAAGCATAGAACGGGTTGCATCCAATAGTCACCCAACCTGCTTCTTCGTTCTCCAGGCATACTTCTTCGGCGCAATCGAACCGTATAAATCTCTCAAGACCGCCCTCGAAGCCGAGATCAACAGGTAAACGTTGGATACGTGTCACAGCGACACCTCACGACAATTCCCCAAACCGTCATCAGGACGGATTGCCGTAAAGGCTGTAGATTTACCTTGGGGACGAGGTAATGAAGGTGTCCAGGATGTGATTGGAATGAATTTCAATGGTGATTGGAAGAAACTGAAGAAGGAAATCGACCTCGTTCGGAGCGAATACTACAGCCATCCTGTCGGTCAGCCAAACCGACAGATGTGCACATTGCTTATTCTGGGAGAAGACCACCGATTTCGTTTCCATCCGGGGTTCGATCCGATCGCGCTTGGTCGCGCGGCTTGGCGGACCTTCGTCTGCGGGCGTCGGGAAGGGGGCTCCACCATTGCAATGCAGCTTGTCAGGGTCCTTACAAAGAGATACGACGCGACCATCATGAGAAAAACTCGCGAGATAGCACTCGCTTTCCGGGTAACTCGTTACGTCCCACGAGAAGATCTTCCGGGCCTATATCTGTGGGTGGCTTACTACGGATGGAGAATGAACAACCTCCGTCAGGCGTGCAACCTGCTGGAAATCAACCCCTCATCGACAGATTTGTACAGTGCAGCACACTTAGTCGCACGTCTAAAATATCCGGAGCCGAGGCAAGCCTCTGCCGAACGGCTAACCATAATAGAACAAAGAAGTGCCTACCTTTTGGCGCGATATTATCGATCAGAGGGAAAGCGCTACTTGACTCCCGAAGTGTGCAATGAAGCCGTTTGAGGTCTCTTCATCATTGGCAGGAATATCTGATCGCTATCCGCCCGCGGAACGATTGAAATCGGTTTCGCGCCAGAGTGAGTTTCGCGACCGAGTCGCTATAGCACGTCAATGGCTCTCCGAGGGTATCCCCTATGCGTTTCAAGAATGTCCGGCAATATATGAGTCGATGCGGACGTGGCTCGGTTGGAAACTTGGCGTTGTCGCCAAAGACATTAGCTTGGTCGGTAGCGCACGCCTAGGATCGTCATTGGCGCCGTATAAACTCGGTGCTCCATTTGGTCGAAGTTCTGACCTGGATCTCTTTGCTGTATCAGAAGGCCTGTTTCAGTGCATATCCAGTGACTTTTTTCGCTGGAACTCGGACTTTAGAAACGGACATATATTACCTAGGCATCCTACCGAGGAGGGTTATTGGATAGAAAACAAGCTGAGAGGACGCAGTCAAATTTCGCGAGGATTTCTGGATTTAAAGATGATTCCAACTTTTGGCGGATATGACAGCAAGAACCTGCACGATACTATGTGGCAGGCCCGTGAGAAACTCATCGTCTCCAAGGTTGCACCAAAATTCCGCAAGGTATCTTTGCGCTGTTATTGTTCGTGGGGGTCTTTCGAACGTCAATCCTCCAGAAACCTGCTTGCAACCTGAAACTGTACAGGGATATAGACCTTCGGTGAGCACATAGATGAACTTCCGAATGGCCGACGCATTCACTGTCAGCCTCACGGAAACCCTCTCCGAAGCATTGGAATATAACCGGCGTGAAGCTTTGGAGGCGGCGGGCGAGGACTATCATCGAGGAGAAGGTCGTGATAACTTGAAGCGGGTTGAACTGCTGAAAAACCTTCGGCGGCACGGGTGCGAAATGATCCGTGAAGGTAGACGGCACTCAAGGTGGCGCAGCGACCGAGGGGGACGGCGTTCCGCGATTCCACGCTATCCACAACATTTGACAATGTCTCGGGTGTGATTGTATACGTCAACATACAAAGCCGCATCCGCTTCGAGTATGGTGTATTTTGTAATGATGAGAGTGGAACGTGAAGTGACATTTCGAAGGGTTAGCCTGGGGATCAGACGATACCCGTCCCGGAGGTGATTCGATAATGAATTTTAACACGACCAACAACACTTTCCGTCAGCTAATGGCAAATGGGCTGAGTTATCGTGTCCCAAAATTTCAGCGTGATTACTCATGGGGTCTTGACGAATGGGACGACCTGTGGCAGGACATTGTTGCATTATTCGGTGACGATCCGGAGCCTGCTCATTACATGGGCTATTTGGTTCTGCAGTCGGGGGACAACCGGTCATTTGACATTATCGACGGACAACAGCGCATGACTACGCTGAGCTTGTTGATGCTCGCGGCGGTAGCGCATCTGGTGGACCTGGCGCCGTCGGGCGATTCGGACCATCCACAACGGCGACGCGCTGAGCAATTGCGCAGCAACTACATCGGCTACCTGGATCCTGTCAGTCTGATATCGCGCTCCAAGCTCACGCTGAATCGGCATAACGATCGATTTTACCAGAATTACCTGGTGCCGCTGGAGCGCCTGCCGCAAAGGGGCCTGAATGCCTCGGAACATCTTATGCGTCGCGCGTTCATCTGGTTCAAGGAGCGCATCAAGGGAAGATGCGGCAATGACGGTGAGTCAGTTGCTCGCTTCGTTGACGTCGCGGTGGATAAGCTGTTCTTTACAATCATAACCGTGACTGACGAATTGAATGCCTTTAAGGTGTTCGAGACACTAAATGCTCGAGGCGTGCGCTTGTCCGCTACTGATTTGCTCAAGAATTACCTGTTTTCGGTTGTCTCACGCGGAAATCCGCATAAATCCGAGATTGCCAATCTGGAAGAACGTTGGGAGGGTATCGTAGGTTTGCTGGGCAGTGAGAGTCTTCCCGAGTTTTTGCGTGTGTTCTGGAACAGCCGAAACCAGCTGGTGCGCAAGGCAGACTTGTTTAAAGTTATTCGGAACGCGATTTGCGATCGGTCCAAAGCGTTCGAACTGGTCCGCGACCTGGACAGGAGCGCCCGGGTGTATGCAGCCCTTCGGAGCCCTGAGGACGACGCCTGGACAGCAGAAGAACGTGCCAGTCTCGGTCAGCTGCAGATGTTTAACGTGCGTCAGCCCCTGGCATTACTCTTGGCAGCATTTGAGCAATTCGGCGAAGAAGACCGAGTCGGCTTCGGGCGTTTTTTGCGCGCAGTGGCGGTTTTATCATTTCGATACAACGTGATTTGCAGTCGCCAGAGCAATGAGCAAGAGGTTGTTTACAACCAGATCGCCCGGGGAATTTCGGTAGGCCGTATACACACCATCGCCGCGGCAATTTCCGAGCTTCGGCCCGTCTATCCCGATGATCCCGAATTCAGGGCGGCGTTTGCGGACAAGGTGTTAAGAACAACCAGTAGTCGCAACAATAAGGTCGTGCGCTTTATGCTGTTTCGACTGGAAGCTCAGTTATCAGGACAGAGTTTCGAATACGAGAGCGCGAGATACAGCATCGAGCATGTGTTACCGGAGAATCCCGGCGAGGGCTGGGAGGAGTTTGACGACCAGCAGCAAGAGGCGTCCACCTACCGTCTCGGAAACATGACGTTGTTGGCGACCACGGACAACCGCAACTTGGGAAACGCGGGATTCGCAGAAAAACGTCCAGTCTACCAGCTGAGTAACTTCGCCATCACCCGCAAGTTGGCGGAAGACTACGACTCATGGTCAGTGGAAAAGACCCGGACGCGCCAGGCTTGGATGGCGAAACAGGCTACAGGCATCTGGCGAGAGTCAGCCCTTGATTGAATCTCATAGTTCCACACTGTCTGGCGCCTGCCGGGTTCCGAATTCCTGGATGACCTCGGTGCGTAGACACGGTGGAAGAGGGAATTGTCTCAATAATCCGGATGCAATGTGCAGTTTGATAACTGGCCTCGAAAGTGAGAGGAAGATGGCAGAGAGAAGACCTGGTCTACCGTATTTCTGGGTGACGTGGTTGACGAAGTTGCTGACCGGAGAAGCGTCATGTGAGTGGGCCGGCTGGTTTCAAGCCCAACACGACAGGAAGAGCTGGACGGCTTTGCCGGGTGATTTCGATTCGACCACCTGGCAGATCGAACATACGGCAGCGAGAAATAAATATCAGGAAATACTGGAAGATAGAGGCTTTGAGGTGTCGACCGAGACTCAGAATTACTTCCACCTCAAGGGAAGGACGGCGACGGTTGGGGGAAAGCCCGATTTGATCGCAAGGAAGGAAAATCGCGGCATCATCGTAGATATCAAGACGGGTCAACCAAGGTCATCTGATCACGTTCAGGTCATGCTTTACATGTATGCCGTTCCCAAAGCCTTTCCCGAGAAATACAAAGACGTTGTTTTCGAAGGACGGGTTGTTTACGGAGAGAGGGAGGTCCCGGTCCCTTCATCGGCCATTGACGGTAAATTCGTCGAGCGATTTGCGGAGTTGATACGCAAACTGGCATCGAATGAACCGTCCAGAAGAGTGCCGAGTTACGGGGAATGTACGTTTTGTAAGATTCCCGAGAGCGAATGTCCGGATCGCGTGGACAAAGACTCATCTTCTGCAGCCGTTGATGACTTTTGACCGGGGAAAATGCCGTCGAGTCAGGAATCTTCGAGCCAATAATCAAACAGGGAGCCGATGTAGTTAGCGGCTCCCTGTTGCTGTTCTGGTGGGCCCTGCAGGACTCGAACCTGCGACCAACGGATTATGAGTCCGCCGCTCTAACCAGCTGAGCTAAGGGCCC
This sequence comes from Candidatus Latescibacterota bacterium, assembly GCA_963667175.2. GTDB lineage: Bacteria > Latescibacterota > UBA2968 > UBA2968 > JAAXHE01. Next base: position 386,922 of record CAXXXF010000016.1, on the reverse strand, counting down.
GCAATGGTAAAATGTACGCGTTACGGCGGAAAGGACAAGCTTTTTATGATCAAGGCGTCGCCGTTTCGGGCGAACCGTGCCGGCCGGCGAACAGCGCCTTGCGCTTCCGGGTCAGATTCTTGTGTTCCGTCATCAGCGCCATCGGATCCGTTCCGCCGCCGTCCGTGCGTAGTTTCGCCTCCAGGGCATCGATGCGGGCGTCCAGCGCCTTGAGCCGCATTCTGCTGAGATAGTCATGCAGCGGAATCTTTGCGTCGGGGTTGAGGATGCCCGTCTCCATGGACAGCGCGGAGACGACACCGGCCAGACCGGCGTCCTCGCAACGATTCAGCAGCGATGCGGCCGCCGCGGTCCGGCCCTCCTTGCGGGCCGCGGCAATCATGCCCGAAATCCGCCTGTATACACTGTTGGTAAAGTGATCGGCGTCAACCTGCTTCAATACGGTATCGGCCGTGTTGTCGTCCGCCATCATCATCGTGATCAGTTCCCGTTCCATGCGCGGGCCCGGCTCGAACGATGCCGCGCCTGACTCCGATTCGGTCTTCGACCGTCCGCTCCGCCGGTATCGCGCGGCCCGCTGCACCGCGTCGATCACGATGGTCTCGTCAATGCCCAGCTTCTGCGCGGTTTCCTGCGTGAGAAAACGCCTGCGCGCGCTGTCTTTCGCGTGCGAGACGATTTCCGATAGGGTCTTGACGGCGCGGGTCTTGCCGTCGGACGTGGACAGGTCTTCGTGCGACCGTACCCAGCTGAATAGAAATTCCATGACGGGTGCGGCGTTTTCGATCAGTTCGCTAAAGCCGTCCGAGCCCCGCTGCCGGATGAGGCTGTCCGGGTCGTGGCCGCCTTCCAACGTGACCACACGGATTTCCAGTTCGGACGCCATCATCGCGCCGATGCCGCGCACGGTGGCGGCGGTACCCGCGGCATCGCCGTCGAAGACAAGCACGGCCACGTCGGCGTACCGTTTGAGCATTCGGGCATGTTCAGGCGTAAGCGCGGTCCCCGATGAGGCGACGGCGTTGTGGAAATCGAATTGCGCCAGGGCAACGAGGTCCATATACCCTTCGACGATCACCGCCGACCGGGTTGAACGGATGGGTTCGCGGTTCTTCCAGAGGCCGTAGAGCGTGGCGCTCTTGTTGTAGATGGCGGTCTCGGGAGAGTTCAGGTATTTGGGCTGTTGTTCCGGATCGAGGGCGCGGGCGCCGAAAGCCACGGTCCGGCCCGTGTGTGACTCGATGGGAAAGATGACCCGGTCGCGGAAACGGTCGTAATGACCTCCGTTCTCTCGGGGCACAACCAGGCCCGCCCGTTCAAGCATCTGCGCGCTGAATCCTCGCCTGCCGGCCACGCTGAGCAGACCGTCCCAGGCTTTCGCGGCGTAGCCAAGAGCGTAGGCGTCCATCATCGATTCCGTAACGCCCCGGCCGAGGAGGTAATCGCGCGCGCCTTGGCCGGACGCATGGCGCATCAGCATATGGCGGAAGTATTTCTTCGCGAATTCGACCGTCCGGTAGAGCTCGTCGTTGTGGTCCTTTTCCGCCGGACTCCGGGACTCGAATTCCGGCAGGACGATGCCGACCCGGTCCGCGAGCTTGCGCACGGATTCCACAAAACTGATGCGTTCGAGGTCCATCAGGAATCTGAACGCGTTTCCGCCCGCGCCGCAGGAGAAACACTTGTAGATCTGCTTCTCCTGGGAAACATTCAGGGACGGCGTCCGGTCGTCGTGAAAGGGACACAGGCCCAGATAGCTCTTGCCGCGTCTGGTGAGCGCGACAGATTCGGAAATGACGTCGACGATATCCACCGAGTCGCGGACCTGTTCGACGGTATCTTCAGGGATTCGAGCCATCGCCGGTTTCCCGAGCGGCTAGAAAATCGGGGGTGTCGGAGACGCAACGCGATGGTTGATGCGCGAACGCGGGTTGGAGGAAACGTGGATCGTCAGCTGGAGCGCGTCCGGCGTTCAGGCATCCACCCACCGGTCGTCTTCCCGGATCAGTTCGATCAGTTCATCCACGGCACCCGCAGTGGGGACGTTGCGTTTGACGACCTCTTTGCCCCGGTAGAGCGTGATCCTGCCGGGACCGCTGCCGACGTAGCCGTAGTCCGCGTCGGCCATTTCGCCGGGGCCGTTGACGATACATCCCATAATGCCGATCTTGACGCCTTTCAGGTGGTCGGTGCGTCCGCGGATCAGGGCGGTGGTTTCCTGCAGGTCGAAGAGCGTGCGGCCGCAGGAGGGGCAGGAAATGTACTCGGTTTTCGAGATGCGCGTGCGGGTTGCCTGGAGGATTCCGAATGAGAGACGGTTGACGTCGCCGGCAGGGACGTCCGTCGATGTCAGCCAGATGCCGTCGCCGAGGCCGTCGGTGAGCAATCCGCCGCTATCGATGGCGCCGTGGAGGATGAGCGCGCTCTCGTCGATACCATCGTATTCCCGTCTGAACACGACAGGAATCCGGATGTCTCGCTCGAAAAACCCGGCCAGGGACCGTCGCAGGTCCGGCATCGCGTGGGCATTGTCCGTACGCAGGATTAGCACGCAGTTGTCGGCCAGCCGAAGCACGTCCAGGGCGTCCACGTCGAGGTCATCGGGTTCGGCGAGCACGAAATTGACGCGATCCGAGCGGTATGGGAGGTGAAGGAAGGCGGCCAGATCGAACAGCGGATAGGCGTTCGACGCTTTGCGCCCGGCGTGCCAGGCGTCGTGGTCGAGGATCTTTCCGAGGGTACCCGGAAGGTCGAATTCGATATCCCGGCCGCCCAGATAGATGAAATCCGGCGCCATGTCCGCGATATTCCATTTGTCCAGTCCGGCGTCGTATTCGTAGCCGACGGCGGACAGGCACGCCGGCGACGTCAGGTCAGGCGGCGTCAGGATCACCACCGGCACATTGTCGCCTCCCAACCGCTCAACGGGCCGGGTCTCGCGACGGCTATAGGAGTACGGATCGATCGGGTTCCGTACGATCGCGGGGATCGGCGGGTGCCCGGGTCTGGCCGCGTACCGATCGACCAGACGGATGCAGACAGGGACCTCGGCTTCGGGTTCTTCGGTGAGAGACACGCGAATGGTGTCACCCAGGCCGTCTTCCAGGAGGGCGCCGATGCCGACGGCGGACTTGATTCGACCGTCTTCGCCGTCGCCTGCCTCGGTGACGCCCAGGTGAAGCGGATAGTTGAACCCTTCGGCTTCCATGCGGTTGACGAGGAGGCGGTAGGCCTGGATCATGACCTGGGGATTGCTGGCTTTCATGGACAGGACGATTTCGTGGTAGTCCAGGTCCGCACAGATACGCGTGAATTCCAACGCCGATTCAACCATACCCAGCGGGGTGTCGCCGAACCGGCTCATGATGCGGTCGGACAGGGAGCCATGGTTGGCGCCGATGCGCATCGCCGTGCCGTATTCCTTACAGATGACGACCAGCGGTGTGAACTTTTCCCGGATGCGTTCTATCTCGGATGCGTATTGCGCGTCGGTGTACTCCACGATCTGGAATTTCTTCCTGTCCGCGTAGTTGCCGGGGTTGACCCTCACCTTTTCCACGATCCGGGCGGCGATTTCCGCCGCATTGGGCGTGTAATGGATGTCGGCGATCAGCGGGGCCTCGTATCCCCTCGCCCGGAGTTCCTTCCGTATGACTTCAAGATTTCGCGCCTCGTTCTGGCTGGGTGCGGTGATGCGCACGTAGTCCGCGCCCGCCTCGATGATCCGAACGGACTGTTCAACCGTGGCGAGGGTATCCATGGTGTCCGTTGTCGTCATGGACTGTATGCGGATGGGGTTGTCTCCGCCAAGGGGAATCCCGCCAATGTCCACTTCCCGCGTCCGGTAGCGGCTGTACTCGGTGAGGCTGTTGCAGTATTCCCGAAGATCTGTCTGTAGGTCGGTAATCAGCATGGGACGGATTCAGGCGAAAGGAGAATAAGGAAAGGAGCTTGTATTGGGATCGGTTTTAATATAGACGAATCTGGATGAGGTGTCAAACGGCTCGGGCGCGGTTGCCGCGTACTGGCGTATGACGTCCGCGTTCACACTCAGGAATCCAGCTCGAGCGTGATGACCGTGACGCCGGCGCCGCCCTCGTTGTGCAGTCCGAGACGCTGTGACTTGACGAGTTCGTGGCGCCGGAGGTGGATACCGATGGCCCTGCGCAGGGCGCCCGTGCCTTTCCCGTGAATCACCTTAGCGTGTTCCATTCCGGCCAGGTAGAGTTCGTCGACGTATTTGTCGACGGCTTCAACGGCCTCTTCCACGGTCATGCCTCTCAAGTCCACTTCGGCGGCGACACGGTCCGGCGCGGTGAGTCCGTAGCGGGCTGCCACGGAAGGCGGCTCGCCGGCGGATTCCAGGGGTTCGAGGTCCGTCCGCTGCACCTGCAGGCGCACGTTCCCGACTTCGACCGATACCCGCGAGCCTTCGTTCCGTCCGGCCGCCACGGTCCCCTCTTTTCCGAGACTGCGCACTCGCACCCGGCTTCCGGGTTCGAGCGTCGGCAGAGCCGCTGCCGGCGCCTCGACCGGATCGGTCAGGTCGCGTCTGGCCTGCGCCACTTCAGCCCGGGCTTTCTTGATCGAGTCCCTGTCCGCGTTGCGCCGCCTGAGTTCGGAAACGGTGCGTTCGATCAGGGCGTTGGCGCCGTCCAGAATCCGTCCGGCTTCCTCCTCCGCGTTGCGTTTGAGCGCGCGTTCACGCCGGTCCACGTCCTCGAGGCGGCTGCTGTATTCCGCCTTCATGCGTTCCACTTCACCCCGGATGGACTGCGCTCGTTCCAGTTCTTCGTTATAATGGTGGTACGTATCGTCGAGATCCGCGATGAGGGCTTCCAGACGGCCGATATCGCTTCCCGCGATGCGCCGGGCTTCGTCGACGACGTCGGACGGCATCTGAAGCCGGCGGGCGATTTCAAAGGCGTAACTGCTTCCGGGCGTATTGAGACGAAGCTGGAAGGTCGGGGTCAGGGTGGCCGCGTCGAACGCCATCGAGCCGTTGGCCATCCCGTCCGTGCGGTGGGCAAAGGCCTTGAGGGCGCCGTGATGGGTTGTCGCCACCGTAAGGCAGCCCCGTCTGGTGAGTGTACTCAGGAGGGCCATTGCCAGGGCGGCGCCCTGGTCGGGATCGGTACTGGCGCCGACTTCGTCGAGAAGGACGAGGGAGCGGGCTTCGGCGTGATTCGTAACCTCAACCAGATTCGACACGTGAGAGGAGAACGTGCTGAGATCGTTCTCGATGGACTGAGCATCGCCAATGTCCGAAAAGACGCCGTTGAAGATCGGAAACTGCGAATGTTCAGCTGTCGGCACGGGCAGGCCGGCCTGTGCCATCAGCGCAAGCAGGCCGACGGTCTTCAGGGCCACGGTCTTGCCGCCTGCGTTCGGCCCGGTCAGCACGAGCGTGCGAATGCCGTCGTTGTCCATTGCGAGGCCGAGCGGGACGATGGCATCGGACCGGTTCTCGTCGCGCAGGCGGTCGACGAGAAGGGGATGCCGTGCCTCGTGGAGTTCGAGGCGTCCATCCCGGTTGAATACGGGCTCACTGCACTTCAGTTCGCGTGAAAAGCCGGCCTTCGCGAATACGGCATCGAATCTTCCCAGAATACGCAGGTTTTCCAAAAGGCTCCCGCTGACCTCGCCCACGCCGCGGGTAAGTTCCTGAAGGACGCGTTTTACCTCCTGTTGTTCGGCCAGTTCGAGTTGCCGCAGCCGGTTGTTGAGCGCCAGCGTGGCCATAGGTTCGACGAAGAGCGTGGCGCCGCTGGCCGACTGATCATGCACGAGGCCATCCATCCGGTGTTTCTGGTTTTCCCGAACCGGGATGACGAAGCGGCCGTTCCGGATCGTAATCAGTCGTTCCTGCAACACGTCGTCGGGGAGCCGGTTAAGGATGCTCTCAACGGAACTGCGGATGCCCGACCGGGTTCTTTCCAGGCTTCGTCGGAGCCGCCTCAATTCCGTACTTGCGGAATCCTTGACGGTTTCCGTAGCGGGGTCGATGGCGCGGTGAATGCGGGCTTCCAGTTCGGGGTGGGTGGACAACCCTGTCGCGAGTGCGTGGAGCCGGGGATATTTCGCCTTCCGCTTGAGAAAATATCCGAGAAGGCGGCGGGACATGCGGGCGATTTCATCGATCTGAATCAATTCGGTGACGGCGAGCGTCGTACCCGGTACGGAGGCGTTATTCGCCGCGGCGCGAATGTCGGGCATGCGCCCGATTGGTACGGGATCGTCATAGGCGATCAGGTTCATGGCTTCGATTACAGGACGGACCCGGCCTTCAATGTGATCAGGATTGTCAGTCGGAGCGAGACTTTCGACCTCGTCTCGACCCGAAACGGAAACGGCACGTTTTGTGATAAGGCCGAGAATCTTATCGAACTCGAGGTTCTGAAGCGTCTTCGTGGAAACGGTCATGGGGTGGGATCGCGGATCGAAAATCGGATTCAGGTCATCCGGGAGGGGGCGGTGTGGGCGGGCAGGTCCCTGAATTCCGTTTTCATCGAATCGACCGTCAAACACGGATGCATTACCTGGCGAAGCGAAGATATCCGTGCAAATCGGAGACGCGACGTGGAATACAGATCCGGAGGTCTGCGCAACGCTCGCGCGCGTTGTGTCTGCGCGGGGACCGATTCGTCCATCCGACCGCGCCACGGCATGGTGCTGCCGACGGGCGTGTCTTACGGTTTGCGCGTCCGACTATGGGGCCGTATGGTTTTCCTTCTCTCTCTCACGAGCGTCCTCAATGAGTCCCTTCAACTTGGATCCGGCCCTGCCCGCCTTCTCGGTCACATCGTCGACGAGCGGATGGATTGACGACTCGGGACTTTGCGGAAGGAGGTAACGGTACAACTTGGTTGCCTGAGGTACTCCGGCTTTCACGACGTCCATCAAGACGACGAAGGCCTGTTTTACGGGTCGAGCGAGCGCGGAATCGTCCAATTGCGTTTTTACCGTGGCGTGAAAGGGATAGGCCTGCAGCAACGTGACCAGCAAACCGAGAACAAGCAGCCCTCGCCCCAGTCCGAGCGCACCGCCGCCAAGGGTATTCAAAATGCCGAACGGCGTGGCTTCAAGCAGGCTGTCCAGAATGCGTCCGACGTGGTGGCAGGCGATAAGGATGGATACAAATACTCCGAAGAAACCGAGCATGACCGGGCCAGGGCCGGCGTTCTCACCCGCAATCCAATGCGATACCGTACCGCCGTAAGCCAGGGCAAGTCCGAACGCCAGCACGAAGCTTAGCAGGCCGATCAGGCTGCGAACCAAGCCCATGCCGCACCCTCTGATAACCATCCAGCCGAGCGCAACCAGCAAGATCATGTCGACCGTGTTCATTCGATCCTCCCGCTTGCCCGGAAGAAAAAACCTGGTGTCCGGGGATGTCTTTAACAGAAAACATCGACCTCAGTGATGAGACGGAAAAAATACAACCGCATCCGAAGGCGAATCGGTGCGGTTGTCGTTGCTGTACCCATAGATTTGAATTATTGGTTGAATCGCGTTTCGAATTTCATGCGCTTCCGCTTTGCGGCCGCGATTTTTCGCTTCCTGCGCTCGCTGGGTTTCTCGAAATGCTGATGCTTTTTCATCTCCGTCATTATTCCTGCTTTTTCGCAGGTCTTCTTGAACCTCTTCAGTGCTTTTTCAAAGGGCTCGTCATCTCTCACCACAACCCTGGCCATAAGCTGGACTCCCTCCTTTCCGTATTCCTGTACAAACCGGCAGTGCCACGCCGAAGGATCCGACGACCGAACGCCGACCCGGGTTCCCGTGCGCCTGCCGCGTCTTCCAGGAAATTAGTGATTCCAAATATATATATACGAAAGAGATAATGCAAACGCTTTTTCTTTGGTTGACTGGATGCTTGCAAAATACGTATACTCTCTGTGCGTCCGTTTGCCGTTCCGTACCGCTCTACAGACGCAATTCTCCTGTGTGAATGGCCGGTTATAGATACTTTCCATTTGGTTCCGCCACGGAAGATCGAAACCGGCGGTTCATATGCCGGTTCGCGCGAGTTCGGATCCGCTGCCGGCGTCCGGGGAATGGTACGGAACTTAACGATACCCAAGACGTTGAGTTATGAGAAGGGAGCTCCGGCGATGGGCGCGGAAACAAGGGATCTCACAGGTCGAACAGGAGGTCCGTTGTACCTGGGGCCCATGGGCGCGCCGGTGGTACGAAAGGGCCGGCTGAGGGTGGGCCTTCAGAGTTCGTACAGCCTGGGAGCTTATCTGTTTCTGGCCGCAACGGTCATAATCCTGGCGTTTCTGGTCTATATGCAGATCTTCGTTGTGGATCCGATGCGTCGGGATTCGCGCGACATTATCAAGCGGCTGGCTTTCTTCTACGGGATGGCCACCCAGGATACCGTGGTTGTCAGAGACCTTGACGTCAATTCTATCTTTCAGACCATAAAGAACGCCAATTTCCCCGTGGTCATTACCGGTGAGAACGGCGAACCCCATATGTGGAAAGCGATCGAGATACCGCAGGGCAACCCGGGCGACCTCGGTCCCGACGACCGGAAACAGATGGAACGGATCGTTCGGCGCCTGGATAACGAGAATCCGCCGTATTCGTTTGAAATCCCGCAGATCGGCCCGCGCGTGCTGCACTATGGCGACTCACCCCTGGTACGGCGGTTGGCGTGGCTTCCCTGGGTTGCGCTTTGCGTAACGGCGCTCTTTGTCGGCGTGGGCTATCTCGGTTTTCGCAATCTGAAAAACAGCGAGCAGCGGTCGATCTGGATCGGGATGGCCCGCGAGACCGCCCACCAGCTCGGCACGCCGCTCTCCTCGCTTTACGGCTGGATCGAGTTGATGAAAACGGAACTCGAGCATTCGTCGGGTCCGGTGGATGATGACACGCGCAGGCGGTTCGACCAGATCGTGGTCGCGATGGAGGAGGATACCAGCCGGTTGAACAAGATCGTCTCCCGTTTCAGCCTGATCGGCTCCACTCCCGAGCTTCGTCTCGAGGACCTTCGCCGCGTGGTCGAGGAGACGGCATCCTATCTGCGCGGCCGGCTCTCGCGGGAGGTTCAGATCGTACAGCGCGACTACGACGTTCCACCGGTTCCGTTGAATCGGCAGTTGTTGGGCTGGGCATTCGAAAACCTGTTCAAGAACGCCGCTGACGCCATGGAAGGCAAGGGCGGGAAGATCGAAATCTCAGCGGACGTCCGGTCGGAGGGCGAGTGGGTGGACGTCCGGGTTCGGGACAATGGCAAAGGGATTCAGCCCCATCTGATCAAGCAGGTCTTTCTCCCCGGCTACAGTACGAAGGACCGGGGTTGGGGACTGGGGCTGGCCTTCGTCAAGCGGATTGTCGAAGACTATCACCGCGGCAGGATTTCCGTACAGGAAAGTCTGCCGGGAATGGGTACTACGTTCCTCATCTCACTACCCGTGAGGCCGGAGGATGATCGGAAGGCGTCTCAACGGCCCGGAGCATGAACGCCATGAAAGAAAAGCAGGTTCTGTGGGCAGACGACGAAATCGACCTCTTGAGGTCGCATACGATGTTTCTCGGTTCACGCGGCTATAAAGTCACGCCTGTGACGAACGGGGACGACGCCATCGCTATGGTGAAGCAACGGGGTTTCGACATCGTCCTTCTGGATGAAATGATGGCGGGTCGAGGCGGGCTTTCCACGCTTGCAATGATCAAGGAAATCAACCCCGACATCCCCGTCATCATGATAACGAAGAATGAAGAGGAGCGCCTGATGGAGGAAGCGCTGGGCCACCGGATCGACGATTATCTGACCAAACCTGTGAATCCCAGCCAGATTCTTTCGGCTTGCAAAAAGCTGCTCGATGCACGCCAGATTGTGACGGGGCGAATGGGGCTGGATTACGCCGCCGTGTCGAATCGAATCCGTGCCTTGATGGCAGGCGAATCGACCTGGCAGGATTGGATCGATATCCATGTGAAGCTATCCGAGTGGGACCTGGAATTGGACCGGTTTTACGACGCCGGGCTGAGAAAGATGCATGAGGACTTGCGGCGGGCGTGCAACCGGGCGTTCGGACGCTTCGTGGAAGCCAATTATCCCAATTGGCTCCAGGACGATATGGATTCTCCCGTGTTATCCGTCGACGTGGTGAGCGAGTTCGTATTGCCCGCGCTTCAGGAGGGTCATCAGGTATTCTTCGTGGTTGTGGACTGTATGAGACTGGATCACTGGCTGGCAATCGCACCACTCCTGTCCGAACTATTCAATATTGAGCAACATTACCATTACTCCATTCTCCCTACGGCCACGCCCTATTCGAGAAACGCCATTTTCAGCGGTCTTTTCCCCAGCGACGTCGCCAGGTTGTATCCGCAGGAGTGGCGTTCGGGCTGGGACGACGACAACAGCCGAAACCGGCACGAGCACCAGCTCCTCGATCACCAGATTCAGGAACTCGATCCCACGCTGACGCTGGACACCCGGTACGTGAAGGTGCTGGACATCGCGGAGGGCAATCATCTCGTCAAAAAGGTGCATTCGTACCGGTCCTTTCCCCTGATGTCGGTGGTGTTCAATTTCCTGGATATTCTGGCGCATGGGAGGTCGGAATCGGATATTCTGAAAGAAATGGCGCCAAACGAGTCCGCCTATCGGTCGTTGAGCCGGTCCTGGTTTTCCCATTCATCGTTGTTTGAAATGTTGCGAAAGCTGGCCGAAACAGATACCACCGTGGTCTTGACAACCGACCACGGCTGCGTGATGAGTACCCGGGCGACCGTCGCGCACGGAAACCGCGATACGTCCACCAATCTCCGATACAAATACGGCAAACACCTTCGGTGCGACGCCCGGCACGCGGTTTACGTCGCGGATCCGCATGTCTATCGCCTGCCTGATCTGGGGATGGGTACCACGTACATCATTTCGCGGGAGGACTACTATTTCGTCTATCCCACGAAATTCAACGAATACCAGCGATATTACGCGAACAGTTTCCAGCACGGCGGCATATCCCTCGAAGAGATGGTCCTGCCGGTTGCGGTTCTGAGGGGCAAATAGCCGGAGGCGCCTGCCCGGAATCCCCGCCGTCCCAGAATATCCGGATGCAGAACTCAAGTGTTCCGCCCCGGAAATGAGTTGCCTGAAGACGGCCGTCGAGTCGCCCGGCTCGCAAGGCGCCACCGACCTGTGTCAGGTCGGCGAGCAATGGCACTTCGACAAGCTCAGCGCGAGCAACGTCAACAGACGGGATGAATCGGCGGAAGAATGGTGAGGTAATTTTGGGACGGGACCCTGGCGAAGAGTTCAAGTCCGCGTCGCCGGACCAGACACGAGCGTTCGGAAGGGAGTTGTCCGTACGTTTGCGCCGGGGTGACTGTGTCGGACTGATCGGAGAACTCGGCAGCGGCAAGACCTGCCTTGCGCAGGGCATCTGTGAAGGGTTGAAAGTCTCGGACCGGGTGACCAGTCCCACGTTTATTCTGGTGAATGAGTACCGCGGCCACGACGCCGCATTGCGTCCGATATCCGTCTACCACTTCGATCTGTACAGGCTGCCGGACGTCGAGTCGCTCATCGACCTCGGGTGGGACGACTATCTTTCAGGTAACGGCATCTGCCTGATCGAATGGGCGGAGCGCGCGGGATCCCTGCTGCCTCCGCGGGCGTTGAGCATCCGGATAGACGTACCGGAATCCGGTCTACGCAGATTCAAGCTTGACCACGGAGAAGACACATGACACGGCACGCGGGGTGGATGTCGCTGTTGATTGCCGTCTGGTGGGGGTATTCCGTTCCTGCGCATGCCCAGGGCAATGTACCCCGATGGCTGGTGGACGCGCCAACTGCCGGCATGCTGCGGGCCGGCCGACTTTCAGCGGATCTCCGATTGTATGGCGACAGCGGAATTCTCTCGCAGATCGAAATCGGCGCACACAACCGGATCAGCATCGGGGTATCGTTCGGGGGGCAGCATCTTGTGGGCAGCCGTGAGGCCGCGTGGAATCCGCGCCTGGAGGTGGCCGGACGCGTCCGGGTGATCGAGGAGGAAATGAAGATTCCCGCTGTTGCCATGGGGTATCACTCCCAGGGATACGGGGAGTACGACGAAGGACTGAAACGGTATGCGGTCAAGTCCAAGGGCGTCTATGCGGTGGCGAGCAAGAACTACGGATTTCCTCTAGGAGATATGGGACTGCACGCCGGATTGAATCGTAGCCTCGAGGATGGAGACGGAGATGGGGATATTTCGGGGTTTGTGGGCGCCGACGTCGAACTGAAACGCGTTTTCGCCGTATTGATGGAATACGACTTTGCGATCAATGACAACGAAGACAACTCGCTGGGTTCGGGCAGAGGGAGATTGAACGTAGGTGGACGGTGGATGCCCTCCGAGCGGCTGAATCTCGAAGTGGACGTCAAGAATCTGTTTCGAGACGGCAAGCGGTCGGAAGGAATCGATCGCCAGATCCGGCTGGTATATTATACGAAAGTCTGGTAGGAATCCTCGCGAACGGCACTACGTCTCGGTACGCTTGAGCTGACGGGGGGCGACAAACAGCGTGACTTCGTTTTGGATTGTGACGAGCCCCGGGGAGGCGCCTCGGGGTTTTCTCACGTATCGGACCTCCGTGCAATTCACCGGTACCGTCCGCGAATGCCGCGCTTTGCTCCAGTAGGCCGCCAGGCTCGCGGCTTCCTTCAATGCAGCGTCAGATGGCTTCTGTCGCCGTCCGTCACGCTTGAGGATAACGTGTGAGCCCGGGCATCCCTGGGCATGGAAAAAAAGGTCGTCTTTCGCAGATCCTTTCGTAAGTCGATCGTTCTCGGCGTTGTTTCGCCCCACCAGAATTGTCCAGCCGTCCGAGGTCAGGTACCTTCTGGGATGCGCTTCCGCAGACGCGTTTCTGCCTGCCGACGGTTTCTGCCTGCGCTCTGTGAGCCACCCGGACGCCGCCAGTTCGTTTCGAATCGTCATCACCTCGTCCCGATCGCCGGCTTGTTTCATCCGCTTCAGGAAGCCTTCCACGCTTGCAAGTTCCGCCTGTGCGGATTCCAGGCGTCGCGCAAGGATGGGGCGTGCCTTCTCCGCCTTGCGGCTCCGTTTCAGGTACGCGGCCGCATTCTCGTGCGGCAGTTTGTTGGCCTTGAGGGGAATGGTCGCGGGAGGCCCGGCCGGATCGTACACGTCGGGCAGGGTAACGGATGCGTCTCCGGGGCGGATCCTGTGAAGCCCGGCCATAAGGATATGGCCGTACTTTCTGTAGCGGTCGGCATTACCGGCGTCGTCCAGATCGGCCCGGATGCGCGCGACCTTTCTCTCGAGAGTTGCGCGTCGTCGGTTCAGCGCCACGACGGTCTCTTTCCGGCCTGCGTCGTGGTGCTGCCGGTTTTCCGCCATCGCGGCGAGGCGTTCGATCGCTTCGCTGACGGAGGCGCACACGTGTTCCACCTCGCCCGGCCAGCGGGGAAGAAGCAGCGTTCGGATGGTTGCCGGGTGACCTTTCAAGCGCAGTATCTGCGGTCGATTCAGAAAGGGCGGCCTTTCGAACAGGCCACGTATACGGCCTACCAGATGTTCGACGGTATCGGTGTTCATTTCCGTGTTCGGTTCAATGCCCGCTTCCGCAATCAGCGATTCGGCCGTGGAGACGTCCAGTCCGGCAACGGCCGATGCCAGGGTCCGGGCGGGCTGATCCTGGCGCTCCCGGATCGCGCCGTCGAGATCGGCCGGCGTGAGATCGTGAGGTGAGATCCGATCCTGAGAGGGCGGAGGACGATAGGGTTCGCCCGGCAGAATACGCCGCTGGCGGTCCCTCTTCCCGCCGACGTGCCGAAGTGCGCCCAATATTCGCGCGTCCGGTTCAGAAGTCAGGATGACGTTGTTGTACCGGTGGATCAGTTCCACGTACAGGCGATATCTGCGTTCTCCACCCATACGGTCGCGTTTTCGCAGATCGAATGAGAGGATGCGCTCCAGCGGAAGCTGCGCGATCTCCAGGATCTCACTGTTGCAAAGGTGGTGTTCGACCCAGGGCGGCGTGGGGTGCGCGGGCTCGGGAAGGCGGTCCACCCGCTGGAGGCGGCCTGTCGCGGGCGAGGCGGAAAGCAGCAGGTGTATCTCGTGGTCTGTTTCGACAACGAGCTCGTGCGTGCCTGATAGGACGGCGCGCATGACGCGTTTACCCGGCAGGGTCTCGTTCAGTTCGTGACGCAGGCGCCGAAGCGTAAAGTAGCTGAGGTTCATACCCGAATATCCGAATTTGAGGTCGGTAATGCGCGCTTGCGGCCTTCACCTGACGGCCGGACCGGGGACGCGGCCGGATCGCGAACCGGAACACAGGCCCGGACTCGGCAAGGGTTGAGGGAAGGATGAAGGTTGAATTTCTTGACAATCCTTACGGTACCTGGTATCCTTAGCAACCCGTTGATAAAGTCCATCCGGGCTGCCTGCCTGTGCGTTCGCACGCAGACAGGCGTCCGGCCCTTGTGACCGAATTACGGCGAACTATTTCCGGGACGGGACACCATACCTCGCCTGCAGAGCGACTTTTACAACGGACTGTCAGGCGGCCATTGCCGTGAGTCGGATGCCTTTTTAAGCGGCCCACACGTGGAGATGAAGATCGATGCCGGAGCAGCGACCCGTGGATCCCAAGGAACTGCAGAAAGACCTGAAGGAACTTATCGAGCAGAAGTACGGCGCCCAGGTTGTGTTTCCGCAGGCGGAGGCCGAGGGGAGCAGCGAAGGCCCGCGCACGCCGGAACCGCAGGATGAGTCGATTGATTTCGATCTGAAGCCGGAGGAACTCGAGGCCTTTCTGGATGAGTACGTGATCAAACAGGACGAGGCGAAGGAAGTGCTCGCTACCAAGATCTGCACCCACTTCAACCGGATGAAGCTCGACCGCGAAGATCCCGAATTCGAACACCGTTCCGTCGGAAACATCAAAAACAACATCCTGCTGATCGGTCCGACGGGCGTGGGCAAGACCTATCTCATCAAATTGATCGCCCATCGAATCGGCGTTCCTTTTGTGAAGGGCGACGCAACCAAGTTCAGTGAAACCGGATACGTCGGCGGCGACGTCGAAGACCTGGTGCGCGAACTGGTACGGGAGGCCGGCGGCAGCATTGAGAAGGCCCAGTACGGCATCATCTACGTGGACGAGATCGACAAGATCGCTTCAACCCCCAATCTGGTGGGTCCGGACGTTTCCCGGAGCGGCGTCCAGCGCAACCTGCTCAAGCTGATGGAAGAGACTGAGGTGGACCTCAAGGCGCCGCATGATCTGGCTTCACAGATGGAAGCCATGATGCAATACCAGCAAAGCGGAAAGATGGAGCGAAAGAAAATCAACACGCGAAACATCCTCTTCATCGTCAGCGGCGCGTTCAACGGATTCGAGGATCTGATCAAGAGCCGTCTCAATCGAAACAGCCTGGGATTCAAAGCCGAAACGGAACGGTCGCAGAACCATGAAGCGGACCGCGTATCCTTTCTGAAGCAGGCGATCACCGAAGACCTCATCGCGTTCGGCTTCGAGTCCGAATTCGTCGGACGTCTGCCGGTGGTGGCCGTGCTGGAACCGCTTTCCGTCGAGGATTTGTATCAGATTCTTAAGAGTCCGACCAGTTCGGTCATTCTTGGAAAGAAGCGGGACTTCCTGGCCTACGATATTGAATTGAGCTTCGACGACGCCGCCCTGCGCCGACTGGCGGAACAGGCGTCCACCGAACAGACCGGGGCGAGAGCGCTGGTGAGTGTTTGTGAACGGGCGCTGCTGAAATTCGAAAAAGCGCTTCCTTCAACCGATATCCGTTCCTTTTCCGTTACCGCCGGCGTTGTAAAAAATCCGTCGCTTGAACTGCAAAAGTTGTTGGTGAACCGGGATATATCGTCGTACACGGCGCATTTTCTGAATGCGTACGGAATTTCATTGACGTTTTCGGATGCTGCAAAGTCCGCCCTGGCCGGGACCGCCGCGCGCGACGGCGTGTCAGTCGAGGCGCTGTGCCAGTCACTGTTCGACGACTACGGTCACGGTCTGAAGCTCGTGGGCAAGTCCGAGTATACAATTGAAAGGGACGCGGCGGAAGATGCGAAAGTGCATCTGGACCGGATGGTCAAGGCCTTCTACGGCGCCCTCGGAGAAAAACCGGCGCGCGCGCAATAGCTGATCAGAGTCTGTCTGCCAGCGCCAGCCTGACGACGCCATCGTTCTTCACGAGCAACTGACGGGCCGTCTCCATCGAGACGGCCCGTTTTGACATCACGATGGCCGTCTTGAGGTCGCCTGCCTCGGCGAGCATCCGGCCGCAGTCGTCGCGTGAGCGTCCTGTCGTTTCCATCAGGATTCGCCGGGCGCGGTCGTTGAGTTTTTCGCACGTGGGCGTCAGGTCCACCATCAGATTGCCGTACACCTTGCCCAGCCTGACCATGGCCGCCGTCGTGATCATGTTCAATACGAGTTTGGTCGCGGTGCCGGCCTTCAGGCGCGTGGAACCGGTGATGGCTTCCGGGCCGACGTGGGGCACGATCCTGATGTCCGCGTCGACCCGCTCCGCCGCTTGCCGGTTGCAAGTGAAAAAGACGGTGGATGCGCCCGTGCGGCGGGCGTAAGCGAGAGCTCCGAGGACGAACGGCGTCACACCGCTGGCAGCGATACCCATCACGATGTCCCGCGCCGACAGGCGCCGGCGCCGGAGCTCTGTCGCGCCGTCTTCCGGACGGTCCTCGGCGCGTTCGGCCGCGCACAGCAGCGCGCCTTCGCCCCCCGCGATAATGCCCTGTACCGTTTCAGGAGCGGTCCCGAACGTGGGCGGGCACTCCGCAGCGTCCAGGACACCCAGGCGCCCGCTCGTCCCGGCGCCCGCGTAGAAGAGCCGGCCGCCGCTCCTCAACGCGCCCGCCACGAGGTCGACGGCCTCCGCGACCTGCGGCAGAACGGCATTCACGGCCCGCGGGACCTTGCGGTCTTCCTGGTTGAGAAGCTCGAGAATCCGGAGCGTTGACGCCTCGTCGATGTGCGCGCTGGCGGGATTTCGTTGTTCTGTTGACAGCAACGCCCATTTTGATGTGTTCACGTAACCGTCCCCTCATTCTTCCGCTGCGTCCGCCTCGTCACGCAACTGCTGAAGTGTCTTTCGCAGGCTTTGTACCGCTTCTCCGTACCCCGCGAAATCACCCGTCCGCAGGCGGGATTGCGCCGTGTCGAACTGCGCCAGGGCGGCTTGGGTCAGGATACGAAACCCCGTTGATTCCCTCGCGGGTCGGTGTCGGAATACCGGATCGGCTTCGCGCGTTTCGAAGGCTCGACCCAATGCCTGTTCAAGGTCTTCGGCCATCGCAAGTCTGTCGCCGTGCGCAACGAGAACCCGTTTCAGCTCGGGCATGCCGCTCTGGGTGGCCCTCAAATAGAGAGGTTCAACGTATATGAAGCCGTTTTCGATGGGAACGACGAGCAGGTTGCCGCGAAGCACGTCGGAACCCCTCTGGCTCCATAGTGTGATCTCCCGCGACACATCCGTATCCTGATCGATTCGGCGTTCGATCAACATCGGCCCGTAGATGAGTTTTTTCTTGGGCAGCTTGTAGACCATAAGCCGGCCATAGTTGGGACCGTCGCATCGGGCGAGAAGCCAGGCGATCATGTTGGCCTTTCCCGCCGGTGTGGCCGGCAGCATCAAGACGAACTCCTCCCGTACGGCGTCCGGCAGTTTAACGATGATGTAATATGGCGCCATGACCCGCGGGCGTTCCGAAACCCCGTAAATTTCCATGGCCGGTTCCCAGACGTCCTCGCGATTGTAGAAGACCTGGGGTGAGGCCATATGGTACGTGTTGTAGAGCGACGACTGGATCTCAAAGAGGTCTGCAGGGTAACGGACGTGGGCGCGCAGCACCTCCGGCATGTCTTCCTTCGGCCGAAAGAGATCCGGGAAGATTTTCATGTAGGATCGAATGAGCGGGTCGTCCGGATCCCACACGTAGAACGTGACCGTCCCGTCGTAGGCATCGAGCGTGGCCTTGACGGCGTTGCGGATGTAGTTGGCTTCGCGTACGTAGGGCCTGCCGTAAGGTTCCGCGTAAGGATACATGTTGCTTTCGGTGTAGGCGTCCTGTATCCACGTGAGCCTTCCGTTCACCGCGACCATGTATGGGTCTTTGTCGAAGCGGAGATACGGCGCGAGTTTCTGGAACCGCCTGGGGCCCTCGTCCCGAAAACGACGACCGATGTGCCGGTCGAATTGTATTCTGCTTTCGGGTTTCAGGTTCTGCGTGACCAGTAGATACGGATCACCGAACCGCAGGGCGAACAGGAGCCGCCGCCAGAACGAGTTGACCGGTACCCCGCCTGTACCGCGGTAGGTGGTGTAGGCGTTTTCGTCGCCTCGGGGGTAGTCGAATTCCTCCGTTCTGGTGTTGACAATCACGTAGTCCTGCATGGCTTCGCCATAATAGATCTCCGGGCGATCCACGCGGATGTCCACCGACGCGATGGGCGGAATATCTTTAACGTAAAATTCCGGCAGACCCTCCTCGCCAACTTCGTTGGCGGGGCTCATGCAGAAGCCGTACCCGTGGGTGTAGACCAGGTGGCGGTTGACCCAGGTTTCCCCCTGAGTGGCCAACTGTTCCCGCGAGAATTCGCGGGCGGCCACCATCACCTGCTTGTAATCGCCGTTGATCGAATACCGGTCTACGTCGATGCTGCCGAAGCGGTAATAAGACCGAATTTCCTGCAGCTGGCTGTAGGTTGCGATCAGAGGTCGGCGGTCCCAAAGCGGAATGCTCCTGATGGTGGGCAGATTGTTCCGGATATCCTCGACGTCCAGATCGGATTCCGCCGGAAACGGAACTTCCTCAATTCGATCCAGGCCGTACGCCCGCTGCGTGTGTTCGATGGTCCTTCGAATGTAGGGTTCTTCAAGCCGTAATTCGTCGGGCTTGACCACGAACTGATCGAATAGAATCGGAAAAATCCAGCTGAGCAGAAGAATTGCCGAAAAATAGCCGCCGCCGCCATAAGCGATCGGCCACCACTTCCGGGCGCGGACGTTGTATACCAGCAAAGCGCCGAGAAGGATGGAGAGGACCAACATGAGCCGGTAGGCGAAAACCTGAACGTGGACGTCGGTATATCCGGCGCCGAAAAAGGCGTCTTTGCGGAAGGAATAGAGGATCTCGTATTCCTTTAGCCAGTACCACCAGGCGCCGATCAGGGAGAGAACCGCCGCAAGTACGGAGAGATGGGCGCGGACGTGGGGAGTGGATGACCAGCCTCGTCTCTCTCTGCGCAGGGCACGGTCCCGGTGATAGGTGAAGCAGACGAGAATGACGGTGAGGATTACGGCGAATGCCAGCCACCCCTGCACGAAGTTGTAAGCGGGAAGGCTGAAGAAGTAAAAGCCGAGGTCGTTGTTGAAGACAGGGTCGGTGAGTCCGAACGGGGTGGGATGAAAGAAACGCAGCAGCGGCGCCCAGGCCGAGGCGCCGATCAGGCCGGTCGCACAGGCCAGCAGCGCGATGGCGCCGGACCACAGGAGAAACTGGCGCTTGCGTCGTTCGGGCAGCACGGGTTCGGCGTCGGCCACGATGACCTCGAGCGGCGTTTCGCGGGTGTGCCGGCCATACCTGTGCGCAACAAAGACATTGACGCCCGCGGTCGCGGCGAAGGCGGCGCCGAAGGCGCAAAAGGCGACGAGGCGGGCGAGGGCTGTGGTGACGAGAACGGATCCGTAGCCGAGATTTTGAAACCAGAGCCAGTCGGTGTAAAAGAAGACGATCAGCCGAAGGCCCGTGTATCCCAGAAGCAAGCCGACCGCGGCAAATACAAACTTGAGCGCACGTTTTGACATGGTTTTGGAGTTGTCTCGTCGTTCAGGTGGAGACTTTCTCTAACTTGCGAAATATAAGCAAGATAAATGATCCGAACAAGCGGATTCTCCCGGAAAACCGGGCCGACTCCGGAAAAGCCTTGACAATTTTCGCGAGTATGATATCATATGATGCTTCGTATGCCTCGCGATGCGCGTCCCTCGCGGAACGACGTCCGCAGGTCAGAGTTGCTTTGAAGGGCGATCGGGCGACGACTGTCGCCTGAGTGTGTCGCGACGTCGCCGAAGAAGAAACCGCAGGTCCGGTGTGAACGTTGAATCATCACATCGGGAGGGATCTAGAAGACATGAAAGCCGCAGGCGTCGATGTCATCGACGGCGCTATCGCAGCCGTACAGGAGGAAGCCCATTTGCATCGCCGGTTCCGACGGGATGCATTCTGGAAGACGATTCCGGCGTTCGAGAATGTGAACGCGGAAACCTTCCACTCCCACGTCTTCCAGTCCCGCAATTCCCCGACGAGTGTGGAGAGTCTGCAGGAAGTCATGGGCGGACTCGCCGGGCCGGGCTTCTACGACGACCTGCGCGAAGGGTTGCGCCGGGCCCCGATGAGCATACGGATCTCGCCTTATATCCTGAGTCTGATCAACTGGGACGATCCGTACGGAGATCCGCTACGGACCCAGTTCCTGCCATTGGCCTCGCAACAGTTGCCGGACCACCCGGAACTCCACCTGGATTCACTGAACGAGCAGGGCGATTCTCCCGTTCCCGGACTGACCCACCGGTATCCGGACAGGGCGCTTTTTCTTACGCTGGATACCTGTCCGGTCTACTGCCGCTTCTGTACCCGCAGTTACGCCGTGGGGCTCGATACGGATGGCGTGGAAAAGGTGCGCCTGAGCGCAAACAGGAGACGCTGGAGTCAGGTGTTCGATTACTTGAGATCGCGCCCCGAAGTTGAAGACGTGGTGGTGAGCGGCGGCGACGTCTACAACCTCAGGGCGGCACAGATCAGAGAGGTGGGCTTTTCCCTGCTGGACATCCCGCATATTCGGCGGTTTCGTTTTGCGACCAAGGGGCCTGCGGTCATGCCCGGGAAGATCCTGAGCGACGTAGATTGGGTGGATGCGCTGGTGGGGGTCGTCGAGCGGGGCCGCAGCTTGCACAAGGACGTGGTATTGCATACCCACTTCAACCATCCCAACGAAATAACCGGAATCACGCAGGATGCGATGAACCTGCTGATGGAACGGGGTGTCAAGGTTCGTAATCAGGCCGTTCTACAGCGAGGCGTGAACGACAGCGCGCAGACGATGAAGCATCTGGTGAAGCAATTGAGCTTCCTCAACGTCCAGCCGTACTATGTATTCTTCCACGATCTGGTGCAGGGGGTTGAGGATCTCAGAACCACGCTGCGAGCCGGTCTCGAACTCGAAAAGAGCCTGCGCGGCGCCACGGCCGGGTTCAACACGCCGACCTTCATCGTGGACACACTCGGCGGCGGCGGAAAGCGAGACGGTCATTCCTTCGAATATTATAACGAAGAAACAGGAGTCGCGGTGTTTGCAAGCCCTGTGGTGCGGCCCGGTAAGCACTTTCTCTATTTCGATCCCATCGACTGTCTGTCACCCGATATTCAGCGGCGCTGGACGATTCCTGATGAGAGACAGTCGATGATGGACGAAGCGCTCGCCGGGGCGGTTCGCGCCGGACACGATCAGGTTCACGCACACGCCTGACCGATCCTGATGATGTCGGATGTTCGCCGTCCGAGGCGGTACAGCGCCCGTCGCCGGAAAATTTCAGGATTCAGCGAGGATGGGGTCGGGGATACCGGCGCCTTTGAAAGCCCTCCGACGGAGGATGCAGCTATCGCAGCGACCGCAGGCGCGGTCGCTGTTTCTGTAGCACGACCAGGTGAGATGGAGCGGGGCGCCCAACTCCAGACCCAGCCGAATGATCTGGCGCTTGTTGAGGTGGATAACAGGGGCGAGGATTCTGATGCGCGACTCAGGGCGGGTACCGGTATCCGCCGCCCGGGCGAACGCGTCGCAAAATGCCTGCGTACAGTCGGGGTACCCGGAACCGTCTTCTTCGACAGCGCCCAGGTAGACGCTGGCAGCGCCAACGGACTCGGCCCAGGAAACGCCTATGCAGAGAAGAAGGGCATTCCTGAAGGGCACATACGTGAGGGGGACGTCGTTTCCGTTGAAGTTGGCGTCGGGCACGGGAACCTTCGGATCCGTCAGCGCGGAACCGCCGATCCGCAGGAATGCGTCGGTCCGTGCGGTCAGGCGGCGGCTCGCGGGCACTTCGTAATGGTCGGCGATGTCCAGGAATGCACGGCGTTCACGTGCGCTTGTGCGTTGGCCGTAGTCGAGAAAGAGGAGGGCAAGGTCGTCGTTCTGACGGGCGACAGCGGCGGTAACGCAACTGTCCAGCCCTCCGCTGAGCAGGACAACGGCAAGACGGTTCACGCGCGTCTCACGGTTGCGGCCGTGCGCTTCACGTAAGCCGCCAGGTCGTCGATCAGGGAGTACACGGTTGGCAGGAGGACCAGCGTCAGGATGGTCGACACCATCAGTCCCGCGATCACCACAAAGCCGATCGGGCCCCAGCGGCGGGCGGTCCCTTCCGCGGTACCGTAGATCATCGGCAGGACCAGGGGAGTCAGGCCCAGAATCGTGGTGGTCGCCGTCATCAGGATGGGACGCAGTCGGTCCTGCCCGCCCCGGATAATGGCGTCGCGGCGGTAGAGGCCCTGTTTCCGATAGCGGTTGACGTGGTCTACCAGGACAATGCCGTTGTTGACAACAATGCCGAACAGGATGAGCAGACCATAGGTGGCGTTGCTGTCCAGGGGAATGTTGAAGGCGTACAGACCGAACGAGACGCCGATGAAGGCGAAGCAAATGGAAAACATGATGGTAAACGGGTGCGCGTAGGACTCGAACAGGGCGGCCATGATCATGTAGACAAGAAGCGCCGCGAAGATCATGGTAAAGTTGGTTTCTCCCTGTTCCTGGTTCATCCAGCGGAAGCGGCGGTCCATCTGCCACGAGTATCCGGCCGGTAACGGAATCATCCGCATCCGCCTCATCATTTCCCGGCCAACTGAGTAGACGGCCTGCTGTTCCGTGTTGGCGAACACGGTCAGCGTGGACATCCGGTTCTCGCGTTCGAGCGCCTGAGGACCCTTTCTGACGCGGAAATCCGCGAGGCTGGCGAACGAGACCATGTTTCCCGTGTCGCTCTCGAAGTACGTGTTCCTGAGTTGCTCGAGGGTGGCCCGGTCCTCTTCTTTCAGTTGAACGGCGATGTCGATTTCCCCGTTCTCAGTCTTGAACTTGCTGTTTCCCCTGGTTCCCAGCGCGCTGGCAACGGTGGTGGCAACCTGCCACGGCGTGAGCCCGTACCGCCGGGCGCGGCGCCGGTTGATGGAAACCTGGATTTCCTCGTTTCCGGATTCCAGACTGGTTTCGACTTCGTGGACCCCGCGGATATCCTGCAGCCGGAGGCGGACGTCCTCTGCCAGCATGGCGAGCACATCCGGGTTCCGGCCCTTGATTTCAACGCCGGCGCCCGTGGAACTGCTTCCCCAGGTCCGGCCGGACTTGAAACGCACCCCGGGGATGTCTTTCGGCAGCATGGCTTTGACCTTGCGTGTTACTTCGTCGGTGGAGAGACGCCCCTCGTCGGCGGGCACCAGGTAAAGGGTGATGCGATTGCTCCTCCGGTCGCTGTACCGGCTGCTCATGGCCGCGATGTCCAGATTCTCCTTCAACGGCAACAGAAGGCCCTCGATCCGTTCGAAGAGAGCCAGCGCGTCGTGAATATCGTAGCTTCGCGGCAATTCGACCGAAACGTCAACCCTTCGCGTGGGTTGCCAGCGATAGGGCTGCTTTTCGATCAGCGTATAGAAATAGACGCCCACGCCCAACAACGCGCAGGCGGTGACAACCGTGCTCCATCGATAACGCAGCGTGGCGACGACGAGGCCGGAGTAGAGGATCTTGATTCCGCCGGCCGCACGGGCCGTATAAATCAGGCCCGCGACGCCCGCGGCCACGAGCGCGAGCAGCAGCCATGCCAGGGTTGGTATACCGGAGAGACCGGCGATCATGCCGTTTGCGCCATCCCACATCCACGCGGCGATTGCCGCGGGACCTTCGCCGTAGACCTTATAGGCCGCAAAGCTCATCGCCAGCAGAATAAGCGCGATCTTCAGCCAGCGGTCCAGACGGGACCGGTTGTCGTTAAAGGCCCGGGATGCCGCGAGGGGGATAAGGGAAAGCGCCACGCAGAAGGACGCGCCGACCGAAATGCACACTGTAAGGGCGAAATCACGCATAAAGAGCGCGCTGCGGGAGTCGGTCACAAATATGATGGGCACGAAGACGCATATGGTCGTCAGCGACGCGGCGAGCACGGGAATCCCGATTTCGCGGCTGCCGTCGAGAGCAGCGGCGCGGGCATCCTGGCCCTGGTCGTACCGTTTTCTGAAGATGTTCTCCAGTGCGACGACGGCGGGATCGACGAGCATTCCGATCGCGACCATGAGGCCCATCATCGACATCAGATTAAGGGTGATATTGGAGCCGAAGACCTGGCGGCTCACGTACATGACCACAAATACGGTGACAGCCGAGATCGGGATCGCGGAACCGATGATGAGGGTGCTGCGGAAATTTCGCAGAAAGACGAAGATGACGCAGATGGCCAGCAGACCACCCATGATGGCGGACTGCGTGAGACTCCTGATCCCCGAGGTGACGTCCAGCGAACGGTCCCGGATGGCCTGCATGCGGAGCTTGTCACCGCCGACGTCCTGCCGGATTCGCTCGAATTCCGCCTTCACGCGGTCCGCGGTCGCCACCAGGTTGGCAGAGGAGGCCTTACGGATGTCAACCGTCACCGCGTCCCTTCCGTCGAGGCGTTCGAAGTCCTTCTCTTCCGGAAAGTCGTAGGTGACGTCCGCAACGTCGCCAACGTCAACGCCGGCGCGCAACGGGAGGCGGCGGATCTGGTCGACGTTCTCGAATTCACCGATCGTTCGCGTGGTCAGGCGCTTCCCGGCTTCGTTGACGTAACCCGCGGAAATATTGACGTTGTTGGCGCTGATCGCTCGGTTGAGCGAGCGAATGTCCAGACGATGCGCGTGCAACAGGTTCTGGTCGACCTCGATGAGCAGGTCTTTCTCGCGCAGGCCCCGAACCTCCACGCTGCCAACCCCTTCCAGACGCTGCAAGCGTGGAAGAATGGTGTATTCGTAGACACTTGCCAATTCCGATGCATCCTGTCCCTGCCAACTAAGCGCGTAGGTCAGCACGGGGAAGTCTTCCGTGTTCCACCGCCGTATCGTGATGCGCTCGACGTCGTCGGGAAGGTCGTTTCTGACCTGATCGAGACGATCCCTTACGTGGACCGCCATAAGGTCCATGTCGGTATTGAGTTCGAATTCCAGCCGCACGTAGCCCCGATTGGCGTACGACCGCGAGCTAAGGGTCTTCACGTGGGAGAGGGTCCCCATCACCTCTTCCAGCGGCCGGACAATTTCCGTCTCGATTTCCTCGGGTGAAGAAGACGGGTAGTCGACGTTGACGTACATCACGGGGAACGTGATGTCCGGCAGGTACTCGAGGGGCAGCCGGAAGAGAGAGATGACCCCGAGGACCACGACACTGATGGCCACCATCACCGTCGTGATGGGCTTGTGAATGGCAACTTCCGAGATTTTCACAAGTTTGAGGATTCCTTGAATGCAATGACGTTGCGATGGACGCGTGCAAACGGAGCGGGATCGGAATCGAGCATCCGTTCAATCTGCAATAATGCGCTTGCGCAACGTCACGTCCTGTAGACGCGGGTCATCGCCGGTCTAATTGTCGTCTTCCCGTTCGCTTAGCAGTTCCCCGCGCTGCAGCCGTTCCGCGTTTTCGGTCGACCAGAGGATGGCTTTCATCACCTTCTGTGCGGTGATGTACCTGGTGGCCGCGAGCAGATGCATTCGTTTTTCTTCGGGATCGTCGGTGACGTCGAAGTGGCGGAAGGCCACTTCCAGAACCTGAAACATATGCAGTTCGGCGTCTTCCCGTAACATGACGTGGGCGAGGGCGTGCTTGAGCAGGGCGACGTTGCGCTTTTCCTCGAAGTACTGATTCACGAGTATTTCCGCTTCGTAGACCTTCTGGAAATCGGCGAATTCCTGCAGGCGTGCAAGCATCTCGGCGTCGGACTCGAATGTGCCGTTCAGACGCTGGCCCTGTTTCGGCACCCGCGCCGCCGGCATATTGAGCCAGCGCAGATAGGTCAGAAATACGGCGCCGTGGAAGATGCCGCGCAGAAGGCTGCCGGACGGCGCGCGTTGGAATGCCTGATAGAGCGCGTGTGCATAGGAGTAGACGTTGGCCACGTCGTGCCAATCGCCTTCGTTTTTCAGATGGAAGCGCGTGGTACGGATGGCGCTGGCGTAGACCATGGATCGGCAGATTTCCCTGGGATCGACGCCTCGCCGAAGGAGGGATTCGATTTCCGAAACGATCGGCGTGACCTTTTCGCCCAGAAGCACCCGGGCGAAGGCCGACGTGTCCAGCGGAGCTTCGTTCTGCTGGTTTTCATTCCAGATGTCGTCCAGACGGGTGAACACATCCTCGAGGATCGGCACGCTGTCCTGCCACCGGGCCGTTTCCTCGTGACGCGTGCGGGTGATGAGGTCGACGACAATGGGGCGCAGGATTTCGCTGGCGCCTTCCCAGTCGACGTAGTCCAGAGCTTCGAATAGTTTGTTGGCGAAGTCCAGCGCATGTCCATCGCCCGTGAAATAGAAGTCGGTTGCGGCCGTGAAGACCGTGTCGGCAATGGCCGACTTCGGAAAACCGCGGTCGTTCAGCGTGATCAGAATCCGCTGGGCCGCGTTGTTGTTGCGCTGTTCCACCAGGCGCCGGAACCAGCGTTTGTGGGTTGCCAGGTCGGGCTCGTCTGTCGCCTTCGGAAAGGGAAAGCCCTGTCTCCGGGAGCCGCCGGTCGTCCGCCGGGAGATCTGTACGAGGCCGTGGACGAGGAACAGGTTGTGGTCGCGGTCCGCGACGTCGTCCCAGAGGTTGGCGCAGAGCGTCAGGATGGCCAGGCCCGAGGAGAAACCTTCGGTGGTCTTGTAGGATCCGTAAAACAGGCCCTGCTGGATGATTTCCTGCGGCGACGCGCCGGCGTGGCGCAGGGCGGTCACCCCCTTGGCGATGATGAGCGAACTTCGATCTTTCAGCCCCTGTTCCAGGATATACCGCCCCCGGTCGATCATTCGCCTGCGTGCCGCCTGCCGTTCGTCCGCGGCCATACCGATATAGAGATAACCGTCGTCTCTAACTTCGACAGGAAAACTCTTCAGATCGTTTCCGGAACCGGACGTTTCGAAACAACCTCCTGTTTTCAGGTCGAACTCCCAGTGATGCCAGTGGCAGATCAGCACCCCGTCCCGGACGCTCCCTTTCGACATGGGATAGCC
Organism: Candidatus Latescibacterota bacterium; assembly: GCA_963667175.2. Lineage (GTDB taxonomy): Bacteria > Latescibacterota > UBA2968 > UBA2968 > JAAXHE01. The sequence continues at coordinate 359,605 of CAXXXF010000016.1, read as the reverse complement.
CATGTGCGGACAGCGGTTGTCGACGGCCTGGAACTCGCCGTTGTACAGGAAGACGGCAATATGGGACCCGCTGACGGTAAACGGTTTGCCTTCGCCCTCGCTGAATTCATCCGCCCGGCAGAGCCGATGGTGGACGAGGCTGCCGACGTTGATCTCCTCGCCGGGAGGCTGAGGGATCATTTCGCCGTCGAGGGAGGCGGGCGTTGTGGTGTGTCCGGTGGTGTTCATCGGAACGTCTCCTGTGGTTCTGCGTGGCGATTGGGGGCGTGTGTACACAATATACGATGGAAGGCGGTGGTTGACAACCTGCAACAGCCGTTCCGGCTGACCCCGGCGGAAGCCCCGCCCGGTCCGGGCGCATCTGTTTCCGTCGATCGGGTGTGCCCCCGGATCTCAGATCAGCGTCTCCACAAACGCACGGCTGACCGGATCCAGTTTTCTGTAATCCGGAATCTCGTATCGGTTGCCGTCCGCGTCTCTCAGCAGAATGCGGCCCTCTGACATGACGCGAATGTCGCGTCTGCGGCTGCGGACCTCGAACACGCGGTGCCCCCTGTCGGTTTCCACGTCCCATTTCGGGACGTGGAAGTTTTCCTCGAGCCTGTTCACCTGAAGAATGACCGGTGCGAAATAGGTGCGTTCGAGGTCGGTCTCCAGGACGTCGCGGCTTTCTTCATCCAGAGTCGCAATGTCGCGGATCGCACCGATCTCAACGCCGTCGACGTTCTTGAGGACGATGAATTGACCGGTCGCCGTGAGCGGAAAGGCGCGATGCGCCGTAACCGTCTGCCGCTCCCCGCGGTATTCCAGGATCAGGTCGGTGAGTTCGTCCCGAATCAGGCGTATGCGGCCAGGGTCCAGCAGCGTCAGTTCCTGCTCGAGATGATACGCTTGCTGCATAACAGAATCAGGATTCCATGAAGCGACCGGCCGACTTGCGACTACCAGGCGCGTAATCTGGACATTTCGGTCTGCATGCGGCACAGCCGGGCGTAGATACCATCCCGTTGAATGAGTTCGTCGTGCGTGCCGATCTCGGCCAGTTCGCCCTTGTCGAGGATCAGCAGGCGGTTGGCATTCTTGAGTGTCGACAGACGGTGGGCAATTGCAAAAGTGGTCCGACCCTCGATCAGACGCGCAATGGCGTCCTGGATCTGAGCCTCGGTTTCCGTGTCCACGCTGGCGGTCGCTTCGTCGAGGATCAGAATGCGGGGATTCCGCAGGATCGCGCGCGCAATGGAAAGTCGCTGGCGTTCGCCGCCCGAGACGCGCAGGCCACGTTCGCCCACGGGCGTGTCGTATCCTTCGGGAAAGTCCAGTATGAAATCGTGCGCGTTTGCCGCCTTCGCGGCCGCGACGATCTCGTCCAGCGTTGCGCCGGGTTTGCCATAGGCGATGTTCTCCGCGACGGATCCGTTAAAGAGAAACGGATCCTGCAGCACCACGCCGATCTGCGCCCTCAGGGACTTGAGTGAGACGTCCCGGATGTCCCGGTCGTCGACCAGGATGTCCCCTTCCTGGATATCGTAAAACCGGCAGATCAGGTTGATGAGGGTGCTCTTGCCTGCGCCGCTATGACCGGCGAGTCCGATCATTTCCCCCGGTTCCACTCTGAAATTCAGATCCTTGAGAATGGGTTTGCCCGGCTCGTACGAAAACGTGACCCCCGCGAACTCCACGGAACCCGAGATGCGCGGCATGGCGTTGGCGCCCGGCCGCTCCGCGACGTCGGACTGTGTGTCGAGGACCTCGAAAATACGCTCGGCCGACGTAGCCGCGCGCTGGAATCGGTGATTGAGACGACACAGGCTCTCCACCGGCCCGTAGAATTGCCACATGTATCCCGTGAATGCGACGAATTCGCCGAGCGAAAGGGTGCCGCCAAGGACTTTGTTGCCGCCCATCCACCAGATGATGAGTGTGCCCAGAGAGGTGAGGAACGTCATGATGGGCGTAAACGTGCTGCGAACTCTCGCCACTCTGATTTCACCCGAGAGCAGGCCCCAGCTCCTGTTCTCGAACTTGCTCACCTCTCGCTTTTCTTGGGCGAAGGCCTTGACCACGCGCACCCCGGGAATTGTATCCGCCAGCAAAGCGTGGATATCCGCCCAGCGGCGCCAGAGCCCATGATAGAGGTCATGCAGCCTTCTTCCGAAGTAACGCGTAAACAGGATCAGCAGGGGAGTGGGCATCAGGACGAAGGCAGCGAGAGCGGGATTGAGCGAGAAGAGGATGATGCAGATGATGACGATCGTGGCGATGTCCCGGATGATCTCCTGGAGGCCGTCTGAGATGAAGTCCTGAAGTCGGCTGACGTCCTGGGTGACGTTCGACATGATGCGCCCTGTCTCCCGCTCGTTATAGAAACTGAGCGAGAGATGGTGGAGGTGTCGATAGACCTCCTTGCGAAGATCGAAAGTGATACGCTGGCCGAGTTTTGCCAGCAGGTAGGTTCGTACGGCGCTGAGCCCGTTTCGGGATACGTTGACCAGCAGAAGGAGCAGCACCAGAACGGCGAGCATGGTGGGTTTGTCCATCCCCGAAGGCGGCGCCGGAGCCTGGCTTCTGGGAACGGAAGAACGCGGTTCGGCGGGGATCAGGGACGCTGCCGGTAACGAGCCGCCCGTGTCGGCGACCAGGACGTCATCGATGAGGGTGCGCATCAGCAGGGGCGGCGTCAGGCCGATAAACGTCGCCGTAAGGAGAAGGAGAAGGCTACCGACCGCCATCTGCCAATAAGGCTTCGCGTATCCCAGCAGCCGGAAAAGCAACCTGCGGGAATCCAGGCACATCGGACAGACACCCATCCAGTGCGGAATTACCTGCTGGCAACGTTCACACCGCTTCTTGCGGCCGGCAAATCCGTCCACGCTCGAGTCGGAAATCTGCGCGTCCTCGGGAACAGGTTTGGCTTGGCGGATAAGACGTTCGATCTGCGAGGGAACCGGCGAAAACTTGGAAAGGAGGGTCTTCGTGAAGAAGGCCAGAGAGGCGCCGCTTTTTTTGGTTCGTATTTTGAGCACCCCGCTGCCGAAAAGCTCCCTGACTTCCACGCGGGTAACCTCGGCGAGGGGAATACCGAGGGTCTCGTAGCGCCCGCTTTCGGACGGGCTGATGCCTATCAGACGTTGACCGGTCGCCACCAGCCATGCCGGGCCGTAGGAACCGTCGAACCTCAGATCTGTCGTGGCGGAGAGCAGGAGTTCCTCTCTCGGACCGAGGAGATTGTTCAGGTGAGAAAGAACGGCTTCCGGTAGTTCGTCGCGGATGAGCGCGCCGGATGCCGGATACGGTGAGGTCGCCACGTGTTATCCTGCCCGTGCGAGACAAGGGATGTGAATCGGGCGGAACGGACATGAGAGCAGGTGCTTATACAAAAATAAACATGCGGGATATCGGAGTCAAGCCCAAGTAAGGCCTTGACTCCTTGCCGTCGGCGCTGCTCGCCGGAAGGAATCCGTGCTGGTTCAAATGGCGGCGCTGCGGTATTTCGTTCCGTGCGGATGCCGTTCGTTTAATGGCAAACCTGCGTTGCCGGCGCAGGGATTGCGCAATGCAAGTCATGCCTGTGCCCTGGCGTGGATGGTCTCCGGCGACTGCGTATCCACGGCGCGATGACGGGCCAACCGGCCGGAAATCGCGGGGAAGACTGGGAACTTGCCGCATGCCGTCAAAATACCTATAATGGAAAGCGATATGGCAGAACTGCCCACAAGGTCCGTTCGGCCGGTCCTGCCGGCCCGTCAACGAGCGCGGGACATCCGGGCCCGGGGGGGAACCGTGTGTCCTCCGGACAGCCTGTAACCGGCAGGATCGAAACCCGGGATTTCAACCTGGGATATACACTGGCCGGAGGACAGGTATTCCGGTGGGGCCGCGACGTGGACGGATGGTGGAAGGGCGTTGCGTACGACACCGTGTTCCATCTGCGTCAGGAAGGCGATACACTCCAATTTCGCGCGGGGGCGTCAGGCATCGCCACGTATCTGGGCGAGATGTCCGTGACCGGGTTTCTCGAATGGTACCTGAGGCTGAATGAAAGACCACGCGTTCGGGTCCCGCGCGGAGACGGGCGCCTGCGCCGGGCGCGGGATCTGTTGAAGGGATTCCGGTTCGTACGCCAAATGCCCTTCGAGTGTGTGATTTCGTATATCCTGTCGGTGCAGGCCCATATGGACCTCACCAAACGGCGGATCAATTTCCTGGCTGAATCGTGGGGCCGGGAAATCGAGTTTATGGGAAGGAGATACTGTACGTTTCCCGAACCCGATGCATTGGCCCGGCTGAACGGTCCGTATTTCAGGTCCAAACGATTCGGTTGGCGGTCGGAACGCGTGGCTGAATCGGCCCGGTTCGTCTCAGAGCGCGCGGGCGGCGATCCGGGGAGATTGTCGCTGGATGACTGGCGTGAAGTCGTGGACGCGTTGAAAGCAAGGGCGGGTACGGGCGTCGGTCTGAAGGTCGGAAAATGTATCGACCTGTTCGCGCTAGAACGGTTGGATGCCGTGCCCGTGGATACGTGGGTGCTCAAATTGGCCCGGGAATGGTACAATGTTGCGGGGTCGGACAGGAAGGTCTGCGAGTGGGCCGAGGCGCGGGGCGGGAGGTACGCCGGATACGCGAACGAGTACCTGTTTATTTACTATAGAGAGTTGAACGGCCCGGCACTGCACGACCGCGTCGTCTCGTTCTGCGCTTCTGCCGAGCCGTCCGCGGAGCTGCCGGTGCTGGACCGCTAGAACGCGGTCACGTCAAACCGTACCCTCTCGGTTCCCATACCCCATTCGGATTGCCTCCCGGAATGAAACACGTTTCGGTCATTATCCCGACTTACAACCGCTCGGTGTTTCTGAAGAGGACGCTGGAGCAGGTATTGCGTCAGTCCTACGCCTCGTTCGAAGTCATCGTCATCGACCAGACGGACGTCCATCCGCCCGCGATAGCGGAGTTCCTGGCGTCCATCCGCGCGCGCATACGGTATGTTCGTACGGAGACGGCGAGCGGGACCCGAGCGAAGAACCTGGGAATGAACATCGCCTGCGGAGAGGTGATTCTCTGTATTGACGACGACGTTGACCTGTCGGGCGATTTCATCTCAAATCATATGCGCAATTACGACGCGGAAGGCGTCAGCGCTGTGGCCGGCCGAATCATAAGTTCGCGAAGCCGAGGCCGCCGGGAACCGAGGCGCTGCGGCGTGGTGACACGGTGTGGCCATGTGATTTCGAATTTCTACGCGACGCGTCGCAGAAGCGTTTCGCATGGCGGGGGGGGCAATCTTTCCTTTCTCCGGAAACAGGCGGTGCGCTGCGGGGGCTTCGATGAGCAGTTCGCCGGCAGCCAGCTTCGGGAGGAGACGGATTTCTGTCTCCGCTATCTCAAGGCAGGGGACGGCCGGATGGTATTCGAACCGGAAGCCGTGGTCTTCCACCATGCGGCGCCCGCCGGAGGCTGCCGCGTTCCGGATCAGGCGGCCGATCCGCTGACCTATGCCAACGAACTGTACTTCTGGCTGAAACACTGCGACGTGCGGCTTTCACCGTATTTTGTCCTGAATCTGTTCGTTCGATTCTTCATCCTTCGCGGCCGATTTGGCGCATTCGATTACTGGTGGACGATACCGCGGAAACTGCAGGCGATGGCACGGGGTATCCGGATGGGTATCGGTCTGTATCGGAACACCCGCTGGAGAACCGGAACGGTGAGGCGGCATGGCGGATGAAGTCACGGAAGAGGCGCGTAGCGAATCGGACTTGGCAACGCTGTCCCGTGGCGTCGGCGTCAATATTCTGACCCTCTTTTCCCGGCTGGGACGTCCGGTATTCTATCTCCTCGCCGCGCGTCTTTATTCCACGGCTTCTTACGGGCTCTTTTTTCTCGGCTGGACCTGGGTGAATCTGTTTTCCCGGTTTGCGTTTTTCGGTCTCGACAAGGCATTGCTCCGGCACGTCGCCCACCATCACTCGCGGGGCGAGACCCATCGGGCTCTCGGCGGTGTCAAGACAGCTTTTTTCGCCGGGGGAATCCTGAGCCTCGCGGTCAGCCTGGTGTGTGCTCTCTTTTCTGACGCGCTGGGTGGTTTAATCGGTCGCGACGGTGTGGAGGACGCACTGCGGTGGATGGCATTCGTCGTCTTCTTTCAGACCGCGGGCGGGTTGCTGTTGCAGGTTCCGATCGCCCACAAGGTGATGGAGTATCAGCTGTACCTCAAAGGGCTCGCCGAGCCCGGCCTATTGATCGGTTTCGCGGTCCTGTTCTACTTCCTGCAGATGGATCTGACGGGGATACCCGCGGCCTATCTGACGGCCACGGGTATCGTGTTCTGTTGTTCCATCCTGCCGGTCTTCAGGTTTTATCCCCGGCGTACATGGTCCGAAGGGGCGGCCGGCGTTGAGCGAAAGCTCTTTCGTTTTTCATTTTCGATGTTCCTCATCGATCTGATCGCGGAACTCAACGGACGGCTGGACGTTGTAATTGTCGGGTCGTTTGTCGATCCCGAGACCATCGCGGTATATGGCGTGATGATTCAGTTGGCCGGGATCGTACGGGCCGTGCCCGGCGCCTTCGATCCAATCGCGAATCCCTTCTTTGCCGAATATCATGCCCGTGGAGAAATCGCGCGACTGGGTGAAGTCTTCAAGCTCGTGACCCGCTGGGTTGTACTGGGAACCATTCCCGTCATCCTCGTTTCCGCCTTCTATGGGAGCCAGATTGCCGCATTCGTGGGATCGGAGTTTTCGGCCGGGTATTCCTGGCTGCTGATTCTGCTCCTCGGCGCCGCCGCAACGGCTGTATTGGGATTGTCCGGCTACGTGCTGGTGATGACCGGGCATCCCGACGCGCTCCTGGGTATCAGAAGTGTCACGCTGGTGATCGGGGGGATCGGTACGCTTGTTCTGGTTCGCCGGTTTGGCCCGACGGGGGCCGCAATCGGCGCTGCTTCCACGGCGGTTCTTGCACAGGGACTCTCGTCCTGGCAGGTATTTCGACAGCTGAAGGTACATGCGTTTTCGATAAAGCTTTGCAAGCCACTGATCGCCGGCTGCGCGACCGCGGTTCTGACGTGGTTGTCAGGACCTGCCGCTCCGGCGGCGCCTCTATGGGACGTGCTGGGGCGGGCGGCGCTGGTATTTCTGTGTTTCGGGGGATTCCTCTGTCTGCTGGGCGTGGAGGACGAGGAAAAGCAGTTCGGACTGCGGGTCTATCGCCGGATCAGACGGTTCTTCGGGTGAGAAAGGGGGGACGGTGAGAATCTGTATCGACGCGCGAGAGGTCAGGAACGTCGAGACCGGCGTCGGCCGGTATGCGTTCAGCCTGGTCCGTGCGATCGCCGGCCTGGACCGGGAAAACGAATACCTGCTGCTGAGACGGGCCGCCTACCGGCGCCCGCTCGTGAACCAGCCGAATTTCACGGATATAGCGGTTCCGTACGGGATTTCAACGGGCCGGAACCTCCTGGGGGGCGCAAGGGTCGTGAACCCGCTCCGGGCCGACATATATCATTGTCTCTTTCACCTTCTTCCCATCGGCGTCCGCGCCAGGCGGATTGTCCTCACCCTGCACGATCTGATCTGGATCAATTCGCCGGAAATCGCGTACGAAGCGCGGTGGCGCGGATGGATGGCCCGTCGTTTCGCGGGTCCATGGATAGGGATGTCCGTCAATGGGGCCCATCACGTAATTGCGGTATCTGAATCCACACGGCAGGCCGCGCTTGCGAGGTATCCCGAGACCCCTTCGAAATTCACGACGATCCATCATGGAAGCGATGGCACTTTCACGGGAGACGGCCATTGCGACGGGCTACCAGAGGTCTGCCGGGGCCGGCGCTTCATTTTTTCACTGGGCAACACAAAGCCGTACAAGAACATCCGACGTCTGGTCGAGGCCTTCGGCCTGGTCGCCAGGCAATGTCCAGGGTTTTCCCTCCTGATCAGCGGACGAGGCGACGGGTACGCCAGCCTTTTCGAACTCACGCGGAACCTTGGGATTGCTCAAAACGTCATATTCACCGGGCAACTGAGCGATGGCCAGGTACGCGCGTGTTTTGAGGAAGCCGCCTTCTTTGTGTTTCCATCGATTACGGAGGGTTTCGGGCTGCCCGTAATCGAGGCGATGGCCAGCGGATGTCCCGTGTTGACGTCGGATACATCGTCGCTTGCTGAAATCGCCGGCGATGCGGCCGTCCTTGTCAATCCCATGGACGTCGGGTCTATCGCCGGCGGAATGACGCGTTTGATTCGAGATGAAGCACTACGGGAACGCCTCGTCGCCAGTGGGCGGCGCCAGGCTGCCAGATACACGTGGCGGGATTGCGCGCGGAAAACCCTCGAGGTCTATGAGGAAATCCTGTCGCAATAATTCAAGGGATGGATGAGTATCGGTATGGTACGCCACCGAGGAATCCTTTGGTTTGCCTGCTGCGCGCTCACCGGGTGGGCGGGCAACGCCTTCGCAAAGGCGGGAAGCGGCGGGCTGCAGGTAGATATGAGCGCCTGGCTGCAGCGGGATTGGGCCGAATGCGATACGAAAACAAGGTTCCAGTACGCGAACAATGCGGTACGCTTCGTGAGCGAAAGGTCGGCCGCACTGCTGTGGCAGATACCCACGAAATCCGGCCGACCCATGGCGCTGGACCCGGGCCGTTATCCGTGGATCGCACGGTGTGAGCGACCGCCCAGACACTTCGAAAAGGTTATCAGAAAGCGCGGGTTCGACGCACTTATCGATGTGGCAGAGAACCCGTACTTGTCCTGGCGGTGGAAAGTGGACTATTCGACGATCAGTCGGCAGCGGCTGGAGAAGGGCGACAGGTTGAAGAAGCAGGACGATGACTTCAACGCGAAATTGGGGGTCGCGATCCTGGAGAAGGGCACCAACAACATCCGTGAGATCGCGTACGTCTGGTCCAATTCACTGCCGGAGTCGCTGATGTTCAAGTCCGAGACTACCATCATCCCGTTTGTCTGGAAGCTGTCGTGGCGGCGAATTGTCGCGGAGAGCGGGTTGGGCCGGATGAAGCGATGGGTGCGGGAAGTGCGGAATCTTTACGAAGACTACAAGAGAGGATATCCGGGGGAGGAACCGGGCAAGATACTGCGCGTCTATCTGATGACCGATACCGACAATACCAACAGCCGGGCGTCGACCTGGTACGCGGATATCGAGTTTCACAAGAATCCTCCGCGTCAGCGCTGAATCCGGAATGCGCTTCCTGCCGGCGAGTTGGTCGCCTCGACCGGCTGGCCAGACAATGCCCCTGAACTTGACGCAGGGGCGGCGAACGGTGTTGCATGGTGCGAAACAGGTTACAAGACGCGGGTATTTCGACAATGTCCACGTCTCGTCGAGAAGCTTCAAAGATCCGCGCGAAGGCAAAGGAGCGTGACGGATTCTTTAATCGGCCATTCGCGGCACGACAGTCGGAGCGTATGATGAGCACGCTCCGCTTTTTTTTTAAGCCCGCACGAATCTCGGATTGCCGAAGCCGTCGTTGATAACGTGGCTCCGCGCCGGAATCTCGGCTTTCTCGGGAATGATCAGGTCGAGTTCTGTGCTGTTCTCGATCACGGTTCCGTCTCCCACGCGAACCCCCCTGCCCAGACGAATCCTGCCAGGTCTCCTGTCTCCGCTCAAGACCGTGCCGACGACGACCGACGAGGCAATCCGGCATTCGGTTTCGGTTTGCACGTAGCCGTAGACCTGGGTATTTGGACCGACTGTTGAATGATCCCCGATTCTGACGGGTCCCAGGAGGGTTGCGTCGGTACCGATCTGTACGTGATCCCCGATTTCCGGATGTCGATGCCTGACTCTGCCGCTGAGGCCGCCCATCGTGCAGGGATAGATGTAACAGCCCGTGCCGATCACACCGGTCTGTCCGGTTGTCAGTCCACGGTGCGGATGATCCAGAAAGTTCGCGTCACCAATGACGGTTTCAGGGTGCAGGTCGGCCTGGTAATATCGTCCGCCAAGTTCCGAAATGGCGCGTGGCAGAAGCGGCACCGGCATCCGGGCGACGTCTGCGAGCCCCTCCGCGGCGCCGGACCTGGTGAGGGCGTGTGCAACGTCGTGGTAAAAGAGTACCCGCCAGCCGGGGTACGTGCTGATGACCAGCTGCATGAGATAGTCGAAAGCGCTATCCAGATCTCGGGCCCTGAGAAACTCTCGATAGGGTTCGAAATCGCGGGTATCGATCGCGCTGTCGAGCGCGTGACCGTGGTCCATGTCCGCCAGCCCGCCCATACGGGTCTGGTGTCTGGCCACGATATACGCATCCCATACCGCCGGATCCTTGAGCGACGCGAATCGGTTCCACAGCGCGCGGCTCTTGAGATTGGGGAGGTCCGCAAGCAGCGCAAACGTGGCCTCCAGGGCCGGGGTTTCAATATCCACGCCGTTTCCTTCCGCGGCCAGAAACGATTGCACGATCATCGCGTAAATCTGATCGACGATCTCTCCTATTGCATCCTCGAGGCTGTCCGACGGCCCGGCTGCTTGAACGTTGTGTGAACCGGGGGCGACGCATTCCAGCAGGTTGCCGAGAACGGTTTCGAGGATGTCGCGGTTGACAAAGCCCCGACCCGAGGGGCGCGAGAGCAGAACCCTGCTGATTGAGTCGATGCGTATGACCTCGCGCTCTTCCGAAGAATAGATGGGATACAGTCGCTCCAGCACCTGCTTCAGCAACGGGTTCCTGCGTTTTTCGTACGTCGCATCAAAAAGCGTTCTGTCGCCCATGGATCCGAACCTGCTCCCTGCGTTAATTCGCGTTGCCACTGGGTGAAACACGGCCGTCGCCCGCGATCCGGACCTTTTCGATTCCGTCGGAAAGTCCCGGTCCGCGTTCAGAGCTGTAATGACGCCTCGCGTTCGGCCAGGCGCAAGTCGGCGTCGACCATTTCCCGGACCATGTCTCCGAAGCTGGTTTCCGGTCGCCAGCCAAGTCTGCTGCGCGCTTTGGACGCATCGCCCAGGAGCGAGTGCGTTTCGGTCGGCCTGAAGTACCGCGGGTCGATGCGCACTACCGCGCTCCCGGTCGCCGTATTGACCGCAACTTCCTCGGCGCCCTTGCCGTGCCACACCAGTTCCAGACCCAGGTATTCAGCCGCAAGATTCAAGAAAGTGCGAACCGAATGCTGATGCCCCGACGCAATGACGAAATCGTCAGGCTGGGCCTGCTGGAGCATCAGCCACTGTGCCCGGACATAGTCCCGCGCGTGGCCCCAGTCTCTCATCGCATCGAGATTTCCCAGGTACACGCATTCGTCCAATCCGACTTTGACGCGAGCCAGCCGCCGGGTGATCTTCCGGGTCACGAACGTCTCGCCGCGCACGGGGGACTCGTGGTTGAACAGGATACCGTTACAGGCGAAAATCCCATAAGCCTCGCGGTAATTTACGGTGATCCAGTATGCGTATACCTTGGCTGCGGCGTATGGAGATCGGGGATAGAACGGTGTGGATTCCCGCTGGGGTGACTCGGTCGCCTTGCCGAACATCTCCGAACTGGATGCCTGATAGAACCGTGTTCGATCGGCGAGACCGCAGATCCGGATGGCTTCGAGCAGATGGAGCACCCCCAGCGCCGCCACCCTTGCCGTGTATTCGGGCGTTTCGAATGACACCGCCACGTGACTCTGCGCACCCAGGTTGTAGATCTCGTCGGGCCGTATTTCCTGAACGATCCGGATCAGATTGGCCGTATCCGTGAGATCTCCGTAGTGCAGGATCATCCGCCGGGCGGGATCCTGGGGGTCGGCGAAGAGATGGTCGATCCGATCCGTATTGAACAGGGAGGCCCGGCGGATGATGCCGTGCACCAGGTAGCCTTTAGCAATCAGAAATTCTGCGAGATAGGAACCGTCCTGGCCGGTGATGCCGGTGATCAGAGCCGTCTTTTCACGCTTGCCGGACCGCACGGAAACCTCATAGGGAATGGAATCCGAATCGCGCCGGTACCGAGGGATTCAGAGATCCGCACGCCAAAGGATGGACGAAAGGCCGTATAGACACAGACGGCGGACGGGAAGCGTTCTCGCCGTAACGCACCGGCAAGCTCAACAATAGGGTTTTCGAACATGCAAGTCAAGAAATACGAGGCCAGCGCAGGGCCTCCGGGCGGGAAATCGCTTGACCTTGTGGGCGTTTCCGGCTATTTTGGGCGCCGGTCTCAGGGGTCGCGACTCCACCGGATTTTCAGACGGATACCGTTCCGCAAAGAGGAAACCCGCCTTGTTCGTGCTTCACGGCGCCATTGGATACGTCGTGCTTCTCGCCATTGCATGGTCACTCGGCCGGCGTTCGATGCGCATCCCCTGGAAGACCGTCGCCGTTGCCAGCGGCCTGCAATTGCTCCTGACGGGCATTCTCGTCAAGACGGGGCTGCGGCATTACGTCTTCGGCGTCGTCGGCGCCCTTACGGACATGCTTCGTACAACCGCGCTCAAGGCGAACGAATCGCTACTTTTCTCGGGACTGTCGAATCCCGAATTCACAAACAAATACGGCCCCGTCGTGGCCCTGGAAATCGCCGCGATACTGATCTTTGTGGCCGCGGTTTCAAGGATGCTATACCATTACCGGATCCTGCCGTGGGTGATCGGCAGGCTGAGCGCGATCATGCAGAGGGTCCTCGGACTCAGTTCCGCAGAGAGCGTCGGGTCCGCGGGAAACGTCTTTCTCGGGATGACGGAATCCCCGCTGCTGGTTCGGCCGTACGTGAGCCGCATGACGGAGAGCGAGTTGTTCTGCATTATGACCGTGGGTATGGCCACGATCGCCGGTACGGTGATGGTGATCTACGCGACCATCCTGGACACGGCCCATCCGGATATCGCCGGACATCTGTTTACCGCGTCGCTGATCAGCGCGCCAGCGGCGATCGCCGTGGCCAAGCTGATGATCCCGGAGACCGGCGAACCCCTCACCTCACACGAGCAGGTGGAACTGCCTCGCGACGACACGCTGAACGGCCTCGATGCAGCGGCGAGGGGCGCCGCCGAGGGCATGCGCCTGGTCATCAACATCCTCGCGATGCTTGTCGCCTTCATCGGCCTGGTCGCCCTTGCGAATCTGGTCATCGAAAAGATCGACGTTTTGGTTGCCGGAGGGGCCGGCGGTTGGAGCCTGCAGGCCGCCGCAGGCGGTCTGTTTCGACCGTTCGTCTGGCTGATGGGGATTTCCTGGACCGAAGCCCGCCCGGTCGGTGAACTGATGGGGCTGAAGACGATCCTGAACGAATTCGTGGCCTACATGGACCTGGCGCGACTGATGAGCGGTCCCGAGCCGCTCAATCCGCGGGCCTTTGTGATCACGGCGTACGCCCTGTGCGGTTTTGCAAACTTCGGGTCCGTGGCCATTATGATCGGGGGCATCGGGGGGATCGCACCAGACAGGCGAGGCGACCTGGCGCGCCTCGGGCTCCGTTCCCTGATTGGTGGAACCCTGGCGACCATGCTCACTGGTTGCATGGTCGGTCTGTACCTGTAACCGGATGCGTGCCGGTATCGAAAGGAATCGCGGAATCCGTCGGCGCCAAAGTCCTGTCCGGGCTCGTTTGCGAGTTGATTTGAAACGCGATAGCCATCAAGTCCACCTGCGGCGCGTGGGCCGCCGCATATCACACAGGAGGCTGCATTGCAACTGAACACTTATTTGACCTTCGACAAGGAATGCAGGGAGGCGTTTGAGTTCTACCGCTCCGTCTTTGGCGGAGACTTCCTGTTCATCCAGACCTTCGGAGACGGACCTCCCGACCTGCAGGTACCGGAAGACGAACAAGGCCGGGTCATGCACGTGTCGCTGCCCATTGGCGACAGCGTGCTCATGGGCAGCGACTCCACCTCGGCATTCGGTCCTCCGCCGAAGGTCGGCGGCAACTTTTCCATAACGGTCAGCCCGGACAGCAGGGCGGACGCCGACCGGCTGCTCGCGGGGTTGGCGGAGGGCGGCGAAATGGTGACGCCGATGCAGGATATGTTCTGGGGGGCTTATTTCGGGATGTGCGTCGATAAATTCGGCATCAGATGGCAGGTCAATTTCGAAAACCCTGCAGGCTGAGCGCGGCGCCGTTCCGGCACGCTTCCGTGCATTTGACGAGATCGACGGTGACCGTTGCCAGGAAAGAGAAAAGAGGAAGAAGAAACGATCGCCGGTCGTTTCCCCATCCTCGTTCTCGTGACGACGCATACGCGGACCGGCCGGGCTCCCTGCCCGGCCGATTCATTTGGCGGGTTCGTCCTGGATCGGCTGGTGGAAATAGTAACAGAGCGCGTCTGGAGCAACGACGAAAAAGACCTGGTATTTTCGCCCGTCGTTCTCGTCGATCCTCCAGTTGCCGGTCTCGATCCCTTTTTCTTCCAGTTCACGCCTCGCCCTGTGAATATCGGACACGCGGATTGCCGCGCCTTCCTGCCCGGGATCGCTGCCATTGACAGCGAATCCAATCCGGACGCCGTCCCTTTCAAGCACCACCGTGGGAACCGGGTCGCTGTGTCTTTCTGCTTCTTTGAGTCCAAACGCTTTACAATACCAGGTTGACGCTTCGTCGATGTCCTGCACCGGAAGCGCGAGAACATCGTCGGCATAGGGGAACGCGGCCTCGAACAGCTTCGATTCGCTCATGTCTTCGACTCCTTTTTGTTCTGTTCCGTCATTTCCGGACGTCATTTCGACGCCGGTCCCGCCGGAAATTCCTCATGGCGCGCGGGTTCGCCTCGGCGCTCACGGGCCGTGGCACGGCGCTTCACGCGACGCCGTTCAGCGCCAATTCGAAAACCTGGTAATTCATCAGCTGTTCCGACGCGGTGCGCGCAAGGTATTCCGCGGTAAGCGGGCGGTTGAGGATGAGCGGTACCTCCTGCTCCGAAAAGCCGCCGTGCGATCGCAGGCGTTCGCCATGCAGCCCCTCGAGATCATGGTCGACCCGGGAGGCGCCGATACAGAACGCGTCGGCGGCGATCACCACCGCGTCGGCTTCCACGTCGACGGGTAGATTGAACCGGGCCGCCGCGTCTGCTCGCTCCAAGACGGCCTCAATCCCGTCGATGCACGCCATAAAGCGGATGGCCTCGCGGACCTCCAGGTCGTCGAAGCAGTAAACCCTGACGAATCCTCCCAACGCGGCGTGATGCCCAACGAACGCGTCTGTGATCGGACAGATGACACGCGTTGCTCCGGTTCCGAAACGACGGTCCAGCAGGTCCTGCAGCCAGATGATATTGTACGTACCGTCCGGCGCGCACTTGTCCTTCATGCCGTGGTCGGCCACGAGGGCTACGGTCGCGCCCATGCGTTCGAGTCTCGCGCAACGCCGGTCGAGCGATCGATAAAAATCGAGAGCCGCGGGATGATCCGGCGGATACCTGTGCTGGACGTAATCCGTAAGCGACAGGTAAGCCAGCCGCGGCCGGTTGTCTCTTTCGATGAACCGGATGCCGGCGTCCAGTACGAACAGCGACAGTGCGTCGGAATACATGTCTGGCAATGGCCTGCCGACCCAGCCGAGCGCGTCCTGAATGCCGTTCTCCCGGATCGTACAACGGTCTGCTCGCTGGGATGAGAAACAGAGGTTGCCATCGCCGACGTCCATTCCCTTCCCGAGTTGCCTGCGGAGTTTGTCCTTGGCGGTGATTACGGCCGTTTCGACGCCGGCCTTTGAAATAACGTCGAAAATCGTACGCGAACGCATCATCCACGGGCACGTCATTGGAATGGTCCGTCGGGTGCGCCGGTCCAGGTGGAAATTGCCGGAAATGCCGTGTACAGCCGGCGGAGCGCCCGTGGCGATGGAGACGTTGTTGGGACACGTAAAGCTCGGAATGACACAGTGGACGGTTCCGCTGTACCCGCCTTCCACGAAACGCGAGATCGACGGAATCGCCCCGGCTTCCTGCGCCGCCTCGAGGTACTCGGGGTCTCCGCCGTCGACGCAGATGACGGCGACCGGAACCCGCGGAAGGCGATACGTCACGCCGTTGAGTTCGGTGGTCATTCTGTCCGGGCAGAAGATGAAGACTTCATTGGCGATCGTCTTCCCATGGTGGCAGGGGAGCAACAGCCCGTTCATGCGCCAGGTACGATCGGCACGTCCACAATTGTACGATCTTCCCACGACCGAATCGCCGCTTCGATAACTTCCTGGACGGCGAGCCCTTCTTCGCCGGACCCTTCGATTTCCGATTGAGAGGCGCCTTCGTCCAGCTGTTCGATCCATCGGTTGATTCGTCTGGGGAACGTGTCTTCGAAGACCAGACCGCCCATAATGGAGTTCCTTACGACGGTGAGTTCCTCGGATCGTCTGGGATAGAGAGTCAGGTCTTCGAAACAGTTGTCGAGGACGAAACGGCCTTCCGTCCCCATCACCTCGCAGCGTTCCAGGTTGTGGGCGGGATTGGTGTCGTAACTTCCGGTAAGGTGACCCACGACGTCGTTCTCGAAATGCATATTGATCTGTGCGTTGGACCAGCATACCGTCTCACGGTCTCCGCTTCGTCCGGGCGCCTTGTTCAGAAAAGCCTGTACCCGCTTTACATTTCCGCAGAAGTATCGCATAATGTCGATTGAGTGAGGGTGAAGGGCCCTGAGGTGGAACCACGGAGACGTCTCGTTGGGATTCCCGATCCACATGGTCATGTTAATGAGCAGCAGGCGGCCGAGCCGGCCTTCCGCAATCCAGCCTCTGGCTTTGGCCGCGGGCGGAACGAACCGGTGGTTCAGATTGATGCCGAATCGGACGTCGCACGCCCGTGCTTTGTCGACCATCTGACGGGCGTGATGAATGTTGTTGCTTATGGGTTTTTCACACAGGACGCTGATTCCGGCTTCCATACACCGGATGGCGGGTTCGTAGTGGTCGCCCCCGTTTTCGAAACCGCCGGTCGCCACGCTCACCGCATCCAGTTCTTCGCAACGAAGCATATCCGCCACGTTGTAGAATGACTTCGCGCCAAACCGCTCGGCCGCGCTGTCCGCGCGTTCCTTTACCAGATCGCAGACGGCCACAAGATCCGAACTCCTGTTATTCACGTAAACTTCCGCATGCTGGCTGCCAATGCCGCGCATGCCGATTACGCCGACGCGGATCATACCAATGCTCCTCGCAGGAAACGGTGAACCGCTGATCCTCAAACCGGGGGCATTCGAGGCCGGGGGTAGGACAGCCGTGATTCTGATCTCACTCGAACAGCGGGCTGAAGTAATCGTACGAACGCCTGACAACGCTGTCTATCTCGTCCACACCCATGTCCCGCGTACCTACAATCTCTAGAACCGCGTACTTGAGTCCGGGAATCGCCCTGAACGCGCTCGCCTGGGCGTGGAGATCCATATCGCCGTTGCCGGCCACCTGGGTTTCCACCGGCCCGATGTCGGTCTGCCTGCCCTTCACGTCGCGGATCCTTACCGAAGAGATATAATCGCTGATTTTGCCGATCGTTTCCTCGGGCACCTCACGCTGCGGGCTGCGCCAGATGTGGGTGGCGTCGTAGTTGATACCCACCCGGCGTCGATCGACCTGTTGCATGAAGCGATACGCGGTGTCCGTGTTGTAGACAGCGTTGCCCACGTGAGGCTTTATACTTAGCCGTACGCCGCGGCGGGCGGCCTGGTCCGCAAGACGGTTGATTCTTTCAACGGTGGCGTTGAACTCCGGTTCGTCGTCCGGTTTACCCCCCGGCCCCGTCGTGACCATAGGCGCGCCGAGTGCGTTCGCGGCGTCCAGGATCTGAAGGAAGCGGCGCTCGTCGTTCAGATTGCCGCTCGCGCCGAGCGACTCGACTTCCAACCTGTGGTCCGTGGCCCGGCGTCCGACATCCCTGTAATACGCGTTGCTTTCGCCAATGGACAGGTGGGGGGCCATCCCGGGAATACAACAGAGTTCGATGGCCCCGTAGCCGGCCGCCCGAATCCGTTCCATGGCGACGTTCAGGTCATGTCCGCCATATAGTATTGTGCTGCATCCAAGTTCCATAACGCGTGCCTTCTCTTATTACGGGACGTTTATTGTCGCGGGATCGGCGCCAATAAATAAGCCGTCGAACGGGGCTTTGTCAAGCCGAAAACCGCCAAAACACCCGCCCCCGAGAAATTCCTTACTTGATCCCTGACATATTAGCAATTATATTGGAACCGTGGCAACTCTTCGCGGAATCTGAGGTGTTAAACAGGTTTTTTCGAACGATGCAGCGGTTGGTTGCAACCAGAAACCTTTGAGGGGGTAGAACCATGAAGATCAATGAGGAGATCCGGGAGGATGTTGCCGTACTCACGGTAACGGGCGCCCTGATGTCCGGCCCTGAAGTGGCCGAGTTTCACGACCACATCAAACGGCTGGTCAAAGACGGAATCAGCCGGGTGGTTGTCGATTTTTCAAAGGTGAAATGGTTCGGCAGTTCGATGCTGGGGGTCATGACCGCCAGTCTGACCACGGTTCGGCATGCGGGCGGAGACATGCGGCTCACGGGCATTACGCGGAAAATCGAGAGTATTCTGATGGTCACGCAACTGGCGGGCATCTTCCGGACCCTGGATACGGTGGATCGTGCGGTGGCCAGTTTCAAGACCCAGCCGCCCGAGTAACCCATCCATAAACCGGAAGTGTACACGCAAGCGTCTTTGTCCGTTGGGATAAAGGCGCTTTTGATCGTTTGGAAGCAGGGATCGCCTCGGATTTCAGGGACCCGTTCAGGCGCCCGTCGCACGGAGGCAAACCGTCGCGTTGCAGTCGTGTCATTACGGGCACCGATACAGGTTTTTCTTGGTACCTGAACATTTGAGTAGTATATTGCGATTCCAACATCGCGTGCCGGTACCCGACGGGAGCGGTTTCCGGCAAGATTCATCACCGCGTCGAACCTGTTTTCCGGTTGGCTCGTCGCGACCGGTGGCACGGGGCGGACGTACGGGGTCGCGGTAAAAGGCCGGTCGGGACCGCAATCAAGGGAGTTAGGGTTTCTTCCTGAAGCTTTAACCAGGGAGAAAGACGGATTTATGGAAACGCGAGATATCGTCATCAAAGGGGCGCGGGTTCACAACCTGAAGGACGTGGACCTGACCTTGCCGCGAAATCAACTGATCTGTTTCACGGGGGTTTCGGGCTCCGGAAAGTCCTCGCTGGCCTTCGATACGATCTTTGCGGAGGGGCAGCGTCGATATATCGAGTCCCTTTCCGCGTATGCCCGCCAGTTTCTGGGACAGATTCGAAAGCCCGACGTCGACCAGATTACAGGCCTTTCGCCAACCGTGTCTATAGAGCAGAAAGCCGCCGCACGGAATCCCAGGTCGACCGTGGGCACGATGACGGAGATTTACGACTACCTTCGCGTACTGTACGCAAGGGTTGGAGAGCCGCATTGCGTGGCGTGCGGAACGCCGATCGGCGCCCAGACGCGCGACGGAATCGTGGAACGGATCATGGCGCTGGGCGCAGGAACACGGATCTTTGTGATGGCGCCGCTCGTCCGGGGAAGAAAAGGGGAGTATCTGGATCTGTTCGAAGAGCTGCAGCGAGAGGGTTATCTTCGCGTCCGCGTGGACGGCCGGATGGTACAGCTGACCGAGTCGCAGCGGCTCGAACGACATATCCGGCACGATATAGACCTTGTCGTGGATCGGCTGGTCGTGCGGGAGGATGGACATGGTCGCATCGGCGAAGCGGTCGACGCAGCACTGGGATTCGGCAACGGCACGCTGATCGTCGGGTTCGAGGAAGGGGAGGAACTGCTGCTGAGTTCGAACTATTCCTGCACCCGGTGCGGGTTGAGCGCAACGGAACCCACGCCTCAGCTGTTTTCCTTCAACAATCCGCAGGGAATGTGTTCCGTGTGTAAGGGGCTCGGTACACAGATTGCCCTGGATCCGAAGCGTTCGATTCCTGACGACGCCCTGTCGGTCATGGACGGGGCGATAGCGCCGCTCGGCGAACCGCGGAACCGCTGGAAGATACACTACTACAACGGTGTGTTGGAGCGCCACGGCATGGACGTACATACCCCATGGCGGGAGATATCGCAGGCCGCGCGGGACGACCTGCTTTACGGAGTTAAGAGCCCGATCAGGCTCGATTGGCAACGGCGGGACGGCCGGGTGTGGACACATTACGATTCGTTCGAGGGAATCTTTCCGCCATTTGAACGCAGGTACGCGGAGGGCGGGTCACCGGCCTGGCGGCGGAGGCTGGGACCTTACCTGCGGATGGGGAAATGTCCGGCGTGCCATGGCGCACGGTTGACGGCCGAGGCTACGGCGGTAACGATCGAGGGGATGTCGCTGTCCGCGGTCGCGGCGATGTCGGTGGCGGATGCCTTTGCGTTTTTCGACGGACTGAACCTGACGGCGACCCGGCGGATGATCGCGGAGGATGCGCTCAAAGAGATCCTGGGTCGGCTGAGATTCCTGCTGGACGTCGGGCTTGATTACCTGACGCTGGACAGGACGGCGCCGACCCTTTCCGGCGGCGAGGCCCAGCGAATCCGGCTGGCGGGGCAGATCGGCAGCGGTTTGGTCGGGGTAACCTACGTGTTGGACGAACCCTCGATCGGACTGCACCAGCGCGACAACAAAAGGCTGCTGGACGCGCTGTGCCTGCTGCGGGACGCGGGAAACACGATCATCGTGGTGGAGCACGACGAGGAGACGATGAAACGGTCGGACCGGATTGTTGATTTCGGACCGGGCGCCGGTCACCAGGGCGGGGAGGTTGTCGCTTGTGGATCCTGGCGGCAGATCGCGCTGTCGGAGCGATCAAGTACAGGCGCCTTTCTCTCCGGAAGACGATCGATTGCGATACCGGGCCGCAGGGCGCAGAAAGGACGGCGCCTTGCGGTTTTCGGTGCGCGACAGAACAACCTCAAGGGTATCGACGTCGAACTTCCCCTGGGGGTTTTCAACTGCGTAACCGGGGTATCCGGTTCCGGTAAGAGTTCGCTCATAAACGACATTGTTTATCGAACGTTGGCGCGAGAACTGAACCACGCCGAAACCGAACCTGGCGCTTTCGACCGTATCGAAGGTATGGATGCCCTGGATAAGGTGATTGAGATCGATCAGCAGCCCATCGGCCGCACGCCCAGGAGCAATCCCGCCACGTACACCGGGGTGTTCGGCCCGATCAGGGCGTTGTACGCGGACCTCAGAGAGTCCAGGGTGAGAGGGTACCGCCCCGGCCGGTTCAGTTTCAATGTGAAGGGCGGCCGATGCGAAGCCTGTTCCGGGAACGGCGCCAATGTCGTTGAAATGGATTTCCTTGCCGACGTATGGGTGACGTGCCCGGTTTGCGAGGGGCGGCGATTCAACAGGGAGACGCTGGATATTCGGTACAGGGGGGCGTCCATCGCGGATGTGCTGGATATGGAGGTGGAGCGGGCATGTGCCTTTTTCGAAGCGGTGCCGCAGATCCATCGGATTCTTGAGGTGCTGGTGGAGGTGGGCATGGGCTACGTTAAACTGGGTCAGCCCGCGCCGACGTTGTCCGGTGGCGAAGCTCAACGTGTGAAGCTGTCTAAAGAATTGTGCCGCAAACAGACAGGATCTACACTTTATATTCTGGATGAACCTACGACAGGCTTGCATTTTGCAGATATACAGAGTCTGCTGAAGGTGCTGCATCGGCTAGTGGATCTGGGCAATACGGTCGTCGTGATCGAACACAACATGGATGTCGTCAAAACGGCGGACTGGGTGATCGACCTTGGACCCGGCGGCGGAGAATCGGGAGGGAACGTGGTGGCGGAAGGTACACCGGAACACATCGCGCGGACCCGACGATCTTTCACCGGCCGGTCTCTGCGTTCGGCGTTGCGGCACGACCTTGACCCGTTCCGGCGCGACGGCGCGCCGGAACGTCGAGGCCGGGACCGGGGGCTGATTCGTGAAATCCAGGTCGCCGGCGCCAGGGAGAACAATCTTCGGAACGTGGATGTGCGGATTCCACGCGAGAAACTGACCGTCGTATCGGGTGTATCGGGATCCGGAAAGTCTTCGCTGGCGCTGGATACGGTATTCGCCGAGGGTCAGCGGCGATACGTCGAGTCGCTGTCGGCATATGCACGACAGTTCCTGGGGCAGTTGCCCAAGCCGAAGGTCGAGCGTGTGATCGGGTTGTCGCCCGCTATCGCCATCGAGCAGAAAGCGGCCAGCAGGAATCCTCGCTCCACCGTCGGCACGGTAACGGAGGTATACGACTACCTGCGTGCGCTGTACGCGCTTGTCGGAAAGGTCTATTGTCCGGATTGCGGCGTGCAGGCGGGGGCGCTGGCCATTCAGGAAATCGTCGACCGGATTCTGGGAATGCCTTCCGGAAGACGCATTTATCTGCTGAGCCCGCAGCGGCCGGGCAAAGGTGCGGATTATAACGGATTGATCGCCAGGGCCTCGCGGGCGGGATACCTCAGGGGCCGGCTGGACGGCGACGTGTTCGATCTGAAAACGCCCCCCGAGGTCGACTATCGGCAGTCGCACAACCTTGAGATTCTGGTGGATCGCGTCACGCTCAAAACCGGCGTGCGGAAGCGCGTTGCGGACTCGATTGAAAAAGCCCTGGTGTTGTCCGGCGGTGTGGTCATCGTGGCGTCCCCGGACGATGGTGAGGAAACCAGATTCAGCCAGGTTCTGTCCTGCCCGAAATGTGGGAGGAGTTTCGACGAAATAACCCCGCAGCACCTTTCGTTCAACAGCCCTGAAGGCTGGTGTGACTCGTGCGAGGGCCTCGGAACCCAGAAGGGGATGGGAAAGAACACGCTGATTCCGGACCCAGGGAAATCCCTGTCTGAAGGGGCCGTGCCGGCTCTCGGCAGACTGAAAGGCGGTCCGTTGTCGGCGCTGATGCGCGCGGTAGGCGACGC
The DNA here is from genome assembly GCA_963667175.2 of Candidatus Latescibacterota bacterium. Lineage (GTDB taxonomy): Bacteria > Latescibacterota > UBA2968 > UBA2968 > JAAXHE01. The sequence goes on along the minus strand of CAXXXF010000016.1, from coordinate 336,764 downwards.
GGGAGGATTCGACCTCGAGACACCGGTCGCGCAGATGTCCCAATCAGCACTCGAAGCGCTTCTCTACGGTACCGGAGAACGATGGATTTCACAAGCGGACGGCCTGCGCTTCAGATACAAAGGACTGTTCAGTTCGCTCGAGGAACTGGTGAGGCTGTCCCCGCGGTTTCGCGAAAAGTTGGGAGAACTGGTGGAAGACGTGCCGTGCCTCGCGTGCAGAGGCGCGCGCCTCAAGCCGGAAAGCGCCGCCGTTCGTTTGAGCGGTACGACACTTTGCGAACTGGTCGACCTGCCCATCGCTATGTCAAGACGCTGGCTTGAAGACGTGGAACTGACCGGCCCGGAATTGGACTCGGTCGGAGAAGTCATACAGGAAATCCGCGTCAGAATGCGGTTCCTGCATGACGTCGGGTTGGGTTACCTGTCGCTTTCACGAAGGGCCCCCACGTTGTCCGGCGGCGAGGCGCAGCGGATTCGTCTGGCCAGCCAGATCGGATCGGGGCTGACGGGTGTGCTTTACGTACTGGATGAACCTACCATCGGACTCCATCAGCGGGACAATCGCCGGTTGCTTGCCGCGCTGGCCCGGTTGCGGGATCTTGGCAATACCCTCATCGTGGTCGAGCACGACCGCGAAACGCTGGAAACCGCGGACCACATTGTGGATTTCGGTCCCGGCGCGGGGTCCTGCGGAGGAACGCTGGTTGCCGAGGGGCATCCGAAGAGTCTGAGCACAGCAAACGGTTCCCTGACGGCGAAGTATCTGGCGGGCAGGCTGGCCGTCGAGCCGCCCCCGCGAAGATCGGCACGGAGAGGGTGCATCGAAATCGTTGGCGCCCGTCACAACAATCTGAAGAACCTGAACGTGAAATTTCCGCTGGGGATGCTGATCGGTGTCACCGGGGTGTCGGGATCCGGGAAGTCGTCGCTTGTGAACGACGTCCTTTACGGGGCGTTGGCGGCGGGTTTGAACGGCGACCGCAGTGCTGGCGGCGATCACGACGAGGTCCGCGGGCTCGATGGCATCGACAAGGTGATCAATATAGACCAGTCCCCAATCGGGTTTTCGCCCCGCAGCAACCCGTCGACCTACGTGAAGGTTTTCGACAAGGTCCGCAGGCTCTATGCACAGCTGCCCGATGCGCGGATCCGCGGGTTTTCACCGGGGCACTTCAGCTTCAATCACCGGAAAGGCCGTTGCGAGGCCTGCAAGGGCCTGGGATCGCGGTGCATTGAGATGCATTTTCTGCCCGACGTCTGGGTTACCTGCGAGGATTGCAACGGGCAACGGTACAGCCGGGACGTGGTGAACGTCAGGTATAAGGGCCGGTCGATTGCAGACATGCTGGAAATGACGGTGGATCAGGCGCTGCGGCAGTTCGAAAACGTCCCTGGAATCCGTCGCGTACTCACGACTCTCGTCGACGTGGGACTGGGGTATATCAAAATGGGGCAGGCCTCGACCACACTGTCGGGCGGCGAAGCACAGCGGGTCAAACTTGCCAGGGAACTCGCACGGCCGAATACCGGCAAGACCGTGTATCTGCTGGACGAGCCTACCACGGGATTGCATATTGCCGACGTGGCCAGGCTACTGGACGTGTTGAATCGACTCGTCGACGCGGGCAATACGGTAATTGTCATCGAGCACAATCTGGACGTCATCAAAACAGCGGACCGGATTATCGACCTCGGCCCGGAAGGCGGTGAAGAAGGCGGGTACCTGGTTGCGGCCGGCACGCCTGAGGAAGTGGCCCGGGTCGATGCGTCGCATACAGGCCGGTTTCTTGGAGAGGTGCTTGGCATAGGCAATTCGAATCCCCCGCATTCGCCGGAGGTACCCGCCTGACGCGGCCTTGGCCGGTTCTCGCCCAGGGAAACACAATGGAGAATTCGGCGGTCGTACAGAAAACCGGTAACATGGTGTTGCCGGCCGGAGAATCGGATCGATGAATCTGGAAATCCCCAGGCGCGCCTACTTCAGTTTCGCGTGGCCGTGCCCGTACCGCAGGTCTCCGCCGGTCCTCGACGGAGACCTGAACGACTGGGGTGCGCAGTACCGGATTCCGGACCTTACGGGACTGGACGGACGGGAGGCGTTTGCCGACATATACGCTGCCTGGAACGAACTCGGTCTCTATTTCGCGGCAGACGTGAAAAAGGCGGCGGCCGCGAAGGTGGACGAACGACGTCCGCTACAGGGAGATGGATTGCAGGTCTGGGTGGATACCCGCGACGTCCGGAACGCGCACCGGGCGAGCCGTTACTGCCACCACTTCTATTTCCTGCCCGGCGCGGAAAACCGGAAGGCGAGAGGGGGTCAGGTGGCAATCCGCAGAGCCCGCGCGCATTCGAAGCTTTGCGACCCTTCCGGACTGAAGGTGTTCAGCGACGCATCCGGAACCGGATATCGGCTGGAGGTCCATTTGCCGGCGGAAATATTGACAGGGTTCGATCCGGAAGAAAACCGCCTGCTCGGATTCACCTATCTGCTTCAGGACCGGAAACTGGGACGACAGTTCTGGACCGCGGACGAGCCGCTTCCGGTATCGTACGACCCCAGCCTGTGGGGTCGACTGGAACTTGTGAAATAAACCTCCGGGAAAGGCGTGTCACACCAACCGAAAAACGCCAATGCCAGGAGTCGGGTGCATCGCGCGGGTATTTGGGGTTGATCGAAATGGTGGTGTAGACCGAAACCCGGCTGCTCTCCCCGTCCTGCGGCGGAAGACGGCAGGCGGATGGTCGCTGCATAAAGACGCCGGGTGTCCGTTCTGCTGCGAACATCCTCGCCGTGATCCGTCAGATTTCGACTCGATTAATCCACTTTTATAAAGAAGTGATATAAGTGGCTCTGGTTGTGAAAGATAAAGATTTATCTCCCAAGTCGTTATCGGATCTTTCCGTACGCCGTACGATGAGCGGAGAGAATCTGATGTTGAACCGGTACGAGGTCATGGCGGGGGCTGAGTTCGGCGCGCACCGGCATCCCGAGGAGCAGATGGGTTACGTCATTCGGGGTCGGATTGAATTCTTCGTTGGAGAGCAGGAAACGCGTTACGTGTTTGAAGCGGGAACGTTCTTCCACTTCGCGCCGAACGAGCCCCATCGCTCACGGGTACTGGAAGACAGCCTTGTGATCGACGTCTTTTCCCCGCCGAGGTCGGAATACGTACCCGATGCAACGCAGGCAATCCCTGAGCATTAAATGTCCCACATCCGTTTGTATTTGTCCGGGTGCTCCATCGTGATTGACCGGTCGTAAATCTGCTGGAGCAGATCGAGGGCTTCCAGGGCTTGCGCCGCGCTGCATTGGGGCTGCCGGTCTTCGCGGATCGATTCGATGAATTCGACGTTCTGAGCCAGTACGTCGTCGTCGAGGGTGTCGTCGCTGTCGAAGAGGGTTTTGCCGTTCAGCGCGACGTGATTGCCCGAGACGACGAGGGTGCCCGCGTCGCACAGGTAGATATTGTTGTTGACGCCAGCCCGGGCATTGTAGGAAAGACTGAGCGCCGCAATGGTTTCGGAGGCGTAACGAACGAGCATGCTGACGTCGAGCGACGTGCCGGTTGCGGCGTCGAGCGGGCTGAGTTCGCCGCGAATCCGGCGAACGGGTTCGTCGATGGTCCAGAGGGAGTAGTCGAGCACGTGGCAACCGTGGTGGAACAGGACGTCGTCCGTCCAGCTCCGCCTGTAGCCGGTCCAGCCGACGTTTTCGCGGCGTAACTGGAATTCGTGAATATGGTGCTGGTGCACGTGGCCTGCCGTGCCGTCCCCGACAAAATCCCTGACAAACCGCCCCGCCCGGCTGAAACGGCGGGTATGGGCAACCAGCAGTTTGCTTGCGGTCTTTTTCGTGAGGCCGGCAACCTCGGCTGCGCCAGCGCGGGATAGCGACAGGGGAATTTCCACCAGGACGTTTTTGCCGGCTTCAAGAGCCATCCGGGTCTGTTCGTAATGCACCTCGCTGGGTGAGGCAATGACGACCGCATCGATCTCACGGTCGGCCAGAACGTCCTCGTAACGGGTCGTGGCACGTTCAAAGTTCCAGGCATCCCGGAATGATTCGGCGGGTTCGTGTCTGCGACCGACGACGGTCCGTAGCCGAACACCGGGAATTCGCCTGAATGCCCGCGCGTGAAAGCCCGCGATGCCGCCGTACCCAACGACGGCGCAGGTAATCGTGTGCATATGGACTCCCGGTTGAACTCAGTACGATGCGATGGTTGATAGGAGCGAGACCCCACCGGAACAGCAGGTCGATTGCCGGACCCGGAAGTGTCGCCGTCGTAAGAGCAGCCCTGTGCAGCGCAGTATTGCGGGTCGGGCGCTCGCGTCCAATCCGCGAGTGCAGGATCCGCGGGCCGATTCCCTTCCCTTCAGTTCGTATTCCGGATGTCGCCTGCCCTGTGGTGCAGCGACTCGAGTGCAGGAAAGATTTCCCTGTATACGGACTGAAATGCGGTCTCGTAGACCGCCACCTGCTCCACGTCCGGGTCGACTGTCCAACGGTCGTATCTCAGCGCTTTCAACGCGGCGTCAACGTCTGAGTAGACGCCGGCGCCGAGGCCGCCCAGCACCGCCGCGCCCAGGGCAACCGATTCCTCCACTTCGGCGATCGAGATCCTCTGGTTGAACACCGAACTCTTGATTTGCATGAGTAGCCGGTTTCGGGTGTTCCCGCCGATCGCTACAATTCGTTCCGGCCTGCGGATTCCCGGATGCGTGACGATGGCGTCCAGGCAGAGCCTGGACTCGTAGGCCAAGCCCTCGAGCACGGCGCGAAACAGGGTCCCGCGGGTGACGTCGGCGGAGAGACCGATGAACGCGGCCCGGGATGCGGGGTCGTTGTGTGGAGGATTGCCCAGGCGCAGGTGCGGCTGGAAGTGGACGCCCAGGCTTCCGGGCGGCGCCGATTCCGCTTCGGTAACGAGGGCGCCGTATTCCACGTTTCGGCCCGTGAGGCCGCGGATCCACTCTACGGCCGCGCCTGACGTATAGATACTGCCGAGGACGTAGAATCTCCCCGTTGCCACGTGGGCGCCGGTTGTGTACCCCTGTTTCGCGATCCCGTCGCTGAGCCAGGGTTGCCGGCTTGCGATACAGAGGGCTTCCGCGGTGCCCAGGGAATTGAGGAGCGTATCCGGTTCGGTGGCGCCGGCGGCAAGTGCACCGCAGACGTGGTCATGTCCGCCGGTTGCGACCTGTACTTCGCGGGGGAGTCCGGTCAAGCGAGCGATTTCGGGCAGGATGCGCCCGAGCGCCGTGCCGGAGGGCAGCGTTTGAGCAAACAGACTCGGAGAAACCCCTGCTTCCTCCAGCAGACCGGGATGCCAATCCAGCGTCTTGAGGTCGAAGGCAAGCATCCGTGAAGCAAGGGAATAGTCGGTCGCCTTATGGCCGCACATTCGAAACGCGATGTAGTCCGCAACGTTCAGCCACGAGACGGTTCTCCCAAATCCCTCGGGGTTGTTTTCCTTAAACCAGAGCACCTTGCAGAGACCGAATATGGGCTTTACAGGTAATCCCGTAATGCCGTAGATTCGCTCGCTGCCGACGGTCCTGTTCAACCACTCGGCCTGGCGTGACGTCCGCCCGTCGAACCAGGCGATGACGTCGTCGGCGGGTTGGTCTCCCGCGTCAAGAGGTACGCCCGATTCGGCCATACTCGAAACGGCGATGCTGAAGATCGGGTCGGCCGAATCCAGTTGAGACACCGCGTTCCGAAGCGCATTTATTGCGCACGACCACAATTCATCCGGTTTGTGGTAAGCCCATCCGGGTCGAGGGTGATGTGTAGGCGTAGGCGCGCTGGCGCAGGCCTGAACGCGGCCGGCGGTGTCGAAGACAAGCGCCTTGACATTCGTGGTGCCGACGTCGATTCCGGCCAGAAGTGGAGGTCGGGGCATGATTCTGTTTATCGCAAAGCCGGACCGGTTGCCGCTGTATCCCCGGTCGGCGGACTTCGGGCCGCCATGATCGCGGCGTGGAAATTCACGTTGACAGACGGCCCAATGGTACCTACTAATACACGAAAGTCAAGCCGAATCCAAAAATGCCAGGATGCCTGCAGCGCCGTCCGGAACTTCCCGTCCCCGGGGCTGACGGGGGTCTGTGCCCCGGGGTCAAGCCGTACTCGTTTTCCGTTGTATCAGGAGGAGAGATGCCTGAGTTGCCGAGGATGTATCCGGTTTGGGTCGACGCGAAGAATACCCGGGTGTACGGGATTGACGACGACGACGTCGGCGCCCTCTGGTTTACGGGCAGTCTGCCTTTACTCCATCGGTACCTGCCGGAATCCGGGCAGATCGACACGATTCCGATTCCCGATAGACACGGAGGAAGCCAGTGTCTGTGCGCCGGCGGCAAGGTCTATGTGCTTCCGCAGACGAACGAGAAACTGACGGTTTTCAATGTTGCGGAGCAACGCGTGTATCAGGTCGCCAAACCGTTTCCCGAGGCGAATCTCTGGTACGGTCACGCGGATAAGGCGAGAAACGTGCTATACCTGCCGGAACGGTCCAGGCCTTGCCTGGTGATCTGGCACGTCGAGGAGGACCGCGGGGAGATACGTACCTATCCGGAGCCAGGCGTGCTGCCATCGATTGTGGACGTGGATTGGCCCGACGGGCTGGAAGTCTTCAGCGTTCCCGGTGCTGAACGGTTGCCGCGCCGCGTCTACTGGGATCCAGAGTCGCGCTGGTTCGTGGCGGAAGACTCCGATTCGATTCCGCCCTCACGGGCCGGTGAGCCGGCGGAACGATACGTCGTGAATTACAGGGAGGGTCGTCTGTTCCGGCTGGACCGGCAGACTGGAGAGGTGTATGAGCGGGCGGTCCCCGGATGGAAGGAGGAATTCGGGTTTATCGGCGGCGGAGTCTGTTATCGGGGGTGGCAGTTGAACACATTGAGTACGTACGACTCAGGATTCAGATACGACGAGGCGACTGGAACGTATATTCAGTTGAAAGACGATCCGTACACCGGCGTGGACGGGTTTCCCTACCACTTTATGGACCGGTTCCTCGCCTATCATCCGGAAAGCGATACCTTCGACCTGCTGTTTCCCGACGATTCGAAGGGTCGATATCCCCAGATGTGTTACAGTAAGATAGCCGGCGGGCACTTCTACGTAACGGCAAACGACATCTGGTCCGCGGAGAAGCGGCGGCCGCTGGGGGCTGTCGAAAACCCCGTGGGTCAATTGATGGTCCTGCAGACGCGTCCCATCGAGAGCAGTTGACCGGAAGGCGCCTGTATCGCTTCAGCCCGTCGTTTCCGGATCTCTTCAGAGAGTCCGCCGACGCCGGTCAGCGGTCCTGGCAGATAAAAACAAGAGGAGGTTCAGATGGAGAAAGTCGGGTTTATCGGACTGGGCATCATGGGCAAGCCAATGGCGATTCATCTCATCAAGGCCGGGTACGATCTCACAATCTACGCGCGCCGGCCCGAAGTCATTGCCGAAATGGAGGGGTTGGGGGCGAGTGTGGTCGAGTCTCCCGCGGCCGTGGCCGAAGCCACCGACATTGTGATTACGATCGTTACGGCGGACCCGGAAGTGCGGGAAGTGGTCCTCGGAGACGACGGCGTGCTGCAGGGCGCATCCGAAGGCAGCCTCATCGTGGATATGAGTACCATATCGCCACTCACGATCAGGGAGATTGCGGAGAAGGCAGGTTCAAAGAACGTGGCGGTGATGGATGCGCCCGTGAGCGGGGGAGATACGGGAGCGATCAACGGCACATTGACGATCATCGCAGGTGGAGAAGCGAAGGACTTCGATCGGTGCCGGGGGTTGTTCAACGCGATGGGCAACGAGGAAAACATCTTCCACGTCGGGTCCGTGGGCGTGGGACAGACCGTAAAGATCGTCAATCAGCTGATCGGCGGCATCAACATGGCGGCCATCGCCGAGGGGTTGATCCTCGGTATCAGAGCAGGCGCCGACCCTGAAGTGATGCGCCAGGTCATCAGTGTGAGTTCGGCCAACTCGACGTTGTTTCAGATCCGTGTATCGGACTTCCTTTTGGCGGATGCTTTCGATCCTGGATTTATGCTGGATTTGATGAAGAAAGACCTGGCGATTGGCGTGGATCTCGGAAAGGCACTGAACGTGCCGATGCCGATCGGGGCGGCGGCTTACCAGATGTACGCTGCCGCCAGCGGTCTTGGCGCGGGCAGCCTGGATTTTTCCGCGGTCTGCAAAGCCGCTGAACATCTGAGCGGTACCAGGATCCCTCAGGATCGCTGATACGCCTCACGCCGTGCCGTCCTTCCGTTGAAACCGTTCTCTCAATACAGCTTTCCGCACCTTCCCCGTGGCAGTCGTTACCGGGAGTTCGTCCAGGATTTCCACCCATCTGGGTTTCTTGAATCCCGCCAGGTGTTCACCAACGTACGCGGCGACCTCGCCGGGCGTGAGTCGTGCGCCATCACTCGGCACAACCGCCGCCAGCACGGACTCGCCCCACTCCCTGTCCGGTATACCAACCACGGCGGCATCGCGTATTTGCGGATGTTCTCTCAACAGTCGTTCGATTTCCAGCGGGTAGATATTCTCCCCACCGCTGATGATCAAATCCTTCGCCCGGCCCGACAGATAGAGAAAGCCGTCGCTGTCTACTTTGCCCAGATCTCCGGTGTGCAGCCAGCCGTCTCTCAGCGCCTCCGCTGTTTTTGCCGGCATGTTCCAGTATTCAAGCATTGCAGACGCCGTCTTCGCGACAACCTCGCCCACTTCCCCGGGAGTTACCGGATCGCCGGATGAATCCAGAACGTTGAGTTCGACCGAGGGCATGGGGCGGCCCACCGAACCGAGTTTGCCGGGGTCGTTTGCCGTCAGGCGGCAGACCGTCAGGATGCAGCCTGCCTCGGTAAGACCGTACGTAACGTAGACGTCGGATTCGAACGTGGCCATAATGTCTTCGAGCAGCGCCGTCGGGAATGTATCCGACGACCCCAGGCAGCGCCGGACCGAAGTGACGTCGTAGTTTCGAAGCTGCTGGCGTGCAAGGATCCAGCGCCAGACCGTCGGGACGCAGAAAATGTTGGTTGCCCTGTGCAACGCGGTGGCCGAAAGAATGGCGTCGGGATCCGCGCCGTCCAGAATGACGAGGGAGGCGCCTGCCAGGAAATGTGGAAGCACCAGGCAGTCCGGTCCGCCGGTGTGGAAGAGCGGGTAGACGACGAGGCCGACGTCGTCACCGTTGCCTCCCGTCGACATGGCGAGAGAGAGGGCTTGGAGGAAATGGCTCTTGTGCGAGAAAACCGCTCCTTTGGGAAACCCCGTCGTGCCACTCGTGTAGAGAATGATATGCGGATCGTTCTCATCGAGTTCGATTCCGGGCTCGTCTGACGGGGATCCGGCGGCCACGTCCTCCAGACGATTGCCGCGACTGTCGCCGATGGTGAGCGTCCATTCCAGTCCGGTCAGGTCCCCGACCCCTGCGACAACGTCCGAGAAGCGGTTCTGATAGATGAGGCCGCGGGCGCCGGACTGACGAAGCGTATACCGGATTTCCCGGCTGCGATACCAGAAATTGACCGGGACCATAATGGCGCCAAGCTTGGCCAGTGCGAAGTACACGATCACGTAGACCTCGGAATTCCTGCTTAGCATCCCGATTCGATCGCCTTTCCGGACGCCACGGTCAAGAAGGCCGTTGGCAACGCGATTGCTCTCCTCGTTCAGTTCGCCGTACGTCAGCGCACGGTCGCCGAAGACGATGGCCGTCTTTCGGCTCAGTCCGGGATCGCGAGCGTTTCTGAGAAGGATATTTCCCAGCAACATCCCGTCCATCTCAGCCTCGTCTCAAAAAAAGCCTCAGGGGCGCGGAAACAGTCACCGCGCCCCTGAAGTGTCTGATCGGTCAGGCTATATGGCGGAATCACTTCGGCAGAACGCCCGGCTGGTCCGCAAAGCGTCGCCATGTGTCGATCGTGCCGTCTTCGAACCTGACTTTAAAGAAGACGCTGTCGAATCCCTCGGCGCTGATGTCTTCGTAAATCTGCGCGGGACCATTCGCGAGTTCAAGGGTAACGCGGCTGCCACTCGTAACGACCTGGCCGGCCGTCGAAACGTCCGACGATCCATGTGTCTTTCCGGGCGACGCTCCGTACCCGCCGCCGATGTTCAGGTATTCCCGGCGCGTAAAGGGTTGTGCCACCACGTCTTCCGATTGAAAACTGTACAAATATCCGGAAACCAGAATCTGGTCCTCGCCGAGCGAAATTGAAGCGGTGACGTGTGCCGTTGTCTTACCCGTAGGATACCACTCGTAGTGCCCGCCCACGGAGGGCGGCGCGAGTACTGTCCCGTCTGGTAGCTGCCGCGTTTCCAGTCGCCACTTGCCTCGCAATCCGAACTGGTACAGATTCTCGTCCGCGCAACCGAAGGTCAGGGTCATTGTCGATCCGATGAGCAGAGCGCGGGTCAGGGTCTTGAACATCCAATGTCCTCCTCGCCTCGGTCGAGAGAAACGGTCTCCGTTTCGACGTAAAGACCGAAACCTACCTGCCTAACGGACCGGGGATATGTGTCGTTCCCGGTCTTCCACGTGTCGCAATGAACGTCAGGCGGGGTTTTCGATGCAGAAACGATGTACCATTTTCGTAAATACGTCCAGACCTTTTTGAAGTTGATCCCTGGCGATCCACTCATCCACGGTGTGTGCCTGCTGGATGCTGCCTGGCCCCATGACCACCAGTTCCATCGACTTGCCGAATACCATGCCGTCGGTTCCGTATGCGACTGTCCTGGGTTTTCTCTTTCCGGTGATTCGCAGCGCTTCCCGCACAATGGGAGAATCCAACCGGGTGCTGAGTGGGTCCAGGGTCTTCGGCAGCTTGATCTTGACGCCGTGTTCCTCGGCCATCCGCGTCACGCGGTCGATAACCGGCTTCCAGTTCTGGCCCGGCATGGGTCGGCAGTTGATGGTGGCGCTGCTGACCGGCGCCGTGACATTCGCCGCCGTATCCCCGTCCGAAACGACGACATTCAACGTCCCGTGAGGTGGATCGAACGCTTCGTTCCGATATCGCGGGTCAGTACGCAGCGATTCCTCGAGCCTGACGACGTCGTTCAGAAACGGGATGAGAATATGGTTGGCGTTCACGCCCTTGCCGGTGCTGCTGTGAGCCGCCTTTCCTTTTGCCGTGGCTTCGAATTTGAGCGAGCCTTTGTGGGCGTGAACCACGTCCAGGAGCGTGGGCTCGCCGACGATACCATACCTGACTTTGGACGATTTGAGCGTTTTCGATCTCAGCGCGACGGCTCTGGCGCCGCCGCAGTCGGTCTCTTCGTCGGCGGTGACAATCACGTAGACCGGCAGCTTGAGCTCCTGCTCGGTGAATGCGTTGGCAGCTCCAATCATACAGGCGACGGACCCCTTCATGTCGGCACTGCCTCGTCCGTAGAGTCTGCCCTGTCCGGGCCTGAGCTTGAACGGATCGGAAGCCCATCCTTCGGCGGGAACCACGTCTGAATGGGCGAGAAGGGCGAGGCCTCCCTGACCCTTGCCTTTCTTCCCCACGACGTTTGTCTTTGGCGTGCCGTCCGGATCGGTGTAATCGACGCGCTCGACCGACATTCCGGCCCTGTGCAGCCATCTGGCAATAGCCTCGGACACCGGTGTGTTGCTGTTCTGGCTGGCAGAGTTGTATGAAACCAGGTCGGCCGTGATTTCGACGACGTCCATATTGGGTTCCTCTACGAGTTCCCCCGTTGGAATGAGTATTTCAGAAAGCACGGGAGGTTGGCCACCGCAGGGGTCTTTGTATTCCGTCAGGAATGCCTATCCTGTCAATTCCCCGCGAACAATCTTCACGCCCGTGACCATATTGCGGAGTTTCTGAAAGGCCAGCCACCTGGGAAGCTGAAAAAAACCGCAGTCGGGCGTTACCGTGAGTTTTTCGGGCGGGACGTGCCGAAGCGCCAGCCGCACCCTCTCAGCGACGTCGTTGGGGGTTTCAACGTAGAATGACTTCACGTCGACCAGCCCTGCCGCGACCTCTTTCTCCTTCGCAATTTCCCCGCAGAGTTCCAGTTCCGCGAGTTCGCGATTGGCGAATTCCAGCGAAATCTGTTGCGCATCGGCCCGCTGGATGTCGTCCAACAACCAGTCGTACCGGCGTTTGCCCCGCGGGCGGCTGCCGAGGTTACCGAAACAGATGTGCAGACCGATCTTCGCGTCAACGCCCTTTACGGTCTCATTGAACAGGTCGATCCAGCTGCCGGCGTCTCCGGGCACAATGGAAAACGAGGGTTCGTCCAGCTGGATGAATTCTGCCCCGGCCGCGGCGAGGCGCTTCAATTCATGGTTTACCACGCCCGCGAACTCGTACGCGAGTTCGATCCGGTCCTTGTAGACGTGGTCGTCTTTCAGCTGGATGTGTATGGTAAGCGTCAATGGTCCCGGGCAGGTGGCCTTTAACGGATGATCGGTAACCGACCTTGCGAATTGAAACTCCTCGACAATTCCAAGACCATCGGGCACGCTGATGCGTTCTTCCGGCCACCAACGCGGGACGCTGTCGTATCCGTAAACGCCCGTGCGCCGTAACGTGGGTCGTGACGCAAGGCCGCTGAACCGGCGGTAGAAGTTCTGGATGAAAAACCAGCGCCGCATCTCGCCGTCAGTAATCAGGTCCACGCCCGCTCTTTTCTGATCCAGCAGCGCGAGGTGGGTGGCGTCCTCATAGGTCTCTCGAGCGTCGGTGGGGCCGTACTCGCCTTTTTCGATCTGGTCCACGGCTGTCCAGAACCAGCCTGGCAGCGCGTAGCTTCCGATCACGCTGGTCGGTATGATGGGAAATCCTCGATTCATGGCGGGTCTGTCCGGAAAATTGAAACGCTGGCAGGGGCGGTCATTCAGAAGTCGTATAAAAAGCCATGATCGACCTGCGTTGTCAAGCAGAAACGTGGCTGACGAACCCAAACGGGCGAGGGAAACGGGCATTGACTTGCCATTCGCCATAGCCTATCTTCCGCGTACACGGGAGACGTCGAAGTACCCGATCCCTTACCCTGGCGGGATTCGGAATCCATTCGGATTGCCGGGAGATGAAATCAACTGCAGACGTCCTTTTGGGCATGACAACGGCAACGGTGCCACAGGCCCCCCGCTGATCCCGAGCCGGGGGCATTCTGGTTAAGGAACTGAATCCATGGCGTTTGCATCTGCCGGAACGGTACATCGGCCCACGGTGACGGGCACCCGGGGAATGGTTGCCAGCGCACATCCCCTGGCGAGCCTGGCCGGAATTCGCATGCTCCTTGAACATGGCAATGCATTCGACGCCGCGGTTGCTGTCGCGGCGGCGCTGAATGTCGTCGAACCCTATATGTCGGGTATCGCAGGGGTTGGATACGCGCTTATCTATTCCGCCGCGGAAGACCGCGTGCGCGTCCTGGATTACTGCGGGCGCACCCCTCACGACGCCACCTCCGAGGCCTTCGCGTCACCGGATTTTCAGGAAGGCGGCGTTATGTCCTGCCTGGTTCCGGGCGCCTGTGGAGGCTGGCTCGAGATTCTCGAAAAATACGGTACGATGGACCGGGCGACCGTGTTCGGCCCGGCAATCGAACTGGCGGAAAACGGATTCGCGGCGACGGTCAAGAATGCCGGATTCATCGACGACGCCGTGCCCCGAATGCGGCCTACGGGCGCCGAGGTGATACTGAGTCGTGGACGGGCGCCTCGTGCGGGGGATATCCTGATCCAGAACGATCTGGCCCGCACACTGAGGAGGGTGGTGGAAGGCGGCGCGGAGGCGTTCTACGGCGGAGATCTCGGATCGGAAATTGCCGGATACGTGCAGGGCGGGGGCGGACTACTCTCCGCGAGAGACCTCGCGGATTTCGAGGTTGCATGGGAGGACGCCATTTCAACACCCTACCGCGAATTCCGGGTGTTCTGCCCGCCGCTGCCAAGCGCAGGATTTCACATCCTGCAGGCGTTGAATATGCTGGAGGGCTACGATCTGAAGGATTTGGGCCATCATTCGGAGGAGGCGCTCCATCTCTTTATCGAGATCCTGAAGCTGGGCAATGCCGATCGGGTGGCTTTCGCGGCGGCGTCGGAAGCGCCTGCGGACGGACTGCTTTCAAAGGCATATGCGAATGAACGCAGGGGGCTTATCGGCGAACGGGCCACGGTAAACCGTGGTGAATATTTCGCGGCGGTCGGTCTTCCCGGTGAAATTGCCCCGGGACAGCCGGGCGACTGGCTTCACGAATGCACGACCCACTTCGACGTTGCCGACGCGGCGGGAAACGCGGTGGCGGTAACGCAGAGTCTGGGATCCGGGTTCGGGTCCGGGGAAATCATCGGAAACACGGGGATGTTCCTGAACAACTTCATCAAATGGGCGGATACGGTGCCCGGAAGCCCCAATTGCATCGAGCCGCATAAGAAAATCGATATGTGTCTTTCGCCATGTCAGGTGTTCAAAGACAGCAGGCTCGTGGCGGCACTTGGTACGCCGGGAAGCTGGGGAATTCAACAGACGACCACGCAGTTCACGACGAATCTCCTGGACTACGGAATGAACGTTCAGGCGGCGATCGAGGCGCCCCGGTTCCGCTTTCAACACGCCGGTACCCGCGTCTATATGGAGTCCCGCGTGCCTGAAGAAATCCGGGCCGGCCTGATTCGCCGCGGACATCAGATTGACGTTGTCGGTGCGTATTCGCACGTAACCGGCGGGGCGCAGGGAATTGCCGTAGACCCGGAAAGCGGCGCACTGATGGGGGGGGCGGACCCGAGACGGGACGGCTACGCGATTGGAATATGAGACGTCCCGCGGCGCGCCGCCGCGAGTCATTACAGAAGAGGGGGACCTGCCCGGCTCCCGGGCGCCTGAGGAACGGAAGCAACCGGAATGAGAGAATTCTCATCTGCGCACTGGAGGCGGGCGGCGGCCGAGTCCGGAGAAACGGACCCCGCGGAGGTGCGCCGGAACAGCCGGCTCCTGATTCTGAACGGCGGCCTGGTCTTCATGTCGATGACACTCGCCAGTTCGGATATGGTGCTTCCGGCTTTCGTTCAGTCGCTGACATCCTCGAGCGTTGCCATCGGACTGGCCGGGGCCCTGATGCGGATCGGGTGGGC
Source organism: Candidatus Latescibacterota bacterium (assembly GCA_963667175.2). Classification (GTDB taxonomy): domain Bacteria; phylum Latescibacterota; class UBA2968; order UBA2968; genus JAAXHE01. The sequence continues at coordinate 321,654 of CAXXXF010000016.1, read as the reverse complement.
ATGGCCTCAGGTGTTCATTTCCCGGATTATCGAAATCAAAAAACGCAAAATGCCCTTTCTGCTACTGGCAGGCGGGATGCGCAGTACCGTCTGGATGGTGATTGCAGGGCTGACGTACCTGATGGGAGGTCGTCAGCCCTTTTATTTTCTTTCCTGTTTCATGGTCCTCTATGCGGTATCCACGTCCATGATGGGTATATGGAACGTCCCCTGGATGGATATCGTCGCAAAGGTCGTCCCGCCGGGCGACCGGTCGCGTCTGTTCGCCGTACGTCGGCTTTGCGGGGGCATCACGGCCATGGCGGCGGGGGGACTGATTTCGTACGTGCTCAGCGAGCAGGCCGGGATTCCGTTTCCATCGAACTATGCGGCGTTGTTTCTGCTGGCGGGTCTCGGAAACGCGCTCTCGGTGTTCGTATTCAGCAGAATTCGGGAACCGGTGGGCCCGGTGCGGTATCTCCGGCAGCCGCTCTCCAGCTATCTGAGCAGCGGGATACGGCTGCTCAGGAACGATGTCAATTACCGTCGGTTGTGCGGGATGCAGGTCCTGTGGTCCTTTATGATGATGGGCGCGCCATTCTATGTTCCCTACGCGATCACCGACCTGGGCCAGGGGCTGGTCTACGTCGGCGTTTTTGTGACGGTCATGCAGATCAGCACCGTGCTGTCGAATGCCCTCTGGGCGCACGTAGGGCATCGGAGCGGCAACCGTACGTTGCTGGTGTACGGGTCCTATCTGATGGCGCTGTCCGTCGCCGTGCCCCTGCTGGCCAGGTACGTGCCGTCGATCGACGTCGCGCCTCTGGCGAACTGGGGCGTTGCGTGGTCGTTGAATCCGCAAGTCATGTTTTTTTCTCTTACGTTTGTGTTTTCAGGGTTCGCCAGCAGCGCGATGTTTAACGGCCGTATGGCCTATGTGCTGGAACTCGCGCCGGAAAACCGTCGTCCCACGTATACCAGCTTTCTGAACATGTTTGCATTGCCTCAGGGGTTTCTGCCGGTGCTGGCCGGTTTGCTCGTGGCGTGGATTTCGTATCGGCCCATGTTCTGGATCGCCCTGGCGTTCGTGCCCATGACCGTATTCTTCGTGCACCGCCTGAACGAACCGGGGCGCCGCCGTGACGGGCAAGGGTGACGGTTCGGCTAGCGGGTCAGGATGCCGGCGAGTTCTTCGGCAGGGTAGGTGATGATCTCGGCGAGCGTAGGATGGTAGTGTGGAATTTCGAGGAGATCGAAGACGGTGCCCCGGTAGTAGATTACCGCGGCGAGTTCATGGATAAGTTCGGAAGCGTCCGGGCCTGTGATATGACCGGCGATGAGTTCGCCGCTTTGGGGATGGCAGAGGAGCTTCACGGCGCCGTGCGTTTCTCCCATCACAAGCGATTTGCCATGATCGCTGAACGGATATTCTGCCGACAGATAAACAATGCCCGCGCTCCGGCATTCTCTTTCGGTCGGTCCGACCGAGGCCACCTGCGGATCAGTGAAGACAACCGACGTCCGCAGACGATAGTCGATCCTCTTGTCGGGCACGTCCGCTACGGCATTATGACCACAGATCTCACCCTGCAACACGGCGATATGTACGATTTCGTAAGGACCCACGCAGTCGCCGGCGGCGAAGACGTGTTCCGCGCTGGTCTGCATGAGATCGCTGGCGACGATTCGTCCGTTCGCGACGTCAACGCCCGCGCGTTCCAGCGCCAGACCGGCGAGGTCCGGCGTGCGTCCCAGTGCATTGAAGACTACCTCGGCCGAAGTTGTAAGCGGCTCCCCGCGGTGAAGGAAGTGCACAGTGGTACGGTGACCTGTTCTGGTGACACGCTGGAGAGAGGCGCCGGTGAAAATCTGCATGCCTTCTTCTCTGAAGCGGGTCTCCACGGGGCGGACCATGTCCGGATCGCAGGCGCTGATCAACTGGCTGTTTCTTTGGATCAGCGTGGTCCGGGCCCCCATCCGGCAAAGGAACTGGCCAAGTTCGGTTGCGACGGCGCCCCCTCCCAGTACGATGACGGATTCGGGAAGTTCCCGAAGTTCCAGGACGTCGTCGCTTGTGAGAAAGCCGGCTTCATTCAGCCCGGGAACGGAGACTTTGCTGACAACGGAACCCACGGCAATGACAAAGCGCCGTCCGCGGACCCTCGCGTTGCCAACGCGAACGGTGTTCGGCGATTCGAACCGCGCCAGTCCCTTTAACAGAGTGAATTTCGGGCTATTGAGCTGCGCAACCCTGTATGCTGCGAATTCGTCCACCAGCCTTCGTTTTCGGTCGTTGACGGCGGCCAGGTCCGGCGCGATTTCGCGGGCGATCAGGCCGAATTCTCCGGCCCGTTTCATCAGCGACAAAAGATCCGAACTGCGGAGCAGCGTCTTGGAGGGCATGCAGCCGCGCAGGATGCAAAGGCCGCCGAGCGGACCCTTGTCGACTATGGCGACGCTGGCGCCGTTGTCGGCGGCGACGCGAGCGGCGGCGTAGCCCGCGCTGCCTCCACCTATAATGACGACGTCATAAATCATCGCTCATGGCCCCGGAAGTGAAATCGTCCGTTCGCCGGCCCGTTCCGTTCAGCGAATCTACAAACGGCGTCATTGCCCGACAAGAGAAAAATGGCTCAGACGTTGCGACCGCCCGCACCGCCCTCCCATATCGCCGTCCATCGATGTGTCTTCACGTCTTCGGGGCGGCGCATCCTGTCTTTCAGGTTGCGTGTGGGGGCTGACGACCATGCCCGGGTCCGATGAGGTTTCCATGATTTCCCGTTGGCATGAACCGGGCGGTTACAGGGACGTGCTGCGAATGGCGGCGCCACTCATTCTGAGCACGGGGTCGTGGAGCCTGCAGATCTTCGTGGATCGGGTATTCCTGAGCTGGTACGGCCGGGACGTACTGGCGGCCAGTCTGCCGGCGGGCATGTTGCACTTCACCTTCTCGAGTCTTTTCATCGGTACGGTCGCCTATGTGAATACATTCGTCGCCCAGTACTGGGGGGCGGACCGGTGTGACAGGATCGGCCCGGCGGTGTGGCAGGGGATATATGTCGGACTTGTCTCCGGGGTGCTCATTTTGTGTCTCATGCCGTTTTCCGCTCATTTCTTCGAGTGGGCCGGGCATGAGCCACGGATACGCGCGCTCGAGGCGGAATATTTCAGAATTCTGTGCTTCATGGGGCTTGGGATCACCGGGATTGCGATCTCCTCGTTTTTCAGCGGGCGGGGGGACACACGGACGGTCCTGTGGGTGAATTTACTTGCGAACGGGCTGAACGTCGTCCTGGACTATGCGTGGATATTCGGCCACTGGGGGTTCCCCGAATGGGGCATTCGAGGAGCCGCCTGGGCGTCGGTCGTATCGCACCTCCTGATCCCAGTTGTGTTCTTCATCCTGATGATGCGGCCCCGATACCGAAGCGACTTTCACACGTTGAGCGGGTGGCGGCCGGAAAGCGGGTTGTTGCGCAGGCTTGTGCGTTTCGGTTTGCCGAACGGCGTTCAATTCATGCTGGAGATACTGGGCTTTTCAATGTTCATCCTGCTGGTCGGCAAACTGGGAACGACGGCGCTGGCGGCCACGAGTGTGACGTTCAACGTCAATACGCTCGCGTTCCTGCCGATGATGGGTCTGGGTATCGCGGTTTCAACGCTCGTTGGGCAATACCTGGGCAAGGACAGGGCGGACCTGGCGGAACGCAGCACCTGGTCGGCGGCGCATCTCAGCCTGGCGTATATGCTGGTGATGGCCGCAGGGTACGTCTTCGCGCCGGGTCTCTTTCTGCGGCCGTATATTTCCGGCGCCGATCCCGAGACGTTCGAACAGGTCTGGGAAATATCCGTCGTCCTGTTGCGGTTTGTTGCGTTCTACTGCGTGTTCGATGCGCTTTATATCGTCTTCTCGGCCGGCGTGAAGGGCGCGGGAGATACGCGGTTTGTCATGTTTGCGTCGGTCGCGCTCGGCTGGTTTGTGATGGTCCTGCCGACCTACCTGTCGGTTGTGACTTTCGGGTGGGGTCTTTACTTCGCCTGGGTATTCATCAGCCTTTATCTTGTTGCGGGCGGCTTGATCTTTATGATGCGGTTCAGGGGCGGCAAGTGGAAATCGATGCGTGTCATCGAAGCTCCCGAGGATTCGGGGACGGGCGCCATCGCGTAAACGTCGGGCGAGGACGTCGAGAACGAGGCTCGGCAATCCGGACCAGAATGCCATGGAGATGAACTTTCCCCCGATGCGCATTGAACCCATACGGCCTGGCGGCGTCTGAAGGACTGGAGCGATTCCCAATGACAAAATCGAGGACACACGGTTGACCAGGCCACTTTCAGACGATCCGGCCGCCGGACGCGGTCTCATACGGATGGGCGCCGCAGGCGTCTTTCTGATTTCGTTGGCGGTGTTTGTCCGGACCGCGGCCCCGACGGTCTCGTTCTGGGACTCGGGGGAATTCGTCGCGTGCGCGTATTCGCTGGGCATACCGCACCCGCCGGGCGCGCCGCTCTATTTGCTGATCGGCCGTCTGTTTACGTTGTTGCCGGTCGGCGACGACCCCGCGTTTCCCATGAATCTCATCTCGGCAATTACGAGCGCGCTCGCGGTATTGTTCGTATATCTGATCACGGTCCGGCTGATCCTGCTGTGTCGGGAAGGCGGCGAGGGGCGTACACACTGTGTGTCCCGTGCCATCGGGGGCAGTGTGGCCGCGCTGATGCTGGCGTTTTCGGACACCTTCTGGTACAATGCCGTAGAGACCGAGGTGTACGGATTTTCCACGATGCTGATGACGCTGTCCCTATGGCTTGGGTTGAGATGGATGGAACGCGCCGATGACGGAGACCTCCACCGGATACTGTTGTTCATCGCCTATTTGATGGGCCTGGCGGGCGGCGTGCACCTGCTGTGTTTATTGACCGTGCCCACGTTGCTTGTATTGATCTGGATTCGGAATCCCGGGATATTGCGAGACCCGCGAATCTGGGCATCTGCGACGCTCTTGTTCGTTGCGGGGTACTCGACGTACGCCTCGCTCTACATCCGGTCGGGGCTGAATCCCATGATCGACGAGAACAACCCGGAGACGTGGGCCAATTTCATCAGGTTTCTCGCGCGCGAACAATACGGTGCGGAAAGTATGCTGCTGGGTGTATTCGATCGGAAGGCGCCATTCTGGGACTTCCAGATCCTGACGATGTACATTAAGTACTTCGTCGCGCAGTTTCCGGCGCCGGGGCTGCGGTTCACGTCGGACGCGTTCCGACAGGCAACTTCTCACGACCTACAGCTAGTTCGAATTTCAGTCGTGCCGTACCTCCTGGGATGCTGGGGCATGTGGGAACACTGGCGCCGCGACCGAGGTCGCTTCTGGGCTCTTTCCTCGCTTTTTTTGCTTTCGGGCATCGGGTTGTCGGTCTATCTCAACATGGAAGACCCGCAGCCGAGGGAGCGCGACTACGTTTTCGTGGGGTCCTTCGGATTGTTTGCGGTGTGGATGGGCATCGGCGCGTCGGCTGTAATGCGCGGAGCGTTCCGCCTTCGCGGCAGGGCCTCGGCATTTGCCGCCGCCTGCCTTCTGCTCGCGATGCCGGGCGGGTTGGCCGCGAGCCTCTATCCGACCCACGACCGGACCGGGAACCGTTTTGCATACGACTACGCGGCGAATATCCTGAAATCCTGCGATCCCGACGCGATCCTGTTTACCAACGCGGATAACGACAGTTTTCCGCTATGGTTCCAGCAGGAGGTGATGGGGCTCCGAAAGGACGTCCGCGTCGTAAACTTGAGCCTGCTGAATACGCCCTGGTATATCAAGCAGTTGAGGGATCTGGCGCCGAAGGTTTCCATTCGTTATACGGACGACTATATCGATCAAGTATTGACGGTCCATACGCCGATGGCAATCAGAAAGTCCGGGCGGTTCTGGCCGGAGGCGCGTGACGTTCAGGCGGCCGGGCTGAAATGGACCGTGCGGGGAATGCCCGGCAGGATATTGCGGGTACAGGATGTCATGGTATTGAAGATTGTGGATTGGAACCAGTGGGAAAGACCGGTATATTTCGCGTTGACCGTGCCGGTCGACAACAGGATGGGGCTGCAGGATTTCCTGGAAATGGAAGGCATGGTGTTTCGCCTGTCGAGGCGAAACGCCACGCCGGTTAACGTCCAGAAAACCAGAAGGCACTTGCTGGACCTTTATCGGTATCGAGGCGTGCCGGACCCGGCGGTGCATCGCAATCGGACCGCGCGGAACCTGCTAGCCAATTACCCGGCGGTGTTCTTTCACCTCGCGGAAGTGATGGTCGAACGGGGTGACCGCGTCGGCGCATACGAGATTCTGCAATTCTGCGAGGCGCGAGCGCTGCCGCCCGAGCACTGGCAGGGGTTCGTGTTGATGGCCGAACTGATGCATCGATTGGACCGACCTGAGGAGACGCAGCGGTTGCTGAACGTGGTGCTGGATTCACAGCAGATCGACGAAGAAACGCGTCTGGGCGCCGTGGCGGAACTGCAGATGCAAATAGGCCGTTACGATTCGGCAACTGTCCTCTATACTCGGATGATCGAAAGCGACGTCGGCGTCGAGCGTGCCCTCTTTAACAGGGCCGCGTGCAGAGAACGTACTGGAGACCTTAAAGGCGCAGCCACGGATCTGGAATTCCTCCTGCGGATGACGCCCGCCGACCGGGAGGTCTCGATGGCATTGGAGATATTGAGGCAGCGGGTCAGACGTCAGGAGGCGATCGATGGCCACTGACACCGTGGTGTCTGTGATCGTGCCGCATTTTCTGGGGGACGTACTCGTGAAGTGCCTGGATTTTCTGTATTCGAGAACGACCGGCGTGCCTTTCGAGGTCATCGTCGCCGACGACCGACCGTACGACGACGGAAGCCTTCAGCGTGCGCAGGCGCGGTTTCCCGGGATCCGCGTCGTGAGCGTAGGGGGCGGGAAGGGTATGGGTGCGGGTTGCAACCGCGGGCTGGAGGTGGCGCGCGGAGAATATGCGCTGCTATTGAATAACGACGTCGAAGTCGCCGATGGCTGGTTGCCGCCGCTGTTGGCCGCAATGGAAGCCGACCCGCAGCTAGGCGTGTGCCAACCCAAGGTGCGGTCGCTTCGTGAACGCGGAAAATTCGACTACGGCGGGGCTGCGGGCGGGATGATGGACATGCTCGGATACACCTTCTGTCTGGGCCGGCTGTTTCAAACGGTCGAGGAGGATCGTGGTCAGTACGATCGATCTCGGGACATTTTCTGGGCGGTTGGCGGCGCCATGTTCCTTCGGGTGCGATGCCTGAGGAAAACCGGACTCATGGACGAGGGGTTTTATATGCACATGGAGGAAATCGACCTGTGCTGGCGTTTCCATCTCGTGGGGTACAAAGTGAAATCCGTTCCGGAGTCGCTGGTCTATCACTATGGTGGCTGGTCTCTGGATGCGAAGGCTTTCAGGAAGGCATATCTGAACCACAGGAATCAGTTGGTGATGGTGTTGAAGAACCTGTCCGCGCTCTCGCTGGCATGGGTGTTTCCGGCGCGAGTCCTGATGGAACTGGGTACTGTACTGCTCGGTATTGTGAAGCGTGACTGGATGCGGCCGGCGGCGGCGCTTTGCGGTCTTTTGTGGGTATTGTTTCACCCGGTGGCGATACTGCGTCGACGGAGAGACGCGCAACGGGTGCGCGTGGTTGCCGACCGGGAGGTCTTCGAAAAGGTCTACCGCGGTGCGGTCGGTTTCCGATATTTCCTTGGCGGAGTGCGCAGGGCGTCGGACATGGATATCGGCTCGGGTACGCGTTGACCGGACGCCGCAGCCCATGGGTCGGGTCTGATCCGCGCCGGGACGGACGGGGTCCCGTTTCGAACCACGCTGAAAAACATCGGCGTCAAGGCAGGTATCGCGCCGGCTCGGCTATCGGTTCGCATCGCGGAAGGCACCTCCCGACTGATGAACGTCAAGTCGTCCGGACGTCACCAATGAAGAATGGAGGATCGTGCGTGAGCGCGTTTCGCAGGGTGATCGGGCTCATGTCGGGTACGTCAGCCGATGGGGTCGACGCGGCCCTCGTCGACGTCGGGCGTCCGGAATTCGGGGTTCGGCTGGTCGCGTTTTCCGAATTGCCGTACCCGCGGGAAATGCGAAGAGAGATCCTTGAAGTATCAGAGCCCCAGGGTGGCAACGTGGAAAAAATATGCAGGATGCATGTCATTCTTGGAGAGTGGTTTGCCAGATCCGCCTTTAAGGTGTGCCGAAAGGCCGGCGTGGCGATGTCCGGCGTGGACCTCATCGGTTCGCATGGGCAGACGGTGCATCACCTGCCCGATGCATACTGCGGGTTCGGTGTGACGACGCGATCCTCGTTGCAAATCGCCGACCCAAGTGTGATCGCGGAGCGCACAGGCGTCACGACGGTCGCGGATTTTCGGGCGCGCGACATGGCGGCCGGAGGGCAGGGGGCGCCGCTCGTCCCCGTGGTGGATTGTCTACTGTTCAGGTCCGTAAGCGAGGGTCGCGTGTTGCTGAATATCGGCGGAATCTCAAACGTCACCGTGTTGCCCGCGGGGTGCGGCACGGAAGACGTCCTGGCATTCGACACGGGGCCGGGAAACATGTTGATGGACGCGCTGACGGAGGTCCTTACCGGCGGACGCCTGACCTACGACGAGAATGGCTCGTACGCCGCTTCCGGAAACGTATCCGATTCACTGCTGGCAGAATTGATGCGCCATCCCTTTCTTAGAGAGGCGCCGCCCAAGTCGACTGGACGGGAGGCGTTCGGCGCAACGCTGGTTGGGGACGTCCTGGCGTGGCGTGGACGCTTGCCCGATGAGGATCTTGTCGCCACCGCGACCGCGTTTACGGCTCGAAGTATAGCGGATGCGTTAACGAGGTTCGTGTTGCCTGTCGTCCCCGTCGGGAGAATGGCCGTCAGTGGCGGCGGCGCACGAAACCCGGTTCTGATGGAAATGCTGGGCGGCGCCCTTCCTGGTGTGGATATCTGCGAGACGGATGCGCTGGGCGTGCCGTCGGAGGCAAAGGAGGCCATCGCCTTTGCGGTACTCGCGAATGCGACGGTGGAAGGCCGGACCGGCAATCTGCACGCGGCGACGGGCGCCTCCAGACCCGTGGTCCTCGGCGTCGTTGCACCGGGCGGAAACTGCCGAATTTCGATTGATTCGGCAGACGGGATTGTGTAAATTCAATGTCCGGCAGCGGTCCGGGAAAGGGGTCCTGGCTGGTGCAGCCGGACGACCGGTGGCGAATGAGGAGTGACGCCGCAGACGGTTCCGAAGGCGCGTGGTGCGGAGGCCGGTTTCACGCGCCGATTCACTTTGGGGTCCGACGTTATGGGGTTGCAGAATCTGCTGGTGACGGGGGCGGGAGTGGCCTACGTCGTCAGTGCGTGCGCCTACGCAACACACTTTATCAGGAAGCAGGCCCTCGGGGGCTCGCTCGGTTTCTGGAGCCTTATCGTGGGCTGGGTGCTGCACAGTACGTTGCTGGCCAGAATGGCGATTGCAACAGGACAGGTTCCCTTATCCAGCCAGGTGCTGCCTTCATTATGCGCCTGGCTGGTTGTCATTGTCTTTCTCTATCTGGAATTCGGAACCTGCCGCGGTTCGCTGGGCGCGCTGGTCGTACCCATCGTGGCCGTGCTGCACCTCGTTGTCGCCTCCAACCTCATGGGCGTTGAAGACGCGCCAAGAGTGGCGCACACGGGAGGGTGGTTCAAACTCCACGTGTTCGCCTACATTCTCGCCTATGCGGCATTTGCCATATCCAGCGTCAGTGCAACAATGTACGTGATGCTGCTCGGCGAGATTCAGAAGAAACATCTGGGCTTTTTCTATGATCGTCTGCCGCCGCTGGATACCCTCGACCAGACCAACGGCCGTGCGGCTTCGTTCGGTTTCGTATTCTTGAGTGCTGGCATCGTCGCGAGTTCCGTGTGGGTCCACCAGAAGATGTACCGGCTCTGGATCTGGAGCGAACCGGCATTCTGGGTTCTGTTGGTTACATGGGTTGTCTATGCCGGACATCTGGCTGCCAGAAGGATTGCGGGGTGGCAGGGAAAACGTGCGGCACTCATGTCCATTCTGGGATTTGTCCTCGTGGTGTTCACGTTCCCGGTTATGGGTTTGCTGTTTCCCGGTAAACACGTTCTGGCACAGTAGGTTAGTGTGCGCGAGTGCATATGGCGGGCAAATGGGCTGAATATCCGGTCTTTCTGGATCTGCGAAACCGGAAATGCGTCGTGGCAGGCGGAGGCGCCGTCGCCGATCGGAAAGTACGCGGCCTGCTCGCCGCGGGCGCGGACGTGACCGTGATCGCGCCCGCCGCATGCGGCTCTCTGGAAGGCCTGGCGGCCGCCGGACGCGTGCGTCTGGAACGTCGCGCATTCAATCGAAATGACACGAGAGGAGCGTTTCTGGTCTTCGCTGCCACGGACCGCGTGTCTGTGAACGAGGAGGTTGTGCTGGCCGCCGGCGAAAACGACATTCCGGTGAACCGCTCGGACGGCATGGGCCCGGGGGACTTTTCCGTGCCCGCGACGTTGCGTCGCGGCGGGTTTCAGGTGGCGGTTTCGACCGCCGGAGCCAGCCCTGCGTACGCGCGTCTCGTCAGGCGGCGCCTCGAGGACGTTCTCGGGCGAGAACACGGAGGCGTGGTTGACTATCTGGCCGGGTTGCGTCCACGGGTGATGGCGCGGTTTCCCGATAGTCCCGCGCGGCGAAAGGCGGTGTGGGACCGGCTGGTGAATTGGGAGACGGTGGAACTGATCCGGCGGGAACAATGGGACGAACTCGACAGGAAAGTGCAGGCATGTCTATCGTAGTCGTGGGATTGAACCACCGGACGGCTTCGGTGGAAATCCGGGACCGCGTGTCGGTCTCCGAACAGCAGCATCGGTCCGTCCTTAAGCGATTGCACGCGCTCGATACCGTGAACGAATGCAGTCTAATCTCAACCTGCAACCGCTCCGAGGTCTACCTCGTGTCGGACGATCCCGAGAACGCGCGCGCCGGCGTGCTTGGCGTTTTCAGCAGTACCAGCGGGATCGACGCGGTTGAGTTGGACGGGTACACGTTCACCCTGAACGACACGGACGCGGTCCGACACCTGCTGGGTGTGGCGTCGGGGCTGGATTCGATGATCATGGGCGAGCCGCAGATTGCAGGACAGGTAAAAGACGCGGGCGCCCAGGCGCTGCAAGCGGGTACGAGCGGCGCCATTCTCAACCGGTTGTTTCGTTCGGCCGTCGAGGCCTCCAAAAGGGCGCGGACGGAAACCGAGATCGCCGACGGCGCGGTTTCCGTCAGTTTTGCGGCGGTGGCGCTGGCCGGGAAGATCCTGGGCAGTCTGGACGAAAGGACGGCCCTGGTATTGGGCGCGGGGGAAATGAGCGAATTGACCGCCAGACATCTTGTGGAAAAGGGGGTCGGGCGGCTGACGGTGGCCAGCCGGACGTTCGCGCGGGCGCGCGACCTGGCGAAACGTGTGAACGGGAAGGCGATGTCATGGGGGGATGCGATGGATGGCCTCCACCGCGCCGACATCGTGATCAGTTCAACCAGCGCGACGGTCCCGATCCTGAAAAAGCCACGGGTCGCGCGGGCGATGCAGCAGAGGAGGAACGACGCGATGTTCCTCATCGATATTGCGGTACCGAGAGACATCGACCCGGAAGCCGGCGCACTCTACAACGTCTTTCTCTATGACATCGACGATCTGCAGGCCGTGGTCGGGGCAAACATGAAGAAAAGGAGACGTGAGGCGGAGGAGGCCCGGAAGATTGTGGACGAAGAGGTAAGCGGATTCGCTTCGTGGCTGAACTCGCTGGACGTGGTGCCGGCAATTGTGGCCATGCGACAAAGGTTTCAGGAACTTTTGGAAGAAGAACTCGATCGTGCCAGGTTATCGGATCTCACGGAGATCCAGCAGGAGAAGGTGGCTGCCCTTCTGAGGCTTTATATGAACAAGCTGTTGCACGCTCCCCAGGTACGGCTTCGTGAAGCCGCCGATTCGGGGGAAGCATTGAATTACGTCGACGCGCTGGTCCGGCTGTTCGACCTGGAAGCGACCCCCGCGGGCGCGGTGAAACCGTCTCCGCCGGAAGCACCCGTAGAGAGGGTGCAGACCGAATGCTGACTCGCCTTGTGATCGGCAGTCGCGGCAGCCCCCTCGCTCTCCGACAGGCGTCGTGGGCCCGAAAGATGCTGCTGCACGCGTATTCCGGTCTCGATGTTTGCATTGAAGTCATCAGGACCACGGGCGACCAGGCGTTGAACGATCCCGTTGCCCGGATCGGCGGCAAACGTGTTTTTACCAGAGAAATCGAGGATGCGCTTCTCGATGGGCGGATCGACCTGGCCGTCCACTCCATGAAGGATCTTCCCACCCGGCTGCCCGACGGATTGCGACTGGAGGCCACGAGCCCGCGGGTCGACGTCCGGGACGCACTGCTGAGCCGCGCCGGTCAACGGCTCGAGGGCCTGCCGGAAGGCGCGGTGGTGGGCACGGGCAGTCTGAGACGCCAGGCGCAGTTGAGGCATGTCAGACCCGACCTGAACGTCGAAGGGATTCGTGGAAACGTGGACACACGCCTCCGGAAACTGAACGAAGGAGAATTCGAGGCCGTCGTCCTGGCCGCTGCGGGTCTGCTCCGGCTCGGACTGCAACACCGCATTGACGAGTTTCTGCCCGCACATCGCTTTCTACCTGCGCCCGGACAGGGCGCACTCGGCATCGAAGTCAGGCGGTGCGACGATCGGGTGGCAGAAGCCGTGGGCTGTTTGCACGATCGTTCCACCCATCTCGCGGTGGGCGCCGAGCGCGCCTTGCTGGATGAACTCGATGGCGGATGTCAGGTTCCAATCGGCGCGTGGGCCCGTCTGCAAGAGGGGGTTCTCGTCGCAGACGGGATGGTGGCGGTTCCGGACGGCAGCAGGGTCGTCCGCGCCCGGACGACGGGAGATCCGGACGGATGCATTGACGTTGGCAGGAGGCTTTCGGAATTGCTGATCGCGCGGGGTGCGAAGGAGATGCTGGGCGAGCTCGATTAGTTGGCAGTCGGTTTTCCTTTGTGGCTGCGGCGCAGCCGGTTCCGGGACTGAACACCAGGGGCGATCATGTCGGAAGGCGCTGTTTTTCTCGTTGGCGCGGGCCCGGGCGATCCCGAACTGATAACAATAAAAGCCCTTCGCCGCATCCGGCAGGCAGATGTCATTCTATACGACAGCCTGGCGAATTCCGCACTGCTCGATGAAGCACCGCTGCACTGTGAACGGATCCACGTCGGCAAGCAACCCGGCGCGCAAGCGCGACAGCAGGAGCGGATCAACCGCCTGATGGTCGCCAGGGCTGAAAAAGGGCTCAACGTCGTGCGTCTGAAGGGCGGGGACCCCTTCGTTTTCGGGCGCGGTGGAGAGGAAATGGCGACGCTGGAGGAGGCAGGCATCCGGTTTGAGGTCATTCCGGGGATAACCAGCGCAATCGCAGCGCCCGCATACGCGGGTATTCCGGTTACGCACCGCGCGATCGCACCCCACGTGACCTTTCTGACGGGTCACCGGGAGTCCCTGGACGCCCTGCCGGAGGTAGACTGGCAGGCGCTGGGCCGGCTGGGCGGGACGCTGGTGGTGCTGATGGCGGTGCGAAACCGGGGCGAGGTCGCCCGTCGATTGATCCAGGCCGGGCGACCGGCCGATACACCCGTTGCAGTGGTGCAAGACGGCACGTTGCCGGGCCAGAAAACCGTCCGATGCACGCTCGGCACGCTAGCCGGGGCAGAGGCCGCCAGTCCCGCGGCAATTGTGGTGGGTGAAGTCGCCGGATCGGACTTTCCGTGGTTTGAGCGGCTGCCGCTCTTTGGACGACGTATCCTGTTGACACGCAGCCGGGAACACACCGGAGAACTGCATGGCATGCTGACAGGGCTGGGAGCGGAGGTCCTGGTGGCCCCCGCCATCCGGATCGTGGAGCCGGCGGACTGGACGCCCGCCGACGTGGAGATTGGCAGGTTGAACCGCGTTGACTGGCTTGTATTCGCAAGCGGCAACGCGGTGGAACGATTTCTCCGGCGGGTGCGTGTAAGACATGGCGACCTCCGAAGTCTGTCGGACGTCCGGATCGCCGCCGTCGGTCAGACCACCGCCGAGAGGATACGGAGTTACGGCCTCCTGGTGGATTTGTGCCCGTGTCAGCACACCGCGGCCGACCTCGCGGAACAGTTCGCGGGAATACGCGTGTCCGGCCAGCGCGTGCTGATTCCCCGTGGCAATATAGGTCGGAAAGCAGTCCCCGACGCATTGCGTGCGCAGGGGGCGCGGGTGTGCGAGATCGTCGTCTACCGAACCGTGATGCCCTCGCACATTTCAAGCGAGACCGTTGCGCGCCTGAATCGAAGGGAAGTGGACCTGGTTGTCTTTTCAAGTCCCTCTGCGGCAAAAAATTGCGTAGAATTATTAAAGCAATTCGGAATGGCGGAACTGCCGCGGACGCTCCGCGCCGCATGTATTGGACCCACGACTGCCGAGACCGCCTGTAATCTGGGATTCCCGGTTGTCGCGCAGGCCGCCGGACGGGAAATCGGCATCTCCGGACTCGTCGATGCGATTCGACGTTATTTCAGTGGCGACGTTCACGACCTGTGATTCCGGAGCGGAACCTGGCCGCGCCGTGGTTTGAAAGAAACGCCCTTGCGTCGCCCCGCCTGCTATCGGCTTGTGGCCGGGAGCGCCAGTCGTTGGGAAATTTCGGATATTTGCGAAGATACCGTCGTAATTCCCTGTTGACACGGGCGGGCGTACATCGTAAATTTCATGCCGTGACGTATTGAAAACTTCGGTTCGCGTGGGTCCCGAAAGGAGGCGGTTATGCGGAAGGCAATCGTTCTGGTCGTACTTGCTCTGGCAGGTTCGGCGACTGCCGGGGAAATGACAGATGGATTGAATATTTCGGGCGGTCAGAATTCATTCGCCAGATTGATGCTGGAGCGGGCGGACGGACAGGACACGGATGAGGGTGTCCTGAAACTGCTCGTATCGCTCGCAGAGGCCAAAAACCTGAAGGGGTACGGATTCTCACTGATCTACGATCCTGCCAGGTATGAGTTTCTCGAAGCGCGGGAGGCCGACGGAAATCTGCTGTCATCCGGTTCTGAACAGAGTACGCTCTTTCTGTCGTCTGACAGGACGCCCGGCAAGTTGGATATCGGCGCCATGAAGGTCGATGGCGTCGGGTCCAGCGGCGAGGGCGCTCTCGTTGAACTCGTCTTCAAGACCACCCAAACGCCGGTGGCAACGGATTTTCAGATTGCCGAGGGGGTTCTTGTCGGACTCGATGGAAACGTCGACCTGCTCACGCAAATTGAAATCGGAAACCTGAAACCACTGCCGGACCGTACGGCCCTGAGCCAGAATATGCCGAATCCGTTCAATCCCTCCACAACGATCGAGTATCAGATTGCGGAGGCCGGGCAGGTCAGGTTGGCCATCTATAATCTCCTTGGTCAGGAAGTTCGCGTTCTGCTGGATGCGCGCACCGAAGCGGGCCACTTTACAGCCACCTGGGATGGCAGGGACGAGTTGGGACGCCAGGTCGCCAGCGGGATCTACTTGTATCGGCTGCAGGCCGCCGATTTCTCGGCGTCCAGGCGAATGATGCTTTTGAAATAGCAATTCAAGTCTGGTGCTGCAACGTGAAGGTCGTCTCTCAGCCGGAGGCGGCCTTTCTTGTTCCGGCGCCGTCCACGGGCGACCGCCAGGCGGGAAAGCGCGCCTCCGTGCCGCGCGCAGGCCAGCATTCGCCGGACCCGGCCAAAGCCTCGAGCCCGCGATTCCCGATCTCCATTTAGCGGCCGGCTTCCACGGCCGTTTCGAAGCTGTAACCGCGGGTCTGACGAAAATGCGATTGATCCGGGCAATCATCACAACCTTGTGCGTGGGCATATTGCCCTGGCTTCTGAATCCCGATGCCGACGTTTCGGCAGGTGAGGCCGGGGATTCACCGAAACGCGTACGGGTTGAGTTGTTTGTGATGCCACACTGTCCGTACGGCATGCGGGCGGAGGCGGCGCTTGAACCCGCGCTCAAGGCGTTTGGAGAAGCTATCGATTTCCGGCTGCATTTCATCGCCCAGGAGGCCGGAGAGGAGTCCGCGCCCGCCGCGCCGCTCAGGCCGCGCGAGCCCGGACGCGAAGCCTGCGAGTCAGGCGCGGTTTACGGTACGGGCCGATTCCTCAGCCTGCATGGCGACGCGGAAGTGGAGGAGGGAATCCGGCAGGTCGTCATGATGCATTTGTATCCCGACCGCTACTATGACTATATTCTCCATAGAAACGAAGACGTGGATTCCCCGGATTGGCAGGCCAGCGCGCGGCGGGCGGGAATCGATCCTGAACGGGTGGCGGCGGCCGCGTCCGGTCCAGAAGGCGAAGCGCTCTTCCGCGACAATATCCGGAGGGCCAGTCGTCTGGGCATCCAGGCGTCGCCGACCCTGTACGTCAACGGCGAGGAAGTAAAGGGCGGAATCGCAAGGCAGGGTCTGGCGCGCCGTATTTGCGGAATCGACAGTCTGGCAGGGCCATGTGCGGCAGTCCCGGTTTGCGGCGCCGATAAGGACTGTGCGTCGACGGGCCGTGTCGGAATCTGCGTTGACGCCGGCAAGCCCTCGGCGGCGTGCAGATTCAGCGATCCCGTCGTCTTCAGGATGACGGTCTTGAACGATACCGAATGCGACCTGTGCGATCCGGAGACGTTTGTCCGGTCCACCCGGGAGTTGTTCCCGGGCGTGGACGTTCGAACGGTAAACGTACACTCCCGGCAGGGGCGGAAACTGGCGCAACGCTATCGGATCGATCGGGTGCCCGCGTTCATTCTGGGTTCGGGATTCGCCGCGACAGCCCGGTTCCAGCGGATTGCGCAGGCCGTGTATCCGATGGGAGACAGTTACGTGCCGCGGCCCGTGCTCCTGCCCGTCTCGCGGCTGATGGGACGGAAGGCCATTCCGGGTCGAATGGACTTCTTCTTTGCGGGAGCGTCGCCATCGACGACACGAACCGTGGGAGGTCTGTTGACCTGGCTGGAAGCCGTGGAAGCCCCGGAACGTCTCCACCTCCATCCGATCGGGCAGGACGAGAACACGTTTTCCAGCTTGTGTGTCCGGCGGCTTTATCCCCATCGTTACAAGGCCTTTACGATGTGCGTGTTCGGGGGTGCGTCTGGGGACGGCGCAGGAGGGTCCGATGCCGCCTGCCTGGAGCAGCAGGCAATGGACGTCGAACGCGTAAAGCGCTGCGCGGCAGACGAAGGCCCCTCGATGGCACGACGGTCCCGGCAGGCGGCGGCGAAAGCGGGTATCGATCCGTCGATGAATCCATCGTTGTTGCTAGATGGCCGGTTTGTCGTCACCAGCAGGATGCTGCCCCAGACCCGGGCGCTGTTCTACCGGTTGAATCCGGACCTTCTGCAGCGAGACAGGGCCTACCTCGAGAGCAGGAAACAGTGATTCCCCCGGAGGCCGTAGATCATGCATCGCTTACGCGGCGCAACAATGCCGGCGTTGTGGATCGTGCTTTGCGCAGGTTGTCGTGCGGATTCGACCGACGGACAGAGGACGTCGGCGGATGAGGAGGCTCGATTTCTCATTATGCGCAGGAAGATGGTAAAAACACAGATCAAGCGCCGCGGAATCAAAGATCCGCGTGTGTTGAACGCCTTGATTGGGGTACCGCGCCACCTTTTTGTGCCCCCGCACCTGAAATCGCGGGCGTACGACGACGGCGCGCTGCCGATCGGGGAAGACCAGACGATTTCACAGCCGTACATCGTGGCGAAAATGACGGAACTGCTGGCCCTCAAGGGCGACGAGAGCGTGCTGGAAGTGGGAACCGGCTCGGGGTACCAGGCGGCCGTTCTGGCAAGGCTGGTGCGGGAAGTGTATACCATCGAAATCGTGCCGTCACTCGCCCGGCAGGCCGAAGAACGACTCAGGCGCATGGGATACGACAATATCAGCGTACGCCTCGGCGACGGGTACCGTGGCTGGGCGGAACACGCGCCGTTCGACGCGGTGATCGTAACCGCGGCGCCCGACCATATTCCGCCTGAGCTCGTCGAACAGCTTCGGGAAGGCGGACGCATGGTGATTCCTGTCGGCACCGACAATCAATACCTGACGTTACTCGTCAAGGAGAAGGACGGCGTAAGGGAAGAACGGGTTATCGCCGTCCGGTTTGTACCGATGACGGGCGAAGCGCAGGCGCAGGAGTGAGGAGGGTATTTCTTGATTACAATCTGGGGTATCGGCATTTCGCTGGTGTTCCTGATATGCTATCTGGGCCAGTCCGTTTCTTCCGGTATGGCCGGGCGACGGGCGAAACTGCTTCAATGGGCATGCTGGCTGGTGGCGAGCACAACGATGCTGTTCTGTTATCTGCTGACCCGTTCTCTTTCGCCATGAAGTTTCGGGAGGTAAAGCGGCACCTGGACAAACCGGATGCCGTCTTTGTCTGCGAGCCCATCGTGCACGCCGGCGACCGTGTGGTGCTCAAATATGTGAACGCCCGGCCGGGCCGCGTTGGAGATACGGCGATTCGAACCGGCTCCGTAACGTACGGATACTATCGGCACGGGGCCGGATACGTGTTGTGGAAAATGTGCGATCCGGAAGGGCGGCTGCTGGGCCATCTCTTTCACGTCTGCAGAAATCTTGAGATCGGCGACCGCAGCGTGGACTACGTCGACCTCCTGCTGGACCTCTGGTTCGATCCGGAAGGGCGGCTTACGGTACTTGATCGGGATGAACTTGAGACCTGTGAAAGACGCAACATTGTCAGCGGGCGGGACATGAAATGGATCGCGAGGAACGAACGTGAAATTGTCGCCGGCGTGGAAGAGATTCTGGATGAATTCAACGGCATTCTTGACGGCTGGCGGTCCCGCTCCGCAGCGGAATGACGTCTAGACGCCAGTGGGAGGAATCTGGCAAACGGTTTTCAGGTATTCGCGGAAGGATTGGCCGATTTCGGGGTGCATCAGGGCAAATGAGACCGACGTCTGAACATACGAAAGCAGGTCGCCAACCGTGTGCCAGTCCCCGTCGATCGCGCACGCGTAGACGGGGCGGGATTGAACCATGAGTTGAATCGCGTCGGTAAGCTGGTACTCGCCGTTATCCACCGGGCTGATTCGGTCCAGAAAATCGAAGATGTCGGGTTCGAAGATATACCGACCGAGACAGGCGAAGTTCGAAGGCGCCTGCGCCGGTTCGGGTTTTTCCACCAGCCCCTTTACGAGATAGTCCCCGTTGGCGGGTTCGGCCCGGATCACACCGTAGCTTCCGACACGTTCTCGGGGGACTTCCTTTACCGCCAGAATCGACGCACCCGATCTGTCGTAAAGGTCCATCAGTTGCCCGATGCACGGACGTTCCGACACCACCAGATCGTCTCCGAATAACACGGCAAAGGGTTCGTCGCCGACGTGTTTACGGGCCTTGAGGACGGCGTGACCGGTACCGAGCAGTTCTCTCTGTCGGAGATAGTGGATGTCGGCAAGCTGCTCGATACGTTCGAGGTTCGCAAGCATCGAGCGGTCTTCACGCTGTGCGAGTGCGTTGTGGATTTCGACGTTGCGGTCGAAGTGGTCTTCAATGGACCGTTTGCCTCTGCCCGTGATCATCAGGATGTCTTCGATGCCGGCTTCGACCAGTTCTTCGACGATGTACTGTATAGCCGGTTTGTCCACGACGGGCATCATCTCCTTGGGCAGGGCTTTGGTAGCCGGCAACATCCGGCTTCCATGCCCGGCCGCCGCGATTACCGCTTTGCGAATCTTCAAAGACATCCTCCGTGGTGGTTCGCCTGATGAGTAAGTGCTTAACATTTACCGGTTTAAATAAGAAAAATCGTCGTATCCTTGTCAAGTGGATTTCGTCTGCCGCACCGGCTGAACCTGGCCTGAAAAGCCCTTGACATCGAACGCGCAATGGGTTATTTTGAGTTGGCCGAGCCGATTGTCTCTCGGGCCCGCCGCCACTCTTGCGGTTGGGTATCTTCCCTCTTTTCTACTTCTTCCCCGCCGAATTATATGCTGTAAAGTCAGCTTTCGGAATGTATCCCCGTGTCGGATCGTAGAGCGGTGAACCTGTCAGGACGGAAAGCTGCCTGTCGCCTGGGTGTGCTGGCCTCTGGAGGGGGGACCAATCTACAGGCGATACTCGACCGCAGCGCTTCGGGTCGGCTTCCGGCGCGCGTGGGCGTGGTAATTGGCAACAACAGCCGATCGGGCGCTTTCGCCCGCGCCCGCCGGGCGGGAATCCCGGTGTTCCACCTCAGCGGCAGGACGCATCCGCAACCCGGCGCCCTCGACCGCGCGATCGCGGAAACGCTCAGGTCCCATGGTGTCGACCTGGTGGTTCTGGCCGGTTATATGAAGAAACTGGGCCCCGTGACGCTTGAGAGCTTTAAGGATCGAGTTATCAATATCCACCCCGCCCTGCTTCCCGCATTCGGTGGCAAGGGGTTGTACGGGAACCGCGTCCACGAAGCCGTCGTCCGCAGCGGCGTGGAGGTGTCGGGAGCGACCGTCCATCTCGTGGACGGGGATTACGACACCGGCCCGGTCATCTTGCGGCGAAGCGTCCGCGTCACGCCGGAAGAAACGCCCGAGTCACTCGCGCGCAAGGTGCTGGCCGTGGAGCACGAGTTATTTTCCGAAGTGATCGGCCTCTTCGCGGAAGGTAAAATCAGCGTGGATGGCCGGGAGGTGCGAATTCTAATCTAACAGCCCGTCGAAAAAGTCCATCCGGTCTGCGTCCGGGCCTTGTGACCGAACGACGGCGTTGCGCTCCCTCCCCGAATCCAGGGATGCGCGTCGGTCGCGCGCCTTGTCTTCGGCCACAATGCCTCGGCCTCGCCTTCGGAGCGACTTTTTCAACGGACTGCTCGTGCTCTGTCCCGGACACGAAGACCCTGGGCAAGTTTCGCGACGTTCGAGACCGATTGCTCGGCTAACCCGTTAGGAAACGAAACGTTATGGCTCTATTTCTTTCCAGACTGCTGTCCAACGACATTGGCATCGATCTGGGTACGGCCAATACCCTGGTTTACGTCAAAGGACAGAACATCGTGGTCGACGAGCCGTCGGTTGTTGCGCTGGACCGCAATTCCCACAAACCGCTCGCAATCGGATCTCATGCCAAGCAGATGATGGGGCGCCAGAACCCCGATATTGACGTAATACGCCCACTGCGGAACGGGGTCATTGCCGATTTCGACGTGACCGAAGAGATGCTGCGTCACTTCATCCGGAAGGTCCAGAAAAACAGGCTTCTCGTCCGCCCTCGGATTGTGATATGCGTGCCGTCAGGGGTGACTGCCGTCGAAATGCGTGCCGTCAGGGAATCCGCCGAACGTGCGGGGGCCCGCGAGGTCTACATCATCACGGAACCCATGGCCGCCGCGATCGGGATCGGCCTTCCCGTGGAGGAGGCCGTGGGATCCATGGTGATTGACATCGGAGGCGGTACCACCGAAATCGCGGTGATTGCTCTGTCGGGCATCGTGACCTCGCGGTCCATCAAGATAGCGGGCGACGGGATGAATCAGGCCATCATCACGATGCTCAGACGCAAACACAACCTTCTTGTTGGAGAGCGGAGCGCGGAACAAATCAAGTGTGAAATCGGTTCTGCCGGCACACTGGATAGCGAATTCCAGCATCCCTGCCGGGGGCTGGATACGGTCAGTTTCATCCCGAAGACCATCATCGTCGACTCGGTGGAAATTCGGGAAGCTCTCAACGGGACGGTGAATTCCATTCTGGAAGCGGTGCGGCAGACTCTGGAGCATACGCCGCCGGAACTGGCTGCCGATATACTCGATCGGGGCATTATCATGACGGGAGGCGGAGCATTGCTGCGGGGATTGGACCGCAGACTGATGGAAGAGACCGGTCTGCCCGTGATCGTGGCCGACGATCCGCTCACCTGCGTTGTGCGCGGTACCGGGCGTGTTCTCGAGAATATCGACCAGTATCAGAAGCTGCTGTTGTAATCGATTGCGGTTTGGATGACCCATGCAGTGGCTGTTCGGATTTATACGCGGGCACCGTTCCCTGGTCGTTCTGGGCATGGCCGTCGTTGTATCGTCGGGCCTTATGGCGCTTGGTCAATCCGAAGGCGTGGCGTTGGCCAGGGGTATCGCCACCGGATTGCTCAAGACCGGTCACGGGCTGTTCACATGGCCTATGGAACTCTCCGGGCTGCGCCGCGAGAACCGCATCCTGCGGGAGCAGAATCTGCGCATCTCGCTTGAGTTGCTCGAACTCCGTGAGGCGCAGATGGAAAATCTCCGACTCCGCGAATTGCTCGATTTCCGATCTAAGGCCGAAGGCACGTATCTTGTGGCCAAGGTGGTTGCCCGGGATCCGAACCGCGTACTGAACACCGTGCTATTGGATCTGGGTGCGGCGGACGGCGTGGCGAAACGCATGCCGGTCGTAACGGCGGACGGGCTCGTCGGTCGCGTGCTGGAAGTTCACCCGCGAACCGCGGTGGTTCAGTTGCTTCTCGATCGCAATTGCAGGGTGAGCGCGATCGTGCAGCGCGATGAACGGACTTCGGGGATTGTAACGAGTGAAAACGGCAGGTTTTTCCTGAGGCACGTGTCGGTACGCAGCGAGGTTTCCGAAGGCGACAGGATCATTTCCTCGGGCCTCGGGGGCGTGTTTCCCAAGGGACTTATGATCGGCACCGTAATCCGGGTGGGCGAACGCGATCAGGCCCTTTTCAGGGAAGTCCAGGTGGCGCCGAACGTCGATTTCTTCAATCTGGAGGAGGTCTTCGTACTGAAATCCGAGGCAATCGCAGATGGCGGCGCGGGTTGAGCGCGTCGAGCGCGGATCTACCCGCGCCGCGCCGCTTTACCCTTGCCGGGGACGGACGGCTTTCTTAATTTCCCTGAGGCGTGTGGCTTCAGGGGTTTTTTTGTAATGTGTATCGAGAGGAAAACAGCCCGATATCATGCCGTTTCGTGGCGCGGTCGTGCAATCGCTGAACGTCCGACAGACGACCCGCGTGTTCAGTTTCCCTTTTTCCAGGACGTCCAGCGGAAGCCGCGGGTAGGAAAGTACCATCCTTCCCAGACCGACAAAATCAACGTGCCTTTCGCGCACCTGGGCTTGCGCCACGTGCGGCAGAAACTCCTGAAGGTAGGAATATCCCGTACCCACCAGGATCAGGCCGGGATGCTGCTTCTTGATCCGCCGGACGACGTCGATCTGACGCGCGACACCCGCCAGGGGGTCTTCCGGGGGTTGGTATCCGTCTGACGGGGGATAATACGCGGGACGCTGAATGTGAGGATTGTAATACGGGCTGCCGGCGGAGAGATTGACCAGCCGGATATCCAGGTGCTCGAGAAGGTCCAGAAAGAGATCGGGTTCGGTGAGATCCGGAACGATGGGATTGGACGGATTCGTGCCAAATCCGCAGGTATAGGGCAGGCAGTGGCCGAAGTCTTCGGGAATGCCGGGGCCCTGTCTGCGACCGTGGGATCGATCCGGATCGGGCCGGAACGGAACGAAGTCAAATACGCTCAGGCGTACGCCAATCCGGAGACCTGGCGCCACGGTCCGGATCCCATGGACAATTTCCTTAAGGAAACGCGTCCTGTTTTCGAACGTTCCGCCGAAGGGACCGCCGCGCGTGACGGCGCTCAGGAATTCGTGGCCCAGATATCCGTGGCAATGCTTGATGTCCACGAACTGATAGCCCAGATCGGCAGCCATTCGCGCGGCCCTGACGTAGTCGTCTATAACGGATCGTATCTCGCCGTCCGACATCACCGGGTGATCCGGGGCCACGCCGAATTTACGGTCGAGGATGGGGTGACGGTACAGGATTCGGGGTTCCATCCTTCTTTTGTGCGTGGGCCGACAGAACCGTCCCGAGTGCGTGAGTTGCAGCCCGACCACCAGATCGTCGGTGTTGCCGACGTGCTGCCGGTGGGCGGCTCGTAGCGTAACGAGCAACTCGCCCAGGCCGCTACGGGTATGTTCGGCGGCGAACAACTGGTTGGGGTTGGCGCGTGCTTCGGGTCGAACGGCAATCGCCTCCCCTCCCCATATGAGCTTTGCGCCGCTCAGACCGAAGTGGCGCCACCGGCGACGGGTGACTTCCGACGGATTGCCGTCGGTCAGGCCGTCCCAACCTTCCATCGGGTGGATCGCGAACCGATTGCCGATCGGTTCCGGTGTGAATGGAAACGGTTGTGCGAGCGGAGATTCAGGCGCGGTAAGGACGTCCTGGTCGCAGCGCAATGCCAGGCGGAGCCCCTCGAGGCGTTTCCGAAACGCGTCCACGGTCTTGAGGTGTCCTATGCGTACAATGTCTTCGTCTGGCATCGGTTCGTACCTGCAGCGGCTCTTTCGCGGAGGCGGTATGATCAAGCGCAACGTCCCCGGCCGAGAGGGTGTTGAAACCAGGGATTGCAGGCCTTCATCACCGCCCGCGCATTCGGGCTTACAAATATAGTGTATAGACAATGAGGGCGCAATTCTCCTATCGGAACGGGAGGCGGTGATGCCATTGGCGCACGGCACCAGGGTCTGGCGTTCTCGCCGTGACTTCGCAGCGTGTACGGGCAGGGGAATCTCTGTTTTGGAGGAGGCCGTCAGGCTCAGGCGGGGGGTTACGCTCGCCGACGAGATGGGCAACTGCAGTGTGAACGACCGTGAGGAAGTCGCCGGCCTGCGACAGGCCCGAAAGTCATTCTTCATTCCCGAAATGGGCGCGTCCCGCGCGTTGCTTTGCCCCTATCTGCTGTGCGACAGGGCGGACGGGGAGTTGGACGTAGACGTGAACGGTCACTCGCTGAGAGTCGTCTGGCCCGGCGAACGCTCATATTGGGAAGACCGCTGGCATCCGCTGGAGATTCCCTCAGACTGGCTCAGCGCGGGTCGGAATGAGGTGACTTTCCGGGCTGTGGCCGATGCGACGTGGACTCTGCTGATCGAGGAGAGCGTCCAGCCAAAACGGAGCGCCGTGAGCGAAGACGGCGGTCTGACCTGGCGGTCCGAGGAGATGGGTGTCAACGACCGCGCCTGCGGAGAATACATGGTCCGGCTCTGGTTGGATCAAAATGCAGAAACAGGCGAGGTCTGTTCCAGTGCAGTGGACCTGTTGGGCCTTGTTGCAACTGGTGGGATCGCCGCCGCGGGCCGCGTAGATGCGATCCGCATGTCCGCCGACGTCCGGACGCCCACGGGATGTAGCGCGGACCTGCAGTGGCGGGGCGGGCCGTGCCCGGCTTACCGCCCGGAAACCTGGACGGCTTGGGCACAGGCATCGGAATTGATCGTTCCGGCGGACCCGATCCGTTTCCTGCAATGGCGTATCATATTGCAGTCAGAACAGCCATCGAAGACGCCGGAGGTCACGGGCGTATCGCTTTCGGTAACGGCCGGCGGGGTTACACAGCCGGCGGCAAGAATCGTCGATTCCGACAACCCGGCGTTGATACGTAGCTCTTACCGGTTTTCCCACCTGCCGGCTGATTCCAAACGGGGAAAGATCCTGCGGGAGCGCTGGAAACTGGATGAAGTCATCCGTCCCGCAAAGTCCGAGTTCAAGGCGTTCCTGCATCTGCGACAGTGGGTGAGGGAGCAATGGGAGGACGGCTGGAACATGGGCGAGATCGAATTCTGCCCGCCCTGGGACGCCATGGTGATTTTGAGCTTGGCGCGCCGCCGGCTCAGCCTCGGAATGTGCACGCATTATGCGACCGTGATGTCGCACTGCTGCGCCGCGCTGGGGTTTACCGCGCGGACACAGATCATGCGTTCACATTGCATCAATGAAGTCTGGTCGAACCAGCACGGCAAATGGGTGGCCATGGACGTCGGTGGAGATTCCAACGACGAGACGAAATTCACCTATCACCTGGAGCGGCAGGGGGCGCCGCTCAGCGCTCTGGAAGCGCACCGCGCCTGGGTGGAACAGGATTTCGCCGACGTAAAGGTCGTCCCCGAGCCTCCACCGGCGGTGGCCGGACGGTTTCAGGTGGCCGAGCGCCTGAAATTGTTCGAACGCTTTATGATCTCCCTTCGGAACGACGAACTGGAGACGATGGGGCCCGGGGAGCCCGAGCATGGGAAGATTTCCTATCACTTCAACAGATACCTGTACTGGGAGGACGCGGACACGCCAGGGCTGCCGTGGTTCTCCAAGCACACGGAACGCGCGGGCGACCTGTATTGGACGCCGAACCGGGCCGAAATCCATCTCCGACAAGGCGGGGAGCAGGAAGCGCTTTATGTCCTTCTCGATACGGAAACCGCGAATCTGACGGGGTTCGAAAAACGCATCGACGACGGCGAATGGCAGGATGAGCCGGAAGCGGCCTTCGAATGGAGGCTGCATCCTGAGGTGAACCGGCTGTCTGTCAGGCCCGTCAATGCGTTCGGTCGCCGCGGCGTGGAGAGCTCCGTCGCTGTACGGGGAGACTCGGCTGACCGTTCGCGATCGGACGGAGGGTGAATGGCCAGGATCGCTGTGGAAGATTTCGAGACGTCGATGGCGCGTCCCGAAGATTTCGACGCATTCTGGGAGGACGTGCTCGAAACCGTGGACCGCATTCCTCTCAACCCGGCTGTGGTGCGCAGCCCCCTCAGGTCGACGCCCGACGTGGATGTTTTCGACGTCCACTTCGACAGTATCGACGGCGTCCGGATTGCGGGTTGGTACTGTCTGCCCGCGTCGCGGGCCGGAACGTTGCCTTCGATCTTGCGGGTGCCTGGCTATATCGGCGAGCCCCAACTGCCGAAACAGGAGGCAAAAGGGGGCTATGCGGTTTTCAGCGTCGCCCCGCGGGGAAAGCTCAGGAGCAACGGTCAGTTCAACCCGGGTTATCCGGGGCTGCTGACGCACAACATCGTGGACCGGAACACCTATTCCTATCGCGGGTTCTATATCGATGCCGTGCGCGCGTTCGACTTTCTGGCCGGCAGAGAGGAAGTGGACTCGGAGCGGATCGGCGTGACCGGCAGCAGCCAGGGGGGAGGATTGACGTTTGTGGTTGCCGCGCTCCGGGACCCGAGGGCCGGGGCCGCCGGAGCACCCTATCTGTGCGGCTTTATGGACGCGATCCAGCTGACGCACACCTATCCCTACCAGGAAATACGGGACTATCTGAGGCTTTACCCCGAACGGGAGCCCGTGGTGCGTGAGACGCTGGCCTATTTCGACGGAATTCACTTCGGACCGCGGATATCATGCCCGATGATAGTCAACCTGGGTCTGCAGGACAACATCTGCCCGCCCGAAACCGGATACGCTGCGTTCCGAGAAATCGCGTCGAGCGACAAACGCATGTATGCGTACGACGGCCATGCCCACGATGCGGGCAGCGTGGCGCACGGTAGCGTAATTGAGGCGTTTTTCGAGAAACACCTAAAAAACCACGCCTGAATACGGATCACGGGACCGGCGTAAACGGATTCTCCCGACGCCAGTGGAGGTTATCAGTGTCCAGCCGATGCATGTCGACGACGGTCAGACCCGATGATTTCGATGCGTACTGGAATCGCGTCGTCAACTCGCTCGATGCGACGCCGATAGCGCCTGAAGTGGAATTGATGCCCATTCGGTCGACCGACTATTCAACGACGTACGGGGTACGCTTTACCAGCATCGGTCCGTACAGGCTGTTCGGTTATCTGAGCATTCCCCGGGGGAAGGGACCGTTTCCAACGCTTCTGTATTTCACCCGCCTGCAGAGTGTGGTGGAACCGCTGCCGCAGGGCGATGCAAGCGAGAAACGACGGCGGTTCCTGGTGTTCGCCATGGCCGCCAGGGGGCAGCGGAACGCCGACAAGCCCTACGCGGCGTCGTTCCCGGGCTTGTTTGTGGACGGGATAGAAGACCACGAAGGTTACGTGATGCGGGGCATCGTGGCAGACTGTTGCCGGGCGGTCGACTATGTGCTCACGCGTCCGGAAGCGGACCGCGGGCGAATCGTCGGGATAGGCCAGAACGAGATGCCGCTCTTTTCCGCGGCCCTGCGCGGGGGTCTGACCCACCTGGTTGCGTCACCGTCTTTTTTCCATCGCACGATGGATCGGGCGGCCGGCACGGAGAGTTATCCTTTGGAGGAGATCAACGAATACCTGCGTCAATATCCGGATCGCCGCCACGCTGTAGCACGTACGGTATCCTATTTCGACCCGTTGTTCTTTGCGCCCCGGATCACGGCGCCGACCCTGCTGTGGGGCAGCAGGGAAACGCTAGGTGCGGTAGCCGATGCCATGCAGGCGGCTCCTCAGGTTCGCGCCTCGGAGCACTCCCGTTACAAGGATGGGGTCTACCAGGAGCGCTGGATCGCGCGGCATCTGGGATTGAGGGACGTCATACTGCCCGCCCATTGGCGCTGAGGCGACGACCCGAAACGCGGGCACGGACGCGAAACACGCTTGAACCGATCGGAAACCGGCTCGTTGATTCCGAAAACGTGTTTTCACCTGGGCGCAGGCAAATGAACGTAGGGAAGATCAGGGCGGACTTCCCGCCGCTGGAAAAATTCGTCTGGTTCCAGAACGGTGGCGTGAGCATCACCCCGGCGCCGGTTGCCCGGACGCACTTGACGCTGATGCGGGAACTGTTCGAGCGCGGTCCGATGCACATTGCGTTTCCCGATGAGGAATACCCGCGCCGGGAACGGTCCAAGGCGCGCCTCGGGAGATTCTTCGGCGTTCGGGCCGGCGATCTGGCGTTGATGCGCGGGGTGAGCGAAGCGTTCCAGACGGTGATCCGCGGCCTGGACTGGAAGGCGGGAGACCGCATCCTGATTTCCGAAGAAGAAGAGGTGGCCCTGCTGGTGCCCTGTCTTCATCTGCGCGATCTGTACGGCGTCATCGTGGACAAGGCGCCCCTCGTGGAAAATGGTGACGGACAGGTCGAAGCGGTTGCGGGACGCATCACGGAGCGCACCCGTCTGATTGGCTTGAGCCACGTGATTTCAGACTCGGGGTTCCGCCTGCCCGTGGAACGCATCTGTTCCGCCGCGCGGGCGCGCGGCGTCCTCACGTTTCTGGACATGGCGCACTCCGCGGGACTGTACCCCCTGGATCTGAACGAAGTGGGCTGCGACTTCGCCGGAGTTCTTTCCTACAAGTGGATGTATTCACCCTATGCCGCCGGAGCGCTGTTTGCACGGGAGGACCGCCGGGATGAAATACGCGTGACCTACGCAGGCGGGCGGGCGCAGGCGTGGGTGGACTTCGGGGAGGATCGTTTCGAACTCAAAGACAATACCGAGAGGTTCGAATTCGGGCCCTGGTCGTGGCCGCTCGTACACGCCTGGGCGTCGGCGGTGGCATACCTGGAGAACATTGGACTGGAGGCTATCTGGTCGCGCACCGCGGCGTTGACGACCCGGTTGAAACAGGGGTTGATCGGGATCCCGGGGGTCAGGGTGTTCACCCCGATGTCCCACGCACAGTCTGCCGCCGTCGTCGCATTCGATATGAAAGGTTGGCGGCCCGAGGACGTGAGGGATGAGCTGAGGCGGCGCTGGCGCATCGTCGTCAAGGCATTCAACTCGACGCGGCGCGGTCTGCGCGCCAGCGTGCCGTTTTTCCTGCTGGAAGAGGAAATCGACCTGCTGCTCGGCGCGTTGACCACATTGGCCTCCGAAGGTCCGTCGCGGATACCGAAAGGCGAGTGAGCGCGCTCGGACGGACTCCGTCAGGATGCGTGCGCATGATCGGATCCCGGAGCGGGCGGACTCCGGCACTGGAGGCATCGTCCTGCGGGCTTGCTGTGTTTGGCCTTCTTCCGCATTCGGGATACAGGACGCCCCTGCCGCGTACGGTCCCTGCGGCAACCGTGTTGTCAGACGTCGCCACACTGGAGGTCTGGAGATGGCCGATGGAACGCTAAGGATGCTGGTCCCGGGAGACGATCCGGTGATGATCGCCGGGTCTCCCCATCTGGACCGCCTGGCGCGTTACGGACAGGTGGTTCTGTACGATACGAGGCCGGAGTCGAGTGCGGAGAAAGTCGCGCGCGCGGAGGGCTCGGAAGTCATTATCAACACAAGAGGCGTGGTGTCCTGGAGGCGGGAAGAATTCGAACGGTTGCCCGATCTGCGAATGATTACGAGTTGCTCGATCGGTACCGACATGTTCGACCTCGAAGCCGCCAGAGCGCACGGGATTGTCATCTGCAACCAGCCGGGGCGAACGGCGCCGGTGGTGGCCGAACACATGTTCGGGCTTATGTTCGCCGCGGCGAAACGCGCGGCGTTCTTTACGGAGCGGTTGAAGGCGGGCGAATGGCCCAGGATGGATGGCATCTATTTGCAGGACAAGGTGTTGGGCATCGTCGGCGCCGGTAATATCGGGGCGGAGATGGCCAGGCTGGGACGCGCCATCGGGATGGAGGTGATCGCGTGGACCTACAATCCATCGCCGGAACGGGCAGAAAGGCTGGGCGTGCGTTTCGTGAAACTGGACGAATTGCTGGCCGAAGCCGACGTCGTCAGCATGCACGTGGCGCTCACCGAAGACAGCCGCGGCATGATCGGCGCGCGGGAATTCGGACTGATGAAACAAGGCGCGATTCTGGTGAACGGCGCCAGGGGTCCGGTGGTGGATACCGATGCGCTTGTGGACGCGCTCCGGTCCGGGCGTCTGGGCGGCGCGGCGATCGACGTCTACGACGAGGAGCCGGCGCCGTCGTCGCATCCGCTGCTGTCTTGCGAGCAGGCGGTGCTGACGCCTCACTGCGCCGACATGACGCCGGAAGGAGTTGATCTGCTGAACGGGGGCGCGGTGGACAACGTCATCGCATTTCTGGAGGGCCGCCCGCGCAACCGGGTGACGTAGCACTGAGAGGCTGTGTCAACAAGGGGGTTTTGGGTATGGCTGCGTATGAACCGCTGGATCTGTCCGCGATGTGCAACGTGGGCCCCGAGAGTCATTGCGACGGATTGGATGTGTCCGCGGGCGTCCATCACTTCCAGGGTCTGCCGTTCCTGATCGGACGCGCGGACGGGGAGGCCGCGCCTTGCCTGCTGGGTTTCGGGGACGGGATGTCGCGCCAGGTGATATCCGTCCCAGTCGAAGAGACGGCCCTCCGGGTGGTCGTGGCGCACCGGTTGCTCGATTCCGGGATTCCGGATAACGGGCCGATCGGTGAGTGCGTTGCAGAATACCGCTTCCACTTCGAGGATGGCAACGTCGTCTCGGCGCCGATCCGGGACCGGTTCGAGATTGGCACGGTTCCGGCGGCGGCAGGGCTCCCGTTCGTCGCGGTGCAGGACCGGACGGACGAAATGCTGCCGCGCTACGAGGGAAGGTGGGGTGACGCCGGTCGACGTCAGACCGAGGCGATGCAGGGCCGTTCGAGTGCCTTTACGCTTTGGGTCTGGAAGAATCCCCACCCGGACCGTGCAATTGAACGGCTGGAGGTGATCCCCGAGGGTCCCCGGTTTGTCATTGGCGGCATCACGCTGGGTCACGCCGACGAGCATCCGTTCTCGCGGGAGGCCCCGCGAGAGGTGTTGATAACGCTGCCGAGACAGGAGGATGCCGATAAGCCGTTCGACCTGGACGTGCAGGTGGACCGGGGTATCGCCACGTACCCCTATCCGCTGCCGGCGCGGCCATCGGACGATTTTCTGAGGGACGAGAGGAAGGGGTGGGGGCAGCGGCAGAACCCGGCGAGCAGTCCGGCGTACGTCGAAGTGGCCGCGATTCCGTCGGCAACCGTCACGGTGAGCCAGGGCTCCAGATCGCTCGGCGCCGTGAATTGGGGGGAACTGGAGAAACGCGGCAGTATTGAGACCCCTGCGTTGAAGGTCGAGGTCGTAAACCGGGGGCGAAACTGGGTGCATACCCGGGTGGTCGATGACGAGACCGGGAAACCGGTGCCATGCCGGGTTCACTTCAGGTCGCCCGAAGGGATACCGTACGCGCCGCACGGCCACCATCCGCACGTGAATTCCAACCTCGGCACGTGGCATATCGACGTGGGCGGCGACGTGCGGCTGGGTCAGATTACCTATGCGTATACGGACGGCACATGTCAGGGCTGGCTGCCCAGGGGACGGGTCATCGTGGACGTCGCCCGGGGATTCGAGTACGAGCCGCTCCGCACCGCAGTGGAAATCAGGCCCGGACAGCGGGAACTGGAACTGCGGCTGAAACGCTGGTGCAGCATGAATGACGAACGGTGGTTCAGCGGGGATTCGCACGTCCATTTTCTTTCCACGCAGGGAAGCCACACCGAGGCGCAGGGAGAGGACCTGAACGTCGTCAACCTGCTGCCCTCGCAGTGGGGCAACCTCTTTACCAGCACCGAGGAGTTCACCGGCAGAGCGAGCACGTCGCCCGACGGGAGAAGCATTGTCTACGTCGGATCGGAAAACCGGCAGCATTTCCTCGGGCATCTGATTCTGCTCGGTCTGAAGGAGACCGTAATGCCCTGGTGTTCCGACGGCCCCGGCGAAGCGGAGATGGGCGGTACGCTTGAGGTGACCATGTCGGATTGGGCGGACCGATGCCACGCGCAGGGCGGCGCCGTGATCATACCCCACCTTCCCAATCCAAACGGCGAGCCGGCCACACTCATCGCGACGGGCCGCGCCGACGCCGTTGAGATGCTCAGGCACGCAACGTACAATCACAACGAATACTACAGGTATCTGAACTGCGGATACAGGCTGCCGCTCGTCGGCGGCACCGACAAGATGAGCAGCGACGTGCCGGTGGGCATCTACAGAACGTACGTGAGGATTCCCGACGATGAGCCGTTCACGTACGAAACCTGGTGCAGGAACATGGCCGCGGGCCGGACCTTTCACAGCGGAGGGCCGATCATCCGGTTCACCGTGGACGGCCGCGACGTCGGCGATACGGTCATGCTGCCGGGTAACGGCGGTTGTGTCGAAGCGGTCGCGGAGGCCGAATGCGTGCTGCCCATCCATACGCTGCAGATCGTGCAGGACGGGCGCGTGGTTGCCTCAACGGAAGAATCGGGGGGCGCGCGAAAGCTGAGACTGAAAGCGGAAATCGAGGTCGGCGCTCACTCGTGGTTGGCCGCACGGTGCGGCGGGCCGGACTATGCCCGGGCGGTTCCCCACCTCGACGGGTGGGGACGCGGCATGATGGCGCATACCTCCCCGGTCTATATTGCCTGCGGCGGCGAGTGGTGGATGTTCAATTCTGAAACGGCGCGGTACATGTTGACGCTGGTGGATGGCTGCGTGACGTACATGCGTGAGAACAGCCGGCAGCACAGGCCGGGTGAGGTCACGCACCACCACGGGGAAGAGGATCACATGGCATACCTGGAGCGACCGTTTCAGGAGGCAAGGGAGGCCATCCACAGCCGGTTGCGCCGGCATGGGGTTCCACACTGAGAATCAGTCGGAGAAGCGGGGGTACGGCGTCGCCCATTGAAGCTACTTCGTTTTCAGATAACCTTCGGCCGCAAGAAGTTCAGCCATGAGAACGGCGCCGCCCGCCGCCCCTCGAACGGTGTTGTGACTCAGGGCGATGAATCTGTAGTCGAAAATGTCGTCGTCCCTCAGTCTCCCCAGCGTTACGCCCATGCCATCGCCAGCGTCCCGGTCCAGCCGGGTCTGGGGCCGGTCGTCTTCATCGAAATACGTCAGGAACGGTCTGGGCGAAGAAGGCAGGTTGGCAGCCTTCGGATCCCCCTGGAAAGTTCGCCAGGACTCGATCACCTGTTCCCGGGAAGGCTTCTCTTCGAACGACACCGACGTGGCGGCCATGTGTCCGTCGCTGACGGGCACCCGAATGCACTGTGCGGAAATGACCGGGGCGCTTGCGTTTCGGATTTCGCCGTTGTGAATCTCGCCCCAGATTTTCAGCGGTTCCATGGCGCTCTTTTCCTCTTCCCCTCCAATGAAGGGGATGATGTTGTCCTCCATTTCGGGCCACGACGCAAAGGTCTTCCCGGCGCCGGAAATGGCTTGGTAGGTGCACACGGAAGCGCTTCGGGGTCCGAAGTCCGCCAATGCCTCGAAGGCCGGGACATAGGGTTGTATCGAGCAGTTCGGCTTGACGGCGACAAAGCCTGAGCGGGTGCCAAGACGCTTGCGTTGCGCCTCGATGACGGCGACGTGTCCCGCGTTGATTTCGGGCATGAGCATGGGGACGTCCGGCGTCCACCGATGGGCGGAATTGTTGGACGCCACAGGCGTCTCCTGCCGGGCATAGGCGTCCTCGAGGTCGCGGATGTCCTCTTTTTCCATATCCAGCGCCGAGAAGACAAAGGCGACCTGATCGGCGATGGCTTCGACCTCGTTCACGTTCCTGACCGTCAGATCGGCAATCTTCGAGGGAACGTCGGAAGAGAGCGTCCATCGGCCCGCGACGGCCTCGCGATACGTCTTGCCCGCCGACCGCGGGCTGGCCGCCACCACCGAGATCTCGAACCAGGGATGGTCTTCCAGGAGTGAGACGAAGCGCTGACCGACCATGCCGGTCGCGCCAAGAACACCTGCTTTGATCCTGTTCATTTTCCGTTCCTTCTGTAAAGTAAGGGTTGACTGCGGCTTGCGGATCACTCGACAACTGTCAGGGTCCGTGGTTCCCGGCTGACCGGGTTGCGTGGATCGGTGGCACAAAAACAGCCGGCATGTCCAAGGGTAGAGACATCGCCGGCTACGACCGGAATGCGCGACATCGCAAGAGAGCGCTCCACGGGGCCTTGTTTCCCGTGACAGTCCAGCTGGATTTTATCCAGCGGCCCAGCCCGTCAATCCCGGCGGAGGGAGTTCCGGGCTTCGGCAGGTTCACCCTTTCGTCCGGCAGCTGTGGGTCCGCCGTCCACCGCCGGTTACTGATGCAAACCCGCGCCTCTACCCTTGCAGCGGAGGAAAAATATACAAACGCGGATTTTTGTCAAGAAAAAGTGTCGCGAAGTCACCGATCGCAGGGTTCGGGCAACCGCGAGTTGCATCCTGCAGGGGATCGTATCGGCGCCCTGTCTTTTTCTCGTCAGAGGCTCGAGTCTGATTACAGAAAAATTACATAACTTATTCTTGTCGTGAAATTTATATTATATCCAAAGCTAGCATGCAAAGTCAGAGATCAAGCAGCCGGGAGATGTTTCCGGCGAGAATGGCGGAGAGTTCCGGTCCGCTAATACAGGAAGCCTTGACCTTTGCGAGGTCGGTGCGGATATAGCTTGCCAGGTCGGGCGTGGGGTAGGGTCCGTCGGTTCCCCAGATAATGCGTTCCGGCCCCAGACGTTCCACGGCCTCGCGGATTTTCCAGATCAAAACGACGCCGCTGACGTCCAGATACACGTTCTCGTTTGCTTCGGCGATGCGGACGAACCGGTCGATGAGTCCCCGGTCGGTGCACAGGTAACGACCCATGTGGGCGACAATGATCGGGGTGTCGGGAAAGGACCTGGACATGCGCTCGAGGTCGGCGTCGCGGCCGATGAAATCGATGAGACATGGCACACCGTGTTCGCCGGCCAGTTTCAGGATGGGGTCCGACACGTATTCCGCGAGGGTGCATTCGCCGGCGTGCATCTTGATGCCCTTGAACCCAAGGCGCGTAACGGCCTCTTCAATGCTTCCGATGATCGGACGTTCGGGATCGGGCAGGGCGTACGCGTACGGGATGAGGCGGTCGGGATACAGTTCGTGCGCCGTTCGAGCCCGCGCTATGGCGTCGAATGCGGTGGTGCAAATGGCGAAGACGACCGATTTGTCCACGCCTGCGCCGTCCATGGATTCGACAATCTGATGCGCTGTGTATTCCGTACGCTCGGCGTTGCCGTGTCTGAGATGCACATGGCTGTCGATGATCATTGACGTCGCTCCCTATGGAATGGGCCGGAATCGCGCTCCGGCGGTTCTCCGAGAGTACGGACAACGCGGCCGCCCGTCAATCGGTTTTCGCGTCTGCAGAACACAGGAATGGAGCGGATCGCTTATGTCGGACGTATTTCAGCCGCTGGACCTGACCGCCCGTCTGAATGCCGGAACGGAAAACGTGGATACGGGTGCGGGGTGGCTCTGGCCCGCCGCGTCCGAGAGACCCGGATTGAGCGGACTTTGCCGGCTTCCCGAGGGAAATTGCCGATTCTGGGGCGTTCCGTTCGCGCTCGCGGACCGCGGCGAGCATTCCGGAGGCGCCGCGTTTGTCGTGGTTTCGGGCCGGCGCGGCAAACCGGTCGCCGGATCCGCCTCCATTCCCGTCGGCCGAAAGGCGCGCAGGGTGCTGTTCGCGCACGTCTGTACACCTGTCATTGGTGTTGAAGCGAGTCTCGAAGGGACCGGCGAGGTCGTGGGCAGGTACCGGATCGGTTACGAGTCCGGAATCGGTGTCGCGCAGGTGTTGAGGCGGCGGTTCGAAATTCACGACCTGTTCGTGCCGTGGGGCCATCATCCGTTTCTCTGTCGGGGTTGCCGCGAGTTTCTTCCGGTCGCCCTGGACGACCGGAACCTGCCGTACGGCGCGGCGCAGGTGGGCGTCAGGTCTGAGAGCAGCGACTTGGCGGGCTGGTGGCTCTATGACTGGGTCAATCCGTATCCGGAGCAGACCATTCAGAGCATTGAGGTTTCGGGATCCCGAGATGCCGCGATAGCGCTGGGCGGAATCACGCTCTGCCAGGAGGAGAGCGACCCGTTCGCGTGGCATCCGCGCAGCGAGATCGCTGTTTCGACCGGGAACGACGACGAGGTCACGGTAGAACTCGACCGGGGCGTGATCGCGCGGCAGGACCGGCTTTACGTACCCGGCGATGACTATCTGGAAACGGATGAGACCGGATGGGGCGCTGGCGGAGGGGAGATAAGGGAGGGAAGATACCTTGAAATCCATGGGTCGCCGGAATCCGATATGAATATCAGGAGCGGAGAGTCCGGCGAATCGTTCAGATGGGGCGACGTGCTGGAGAACAAGACCGTGCAGCACGGCAACACCCGGGTCGCCCTGGTTGCCCCGGCCGGCAAGCAGTGGCTGCACGTTCGGGTGAACGACGCGGAATCCGGCCTGCCGGTGGGATGCCGGATACACTTCCGGTCTTCCCACGGCGCCTATTTCGCGCCGCACGGCCACCGGGCAGACGTGAATACCGCCTGGTTCGAGGATATGGGCGGCGACTGCAAAGTGCGTGGCACGCCGTACGCCTACATCGACGGAACCTGCCAGGTCGAACTGCCCGTGGGCCCTGTTTACGTGGAGGTGGCTCGCGGATTCGAGTACGTTCCCCTGCGGGCGCTGGCGGACGTGAAACCCGGCCAGCGGGATCTTTCGCTGGACATTGAACGCGCTTTCGATATGAAGGACCGGGGATTCTATTCGGGCGATACGCACGTGCACTTTCTTTCGTCTCAATCCTCACATCTGGAGGCGGCCGGCGAGGACCTGAACGTGGTGAACCTGCTGGCAAGCCAGTGGGGCCGGCTGTTTACCAGTTGGGAGGAGTTTACGGGCGGCCTGGCGCCGACGAGCAGCGAGTACCACAAGATATGGGTGAGCCAGGAAAACCGCCAGCACGTGCTCGGACACATCAGCCTGCTGGGACTGAAGGAAATGGTGGCGCCGATGTGTACCGGAGGCCCTCAGGAAGACTGGATCGGCGGGGAGA
Organism: Candidatus Latescibacterota bacterium; assembly: GCA_963667175.2. Lineage (GTDB taxonomy): Bacteria > Latescibacterota > UBA2968 > UBA2968 > JAAXHE01. Next base: position 284,028 of record CAXXXF010000016.1, on the reverse strand, counting down.
TCCAGGCCCTGATGGCAGACTGGGCGGAAGCCTGCCGCCGGCAGGGCGGACTGGTCATCATGCCGCATATGCCCACGCCGGATTTCGAGAATGCCGCCAATATCGTGCTGGGCCAGGCCGACGCGGCTGAATTGTGCTGGATCTGGCAGGGCGAACGGATCGGCGCCGGAGAGCGCGGGTATTACCGCTGGCTGAACACGGGTCAGAAGCTTCCGATCGTCGGTGGCACGGACAAGATGTCGAACGATCGCATCCTGGGCGGCTCCCGAACGTACGCGAAGCTGGGTCCCGACGAGGGATTTACGTTCGAGAACTGGTGCAGGGCGGTCAAACGCGGGACGACGTTCGCCAGTACCGGCGCGATGATCGATCTCGAGGTGGAGGGAACGCCGATGGGCGGCGAGATCGCATTGCCGGGCAACGGAGGAACCGTGGAGGTCGTTGCCGCCGCGGAGAGCGTGTGGCCGTTGACCGCGGTGGAGCTGATCGTCAACGGGAAACGCGCCGCCCGGCAGGATGCATCCGGCGACCGCCGGACCGTCACCTTGAGTCACGAATTGAAAGTCGAGAGGTCATGCTGGGTGGCGGCCCGGTGTTGGGGCGAGTACGCGACGGACGCCGGCCCCGTGATGGCCCATTCGTCACCGGTCTACGTCGACGCGGGCAACCGGTGCGCGTTCGAACCCGCCGAAGGCGAATATCTGTTGACCCATCTGGAGGGCGGGATCGCCTGGGCGGAGAAAATCGGCGTCTTCCGCGACGAAAAAACGCGCGCTCGCCTGATCGCGTTGTTTCAGCAGGCCCGGGAGGAATTGACGCGGCGGGCGCGGTAGGCGCGAAGCGCCTTCCCCTTTAGGACAGCTTCGAAGCGCAGACGGAGGAATCCATGGCCTTCAAACTGGGATACAGTACGCTGAGATGGCAGGAACCCGACCTGGAGCCGGCGCTGGACGCATTGAAAGCTGCCGGTTGGGACGGCTGGGAGGGCCGGTTGTCCCCGGACTGGCTGGGGCCGCCGTCGCGGTTGCGGCGCGTGTGCGAAAACGCGGGATTGCCGCTTGCGGTATATACCGCAAGCGGGTCGCCGGACGTGAGGGACTGGGCGCACGTGGAGCGCAACCGGCGGCGGATGGAATACGCCGCGGAAGTGGGGGCCGACTGCTTCATGTTCATGAGCGGCGGCAAACCGGCCGGCCGGCCCGTGAACGAGGACGACCTGACGGCGGCGGCAGAGGGCGCGGAAGCCTGGGCCGAATACGCGGAGGCGCTGGGACTGGAAATCAGCTACCACATTCACACCAATACCCTGGTCGACTCCGTGGCGGACTGGCAATTCTATACCGGACGGCTTCGGAAGGCAAAGCTGTGTATCGACGTGTCCCACGCCCTGCTGTGGGGATACGATCCGGCCGCCTCGATACGGGATTTCAGCAGCCGGTTGAATTACATGCACTTTCAGGATTATACGTCCACCTCACGGGACCAGAGCGGACGGTACGATCCGGTCTGGTGCGACGTGGGCGACGGGTCGGATCTGGATTTCACGGTGATTCGAAAGGTGCTGGAGGAAATCGGCTTCTCCCGCTGGGTAACCAGTTGTCCGGGAAATCCCGTACCGGGCGCCGATGACCCCATCAGCGAAGCCAGGCGGAGCCGGAAGACATACAGATTTCTGCGTCGAATCGGATATTGAGTTCGGCTTTAGCGTATTGAGAGACGGGATCGGCAGCGATTATCGCAATGATATGCCATTTCGGCATTATGTGCCGAAATGGCATATAAGACAACGAGGGTCGAAGACAAAAGCGGTCGGGAAACTCCCGGTCGCTTTTGTTTTTCCTCTAAACCGCTACGGTTCCTGCGCCATCCATGGGGTCCAGTTGCCCAGAGACAGTGCGCCGTCGGCGACGATCGTCGTGCCGGTGATGTATGCCGCGGCCGGAGAACACAGGAAGAGCGTGATCGCCGCCACTTCGTCAGGGTCCGCGAACCGGCCCGCGGGGACGTCCCGCAGGGCCGTGGATTCGAAGTCATTGTGCTGGAGGGGCTCGAATTCATGCTCTCGAAGGCCGGCGGTGTCCACAAATCCAGGCGCGACGGCGTTCACCCGCACGTTGCGGCCTGCATAGTCGTGGCCCAGGGTTCTGGTCAGGTTGACCACGCCCGCCCGCGCGGCGCCGGAGTGGGCAAAAGGCGGCGCGCCCCGATCGAGTGCGTACACGTGGACGATATTCACGATCGATCCGAAGCGATTGCCGACCATGTGAGGCCCGATACGGCTGCACATGTTCCAGGTGCCATTGAGGTTCAGATCGACCACCGCGCGCCAGCCCCTGTCGGTGATCTCAGACGGACGCGCGGGGAACTGACCTCCCGCGTTGTTGACCAGGAAGTCGATCGCGCCGAATTCGTCCACCGCCCTGGAGACGAACTCTTCGACCTGTCCTGTTTCACGGATATTGACGGGCAGGGCCAGGCATTGCGCCCCGGCGCCGGTGATCTCGCCGGCGGCGGACGTGAGCGTTTCGGAATTCCGGCCGGCAATCACAACGTGCGCGCCCAACCGCGCGAACGCGAGGGCGATTCTTCGGCCGATTCCCCGGCCGCCGCCGGTTACGAGCGCGGTCCGGCCGGCGAAGAGATCGGGAGCGAATACAGCAAGGGCTTCTGAATCGGGTTTCATCCGGCGTTCCTCGAGACGGCACGGCAGAAGGTGGGCTGCGATCCGCAAAGTTACGCGATGAACGGGTCGAGTTCAACCGCATTTCACATCCGCCCGATTGGAATACTGGCACAGTCATTGCATGCATATCGAGCAGCCGTCGTTCGGACGGTCATCTTCAATGAGCCATTGGACCGGGATCGCAGCGGCGACGTGACGGCGTGACGCCGGGATCCACGTTTGAATAGAAGGAGGTCTCGGATGGAACTGAACAGATTCACACAAAAATCGCAGGAGGCGCTTCGGGACGCGCAAACGGCTTCGACCCGGTACGGGCACGTCGAGGTGGACGGCGAACATCTGCTTCTGGCGCTCCTGGGGCAGCCGGATGGCTTGATTCCGCGAATCCTGGCGAGGATGGAGATCGACGTGGAAGGCCTGAACGCGGATCTGGAGCGCGAACTCGGCGGAAGGCCCCGGCAGACCGTCGGCCCTTCGGAACCCGGAAGGGTGTACGTGACGCAGCGTTTCCAACAATTGATCCAACGGGCGGGGGACGAGGCCGGGCGGCTGAAGGACGAGTACGTTTCGGTGGAACACCTGGCCCTGGCGTTGCTGGGCGAAGGTCCGGATACGCAGGCGGGACGGGTTCTGGGGAAGGCCGGAGCCACGAGGGAGGCGTTTCTCGATGCGTTGACCCGCGTGCGCGGGAATCAGCGGGTGACCGGCCCGGAACCTGAAGGCACGTACGAGGCGCTCGAGAAGTACGGCGTGGACCTGGTCGCACAAGCCCGAGTGGGCAAGCTGGATCCGGTGATCGGCCGGGACGCGGAAATCAGGAGGCTCGTGCGCATTCTTTCCCGAAAAACCAAGAACAACCCGGTCCTGATCGGGGAGCCCGGCGTCGGGAAGACCGCCGTGGTCGAAGGTCTCGCGCAGCGGATCGTAAGGGGTGACGTACCGGAGTGGATGAAAGAGCGTACCGTGTTCTCCCTCGATATGGGGGCACTGCTGGCTGGCGCCAAATTCCGTGGTGAGTTCGAAGAGCGGCTCAAGGCGGTCCTGAACGAGATCGCGCAGAGCGAGGGCCGCATTCTGTTGTTTATCGACGAGGTCCACAACATCGTCGGCGCCGGACGAACCGAAGGGTCCGCGGACGCGGGAAATATGCTCAAGCCGATGCTGGCGCGCGGCGAGTTGCACTGTATCGGTGCGACCACGCTGGACGAATACCGGAGGTACATCGAGAAAGACGCCGCCCTGGAGCGGCGGTTCCAGCCCGTAACGGTGGATGCGCCCTCGGTGGAGGACACGATTTCGATTCTCAGGGGACTTCGCGAAAGGTACGAGTTGCACCATGGGGCGCGCATCCAGGACAACGCCCTCGTGAGTGCGGCCGTGCTCTCCGACCGGTACGTATCGGACCGGTTTCTGCCCGATAAGGCGATCGACCTCGTGGACGAGGCCTGCGCGATGATCCGAACCGAAATCGATTCCATGCCCGCCGGCCTGGACGAGGTCACCCGGAGGGTGATGCGGCTAGAAATCGAAGAGGCGGCGCTGAAGAATGAGTCGGACAAGGGAAGCGCACAGCGACTTGACGACCTTCGTAAGGAACTGGCCGATCTGAAGGCGCAGGCCGGCGCGATGCGGGCTCAGTGGGAATCCGAGAAGGAAGTCATCGACGCGGTGCGCACACTTCGCGAACAGATCGAATCGGTGAGGCGCGAGATCGAAGACGCCGAACGAAAGTACGATCTGAGCCGGCTGGCGGAGTTGAATCACGGGCGGCTTCCGGAACTGGAGCAGAAGCTCGCGGCCGCGGAGGCGCGGTCGCAGGGAAACGGCCGCCTGCTTCGTGAAGAAGTGACCGGGGAGGAGATCGCGGAGATCGTCTCGCGCTGGACCGGGATCCCCGTGGCCAGGCTGGTGGAAGGCGAACGCGAGAAGCTCCTCCGGCTCGACGAGATTCTGCACCGGCGCGTCGTGGGTCAGGAGGAAGCGGTGTCGCTGGTGGCCGACGCGGTTATCCGCGCCCGTGCGGGGGTCAAGGACCCGCGCCGGCCCATCGGCTCGTTTATCTTTCTGGGCCCCACGGGTGTCGGCAAGACCGAACTGGCGAAGGCGCTGGCGGAAGCGCTGTTCGACGCCGAGGACAATATGGTCCGGATCGATATGAGCGAATACATGGAGAGGCATTCGGTCTCACGGCTTGTCGGCGCGCCTCCCGGATACGTGGGTTACGACGATGGGGGACAGTTGACCGAAGCGGTCCGCAGAAAGCCCTACTCGGTGGTCCTGTTCGACGAAATCGAGAAGGCCCACAACGACGTGTTCAACGCGCTGCTGCAGATCCTCGAGGACGGGCGCCTGACCGACGCCCGGGGCCGGACCGTGGACTTCAAAAACACGGTGATTATCATGACCTCGAACATTGGTGGGTCCCGCATGCTGGATCGCGTGACGGATGGCGGGGAAATCAACGACGAAGCCCGCAGGGCGGTGATGGATGAGATGCGCCGCCACTTCAGGCCCGAGTTTCTCAATCGGGTAGATGACGTCGTCCTCTTCAAGGCCTTGACCCGGGACGAAATCGCAAAGATCGTCGATCTGTTGACCGCAGACGTCCGAAGACGACTGGTGGACAGGCGGATCGACCTTGAGATCGCCGACAGCGCGCGCGAATTCGTCGCCCGCGAAGGGTTCGATCCCGTCTACGGCGCTCGCCCGCTCAGACGGTATCTGCAGCGTGAGTTGGAGACGAGAATCGGCAGGGGGCTGATTGCCGGCGAAATCCGCGACGGCGCGCGGATCCGCGTGGACCTGGAGCACGGCAGGATTGCCGTCCGCCACGAAAACCAGCCTTCGGAGGTCGCCGCCGCGAGTGGATGACAAGGGTACGGCGGCCGCGTCGGGTCCCTTTCCCCGAAAGGGGAATCGGGGCCTTTCCATTTTCGGGCGCATCGGTTGCCGAAACGCAGCCTTTAGCGGCGACGCAAATGGACGGCAGGATAGAAATCTCTTGTGCCGCGGTTCGTGAGACATATCTTCCGATGCGGGCGCCCGCCCTGAAACCGGCGGCGGCGGGCGTCAAAAGAAGCGCCGCGGCCGGCCCGAGTATTGACTCAGTCCGACCGCTTTGTTGCCATCGCCGCGCGCCAATGCCTGCCCGGATAGGATTGAGAGATTTGATCATCCTCAGAACGGTCGCCGTCGTTGTCGTTTCCGGACTGTCCGGTATCCTTTCGGCCCGTGAGAAAGCGTCCGATATCGTGACGGCGGTTGAGATCCAGGGAAATCGCGTGCTCTCGAACGGCGACGTTAGGAGGTTGATGAATACCCGCGCGAACCCATGGTACGGGACCTTTTCCGGCGCGAAAATGCGACGATACGACGCGCGCGTGTTTCGGTCGGACGTCAACAGGATCGCGGCGCGTTACCGGGACCTCGGCCATTTTGACGCCGTCGTGGACACCGTCGTCGAACGGTACCGCGAGGGCTTTGTTCGCGTCCGGATCCGAATACGCGAAGGAAATCCCGTTGTGATATCCGGCGTTCGTCTCGAGGGTCTTCCGGCAGTTAGCCCGCGGGACAGCCTGCGCCTGATGAATGGACTGACCACCACACCTGACCGTCCGTTGACGCGCATGGGCCGCGAGGCCGACCTCAAACTGATTTCCGACTGGCTCCAGGACGGCGGCTATGCCTTTGCGAAGGTCGAGGCGGCAGTGTCGCGGCGGGCCGACCGGGCCATCGTGACGTTTCGGGCGGCGCCCGGACCCCGGTGCCGGTTCGGGCAGGTGCGAATCGAGGGCAATCGCAGGGTTTCAGACGGCCTCATCCTTCGAGGTCTGACGTTTCGGGAAGGAGACCCCTACAGGAAGAAGGACCTCTTGAATAGCCGGCTCCAACTCCATCGGTCTGAGGCGTTTCGGTCGGTTTCAGTCGGCCTGCCCGATACGGCCGCGGCGAAGAGCCCCGTGGACGTGCGCGTTGTCGTTCGCGAGCGCCCGGCACGCAGCCTGAAATTGGGGGCCGGTTACGATACCGAGGAGCGGATAAGGGGGTTGCTGGCATGGCGGCACCGGAGTTTTCTGGGTGGGGACGCGCGCCAATTGACCATTGAGTCCTCCGCGTCCGCGCTGGAAGCACGGGCAATGGTCGGCGTCAGACAGCCGTACATTCTGGGAAGCAGGACGTGGCTGCATCTGACCGGCTTCGTGGAGCAGGAGCGACCGAAAGAGGTGCGGGTGAAGCGCGGGGGCGCCACCGCGGCGATTGAACGGACGTTTCGCGCGACCGGGAGAGTCCTGATCGAGGCGAGGACCGAAGTCGTCGATTTCGAGCTGGACAGCACGCGCGCCACGCTTACGGTGGAATATCTGGAAGACAGAAGAGACGACTATTTCGACCCCCAGCGCGGTCTGCTGGCCGAACTCGCGGTAAAGGCTGCGGGTAACGGGGAGTTTCTCAAAGCGTCGGGGGAGGGCAGGTGGTATCGACGGTTGTTCTGGAAGTGCGTCCTGGCTCTGCGGGTTTCGGGCGGGATGATCCTGAATGAAAGAACCTTCGGTTCGATCCCCAACTTTGAACGATTCTTCGCCGGCGGGGCCAACAGCGTCCGGGGATGGCGCCTGAACCGGCTTGGCGCGAGGGACGCAAACGAGGAACCGTCGGGCGGCAGGAGCGCGCTCGAAGGAAGCATCGAAGTCCGCGCCCGGCTGCTGCCCGGATTTGGCGTGGCCGCGTTTCTGGACGCGGGAAACGTGGGATCGGATCGTTTCGGCGCCTTCGATCCGGGCCGGTTGCGACTGGCCGCGGGCGGAGGATTTCGCTATCTGAACCCCATCAGCCCCGTGAGGCTCGATTTCGCGTACCGGTTGTCGGAGGATCCGGGCGAACCTCGCCGGCGCATCCATTTCAGCCTGGGACAGGCGTTCTGACAACGCCGCGCACGCGGGGCGATAGCGACCGCAGCATTTACTCATCCCGCACGATTTGCAGGTGCTCCATGCGATATCAAACGCTCGTCAGGCGCGTCGCAAAAATAGCCGTTCTTCTCTCGGCTGCCGTGTTCGTTGTCGTCGGATTCGGCCTGCTGGAGTTGGGATCCGGACGATTGAACCCCTATCTGAGAGACTACGCGCAACGATGGCTCGCCCGCGACCTGAAGATGACGGTGAAGATTGGCGGCCTTCGCGGAAATCTCCTGAAGGGGTTTCGGGCGGAACGTGTGCGGCTTGGTCCGGAACGGGCGCCCCTGCTGATGGTCGACGCGGTGGAAGCACGGTACAGGTTGACGGCACTGCTCACGGGATCCGTGATCGTGGACACACTCGTTCTGGCCGCACCGGCGCTCCGGCTCCCGGAAGGGTCGGCCGCCGCGGACGCCGCCGTCAGTCTGTTGCCAGCCGCCGAATCCGCGTGGTGGAAAGCCGGCCCGAAACGGGAGATCCGGGTCGGCCACGTGGAAGTCGTCGGTGGCCGGGTCACGACGGCTGCCGCGGGCAGGGCGGACAGCCTGGACATGGCTGCGGGACTTCGGGCCGGCCCGGACGGTTGTGAACTGGCGTTGCGTCGTTTCCGGTCAATTGTCTTCGACCCGCCCCTCGTGATCAGAAATTTGTCGGGGCTGGCGCTGTACGCGGACGGTAGGTTGACGTTCGAGGGGATCCGGATGCAGACGGCGGGTTCTCTCGTCCGCGTCGACGGGTCGTTGACCGGTTTGTCCCGTCCCGAGTACGATTTCGCCTTTCGTGCGGATTCTCTCGCGTTTGATGAGATCGGTCGCATCTTACCCGGCGCGTACCCGCGGGGAAGTCTGTCCGCATCGGGAAGGGTGTGGGGAAACGCCTCTCGCGTGCATCTGGACCTGGGACTCCGCTATGGTTCGGGAGTATGCGCGATTTCCGGTTTTGTCGATTATTCAGGGAAGCGCGTTTCTTACGATATCGAGGCGAGCGCGTCGGACGTCGACCTGGCGCGTGTCCTCCCCCGGTGGGCGCCGGACGCCCGCTTCGATGGGGGCGTCCGCCTGATGGGTAAGGGCCTGGATCCCTCGACTGCAGACGTGACCGTCCTCGGGGGCATCGCCCGCGCGCAACTATATGGCACGGTCGTCGATACGGCGGACCTGGCCGCGTCGTTGAACAACGACAAGCTCCTGATCAGCATAGAGGCGGAGGGTGAGGCCGGCGAGCTGGACGCCAGGCTCGACGTCAACCGGATCTCGAGGGATCCGGGCTATGACTTGAGGACGCGCTTCGTACGCCTGGAACCTGCCAGGTTGTCGCGGCATTTTCCGGACGGCGCCGACCTCACGGGGGCGTTCTGGCTGAAGCGGGCGGCCGATCGGGTCTGGCGAGGCGACGCCAGGATCGATGTCCTGAATATCGAAGGACTGCCTGCCGCAACGGGTCTCGCGTTTCGGGGGTCGTTCCGGGAAGGGGTCGTGAGGCTCGATAGCATGTCCGTGCGACTGCCGGTAGGACTGGGCGTGATCACGGGTGAAGGGCGCGTCGATCTGGGACGGTTCGGGAAACCGGAAGGGAACCCCCCCACCTACCGGGCGAAACTGCGGTTGGACGGCTTGGCCGTGGATCGGCTGTTAGGCCGCACGGACCTCCTGGAAGGCGCTTCGCTGCAATTTCGATTGAACGGCGAGGGCTTTCATCCGGATTCAATTGCAGCCAGCGCGGACGTCGCCGTGGAGGCGTCGCGCTTTCTCGGAGGCAGCCTGGACAGCGCGAGGGTGAGGGTGGCGCAGCGGGGACGGCGGACGATCCTGGAGCGGTTTTTCCTGGCCGGCACAACCGTGACGGTCGAAGGTAGCGGTTGGGCCGTCCCGGGCGACAGCGTCGAAATTCGCGCGACGGGGCAGGTATATGATTTCGAAGCGTTGAGCCGTCTGTCGGGATGGGGAATCTCAGGCAGTCCCGCGTCGTTGGCCGCCCGGATTGTCGGCGCCTGGGACAAGCCGGTTGTCCGCGCGAACCTGGCGGCCGGCGTGCTGAACTATCGGGACGACGTCCGGGCTCATGGCGCGGCACTGGGAACGCGCCTGCATGGACTGACGGGGCGCGACGCCCGCGTCCGGGCGGATTCGGTCTTGTGGCGCGGGCGGGTCTTTCGGAACGCATCGCTGGACCTGGTCCTCGATGAAGCCGGAGCGTCGTTCACGCTGGGCGGTAGCACGGACGACGTCGACGTCCTTCATCTGCGTGGGCGCGCCGGTTCGTCCGGCGGGGCGTATTGGCTCGGCCTGGATTCGCTTGTCGTTCGCACGGACGACGCGTCTGTGCTGAGCGGCGGCCCCAGTCGGATCAGATATCTCCCCGGCGACGGCGTCTCGGTGGATCGGTTCACCCTGGTCGGCGACGCCGGCAGGATCCGAGCCAGCGGGCATACCGGAGAATCTGCCGGCGTGACGGTTCGGCTGGACGACGTGGATTTGAAGACCTGGTCGTTACTGACGGGGTTGGGCCGCGGGATGCTCGGGACGCTTGGTGGGCACGTCACTCTGGCCGGCACGCCGGATGATCCGAAAATAAAATCCGTGTTGGACGTCAGGATGGGGGAAATCGTCGGCGTTCGGTTTCAGGCGTTCTCGGGGTCTCTGGTGTACGGAGACCGTCGCGCCGAGATGGAATTCAGCCTGGTGCAGTCCCCCGGCCGCAGCGTGTCGCTAAAGGGACGGTTCCCGTTGTACGTAACGCCGGAGGAACGCGAATTCCGCCTCCCCGATGGAGACGTTCGCGTCTCGGTGAAATCCGACGGCGTCGATCTGAGCATGCTTCCCGACGCGCTGGAGGAGGTCCGGGGCGCGGCGGGGGTTCTGGCTGTCGACGTGACCGTGGAAGGGACGCCGCGGCGTCTGATTCAGCGCGGATGGCTGAGGCTACGCGATGGAGCAGCCCGGATCGCGCCTCTCAATACGACCATCGAAGACGTGGAGGCCGATCTGAGTTTCGACGGGAACCGGGTCGTCGTCGAACGCTTTGAATCCGGCCGGGAGAAGACCGGATTCGCGCTGAGCGGCGAGATCACGTTGGATAGACTGGCATTGGAAAGCTATGACGTGACCTTGAAGGCGAACGGGTTCGAGGCGATCGACCTTCCCGGACTCAAGGCCGCCCTTCGCGCCGATCTTCAATTGAAGGGCGACGCGAACGCCGGGCGGATGGAGGGCAGTGTGGCGCTGACCCGCGCCGTACTCAGGCTGTCCGACTTCATGGAATACCCCACCGACGTGGGCTGGATCACGTCGCCGTTCGTACGGAATCTGAACTGCGACGTCCGGGTTTCGGCCGCTCGAAACGTCTGGATTCGCGACAGGGAGCTGAACGTCGAGATTTCGGGAGACGTGGATCTCTTGAAGGACAAGGAGGGAATCAGGCTCTTCGGGGCCCTCGACAGCCGGCAGGGCCGGTACGAGTTTCAGAATACCAGTTTCGCGATCGACCGCGGGGAAATCAACTTCCGGGGCAGTCCGGATATCAATCCGGAACTCTACGTCATCGCAACGCGCAGGATCAGGTTGGTATCCGGCGAAAACGCGGTGATCAGCGTCGTTGTGGGAGGCACGATCGTTGAACCGAGTATTTCCCTTGAAAGCGACGTGACGCCGCCTCTGGACGAAGCGGACATCCTTTCGTATCTGTTGATCGGAAGGCCGGCCGAGGACGTTTCCGTCTTGATGCGCGGGGAAGGCGAAGACGGTCGCCGCCTGGAGGGTCGTGCCGCGGGGCTTGTGCTGGGCGTCGCGGCGAACCGGTTGAAACGTACGATCGGCCGGCGCCTGAATCTGGACGTCGTCGAGATCGACCTGGGTACGGGCGACGCTGCAACGCGGGTGCGGGCTGGCAAGTATTTCGGCTCCCGGTTCTTCGTCAGCTACGCGCAGGACGTTTCCGAGGCGAGGGGGCGGGAGGTCGTCGTGGAATACGAACTGTTGCCCCAGGTGACGCTGGAGGCGCAGCAGAGAGAGGGCAACGAACGGGAACGCGATCGGAAGTCACTCGGGATTTTCTGGAAGAAGGAGTGGTGAGCACAGGTAGTAATTTCCAGCGATCTTCGCCGCCGTGTTGGACGAATGTCGGACTCACGCTCACGCGTTTCGGCGCAAGTTCCCGAGATGAACCTCATTGGACCAGGATTGGAGGATGCGTATGGTGGATTTGGAGGAAGTAAAGGATCAGTACGAGACACAGGGTTACTTTATCGTAGACGATGCGGTCGATCCGGATAAGATGGCGCCGCTTCTGGATGCGACGCGGCGCGTGAAGGCAAAGGCGCGTTCCGGTGAGGTGGAGATCTTCACACACCGGACCCCGAGCGGTGAGCCGTGGGCGATCAGGGGCCTGTTCGCCCCGGAATTCGACGAACCGATTTTTGCGGATTATCTGTCGTCGCAACACGTGATGCAATACGTGGAGCCCCTGCTGGGCAGCGAATTGCGGTTGGGCGGGGTGCTCATCTTTACGTCGCCCGACGAGGAGGATTGGAGCGGTGGCTGGCACCGGGATTTCGGAAAGAACGAACGGGACGGCGCCTACGAGGTGGAGATGGAAATTCTCAACCGTCCGTTGGCGTCCTTGAAGTGGCACCTGGCGCTGGTCGACGATTCCTGCCTGCAGCTGGTGCCGGGCAGCCACAGACGGTACCGGACCGATGAGGAACGGGACCGACTGCTGAAGAATCGGCACGCTGACATTTCAACGCAAGAAGTGATGGAGCTCAAGGCGGGTCAGACGATTTTCTGGAACGGCAATACGGTCCATCGGGGGATTTACAATACTGCGCCCGAAAGATTGACATTGGCAGGGAGCTGGCAGAAACACTATCCAGAAGAGGAGCCCCAGGAGACGGACGGGCGCGTGAAGTGGATGCTTGCGGACAACGTCCGGGGATTTCTTCCGGAACGGATGCGCCCGGCGTACGACCGGTGGCGGGCGTTGCAACTGGGCTGAGCGCCGGGTCCCGGCTTAGCGGGTTAAGGAGGTCATTCCATGGCAATAACCGCAGATTTCGAAGCCTACCTGGCGGAGGACTGGTACGGGCGCCCCATGACGGTAGCCGCGTTGTTGGAGTGCGAAGCGGAGGCGGGGATCGACCTGGCGGTGGTGATGCCGGACGCAAGGGAGGATCCGGACAACGATGGCTTGCTGAAACGGACCGCGGGACACCCGAATCTGCTGCCGTGTGTCATGATGGATCCCCACCTGGGGGCGGAGGGCGTTGCGCAACTCAGGAGTTACGTGTCCCGGGGCGCGAAGGGTATGAAGCTGATGGGCGCGATCCACCGGTTCGAGGTGGACGATCCGATGGTCTATCCGTTCGCGGATGCCGCACAGGAGCTTGGCATTGTCGTTTCGATCCATACGGGTGTGGAAAACTGCAGCGCGGACCGGGCGGCAGCGATTGCGGAGCGCGTTCCCGACACCGCCGTTATCCTGGACCACATGGGTTTCCCGGACCATTTCGACGCCGCTATGGCGGTGTGCCGGCAATGCGAAAACGTATACATGGGCACGACCGTTCTGCGCTTTCACAAGCGGTGGGCGGACAACCCGGAAGAGGCCGTACCGGTGGAAGTCGGAACGGCGGTGAGGGAGCTGGGGCCGGAGCGGGTGGTCTTCGGTTCCAACCTTCCGGAATACCGGCCCATCCAGGTGAAGCGGGCCATCCGGAGGCTGGAGTTGGGGACGGACGCCGAACGGCTGATTTTCGGCGAGAACCTGGCGAGAATCTACGGAATATCGGATTAGTTTTCCGGTCGATCCTGTACATCCACGTTGGTTCCTGCTTCTGAATCGAAAGGGAAACTACGGCGATCCTTCCGCGGACTGGAATGCATCCTGGAGGGGGTTGAAGTGGACGTCGGGCGCTGCGAGCGTGGGTTCAGGCGCATCCTTCAAGCTGAATAACTCCTCGAAGTCCACGGTCCTTCCTGAAAGATACCGAAGGCGGACACCCAGTACTTGCAGGATGGCCGCGCCGGCGGCGTAGTCCCAGACGGAGGCATGGTCGAACGCGCCCACAGCCGAGCCGCGCGCGACGTAACAGAGGTGCGCGGCGGCCGACCCGAGGCTGAGGGTCTTGCCCGGGTAGTCGATCCTGAGACGTTTGAATGCGCGCTCGCTGACCAGCAGCAGGGCGTTGGCATCCCAGGCGGACGCCGGCGGCGCGAGCCGAGCGCCGTTGTAGAAGGCGGTTTCGCCGTCGGTATGATACACGTCGCCCAGCACGGGAAGAGTGAAGGCGCCCGCCGCCGGCCGGCCGTTTACAAGCAGGCCGATCGAGACGCCCCAGACGGGCAGGCCGTGGTTGAATGCCCGCGTACCGTCGATCGGATCGATCGCCCACACGTTCGATGACGTCGGCCGCGGGTCGTCGCCCTCTTCGCCGAGTACGGCATCGTCCGGAAACGTCGAAGCGAGCTCCTTCCTGAGATAGGCCTCCACGTCCAGGTCCGCCTGGGTTACCCAGGAATTGTCCGACTTGAGGGTCCCCTTCGTCCTGCCGAAGTGGGAAAGGGCGATTTCTCCGGCCTTCCCGACGATGCTGAGAAGCCACGGGATGTCGATCGGCGTCACGTTGCCTCCGGGGAGAGGGACGGAGTCTGTCGGACTGTTAAGATATACAGAAACGAATCCGAATTCAAGACCCTCCCGGATGAATCGGGTTTGCGTTTTCGGGACGGGCGCGCTATCTTCAGGATCCGTATCGTGTCGGTCTTTTTCACGACGCTTCCGGTCCCACGCGATCGACTGATTTCCGTACCTGGCTGTCATCTTCCCTTCATTGAGGCCGCACGAAAGTTGGATTCAGTGTTCTTCGATCAACCACAGCGGGGGGGTCCGCACGCGCTATGCGGAAGAAGCGGATATTCCTGACCGGCGCGGCCGGTTCGCTCGGGACGTCTATCCGGTCCCGTCTGAGAGAGCGATACCGATTCCGGCTCCTGCTGCACACAACGGCGCCCGATGACGCGCATCCGGACGACCAGGTGGTCGTAGGCAGCGTGGCCGACGGCGCCGCCATGGTCCAGGCCGCCACCGGCGTCGACGCGATCGTGCATCTGGCCATCCGGAGATGGGGTGGGATGACGCCGGAAGACGTGGCGAAGGCCACCCTGGACGTCGATATCCCGGGCGTGTACAACATTCTCGAGGCTGCGCGAATGAATGAGGTGCCCGCGGTCGTTTTCGCAAGCACCAACCACGTGACCGGGTTGTACGAGAAAGAAGGGCTTGTTTCGACCCCGGAAAGCCCGGTACGGCCGGATGGCGTTTACGGCGCGGGAAAGGCCCTTGGCGAAGCCCTCGGCAGGGTTTACGCGGACCGGCACGGAATCCGTGTGATCTGCCTTCGGGTGGCAAATTTCAATGGCGAGGACGTTCCGGGACAGCGGTATGAGCCCGGGTGTTCCCGCTGGCTGAGTCCGAGGGATCTGGCGCAACTGGTCCGGAGGTCCATCGAGTCGGATCATGTGTCGTTCGGGATCTTCTACGGGGCGTCGGGCGGCTGTGAGAAGAAATGGGACCTGTCCAACGCACGGGAAATGCTCGGATATACACCGGAAGACGATGGAACGCTGCCCGAATACGGTCAGGAGACGTAGCAGACGCGCAGACCGAAGCGGAACGTTGGGAATGACGGGGGAAAACGCAATGATCCGGGAGGGAATGCGGGTTCTGGTCTTCAGCGCTCACGCGGCGGACTTCTGCTCGCGAGCGGGGGGCGCCATCATCCGTTTCGTCAATGCCGGCGGTACGGTACACGTGCATAATCTGACCTTTGGAGAACGCTGCGAATCGCCGGCGCTGTGGGCGGAGGACCCGAACCGGACGCTGGAGGACGTCAAGGCGAGGCGCAGGGAGGAGTTTGAGGCCGCCGCGGAGATCCTGGGCGCCGGCATCGACTGTTTCGACTTCGGCGACAGTCCGCTGGTGGTCGGCCCCGACCGCCGGCTGCAGCTACTCGAGGCGGTGCGACGGTTCGGGCCGGACCTCGTGCTGAGTCACTGGATCAACGACGTGATGCATCCGGACCACGTGGAGACCACGCAGGCCGTGCTGTGGGCGTGTTCCTATTGCAACGCGGGGGGAATCAAGACCGCCGACGCTCCCTGCGAGCGCCCGCTCGTCGTCTGCTACGAAACCACGATGGGGACGTCGCCGGTCTCCGGATTCGTCCCCGATCTGTACGTGGATATTTCATCGGTATTCGAACAAAAGATCGAAGCCTTGAAGAAACTCGCCGCGCAGCCGCCCTTGCCGGAAGTCTATACCGTTCTGAACCGGTACCGCGCCATAGAGGCGCAGCATATGGCCGGGATGAACGACTGCCGGTACGCGGAGGGTTTTGCAAGGATCGGCAAGGAGCCGGTGGTCTGACGTGAGCCGCGGTTACGGTCGCTCTATCACCTTAGAGGAGAGTCGTAAATGAAACTATCCTGGATGACCTATGGCGTTCTGAAGGACCTTTCGCGACAGGACCTGCTGCAGACGCTGAGCGATCACGGTGTCGCGGGCGTCGAATTCCGGACGGACCTGAGTCACGGACACGGGGTGGAGGCGTCAATTGACGACGTCGAACGCAGGCAGGCGGTGGCCGACTGCCGGGCGGCCGGCATCGAAATCATCAGCGTCGCCACGGGAAACCGGTATCACGACGTCGACGCGTCCGACCTCCGGGACCAGGTCGAACAGACCAAGGTGCGGATGGACCTGGCGGCGGACCTGGGGGCGCCCAGGGTGAGGGTCTTCGGGAACAACTTCCCCAAAGAAGTGGCGAGAGACAAGACGATCGCCCAGGTGGCCGAAGCACTCCAGGAGCTCTGCGCGTACGGGGCAACGAGAGGCGTCAAACCCTGTCTGGAACTGCACGGCGAATTCGACTGGCAAGCCTGCCGGGCCGTGGCCGACCGGGTGGACCACGAGAATTTCGGACTGATCTGGAACTCGGTGTCCGAGGACGTGGTCGACGGTTCGGTTGCGCAGGCTCTGGATACGGTCTGGCCCTGGCTGGATCACGTGCATATGCATGACCTGGCCGGACAGGGATATCCGTACCGGGAGCTGTTCCGGTTGCTTCACGAGAAAGGATACGCCGGATATATGTCGGCCGAAGCCGAGCGGAGCGCCGATCGGGGGGTGGGCGATCGGTGGATGTTCACGGCGTATTACGCGGATCTCTTCCGGGCGTATCGCGACCTCGCGCGGGGATGAGGGGAAAAAACAGCAATAAGAAAAAGCAGCCGTCAGCAATCAGCGGTCAGCTTGAAGCAAGAAAACGAAAACCAAACATTGATGTGACTGCCATTGTAGGGGCCTGCCTGCAGCAGGCCCCTACACGTCGCCGCTGTCCAGAACCCGATCTGTCCGCCGCCCCCGGAGAGTCACGAGGACGTAGTACCTTCGCGCTTCTGTCACTCCCCCCTGCTTTGTAGGGGCGGTTCGTGAACCGCCGGCTTTGTTTTCGGGAGGGGATTCGAGTCACGGACGCACTTCTACAATTCCGGCTACCTTTCGTGTAGGGTCATCCCTTGTGGGCGCCCGCCTTCTGTCGCGGACGGGGGTACCAGCCGCCTGTCGATCACGACTCGACTTGCGTACTGCACCCGCGAAGATCCACAGAGGCGTAGCGCAAACTGTCAGGTGCGCAGCGTTCCTTAGCTCGGTCACGGATCATCGCTGGATTCCGCCTCTCGTATGCCGATCCACCGTAAAGACACAACGGGACGACACACCCTTGCGGTGCGTTGCCCCGCTTCATTTTAGAGACCGGCACAAAATCCGAAGTTGATTGATCCAATCGCGATCTGACGCTTGCGCCAATTCAATTGAAATGAGAACTTGCTCCCTGTCTTGTATTTCACGGAAATCTCCGAGGATGCAATTGACTTTCGGCCCTGATCCCGTATCTTGTTTACACGGCGCCGTCCTACTCACCCAAAGTCCCCCGGGCATCCTGCATGGCAGAATTCGACGCAATTTCCAAGCACCTGATTCAAACGTATCCTGGTGACTTTGCCGGCTTTGCCCTCGGGCGAGATGACGTAGAGATTCTTGAAGTCATTGACACGGAGCAGCCTACGGTCTCTACGCGTCACGCGGACAGTGTCATTCGCGTCCGTATCGACGGCCGGGAGGCATTGGTCCACAACGAATTTCAGACGACGGACAGCACCGATCCGCCCATGCCTCGGCGCATGGCCGGCTACGTAGGGCGCGCCATTGAGCGGCACGGCGTGCCGGTTTTTTCCAGTGTCATCTACTTGCGTCCCGACGCGGGGAAACGGGATCCGGGAGCGTATCTGCAATCGTATCCCGGCCACCGGGTCCACGTTCAGTACAGAGTTATCCGGTTGGGTGATCTGGATGGTCAGGGCGTCCTCAATGCGGGACACGCCGGATTGATCGCGTTTGCGCCGTTGATGAAGCCGCCTGAAGGCATGGCTTCAGGCGCGTGGCTACGCCGATGCATCCACACGGCCAACGCGCGGCCGATGGCTCATTCCGACAGGGCAGATTACGTGGCCGGCATGTCCGTGCTGAGCGGGCTGGTGTTCGCGCCGGAAGCCATATCTGACGTTATCTTGAAGGAGGGCATCATGGATCTCATCCGCGAATCATCCTTTGCCCAATACCTCACGCGTGAAGCCAAAGAGCAAGGCATCGAGCAGGGGATCGAGCGAGGCATTGAGCAAGGGATAGAACAAGGGATCGAGCAGGGTCTTCGGGACAGCATCCTCGCGGTCCTGGAGGTTCGATTCAATCTCCCTGCGTCGCATCCCCTGGCCGCTCGTATTGAAACGATTGACAACGTCCATCGCCTTAAAGAGTTGCTTCGTTCTGCGGTCCAGGTATCCAGCGTCGAAGCGTTCGGCCACGTGTTGGATCAGGAACAGGACTGAACTTAAGCCGCCAGAAATCCGTCATCGCCGTTCCGAGGAACGCCTGCCTGAGCGGGAGCTATAGGCTATCAGGGGTCTGCCGGAAAACGAACCCGTGAAATATCCACCAATGCGAAATCTATTGTAGGGGCGCCCCGGCCGGTCGCTCCTACACGCCGTTCGTGAGACTCGATTATCCTCCCTTACGTCCTTCGGCCGCTCGCATTGCGCCTTCGCGATTCGTTCGCTCCGGCCCTATATGTGTTGGGGCGGTTCGTGAACCGTCCGCTTTGTTATCCGGAGGGGATTCGAGTCACGGACGCACTTCTATAATTACGGCTACCTTTCGTGTAGGGGTGTCCCTTGTGGGTACCCGCCTTCGGTTGAGGACGGGGGATCTCAGCAGCTTGCCGATCACGACTCGACCTGTCTTCTGCGCCATGTGGCTGGCCCCGGCCATCTTTAATAATCACGTAAACAAAGCCTGATATGTCATTGCATATCAGGCTTTTTCGTTATTGCACCATCAACGGACGTTCTGCTCAATCCACCGTCCTTGCGCTGACAACGGTTATAATCGCAATGTCGTCTCCGTCGTGAACTGAACTGCCGACAATGACCGTCTCGCCATTCTTGATATTCAGTGAAGTGTTAAGTACATGGCCTCCGGCCGAATTAACGATAAAATCCCGTAGCTGAATCACACCCTTGCCTTCATCTATGTACTCAAGCCAAAAGTTCGCCCTGATCCGTGCGACGTCCAGACGTTTGTCTCCCGACGCATCCACGAGCTTCGGCGTAGAGGTACCCTTCAGGGCGGGCATGGTCCTGCTGCCCGCGTTCGAAGTCGTTCTGCCGCTTCCCAGGAGATTGTAGTGCCGGAATTTGAATGCCTGTTTCAATTGATTCCGCAGGGTCTCATCGGGTATTGGGCGATCAAGCATGCGATTCACACCATCCACAAGTTCGTAAAGTGCCAGGTTTGAAGCCAATATCTGTCGCAAATGGATTTCGATCCGACGGGGAGGTGTATCGAATTTGGCAAGCAGTTTTCTCGCGCGCACCGCGGACAACGGATTCTTGAACTTGATGAAGAGCTTTGTCCGTCCGTAGTTCTTGATGCTCTCGTATTCGATTTCAAAGGCGCGTAAGAGTTCCACGACCTTGGGGACTGAAAGGTATTTTATATGGAACATCTTGACACCTGGAGGCAGGAGCTCCTCCAGGTCAGCGGCTCTTGTCGAATCCGCTGTCCCTTTAGCGTTACAGGACGACGAGAATGGAGCTATAGAAAGAACGACGGCCAAAATTGTCAAAAACCTGGCGATTGCGATAGCTCGACATATATGCTTAATCATTGATGATTCACCCCTTTCTGCGGCAGAACCCACACAATTGTTGTGGTAAGGTCGTTAGTACGATAGATAACGGGCACGCCATCCGGTTGGTTGACCGAAACGAGTACCGGATATTCGGCGTCCAGTTCTTCATCTGTCAGGTGTGCCCTGGGATTTAAGCGTTTCATCAAGGCGGAGATTTCGGCACGGGTCTGCTGCCGGAATTCGGGAGGCTTTCTTTCGGTCAAAACGGTCCGCGCTTCAGTATCATCCGAATAGGCAGTCTGCCCTTTGGTGTTCTCGCCTGAATGCTCCATCAGATATCCGATGGCTGCAATCAGCACAACGGCAGCAACCGAAAACGATAATAATGGTCTCCATTCAAATTGACGGTTCGTTCTTGTATGTATCGGCTCGTGATCGGTCCTGGCGACTTGAAGGCCAGATCCGGTTTGCGTCGAAAACAACTCTGGTTGCATCGGTGGAATCTCGCGCGTCGCAATCTCTCTCACGGCGCTTTGAGAACCCATGAATGACTGGTGGTCAGCAACACATGAATCGCAATGTCCGAGATGACGGGAGAGCCTGGACGCGATCCAGTCAGGGAGGTCGTTTTCAATGTAAAGCGGCAAAAAGAACCGTACGATACGGCAGATCATATCTCGTTCTCCAAGTTTTTTCTGATTCGTGTCCGGGCATTGTGAAGGTGAACCCGGACAGTCACGCCGGTGCACCGGAGTATTGTCGCAACTTCGTCCAGCGGAAACCCTTGAAGGTCCCGCAGCACAAAGGCGATTCGCTGCTTAGGTGAGAGCTTGACGAGAATCTGTTCAAGCGAGAGTCTAAGATCGTGGTCGAACGTCCGATTCGGCTCCGGCATGTCGGGCTCCAGGCGCACGCCTCGGCGCTTTCGCTCTTTTCGAAGGTAGTCGATTGCTGTATTTGCAACCAATCTATATAGCCACGTCGAGAATCTGTGTGTTTGCGTGTACTTGCGGATGTTTTTGTTTAGCTTAATAAAGCTTTCCTGACAGATATCCTGAGCGTCATCACCGTTTCCCGCAATCTGGTAGCCAATCGACAAGACCATGCCTTTGTATATGTCTACAAGCTTTTCAAATGCTTCGATGTCGCCGTTCTGTGCCCTGACCACCAGATCTGATTCGTCCATATACAATGGTCGTATCCTTGGGACAAATTCCCGTGAGGTTGAGAATTCTATGTCCAATACAGAATCCACTCGGGTCTCCGTGCATATTGTACGATGTCAGATCCTCAGAAGTAACTCTACAAACGCCAGCACAGCGAAAAAATCGGCTTATACCGAGTCTTTATTGTTAAACGCACGAAGCGTCGGGTTCGTTTAGAGATCGCCTGGAGATTCTTTCACAGCGGACAGGAATAGAAAACGAGTAGGGGCGACGCATGCGTCGCCCCTACGTGATCTCCGAATGTATGCCTGCGCTGCATCACGGTTGCGGAGAGAATGACTCCTGAGTTTCTATTAAATCTCGGCGTTTCTGGAGAGCATCCGACAACCCGGCTGCCAATGTGAATTCTCCGATTGACCTCAGTTGTTTCGGAAGTTCCGGACGGGACGCGGGATAAAGGTCGGCTCTGATCAGGAGTGCGCGCGCACGGTGTGTCAACATGGCAATTGACTGTTCTTGAACAGCATCATCATCGCCGATTACCCTGAGATCATCGAGAAGCCGTCTCGCTCGCGCTGCGCGTTTTTCAGCGATGACGGCGGACGGCAAGCGTAATCGTCTCGACCATGCCAGCTCCAGGTTTGACCAGAATCGATCTTTCTCGTGAAGTACCATACCGAATCGGATAGACCAACATAGAAGGTCGTGACCATCAGCGACGAGGGATTCCACGTCGGCTCTGCGGTATGCCCTTATATCGACATCGAGAGGCGGCGCTGCGAATAGGGGTTTCTCCGATTCGTACATGAACAATAAGTCGACGTCGGCGCTCTGGATGACATCGCGCACAATTGACCCGAAGGCGACGATTGCCAGGATATCGGCTCGATCATTAGCCATTCGGACAAACTGCTCGACCCATTCTCTCGCCGCAACGCTTGGCCATCTCTCGGCCGATTCGAGGAATCGAGGCAAAGTCGTCTCCATCCTCGGGCGGCTAAGCGTTCGTGTATGTCTATCCATTGTGTTATTCTTCCTGCGTCGCCGGTTTGTTGTTTGCAGTATCGATAAATGCTACAGTCCAATCCTGGAATAGAACTCCGGGACGCCGCGGATGCCCAGGTTCAGGCGGAAGAGGGCGCCGGCGTGTTCGCCGTCTACGTGTCTGACGTTTCCGCCCGCCGTGGTCACGTAGACGTCGGTGCAGTCCTCTCCGCCAAAGGTGAGGCTCGACACTTTCCTGACGGGGAACGCGATGCGCCGGTCTTCCACGCCATCAGGCGTGTAGCGAACCAGGCAGCCGCCGTCCCACCGGGCGGACCAGACGCAGCCCTGAGCGTCCACGGTCATGCCGTCCGGCATCCCGTCGTCTGCCGTCGCCGTTGCAAACACCTCCCGGTTCGAAATCTCGCCGGTGAGTCGATCGTAGTCGAACCGGTAGATGTTCAGTGTGGGCGTGTCCGTGAAATACATGGTCCTGCGGTCCGCCGTGAAGCCCATTCCGTTGGAAATTCCGACCTCATTGAGCACCCGGTGAAGCGTACCGTCCACGTCCAGCCGGTAAAGCCTTCCCGGCCGCTCCGGCGTGGGCATCGTCCCGCAGAAAACCCGGCCCTCGGGATCCGCGATCACGTCATTGAACCGGGTCTCACGCTCCTCGGGAATTTCGTCGATGACCGTGGAGAGTTCGCCGTCACGCCAGACACTCACCGCGCCTTTTTCCATGAAGAAGAGCAGGGACCCGTCGGCCTGGACCGTAAAGCCACCCACGACGTCGCCCGTGTAACAGATTTCGTGCGTTCCGGTGGCCGGGTCGTAACGAAAGACGCGACCCGCGGGAATGTCGGTCCAATAGACCCTTTTTTCCGCGGGATGCCACAGCGGTCCTTCTCCCGTCTCGCAACGGTAGTCCGCGATCAACTCCGGTTGCATTCGGATCTCCTTTCATCCGGCTTTTTCCGTGAGAGAATACTGACGCGCGGCGTGTGCTTCCGCCGGTGGACGGCCGGAAAACGACGTTCCGCCGGCCGCGGAATCCAGTCTCCGCTTCCATATCTACTGCCTGAACTGTCGCATTGTCAAGGCTATTGTCGATCCGTTCCAGGTCGAGGTTTCAGCTTGTCCATATCGGCATGGGCCGGTATATTGGGCGGGTCGAAGCGTGACCCATTTACACGGAAGGATTCGCCATGTCCGGACGGCAGGAAGGCGGAAACGGACAACGCGAGATTGGAAAATGGATGGCGATCGGGTCCGGCGTCGGCGCTGGCGCCGGTTCCATGTTCGGCGTGGGCAGCGGAGACTTCGGTCTGTGGCTGAGCGCCGGCGTATCGATCGGCGCGAGTCTCGGACTCGCCGTCGGCGCCTGCATACGGCGGCTGAAGTTCCGGGGGAAGGATTAATGCCGGTTCGGCGGCATCGAATTGTGCCGTTGCCCTGTATCAGAAAATGGGAATGCCCGCGCGCTTCGCGATATTCCGGACGTTCGCGGCGGCGAGTGGTATCTGGTCGGGACCGAGGTGTTCGATGAGCGCGTAACCGTCCGGATGGTGGGCATGAAACAGCCCCAGCGCGAGCGCAAGGTTCAGTTCGCCAAGGCCTGGTACGGCTTCGTCCAGGTGTACAACGAGACGGTTGGCCACGGAAATATCCTTGACATGGAAGACCGGCGCCAGCGGGCCGATGGCCTCGAAAATGTGGTTCAGGCGTTCCGTATCGTTATGGACCTGGTGGATGGATTCGAAGTGATTGACATAGTCCATGACCAGCCTGACGTTCGCGCTGCCCACCGATTCCACTAGCCGGCGGCAGACGGCCGGGGTGTTGAGTATCGATATGACGTGGGTTTCCACAACCGTCACGACGTTCAGCGTTGCCGTGCGCCGGGCAATCTCCCTCAGGGCGCCGACAAGCAACCCGTACGCTTCAGGCGTGTGGTTTTCGCGATGAGGCGTCCACGGGCCGGCGGGGTTGCGGCTGCCCGGCCTGATCAGGTAGCACAAAGCGCCGAGTCGCCCGGCGAGCGCGGCCCCGCGGACCACCTTCAAGACGGCTTCCCCCCGGACGACCGGATCCGGGTCGAACAGACAGTCGCGATAGGTGACGGCGAATTGCGCGAGATCGATATCCTGGTCAGCGAACAGTTGCCTGCAGCTGGCGCAGTCTTTGGCGGAGATTGCGTCCACCAGCTCACCCGGCAGGTGAAATCCGGCGCCCGTAAAACCCAGTTCCCTGATCTTCTCGAAGTGTTTCTCAGTAAAACACCGGGGGTCGCCCGGCAACATGCCTACGATGCCGAGTCTCATCGGTGCGGTCCTCCGAATGAAACAGACGCTAACAGCCCGCACAACCCCTGCATCGGCGTGAAATGACGGTGGAAAGGGCAACAGGCCGATCGCTGATTCGGGTCGGTCCGAAAGGAGGCGAGTCGATGGCGGAATCGGTGGACGAATTGAGCGTCAACTACGAAGAAGGCGGTGTGCTGCTCTGTAAGGAATTGGACAAACACGTGCTTTCGCGGGGCGCCTGGGCGACGGTGATGTTCCTTTACCGGAATCTGAACCGGCAATCCGGTGAATACGGGCCCGCGAAAGTGACGATTCGACGGTACCAGAAGAGAGACGGGGTGTATCTGCCTCGCAGCAAGTTCAATATTTCGAGCCTGAGGCAGGGCAAAAAGATCGCGTCGGCGATTCAGGACTGGATTGCATCGGGCGAATAGAGCACCGCATTGCAGCACGATCACCGGCGAAACGGGCGTTCCGCTGTACATCACGACGCCCGTTTTTTCTTTTGTCACATCGAAACGCCGAGCAGCCCTCTTGTAAACTGAAAGTCCGTATTCCTCTGTCGCATCGCCACCGGAGTGTAGCTCCGAGAAGCGGTTTCCATCAACAGACCGGCGATCCGTTCGACGTTCTGCGCGGGGGCGGCGGACAGCAGCAGGTCCAGATCACCAGCGTAAAGCGCCTGCATCGTCGGCGCCGCGCTCGTTTGAAGCAACGGCATCATCGGGTGCCCCTGCACCGGGTGTTCGGAGACGTGCGCGATCAGGATTTCCACGCCCGTTCCGCCCATCCCCGTAAGCGTCTCGACCCAGTGGTCCGTTTGGGTCTCCATGATGAAAAAACCCGGTCCGACGGCGGTTTGTCCGTATCCGAGCGACGGGCGCCGTGTTGCGTTGCCCGGAATCATATCGGCAAAGGGGGCGGCGTCGAGCAGCGCCGAGTTGTCCGGCGTCACGACGGTTGCGCCGGCCCGCGCCAGACGACACACCAGGATTGCCATCGACGCCGCGGCTTCTTCGTTGACCTCGCCGTCGCTCAGGACGCCGACCGACAGTGCCTCCGGGCCGGATCGTTCATAGACCGGCGGGCAGCCGCCGGCCGCCTGTTGCGCGAACCAGGATTCCACGTTGCGCAACGCACGCTCGAGTCCGCCGTCGAGCTGGATGCTGGACCAGCCAAAACGGTTGGGATCGATGCCGGCGCGTTCAAGCTCGCGTCGAAGATAGTCGTTATGGGTTTTCTCGCAGCCGTGCTCCAGCAGGAGCGCGTGTCTTACCAGCGGGTGGGTGAGGTAGCCGAGCATTGTGCGCGAAACCATCCTCTCGGTCGCGTCGCCCGCGACGCCGCAGCCTTCCGTGTGAACGAGCGCGACGTGCCTGCTGATGCCGCGGTCTTTCCCCGTCCGCTTCCGGTCGAGCCGCGCTGCGGCCATCCTGGCGACCTGTCCCGCGCAAAGGCTGGTCGGCAGGATCAGTCCGATCTGATCCGTGGCGGTCCCCGCGGCCGTGGCGATGCCGCAAAATGAGCCGGACAGCGCGGCGTGTTCTCCGTCGATCGTAACGGGTTTCCCGGACGGCCGCGGGGCCGACCGCAGAAGCTCGAGGCCTGCGGCGTCGGTCTGTCGCCAGTTACGCCAGATGGATACCTGGGCGTGGCCGGCCCGTTCCCCTTTGCTCCGCTCGCCCGAGGCGACGTCAAGCGTAAGTTCCGTCATCTGCGCCCCCAGTGCGTTCATGGGGGTCCCGTCCAGATAGGCGCCCGCGTTGACGTCCATTTCATTTGCGAGGAGCTCGTAGCGGCCTGTGGTTGTAATGATTTTCAGGGTGGGGACGAACGGAAAATTGGTGATCGAGCCGTTTCCGGTAATGAAAAAGATGAGGTTGCATCCCGATGCGACCTGCCCGGCGATGCTTTCGAGGTCGTTTCCCGGGCTGTCCATGAAGTAAAACCCGGGCTCGCGCATGGGCGCGCCGTAGTCCAGAACGCCGTCGAGGCGAACCTCCGGGTGGCGCTTCATGGCGGCGCCGATAGACTTCAGCACGATGTTGTGGATACCGCGGAGCTTGTTGCCGCCGGAGGGGTTGCCTTCGGCGCTCGTGCCGTGACAGGCCGCGAACTCCTTATAGGCTTCGACCCGGCCGAGGAACCGGCGGGCGGTGTCCAGGTCCCTGACGTTCTGCAGCATATAGTGCTCAGCGCCGATCAGTTCATCCGTTTCCGCCAGGTTTGCGGCGCCGCCGTGCCGGATGATCTCACGGGCCACCCACGATGCCAGCGGATTTCCCGAAACTCCGGAGAAGGCGTCGGAGCCGCCGCATTGAAGCGCGATTTTCAGGCCCGCCAGGCGCGTCGGCCTCCGGATCGTCCGGTTCACTCCTTCCAGCCATCCCGTGACGAC
Source organism: Candidatus Latescibacterota bacterium (assembly GCA_963667175.2). GTDB lineage: Bacteria > Latescibacterota > UBA2968 > UBA2968 > JAAXHE01. Next base: position 257,295 of record CAXXXF010000016.1, on the reverse strand, counting down.
GTCCCGGGCCCGATCCAGATTCTCTTCAAAGCCGCCGCGCAGGGTAAGAAAGCCGTGGGGGACGTCGGACAGAGGAACATGGTTCCTGTCCATGTAGGCGCGGAGCATGGCATTGGTGAGCGGCTCCGTTCCGTAGTCCACGGCCAGGGCGGCGCCGATGTTCGGGTGAACCAAAAAACCCGCAAGCGTTCTCAACAGAAGCTCCAGATTGTTCGGGGTGGTCCGTCCGCCTCCTTCGGTGTGCGAAACGGCGACAATCCCGTCGACGTTGGGAAAGGCATCGGCCAGCCCGCCAAGTCGTTCTTCGAGCCGTTTTACGAAAGCCCCGGTGCGCGAGGTCGTACCCATGATCAGGATGTAGTTTCGGGTGCCCACGCCGCGCGAGGCGCCTCTGGCGTACCCCTCGAAGGCGCGGAGGTCGCCGGCCGGCGGAACCTGGTCGCCGGCGTGGAATGCATCCTCCTCAAGAAGGTAGGGTTCGATGCGGTCTTCGAAATTGGGTACGGCCGGCAGATGACGTTCAAGGTTGCGGAGCCGGAGTGATTCCAGCATCCCGGCGTTACAGACACAGGCGCCCGGCGAAATGTCCCGCAGCGCGACGCCAAAGGGAAGATTCCAGGAAAGAAGGAATTCTCCCTCGGAAATGGGGGCGACGGCGAAGCGGTGGCCCTCCAGCATATCGGAATCCAGCCGAAGTATCGGACCTCGGGTGCGGATACCGGTGCCCGCGTGCAGAAACCGCGTCGCGATGGCGACGTTGTCGCCAGGCTGTGGTAGTCTCGCAACATCTTTGAAATCAATAATTTCCGTCATATACGGGCTCCACGAGGAAAATTCTGGGGGCGAAGGCCGCCCGCCCGGTCCGTGAGGTATACGAAAACGGGATGGAAAAGTCAAGCGTGTCGCCACCAACCCTGGAATCCCGCTAAATTTCTCTTGACTTTCGATCTTCCTGTTGTATAAATTTATAACGAGTGTTTTATCTGCAAAACAACTGGCTGGTTCAGGCGCCTGGCGGCGGAGAGGGGGCCGGATGGCATCTTCCGATGTATGGAAAGCGTTCGAGGAGAATGAGATCACGCACAGTGTCGCTCATCACCTTGCCGCCATCAGAGAGCTGAAAGACCGGTATGGGTACGCGCGTGTGTCGGACGTTGCAAGATATCTGGATATTACGAGGGGCAGCGCTTCGCTTACGTTGAAAGCGCTCCGACAGAAGGGGTTCGTACAGGAAGACGAGAACAAATTCCTGCGGCTTTCCGAACGGGGGGAGCGCCTGGTCGACCTGGTACTTGCCAAGCGCGCCATCGTTCGCAAGTTTCTGAAGGACGTGCTGCAGGTCGAAAGCCATCAGTCGGAAGTGGACGCGTGCAAGGTGGAACACCTGTTGAGCGAGGAAACCAGCGAAAAATTGCTGAATTTCGTGAGATTCCTGCTCGCGGAAACGCCTGAAGCGCGGGAGTTTCTGAACGCGTTCTGGCAGACAGGCGATTTTTGCCACGACCAGGACGATTGCCCGATCTGCGAGGACGAGTGTCTGCTCAGAATCGGTTCCGAGAGTTGATCCAACGACCCGACAAGAAAAGGATGGCGCAATGATGGCGCGCCTGATGCAACTGGTTGCTCGCCGCGCCCGGCCCCGGCCCGATCGGAAGAACGGGTCGAATCGGATGTTCCGGGGTTCGCTTGCCGGACTGGACGTGGGCGACGAAGGCACGGTCGAATCGGTTGTCGGGGATTCACCCCTGGCTTCCCGGTTGCGCGAACTGGGTGTTTGCCCGGGAGTACGCGTTCGCAAGCTTCGTGCCGGCGGCCGCTTAGTGGTGCAAGTGGAAGACGCCAGGTTCTGTTTGCGAATGCACGATGCGGCCGCCGTGAGGCTCAGTCCGATCTCATGAGGTTTAACGCATGCCTACGGAGTTGTCCGGCGGACTGCACACCGGGACCGATCAACGCCATACCATCGCGCTCGTGGGCAATCCCAATACCGGTAAGACCACGCTTTTCAACGGTCTTACCGGACTTTTTCAACATGTGGGAAACTATCCCGGCGTAACGGTCGAGCGTAAGGTCGGGCGGCTCAGGCTGTCCGATGACAGAACCGTGGATCTCGTCGACCTGCCGGGGACCTACAGCCTGGCCGCTCACGCCCCCGATGAGATGATCGTCGCCGACGTACTGCTCGGACGCCTGCCCGGCGAACGTAAGGTAGACGCGGTTCTGGCCATTGTAGACGCATCCAATCTCTATCGGAATCTTTACCTGGTCTCACAGGTGCTCGAACTCGGCCTGCCCACGCTTGTCGCGCTGAATATGATGGACGTGGCGGATGCCCGGGGCATACGAATAGACGTCGACGGACTCTCGCGGCGCCTGGGAGTACCAGTGGTCGGGGTTTGCGCAAACCGCAGCCGGGGGCTGGGCGACCTGCGCCGCGAACTGGTACAGGCGCTGTACAACGGACGTACCGGGGCTTCACCGCTTCTCGCGGGGTTTCCGGAGGGATTCCCCGCGGCGGTCGACAGTCTCGCGGAGGTCCTGCAATCATACAATGGACAGAGTGTGTCCTCCTGTCGCGCGGAGGCGTTCCGGGCGATCGTCGACGAAGGCGGTTACGCGGAGCGCCGGCTGATCGAAGCGCACGGTGACGGGGTCCGGGGAAAGCTCGCTGAAGCCCGGGGCCGGTTTTCGACCGATTCAGGGTTATCCGCCCTGGAGTCGGAGGTTCGCTATAACTGGATCAAGCGCGTGCTTGCTCAAAGCGAATCGAAACCCCGGTACCTTCAAAGGACGCCCTCGGACCGCATCGACCGCGTGCTGACTCACAGGCTGTTGGGGACGCTCCTGTTCGTCGCCGTCATGGGCGTCGTATTTCAGGCCATCTACGCCTGGTCCGGTCCGTTGATGGACTCGGTTGACGGTCTGTTTGCCTGGTTGTCCGGATGGGTCGGCGCGTGGTTTCCGGAAGGGGCGCTGAAGAGCCTTATTCAGGACGGCGTCATCGCGGGCGTGGGCGGTGTCGTCATTTTTCTGCCGCAGATCGCCATTCTGTTTTTCTTCATTGCCATTCTGGAAGATTGCGGCTATATGGCCCGCGCGGCCCTGTTAATGGACAGACTCCTGACAAAGTGCGGGCTCTCGGGTCAGTCCTTCATTCCGATGTTGTCCAGTTTTGCGTGTGCTGTACCTGGCATTATGGCAACCCGGTCCATCGAAGATCGTCGGAACCGTCTGCTAACCATCCTGGTGGCGCCGCTGATGAGTTGTTCGGCCCGGCTACCGGTTTACACCATCCTCATCGGCGCATTTATCCCGGCGAAGGCGATCATGGGAGAATGGGTCGGTCTGCAGGGGTTGACCCTCTTTGCGATGTATTGCGTGGGTGTGGTAGCGGCAGTACCCGTCGCCTGGATTCTGAAGAAGACGTTGTTGAGAGGCGAGACGCCGCCTTTTATTTTGGAATTCCCTTCTTACAAAGTGCCGGACAAACGGACGGTAGGCCTCCGGGTCTATCACAGTTCGAGAGCGTTCCTGGTGCGGGCGGGCAGTATCATTCTGGCTGCGACCATTGTGATGTGGGCGCTGGCATATTTCCCCAGATCGGCGGATACGGTTGCAGAGTACGAACGCCGCCGGCAGACGGCAACGGCAACGCTATCGGGTGAGCGGCTGCAGCAAACACTCTCGGACCTGGACGCACGCATGGCCGCTGACCTCCTGAATGAGAGTTATCTGGGCCGGGCCGGCCACTGGATAGAACCTGCGGTCAGGCCCCTGGGCTGGGATTGGCGCATCGGGATGGCCACGCTCGCTTCCTTCCCTGCGCGGGAGGTCATTGTCGCCACGCTTGGTACCATCTACAGTTTGAGCGGCGACGCGGACGAATCCTCCGAAGACCTGCGCAGCGCGCTTCGCAATGCGACGTGGGAGGATGGACGCCGCGTGTTCAATATCCCAGTCGCGCTGTCTGTGATGGTGTTTTTCGCGCTTTGTGCGCAGTGCGCGTCGACGCTGGCCGTCATCCGCCGGGAGACGCAGTCCTGGGGATGGACGACGATGACGTTCGCCTATATGACGATATTGGCCTATATCGGCGCGTTTGCGGCCTATCAGGGCACAATGGCCCTGGGATGGGGGTAGATAATATGGACTGGCAGTCGTTGGTGGCGGCGGGTGTTGCGATCGCCTGCGCTTTCTGGGCGACGTGGAAATTTGTAAGTCCTTTCCTGGCAGGATCAGGCGGCTGTTCCTCCTGCGGCGGGCAACGCGGCGCTTCAAACGGATCCCTGCTCGACGTCGAGCAGCCGCCGCCAGCCCGTTGAAAAAATCGCTCCGCAGGCGAGGCCGAGTCATTGTGGCCGAAGACAAGGCGCGCGACCGACGCGAATCCCTGGATTCGGGGAGGGAGCGCCTGCCTGCTGCAGGCAGGCAACGCCGTTTTTCGGTCACAAGGGCCGGACGCCTGTCTGCGTGCGAACGCACAGGCAGGCAGCCCGGATGGACTTTATCAACGGGCTGCTATGGCCTGAACAGAGCCCGGTTCCGGAACCATCGGCGCCCGCGCACCCGGAATCACGGTGCGCGGGTTTTCTTCTGCGCCGGAGAAATCGCTTGCGCGATGGTTCAGAATTCCTTACCCTCTTGTCTGTCGAAAACCCGACGTGTCGCACCGGATGTGACGTCGGGTGTCTTGGGACGCCTTTATCAGGTAGGGGTGTCGCGCGATCGTACGCTAAAATGGGGAGGCCATAGTGCGTTTCGTTCTCACGATTTCGGTGGGTTGCTTCATCTGTCTGTCGGTATGCCTTGCGCCTTCGGCGGATGCCAAAACCAAAAAGCTGGACGACCAGTCCCTATCGATGGCCAAGAGACTCGCAAAAGACCGGGAAGCGGCGTTTGCCGGCGACAAAGCGATGCCGCTGAACGAATTCAAGCAGGATTGGGAGCGGCTGGCGGCGCGATTGAACGAACTGTACGCGGGCCACAAGGTGCGCGTGAACAAGGTTGGCGCTCACGTCCGATTCCGGATGGGATTCAGCCACCTCACCTATATCGGGTTGAAGGTTCATACGCGCGTCACTCCGCTGCTTCCTTCGCCCGGTGAATTGGTGTCCGCCTATCCCTTTCTCCAGGAGTTGGTGGTAGACGGGAGTTTTTATCCCGACGGCCAGAGGTTTCCCATTAAGATGAAGGACCTGCTGCAGGTCGAGCCCCAGATGGTCGCGGCGCTTCGGGAATCAATCGACGGGTGGGAAGAGAACCACAGGAAGAGATTCGAAGAGGAGTTCCCCATCAAGGCGGCGGAAAAATTGGAGTAGGCAGTCCGCTGAACGCCTGGTATCCGACCGGAAGAGGCGACGCCGTGAACGGCGTCGCCTCTTCCGTATTCCGGCCTCCTGTCCGGGAAACAGGTTGCCGTTCGAATGCCGGTCGCGGCTGGAATTCACACCACCTGTTCGGCGGAAGGCAGCCCGTTCATGGCCGGCATCAGTTCCTTCGCGAAGAGATCGAGGCTGTGCAGCCAGCTGTCCTTATCGTCCAATCGTACGACATCATAACAAGGGTGCCGAAGTCTCCGACTTCCGCTCTCAGGGTGTCCAGACGTTCGAGCACCGTATCCACGTCTCCGGCGATGATCTGCTCGCCCATCAGGTAGTCCAGATTGCAGTCCGCGTCGGGCATATCGGGGTCGCGCTTGAACATGCCGAGCCCCCGGCCGCCGCGTTTGAGCAGCGTGCCGATGTATTCGAAATTGGCCGCCACGGTGTTCGACCTCGCACGTCTGACCGCCTCCTCCGTCGTATCGGCCAGATAGATCGCCCGTGCGATCTTGTATTCCGAACGGTCCGGACCATGCCCCGCCGCCAGGGCTGCCTGCTCGTAGGTGGTCCAGACGTTCGCCAGGACGTTCGATGGAATCAGGCTGTGGCCGAAGGGCTGGAAGCCGCGCCCTGCCCGCCTCCCTGGCCGTTTCGGAGTTCATCGAGGAGATCGGCATTGAGATGGGGGGATGAGGTCGCTGAAAGGGTTTGTGGATGACCCCGAGGCCGACCTCCGGGTCTATGGTACGATCCATCCTGATCCGCCAGAACCGCCCATCGACGTCATAGGGCGGATCCGTAAGCCAGAGCCTGAGGATGATCCCGATCGATTCGGCGACCATCGCAGCGCTGTCCTGCGGGTCGACACCCAGGATCTCAAGGTCCGTCGGGACGCTTCCGGGTCCGAAGCAGAGATTCAGCCGCCCTTTGGAAAGATGATCGAGAAACGACAACCGGCTTGCGACAAGCGCCGGGTGGTGTTGCTGCAGACACACGGGCGCCGGACCCAGCCGGATGTTCCTGGTTTCGCGCAGTGCCGCGCCTATGAATATTTCGGGCATTGCGATGTTTTCGTAGACCATGGTATGATGCTCGCCAATCCAGAATTCATCGATGCCCAGTTCGTCGGCGCGAATCAGAAGTTCCATGTCTTCGTCATGGCACTGGCCGAGCGTCTTGCCCGGTGGGTGGAACGGCATGATGAAGATACCGGACCTGATCCGTTTCATTTGGATACCCTCGGAGTTTTCGGCGCTTAAGACCGGGGCGGGCGTTGGGACCGGCGCCGCGAACCTTCCTGTACCTGCCCTTCGCCCGGGACCTGGTGGAATTGCTCCGCGGCGTCCGCCGAAGCGGCAGACTTCACTTCGCCCGTTCAGAGGTCGCGCGGGCCCGCGGTGTTATGGAAATATCTGCCCATTGTCCGGTCACCGCAACGTCTTTTTGGTCACGTCCGCAGGCGCTATCGGGAATTTTCGCGGTTGCCCGGCGCATACGGGTCCCGTAACTTGATGACAATGTAACGTCTCGAACCCCCATTTCGCTTGATCGAACGCTAACCTGCACGGCATGGATCGCCAACGGGAGTTCACTTTATGAAACGCATTCTCCGGATCGGTAGTTGGTTTGGGTTCCTGTTCGCCGGACTCGCCGTCGCGAAGGAGGAAGATTCATTCAGGTGGTACAACGCCAATGACGGCTTCCGGAAGGCGGCGGGTGGAGGAGAAGCTGATGATGGTTGGCGTCTATACGACGTGGTGCGGTTGGTGCGAAAGACAGGACCGTCAGGTGTTTTCCAGGGAAGATATCCGCAGGTACCTGGCATTGAAGTTCATTCCCGTCAAGCTGAACGCGGAAGACACCGGGTCGCGATTGACGATTGCGGGTCACGACCTGAGTTTCGCCGAACTGGCGCAGGTCTACAACGTGAGCGGGTTTCCCACGGTGTTGTTCCTGGAACCGGACGGGACGCTGCTCTACAAGATGCCCGGATTTCATCCGCCCGACCGCTTCATGGAAGTATTGAGGTTCTTTGGAGAACGGGAGTTCGAAAAGGACTCCGTCGATAGGGAGGGATAGAAGGCGTTGTCGTCGGACCGTGGCACGTGGACGGAGGAGGTCGCCCGGAGCCGTTCTGCCGGGCGCAGTCTGTTTGTCGGCATGGAGATGAAGCGGTGACGCAGGCAGACATCGTTCCGCGGTCGCCGAGCACAACGTCATCCAACGCCCTGACGTTCCGCCGCCGCCGCCGCACAGTTACATTGTTTATTTGACAATATCGACTTCCCTGTTTATGTTTAGGCAGGACTAAACATTTTTTTATCTAAATATAATCGATCCGGACAACGAGAAAGGTGAAATGATCGATCCCCTCCAGGCGCTGGTGATCGCAGGCACATTTCTGGCAACTGCGTGGTTTCTGTTCCGGCCGGATTCAGGGGTTTTTCTTCGCTGGCGGCAGGCTCGTCGGCTGACCGAACGAGTACTGACGGAAGATCTCCTGAAACATATCTACAATTGCGAGTATCAGCAACAGGACGCCACCGTGGAGAGTCTGTCGGGGGCGTTGGGAATTCCGCGCAGCCGCGCATCCGACTTGCTGGTACGCGCGGCCAGGCTCGGGCTGGCCGCCACCGACGGCGGCAGTGTCCGACTTACGACACAGGGCCGGGATTATGCGCTTCGCATCTTGCGGTTTCACCGGCTCTGGGAGCACTATCTGGCGGAACGGACCGGGGTGGCGGAAGCGGAGTGGCACAGCGAGGCGGAACGCCGGGAGCACGATATGTCGTCCGATGAGGTGGAACGGCTGGACAGGCAGATGGGGTATCCCACCTATGATCCGCACGGAGACCCGATCCCGACCGAGGCCGGAGATATCGCGCCCAAACGCGGCACGCACCTGACCGAACACCCCGTCGGCGTTGCCGCGACGATTGTTCACATTGAAGACGAACCGGAACCCGTCTATGCCCAGTTGGCGGCGGAGGGTCTGCACGTGGGGATGCGCATCGAACCGATCGAGATCCTTCCTCAACGCGTACGGTTCTGGGCCGATGGCGAGGAACATGTGCTGGCTCCTCTGCTGGCCGACCATATTTCGGTCACCCCCGTATCCGACGGGGCCGAAGGCGAAGCGTCCGATGAGTTGCTGTCCGGCCTTAAACAGGGCGAAGTCGGCCGTGTCGTGCAACTCTCCAGGTCATGCCGCGGTCTGGAACGCCGTCGGCTGATGGATCTGGGAATCCTTCCGGGAACCCGGATCGAAGTGGAGATGCGCAGCCCTTCGGGGGATCCGACCGCGTATCGGATTCGCGGTTCCACCATTGCGCTTCGAGAGGAACAGGCAAATCAGGTTCAGATTCAGGTTCAACTCGGGGAATGAGGGTCACCATCTTCTGCTCCCGAATGAACGGAATCGAGCGGAGGCGATATCCATGGAAAAGCAGATGCCTGCCGGAGGCTGCGACGTTTGCCCGGCCCATCACTCGGGCAACCTGATCAAGCTCGGCGTGAATATGGCGAATTGGGATTTTGTGGTTGCGCTGGCGGGAAATCCGAATACCGGGAAGAGCACGGTATTCAATGCCCTGACCGGACTGCGGCAGCATACCGGAAACTGGCCAGGCAAGACGGTCGTCCGTGCGGAAGGCGGTTTCGCTTACGACGGCCACCGGTACAAACTCGTGGATCTTCCGGGAACGTACTCGCTGTTGTCCACCAGTCTGGACGAGGAAGTGGCGCGGGATTTTATCCTTTTCGGGCGGCCGGACGTCACGGTCGTCGTCGTGGACGCCGCGCGGCTGGAGCGGAATCTGAATCTCGTCCTGCAGGTACTGGAAATTACCGACCGGGCGGTGGTCTGCCTGAATCTGATGGACGAGGCCAATCGTCAGGGGCTTTCCGTGGACGAACGACGACTGGCGCGAGACCTGGGCGTTCCCGTGGTACCTGCGGCGGCCCGCCGCGGCAAAGGCATTTCCGAACTGACACGGGTCCTGAGCGACGTGGCGACGGGGCGAACGGTCTGCAGGCCGCAACGCATCCGAAACGAACCGCCGGCACTGAAGAAGGCCGTTGGCAAGCTCGTGGCGCAGCTTCAGGAAGAATTTCCCAACGTGCCGAACACCCGGTGGGTGGCGCTGCGCCTTCTCGAAGGCGACGCTCGGATTGTAGAAGCGGTGTGTTCGGGTGAATTGGGCGACCTGGACCGAATGCCGCGGCAGGAAGAAGAGGTGACGGCGTGAGTGTACCAACCCCGAATCAGCGTCCCGAGAAGTTGATTCGATTGGCCGCGAAGTTGCGGTGGGAAGTGGGGTCCAATTTCCACGATTCGTTAATGGAGGCGCTCTACGCGAACGCGGCCCAGATCGCAGATCGCGCCGTCATCCGAACCGGAGATGGCGCCCGGTTCGATCTGGACCGGACAATCGACCGTCTGGTTACCAGCCGCTGGCTGGGCTTCCCCATCATGCTGGCCATCCTGACGCTGGTGTTCTGGCTTACAATTGAGGGCGCGAACGTGCCTTCCGCGATGCTTGCGAGCCTCCTGATCGATACCCTTCACCCGACCTTGAAATCGTTGGCCGCCGCTGTCGGAATGCCGTGGTGGCTCAACGGCCTTCTGGTGGATGGCATGTATCTGGCCATGGCGTGGGTCGTGAGTGTGATGTTGCCGCCCATGGCGATTTTCTTTCCGTTGTTTACGCTTCTGGAAGACTTCGGTTATCTGCCCCGGGTCGCGTTCAATCTGGATGGGTGGTTCAAGAGAGCCGGCGCGCACGGCAAACAGGCATTGACAATGAGTATGGGATTCGGCTGCAACGCCGCGGCGATCGTGTCCACCCGGGTGATCGACAGTCCCAGAGAACGGCTCATTGCAATTATAACCAACAATTTTTCTCTCTGCAACGGACGTTGGCCCACCCAGATCCTGGTGGCCACGATATTTATCGGCGGACTGGCGCCGGCTCATTTCGCGGGATTGGTGTCGGCCGGAGCGGTCGTGGGTGTCGCGGTGCTTGGCGTCCTGCTCTCGTTTGTCGTATCGTGGGGGCTTTCCCGGTCCGTGCTTCGGGGAGAAGCTTCCGCGTTCAGCCTGGAACTCCCTCCGTATCGGCCGCCCCGCGTGTTACAGACCGTTTATACGTCCATCATCGACAGAACGCTGATTGTGCTCTGGCGCGCCGTGATCTTTGCAATTCCCGCCGGCGCGGCCATCTGGCTGAGTTCCAATATTCTCATCGGCGGGCTCAGCCTCGCGGAGCATTTTATCAACTGGAGCCAGCCTTTCGGTCTGCTTATCGGTCTGAACGGCGTCATTCTGCTGGCCTACGTCATTGCCGTCCCGGCGAACGAAATCGTAATTCCCACCATACTGATGTTGACGGTTCTTAGCGCGAAGTTGACCGGACTGGGCACGGGAGCGGGCGTGATGTTTGAGCTGGACTCCGACGCTGCGATCGCCGGGATTTTCGCGTCAGGCGGGTGGAATCTGCTCACGGCCGTCAATCTGATGCTGTTCAGTCTCGTGCACAATCCATGTTCAACCACGATCTACACGATCTGGAAGGAAACGAGAAGCGCAAAGTGGACGTCCTTTGCATCGCTTCTCCCGGTTGGAATGGGTTTCCTGCTTTGCTTTCTCGTGGCGCAGGTCTGGCGGCTGGTGTCCGGATGAGGCAGGGGCGGGCCTGGATCGGCCGTTCATCGGGAACGTGGTTCAGCGGCAGTGTTGCCGCTGACGCCACCGGATTACCGCTCGCCGCGCAAAAGAGTACCCGGGAAAGGGAACATATGCTCAGCCAGGCCGCGCAGGACTATCTGAAGTCCATCTACAAGCTGCAGCACGGGCATGAGCCCCGGTCCACCGTAAATACGTCGCTGGTCGCGGAACGGATGGAGGTGGCGGCGGCCTCCGCGACGAATATGATAAAAAAGCTTGCGGAGATGAACCTGGTTCAGCACACGCCGTATCAGGGAGTCGAACTCACGCCGGCGGGAGAAGCCGTTGCTCTGGAAGTCTTGAGACATCACCGTCTGTTGGAACTGTATCTCGCCGACGCATTGGGCTACGACTGGGACGAAGTCGACGCGGAGGCAGACAGACTCGAACACGTGATTTCGGAAGAGTTCGAGGACAAGATCGACCGGGTGCTGGGGCATCCCACCACCGACCCTCACGGTGCGCCGATACCAACAAAGGATGGAAACATAGAGAGTACGGACTGTGTGCCTCTGACCCAGGTGGAGGCCGGCGCGACGGTCGTGATCGTTCAGGTGAACGACCAGAATCCGGAAATGCTCAGGTATCTGGGCGCGTTGGGTTTGCGGCCGGGCGTGACGCTAATTGTCCGGGAACGGGCGCCGTTTAACGGTCCAATGACCATCGCATTGGAAGGGAACGTTCAGCACGTGGTGGGCGTCAACGTTTCGGACAGCATCTACGTATCCACCACGGAACAGGGTACGTGACGCCGCCGACGTGACGCGTACGATGCGCCGTCAAGCGTCCCAATGCCGCTACGCAGAGGTCGAATACACTTGATGAATTGGTCAACTCGCGTATTCATGGTTTTCATCCTGATGGGCGGGGTCGAGGCATCTGCCGAAACGCCGCCCAATCTGACGCCGCTGCCGCGTGATCTGGAAGTCGAACTCTTCAACCGGTCGGCCGCGATTTTCAGGCCCGATCTGCTGCCGATGGACAGCCCCTATTTTCATCACCGTGCGATTTGCGGAACACCCGCAATCATGGCCCTGGCCACCCAATGGCCCAGGCTGAGCAAGAACACACAACAGGCGTTCGCTCATGTGTTTCAAAGGCCCGCGATGGCGGACAGCATCGTCTCTCCGGGCGGCCGTTTCCTCGTCCACTACGACGTGAGGGGTCAGCATGCCGTGGCGCCCAACGACGCCGACGGAAATGGGGTTCCGGACTACGTGCAGGAGGTGGCGGCGACGTTCGATGCCACCTGGGCGCTTCAGATCGACGATCTCGGGTACCGCGTTCCACTCGATGACGGCGACGGACGCTTCGACGTCTATATTCAGCAGTTGGGAACCCGGGGTGTGTACGGGCAGACCTGGCCCGAAAAACTGCCCGATTCCGTGACCGCGGCCTATCTGACCGTCGACAACAACTACACGGACAGGATCTATGCGACACGCGGGCTGAACGGACTCCATGTCACCGTGGCGCACGAGTTCTTCCACGCCGTACAGTTCGCCTATAACGCACGAGACCTGACGTGGTGGCACGAAGCGACGGCAACCTGGATGGAAGACGTGGCCTACGACGACGTGAACGACTATTTTCAGTACATCCGCTTCGTTCTTGAGGCGCCCGACGTTTCCCTCGACTGGCAACCCAGCCTGGCGGACGGGCATCAGTATGGCGCCTGTGTGTACGTGCATTACCTGGATCAGACGTTCGGGAGAAAGACCGTCAGGCAGACCTGGGAGGGGCTGGGCGAACGGAATTCCACAGTGTACGATATCAGGAAACTGGATCCGCTAATGCCCGCCGGCGGCTTTTCGGAGACGCTGGCGGGTTACGTGATATGGAACTATTTCACCGGAACCCGCTTCCGTGACGGATTTTACGAAGAGGGCGACTTCTATAAGCCTGCGGCGGCGGTCAGAACCGCCACGCTGACAGTGAGCGACCTGGCTTCCGGTTCCGGCACGGTCGACCATCTGGCCTCGGAATACGTTCAGGTCGTGACGAAGGGTCTGCAAGGCGGGATTCGGGCCGAATTCGCTCTTGCTGGCGGGGGAAGCTGGCAGTTCTGGGCAATGCTGATCGATTCCGACGGGGTCGGGCTGTTGCGCCCTGTGGGCACAAAGCTGGAGATCCCGGACGCCGGACAGTACGACAATATCGTATTTGTACCGATCTCAGACGCACTGGAAGGGCAGGATTTCGTCTACGACTACACGATTTCAAAAGTCGAATCGACTGATGGAAGAACACGGCCGCTGAGGCTTAGCGCAGGTGGTTTCGGGGTTCCGTTCGCCCGCCTGCCGGCAGACGCAGACCGGGTGAACGTGGTCGCCCGCGGCGGCGGCGGTGCGGGGATAACCTGGGCTGTCAGGCGCACAAGCGGCGATAGGACGGTGGCGGTGCCCGGGCAGGATAAGCTCTCATCCTTTACCACTGAAGTGGACTCGATCGAAATCACAGCCATCGGGAAAGGCGCCACAGTTGTCGAGGTATCCGCGACCGAGACGGGCGCATCGCCCTCCGTCGCCTGGGTGGTCTTCGGCCGGACCGTAACGGGAAACCTGCCCCCTGTGATCGCCGGAATTGCCGATACCACGATCGCGGAAGGGCGGCCGCTGGCAATTCTCATCGATGCGGAAGACGAAGAAGGCGACGATCTGGAATTTACGGCCGAAAATCTCCCGGCAGGGGCGAAGTTGGATGAAAACCGCTTCACCTGGACGCCTCGATACGATCAGGGCGACCGGACTTACGAGGTCCGATTCCAGGTCAGCGACGGCCCCAATCAGGTTCACGTCAACGTGAACATCCGTGTGACGAATGTCGACCGCCCGCCCGCGATTCGGGAGACCGATCCCTCTCGTAGTCTGGTCTTTGGCGCGCAGGGGGAAACACTTCGCTTTTCGGTGAGGGCTGAAGACCCGGACGGTGATGTACTGCGTTACGCATGGTCAGTAGACGGCGTTCCCGTGGATGAGACGGGTCCGTCGCTCCTGTTCTCGGTTTCCGCCACCGAAGCGGACGAGGAGGTCGCTGTCGTCGTCTCGGCCGGTCAGGAGTCGGCGGAACACAAATGGACTGTCGGCAAGACGTTAAAAGGGGATTTCAACAAAGACGGCGCCGTCAATTTTGCCGATTTCATTGCTTTCGCAGGAGCATTCGGCACGGAGAGCCCGAAATACGATCTGGATGGCACCGGTTTCGTCGACTTTCGGGACTTCCTGATTTTTGCGATTTATTTCGGCCTTTCGTGATCGCCGCGCTGGGAACCGACCATCCGCCTGGAAAGCCCTTCAGTGCTTGTTTTTATATTACTTTTTGTTAAATTAGACCCTTCGGCACACGACCAGCGTCCCCATCGGCTACAGGTGAGAGTTTGATCGCGCTCCGCTCGAAACGGGAATTGAAGAAAATCCGCGACGCCTGCCGGATTGTCGGGCTTGCGCATCGGGCTCTGTGGGAATGGGTTCGACCAGGAGTCCCGACGTCGAGTCTGGATCGGGTCGCGGAGGAACTGATTCGCGATCACGGCGCATCTCCGGCCTTTAAAGGGTACCACGGATATCCCGCGGCCACCTGTATCTCGGTCAATGAACAGGTCGTACATGGGATACCCGGAGAGCGGGAACTTCGGGAAGGCGACCTTGTCAGCATCGATATCGGCGCCAGACTGATGGGATACTACGGAGATCAGGCGATCTCTTATACCATAGGCGACGTGGCGCCCGAAATCCGGAAGTTGATACGGGTAACGCGGGAATCTCTATTCAAGGGTATCGAAGGAGCTCGGGAAGGCAGCCGCCTCGAGGACGTTTGCGGTTCCATCCAGCAGTGGGTGGAGGCACACGGATTTTCCGTGGTGCGCCAGTTCGTCGGGCACGGGATCGGACGCAATCTTCACGAAGACCCCGCGGTGCCGAACTACGTGCCACTGGAAAAAAACCCGCGCCTGCGGCGGGGAATCGTCATCGCGGTTGAACCAATGGTCAACCTTGGAAGACCCGAGGTCGTACTCGCCGACGACGGATGGACGGCGTCTGCCAGAGATAATTTGCCTTCAGCGCATTTCGAACACGTCGTGGCGGTCACCGATGACGAACCGGCGCTTCTGACGATGACGGAAGAGGAAATCTTCGCAGGCGCGCACGCCCGTTAACGCGAAGTTTTCATTGGGTGTCTTCGGTCCGGCTCTTGCCAGTCCGGCCCGTTTTTTTGCCCGGCATGGACGCATGACGTCTAGCAATCGTATCCTGGTAAGTCTGGCAGGGTTGCTGTTTATCTGCGCTTGCGATCAGCACTACGAGGAAGGTGCGCATCCACCGCCGAAACCGCGGCGGCCGGCCCTGCCGGCGGGGCATCCTCCCGTGGCGACGGTCCGAGTGCCATCCGAAGAACCCGGGGGAAAGACCGTACGGGGAACCATCCGGATCGAACGGGAGTTGCGGCGCAACGTACCGGCCGGCGCCTATTTGTTTATCATCGCGCGCGAGCGGCCCGACGGAGGACCGCCGTATGCCCTCAAGCGGATTCCGATGCCCGCGCTTCCGTACGAGTATACCCTCACCCAGTCAGACGTGGCGCGAATGTTCGGAGACGGAATCGTACTGGCGGAGATTCCCGAAATGTACATGGTGGCCAAAATCGACCGGGACGGTTTCGTAGGCCCGCAGCCCGGCGATATGGAGGGCGCCTGCGCGAAGAATCCGATTGCCGCGGGTGAACAGCAGGCCGACATCTTGATCGATCGGGTCCATTGAATCCCGGCGCGCAGGAACGATTTGCCGCATCGAGCGTTACAGGATGAGGAAGACAACAATTACCGGCAAGCGCGAAATCGCGAGGTGTGCGCGCATGTGTCGCCGGCAACACTTGACGATCATGCTGATTGGGGCGCTGTTGCCGGGCTGCGGCGACAGACAGGAGAATCCGGTCGGTTCGGATCTTGTTGCTCGCGGGCAAGGCAGGGTGGTGGAACTTCCGCTGCTGCCGTCCCGGGGTGGCTCGACAAGGTTCGAGGGTACGTTCAGTCGTGCGTTCGGTGAGAGCGACACGCTGATGGTCGGCCGGATGGGCGGTATCGCGCTCAGGTCTCTGATACGGATCAGCCTGGATCCGGATTCCATGGTTTCGGCGGCTTCCGGCGCCGCGACTCCGGACGTTCACTCCGTCCGGTTGCGAATCTGGAAGCGTGAGCTCACGAGAGGGATCGAGGACCTGCAGGTACACCGTCCGGAAGAGTCGTGGGATGAGCTGGACGCGTTTGCCGATACGGTCAATCATACCGCCGTGACGTTTGCGTCATCCCCGATCGACGGAGCGGCAGTCTCGTCTCCGGGCGACAGTCTGATACAGATCGAACTACCGCCGGAGTACGTCACGTCCAGAATGCTTGAGAATCCAGAGGCCGCGTCGGTCGACCTGCTGCTGCAGCCCGCCGCGGGCTCACGGTTTTTTACGAGTCTGGTCTCCCGGGACGACGCCCGGCCTGAAAGTGCCGACAGGCTGCCGGAATTGAGTATAACGTATTCGACAGGCGGCAACTCCTACACCTATGTGGCGGATGCGTCGGAGGATACATACTGGGCGGCGAGGGACGGACCCGAGCCGGGGATGCTGGTCCTCTCTACGATTGTAAGGCTAAGTCCGGTTTTCCGCTTCGATCTTCCGGACAGCATTCCGCGGGGTGCGACCGTTACGTCTTCTGAGTTGCGGTTGAACTACGACCGTTCGCAGTCGATGTTCGAGACGTTTACGTTTTCAGTCGAACGGATCAACGTGGACTCGGCCACCGGAGACACAACGTTCTCCGTCGTCAATTCGTGGCGATTCGACGCGCAGAAGGCGTCTTACGCCATGGACCAGACCCTCGTTCAGGGCTGGCTCTCCGGGACGACGCGCAATCTTGGACTCGCGTTGAGCACCCCGATTTCCGACCGCCGGAACTGGAACGTCAACTGGGTTGTGTTCCATAGTCCCATGTTGAAGGTAATTTACTCAACGCCACCCGATCCATAGCATCGTCTATTGCGAGGAAGAGTGTGAACCGTTTCAGCAGAATTTCAGCGACATTGTTCGGTTTTCTTGTATTCTGCGCCTTGGAGGATTCACCCTCTGCGAAGTCGATTTTCTCCTTCAACGGCGTGGGAGATTCCGAACGTCGCGTCGACGTGCGAGCGAGGGGCATGGGGGGCGCCGGCCGTGCGCTTGCCGACAGCCAGAATTTCAGTTTGGCAAATCCTGCGCTTCTGGCCGCATTTTCGCGCGCCGGTCTGCAGAGTCGCTTCTTTGTACAGCGCCGTTCCCTTAATGACGGGCGCAGTCGGCACGTCGTCTCGGAGGGTGATATCGGGGCATTTCAGGTTGTCTTACCCATCCGGGATGGCACAGTCATCGGCCTTGGCCTGGAGCCGTTGACCGACCTTGATTTCGACCTTGTCAGCGTCGACAGCACCTCATCAGTTCCCTACACGTTGCGTGTCAGTGCAACCGGTGGCATTCAGGCGTTTGCGTTCGGACTCGCACACAGGTGGGGCGGCTTTCTTCTGGGCGGGAACCTGAGTGTCATATCCATTGGAACCATCACGGAAACATGGACGAAAGATTTCGGTCTTCACGGGCCGGACGGGTCGGTGGGTTCTTTCTTGTTGGATGCCAATAATCGGCAGATCCCGGAATTTCTGAACAGCGAGGATCGGTACGTGCGCACGCACAGTGGCGCGCAACCCACGATCGGCGTCGTATATACCCGGAACGGAAGATGGTTCTTCGGGACCGCGTTCCGGGCGGCATCGACCGTCACCCAGACTCGCATTTTGCGGAATTTCTTCTCGGAAATTGGATTCGAAGAGGAAACGCGTACGAAACTGGATATAAAAATGCCGGCGAGCGTTGGCGTGGGGCTGGCATATCGCAGGGGTTCCCGCTGGTTGGCCGCGCTCGATTTCGAGCGGGCATTCTGGGAAAAGACGGAAACGGGCCGCTACGATACGACCGACCTTGCGGGCGGTGTCCTGTACAGAACCGGCGACTCGGATCCCCATAGTACCCGTCGGCGGGTCGAACTCACCGCAGGCGCCTACTATAGATCGCTCTATTTCAAGACCGCGGGAGGTTCGCAGATTGGCGAGGCGGGTGTCAGTCTGGGAATTGCGCTTCCGTTTGAGACGCGCGGCGCCGGAAATTTTCGATACGTCATTGAATTCGGCAGGCGAGGTGACGTGACCCGACACGGGGCTTCGGAGCGTTTTGTCATGCAGACGTTCTCCGTGTCTGGCTGGTTGAATTAGCGTCCAGCCCTCCGCAGGTCGATTCTGCGTTCTATGGAAGAATGGCCATCCCGCTTGCGGGTGGCTTTTTTGTTACTGCCCCACGTTATTCGGAATGCGCCGGCGATCCATGCGATCGGACACGTAGAGAACGGGAGCCATCAGCAGCGGGATGACAATGCCGCACGTAAGGACCACACTGGCAGTCAGCCCGTCGCCAATGGCCTGATCCGATCCCGACGGGAACACTTCGGGCAGAAGTATGAATACGACAACCCCCTGAGGAAGCGTCTGCGACCAGTCCCTGAGGAACAGACCTGCGTAACGAACGGCGGTGAGACCGCCGACGGTCTTGCCGAGGAGCATGGCGGCTACATAGATGACAAGAATCTTCCAATGGAGCGCGGAGAACCCCAGAAGGCCGGAAAGGTCAAGGCTGACCGCAAAATACACGAGTACGACGTGTGAGAGCGGGACCGCCAGCGGTTCCATCGCCCGCAGGGAATGCCCCGACCTCCCGGACCGGGCGGAAACCCCGGCGCCGGTCACGAGCGCCAGGAACAGCGGGGAGATATGCATCGCCTGCGCACAGACGAAGAGTGTCGCCACAATCGCGCCGAACAGAACCTGACCGCCCTGTCCGGTTCTGACTGTGTGTGTTATCCTTGCGATGAGTTCCACGCCCGCCACCCACATTAATAATGACGGAATGACCCTGTACAGGTCGGGCGTGCTCACGATGAGGTCGACGACGAACCAGCATGAGAGTCCCAGCATCGTAGCCAGAAGCGAGAAGGACAGGGCCTCGCGCCGGTCCGGTTGAGACATGAGCGTGAACATCGGCCCGGACATCGCGGCAAGCAGACCCAGACGGATTGCCTGGACGGCCGAGACATCCAGGAACAGGAACAACGCCAGCGCGGCCGGGGCAAACGTCGCGCCCAGGGAGAGCAGGGTGGCTGCGCCGAGATTCTTGCTGTGGATCCGATGATAGGAAAAACAGGCGCCCAGGTACAGGCCAACCCACGCCTGCGCGAGTTCGGCAAACGGCGCAGCTGCAATGAATGCACCCGCGTGCCGAAGTCCTGAACCGCTGGCCAGAAAACCCAGCAATAGGGGGATAACGTGGGCGGGAATGCCCGACCCTGACAATGCGTTTGCCAGGGTCATCGGCACAACCAGCATGAGACCGGCGTACACTACGGGTTGAATCGCGTCGGGAAAATGGTACTGGGCTCCCCAGACAACCGCACATACAATGGCGCAGATAAGGAACCGCCTCATACGATGCTTTCCCCGCGTTTCGCCTCAGCCGGCAGCGTCTCGTGGTTTCGGTAACGGGATCACCTGACCGATCGCGGCCGCAATCATGACGGCGCCAATCAGGGCGTAAAGGTTGGGCCCGGAATCCAACAGGAGCAGCTGCGCTGCCAGCGCGACGGACAACGTACCGAGGGGCCTGAGCGCGGAACCGATAATATCGGTCAGCGAAAGGGGGCAGCGGGTCACTCGGGCGGCAACCGCCAGGCTGATTCCCCTCGCGAGACTTCTGGCGACGAGAAACAGAAGGGTGAAAGCGGTCAATCGTAACACGGTGAGGTTCTGTGTTACGAGCAGGGCCCCCAGAACAAGAAAAAAGACCGGCTGCAGGATGCCGGTGGTCTTTTCGAGAATCTCCAGCGCGTCCCGCCGCCGCGTGGTCGTATTGATAAACCATACGCCGGAGATGAATCCCACGACAATACCCGGAATCGCCTTGCCTGCACACAGACCGCCGACCGTAGCGACGGTGCCCGTTGCGACAATCGCGCACAGGACATCGTCCTGGAAGGTGCTGAAGATAAGGGTGAGCAATAGGCCCAGAAGAACACCCACGCACGCAATTAGCGCCCAGAAACTGCCGATGCTGACCAGCGTGAGCGGCCCCAATTCAAGAACGGTCCCGCCCGCGCAATAGGGGTAAAGAACCGTAAGCAGCGTCATCCCAGCCGCATTGGTAATCAGCGGTCCCGCGGGTGCATTTTCGACGCCGGGCGTTGAAAGATCGGATCGGACGTGAAAGACCCGATCCGGCATACGTAGCGTGGTTGCCAGCGTCGCCAGCAGCAACGCGACAAGGGCGGGTTCGGCCGCAATGCCCATTTGGTACCGCAACACCGGCCTCCACAACAGGGCCAGAAAAAAGACAAGGGCGGCGGTTCCCAGGACCTGGAGACCTTCGAGTGCATGATCACGCGATGCGCGTCGACCCAGGCGGCGAAAGTCGAACCGTAGCCCGGTGACGATGCCGAACCAGACCAGTATAACGCCCAACAGGCCTTCCTTGATGTCTCCAACGATCGCCGCAGGGCTGTTCTCCATTGACAGGATGAAGCCAACGGCCAACCCGATGGGAACGAAATGCAGGTGGCTCGTTCGCAGACTGTCGAGAGGCGCTGCAAGTTTGCGCCGTACGAACAGATTTCGGCAGATCAGGCAGATCGCGTAGATGACGTAGAAGCTGGCGATGAATTGCATGGGTTCCACCCGTACTCGGTTCTGCCACTGCGACTGGGGATCGGACCGCGCACGGAGTATAGCGTCTCGGCCGGTTCAAGTCAAGCTCGAAGTCCCGCATCGAAGGGATCCATCTTCTTGACAGGGTTGGTGTTTTGACCTATATTCCGACTCCTGCAACAACCTATTAATCTAAAGGTTATGTGCGTTCGTCCTCGGGGTGGCGAATGGCGTGCCGGTCATCCGGATTCTGTCGCCTGATCCTCGTCTTCAGGCTTGCGCCATTGCCGGAATCCGGAGCGCCGTGTGCAGGAAATATCAATCGCGGAAGTCCTTGAACAATTCGGCGAGAAGCTGGCTCTGAAGTTGATTGCCGGCCACGAAAACACGGACAAGAAACTGACGTCCAGCGACGTGCACCGGCCCGGTCTCGTTCTGGCAGGGTTTGTAGGACTATTTACCTTCGACCGTGCGCAGGTACTCGGCAACTCCGAGATGTTGTACCTCGACGGCCTGTCTGCCCGCAGACTGCGCACGGTACTCGAAACCGTTTTTCAGTTCGACATCCCTTGTGTGGTGGTTACCGACGGAAACGAGGTACCCGGGACCCTGTTGGAACTTGCAGGACAGCGGGGCATTCCGCTGATGGTCACACCGTTCTCAACCACGAAGTTTTCTCACTTATTCTCATACTATCTGGACGACGTCTTCGCGCCTCGGACTGCCATCCACGGGTCTCTCGTGGATGTTTACGGAATCGGTCTTCTGTTTACCGGTCGAAGCGGGATCGGGAAGAGTGAAATTGCACTGGACCTCGTCGAACGCGGGCACCGGCTGGTAGCAGACGACATCGTGCTGGTCTCCAGAAAGCTCCAGGGTATTCTGGTTGGGACATGCGGAGATACGCTTCGGGATCATATGGAAGTCCGCGGTCTGGGAATTCTGAACGTCCGGCATATGTTCGGTATCGGCGCGTTTCGGATACAGAAACGGGTGGAGGTCGTCGTTCAACTCGTGGAATGGGACGAGACCGAGTCCTACGAGCGGGTGGGGCTGGAGGAGGACTGGGTGTCGATTCTCGACGTGGAGATTCCACAGGTGACCGTGCCGATATATCCGGGCAAGAATATCACGGTCATCGCGGAAGCCATCGCGCTGAATTATCAACTCAAGATTCAAGGGTATCACACGGCGCGCGAGTTCAATCGGAGGCTGATCGACAAGATGAGCCGAAAAGGCAGGTCGGAGATGCCGATTCGCGCGGACATCGAGTAGCGTTGGCGTACCCCTTCAAGTCCGAAACCACGGACGCACGGACGCGACGTACGGGCAAAACGGTCGTGCGTCCCGCAATGATTGCGCACAAAAAAACACACACGGGGAGCGATTTGCAATGCACCGAGCAATTTTCCTTTTCCTGAGTCTGGCTTTAGTCGTCGGATGCGACAACGAAGCGGCGCGAAGGGCGAGGAAGGCGGAACGGCTGTATTACGTGGTTTTCCGAGATCTGGAAGAGCGGGTCGAAGACCTGCCTCGAACAATCGCGCAATACGCCGGGATCGCCGAAGAATATGGAGAGACGCCGTCCGGAAAGAAAGCGGCCGTACGGCGCGAGCAGCTTGCAATGGCCCAGGCGCTGCTGGCGGGATCGGATTCTCTTGGCGCCGGCGAATGGATCCCTGTCTATGCGCGCGTGGATTCTGTCGCGCCGGGATACCCGCCGGTTGTCCGGGCACTGGGTCGGTTCTATTACAACAATACGTACCTGGCCTCCCGATCCGGGGCCATGACGGGTCGTCCCGAGTTGATACAAAGCGTGCTTGTCGCCTGGGGGCGGCAGGACAGTCTATGGTCGAATTACGAATTTCGTCCGACTGAAGAGGATAAAGCCTGGAAAGACAGATTGTGTCGTCAGGCCACCGACGTCGCGCGAATGCTGGAGGGGATCAGGCGTTATTCCGAAGCGCTTCGGATTGTGCGTAGGGGACTGGAATACGGCGTTGGAGATGATGCGATTGCCCATGCAAGGGTGTTCGCGGCGTATTACACCTTCCGGGCGGCCCGCTACGAGGAAGGCATCGACCTGGCCAGCAAAGCACTGGCGTATCAGTACCTTGAAAAGGACGACCAGGCCAGGGCGCATCACGTAATCGGCCTGTGTTTCTGGAGGTTGTCCGATCGTCGCAATGATTCGTCGGCCCTGCAGAAGGCGATCGACGCGTTGAACGAGGCGCTCCGCATCGATCCGGAACTCACGTCCGTAAGGGAGTTGCTCAAGGAACTGCGCCTGGTACAAAAGCGGAATCCTGCCTGACGCACGCGGCGTCGGCACGAATCAATCGGAAGACGCGGACGCCCGCCACCGGCCCGGCAACGCAAAATGCCGGATTCGGAACGGGCGTGTAACGGAGGTGGAATCACCGGAATGGGAACAGTCGTGTGTAAATTCGGCGGGAGTTCCCTGGCCGATGACCGGCAGGTCGCACAGGTTAAGCACATCATCAATTCCGATTCGCGCCGGCGCCTTATTGTCCCGTCAGCGCCGGGCAAGCGTGACGACACGGATACAAAGATCACCGACGCGCTCTACCTGTGCCACGAACTGGCCAGACGGAATCTCGATTTTTCCGAGCCCTATGCAATGGTGCGCTCCCGATATGAAGAACTGGCGGCAAAACTGGGAGTCCGGCTCGATATGGGCCGGCTGCTCGACGGTTTGGGAACGGATATCGAGCAAGGAGCATCCCGGGATTTTGTCGCTTCGAGGGGCGAGTATCTTTGCGGTCGGGTCATGGCCGATTATCTGGACGCAACCTTCATTGACGCCGCGGAAGCCATCCGTTTTCGTCCAGGAGGTGAACTGGACCCCGCCAGCTACAGCCATCTCGCGGAGCGGGTCGACAGCGACGGGATATTCGTCGTGCCCGGGTTCTACGGCATCGATCCGGGCGGTGCGGTAAAGACGTTCTCCCGGGGTGGTTCCGATATCACCGGCGCAATCGTGGCGCGGGCCGTCGACGCCGAGGTCTACGAGAACTGGACCGACGTGTCCGGGTTGCTGATGGCCGACCCCGGCCTGGTAACGAATGCGCGACCGGTACGTGAAATCACGTACCGCGAGGTCAGGGAACTGGCGTATATGGGGGCGTCGGTCTTCCACGACGAGGCCATGTTTCCTGTACGCTCGGCCGGGATTCCCGTCCACATTCGCAATACGAACAGACCTCAGGATCCGGGGACTCGCATACTCGCTCGCAGGGAACTGACCGACGAACTCATCGCCGGTGTCGCCGGACAGCCGGCATTTACGATGTTGTTTATCGAAAAGGCAATGATGAACCAGCAGAAAGGCTTTGGCCGGCAGGTGCTGGAGGTGGTGGCGTCGCACGACATCAGTTACGAGCACACGCCGTCCGGCATCGATACGATGTCGGTCATCATGCGTGATGATCAACTGGGCGAAAAAGGCGAAAGACTCGTCGACGACATTCGACGGATCCTGCAGCCCGACCGAGTGGAACTGTTGCC
Source organism: Candidatus Latescibacterota bacterium (assembly GCA_963667175.2). Lineage (GTDB taxonomy): Bacteria > Latescibacterota > UBA2968 > UBA2968 > JAAXHE01. Next base: position 232,960 of record CAXXXF010000016.1, on the reverse strand, counting down.
GGGATTGGCGCTCATCGCAACCGTTGGTGAAGGCATGTCGCACCGCATCGGTATTGCTGCCCGTTTGTTCAGCGCGCTTGCAAACGCAAGTGTCAACGTCCGTGTGATCGACCAGGGCGCGTCTGAAATCAACATCATCGTCGGCGTGGAAGAGGGCGACTACAAGCGGGCCGTGCGAGCCATATACGACGCCTTTGTCAGCTGATCCGGCGCGGACCGGTGTGGGATCAAGAGGGGCTTCCTTGAAGGAAGCCCCTCTTGATCATTAAGGTGGACGTGAGAGCAGAATCGTCAGGGCGTGGCGCGTTCTCTGACCGGATTGCGTGAGGCGGCCTCATACCGGCGCCGAAAGGCCTCGCTTCCGTTGTCTGGAACGATCTCCAGGATCGAGCCGGGTTCGGATATCGGCTGCGCGTCTTCCACGTAAACCCGGTGAAGATCCTGCCGGTTGCAGGCATAGTACGTCATTTCGCCATTGCCACGGGCGTATCGGTAGAGATGACGCGGGGGATCTAACCAGGCGTGAGAAACCGCGTATCGAGTCAATGCATCGTCGTCAACGTTGACGCCCAGTCCCGGCGCTTCAGGCACTCTGTAGAATCCGCCGCGCACAGTGTGAGGCGCGTCGATCAACGGGTGTTCCCAGATGTTCATGCACGTGATGGCCGGCCACCGCGCCTGCGGAAGAACGGCGCCCAGGTGCGCCGCCCACGCCGTGGTTATGCCCGTTCCGACAAGCTGCAGCCAGAAGGGCTTGTTGGCTTCGTCGCATACGGCGGCCTGCCTCAACAGCCGCGACGCGCCCGCGCACAACACGAAGCCGTCCGTCACGTCCTCCTTCAGCGCGGTGATCGCGGGCGGGCTACCGTAGTGCATGGCGAGAGGCCGATTGAAACGCGCGCGGATCTGGCGGTTGCCGGCCACGTCGTTCTGTGGAATCGGGGTTTCCACCATGGCAATTTCGGGGTAGGCCTCGAGTTCCTTCAAGTGAGGCACGGCGTTTGCGGAATTGCCCAGTGTACCGTTGTAGTCGAAGTCGAGATGGAACCCGTCCGGTGTTACTTCCTGTACGGCTCTCACGGATGCGTGCAGATCGAACCATGGACGGGCTTTCAATTTGGCGCTCATGTATCCGGCGTTCACGGCCTGGCGGCATTCTTCAGCCCAGTCCTCGGGCGGCATGTCCATGTGCCACCACGAGATCGGGCACCAGTCCCGGACCTTTGAGCCGAGCAAACGGTAGGCGGGCACACCAAGGCTCTTTCCAACCGCGTCGAACAACGCCATCTGCACGCCGGCGCCGAGACTGTCGTCCCACATCAACTCCGCGGCGGGCCGTTTTCGAATCCGGCGCTCGATCCGTTCCGGCACCTGCGCCCACGTATAGTTGTGAACGGTTTCGCCGAACCCCGAAACACCGTTGTCCATCGTGAGCCTGCATATCTGGATGATGCGCCACTGGGGCAGCCAATATTGGAGGTGTTCGTTGCTGTGCGGCGTGAAGGGCACCTCCAGGAACGTGACGTCAATGTCCTTGACTTGCATCGCAACTCTCCTCTCGCGCGACAGAACCAGGATTCAATGCCGGATGCCGAGGCGCGACTCCAGTTTTCGGGTAACGGTTTTCAACGCCTTGATTCTGGCGTAATACTTCGAGTTGGATTCGACAATCACCCAGGGAGCGTTGGGTGTGCTCGTGCGATGGATCATTTCCTCCACCGCTTCCTCGTATTCATCCCACTTCTCCCGGTTTCTCCAGTCCTCGTCACCCAGCTTCCACCGCTTGTGGGGATGCTTTTTTCGATCCGTGAACCGGTTGAGCTGTTCGTCTTTGTCCACGTGCATCCAGAATTTGAGGATAACGGCGCCAAAGTTCGTCAGGTGTTCTTCCATTTCGTTGATTTCCCTGTAGGCGCGTTTCCACTCCGATTCCGAACAGAATCCCTCGATTCGTTCAACCAGGACCCTTCCGTACCAGGAGCGGTCAAAGATGGTGATGTGCCCGGTCTTGGGCATGCGGTTCCAGAATCGCCAGAGATAGTGGTGTTCCATCTCGGTGTCATTGGGCGCCGAAACGGGAATGACTTCATATCCTCTGGGGTCCATATTCTGCACGAGGCGTTTGATGTTTCCGCCTTTACCCGCCGCGTCCCAACCTTCGTAGACGAGCACAACCGGGATGCGGCGGCGATGGACCTCGTGTTCCAGGTTCTTGATGCGGACCTGGTACTTTTTCAGGGCTTTTCGGTAGTCGGACTTTTTCATGGATTTCGAGAGATCCACCTTGTCCAGCAAGCCCGACGGAGTTTTTTCAAGTTTCTGAGGCTTTGGTCGCGTGGCGGGGTCGCCATTTTCCAGTTGACGGATTCTGCCGTCAACGGCGTTAATCACGGTTTTGAAGATCTTGATATTCGCCGATCGCCACTCCTCAGCCGCCACCGCGGTCCAGGGCGCAAACTCCGAATGGGTTTTTTTCAGCATTTCCGAGGCCACCGACAGGCATTCGGGGTAGTTCTCGTGCTTCTGCCAGTCATAGTCCGTGATTCGCCAGGCGGTCGAGGGACTGCTCTGAAGCTTCATGAACCGTTTCCTTTGTTCGGCCTGGGAAATGTGCAGGAAGATTTTGACGATGACAGCGCCCGCGTCGACGAGCTGTTTCTCGAAAGATCTGATTTCGCCGTAGGCCCGCATCCAGTCCCGTTCGGTGATGGTCTTGTCCATTCGCTCCACCATAAAGCGTCCGTACCAGGACCGGTCGAAAATCGCGATTCTCCCTCCCTCCGGTATCTTCGTCCAGAAACGCCAGAGGAAGGGCTTTCTGCGTTCTTCCTCGTTGGCCGGATGGGTCGGGTACACGCTGAAGCCCCGGGGGTCGAGCGCAAGCAGAAGCTTGTTCGTTTGGGTTCCCTTGCCCGATGCCTCCAGGCCCTCGAAGACGATCACGATCGGGATCTTCCACTCTCTGGCGTTTCGCTGAAGATCGCCCAGTTTCAGTTCGAGAGCCGGAATGAGTTCCTTATACCTGGATTTTTTCAGCCTACGTGTAAGATCGACGGTTTCCAGCATTCGTGTTCCTTCCTCCGTCCGAGTCTGCACAGGTGAAAAGCCCGAGTGTTCTGTCCCCGAATCAAGTTGCCTGAATCGTCGGTTGAGTGGTGAGGGTCTTGGGCACAGGACACGAGGTTCCCTGCCCATTATTAGCGCATTCGGACGTCGATGTCAACCGGATTAACAGTCCGTTGACGTCAGTGCGAAGACGGGGCGAAGGAATGTTGTGCGGCGTGCCGGCTGTTTTCTTATATTGTGCTGAAACGGAAGATTCATCGGGGTAAGCCGTCGAATCAAACCTCCGGGGAGGCGGAATGGCAATACGTCTTATTCACCTGGGTGTCGGGGGCAGGGGGAGATGGCCGGTTCGTCGCGTGATGGAACGAACCGATTACGAAAGCGTGGCGCTCGTCGACGTGAACGAAGACAATCTGAGGTCGGCCCGCGAGGAATCGGGGTTGCCGGATGCCGCGTGTTACCGGTCTCTGGAAGAAGCGATGGAAAGCGTCGAAGCCGACGCCGTGGTTGTTATTACCCCTCCGCAGCTGCACGCCGAACAGTGCCTGCAGGCGGTCCGGGCGGGAAAACACGTTCTCGTCGAAAAGCCGTTCACGAAAAGCCTGGTTGACGCGTGCCGGGTGGTCCGGGAAGCCGACGACGTGGGCGTTCGGGTGGCCGTCTGCCAGAATGCGAGATTCGCGGCTGCACACGTCACGATCAACCGTCTTGTAAAGGAGGGTAAATACGGACGTCCGGTGTTCGGCCTGATGACCAAGTACAGCTGGAGACCCCGCGTTCACCATTCGGGTGAAGATGAACACGCGTACCTCTGGGAGCGAGGCATTCACGATCTCGACACCCTCCGTTTCCTGTTCGACGCGGATCCCGTACGTATGTGGGGGCACAGCTTCAATCCGCCGTGGAGTCCATATAAGGGCGGCGCAGGCGTCCACGCGTGGGTCGAATTCGAGGGCGGGGCCACATGCGGTTACCTCTGTACGTTTGCGGCGCACAAGGGAGGATCGGCCCTGAGGTTGGAATTGGACGGCGGCGCACTCGAACTGACGGACAGCGGATTGCTCCTGCGCGCCCCGGGGTCGGACGAAGACGAAGTCATTCCTCTGGACCAGGCCCCGCCGCCGGAAGAGGTCCTGCTGGACGGGTTCCACCAGTACGTGTCCGAAGGCGCCGAGCCGGATTTCGGTGGACACCGGAATCTGCCGACCGTGGGCCTGGTGGAGGGACTCGGCGCGGCGTCGGATGAAGGGTGCGTTGTTGATTTTGGCGCTTTCATGAGAAGGGCGGAGGTCAATTCTCTGTGATGGCGCGTTCGCAGCCCGTTGGTAAAGTCCATCCGGGCTGCGACCGGCTCTTGTGACCGAATTACGTCGTTGCGCTCCCTCCCCGAATCCAGGGATTCGCGTTGGTCGCGCGCCTTGTCATCGGCCACAATGACAAGTGTTCTGTCCCGGAAATAGATCGCTGAAATTCGACCGTCGAGTCGCCTGGCTGGCAAGGCGCTTGAGCGAGGCGACCTGCGCAAGGTCACCGAGCGAAGGCAACGCCGCCAGACGGGATGAATCGGCGGATGAATGGTGACATATTTCCGGGACGGGACACCATGCCTCGCCTGCAGAGCGACTTTTTCAACGGACTCTTAAATCCGGGGAATGCCAGATGGCGGAATCGACCTATCCGGACCTGGAGACCTATCGGCGTGAAGTCTTCGCGCGGGAAGACGACGTGTTGAGAGGCGTCATGCCCCGTGCGGTAAGGCAGGGGCTTCCGTCAATCTCAATCAGTCCGGAATCGGGCAAGACGCTCTATCTCCTGGCGAAAGCCATCGGCGCGAAGAAAATCCTGGAATTCGGCGCCCTTGCCGGCTATTCCGGGATCTGGCTGGCGCGCGCGCTGCCGGACGACGGGCGCTTCGTCTCCGTCGAGGTGGACCCGAAGCACGCCGACGTGACCCGCGCGAATCTCGACGCCGCGGGATTGACGGACCGGACGGAAGTTCGCACCGGAAAAGGCGTGGAACGGATGGAAGAGCTTGTCGGGGACGGACCGTTCGATCTTGTTTTTATCGATGCCGACAAGGAAAACTATCCGGCGTATCTGGACTTTGCGCTGGAGAATACGAGGGTCGGCGGCCTGATCGTGGCCGACAACGCCAATGGTCACGGCCACGCACACGAAGCGCTGGAACCCGGCGACGGCAGGCGAGGGATCCAGGAATACAACAGGCGTGTGGCGGAACATCCGCGGCTGGTTTCGAATATCATTCCGGTAGGAGGGTGGCTCGCGGTTTCCGTCGTGACGGCGGGTCCCGCCCGTACGCGCTAGCCTTATTCACGCGCTTCCGGATCGGATTCGATAAACCGGGGATTTTCTGAAGCCTGCCTGGCCGGCCTGACGCAAGGGAGAAATCGGGATGGCAAATCGAAGGGCATTACCTCCGGACAGTCCGGTCCGGAGCCTCCACGCCGGGGCGTCCGTACTCGACGACGAGGAGGTGCAGGAAGTTCTGGCAGTCATAAAGAGTCGATCGCTTTCGAGGGACTACGGGCCCGACCGTCTGGATATGGTCGCGCGTTTCGAGCAGGGCTTTGCCCGGAAGATGGATTCGGCGTACGCCCTGGCGGTCACGTCCGGGACTGCCGCAATCAAGGTCGCCCTGGTTGCCGCGGGCGTCGGTCCCGGTGACGAGGTCATCATGCCGCCGGTCACCTTTGTCGCCACGCCGGGGGCCGTCGTCCTCCTTGGGGGCGTGCCGATCTTTGCCGAAGTCGACCGGTCGATGACACTGGACCCGGATGCCATCGAAGAAAGAATCACGCCGAGGACAAAGGCGATTCTGCCGGTGCACCTGTGGGGCACGCCGTGCAGGATGGATGGCATTGTGGAGGTCGCGGCGAGGCATGGATTGAGAGTGATCGAAGATTGCTCCCAGAGCGCGGGCGCGACGTTCAACGGAAGAGCCATAGGGACCTGGGGCGATCTGGGCGCGTTCAGCCTGCAATTCGGCAAGATTATCACGTCGGGAGAAGGCGGTGTGGTGTTGTCCGACAATGCGGAACTCTACGAACGCGCCGTGCGCTACCACGACCAGGGGCTGTTTCGGGAAAAGACGCGATTTCCCGGATTCGAGCCGACTCTGGAGCCGTTCGTGGGCGAGAACTTCCGCATGCCCGAGATGTCCGGGGCGGTTGCGCTCTCGCAGCTGCAGAAAATGGATGACGTCGTCGAAGCCCTGCGCGGCAAGTTCCGCAGGTTCCGGGAGGCGGTAGCCGGCGTGCCCGGGGTGAATATCCGGCCGGCAAACGACGAAGCCGGCCACCTCGGCGTACACTGGGATCTCGTCTTCGAAGACCGACACACATGCGCGCGGTTTGCGAAGGCGATGAGGGACCGCGGGTATTCGGCCGGTCTCGGATACGGTGGGAAGCCGGTATACATGGGACCCCCCATCCGGAACCAGGCCACGGCTTCCCCACACTCGAATCCCTGGAAGTCGCCTGTGTACGACGGCGAGGTTACATACGGCCCGGGTCTGTGCCCCCGCACGGAGGATCTGCTCCAGCGGGTTCTCCTCCTGACCACCGTGAATCCCTGGTTTCCGGAAGAAAAAATCGACGCGCTCGCGGCCGCCGTTCGCAGGTCCGCCGAAGAGGTGTTCTGAACGGCCCGGCGGGCGGCCGCTGCTGAGCGTGATCGACAAGCGCAAGGGATATTGAACGATGCGGGCTTTCTTTTTCTGGGAAGCCGCAGCCGGGGGTCTGGCACTTCAGGACAGATGCAATCCCTACGGGCCCCTGCTTGCTCACGAACTTTCCAGGCTGGACATCCACCTCGAACCGGGGGACTACGCGTTTCGGCGGGACTGGCTGAAAGACGCACGAAGCGATGTCTCCGTACTGCATCTGAATTGGCTTCACTGGTTCTACCGGGATGACACCCTGGCGCAATCCGTCTGCCGACTCAATCGTTTCGCGGACAATCTTCACTATGCCAGCGAACTGGGGTACCGGATCGTGTGGACGTTGCACAACCGGTATCCACACGAGCGCCCGTTTCCGGATCTGGATCATCTGGCGCGTCTGATCGTGGCGCGGACGGCCGACGGGATGATTGCGCACTGCCACTACGGCGCCGGTCTTGCGCGCAGGCGCTTCTACCGTACAGGCCCCCTCCACGTCATCCCGCACGGCCATTATATCGACGTCTTTCCGAATGAACTATCGCGCGAGGCGGCCCGGCGCCGGTTGCGCCTGCCGGAGGACGCGTTTGTCTATCTCTATTTCGGAAACGCGAGGGCATACAAGGGCATTGAAAAGCTGATCGAGGTCTATCGTGAATGCGCGGCGGCCGACACGCGGCTGGCCATCATGACGCGAAGGGCCTTCGATGGAAGTTACGCCGACCGGATCGTCTCTCTGGCGGAAACGGATGAACGCATTCTCGTTTTCACGCACAGTTTCTTTCCGAATGAAGATTTTCAGATCTACCTGAACGCCGCGGACGTTGTCGTGCTGCCGTTTTCACAGGTGCTGACGTCCGGGTCCGCAATCGCGGCACTTTCGTTCGGAAAACCCGTCATCGTGCCGGCGATCGGATGTCTGCCGGAGCTGGTCGACGAATCGATGGGCATATTGTACGATCCGAAAGATAGCACGGCTTTGACAAAAGCGTTGCTCGACGTCAGAGGGCGCGACCTCGACAAGGCGGGACGCGCCGCGTTCACGCGCGCAAGATCACTGGACTGGCGCGGGATCGCATCGCGCGTCGCGGAAGTCTACGGAGCATAGGCCTTTCGGATGAAGGTTACGGGGATCGATCTGGTCGCCGTCAGGGTGAATCACCTGGGCGACTGGGTGTTTGTATACGTCAATACTGACGCGGGCCTGCGGGGCATCGGAGAATTGCGCGCCGGCAGGAACTACGCCGGACGGGTACGGGCCGTGAAGGAGCTGGCCGGGTGGTTGCGGGGTCGGGACCCACGGCGGATCCGGAAATTTTCCGATACATTCACGCGAGATGCCCGCAACAGAGATACGGTCAGTGCCGTCAGTGCGTTGGAGCAAGCGCTGTGGGACCTTCTTGGAAAGGCGCTCGACGTACCGGTTTCCACGTTGCTGGGAGGTCCGGTCCGCGAGGAAGTCCGTTTGTATGCCAACATCAACAGGGCATCGACGGATCGAAGCCCGGGGAAGTTTGCATCGCTCGCCGCCGGAGCAGTCGCCGAGGGTTTCGATGCGGTCAAGTTGGCGCCGTTCGACGGGATGCCTCGAAAACTTGACTCCGTCGCGGAGGCCGGGCCGGGCATCGCCCGCGTACGCGCCGTGCGCCAGGCGGTCGGCCCCGACGTGGATCTGCTGGTCGACTGTCACAGTCACTTCACGGTCAAAGGCGCTCTGGAGACGGCCGAAGCACTTTCTGACCTGGATCTTTTCTGGTACGAGCAACCCGTTTCAGAAGACAACATGAGTGCCGTCGTCGAAGTGAACAGCCGTTGCGGATTGCGCACTGCCGGCGGCGAAGGGCGAACGTCGCGCGGCGGGTTCAGGGAGGCCCTGGAAAACACGGCAATGGACGTGGTCATGCCGGACGTGACGGTTGTGGGGGGAATCGCAGAACTGAAAGCGATTGCGGAGATGGCGGCGGCATTCGGCGTACCCACGGCGCCGCACGGGCCGTTCGGACCGGTTGCCGTAAGCGCCGGAATGCAGGTTATGGCGACGCACCCCGGGTTCTTGATTCTGGAATACGGCTGGGGCGAGATCCCATGGCGAAACGAGTTGACCCTCCGGCCGGAAGAAATCGTCGGCGGCCGTATTCGCGTCGGCCGGCGCCCCGGGCTCGGGGTGGAATTGAACCCTGAATCGTTGAAGGCGCATGGGGTGGCGCTGGTTTGACCGCGGTTTTCGAAATATCGAGCGATTTACCGGACCTGCCCACCACAACCCGCACGTCCCCATCGATAGCAATCACCGGAGGTAGCTCATGTTCAAGTGCCTGTCGCCCGGCGCCATCGGGGTCAGGGCGACACTGGTGGAAGGTCTGTCTTATGCAAGTTCCGGGGGGTTTCAGGGCCTTGACGTCAACATCCGTGAGGTGGCGCGGCTCGTGAGCGACAAGGGATCGGACCACGTCACCGGGTTGTTTTCCGAGGCTGGCATGAAGATCGGCGCCTGGGGATTGCCCGTGGCCTGGAACGGTCCCCGGGAGGACTATGAGCGGGATCTGCGCGTATTGCCCGGGTTGGCCGCCGCCGGGGCGGCGGTGGGCGCGTGCCGGGTCTCGCAGTGGATTGCGCCCGCTTCCGACGAGCGTCCCTTTCGTGAGCAGTTCACGAGGTGCCTGGGTCGTATGCGGCCGGTATGTGAAGTATTGAAGGACCACGGGTGCAGCCTCGGACTGGAGTTCATCGGACCGAGAACCCAGCGTGTCGGCAGCACCTACGGATTCATCCATTCGATCGGCGGGATGCTGGGATTCTGCGAGGTCCTCGGAACCGGAAACGCCGGATTGCTGTTGGATTCCTGGCACTGGCACACGTCGCTGGGGACGCTTGCCGATCTCAGGGGGCTCACGCCTCCCGACGTCATCCACGTACACGTGAACGACGCGCCTGCCGGCGTTGCCGTGGAGGATCAGGTCGATCACGTGCGCGCGCTCCCGTCCGAGACCGGCGTGATCGACCTGTCAGGTTTCCTGAAAGCGTTGAAAGAGATCGGGTACGCCGGACCCGTAACCCCCGAGCCCTTCAGTCGGAAGGTAGGGGAATTGGCGGCGGTAGAAGCGGTTCGCGTCACCCATCGCGGGCTGGACGAAGCGTGGCGGGCGGCGGGGTTATGACGCACGCGACTGACCGGAAGGCGTTGGGAGAGAAACCAGACCGCGGGGAGCGTGAGAGCGAGTCGTGACTTCGGGGAATCTCATGGAATCCATCGAATCCTTTGCCGCGAGTTATATCCGGCAGAACGAAAGGCTGTTGGCATCATTGAACCCCCGGCACATCGCGTCGGTCGTTACGCTTATCCGTGACGCCCGGGACTCGGGGAAGCGGATATTTGCCATAGGAAACGGTGGAAGCGCGAGTACCGCCTCCCATTTCGTGAACGATCTGGGAAAGGGGGCATCGGTCGGCCGGGAGCCCCGCTTCAAGGTGATTCCACTGACGGACAACGTGGAGTGGATGACGGCGTTGAGCAACGACCTGAGTTACGCCGACGTGTTTGTGGAACAGATGAAAAACTTCGCGGAACCAGGGGACGTATTGCTGGCCATCAGCGGGAGCGGGAACTCTGAAAACGTACTCCGTGCCGTGCGTTTTGCAAACCGCCTGGGCTGCCATACGGTCGGTTTCGCCGGGTTCGGCGGCGGAAAGTTGAAAGACGTGGCGCGAAAGTGCATCGTCGTGGAGTCCGACCACATGGGGAGGGTTGAGGACATGCACATGGTGCTGCAGCACATCATCTGTTACTATTTCATGGATGCGGAACGGTCGAGATGAGCCGGACTCACCCGGCCACGATTGCTCTGCTTCCCCTGATTTGCGGCTTGAACCTGGAACTCGGGTACTATTGGCACCTTGTTCGCGGCCAGGCGGAAATGCTCTGGAACCGGCAGCCGATCTCGGAGATGCTGGCGAGTCGGGATTTGGATCGGGAAGTCCGGGACCGGCTCGAATTCATCCAGGAGGTGCGGCGCTTCGCGGAAAGACGGATCGGGCTGTCCCGGTCCCGGAATTATCGCAGCTACATCGATATCGGCGAAGGACCGGTTTCGTGGCAACTGACCGCGTCTGCCAGAGACCGGCTTGAGCCCGTTCAGTGGACGTACCCGGTAGTGGGACGGTTTCCCTACCGGGGTTATTTTGATCCGGACCGTGGGAAAAGGGATCGGGACGGGCTGGAAGCGCGAGGCTTCGATACATTGCTGCGGCCGGTTGGCGCCTACAGTACGCTGGGCTGGTTTGAAGATCCGGTCCTGAATACGATGCTTCGATATGGTGATGGCGATCTGGCCGAACTCGTCATCCACGAACTGACCCACGCGACGGTGTGGATTCCGGACAAGGTCTCCTTCAATGAGAGTCTGGCAACCTTTGTGGGGGAGGTCGGCGCGTTGCAGTTCATGCGGGAGCGTCACGGGCGGGAGGCAGCGGCCGTGAGGCGCATGCTGGACAGGAGGTCCGACGAACGGACGTTCAATCGATTCATGCATGACGTCGCGGAAGAACTGCAGGCGCTCTACGCCTCGGAACGCACTTATGACGAGAAACTGAAGGAGAGAGAGGTCATATTCGAGCGTGCAAAGCGCCGTTTTTTCCGGCTGGACCTGAAAACCGGCGCATATTCAAGCTTTCCTCAGAGGCGACTGAATAACGCCGTGATGATGGCCTATCGGACATACCACGAGAAAGTAGACGTCTTCGATCGCGTATACCGGACGCTGGGACAGGATCTCAACGCCGCGGTCCGGCTCTTCAAGGAAAGCGAGTCGCAGCCGGACCCCTCCCGATATCTGGAAGATTGGCTGCTGGAACACAGTGGACGGAGACCGTAGGCCGGCTGTTCCCGACACGGAGATCGGATCCTGCCTCTGCCGCCGATTCTGAATGGGTCGTGTGCCAAATGCCGGAATTCGAGCGCACGTTTCGGAAGATTTATCGCGTGGTCGCCAGGATTCCCGCGGGGACGGTGGCCACCTACGGCCAGATTGCGGATATTGCAGGCGTGGGTCCCAGGCAGGTGGGGCAGGCGCTGAAGGCATTGCCGGCAGGCACAAGATGCCCTTGGCACCGGGTGATTAACGCACGGGGCACCGTGTCGATCCGCACGGGCGCCAGGAAGGCGCATCTGGTCCAGGAAAGGCTCCTTGAGGCCGAAGGCGTGGCCTTTGTGAACGGAAAAGTGGATCTGGACGTTTACCGGTGGCACGCCGACGTATAGAATGCCGAATCGTGAGATATTCTTGTGACAGGTAACCTGAATGACGCTTAATCCCTTCGGACCTTTCCGGAAGTACCTGAGACCCTACAGGAACCGGATCCTGCTGGGGCTGCTGCTGTTGTCGATCGCGCAACTGGCGTCGAGCGCGATCCCGCTCGCGTTGAAAGAGGCGGTCGATCTGGTCAAGGAGTGGTTGGACGGCACGCCCCCCGGCGTCGACCTTTCGGGGGTTGGCGTCGGCGGTCAGGTTCTCTTCTGGGTACTGCTGATCGTCGGTCTTGCGCTCGCGCAGATGGGGCTGGAAATGGGCATGCGCTGGCGCCTGAACAGTGTATCGCGCCTCGTCGAGTATGACATTCGACGGGATTATTTCAAGGCGCTGTTGCGGCTGTCTCTGAGCTATTTTCATCAGACGCCGACGGGAGACCTGATTTCCCGGGCCACGAACGACGTGAACGCCGTCCGGATGTTTCTTGGATTCGGCGTGCGCATGTTATTTGGCGCGGTGCTGGGACTGACCCTGAGTATGCTGGTCATGTGCTGGATCGACTGGAAACTCGCAATGCTTGCCGTCGTCCCGATGCCCCTGATGGCTTTGGTAATGAACCGCCTGGCGGGCCGGGTTCACCACGGGTTCCGGTCCGTACAGGAACAGTTCTCGCGGATCAGCGCCCGTGTTCAGGAGAACCTGTCCGGCATCCGGGTGGTAAAGGCATTCGCTCAGCGCGGGGCGGAGATGGATGCGTTTGACGAATTGAGCCGGGACTATCTGGTCAAAAACGGCAGGCTGATTCGTATTCAAAGCCTTCTTTTTCCGTTGACCTTTCTCATCAGCGGAGCATCGCTGGCGGTCATTCTCTGGATCGGCGGCACTCATGTGATTGAGGGTCGGCTGACGCTGGGGGATTTCGTGGCATTCAACGCGTATCTGACCAAACTGATTTTCCCGATGATTACCCTGGGATGGATGATCGACCGGTACCAACGGGGATTGGCATCCATGAAGCGGATTGAGGAAGTCCTCGAGACAAGACCCGAGATCGAGGATTCTGCGCGCGTGAGAGGCATCGGACCGCCCGGCGGTGAGATCGAATTCCGGAATCTGACCTTTGCGTACAACGGTGCGCCCGTACTGAAAAATATCAATCTGCATATTCCAAGGGGCAGGACGCTGGCCGTGGTCGGACGCGTGGGTTCCGGAAAGACCACCCTTGCCCGCCTGATCCCGCGCTTGATCCTGCCCACGGACGGCGCGGTGCTGATCGACGGCGTCTCCGTGGACGAAGTCCCTCTGGCGGCGCTCCGGGCGTCCATCGGATTCGTGCCGCAGGACACGTTCCTCTTCTCGGACGCACTTCGGGAGAACATCTGCCTGGGGAGCGACGGGGCCACCGAGGCCGACGTACAGTGGGCCTGCGACGTTGCCGGCCTTTCGAGCGATCTGGCGAGTTTCCCGCTGGGAATCGAAACGGTGATCGGAGAGCGCGGCGTCACGTTGTCCGGGGGTCAAAAGCAGCGTACGGCGTTAGCCCGCGCGGTGATCCGTCGACCGGAGATTCTGATCCTGGATGACGCGCTCGCCAGCGTCGATACGCAGACCGAAGAGCGGATCCTGAGTCGCCTGCGCGAAGTGATGGCGTCCAGAACCACGATCATCATTGCGCACCGGATTTCAACCGTACAGGACGCGGATCAGATTGTGGTGCTGGATGAAGGCGCGATTGCGGAACGTGGCACGCACACCGAACTGATCTCCCACGGCGGCATCTATGCCGCGATGCACCGGCGTCAGCAACTGACGCGCGAACTCGAGGAGATCTAAACCAGGGGAGTGCCAGGCCCCAGGTTGTGTGAACCCATATGCCTGATGCAACCCGCGATACGCACGAAGAAGAGGTGGCGCAGAAGCCGTTCGATTCACGGCTGATGTGGCGCCTTCTCGGTTACCTCAGGCCATACAGGCGCTGGGTGACTGTTGCCTTCGTCCTGATTCTCCTGACGTCTGCAGCCAGGCAGGCCGGTCCCTATTTGAGCAAGATTGCCGTGGACGACCATATTCTTCCCGGAGACGTGGCGGGCCTGAACCGGATCGTGCTGGTGTTTGTTGGGCTGCTCGTGTTTCAGTTCCTGGCCGACGTGGCACAGAGGCTGGTGACACAGATGGTCGGCCAGTGGGTGATGTACGATATCCGAAAAGCCATCTTCGCTCACCTTCAGCGGCTGCCCGTAAAATTCTTCGACCGAACGCCGATCGGTCGTCTGATGACCCGCAATACGAACGACGTGGACGCGCTCAACGAGCTGTTTACGGATGGAGTGGTGGCCGTGTTCAGCGACGTCTTCACGCTGATCGCGATTATGGCCTACATGTTCTATATGGACGCTTCACTGGCGCTGTGGGTCTGCGCGACGGTGCCCGTAATGTTCGGCGTAACATTCTGGTTCCAGGGACGCATGTTGCGGGCTTTTCGCCTCGCGCGCAGCCGGTTGGCGCGCCTGAACGCCTATTTGCAGGAGAACATCACGGGAATGTCGGTGGTGCAACTCTTCGGCCGTGAAAACCGGCATGCCGAGCGCTTCGACGGCGTTAACGGCCGGTACCTGAACGCGAATCTGGAGTCGACGCTGTATTACTCACTCTACTTTCCGATTATGCAGTTGCTCGGGTCCGCGGCCACCGCGCTGGTTATCTGGCAGGGAAGCAACGATGTGATCCGGTCTCAGATCGAGTGGGGCGCGCTGATCGCCATGCTGCAGTACATCCCCAGGTTCTTCTGGCCCATTCTGGACGTCGCCGAAAGGTACGCGATTTTTCAGGCCGCGATGGCATCCTCGGAGCGGATATTCGAACTCCTGGACACGCGGCCAGAGCCCGGCCGCGGTCTGAAAGGGTCGAAGAGGATCAGGGGGGAGATCGAGTTTTCCAACGTGTGGTTCGCCTACAACCAGGATGACTGGGTCCTGAGAGACGTCTCTTTCATCGTAAAACCGGGCGAACGGCTGGCCATCGTCGGCGCGACGGGTTCAGGAAAAACGACCATCATAAACCTGCTGTGCAGATTCTACGAAATCCAGCGCGGGCGGATTCGAATTGACGGCGTCGATGTAGCCGAGTGGGACGTAGAGGCCTTAAGGAGGCGCATAGGCGTTGTCCAGCAGGACGTGTTCCTGTTCTCGGGGGACATTGATGCGAATATCCGCTTGAGAAACCCCGGGATTTCACGGCAGCAGGTCGAACAGGCCGCACGGGAGGTAAACGCGGACCGATTTATCCGCCAGTTGCCCTCGGGATACGGGCACGCCGTCACTGAACGGGGAGGCAACCTGTCCGGAGGACAGCGCCAGCTGCTGGCTTTTGCCCGTGCGATCGCGTTTGACCCCGACATTCTGGTCCTGGACGAAGCCACCTCCAGCGTAGACACCGAGACAGAGGCCTGGATTCAGGATGCAGTGGGCAGACTGATGCGGTCGAGGACGTCCATCGTCATCGCGCATCGCATTTCAACTGTCCGCAGTGCCGACCGGATTCTGGTCCTTCACAGGGGTGAGATCCGGGAAACCGGGACACACGAAGCCCTGTTGGCGAGCAAGGGCATCTATCACCGGCTTCATCAACTTCAGTACATCGGAAGCGACCGGCAGTAAACTGATTTTTGTTGACAAAGCGATGTCATTTGTATATCCTTTTCGCTTGTCCAGGCCAAATCGACCGGTCTGTTATTCGTTGAGTCACAAGCCAGTTTCGAAAGGGGATTCGGTGACCAAAGCCGATATCGTCAGTCAGATTGCAGAGGCCACGGGGTTGCCGAAATCGGATACGGCGGCTGTCGTGGAGGGTTTCCTCGACTCGGTGGTGGCGGCATTGAAACATGGCGAACACATCGAGATTCGAGGGTTTGGGACGTTCAAGGTTGTGACCCGGGCACCCCGGATAGGTCGAAATCCCAAGACGGGCGACGTCGTCAAGATTCCGGAGCGCCCTGCGCCGGTATTCAAGCCTTCCCGGGAACTTCGGGCGGGCCTCGTGTGTGACCAGGCAGGCTGAACCAGCGCCGCGACACCGATAGCCCGACAAGGAGGAGCATTACTTGCCCTGCGGAAGAAAGCGAAAACGCCACAAGATTGCGACTCACAAGCGCAAGAAGCGCCGCAGAAGAGATCGCCACAAGAAGGCCTGACCGATTTCATCAGTCCAGGGGGCATTAGCTCAGTCTGGATAGAGCGCTGGTCTCCGGAACCAGAGGTCACAGGTTCGAATCCTGTATGTCCCACCATGCCATTTCGGGGCGAGCCGTCGATTTTTCGATGGCTCGCTTTTTTTTATTGGGTTCGCGGGAATCGTCGGAAGAATGGTGAGGTATTCCTGGGACCGGACACTGGGTTCGCATTGAAGAAAGTGGAACTTTCGTGCTTCCAAATCGTTCCAATCGTACATCCTTCCATTTCCGTGCCGGAGATACCGGCGAGATCGGGCTGTAAAGGGATGGGTCCCCGCCGTGAACTTCCAGGAACCCGCAAAAAAGCGTCTGCCTCATGACGCCTCCGTACAACGATACCTCAAGGAACTGCGCCGGTATCCGCCAATGACGCGCAAGGAGGAGATGGACACCCTAATGCGCGCTCGGAAAGGCGATCCGAAGGCGATCGAGAGGCTGGTTACTTCCAACTTGCGTTTTGTCGTGAGCGTTGCCCTCGAGTATCAGGGCCGAGGGGTTCCGCTCTCGGACCTGATTGCAGAAGGAAACATGGGTCTGATGGAAGCCCTGAACCGGTTTGATGAATCCCGGGGTTACAAGTTTATCAGCTATGCCGTCTGGTGGATCCGTCAGGCGATATTGAACGCGCTGAAGCGTACCTCCGCGGTGGCCATGCCCGCCAACCGGCAGGAGGACATGGATCGCATGGCCCGGCGATGGGGGCAGATGACACAGGAATTGGGACGGGTGCCGACGGTCGACGAAGTGGCCAGTGATATGAAGATCAGTCGAAAGCGCGCGGAACGGGCGCTTCGATGCGCACGGACGGATCTCTCGCTCGAATCTCCCATCGACGCGGAAGGAGAAAAGACCCTGTTGCAGGTACTCGATTGCGACGATGCCCACCCGGATCTGGAGGTCCTCGAACGGGACCGCACCGAACTGATCAGCGCCTCCCTCGCCGGCAGCCTCGACACCCGGGAAGCCAACGTGATCCGCTCGTATTTCGGCCTGGAAGGAGGAGACCGGAGGACACTCGGAGAGATCGGCAATGAACTGGGCGTCACGCGTGAACGCGTACGCCAGATCCGAAACCGGGCCCTGGGTAAGTTGCGCCGGTATTTCCGGCAACGTGTTCGTGCGGAAGAGGCATGGCAGGATCAGGTCTGATTCCGAATCGGCGGCAGCGCCAGGATCTGCGGGTACGGGGGTTTTCCCCACCCGCTTTTTTTGTGCTGCTGAGACCGTCTGGGCGCGTCGATTCGGACGCGGAGCAGGCGATGCAGGAGAAACACAAAGTCGTTGATCCAACCGAATTCAGTGGTTAAATTGGTAGAAACTCCCGAACGGCATCCGGGCTTGCTCGAATGGAAACCGGCAAAGGCTGTCGATGACTCCGGACGCCTCGGCGCGAAATTGCAGTCCGGCGCCTTTTGTCCGCCGACCGGCGGGCCTCCGGATGTCGTTTTCGCATTCGAACGATTGCGTCCGACAGCCCGTGCCTCTGGCGGAGACGCGCCTCCGTGCGGCGCAAACCCATTGTCGGAAACATCACGTGAAACGATTGCTGCAATTCCTGGGCATAAAGACCGCCCGCTTTCTGCTGCTGACCCACTCGATGGCAGGGTATTTTCGCCGATTTCTCGGAGAATTGCCAAACGTCTACTTCTACAGGCGCCAGATCATCGAACAATGTTACGCGGTTGGCGTGAATTCGCTGTCTCTGGTCATCCTTGTATCGGCTTTCAGCGGTATGGCCGTATCCACAATGATGGCCTACCAGATGGAGGACTATGTTCCGGACTATATGGTCGGCAGCATCGTTGTCCGCTCCGTGTTGCTGGAGCTCGCGCCGATTCTCATGGGGCTGGTGCTGGCGGGGCGCGTGGGCGCGGGCATCGCATCGGAAGTGGGCACCATGAAGGTTTCCGAACAGGTTGATGCCCTGGTTTCTCTCGCCGTGGATCCGGTTGGCTACCTCCTCATGCCCCGCGTACTCGCCGGTATCGTCATGATCCCGGTGCTGGTGGTGTTCTCCGCGTTCACGTCGATCTATTCCGGTTATGTGATGTCTATTCTTCTCATGGATATCACGGTTGCGGATTTTGTAAAAGGGATGAAACTCGACTTCAGTTCGTACGATCTGGTGGTCTGCCTCATCAAGTCCGTGGTTTACGGGGGGTTGATCACCTTCTACGGTTCATACACCGGGCTGTCGGCATCCGGTGGGGCGCAGGGCGTCGGCCGCGCTGCGACGGCGGCAGTCGTGATTTCGGCGGCATCGATATTGATCCTCGACTATTTCCTCACCAAGACGTTGCTCTATTGATGGCGAATTTCTCCTGCAATCCGGACGTGGGTCCGCCTGTCCTGCAGATTCGCCGTGTAGGATGAGAAATGTCAAAGAATGGCGTTGCCGTCAGATTTGAAGCCGTACACAAGCGGTTCGACGATCTGAAAGTCCTCAAGGGAATGGATCTTGAGGTCCGATGGGGGGAAGTCACGACCATTCTGGGCCCCAGCGGGTGCGGCAAGAGTGTGACCCTCAAGCATATGATCGGAATCGAACAGGCAGATCACGGACGGGTAACCGTGGACGGTCACGTCATGAATTCCATCAACAACAAAGACCTCAAGGAGTTGCGCAAACGGATTGGCGTCCTGTTTCAGTCCGCCGCGCTGTTCGACTCAATGAACGTCAAGGAGAACGTGGCGTTCGGCCTGCGGATGCATACCCGGATGTCGGAGAGGGAGATTGAGGAACGGGTGAGCGTATGCCTGGGCGCGGTTCGGCTCGCCGGGTCGGAGCAAACCATGCCCGTCGAACTGTCAGGCGGCATGCGCAAGCGCGCGGCGCTGGCACGGGCGATCGCCATGTCGCCGGATTTCATTCTCTATGATGAGCCGACGACGGGTTTGGATCCGGGTACCGCCAATGTTGTGGGCGACTATATATTGAAACTCCAGAACGAGCTGGATGTAACCTCCGTCGTGGTTACCCACGATCTCCCGCTTGCCCGCAGGATTTCGGACCGGATTGCCTTGCTCTACAACGGGAAGACGGCCATTCAAGGGAGTCCCGAGGAAATTGAGAGGAGCGGAAACGACGTCTATGACATGTTCGTTCAGGGTAAAATCTGAAGCGGGTGACGAATGATCAGTCGAGAAAAGCAGATGGTTCTGGGCGCCGTCATCTTTCTGGCGATCGCAATCGCAGTCCTCGGTGCGGCCTGGCTCTCTGAGAATTACGCGGGGGCAGCCGGCGGTTATCAATTGCATGTAATTTTCGACAGCGTGCCCGGGCTGCAGCCCGGCGACCCGGTCTTCATCCGGGGCGTTTGGGCCGGCAAGGTGCTTGAAATCAGACTTACGCATGGGTTGCCCCTCGTCAGTATCGGCTTTGCGGAAATTCGAAGTCTTCCGCGAGATTCAGAGGTTTTCCTGCAGTCCGAGGGATTGTTGGGGGGCAAAATGATCGACGTCAAGGTAGGATCGGACATTGAGCGGGTCTATGCCGATCACGACACGCTGCACGGACGGTCGGGAGGTGGCATCGAAGAGATGACCGACCGGGCCAGTTCTGTGGCGCAGCGTCTGGAAGCCGTGCTTGTCGACCGGAACATCGCCCACGTCGAAGCGCTGCTGGCGAATATGGACAGCACCGCCGTCCATCTGAAGCAGACGCTTTCCGATAACCGCGAGACGCTCGCGGCCGTTCTGGATACGGCGGCCCTGGCCGCCCGTGACGCACGAATTCTGCTGGACGAGAACAGGCCGGAAGTGCGCCATGTTGTCGGGAATTTGCGGCTCATGACCCAAAGGCTGGACGGGTTGGCGCGCAATATGGAGACGGTATTGGAATCGCTCGGGACGTCTCTTTCCGATCTGAACGAGGTGAGCGGGAAGCTGCGCCGTGGCGAAGGGACGCTGGGCCGCCTCATCCAGGACGAATCCCTGTATCTGGATCTGCGGCGCACGCTGGCCTCGGTAGACAGCCTCATCAACGGGATCAAAGAGGACCCGAAACGCTATCTCAACGTAGACGTAAGCCTGTTCTGAGCGGAGGTTCGGCGTGCGGCGCTTATTCTCTCGAAACCTGTTCTGGGTGCTGTCCTGTCTGTGCGGGGGGCTTACGTTTGCGCATGCCGGAGACCTGGAATGGTTCCGGTGGGAGAAGCAAAAGGACGTTGCGTACGGAGGCGCACTCTCCGAAATGCGTACCGTTCGCGTCATCCCCGCTGGCGCCGATTCGCTGAAGCGTCTGGTATACGGAGACCGGCAGGGCCTGCTGCACGTGCTCGAGTTCTCGGAAGGGCGGTCCCGGGAGGCCTGGGTTGGCCAATCCCTCAAGTCATCCGTGGCGCAGGTATTCGTCGCGGATGTCAATGCGGACGGAATCCTGGAGATCGTCGCCTATTCGCACTGGGGCGATATTGTGATGTACAATGCGGATACGTATGAGTTGATCTGGCGAAGCAAAGATGACGAATACGCCACGATCTCCACGATGGCCATCGAGAATCTCGATGGGGACCCGCAGCTGGAGTTGATCTTTCTCGGCGAAGCGGAAGACGCTTCCGGAGAGCGGGACTCGCGGCTGTTCGTTTACGACGGCAGGCATCTTGCGGAGGAGAGGAGGGGCGAACAGACCCTCATTGGCGAGAGCATGGTCGTCGCCAATCTGGACGAAGACGATCAGCTCGAAATCGCCATCAACACGGGCGTCGTGATCGACGCGCGATCCCTTGACTTCGAGTGGCACTTCGGCGGATGCGACCGAATGGGGTACATGGACGTGAATTACGACGGAACTCCGGACCTGATCGGTGAATACAAGAGTCTGCGGCCAGAGCGGTACATTAAGGTCATTTCGATCACATCGGATTTTCGAGGAAACCATGGAGAGGAAGTCTCCGGAAGGATCGGAGACTGCGCGTCATGCCACAAACTCAGGGCATTCTGTCAGGATTGCCACGAGAGAGAGGGCGTTAGCGGCACGGTCGGCCATCAAAACCCGGGTCGGCGCACCGATGCGGAGGCCTTTCACCTGCGTGAAGCGCCGTTTTTCGAGCCGTACGGCAACGTGAACGAATGCACGAGCTGCCATAAACTGGAACTCCGGGAGGTGTGTCTGGCGTGTCACCAGCGTACCGTTCCGGACGGCGAAGAAGCGATTCGGGCGAACACCGAGATCTTTTCGATTCTTTCCCGTTTGAAGGACCGATAGACATGCGATACGGCTCCCTGGTTGCCGCGCTCTTCTGCCTGACGGCGCAGATGCCGGCGCAGGCCGAGATTCCGGACTGGTACAGCTTGCGAGACAACCGGCATTTCCGCTGGGGTGGCAGCATAGATGAATTGCCTCAGATCCGTATCCTGCCGTCGGGTGAAGGAACGAGTCCGAGGGTCGTCTACGGCGACGCGGACGGAAGTCTGCATGCGGTAAGGTACGTCGACGGACGCGGGTACGAGGAGTGGAAGAGCGAGTCCCTGGGATCGGCCATCCTCGGTGTGTTTGTGGAGGACGTCGATGCGGACGGGGAGGTTGAGATCATCGCTTACACCTTCACGCGTATCGTACTGTACAGCGCGCAGGACTACAGTTTCATATGGCAGATCCAGGAAGATATCATCCACATGGCAATCGCGAACGTGGACGACGATCCCCAACTGGAATTCGTCTATCTGGTCAAAGGATTGGGCCACAGCGAGACGCACGTCCACATATACGACTGCCTGGAACTGTACGAACAGGGAATCAGCGACGTGATTCCAAAGGAATCCATTCACGCCCAAAGCATGGTGATCGCGGACTTCGACGACGACTACGGACTTGAGGTCGTTTTGAACACGGGTGTGGTCGTCGACCTGGACACCTTGCTCATGGAGTGGTATTTTGCCGACGGATTCGGCGACCGGCTCGGCTATCTGGATATCGACGGCGACGGTGTCCTGGAACTGATCGGGGAAGTGAACGGACTCCGCCACAACCGCTACCTGCGCATTTTCAACATCGACGTCCAGTCGGAGACGTTCCTCGTCCTGCCGAAGGAGAAAGACCAGGCACGCGGGGAATAGACGCCGGCTGCGGGCATTGACATGCAAACGGAATCAAAAACGCAGCAAGGGCACAGCGGGGACGATCCGAGGCACGATGCGGAGGATCAGCGTTCGGGCGCGGACGAACGGTTATCCGGCGCGTTATCCGGCGACAGGCCGTTTTTCCGTCTGGCCATCCTTGTGTTTCTGGTTGGCTTCCTCTATGTGCTCCACCAGGACCTCTCTCCGTTCCTGATCGGCCTCACCCTGCTGGCAGTCGTAGTCATGGTCAGCAAGGGGGTAAGGTTCGAAGCGGGGGTGGCGGTTTTGGTGGTCTTGCTGTTCGGCGCCTGGCTGATGGGCGACATGGCAGGGTTATTCTGGCCGTTCGTAACCTCGTTCGTGTTGGCTTATTTGCTGTCTCCGCTTGTTGGCCTTTTGGAGCGCTGGATGTCCCGAACGATCGCCATCGCCCTGATGGTGGTGGTTATTCTGGCGGCACTATCAGGTATCGGCATTGTGGTCATCCCGCTGGTGACGCAGGAAATTCTCGATTTCGGCCGTCGTGTTCCCGTCTATGCGGCGATGTTCAAGGCACTCTACGATCAAGTCCTCAACTGGTTGCAGTCTTTTGGCGTGAAGCTGCCCAAAGGTGTGCTCCTCGAGCAGTTGCCGAAGTTGGGTGAACTCTTTGCCGAGCAGATGACGGCCGCGCTAAAGGCATTGAGTTCCGGACTGGCGACGTTCCTGGAACTTCTGATGATTCCCTTCGTGACCTTTTATATGATTAAGGACTACGAGCGCATAAAACACACTCTGGCGCGGATTCTTCCCCGCCGGCACGCCGCGTCCGCCGGCGAGTTGCTCACGCGAGTCGACGAGGTTCTGGGCCAATACCTGCGCGGGCAGGTGCTGGTCTGCAGTTTTATCGCGGTGCTCACGGCGACCGGACTTATGGTATTCGGAATCCGATATGCTGTCTTGTTGGGACTCATGGCAGGGCTCTTCAATCTGATTCCCTACATAGGAATTGCGGTTGCATTCAGCGTTGCGTGTCTGGTTGCGCTGTCCGACGTGGACCCGGTCGGCAGCCTGTTCAAGGTCATTGGCGTATTCGTCGTCGTGCAAAGTATCGAGGGCAACTTCCTGTCTCCACGCGTGGTAGGGCAACGCGTGGGGCTGCATCCGGTGTGGGTAATGTTCGCCCTGGTTGTCGGCGCCCACTTCTGGGGATTCATTGGCATGCTCATCGCGATTCCCGGGGCGGCCGTTGTGAATATCCTTTGCAAGGTCATTGCCGAGCGGTACTATAATTCTCTCTATTACAAGACCGAATGAAATGTGCTGAGGTGCTATGCCGGAAACAGGCTGCCGGTCGGCCGAATATTCTCGGGACGGCGACCTGCGGCAGGTTCCCTGATCGGGATTCTGGCGTCCCGGGCACGACGCCGGGTCCGGGCGCCCGGGCTTCACGCGCAACATTTCCCTTGACGGAAATGGCAAGACCCGTTAGATTTTTGCCCCGTTGCGAAACGAGTTGAGATCGGAGCGTGGCGCAGCCCGGTAGCGCACTATCTTGGGGTGATAGGGGTCGCTGGTTCAAATCCAGTCGCTCCGACCATACAACAGGGACTTACGACCTGGATCGTGAGTCCCTGTTTTTCGCATGGCGAACCGTTTTTCCCGACCAGCCCGTTGAAAAGTCCATCCGGGTTACGTCCGGCCCTTGTGAACGAACTACGGCGTTGCCTGCCTGCGGCAGGCAGGCGCTCCCTCCCCGAGTCCAGGGATTCGCGTCGGTCGTGCGCCTTGTCTTCGGCCACAATGGCTCGGCCTCGCCTGCGGAGCGACTCTTTCAACGGACTGCTACGGTGAGTCCATCGGGCCGCCGGCCCCTCATTGTCGAATGGCCTGAAGTTCTCGAAACTGGAGCGGCGGATTCCTGGAGGCCGGGAACAGGTGGAAAGTAAGGGACCGACATTTGCGCGCGATGCCTGGACGTACTATCTGGGACTTGGCATGCGGGGCGTATGTATGGGTGCGGCGGACGTGGTTCCCGGCGTTTCAGGCGGCACGATCGCGTTCGTTACGGGAATCTACCAGGAGTTGATTTGTTCGATCCGTTCCTTTGATCGTCGTTTTGCCAGGTTGCTGCTTGTGCTCAAGTTCCGCGAAGCCATCAACAGGGTTCCGTGGCGATTTCTGGGCCCGGTTCTCATTGGCATCCTGTTGGCCGTGGTGACACTGGCACGAGGAATTCAGTGGATGCTCCAACATCGTCCGGAGTTGATCTGGGCATTCTTCTTCGGGCTCGTGGTCGCCTCCGTATTCGTCGTGAGGAAACGGGTTGTGGCGTGGCGTGGACCCACCTGGGTCGC
Source organism: Candidatus Latescibacterota bacterium (assembly GCA_963667175.2). Taxonomy (GTDB): domain Bacteria; phylum Latescibacterota; class UBA2968; order UBA2968; genus JAAXHE01. Next base: position 208,345 of record CAXXXF010000016.1, on the reverse strand, counting down.
CGCCCTTGCCGCGGGAACGTTATTCTACGTCGTCGCCGGTCTCGTGCCGGTGAAAACGCCGGATTCTCCGTGGTTTCTCTTCGTCTGCGGGCTCGTCGCCATATCGGCGATGATTCTGCCGGGCGTCTCCGGTTCCTTCATTCTGGTGCTGCTGGGAAAATACGAATATCTCCTGGCGGCGTTGAACAACAGGGACGTTGTTCCCATTGTCGTATTCGCGGCGGGAGCTACGGTCGGGATCCTGAGTTTCGCGCGGGTTCTTGCCTGGATTTTCAGGCGGCAGCATGACCTGACCATTGCAACGCTGACAGGGTTCATGGCCGGTTCATTGCGAAAGATCTGGCCCTGGAAAGAGAACGCCACGCCGTATCCGGATGCGAGCGGGACTGAAGTACCGCTCGTGCAGATTAACGTCCTGCCCGGCACGATCGACGGTGAACTGGCCGCCGCCGCGGGACTGGCCGTCGTGGGTTTCGCGGTTGTGGTCGTTCTGGACCGGCTGGCGGAAACCCGCCGCTGAATTGCGGGGGCAAACTGCTTTGGCTGCGCTCGGGGCGAAGGGGTGTTCGTTTTCTCGCCCCCTGCCCATGAGAGGCGAATTGGAGAATTTCCTTGCTGCCAGAGCGGATTCTTGTATTTTTACTGGTGAATTCGGGGCGTGGCTCAGTCCGGTAGAGCGCCTGCTTCGGGAGCAGGAGGCCCCCGGTTCGAATCCGGGCGCCCCGACCACTTTTAAAACAAGGGTTTATGTCAATCCGACGTAAACCCTTGTTGTTTGAAAACCACCCTATGCGCGGGTGGACGCGGTTTCGCCGCCTGGAGGAAACCGAAGCGGACCATCCTTTCTCGCGCGCACAACAGGCAGGAAGACAGAGGGCGCGACATGATACAGTTGGTAGTGATCGCAGGTTCGCTGGTTTTCGTGCTGCTGGTCGGCCGGCCGGTGAAAGCATGCGGCGGGGCGTTACCCAAGAAACTGATCAAGCTGGGATGGGATCTGAAGTCGCCGGCTTACGTGGCGGAGCATATCCGGGAGATCGAGAAGCGCCCCTTCGACGGCATCATCATCCGCCCCACCTTCGGTCATACGTTCTACATGGTGGATCTCCCCGATACGGCCGCCGAGGCGGAGATCGAAACGATGGGCAGGATCGAATGGCGGAGGTTCACCGACAACTTCATCTATTTTCATTGCGACGACAACGTGGATTGGTTCGACGATGCGATGTGGGGTGAGAACAGCCCCTTCCTGCGCAACATCGGCTGGTGCGCGAAGGCCGCACGGGTGGGCGGTTGCGTGGGACTCGCCTTCGATCCGGAGTTCGTCTACTGGGGGCGGCCGTATTGCGCGTGGAAGTATGAGTGGCAGAAGCACCGGGAGGCGAAGAGCTTTGCGGAGTACGAACGGATTGTACGGAAACGGGGTGCTCAGTATATGGACCGGATCGAGGAGGAGTTTCCCGAGCCAGTGATTCTCACCCTCTTCTGGACCTCGATGCCTCGTTTCCAGGAGGCCGCGCGGGAGACCGACCCGTCCCGAAGGGAAGCCATTCTCAAGTCGGATTACTATGGCCTCCTGCCCGCGTTCATGAACGGGATGCTCGAGGCCGCCGATTCCGGAACCGTTTTTGTGGACGGAGACGAGCAATCTTATTACTACAACCGCGAGTTGCACTATTTCCGGGCGTACCATCGCATCCACCAGACCGGGCAGGCGCTGATTCCCCGGGACCTTCGCGGCAAGTACCGCCGTCACGTCCAGGCCGGGCACGCCGTTTTTGCCGACTACCTGTGCGGAACCATGGAGAACCATACCGAAGCGACCTACGTCACACCCGAAGAACGGGCGCGATGGGTGGAGCACAATGCCTACCGGGCGCTCACAAGCAGCGACCGGTACGTGTGGTTCTACAGCGAGCGCATGGATTGGTGGAACGGGCGGAACCTGCCAGGCTTTCTGGACGGCGCCCTCAGGTCTGCGAAGGAAAAAGTCGCGCAGGGCAGGCCGCTTGGCTTCGACGTGGACGAGATTGTCCGGAAAGGCCACCTGGGAAAGACCAACGCCGAGAAACGGCCGATTCAACCGAAGATGCTGCAAATCCCGAGCCTGCGCGCCGCCCCGCCGGACATCGACGGGGATCTGTCGGACGAGGCGTGGAAAGTGGCGGTGTCTTCAGGCCCCTTCGTCAACTACGTCGCGGCGCGGGCGAAAACGCTGGAAACATGTACCGAGGCGCTCATGACGTATGATGACACGGCGCTGTACATCGGATTCCGCTGTGACGAGCCGGAAATGCAACACACCCATCCCTCACTGTTCACCGAACTCGGAGGCCGCGGCGATCAGGTGGAGGTGGTCATCGCCGCGGACGAAGCGCCAACGGCTTACTACCACATTCGGCTGGATCTGGCGAATGCCCGATGGGATTCCCGGACCGAAACCGGACTGCGGGAGCACGGCAGCGACATCGCCACCGGGAGGGAGATCTACGGGAGAGACTCGACCTGGAAAGGGGCGTTTCGGTCCGGGATCCGGAAGCAGGCGGATTCCTGGTCGGCTGAAATCGCCGTCCCGTGGACGGAGCTGGGCATGGCGACGCCGAAGCCGGGCCACCGGCTCACTGGCAACCTGCACCGGTGGACGCACCGCCGCCAGACGACCCGGGTGCTCGAGTTCAGCACCTGGACGGAGACCCGTTACAACCGGGGCGTGGAGTTCGAGAACTTCGGGACATGGATCTTTGAATAGGGGTTGGAGATCCGCAATAAGTTCCGTGCATAAACGGATGCGGAGGGGCGACCGGCCGGTCGCCCCTACACAAGGAACGGGCTCTATTTCGAAACCTTTCCGCGCGACGATCAGGACACACGGCTTCCCCGGGAGTCGGAGTGGAAGTACGTAGCGCGCGCCGGGACTACGACGCTTTTTCATTGGGGAAATCAGATAGGGAACAACCGTGCGAATTGCGACGGGTGCGGCAGCCGTTGGGACGATGCGAATCCTGCCCCTGTCGGATCGTTCAGCGCCAACGCGTGGGGTCTATATGACGCGCACGGGAACGTAGGAGAGTTAGTGGAAGACTGCTGGTACGGCAGTTATGCAGGCGCGCCGGCAGACGGGTCGGCGTGGAAGAACGACGCCTGCCGGCCGAACGTATTTGACGCAACATGCGTAAGGCGTGGTGGCTCGTTTAGAAGCGGACCACGGCACTTGCGCTCGGCGACTCTACTTCTTCGGGAACGTTCATTCGAATAAACGCAGGTGAATAAAGGCGATTTGACGTCGGATTTTCAGGGTGCTTCAGGTCACTGGACGTGGACGGAATAAACGTCCTTCCGGACGACCTCTCCGGTCCGTTTCGCAGCGATACCCTTTGTGCCTTTTTGTGCGTTTTGTGGCGAATTTAACGGTTGTCTTTTTTCGAATTTAGGTTAATCACGTAAATCAAGTACTGGCTCCGGAATCGTCTCCGCATCGTATTCAACATTCGTTCCGCTGGTTTTGAATATGCGTTCGATTTTATTGGCGAACGTCGAGCTTTTTGATCCCGCAAACAGGAGCCCCACAACTCTGTTGCCTTGTTGCTCCTGAATCACCGATCCCGAGTCGCCACGGGCGCTCATTCTGCTTAACTGCATTTGATCGTAAAACACACGGCTACCATCTGGATAGCCGCGTACCCTTACGGTCGCGTTTGTCGACCGGACCACTCCGCTTGTCGCCCGCGTTGTGCGACCGCATTTGTTGACGTTCATATTGTTCGTCGCAGTGCCGAAGCCGGCAATCGCACCAAAACAGCGCGTGCCAGCTGCAACGAATGAGTTCCAGGGATTCCGAACCGATGCAATTGCAGCGTCCCTGAATCTGTCCAACCATCCTTTGGTGTTGTGTGCGATAATATCTGAAGGTACGGTACCGCCGTCTCCGCGCCCCGGTTGAATGATGGGGTCGCCGATGGAACCTCCGTTACCGTAGAGAACATGCCAATTGGACAGAACGTAGACCTTTCCATCCAGTTGAAACGCCATCCCAAGTGTCCCGACGCTGTTACTTCTCGGATTACCACAGCTATTGCCGCCTTCGGCCGGGCGGCGGTTACACAGGAAGGACTCTATGCCGACGTCTCCACAGACGACGACCTCTACTTCGATCGTTCTTTCGCCCTGAAGAGCATCCGCCACCATTGCGCTATCTTTGCGAGGTATCTCCAGGTACCTGGGGATCCGTGGAAAATCCAATCCTGAATGGAGTCCCGGCGCATCACTCCGGACATCGGTGTCGAATTCCAATTCCTCTTCCATGAGGCCCACTTCGATGATGTAATTTTGATCGACCCCTTCTTCGGGGCTTCGGGCAACCGTGCTGATATACGCTACATTGGGATTCTTAAGGAGGGTTTCCTGATGTGCCTGCAACGCAAGATCCGCTTCTTCACGAGTCGCCATGCCGCCATCTCCTCGAGTAGCGATTGGTTGATGAATGCGTCCATAGTCCCGATGATCAGGTGCGGAAGGAAGAAGTCCTTAACCTGATTGAAGACGATTCTGACACAATTCCATCAGCGAGTCGTTTTCACTACCGAAATATAATGGCGGAATGGATTTCGGTCAAGCCGTATCAATTGCGCACGCAATAGATATTTAAGTGTATATAAAAACAACACCATAACAGTCCGTTGAAAAAGCCGCTCTGCAGGCGCCCTGCCTCCGGAGACGGGGTCTGCGATGCCTTCTTTATCTCACCAACGTCCGCGTTTGTGCGCGAGCGAGGACATCCCGCCCTCTCCACAAGCTTCATTCTCGCGAGATCAGGATTGTCGATTTAATCACTCACTGGCTGGTAGGGACGCGGGACATGTCGCGATTGGTGACGCCTGAGAAGGCGCTCCCGGCTTTATGGTTTTATCCTGCGTATCCTGTTCATCCATGTTTCTGAATTGAACGGGTCAATAACAGGATTGACTGGGGACCAGGGTATCGAATCTATTTGCTCCAGGATGGTGACGACCTTGTCGTGTTATTGGGCGGCGGAACAAAAAAACGACAACAACGGGATATTGAAAGAGCAATGGAACTGATTCGCGAATAAAAATCGAGGAGCTGAATATGGCGCTTACGCGTGATTTCAAGCAGACTGTCAGGGAACGGGCGGGAAGAGACCCGGATTTCGCTTCATCCCTGATGAATGAAGCGATTTCATCATTTCTAAGCGGGGATCCCGAGACTGCCCGCCTTGTTCTTCGTGAACTCGTGAATTCAACGATCGGCTTCGAATCATTGGCGAAGAAGCTCGACAAACCCAGCAAGAGTGTCCATCGTATGTTATCGGCAAAAGGTAATCCGACAATGGATAATCTCACGCATATCCTCCGCATTCTGCAGGACAGACTCGAATGCAATATCGAAGTCAGACGATCCGCTCAACCCAATGAAAGACGTCGGCCGCGTCAACAGGAACTGCCGGAACGCCCGGCGCCTGCTCATTCCGGTTGAATTCCCGTCTAACGGTCATCCTGGCTTCGGGGCAGGGTTGGGAAACATAAACAAGCCAGACTCCACCCCAATGCCCTGAATCCAGTTCATCCCGTCGGTTTGCGCATATTCATTGCCCTACCGAACGTCAGATCTGCCGGAATTCCCTTGACAAGACAGATATTTGTCTGTTTTTTTTAATCCATCCGGTTGCCAGCGACCTGTCGAAGATCTAACTCAGGACCGTACGATGGCCTATACGCCGCCCGGTCAGACGCGCGAGAAAATCTACGAGTTCGTGAGGGAGCGGATCCTCAACGGCGCCCCGCCCAGCACGCGAGAGGTGCAGAAAGCGTTCGGGTTCAGGGCGGTTCAGTCGGCGCGCCAGCATCTGGAGGCGCTGGTTCAGGAGGGCAGGCTGGTCAAGGACTCCGGCAAGGCCAGGTCCCACCGCCTGCCCAAAATGGGCGGCTTGCGTGCGTCCCGCCTGATTCCCGTGCTGGGGCGGGTCCAGGCCGGGGACCTCACCGCGGCCATTCAGAATCCGGAAGACTATCTTCCGGTGCAGCAGACCCGGTACGAGAGCGGGGAGCTCTTCGCCCTGACGGTCCAGGGGGACAGCATGCTCAGGGCCGGCATCCTGCACGGCGATATTGTCATTGTCCGCCGGCAGCAGGCGGCCAGATCGGGCGACATTGTCGTGGCCCTGGTGGGAGAGGAGGCGACGGTCAAAAGATACCGGGAGACAGGCGGGCGAATCGAGCTGCATCCGGAGAACGAGTTCTTCGAATCCATTATCCCCAGCGAGGAAGGAGAACCGTTTTCCGTCCTGGGCAAGGTCATCGAAGTGCGAAGGCATATAGAGTAACGAAGTAGGATATTGATCTATTAATCTGTGCAACAGGGAGTTGGATCAAGTCTAATTGGACTCTTGTCGTTTCCGCGATGTTCCATGACCGCAATTTAACGTCGTTCGTATGATCGGAGGGACGATGGCTACCATGAAACGCTATCCCATTCCTCACAGCCGTCTGCCGTTCATCAACGCCGAGGTGGCAAAGGTCCGGTTTCTCGGTGACGACCATCTTGTGAGCAGCGTCTGGGGCGGAAGCTCGGGCGGTCGTATCTACTTCTGGAATCCGGACACCGGATCCAGGGGGATGCGGGAGCTCCCGGCAGGCATCCCGGGAGCCTACATGTTGAGAACCGCGGCCGACGGCTGCCTCTACCTCGGCTGCGGCAATGGAGACCTGGTCCGGTACGATCCGGTTGCCGATGGTTTTGAAATCCTGGTAACCGGCGAATTGACGTCCATTACATGGGGCGGCTGTGTGACGGACCGGTACGCGGTGTGGGAAGCGTCGCCGGGGCACGTCGGCGTGTACGACTGGCGGGAGTCGCGGCTGGTCAAGGTCTTTCGCCCGATAGATACGGAATACCCGACGGCGCTCTACGGTCACAACGTCGTGGAGGCGCCGGACGGGCGTGTCCTTCTCGCCATCAATGTACCGCAGGCGCGGCTGGTCCTGCTGAACCTGGAAACCATGTCCGCGGAGTCCCACACGCCTGAAAACATCCGGGGCGTGGGTTCCACGACCGACGCCTTTTTCTGGGACAAAGAGACGCTTGCAGCGTTTGTCAGGGGCGAATTACACTTCATGGCGTATCCGGGCTTCGAACTGAATCAGCGTATTGGGCGTCCCGAGCAGGGGGGGCTGGGTGGAAAGGCCTGTGTTGCCGGCGGCCGTCTTTATGCGTACAGCTCTGCCGACGGCAGCCTCTACGTTCTCGACCGCAAAGCGGAAAAATGGGACGTGGCGGGGCCGGACTGGTCGGACGGCGGACCCGCAACCCTGCATCCCTGGGGAGAGACCGCCGTGTGCGGCGTGACCATCTCCGGCCTTGCGCTCAAATTCGACGTGGTAACGGGGCGGACGGACAGTATAGACCTGGAATCCACCGGTCCCATGGCCGCGCACGCGCTATGCCCTGTACCGGATCGGAAGATGATCGTCGGGGCGCCGTTTATCAACCAGCGGTTCTGGATGATTGACACGGAAACAGGAAAAGGGAGGGACTGCGGACGCGCGGCGCCGGGCGGGGGGCAGATCAACCAGATCATCTGGGAGCCGATCACACAGCACGTGCTGCAAAGCAGCTATACGACGTCCGCGGTAACGGCATTCGATCCGACGGCGCAACCGGACTGGCCGGACAACCCGCGAGTGCTGGCCAGCGCGCAGCGCGAAGGGCAGATGAGGCCCACGGGGCTGCTTCACGACGGACGGTACGTCTGGATGTCCACCAGTCCGGAATACGGGCACCTCGGCGGCGCGCTCAGCCGGATCGATCCGGAGACCGGCGAAATCCGGGTCTGGCGGCATATCGTCGAGGACCAGAAGGTGAACTCCCTGCTGGTGGATTCGAAACGCCGCCGGATCTACTGCGGAACCGAGATCTTCGCCGATGCGAACTCGGCGCCGCCAACGCAAACCACGGCCATGCTGGTATCGTTTGACATGGATCGGCTTGCGGTCGACCGTTCACGGGCGATTCAGGAAGGCGAGGGCGCCGCCAGGGTCATGGTCGTCCTGCCTACCGGGGAGGTGCTCGCGCTTCAGAGGAGTCGCTTCTACGCGTGGAACGCGCAAACGGGCAACCTGCGCGATCTGGGACAGGCTCCGGCCGGTTGCCGGGAAGTGGTGCTCAATCCGGCCACGGGCATTGTGTGGACGTCTGCCGATGAAGGGATCGGTCAATTGGAAGTGGGCGCGGAGTCCATTGAATTCATTCGGCTTATCGACGGCAAGGGCGAACATCTGAGGGTGGTCAACGGCTCGCTGTATTATGCCGCCGGGTTCGAAGTCTGTCAGGTGGGTCTTCAGGATTTCGAAAACTCGCAGTAGGGGACTTGCGATGCGGAAGGTTACGACGTATATTTGATGACTCGAATTCCGTGTTCGGTCCCCGGTTGTCTCACCAATCTCCAGACCATTCATTCCGTCACGCTACGGTGTGGTGTTCTCACTTCAGACGCCGGTAGAGTGAAAACCTGAATGCGGGGAGAGGGGCTGCGGGGATACGTGGCACTCACGTCTTCTACCGTCTACCCTCTCCCGTCTCACCGCCTTTAACCGCAGCGATGACAAGAAGGGAAGTTCCGTCTATGGCAATTGAGCAGATTGTTCCTTCCGATGCGAAGGCGGCCCTGGACGCCGACACCAATGCGGTGTACCTGGACGTTCGGACCGAAGGGGAATTCGCCCTGGGGCACCCCGAAGGCGCCATCAATATTCCGGTCGCCTTTCAGAGTCCGGCGGGCGGCATGATGCCCAATCCTGATTTTCAGGCCGTGGCGGATGGCGTGCTGGCTCGGGAGACGAGGATCTATTGCGGGTGCGAGTCGGGCGTGCGTTCCCAGTATGCGGCGGAGATGCTTGAAAAAGCCGGGTACGCGAACGTGGCAAACGTGGTCGGTGGCTTCGGCGGAAAGGTGAACCCCGGAACGGGGAGGGTGGAAGTTCCCGGATGGAGGGATTCGGGGTTGCCCGTATCAACGGAGGTCACGGAGCGGAACTCCTACGATGGGCAGAAGGGGCGGTGAACGCGCAAACCCGTTTCCGGCCCTGGAGGGGAATGCCTTGTTGATGAAAGCGTTCCGGCGCGCTGGCGTGGGGTGGTTCCGAGGTTACGGGTGAGGTAAGGCCGGAAAACAACAGGATGCGCGAAGGCGCATCCGTTTTTGTTCCTGACTGCATTACAAGAAGGCTGCTGCTTCCCTGATGCCCGCCCGCGGGACCGGAAAACCCGAGCTCTATCCGGCGTTGGCGAATCGAGACGGTGGCGGCCGTTGCGAGGAAAGGGAGATCAGCAGTGGCGATCGATTTTGACGCGCCTGCTGTCAGGGCGACGGACTTGACCAAGGGTTTCCGTGTGCCCGACAACGAAAGCCGCGGCGGAAACGGATTCCTGGGCAGATTCAGGCGTCGCCGGAAGGAAATCCTGGCCGTTGACGGCGTCGGGTTTGAGGTGCAGCGGGGAGAGATCTTCGGTATCCTCGGTCCGAACGGCTCCGGTAAGTCGACGCTGATTCGCATCCTCTCGACTCTGGTCTTTCCCGACAGGGGCGAGGCGCAGGTATTCGGGCTGCACGTGGAGCGGGACGCGATGCGTGTAAAGCGCTGTATCAATCGGGTATCCGTCGACGCGGCGTTCTTCAAGAAACTGTCTGCGTGGGAGAACCTGAGTTACGCGGCCCGTCTGTACGGCGTTCCGGTGCGTGAGGGGCGGCGCCGGGCCAGGGCGATTCTGGCTGAGATGGGATTTGGTGAAGACAGGGTGGACCAGCCGGTGGAGGACCTGTCCCGCGGCATGCAGCAGAAGGTCGCAGTGGCCCGGGCGCTTTTTACGTCACCCGTTTTGCTGCTGATGGACGAGCCGACGACGGGATTGGATCCGGTCTCCAAACGCCAGGTGCAGGATTACGTAATGGGGATTCGAGAGCGCCATGAAGCGACGGTTCTGTTGACGACGCACGACATGGACGAAGCGGAACGGGTGTGCAACCGGGTCTCGATCATCCACCATGGAAAATTCATCGCCATGGGCACGGTCGACGAACTGAAAGCCCGCGCCGGATGCGTGGGGGGGAGTCTGGAGGACGTGTTTTTCAAGATGACGGGAATGGATCTTGCCCATGCTGACCTGGAAGACGAAACGGAGGGAGATGCATCATGAACTCGGTGACCGCCGAGATCAAGGCGTCGGTAGCGTTTATCGAGCGAAATTTCAACCTGGCCAGGCGGTATGCAAGCTGGGAGCTGATTTTTGTCGTCTGGAACGTGGTTCATGCGCTGACCATCGGGTTGATCGGCGTTTACATGGGCGGAGACGACCCGGCAAAAGTGAGAGAGGCGGTGCTCTTTCTGATCGTGGGCGCCGTGCTCTGGAATTTTCTTCGCCTGCTTTTCTTCGAAGTGGCGGACGCCGTCGCCTGGGAGCGATGGGAAGGGACGATCGAATACACGTTCATGTCGCCTGTCTACCGGCTGACGCACCTTGCCGGTCAATGCGTGTATGCGATCATTTACGGTTTTCTAAGGTCCGGCGTGGTCCTCGTATCTGCGGTGTTGTTTTTCGATCTGAGCCTTTCCGACGCGAATCTGACGACGGCGACAGCGGTCCTGGCCACGGCCAGTCTTTCATTCCTGGGAATGGGGCTGATGGCGGCCGTGTTCCCGCTTCTATCGCCGGAGAAAGGCGCACGGGCGACCGACATTTTCGGCACGCTGGTGCTGCTGATTTCAGGCGTTTACTACGAAGTGTCGGTACTCCCCGACTGGCTTCGGCCCCTATCGACCTTCTCGCCCGGGACCTATGCCCTCCGATCCATCCGGACCGCCCTGCTCGACAACGCGACCATCGCCGACGTGCAGGGCGACCTCATGATACTGACGGTTTCGGGCGTAATTATGGTCCCACTGGGATTGTGGATCTTTCACATTGCCGAGGTCTACGCCAAGCGGACGGGCCGCCTGAAGCGTAGCGGATAAACGGTCGGTTTGAGGGCATTAACGAAGAGACTGCGCCTCCCAGGGGTCGAATACCGGTACCCCGGTTATCCGAACGTCGTCCGTGTTTCGCGTCGCGAACGTCAGAAGGGAAGTCCGGTCGGTGGCCGCGAGCAGACCGTCTGGAGCCGGCAATATTCGACCGGCTTTTTCCGCTGCCGCCGAAATCTCTCCCCATCGGGCGGCGACTTCCCGAGCGACCTCCAGAATACGTACATAGCGCCGGGAGAAGCTTGAGGCACGAGTGATCGGGCGTTCAGCCAAACAGGATCGGGCAGCCTCCGCATTGCTGGCGGCAGCGGCCGTCGAAGCCCACGAACGTGTTCTGGACCTGGGGGTGGCCGGATATCCCGTGGCGCTGGACGTGAACGCGGCCGGGATTCACTTCGTGAGCTCCGATCTCCAAGCCGTCAGACGATGTGAGAACGCAATCCGCAACAGGGCGCTGTCCAATGCTTGCGCCTGGCTGGAGGCGTCGCCCGCGGGCGTGCCCGGTCCGGGTTTCGACGTGGCTCTATATACTCCCGCCCGGTGGGAGGCCAAGGCGCGAGCATTTCAGCTCATCGACGCCGCGTTTCAGAGAATGGCGATTCACGGCCGGCTCCTGCTGGCGGGGCGTCGCGACGCCGGCGTGGAGAGCTATCGGAAGCGGCTGGAGGCGGTCTTCGGAGGCGCTGAAAAGCTGTCCGCGAAATCGGGCCTTCGTATCTACCGTTTCAAGAAGAAAAACGCCACGGCCGGCGCGGATCCGGTCAACACGTCGCGTTCGTTCGTCGAAAACGAGCTCCGCGGCGCACGGAGCGTGTTTGAAACCTGCGCAGGCGTGTTTTCCAGCGACGGCCTGGATCCCGGCACGAGGTTTCTGATCGACACGTTCGACGTCACGGCGCAGGACCGCGTGCTCGACCTTGGATGCGGATTCGGTGCGATCGGCATCGCGGCCGCGAGACGGGCGCGCGAGGTTCTGCTGCTGGATTCGGACCTGCTGGCGGTTCAGTGCGCGAGACGGAACGTCGCCCGCAACGGGCTGGCGAATGCACGGGGTCGCCCTGAGCGACGGTTTCGATGCCGCGTCGGGAGCGTCCTTCGACCTTATCCTGTGCAATGCGCCGACCCACCAGGGTGTCGCCACGGCCAGGCTGTTTGCGGAGGGCGCCGCCCGGCACCTGGTACCGGACGGTCGATTCATGGTTGTCGCCACGCGTCCGGGGATGTACCTGAAACAGATGAAACGGTCGTTTCGGACCGTAGAGACGCTGGCGTTCCGAAACGGGTACGCCGTACTGCGCGCGCAAGGGCCGGACGCGGACCTCCAGGAAGCTCGTCCCGCCTCCGAACAGGTTAACTCACGCCGATGATCACCGGGTTCGCGGGGAGGACTCTCAGCGCGGCTTTGCCGCTCAAGCCGCCCCGAAAATCCTTGACATTGCGACCCCTGAATCTTATTCTTACGCGCATTCCCGGCCCATCGAAAGTGAAATGCCGGCGCCGGGAGATCCCCCAACACGGTACAGGAGGAGCAAACCTTGCATGCGTTCGATTACGTAGCGCCTCAGACCGTTGCCGAGGCCGTTGCCGTGCTCTCCGAAAACGGCTCGGAGGCCAGGATGCTGGCCGGCGGTTCGGACATCATCGCACAGTTGAAAGAGGGTCGACGTCGGGTGAAAGTGCTGGTGGACGTCAAGAAAATACCCGAGGCAAACGAACTGTCGTTCGATCCCGAAGAGGGATTGACGATCGGCGCCGGGGTGTCGTGTTGCGACGTCTACGAAAACGAACATGTGGCGTCGAATTACCCGGCGCTCGCGGATTCCACGGAACTCATCGGATCCATCCAGATCCAGGGCCGGGCCACGATCGGCGGGAACCTGTGTAACGCGTCGCCCGCGGCGGATACCATTCCAACCCTGATCGTTCTCGGGGCTACGGCGAAGACCGCTGGACCGGACGGTGAACGAGAGGTCGCGGTGGAGGACTTCTGCACGGCGCCGGGGCAGACCGTGATGCAGGACGGCGAGTTTCTGGTTTCCGTCCACTTTCCCGCGCCGGCTGCCAACTCGGGGGCGTATTTTCTTCGGTTCATTCCCCGGAACGAAATGGATATCGCCGTTGTCAACGCTGCTGCTTCCGTGACTCTGAACGCCGAAAAGAACGCGTTTGCGTCAGCCCGGATCGCCGTGGGCGCCGTTGCGCCCGTCCCTCTCTACCTGCCCGAAGCGGGTGAGGCCCTCGCCGGCAACGAGGTGTCGGACGAGACGATCGAAAAGGCGGCCGAGATCGCCCGGCAATCCGCCCGTCCCATCACGGATATGCGCGGTACCATTGAACAACGGATTCACCTGGCCGGAGTACTGACCCGCCGCGCGGTCCGCGGCGCGGTGGAACGCGCAGGATAGATCCAGGTGGCTCGATTCTCCTCATAATACGCCCATATAGGAGTCCGCATAACATGGCTGGCAAAGTTCATGTGACGACGAACGTCAACGGAGAAGAAACGGAATTCCTCTGTGAACCGCGAGACACGCTGCTGGACGTGCTGCGAGACAACCTGGGCCTCACCGGCGCCAAAGAGGGATGCGGCAACGGCAATTGCGGCGCCTGCAGCGTCATTGTCGACGGCCGTGTGATCAACTCCTGTCTGGCGCTGGGCGTCGAGGCCGAGGGGTGCGAAATCACAACCATAGAAGGGGTTGCCACGTCCGCCGGTCTGCATCCGCTGCAGCAGAAATTTCTGGAGCACGCGGCGCTTCAGTGCGGCGTCTGCACGCCCGGGTTCATCGTGGCGGCAAAGGCGTTGCTCGATCGCGAGCCGGAACCCGACGAACATCGGATTCGCCTCTGGCTGGCGGGGAATCTATGCCGTTGCACGGGATACGATAAGATCGTAAGGGCGGTGATGGACACCGCGCGAACGATGAAGGAGACGGTCTGATGCCAGGCGAGGATTTTCTCGGAATCAAAGACTATAAAGTGCTGGGCACGCGGCCGATCAGGCACGATGGCGTCGACAAGGTCACCGGGCGGGCGATATATGGAGCCGACGTGCAGATGTCCGGTCTGATTTACGGGAAAGTACTGCGAAGTCCGTACGCGCACGCGCGCATCGTGTCCATCGATACACGCAAGGCCGAATCTCTGCATGGCGTAAAGGCCGTAACCACCGTAAACGACATTCCCGTACCGGAAAAGAAAATTGAGGATCTGGGCGAAGGCGCGGCCAATATGGTGGACCTCCGCGCGAACGTGCTCGCCGACGGAAAGGTGGTCTACGACGGACACGCGGTGGCCGCGGTGGCCGCGACGAGCGCGCATATTGCGGAAACGGCGCTTTGCCTGATCGACGTGAAATACGAGGTCCTCGATCCGCTGCTGGACGTGCGGGAGGCGATGAAGCCGGGTTCGCCGCTCCTGCATGATACGTTAACCACGGAATCGCTGGGCGAAGATACCGGTACGGCGAGCAACGTCGCCACCCACTTTCAGCATAAGCTGGGCGACACCGAATCGGGTTTCGCGAAGGCCGACGTGGTCATCGAAAAGGAATTCTTTACCGACACGGTGCACCAGGGTTATATCGAGCCGCAGAATGCCACGGCGCTCTGGAATCCGGACGGGCGCCTGACCGTCTGGTGCAGCACCCAGGGTTCGTTTACGGTACGCGAGCAGCTGGCGGGCCTGCTGCAAATTTCGCCTGTGAATATCCGGGTTATCCCCACGGAAATCGGCGGGGGATTCGGCGGAAAGATCAGGGTTTACCTGGAGCCCGTTGCCGCCATTCTGTCCAGAAAGTCCGGGCATCCGGTGAAGATGGTCATGGACCGGGACGAAGTGCTGAAAGCCACCGGCCCCACTCCCGGGTCCTACATTCGGGTGAAGATGGGCGCCACAAACAAGGGTAAACTGGTGGCTGCCGAAGCCTACATGGCCTACGAGTCAGGTGGATTTGCCGGAGCGTGGGCGGAACCCGGCGCCATGTGCATCTTTGCCCCGTACGATATTGAAAACGTGGCCATAGACGGGTACAACGTGGTCGTGAACAAGCCGCAGACCATGGCGTACAGGGCGCCTGGCGCCACCAATGCGGCCTTTGCATCCGAGACCATTGTCGACGAAATCTGCGAAAGGCTGGGCGAGGATCCACTCGAGTTCCGCATGAAGAACGCGGCAAAGGAAGGCACGCGACGCGCGGACGGGCCAACCTTTCCCCGCGTCGGCCATGAGGAAGTCTTGAAGGCGGCGATGGCAAGCGACCACTACAGGGCGCCGCTGCAGGGCAGGAACCGGGGCAGGGGAGTGGCGTCGGGTTTCTGGTTCAACGTGGGGCTCAAGTCCAGCGCCTGCGCATCCGTAAACGTCGACGGCACCGTCAGCCTGGTCGAGGGATCCACCGATATCGGGGGCACGCGAACGTCTGTAGCCATGCAGCTCGCCGAGCCGCTGGGTATTCCGGCGGAAGACGTCAACCCGGTAGTGGCCGACACCGACGGTGTGGGAGAAACGGACGTCACCGGCGGCAGCCGGGTTACGTTCTCGACGGGATGGGCGGCCTATAACGCGGCGCAGGACATCATCGCGCAGATGGTCGAGCGCGCCGCGAAATACTGGGAGATCTCCCCGGACGACGTGGCCTTCGACGACGGCACGTTCAAATCCAGGTCCGATCCTTCGAAGTCACTGACATTCAAAGAATTGGCAGGTAAACTTAATGAGACCGGCGGGCCCGTCGTCGGGCGTGCGACCGTCGATCCGCAGGGGGTGGGCGGCGCGTTTTCCCTGATGATCGCCGACGTCGAGACCGACCCGGATACGGGCAAGGTGGATGTTCTGAGGGTCACCATGGTGCAGGATGCGGGCAAGGCCATACATCCCGCGTACGTTGAAGGTCAGATGCAGGGCGGCGCGGCCCAGGGCATCGGATGGGGCCTGAACGAAGAGTACTGGTACAATGACGACGGCGAGTTGACGAATGCCAGCCTTCTTGACTATCGGATGCCTACGTGCCTCGACCTCCCCATGATTGAAACCATCATCGTTGAAGTTCCCAATCCGGGGCATCCCTACGGTGTTCGCGGCGTGGGAGAAGCGCCTATCGTACCGCCGCCGGCGGCTCTCGCCAACGCCATCTACCGTGCCGCGGGGGTCCGGATGAACGTCTTGCCAATGTCGCCCGGCAACGTCCTGAAGGCGCTATGGAATAAAAACGGATCGTAGCAGTCCGGATGGACTTTATCAACGGGCTGATAGGGGAGACCGTGCCCCCTGGCGGGGCCGCCGCGCGTCAAATTCCGGAGATCAGATCAATATGGGCACAAGAACGGAAGACTATCTCGGCATCGACCGCTACAACGTGGTTGGAACCCGACCGATTCGCCACGATGGCACGGACAAGGTGACCGGCCGCGCGAAGTACGGCGCGGATACCCACACGTCTGGCGTATTGGTCGGAAAGACCCTCCGCAGCCCCCACGCGCACGCCCGTATCCTGTCTATCGACACGGGAGCGGCCAGAGCGCTGCCGGGCGTGAAAGCCGTCATGACGGGCGCCGACCTCGCGATGCACTACGAAGACAAGGTGGCGAACATTGGAGAAGGTTCGGTTAGTCTGCCCCACCTGGTCACCAACGTCCTGGCGTCCGACAAAGTGCTCTATGAGGGCCATGCGGTTGCGGCGGTCGCGGCAACGTCGGCCCATATCGCCGAAGAAGCGCTGGATCTCATACGCGTCGAATACGAAGTCCTGGAGCCCGTGCTCGACGTCCGCCCCGCGATGGAAGACGGCGCGCCCCTGCTGCACGAGACCATGAAGGTGAAATCGCTGGGCCAGGCGACGGACAAAACCGGAAATATCGCCAATCATTTCCAGCATACGCTGGGCGACGTTGACCGGGGTTTTGCCGAGGCCGATATCGTGGTTGAGCGGGAATTCAGTACGCAGACGGTGCATCAGGGCTACATCGAGCCCCACAACGTGACGGCCTATTGGAATCTCGACGATCAGATTACCGTTTGGACCAGTACCCAGGGGCCCTTCGAAGTTCGCGACCAGGTCGCCGACGTCCTGGGCGTGCCCACGTCCAGCGTCCGGGTGGTTCCGGCGGAGATCGGCGGCGGATTCGGAGGCAAGTTCCGCGTCTACCAGGAACCGACGGCAGCGTTCATGTCCCGGATGACGGGCAAGCCTGTAAAGATGGTGATGAGCCGTACGGAAGTTCTGAAAGCGACGGGTCCAACGCCCGGTTCTTATATGACGGTGAAGATGGGCGCCACAAGAGACGGCAGACTGGTCGCCGCGCAGGCGTATCTGGCGTATGAAGCCGGGGCCTATCCCGGATCGCCCGTGGGCGCCGGGGCCGGATGTATCTTTTCTCCGTACGACATCCCCAACGTGGTCATCGACGGGTACGACGTTGTCGTGAACAAACCACAGACTTCGGCGTACCGCGCGCCGGGCGCCACCAATGGCGCATTCGCCGCCGAAACCGTCATCGACGAGATCTGCGAGACTCTCGGTACCGACCCGCTCGAGTTTCGCCTGAATAACTCCGCCAAAGAGGGCAGCCGGCGTGCCGACGGACCGGTCTTTCCCCGGATCGGCCACGACGAATGCGTAAGGGCGGCGATGGCGTCGGATCACTATCAGTCCACGCTCAACGGGCCCAATCGGGGTCGCGGCGTGGCATCCGGGTTCTGGTTCAATGGGGGTGGCACGTCAACGGTCGTGGTCAGTGTAAATGGCGATGGAACGGTTAATCTCGTCGAGGGTTCGCCCGATATCGGAGGCACCAGGACTTCCATCGCGATGCAGGTTGCCGAGGTACTGGGGGTTCCGGCCGAGCAGGTGAAGCCGATGGTGGTTGACACCGACGCCATCGGGCAGACGGACGGCACGGGAGGGAGCCGCGTGACCTTTGCCACGGGGTGGGCCGGTTACGAGGCCGCGGAAGACGTGAAGCGCCAGATGGTCGCAAGGGCCGCCAGATTGTGGGAGATCCCGGATGATGACGTGGTCTTCGACGGCGGCGTGTTCAAGTCCAGGTCCGCCCCCGAGAAATCCATCACGTTTACCGAACTGGCGGGTAAGCTTGGCGCCACGGGCGGTCCCGTGGTCGGTCGGGCGGCGGTGGCCGGAAAGGCGGCGGGGCCGGCTTACGCCGTTATGGTCGTGGACGTGGAAGTCGATCCGGACACGGGAAAGGTCGACATTCTCCGGGTAACGATCGTGCAGGATGCCGGTAAGGCCATCCATCCCGCCTACGTGGAGGGACAGATGCAGGGCGGCGTCGCCCAGGGTATCGGGTGGGCGTTGAACGAAGAATACTTCTACAACGAAAAGGGCGACCTGGTCAACGCCAGCCTGCTGGACTACCGGATGCCAACCTGCCTGGATTTGCCGATGATCGAGACGGTGATCGTCGAGGTGCCGAATCCTGGCCACCCGTACGGGGTTCGAGGTGTCGGTGAAGTGCCCATCGTTCCTCCGCCGGCGGCCGTGGCGAATGCGATCTACGATGCCATCGGCGTGCGTTTGCGCGACCTGCCCATGTCCCCGGGGCGCGTCCTGGAGACAATCTGCAACAACAATGGCGGGGGCAGCGGGAAGGGGTGAGCCATGCCGGAGGTCTGGATTCCGTCTCTCATGCGTCGTCTCACCGACGGCCTGGAGCAGGTTCAGGTACCGGGAGAGACGATACGGGAGGTCATCGAGAACCTCGAAGCTGAGTTTCCGGGAATCAGGGAGCGGATCTGTGACGATGGCCGTATCAGGCCCGGTTTGGCGGTTGCAATCGACGGCATCGTAAGCAACGACGGAATGCGTCAGAGGGTAGAGGCGGAAAGCGAGGTCCACTTTGTCACCGCCATCAGCGGCGGGCTTTAACGTTAGTTGGTCAACTTTCTGTCGGCCAGCGGATTAAGTTTAGCCTCTGGCTGTTTTTTTTTCGGGCGCGAACGCGTCCGCAGTATCCTGCCAGCGAGTATGGCCCTCAATATCGGCATCATCGGCCTGCCAAACGCGGGCAAGTCGACCCTCTTCAATGCGCTCACCAGGGCCGGCGTCGAAGCATCGAATTATCCCTTTTGTACCGTTGAACCGAATGTGGGCGTCGTGGAAGTGCCGGACGAGCGCCTTCAACGGCTGAATGAACTGCTCGCGCCCGAAGCCTGCGTTCCCGCGTTCGTTCAGTTTGTGGATATTGCCGGTCTGGTGCGGGGGGCCAGTCGCGGCGAGGGTCTGGGCAACCGGTTTCTGGCTCGGATTCGAGAGGTCGACGCGCTGGTTCACGTCGTCCGCGCCTACGATAACGAAAACGTGCCGCACGTGGATGGCATCGCCGATCCGGTAAGGGACGTTGAAACCGTCGAAACCGAGCTTGAACTGGCCGATCTCGAATCGGCCGAAGGGATCGCGCGCCGGCTCGAAGGCATCCTGCGTTCCAATCCCCGCGCCCCTGAACGCTTCGCGTATGAAACCCTCAGGGGGGCCATCGAAGGGCTGGGGCGGTCTCTGCCCTTGAGAGATCAGGATCTGACGGAAGCGCGGTTGGAGGTCCTGAAGCCCTTCAACTTTCTTACCGCCAAACCCGTGTTGTACGCGTCGAACGTCTCGGAATCGGATCTGCCTGACGGGGGCGGCCCGACGGCCAGGCTGGGGGAGAGGGTCGGCGCCGACCGCGTCCTTGTCCTGGCGGCACAGATCGAAGCGGAGATCGCCGAATTGCCGCCTGCCGACCGTGAGGTCTTTGTGGCGGACATGGGGTTGGCGCAGCCGGGTGTAATCCGGCTGATTCGCGCGGGCTACGCCCTGTTGGGGCTGATCGCTTTCTACACCACGGCAAACGAGAAGCTGCAGGCCTGGGAAGTTCCTGAAGGCACGCGGGCTCCAGCCGCCGCGGGGCGGGTTCATTCGGACATGGAGCGCGGGTTCATCAGGGCGGACGTGGCCGCTTACCAGGACGTCCTGGCCGCCGGCGGCGTCGCCGGGTTGCGTGAAACGGGCAGGATGCGCACCGAAGGAAGGGAGTATGCCGTCCAGGACGGCGACGTCATCCGCTTCCTCTTCAACGCATAATGGCGCGATTGCGGGCGACGTGAAACATTGCCTGAACGGGGCGCCCGCCGCCGGGCGAAAACGGAAACAGGGAGGCATCCCTATGCGTCAGTGTACGAGGTGGACGTTTGGTCTGATTGCCGCCTGCCTGGTTTTAGGTCACTGCCGGGCAGACGCGCTCGGCTTGCGCGGGCTTGGTCTGAAGGCTGGTGTGGACCTGACGCGTCAGGAGTCCCAGGAGTACGTGGGGTATGAATTCGACTCAGCCCGGCTGGCGGTCGGCGGGCACGTCGACTTCGGTTCCATCTTCATTCCGCGTCTCCGTCTCGTTCCCGGTGTGGACCTGGTTATCCAGCCCACCCTGAGGGTTTATTCCATTAACGGCGAAGCCCAGTTCATCTTTGGCCAGGGCGATACTTTCGGCTACGTGGGCGGCGGAATCGGCGTCCATCTGTCGAGATGGGACATTATCGAGCCCGACGGGCAGGGCGGCGGTATCAACGTGAATGTCCCGGAGGACACGAAGGTGACCCTGAACGTTCCCCTCGGGTTCCGCAGACGGTTCGGGCCCGGGATGCTCTGGTTCGGTGAAATCAAGATGATGATCGCCGACGACGAAGCGGACTCCTCTTTCCGGATCAGCCTGGGACTGGCCTTTGGCGCCGCGGATTGACAGCCGCGAGTCCGGTACGAACACCAGCTGTGGCGCCGGAATTGCCGCAGAGGCAATGGGCCGGTTGACGTCAGTCAACCCGGTCTACCGGTTGCCGTCCCCGCTTCATCGCGTGTCATCCCCTGGGTGCGGTTGTCGTACATATCTGCAATATGCAGGTCGAACGGTTGATGCTTCGGGTTTTTGCGAGCCCCCCGAAAAGCAGTCTTGCAACTGTAGCAGATCGTGATTTCCGGCAGGCACAGGTACAGCGCAAGGTCGATCATCGCGGCCGCGCAAAGACAGACGTAGAAGTAAATGGGGCGGTCCAGCGCGACGAAAACCAGCCCAACGACGGCAAAGAGGACCGCGATCGCCAGGCCGATTTTTCCGTTGAAGTCTCTTTGGACGAAAAAGTCGGTCTTTTCGCATCGGGGGCAGACGTCGACCTGATTGCCGTGTAAGATATTTTCCGAGAACGCCATTGGGAACGTTCGGCCGCAGGCCGTACACGAGGTCTCGGCCTTCGAAGGCCGAACCTGGTTGACGGCCTGGCAGTCGCAACAGCGGAAACTGATTTCCATGGGGCCAACGGGCTGTTAAACCGGTATGGTGGTTGTATAGAAAATATAGGCGGAAACACACTCCCCGATCAGCACAAAAATCGTCGCCACGTATAGCAGGCCAGTGGCCGATTGGGTCGAGTGAATCTTCACGGTCTGCCAGACCATAAAACCCACAATAAGCGGACCCAGCAATCCGAAGAGTACCCTCACCCAGAGGAATAGACCGCCGATTCCCCAGAAAGACCGCAGCGTTTCGCGTATCGACGTGTCGCCGTCCGCCCAGAAGGCGCACATCGTGGCCGCGGTCAGCATCACCTTGGCCAGCGTCGCGCCGAGCATCAATCGCGTGAGGGCGCGAAGGGGCCGGATATGGAGCGCGGGTACCACGAGGTACCAGTGACCCAGGATCATCGCGAAAATGACGCTGCCGAGGAACAGGGCGGAGATCAGATAACACGCCGCGGTCAACAGGCTCGCATATGACGGAGGGCACGCGGCGCAGGCAGTCCAGCCGTCCGACAGCAACCCGGCGGCGCCGGTCAGACCCGCGGCTGCAAGCAGTGGCTTCTGCGGCTTTATACGTTCGGCGAGAACCACAAGCAGATAGACCAGGGCGAGCAGGGCGCAGGTCGACAACAACAAGCGGGGCAGCAAGCCGCCCGTCGCGCCATTCTCCAATGGCGTCAGGACGGGGTAAGGCCCCAGCGTGAGGGCCAGGAGGAGAAACACGAGGCTGGCGAGTGCGCAGAACCGGAAAAAACGTCTGCCGGCTTCAAGTGGAACGACCAGCATCGATAACAACCCGCCAACGGCGAGCTGGCTGAAGACGGCGTAAACGAGTGTACGGTACATAGGATTGCGGCAGCGCCCCGGGTTTCGTCGATTCGCGACTTCGGACGTGACAGATGTCAAATATATCGGAAAAGCGAGACGTTGGAAAACAAAAAAGGGAAGTCCGCAGCTTGAAGGGTTTTTCGGGCGGCACACCCGCAGGATGACCGCGACCTGGAACCGTATCACCGGCTCCGCGCCGTGGCCGCCCAGAGATTCACCGGGAGCCGCGGTCTTCGGGGATCAGATCTGGCTGCTCGGCGGCTGGCAGATGCTGGGTCCCGGAAACTTTCCGCGCCTGAACGACGTCTGGCGTTCCACCGACGGTCTGACGTGGGAATGCCTGCTGCCGGCGGCGCCCTGGCCTGCCCGGAATCTGGCGGGCTGCGTGGTCTTGCGAGGCCGAATATGGTTGATGGGCGGATTCGACGGCGTTCACACGTTCGGGGATATCTGGTGTTCTGGCGACGGCCGAAACTGGGATCGGGTGACACATCAGGCCCCGTGGGGGTGTCGCGGCGCGTTCGGCAGTCTGGTCTACGATAACCGGATCTGGGTTCTCGGCGGGCTCAACTGGGAGCGGAAGGACCATTACAGCGACGTGTGGTGCTCGGAAGACGGGCAACGGTGGGACCTGGTTGTGGAACGCGCCCCATGGGCCTTGCGCGCCATGTTTCCGGCCATCGAACACGGAAACAGGATGTGGATTCTCGGAGGAGGAAATTATCACGATCGCCGTGTCAACCATAGCGACGTCTGGAGTTCTTCGGACGGCGTATCGTGGAAACAGGAGGCTACCCATGCGGGCTGGAACCCCCGGCGGTTCCACAGTTGCTTCAAATACGCGGGCAAGATGTGGATTGCCGGCGGGGCCATCGAGCCGGCAATCAATATGAACGACGTCTGGTATTCCCGCGACGGCCGGACGTGGCAGCGCAGTCACCGCGCCGCGCCGTGGGGGATTCGCCACGCGTTTCCGTGCCTGGACTTTCGGGAGAAGATCTGGCTGCTCGGCGGGTACAGCGGGTCCATCGCGGGAAGCACTGTCTACAACGACGTTTGGACGTTTGATACCCCGGATGCCGAACAAGGGGCCGGCGAAGATCTCACGGACCCCAGAATATAGACCCGAATCTGCTGGACAGCGTCCAATTATAACGTATATTCTACGGTGCATATGCAAGCATGCCGTATATCACCGGGAAGTGAGGTCGTTGTCGATGTCAAGAGCGGAACTCGAAGCCACGGCTCGCGCACTGGTACCCGCGGGCAGAGGAATTCTGGCGGCAGACGAGAGTATGGGTACCATCACGAAGCGTTTTGCCGACGTCGGCGTGGAACCCACAGCCGAAGCACGGCGCGCGTATCGCGATATGTTGTTCACGACACCGGACCTGGCGGATTTTATCAGCGGCGTCATTCTGTTCGAGGAGACGCTGAACACGGCCTCGATCGGCGGCGTGCCGTTTCCCAGGTTGCTGACCGACCGGGGGATGATTCCCGGTATCAAGGCGGACACCGGGCTCGTGCCGTTGGCGGGATTTCCGGATGAACAGATAACCGAGGGTCTGGACGGACTCCGGAGCCGGTTGGAAGCGTATCACAAGAGTGGCGCCCGATTCGCCAAATGGCGGGCGGCCATCGCGATCGGCGGCGGGATTCCCACGCGTGCGTGCATCCAGGCCAATGCCCACGCCCTTGCGCGGTACGCAGTCCAGTGCCAGGAGGTGGGTCTTGTGCCCATCGTAGAGCCCGAAGTGCTGATGGATGGCGACCATACTATCGAGCAGTGCGAGCAGGCAACCGAATCGGTGTTACGCAACGTGTTTTCGGAGTTGGGAGAGCACGGGGTCGTTCTCGAAGGTACTTTGCTCAAAGCCAGCATGGTATTGTCCGGCGCCAACTGTCCGGTACAGGCGGGCGTTCAGGAGGTGGCTGAAGCGACCGTCCGGTGCCTCCGGCGCACGGTTCCTGCGGCCGTCCCGGGTGTGGTATTTCTGTCCGGGGGTCAGAGCCCGGAACTCTCCACGTTGCACCTGAACGCGATGAATCAGATCGGCGGCTTCCCGTGGGAACTCAGTTATTCTTACGGGAGGGCGTTACAGGATCCGGCCCGCGCCGTCTGGAAGGGTCAGGCTGCCAACGTGGCGGCGGCGCAAAAGATGTTTTACCACAGGGCGAGCTGTAACGGCGCCGCGCGTTACGGCAAATACGTTACGGAGATGGAGGGTGTTGCCGCCTGACTGTCGCTCCGATTCCGACCACCCATCCCGTAACAGCCGAGGGCGCGTTGTTTCGGGATTTTTTTGACGACTTGAAAACACCATGGCTTTCCAGCATCGAATCGGCCCCCCGGCCGTCGCGTCCGGCCCCTATCCTTGTGGCGCTCAAAGCGAGCGAAACGACGAACAACCAGCAGTACTTCGCGGAATTCCACGCGGCTGAAGGCGATTCGTCCAACTGACGGCGTCAATCGCGAGAACCAACTCTTGACCACAGGTACCCTCACGGGGAGAGTTACCATGCTGCGCAAAGCTCAGGATTTCATGAACGAACTCACCGCGGAACAACGGAAGCGGATCCTGTTTGCGTTCGAACACGAAGAGCGTTTCAACTGGAATTACGTACCCGTCGAGCGGAACGGCGTGCCTTTCAGGGAAATGTCGCAGGCCCAGCGGGACGCGGCCCATCGTCTGTTGAAATGCGCGCTCAGCGACGACGGATATCAGAAAGCGCTGGACATCATGGTTCTCGAGGGCATCCTCGGACAGATCGAGGCGGAGACGACCTCGCGATTTCGGAGGGACCCGGATGGGTATTTTCTGACGCTGTTTGGCGATCTTGCATCGGGAACAGGATCCTGGGGCTGGCGAATCGACGGTCATCACCTGTCCCTGACGGTTTCGGTCGGCGAGGAAAAAGAGGTGTCGTCCACACCGGCCTTTTGGGGCGCGAACCCGGCGCGTGTGCCCTCCGGAGAGCGGCAGGGCTGGCGCGTGCTGCGCGATGAAGAGGACCTGGCGCGAGGCATTTTGAATACGCTGCCCGGGGATCTGCAGGCCGCGGTCCGGATCGCGGCGGATGCGCCCAGCGATATCCTCACTCGAAACAGCAGGTCGGCGCGGATTGGCGATCCGGAGGGTCTGCCCGTTTCTGAAATGCCGCCGCCGCAGAAGGAATCGGTGATGCGGATTCTGGAGGTGTACGCAACGAACCTCCGGCCGGACCTTGCGCAGGCTCATCTGGCGCGCATTCGAAAGGCGGGAGTGGACCGTCTTCACTTCGCCTGGGCCGGCGGGATACAACCCGGCGAGAAGCATTATTACCGGATCCATGGCCCAACCCATCTGGTGGAATACGACAACACCCAGAACGACGCAAACCACGTCCACTCCGTACTGCGCGACCTGGAGAACGACTTTGGCCTGGATCCGTTGCAGAACCACTATGCAAGCAGTAAGCACGACTGAGAGGAGCAGGCCGTGGCCGCTATGGACGCCGAAGAGGGCGTGATCTCGCTTGGCGGCATCGTGCTGTGCGGCGGACAGAGCCGACGGATGGGATCACCCAAGGCCTGGCTGCGCTTCGGCGAAGAAACGCTGCTGCAGCGCGTGGTTCGTGTGCTCGCCGGCACGCTGGATCCGGTTCTTGTGGTTGCGGCGCAGGGACAGAGACTGCCGGGCCTTCCCGACAACGTGGGCGTCATCCGGGATCGGCTGCCGGGCAGGGGGCCTCTGGAGGCGATGGCGACGGGTCTTGAAGCCATTTCCCGGCACGCCGATGCGGCGTTCGTGTGCGGTTGCGATGCGCCGTTTCTGCGCCCTGATTTTGTTCGGCGCCTTGCGCGTCTGGCCTGCGAAGCCGATATCACCATGCCGTACGTAGACGGTCGTCTGCACCCGCTTGCCGCCGTCTATCGGGTGTCCGTACTCCCGGCGATTCAGGACATGTTGGATACCGGCGCTTTCAGACTCACGATGCTGGCGGAACGTTGTGACTGCCGCCGCTTGTCCGCGCCCGAGTTGAGGGGCGTGGATCCAGAACTGGATTCGCTGCGAAACATCAATACCCCGGAAGAATATGAGCGGGCGCTGGGAGTTGCCGGGAACCTCCGCGGGGATTGATCGTCCTGTGAATTCCTGGTATATTGTCTCCCGAACCGGACGCCGGTCCCTTTGGGACGGGTTACGGACGACAGGCATTCAGGTCGACTGGCGCGGAAGGCGCGGTCTAACGCAATATGTCATGGGTTGTCATTTTCAAGGGAGGCGGTTATGCGCGAGGACAAAACCCTGGTGACGGAGGAGCAGATCCTGGAAGCCCTGAAGGATCTGGAGGGGTGGGAATACGATCGGGAAAGCAAGGCGCTTCACCGAATATGGAGATTTCAGAAGTTCGTCCCCACGATGGCCTTTGTGCGCACGCTTACACAGGTCATGGACACCAACAACCATCACTCGGACATCCATCTTGACAGCAGGAAGAAGACCCTGACGGTTACGGTAACGACGCATAGCGAAAACGCCGTCACCCGAGCGGACCTCGATTTTGCCGATGCGGTGAATGCCGCGGAGTAACCCGCGTGGCGTCAACCGCTGCCACGAATATTCGGCACTGTGCGCCCGGAAGAACCCGGACGGTCCGCACAAAAGGCGATTGGACTTGCAAATTACGGCGAAGTTCGTTATGTTAGATGACAGAGGAAATCATCGTGTTCCGGTGGCTAATTCAAGGAAAAGGAGAGTCTCGAATGGGTAATCCCACGATTACCGCGTATCTCAAACCCCAATGCGGGTGGAGCCGGGGCATCCGGGCGGTACTGGCCAAATACGGGCTCGAGTACGAAGACAAGGATATTATCAACGTTCCGGAGAATTACGAGGAAATGGTGCGGAAGAGCGGGCAACCGCTGCAGCCGACCCTCGATTTCAACGGACAGATTCTGGCCGACATCAGCGGCGACGAATTGGAAGCCTATCTGGTTCGAGGCGGATACCGGCCCGCTGGCCCCGATCCCGATGTTCCCACCGACAGTTCTTGTACCGACGAGGAACACGAGGCCATGGCCCGGTCGCAACAGGCGGTTTTTTTCAATAACAGGCCGGGAAGCTAACCAATCGGATTCAATTCGCAATTTCGAAAGAGGCGGCCCGACGGGACCGCCTCTTTTTCGTAGGCGGCGCGATGGGCGTGGGACCGCAGCGCGGGGTGTGCGGCGAGGCGGGCGCGGAAAGGGTGTTCTTCGAGCAGATTGCAGACTGCGCCAGGTGTGAGCGGCTGGTGGACTACCGCGCTACGTTCGTTTCCACGGATAGGCGGACCGGGAATGCCGGCGGCTACTGGGCAAAACCGGTGCCCGGTTTCGGCGATGCGTCCGGACGTCTGCTCGTTATCGGTCTTGCCCCGGGGGCCCGCGGCGCGAACCGTACCGGCAGGCCGTTTACAGGCGACTGGGCCGGGCGGGTGCTGTACGGGGCGCTTTACCGGCACGGATTCTGCAATCAGCCGGAGTCCACCCACCCGAACGACGGCTTGAAACTCAATAACGTCTACATTACCAACGCCGTTAAGTGCGTCCCGCCCGCGAACAGGCCGAACGGCAGCGAGAAGCGCGCCTGCCTGGGCTGGCTGCAAATGGAAACGGAACAGTTAAGACGGATTCGGGTTGTACTGGCGATGGGGAGAGACGCGTTTGAAGCCTGGCTGCGCCTGTTGCGGGCGGACGGCATCATCCAGAAGATGGCAGGATACCGTTTTATGCACGGAAGGATCTACCGTTTCGACCGTGATTCCCGGATTCTGATTGCCAGTTACCACTTCAGCCGTTACAATATAAATACGGGAAGGCTTACGGAACACATGGTTGAAGGGTTGTTCACGTCCGTGAATCGTTTGTTGGCGGAACCCGACCGGAATCGCGGAACCTAGAGCGTTCTTCCCCGTAGATAGATTGCCTGAATTCGGCCTTTTTTCGGATCGTGAAACGCGGGCATTTCGCGACAAGCTCAATGACCACGTTTCAGGCAGCGAAGCAACTCCGACATGACACCAGTGTGCGGTTTCCTTCCGGGGCGTTGAGAAAGCCGTCGTTATGACGTTTGAAAATTCTTCAATGCCGCGATATACGGGAGATTTCGGTATCGCTGGTCGTAGTCCAGGCCGTAGCCCACGACAAACTCGTCCGGGATGGAGAATCCCACGTAGTCGATGGGCACGTCCGCGACTCGACGGGCGGGTTTATCCAGCAGACTGCAGACCTTCAGGCTTCGGGGGCGCCTGCTGTCCAGAGTGCGCAACAGGTACTCCATCGTCAGGCCGGTATCCACAATGTCCTCCACAAGAAGTACGTCCGCGCCGGAGATGTCCCTATCGAGATCCTTGAGGATCCGCACAACGCCCGAGCTCCGCGTCGACGTGCCATAGCTGGCTACGGACATGGTTTCGATCTCGACCGGTACCGAGATCTCCCGGGACAGATCGGCCAGGAAGAAGAGGGCGCCTTTGAGTACGCCGACAAGGATGAGAGACGGCGACGTCCCGTCCCTCAGCCGCTCTTCACCGGCGTTCGAGTCCTTCGGCCGGAAAGCGCCCTCGGCGCGGAAGTCCGCCGATATTCGGGCGCCCAGCTTACGAACCCTCTCCCGGAGTTCATCGGGGGATATGAGAATGGTCGGTAGTTCGCCGCGCATAGGGCAACCGGGTGATCGCGGGATTTCCGATGGCAGGGGGTTGCGCGGACCCGAACGTGGCGCCCGCCGTGCAACCATGACGACGTGACGGCATGAAAGATAAGTTTCGACCGCAAGTGTGGCAACCGGCCGTTAAAGCAGTGAGTGTGCCATGAAACTGATCCCCGGCAGTCGGCTGGAACGGGCGACGCAACGCCGGACCCGCGCCGGATTCGTCCATGCATTCCATCGACTCAAGGCGGGTGCGGATGCCTTTATCGGCCAAAAGATGCGTCCGCAGGATCGCCCCGCGGGTTACTACCACGATTACTTTTGTCCGGATCACGCCGTGGAACTCACGTTTGACGCGAATTCTCCGAACGCCCATCGATGTCCGAAGGACGGGCGCGTCTTTTCGGGCGAGCCGTACGATTCTGCCTGGCGCTGGTTCGTCAACAACAGACTTTCCGAAATGGCGTACCGTCTCGCGCTCATGTGGCGTTTGGATGGAAACCGTGCATATCTGAAAAGATGCAGAGAGATTCTGCTGGCCTACGCTGAGCGTTATCCGGGGTATCCGATCGAGCGGGAACTGCCGTACGGCTGGGGCAAGGTGGCGAATCACTCACTCGACGAGGCGGTGTGGTTGATTCCCGTTGCGAGAGCCTATGATCTGGTCCGGGATACCCTGGACGCCCGCGAGCGGACGCTGATCGAAACGAACCTGCTGGCACTTGCGGCGGAACACATACTGAGCCAAAAATTCCACCGTATCCACAACATCGAATGCTGGCATAATGCCGCACTCGCGGCGGTTGGGATCTGCCTGGACGAAGCGCGGTTTCAGAAGGTGGCCCTGGACGAAAGGTTCGGATTCCGCCACCAGTTGCGGGAGGGCGTTCTGGATGACGGTATGTGGTGGGAGGGATCCTCCAGTTACCACTTCTATACCCTCGCCGCGTTGATTGCTCACGTTCAGGTTTCTGAGAACGTCGGCACGGACCTGCAGGACGACGACCGGCTGAAGGCGATGTTCCGTGCGCCGGTGTCGCTGGCATTTCCCGATTTCAGGCTGCCCGCCACCAACGACTGCTGGTATTTCTCATCCTTGCTGTCGGACGTCTGCCACGGGGTGCCGCCGGCGGAGTCCTTTTACGAGGTGGCGTACGGGTGGTACAGGGACCCGGACTTCGCCCGGATTCTCCAACGCAATTACTCCGGCCATCCACGAACGGCCGTGGAAGCGCTGCTCTATGGAGTGGATCTGCCCGGTCCGGACGGTGGGCTCGACGTTAGCAGCGCCGTTCTGAAGCCGTCCGGAGTGGCCGTCCTGAGGTCCAGGGAGGCCCATCATCGGCAGAGTTGCTTGCTGATGAAGTACGGCCCCCACGGCGGTGGACACGGACATCCTGACAAACTGTCGATTTCGTTCTATGTACGAGGACTCCCGGTTGCGACCGACCTGGGCACGCCCGGATATGGCGTCGGCCTGAACGAGAGCTGGTACCGCCAGACACTCAGCCACAATACCGTAACGGTCAACGGACGCTCTCAGCCCCCGGCGGAAGGGCGGCTGGTGAACTTCGATTCAAAACACACGTGCGGATTCGAAGTGGCCGATGCCGGTGTTTCATGGGAGAAAGGCCCCTATTTGGGGGTTGCCATGCGCCGGGTGATTCTGTGGACGGATTCCTACTTCTGGGATCTGTTCCTCGTGACGGCGCCACGGGAGTGCCGGCTGGACTGGGTGTGCAGATACCCGGACGATCGGCGGGGATACACCGGACTCTTGCGCCGCGGAACCGCTACGCTCTTCGGCGACGGATATGCCCACGTCCGGCAGCCGGTTGAACTCGTACCTGAGGAAGTGGTTTCCCTGGACTGGGGCCTGCCCGGGGGTGGGGTGGGGGCATTCCTGCCCGAAGAAAAGGGCGCACGAATCATCCTCGGAAAAGCGCCCCTCCAACCCGCGACGGAAACCGGAGATCTGCTCATCCGCCGCCGGGATTCCCGCGAGGCCACGTTTGTCACGCTTATCCATCACTGGGATACTGAACCCTCGGTAAGCCGCGTCGAACCGTTGGCGTGGGACGGCCCGGACCGGCCCCGGGGATTTCTTGTACACGCAGGATCCGAACGGCATCTCTGGGTCATGTCGGAGGTTCCCCGGGGTCTCTCCGGCGTCGACGCCGACCGGACGTTTTCCTACCCGTTGCCGGCGCGGGCATGACGGCGTCTGTTGCCGGTTGCTTTTTTCTCGCTGTTCGTTATTTTTCCAATCCGCGGCCGGCGTCCGTGAATCACGTCGGAACGACATTGAATATTCACGTTAAATAAAAGAGACAAATAACTGTGGATGAATTAATTAAAGGAATAAACGGGGAGTTCCGGGAAACGCTCGACCGCTCCCGTGCGCTGTACGAAAGAGCGTCACGGATTTTTCCGGGCGGTGTCACCCACGACCTGCGCTACTATGCGCCATTTCCGGTTTATGCCAGCCGCGCCGAGGCCGGCCGCAAGTGGGACGTGGACGGCCGGGAATACGTGGACCTCTGGATGGGACACGGGGCGCTGATGCTGGGGCACTGTTATCCAGAGATGGTGGCGGCCGTTTCGGAACAGGTGGCGCGCGGCACCCACTATGGCGCGTGTCACGAACTGGAGGTGGAATGGGGCGAATGGGTCCGCAAGCTGATTCCTTCTGCCGAACGCGTCCGATTCACGAGTTCGGGCACGGAGGCGACGCTGATGGCGCTCCGGCTGGCCCGGACGTTTACCGGAAAGCGAAAGGTGCTCAAGTTCTTCGGCCACTTCCACGGCTGGCACGACAACCTCATTGTGGGTGTCCTGCCGCATTTCGACGAACCTGTTCCCGCCGGCGTTCTTCGTGAAGTCGCGGATACGGTTTGCCTTTGTCCACCAAACCGGATCGATCCGGTGGAGGAGATTCTGGACCGGGACGACGACGTCGCATGTGTCATTCTGGAGCCTACCGGCGCCCAGTTTGGCGTCGTGCCGAACCGACCGGGTTTCCTGGATGATTTGCGGCGGGTTACGCTACGGCACGACGTGCTGCTGATTTTCGACGAAGTCATCACAGGCTTTCGATGTTCGCCCGGCGGCGCTCAGGCCCACTACAACGTCAGGCCCGATCTCACTTCGCTGGCGAAAATTCTGGCGGGCGGGCTTCCGGGGGGTTGCCTTGCCGGCCGGGAGGATATCATGGACCTGTTGGCGTTCCGGGGAGACCGGGAGTGGGATACGTGCCGGAAAATGCCCCACCAGGGCACCTTCAACGCCAATCCCGTTTCCGCGGCAGCCGGGATTGCCACGCTGAAGGCCATCGAAGACGGAACCCATATCGCACGGGCGAATCGGTACGGCGAATCCCTGCGCAGACGCCTCAACGGCGTCATTGCGGACCACGGCGCGGACTGGGTCGTATACGGTGATTTCTCGGGGGTGAAGTTCCTGCCCGACAGCGGCCCCATGGCGCCGAGCCTGGAAGCGATCATGGGCGGCACCTATGACTTCCGCAGGCTGAAGGCGCCCAATCCGGCATTGCGGGACGGGTTCCGCGCCGCGATGCAGCTGGAAGGCGTCGATCTGAACGGATTGGTCGGATTGACGGCATCCGTGCATACCGAAGCAGATCTGGATCACGTTGTCCACGCGTTCGATCGCACCCTGCACCGTTTGAAGCGCCAGGGCCTGATTGGCAACGGGGGCAGGGTCAGCGGTACGCGTTCCTGAGACGGACCGGGGCTTATCGGGTTTTGGTCTTCCCGGATTCCGAGGGCCGCGGCGAAGGCGGTTCTGAACCGCGTCACTTCGTTTCTTTCCAGGCAATGCGCAAAGACAGGCGTCTCGGCATGCCCACCCGGATTCGAGTTCTATCCGACGAAATCGCCAATCGGATCGCAGCCGGCGAAGCCGTGGAGCGACCGGGCTCCGTGGTGAAGGAACTGGTGGAAAACGCCATTGACGCGGGCGCCGACCGCGTTGTGGTTGAAGTGGCGGGCGGCGGCAAGGAGTCCATACGGGTCAGCGATAACGGGTGCGGGATGTCGCCCGACGACGCGTTGCTGGCTCTGGAACGGCACGCGACGAGCAAGATCTCGGATCTCGCCGACCTGCGCACGCTGCGTACGCTGGGGTTTCGCGGCGAGGCCCTGCCAAGTATCGCGGCCGTGTCCCGAATGGCAATCGAGACGCGCCACGAGGAGGAGCTGCAGGGCACGCGAGTGCGCGTGGAAAGCGGACGGGTGCGCGACGTCGCGTCCACGGGCCGAGACCGGGGAACAACCGTCGCCGTCCACGGCCTGTTTTTCAATGTGCCGGCAAGACGGAAGTTCCTGAAGGGCGTTGACACCGAATTCAAACACGTGGCGAATGCTCTGACGGGCCTGGCCCTGGCGTATCCATCCATTGCATTCGTACTTTCTCATAACGGGCGTGAAATCCTGAACCTGGGACGGGCGGAAAGCCAACATCGTCTGGAGGCTGTATTCGGGGTTCAGATGGGCCGCGACGCCGTCTTCCTGGACGGTGAGCGGCATGGGATCCGGGTTTGGGGGTTCGCCGGGAGACCGGAACTGGCGCGGAAGTCGGGCGCCCAGCAGGCAATGGTCGTCAACGGGCGGTGGGTTCGCGACCGGTCGGTGGCGCACGCCGTGCGCGATGGCTTTGGCGGATTGCTGGTGAAGGGCTTCCATCCGGCATTTGCGCTGCTCCTGGAGCTGGATCCCTCCCGTCTCGACGTCAACGTGCATCCTACCAAACGCGAAGTGCGTTTTTCGGACGAGACAACGGTTTACGCAGCGGTTACGGAAGTCGTGCGCGCGGGATTGAGGGAGGAAGACCTTGTCCCGGAGGTGGACAGCGGATTTGCAGCGCCCGCGATTCTGACGAACGGCTCGTCGTCCGCGGCGCCGGACCTGGCAGGAGGCGTCGCGGACGCGCCGGTGGAGCGGGACGCCTATCTTCCGGATCCCCTGGGTCTGGAAGACGTGCAGATGGCGCTTTCCCTGTCCGTAAGGAAAACGGAGGAGGGCCGCGAAGAGCGCGCGGGCGGAGAAGAAGGCGCGGACCTGACGGACGATGGAACCGTCGATCAGGTCCCGGTCTGGCAGGTGCACGACAAATACGTCCTAGCGCGTATCAAGAACGGCCTGATTATCGTCGATCAGCACCTGGCCCACCAGCGGATGATCTACGAACAGACGCTCAGTTCCTTCGAAGCAAACGTGGGATCGGGCCAGCGACTTCTGTTTCCGGTCACGCTTGACTTCGGCCTGGCGCAGATACAGGCAGTGCGGGAGGCGATGCCGCTGCTTGAAGCCATGGGTTTCGGCGTACGGGATTTTGGCGGGAATACCGTGGTTGTGGATGCCATTCCGGTGGAGCTCAAGGCATGGGAAGACGGCCGGCTTCTTCAGGAGATCGTCGACGATCTGACCGGTTCGGAGTCCCGGTCTTCGGTCCCCGCCGGCCGCCGGAACGTTGTGTCGCCGCTCGAGCATCGACTGGCGGCCGCCTACGCCCGGCACACGGCCATCCGAACGGGAGAGCGACTCTCTTTGAGGGCGATGCGGGCGCTGATCGACCGGCTGTTCGCCACACGGGAACCGTTTGTCTGTCCGAACGGAAGGCCGACCGTGGTGAAGATGTCTCTCGATGAAATCGACCGGCGATTCAGCAGATAGGCAGCGCCGCATACTGGCGCTCGTGGGCCCGACCGCATCCGGCAAGACCCGGGTTGGCATCGCCCTGGCGAGGGTGCTCGGCGGTGAAGTGGTCTCCGCGGACGCGCGTCAGATCTACCGGCATATGGATATCGGTACGGCCAAACCCACGGTGGAAGAGCGTGCCCTTGCGAGACACCACATGATCGACGTGGTGAACCCCGACGAGGATTATAGCGCCGGGCATTACGCCGGCGACGCTCGCGCGGCAATCGAGTCGATTCTGGAGCGAAATCGGATCCCTGTACTCGTGGGGGGATCGGGCCTCTATCTGAAGGCGGTTCTCGACGGTTTTTCGCCGATGCCGCGCACCCCGCGAGCCGTCCGGGAGCGTCTGATGGCCGGCGCAGAGGAAGACCCGGCCGGAATATACGCCAGGTTGCGCGGTGTCGACCCGCGAACGGCCGAACGCCTGCACGCCAACGATACCAAACGTATCGTGCGCGCGCTTGAAGTTTTCGAGCTGACGGGAACGCCGCTGTCGGCGCTTCACGAGCAACCGCCGCAAACGGAGAGAGACTGGCGCGTGGCGTGGTTCGGGCTGAGGATGGACCGGTCGTTGCTGTACCGGAGGATCGAAGAACGGGTCGACGCGATGTTCGCTTCGGGGCTCGTCGACGAAGTCCGGGAATTGCAACGCCGCGGTTACGGTCCGGAGCTCAACGCGCTCAATACGTTCGGGTACCGGGAGGTTTTCGATTATCTGGCCGGGAAACTGGACCTGGATGAAACCGGGGCGCAGATCAAGATGGGTACCAGGCGGTACGCCAAACGGCAACTCACGTGGTTTCGCAAGGATCGCCGGCTGACGTGGATCGACGCGAACGAAGACGGCGCGCCCGACGCCATTCTCAAAATTCTTGACACCCTCGGAGGGAGTTGGTAGATTTCATCAGAATCGGGGCGGGAATAGCTCAGCTGGTAGAGCGCAAGCTTCCCAAGCTTGAAGTCGCGGGTTCGAGTCCCGTTTCCCGCTCCATAAAATCCACTTTCGCTGCCCGGACAATGGCCATTTAACTTTCACGTTTGAATGGCCGTTTCTATTGGTGGCCCGTTTTCGTCGTCCGAAGCTCCAAAGGCCCGTTTGTCGGGATTGCCTCGTGGAAAACCAGTAAACACGGATGAACAGGATAGGCAGTATGAAACTGTAACAGCAGGAGATCAATTATGGCGCCCACGATTCACAGGGAGCGTGGATTCCGGTTCTTTTTCTTCTCCCGCGAGGAGCCGCGGATGCATGTTCATGTGATTTGTACGGAGGGTGAGGCCAAGTATTGGTTAGAGCCCGAGATTGAACTTGCCAGGAATTATGGACTGTCGCGTCGGCAACTGAAGGAGGCAGAAGGAATAATAGAGGAGAAAAGACATGAGTTCCAAACAGCATGGCATCGGCACTTCGGAAGTTGAGGTCAGCGGCATATCCGCACACGGCGTCTGGTTGCTGGCCGGCCAGGAGGAGATTTTCCTCTCTTACGAGGATTTCCCGTGGTTTAAAGATGCTTCGGTGGGAAGCATCCTGAACGTGAAGGAGCCGACTCCCGGACACTTCTATTGGCCCGATTTGGATATAGATCTGGGGTTGGAAACCATCCGCCATCCTGATCGATTCCCACTTCGAGCTCGGGTAGATACCTGACTGGCCGCGAAGGGCGACTGGCCGGAGCGCGCGTCTCAACGTTGCGTCACGTCACGGCTATTGGTACGTTTACTGCGGTTTTCAGATTCCTCGACGCGTTGACGGACCTGGGCTCCTCGCCGGCAAAACCTACCTGTATTGGCAAAGGAACGGGAGTCGAATCTACGTATATTGGCGACGTCCGACAAATCTCAGAAGTAACTACAAATTCAGGAGTTAGCGGACATCGGACTCACACCCTGGCTGCGTCCCGGCGTGGCTTTGTCAAGCCAGTGTGACCATTTAACGCGCAAAGGGAAAGGGAATGGTACGGCGGAT
This sequence comes from Candidatus Latescibacterota bacterium, assembly GCA_963667175.2. Lineage (GTDB taxonomy): Bacteria > Latescibacterota > UBA2968 > UBA2968 > JAAXHE01. Next base: position 171,842 of record CAXXXF010000016.1, on the reverse strand, counting down.
CAATTGGTGGACGTATACGAAAAATACGTCAAACCGTTGCCGACCGCGGAGCGCCTTCGCCTGTTGGAAATGGCGGTTCATGATTTGGCTCTCGTCGCCCAGAGGGAGCCCAAGAACCGGAGCATTTTGGAATTGCGTGGATTAGGTAAGAAAATCTGGCAAGGAATTGATGCTCAAGAGTACGTTGATGGTCTTCGTGAAGAGTGGGAGCGTAAACCGTGATGACATTGGATGAGGTATTGGCCAATGTGAGCGTAGTTCCGCAACTCCCACTTGGACTGCCGGGCGCCTGGAGTAGGCCTCGGATGCTATTGCCCTTGAAACGGAATAATGAGCGAGTGGCAAATATCGTATATCAACCCCTTACACTCGCTGTTTGATGTCTCCAATGGCCGATATGACCGAACGAACGGATGCCGGACAGGCTGTCTACACCATGAGAACACTCGGTGTCTATGACTTCCTGGTCCTCGGTATATCTAATCGGTTTCTCTGGAAGTGTCCCACCAAAAATCTTGTCGATCTCTATTCCAACCATGTCTCGTCGAATCACCTCGACGTAGGCGTCGGAACGGGCTATTTCCTGGATCGCTGCCGGTTCCCGTCAGACACGCCGGATATTGTGCTGATGGATCCGAACCCGAACACGTTGGAATTCACAACCGAACGGATCGGACGATACCGCCCCAGTACGCATCTCGGCAGTGTCCTGGAACCGATTCCCGGAGACGTCGGCAGGTTTGACTCCGTAGGCATAAACTATGTGCTGCATTGTCTTCCGGGGACGATTGAATCCAAAGCGGTTGCGTTCGACCGTCTGAAGGAAGTGATGAATCACAATGCGGTCATTTTCGGCGCAACCCTGCTGCAAAGCGGTCCGTCTCACGGCTGGATGGCGCAGCGACTGATGGCCTTCTATAATAAGAAGAGGATCTTTTCCAATCGAAGCGACAGCCTCGAAGGGCTGAAACGAATGCTGGTTCAAAGATTCACGGACGTTTCGATTGAAGTCGTGGGCTGCGTAGCGATGTTTAGCGGCCGCGCCTCGAAAAATGAGCAAACCTCAAGTCGAAAATGAGACTGACGGCCTCGGATCATACATGAACGTCAGGCACTGAAACTATTGGAAGGCAACCCATTATGGTGTAAGATTGAAAGGATTGTACCTTGGGAAATGACATCCCGGATTGGGTAACCTACCCCGGTAATGACTGGGTCGAGATCACGCCGGCTGAAGCCGGACTGGACGGCGAAGCGTTCGAACGCTTTCTGTCGGGACTGGACATCAAGGGCGCGTCGTTCGGCGGCGAGGGACCATACCGGCGACAAGTGGGGCACGGTCCTCACGCGCGGAGGTTATCTCGTGCATGTCTGGGGCGACCGGCATTACCGGTTTCAGACGGCATCGATGGGCAAGGCGTTCATGTGGGTGCTGATCGGGTTCGCCGTGGAAGACGGGATACTGGATCCCGACGAACCGATCCACAGGACCTGGACGGGGGAGGGGGAGCTATCGCATCCGCACAAACACCCTGAACCGCGGACACCACCGGACGCTCACCTGGCGCCACCTCATCGGAGCGAAGGACCGTAGCGCGCACCAGGGAGGGTTTCCCCATGGAACTGGGAAACGCATGGGCGAAGGGGACGCGAAGGGCGCCCCCGAGTGGGCAACCTGGACCGGCGATCCGTTCTATGACCCTCTATTCCCACGTGAAGCCGGGCACGAAAGAACACTACAGCAGCGCCGGATTCTGGCGGCTGGGCCAGGCGCTGACCTTTGTATGGGACCGCGACCTGAAAGAGGTGCTGGACGAGCGGCTGTTCGGCAAAATCGGCATTCCGGCACAGCGGTGGGACTGGTACAACCGGCCGTACGGTGAGTGAAAGCAAGTACTTCTATCCGGACATACCGGATTCCTATACCTATCTCGATCCGCCCTATGAAATCAACGGTCACGTGGTGCGAAGCGGTCCGGGGTGGGTGGTGATGAGCCCGTCGGATATCGCCCGGTTCGGTCATCTGCTGGCGACGCGGGGGAAGTGGAAGGGCGAGCAGCTGGTCGATCCGAAATGGCTCCGGGGACACAGCGGCGGAAACCGCAGCGGGGTAAGCGGAGAAAGCACGCATTATACCGCAATGGCCCAGGTCACCACCGATGGCTTCGACCATTCGCATTCAATCGTGACGACGAGCCTCCTGCCGGACGATCTGATCGTCGGCCCGGTTCGGGTTTCCAGGAGTGGGTGAACGGTGGTCCGGATGTTGTGCGGGTTTACCCAGCCCAGGCCGCACGGCGACCACCACTGGTGGCAGTTCATCGGCACCGAGGGCAGTATCGAGTGGCGCCGTTCGCTCAACGAAAAGCCGAAGATGTGGCTTGCCGATACCCAGATGAACGACTGGGCTGAGGTGGACTGGCAGTATCAGCGCACGGATGTCCCGCCAGGCGCCCGGGGCAGCGGCCACGGCGACGCCGACTATTACGTTCACCTTCACTTCAGAGACGCCGTGCGCGATGGCAAGCCGCTGCCGCTGGACGTGTACAGGGCCATGGACACCGTCGCGCCCGCGATCAGAGCGCACGATTCGATCGAGGCGGGGAGCCAGCTCCTTAAGGTCCCGGACTTTCGCCCGGGACCGGAACGCCGGGTGGGGGAGATGCCGGGGGACATGGAGTTTGGTGGCGACTGACTTGACCTGTTTGCCTTACTTTATTATATTAATAGTAAGGAGATGCGGCATGATTGTCAAAATCACGTCAAAACGCCAGGTCACCTTTCCTGCGCGGGTGCTCGACGCCCTGGGGGTGGGCCCGGGCGACCAGCTCGAGATCGTAGAAGGCCCCGACGGGTTCGCGCTGAAGCCCAGACGGATTGATCTTTCCCGTCTCGGTACGCTTCGCGACAAGATCCGGCGCGGACGTGGGACGTTTGATCTCCAGAAATTCCGGGAGAAATCGTATGACCCGTCGCTTCGGGATTGACACGTCAGTCCTCGTGCGGTTGCTCACCAGAGATCCGGAAGAACACTTCGTGTATTGCGTAAGCAAACTTGGCGCGCTGGTCCGCGAGCACGGCCATGAAATCTTCGTTTCAAACCAGGTCGTCGGAGAGACCTACGTGGCGGTACAGCACCACTATGGCGTATCGAAAGCCGATGCGCGAACCTCTTTGCTCGACGCGCTGGGCAGCGGCCTGGTCTCCCCCCTGAACGGGCGCTCGGTTATCGAAGCCCTTCATGCTTGCGGCGGCGCCGGCTTGTTTGACCGGCTTATCGCCGACGACTATTCACGCGCTGGAATGCAAGTCCTCACGCTCGACCAAAAGATGGCCGCCCTGCCCGACGTCCGCCGCCTGTAGAAAGAAGCATTGCGGTCCAATTCCAGTCGTCGATGGAAGCGCTTCACTAACCGCCCGCCGGGTAGACGCGGGGGACCCGAGTGCAAGTAGTACAGCCTGTCAGTTTAGCCCTTAGAGTGGGGAAAACGCATGTCGAAAATACACTACTTTCAACGTTATTCTTCAGCTGAAAACACAATAACAAACAATACCTTACAGCTCTTGGCACGAATCTATGAGTATTCCGCCTCACGCGCGTCGAGGTTTCTGACTGATGTCACTGGCATAATGGATGTCACCGGCGATCCCATTGAAATCGGGGTCGAAATAAACCAACAGACGCGTGCGAAGAATTCGATTCCAGATGGAGCGATTATACAGAAGAGCTTCAAGATATTGATTGAATCAAAGGTCGATCAAGGGTTTAGCGAGAAGCAGCTACTTCGCCATGCACGGGGCTTTGAAGGCGAGTCACAACAGATTTTGTTGCTTTTGACCAGACAAGAGATCGACGAAAGGGATAAAGATAGGATTTCAGAAACTATCAGGAGCAAGTATCCAAGTGTCGTGTTTTGCAGTACGACATACGAAACGATTTGCACGGCACTTGGGAAGCTTTTTGCAGAATATGCAATCGTTAGCCGATGACTACATTGATTATTGCAATGAAACCGGTCTGGTCGATCAATCAAGGTTTTTGATGAGAATCGTTCCGTGTGGAATAAGCTTTGAAATCAATCGGGAGCATGGGATCTATTTTGATCCATCTGACCGTGGATATCGAAAGCATGACTATGTGGGGATTTACACAAACAAAGCAGTTCGAGTGCTTTGGAAGATTGAAAGTGTGTATGATGTTGACTATGACGGTAGGCGACTCGACAAGACCTTGATACAGGGTCGAGACACCGACGAGTATGACGGCAAGATTATTACTGTTATTGGTGAAGCGAAAAGACGTTGCGGTTACAGAGTCGAAACGGGCCACCGCTTTTTCTGCGGCAACCCAATAGAAACCAATTACACCAAGTCATCGTCTGGTGGATTATTTGGCAGAAGGTTCGTCAATTTGAAAGAAGAAATCGGAGACTTTGTCGACGCTTCGGAGGTCGCCGAGAAACTTGATGGGAGTGAATGGGAATGAATTATCGCTCAGCAGAACACTTCAGCGAACGGTTGCGGCGGCTTTGGATGGAGCCTGCCAGAAGGGATGCGGCGTCGGATTACAGGGGTTTCCGGAAACGCTATACCGCATACTGAAACCGGCTCGGTGACGCATCGAGCCCGTGAGGTCCATTGCTGCGGAGACGGCCACAAGAGAATTGGACAGAAGAACCGGTTGCACTGTCTCTTGCCTAACATCGGTTTCGATGAAGACTAAGTCATGGCTATACCAGTTCCCACGACGGTACGCGAGCAGATAGCCTGGTCCTGTGCGAAACTTGCAAGGGCACACGCGGCCCTTGAGGATGGTGTCGCGAAGTACAAGGTCGTACATCAAATCATCCGGAACAAGATGTACCATGGATTGTTGTCGGGAAAGCACCTGCACCGATACGTCGATAAATTCACGAGCGGGCACAACATCCGAGATCTAGATACCATCGACCAGATGGCAGATGTCGTAGCCGGCATGATCGGTAAACGAGTGAAATACGAGGAACTGACGACGTAAGCGGGGCTGGTTATTCTGGATTTTTCAGGAGTGGTTTTAACATGGCTGCAACATTATGAAGTTCGTCTCTCTCAGCGTTCTTGATGGTATCCTTTAAATGCCGGTCCTCTAATGCTACGCTTCCGCCGTTCACCTCTATCAACAATACCAGCAAGGCTTTTATTTCAGCAAGATCGTTGTGCAACACTTCGAATTCGGATGGGGTCGGCTCGATAGGCATACGGATTCTCCTTAATTGACCAAATTCAATTTGGCGATGCCGTGGTTGACAATGAATCTCCAACCGCAAAAACGTAAACAGCAGGAAGGTAGATTTATAGTTGACAAAGGGCAAGATTTATTTTCTCTGCTGCCCTCAAAACCAGCGGTCTACTTGCGTCAGGTGTGTCAGAGGCGCGACCGATCTGAGGTTAATTGCGTGTACGGAAATCTAGCACTTGGAAAGGTATTCGCATGCGATGGATCAATACAATCACAAATTTGGTTGGCCGGAAACCGCTGGTAATCTACCGTTTCTCACAAGAGGAATGGGGAGCTCTCGAATACGCCAACCGAATCCAACAGTTTACGATTGCTCGTATCCATTCCCTAACTGAAAAGGTGCGCGACCTCTCTGTTGGAATACTAATCGGGAAGATGCCAATAGGTGACACCGAGGCTTATATCGGATTAGTGAAGTCATGTACCGCGGTTACGACGCTAGACAGTCGCATTAAATTTTCGGCTGTCCGTAAGGTGCATCCGCCAACCGAGGAAGGAATTTTGAGTCTTGTAACAGAATCATCGCTCAAGGCAATTCTGCGTAGTCGACTTGAATCCCAAGAGCCAGTGATACCATTGTCTCCCAAGTTGAGTGTACATTTGATCAAGGCGCTCGCAGCGATTGATGCAAATCAAAAAGCAATGCAGGCTGTAATTGAACAGATAGAATCACCGAAGACGTATTCGGGTAATAGCGCACTTCAGCAAGATGCAGTCGATCTTTCGCTTAAGGCATTTGGGTTGCCGGCATCCGCGTCCGCCCTCTTGGTTAGTTCGGCAGACCACCGCGAAACTGCACTCAATCGAGTTGAGACCTCGTATAGCCGGGACAGTGAGTATTGGCGGAATAAGGTTGTTAAGGTTCATGAAGATTCAGTCATAGAACACGACGCCAGAACGGTTCCAGGATTCAAGCTAATGGATAGTGATCTGACTGGTAGTACCCATTGACGCCTAAATTTCGGCGTAGTCTGGGTACAGCCTTTTCAGTTTGATGCGAGCATCGTCGGTCGTGAACCGCCAATCGACGGTCTGGCATTTGTTGTTGCGATCGTTCATCCAGGCGGAAGTCTGTTCTTTGAGGGATTCGATATCGGGGATGCGTTCCTTCAAGCATTGGCTGCTCAAGACGCTCAGTTCGATCTCTGCAATGTTGAGCCAGCTCCCGTGCTTGGGTGTGTAGTGGATTTCGAGACGCCTGGCCAGCCGTCGCGCTTCTTCGGGTGGGAAGGCCTTGTAGAGTGCCGCAGGCTTGTGCGTGTTGAGGTTATCACACACCAACACGACGGTTTCGGCTTCACGGTAGTGTATATCCAGAAGCGCCTTGATCTCGTGTGCCCAGTCCCGTGCGGTCTTGCGTTGTCTTACGCTCACCTTGCGCCAGCCCGAAAGGGCTTCGGTGAACATGAAGTTCACGGCGGTTCCGTTCCGTTCATACTCGTAGTCAAAGCGTTGGGGGCTGTCAGGACGTGTTGCGACCCCAAACCGCGTCTCCTTGACCAATTGTACCAGGTGTTCGTCCATATTGACCACGGGCCTCGAGGCGTCATACGGCCGTTGATAGACGTCTAAGATATCCTCCATCGCGGCGACAAACTCGGCGTTCCGCTCGGGCGGGATCACCCAGCACTTTCTCAGGTGAGGCTTAAGCTTGTTTTTTTTAGCGTCCTCTGCACCGTTCGGTAGGAGATGCTTTCCACGACCTCTAAGGCCACAAGCTCATCGGCCAACAGCTTCAGCGTCCACCGCTTACGTCCCTTTGGGGGTTCACTGCAAGCCAACGCGATCAAGCGGGCTTCCTTGGCCCCATCCAGCTTTCTCTCGGTGGGTGGATGCGCGCGCTTCTTTCGGTCAAGGGCCGATTCCAGGCCACCCAACACATAACGCTTACGGATGTTCTCAACCGTAGACCGATTGCACGAAAAGGCCTCCGTGATCTGACGATCCAGCCACGCCGGACCCTCCGCATCCGCCTTCAGGAGGATGTGGGCGTGCCGGATTCGGTAGGCTTGCGTCTTGCCTTTGTTTACCAGATCCTCCAGACACTCACGTTCTTCGGGACTCAGACGCACAACGTATTTCTTTGGCATGCCGATGGCTCCTTCCCCTTAAGGGGAGACATCAAACTATAAGCACGCCCAGGATTAGAAGTCAATAGGTAGTAGGGCGATTTTCCAAAATAGTGGCGAATTCCTCGAAATTATCACGGCCAATAGGCTACCGCTTGAACATGTATTCGGTGTCGATTTAATCTACCTTAATGCCGTCAAGCGAAACATCGTGATGGTGCAATATAAGATGTTGGAGCCAGACTATAATGGTCATAAGACGGATTGGATATATCGTCCCGATGATCAGCTAAAGGCAGAACTGAGCCGCATGAAACGCTTTAGCCAAACGCATTCTTCCGGACCACTCGAATACAGAATTAATCCACAAGTTTTCTACCTTAGGTTTGTGAGACGCGATGCAACATTGGGTAAAAGCCCTGTGACAATCCCTGTGGACCACTTCGATATTCTTCGCCGCGATCCCAAATTTATCGGACCACGAGGCGCCTTCCGAATTACTTACGATTCTTTAGACGGAAGGTACCTTCGCCAAGAGGGTTTCCTTGGCCTTCTGCGTTCCGGGTATATTGGCGCGTATGCACGAACCGCGGCGGACTTGGAGAGTCATATTCGAGCCGTCCTTAAGGACGGCCGAGCTGTGGTTAGAGCAATTCAGTCTCAATCTTTGGACGTATTAACTTAATGTTTCTATTTATTTTGTAGAACTTCAGGTGTCTTTTCCGTCGCGAGAGCAGCACTCTATTCTTGATTAGGTTAGGCGTTGTGGCTCAATCGGAGATCGAGGATTCAGGTGAATTTATCGACCGTGAATTCGACTGTACAGAAAGGCTGCGAGAATCCCTTGAGTATGCCGAAGAGGCGTTGGCCGAACTCAATCAGCAGGCGGACAGGCTCGAATTTGACAGAAGCAGCCGTTAAACGTGCCACGGCCATACTGAATTCTTGGATTATGACTTCAAGCGTCACCTCAATCGAAGGGGGGAGCAGACATTCCTGTCTGCTCACGTACATCGAAACAAACTACAGGGGCAGGTTTCAAACCTGCCCCTACCTGGCGCGGCTTCGCAATGCTCAGGCACAACCATATCGGTGGTCGTAAGCGCGCGATCCCGATTGGCGGTCGAATCACTCCCCTCTTGAGGGGGAGTCGCAGAAGCCGAGCCGTCAGGCGACGGCTGATGCGGTGGGGGGATTTCAACTTCGGCCCTAGCCACACTTCAGTCTGCGTTCCGAGAGAAGCATAATGAGAAGGGCAGACAGGAATGTCTGCCCCACCTTCACACCGGATTCTGTTCCTTCATTGCATGCAATGGCGATATAATGGATGACGACTGATGCCAAGCAAGTCTGTTGCGTCAGGGCTTTTCTACTGAAGTATCGCGGAAACCTAACGGCCAGCGCTCTCCCTGAATCTCTTAACAACCTCCTTTACGATTTTACTGGCTAAGGACCCTTCTGTTCCCAGTCCCGTGAAGGCCCAGTCCGTCTTGTAGTTACACGTCCAGACAATGCCGCCTGATCTACTACCCATTGACGCCTAAATTTCGGCGTAGTCTGGGTACAGCCTTTTCAGTTTGATGCGAGCATCGTCGGTCGTGAACCGCCAATCGACGGTCTGGCATTTGTTGTTGCGATCGTTCATCCAGGCGGAAGTCTGTTCTTTGAGGGATTCGATATCGGGGATGCGTTCCTTCAAGCATTGGCTGCTCAAGACGCTCAGTTCGATCTCTGCAATGTTGAGCCAGCTCCCGTGCTTGGGTGTGTAGTGGATTTCGAGACGCCTGGCCAGCCGTCGCGCTTCTTCGGGTGGGAAGGCCTTGTAGAGTGCCGCAGGCTTGTGCGTGTTGAGGTTATCACACACCAACACGACGGTTTCGGCTTCACGGTAGTGTATATCCAGAAGCGCCTTGATCTCGTGTGCCCAGTCCCGTGCGGTCTTGCGTTGTCTTACGCTCACCTTGCGCCAGCCCGAAAGGGCTTCGGTGAACATGAAGTTCACGGCGGTTCCGTTCCGTTCATACTCGTAGTCAAAGCGTTGGGGGCTGTCAGGACGTGTTGCGACCCCAAACCGCGTCTCCTTGACCAATTGTACCAGGTGTTCGTCCATATTGACCACGGGCCTCGAGGCATCATACGGCCGTTGATAGACGTCTAAGATATCCTCCATCGCGGCGACAAACTCGGCGTTCCGCTCGGGCGGGATCACCCAGCACTTTCTCAGGTGAGGCTTAAGCTTGTTTTTTTTAGCGTCCTCTGCACCGTTCGGTAGGAGATGCTTTCCACGACCTCTAAGGCCACAAGCTCATCGGCCAACAGCTTCAGCGTCCACCGCTTACGCCCCTTTGGGGGTTCACTGCAAGCCAACGCGATCAAGCGGGCTTCCTTGGCCCCATCCAGCTTTCTCTCGGTGGGTGGATGCGCGCGCTTCTTTCGGTCAAGGGCCGATTCCAGGCCACCCAACACAAAACGCTTACGGATGTTCTCAACCGTAGACCGATTGCACGAAAAGGCCTCCGTGATCTGACGATCCAGCCACGCCGGACCCTCCGCATCCGCCTTCAGGAGGATGTGGGCGTGCCGGATTCGGTAGGCTTGCGTCTTGCCTTTGTTTACCAGATCCTCCAGACACTCACGTTCTTCGGGACTCAGACGCACAACGTATTTCTTTGGCATGCCGATGGCTCCTTCCTCTTAAGGGGAGACATCAAACTATAAGCACGCCCAGGATTAGAAGTCAATAGGTACTACTCGTCAGCTTGACGTCAATGTTCATGTCCTTGCCAGTGAACCAGTTTCCGTACCTTCGGATTGAGCCTGTCATGACAGCATCCGCATCGGAGCCGTCAAAAACCGCATTGGACGACACGGCGCCTTCACCTGACTGAAAGCGTGCCGCATCGGAGACATCGAAATGACCTAGTTGAAGTAGAGCTGTCGCCATTCTGTTTGAGATCTCATCTCCCAGCCCAGGCTTATTACTTTCAAAAGGTAGGACAGTAATACGCTTAAGATCACTGAGATTCGTTCGAGGCTTCACCCAAACCGTACCCTTGGCACACCCGGCCACGAACAGAGCTATTGAGAAACTGGAAAGAACCCAACGAGAGCGAGACATCGAAACCTCCCCCAAACCATGAGTATGGACTTCCTCTCGGCACCTGTTATAAGGTGCCAGGTGGTTGTCAACATCCTCGCAGTTTGTATGCGGGAAGGTTCCTGCTTATTCGCCAGAGACGGGAGCGACCCGCCACTTTGATAAGCGGCTCTTTTATTCGGCAGGCCACCCGACATGCGGAGGCTGCAAGGACGTTGACAAGAGCCAATATAGCGGTTTTTAGTAAATGAAACAAACTCAAAACCGACCTTACGGCAAGTTGGCGGGAAGCGGCACGAGCCCACCGGTACCGTCGCTCAGTCCCCATTTGTGAGACTGACCTAGCCAAGGTACGTTGAGACTCAAACGGTGGTAGCCAGCGTCTGTACCGGTCCACCAGTTGTTGAAAGCAAATATACGGAGCTCATCATGACCATTTCAATGGATTTCAATAATCTCACTACAATTGACCGAGGTCATGTCTTCCTTACTCTTGAAGATAGCATTAAGAAGTCGTTGGGAGTCGAGCCGGAGATTCTTGATCGCATTGAGAATTCTCTTGAATTCATAAGCAAGATCGGAGGACAAAATCGGAATGAAGACCGATTTCAAGGTGCCCTCATTCGTGCAGCCTTAACCGAACTCGTTTCCATTGAGGATGTCCAACATACACGCCCCAAACATAGACTGAATACTTCCGGTCAGCCGCTGCTATGTGTCGTACGGGAGCTCAGAAATTTTCAAATTCACGTTTCATCAGCAATAATTGACGATGAAAAACGGCGGTTATTTTGGGGAAATGTTGCTAATCCTGAAGAAGCGACTGCTGTGGAATGGAAGATTCGCTGGATCGACAATATTTCTATTGGAGATTTCGAGCATCTTTGGAAACGAAAAAAATACACCCGGGATGACTTTGTTCAAGCATTGAGTTGGTTTGACGACAACCAACGCAATTGGGGTATCGAAGAGGTTCTATTTCGGGCGATTTCGCAATATGGCCGTGAAATGGCCAGTCACTTGGCAACAGCCTGAAAAATGGCTTAGATGAGTAGATGAACCTACCTGGCGTGGCTTCGCGTTGTTCAGCTCTGCATGCGCCGCGAATTTCGCGACAGGCAGGCAGGAGTCGTGCCGGCGCCCTAAGTCTGTCGAAGGGCCGGTGACGGCTGGTTGCTCGGTGGCTTGTGGATTTGGCCGTCACTTCTTATGGGAGGGTGACCAACAAATGCCAATTTTTGACTTCAAGGAAATCGCCAGTTCGTCGGGTGGACATAACCGCGATCAATTCGAGTTATTTGCTCGTGAATTCCTAGAACACCTGAACTTCAGGATTATTGAGGGCCCGGATCGTGGCCCAGACGCGGGCCGTGACTTGATAGTTGAAGAGACTCGTACTGGAGTCGGAGGAGTGACGCGTGTACGGTGGCTTGTCAGTTGTAAGCATAATGCACATTCTGGAGATTCCGTAACAAAGCGCCGGAACGTGTCAATAGAAATGAGACACCTCCCGTTGGAATTTAGTGAAGCAACTGATGGCATTCGATGGTGTTCTGTGGTTGGTTAATCCAGACTTGGTCTGGAACGCGTGGTGGACGAGGATGCCCCTTAACAAATCGTTCAGGGTGGTTGTGATAGGCCTGGTCCAGCACCGATTGTCTGGCGGCTTGAAACTGCTGTGTCAGCCCGTGGTGGACGGTATCGGGCGTGAGTAAGCCCAGTCCGCTGTGCCGGTGTTGTGTGTTGTACCAGGGAAAGAAGGCCTGTAAATAGGTGCGTGCTTCTTGCGGGTTGGTGAAGCGCCCGGGGTATGAAGGCGCGTATTTGAGCGTCTTGAATTGGCTTTCGGAATACGGGTTGTCATCGGACACACGGGGTCGAGAGTAGCTGGCCAGGATGTCGAGGTCCATCAGCAACTGCGAAAAGGTCTTGGCCGTCATGGGTGCGCCGCGGTCCTGGTGCAGCGTCAGTTGTCCGGGTTGAATGCCCTGTTTCTGGCATGCGTTGGCAATCAGGCGCTTGGCGTATGTGGCGCTCTCCCTTGTGGCGACCGTCCAGGCCACGACATAGCGTGAGAACAGATCCAGTACGACGTAGAGGGGATAGGTCACCCACTTGCGTGGTCCTGGCAGCCGCGTGATATCCCACGTCCAGACCTGGTTGGGTGCATCCGCCATCAAGCGGGGCGGTTCCAGACGTGGATGACGGAGCTGGTGTCTCCGCTGGCGCACTTCCCCTGCGTCGTGAAGCAGACGGTACATGGTCCGGATCGAGCAGACATACCGCCCTTCCTCCAGCAACGCGGCGTAGACTGCCGGTGGCGCCTGGTCTGCGAAGCGGTCCTCGTGCAGGATGTCCAGCACGGCGGCGCGCTCGTTTTGGGAAAGCGCACGTGGCGACGAGGACCGCGCGCCACGAGGCGTGCGTGGGGCTGGCTTACGCGCACGGTAGACCGAAGCACGCGCCACACCCAGGGCCCGGCACGCCGAAGCCAAGCCCACCTTCGGGGCCAGTTGTTCTGCCGCACGGATCATACGTCGTCGTCGCCTGCTGGCCGGTTCAGGGGGACACCCAGGATCTCGGAGGCTTTTTTTTGGATCTCGAGGATCGTGTTCGCCTGTTCCAATCGTCGACGCAAACGGGCGTTCTCCTTGCGCAGGTGCTGGTTCTCGACGGCCACCTCGTCGCGGCGATGTCCCTTGGGTCCCCGCAGCTTCGACAGCGCCTTGAGCGACCCCTCACGACGCGCACGACGCCACTGCGTCAACTGCGAGGAATACAACCCCTCCCGGCGCAGCAGCGCGCCCACTTCGCCAGGGGCACGGCACGCATCCGCCGCTTCCAGGATGCGAAGCTTGTACTTTGCCGTGAACCGGCGACGCTTCGCACGCGCCGGCACCTCCGGATCCGGCCTCGTGGTTGTGGAGGTCCCGCGCGGGACCTCCACAACCAGAGACCCCTTGCTGCCGTTGCCTACAACATCGGTTCTTGACCTCATCTCTTGTTCTCCTCTCCGCCCATGATACGACATTAATCTCGAAGGGGGAGTTGTCTCACCCTATATTGGCACGTAGGGCGCGACGAACTCGATATTCACGATCGTATTTCTACTCACAATTGTGATGGTTTTGTTGGGTTTTACTCCACCGTTATAAGTTCTGGTCTTGCATCTGTACTTAAAGCATCCGAATCGCAGTTTGAAATCTTGGTGTACGACCATGAGAGAATTGAAAGTGAATGTATTAGTTCCCCCCAGGGGCTAGCGCTTGCGAAGCGCTTTTTCCCTAAATCCTACGCCGAATGGGAAGTGTGCCATCCGAGACCCGCAGATATCTACATGGAGAAATCTGATCTGTTATGCACCAATTGTGGGGAGAATCTTCTCCTACCGAAACCATGTGGCATTGTAGTGGAGTGGAGCCGACGTCATCGGGAAGGGCAACGAAGGCAAGAGCATTGCGAGCATGTCTATTGGTGTTGCACAGGGCAGTGCGACGACACATTAAAGACTCAATACCGGCGCGAGGATCTTGCCGATCGATGGACGAGCATTTCCGACTTGCTAATTCCGATTGTATACATCAAATGGATCATGACAACATTCAACATGCTACACAATGGAATGACTTACACAAGTGATGCATGGGACAATTCGAAGAAGCTTCTGTTATATCTCTTCCCGTTTGTCTCTCGCAGTATAACCACGGAAGAAAGGGAGCGGATAAAGGTGCTTATTACAATACCTGACTACCTCGGAGGATTGGGGAAAAACCAGTAATATTGTGCGGTTTCTCCTTTCCGTTGGGATGGTCTTTACGCGGCATTGCTGCACCAGTTCAATCATCCCATATCAAACTGTATTTGATGTCCTCGGCCGCTGACCCAGAAACTAAGATTCGAAACACGTGCAAGTTTTCGCGTTGTAAAACAAGAAATATCCCACCGCAATTGGCCAGTTCATCTGGTTAGTGATTCGTTTTATAATACGCTTTTTTGCCAATTGTATTGTTAGTCCAACGCCATTTAAGTTAATTGCTTGAATGGCCGATTCGTTTTGGACCATCCAAGAACGAGCCTGGCAAAACGAACGGTTTCGATTTGTGACGTAGTCGATTCCGCAGGAAGGCATTTTCTTCTATTCTTCCTTCTGGATTTTTCGACGTGCGAATCGTCACTCGTCGTAAGGAGTAACTCGGCAAAATGTGGGGTTAAGCATATTGTTACCAACTAGTTAGTAGTCATTAGGGTAGTGAGGATTCTCAATAGCCGGTTGACAGATGGAGGATACTTACCTATATCTGGTATTGCCAAATGTCCGAGGTGTAAAGCGATTGCGAACCAGCGACATAGTGAGATCTCCTGATGCCACGAATTTTCGACAATATTGAGCAGCCGCTTCTTCCTGCACTTCAGGAGACGATGGAGGTTTCCGAACGTGCGGACTTCTGTGTCGGCTACTTCAACCTGCGTGGGTGGCGGAATATTGACGAATATGTCGAAAAGTGGAAGGGTGGGGAGGGGCACTGTTGCCGGCTGCTGGTGGGCATGCATCGGTTGCCGCACGACGAGTTTCGACTTGCAAGGAGTCTGATCGCTCGGGATGAAAGACTCGACAATCAGACCGCGCTTCGCCTGAAGAAACGGCTCGCGGAAGAATTCAGGGATCAGTTAGCCACCGGTGCGCCAAATAATGTAGATGAGGCCGGACTTCGCAGGCTATCAGCACAGATTAAAGCGAAAAAGGTCGTGGTCAAGCTCTACCTTCGCCACACGCTCCATGCCAAGCTCTACATGCTGTTCCGGCCGGATCCCATCAATCCTACAATCGGATACCTGGGCAGCAGCAATCTCACGCAGTCCGGTCTTTCCCGGCAGGGTGAGTTGAACGTTGACGTGATGGATCACGATGCCTGCGAAAAGCTTGCGCAATGGTTCGAAGATCGCTGGTCCGACCGCTGGTGCATCGATATTTCGGACGAACTCACCAAGATTATCGACGAGAGTTGGGCGGGGCCTCGACTGATTCCGCCGTACCACATTTACGTGAAGATGGCTTATCACCTGTCTCAGGAAGCCCGGGCGGGTCTGACTGAGTTCCGAATTCCGAACGACTTCGGCAACAAGCTTCTCGATTTCCAGGTGGCCGCCGTGAAGATCGCCGCGCATCACCTGAACAAACGCGGCGGGGTGATCATCGGCGACGTGGTGGGACTCGGTAAAACGCTGATGGCCACGGCGTTAGCGCGGGTATTTGAAGACGATTATGGGGTAGAAACGCTGATTATATGCCCCAAGAATCTGGCGCCGATGTGGGAGGACTATCGCGACGAGTATCGATTGCGGGCGCGGGTACTTTCGATCAGCCGGGCGATCAACAGACTCCCCGACATGCGACGCTACAGGCTGGTTGTCATTGACGAGAGCCACAATCTCCGGAATCGAGAGGGAAAAAGGTACCGCGCAATCCAGGAATACATTCGTGAGAACGAGAGCAAGTGCATTCTGCTTTCGGCCACGCCGTACAACAAGACGTACCACGATCTCTCAAACCAGATCCGGTTGTTTGTGCATGAGGATGAAGACCTGGGCATCAGACCCGAGCGCCTGTTGCGCGAGGTCGGAGAAACCGAGTTTATTCGCCGCCACCAGGCGGACGTCCGGTCGCTCGCGGCATTCGAACAGTCCGAATACGCGGACGACTGGCGCGAATTGATGCGACGCTACCTCGTACGGCGCACGCGCAGCTTTATTCAGGAGAACTACGCCACGCTGGATTCGGCGAATGGACGAAGGTATCTGACGTTCGAAGACGGCTCGCGCTCCTATTTCCCCGTTCGCGTTCCGCGAACCGTGGGTTTCGAAATCGACAACCAGTACGCGCGGCTCTTCGACGACAACGTGGTTTCCGCCATCAACGGATTGGAACTCCCGCGCTACGGTCTGGCGAACTACCTGATGTCGTCGGTCGATCCGCCGCCATCTTCTGCCGAGGACCGAATCCTGCAGGACCTGTCGCGCGCGGGAAGGCGCCTAATGGGCTTCTGCCGTACCAATTTGTTCAAACGCCTTGAAAGCAGCGGTCATTCGTTCCTGCTGTCGATCGAGCGGCACGTGCTGAGGAACTTCATCTTTATCCATGCCATCGAAAACGGACTCGATCTGCCGATCGGCACGACAGATGCCGGCATTCTGGATCCCCAATCTTACGACGAGGATGCGGACGGCGCTGCCGGTGACATTTTTGACGAAGGAGAGGACGAAGGCGGCCAGAATCAGACCGAATACTCCCTAAGAACCGAGGAAGAGTTCCGTCGGCACGCCGCGAGAGTTTACACTGATTACAGCGAACGATACAGAAGTCGATTTCGTTGGCTCAGCCCGCGTCACTTCGGCGAGTCACTGCTGCAATCTCTTTTGTCGGACACCAGAACGTTGCGTGAAATGTTGGAGGACTTCGGCCAATGGAATCCGTCGCTCGACGCCAAGCTTGCCGCTCTGCAGAAGATCCTTGCGGACAAGCATCCACGTAACAAGGTTCTGGTCTTCACGCAGTTCGCCGATACGGTACATTACCTGGAACGTCAGCTCAGGGATGAGGGCATGGAACGGTTGTCCGGCGTTACGGGCGGTTCGGCGGATCCGACTCAGCTGGCCTGGCGTTTCAGTCCCAGGAGCAATGAAAAGGGCGGGCAGATCGCGGCTGATGAGGAACTCAGAGTGCTGGTCGCGACGGACGTGTTGAGCGAGGGACAGAACCTGCAGGATTGCGCCATCGTCGTCAATTACGACCTTCCGTGGGCAATCATCCGGCTGATCCAGAGAGCCGGACGCGTGGACCGCATCGGGCAGTCGGCGCAGGACATCCTCTGTTACTCCTTTCTTCCCGCCGAGGGCATCGAACGTGTGATTCGGTTACGCGCCCGCGTAAGACAGCGCCTGGGCGAGAACGCGGAAGTGGTGGGAACCGACGAGGCCTTTTTCGAGGACGATGACACTCGTTCCGTCGTGGATCTGTATAACGAACAGACCGGAATCCTCGACGGCGACGACGATTCCGAGGTGGACCTGGCTTCATATGCCTATCAGATCTGGAGAAACGCCACGACTGCCGATCCGACGCTGGAGAAAACAGTGGAGGAGATGCCGGACGTCGTGCACGCCTCCAAAGCCGCCTCGCCTAAAGAGAATCAGCAGAATGGCGTACTCGTTTACATGCGGACAACCCAGGACAACGACGCCCTCGCGTGGATGGATTGGGAAGGCAGCAGTGTCACGGAAAGCCAGTTTGAAATCCTGCGTGCGGCAGAATGCAAGCCGGACACACCGGCACTGCCCCGACACGAGAAACATCACAATCTTGTCGGAAAGGCCGCGGAACGGATCGCGCGCGAGGAGAATCAGGTCGGCGGTCAACTGGGACGACCTTCCGGCGCGAGGTTCCGTACCTATGAACGACTGAAGAACTATGCCGAGAGTGTCGAGGGCACACTCTTCGATACACAGCAACTTCGTCGGGCGGTGGGTGAGATCTACCGATATCCGCTACGGCAATCGACCGTGGATACACTGAACCGGCAATTGCGAAGCGGTATTTCCGACGAGGATCTGGCTTCTGTCGTGATCGAGATATGGGAGGATGGGCGGCTCTGTGTCGTGCACGAGGACGACGAACCGCGGGAACCGCGGATCATCTGTTCTATGGGCTTGATTGACTACGAGAGTCGCGAAAAGACGAGGAAAGACGCGAAAAGACGCAAAAAACAAAGAAACATTAACTACGAAACACGCGAAAAAACGCGAAAGGTATGACTGGAGAATCGTCTACAGAGAGGCATTTACGTTGTCTGAGTGGACGACGAACCGCACGAGTCCAGCAGAGTCATCTGTTCTATGGGTCTGATTGACTACGAGAGTCGCGAAAAAACAAAGAAAGATTGACTACGAAAGACGCGAAAAAACGCAAAAAAACAAAGAAATATTAACTACGAAACACGCGAAAAGACACGAAAAGATCGACTGCGTAAGTCGCGAAAAACAAAGAAAGACCAACTACGAAACGCGCGAAAAAACGCGAAAGATATAAGGGACAAATCGTCTACAGAGAGGCGTTCAGGTTGTCGAAGTGGACGATGAACCGCAGGCGCCCCGGATCATCTGTACTATGGGTCCGATAAACAACGAAAGACACAAAAGGTATGACTGGAGAAATCGTCTACAAAGAGGAAAGTTATCGGATTGTCGGCGCCTGCTTTGAAGTGTACAAGGAAAAGGGAACCGGCTTTCTTGAAGCGGTTTACCAGGAGTGTCTTGCGATGGAATTCGATTCCTCGGCGATCCCGTACGAAGAGAAAATGGACCTGAAAATACATTACAAAGGACAGGCGTTGAAACAGTTCTACCAGCCGGATTTTTTCTGTTTCGATAGGATTATCGTGGAAATCAAAGCAGTGAAACAACTGGGAGATGAACACCGCGCGCAAATTGTCAACTACCTGAAATCAACAGGCGTGAAACTCGGCCTGCTCGTCAATTTCGGCCATCATCAAGGATTAGAACACGAACGTTTCGTAAACGAACGATAGACCTCGTTTCGTGCCATTTCGTATTTTTCGCAGTTCATGCCTTTGATCCTATTTCGCGTCTTTCGTAGTTCGTGCCTTTGATTCTGTTTCGTGTTTTTCGTAGTCCGAGCCTTTGATCTTGTTTCGCGCTATTTCGCGTCTTTCGTAGTTCGTGCCTTTGATTCTGTTTCATGATTGCAACGTTATTACTGGTTCGGTTACTCACCATCCGGTTTTAAGGAAGTCCCCATGATTGTAAAGATAAGCTCAGGAGGCCAGGTCACCCTGCCAGAGCGGGTGCTGAACATGCTGCGGGTAGGTCCCGGAGACCATCTTGAGATCGAGAAAGGGCCTGACGGTTTCGTTCTTCGTCCCAGGTCCGATAATGAATCCGGTCTTGCTGAGTTGGACGGGACAGGCACGAAAAACGAGGATGTCCCGATGCTGGATCTGGTGACAGTCAGGACTGGAAAGACGACGTCGTGGAATCGGGATGAGATCTATGGCGATGATGGCCGGTAATTTTCATTTTCTGGACACCAACGTCCTCTTGACCGCGACGGACGAATCGCGACGCCAACACGCGGAAGCAATAAGGCTACTGGCCGAGTCCCCCGGGCGCGGTATTCGCCTCGCCGGAAGTGGGCAGATTCTCAGGGAATACATGGCAGTCGCATCGCGTCCCATTCGTGCAAACGGTCTTGGTCTGAACGTACGCGACGTTGTTGGAAACGTGGATGAGTTCCGGCGTCACCTTCAATTGTTCGACGAAAACCAGGAGGTCGCTGGCAATCTGCGCCAACTTGCATTGAGATATGGCGTTCAAGGCAAAGGGTTGCATGACGCCAATATCGTCGCCACAATGACAACCCGTGGCATCCGAAGGCTGGTAACGCAGAACCGGCACGACTTCGCGCGATTCGACGAAATCGACACCGTTTCGCTGGTCGATCTCGTTCGGACGTGACGCATCAGGGGACATCCAGGTGTCTTCAATTCTGAACAGAAAAAGAGTCAGGACGTATCTGGACAAGTTCAACCTCCGCGCTCTCTTCATCGAGGAGTTGGGCTGGGACCACGGGGGCGTCGATACGGTCATTGATGTCGGCGAGCGGTCGTTTACACTCAAAGCTATTGCCCACAAACGGGGCATGGTCGCCTATCAACACGTCTCTGGCGACGAGACGACGATTCCCGAATATTCCAACCGAAGGAAGATCGAAAAGGCCGTCGCGAAACAGGTCCGAGAACACATCATCGTCTACGCCACCCATGACAAGGGCGAGCAGTCCTGGCAATGGGTAAAACGCGAACCGGGCCGTCCCGACCGGCAACGATCAGAGTCGTACCGGCGAGGGGATACCGGCGAACGCCTCATTCAGAAGCTGGATAACATCGTCTTCACACTCGATGAAGAAGAAGACCTGACGATTGTCGACGTATCCGGCCGCGTTCGGGCAGCCTTCGACGTGGAGAAGGTCACCAAACGGTTCTACGACCGCTTCAAGAAGGAACACGAGGCCTTTCTGGGGTTCATCGAGGGGATCGGAGACCTGGCCGACAAAGAATGGTACGCCTCGCTGATGCTGAACCGCATGATGTTCATCTACTTCATTCAGAAACGCGGATTCCTCGACAACAACACCGAATATCTCCGCGACCGCCTCCAAAGCGTGCGTCAGCAATATGGAAACGGGCGATTCAACAGGTTCTACAGGCTGTTCCTGTTGAAGTTGTTCCACGAAGGGCTGGGGCAGCCGGAGGCGAATCGTTCTCCGGAATTGTCGGCGCTGCTGGGTAAGGTGCCCTTTCTCAATGGCGGCCTGTTCGACGTCCACGATCTGGAGCGGGATAATCCAGAGATAGAAATACCCGATGAAGCGTTCGAGCGAATCTTCGACTTTTTCGATGCCTATACGTGGCACCTGGACGACCGGCCGTTACATCAGGACAATGAAATCAACCCCGACGTGCTGGGTTACATCTTCGAGAAGTACATCAACCAGAAGCAGATGGGGGCCTACTACACCAAAGAGGACATTACCGGATACATCAGCCGTAACACGATCATTCCCTTTCTGTTCGATCGGGCGAGGAAGTCGTGCCCGATTGCATTCAGGGCCGACGGAGGGGTGTGGTCTCTGTTGCAGGACGAGTCGGATCGGTACTTCTACGAAGCGGTCCGTCACGGGATCACGTACGATATCCACAAGAAGGAAGACCTTGTGCGAAAGCGCGACCTGCCTTCGGAAATCGCAGCAGGACTGGAAGATGTCGCAAAACGCGACGGTTGGAACGAACCCGCGACAGGCGACTATGCCCTGCCAACGGAAACCTGGCGCGAGCACGTCGCACGGCGGCGCCACTACGAGGAAGTATACGCCAAACTCGCCTTGGGTGAGGTCACGGCCATCAACGACCTGATCACCTACAACCTGGATATCGAAAAATTCGCGCAGGACGTCATCTCGGGGAGCGAGGGTCCTGAACTGGTCCGCGCCTTCTGGAAGGCGATTTCCGCCGTGTCGATTCTGGATCCGACGTGCGGTTCTGGCGCGTTCCTCTTCGCCGCGCTCAACATCCTGGAGCCGATCTACACCGCGTGCCTCGAAGCAATGCGGGGGCTTCTGGATGATCTGCAGCGGTCGCAACGCAAGCACCGCCCTGAAAAAATGAGCGACTTCCGAAAGATTCTGAAGCAGGTTGACTCGCATCCCAGCGAGAGATATTTCATTCTCAAGTCGATCATTATCAACAACCTCTATGGCGTGGACATCATGGAAGAAGCCGTGGAAATCTGCAAGCTGCGCCTCTTCCTGAAACTTGTCGCACAGTTGGAACACTATGAGCAAATCGAGCCCTTGCCTGATATTGACTTCAACGTACGTGCCGGTAACACATTGGTGGGCTTCACGTCTCTCGATGACGTAAGACGGGCGGTAAGGGGCGATCTGTTCAAGGAACAATCTCTCCCTGAAATCGAAGAACGCGCCGAATTGGCGGACCGCGCATTTCGTCTGTTCCAGGAAATGCAGACCGACCACGAGATGGATGCGAATGCGTTTGCAAGTGCGAAATTCGACCTGAGAGGGCGACTTGATAAGCTGCGTAACCAGTTGAACCGATATCTGGCCGGTGAGTGCGGCGTCAAAACCGGCGACCAAACGGCCTTCGAGCAATGGTGCGCAAGCCACCAGCCATTTCATTGGTTTGTGGAGTTCTATGGCATCATGCACGGAGGCGGGTTTGACGTGATCGTCGGAAATCCGCCGTACGTAGACCGCAGGTCGGTTGGCTATGTAGTCCGGTCTACTAAGAATCTAAAATTTCCCGATATCTATGGTTACGTTGTCGTACAATCACACCGCATCCTGAGCCGGCGCGGACGCTGTGGGTTAATTGTCCCACTTTCAACGACTTTTAGCTTTGAATTTTCGGAACTACGTGAACTTATGGCCGGCGCCGGTACGCATTGGCATTCTTCGTTCGATAATATACCGGCTGCGCTATTCTCTGGCGTTAGCCAGAGATGTACGATATGGCTTACTTCCGCCGCGCAGAAAACCGATTTGTTCGCTACCCGCCTATACAGGTGGCGCGCAGCCTATCGAGATTTTTTGTTGGACAATCTTTCCTATAACGAGGTGCATGATGTGATGCCGAATGAATCTTTCGGAATTCCCCGCCTTACGAACCGTTTTGGGGCGAAATTGTTAGCAATGCATATTCAGTCTTCGACGTCACGTTTAACTCCCGACCGCCGTCTCGGACGTAATTCTTTCAAGTTGGGATTCTCGCCAACTGCACGCAATTTCATCTCCACGTATATCGAGCCGCCACCAGTATTACATCCCGATGATCGCAGTGTTCTTGGTCCGTCGCAATCCGGTTGGGTGGGTCTGCATTCGAAAGAGGAAGCCTTTGCGGCTCTCGCCATCACAGGCGGCGACACGTGCTTTTGGTATTGGCTGACCCGGGGTGACGGCTTCCACGTCACAAATTGGTTGCTTGACGATCTCCTTACACCGGTAAACACAATCCCGGACGATCACTTACATCGACTGGCAATTATCGGGGAGTTGCTGCACAATTACAGGTATTCCGCACTTGTCTTCAAGAAGAACGCCGGTAAGTATATCGGCAATTTCAACTATCAGAAGCTGTCGTCGCTAACGAGAAGAGCCGACTTCGTGTTCCTGTCAGGAATCGGTGCCGAGTGGGCTGATTTGAGGGAGTTGTTTTCCTTCACTTCGCTTGTCCGCGGTATCAATCGAGACGCAGGCGAAAAGAATATACCCAACTCCGTAAAGGAACGCTTCATGTCACCGAACCTAACGGAGTTGTGCGCCGACCGCCGTTTGCGGGGAATTGATGAGTGGATATCGTCCACATACTCGATCGATCCTCGATTTGTCGAAGAGCTTTCGTCTGTATAATCAACGAGGCCTATGCGAAATGATGCTACTCGACAGGAAAGACCTCTTTCACGCGTTATTTGACGCCTTACGCCAACACGGGCAAGTACTATTTTTAGTTGAAAAAGGAGAGGCGTTCAGTCGGCGGCGTAGGCCTCTTGCGCGTCATGATTGAGGTTGAGGTGTTTTTGTAGTGGAAGTCTGAGTACGGGAAGAAAGCGATATCCTTTGATTCTCCGCAGTCGGGGCTGTATATCCAACAGGGCGGCTGCCAACCATCGATATCGCTGATCGGAGTTGTTCCATCGTTTTACATTGCGTGTGCGCTGAGCGACCATGGCGTTGAGGGATTCGATACAGTTGGTGGTGCGGAACGACTGTTTGAGCTGTGGCATGAGTCCCAGCCGATGGAGGGTGAGGGTTTCTTCGAGCCCTTCCTCGAGGCTGTTCAGTGCCGCTGCATTCCTCAGCGCCAGGGAGGGTTTGAGGGCCTGGAGTGCGGCTTTGGCGTCGTTGTAGGTCTCCTTGTCGTACGCATCGTGGAGGGCCTTTCTGACCTCGTCCTGCTGTGATTTGGGCAGATAGGCGATCACGTTTTCCCGTTTGTGCCACTGACAGCGTTGTATGGCGACGTATCCGGATAGGGCCTTGGTCAGCGCGGACCGCAATCCCTTCGAGCCGTCGATGAGGCACAGCAGCCCCTGGTGATACCGCAGTCCGCGATCAATGAGCGAATTGACAAACTGCCGGCACACGCGCTCATTTTCACTGGCGGCCTGCACGAACCCCAGCGGGACCTTGTGCCCGTGTATGGTCACGCCAAGGGCAATGATCATCTGCTGATCGGCAAAGGTCTTGCCATCCATAAACAGCCCCACCAGGTCATAGCCGGCAAGCGACCGTTCTTGAAACTGCCTCAGCTTGGCCGCCGATGCCTTCATGAACCGTTTCGAGACCGTCGACGAAGACAAGCCAAACGCCTCGGGTACCGCCTCTGCGCAACGGGCGTATGAACGCGTGGCAAGGCCGCCCAGGACGCGAAGCAGCAACCCTTCGTCCATGTCTTTGGGGCGCTGCAAGCGGCGATACGCCTGTAGAGGCACCTCCTCATTGGCTACCACGTCGCGCACCCTCGGCACGTCCATGGGCACTTTCTGGTCCGATAGATACACCGATCCCCGTTGCGTGCCCCACCGGCGATTCCGGGTCTTGCACGTCTTGCGACTGTATCTCTTGCCCGTCAACGCGGCGACCTCATTCTGCAAGATTTCCTCCACGGCGGCCAGACCCAGAGGGATCAGCGACTGGATAAAGGCCACACGGACGTCAACATCCTCCAGCATACCCGCGGGAACCGCCCTGGACCTCACAACACCTTCCGTGTTCAACTTGACTTCACGAGACTTCGATGATACCTTGCCCATCACAGGCTCCTTTCGTATGAGGATACAGTATTCATTTCGCGACTACCGTATCCAATTTACATCGGAGCCTCTTCTATTTCAACTAAGATAGGTACATTCCCGCCAACACACGCATGCTGTGTACTTCGTCGGTGGAGATAACCCGTACCGATTCTACTATAAGGATCGATATCTTTCGGTATTCATAGGTAATGTCCACTTTGCTCGACGTTCTGATCCGGACGAATACCGGATCCAGTGTCCAGGCCATCTGCCAACGAAATTGACCAAAGACAGGCAAATCGGGGACACAGTATTGGTCTTGGGTTTTTCCGCAGATGCGAAGGCGTTTAGCGCTTGGGATCCAGATAGATTCCTGGATCGTAATCCGCGAGCGCAACGGTTTTCCATTTATACTCGTCTATCGTCAATGCGTATGGCTGTGACAAGAGGATTCTCTACGTATCTCGATACCGACGGGCAAAACGTGATCAACTTCCGGGCCGATCTAATCGGCATATATGTGGAAAACGCATCAGTACTTCATGAAGCCGCAGACGAAGATCTCGAGGAGCTATTTGAGGTTCATTGTAAAACCCCGCTCGGACAGCCCCTTCACCGATCAGTTGAAATAAACAGACGGAGAGTCACCTTAACCCGAATTGCATACCCTCGAAGCCCGCAGTTCCGGCAAAAGGTGTTGGAGGTATATGACCATACGTGTGCGATGTGTGGGATCCAATTGGATCTTGTGGATGCTGCCCACATTGTCCCTCATGCGCATCCAAAAGGCCACGATGCCGTCAGCAATGGTTTAGCCCTCTGCGCTCTTCATCATCGATCGTACGACACGGGCTTATTGTACGTCGATGGCGAATATTCAATCCATTTGAACTCTGCGAGGGCCGGGCATCTGCGAAAAATCGGGAGGACAGAGGGACTGCGACGGTACAAGCGGCAACTTAGAAATCAACTGCATCTTCCCACCGAAGACAAGTGGGTTCCCTCACCAGAAAATCTCATCCTCGGAAACGAACTACGTGGAGTCGGAGTATAGAGATGCGAGAATGTCTGCATTCGCACGTTCTGAATCTTTCGGATCAGGCCTCGGCGTTGCGGAGATTCCGCGCGGGATCTCCGCACAGACCACTCGAGTCTTGCTTGGACCTCGCTCATCATTTGTCAGGCGAACTCAGACAAAACTTAAGGACAATTGAAACCAATCCGATTTTCCAATCATGCACTCGATCAAATGAGGCATCGTGGCGCCACGAAACAGGAAGTTGTCGAGTCGATTCGTTCCTCCGCATGGAGATCGGCGGATGAATGCAGGTTTGTTAGCAATAGGGATTTCCCGTTTCGTAGCAATTGGAATGGTGAATTCTACATGAGAAAGAAAGTCAGGCCTATCTTTGTTGAAAAGCAGATTGAGATCGTTGTCATAACCGTATACACATTCTATTGAGGCGACGATGGTAAAGGTTTCTTATGATCGTGAGGTCGATGCGCTTTACATCCGCCTAAAGGAAACAACGGTGACGACGGATAGGGTTGAGGAAGGGATCGCGCTGGACTACGATGCGTCAGACCGCCTCGCCGGTATCGAGATCCTGGATGCAAGGAAGCGGTTGGGTGATCAGGAGGCTGCCAAAGGGTTCGCTTCGGGCACTTGTGGCGGCGACCAACAGGTAAGTTTAGGTCAGCCGAAACCACTACAACTCAGCACCATTCAATTGCAAGTTTTGGAATCGTTAAGACGCGTTGAAACTGAAGAGTACCGTTTGGGGGATTGGTACTTGGGCGCGCTTTACGCCTTGGAGAACCCATATAATCCGGACCGGATCTCTCAGGCTGCGCAGTCATTGAGAGAGCTCGTGGAGAAACTTCCTCGAGTCGTCTACGAAAGCGATGTACAGACTTACGACTTCCCGGGAATGAGGCAGGGAATACGTGAGCGTTTTGTGAACGATAAGAATAGATACAGGGAAATCTGGAAGGACAAGAAAATCGACGCTAGACTTGACGAGACGCTCAGAAGGATCGATCGATATTTGCAGCTAAATCTACAGCCGTCCCGAAAGGAACAAATTCAGATTGCGATTAGAAACATCGACCCGATGGCAGATCAAATGGGAACTGATATCCAAAACCGAAAACGGGATGCGTTTCACAAGACGTGGAGTCAGCTGGAAGGTTTCGCGCATCATCGGTCAATCCGTGCAAGAGATGAAATGAAGTTCATGGAGAATGTTGAAACGCTTGAACGTTTGGTCTATGATCTTCTCGCTCCAATTACGGCGCAGGATCAGCAGGAGATCCAGTCCATCCTGGGTAAATCCGAACACTCCGATACTGACGTAGATGCTCTTTATAGGCTGATTTCACGTAGGGGCGCTAATTACGTCTTCTTCTTTACAAACGCAACGCACCCCGTTTGGATTCCGTTTTTGAAGGAAAGGGGATTCTTCAAGAATCCACCCAAAGCCGAGTACTTGTCAGATGGATACGTCCGTTTTCCTTTTTGGCCGGAACTTCAATATCTCGAAGATGTGTGCGTGTGCGCTCCTCGGGTTGTACTCGACTTGGTGTTGAAATTGCCGGCCGTAGATAATCCGAAGGTCTACGCAAATATCCTAGAAATTGCATTGAAACTCGACGGCGAGCGATCAGCGCAACTGCTACCAAAGATGCTTGAGTACGCGAGACTCGAACACCAGTTCTTTCCCTTTAAATTTCCAGATCTGCTGGCATATTGGATCTCCACGGACCAAACCGATGCTGCCGCTGAACTTGCGCAAATACTGGTCCAATTTGCCCCTGACCCCGACGCAGAAGAAAAGCAGAAACAAAAGAGGCAGATGAATGGCCATGATGTCGCCTCGTTAATTGCGACGACACTTGAACCGGTTCCGAGATTCAGCTCCATTTTTACGGACATCCTTAACGAGAACGTTCGACCGCTGGCTGATAAAGAGCCTTACAAGGTCGCCCGTATACTGATTGACGCAACGGCGACTATGATTCGTTTCGGAATACACGAAGACGATCTTGATAGCGAGACGATTTCCGACTATTCGGAAACTTGGTGTCCGCGACTCAACGAACCAAAAACGGACTATCCGGATTCCAAAGAGACCCTTGTCCATACGCTAACCTCTGTCTGTGAAAGGGTCTTTGAACAAGAGAGCGAGTCGATTGAGGCTCTGGACGGAATTCTTCGCAATCAGCGTTGGGCTGTTTTCGCGCGTCTCCGTCAGCACCTTTACGCTTTGCACCCTTGCGAGCAAACCAAACCGTGGATTCGAGAGTTCATTGTAGCGCACGAATACGGCCGATTGCGATATGGCTACGAATTTCAGCGGATGATCAGGTTGGCCGCTGAACACTTCGGCGAGGACTTGCTCACCGAGAACGAGCGTAAGGAAATATATGATGAAATCCTCAGCGGCCCTCCAGAGGAGGATTACCGCTTCTTCATGGGTGACGAATTTACGGAATCCAGATTTGAGCAGGGAGACATTGGGTTTCCATCGAAAGCAACTCAGACCGTTCGCGCAACTGCTTTTTGGGAAGTATTCGGACTACTATCAGGAACTTGAAGCCGATGAAACCGAGGATGAAATAACGGATGAGAGCTACTCGCGTCGCAGAATATCCAATGGCGGGGTGGTTACGAACCTCAGTCCAAGATCGCCCCAAGAACTTGCGGCGCTATCGGATGTACAACTGCTTGAATACATAAACGAGTGGCAGGACGAACACCGGCCCAACGATGACTGGCTCACGGACATAAACATTGAAGCACTTGCTGATGCGTTTCAGATTGTCTTCAGAGAGTCAATAATCCCGCAGGTCGACAGGCTCGATTTCTGGATGAGTAATCGCCAAAACATCCTTCGGCCCATTTACGTCAGGGCGATGATTAATGCAATGCGGGACCAGGTAAAGGCGAAGAACTTCGACAAACTCGAACAATGGTTTCCGTTTTGTGAATGGGTGCTCTCGCACTCGGATCCTAGAAATGAGCATCCATACGGTGTCGCTCAACTGTGGGATCGATCTCGCGTGTCTCCCCGATGGCATACCGCGCGGCGTGCCGTCTGCAACTTTGTAGAGGCGTGTTTGGAACACAATGCGGAAGTTCCGGCTCACTTTCGGGTACATTTGGTTACCATCTTGGGCCTGCTCTGTACGCAATACGACTGGCTACTCGATCGAGATGATCGGACACCATTGAACCGTGACGATCAATTGACCGAAGCGATTAACACAACAAGGGGGTGCGCGCTGGAGAATCTGGTCAAATTTGGACTCTGGATACGCAGACAAGATAGCAAAGCGGACGTACCGGAATTGAAGGCGATCCTCGAAAAGAGGTTTGGATCGGAAGCGGCGTATCCGCTGACAATTCCGGAATACGTGATCCTGGGTAGGCTCTACCGGTCAATTTTCGATCTTGATAAACATTGGGCATCAGACCGCAAGTCGATCTTGTTTCCCCAACACAATTTTGCCGCTTGGCGTGGGGCCTTCGGTAGCCTTCTTCGCTATAATCACCCGGATAAGGCAGTCTTTGAATATGTTCGCGATGACTTCGAGTTCGCCCTGAATCATCTGGACCGATTGAGAGATCGGGAGAATGTTTTAGGAAATCTCACGGGCATCATTGGGGAACACTTGTTTTCATACTACACATGGGGAGTATTTCCATTGGTAGGCGCTGGTAGTCTACTGAACGGATTCTACAAAGCTAGCGATGGTAAGAGAGAGCATTGGGCGACTCTGTTTAACTATGTAGGGCATTCATTGCGAAAAGCTGGCAATCAGCTTGAAAATGGTTCAAAGGACAGAATCGTCACCTTCTTCGAGTGGCGATTGAAGACCGAGGAAGCATTGGAACTTCGGAAATTTTCTGAATGGTTCGAAGCTGAATGCCTTGATACCGAATGGCGTTTAGATGCCTTGTCGAGGGTCTTGAAGATTCGTGGAATCCTGAACGAAACCAAGAATCTCAGAGACGGGCGTGACGACGACCCGGAAACACGGCTCCCACACGATGCGACTCGACAATTGCGAGCAATGCTTCCTGAACATACTCCAAGGGTAGTCGGATGTTTCGCCAAGCTGACGGATGTGCTACCCAGAAGTGGCGGTTTCTACATTCCGGCTGACGATGCAAAAGCGATCTTGAAAGCCGGTCTCGAACATAACGACGAAAGAGTCCGGAAAAACGCCGAGCGCGCCCAGGAAAAACTGTTTAGCCAAGGGATACTTCGGCATTCTGATTGAGCCAGGTCAGGGAAGACGCAAGCGGGCAAGCTCGAATGGTGCAATCTCGATGCAGTACGTCGTCGCTAAGAATCTGAAGGGCACTCCGGTACCAAAGGTACAAGTCGTCTACGGCACGAGTCCATTTGAGGCTGTACATCGGCGTCAGATACAGTGCCCGGCAGCGCAAGTACATATACAATCTCGATAAATCAATAGTCGATGCCGTATTGGAAGAATGCAGTTGGGAGTCACTCGGAAATGTTGAGTTCTGCAGAACCAGCTCCGTGAACCGAATGCCAATGCACAGGCCAGCATTGTGTCTACGATTTCAGCAGCCTTGAAAAACCTCAAGCACGAGCTTCAGAACGAGACGGATTCGTCCGGGTTCGAGAAGCTTGTAGCGGCTTTGATCGGTCGCCTCCTCAACGTACCTATTGCAGTCGCCCGCTCGGGCTTTCAACACGGAGCTGATGCAGGGCCCGCTGGACAGCAGGGCAGGCGGTTTCGCCTTGAATGCAAGAAGTACAGTGACAAAACCGGCTTTGACGAGCGCAAGCTGCTGGGAGAGATTCAACACGCAGTCAGACGTGATCAAGCCCTTGAAGCGTGGATTTTGGTTACGACACGTACAGTGCCGGAGCAAATTCGGCAGTCGCTAGATCAATGTGGCGACTGGCATGGCGTACCGATCTTGACTTTTGATTGGCAGGACGATGAAATCGGGCCTCTCGTAGCGTTGTGCGCATCTTCTCCTGATTTAGTCGACACCATATTTTCAAGTGCCGCAGGGCGGGCTGCTCGCGATCTTCAAATTGCATCTGTTGCTGCCATTAAACGACTAAAACGCGACCTGGAATCCTGGTGTCTGGGGTTCGAATCATTGCGACAGATATCACACGAAAGACTCAACGAGATCTGGAATAACCCGAGAGAGTCCGCTGCAGTATTTGGACAGAATTGCGCGGGAGGATCCACAGAAAAGAAGGTCAAGCGCAAGAATGTACACGACTCGCTGGACCGCTGGTGGCGTGGATCCGCGCGGGATGATGCCCCTGCGGTCGTGTTGGGTCGTGAAGGCGTTGGCAAAACCTGGACGACGTTAGAATGGTTATTCGGAAACCGAAGCGAGCAACCTGTAATTCTCACAATTCCATCATCGGCAGTGGCCGGAAATCTGGCTGTGTCGGATACGGAATTTAAGCGTTTTTTGGCAGAACGTCTTTTTGCATTGACAGATGTAAGAAGCCCTGATCATTGGCACCGACGCCTCGACCGTATACTAAAACGTCCTGTACATGAAGGTCCATCTGTAACGGTTTGGTTTGATGGATTAAATCAGCAGCCGTCAGTTTCGTGGTTGGATTTGCTGAAAGTTCTGCAATCAGGATCATTTAGAGGAAGAATACGGGTGATTGTCAGTACGCGGAAGCATCATTTTGAAAATAGGTTGTCTACACTGAATGGTCTGGTAGAAGCGGCTGTACCGATCGAAATTGGACGTTATGATGCCGAGCCTGGCGGTGAAATCGAACAGATGCTGGCGTACGAGGGTCTTAGGCGTGAGGATTTTCGCCAGGATGTGCTTGAAATGGCACGTACTCCGCGCCTTTTCGATTTGGTTGTTCGATTCAGAGGACGATTTGGCGAAACTGAACCAATAACACTGCACCGATTGCTCTGGGAATACGGCCGTGACGCGCTTGGCGTGCGGGCCGGAGAGTCATTCAGTGAAGTCGATTGGAGAGACTGGCTGAAAGACATAGCACGACAATATCGAGATGGCATTCGGGAGTATTCGATTAAGTCGCTTGGAGAGACAATGAGCCGTCCCGACCTCACGGAACGAGAGGTTTACGCACGGCTGAGCGATATTGTCGACGGTCGTTTCGTAAAGGCCAATTCGTCAGGCGATTTGGTACTTGAACCCGCAATCGTCGCGCATGCGCTTGCAATTTCGCTTGTGACACATCTCGATAAGCAGACGTCACAAAACTTTGAATCCTTAGATGTCGAGTTAATGAATTGGCTTGATCCGATTGCGGGATTCGATCAAACTTCAGAGATACTGCGTGCGGGAGTGTCAATTCTAATTGAACAGGGCCGGGGAGCCAGTTCAACATCCGGGGTCCTACTAACGGCGTGGTTACACGATCAGAATGCAACCGATGCGCAAAGGCAGGAAATCGTAGCACTTGCGTCAGATCTTCCCGGAGCCCTGATTGACGCAGTTGAAAATTCGGACACCTATGTTCATGAATCAGCACGACATTGGGCTGTAAAGGCGTTGTGCGCTATTCCGAGGACGGACAACGCGGCCCTTGAAGTCTTGGTCGAACGTACACGACGTTGGATGGGTACCGTTTATCGTGACATTGACACTCGGCGAAAACGGAGCGATGAACAGAGAAAATGGAGGGAAGATCATCTCTCGAAAATGATCGGAACTCACTGTGCCGGTACCATTTCAGTTGTCGGTGTCGAACTCAATCTGGTCGATCGGTTTCCGGGTCTCGTTAAGTCGACAGTGCCGGCGATTCTTGAAGGCTTTCCGCTGCATAAAGCGTTGCCAGCTTTTGAGGCAGCGGCCACTGCCCTTGCCGCCGGAGATCATAGTGGATGCTGGGAGGCGTTGGAATGGCTCTGCTTGTTAAACGAAGTCGATCCCGAAGAAACTGCTGAGGGTCTGCGTGACTTATCGGAGAAAGTCCGTAGTCGCATTCCGGAACCCGGTGTACACCCCGATCTACCCAAGCGCGTTGCCGCGCTATTACTTTGGTTGACCGGTTGCGAGCAGGATGACAAAGCAGCTGCACTTCTGGACCCGGACATCGGTGGTGGCCGCAACTATGAGCGAGACTATTTGTCAAATCCAGGCCAAAGTTTGTTACCTCTGGAACGGCAACACGCTCACGAGGTCCTTCAGGATCGGGAACTCCCGGTGCAATCCCGCATAAAGAGAATAGGAGAGTTGTGGTTGGATCCCACCTTTGATTTACCCGACAATTTCATAGTCGAACTTAGCGAAATAGCCGCAAATCTAGACGTTGAGAAGTTGAACCGAAGCATGGGGCCGACGATTCATGATGTTCGATTCGAAGAAACCGTACCAGCTCTTGCTCGATCTGCACCAGATTTGCTTGCCGACCTTATGCGTCGCAAACTCCAAGGCCTTGAAACTTGCCCAGGTGAGTCTCGCTATTGGAGCGCTATTTCGGCGACGAATCAATTTATCCTTTCCGGGGAAGCTGAAGCAGCAGCGGCACGTGCCCTTCGTCGCAAAGTACGAGAAAGTGACACAAAAAACGAGTCATTCGCCGCAAGCCGACTCTTAATGATCGAAATAGGGAGTCTGCAAGGTCGGAACCAAGTTGAAGCAATAATCGAGGCGGACCCTCCGGAATTATTACGTGATTATACTATAGTACTGAACCCTTTGACGGCCGCTGATGTGGATACGCTAATAAGGCAGTATGACTCGGCTCCGCCGAAACAGCAACAGGCTTTACTAACGCTACTTGCGTTGCAGCAGTTCGAACTTACCGAATTTGCGTGGTCGTGGATTCTCAGGTTTACCTTGCATGAAGATGACGACCTTTCGACACCTGCATTCATGATAATGAACCAAGCGGACGTGCGTCGTTTCGGTCGCGAACTCTTGGAAGGCTGTTGGTCGTGGAGTCCAAATAGACATTTCTACTATAATCAGTCTGGATCTGATTCTCTAATCGAAGCTTCCTTGTCGGTGTCGTTCGAAGAGTTAGCACCCAGACTCGCGCCGTGGCGTTTGCTCGAAGCCGCGCGCCGGCGCGGAGAAAAGCCGGAAGAAGTAAGGCTGGCGGCAGCTATCGTCGGAACCGCAATGGCTGCCGACGCCCTGAACAACTTCGAACTGGGATCCGATCTAACAAATGTCCGTGCACGTATGCGCGCACTAGAAACAGGTGCATCCCGAATAAATGAAGCCCGTCGAAAGGGCGTCGATCTATTTCCGGTAGAACTCGATAGACGGGATATCGAATCCATACTCGCCCATGTACCGGAATACGTCGAACAGTGGCAAAACAGTTGGTCCGGGGGTACCGCTCAGGTTGAACACCGAGTCTTTTTGGCTACACCTGTAATCTTAACGCTGTGCGAGGTCTTACTCGCCGACGAACCCGACCGGGGTGCGAATTTTTGGCGCGGTATTTTTGACACGATAACGGCTCAGATCGTTCGTCGAATTCAAGTCGGAGATCTTCTGCGTCTGGCTTTCCGGGTACTGGACTCGCCAGAAGTCTTGGATCTTCGAGCTGAAATATTGGGGAAAAAGTGCTTTCGTACAGACCTGGCACTGTTCGAAATTGCGCTTGCCGCATCGGAGAATAACAAAACGGATTGGCTCAATGAGGTAATCGAAAAAGACCGGACCACGCCCTTTGCGTGGAGGCGGATGCGCACGACGGTACTGGATGGTTTTCGGGCTAACAATTCGTTGCCCAACATTGAGGCTTGGCCTGACGGTGAACTCGAGACTTACAATGAAAGGCTTTTCCGTAGTTCGGCACGTTCCAAGTGGATCGAAGCTTGCGGTCGTCATTGGTGGAAGGCATATCTCGATGCTCCTGATCCGACTACCGCGTACGCCGCCTGGGTTCTGTTTCTACGTTCAGCGGATTCTCGGTGTCGTGTGTGGATGCGAAAGGAAATCGATGCAGTATCGGAAAAGGACGATTTCTTCGAAATGAAGATGGCTCATTTGCAGCTTAACGAGGATGAATTGAATCGTGCGGTAAAGAAACGTGCAAGGGAGTTGGATAAGAAGTTCCTGTATCGCAAGATCACGGAAGGCATAGGCCCTTGGGCTTGAGATTTCGATCGGTACAAATGTGGTATATGAACCCAAACTGCCCAAATGGGTTACTCCGACCCAAAGGAGACGATCGCAATGAAATGCAGCATTGACGGATGTCCAGGCGAATACGAAGCGAAAGGCATCACGCACACCGTACGGCGCAAAGGCCAGGTGGTCGTTATCGACCATGTTCCGGCTGAGGTCTGTTCCTTTTGCGGCGATGGGCTGCTGAATCTCGACACGGTTCGAAGGATTGAGAGCGTGCTCGAGGAGGACCGCCGCCCCTCAGCGACAGTGCCACTCTACGAATTCGCGTGAGATGCGGGTTGTTACGTGACGTTACAGCAGCAAGGCCGGGCGCTCCAAATGTGCGTCGGAGATTCTGACATCGTCAGGTGGATATTGCTAACAATAGCCAGGCAGACCACTGCAACGAATTGGAACGCGCATTGGCAGGATTATTGCATTTGTTCTCGAAGCGCGCAACCAGACTGCGGCTGCCCATCCAAACATCTGTGTTGGCGTTCACGCCGGCTGTAGAAGATCAGAAATGTTGGCACGAAGTGACTGGCCGAGAACGAAAACAACGAAGCGAATAAAGGACAGGATGAGACAGGCTGTACTGTATCCCGGTCGAGACGGTTTCTGGGTGGCTGAGTGCCCCAGTCTGATCGGCTGTGTCAGTCAGGGGGCCACGAGACAGGAAGCGTGTGCCAATATCAGGGAGGCAATCGACGGATACGTCATCGCACTCCGGGAAGATGGCCTGTCAGTACCCGAAGGGCAATCCGGCAAGCTATGACATCATTGAATTCTTACGGTAGGAGATGACCATAAGATCCCCGCTCCGGCGCGCCGTCGGCCTGGCAATCAGACCCTCTCCCTATGGGAGAGGGTGGCGCGCAGCGCCGGGTGAGGGCGCCCCCATCAAGGGGGGAGTGATGGCGAGGTGACCGCGCGACGTACAGAGAGTCGGTGTCTTTGGTGAGTCTCGTTGTCCGAGTCAGTTGTGTACGCCAACTGGCGATCGAGTCTCCTGAAGGATATCCGTCGACTCAGTAAGAATCTCCAAACCGGGTTTATTCAACGCGTCGAAAAAGAGGCACATTACGTTTAAACGATCACGAGGTTTGACCTTGAGATCGAACAACAATAAGCCCAGGGATTGATCCAGCCCATGGGCTTATTGTTGTTAAGCATTGCTCTATTGTTATTCGACCCGGATGTGGCTCATTGACCTGCTTTACCTTCCAAACGCGCAATGCGCTGACTGTTTTCATCAATCTTCGCCATGAACATGTCGAGTTTAACGTCAAGCCGATCAAACCGCTTATCGATTCTTGATTCCAGCCTGTTTATTCGATCATTGATACGCCCCTCTGCCTGATTGATCATTCCATACATAAGACCGAGTAGCGCAATCAGGGCAATGACAACCGGGGCAAATTCCTTAGCTGTTTTCTTGTAGTCAATAGACATCTGCAGTCTCATTTATGCGTATGTCTGAACACTGTCTGTTTTCAATAATGACCGCCCCCAGTTACGACAAAAATCTATCCGGACAGGGTAAGTGTGTCAAGCGGAAAAACGTAAATGATAATCAAAAGACAGTTAGAATAACGATAATCCCAGGGATTGAATCAGCCCCTAGGCGTGACGTGTACGGAAATTTGGCCTTTACTAATGGCCTGTAATTTGCGTATTTACGGTTGGTCACTAACATATATAATCCCCATATTCATGGCTGATCAACGGTCTGGAATTCACCTGAGTGCATGGGGTGAGAACCCCCCACCGGCGCGCCATCGGGCTGGCAATCAGACCCTCTCCCCCTGGGAGAGGGTGGCGCGCAGCGCCGAGTGAGGGTGCTTTTGACCCTCCCCCTCAAGGGGGGAGTGATGGCGTGGTGACCGCGTTGGGGAGCAAATTGAAGACGATTGTGAGAGGGGTTTAGATTGGAGAAAACGACGACCAGCGACCTTGACGATATCGTCTCGTGTCTTATGACGGTTGATCCGTACAGGATTGTTCTGTTTGGATCTACTGTCGCTGGTAAGCGGGAATTGGAGAGTGATTTCGATTTGCTGGTCATCCTGGATTCGGAGTCGGTCCCGCGTACCTATGTGGAAAGAATGGAGGTAAGAACGGCGGTAAGGAAAAGTATCAGGGAGATCAACAGGCATATTCCCGTTGACCTTGTTGTCTACACCAGGACCGAGTACGAGCTTCTTGGAAATCAGGGCGCTTCGTTTCTCGGCCGGATAGAAAGCACAGGGAAGACGCTATATGAGAAATCGAACGAAAGCGTGGCTTGAATCGAATCCTGATGATTTTGGGGCAGTTGCAGATGTACCGTCTTCCTCGACTCATGCATGAATTAGCGAAACAGTTGTCATGCCTCGTTGGGGCGACCATAATGATGGAAATCGTCGCATTGCCAGGCTGAAGTGCAACGTTGTGGTTTTGCGCCCGCCTGCGCAGTGCCATGCGCTGCATGCGGGCGTCTTGTCGTAATTGATTTCAGCCACGGATTTTTCTTTTTTTTCGCGTGTTTCGTAGTTTCCGATGTTATTTTCCAAGTAGTAGAATCTGCCCATCGCGAATTAAGGAAGCAATTATGAGATCAGCACAAGACATTCTCAGGTTTCTTGCCGAGAATAAAGCTGAAATGGAGCGTCGATTTGGCGTCCGACGGATCGGTCTGTACGGGTCATACGCTTCGGGAACGCAGCGGGATGAAAGTGACGTCGACCTCGTTGTCGAACTCAGGGAGCCGAAGTTCGACGATCTGGCCGGGCTTCACATCTTTGTGGAGCAAGCCCTTGGATGCAGGGTGGATATCCGGCGGTTGAGTAAGAATCTCCGAACCGGATTTATCCAACGCATCGAAAAAGAGGCGCTTTACGTATGAACGCTCCAGTACGGGATAGTCTGGAAAACATCCTCACGTCGACTGATCTCATTATGCAGCGACTTGAGGACATACGTACGCCCGATGATCTCCTTTCGGACGCTGACGCCTTGTTTACTCTCGATGCGGTTGCGATGCGACCGCAGATAATCGGCGAGAATGTGAAGAGTCTGGCCGGTCTCAACCCGGAATTGCTGGAGAAGTACCCTGAAGTTGAATGGAACAAGATCATGCGTCTGCGAGACATAATCTCACACCACTACGATGTATTGGATCACGAGATTATCTTTGATGCCTGTATGGGAAATTTGCCCCAGTTGAGAAGGGTAACCGAGACCATAATCGAAGATGAATGATCGCAGTAGCCGTCGGTTCGCACATGGAATACCGAGGTCTGAATTGACGATCAGACGCTATACGAGAGAATCGCCGGATATGCCGGCGGTGTTGAGGCGAGCCATTGGCGCCGGGGACGAGGCGCCCGTAGCGCTTATGGGGAATCCACGGATTCTTCAGCGACGGTTGATTGGTTTCTTCTGTTCGGCGCGGTGCCCGGGCGATCCGATCCTGAAGACGTTCGATCTCGCACGGAGACTGCGGGACGCCGGCGTGACGATTGTGTGCGGCTTTCAGTCGCGCATGGAAAAAGAGCTTCTATACACCCTGTTGCCAGGACCTGCGCGTTTGGTGTTCTGTCCGGCCCGTGGGCTCGGCAGGATGAGGATATTAAAGGTATGGAATCCATCGCTCTATGAAGGCCGCCTCGCGATTCTGTCCTTTTTCGATGATCATGTACATCGACCCACGGTCGCCAGCGCATCCGAACGAAATGCACGCGTTGCCGCGCTGTCGGACGTCATTCTGGTTGCCCATGCGGAAGCCGGAGGAAAGATCGAAGCGCTGTGCCGAGACGCGCTGGCGCAAGGAAAGCCGGTGTTCGCCCTGGCGTCGACGGACAATGTGCGCCTGTTTGAAATCGGCGCGCGCCCGGTGGACGCTGATAATCCGCTCGACGTGATCGTTGATCGATCGTTTTTCGACCCGGGCGCCAATGGGAAGGCGAAGGGATAGCGACGCGCGGGTGTCAGGGGACGGCTGTCGAAATTCGGGAGCAGAATCAGATGAAGAAGATCATCCTCGATACGGATATCGGAGACGACGTTGACGACGCGCTCGCGTTGGCGTTCGCGTTGCTTTGCGGTGAGATCGAGCTTGTGGGCGTCACCACGGTCTTCCGCGATACGGCGCGGCGGGCAGAGCTGGCTTGCTGCGTCCTGGATGCGCTCGGCAGCGGAGACGTTCCCGTGTTCGCGGGTATCGGGAAGCCGCTGTTCGATTCGCACGCCAAGGGCCGGGCGGCAATCGAGTCGCATCGGCCGCGTCAGATGGAGGCCATTCGGCGGTACCCCGGAACCGTCAGGCCCGCGGAGGGCCGTGCCGTGGACTTTATTGTCGATACGATTTTGAGAGGCAATGGCGACGTTACGCTCGTACCCATAGGCCCGCTGACGAATATTGCCGCCGCTTTCACCCTGGAGCCTCGTCTGGCGGAGAAAACGACAATTTGCCTGATGGGAGGATGCGTGGGTCGGTTGACGGCGGAGTGGAACATCCTCTGCGACCCCGAAGCCGCGCACGTCGTCTTTGGCGCCGGCGTACCGATCACCATGGTGGGCCTCGACGTGACCGAAAAGTGCCGCCTGAGTAACGCGCAGGTAGACACGATCGGATCGGTGGACCGGACCATCAACCGCCTGTGCTTCGATCTTATCCAACTGTGGCGCGAGGATTCCGGAAGGGAGCATCCCATTCTGCACGATCCGCTGGCCGTGGCAATGGTCTTCGACCCCACGTTCTGCGAAACGCGGTCCCGCGCCATCCACGTGGAAACACGTTCCGACAGGCTCAACGGCGCAACGGTTCCGATCCGTTCCGATGCGATCGAGTCCAACGCCGAGGTATGCGTGGACGTGGAATCGGAGCGCTTTGTGAACCATTTCGTCAACACACTCACAACGTGAACGCCCTGAAGACGCGCTATGGCGGGTACTTGAATGGCCGATCCGAATCATCTGGACATCATCAGGGAAAGCGTCCAGGCATGGAACGGCTGGCGGGCCGAAAACCCCGGCCTCACGCCCGATCTTTCCGGCGCCGATTTCAGCTACGAAGACCTCAGTGGCGTGGATTTCAGCGGCATGGACCTGAGTTACGAGAATCTCAGTTCGGCCACGCTCGTCGGCGCCAACTTCGACGGCGCCGTACTGGATCATACGGACCTGAGCGACGGCTATCTGAGGGGCGCCACCTTCCGCGGGGCGAATCTGAACTGCGTGAATCTCTATGGGGCGGTACTTGCGGGCGCCGATTTCACGGATTGCGATCTCAGCGAGGGCTCGCTCAAGGAAGCGGATCTCGAAAACACCCTCTTCTGCAACACGGACCTGCGCAGTACCACGTTTAGCGGCGCCGAGGGACTGACGGCCCGACAACTTCTTCTCGCGAAGACCCTCCATCGTGTCATCGACCTCGACCCTCAAATCCTGAAGGAGGTCGGCGGCGTCAGGCCCGGGCTGTTGTTCCTGCCGGAACGTTGAAGGCGGGACCGGGTTCATACGGACGAAGGAAGGGTTTTATTGTGGCGACCCGTGTCTGTTGGCCCCCGGGGGATCGCACGTCGCTGGCGGATCAGCACATTTTTCTTGACGTTTTCACCAATTGTCTTAACTTCAAAGTGATGGGTTAAGTATTTTGTGTACTCTATTCTCTAACAGGTATATATAAATTCAAATGAAAAAATCAGGTCAGGTGGAGGGTCGGCCTCAGG
The DNA here is from genome assembly GCA_963667175.2 of Candidatus Latescibacterota bacterium. Lineage (GTDB taxonomy): Bacteria > Latescibacterota > UBA2968 > UBA2968 > JAAXHE01. The sequence goes on along the minus strand of CAXXXF010000016.1, from coordinate 131,176 downwards.
TCGACGAAGCAGTCGCAGGGCTCGACGTGGAAGCGGTCGCCTACGGAGGGATTGGAGAGGCCGTTGGCATCCGGCCCGGAGACGTCATCGAATCCATCAACGGCGAACCCGTGCGCGATCCGATCGACTACCGCTTCCACGTCGCGGAAGAGACGGTGGAGGTGGTTCTCCGACGGGGGGACGAGGTCGTTGTGGTGGACGTAGAAAAGGATCCGGACGACGACCTGGGCGTGACATTGTCGGAAATGCCCATCATCAAGTGCAACAACAAGTGCGTATTCTGTTTTCTCCACCAGATGCCCAAAAGGATGCGCAAGACCCTCTACTACCAGGACGACGACTACAGGCTGTCCTTTCTCCATGGCGCCTACGTCACCCTCACGAACCTTTCGGAAGAGGAATTCGGCCGGATCGTCGAACAGCGCCTGAGCCCCATGTACATCTCCGTCCACGCGACCGATCCGGAACTCAGGGCGACGCTTCTGGGACGGACGGAGCCGGTGGACGTGATGGAACGTATCGATTTCCTTGCGAGTCACGGCATCCGGATGCACGCGCAGGTCGTTCTGTGCCCGGGGCTGAACGACGGTCAGCACCTCAAACGGACGGTGTACGACCTGGCCCGATGGTACCCCTCCGTGGAATCCGTGGGCATCGTTCCCCTCGGGCTGACCCGATACCGTCAGAACCTGCCCCGGCTGGACCCGGTAACGCCGGAAGTTGCCGTGGAGTGCCTGGATCAGGCGTCGGCATGGCAGCGGCAGTTTCGCAGGAAGTTTGGCGTCAACTTCGTCTATTTCGGAGACGAATTCTATCTGACGTCCGGCCGGGGAGTCCCCGAGGCCGCACACTACGACGGCTTTCCGCTCGTAGAGAACGGCGTGGGGATGGTGCGGCGGTTCACGGACCGCTTCGCAGCGGGGGCGCCGGCGCTGGAATCGCTGACGTCCGGGCGGATCTCGATAACGCTGGTCACGAGCGTACTGGGCGCCGTGTTCATCCGGCCGATGGCGAAGCGCTTGAACCGTATCCCCTGGATGTCTGTGCGCGTCGTGGAGGTGAAGAACCGCTTTCTGGGTGAGGGCATCACGGTATCGGGGCTATTGACCGGACAAGACATGCTGGACGCGCTGAAGTCGCAGTGGCGTGAAACCGATCTGGTGATCCTGCCTCCCAACTGCGTGAGCCATCACGGCCTGTTTCTCGACGACCTGACTCCCGCCGACCTGGAAAGCGCTCTGAAGCGCCGGGTTCTGATCGGCACCTACGATCTTGCGGACACGGCGGCGCGGGCCGCACGGGGGGATGCCCCCGCGGGTTCCGAAGACGACCTGATGCGTTCGCCGCACCCGTATATTCTGCCGCATCAGTTGGCCTGACGCGGCACCCACCGGAGTTGAGACCTTGCCGAAGCGACGTGTTGTAGCGATCGTTGGACGACCCAACGTGGGGAAGTCCACACTCTTCAATCGGTTTCTGGGCCACCGGCGGGCCGTGGTCGACGATTTTCCCGGCGTGACACGGGACCGAAACTACGCGGAGGTCGCCTGGAACCGCCGGGTTTTCACGCTGGTCGATACCGGCGGCTATACGCTCAATCCAGACGCGGGGATTGCGCAGTCCGTGGGGGATCAGGTAGAGGTGGCCGTGGCCGAAGCGGACGTGATCATTCTCGTCATGGACGCCAGGACCGGCCCCACCGACGACGACGCCGCCATCGCCCGTCTGGTACGCGTGAACGGGACACCCTGCCTGCCGGTTGTGAACAAAGTGGATTCGGAACGCGACGAGCCGGACGTTGCCGGCTTCTACGGTCTGGCCCTTGGCGAGCCCGTGCCCGTATCGGCGCTGAGCGGGCGCAAGTCGGGCGACCTTCTGGACGAGGTGGTCGCGCTCATTCCGGAAACCGATGCTGACCCTGAAGAAGACGCCGGCGTACCGCGTATTGCGGTGGTCGGCCGACCCAACGTGGGCAAGTCCACCTTCATCAATCGGCTGGCCGGTGAAGACCGGATGGTGGTCAGTCCGATTCCCGGCACGACACGCGATGCGATCGATCTGCCGATGAAGCGAAACGGCCGCGACTTCCTGCTGATCGATACCGCGGGACTTCGGAGGCGCGCGAAGGTGAAAGCGCAGGTCGAATATTACAGCACGGTTCGCACCAGAACGAGCCTGGAGCGGTGCGACGTCGCCGTCGTCATCGCCGATGCGGACGAAGGGATCACGCTTCAGGACGTGAAGATACTCGGCGACGCGGCCGAATTGGGCAAGGGCGCCCTGCTGGCGATGAACAAGTGGGATCTGATCGACAAGGACGACAAGACGGCAATCGTGTACGCGCGGGATATTGTCGGCCGGTTTCCCTCACTGAGAGACTTTCCGCTCCTTTTTGTTTCCGCTCTATCCGGCCAGCGCGCCTGGAAGATTCTGGAGACGGCGCTCGAGATTTACGACAGACGGCGTCTGCGAATTGCCACTTCCGCCCTCAACCGGTTTCTCCAGGAAGTCAACGCCACCCATCCGCCGCCCACCCGCAGGGGTCGGGCGTCGAAGATGTACTATTGTGTTCAACCCGTGGTAGAACCGCCCACGGTGATTTTCTTTACCACGAGGCCCGGGGACGTGCCGGAACACTATCGGCGTTATCTCGAACGCCGCATGCGGGAACGTTTCGATCTGAAGGGAACTCCGGTACGTATCTTATTCAAGAAAAAGCGATGACACGCAATGAAGAAGATCTACTATTCCATCCGTGAAGCGGCTGAGGAAACCGGTATCGAGCCGCAGGTTCTGCGCTATTGGGAGAAGGAATTTCCCATGCTCCGGCCCCGGCGGGGACGTTCCGGAAACCGGCTGTACCGTGCGCGCGATCTCAGAATCGTACTGGCCATCAAACGTCTGAGACAGGATGAAAAATACACGCTGAAAGGCGCGCTCGATCGCCTCAGAGAAGACCCCTCTCTGTGGAGTGATCCGGCGGTCGGCAAGTCCGCGGCCGCGTCGATTCCGCCGAAGGAACTCGAAGAGGTCATGGACGAGTTGCGTGAAATGCTCGGGCAACTCAAGAACCTGGTCGACGGAGGGCGATAAGCGGGTGTCTGTCCGGAATTTAATGCTTGCGCTATAGTGTGAAATACCATATATTTATTTTTCTGAACAGCGAGAGTGGGCGGGTGCCCGCTCTTTTGAATATCTGGACCTAAAGTTGCATTTCCGGTTTATGAACGATCCGGCGCTTCAGGAAGCCATCGAAAAGCTGATCGCGTCCTATCTGAAGTACCAGGGCGCGGAGCTGGTCGATCTGCAACTCTCGGGCAGTCCCAGGAACAGAACGCTACGCATCGACGTGGATCGAACAGACGGCGTCACCGTTGATGAATGCGCGCGCCTCAGCCGCGGTATCGCGGATGTTCTGGATACTCACGATCCGATCAGCGGGCGCTACGTCCTCGAGGTTTCTTCACCCGGCCTCGACCGGCCGCTCAAGTCCGATCGGGACTACAGACGAGCCGTCGGCCGGGCCGTTAAGGTCATACTGGAAGGCGGGCGCGTGTTGGTCGGCCGCCTCACTCGATACGACGGGGCCGAGTTGGTATTCAACGTCGGCGGCCGGATCCAGGTCGTCCCGGCGGCCGACGTAAGAAAAGCCAACCTCCATTTCGAATTTTGAGGAGATGTTCTCTTGAACTACGAAGTCCTTGAGGCGCTGGGCCAGATTGCCCAGGAAAAAAACGTTGACAGGGCGCTCGTGATCGAAACCCTGGAAATCGGGCTGCTCTCCGCAACCAAGAGGCGGTTCGGCACGTCGGACAACGTCGAGGTGAATATCGACGTCAACTCCGGCAATATCGAGGTTTTTGCCACCAAGTCCGTCGTCGGAGACGAGGAGGTCGAGGATCCCGCCCTGCAGATCGGACTTACGGCAGCCCGCGAGATCGAACCCGGCGTCAAAGTCAACGGGGAAGTCAGGGAGTTGCTCAGGTTTGCCGATTTCGGCCGTAACGCCATTCAGTCCACCAAGCAGATCCTTATCCAGCGGGTGCGGGAAGCCGAGCGCGAGAAAATCTACGAGGACTATCAGAGTCGAATCGGCGAGATCATCAGCGGCACCGTCCAGCAGATCAGCCACGGCGATATTCTGATTAATCTGGGGCGCACCGAGGCGGTCATTCCGCTCAAGGAGCAGATTCGCAAGGAGCGCTACCGCCAGGGAGACCCCATCCGTGCCTATCTGGTCAACGTTCTCCGCACGTCGAAGGGTCCGCAGGTCGTCCTTTCCCGTACACATCCGCAGTTTCTGGTTAAGCTGTTTCAGTTTGAGGTTCCTGAAATCTACGAGGGTATCATCGAAATCAGGGCCGTCGCCCGCGAACCTGGAGAGCGGGCAAAAATCGCGGTGTATTCGAACGACGCCCGTATCGATCCGGTCGGCGCCTGCGTGGGGATGAAGGGTTCCAGGGTTCAGGCGGTCGTTCGGGAACTGAGCAACGAGCGGATCGACATCGTGCCCTGGAGCGACGACGAAGCCATCTTTCTCTCCCGTGCGCTCAGCCCCGCCATGGTCAAACGTGTGGTGGTCGATCGAAACAAGACAACGATGACGGCAATCGTCGACGACGACCAGTTGTCGCTCGCCATTGGCAAATCGGGGCAGAACGCCCGACTGGCCGCGCAACTGACCGGATGGAAGGTCGACATTATCACCGAAACCCGGTTCCAAGAACTGCAGGATGAACGCGCGGCGACATTTGTTCCGTTGACGGAAGTCGCCGGCGTGGGCAAAGTCATGCTCGAACGTCTCGAGGCTGCGGGAATACAGTCCGCCAACGACCTTGTGGACGTCTCGCTCGTCCGGTTGCTCGACGTGCCCGGAATCGGGGAGTCCACCGGCGCAAAAATCCAGAGCGCGGCTGATGAGGTCGTCTCGGTCAAAGTCCAGGCTTATCGCGAGGAACTGGAACGGCAGCGGGCCGAGGAAGCGGCGCGACTCGCCGAGGAGAAAGCCGCAGCGTCGCGACTTGCTGAGGAAGAAGCCGCGGCTGCCGCTGCGGCCGCGGAAGAAGCAGGCGACGAGCCGGTCGTGGACGAGGTCGTTGAACGTTCGGAAGAAGACGCGGCGATGGAGGCGGCGGCATCGGAAGAGGATCAGGTCGGCGACGCATCCGGGATTGAGGGGAGGTGACTGGGCCGATGATCAGAAAAGCGCCGCCAAATACGGCTAAGGGGTCACCCGAATCCTCCGATGACAAGAAACGCCGAATCTACGAGGTCGCGCGGGAGTTTAACCTCTCCAGCGTCGCGATGGTGGACGTGGTCAGAGGTCTGGGGTTCGACGTCAAGAACCACATGGCTGTGTGTACGAAGGATATGTTCGATCGTATCCAGAGCAAGTTCGAGGAGGAGCGAAACGCCTCCCGCCAGGAAATCAAACGCAAGTCCGCGCAGAAAAGACAGCGACGGGAACCCGAAAAAGACGTCCGGAAAACACCGGCGACCCCCAGATCACGAAGCGCGAAAAAGCCCGCGTCCAAAGCCGCGGACAAACCCAGACCTGCCACGCCCGTCCGTGAGGCTGTCGAGATTCGTGAAATTCGCGATGACGAGGCAACGCGCAGGCGGAGGCGCGATACGGCGCGAAGAGAACCGTCGGCCGATGCTGCAAGCACGGCAGGGCCGGGCAGGCAGGCCGAAACATCGCAGAAAGGGGGCAAGCCCGCCCCCGAACGTGGTGACGGCAGGCGACGTCGCCGACGCCGCGGCAGGCCCGCTCCCGACCAGACGGAGATTGAAGCCAGCGTGCGTCGCACGATGGCTCAGATGGAGACGGGCACGACGCGGTCGCGCCGGCGTCGCCGCAGAGACGACGGGGAGATCGACGAAGAGGTGGAGGTCGACCGCGTTATCAAGGTCAAAGAGTTCACCACCGTCGGCGAGCTTTCGGCACTGATGGACGTTCCGCTGACCGATGTGATCAAACAGTGTCTCACGCTGGGACTCATGGTCACCATTAACCAACGGCTGGATATGGACACCATTACCCTGGTTGCCGACGAGTTCGGCATCGGGGTCGAGGAGCTCCAGGAATTCGCGGAAGACGTGCTGGAACAGGAAGACGAAGACGAGGTGGACGACCTCAAGCCGCGTCCGCCGGTGGTGACCATAATGGGTCATGTAGACCACGGAAAGACATCCCTGCTGGACTACGTTCGCAACACCAACGTGGTGGCGGGCGAGGCAGGAGGAATCACCCAGCACATCGGCGCCTATCACGTCAATCTGAATAACGACCGGATGGTGACGTTTCTGGATACGCCCGGTCACGAGGCGTTTACAGCAATGCGCGCCAGGGGAGCCCAGGTGACGGACGTGGTTGTCCTGATCGTGGCGGCCGACGACAACGTCATGCCGCAGACGGTGGAAGCCATCGACCATGCCCGCGCCGCGGGCGTACCCATTGTGCTTGCCATCAACAAAATCGACCTTCCCGGCGCGGACGTGGATCGAATCAAGCGGCAACTGACGGAACACAACGTCATCCTCGAAGCATACGGGGGCAAGGTTCAGTCCTGTGAAATTTCCGCAAAGACCGGCGAGAACGTAAAGGATCTACTCGAGTTGCTGGCTCTGGAAACGGATCTGCTGGAGCTCAAGGCCAACCCCGACAAACGCGCCAAAGGCGCTATCGTGGAGGCACGCCTGGACCGCGGCCGGGGCAACGTGGCAACCGTGCTGGTTCAGGAGGGGACGCTCAGAGTGGGCGATACCTTCGTCACCGGCCTCTACAGCGGCAGGGCGAGGGCGCTTCTCGACGAGCGCGGACACCGGGTTGCCGAAGCGGGCCCCTCGGTGCCGGTTCAGGTGCTCGGCCTGTCCGGACTTCCTCAGGCCGGAGATACCTTCTATTCGGTGGAAAACGAACGCACCGCCAGGGAAATCAGCCAGAAGAGACAACAGTTGCGCCGTGAGCGGGAGGCCCACCGGATACGCAGGGTGAGCCTGGTCGACATTCACGATCAGATCAAGGCCGGACAGGTCCAGGAATTGCGCCTGATTCTCAAGGGCGACGTCGACGGTTCCGTGGAAGCGCTTCACGATTCCCTGATGCAGATTCCCAGCGACGAGGTGCGGATCAACGTGATCCATCGAGGCGTGGGCGCGGTTTCCGAATCCGACGTCCTGCTCGCGTCCGCTTCGGATGCGATCATCATTGGCTTTAATGTGCGGCCGGACGTACGCGCACGCGAGGTGGTTGCGCAGGAACGAGTCGATGTGCGCTCCTACCGTGTCATCTACGAAGCGGTTGAAGACATCAGGGCGGCGCTTGCCGGGCTGCTCACACCGGACGTCGATGAACAGATTGTTGGATCGGCGGAGGTACGTGAGACGTTCCAGGTGCCCCGGGTGGGAATCATCGCCGGTTGTTACATCTCCGACGGCAGAATGACCCGTAGCGCACTGGTGCGGGTGCTGCGGGACAATGTCGTGGTCTACGAGGGCCGGATCGGGTCCCTGCGCAGGTTCAAGGACGACGTGAGGGAGGTACAGTCCGGTTTTGAGTGCGGTATCGGCCTGGAGAATTTCAACGACACCAAACTCGGCGACGTGATCGAGGCCTATGAACAGGTTGAAACCGCACGCACGCTGTAATTGAAGCTATGACCGTCGGACTATGTCGTCTGGATCTATATCTGCCTGAGAGCGGTTCGTTGAAGGGAAAACGCCGGGTCCTGGAGAGCCTTCGACAGCGGATTCGATCAAAATTCAACGTATCCGTTTCGGAGGTCGGCCACAACGAACTCTGGCAGAAGGCGGAGGTCGGCGTTGTTATGGTTGCGAACGAATCCCGGTACGTCAATCGCGTGCTTTCCAAGGTCGTGGACCAGGTACAGCGTGACCATCGGGTTGAGCTCATCGACTACTCACTGGAACTGATGTGATGTGGCGCGCCGAGAGCGTAGGTCGGCAGATACAGGAAGAACTGAGTGACCTGATCCACCGGCATATCAAGGATCCTCGCCTGGGCTACGTGACCGTCACGGGGGTCAGGGTGACACGGGACCTGAAATTCGCGCGGGTATTTGTCAGCGTGATGGGGGAGGCAGAGACGCGCGACGTGACCATGAAGATCCTCTGTCGCGCCACGTCGTTTCTGCGCAGGGAACTGGGCGGGAGGATCCGACTTCGACACGTGCCGGAACTGGAATTCGAGCTGGATCACACGCTGGAGCGGGCAAGCCGAATCGACAGGCTTCTGGATGACTTGAAGGCGTAGTGTTCTGCCCCGGATTCAGGCAACCTGTTTACGGGGCACAACAGCGGCGCCGGAAAGGAGGCCGGAATCGACGTCACAGGCGTGTTGCCCATCGACAAGCCTCCGGATCTGACGTCTCACGACGTGGTAGATCGCGTTCGACGACGGCTGAACGTCCGGAAAGTGGGGCACACGGGCACTCTGGATCCGCTGGCAACCGGAGTTCTGGTGTTGTGCCTGGGCCGCGCCACCCGGCTCAGTTCCTATCTCGCGAGTCACGACAAGACCTATTCCGCACATATCCGGCTCGGAATCCGCACAAGCACCCTCGACTCGGAAGGCGAAGTCGTGGCGCGGTGCGACCGGGTTCCCGCCGACGTGTCGGTCGTGCGGAGCGCGGTGGGCTCTTTCGTTGGAGATATTGAACAGATTCCCCCGATGTTTTCGGCCCGCAAGGTGGACGGCAAGCGGTTGTACCGATTGGCGCGGGCGGGCGCCGACGTCACCCGACGACCGTCCCGCGTTCGCATATTCGAAATCGATATTGAAGATTTCAGTCCTCCCGATCTGCACCTGACGGTCTCCTGTTCAAAAGGCACCTACATCCGTACACTGGCCGACGATATCGGTCGTGAACTGGGTTGCGGGGCGTATCTGGCCGGGTTGAGACGCACGTCCGCCGGTCCTGTTCGTATCGACGAGTGCGTACCCCTTCCGCGCCTCGATTCGGTCGCGTCGAGGGAGGAACTTCAGCCGTATCTGTTGGATCCAAACCGGTTATTGCGCGACCTGCCGCGTCTCAACCTGAACGCGGCTCAGGCCGGTCGTTTCATTCACGGCAATGCGGTCGCCAACGTGAAGGACGGAACCGCACTCGAGTCCGGTCAACTCGCACGTGCGCTGTATCCCGAGGGGGTGTTGCTCGGCATCGGGCGTTGGAAGGCCGACGACGGGATATTAATACCCGTGCGGGTGCTTTGCCGGCCGAAAGGTTGAACCGGATGCAGACGCGGACGTTGAATCAGACACTGGCAATCGACGACGCGGTGGTTACGGTTGGCACGTTCGATGGTGTTCATCGAGGCCATCGGGCCGTGATCGAAGCCGTTGTCGCCACGGCGCGGGAGAGGTCGGGCGCCGCGGTAGCCGTCACCTTCGATCCACATCCGCGGGCCGTCATCCATCCATCGGATCCGCCGGGTGTTCTGACGTCGCTGGATGAAAAACGCCGACGGCTTGTCGATGCCGGTATCGACGTGCTGGCGGTCATTCCCTTTACGCGGCAGGTACAGAACCTGAGTCCGGAGGCATTTGTATCGACCTATCTGGCGAATTATCTGGCAGCGAGGGTTGTCGTGCTGGGCTACGATCATGGATTCGGCAAGGGTCGCAGCGGCGATCCCGAGACCATGCGTGCGCTTGGCGGTCGGTTCGGTTTCGAGGTTTCCGTTGTCCCGCCCGTGATCGTGGGGGACCGCCCGGTCAGCAGCAGCCGGATTCGTGATCTGGTCGGGAGAGGGAGAATCGACGGCGCCCGTGAGATGCTGGGAGGCGGATATCCCGTTTCAGGCAGCGTGGCGCCAGGTGACGGCCGCGGGCGGCAACTGGGTTATCCGACTGCCAATATTGTGCCGGACGAACGCGCTAAGCTCTTGCCGCCGGATGGCGTCTACGCGGCAATGGCGTACGTCCCCGAACGGTACGCGGCCGTTGTAAACCTTGGCGTACGTCCTACGTTCAACGGGAAGAACAGACAGTTGGAGGCACACCTCCTGGATTTCGACGGGAATCTTTACGGACGCCGGATCGCCCTGGAACTGGTCGGTCGCCTGCGCGGCGAACGCCGGTTTGGGAGTCCGGAAGGGCTTATTTCGCAAATTCGCGCGGACGGGCAGCGTGCCCGTGACATTCTGGCAAAGGAGCTGGATCATTACACGGAGGAAAAGCAGTGGGTTTAGTAAAGGAAAAGAAGGGCGAATTGGTGGAGTCCTTCGGTCAATCCGCCAGGGATACCGGGTCCGTTGAAGTGCAGATCGCGCTCTTGACGGAACGGATCAGAATGCTGACCGATCACGCCCGGCGGCACAGGAAAGATCACCATTCCCGCCGTGGGCTGCTCAGACTGGTAGGCCGGCGCAGGCGTTTCTTGAGATATATGCAGCGCCGCGATCTGGCGGGATATCGCGCCCTGATCGGCAAACTCGGAATACGTGGATGAATGCCTGCGGCGAGAAACGAGAACCGGCCACTGCAGCAGGCTGAGGAATTTTCCATTTTGTTGAGGAGAAGGAGTGGATGGCAGAAAAAATAGAACTGGAACTGGAAGGCAGGACGTTATCCATCGAAACCGGTCGCGTGGCCAAACAGGCCCATGGCGCCGTGTGGATGCGATATGGCGAAACCGTCGTGCTCGTGGCGACAGTGGCGGATACCAGAGAGTCCGATATGGACTTTTTCCCGTTAACGGTGGACTATAGGGAGAAATTCTACGCAAGCGGCAGAATTCCCGGGAATTTCTTCAAGCGGGAAGGCGCGCCTTCCACAACGGAAAAGTTAAGCGCCAGGCTGATCGACCACCAGATTCGGCCCCTGTTTCTGAAGCGGGACGTGGAAACGCAGGTACTGGTCACCGTGCTGTCCTTCGATGAAGAAAACGACCCTGCCGTGCTGGCGATGACCGGCGCGTCCGCGGCCGTCTGTATCTCCGACATTCCGTTCGAGGGACCGATCGGCGCCGTGAAGGTGGGACGAATAAACGGCGAGTACGTCATCAATCCGACCTACGAACAACTGGACGAGAGCGACGTCAACGTCATCGTATCGGGAAATAAGGATTCGATCATTTCCGTTGAGGGCGAGTGCCACGAGGCGCCCGACGCCGACGTGCTGGGCGCGTTGCGTGCAGGGCAGGAAGCCATCGCCAGGCTCGTGGAAGTACAGGAAGACCTGGTGGCCAGATGCGGAAAACCGAAGCGGGTGGTGGTGGCGCCCGAACCTGATGAAGCGCTTGAAGAGGCGGTGAGGGCGCACGCGGCAGAGCGCATCAGAGAGGCGAACCGGCTGTCCGAGAAAGAAGACAGGTCGAACGTCATCGCACGGATCGAAGCGGATACGCAGGAGGCCCTGGAAGCGGAGTATCCGGAGTCGCGCGCGGAAATCGGCGCGGAAATCGGCGCCATCGTCAAGGCGGAGATGCGTAGGATGATCCTGGAGGAAGGACGCCGGATCGATGGACGCGCCCTGGACGAAGTTCGGCCGGTTCAGATTGAAGTCGGTGTATTGCCGCGCGCACACGGATCGGCCGTGTTTACGAGGGGTCAGACCCAGGCGCTGTGCGTAGCGACGCTGGGCAGCAAGCTGGATACCCGGATGGTGGACGATCTGGAGGGAATGTCGTACAAGAGTTTCATGCTGGACTACAACTTCCCGTCGTACAGCGTGGGGGAGACCCGCCGGATCGGCGCACCCGGACGGCGTGAGATCGGACATGGCGTTCTCGCGGAAAAGGCGCTGGTTCCGGTCGTGCCCAATGAGAAGCACTTTCCCTATACAATTCGGGTGGTTTCCGAAATCCTGGAATCGAACAGTTCGTCGTCCATGGCCACGGTGTGCGGTGGATCGCTCGCACTCATGGACGCGGGAGTACCCATTAAGACCGCGGTTGCGGGCGCGGGTGTCGGTCTGGTGATGGGAGACGACGGTTCCAGCTGGGAACTGCTGACCGACATTCTCGGCGCGGAAGACCATCTTGGCGATATGGACCTGAAGATCGCGGGGACGGCCGAAGGACTGACGTCGATTCAGCTGGACATTAAAATCAAGGGAGTCAGTTTCGAAATCATGCAGGAGGCGTTTGGACGCGCACGGGGTGCGCTGAACCACATTCTGGGCATCATGAACGAAGCGATCGGCCGTCCGAGGCCGGAGCTGTCGCCCTACGCGCCGCGTATCCTGTCCCTGTATATCGATCCCGCGAAAATCGGCACGGTCATCGGCCCCGGGGGGAAGACCATACGCAGTATCGAAGAGACGGGCGCCACCGTCGCAGTGGAAGACGACGGGCTGATCACCGTCAGTTCGGTCGACGCCAGGGCCGGCGAAGAAGCCATGGAGATGATCAAGGCGCTGGTGGAAGACCCGGAGGTGGGCCGCGTCTACAACGGTACGGTAAAGCGAACTCTGGACTTCGGCGCCTTTATCGAGATTCTCCCGGGGAAAGAGGGGCTGTGCCACATTTCCGAATTGGATTACCGCCGGGTGAACAAGGTCGAAGACGTGCTGTCCGAGGGGGACACGCTGGACGTCAAAGTGATTTCCATCGACGACCAGGGCAAGGTTCGACTTAGTCGCAAGGCGACGTTCGAGCCTCCGCCCGGATACGTCGAGCCTCCGCCGCGCCAATCCCGGGGCCCGAGAAGGCCAAACCGGCGCTGACCCGCCAGGCAGGAACGTGGTCGGCAAAAGGCGATCGGCAACTTCCGGTCGTCTTTTTTGGTTTTGTGACGTTGCGCAGAGAACCCTTCATTGCGAATCACGGCGTCTACGTCCTGGGCGCTGCGGATTGGGTTTGCGGGTACTGGTGTCCTGTCCCAAAAATACCTCACCATTCTTCCGCCTGCCTGCGCAGTGCCCTGCGCTGCAGGCAGGCCGATTCATCCCCTCTCGCAGCGTTGCCATTGCTCGCCGACCTGGCCAGGTCGCCTGCGCTCTGGCGCCTTGCGAGCCGGGCGACTCGACGGCCGAATTCAGGCAACTTATTTTCGGGACAGAACACTGGCAAGAGGAGTAACCAGGCGCATCGACCGCGCGTCCGGGGAGGAGCACGATGGCCGTACCCATTTCAATTTCAAGAATCGGCGAGTACGAAGGGCGCGACGTCCTGCTTCAGGGGTGGCTGCACAACAAACGCGCCAGTGGAAGGCTGCATTTTCTCCAGCTGAGAGACGGAACCGGCGTGGTTCAGTGCGTGGTTTTCAAAGGCGACGTGTCGGCCGATGTGTTCGAGCGTTCGAGCGGCCTGACCCAGGAGTCGTCGCTCCGGGTATTCGGGGTCGTTCGCGAGGACGAACGTTCGCCTCTGGGTTTCGAAGTCGGCGTTTCCGATATTCAGGTCGTCCATGCATCGGAGCCCTATCCCATTACACCAAAGGCACACGGGACTGCTTTCCTGATGGACCATCGTCATCTCTGGCTGCGTTCCTCCCGCCAGCACGCCATTTTGCGCGTGCGAAGCGAAATCATCCGGGCGTGCAGGACCTATTTCGACGAAAGAGAGTACGTACTCACGGACTCGCCGATCTTTACGCCTTCGGCATGCGAGGGTACGACAACGCTCTTCCAGACCGACTACTTCGACGACCAGGCCTACCTGACCCAGAGCGGTCAGCTGTATCTGGAGGCCAGTGCCATGGCCTTCGGAAAAGTATACTGCTTCGGGCCGACGTTCAGAGCGGAGAAGTCCAAGACCCGGCGGCACCTCACCGAATTCTGGATGGTCGAGCCGGAAGTGGCCTACCTGGACCTGAATGGCGACATGGATCTGGCGGAGGACTTTGTCTCCGCCGTCGTTCAGCAGGTTCTGGAAAGGCGTCGTGAGGAACTTGCGTTGCTGCAACGGGATATCGCCCCTCTCGAACGCGTGAAAAAACCCTTCCCGAGGATCTCCTATACGGAAGCGGTTGACATCCTGAACCGGCAGGGCGTCTCGCATACGTGGGGCGAGGATTTCGGCGGGGACGAGGAAACCGTTCTCGCGGAGCAGTTCGATCGTCCGGTCCTGGTGCACAGGTATCCGGCCTCGTGCAAGGCCTTTTATATGAAGGGGGACCCGGACGACGGCCGGCTGGCGCTCTGCATGGATATGCTGGCGCCCGAAGGATACGGAGAAATTATCGGTGGCGGGCAGCGGGAGGACAGCCTGGAGGAATTGCGGCGGAAGATCGCCCAACACAGACTTGACGAAACCCCATTCCAGTGGTATTTGGACCTGAGACGCTACGGATCGGTGCCTCACGCCGGATTCGGCCTGGGGATCGAACGAACCGTAGCCTGGATCTGCGGGTTGCGGCATGTGCGGGAGACCATTCCGTTTCCCCGGATGCTGCAGCGGCTTTACCCATAATACGTGAGATGAGGGAGTCGTCAGATGGCTGAGAGCGGATACGATTTTGTTTCGATCGAGTCGCGGTGGCGAGCCCGCTGGGACGAGACGGGGGTCTACAAGAGCGCCGTTGAGGAAGGCAGGCCCAAGCACTATGCGCTGACCATGCTGCCGTACACTTCCGGAGACCTGCATATCGGGCACTGGTACGCGATGGCGCCTTCCGACGCTCGCGCCAGGTGGATGCGGATGAAAGGGTACAACGTGCTGTTCCCGATCGGTTTTGACGCGTTCGGGCTTCCGGCGGAGAATGCCGCCATCGAAAGGGGAATCCATCCCGCAAAATGGACCATGGAAAACATCGAAAAAATGCGGCGTCACCTGAAGAGAATGGGCGCCATGTTCGACTGGGACCGGGAAATCATTACGTGCGAGCCCGATTACTACAAGTGGACGCAGTGGCTCTTCCTTCAGTTCTATCGCCACGGGCTGGCCTATCGGAAGAAGGCCCCGGTCGACTGGTGTCCGCGCTGCAATACCACGCTTGCCAGGGAGCAGGTGTGGGGAGACGACCGCCACTGCGAACGCTGCGATACGCCCGTCGTGAAGAAAGACCTGGATCAATGGTTGTTCCGGATTACGAAATATGCGGATTCGCTGCTGAATTTTTCAGGTCTGGACTGGCCCGACCGGGTCGAGACGATGCAGACCAACTGGATCGGCCGCAGTGAAGGGGTGGAGTTCGAAATGACCGTGAAGGGATCCGGGGCGTCGTTTCGCGTGTTCACCACGCGCGCGGATACGATTTTCGGCGTTACGTTCGCGGTATTGGCGCCGGAACATCCGCTTGTCGATGCGATTACAACAAAGGCTCAGGCGGCCGACGTCGCGTCGTACCGCGAAAAGGCCGGCCGGCAGTCCGAAATCGACCGGCTGTCGCTTGACAAAGACCGGGACGGTGTCTTTACGGGCGCGTACGCGATCAACCCGATGAACGACGCGGAGGTGCCGATCTATATTGCCGACTACGTGCTCACAACGTACGGTACCGGCGCGATCATGGCCGTGCCCGGACACGACGAACGGGATTTCGGCTTCGCAAAACGGTACGGATTGCCGGTTTCCACGGTCATAGCGCCGCCGGACTGGGACGGGCGGGCGCTGCAGCATCCCTATGAGGGAAAGGGCACGCTGGTCAATTCCGGCCGGTTCAGCGGCACGCCGTCCGACCCGGCGAAGACCGCGGTAGCGGAAGAACTGGAAGCGCGCGGCATCGGAGAGCGCAAGGTCAACTATCGGTTGCACGACTGGCTGATTTCGCGACAGCGGTACTGGGGTTGCCCCATACCGATCATCTACTGCGCCGACTGCGGCGTGGTGCCCGTTCCGGAGCGCGACCTTCCGGTGACGCTGCCGGAAGATGCGGAGTTCCTGCCTACAGGCGAATCTCCACTGAAACACCACGACGGATTCCTGCATACGACCTGCCCGGTGTGCCGCGGAACGGCGCAGAGGGAAACCGATACGATGGATACGTTTATGTGTTCCTCCTGGTATCAGTACCGGTACCTCAGTCCGCATTTCGCCGCCGGCCCGTTCGACCCGGATGAAGGAGCGTACTGGCTGCCGGTGGATCAGTACACGGGCGGCATCGAACACGCCACAATGCACCTGCTCTATACCCGTTTCTTCACCAGGGCGATGCGGGACATGAAGTTGATCGCCACCGACCAGGCCGAACCGATGGTCCGCCTGTTCAACCAGGGCATCATTCTCGGCGAGGATTCCGAGAAAATGAGCAAGTCCCGGGGCAACGTGGTGAATCCCGACGAACTCATCGATGCGCACGGCGTTGACAGCGTCAGGACGTACCTGATGTTCATCAGCCGGTGGGACCAGGGAGGTCCATGGAACTCGGCGAGCATGGGAGGGGTTCCGCGATTTCTGAACCGGGTGTGGTCGCTTGTCGTCGAGCCGGCGGCGTCTCCGGGCAACCCTCCGGGTCCGGCGGAGACCATGGAACTGCGGCGGATGACCCACCAGGCGATCAAGAAAGTCACCGCGGACCTGGAATCCTTCGACTTCAACACCGCGGTCGCAGCGCTGATGACCTTCGTCAACCGCCTCGGCAAGGTAAGATCCGCGGCGGTCGCCGAATCGGCCGCGTGGAAAGACGCCATCCGGTCGTTGTGCCTGCTGTTGGCGCCTTTTGCGCCGCATCTGTCGGAAGAGTTGTGGGAACGCATCGGCGAACGCTACAGTGTTCACGAGCAGGCGTGGCCCGAATGGGACGAGGAGTTGGCGCGTCCGGCCACCATTCAGATGCCGGTCCAGGTCAACGGGAAGGTCCGCGCCCGGTTCCAGGTGGAGATGGATGCGGAAGGCGACGACGTCACGAGGCTTGCGCTGGAACAGCCGAACGTGAGGAACCATCTGGCGGGTAAGGTACCCAGAAAGGTGATTGTCGTACCCAATCGCCTCGTTAATATCGTGGCGTAAGACGAAAGCCTGGAATCTTTCAGCGATTCCGGGCTTTTTCCTTGAGAAGTGGCTGAAGACGCAGGGCCGCGTGCGCGGGAACAACGAAACCGGCGGGGTAGGGGGGTTGGTTCGTGTTCCGCTAGCTGCCCGGCCGCCGGTAATAGGGCCTTCGAACCACCTTCGCTCGAAGCCGCCGGGACCGGACGGAAACAAACAGTTCCCGCCCTGGCTTTGCCAATTCGGGCTCGACATAGCCCATCGCGATACTCTTTCCGGACCAGGGCGAGACCGACCCGCTGGTGACCACGCCCGCGGCTGTACCGTCCGGTCGACGAATCTCGTAACCCTGGCGTGGAATGCCTCTGTCGACCATTTCCAGCATCACCAGTTTCCGTTTGACGCCGCTCTCCAACTGTTCCCCGATCGCATCGGAACCGATATAGGAACCGGTCTTCGCCACGGCGAAACCGAGATTGGCCTCCAGGGGGGAAGTCGTCTCGTCCAGTTCGTGCCCGTAGAGTGCGAGCGACGCTTCCAGACGCAGCGTATCGCGGGCGCCCAGACCGACCGGCGCCGCGCCTGCGTCCCTGCCCGCGTCCAACAGCGCGCGCCACAACTGTTCCACCTCGTTCGAAGCCACGAAGACCTCAAATCCGTTTTCGCCGGTATAACCGGACGCGGCGAGCCAAACCGGCAGGCCGGCCACGGTACAAGGCCGGACGTCGTGGAATCGAATCTCCTCGACGTCGTCGGGCGTCAACTTCGACAGAATAACGCCGGCGGCAGGCCCCTGGAACGCCAGCAGGGCACGCTCGCCGCTTTTGTTTTCCAGGTGGACGTCCTTCCGCCCGGCGCCGACGCATACCACGTGAGCCCAGTCCTTTTCCGCGTTGGACGCGTTCACAACAAGCGTGAAAGCGTCCGGACCGGTCCGGTAGACCATCATGTCGTCAATCGTGCCGCCGCGCTCGTTCAGAAGAAAGGAATACTGGCATCTGCCGTTCTTCAGCCTCCTGATGTCGTTGGCTGCCAGATATTGCAGGAAATCCCTCGCCCCGGCGCCCGAAACCTGGATCTGGCCCATGTGGCTGACGTCGAACAGCCCTGCGGATGTTCGCACGGCACGATGTTCCGCAACGATTCCGGTATACTGGACGGGCATCTCCCATCCTCCGAATTCCACCATTTTCGCGTTTAATTCGACATGCTGCCGGTAGAGTGGGGTGCGTTTCAGGGCTGCGCTTTCCATTTGAGTCTTCCTTCTCGATACGATGTTACGTCGTGAATCGTCCTTGAATTCAGGAATGAAATTTCCTATAATAATTTAGGAAAAAAATGAGAATATTCAAGTAATGGAGCAATCAATGACCGATTCCAACGACGTCCGGACCGAACATCTTAGCATCGAACAGGCCGCAAATCTGCTCAAGGTGACCCCGAAAACGGTCCGAAACTACATCGAACGGGACTATCTGAACGCCCGGAAGTGGAATGGCGCGTGGAGGATCCCCAAAGAGGATCTGTTGGAAATTTACAGGAAGAAATATGGAAAAACATTGGAATCGAATAGTCTCGAAGCGATCCAGAGTCAATCCCTCGTGCAACTTCAACGGGACGATTACGACCGGTTGCAACGGCGTGTCGGAAAATTGGATGCCATTGAGCGGGCGCTGGCTGAACGCACGGCCGAACTTCGGTCACTGAGCGAACGCCAGACCCAACTGGAGGCCTCGTCCGCATCCGGATGGACCGAAGCGCGAAAATACAAGGACGACCTCGATGGGTTGCGCGAAAACCTCCGCGCGACGGAAAAAGCCCGGGAAAAGGCCGCATTAACGGCGCATTGGCTCAGAAAAGAACTGAACCGCCTGGGAGAAGAACAAAGCCGGTTGGAGGATCAAAACAGGACGCTCGAAAACAGCTGCGAGGCATTTAAAGAGGACCTGGCGGCCAAGAATCTTGAAATCGGACGCCTGAAAACCGAATTGTCCGCTCTGCGGGACAAAACAGGTCAGAATGTGGCCCATGAATCGAAAATGACAGGAAATGCCGATAGACAGCCCGCGTGAAACAACCGTAAGTTTACATAATATATCTTATACCGGTTTTGTGAGGGGTTTCGTGAAACTGTGAACCGTGACTGCCATTATTCAGGAAACAAGATCCAGCCTGGCAATCCCCTGCCCGTAGACACAGACGAATCCGCTCTGCGCCCCGACGAGCGACGTGACGTTCGCGGGCATTTCAATCAAACCCTGGCAGCGCCCCTCGCTGTCGACCGTCCGGATTTCCCGCCGGTCGGCGGCAACGGCGATCATTGCCGCGGGATTCTGCGACGGCATGGATCCATTGCGCTTCGTGGCGGCGCCACGTCAGATTGCCGGCAAAATCGATTCCATACAGCGCGCCGAACTCGCACGCCGCGATCAGAACGCCATCCAGAACGACGAGTCCCGTAATTTGCCCCACGAGATTGATATGCCAGAGTTCGGCGCCGTCCTGAGGATTGACGGCGTAAATCCAGCCGTCTTCCGTCCCGTAGATGATTTCCTGAACGCCGTCGCTGTCGAGGTCGCACAGTACCATCTGTTTCAGACAGATGCCGCGTCTCGGCGTTGTCGCGTTCCCGTGCGATCCCGACCTGCTCGAAGGTCGACCAGCGGAAGGACCCGTCAAAATTGTGCACGGTAAGCGGCGTGTAGTATTCCGTACCGACCAGAATCTCGGCCTTTCCGTCTCCATCCACGTCCGCGGCTTGCAAGCGCGGTGATGGCGTGATATCGAAACCATTCGGCCCATCTAGGAGCTCGCCGTCGGGCGCAAACGCGTTCACAAACCACCCTTCGGTACCGGCAAGCACGTTCAGATCGCCGTTTCCCTCCAGGTCCGCCACGTCGATGGCCGAGACCCTCGTGCCGCGATTCCACATATTCGCCAGACTCGCGACGCCAGCGTTCGTCACCGGTATCTCCCTTCCAGAACAATCAATATTTTGAGTCTTCAGTCCCCCACCAGCACTTCCGGTTTTCCGTCTCCGTCGATATCCGATCCAAGGACCCGGCTGGCGCCGCCTTCCGCGTCAATCTGCCGGAACCAGACCGATTCCCCCGTTTTCCGCGTTCAGTCAGCACGACGTCACCGCCGCTGGCCAGCAGCAATTCACCGTCATCCGAGACGGAAATATCCCGGATATCGGCCGGGGGAACGCCCGGCACCACCGCTGCGCCAAGCCCGCCAGAAAACCGAGGGACGCGTCGCGCGCGCGGTCGTCACGGCCGGGACTGCCCGTACGGACCGGACCGCCGCCGCCAGTTCGGGTCGGTCCGGAACCTGTTCCGATGGTTCGACCTCCCGTCCGGTCAGCCGTTCGACGCCCTGTAAGCGCACGCCACTGCCTCGGAGCGAGGCACGCGAACATGCTCCCCGAGAGATTCGAGACCGTCCTGTTCCAACGTTCCCGCGCCCAACAACGCGACGTCGTCCCCATCCGTGACCCTGACCGCGTCGGGGCCGACCCGTTCCAGTCGTATCCGAGGCATCCGGGGTGAGCAGATTCATAAAGGTGAACGACGTGCCGGCTTCGAGGGCTGCACGCCCGTTCGCTGATGCAGCACGGAAATGGTTCCGTCCGAATGCGGATAGCTTCCCCATCGGCTCTTGACGTGCGGGTCCGGACACGATTTCCTGCGTGGAGCCGTCCGCGTTACGAATATAAAAGTCCTCCCCCGCCTGGCCGGATGCGCACGCCGTCCGCCTCCCGGACCGGATCCCCCACCATTCGCCAGAGACATTGTAGATAATAGTCTCCCGGTTCGCGACAGCGAAGCCGGTCCATGACGACCATATATCGACCCTTGCGCCAGAATATCTCCCGCTGCCAGTCCACACCGTTGTAACCCGCGGCTTCGGAGCGGAGCATCGCCAGTTCCGCGCCGTCGCTACAGACGTTTAAGGACGCCAAAGGCGGGATCACCACGCCGTCTCCGGGCGATTCGAGAACTCCCTCGCCGTCTCGCATGACCACGACGGAATTGTGAAACGCGGGCGCGGCCCGGATGTAATCCCCGTCTGCCAGCCACGCCCTCTCGTTCCAGGTCAGCCGGACGATCGCATTGGTATCTTCGTGTCCGTGGCAGGTCGTTCCGAGTCCTTCCAGCAGCAGGTATTCCCCCCCGGGCTCGAAATTGCGCCGCAGGGACAATTTGTCGAAATACCTTCTCCCCGGACGCGGATGATGGGCCTGCGGCGAGTACCGTCGTACCCAGTCGAGCACTGGCTCGGGCAACTCCATCACGCAGATGCCGAGCAGTTCGCGGGGTACGACCGGCTTACACGCCGCCATGGCGAATCCGCCGTCCACGTAGTCCACGGCCGAATAGAGACCGTGCAGCGCCCTGTCCGGGGGAGGCCGTTTTCCGTCTCCAAGCCAGTTCAACGTCCAAAGGTGCGCGGCATCCGGCTGATGCCACGTCGAAACCATCAGCGGCCAGAGCCGGGCATCCCATCCGACCGAGGAAAAACCGGCATACCCCGTGGTATCGCCGTAACCGCACTCGCTGCGCATATTGTCGGTTGTCACCACCGCCAATTTGCAGAGATCCGACACGTGTCCCCCGGTGATGTAACGGTCGTCGCCGCGGTACAGAAAATAGCTCAGCGTTTCCTGGGGCACGTGCCAGACGTACCCCACGCCCCCATCGTCATCGGGCTTGTAACTATGCATCTGACCTTCGAAAATGCGCTTTGCGACGTCGTTTGCGTGCTGAAATTCGCCGATCCCGTGCCGCCCGACCATATAATCGCCGCCCACGGCCAGATTCAGGCCGATAAAGGTCGTGTGATTTTGCCGGATTTGACCCGGTGGATTCACTTCCTCCGAAACGTACGAGAGTTTCATGAGATGTCTGAGCAACTCGCCGAACATGGTCACCGCCCCCAGCCGGTCTTCCGGGGTAAACAGCGGGTTGTCTTCCACCAGGTCCCAAAGATGGATGTAGAGGTGGAGGTTGAAGAAACAGTGGTACGCCTCCGGGTGCGCACTGCATTCCGCTCGCCACGGCTCTATCGATCCCTTCAGGATTTCCACCGCCGCTCGCGCCCAGACCGGATGATCCGTCAGGTAATGGCGCCAGAGGTAGGACAGGATCCGGCCGCCCCGGAACGGCGACGCAGACCACCCCGTCCCCCAGATCTTCAAATCGTCCTGAACCATGCGGTCGGTTTCGGAAGCATCCGGCAACCGCGGAAGTTCGTGGTCGAATGATGCGGCGTGAACCCGGTCCAGACGGCCGTGACTCGCGGCCACAATGTCCCTGAAAACGCCGAGCGCCGCCTCCAACCCTTCCGTTGAGCTGGCGCCTGCGACAATGCAATTCCGGCCGTACCCGAACGGGTCTGATATCGATTTGACCAGGTAGCCGTGTGCGCCCGGGAAGAAGGTATCCACAAAACAACACCGGGCGGTATAGAGACGTTGAATCGCCCGGTTATTTGCCAGATTTCCGAAGGCAATCACGTGCTTTTCCCGGAACAGCGCCTGCCGAAAGCGGCTCTGAGGGATCGTCTCCGGGGGGCGTCCCGCCTCCCCCACCGCTTCCGCGACACGGGCGACGGCTGCATGCCCTTGTACGTCGTCCGGTACGACCAGCAGGATTTCTTCGTCCAGGTCGGTCGGGTGAAATTCGCGCGTACGGGTGAGACTCAGTTCCGGGCCGGTCATCCGATACCACCCATCTGTTTGAGTTCCTCCTCCGCGCTTCGGACGACGGAACTCCTCGAATACCGGTCCAGAATGCGCTGCAGAAGAATCCTGGCCTGACCGGTATCGCCCGATACCCGATAGCATCGGGCCGCTTCCTTGAGCGCATTGGGCGCGAACGGAGAGTCTTCGAACTCATCGGCGAACGCCAGGTATCTGGCCGCCGCGCCCGCGGAATCGCCCTGTTCTTCCAGGGCGGCGGCAACACCGGACCAGGCGCTGTATCCCGTGAGCCCCGTCGCGTCGAACTCCTGGAGGTATCTTTCAAATGCGGCCTTCGCCTCCACGTGCCTCCCGGTTTCGAAATAGAGGCCGCCGGCCAACTGCAGGGCCCGCCCGGCTGCCGCTTCGCCGCTGTACGTCTCCGAGACACGTTCGGCTTCCAGGATGGCATCGTCTACCCGACCCTGGAGCAACAGGATCCGGATCTGCCCCTCCGCCTCCACTGCCTCTCTTGTCTGGGCGTCCATCCGGTTCATGATGAAAATGCCGAGCAGGATGAGGACCACCACCCCCCCGCCAGCGGCGAGCACGCGGACGTAGTTCTCTTCCACGTAAGCCCATGCGGCCAGCATCCTGTTGACAAATTCGTCCTGCCTGAGTTCCCGTCTGGTCATTCGCCCCCGAGTACCCTGCATGTCGCTTGCCTCCGTCCGAATACCGCGTGAAATTTGGTTCTGGCCCTTTCCGGCTATCCCTGAACGTCTCCAAATATAGGTATTTTCCCCGGACCGGCCAAACGAAAGACGAGAACCACGGATCGATTCAACGGGCGAACATGGCGCCGCCCGGACCGGACCGCGGTCCTGCCGCCTCGGAATCCGGCAGACGTCGATCTGCCGCGAAGCAAACCGGCAGGGGCGGTCTTGACGAAATGAGAAAGATTGCCCATATTTCGGGCTGGCGGGGTTTCACACGCCGTCAGGTGTCCCCATCGCCCTCAATCGACCGAATTCAGCAGGCGGAAAACCTTCAATATGACGCTGCTTGAGGTTACATTTTCAGACGTCGTGGACATCGCGGTCGTGGGCGTGCTGTTCTGGGGACTGTTGGCCTGGACCCGGAGGATGCACGCCCGCATGGCGCTCGTCGGGCTGGCGTTTCTGGGCGCTTTCTATCTCCTGGCGCGGCAGTTCGAGCTGCAGCTGACGGCGTGGATATTCCAGGGGTTCTTTGCCGTACTCGTCGTGCTGCTGGTCGTTGTCTTCCAGGACGACCTTCGAAGGCTCTTCGAGCAGATTGCAGCGCTGGGCCTGGGCAGAAGGGCATCGCGTCCCCGCGGGGGGAGTCTGGCGGTACTGGTTCGCGCGATGGTTCAGCTGGCGGAAAATCGGCGGGGCGGCCTGGTGGTCCTTCCCGGACGGGAACCGCTCGACCGGCTCCTGCAGGGTGGGATTGTACTGCAAGCCACCATCAGCGAGGAGCTCATCGACAGCCTGTTCGGCACGACTTCGGCGGGGCACGACGGGGCGCTGGTGATGAGGGACGACCGGCTGGAGCGTTTTGCCGTCCATCTGCCGCTGTCGGAAAACCGCAGCGAACTCGGGCCGGCAGGAACCCGCCACGCCGCGGCGCTGGGGTTGACCGAACGCAGCGACGCCCTCTGCCTGGTCGTTTCCGAGGAGCGCGGCACCATCGCCGTCGCACGCCAGGGTCGACTTGAGATTCTGGACGATCCTGACGAACTGCTGTCGAGGTTGCAGAAGCACTCTCAACACGTGGTTGTCGGCGATCGGAGGGCCGGTCGAGGCTGGCTGGCGCGGCATCTCTCGGAGGGGATGCTCTCCTTCGCGCTGGCGTTCGGCGCATGGGTATTTCTGGTGCCCGGCGCGTCGGTCCAGGAAGCGACGTATGAAGTGGCGGTCGGCGTGGAGAATCTGCCGGGCGGCTATGCGCTGGAGGGCGTGAGACCGGCCGCCGTAGACGTCACCGTGAAGGGTCCCCGACGCGCCCTTCTGCTCGCGCCCAAGGACGCCTTTCGGCTCGTCATCGATGCCGGCTACGTCAGGTTCGGGCGCAGGACGTTCGAGTTCGGCGTCGAGTCAATCAGGCATGGGACGGATCTGGCGGTCGTGAACGTGGCGCCGCGAAAAGTCCGGCTGGACGTAAGAAAGGAATAGGATGGGCGCCCGTCGGTCCCGCGTCTGTGGCACAGGAGACCCGCCGTTACGAAGATACCAGCCGCTCCCGCGCTTCCATTCTGCGCAGGCCGATAAACAGCAGCAAGCCCGACAGCAGCACGACGGCCAGACGGTTCAGCAGAACCCGGTCGCCCCAAAGCGTGTCTTCCATGCCCACCGGCGGATCAAACGTGTCCAGAAAGAGCACGAAGGGAGAATCGGGCATGGACTTCGAAACGACCAGAGCCAGGACCATCACCCCGGTCGCCAGCATCGCGGCCGCGTTGCCGCTTCGACAGAGAACGGAGAAGGTAAACGTGAGCCCGGCGGCAAGACATGCCGGCAGAAAGGCGTTCAATCCGCCCCGGAAAATCGGAAGTTCGGCGAAGACGAAATAGGCGACCACCGTCATTCCCATGAGGGTTCCCGCCAGAACCAGATACACCCCCACCATCCGGATCGTCCAGATCTTGTAGTGGGTAGAGGTTGTGCTGAACAGGGTTTCAAGTGTATTCCGGTCTCGTTCGCCCGCAACGAGGTCCATCGTCAGATAAATGGCAAGCGCAATACCGGGGATTTCAACCAGAACGTTGAGCGCCTGCGACACGCCGAACCCCTCGTCGGGGCGCCACACCGCGAACGCGTACATGGCGGCGTAATAGACGAGAAGGCCGATGCCCATGAACATCAACTTCCTGTGGAATATGATCCTGCAGCTCAGCCGATAAAGCCGCCACGTGGTGAGCAGCAATTCCCGCCAGTTCAGCACGGCTGTCCCTCCCCTCCGCCAAGCAGGTACAGGTACGCGTCTTCCAGGGTTGGATCCACACTCTGCGCGCCGATATCGACCGGCGCCTGTTCTGACAGGAACCGCATCCGGATCCCGCCGGGCGTTCGTTGATGCGAAATGAGCTTCAGTTTGTCCTCCATCTCCGAAAAGCGCCGCTCCGAAACCACCGTGTCCCACACCCGTCCCGTCGCCAGATTCCGCATTTCCTCCGGCGTTCCCGTATACAGAAGACACCCATGGTCCAGTACTGCCAGACGATTGCAGCTTCCGGAGATATCTTCCACGATGTGCGTGGAGAAAATGACAATGCGATCCTGGCTCAACCTGGCAAGCAGGTTGCGGAACCGGATGCGCTCCAGCGGATCGAGCCCCGCCGTGGGCTCGTCCACCACCACGATCAGCGGGGTGTGCAGAAGGGTCTGAGCGATGCCCAGGCGCTGCTTCATACCGCCTGAAAACGAGCCGACCGGATCGTCTTTGCGTTCGATCAAATTGACCTGTTCCAGGGATTCGATCACCCGGGTGTCCCGAATTGTCCGGTCTTTGAAACCCTCCAGAAGCGCCCGGTATTCCAGATACTCGGTTGCGGAAAGGTGTCCGTAGTTGCCGAAGTGCTGCGGCAGGTAGCCAATCAGACCGTGAATCGATCCCCTGTTCAGGACGTTTCGACCGTCGATCAGAATGGAGCCGTAGCTGGGTTCGAGTACCCGGCAGAGAATGCGCATCAACGTGGTCTTGCCGGCCCCGTTGGGGCCCAGAAGTCCGAACATCCCCCTGCCGATTTCCAGGTTGACGCCCGCCAGCGCCCGAAACTCCGGCCGGGGAACGCCGACGAGCGGCATGGCCGAGGCCATTCGATAGCTCCACCGGCGCGGCCGCGCCAAACGTCCGGACACGGCATCGGGATCGATCTCCCCGGAACGTACCCTGTCGGCGAGCCGCCGCACCAGTCGATAGGCGACCCACAGCCCGAACGTGGCAAGCGTGACTGAAAGCAGGTTCAGCCGCCAGTGCGCATAGCCTACAAACGTCAATGGCAGCACGGCTTTGAGCAGCAGGGCGCCAATGCGGGCGATCGGCGCCGGAAATTGCTTTTCCCTCAGGTCTCCAATGCATCTCCCCACGTGCGCAAGCATGGATGCCAGCGCAAGCCCGTGCAGATAGATCCAGATTTCGTCCACGAAATAGGTCGTGAAGACCGACAACAGCGCGAGCAACGGCAGCTTCCAGATGAGCGCTTCACGGACCGCCTTGCGGTCGTGTGGACCCGGCCCGGTTTCCATCATCCGCCCTCGCCGGCGCTCGTTGCGCGCCCACTCCCGTATAAACCGCCCGGGCGCACCGTAGATCTTGGTAAGATTTCTCAGCTGGATGGAATGAACGGCGCCGGATACCCGCCGGGCGGCGACTCGGGCGCGGTGTACTTTCAGGACGATCCATATCGCTGTCAGTGACGCGCCCCAGATGGGTAATATCGACAGCGTTGCCCAGAAAACGCTTTCATACCGCACATAAACGCCATACCCGGCCGCGGCGGTCGCCAGCAGCGACAGCGTGACGGCGATAGCCCCCATGTCGGCAAGCCAGGCGCCGATCTGATCCAGTCCCATGTAGACCACTGGAATCAGGATCAACGTGGAGACCATGGAAACCGACAGCCCACCCAGAACGGTAATTGCGAACGGCGGCCAGATTTCAAAATCGCCGCCGTATTCGAGCGCCAGTGGAAGAACGCCCAGAAGCGTCGTGGCCGTTGTCATCAGAATGGGTCGAACACGCGACCGCGCCGCGGTCAGCACCGCGCGTTCCCGGCGAAAGCCGAATCGAGTCCTGAGCACGCCGACCGCGTCGATCAGGATGATTCCGTTGTTCACCGCAATGCCCAGCAGGACGATGAAGCCCAGAAGCGCCATGGGACCCTCCTGCTGGCTGAGGCCCGTGCCCGACATCATCAGCGCCCAGCAGGAGCCGATGGCCGCGGGCGGCAGCGTACACAGAATGATGATCGGAGAGGCGAAAGACTCAAACAGCGACGCCAGGATCATATAGATGAGTACCGCGGCGACCGCCATCATCCAATAGTAGATCATCTCCTCGTGAGCCTCGATGATTTCGATCGAATACCCCTCCGGCAGAACCATGTCCTGCAGCGTCGTTCGCACGACCCGTCTCGCGAGATCCAACCGCGGCTGAGAATCCAGAATCTCCGAAGGAAACCGGTAGGAAACCACAATCCGACGGGTCTGGTCGGTCCGCAACAGGCTGCTCCGTCCCTCATCCGTCCGGACCCTCGCCACTTCGGACAGAGGCACGTAATGCCCGTCCCGGTTCAGTATGCGTGAACGCCTGAATTCCGCCAGTCCGTAGCGGTCGCGGTCCTCCTCTTCGATCGTACGCACTTCGATGGGCACCTCGGTTGCATCGGGCAGCAGGAACGGGACCGTTGTGCGAAACCCGTCCCAACGGGTGTCACCCATGGCGGCGAGCACTTCCTGCGCGCCAAGCCGCCGGTCGAACAGGGCGGCCGCATCGGGTATCACCTGCACCTCGGGCGAACTCCGTTCGGCGTCGGCGCGTACGCTGTTGGCATCCACCTCCTCCAGTTCTTCGAGGCGGTACGTCAGGTCATTGGCAATCATCGTCAGGATCGTAAAGTCGTACCCTCGAACCACAACCTGCTCATTCGGCGTGGCCCCGGTCAGATCGAATCCACCTGAACCGCGTCTCCGACGTTGTCCTATCCCCTGCCCGCGGCCTCCCCTCCCCGCACGGGGCCTGGGTTCGTATCCGACGACACCTCCCTGCACATTCTGCAGTCTGTCGTCGAGTTGCTCTTTGATTTCATCCAGCGAGATGCCGCCGGGCCGGTCAGAACGTCCGTCAAGCAATACATTCACGTCGGCTTCCGCCTCGCGGACCGACGTCGTAAACCGGTCCAGACCCGGCACGTCCCGTACGGACGCTTCCACCTGTTTCACGACCTCGTCCGTCGCATCCAGCGTGGCCCCTTCCGGAAGGTTCACGTAAACCGTAAAACGTGTCTCCTCCCTGCGCACCTGCTGTTGCAGCAGGTAGAAGAACGCCACCACGAGTGTCAGCGCGAGCGCCACCCCCGCGGACAGGACCACCGATGCGCGGTGACGCAGAGCGGTCTTCAGCAGCAGCGTATACCGTTCGAGCAACCCGCGAACGTCCGGAGGCTGTCGGACCCCTCGGCTCAACGCTCGGACGGCGAGGGCCGGAACAAGCGTCAGGGCCACCAGCAGTGACGCAAGGAGCGGAAAGGCCATGGACAACGCGAGTTCCCGCAGCAGGTCCCGCGCGTCGCTCTCGATGAACAGAATCGGCAGGAATGCGGTTACGGTGGTTGCGGTTGCCGCAACCACGGCGCGCCCGACCTCGGCCGCACCGTCCCTTGCCGCGTCGGCGGGCGATTTACCCCGTTCGTAGTGCTTGAAGATGTTTTCCATCACCACGATGCCGTTGTCAGCAAGCATCCCCATCGCCAGGGCGAGACCGCACAGAGACAGCACGTTGACGGACAGCCCGCCGAGGTACATCAGATTAAAGGTCATCAGGAGAGAAATCGGAATGGCCAGCAGGAGGACCGAGACGAAACGAAGGTTCCGAAGAAACAGAAAGAGCACGATCAGTCCGAGCACGGCGCCGGCAATGGCCGCCTGCTTCAGGGTGGAAAGCGCTCCGGTCATCAGATCCGCCTGTGAGGAACTCACGCCCAGTTCCACGCCCTCGCTCTCGAAGTCCCGATTCAGACGGCCGATGGCGCCTTCGACCGAGGCGGCAACCTCGATCAGATTGGCTTCGTCGTCCTTCTGGATCCGGACGCCCACCGACGGTCTTCCATTGACTCTGTGCCGATCGGCCTGTTCCTGGAGTCCGAATTCCACCCGGGAAACGTCGCCCAGCCTGAGCGTGCCGTCCGCGTTCAGGACGAGATCGCGAATCTGACGCAGGTCCGTAAACTGACCCTGAATGCTCACCGAATAGGCCCGATTCCCTTCGTATACGCGCCCCAGGTACTCACGCCGCCGGTTATAGCTGTTCAGGCGTGCCCGAACCTGTCCCGTCGAAAGACCATGCGCCTCCAGCAGGAACGGATCAAGGACGATTTCCACGGCGCTGCGACGTCCGCCCAATACGGTCACGTTGACGACACCGTCGACAGACTCCAGCTCGGGCCGGATTTTTTCCTCCGTGAACTCCCGCAACGGGTTCAGGTCCCAGTCGGCGAGCACGTGAAGCTCCATAATGCTGCTGCTGAGATCCGTCGAATCGAACCTCCTGACGTCGGACTGAGTACGCTCGGGCAGCGTCGGCTGCAATCTGTTCAGGTTGCTCTGAAGTTGAAGCAGGGCGAACTTCATATCCACGTCGGGCGCGTAGGATACGCGAATACCTCCCCTGTTGGCCATCGCGAACGACTCCATCTCCTGGACGCCGTCCAGCTTGCCGATCTCCCCTTCCGCGGGAACCAGCAGGTCTCGTTCCACCTGTTCCGGAGAGGCCCCCTGCAGCGACAGCGTGACAAACACCTCCGGAAAGATCAGCTCCGGAAAGAGCTGTACCGGAAGCCTCGTCCACGACACGACTCCCAATATGGCGAATGCGGCGAAGAACATCGACGTCGTTACGGGTCGCCGGACCGCAAGATCGGGGAGAATCACGCCGCCCTCCTCCTTCTGAGCCCTTCGATCAGTTCGTAGACGACGGGAATCACCACAAGGGTCATCAACGTGGACGTGACCAGACCGCCGATAACGGCCACCGCCATCGGGGCACGCAGTCGGGCGCCTTCGCCGACGCCCACGGCCATGGGCAACAACGCCAGAATCGTCGTGGCGCTGGTCATCAGGATCGGGCGCATCCGATCCTGCGCGGCCTGAAGTACGGCCTGTCTCACGTCGCCCAACTCGCGCCGCAACTGATTGATGTGGTCCACCAGTATGATGGCGTCGTTAACGGCGATTCCTCCCAGCATGATCGCGCCGATGAACGCCATCACGCCAAACGCTTCTCCCAGACTCCAGAATGCGACCACCACGCCGATGCCTGCCAGCGGCACCGTCAGCATGACGGTAAACGGATGGAGCAGAGACTCGAAGAGCGAAGCCATGACCATATAGACGAGCACCACCGAAAGCAGAAGGGCGAACTGCAGGCCGCCGAATGATTCGGCCCGCTCCCGTTCCTCACCGGTTATGGTCACCTGGTATCCGTGCGGTATGGCCATCTGTCGCACCGCCTGCCTGATCTGTGTTGCCGCCTGGCTCAAGACCACACCGTCGGTCAGGAAAGCGGATACCCGCCCGACCCTGCGCTGCCCGTCCCGCAGGATTTCCCTGGGGCCCTGAACGACCCGCAGGTCGGCGAGATCTCCCAGCGTAAGCATTGCCCCGTCGGGACCGTCGATTCTCGCGTGCTGCAGCTCCCGAAGGTCCACGTCCTCGAAACCCACCCGGATCGTTCGGGCCCGCTGGTCCTTGGAGAGTTCTCCGGCTTCCTCTCCGCCCAGCCTGCGTTCGAGCTCTCGCACGAGGTTCTGCGAGGTCAGTCCGAACGCCGCTGTGACGTCCGGCCGCAGCACCACGTCCACCTCGGGCTGACCGTCCTGAAAGCTGGTTCGCACGTTATATACCGTGGACAACGCGTCCATGCGCCGTTTCAGATCTGCGGTCAGTTCCCGAAGCAGTTCCAGGTTCTCGCCGCTGACCTCGACCTGGACCGGCGCAGTTGCGCCTCGTATAAGACCCTCCAATGCAGCCTTTTGAAGTCGATAATTTACCTTAATGTCCGGAACTTCCAGGAGGGCTGCATCCAGAACCGTGGTGAGTTCGGAGACGCCGCGACGGTTCGCCTGTCGGCCCAGCACGACCGTCATCTCGGCCCTGTTCGGGCCCGTGGGTTCTCCCACGGCGCCAAACCGGTTCGGATCGGTTCCCACGCGCAGGTAGATGTGCCGCGCTTCCTCTCCGGAAACCGCCTGCGTAATGGCGGCAACCCGCCTCGCCACCCTGTCTGTCGACTCCAGTCTCGTGCCCTCCGGCAGCGCGAGGTCCACGTGGAGCACACCCTCGTCTTCCGTGGGAATAAAAGACGTATGGATGGACCGGGCCATATAGAAGGCAGCCACAAGGCAGGCCGCGAGCACCGCCATCGTCCGCCCCTTATGGTTCAGCGACCGGTCCAGAAAGCGTCTGAAGGACCGCGTTCCCGCGATCCCTGCAGACCGTCGAGGATACCGCCTGAATAGCCGGGCGGTCAACATGGGCACCACGGTCATCGCCACCGCGAGAGACGAAACCAGTGAGAACGCGACCGTCCAGGCCTGTTCCTTGAAGAGTTCACCGGCCAACCCGTGAAGGTAGACAATGGGCAGAAACACGGACACCGTGGTCAGCGTGGACGCCAGAATCGCGACCCCGACCTCACTGGCGCCTCTGACGGAGGCCTCTGCGGCCGTTTCTCCTCTCTCGAGGCGCCGGTATATGTTCTCGATCACGACAATGGCGTTGTCCACCAGCATGCCGGCGCCCAGCGCCAGGCCGCCGAGGGTCATGACGTTCAGCGTCAGCCCCTGGAAATACATCAGCGTGAACGTGGCCAGAACGGAAATCGGAATGGCAAGTCCGATCACCAGCGTGGCGGTCCACTGCCGGAGCGCAGCCAGCAGCACGCCCACTGCGAGCAACGCGCCAAGAACGGCCGCCTCTTCCACTTCATTTACCGCGCGTTCGACGAAGCGGGCCTGGTTTTCCACCACCGTAAACCGGATGCCGTTCAGATCGGCCTCCAGGCTTCCCAGTTCCCGGAGAACCCCGTTGACCACCGACGAGGTATTCGCGCCGGCTTCCTTGTAAACGGAAAGCCCGACGCACTCCCTGCCGTCGAGGCGAACGATGGTTTCCCTTTCCTTATACAGCAGACCCACGGTTCCAACGTCGCTCACCGTGACGGGAACGCGCTGGGTCGAGGCGTCTTCCTCGCCATTCGAAGATTCGCCCCTGCGTTCGCCCACAACCAGGTTGTTCACGTCTGTCAAGTCGGTCAGACGTCCCAGGCCTTTTACCAGATAGGTACGTTGTCCGTCTTTCAACGTTCCCCCGGAGACATCCGAATTGGCCTCGCGTATCCGCGAGACGACCGTCTCCGAATTGACGCCGAATGCTTGAAGGAGATAGGAATCCAGCGTGATCCGGATTTCTTTTTCGGCGCCCCCCTCGATTTCCACCGAAGCCACCCCGGACAACCCCTCGAGCTTGGGCCGGATGACGGTTTCTGCGCTGCCCAGCAATTCGTCCGGGTCCTGCCAGTCCGCTCCGGAGACGGCCAGACGCATCACCGGCAACGCCTGGGGGTCTTCCTGTGTCACGTCCAGACTCGTGATCTCGGGATCCGAAGCGTACCGCGCCACTTTCTTCTGCACGTCGAGCAGGGCGAAATCCATGTCCGCATCCCATTCAAATTCCGCGATGACCACGGCCTGCCCGGAACGGGACACGGAATGAACGCGTTTGACGTGGCGTACCGTGCCGATATCCCCTTCCAGGCGACGCGCATATCGTTCCTCCATCTCCCTGGGGGTTTTGCCCGGAAATCGCAGGTCCACGGTAATCACGGGAGAACGCAGGTCGGGCAGCAGGTCCACCTCCAGGCGCTCCAGCGAAATCCAGCCCAGGAGCGCGACGGCAAGCGTTGCCATGGCAACCGTTACCGGATATTTCGTCGAATATTCGGGCAATGCCATTGTATCGGCCCTTTGAATGAGATCCGCTCGCAAATACTCGAATTGACGTCCCCGAAAAATGACGGATCAAGATGAAAAAAACCCTCCTGAAGGCCCACACGCAGTCCCTGGGCCCCAGAGGGGTCCAAACGGCAACTCACCAGATGATTTCGGTTGATGTTGCGTCTGCGGCGAAGAGTTACCAGGGAATTGCGACGGGTGCTCCCGGCGGCGGGCGCACGGTTTTCGCCTTCACTGCTGCCCCGCCACGCCCACGCCGGTTACACGCACGCGGGTACGGGGTCGCAGCGTCTCGTAATTGCTGGTAATGAGGCGCTCGCCCGCTTCAAGCCCTTCCAGAATCTCGACCTGCTCGGGGCCCTCCAAACCCAGTTCCACGTCGCGCATCTGTGCCCTACCCTCCTCTTCCACGAACACCACTTTGCGATTCTGGCGGGTCAGGACAAAGCGGCGAGGAATCACCACCGCGTCTTCGTGAGACTCCGTGACGATCTCGGCTTTCACAAACATGCCCGGACGCAACGTCCGGTTCGGATTCTTCACGGTCCCAACGACCCGGAAGGTGCGCGTGGTCGGATCGATGGCCGGGTCCACGACCTGGATCGTTCCCAGAAACCGCCTTCCGGGCAATGCATAGTTTTCCACTCGCACGACCTGGCCGGGTGAAACGGCTGCGATATAGGCGTTTGGAATCTTCAGATCGACGAGCACCTGCCTGTAATCCATCACGGTAGCGATGGTCGTTCGGGCCTCCACCAGCGTACCCTCGGTAATGTCGGCCAATCCCGTCAGAAAACCGCTGATTGGCGTCCGGATCGTCGTCTTGGCGATCTGAACGAGCGCGTCTTCGTAATTGGATTCGGCCTCGGCGAGGGCGCGGCGCGCTTCGTCCAGGTCTCTCTCCGTACCCAGCTTTCGTTCAACGAGCACCTCATGCTCGCGCAGCGTTCGTTTCGCGGTGGCGCGCGCGAGTTGCCTGGAATCCAGGCGTGCGTTTACGACAAGCTCCTTGTTCACCAGCCGTGCAATCTCCTGGTTCCGGGTGACCCGCATTCCATCGTTCGGACGTCCTCCGACGCCCCGCGCGACATATTGAAGAATACCGTCGACCTCGGTCTGTATGCGGGCCTCCCGGGAGGGCCGGAGCGTACCGGTGGCCGCCACCGTCGCCTCCATGGTGTCCAGGCGAACGGCCTGGACGGTGACCGGGACGGTCAGGTCCACGGACCGCTGCTCGGTTTGCCCGCCGCAGCCGGCTGCAACGACAACAGCCGTGAATGCAATGCAGGAGTCGCTCAGGATTCGCCTGTTCAAATTGCACCTCGCAAAAGGGTTATTGTCCAACGGTTTACCAGCTTCTCCCACGCCACGATCCGCCGCCCCGGCTGCCGCCTCCTCGACCGCCCCGGCCGCCGCGACCGAAATTCCAGGTTGGCAGATCCTCTTCGTACACTTCTTCCGGATGGTCGGGATCCACGTATCGCCAGCGCACCGCGTCGGCGTAGAGGCGGCCGTTGGCGCGGTCGGACAACTCGACCCGGGCCAGTTCTCCGCCCTCGAACCGGTATCGTCCCAGGACGTTCCAGCCGGCCTTCAGGTTGTTCGATTCGACCGCCAGCGTATCCACCTCGGCGCCGTAACAGACGGCCAGACTGAATTCCGACGCCATACGCATGCGCCTGGAGAACCTGGGATGAAGGAAATAATAGTAGACGTCGTAATCCCCGCTGTGCGGCAATCGGGCCGTCCAGACGGCCGGTTGCGCGCCATCGCCCGGTTTCTTCCACCTGTAATTGTTTTCATACCTGCCGAAAGAGAACGGCATCTGGCGTTCCTGCCAGTTGTCGCCTTTCAACTGCGGACGGAGATAACGCCGCACCCTGCGGACAGGCATTTCGAAGCCTTCGTCATCGTTGTCCACGATAATCTCGGTCAATCCGGTCTCGTCCGGAGCGACCTCCCTCACGTAGGTCGTGGCGGATCCTTCCATCGGCTGCTCGGGTATGCGCAACGGCGCCATCAGGACCCGGCGGTTGCGAGCAAAGAACGGCTCGACGCTTATCCTCGAAGGCCGTTCCCAAAGGATCAGCCCCACCTCAACTTCCTGTCCGCCCTCGATCTCAACGCCCTTTATCGCCTCGTCTTCGGTCCCCATGGCTCGAATCTGGACAAATCCGCGCCCCGGCTCGCCGTTCCGGATACGCACGACGACCTGATACGTCATCATGCCCCATCCGTCGTCCACCTTATATGCTTTTGCCCTTGTCAGGGTGTAGCCCGGGACCTGGGCGCCGTGAAGCCAGTCCCGGACGAGTCGATTCAGGCTGGGCCGTTCCGCCTGCATCGACGAATCGCCAACAGCCGCGCGCTCGAAAGACGCAAAGTCGACTCCCGCGTGCCGGCTCGCCTCCTCGAATCCGCTGACCACGTCTCTGAATGCATCTTCTCCCACCACGGCCTGCATCATCCCGAACATGGAGGCGCCCTTGGCGTCGACGACCGCCCGGTAGAGTTCCGCGTCCGCAGTCGGGTCAAGTTCCGCGAAAGAACGCTGCCGCATCCTGGCCGTTACGGTATCCCAGGAAACGCCGCGCGCGCCCCTGTTCCGCCGGAACCGGCCTCGAAACCGTCCCCGCCTCGAGTAGAAACTCTGTTGCAGCGTGGTCCCGAGATTCTGCTGCATATAGACTGGCATGCCGCGTTTGAGCAGGGAATAGTGTTCGCCTTCGAATCCCCGGTTGAACGACCAGAGTTGCGCAACCGGACTCCTGTAGATGCCGCTCTGAGTCGATTCCCGCGCGAGAAACGTGTTCAGCACCGTGCTGACCAGCAGGTCCCGCTTGATTCTGGCAGGGTCGTCGTTACGCCGCTGTCGCCGCTGCATCCACTTCAGACGACGTTGCAGATTCAGCCGCATCAGGACGTCCTCTTCAAGCATCAGCACGCCGGGCTGCGCCAATCCGCCAGCTTCTTCCCATCCGTCGTAATACCACTGTACCTGGAATGGAACCTCCACAACCGACAGGCGTCGGTACGGATAGGCCAGGCTGGTTTCCTGTTCAACGCTATCCAGGATCTCGCCCAGCGTTTTCAATGCGTCGTCCCGGGCGTCGTGGAAGAAGGTCACCTGCCTGGCGTGGGCCGGATGTACGTATATGGCGCATTGGATATTGTGGATTTCAGCCTGAAAGACGTGGTACACGCCCGCGTTGAGCGAAAGGACGGGTACGGGGCGTTCCACTTTCCATGAATGAATCTCGCGGCCGCCCTCTTTCTTCCGACCCATCGGCACACCCTGGGTCACGACTTCCAGACCCTCGGGAAGCGCAATATCCAGAACTGCGGTGGCGAAGGACAGGGGCCGGCCATCCTGATGACCGTAGTCCACGCCCGGCGAGGGGTACCACCTGCTGCGTGGCGGCAGGAATACGGAATTCCGGCGGATCCAGGCGGTCAGGTCCCCCTTCCTTCCCGGCCCCGTTCGCCGCTTCTGCAATCGTCTTGCTTCCGGTTGGCGCCTCAGATCGAATCCGCTGAGGTCGATCGAGCCGTCGTATACGAACTCAAACGTCGCCAGACTGTCGGGCAGAAGCGGACGGGCGATTCTCACGACAGAATACTCGCGCTGCCAGCTGAGATCAGCGCCCTTTTCCTCAACTGCAGTCACCGACCGCAATTCCAGTCCGGGGTTGAGACTGAAAACGAGGGTGTCGAGCGTTACGGGATGAGGGTTCGAAACGCTGAGAACCGCCCTGCCCCGCAGTGGCGTACGGTCATTCGCAAGGTCCAGGTCGAGCGCGTAATGCGTAACAGCCGGCGTTGGCCGCCCGGCGATTCCTTCCTGAACTTCCAGCTGTGCCATCCGGTAGGCGAGGTCTGACGAGTCGCGCCTTTCCATATACGCGTACAGGCACGTCGCGGCGACGAAACCGCCGGCGGTCAGACATCGACCGAACCTGCGCCAGGCACGGGACTGAGGCAGCCTGGGATACCGGTCGATAGACAAACCGAAGAAAAACAGGGCAAGAAACGTGTAGAAGACCCGGATCTCGACCACCCGCCGGATATCGCCAAGGCCGAGCATATCCGAGTAGAACACCGGGGCGAAGAATGCGCCGAAGTCGTAGATACCGCCATATCGCCTTCCAAGAAACAGCAGAACGATCAGGACGTATGCGATGGTCAGCACGGTCACCGCGGCCTGACGGCGAAATATCGCCCCGAGAAAAAACGTCAGAGCGGACATATAGACCAGCCCGGGGAGGTTCAGCAGCAGCAGGTACGTCAGATAGGGTCGAATCGCAAACGGCGCGCCGGTAACGCTGATCTTGGCCGCCTGGACCGCCAGGCTGAGCACCAGTACGACCAGGCTCAGCGTAATCAGCGCACCCAGGACCCCCAGGTATTTGCCCATGACCAGTTCGGCCGTAGACAGCGGCCGGGCTGCAACCACCTCGTAGATTCCGGCGCGCTCATCCGAGGCGCGGAAATCACCGACGATAAACGCGATCACGACTGTCTGCAGCAGACTGTATACGAAAAAGGGCATATAGGCGCCGATGCCGCTGACGGACTCAAATGCGATGCCTCTGGATTCGGCGACCGCCAGGCCGACGCCCAGACCAACGGGGATGAGCACGCCGATACCGCCCAGGATCCGGAATCGAATCGTCCGCATCAGCATCTTGCGCTCGTATCCGGCGACAGACAATATTGTGAAAACCGTTTCCATGCCCTACGCGGCCCTTTCCTGATTCTCCCGGCCCATATAATACACGTATGCGTCTTCGAGGTTTGGCGGTACCGGTTCGGCGTGGGCCGGCGGCCGGCCGTCGCCCACGAACCGGAGGTCCATTCGTCCGCCATCCACGGCGACCGTCACGACCAGAAACCGCCGGGATATCGTCTCGAACTCCGCGTCGTCGGCCTGTACCCGCCAGGTCTTGTCATTCGCGCGAGCGACCAGGGCATCGGGCGACCCCCTGTAGACGATCCGCCCTTCATTCAGCACCGCCAGGTCATCGCAGGTGCTCGAAATATCGCCTACGATATGGGTGGAAATCAGGATTGTCCTGTCCCGACTCAGCCGAGCGAGAATCCCTCGAAAACGGATGCGTTCTTCCGGATCGAGCCCCACGGTGGGCTCGTCCACAATCAGGATTTCCGGATCGCCGACAATGGCCTGAGCAATCCCGAGTCGCCGCATCATTCCGCCGGAAAAGGCGCCGGTCCGCCGGTCCCGCGCGTCGTAGAGCCCCACGTTTTCGAGCGCATCGCGCACTCGCGCCCTCCGCCCGATCCGACGGCGTCCGGCCGCCAGCCGGTCCATATAGTCCAGAAACTCCCACGCCGTCAGTTGCGGATATGCGCCGAAGTGCTGGGGAAGGTAGCCCAGCCGCCGCCGCACTTCGGAGCGGTTGCGCTGCAAATCCCAGGCGCCGATTCTGACGTGCCCGGCCGTTGGCGCCATCTGCGTTGAAAGAACCTTGATCAGCGTGGTCTTTCCGGCGCCGTTCGGGCCAAGCAGCCCGAACGTTCCCCGTCCGATCTCCAGGTCGACGTTGTCCAGCGCGGGCACGGTCCCCTTCGGATAGACTTTTGTCAATCCCGTTGCCAATATACGCATTTCCAGCCCCATCATGGAAAACTACGCTCTATGCATTGGACAATTCTGGGGTAAGGATCGTTCCCGCGAGGGCCGGTGGGTAACATGCGCCGTGCGATCCTTCAGGGACCACCCGTCAGGGGCGCCCGGCCTGCGACCTGGAGGCCGGATCCGGACGTCTTCGGGCCGTCATCTCCACCTTGATGCAGCGACCGTCCAATTCGGGCATTACAGGACACGGGAGCACGTGCACCGTTTCTATCGGTACCGCGCCGGCCACCATTTTCGGGAACGCCGCCGCGGCTTCGGGTGAACTCACATAGGCAAGTGTCAGACAGACGTCGTCCGGCGTGAGTGACATCCGTTCGAGGACCGCGCTGATCTGCCCGGCGACCTGCTCGGCCTCCCACTTCCAGCCTGCCTCCGGTCGCGCCCGCAGTTCACCCACGTGGACCATTTCCCATTCGCGCGCCCGGCTGCAGCGGATGCGGGTTGCGCTTTCATCGATTGTCCCGAGGGGGAGTTCCGCTTCCCCATGGCGAACACTGCCGTGGCCGTCCGACGTCACGCCCAGGACCTGTATTTCCGCGTACAGGCTCGGCGGGTCGCCAAAATGCCGGCTGTCCGACATCATCACGACGGGCTTCGGACCGCCCGCCCAGCGGCGGCTGACTTCGGCCCGGATGAGCCGCGCGATCTCCGAAGAGTGGGCGAACGGACGCAGTCGCACAACGTCGCCCAGCGATCCGCCGCCTTCGTTGAAAACGTCCTGGATGAGGTCGAACACGTGGGAGATCTGACGTTCGGGCTGCCCTTCGAAGAGCGGAGTAATCCGCTCGTCCCACGCGACAACGCCCGACAGATGGATCTGTCGGCCTCCGCCGAAATCCGTCACAACGGCGGGCGCGAGCGCCATGAATTCGGTATCGTAAAGCGACTCGGGCCGCCACGTGGACTGTTTGAAACCAGCACCGGTTTTCGGAACATATGCAACGGCCTGAATGCATGTGGAACGGCTGGTCTCGGGATGCGCCCAGCCGAGCGTGGTGATCGCGGCACGGTAGCCCTGGCGGAACCGCTTCCGCCGCAATTCGCGCATATGCGCGCCGTCGTACCGCCGGTTGTGCAGGACCGTCCACTCAGCGAACGAATCGAAGCTCCCACCGGAACCGGCGGCGACGTCCGCCATCGCGGCGCAAAGCGCCTCGTTCTGACGTTCGGCCCATTCGTCACGCAACGACTCGCCGGTTGCTTCCGACCATGTTGCGCCGGGCGCCCCCTGCGCGGGCAGCCGCGCGCCGAGTTGGTTGAGGTCGATACGCACTGCGTCGCCCCAGTCCGTATGCCGGACCCGCATCTGCCGCCGGACGTCGGGTTGCAACATGGGCGCATTCTCCGTCTGCGTTCCGGGCGTCTGTCTCTAGACGTCACTCCGGCGTCCACGCGGTCGGTGGTCAGCTCCAGGGAAACGGGCTGTTGGAAACCGGATGCAGCCTGCCCTCGGCATAGCGAGAAAAGCGGAACGGCTCCAGGAGACGGGATCGTACGCCCATGAGCTCCTCAGCGACGAGCCTGCCCACGCCGATCATCTTGTACCCGTGGTTGGAATCCGCGATAATATAGCCGTTCCCGTGAAACCGGTCGAACACCGGAAAACTGTCGGGAGTGAACGCGCCGATGCCGCCGGATGGTTCTTTCTTGAAGAGTGTGGACTTTCCTTCAAACCGTTTGTGGCAGAATGCCAATGCGGAACACCACTGATGCGCAAACCGGTCGCCGACGATGAAATCGGGCGATTCCGGACCGTAGGGATCGACCGCCACCTCGTCCGCCGGTCTCTCAACCCGGTAAGGCATTGCCCCCCCCTGTACTCCCCCGAAGTGGAAATCCGGCTTGTAGTAGATGCCCCACTCGCGGTCCGTAATCAGCGAACCGTCGACGTCGGAATAAAGCGGCGCGTCCGTGTCCAGATGGATGACGGGGGGCATCCTTCCGTCGTCGGTCTTGAGATAGTGGGGGTCTACGCCCAATGTGCCTTCCTGCAGACACCAGTAGCTCCACATCGGGATATTGTGGCGCAGGGCCCCGTCCGGGCCCTTGATGCTCACCGACCCGGGCAGATCCAGCATATCCCAGAGCAGTTTTGTCCAGGGCCCCACGGCGATGACGATCTCGTCTGCCCGGATCACGCCGCAATCTGTTTCCACTGCCGAAATCGCCCCTCCGCCGAACCGGAATCCGGTCACCGAGACGCCATCCAGAATCCTGACGCCCTCGGTTTCCGCCTTTTCGGCCAGGCCCGTCATCGATGCGCGATTGTTCGCGTAACCCCCTCTTTTCTCGTGAAGTACGGACGTGACGCCCTTCGCCTGCCAGTCGTGAAAGAGACCCCGCATATATTTCATACAGTCTGCGCCGCCTTCTATAAACTCCGATTCGTAACCGATCTCGCGCTGCTGTTGCGCGATGCCGGCGACGTCCTCGCGCATGGACTCGGGGCTGATCTGCATGTAGCCGACGGGGTGGTAACTGAACGCTTCCGGATCGGACTCCCATATATCGACGCTGTGCGCCATCAGCTCGCGCATGGCCGGCTGGAAATAGTTGTTGCGGATCACGCCGCAGGCGATGCCGGAAGCGCCTGCGGCCACCCCCGTCTTGTCTACAATCAGCACCTCGGCCCCGCCGCCTCTGCGCCGCCTCTTCAATTCCCGCGCCAGGTGATATCCGATGCTCAGACCGTGCACACCTGCGCCTATAATGAGATATGTTGTGTGTTCGGGTAAACGCATGGGTTGCCTCACGTTCACATTCTGGTCCGTCCGGCGCCGAAAACGCCTCGTGACGTCAATATTCCATCGCGGTGTATAATTCCTCGTCCACGCGGGCGGCCACAACCGTCAGTTCCGGTTTTGCCAGCCACTCCTCCCCCACCCTTCGCATTTCCTCCGGACGCGTCACGTTCACGCCCCTGGCGCCGAAGCCGTCGGCGACCTTCGCCCAGTCGACCGGTTGGAAATCCACGCCCCGGAACGGAATGCGGCGCATGGCCTGGGCGACCTTTACGATGGCCAGAGACCGGTCGCACAGCACCACCAGTAACGGGCGCACGCCCAGCCTGCGCGCCGTTTCCAACTCCTGCACCATCATCGCGAATCCGGCGTCGCCAAACACGCCCGCCACCGGCCGGCCCGGCCGGATCAGCGCTGCCGCCAGTGCCGACGGCAGCCCGTAGCCCATCGCGGACAGGCCGTTTGACGTTAGAAACGTCCCTGGGGAACGCGCCCGCCACACCTGCGAAATCAGCATCTTGTGGGCGCCGACGTCCACCGACAGAATCGTCTCCCCGGGCATCGCCTCGTACAGTTCACGCAGCAGATGGTAAGGGGAAGCGCCCCTGGGTGTAGCGCCCGTGCCGGGACTGATCGCATCCGCGACGGCGTTCTGCGATTCGTGGATTTCGTCCGCCGTCCAGGACGGTCGCCCGTCGACCCCTTCCAGCAGCCGAGTGAGCAGGGACGTGACGTCGCCCACGCACTCGGACACCGGCGCGAAGCCGCCAAAGGCGATCGAGGCATTGGCCACGGAGTAGACGGGTTGGCGCAGATGCCATTCCTGGGCCGACTCGACGGGGTCGAAGCCCACGCCAAGCAGGCAATCGCTCTTCCGGATCAGCTCTACAAGGGCGGCGTCTCCCGAGGCCGACGCCACCGTGCCAAGATATCCCGCGCCGAATTCGTCCGCGACGCCCTTGGCCTGCGGCAGGACCACGTACGGTATGCGTGACGTTGCGAAAAACCGACGCACTGCGGCTGAATCCTGCCTGACGTTCAACGCGACCCCGACAACGCCGACGGGGCGATTTGCCCGATTCAGCGCCCTTGCGATTGTATCGAGATCTCCGTTGCACGCGCAATCCGGGAGGTCTGGCGTCCGCGCCCCCCTGCCCGGCGACGCGTAGGCCACCGCGTCGTCATTGGGGATCGTGAGGTACACCGGGCCGGCCGGCGGCGCCGCTGCATGCCCCATAGCGGAGCGCACGGTGGTCTCGACGCCGCTCTTTTCAAGGGCAACGGACCATTTGCAGACGGGATCGAACACTTCATGGAGAGACAGATTCTGTTTCTCGCTGACTCCGGCCCGTGATGCCGCGCTACGCGCGGAAATGGCAAGCATCGGGTCCCGGTCGAGATAGGCGGCGCCGACGCCCAGCACCAGATTGCATGCGCCCGGTCCAAGCGTCGCCAGGCACACGCCGGGCGTCCCGGTGAGCCGTCCGATCGCGCTGGCCATGAAGGCGGCCGCGGCCTCGTGTCCCGTCAGTACGAACCGGATACCGGTATTTTCCAGCGCGTCGATCAGGTCCACGACCTCCCCGCCGGGATGACCGAAAACGTACCGGACCTTTTCTTCGTACAGGGATTCGGCGATGGCCTCCGCACAGGATCGCATCGACTTGAACGCTCCGTGGCGCCGGCGACTTCCGGTCGAACGTACGATTGAGGATACGGCGCGGCCGCGGGATGCCTCAAAGCTTCTCGACAAACGCCCGATTGTGGCTCTTGAGGCTGGAGTCGCTCCCCAGCGCGTAGTGCCTGGACATATCGGGCGAGTACCGGCTGGCCGGCGGGGTTCGCCCCAGTTCTTCGGCGATGGATCGGACGTGATGGGGTCCGGAGCCGCAGCAGACCCCCAGGTACCGGACACCCATATCGAAGGCCCGACGCGCAAACGCGGCCATTTCGTACCTGTGGCAGGTAAAGGGATCCAAAGCCGTCGGAAACGAACGTCCCTCGGGTGGCGGTTCGGCGCCCTCCTCCCGAAGCGACTGAAACGTGGGCTGCTCCCCAGTCGTTCGATACGGCACCGGCAACGCCGCCACGTGGCAGGATACCGCTCGCCGAATGCGTTCCACGTCGGGCAGCATCGTCTCTGGCCCTCTGGTGCAGTTTACTCCCAC
Organism: Candidatus Latescibacterota bacterium; assembly: GCA_963667175.2. Classification (GTDB taxonomy): domain Bacteria; phylum Latescibacterota; class UBA2968; order UBA2968; genus JAAXHE01. The sequence goes on along the minus strand of CAXXXF010000016.1, from coordinate 87,343 downwards.
CACGTCGGCGCCGGCCTGTTCCAGACGTTTTGCGGCCTCATCAAGCAGAAAGCCGTCCCGCAGCCCTTTCTCCCGATGGTGGGCAAACGTCACGACCGCCGACATTCCGGCGCGTTTTATGGCTGCCAACGCCAGGGCGGCCTCGCCGAAAAAGGAGAAAGTCTCGGCTATCATGAAATCGACGCCGGCTTCGACCGCCCAGGCCACCTGTTCGTCGAACATCTCCGTTACCCGAGCGTCGGTCACGCGATCGCCCGGATCCCAGACGTTGGTATTGCAGATGTTGCCGGCAACCAGCGGACGTTCTCCCTGGACCGAGGCGGCGACCGATTTCGCGATCGCAAGCGCGCGCTTCTGCAGGGGTTCCAGAAGGTGCTCCTTGCCGATAAGGCGCAGCTTTTCGCGGTGGCCGTAATACGTAAACGCCTCGATCACGTCCGAACCCGCGCGCCAGAACTCCCGATGCAACCCGGCGACGACCTCGGGATGCTCCAGCACGACTTCCGGCACGAAAGGGCCCGCCTGCAGATACCCTCGACGCTCGAGTTCAAACAGATATCCCTCGGCGCAGATGACTGCGTCTTCGTCGAGGCGCTGCATCAGGTTCCGGGGGTTTTCCAAGTGTCCGGCGTTCATCGGATGGGGCTCTCCGGTGTTGGGCCACCATTCATGTCGAGGATGCGCCCGGCGGTGACGTTTCGACGGCGCCTCCAAGCACGGTGCCACCGGCAGACGCGTCCAGAAACCTGCGAATCACGTTTCGGGTGATGACGGAGACATTGTTCAGATAATCATTGTGGGAGAGACTTCCGGTCCAGGTTACGGAGCCCGCCGAAAAGACCGCGCCTCCCCCCGGATACACCATAATGGCCAGGTCCGCCGTCGGCGGGACGTGCGTGCGACGGGCGGGGGTGAATCCGGGATGCGCCGCCCGGGCGAGTACGACGGGTTCGGGCGTGGACCCGTCCCATGCCCAGGCCTGCACGGCATCCATTTCGAATCCGGCCGCGCTGCCCAGATTCAGGCCGAAGTCTCCGATGGCCTCATCTTCTCCGACGCCGTTGAAAATCCACGCGTACCTGGCGTCTCGGCTCGACGGCAGGCGACGAAAACCCCTTTTTTCTCCGGCTTCGATCCAGGCGTTGGACGCATGTTCCACGCCGACCGTCCTGCGAGGCGGACGCCCGCGCCTTGCCCACAGGCCCCCCAGTTCGAGCGTCGTGCTGTGCTGGGATTCCCCCGGTGGGGGATCGTACGTGGGGCCGTAATCGCCTTCTCCTCCCCGGCGAAGTTCGATCAGGTGCGGACGGCGGGGGTCGATGGACATCACCCAGTACAGGCCATTGCCGCTCAGATAGACGAGGCGGCCCCCGTCTCGCACGTACGCGGCCAGGCTGTCCACCATGGTTTCAGTGTGGTATTCGGGGTGGCTGCCCAGAATTACACATCGATATTTCGAGAGGAGCCCGACACCGCCGCGATGCAGGTCTTCGTCCGCAAAGACGTCGTATTCGAAGTCAAGCGCTTCCAGCCAGTCAATCAGGTAAAGATTCGCGGTGATATTGTGCGCGCCCCAGTTCTGGAAGCCCGCACAGGGGTTCCAGCCCCGCGTGGGCTGCAGGCGCGAATAATAGGTTACCATCGACCCGTCGCTGTGAACGTCGTAGGTGCACAGGGTGCGGTCCAGCACGCCGTCTTCCGTATAACTGTACGCCGCGCGGTTGCTGCCGTAGGCCTGCCACGTAAGCGTCGGGATCAGGCATGCCAGTTCCGACAGCGGCTTCTTCGACGTCACGATGAACGGTACGAAGAGTGCGTCCGCATCCGTATCGGCGCGGAGGGCATAGATGCCTGACCTGGCGTCAGCGGGAACTTTGGCCACGAAGGAAGTCGGCCAGCCGGCGTCTTCCAGGTCGTCTTCGTGCAGATAGATCGCGTTGTAATCGCCGGGCCGATCGGTATAGAGCCGGGACGGCATTCCCCGCCAGAACGGGCCCGTAACCGCGCGCCCCGGCGCATTTACGGCGCGCCCGTGATTCTCGTTTCCGGAAAGATCGACGACGCGAGCGCCGGTCACCTCCTCGCCCAGATGCCAGCAACCCAGCAGCGGGCCGAGGGATGCGGGGTCCCGTCCCCCCGCGAGGGCATGGATCGCCTCCCGATCCAGAGCGGTTCCAAAAAGCACCGGGTGTCCGATCTTCCCCGTAAAATGCGCCCAGTGGCTGCCTTCCCGGTCCGGTTCCGGGCAGGCGCCGAACACCAGCGGCGCGTTTCCCGCGAACACCGGTCCTTTTCCGGTTTTTTTCGATATGCAACTCAGCGCATCGGAAGACGAACGGGTTTCGACCACACCCGCGGTATCCCCGATCAGCTGATACAGACGGATTTCACCCGGTTCCGGACGGTACGAGAACGCCGCGAACTGCCAGTTGCCGACGTGGATGTTCTCTCTGGCCGTTGCCCAATGCGTCTTCCTGCCGTCCTGAGACACGGCGGCAGTCAGAAAGCGCTCGCCGGCGAAGAAAATCCCGTAGCACAGGTTTTCACGCGCCCACTTCACCATAAGGGCGCGCCATCCCCCGCCGCCCAGCGTCGGAAGAAACCAGAGCGCCAGGGTAAACGCGCCTCCAGGATTCAGGGTTGCGGCGTGTGGAATCTCGACAAACGATCCGTAATCCGTTGTCCGTTCCTCAACCGCAACCCGATCGGGCTGTCCCCACGAGACACGTTCTTCCCTGTAACCCGGTCCGCGGGAATCGGGGTCTCCGTGGATCAGCCTCGCGAGGTTCACCTTCACCTCGCCGGGCGGTCCGCCCAGCTTGAACGCGATTTCCGCACCGGCCGGGAGCGTCATCTCGTCGGCGTAGCCCTCCAGCCCGAGGCCGGGGACGGGCGACAGTCTTTCGAAACGAGGATTGGACACGAGTGTTCTGTCCCGGAAATAAGTTGCCTGAATTCGGCCGACGAGTCGCCCGGCTCGCAAGGCGCCAGCGCGCAGGCGACCTGGCCAGGTCGGCGAGCGAAGGGAACGCTGCGAGACGGGATGAATCGGCCTGCCTGCAGCGCAGGGCACTGCGCAGGCAGGCGGAAGAATGGTGAGGTATTTTTGGGACAGGACACTAGATGTACCTCGCCAGCCCGCCGTCCACGTCGATGGAAGTTCCCGTGATGTAGCTTGCCCGCTTGCTCGCCAGAAAGGCCACCACCGCGGCAATCTCGCCGGCGTCCGCCACCCTGCCCAGCGGCGTTTCCCGGCTCGCCCGGACGTAATAGTCTTCCAGTTCCGCGTCCGGCGCGAAGTAGTCCAGCGTGCTGTCCCAGGCCTGGCTCCTGACGTTGCCCGGATTCACGCTGTTTACAAGAATGCCGTACTGCGCCAGATTGTCCGCCAGACCTTTGCTGAACGCCAGACACGCGGCTCGATCGGTGCTGTTGGCGATGTATTCCGGTGCAATCTGGCGTCCGACAATCGAGTTTATGTTGATAATCCTTGCCTGCGTGCTCTGTTTCAGATGAGGCAGGGCCGTACGCACGCAGCGCATCGCGGCGAACAGCTTTACGTCCAGATCCGCGCGCCAGCGAACCTCGTCCACCTCTTCGAAGGCGCCCGGAAGCGCACTGCCGGCGTTGTTCACGAGGACGTCGAGCCCGCCCAGCGCGGCGGCGGCCCCGTCCACGAAAGTCCCGACCTCCCGGTCGACCGTTACATCCGCGGCACCCGCGAACACGTTCACGCCCGTTGCCGCCTTCAACGCCGCCGCCGTTTCCTCCAGAGCGCGCGGTCCGCGGGCGCAGATTGCCAGGTCGGCGCCTTCCGTTGCCAGCTCGAATGCGATCGCCCGGCCGATGCCCTTGCTCGCGCCGGTCACCAGCGCCCTGCGGCCTTTCAATCCCAGATCCATCACCGTCTCCTTCACAATCGGAAACCCGGGAGAGGACCATACGGTTCATCTCAGTACATCGCGCCCGTTGTCACACGGATATCTTCCCCGTTGATTCCCCGCGCTTCTTCCCGGCACAGATAGACAACCAGGTCTGCGATTTCCTCCGGGCGAAGGAATCTCCCCTGCGGATAGGATTTCATGAACTCCCCGCGCATCGCTTCGGGAGAAAGTCCCTGGTCTTCCGCCCACCTGAGCAGATGCATCTGCCCGGATGGTGTCTCGATCGTTGCCGGGCTGACGGTATTGGCCGTAATATGGTGGCGGGCCACTTCCAGCGAGAGGGATCGGCTGAACCCCAACAACCCGTGCTTGGATGCGGCGTAAGCACTGTAACCGGACGTGCCGACGTGGGAATTCGTGGATCCGATGGAGACGATACGTCCCCAACCATTCTCGATCATATGGGGCAGCGCGTTCCGGGCGCACAGGTAGGGACCGAACAGATTGACATCGATCACGCGCCGCCAGGCCCGGTTGTCGTGGCCGAGGACGGGATGGATCACGTTTGTCGCGGCGTTGTTCACCAGGACGTCCAGCCTGCCGAATGTCTCGACCGTCCGGACGATCATTTCCTCTACGTCCGACGTCGAACTGACGTCTCCGTCCAGACCGATACACCGCACACCCGTTTCCCGTATCTCCCTTCGGGTGGCCTCGATCTCGCCGACGTCCGCGAAGTATTTGACCTCGCTATCGACTCTTTCCACCCGCCGGCTGCTCAGGGACATGATGCAGACGTCCGCGCCGCGGTGCGCCAGACGCAACGCGATTGCCCTGCCGAGTCCACTTGCGCCTCCCGTGACAATTGCGGCGCGTCCCTTCAGGAACCGATCGTCCATCTCCCATTCCCTGCGTATATCGAGTTCACGCTACCCGGGCAAATCGCTCCTGCGCGCCGGGTACGGAGATGCGCGAAACCGCCGCGCAGTTTATCGAACCGCACGATGCGCCGGTGGGCAGCGTCTGCAGACCCCTTCAATTCCAGTTGACCTCAAGCAGGTACATCACCATGACGTTGTCCCGGCCAAAGCTCAGGTGAAAGGCGTCCGACAACTCGGAGACCCGCCGGATCTGATCGGTATTTTCATCGAATACCGGGCTGAAGTGAAAAAAGCTGAAGTCGATGACCTTTGCTTTCAGACCGGCGGCCGAAATCAGTTCGGATGACCGAAGCTGACTCAAGGCCGATATCTGCATCAGGTAGGCGACGCCGTCATCAGCCAGCATCTCAGGCAGCAGAGCGATGAGGTGATCGAATAGATTTCTGCCCCAGAAATCCGCGGGTCGGTGCCCGGTCGTCTGCCGGACCGGATCCACGGGCATCTGATAGAGGCTGCCGATCACCAGGTCATACCGCTCTTCCGGGATGTAGGTGTAGAGGTCCTCGACCCGTGCGGAAATACGGTCGGCCACGCCGTTTCGAAATGCGTTCGTCATCGTGTTGCCGATGGCTTCTTTCTGGATATCGATTGCCACAACCTGTTCGGCTCCGTTCAACGCGAGTTGCACGGAGAGGATTCCGGTGCCGCAACCCACGTCCAGACAGCGTTTGCCCTGCCCGGCGCCCGTTCGAAAGAGGTGCTTCCAGATCAGAAAGCTCCCCTGCGTGGGAGCGAATACTCCCGGATCGCACGTAATTTCAGGGAACGGCAGCGGAAAGAGCGTCCTCCCGTCCGCGTCCACCCACGGGTGCGGAACAACCGGGGCGTTCTTCCGGCTTCCGGCCGCCGCGGCTGTCTGCGGCCGGAACCGCTTTCGTCCCGGCAGCGTACCGGCCAGCGCCTCCCGTGCTGCGGCAATGTGATCGGGTGTGACACCGCAGCACCCGCCGACGATCTGCGCGCCCTCGTCCCGCCAGGCACGGGCCAGCGCGGCAAAGCGCGGGGGTCCGACGGCCTCGTCGAATTTCCAGCCCGGGTCCAGGTAACGCCCCAGGTTCGGGTACACGCCCAGCGGGAGATCCGTAAAATCCCTCAGCCACGAGATCATTCCCGGTACGTGATCCACCGGGAGACAATTGATCAGGAGGGCGCCTATTTTCATTCGTTCAAAACGGCCGGCCAATCTGCCGAAATAATCGCCCTCCGGGCCGCCCCAGTGCTGTCCGTGAACCCCGCACAGGCCCTCCCGGCAGCGCCGAAAGCTCAGCCACACCGGTATCTCCGATTGAATCATCAGCTCGACCGCCGGCAGCGTGAGTTCGTCCCTGATAATGGACATCGTCTCCAGCAGAATGAGATCGGGCGGGTCGTCTGCAAATACCCTCGAAAGCAGTTGCAGTCGTTCCAGGCGTTGAGGCGTATCGATGTCTCCATTCATGCTGAAAGCCACCGCACACTCGTTTTCCCGGCCCGACTCCCGATTCGCCTGTCGGGCCAACCGGATACCACGTCGCGCAACGTCCATCCAGTGCGAGACGCCGGCCGCGGATTTCAGCCCTTGTCCGCCCATCTCCGCCGCGTCGAGGATCCCCCACGTGTTGGTTGAAATCAGGTCGCAGCCGGCCTGTGCGAACCGTCTGTGCACGTCAAGAACCGAATAGGGTTCATGGTACAGCGCCCACGTGCCCCACAGGCTGTGATCGCTGATGGCGTGGTCCCGAAGCCCCATGCGTTCCAGTTCCGTTGCGACGCCGCCGTCCAGAATCACACAGTGGTCCTCGTCGAACAGTCGTCGTATCCGCTGGTAGGCTCTCGAGCAAAGGCCGCTCATACAGCATTCTCCCCGGGCCCGGCCGGCCCGCGTCCGTTCCGGTTCGACCGGGACCACGCAAACCATCCGTTCACGAGGTCAATCTCGTGGAATAACGTAAGAAACAGCCGACGCTGCCAAAGATAGGTTCGTATGTCAAAATGCACAAATGCATTTCTTTCAACGTTAACGCGGAAGATGATCTCCGTATTCGTCGGGTTCGGTTGAAAATGCGTTCGCTTCCTCGTTTTGTGCGCATAAAAAAAACCCGGTGTTATGAACCGGGCCATGATGTCTGGTGTTCCGTACCGGAAATCGATCGCCTGAATTCGGCCGCCGGATCGCGATGAATCTGCCTGCCTGCAGCGCAGGGCACTGCGCAGGCAGGCGGAAGAATGGTGAGGTGTTCTTGGGACCGGGCACTAGCTTATCGTACAGGCGCCCGGGCCCCTGGGGTCTCCACAGGTTCCGCACGGTCCTAGGGGCGCGGGCGCCTCCGTCCGACCGCCGCCGCCGCTGACAGCGAAAACCGAAAGCTGCTTCTCAAGTTCGGCGCTGCCACAGGACGGACAACGCGGCTCCCGGGACCCCTGAATGAAGGCCTCAAAGGGATGGCGGCACCTGCTGCAGATGAACTCGAAGATAGGCATCTTATTGTCCGATCCGTTCGGGGTGCGCGTACAGGTTGAATCCCCTGCGGCGAACGAAACCCGCGAGGGTGATGCCCGCATCGGTTGCGAGATCGACCGCGAGAGAACTGGCCGCGGAGACGCTTGCGACAATCGGGATTTTCGCGACGGCCGCTTTCTGCACGATTTCAAAACTCGCTCTGCCGCTTACGGCCAGCAGCGCGGCGCCCGACGACGCGCCCACCAGACGGTCGAACAGCAGGGCGCCGATGGTCTTGTCCACGGCATTGTGGCGTCCGACGTCTTCGGAACACACAAGCGGGCGGCCGTCCCGGCCGAACGCGGCGGAGGCGTGCACGCCGCCGGTATGGGTGAACGTGGGCTGAATCCGCGTCATCCGTTCAATCGTATCCAGGAGCAGTTCCGCCGATATCCGCGGCCCGGGCGGCAAAACAGAACAACGCGCCATCAGGTCTTCCACGCCCTGCCGCCCGCAGACCCCGCACGCCGACGTCGTCAGCGTTCCCCGGCGGCTGGCGGAGACCCGCTCGATATCCAGGCTGTGGCCGGGCGCGGGCAGCACGTCGATCGTGTTTCCGTACGCCTCCGTCCCCGGCCTTCCGCAGTGGGTTACCCGTCCCACGTCCTCGATGGACGCAATAATCCCTTCTGAAAAGAGAAAGCCCGCCGCAAGCCGGGCGTCGTCACCCGGCGACCGCATGGTTATGGCAACCGGATCTCCGGCCACGCGGATTTCCAGGGGCTCTTCAACCGCGATGTCGTCCTGAACCGGACGCGCCGGAAAGCCGTTGTTCACCCTGGACACGTCCCGCTGTGTAATGCCTGAATTCAATCTTTAACCTTCGGGAGTAAATCATTCCGGAACAATTGATTCAATACGAACCGGGCACACCTTCAATTCGGCCGTTTCCGTCACCGGATCGTAGCCCGAACCCGTCAGGATATTCACGGGAACGTCATTGAAGCCGAAACTGGCGAACACGGTCCCCCGCGGCGACTGCCGGGTCGCCTTGACCTTGATCCGGATGGAACCGCGCTCGCTCGACATCCGGCACCAGCCGCCGTCGGTAAGTCCCCAGGCCACCACGTCCGACGGATGCACCTCCAGAGCCTCTTCGGACAGAAAGTAGTCCATCCCCGCGGCCCGTCCGGTCTGAGTCCGCGTGTGGTATGCCTGCAATCTGCGGCCGGTCGTCAACCATACGGGAAACTCGTCGCTGACCGTCTCCGCAGGATTGCGGTAGCGATGTTTTGTGAAGATGCCCCGGCCATTCACAAATTCGCCTTCGTGCAGCATCGGCGTGCCCGGATGATCGGCGTCAGGAACCGGCCAATGGTACTGGCCATGTTCGATTCGATCCCAATTCAATCCCGCGTATATCGGGGATACGGCGCACAGCTCGTTGAACACGTCTTTCGCGGAAGTGAAGTCGAACCCCTGCGCTCCCATCCGTTTCGCAATCTCACTGACAATCCACCAATCCGGGCGGGCCTCCCCGGGGGGCGGGACCGCGGCGCGCAGACGCTGAACGCGCCGCTCCGTGTTCGAACACGTCCCGTCCGTTTCGCCCCATGCCGTGGCCGGCAGCACGACGTCGGCAAGTCTGGCCGTTTCGGTCAGGAAGATGTCGATCACCACCAGATGGTCCAGGCTCTGCAATGCCTTCGCGCAATGGGCCCTGTCGGGGTCGGATACGACCGTGTTCTCGCCGTCGATCAGCATGGCGCGGATGCGGTCTCCGCAAAGGTTCAGCGCCGCCACCTTCGTTATTCCCTTTTCCGGTTTCAGAGGCCGGCCGTAAATTCGCGAGAATCTCGCCGCCATCTCCGGATCATCGCACGCCTGGAACCCGGGGAATTTGTCCGGGATAGCGCCTGCATCCCCCGCGCCCTGGATATTATTCTGACCGCGCATGGGATTGATGCCCGTGCCTTCGCGGCCCACGTTTCCCGTCATCAGCGCCAGGTTGCACAGGCTCTGAACGTTGTCGACGCCGCAGATGTGTTCGGTGATGCCCAGCGTATAGTAGATGGCGCCCCTATCCGCCATGCCGTACCAGATCGCGGCGAGTTCGATATCCTTTGCCGGCACCCCCGTAATCCGTTCGGCCCACTCCGGGGGATATTCCTTCACGTGCTCGAGAAAGTCCCCGGCCCTCGTCGTCCGGCTTTCGACAAACCCCCTGTCGATCAACCCCTCCCTCGCAATCACGTGCGCCATCGCAAGCAGAAGGGCAACATCCGACCCCACACGCAACGGAAGATACAGATCCGCCATCTCCGCCAGCGGGATGCGCCGGGGATCCGCCACGATCAGCTTCGCACCCCCGCGTACCGCTTTCTTCATGCGCGTGGCCGCCACCGGATGACACTCGGTCATATTCGTCCCGATGCAGAAGAACACATCGGGCTTCTCCATGTCGACCAGTGGATTCGACATCGCGCCCCTTCCGACGGTGGCTGCCAGACCGGCAACCGTAGGGGCGTGTCAGGCACGGCTGCAGTTGTCGATGTAGTTGGTACCGAAGCCGGCGCGGATGAATTTGCCCATCACGTAAGCGGCCTCGGTTGGCGCACGGCCGGACGCCACGCCGTACGCGCTGAGATTTCCATGCGACGTCCGTGCATGCATGAATCCCTGCGCCGCGCGATCCAGCGCCTCCTCCCAGCCGGCTTCGCGCAGCCTGCCGTCTTCCCGCCGCACCAGCGGCACTCGCAGCCGTTCGCGGTGCTGCACGAAATCGAACGCAAACTGCCCCTTTACACAAAGCGCACCCAGGTTCGCTGGACCGTCCATCGCGGGCTGGATTCCTACGATCTTCTCCCCCTTTGTCATCATGTCCACCGAACAACCGACCCCGCAATACGGACAGACGGTCCGGGTCTTTTCTATTTCTCCCGGTTCGCCGGCCGCCCGGAGCGCCTTCCGGTCCGCAAGGGCGCCCGTCGGGCACGTCTGAATGCACTGCCCGCAGAACGTACACGACGACTCTTTCAGCAAGCCGTCGAATTCGGTAACGATCTGCGTATCGAAACCGCGGTTCATCACACTGATTGCGTCGTCCCCCTCCTGCTCGGCGCACACCCGGACGCAACGGTAACAGGAAATGCACTTTTCATAGTCTCGCAGAAGAAACGGGTTGTCGTCCTCCGGCTTGCTGCGTCCGGAACGGGTGCCTCTGAACCGGCCCGTCCGCGCGCCGTATCGATCGACAAGCGTAGCCAGTTCCTGGGAGGCATAGCCGCTAAGGGGGTCTACGTCCACGTCGGGGTTTTCGGAGGCCACCAACTCCAGCAACACCTTGCGATGTTTCTGTATTGCATCCGTCTGCGTGCGAACGACCATCCCGGGCGTTGCAGGGGTCGTGCACGAAGCAAGGGGGGTTCGCGCGCCTTCCACGTCGACCACACAGAGGCGGCAACTGCCAAAGGGTTTCAGGCGGGAATCGTAACACAGGGTCGGCACGAATTTCGAGTGCCTTTGCGCAACGTCAAAAACGGTTTCCCCGTCGGAAAACCTGACTGTCTGGCTGTCCAGCGTCATTGTGGCGGTATCGGCTTTATCCCCGTCTGCAACCATCATTCCCCGCCTTCCGGATTCGGTTACGATTAACATGCGCCAGCTACTAACGTGCGACGTGCGTCTCCACCTGATTCGGAAAGTATTTCATGAGGCTTTCGGTCACCAGAGGCGCCGCCGTGCCCAGTCCGCACGCGCTGGTCGCGATCATGGTCTGGCCGATATCATGGACCTCAGCCCGCCACGTCCCGACCTGCCGGGGGCCGCCGTCACCTTTAAGCCTTTCCGACAACCGGCGAGTCCCGATGCGGCACGGAAAACACTTGCCGCAGGACTCGTCTGCAAAAAAGGCCATCGCGCCGCGGGCAACCTCGACCATGTTCCGGCTGGCGTCAAAGACGATGATGCCACCGGCGCCCAGAAACGACCCGTAACCGCGGAGGCCGGGTTCGTCGAGCGTGGCTTCCAGTGCGTCACCCGCGATAAACCCTCCGGACAACCCCGCCATGGTGACCGCCTGGATGCTCCGGCCCCCGGGCGCGCCGCCGCCCCAATCATACAGCAGGGTCTTCAGCGGCAGGCCGAAGGGAACCTCGTAGTTCCCCGGGTTCGATATATCGCCCGAAAGACTGATGACTTTGGTGCCTGGATGTCCGTTCAGTCCGAGTGCCCGGTACCAATCCGCGCCTTTCCGGAGGATTTGAGGTACGGCAACCAGCGTTTCAACGTTGTTTACCGCCGTGGGCATATCCTCGAACCCGTGGGTTACGGGAAAGGGCGGGCGGTTCCTCGGGAACGGGTGTTTGCCCTCCAGGCTGTTGAGCAGCGACCCCTCTTCTCCGCACACGTACGCCCCTCCCCCGCGCCGAAGATGCACCCGAAAGTCGAAGTCAGTCCCCATAATGCCATTGCCAAGCAATCCGGCGGCCTCGGCTTCTCCGAGGGCGCGTTCCAGGACGTTCCACGTTTGCGGGTACTCGTACCGGAGATAGATGAACCCGCGTTTGGCGCCGGTTGCGTACGCGGCAATGGCCATTCCCTCCAGCACCGAGTGGGGATCATGGTCCATCAGGGCGCGATCCTTGAAGCAGCCGGGTTCCCCTTCGTCGGCGTTGCAGACAACCGTCTTCGTACCGCCGCCGGCGTCCGCAACCGCCCTCCATTTTGCGCCCGTGGGGAAGCCGGCCCCCCCGCGCCCGGCCAGCCCGCTCTGCGTGACCCGTTCCACGACCTCCGCTGGCGCCATCCTGGTTACGGCCTTTTCCAGACCGTGGTATCCACGAGTCTCGCGATACTCCCGGAGTTCCGAACGCTTCGGCGTTCGAATATGACGAAAGACGCATTCCTCGAAGCCGCCCGGGTTGTCTTCCGGCATTGGCGTCGGGACCTCCTGCAGATCCCCTGCGTTCGGACCCACGAGCACGCGGTGGTTCTGGATTACGGGTATCGGTTGGTCGCACCTGCCCGGGCAGGCCATAGGTACACCGTTAAGGGCATCGCACATCTCCCGCGCTCCCTGAAGCGCGCATACCGGGCCCGTGCACACCCGATATTCATGCAGGCCCCCGGGCTTGCGGGATAAGTGATGGTAGAACGTAACGGTTCCAAACAGATCCGCCAGTGGTGTTTTCAAGCCCGCGGATATGGATCGGATGGCCTCATCGGAGATATATCCATCCCGGTCGTGGAACGCGTGCAACAACGGCAGCAGGGGCGCCGGCTCGTCTTTCCAGCTTCGAACCAGCTCGTCGTCCCGAAGGCCCGTCATGGAACGCTCCCATCGATGCCTGTATACAAACAACCCGCCTGAATCCGGATCAACCGGGCCGTTTTCGCCGGGAAGTGGCCGGAACCGTAAAGACGACTTCAGGTCGCAATTCGGCCGCGCTTCAGTTCACGGAGTCGCAAAAGAAATCAGTGCATCAATACAGAATGAATCCCGAAACGATCGAAGCATGATGAAGATTTCGATTGCCTGTATGACACGCAACGACGTAAACCGCAAGCCAGCGCCTTGCGACCGACAGCCACCCGCTCAAGATAATATAGACAAGATAAATCAAGCTGTCAAGGTAGGTTACGGCAGACCGGGCCTCGTCGTTTCGTCGGGACAAACACGTCGGCACGCCAACGCGCCGCGCCGATTGAAAGACCCTGAGCGACCCGGTTGCGATCCCGGGAAGGTCTCGGGCTCGCGCCGGCCCGAAACCTCCGCCTTCATCGACTCGATAGATCCGTTCTCACGCGCAAACGAAAGCAGAGAGAGAACCGGTATGAATCCGGTTCCAGCGTGTGAGCCAATCGAGGGATTCATGAATCAGGTATCCGCCGCCGGCTGAGCGGCTTTATCAACGCGCCGCCGGAGGACGTCGCGTTCACATGCAACGTCACCGTCGCTATCAATATGGTGATCAATGGCCTGAGATGGCGTCCCGGCGACGAGATTCTCGCCTCGGACCAGGAATCTGGCGCAATCGATCACTGCCTGCACCATGTGGAACGACGGCGCGGGGTTGTCGTGAAGCGCGCCAGGATTCCGCTGACGGCGAAGAGTCCCGACGATATCATGGATGCCTTTGAAGTCGGGTTTGCCGGCCGCACCCGGCTGGTCCTCTGCAGTCACATTTTCACCCGCACCGGCATGATCGCGCCAATTGGCAGGCTGGCGCGCCTTGCCCGCAAGCGCGGTGCGATCACTGCGGTCGACGGCGCCCATGCCCCGGGCATGATCCCCCTGGACCTGAATGCCCTGGATTGTGATTTTTACGGCGGAAACTGTCACAAGCGGCTATGCGCGCCGAAGGGTACGGGGTTCCTCTACGCGTCTCCGCGCGCGCAAGAGCTTCTGGATCACGTCATCGTAAGCTGGGGATACAGCCGCGGGGGCCCAAGGCGTGACGCGGACGGCGTGTTGAGACTGGGCGACCGTCCGTATATGTGGGGGCTTGAGAACTGGGGCGCCCGGGATCAGGCCGGTTTCGCCGCCGTAGGCGAAGCCGTCGATTTTCAGGAACAGGTTGGCAAATATCGTATTCTGAAAAGAGGCAGGGCGTTGGCGGCCTATCTTCGGGAAGGCATGGCGGCAACAGGATGGGCAAGACTGCTTACACCGTCCGGCGCCGGCATGTCCGGTTCAATCTCGGCATTCCACGTTACGGGATTCGGGAGCCTCGACCTTTACGAGAGACATCGGATCACCGTGCCGACGCAAAGGATCGACGGAGCCCACTGGATCCGGGTGTCCACTCACATCATTAACGGATTTGACCACGTCGACCGCCTGCTGGAGACCTTGCGCAAACAGCGAAGCGGCTGAGTTTCGGCACGCACCCCGGCCCTCATACAAGAGCTCGCCTCCGATGCCCGGCCCGGGCATCCCGGGGCTCAAGAAGCGATGGCTCTCTGAATCGACGGATGGCTGCCGTCCAATTCCGGTGTACGGTCCCACACCGTTCAATTCTCCCGCAAGAGAACCGACTCGCCAATACGACGTTGCCCGGACGCCAGGCACGACTGTCGCTGACAACGGCGACTGCGGGCATCGTCGTCCGAGGATCGCCGCATGGTACAGGATCCACGCGCCTCCCCGCGCCCGGGTGGCGCTTCCGACGAAAAATGCAAGCGAGAGATAATTCGTATAAGTGTTTAAAATTCAATAAGATATACAAATTTTCATACAAGTTTATTAAAAACAATCAATTACAGATGAACCCGAATCCTGCAGCCCGGTTCCGGTTTGGTGGAAATCCGTGTAACTTCTAGTTTATTTTTTTCTTGCAACAATCGACACTTTGGGTCTATATTACGCTTCGGCTCAGTCGAGCAGGCCAATCGAGAGGAGAAAATGACAACAACCAAGAAAGACCTGGCGATCGAGATTTCCGAACGCCTGGGCGTGAAGAAGCAACTTGCCTACGAGGTTGTAGACACCCTCTTCAAGGCTATGCGCGAGAGCCTCATTTCAGGAGACCGCATCGAGATTCGCGGTTTTGGTGTTCTGGGCGTAAAGAACACCAAGCCCAAACCTGCGGCGCGCAACCCCCGGACAGGTGAAATCGTGTACGTGCCCGCACGGAAGAAGAGCTATTTCAAGGCCGGTGTGCTCATCAAAAAGGCGCTCCACCAGCCGCTCGAGCCAACCGATCAGAAGGATTCCTGACCCCTGTCGAGCTGACGAAATCTCCGGCCGGTCCATACCCTCGCGATCAATGAAATACCACCATCTTCAGCTCAGTCATCTCCTCCACCGCGTACTTAGGCCCCTCCTTGCCCATCCCGCTATCCTTGAGTCCTCCGTAAGGCATCAGGTCAGCCCGCCATTGAGGGCCCCAATTCACCATGATATTGCCTGACGCCACCTTGTTGACGAACTGCATCGCGTGGTCCAGGTTTTCAGTGAACAGCGCTGCCGACAAACCGTAGTTGGTGTCGTTGGCCGAGGCGATGGCCTCATCGATGGCCTCGAATCGGGTCAGTCCGACGGCCGGACCGAAGAGTTCGTCGCACGAAATCCGCATCCTGGGATCGACGTCCGCGACCACCGTTGGGGCGTGTAATGTACCGTTCCGGTCTCCGCCCACGATTACCCTTGCGCCGCCCTGGCTCGCCTCGTGTATCCAGTCGCTTACCCGCACCGCATCGTTCTCTCGAATCATCGGTCCCATGGATACCGATTCATCCAGTTGGTCGCCCGTTGTCATGGCCTCCACGCGCGGCCGGAGTACGTCGATGAAGTCCTCGTAGACGTCCTTGTTGACCATGACCCGCTGCGCTGAAATGCAGACCTGCCCGGCATTTGCAAATCCGGTCGCGGCCGTCGCTTCAGCCACCTTTTCCAGATCGGCGTCCGGCATCACAATCAGCGGCGAATTGGACCCCAGTTCCATCGTCACCTTCTTCAGCCCCGCCGTTCTGCAGATTCGTTCACCGACGTCCCTGCTGCCCGTGAAGGAGATCTTACGCACTCGGGGATCGGACGACAGCATGTCTCCGATTTCGCCCCCGGGTCCGGTGATGCACTGCACGGATTCGGCCGGTGCGCCCGCGTCCAGAAGCGCCTCCACCAGTTTCATGGCGGAAAGAGGCGTGTCTGTGGCCGGCTTAACGATCACGGAATTTCCAGCCGCCAGCGCCGGGCCAACCTTGTGGCAGACCAGATTTAAGGGAAAATTAAAGGGCGTAATGGCAACGACGACGCCGCAGGGCACCCTTACGGTAAACCCGAACTTGCCCTCCGCACCGGTCGCGCCGTCCAGCGGAATGGTCTCTCCGTAAAGCCGTTTCGCCTCTTCCGCCGAAAGCGTCATCGTATCGACCGCCCGTGCGGCTTCCCCGCGCCCCTCGGATAGAATCTTACCCTCTTCGGAGGAAATGGTCCACCCGAAGTCCTCCTGACGGTCAGCCATTAACTCCGCGGCGCGGTGCAGAATGCGGTACCGCTCGTGTGCCGGCATCGCCCCCATGATTTCGGCGCCCCTGGCCGCCGTCGCGAGGGCGGCCTGAACGTCGGCGCCATCCGCCCGTGGTACCGTGTCGATCACAGAGCCATCGTACGGATTCAGCACTTCGATCTTCTCTGCCTTGTCCGTCCATCGGGAATTGACAAACATCTTCATGGCATTGCCTCCTGCGGTACTTCGTCCGTATCGGATCCGGTCCGGCTATTCGACGCCCGCGGCCGGAGGGATGCTGCTACGTCCTCTTTATGACAACAAGACTGATATCGTCTACGGGTTGGCCGAAGTCGAGCAGGTCCTTCTTGATGGCTTCGAAAATTCCGCGTGCCGAGCGCTCTTTTTCCCTGCGAAGTACGGATTCGAGGCCAATGGGGAAATACTCTTCGTCTCCCCGGCGGTGGTCCGTCAATCCATCGGTATACAGCAAGAGGATGTCTCCGGAACCCTTCAGCGTCCATTCATTGATCTCGTATTTCTCCTTGAAGCCGAGTACACTCTGGACCGCCTCCCGGTCGATATCCTCCTTCGATGGCAACGTGCCTATCGGAGGAAAATTCACAAACAGGTCTTCACTGATGTCCATAATCCGATTCTGGGCATTGGAAAAGACAATCGGCATCGGGTGTGCGGCAGAAAGGAACTTGAACGTCTCGTCTTCGCTGATTTCCCCGTAGATCATCGTCAGGAACTTGCTCACGCTGGAAGAATTGTAGATCCTGGTGTTCAGGTTCTCGAAGAGTTTCTCGGTGATAGTACCAAACTGGTCCAATTCATATATCGCGCCTAGCAGGAATGCGCCGTGCAGCATGCCTGCCAGCATCGCATCTGTGATCTGGTGACCCGACACATCCACAAGCGCAATCCCGGCCATCCTTCGGCATCTACTCAGGTTTGCGGCTACACAGATGCGGCCCTCGTTCTCCGCCTGCCTGACTCGCGCCTCCAGATCGTAACGTTTCTTGAAGTCGATATATATGATGTGGTCCCCGCCGATCTGGTCGTACAGCGGAATGGTTTCCCCGAAAATATCGATTCCGTCCAATTCCGGGATTTCACCCGAAGGCGGCTTGATATGCTTGACGATGTCCTGGAAATTCTGCAGTTCGCCGGTCAGCCGGCGCAGAGATTTCTCAACATTGATCTGCTCGTCTTCCATGAGAACGCTCCACAGGCTCGTTATCCCTTCCGATTCACGTTCCACCGAAGATACGAACAAATCGTCTTGGAAACAACAATAGAACCTTGAATATGCAAAAGAGGGATAACCGGAAGGACGCGCCGGTTATCCCTCGTCGCAATGGACGGTAAATCGTGTTTCAGCTTGCAGCTTCTTCTTCGACTTCGGCCCGGCCGTTGGACGTCAGGTACTCATAGGCTTTGTTGAGTACCAGAATTGCTTTCGGTATATCGTTCACATCCAGGCTGCTGGAACGCTGCCACTCGCCCTGCTTGTCCCGGTAGCTCTTCTGGAACGAAACCGTTCGGACGTTGAAGCTCTCCTTGCCGCGGTTGTATTCGTTCTCAAATACCGAAGCGCTGCAGGAACCATGCCTGAACGTAATCTCGGGCTGCGCCATGAAATTCACCTCCTTTCCTCGATGAATTTTCGTGCCAAACACGATCGAGCAAGCCGGCGAACAACGTCGCTTGTTCTCAACGTCTGCACGGCGGCGGCCTGCCCGAACCATTCGCGGCACACTGAACGGCGACAATTGCAGTGTTGTTTCTTCGACGCACGCGGTTGCGCGTCGATTCTCTCCCGGGTCATTTTACCAGTACCACGCGCATTGTGCGGACGTGCAATCCGTTTCGAAGTCGAATGAGGTATACGCCCGTTCCCACAGGTCGCCCCAGATCGTCGCGACCGTCCCATACCAGTTGCTGAAAACCCGCCCGCTCTGCGGCCGGAAACCGCCGTACGGGTTGTCCGAGAACGTTGTAAACCGTTAATTCAGCCGGATCGCCGGAGGCGCGAAACCCGATGGTCGTGTGAACGTTAAAAGGGTTTGGAAACGGGTGAGCCGGAACCGCCTCAGTTCCATTGGCGGTGAATTCCGCGCGGGCCTCAGCGGAATCCGCTGCAGATTCGGCAAGCCCCGGCGAAAACGGCAGACCTGAAATCCGGTTGTGGGGCAGCCAACTGCCGCGGTTCTCCGGGTCGGGAACGAGAGACGCGCCGATCAGCCCGCCGGTATAGCGGATATCGACGAGCGTATCCGGTCCGGCCGGCGCGATCAGCAGGAGCCGGTCCGCTTCGTCCAGACCGTTTCCGATTCGCCCGCCCGCGCTGAACCGGCCCTTCCGGTCCTCGCGCAGCCCTCCCCCGAAGAGGGTCAATCGTTCTCCCCCAGTCAATACCGTTCCCCGTGGGAATTCAAACGGCTCCCCGTCGTCATCACCGAGCGTCCAGTCGGACAGATCCACTTCGAATTCGGCGGAATTGAGCAATTCGATGAATTGATCCCCGAAACGGTCAAGGCCTCCATCTCCGCTTACGTCCTCGACCGGATCGACCAGGATCTCCGCGACCCGGATCTGCGGCCGTGGACGGACCATGATCCGGAACGTCAGGACCAGGCTTGCCGAGCCGTGTCCGCTTATCGAAACCGTGATTTCCCGCCGGCCTTCGTCGCCGGTTTGCGGGCGCCACACGAGGGATTCGCCCGACGATTCGGGAACGGGTCCGCCATCCGCCTGGACCTGAATCCCGTGGCTTGGATCCATAGACAGCCGCCATGTCACACCGACGTAGGCGATGCTGTCCGGCCGGCCTGCCCGTGAAAAAACGGGCCTCACAACCCGGATGGTGAACGCCTGTTCTGTTGTGTCACGACCGTCGGTCGCCATGACGGCAGCCGGCCAGAATCCGGCATCTTCAGGCATTCCGTGCAATCGGGATCCCGTCCAGTGCAGCCATGCCGGTTTCCGTGGCGCAGAAAAGACCACGGAATCTCCCTCGGGATCCTCGGCGGTCGGCCGGTACGCGTACTTCAGGCCTGCGATGACCAGCGTATCGGGGCGTGAAAGGATCACTGGCGGGAGATTTGCAGCGGGACCCGCGCCGCCGCCATCCTCGTCGTCCGGATCGCCGCTTTCGTCCGTCGTCTCCGAAAAAACCCTGACGACGGCATGTGACGATAGACGCCCGAATCGCGCATGCACCGCCGTCTCACCTGGCGCGAGAGCGCGCAATTGCAGCCCGGGTTCAAGTCGGACTACCGCGGAGTCCTCCACGATCCAGGTCAGATCGCCCGTTACGTCCACCCGGTCTTCGGAATCGAAAACCCCCTCCGCGGCGACAACGCGGATGGACCCGGGTTCCATGCCAATCGTGTCAGGCACAACGCGAATGGCGACCAGCAACGGCGCCGCTCGGCCCGGTGAGATCAACCCGGTGTGTGGCAGAAGATCGTGACGTTGGAGCGTGGCATCCTCGCGGCGGACCAGGGAGGTTCCTGAGGGAGCGCTTCCAAAGCTGACCACGTCCAGCGTATCCTCGCCGTCGGGTGACAGAAAAACGACGGTATCGCCAGCATTCGAGAGGCCGTCGCCGATCCGACCGTCGTCCGTAAATGCGGCCCCCGTGAAATCCTTGAGCGTACCGCCGCCAAAAAGGACCAGGAACCCTTCTGGCGGAAGCATCGTACCGGCGGGAAATCCGAACATACGGTTCCACCGGGTGTCGTCGTCCCCAAGCCTGCAACCTTCCAGAAGGGCAGTGTCGGGTCCCGTATTCCACAGTTCGACGAATTCATCCCGATATCCGTGACGTTCTCCATCGGCGTTGGCGTCGCCGTCCGAACCGGTGGCGGGGTTCGCGAGTATTTCGCTGATCATCACCCCTGCCGGCCCCAACGGATCGCCAGAACTCGTTTCTCCGGCATTCGGTCCTGCGCCGTCGCTTTGCCGGTTCCCGTCGTGTTCCGCGAACACCGTACCCGATTCAGACGGCAATCCCGGCGAATAGACCCCTCGTCCCGGAAGTGTCCGGTGAGGGACCCAGCCGGTCCCGTCCCACACCAGAGACTGGTCGATATCGCCTTCTGCGTTGTAGGCCGCCCTGGCGAGCGTATCGTTCAGTACGGGATCTATCAGCAGGATCACGTCCGCCGTATCCGTCAAACCGTTGCCGATACTGCCGTCGTCCACGAAAACCTGACACTCGAATCCTTCAGGGCGCCCTCCCCCGAACAGTACGGTGCGTTCGCCGGGACGAAGTCTCGTGAAGTCCGGAAACCTGAATTGCCGGCGTGAAGAGACGTCATCGTCGCTCAACCGCCAGTCTGTTATCCAGACCGGATCCGCTCCTCTGTTCTGGATCTCCACGAATTCATCCTCCCGGCTGTCACGGGTCCCGTCCCGATTCACGTCTCCGACCGGACCCGGCGGAGGGTCAGCCAGGATTTCGACGATTGCAATCTGCGGCCGGGGTTCGACCCGCACGTCAAACTGCCTGACGGTCTTCGCCCCCGAGCCACTGACCGCGGTCTGCCAGAAACGAAAACGCCCTTCCCTATCCGGCCGCCAGCGTATTTCACCCGTGAATCGATCCCACACAACGCCCTGCGCGCGGGTTTCCAGACGCACGTATCCGCCGTCCAGATTACGAATTCTGGGCACGAACCGACAGAGCGCGCCAACCCTGCACCAGGATGGAGGCGCATCCAGAAACTCGGGACGGGGGGATCGTTCGGATCCCCCCGGAGGCGCGGGTTTCGGGTGCGGAAGACCGGGCGAGATGCCCCCGCCGCCCGGTACGTCCGGGTGCGGAACGTAGACGCCCTCCGCGAATCTCACTACGGATCGGTTCAGGTCGCCCTTTACCCGGAAGTCGGCCACCGCCACCGTATCATTAGCAACCGGATCGACCAACAACACCCGGTCTCCCTTATTGGTCAGTCCGTTACCGATGCTGCCGTTGTCTACGAATACGGGTCCCGGCAGATCCTTTGGTTCGCCACCGCCGAACAGCACCGCGCGCGTTCCAGGTTCAAGTACCAGTCCGTCAGGAAAATGAAACCTCTCATTCTTCTTCCCCACGTCGTCGTCGCTGAGCCACCAGCCGCCTATTGTCACCGGCTTCGAGTCAACGTTCCAGATTTCGACAAACTCGTCCTTCTTGCCGTCTCTGACGCCGTCCCGGTTGGCGTCGCCGTCCGGGCCCGCCGCAGGGTCCGCCAACACCTCGTCGATCACCACTCTGGCCCTCAATGCGACGTCGCTCCGTCGTATGAGCGTGCGCGCCCGGCCCGGGGAATATAGAGCGCCGTCGCCTGGGAACGAACTATGTGGAACGAACGGTCCCCGTCCTTGCGGGTGGCGCACCAGGGATTGGTTTCTGTTCCCTTCGGCGCCATAGGCCGCGGTCGCCACGGTATCCGGCACGGCTGGATCGATCAGGAAGACCTCGTCGCCCCCATTGTTCAGACCTCCGCCAATGGCTCCGTCATGCACGAACACGGATCCTGGAATGCCTGCGGGTTTGCCACCCCCGAACAGAACCACGCGCTCGCCGGGTTCCAACACGGTGTTTTCCGGAAACGTGAATCTCGAACCAGGCGGGGTTCCCGCGTCGCTCAGTTGCCATCCATCCAGCTGGACGCTCCGCCGCCCAATATTGAGCAGTTCTACGAATTCGTCCTCACTTGCGTGGCGTTTGCCGTCCCGGTTGGCGTCGCCGTCCGCGTTTGGCGGCGGGTCGGCGAGGATCTCCTGAATGACAACCACTTCGCGAACGCCTTCGCCCTCCATCGCTACATTCAGGACGCCGCCGCCGGTCCCGATGGTCAGAGTTGACGAATAGTCTGCCTGGTCCGCCGGGGCAAACCGAACCCGCACGCTCATGGTCTGTTCGGGAGACAGCGTAATGCCTTCGCCGTCGGTGAAATCGACCGGCAAATGGAAGGCAGTCCCGTCGATATCGGCGGAGGTTAACGTCATGTCGGCCTGTCCTCTGTTCACCACAACGGCACTGTCCAGCACGGAAGTCCCGATGCGTACCGGGCCGAAGCGAAGCGTATCCGGCGTCGCGATCATCTCGGCCCGCAACGCGTTCTGTCCCAGGAACTGAAACCCGATAATGAGCAAAATGACCGGTTTCACGCGATTCTCCTCCCGCAAGTGTCGACACTTCAGCGGGCTGCAATCCCTGTGCCAGTTGGGATGGCCGAACGTAAATGAAATTTTATCATAGGATTATGTTCGGAGAACTGCTGCCCCGTTCTGCACTGACTTGAATAGAGTTTTCAGTATGGAACCCGAAATTGAAAACTCGCCCGCGGACACTAAGAAAGCACGACCGGTTTCACGGTCGCGACGGGTGTTCATGCGAGTCTGTCGCGTCGGGTTCCAATCCGCGGCCCATCGGGTATTCGCGCGGGCGCGCCGGCGGCGCGAGTGACAGCCTGTAAACCGAACTCTGTTCGACTCCCCAAACCGGATTCCGCTTGACACCGCGTCAGGGTCAGGCAATTTTACCTGTCGGGGGCTCCTCTGTCACCTGGCCTCGCCTGCAGAGCGACTTTTCCAACGGACTGCCAAAGGAGAGAATGATGCCCGGGAACGTGATCCTGCCTGACGATTTCAATGAGCAACTCGGCATCTTCAACGCGCCGGAGCGGCTGCGTGAGGCGCTCGACGTCGCTCGAAAAATCTCAGCCGCCGGCGTGCCTTTATTGCCGAATCCTGACCATGCGGCCATATTCGTCGATCCCCCGCATCTCGTTGCCGGCCGTTTGAAGCGCATCGGTTACGTCTCCGGCTGGGACAACCGATGCTATCCGTCGCCGGTGGACGGGCACGACTACATCAACGTGTCGTCGGGACTCCCTGAGGACAGCCCCGCTCGCGGAATGGGCTGGTTCGACTACGTCGCGGTCGTCCATCCCGTGGATGAAGCGGCACGCGACCACATGCTCGCACAGGGTCACGGCAATCCTTTCATCCACCACGTGACGTGGGGTATCGTTCCGCCCGCGCGGGGCGCGGAAGACGACTTCGATTACGCCGGGAAGGTGATTCCCTATCTGGCCCGGATCCGGAGGACCATCGGTGAGGCCCTCAGCCAGTCACCCGGAGCGCTTGTCATGGCACTGCCGGAATCCGTTTGCGCCGATGCCCGTTTCGAGGCGCGTCTGCCTGAATGGGTCCACGGGATGGACCCCGATGAATTTCAGGTGGAGTCGATGCAGGGCGGTGGGTTCCTCCTCCAGTTTTTCGTCTTGACCGGAGGAAGAATCGAAGTTGCTCTCCGTTCGAGCACGCGGCAGACCTTCAATCCGAAAAGCGTGCACAAGATATCAAGGGACGAAATCAGCGCCGTTCAATCCGGCGGATAGACGTTGGCACTCGGGGCGGCGTCGACGACACCTGCAAAAGGGACAAAAAAACCGGCGGGACCGGAGCGCGTTACCTCCCGCGCTCCGGATTCCGCCGGTTTTCTCTTTCCGGTGCTGGCTGCCTTTCCGCCTTCAGATCGACTTTCTGTATCTGGCCGGATTGATCTTCAGCTGATCTCTGTATTTGGCTACGGTGCGGCGGGCAATAGCGATACCGTCTTCTTTCAGCAGGTTGGCGATTTTCTGATCGCTCAAGGGCCTGCTGGCGTTCTCCTCAGCAATCAGCCTGGCGATCTTCTGCTTTACGCTCCGCGCAGCGATGTCTTCGCCGTTGTTGCGGGACAACCCGCCGTCGAAAAAGTACTTCATTTCGAATACACCGTGTGGCGTCTGTACGTATTTCCCGTTGCTGACGCGGCTGATTGTCGAAACGTGCATCTCGACCCGGTCGGCAACCTCCTGCAGGACCATGGGCTTAAGAAATCCGACGCCCTTGTCGAAGAATGCGCGTTGGTTGTCGACAATACACCGCATCACCTTGAGCATGGTGGTCCGGCGCTGATTGATCGCGCTGATGAACCAGCGGGCCGAATTCAGGCGATCCACCACGAATTTCCTTGCCTGGCTCCCCGGTTTGCCCGACTTGCTCAACAGGGTCCTGTACACCGGGCTGACCCGCAGGGTGGGCAGATTGCGGTCGATCAGCGACACCACATACTCATCGCCGACCTTCTGAACCTCAAGGTCGGGGACAACCAGATTGTGATTGATACGGCCTTCCCTGTAGATCATCGGCTTGGGATTCAGGCCGGAGATCACGCCTTCGGCGTGGGCAATTGCCGCCCGGTCCGCCCCGAGTGACCTGCTTATTTTCATGTATCGGCGGTTCACCAGGTCGTCCCAGTGGTCGCACACGATCCGCATCGCGAGCGAATCCTCCAGCCCCTGCTCACGGAGCTGGATCGCCAGGCATTCCTGCAGATTCCTTGCGCCGACGCCAGGTGGATCGAAGGTCTGTATGACATCCAGAATTCGCTCCACGGTCCCCGGCGCTACCCCGAGCCCGTCGGCGACGTCCCCGACTTCCGCCTGCAGAAAGCCATCTTCGTCGATATTGCCGATGATGTACTCACCGATCTGTCGCTCTTCATCGTCCAAATCGGTAAGGGAGAGCTGGGCTCGCAATTCCGCTTCCAATGACTGCTGCCCCGCGCCGTCGTACTCCCATTCTTCGGCATTGGGGTCGAACTCCTGCCGGGGCGCGGTATATCCGGCGTCGTTAAGGAGTTCGTTCCACTGATTTTCATCGAACCGGCCGTCGGCCATTGCCGCGTCGCCGAATTCAAGTTCCGGAGGATCACCGTCGTCCGGATCCTCCCTTCCGCTGTCGAGTTCTTCCGCATCCGAACGGCCCGACTCCAAATCCCATTCCTCGTCGTCGCGAATGTTTTCTTCGGAGATTTCCAGAAGCGGATTAGACTGCAGTTCCTGCTGAATCAATTGCTCCAATTCCAGCGAAGGCATCTGCAGGAGCCGCAAGGACTGGATGAGCTGCGGCGCCAGCTTCTGTTGAAGAGAAACGGTCTGGGTCAGTTGAATCATCGGCGTCTGAGGATCCCTGACGAATAGTCGTTTAAAATCCGTATAATCAAAATGTTGCAAATTGCAACACTCGCCCGGCCGGACCGATCTGCCGGTTCGAAATTCATTCGGCAACCCGTTGGCTGCGTGACCAAATAATAAGGAAAACGGGATCGCGTGACAATCCCATTTTTCTTTCAGTCCAATCGGAACCTGTCCCCGAGGTACACGCGACGCACCTCCGGGTTTCCCGTCAGTGCGACCGGGCTGCCGGAGGTCAGAATCCTGCCGTTGGAGAGTATATAAGACCTGTCCGTGATTGCCAGGGTTTCGCGTACATTGTGATCGGTTACCAGAAGTCCGATACGCCGGTTCTTCAGCGTCTGGATGATCGCCTGGATATCTTCGACCGCCTTCGGATCGATACCGGCGAACGGTTCATCCAGCAGCAGGAATCTGGGACGCCTGGCCAGAGCGCGGGTTATCTCCAGTCTGCGGGCTTCGCCGCCCGAAAGCCGGTCCGCCCTGCGATCCGCAAGACTGGAGAGTCCAAGTTCGTGCAGAAGTTCTTCGAGGCGGCATTCCTGTTCTGCGCGCGTCAGGTGAAGTGTTTCCAGCACCGCGAGGATGTTCTGCCTCACGGAGAGTCTTCGGAATACAGAGGGTTCCTGGGCGAGATAGCCGATGCCCTTTCGCGCCCGAATGTACATCGGCAGGCCGGTTATTTCCTCGTTGCCGAGGAAGATTTCCCCCTGGTTGCACGGAACCAGCCCCACAATCAGGTGAAAGGTGGTGGTTTTCCCCGCCCCATTCGGGCCCAGAAGACCCACGACCTCTCCGGGATTCACCTCGACGCCGACGCCATCGACAACCCGCTGGCGCTGGTAGGACTTGACGAGGTTCCGGGCTTTCAGGATCACGGCGCCTCTCCGGCTTCAACCGGCCTGTATCGGCCTCGAACTCCGCCTTCGGCCCGAACGTCGGTAAGCCTGTCGCCCTCGAAGACCAGGTTCACGCGATCTCCCGAGAGCTGGATGTCACCGGTTTTGTCGGTTTCCGAACGGTGCGTACACCGTGCGGATTCAATGACCGCGACTTTTCGTACGGCGCCCCGATCGAATCCGAACGCGATCATGCCGCCGGAAATTCGACTTACGGTTGCGCTGTCAGATGAGACGAAGATGCCGTTGCCGACTCCTTGAACCGTCAGGCTGTCGAGATCCCCATTCAGAAAGTCCATGGAAATCTGTTGACCCACAAGGTCTACGGTGGCGCCATTCCGCGCGATCACCATCGTTGACGCCTCGCCCGATGCTTCGATGCCAACAATCCTCCCCCCTGCCATGTCCAGCACAACAGAGTCTCCGTTAACCGTTTGCGATCCGCCATGCTCCGGCTGTGCGGATTCCATCCGCAGCCTGGAGTCGCCAATCAGTACTATTTCGTCCAGTATATTCCCGGCCGCGCCGTGAACCTGCATCCGCTCGGCGTTGAACGTCACGGAATCGGCCCGAGCTTCATCGCGCTGAATCCAGACGGCGGATGCCCCTCGGTCCAGTTCCAGCCGGTCCAACACTCTGAAATAGCGGCCGCGCGGCGCGCCCGCAACCATTCCGGCGTGTTCCATACCGACCCGGCCCAGGAAGTCGATGCGATCACTCTGATTGGCGAAAACCATCGATTCCGACCGGACGGTCAGGGAATCACCCGATGGTTCCGGCACACGTACGGCTTGAATGCCGCCTGTACCGGAGCCAGAATCCGCCAACACATGATACGTCATTTCCGGTGCGCGCAGAATAATCCCCTGCCGGCCGTAATTCAACGTCACCCCGCCCTCGGCGTCCATCCGATGCTCATTCTTGTGGTACGCCACCCGCCGTGCCGTCAGGAGGCGGTCACTTTCGGTGACCCTCACCTTACCCGAAAAGGTTGCCACCGCCGTGCGGGGAAGGTACGTCAGGTTGGCGGCATCCAGTTGTATTGCTGAATCCCGGTAGACGACCCGACCGAAAAACCTCGCTTCCGATAACCCCTCGTCCGGTATCCACAGACGCGCGGAATCTGCAGTCACGCTGAGCAGCCGTTCCGTTTGCCGATACGAAACGTTGCCCGCTTCGATCCGCAAAACACCGGAATCACGCAGGATGGTTTCACTGCGGTCGGCACGAATCAACTCTGTCGCGTGTGCAGGGAAGGCCGTGGCGAGGAAAAGCAAAAAAAAACGGTGAAGCGCATAGAGAAGGAAGGGCAGGGGTGGATGAGTGGATGGACGAACAGCTACCGGAGGGAATCTGACCTGCCCAGGCGCGTAGATACATGGTGCATCTTCCACCATGTCAGATCGGATGACGCCTCGAATCCGATCCCGGTCTCTTCTCCGTCAGGACGCCTGAGGGTCATTCTCCCGTTTCCGTTGATCCGATCTGTTTCACGGTTCCAACGCAACGTATCGGTTTCCAGGCGGGTTCCATTGCTGGCGACCACCGCGACCTGGCCCATAGCCACCAATTCACCGGACGCTTCGTGAATCTCCGCCTGCAGCGCCGTCAATGCCGACACTCTGTTCCGCCCGGTCCCGTCGTAAAAGGAAACCGCCACGCCGCTGTCGAGGAGGGCGATCAACGTGCGATCGTATTTCCGAAAATGCCCGGCCGCCACCTCGGCGCGTTTTCTGCCGTTTCGGGTGACCACCGTGTTCCATCCCCATGCCTCCTGATCCGGTGGTTTGGATCCTTCCGGTGAAGATGAATGCCGGGAAGACGGCGAACAGCCCGACAGCAAAGCGAAAATCAGGCATATCCCGCATGGGACCGGGGATGTCCTGCCCGGTTTCATGTTTCTATTCCGATGTGTACGGATTCCTCCCGACCCGTTTCGGAATAGCGGATGGACGCGTTGATCAGTCCATAAAACAGCGGCGCAGGGTGTTCCAGACGGGATTTGAACTCGGGATGTGCCTGGGTTGCGACAAAGAACGGATGATCGGGCAGTTCCGCGAACTCCATCAGCTTGGTGCCATCCTCCCTGCGGTGGAATCCCGAAAAGAACAGCCCGTATTCCTCAAGCAGGTCCACGTATTTGGGCGCGACTTCATACCGGTGCCGATGCCGCTCAACCACCGCGTTCTCGCTGGGAAGGATCACACCGCACCGGAACACCTGATCGGGGCGCTCCCGCAGTTGTTGGATCCGCCACGTATCCTCCTCCAGCCTTCCCGTTCGCTCGTAGAGGTCGAGCACCCGGGATTCACGCCGCAAAACGGCCGCGTACCCTCCCAGCCTCATGGTGCCGCCGTATCGGTTTTCTTCGATGATCTGCCGCTGCGCATACTGAATGTCGATGACTGCGTGCGGCGAATCGGGATCCATTTCGACGGAATTCGCATCGCTCAATCCGGCCACGTGGCGCGCGTATTCCACCACGACCATCTGCAGGCCGTAACACAGCCCCAGGAAGGGCACCTGGTTTTCTCTGGCGTAACGGACGGCGTTGATGGCGCCTTCGGCGCCGCCTTCTCCAAACGCCCCGGGCACAATAATGCCATGGTATCCGGCGAGCGCCTCGCCAACGTCGTGAAGTTCCAGGCGGTTGGAATCTATCCAGTCGATTTCCACCTTGGTGTCAAGCAGTGCGCCCGCGTGTTCGAGGGATTGATTGACGGAGATATAGGAATCCTGAAATTCATAATCCCCTATTCCGACGTATTTGCCTACCATCGCCACGCGCACCCGTTCTCTCGGACCGCGGATCATTTCCAGCAACTCACACCATCGCTCCCAGTCGGGGTTCTTCCTGGGAGTCAAACCGAACTCATCCAGGATTTTCTCGCCCAGCCGGTCCTTTTCATATTCCAGAGGAACCTGGTAGATGCTGTCCACGTCGGGTGCAGAGATAATCCGGTCCGCCGAAATATTCGCCGAAATCTCGATTTTTCGCTTCCTCACGTCGTCGAGCGCTTCAACCG
This sequence comes from Candidatus Latescibacterota bacterium, assembly GCA_963667175.2. Taxonomy (GTDB): domain Bacteria; phylum Latescibacterota; class UBA2968; order UBA2968; genus JAAXHE01. Next base: position 58,197 of record CAXXXF010000016.1, on the reverse strand, counting down.
CGCGGCAGATGATGAAGTCCGCAAATATGCCGTTTTCGCTCAAGGACCGGATCGCATGCTGAGTGGGCTTGGTTTTCATCTCGCCCACGTGACCGGGCACCGGAAGATAGGTTACCAGCACGTATATGACGTTTTCCTCGCCTACCTCCCGCTCAAGGCTTTTCATTGCAAACAAAAAGGGCCGATTCTCGTCATCGCCAATTGTGCCGCCGATTTCTACCAGCGCGACGTCGAACCCGTTCGCCGAATCGGTAATTCGCTGCTTGATCTCATCGGTGATATGAGGGATCGGCTGAACGGTCTTGCCCAGATACTCTCCGCGGCGTTCCCGCTCGATAACGGTGTGGTAAATCTGGCCCGTGGTCAGGTTGTTCGTCCTTGGAAGATCGAGTCCCAGGAATCTCTCGTAGTTCCCGAGGTCCAGGTCGATTTCGCCGCCGTCGTCCGTTACCCACACTTCTCCGTGTTCGGTCGGACGCAGGGTGCCGGCGTCGTAATTGAGATAGGGATCGATCTTTATCGCTGTCGCTTTGTATCCATGCTGCTGCAGGATTTTTCCGATGGACGCAGTGGCAAGTCCCTTGCCAACGCCGCTCATCACACCGCCGGCGACGACGATGTATTTGGGGCCGTTGTAATCGCTCCGCTTGCCCATCCGCTCCTCCACGCGCAGAACAAAGAACGGCGGTGTAGATAAAACCACCGCCGGGAGTCATTCGATAACTTTGGGAACGCTGAAATGGCCGTGGCCGGAACTCGGCGCGTTCGACAGGGCCTCCGTCTGTGAAAGACAGGGAACCGGCGTATCCTCGCGAAACACGTTGCATACAGGCAGTACGTGCGACGTGGGCGAAACGCCGCAGGTATTCAGATTTTCGAGGGCGGTCGCGTAATCCAGCATTTGATTCAGGTCGACAACCAGCCGTTTTTCCTCTTCCCTGTCGAACCTCAGCCGCGCAAGTCGCGCCACCTTTCGTACGTCTTCCAGCGTAACCGACATCGACAAACCCATGGAAACGGATTGGCGTTATCTCCGGTCTTCACCTCAATTGTAATATGTGGCAATCCGATCCTGAAATCAAGAGGATTCTGGCGATGGAGGCGAGCAGCCGGACGTTCGTACGGCTTCGGATCATCCCGGTCGAAGACGGGCAAAACGGACAACCAGCTTCTTCGTGGAACCGTTCTGAAAGGTTACCGTGAGTTTCGTATCAGGACCGCTTCCTGTCCGATCCAGAATTCGCCCCCGACCCAACGTTGGATGGATAATGGCGGTACCCGCTTCCATCGGGAACGGGTCGCCGTCATTCGATTGATTCAACGGCTCAGACGTGGGAGGAACCTCTCGATCCACGTTGCCCGCTTCCACGGGAAAGGGGGCGCCGGCGGCGGTTTTCTCCACGCGGGCGGGCGGAGAAACGTCCTTCTTCGAGGCAAGGCCGCGAACGACCAGATTGCCGGGAATTTCCCGCAGGAATCTGGATTCGGCATTGACCGCTGCGCCACCGTACCGCCGGCGGTGAGCGGCATGGGTCAGGTGGAGCCGGTCCTGCGCCCGCGTCACCCCCACGTAGAACAACCGCCGCTCCTCCTCCACTGCCGCCTCTTCGGCAACCGGATCGTTCTGATCCCTGAGGATAGGGAACAGGCCCTCTTCCAGACCCGTCATGAAAACCGCGGGAAACTCGAGACCCTTGGCGCTGTGCAGCGTCATCAACGTGACGGCATCGGCCTCGTCGCGCCACTGGTCCACGTCGGTGATCAGTGCGACTTCCCGCAAGAATGCCGACAACGTGGGTGGGTCGGACCGGTGGACGAAATCCTCGATGGCCGCCAGCAGTTCCTGCACGTTCTCCGAGCGGGAGACGGTCTCGGCCGGCGTCAGATCCTCCAGCGTCTGCAGATATCCTGTCTCCTGTACGACGCGCTCCGCCAGAACATGGGCCGGCTCATCCTCCGCCCTGCGCCGGAATCCTTCCATCATCCCATAGAATCCACCCATCGCCGTTTTCGCGCGGCCCGTCAGCCCGTCCACGTCGGTGACTCGGGACATTGCTTCAAATGGGGCGATACCCTCCCCGGCCGAATAGGATTCCAATCTGGCGAGTGACGTCTTTCCGATGCCGCGTCGCGGCGTATTGACAATGCGGTACAGGCTGATCGAGTCGCTGGGATTCACGATCAGCCTGAGGTAAGCCAGCACGTCCTTGACTTCGCTTCTTTCGTAAAACCTGACGCCTCCCACAATCACGTACGGGATTGCCTGGAACCGCAGTCCGTCTTCCAGAGCGCGGGACTGCGCGTTCGTACGGTACAACACGGCGACCTGTCCGTACGTATACGTCGCCCGGAGGCGTTTCAATTCCCGAGCGATCCATTGGGCCTCATCCACTTCATCCGCGCAACTCGAAACCTGAATCAGTTCCCCGCCGCCGCGATTCGTCCAGAGTTCCTTTCCCTTGCGTCCGACGTTGTTTCGGATCACCGCGTTTCCGGCGTCGAGAATCACCTGAGACGAACGATAGTTCTGTTCGAGGCGGATCACACTCGCATCGGGAAAATCCTTCTCGAAATTCAGGATATTCCCCAGGTCCGCGCCGCGCCACCCATAAATGCTCTGGTCGTCGTCTCCCACCACGAAGATGCGTCCGTGTCCTTCCGCAAGCAGACGCGCAAAGAGGTATTGAGGGCGGTTGGTATCCTGGTACTCGTCGATCAAGACGTGCGCGAACCGTTCCTGGTACTTCGCCAGGACCTCCGGAACTTCCCTGAAAGCCTGTACCGTCAGCATGAGCAGATCGTCGAAATCTACAGCGTTGTTCTGTTGCAGGGCCGATTGGTACTGCCGGTACGTCCGGGCGAGTTGCTGCTCGTAATAGGTGCCGGCACGATTCGCGAAAGCAACCGGATCGACCATCCGGCTCTTCTCCGAACTGATGCGCGCCCGGACCTGCCGCGGAGGGAACTGCCGCTCCGAAATCTCCTGGTCCCGAAGAACCTGCCGTATCAGCGAGAGCTGGTCGTCGGCGTCGTAGATGGTGAAATCGGCGTCGAGGCCGGCCGCTTCCGGCTCCCTCCTCAAAATGCGCGCGCACAGGGAGTGGAACGTCCCAAGCCACATGCTCCGGGTGTTTCGGTTCAACAGTTCTTCGACGCGGCCGTTCATCTCCCCCGCCGCCTTGTTCGTAAAGGTCATGGCCACGATGGCGCCCGGGCTCACGCCGCAGACCTCGATCAAGTACGCCAGCCGGTGGGTCAGCACACGCGTCTTTCCGGACCCAGCCCCCGCCAGGACGAGAACCGGACGGTCCACTACGCAGACTGCTTCCCTTTGTTGTTCGTTCAACCCCTCCAGTATGGCTTGCATACCCTCGCTTTCCCGTTTCAAGGCGTCTTTGACGGCTGCCAATTGCGTCTTCTGGCCCAACGTGTCCTGTGCTTTGCCCGGTCGTGTTCCCGGGACGTCCTGCTGAACACGTGCGATCCGTCGCCCTTCGCCACAAAATAGAGATAGTCCACGTTTGCAGGGAACAACGCCGCCGCCAGCGACGCCGCCCCCGGGTTCATTACGGGACCCGGCGGCAACCCCTTGTGCCGGTACGTATTGTAGGGCGAGTCAATCCTATAATCCCTGTAAAACAACCTGCGTGGACCTCCTTCGATGGCGTATTGAACCGTGGGGTCGGCCTGGAGGCGCATCCCGTGCTTGAGCCGGTTGTGATACACCGCCGAGATGGTCGATCGTTCTTCCTCCAGTTGTGCCTCGCCTTCGATAATTGAGGCCAGTGTGACAACTTCATGCACCGACATTCCGATTTCCTGCGCTCGCTCCTTCAGCTTCCCGCTGAAGACCGCGAAGAACTGCCCGATCAGCATCCGGATGACCTGTTCTTCGTCCATTGTCGGCGAAAGCCGATAGGTTTCCGGAAAGAGGTAACCCTCGAGATTGTCCGCATCGACACCCAACCGGCGACAGAACCCCGGGTCGGTCGCGATTCGCCTCAACTCGCGTTCATCGAGGTCTGCTGTTGCCGCAAGGCGCGTGAGCGTCTGGAGGAGTGTCCTCCCTTCCGGTATCGTCACCTCGTGGAATTCAGCTTTGGACACGGTAAGCTCCTCCAAGATCTCCCAAGTGTCCATTCCTTCCTGGAAATGGTGAATGCCGGCTTTGAGGTTTCTGCTGGACCGGTTGACCATGGAAAAAAGAACCAACAGCCGCGGACTCCGGATGACGCCCTCGTTATGCAATAACCTGCCGATCTGTTCGACCGACATGCCCTTCTGAATGACGACGTCTCCAGGTCCCCACCCCGTGGAACGGTTCAATGTCAGGACCAGCAGCACGAAGCCCACGGCGCCAATGCAGGCAAGCGCGATAATTGAATGGACGATCGCCGATCCGAGGTTGTGAGACCTCCAGGATCGACGGCCGTCCGGACCGTCCGGCGCCACGTTGTTTCTCCCATTGAATTGCTTCAGGTCATCGCTGAATCCTGCGCCTGCAGATAGTTATTCAGCAGCAGGACCGCCGCCACTCGATCCACCTCGCCCCTTTTTTTTCCCTGCCTCGACCCTGTCTCGCGGATCGCACGACGCGCGGCAACCGTGGTCAGCCGCTCGTCCCAGAGGCAAACGGGCAACCCCGTCGTTCGATTCAGTTCGGAAGCGAACGCTTCGGCAGCTTCAGCCATCGGCCCCCGACTCCCGTCCATGTTGAGCGGCAGACCGACGAGCAGCGCGGCCGCTCCGACGTCTGAGGCCACCTGCGCGACCGATTGCACCGCCGAGATCCGCGAGCCCGCATGCACCGTGGGCAATCCACGCGCGGCCACGCCGAGTTCGTCTGAAACGGCCATGCCCACGCGCCTCGTGCCGTAGTCAACCGCAAGTACCCGCACTTCCGACCCTGAAAAAAAAGAGCGAAACATGGGGTATACCTCCCGGATTGGTCCGTGAGCCCACCCGTCATATTCCGCTTGATGAATCCCTGCCTCAGCCATCCCGCCCGGACAGATCCTTTAGCCGATGCCGCTTATTCATCACCTCTCGATGCACGTGAACCAGCCGTTCCCTGGCCTCCTGGTTTCCGGACCGCGCATGTACAAGCATGGCTTCGACCAGTTCTTCCAGTTCGTGAATATGCACCTGCAGCGCCTGTCGCTCTTCCCGCGTCATTGTTTGGGCTTCTGTCCGTTTCCGCCGGGCATCGGCGGCCCGTCCCGGGGCGGGTAGAGTGTCTGTATGTATCTGTTCTCCGGATCCTCGGCGGGGCGCGCCCACAGATTCCTGGCGAAGGAGGACAGTCTTGTGCGTAACGTTCGTTTCCTGTCTTTCAGACACAGCCTCCGAATGGCCTTGCGGGACGTGCGTTCCGGTACCTCGCGGACAAAATCCGCGGCGCTCATGCCCCTCTGGTGCGCGTGTTCCATCAGGTTCGTAAACGCTTCGGCGTCAACCGGATCGGCGAGAAGCGCCAATATTCGATCGTCTTCGAGATATTCGTCACGGTCAGGAGACATCAGTTCCCTCCCGATCTCTCGGAACATCGGGGAGGCCGCACCGGGCGGCCCGGCCGCAAGTTGAACGTGCTCCCTGCACGTACGAAAGCGGGCCCGATCAGGGGCGGCAACGCCACCAAATAGTATGGCATTCCGGTTCCGATGTCAACCCTTTTGCCCACAGGGAACGGGAAGCCGCACTCCGAAGCCGGGCGCGTTTCAGAAGCGGTTTAAAATTACCGGTGAGTTCCAGAGTGCGAGCGAAAGAGTGGCGGTCAAGGCGGGTAAATCCGCCCATATTTGATTATACGGGTGGATTCGACCAACGCCGACCGGCGCTTTTGCAGCCGCCTGCCTTGCCTGCGGCAGCAGGCAGGCGCGAAGACCGCTGGGAATTTTAAGACAGCTTCTCAAGAAACCGAAAAGACAAAATGCCCCTGGCAGGACTCGAACCTGCGACCAACGGATTAGGAATCCGCTACTCTATCCTCTGAGCTACAGGGGCATAAATAGCATGACATGAGGTTGCCAACGGCGATTTCGCCCGTTTCGAACGGCGCAAAACGTCAGAGGAGAGTTGCCGACGGACGTGTGCCCGCGTGACGCTTCCATTCGGTTATCCGGCAACCAGCGCCATCACGTTTTCTCCCGTCAATCTGGAGCGCCCGTCGAGCGCGGTCAATTCGATCAGAAATGCGATACCCACGACCCGGGCGCGGAGACCCTTCACGAGTTTGACCGCGGCCTCCATGGTGCCGCCGGTCGCCAGCAGATCGTCCAGGAGGAGTACACGCTGACCGGGAACGATCGCGTCGGTATGAATTTCAATGCTGTCGGCGCCGTATTCAAGCGCATAACTCACCGAAGCCGTCTCTGCGGGCAATTTTCCGGATTTTCGAATGGGCACGAATCCCGCGGCCAGATCCCGGGCCACGGCCGCCCCGAGGATGAAACCCCTGGATTCGATCCCGGCCACAAGTGACACGTCCGCGTTCCGGTACGGGTCCGCAAGCCGTCGAACGACGGCATCGAGCGCCGCGGGCTCTTTCAGGAGCGTTGTGATATCCTTGAACAGAATACCCGGTTTCGGGAAATCCGGTACTTCACGAATATAACTCATTAGATCCACGATGTGCCCCGCTTTCTACCACCGGATGTCAAATCCGGTTTCGGACCCGTCAACAGGTCGTGAATGTACCGATGTCTTCCCGACTCGAGCGCCCGGAGGACCTCTGCCGACCGTATCGACGAGAGCCGATACGCAGGAAGACTCCCCTTCCGCCTCGAGCTCCACACTCCCGTCGGGGCGATTGCGCACGTACCCGACGAGGCCCATCTTCCGCGCCTCGCGACACACGAAGAAACGAAAACCCACTCCCTGAACAACGCCCGTTACCCGTACATAAACCCGTCGACGGGCGCTCATTCTTCGCCATCGGGCGCCACCGCCTCCCACAGAATCTGAATGGGATGACGCGCTGTCCGTCCGGTTGCATGGTTGATCTGCTGCCGACACGACAGACCGGATGCGGCGATCTCCGTTTCCGGGCCCGCCCGACGCACGACGTTCAATAGCCGGTCTTCCCCCATTTTCAACGAAACGTCGTAATGCTCCGCCTGGTAACCGAATGCGCCGGCCATTCCGCAGCAGGCCGAATCAATGGCCGATGCCGAGAATCCTGGGGGGAGATTCAATGCCTCGAGCGAAGGCGCCATGCCCCAGAGCGCTTTCTGATGGCAGTGCCCGTGGACCAGGATCCGCTTCTTCAGTTCCGTAAACGTCACGTGGAGTTCCCCGCGTCGCGCCAGCCGACTCAGATATGACTCCAGCGTATAACACTTCTCCGACACCTCCCGGACGCGGGGATCCGCGTTCAGATCGGGGTAATCGTCCGTCAGCATCGAGACGCAACTGGGTTCGAAGCCCACGATATCGTACCCCTGCGTGACGTATGCATGGAGGTGGCGCACGTTGAATTCCAGATTTTCCTTGACCTGCTCGATCATGCCACTGGACAGGAGCGGCCTTCCGCAACACCGCTTTGCCGGCAGAAGCACCTCATATCCCGCGGCCTCCAGAAAACGCGTGGCGGAAATGCCGATTTCGGGTTCGTTGAACGTGAGGTACGTGTCGTTGAACAGCACCACTTTCCGCTCGCGCGGCCGCTTTTCGCGCCGCGAAAACCAATCCGTAAACGTCTGGGATGCGAACCGGGGCAATGCCCGTTCCGGCGCGATGCCGAGGAACTGAAGCCCAAGTCTGGCAATCGGGGTGTCGGCAAACCAATTCGACAGTGGCGCCAGTGCGCACCCGGCGCGGTTCAGCGTTTCGATATTGCCGAAGAGCCACTCCCGCAACGGCCTTCCACGCGTTTCGTAATAGTGTGCGAGGAATTCGTATTTGATCTTGGCCATGTCCACGTTGGACGGGCACTCCGACTTGCACGCCTTGCACTCCAGACACAGGTCCAGGATTTCGTAGACCCGTTCGTCGGCGAGGCCGTCCTCGAGTCCGCCGGAGATGGCCGCACGGAGCGCGTTCGCCCGTCCGCGTGTGGAATGGGCCTCGTCAAGTGTTGCCATGTAGGAAGGGCACATTGTCCCGTGGAGCTTCTTCCGGCAGGCGCCCACGCCGTTGCACAGTTCGACCGCCCGGTGAAATCCCCCGTCGGCGGAAAAGTCGAAGTGGGTGCGAGGCTCATGTGCGCGGTATTCGGAACCGAACCTCAGATTTTCCGTCATCATAGGCGCATCCACGATCTTTCCCGGATTCATCAGACCACGCGGATCGAATGCGCGTTTGATCTCCCGGAACGCATTGTAGAGCGTGGACCCGAATACCCTCTCGTTCCAGCAACTGCGGGCGAGACCGTCCCCGTGTTCGCCGCTCATCGCGCCGCCATATCTCAGCACGAGTTCGCGTACTGCCTCTGCGATCGACCGCATTTTGGCCACGCCGGCCGCTGTTTTCAGATTCACCATCGGACGGATGTGCAGCAATCCCACGCTGGCGTGCGCGTAATAGCCGGCGGTCGTATCGTGCTCGCGCACAATCCGCTCGAAATCGCCGATGTAATCCGGAAGCCTTTCGGGTGAAACGGCGGAATCCTCCACGAAGGCCACCGGTTTCGTATCCCCCTTGACGCCCATCAGCAATCCGAGACCCGACCGGCGGACGTTCCACACGTTCGCCTGTTCTTCGGCTGACACGGCCCGTCGGAATCCATAGCCGAGCCCGTGCTGCGACATGGCGGCCTCGAGTGCATCCAGGCGCGATGCCAGTTGGTCCGTCGAGTCGTCGAAATATTCCACCACGAGTACGGCTTTGGGGTCTCCTTCAACCCACCCGCGCGCCCCGGACAACGCAATCGAGCCTTTGGTCTGCTCCAGAATCATGCGGTCCACCAGTTCCACGGCCGCGGGTCCGGTTTCGAGAATTGGCGCGACCGCACGCATGGAGTCGATCAGGTCCTCGAATTGCACAACCCCCAGTACCCTGGCGCGCGGTAGTGGAATCACCCGCAGCCTGGCTTCCAGGACCGTGGCCAGGGTGCCCTCCGATCCCACGATCATACGGGACAGATTAAAGGTCTGTGGCTTCGTGAATTCATCCAGGTTATAGCCGCCCACCCGTCTCAGAATCTTCGGGTACTTCCGTTCGATTTCAGCGCGGTGCCGCCGGGCAAGCCGGGCGACTTCCCGGTATGCCCGCCCCTCCAGGTCCGTCTGTTTCGTCTTCCCGGCGACTTCCTCGTCCGACATGTCCGCGAACCGGGTTTCCGTACCGTCCGCGAGGGCCACGGTGAGTTCAAGTACGTGGTCGATGGTCTTGCCGTAAATGACCGAATGGGCGCCCGCCGAATTGTTGCCGATCATTCCCCCGATCGTCGCCCGGCTGCTCGTCGCCACGTCCGGGGCGAACTGGAGACCATGGGGCTTCAGGAACGAGTTCAACTCGTCCAGTACCACGCCGGGCTGTACCCGCACCCATCCCTCGTCCTCGTTCAGTTCGAGGATTTCATTCATGTATTTGGACAGATCCATAATCACCGCCGGGCCAACGCATTGCCCCGCAAGCGCCGTGCCGCCGCCGCGCGGCAGCACCGGCACACCGAACTCCCCGGCGAGGCGCATGACCCGCAGGACGTCCTGCCGATGCCTGGGCAGGACGACCCCGACCGGCTCAATCTGATACATGCTTGCATCGGTGCTGTACAGGATCCGCGACGCCCGATCGAACCGGACTTCGCCGGACAGTTCTCTTTCAAGTGCCGAAATCAGGGCCTGCATTTCATCTCCCGTGCTTCGCCTCGTACGGAATCCGCCGCAATCCCCAGGTGGACGGGAACCGTTCGTCGCGCGCTCACGCGGCGTTTCAAGGCGACGCGAAACCCGTACGCGGGCGTGGACAAACCAATAATGTAACCCATCCCCGCGGATACGTCAAGGTCCGCCGCCCGCGAGCGTATGCACGGCCGGAAAACGCTTGACGCTCCGTGAAACTTACCCTATCAATTGACCGCTTTCCTACGTCAACCGTTGCCGTGGAGGCCCGACGTGATGGAAACCGGCTTTGGCATCCAGGATTTTACGCCACAGGAACCGCTCGACGGCTCGTTCCGCGTGTACGATCCGATCTCCTTCCGCGCCCTGATCCTGCGCGACCAGGACACCAACGTCACCTTTCTGGCAGGAGATTGTTTCAGCATCGAAGAGGATATCATGGCTCGGGTCAGGGAACGACTCCGGGATATCGCCTGGCTGAATCTGAACCACGTCCTGCCCTGCGCTTCCCACGTGGGCACCACGCCGATTTTATTCCAATCCTACGTCAACATTCCGTGCGAAGCGCTCAAGTACTACGGCAGGGAGGATTTTTTCGCGGAAAACATGGCGGCGGCCATCCGCAAAGCCGCCCGGGCCATGGCGCCCTCCCGATTGGGCGCTGGCGCCAGTTCCGCTCCCAACGTCCTGTACAACCGGCGCTCATACGACCGGGACGGCAATCTGGTGATGAGCAATTTCAAGTTTCCGTATCCTCGTCCGGAACTGACCTATGACGAGGTGGACGACAATGTCTACGTGCTCCGAATTGACGACCTGGAAGGCAATCCCATCCGTTGCGCCATCGTATTCGGGTGCCACGCACTTTGCAACACCGACAAGTACGGGCACGTCTCCGCCGACTATCCCGGCGTCGCCCGGCACGTGGTCGAGGCGGCGGGTCTCAGTACGCTGTTTCTGCCAGGAAGTATAGGAAACGTGGTACCCGTCAGCCGCGCCGGTCGGACCCATAAGCGCGTGGGCCACAGCGTCGGAGGAGCGGCACTCTACGCGTTGGAACAGGCGGGCACGAACGGTTCCGGGAACTTCGGTGTCTCGCAGAAGACCATTCGGTTGCCCACGTTTTCGCACGAAGATCCGGATGCCGTCGAGACAGAACTGAAGTCGACGCCGCAACGGTCGGACGGTCTTCAGCGTTTTCAGGCCTACGGCAGCAGGCATTACGCAACCGGCAGGCGAACCCTGGACTACACGATCACGCGTGTTTCCGCATCGGGGCTTGAAATTATCCATCTTCCAGGCGAAGTCTTCGTTGAAACTGCGTCTGCGATCAAGTCTGCGGCACGCGCTCCACTTACGATCGTCCTGTCCGGCCCGACCGCCGACGTCGGTTATCTGAGTACCCCCCGGGCCCACAGGGAAGGCGGCATGGAACCCAGGTACGCCGGTCTTGCGATAGAAGGAGAGCGGCTTGTCCGCGCGGCCGCCTGCGAAATGGTGGCCGGGTGATACAAATGGGTGGCTCTCGACCGCACGCGTTCCTGCAACCCCCGCTGCCCGCAACTTCGGGTTTTCTGCAACCGTTTTGTCACCCCGGCGGGCTCCGATAAGGAGGGGAGTTTTCCGCCGCGTCCACAGGAGATCCGATGCCAGATGTAATTTCATCGAACCGGCTGGCAGTGGACGGGGGCACGCCCGTTCGCGATCCCAAAGAGAAACCGTGGCCTTCCTGGCCCCACAACACCGAAACGGAGTGGGAAAGCGAAATCGAACCGGCCCTTCGTGAAGTCTATCTGGGTAGGACAGAGGGCCTTCCGGCAAGCATGAGCGACCGGTTCGGCAGGGCGTTCGCGGCATATTGCGGCGCCGGCTACGGCCTGATGATGCCGCATGGAACCGACGCGATTTCCGCGTCCTTAGCCGGCGCGCTCGACCTGGACGGTCTCGGTGAGGGCGGGGAAATCATCATTCCGAATTATACTTTCATCGCCACGGCCAGCGCGGCCCTTTCGGTACGTTGCAGGCTGGCGCTGGCGGACATCGACCCGGTGAGTTTTACCCTCGACCCAAACGCGGTAGAGGCGGCCATAACCGGAAGGACGGTTGGCCTTCTTCCGGTGCACATGGGGGGGCACCCCGCGGATATGGACGCCCTGAACGCCATCGCCGAAAAACACGGCCTGGTGGTTGTCGAAGATGCCGCGCAGGCCCACGGCGCGGAGCACAACGAAAGGAAGGCAGGCCCGCTGGGCCACGTCGGCGCCTTCAGCTTCCAGTCCAGCAAGAACCTGACGGTCGGGGAGGGCGGCTGTCTTGTCACCAACCATCGGTACATTTACGAACGGGCCTGCGCGTTCAAGGACGTCGGACGGCGCCCCGGCGGCGAACGATGGGAATACCCGCGCCACGGATGGAACTATCGCACCTCCGAGTACCTCGCGACCATCCTATTGGTACGGCTCAGACGATTGCAGCTTCAGGCCGGGGTTCGAAGTCGAAACGCGGCCTATCTCACACGGGAACTGACAAGTGTCGGCGGCGTCACCCCACCGGAGACGCGTCCCTGGACAACGCGGCACGGGTATCATCTCTACATGACGCTCTACGATCCCCATCAATTCGGCGGCCGAAGCAGAGAGGAATTCGTCAGCGCCCTCTCCGCTGAAGGAATAGACTGCACACCCGGTTACCAGCGACCGCTTTCCGACGAAGGCGCGCTGAAAAGCGTCTCGGATGCATACCCCGATCGTGTACGCAGGCTGCCGTGTCCCCGGGTTGAACACGTCTGCCGGCACAGCGTATGGTTCTATCAGTCCATGCTCCTGGGCACGCGGGAAGACATGGACGACATCGTAGGGGCCGTGGACAAGATCAAGCGCGCATTTGCCCGTTAATCCCCCCGTCAATCGCTCCAGGTCCCGCGGGCGGCTGAGTCCCGCGGATGAAAGGCGCACGTGGCGCCATGAAACGCGTTTTATTCCTCTGTACGGGAAATTCCTGCAGGAGTCAGATGGCGGAAGGCTTCCTCCGGCACATCGCGGGGGACCGTTTCGAATCGTCGAGTGCGGGAACCCGCCCCGTCGCCCTGAATCCGCTGGCGATCAGGGCGATGGCCGAAGTCGGCATCGACATTTCGAGGCAGCAGGCGAAGGGGCCCGATACCCTTGCGAACCCGACGTTTGACGTTGTCGTCACCGTGTGCGACCGGGCAATCGAAAGCTGCCCGGTTTATCACGGCGCGACCGCACGTCTCCACTGGAGCTTCGACGACCCGGCCGAAACACGTGGAACCGACGACCAGCGGATGGCTGTCTTTCGAAGGGTCAGAGACGAAATACACGGTCGGATTCGTAAGTTCCTCGATACCGGCGGGCGTCGTTTCGAATAAATCCGGCGCGCAATAAATCGGGGTCGACCGATCGAGTCGGCCGACCCTCTCACTTGCGTATTGCCTGAAATCGGAAACGGATCTTCTCAGGCCAGTTCGCCTCCGCAACTGCTTCCCGCCCCTGCCGTACAACCATAGCAATGGTCGGCAATCCGGATCCTTCTGTCCACCAACCATCCCGGCGACACCTCCCACAGTTTCTTCGGCCGCCCCGACAGATGCATGTCCAGCATCTGGTTGAAATCGCAGTCGTAAATATTGCCTTCCCAATCTACGCTCACGAGAAAACGGCACATCAGGCGATCGATGGTCTGGGCGTTGAAATGATCGTATAACGTCTGCGTGTAGCCTTCGTACTCTCCCCGACGTTTCAGATAGTCATTGAACCGGCTGATCGGCATGTTCGTTATGGTCAGGAGTCGGTTGAACGAAATGTCGTACCGCTCTGCAAGAACCTGCTTATAGTTCGCCTCCAGTTCGGCCTGCGGCGGCGGAAGCGAGGCCCCGACCGGATTGTATACGAGGTGAAGCGGCAATCCTGAATCCGGCTGTCCGTAACCGATCGCATTCAGGCGCTGCAGCGCCTCGATGCTATCGTAGAATACGCCCTTTCCACGCTGTTGGTCTACGTTTTCCTCAAGATAACAGGGGAGTGAGCACACCAGTTCCACCTGATGTTCACGGTAGAAGCCAGGCAGATCCTGCAGACCGGGTTCGAAAATCACGGTTAGATTGCACCGGACCATCACGTGTCGTCCAAGCACACGGATCTGATGAACCAGATACCTGAAGTCGGGGTTCACCTCCGGCGCGCCGCCGGTAACGTCCACGACCGGGATATCCGTCGAGGCGAGAAACGTCAGGATCGACCGCATCGTGTCGCGCGTCATCACTTCGGTCCGGTTCGGACCGGCATCCACGTGGCAGTGCCGGCACGCCTGATTGCACAGTTTTCCCACGTTGATCTGAAGCGTCTCCAGCGCCTCACGCCTGAGGTCGACACCCTCCCGCCTCAGACGCGCTCCGAACGACGGGCGTTTTCCGGATACCCCGTTCCGAATCCGGGGTTGAATCGCCAGCAGTTCCGACGGCGCTCCCATGGGCTACTCCTTTACGTGGACGACAGACTTCCGTGCGTAAGCCTCGGGCGCACGTGTGACCGACGTGCAAGTCGACAATGCCAATTCGACGACGTGCGAACCGAATCGTCGCATTTCAATTGAATCAACGGGCGGCGTTCTCGCGCAGCGCCCGGTCATTGAGCGTCCAATCGTACGGCACGTATCGAATGGTTAGCTGAGGGCGTGATTGCAGATAGGCACGGTTTTCTTCGGCAAGGTAAATCCTCAGGTAATCCGTGACCGCTGCGTTTTCCACTTTGTGAACCCGTTTGTACCATTCTGTGAAATCACCTTCGAACCAGTCGAGGATTTTTGAAAGTACCAGCGTCTCGCTGTCGCGGTCCACCATGACGTGTCGCGGATTTCGGATGAAGTCGCGGATGGCGGCATCCAGTTGACTCTCGAGCCGGCCGGGAATGAATGCTTCCGGTCGCAACCGGGGACACGACGCCGCGGCACAGTTCAGAGCGGCATGGATGCGAGGATCTCCGAACTCCTTTCGGACGATATTGTGTTCAATGTCGTCCAGTGAAAGGGACTTGCCGCCAACGACGTGGAATACCTTGAAGAATCCTGGTTGCGGGTGGATGTCTTTCACGCTGGTTGCGGGATACGAATTGACCACTCCCGCAATCACCAGCGCGTTGTACGCATTGATCCAATATGCCAGCCGATCTTCCCGATCGGGAAACATGCCAGGGTGGCTCTCCGGGCTAATCGCCCGAAGGCGGGCCACCTGGCGCCGGAGGTCGGAAGGCTCGGCCTTGATTCCGGCGTAATCGACCCAACCCCGCGAATCAACGAACCTGCCCAACAGACGGTCGAGGGGTCCGAAATCGAACCCGGTCGATTCTCCACCCTGTACTGGGGACTTGCAGAACGCGATCGCCAGGAACAACCCTGATACGAATCCAAAAGGCATTGCGAGACGTATCCGCCCCGTCGTTGGGCCGGCTGAGTCAAGAATGGGCTTCATGTCCTTCCGCCTGAATAAGCGTGAGGCGTTCGAAACGTCCGGCGAAGGTTCGCGTCAAACGCCGAAGTTGCCGAAAAACGTCAGGTACGGCTGTCCGGTAATTTCACGCTTCAACAACACCGCCAGTTCCAATGCGTGATAGTCTCCCCATATCGAAGCCTCTCCGTTCGGCACGCTTTGTCCCTGCCGGCGACGGTCCCATCCGTTGGGCCGGTGGTATACCGAATGCAGGATCAATCCCTGGTGATCGACATCCTCCGACAGGTACGGTGAATCGAATAACGTGCGCGAGACCGTTAAGGCCGCGCGCGTGTACGGCGCGCCGTCTTCAGCGCCAAGGGTTTTTCCCAGGCGGTAAAGGCCCTGTGCGGCAATCGCTGCGGCCGAACTGTCAACGGGTTCATATTCATTGAATGGATCGGCATTGCGACCGAGATAGTCTCCCATTCGGGCCAACCCGGGGGCGCCGGTATCCCAATACGGGATGCCGTCGGCCGCGGAAGCGCCGTCGATGAAATAATCGGCAGCGGCGGTGGCCGCCCGGGTCATGAACGCCGTTACGTGGTCTCGACCGCCGCAGGCCGAAAGATCGTCATCATCGACGACCTCAAGGAACTCCAGCAATTCCGCGTATCCCGTCACAATCCAGGCGAGACCCCTCGTCCAGGTGGAATAGGGTGAGTATCCCTGCTGTGTGCTCGGACATCGATAGTTTCCGTCCGCGACATTGAAAATCGATTCATGCGCCACCCGACCCCGAACGTCGTAGGAATCGCGCCCCCGGCCGTAATAGACGTTGTACGTCGCCGTCGTCTCGGCGTGCTGGACCATCCGGTCAAGGAGCGAAATCGCACGGTCGTTCTCCCCCATCAACACGTGGCCCAATCCGTGCGCAAGCCCCAGGGACCGGCAGGTGCGGATCGTGTCGGAAAACAGAGAATGAGCGCCGTTGAATGACGGAATATACCCCTTTCCGTTTCGTATCGCCGCCCAGCGTGCCGCCTGGACCGCCCCCGAGGTCTTAAGGGCGAGATCGTAAAAACGCGCTTCCCACCGATCGCCCGCGGTGACGCCTTCGAGCATCAGCCGCCTGAGATTGCCATAGGTCGAAACGTTGTTGAATCCGTGGTCGTGCACGCCGGTGTGTGTCAGGTGCGGGGGCATCCGGTCGACCGTTCCTCGTCGACCGATTTCCAGGAAACGCGTTTCCCTCAGCGCGTCGAACAGCAATATCGCACAGCCGTACTGAAACCCCTGCGTCCATTCCGTCCAGCCCCTGGTGGTGTATTTCCCCCCTGCGGTAAACACCGGCGCCCCGTGATCGGGATCCCATGTCTCGGCAATAGAGGTTATCTTGCCTCCTGCAAGTTCGAAGCACCGGTTCAGCCTGGTTTCCAGATCCCTCAGGCGTATGGAAGGATCAACGCGCATGGCCTCTCCGGGAGGAATACGGTGTTCTGAACCATGAAACGGAGGTCCCCAAGGGCACTACTGCTTCGTATAGACGAATACCGTGCCGTCTATCGCATACAGCGTAAGTACGTCCTCTTCAATCGAGAATCCGAAATCCAGGGTATCGAGGAACAGTGTGTTATTCTGGATTCGCCAGATCCCGGTGGTCGTGATCTGACTCCCGTCGAAAATCGTATTGATGAACGTATAATTCCCGTTACTCTCAAAGGTCAGCATGTAATTCACGGTTACGGATTCGTTCCTCGCGAGCGTCAGTTTCCACGTACCGATAATTGCCTCATCAGGCGCCAACGGGGCGTCTCCGCAGTGAACAAACGACACCAGAACAAACAGGATGCAGAACATCCTCGACATGGGGAGCCTTTCATGAGTCTTGCGCAAAACGGTGTCGCCGCGCATCCCCCTCGGCCGGTCCTCGTCGGGAGGCTCCAGGATCCCGGGGGACGGTGGAAGCCCGGATGTTTCAGCGGCAATGGTACCAGCGATCCGAAAATTGTCGTCCCAACGTGACGCGTCGGTCGGTTCAAGGCCGTTGCCGCGGCCTGCGGCCCGTCAGGTCCCGGACGCCAGCAATCGTTTCAGATACTGACAATACTCGTTTTCTTCCGAATAGTTCGCGACGTCCTCAAGCTGCTGCGCGCCGATGTACCCTTTACGAAACGCGATTTCCTCCAGGCACGCGATTTTCAGCCCCTGCCGGTTTTCGACAATCTGTACAAAGTTGCTCGCTTCCAGCAGGCTCTCGTGGGTTCCCGTGTCGAGATAGGCAATTCCCCTCCCCAGCAACTGAACCCGCAGCTTGTCCCGTCTGAGGTACTCGTTGTTCAAATCGGTAATTTCCAGTTCCCCCCGGTCCGACGGCTTCAGACGCTTCGCAGTCTCGACCACGCTTCCGTCGTAGAAATAAAGTCCGGTAACCGCATAATTCGACCTGGGTCGTTTCGGCTTTTCTTCGATGCCCACCACGTTCATGCGTTCATCGAACTCAACCACACCGTATCTCTCCGGGTCCTGCACGTAATACGCGAAGACCAGCCCGCCCTCTTCGTGTTTGCCCGCAAGCTCCAGCAATCCCGATAGACCGTGGCCGTAGAAGAAATTGTCTCCGAAAATGAGCGCGCAAGGTTCGCCGTCGATGAATTCCTCGCCGATAATGAAGGATTGCGCAACGCCCTCCGGGCGGGGTTGGATCGCGTAGTCGAACCGGAGACCCAGCCGGCTGCCGTCTCCGAGCAGATTCCGGTAGAGCTCGATATGCTCAGGGGATGATATGATCAGGAATTCACGGATATTGGCCAGCATCAGAACCGAAAGCGGATAATAGATCATCGGTTTGTCGAAGATGGGCATAATCTGCTTTGAAATCGAGACCGTAAGAGGGTACAGCCGGGTACCCAGACCGCCCGACAGAATGATGCCTCTCATCGTTCCGCCTTTCCGGTGTATCGACCGGAGCCCGCTTCGTCGGCGTTTTCGGGAGCCTCCGCGTCCGTGAGTGCGACCACCCTCCCGGGTTTCTGGTGGTCCCCCGACATCAGAGACGGCAGCCGGAAGACGTGCTCGCCCGTGCTGTTGCAGAAATACAGGCGGGATTCCGACTGCTGCCGCGCGTGTCCATCCGCCCAGAAGGCATAGAATTCCGGGTGGGCGTTTACCGGCCGGCGCACATAGGTGTGATTGTACCTGCTGTTCCCCGTTGCCAGCCGGATCTTCTCCCACGTGTCGCCTTCATTGCCGCTGATCCACACCGCCACCTCACCGCCGGTATTGTAAGGCTGCGGCCCTGTCTCCGTCGGCGCAATAATCCGCCACGTACCATCCGTTTCGACGTGCAGTCCCCCGGCGTCGTAGTTATTGTCAGACCGGAATGCCTCGCGTTTCATCCAGGCATCGCCCGTCCACCGCATCGTCATCCAGACGCGCGGGTCGTTCTCGGGGCCGGTCTCCATCCCCCGGCTGGTCAGAAACAGGATGACGGGATGGCCATGAGCGTCGAAATTCAGGTCCTTGACGAAAACCTGCAGGTCCTCTCGCTCGCAGTCGTGAACAATTGCGCCGTTGCGGGGACATTCCAGGGGGAGGTCCATCCGCTCACCCCCGGCGTTTTTCCAGGTTTCACCGAAATCGTCGGTCTGCAGGTAATACAGGTTGGTTCGGGGTGGACCCGGCATCCTGACCGGATGGTGGTTGAACGCGGTGCCGACCCGCTTGCCGGCGCGCCAGCTGACCTGGTAGTGCCCATGACGGATTTTCGATAGCGCCCTGGGTTCGGACCAGTTCGCCCCATCCAGGCTGGTTTGCGTGTAGAGGTATCGACCGCCAAGGTAACGGGTGTGCAGAAACAGGAATCCCCGGCCGTGAATATGCCACGGCTGAGGGTAAGAGAAATTCGTCCTCTGCACGCATTGGAATGCATCCACGGAATAGGGTTCTTCACTCTTGAAAATATACGCCGGTCTTACGGTGCCGTGTGCGCTGACGAAGACCCAGATGTAACCCTTGTCGTCAAGCATCAGCACGGGGTTGTCGTGCGCGTCCGCCGTGCCCTTGTCCATCAGGATGGTCGGCCGTGGAACCGTCCCCGTGGCGTGATCGTAATAGGAGACCATCGCCAGAATCCGGTTCCTGTCCCTGTACGTCCCCCCGTAGCAGAAAAACGTCTTATGCGCGGTATCGGAATAATAGGCCAGCGGAATGTGTTTCGCGGTATACGTCGCGAATCCTCCACTGTAGTAGACGAATTTGTACTCGTTGTCCGCGGGCGTGTCCCACCACCAGATCCCCCGGTAGCCGTCGGCGGTTTCACGTCTTCCCATTGAATTCCCTATATAACCAGTTTTCTTCCAATCACTTTGAGGGATATTTTAAAGTTCCGATCAAATGCAACAGCGCATCCCGGCGCCCCGAATCACGGCGCGGAACCCGTTGTGTCCTCCGGGCCGGCGGAGGCATCCCTGACCGCTTCGGTCGCGGCGGCGTCCACCTCTCGGGTCAGGCTGTCCACAACCACCCCGTACACCTCTCGGGCCGCTTCCGGAGACACCCGCCCCTGTCGTACGTCGTTCAGCACCCGCTTCGGATCGCGTGCCATGGGAGAGAAGAAACCGCCCCCGCCCGGAAGCCTGAGCGTGACGGTCTGTCCAGGCTTCAGTTCGTATTTTCCCTTCGGATGCGGCCGGGACCCGTCCGAAAGGATCACCGCGCCAACGGCGCCGTTGCCTCCCCCCCGGAAACCGCGCGCCGGGCTCTTCGTGCGGTCATACATACACGAATGCAACACGGCCGTGTCCGTATCCATGCTCAGCACCATCTCCTGCCCCAGACCGCCGCGGTACTTGCCCGCGCCGCCGGAATCCGGACGCAGCTCCCGCTTCAGCATCAGTACAGGTGACACCGCCTCGATCGCCTCGGCGGGAACTCCCTTGATGCCGCTGGGAAAGGCCGTGGCGGATAACCCGTCCGCGGCATGCCTCGCGCCCATGCCGCCGGCGGAAAAAAAGACGTAGGAAAACACGCGTCCGTCCCGGTCGTGGCCCTCCAGCTGCGTGTTCCAGAGCCCGGCCGAACCGTCCGCGAGCACCCGCTCGGGAATGGCGCCGGACAACGCGCCGAATACCGCCTGGGAGAGAAAGTGCCCGATCAGGTGCCGGGCGCCGACGGCGCATGGAAACCTGGCATTGAGTACGCTGCCCTCCGGGGCCGTCACCGTGACGGGTCGGAAACTGCCGGCGTTATTCGGAACGGAGGGACTGATTGAACACGCGAGCGGATAGGTTGTATAGGCGTGTGTATAATTGTAGACTACGTTGATGCCGCGGTCCACCTGCTGCGACGTGCCGTCGTAGTCCACCACAAGCTCCCGGTCCCGTACACCGATGGATACCTCGATCTTCAGCGGATGATCGAAGCCGTCGATGACGACTTCATCCCGGTACGTGCCGTTGGGAATCTCCGCGATCGCATCGCGCGTGGCGGCTTCCGAACGGTCCAGTATCAGTGACGCGAGCGACTCGATGTCCTCCATTTCGTATTCCGTCATCATTTCCGAGAGCTTGGCGGCGCCCACGTCGTTTCCTGCCTGCTGCGCGTAGAGGTCTCCAACAACGGCATCCGGCGTGCGGACGTTTGCCCGTACGATTTCCATTAAATCGCGATTGACCGAGCCCCCACGGAACAGGAACATGATGGGTATATGGAGGCCTTCCTCAAAGACCTCGCGCGCGTCGGCGCCAAGCGTCCGTCCGCCGATATCCATGGCGTGACACGTATTGGCGAACCAGCCCACGGCCTTTTCTCTATGGAAGACGGGAGTGACCACGGTGACGTCGTGCAAATGCCCCGACCCCAGCCATGGATCGTTGGTGAGCAGGCTGTCGCCCGGCTTCAGACTGTCTATTGGATGGGCTCTCGCGAAATGACGGACGCATGTCGCCATCGTGTTGATGTGACCCGGCGTGCCCGTTACCGCCTGCGCGACCATATGACCGCCACGGTTGAAAATGCCCGCGGAAAGGTCGCCGGCTTCCCGCACCACGGTTGTAAACGAAGCGTGCATCAATGCCGCGGCCTGTTCGTTTACGATGGAGATGAGCCGGTTCCACAACACCTCCAGGAGGACTGCATCCAGCTCTTCCGCAGACTTCATCGCGAACCCTCCCGGCGCGTAAGAATCAGGTTGCCGCAATCTTCCACGCTGATCACCCAGCCGCGAGGCACGACGGCCGTCGACTCGGCTTCTTCCACGATTGCGGGACCCGCCGCGCAGAAACCTGCCGCGAGCCGGTACCGGTCGAACACCGGCGTCTCTTCGGGCGCCTGCTCCGCGTTGAACAAAACGCCGCGAACGGCCTTGTTCGCGTCATCGGCCGCCACGGGGCCGGTCTCAACGTCGCCCGGATCGGGTTCCGGCGCAGACATCCGGACCCGCCAGTGGACGGACTCGATTTCAACGCCTTCGCAGGTGCGTGTATATTTACGTGTGTATTCCGTTTCGAAACCCGCGCGAATCTCGTCCAGCCGATCGGAATCCAACCTGCCGGGCGGAATCGGGATTCGGATTTCGTGGCCCTGTCCCACGTAGCGCATGTCGGCAGTGCGCTCAATCCGCATCTCAGCGGGGGCCACGCCGGCCTCTCGCAAGACGCCCTCGCCTTCGTTTTCCATCTCTTCGAACAGGCCGTTCAGCCGCACGTAATCCAGCGCAACGAGCCGCGAGACGTAACTCCTCGCGAAGTCGAATGAAATCGGAGCCAGCATCAGACCGAATGCCGAGCTCACGCCAGCTGCGGGCGGCACGATCACGGTGGCGATGCCCAGCCGTTCGGCGACGCCGCACGCGTGTACCGGTCCCGCGCCCCCGGTGGCCACCATCGCATAGCCCCGGATATCGGTTCCCCGCTCGGCCGCGTGAACCCGTGCGGCATTGGCCATATTCTCATTCACCATTCTGTGGATGCCCCAGGCCATCCGATTCACGTCCATGCCAAGTCGCACTGACAGCCGTTGAACGGCGCGCCGGGCGCGGTCCACGTCCAGCGCCATCTCTCCACCCAGGAAATATTCGGGATCCAGCAGGCCCAGCAACAGATCGGCATCCGTGACGGTGGCCGCTTCGCCGCCGTTTGCGTAGCAGGCAGGGCCGGGAACCGATCCCGCGCTTTCGGGACCGACCGCCGGCAGGCCCATCCGGTTGATATGCGCGATACTGCCGCCGCCCGCGCCAATCTCGATCATGTCCAGCACCGGCACGAGGAGCGGCAACCCGCTGCCGCGCTTGAAGCGATAGACGCGCGCAACCTCGGATTCGTTGGTGACCGGAAACCCGCCGTCGCTGCTGAGCACGGCCTTTGCCGTGGTTCCGCCCATATCAAACGCAAGCACGTCCTGTCGGTCCGAGCGGCGCGCCCAATAGGCGGCGGACAACGCGCCGCCGCTCGGACCGGATTCCACGAGACGTACCGGAAAGGCAGCGGCGGTCTCCGCTGAACAGACCCCGCCGTTGGACAACATGATATGCAGTGGAGCGACGATTCCCTTCGACGCCAGGCCTTCGGACAATCCCGCCAGGTACCGCCGGGCAAGCGGTTGAACGTAAGCGTTGGCAACGGTCGTGGACGTCCGGTCGTATTCCCTCAATTCGGGCGACACCTGGTGTGAGACCGAGACCGCAGCCTCGGGCATCGAATCCCGGACAATCCGCGCCGCCTGCCGCTCGTGTTCCGGATTGGCGTACGCATGCAGAAAACAGATGGCAACCGCCTCGACGCATTCATCCAGAAACAACCTGCACGCGTCGTGTATTGACGCCTCATCCAGAGGCTTCATCACGTCTCCCCTGACGTTCATCCGCTCGGGCGCGCCGAATCGCAATCTGCGTTCCACCAGCGGTTCGGGCAATTCCAGCCCTAGATCGTAAATGTCGTACCGACCTTCCCTCCCGATTTCCAGTGCGTCCCGGAATCCGGCCGTGGTGACAAGCCCGGTTCGGGCGCCTTTGCGTTCGATCAGCGTATTGGTCACCAGCGTCGTTCCATGAATGACGCGTTGAACGGCCTCTACGTTATTGGAATCCAGTACCGAGTCGATCCCGTTCAGCACGGCATCGGAAGGGTCCGGATAGGTCGTAGGCACCTTGGCAACCGCCTGCCGACCGCTTCGGCGTTCCAGAAGAACGAGATCCGTGAACGTGCCGCCGATGTCAATTGCCAGGACGTACCGCTCTTCGACCATTCCACCTCGCTCCATTCAGACCAACCACGGCAATCGCAGTACCAGTCGGCACGAATCCGGCGACGCGCCAATCCATTCATTCGACGCGGGCGGGGACCCCTGCCTGGCGGATCGTAAATATGCGCCTCGTTAGCGTGAAAGTCAACTCAAACGCGTGTTCATCACGCGTTACACCTGGCTGTCTCTGCCTCCGACGACGACGATTCGATTGCTTGTGTACAGGAGGTGCTTTCCGAGCCCGATACCCGTTCGGTCCGGGCGCCCAGTGTACGCATTATGCCTTGACATCCGGCAGTCCTTTGCTTAATTTTTCACTCCGCCTGACGTCTCAGATGATTGGGAGCGGGAATAGCTCAGTGGTAGAGCACAACCTTGCCAAGGTTGGGGTCGCGGGTTCGAGTCCCGTTTCCCGCTCCATTTCCTGTACGCGAAAGCCCGTTAAACCTGCCCGTTTAGCGGGCGCTCTTATTTTGTGTCGGCCACCCAAGAGATTCGTTGTCCGAGGCGCCCCGATGAAAGCCGATACGCGCGACGAATTCAGTTGCCTTCGCCTGCCGGACACCGCCCTCTGGACCCCGGGGCCGCACGCCCTCACGCCTGCGGTCGAGCGGGTCCTGAGGAACTACCGGGCGACGTTTTCCCACCGTTCAACCGACTTCAAGTCCGTATACGTCCGTGCGGTGGATCTTCTGCGCGAAGCATTCCACGTTCCCGAAACATTCACGCCTCTCGTGTTCGGACACGCCGCCAGCTACAACTGGGAGATGGTCGCGGTCAACACACCGCCCGCGTATCGCGCCCTGGGTCTCGACATAGGCGCATTTTCCGCCCGCTGGGCGGGTGTGTTCATGCGGCTCGACCGAACCGTCGACGTGCTGAAGACTCCGTGGGGGCACGGAATCGGATCCAATACGTGGCGGGAGGCGATGCGGCGCGGCTACTCCGTTGCGCTGCTGACACACAACGAAACCGCGACCGGGGTTGCGCTGCCCCTCGATACCCTCTGCGAGGACGCGCAGAGGTACGCGCCGGAGACGTTAATCGCCGTCGACGGGGTGAGTATCGCCGGGGCGGTCGAGTTGGACATTGGCGCATTGCGGCCGGACTATTATCTTTGGAGCCTTCAGAAGGACTTCGCGATACCCGCCATCGGTTCGGTGATGATCGTCTCGGACCGCGCGTTCCAGGCCGCACGCCGCACGAAACGACGCGGGTACGTGCTGGACCTGATCGAGTGGCAATCCCGCGCCGAAACCGCGCAAACGCCGGTGACCGTTTCCGACCTCATGTTACAGTGCCTGGTCGCCCGTCTGGAGGAGATGCTGGACGAAGGAAAAGCCCGTTTCGAAAGGCACCGGAACCTCGCGACGATGCAGCGGGATTGGGCAGGAAAACACGGCCTGGACCTGCTCGCGCAACCGGGATTCTACAGCCCCACGGTCACCGCCATCCTGATGCCCGAATCCGTCCCGGCGTCGGAAGTCGCTCACGCGGCGAAGCGCCTTCTGAACGTCCAGGTCGCGCCGGGGTACGGCCCGATGCGGGAGAAGGCCATCCGGATCGCCGCGATGGGACACACGTCGGAAACAGATATGGAGCGGTTTCTGGCGGGGCTGTCGCTGATTCTCGATCAATGGGGGCTCAATGGTTCCACCGGATTCCGCCGTTCCGGCGCAACCCCCGGTGACACCTGAGGGAACCCTTCGGCGCGGCGACGTCGAAATGGGAACGCTGTACGCGACGAAGGTTTTGAGAAACGCAACGCCGCGTTCTCACCCTGTGACTGTAGTCGATCTTTCCTGGCGAGGGACAAAATGCCGCCTACGTCGATGGTCTGTCCGGACTGCCGAAACCTCATCAGCACAGAAGAAAAGAAATGCCCGTACTGCGGCGCCTACCGACCGGGTCTGTGGGGACTCGGTCCGGCCCTGAGCCGGCTCTTTGGTTCGAAAATCGACGTTCTGACCCTGATTCCCACGGCGTGTATCGTCCTCTACGTGCTCAGCCTGCTCCTGGACCTGGACGCGGCCCTGACACTGAGGGGCGGCTTTTTCAACATGCTTTCGCCCGGTCAGTTTCCAATGGTCGCCCTGGGCATGACCTACGGCAACGGCCCGTGGTGGACCCTGTTCACGGCCATTTACCTGCACGGCGGGTTGTTCCACATCCTCTTCAATGTGCTCTGGATCCGGCAACTGGGCCCGGAAGTCGGCAATCTCTACGGTCCGGCACGGTATTTCATCATCTTTACAACGGGCGGCGTCGTTGGCTTTCTCCTGTCCAACGCCGGATCCGGCAACCCCACGCTGGGCGCCTCCGGTTCGATCTTCGGACTTCTGGCCGCGCTCATCGTCTACGGCCGCAGCCAGAAGACCAATCTCGCGTCGCTGATGACGCGTCAGGTGTGGCAATGGGCGATCATGCTCTTCATTTTGGGCTTTCTCATGCAGGGCGTCAACAACTGGGCCCACTTCGGTGGATTCGCCGGGGGATGGATCGCGTCGCGACTCCTGGTGTCGAGTGCTCGCTGGCGTGAAGGCCGCCTCACCGTCGTGGTTGCGTTGCTCCTCCTCCTGATCACCGGAGCCGGTTTCGTACTGTCTCTATATGACGCCATCCGGGGCCTGTAGCTCCCGGAAGGTCCCGGCGCAAGTGCGGCAAATGGACTTCGCCGACTTTTGGCAGTCCGTTGGAAAAGTCGCTCTGCAGGCAAGGCCGAGTCATAGTGGCCGAAGACAAGGCGCGCCTGTCTGCGTGCCTGCCTGCGCCGAGACGTGCTCGGCAGGCAGGCGGACACGCACAGGCAGGCGACCGACGCGAATCCCTGGATTCGGGGAGCGAGCGCAACGCCGTCATTCGGTCACAAGGGCCGGACGTAGCCCGGATGGTCTTCTTCAACGGGCTGTTAGACCGTCCGCCCGGTGTTCTTTCCCTCGCGTGGTTCGATCGGTTGACCGCCTTCCTGCCGGCGCGTTCGGCGGTACGTCTTACTGGAACTCACGGTCCGCCCATTCCTCCCGGTTCGCGACGATATTCTCCGGCTCTTTCGCGCTCCTTGCCAGGTGCCCCCTGTGCGTCCGCATCGTGGGTTGGGTCGCGTCCTGGTACCTCCAATCCATGCTCCAGCGCACCGAACGGGTCATGTTGGGCAGACCGCAGTGAAACATCAGGTTATGGAACAGGACCACGTCCCCCGGGTCCACTTCGATGGAGACGGCCCGTCCCAGGCGCAGGTCCAGCTCCTCCTGCGCGATCTCCAGGTAATACTCCCTCTTTTCGTGAGGCACAACACCCAGTTTGTGCGTCCCGGGCACAAATTGCATACAACCGTTCTCTACTCTTGCGGGCACGAGGGGCGCCCAGACGTTCACCATCCTGAGAGACGCCACGCCATCGGCCGCCTGCGCCGTGTATCCCCCGTCCTGATGCCACAGGACAAGCGTTCCCTCCCACTCCGGAAACTTGGGGCGTGCGGTGTAATTCGGATAAAGCCTGATCTCGGGCCCGAGGAGCAATTGTACAACGTCCAGAAGTTGCGGATGAAAGAACAGATCGAATAACCCGGATCCGTGCAATTCGGGGCGGAACGACGTTGGCGCAACGTCCATGCAGTGTTCAAATAACCGTGCGATCCGGGTTTCGAACGGCGCATCACTGAAGTCGTCCGTTATTCTTCCGGCGGCCATCAGCCGCTCCGCCTCCCGGTCGACCAGAACATCCAGTTCCCCGCGTACCCCTTCGATCACGTCCGGCGCCAGAAACGCTTTCATGACCACGTAGCCGTCACGTTCGAATGCCTCGATCAAACCGGATTCGTCCACCCGTGCGACGTTCGCCATAATTTCCCCCAATGAAGCGGTCTCAAAATCCCCCTATAGAACAGACAGGTACAGATTCCGGCACGCCGCTTCATCCAGCGGCCTGGGGTTTGTCGGGCTGCAATGGTCCGACGCCGCCTTCGCCGGGAGCGGTTCCAGCTCTTCCGGGGTAACCCCCAATTCCGACAGCGACGACGGCAGCCCCAGTTGGCGGTTCAATGCCTCGAAATAGTCCGGCAGATCGGAGCCCTTGTCGAGCCGCAGCCGCCGGGCCATCGCACTCAATTTTTCCCCGCAAAAACCGGCGTTGAACCTCAGCACTGCAGGCAGAAACAGGGCGTTCAGCGTACCGTGGTGCAATGATCTGTCCAGGGATCCCAATGGATGGCTGAGGCTGTGCACGGCGCCCAGGCCCTTCTGGAATGCCAGGCCTCCCTGCAGCGCGCACATCATCATTCCCTTCCTGGCTTCCCTGTCGCTCCCGTTACGAAACACGGCGGCAACGTGGCGGCAGCCGCGTTCCAGCCCGTCCAGTGCAATCGCATCCGCGACCGGGTTGCACCGCGTACTGCAAAAGGTCTCCACGCAGTGCGATATCGCATCCATCCCGGTGCCGGCACTCACATGCGGCGGCGCCGTCAGCGTCAGTTCCGGGTCGCAAACCGCAGCCGACGGCGTCAATAATCGGCTCAGGAAGCCCACCTTGTCGCCTGAACACAGGGTGACGAGAGCGGCTCTGCCCACCTCGCTTCCGCTGCCGGCCGTGGTCGGAACGGCGACGACCGGCGGCATCCGGCCCTTGATTCGCGCCGTGCCGCCCACCCGCGTTGCGTACGATGCGAGCGGCTCGCCGTGTCCAATCAGAATACCGGCGCATTTTGCGAGGTCTATGGACGAACCGCCCCCGGCGGCGACCATTCCGTCGCACCTCTCCACGCGGTACCGATGCGCGGCTTCCACGACCTGGCGTTCCGAGGGATTCGTCCTTACGCCGCTGTAGACCGGCGCTTCGCCGAGCCCGATGCGTTTCGGGATACCCAGAACGGACAGACTCCGATCCGTTACCAGCAGTGGCCGGCGAACCCCGAGCTCAGATAGCAGATCCGGCAGAATGGCCGACGCGCCGAACCCGAAGTAAATGTCGTTCAGGTAGGTGATGGTCGGTGGAATCATAAGCGTTTCAGCCGGGTGTCAATCGGCTCGGGCGCCCAGTCCGCATCGATGCCGAGGTCCCGCAGAATGACCTGTGCGCAGTTGTATCCCGGCAGACCGGTGATATTGCCGCCGGGATGGCAGCTCGAACCGCAAAGATAGAGGCCTTGAAGGCGCCCCCTGTAATGTCCGGCTCCAGGAAACGGACGGTTGTAACCCATCTGACCGTGCGTAAAGGCGCCGACCAGAAGGTCGCCCTCCCGCATATTGGGGAACGTGCGTTCCACGTCGAGCGGACTGCGCGTGAACCCTGAAATCAGGTTCTGTTTCAGGTTGGGCGCGTACCGGCACCACGCGTCCAGCATTTCCTCGCCGAGACGGTCCCTCTCCGAGTCCCATCGTTTCGGATCTCCGTTCAGTCTGTATGGCGCCTTTTTCCACATGAACGCGGTATGCTTTCCCGCCGGCGCCTGAGAGGGATCGAACAGCGTGGGACAACTGCCCCACATAAGGTTGGGGGGCGTTCGTCCGCGCCGATGGGACGCTACCATCTCCAGGTAACGGTCCACGTGGTCCAGCCCAAGAATCACCATGAACGCCTTTGCCAGATGGGGATGGCTTTCGGCGGCGCTGTAGCGCGGCGGCTCATCCAGATTGAGATTCAGGGCAATCAGAGGGGCGATGAGATTATACCTGAACGCCTGCGCGCGGTCCCGCCAACTTCCAGGCAGCGCATCCTCGTCCAGGAGGTCCAGAAAAGTCTGGTGCGGGTTCAGGCCCGAGGCGACGAAGTAACGGGCGCCCAGCCGCTCACCGGCCTTGGTTTCTATCCCTGCGACCCGCTCGCCTTCAAGAAGAAACCGCCTGGGTTCCGTTTGAAGGCGCAGTTCTCCGCCGCTCTCGGCGACCGCGGCCGTGAGCGCCCTGGCAAGTGCGATCGAACCCCCACGGCACATCTGGGCCTTTCCCGAACTGGCCAGGAGCGCGGCAATATGGTGACCGAACCCGGGGCAGCGAAGGTCCACTTCCCGCAACCCGTTGAAAAAAAGCAAACCGGCCTGAATCACCGGATTTCTGAATTCCCTTCGGACGAATTCGAGGGGCGAAAGTCGGCTGACTTCCAGCAGCAGCCGGCCCTCCCTGCTCTTCTCGAGCAACGCCCTCCGCCGGGTCGGTTCGAGCGGCGGCGCCTGGGCTTCCGGAATGAGAATCCGATCGACGATAGGCAGGAACGCGTCGCGCCACCGCTTCAACGTTGCAGCGTCCGTGCTGCTGAACCGCGCAAAGGAGTCAACCGTCTTCCCGAAATCCGTCCACCATTCGAGCGCCCCGCCGTCTTTCGACAGCAGGGCGACGTTCAATGCCGGCTCGAGGTATTCCGCGCCGTGGCGTTCGAGTCGCAGGTCGCGGTACCAGGGCATCCGGTTCAACGCCCGGTGGTAGAACGAGTGGGTGTTGTGCAGAAAGCCTGGA
This sequence comes from Candidatus Latescibacterota bacterium, assembly GCA_963667175.2. Classification (GTDB taxonomy): domain Bacteria; phylum Latescibacterota; class UBA2968; order UBA2968; genus JAAXHE01. The sequence goes on along the minus strand of CAXXXF010000016.1, from coordinate 28,285 downwards.
TGCCGGGGGTCCCGCACCGTGGTGAGGCCGCCGCCCGCTTCGTTCCGCGCCTCGATGCACAGCACCCTCAACCCCGCCCGTCCGAGATACGCCTGGAGAATCAGGCTGTTATGGCCGGCGCCGATGATGATGCCGTCGTAAATCATGGATTGTGCCGTCCATTGCGCGCTCCGCGGGAGCCGCTGATCGAATCGCCGTCCTTCCTCTGACGCCCGTACGCAGGCGACCGCCTTCGGCTACCAGTACCGCTCGATATGCACTTGTCCCACAGCCTTTCGGGTATGCTCGCAGAATCCTTCGGCTTCGAGAAGGGCGAGCATATCCTCGCACATTTTCGGGTTTCCGCACAGGAAAACCTGTGTATCTTCAGGTTTCGGGTGTTTACCCCAGGCTCTGTCCAGGCAGCCTCCCGCCCATAGGTCCTGCACGTATCCGGTCATGCCGCTCCAGGTCACGGGCTCGTTGGCCGGGCGGCTGATCAGCGAGAGATACGTGAGATTGCCGCAAAGTTGCTGCATGATACTGAGTTCCGACCGGTATCCGAGATCCCAGGATTGCCTCGCTCCGTGCAATACCGCAAAACGTCGACCGTTGTCTTCCGGCAAGCGGGTACGCATCATGCTCATATAAGGCGCGAGGCCCGTCCCCGTGGCTACGAGCACGACGTCTGCGGTACGGGGCGCTTTGTCAAGCGTGAACGCGCCGGACACCTTGGGCCCCAGCCAGACGCGGTCGCCCCGTTCCAAAGCGAACAGCCTGGGCGTCAGTGCGCCAGACCGCACCACGTTGATGTAGAATTCCATGTGGTCGCGCGACCTGGATGAGGACGCGATCGAATACGCCCGACGGATCAACCGGTTTGCATCGGGGGTCTCCTCTTCCGGGTCGGATTGTTTGCTTCTCGGGGCCAGGCCGGGAAGGCCGAGAACCGCGAACTGCCCGGGCTCGAATTGCGGAAGATCCCAGCCGTCCGCCTTCACCTGCAGGATGATCAGCTCGGGTGCAAGTTCGATTTTTTGAGATATAATGGCGTTGGTCAACTCCTTCGCCACGCGTACCTCCCTGTCTTTCCGGAATCAGGAAACCGTGTGGCTGGCGGACGCATAGGTCACAGCCTGCCCGGGGTCGAGCTCGACAACCTTCGTATTCGGCGACAGAAAGCCGACCATTTCCGAGAAGGCGTCGATATCCGCGGGCTGACCTACCGCGTCTCCGTAATGGCACGGAATGACGATGTCCGGGCGAATCAGACTCGCGGCCCGGGCCGCCTCCCGGATACCCATCGTAAACAGCCCGCCAACCGGAACGATGGCCACTTGAGGACCATACATCTGGCTGATCAACTGCATATCGCTGAACAGCGCCGTATCCGCCGTATCGTAAACGGAAATTCCGTTTGAAAACCGCATCACGATTCCGCAAACGCCGCCGTCCGGCCGGAAGTACTCATCGTCCGGCGCTTCGCCCAGCGACTGATTTGGCGACATGGAATGGGAATGGAAAGCCTGGGTCGCGGTGATGCGCACCCCGTTCACGTCGATGGCGCCGCCCGGATTCACCGGACGCGCCTGTTCCCCAAGAGTCAGCCCGTTCTTCTCGGCGGTCAGGCAAAGTTCGTAGCTGCCCGCGAATACGGCTCCCGTCTGCCTGCAGATTGCAAAGGAATCGCCGAGATGGTCGTCGTGTCCGTGCGTCGCAATCACCACGTCGGCCTGCTCGACGTCCGACACGCTCAATTCGGTCGTTGGGTTGTTATTCAGCCACGGGTCGAAATAAACCACCTCGCCCGTATCGGGTTCCAGGCGGAACGACGCGTGACCCAGAAGCGTGATTCTGATTGTTGCCATCGGTGACCTCCCGTTTGCAGTTTTGAGACGCCGGATAATCGTTCTGTTCTGTAAGGAGTACCGCGGTCGCACCGCGGGTGTTCCCCAATGCCGGCCCGCACCCTTCCGTTGCGACGTTCCTCATTCATCGCACGAACCGCATTCCAGCTAAGGCACGAGTCTAAGGGACGATCTGAATCAACTGTATCTCAATTGCTTATGGAAACGTCGGCGCCTAAGCTGTCGCCCGTCTCGCGGATCTGTCGCCAGGTCTCGTCATCCAGATAAACACCCGCGGTTTCACGCTCCCGGCGAAGACGATACTCGATTTCACCGGGCAGGTGAACCCGGTCGAATCCCGGCAGCAGCCTCGAACTCTTCAAATAATCGACGAAGCCGTCCACTTCCTCGCGGAACCGTTCCGGCGGGGTAAATGCCCGGACGTCGATTGCCATCAGAAATACACCGTTTCCACCGGACGGCGCCCCGTCGCGGCTGCATCCGCCGCCCCCCAAGGCGCCGGAGAGAATGTCGATGACGACGGCCAGCGCATATCCCTTGTGTGCTGAATTCCCTCCGAATGGCAGAATCGCCCCCCGCGGCGGACCGTAGAAGTCGTCCGGCCGTTCCACGGGACTGCCCTCCGCGTCAATCGCCCAACCCTGCGGCAGGGGTTCGCCCCGGTTACGCTTTACGCGAATCTTTCCTTCCGCAACCACGCTGGTCGTCATATCCACGACGATCGGAAAATCGCCTCCGGTCGGAACGCCGACGGCAATGGGATTCGGTGACATACGCGCGTCGATGCCGCCGAATGGCGAAAGCAGCCGACCTCCGCCGTGGTTGTTGCACGTCACGATACCGATGAACCCTCTTTCCGCGGCCTGTTCCACGTATTCGCCGAGGCGTCCGATATGGCTGCTGTTGAACAACTCCACCGCGGCGACGGATCTTTCACGGCCCTTTTTCATCGCCAGTTCCATGGCCTGTGCGCAGACCGTCTGCCCGAAGCCCCACCGCCCGTCGACCACCGCCGATGCGTCGGCCTCCCGGGTAACGCGAATGTCACGCCCGGCCGTTACGATGCCGTCCTTGAGTGCCTCCACGTACTGCGGAAGCCTGATCACGCCGTGGGAATCGTGGCCCATCAGATTCGCTAGAACAAGCGAATGAGAAATCCGGCGTGCCTCCGCGCCGGATAGACCCGCGCCCGTCATGACCTCTGTGCATATCTGTTTCAACGACGCAACGTCGATGATCGGCATCATCCCTCCGAGCCAGGGCAATTGGAGCAACCTGCCCGTCATTCACATCCGGATGGTCCTCATACCATCGGTTCCTTCCGCTTGAGGACCTGTACGGCCACGCCCCAGGGGTCGCGAAGCATCGCCAGCTGATCGCCAACGTCCGTCGTATACACGTCGTCCACGATGGACGCCCCCGCGGCGAGGAGCCTGTCCCGTTCCCGCTCGATATCGTCAGTATAGAACGCGAAGTGGAGAACTGAGACATGCATCGATGCGTAGCCGGGCGTCTCCATCGAGTCTTTCTCATAAATTTCGAACATGGTTTTTCCGGAGGCGTCTCTCAGGAAGGTCATGTGCGAAGGGGGGCCGCCGTACCGGACCACTTCCATGCCCAGGTGTCTGCACCACCAATCCGACACGGCCCTCGCGTCTTCAACCAGAAATGCCGTATGTTCAAAGTTAAACGTCACCCCGTTCTCCTCTCCTGTCGATGCGCTGCTCCTGGAAGGCGATGCGCAATCGGACTCCGGCGCGCGCAAACCTGCCCGATAGCAGTCCGTTGAAAAAGTCGCTCTGCAGGCGAGGCCGAGCCATTGTGGCCGAAGACAAGGCGCGCCTGCCTGCTGCAGGCAGGCAACGCAGTAATTCGGACACAAGGGCCGGACGTAGCCCGGATGGACTTTATCAACGGGCTGATAGAGTGACCGAACCGGCGAGAGCACACCCGCCCGAATCTGATCGAGAAGGATTATAATAGGTTCTTTTGATGCGCCGGGCAAGCTTTATCGCCGATTTCCCGTGTTTACGTCTGCTGTTTGCCCCTTCGCTCGAGTGGAATGGGCAGATCCACCCGTACGTTTCCCAACCGTTGCGACTCGAGAAACCCGATCATGATCTCCACGACCCGGTGTGCGTCCTTTGCCGGTGAGACCGGTCGCCCGCCCTCATCGACCACGCGCACCAATTCCTGTACCCCTGCGCGAATGCCGCTTACGGGCCACTCGGGCGCCCGGATCTCTTCCCGTTCGGCTCCGCGTATCAGCACGGCGTCGCTGCGGCCGACGTCGACGTATCCGGTTGTCCCCACGATCTCGCACCTGAACTTCGGATCCGCGGAGACTTTCGAACCACCGGCGAAGAATCCCCGAACGCCGTTGGCGAAGTGGATATAGCCGCTGGCAGACGGCTCGGTTGCGGGATCGTGGCCGCCGTCGCCCCTGTACTCCGAATAATCCTCAAATCCGGATTCCAGTTCCGCGAACACCCAATCCGGCTCCGAATCTGCGAAATAGCATATCGAATCCACGAGGTGTGTGCCGTTTCGAAACAACATCGATCTCGGTCCGTTCAGCGCCCCCACGATGTACTGTACCGGACCGACCTCTCCGCCATCCACGATCTGTTCCTTGATATGGCGCCATAACGGTTGAAAGCGTCTCGTGTGATCGACGGAAAGGACCGCGCCGTTGCGTTCAGCGGCGTACACCATCCTGTCGGCATCCGCCAGATTGGTCGCGAGGGGTTTTTCGCAAAAGATCCCCTTCGCGCCCGCGTCGGCCGCGTCAACGACGAGTTTGGCGTGCCGGTGGTCGGACGTCGCCACGGTGACGATATCGAGTCCCTCCCTCTCCATCATTTCACGGTGATCGGTGTATAGATTGAGATCGGGCCAATCGGATCGCCACCGGTCTCCGAAAGCCGCAAGCGTCGTCTCGTCCAGGTCGCACGCGGCCGCCAGCGTCACATTGGTCAGGCCGACCAGGCCGGATGCATGTTCATCGCCAATCCCGCGGCAACCAATCACACCGACACGGTACGCTTCCATCGAGAGCTCCCTTGTTACGGCGCATAGACGCCTTTGAGATATCGTATGGTTTCCGCCATCCCCTCGTTCACGGCCGATCTGCGAAAAAGCGTCCGACGTTCGCAATCCAGAAACGGCTCCGCCAACCTCAGGTTACGTTCCCAGACGCCGCGCGCTTCCGCTTCCGGAAGTTCACTGCGCCTCAGATTCAGGAAGATTCGTTCGACCTCCCAGGGGTCTTCCACGATCGCCCACGGCTTCACCATGTCCAGGTACCGGCTCACGACCCCGCAATCGATGAACCCGACGTTGTCTCGGCGCATGAAACGGTGAACTTCTGTCTTGTACGTGTCATTGTCGATCGAAAACTCGTCCACCATCGACCATAGCCCCATGATCACCGGACGCCAGTTATCGACGCCATAGACGTGTACCGTGACTTCATCCCGAAATGCCTCGTCCACCGTCAGATGGGAGATATACCCGATCATCACCGCCACATCCGCGTCGGAAAGGCGGCCCGGATCGCCAAGGTCCGGATGGGCTGCGAACAGTCCTGCAACCGACCGTCCCCACGTCTCCTTTCGGCGGTCCGTGTAAAAATGGGTGGCGAATTTGCCCTGGTTGCCCACAAAACGCAGTCCGTCCGGCGCGCAGGCGCCGGCCAGCATGCCGGGCGTATAGGCATCCGCAAGTGCGGCCGCTTCGGGACACTCCGATTGAAATCGATCGTGCAGGGCCGCCAGCAACGCGAAATGGCAACGGCCTCTCGGCATTCGAATGACCCCCGCAGGCGTGAGAATCGCGTCGACTCCGGAACAAAACCACCCAAATCTAAAGGAAGTATCCGACCCGGTCAAACTGAAAACGCGGAGACGCGCACTTCGCCTCCCCTCTTCATCCGCGCCGCAACAAGCGTTAGCGTGCAAGCCTGTTTTTGGGTTGACGCGCGTCTGCGGAACGTCTAAGTTCTGGCTGTCGTTCAATACGCGAACGCTTGTGTCCTGTCTTGCAGACAACCCGGCACGTTCCCGGCGGGTTGCCCGATTTCATTCAACCGGATTTCCGGTCTGAACGCCATCCCCCGGCAGGGGTAACGTCATGCCACGGATTGTCGGCGTCGATATCGGCGGAACGTTTACGGACATCCTGATTCTGGATGACGCCGGGCCGTCCCTGACCTTGGGGAAAGTCCCGACGACGTCGGAAGATCCGTCGCAGGGATTGATTGAAGGGCTGGATGCCCTTGGCGCCGCCGACGGCGAAACCGAACTGGTCATCCACGGAACGACCGTGGCAACGAACGCGGTCCTCGAACGCAAGGGCGGGTTGTGCGGCCTGATCGCCACCGAAGGTTTCCGCGATATTCTGGAACTCCGTCGACGGGACCGGCCCCATCTCTACGGTCTTAGCGGGACCTATGAACCTCTCATTCCCCGCGACCGCCGGCTGGAGGTGACGGAGCGTATTTCGGCTGAGGGCGACGTGCTGGTCCCGCTCGACGAGGACGCGGTCATATCTTGCGCGGCGGAACTTGCGGCGGAAAACGTCGAGGCGATCGTCGTCTCGTTTATGAACGCGTACGCCAATCCGATCCACGAGCGGCGGGCGAAAACGCTCATTGAGAATCGATACCCGGATCTGCACGTGGTCGCATCCGCGGATATCCTGCCGCTGATTCGGGAATTCGAACGCACCAGCACGGCCGTCGTGAACGCGTACGTCCAACCCGTTGTCAGCCGCTATCTGGCCAATCTGGAACGAAGCCTGAAACGCACGGGCTATCGTGCCGATCTGCTCGTCATGCAATCCAACGGAGGCATGGCGCCTGCCGACGAAGCCGGACGATTCGCGGTGCAGACCGTGCTTTCCGGGCCGGCGGCGGGTGTCATCGCCGCGACGGCCATCGCCGCGGAAAGCAAAATCCGCGATCTCATTGCCTACGATATGGGCGGCACCAGCCTGGACGTGTCGCTGGTCACGGACGGCATTCCGGCGCAGGCTCACGGAACTGAGCTGGATTTCGGCATTCCGATCCTGCTTTCCATGGTGGACGTCCAGACCGTCGGCGCGGGCGGAGGAAGCATAGCGCGCATCGACGAGGGGGGCATCCTTCAGGTCGGCCCGGAGAGCGCGGGCGCGGATCCCGGGCCGGCCGGTTACGGAAGAGGCGGCCGCCTGCCGACGTTAACCGATGCGAACCTCGTGCTGGGCCGCATCAATCCGGAATACCCCATCGCCGGCCAGGCGGGGTTTTCCTTCGACCTGTCGAAAGCAAGATGGGCGCTGGAAACACACGTCGCGGATCCTCTCGGCCTCTCGGCCGAGGAGGCTGCTCGGGCCGTTGTCGCCGTAACCAACAATCGCATCGCCGGCAGCCTCCGGCGAATTTCCGTCGATCGCGGCCGGGATCCGAGAGACTTCGCCCTTTTCGCCTTCGGTGGAAGCGGTCCCCTGCTGGTGGGCTTTCTGATGCAGGAACTCGGTATCCCACGCGGGCTCGTCCCCTTTCATCCTGGCCTCGCATCCGCATGGGGCTGCGCGATCGCGGACGTGAAGCGCGACTACGTAACGTCGGTCAACCGCCGTCTCGACGACCTCGACACCAGCGAAATCCGGCGTATCTTCGAAAATGACCGGGCGCGTGGCAACGCATTTCTCAAGAAGGTGAACCTCCCCCTGAGCCGCATTCATCTGCTTCGAGAAGCCGACGTCGCGTACGAAGGCCAGACCCACGTGATCCGCACCCTCTTGCCGGACGGCGATACAAGCCCCGAACGCATCGCGATGCGCTTCAGGGCGTCGTACCTTCAGCGTTACGGAAGCGCGCACAGCGGGTTCGACCGTCTGCAGGCGCTGCTGGACGACATCCCCGTCCGACTGCTGAACCTGCGGACCTCCGTAATCGGTGTGAGGAAACACCGCGCTCTTGGCTCGCTGCTGACCCCGCCGCCGACAACGCTGGACCAGGCGTACAAGGGCAGCCGCAACGTCTGGGTCGACGACGCTTTCGTCCGGTGTCCCACGTACGAGCGTTCCAGGATACCCTGGGGTTCCGAATTTACAGGTCCGGCCGTCATCGAACAGCCCGACACGACCGTCTGGCTGGATCCCTCGAGTCGCGCCAGCGTGTTGGACGGCGGCAGCTTTCTCGTCGAAACCATTCGATCGACCGATCGACGCCACTCTCCCTCGTAGGTGACGGTCTCGAACGCGATCGAGTCCCCACGGGGAACTCCAATCGGGAGCAACGTTGTAATGGATCCGATCACGCTGGCTGTCATCCGCGGCAGCCTGGAACAAATCGCCGATGAGATGGATGCCACGCTGGAACGCATGGCGTTCTCACCCGTGATTTCAGACGGTTTCGACCGGGCCAGCGGCGTCTATGCAGCCGGTGACGGATCCGTCATCGTGCAGGGACCGCGCGGCCTGCCGAATTTCATCTGCGTGATGCAACACACGGTGCGCTCTTCCATCGCCCACTTTACGGAGCCCGCCGATGGCGACGTCTACATTGTCAATGACCCCTACCTCGGCGGCACCCATCTGATGGACGTGAAATTGATCAAGCCTTTCTTCTACGGGAACAAACTTGCCTTCTATCTGGCCAACAGCGGACACTGGCCGGACATTGGAGGACGCGTTCCCGGCGGTTTTTCCACGAAAGCCACGGAGGTGTTCCAGGAAGGTTTGCGGCTGCCTCCGCTCAGGCTCATGGACGAAGGCAGGCTCAATCGGGAAGTGGTCGACGTCATTCTGCACAACGTGCGCGTGCCCGACGAGCGCCAGGGAGACATCATCGCGCAGGTGGCATCCCTAAACCTCGGCGCGGATCGTCTGGCGGCCCTGCTGGATCGATACGGCGAAGCGACCGTGTTTGAGGCCGTCAGCGAATTGGAGCTTCGTTCCGAACGGCTGATGCGGAACCACATCTCGACCATTCCCGACGGGAGGTACTGCTTCGACGAGTACATGGACAGCGACGGCGTGGATTGGAAACCGCTGCACATTCGTCTCGAAATGACCGTTGACGGCGACAGCGTCCACGTCGACCTCTCGGACAGCAGCCCGCCCTGTCGCGGGCCGCTCAACAGCGTCCTGAGTACGACCATGGCCGGCGTCTACATCGCTTTCAAGCATTTTTTCCCGGACGTGCCCATCAACAGGGGCTGTTTCAAGCCCTTTACCTTCAATATCCCATCCAACACGTTTCTCCACGCCCTTCCGCCGCGTCCGGTATCGGGCTGCGCGGCGGAAGTCTGCCAGCGCATGATCGACGCCGTGCTGGGCGCAATGAGCCAGGCCGTGCCGGACCGCTGCTACGCGGGACCCATGGGAACCGTCACGAATCTCTCCGTTGGCGGAGACGACCCCGAAACGGGGTATTTCGTCTTCTACTCCTTCATTGGCGGGGGCTATGGCGGCAATTACCTGACAGACGGGCTCACCAACGGCAACCCAACGATCGCCGTCGCGCGCACGCAGGCTCTCGAGATCTTCGAATCCAGGTATCCGGTTCTCTTCAAGACCTACGCCCTGCGCGAGGACTCCGGAGGACCCGGCTGCCGGCGGGGTGGATTCGGCGTGGCGCTCGAATTCCTTCTCCGGCGCGGCGAGGCCAGCGCTTCTCTTCTGGGAGACCGGGGACGGTTCCGACCCTTCGGCGTGCACGGCGGGAAACCGGGAACGCCGGCGGTACACACGTTCACCCTTCGCGGCGAAGCGTACCGTCCACCGCATATCACAAAGGACGAGGGAGTACATATGGTCGCAGGCGATTGCCTTCGCCTTGAAACCCCCGGCGGCGGCGGGTACGGCGCACCTTATCTGCGCCCGGCGAAGGCCGTGCTGGAGGACGTGAAGCGAGGGTATTACGGCGTGGAGGCCGCTGAGACGGAATACGGCGTTGTCATCAGACCGGGCGCGCTTGAAGTGGACGAATCGGCAACCGCCCGATCGAGGGATTCGACCGGCGGCTCCACAGCGTAATCCGGACGGCGCGATACGCCTGCCGTCCATTCCGGCGCCCCGGACTCGCGCGCACGATGCCTTCTGCGATTGACCGTCGCTCTTGCTGCCCAAACCCCGTCCGGCAATCCGGGACGGGAGGCCGGGCCGGCAATTCGGAAGTGGGTCTTACATCGTTCGCGCCAGCAGTCCGCCGTCCACGACCAGCGACGTTCCGGTAATGAACGACGCCTCGCCGGAAACCAGGAACAGCACGGCGGACGCGATATCGTCGGGCGTTCCGACCCGTTTGGCCGGGACCATTTCCGCCAATCTGCGTCGTTCACCGGCGGGGACGTCAACCCGATCCCAGAGCGGCGTCTGAATCGCGCCCGGCAGCACGGCGTTCACACGGATTTCGGGCCCGTAATCCAGCGCCAGGACCCGTGTAATGCCCAGCACTCCGGCTTTGGCGGCGTCATAGGCCGTATTCGTTTCGAATCCCACCAGCGAGTGCACCGAACCCGTGTTGACGATCGCCCCGCCACCCGTCCTCAACATTGCAGGAATGGCGTGCCTGGCGGCCAGATAGATCGCTTTCAGTCCCGTGTTCAACGTCCTGTCCCACACGGATTCCTCCATCTCGGTGGCCGGCGCATTGCGATACCAGATCGCGTTGTTGTGCAGAATATCCAGTCTGCCGAATGCTTCCATCGTGTGTGCGACCATCTGTTGCACCGGCCCGGCCTCGCTCACGTCGGCTTCGACGAAGACAGCCTCTCCCCCGGCGTTCGCGATCCTGTCCACCGTGCCTCGTCCGCCCTCCTCGTCCACGTCGGCCACGGCGACGCGAGCGCCTTCGGCGGCCAGCAGAATCGCCGTTGCCTCGCCGATTCCCGACGATGACCCGGTGACAATGGCCACCTGCCCCGCGACCCGTCCTGCTTCTGAATTTTCCATTGCGTGCCTCCTTGTTGTAATTCCCGATTCCGCCGCCTCGTTCTGCCTGTTAACCGTGTTTTCGTTCCCGCCTCAGCCCCGCCGAGCCCTGAACGGCTCATACGACGGCAAACTATGGCGTCGTATGCCCGCGTTCCGTACGCGGCGCTGGGGATGGGATAACGACGCCCGACCTCCAAAAAAAACACACCTGTGAGGAGAAATTCATATCTTTAATGCGGCGCCCGTTAAATCTGGTTACGTCACGGTGTTGGATCCATTCGACAATGAGACGTCGCGATTCTTCCGTTGAGACTGCAGGTGTAGCAGCATCGGTGAAGCGAGCCGCTGCGGGTCTCCTGAAGTTCCGTCGCGGAACACCCACACTGTCAGGTCAGGAAAGACCATGGCCCCAGTCGCACTCGTTACGGGCTCGAGCCGGGGTATCGGCCGGGCCATTGCCTGTTGTCTGGCCGACGTCGGCTATGACATCGTTGTCAACTATAACAGCAACCGGGACGCCGCGGAGCGGACGGCCGACGAGGTCCGGAAGAGAAACCGGCGGCCGCGCGTCTGCAGGGCGTCGGTTGCGGTTGCGGAGGAAAGCAGGCGCCTGGTCGAGTGCGCCATGGACGCGTTCGGCCGGATCGACCTGCTCGTAAACAACGCCGGAATCGCCCCACGGACTCGCGCGGACATTCTCGAAGCCACACCCGAGAGTTACGACGAAGTCCTGAATACCAACCTTAGAGGCCCCTATTTCCTGACCCAGTTGGCGGCCAACCACATGATCCGTCTCAGCAGGAACGGTGTCGTCGCGAAGGCCAGAATCGTCAACGTCACGTCGATCTCAGCCTTTGCAAGCTCCACTTCGAGGGGTGAATATTGCGTCTCCAAGGCCGGCCTCAGCATGATGACCGCCCTGTTCGCCGTCAGATTGGCTGAGCACGGAATCACCGTCAATGAAATCCGACCGGGCATTATCAAAACAGATATGACGGGCCCGGCCAGAGAAATCTATGATCGCCGGATCGCGGAAGGCCTTACGCCCATCCGGCGCTGGGGCATGCCGGACGACGTGGGGAAAGCCGTTGCCGCCGTCGCCCTGGGGTACTTCGACTTTACGACCGGCGCGGCGATTCCCGTCGACGGCGGTTTCCATCTGCGGCGCCTCTGAAACGGAAAACAGGCCGGTTCGCACCCCCCAGGATTGACTTATCGACAATCGATGTTTATATTCAACCAACGAATATCCGTGTCCTTCGATTTGGGATTGAAGGACCATAAACGGAGAAAAATCCGCTGATTTTCGGGCCGGCGGCCGCGCAATCGGCAGTGTGCCGGGTCAGGCCCGAGTACGAGGTGACGCCTTATGCTGAAGGGCATATTCAAGCGCGACGAGGAGGATCATTCGGCTTCGGCGCGTGAGAAGCAGATCGTAATCGAGGGACAGGCAGAAGAAGTGGAAGAAGCCCTGAATCTGCTTACCGAGAGAGATTCGAACGACCTCGACGAAACGATGGAAGAAATCGACGCTGCAGTGAGGAAGGCCGCCAAGACCACGCTGCAGGACATCCGTATGATGGAGGAAGGCCGTTGCCCCGCATGCGGCCAAAAGACGCAGCAGTTTCTCTTTACGAGCGTCTGCGCCAGTTGCGGGTGGTTTTCGTTCATCTCGCCCGAAGAGGGCAAGTCCGTCATCCATCTGAAAACCGGTCGCAACATCGAGTGCGGCACCACGTTCGACACCCAGGGAGATTATATTCTGGGGATTACGGATGGCGTCGTGCGCGCGAAAGTCACCAAAGACAACGTCCAGCATATAGAATACGTCTGGTCCGATGAGGAAATTGAAAAAAAGCGTTCGGCCCGGGCAAGGGAACAGGCCGGTATCTGCTGCTGGTGCGAAAAGGACCTGGCGCTAGCCGAAGATGACGTCATCGTCGTCTACGCCGCGTTCGGCAGTTACCAGGACCGGTACGTTTACTGTTCCAAGCACTGCTCCGAGGCGTTTCAGCATCAATATCCGATCCGGGTGCACAAGAATTGCTACAATCGCCCCTGCCCGGACTGTGACCTCTGTATAAAGAAATACAGTGGCGAAGACGAAACGCTGCTCAGTCATTCCTCGCATGAGGAAGAATGAGAAGAGCCGGCGTATCCGCGCAATATACATCGCGGACAATCCCGCCTTGTCCACGCGCGCGACCGACGCGAAACCCTGGATTCGGGGAGGGAGCGCCTGCCTGCTGCAGGCAGGCAACGCCGTATTTCGGTCACAAGGGCCGGACGCGGCCCGGATGGACTTTCTCAACGGACCGTTAGCCTGTAATTTCAGCCGCCGGCTGCTGCTGCTCTTCGTAGAGCTGGCCATATACCCCTCCCCGTGACAGCAGACTCTCGTGGGTTCCCCACCCCGCCATCCGTCCGTTTTCCAGTACCAGAATCCGGTCCGCACGGGCGGCCGTTGAAATTCTGTGCGTGATCACGAACGTCGTGCGTCCGTCCATGACCCGATCCAGGGTTTTCTGGACACGGGCTTCGGTGCCTGCGTCCAGGGCCGACGTCGTGTCGTCCAGGATCAGGATGGCGGGATCGGTGAGAATCGCCATCGCCAGCGCGATGCGTTGCTTTTGCCCGCCGGACAGGTTGCTGCCACCCTCCTCGACTCTCGCTTCGTATTTCTCCGGCAGGCTCATAATGAAATCGTGCAACTCGGCTCGTCTGGCGGCCTCCAGGATACGGTCCGGCGTTGCGCCATCCTGGCCATAGACGATATTCTGGGAAATTGTGCCTGAGAACAGTACGGGTTCCTGCGGCACCAGGCTGATGTGACGGCGGATGCTTGAGAGTCGTATGTCGCGAATGTCGTAATCGTCCAGCAGAATACGACCCTTTGTCGGTTCATAGAGCCTCAACAACATGCTTAAGAGGGTGCTCTTCCCGGCGCCGGAAGGTCCCACAACCGCCACGGACATGCCCGGATCCACCGAGAAGGACAGACCTCGTATTACGTCACCCGCGAGGGCATTGTATTGAAACCGGACGTTTTGGAACACCACCCGTCCGCGCAGGCGTTTCAACGTGACCGCGCCCGGTCGGTCCTTGATCGATATCTCCTCATCCAGCACTTCAAAAACCCGCGATATCACCACAATCATCTGTCTGATAACCACGTTCACGTTCGTAAGGGCAACGAGTGGCATAAACAGACTGGAAAGGGACATATTGAAGTAAATCAACTCCCCCACGGTCATCCTTCCGTCCCGAACCATCAGCGCGCCCCAGAATAAGATCAACGCGGCAGCCGCGGCGCTGATGGACGCACAGACCGCGCGAAGGCTGGCGTTGAGCATCGCATTCCTCACCGAAAGCCTGAAAACGGATGCCAGCCGTCGGAAGAATAACCTTCGTTCCGATCGTTCATTTGTAAAGGAGTAGACCACCCGGATGCCCCGAACCCGTTCTTCCAGTGTGCCGTAGGTGTCCGCGTAGGCGTCTCTCATCCGGGCGAACGTCTCCGAGATGGGGCGCTGGAACATCCTGTAGGTGAGCACGTAGAGCGGCAACGCCAGTAGCGCGAAGGCGGCGAGTTCCGCGTTGATTATCAGTAGAACCACAATACCGATCAGTATTTTGGACACATGGCCGATCGTGTCCACAAAGGTCGTGGTAACCTCGCTTTGCAGAAGTTGCACGTCGTCCAGAATGCGCGACATGATCTTGCCGATCTGTTTCCGGTCGAAGAACGCCATCTGCAGTTTCTGCACTTTCTGGTGCAGATCCAGACGTACCCGAAACACGATCCGATTGCCCACGAACGCGATATTGTAATTGAAAAACCAGTTCATTCCCGCAAAAAGGAGGCGCACCGTCATATAAACGCCGAACACGATCCAGAGCCACTTTATCTTCTCGGCCCGGGTCTTCTCCGGTTTCGGACGATCCGTATCCCAGTTGTGCGGCAACACCCGTTGCGGGTCCCGCCCGGTCTGTCGATCCTCGGTTCCGTTATGGATCCTTGCCATTGCCTGACCGGCCGGCGACGCGCCGGAATCGACCGCCGTGCCAGGTCGAATCTGAAGCACGTCATCCACGGTTGTCTTCGTGATGAAACCCAGGATATAGAAATAGGACCCCGTGATGCCCGCCAACACCATCACCAGGGCGACCCGGATCCAAAACGGCCGGATATAAATCCTTATGAATCGTTTGAGATACGGGTTCATGCCGGATGAGAAAACGCGCTTATGGAAACCGGGGTGCGTGAGGGTGTCAGACCGCGTAGGCCCGGGAATCGACGTCTGCAAACTGCTGCTGGACGAGACGCCGGTAATTTCCATCGGTTATCTGCATCAGCGCGTCGTGCGTGCCCCGCTCGACAATCTCCCCTCGATCCATGACGACGATCAGATCGGCCGTCAAAACGGTCGACAGCCTGTGAGCGATGACGAACGACGTACGACCCTTAAGCACGGCGGCCATCGCCTTCTGGATCAGGGCCTCCGAAAGCGAATCCAGAGACGAAGTCGCCTCATCCAGAATCAGGATCGCGGGTTGGGTGAGCACCGCCCTCGCAATCGACAGCCTCTGCTTTTCTCCCACGGAAAGCTTGATGCCATCGTCTCCGATCCGGGTATCGTACCCGTCTCGGGTACGCATCGCAAACTCGTGAATCTCTCCCACGCGCGCCGCGTTGATCACGTCCCTATCGGGCGCGTCCGGTTTTCCGTAACCGAGGTTCTCCCGAATCGTCATGTCAAAAAGCACGGAATCCTGCAGCACCTGGCCCACCTGTTTCCTGAGGGATCTGATCGTCACCTCCCGGACGTCGTGTCCGTCCACGCGAATTGCGCCTTCCGTGACGTCATAGTATCTCATCAGCAGGCTGGTCAGCGTTGTCTTGCCGCACCCGGTGTGACCGACGAGTGCGACTGTCTGCCCTGGCTGGACGTCGAGGCAGATGTTTTTCAACACGGGTTCTCCCTCTTTGTACTCGAATCCGACATTGTCGAATACGACGCGCCCGTGCACTACGGGCAAGTCCACCGCCCCCGCGGCGTCCCGAATTTCAACCGGATGGTCCAGGATTTCGTAGATCCGATCGACGGAGACCATCATGTCTTCGATCTGAATGCCCACGTTCATCAGGTTCATTACCGGCTCGAATACCCTCATTGCGTACGCAAGAAAAGCCATGACACCGCCGTAGGTCATGTCGCCCTGAATCACGAAATAGCAACCCAGACAGAAAATCAGCGTGTTTCGGATTCCCGACACCACCCAGAATCCGGAACGCGCCGAGGCGCGATGCGTATCGGACTGCATTGCAAAATCAAGGCCCGCATGGGTTTCCTCCGCGAAAGCCCTGTCTTCCCGTTTTTCACGTCCGTATGCCTTTACCAGCCTCACCCCGGCGAGGCGTTCCTGAAGCCCGACCGACACGTCGTCCATCTTCTCCCGCCACCGGCGCCTGGACGCGCGTATCGGACCAATGAAAATCCTGTAGTTGACAACGTACAGCGGCATCAGGATCGTCATCAGCAACGCCAGTTTCCAGTTCAGCCCGTAACAGATACCCAGCGCCGCAAGTATCGATATGAGGTCCGTCACGATGCGCAGCATCTGCATCGTAACCATCTGGCGAACCGTGGCCACGTCACCCATCATCCGCGACATGACCTTTCCCGTTCCCATTTCGTCATGAAACCGAATGGCCAACCGGAATACGTGCCTGTACATCGTCAACCGCACGTTCAGGATCAATCGGTGAGCGACCCAGGAGAGTGTATATGCGTTTGCAACACGCAGACCGGCCGTGAGTACCGGAACGGCGACCAGCAACGCCACCGTGACCTCCAGCATCTCCCATCTGCCGGCTACGATTACCTCGTCAACGATGTACATCACGATTAGCGGAGGCGCCATCCCGAGAACCGCCAGCGACACGGTCAAGCCCAACGCACCGGCCAGCCTCGCGGCGTACGGCCGGATGAATTCAAGCAACCGTCGGAAATTCTCAGTTTTGGTTCGGGGTTCCACAACCGTCTCCGCGGACGATCTTCGGGAAGGCTTTCCGTCTCAGCGGACAGGTCGAACACTCCACGCCCGGTCGACAGCGTTTCCCGCCGCCTTCAAACCGACAATCGCCGTTCGCCCGAAGTTCAAATTGAAATTTGACTAATATAACCATATACAACGCTGAATCCAAATTGCCGCGGGCGAACGTGTGCCGCACCTTCGTCAGGAATGCTTCCTGCTCGATCGAAGCGGGTGCGTGCCGGAGCGCTGTCCGAATCGCGCCGGGTCCGGACCTCAAACCTTCGAGCCCGCCATCCGGTCTGCATCGGGCGGGGCGCTTTTTCTTGCATGTTCACGCGCATTCGACCATAATTCAACGTACTGTTCTGCGCCTCTGACACCCGCCGGACCCACGTTCCCATGAACCTTTCCAGTCTCACCGTCTCCCAGGTTCGCGACCTCCTGCGTGAATCGGACGAAATCGACAGTACCCTTCTGGAGGTCCTGGACGCCGACCCGCGCGCGGGCGTGCGCCGTCTGGCGTTCAAGGAGCGTCGACGGCGCAGATCCGTGTCGGCTGAACGCGCGCGTCTGGAAAAAATGCGGGTCCTGGAAAGGCGGCTGCACGCGAGGGGACTCCGACGTATTGCCGGCGTCGACGAAGCCGGAAGAGGGCCCCTGGCCGGACCGGTCGTCGCCGCCGCCGTGATTTTGCCCCCGGATGCCCTGATCCACGGACTGAACGACTCCAAGGTGCTCACGCCTCTCAAACGGGAGGGGCTCTACGACCGGATCAGAGAGATCGCCGTCGCCCATGCCACCGGCGAGGCCTCGGCGGAAGAAATCGACCGCATGAATATCCTGCAGGCCACTTATCTGGCCATGCGACGCGCCATAATGGGGCTCGGCGTACCGCCCGACCGCGTACTGGTAGACGGCGCAGGGGTCCCCGGCGGCCCGTTTCCCGAATCCGCCGTGATCGACGGCGACGCGGCTTCCCTCTCCATTGCAGCCGCTTCCATACTCGCCAAAGTAAGCAGAGACCGATTAATGGAGGCGTTCCATCGCGAATTTCCGGGGTACGGATTTGCGGACCACAAGGGATATGGGAGCGCCAGCCACAGGCGCGCGCTCCGATTGCACGGTCCCTGTCGGATCCACCGGCTGTCCTTCAACGGCGTGCAGCCGGCCGACCGTGCGGGCGACGCATCCCGGAAGACAAGCCCGGATGAACGTTCCGGCCGCATGGGACGGGCACAAACGCGCCTGCCATGGGCGGGCAGGCGGGGGGAGAACGCGGCCGCCGTCATGCTCGCGAAAGCGGGCTACCGGATTCTCCGTCGCAACTATCGGGCCGCGGGAGGAGAAGTCGATCTGATCGCAACCAGGGGACGAACCCTCGCGTTTGTCGAAGTGAAAACCGCAACCGCAACCGGATTCGGACCGCCTGAAACCCGCGTGACCCTCAACAAGCAGCGTCAGATCGTACGGGTCGCGAGGGCGTATCTCCAGCGTCACCCTGACCCCGGGATGGCCCCGCGTTTCGACGTGATTGCCGTTTCCTTCGCGGACGAAACGCCCCGGATTCGGCACCTCGAAGCCGCATTTCGACCGGAATCCTGATATGTCTTGACAATGGATCGACTTGTGTGTATCTTTGGCGATTTGGCTGAAAATCAAGGGCTTATCCACGATGGAATCTGAAGATCATGGCGGCTGAACGCATCCCACGCGTCAAAGGAGTCAGGGACTTTTATCCTGAAGACTGGGCCCTTCAGAAGTGGCTCGGTGAAAGGTGCCTCTCGCTTGGCGCCGGATACGGCTATCAGGAGTACGAGGGGCCCATCGTCGAATACATGGACCTCTACCTGGGGAAGACCAGCGAAGAGATTGTGAGCCGGCAGACGTTCTCGTTGTCCGGCCGCGACGAGAAGACCCTCGTTCTTCGTCCGGAACTTACGCCTACTCTCGCTCGCATGGTAGCCCAGGAGGAAGACCGGCTCGTTTTTCCCCTGCGCTGGCAGTCGTACGGACGCTTCTATCGGTACGAACGTCCTCAGCGCGGCAGAGGAAGGTCTTTCTTTCAATGGAACATCGATCTGCTGGGAAGCGATACGCTCTACGCCGACGTCGAAATCGTCACGATTGCCTGCGAACTCTTCAAGGTTCTCGGACTGTCTTCAGGTCAGGTGACGGTGAGACTCAACGATCGGCAGGGCCTCGAACGTCACCTCATCCGCTCTCTGGGCCTGCTTCCAGATCAGATTCGACCACTCTTCGCCATCATCGACCGGATCGACAGGATCCCCTTCGAGAAATTCAGCACCGGGCTGGAAGACCTCGGCCTGGGTCCGGAACAGATCGACGGTCTTGTGAAAACTCTGGACAGCAAAGCCCCCGGGTTCTCGCCGCGCCTCGAACGGGTCATCCGGCTACTCGAAAAGAACAACGTCCTGGAATACGTTGAAACGGACCCTAAGATCGTTCGCGGCTTCGACTATTACACGGGCATTGTCTTTGAAGCCTGGGCGACGAATTCACTGAAGCGCGCCCTGTTCGGCGGCGGCCGGTACGACAATCTGACCCTGCAGGTCGGCGGCAGGAGGCCGGTTCCCGGCGTTGGCTTTGCGGTCGGCGACATGGCAATCACCGAACTGCTGAAGGAGTCGGATCTGATTTCCGACGTCGCCGCCGGCGTCCCCGATCTGCTGGTCACGGTCTTTTCCGAAGACCTGGCCGAACCCGCCGCGGGATACGCGAGACGGGCCAGATCCCGGGGCATCGGCGTTGAACTCGGTCTCAAGCCCGGCCAACGACTCGACCGGCAGTTGAAATACGCGCACCGTAAGGGCATTCCGTTTGTTGCCATCATCGGTCCCGACGAATTACGGTCGAATACCGTTGTGTTGAAGACCCTGGCAACAGGCGCGCAGACCATGCTGCCGTCCGACGATATCAGCAAACTCGCTGAAACCATAAAAACGACGTCGTAACGCCACGGATACGATGCGCGCAAACGCCCTGGCGGCGCCACCGCGAACTCATTCGTCCCCTTTACCGGAGCCTTCGATATGGCGGAATCCCTTGGCGACTGGAAACGCACGCACTCCTGTGGCGACCTACGCGCCCGGGACGTCGGCATGCAGGTCACCCTGATGGGCTGGGTCGCCAAACGCAGGGATCACGGCGGCGTGATCTTCGCCGACCTGCGCGATCGGGACGGGCTCACGCAGGTCGTCTTTCGACCCGATTTGAGTGCTGAGATTCACCGGAACGCCGAAGCCATCCGCAACGAATTCGTGCTGGCGGTCAAAGGCAGAGTGGAATCCCGACCGGAAGGTATGGCGAATCCGAACCTGTCTACGGGCGAAATCGACGTCGAGGCATCCGAACTGAAAATCCTGAACGAATCGGAAACCCCGCCCTTTCTCATCGAAGCCGGGGCGGACGCCAACGAAGAAATCCGGCTCCGCCACCGTTACCTCGACCTGCGCCGACCGGACGTTCAAGCAGATATCCTGCTGCGGCACCGCATATCGCAAGCCACGCGACGACGCCTTTCAGACGACGGCTTCATTGAGGTCGAAACGCCGTTTCTGATGAAGAGCACCCCGGAGGGCGCGCGCGATTATCTGGTGCCCAGCCGGATCAATCCGGGTCACTTCTATGCCCTGCCGCAGTCCCCGCAGACCTACAAACAGCTGATCATGGTGGCGGGGTTCGACCGCTACTTTCAGATCGTGCGCTGTTTCAGAGATGAAGACCTGCGGGGTGACCGGCAACCGGAATTCACGCAAATCGACGTTGAAATGTCATTTGTCAATGAAGAAGACGTCATGGACGCGGCCGAGCGGCTTACCGCCGGCCTCTTCCAGGATATTCTGGATATCGACTTGCCCAGACCCTTTCCACGCGTCTCCCACAAGGAGGCGCTCGACGTCTACGGGTCCGACAAGCCGGACACCCGATTCGGGTTGGAAATCGTGGACCTGGCTGCGGCCGCCGAAGCCTCCGAATTCCAGGTGTTCAAGCGCGTGCTGGCCGACGGGGGACAGGTTCGCGGAATCAATGCCAGGGGTTGCGGCTCCTTTTCGCGCAAGCAGATTGACGATCTCGGCGTCTTCGCGAGCGGTTTCGGCGCCAGGGGACTGGCCTGGATCAGGGTAACGGACGGCGGCATGGAATCGGCCATTGTCAAATTCTTCCCCGGACGGGCGCAGGCTCTGCTGCGGGAGGCCATGCAGGCCGAGCCGGGCGATCTCCTGCTGTTTGCGGCTGACCGGCCGGCCGTTGTGGCCGACGTACTCGGCAATTTGCGTCTGCGGCTGGGGGATCACCTGAACCTGCTGGACCGCAATCACTTCAGCTTCCTGTGGGTTACCCATTTCCCCCTGGTGGAATGGGATCCCGGCGAGAAGCGGTACGCGGCGTGCCACCACCCGTTCACGTCGCCGCTGGATGAAGACGTCGAAAAAATGGCTGCCGATCCTTCCGGCGTGCGGGCACGCGCGTACGACCTCGTGCTGAACGGGAATGAAATAGCAGGCGGCAGCATTCGTATCCATCGTCGCGAAATACAGGAAAAAATGTTCGATCTGCTGGATATTTCTCCCGATGAGGCGGAAGAGAAATTCGGCTTTCTCATGGACGCGTTCCGGTATGGCGCGCCCCCGCACGGTGGCATCGCTTTCGGGTACGACCGCCTGGTCGCCCTGATGGCGGGCCGGGATTACATCCGCGACGTGATCGCCTTTCCCAAAACCAATAATGCGGCCTCCCTGATGGACGGCGCTCCGTCGGCGGTCGACGCGGGCCAATTGAGAGAACTCGGTATCCGCTTGCTGAGCGGCGAATCGGTCCATCCCTGAGCATTACGCGCGCGCTGGCCCGCATCGGTTCATGCGTGATTTTTTTCTTGACTTTGACGGGTTCTTGTAGTAATTTGGGGGCACTAATTGTAACCTGGTCAGACGGTGATTTCGAGCCTTTTTTATTGGCTCAACGTCATTCGCCGTTTTCAGTCTGTCTGTCAATTCAACGTTCCTTCAACGCATGCAACACGTGTCCCCAAGGAGACATCGATGGCTAAGCGCAAATTGATGGATCGTTTCACGGGATTTGGCGTCGTCCTGGCGCTGTTCCTGCTTCCCCTTCTGTCGGGCTGTATTGCAATGGCCTCGGACGAAGATCTCCAGATGCTGGAAGAGGCAAGGAACAATGCCAGGGCGGCCGAAGCGGACCTGGCTGCGTGCCGGCAGAAGCGGGCCGAACTGGAACGCACGCTGGCCGATAAGAAACAAGAACTTCAGAGACTGACCGCCGATCGGGACGCCGTGCAGAACGCCCTGAATCCGTAATGGAAAGGAGATTCCTGTGAAGAATCGCAAACACATCGGGTTTTCACTCGTCTGCACTGCGCTGGCAATGGCTCTGGTCCCGGTGGCTGCTTTTGCCCAGTCCGACGGTATGACCTACGAAGAGTACGAAATGCAGCTTGCAAGCGTGCAGCGGGAGATCCAGGAAACGAAGCAGAAAGTGCAGGATTGCAAGGAGGCCGGCGACAGGGTCTCGCAGCAGATCGCCGAACTGGATGCGCAGATTGCAAGTACACTGCAGGAAATCCTGGATCTGGTCGGGTGTCCCGATCAAGCCTGCATCGACGCCTACCTGGCCGCGCTCGATCGCATCGAGGGTCAACTCAGGGCCCTGATGAATCTTCCCGACGCCGATCTTTTCGACCAGCGCGACCATTTCGATGCGATTTCCGAAGAGGTCGAAGGCCTGAAGCAGAACAAGATCCGTCATCTCCCAGAAGCACGAACGAAACTGAAGACCATCGCGCAGTTGATCGAGCGTATTGCCGCCCGGATGCCCGCGAAGAAAATCAAGGACTACACGGTGCTCCGAAACGACAACCTCTGGAAGATCGCCAGGAGCGAGGAAATCTACGACAATGCCTACCTGTGGCCGCGGATTTATCTCGAAAATCGCGACAAGATCAAGGATCCGGATCTGATCTACCCCGATTGGGTCCTGCAGATTCCCTTCGGCGTGGATAGAGGCCAGCACCTGATCCTTCAAGGGCATACGCTTACGAGCATCGCCGGCATGGTTTACAACGACCCGACGAAGTGGCACCGCATTTATCGGGCGAACAAGTCTCAGATCAGGGATCCGAACCTGGTCTTCCCGGCACAGGTCATCGACGTTCCGGAAGACTGAACGGCCACCGGACTCCCTTCCCTGGCGCCGAACGACGGAGATCTGCGTCCTCACAAAATGGAAAGCGACTCACACCACGAATAAGCCATCTGAAAAGCTCTCGTTCCCGGAGTCTGGCCGGAACGAGGGCTTTTTTTATTTTGGAAAAGACCTGACCGGTTGAGAAACAGAACCTTATCTCATCAGCTATCCATCCAGGGCGTCGATCCCCTGACGTTGTACGGTCACAATGACGTCAACCTCCTGGCACTCGAAGCCCGTTACGGGGTTCACGTAACGGCCCGCGCGAGACCGTCACGATCTCGGGACCCGCGTACAAAGTTCGGCATGTTTCCGGCCTGCTGGAAGAGATGGTCTCCTGCCTGCGTCGCGGCGACGTCTCCGAACGGTCGGACGAACCGGGCGCCGTGACCGCCGACAACGGGCCGTCCGACACCCCAAAGACCGTTCTTGTCACCCAGAAATGCGTGATTCGGCCTCGTTCCGCCGCGCAACGGCAATACGTGAGCGGAATCGAGAAATTCGATATTGTCTTCGGCATCGGCCCCGCCGGGACCGGCAAGACCTACCTCGCGGTCGCCTGTGCCGCCGCCGCCTTGAAGCGGAAGGAAGTCTCAAGGATCATCCTGACCCGCCCCGCGGTCGAAGCCGGAGAAAGCCTTGGATTCCTGCCGGGCGACATTCAGGATAAGGTCGATCCCTATCTGCGGCCGTTATACGACGCATTGCGGGACATGATTCCCGGTGAGCAGATACAACACCTGCTCGAGAGTCGGACACTGGAAATCGCTCCCCTGGCATTCATGCGAGGGCGTACGCTCAATAACGCATTTGTCATCCTGGATGAGGCTCAGAACACAACCATCAGCCAGATGAAGATGTTTCTGACGCGATTGGGGGCCAACTCGAAGGCCGTTGTCAACGGTGACGTCACGCAGATCGACCTGCTGCCGGACGACGTGTCCGGGCTGGTGCACGTTCAGCAGATCCTCTCGCATATCGAGGCCGTCCGGTTCGTCAGCTTTACGGAGAGGGACGTCGTACGCCACGCTCTGGTCCGGAAGATCATTTCGGCTTACGACCGTTATGAAGCAGAAAAAAAGCTTCAGGCAACCGATGAACCCGGGCCGAACGACGACGCGGGTCCACAGGCATCGTAGGGTACCCGAGCGATGATGCGCAGTCTCCGACAGATGCTCCAGGACACAGGATTTTTGGGATCGGAAACCGGCGACGATGACCGCCTTGCATTGGCCCGTCGCAAGTTGCGTTCGCGTCTGAGATTTCTGTTTCGGGGGGGCATCCTCTTCACGCTGGTTGGCCTGCTGACGTATTTCTTCCCGATTGCCAGAACGAACTACGAACACAGTGCATTCAGCGAGGGCACCATTGCGCCTTACGAAGTGATCGCGCCGGAAAACTTCAAAGTGCTCAAGAACGAAACCGAGTACGGCCGCGAAGTGGGAGCGGCCCGCGAAGACGTTCTACCGGTACTGATCCTGAACGCGGGAATCGCAGCGGATCGGCAACGTGCGCTTGACGGATTCTTCGAGGATCTGAGTCGGAGGAGTGCTTCCGTCGTTCCGGATTCGGCCGTACATCATCTCCAGCAGGCACATTCTGAAATCGGTTCCGTATCCCAGGCCAGCCTGCGATTCCTCATCGATCAGGCGTCCAATTACCCCTCCGGATTCGAAAAGCTCCGCACCACGGTCCGCGATCTGCTGCAATCCAGTTATACGTCCGGCGTATTGAACCAGGACTCCGAAGTCCTTGGCGACGATACTGTAGAGGTGCTCCTCGTCCAGGCAGACGGCGAGCGGCGCATTTCGGCGGCGCCGATCCGAGGCCTGGAATGGTATGAGCGAAGTTTGCAGGATGAAATCGACACGCAGTTCCCGCAGGGTACTCCCGCGGAGATCAAGGCCGTATACGAGCTTGTGGTCGTCTTTCTGACGCCCAATCTCACCTACGGCGCCGAGGAGACCGGACGGCGCAGGGAGGAGGCCGCGGCAAGGGTCTCGCCCTACAAGGGGACCGTTCTGGGAGGCGAGCGCATCGTCGACAAACACGACCGCGTGACCTCGGAACATATGGACCAGCTGCGTTCTCTCGCCGTGCACATGAACAGAGCGGTCGACCGGGTCCCCTACCTCTATCATCTGCAGGTCGGCGCCCAGGCCGCCGTCAGCGCCCTGCTGGTTGCGATCTTGTTCGTATTTCTTCAGGTGTCGCGGCCCTCGGTCTTCGCGTCAACCTCCAGCCTCGTCCTGTTCGGTATCCTGGTTACCATGCCGTGCCTGGCCGCGTCGTACGCGGCGACCGTGCCGTCGATAACGCCCCTGCTGGTGCCGGTTGCCCTCTCGGCGATGCTGGCGACCGTGCTTTTCGACACGGAAGTCGGCCTGGTTGTCTCGTTCGTGTGCGCCACGCTGTGCGCGAGTATCGTGGGAAGCCTTTCTTTCGGACTGATCTACCTGATTACCGGGGCTGCGGGGGCTTACTCCGTGCGTCCGGTAAACCGGCGCAGCGACTTTTTTTACCGGTCGATCGCCTTCCTGGTCTGCGCCTATCTGCTCTCCACCTTTGCTACAGCTACCCTTTTGTTCAGCTACGCAAGTTTCGGTGAGTTCTTCCAGAAGGTCAGGTGGGACCTGGTTGTGGGCGCCTTCACGGCCTGCGCATCCTCGGTTCTGACCATCGGCCTGCTGCCAATCTTCGAAAGCGCATTCAGCGTGGTCACGACCTACACGCTGCTGGAGCTCTCGGACCTGAACCGGCCCCTGCTTCGCAACCTGGCCATCAGGGCGCCGGGCACGTACAGTCACAGCATCATCATGGCCAGACTGTCGGAGGCCGCGGCTGAAGTCGTTGGCGCCAACGGCCTGCTGGCGCGGGTGGGCTGCTATTACCATGACATCGGCAAAATGACACGGCCCCACTATTTTATCGAGAACCAGAAAGGCGTGAACCCACACGATGAACTCCAGCCCCGCCTGAGCGCCCTGATTCTCATCTCCCATGTGAAGGACGGCGTCAGAATGGCGGAAGAGGAAGGTCTGCCCCGGGTGATTATCGACATGATCTCCCAGCATCACGGGACCAGCGAAATCGCGGGATTCAAGAAGAGCGCCCTGGAAAGCAGCGCCCCTGACGAGGTGCGCGACGCCGATTTCCGATACCCGGGTCCCAGGCCGCAAACACGAGAGGCAGGTATCGTCAGCCTTGCCGACGCGGTGGAATCCGCCATACGCAGCCTCAATGCAATTTCCCCAGAAGACACCCGCGACATGGTCCAGAGGCTCGTAAAGGGACGGTTTACCGCCGGTGAGCTGGACGAATGCGACCTGACGCTCCGAGACCTGACCCGGATTCAGGAAGCGTTTCTGCCCATTCTCGAGGGCACGTGGCACAGCCGCGTTGCCTATCCGTGGCAGCACGAACAGAAGCGGGTTCAATCCAGGCGCGGAAAGGAAGTCTTGTGAGCAGGGTCTGCATCGAGCGGGCAGCGCAGCTTCCGGAACCCTTCGATCCGGCGAACCTCGTCTTCCTGCTCGACCGCGTTCTCGACGATCACGATGCGGTCGGCGCCCTCACCCTCATACTGGCCGACGACGTGACGCTTCGTCGACTGAACCGCGAGTTCAAGGGCGCATCCGGGCCTACCGACGTCTTATCCTTTGATCTGGCGGACCCGATCCATCCCGACGACGGCGATTTCGGTGAAATCTACGTTTCCGTAGACCGGGCTGAAGCGCAGGCACGGGAAACATCCCGCAGTCTGTCTGAAGAAATCTCCTGGCTTGCCATTCATGGCACCCTGCATCTGCTCGGGTACCGACACGAAGAGCCCGGGGCCAGTGCGTCCATGCGACGCAAGGAACGCGAGTATATGGCGCGGCTTCAAGCAGGGTTACCTATGAAAGGAGCGTGAATCCAATTTGGACGACTCCGAATGGTTGGCAGCACTTGTCGCGGGCGGGTCTCTGGTCGTCACCGCGCTGATCGCACGCGCAGGCGCGATCGGAAGCACGATATCCAGGGCGACACTTGAACGCCTCCGGGATGAAGCCGTCCCCCGCGCGAACCTCCTGCTGTCGATGTACCGGCCAGGATACGCTCTGGGCCTGACGGTCACGCTTGGTCAGGCGTTGTCCATCACCTCAGGCGGATTTGCGTTCGCATCCCTCGTCAGATTCGGATTGGGCGACTTCGCCTGGCCGCTTCTGAGAGACCTGCTGAGCATCGCCGTGTTCGTGCTGATTTCGCTGCTGATTGGCAACGCCGTCTCTTTCTACAGGCGGGAAGAGGGATCCGATCGCCCGCTTCCCCATCTGATTGCCATCTACTATCCGATTTATATGCTGCTCCTTGCCCCCACGTTGCTTCTGCAGAAAACCCAAAGCCTCTTTGTCAGCGAAACCGATACAAAGGCCATCAAAGAGGAGGAGCTGCGGCAGATCGTGGAAACCGAAACCGAGGAAGGGACCATCGAAGAGGAAGAACGGGACATGATCGCCGGCATATTCGAGTTCGGCGAAACGACCGTGAAGGAAGTGATGGTCCCGCGTATTGATATGGTATGCGCCGAAATCTCCTCCAAACCGGCGGAAATCCTGGCGCTGATCCAGCAGCGGCGTCACTCCCGCATTCCCATCTACCGCGAACGCGTGGACCATATCGAAGGCGTGGTCTACGCCAAGGATCTGCTCGAGCTCTTGAGTACCGGTAAGGACTGGACGCCGGAAGGCGCCATGCGCAAGCCGTATTTCGCGCCGGAAAACAAGAAAATCGCGGAGTTGATGCGGGAGTTCAAGACCAACAAAGTACACATGGCCATTGTCATCAATGAATTCGGAGGCACCTCCGGACTGGTCACGCTCGAGGACCTGATCGAAGAGATCGTCGGCGAAATCCACGACGAGTACGACGAGGAGGAGCAACTGTTTCACTGGGACGAAGACGGACACGTGCTGGTTGCCGATGCGAGACTGGATATAGACGATCTCAATCTGATCCTGAATATCGAGCTTCCGCGCGAGGGGTACGAAACCCTCGGCGGGTTCATCTACAATCACCTGGGCCGGGTTCCGGGTCCCGAAGAGACCTTTGTATTCGAAAACCTCACCCTGTGGGTGGAGGAAGTCGTGGGGCAACGCATCACGACGGTCCGGATCGTCAAACAGGAACCCGACCGGAACAAACAGGGCAAAACCCAAGAAATCGCTTGACAAAACACGAGAGATTTATAGATTTCAATATATCGGATACATGGT
>CAXXXF010000015.1:0-905912 GCA_963667175.2 Candidatus Latescibacterota bacterium | reverse complement strand
AACGACTTCGTGGACCAATATAATGAAAAAATCAGTGGCGTGGTATCGTGTTTTGATCGGGTTCTGTTCAAGGGGTACCTGCCGTTGGGATTTGGCGATGCGATGGAGCGTTTCATGGGTAATCAGGGTTTTTTGTTGAAGGACTTCAAGCGTTTTGTGACGATGCATTCCAAAACGATCAAAGCCCACGCGGAGGCGATGGCGAGCAGGCACAAGCGCCCGTTCCTCTATCTCGACCGCAACACCGTCAGGAAAGAGGAGGAAGCGCGGACGCATCGCCCAACGAGATGGGAATCACCCGCGGCCTGGTCTGTGTGTACCGCGCCGTGGAGGGCTGTCAGAGTTTCAAGCTGGTTCCAGGGAAAGGAAGGCCTCGCCTGCGCAAACGCCCGGCGGAAGTGCCTGTGCTACTATTTCTACTATATCGACCGTGAGTTCGGGTTGCTGCATATCCGCATCCAGTCGTGGTTCCCCCTGGTGGTGCAGGTCTGTCTCAATGGCCACGAATACCTGGCGCGCAAGCTCGATAAAAACGGCATTGCCTATCGCAAAGCAGACAAACGCGTTTCTATGGATCGACGACGTGGCCCGGGCGCAACGGTTTGCCGATCGTTTTGTCGAGAAAAATTGGCCGCGCATTCTCTCCGGGCTTGCCCGCAGGGTCAACCCCCTGCTCAAAGACCTGCTTTCGGGAATGGACTATTACTGGGTCGTTGACCAGGCTGAGTTCGCCACCGACGTGATGTTCACAAGCCCCCACGCCCTGAAGGTGCTGTATGAAAATCTGCTCAGACATACGGTGCTGTGCTTCTCTCCCCAGGACATCCTGACCTTCCTGGGACGCAAACTCCACGGCAACTTTCAGGGCGAAGTCCTCACGGACTTCAAAAACAAAACGCCAACCCGGCGCACGGGTCAAACACCGGATGTGTGAGAACTGGATAAAAATGTACGACAAACACGGGCGCGTACTACGCATAGAGACAGTGATCAACCATCCAAGGCAGTTCAAGGTCCGCCGCCAGGGCATACGGCAAGGACAACGCGTGATGGGCTGGTATCCCATGGCCAAAGGGGTGGCCAACCTCTACCGCTATCGGGAGATCTCATTGAAGGCCAACCAACACTATCTTCAGGCGCTGGCAGCAGCACCAGACACCGGGAAGAGCCGTCACAGCCTCGCCGCACTTGCCCGACCACGCAGGCACAAGGGGCGGACCTATCGGGGCTTCAATCCCGCCGACACCCGCGACCTCGACCTCTTCACCGCCGTCCTGAAAGGCGAACACGCCCTGATGGGCTTCCGCAATCGGGACATCCGAAAACACCTCTTCAAACAACCCAGAACCCTCGACCAGCGACGACGACAAGCCAACGCCGTCAGCCGACTCCTCAAACGTCTACACGTCCGAGGCCTGATCGCTAAAATACCTCGGTCCAGAAGATGGCGCGTCACACAGGCCGGACACGTCACCCTCGCGACTTCACTGACACTATACGACAACCACACAAACCGGAACGCTATCCAAGCAGCATGAACAAACTTCTACGCATCTTGCGTTGAAGTCTTACTGTAAGACTCTAATAATGCCGAAGTTCAACCTTCGCGTGTAGATGTAATGTATATCACCGAGATCACCTCCATCAACAATCTCCTTCAACTTGCAGACAGCTGGGTGGTATTCGAGAAGATGACCGACCATTAACACCTGTCCATGGGTTTCTGCCATCCTGCACAAAACTTCAGCTTCTCCCACCTGAAGCGCGAGTGGTTTTTCTACAAAAACGTGCTTTCCGGCCTCCAACGCCTGCTTCGCCATTCGAAAGTGGGACGTGACCGGGGTCGCCAATACGACAGCTTCGACATTCGGGTCTTCCAACACTGCTGCGAAGTGCCGTGTTATGGTTACGTCCGAATAGTGCGTCGAAATAAAGCTGAGTGCATCCTCGTCCAAATCGCAGCAAACACTGAGGAAACTTCCCGGTAGGGCATGGAAATTACGTACGAGATTCCTACCCCAATAGCCCGCACCAACACAAGCTACCGTTATTTTGTTCATATCTCAAGTCACCTATAGGAAGTCCTAAATTACAATTCGCACAGCTGTAGATCCTGCGTTTTATTGATAAAAATGAACCTAGGTTAGTCACTCATGGCGGTGACGACATGGATATTCATCCCGCCTTTCGTGTTGTCACTTGGCTAACACACACGTAAACTGACACCAGTGCTATTAGCTGGCTCGCCTAGCCTTAAGTTTTCTCGGTTTATCGGCGAAAACCCTCCGCTGGAAATGACTTACTAGCACATACATCGCTGGGACCACGGTTAAGACGAATATAGTCGATCCTGTCAATCCACCTACGATACCAATTGAAAGAGAGTACCAGAATCCGCCCTCTTGTGGACCTGTCGTCAAGATTGGGAGTAGTCCAGCGATCGTTGTGACACTCGTCATTAATATAGGACGCGCACGTTCTATGCAGCCGTTTATTACAGCCTCGTTTGTGTCGTCCGTAAGGCTTGTCATGTAGTTTAGACGATCAACAAGAAGAATCGCATTGTTTACTACGATGCCGACCATAAGCACAATACCGATATGTGCAGTCCTGTCAAAGCTTGCGCCGGTAATGAGAAAAATCGCAAAAATCCCTATCAAGGAAAGAGGAATCGTCAAGATTATGACAATCGGCTGCAACAATGACTCATAAAGAGCAGCTGTTACCATATAGACAAGGAGTACGGAAAACCCGATAGCCCAATAGACGTCAAGAACGCTAGTCTTCGCAAAAGAACCTCGCCAATCCTTGCTTAGCGTGAATCCGTCTGGTACGTGTGTATGCTCTAAGGTCTCGTCAAGCCAACTTTCGCCGTTCTTAAACGTCCCCCGATAGTCAAACGCCACAAGCCGACTATATTGTTGATCTATTCGAGGTATCTTGTCAGGTGTCCGTCGCGAAAATACACGAGAGATTTCAGACAGGCGAACTAAGGAACCCGACGGTGTCTCTAAAGTCAATTCTTTCAAGTCCCTAATATTGAAGTTCTGGTAATCGGAGAATTTTATTTGTGCTTCCACTTCATTTCCATGCATTAATATTTCACGTCCGAACGTCCGGCTAGGAAGTTGGTAGGTTAACCACTGTAGCAATTCGGCAACCGAAACGTCGAATTGGTTTAGACGCCCTCGTTCCAACATTAACACAACTTCGTATTGGTGGTCCCCCCACCCGCCGTCAATCTCGATATTCATAACCCTAGGATCTTGAGACAGGCGACGAGCGACCTCCTCGGCCAAATCCTTTACGCGTTTGTAGTCATAACCCTTAACCAAAAATCTGAACTTTGACCCCATTAAGTCACTGCCTGAATCGAAGCCTATGCCGAACCCGCCAACCGAGACCCTTCCTCCCGCAAACTGTGCGGCAAGTTCTTCGAATTCCTGTTTCAATTTGACCGGAAAATCTGTATTCGAAATGCCATTTTCAAATGTTACTTTTAGTCCCCCCTGACGTCCTGAAATCTTCGTTACGACTCGCGCGATATGCGCCCGATCAGCAACTTTCGCCTCGAAGGCTCTGACGATCCTATCAACTTCACCAATCTCAGTACCGATTGGAAACCGCACCGATACAACCAAGTAAGTCTGCGAGCCCTCCCACCATCCGTGCCATCGCTCGACAAAACGAAAAAACCCCCATGCACTTGTAGCCAGCATGATAAACGCCAAAACCACTACACAGCCAGGACGGTGCAATATCCATCGAAGAAGATTCGAGTATAACAGACGTGAAAATCCACTCAGCTTTCTCGATCGACTACGCACAACGGGCATTTTAATGGACCACCTACTAACTGTTGGAATCAACGTTAGAGCTACGAACAAAGAGGCTAGTAGCGACATTATAACTGACACGGCAAATGGCAGATATGCTATGCGGAGAGTCCCCGCAATATACAGAAATGGCAACAACACAATCGCTGTAGTAAATGTACTGGCAGTCATGGGCATTATTACAGCCTGTACGCCCTCTTGTACGGACCTTAAAAATGGCACGCGGTCACGATTCCGATGGATACTCTCCATTACAACCATCGAGTTGTCCACCAGCATACCAAACCCCAATGCTAAGCCCCCTATTGTCAATAGGTTCAATCCAATTCCCGCCGCGCTAAACAGCGCTGCTGTAGGAAATACGGAGAAACATATAGTTGAGATTAACACAGAAGGACCTCGAATGCACCTAAGAAACAGAACAAGAACGACGAAGATAGTCAGGAGCGAAATCAAGGTTCGCTTCCATAGAGTATTAAGGGATTTTCGAAATTTGCTCGTCGTATCTTCTATCTTGTGTAACGCGACCCCTTTGGGCAGTTGTTTGCTGACCTTTTCTACACATGCATAGACGCTATTGGCCGTCTGAATCATGTTTGCGTCAGCACGCCTTTCAATCTGGATCGTTACCGCATGCTCACCGTCAACGCGAACGATACTGTTTGGATCTCCTACCGTTTCGACTATTCTCCCGACATGGCGGATTTGAATCCTGTGGATTCCTGCTGATTCTAAGGTTGCCTCATCCCAGTTATCCGTCGGACCGACAGCTGAAGTAACCTGATATGGCAGATATTTCCCTTGGAAAAGCATTTGACCTGCAGGAATGGCAAGGGTTACATCGCTTAAGAATCCATCTCCAAGTGATGGATGAAGGCCGAATCCATGCATCCTGTTGCGATCTAACTCTAATACTATCTCCCGCTCCGCACCCCCCCAAATCCGCACATCGCCGACACCATCAATGCCGATAAGAGGTGTACGGAGTTCGTTGGCAGCAATTCTCCTAAGTTCTGTCAGCGACATTGGCCCTGAAAGTTGATACGATAAGAACCCTTTCATCGCTTGAAACTCATCAAGTGAGTATTGAATTGTCCTGTTAATGCGAACTCCTCTAGGTAGCGTCTCGATTAACGAAGATATCTTTTCATTTAGCTCCAATGCTGCAAAATCCATGGCAGTTTTGCGCTGGAACGTTATATCTACATTGCAGAATCCCTCTCGAGAGACTGAATAGATCTGTTCGACGCCCGTGACAGTGCTTGATACGGATTCAATCGGTGAAGTCACATAGGATTCGACTATTTCTGGTGATGCTCCACGCCAGGAAGCTTGAACTGACAGTCGTGGGAAAGAGAGGTCGGGCACGGTTACGATAGGGATCTTCGCCAGAGACCAAATTCCGATGAACGCGATTGCTGAATGGAACATCATCGTTCCAATGGGGCGACGCGCGAAAAACCGGACAAATTTCATACGGTGTTGTTAACCTCTTCTCTGACTAAACAGCAGTAGACCACCGGAATCACTATCAGTGTCAGTAGAGTCGAGGAAACGAGCCCACCAATAAGCGCAACAGCGAGGGGTGCTCGAAGTTCGGCTCCTACACCTATTCCCAACGCCATGGGCAATAAACCCAACATGGTGGTAATTGATGTTATGAGAATGGGCCGCATGCGGCAATGCCCTGCATCTAAGACAGCTTTTACTATAGGTACCCCCTGGCGGCGCCGCTGATTGATAAAATCAACCTTTACGATCCCATCATTGACGGCGAGTCCCACTAACACTATAACTCCAATTAGGGAAATTAAATTCACCGAGTGCCCTGTAAGAAATATCGCCACAATGGCACCGAATATTGCCATCGGTACGGACAAGATTATGACGAACGGTTGAACAAACGACTCAAATTGAGCGGCGAGAATCATGTAAACCAAGAAGGCCGAAAGGAACAACATTAGAAATAGACTCTGAAATGAATCGTGGATATCTTCGCTAAAACCGCCCATTTCCAAACGATATCCGGCAGGGATAGCAAGGGATGAAATCTGCTGG
Source organism: Candidatus Latescibacterota bacterium (assembly GCA_963667175.2). Lineage (GTDB taxonomy): Bacteria > Latescibacterota > UBA2968 > UBA2968 > JAAXHE01. The sequence goes on along the minus strand of CAXXXF010000015.1, from coordinate 900,018 downwards.
TTTATTTCCTTTACCAAGTCACGTGTTCGTCTTTCAGACGCACGCGCAGTTACTTGAACAATCCTCGTACCCCGTTCTCTCTCGATCTTCGATACGACGTTGGTAGTTTGTATGCTAACCAATTTACGAACCGGAACCCAGACATCCTTGGCCGCTATAGGCATGGCAAGCAAGCTTTCCAAGCGAACTACACGATCTCCCTCAGGCCGCACAACGACATCTATTTCCCGATCAAAGTATCGCATTTTCGTTGCTATCTTTCCACTTGCGTACGTCGTGACCTGATCTACCACATCCTGCACTGAGAGACCATAGCGCGCCACCTCTTCGGGCAAGATCCTGATCTTAATCTCAGATTGAGTACTGTCCGCAGCAACTTGCAAATTAGACAATCCTGAAACACCAAGCAGTTGAGATTTCAACCTATTGGCGATCCCAGTTAAAACCTTCAAATCGTCACCAATGACCCGGACTGATATCTCGTCACTGTCCGTTGCAAGTAACAGTGAAAGTACATCCTCTTCACGAAAAACCGTCCCCTGGAATCCCTGTAGATTAGCCAGTTCTTCCTCAAGTCTGGAGATTATCCTGCTTTTTTCATCATTGTGGCTGAGATGCACATGAATCCGTGCGACATTGAGCCCTACTTGCCTGCGGCCTATTCGCCACGGTTCTTGATCCAAACCGATGGTCGAAAAAGTAGCCACCACTGAAGGCATTTTACCCAGAATCTCCTCAATCCTCTTTGTGGCTTCCACGGCTTCCTTTAGGCTTGCTCCATCTTTTCCCCACAACTGCACGATAAAGGCTCGTTGATCCACATCCGGCATTAACTCACGCCTTATATTCCACCCAAGCCAACACGAACCTAACGTTATAAAGCCAGTGCTAACTAACAGAATTGTCTTATGTGTCAATGACCACATCAGTGCTTTTTCGTACAGTAACCTTGTTGCACTAAAGCCTCTTAGAAACGTGTCCAGAATGTGTCGCCCATTTTTCTCTTGACCTATCACTCCTTGAGTAGCGTGCCTTCTACCAGGTATTGGAGAACTTCGTCCTGAACGTGCGGCAATCATTGGCAGGAGGGTTAGAGAGACTGCCAGAGAAGACAACAAAGAGAACGACACAGCAAGCGATTGATCCCTAAAGAGTTGGCCTGCAACACCTGCGACATATGCAATCGGCAAGAATACCGATAGAGTCGTCAGTGTCGAGGCGGCGAGGGCAGAACCCACCTCTCTCGCACCGTCAATTGCAGCCTCAATTGTAGTACTGCCAATCTCTCTGTGTCTATGTATGTTTTCTATTACAACAATTGAATTGTCAACAAGCATCCCGATGCCCAGAGCAAGGGGCAAGTACTATTTTTAGTTGAAACGGGAGAGGCGTTTAGTCGGCGGCGAAAGCCTCTTGCGCGTCGTGATCGAGGTTGAGGTGTTTTTGTAGGGCAAGTCTGAGTATAGGAAGAAAGCGGTATCCTTTGATTCTCCGCAGTCGTGGCTCGATGTCTAACAGCGCGGCTGCCAACCACCGATATCGCTGATCGGAGTTGTTCCATCGTTTTACATTTCGTGTGCGCTGAGCGACCATGGCGTTGAGGGATTCGATACAGTTGGTGGTGCGGAACGATTGTTTGAGCTGTGGCATGAGCCCCAGCCGATGGAGGGTGAGGGTTTCTTCGAGCCCTTCCTCGAGGCTGTTCAGTGCCGATGCGTTCCTCAGCGCCAGGGAGGGTTTGAGGGCCTGTAGCGCGGCTTTGGCTTCGTTGTAGGTCTCCTTGTCGTACGCATCGTGGAGGGCCTTTCTGACCTCATCCTGCTGTGATTTTGGCAGATAGGCGATCACGTTTTCCCGTTTGTGCCACTGGCAGCGTTGAATGGCGACGTATCCGGATAGGGCCTTGGTCAGCGCGGTCCGCAACCCCTTCGAGCCGTCGATGAGGCACAGCAGCCCCTGGTGATACTGCAGTCCGCGATCGATGAGCGAATTGACAAACTGCCGGCACACGCGCTCATTTTCACTGGCGGCCTGCACGAACCCCAGCGGGACCTTGTCCCCGTCGATTGTCACGCCAAGGGCGATGATCATTTGCTGATCGGCAAAGGTCTTGCCATCCATAAACAGCCCCACCAGGTCATAGCCGGCAAGCGACCGTTCTTGAAACTGCCTCAGCTTGGCCGCTGATGTCTTTATGAACCGCTTCGAGACCGTCGACGAAGACAAGCCAAACGCCTCGGGTACCGCCTCTGCGCAACTGGCGTAAGAACGCGTGGCAAGGCCGCCCAGAACGCGAAGCAGCAACCCTTCGTCCATGTCTCTGGGGCGCTGCAAGCGGCGATACGCCTGTAGAGGCACCTCCTCATTGGCTTCCACGTCGCGCACCCTCGGTACCGCCACGGGCACTTTCTGGTCCGATAGATACACCGATCCACGTTGCACGCCCCACCGGCGATTCGGGGCCTTGTCTGCTTTACGACTGTATCTCTTGCCCGTCAACGCGGCGACCTCATTCTGCAAGATTTCTTCCACGGCGGCCAGACCCAGAGGGATCAGCGACTGGATCAAGGCCACACGGACGTCAACATCCTCCAGCATACCTGCGGAGACCGCCCTGGAACTCACAACACCTTCCGTGTTCAACTTGACTTCACGAGACTTCGATGATACCTTGCTCATTACAGGCTCCTTTCGTATGAGGATACAGTATTCTACTCGGGACTACTGTATCCAATTTACATCGGAGCCTCTTCTATTTCAACTAAGATAGGTACATTCCCAGAGCAAGTCCGCCAATAGATACGACATTAAGGTCTACTTCTGCTAGATCAAACATCACAAACGATGCCGCAACAGATATTGGTATTGAAACTGCAACGCATATAGGATCACGTACGCCTCGTAAAAAGAAAAACAACACTGCAAATGCCAGTAGGCCCCCTTGAAATACCATCCATAGTGCGCTTTGAATGGTTTCAGAGACAAACTCGGCCTGATCAAAGGCAACCACGACATTTAGTTCTGGATGTTCGTGCTTCAACTGGCGAAGGATGAATCGTACTTCGTTGGATGCCGTTACTGTATTGCTTCCTGCTCGCTTCCTTATCAAGACACCTAGTGCCTGCTGGCCGTCGTAACGTGTAATCGTCTGCTGTTCTTTGTTCGCTTCTCGAACAGCAGCGAGGTCGCCGAGGAGTATTGGCCTTCCTCCTTTTTTGTGTTCGATTACAACGTCTTCAATCTGCGATGCGGATTCGAACGACCCGATAGTGCGTAACGCGTACCTATAACGACCAACAAGAATCGTCGCACCAGGACGGTCTGCGTTAGCGTTATGCAACGCCGTGTTGAGCCGCCCGATAGGAATATCAAATGCCTTCAGACGCCTAGGATCGACCTTGATTTGTATTTCTGCTTCAGATCCCCCAACTACCAAGGCAATTGCGACATTCTCGGCTTTTTCCAACCGACGCTTTACGACATTCTCGACTAAGGTTTGAAGATTTTCTGCATTAGCCCCTGTAATTGCCAATCCCATTATTGGGCGGTCAGACGGATCCAGCCTTACAATAGTAGGCCGACCTGCGCGTTGCGGAATCTCTCCTCGAAGAGCATCCAGTTTCCCTCTTATGTCTAATCCAGCGAAGTCCATGGGAGTACCCCAAGCAAATTCGACCATGATTATCGATACACCTGGTCGAGAGAAAGATCGAACTCGCTTTACTCCAGGTACTGTATTTACAATCTCCTCTATAGGTACGGTGACGAGACGTTCAACTTCCTCAGCAGTTCCATCTCTGTATACCGTCCAGATTGTGAGCATTGGGAGATCCAAGTTAGGTAGTAGGTCTACTTCAAGTGTAAGTAGGGAGGTCACGCCCAGCAATACTACTGCGACGTATGCCATTGCCGTTGCGACCGGTCGGCGAACGACGAATCTATACATACGCGTTGGTACTCCTTTATCGTAAGCATTCCGCAGTTGGCGTTTTAAAGTCCTACAGGTATAACTTTCGCATCGTGCGGAAGGGAGAAGTGTCCGTCGGTGATTACGGATTCACCTACTCTGAGTTCCATTGAAGTCTTAACTAACTCAACCACGCTCAGATTCGACAGTCCAATGTCAACATAGCACCATTTTGCAAATCCGTCCCGCACGACGAATAAGAGTGATCGTCCACCACGCTCGATTACGGCAGCTTTAGGTACGAACACCCGGTCTGTGAATACTTTGTACTCAATTGCTGCCTCTGCAAACATCCCAACCGAAATACTTCCCCCAGCATTGTCTATGCCGACTGAGACTCGCCCTGTCTTGGTCTCAGGATCGATAGCCGGATTAACCGCCACGACGTGCCCGTAAAAGTTCCGGCTCGGATAAGCAATGAAACGGACTTGAGCGGATTGACCAGCACGAATATCACCAAACTCAGTTTCCAACACCTGAACATTTAGTCGGATCTGCGAGACGTCCATAAGTCGAAAGATCGCCTCCCCGGCGGAGACTCGTTCACCTACAGATATACTCAGATCGGCTATCACACCGGAAAATGGTGCCCTCAAACGAGTTGCTTGCAGGTTCATGGTTGACTTTCGGACATTTACCCGGGACCCAACCAACCCACTCTTGGCCGCTGCAACCTGATCTCGCAACTTGCCCGAGAATATCTGCTCGATGGTATATTTCTCCTGGGTCTGCATCTTCTGGTTCTCTTCAAGTAACTCCCGTCTTGCGAAACCCGTACGAATTCCTGCCACAGACCGATTTGCATCATCTGTGCTAGTGTCGCTGTTGGCGTTTATCCCATACATTGGAATATCTCTCTGCCGAGTTCTACGGATACTAAGGCCGTATTTGACCTGTGCATTCAGAAGTTGGGATTCGGCTTCCTCAAGGGCAAGTTGATAGACCCGATCGTCAAGTCGCACCAGTAACTCGCCACTTTCTACGTGGTCCCCTTCTTCAACGTGCAACTCAACAACCTTTCCGCCGACATCCGTCGAGATTTCAGCCTCTTGAACCGCGGACGCAATTCCAGATCCTGATGCGGTTAATGTAAGATTTCCCCGTCGAATCGCCGCAACTTCTACAGGAACTTCTGGAATCTCGTCGGTGTCTTTTTCAGAAATGGATCCGCTAACGTCGAAATCCGATTCACCACCTCCCCAGGATATAGGAACAGCAGATACATAAAAAACGATTGCCACAATTGCAAAAAGCAGGCAAACCAACCAAGGAGCCAGTGACCGTTTTAAGTACCTTGGCATAGTGTTTAATTCCCTGTGTGATTGTATCTTTATTGGCCTGATAATTGGCTTGGTACGGCAACTGTCCCAAGTCTGTGAAAACCGTTAGATAAAAGTACTTCTCGGTCTTTGGTAACGAGAAGACCCTCGACTCCCTCTGAGATCTCAATCAGCTCCAAGCCATTTTTCGGTCCCATTACAAATACGGCAGTCGCCAAAGCATCGGCATCTACCGCCATTTCTGCAACCACCGTTACACTAATCAACGACGTCGCTGACAGGCCGGTTTTGGGGTCGACGATGTGATGAGCACGCTTATCAGGAAGGAAATACCGCTCATAGTCTCCTGATGTTGCGACGGCCCTATCGGCCAGATGAATCACGGCAAGATAAACTTCGGGGTCGCGTGGATGTTGTAGTGCTATCTTCCAGGGATTGCCCGCGGTCGTAACTCCAACTCCACGCATATCCCCGCCGATATTTACGAGAGCGTTGTATATCCCTTGCGCACGCAGCATGCGAATTGCTGCATCGATAATGTATCCTTTTGCAATTCCATCAAGAGTGACTCGCATACCCGGCTTCGTTAGCTGGATCTGATTCTCGTCCACGAATACATTTTCATAGTTCACTAACGCTAAAGCCTCTGAGAGTTCAATTCTGTTTGGTGCACGATTCTGGATTCGGTAACATCTTTGGTAGAGATCTAGGAGTGGCTTTACGGTGATATCGAATGCTCCATCTGATAGTCTGCAATAGTGCAGACCCCTCATAAGCACGAATTGTAACTCTGGTGAATTCATCCAGAGAAACCCATCCCTGTTTAGTACGGAGATTCTGGTATCAGAGCGATATGTACTAAATATCCTCTCCATTCTTTTCATTTCTTGAAATACTAGCTCTAAGGCGGCTTCGCTTTGCTCAGCCGCAACCAAAAAGGTGGTAGTCAAGAGCAGTTTGTTTTGTGGTATGAAAAACGGCGTTCGTCCTTTATGATGGTGGTCCCAACCGCCATCAACCCAAGGAGGAACGCCGTGAACGACTTCGTGGACCAATATAATGAAAAAATCAGTGGCGTGGTATCGTGTTTTGATCGGGTTTTGTTCAAGGGGTACCTGCCGCTGGGATTTGGCAATGCGATGGAGCGTTTCATGGGTAATCAGGGTTTTTTGTTGAAGGACTTCAAGCGTTTTGTGACGTCGCATTCCAAAACGATCAAAGCCCACGCGGAGGCGGTGGCGAGCAGGCACAAGCGCCCGTTCCTCTATCTCGACCGCAACACCGTCAGGAAAGAGGAGGAAGCGCGACGCATCGCCCAACGAGATGGGATCACCCGCGGCCTGGTCTGTGTGTTCCGCGCCGTGGAAGGCTGTCAGAGTTTCAAGCTGGTTCCAGGGGAAGGAAGGCCTCGCCTGCTCAACGCCCGGCGGAAGTGCCTGTGCTACTACTTCTACTATATCGACCGTGAGTTCGGGTTGCTGCATATCCGCATCCAGTCCTGGTTCCCCCTGGTGGTGCAGGTCTGTCTCAATGGCCACGAATACCTGGCGCGCAAGCTCGATAAAAACGGCATTGCCTATGAAAAAGCAGACAACGCGTTTCTATGGATCGACGACGTGGCCCGGGCGCAACGCTTTGCCGATCGTTTTGTCGAGAAGAATTGGCCGCGCATTCTCTCCGGGCTTGCCCGCAGGGTCAACCCCCTGCTCAAAGACCTGCTTTCGGGAATGGACTATTACTGGGTCGTTGACCAGGCTGAGTTCGCCACCGACGTGATGTTCACAAGCCCCCACGCCCTGAAGGTGCTGTATGAAAATCTGCTCAGACATACGGTGCTGTGCTTCTCCCCCCAGGACATCCTGACCTTCCTGGGACGCAAACTCCACGGCAACTTTCAGGGCGAAGTCCTCACGGACTTCAAAAACAAACGCCAACCCGGCGCACGGGTCAAACACCGGATGTGTGAGAACTGGATAAAAATGTACGACAAACACGGGCGCGTACTACGCATAGAGACAGTGATCAACCATCCAAGGCAGTTCAAGGTCCGCCGCTGGGGCATACGCCAAGGACAACGCGTGATGGGCTGGTATCCCATGGCCAAAGGCGTGGCCAACCTCTACCGCTATCGGGAAATCTCATTGAAGGCCAACCAACACTACCTTCATGCGCTGGCAGCAGCACCAGACACCGCGAAGAGCCGTCACAGCCTCACCACACTTGCCCGACCACGCAGGCACAGGGGGCGTACCTATCGGGGCTTCAATCCCGCCGACACCCGCGACCTCGACCTCTTCACCGCCGTCCTGAAAGGCGAACACGCCCTGATGGGCTTCCGCAATCGGGACATCCGAAAACACCTCTTCAAACAACCCAGAACCCTCGACCAGCGCCGACGGCAGGCCAACGCCGTCAGCCGACTTCTCAAACGCCTACACGTCCGAGGCCTGATCGCCAAAATCCCACGGTCCAGAAGATGGCGCGTCACACAGGCCGGACACGTCACACTCGCGACTTCACTGACACTATACCACAAGCACACAAACCCTATCCAAGCAGCATGAACAAACTTCTACGCATCTTGCGTTGAAGTCTTACTGTAAGACTCTAAGATCCGGTCAGACCGTCCGAAAACATCGTCAATCGTAACAGATACGAAGGTGCCCATGGAAAGACGAGTTTCCGTGACTTCCCTTGCATTTACTGTCGAGAAGCAAATGGTTACATTCAATAGCAGGTAGATTCGGATTGACATTTTCATTTTGTCACGTTCGGTTTTCTCTGGAATACTTAAGTCCAAAGGAAACAAATAGCGAACTGTAGAAGTGACCGATTGGGCTTCCGGAATGTCTGAAAGGATTACATTGTAGACAAAGAAGCATCGCCAAAGGGCAATCCGCATTGTCAGCTTTCCACGCCAGTCACTTTCAAGGCCATTCCGATCGTCTCACCTTGATACGGGTAAAACAAAGCGGGGGTTTGGACCCCGTTTATCTTCAAACTAAATCACGTCGACAATACCGAAGGAATATTTGGTCACCTTGGGGAATATTGCTGACTCATCGAAGTAAAAGTTACCGTGCCGATCCGCCCACATAATTCTATACGAGTGAATATTAACTTCGGTTAGGGGAACTGTCAGCAACCACCGACCATCCGAGGAGAACAAGTCACCGTAAAACACAAGCTTTTCACCTTTGAGTTCATATATCACATGGAAGACTTGATTGTTGGGTAAGACAACCAGCCCTTTTGAACCACTTCGCATCTTTACGACCGGAGTTCTGAACATTTCCAGATGTTCACTAGTTGGTGGGTCGTAGAACGACGGTGTCCGTTTAATCACACCTAAGAGTTCACCATCAGGTGAAAACTTCCGAATTTCGTACGGATAGACGATCGTGTAAAGGATATTACCGTCACGATCCATGGCTAGCCTACCCGCATCTCCACTTCGAAACGTCAGCTCGTGAATGCCGTCACGTCTGCAGAAAGATCCAACCAATGATCCACTTTGGTCGTATTTGTGAATCAGCGGCCCGCTAAAGGAAGGCGGAAATCCAGTCGTAAATATAGCCCCATTGGCCCCAACTACTGACTGAAACGGCATCATTTTCACCTTGATCGTATTGACAACGGCACCATTAGGGTTAAACACTGTAATACGGCGTTGTTGCAGGTCCGATACATACAGGTTGTCTTCCGCGTCTATTGAGATCTTGGTCATCCGCACAAATTCCCCTGGCCCTAGCCCGTTGCCTTTTCCTATTGACAAGACGAATTCTCCGTCAGAGCGGAATTTTTGCACGCGAAACATGCCGTTATCTGCCACATATATGTTTCCATCGCTATCCGTTGCAATATCACAGATACTGCCGAAAATATAGTCTCCTCTGGCCAAATCATCCGAACCGATGCTAAACTCTTTCTCCATAACGATCTTCTTCTTCCCCTCCCAAGCCGGTCTGTCGGCCACCCCTCTTCCACAGTTCATCACCAATCCTATGCTCGAAATAAAATAAAGAACCGAAAAGGACAATCTGGTTTTCACAGGTCTCTCCTGTTAATTTAGGTTCCACTTACTTGACGGTTTGAACGATTTCGGTACGTTTTTCGGATTATCTACACCACGCCCGGCAGGAGATTGCCACATGTTTAGTTTTAATGGCCTTTGAGTTCGACCGGAACTAACTACAATTCCGGCTCAGATTGCACCTGACTTAATTGCGGGTCGGCTAACTAGAGACACACATGATGCAATAGCCGCCTACATTCTGCTCCCCGCAATAGTCGGAAATGCACGGAATCGGCTCTGGTTCCTGGTTTGCGTTACACGTATTGTTCGGCGGGCAAGCCATCGTAGCGCTGCCGCCCAACCATCCAATGCCTGCGATCCCCATGAATGCGAGACCGAATGCACTTAATATCTTTGATCTCATTTCGTACCTCCTTAGATGTAGTCAATCTGATCTACGGGGCGTGGTGTATACCGTCAGAATAGTAGAAGTTTAAAAAATCACTGACGTTAACGCGCACAAACTGCCTCGTGCAGAACGAAGTGTGCTTAGTCGTTCTTCTGCGTCGTTTAGTGAATGTTCAATGTCGGAATCTTCGCGGTGCCCTACCATTCAAGTTATACAGTGTTTTGGGACTCAGTTGATCATTAGAAGCCTGGCGACTTTCTCTTTGAGGTTCCTATGTTTTATGGAGCTATTGGTGGATAGTTCAGCATCGACGATTCTGCCCGATGAATCTACGATAATACGAATGGGTGTATGTTTTACACCGAACGCCTGCCTAATGAGGGCCCCGTTATCGACCAATACGGGGAATTCTATCCGCCTTGATTTCAAAAACATCCTAATTTGCCGAACATCAATTTTTCCATCTATGATTCCAATTACCGAAACATCCTTGGATTCGTAGAGTTCATCCAATTCGCGCCAAATTAACGCTTCAATCAGACATAAAGGACAGTCATTGGGAGAAAAAAACACGATGATCGAAAGTCTAGACTGTGGTCTATCAAAGACAAAGTTCATGCCACCAAGAGTAGGTAGCTGAAATGACGGTGCCGTTTTTCCGATTGGGACCGAAGCCAAATGAGATGCCTGCGGGTGCCTCAAGCGTTCTATTCGGTCTTCTAACTGGATGATTTCATTGGTCTGAACTTGCCCAAAATGCAATAGCCAAACCGTAATACAGGCTAGCATTAATGGGGACAATGGTTTGATCCAGCTTGAGATCATCATCGTACTGTTGATTCCTTTCCATGAATGGCTTTAACACCTCGCATGCCATCCACAAATCGTTGCGTCGTCTTGGTGGCCCCGGTAATTCCCTTTATTTCTTCATTAGAAAATGATGAATCATCTATCCTCTTATTTAAGAACTGCGTCAGAAATATCTGGTGATCGATTTCAGGCAACGGATTCCCGTAAAGGTGGAAATTATCCACCAATACAATGTCAAGAATCGTGTTTTCAGGCCCAAGTCCCACGAAATATCTGACATCTTCACATACAGGACATGGTATGTCCTCTCTGACTTGATAGGCGTATCCAAGCAAAGTGGTAACCCTAAAGACCCGGTATCCTATTATCTTGCCATGTATTGCCTTTTCAATCCAAGTGAAGTCCGGGAATATTTCGCCGATGATTTCTTCTCTCTGTTTCTCTGACAACGGAGGAAAATTCAAATCTAAGATTCCCTGCTCTTCGTCGATTAACCTTTGGATGCGAAAATGCCTCCACGTCACATTTGCAAGAAGGAATACATCCAACAACGACATAAATACAACTAGACCCACAACAAGCCGTTTCCAGTTTATCTTCTTACGTGTCCAATTCATCTTAAGTCTCGTCAAATTGATTGCGGCCTGGATCCTGGATTTCGATTACCGCAGGTCTAGAGTTGCCACCATGTTAAGCGGGTTAATCCATCAGGGGGGCGAATGGACGGTATGGAAGAACTGGATTTACATGGAATAATGCTTGACTAGAGTGATTCCGTGGGTCGCGTACTACGTTGTGTGGGGAATTTCTCATCCACAACCTCAGTGTAAGATTTGCACTGATGTCTGCGTCCCTTTCTTGACCGAAACATAAACATCCATCCATTTGTTTATCTCGATTTCTGGTGAAAACTCGCATTCCATTCGTTGTTTTGCGGCTGTGCCCAGTCTCGTGCGCATCGTATTATCATCAATCAAGGCGATGATTTTTTCCGCGAGCACCTCTGAATCGCTGGGAGGCACCAACAGACCATGAACGCCGTCCGTTATTATATCCGGAATTCCTCCAATATCGGTCGCGATCACTGAAAGGCCACATGCCATTGCCTCCATCAATGCGCAAGGAGAACCTTCGTGAAGGGATGGAAGCACGAAAATATCCATTTCACGTAACCACGCAGCCACTTGGCTCGCCGGCACGAAGCCGACCAATGACACCTTTCGCCTCAATCCTTTCGCCTTAATTTCATCGAAGACTCTCTTTTTCTCATCAGGATTCATAAAATCCCCCACTATAAGTAAATGCGCGCGGGGGAATTTCTGCACGAGTTTGTGAAAAGCTCGCAAGAGAAACGAGAACCCTTTTGCAGGCCTAACCATCCCCACTGTTCCCACTACCGGTCCGCCGCGGCGTTTGGCACGTATGCAGGACTCGACGATAACTTGAAACCGCCATCCGTGGTTTGCGGCCAACTCTCGGACGGACAACGAGTCGAAAGATCTCGGATCGACTGCATTGGGGATGACCCAACCCTTTGTAATCCCCGCAAACCGCTGGGCTTTATCTAGCAAATCAGAACTTACAGCGGTCACCTCACTGGCATTTTCTAGAATCCATCTTACAGTTGGAGATAAAACCGGGTTATATCGCATTAATTCGATATCGCTTCCATGGATACTCACTACCAATGGTAAATCGATTTGTCCCGACAAAACGGCACCGATCTGCCCCGCAGGTACGACAAATAAGGCATGAACAAGGTCGAAGTTAACTTCACCATGCAAGGCAATTATGTAGTCAGCAATCCGCCCAAGTTCAGCATGGTCACCGAAGTACGTTCCAAGGGCCGGAAACGTACGGTGTACCACGACATCCTCCTCAAAGGTTGGGAATATGCGCTCTTCAATCAAGTGCGCGCCTGGAGCAACAACATGCATTTCAACACCGTGGGCCGCCAGATTCTTGGCTAATCTGTAGGAAACCGTTGCGACACCACCGTTGAACATTGGAGGATATTGAAACGTTATCATGCACACCTTCATTAGCAAATCTCCTATTTGTCAAGCCCCTTGCTTTAGAATCCCACCAATGCAAATTTACATCTACCTACCAAATGTCCTGCCGAACTTGCGAATGCGGGGAAACCCTCTTGTGTCAATTCGTGGCACGGAGTTCTTACTCTGCGAGCTTTTTCACGCTTCTTGGCCGAAAATATGGAAGATGTCGGTCCACTTGGCTAATCGCACAGGAAAGGTAGTCTCACTCAACACTTGTAGATGGGCACCAGCGTCGACATTGGGAATACACATCCCCAATTCCACCGTTGAACCAAACGGTGCGGGACTTAATTAGTGAGTACAAAGGGACATCTTCTGGTGGGAAACTTCCACCCTATAAACTTGATATGCCTTGTTGTCAAAGAGCTTTCGAAGATCCGAAAATGGAAATTTCACCGAAACATTTCTCCGGATCGCATCGGCAATTGCATCTCGATTCACCAATATCAACTCCACACCCAAGAGCGAAACCGCAGTCCATTTGGGATAGGTATCGAAGGCAAACACTGCATCCCACGCTGCCGCTGTTCCGAATTCGGGCACCATCATAAAGTGTTCGTGGTCAGTTTTGAACGCCACGTCCCACGCCGGAGCCCGATCAAATGCGAGGATTCGTGCCGGTTGAAGACCCGCAAGGAATCTAATCACCTGCTTTCTGGATTCGCTTTCCAGATAATAGCCTCCGTATATGCATTGAAACCGCCACACGTAGCGCACCCAATACAAAACGCATATACTCACAAAAGCCCAACGCCAGAAAGGAGATACCGTGGCAAGCCATTGGCAAACGAGGAAATATTCTGCTACGGCAACCATAAACAGATAACGCTCAGCAGCGCCGACGAACAATAGACGGCGAGTTGAAGAAAGCAGCCACGTGGCAACTCCGGCCAGCAACCAGTGCCACGCAAAGACCGACCCTTCCAAGATGCCCACGTCCAAAAGGCTTAGAATCAGCACAACGCATAGCAGGGGATGCTGAAAGACACCTGTTCCCACGCCATTCACGGTAAAGAAATGGGTCAGGGCGCCCCGGATTCCTTCTCTGCGATAGACCCGCCGAATCGCGGTTAGTGAATTACGTCCGGCAACAAACATCTCACCTTTTTGTACGCGCATTGCGTACCAAACCAGATGCCGCAAATGTCCGCTCAGAATCGCCTTATAGTTGCCTTTTGAAACCAGAAAAGCACCGGCGAGAGATACAAGAGGCAAGCATATAACAGGAATACTCCACTGTAACAGACCCACAATCACGCAGAAAAACACAAGCGTCTGCGTACCGAACTTACTCGACAATAGGAGAAGTGCGCCTGAGCCCGTAGCGCCACACCACCAATACCAAGAACCCGTATCCTGGAAAAACCACAGGCTTACAAATGCACAGCTGACAAGCAACTCGCCCCATACGCGGGGCGTACCATGGTACGCCCGAGGTCCGCGGCCTAACGAAAGCCAGCCGGGAGACAGACCTAACAACAAGGGTCCCCAGCCCCAAACGATTACATCCTCTAACCCTTTAGCAAATGTATCGAGGACCAATGCAAACAGCAAAACGTGGACGCCGTCGAAGAACGCACCGTTCACTTTCTCCCAACACACCAGTAAGCGATGCGGCAATACACTGATCATTCGGTGAAACCCCAATGGGTAATAGTGAACCATCTTGTGCGTGCAGTGGTAGCCGTCTTTCTTTATTCGCTTTATCCAAGTCCAGTGTGCATAGGTGTCCGACACCATTGCAGGAGCCGATAAACGAGGTATCAGCCTTACAAGAGTGACAGCGGCTAACACGCCAGATAGAAGCAAGGGCATTAAGCGTCTCAGAGTTAGTCAAGCGGCAACAAATCACTTACCGGCTGCCATTCAGTAATTCGTACCCAGACAAACGAACCACGGGTTGACGAAGGACACACCGGTAAATCCAATATGCGAGCCGTAGTGCTCATAGATCTCTTCCGGATGCCTGAACCATCTCACATGCGCCGGGTCATCAAATGTCGGCAAGGTGAAAATAAAGGGGGTTCCCTTTTTAATGTGACCGATAATCCCGAAATCGTCTTCTACGTGTTCCAGCAGGTCAACTGCCAGTACCAAATCATAGTCGCAAGCGTAAGTCTTCGGCTCCCGTGCGTCGGCTACCCAGAAAGACTGCTTGCAAATCCCGTTCGCGATACGAATTGCTTCGGGACTAAAATCGAACCCCCTATAATTTCTATATCCTTCGTCCCACAGCAGATGCGCTAACTGCCCCGTGCCGCTCCCAATTTCCAGGATACGCGGCGATGGATAGATGGACAGGAACTTCAAGATCCGCCCCCAAAGTGCGTAGCAACGCGACTCAGTATAGTGAAGTCGGTAAAGTTCCGTAGACCCATACACCTCATCGTAATACTCGGGACCCCTTTCGACACCCATGGTCGAATTCCTAATCTGAAGAATCATTCCTGTACTCGAATGCGAATTCATCGAAAAAGAACACGATCCCGGTTGCTTCCATCTCGGATGCGTGCTGCCGATCCAAGTGCGGCAATCGCGCGACCTTTTCGAGCTGATTCGAAGCGTCTTTGCCGTTCAGGCGCGATTCCTGGTTTGGCCACAGTTGGTCGTGTGGGACCTCCCCAAAATAGCGCGCCGGTACTCCGGATACGATCGTCCGAGATGGCACGTCATGCGTAACTACTGCGCCGGCGGCCACCACTCCATCCGGGGCAATCCTCTTTCCAGGCAGCAAAGTAGCATTCGCGCCTATTCGACCTCCAACGTTCATGCTGATGCCTCTAAATTGTTTCTTCCGGGCTTCCGTACGCCCCATGAAATTGTCATTCGTTACGACGACTCCAGGTGCAATGAAACACCCTTCCTCAATATCAGTAGGTCCGGCAATATACGCCCCGGCTTCAATTTTGCAGCGCGGTCCTACATTTACGTGGCCTTCGACCGCAACCCCGCGTCCAACTATGGTAAAATCGCCCACCTTGCTGTGTTCCCGAACGGTCGCCAGGTCCGCGACAAGCACGTGTTCCCCAATTCTGCAGCCGCGATAGAGAATCGCTGACGTACCAATCAGACAACCAGTACCAATTTGGGCTGGCTCGAGTTTCATATCTGCATCAAAGACACTCGCAACAGCTTTCATTGGCAACTTCCCCACGGACGCGTAATCGTCGATCCGCACGTTGTCTTCAATTACAGTGTCGTTGTGGATCACTACATTGTGTCCGATTTCGCATACGGAACCAACCCTCGCTCTAGCCATAATTTTCGTATACTCGCCTACTCTGGTTCCGGAACCAACAACAGCAGACGAATGAATCTTGCACGTTGACCCTCGCAAGACTGTCTCTTTCGAATCCATATTCCCATGTCCTCCGTCAGAAATTGCAGAATGTGGCATCTCACCCTCTTCGTTTTAGGAAGAGGAATAGTCCCTCCTGAACTGACCCGGCGGCATGCCTTCAAACCGATAGAACGCTTCTGTGAGCCGCGTATGATTCTTGAAGCCGCAGTCCTTCGCAATGCAATCCACGGTTTGGTCCGTGGTTTTCAGCAGATCCTTCGCTTTCCTTATCCTGTGTAGATTCAGCCGTTTCCGAAACGACATACCCACATGTTCCCTGAAGAGCCGAGTAACATAACTTGACGAGATCCGAAAGCTGGTACATAGATCCCTCAATCTCAATGAATCCTGTTGGTAATGTTGTTCCAAATAACGATCGAGTCGTTCGGCAAGTACGTGTGGTGGCTTCTGGCCGCTCATGAACGAATTCCCGATGGTCGAAGATGCAGATCCATTCTCAACCGGCAAGATTTCGACGTCTCGGGCGATGTGCTTTACGAACTTTATTACGTCTTCACAGGCGCCGCGACCAGTGACAATTACAGCGTTGGAGTGCTCTTCGCTCGCAATTCTCATAATTCGTGGGATATCGAGAAAGGACCTGCCCAAGCCAAGCACGACCAGTGCGAAGTTCTTGCCATCTTCCTTAGATTGCATCTTCATCTACCCCCTTCAAGATTAAGCATTACGGCAATTCTGATCGCAGCCCATGTCGAAATCCGTTATTCAAGCTGCTGCAGTGCCGTCAGTGCCATTTCGAAGTCCGAACAGGTCCAATAAAGCAAGACGTTCGTCTCCCCAGCAAAAACGCTCAACGATCCGCGTACGGCCGGCATTTCCCATGCGATCGCGCAATTCCCCAACGTGCGCCAGCCTGACGACATACTCCGCCATGCCGATGGTATTGCCTTCATTAACCAAGAATCCAGTTATTCCTTCTTTCACTGCCTCCGGAATGCCGGCATGTCGGGTCGCAACAACTGGAAGGTTGTGCGCCATTGCCTCCTCCTGAGCCGCAGGCAACATTTCACCTGAACCGATAAAATCCAATCGTAGATTTGGACACACTTTCAACGCTTTGCGAATCGCAGCCAGAGTGAATAAAGGACCTTTCTTGGGCACAAAGCGTCCGACTGCCAAGCATCGGATTTGTCCCCGAAACGACCGGATCACCGGTCGTTTCGGCACGGCAACACCACAGGCTGCGACGTAAAGCTTCTGGGTCGGAAGACCCAATCGAATTAGCCTTTCTCGGGCCCACTCACAACCAACAATAACGCCTGCCCCGTCGCTGTATCTCAGGTACTTATCTCTCATGTCGGGATCACGTAGACGCATCGAGATGTCGTAGCCATGCGCGTGACCCCAGAATGGAATGTCCAACTCTAGAGCGATCTCCAAAAGAGGCAGGCACACGTCCAGGTATTCTCCCAATACAACCTGCACCCGGTTTTCCTGCAAGTATCCTTTTATTGCGTCCAAATGACTCGAAGCAAACTCCCAACCGGTCTCTCGTGTGAACCGAACCGGTTCGATGTGATCTAACACGAGCATCGGACCGTCTACACTCCAACTGGATCGTGCCGGATCACCTACCTGGCATGTTATCGCGACGGTTCCGCCGGGCAGCAGATCCTTTACATGGCGGCGGATGAAGGTTTCCGAAATCGTACCAACCTGTGGTGTGAAAACACAGAGCGGAGTTCTCATCGTAAACTCCCTACAGACTCAGGAGGCCACCGAAACCCTTACATGCAATACGTCTATCGGTGGACGCGATGAAGCATACATTCGTGAGGTAATTCGAGACTTACTTCGTGATTCGTTTCACTTGGTGCATCGTACCGAGCCTCAAGTATACCGGGCGACTTTTCGGCAATTTGCAAGTACGTTGCGATAGTCTGTTCGTGCGAATAATTGGTAATTTCACGCTCCATCAAGTCAACGGACCTTGTATCTCCGTCTCGGACGAAGCTGCGGAAGTAGCAACTCCCGCCGGAAAGAAAACGTGACCAATCCCTTTGATCTGTTGCACCCACTATGTGGTCGATCATCCACTGCTTTCGTTTTTGGACGTCAATCCCTTCAAAGATGTCACCCACTCTAAAAGAAAGATCACCGACGAGGCCAGAGCATGTATAGAGGTCGCCCTGTGGACAGACCGTCAGATTCCGGACCCCTGCCCCGCACGAATAGAGTTTCTTCTTCTGATTCGCAATCTGCCAGATATCGTCCTCTAACTTGCCGATCCATGTTGGGTTATTTGTCAAGACATGATCCTGAATCAACCATCTTATATCCGACAGGGCGGCCTTGACGTCAGCAATGTGATGTTCTGAAATAGCGCGTGCATCGTCCCGTTGCAGCACTGCTTGTACCAGATAGACCTGGTGGGCAGTAGGTGCTAGATTCAAGAGGTGCGCAAGCTGTCCGGCCCAATCGAAATCCTGTGCAGTCGCCGTAGCTCTAAGTCCAAAGCCGTTTAAAGAAAGGCGATCCAACATGCGCACGACATCAACGACCCTGGAGTACGTATTTGTCCCTTCCTCCTTTATTCGCAGAGCGTCGTGAACTTCCTGGGTTCCATCGATACTTGCTGAAATGAAAACACCCCTCTTAGCGAGATCCCTGGCAGTGTTTTCCCTCAATTGCAAACCATTTGTGGTGATATCAAAAAAGATATCTTTCTCAAGGGCAGCCGCTTGCTCGTTTGCGTAATCCACCGTTCGTTTTAACAGTGGGCCGGCCAACAACGGTTCACCACCGTAGAAGCTCATGTACAATGTCTTTGATACTCCAGATGCATCCATCAAGAAATCTACCGCCCGTAAAGCGGTTTTTTCGTCCATATATCTTGGTTTTTCCCGCTGAAGAATCGGCTCCAGGTAACAGTAGCCGCATGCCATATCGCAATCGTGTGCCAAATCGATATTTAGATGGGTTACTTCGACCTGTTCGGGAGCACTGATCGTAGCAGATTCGTGACACCTGTCGGTCATTAGTCCCAATTCGCTCAGGCGGTCCAATGCGTTGTGAATAAGATCAGAGGGATAAACGGCGCCCAGGGCGCTGATGATTTCTTTTGCTTTCCTGCCGTCGCATAAGGCCATAATTTCGCGTTCCACGTCGTTAACGTAGAAGGCGCGAATGCCTTCCACGTCGAACAGAATGGTTCGTCCGTCAGCTTCAAATATGTGACATTCTTTCCTGTAACGTGGTGATGCCGGGTTCATTTTTGGTTTCATTATTCGAACGATGTGGAGTCTTCAAAGCTTGTGGATGGGGCGCCTGGGATTCGACACTGTCAGTCTAGTCGAAAACGGTTACGTGTTCCAGGTCTCTATCATATATGTATCCGTTTCAGATTGTACCGCTCTCCCAGGATCGTCTCGTCTCGGTTCTGGATTTCCAGGCCCATCTCCATGGCCAATTCATACCGGTAGCGTATCTGTTCGCACGAGACCGGATTAGGTTTCATGGGATCTCCCGTTGCAGCTCGCGCATCGAACAGACATCCTCCGCCGCAGAGATTCCTTGCCCAGCATGTGCGGCAATCACTGCGGTTATCTACATGGAACGTCTCGTTGATTTCGTCTTGAACTTGCCCGTCCAGCCCGGTGAATACGTCCCCCATCTTGAAGTCCGGGCTGTCCGCCAAACTGGAACAGAAATAGATCGCGCCATCCGCAGCCACCGCGAAAAACGTCTTCCCGCCATGGCATCCATGGCAGGCTTTCGCGCGTCTCATCAATCTCTCGATGTACTCGTCGAAGAATCCTCGATCAAGGGTACCGCCAAGAATCGACTTCAACTCCCGTTGGCTCTGCTTTCGCAGCCCTCGTTTCAGCTCCGGGAGATGTTCTTCGCGAAAGGCATAGGGCGCCTTTGGAGAGGCGACAACCGGAGCCAACTCCACATGGGCGGCGCCCAACTCTTCCAGGTCCCTTCCTATGGCTTCCCCATCCATGTTGAAGGATGTCATCGTTGCGTGGACAGCTACTCGATCGGAAGACCGCTCGGTCAGCTTTCGAACGTTCTCGGCAACAACATCGTGCGTGTCGCTCCCGTCGTGGAATTTTCGAAGCCGGTTTTGTACAGCTGCGCTACCGTCTATGCTTACTTTGATCTGGAATTCTTCATCCATCAAGAACTGGTTTATTTCTTCTGTCATTAAGGAACCGTTTGTCGTAATGCCAAAAGAGACGTCCACCCCAACCTTCCGGGCGTATTCACGTGCAAACGGAACGACCTCGCCAATCAGTTCGAAATTCAGAAGAGGTTCGCCGCCGAAGAAGTCTATCTGGCATCTACGGAATGGGATGGAAGAATCCAACGCCCATCGTACCGCCTGATGCGCGACGTCCGGCTGCATAACTCCCGGCTGGCCGCCATAGTCCCCGCCATGGGCAAAACAATAAGCGCACTTTATGTTACACGCATGCGCCACGTGAAGCGTAATATGAAACGGATCTGAGAACGTGTTCAGCCCTGGCGATTCGCAGGGCCGTTCATCGACAAGTGCTTTAGTCGGAAGCATATGTAGGGACGCATCCGATATAAACCCTGCTTCCGCGAGGGCTTCAATTGTATTTAGTACGTCGCTACGATTGTATTCACCGTCAAGATTAGACACAATGTTCTCAGCCGATAGACCATCGCATTCCTTCAAAATGGTCTCAGCAAGAGGGTATAGCTCAAAAAACAATCCGGTATCAACCTGGAACATTATTGCACGGTTGTCTTCGGACGTTCTAAACAGATGTATATCCGATTTTTCTATTTGCAACACGTCATTTACCTCTCTGCCCATCTGAACGCCAGGCAGAATGGGATTCTCTTGACGCATCCTCAAGCGCAGATTTTGTTTTCACGGGCGGCGGTAGTACAGGGAACCGAGGCCAGACACAGACAATCCCCTTAATCGGTTCCGAAGGTGAAAGACAACCGTGAATTCTACCGTTTTTGTCGAGGGCCGCATTGATCGAACGAAAAGGACGTCCAGAATTATTCGGTCTCATCGCCAGTCTCCTTGTTTGTTTGGAAGGGAAATTCACAGATCCGTACTCGAAGTCAGGATAGTTCGCCGGTAGCGAGCATTTGCCCCTTCACCTTGTCCGAAATTCAACGCAACAAACGTACCAGATAAAAAAAAGCGCCTGTGTATACACACAAGCGCTCTAAAAACAACATGTTAAAAACGATACAGATTTTGCGCCTACTGAGTCTACCTACCCATCAAGCGTATACATTGTATGCACAATTCAGACGCGTTGTTGACTGAAAAAGCATATAAACCATTCAATAACAAGAACTAAGACTGAATTCAACGTGGTCCGCATCACAAATACGAAATATTGCCTACATTGTATACGCTTCATTTCTTTTTTTTCTCAGTTCCAGCCCTCAAACCAAACCGCTTTGTCATTTTTTGAAGTCCGTTTCGGCTCAGCCCCAATTGATTGGCGGCTTGAGTGATATTCCCGCCA
Organism: Candidatus Latescibacterota bacterium; assembly: GCA_963667175.2. Classification (GTDB taxonomy): domain Bacteria; phylum Latescibacterota; class UBA2968; order UBA2968; genus JAAXHE01. Next base: position 878,654 of record CAXXXF010000015.1, on the reverse strand, counting down.
GATTGGTCGAGTGCGTCAATAATCATTCGCCTCTCAAAGGCGGCTACACGCGATTTGAATAACCCCCGGGTATCGTCCTTCAACTGCTGTCGCAACCCAATTCCCACGGAGAATAAACCTGCGGAGATTTCTTTTCCTTCTTCCACTAGCGCGACCGCGCGCGTGATCTCGTTTTCCAACTCCCGCACGTTGCCCGGCCACCTGTGGTCCATCAAAACACGCATGGCCCCAACAGTGAAGCCAGGGACACTTTTTTTGTGTGAGGCGCAAACCCGTCGCAGGATCTGTTCTGCCAACAACGGGGTATCCTCGATGTGATTGCGTAGCGGAGGCATCTCTATCTGCAATACCCGGAGGCGATAGTACAAATCTTCGCGAAACCGACCATTTCGTACATCCGACTCGAGATCGCGATTCGTAGATGCAATTACCCGCACGTTGGCGCGACGCCCCAATGTTTCGCCGACCCGCTGGAACTCACCCTCCTGCAGCACGCGCAGGAGGCTCGACTGAAACTCGTGGGACGCATCGCCGATTTCGTCCAGGAGAACCGTACCACCGTCGGCGGATTCAAACAGTCCCTTTCTGTCGGTTGTCGCGCCAGTGAATGCGCCTTTCTTGTGGCCAAACAATTCGCTTTGAAGAAGCTCCGGTGAAAGCGCCGCGCAATTGGCGGATAGAAACAAACGGTCCTTTCTTGTACCAGAGGAATGAATCGCCCGCGCAGCAAGCTCCTTACCCGTCCCCGTCTCGCCCTGAATCAATACCGTAGCCCCGCTATCAGCGGCCTGCTCAATCAGGTTGAATACGTCCCGTATCGGCTGGCTCCTTCCGACTAATCCTTCCATCTGATAGCGATCTTCAACTTGCTTTCCCAAGAAAAGAGCGCGTTCCAATACCTGAGAATACTTCCAGGCGTTGACGACCGCAATGGACACCAGATTCCCGAAGGCGCACATGAACGACATGTCGGATTCGTTGAAGACTTGGTCTAACCCGCGATGGTCCATATACAGCGCGCCAATCACGCCTGACTCCGCATGGTGCAATGGAATACAAAGCACCGATCGGATGCCGAAGTCCACGATGCTATCTCCTTTCTCGAATCGTTCGTCGACACCTGCATCCAGGCTCAATATCGGCTCGTTTCGTGCGATCGTCCTTTTTATAATGGTTCGGCTAATCTCTCGTGTCGCCGAATCTTCGATTCTATGCGCGCGCGCAACCTGAACATCGAACGCGGTCTGTTCCTTAAGGGTTATCAGTACGCGTTCGGCTCCACTGACTTTTGTCAAACGCTCGAGAACACGGTCCAATAGGACATCCAAGTCGAGTTCAGACGTTAAATCCTGCGAAACGTCACAAAGCGTCGCGAGATGCTTCTCAGAAAGCGCCGATGAGCGTTCGGTCACGGTTGGCCCCTTTTCGACTTCCTCAGGGATAAGTTCAAGCATATTGGATGCCTTAACACAAAAATAGCTCAGTCCTATCGCCTTAGCAGCCGATCGAGCATTCTCCAGGTATAACCGGGCCTCCGGTAAACGCCGGTTGTCCAGATAGTATGATCCGGCGAAAAGAAGCAGTCGTACGTGCTCAAGACCGTTCCGTGGATCCTGGGATTGAGACGCCCTTTCAAATAGCAAGTCTACGTCGACATCCCTACCTCGCGCTGCCAGCACTTTAGCCTCTGCAGTCAAAACCGCGGCGCGTGTATTCCCGTCTATTTCTGACCCCGCCCGTGCCTTGTCAATCCACTGAAGCGCCTCTTCAGCGTGGCCGATCTCAGCCAGTGACTCGGCCAACAACGCACAGGCTCTGTAGACTTCAATGTGACTCCCACCGTCCGATAGTAGCCGCTCAGCCGAGCGCAAATGCGCCTCAGCCCCCGCGGCATCTCCCCGTTCCAGGGCAATGCTCCCAAGATAGAACCACGCTACGCCACAAGCAGTCTTCGTGCCGCTTCTGCTCCAATAGTCCCGTAAATCCTGGAAAATTCGCTCGGCCCGGTCGAAATTCCCCAGCCTTACATCAATGCGTCCCAACAAATACAGGCAGGTGTATCGATAGAGATGGTCTTGCGTTTGGTCCAGCAGATTCAACGATGACTCAAGGGACGATTTCGCCTGTTCTGTTTCGTGCAAGATCTCTTCGGAAAAGGCAAGAAACAAAAACGCACGGGCCTCGTTGATGTCTCCTCCCAGTTCACGGCACCTGTCAGCGGCTGACTGACAATATTTAACCGCGGCTTCTTCACACCCGAGTTCCAGGTAAACATTGGGCAGCAGTCCCAAGACCATCAGTTCCATCTCGTCGTTGCCGAGATTGCGATAGGTATCCAACGCATCCAACAGAACGGTCTCGGCAGATTGATTCTCACCTGAATTCGAATAGCATATTCCCAACATTCTCAACGCGTCCGCCTTCAGGGCGGGCGTCTCGGCAGACACCCATTGCATTGCTTTATCCAATTCGGACCGAGCTTGGTCAAACCGATCACATCCGCAAAGCGCCTCGGCATAGGCGCAGAGATAATCCAGGTGCGCTACCGAACCCAGGGAAACGGCCGCGGGTGCGTCGGAAGAGAACGCCTGCTTTTCAATTACCGCTTCGAACTGCTGGAGGGCGCGCGAAAAATCCTGCATTCGAAGCGCCCACCGACCCGACTCAGTCAGATAACGCGTCATTTTTTCCACGTCGTCGGAATTCGAGAAATGATAAGCCAGATCATCAAGGACTTCAATTCCGTCGGTTTCGAATCTCGGCTCGAGTGCCTTGCCCGCTTCCTGATGAAGCAGCAGGCGTTTCTTTTCTGAGATCCCCTCGTAAACTGCCCTCTGCAATAATCCGTGTGCAAAGCAGTGCTTTCCTTCGGAGTCCTCAAGGGCACTAAGGAGCCCCAATCGCACAAGCCCTTCCAGAGCCTCTAGCAGCTCCAGGTCATCCCCCCTCCAGACCTGTGAAATCATGTCGAACGAAAACGCGCCGCGGAAGATCGAGGCGTATTCCAGCACCTGACGCTGCGCGGCCCGTAACCGGCGGAGGCGAAACTCAATGGCATGCACGACGCCCGAAGGCATCGGCCACTCATGGGAGGTCCTCCACGTCCATCGACCGGATGAATCCTGACTGATCGGACCGCCCTCGATAGAACTTCGGACCAATTCAACGATGAAAAGTGGATTTCCGCCCGATTGCTCGTAAATCCTTTGCGCTATTTCCTCAGGAACAGTCTGCTCGCCGATCAGGGATGCAGCCAGGTCTGTCGTTTCTTCAGAGCTCAGCGGCTCAAGTTGCAGATATACAACGCCCGGCGCATCCGTCTCTTTGGTAAAGGCTTCGAGTCGAGCCGGGAGCGGGTCTTCATCCTCCTTTCGGCAGGTCAGGCCAAATACAAGGGACGTTGGATCCGGATTCCTCTTCATGAAATCCAGGAATCTCAGGCTCAAGTCGTCGGCCCATTGCAGGTCTTCAATACAAATGAGGGTCGGCTTCTCACGGCTTAAGTGAACGAGAAATTCCGACAGAATCTCCATAGCTGGATAGGTGTCTTTCTGGATGTTTGACACCGGCCGATCAAGTTCGTCGAGCACGCGCGTAACGGCATTGCCAGCATCTGTTCCCTCAATTCTCGGCTTTTTCGCCAGTTCCTGCAATGCCTCAAGAAACGGCCCATAAGCGCGGCCTCCGCTTTCCTGACAGCGCCCGGTCAAAATTCGCATCCCGTGAACGCGGGCGTCGGCCTGAAACTCCTCCAGGACCTGGGTCTTTCCAATCCCGGCCTCGCCATTTATCAGGACCATCCGCCCCATCCCCTCTTCGGAATCCCTCAAAACCTCCCGGAGCACCTTCATCTCTCTTTCACGGCCCAAGAACTGCGGATACAGAAACGGAGCGGATTGCATTAGCGGCTGGTCGCGACCTGTTTGGAGATCAATTGAGCCATCATCACTCATGGCCAAGTCTTGCAGGAGGCTCCGCACAGAATCGTAACGGTCAATCGGCTCCTTTTCCAGCAACTTCATGACCACGCCCTGGATATGTGAAGAAACACCCGCGCCGTAAGCGCGAGGCGGCCGGGGCAGGTCTCTCAAATGCTGGAACATAACCGAAGCCGGATTCCCGCCTGTAAAGGGCGGTTCGCCCGTCAGGACCTCGTACAATATGATTCCCATCGAATACAGGTCGCACCGCTGGTCCACCGCCCTGCCCCGGATCTGTTCGGGGGACATGTATTCCACTGTGCCAGATGCGCTTCCCGGCTGCGTCAGACGCAGCTCCCTGGAATCCTGGAATCGAGCCAGACCAAGATCGAGGATTACCACATTGAATTTGTCGCCATCCATCGAGATCATTACGTTGGAGGGCTTAAGATCCCGATGTACCAGACCGTGGCTGTGGAAGTACGCCAGACCTTCGGCTATCTGCCGGACAAAGGAATCGAACCAAAACGTCCTTAGGGTCTCGCGGTCTTCCCTGCTGGCAATCAGTTCGGACAGGTTGCGACCGCAAATGAAATCCATCGAGAAATACGGTTTGCCCTGATAAACGCCCCAATGGTGCGATCGCACAATCCGCGGATGGCGGATTCTCGAGAGAATATTGAACTCCCTGAGGAACCGCCGTTGCGCCTCGTCTCCCGGGATATTTAACATCTTCACGGCCACCACGACATTATCGTTCACGTCGCGCGCACGGTATACAGTCCCTAAGCCACCGCTACCAATTGCAGCCAGGATCTCGTACCGCTCGTCGACGACCGTTCCAGACTCAAGTTTGTCCATAGTTAAGCCAGGGAAAGAGTGCATTCATATATGAAAAATGATTCGTTCACGTCTTCCACAATAGCGATCTATGGATCGGTTTATTGGTAGTCACGATGAGAAAAACCGTCACGTAGTGCGGGTTGTGTGACTTGACAACTTTTCCCATTGTGAGCGTTCAGCCGTCAGCTATCAGCCCCCTCAACCCCGCCACCGAATCGGTTGGCAATGGGCAGTCCGCCAGCCAAAAGCTGACAGTTCTCAGTGCAGGAAGCTGGGTAGAAAACCCTCGAGGGCGCGACTCCTTTGCACGCGAGGTTGCCGGGATTTCGTCTCACGGATAACGCCGGTCCGCCTGCGGCACCCACCATTCCAAATAATCGGTCCGTCCCGAAGGATACCAGTTCACCCCTCGAAACCGCTTGCTGTAGGCCGTGACCGACCGCCCTACGAAGATAAACGTACACGGCTGTTCTTCATACAGGATTTCCTGGAGCCTCCGGTAGAGTAGGATTCGCCGGTTCGCGTCAAACGTCCGGCGATACCGTTCCAGTATGCGGTCTGCCTCTCCGTTCACAAAACAGTTGTCATGCCCCTTTGGGGCACCCATAATGATGAAAATGGTTGCGTCAACAGACTTGTGTGGTAAGTTGTTGGCCACCATAACCCTTGGCTGGTCGAAGGTCGTTTTGTAGATGGTGCTATGAGCCTGAAAAACAGTTGGACCTGGGTATCTGGAGGTATCCATTATTGTCGCCCCCTGTAAAGGGAGAGCCCGCCAAGTAGACTCTTATCCCAGCAGATACCCGACCAGCCGGATCAGACACAGGAGGCCTGCGATGCATGTCATCTACCCTTGTTGCGCTGGTTTGGATGTCCACAAAAAGACGGTCGTTGCCTGCCGGATGAAGGCCGAAGGGTCAAAGCCGAGCCGGCGAGAGGTAAAGACCTTCTCCACAATGACCCGGCAGTTGCTGGCGTTGAGCGATTGGCTTTCTCAGTGGGGCTGCACCCGGGTGATCAATCGGGTGCAGAAGGCTTTGGAGGGCGCCAACATCAAGCTGTCCAGTGTGGCCAGCGATACGCTGGGCGTGTCGGGTCGGGCCATACTAAAAGGGCTCATCCAAGGCCAGGAAGATCCAGCAGCGTTAGCGGAGTTGGCCAAGGGCCGCTTGCGCAACAAGAAGGCCGACCTGGAGCAGGCGCTGACCGGCTTTTTCCGACCCCACCATCGCTTTTTGTTGAGCCACTTGCTGGCGCATCTGGACTTTCTGGAAACACAACTTTCTCAGCTGTCCGACCAGATCGCTCAACACATTGAGGCGATGGGTGTGCCCCCAAAAGACCCGCAGCCTCCTTCGGGCGGTTCGCCCAAGCCTGCGCAGTCACCAACCGCCGCCTCGTCCAAGCCTGCGCAAGCTTCTGGGCTCCTTCCCAATCAGGCCATGGCCTTGTGGGATACGATTCCTGGCGTCAACCAGACCGTGGCCGAGGTTATGGTGGCCGAAATGGGCGTGGATATGGGCCGCTTCCCCACCCACCGGCATCTGGCCTCCTGGGTCGGCTTAGCGCCGGGAAACCATGAAAGCGCAGGGAAACGTCAATCGGGGCGCACCACCAAAGGCAATCCTGCGTTGCGTCTTGCCCTCGTCCAAGCGGCCTGGGCGGCCTCGCGCACCAAAGACACTTATCTGTCCGCTCTCTATCGTCGGTTGGCCGCACGACGGGGCAAGAAACGCGCCTTGGTGGCAGTGGCTCATTCCATTCTCACAGCCGCCTATCATATGGCCTGTCACACACAACCTTATCAAGATCCGGGCAGCAACTATTTCGATCAGCGCAAGAAACACGACGTTGTCTCTCGGCTCTCCCATCGCCTGGAAAAGTTGGGGTACAACGTTGCGCTTACGCTACAAGCTGCTTAAATAAAAGAAAAACAACAGGATTCTTCGAAATCTGAAAGGTTATTTTCTAAGTAGGTATAATTCGCGCCGTCTTTGACCTGCGACGAATGCCAGCTTGAATACAGGTCCAGCGGCACCGCGGGGTGGCTGCCTCCGCCGGAGAACAACGCGTCGTACTCCCGTTTTCGCAGCCGCTGCAGGAAGACGGTGCGATCGATTTCACGCACCCTGCAGACGATTCCCACGTTTGCCATTTCGTCCTGCATCACGAGGGCGATATCTTTGCTGAGCGGCGAACCGGCTGCTACCAGGAAATCAAATTCGAATGCAGTTCTGACGCCGTCCACGAGCCGATCAAGAATTCCGTCATGGTCTGTATCGAACCAACCGGCCGCCTGCAGCAATTCGACCGCCCGACCACGACTGTAGTCAAGGGGTTCCAGTCCCGCGTGATATTCCGGACGGGACATATGCACCGGACCGTCGATGGGTACGCCGAGTCCGTAGATCAAGTTTCGGATAATACTCTTCCTCGGTGTCAGATGACTCATCGCCCGGCGGACCCGTTTATCGCGAAAGATCGGATGGGTGTTGTTCCATGCAATGAAGTTGATGCCGCTCGCGTACCGGATAACCTTGAGAAAGCGCGACGTAAATTCGCGAGACCAGCTTTTCTCCTTGAATGGCAGGGGGTACATGTTCAGGACGTCCAGGTTGCCGTTGACCAGTTCGATAAACGCGGCATCCGGATTCACAACCACGTTGAACACCAGTTTGTCCACGTACCCGGAGGGAGGAAGGTCCTTCCTGCCTCGTCCCCAATAGTTCGGGTCGCGGTCCAGAACGGTCTTCCCTGGGTACGCCGTGTCGTCGGAACGGGGAAACACGTAGGGGCCGGAGCCAAGCGCGTGCCGGCTGAAATCCCGATTGAACCGCTCCGCGAACCGCCGCACCAGGTCGGCCTGAGGTCCCGCCGCCCACGTCCCGTCGATCAGGTCCTCGATACGGACACGGTCCATCAGTCCGTCGGGGTCGTAATAGTGTTTCGGCAGGATCCAACGCCGTCCAATGTTGATCGCATGATAGAAATAGGGTTCCCCGTAGACAAATGTGATTCGATACGCTCCTTCAGATCGGATCGCCTCCAGGTCCTTGAATCCACTTCGCACGAATCCCGACAACTGCACGTCCGGATTCTTGATCACCTTGAAGGTGAACAAGACATCCTCGGTGGTTAATGGTCTCCCATCCGAAAAGCGAATCTCCTCCCGCAGATCGAAGGTGTAGGAGAGCCTGTCGGCATACACCGCCGGATACCCCTTCGCGAGCTTCCCCTTGAACTCGTACGGAGGCGACGCATCCATATACAACATCGATTCGAACACATTCTCCAGGATTCTGTACATACCATAGTCCATCCCGGAATACGGATTGAACGTGGTCGGCTCGGAAAACGCGTGGAGGACCAGCCAGTCTCCGTGTATCGGCCGGTCTTTTCCCGTATACCGCGGCGAGATCTTCTCCGTCCCGTCCAGGACCATCAACTCCTGATCATCCGCGAGGATCTCTTCCACCTTGTCCCATATCTCGCCGGCGGTCACACGATTGACCTCTATGCTGACGAAACACGTGAGAATGATTATCAGTAGACTCGCAATTATGGTTCTTCCAATCGTCATCGAAAAATTCCAATCACTGCCATCCACAAACGCCCCGTATCCACGTCACGCGCCTTGCAATACCAATTGACTCAGCGACGCGATTTCGGACTGTTGCTTTTTCGCCGCGAATTCCCGTAAGGCCGAAAGGAACGTCTTTTGACGATCATCCAGGCGCAATTCCTTATGTCGCAAAAGGTGATCCCGAACGAAACACAGGTCTCTGGTTGTTTCCTCCACGAGCATTGTATTGGCCACGATCCATGTTCGTTTCAACAGAGCCCGCAACGTTCGCCCCGGATCATCAGGGACCTCCGCCAGTTCCGGCGAAATCACATCCAACGGGACTTCCCAATACACTTTGCGCATGATTATGCGATGATACTCAAGGTGTTTGTCTCGCAGCACAGACGTATCGAAGCGATCTTCTTCGGACCCCCGTTCGCCCTCATGCTTGCGAACTTTCACCAAAGGCCGTCTGACAATCCCCGCCTTGAATCCCGCACGCGCCAGGCGTATCCACATATCGTAGTCCTGGGCGCGAATCAACCGTTCATCGTAACATCCCACGCGATCGTAACATCGTTTGCGGACAACGACTGAAACGCCGCTGATGAAGTTGCCGTTCAGCAGCTCGCCCACCAACTCACGATCCGGATGCGCACAAGCCTCGACCGACTCGATGACATTGCCGGTATCTTCACCCTGAAAATACGCATATCCGCTATAGACGAAATCGACCTCGGGTTGGGATTCAAAAACCGATATGTGGGATTCGATCAGTTCCGGCAATGCGACGTCATCGTCGTCAAAAACCCAGACGTACTCACCTGAAACGTGTTTGAGTCCCAGGTTCAACGCTGATGATTTGCCCCCGTTTGTTTTTTCGAAGTACACAATTCGATTCCGGTAAGGCGTCAATATCGCCCTTGTCTCATCCGTGGAGCCATCGTTAACAACGATGACTTCAACGTTTCGGTACGATTGAGCCAATACACTTTCCAGCGACTGTATCAAATAGCTCGCCCGATTGTACGTCGGAATAATGACGGAAACCAATTCTTGAGGACACATGAACGAACTCAATACGTCTCCGACGTTGCCGGGGGGAATGGACAGGAGTAAAACCGAAAAGCACGAGAAAACGAGAAAACGAGGAAAAGCAAAAGGCGCGAGAAGACGAACATCAGAAACTACGAAACACGCGAAAAAAAGATCAGGATTTACAGGATCAAGCAGGATTAGAAACCAAGAGCAAGGCAATGGCGCGAGAAAACGAGGGAAAGCAAAAGGCGCGAGAAGACGAACATCAGAAACTACGAAACACGCGAAAAAAAGATCAGGATTTACAGGATGAACAGGATTAGAAACCAAGAACAAGGCAATGGCACGAGAAAACGAGGGAAAGCAAAAGGCGCGAGAAAGGCGCGAAAATACGAGCATCGAATACTACGAAACAAAAAACGATCAGGATTTACAGGATGAACAGGATTAGAAACCAAGAGCAGGATGAAAACCGAAAAGCACGAGAAAGCGAACATCAGAAACTACGAAACACGCGAAACACGCGAAAAATACATGGCTGACCCCATTCACCCCATTAATTCACCAAAACGAAACTTACATGGATGGACGGGATGAAGACCGAAAAGCACGAGAAAGGCGCGAGAAAACGAGGAAAAGCAAAAGGCGCGAGAAGACGAACATCAGAAACTACGAAACACGCGAAACACGCGAAAAAACGATCAGGATTTACAGGATCAAGCAGGATTAGAAACCAAGAGCAAGGCGCGACAAAGCGAACATCAGAAACTACGAAACACGCGAAAAAACCATGGCTGAAATCATTTGGCACAAGAGGCCTGCCTGCAGAGCGGGGCACTGCGCAGGCAGGGCTGACCACAGCGAAGCCCAGTCAGGATTATCAAATCGTTCGTTTTATTGTGTTAATATAAGTCATTAGTCCAACTCTACTGTTAAAAACCTTCGGGGATTGCTTTCGTTGTATCCCAGGAGGATTGGAGGGGCGGCAATCCCCCCACCGCATCAGCCTTCGCCTGACGGCTCGACTTCTGCCTGTCTGCCGTTCCAACGGGACAGGCAGGCGCAGGCAGGCGACTCCCCCTCAAGGGGGGAATGATTAGACCATTTATCACCAGGAGCAGTAAATAGTGGGCAGTGGTCAGTGATCAGGAAGAGCAGTTGTCAGCTTCCACTTACTCTCAGGAGAAGCAAATAGTCGACATCCAGGCCCACCAAAGAAGAGTGGGAGGATGTAAACTATACGGCGCTCCCCGTGATAACGGGCGCGGGCGTTCATTCCCTTCAGGTTCGTTACGGCTGACCGCAGGGAACCCGCGCCACGGGCGCCAGGCATTCCGAACGCGTCAGGGCCGGATGACGTCAATCGCGAATGGACGCAACGGACTTCGCCCGGCCCTGAGTTCGATCACTCCAGGCCGTCCACTCAGGTCCATCGGCCGGGCGCGTTCCAACGGGTCGGTGCGGGATTTCCGGAGGAAACGGCCGCGACGATCGGCGAGATGAAATGAGCTATTGAGGCTACGACCTGGGCGAAGGACGCTGGGACACGATTCGGCTGTAGACGGTTCCGGAACGCGGTCCACAGGACCTGCCTCGAGTCGACGAAGCGCCGGGTGAACGCCTCAATTTCCGGTGGCAGCGCCGTGCCCCGGCGTTCGAAAGTCAGCCGAATGGCCTCGGCCAAATCGGGCCCATCGAAGTCAAATTGACGGGACAGCAACCAGATGTCGTAAAAATCCTTCATCCTGCTGTTCAGAACGCCGAACTTGACCGCCGTCTCAAGCTTTTCCGCGATGGTGGCTTCACGGCTATAGCAAAGGAGTCGCGGCGCGGGGAAATGCAGAAGGGTCGGCAGATCCGCCGTCTCAGGTTTGGGATAAACGACGTCGCCGAACCCGACATCAATCTGCATGAGGACTCGTGCCGTGACCAGCAGGCCAGAAAACCGAATCCTGACTCCCTCGTAATCCGTGCTTGAGGTGATGCGTTCTGTCTGGATCGATTCCGCGTCGAACGCGAGACCGTCCGGCTCCACGTCGACCGCCAAAATGTCCCGAAGCTGCGCCACGAGATCGGCTTCGACACTGCTCGTTCGTCCCAGAAGGTCTATGTCCATGGTCGGACGTGTCGTGGTCGGTTGCCACACATGTAGCATCAAGGCGCCCTTGAGAATGAACCGTTGGGCGTGGGCGGATTGGGAGAGCCGATAGAGAAACCGCTCCATGGCGAAATATTGTAACAGCTCATTGAACGGACGCCGCTCGCTCCTGGCCCGATTGAGGAGCTGCTGCCGAACCGAGGCGGGCACGTTTCGCGGCGGCGTCACAGTATAGCCTCAAGATAGGGCCGCATCACGTTCTCTACGCGACAAATTCTGGCGTATGCGAGCACGGCGCCCGGATCGAGGCCGTATCGTTCCCTGTAAAACCTCAGCGCCTCAATCACCACGTCCATGCCGATACGGTTACGGAACTTGAAACAGTCGGCGAGGGTCTTTTCGCGGCTGTAGACCTTGACGGTAACACCATCGATCAGATGCGTTTGGATGCCCTTCTCATAGGCTTCGACGGAAAACCTGTGAGCGCGAACAGGTGGGTGGTCCAGCGACGGCGCGCGCGACCCCCGCGGCACCGCCACGGAAACCGCGCGGGGGATCTGCGTCGTCATGTCATGAAAGGTCAGCGCGGAGACGAGACAGATGACGGCGTATGGAAAGCGCAGGCTTACCGTCGCCAGATCCGGGTTGCCGAAAGGAGGCAGTTCCGTCAGCCGGTAGATGCCCCTGCTCACGGGCTCCACGATGCCCCGGTCCCGCATCGTGTAGAGCGTGTAGCGCGTGATCCCTTGCGCCAGGGCTTCGCTCATGCGAAGCTGGCCGCCGTGCAGGCGGAAGATCTCTTCAAGTCGATCCTGCATGGTCTTGACTCAGACAAATCGTTACTATTTAATAATAAGTGATAATATTATGTCTGATTCTGCCCGAAAAGGCAAGAAAAATCGGTATCACGCTGACACAATATGGAAGGCGCCCGCCTTCCGCCCGGACACATCACCGGTTTGACGGCCTCCTCAGGATGAATTGACTTCTTAATGATAATGCAGTATTATTTAAGGTCGAGTCCTGGTCAACCGTGAGCCAGAAGACCTGCCGGGCATTTTGAAACCCATCGCCGTGCGGGTGTCCCCGAAGGAGAGAATTACGAACTCGCAAGACTTACTGCCTCGAAGCCTGGCGGCATTTGATCTTACCGCTGCCAGTACGCTCCATCATCTAATTGCGGTCGGCGTTGCCTGCGCGGGACTTTGGGTCATCATCGTCGCAACCCTCGGCACGTAGGTCCGACAAGAGCCGATGGCGAACCCAATGCTCCTTTCGGCAACCGGACTCGCGCTCGGTTATGGGACCGAGACCGTCGCAGAAGACGTCGCGTTCAACCTTGCGCTCGGCGACGTGCTCGCTGTTGTCGGTCACAACGGATCGGGAAAATCGACCCTGATCAAAACACTGCTGGGCGCCTTGCCGCCGCTTGCCGGCACGCTCGACTGGCCCGCCGGACGGCCGCGAACCATTGCCTATCTGGGCCAGAGAACCGATTTCGACAGCCGCTTTCCCATCCGGGTCCGCGACTTGGCGGCAATGGGCGCGTGGCCCAACCTGGGGTTTCTCGGCCGCATCGATAGCGAGTGCCGGGCTCGGATCAGGCGCGCGCTCGAGCGCACGGGCACAGCCGAGATCGCCGACATGCCGTTGCACAAGCTATCCGCGGGTCAGCTGCAACGGGCGCTATTTGCCCGGACCATGGTCCAGGATGCGCCGCTGATCCTGTTGGATGAGCCGTTTACGGCGGTCGACCAGTCAACGGAAGCGGCTCTGCTGACGTTGATCGATCACTGGGCCGCGGAAGGACGCACGATCATCCTGGTTCTGCACGATCTTTCCGCCGTTCTGCAACATTGCGCCTCAGCGCTTCTCCTGGGAGATGGCCGCGCGCTTTTCGGCGCCCCGAAAGAGACGCTTACGCCCGGCAATCTGGTCGCTCACCGGTACCTGTCGCAAAGCCAGGCCGCCTGGATCGAAGACATGAACTTGCAATCGAAAGCAAACGATGTTTGAGTGGCTCGACTACGCGTTCATGGTCCGAGCACTGTCCGCGACGACGGTGCTTAGTTTCTCCGTCGCCCCGGTCGGAGCATTCCTGGTGCTCAGGCGCCTGTCGCTCGCCGGGGAGGCGATGGCTCATGCGATCGTGCCGGGAATCGCCATCGCGTTCGTGATCGCCGGTCTGTCGGTGGGATCCATGATCGTTGGCGGGTTGGCCGCCGGTATCGCCACCGCCGCGCTGACCAGCCTGCTCGCCCGTGTGACGATCATCCGCGAGGATGCGAGTCTGGCGTCGCTCTACCTGATCGCCCTTGCGCTCGGCATCTTCATCTTGTCCGCCGCCGGATCGGCGGTGCCGCTGAAGAGTTTCCTCTTCGGTTCGATCCTCGGTATTGACGACGAAACCCTCATTCTGATCGGGACGACGGCGACAATCACATTGGTGAGCTTCGCGCTGATCCTCAGGCCTCTGATCCTCAATACAATCGATCCGGTCTTCCATGAGAGCCAGTCCAGGCGCCCGGGCCTCGTGACTCACTGGTTCATGTTTCTGGTCGTGCTCAATCTGTTGGGGGCCTTCAAGGCGCTCGGCACGCTGATGGCGGTCGGGCTGATGATCCTGCCGGCGACGGCGGCGCGTTACTGGGTCTCGACGATCACCGGCTATCTGGTCGTGACCTTCATGTGCGCGCTGCTGAGCTGCTGGATCGGGCTGATCGTTTCGTTCTATTTGCCGGACGTGCCGTCAGGTCCCGCAATCGTGCTGGTTGCGGCGGTGTTTTTCTTCTTCAGCCTGAACTTCGCACCGCAGGGATTTCATGTCGGCGCACGACTCAACCCGTACCGCCGCTGACCCCTGACCATCAACCAAAACTCAACGTAAGGGAAAACCCCCATGCAAAGAGGCTTCCGAGCACTGCTGCTGTCGAGCCTGGTTTTGACCTCAATCCCGGCGGCCGCCCAGGACGGAATCAAGGTTGTCGCCAGCTTCTCCATCCTCAGGGATATGGTGCGCCAGACCACCGGCGATTTGGCCGAGGTGACAACCATTGTCGGCCCGGACGCGGATGCGCACGTTTACACGCCCAGCGCGGCCGACGCCATAGCAGTGGCCAACGCCGAGGTGATCTTCGTCAACGGTCTGGGCTTCGAGACCTGGTCGCAAACCCTGATCGAGACATCCGGTACCAAAGCCAGAGTGTACGTCGCGACGGATGGCATAACGCCTTTGAAGGTTGACGGCGAAATCGACCCGCATGCCTGGAATTCGCTCACGAACGGCATGAAGTACGTCGCCAATATTGCGGACAGCATGGCGGAATACGATCCGAAGAATGCGGAAGCCTACAGGGCCAACGCCCGCGCCTACACTGCCAGACTCAGGGAATTGCACAACCGTGCGCTCGACCAACTCAAGAGACTGCCCGCCGACCGGCGCACCGTCGTGACCGCCCACGACGCCTTTGGGTACATGGAGGCAGCCTATGGGCTTACCTTTCTGGCCCCGGTCGGGATCGACACCGATGCCGAGCCGTCGGCACGGGACCTCGCCAGGCTGATCGATCACCTCAAGGAAGTCGGCGCCGGCGCGCTGTTCGTTGAGAACGTCACCAGCCCATCCCTGATTCAACAGATCGCGCGCGAAACCGGAATTCAGATCGCTGGCCGGCTGTTCTCCGACGCGCTCTCGGAACGCGGCGGCCCGGCGACCAGCTACGAGAAGATGTTCGAGCACAATCTGGGAACGCTGATTCAAGCGCTCAGCCAGCAATCGCAATTCGCCACAAGAAAAAGGGCGTTCTGACGGCCAGCCAATTGAAATCCGTCAAACCGATCCCACGTCCAGCTGGCCAGAGAAGGCACGCACATGAATGCTCAGACTGAACGCATCGACGAAACGCTCAGCAGACACGAAGCATTGGCTACGCCACGAAGCCGCGTTCTCGGGCAGATCGTGTTCTGCGAAGGCTGTTGCTGCGGTCGCACAGACAAGGGGTTCAAGCCGTTCCCCCGCGACTGGATCAAACGACAGTGGAAAGAGGAGAGACTCACCAGGTCGGTGCAACTGACGATCTCCGGATGCCTTGGCCCGTGCGATCTGGCCAATGTCGTTTGTGTGATCTCATCTCAGGGGACACAGTGGTTTGGCGGCCTCCAGGAACAGTGGCAATACGAGCTGTTCGTGGATTGGGCCGTCGCCTCGCGTGACGCGGATGTTTTGCTCGCATTGCCCGCTGAACTGAATCGCCACCGATTTGAACGGTTCGCTGTTTCCGAACCCGGTGAGAAATCCGTTTGCATGCAGTCACCCACCATAGCAGTCCGTTGAAGAAGTCGCTCTGCAGGCCTGCCAGCGATTTCTTGGCAGGCAGGCGTACACGCACGGGCAGGCAGCCCGGATGGGCTTTTTCAACGGGCTGATCGGCCGCCGCTGTCAGGAGGGTTCCTCATGAGCAACAGACGCACCAGCCAACGCAGCGCCATAGTGAGGGTTGTTCGCGACGCCCCCGGCCCGCTCAGGCCCCGGGAAATCCTCGACCTGGCATCCCGCATCGTGCCGACGCTGGGCATTGCGACGGTTTATCGGCAGCTCAGGCGCCTGCAAGAGGCCGGTGAAGTGCGGGTCGTGGAACTGGGGGTCAATGACGCGCGTTACGAGCTGACCAACCGGAGTCATCATCACCATTTTCTCTGTCGTGAGTGCGAGGAAGCGTTCGATATCAGCGGGTGTCCGGGGGGTATCGAGAAACTGGCGCCGCCGGGCTTCGAGGTCGAAGGGCACGAGATCACGCTCTATGGACAATGCCGCAATTGCAGCTCATAGTCATCCAGTACCAGAGGAGGAAAAGACAATGACGGAAGAGACTGTTCCCGTAACCGTACTCACCGGATTCCTGGGATCCGGCAAGACCACCTTGCTCAATCGAATTCTATCCGAAAACCACGGCAAACGAATTGCCGTGATCGAAAACGAATTCGGTGAGATTGGCGTCGATAACGACCTGGTGATCGGAGCTGAAGAAGAGATCTTCGAAATGAACAACGGCTGCATCTGTTGCACCGTCCGGGGAGACTTGATTCGCATCCTCGGCAATTTGATGAAACGTCGGGACAGGTTTGACCACATCATGATTGAGACGACCGGGATGGCTGATCCGGGGCCGGTCGCGCAGACGTTCTTCATGGATGACGAGCTCCGCGAGGCACTGAGCCTCGATGGCGTCGTTACGTTGGTCGATTCCAAGCATGTGCTCTTGCATATCGACGACAGCGACGAAGTGAGGGAGCAGATCGCGTTCGCCGATGTGATTCTACTGAACAAAGTCGATCTGGTTTCATCCGCCGAGCTTGACCAACTGGAATCCCGAATTCACTCGATGAACGCGGCGGCCAGGATTTTTCGCACCCGCGACGCAGCGATCGACATGGACAGGGTGCTCAATCTCGGTGGTTTTGATCTGGATCGGGCTCTCGACGTCGATCCGAAATTCATGGAACCCGAGTATCCGTTTGAATGGAGTGGTCTGTTCGACCTTCCAGCGGGCGACCATCGATTGGTGCTGAAGCCCGGCCCGGACCCAGCGATGAAATTGAGTTTTCGGTCCGCTTCGGCGGCGACCGAGTCGGCCATGCGTGACACCGTCGAAGAGGCGGTGCTCGTTTTCTCGGACGATGAAATCGACCTGCAATCCGGCGCGGTGATCGAACCGGGCGAGCAGTTGAGCCAAATCGATCTTGAAGGAGACGAATTGGTTTACGTGTTGCGAGCCCCGGTGGCGGGCGCCTACACGCTATTCACCGAGCATCATCCTGATGAGTTCGAAGCTTTCGTTAGCGACGGAGAAGGCGATCGCGTCGAAGCTCTGTTCACGCGCGAATACAAGCCGGACCACGAGCATGACGAAGACGTAACGTCGGTGGCAATCAACACGCCAGGCGATCTGGATCTCAAGAAGTTTGAAGGCTGGTTACAAGATCTGCTTGCCAACCAGGGTCCGGACATCTTCCGCATGAAAGGCGTATTGGCGTTTGGCGGCGAAGAGAAACGGTATGTGTTCCAGGGCGTTCACATGCTGTTCGACGGTCGCGTGGATCGACCGTGGCGCGAGGGGGAGCGAAGCAACTCGCTGATCTTTATCGGTCGCAATCTGGATCGCGAGGCACTCAATGCAGGGTTCAGCGCATGCTTGGCGTAGATCTCTCTATGCTGAACGAGGGACTGCTCGCGGAATCCTGGTGTGTCGCGTTGGACGACTATATCATCGATATCGCCTGGTCTCCCGATGCGTCCAGGCTGGCCGCGGTGACGGTGGAAGGTTCGGTGTCCCTGATCGAAGACCACGGCGATTCGGCACAACCCAGGCTCCTTGGCCACCATGCCGGGGGCGCGAATTCGCTGTCCTGGCGTCCCGACGGGACGGAGTTCGCCACGGCCGGGCACGACGGGATGGTGAAATCCTGGGACGCGAAATCGGGGCGGCTTCTACGCGAGTTGCACGCGGGCGATCCGTGGGTCGCCAGGGCGGTTTACAATCCTCGTCGCAATGTTCTGGCAACGGCTGCCGGCCGGCATCTCAAGGTTTGGAACGACGAACGCGAGCCCTTCTATGAGTCTTCTGAACATGCAAGCACAATCGCTGACGTAGGATGGAATCCTGACGGATCCGGGGTAGCCGCGGCTGCTTACAACGGGATCACCCTGCATGTGCCCGGCAGGCAGCGTCGGCCGCGGAAGTACACCTGGAAGGGTTCGAGCCTTGTCCTGGCATGGAGTCCCGACGCGAAGTACATGGCAACCGGGGAACAGGATTCCACGGTCCATTTCTGGCATGTGAAGTCCGGCGACGACGCGCAGATGTGGGGCTTCCCCACCAAGGTGCTCGAGTTGAGTTGGGATTCCAGCGGGCGATGGCTGGCAACCGGCGGCGGCGAATCGGTTTGTCTGTGGGATTGCAGCGGGAAAGGGCCGGCGGGCCGGAAACCACGTCAGTACGACGCGCATTCCAGCAAGCTGACTCAGCTGGTCTTTCAGCCCGATGGGAAGTTGCTGGCATCGGCAGATGCGGATGGATCGCTCTTTTTGTGGGACCCCATGGAGCACAACAAGGTCATTGGCGGGCTTCTGCTTTCATCACCTGCAAGTTGCTTGCGGTGGCGCAGTGGGGGCAAGCTGGCGGTTGGACAGCGAGATGGCAAGGTGGTCATCTTCGAGGTCCAGCCGGCGGCCTGACGCCGGTCCACGGGGCCTCCAGGTGAAAGACGCGATAGCTGAGAATCGCTTCTTCCCGAAGGGCTGCGCACAGCCGGTATTCCAGATATTTTCGCTTGCCTATTTAGTGATAATGAATTATCATTATCGTTTAGAAGCGGGCTTTCCGGTGGGTGCGCTCCTGCCATGTCCGGTGGCCGCCAGGACGGTCGGTCGGCCGCGAGACCGAACATCCGCTTGTCTTTGTGATCCTGTGCCCTCGATCATGGAAAGAAGGGTACGGATGTGATCGTGAATTCTATTTCTAATTGATAATGAGTGCTCATTATCATAACCCATGCGCATACGCGCACACGACAGGAGGAGAAATGCAAGCGTTCCGGAAGTTCTGGTTGTTGCTGAGCACGTCAAGAGTTCGAACCATTCCCTTTTCCGCGGCCGTGATCCTCAGCCCCCTGTGCAGTCCCGCCTGGGCCGAACACGAAGCAGTCGCGACCGCCTCGGTCGTCTCCGCCAAACCCGACACGGGCTATTCCTCGCAGGAAACAAGGGTGTATACCCTGCCTGAGTTGGTCGTCTCCGCCGACCCTGATACGGGCTATTCCTTCACCCACAGCGGCACGGCTCTCGGGGTTCCCATTCCGCTGGAAGACACACCGCAATCCGTTCTGACGATCAAGAGACAGGTACTCGAAGATCAGCAGGCCACCACCCTTTGGGACGGCCTGAAGAACGTGAGCGGCGTTTTCAGTCGCGGTACGAATTCGGCAGTCTCCGAAGATTTCGTCATTCGCGGCTTCCGGTTGGATCCCAGGCGCAACTACTACCACAATGGCGTGCCGTACTACAATCGGTTTGCCGCTGAGCCGGGCAATCTCGAACGGGTGGAGGTGCTCAAGGGCCCGGCCTCCATCCTCTACGGCGCGATTGAGCCGGGGGGGATTATCAACACCATTACCCCCCAGCCGTCTACAACCTCCACGCGCCAGTTGCACCTGAGCGCGGGCAGCTATGGCCACGTCAGCCCCCGATTTTCGGCGTCCGGTCCGCTCGACAGCGAGGGAAGAGTGCTTTACAGGCTGTACGGCTCCCGATTGACAGCGGAGAGTTTCCGCGATTTCGTCGAGCAGGATCGCTGGTACGTCAACCCTTCCGTCTACTGGGGCTGGTCTCAATCGACAGCCCTGGAACTGAATCTGGAGTTGTTGCGCGACGAGAGAACGGCCGATGCCGGCATCGTCGCGATCCTGGACCAGCCTGCGTCGGTACCCATCGATCGCTTCTACGGAGATCCGCTCTACAACAAGGAAACCATGAGAAACGGCGCGGTCACCCTGCGCGCTACCCGGAACTGGACTCGCAGCCTGACGCACACGTCGGCCCTCAGCCACTACAAGACCACGTGGGATCGCGAGCAAATGTCGGTTGAAGCCATGCGGGGCGGTGTCGTTGGCCTGCCAGGCGGCGCAGGACATCCGGAAAGCGACACCAACCTGCTCAATCGCGCCATTTACGACAACGAGATCTTCTATCGCGAGACCACGATGCGTCACGACCTGAGCTACAAGCAGGAGCGGGGACCTCTGCGGCATACGCTGTTGTTGGGCGTGGCGCTCTCCTTCTACAAAGAGCGTGAAGTGCTTGGCGATCGGGTCCATCGAGAGGGCACGCCGGAAGCGGCGGATGCCGACGCGCTGAAGATCGACATCTACGATCCGGAGCCGTACTACGGACTGACCATTCCCCAGGATTTCGCCCTCTTCCGCAACCGCGAACGCGAAGAGACCAGTTGGGGCATGTATCTGCAGGACCTGGTGGAACTCGGCGACCAATGGGTTCTGCTGGGGGGCTTGCGCTATGACGGGGTCGATTTCGACGAACGTACGAACCAGCGCGGTTCCTACAGAACCCACGACCGCAGTGACGGCAGTCTGAGTCCGCGCCTGGGCGTCGTCTACAAGCCCGGTGGTGGTCTCTCCCTTTACTCCAGCTACAGCCGCTCTTTCAGGCCGAAGTCGGGCGAGAAGATCCTCAATGAACCGGAGGACGACGCCACACCGATCACTCCGGACATGGTCGTACCGGTCGACCCCGAGTTGGCGGCGCAATTGGAGGTGGGAGGACGATGGACCGATGCCGACAACCGCCTGAGCGCGACGCTGGCGCTGTACGATCTGGCACGCGCCAACGTCGTCGAAACCAATCCCCGCTACCGCATTTACCGCGTTCAGATCGGGCGCCAGCGCAGCCGGGGCCTCGATCTCGACCTGACCGCGCAGCCGATCCCCCAACTGCGTGCTATCGCCAGCTACGCGTATGCGGACGCGCGCATCGAAAGGGATGCCGACCGCCCCGCGTGGGAGGACAACCATCTCGACAATACGCCCGTACACAGCGCCAGTCTGTGGTGCAACTACCGCCATACGAATGGTCTGGCGGTGGGACTGGGCGTGATCTATACCGGAGAGCGCCAGGGCAATCTGAACAATGACTTCCTCCTTGACGATTACGTGCGGGTCGATGCCACCCTCACCTACCGGCTGCAGACCCTGAGAGTGGATCTGAGCGTGAAAAACCTCACCGACGTGGGGTACTACCAGAACGCATGGCGTCGTGACCGGATCATGCCGGGAACGCCCAGGAACTTTCTGCTGTCACTCGGCTATAGCCTGTGAATGCGTCCTTTGAGGAGAAAAAAGCGATGAACGAGAGCACGGCCCGGGGCCGCCGACAAGTGAAGGGACGCTACAAGAAAGGCGTTCGCCGCTGGCATGCCTGGACCTCCATCTTCGCACTGGTCTTCACGGTGCTCGTGTGCGTGACCGCGATCCTGCTGGAGCATCTCAGTGGCTGGGGCCTGGGCAGCGTCGGAGTGCCCAGCCGGTGGTTTCCCGGCTACCACACCACCGCCAGTCGCCTGGGACAGATCAAGTGCGCCCTGCTTTCGGGCAATGAGGAGGTGTACATCGGGACGCGCAAGGGGTTGCTTCATCTGAGTGGGAGCGAAACCCGCAGCGTTCCGCAATTGGAGGGCCTGGACGTCTTCAACATCGACCAACAGGGAGAGCGCATCCTGGTCGGCACGCGGGAAAGCACCTGGCTCTTCGAGGCGGAGCAGTGGAAGCGCATTTCCAACTTCAGAGGGGCGGCAACCTTTGCAGAAGATGGTCGCATCGTCCACATACAGGGCAGCAACGGCCTCTTCGTCACCGCGGATCTGGGCGCGACCTGGACGGAACTGACCGCCGTGAACGCAACCATGGTCGAAGTCCCCCTTCCCGAGGTCGTCAGCTTCAGCAAGTTGGTTCTGGACCTGCACACCGGCAAAGCCCTCTTCGGCCCCGAGGGTGAGTGGATCTACGTGGACGCGCTGAGCATCGCCGTCCTGGCACTGGCGATAACGGGTTTCGTCATCCGTCCCGCCTACGTGAAATTGCGCACGTACCGGCGTAGGTCCAGGGGGGAACAGGCATGACCCTTTGCGTCATCCAGCCGGGCGCATTCCCTGACGTAACAGTCCGTTGAAAAAGTCGCTCGGCAGGCAGGCGGACACGCACAGGCAGGCAGCCCGGATGGACTTTTCCAACGGGCTGGTAAGGAGCGAACCTCAACCATTCGATTGCAAGCTTCGTTGCGGCTGAGCAAAGCGAACCCGCGCCAGGCGTTCCGAACGCGTCAGGGCCGGGTGACGTCAATCGCGAATAGACGCGACGGACTTCGCCCGGCCCTGAGTTCGTCTATATGTATGGAATACAAGCCGTGGGATAATTGGTGGAGGCGGCGGGAATCGAACCCGCGTCCGAAAGCAGATCACCGACAGCGTCTACGTGTGTAGTTTACCTTTTGAATCTCACGCGACGGCGCCCCGGTAAACGGGGTTGCCGGCACGCCAGCTCGAACAGCTCTCGCTCTCGCACCCTCGAACGGGGGTCCGCGAGCCAGCCCGCATAAGTCGGCGCTCCGGTCGACCCCTGCGGGCGAGGCTCGTCGGAACGGGCCGCGTTTTCGTTACGCAGCCATTGCGTACGTATCGTCCGCAATTATATGATTTTCCCACGGTTTAACGAGGTTATGGGACCTCGACACGCAGCCATCGCCTCTCCACCCCCGTCGAATCCAGGTCGCCCCCACACATTGAGCCCGATTCGCCTGGCCGCCCGAGCCGCTGAAATATAGCCTTATCGGCCTTCCCTGTCAAGCGGGGCGAAGTTTCCAGGCTATACAGTGGGCAAAGACAGGGATGGAGAACCGTCCTGAAGCTTCAATCTGGAAGCGTGCAGGAAAACGGACTGCGGAAAACTGTATGGCGGGAAACTTCTGGAGGTAATCGAGGATGGGCCTGGAATCATCCAGAGCCTTGGGGAACGGTCATGAATAGAGTTTCAAAACCACGGTAATGATAAGACTGCCCAGTGTAACGAAGGACGTGATCTGGATCCCGACAATCCATCGCAACCATTGTTGCTGTCCATCCAAACGCCTGTCAATGCTGTTCAGGCGCTCATTGACCTGTTCGATGACGCCTTCGAGTCTGGCCTGGCGACTGTCAAGATCCGTAACTCTGGTTTCCACTTCGTTCATCCTGTATCCTTTTCAACAACACCAATACTGAATGGGAGAGGGAATATATGATTTCGAATTCAAGGTTGCGGCGGATGGTGTCGCCCAACTGTTCGAAATATAGCCGGATCGGCTTTCGCTGTCAAGCGGGCGGATCGTTCTGCGCCTGAATCGGTCCCGTTCCCGCATTGTTCTGCAGGAGACGCCAATTCGGAAATCGCCGGATCACTCGACCCGAAACAGGACGGAATCCGCGGCCATGGAGGCGAACAGCCCGATCCCGCCCTCCACGTGAAAGCGGGGCTCGTCCAGGGCGGCTTCGTCCTGCTGGCTCGAGATCAGGAAATCCCCGTAGTTCTCGTCGAGGGAATAGACGAGTAACGCGTAGGTCCCATAGTACGAAAACTGAATGGGATTCAGGGTCTGAGACTGCCCCTGCAGGAACCGCCACTGGTCGGCGCGCGCGATACTGTCACGCAGCGCACCGAATCCGGTGGTGTCGACCGCGCCCCCGAAGCCGCCGCCGAACCTTCCCCCGCCGAACTGGCTCTCCGGCGGAATTTGCTCCAATAGCTCCAACACCTGCCTGGAAGTGACGTAGCCTCCGTTTGTCTCGCCTTCCCACGTCACGCGATACGGATCACCGCCTGCATACAACACGGGCGCCCCAGACGCCTGAGGCGGGAACGGCACCGTCGTCTGCGCGGTCGCCGTCCCCAATCCCGTTGTGACCGACAGATGATACGTCTTGCCGAACTGAACAACCAGGTCGGGGTGGTGGTACGTGCCGGGCTTGTCAGGCACGGATGCCAGCGAATGCGTTACGCCGTCTACCGTGATCGCTACGTTCGCATCCGAAACCGCGCTGGCGTCACGATCGTATTCGCTCGAAAGCGGCATGGTCGTACCCACGAATAAGCCCGATACGTTCGTTCCCGCTCGAAGAAAACCCTCGATGAGGATCGTCTCTCTGAAGTCCCCCAGCGACTCTGTCGGCGCCGTACTGCACGCGCCGGATCCAAGGCCGATAACCAGACACAGAATCAATCGCAATTTGCACATTATTGGTTCCTCCGCCGGCAGTCTCACATGTTGAATTTCAGGCCGATGCTCGGCAATATGGGCTGTAACAACACGTCCTGGACCAGCACTTCCGGCTCCGTCGCATCGAACGAACGATACCATACGTTGCGCCGGTTATAGACGTTGAAGACGCTGAATACCAGCTGACCTTCCACGCCTCCCAGGTTCAGGTCACGCGTGACGCCCAGGTCCATCCGATGATAGGCCGGCAGCCGGTACGCGTTCTTCTCCGAAACATGGACGTATGCGAAGGTCTGGCCCGTGGGCTGCCGGACCTCGTAGCGCGCCTCGGGTATCGTATATGCCTGTCCCGTTCCATAAACCCAGTTCAGATTGACGCTCCAGCCCTTGCCCACGTAATAGTCGGTCACCACGGACACGTCGTGACGCCGGTCGTACTTTGGCGGAAACGGTTCGCCCCGGTTCAGATTGGCATAAGTGTGTTCCGTCTTGCTCAACGTATAGCCAATCCAACCCTTCAGCCGACCCTCCGTCTTGCGAAGCAGGAGCTCTCCGCCGAATGACGTGCCCGTTCCGGTCGCGAACAGGTCGGAAAGCGGGGTTGAATCGTCCAGGCGGACCTGCGACTGGAATTCCACGAGGTCCTCCAGGCCCTTGTGGTAAAACTCCAGATCGACCTGCCACGCGTCGCTGGGCGTCAACATCAGACCGAACGCGCTGTGGACCGCCTTGCCGGGCGTCAGGGTCTCGTCCACCGGCAGCCACATATCCGTCGCATACGTATTGGCCTCGATCGAAATCAGATTGACGAACTGGTGGTAGATGCCCCAACCGCCCTTGAACGCAACTTTGTCGTCCACCTGGAACAGGCCGGCAACACGCGGCGACCACCTGGTGTAGCTGCCGCTATTGAAGTGGCTCGCGCGAATCCCCGGGGTCAATTCCAGGCGGCCCATGCGCATCACGTGCTCCAGGAAACCCGTCTGATAGAGCGAGGAGGTATTAATCCCAGTCCGCACCGAATCGCCCACTCCCTGCCTGTAGAATGCATCGTAGGACGTCAGCTGACCGCCAAAACGCGTGGTGTGATACGGGCCCGAATAAAGATCGAACGTGGCTTTGACCGTCAGGTCGTTCAGTTCGTTGTTGCGATTCAACCCGAATCCACGCCCCGGGCGGCCCTCGCCGGCCTGCCCGGTCTGATCGGCGTTCCGGTTGGACGCGACGTCGAAGTTCGACACATATCGACTTGCCGAAACCTGCACGTTGCCGATCAGGTTGTTGGTGTAGATGCGTTGCCAATTGATCCTGGCAATCTGATTGCCCCAATCCATGAGTTGATCACGGGTCTGCTGCCGGAACGAAGGCAGGGAGAGATCGAGGGCATCGCGGCCCAGGTATCCGCTGATGGATAAACGGTCGTTCTCGGACACGTCCAGATTCAGCTTGAAGTTCGAGTCGTAAAATCCGTAGTCCTGTTCGAAGCTGCCGGTCTGCTGTTGGAAGTTGAATCGCGTACCGCCAAACCGTCCTTCGCCTTGCCTGCCGCCGAATCCGAAGGATCCGCCGCCAGCGCCCGGACTTGCGGAAATCGTCCCGATTCGGGTGCTGAACATCTCGTCCACCAGGTGACTGAACAGCGGCGACTTCAGAACCTCCTCATACGTCCGCCGCCCCGAGAGCATCCACGATCCGCGATCGCCTACGGGTCCGCCGATCGTCAATCCCGCGCTGATCAGGTCCACCGATGCCCGGGCATTGACAGATTTCCTGTTGCCGTCCAGGTTCGTTATATCCAGCACACTTGACAGCCGGTCGCCATACCGCGCGGGAAACGTCCCCTTGATCAGCGTCACGTTCTTCAATGCATCGGGATTGAAGGTGCTGAAGAACCCGAAGAGGTGATTCGGGTTGTATACGACCACGTCGTCCAGCAGTATCAGATTCTGACCGGGCGTGCCCCCGCGCACGTACAACCCCGCGGAATTCTCGCTCCCCGCCTGAACCCCCGGGAGCAATTGAATGCCGCGCATCAGATCGGGCTGTCCCACGGTTGGAATTCGCGCCAGTTCGGTTACGCGCGTGCCGAACGCGCTCACCGGCGTCACCTCCGTTGGAGCCACGCGCTCTCCGACGACTTCTATTTCGTCAATTGTCAAATCCACCGGTTCGAGTTCAATCACAAGCTTCTCGGTCTCGGCCGACGCCATCGCAATTTCGACGGATCGGCTCGTGTATCCGATAAAGCTCGCCAGGATCACGTGTCTCCCGGGCGGCAGATTCCCGATGACAAAATAGCCGGACTTGTCCGCCGATACCCCAATGCCGAGACTGTCGATCAGGACATTGGCATACGGCAACGTCTCACCGTTCGTGGCATCGCGCACCGTGCCCCTCACGGTACCCTTGCCGTAAATCTGCGTACTGGCGCCCAAAGCCAACACACACGAAACGACTGACAGAATCGCTCTCACATGCGCCTCCTTCTTCCCCCGGCGTCCGATGAATTCACATCATGGCGGCCGTTCTGTTAGACTGACACGCCGGGTTTAGCGTTCCCTTTCCGGTCCATAAGAAGGGCCGGAATGAAGCGGACGTGACGCGAGAAACGCGGTTTCCGACAACAAAAAACGCCTGACCGGATTGAAAACCCGGAAAGGCGAGATGTTGGCTGTGTTGAAGGCGGCGCCTGCCATCGCAGTCATCGGCGTCGACGGATAAAACGACCCGTTACCGCAGCGGTCACGCCACGGTTTCAGGAACAGGGACCCGCCGCATGGGCTGGCGCGCGCGGTAGGTGAGCGACCGCCAGAGCCACTCGACGGGACCGAAGCGAAACCGCCGCAGCCACAGCGGCGAAACGATCAGCTGCACCGCGCAGACGCCGGCCATCACCCCCGCCTGTCCCACGCGGTCCACGGCGCCGAACAAGCCGAGGCCGTGTCCGTAGAAGATCGTCGTACAGATGACCGTTTGCAGCAGATAATTGGTCAGAGCGGTCTGGCCCACGGCCGCGAACGGTCGCGTGAATCGGCGAAGCGCGGCCGCGCGGCACGCCAGCATGACGGCGCCCACGTAACCGAGGCCGACCGAAATGCTCGTCCAGTAGACGAGTTGCGTGTCTACGAATAGCGAACCGAACGACCATCCGTCCGCAAAACTGAGTGAGATTCCGTATGCCTGTAGCGGAAGGCCGACCGCGGCCGCCACGGCGATCAGCGCCGCGTAGAAGCCAGTCGAGCGCCGCGCGCTGAACACCTCTTTCTTGAAAAGCGCCATCCCGATCAGCATCAACCCGCCGGCGCGCCATACAGCCCAAATGATCAGCAAAAACGCGTGGTTCTCGATCGCCGTCACCGAACGGTGCGGCAACTGATCGAGCCAGCCGCCGCGGTACGTGGCGAGTTCCGCGTCGATCTTCTCCTGCGTCGGCCGCCAGGCTTCTTCCTCGATCTCGGCGCGTACCTCCTCCGGCCAGTACGGAAATGACAGGCCCACCAGACCCCAGAACGCGGAAGCAGCCAGGAGCAGCGCCAATCCAATGGCGATCAGCCTTCTCGGCGACTGCCGGCGCAGCGGGTACACCAGCATCCCGCAGACCGCGTAATGGAAGAGGATATCGCCCCACCAGAGAAGGTGTCCATGGAGAAGCCCGATGACCAGCAGCCACCTCATGCGGCGGTAATGCACCCGGCGGGCGTCGCCGCGCGCCTCGGCCCGGCCCGTCATCAGGACGATGCCCGCGCCGAAGAGCAGGGAGAAGATCGTCATGAACTTCTGGTCGGCGAACATCCGGCCCGCGATCCAGACGTAGCGGTTCGCGCCGGTGAGGTCGCCGTACACGGTCGGGTTGAAATACGCCGCCTGGGGCATGGCAAACGCCTGAATGTTCATCACGAGGATGCCGAGAAGGGCGAAGCCGCGCAGGACGTCGATCGAGTCGATGCGTTCCGTCTGTGAGACGGGCGCGGCGCTCGAATCCTGAGCGAGTTCGGTCTTCGTCGTGTCTTCAGACGTCATGGGGTAGGTCTCGCCTTTTGCCTCTTGCTGATCGCTGATGGCTGACAGTTGATAGCTCCCTTGTGACAGTTGACCGGTTTCACAGATTCGATTAAATTAAATCGCGATTCGACGGATACAAAACGGAAATGACCCGGACCCGCGGCAACAACAGGGCTTCAGGGCGACAACC
Organism: Candidatus Latescibacterota bacterium; assembly: GCA_963667175.2. GTDB lineage: Bacteria > Latescibacterota > UBA2968 > UBA2968 > JAAXHE01. The sequence goes on along the minus strand of CAXXXF010000015.1, from coordinate 850,181 downwards.
GGGAAAGGAACACCATGGCGCTGAACAAGTACAGTTCCCGCATTACGCAGGTGAAGTCCCAGGGCGCGTCCCAGGCGATGTTGTACGGAACCGGAATGACCGAAGCGGATATGGACAAGGCGCAGGTCGGCGTCGCCAGCATGTGGTATGAAGGCAATACCTGCAATATGCATCTCCTGGACCTCGCGGCGAAGGTGAAGCAGGGCGTGGACGCGGCGGGTCTGCTGGGCATGCGATTCAACACCATCGGCGTCAGCGACGGGATCTCGATGGGCACCGAAGGCATGAGCTTTTCGCTGCAGTCGCGGGACCTCATTGCGGATTCCATAGAAACCGTGATGGGCGCGCAGTGGTACGACGCCAATATATCCCTCCCGGGCTGCGACAAGAATATGCCCGGCTGCGTGATGGCGATGGGGCGGTTGAACCGGCCGTCGTTGATGATCTACGGAGGCACGATCAAACCGGGCTTCCGAGACCGCAAGAAGCTGGACATCGTGTCCGCCTTTCAGAGCTACGGCGAGTACCTGGCCGGCGAGTTGGACGAGGAGGGACGGAAGGGCGTCGTGCAGCACGCCTGTCCGGGCGCCGGCGCGTGCGGGGGGATGTACACCGCGAACACGATGGCGTCCGCCATCGAAGCGATGGGCATGTCGCTGCCCTACAGTTCCTCGACGCCGGCCGTGGACAAGGGAAAACTGGAGGAGTGCTTCCAGTCCGGCGCGGCCATCCGGAACCTGCTCGAGAAGGACATCAAACCCCGCGACGTCATGACGCGCGAGGCATTCGAAAACGCGATCGTCGTGGTGATGGCCCTTGGCGGATCGACCAACGCGGTGCTGCACATGATCGCAATCGCGAAATCCGTCGGCGTCCCGTTGACAATCGACGATTTTCAGGCGGTGAGCGACCGGGTGCCTCTGTTGTCGGACTTCAAGCCAAGCGGACAATTCGTCATGGAAGATCTGCACAACGTGGGCGGAACGCCCGGCGCAATGAAGGTCCTGCTCGAGAACGGCCTGCTGAACGGCGACTGTCTGACGGTAACGGGAAGGACGATCGCGGAGAACCTGGCGGAGTTGCCCGGGCTCGACGAGGGGCAGCAGGTGGTTCGCTCGCTCGACCGGCCGATAAAAACCACCGGGCATCTGCGGATCTTGCGTGGAAACCTGGCTTCCGAGGGCGCGGTGGCCAAGATTACGGGCAAGGAGGGCGTGCGGTTCACCGGGCCCGCGATGGTGTTCGACCGCGAGGAGGACCTCCTCGGAGCGGTGGAGCGAAACGACGTCAAGAAGGGATGCGTTGTCGTCATCCGCTATGAGGGGCCCAAAGGCGGTCCCGGCATGCCGGAGATGCTCACGCCCACGTCGGTGATCATGGGCGCGGGCCTGGGCAATGACGTGGCGTTGATAACGGACGGACGCTTTTCGGGGGGTTCGCACGGGTTCGTCGTGGGGCATATCACGCCCGAAGCGCAGGAGGGCGGCGCCATCGCCCTGATCGAAAACGGCGACGTGATCACCATTGACGCGGTAGCCAACGAGATCAACGTCAACCTGGACGACGAGGAACTGGCAAGACGGCGGGCAGCCTGGACGCCCCCCCCATACAAGGCAACGCAAGGCACGCTATACAAATACATCAAGACCGTCACGACTGCATCGGAAGGATGCGTGACGGACGAATAGAGGCGGGGAGAGGGGGAGAAAAGCAGCAATCAGCGGTCAGCTTTCAGCTGTCAGCTTGAATCAAAAGCGAAAGTCAACGCAGACCTCTCCCCCGGCCCCCTCTCCAAAAGGCGGGAGAGGACCGCACCCTTCCATTTGACGGCGACTGTCGGGGGAGCGGAGGGAAGGCAGAGGGCCGCCATACCCACGTTTGGACGGACTCCGGAAGTGGGAAATCGAATTGAGCAAAAATCCGAAAGCCGTCAGATTCAAAAAAGAAACGCCCCTGTCAGAGACAGTGGGCGTCGGGCCGGAGAATACTATCCTCCGGGGGGCACAAATGCTATAGCACGTCACCAATATACCAATCACTAGAGTAATTGTCAATAAAAACCGGTGACACGGAAGATGCGTAATAAGAATCGGGTCATTGCATACGTAGACGGATTCAACCTCTACTTTGGAATAAAAGAAAAGTGGAGTAATCGCTATCTCTGGCTCGATTTAGTGCGATTGTCAGAATCCCTGCTTAAGGATTCTCAGGAATTGGAAGCGGTTAAGTATTTTACGTCGCGTGTATCCCAAAGACCGGGAAACTGGGGAAAATGGAAACGCCAGAACACCTACCTTGAAGCGTTGGAAGCCATTGGAGACGTTACGTTCTACTATGGTCATTATATCGATAAGTCTGTTAGCTGCAGGCGATGCGGAGCAAATTGGTACGGCGCCGAAGAGAAGAAGACTGATGTATCCATTGCCGTTGAATTGCTCTGTGACGCACATGATGACAGGTTTGACACCGCAATCGTGGTATCCGGTGACAGCGATCTGTCTCCCCCAATAAAGGCAGTAATTGCGCGCCATCCAAATAAACGGGTCATTGTTGCATTCCCACCCGGCAGGCATTCAAACGAACTATCCGCGGTTTCAACGAGCGCATTTCCGATCAGGGAAAGCAGATTTCGAAAAAGCAGGTTGCCCTTGGAGATAAGAAAGCGTGATGGCAATATCCTGCGTTGTCCGAATAGGTGGAGAAGATGATTTGAAATGCATTGTCAACTGTCCTCTAGTTGATTGGGAAACTTTAAAGTAATTTCCATTTGATGTAACGAGAGTCCACGTGTGGAGGTATCATTCGGAAGAGTTACCACCACCTCTCCCGTCTACCCTCTCACGTCTCACTGGTTTCAGGTTTTCCTTCTTCCTTCTTCGTTCTTCGTTCTTCCTTTCTCCGTCTCCCCGCTCTTAGCGATCGCTTTTTTTATTCCGGATTCCCGTGGCTACGGGCGGTCTGAACGGCGTGACGCCAGCGATTCAGCAGGGCTTCGCGCTTTTTTTGGGACATGGAGGGTTCGAACGTACGTTCGGGTGGATTCAGTTCCGAAAGCGCCTCAGGGCCGGTCCAGAAGCCGGTCGTAAGCCCCGCGAGCATGGCGGCCCCCAGGGCGGTTGTCTCGGTATGCCGGGGCCGGATCACGCGCGTATTGAGGATATCCGCCTGGAACTGCATCAGGAAGTCGTTCGCGGATGCGCCGCCGTCAACGCGGATTCCGGTAACCGGGCGGCGCGTGTCCGCGGCCATGGCGTCTACGAGCGCGGCGCTCTGATAGGCGATGGATTCGAGCGCGGCGCGCGCGAGGTGGGCCCGGTCCGTTCCGCGGTTGATGCCCACAATGGTTCCGCGTGCGTCCGGATCCCAGTAGGGCGCGCCCAGGCCCGTGAACGCGGGGACCAGGTAGACGCCGTTGTTATCCGGAACCGATCGGGCAAGGACTTCCGTATCGGACGACTCCGCGATCAGGCCCAGGCCGTCGCGCAACCACTGAACGGCCGATCCGGCGCTGAAGACGGAGCCTTCCAGGGCGAAGGCCGGACCGCCGCGGGCGTCGCAGGCGAGCGTGGTGAGCAGGCCGTTCTGCGACGAGAACGCGTTGGATCCCGTATGGAACAGAGCGAAGCAGCCGGTCCCATAGGTGTTCTTGACGTCACCCTCGGAAACGCCGCGCTGACCGAAGAGGGCGGCCTGCTGGTCTCCCGCGATCCCGGCGATGGGAATGCCTTCCGGCAACGGGCCCCCGCCCGCGGTGATTCCGAACACATGGGCGGAAGGGTGGACCTCCGGGAGGATCGCCCGCGGAACGTCGAACGCGTCCAGCAGGTCGGCGTCCCATGTCTTCGTGTGGATATTGAAACACATGGTTCGGGATGCATTGGTGAGATCCGTCGCGTGTACCTTGCCGCCGGTCAAGCGGTACAGAAGATAGGCGTCCATGGTGCCGAAGCAGACGTCGCCTGCCTCGGCACGCCTTCGTAGGCCGGGCACGTTTTCCAGGAGCCAGGCGATTTTGGTCGCGGAAAAGTAGGGGTCGATGACAAGACCCGTTTTTTCACTGACCGTTTCCTCGAGCCCTCGTTCCCGGTACGCGCGACACAGGTCTGTCGTACGCCGGCACTGCCACACAATGGCGTCGTGGACGGGTTCACCCGTGCATCGGTCCCAGAGGACGGTGGTTTCCCGCTGGTTGGTGATCCCGATGCCGGCCAGGTCCGCGGTACGCACACCTGCGTTTCGTAAGGCCTCGGCGATCACGCCGAGCGTGGAACGCCAGATTTCCTCCACGTTGTGCGATACCCAGCCGGGCTGCGGGTAAATCTGATTGAATTCCGTGTAGGCGCGGCCCCTGACGTCGCCTCTACGGTTGATAACGAGCACGGTCGTGCCCGTGGTGCCCTGGTCGATGGCGAGAATCATGTGACGCCCTCTGATGGTCGTGTGACGGCATCGGGCGGGGCCGGTGGCGCGCCCCCATTCCGTTACCCGGCTTCCTCCGGGGCAACCGCCGGATCGGTCGAACGGTGCTCTTCCCATTTCTCGAGCCTGATGCTCCCGTTTTCCAGAACCGCGTAGGTGTACTTTTGAATCCAGTCGCCCAGGACAACGAGTTCGCCGCTGCGTTCGTCCAGGTCATTGGCGCCCTTCCCGGGGCCCGCGTTCGGTCTGGCCGGATCGTCCGGCGAACCGCCCACGTGAGCGTGAAGCGAAAAGTGGTAGTGTCCGTGGATCACGACATCCACGCCGTGCGCGATTTTCCCTCTGGCGGCCCTGTAGAGAAACTCCCGGTTCCCGGAACCCCGCCTCCGGATCCGGAACTCGGAAAGCCGGGAGGTGTACCGGGCGAGGGTGGCGCCCAGGTCCGGGTGAAGCAGTCGAAACAGGCCCATGCAAAGCCGGTTTTTCAGGATACCGCGGCTCAGGCGGAACCGCCAGTCGGTCCGGATTTCGTCGCCGTGGGCGACGTGGATTCTGAGTCCCTGATGGGCGACCGTGATCGGGCCGCCGGGGAGTTCAACGCCGAGTTGCTCGGAGAAGTACTCGCCCGGCCAGAGGTCGTGATTGCCGGGCAGGTAGATCACGCGAACGCCGGACTCCACCAGGTTGTAGAGTTCGAACAGGACGCGGGCGCCGGTCGAAGGGATGGTTGTGCGGTATTCGAACCAGAAGTCGAATAGATCGCCGACAATATAGAGCGCCCCGGCGTTGTGGCGGATCGACTTCAGAAAGTCGATCAGGACGTCTTCCCGCTCGCGGGCGCTGCCGCCGATTCCCGGCGACCCGATGTGGACGTCGGATATGAAGTAGATTCGGTCCAATTACGTCACCTGTGATAAAGCAACCACTAAAGGCGGGGAGACGTTAGCTCATTGCCTCAACAACTGTCTGATCACCGGCGCCTGGGGGTCGTTCGGATTCAGCTCAAGGACCCTTCGCAGGTTGGCTCTGGCTTCCTCCATGCGATTCAGAGCGCCGTAGGCCAGGCCCAGGTTGAAGTAGGCGTTCGTAAGGCGGGGGTTGATTTCAATGGCTTTCATAAGGTACGGAATCGCCTCTTCGTACCGCCCCATGCTGTGATAGGTGCCGCCGATGTTCAGATAGGTCTGTGCGCTGCGCAGCGCGGGCTGGAGCTCGAGTGCTTCCTTCAGGTGTTCGACCGCCTCCTCGTACCGGCCGAGACCGTGGTAGGACGCGCCGATATTGACATGTGCGCCCGCGTGTCCCGGCTGTATCTCAAGCGCCTTGCCAAGTGGGTCGACAGCCTCGCTGAACCTTCCCGCTTCGTTGTAGGCGGCGCCGAGGTTGACGAGCGCGAGCGCGCTTCCGGGCTGGAGTTCAACGGCTTTCTCGAGGTGCTCAGTCGCTTCCCCGCGCCGCCCCGTCCCCAGGTAGGCGGCGCCCAGATTGATATGCGCCTCGGCGAGGTCGGGCTGGATCTCCACCGCCTTTCTGAGGTGGTCGATCCCACGCTCCGCCCGGCCGAGGTCGCAGTAGATGATCCCGACCGACATCCAGTGTCGGGGGTTCTGCGGATTCGCGTCGAGCGCGCGCCGATAGGCGTTGAGCGCTTGTACCGTTTTCCCTTGCAGCCGGTGGTACGTCCCGAGCGTCTCCCATCCGTAGGAGCCCGCATGTCCGCTGAGCCGTCCCATGAGTTGCGTATACCGCGCCTCGGCGGCCGCCGGGTTGGCATTCACCCCGATCCAAAGTATGGTGTGCAGGGCGGCCGCGGCGCAGATCACGGAGACGTTGCGGGCTCGCCGCTTTGACCGCCGGCCGTTCTCCAGAAGCGCCGAGGCAGCCCAGAGTGTGAGCGGCAGGGCGGGGAGCGCGAGAATGTCCCAGTCTCTGAATGCGCCGATTTCTGGGTTGGCAATGAACGTAAAGAAGAGTGGAACGGCGGCGGCGGCAAGCAGGAACGGATGGTGACGTAACTCCTGCCTGCCGAACAGGCACAGCGCCATCAACGCGGCCGGAGCGGAAAGGATCTGCAGGTTGACGAAGTCGAGCAAATGCGAGATGGAAAGGATGCGGTAGGGCGCGTGGAATCCGGGGTCCGAAAACAGCGGGAGGACGTGGTGTTTGCCGCCGGTCCGCTCCAGAAAGGCGCCGGCGTCGAACCCGGCCAGCCAGAAGACCAGCACGGCGGCAATCGGGGTGGCGCACAACGCGGCGACGTTGGCCGGAACCCGCTTCCATCGCGGCGTTGATGTCTCCCGGCGCCTGTGCCTGAAATACGCGAGGATGAGCAGGGAAGGCACAAAGAGAACAAACAGAAAGTGGAACGGGATGAGCAGGCCGAGCGCCAGCGCGGGTACCCACAGAGGCGCCCGGTTTTCCAGACTCCGAAGACCCGCAAGCAGGTACAGCAGACCGGCCGGCATGTAGAAAGCGTAATTCTCCACGTAACCGAAGAAGAGTTGCACGTATCCGGCGGTGACGAGGAACGCCAAACCCACGGATTTTTCGCGGTCGTTCTTCCCGAGAACGCCGGCCGTGGCAAATGCAAGCAGGATGTACAGGAGACCGGAGGCATAGCTGTAGACCCGGTACGTATTCTCGGCGGTATGCCATACCTCGGCGCCGGCGTGATGCAGCACGCGAATCAGCGCGAAGGTAAGCGGCGCACGGTCGACGCGCTGCGTGACGCCGGCATCCAGTTCCCGTAGATACAGGTACCCGTCGCCGAGGAGGTGCCGCGAGGACTGCAGCGCAATGAATCCGGCCAGCGCCAGGAGAATCAGCAGGATGCGGACGATCCGGGCGCGGACGCCGCTGCCCCAGACGGCGCACGACAGGGCCGCGACCAGGGCGCGGAAACGGGCGCGCGCGCAGGGAATGAAAACGAGTATCGCCAGCAGGATGAAGGCGACCTTCAGAGAATCGGGATAATAGGCAAGGAGGTCGGCGCCCCAGAAGGGATTGGGACGCCAGTATGCCAGAACGACGTGGAGACCCAGGAAGACGGCGGCCACGGTCGTGGGTCGGCGAAGTCCGTTGGGGCGTTCCAGCCTGGAATTTCGCGTGCGTCGTCTGCTCAATTCACCATCCCCGGCCTCGGGCGGCATGGTTTTCCCGCTTGACGCGGGCGCCCGATCAGAATAAGTTACGTGGTACCGAAGGACGAATTCAACGACGTTGCAATTCTGAGATTCCATGCCGGACCTTCAACGAGCCACCTACGATCTGATCATCGTCGGCGCGGGGCCGGCGGGCGCCGCGGCAGCGTTGTACGCGTCCCGCCACGGTCTCAAGACCCTTCTGCTGGACAAATCCACTTTTCCCAGAGACAAAGTCTGCGGCGACGCCCTGTCGGGAAAAGCCGTGGCTGTCCTGCTCGAACTCGGACTGCTCGAAAAGATCCGGGACCTGCCCGGCGCGTTCATCAATAAGATCGTCTTCAGCAGCCCGAATCACGTGGATGCCCGGATCGACCTGGAGCGGCATACCCTTCACGACGTCGGTACCGGGCGTGATCTCCCCATGGAGGGGTTTGTCATCCGCCGGACGGTATTCGACGCCTTTCTGTTCCGCGAGGCCCGTAAATCCGTCGATACGTGCATCGAGGGGTTTACGGTAAAGGACCTTGTCCGGAAAAACGGCACCGTGACGGGCGTAACCGGCAGCGCCAACGGACAACAGCGCACGTACCGCGCCAGCCTCGTGCTGGGTTGTGACGGATTCAACTCCATCGTCGCCCGGCGAACGGGACAGTATCGCCACGACGGCCGGCACTGGGTTGTTGCCCTGCGCTGTTACTACGAAAACGTGACGGGCCTGAAGGACCAGATCGAACTCCACTTCGTCAATGAAGTCCTGCCGGGATACTTCTGGGCCTTTCCCCTTGAGAACGGCTATGCGAACGTCGGCATCGGCATGCTGCACAGCAGCCTCAAACGCCGCAAAGTCAACCTGAAGGACGCGCTTCAGTCGGTGATCAACCGCCCGCCGTTCGACCGGCGGTTCGCGAATGCGCGCGCCATGGAAGAACCCATCGGATGGAACCTGCCCATCGGCAGCATCCGAAGGAAGAGCTATGGCAGCGGTTTCATGCTGCTCGGCGACGCCGCCGGGCTGATCGACCCCTTTACGGGGGAGGGCATCGGCAACGCTCTGTATGCCGCTCGGTTCGCCGCGCAGGTCGCCGCCGAAGCCCGGGAGGCGAATGACTTCAGCGAAGCCTTCCTGAAACGATACGAAGACCGACTGTGGGATGCCATCGGCGACGAGCTCAGAACCAGCAAGCGCCTGCAGGACCTGGGGCGCTGGCGGCCCCTGCTCAATCTCGTCATTCAGAAGGCGGCGCAGAATCAGCAGATCAGCGAACTCATCACCGGTATGATCGCCAACGCTGTTCCCAAGAAGAAGCTCTTCAGCCCTCTCTTTTATTTCGGGCTTCTTTTCAAGTGACGGTCGTTCACAAAGGAGGACTCAACATGAAATCCCTGGGCATGCTGTCGGTCCTGTGTCTGGCGTTGCTGTTGTCATCAGGCGCTTCCATTCGTGCCGCGGACAAAGTCGCGCTTCAGGTCACCTATCCGGACGGTCGTACCGTCAAATACAAGCACAAGTATTCCTTTACCTTCAAAAGCGATCGCTCGGAAGTGATTGTGCCCGGACGCACGAAGCGGGGATTTACCTCGGGCGAGATCAGGGGCGAATGGCGAAGCCGGGAAATTATCCATGCCGGTGCAGATGGTGAGTCCAGCGAAAATGCCACGCGCCTCGTCGCCACCGTGAGCAAGGCCGTCAACGGCTTTTTCTTCGAAAACAAACGTCTGACGCACGACCAGTTTCCCTATACGCTGGAGCAGTTGGACGACTGGGAACTCACGTGGTTTCTCTCGTCGGACGGAACGGTTGAACGGCACTCGAGCAACAAGTCCGCACGGGAACTCAACCGTCCGGACGTCCTCACGGACTTATTGCAGATCTGGACGCCCGAACTTCAACCGGTCCTTCCTCCGGACCCGGTCGGACCCGGCGATACATGGACCGGTGAGACGAATTTCAAGACCCCGATACTGGTGTTGGATGACGAGGCGATTGTGGAACTCAAGAGCAATTACAAAGTAAAAAACGTCGGCGCCAGGAAGGGGAATAAGATCGTCACGTTCGAGGAAGACAGAAAAGTCCGTTTCAGAGCGCCTGTCCGCATCGGATCCCTTCAGCTTGTCGTCGACGGATCCGGAGAAGGCAAGGGTACCTGGGTTATCGACGCCACGCGCGGCATCGTCATCTCTCACAAGATAAGGACGAACCTCACGCGCCCCGAGGTACGGCGGGTGGACCACCGGAAACCCGTGGACAATATCCGCGCCGAAATCGATATGAGTTACGAACGCAAACTGGATAAAGTCGAGAAAGAATAGAAAAGACGCAGTCAGCGATCAGCAAACAGCCGTCGGCTTGAACCGGTTGGCGTTACGGCCTCACGAAATCATTTCGCTATCGTCTGGTTTTCGTAGGGGCGACCCTTGTGGTCGCCCTCGTTTCCCATACCCTTGATGCGCGACCAGAATAAAGCCTGCCTCTACGCCGTCGCCACGGTTCTTCTCTGGTCCACCGTCGCCTCCGCCTTCGAGATCTCCCTTCGATACCTGGATCCCCTGCAGCTTCTATTCTATGCCGGCCTTGCGTCAACGTTGACCCTGGGACTCATTGTCGTCTTCCAGGGCAAACAGCGTCTAGTTTATTCGTACTCAACACGACAATATCTGAAATCCGTCGTTCTCGGCCTGCTCAATCCCTGCCTCTACTACCTGATCCTCTTCAAGGCGTACGATCTTCTTCCCGCTCAGGAAGCCCAGCCCCTGAACTACACCTGGGCGATCACGCTCTCGATCCTCTCGATTCCGCTATTGAAACAGCGGATGAAACCACAGGAAATTCTCGCGGGGTTCGTATGTTATGCAGGCGTTCTGGTGATCTCCACGCGCGGCAACATCCTGGACTTCCGGCTCTCAGATCCCCTGGGAGTCGCCCTGGCCCTTGGCAGTACGATCGTATGGGCGTTATACTGGATTTACAATACGCGGGATGAACGCGACGAGGTTGTGGGCCTCTTTCTGAACTTCGCGTTTGCGCTGCCGTTTCTCTTCGTCCTCTGCCTGCTCTTTTCGGACCTCCATGTTTCCAGTCCCTACGGCCTTCTGGGCGCAGCCTACGTGGGGCTTGTCGAAATGGGCATCGCCTTCGTCTTCTGGCTCATCGCCCTGCGGCTTTCCGAAACAACGGCCAGAGTTGCCAACCTGATCTTCGTCTCTCCGTTTGTCTCCCTGGTCTTCATCCATTTCCTGGTCGGCGAAGAAATCCTCCTCTCCACCCCCATCGGGCTGGTTCTCATCGTCGCCGGCCTGCTGATCCAGCAACTTTGCCCGCGATCGACCTGCGCACCGCCTGGTGACAGTGTTCTGTCCCGGAAATAAGTTGCCTGAATTCAGCCGGAGAAAAGCAGCGATCAGCAATCAGCTCTCAGCAGTCAGCCAAAACCAAAGACAAACAGCAAAAGGCAAATGGCGGCGCCCCCACGATTCCGTCAGATTGACCTTCCTGGAGGACCCTCTGCCCGCCCGGTGGTAGTGGATGGGGCTTTTCCGCGCGAGTCCGTCCAGCACCAGCGTCCGGGAACGCCTGCGAGGGTTACAGGGCAACGGCGCACGTTTTCTTCACGGAGGCGGTTCGCGGAAAAGCAGCCCCGCGGCGTCTGAGCGGCCTGCCTGCGCCGAAGCCTGCTCGGCAGGCAGGCGCGGTTCTTTTTGGTCCTTTTTCTTACGCGCTATAAGAAAAAGGACGAAGAAGAAACTGGACAGGTCGGCGAGGGAAGGCAACGCCGCCAGATGGGTTGAATCGGCCTGCCTGCAGCGCAGTACGCTGCGCAGGCAGGCGGATGAATGGTGACATATTTCCGGAACGGGACACCATACCTCGCCTGCAGAGCGACTTTTTCAATGGACTGTTATTCATTCACCTCGCGGGTGCGCCAGTCATGCGCCAGGCGTGCTGTATTGGGAATTTTCACCGGGATCTGAGCAGAGAGGCGCCCATTGCGCCCAGGATGATCGGCAGGGCGGCGTCGATCAAAATCCACACCGCCGATACGATCTCGTGCGCAATCGCCGTAAAGCCGGGACTGTGCAGGTTGAAGAAATTCCAGAAAAACAGGATTCCGACAAAAAGAAGGCCGTAGAACAGGACGTGCGCTTCCAGGTACTCCCGGGTAACCGCGCTTCCTTCCTCGCCGCCAACGCTTCGCTTGCGCATGCACCCAAAAACCAGACCCAATACGATCGCCAGCACCATAAGCGCGTTGATCTTGTTCCAGTGCGGGCTGTACGGACTTGCCTCAGTGGACGTGTAATACAGCGGTTCGGCGACCGTGTGGATGGCAACCACGGCGGCCACGAGGATCAGATAGACACCGACGATGCGTTTGAACGAATCCATTCCCGCTTCTCCTTTCTCTGGACCGATAGGGTTTCACGAGTTCGGCGCGATTGCCGTATACGCGATGCATCAGACTGAACATCGCGCAGGAACCATCGCTGAAATATAGCGGGCGTGACCGGCCCCGGCAATTGAAACCATCAGCGCCGGCGAACGGTCCGTTGGGCTTCGGGTCGCGCCGGCCGTGGGGATTCAACCTAAGTAGCTTCTAAAGAAACGGAAACATCCTCGCCGGTTCGTATCCCGGCATCACCGACCGATGTTTCCGGCCGGCAATCAACGTCTCCCCGTCCGTGAACCCTTCCGGTCTGTCTCTGAGGAACCCCGCCAGCCGCTTTCGCCAGATCCCCAACCGTCCCTCCGCGCCGTAGTCCATCGCCAGCTCTTTCATTTCATGCGGGTCTTCGTCCAGGTTGAACAGGTGCTCTCGGCCCGTCTGCGTGTACCAGATGTACTTGTGGCGCCCATCCGTCACATAGTGATTTCCGTGCTCGTACGCGTAACACCCGGAATGCTCGCCGTGCAAGACGTCGCGTACGCCTTCCGATTCGCCGCGCAACACCGGCGCCAGGCTCCTTCCCGTACAGGTCTCCGGTACTTCAAGGCCGCAGGCATCCAAAATTGTCGGCATGATATCCTGAATCCCCACCGGCGTTCGACAGGTCACCGATTCCGGCGCCCCCCAGCTCCGCGGCGGTCTGATCAGATACGGCACCCGCGCCGACGCCTCGTAGGGCCACGTTTTCCGGAACAGGTGATGGTCCCCGAGCATTTCCCCGTGGTCCGACGTGAAGATGATAAGACTCTCATTCAGCAGACCCCGCGCGAACTGAATCAGCCGACCGATCTGGTCGTCGATGAAATTCACCATCCCGTAGTACGCCGCGCGCGCGCACTGCATGTCCTGCGCACTGAGACAGATCTCCGAGGCGTCGGGATCCAACCCCTTCCGCGGCCCATCGAATTCGGGCGCCCAATCTCCCACAACGGGTTCCGGCAAATCGCGATTGACGTAGCGGTCATAATGGATCTGAGGCGGCGTCAACGGCGGATGCGGGTCGATGAAGGACAGATTCAGGAAGAAGGGCGCAGCCGGATCCCGTTTCTGAAGAAACGCCATGGCCCGGTCCACGCACCAGAACGTATGCATCTGCTCCTCGGGCAGATGGTGCGGCCGACCCACCCAGCCGTTTGACGAAGCCCCGTGCGCCATACCGGGGTCCACCTCCGTACGCCCGTGACGCTCGCGCAACCAGTCCACGTAGTCGTTTTCCCGCCCACGCGTCCCGTCCGCGAGCTGCATATGGTCGAATCCGTACCGCCTTCGCGCCGGCGACAGGTGTAGCTTCCCGATCATCTCCGTCTGATAGCCCGCCCTGGAAAGTTCGCCCGCCAGGGTATGCGCCGGTTCCCAGTCCGCCGGCTGAAATCCGACAACTCCATTGGCCGCGGGCGCCGTACCCGTCATCAGGGAACGCCTGGCGGGAATGCAGCTCGGGCACTCCGAATATCCACGCGCGAAAAATGCTCCCGTTCCCCCCAGCCAATCGAGGTTGGGGGTCTGCAGGACTTCCGGCGCGTTCGGATCCAGACCCACGCAATCCCCGCGTTGCTGATCGGTGGTGATCAACACCACGTTCGGTCGATCTTCCGGCATTTCACGCTCCATTCACGAAATACCCAGCGCCGCGTCAATGTCCGCCTGATAGGCGTCGATTTCGCCGCTTTCCACGTCCGCCACCCGCACGGTGGATCCCGCCGCCGCGGACTCGAACACCGCGTATACCGCGGCCACGTCCTTCATTCCCTCCAACCCGTCCACCTCCACGGCCTTGCCCTCGGCAATGGCCTCGCCCAATTCGTAATACTCGATGGCAAGCAGCTTCCTGTCGACCTCGCGATCGGCCGACGTTTGCCCGGACGGGAAGAAATGCGACGACACGGGATCCAGCTCGAAGCCGTCCGCGGATGCCAGCATCTCCTCCTGTTCCTGGAAATCGCCCCGCCCGCGACGCATCCGCACCCGTCCGCCGCGGGTTCCGAATCCCTCCATGCACCCCTCCGTCCCAAGAATCAGCTGTGCGCTGCATCCCCCGTATCCTCCCAGGCCAACCACCCAACTCACCGTGGCGCCGCCAGCCATTCGAAACATCGCCACGGACGAATCCTCGGCGTCGGCCCGGACGACGGGTTCCATATTTTCGAATTGCTTCCGGTAGAACTCATAGGGCCTCCACGTCGTCTCGGCCTTTCGCCGAACCGGCTCCACAAGCCGCACGTCGCCGTACACGTCGCGGATATCCCCCAATTGATAGCGGATCAGGTCGGTATAGTGCACGCCCATGTCCAGCAGCGGCCCGCCGCGATTCTTGAGGTGGCGCCACGGGGTAATGAATATCCGATCGCTCCCGCTCACCTCGTGAAACAGGCCCATGTACGGGACCCCTATCGCGCCGGCGCCCACCATATGTCGGACCAGACGCGCCGACGGGTCCCGCCGGTAGTTCTCCGCCACGGAAAGCACGCGCCGGTTCCGTTCCGCCGCCTGAATCATCATCAGACAGGCCCGCACGGTAATCGCCATCGGCTTTTCCACCATCACATGCAGGCCCAGGTCCAGTGCCGTGCAGACAACCTCGTGATGCACCGCAGGATCGGTCACCACGTCGACAGCATGCAGTTCCGGCGTCGCAGCGGCCATTGCCTCCAAATCTGTATAGATCGCCGGCTCCGCTCCGAGCAGTTTCCTGGCTTCTACGGCCGCCAACTCGGCGTTCTCCCGATTGACGTCGCACAACGCCCGCAACTCGATCCTGTTGAATGGTGACCGTGCGAGCGTCCGCAGACCATAGAGGTGCCGCGTGCCCATGCCGCCGCACCCTACGAGACCCAGGTTGATCCGCTCCATATCGAAGCTCTTTCTCAAAATCCCGGCATACCTGCCTCATCGCCGCTTGACACATGCGTTATGTTCTCTATCTTCGAGTACCGCGACCCGGCGGGTCTCGAAGATAGAGAACAGCCATTCGCGTTCAGCGTACAGCAGTCAGCTTGAATCAAAAGCAACCTTTCCCCTGCCCCTTACCCAAGGGGAGAGGGGAGATGATATCAGTGCCCTATGGTTTTTGTTTTGTCGTTACGATAACAATAAAAAAACACGCACGGTTAATGTGAAAACACTGTGGAAACGTAATCCTCTACCGTCTCACGTCTCACAGGTTTTATTGCCCCGTGGGGTTTTATCTCTTGCCGGAGGCATAAAGGAAGGCTCAAACGGGCGAAGACGTCCTCTACCGTCTCACCTCTACCGTCTTCCCGCTCTTCACGTTCTTCCTTCTTCCTTTATTCGGTTTTGATATGATCCCGATCGGTTTCAGCACCTACGCCACACAGCGTGTCGACGTATTCGAAGCCCTGCCGAAGATCCGCGCGATCGGCTACGACGCCGTCGAAATCGCCGTCGGCGACGCATGGCCCACCGCGCCCGGGAAGCTGGACCGGAACGCGCGGCGAAAACTTGCCGGAACGTTGCGCGATCTGGGCTTCCCGCCGCCGGCTCTCTTCGGACCCGTCGCCACGTGCGTCCGGGGCAGCGACCGGCGGGCGATGCGGACTCGATTTATCCAGAATTGCATCCTTGCCGCGGAACTGAATCATGGCGACTCCCACAGCATCGTCACCACCACGGTGAGCGGTC
Organism: Candidatus Latescibacterota bacterium; assembly: GCA_963667175.2. Taxonomy (GTDB): domain Bacteria; phylum Latescibacterota; class UBA2968; order UBA2968; genus JAAXHE01. Next base: position 834,538 of record CAXXXF010000015.1, on the reverse strand, counting down.
CCCTCAGCGACTGGGAGGCCGACAGGGAAGCCGTCGCCGCCGACCTGGTGGAACTTGCGGACATTGCAGCCGAACATCATGTGATCCTGGCCGTGGAACCGCACGTTGGCGCGTTCTTCGACACGCCCGAGAAAGCGGCGTGGCTGATGAATCATACCCGACTTCCCAACCTCAAAATCCACTTCGACCACAGCCACTTTCACGTGCAGGGCATCGACCTCAAACGCGCGGCGGACCTCTGCCTTCCGCATACCGTCCACATTCACGTCAAGGACGGGTACATGACAGACGGCGCCGTGACCTTCCTGTTGCCCGGCCAGGGCAGCCTTGATCTCGTCGCATACTTCCAGACCCTGCTCGACGCCGGTTCCGAAGTACCCGTCAGCGCCGAAGTCAGCGCCATGATCTGGAATCGGCCCGATTACGACCCGTGGCACGCCGCGGAATCCTGCTACCGCGCGCTTGACGACGCCCGCCGGCAGGCCATCGCCGAACCCTCGACGACGGATTGAACTGTGGAGACAATGCCGTCATCGGCGAGCCGGTGCGCCGGGATCTACACGCTTCGCGCCGGACCGATCCTGTACACGGGGTGACGCGCCATCTCCAGGGCCGCGTGACAGTAGAAGGGGTACACGCTCCACTCCACACACCCCAGCAGATCGGGCTTTCCATCGCCATTCAAGTCTCCAGGCCACGCGTTCGGGCCATGAACGGTAAACGCGATCTCCTCGCCGTAGCACCTGAATTTCCTCGGGAGATCGAAAACCGGCGCATCCGCCGACCCCACGTTGCGCAGCAGGTAGATCTTCCCCGTCCCCGCAAGGTTATACACCAGGTCGATCAACCCGTTTCCGTCCCAATCCACGGCGCGGAACGACTCGGTCCAGTGCTTTGTCCGGCCCACAATGGAATCGTCGATCTTCCGCCCGTCCGCCAGGCGCACATGGCCACCGTGCTTGAGCCGGCGGCGGCCGTCGTCGTCCCGATACTGAAGGAACAGGGTCGCTTTGCGCGTATGGTCGTGTGCGATAAAATCCATCATCCCGTCGCCGTTCCAGTCCGCGAACGCCGCGCCGGTCCTCCAGAAGAAGGGCGAGCGCTCGTCGCGGGGATAGGGACTGTTGGGCCGGGTCTCGTCGGACGCAGCCGTGCCCGATTCCGCCCGAAGTTCATCGGAATCCGGGAAACCATCCACTTCAAGGTACCTGCGGGGGCCAAACCTGGGTTCCTTCAAGGTACCGGTATTTCGATACCAGACGATCCGGTTCGTTTCGTTCGGGAGCATCAGGTCCGGCAGACCGTCCCCGTCCCAGTCCACGAATACGGGATAGGGATACCCCATATTGTGCCAGTGGCTGCTTTGCAGGATATCGTCGCGCAACACACGGATCGGTTGTCCTTCGGAACGAATTAACTCCGGCTCCGACCAGGCCGGTCGCTGATTGCTCCGGTTGTTGACGACCACGCGAGGCCACCCGTAACCCCCGCCGATGACGAGGTCGAAAACCCCGTCGCCGTTCCAGTCGCACGAACAGGGCCACGACTGATCGCTCAGTGACATCACCGCGGAAACCGAAAGGGCCCTTCCCCGGTTTTCGAAACGTGGTTGGCCGCCCGGCGTTCCGACGAATTCATAGAAGGAGAGATTCTGAAACATATCGTGCTGCGCCAGAATCCCGCTCCGTTTGCCGTCCGTTACCGTGCTGAGCCGGCTGCAGAAGTCGGGCTTCAGGTCTCCCAGCGTATGCTCCGGCCCGAAACGGGGCGGGTCCCCGCCCAGATTCTTCCGCCACGTCAGCGCATGGTCGCAGCCTCCTACCGGCAACGCCATCACGTCCGGCAGGCCGTCACCGTCCAGATCCATAAACGCGAGTTGCTTTCCAACCGCGAGATCCACCGGATCGGCGGCGATGAACGGCCAGCCGTCCGGATTCAGATTCCGGATATGATGTCCGTTGACCACCAAATCCAGGGTGCCGTTCCCGCTCAGATCGACGATCTGAATCCCCGCGTTCTGTGCTACCGGCGCAGGAATCTCAATGTCCTTCACGAAGACGGGCAGCCCGCCGCCGTCGCGCGTTTCTGAATTGAGGTAGACCGTCACGCCATCGTCAAGCATCCCCGCGTACACGATATCCGGCAGCCCGTTACCGTTCAGATCCGCAAAATCCGCCTCGGCGTACACGTCCGGGAAATGCCTGAGTTCGCCCGATCCCGGCTGATCTACGTACCGCAACCTGGCGAGGTTTCCGAACGTAAAGTCCTCATCCGGCCCCGTTCGAGGATAACAGGCAATCCCGCTGACAGGCGACCCCGGACGATAATAATAATTCCAGCACCCCACCAGATCGGCGCGACCGTTACCGGTGACGTCAACGAGACGCATCGAATGGGCGAGTGTAATCGGCCGGGGCGCTCCTGCATTGTACCGCAGCAGATCTCCGACGCCGATCATGGGCGTGTGCTCCTGCGGCCGCAACGGCGGTCTCTCGGGCGCGGCGCCAAAGCGGATCTCGTACTCCGTATGGGTAGGATCGTCGATCGTCCATTCGATCCTTCCCCGGTCGCCATAGGCGAAATCCTCGGTGCGGGCGAACGCGACCGCCGCACCGGAAACCGCATTGATGACTTCAATGGAATTCGGGTCGAAAACACCCGTGGCGTCGACCTGCCGCGCGATACTGCCGAAATCGATCTCCACCGACATCGGAATGCGCCCCAGATCCACGGGCAGCGCAGACGTCACCGCCAGCCTGAATCCATACCGCCTGTCGGGCATCCCGTTACCCCGTCTTCAATCGTTCCTGAAACGCTTTTCTGAACCACTGCATCTTCGGATCGATCACGAACATGCAATACGGCTGGGCGCGATTCGAACGGTAGTAGTTCTGATGGTATTCCTCGGCCCTGTAGAATTCCGTGAGCGGCGAGATCTCGGTCACGATCGGATCCGCCCAGAGGTCCGACGCATCCGTCTCCGCCATGGATCGTTCCGCTTCCGCCCGCTGTTGCTCGTCGTGATGGAATATCACCGACCGGTACTGAGTGCCCACGTCCGCCCCCTGGCGGTTCAACGTTGTGGGGTCGTGTGTGCGCCAGAACACGTCCAGCAGGTCCCCGTAGGAAACCGATTCAGGATCGAATCGAATCTGCGCCACCTCGGCATGGCCCGTGGTTCCCTCGCACACCTCCTGATAGTTCGGATTCGGAACCGATCCTCCCGCATAGCCGGAAACCACCTCCAGCACCCCATTCAGGTCCTGATAAACCGCTTCCACGCACCAGAAGCATCCCCCTCCGAACGTCGCCAGTTGTTCGGCCATTGTCGTCTCCGTCGTGATGTTGGATTACCGCCTCGACGTCCCCCGGGTAAACACCTTGCCCTGGATGATCTTGTGCGCCGGCCGCCCGCCCATCATCCGATCCCTCGCAAATGCCTGGCCGCAGTCCGGGCATTTCAGATCACCGTGGGTGAAGTCCTTCACAATCCGTTCCACGAAGCACTTGACCAGCCCGCCACTGCCGCCTTTACGGTACTTGTAGAGCAACGTCCGGCATCTGGCGCAGTGGATCGAGACGGTCCTGCGCTCAACCCGCTCCCGGGGGGCCATAGCGCTACTCCGGCCGCAGTTCTCCCAGCGACGATTCGCCAGGCGAAATGAACTCCACCGCCGGGTTTTCGATACGGCCGTACGCGTTCCATACCTTGAATCCCAGCAGCGCCAGCAACCCGGGAGAGGCGTCGGTCAACACCTCCGGCGAGGTACCCACGGTGAGATTTTCCTGGGGTCGGAACTGCGGCCCGCAGAAGGTCGTGAGCATTGCAAGCCTTTCGCCCCCGGTCACGTTGGCCCCGGTGCCATGCCAGATGCGCGCGTCGATGACCAGGGCCGTGCCGGCCGGTCCTTCCGCGGCAACCGCCCCCGCGTTCGAATTCCCGTCCGGCTGCCTCCCGAACAGGTGGCTGCCAGGCACAACGCGCGTCCCCCCGTTTCCGGCGGTGAATTCCACGAGCATCCACAACACGTTCACCGCTGCTGCCGGCGCGATCATCTGCGGCCCGCCTTCTCCGTCTGCGTCGAACCGCTCTCGCGTAATCGAACCCACCGGCAACGCCTTCCTGCCGGGGCGCGTGGGCGAGGGCATCCACCACTGGTCGGTGTGCAGATCCATCTCCACGCCGCCGGGTTTGGCGATATTTGCCGTAAAGCTGGAAAGCAGGTACTCCTCGCCCAGAACGTGGCTGATCACCTCTCGCACCCGTTCCTGAAACAACACCTGGTGAAACACCCGTCCCTTGTTGATCAACATCCACAGCCGCTGGTTGACGCCCCCGGCGGCCGCCGTGAAGGCGTCCGGCCGCACCCGACCGGTTTCGTCCCGGAAAGACCCCCAATTCTGGTCCGGTCCTCCGTCTTCGTACGCGGCGCCCAGTTGTCTCTCCGCCGCCGCCTGCTCCACCAGCCTCGCCCGCATGGCCGCCACCTGATCCTGTCTCAACGCGTCCTTCAGCAGACAATATCCGAATCGCTCGATGTCTGCCTTCGCCACCGACAGGTCGTCGGTAAGCCGCGGCAACCCGTCGCCCGAAAAACCCGCCATAACGACACCTCCATCCAACGTCGAAATCACGCCAGCCGGACTGAAACACACCATAGCAGCCCGTTGACAAAGTCCATCCGGACTGCTATATGCTACACCTGTATCCGGGGCAAGTCAACCCCTTCCGCCCTGCAACCCCTCGCCAGAGCCTGCAAACAACAGTTGAAATGGCGTGATGTTTTTCGGTATTATGAAACGTTCAGAGGAATCGGCGGGCGGAAGTTCCCCTCTCCATCTTCGACGCCCGCGGCAATCGCAACGAGGAATGCATGGACGCAACGGTCGTACGGGCATCGCTGGACAGACAGATTGCCGAGTACATGGACAACCACCCGCGTTCCGGGGAGATGTTCAGACGCGCACAGGCGTCTCTGCCGGGCGGAAATACGCGCACAGGCGTGCACTTCGACCCGTACCCGGTCTACGCCGAACGCGGCGAAGGCGTCCACCTCATCGATCTGGACGGCCATCGCCTGCTCGACTTCGTGAACAACAACACCGCCCTCATCCTGGGCCACGCCCATCCGGAAATCGTCGGCGCACTCACGGACCGGATATCCCTGGGTACCGGCTTTTCGCGGCCTATGGCCCTCGAAGTCGAAATGGCCGAAGTTCTGAAGAACCGCGTCGGTTCGTTTGAAAAGGTACGCTTCTGCAGCTCGGGAACCGAAGCCATCCTGAATGCCATCCGCGCCGCCCGCGCCTTCACCGGCAGAACGAGAATCGCCAAATTCGAAGGCGCGTACCACGGAATGGACGAATACGCCATGGTCAGTTATCTCCCTCCCGTGGATGGGACGCTGGGGCCTCCCGACAGGCCTGAATCCGTGCCTTCTTCACGCGGCCTGACGCCCGAGGCCGTCGACAATGTCGTTGTCCTCCCGTTCAACAACGCGGACGCTTGCAAGACGATCATCAACGAACACCGGAACGAACTGGCCGCGGTGGTGGTCGATCCGCTTTCAACGGCAGCCGGGTTTACCCTTCCGGTCAACGGCTTCCATTCGCGTCTCCGCGAAATCACGGAACGCGCCGGCATCCTGCTCATCTTCGACGAAATCGTGAGCTTCCGCATTGCGCGCGGGGGCGCGCAGGAAACGTACGGCGTGCGCCCGGACCTCACGTGCCTGGGTAAGGTCGTCGCCGGCGGCGCCCCCGGCGCCGTGGTCGGCGGACGCTCCGACGTCCTGGACCTCTACAATCCCACGGGCGGCGCTCCGCGGATTCCCCATTCCGGCACGTACAACGCCAACCCCATCGCCATCGTCGCGGGCCTCACCACCCTGCGCCTGCTCACGCCGGAAGCCTACGAAAGGCTGGATACGCTCACCCGGCGCCTTGCCGGCCGGCTCGAAGGCGTTTTTCGGGTCGCCGGCCTTCAGGCCCGGGTGACGACCGCCGGTTCCCTGTTCCGCGTCCATTTTCTATCCGAAAAACCCCGCAACTACCGGGAGGCCGCCCGCGACAACCAGCAGTTGCACCGATGGCTGTTCTTCGCCCTGCTCAACCGGGGGATCTACTGGAAATTCGGCGGCAGCGTCTCATTGCCGATGGAAAATCAACACGTCGACCAACTGGTCTCGGCCGTCGACGACGCGCTTCAGACGCACAGGTGAAGGTCTCGTGTCCGTTTCATGTAACGCAATGGAAGATCGGAAGACAGTCCACAAGGAAGATATCCTGAAAGGCTTCGCCTCACTTGGCATTCGAAGGGGCGACGCGCTCCTCTTTCACAGTTCCCTCAAGAGCTTCGGCGACGTGCAGGGTGGCGCCGATACCGTCATCGACGGCGCGATTGAAGCCGTTGGCGAGTCGGGTACCGTGGTCGTTCCAACGTTCGTGCAAAAGGTCAACGGCGAATCCGCCACCTACAGGACCCGCCTCGAAGCCTGGGACGTACGCACGTCCCCGTCCGACGTCGGGCACGTTACCGAGGTCTTCCGCCGGCGCCCTGAAGCCGTGCGCAGCGACCACTGCTGCGACTCCCTGGCCGCCATCGGCGCAGACGCCCGGAACGCCATGGTGCCCCACGGGTCCGCCGGGCCTCGCCTGAGCCCCTGGGACGAGAAAGCGTTCGGCCATGGCTCGCCGTGGGACTGGCTGGTGGACCGCAACGCGCTCTACGTGCTGATGGGTGTCGGCTTCAACGTCTGTTCCATCTTCCACTACAACCAGGCCCTCTGGGTCGAACGCAATTACGGCCGCAGCCACCCGGCGCCCATGTGGCCCGGATACAATTTCAGTACGATGGGCGATCGCGTCAAATCGGCCGGTTTTGTCCTGGAAACCTCGGTCGGTCCCTCACGCTGGCAGGCCTTCCGCGTCGCGCCCACCATCGAGTACGTCTCCCGCGTCCTCGATGACGACCCCTCCCTAATCACGCTTTCCCCTCTGAAACTCTATGGCGAGTGATCGCTGAACCTTGACGGCACAAGGCCAATTTCATATCTTTGACTTCAACAGCCTATGGAATTCGAATGGGACGAACGCAAGAATGAGTTGAATATCCGGAAACACGGTGTAAGCTTCTTGTCCGCTGCGCGCGTTTTTGATGGACCCGTTTTCACGATTATCGATAACCGTATAGATTACGGAGAAATTCGATACGTTTCTATTGGCACGGTTGAAGCTACTGAACTCTACGTTGTATATGCCATTCGAAACAGACGCCTTCGAATCATTTCCGCACGGAGAGCCAATCGAAATGAGCGAAGAAAATATCGTGAGATATTCCCGTGATGACCTGCCGGAAGACACAAAGACAGACTGGAATCGGGTCGCTGTGTTGACGGAAGAGGAATTGAACGCAGCTGCGCGTACCGACCCGGACGCGCCCCCTTTCATGAGCGCTGAAGATTGGGAAGAGACCGAAATACTGGCGCAGATTCCGATAGACCGGAAAACCTTTGAATACTGCAAGAAGCACGGTGGAGGGTTTCAAACAGTGATCAAGAATGCCGTGCGTGAGTACATGGATACCCATCCATTGAAATAACGATAGGAAGGAAATAAAGAGGCTCTTCCGCGCGCTATCGTGCTGAAGAGCCCATGAAACAGGGCGCAAAAGCCGGCGGCTTTTGCGCCCTGTTTTTTCATGATTGCGACGGATCCGTTTCCTACCGCTCTCCCATGGGCGTGTAGTCCCGGATATCGTCTCCCGTGTAGACCTGCCGCGGACGCGCGATACGCTGCTCCTTGTCGTGCAACAGTTCCTTCCACTGCGCGAGCCACCCGGGCATCCGGCCCACCGCGAACATGACCGTCATCATGTCCGTTGGCAGGCCCATGGCCTGGTAGATGATACCCGAATAGAAATCCACGTTCGGATACAGTCTGCGAGATACGAAAAACTCTTCTTCAAGCGCGATGCGCTCCAGTTCCACCGCGACGTCGATGAGCGGGTTCCTTCCGGTGACTTCGAATACTTCCTCAGCAGTCTTCTTGATGATCGCCGCCCTCGGGTCGTAATTCTTGTATACCCGGTGCCCGAAGCCCTGCAGGAGCACTTCCCGGTTATACACCCGCTTGATGTACGCGGGGATATTGTCCACGGATCCGATTTCGTTCAACATTTTCAACACGGCTTCATTCGCGCCCCCGTGTGCCGGGCCGTACAGCGCGGCGGCGGCGCCCGCCGCGGCCGAATACGGGTCTGCTCCGCTGCTGCCAACGCCGCGCATGGTGCTGGCGCTGCAGTTCTGTTCGTGGTCGGCGTGTAAGATCAAAAGGACGTCCAGCGCCCTTTCAAGCGACGGGTCGGATCTGTATGCGCTCGTTCCGTCAAACAGCATTCTCAGATAATTGCCGCAAAACCCCAGTGACGGGTCGGGATCCACTGGCGCCAGCCCCTGGCTTTGACGGTACACGGCCGCCGCAGCCACTGGCGCCATGCCCATCAGACGGCGGATATGCTGTTCCTGCGCCTCTTCCGAGCCGATGTCTCTCGAATTGTCGTAGAACGTGGATAGAGACCCCAGCACGCCCACCATCATACCCATCGTATGGGAGCCCTTCCGGAACCCGTTCACCAGTTCGGTCAACCTGGGTTCGGATTTCACGTATTCCATCACCGACGCGTTCCAGGCATCCAGTTGCTGTTGTGCCGGCAGTTCGCCGTATAACAGCAGATACGCTGTTTCCAGGTAGGTGCTGCGCTCGGCCATTTGCTCGATTGGATATCCGCGGTATCTGAGGATGCCCTTCTCGCCGTCGATGAACGTCACGGAGCTCCGGCAGGAGCCGGTATTCAGATACGACGGATCGTACCCGAGAAGCCCGAAGTCGTTCTCCGAGACCTTTATCTGCTTCAAGTCGGCGGTTCGAATGGCGGCGCCGTATTCGGGGTACGTGCCATAGAGAATGGGTACGTCGTAGGTTTTTCCGGTGCGATTATCCGTAATGGTGAGTGAGTCTTTGTTCATCCACAAAATTCCTTTCCAGTGGTCTACCCCTCCCGGTCAGGCCCGAACCGCGTAGATGATGCTCTCCAGCGGTTTTCCGGTCAGGTTATGGTCGCATGTTTGCTTTAGAGTCACCCCGCCGAAGACACGGTCCAGCGCGCGTTCGTAAGATCTGTTGACGGCGTGGCTCCAGATCGCCAGCGTTCCACCCGGTCGCAACCGCGTTCTCAGGGCCTGCAGCGCCGAAACGCTGTATGCTCGCCGGTTTTCCGAACGCACGACCCAGTCGGGGCCGTTGTCGATATCCAGCGCAATGCCGTGATAGCTTCGGGGATTTCCCATTATGAAGTCGTAAAAATCGCCAACGACCACTTCCGTACGCGCATCGTCCAGAACGTCGGCATTGTCCAGGTACTCGCGGTTCCAGTTGACAATCCGGGATTCGAGTTCCACCACACACACGGAATGCACGTTCGAATAGGCGAGCGCCTGGCGAAGGGAGATTCCCAATCCCAAACCACCGATCAGGAGGTCGATGTGCCTGCCCTGCTTCGATGTTTCCATGACGGCTTCCATCAATGCGCGATTGGACGTCGCATTGTACGTGGCCACCAGGAAAACGCCGTTGACGATGAGTTCGAAATGGGTGACCAGACCGGCTTTGACGGACGCAAGCTGTAATTCACCCGTACGGGTGGATGAACGCTGCACAACCTGCCGATCCATAGCCAGCCCCAGAAACGCCCCCGGCCACCGTCACTCTCAATCACGTAACAGGCACGACATTAAAGATAATGTACAATTGAAATTTCACAAGCAGATTTAAACACGGAAACGAAAGTACTGACGGGTTAAATGCCTTGACAATTGCGGATGCACAATTAGATTGCGCCGTCTGGTTCAGCGCCGTGTCACAGATCCACGATTTCTTATTGAACATGGGGTAGATGGGTGAATTTACGGAAGATACCCGTTTCGTTGCATGAGGCTGAAGTCGAACGGGTCAACCCGGGTATCGCACGGGGCAGCTATCGCTCCGTGCTCTTTGACTTCGACGGAACACTCTCGCTGATACGCCAGGGGTGGCGCGAAATCATGGTTCCGATGATGGTGGAAACCCTCGGCGAATGCAACTCAGGCGAAACCGCGGACGAACTGACGTCTGTCGTCGCGGATTTCGTGGACCGCCTGACCGGAAAGCAGACCATCTACCAGATGATCCGGCTTGGCGACGAGGTCCACAAGCGAGGCGGCCCCACCCTGGACCCGGTGGCGTACAAACACCGCTATCACGTGCGGTTGAACCACCACATCCAGGATCGAAAAGACGGCCTCCGTACCGGCGCGGTTGCGGCTGAAGATCTGATGGTGCCGAAATCACTGGATCTTCTTTACAATTTGCAACGCCGGGGACTTACGCTGTATCTGGCAAGCGGCACCGACGATGTGTACGTTAAGGAAGAGGCCACTCTCCTGGGCCTGACGCGCTTCTTTGAAAACCGCGTCTACGGCGCCCTGGATCAGTTCCGGAATTTCTCCAAGGAACGGGTGATCCGGGATCTGATCGACTCTGAGGGAATCGAGGGCGCGGAGTTGCTGGGCTTCGGCGATGGATACGTGGAGATAGAAAACGTCAAGTCGGCCGGTGGAACGGCCGTGGGGGTCGCGTCGGACGAGGCTCAACGCCGGGGTGTGAACGGATGGAAACGCGAACGTCTGATCCAGGCAGGTGCGGATCTGATTGTCCCGGACTTTCGGAGCCAGAAAACGCTCGTGCACTATCTCCTCGATACGTAGCATCCGGTCGCCGCGGACGCGGCCGGTCCGGCCCGTTGTTATGATGATCCATTCCGAACTGAAGAAGCTGCTAACCAGGTTTTCCGGTCTGGACGTCCTGGTGATCGGCGACTACTTCCTGGATCGCTATCTCATTGTCGATCCTGACCTCGCCGAGACCTCGCTGGAGACCGGGCTCGAAGCCCGGCAGGTCGTACAGGTCCGAAACCGCCCGGGCGCCGCGGGGACCGTCACCAGTAATCTCGGCGCCCTGGGGGTGGGACGGGTCCGGGCGCTGGGGGTGATCGGCGATGACGGGCAGGGGTACGATCTGAAAGCGGGCCTGCAGGCGACGGGTGTGGATACGCGGTATCTGATGGAAGTGTCCGAGCGCGTGACGCCAACCTATACCAAACCGGTTCTCGGTACGTCCGGGAAGGAGATGGAGAGACTGGATATCAAAAATCGTTCTCCCCTTCTCCGAAACGTGGAAGACCGCGTCCTGACTGCCCTTGAGAATCTGCTCGGCGACGTCCACGGCGTCATTGTGCTCGACCAGGTCCAGGAACGCAATTGCGGGGTGATTTCGGACCGCGTTCGCGAGGGAATCGCGCATCTTGCCGGAGCGCATCCGGACGTCGTGTTCCTCGCGGATTCCCGTTCGCGCATCGGCAGGTTCACGAAGGTGATCGTCAAGGTCAACCGCGAGGAGGCGCTCGCGGCGACGTGCGGCAATGCCGATATGGAAGGCGAGGCAGGCCTGAACGCCGTAATTCGGTCATTTGCCGCGCGCACCGGACGACCCGTCTATATCACGCTTGGCGCCGAGGGTATCCTCTGCGCCGACGGCGTGGAAATTGACCATGTTCCCGGAATCCCGGTCGCCGAACCCATCGATATTGTGGGCGCGGGAGACAGTGTTTCCGCAGGCATTGTCGCCGCGCTATGTGCGGGCGCCTCGTACGTCGACGCCGCACGCGTTGGCGTGCTGGTGTCGTCCATCACAATCCAGCAGATCGGGACAACCGGCGCCGCGTCACCGGATCAGGTGTTACAGCGGTTTGAGGAAGTGCAGGGACGAACTGACGCAAAGCCATGAGCAGTGAAACGTGAAGTTCGGTGTTTTTGCGTCCGCAGGGGCGACCGGCCGGTCGCCCCTGCGGATACGGATAGGACACGGACGGGGGTGTCAGATGTCAAATTCCGCACGAAGCCGTTCAGGAAGGGAGGTCCACCACGCGTCGCCGGCCGTGACGCGGAGGAGGTGGGTATTGCCCGGCACATCGTTGGCGCCGAGGCCTTTTTCGAAGGCAATGGCGCGTGCATCGCATTCGAGGAATCGCCCGAGGCGTCGTTCCAGATGAATCGTAGACCGCCACGGGAATCGCCGCCCAGAACGACGGGAGAGGATGCGTCCGGACTCATGCGTCTTCGGGCGCTATGCCGCGGGCTTTCATCCAGTCCATGACGATCTTGTGACCGCCGGTCTTCGCCTGCTGATATGCGGATTCGCCGGCCGGGTTGACCCAGTCCGGATCGGCGCCGCGTTCGTAGAGGACCTTTGCGATGGTCGCGTGGCCGTTTCGACACGCCAGGCCGAACGCGCTGTCCAGCGCCGTCTGCGGCGGCCGCGGCGCATTCCAGCATGGCAGGGCGCCAGCGCTTTCCGTCACGTTTCCCCGATCGTCGAAGTACATGTCCACCAGGTCCCTGCGACCGGCGCCCGCGGCGGTCATCAGATTGGACGACGCGCCCCGTTCGATCAGCAGCCGTGCGGCGTTCACGCAACGAAAAATGACGGCATTCCAGATTGGCGTGCCATTCGCAATAACGCCGCAGTCAACGTCGATATCCGCCCCTGCGTCCAGAAGCAGCTCCGCCAGGTCGACGTCGTCGTTGCTCGCCGCCCAGTGCAGGGGCGTCTCCCTGACCGCCTTGACCTGCCCGTGCTGGAAACGCGCGTTCACGTTGGCGCCCGCCGCAATGAGCACGCGGGCCATCTCAATGCCCTTCGGCTTGTGCCCCGGATAGTCCGCCACTGTATGCAGCAGCGTCCGGTCGTTATCCTCCGACCTGAGGTTGGGCAGGTCAGGATGGATCTCGATCAGCGCCTCCAGCCTTTCGACGTCGCTCTGCTCAACGGCCTCACGCGACTGCTCGATCGGCGTCATTTCATATCCTCCGATTTATGTGTCAGGGGATCCCCAGTCGCTGCCGGAAGATTTCGTCCCGTGCCGTCTTCTGTCGCCAGTAGGGTTCGCGGATCGTAACCATCAGTTCCCCCCTGCCATCCGACGCGTCCTCCCATTTCAGGATGCGGTGCGGATGGGACGTTTCCACCCATATTGTCTTGCTCCAGTCTCCAGCCGCCAGCCGCCACGGGATGGCTTCGTGCCTTTCTGCCGAGACAGTAACCGCCTCCGGCATTCCCTTACTCAGCCGCGCGTCCACCAGGGCGTGGGGACGGCGCCCCGTCCGGTACGACCAGAGGCTGCGCAGCAGCCGGATCGGCCGCGATTCACCGGCCTGCATCATCGGACCCTTGAGTTCCCTGATCTGAATGAGCAGATGGTCTTCACTCTGAAACCCTTCGGGTACGTCCAGGCTATATGTACGCAAGCCTTCGCGTTCAAAGTAGCTGTTCAGCGCGCCGCGCGCCTTGCCGTCAACCACCCGCACCTCGTCGAATACGTGCCCGCACCATTCCTGAGAACTCAGGTTCACTTTCATCAACTCGAACGGATCCGAACCCGCGAACCCCTCGACGGCGCTGAAGACGGATGTCATTACCGAATAGTCGTAAATTCCGGTGGTGAACTTGAGGACGTTATTCAGTTTGAGAACGTAGACCCGGTCTGCCTGCGGCGTGGGCGACTCGACCTTGACGTAGGTATTCCGGTTCAGGTCTTCCGTGACGAAAATGAGCACGCCGTAGCCCTCGCGATTCTCTCCGTATCGAGGCTGGGCCACGCGATAGCTGGAGATCTCCGCCCTGCCGTCCCCCCAGTGCGCATAGAAGTCCGGCGTCTCCGCGACAACCGGCGGGACGAACGCGAGCGTACCCAGGACCGCCAGGGCGATCGCGCGTAATCGGGGCATGTTCCCTTCCTCCCATTGGATGATCGATTGGAATGGAAAGGGCCGCCTCACGTTCGGGGCGGCCCGTCTATTCCGTTGCGACGTCAAGCCCGGTCATTTCAGGAACATCATTCGTTTAGACGCCAGGAAACCGCCTGCCTGAATCCGGTAGAGATAGATGCCGCTGGACACCTGCCTGCCCGTTTCATCCTTTCCATCCCAGGTGGCCGACAAGGAACCTGCCTCCATATGGCGGTCGACCAGAACGCGCACCTCCTGGCCCAGCAGGTTGTAAATGGCCAGCCGGACCGGACCCGCCTCCGGAATGCGGTATCCGATGACAGTGGATGGATTGAACGGGTTCGGCACATTCTGCTCCAGGGCGTATTCGTCGGCTTCCGGCGTCAGTCGGGCGAATTCCACGTTCGCCAGCCGGTCGATGGCGCCGTCGAGACCGACCAGGACGCCTTCCGAAACCCTGAAATCGCCCGCTGCGGTCGCGCCGGGCGTCTTGAAGGTAAGTTCGACGAGCTTTCCGTCGCCGCTGACGCCCTGCCCATCCACCTTCACGGCGCCCAGATCCACCCGCCCAGGTGTGTGGTTGGCGGACACGAAAAGCGTCTGCCTACCGGATCCGGACGTGAGCAGATTCTCCTCCGATTCCCCGGCCTTTACGAACTCGTACTTCGCAGGGTCGTAGTGCACCGAAAATCCGTACCCTTTCAGGTCCTTCGCGTGCGCAAGTGATACGAGAATTCTCAAGGTCCCCTTGTCCGCGTCGACTTCGTTGATCGGCTCGAGCTTGAGGGTAGCAAAGGCGTTCCGCCCGCCCGTTACGTTCAAACCCTTCGTCAGTTTACCGTTGGAATTTCCTTCCCCAAAATCCGACGTCGACAACGACCGATCTCTGCCCGCGGCGTCCAGCGGATTCCCGCTCGACGCACGGCCGTTTACCATCTCGTATTTCGAGGGAACGTGTTCCAGCGAAAGCCCGTATCCCTTCACCGTACCGTCTCCCGTCGAAGGAGTGGGCTTCGGTAGAGAACGCCTGCCCTCATCCAGGACGCTCAGTTGCCGCGCCTTCGGCTTTGCAATCGCGCTCCTGCTTTCGTCCGCGGTCAATTCATCGGCCGCGGCCGGGACGAATGACACCAGCGCCGCACAGATGGTCGGGATCAAAATCCGTCGCATAGGCTTACTCCTTAGAATGGCCTGTTCTGTTCCACAACGAACGATTCCTACACGAAATCTATCGCATAAGTACGCTACTGTCAACCCCATTGGACGAGGCTCAGACGACGCGGACGTGTGCGAAAGGCCGCCGTCGGCTTGATTTCTTACGCGAGATCGTCCGGCCGCTGTCTGCGGAAAATCAGCAATAGCTCCGTCCTGAGAGGTGGATCCGGAACGAACAAGCCAGAATACAACAGAAATGTTGTCAACGATTTCGTTGTATCAATTGATTCAGCGATTGCAGGTGTCTCGTGGAACCCTGTGGGAAATCGCCGCCGTGTTGAGTAAACGGGCTCGCGTCTCACAGCCGATGGTTCGATTGACGATTCGAGATTGGGAGAGCCCGGAGCGTCTGCGTAATCGGCGAGGAATATTCAACCCGGTATACCCTTGATGAATCCGGGGGAATCCCTTATGTTAAATGTGAGAAAGCAGTTGTCATGCCCCTTTGGTGCCCCCATTAATGATGAAAATCGTCGCCTTGCCAGGCTGACGCGCAACATTGTGGTTTTGCGCCTGCATGCATGCAGGCCTCTTGTGACAATTGATCTCAGTCACGGATTTTTCGGTTTTTTCGCGTGTTTCGTAGTTTCTGACGTTATTTTCCAAATAGAACGACAGGATTGAATCAGGAGAATCGAAACCATGTCCGAGTTGAGAATTCATCCCTCTCGTTGGCCCACCCGTTACTTCGGCGCGTCGGTTGTGTTGTTCTTTGCAATCATCGCCCTGGTCCTGTGGATTGCCCCGCAGCCGATTTCTTCTCAGAGTCCGTTTACGCTGTCTCCCGACCTGGATGCGGCGGAGGGCGATCAGGGCGCCACGTCTCTTGAAGTCTCCGCGGAGGACGTCGTTTCCATACAGGTTTTCGGCGATGACATCCAGGGGGCAACCGCGCTAACCATGCGTTTCGAGTACGACGCGCGCCAGGTCCTCTTCGACGGGTTCGACGTCGGCGGGATCATGACCAATGCCGTGGCGGTACCGAGTGAAGAGACGCACCCGACGTCCGTGGAGATCACGGTCTGGCCGTTCGCGAGCCGCGCCACCCCCAGCGCCGGCCTTGTGGGTAACGCGCGTTTTCGCACGTCTGAATCGTTTTCGAGCACCACGATCCGGTTGGCCCACGGAGAAATCTCCCTGGGTCGTTACCGGGAGGAAACCGCGTCGTTCGACGTCGATATTTCTCTGCAGGACAGTACGGCGACGCCGTCTCCCGGCCTTGACGTGCACCGCGCCGACTTCGACGGCGACGGTACGGTCGCATTCTCCGACTTTTTGCTTTTGGGGAGCAACTTCGGATCTCAGCAGGAGGACGATGCCTTTGACGGAAGGTTCGATCTGGATGGCGACGGATCGGTCGCGTTCGGCGATTTTCTCGAATTCTCCGCCCAGTTCGGAAAGGAACTCCCGCCGCCCGCCCCGCTCGTGGACCCCGCGGAGCGCGACGCCCTGGTGGCGCTTTACAGATCGACGGGCGGAGACAACTGGTCGGAGAGGACAAACTGGCTGACCGATAAGCATGTTTCCACGTGGCATGGCGTGATCGCCTTCGACGGTCGCGTTTCCGTCGTAAACCTGAGCGACAACAACCTGACCGGCGAAATCCCGTCTGAACTGGGCAGCCTGTCCCATCTGAGACGCCTTTACCTTCAAAGGAACGGCCTGGCTGGTCCCATTCCCCCTGAATTGGGAAATCTCACCCTTAATGAAGCGCTCTTTTTGCACCGGAACGCGTTGAACGGTACGATACCCGTCGAACTGGGAAACCTGTCCGATCTCAGATCGATGGCTCTCAACACCAACCAGTTGAGCGGGACCATACCCCCCGAATTAGGAACCCTCTCCGAACTGCGTTGGCTGAATCTCGACGCAAACGAGTTGAGCGGTACGATACCCGCCGAATTTGGAGAACTTTCCAATCTCAAGATCCTGTGGATCTGGAAAAATGCGTTGAGCGGCGCAATACCTGCAGAATTAGGCAAGCTGACGAATCTGTTATTTCTGGATTTCTCTGAAAACGAACTGACCGGCGCCATACCCGCCGAACTGGGCGACATGACCAACGTGAATATGATATGGCTCAGCTCGAACAAACTGTCCGGCGAGATTCCAGGGGCGCTTGGCAATCTGACCCACCTCCAGCGGCTCTACCTCAACGAAAACGAACTCACCGGACCCATTCCCCCGGAACTGGCCAACGTCGCCGTCCTGGAAGTTCTCAGATTGAATGAAAACAAACTGACGGGCGAGATTCCGTCCGAGTTCAGCAGGTCAGACGAGCTCAGGTGGCTGGAACTGGACAAGAACGAACTGAGTGGCGCGATACCGGTTGAACTGGCCGATATGTCCTCCATCGAGGTGCTCTGGATCGCCGCCAACAAGCTGACCGGTCCTATCCCCTCGGAATTGGGCAAATTGTCCACCCTGGTATGGCTGGACCTTTCCGAAAACACGTTGAGCGGCGAGATTCCCGAGTCCATGGGCAACCTGTCCAAACTCGCGCAGTTGTGGGTCAACGATAATGCGGATCTCAATGGCGCGCTACCGTTCAGCCTGACCAACCTGAACGGCATGGAACATCTGCAGTTTCACGCCACGGGGCTATGCGCCCCGCTCGACGAGGGTTTCCAGTCGTGGCTTGAAGGGATCGACCGGGCCACCGGCAAGAATTGCGAAGAAACGACGACAACGCCGGTGGAAACAAAGCCGTTGGCCGGGCTTCGCGTGTCGAACGGCGGGGTTGAATTCCTGGCTCTATCGACAACGGAGCAATGCATCACCCTCATCGGTATTTCCCTTGACGGCGCGACCTACACGACCCACACGTCGAAATGGCAACTGAAAGAGGGGGATTCATGGACGGATATTGAGCGCACGCTGCGCGTGGGCCTGTGCCCTTACTCGGCCACCGGCGCAGGGGCGTACAGGATGGTCGCCGAGATTACCATCGACGGCGAGAGGGGGACGTACGCCAGCGAGAACACCTTTACGGTGAACTGAAAACCACGTCGCCGGGGATTCGCCGTTCCACGATCACCAACGCGAGAAGGGCCGTGTGCGTCACACGGCCCTTCTTTTTGGAACGGGTTATGCCCGCCCATTCATTTTCCGGCAGTTCCGCGATCAAGTGCCGAAACGGCGAGCCGATTCGCTGTTCGCGTCGCCGCTTTCCTCTCCGTGAATACGCCCCTCCCCACCTCCATTTTCTGCTCACTCGGCGCCGCCGCAACAACCCGCGGCCAAACATGCCGTCAATTCGATCGCACCCGTTTCCCGAAGTCCGTCGCAAAGAGCACGAAATCCTGAAATCCGATTTCATCATCGCTATTGAGATCGTACAAACCGTCGAAACCCGCGTCATTCCTGTTCAACCCGTAATGCCTGGCAAACAGCAGAAAGTCGCTGAAACCCACTGAACCGTCCTCGTCGAAATCGGGCCCTCGCCGGTAGATGCCGGCGGCGACGACGTACTCTACCCCAAGATGGGTATGGAGCAGCGCGTAACTCACCTTGAATGAGCCTACCGTGTCGCCCAACAGCTCGCCGTCTCCGTCCTCGTCCACGGTTGGATCGTCCCACGTATACTCTACGAACCCACCGCCCTCCCGCGCCGCCCTGAAGAGTTCTTGAACGATCTTCACGCCGTTGGCGTCTTCGATATCCATGTCTGCAAGTCGACCCTCGCGCTCCGGATCCGCCCCATGAAAGACCACGTATCCGGCGGTTGTAACGACAAAGGCGTATATTGAACCGTGCTTCCAGTACCCTCCCTCGTCCCGGAAGATGTCCCTGATCTGACCCACCCTTTCCAGCCCGATCGTCTCAAGCGCAGCGGAAAAGGCCTTGAGGGCGCTTTCGACAAAGGCTTTCAGGGTCTCGCGGTCCACCACCTCGCTGGCCGTGATGTCCGGGCGAGGAACGGAAACGCCCGGGTCGACGGGTAGATCGGCAAGATCCCGGTAGAAGCCGCCGACCACGATATGATTCTCGTTGGTTACTTCCGAGAAAAGCTGCGTGGCATAGGCCACCTTGGGGTGGCCGCTGTCGTCTCCCTCCACGGCAGGATCGTCCCAGTAGTAACCGACGAAGCCGCCCCCGGCAGCCGCCTCCCTCAGGATATTCTTTCCAATGCTGTCTCTCCTGGCGTCGACGAGCCAGCGCAGGGTCTTTCCCTCTGCATCGGACTGACCGGCGTGGAACAGAACGGACCCCCGGCTGTTGAGAACAACCAGATATGTATTGCCTGACTTCCAATCCCCGTCGAGACGCATACTGCCCCACAGGACGGCCAACTCGTCGGAGGAGGCGACGTCATCGAGTTGGGACTTTGCGTACTCCACGAATGCGCGAAGCGTTGCAGGGTCCTCGTTCGTGACGTCTCCGGCCGTTACGGATGTTTCCTGTGCATTGGCGGGATCCGCACCGGCAAAGATATTGGCGGCGCCCAGTAGGCACCCGAACAGGCCAGCATATACGATCGGTTTCATAAAATCCCCGGATCTCAGGTTGAAATACGACTTGATCGATGGAAATCCCATGGGCCGCGGCGAGACAGATTCATCTCCGCGCGTTTCTCACTAAAAAAATCTAATCCAAAATCGGTTGCTGTCAACCCGATTGGGCGCCGATAGGGCGAAATCTCCCTTCGCGATTCCGCCCAAATGTTACCGAGCAATCCCTCCGCTTCTGTGCCTCATCCGTCGCCTTCGGGTGAATCCGTCGTTGCTTCCGCCCAATTCCGCACGCGTTCGTCGATTTGCTCTCGCACATCCGCGGCCACCTCGCGCACTTCCGCCGGCGCGCGAACCGTCTCTCCCAAGCGCTCACGGAGGGCGACGATGAGGGGCGCAAGGGCACGGGATTTCACTGTATCGCTCGTCAGGATCGCGACAAGCTCGCGCTCCGAAGCGCCCGCTGCGACCAGGTTAGGTACTATCTTCAGCATCTCTCGCATTGAGATTTCGTTGCGGTGCGAAAACTCGGCGAACGCAGAGCGAAACGCCTGCAGAGCGGCATCTTGCTTCTTCTCGACCATATACGCAAGTGCGCGCACACACAGCATTCCCCAATTGTGTCGTCCATCCTCGGATTCAGGAAGGGCACAAATCCTTGTTTTGAGCTCATCACAGACGCGCAGTGCTTCGACGGATCGACCCATCTCGGCTTGCCTCAACCCCTTGTTTACCAACGCAACGACGACCCGTTGTTGAAGATCCGACACGTCGGTATTGCCATATCGCCGGACCACCTCATCCCACACGGCAATCGCTCCATCCGCATCGTCCAATTCCTCTTTTGCGCTTCCCTTGTCGATCAAAGCCTGCGCCACCCACCAGTGTGCATCTGACGCGTCGGTATCGCCATATCGCCGGACCACCTCGTCCCACGTTGCGATTGCTCCATCCGCATCGTCCAATTCCTTTTTCGCGCTTCCCTTGGCGATCAAAGCCAACGCGACCCACCACTCGAGACCTGACACCTCGGTATCGCCATATCGACGGACCACGTCGTCCCACGCGGCGATTGCTCCGTCCGGATCGCCCAATTCCTTTTTCGCGCTTCCCAGGTCTACCAAAGCCGCGGCAACCCGCCTCCGGACATCTGCTTTCTCACTCTCCCCGAACCTTGCCACCACCTCCTCGCATACGGCAACGGCGCCGCCCAGGTCGCCCAGTTCACTTCTCATTCTCTCCATGTCTAACAACGCCTCGGCGACCAACCCCTGGTGATCTGACACGGTGCTCTTCCCAATTCTTGCCACCACCTCCTCGCAAGCTTCAATTGCCCCCTTTAAGTCGCCCAGTTCCTTCTTTGCTCTTCCGCCAACGATCAATGCCACTGCAACCCACTTCTGGAGACCTGACAAGGCGCTCTCCCCGAACCTTGCCGCCACCTCCTCGCATGTCGAGATCACCGCGTGGAATTGTCCCAGTTGTTCTTGTGCTTCAGCCTGACAATACAAGACGCGTGCGATGAATGCCTCAGACATGTGCAATGACACGCCGTTACGGGACTTGAACACTTCGTTGACGATTTCAATGGCTTTCCGCCAATCCCGTTCCTGGAACGCTGCGATGATGTCTTCCTCAATCTGCCGCTCAGCCAACCCCTGCCGGTAGGTCGAAACCTTGTCCGCTGCGTCTCTTACGATATCCCATTTCGTTCGCGATTCAACGTCCTCCACAGGTTGCATTACAGCAAGTGCCCGACCTAATCCAGCGTGGAAGACCTTGGATTTGATTGCCTCCGAGTATAGCTGGTCGCGAATCCAGTCCAACTCGTGAATGCCGTAAAACGTCACCATAAATTGGATCAGATTTTCCACGACAGCTGCCTCGTCCCGCTCACGTCGGAGTTTGTAATAGATGCAGTAGAGTGGTTCGGCGGGTGCGTACAATCTCTTCCTTCCGCGGCCTTCCGCGATCACGGCGCCGCGGTCGACGAGTCTGCCCAGCATCGTGGACACGACACGTACGTCCATACGTGCGCGTGTCGCTATTTCTCCGGCACTCGATCGCTGCCAGAGGTCGATCACCGAGACGTAAACCCGCCGTTCAGTCTTTGCCAGAACTTCGAGGTGTCCTCGAAAATACTCTGTATGCTCGTCGATCAACGTAACCAGTTCTTCCATCAGCAAGCGCAGGGACCTGTGCCTCGCGAATTCGGCGACGATGACAAGAAGCCGCGGGTTGCCGCCCGTAAGGATCTGTAACGGCCTGATCTCACGTGAACTCACTGTGTCTCCGCTGACGACGTGCCACAGCAGGCGGCACTCATCCGTATCCAGCTGCTGCAGGTTGATGGTCCGGAACAGTTCGAAAAACGGCTGGTCTGCGTCGTCCAGGCCTTCGAACCTGGTCGTAGCGGACGCGAGCAGCATGATCTCGGGTTCGGACTGCAGCGCTCCTCTGAGCTTCCAGCCGAAATCGTCGTCCACGTTCTCGCATAGCGATTGCAGGTTTTCGACCATGAGCACGAGTTTCCTGTCCAGCCGGTCCGCTGCTTCCAGGACCGCAGCGCGAGCGTGCGCTTCGAGCGACTCTTCACGCCAGCGCGAAGAAAGGTCGCCGTGCGTCTTGTGCAGATCCCGTGAGAGGATTGGATCGCGTTCTTCAGTTTCCCTGGCGAGATGAAAAAGAGCTTCCAGCCAGAAGTCTGCCAGGTCGAAGATCTCCTGGCTTTCTTCCATGAACCGAACAGGAAACAAGCGATGTGAGAGTCTCCTGTCGGTCCGCAACTCCGCAGCGACGCGGACCAGGAGCATGGTTTTTCCCCTGCCTCGAGGTCCCACAACCAGGACGTGTTGACACGACGGCGAATCTACGTTTCCACGGAGGACCTCAAGTACAGAATCAAGTTCTCGCTCGCGGACGACGAACTGCTCAATTATCTCGCCATCGGTCTGATGGGCGCCTGGATTGAATTTTCGTATCCGGGGATTTCGGCTGGTCGTCGATAGTCTAGTCCCCGTCATTACATTCCCTCCCTTGAACTTTCGTTGGATTCGCGGCTTCGTATGGGGACATGGTGATCTCGAAAGCGGGCCGTCCACCAATCTTTCAGCAAACGTGAAGCAAAGCTATGACCATCGTCGTTGGATTCGAGATACCCGTCGTGTTCAAGGACTTCGAGGACGTCTGCAATGCGTGTGCCTGCGTCATTTACCAGCCTGGAATACATCCGTACGAGACATTTCTTAGCGTCTGGCGTGAACACCCCCTCAACTGCCGCTTCGGCGAGGACTTCCATAGCAATAGAGTAACTCTCATCTTCCAGAGCCCCCTTTAGGCGCGTCTCATAGTGTACGAGGTCGTTTTGACCTGAGGGACCCAGTAACGAATGGCGATGGACAAATTCAACGTCTTCCAACGTCAGCCGATCCCGCCCGTGCAGGATTGCGTGGTCTCGCAGCCTGGCGAAAAAAGACTGAACATGATGAGGGATACCGATTCCAAGTGTGTCGTATACCGCACCAGCCACGCCGCCAGCGACGGACAATGCGTAACGGCTCGCAAGACGGTTAAAGCAATTCATGCTTGTTTCACGGTCCCAAGGTCCGAGACGAAACGGATAGAAATGGTTGATCCTGTCGGGTATCCCGAGTTGTCGCACCAGGGGCTCGAGACCGATACTGCCGGATACAATGAGGACAGGAGCATCGTTGTCGAGAACCTGAAGCGCGCCCCTCAGCCAACTCAAGAATTCGTCCACACGTCGCGCATTTTCATCGTGTTGGAGCATCCGCTTAAGAAATATCGGCAACTCGTCGATAACCAAAAGGACCGGTTCATCCTGATCGGCACACACGTTAAACATCTGCGCACCGTGATGTCGCCAATTCCCCTCATTCAATCCGGCACGGAACTTCACGCCAAAATCAACTGCGGTAATCTCCTCGAAGTTTTCACCAAAAAAGCGCTTCATTACAACGGCGAAACGGGACGCAATGGAGCGAACGGGATGTGCGGCCCTTGCAATCTCTGTGATCGCGTCTTCGTGGGAAGTTGCTCCCTCGACGTCGGCAAAGAGAAAGATCCAACCATCGGCTTCCAGCCTGCGCCCAAGTTCCCTGATAATGCTCGTCTTTCCCATGCGTCGCTGTCCGGTCAAAAGCAAGTGGTTTTGGTCTCGGACCCGCGTTTCCAGTATCTGCAATTCACGTTCACGATCGAAAAAGTCGTCGCCGCTAACCCAGCGGCCCGTGGATGAGTTCATATTTGGCTCCCAATGAAAGTATATCTATTTTCTCTGTTTAGCTCACTATGTCACATATTCAGCAACTTGCCTAACTATCTCCTCATATCCATCAGCTGTACTTGCAACACTTCCAAATTGGTTGGATTGGAATTCCGCGAATCCAAGTTCAAATATACGATACAACGGTTTTGTTGTCAACGGTTTTGTTGTATGTTTCTCGAGCTTATGAACTCGGAAATCCTCAGGCGTCCCAAATCATCGTTGACCCGTCCGATAATCCGGAGTGTCTCCGTTTCGTTTTGCTCAAAGCAAGAAGAAGGGCCGTGTGAGTCACACGGCCCTTCTTCTTGCAGTCGGTTACGTCCGTCCGATTTATCTTCCGGCTGTTCTGCGATCAAGTGACGAAATCGCGAGACAATTCGCCTTTCGCATCGGCGCCTTCCGTTCCGCGAATCCGTCTCTCGCCAAGTCTTTCTTCAACTCGCTCCGCCCCAACAACCGCCAACCGGTAAACACGTCAAAAAGGCGATTCGTCACGAAATTGTGGTCTGCGTCTGAGATTCAGGGTTGCTTATACCGGAGCGTTGAGCGCTCTTCGCATGTAGATTGTCGGATTGCCGTACATTCCGCCTGAAAGCGACTCAGGGCTGAGGTGTTCAATCACCGGCCCTTGTCCCATTTTGCTGCGCCAGCGTCCGTTGGGAGTCTGTAATGCAGCGTGCATCCACTCACACTGTTTTTCGTACAACGCCACCTTTTCATAGCCGTCCTCAAGACTGCTGTCCCGGCATTGCACAAATCCCAGACCGGCGAATACATCCACGAGGCTCTGGATATCGGCCGAGCGAGTAGCATGCTCGGGCCAGTAGTCGTCTCCGTAATGACTCCAGGGGTTAGTTGTATCACCGGCGGCGTACGCGATGCAGTTGTATCGATTGGAGGGTTCTCCGACGAATTCAAAGCCTTCATAGGATAGCCTGTGGAATTCTCGAGCAAGAAACCGCACCGATCTAGGCGTATCCATTGGCTTCGCCCCATTTCAGCCAGGCCTCCTGCATAGCCGATACATTGCCTCTGTCGGCGAACTGAACGGGGTTAGCGTTGGTGATTTCGCGAAGAGCTGTAAACCAGTGTCCGCCCTGTGATCTCATCCGTTGCAGGATCAGGGGTACTGCCGGCTCACCCATACTGATGATTTTTTGGTGGGCGGGATGTTTGATCATCAGGTCGGTGCGTGACAGCAGCACAGTTTCTATTTCCCATTGGTCAGCCAGTTCATTGAATCGCTCATGATCGGCCGGCTCAATGTCGACTTCGTCGGCGAATTGCCCGTATCCCAGACCACGCACATGCGGCTCCTGGTGCAACAGCAGGCGGAGGCGAGTTAGCTCGGTAGCGTCCCAGCCCATCGCGTCGGCTACGGCTTCGTCCCACAGCCGCCGCACTTCGCATTCGCCGTCGCGAAACTGTGGCACCTCCATGTCCTTCGTGCGTTCCCAGCAGCCGGCCAGAATGCCGCGTATGAGGTCGTCCTTGATATCGGGTACTTTGAGGCTTTCTATAGTCCGGGGTTTGTAAGTGGGGAATTCGATGGTCTGACCTGGGCCTCGCATAAGTTGCAACCGTCCCGGTGTTGAGTTGATGAATACTGAAACAGCCTTTGCCTCGTTTATGGATGGCCCAACCACAGGAGACCATCCAATTCCCAAATACCTATTGTCACTTGCACTCGCAGTTAATCGAGCCGTATTGTTTCGTTGTCCAGAAGTTACTAACAGATGCGATGCCCATCCAACGTAATGTGCTGCTTGCCGTTTCCGGCCTTGCTTGGGAATCCAATAGCCATCAGGAACACTTGCTATCGTTTCTTGACCATCAGCTCCTTTTGACTCCAACACTGGGATGCTCTCAGAATTGTCCTCTGTTGACTTCTCAAAGTTTTCATACAATCTACGCATGGCTTCATGTGTCGTCCAACCCATGCACTTTCCGATAGTATGTAGTTCTGGATGGTTGGCAAATTCAGACGCCGCTTCCGCCAGCGCAGGAGAACGCCATATCGCGGGCGTCCAATCGCCGGCCTCGATGCGCTCGGCAGGCCAGAACGACACATCGCCCCATCCGTTCGCTATAAGACCTTCCTCGCAGTCCAGCAGACATCGATGAAAATCGGCAACCTCGCCATCGTCCACCGGCATCCTGTCAAGATTGATGAACCGCGTCGGCGGTTTGTCACGAGCATGTCGCCGCATCACCACGATGCTCTCGTTGATGCTCGTATGCTGGCTCATGTTAATATTAAGAGGCTGGTGGGAGGTTAACACGGTGTGGACATGGAAGCGCTGTGCGAGGATGCGGCGTTCTTCAAGCCCTGACGGATTACTCAGAGCGATTGTTGGATGAACCATAGTCAGAACGCCGTTCTTTTGCTCAAGACTATGATCCGCCACGGCAACAAATAGAGGCGCAATCGAGTTCTTATCAACGAACTCGGTTAGTTCCGCGTCAGCCTGAATGAGTATCTGCTCCATTGAGTCCGCGCGGGCTCGCAGTCGTTTCTGCGTCTCCTTCGGAAACTTCTCGCCCATGTTGGCGCGGTTGGTGAACGGCGGGTTCATAATGACGATGCGGGCATCCCTGGCCGCGTCAACCGCGTCCTCAAGGTCCGTGTCGTCGGCTGACGCCCAGGTGGCCTGCGAGCCGATTGCGTCGTCGTCCAGGTCCAGTTCGCCTTCTCTGCTAACAATCGACTTCTGCCCAAGCAGTTCAAGCGTTCCGACCGACATCCTGCCGGGATTGTCCCTGTCGGGGCCGTAGGGCATCTGGTGAAGTCCCATTCTACGGTAGCTGACTCTATGATTGCCCGCCGTCAGTTGGGACGCGGCGAGCTGGAGAGAAACGGGGTTAATGTCCAATCCTTTTATGACATCCTCAACCGCCAACTTCTGAAGCTGGGTCAGGATTTCCGCGTTGGCGTCCCTCTCCGCCGCACGGCCCTTCATGTCGGTCAGCATTGCGGCAAGCAGCGTGCCGCTGCCGCACGCCAGATCGACGGTCTTGTGCTCCCGCCATACTCGTGGGTCTGACCAGTCCAGGTCTCCGCAGACGTCCAGCGTCAGACGCGCAGCGAGCGACGCGGCGACTGGCCTGGTGAAAAACGCGCCATCCGACGCCTGGTTGCCCATGACACGGTTGAATAGCGGTCCCGCGTGGTCGGCGCCCATATCCGCGTATGACTCGGCGATGCGCTCGGCTTCGGCGGCGAGGTGATGCAAGGCGCGTTCCAGACCGGCGGTCTTACCCGTTGTCTCTATCGCGTAGATGGCTTCCAGCGCGGGTTCAAGCACCGGACGGAAGTCATGGCGCATGATGCGCTCCCATTCGCGGCTCATCTTCCGAACGACATTCACTTCGTTCTTGATGATCGACAGATCGCTGATACCCGAGAGCCAGCCGCCATTCGCTATACGCTGGTGCAGCATGGCGGCGTTCATCATCAGAAGAGCGGCTACCGTGCATCCGTCCGCATGCTTCTTATCCGTCTTCTTGAGCCTGTCCAGTCCAAAGTGCTGGTTCAGCGCATGCAACAGTTCGTCGGCGCGCATGTGGTACGCAGCTTCGGTGACGCTCCCTTCCAGTATGTTCAGATCGCGCATCACGCGATTTTCGCTCAGCCCGGACTTCGCCAGAAGGTTCATCTTGATGGCCCTGCCGTGCGCTTCCAGCCCGCTCAACTTGAGCATCAACTGTCCTTTTTCCTCTGCTCGCTCTTTGGCGGACTTGCGGGACTTCCGATGACTGCCCGGCGGAACGCGAGTGCCGCCCTCGCCGGTATTAATCATCTTCCGAGCCCTGGCTTTGGTTTTCTGTATGTTCACGACGCCCCGCGCATCGCCAGTTTTCGGTTTGTCTCGGTCGACGGAGTCCGAGCGGAGCTCAATACTACCGTCGTCGTTTTTTTTCCCTGTCAAGACCTGCGTTATCTCCACTGCACGGTAATCGACCGGTTCTTCGCTTATACGTGGCAATCCGGATGCGGAATTGGCGCTGTCCTGTGCCCGGAAATTGACAGGCGTTTCGCTTATGCGTCGTATTCCGGACTCGGCGCGGGTCTTGCCTTTCAACACCTGTTCGACCGCTTCCTGCGCCGCGCCGGGCGGTCCCTCGACTTCGCCGTACTGGATGCGATTGCCCTCACCGGTGGCAACCGCCACCAGAGTGCGCTCAACCGGCGGCGGCTTGGGGATGTACAGTTGCAGGAGTTCCTCAAGGTTCTCCTCGATGCGCTGGTCGTGGGCGCGCAACGCCAGGAGAATCTGCCCAAGCTCCTGCCAACCTTCCTCGGAGTCGCTGTTGCTCAGCCATTTTTCGGGGTCGGCAGTCGGAGGAATCAGAATGGGGCAGACAATGTAGCCCAGCTCTTTGTCGGGGGCGGTTCGCATCGCCCTTCCGACGGCTTGCACGACGTCGATGGGACTTTTACGGGCTTCCAGAAACGCCACCGCGCTTAATGACGGCGAATCGGTGCCCTCTCCGAAGATGCCCACATTGATGATGCCGTGCGGGTTCTCCAAATCGCCAGAAGCGAGCCGTTCCTTCGCGGTTTCGCGTGCCGCGGCGCTGCTGGAAGCGTCCAGGTGTTCGAGGCTGTAATCAGACACAACCCTGCCATCCGCGTTCTCGACGAGCCACCGGGAGACCCATTCCTTTACCTTTTCGGTCTGAAGGTCTGCCGCCATGTTTCTGGACTTGTCCACCGTGTTCATGAAGGCAATGCACGACCTGATGTCCACATTATCCCCCTGGGTCGCTCCGCCCATGGTGAGAGCGTACGCCAGGCCGCGCAGGTAGTCCGCGGTCGTTAGCTTGCCGCGTCCTTTGCTCATCGTGTTCTTGGCCAGAATATTCGCGGTCTCGAACGCCTCCGGGTCGTTGATGCCCATCGCAATGATGCGGTAGTCAGACAGCCAACGGTTGCGGACGGCTTCGAGGTAGCTTTTGCGGTACAGTTCGACGCCGAACGTGGTCTCGTCGTCCATCGAGCGGACGATCCAGTTCGGATTGCCGATGGCGCGCTTGCCGTCATAAATGCGCGGAGTTGCAGTCTGATAGACGCGATAGGTTGCGGGAAACCTGTTGCTGTTGTGGCAGACAGTGAAGTCGCGAAGACGCTTTTCTTCTTCATTGGCGGCAGTGGATCTGGAGTTCTTGCGCTTCAGTCCCGCCGTTCTGTGCGCTTCGTCAGCAATCATCACGCGCGCTCTGACACCGGCGCTCAGCAGGGCTTCCGATACCCTGCCGCTGCTCTGGTATGTCCCAATGAGAACCTTGATTCCGCTGTCGACGGCGCTCTGGCGCATCCAATCGGCTATTTCTCCGGCGTCGGTGGTTACCCTGCCCTTCACTTCGGACGCGCTGACATTGCTGTTATCGACCGTAGGGTCGAGCGTCGCGTTGCGCTTGCCCTCCTTCCTGGGGTCGTAGCCCGCCGTAACGTCCGAGCAGACCGCAAGCACGTCTAACGGAACCACGGAGTATTGCAGATATTCGCGCCTTATCTGGGTTACGAGCGCGATGGACGGACACAGCACGATGGACAGTTCGCCCGGAGGCGTCAGTTCTTCTATGATCCGGAGCGAGATGCGAGTCTTCCCCGTTCCGCAGGGCAGGATGATTCTTCCGCGGGCCTCGCCGAGCGGACGTCCTCCGCTCTCAGAGCGTTCCTGCTCTTTGAGTATGCGGACGCTGTTGGCGACGGCTTCGTTTTGCATGCAGGATTTCGTTTGAATCGCATCCTCATTATCCGGAATCGTGCGGTGCTCGCACGTCTCAGATGCGCCATCGGACCGCCGCTGCTGGTGCAAGTCGTTCGTGACGTTGACCAGTTTGAGCGGCTTCTCGCTCATCGAAGCCGACTGCACTGCACCGCTGGCAAGTGGATTGTCTCCGTTGGTGACCACCCAGCGTTCTGCCCAGAAATCCGCTGCGGACGCAGCCGCAAACTTGGCGATCTCGTTGCTGTTGATTGAGGTACCGCGTCCCTGGTCATCAAGCCGGCGCGACTTGCACTGGATTGCAACGTGCTTTCCGTCGCCGCGACGCACGGCTACGGCGTCGATCCCCACGTCCAATTTGGTCGTGATCGGGAAATGAGTCTCTCGATCCGGCCAGTCGTCCCAATGCCAGCACGCTGAGATGTCCCACTCTTTGATGTATGGACCGGACTCCACAGTGACGACTTCAAGCCATTCGCCGTCGGTCTCCTGTGGATTCATCTCTGCTGTTTTCTTGATCGCCGATTCGATGACATCGGTCACTTTTTCGTTTCGCATGGCGTCTTCCCCGTAGACGGTGGCGGCAATCTGTCGCCCGTGCCACGAATCAATGCGCGTCCAGCCAGTTCGTCCCCGTGCCCATTTCCACGACGATGGGAACCCGCATCGGAATGGCGGATTTCATCGCGTCTTCGACGATGGTCGGGAGGATATCCGCTTCGTCCAGGCGCATATCGAAGACCAGTTCGTCGTGAACCTGAAGCAGCATACGGGATCTGAGGTCACGTTCCAGAATCTCGCGATGGATATGGCTCATCGCGAGTTTGATCATGTCCGCGGCCGTGCCCTGGATTCGCGAGTTGATGGCGTTTCGCTCTTCCCCCTTCCGGGTGGTGGCGTTGCGCGAGTTGATATCCCGCAGATAGCGGCGGCGACCGGTGACCGTCTCCACGTATCCGTTTTCCCGGGCGAACTCGATGGTCTCGTCCATGTAGGTCCGGATGCCGGGAAACTGATCGAAGTAATTGGCGATGAGTTCGCCCGCCTGCTTTCGGGTGATGTCCAGGCGTTCGGCGAGGCCGAACGCCGAGATGCCGTAGATAATGCCGAAGTTGACGGTTTTCGCGTGGCGCCGCATATCTTCGGTAGCCTCTTCGATGCCGTAGATTTTTTCAGCGGTCGCCGTGTGGACGTCGCCGCCCTGCCTGAAAACCTCCGTGAGCGCTTCGTCCCCGCTGAGTTCGGCGGCAACGCGGAGTTCGATCTGGGAGTAGTCGGCGGCAAGCAGCACGTGGCTTTCATCGCGCGGCACGAAGGCCTTTCGGATCTCCCGGCCCATTTCGGTGCGGATGGGGATATTCTGCATATTCGGACCGTTAGACTGCAGACGGCCGGTCGCGGTAACCGCCGCCTCGTAGTTGGTATGGATTCGGCCCGTGGGTTTGAAAATCGAACCCGGCAACTGGTCGACGTAGGTGGATTTCAATTTGGCGCACATCCGGTAAAACATCACCTGTTCCACGATTTGGTGCTTGTACGCCAGCCGCCGCAGGACCTGTTCCGTGGTCTGGTACTGTTTGGTCCTGGCCGTCCGGCGCGCGTTCGGGTCGAGTTTCAGTTTGTCGAACAGGACGTCGCCCAGTTGCCTGGGCGAGTTGAGATCGAATTGTTCTCCTGCAAGTTGGAAAATCTGCTCCCTGGCCCGATCGATTTCTCCCGAGAGCCCGTCGGACAAATCTCGAAGCGCCCCGGCTTCACACCGGATGCCTTCGCGTTCCATTTCGACCAGGGCGGGGATGAGCGGACATTCCACGTCCCGGAACACGCGCACCTGCCCCATATCTTCGAGCATGGACCTCAGGACTTCGCTCAGTTGAAGGGTTACGTCCGCATCCTCAGCCGCATACGTGGTTACCTGGTCCAGCGGAACGTCCGGCAGGCTCAGCTGGTCCTCGCCTTTTTCGCCGATGAGGTCGGAAATTGGTATGGGGCGATATCCCAACAGCGCTTCGGAGAGATAGTCCATGGTGCGGCGAAGGTCCGGCGCGGCCAGATAAGCGGCAAGCATGGTGTCGAACAGAGGCCCGTTGACCCGAAATCCCTTCCAGCGCAATACGCTCAGATCGAATTTAAGGTGGTGGCCGATCTTCTCGATTTCCGGATCCTCCAGGACGGGACGAAACGTCTCCAGGATTTCGAGCGCCTCTTCAGGCACGTCGGGCAATGGCGCATAGAATCCCGTGTGCGCTTCGTAGGAAAAGGCGAGGCCGATCAAATCGCACTTCCTGGGGTTCAGGCCCGTGGTTTCGACGTCGAAACAGAAGGCCTTCTGCTGACTCAGCGCGTCGATGAGTTCTCTTCGCGACTCCGCGGTATCCACCAGCTTGTATTCGTGCTCCACGTCCTCGATCGTGCGGACGTCTCCTCCGACCTCGTCGGTTGCGGCTGTGGGACCCGCCTTGAACGAGTCGCCGAACAGTCGCTGGCCGAGGGTATTGAACTCAAGCTCGACAAACAGCGCCTGCAATTTCGCCTCGTCCCAATTGACACGTTCCAGGTCATCGGGCTTTACTTCCAGCACCACGTCGCGCTCTATTGTGACCAGTTTCTTGGAAAGCAGCGCCTGTTCGCGGTTTTCTTCAATGCGTTCCTTCTGTTTTCCCTTGAGTTCGTGCGTATGGTCGAGCAGGTTCTCTATGCTTCCATACTTTCCGATGAGTTTCTGGGCGGTTTTTTCACCCACGCCCGGCACGCCGGGCACGTTGTCCGAACTGTCGCCCATCAGGCCCAGGATATCGATGACCTGTTCCACGCGTTCGATCTGCCACTTCTCCAGAATTTCGTTGACTCCCTGGTTTTCGACGTCGCCGGTGCGACCCGGTTTGCAGACGAAGGTGCGGTCCGAGACCAGTTGGCCGTAGTCCTTGTCGGGTGTGACCATATAGGTTGTAAACCCCGCCGTTTCTGCCTGTTTGGCCAGCGTTCCGATCACGTCGTCCGCTTCCCATCCGGGTACCCTGACAACGGGCAGGTTGAACGCTTCGCACAGGCGAAAGACGTAGGGTAGCGCCGCGCTGAGATCCTCGGGCATGGCCTCGCGCTGGGCCTTGTATTCGGGAAACATCCTGTGCCGGTGGGTTGGCTCGGGCGTGTCGAATACAACGCCGATATGGCTGGGATCCGCATTGTTCAGAATGTCCAGCAGGGTGTTCGTGAGCACGAATACCGTCGACGTATTCAGGCCTGTAGAGGACATTCGCGGGTTGCGAATCATGGAGAAATGGGCCCGGTAAACCAGCGCCATTCCGTCCAGCAGGTAAAGCTTTTTCTCTGGTTCGCTCATTGCTTTCTCCCCACCCCCGGCCTCCAAAGGAGGAATACGGGGGTTCTCATTCTTCTTGCCATCGGTGTTTAAGCGGCCTACCTTGTTCCGTTGATCGGCAAGCGCTTTGCGTGATCACCGGGATTTGCGTGTGGAGGAACTGTATGGAGAAGTTCGAACGACGCGATTTTCTCAAGAAAGCCTCCGTCGGGATTGCCGGCGGCGTTGCGGCGATGGCGGGCTGCAGCCCCGCCTCACGAGATAAGACCGACGCGCCCGCCGTGCAGACCGGAAGGAAGTTCGAATGGAAGATGGTAACCACCTGGCCGCCGCATTTTCCCATTCTCGGCGAAGGCGCGGACCTGCTGGCCAAATGGATTGACGAGATGTCGGGCGGCCAGCTGAAAATTACCGTTTACGGCGGCGGCGAGTTGATTCCTCCGCTCGAAGGTTTCGATGCCGCCAACCAGGGCACGGTTGAGATGTGCCACGGCGCCGCGTATTATTGGGCCGGCAAAGCGCCGGCAACCCAGTTTTTCGCGGCGGTGCCGTTCGGCATGAACGGACAGCAGCTCAACGCCTGGATCTACAGCGGCGGCGGGCTGGAGCTCTGGCAGGAACTGTATGCCCCGTTCAACCTGATCGCGATGCCCGTCGGCAATACCGGAGTCCAGATGGGCGGCTGGTTCAACCGGGAAATGGACAGTATATCCGACTTTCAAGGCCTGAAAATGCGAATACCCGGCCTCGGCGGCAAGGTGATCGCCAGGGCCGGCGGATCAGCCGTGCTTTCGGCCGGAGGTGAAATCTACACCAACCTGGAACGCGGCGTGATCGATGCTACCGAATGGATCGGACCCTACCACGACTTTCTGATGGGATTCTTCCGAGCCGCGAAATATTACTATTATCCGGGATGGCACGAGCCGGGGACCTCGCTTGAACTGATCGTCAACCGGCTCGCGTTTGAGCAGTTGCCAAACGACCTTCAACAGATCGTGCAGGCGGCCGCCGCCCGGTCCAACGCCTGGATGCTTTCCGAATTCGAGGCCAAGAACAGCATTTATCTGCAGAAGCTCACGAAAGAACACAATGTTGAGTTGCGACGGTTTTCGGACGAGGTCCTCAAGACGTTGCGCCGGTACTCGCAGGAAGTTGAAGAAGAGGTGGCCGAAGCCGATCCGATGAGCAAAAAGGTCTATGCTTCTTTCGACGGGTTCCGGAAGAACATCGACCCGTGGGCCGGGCTTTCGGAGAAACTCTATTATTCCGCGATAGGCGGTTAGCCTCGATTCGTCATTTTTCGGAAACGTAAATTCGAATATACGCAAGAAAATAAAGGCGATTTGACGTCGGATTTCCAGGAACCTTCAGGTCACTGGACGTGAACGGAGAAAACATCACTTTGGACGACTTCCACGCCCCGTTTGGCGCCGATACCCTTTGTGCCTTTTGTGCTTTTTGTCGTTGATTTTACGGTTATCTTTTTTCGAATTGAGGTTAGCCGATCAGAACACGGCAGTCTTGTCAGACAGGGATGCGCGAAAGACGCGTCCCTGTTTCTTGTTTTCGATCACGACGCCAGGTATCGGGGCAGCCACGTGGCCACTTCGGGAACGACGATGACCAGCGTGAGGCCGATGAGCTGGACGATGATAAAGGGTATGATGCCCCGATAGATCTGGCCCGTTTGGACTTCGGGCGGCGCGACGCCCTTCAGGTAGAACAGGGAAAATCCGAAAGGCGGGGTGAGAAAGGACGTCTGGAGGTTCATCGCAATGAGGATGCCCACCCAGAGAAGGTCCACGCCCAGGTGTGCGAAAATCGGCGCGACAACCGGAACGATGATGAACGTGATTTCTATGAAGTCTATAAAGAATCCGGCGACGAAAATAACGACCATAACGAGCGCGAGGAAAACGTGGGGCCCCGGATCGGCTTCCACGATCAGTCGCGTGAGATATGCGTCGCCGTGCAGTCCCCTGAAAACAAGGCCGAAGGCGGTGGCGCCCACCAGGATGATGAAGACCATGCAGGTCAGGTGGGTCGTCTCGGCCATGACGGCCTTGAGGGTTTCGAGGGAAAGCTTGCGCTTGCACAGTGTGAGCACGGTTGCGCCCAGGGCGCCAACCGCGGCGGCTTCGGTGGGAGACGCGACACCGGCGAAGATGGATCCCAGGACGGCCGTTATCAGCAGGCCGGGCAGCAGGAAGGCGTGAATGGTCTGTTTGACCCTGACGGCGCCCACAAACCGGTCCAGGTCCTCCCTGGGCATGGCGGGAGCGGTTTCCGGCTTCGCGACGGCGACAATCACGATCCAGGTCAGGTAGAGACCCACCAGACACATGCCTGGAATCACCGCTGCGATGAACATGTCGCCAATGGAAATATTCAGGATGCTTCCCAGCAGCACCAGGACGATGCTGGGCGGGATGATCTGGCCCAGCGTACCGGACGCTGAGATGATACCGGTGGCGAGTTCGGTGCGGTAACCGCGTCTGAGCATGGTGGGCAGGCTCAGGAGCCCCATGGTGACGACGGTAGCCCCTACGATGCCGGTGGATGCGCCCAGCAGCGCGCCCACGACAATTACGGAAACGGCAAGACCGCCGCGCAACTTGCCGAAGAGCAGTGCCATGGTTTCCAGCAGTTCCTCGGCAAGCCCCGATTTCTCGAGCATGACGCCCATATAGACGAACAGGGGGACCGCGATGAGCACGTAATTGGTCATCACCCCCCAGATGCGCAGGGGCAGCAGGTTGAAGAAGTCGATGCCGAACGTGAGATAGCCCAGGATGAAGGAGACGCCCCCCAGCGTGAACGCGACGGGAAAGCCGAAGAGGAGCAGCACAAACAGGACCCCGAACAGGATGAGCGGCATGGCCTCTATCATGTGTCCGCCCCCCGGGGTTCGGATTCGGAATCGATCGCTTCGTTGCCGGCAACCTTCATCAGGGAACCGAATGCCAGCGCCAGGCCCTGCAAGGTCAGCAGAAAAAAGCCGGCGGGGATGGCGGCTTTGAGGATGAACCGCGCGGGCAGACCGCCGGGATCGGGCGACCCTTCACCGATAACGAATGCGTTAATGACAAAGGTGTGGGAACACCAGATGGCGACCAGGCAGAAGGGGATGAGAAAGAGCAGGCAGCCGACGAAATCCACCCATGCTCTGGTCTTCGCGGAGAAGCGGTTGTAGAAGACGTCCACGCGCACATGTTTGCCATGTTTCAGAGTATAGGCCGCACCGATCAGGAAAATGACCGCAAACAGGTGCCATTGCAGTTCCTGCACCGCCACCAGGCTGCTTTTCAGCAGATACCGCGTAAACACGTCGTAGCAGACGACAGCCACCAGAACCGTCGTAAGCCACGATACGGCAACGCCAATGCGTTCGTTCAACCGGTTCGCAAAGCCGACGTAGGCACGAAGGAAACGCAAGGAAGGGAATCTCCGAATGCGGATCGGGACAGAAAATCTGACGCGCACGGCATGGCCGCCGGGAAGGCGATTTTTCGGCATAAATTAAGGCCGGCACGCGCTGTTTGTAAAGAAAAAAGCGTTGCCATCAGGTCGACTTTTCGTTTCTTTACCTCGAAAGAACAGGCATTCACGATGGCGTATTCCCGAGGAGCCGTCTGAATATGACAAAGCCGGATTGGATGGCCCCGTTGTTCGCGTTGCTATTTGCCGCCGCTCCCGGTCACGCACAGGAAAAAGTGAGTGTGAGTACGGCCTGGCCGGTCGACGCGGCCCGTCCGGGCGACCTCGTGGCGCTGGCCATCGTGGTGGATATTGACGACGGATTTCATATCAACCCCGATCCGGCGCAGGCGGTGGCTGTCGGCGATTTCGAACCGTATCCTTCTGACGTCCGAATCCTGGAGGCGGCAGACGGGCTGACGCTGGAAGCCGTTCGCTTTCCGAAGCCCCGCCCGATACAGGCAGACTATGCCGACGGCGATCTCATGGTGTACGAGGGCCGGACGGTGTTTTACCTTCCTATAAAGGTGGGCGATGAGGCGCCGCCGGGATCGCAGCGGCTTAA
Source organism: Candidatus Latescibacterota bacterium (assembly GCA_963667175.2). Lineage (GTDB taxonomy): Bacteria > Latescibacterota > UBA2968 > UBA2968 > JAAXHE01. The sequence continues at coordinate 797,605 of CAXXXF010000015.1, read as the reverse complement.
ACTCGAGGTCGAGTACCAGGCGTGCGATGAATTTACCTGCTTTATTCCGAATACGGTTGTGCTGGAGGCGGCGCTGCCTGTCGTTGCCGCGAGCGAGCCCGTAAACCGTATGAATTCCACGTTGTTCGAAGATTACGAGTCGGCGGGCGCCGGGGCGGAAGAAACCGGGGTGCGTTTCGATTTGTTCGGCTGGACGTTCCTGATCGATACGTCGTCCGGGGCAGGTCTGATTCTGCTTCTCTTCGTGGCCGCGTTCGGCGGTGGGTTGCTGAACCTGACGCCCTGCGTGCTTCCGGTGATTCCCATCAAGATCATCGGGCTGGCGCAGTCCGCGGACAACCGGACCCGGCGTCTCGTGCTGGGGTCCACCATGTCGCTGGGCGTCGTGGCTTTCTGGCTGGCGCTTGGGACGATGATCGCCGGCATCAGCGGATTTACGGCAACCAACCAGCTCTTTCAGTATCCGACGTTCACGATCCTGGTCGGACTGATGATTGCCGCTATGGCGGTGGGCATGTGCGGGTTGTTCTATATCCGGTTGCCGCAGGCGGTCTACCGGTTCAATCCGGGACCGGACAGCCTCGCGGGTTCTTTCGGGTTCGGCATCATGACGGCGGTACTTTCCACCCCATGCACCGCGCCGTTTATGGGCGCCGCGGCGGCGTGGGCAGCCACGCAGGTTCCGGCGACGACGCTGCTGACGTTCGCCGCGATCGGCGGCGGGATGGCCGCGCCGTACCTTGCGCTGACCATCTTCCCCGCGCTGGTGGAGCGGATGCCCCGCACGGGCCCGGCCAGCGAGTTGATCAAGCAGGTGATGGGGCTGTTGATGCTGGCGGCGGCGGCCTATTTCGTGGGCGTCGGACTCAGCGCGCTTGTCGTCACGCCTCCGGACCCGCCGGGCACGGGATACTGGTGGCCCGTGATGGCGTTTGGCGCGGCAGCGGGATTCTGGCTGGTTTACGGAACGCTTCAGATCACGGACCGGACCGGACGGCGGGCGGTCTTCGGGTGTCTTGGCGCGGCGCTTGTCGTGTTCTCCGCGGTCGGCGCCATCCGGTTTACGGACAAAGGACCGATCGACTGGATCTACTATACGTCCGCGCGGTTCGAAGAGGCGCTGGAGGACGGCCAGGTTGTGGTGATGGATTTCACCGCGGAGTGGTGCCTGAACTGCAAAGTGCTCGAGCACAACGTGCTTCAGAGTCCCGAAGTGGTAACGTTGCTGGCGCGTCCCGACGTGGCGCCCGTCAAGGTGGATATAACCGGCAATAACCCGGCAGGCAAGGAAAAACTCCGAAATACCGGCCGGTTGACCATCCCGCTGCTTGTTATCTATACGCCCGGCGGACATGAGGTGTTCAAGAGCGACTTCTATACGGTTGAGCAGGTGGTCGAGGCGGTGAATATGGCGCGGGAGCTTCCCGCGATGGGGTCCACGGCAACGCGGTGAACGCCGAGGTACGAGGAGGTCGAATCATGGCGCAGAACGATCATCTTCTGACGGACGCGCAGATACAGCGCTTTATTCTGGATGGGTACATTACTGTACAGACGGATGCAATCTCCGATATGCACGCCAAGATCTACGACGAGATCGAGACCGTATTCGAAAAGGAAGGCAACGTCGGGAACAATATTCTGCCGCGCGTACCAAGGATTCAACAGGTGTTCGATCAGCCCGTCGTGCGCGGCGCATTGACGAGTCTTCTCGGACCCGACTATATCATGAATCCGCACCGGCACTGCCACCTGAATCCGCCGGGCAGCGGGGGACAGAGTTGGCACAAGGACTGCTACGTCTTCGACCACAATATCCGGCATCCGCGTTTTCAGTGGGTATTGGCGTTCTATTATCCTCAGGACACCACAATAGATATGGGGCCTTCAGGCGTAATTCCGCGCATGCAGAATTACAAGTCCATTTCAGACCCCAATCCGGCAGAGACCCGCGAGCCCGGGCATGCCATCTGCGGCGACGCCGGGATCGTGACGTTGATGCATTTCGACTCCTGGCACCGGGCAACGCCTAACGTGAGCGACAACAAACGATACATGCTGAAGTTTCAGTTCACGCGCATGCGGTCGCCGCGAGCGCCCAACTGGAACCAACAGCAGGCCTGGACGCCCCCCGGCGAAGACGCCAATCCGGGCCAATCGCTGGACGTGTGGCGCTGGTTGCAGGGGCACGGCGCCAACGGACGCGCAGACGTGAACGGGGACGTGAAGGAACCGGCACTGTTCGACGAGGACGAGTGCGTGCGCATCAATACCGCATATGCGCTGGCGAATGACAGGGCATCGATCCCTGTTCTGGTCGCCGCGATGCGAAGGGAGACACTCGCTGCGATTGAGGAAACGACGGCAAAGACGCCGGACAACGCGCACGGGACCAATCCCACGCCGGGGGCGGCCGCTCGGGCATTGTCCACGATGGGCGGGTCGGCTGTGCCCGCGCTGCTGGAGATGATCGAGGACGATCACTGGTGGGTCCGCGCGATGGCGGCGGACGTGCTCGCCCGGACGGGACCGGACGCTCAGGCCGCGGCGCCCGGCCTGAGCGAAAAGGTTGGCGACGATCACTGGTGGGTCCGTCGCAATGCGCTCGAAGCGTTGCGCGCGATCGGGGCGGACTCCGAGGACGTCCTGCCGGCGGTGTTCCGGTCGGTAAAGGATCCCGACTACCGGGTACGGCGCAACGCGGCCCTGTTGCTTTGCAACCTCGGAGAGGCGGGAGATCCGGCGGTTGGAGACCTGGTAGAGATGCTGGAGGACGAGAACCGCTACAACCGGTTCTACGCGGGGCTGGCCCTGCGACGCATCGGTACGCCTGGCGCCCGGAAGGCCCTGCTGGACGCGCTGTTTACCGCGCGGTGGTGTGCGACAACAACGGCGGACGATCTCTATTGACAGACTTCAAATGATGCCGTGGAGCGGGCGGTTGCGTACGCCCATGCGGTCGACTTTTCGGGTGACGTCCGGGTCTTCGACCAGAGGCGGCGCATGGTGGGGCTTGAGGCGGGCGTCGATGATCAGCGGACCGTGGCAGCCCCAGTGTTTGTTTTCGATGAAACTCCCGACGCCGTAAACGTCGTGCGACGGGTTGGACCGGGTAAACGTGACCCACAGGAGGTTGTTCAGCGTGCGCGCCGTGAAGTCGGCGTCGTCCACGAAGAGGATCAATGGAAATCCCCGGACCTGTTCCACGGATTCCAGCGCGGTTGTCAGCCGCTGAGCCGTTTCTGCGTCGGCATCCGTCTCGAACGGGGGCGCCTCTATCGCCAGGATCCCCGGAAGCGCGACTCTTGGATTCCTTAACTCGTGGGGCAGGGCCAGATTTCCCGGAAGTTCCGAGGACAGATCCCTTCTTTTTGCGCCTGCCGCGGCGACCACCACCTTGGAACCTTCGTTCAGCCCGGCGCCGGAATAGTCCAGGGTATCGATGGTTGTGCGGGTCTGAAAATGGAGGTCGCGAGTCCAGTCCACGCGTTCGAGGAGATGCCGTAGAAAGTCCGCGACGTCATGAACGTCCAGTTGCGGATTGTCTTCGCCCGCGACGATCAACAGATATTTGGCGAGCGAGCACGCGCCGAACCCCAGCAGCGCGTTGGCAATGGTGAGGATCTCCTGGGGTTCCCGGTCGCGATAGGGCACGTACCGCTCGCTGCCGATGGCCAGGAGCAGGGGGTGGACGCCGGCGGCGTCGACGGCGTTGATGGCCTTCAGGCCGGGAAGCTCCACGGGGACCATCGGGCCCGTCAATTCGTGGATGAGTTCTCCGAACGCCGTATCTTCCTGGGGTGGGCGGCCCACAACAGTGAAGGGCCAGACCGCGTCCTTGCGGTGATAGACGGTTTCGACGTTCAGCACGGGAAACTCGTGCGCCAGACTGTAATATCCCAGGTGGTCGCCGAACGGGCCTTCGGGCAGGGTTTCGCCGGGATTCACAACGCCAGTGATGCAGAAATCGGCTTCGGCGGATATGGTGAAGCCGTTTTTTGATGCGTAACGGAAGCGCCGGCCAGCCAGCCCTCCCGCGAACGCGACTTCGGGCAGGCCTTCGGGAAGGGGCATCACCGCGGCGAACGTGTGCGCGGGCGGCCCGCCGACGAAAACGCTCACCTGCAGTGGCTCGCCTTTCGCGATGGCGTTTGTATGGTGGATGCCGATGTCCCGCCGGATCTGGTAATGCAGCCCGACTTCACCGTCTGGTTCGTATTGGTTGCCCGATGTCTGAATGCGGTACATCCCGAGGTTGGAATTGAGGATACCGGAATTCAGAGGATCTTCCGTGTAGACCTGGGGAAGCAGGATGAAAGCGCCGCCGTCGTCCGGCCAGCACCTGATTTGCGGGAGCCGGGCGATCGTGGTTATACATTCGAGGACGGGACCGGACCGGACCCTTCGGGGCGGGATATTCAGCGCGATGCTGGCGATGCCCGCGGCTTTCCACGGCGCTTTCAGAAATGCCGGCGGGTCTGCTTTGATTTCGATCAGTCGCCTGACCCACTTCAGCGTGGAGCGAAAAATGAAGCGGGACCGTTCCAGGGTGCCGAAGAGATTCGACACGGCCGGAAAGGCGCTGCCTTTGACGTTCTCGTAAAACACGGCGGGTCCGCGGGCCTGATACACGCGGCGGTGAATTTCGGCCATTTCGAGATCCGGATCGACTTCATCCGGGATGCGGACGAGGTGGCCGTGTTTTTCCAGGTCCCCGACGCAGTGGCGCATGCTTCTGTAACGCATCGTATCTCCGAACAAGGCGTTTTTGGGCGGGTTGTTTTTGGGACAGGACACGTAGGTAAACAATCCGGATAGCGCTGTCAATATAAAGGTGAGGGACGACCGGTGGATATTTCGAAAAGACGGATCTGCTCCCCTGCTCAGTACGGGTTCCGCACGAGCAATCGATATCGGATTCCAACGCGCGACGGGATCACTCTGGGCGCGGCGATCACCCGGCCGGTGTCCGATCACGCGTTTCCCGCGCTGGTGTGGTACGATCCGTACCGGGGCGGCGCGGACGGGTCCACCGCGCCGATTGCCCGTTATTTCGCGGAGCGGGGGTATGCGTTCGTCTATTTGAACGCGCGCGGGACGGGCAATTCGGAGGGGGTGAGCAGGGATGAGTATATGGTGGAGGAAACGCAGGACGGGTACGCTGCCATCGCCTGGCTGGCGGACCAGCCGTGGTGCGACGGCAGCGTGGGGATGCTGGGAACGTCCTATAGCGGATTCACGACGCTCCAGGTTGCGGCCGCGGCCCCGCCTGCGCTGAAAGCGATCGCGCCGGCCTATTTTACGGACAGAAGGTATACGGATGACTGTCATTACAAGGGCGGATGCCTGCGCGGCTTTTACGACATGCTGACCTACGGCCTGAATATGGTGGCGCGCAACGGGCTGCCCCCGTTCCGTGAAGCCGTTGGCGCTCGATGGAGCGAACTCTGGCGGCAGCGGCTCGAGGAGAGCGAACCCTACCTGCTGAAGTGGATTTCTCATCAGCTGGAGGACGACTATTGGGCGGTGGGATCGATCTCCGGGCATTACGATCGAATTCGCGCGGCGGCACTGTTGATTGGCGGCTGGCACGACGGATACCCCACGCCGCCGTTGCGGGTGTTCCGCGCGTTGGACGCCCCCAAACGCCTGCTGATGGGGCCGTGGTCTCATGCTTACGGAGACCAGTCGCACTGCGGGCCCCGTATCGACGTCTTCTACGAACTGCTGCGCTGGTGGGACTGCTGGCTGAAGCAAATGGATAACGGCGTAACGGACGAACCCACCGTGCAGATTTACCAACGGGAATTTGAAGAACCGGTAACGGATCGCACCATGATTGCCGGGGAATGGCGGATGGCCGACGATCTGCCGCGGCAGGCGCCCAGGACGTACTTTCTTCACGGCAGAGCGCTTGCCGAGGGTCCCGCAATCGAGACGAAAGAAGCTTCCGAAACCTACCTGCCGGCAGCGTGTCGAAACGGGGGGTTGTGGGACGGGGGGACGCCCTTTACGCTGCCGGGAGACCAGCGGGAGGATTCGGCGCGGGCGATCAACTTTGCGTCACCACCCCTTGCGGAGCCCGTGTCGATCCTGGGGTCCCCGAAGTTCAGCCTGTATATCAGTTCCGACGTGGACGTGGTACCGGTAGCGGTCCGGTTATTGGAGATTGCGCCGGATGGGTCCAGCGTGCTCGTGACAAAGGGGATACTGAATTCGACCCGGCGGGAGGGAATGGATCGCGCCGTCCCCCTCGTTTCGGGCGAGATCGCCCGGATTGCGTTTCATATGGAAGCCACAGCGTGGCGATTCCGGGAGGGATTCCGGGTCGGGATCAGCGTCAACGGATCGGATTTTCCGAACGTCTGGCCTACGCCCCGGGCCGGTCGGATCACGGTTCACTGGGGACCGGAATTCCCGTCGAAGATCGAGTTGCCGGTATGGAACGGCGGCGCCGATCCGGCGTTTGCGTTTTCACCTTCGCCGCATGCGGCAAGACCCACAGGGTCCGGCGACGCGCCGTGGCAGGTGGTACACGACGTGCTGGAAGACAGGTATCGGTTCATTCTGTTCGGTGGAGAAGGTGAGATGGGCGTGTCGAACCGGGCGCCGGCAGAGGCCTGGACCCGATCGAAAAAGCTGGCGACGGTGGCGTGGCCGGGGTGCGACGTGCGTTCCGAAGCGACCGGTTCGCTTACGAGCAACGCGGATTGTTTTGTGATGAACCTGGGACTGAACGTATATTTGAACGGAGACCTGTACTTTCAGAAACAGTGGAGCCGGACCGTCAAGAGAGTGTTGTTGTAGGGGAGTAGCGTCCGGTTCCCGACGTCGCTGCCAGAGAAGAGATTCGGCTCACACGGAGACACGTATGCGGGCGGTATTCTACTGGGGCAAGGCAGGGCTCGGATTCGAAAAGAACAACCCCTACGGCCCGTTGCTCGCCCGGGCGATGGCAGGGCTTGGGGTGGAGTTGGAAGCCGGATACGACGAGGATCTGAGCGAATCGTGGTTAATGGAGAACCGGGGACGCGTGGACGTTCTGCACCTGAACTGGCCCTCCTATATGTACAACACGGACCATGCCGGCGAGAGCGTCAAAAAGTGTGCGGATTTGATCGGCCTCCTGACCCGGGCGCGCTCATTGGGTTACAGAATGGTGTGGACCGTCCACAACCTGTATCCACACGAACGTCCGCATCCGGGGCTGGACCGCCTTGCGCGCCTCGCCATAACGCAGATTGCGACGGCCCTGATCGTGCACTGCGAGTACGGCCGCGGACAGGTGGCGGCGCACTTTCACCGGACGCATAGCATATTTACAATACCTCACGGACATTTCATAGACGCGTACGAGAACAACGTGTCGCGCGTCGAGGCCAGGAGAGCGTTGGGGATCGCCCCCGACGGGTTCGTTTATCTTTTTTTCGGAAACGTGAAACGCTATAAGGGCGTCGAGCGGCTACTCGAGGTGTTCTCGAGTCTGCCGGGCGAACGCCTGAGATTGCTGCTAGCCGCCAAGGTGAACAGCGAATACAGCGCGGACGTGGTCGCCCGGGCGCGCGCCGGCGATCCGAGGATTCTCATGCAAACGGCGGAGTTCTTCCCTGACGAGGAACTCCAACTCCTCTTTAACGCGGCGGACGTGATGGTGCTGCCTTTCGTGGATATGCTGACTTCCGGATCGGCGATCACGGCGATGTCTTTCGCGCGGCCGGTTATCGCGCCCGGCATCGGCTGTCTTCCGGAATTGCTGGACGATCGCTCCGGAATCATATACGACGCCCGGGCCGGGGATGGGCTCGAGCGGGCCATGAAAGAAATCCGGGAGCGCGACCTGCCGGCCATATCGGAAGGCGCGTTTCAACGGGCGAAAGCGTTGTCGTGGGAATCGATTGCGGAGAAGACGTTGGAAGCGTATCAACATGAACCCCGCGCGTCGAATTAACCGGTTTCCGTACCGCAACGTGGCAGTTTACGTCCCATTCTCAGGGGCGACACTTCCTGCGTCCAGGCGAATATTCTGCCGTTACTCGTTCTCTCGTGCTTTTCTCGTCTTCTCGTGCCTTTGTCGTGTTTTTCTCGCGCTTTTTGGTCTTTTATCCTGTTCATCCTGCCTGCCTCAGCAGGCAGGTCCATCCATGTAAGTTCCAGTTTTCTTTGGGAAGCGAGAGATATGGCTGGAATGACGTTTGTGATGCTGGGCAGCGGCGCCGTCCGGGACAACCCGGTCAGGGGCGGTCCTGCGCAGATGCTTCGGGTCGGCAACGAGGTGTTGATGTTCGACTGCGGCCGGAGCGCCGGCACGAACCTGGCGCGCGCGGGCGTGGGATGCGAGGAGGTGGACCGGCTGTTTTTGACCCACCTGCATTTCGATCATATTGTCGATGTGCCCTATCTGGTTTTCGTGGGATGGGTCAAGGTACGGAATCGTCGATTGAGGATTTACGGTCCTGCGGGCACCCGGGATTTCGTGGAACGAGTCATCCGGCCGCCCTTTGAACAGGACATCAACAGCAGGCTTAGTCACGGAAAGGACGTCCGCCCGCTGGATCCGGAAGTGATCGAAGTGGATCGAAATCACCCCTTCCTGGAACAGGACGATTACCGGATTTCCGCGACATTCACCGATCACGGGAATATCCCGACGCTGGCCTACCGGGTCGACGCGGGCGACCGTCGCGTCGTCATTACGGGAGACGGAACGCCCGATGAGGACTTCCCGGACTTTTGCAGAGGCGCGAACCTCCTGGTCATCGAGTGTTCCGGCACGCCGGAGTTCCTGGCGACACAGCCGTGGGGCGCCTGGCATATCACGCCCGCGGATATTGCGGACGTCGCGCGGAAAGCCGAAGTGATGCGCGTCATGATCAAACACCTGGTGATCGAAGACGTTACACGAGACCGGACAGCCCCGTACCAGATGGCGGAAGAAATCAGGGGCGGATACGGCGGCGAGGTGCTCGTGGCGGAGGACGGGCTGGTTGTTGAGATTGACTGAACCCCCGCCGTCGAAATGAACGCCGGACCTTCGGGTCACGCATCATGCAGTAAGGGAGGGATGGAATGACCATTGTCGACGGGCATGTGCACGTGGGGCTGACCAAATACGTCGCCGTAGAGGTGCTGCTGGCGCAGATGGAATCGGCCGGCATCGACAAGGCGCTGCTGGTGCAGTACGGAGGGTGTCATGATAACGCCTACCTGAAGGACTGTATGGTCCGTTATCCGGGACGCTTCGCTTCTCTGGGCGCCGTGGACTACGAAGCGGCGGACGCGGGCGAGCGAATCCGGAGAGAAGTGGCCGCGTTCGGTCTCGCGGGACTGCGCATTCCGGCTTCGGTCGACAATGAGGCGGTCTGGGATACCGTTGGCGAACTCGGTATCATGGCCAGTCTGAGCGGAGGCATGGCGGGTATGCTTCGCCCCGCGATGGAAAAGCGAATTCAGCGTCATCCGCGCGCCATGTTTCGCATTGAGCACATGGGATGGTTCCCCGACGTGGAGAAGACGCCCGACGAGCCGGAATATGAGCGCCTGATGGGATACGCGGACTACGAGAATACGGTCTTCATGCTGTCGGGATTCTATGGATTCGGGAAGGGATATCCCTACGACGAGGCAACGCCGTTCATCGAGAGGGCGCTGGAGCGGTTCGGCGCCGAACGGATGATGTGGGGGAGCGACTTCCCGCCCGTGAGTCTTCATGAGACCTGTGAGATGGCGGTAGAAATGCCACGCCGCTGGGAGTTTCTGTCTGAAGACCAGCTTGAATGGATCATGGGCAAGACGGCCTTGAAGCTGTTTGACTTCTGATTTTCCGTCCCGGAAAGCGAGGGGCGGCGGTCGGGTTTCGATCGACATGGAAAGGAAGCCTGATGCGGTACAGCAGGTTGTTTACCCAGACGCTTCGCGAAGCCCCGGCAGACGCGGAGTTGGTCAGCCACCGGCTTGCGTTGCGGGCCGGGCTGATCCGCCCGCTTGCGGCGGGCATTTTCAGCGCCTTGCCGCTGGGTCTCCGCGTCGCACGGAAGATCGAGGCGATTTTTCGCGAGGAGATGGCGGCGATCGATTGCGTGGAACTGCTGATGCCCATCGTGCAACCGGCGGAGCTATGGCGTGAGAGTGCCAGATGGAACGAGGTGGGGCCGGAAATGCTTCGGATGCAGGATCGATCCGACCGGGACATGTGCCTGGCAATGACCCATGAAGAGGCGGTCACGGACCTGGCGCGGCATCAGATTCGGAGCTACCGGCAGTTGCCCATGTGCGTGTTCCAGATTCAGACGAAATTCCGCGACGAGCCCCGCAGCCGGGGAGGTCTGATCCGCGTGCGGGAATTTACCATGAAGGACGCGTACAGTTTCGACCTGGAAGAGTCCGGCCTGGATTCGGTCTATCAGGACATGTTCCGGGCCTATGAGCGTATCTTCCGGCGCGTGGGCCTGGCGGGCCAGGTGGTTTCGGTGGAGAGCGACACCGGCATGATGGGCGGCACCGGGGCGCACGAATTCATGTATCTGAATCCCGTGGGTGAGGATACGCTCCTGATCTGCCACGGCTGCGGGTACCGCGCGAACCGGCAGATTGCCGTTTGTGGAAGGGAGGAGGCCACCCGGGAGACACCGCAAGCGCTCCGGGAAGTGGCAACGCCAGGATGCGCGACCATAGAAGAACTGGCGCGGTTCCTGGACGTTCCCGCGAGCCGGACGGCCAAGGCGGTGTTTATGGTTGGTTCAATCCAGGGCCTGGACCGGTTTGTCTTCGCACTCGTGCGGGGAGACCATGAACTTAGCGAAACGAAATTGGCAAACGCCGCCGGGGCCGTCGAGATGCGTCCGGCAACAGTGGATGAAATCCGATCCATCGGCGCTGAGCCCGGTTACGGATCGCCCATCGGCATCGCGAAAGACGCGCTGGTTGTTGTTGACAACCTGGTGGCGTCCTCCAACAACCTGGTGTCCGGTGCGAACAGAGAGGATTATCACTATCTGAACGTGAACGTGGGCAGGGATTTCGAGGCGGACCTCGTCACAGATCTGGTGGCGGTGGAGGAGGGGATGCCCTGCGCCTCCTGCGGCGCCCCTCTGAAGTCGACGCGCGGGGTCGAGGTGGGGAATATCTTCAAGCTGGGCACGAGGTACAGCGAGAAACTGGGCGCGAACTTCCTGGACGAGCACGGTAAAGCCCGCCCGCTGGTGATGGGTTCCTACGGGATCGGCGTTGGGCGCCTGCTGGCGTGCGTCATCGAGGCGCACCACGACGAGCAGGGCATCATCTGGCCGATACCGGTCGCGCCGTTCCATGCACATATCGTGGTGCTATCGGGAAACCGCCCTAAAGGAGAGTTGGAGGCGGCGGAGAAGATCCGTCGCGGTCTCGAAGTCGCGGAGATCGAGGCGCTTGTGGATGACCGCGACGAACGGGCGGGCGTGAAATTCAACGATGCGGACCTGATCGGCATCCCGATTCGAATAACGGTGGGTTCCAGGGGCCTGGCGAGGGGAGAGGTGGAGGTGAAGTTGAGAAACGAACAGGAAAGAAAAGACGTCGCAATCGATGCGCTGGTGGGCTACGTGAAAGACGTCGTTCGGAAAGGTCTTGAAGCATTCTGAATGATGGTCGCCGGATTGAATCAGCCGAGGCCCTGGAGATACGATCTCCAGGGCTTTTTGCTATTCGTCGAAAGGCCTGAAGCGAGCGGCCCGCTCCGTGTTGACGGATTCCTCAATCGCTTCGAAGTAGGCGGCGACGTTGAACGCGTGCAGGCCGTTCACCGAGGGTGCGGCGCCGGTTTCCACGCAGTGCGCAAATTCGGCGAGTTCCTCGTACTGTTCGTCGATCCGGTCGAAGGATTCGCGCTGGCGAGTCTCGGTACCGATCAGGGTGACGGCGTTTTCGTCGTGGCTGTCCCACGTGACTCTGGCGTCGCTGCCCGCAAAGGTGATTTCGTAGCCCAGATGAGAGACGTACGACGCGCCGATATAGGAAAGCCGTCCATCGGCGTAGCGGCCGATAACGGCGCCCAGGTCCGGGGATTCTCCGGCCCCGTCTCTCTTGGACATGAAGGCTGAGATTCTCTCTGGCGCGCCCATGATATCCAGGACAAGGTCGATGAAGACGACGGCCATCTGCGCAAAAGGAAGAAGCGGCGCGTTTTTCAGTTGGTACCGCCAGTTGTCCGGCCTGAGATCATAGGCGGCGGCGCCTCCGACGGAGGCTTCGACCGAGTGCAGGGCGCCGACGTCGCCGGCGTCCAGACGCTTCTTCAGGTGGGAGATGGCCGGATTTTTGCGGAGGTTGTGTCCCGCCATATAGGTGAGGTCTTTTTCGTTGGCAAGTCGCAACATCTCCGCTGCCTCGGCGCGGCTTGTCGTGACGGGAACGTTGACGAAGACGTGTTTGGCGTGGGCCGCGCAGACCTTGAAGTCGTCAACGTGGCGGTTGTTGGGCGTTGTGATCACGACCGCCTCAACGTCCGGGTCGCCGGCCAGATCTTCGATCGTGGACGCCCGTTTTGCGCCAAACTCCCGGGCTACCCGGTCAGTGCGTTCACGTACAATATCATAGACGGATACCAGGACCAGGTCCGGATTCTTTTGGACGGCCCGCTCGTGGTTTCTGGAATAGTTGCCCAGACCGACGAATCCGAGGTTCATGACCGGCCCTTCAGAAAGGAGATTCTCACGCCGTCCGTTCAATTGTGACAGCGGCATCCAGATGGGTGGCGTTATGCGCCAGTGGAACGGTCATATTCGCGGTCAGTCCGCATCCGGCGTGCAGATAACGCGCCATGTCAAGGTCCCACGGACCGCTGTTGCCGACTATCGATACCCGGTAGGCCGCGCCTTTCCAGGCCAGAACCAGGGCGCCGTTGTCAATTCTGTACGTCAGTTCCTCCTTCCCGTCCCACAGCAGGACCGGGATGGAGAAGACGGGCTGATCGTCGTTCTTAAGGTCCGTGACGCGGTACGTCAGCCGAATGAGTTCGTTCTTCAGATCGAGTTTCAGGTTCAGCGATACCGGCCCGGTCAGCCTGTATTCATCGGCGGCGACCACGTCGGCGCTGCCATCCATGATTCGAAAAGCGCCGTCTGCCTCTTGAACGAGAATGCCGAAGTAAGGCTCAAGCAGCGGATCGGCCTTGTGCGGTTCGGCGATCTGTTCATAGAAAGCGTGTTTGACACCATCCCGTTTGGCGTCGGCAATGGGTTCGATCATCGGTGTATTGTCGAATTTAACGGAAAGCGGCTGGAGCGGCAGGTGATAGCCCCAGTCGTGATTACAAAGCGCGAAGGCCACGCGGGACTTCTCGCCGTGCAGGATCGCGTACCCGGCTTCCGGATCGACAACGTCCTGCAAGGGGGGAGCGGCGGCGACCGTGGCGAACCCCGGCCATTCCTGTTCGATCAGGAGCGCGAGCAGCGCCCAGGCGACAAGGCCCGCGCCGAGGTCGGTGTTCAGACGATTATAAGTCCACTCCAGGCCCGCGAGGACGTAGGGCGACAGGTGGTTGGGCGTGTGGGAGAAAACGTCGTTTTCCGGATTGAAGGACTGACAGAATTCGAGCAGCGCGAGGACTCTGTCTCTGGCCTTTCCACCCTCTCCGATGTACGAGAGAAGCGCGACCATGGGATACACGTACATCTGGTAGATGCTCCTGCTGGCCAGGAACGGAAGATGGAAACGACCGTTCGCCCGTTTGAACCAGCCGCAGATCGTCTCAAGGAGTCGTTCGACCTCGGACCCGAACGCGACGTCTGATTTGTTCTTGAGAAGGGTAGCGGCCAGGAAGGCGCCGGTCAGATAGACGTGCGCGACAGAATTCCCGTTCACGTCGTCGTCTCGAAGGAAACCCCCGGATGTGACTCGCCTGTTGAACGCCGCGATGAATTCTCCGGATCGCTCCCGGGCTTTCTTCTCCCGCCCGCTGTCCAGGAACATGTCGCACAGCAGCGACGCGGCGGAGACGTGGCAGTCGGACAATCCGGCGTCGTCCGTATAGGACGCTGCAAAGGCGGCTTCCCAGCCTTCCAGGAGTTCCCTGTCCACGACGTCCGAAAGAATGGGATAGACCATCACGCCGTACCCCATCACGTATTCCCTGAAACCGGGCGAATTCCTGGCGCCGTCCATAACCTCGGCGGTGCGCTGCATCCACCGGTCGGTCCACTCCAGACAAACGTCCTCGCCGGTGAGCCGGTAGAGCGATGCGCCGATGACGGCCCAGCATGCAGGCGCGAAGTTCTCCGGCCGGTTGCTTTCGTAGGGGTCGTTCAGGACGCCGCGCTCATCCGTCCACCGGACGCCGAGTTCGAACCCCTTATGGAGACAGGCGGTGATTTCATTCAACATGAGTGGTTTCCTCCCGTTGGCGCAGCGTGGGCGGCGGGATGGGGCAACTTCCCGCCCGACTCGCGACCCGTTGCCGGAACGGTCGTCACCCCCCTGAATCCCTGTCCACGGACGCCGGATAGACCTCCGCACGGACCCTCACGATTCCATGGTCGCGTCTCACCCCGCCAGACCGTGGTATCCGCGGTCGACGTCGGGCAGGTCGGTGGGTTTGCCGAGCGCCTCCGCCATGGCCCGGACGTGATACGGCAGGGCGCCGCAGCAGGAGCCAATCAAGCCGATGCCCATACGTGTCGCTTCGGCGGTATACTCCGCCATGGAAAATCGCGTGACAACGCGGGGCTCGACCTGCGTCCAGAGATCGGCGACGCTCAGCGGACGGTTGAAGTTCTCGCCCGGCTCGAGTTCGTAACCCGTGGGCTGTGCGCACAGGGGTACGGAAACGGCTTCCCCGACTTCGTACATCAGAGGCCGCATGGTCGACCACGGGCGCATGCAATTGATGCCGACCACGTCGGCCCCTGCGTCCACGAGTCGTTTGGCGGCTTCGCCGGGGCGATAGCCTTCCCGGGTAAATTCCCCGTCGCGATAGGTCATTGTCACTACGGCCGGGATCCCCGCCTGCTTGACAAACGGAATGGCCAGGCTGACTTCATCCACGGAATAGAAGGTTTCGATGATGAATAGGTCCACGCCGGCCGAGGTCTGCTGGGTAACGCGGCGTTCGAAGAATTGCCTGGCGCCGGTCCTGTCTTCCTCGGACATTTTATCCCATTTGGAGCGGCCCGAATAGACGAAGGGGCTGAGGGTGCCCGCCACAAACCGGTCCGGTCCGGCCGCTTCCCGCGCGAGTTCCACGGCCCTCCTGTGGAGTTCCTCTTCGCGTTCCATCGGCCGCACGCCCCAGACCATCGCCTGGAGAACCTCGGCGCCCGCCCGCGCGAACTCCTTGTGAAGTTCAAGGACGCCTTCCGGATAGTCGAGTACCCCCATGGGTATTCTGGACGCGTAGCTGCCGAGGCAACGTCGTTCGAATTCGAGATAGTAACCGCCATCACACAGCACGTGGCCCTCGGTGACCCGGTCGAGAAAGTTGGACGGCATGCAAATCTCCTGTATAGAGGTAGGATTGCAGTTCTGAACGGCGCAATATAAGGGACTGAATCCTATAGCTCCACCCTTTTGAACGTGTCTCCGGAACGTTTCGCGTAGGCGTTACCGGTCCTGTCGAGTTGGAGTTCGGATTCGTCGCAAACCAGGGAAGTGCCGGAGGCGAGACAGAGAGAATGGGTGACATCGTTCTTGAACGTCAAAACGGCCGCGCGCCCTTTCAGCGCGATTCCGCCCAGACACACTTCGTTTTGCGAAAGTGTACGCAAAAGGAGAAAGCGCTCTTCCTCAGTGGAAATCCGGAGGGCCAGCGCCTCCTCGGACAGGATCTGGCATTGAACGTCGATCGTTGGTGGGCTGTCCCGGAATGGCGCGTGTACGGCGGCGAATATGGCGTCCGGACCGGGGCGGCGGACCTGGAGGTGGCCGCGATACGGCAGAACGGCGCCGGTTTTCAACGTGCCGCCCTCGGCATGGAGGTCCTCGATAACGTCCTCTTCGGGAGGACACTCGGAGATCGTAACCGCAGTGTCGCAGATCCTGGGGACGATCGTCCGCAGGCCGACGCGATCCATGGTCCACGTGGCCGCGACGTCGCCGATCGCTCGGCCCGACCGGCCGGATCGCAAGGGCTCGGGAACGTCCGTGGGCGAGAGGTCGCCCAGACCCGCGACCTCCAGGTCTCCTGAACGGGCGTGCAGCATCCAGGTGTACGAACTCATGTCTCCGGAAACGCGAAAGATATCGGCGATGAGGGGTTCGCCGGAACTTCGGGGCAGCAGGGCGATCAGGCGCGAATTGCCCGGCGGCAGGCCCGCCTCGGCCAGTTTCGGACCGGGGGTGACGCACCACAAAAGCGGTTTTCCGCCCTCGCCCTGTTCGGCGCATTCCAGGACGGTATTGTGGGATAGCGGTCCGCGTTCCCACAGGCGCGCCCATTCCGGATTCCAGTTGTATCCCATTTCCGTGACGAGTTCCTGGCCGCAGGACCACAGGACGAAATTGAGATAGTCCTTCTGCTTGTGGGCGGCGGGTATATACGGACCGTAGTCGATGAAGGCCATGGTCCGCGACGGTTTGTCTTTTCCATGACGAAGAATCATGAGTCCAATATCGGGCAGGTGGACGCTTTCCTCGGCGTAGGGTTCGCCGCTGCTTTCGACCGCGGCATCCGGCTCTCTGTAGAACAGTGAGTATTCGGCGCCGCCGTTCAGGTCCGCACCCCAGACAGTCTTGAGATGGCTCAGCGCCTTCTGGTTGTTGTAGACGACATAGGCGACTTCCGAACAGAAATGGCGCAACGGACTGCCAACGTGCGAATCGTTGATCGCAGGGTTGGTGTCGTTCGGAAAGGCGGCATCCAGGAACCAGGTGTAACACTTCTCCAGAAGGTCGCATCGGGGATTGGCGTACACGTCCGTGTCCAGGTTTCCGCGGATGATTTCGGGGATGCCGATGGTCGTCTGGAGCAGTCCCAGGGTGTAGTCGGCCGCGCATTCGTAAAACGCGCCGTCCTGAAAGAAAACGCCGGCCTCGGGCTTGAGCATGTCTTCGTATAACGTGACGACGGATTGCAGGATTTCCCGGTCGCACGTCAGCGCGGCGGAAGCCGCGATGCACCACCACGCGCCTCCGTGGTCCTGAATGGAGTAGTGGGAGAGGTAGGGTGAAAGGTCATCGGACCAGGTGTATCCCTTCAGGGTCGAGTCCCCCGGATTGTTGAACGACTCGACGAAATAGTCTCGAACGTATTCGACAAAGGCGTCGATGGACCGGCGCTGATCGTCCTTAAGGACGCCCGAGTCCCGGATCAGATCATACGCCAGCAGCACGTTTCGGACGCACCAGGCATCCCGCTGTTTCCAGCCGTCGATTTTCCCGTAATAGGGGTCATTCTGATCGTGCCAGACGTTCCTGTTCACCTGGTTCAGCCGGTAGTCCTCGAAGACTTCCGCGAAACGTTCGACCAGAATGGCGGCTTTTTCGGCGTATCGCACGTCGCCTTCGACACCGTACACGATGCCGGCGCTCTCCAGGCCGCCAAGGATGTATTTCAGGCGGTACGTGCGGATCACCGCCTGGATATTCCACGTCTCGGAGACGTCGTCCGGGTCCCAGTCCCACGTGGTCCTGCAATCTGTACATTGAAGCGTGTCGCCGTCGTTGATCAGGCTGTACGCGTACCACGGTCCGCATCCGCAGTTGGGACAGACAACGGTCACCAGCGGCGTCCGGTCGCTGATAAAGCTGCGCATGCGATCCCGGTCCATCGCCAGATAGGTATCGGCCTGGGATTTGGTTTGCGAATAGAGTTCCTTCGCCCACGCGTGTCGTTTGATGTTCTCCCTGGCGCGCGCGAGGTCGTCGGGCTTGTACATCGTACATGGCGTTCGATGGGTTTGCATTTCAACCTTTCGCGAAACGGCGCGACAGCTTGCGTCGACTGGCAATGGTTATTCCACGGCTCGCAGCCTGAAATTGCCCCACCAGGTGCGGAGGGGCTCCGGCGGATTTTCGTGCGTCCGGCCCTGGGCCTTCTGGATGGACGTGAGACGCGCCGTTCCGAGCAGGCCCGGATGCAGAGAGATGGTGTCGATTCCCCGCGTCATCCGGTTGTTCCTGCCCCATAGACCGTGGATTTCGATATCCGTCTCGCCCAGGTATTTCTGAGGAACGTCGTCGATCCAGATCCGCTGCTTATTGGTTTCCGCGTCCCATGCGATCTTGAACCGGTACGCCCGGTCGTTTTCGGGAGAGACGGAGTTGTCGAACGTGTTGAAAACCAGGCGTCGGATGACCGGTCGCAATGGTCATGCGGTTTGTCAGGATGCCCGTCTGGATCTTACGAAAACACTTGATGGAGCCGTCGTATTCGCCCAGCAGGACGCAGGCTTCCGCCGATACGTCCGGCGATTTGACGTCGAATTCCAGCGTTCCCTTCGGGATAACGGGGGAAGGTCGTCGTTACGAATCCGTACCGGGTGATGAGCTCGAGCCATCGGTTATCAAAGGGTCTGAGCCCGCTCTCGCAGACGTTGTCGTCCGGTTCTCCGTCCCGGGGCGGCGGGGACCGGTTTCCAGTAGAGCGGGTGGTCTTCCCGGTCGATCTGTTCGCCGTCCGACGAACTGCTTCAACTGTTTCACGCGGATATACCGGCCGATTCCGACGCCGCCGGTCTGAGTTCCAGTTTTGCGATATCCCGGACAGGGTTCCGGAACGGTACGGTGACGGGTTGTTGGCCGTCCAGAAGAAAGACGGCGGTCTGGTTTGCAAAGTCGAACGCTTCGAAGGTGTACGTGTGTTCGTCGGATTCGACGACGTACCACTTGCGCTTCGTTCGGTCGTTGAATGGACAGTCGCCCTGGAACGTGAGGACCCCGCCGGAAATCCATCAGTTCGTTTTTCCCCCGGAACAACACGCGGCCGTCCCTCCGGACGTGACAGACGATGGCCGGGGCGGTCTGCGCTGTCGTAGAGGCGCAGGGTGTAGAGGGTGTGGTATTCCGGCTCGTCCAGCACGACTCTCATGGCCAGTTCAAGCGAGCCGGACCGGTCGGTGATCTCCTCCTTGAGTCGACGGAAACATTGGACCGGCGCCCTGGATCCGTCCATTTTCAGGTACCCGTCCTTCGCCAAAGACGTAGTCCTGGTTGCCATGGATATCGTGCCAGTTGAAGGTCTGATGGATGTCAACCATAACGGCGACCTCCCGGATTCCGGGGCGCGAAAAAAACACCGTGCGCACCGCAGTCCGTGATCTTCATCTCCCGTTGACGTGAACATGCGCCTTCACCCGTCCGTCGCCGTTAATGTTCAATATCCGTTGAATCGAATGGCCCGCGCCGGGGAACCAGATGATGTCCACGACCAGAGAAAGCCCCACGCCGGCGGTATAGCCCGCCAGGACGCCCCAGAAAAAACGGGATATAACGTCGGTACAGGGCGGCGGCGCCGATGCGCAGGATGATGAACTTGATGCACCACGCGATGAACACCGAAAAGGTGGAAAAAGTGGAACGTATGAGATGCCCGGCAATGGCAAAACCCACCGGGTGAAGCGGCCACCAGGGAAAGCGGTTATTTCATAAACGTAAGGACGGACATGACGGCTGCGCCAATGCCAGGAGGATCGGTCGGATATTGGTCTCGACCGCCGGATCCTTCATCTTCGAAAGCGCGTTCGCGAAGCCGCTCCGGCTGTATCTGGTGAACGGAAAATCGTTGAAATTGTAGGCCCCGTGGGTGTATCCCAGGTAGAGGGTATAAGCGATGGACGCGGCCACGCCCGCGGCGAACGCAAGAAAGATCGCGGTCAGGACCCTGGGGCGGTCTTCGCGAGGGCAGAGGTCGGCGATCTTTGTGGCGTGGACGACGGAGGGCATGAACAGGCCCTTGCCGAACGACGTCAGTGCGTTCGAAAAAGCCAGCACAGTGAGGCTCGGCCCTGAAAGATTCCGCGGCCCGATCAGCCGGGTGACGATTTCCTGCTGGCCAATCGGCGTGCAGACGAAAACCAGGCCGACTTCGGCCACGATTCGGGATACGCCAAGGAATATAATCAGAGTTGCCAGGACGGAAAGGCAGGCAACCCCGAACCCCATGCCGGCGCGCCAGAACCAGAATATGGCGAAAAGTGTGCTCAGGATGAAACCGAGCACGGCTGTTCGGTATCTCATCATTTCGTCGGCATCGTCCAGGGACGCGCTTCGGCCGATGGCGATCCTCATCACCGATCTCAAGTGGTGTCGGGCGATCCACAATCCCCAACCAACCAGCGTGACGAATCCGCCGAGTTGAAGCCAGGCGAACTCGCCGCTCGTCGTGTAGGTGCTGCTGGCATTGTAGCCGTACCGATTGAGGATGCCGCTGCGCACGATAAACAGGACGCAGAAGAACCAGAGGCTGAAGAGGACGTCGATGTTGGCGAAGTAGGCGAAGGAGATGGTGAACATATTGACGCGGGTCCAGATACCGGGGAAGTATCGTTCAAAATGCACCCAGGGACCCCAGCGGATATTTGGAATCTGCGGAAATCCGGGTACAAAGTAGTGGATCATGTTCCAACTGATAATTCCCATGGCAACGGCGAAACCGATCCAGAAACGCCTCGAAAACCCGGGCTTCTCCCGGTCGGTGAGATCCAGGACCGGGCGCAGGATCGGGTAACTCAACCGTTCGCTCTCCACCCATTGGCGTCGGAGTATAACGGAAAGGCTGGTGGAGGCCACAAAAAGGGCCGTAATCAAGGCCATCCACGCGGCCAGGGGGATGTACCAGACCTCCCAGGGAATGTCCATGCCGGGCGGACCGCCTTCAAACAGGTGGTCCAGTGCGTGATTGACGTTGCGCGGCGCCAGCCATTGGGGAATGTAGGGGTGGAAGAACTCGCCCCACTGGTTCTCCGGCGTTGCGAAATAGTACGGCGCGGCGATTGCGCCCAGGAAATAGCCCGTCAGTCCAACCGAAGGGATGGCGCCGCCAACCAGGCCGCCGGCCAGGATAACCTTGAGTTCCGTGGGCGAGAGCGCGTATCTCGCGGCGAGTTTCTTGCACAGCGGATCGAGAACCAGGGCGAGCGCCAGGTAGACCATCAGCGAACCCATGGGAAAGTGGCTGAGGGTCATGCGGGAGGCGTGGATGACGTACTCGATGTAATTGACCCAGACGCACCCGGCGACGGAGACGAGCACGGCCAGAAAGATGGATCGGAGCGTGACGCCGCGGCCGGCGGGAACCGACGCGGATTCAGTCTGGAGGGCGATGAGAGGCTTGGCTGTTTCCGGCATTGAATTGAACGGGAGAATTTATCCGGCGGGTGAATTGTAGAAACGAGCGGGATTATCCAGGTCCCAGTCGCACTCGGACTTCAGGCGGGCGATGAGTTCAAGCCGGCCGGCCGTGTTCAAATACGGATTCTTCATGGCGGCGCCCATCAGGGCGACCGATGCGGGCCTTTTGCCGCCGGTTCGGGTTCGGGGGACTTCGTTTGCGTGCCCCTGCCATTCTCTTCCCCCGAAAATGCGGTAATCGAAGAGGTATCCGGCCTTCCCCCGGTCCGCAGCCAGACTGCACCACCGAAAGGTGCGGGTAACGCGCTCCTGGACGGACAGTCCCGCGGTCGTCCCGTCCGGAAACAGGAGGACGCGGCCGAGTTTGGCGAAGTGTTCGAATCTGGAATCCGCGTCAAGCCAGTCGACGAGGCTTGCTTCGTCGTCAGCGCCCCAGGCGAAGATGTGACGGATGGATTCGGGCAGGCACTGCAGGTCATTCGACATCTGCTGTTTTCCGGCTTTATCCGGCGCCATACTGAGGTGTAGAAGGATTTCGGCATCCGGCCTGATGGCGTATATCCGTTCCGCCAGAAAACCGATCACATAGGCATCCCATTGAAACGGACGAAGCGTACTGCAGCGTTCGCATACGCAGTTTCGGCCGATTTCACGCGCGGGCTCGACGTCGATGCCGTCCACGCCGGGCGCGAGTCGATCGGCCAGGATACCACCCATCCAGGCGCGTGTTTCAGCGTCGTGCGGACAGAGGGCGAGTTCCCGTCCTTTCGCGGCCGGGCGCAGCAGATGCGCCGGCGCGTCCGGTTCCGCCATGGTGTATTCGGAACCGCCGCCGCTGAATCCGTAGATGGCGCGTATGAGCTTCAGACCGACGGTATGGGCATGTTCCACTGCCTCATACCACGCGTCGTTAAAACCTCTGACATTGGTCCAGAACACGACCAGACAGTTGAGTCCGGACTCGGCAAGGTGGTCAATATAGGCATGATTGACGGATATGTCCCGCGGATGATTTGAATATCCCTTGCGTCTGAATATATTCCAGCCGCATTCGAGCGTGCCGCGCAGGTCGAATCCGCGCCCGGTAGGTACCATAATTGTTCTCAGGAATAAGGACCCTCGGACATGATAAACGGGATTTGTGGGTTGTCAACTTATGAATAAATCGGGATCGATGTACTTGCCAAACGGGGGATTCTGGACTTTATTATGGTCTTCGAGCTTACGTGTTCCCGTCCTGTCCATCCATGCGAATTCCGTATAGCTATGGGTCACCCGGTTGGCAAGTTTCTGCTGATTTCCGTCGACTGCCTTCGTTACGATGCGGTGAGCCGCGTCAATCGCCGGCTGAATACCCCCAAATTCGACCTGTTGACAAGGGATTATGCGTTCGCCGAGCGGTTTTTCGTGACGGCGCCGGCAACGCGCCCGTCTCACACCTCCATGTTTACAGGGCTGTACCCGTTTGAGCACGGACTGTACGGGCAGACGTATCTGAAGATGTTCGCGGGGATTCCGAATCTGTTTCAGTTGTTCTCCGAGGCGGGCTTTGAAATCCATGGCCGCTCCGAGCGGATGGACGTGTTCCGTTTTCTGGACTACGAGCGTCATATCGGACCCATGGATCCCAGTGCGACGGATCAGCATCTCGGTTCGTTGGAAGACCTGTTGCATTCGGCATTCGAAGGCGTGGACAGGCCGCGGTTTTGTTTCTTGCATTTCTGGTATACGCATGGCGGATACGGGGCGAGGGGGATTCCGGGAACGCCGAATCTTAAAGCGCTGGTGGATGCCGGCAAGGTGCAGGAGGCGCTGCGGTTCTACTACGCGGCGGCGACGCACGTGCAGGAATTCCTGCTCGTGGAGATCCTGAAGCGTGTGAATCTTGACGACTGGGCAGTGTTTATTCTGGGCGATCATGGGGAAGGGTTCTGCAAGGAGGGGTTGGCGCACGGGGACCTCCTGCATGAGAACGTCATCCACGTGCCGCTGCTGGCATCCGTCCCGGGACACGATGGGTTACGGCTGCCCACGGGGCCGATGTCAATGGTCGATCTGTTCCCCACGGTCGTCAACCTGGCCGGACTCGAGGCAGACTATAAAGGATATGGTCTCGATTTTCTGGGGAGTGCGGAACCCTTTGGGCGCCGCTGGGTGTACTCGGAACTCGACAATTCCTACGGCTCGGGATTCCTGAATCCGGGAAACCTGGAGGCCGCCCGCGAACGGGTGACTTCGCGCGTGGCGATGGACGGCGTGGAACTGAAGCGGGACGTGGATGGTTTACGCATGTGGTCGGTTTCGGACGGGCATGTATTCTACAGAGAAGGAGAGGACGGCAAGGATTGCGTGCTGCGGGACGTGTTCAGCGGTGCGGACCTGCCGTTCATCGATTCCGGACCGTACAGGGCTGCACGGAACGAGATTCTGAACGGGTCGAATTACATACACCTTCAAGCACAGGAAACCACACAAGCCGAGGCCGACATTCTGGCATCAAGATTGAGAAATCTGGGATATATCGAATGACCTGATGTTCTGTCACGGAAATAAGGCGCCTGAATTCGGCCGCAGAGTCGCCCGGCTCGCAAGGCGCCAGCGACCTGGCACGGTCGGCGAGCGATGGCACTTCGACAAGCTCAGCGCAAGCAACATCAGGAGACGGGATGAAACTGCCTGCCTGCAGCGCAGTACGCTGCGCAGGCAGGCGGAAGAATGGTGAGGTAATTTTGGGATAGGACACTGGCACAGGGCTCGTACAACAGGTAAAGACCAGAGATTCCTCCAATTCGTACTCACGTGAACGACCAAGTATCTTTTCAATTAGGCGGCAAGTGTGTATCTTGTATCGATGGCTCCTGACGAATGGACAAGGCCTCGATGATCTGCGTGTCAAGGGCATTGTGCCATTCTCAAACGTTCAATCGGAAGGGATAGCAAATGCCCATCATGCTCTCGAAGACATACGCCGCTCTTGTCGCCGCCGGCGCCCCGGAAGAAGCCGCCAGAGAAACCGCCGAAGAAATAGCCGATTTCGAACGGAAGCCATCAGCCATGCAAAGCGACATCAAGCTGATTAAGTGGACGCTTGGCGTTGTCCTGGCATGCGTCGTTGTTCATCTAATCGAATCCCTCCTTCAGTGAGTCACCAAACCGGCGCCGTCCAGGAACGACGCCTTTACTCAGGCAAAACCGAATACCCCCTCGAACCCTCAACGCAATCTCCGCCCGCGCTGTTCATCCCCGGGAAGGTTCGGGCATCTCCTTCCGGGACCTGGCCGCCAGTTCGGCCAGGTGGCCGTCGTGCGCCAGACCCTGCTCGAGGTGGATCCGGCGTGCGGGGCCGGCGGTTGCGACCATCGTCTCGCCGTATAACCGGTCGATCCAGAAACGGGCATGGCCGGAAATGTAACTCTTGAAGTCTTCGATTCTATCCTCGGGAAAGCGCTGTGAACAGTTGATGGTGAACATGCGTCTTCTGGGGCTGCCGCCGAAAGCGGCGTGTTTGAGGTTGTGGTTGAAAACGGCGATATCTCCCGGGTGGGTTTCCAGCCCGACCCCGGGAAGGAGGTCTTCGCCTTCGACACCCCAGTTGCGCACGGATTCCCGGATCTGTTCCTGCACGGTTTGGCCGAAGCGATCCTCCAGGTTATGGCTCCCCGGGATCACTCTCAGACAGCCCGTGTACCGGGTCAGGGGATCGAGGTAGAAGGCGATCTTGACGAATCGGACGGTTTTGCCCCACCCGTCGGAATGCCAGACGGTATCGCCGGCATAGTAGTTGCCGTCGGAGCCGACGTAGTTGTAGTCGCAACCGAGCAGGTCGACGAGCAATCCGTTGATGCGGGGATCGTCGAGCAGTGCGCAGAGTCGTTCGTGCTGGTCGATAAACGGTACGATACAGGACCGCCGCTCTCCGTCGTGCGGCTTTCCGTGGTGGCCGCCTCCGCGGTCCGCCCAGACCTGCTCGAATGCGTCGATGATGTCGTCGATAACGTCCGACATCAGCCCCGGCAGGCACAGATAGCCGAACGTGTCGAAAAAGGCGAGTTGTTGTTGGCTGAGTAGATTCGGCATATCGGCGCCTCTGGCGGATGAAACGGGTTTGTGAGCAAATCCCCGCCCGTGCCGTTCACGGACAGCGATGGTCCGGCAGACTTTCTGCTGGCGTTTTTTCAGGATTTCGATTCGCTCGTAAGGTATATTGTAAGAATGGTAATGTAACAGCCTGGAACGCGAAAGGGAAAACTGATATTCATCTCGATTGATCAGACCTGGAGGCGATATGTCGGTTCGGTTTGCTTTTGTCGGATTTCGTCATGCGCATATTCACGATCTGTACAGAAGGGCGGTCGCGCACGATGACGTGGAGGTGGTGGGCGCCTGCGAATCGGATGAGACGGCGCGTGCGGCGGCTGAGGAGGCGGGGGCAAGAATCACGCATTCGGACCCCTCGGGGATGTTGCGCGACGTGGATTGCGACGTCGTGGCCATCGGAGAATATTTCGCCCGTCGCGGCAGTGCGGCCATTGACGCTTTAAACGCGGGAAAGCATGTCATCCTGGATAAACCATTGTGCACCAGCCTCGACGAACTCGACGAAATTGAACGGATCGCGGATGAGATAGACGTAAGGGTAGGATGCATGCTATCGATGCGGGACCACGGCCAGACCATCGGCGCGAGGAAGTTGATCCGGGAGGGAACGATCGGGGAGGTCCACGCGATTTCATTCGGCGGGCAGCATCCGCTGATGCTTGGCAAGCGCCCCGGCTGGTATTTCGAGGAGGGGAAACACGGAGGCACGATCAACGACCTTGCCATTCACGCAATCGACTGCCTTCCGTGGATTACGGGCCTGGAATTCGAATTGGTGAACGCCGCCAGATGCTGGAATGCATTCGCACCGGAGTTTCCACATTTTCACGACGGCGCCCAGATGATGTTGACGATGGACAACGGTTGCGGCGTGCTCGGAGACGTGTCGTACTTCATGCCCGACAAAGCGGGATATTCCCTGCCGTTCTACTGGCGTTACACGTTCTGGGGCAGGGACGGCGTGCTCGAAGCAGGTACCACACAGGATACCATCCAGGTTGCGTGGAAGGATTCGGAACGGGTGGAAACGCGACCGATACCGGAAGATCGGTCCGGAGGATACCTGGAGGCGTTTTTAAGGGATATCAAGGGCGACGCGGAAGCCGATGAACGGCACACGGTGTCGGTGATTCGCGCCGCCAGAACGGTGCTCAGGATTCAGAAAGCGGCGGATGAGAATGCGCACGACGTGGCCTTGCGATGAAGGTTTTGCACAGTTGTTCTCCATTGAATATTGACTCTTCCGCCTGCATTGTTTAAAGTTTAAAGGAAATGTGATAGGTCATGTTTCGCGTGTGCAGGGAGGTTGTCGTGAGGTCCGTACGGCGAATATTGTGGGTCTGCGGTCTTGTATTGGTTTGGGGATCGGCAGACGGGGCAGAGGCGTCCGGTAAGGGCGCCGGATTCGTGCTGCTTCGGGAGGGAGTAGGCGCCCGCGCGGAGGCGATGGGCGGCGCGTACACGGCGGTTGCGGTCGATCAGACGGCGGCGTCCTGGAATCCGGCGGGCATCGGCGCGCTGACGGGAAAAGACTTTCTGATCACTCATCACAGTTCGTTTCAGGAAATCCAGCAAATTTACGGCGGATGGGCATATGGCAACAGCCGGTCCGGCGTGGCACTGAGCCTGGGCATCTATTCCGTTAGCGGAATCGAAGCGCGCACCGGGCCATCCGCGCAGCCACAGGGGACGTTTGGCATCTACGAAATCAACGCGGGGCTCTCCTATGCAAGACGGATCAAGGAGGGGTTTTACGCGGGCACAACCTTGCGCGCACTGCACGAATCCATCGGCCCCGAGCGGGCGTCCGGAGTCAGCGTGGATCTCGGCTTACTCTACCGCTTTGAGAATAAGGGTCTGACTGCGGGGGCCAGCTATCGGAACCTGGGTCGGATGGAGGCCCTGGACGCGCAGAGGGCGCCTCTTCCGGGGACGTTTCGAGCCGGAATCGCCTGGCGGGCGAAATGGCTGACCGGTTCTCTCGATCTGCGGGCGCCCAGACACGGTCCCGCGGGTATGCATGCAGGTCTGGAACTGCGCGTAAAGGGTGCGCTGTGTCTGCGGAGCGGGTACCGTACGGGGAATGACATCCGCGACTGGTCCTTCGGATTCGGGATTCAGCCGGGCGGTTGGCGGATGGAATATGCCTACGTGCCGGCCGCGTTGGGGCTCGACGATTCACATCGGCTGGAGTTCGGAATCAGGTAACCGGCGCGGGAACCGGGTCCGCTTCGCGTCAACCTGGCGCTTTACGAAAAATCACGCTGAGAACGAGGCATTTTTGTCAGGTGACCGCGTCCGGCTCAACGTGTTGTTGTTCGCACTCACGGCGTACACGACAACAGCGGCAGGTGTGCAAATGGCGGTGGCCATGCGCATGGCGGTGTCTCCAGGGTCCTTACCGCCGGATTCCCTTTCGCTGTCCCTGCTGTGGAATCCGAAATATCTGATTATGGGGCTGCCGTTTTCCGGAACGTTGCTTCTGATCCTGGGCATCCACGAAATGGGGCACTATCTTACTTCACGCCACTGGAAGGTGCGCGCAACCCTGCCCTATTTCATTCCGTTTCCTTCTTTCATCGGCACCCTGGGCGCGGTAATCAAAATCAGATCCCCCATTCCGAATCGGCGCGCGCTGATGGACATCGGGGCGTCCGGACCGCTTGCCGGCTTCGTGGTCGCGCTGCTTGCCCTGGTCGTCGGATTGCATCTGTCGGTTATCGTGCCCGTCTCGGCGTTCGCCGGGGGCGGGATTTCACTCGGAAATTCCATCCTGGGCGGCTGGCTGGCGAATCAGATTATCGGCGATCTTCCGGAAGGGTATGCAATTTACGACCATCCGATCTTCGTGGCCGGATGGCTGGGTCTATTCGTGACGGCGCTGAACCTGATGCCGCTGGGACAGTTCGACGGCGGGCATATTGTATATGCCTTCGGAGGGGGGAAGGTTCACGCGCTGGTTTCCAGGATAGCGCTGGTCACGCTTGGCGCCTTGTGGGCGCTGGGGCCGCCGTATGACTGGTTTTACGCCCAACATGGATTTTCCACCTGGCTCGACACCCGGTGGCCGGGTTGGCTCATCTGGATACTTATCGCGTTGGTGTTGGGGCGCCGGCATTCCCCGCCGGACGACCCCCAGTCGGCCCTCAATCCGTTTCGGAAACTGATGGGGTATGTTTCTCTGATCATCTTCCTGCTGTGTTTTGTGCCGCGGCCCATCAGTTTTTCGGCGCCCTGAATTCCCCACGGACGCGCTCTTTCTCCCCGGCGCCGTAATTCAGGCACGACAATTCTCCCCCGATTGATCCCGCGTCATCTTTACGTTTCGGTTGTCCGGAAGCGAACCTGGCTCCGTTTGTCCGAGCCGCCTCGCGTCCGGACTCGCCTCACGCGTTCCACGTTTGCTCTCGCTCCTATGGCAAAGACGTCCCGCAGGCGTACCGGTATTGCCGGCGCGCCGGAAAAGACCCGTCGGTCTCGCCGAAAGAGGATGGCCCGCAGGCGGCGAAGGTTGTCGTTTCGCCTCTGGTCGCTGGCATTTCTTCTGGCGTTGGTCGTCGGCCTGGCTGGATGGATGCGGTGGCGCACGATGGATGCTCCTCCTTATGATCGGAAAATCTCGTTGAATCAGCAGGCGCAATGGCGCACGCTTCCGGCGAGTCCGCTGGCGTTTGCCGATTCCGTGGCATCACGGGCGCCCGCTGTACTGAAAAAGCTTGGGGTTCCCGACAGGGTCGTGTCCGTGAAACGCTCCCCGACTCCCACCGAAAGTACCGCCCGATGGGTGATGACCTCCGATGTGCCCGGCACGTTGCCATTGGCGGTCTGCAATCTGCAGCTGACCCGGCTCGCCCGGCGCCTGGGCGGCGACGTTGTTGAAGCCGTTGAGGATCGCAAGCGCGGCAGTCTGTCGATCGTTCTGGGCAGGGATGGCATCCGCACGAATCAGATCATATTGAGACGAAAAAAAGCGCTCGCCCGGACGCCGGGCCGAATTGCCATAATTGTTGTCGATTTCGGGCATCAGGACGAGGCATTGGTTCGGGGATTCTGCGCGTTGAAACAGACGATAACGCTCTCGATCTTTCCGCGCCGGGAAAAATCCGCGTGGATTGCCGAACAGGCGGCCGCGGCCGGACACGGAGTCATGGTGTATATGTCGATGGAACCCCTGGGTTATCCTCGCCCGGACCCGGGTCCCAACACGGTGTTGACGGACCATCCGCCGGAAAAAGTCAGATCGCTGATTCGGTCGGCGCGTGCAAATCTGCCTCAGGCAATGGGATTGAACAACCATATGGGGTCGCGGTTGACGGAGGATACGGCGGCAATCGGCACGGTATTGGAAGAAGTGGACCGCCATGGTCTCTTTTTCGTAGATAGCTTTACCAGTCCGCGCTCGAAGGCATGGTCCGTCGCAGAGGAAAAGGGAATGCCTGCCGGACGAAACTCGATGTTTCTGGACCGGAAGGAAACGCAGGAGTCGGTCGAGCGGTCCGTGGAGGCTCTGGCGGAAATGGCGGGCATTTCAGGAACCGTTATCGGCATCGGACGAGCGCTGCCAGCCACGCTGGCTGCGCTCGAACGCGTGCTGCCGGAACTCGAAAAAAGCGGATTCACGTTCATCGATGCCGGGGAAGCGGTCAGATGAGCAATCGGCAATGATTGTTACGAAGGGCCAGGTATCGATCCGACCCTTTACGAAATTCAATACCCGTTGACTTGTACCTGGACGCTTGGTATATTTGGGCGGCGTCCGGGCCGGGTACCGCTTCCCGTGGAGAGAAAGGGCGCAGAAACCCATTGCACTGCGGCAATCGCGCAGCGAAGTCTTCGGTAGTATAACCGAAGACTCGTTTGTTCTGGTCATTGGAACCGGGTTCCTGTTGACGGAGGTGCGAAATCGCGAATAAAGGCTTCCGGTTTGAGGTGTTGGCCACAGACCGGAACGCACGAGCAGGGGTCCTTCATACGCCGCATGGGGTTGTGGAGACCCCGGTTTTTATGCCCGTCGGCACTCGCGGCACGGTGAAAACGCTGGGGCAGCAGGACCTGAGAGACCTGCACGCCAGGATCATCCTGGGCAATGCGTATCATCTGTACTTGAAACCCGGGGCGGATCTGATTTCCGAGGCAGGGGGTCTGCACGGGTTCATGAACTGGGACCGGGCGATTCTGACCGACAGCGGCGGCTATCAGCTGAGCAGCCTCGCGGGCTTGAACAGGATCACGGAAGAAGGCGTCCTGTTCCAGTCCCATATCGACGGATCCCGTCATCTGTTTACCCCGGAGCGGGTAATAGGGATCGAGCGGGAGATCGGCGCCGACGTCATCATGATGTTCGACGAATGTACGCTTCACCCCTGTGATTATGACTATGCAAAAGCAGCGGGTGAACGCACTTTGCGGTGGGGGGGGCGGTGTCTGGATGCGTTTTCCGCGTCGGCGGGCCGAAGTTCCACAGGGCGCGAACAGGTGTTGTTCGGCATCGTTCAGGGGAGCACGTATCCCGATCTGAGAGCGCGTTTCGCGGATGAGACGGTGGCGATGGGATTCTGGGGGTACGCGGTCGGCGGCACGGGCATGGGAGAACCGGGGCCCGACACGTGGCAGGCCGTGGACACCGTTGTAGAGCGTCTTCCTGCGGCGTCGCCGCATTATCTGATGGGCCACGGCACACCCGGAGATCTTGTCGAGGGGGTCTCCCGAGGCATCGATATGTTCGACTGCGTGATTCCAACCCGGAACGCCCGGAACGGCGCCGTTTTTTCCCGAACGGGCCGGATGAACCTGCGCAACGCGAAATACGCGCGGGACCTTGCGCCGATCGACGCGGATTGCGCGTGTCATACCTGCAGAAACTACTCGCGAGCCTACCTGCGCCACCTGGTTCATTCGAAGGAGATTCTGGGCTTGCGCCTGTTGACGCTTCACAGCCTCCACTTTTATCTTTCGACGATGCGGGAAATGCGTAACGCGATTCTGGAAGGGTGGTTCTCCAGGTGGAAAGAATCGTTTCTCGACACGTTGAATGCCGAAACGGCAGCCGTTGTGACAGCGTAGGGATTCTTCGGTTCAATTCACGTTCCTGATTCCTTCAAGGAGGGCTCCTTTGTTTGGCGTAACCGAAGCATTTGCCATGGGCGGCCAGCCGGCCGACGGGTCCCAGCCGGGATTTCTGATGCAGATTTTCCCGCTGCTATTGATGGTCGTTGTCGTCTACCTGCTGATCTTTCGCCCACAAATCAAGAAGCAGAAGGCGCAACAGGCGATGATCGACGCACTGCAGAAGGGCGATAAAATCGTAACGTCGGGGGGGATTCACGGGACGATTGTGGGCGTTAAAGAAGAGGCTGGCATCCTGGTCGTGCAGGTCGCCAAGGAAGTCCGCCTCGAGGTTGCAAGGGGATCTGTTTCCCGGGTTGTGGAAGAGAAGTGATCGGAGACCGGAGCGGGATGGATGCCGGGAGATATCGGCTGGAACGGATCCCCGATCGGAGACTGTCGTGAAGCTGGTGTTTATGGGGACGCCCGATTTCGCGGTGCCGTCCCTGGAGCGCCTTGTCGCTTGCGGCCACGAAGTCGCCGCGGTCGTGACCCGGCCGGACCGTCCGCGGGGACGGGGGCGGAAGCTGATGCCGCCGCCCGTAAAGGCGGCCGCTCAACGATTGGCGCTTCCGGTATTGCAGCCAAACTTGCTGGAAGCCCGGGACTTTCTGTGCCGGCTTCGGCGTCTCGACGCCGACCTTTTCGTGGTGGTCGCGTTCGCAATATTGCCACGGGTCGTGTTGAAAATTCCAAAGCTCGGGTCGATTAACCTTCACCCTTCTCTGTTGCCCAGGTACCGGGGAGCGGCCCCGATCAACTGGGCGATCATCCGGGGAGAGACTGAAACGGGGATAAGCGTATTCCGCCTGACCGCGCGCGTGGACGCGGGAGACCTGCTGTTCCAGCGGGTTGTGGGAATCCGCCCCAACGAGACGGCCGGCGAGCTTTCGGATCGGCTGCGGGAATTGGGGGCGGATGCGCTTGCGAACGTCGTCGACGGGCTGGAAAGAGACGCGTTGGCGCCGACCCCGCAGCCGAAAACCGGGGTCACCAGGGCGCCCCGGCTCGAGAAGGAGAACGGGCGGATCGACTGGACGCGCGGCGCCGTGTCTGTCTGCAATCTGGTTCGCGGAACCAACCCCTTTCCCGGGGCGTTTACGACCTGGAGAGGCGGAACCCTGAAGGTGCACCGAACGACGGCCGCCGGCGGCGCGGGGATGCCCGGCGAGGTGGTCGTGGCGGACGGGAGGACGGGATGTGTGGTGGCCGCCGGAGACGGCGCCGTCGCGCTTCAGGAAGTGCAACCGTCCGGAAAAGCGCGGATGAGCGGCGCAGAACTGGTGCGCGGATATCGGATCGAAACCGGCGAGATCCTCGGAGATACCAGTCGGAACCACGAATAAAATGACGTCGCGTCAGATAAGAAAACAGCACATATTCTCAAACCTGAATTATTCCTGAGAAACCGGTGGGGTTGTCGTATAATCGGTTGACTTTCAACAACGTTAGCGGAGCATATAACGAAATCCGTTTGAGTGAATGAAAGAAGCGAAGGAGGTGTCGGGTTTATGTTTTCTCTCTTCTGGGATCCAACGATGATCCTGGTGATCCCCGGTCTCATCCTGGCGCTGTGGGCGCAGTTCAAGGTCAAGCGTACCTTCGCCAGATACGATGAATTCGGCGCCCGAAGCGGATGGACCGCGGACCAGGTTACCCGCGATATTCTGCGGCGAGGAGGCGTTTCGGTAAAGGTGGAAAACGTGAGCGGCAATCTGACCGACCACTACGATCCGAGAGATCATACGTTGCGACTGTCGGACAGCACCTACGGATCACGGTCGCTTGCGGCCATCGGCGTTGCGGCCCACGAGGCGGGTCACGCCTTTCAGCATGCGCACGGGTACTTTCCCTTGAGCCTGCGGACGAATATCGTGCCCGTGGCGAACTTCGGTTCCTGGCTGGGCATGCCCCTGTTCTTCATCGGCTTCTTTTTTCAATCCGGACTGATGCTTCAACTTGGCATCGTGTTCTTTTCGTTCGCCGTCCTGTTCGGGCTCGTCACGCTGCCGGTGGAGTTCAATGCCAGCAGCCGGGCAATTGCCATCCTGCGTGACGGCGGATATCTGACCCGGGAAGAGATTCCCGCGGCCCGCAAGGTATTGAACGCGGCGGCCTGGACCTACGTAGCGTCGGCGCTGGTCGCGGTACTTGAACTGTTCCGGATGTTGATCCTTGCCGGCCTTCTGGGCGGAAGCGATGAATGAAGACCGCGCCCTGGTTCATTCAGAGGAGGGAAGCGATGTATGATGTCGTAACCTTCGGGGAGGCGATGATCCGCTTGTCGTCTCCGGGATACCGCCGGCTGGAGAATTCCACCAGTCTCGACGTCGAGATAGGCGGTGGCGAATACAACGTCGCCGTAGCCTGCGCTCATCTGGGGCTGAATACGGCGTGGGTATCCCGGCTGGTGGACAATTGGACGGGTTGGGTCATCCGGAACAGGGGCCGCGAGCACGGCGTGGACATGTCCAATATCCAATGGGTGGATTTCGACGGAGTCGGTTTCGAACGGAACGGATTTTACCACGTCGAACTGGGCGTCGGGCCGAGGGCGAGCGCGGTGACGTACGACCGGGCGAATTCCGCGATATCGAACATCGAGCCGGGCGTGGTGGACTGGAATTCCGTTTTTGACGGCGCGAAATGGTTTCACGTGAGCGGCATCACCCCGGCGCTTTCCAACGGCGCCGCGGATACGACCATTGAAGCCCTCGAGGCCGCCAGCAGGGCCGGGGTAACGACGAGCTATGACTTGAACTTCCGGTCGAAGCTGTGGAGTTCGGAAAAAGCCCAGAAAACCAGCAGCAGGATCGTTCCACTGGTCAAGGTCCTGATCGGCAACGAAGAGGACTTTGAAAAGGTCCTGGGGTTGAAGGCGGAGGGTTCGAAAGAGGACTACAGTCAACTGGACCCGGAAAGCTACAAGGACGTGGCGCGGCGGGCAATCGAATCCTATCCAAACGTAGACTACGTGGGCACGACGTTGCGGGTTGCAAAGACGGGGCTGCTGAACGACTGGCGTACGCTCCTGTTCGATGGAGAAGCATTCTACCTGTCTCGAATCTACGAAGACCTCGAAATGGTCGACCGCGTTGGAGGCGGGGACAGTTTCTCGGCCGGGTTGATTTCGAGCCTGATCGAGGGGATGGACCCTCAGGCCGCGGTGGATTTCGCGGGCGCGTACTCGGCCCTTGCGCATACGTTCCTGGGCGACGTCAACTGGGCGACGCGGGCGGAGGCGGAGGCGGCCATGAAGGGCGCCGCAGCCAGAATCCGGCGCTAAGATCGCCGGACGAGCCGCCTGAGGTCGAACTGACAGAGGAGAATATCGAATGGCCGGTGTGCTGGATCGAATCATCGACTGTGGCGTGGTGGCGGTGTTGAGGGCGGATTCACCCGCGGAACTGATGGATGTCTCCAAAGCCCTGCGGGAAGGAGGCGTGGTTGCCATCGAGGTGACCATGACCGTGCCGGGAGCGCTCAAGGTCATCGAGGAGGCGTCCGCAAAAATGGAGGATACGATTGTGGGCGTCGGATCCGTCCTGGATCCGGAGACGGCTCGCGCGGCCATTCTGTCGGGCGCCGAGTACGTCGTGGGGCCCACGCTGAACGTGGATGTGATCACAATGGCCAGGCGATACGGAAAGGTGGTGATGCCGGCGGGCTTCACGCCTACGGAGATTCTTGCCGCGTGGCAGGCCGGCGCCGACGTGGTGAAGGTCTTCCCCGCGGGCGTTGGCGGACCTTCTTATTTCAAAGACGTGAAAGGACCGCTTCCGCAGGTTCGGTTGATGCCCACCGGCGGTGTCGACGCCCGGACGACCCCGGAATTCATCAAGGCCGGCGCGTGCGCGGTGGGCGCCGGAAGCGCGATGGTGGATAAACAGGCGGTGGCAGACAGGGACTGGGCGAAGTTGACGGCGACCGCCCGGGCGTTCGTGGACGCCGTGAAACAGGCTCGGGCGGAAATGTGAGCGCGCTGACGGTTGGCGTCGATCTGGGCGGAACCAACACGCGCGCGGGCCTGGTGACGGACGCGGGAGAGATCGTCTCCCGGTTCCGATGCCCCACCCGCCCCGACCTGGGCAGTGATCGTGTAATCGCAGGAATCGCGACGTGCGTCAGGCAGGTGCTTCGGGAAGGCGGCGGAACCGAAGTACGCGGCGTCGGCGTCGGGGCGCCCGGCCCGCTGGATCCCTTTAACGGCGTCATCATTTCTCCGGAGAACATGCCGTGCATGCACGGCGTGCGCCTGAAAGACCGGCTGGAGGCGGCGCTCGAAATTCCGGTGGTTGTGGACAACGATGCGAATCTCGCGGCTTTTGGCGAACAGTGGCGGGGCGCCGGCAGGAAGGCGCCCCATTTTTTGTGTGTGACGCTGGGCACCGGCGTGGGCGGGGGCTGGGTATGCAACGGCGAATTGATGCACGGGTTCAACGGCAATGCGGCCGAGGTGGGCCACGTTACCATCGACTGGAACGGACCCCGCTGCCCCTGCGGGAATTATGGCTGTCTGGAACTCTACGTTTCCGCGACCGCGATGGTGAAGCGGACACGCGAACGGCTGATCACGGAAACGCCGGAAACCCCGTTGATCGCCGAGGGTCTGACGACGCGGGCGATATTCGAGGCGGCGGAGGCCGGTGACGGGTTTGCGCGCGCGATGTTCGAGGAGACGGGCAGGTTGCTGGGGATTGGGCTCGTGAGCCTTGTCAGTGTGACGAACGTGGAGGTGGTGGCGTTGTGCGGGGGGATGGCGCGCGCGGGAGAGTGGCTTTTTGAGCCGGTAAGAAAGACGTTTCAGGAACGCGGTACGGTCGGCGTGAAGGAGAGGGTGAAGATTGTGGCGGGTATGCTTGGAGACGACGCCGGGATTCTGGGCGCGGCGAGATTGGCGATCGGAGCATGAATCGTGAAGCACAGGGCCTGCAAGCGAGGAACCGCGACTTCGGATCGGGGGGTTTCGGCGCCAGGATTCTGGCGTTCGTGGCTGGAATGGTCATTCTCACGTGGGTCGTACCTGCAGCTGCGGAAAGCCCGGATTCGTCGGCCGTGGACAGTATCCGCGAAACCCGGGCCGCGCGGAGCGCGATGTTGCGGTCGCTGGCGCTGCCCGGATGGGGGCAGTTTTATAACCGCCGGCCCATAAAGGGAAGCCTGATCGCTGCCGCGCAGGTGAGTTCCACGGCGGCGTTTTTTGTTCGTCGAAGCCAATTGAATCAGCGCAGGTCGACCGACGCGTCACCGGAACGGAATATCTTTCTATATACCACGATTGGCCTTATCCTGTTCAGTATGGGCGATGCCTATGTGGATGCGCATCTGGACCAGGTCGACTGGGGGGCGCCTCATGGATCCAGAGAGGAAGGCCTTGAATTCCGCATCCGGTTCCGCATCCGTTTTTGAGGGCGCCGCCGTATCTTCGTGTCCACGGAGTCCGGATGATGGATAACGGGTTTCCATTTACCCGAATTGTTCGCGGCCTGCCGGCATCGGTGCCCTTCGTGGGGCCCGAAGCCCTTGAGCGCCGGCTCGGAAAGGCCTTCAGGGTGAGGGTGGGGGCAAACGAAAGCGCCTTCGGGATTTCGCCGCTGGCGCGTGAGGCCATGTTCCGGGCGGTCGAGCGGGTGAGTTGGTACAACGATCCTGAAAACCACGAAATCCGCGCCGCAATTGCCGGATTCCACGGCGTTCCGTTCGAGAACGTCAGTGTTGGCAGTGGAATCGACGATCTGCTGGGCCTTGTCGTGCGGGTCTTCGTGGCGCCCGGTGATACCGTTGTGACGTCTCTGGGAGCGTACCCGACCTTCAACTACCACGTGTCGGGGTTCGGCGGCCTCCTGCGCTTCGTGCCCTACCGGGGCGACAGAAATGACCTCGAGGGGCTGGCCGGGGCAGCCGCCGAGACCGGCGCCAGATTGGCGTACCTGTCGAATCCGGACAACCCGGCGGGCACATGGCTTACGGCGGCGAACATCCGGTCGTTTGAAGAATCGCTTCCCGAGCGGTGCCTGCTGATTCTGGATGAGGCGTATTCGGAGTTCTCCATCCAGGACCCGCCGCTGCCGATGGCGCCAATCCGGCCGCGCGTCATTCGTATGCGCACGTTCTCGAAGGCGCACGGGATGGCCGGGGCACGGATCGGATACGCTATTGCGGACGCGGTCGTGGTAGAGGCGCTTGAGAAGGTGCGCCACCACTATGGCGTGAACCGCGTCGCGCAGGCGGGGGCGCTGGCCTCGCTACAAGATACGGAATTCGTGGCCAGCGTCGTGAACTCGGTTGAGGAAGGGCGGGAGGACTATGCGCGGCTGGGGGCAGGTCTCGGTTTGCCCACGTTGCCCTCAGCCACGAATTTCGTGGCGTTCGACGCGGGAACGGCAGAACGCGCGAATACGATTCTGGAGACGCTGCAACGGCACGGCGCATTTGTGCGAAAACCGATGGCGGCGCCTCTGGACAGGTGTTTCAGGGTAACGGTGGGAACGCCGGAAGAGAGGCTGTTGTTCGCAGGGATATTGCGTACGGTTCTCGCCGAATTGTAATCGTTGAATCGCTTCGAACAGCAATTGACTCGAGGAGCTGGACAGCAAACTGCGGAGGCGGATATGGAAGAGCCAAAGACGCTGGATCTTTTTCGGCTGGATGAGAGAGTAGCCCTGATTACCGGTGGATCCAGGGGCCTGGGCAGGGAAATGGCGCTGGCGCTGGCCGAATCGGGCGCCGCGATCGTGGTCTGTTCGAGAAACGCGGCGGACTGTGAATCGGTTGCGGCGGAGATCGCGGCACAGACCGGACGCGAAAGCCTGGGGCTTGCCGTCGACGTGACGTCGGATGATGACGTTTTGCAACTGATACAGGCGGTCACGGATCGGTTCGGGCGGCTGGATGTCCTGGTCAATTGCGCGGGAATCAACATCCGGCATCCGTTAGACCGTTTTCCGGTTGACGAATTCAAGCATGTTGTCGAGACCAATCTGACCGGATCCTGGCTCTGCTGCAAGGCCGCGGGGCCGATCATGACCTCTCAGAAAAGCGGCTCGGTCATCAACGTGGGGTCCACGTTGAGCGCCGTGGGACTGGCAGAACGCTCGGCATATTGTTCGTCCAAGGCCGGGGTCCTTGGCATGACCCGCGCGCTCGCGCTGGAGTGGGCGCCTTTTGGCGTGCGGTGCAACGCGCTTTGCCCGGGACCCTTTCTGACAGAGATCAACAGCCCCCTATTGAAGACGCCCGACAAGGTGAAGAGTCTGCTCAGCCAGACGGCGTTCAATCGATGGGGCGAAATGCGCGAGATCCGCGGCGCCGCCCTGTTTCTCGCCAGCGACGCGTCGACGTACGTGACGGGCACTTCGCTGTTTGTGGACGGCGGCTGGACGGCGCGTTGAGTCGCGCATTCATGTTTTCGCAACCGGATACTGATGAGGTAGTTTAAATGGCGTGTCCTGTGACGAAATTACCCTGGCGGGCGCTGATGCTGGTATTGGCGAGCGTGATGCTGGTGGGCGTTCCAGATGCCGAACAGAGGCCGCCATTCTATGAGGATAAGATGAGTCTACTGGTATACCTGGACAAAGCGGGCAAGGAGCGGGCGATATCGAACGCGGAGGACTGGAAGAAGCGGCGAGCGCATATTCTGGCGAATATGGAGGAGGTGATGGGCCCCCTGCCCGACCGTTCCAGCCTGCCCGCGCTCGAGATGGAGGTCGTTGAGACCGAGGATCTGGGCGACGTGATCAGGAAGGAAATTACTTTCGTGTCGGAACCGGGCGACCGCGTGCCCGCGTACCTGCTGGTCCCGAAGGGCCTGAACGGCAAGGCGCCGGCAATGTTGTGCCTGCACCAGACAACGAAGATCGGGAAAGGCGAACCCGCGGGCGTGGGCGGCATCCCCGATCTGCACTATGCCCTTGAACTTGCGCGCAGGGGTTACGTGACACTGGCGCCGGACTACGTGAATTATGGAGACTACGAATTCGATCCATATCAAAAAGGATATGCCAGCGCCACGATGAAGGGGGTCTGGAACCACATGCGTGCCGTGGACCTGCTTGAGTCCCTGCCGGACGTGGACGGCGGCCGGACCGGGTGTATCGGCCATTCCCTGGGCGGACACAATTCCATGTATCTGTCCGCGTTCGATCGGCGGCTGAAGGTCGTGGTGTCCAGTTGCGGGTTCAATTCGTTCTTCAAATATTACAGCGGCGACCTGACCGGCTGGAGCCATCCGGGGTATATGCCCCGTATATCCGAGCGCTATGGCAAAAATCCGAAGCGGATGCCTTTTGATTTCACGGAGGTGGTTGCCGCCCTCGCGCCCCGGGCCTTTTTCGCCAACGCGCCCACACGGGACAGCAATTTCGAAGTGTCGGGCGTTAGAGATTGCGTACAGGCGGCAGCGCCCGTATACGCACTATTGGGCGCCTCGGGCCGTCTGGTGGCGGTACACCCCGACGCGGAACATGCGTTTCCACCGGATATCCGGGAGCAGGCATACGCGTTTGTCGATGGCGTATTGAAGGCCGGCGATCCTGAGCAGCGTTGACCGCGTATGTTTGGCAGTTGCCCGGGATACGACTCGGAACGGGAGAAGAAATCGCAGAGCCCGGCGGGGGAATTCCGCCGGGCGCTATTTGTGCGAGGTCGGTTCTCTGTATTTGAACAGCAGAATACCCGCTGTAACGGCGACGTTGAGGGAATTCATGCCGTCGGCCATCGGAATCGAGATGGATTGGTGGACGTGTTTCTGAAGATCCGGGTCGATGCCGGACGTCTCGTTTCCGAACAGAAAGGCGACCCGGCCGCTGTGTCTGATTTCGTGGTACGGAGTACCCCGCGGTTGTGTGGAAGAAACGCGGACGTCTCGCCTCCGCAGGTCCCGGATCAACGCGGGGAGGTCTTCGTTTCGAAAGACGGGAAGGCGAAAAATGGAGCCCCGGGAGGCGCGGACAACCTTGGAATTGTAGAGTTCGACGGAACCGGGCGAAAGGAAGACAGCGGCAACGCCCGCGGCTTCGGCCGTGCGGAGAACCAGACCGAGGTTGTTGGGGTCTCGCAGCCGGTCGAAGAGAAGGAGAGGACCACTTGCGTCCAGCGCCCGGTCCCTGTTTCGCTCCTGAAATCGAACCACGCCCAGCACGCCTTCGGGATTCTGATGTTCGCCCATATTTCTGATCGCGCGGCGGTCTGTCTGCTGGACGCTGATATTCCGGCGCGTCGCCTCGCGGTGAAATTGCTGCAGGCGTCCGTCGGCCTCCAGGGCGTCCCTGTCGAAGATAAGCTGCTCGACCGGAACGTCCGACAGCAACGCTTCTTCGACGAGGCGGATGCCTTCGACAACGAACCGGCGTTCGCGTTCCCGCGCCTTTCGGTTCCTGATAAGCGCAAGGATCTTGCGGGCGTTTTTTACGGCCATAGTGCTTTTGTTCGGGAGTCAGATGGGCTTCGGACCGACCTGCCGTCTATTTGTGTTCGCCCGAATCGACCCCGGCTTCCCGTCTGCCGATGGATTCGCGCAGTGCCTGGATTTCGCGCCATATTTCGCGTTCGCGGCGGCCGAGACCCAGAAAGTAGGCGAGTATCGCCGCCCAGATGATCGCGTAAGCGGCAGCCATGTAACCGAGGTGTTGCATAGGGTTCCTCCGGAATCACGCGCCGGTTCAGCCCGGGGTTTCCGTTCCGGAAACGCGGAAGCCGGCCTTGAGGGATTCGAGCTCGTCACGGGCGAATTCGAGCGAGACGCGTCTGGCCAGAATGGCAGCCGCGAGCACAATGAACGCGGCACAGCAGAAGACGAACGCGACCAGCATGTCGGGCGGGAGGCCGATCGTATCCGCCCGTACAACCTCGGGATGCTGGGTGCGCCACAGCCGCGTGGAGTAATGGATGAGCGGCGCGTCAAGAAACCCGATGATCCCGAGAACCGCCCGGAATCTGGCGCTCTGAAGCGGATCTTCGCTGTAACTCTTCAACATCATGTAAGCGACGAATATCAGCCAGAGGACCAGGGTAAGGGTCAACTGTGCGTCCCACACCCACCAGGCGCCCCAGACGGGCTTCGCCCAGATGGGGCCGGTGAGTAGCACGAGCGTGCAGAAGAGAAGACCGACTTCGGCGGCGCACGCGGCCCAGACGTCCCACGTTTTTTTCTTTTGAACGAGGTACAGTATGCTGAACACGAAGACGAGAAAAAAGGCGGCGTACATTGCGAAAGCCGACGGGACGTGAAAGTAGAAGATTTTCTGGGCGAGGCCCATCTGCCTCTCCACACTTGCGTACACGAGGGCGAGCCAGGGCGCAATCAGCATACCGATCAGCGCCAGCGCGCCCAGGATACGGGACCAGAGGTACAGTCGCTTTCCCAAATCATTCCTCGACAACGTAGTCGAACAAGAGCGCGCAAGTCGCCACGAACAGCAGCGCGAATGCGGCGCCGATGTTGGTCCAGCCGGAGATTTCGGAGAGAGAGGCGCCCGCCAGCGCCCCCCGGAAGGACTCAACGGCCGCCAGGAGGGCCGGGACCAGAACCGGAAGGGTAAGCATTGGCAACAGGGCCTCCCGGAGCCGGGTCTTGAGGGACATCGCGGCGAAGAGGGTGCCCACGGCGGCGAATCCGAGGGTTCCCAGCAGAAGCCCGGGTAGCAGGCGCGGCATGTTTTGCCAGACGTCGATATTCAGAAAGACAGCCATTAGGGGAAGAATCAGGGCCTCGAGCAGGAGCATGGCGCAGAGGTTCGCCAGCATCTTGCCCAGATAGATCGCCCCTCGATCGGCGGGAGATAGCAGCAGGCCCGTCAGGCAGTCGTTTTCGCGTTCCGAAATAAAGGAACGTGTCAGGACCATGAATCCGGCAAACGTAACGGCGACCCAGAAGATGCCTGGCGCCGCGTTTCTGATGGTTTCAGAATCGGGCGTGAACACGAAATTAAAGACGAGAAGCACCAGAAACGCAAAGAAGCACATGGCGCTGAGTCGCTCTCTGGTGCGAAACTCGGTCTTGAAATCTTTCCAGAAAACAGCAGAAACCTGACGGAAGAAAAAAGCCAAGGATACTCCCGTTCCGGCGTTGCGCCGGACCTCAGACGCGGGCGGAATTGTGGTCCGCAACTATCCGGACGTCCCGATTGCGAAAGAGTGTTGGTTTATGGCGTTCTCATAACGACGTTCCATCGCATCGAGCGAGAGCCCCCGGGTTTCTCCCCTCGCCACGAACCGCCCCCGGTTCAGGATCGCGAAACGATCCGCAAGATCAAGGCCCCGATGCAGATCATGGGTCACCAGGATGACCGTTCGCCCCTCCTGGCGATGGCGTTGCAGCCGGTCGCTCAACATGGCGCGGGCAGCGGTATCCAGGCTCGCGAACGGCTCGTCGAGAAGAAGTATCGTGGGATGGTGGAGCGTTGCCCGGGCAATGGCGAGGCGCTGTTTCATCCCCCTGGAAAACCCACGGACACGGTCGTGTTCCCTGCCGGAAAGGCCGACGTCCTCCAGCGCCGTTCGCACCCGTTCCTTGAGGTCGTCCAGACCGTACAGACGGCCATAAAAACGCAGGTTTTCGCCAGCTGTCAGATCCTCGTAGAGAAAGGTCTGGTGTGAGATCAGGCCGACGTCGGCCCGCACGCGTTCCGGTTCCTTGCGGGCGTCTCTGCCCCGAATGAGAATCCGGCCGCGCGTGGGTCTTGACAGGGTCGCAACAAGTCGCAGAAGGGTGGACTTGCCGGCCCCGTTCGGCCCCAGCAAGGCGAGCGCGCCGCCTTGAAGGTTGAGATCGATGCCGTCCAGGGCTGCGAGGCGGCCGAACCGTTTCTCCACGTCTTCGAGAACGATGGCCGGAGGGGGCGGGGCCACAACGCCTACGCCTCCCCATCCACAATGCGGGTCATCTCCACAAGCTCCGCTTTAAAGGCATTCCGCCGGGCCTGATACTCTCCATCCGAAAGCGCGCCCTGCTCGTATCGGTTATCCATGTCCGCGATCTGGTGAACCAGGGCATTTCTGCGCGCGAGGAGGTCCGGCTGGCCTTCGGTTTGCGTTGACTCGGGAGAACCGTGCTTCCCGGAAGGTCGAAGGAAGGCGGCAAGCATCGCAAAGCCGACTGCCAGGCCGGACAACACCCATATCAGGTTTCGCCCGGCGAATGCGCCCGTTAAAGACCACGGCGACGCGTTGATTTCCAGATCGATCCGGTCGCCCCGGTTGAAGCCGGCGCCCGAGAACCTCCGAAAGCTATGCTGTCCAAACGTGTCCTCGCCTCTGTCCTGAAGCGCGCCGGTACTGACGTCCGCTTCGGGTGGCGTGACGAAGACGTCCACGGTACCGGTGGGATAGCTCACCGTCTGCGAAAGACGCCCGGAAGCGGGCATGTCAAAGGCAAACAGGAGCTGGCTGTGACCCGGTCGAACGGGATCCGGATTCACGACGATCTCGCCGTGGGTGTGAAGACCCTGCGGCCCTTCCCTCACGTCCGTTATGCCTTCCGGCAGGAAAACCTCCAGGCCATGTCCATGCCCCTCGCCGGTCCTGAACGTGCGGTTGCCGGTATTCTCAACGATCAGGATCTGCCGGACCCGCTTCTCGGCCGTGTACACGATGATGTGGTGGGAGACAACGGAGAGGGCTGTGTCCGAGTCGGTGGTTTCGTACACGGCGATTTCATTGGGGCCGTCCGAGAGTTGCTGGACGTATTTGACGCCCTCATAGGCCGCAGTAAGAAACCAGAGTGCGTCATCGCCGCCCGCGTCCCGGAACGAGAATCGCCCTTGTTCATCGGTGGTATCCTGACTGACGATTTCAGGTTCGGCGGCCTGGCGAATCAGCATTACCACGCAGTCCTGTTGGGGTTTGGAGTACGTCTCGTTGGTGACGCGGCCAACGACGAGGCCGGCGCCGGACAAAACGTCGGGAAAAGAGACCAGCAGGACGGCGAGGAAGCAAAATCGTTTGCTCATGGACGAGATTCCGCGAGGGCTTTGCCGCATTGCGGACAAAAGCGGGCGCCTGCGGGCGTCGTGCTTCCGCACCGGGCGCAGGTGGCGGTGTCCTTCTTTCTCACGGCGGCGATTTCCCGTTCGATACGATCCTCGATTCCCGGCGCGGGAGCGTCGGTTTCCTCGATCGCCTTTATCAGTTCAACCGCCCGGCTCCCAAAGCGCGAGCGGGTCGCGCGATAGTCGTCTTCTTCCACCTTTCCCATGCGGTAATCGAAGTCGAGTTCACGGATGGTATCATACAGGACCTCTCTGTCTTCAACGAGCCGTTTTTTGTCACCGCACCCCGCATCCGCATGTCCGACCCGACCACGCGTGGTCATGAACGGGCGGAACACAAAGATGAAAACGGCCGTGACAACGACGATGCAGACCCCGACGCTCACAGTTCCCGCTCCCGGAGTTCCTGCTCCAGCCTCGATCTATATGGATCGTCCGCCTCTGTTTCCGGGACATGTGGTGTTGCGAGAGCGGCACGATGCCTCGACCAGTTACGCAACACGGCCCACACCAC
Source organism: Candidatus Latescibacterota bacterium (assembly GCA_963667175.2). Classification (GTDB taxonomy): domain Bacteria; phylum Latescibacterota; class UBA2968; order UBA2968; genus JAAXHE01. The sequence continues at coordinate 752,644 of CAXXXF010000015.1, read as the reverse complement.
GATGGCGCCAAGCAGCAAGGCGATGACGGGCATGATCCACGCGGAAAGATTGAAGCCCTCGGCCGGGGGGGTGACGAAAACTTCCTGGCCGAATTCCGCCACGAACCCGGCAACGATGGCCTCTTTGTCCTGCCCGGCTTGCAGAGCTGCGGCAATACGTGCTCGCTTTCGATCCGCCCAGCCGCAGGAACATTCGTCCAGCGGACGGCGAGGGCAGTCGCCGCAGAGACAGGCGAGGCCCTTTGCCACCTCCCTCACCCGTTCCTGCGTCACCTCCGCGGACACGGAGAATGCAAGCGAGAGAATCAGAAATGCCGGAAAGATAGTCCGCGCGCGGAAAGCGGAGAGCCGGAGACACACGCCGCCGGGCTTCGCCCGCCTTCGATACGCAGCTGATTGTCTATTGTCTTTCAGACCGTACCCTTTCAGGATGCGGCGGGAAGGCCAACGTTTCGTCCGCGTCTGAGACGCTCCCGCTTGTCCGGCAGGATGGCGATTACCGTCCCGAAGGTGAGGACCCACGCGCCGATCCAGACCCACATCACCAGGGGATTGACGTAGATTCTGAACAGGGCGGCGCCGTCCGGATCCCGCCCCTCATATAAGACGTACAGGTCTTCGCGCAGGCTGGAACGGACGGCGACTTCCGTCGTTCGCTGCTGGTCCTTTCGTTTGTAGTAAACGTGCTGCTCCGGCCACATCGTCCCCAGACGCCGGTCTCCCTGGTACACGCCAAGCTGGGTCTGGATCACGACAGTGAGCGGATTCCGGCTCTGGGAACTGCCTTCGTAGACGAGACGGTAATTGCCGATGGTCGCGGACTCGCCATGCTTCAATCCCGCCTCGATTTCCCGGTTGAAGGCATTTCCCGTGAATCCGAAAAAGAGAAGCACAACGCCGAAGTGGACGATATAACCACCGTAACGGCGGCGGTTTCGCACGGTGAGAGACCAGAGCGCCTTGAGATACGGCTCGTTTGAACTGCTTCCCCGCGCCTTCGCGCCTCTGTGAAACTCGCTGGCGATGGCGCCCGTCACGAACCCGCACAGCGTAAAGGAGATCAACGCGTACGTTTCGCGCGCCCCGAGGGCGAATGCGACGGCGCCGCAGAAGAGACCGAAGATGCCAGGTCCGGTGAAGTGCTTTTTCAGGCTGCGCGCCGACGTCTTGCGCCAGGCCAGCAGCGGGCCCACACCCGTCAGAAGAAGAAGAAGAAGGCCTATGGGCGTCATTACGGTGCTGAAAAAGGGCGGGCCCACGGTGACCTTTGTGCCGGTGACGGCTTCCGAAAGCACCGGGAACATGACGCCCCAGAACACCGCAAAAGTGGCCGTAAGAAACAGGAGATTGTTGAGAAGGAAGCCCCCTTCCCGGGAGACGGGAGATTCGTACTCGTTCCCGCTCTTGAGCAATGGCCGCCGCTGCCATAGGATGGCGGCGGAAAAGACCACGATGACTGCGAGGAAATAGAGGAACACGCTGCCGATCGGCGACTGGGCGAACGCATGCACGGAGGAAACCAGGCCGCTGCGGGTCAGGAAGGTGCCATAGATGCACAGCGTAAAGGTGAGGATGATCAGCGCCATGTTCCAGACTTTGAGCATCCCCTTCTTTTCCTGGATCATGACCGAATGCAGGAACGCGGTGCCCGTGAGCCAGGGAAGCAGCGCGGCGTTTTCAACCGGGTCCCAACCCCAATATCCGCCCCATCCGAGGACCACGTAGGCCCAGTTGCCGCCCAGGAGCTGCCCTGTGCCAAGGAAAAACCATGGCCAGATGGTCCAGCGGCGGGTGGTGCGGATCCACTCTTCGTCCACCTGCCGGCTCAGAAGCGCGGCCATTGCAAACGCATACGGTACGATGAATCCCACGTAGCCGAGATACAGCATGGGAGGGTGAATGGCCATGGCCGGATGGACCAGCAGCGGATTCATGCCCTGCCCGTCGGGGGCCGTGAAGCCGAGTTCGCGGAACGGATTCTCCCAATATCCGATCAGGACGAGGAAAAAGACCTGGGTGAGCGACATCACAACGGTCGCGTAGGAGGCCAGCGGCCCGCGGAACCTCCGGGTATTTCGCGTGGCGAGGAAATTGAAGCCGGCCAGAATGAAGGCCCAGAGGAGGAGCGAGCCCTCCATGCCCGACCATACGGCGGTGAACTTATAGGGCGTCGGCAGGTCGCGGCTGGAATGGCCGGCCACGTAGTGGAGGTCGAAACGGTCGTTGAGGAAAAAGTACTCCAGCAGGCCGAAGGCCCCCAGAACCATAACGAACGTGGCGGCGACCGCGCGTTCCGTGCTGAGCGTGAGATTCAGCCTGCCGGTCCGACCGGCCAGAACACCGGACACCGCCGCGTAGAGGGAGGTGACCAATGAGAACCAGATGAAAAAGTTGCCGATTTCAGCCATTGCTGGAGCCGCGGGGCATCGGATGACCGGTCTTTCCCGGTGTCCTGTTGAGGAGACGTGCTGCCATTCGAGGATCTTTCAGCGGGTCAGAACACTGGATGGATGTTATCTGCTATAGGCTTTCTTGATTTCGTCGTAAGATTGGCCCTCGTATTTGGAGGGGCATTTGGCCAACAGGGTGTCTGCTCGAAAGAGGCCGTTCGCGCCGACTTCGCCTTCCAGGACCACGTCGGCTTCATCGCGGAACGTGTCAGGCACGATTCCCGCGTATACCACCGTTCGTTTGGCGGAGAACGCGGCGCCATCCAGCGGTTCCCAGATCTGAAACTCGACGTTACGGTCCGGACCCTTCCGGATGGTGCCGGGAGCGACCTTGCCCGCGAGCTTGATGCGTCTATTCACAAGTTCGGTCTCACGGGCTTCCAGCTCGGAAACGGTAAGGTAATACATCGCCATCTTCTGAGAACTGGCAACAACCAGGAGAATCAGGCTGGCGACGATGACCGCGAAAACCGAGATGAATTTGACTTTCCGGACCGTCATGATCGGAATCTCAGGAGAAATTCAGCTTCAGCAACCCCTCTGGCGACAATGCGGGCCCGTGTTTCGAACCGCTTCGGAGGCATCGGTACCTGTTGGACGGACCGGCCCGTGCCAACAAGGAAATATATACAAGATCGACATATTATCCACATAAAAAAGAGGTTACGGAGACCACCGGTCCGATCGTCGCCCGCATTGTCCTCCTGAGTCCCATTGGCAAATCGAAATGACTTGACAGGTTTCGTTCCAGCAGCATATTCGGGACCGCGCGTTATCACCTGGAAATCCACCGGGATTTTTCTCCCGTTCCATTCGATGAGGGAGGTTGACATGGCAGTTCTCGACGCCGGGGCTATGGAATTCTGGAAGGAAAACGGATACGTTGTGGCGCCAAGGGCGGTTCCGCCGGAGAACTGTCGCGAAGCCGAACGGGCTGTGTGGGCGTTTCTGGGCATGGACTCCGAAGACGCGGAGACGTGGTACCCGGACCCGCCGAGGCCCGGAATCATGGTCGAAATGTACCAGCACCAGGCGCTGTGGAACAACCGGCAGCACCCAAGGGTCCACCGGGCGTTTGCGGACGTCTGGGGGACCGAGAAGCTCTGGGTGAGTTTTGACAGGACGAGTCTGAATCCGCCGGAACGACCCGGATTTGCCTTCAAGGGACCCTATCTGCATTGGGATATCTCGCTGGACGACCCTTCTCGCTTCATGGTGCAGGGGGTGCTGTATCTGTCGGATACAGCGGCGAACCAGGGCGCGTTCACGTGCGTCCCCGGCTTCCACCGTCGAATTGCCGAATGGCTCGAGACGCTGTCGGACGAGGACGACCCCCGGACGCGGATGCAGGCGGAATTCGGGCATCTGGCGACGCCGATCGCCGGCAGGGAGGGCGACCTCGTCATCTGGAACAGTCTGTTGCCCCATGGAAGCAGTCCGAACTCGGCCGAACGGCCGCGCATTGTGCAATACATTACGATGACGCCGGCCAGGGACGACGACGAATCCCATCGGCAGAGCCGCATCGAGGGATGGCGTGAACGCCTTACGGGGCTGGGCAAGAACCGGAAGGAAAAGGAACACCTGGAAGGCGAAACTGCGCGGTTGACGCCGCTTGGTCGGAAGCTGCTGGGCGTGGATCGCTGGTAGCCCGGCGCGACGGCCTTTGGACGTCGGATCAGGGCGCCTGAGAGCTATCGCCGAACGCGAATCTTCGAAGCCGGAGCCGGTTGTGGTTGTTCGCCACGAGAAGCGCGAGTTTATCCTGAATGCCAGATATGACGGCGACTTCTGGCTCGTCGACGTCTTTGAGGTCGTGAGAGGTAAGCGGCGGCTCCGGTTCGAGTACAAGCTGAATGAGCCGAAGGATGCGGCAGCGGCGCGCGAGCGGGCGTGGGCGCTCTTCTCCACGCGGCAACTCGAGAGTTGACGTCGATAGGCGCGGGACCTCTCCCCTCGACCCCCTCTCCCGGAGGGCGAGGGGGAGAAAAGCAGCCCCGCGGCGTTGGAGCGGCCTGCCTGCGCCTGCCTGGCCGGCAGACAGGCGCCCTTCTTTTTCGCCCTTTTTCCTGGGGCGAAGCAAGAAAAAGGGCAGGGGAAAAGGGGAATTTAGAGGGTGGGGCAGATTCTAAGAGGTATCATGAAACGGGGTGGCTGGAGATGAAAAAAAAGCGGAGGCGATCCCATTGGGATCGCCTCCGCTTTTCTCTTCCCGACGTGGATTACTTCTTTTTGTCGTCATCCACCACTTCATATTCGGCGTCGACGACGCCGTCGTCTTTCTTCTGCTCGCCGGCGGGCTGCTCCGGACCACCCGGAGCCCCGGCCTCCGGTCCCGGCTGGGAGGCCTGCGCATAGAGTTCGCTCGCCACCTGGTGCCACTGCTGGGTAAGCGCTTCAGTAGCGGCCTTGATTTCGTCCGGGTTCTCGCCCTTGAGCGTTTCCTTCACCCGGTCCACCGCGGCCTGCACCTTGGCCCTGGCGTCGTCGCTGACTTTATCGCCCATTTCGCCGAGTTGCTTTTCGGTCTGGTAAACCTGCTGATCCGCCTGGTTCCGAACTTCGATGCCTTCGCGCCGCTTCTTGTCTTCGGCGGCGTTTTCCTTGGCGTCGCTGACCATCCGATCGATTTCGGCGTCGGACAGGCCCGATGAGGCCTCGATCCGGATGCTCTGTTCCTTGTTTGTGCCCATGTCTTTGGCGGAGACGTTCATGATCCCGTTGGCGTCGATGTCGAAACTGACTTCGATCTGGGGGGTTCCGCGGGGCGCGGGCGGGATGCCGTCCAGGTGGAACCGGCCGATGGTACGGTTGTCAACCGACATTTCCCTTTCGCCCTGGAGCACGTGCACCTCGACCGAAGGCTGGCTGTCGGCAGCGGTTGTGAATACCTGGGATTTCCTGGTTGGAATGGTGGTGTTGCGATCGATGAGCTTCGTCATCACGCCGCCCAGCGTCTCGATGCCGAGGGACAGCGGGGTCACGTCCAGAAGCACCACGTCTTTGACGTCGCCCGAAAGTACGCCGGCCTGGATCGCGGCGCCCACCGCGACCACTTCGTCGGGGTTTACGCCCCGGTTCGGATCTTTGCCGAAGAGTTCCTTCACCGCCTCGTGAACTTTGGGAATCCGGGTGCTGCCGCCAACCAGAATGACCTCGTTGATCTCGGACGGCGACAGGCCCGCGTCCTTGATTGCCTGGGCACACGGCCTCTTGGTGCGTTCGACCAGGTCTTCCACGAGTTGCTCGAATTTGGCCCTGGACAGAGTCAGGTTCATATGCTTTGGGCCTGACGCGTCGGCAGTGACAAAAGGCAGGTTGACGTCCGTCTGAAGGGAACTGGACAGCTCGCATTTGGCTTTTTCGGCCGCTTCCTTCAGGCGCTGCAGCGCCATCGGGTCATTGCGCAGGTCGATGTTGTTCTCCTGATGGAACTCGTCCGCGAGCCAATCGATGATGCGCTGATCGAAGTCGTCCCCGCCCAGGTGGGTATCCCCGTTGGTGGACTTGACTTCGAATACGCCGTCGCCCAATTCCAGAATGGAAATGTCGAACGTACCGCCTCCCAGATCGTAGACCGCAATGATCTCGTCGCTTTTCTTGTCCAGGCCGTAGGCCAATGACGCGGCCGTGGGTTCGTTGACGATTCGCTTTACCTCCAGGCCGGCGATCTTTCCCGCGTCCGTGGTGGCTTTGCGCTGTGCGTCGTTAAAGTAGGCCGGGACCGTGATCACGGCGTCCGTAACGGTCTCGCCCAGGTATTCTTCGGCCGTCTGCTTCATTTTCTGGAGGACCATGGCCGAGATCTCGGGGGGCGTGTACGTCTTGTCGCCTAGTTTTGCGGTCGCAAGACCATTGCTCTCCCTCTGGACCTCGTAGGGCACTTCTTCGATTTCGTTGGGCACTTCCTCGTAGCGCCTGCCCATGAAGCGTTTGATGGAATAGACGGTGTTTTGCGGGTTCGTCACGGCCTGCCGTTTCGCAACCTGACCGACGAGGCGCTCGTCGTCCTTGGTGAACGCGATGACCGACGGCGTGGTGCGCCCGCCTTCGGCATTGGGAATCACGACGGGATCGCCTCCCTCCATCACGGCCACGCAGGAGTTGGTCGTCCCGAGATCGATTCCGATAACTTTGCCCATTGGTTGTTTTCCTTTCTGTCGATTCCGGCTTGATTTATGCCGCTTTTTCCTTGCTTTTGGACTTTGCGCCGCTGCTGCCCTTGTCTTTCGATTCCTTCTTCTTGTCTTTCGGGGCGTCTTTTTTCGCGGCCTGCTTATATCCTTCGCTCCGGTAGTCGGTAACGTAGAAACCCGAGCCCTTGAAGAGGAGTCCCGCTCCGGCGCCGATGAGCCGCTTCAGTTTTCGTTCGCCGCATTCCGGGCATTTGCGCAGTGGAGACGACGTAATGCTCTGAAAATGCTCGAATTCATGGCTGCACGCTTCACAAACGTAATCATACGTGGGCATAAGGGGCTTCCTGTTCTTTAGGCTTCCGATTCTTGATAGGACCAACAACCCAATTGAAGCAACATGAGTACCATAGACGGCGAATTCTAGCGAAATATATTAAAAACAAGTAGATACTAATTCCAGTGCCTGGACCGGGCTCGTCTGAATTCTGCTATTTTTGCACATATATGCCATTTTGGCATATACAAAAAGGGTTGGCTGCAAAGAATGCAGCCATTTGGCCATTCTCTTCACTGTCCCCGAACCGCTGCCACAACCGCTTCCGCCGCTTCCCTCAACTCGCGGGCGACGGTGAATTTCAGGTCCGAGTTCTCCAGAATTCGGGCGCCCTCCTCGGCGTTGGTCCCCTGCAGGCGCACTACGATCGGCAGGTCTGCCGAGACATTCCCCAACGCCTGGACCACGCCCTCGGCAACCCGGTCGCAACGCACGATACCGCCGAAAATATTGATGAGCACGGCCCTGACGCCGGCGTCCGAAAGCAGGATCCGGAAGGCGTTCTCCACCCGTTCCACGTTGGCGCCCCCGCCCACGTCCAGGAAATTGGCGGGGGACGATCCCGCGTGCTTGACGATATCCATGGTGGCCATGGCCAGACCGGCGCCGTTGACCATGCAGCCGACCTCGCCGTCGAGCTTGATGTAATTGAGGTCGAATTCCGAGGCGTCCACTTCCAGAGGGTCTTCCTCGTCGGTGTCGCGGAGTTTCCGAATGTCTCCGTGGCGGAAGAGCGCGTTGTCGTCGAAGTTCATTTTGGCGTCCAGGGCCACCAGGTTGTCGTCGGCGGTCACCACGAGGGGGTTGATTTCGGCCAGTGAACAGTCGGCGCCGACGTAGGCGGCGTGGAGGCGGTCGATAAACCGCACGCCCTGCTTGAACGCCCCGCCCTCCAGACCGAGGCCGAAGGCAAGCCGGCGAGCCCGAAAGGGCTGAAGCCCGACCGCCGGGTCGACGGTCTCCCTGAGGATTTTTTCCGGCATGGCGGCGGCCACTTCTTCGATATCCATGCCACCCTCGCTGGAAGCCATGATGACCAGTCTGGACTGGTCCCGGTCCAACACCACGCCCAGGTAGAGTTCCCGGGCGATATCGATGGCGCTTTCGATCCACACCTGCTTGACGTTCTGCCCTTCGGCGCCCGTCTGGGGCGTCACCAGATTCCGTCCGAGCATGTCCCCTGCAACTTCGCGGGCCTCGTCCGGGCTCCGGGCGAGTTTGATCCCCCCTCCCTTGCCCCTGCCGCCGGCGTGAATCTGGGCCTTGACGACGACGGCGCCGCCGAGTTCGGCCGCCGCGCTTCCGGCCTCGTCGGCCGTGGTGGCAAGGCGGCCGTCGGGTACGGGAACGTCAAACGATTTGAGGATTTCCTTGGCCTGGTATTCGTGGATCTTCATGGCGTCTCCTCATAGGGGCGCCGCATCGGGGCGCTGAGCGGTTTTCAGGCCATCTTTCTGAGGTCGTCTCCCGTCATGGCTTCCGGCTTCAGAAGCCCGAGTACGCCCAGAAAGGTGGGCGCAACGTCGCAGAGCCGGCCGCCGTCCCTGAGCCTTCCACGGAACCCGGGATCGACAAGGACAAATGGCACGGGATTGGCTGTATGGGCGGTGTGGGGCTCCCGGGTTCGGTCGTGAATCATCTGTTCGGCGTTGCCGTGGTCCGCCGTAACGATGGCGGCGCCGCCGACTTCCGCGATGGCTGATAGGACCTGCCCCAGACACCGGTCTACGGTCGTCACGGCTTTGACGGCCGCGCCCAGGTCACCGGTATGACCGACCATATCGGGATTCGCGAAATTGCAGATGGCGGCGTCGAACCGCCGCGAGCGGATCGCGTCGACGAATTTCCCGGTGACGGTCCGCGCGCTCATTTCGGGCTTGAAGTCGTACGTGGTCACGTCCCTGGGCGACGGGACCAGAATACGCGTTTCGCCTCCGAAGGGTTCCTCCCGCTGGCCGTTGAAGAAATAGGTGACGTGTGCGTATTTCTCGGTTTCGGCAATGCGCAACTGCCGGAGACCGGCTTCGCTCAGCGTCTTCCCGCAGACGTCCGGCATTTCCTGGGCCAGGTCCCCGGGTGAAAACGCGACCCCGTCCACGGGCAGGCCGGCTTCGTAACGCGTGAGGCACGTATAGTGTGCCCCGGGGTGTACTGCCCGCTCAAACCCGTCGAAATCCGGAAGCACGAACGCGCGTGTGATCTGCCGGCCCCGATCGCCCCGAAAATTGAAGCAAAGCACGGAGTCGTCGTTCCCGATGGTGGCCGGCGGCCCCGCATCCGGGCCCTCGATTATGATCGGCTTGACGAACTCGTCCGTCTCGTTACGATCGTACGCGCCCTGGAGGGCCTCGAGTGGGTCCCTTGCGGGCGCCCCGCGGCCGAGTGTCATAGCGTCGTAGGCCGAACGAACACGGTCCCAGCGCCGGTCCCGGTCCATGGCGAAGTAGCGGCCGCAAACCGTGGCAATTCCGCCCACGCCCGCCGACTCGCACATCTCGACCAGGGCGGCCAGATGGCGGATACCGCTCCTGGGGGGCGTGTCACGCCCGTCGAGCCACGCGTGGACGCAGACCTGGTCCGGCTTCAGCCGGCGGCCGGCGGCCATTTTGAGCAGTCCGTTGTAGTGGTTGGGCCAGGAATGCACCCCCCCGTCGGACACAAGTCCGATCAGATGGAGCCGTCGATCGGTACCGGCAACCCGGTCCATCGACGCGAGCAGCGACTCGTTCCGCGAAAAGCCCCCGTCCCTCACCCTGTCGTCGATCCGGGTGACGGCCTGCGCCACGACACGCCCGGCGCCCAGGTTGAGATGCCCCACTTCGGAGTTGCCGATCAATCCGTCGGGCAGACCGACGCTGCGCCCACAGGTCTGCAGGGTCGTGGACGGGTACATCGCGCCGATCCGGTCCATCGCCGGCGTATCGGCTAGCGCGACCGCGTTGTGGTCCTCGTTGGTAGAAAGGCCCCAGCCGTCGAGGATGACCAGGGCGACAAAACGTCGTTCCGGGCTGGACATTGGAGAGTCGGAAAATACGATCCCGGCGCATGAATGGCAAGCTGAAACAGGAATGAAGTCAGCCTGATTCGGAAAGGGTTGAAGGGATGGTCTTTATGAGCATACGGTGAAAGGTCCTGACGATGGGACGGGCGAAGGTCGTGCTGCGTCCTATCAGAGCGATCGGCCTGTAGAGCCCGGGTTCAGGGAATCGAACGAGACCCTTGTCCGGAATCCCCAGTGCTCTCGCGATGCCCAGCGGCACGAGTCCGTGCCCGAATCCGCACCGGGCCAATTGGGCGATCCCCGCGAAAGATTGCAGGGTCTGTTCGGCTTCGATTCGGATGTTCCAGTTCCCGGCGTGGGCCCTGATCTGCTGTTCCAGGTGCCGCCAGGTCGCTGCATGGGGTTCGATGGTGATGACGGGAAGGGTTGTATCGCGGCGAAGCTGAAACGGCTGAAGCCCCGAGGGCACGAGGACCATTGGCTCGTCCACAAGAGGCTCCGACTTCACGTCGGCGCTGTATCCCACCATGTCCGCGCACAACGCGAGCATGTATTCGCCGGAGCGGACATTGTCAATGGCAACCGGACTTCGGTGGGCATTGATGACGAGTTCAAGCCGGGGGATGGCCTGAACGACGCCGGCCAGAACGCGCGAACCCCAGGCGGAAAGAATGGATTCTGAGATGCCGATCACCAGACGGCTGCCCTGAACGGGGGACTCGTCCGCCACGGCCTCCCGCAACGCGGCCATGAACGGCGCCGTCTTCTCGAGCAGCTGGATGCCCGCGGCCGTAAGTCGGACTCGTCTGCCGACGGGTTCGACGAGTTTTCGACCCAATGCGTTCTCGAGTACGTCTATGCGTTTGCTGACGGCCGACTGGGTGATGCGCAGCCTTGTGCCGGCCTTGGTCATCGTGCCTGCCTCGGCAAGCGCGGACAGGGTTTCTATGTTCTCGATCATAACGCATCGCCCTCCAATATGGGCATTCTCATACGCCGTCCTGCGCGACGAATCCTTGCGATCACTCCCCCATTGAGGGGGAGACGCCGCCTTTGGCGGCGGTGGGGGCACATTCCAGCAGGACGTTCAGCCTGACGACTGCAATCTATTCCAATCGGGAATATAATCTATAACAACGATTCGCTTTTGTATTGTATTGAAATTAGATAAATTCAATCGCGATGTAAAGTGTGAATATCCCGATTCTTGTAGGGGCGACCGGCCGGTCGCCCCTGCAGACGATGTGCATTCGCGATCGAAATCTGCGCCACTACGAGGGCAACCACAAGGGTTGCCCCTACGAATTCAATATGGACGCGCGTGAACGTACATACCGCAGCGGGGGAGAATTTGCATGAGGAAGTGTCGGGCGTTTGCAAGCGTAATTTATCCGCTCGATTCCTGCTTGCGAACTTTTAGATTATATAATATATTTCTTAAGCGTCCCTTCGGGTCATGCATATGGGACGTGACAACCTCGCGGTCATCTGGATCGTCTCTCTTCTTGTCTCTTTTCTTTCGGTACGGGGTATGAATTCCGCCGTCCCTGGTATTGTAGGGGCAACCCTTGTGGTTGCCCTCAAAATGGCGTTGACGTCCGCAATTGACATCGCCAGGCCGTAACGCTATCCGGTTTAGCTGATCGCTTTTTGAGGGTGTTTGTTATGAGCAACGTCAAGGATCCCTTCGGATTGCGCGACAGGTTGTCTACCGCCGGCGGCGAGGTCACGATCTATCGGCTGGACCGGCTGGAATCCGCCGGCGTCGGCGCGGTTTCGCGATTGCCGTTCACGATAAAGGTATTGCTGGAGGCCTCGCTTCGGAACATGGATGGATATCTGGTAACCGAAGACGATGCCGCGGAGCTGGCGGGATGGAACGCGGCGGCACCCACCCGGGCGGAGATCCCCTTTGTGCCGGCGCGCGTGGTATTGCAGGATTTCACCGGCGTGCCTTCGCTGGTCGACCTGGCCGCGCTGCGTTCCGCCCTGGCGCGTATGGGAAAGGACCCGCGGCGGATCGAGCCGCTGATTCCGGCGGACCTGGTCATCGATCATTCGGTCCAGGTCGACCGGTTTGCGCGGCACGACGCGCTGCGTATCAACGCGGAGATCGAATTCGAACGGAACCGGGAACGCTATGAGTTCCTGAGGTGGGGCGCCAACGCGTTTGAGAAGTTTCAGGTGGTGCCGCCGGCCACGGGAATTGTCCATCAGGTAAACCTGGAATATCTGGCGAAGGGCGTTGTGCGCCAGCGGGGTGTGGCATTTCCGGACAGCCTGGTCGGAACGGACTCGCATACCACAATGATCAACGGGCTGGGCGTACTGGGATGGGGGGTCGGCGGGATCGAGGCCGAGGCGGTTATGCTGGGGCAACCGATCTTTATGGCCGCGCCCGAGGTGGTTGGGTTCAAGCTGTACGGCAGTCTACCCGACGGCGCAACCGCCACGGACCTTGCGCTGACGGTAACCCAGATGCTGCGCGCAAAAGGGGTGGTCGGCAAATTCGTGGAGTTCTACGGCACGGGGTTGTCCGGCATCAGCCTGGCCGACCGCGCAACCATTGCGAATATGGCGCCGGAATACGGCGCGACCGTGGGTTTCTTTCCTGTGGACCACGAGACGTTGCGATACCTGGAGCGCACCGCCCGGTCGGCGGAGGAGGTCGACCTGGTGGCGCGGTATACCCGGGCACAGGGTCTGTTCCGTACGGACGAAACGCCGGAGCCCGCGTTTACGGAAACGCTCGAGATGGATCTGGGCGCGGTGGAACCGAGTCTGGCCGGGCCGAAACGGCCGCAGGACCGTGTGCCGATGGACGCCATGAAGCAGGGCTTCGAGCAGGCGTTGACGTCTCCCGTCGGTCACAACGGGTTCGGGGTGGATGACGCGGTTCGCGCGAAGCAATTGACCGTGGCCGCCAACGGCAGGACCAGGATCGGACACGGCGCCGTGGTGATCGCGGCGATCACGAGCTGCACGAATACGAGCAATCCCTCGGTAATGGTGGGCGCGGGACTTCTGGCGAAAAAGGCCGTGGAACGGGGCCTCACAGTGCCCCCGTACGTAAAAACAAGCCTGGCGCCCGGGTCCCGCGTGGTGACGGATTATCTCAATGCGGCGGGGTTGACGCCCTACCTGGAAGACCTCGGGTTCCATACGGTGGGATACGGTTGCACCACCTGCATCGGCAATAGCGGCCCGCTGCCGGAGCCGGTGGTGGCGGCGATCCACGAGGGCGACCTGGTGGCGGCATCGGTCCTGTCGGGCAACCGAAATTTCGAGGGCAGGGTGAACCCGCACGTGAAGGCGAACTACCTCGCCTCTCCGCCCCTGGTGGTGGCCTACGCCCTGGCGGGCAGGGTTGACGTGGACCTGGCGACCGAGCCCCTGGGTGAGGATGCCGACGGAAATCCGGTTACACTGAAGGACGTCTGGCCCACCCAGGAGGAAATCTCCGATACCATCGCACAGGCGTTGAAGCCCGAGATGTTCGAAACACAGTACAGCAATGTATTCGACGGCAACGAGACATGGAACGCCATTTCCGGGCAGGAGACGGCGCTGTATTCCTGGAGCGCGGACAGCACGTACGTGCAGGAACCGCCGTTTTTCCGGGACCTGTCGGAGGAACCGGCGCCCATCCGGGAGATTCACGGCGCCCGGGTGCTTGTGATGGTGGGTGATTCCGTGACCACGGACCACATTTCACCGGCGGGCAGTATTGCGGTGGACAGCCCGGCGGGCCGGTACCTGATCGAAAGCGGCGTGGCGCCGAAGGACTTCAACTCGTACGGGTCCCGGCGGGGCAATCACGAAGTGATGGTGCGCGGCACGTTCGCGAATATCCGCATCCGCAACCTGCTCGCGGCCGGCGCCGAAGGCGGCGTCACCGTTCATCTGCCCGGCGGCGAGCAGATGGCGATTTACGATGCGGCGATGCGCTATGCACGGGAGGAGACCCCGCTGGTCGTGCTGGCCGGGAAGGAGTACGGCGCGGGATCGTCGCGGGACTGGGCCGCCAAAGGGCCGGCGCTGCAGGGGGTGCGGGCCGTGATCGCGGAGAGTTACGAACGGATTCACAGGAGCAATCTGGTGGGTATGGGCGTCCTGCCGCTGCAGTTCAAGCCCGGCGAAAGCGCGGCGTCGCTGGGGCTCACGGGCAGAGAGGTGTTCGATATCGAGGGAATCGGCGACGACCTGCGCCTGCTCCAGGGCGCTACGGTGACGGCGACGGCGGACGATGGCGCCGCAACGACGTTTGACGCAACGGTGCGCATCGATACGCCCGTGGAGATCGACTACTACCGGAACGGTGGCATTCTGCACACGGTTCTCAGGAACTTCCTGAAGGAGTCCTGATCTCCGGTCTCGGACCGGCGATCGGGAAGTGCAGGCTCCGGTCCCGGCAGAAAAAAGAAACCGGGTCCATCTGGTCCCCGGCCGTACGGAAATTGCGGACGTGGTTTGAAGCGGAGGCTGTTTTCAGACGTCCAGTTTCAGTACGCCGGATCGAATGGCATCGGCGGATGCGTGAAACGCCTGCTGTTCGTCCGGCGTAAGGCCGATTTCGATGATTTCCTCCACGCCGGCTGCGCCCAGCTTGACCGGGACGCCCATGTACAGGTCCTGGATGCCGTACTGGCCGGTCAGCCAGGCGGCGCATGGAAGGATTCGCTTTTTGTCCCGCACAATGGCCGCCACCATTTCGGCAATCGCGGAAGCGGGCGCGTAGAAGGCGCTGCCCGTTTTGAGGTGTCCGACAATCTCGGCGCCGCCGTTCCGGGTGCGTTCGACCAGTCGTTCGATGACGGCTTCGTCGAGCAGTTCAGACAGCGGAATGCCGGCCACGGAAGAGTAGCGGGGCAGAGGCACCATGGAATCGCCGTGCCCGCCCAGGACGAAGGCGGTCACGTCTTCCACGGAAACGTTCAGTTCTCCCGCGATGAAATAACGAAACCGCGCGGAATCGAGAATGCCCGCCATGCCAACGACACGAGCGGGCGAAAACTCCGTAACTTTCAGCGCCACGTAAGCCATTGCGTCGAGGGGATTCGTCACCACGATAACGATGGCATCGGGCGCTGTTTCTTTAACGCGTTCGCAGACCGAGCCGACGATGTCCGCGTTTGTGGCAAGCAGGTCGTCCCGGGTCATGCCGGGCTTGCGCGCCAGCCCGGCGGTAATGACGACCACGTCGGATCCGGACAGGCTGCCGGAATCGCCTGTACCCGAAACCCGGGTATCGAAGCGGTCAACCGGCGACGCCTCAGCCAGATCCAGGGCTTTACCCTGTGGAATGCCCTCGGCGACGTCCAGCAGGATCAGTTCGCGGGCGAGTTCCCGTTCCGCAATATGCTGAGCGGCGGTCGCTCCTACGTTGCCGGCGCCAACCACTGCGATCTTCAATGCTGGGCTACTCCGCCTTGGGGTAAACGCTGACCTTCTTGCGGCGCTTGTTCAGGTTCTGGTAGGTCACAATGCCGTCGACCAGCGCAAAAAGCGAGTCGTCTTTGGCGCGACTGACCATGCTTCCGGGATGGATCCGTGTGCCGCGCTGCCGGACGATGATGCTGCCCGCCGTGACAAATTGACCGCCGAAGACTTTGACGCCCAGGCGCTGCCCACGGCTGTCGCGGCCGTTCCTGGAACTTCCGACCCCTTTTTTGTGGGCCATACCGTTGTCCTCCTCCCCTTCCGCCAGCGGATCCGGTAGATCCCGAAACCGGGCGGGATTACGCTGAGATGCCGTCGATCTGCAGTTCCGTATAGGGCTGACGATGTCCGTTCTTCCGACGGTAGCCCTTCCTGCGTTTCATTTTGAAGACCGTGACTTTGTCGTGCTTGCCGTGCCCCAGAACGCTGGCCTCCACGGCGGCCCCGTCGACCTGCGGCCGGCCGATGCTGGTTTCACCGTCTTTGGACACCAGCAGGACCCGGTCCAGGGTGAGTGATTCTCCGGCCTCGGCCTTGAGGCGGGAGACGCGGATGCGGTCTCCTTCTTGAACCTTGACCTGCTGGCCGGCGATTTCTACAACGGCATACATAAAAAAAACCTCCAGAATACGATTTGGCACATCCGGCCGTTTCAACCGCGAAACGGGCCGAAAACGGTAACAAACACCGGAGGTTTTGTCAAGTTCTAAATTTGTCCGTAATGTCCATGTTCCGCTTCCGGGAAACCATCCGGTACGCGTCTACGGACAGGTCGGGGTCATTCTCCACGTTCAGCCAGACCCGGGTGGACCGTCGCAACCTCTTCAGGCGTTCGCGGCGGTTTTCGAGGATGAAATCTCCCACCGTGGGATTGACGTGCACGGTCAGCCTGCGTTCGACCGAGGCGGCCCTGGACCTCTTGAGCCACCGCTCGATGCGTGCCAGCGTGGACTCCCGGCTGGGCACGCGCCCGCTGCCGTGGCAGTGTGGACAGGACTCGCTGAAGGTGAACATGAGGCTCGGGCGCACCCTTTGTCGGGTCATTTCCAGGAGGCCGAACTCGCTGATCTCCGATAAACGGGGCCTGGACCGGTCCCGCCGGACGGCCTGCCGGAATTCCTGCTCCACCCGTTTGCGGTTCTGGACGACGGCCATGTCGATGAAGTCGATGACAATGATACCGCCAATATCGCGCAGACGAAGCTGGCGCGCGATCTCCCGGGCGGCCTCCAGGTTGATTTTCAGCACGTTTTCTTCCTGGTTCGACCGGCCCACGAACCGGCCGCTGTTCACGTCGATGGCGAACAGGGCCTCGGTGTGGTCCAGAACCAGGTAGCCGCCGCCCTTCAACCAGACTTTACGCTCGGAGCATTTCTCTATTTCGCGTTCGATCCCGAAGGCGTCGAAGACGGGCGTGCTGTCTCTGTGGTATTCCACCCGTTCGCGGAGGTGGGGCGAAGTGAATTTGAGATAGGCCAGGATCTTCTTGTATTCCTGTTTTGCGTCGACCACCAGGCGGTCCACGTCGTCGGTAAACAGGTCGCGTATGAGACTCGACGTCATGCCCATTTCTTTGTGCAGAATGCTGGCAGGGTCGGCGACTCGGAACTGTTTCTGGATGCGCGACCAGACGTTCATCAGTTGCTTCAGGTCACGCATCATTTCCCGGTCGCCCTTGCCGGAGGCTTCGGTCCGCACAATGATCCCATATCCGTCGGGACGAATGTCGCGGCCGAGGTCCTTCAGCCTGCGTTTTTCCGACATGTTGGTGATCTTCCGCGAAACACCCACCTTCTCCCCGTTGGGTACCAGCACCATGAACCGCCCGGCCAGGGAGGGCACCGCGGTTACCCTGGGCCCCTTCGTGCCAATGGGTTCTTTCTTGACCTGAACCAGAACCTCCTGCCCCTTCTGGATGAGGCCTTCTATGGGAATGACCGATTTTCCGTTGACCTTGGTCCGCGCGTCGATTTCCTCGAGGGTTTCTTCGTCCAGCCCCACCATGGACCCGGGCGACCCGGGCATATCGGAGGCGTGAAGAAAAGCGCTCTTTTCCAGGCCGATTTCCACAAAGGCAGCCTGCATGCCCGGGAGTACCGATGTTACGGTTCCCTTGTAGACGTCGCCGACCATGCGCTCGTTTTCGGCGCATTCGACGAGAATTTCAACCAGCTTTCCATCTTCCAGAACAGCGATTCGAGACTCGTGAGACCCTACATTGATGAAAATTTCGCTCTTCACTGGCGCCTTACCCTTCTTCAGATATAAACATCTTATATTATTGTATGTTACAGAAATGTAACAAAATTCCGAGAAGCAGACAAGGAGATTGTCCCGGCGCGGCGGCGGGAGTGCCCGGGCGCGGCGTCCAATCTGCCCATAACAGTCCGTTGGAAAAGTCGCTCTGCAGGCGAGACCGAGTCATTGTGGCCGAGGACAAGGCGCGCAACCGACGCGAATCCCTGGATTCGGGGAGGGAGCGCAACGCCGTCATTCGGCCACAAGGGCCGGACGCAGCCCGGATGGGCTTTTTCAACGGGCTGGTAACGCCCTACTTTGCGACGACCCGTCTCGGGAAGATCGTGATCTCCTCAACGATCGCCCGCCCGGGAAGTCGGGCGACCATCAGGGCTGCGGCGGCGACGTCTTCCGGCGGGAGCGCGGCGGCCCGTTTCTCGTCCGAGACGGGGTTGGGGCGAAGGTCCAGGATGGGTGTGTCGACCTCTCCGGGAAAGATGCAGCACGCCCGGATGCCGGTCTCTCGGAACTCGGCGTTGATGGACTGGTTCAGGGCGGCCATGCCGAATTTGGATGCGCAATACGCGACACCCGCGATCATCCCGGACCGTTTCCCGGCCATGGAAGAGACGTTGATAACCAGACCGTCTCCCTGGTTCTCCATGTGCGGCATCACGGCCCGGAACGCGTTGAATGCGCCGGTGAGATTGACGTCGACCACGCGGTCCCAGTCCTCGTCGGATATATCTCGCAGACCGCGCTTCAGCGTGTTGATGCCGGCGTTGTTTACCAGGACGTCGATCCGGCCGAAACGCTCGAACGTGCGGTCGGAGAGGGCGCTTACCGAGTCCCGGCACGTGACGTCGGCTGTAACGCAAAGCGCCTCCGCCCGTGGATTGCGCGCCGCTTCCGCGGTTTCTTCGAGGACTTCGGCGCGGCGTCCCGCCAGGACGCAATTCATCCCCGCATTGGAAAAAGCGATGGCGATGGCGCGGCCGATGCCGGTGCCCGCGCCCGTGATGATGGCGGTCGTGACGTCAGTATCTGTCATGAAATATTGAGCTCCGGGACGAATATGGGATCGGGACTCGGATTCACGAATGGGACAAAATCGGTGAGACGCAGGACGGTCCCGCCGGTCAGCGCTTTGCGCACGCAATTAATGTAGGCATTCGATCCGGGAATGTCAAATCACGCGCCCCGGACGACGACGTTAGCGTCGAATTGGGTTCGCGGCGTCCGGATGCCGCCTCGCTGCAGGTCCTGCGCAAATCGGAGGATTCCAATTGGAAGTGACATTTGAACCGGCTTTGTATATATTCATAACCTGACGTGAGGCGCAATGGGAGGGATCACCGATGGATATGATCAGCATGGACGAGGCGATCCGCATCGTTCTGCGGCATACGTCCCCGATCGACGTTGCAAACGTCGGGCTGATGGACGCGCTCGGGTGTACGCTGGCGCAGGACGTCCGATCGGACGTCGACATGCCGCCGTTCGACAAAGCCACCATGGACGGGTACGCGGTGGTGGGCAACGACGTCGCGGACGCGCGCCGGGAAGATCCCGCCATTCTCGAGGTAATCGAAGAAATTCCGGCCGGGTCCGTCCCGCGGGAGACGGTTTCGCCCGGTCACGCGGCGCGAATCATGACGGGCGCGCCGATGCCGGACGGCGCGGACACGGTTGTGATGGTGGAAGACACGGTTTCCGAGCGGGACGGAGAGGGTGTGCGGGTGCTGGCGCCCACGGAGCCGGGGCGCAACGTCGCGCCCCTCGGGGAAGACGTGAGACGCGATCAGGTGGTACTCGAGGCCGGAACGTGGATCCGCCCCCCGGAAATCGGGATCCTTGCGGCGGTGGGGGTGGTCGGCGTACCCGTCTACCGCCGCCCGGTCGTCGGTGTGGTCGCGACCGGCAGCGAGATCGTGGAACCCGGAAACAGCCCGGCGGCCGGGCAGATCCGGAACAGCAACGGGTATTCCATGATGGCGCAGGCGTTGCGCTCCGGCGCACAGACGCGGTATCTGGGCATTGTGGAAGACGACGAATCCGCCCTGAAGAACGTGATCTCCCGCGGCCTGGACGAATGCGACGTGGTCCTGCTTTCCGGTGGCGTGTCGGCGGGTATATACGACCTCGTGCAGGGCGCGATGCGGGATTGCGGCGTGGAGATCCACTTCGATCGGATCCGGATGAAGCCGGGCAAACCCCTCACCTTCGGCGCGAGGGGAAACCAACTCGTCTTCGGGTTGCCGGGAAATCCCGTCTCGGCGGTGGTGGGTCTGGAACTGCTGGTCCGGCCGGCCGTTCGAAAGATGCAGCGGATGTCGGGGTGTCACCGGCCGATAGTACGGGGCAGGCTGGCGCAGGCGTTCCGGCAGTCTCCGGGGCGCAAGCAGTTCGTGCCGGCCAGGTCCGAACAAGTGAACGGCTGCTGGGAGAGCGGCTGGGTGGGTCACCACGGGTCGGCGGACCTCTTCTCCCTTTCGCGGGCGAACAGCCTGTTCGTGGTCGAGGCCGAGGTGGAGACGCTCGACGCCGGCGCGGAGGTGGACATCGTGTTGCTGGAGGAGTGGTAGCGCGAAACGGCCTTTTTGTCGTCCGCAATAGTTTTGAACGACTCGCACTCCCGGCATCCTTCGGGCATTTGACATGGCGAATCTGACCCATATTGCCGACGATGGCAGCGTGAAGATGGTGGACGTCACGGATAAGGATCTGACCGAGCGTGTGGCGGTGGCGGGCGGCGAGATCGTGATCGCGCCGGAAACGGCGCACCTGGTTTCCCGAGGCGCGCTGCCCAAGGGAAACGTGCTGGAAACCGCCCGGATTGCCGGGATCATGGCGGCGAAACGCACCTGGGAGCTGATCCCGCTTTGCCATCCCGTCGATCCCACGGGCATCGAAGTCGGTTTCGAGGTAGGACCGGACCGCATCGAAGCGGAAGCCACCGTCCGCGTGACGGGCAAGACCGGCGTGGAGATGGAGGCGCTGACGGCCGTCAGCGCGGCGTTGCTGACCGTCTACGATATGTGCAAGGCCGTGGACAGGGAGATGGAGATCCGGAACGTCCGCCTCCTGCGAAAAACCGGCGGCCGCAGCGGGGATTACGTTCGGACGTAGTGCTCATTCTGATAGCGTTATTGAATTTCGTTGCGATGCTTGCGTTGACCCGTCACCGTAGCGCAAACTGTCAGTTTGCGTCCTGCAAGTGTATGCGCCCATAGCTCAATTGGTAGAGCAGCTGACTCTTAATCAGAAGGTTCGGGGTTCGATTCCCTGTGGGCGCACCAGTTTTTCGGCCGTCTCGTGCGACGGCCTGATGTTTAAGACAGGACCCCGGCGGAGCCATTCCGCCGGGGTCCTGTCTTACCGCGCGGCGTCGTAATCCGCGACCGTGCCGGGTCGTCAAAGGATGCCGTCGCGATTCCATTGCTATTCGGACACAAATGTCCTATTTTCAGGTTGTGAAAGGCAGGAAACCCTCATGCAGTTTCGCTATCCCGCCCGGCTTCAACCCGACCTCTCGGGCGAGATCACTGTCTCGTTCCGGGACTTTCCGGAATGTCTCACCTCGGGCGCCGACGAGTCAGCGGCCCTGCTGGAAGCACGCGGCGCCCTCGAGGAAGCGGTCGCCGGCCGCATCGACGATAACGAGCCCATCCCGCCGCCCAGTCGCCGACGCGCGGGCGAGCAGTACGTTGCCGTTCCGCCCGACATGGCTGCAAAAGCCGCGTTCGTCCTTGCGTTCCGGGATAGCGGTCTGACCCGCCTTGCATGTGCCCGACGCCTCGGCGTCAACGAGAAAGTCGTGCGTCGCATGCTCGATCCCCGACATCACACCGCCGCCAACCGCATTCACAAGGCCCTGCGGTCGCTCGGCCGGGAATTGGTCGTGACGTTCCGTCCGGCGTAAAGTTCGTGCGAGGAGACCCCCGTGTCTGACAACCGCGCGAACCAACGTCACAGGCAGCAGACGATCGACGAACGGCTGAATGAGCTTCGACGTCGCGGGTTCCTCGTTCCATCGGGAGCGCCGGGACAATCGCCTCAGCCGGTGGCGCATCGTCCGGGCGCCCTGGCCCGCTTCCTGGCTGATCGCGGGGCCTGAGCCCGCAGACGACAGTGTTGGCCGGCATCGCTTTCGACTCCTCACGATTGACGACCTGCAGCCGGAACGCCATGTCCCCGGAACTGGAAGCGCTTCATCTATGACACGCGAAACGCCCCGCAACGTCGGCGCATCCGCCGATTTCGGTATGTTGGGCAACCGTCTTATATCCGTACGGATGGGCGTGGCCGCGTTCGCAATCCTGGTCGGCCTGCTCGCCGCGACCGGCTGCCGTGATTCGACGCTCGATCCGACGGTCACCGGAGGCAACGTTGTGGTCGCCGACGGCCGCGACCGGGGAGACGACCCCTGGGTGGTGAACTCTGCCGCCATCGACGGACACCGGTTGACCATCGACGTCTCGTATACCGGCGGCTGCCGGAGGCACGAATTCACTCTGGTGATCTCGAAATCGTTCAGGGAGTCGGATCCGGTGCAACTCCAGGCCGTGCTCGCCCACAACGCGAACGGCGATCCCTGCGAGGCATGGCTGACCGAGTCCCACGTCTTCGACCTCACCCTGATCAGGACGCGCTATCGGCAGTTCTACGGACCCGGTCCGGGAAGGGTCGTCCTTCGAATTGAGGGCGTGTCCGGCGGCAACCTCTTGTACGAATTCGACGGATAGCGCCGGGCGGGTCGCCCAATTCGAAACCGACACCTCCTGCTGACCGCGGAGTCTTAAGCACGACAGAACACGATCGTGATCCTTGCGCCGAGCCTGTCGACCTCCGAACAGGTAGGGGCAGGTTTCAAACCTGCCCCTACGAAGAACACGCCATACGGATTTGAAAATTGGCGATTCAGGCCGTCTACGATGCCAAATACACCGGGCCCGACCGTTCGACATGCAAGATGTTGCCCTTGACAGGACTAGTCTGACTGGTTATATTCTTGCTATGGCATTGATTTACTCAACCTATGAAGCAAAGGCGCGGTTTTCGGAGGTCATCCGGCACGTGCGCGAAGGCAGAACCGTCATGGTTTCCTATCGAGGAGAGCCCGTGGCTGAGATCCGCGCGATCCAGCATCCGCGGCAGCAGACGATCGAAGAGCGTCTGGATGATCTTCGACGTCGCGGGATCCTGGTGCGGTCCGGAGCGTCAAAGCAGACGCTTCAGCCCGTGGCGCGTCGGCCAGGCGCTCTGGCACGGTTCCTGGCTGAGCGTAACGAATGAGCGCCGCGTACATCGATACCTCTGTGTTGGCCGCCATCGCCTTCGACGAGCCTGGCGCTCGTACGTTCGCCGGACAACTTTCAGGATTCGATAGCTTGGTTTCGTCCAATCTGCTGGAAGCGGAGCTCCGCGCCTCCTTCGCTCGCGAGGGCATCGAATTTCAGAAACTCATGGTTGCCGGCATCGAGTGGGTTATGCCTCAGAGGTCGCTCGCTCCTGAGTTCGCAACGGTCTTGGAGATCGGGTACCTGAGAGGCGCCGATCTATGGCATGTCGCGACCGCGCTATACTCAGCCCCGAAGCCGGGCGAACTCCTGTTCCTCACGCTTGACGACCGGCAGCGCACTGTGGCCGCCGCGCTCGGTTTTGTTACTCCCGAAAGGCTGTCTTCGCCCTGAGGCCCCGCACTCTTTTCGGAACTTCATCGACCCGGAACCGGCTTGTGTATTGCTGAAGCCGGTTCTTTTTTCCGCCGACTTGCGTTATTTTATTATCGATTTGGATCGATTCCGCTAATAAAAAGCCTGCTTATTTTCGCAGTCGCTAATAGCACGCGTTCGTGGCAGAATGTGTCGATGGTGTGCACCGGTTTTAACTGACCACTGGCCACTATCCACTGACCCCTTCTTTCGTCTACAGGGCACTGTTCGGATCGCGAAAACGCCAATCCCATCTTTATTGCCATTTTGTGTTATATTGTTAGCCTGAGCTAATCATGAAAACTGGTGAATTTGTCGTATAATCGGTTGGTTTTCAATAATATGAGTGAAGAAAATAACGAAAACCTTGATTCGTCCAAGATCGAGTTGACCTGCGAAATGTCGGGGTGTCAGGCTAACGTGCAACATTGTGGTTTTTGTCTCTTGTTGCAATTGATTTCAGCCACGTATTTTTCGTATTTTTCGCGTGTTTCGTAGTTTCTGATGTTCGTTTTCTTGTGCTTTTGTCGCGCTTTTTGGTTTTCGTCCTGTTCATCCTGTCCATCCATGGTGCGCCGTGAAAAGGCGCGGAACTTCAGTGGGTGAGAGTCCCACCCGACAAATGTTGCTGCGGTCGGTAGCAACCGGAGCGGGGACGTAGGCAACGACATCTCCGAAGCCTCCGGTGTAGAGGGTCGCAAGGCGACCTGGCGAGTATGCGGGCCGAAACGTGAGTGAACGCTGAGCAGGCCTCGAAAAAGGTAATGCGGGAGCCGACCCGCCCATGGATCGGGGAAGGCCGCCGTCGTTGGAAAAAGAGAGCAACGCGCGCATCCAACGGTCCCGCCGGGGTAATGGCGAAGGCACGTATACAAGGAGTTCCGACGCAACACGGGAAGCCCCCCTCGGTGGTGTATAGACACCAACCGGACGCCCGTGAGGGTCAGGCCGGGCCGTGTGGGGTGGCGGAGAGGCCCGTAGTACCCGGGAAGCCGGGTAATGCCGGTGGAGGGAAGGGGCCTTGGTTCAAGGGCAACGTCAAAGGAGCGAGAGCCTGGAGATTGGTATGAGCCTAAGACCTCCGGAGAAGGTTCGGAAGTTGCGGAAGACGTTGCATGCCAAAGCGAAGGAATCGCCCGGCTACCGATTCTACGCGCTGTATGACAAAGTGTATCGCGAGGACATCCTGCTTTATGCGTACCGCTGCTGCAAGGCCAACGGCGGCGCGGCGGGCGTGGACGGCGAGACGTTTGCGGATATCGAGTCATACGGGCAAAAGCGGTGGTTAGGCGAACTGTCGGAAGCCGTAAGGAGCAAATCGTATCGGGTGTCTCCGATCCGTCGGGTATATATCCCCAAGCCGAACGGGAAGCAAAGGCCGTTGGGCATCCCGACGGTGAAGGATCGGGTGGTGCAAACCGCGGCGATGCTGGTCTTGGAGCCGATCTTTGAGGCGGACCTGCCAGCGGAACAGTATGCGTATCGCCCGAAACGGAGTGCGCACGACGCCATCAATGCGGTTCACAGTCTGGTGAGCCGCGGCCATACGCAGGTGATCGACGCCGACTTGAGCGGCTACTTCGACACGATCCCGCATGCCGAGTTGATGAAATCGGTGGCGCGACGCATCAGTGACGGGCGAATGCTGCGCCTGATCAAGCTGTGGCTGACCGCGCCGATTGAGGAGACCGACAAGCGGGGCCGCAAACGTCGAGCGACGCCGAACAAGGATCAGGGAAGGGGGACACCGCAAGGCGCCCCAATCTCCCCGCTGTTGGCGAACCTGTATATGCGGCGGTTCATTCTGGGATGGAAATTTCGGGGACATCAGCAACGTCTGGAGGCTCATATTGTCAACTACGCGGATGATTTTGTGATCTGCTGTCGCGGCAGTGCAGAAGAAGCGATGCGTGCGATGCGATCCATCATGAAAGCGCTTAAGTTGACGGTGAACGAGCAGAAGACGGGCATATGCACGCTCCCGGAAGGACGATTTGACTTTCTGGGCTACACCATCGGCCGCTGTTACTCGCCAAAGACGGGAAAGGCCTATATCGGCACGCGCCCGTCAAAGAAGGCCATCCGGCACATCTGCCGGGCCATCAGCGAGGCAACGGCGCGACGGTGGTTGCTGAAAGACCATCAAGAACGGATTGCCCACCTGAACCGAAAGCTGGCAGGGTGGGGCAACTACTTCCGTCTTGGTCTGGCCAGCAAAGCCTATCGGAGTGTGGACAGCCACACCCGGAAACGGCTCCGCTGGTGGTTGTGCAACAAGTACCGAATACCGGGAAAGGGAAGGTCACGCTTCCATGACCAGGTCCTCTACAACACGTTGGGCCTGACCCGGCTGGAAGTACAGGCGCGCAACCTTCCGTGGGCGAACGCATGACTCCTTGTCCGAGAGCCGGATGCGGTAAATCCGCACGTCCGGTTCGATGAGCGGGACGTGGAAACGGAGCACGGAGCGGCTATTGAGGCACCGCCAGACGAAAGGGGCGGAAACAGATAGGCCACTCCTAAACCACCGCGCCACATCTCGACTCTACTAAGTTACATTTATTGAATTAAAGGGGTATAGGCGGCGTTATTCGCCAGGTCGAAGTCGTGGAGCAAACGTATGAACCACAGTGAAATCGTCAGCTTTATCTGGGGCGTCGCGGATCTGATCCGCGACAGCTTCAAGCGAGGCAAGTACCAGGACGTCATTCTGCCGTTGACCGTGTTGCGCCGTCTGGATTGCGTGCTCGCTCCCACGAAACAAAAGGTGCTCAAACGCCAGGCGGAGCTGAGGAATATGGGACTCGAAGACCTGAGGGAGCAGCTCTGCAGGACGTCCGGCTTCGCGTTCTACAACACGTCGCGCTATGACTTCGACACGTTGCTCGCCGATGCGCCCCAGCTTGCCGCCAACCTGAGGAACTTCATTGCCGGCTTCAGTGACAACATGCGGGAGGTGTTGGAGCGCTTCGACGTCGACAACACGATCAGCAAGCTCGACGAAGCGGGGTTGCTGTTCCAGGTGCTTGAGCGGTTCAAAAACGTCGACCTGCACCCGGATCGGATCGACAACGCGACGATGGGGACGATCTTCGAAGAGTTGATCCGGCGTTTCAACGAAGCCCTCGACGAGAATCCCGGGGAGCACTTCACGCCGCGGGACGTCGTCCATCTGATGGTGGATCTCATGTTGGCCGGTGACGACGATCGCATCGCCAACCCCAGCGTCGTACGTAGTGTGTACGATCCCTGCTGCGGCTCCGGCGGTATGTTGATGATTGCAAAGAGCCACATCACCAGCGGCAGGCGAAGCAACGGCGAAGTCCTTCGCCCTGCCGTCAATCCTCAGGCGGAGATTCATCTCTTCGGCCAGGAAGTAAATCCGGAGACCTGGGCAGTGTCAAAGTCGGACATGTACATAAAGGATCCAAAGGGGCGGGACGCAAACAACGTTGCGTTCGGCAGTACGCTGTCTAACGACCGCCACGCCGCACGCCATTTCGATTACCTGATCGCGAATCCGCCGTACGGAAAGGACTGGAAACGAGACAAGAGTTCGGTCGAATCCGAGCACGAAAGGGGAACCGCCGGGCGCTTCGGCCCGGGACTCCCGCGGATCAGCGACGGCCAGACCCTGTTCCTGCTGCATATGCTCGCTCATGCTCGGGCGCCGGACCAGGGGGGCGCACGCATCGCGATCATTATGAACGGTTCGCCACTGTTTACCGGCGACGCGGGTAGCGGAGAGAGCGAGATCCGGCGCTATGTTCTCGAAAACGACCTTCTGGAGGCGTTGATCGCGCTCCCCGAACAACTTTTCTACAATACGGGGATTGCAACCTACGTGTGGGTTCTGAGCAATCGGAAGGACCCGAAACGAAAGGGCAAGGTACAGCTCATCGACGCGACCACCTTCTGGGCGCCCATGCGCCGGAGCCTGGGCGACAAACGGCGCGAGATTCCTCCGGATAAAGCGGACGAAGTATTGGAACTTCTGCACGGATTTCAGGATGGCGAGACCAGGAAGGTAACGGAAGACGGCGAGGAGGAAGACAAGACCGTCAGCCGCGTCTTCCCGACCACACAGTTCGGATATCGAAGAATTACGGTCGAGCGGCCCTTGCGCCTCAATTTCGAGGCGAGTGCCGAACGCATCACCCGGCTTGGCGAACAAAAGGGATTTCAGAATTTGTCCAAATCGAAAAAACGAGGAGACGCGGGTGAACGCGAGGTGGCGGAGGGCCGGGCCCTCCAAGGGGTGATATTGGCCATGCTGGAAGCGCTGCCCGATGTCCTCTATAAGGACCGGGAAGCGTTTCTCAAGGAGCTTGCGAATGCCGAAATGAAAGCCGGCCTGAAACTCGCGGCACCAGTGAAGAAAGCGATTCTGGCCGCACTCGGGGAACGGGACGAGACCGCGGCGGTCTGTCACGGGAGGGGCGGCGCGCCCGAAGCCGACCCGGAGCTGCGGGACACCGAACGCGTGCCGCTCGCGGAAGGGGAGGATCCAGTGGACGATGACGGCGTCCCCGAAAGCGTCCGCACCTTCTTTGACCGCGAGGTCAAGCCCCACGTGCCGGACGCGTGGATCGACACTACGAAACGCGATCATAAGGACGGACGAGTCGGCTTTGTGGGCTACGAGATCAACTTCAACCGCTACTTCTACCGGTACAAACCACCACGTCCACTCGCAGAAATCGAGGCCGATATTCAGGCCATCGAAAAAGACATACTGGAGATGTTGAAGGATATGTCCGGCACAGTGGCCTGAGCCGCCAGAAGTATCTATGGTCACACCTGTTTGCGTGGCCAGGTCGTCATTGCCACTGACTTGGAGGTTGTCAGCTTCCATCGAAAATTAACCAGAGGTGTGAACTATGGTACGAATTCCAACCCATCGTGTTCCGACTCATCCGGGTGAGACGTTGCTGGAGGAATTCCTGAATCCGGTGAATTTAACACAGCGCGAATTGGCTACCGCCATTCATGTTCCCTATCAACGGGTTAACGAACTTGTGAACGGTCGACGGGCTATCACGCCGAGTACAGCTCTGCGCCTGGGGAGATATTTCAACGTGTCGGCCGTGTTTTGGCTGAATCTCCAGCTTCGCTGGGACCTGTATCACGCCAACCGCTCGTAGCGCAAACTGTCAGTTTGCGCAATGGGAACAAGTGTGGATGTAAGTAAATATCGCGTTCTTCTTCTCCTGTTAGGCTAATTTTCCGTTGACAATTCAGCGAGAATACGATATAATGTCGGCAGCTCTTGATAGATTGCCGACATTTTTATGAACATGTCAACAATTCAACTCGACATGGACCGCCTTCAAAGCGCCGGTCTCGGTGTCTTCTTTCGCCCGAGCCAGATCGATGAGTTGGGAATCACCTACGACCAACTCCGCCGTTTGGTCTCAACTGGCGCCGTTGAGCGGGTCAACCGCGGCCTTTACAGGCTTGCAAGCGCGGAGCCGACAGAACACCACACACTGGCTGCTGTTTGTGCGCGTGTGCCCAATGCAGTGATATGTCTACTTTCAGCGCTGAGCTATCATGAAATTGGTACCCGGCTTCCGCACGAAGTCTGGATTGCGATTCCCCATAAGGCGAGACCCCCTCGGCTACCGCAATTCCGAACCCGACTCATCAGGTTCAGCGGCGCCGCCTGGACCTATGGTGTGTCCGACACGACATTTGAGGGCGTTCCGGCGCGAATGACATCGCCGGCTCGTACGATCGTCGATTGCTTCCGATTCGAACACCAGATCGGACGCGAAACGGCTATTGAGGCCTTGCAGGACGGTCTTCAACAACAAAAGGTAACGACGAGCGCCCTTCTACGAACACTTGAGGAACTGCCTTCACGCCGGCTTAGCGCGGCTCTAGAAATGGGGGCTATGTGATCACCAATTTCGCGGCGTCCATCCGGGCTCGCCTGTACAATAAGGCAAAGGAAAGTGGCTTTGAGTTCCAGTTCTTGCTCGTGCGATATGCCTGCGAAAGATTCCTATATCGCCTCGGAGCCTGTCCTGTACGTGATCGTTTCATACTCAAGGGCGCGACTTCGCTTGGTGTTTGGATGGATGAACCCTACCGCGCTACTCGGGATATCGATTTGTTAGCGACCTCCGGTGGCGTTGACGAAACGTCTTTACGAGAAACTATGCAAACCATCTGCAACGTTCTCTGCCCCGAGGATGGCCTGGTCTTCGATGTCAATAGCTTGCGAATCTCATTGATTCGTTCGGGGCAAGCTTTCCCGAGCCAGCGCGTCAAGCTGAATTGTTATCTTGGAAGAGCGAGAGTTCTGATTCAGGTGGACTTTGGTTTTGGCGATGTCGTCACTTCCGGGGCTGAGCAAGCGAATCTGAAGACCCTCATAGACGGTGTCCCCGAACCCTCTCTCCTGGTTTATCCACTGTCGACAAGCGTCGCCGAGAAGTTCGAAGCCATGGTGCGATTTGGACAGCGCAATAGCCGCATGAAAGACTTCCATGACATCTGGGCTCTATCGGATCGGTTTTTCTTTGACGGCAGAGAACTCCGCATGGCCGTCCGCGACTGTTTCCATCGGCGTGGCACGGATCTGAATTCCCGGACTCCCGTTGCTCTCACTTCGGATTTCTACTCGGATACTGACCAGAACACGCTGTGGCGCAACTATCGGACTGAGATGGGGCTCCTGACACCGCCGCCCGAGTCATTCGAAACAGTAGGTGCGCGCTTGCGGAGATTTCTCGAGCCTATCCGTGAAAGCGTCCTAAGGGACACTTCGTTCGACCTCTGTTGGCCCGCTGGTGGACCCTGGCGGCTAGTCTCGGCCAAGAGAGGTGAGAGCACAGACCGAGTTTAACACCATCATTTATTGGCACTGTGACGGCGCGACTCGGCGCACGGATACGTCGTTGGGTGTGCAAACAGGATCGACAATCAGCATTAAATGTCGTCAGTTATGTTTAAGTGCCGACATTTAAATTCGCTTCGCAAGCGGTTGACTTATGGATATCGCTCAACTACAGAAAGCCGGCATAGGTGCCTATTTTCGACCTAGAGACCTTGTCCGTTTCGGGATCTCACATCGAAGACTCATGGGTCTTGTGGCTGAAGGACTCGTCGACAATATGGGAAACGGCCTTTATCGGCTTTCCGAGGTGGAATCAACAGAGGCAGAGACGATCGCCATGGTAGCTGCTGCGATTCCGAACGCCATCATGTGCCTGCTCACGGCGCTTCGCTACCATGATATCGGTACACAGTCTCCCCATGCGGTCTGGATCGCTGTGGACCGAAAGGCCCGCAAACCCACACACCCGCCCGCCCGGGTACGTATAGTGCGTTTTTCCGGCCCGATGCTAACCTATGGCGTAACCCTCCAGTCTGCGCTTGGGGTGCCCTTTCGCATCACTTCGCCAGCCCGAACCGTTGTCGATTGTTTCCGCTATCGCAACAAACTCGGACTCGATATAGCGCTTGAGGCGCTTGACGATGCGCTGCGATCGCGTTCAGCGACCGTGGATGAGATTGTGCGTGCCGCTGAAGTCTGCCGCGCGCAGACGGTTATGCGGATCTACCTGAAGGCGCTTCATCTATGACACGCGAAAAACCCCGCAATGTCGGCGCATCCGTACGTGCAAGGCTGCTGAACCGGAGTCGCCAAACTGGTGAGGATTTTCAGTTCCTGCTGGAGCGATACGCGGCAGAGCGATTCCTCTATCGACTTGGAGAGTCACCGCATCGTAATCGCTATATCTTGAAGGGCGCCATGCTCCTTGTCCATTGGGGCGAAGCAGTCTACCGACCGACACGCGACCTCGATTTCACGGGCTACGGCAGTTCGTTGTTTGGCGACGTTAAGTCCTCAATCCAGGAAATCTGTCAGACTCCGGTTGACGAAGACGGAGTTGCCTTCGACTTTAACAACATCGAGATCGAAACCATTCGCGATCAGGACATGTATGACAGTCTCCGTGTGCGTTTCAACGCGACATTGGATAACGCACGCGTAAATATGCAGATCGACATTGGCTTTGGAAATGCCGTCGAACCGCCTCCCAAGGACACTCTTTACAAGACCTTGCTCGACAATCCCAGTCCGGATATCCGAGTCTACCCTCGGGAGGCCGTCGTTGCGGAAAAGCTTCATGCGATGGTCGTGCTCGGCGAAAGAAACAGCCGCAACAAGGACTTTTACGATCTTTATACCCTGGTAAAGCAATTCTCTTTTGAGGGCGATCAACTCGTAAGAGCTATGCGTGCGACTTTCGATCGACGCCGTACCTCATTCTCACAGACTCTCCCTGTTGCTATGACTCCCCGTTTTTACGCTGACGCCGAACATGCCGGACAGTGGCGTACCTATGTGGAACGGAACGCGCTTTTGGGTGCGCCCGCAGATTTCAGTTCTTTGGGCGACCGTCTTATGTCGTTTTTCAGAGAACCGTGGGATGCGTTGGCGCGCAGAAGTGGTTTCCATGGGAGTTGGAAGGCGGGCGGACCGTGGAGATACGAATAGGCATGTATGACGGAATACAGGGTCGCTCCGCTTCCGGCTGAAACAGGGCCGTATGCGAATGTCGGCAGATATATCTAAGTGCCGACATTTAGCGTCATTCCGGGCTCTGTACCAGACGAACTGTACAAGACGACAATATCATCAAGGTCGACCTTCATGTCCGAATTCGGCGCGATACAGATTCGCAAGCCTACCGACGAGCAAGTCTTCGAGCGGTGCAACGAAGTCTTGTGGCGTTGTGTTCTGAACGATCCTACAGCTCAGATTTATGGCCGCCGTGGCCAACGCCAACACGGTGTCGATATACTCGGCTACCGTGATGGTGACCCCGAACAACCCGTCGGAATCCAATGCAAACTCCGAGGCGAAGGGCGAACGCTTGGCGAAGATGAAGTCAGGAAAGAGGTGGAGAAGGCGTTGACTTTTGAACGACCTTTAACGGAGTACATTGTTGCAACCACCGCTGCCGATGACGTTCGTCTTCAGAACCTCGCGTCTGAATTGTACGCAGAAATAAAAGAAAGCCACGGTCGAAAACTTAAGATTCGCGTCTTCGGTTGGGATAGCCTGCAGCGTGAAATTCGCCGCCATCCCAAAGCAGAAAAAGCGTTCGATCGTTCCTATACAGTGCACATTGACCGCATGCAACAGAGAATAGAAGACCTACATGAGAAAATTGATACGCGGACAATCACTAAGTTTGTTGTAAGTGACAATCTGGCTGCACCTAGAGCAACTCAGGTGGGACTGTCCGAAGCAGCAATTCTGTTGGGATACAAGCACCTTCTCAATGCCATCAGGGCAATATTGCACACCAATCCTGACGCGGCACGTAGGTCGCTCTTAGAGCTTCAGCCGAGACCTGATGAAGACGTCCCCAATCATATTCGATTCGAGGTGGCTACGGATATCGCCACGTGCCATTTCGAACTCGGGGATGAACAGGAAGCCGCGACCGCATTTATCGCGGCGTGGGAACTCTCTCCGGACGATCCGAAAGCGATCGCCAACAAGGCGTTTGGATTTCTTATCAGGGAGGATTGGCAAAGCCTCAAGGTATTCGCGGAGCGCAAACTATCGGAGAATCCGAACAATGCCGCTCTCGCAGCGTACTACGTCCGTGGCCTTAAGAACGACGAAACAATAGTCGATCCGATGAAACATGTTCCCGATACGGTCAAAAACACTCCTCAGGTTGTCGAAGCCAACGTTGCCTGGTTAATGGAACGTGGCGCGCCTGACGCGTGGTGGAACGCTGCGATTGGAGCGCATAACAGCAACCCTGAAAACGTGGAGTTGAACGAACTCTACGCCTGCGCTCTTCTTTCCCGCGCAATTGCTGACGATAGATTTGTCCGGAGCCACGTTCTCAATGACAGCGCACTGACTGATGTTGACAAAGCTATCGAGATATACGAAACCCGATGGCCTGAAATTCGAGATCGCAAAGCGCATCGCCGAGGGGCCCAAGCCTCCGTTGCGCTAAACCTTATGGTAGCTTATCGCCTACGGGGTAGGAACGAAGAGGCCGCCAAGACCGCTAAGGAGGCACTTGAGCGCTTCCCTGACGACGGCACAATCAAGGAACACGTTGGCGTTATATTAATGGAGGAAGGCGAGGCCCGGAAGGCACTAGATGTGATTTCAGGGATAGAAATCAATGCGCAGACCGCGACACTGCAGCTGAACATCCATGTGACTTTGGAGGATTGGAATACGGTCGTGCAGATTGTTGACGACCATCTGGAGACCTTCCCCGAATCGGAACGGGATCTTGCCCGCGCGACTCGCACGCTCGCGAGAGTAGAGCTCGCGGCTAAGGAAGAACGACCGTCAATCCTTGAGGGAGAGGAGTCCAAATACAAGGGAGACACACGCGCGTTGTCATTGCTGGCACAGATCGCTCGCCTTAACGAATTGGACGATCTTTCGAACGCCTTTTTCAAAGCTGCTTCTACGGCATTCGCAAACGGTGACAACGGTCCCGCTTGTCGTCGACGTTTTGCCGCAGAAGCAATGGCGCGCCAGGAGTTCAATCTCGCCGCTGATACATTGGACGGACATGTGCGCTTGGATCGCGCTAGCGAAGAGTTACGGATGCTGGCTCACGCGCTTGTCTATAATGTCCCGATACGCCATCGCGCGACACGATTTTTCGAGGGGCTTGCCCCCGAGCTGCGCGGCCTCGCGTACTTCCAGCGACTGGAGGGGGTTTGTCACTTCAACCGTGGCTTCCCCCAAGACGCGGTTGACCACTTTTCAATCGCTTTTGAGAAAGAGCCCTGTCTCGAAAATCTCTTGTATTTAATCCGTACACTTGTTGTGATTGGCGACCGGATTTCCGTTGTCGCTCTCCTCAAGCGTGACGGCGTAGACGCATTGCCCGGGTCGCACCTTGAGCGCATAGAATTCAGCCATGTGATTGCTCGGTTTGGTTATCGTGAACGAGCACTCAATTTGGGGTATGAGGCCCTTATTTGTGGTCTTGACGATCCCAACATAGTCCTGAAATACCTCGGGCTCGTCCTGAATTCTACTTGGGACCGGCAGGACCACAGTTTTGGCGGAAAGGTTGCGACAGGTGTCTGGGTTCGCCTGTCCGAAAGCAATGGAGATAGCTTCGAAGCATTGGTCGGCGAATCGGCAGATAGGCCCTGGGGCCAGAAAATCGATCCATCGAATCCCTTCATCGCCAGGTCCCTTGGGTTAAAGGTCGATGACGTGTTCGAATACGCCAACCCCATGGGTCAAACGAAAATATGGGCCGTATCGGAAGTAAAGCCGATCTGGTTGCAGGCTTTCTATCACCTCACCCAGAATTTCGGTCAGATGTTTCCGGACGCACGGGGATTTGCCTCTTTGACAATGCGCGAAGACGATATCGAGCCCATTTTGGAGCAAGTACGCCGTCAGAGTCACGATGCAGGAGTGCGTGCGGAATTATATCTGGAAAAAGGATTACCCATCGCCGTCGCTGCCGGAGATACGCCAGGCGGCGGAATCGCCTTCGCCCAGTATCTTTACTCTGCAGGCCTACAACTGCGCGCTTGTAGCGGGACGGCAGAGGAACTAAAACAAGCACTTGCACTGGTTACGGTTCATAGACGTTCGGGCGCCTTGCTCGATGCGCTGACTGCATGGCATGCAGCAGCTCTCGATATATTCCTGGTTCTGAAAGAACGCTTAGGATCCCTCACGATCCCGGCTTCTGAGCTGGGTCGTATAAAGGCGATGGCTGCCGGAATTGCTTGCAGTGGCGGCGGAACCTCTTTAAGCCTGGGATATCGAAATGGCGAATTCATACGATACACTGAGACAGCGGACGAACGCGCTGAAAGACTGAAGGAACTCAAGGCACGGATTGCGAAGATTGAAGAAGCCTGCGAGGTGGAACCGATCGAGTTTCCTGACCATTTTTCGGATCTGGGCGAATTACTGGTTGGGCTTCCTCCCAAGGATGCATTCGCTCCCGCAGTCATGGCCGGAAAGAAACGACTGCTGGTCTGCGAGGATCTGATGATGCGTCAACTGGCCGGGAGGGCGTTCGGCACCAAAAGTGTCTGGTTGCAGGCGGTACTCATGAGTGCCGTACAAGACGCAACAATGTCTCCCAACGCGTACTCTGACGCCGTTGTTTACCTCGCAGCGCATCGTCACGGGCATGTCTCGCTACGCGTTCAAGTCCTACTTTCTGCGTTCGAACGCGACGAAAGCCCGGAACTGTTCAAATTACAGGCTCTGTGTACTTATATAGGTCACACGGGCGCTGATATTAAGTCGCATACTGCCCTTGGGGCCGAATTCATCAATGCTCTTTGGGCGAGCGCCCGGCCCATTGTCGTGTCCGACGTTCCCGTTGATTCAAAAACCCTTAAGGCCACCGATTTCGTGTTCGGAGCGTTGATTGGCAAAAATAAGAATGACGAATGGGCAAAGTGGGCGGCTGCGCTCTTCCGTGGGTTGGCGAAAGATCCGAGCCGCTATCTCAACCGATGGTGCGACGAGAATTTCCTTCCGTTCGATCAAGCTCGAAGGAACCTGCGAGAAGAGATGGATTGAGAGGCCATCGCGAACGCGCCTTTCGATGCCACACGGGTAGGGGCAGGTTTTCAAACCTGCCCCTACGAAGAACACGCCATACGGAATGCAGCCGCTCTCAATCGAATTCGTCAGGACATCATCGACAACCCTGCGCGATGGCGTGATGACCGTGAGAATCGAGCGCCACTGGTAGAAAGGTCTCAAGCCCGCCATGACACCCACTCGCCTCCAGCCTTACCCGGAATACAAGGACTCCGGCATCGAGTGGTTGGGAAAAATGCCGGCTCATTGGGACGTGGCCCGGCTAAAGTCGTTTGCCACAGTTCAGCTGAGCAACGTCGATAAGAAGTCCACGGAAGGGCAAGATTTCGTACAGCTATGCAACTACGTGGATGTCTATTACAATGAGCACATTGACGAGAGTCTGGAATTCATGCCCGCAACTGCAACGAAGGAACAGGTACGTCGTTTCTCACTGCAGTCAGGCGATGTCCTAATTACTAAGGATTCGGAGACCTGGATGGACATAGCAGTTCCAGCGGTAGTCTCCGAGGATCTGCCTGGTGTCTTATGCGGTTACCACTTAGCCCACATACGGCCATTTGGTCATTGTGATGGTCGGTTCCTTAGTAGATTGATTGCTGCGACTGGACCGCGAGATCAGTTTCACGTTTCGGCCAACGGCATCACGAGGTTCGGGCTGACTGGTGATTCCGTTCGTTCCGCAGTATTCGCACTCCCACCCCTCCCCGAACAACGCTCGATCGCGGACTTTCTGGACCGTGAGACGGCCAGGATCGACGCGCTCGTTAAGAAAAAGGAGCGTTTGATCGAATTGCTCCAAGAGAAGCGCGCCGCGCTCATCAGCCACGCCGTGACGAAGGGCCTCGATCCCGATGCGCCTATGAAGGAGTCGGGCGTCGAGTGGCTAGGCGAGCTACCCGCGCATTGGGAGGTGAAGCGGCTGAAACATGCTGCAACAATAAACGACGAAACCCTGCCCGAAACTACCGACCCAGGTATGGAAATTGCATACGTTGATATTGGGAACGTCGATTCCATTCAAGGAATCACAGATTCCGAAGTGATGGTGTTTGAGAACGCACCTTCTCGAGCTCGCCGCATTGTGCGCAAGGGTGACGTTATCGTCTCCACAGTTCGCACCTATCTGAGAGCCATCGCCCAAATTGAGACTTCCGATGCAAACCTCATTGTTTCCACAGGATTCGCGGT
This sequence comes from Candidatus Latescibacterota bacterium, assembly GCA_963667175.2. Taxonomy (GTDB): domain Bacteria; phylum Latescibacterota; class UBA2968; order UBA2968; genus JAAXHE01. Next base: position 715,546 of record CAXXXF010000015.1, on the reverse strand, counting down.
ATTACGCCCACGACAGATGGACTACGGATATGTTGCCTATGTAGCGTCCGCTCCGTATTTTGTTGAACGTGTCGTGGCGCATTCTGTCGGCGTGAGTTACCCCGCAATAAATCCGAGTGAACTCGCCTGTTTGGATGTGATTCTCCCACCCTTAGACGAACAATGTGCCATCGCAGCCTTCCTTGACCACGAAACAGCAAAGATTGACACGCTCGCTACCAGAGTTCGCGAGGCTATCGAACGTCTAAAGGAGCTGCGTGCGACGTTGATTTCGGCTGCTGTAACCGGCAAAATCGATGTGCGGAACGTCGCGTGATCGCAAAGACAAAAGCGTCAGCAAATATTCTCTGCGCCGCCGCCTGGCACCGCCCCGCCAATCTTCGTTCGAAGTTTGCGATTGAAACAAGTGGCCAGACAATTGAACTTTCCGTTGCTACAACAATGGGAGGTTGAAGTTGACTACAATCGAAAATGCGCCTTCGATAGACTTCGCTGAAGCTGCTTCAAGGGCGCGTAACGAGACGATTTTTCTCGATTTTCAGGCCACTACCCCTCTCGCTCCTGACGTGTTGGAGGCCATGTTACCCTGGATGTCAGGACCGTGGAATGCTCATTCCATTGAGCACCGCATTGGCCGCACTGCATCCGAAGCGGTCGAGGAAGCACGCGATAAAGTCGCCGCACTACTTGGTTGCGAACACAGTGAGGTAACATTCACCTCTGGATCGACAGAGTCGTCCAATATAGTTCTACGCGGCTTAACGCGCGCTGGCGACGAACTTGCCATATCAGCGATAGAGCACGCCAGCGTCATGGAGACTGCGTTCGGCCTCGAGGCAGACGGGAGATCCGTACGATGCCTTGACGTTAATGAGGATGGCATACTCGACCTCGAAGACCTTCAAGAGGCACTTGCATCGAACCCTGCACTGGTGTCAATAATGGCAGTCAACAATGAAATAGGCACGATCCAGCCAATTGACGAGGCGGCTGAGCTCTGTGCCGAATCTGGGGTGCCGTTTCATAGCGATTTGACCCAGGCTGCCGGCAAGATATCATTGAAACTGAATCAATCGTCCGTGACGTACGGCTCCATTTCCTCCCACAAGATTTACGGTCCACAAGGTGTTGGAGCCCTCTTCATACGAAATGGGGCCGAGATCCCTAGACCTCAAGCCTCGGGCGGTGGCCAGGAAAACCGCCTCAGACCGGGCACGCTTCCGGTAGCCATTTGTGTTGGCTTTGGTGTAGCATGTGATTTAGCACGCGCTCAATTCGAAAGTGACTTTAAACACGCCAAGTATCTTTCCGAGATCATGCTTGAAGGACTCGCCGACTTGAGTCGGTGGCAAGTAAATGGATCGCTCGAAGAACGCATTCCACATAATTTAAGCATCGCATTCGAAGACGTTGATGCGGATCTTCTGTTGGCGTCCCTACCGGAACTCGCTCTCGCAACCGGTTCCGCATGCAGCGGAGGATCTCTTAAGGAGTCGGAAACTCTGAGAGCAATTGGATTGTCCAATGTTCTGGCTGCCGGGACTGTGCGACTGGGTTTTGGACGAACAACCACCTGCGATCATGTGCATAAGGCCGCAGGACTGCTTTGTGATAAGGTGCGTTCAATAAGGGGAACCCTTGAATGAACGCAGCAGAACGAAGTCGGGATAATAGGGAAATGGGATGGAGAACGAACACAGCCCCGAGCGTCTTCTCAGGTCACGAGTCGTTTGCTTGTCGATACGGCTGGCTACCCAAGTTATATGAAGCATTAATCGAAGATCCGGCCTTATTCTCTTCAGATGAGAAGGCGATTCTGCGGCTTGGACTCGGGCGAAACATGGTCAAGTCGCTTCGCTTCTGGGGGGAAGCCTTCAAGCTTACGCGGACTGTTAAGCGAGACGTGTACTTGACGGATTTCGCGCGAAATTTGTTAGACCCCAAAGATGGTATGGATCCGTACCTCGAGACTCCAGACGCACTCTGGCGTCTTCACTGGATGCTGACCGTCCACGGTGGTTTGGGTGCGTGGGCAGTGTTTTTCCTGGAGAACCAGGATCGTGAAATTACGCGGGTGCAATTCGTCGCTGATGTAAGATCACGGGCATCCGAGACACGTAAGACAATTACTTCCGGAACCGCAGTCAATCACGTGAATGTGTTTCTTCGCACGTATGTAGAAGATCAAAATAAAGCAGAATCGCCCGAAGACGCACTCGATAGCCCTTTACAGGAACTTGAACTCATGCGCCTGGCTAACCCCGCAGGCGTTGCGACCGTGCGGCCATTACGAGGTCCGAAACGTTCCCTTGACTCGAAGGCGTTTAGCTTTGTACTCTATGACTACTGGAAGTGCACGGCTCCCGAGAGTTTGACTTTGTCTATCCGATCACTTATGCTCTCGTACGCCGCACCCGGACCGGTCCTTTTGTTGGACGAAACTGGCCTCCACGAGAGTCTCGAGCAACTCTGCTCGCGGTCGCGACGGCTTGCGCTGCGTAGCGACGGCGCCGGCGGTACAGACCTGACCTGCGACACGGATCCCTTACGCGCACTCTCGGAGATCGCCTGGTCATGAACGGGAAAAACATCGCTTCCCGTATTGCAATCCGCCGTCGGTACGTCCGATCCGTGGATTTACTGCGAGACGTCGACGACCCCGACGCGCTGGATGGCTACGTTATTACCCCATCGGTCCGCGAGGCTGCGGTGCGAATCCTCGCCGGATTATCCCCTGAATCGAGGCAACGCGCGTTTCGGGTTGTTGGACCCTACGGCACCGGAAAATCGGCCTTTGGCGTATTTTTGGCGCAACTATTTCGAGAGGGCATTCGCGGAAACGCGATGGCGTTGCTGTCCGAAGCCACAGGTGATTCTCACGATGTTGGCCGGTGGCGACCTGTGATGATCTCCGGACGCCGTGTCAGTTTTTCGCGGGAGCTTTTGCGCGTACTCATCAGCGACTGTGGACGAAGATCCAGTACCACTTCTACCAAACTCAAGGTGCGCGCAAAGTCACTCCTGGATCGAGAGGGTTCTCTCGATGTGCACGAAGTTACATCGTTGCTCGGTGAAATTGCCGATCAGGTTCGCACTGAGACCGGCGAAGGACTGTTGCTCCTGGTCGACGAGATGGGACTCCTTCTGGAGTATGCTGCCTCCAATATCGACGTAGAGGATCCGTCAATATTCCAGGCGGTTGCCGAGCGATCCTGTGGACGCGCAGGGGCGAACCTTGCGATCGTTGGTTTTTTGCATCGCAGGTTCGCCGACTTTGTCGCCGGACTGGGCGGATGGATAGAAGCGGAATGGTCGCGATCTTCCGAACGCTATGAAGAGTTGGCATTCGGAGGATCCATCGAACAGTCACTCTTCATGTTGGCGCGTGCGATCGTGCCGAGCCAGGGCCACTCGAACGACGTAGTGCGACGGGCTAAGGATATTTACAAGGAGGCCGTAAACCGACGTCTCTTTGTGGCGCCGCTTGAGGACGTGGTTGAGATCGCTCCTTGCCTCTATCCACTCCACCCGGCCGCCATTATCACACTCTCTTTGGCCATACGGCGCTTCGGGCAAAACGAACGGTCTCTATTCGGCTTTCTGCAATCCCTTGAGCCCGCGGGGCTCAAGAGATTCTCCGACTCCACGACCTATGGTCCAGACCATTGGTACATGGTACCGTCGGTATTCGATCATCTGGCTGGAACCTTCAACGAGGCCAACCTGGGCGAACGCGCCCGCCGATGGTCGCTTGCTTTTGACGCCCTTGCTGGCGCCTCGGACCTTTCGCAAGACTATCTGGTTGTCTTGAAAACCGTCGCGCTGGTGGCGGTTCTGGAGCCGGTTCCGGGATTTATCGCCAACTGTCGGAACATTGCCTGGTCCTTGGACGTTGGCGAAGCCAAGGCTCAGTCCGTACTGGATGAACTTGCAAAGCGAAATCTCATTTACCGCCGCCCACACCGGGGCGACTATAGCCTATGGTCAAACTCAAGTGTAGATCTCTCACACTGGCTGGATGAAGCCAAATCGAAGATCCGCGCTCCGGAACGGCTCGACCATTTGTCAACCGTTGTGACCTCAAATCGCCCGGCCGTCGCACATCGGCATTATCACGCGACAGGTACGCTAAGAACGTTCGAAGTTCAGCTTTGGACTGGCGAGAAACCGGGGAGCCGCAAGACTGACGGCTTGATACTTGTGGCGCCGGTTTACCCGGGGGATCATAAGGAAAAGGTGCTCCGAGACGCTTCTTCGACTGTAATAGATGATCCATTGGCGCTCGTCTGCGCCAGGAAAGTTATTTCCGCGGATCTCAAATGGGCACATGAGTTGGCCGTCTGGCGGTGGATCCAGGACAACTGCCAGGAACTGAAAGTCGATGAACTCGCGCGTGTTGAAGTCAGCGAACGGATTGCGGCTGCGGAGCAGGCACTGACTCACGCCACCGCGTTATTGTCGTCAGCGAGTAGCTCTCGCGAAGAAACTTGGTGGTTCGGAGGGGAGCCAATTCCCATACCTCCCGGGGAATTGAGTGGCCTCCTCAGCAACATATGTGACAAGGCCTTTCACCAGGCGCCGATTCTCAAGAACGAGTTGATTAACCGCTCCAGGCTTTCAACCGCAGTCGCAAGCGCCAGGACCCGTCTTCTGGATCGAATGTTAACCTGCGTGAATCAGCCTCAACTCGGGATGGAGGGCACACCGCCCGAACGGACGATCTTCCTGTCGATGTTCCATGCAACGGGAATCCATCGACAAGACACGAGAGGAAATTTCAACTTTATCGCGCCAGATTCAGACGATCCATGCCACTGGATGCCTGTTTGGGAGTGTATTGCAAACCGACTGAACACCGGTGAAGCCGTAAGTTTCGCTGAACTGATAGACGAATTGGCGATACCGCCGTATGGGCTGCACGAGGGCCCAGCTTTGCTGGTTATCACGGCATTTATCCTGGCGTCAAGGGACAACATCGCCGTTATGGAACGCAACAGTTTCCAGCCTGATCTGACGGCCGCTCATTTCATGCGGCTGGCCAAGTCGCCACGCAACTTCCGGCTAAAATCCCTTCAAGCAAACGTGCAAGGCCGCGGCGTTGTGGATGCGCTTGCGACGGGGTTGCAAGTAATCGGTCGGTGCCAGCCAACGATTGCCAATGTAGCGGAAAATCTCTATTCGTGGTACAACGGGTTACCTGCACACGCGATCAAGACCGGTTCAGTTTCCAAGACCGCTGCCGCCGTTCGTGCGGAACTACGCAAGGCTTCGGAACCGGGGAGTTTGTTCTTTGTTGACCTACCCTCGGCCTGTGGCGCAATAACGGCGAGCGGAAGAGTCGACGTTGAGCACTTTATCGAAACACTCAACTCCGCGCTCTTTGAACTTCAAAATGCCACACCGTTGATCAGGTCGAAAGCCGAGACGGCGGCGCTACAAGCATTCGGCGAACCGGACTTATGTGCGTTGCGAAATCACATACAAAACGAATATGCACCGGACCGTGACGACCTCATTGACTATCGCCTGGGTGTATTTCTTGACCGCGCGACGAATGAAGAGCTTTCGAAGGACATGTGGCTGGATGGAGTCGCAGGGCATCTGACTGGGCGACGGCCGGATAATTGGACAGATGACGAGCTCGACAAGTTTGAATTCGAGATTCGCGTTGTGGCGGAGAGTCTTTCCAAATGGCTCGCTCTGGCGAAGACGAAACGGAACCGCCGCGCCGATTTGACGAGCGTGCATGCAATCGGTCTCGACGGACGCGAGCGAGTGGTGGTGGTACAGAGGGAGCGGCCGAATCCGTACCTGGAACCGCGGTTGAGCACTCTACGTGAAGCGCTTGGTAACGACCCTCACGTCGTAGAATTACTTGGACAGTTGCTTGCTGAATACGCGCATGCAGAACACACTCATAAGAATGCCGCAGAGGTTTAACTTCAAGAGGTGGATCAAACATGAGGCATGTGCTCAGCCTGTCAGGGGGCAAGGATTCAGCGGCGCTTGCGATCTATATGCGCGACAAAGTCGCGGATATGGAGTACGTATTTTCGGATACCGGCAAAGAGTTGCCTGAGACATACGAGTATCTTGAACGCATCGAAGACTATCTTGGCACGCGCGTCAACCGGTTGAATGCCGAACTGGGTTTTGACCATTGGTACGAAGTCTACGGCGGTATGATCCCCTCCAACCATCGTCGATGGTGTACCAAGATGCTTAAACTCAAGCCGTTCGAAGAGTTCGTCGGCGACGATCCGGTCATCAATTACGTAGGCCTGAGGGCAGATGAGAACCGGACGGGATACATCAGCCACAAGCCGAATATCAAGCCCGCATATCCATTCCAGGAGGACGGACTGAAGCTCGCGGACATTGAGGAGATTCTCAGGTCTTCAGGTGTCGGAATGCCGCCATATACGGCCTGGGGTCGTACCCGTTCGGGCTGTTACTTCTGTTTCTATCAACAAAAAATCGAATGGGTACGCCTGAAGGAACGGCACCCTGAACTCTACGAGTTGGCGAAATCCTATGAAAAGCCGTTTGAAGGCAGCGGGAATACTTTCACCTGGAGCGAACGCGAGTCGCTTATTCAGCTGGAACAACCCGAACGAGTAAAGGCAATTAAGGACGAACACGCCAAGCGTCAGGCTGCGAAGGAAGCAAGAGGTGAGGACCTTACCCTCGCGGAAGTCTATCGCCGCCGGCAAGTACAGACCGATGCGGATGGGGACACGTGCCTGATATGCATGTTGTGAGGGTTCTACCATGAGCTTTACGTTTTCTGCCCGCACGATTTTGGAACTTGGGAAAGAACTGATAAGTTCCGATGACGTAGCAATCTACGAGCTAATCAAGAACGCTGTAGATGCTCGGTCACCTCGTGTCGAAATCAACGTAAGTGTCCAGTTGCGCAATTCCGACTATTTGGATGCAATCACTCAAATCAACGAGGACGGAAAGAGCCCATCCGAAGTCAAGGACTTCATTCGCGGTAAACTCATTGATGTCGAAAAATCCAAATCAGCGACGATGCTTGATGAACTCGAGAAGAGTTCGGAGAAGGAAGACTTCCTCAGGACTCTTGCATCTCTATACGACGAGCTAAACTACATCGAGTTTAAAGATGCAGGACATGGAATGAGTCTAAATGACCTGACCAGCGTCTTCTTGCGAATTGGAACAAGCTCACGACGAAAGGAGAATCTACAGGGAGCCAAGAATTTAGGTGATAAGGGTATTGGTCGCCTATCCGCCATGCGATTGGGAGACCGACTGAGAGTCAAGACTGCCAGAAGAGAAGACCGATATTGGAATCTTCTCGACATCGACTGGACGCTGTTCTCACGTGATGACGACGTTGACGCAGACATGATCAATATAGAACCTGAAATCGGTGACGAGAAAGCGGAGCCTGGTGAGCAGGGGACAACAATTCGTGTCTCGGCCCTACAGGCCGACTGGGATTTGCCCCGCTTTACTGATATCCTACAAGGCAGGATTGCACGGATGATCGATCCGTTCGACCGCGGAAGTGCCAATCGTCTAATTGTCGCGCGTTACAACAGTAGGAGGGTGCACGTACCTTCCATTCCCGATCCGCTCCTTCAAGCAGCGCACGCTGTATGCCACATGACATTCCGAATGGAAGGGCACACACCTATCGTCAAAGGGGAAATCGACTATCGGTACCGACATCGAAAAAGCAAGATTGACGAAAGGGGCGCAGCGGTGTATTCGCTCGCGCAAGAACCTGTGAAGCGACGCGCAAAACGTGGCCATGCGGCATTCAAGCTAATTCCGGTTCGACCCTTTGCGTTTAAGCAACTCGGGAGTTTTAGCTGTGACATCTACTGGTACAACCGCAGGGTCGTTACAGCGGTCGAAGGGCTTACGACCAAAGTTCCCGAAACCCGTCGGGAAATATCGAACTGGAGTGGGGGGCCGATGCTCTACCGGCACGGTTTCCGCATTTTACCCTATGGCGATCCCAAAGATGATTGGTTGGCCCTTGACGAGACTGCCTTTGGCATGAGTGGATTCAAACTCAACCGGCAGCAGATGATCGGACGAGTCCTTCTAGATACACCTCATGAGGCTCTTCGGGAACAGACTAACCGCGAAGGACTGATAACGTCGGATACTTTTGGTGCCTTGCAAAGAATCTTGATGTGGGTGGTCCATACCGCAATGCGTGGACTTATAAACGAAGCTGACAACATTGAGTTTATTAGGCGTCGCGAAGCTGAGCAGGATACGAAAACTGTCGCGGATGCACGAAGGCGCGTGGAAGCAGATTTGAAGCGATTGCGCGAGCACGTGGGTACCGCCGCAGCCCCCGAGATGGACAATTTATCCGGAAGCGTGAACAGACTCAGCATTCAGTCTCAGAACCTCATCGAACGAGTAAAGGGCGTAATCTCGGAAGCCGACGAGGAAAGAGAGAAATTCGTTTACTTGGCTGGAATCGGACTAATGACCGAGTTCATTTTTCACGAGCTTGAGCGGGCCGTCACCCACACTATCGATTTAATTTCCCGCGACTCGACAATGCAACAGACGACGATTGAATCGCTTCAAGATCAGCTAAAGACGTTGCACAAACGAATTGCTGCGTTTGACGAATTGACAAGCGAGAAACGACAGACGAAATCCGACTTCGATCTCGTCGAACTGGTCAGGCAGATCCTTGAAAACCATGAACGCGAATTTGAACGTCATGGAATAGCCGTCTGTTTTGAGCATCCTCAAGATCCTTTCAAGATTAAGGCTGTGCGTGGCATGGTAATCCAAATCCTTGAGAACTTGATCGCTAATGCGGCCTATTGGCTCAAACAGCAAAAGCTGTTTGAATGGGATCTCAAACCAAGCCTTAATGTAGTTGTGGATCTTGAAGACAAAATCCTATCCATTGAGGACAACGGACCCGGTGTCACAAGCGAAAATTTAGAGCGGATTTTCCAACCATTTATAACCACAAAGCCAATCGGCCAAGGCCGAGGACTGGGGCTCTATATCGCCCGCGATTTGGCTGAATACCATCGCTGGAGACTACAAATGGATACTGAGTTCGGTCGCATCCGCGAGGGACGCACTAACATGTTTGTGCTTGAAATGAGGTAAGAATGGTACACGAAAAGCGAATTATTGAGGCGTTTAAGTCTAACGAGATCACGAAGATCCTTCTAATTGACGATGCGTACGATCCTCCAGCGTTCAACGAGGATGCAGCAGTCGATCTCGACGACTTTTTTCTTGACGGAACTAATCGTGAATTATGCTTGCAGCTAGGCATAACACAAGAGACGCTTGTTGCGGCAGAGGAAGCCGCTAAAGGCGGCGACGCTGAAAACGAAGAATTAGAAACCGTCTATCGCGTGCTATACCGAGATTTCACCAAGACAAGAAATGATAGAATAGATCGTGACTTGAAGTTTGAATCACTCAAGGGCTCCGCGCTCGACGCCCTTAATCCACTTTATCAAATGCTAAGCAAATGTGGAGATGACGTCCAAGTTTGGACCTCTGGAATAGATGATGGACTAAGCAAGTATCTGGAATTGCGCCCGGATGTTCTCTTCTTAGATTATTTCTTGGACAGCGATATTCTCCCAGTGGGCATAGTAGAACCGGAGAAGTCACGTGCCGCACGGCGGGAATCGCTGAACCTACTCAATGACGTGGTCAACAATACGGAGGACGTTGGAATTCCTGCAATAATCCTCATGTCCTCCCGTGATGTTGCGAATGATGTCAGTGAATATCGCCACAATGCCACGGGACAGATTTTGGCAGTCCGGTTTGAATTCCTACAAAAGAATATGGTTCAACAGAAGGGTAAGAGAATCAGAGTCGAAAACGTCGCAGCCAATGCGCTAATGGACGTGACACAAGGCTATCTCTTCGGTAAGGAGCTTCAGAGAACACTTACACAGTGGAGAGAAGGTGCTGAGTGCGCTCTGGACGCATTCATTTCGGAACTAGGCGATCTCCATACAAAGGACTTCGCGTATCTGTTGCGTTTCAGGCTTCGGGAGGAAGGGATTACGCTCAATGAGTATTTGGGATGGTTGTTTGGTGAATGCTTAAAAGGTTGGGTTGAAGAGAAGACAAATTGGAACACTGTGTTCTCCAACTTGGACGACACAAGACGCATGGAGGAAAATATCGAGGGCGCTTTCGAAGGACCGTCCCGAATAATCGCAGACTTATTCCACAGGGTTAGAGTCAGCGGTCATCTCTCAGATGAAAGCCAACGATACAGACTTGGTGATCTCTATGTGCATCCTGAAGAATGCAATATCCGCGCCGTAATAACTCCCGACTGCGACTTGGTCCCACGAAAAAACAAGATCAAAGTGACGAGCGTCCTAACTATGGGCGGTACACTATGTACTTTCGATGACAAAGACGCAGCTGCAGATGATTTATTCGTCTATAAAAACAAGCCCTATAGTGTGCAGTGGAAGCCAAAGGATCTAAAGACATTCCCTGTCAATGGAGAAGGATCGCTACATGAAGACTACAAGCTCCTCGGTACATTTCGCTCTTTGTATGCACAAGATATGCAACGCCGTGCGCTTGTAGATCTCTCCCGTATTGGGTTGCCAACGGCACCAGCTTTCGGAATAAACGCGAATGCCACTGTGTGGATACGCATGACAGATGGAATCAAGAAGATCGAGATGAATCCGCCGACCGTAGCTACGCTCATCCCCTCGCGTTCCGGTCAGAACGTAGGTCATCGGGTGCTGTTAAGGCGACCCTTTGTCAACGAGCTAATTGACCATCTGAAACAAATTAAGCCAGAAGATATGCACGCCAATGACAATCAGACGCTTCGTGAGGCAATCAAGAACGATGGCGACAAACTCTATAATCGCTGTTTGAGATCAGGAGGGTTTACGAACGACAGAGATATCTTCGGAATTGGTTTTTTTCTCGTTGACAAGCCGAACCGCAAGCAGTGTGCGCCTTGGCTCCAAATCACACTAAAGGTTTCCGATGAGCAGATGGAAAAACTCTCGATAATTGACCCGCTAGAATAACTCGGGCGGACCGAAGGCACGGTCGACGACGATGACTTGGAGTACCTTGGCGTTAATTTATAGGTCAAATTCCGATTATTGGTCGAAACAAGAGAGGTACCGAGAACAAAAGGCACGCATTGTTAGTATCGGACATAACTGCGACACCTACGAGTTCAAACGGATGATATTCTGCACGTTCGGATAGAACTTTGCTTAACGTTACTGGGGAACTGGCTGGTACCAGAGAAGCCAGTTCTTCTCTTTGTGACTCACCTGCATTATATTATTATCGAATTATGAAGTTTTCGATAATAAGGCTCGTTGTTATTTTCTAAATCGATAATAAGGCAGGATCATGACATCCGGAAAGAATGGTCGAAGCCAACCCCTTGGTCGCACGGTCAGATGTCCGGGTGGGTACAGCGCATTTGTCCCAGACCCGCTTCCTCCTGAGATTTCCTGGGACACCGATTTGGTACTCGCGCTTTCGCGCGCCGACCATGCCATGGGCCGTCTTGCGGCCTGTCGGCCGGCGAGGCAGGGCGAAGGCAGGCGGATGCCGGTTCCATATCTCTTGACCCGGTCGTTCCTGTTCAAGGAAGCCGTGCTCTCCAGCCGCATCGAGGGGACGCAGGTTTCTCTGGGCGAATTGTTCGCTGTAGATGCCGGAGCGAGGGTAGAACGAAGCGCGGAAGAGTTGGAAGAGGTGGCGAACTATATCGTGGCGTTGGACTACGGTATCGCTCGTCTGGAAACGCTTCCGCTTTCGTTACGGCTGGTTCGGGAATTGCACGAGCGCCTTATGCACGGTGTGCGTGGCGAAAGGGCAACTCCTGGTGAGTTTCGCCGCGGCCAGAACTGGATTGGCCCGCCCGGGGCGGTGCTGACCAATGCCACGTACGTGCCGCCGCCTCCGGATGAACTGATGGGATGCCTGGGCGCGTGGGAGCGCTTTCTTCACGACGAATCACTCCCTCCTCTCGTCCACGCCGCCCTGATGCACTCGCAGTTCGAGGCCATCCATCCGTTCCTCGACGGGAATGGGCGCGTCGGGCGCATGCTCATTTCCATGCTACTTGTCGCGCGACGGGTCCTGCCCGCACCGGTGCTTTACCTGAGCCCGTACTTTGAATCGACGCGTCAGGAGTACTATGAACACCTGCTAAGGGTGACCCGGGACGGAGCGTTGGAGGCGTGGCTGGTGTACTTTCTGCGCGGTGTTGCAGAGCAGGCCGAAGACGCCATTCTTCGGATCCGACGCATCGACGAATTGTTCCGCCTCTGGTCGGATCAGTTCGCCGGCGCCAGATCGGCGAATCTGGAGAAGGTTCTGGAACTGTTCGTCGAATTCCCGTTCTGGAACGTCCCCATGCTCGCATCGAAGCTGGGGGTGGCGTATACGACGGCCCGGCGCGCCGTCGACCGGTTGCGATCGGCAGGAATTGTCACGCCGTTTGGCGACGCAAAGCGAAACCGTGTATATTGTGCGGACGCGGTGCTCGATATCCTTGATGCGCCGGCTGCCGCGGAAGAGGACGAAACGAAAACCACAATGCCTTCACGAGTCGCATGATGAGTCCCGTTGTTTCTGAAAAAGCGTTCGAAGACGCCATTGAGGCGACATTGCTCGGCCACGGTAAGGATGGGTCAGGAGGTTTTCCATCCGGTGTGCGTGAAGGCCGGTTGCCTATCGGCGGCCAGGGAATGGAACCCGGCGGCTACTTCAAGGGAAAGCCAGAGGACTACGACCGCACACTCTGCCTTCTGCCCAGAGACGTTCTCAATTTCATTATCGCAACTCAGCCGAAGGAATGGAAGAAGCTGTCCCATCACTACGGCGCCGAAGTCAGAGATCGCTTTCTCAGACGCCTGGCGTCGGAAATCGACCGCCGCGGCGTTCTCCACGTCCTTCGGAACGGCATCAAGGATATGGGCTGCACGTTCCGACTGGCATACTTCCGGCCGGCCAGCGGGCTCAACGAGGAGACGCGCCAACTGTATATGGCCAACTTTTTCACGGTTGTCCGCCAGATACGTTACAGCGCGAAGAATGAGAAGAGCCTGGATCTGGTCCTGTTCCTGAACGGCATCCCCATTTTCACCGCCGAACTCAAAAACCTGCTCAGCGGTCAATCCGTCGAGGACGCAATCCGCCAGTACAAGACGGACCGCGACCCCCGCGGGGAGCCGCTGTTGGGCTATGGCCGCTGCCTGGCGCATTTCGCGGTCGATCCGGAACTCGTCTACGTAACCACCCGACTTGCCGGCGCAAAGACACGCTTTCTTCCGTTTAACCAGGGCAACAACGGCGGAGCGGGCAACCCACCCGTGCCGCCCACGCAATCCGGCTATGCCACGTCGTACCTCTGGGAGGAGACCTGGTCGCGGGACAGCGTGCTGGACCTGGTGCGTCAGTTCATCCACGAAGTCGAGGAGGAAGACGAGAACGGCCGCAAGACCGGCAGAAAGTCGCTGATCTTCCCGCGCTACCAGCAACTCGATTGTGTGCGTAAGCTCATTTCTCATGCTCGACGGGCGGGCGCCGGACAGCGCTATCTCATCCAGCACTCGGCCGGAAGCGGCAAGACGTTCACCATCGCCTGGCTCGCCCACCAGCTGTCCACGTTGCACGACGTGGAAGACCGGCGCGCTTTCGATTCGATTGTGGTGATCACGGACCGGCGCGTGCTCGACCGCGCCCTCCAGGCCGCAATGCGCCAGTTCGAGCAGACCCTGGGGGTTGTGGAAAACATCGATACGACCTCGCGCCAGCTCAAAGAGGCGCTTGAATCCGGGAAGACAATCATCGTCACCACGTTGCAGAAATTTCCGGTGATCGCTGAGGAAATCGGTCAGTTGCCCGGCAAGCGGTTCGCCCTGATTGTCGACGAAGCGCATTCGTCGCAGTCGGGGGAGAGTACGAAGAGCCTGAAGGCGGTACTGGCTTCCGATTCTCTCAAGGAGGCGGAGGATGAGGAATCAGGAGCCGAAACACCGGAAGAGGAACTTGAAAACGCGATCCTTGAGGAAATGGAGAAGCGCGGGTACCTGCCCAATCTATCGACCTTTGCCTTCACCGCGACCCCGAAATCCAGGACGCTGGAGCTGTTCGGCACACGCCGTCCGGACGGATCGTTCGAACCGTTTCATCTGTACAGCATGCGCCAGGCGATCGAAGAGGGGTTCATCCTCGACGTCCTGGAGAACTACACCACGTACAGATCGTATTGGCGGCTGTTGAAGACGGTAGAAGACGATCCTCGCTACGACAGGCAGAAGGCGACGTATCTGCTCAAATCATTTGTCGATCTGCACCCGCATGCCATTGAACAGAAGGTCCGAATCATGGTCGACCACTTCGCCGACCACGCGCAAAGCCGGATCCACGGCAAGGCGAAGGCGATGATCGTCACCCGCTCCCGATTGCACGCCGTGCGGTTCAAACTCGCAGTGGAGAATTATCTCACCGAGCTGGGGTACCCGTTTAAAGCGCTGGTTGCGTTCTCCGGCGCCGTCGAGGACGGCGGTCAGTCTTATACCGAGCCGGGCATGAACGGCGTTTCCGAGGCGCAGACCGCCAGGACGTTCAAGGCGCCGGAATATCGATTCCTGATCTGTGCGAACAAATTCCAGACCGGTTTCGACCAGCCGCTTCTGCACACCATGTACGTCGACAAGAAACTGGGCGGCGTGAACGCGGTGCAGACGCTTTCCCGGATTAACCGCACAGAACCGGGTAAAGACGGCACAATGGTGCTCGATTTCGCCAACGATGCCGATGACATTAAAGAGTCCTTCATGCCCTATTTCGAAACGACCCTGCTGTCGGAGGCGACCGATCCCAACCTGCTCTACGAGATCCAGACTCGCCTGGCCGACTATCCGGTATACGATCAGGGCGACGTGGACGAATTCGCCAGAGTCTTCTTCGACAGCAACGCGAAACAGGACCGGCTTCATGCCGTGCTCAAGCCCGTTGTCGACCGTTTTTCGGACCTGGATGAACCCGAAAAAATGGACTTCCGGGGCCGGCTCGTCGACTATGTGCGGCTCTACGCGTTTCTCGCGCAGATATTGCCGTTCAACGACGTTGATCTGGAGAAGCTGTACGTCTTTTCGAGACACTTGCGCCGCCTGTTGCCAATGGTCCGGGCCGTGCTGCCGCTTGAGGTTCAGCAGAACATCGACATGGAGTCGTACCGAATCCAGGAAACCCGTAAAGGCCGAATCAATCTCCATCAAGGGACAACGAATCTCGAGCCTGTCGGCACAAAGGACACACACGGGTTACAGGAAGAAGAAATGGAGACCCTGTCGCGGATCATCGCCGAACTGAACGAACGCTTCGGGGCCGAACTGGGACCGGAGCACCGCGCCACGCTCGGTCAGATGATGGACAGGCTCTCGGACGACGCGGCGCTTGGCGCCGCCGCGCGCTTGAATACCCGCGAGAACGTCCGATTGACCTTCGATCACAAGGTTGAGGAGGTTATCCAGGAGATCGTAGATTCCAACTTCGATCTGTACAAGCGCATCACCGATGACCGTGCTTTTGGCGAGGTTATCAAGGACATTCTGTTCGATCAATACGTCCGCACCCACCGTAGCGCCGAGGACCTCATCAAACAGGGCGAGTCGAAGACCCTGGAGTTCAAGTCCACGCTGCGCTGGAACCTGAAAGAAGACCGGAAAGACGACAAACGCGTCACCCACGCGGCGATCAAGACGATCGCTGCCTTCCTCAACACGGAGGGCGGAGACCTGCTGATCGGCGTTGCCGACGACGGTACGGCCGTTGGCATAGAACGTGACCGGCTCGACACGCGAGACAAGTTCATGCTCCATCTCGCACAGGTTGTGCGAAACGGTCTCGGCGATCGCGCCGGCGCCTGCATCGATCCGGAAGTACAGATTGTCGACGGCAAGGAAGTCTGCGTGGTGAGTTGCCAGCGGAGCCCGGAACCGGTGTTCCTCTCGTGGAAGGATCTTGAAAAGGAAGACGGCGGCGACTTTTTCATTCGCAGCGGCCCGGGAACCGTTAAGCTCTCGGCAGAAAGTACCCGGGAATATATCCGGACCCGCTTCGGCGGTTCGGATTCGGAGTAATCTCTGAAGTTTGCAGCGAATGAAACGCACAGCCGGCCGACTTCGCCAGACTGCATTGGGCAATGATCGCCCCGACTCGAAAGTCGGCGGATCCCACAACATTATTATCGATTTGGATCGATTCCGCTAATAAGAAGCCTGCTTTTTTCGCAAACGCAAATAACTTGTGGCTATCTCGTTTTCCGGAGACGATGAGGGGAAAGATCATGAACACGCGGAATAGAACCGCAGCCCGGCGACGGCTGGAGCAGCAGCAGGGGAGCCGGCCCTTCCGGACGCCGGCGGACGTCGAGGCGTTCTTCCGCGCCTGCGACGAGTTGAATGGTCCCGCAGAGGAACCTGAATGGCATGAGCACCTGGCAGTCATCGAGAAGTCCCGGAGTAAGGGTATATCCAGCACATGATCGTTGTCGACGCCAGCGTCTACGCGCACGCTTTCGACCTGACGCAACCGATCCGGGATTCCTGCCGTAGGGGCAGGTTTCAAACCTGCCCTTCCCTTCGATACATCCGCGGAAGCCGGTGAAGTCGAAAGGGGCCGACACAGCATCATTATTGCCATCTTTTCAAAGACAACCTGAACCGGAGATTACAGGCGTCGCGATGTCAAATCTAAAGCGTATCGAATCCTGTTCCCTGGACCGCATCAGGACGATGAGAGACCTGGTCGCGGGGGAGATCGAGAAGATTGATTGTCGACTGGCCGAGGAAGAGGAGAAAATCGGCCGTATGGCAGAGAACGCGGACACGGTGGCCCTGAGCAAGAGGCACGGCCGCTACGAACTGGACCTGGACGCGGCCGATTCGCGGATTTCAACGTTGAACGAGGAAAAACAGGAACTGGCGGACAAGGCCCGGGTCATCGAACAGGCCTTCCAGAAGAAACACCTGTTGGACAGGCAAGCCAGCGTATTGGGCAGTGTCCGGAGCGTTTACGTGAAGGACGTCGCCATCTTCTTTCTCATTCTGTTTCTGATCTCGATCCTTGTCGTGGACCTGCTGGGCATCGGCGCCAACGGCGGCGGCGCGGCGGCAACGGCGGAAGTGGAAGAGGGTAAGATCAGCAAGATCGTGATCACGAAAGCGGGCGCCGGATATGAGCGGGTGAACATACACATTTTGGATACGTCGGGCGCCGGCGCACTCGTTTTCGGCCACGTGACCGAAGGACGACTGACAGGCGTGGACGTTATCGACGGCGGTGAAAAGTACAAGAACCCGATCGTCGAGGTCCACCCCCACTTCTCGGTTGGCACGCTGTGGATCTTCTGGATCATCGATGTTGTGTGCTGCACCCTGTTCATGGCCAACTTCGTCTTCGAACACAGGCTTGCCGCATCAAAAACGTGGTACTGGAAGCACAACTGGATCGACTTTATCACTTCGATCCCACTGCCGCCGGTGCAGGTCATTGCCGCCTCCGGAGACGTCGGCATCGTGCGAATCGGGCGACTCTTGCGGGCCGTGCGGATTCTGCGGGCGCTGCGGTTGATTCGCATCGGACTGTTCTTCTGGCGGGGCATGGACCACCTCAGCACCTCGCTGGACGTGCGGCTTCTCAAACGGTCGCTTCTCTACGGCCTCATGTCGCTGGTTTTCGGCGCATGCGTCTTCATGTTTCTGGAACACATGGAGGCCGGTTCCGGATTCTGGGAAAGCCTCTGGTGGAGCTTTACCACGCTTGTCACCGGCGGCTATGCCGACATCCACAACCCCGCGACTGCGACCGGGAGAATCCTCACCGTTTTTCTGGTGATTACGGGAATGGTTCTGGTGGGCGTCTTCACGGCAACGCTGACGAGCATCCTCGTCAAGGAAGAAGAAGCCATTCAGACGGAGGAACTTGAAGAACAGGCCGGTATGGTCGCAAAGATTCAGGAAGAGATGAACAGCGCCAATGAACGCCTGGACAGGCTGGAAGGCGGCATCCGCGAAATCCGCGACGCTGTCAAGAACCGGGAGAAATAGGCGATCCCTGTATCCGGGAAGCACGATCCCTACGCGGCCTTCCGCATTGCCAACTACCGGCGTTACATCCTCGGCTGGTTCTTCGCCATCGTGGGGAACCAGATCCAGAGCATCGCCATCGGATGGGAGATTTACCAGCGCACCGGACAGGCGCTCTCCCTGGGCCTGGTCGGGCTCGCGCAGGCCCTGCCCGCCATCCTCCTGGCCCTGCCCGCGGGCTACCTGGCGGACAGATTCGACCGCCGCCGGGTGGTCATCTTCAGCATGCTGGGCACGACCCTGACGTCGCTGGCGCTCCTGGCGCTCTCCATCGGGAAGGGGCCGATCTTCCTGATGTACGCGTTGCTTGCGCTGGATGCGACGGCGACGTGTCTGGGACGCCCCGCCAGGACCGCCCTGGTACCCCTGCTCGTCCCGCGCGAGATCTTTCCGATCGCCGTGACGTGGAACACGAGCCTGATGCAGATGGCCTGGGTGGTCGGCCCGGCCCTCGGCGGTTTTGTCGTGATGTTCAGCGTTCCCGCCGCCTACGCGCTCAGTGCGGCGAGCACCCTCGTCTTCGTCGTTCTGCTTACCCGCGTGGCCTTCCGCGCGGAGCCCGAACGTGCGGAAGCCCCTTCGCTCACAACCCTGCTGGCGGGCATCCGCTACGTCTGGCGAACCCGCCTGATCCTTTCCCTGATGGCGCTGGATATGTTCGCCGTGCTGCTGGGCGGCGCCGTCTACCTGCTGCCGATCTATGCGGAGGATATCCTTCGCGTCGGCCCACAGGGCTTCGGCTGGCTTCGGGCCGCCCCCGGCGTCGGCGCCTTCTGCATGGCCATCCTCCTGGCCTACCTGCCTCCCATGCGGCGCGCGGGCAGGAACCTCCTGGCGGCCGTGGCGGGCTTCGGGGCGGCCACCATCGTCTTCGGCTGTTCCCGATCGTTCTGGCTCTCGCTGGCGATGCTCTTCCTCACCGGCGCCTTCGACAACGTCAGCATGGTCGTCCGGCACACGCTCGTCCAGTTGCTCACGACCAACCGGATGCGCGGCCGCGTGCTGGCCGTAAACTACGTCTTTATCGGCGCTTCCAATGAACTCGGCGGCCTGGAATCGGGCCTTGTCGCCCACAGGTTCGGACCGGTTATCTCGGTGGTCAGCGGCGGCATCGGGACTCTCCTGGTGGTCCTCGGCGCCGCGGCCGGTGTGCCCGGATTGAGACGTTTCGGCGCCCTCCACGACGCCAGGCCCGAGGAGGAGGCGTCGACGTCGGAAACCCGGGATTTCGGAAACTGATTTGAAACCCTCTCTCTTCACGTCACGCAGTCCGGCTTCCCGTGTCCGGCGGACGCTGCCGGTCCTGCTGGCGTTCATCGCCTATTGCGCAACGCCGGCTGTGGCGCAGCCTGTCCCGCCGGACGAACCCTGGCGCACTCTCGAAACGGAACACTTCCGCGTTACCTTCCCCGGGCATCTCGAGTCGCTTGCCCGCCGGGCGGGCGGGCAGGCGGAGTGGGCTTACGCGCGGCTGTCCGAACATTTCGTCCATGGGCCGAAAGGACCGATCGACGTCGTCCTCACCGATCATACCGACGTCTCCAACGGGTACGCGACCCCATTCCCTTCGAACCGCATTGTCCTGTTCGCGCGTCCGCCCGTCGACAGTTTCCCGCTCGGCTATTTCGACGACTGGCAGCAACTATTGATCGTGCACGAACTGACGCACATTTTTCACCTCGACCGGCCGGGCCGTTACAGCGTTCGGGGACTCTTCGGCCGGATTCCGTTTCCGGTTTTCGGTTTTCCTGCCTTCACGACGCCTCGGTGGGTCATCGAAGGCATCGGGACGTGGTACGAATCCGCACTCACGGGCAGGGGCCGCGTGCTGGGAACCTTCAACGACATGGTGCTGCGGACGGCAGCGCTGGAAGGCCGTTTCGAGTCCATCGGCCAGGCGGGAGGTTCCTCGCCGCAATGGCCTGGCGGAAACCGCGCGTACACGTACGGGCCGATGTTCTTCGAATACCTCCTGCGGAAGCACGGGCGGGACCGGATGGCGGCCTTTGTCGAGGCCGTGGAGAACCAGTGGATACCCTATCGGCTGAACGCGGCAGGAAGAAGCGCCTTCGGCGTCAGCCTGTCGGACGAATGGGCCGCGTGGGCGGACGCGTGGCGGGACTCTGTGGCGGTGCTGGGCGCCCGGCTCGCCGGATTCGGCGCGATCACCGAAGCTGAAAGACTTACCGATGGCGCCCGCTATGCGGACCATCCGAAGGTGTCGCCGGATGGTTCGACCCTGATCTACATCCGCTCCGATGGCCGATCCGATACCAGGCTCGTTTCGGCAAGCCCGAACGGCGGCGGCGAATCGACGTTCGCGCGGATCCGCGGACGCCGGTTCACGTTCGCGCCGAACGGCGACATTGTCGTCGACCAGCTGGAATTCTCCGGGCGGTACCGGCGGTTCAGAGATCTCTACCGGGTGACTCCGGACGGCGCGGTGCAACGATTGACCACCGCCGCCCGCCTGAGCGCCCCGTCGGCCGGCCCGGGAAACCGTGTTGTCGCCGTTGCCGAAGGAGAGGGGACGAACGGCCTGGTCCGCGTCAATATCAATAGCGGCGCCATCGATACGCTGGTTCACCCGGAAGACGGCGTCTACTGGGCATTGCCCGCGGTCTCACCCGACGGCCGGCGGATTGCCGCGTCCCGCTGGGCGGGCGGGAATCAGGACGTTGTCGTCCTCGACGAACGCGGCGGCCTCGTGAGCCAGGTCACCCGGGACCGCGCGCTGGATTTCGCGCCCGCATGGAGCCCCGACGGGCGGTGGCTGGTGTGGGCGTCCGACCGGACCGGCATTCTGAACGTCCTCGCGGCGCGTTTCGAAGGCGCGAAGGCCGCAACGCCGGTCATGCTCACGAACGTCCGTACGGGCGCCGCCATGCCGAGCGTGGATCCGTCGGGGAAGTGGCTCTATGTCTCCGGGTACCACGTGGACGGATGGGAGGTCGAACGCATTCCGTTCAATCCGGACCACGCCCCCCTGGCGCCTGAACACCTTCACGATTCGACAGACACGGCCGCGGGCAGAACCGCTCGTGAGGTCGCAGCCAGAGAGAGTGACTCCCGGGCCCCTGCCGGCGGTCAAATACGCGCATATTCGCCACTGCAGACCCTGCTGCCGCGCTATTGGATACCCATCGGGTCGGTTTCCTTCTCGGGCGCGGGGAGCGGGACAACGCCACGTACAAAGGTCCTCGGCGCCTCCGTTGGCGCCTTTACCTCCGGGGTGGACCTCGTGGGACGACATACGTATGCCCTGACTGCGCGCGCCTTTCTCCCGACTGGAGGATATTCGGGCGGCAGAGCGGCGGGTTTTCTGACGTACCGGTATGCCGGGCTCGGCAATCCCGCGCTGGGACTGTCCGTGTCGCAGAACTGGGACGAGGAACGCGTCAGGGTGAGGAAGGAGAACGGCGACGCACCGGTCGACACCACGTATGTTCTCGAACGGACACGCTATGCGGGACTCTCAGTGGGAGTAGCGCGTCCCAGGGCGTGGAGCAAGCTTTCATTCTCGCTCACGGGCGGACTTCTGAGAGAGCGCCGGGAGGCGCTGGATTCCACGCTCAAGCCAGAGGAACTGCCTGAATTCGAGACCCCCAGCAGCACGCTGGGCGAAGTGGCAGCCCGCTTCCGCGCCTCGACCGCCCGGTCCCACGCGTTTCAAATCGGGCAGGCGGCGGGCGCGTCACTCTCCGTCCTGGCCAGGCGGCGCATCGACCTGGACCGGGGTTCATCGGATGACCGGTCGCTGGACGACGCGACCGGCGACGTCAGGGCATACATGATGCTGCCAGGAGGCGGATTCGCGGCGCCGGTGCTGGCGCTCCGGGCAAGCGCGGGCATCGCGCGCGGGCCGGGCAGCGGCAGGGGGCATTTCAGCATTGGCGGCTCGGGCCGACGCGTGTTTCCTGTTCGGGGATACGAAGGGACCCCCCGCTCGGGATGGCGCGCCTGGACTGCGTCGCTCGAACTCCGCCTGCCGGCTACCCTGGCGAACCGCGCCTTTCGGACGGACCTGCTGCACTTCGACCGCGCGTTTCTCACGCTCTTCGCCGATGCCGGAAACGCATGGGGCCGCAATGACTCCCAGTCAGCCAGGCCGCAGCCGCTCCTGGCCGCCGGCGCCGAGATCGTGTACTCCGCCGGCATGCTCTTTGTGCCGTTCCGCTTCCGCATCGGCGCGGCATACGGCTTCACCGAACCCAAAGGCGCCGTCCCCCACCTCCAGCTCGGCATGTCGTTTTGAGACGAGGCAGAGAGGTCGCAATCGCCCTCCGGTCGACGCCTGACCAAAAGCAGACCCCCTGAGATGTCGGTCTCCGGAGGTCTTCTCTTGCAATTCGTTAATTTGTCAATTTCTTCCGGCGTGCCTTAGCCGTCGCTCAAGGCGATACGAGGCGACAAGGTGCGCCGATCAAACATGCACCGCCTTGAACGCGTCCAGATCGGCGTACTCGTTGTGACCCGATCCAGCGCGCACTTGCAGACGCGCGTACGGACCTGGGCATTCGGAATTCTCATCCCCGTGTGAAAACCTTCACTTCATTTGTTGGCTATCTTATCCGCACTATCTACTCGATACGAGGATTAGTCCGCGAGCAATTGCATTATTCGATCTGCACCAAAGTTCAGGATAAATTCTGCGTAATAGCTACCGAATAACTCCCTAAGGTACGTGTCTATTTCCTCGTCGACGGGACCGTTTTCGGATTCTCTCTTGATTCTGTATTTCAGGTTCTTTGTTATCGTATAGAGAAACAGAGTATGCAGGTACACCGACGCGATGTATCTACCATTTGCCAACTCTAACTGCTCATCGTTCGGGTTCTTAGGCTTGTAATTTTTGAATGTCGTGCTGTCCATATTAATATAGATTTTCTCTAACTGGTCGCCTTCTAGTGAGGGATGCATCACAACGTCATAGTCCATAGATTGGCCGGTCGTTTCCTCGAAATCGCTCCAAGTTACAGCATTCTCCATTGGGTTTTGGTAGGTAAGGATATATTCAGGAAGTCCTAAATTCGGGAAATTGGCCTCGTTGTTCTTTTTTGAATTCTGCTTAGGCGCCTTCGGTTCACCTATTTTCACCCAGAATACTTCCGCTTCAAAGGCTCCGTTTGGAGAAGTGAGGTCAGCCTCGATCTTGGCTGCGTCTCCGACAGATACCTCTTCTTTTGGGTTTAAATGAACTTTGATGGTACCTTCTTGTGGGCTACTCTTACGCACATTTAATACATCTTCGATTTCATCAATTTGGCCGGGTGATACCCCGCCCGAGGATTCATTCCTCTTGAAACCTAGCAGAGCAAGTTTGAGTTCACCAGGTTCCTCAACACGATCGAAATAGTGGTCTTCGACATCTGTGTCAAAATGGATAGTTTTCTCGCCGTCCATTGGAATTGTCACCACACCGTTTCCATTTGAACCCTTCACGCGCCTCTTAAAGAACGTCGGAAATCGCTTGGGGTTAAAGGGTTGCGTTTCCTCATGCTTTTTCATTTTCGACTTGCGTTTGTGTTTTTTCGATCTGCCGTCAATAGGTTTATCCAATTCTAGTGTTTGAGACAACAACCTCATCAAGTCACTTTGCATCCTTAGATTCTGCGTCAGTGACCCCAGGAGTTTTTTCGCATCACCACTTTCTACCGATATAGAGTCTTTTCTCTGTCTTTGGATTTCAGCTAACCGGCTGTTTTTTGCGCCGAGTTTTTCAGCCAAGAAGTGCCTTAACTTTCTTGTTTCCTCGCCATCCTTTAGTCGATCTCGGGACGCCATGAACAAATGTTTGCGGAATCCATAGTCCATATTGGTGCAATCGACGTGAATAAGGAGGTGGTCCTTGAGTAGGTTCAGTTTTAGCGAACGGGTGATGAATTCACTTGTATAGTTCCCGTGTACCTGTCCATTAACGGAAAACAGCACGGACATGTTGTTTTTGAAGAATTCATTGCGAATTGTCTGCTTGGTCTCTTTTACCGTTCTATCGTCCATCTTCGTCCTGAATACATAACATGTCGCCTTCAATTTTCCGAACGGCGCGTTATCGAAATCTTCCGAAAAGTATGTTTCCACATAGCGGCTATCATCCTGCTCCAATCTTCGCTTTAAACCGTACAAATCTCTTTCCAAATTTCGGTCATGTGGATACCGTTCCTTTTTGTCAACCGTAATCACGGGCAAAATTGGTTCGAACAAATATTCATTGATACTCTGATTCAGATCCCTTGAGATTACGGAACGGCTACCCACTGACAAATCATATGAGTACAGTTTGATTATTGTGCCTGTAGTGAACTTTCTGTTATGCAAACCAAAATCCTGTTGTGCCGCATCATACGCAGGAATATCGCCGCCTATCTTTAAATATTCGTACCACGTATCCTTTCGAGCTATCTCATCACTTTGGCTCATAGGATGTTCTCTAATTAACGTAAACCCGAATCTACCTTTGTTGTCGAATCTCTTTGAGCCGATTAACTGATACCGCCTTTTGCCGCAAAATACAATAGCGCCACTGCCGCCCATGTTGTATTTGCCCTGAACAAAGTGAATTTCAATCTTATTGCCCTCTAGCAACGATAGGAACGTCTTCTCGAAGTCTTCCGGGTGTTGTCCTTCCCCATTATCATATACAGTCAGCGACGTCTTGAGTCTTGGTCCGTCGGCGATAATCTGTATGTCTTCGGCTTGTTTTTTTCTTGAACGTACCAGATCCCAGTTCTTGTGATCTTCGAAAAACCTAGCCTTTGCCTCCTCCATGGTACGTGGTGCCTGTTTAGATTTGGGGTCGACACCTGACTCCAAGCACTTCTTCATCAGAACGGCATCTATTGAATTAGTGATCTTCTCTATCAATGCGGCAGTCGGATTCGACTGTTGGTTTTCAATCACGCCAAAGTTGTTCTCGTTACCTCCAAGGGGATACCAATTTTTCCTATCGAATACTTCCGGGCGATTGTTGATGACTTTATCAACGTCGCTTTCGCCCGCTGCAATGTACAGATCATTAAAAAGCTGCCTCATAGTCGCTTTCATTGTCAAATCTCCGAAACCTCTCAGGCTGAATCCAACTAGAATACATCACCCACAATCACTGCTGTCCAAGAACCGTCGGATTCCCAGAGATAAGGTTCGAAAAATGGCTACAATAGGCGATTTTGGACGGGTTTGACCCGGATAATGAAAAACAGGTTTGCCATCGTCTGCGCAATGCTGTCCAAGAACAAGGTGACGTTTCCAGCGGCCATAATTGTGCTGTTTCCGTCTCAATAAGCCCGTGAAATAAGCACTTTGTGAATCTCAGGCAATCTTGGTCGAGGGATTGCTTCGCGGAAGTGAACCAGATGCTGTCCAAGACTGAAACCGATTTTGGACAGGTGTGACCCACAATGGTTCCGCCAAATGTGACATCCAATACCGCAAGGACATTGGAATCGAACAACGGGCGGAGATCAAGGTCTGACAGCGACTACAGAAAAAGGGTCACTTCCAAAACCGTGCTATCGAACTTCCTTAAATTCCAATAAAGGGTGTTGTCCGACATCGGTTTAACCACTCAGTGTGAAATGTAGACGGGAAGACCGACCTTCTCGGGATCTCGATTCAGCAATCCTGCCAATTCTTCTCGCACCTTGTCTCTAGATGTCTTGAAAGGTGCGAGTTTTAGATCGCCTCCCAGTGCGTTGAAAAGCAATTGACGAGCGACCTTCTGATTCTCCTTCGCGGTCAGCATACGTTTGTTTGCATTGTCCCAAAGCAGTCCGGGCCACGGATCATCAGTAAGGTCGGTCGGAGTACGTCCAACAGCCTCAATCGCCTCTTTTAGGCTCATGTCCTCTATCGTACGTAAATCAACGACAACACGTCCGATCAACATCAAGCCAACGGGACGAAATAGAAGATTCCCTCCGTTCGGACTCCTGAATTTGCCAGCGACGCTATCTTCTGTTGAACTGTCACGAAACTCGTTTAGCGAGCTAAATTGACAGCATAGCTCGTCCCAAAATTCCGTTGCCTTTCGGTAGAAATCGTCGACTTCCGGCTCTGGCGGTCGACGACGCTTATAGTCCTGCCACCCCCTCTTACGGTCACGCAATACGATGTCCACAACGTCGTACAACGTAACGATCGTGGTAAGGTTCGTGTGGTCGGTAGCTCTTATCGATTTCGTAAGGCCTAAATCCACCTTGTCGATCAACAAATCGTGCTCTTCCAATAGCTTCCGCGTGACTATTGCAACCACATCATCTTCATCAAGTGCGATAATATCCCGCTTTTGAACAGGTTTAGCGTATCGGTTTAGTGTCGAAAAGAGGCGTCTCGTCCGCTGAAAACCATCTGGGTCAGAGTCACGCCTGCTTGCGATAACTCCTGGTATGAAGATCGTGCATACTTGCTCCTCCTTTAAGGTTTCTTTATCTTTGATAGCCTCCTTGATGCCTTTCACGCGATGCTGACCGTCTATTGCAAACAGAGTTTCTTCCCCGTTAAGTTCCAGTAGTCCCATAGTTCCATCAACGATTTCCGGTACTTCGTCTAGATTTCGTCCGGAGACGGTAATCTCATGCCAATTCGGACTTCCTCCGTAGGTTCCAACCACTATCGCGTTGAATAGTCTTTGTTTCTGGGCAACCAAGTACTCTGTGATTTTTACTGAGTTGTTGGTTAGCCCCCTTTGTAGCCAATCCTTCAATGATCTGCTTGAATGGATATCGTCAACTATGCTAACGCGAGCAGCGATATCATCCATGCTCATATAGGATATGTAATACACCCAATCGCCCATCGTGGCCCGAAGGGCAGGAAGAAAGAGTCGATCTTGTTTGTCATTCATCGAAATGCCCCTGACACCCGTCGTACTACCCCTTTAAATCTTGAATTGCAAGGAGGAATGAAGGTGTTGATCAATTCCTCTTCTGTATTGTCAAGAGTTTCTATGTCGACCGTTGAATAGAAAAACTTTATGTGGCCTCGGTACATTTCAAGAAGTCGCACAACTTTGGGACGCTTGGTTCTCTCTCTGGACAAATAGTCACCAAAGCGTTTTCGAAGATCCTTGGCCTTACCGACGTACATCAGATAAGAGCATCCCGGGTGGTTTGCAATCCCGGGTTGAATTACTAGAGAATAGACCCCGGTTGTGTCGGGTACGTTAGACTTGCCATTGTCGTCTAATACTACGTTGTGCCACCTTAGATTCACATTGCACGTCTTCCATTGATTCGGCCAAAGGCAAAAAGGCCAAACGTGCCTATTGTAATCGTCCTGAGAAGCAACAAGATCCGCAGGTGACTCCATTGGTTCGTTACCAGGGTTGAACACGTCAATCACTTCAGGCCGAAAGGCGTCGCGATGTTCAATGCACACACCATCTAGCCCGACCTATCGTCATCCTCGTCGATTGCTACCATGGACATCTAAATTTCCGCAGTCGCAACAACCTGTTTTCCTTCCAACGAAACTGATCGGAATGTCCATTTTCTTGCGCCCACGAGACCTCCCTCGTGGCAATGACATTAGGTCCTTCGCGCTCGTCGTCATTTGTGACATGCAAGACATACCTTTGCTTTACCATATAGGTCATCTACGTCTATAGGTTCCGCATCTGGTCGAAGCGGGTTGACCTGACGTTTGTTGTGCATTCTTTCGAGTCGTCGAGTGTGTTCCGCCTCGATCTGCGCCACGCGTTCTGGTTTGGCGAGATCGTGAAGCGATTCTCCCTGGCTCCAGGTGAAGGGTGACCCGTGACCTATGGCGGTTTTCTCGTAGCGCTTGGCTTCCTCGAAGTACTCAGGATGTCGGTCCATCAATCGCACCCATTCGATTTTCTGCTGGAAAAAACAGAACGTGCAGCCACTACGCGTCCGCCACTCGTAGTAGTGCGGCAACCCAAGCCCCGCGCCTTCAAGGATCTCCAGCACTCCCGCTTTGTCAATCCCGTCATCCTTCAGCGGGAGCTTCACGACCAAATTGCCGCGTTTCGAGGTGTAGCCTTCGCGATATTCCTCGTCCGCACGAATCGCGACGTAGCTATAAACCGTTACGCCACTGTCCAGAATCGGACGAATCCACCGCTCGAAAGGCCGCAGTTTGAGTTGCCGCGTGCACCATCGGCTTTGGGCCGACGGCAGAAAGTTGTTGTATTGCTTTAACCAGAAGTCGAAATCGCGATCTGGATTCAACCGTTCGATTGACTTTCCCAGAAAGCCTTCTAGCTTGACCAGAAACTCGTAAACTTCAGGTAATTCTTTGCCAGTATCGGTAAAGAAATATTCGATGTCAAGTTCGGGGTAGTTTTGGCGCATGTATACGGCAAGCGCCGCGCTATCGCGGCCACCCGACAGACCCAGAACGTGTTTTTCCTTTCTTGTGTCTTTCACGAGTCGGATCTCCTCGTCCCACTTGATTTCGTCGATACATCGGGATCCAGATACCGAGCGCTTAACTCCGCCAGGGCGGCGAGAATTAAGTTGCGTCTTTCCTGGCCGTTGCTTCTCAGTGTTCCGTCCAAGCGATTAATTAACTCTCTAACTGCAGTTTGATCCCGCTCCGTAATCTCGAATTCTTTGTGAGCCAGCTTCGGCTGTCCGCCCATCCCCACAATTACCGCCATTGCGTTCCTCTTGTCCTTGCGACCCTTGACTCGTGCAAAGGCTTCTGCACGAATAAACCGCTGCGCCATCGTTGCAAGTTCGACTGTCGCACGATCGATATCCGGGTCCACCCAATTCTGGACGGGTTTGTTTACCGCCATGCCTGCGAGACCTGCCATGTCGTCGTCGCCACCTTCGAACTCCGCAAGGCGTACGATAAATGCCTCCTGACGGTGGTCGCCGCCAAGTTCCCGTATATTGTCAGCGCGAGCACGTAGTTCAGCAAGCATTGAGGGTGACGCATTCGGCACCTGAAGCTCCGTCAGAAGTGTTTCACGGATACGATTGAGCATATTCGGATAGGCTTGGATCAACTCCGTCAAACCGTTCCGGACACGATCCGCGATCTCTTCGGAAGCGTCTTTGAGTTCAACCTCTTGCACGTTCGGTAATACGCCGGGAATATCGTCAAAAATCAGCTTGTTTGGGTCATTGGCCTGCTTGAAGAGTTGCCGGATGCGTCTGGCATTGCGCGAAAGTCTCTGGGTTCTGCCGACCCACGGGTGCAAACGGTCATATATGGCGACCAATCCCTTCGCTACGTCTATCGGTTCAAGATGAGTCAACGTGTTCTCTTCGTCAAGGTCACGCACGATGTCCGCCATTTCGGATAAGAGCCGACGTGACATTTCTGAAATGTCCATCCATCGCACCTGAATATCAGATGCATCTCTGGCAAGAAAGTCCATATCCAGTTCTGAAACGCGCGCTTGAAAGATCCCGTCACGATAGAATGCCAATGTGGTTCGCTGCGAGAGCAAGAAAGCCGCTGCCAATACGGGCAGGAGACCGTCCTTTATGCCAAATGGAGGTCGCCGCCAGATTTCGTAAATCTCGGATAACGGCACCGAACGGTCAGCTTTGGATTCGAGGAATTCCTTTGCCGCTTGCCAGGTTGGCGCCAGGTTGTGCGGATCTTTGTCGCCGTCCAAGGGCTCCACAAATCTCCATACACCATTGGTTTCAGAGTAGAGCCTCGTTGCATCCAGAAGCGAAGCAAACAGCCCGCCCTCTGCAGGGAAGCCCTGGATGCCTAACCGCGCCTCGCCTTCATGCAGAGCCATGCGTCTAAGAAGCGTGTTTCGTGCGGCGACGGCGTTGCTCGACGGTTTCATCCGGCCCAACAATTCATTGTGGATTCGAGGAGCCTTTTTGAAACGGGCGTCGGCGAGATCGGAAGCGAAACTATTGACTTCGGCGTAACGAAGAGAATCTGAGGTCGCGCCTCGATAGCTCCACGACACGCTATCGAAGGCACCGGCGAGTTCGCCTTCCAGATGCCCCTGTAACGCACTGACACGGGCCTCGACCTCGATACGCGCGACCCTGTCCCCTAGAAGCTCCGGCGTCTCGTCGCGCACGTGCTCCAGCGCCAACAGCTCAACTGCCAAGGAGGGAATGCCCCATGCCCTCTGAGAGAGACCGACTACGACGTCACATTGTAGTCGTTCCGCTGAAGCCTGGTGACAAATCTTCCATGCCACCGCTTCACTCTCATTTTGAGTCGGAATCGCTAGAAAGAATCCGCCAATAGCGCCTTGTCGCGGTGCGTACTCGGCAGCCGCATGCTTTACCTCCGCCAGAGGAACCACGACAACGTCGAACCAGCGTAGAGCCCCGGTTTCGTGGTAGTGGCGTTTTGCAACGATCGGTTGCAGGCCGGCAAGCGCATTGAGCGCGGTAAAGTCCACCTCGCCCGTGCTATCCTGTGCGCGTCTTACTGCATCATCGACATCGAAATCGCTACCCTCGAATATGGAGTACGCGTCGTCAAATTTGCGGAAGATGACGAACGACCAACCTTTCAAATCTCTCAGCGCGTTTTCGACGTCGCCTGAGTCATAGTCGGGTAGTGCAAGTTCCAATAGACGTCGGCTCGCGCCGAGTCCCGAGCGGTCCCTGAACATGTTGACGGTTGCGATTACCTTCAATAGCCGTTGATGCAATTGGTCACCGCCTACTGCCTCACAACGTTCCAGGGCGTCGATAGCCAGCGCCAGGCGGTGTCCGTCCGGTGAAGCCAGAATCGTTGGTTCAAGGTTGATCCGAAGGTAATCCCAGAGGCGGTCGGGACCGTAGATGTCGTTATCGCCGGCAAAACGAATAAAGTCCTGAAACCCTTGAGCTTCGGCGGAATTCAGGAAACCGAAAATACTCCGCTGATTCTGCCCGAACCGGCGCCGGGAGATAGGTCCAAGCAAACATGCTACGACGGGATGAAGAGGCCAACAATCCTCCAGCATGTCCGCAAAATAGGGAGGTGTCTGCCGCCGTATCTGCGATGCTACATCCGTAGCTAGCGGGCGCGCTGTCTGCGGACGATAATCGCTTTCAATAGCGCGGCCTAGCAGGTCGATTTGCTCGTCTCCGTGGGTGTTGACCACGAGATCCAAGAAACGGCCCTGTATTTTCGACCATTCGTCCCGCATCTCACGCGACAGGCGGTGGGAGTACTCGTCGAATGCTTGATGGAGAATACCGACAACAATAAGCCGTTTCTTGCTGCGGGAAGCCCTCTCCGCAAGTTCCTGAAACAGGTAGATATCGGACCCGTCCTTGGCTGCCGCCTCAAGGAACTTGCCCAACTCGTCGATAAAGATCACCAGACCGCCGTGTGACCGCGGATTTCTAGACGCAATCTCTTCGAGGGTATCCAATACGCGTTTGTCGGACCACGACTCCTGTGGATGGGTTTTAATGTATTCATTAGCCGCAATTGCTTCGCCAATGACTTGAGCCGGACGTTCCCTTCGACCAACCACGGGTAGGATGCGCCAGCCCTTCGTGCGAGGGGGCAACGCTTCCCAAATGATCGATGTCGTTTTTCGACCCAGTATCGACTCCGCATTGCGTGCACGCCCGCCGTTATTTTTCAATGCCGCGCTGAGGGCGATTACGAGGCTCGACTTTCCGCTGCCGTAAGGACCCGTCCACGTGAATGCACCCTGCCCGGTTTCGATCAGATGCCGGGCCATTGTTTCGAGTACCTCGGCTGAAGATCTTGGACAAATGAAGCCATCCAATGCAGCCGGATCATTGAGATCACTATCGATGCGTATCGCACGCTGAAACCTCCGTGCGATCGTTATTCGATCGGCCAGCCCCATCAGGACATTTCCTTGTCCGTCAACTTGCCACCGTAGTCAAACTCGACGAATTCGATCTCTTCGCCACTTTCTAATTCCCGGTTCCGGGTCAACTGCTTCAGCCCTGTCGTTTCCGACCAGCGATAGAGGCCGTTGCTCACATCTTCCAGGTCTGTTAGACGATCCGCCAGGTCGTTCTCGTCTAACAGGAATACCTTTCCCGGCGATCCGGGTTCATGTGCTAGTGCTTCGAAAGAGATCGTACGAACATCGGGGAGGTGGTTGCGCCAGAAATTCGTGACCGCGTAACAGAATACACCCTGACCCAGCGAAGGTTTAGGACCACGCACGAAGCGGAATCCATCCCGCTTTCCGATCGGTCTAATCAGCCCGAGTTCCGTGAGCGGGGACTCCAGCGTATCTTCACGACTTGCCCTTCCCGTCGGGGGCCGCGAAACGTACGTACGGACAAAACAGGCCACATCCTTCCTGATTGTCGCGGAAGACACCGGCTTCCAACCACACTCATCCGGAAGTTTCTCCAGGCTACGTACAAGCAAATCCCGTTCGAAGAAAGGAGCCGGAAAATGATTGAACGTCCAAAACCATGTGGTTTTAATGGGGTTGCCGCAAAGCTGCCAATGAATCAGCCACGCTGTCGCAGGGTTTTCCATGTAGGGGTCGAGACCATTTCTCGCAAATAGTCGCCGTGCAAGTAACGTGGTTCTTGGCTTCCGCGACGCTTCTCTGATGACACCCGCGGCGGTCGCCCAATGCCGAATTGACGCGACCATGTTCTTGCCGACGCCAAAACGGGCGATGGCCCCATCCGACGAGAAGACCGATCCGCCATTCTCGTCGCTCTCGGCTTCCCGCACGGCATCGAAAGCCTTCTTAAGCCACCCGTATCTGAGAGGAAATGTCTCGTGCCCGGATAGTTGCGGTTGGTAGCCGTCTTCGTATAAGGGACCTCGACCCATAATAGCTCCCACTGGATGGAACGTCCAGCTTGACAATAGTAACAAAACGAAGTATTGTCAATTGCAAAAGAGTTTCAGATTTTCTCTCAGGGATTCTTCGATTAAGAGCCTAACCAATAGTCCTCATTCCCTAGTATAACTATTTGTTTTTATTATAAAAAATTGCTTGGGAGTGTACGTGCGCCAATGACAGTCATTGTGTAATTTCTGCAGATAGAACATGATGAGCAAACAATGAACCATCCTGACACCATCTACGCCGATTATCAGGCGACTACACCCGTTGATGCACGGGTATTGGACAAGATGGCCCCGTATTGGAGCCAATCGTTCGGAAACCCGCACTCCAGCGACCACATTGTGGGGTGGAGAGCAGGCGAGGCGGTTCGCGAGGCGGCAGAATGGGTCGCGACTCTGATTGGCGCAGACGGAGATGAGGTTATCTTCACGTCAGGGGCGACGGAAGCAAACAACCTGGCGATTCTAGGTCTTGCGCGCCGCGGGAGTGACGACCGGGACCGAGTACTGTTCAGCGCAATCGAACACAAGTGTGTTATCGCGGCCGCCAGGGCGATTGCCGAGAATCATGGCATCTCCGTTGAGACCATTCCGGTTGACAGCGACGGGTTTGTGGAATTCGATGCATTGGAGAAGCTCGTCGACGACCGCGTTCTCCTTACATCGGTGATGGCTGTCAACAATGAAGTGGGGACCATTCAGGACGTCCCGCGGATTGCCGAATTGCTCGAACCGCACGGCATTGTATTTCATTGCGACGCGGCGCAGGCGCCGTGCGCGATGGATATCAGCGATCTCGCCGCACATGCCGACCTGATCAGCCTTTCGGCTCATAAGATGTACGGCCCACAGGGTATCGGGGCGCTGTACATTCGCCGTGATCTAAAGGACTCAGTCGAGCCGATGGTCTATGGCGGCGGACAGCAGGAGGGCCTCCGTTCGGGCACGGTCCCGATGCCACTCTGCGTGGGTTTTGGGGCCGCCGCCGAGATTATTGCGAGCGGCGACGCCGAGGAGGAACGGAAACGTGTGGCTGGCCTGCGCGATACTTTCATTGGTCTGTTGGAAAAAGGAGAATGTCCAATCACGGTCAACGGACCAATCGGCGACAGGCGCCATCCTGGCAACGCGAACATCTGCTTTGACGGCCACGATGCGCAGGACGTCCTTGGCGTCCTTCAGCCTCGCCTCGCCGCATCCACCGGCGCGGCATGTACAACGGGCATCCCCGAGCCGTCGCACGTGCTCCGGGCCCTCGGCGTATCGGACGCACAAAGCGAGGCGTCCATCCGCTTCAGTTTTGGCCGATTCACGACGACCGAAGAAATCGAAACCGCGGCCCGACTGCTAAACGAGGCCCTTGCGACCGTTACGGTCGAAACTGCTATATTGTAGATCGCAAATCCTACCCCCACCTCGTTACATCGTTCTGACCAGGCGGGAATTTGTCGGCGCATCAGACTGTCGGCCGCACACAACATAGAACCCCCGAAAATTCCGCTCTCGGGGGTTTGTCTTTGCCTTCATATTGTTGGTCTGAAAGTCGTGCCCTCCGACACCGCAACGATTGAGATTCACTGCGTAGCAGAGGAGCTGGCAACCTTACCGAATCGATCTGTGGTGAAAGCACCCGGATCAACCATGCTCCGCCTTGAGCGCATCCAGGTCGGCGTATTCGATTAGGCCCTCCCGTGTACCAGCCTGCCGCATTGCCTCAATGGTCTCGTTGTTAGGAATCCTCACCGCGAAGGGCAAGCCTCCGTGGAGGGTGACCCGCACATAGAACAGCGTGATCGCATCGGTGGGGGACAATCCGAGCTTCGAAAATATCTCTTCGGCCTGGGTCTTCAACTCAGGTTCTATTCGGGCTCGGATGAATTCCGTCTTTGCCATGCGCACCCTCTTCTTTGTTCAAATGTATCACAATGGTATGCGCATAGATAGCCTGGTCATCGAGAAGAGGAAAACAGCGCCGACGCTTTGGGAAGACAGACGATTCTACCCGGAAATGCTGGGCCGCCTGCTGGCGGATGTGCCGCCCAAGGAGTTGGCGACTGATGCTGAAGAGTTCATCGTCATTACCGATAAAATTCCAGTAAACAAGAGGCGACGAGCAGTCGAAAAAGGCGTTCAACTTGCGTTGGCTGAGTTTCTACCGAAAAAGATGAAGTACCGCATATTACATCACGAATCACGCTCACATTATGGTCTGCAGATTGCGGACTATGGTTGCTGGGCGATATTCCGAAAATGGCAAAGAGGCGACACGACCTACTACGATCGGATCCAAAGTGCAGTTCGCAGCGAGAGTGACATCTTTCGGAATCAAGCCACGAATTATTATTGAATACCTATGCCACAAACAGACGACCCCCCCGACTACTCCGTCGCCAGAGAGAGCCCCTTGGGCGCTTGTCATCGGGGGGGTACCTTTTCTATCGCTATTGGTAAATCTATGGACGAAATATAACTCTTTCTGATTCGAGACGCAAGCTACATTGCATTGCCACGATGCATACCGGTAGCCCGAGTACAATCCGACCTCCGCCTGCTCGTTCGCCGGAGAAACCCTCGCACCCCTGTTTTCAGGGGGTTTTCTTTGCCCTGCGCGGGGGCTTAGAGTCTTGCAGTAAGACTTCAACGCAAAGTGCGTGCATGTTTTATTCATGCTCCCGGCTAACGAAAGGCATTGAAATCCCCCCTCCGCATCAGCCGTCGCCGGCCCTTCGACCCTTCGACAGGCTCAGGGCGCCGGCTCTGGCGCCGGCTCGGCTTCTACGACTCCCCTCAAGGGGGGAGTGATTTGACCGTTTGCCGGGCGCACGCATTCACTTGCGCGTATTGGATTGCGCCTGCCTGCCGTGCCGGACACGGCGCAGGCAGGGCTGAGCATAGCGGAGGCGCGCCAGGAAACCCTGATTAAGTTACCTATTGGCAAGTCATATAAGAAGCCGTAGATTTGGAGCGGGTGTATCGGTGTTGCAATTTCTGACGTCATGCGCCCCATGGGGCGACCATCGGGAACAGGACGCATTCTTCCGCCTGTCTGGTTTTCATCCCGTCCATCCAAGTAAATTTCGTTTTGGTGAATCAGAGAGGTCGAGAAAGGAGAACCCGGATGTCCGACAATTCAGAACAATCTAATGTAGATTTGCTGTATGGTTTGACCCTGCAGACCTTTTTCAGTCACTATGAAAGCAGGGATACGCTAAACAGGTTATTTCACCGGATTCTCCCGTTATACGGCTCCACCATCGTTTCCGTGGGCCTGTTGGCGAAAACATTCGAGAAATCCCTAATTGCTTACCCGATCTATTTCACAGGACTGTTCTTTATTGCCGGACTCATCCTGTGTATTTACGGACGAGTCGGCATTCGACTTGAGATGTTCACGCCCTACGGCCTCTACAAGGAGTTCATAGAGAACACGACCGAAACCTTGAGTACGCTGGAATTCAAAACAACGATGATCAAACGAATCGGGGAGTACTCGATACGCAATCAGAGAGCCCTCTACCATAGACAACTCTTTGGCTTCTGGGCCATCATCCTGTTTATCTTTCAGATCCTGTCTATGGCGGTTTGGTTGATCATCTAACCGCAGTTCGAAAAAAGACAACCGAAAAATCGGCCACAAAAAGCACAAAAGGCACAAAGGGCATGGCTGCAAAACGGCGCGTAGAGGTCGTCCATTTTCTCGGCTCACGGCCAGTGTGACGCGTGCAGACAGGAATGTCCGCCTGCCTGCGCAGCGAACTGCGCTGCAGGCAGGCCCCACGTTCACACCGCCTTTTTGAGAGGTTAAGCGCGTGCGATGGATGCGTTTCCCGGATGATTCAGAGGCGCCCATCGTAGTCAATTGAGATCAGTTGCGGCCGAGCAAGGTGAAGCCGCGCTGGGAAGATTTGGAGGAATGTCTCACCTATGTCCGATTTGATACCGCCGCATGGTGGGCTGCCGGCGCCGGTTTGCCGCATGGTTCCGGACGACGGGCAGGACGAGTTTCGAGAGAATGCAGCGAAGCTGACCCGCGTTCCGGTCAGCGACGCAGATCTGTCCACGGTATACCGATTCGGAGACGGCGGGCTGAGTCCGCTCACCGGTCCGATGGACGCTGAGACGTACCACAGAGTGCTTGACGAATGTGTCATCGATTCCCGCGGGAAGCTGTACGCGTGGACCATTCCGCTGGCGCTTCCGGTTTCGAGCGACCTGGCCGGACAACTGGAGGTGGGGCAGACGGCCGCCCTTGAGCGGCCGGACGGCGAGCTTGCGGGTACTCTCGAGATCAGCGACGTGTATCCCTGGGACAAGCACGCGTATCTCAAAAGCGTCTACCTCACCGAGCGAAAGGACCATCCCGGCGCGGATATGGTTCTGAACGGAGACGCGGACAAGACCCACCTTGCGGGCGGAACGATCAGGGTATTGCCGCAACCGAAGCATCCCGCGTTCGGTCAATACATGCACACGCCCGCGGAGGTCCGAAGGCGCCTCTCCGAAACGGGCTGGGATCGGGTGGTCGCGTTTCAGACCCGTAACCCGCTGCACCGGGCCCACGAGTACGCCCTGGTCCACGGACTGGAAACCCTGATTCGGAAGGGGATCGACGCCGGGGCCTGCCTGAACCCCCTCGTGGGAGAAACCAAGTCCGACGACGTCAACGCGGAAATCCGGATGCGGACCTACGAGGCGCTGATCGAGTCCCGCGGTCTGGGGGAGGGGGACAGCGATGCCGGATTGTGGGAGCCCAGGGGCGAGGCCGTGCCCGACCGGGTGATTCTCATCGGGCTGGATATCAAGATGTTCTACGCTGGCCCGAAAGAGGCGGTGATGCATGCGATCTACCGCCAGAACTTCGGCTTTACCGACATCATCATCGGTCGCAAACACGCCGACGCGCCCTATCACGACGGCAGCCCGATCTGGGGAGATTTCGACGCGCAGGAGGTGTTCGATCGCCTGAACGGCAACCTGGAGATCCGCCCCCTGAACGTGGGCTTCGCCGCGTTCTACGAATCGCTGGGACGGGTGGACCTGATGGAAAGCCATCCGGACGAGCAGCCCGTGTTCATCTCAGGAAAACAGGTGCGGGAGATGCTGCTGAAGGGGGAGGCGGTGGACCCGCGCATCATGCGGCCCGGCACCTCACGGATTCTCAGCGCGGCGATGGCGGGAGGCTGAGTTCCGGTGGAAGCGCCCGCGTTCTTCCGCTCCATTCGCGCAGGCGTTCAATTCCGGGGAATGGCCTTGACAATGCTGGGGTTATAGGATAAATTGAGCGGGCTTCAAAAGCCGGCAAACCGGTCGTCATATCACGCGTTTTTTGTGGGAAGAAGGGGTTGCGATGCACGAGTACCCATTGAACGAAGATCCGGCAGAGGAAGAAGAGGAGGAAGCGCAGCCCGGGGGTCAGGGCGAGTTCGTCGTCAGGAGCCTGATCAAGGCGCGAACCATTCTGATATCCGACCCGATCGACCATAAGTTGACAACGCGGGTGATCGCCCAGTTGTTGCTGATGGACAGCGACGATCCGGAAAAACCGATTACGATTCTGATCAACTCGCCGGGGGGCAGCGCGGACGACGGCTTCGCCATATACGACCTGATTCGCTTCATCCGCCCGCCGGTGAGAATCGTCAGCGTGGGGTTGTCCGCCAGCGCGGCCACGGTGATCATGCTGGCCGCGGAAAAAGGGAACCGGTTCGCCCTGCCGAACGCGCGAATCATGATCCATCAGCCCTCCATGCGGATGGTGGGCACCGCGGAAGACGTCAAACGCACGGCGGAACAGATTCTCATCCTTCGCGAGCGGATCAACGAACTGTATGCCCAGGAGACCGGCCAGCCGCTGGACAAAGTCGTGGAAGATACGGACCGGGACTACTGGATGTCCGCACAGGAAGCGGTCAAATACGGTCTGATCAGCAAAGTGGTCACGCATTTCAACGAACTTGAAGCGTAGCAGCGCGCTGATTTTGCGATTCGGCAGGGGCACGGAACGTCGTGCCCCTGCTTTGTTTGAATCATGATGAAACCCGTCGCATAGCCAGGCTGACGCCCAAGTTTCTGGTTTTGCGCCTGTTAGCTTCCGACGCGATCCCCTGCCTATGTCCCGAGCCGAC
Organism: Candidatus Latescibacterota bacterium; assembly: GCA_963667175.2. Taxonomy (GTDB): domain Bacteria; phylum Latescibacterota; class UBA2968; order UBA2968; genus JAAXHE01. The sequence continues at coordinate 676,530 of CAXXXF010000015.1, read as the reverse complement.
CGTTTCCTGAAAGCATGCCGCCGAGAGGCGGTGGACGCGACGCCCGTCTGGCTGATGCGCCAGGCCGGCCGGTATATGCGCGAATACCGGAATTTGAAGGAGCGGCACGCCTTTCTGGAGATGGTGAAGACGCCTGAGATCGCCACCGAGATCACGTTGCAGCCCGTGAATGCGTTTAACGTGGACGCGGCCATTATCTTCCAGGATATCCTGCCGCTCCTGGAGCCGATGGGCCTGGAACTGGAGTACATCGGGGGCGCGGGGCCCGTGATCCACAACCCGGTCCGGACGGCCGCGGACGTGGAAGCCCTCACCGTTCGTCCCGCGGCAGACGCCATGGACTTCGCCGCGGCGGCCATCCGCGAGGTCCGCCGCGCACTGGACGACAGGGTTCCGCTGATCGGGTTTTCCGGCGCGCCGTTCACGCTGGTTTGTTACGCGGTGGAAGGCGGCGCTTCGCGCGACTACCGGCTTGCCAAGGGCCTCATGTACGAGCAGCCGGAGACATGGCGGCGCCTGATGGAGAAGATGTCTACGGCCGTCGGAGACTATCTTCAGGCCCAGGCGGCGGCCGGGGCGCAGGCGCTGCAGCTGTTCGACAGTTGGGCGGGCGCGTTGAGCCCCGCGGATTACGCGGAATACGTTCTGCCGCACACGCGGCGGGCAATACAGATGGTCGCCGATACGTGCGACGCGCCGGTGATCCATTTCGGAACGGGAACATCCGGTATGCTGCCGCTCCTGAAGCGCGCGGGCGGCGACGTGATCGGGGTGGACTGGCGCATCGAACTCGACGAAGCATGGGACCGGTTGGGGGGGGGCGTGGCCGTGCAGGGGAATCTGGATCCCACGGTGCTCTTTGCGCCGGCGCCCGTGATCGAACGGCGCGCCGCCCGGATCCTGGACAGCGTCCGGGGGCGGCCGGGACACATCTTCAACCTCGGCCACGGTATCCTGCAGCACACGCCGGTCGAGCACGTGGCCGCGCTGGTCGACTTCGTGCACGCGTATGGATAGGTGACCATGGCAAGAAATGCTGTGCTGATGCTCGCGTACGGCAGTCCGGATTCCCTGGACGACGTGGAGGCGTACCTGAACGATATCCGGGGCGGGCGTCCGATGTCCCGCGAATTCGTGGCCGAATTCAGGCGCCGGTACGCGCGGATCGGCGGCAGGTCGCCGCTCGACGAAAACACGTTTGGACAGGCGGCCTGCACCGAACGGACGTTGCGGGCCCGCGGGCACGACGTGCGCGTTTACGTGGGCATGCGGCACTGGTCGCCCTGGATTGGGGACACCGTGCGCCGGATGAGCGAGGATGGCGTGGAGGAGGGGGTGGCCATTGTCATGGCCCCGCACTACTCCCGCCTGAGCATCGGACGGTACCGGGAGGCGGTCGATGCGTCCGCGAAAACGGCGGGAAGCCGGATACGGTTCTCGTTCGTGGATTCCTGGTGGCGGCAACCGGCGTTGCTCGATGCTCAGGTCGCACACGTTCGCGCGGGACTGGCGTCGTTCTCCGGGTCGCGGCTGAATGCGGTGAAGGTCGTTTTTACGGCGCACAGCCTCCCGGCGCGCCTGCTGAAGATGGGCGATCCCTACGACGACGAACTGATGGGAAATGCGAACGCGGTGGCGGAACGCCTTGGAGACGTGGACTGGATGTTTTCCTATCAGAGCGCCGCTCATACGGGAGAACCGTGGCTGGGCCCTCAGATCGAAGACGTGATCCCGGACCTTGCTGAACAGGGATACCGGAAGGTGCTCGTGGCGCCCATCGGATTCGTATGCGACCACGTGGAAATCCTGTACGATATCGATATCGGCCTTCAGGAGATCGCCAGACCGAGGGGGATCGACGTGAGGCGCATTGCGTCCATGAATAGCGATCCCACGTTCATCGAAGCCGTGGCCGATGCTGTCGAAGAGAAGCTGATTGAAACGTCCTGCCCCTGAATCCGGACGCCTCCGGTCCGCGTGCCGACGCCGTGTTGAGGTGCCGAAATGCATGTGACCATCGCTGGCGGAGGAATCGCCGGGCTGGCAACGGCCTATTATCTCCAGGAAAAGGCCGAAGCCCACGGCAAGGAGGTCGATTACACGCTGGTTGAGGCCTCGGGGCGATGGGGCGGGGAAATCCTGACCGAGCGGATCAACGGGTTCACCATAGAGGGTGGACCCGATTTGCTTTTGACGCGAAAGCCGTGGGGCGTCGGGCTCTGTCTGGACCTGGGGCTCGAGGACCGGCTGATTGCGCCGAACGAGGAACGGCGGAAGACCTTCCTGGTGCAGGCGGGTGAATTGGCGCCGTTTCCCGAAGACTTCGCCCTGGTACCGTCCCGGTTCCTGCCGATCGTCCGCTCCCCGCTCTTCTCCATTCGAGGCAAGCTGCGGATGGGTCTGGAGCGTTTTGTCCCGCCCCGCAAAGCCGCGGACGACGAGAGCTTGGCGTCGTTTGTCCGGCGGCGCCTGGGGCAGGAGGCCCTGGATAAGATCGGGGGGCCGATGCTTGCGGGCATCCACGGTGCGGATCCGGAAAAGCTGAGCCTGCTGGCAACCTTTCCCCAGTTTGCTGAAATGGAGCGCAAATACGGCAGCCTGGTCAGGGCCGTGCGGGCCGTACGGAAACACCATGCGTCTTCAGGAGGCGGCGGACCGTCGCAACCGATGTTCCAGACCCTGATCGGAGGTCTCGGAGAACTCGTCGAGTCGATTGTGGACCGGCTCCGCGGCGACCTGCGCACAAACTGCCGGGTAACGGGCCTGGCGAGGCGCAAGCGTGGATTTGAGGTGTCGCTTGGCGGGGACTCTCTGCAAACCGATGCCGTGGTACTGGCCGCGCCGGCGTATGCAGCGGCCGGTCTGCTGGACGGGATCGCGCCATCGCTGTCGGCTCGGCTGCGGCAGGTCCGGTACGTCTCCTCCGGTACCGTGGCGCTGGCGTGGCGGAAGGCCGACGTTCTCGACCAGCATAACCTCGACGGATTCGGATTCCTGGTTCCGCGATCGGAGGGTCTCCGAATCACGGGATGCACCTGGGTGTCGTCCAAGCTGGACCACCGGGCGCCGGACGACGGGGTGTTGCTCAGGGGATTTGTCGGCAGGGACGCGCAGGAAGACGTGATTGAGATGTCCGACGAAATGCTCGTGCGTGCCGTCAGAGAAGATCTTGCTCGCGTGATGGGCCTGACCGCGAAGCCGTTGTTTTCCCGGATTCACCGCTGGCGGAAGGGAAGGCCCCAGTTCGACTTGGGACACCTGGACCGGGTTGCGAAGTTGGAATCGCACCTGTCGGAACAACCGGGCCTGTATCTCACCGGCAGCGCATACCGGGGCTCCTCCGTGCCCGACTGCGTCAGACAGGCGATACAGACCGCAAACCGCATTCTTGGCCTGTAACGCCCGGCGCATTTGCGTTTCAGGCCGCGGGTTCCAGGACTTCCTGCCCGCCCATATACGGGCGAAGGACTCTCGGAATGACTGCCGAGCCGTCAGGTCGCTGGGTCTGCTCGACAATGGCTGGAATCAGGCGGCTGGTCGCCAGGCCTGAGGCGTTGAGCGTGTGCACGAATTCATTCCGCCCCGTCTCGGCGCGTTTGAACCGGATACGGCCGCGCCGGGCCTGGTAGTCGCTCGCGTTGGATGCGGAACTGACCTCCTTGTATTCTCCCATGCTCGGAATCCAGATCTCCACGTCGTAGGTCTTGGCCATCACCGCGCTGGCATCCTGGGCGGCCAGCATGGAAACGCGGTGGTGCAACTCCAGACCCTGAACCAGGCCTTCGGCCTTGGCAATCAGCTCTTCCAGGGCACGATCGGAGTCTTCCGGGCGCGTGAACTGGAAAATCTCGACCTTGTTGAACTGGTGTCCGCGAATCATGCCGCGTTCCTGGGCCCGATAGCTGCCGGCCTCTCTCCGGTAGCAGGGCGTATAGGAGAAGTATCTCCGGGGCAGGTCCGCTTCGGGCAGGATTTCGTCCCGATGGAAGTTGATCAGGGCGGTCTCGGACGTTGGCAAAAGGAACCGCGACTCCTTTTCGCTTTCCCGCTTCAGAAGAAACACGTCGTCAGCAAACTTGGGAAACTGCCCGGCGGTGTAACCGCAGTCGTAGGTGAGCAGGTGCGGCGGCAGCACAAATTCGTAGCCGTCGCGGAGGTGCGCTTCGACGAAGTAGTTCAGGAGCGCCCATTCCAGGCGGGCGCCGTCGCCCCGGTAGAGCCAGAAGCCGGCGCCGCCCATTTTCACGCCCCGCTCGTAGTCGATCAGCCCCAGCGAGGTAACAAGCTCGACGTGGTCTTTGCCCCCTTCCGCCAGTTCCGGCATATCACCCCAGGTTCGAACGACCTCGTTGTTCTCCTTCCCTCCCGGGGGCACGTCGTTTGCCGGAACATTGGGCAGTTCCTCCAGAAAGCATCGGATACGGCGTTCAAATTCCGACAGTTCCGCCTCAAGCGTCCTGATGTTCCCGGAAACCGCCTTCATTTCATTCTGGATTTCGGTCGTGTCCCGGCCCGCCTTTTTCATCTGCGGGATCTGCGCGGAGACCTTGTTTCGACGTTCGCGCAGGCCCCCGATTCTGGCAATGAGTGCTCTCCGGTCCCGGTCCCACTGGAGCAAGTCCGCAAAATCCACCGCGTCCATGCGTTTCAACAGCGCCTGCCTGACGCCCCCGGGATCCTCCCGAATCCGGTTCAGATCCAGCATATGGCTACCGCCTCCCGCGATCTGTAATGCTTCGGCGTGGGTCCGGTGAGATCGTGCCGCCGGAACGGATGGTCAGGATTCATCCGACCCCGTCCGGCGAGCGGGCGAATTTCACCTGATTTTTCACACGGTGTGGTGGATTTGAACACATTTTACCGCACTTGACCGCGTCCAGCGTTCAGCTTGTGCCCGAAAAACGCCCGCAATCACCCAAAAAAACGAACATTGACGGGCCGATTGTTATTTCTGGCACAGTATTCGCTATATATTCCATAGGTATTGATAATGACCGATGTGTTTCTGTCACCCCTTCACTTACGAGGCCGCCAAATGGCTCTCAAAACAGCACTGAATCCGCGCGATCGCCTGGCGTTTCTGGCGCTTTATTATGCGATCAAGGGAAACGAGACGCGCTCCGAGCAGCTCAGGCGCGTGGTACGCCGGCACGATCAGGCCGTGTTGGGCCGCCCGCAGGTCCGCGGAATGCCGATGGCCTTTTGAGCCACGGCGCCAACACCCGTGACGTGACGACTTCGTTTGTGCGTTCGCGACAGATCATCAAATGGGGTCTGTCGCTTTTTTGTGCCTGTCTCCATGCCCTGGAGTTCCGGGCGAGAACGGAGGCGCTACTTGAGAATTCTTCGGATGTTGTATTTCTCGTGGAGAAGCGTCTGCCGCGTGATCATATCGGCCAGGAGGCCGGTACACACGAACTGCACACCCAGCACGGAAAGCAGGATTCCAAGGAAAAGAAGCGGGTGGCGGTTCTGAATGCTTCCGGTGCTGAACCACAGATATGCGATAAAGGCGTTGATCACAACGCCCAACGCGCTCAGAATGACGCCTATCGTGCCGAACAGGTGTAACGGACGTCCGATGTACCGCCCCAGGTACATGACGGTAAGCAGATCGAAGAAGCCCTTCAGCAGACGCGTCCATCCGTATTTGGTGACGCCGAAGCGGCGGGGGCGATGCTGTACGACGACTTCTCCGATGCGATAGCCTTCCACGTGGGCAAGGACTGGAATGTATCGATGGAGTTCGCCGTATATCTTGATGTCGCCCACGACCTCACGGCGGAACGCTTTCAGGCCGCAATTGAAATCGTGTATCGGAATGCCCGAAATCCGGCCGGTGACCCAGTTGAAGAACCTGGACGGGATGGTCTTGCTGAGGGGATCGAAGCGCTTCTTCTTCCACCCGGTAACCAGGTCGAGACCACTTTCGATTTCTTCGATCAGACGAGGGATTTCCGCCGGATCGTCCTGAAGGTCGGCATCCATCGTGATGATCGTCCGGCCCGCCGCCACGTCGAATCCCGCGGCGTACGCCGCGGCTTTGCCGAAGTTGCGGCGAAACTGAATGATCCGGACTTCGTCGTGGACGCCGTGGAGTTCCTCCAGTACCGCGATCGAGCCATCGGTACTGCCATCGTCTACGAAAATCACTTCGAAACGGAGCCCGGTTGCGGCCAGGGTCTTTCCGATCTTTTCCATCAGCGGCCGAAGGCTGTCCGCTTCGTTCAGTAGCGGAATCACGAGGGAAACGTCAACCGTTCCACGCGTTGATGTGCCGGGTCCGGCCGGTGGGTCGCTCTTGATGTCCATAATTCAAACCGGCGATCGGCGGTCTGCGGTCGCCTTCTCTCTTCGCCCCGGGGGGAGAAACGACAGGTTCGGGCGAGGGGACCGCCGCTGTTTCATACGTCTGACCATTTCCATCTCGCCGTATCCCAAGATAGCAAAGAAGGACCCGGTTTTCAAGTCCCGTGTCGCGATGCGGAGGCGGGCATACCGGGAGATCTCCCGGAATAGCCGCGACGGCAGGCAGCGTTCAATTCGATTGGGCGTCATTTCCCGATCCTCCGTGGTCCATTGTGGAATCCCTCCGCAGCCGGCGGACACGGAGTCGGCGGCGCTTCCGCCAATGGCGATTCCGCCCGCGACGTCGACCCGCAAAACCGCTTGACATCATCCCTTCGATCCATACCTTAACAGCCCGAAAACGGCGCCTCGTTCCATACATTCAGGAGACTCCCGATGCAATTCGGCCAATTCTATCTGCTGGAGACCCCGCCCGGCAAGAATCACGCCCAAGTCTACCACGAAGCATTCGAACAGTTCAAGCTCATGGACGAGACCGGCTGGGACGCCATCTGGCTGGCCGAGCATCACTTCGACCACAAATCGCCGGGCGCGAATTATTACTCGATCACCCCGTCCATCCATACGATGGCCGCGTACGCGTCGGCCATTACCGAACGCATTAAAATCGGCACCGCGGTCGTCGTGCTGCCCTTCCACAACCCGGTCATTGTGGCGGAAGATTTCGCCACCGTGGATATCATGTCAAGGGGAAGGCTCCTCTTCGGCGTGGGGCGAGGCTATCAGCTCGAGGAATTTCACAACTGGGGAATCGACTTGGAGGAAAGCCGGGACCGCTTTCAGGAAGAGCTCGAAATCATCCTGAAGGCCTGGACGGGACCCGTGGAATACGACGGCAAGTTCCACAAGGTCCGAAAGGTCAACGTGATCCCGAAACCCATACAACAGCCGCACCCGCCGGTTTACGTGGCGGCGGTGAGTCCTTCGACCTATGAGTGGGTCATCAAGAACGGCTATAACGTCCTGACTTCGTTCCTGCACCCCTACGAGCAGGTGTTTGAACTCTACGAGGCGTACCACAAAACGGCCGATGCGTGCGGGATGTCGGGCAAGCTGGACTTCCCCCTGGCGAGGTTTCTGTACGTTGCCGAAACGACCGAAAAGGCCCGCGAGGAATGTCACGACCAGCTCATGTGGTACTTCCGCACCCTGCTGGCCGAGGTGATCGCGCCCCCGCCGGAAATCGCGCCACCCGGACAGATGGAATTCTATCAGGAGCTGAAACAGAAGTTCTCCAACATCAGCTTCGACGAAATCCTGGCGGAACACGCCATCGTGGGCGATCCCGACTTTGCCGCCGACAAAATCAGTTGGATCCGGAAACACACGGGACTGCAGAACTTTATGGGGTGGACCCGCATCGGCGACCTGCATCCCGACCTGGTCTGCAGGTCTCTGCGCATGTTCTCCGAACACGTCGCGCCCGCGTTCAATTGAACTCTTCCCGCGGCGTCCGGTCCTCCTTCATTCCCGCCACGCCGGCTGCGTCACGTGCAACAGCAGCGCACCCTCCGATACCGTTATTAGCGTGGTCGTGTCCTTTTCGATATAGCCCAGATCGCCGACCTCGAAAGACACCGGCGCCTGTCCCTCCGCGTGAACTTCCAGCGCGCCTTCCAGCATGAAGAAGACCTCGTTGTAATCGAACGTCCACTCCAGACGGCTGGGTGCGAGATATTCCGTGAATCCCGCCGCAAGGCAGTCGTCCTTCCCAAGAATGGGGTCGGACACCTGTACCTTTGCGCCCGGCGCATCGTACCGTTTCATGTCCCTCTGGTCGGGTTTGACAATCTGTACCATTCCAACTCTCCTCTCGCGGGCAGTCATCAGCCAAAACAGCTGTCAGCTATCAGCCGTCAGCGCAGAGCGAAAATCACAATCGGCTCACACAAAGACACGAAGACACAAAGAGAACCTGGCTGCAATCAGGCAGAAGCAACCTCTCCCCCCGGCCCCGACCAGCGGTGATGACACCGGCCTACGGCTCCAGGCGCTGTCGTGTCTCCGCCTCAGAGACGATGGTCTCCCAGTCCCACAGTTGCGGGATATACCCCACGTCGGCCCAGAGTTGCGCCTGGTCCGCATAATGAGCGCTGCCGGGATGCCCCGAAGCCCCAAGCGGCACAATCCACCGGGAGTTGCTCCAGTCCGACGGGTCGTGAATGTATCGGTTGACCGACATGCCCGTCGCGACGAAGGGCTCACTTACGTCATAGCCGCCGGCAAGCGGCACGTCTCCGTCTCCGTGCGTCGGCAGGCCTGGCGGATCCAGAAGCCTTGCGCATTCCGGAAAAACGCGAGAGAGAGGGTGTCTCGGCCGTGTATGGTGGACGCGGCCCCACCGCCATTCCGCCATGTCTCCGCCGAGCCGGTCCTCGAGGTCCGCGACGGCCCGCTTCAGGCTCTCCGCCAACAGATCGTCCCAGGCGCACCCGACCGGCAACATCGATTCGTCGCCGCGCTCGAGCCCCAGGGTCATCTCCAGAACGATCAGACGGAGGTGCGCTTCCGCTCCTGAAGCCCCCTCCAGCGCCGGCGCCGCCATATCGCCCAGCAGGTGTTCCGCCAGCGCCCGGGTGGCGCGCAGACGGGTCTGCGAGTAGATCGTCGGCTGCGGAAGGTCGCGATCCATGCGATGGTCCCACCCGCGCAGGAGCGCCAGGGCCCGGCCGGACGCTTCGTCCGGCGCCCTTATCTTGAGGAGCGCTTCTGTGAAAATACGCGCGGGAATGGAGGTCCGGTCGGCGTGCATGCTTGCCATATCGTCCACGGTCGCCGTCCCCGGATCCAGGTCCAGAATATCCAGTTGAATCCGCCGTGCCCGATATTCAGGGCTGAAGCACAGCCCCACGTAATACGGATAGTCATGTCCGGCAACGCGCTGGTTGCACGTCACCGCGTACCCGGCCCGCGGACGGATCGCCCGGGGCAGGTCGTCCTGAGGGATATAACCCTGCCACTCGTATTCCCCGGTCCACCCCGGCACAACCCGCCATCCGTTGGCCTCCGCGCGAATGGGAATCTTGCCCTCGTGCAGATATCCGAAGTCTCCATGGACGTCCACAACTGCATAGTTGTTGACGCGGTCGGTCCAGTTCCTGAATGCATCGTGCAGTTCCTGAACGCTGGCCGCGCGCATCGCGTCGCGGGCGGCGTCCAGCCATGGCGTGCCCTGAATCAGACCCGGATCGCTGATTGCGATTCCATACCCCGCGGAGGGATCGCCCGTGATGACCGGGCCATGATGCGTGATGGTGACTTCGATCCCAACCGGCTCCGCGTTCCGGACCGCGATCGTCTCGTGCAGGACTTCGGCCTTTCTCCACGTGTCCCCGAACGCATACTCCCGTCCGCCGTCGCTGTCGCGGAATCGCTCCACGAACAGGTCCTGTGTATCCGCATTTCCATAGGTCATCCCCCAGCCCACGTGCGCGTTGTGGCAGAAGTGCAGGATTCCAGGCATCCCGGGAACCGAGTAGCCGATAATCGAAAGGTCGGGACAGGTAAGATGGGCCTGATAGTAGACGCTCGGCGTATCCAGCGCCCGGTGGGAGTCTCCCCCCATCAGCGGCAACCCGGACCGGGTCAGCGCGCCCGATACCGACCATGCGTTGGAACCCGCGTCCGCCTCCTTCAGCCAGTTGAGGTCATCGAGCGCCCTGCCGAGATCCTCCAGGCCGTCGACACCGGGTCCCCGATACACCTCGCCGGGGGGCACGGTGAGCAGGTGGCCGCCGGGATACCCTTTGATCAGGCGCGCCGCGTTCTCGGGACCGATGGTGAGCGCCAGGCGGGTTCGGAAGAGTTTCGGCTCGAACGTCCCCAACAACGTATTGCGCATCTTGTAGACGGCAATACAGTGCCAGTTCTCCCAGCGTTCGGGGGTACTGTCCAGGAGCTTATATTCGACCGGGTACGCCGGCGACGTGTCCATGAACGCGTTCACGCCCGCTGTATACGCATCCACCATCGCCCTCGCCTCCGCGCCGGCCGCCTCGTAGTCCAGCCTGGCCGTGCGTCCCATTCCCGCGGCTCGCAACAGCCGGTCCTGATCCACGCCATCCGGGCCGGCGATTTCCGCCCAGCGCCCCTGGGCCCGGCGCCGGTCGTAGTCCATCTGCCAGAGCCGGTCCTGGGCCGTGGCGAAACCCTGGGCAAAGAAGAGATCGTGCTCGTTCTCCGCCTGGACGTGGGGAATGCCCCACCGGTCGCGATAGATGGCGACGCTGTCGATCAGGCCGGGCAGGCGCAGCGTGGCGGTCACATCCGGCAATGCGTCGGCCAGGTCGGCTTCGGTAAGTTCTAAAGGCATGGTACGTCCTCTTCTATGTGGACGTCTCAATCTCTCGGAGCCACCTCCGGACCGCCTCGGAAAACCCGTCCGCGTTGTGGTTGGAAACCACCGGGAACCGTGTTCTCAAGGGTTCCGGCGCGTTCCGGACGACATACGGAAACCCGCACCATTGTAACATATCCAGGTCGTTGTAGTCGTTGCCCACAGCCGCGGAACGTGCCGCGTCCGCACCCAGCCGCTCGCACAACCGGGCGGCGGACCGGGCCTTGGAAACCTGCCGCGGAAAGATCTCGAACCACGTGGACCGATGGTCCGAAGGCGACGTGGTCCGAATCACAGACAGGTCTTTCAGGTCGTTACAGAGCCCGTTATGCGTGCGCCAGGGGTCCGCTTCAACGGGACAGACCACCAGAAATTGAGAGGCCCGGCCGTTTCCCGGGAGGCCGGGATTCAAGGGGCGACAGTGTTCAGCGTTGTTTTGACGCCGTCGCAAGAAATCGGGATTGTCTTCGTTCTGTTCCCAGTACTCGAAGGTATGGTTCTCCGGAACCGGCGCGTGAACCATGAAGTCGAATCCCCTGTCGATGAGATATCCCGTCACGCGGCGCACAACGCCGTTCGAAAGGGAGTGGGACTCCACCAGCGTCTGATCCCGGAAATCGAATATACCGACCCCCGACGAGGTAATCAGATAATCGATCGGAAAGGTATCGGGCAAGACGGTGCTTGCGGACATGTGCGATCGGCCGGTGACCACGACCCGGCAGATTTTCTTTCTCCCCAGCGTATTCAGCGCGTCAAGGCTTCTGGCGCTTGCCCTTCGATCGCTTTGCAGCAGCGTCCCGTCCAGGTCAGTAAAGAAAGCAAGGTTCCTTCGTTCGTCCAGCGGCGCCAACCCGTGCCTCCATCCCCTGGCAGACGTCCACAAAAAAGGCGCACCCCTGTGCGCCCTTATCCTCGCGGCTCCTCTGGCTTGCTTTCAGTTCAGGCGAGTCCTGCCGGCCATTGGTTCAATTCCGGGACCGCTTGCGGAAATACAAAACCCTGTGCAACGCGGTGTAGTTCGCCAGAAACGCAATCGCCCAGATCGCTACCGTAAGCCCGATTTCGCCCACCAGCGCCCCCACGCCAATGGCGATTACCCTTTCGGGCCGTTGCATGAAACCGACCTTGCATTCTTCGCCCAGACCCTCTACGCGCGCCCGGATATAGCTCACCATCAACGAGCCGGCAAGCGCGAAAAACACGGCGGACGTGGTCCAAAGGGAGTCCGACCTGATGAAGCTGACCGCCATGCCAAACCAGATGAAAATCTCTGAATAACGGTCTACCGTAGAGTCGAGAAGGGCGCCGAACGTGGTTTCGCTCCGCCCCACGCGGGCCACCTGTCCATCCAGAAAATCGAACACGCCGGCGAGCAGCACGACAAGACCTGCCCACCGGATATAATCGAACCCGAAGAGCAGCGCGGCGACCAGGTTCAGGAGAAACCCGACCAAGGTCAGCGCGTTCGGCCGGAACCGTTTTTTCACCAGAAACTGCGCGGAGGGTTCGAGCAGTTCGGCGACGTCTTCCTTTACCTTCTCGATCACGTGCCAGCACTCTCCATTGCCCGGATTGTTGCCTTTCAGGGTGCGAAAACGCCCATCGCAGATGTTCCGAAATATAGAATAATCGCAGGGGGGGAGCAAGGGAAATTTGGTTCGCGGGACCCGGTTCGGAGGGAGCGGGTCCCGCGGGTTGACAGGGAATGCGGGCGCGTCGGGAAGCAGCAAAAAACAGCTGTCAGCATTCAGCCGTCAGCGGTCAGCTTGAAACAAGAGCGACAATCGGCTCACACGGAGACACGAAGACACAAAGGAGTCCCGGAAACAACCGAAAGGCGGTGAGACGGGAGAGGGTAGAGGACATGAGTGCCCGCCAGGTTTCCTGGCCGTAACGAAGAGGGCGAAAAACTCGGCACGGGTAACCTCGAAACACTGTTGTGTAAATCTCAAGATCATGGCCACATGGTCTAACATGGCGTTCCGGCGCTTTCCCTTTTTGACTTCGCGCCGCATTGGGTGACAAGGTCTTTCATCTACCGTCTTAGGTCTCACTGCTTTTATTGCCATGTTCGGTATCATCTCTTGCCGCAGGCATAAAGGAGAAACCAACCAGGCAAGGATGTCATCTACCGTCTCACGTCTGACGTCTCACCGCTTTCAGGTCCGCTCACGATCGTCGTGGGCCGCGGGCTCGTGTCACTTGCGAAAGGCCGTGCCTTGCCTGATGGTTGGAAATGCCTCCGGATTCTTCCACATGTTTTCCACAGACCTCAACCATACGTGGTGAAATTCTGTGGGTTGTTTCATTTAACAAAAATAAAAACAATCGTTAAACTCTCCACGTCGTTTTCATTCGAGTTTTCAACATTGTGGATTGCTTATCGTTCGGACACCGGATACGGCCCGTCTCGTCGCGCCTGTCAGCACGTCAATAAAGTCCATCCGGGCTGCCTGCCTGTGCGTTCGCACCCAGACAGGCGTCCGGCCCATGTGGCCTCGCCAACGGAGCGACTTTTCCAACGGACTGTTATCCCTTGACAGGTTTCGGCCGGCATGTTATCCTTCGCGCGCTGTCCCGCAGGACAACGCCATCCCACTCAGGAAAGGTAACCGTCATATGCGATTGCTCACTTTCGAACACCGGGGATCGCGACGCGTTGGCGTCCGGTCGGGAGACACGATCGTGGACGTGAGCCGCGTCGATCCCGGCGTTCCTTCGGACATGGTCGCTCTGCTGGAGGCGGGGCCGGCTGCTCTGACCGCAGCGGGTGCGGCGGCAGTGCGGGGCGAGGGCATCGATGCCGGCGCCGTTCGCGTGGTGGCGCCCATCCAGAACCCGGAAAAGATCCTCTGCATCGGCCTCAACTACGCGGACCACGCCGCGGAAAGCAATATGCCCATCCCGTCCGAGCCCGTAGTGTTTTCCAAGTTCTCTTCTGCGATCATCGGACCCGGCGACGCGATCCGCCTGCCGTCGATCACCCGTTCGATCGACTATGAGGTCGAACTGGTCGTTGTCATCGGAACGGCGGGAAAAGATATCCCGGAATCCGACGCGATGCGCCACGTCGCGGGCTATACGGTGGGCCACGACGTGAGCGCGCGCGACTTTCAGCTGGAAAAACCCGGCGGCCAATGGCTGCTGGGCAAAACCTTCGAGACCTTCGCGCCGCTGGGCCCGGAACTTGTCACCCCCGACGAGGCGGGCGATCCCCATAACCTGGACATTCGCTGTATCCTGAACGGCGAGACCGTACAGGACTCGAATACCGCGCAGTTGATTTTCAAGGTCGACCAGCTGATCGCGTACCTGTCCCGGGTTGTCACCCTCCAGCCCGGAGACCTGATCTTTACGGGCACGCCGCCGGGAGTCGGCATGGCCCGGGAGCCCCAACTCTGGCTCAAGGCAGGCGACAGCGTCGTATGCGAAGTCGACGGCATCGGCCGGCTCGAGAATCCGGTCGTTTCGGGTTGAAAGGCAGCTTTCAGCCATCGGCGTTCAGCAGTCGGCTTGAAGCGAAAATCAGCTCACACGGAGACACAAAGACACAAAGGAAACCCGGAAACACGCGAAAGGAGGGCAACCACAAGGGTTGCCCCAACAAACCGGAATTCAGCCGTCAGTTAGAATCAAAACCAAGAATAAAATTCAACGTCCACATCTCCCCAAATTCCCTAAAGGCGGTGAGAGGGGAGACGGGAGACGATATGAGTGCCCGATAGTTTTTCTCGTCGTTACGATAAAGGAAAAAACAGGAACGGTTAATGTGAAAACACTGTGGTGACGTTTTCCTCTACCGTCTTGCGTCTCACGTCTCACCGGTTTTACGCAGACCTCTCCCCCCGGGAAGGGGGATAGGGGGTAGGTTGGTTGGGGTGTTGGTGAGTCTTTAAACGCTCCAGCGCGCAGGAACATCCGCGTACGGTTTCTTGTGAGGCCCCATCAAGCGTACTGTGGTGTGGCTGGGGGTTTTTCCGTGCAAGTCCGTCCAGCAACATAGTTCCGGCAGGGCTGGTCCGGTGACAGGGCAGCATATTTCCATTGTTACCACTGAGGTGGTTCACGGAAAAACCGGCCCCGCGGCGTTTGAGCGGCCTGCCTGGCCGGCAGACAGGCCGAAGCCTGCTCGGCAGGCAGGCGCGCTTCTTTTTGGTCCTTTTTCTTACGCGGACAAGAAATAAGGACGAAGAAGAAAAAAAGTAAATTAGAGATGTGAAGTTTGGGACCGCCCGGAACGCCGTTCCAGTGGGTGTTTTTCCACCGACAGGCGCCCTGTCAGGATGCTATAGGCAGACCGGAACCAGCGGGTCGTTTCGTCTACCGACTGGCCTCTCCCGTCTCACCGCTTTCAGGGTTTTTCTCTACCGTCTTGCGTCTCACGCCTCCCCGCTTTTCGGATTTTATAAGCGGATTTAAAAACAGGTTTTTATGTTTTGTCTCCACACACACAAGCGTGTGTGGATCCGGTTGCGGCGTTGCGCTCGCATTATCCGGTCCCGCGATTCCGGAAGGAGGCTTCGGTGATGGATTTCGGCGATTTGATCAGGGAGGCGCGCCAGGGCAGGTTCAGCCAGCATGGGCTGGGTGAAAAGATCGGTGTCTGGGGTACCTATATCGGACAGATCGAGAGTGGAAAGCGAATTCCTTCGGACAAGCGATGCCTGGACCTGGCGGCCGCCCTTGACCTGGACTCCAATACGCTCCTGTTACAGGCCTACAGGCAGCGCGCCACTTCGGCAGAAGCCAGGCGCCTGTTCGACCGGATGACGGGACTACTTGCCGACCCCGCCGAAAGCGCGGAAAAGCGCAACGGCGACGTCGATAGCGAACAACGTTCCGTGGGGTCAGGGGTCAGGGGAGGCGGAAACGGCGACGACGTCCCCGACCGGATCGGACGCGCGGGCGAACCCCCTTTCACCCGCGGCGCCTATCCCTCCATGTATCGCGGCCGCCTCTGGACCTTCCGCCAGTACGCGGGATTTTCCACCCCCGCGGAAACCAACGCCCGGTTTCGCGATCTGCTTGCCCGGGGTCAGACCGGCTTGAGCGTGGCGTTCGACCTGCCCACCCAGATGGGTTACGACTCGGACCATCCCGACGCCGACGGCGAGGTGGGCCGGGTGGGCGTGGCGGTAGACGGCCTCTGGGACCTGGATGCCCTGTTCGATGGAATCCCGCTGGACCGCATCAGCACATCGATGACGATCAACGCGACGGCCTGCATCCTGTTCGCGTTCTACGCGGGCCTCGGAAAGAAGCGCGGACTGCCTGCGCGGGCGCTTACCGGAACGGTCCAGAATGATATTCTCAAGGAGTATGTTTCACGTGGAACATATGTCTTTCCAATTGCCGACTCGATGCGTCTCGTGGTCGATCTGATGGACTATTGTCTCAGGGAGGCGCCAAAATGGAATCCAATCAGCGTCAGCGGTTACCACATGAGGGAGGCCGGCGCAACCGCCGCACAGGAACTTGGCTTTACGCTCGCCCACGCCCTGTCGTATGCCGACGCCGCCAGCGCGGCCGGCCTCGAGCCCGAGCGATTCCTCCCGAAATTCTCCTTTTTTTACGGCGTTCACAACCATTTTCTGGAGGAAATCGCCAAATTCCGCGCGGCCAGGCGACTCTGGAGCCGCCTCGTACAGGAACGCCTGGGCGTGGGAGACCCGCGCTGCAGGCGCCTGAGATTCCACGCCCAGACCGCCGGCTCGACCCTCACGGCCCAGCAGCCGATGAACAACTGCGCGCGGACCACCCTGCAGGCGTTGGCCGCCGTTCTGGGCGGCGCCCAGTCATTGCACGTCAACGCGTACGATGAAGCGCTGGGCCTGCCGTCGGATACCGGAGCGCAACTCGCGGTACGCACCCAGCAAATCCTGGCCTACGAAAGCGGCATCCCGGATACCGTCGATCCCATGGGGGGGTCGTACGCGGTCGAAAAAATGACCGATAGGCTGGAGGAGGAAGCCATGGCCGTACTGGAGGCGGTGGACCGGGAGGGCGGGGCGGGGCAGGCGGCCGCAAACGGCTTTACGGCGGCCTGTATCGCGGACTCGGCATACGATGCGCAAAAGAAGATCGAATCCGGCGAGACCGTCGTGGTGGGGGTGAACCGGTTTCGGGGCGATCCGGACGCGCCGGTTTCGACGTTCCAGCCCACACAGGACTCGGAACACAATCAGAAACTGGGCCTGGCGCGGGCGCGGGGCCTGCGGGATTCCGACGCCCTGCAGGCTGCGCTGGACAACGTCGAACGGCGGGCGCGGCGCGCGGGGTCGATTACGGAAGCGGTCGTGGCGGCCGGATTGGCCGGCGCCACGGTTGGCGAGATATCGGACAGGCTGCGTTCGGCTTTTGGATCCTACAGGCCGGGAGGGTAACCGTGGACGGACACGTGGACCATGTGGGCATCGCGGTGGAGAGGGTCGACCGGGCACTGGCCGTCTATGCGATGCTCGGGTTTGAAACAATGGAAGAAGAAACCGTGGAAGCGGAAGGCGTCCGGGTGGTATTTCTTGGCGGAACCGGCCTGACCCGGCTCGAACTCCTGGAACCAACGCACGAAGGGAGTTCTCTGGCACGGTTCCTCTCCGGAAAGGGCCAGGGTCTTCACCATATCGCCGTCCGCGTACCGGATATCGATGCCGCCGTCTCAGCCTGTAAGAACCAGGGGCTCGCGATCGCCGGCGGAATCCGGACGGGCGCGCTCGGCCGGCGGGTGGCTTTCGTCCATCCCCGGAGCGCATCGGGCGTCCTGATCGAACTCGTTCAGACCGATTGATCACTCGCGCCGGGCGGAAGCCCTGACAAGAACCGTGTCCCTTCGCCGGACACCTGACGCCCCGGCTTCGATGGTCACGACCGGGCCATCGGCGCCGAATCCATCCGCCTCCCGGCGTGCGCCGGGGCCCTTGATCGCAAACAGCTCGCCACCCTTCCTGAGGAAGCCTGACGACAGGCGCCACAGGTCCCGCAGCGAACCCACGGCTCGCGCAGTTACAATATCGAACCTCCCGCGAAGTTCGTCGCGTTCGCAGGCAACCTCCGCACGCTCGGGCAAAACGGACAGCCCGTCCATTTCGAGTTCACCGACCAGGCGTTTCAGGAAGAGCGCCTTCATTCTTGTCGATTCCAGGAGCACGATGTCCACTTCCGGCCGGGCGATTTTGACCGGAACACCGGGAAAACCCGCGCCCGATCCCAGGTCCAGGAGCGAAATCGGCCCTCCCGGAAGAAAGCGAACCACCCGCAGACTCTCGATAAAGTGGCGCTCCCTGATCCTGTCCCGGTCTCCCCGGGACACCAGTCTCACCCGTTCGGCCCACGACCGGAGCAACGCCTCATATCGAACAAACAGCGAGGCCTGTTCTTCAGACAGAGGGACGGACAGCGCTTCAGCGGCCGTCAGGAATTCCCGATCCGTCACCGTTCCTCCGTACGCGTCCGCCGGAAGCAACGCGCCGATTCCTTGTATTGGATGCCATGTTTCACGTGGAACACCAGCTGTCAGCTTATAGCAAAAATGAAAACCGCTCACACGAAGACACGAAGACACAAAGAAAACCAAAGCAATCAGCTAAAATCAACTTCCACATCCACATCGCCCCAAATTCCCTGCCGTCGACAAGCAGCGATCAGCTTTCAGCCGTCAGCTTGAAGCGAAAATCAGCTCACACAAAGACACGAAGACACAAAGAAAACCAAACCAGCAGTCAGCCAGGAGCGAACCACCCCCAGCCCCGCAGACCTCTCCCCCCTGCCCCCTCTCCTGTGAGGAGAGGGGGAGAAAAGACAGGCATCGCGTGCCGGTCATCTATAGATACTTCTGATTGACAGGAAATCGCCAGCCCGGCACATCTGCATGCCCAGTCCATCGACCCCTCGCCGTTCCCCCTTCCCCCCGGGAAGGGGGATAGGGGGTAGGTTGGTGGGGGTGTTGGGGGGCTGTAAGCGCTCCGTCGTATAAGGACATCTCTATCGGATCTCCGCGGGATCCTATCAAGCGAATGGTGGTGGTGAAGGGGCTTTTCCGCGCGAGTCCGTCCAGCAACGTCGTCCGGGAACGCCTGCAAGGGTTTCAGGCCAACGGCTCTCGTTCCTTCCACAAAGGCGATTCGCGGAAAAGCAGCCCGCGGCGTTTGAGCGGCCTGCCTGGCCGGCAGACAGGCGCGCTTCTTTTTGGTCCTTTTTCTTACGGCGGATAAGAAATAAGGACGAAGAAGAAAAAAGTAAATTAGAGATGTGAAGTTTGGGACCGCCCGGAACGCTGTTCCAGTGGGTGTTTTTCCACCGACAGGCGACCTCTCAGGACGCAATGGATAAACCGCAGGCGTACCAACTCGTCTACCGTCTCACGTCTCACCGCCTTTTGGCTATTTGCCTATACAGAAAGTACTGAAAATCCGGTCCAGGATGTCCTCCGACGTGGTCTCGCCGACAATCTCGCCCAGCGCGGCGGTTGCCTCGCGCAGTTCCATCGCCACCACCTCTCCGGGAAGTCGCTCGCCAAGCGCCCCGGTTGCCCGGCCGAGCGCGTCTCCCGCCCGCCGCAACGCCTCCACGTGCCGCGCGTGCGTTACCACGCCGGGTTCGGGATCGGATGCCGCAATCACGCGCCCGCGGATCCGTTTCCTGAGGCTGTCGAGGCCCTCCCCCGTGAGGGCGGAGGTGGAGAGATCCTGAAACACGTGGCCCCTCCGCCAGTCGGCGTGGAGGCCGAGGTCCTTCTTGTTCTTGACGAGAAGCACGTTTCCGGGCGTCACGCCCTCAACCATCGCCTCCAGCCCGGCGGCCGCGGGGACGGACCCGTCCACGATCAGGAGCACAAGGCCGGCCCGGGCAATCGCCCTTCGCGACCGTCGCGCGCCTTCTCGCTCAACGTCGTCACGCGGCTTCGCAATCCCGGCCGTGTCGACCAGCGTGACGCGAATGCCGTCCAGCGTGATCGACTCTTCGATCGTATCCCGCGTGGTGCCGGAAACCGGCGAGACGATGGCGCGGTCCTCTTCCAGCAGCCGGTTGAGCAGGCTCGATTTGCCGGCGTTCGGGGGGCCGGCGAGGGCCACGAGGGCACCCTCGCGTATGATTTTTCCGTGTTGATAGGAGGCGATCAGCCGCTCGATTTCCTCCGCCGCCCGCACAATCGACGGACGTACGGCGTCCTGCTCGACGTCCGCGTCTTCGTAAAAATCCAGTCCCGCCTCAAGCAACGTCAGCGAATCCCGCAGGGCCTCCGCCAGATCTTCGAACCGGGCCCTCAACCCGCCGCGCAACTGGAAATAGGCCGACCGAAGACCCCGGTCGGCCCGGGCGGTGATCAAATCAGAAATCGCTTCCGCCTGGGTGAGGTCGATTCGGCCGTTGAGAAACGCCCGCCGCGTGAATTCGCCCGGCTCGGCGGGACGCGCGCCCGCCGAGACCATCGCCTCCATCGCCCGCCGCAGAAGAAGAGGGCCGCCGTGGCAGTTGAACTCGACCGTGTCTTCGCCCGTAAACGACCGGGAACCCCTCATGACGGCGACCAGGACCTCGTCCAGGACCTCGTCACCGACCACAAACCTTCCATACGTCAGGCGGCGGTCCTCAACGCGGTTTAATGCAAGGGATCCACAAAAGAAACCGGAGGCGATTTCCACCGCCTCCGGTCCTGTAAGCCGCACGATGCCGATCGCTGCCTCGCCGGGACCGGTGGCGATTGCGACAATGGTATCGCGGTCCGATGGCCTCATCGGGGCAAATCCTCAGCGCGTGCCCAGCACGCGTTTCACACGTTCCATGACTTGCTGCTGTAAAATGGTGAGCACGTTGAACATGGTCCAGTATAGCACCAGGCCCGAGGACATACTCCAGAATATCCAGATCATAAATACGGGCATGATGTAGACCATGAACGCCTGCTTTGGGTCTTTCATCGTCATTTTCGACTGCACGAACGTCGAGACGGCCATCAGCAGCGGCAGGAGGTGGACTTCAAATCCCCCGATGTACAATCGGTCAGGCTGGGACAGGTCCGTGATCCAGAACACGAACTCGGACTGCCGGAGTTCGATCGCGCCGCGGAACACATTGAACAGCGAAAAGAGGATGGGCATCTGGACGACCATTGGAAGGCAGCCGCCCAGCGGGTTTACCCCCTCCTCCTTATAGAGCTTCATCATCTCCCGCTGGACTTTTTGCTGGTCGTCCGGGTATTTCTCGCGCAGCGCGGCGATCCTGGGCTGAAACTGCTGCATCTTCGCGGCAGCCTCGAGACTCTTGTGCGTCAGTGGAAACACCACGATTTTGATCAGTACGGAGAATACGATGATCACCAGGCCGTAGTTCGGGATGAGGGGATGAAGCGCCAGGAACGCCCGGAGATTCAGATTGGTGATGGGCTTGATGATCGGCCGGAAGATGGCGAAGCCATATTCCATGAACTCTTCCATCTCGAGTTCCCGGTAATTGCCTGACAAGTCCTGATTCTGCCGCCGGAGGCGATCGTAGGAAATCGGACCGAAATAAACACCGTACCGTTGACCCGGATCGATGTCCTTTGCCTGGATTTCGACGTCGTACCATTCGGCGATATCGGGCTTCTCGCCACCCAGATTCAGGCCATAACTGCCTTCCGGAGGAATCAGCGCAACCAGGAAATATTTATTCCTTATCCCGACCCAGGAGATCCTGCCGCCGGGCGGGGGGTCGCCGTCGGGTCCAAGGTCCTCCACGTTCCAGGTCTCGACTTCGCCGCCCGCGCGCGTGACCACCGACATATAGGCTGCGTTCTCTTCAGGGTTGTTCTCCGTATCGGCCAGACTGCCCGACCATGTCACGCCCAGCTTCTCCTGCGGATCCAGGTTGGAAACGGCCACCGCCACGTCCATCCGGTACCGGTTGCCCTGAAAGCGGACCCGCTTTTCAATCGTGCGCGTTTCCGCCTGACCCCTGAAGATTAACTCGGCCTGTTCCGCCCCGACCAACGTGAGCCCTGGCGTGTCCGTGGCAAACTCGTATGCGTCCAGTGATTCGCCGGCCAGAGAAAGGCCCAGCGCGGCGCTCCCGGGCGCGATCAGATCCAACTCTCCGCCGTCCGGATGTTCATACGCCTTCAGCCGAAGGCGGGTCAGTACCCCGCCCCGCGTACTGAACGTGGCACTAAACAGGTCGGTCTCTATGACGACGTCTTTCGGGGTGAATACTTCTGGGGAACTCCGGCCGCGCCGCTCTCCGGAGGAGACGTCGTCCAAGGTCTCCCGCGCGATCTCGGGCTGCCGGCTCCCGCGTTGGCGGACGGGTTGTTCAGGCGGCGGAATGGGGGGCGTTCTCAGGCTTTCGGAGGGGATCCGTTCCGGGGGTGGGACCGGTGGCGGATCGCCCATGATCCACTCCATGTAATGGGGATAGAGAATGATGATCAGACCGATCAAGATAAAGGCGAGGATAGTACGCTTGTCCATTCGTCAGACCTGTGATGTCGCGGGCCTGCAGGATGCAGACGGGAACGTGAGTCTGCGGAAGTGCCCGCTATGAGAGCCGGGCGACTCATCGACCGGATTTCCGCAATCTGTTTCCGGGTCGGAACACTGACGGGGGCATGGTACGGGGGGCAACACGCATCCGAAGAAAAAGCGGAGGGCGATTCAACGAGGACGCAATCCCAACGGCGGGATGGCCGACCCGTGGAGAAGACCCAGTCTTCCAAACGCAGCGATCAAGTCTCTGCGCAGATCCCGGAACCCTGCAGCGGCCGATCCGTCGCCGACGGATATGAGGACCAGATGACCCGTGCTGAGGTGAGGCGCCATTTCCCTGCAGATGGCGCGAATTCGCCGCCGTGCGCGATTCCGCGCGACGGCCTTGCCAAACCGCTTGCGCACGGAGATGATAATGCGATCTTCTGAGGACTTACCCGAACGGACATGCAACCAGCGACCCCGGAACAACGATCCGATCCGCCGGAGATTGTGAACCTCGCTGCGCAATCCGGCGCCTGGCCTCATCGTTCTAGAGTGAGATCCGTACGCGGCCCTTGCGCCGACGCCTGGAGAATATCTGACGCCCGCCCGGGGTTCGCATGCGGTGGCGAAAGCCGTGTTTGTTTTTTCGTTTCCGGTTGCTGGGCTGGAACGTCCGCTTCATGACCCTTGTCCGTGCGTTGCGCAGAGAACAGCCGTTGTTGTATCTAAATGAATTGTAGGAACTTATGAATATAGATGGGGAAGGAACCTTTGTCAAGGGATTTCATAGGTCTCCATGCGATCACGAAAAAATCCACTACATGGTGTATTTAATGGAATGAATATACAATAATTGGTATATCGATGTCGCAGGTCGATGGCCGAAAATCAGGGAGAATTTTCTGCCAGAAAGGGCTTGACTTTTGCAGATCTCTTCTTTAGTTTGGCGCCGTCGTTTTTGCCGAGGCAGTACCTTCGGCGGACTCCCCCGCATCCTAATGATTGATTTTCTTGTTCCCGCTTTTTCCAAAGACCGGTCTGCAACCGGCAGGCCTTTGTATTGTCCGTTTGCAAGGAATTCACCTCTTTCTCCGCCGTGAATTCCATCCCCCCAGAATATCTTCTGCAACACTCCCTCCATAGATGATCTTCTGGCTTCTGGCAGGGCTCGGCATTCTTCCCCGCCAATTCTCTTTTATTATTGCAAATAGAGCTTAGCGACGGCGCACGTCCCTCGCTAACGTATGGGTGGCTTTGTCTTTATGGTTGAAAATCCTTCCGTCCTCTGGGGCAGGTGTCTGCGGAAAATCGAGGGGAAAATCGAGGCGGATGCCTACAGTACATGGTTCGCCGAGACATTGTCACCACGACTGGACGCGGAGTTGGCGGTTATTGAAGCGCCAACTTCCTTTTTCGGAGACTGGCTTGAAGAACATTGGCTCCATTTAATCAAGTCTGTAATAGAAGAAATCACTTCCTGGACGCCGGAAATTCGGTTTGCCATCAAGAAAGACATCCGGTCCGCATCGGGGTCGCCACCCGACTTCACCATGGCCGACGCTTCCCCGCCTCCGCCGAATCTTCAGCCAAACAGGGAAGACCCCGTTCCCGCCGTTGTATCCGAAGCCGTTTTTCCGCTGAATCCCAGATATCGGTTTGAAGACTTCGTCGTTGGCGAGAGCAATCAGTTCTCATACACTGCGGCGAAATCCGTCGCGGAGTCGCCCGGCACAACGTCCTACAACCCGCTGTTCATCTATAGCGGCGTGGGCCTCGGGAAAACGCACTTGCTCCAGGCGATCGCCGACCATTGCGTTCGCAACAACACGGCCGGGCGCGTTGTGTATACGACGGGCGAGAGGTTTTTTACCGACTATTTGAAAGCCATCCAAAAAAAGGATTCATCCGCATTTACCGAGATTTATCGAAACGCCGACATTCTTCTCATCGACGACATTCAGTTCCACGCAACGACCGAAGCCTGCCAGCGCCAGCTCATTCACACCTTCAACGCACTGTATCAACTCAACAAACAGATCGTCCTGAGTTCCGACCGGCCGCCGTCAACCCTGAAAGGATTTGAAGACAGACTGATTTCAAGGTTTCAGTGGGGGCTTGTTTCGGATATCGACCGACCGGATCTGGAAACCCGAATGGCAATCGTCAATCAGAAGGCGGGAAGCCATGGCGTCAGGATCCCCCCCGACGTCGCGCGTTTCATGGCCGAACAGGTAGATTCGAATATCCGGGAACTGGAAGGCGCCCTGACCCATCTCATTACTTTTTCGGTATATAAAGGCGCTCCCGTTTCCCTCGATATCGCCAGACATACCATAAAGAGTATGGGTCGCGCCAATGCCATCGCGTCACCCGCAATCAGCATCGAGGAGATCCAGAAGGGAACGGCCGGCTTCTTTAACATCCCCGTGGCAATGCTGACGGGTTCCACCCGAAAGCAGGATATCGCCACGGCTCGGCACATCTGCATGTACCTTTGCAGACGGCTTACGGAGGCGCCCCTCAAGTCAATCGGCACTGAATTCGGAAATCGTGATCACACAACCGTCATTCACGCATGCAAAAATATCGCCACCAGGCTTTCTGCCGATCCCGATTTCGAGGCGCTTGTCAGCCGCATCCAGAACACGGTCCAGCAGTTCTCGTCGGCCTGAACCCTTCTTCCGCGGTCGTTTCTTTCGGAGTATGCAAATTATCCACAGGAAATGCGGCCCGGCATTATTTGTACATTTATTCTTTCAGGAATGATGAATTAAGAAACAATAACAATAAGCCCGGTGGAAAGGTGGAAAAACGGCAGTGGACCGCAAACTGGAAGCGAAAACGGGATCCTGGAATTGTCGTTTCGCTATGGATAACCTGTGCGTAACCCAAGGCTTATTCACCTCCGCCCGGGCAAGGTAGCGCTCGCCAGACTTTGTCCACGTGTTTTTCGGAAAATAACCCACAATTCGACTTCTCCGGAGCGCAGGCACGACGGATCCACGTATCTGTCACATGAATGGATAGTTAAGGACGTCGTTCGCGCGAAATCCGTCGGGAGTTCGCAAGAGTTATTCACAATCGGGAATGTTGACAGATGCCGCAGCTCCCGGGCAGGACCACGAATATTGCGGACATACGGCGATGCGTGTCATGCGCGTCCGACACGCGCTTTTTGCGAGCGTCCGAGCCGGGGGAAACGACGTCGAGGCGACCGAGAGCGCTTCCGATAATTATTGAAGACGGCAGTCGCTTTTCGCGGCGCCTGGAAGGTGTGATCGAGGCCGTTGAATCCGCCGTTCCCGGGAACCCGTAAATGGCGCTTCCGGAGGGGTCTTTCGCAGGACCGGGAAAGAGACAATAGTCGTTGACAAATTCGATAAAAATCAGTATATTACGTCATGGTCCACAACGGCCGAACAGGCCGTTTTAATTGACGAATACGATCCCGAAATTTCAACCGGAATCTGGTGGAACGACGTCGTTGAAGCACGTGTTACCGGGAGACAGTGAAATGAAGGTGGTTATTGAGCAGGATCTGCTCATCTGGGGCATCAATTCGGTGCTGGATATCGTCCCGTCGAAGACAGCCTTGCCTGTGCTGTCAAATATACTCGTCGGAACCAACGAGACCGGTGAAGTGTGTCTGACGGCCACGGATCTCGATATTTCCATCAACTGTATGCTTTCCGGCACGGTGGAGTCTCCCGGGTCGACCACGGTCCCCGCCCGAAAATTCGCCGAGATCGTGCGGGAACTGCCCGAAGGCCCCCTTGTTCTGACCGAAGATTCAGGGCGCGTGACACTCCAGTGCGAATCGGGTCTGGAAGGAACGTATGCGCTTATGGCGGCGCCCGCGGAAGACTTCCCTGAGTTGCCCGCGGAAGTCGACGGTCCCGAGATGGTCTTCGAGTCGCAGGACGAGTCCCCTGAAGATGGCGGCGAGGGCCGGATAATGCGGGATATGATTTCAAAGACGGCATTTGCCGTGTCCAGAGATGAGACCAGGCCTGTCCTGAACGGCGTGTTCTGGAAGGTTGGCGACGGCCGGATGACGATGGTCGCCACGGACGGCGCAAGACTGGTCAGATACTCCAGGACACTTTCTCGATCGGAGGGACATGACGTCTCAACGGAGGCCATCGTTCCCACCCGGGCGCTGAACCACGTGGTCAAGCTGGCTTCCGCCGGCTGCAGCCTGGGCCGCGTGCAGTTCGGCCAGAACCACGTGGTGTTCGACCTGCAGGCGGCCAACGGCGCCGAAACAAGCGCCCGCGGGTCCATCCGTCTGTTTTCCCGCGTGGTGGAGGGCCCATACGTCGACTACGAGCAGGTAATCCCCCAGGACAACGGAACAACAATGAAGGTTGCCAACGTCCAATTCATGCCGGCTGTCCGGCGGGTTTCCATTCTTTCAAGCGCGCAGACCCACCAGGTTCGCCTGGAAATGAACGACAACCGCGTCGTACTCTCGGCCTCAAGCCAGGAAATTGGCGGCGAGGCCCGTGAGGAGCTCGAAGCCGAATACAGCGGCGACGAAATGGTGGTCGGTTACAATTCGAATTATCTCCTGGATATTATCAGACGTATCGACTCCGAGGAAGTAATGTTCGAACTGGACGGTCCTATGGCTGCTGGGATCATACGACCGGCGGAGCAGCCGGAAGGCGAAGACTACCTGTGTCTGCTGATGCCGCTTCGGATAAACGACTGATGGGCAACGGGTTTTGTACCTTACGGCGCTCAAGCTTGTCAACTATCGAAATTTCGATGCCGCCGATTTTGAATTTCCGGCCCGGAAGACAGCGGTTTGCGCGGAAAACGGCGCGGGCAAGTCGAACCTGCTGGAAGCCATCTATTTCCTTGCCATAGCCAGGTCCGGGCGCGGATCGAGAGACAGGGACGTCGTTCGGTGGGGGACGGATTATTTCAGCATCGATGCGTCGGTTGCCTTCGAAGACCGCGCGAGATCGATTCGAATCGCCTTCGACCGGCGCGTCGGCAAAAAAAGAGCGCTTCTGGATGCATCCCCACTCCCCCGACTTTCGAGTCTGATCGGCGCCTTTAACGCTGTTCTGTTCTTCCCGGAAGACGTGGACCTGGTCTTGCGGGACCCCCCCCAACGCCGCCGTCTCCTGGACATCCTTGTTTCTCAGTGCCAGACCTCCTATCTGTCCGATCTGGATCAGTACCGGCGTGTGCTGGCCCAGAGGAACCGGTTGCTGAAAGAAGGCCGGGAGCATGCGCTGGATGTGCGTCATCTGGTCCCCTGGGACGTACAGCTGGCGGAGCTTGGCGGCCGGATTATTCGAGACAGGATGGACGCGCTGGACGCGATGCGGCCCACGATCGATGCGGTTTACCAACAGATTTCGCGAAGCAGAGAGCAGATCGCATCCGTCTACCAGAGTCCCGTAAAGGCCGACGAACGAGAACGCGGGCAGGAGATACTGGAGGCGGAACTCAGGCGTCGGCGGGGAGATGAAGCGGGTCTGGGTTATACGCTGGTCGGCCCGCACAGGGACAATCTGGTTTTCACGCTGGATGGCCGAAGCGCGCACAAGTTTGCCTCGAAAGGCCAGCTCAAGAGCATTCTGCTGTCCTGGAAACTCGCCGAAGCAGTCTATCTTGCGTCGCACACCGGCCGTTCGCCGGTGCTGCTGATGGACGACGTTTTCGCCGAACTGGATCAACACAGGGCAGAGGCGGCCATGGATCTTGTTGCGTCGTTCGGACAGGTCCTCATAACGTCCGCGCGCGAACCGGATGTGAATTTCAAGGACCGGGGATTTCAACTGTTGTCGCTGTAATCGGGATGGCGCCGCCAGGAGTGAGAATTGCGACGCGTCGAGGAATCCGGAAGCCGGCCGCGTCTGTCCGGTCGCACAGATGCCGGCGTCGTTGCCCTGGGAGCGGCCCTGGAGGCCGGCATACGGGGGCTCGGCATTGACGCGAAGCTCCTGGAGCAGCGTGCGCTGATGCTGTTGCCGGAGATGATCGACGAAATCACCGGTCTGCCGGATGCGATGGCGCGTCCGGCAGAGATTCACCGGGGCGAGTTGGTCATCTGGATCGGCCAGCACGCCGTACGGCACCGTCTGCTGTTCGAGCGGCATCGGATACAGGCCGGATTGAACGAGGCGCTGGGGCGCGACGTCGTAACCTCGATTCGCTTCGGGAGATGAACGACTGCCGCCGCGGTAGCGGTTTGTTTGCAACAGCCGGGATTCACAACGATCCGAACAAGGAGTTGAGTTGCTATGGCCGAGGTTGTTTCGCAGGCGGAATACGGCGCCGACAATATTCAGGTCCTTAAGGGTCTCGAGGCGGTCCGGAAGCGCCCCGCAATGTATATCGGGGACACGAGTTCTCAAGGACTGCATCATCTCATCTGGGAAGTGGTGAGCAACAGTGTCGACGAGGCCCTCGAAGGGTACTGCGACCGCATGGAAGTGACGATCAATGCCGACGGTAGTCTGACGGTCGCGGACAACGGCAGAGGAATTCCGGTCGATCTGCACCCTACGGAAAACCGGCCAGCCCTCGAGGTGGTCATGACCGTGCTTCATGCCGGCGGCAAGTTCGACAAGAAGACCTACGCCGTGTCGGGCGGGCTGCATGGGGTCGGTGTTTCGGTGATGAATGCGCTTTCGGTATGGTGCGAGGTGGAGGTCTGTTCGTCGCTGCCCGAAAAACGGGGTCGGGTCTTTCGCCAGAGGTACGAGCGGGGCATCCCCACGGGCGAGATGGAAGAGACGGGCCGGAGGGAGACCTCGGGCACAACCACGACGTTTATGCCGGACGGCGCCGTATTCGAATCCGTCGATTTCCACCTGGAAACCGTGGTCAACCGGATGCGTGAACTGGCGTTTCTGAACAGCGGGCTGATGATTGTCCTGGCGGACGAACGGGTGGGCTTTGAGGAAACCTTCCATTTCGACGGTGGGATCAACGCGTTCGTGGCATACCTCGACGAAGGCCGGACGCCGCTGCATCCGCCGGTCTACTTCGAAGGGGTTCGTGACGGCACCGGCGTGGAGATCTCCTTTGAGTACAACGATTCCTATTCCGAAAACATCTACAGTTTCGCGAATAACGTCCACACGAAGGAGGGCGGCACTCACGAAACGGGGTTTCGAACGGCGTTGACCCGGACGCTGAACGCATACGGAACCAGGGGTAACCTGTTCAGGAACGAAAAAACCAGCCTGAGCGGCGAGGACGCCCGCGAGGGCCTGACCGCCGTGATAAGCACCAAGGTGCCCGAACCCCAATTCGAGGGCCAGACCAAGACCAAACTGGGCAACAGCGAAGTGAAGGGCGTCGTCGAGTCGCTTGTGGGAGAGAGGCTCACAGCGTACTTCGAGGAAAACCCGGCGGTAGCGAAGAAGATCCTGCAGAAAGCCATCGAAGCCTCCAGGGCCAGGGAAGCCGCGCGAAAGGCGCGGGAGCTTGTGCGGCGCAAGAGCGTGCTCGAAGGCGGAGGGCTGCCCGGTAAGCTTCTGGACTGCACGCTCAAGGACAAGGACGAGACGGAAATCTACCTGGTGGAGGGTGATTCGGCGGGAGGATCGGCGGCACAGGGGCGGGACCGCGCGTTCCAGGCCGTGCTGCCACTGTGGGGAAAGCTGCTGAACGTGGAAAAGGCCCGAATCGACAAGGTATTGAGCAACGAGAAGCTCCAGCCGATGATCCTGGCGCTGGGCGCGGGCGTCGGCGACGACTTCGACGTCGAAAAGTTGCGATATGGCAAAGTAATCATCATGGCCGACGCGGACGTGGACGGGTCGCATATCCGATCGTTATTGCTGACCTTCTTCTTCAGATATATGCGGTCCATGATTGCCGACGGGAAGGTATATATCGCCCAGCCCCCTCTGTTTCTGATAAAGAAGGGGCGCAAACAGCAGTATGCCTTCGACGAGTCCGAGCGGGACGTCATACTTCAGTCGATGGGCGAAGACGCCAACGGCGTGGTGGTTCAGCGATACAAGGGGCTGGGAGAGATGAATCCCGACCAACTCTGGGAGACGACGCTGAACCCGGAGACGCGCACGTTGCTGAACCTTACCCAGAACGACGCGATGGAGGCCGAGCGCGCGTTTACGATGATGATGGGAGACGAGGTCGGACCGCGCCGCAAATACGTGGAAACGCACGCGCTGGAGGCGGACGTGGACGCGAGCGGTCCGGGGTAACGTCGTATGCATGCTGTCCTGCCGCCTCGCGGGATCGGGCAGCGAACTGACAAACACGGGGGATACGGAGCATGTTGAGCGCGCGGCAGCGGATTGTCCCGATGGACGTCGGCGACGAACTGAAGAAGTCCATGCTGGACTACTCCATGAGCACGCTGGTGAATCGCGCGTTGCCGGACGTGCGCGACGGGCTCAAGCCCTCGCAACGGCGCATCCTCATCGCCATGAACGACCTGGGCCTGGGTCCCGCCCGGCAGCACAGGAAGTGCGCCAACATTGCCGGGCATACATCCGGCAACTACCATCCTCACGGCGAGGAAATCGTCTACCCGACGCTGGTCAATCTCGCGCAGGACTTCAAGCTGCGCTATCCGCTCGTTGACGGACAGGGCAATTTCGGCTCAATAGACGGATATCCCCCGGCGGCGATGCGGTATACCGAGGCGAGAATGGCTGGCGCGGGCAGCGAGATGTTGCAGGACCTCGACAAGGATACGGTGGATTTCCACCCGAATTACGACGAACGGCTCGAGGAACCAGGCGTCCTGCCCTCCCGCTTTCCGAATATGCTCTGCAACGGCGCGGTTGGGATTGCCGTAACCATGGCCACGGCGATTCCCCCGCACAACCTCCGCGAAGTGGTCGCCGGTCTGGTGGCGTTAATCGACAACCCCGACCTGGACGTCATGGATCTCATGGAATACATTACGTGTCCTGATTTTCCCACCGGCGGGGTGATTTACGGAATGAGCGGCGTGCTGGACGCCTACCGCACCGGCCGCGGGCTGATCCGGGTGCGGGCGACCGCCACCGTGGAGTCCTTGAAGAACGGGCGCGAAAACATTGTCATTAGCGAAATCCCCTATATGGTGGCCAAGGCCACGTTGCTGGAGAAGATGGCCGATCTGGTTCGGGAGAAGCGGGTTGAAGGGATTTCGAATATCCGGGACGAGTCCGACCGCAAGGGGATGCGGGTGGTGGTGGAGTTGAAACCGGATGCCTACAGCGAGGTGGTCCTGAACCAGCTCTACAAACATACGCAGCTGGAAAGCACGTTCGGCGCGAATATGATCGCACTGGTCGACAGGCAGCCCAGGCAGTTGAATCTGAAACAACTGCTTCAGCACTATATCGATCACCGGCACGACGTCGTGGTGCGGCGGACCTCCTACGAGCTCCGGGTCGCGGAAGATCGCGCGCATATCCTGGAAGGATTGCGAATTGCGCTGGATGCGATTGAAGAGGTGATTCAAATCGTCCGGAGGGCCGAGGATCCGGATTCCGCCCGGACGATCCTGATGGAACGGCTGTCCCTGTCCGAAAAACAGGCGCAGGCGGTTCTGACGATGACCATACAGCGGCTGACGGGACTCGAACACCGTAAAATCGAAGAGGAATACGAAGCCCTGGTCAAAGAGATCGAACGGCTCAAGTCGATTCTCAACAGCAGGCCGGAGCGGATGGAACTTGTAAGGTCGGAACTGCGGGAGGTCGAGGCGAAGTACGGAGATGACCGACGGACCGACGTTGTTTTATCGGCATCGGAATTCAACATCGAAGATCTGATCGCCGACGAGGACATGGTCATCACCATTTCCCACCAGGGATATATCAAACGAATTCCGGTGGACACCTACCGGCAACAGCACAGGGGCGGGCGCGGTGTGACGGGAATGCGGACCAGGGAAGAGGATTTCGTGGAGCATCTGTTCATCGCGTCCACCCACAGCTACATTCTGTTTCTGACGGATAGGGGTCACTGCCACGGGTTGAAGGTCCACGAGATTCCCGAAGGCGGGCGTGTTTCGCGCGGGCGGCCAGTGGTCAACCTGATCGAGATCGACGAGGGTCACAAGGTGGCCGCGATCGTCCCGGTAAAGGCGTTTGAAGACGGGCGGCATCTGATGAAAGTGACGCGAAACGGGCTGGTCAAAAAGACGGTCCTGCCCGCGTACAGCCGGCCGAGGCGCGGCGGGATCATAGCCATGAACGTTTTGGATGACGACCGGTTGATCGGGGCCGAAGTTACCAGCGGGTCACAGGAAATTGTGCTGGCAACCCGAAATGGGCAGGCCATCCGGTTTCATGAACAGGACGTGCGCGACATGGGCCGGGGAACGCGGGGAGTGCGGGGCATCTCCCTTGACGAAGGCGATGAAGTGGTGTGCATGGTGGTGGTTCAGGACGCCGAAAGCACCCTGCTGACGGTCTCGGCAAAGGGATACGGCAAACGGACAGGGGTCTCGGATTACAGGCTGACTCGCCGCGGCGGCAAGGGGGTGATCAACATCAGGACCTCCGAGCGCAACGGCATGGTGGTAGCTGTGAGAGGCGTGGTGGATGAAGATGAACTGATGATCGTGACCCTGAACGGCATCCTGATCCGGCAGCCGATCGGTGAAATCAGTTCGATCGGCAGGAATACACAGGGCGTGCGTCTCATCAATCTCGACGAGGACGACGAGGTGATGGACGTTGCCCGCGTGGTTTCCCAGAACAACGGGGACGGGTCCGCGGGCCTTCCGCCGGATACCGGCCCGAACGGAGACTCGAAATAGACGTTTCGGCGGTGTTCTTCTAAAGCGCTTCGACGCGAAGGATCTGCGAAGGCTCGGTAATTACGGAAAGCCGGTCGATTTGCTGAACCGCCGTGCGCATGCTGGCTTCGCGGGCTTCGTGGGTCGTCATGATGAGCGGTACGGCGCCCTGTTCGGTTTCAGACCGGCCGTGCTGGATAACGGTCGCGATGCTGATGTCCTGCTCTGAAAAGATACGGGCGATCCTGGCGAGGACCCCGGGCCGGTCAAATACCGTAAAGCGGCAGTAGAAGCTGGTTTCGACCTCTTCCGGCGGAATGGCGTCGGCACGGGGCAGGTTCGCAAAAGCGGCGCGACCCGAGGCGCGGCCCGTCAGACGGCGTTCCGCCAGGTCGATCAGATCGGAAACGACGGCGCTCGCCGTGGGCATCTGCCCGGCGCCGCGGCCATACAGAACCTGTGGACCGGCTGCATTGCCCACGATCTCCACGGCGTTGAATTCGTCCTTGATATTCGCCAGCAGTGCGCCGGAGGGCACAAGGCACGGGTGGACGCGGGCTTCAATGCGGGTTCCGATCGCCTTCGCTATGGCCAGGAGCTTGATGGTATATCCGAGTTCTCCCGCAAAGTCGATATCCAGCGAAGAAACGTGCGAGATGCCCTCTTTGAGGATGTGGGAGGGATCCAGGCCGACACGGAACGCGATGCGGCACAGAAGGGCGAGTTTCTGGGCGACGTCCGTGCCGTCGACGTCCATGGTCGGATCCGCCTCGGCAAATCCCTTTTCCTGCGCCCGGCGCAGCATGGCCTGAAAGTCTCCTCCATCGTCGGTCATCCGGGTGAGAATGTAGTTGGTCGTGCCATTGAGAATACCGTAAATGGACTGAATTCGGTTTGCCGCCAGACCGTCCGTCAGCGATCGGATGATGGGGATGCCGCCGCAGACGCTGGCTTCGAAGCCGATGTTTGCGCCGTTGCGCGCCGCGGCGCTGAAGAGGTCGTCGCCCTGTTCCGCGAGCAGGGCTTTGTTCGCGGTTGCCAGGTCTTTTCCGTTCTTTAGCGCATTGAGGCAGAGTTCCCGGGCAGGATCCAACCCTCCCATCACTTCAACGACAATCTGGACTTCGGGATCTTCAACGACCTCACGGGGGTTCCCGGTGAGGATATCAGAGGGCAGATCCCGATCGCGCGGCCTGGAGACATCCTTCACGGCGATGCGCCTCAGGTCAAGCGGCACGCCGCGTATGGACCTGAAATAGCCCGCACGTTCTCTGAGTAAACGGACGACGCCGGCGCCGACGACGCCCATGCCGATGAGACCGATACCGATGGGTCGGCGATTGGACATGCTGGAATCCATGGTCCGGAAAGTGGTTGGCCGCGTATTCCCAGAGGTTGTTACCGCCGCGGAGGAAATGACCCTGAAATATGGACGGAACCGAGGCGAGGGACCAATATAAGACAAAGGGGAGAGCGAGGCAAGGAGGGACACCCCCTGACGCAGCAGAATGTACCTGAAAGGACTTGACAGCTTCAGGGGGCTGTGTTATCTTTACGCCCGCTCAAATGACAGCAGATTTGAGCACAATGCGGGGTAGTAGCTCAGTATTGGTGAGAGTGCAGGCCTGTCAAGCCTGAGGTCGCGGGTTCGAGTCCCGTCTACCCCGCCATTTAAACATGAGGAAATGCCCGACTCAAACCAGGGTCGGGCGTTTTGGCGTTTTGGCTGATCCCCGCAAATGGGGTCGGGTTATTTCTTTTTTTGGCCAAAATCATGCGTACGGGTGGCGTCGGACGGGACACGTGAGGGGATTTGAGTGTCGATCAGGCGGATATACGACAGGATGGTCAAGTCTCAGCCGTTTGAGGAATTGGCGCGTCTGATCGAGTCCCGCGCGCCTGAGATTCCCGTGCGCGGGCTGCCGGGTTCGCTTGCGGCGTTCGGTATTGCGTGGGTGGAGGAGAAGGCGACGGCGCCGGTGCTGGTGGTGTGCGCTTCCGAGGATCGAGCGGAAGAAGTGCGCGACGATCTGGAGCGCGTGCTGGGTTCGAGCCGCGTCGGGATTTTCCCCGCCTGGGGCGGATCGCCTTACGACCGTCGGTCGCCCCATCTCGACGTGATGGGGCTTCGGCTGGAGGCGCTGGATCAGCTGCAGGCGGCACGGAACGGGGTCGTGGTCGTTCCGGTGGAGGCCCTGCTGAGCCACACGTTGCCGCCGGACCTGTATGATCTCGCGATTCGGGAACTACGGGTCGGGGAAGAGGTTGCGCCGGATTCACTGGCTGAACATCTGGTGGATATCGGCTTTGAGCGGGTGACGCTGGTGGGCGGGGTGGGGCAGTTCAGCGTGCGGGGCGGAATTCTGGACGTGTGCTCGTTCGGCAGCGCCCATCCGGTCCGAATCGAGTTTTTTGGCGATGAGGTGGAATCCATTCGAGCGTTCGATCTGGGTACGCAGCGGTCGGTGGACGCGCACGAGACGGTGCGGGTGCTGCCGTGCCGCGAGGCCGTCCTGGCAGAGACGCTGGACGACGTGTTCGCGGCGCACCTGGCCGAAGCGGAACAGCGGCTTGGGATGAACCTGGAAGGCGTGCGTGAACTGATGGAGACCCAGGGCGCATTTGACGGACTGGAGCATTACCTGGGTGTTCTGTACAGAGACGGGACCTGTCTCCTGGACCACGTTTCGGAAGGTTACGTCGTGGTGGACGACCCCGCCGCCGTCGAAACCGCCGCGGTGGACGCGTGGGCGCGGGTGGAGGTGGCGGCCCGGCGCCAGAAGAAGAGGCGCGGAGAGCCGGAGCCGCTTCCGGCGGACGCCGTGGCCCGGCGTCCGGAGACGGTTCTGAAGCGGCTGGCCGGTATGCGCAGGGTCCTGAACTGGCCGCTGGGCGGACGTTCGGAGGATGGCGTCCACTTTTCGGGCGTCGGCGGACGGCGGTACGAGGGGCATCTGGAGACACTGAGAGAGGATCTGAGGAGCCACTGGCAGGCGGATTACGAGGTGGTGCTGTTGTGCGAGAGCCAGGGCCAGAAAGCCCGGTTTGAAGAACTGCTGGAAGAAGAGGAGCACCTGATCTCGATAGCCGTGGGCACCCTGCGCAGCGGCTTCGCCTACCCGTCTCCAGCGGCGCGGGTGCTCGTGCTGAACGACCACGAGATTTATACCCGCGCGCGCCGTCGCCGCCGCTACCGGCGGTTCAAGGACGCGACGCCGATCCGCAGCATTTCGAGCCTCAGAGCGGGAGATTTCGTCGTCCACGTGGACCACGGCATCGGGCGATACGAAGGGATCGAGCACCTTACGGTCGACGGCGTGCGGCAGGACTGTCTGACGATGTTCTATCGCGGCGGCGACCGGGTGTACGTGCCGGTGGACCAGATGGACCGCGTGCAGAAGTACGCGGGACAGGACAGTGTCGTCCCGGCATTGAGCAAACTGGGTACGGGGACCTGGGAACGCGTAAAGGAGAAGGCCAAAAAAGAGGTCTTCA
Source organism: Candidatus Latescibacterota bacterium (assembly GCA_963667175.2). Lineage (GTDB taxonomy): Bacteria > Latescibacterota > UBA2968 > UBA2968 > JAAXHE01. Next base: position 640,151 of record CAXXXF010000015.1, on the reverse strand, counting down.
AAATGGCGGCGGAGTTGCTGTCCCTTTACGCGGAGCGAAAGGCAACGCCCGGCATCAGGTTTTCGGACGACACGGCGCTCCAGGGAGCGCTCGAAGCCTCGTTTCCGTTCCAGGAGACGCGGGATCAACTCCAGACGATTCATGAAGTCAAAAAGGACATGGAACAGTCGGCGCCGATGGACCGCCTGGTGTGCGGCGACGTTGGATACGGGAAGACCGAAGTGGCGGTACGCGCCGCATTCAAGGCCGTGGCCGATGGAAAGCAGGTTGCGGTGCTGGCGCCAACCACCATTCTGGCGCAGCAGCATTTCCGGACGTTCCTGGAACGAATGGACGGCTTGCCCGTTACCGTCGACGTGTTGAGCCGGTTTCGAACGCCACGAGAGCAGCGGACGGCTCTCGAAGGCCTGACGGCCGGACGGGTGGACGTTGCGGTGGGCACACACCGCCTGTTGTCGCAGGACGTTCGGTTCAGGGATCTGGGATTGCTCGTGATAGACGAAGAGCACAGGTTCGGCGTTCGCCATAAGGAGCGGCTGAAGCAGATACGGCGGCAGGTGGACGTCCTGACGCTGACGGCGACTCCGATTCCCAGGACGCTCCATATGTCCCTGATGGGGGCCCGGGATATGTCGATTATCCGTACGCCTCCGAAAGACCGCCTGCCGATTACGACCGAAGTCCTCCCGTTTGACGAAGAGAGGGTTGCGGAGGCCATCCTGCGGGAGATAGACCGGGACGGGCAGGTGTATTTTGTCCACAACAGGGTGCAGTCGATGCCCGCCATTGTAAATTTCCTCGAGCGGCTCGTCCCGCAGGTGCGTTTTGGGGTCGCCCATGGTCAGATGCCGGAAAGACAACTTGAAAAGGTGATGATGGATTTTCTCGAAGGCCGGTACGACTGTCTGGTTTCCACGATGATTATCGAGTCGGGGCTGGATATTCCGAGTGTGAATACGCTGATTGTGAACCGCGCCGACCGGATGGGACTCGCACAACTCTACCAGCTTCGCGGCCGCGTGGGACGTTCCGCGCGGCAGGCGTATGCGTATCTTCTGATTCCTTCGTGGAAATCACTGAAAAAGCCCGCGGTCCGTCGTCTGCGCGCCATCGAGGAATTCGCGGATCTGGGTTCCGGCTTCAACATTTCAATGCGGGACATGGAGATCCGTGGGACGGGCAATCTGCTGGGGGCGCAGCAGCACGGGCATATCGCGGCGGTAGGATTCGAACTCTACTGCCGGCTGCTGGATGAAGCCATCGCTCAGGTTCACGGCAATGAGGCCGAACCTGCGGCCGAGCCGGAGGTGCAGGTGGCCGTCTCCGCCTATATTCCGGAAGCGTATATTTCTGATGAAGATCTGAAGATGCAGTTTTACCAGCGGCTGGGCGAGTGCCTGCAGACGGTGGAGGTCCTGGCGCTGGAAGAGGAGATGACGGACCGGTTCGGCCGGTTGCCGGCGCCCGTTGCGGCGCTGCTTGACAAAATAACCGTGCGGCTGCTGGCGCGGCAGCTTCGCGCGCGCACGGTAAGGACGGGTCGGATGTTGGCGGTCGCGTTTCCGAAGGACCGCACGCTGACGCGGAAGCAGGTGGAGGACTGGGTGGCGGCTGCGCCTGTCCCGCTGCATTTTTCCCTGGGCGAACAGGTGCTTATCGAGGCCGAGTTGGATGGCCAGAGCCCCGGCGAACGCCTTGCAAATGCCAAAATGGTGTTGCATAGCCTCGTTTGAGCGCATATATTCCCGGCCGACTTCCGGCAGTCTTTTTCCTGGGCGGTTCATTTGGAACCATACGATGCGCGGGCCGTCAGCTAACAGTCCGTTTATAAAGTCGCTCTGCAGGCGAGGCCGAGTCATTGTGGCCGAAGACAAGGCGCGCGACCGGATCATTGCAGCGCATTCCGTGCACGGCGGTGGGCATCTGTCCGACATTCGGAGAAAAGGCATGATGACAACAGCTTGTTCAAGGCGCGTGCGTGTCATCCTGGCGGCGGCTCTGGCGACGATGTTCGCCGCGAGCGCCTCGGCAAAGCCGCAGCTACTCGACCAGATTGTGGCGGTAGTGGACGATCAGATCGTCCTGCGCTCCGACGTGATGTCGAACATGGCGCTGGTTGCCATGCAGCAGGGGATGAGCAGGGAGGATCTCACGCCGGACAGGGTGAGCGAATTGTTCGAGGTTATCCTGGAGAACATGATCCAGGAAAAACTGCTGCTGGCCAGGGCGGAAGAGGACAGCATCGAGGTAGACGAGGAGGTCATCGAACGCGCGGTTCGGTCCCAGATTCGGGAACTCAAGGCGGAACATGGCGAAGAGGCGTTTGCAGGCCAGCTTGCCGAAGGGGGTGTGACGGAACGGGATCTGCGTGACCAGTATCGTCAGAAGACGCGAAAGGATTTCCTGCGCCACCAGATGTACACGCGCCTGAGCGAACAGGTCGAAGTGTCATTCAAGGACGTTCAGGACTATAAGGCCCGATATAAGGACGAACTGCCACCGTTGTTGAGTATCAGTCATATTCTGCTGGCGATCGAAGCCTCCGACGATCGCGACGCGGAAGTCAGAGCGCAGGCGAACGAGATCATCGACCGCTTGAAAAAGGGTGAAGACTTCGCAACGCTGGCCCGGCAGGTTTCCAGCGACGTCGGCAGCAGGGAGGATGGCGGCGACCTGGGATATTTCCCGCGAGGACGGATGGTTCCGGCGTTCGAGGAGGCTGCCTTTGCGCTGCGGCCCGGGGAGGTCAGCGCGCCGGTCAAGACGAAGTTCGGTTACCACGTCATCAAGGTTGAGGCGGCGGCCGGCGACCAGGTAAGGGCGCGGCACATACTCATCCCGCTGCAACCCTCGACGCGGGACGTGAAGAAGGCCTACGACAAGGCGCTCGAACTGGCAAAGAAGGTTCAGGCTGGGGCTGACTTCGCGGAATTGGCCAGAAAACATTCCGTGCACGAGGAGACCGCCAAGAAGGGCGGGCGGCTTCCCGGACCGTTCACGACGGAAAATTTACCGTCAGAATTCTCGGCCGTCGTGAAAACCATGCGCATGGGCGAAGTGAGCGCCCCGGTACAGACGGAGTACGGATGGCATGTCGTAAAGGTGAACGACGACCAGGAAGCCATAGAGGGAATCATCCAACAGGTACGCCTGCAAGAGCGGTTTGACGAGGTAATCGCGGAAACACGGGCGCGTCTCTACGTGGAAGTTCGTCCCTACGATCTGGGGTACGGTAGCCGGCCGCAGGAGTGAGTTCACGGCGCGTCCCGGTTCCACCGCCGCCGGTCTGTTGTCCCTGGACGGATCCGGTAGCGCGAAATTCCCGAAACAGAGTCGACAACGGGCGTTCAATTCAACATGCGGCTGGATCTATACCTGAAACGATGTTGTTTGACGCGGCGGCGGTCCGAGGCAAAACGCGCCTGCGAGAACGGAATCGTGACGCTTGACGGACGGCGGGCGAAGCCGGGACAGGCCGTCCGGCCAGGCAGACGCGTGAGCATCTCGTTTCTGGATCGGTACCTGGAACTGGAAATTCTGGAGTTGCCCGCGGGAAACGTCTCCCGTGCGGATGCCAGATCGTATTACCAGGTGCTGCGCGACGAATCCCGTGAAGCGACTGACTTTTAGCCTGCCCCAAAATCACCTCTCTATTCGGGCGGCGATTCATCCCGTCTCGCCGCGATGGCTTCGCTGATCGTGTGTTCCTGGAGCGGCTCCAGGGCGTAGCCGCTTCCTGATGAATAGGTCGAAGGAGTCCAGCCCCCGGGGCTGGTTTTTTGTGCGCGCAGACCGGAAGCCGAAGGTGCGCGGGCTTGGCGTTTGCCCTTTCCCTGTGTCCTGTTTATATTGGATTTATGCTCGGACGAAAGAAAAATCCGTCTACCGTCCAACCGTACACCCGGCTTTCGGAGATCTATGACTACGTGATGCGGCACGTGGACTATGTGCAGTGGGCGGACTATATAGAAGCGGTCTTCGCGCGACACAACGCCACGCCGTCACGGGTGCTGGATCTCGCATGCGGCACTGGCAGTATGGCGTTGGAATTGCGAAAACGGGCCTTTCTCGCCTCCGGGGCGGACAGTTGCCGGGAAATGCTGGACGTGGCGGAAGACAAGACGCGAAGGTCCGGGCACAGCGTGGAGTTCTTCCACAGAAACCTGCTTGACCTGACCGGGCTGCCGAGATACGAGGCTGCACTGTGTCTGTACGACAGCATGAATTATCTGATGACGCTCGATGACGTCGTCCGGGCATTGAAGGAAGTCCACGCCATTCTGCTGCCGCACGGTCTTTTTATATTCGACGTTTGCACCGAAGCGAACTCGCTGAGGTACTTTCGCAAGTTGACCGATAGAGACCGCGGAGACGGGTTCAGGTACGTCCGCGAGAGCTTTTACAGGAACGGGATTCAGTTCAACCGCTTCAAGATCCGGTTCGAGCGGACCGACGAAGCCGTGGAAGAGGTGCATCGTCAGCGGATATACGCACTGCCGGATATGCAGGCCGCGCTGGAGCAGTCTCCGTTTTCCCTGGAAGCGGCTTACGGCGGATTCGGCTTCCGCGCGCCCGACGAGGGGTCGGATCGGGTCCATTTCGTATTGCGGAAAATCGAAGAGCGTGGGGCCGCGCGGCATCGAACGCGCGGCTCGACGGACGAAGTCAGTCAACCTGTTTCCGGAACAGAACACTGAAGGGACGGTTTCGAAGCCGGACTATGGCAGCCCGTTGATAAAGTCCATCCGGTCTGCGTCCGGCCCTTGTGACCGAAATACGGCGTTGCGCTCCCTCCCCGAATCCAGGGATTCGCGTCGGTCGCGCGCCTTGTCTTCGGCCACAATGACTCGGCCTCGCCTGCAGAGCGACTTTTTCAACGGACTGCTATGGACTATACCGCGGCGTTGTCCTTTTTCGACCCCGACGAACCGTATCTGGTCTCAACCCACGTCAATGCAGACGGGGATGGGATTGGATGCCTGCTGGCGTTGAGGGAAATGCTCGTCCAGAAAGAGCGGGCGTGCCGACTCGTCGTCAGCGATGAGACGTTGAATCCGAAATTTGCTTTTCTGCCGGGATTTAACCATATTGAACTGTACAGGTCGCTTGTGGATCCGCCGGCGTTTGGCCGGGCGGTATTGGTGGACACGCCAACGCTGGACCCGCAACGAGTGGGCGACGTGGGGCGCCTTCTCCGTGAGGACGCACGCACGATGATCATCGATCATCACGCTTTCCGCAAGCCGGAGGGCGACGTCCGCATCGTGGACCGTTCGGCTAGTTCCGCCAGCGAACTGGTCTATGGACTGCTTCGGGCTGCCGGAACGGCAATCAATCCGGCGGTCGCCACCCAGATTTACACGGGAATCGCGTTCGATACCAAGCTTTTCAGGGTTTCCCATCCGGAACGGGCGTTAAAGGTCTGCGGCGAACTGGCGGAATTCGGCGCCAACCCGGAGGCGATCGCCGATGCGCTGTTTGCCCGGGAGAGTTACCAGACCATGGTGACGCTGGCGGCCGCCTTAAGTACCCTGGAACTTCATTTCGACGCTCGAGTGAGCACACTCGTTGTGGACCACGAAACGTACCGCAAGGGCGGCGATCCGGATCCTGTGGTAGACCACGCGATGGCGATCGACGGGATTCAGGCGGCGTTGTTTTTCAAGGAAGAGGCCCCGGGACGGTTCCGCGTCAGCCTTCGTTCTCGCGGCGCAGTCGATGTGAACCGCGTCGCGGCGGCGTTTGGCGGAGGCGGGCACACGCGGGCCTCGGGCTGCAGGATTGAAAAGCGCATAGACGAGGCGAAACGGACGTTGCTGGACGAAGTAAGGAAGCATTTGCAATGATTTCCGGCGATCGGATTGAACTGAAACGGTCGGCGGTCGGCCATCGATCGCGCGAACGGTCGAGTGGGAGCGTGTTTCGCCCATGGATTTGATTACGCTCAAGACGTGGTCGGAAGCGGATATCCTGGAAACGGTAGAAGCGGGTCTGTTGATGAAGGCAGACCCGAGACGATTTTCGGGCGCACTGCAGGGGCGGACGCTGGCGATGCTGTTTCAGAAGCCGTCGACGCGTACCCGGTGTTCGTTTGAGACGGGCATGAACCAATTGGGCGGGTATGCGATGAATCTGGACTGGCGCGCCACCAATTTCCAGCTGGCGGACCTTGGAGACGAGGCCCAGGTGCTTTCCCGGTACTCTGACGTCATTATGGCGAGGATGTTGAACCATCGCGACCTGAAGAAACTTGCCGCCGGGGCCGAGGTGCCAGTGATTAACGGGTGCTGTAACCGGTACCATCCCTGTCAGGCGCTTGGCGATCTGATGACGGTCCGAGAAATCCTGGGAAAACTCGAGGGCGCTCACGTGGTTTACGTGGGCATTCGGAACAATGTGTGCAATTCTCTGATTGCCGGATGTACCAGGGCCGGAGTGAGGATCACGACCGTGACGCCGGAGGTAAACAAACCCTCCGAAGACGAAGACCTTACCAATCAGGCACGGACGACCGGTCTCTTTCAGGAAACCCTCGACCTGGCGGCGGCGGCGGCCGAGGCCGACTTTCTCTATACGGATACATGGATCGACATGGAGTTTTTCGAAGATCCCGCATATGAAGCGGAAAAGAAACGGCGCGTTGAGGCATTTGCTCCGTATCGGATAACGATGGACCTCCTGGAAAAGACCGGAGCGCTGGTCATGCATTGCCTTCCCGCGCACAAAGGGTACGAATTGACGGCCGAAGTGATGGCAAGTCCCAGATGCGTGGCGGTGGATCAGGCGGAAAACAGGATGCACGTCCAAAAGGCGATCCTGACGCAGTTGCTCGGATAACGGCGCTTGCCTGCAGCGCCTGTCTGCGTGCGAACGCACAGGCAGGCAGCCCGGATGGACTTTATCAACGGGCTGATAGGTGGCACGGGAGGTTCGTTCGGCGTGGCCGGACTGTTTATTACGTTTGAAGGTATCGACGGGTGCGGGAAGACCACACAGGCAGAGCGGCTGGTCGAGAGGCTTCGCGGGGAGGGCCGCGACGTGGTGTTCACCCTGGAGCCGGGGGGAACCGGGCTGGGCCGAAGGGTTCGCAGTCTCTTGCTCGCGCGGCGTGCGGAGGTGGACCCCTCCGCCGAGATGCTGTTATTCTCGGCGGATCGGGCCCAGCACGTCAATATGCTGATCCGGCCCGCATTGTTGCAGGGCAAAGTGGTTGTTTCAGACCGCTATGCTGATTCGACGATCGTCTATCAGGGCTACGGGCGCGGGTTGGATCTGGACCGCATTCAGGCGGCGCAGGAGGTGGCCACAGGGGGGCTCAGGCCGGATCTGACCGTTTGGATCGATATGGATCTCGAAACCGCCAGACGGCGGTCCACGTCGGCAGATGCCGACAGGCTTGAAGCGGCCGGCGATGCTTTTTTTGAACGGGTACGAGGCGGGTATCTCAGGACCTGGCAGGAGGAACCCGAGCGCGTTTTTCGGATTGACGGCCGGCTGTCCGTCGAGGATCAGTCATTCCTGATTTACAACGAGACACACAAACGGATGGACGACGTGGATCGCCCAGGCGCATGATCGGGCGCACGGGGGCAGAGGACGACGGCTTACCGGGGCGGAGCGCTTCCGACGGCGCCGCAGAGTATCGGGACCGGACAAAGCGGAGGCGGAATATGATCGGACGGAATCGCAGACGAATATGGGTTGGGGCGTCGCTTGTCGTCATTCTGGCAACCTGCGTGTTCCTGGACTCGCGTCTCGTCAACGGGGAAGACGCGTACGCCACGGTCGGTCGGAGTATAGACGAATACGCCGAAACGCTGAAATTGCTGACCACGAGCTACTTTAAACCCCTGGCATCCGACTCGCTCACGACCTCGGCCATCGAAGGCATGCTGGATGAACTGGACCCGTATACCCAATTCCTCAATCGGCGCACCTTCGAAGACCTTATGATCGATACCCAGGGGAAATTCGGCGGCCTGGGCATCACGATCAGCACCATGAAGAGGAAAGGTGTCGAGGCGCCCGTCGTTCTGAGTGTGATCGAGGGTACGCCCGCGGACACGTCCGGACTCGTGGTCGGCGATCGGATCGTCGCGGTGGATGGCGACCCCACGCTCAACAGGAAGCTGGAGGAAGTCGTGGACGTGCTGCGGGGGACGCCGGGCAATCGGGTTGTGATTACAATCGACCGGACGGGTCGGCCGGCGCCGTTCGACCAGGAGATAATCCGGGCGCGCATTCGCGTAAAGAGCGTGGCGAGCATTGCAGGAATAGAAGAAGGCATCGGTTATATCGCCATGTCCGGCTTGATCAACAGCCGGTTCTCGGAAACCACGCCCGATGAATTGGCGGCCGCAGTTGACGAATTGAAAGCGAAGAACGTGGAGGGCATTATACTGGATCTGCGGGGAAATCCGGGCGGACTGCTGACACAGGCCGTCGCCGTCGCCGACGTGTTTCTTGGACCCGATCTGCTGGTCGTCACCACCCGGGGTCGCGTGGAATCCCAGAATAAGGAATATCGTACCAGGGAGAGTTCCCGGGTCAGGGATATCCCACTTGTGGTACTGGTCAACGCGCACAGCGCCAGCGCTTCGGAGATCGTCGCCGGCGCCATTCAGGACTCGGACCGCGGGTTGATTCTGGGCGTGCCGACCTTTGGAAAGGGATCGGTGCAATCCTTCCAGCAAGTTGGCGACGACAAGGCACTGAAGTGGACAACGGCGCTTTACTACACCCCCAGCGGGCGCAGCATCCACAAAAACAGACGATTCGGCAGGCTGGGCAACCTTGCCTTGAACGTTGGGGACGTGCAGGTGCCGCTGTACCAGACGGTCGCGACGATTGCCGGGGAAGAGACGCGGGAGGACGCGATCACACGGCTTTTCGAGCAGTTTGACCTGGAATCCTCGAAGCAGGCGGAGCAGCTTTTCGAGATGGAACTGGGGCAGATGCTGGGGAAGGCGTTGAGAGAGGAAGGCCTCGCTTCCGATGCCCCGGACTCGGCCAGGGCCTTTAAAACCGCTGGTGGACGCACGGTTTACGGCGGCGGCGGAATTACCCCCGACGTGGTTGTGAAGCCAAAGCGCAGGCCGCGGTTGATTCTCGAAATGTACCGATCCGGCCTCTTTTTCGATTTCGCGGTTGAATACGCCGCGCGGAACGCGTTTCCCGAGCGTCCGGAGGAATTTGAGGTGGGAGATGCCGAAATCGCCGCGTTCCGGGCGTTCCTCGCGGATACGTCAAAGATCGGAAACTTCAAGCGATACCGTACGCCGTCAGGAAACGAACTGGAGAGTCTGAGTCGCGCACTGACGGCGGCAGGACTCGAGGCGAAGGCGGACCAGGCACTGGACGTCCTGCGAAACGTCGTTGAAACGGAGCGGGAGGCGGAGTTCGAAAAGGCCGAACCGTTTATCAGGCTGGAGATCGGGAGGGAACTGGGAAACCGGGTCTGGGGCAAGAAAGGGCGTATTCTGGCGCGGCTGAGCGGCGATGAACAGTTTCAGGAGGCCGTGCGGATTCTCAAGGATCCCGATCGATACAGACAGAGGTTGAAGTTGGCGCTTGTCGAAGGGAACGGGCATTGACCTCAATTTGAAGGAAGATAACCGTTAATTTGGCCACAATAAGCACATTGGTGGAGATGATGGAAGAATCAACGGATGAACGGAACGACGTCTACGAGCAGGTGCTTGAGCACGCCCGACGCGAAATTGAGGCCTCCGCCTCTCAGGTTGATGAACTCAGACGCACGCTCGGCCTGCTCGAAGCTCGCGTTGAGGCGGCGAAGGCGGTATACGAGGCCGCTGCCGCGCGCCTGAATCTTCAGGATGAATCGGATGGCCAGGGGCTTTCCGTTTCGGACACGCTGTCGTCCGTTCCGGCACTCCTGTCGGCTGAGGAATCCGCGATACCGCGTCCCCGGGCCCGAAACCGCCAGGACGCCGGTTCGGAGCCCGGCAAGCAGAGCGGTGAGCCCGGCGACACCGGCAAACCCTGGCGGCGACTGCAGATCGGCGGGTCCACCGTGGTGTGGAAAAGAGTCAGGAGGCCGAAACGACGTCAGGGACGGAGTGAGGGACGCGGTTCGTGAGCATTCGCTTTTGGAAGAGGGCACTGTTAGGCGGGCTGCTTCTTTACCGAAACAGGTCAGGTGCGAGGCATGGGAATCTGTGCGCAGCAAGAACCGGTTGAATTGACGGACGCGAAGGCGCGCAGCCTTCATATTGACAGCATGACGCCCTCCGGCGGCCTTTATACGGACGTGCAGCGCACGGTGCATCCGAATTCGAACAGCCCGTGGCGGGTGTCACCCGAGCCGTTCTGGATGCCACCGCGGGTGATTGATCATCTGAAATGCCTGGGCGTCCATCTGTACGAATTTTACCGAGCCTGCAACCTACTGTATTCTCAGAGCGTCCGCAACGTTCAGCCCGCATGGGTATCGGCATACCTGGACCAGGGAAAGCCGGAAACCGTAATCGGATACGGCCGGATGAACCGATTCAAACAGCATCTGCCCCTGGTGATCCGACCGGATTTGATCCCGACCCCCAACGGAACGATCGCATCCGAACTGGATTCGATACCGGGCGGCATCGGGTTTACGGCCAGCCTGGCGGAACGGTACGGCCGATTCGGATTCGACATTGTGGGTGGCGCCGACGGAATGCTGAACGGATTCATGGGGATGGTGCGGTCGATTGCCGGGTTGGAAGAGCCGGTTCTCGGCGTTGTGGTTTCGGAGGAATCTTCGGGCTACCGTCCTGAAATGACCTGGCTGGGCGAGTCCCTGAATCGTGCGGGTCTGGAAACCTACGTGGCGCGCCCTGAGGAGGTGTTTTTCAGCGAAGCCGGACTGTTCGTGAACGGCACGGGAGGAAGGCGGCAGATCGATGTGCTCTATCGTTTCTTTGAATTGTTCGATCTGAAAAACATTCCGAAGATGGATCTGATTCTCTATGCCATTCGCAAGGGAACGGTAAAAGCAACGCCGCCGCTGAAGGCCCAGCTGGAAGAAAAGATGTTAATGGCTCTCTTTCACCATCCCATGTTGCAATCGTTCTGGATTCGCGAACTGGGAGAAGAGGGCGTGGCGTTCCTGATGCGGACCTTTCCGAAGACCTGGATTCTGGACCCGCGTCCCGTGCCGCCGTACGGCGTAATACCGCGATTGAACGTGGACGGCCAGGCGTTCGGAGATTGGCGCGCCCTCGGCAGCCTGAAGCAGAAACAGCGCCATTTCGTGATCAAACCGTCAGGGTTCTCGGACCGGGCCTGGGGCAGCCGGGGTGTATCGGTCGGCCACGATATGTCAGAGGCGGACTGGCGGACGACGATCGAGTCCGCGCTTGCCGATTTTCACAGGTCGCCACACGTTTTGCAGGAGTTCCACACGGGTTCCCGTTTCCCGGTGAGGTACTATGATTTCGAGACGGACCGCATCATGCGCCTCAAAGGGCGGGTGCGCATTCAGCCATACTACTTCATTCAGGACGGTCAGCCCGTGTTGTCCGGTGTGCAGGCCACGGTTTGTCCGCCGGATAAGAAAGTTTTGCACGGGATGGTCGATGCGGTCGTGATGCCTGGCGCAGTGGAGGATCGCAAGTGACGTCTCCTGTTGAACGCCAGACGATAGTGGACACGCGGGCAGGGATTCTGCAGGCCGAAGAAAAATTGCGGCGGCTGGAAGACCTTCTCGGGGGGTTGGGGAGTGTGGTCGTGGCGTTTTCGGGCGGCGTGGACAGCACGTTTCTCGCCGCGGCGGCACACAGGGTGCTGGGATCGAACGCGCTGGCGGTGACCGCGGTTTCGGCCAGCTATGCGACGGGTGAACTCGAGAACGCGCGGTCTCTCGCGGCCAGGATCGGCATCGCGATGGAAGTGGTGCATACACGGGAAATGGAGAATCCCGACTACGTGAAGAACGAGTCCGACCGATGCTACCACTGCAAGACGGCGCTGGCGGACGAATTGGATGGCGTCCTCGAAAAACATGGGGGACGCTATCGATTTCTGATCTACGGGGCCATCGCGGACGACGTGGGTGACTTCAGGCCGGGTATGAAGGCGGCCAGGGACCGGGGGGTGCGGGCGCCGATGGTCGAGGTGGGCATGACGAAAGAGGAAATCCGGTTGTTGTCCAGAACGTGGGGCCTGCCCACCTGGGACCATCCCGCATCGGCGTGCCTGTCATCCCGCATTTCCTATGGGACGCCCGTGACCGAGGAAGCCCTTTCGATGGTCGACCGGGCCGAGGCTTTTCTCAAGACGCTGGGATTCAGCCTCGTCCGGGTGAGGCACCATGACGACGTCGCCCGCATTGAAGTTCCGGCCGAGGAAATCGGACGATTCTTCGAGGAGGGACTCGTCGACCGGGTTGTCGCGCGCTTGAAGGAAATCGGATATCGGTACGTCACCGTCGATATGCAGGGATACCGAACCGGGAGTCTGAACGAAACCCTGCTGACCATACGGCGCAATTGAGCGCCGACGCTCAACAATACGGAACCTGAACAGTGGCGCTGCTAGAGATCAAGAAATTCGGATGCCCAACGCTGAGAAAGAAAGCGCAGCCGGTTGAAGCCGTTACGGAAGAGATCCGGATCCTCGTGGACGATATGTTCGAGACGATGTACGCGGCGGAGGGTATCGGGCTCGCGGCGCCCCAGGTTGGCGTAAGCCTGCGCGTGGTGGTGCTGGACGTGAGCCCCACCGATCCGGAAGCCGAACCGGCGGTGTTGATCAATCCCGAATTGAGTCAGGGCGAGGTCGAGGTCGAGGGTGAAGAGGGATGCCTGAGCCTGCCGGGGGTGGTCGGAGACGTAACCCGCCGGGCGCAGGTCCGTGTCGATGCCCGTGATCGAAACGGCAACGTCGTCTGCGTAGAGATGACGGATATTTCCGCCCGTGCGGTTCAGCACGAGGTCGATCATCTGAACGGCGTTCTGGTGACGGACCATTTCAGCGCAATCAAACGGAATCTTCTACGAAGCCAACTCGTCGCCTTGAAGCGTGAGGGCAGCCGCCAGCGGCGCGGGTTGATCTATTTGGACCCGGCGCCAGCGGGCAATCCGAAGGCCGGACCATGACGGGGCGCATCGACCTGCATCTGCACTCGACGTGCTCCGACGGGACATTCACGCCACGAGACGTTGCGCGCCGGGCCGCGGCCGCCGGACTCAGCGTGATCAGCCTGACGGATCACGACTCGACAGAGGGTGTTGCAGCGGCGCAGGAGGAAGGCGCGCGGCTGGGTGTCGAGGTCGTGCCGGGAACTGAGTTGAGTGCCAGGATCGGAAATACCGACGTGCATATCCTGGGATATTTCATCGACGCCGGTCATCCGGACCTGATCGCATGGCTTGACACGTTTCGACAGGCGAGGTTGCAACGTGCGGAACGGATGGTGGGGAAGTTGAACCGTATGGGGCTCCGGGTGCCCCTGGAAAAGGTCCTGACCAGGGCGGGGCCCGGCGCGATCGGACGTCCGCATATCGCCGACGTGATGGTGGAAGAAGGCATGGTCTCTTCGGTCGACGAAGCGTTTCACAGGTACCTGGGGTACTCGAAACCGGCGTATGCAGGCAAGTATTCGCAGTCGCCGTTCAGTGCTATCCAGGTCATCAGGGCTGCGGGCGGGCTGGCCTGTCTTGCGCACCCCGGACTGTACCGAAGAGACGACCTGATTGCGGGCATGGTGTCCGACGGACTCGATGGCATCGAGGTGCGCCACACCAAGCATGATGCGTCGCACGTCGCCCGTTATTCCAGGATTGCAGCGGAGAACGACCTCTTGTGTACGGGGGGTTCGGACTGCCACGGCGACGGCAGAGGGGATCCGATGATCGGCAGTGTGGACGTCCCGCTCTCATACGTGGAAGCGATGCAGGAGCGGCTGAAAGCCGGGAAAAACTGAGCGTGCCGCGCGGCGCCGCTTGTGCCGGAATGACGACTGCTGAGTCCTCACGGGACGAACCCATGCTGCCGAAGAGGGCGTTTTTCGACGAAGATCGGTCCGATCTCTACTTTCTGAATACCCGCGAGGTTCTGGCGCGGGAAGCGATCGATCCCGTTGTGACGATGGAGGTGTTTCCGACCGGGGACGGTATCCTTTGCGGCATGACCGAGGTCCTGGAAAACCTCGAAGCGGCGTGGCCCGATAACGCGTCCGTTTGGGCGCTGGGCGAGGGTCAGCCGATGTTCCGCAAGGAAGTCGTGCTTCGGATTCAGGCGCGGTACAGCAGCTTCGGCATCTATGAGACCGCCTATCTCGGTACGCTCGCGCAGAAGAGCGGGTGGGCAACGGCGGCCCGGGCATGCGTGGCCGCGGCGGCGGGCATTCCCGTGATCAGCTTCGGCGCGAGGCACGTCCATCCTGCGATTTCGGATGTGATGGAATATTCGGCTCTGGTTGGAGGCTGCTCGGGTTGCGCCACTCCCGCGGGGGCGCGGCTGGCAGGTCAGGAAGCAACGGGTACGATGCCGCATGCCCTGATGTTGATCATGGGAGACACATTGACGGCGGCACAAGCCTTCGACCGGCACATGCCCGGGTCGATCCATCGGATTGTGCTGGTGGATACCTTCAAGGATGAAGCGGAGGAAAGCGTTCGGTTGGCCGGAGCCATGGGAGAACGGCTGCTGGGCGTGCGCCTGGATACACCCTCCGAACTGGGCGGCGTGACCCCCGGTCTCGTGAGTCGGGTTCGAAGCAGGCTGGACCGCGCCGGGCATCCGGACGTGAAGATCTACGTAAGCGGCGGAATGACGCCGGAACGCATCCGGGAGTTCGTTGCGGCAGGATCCGCGGTGGACGGGTTCGGCGTGGGCAGCGCGATCAGCGGCGCGTCCCCCATCGACTTTACGTGCGATATCAAGGCAGTCGATTCCCGGCCCGTGGCCAAGCGGGGGCGAAGGCCCGGGGTGACGGAAAATGACAGGCTGAGCCGGGTGCGTTAACGGATCGATCTTGTCGTATGCTTCCAGCGGTGCGGGTCAGAGGACGGCCGATGGAGATTAAAGTCTTGTTTTTCGCGTCGTGCAGAGACCTTGTCGGAAAAAGCCAGACGTCGATTACCATGTCCGATGGCGCAAGTGTGTCCGATCTGCTGGCGCGGCTGGCGGCGGATCACCCCCGCTTTACGGAGATGGAAGCCAGTCTGATGGTGTCGGTTAACCAGGCGTACGTGGACCGGTCGCAGCCGCTCCAAGACGGGGATGAGGCGGCGCTCATCCCGCCGGTAAGCGGGGGAGCGGCCGCGGGCGGCGTTGCGACAGGCGAATCGCGGGGAGGAAGGTCCCATGTCCGCTGATCTGTATCGCATTCAGGGAGAGGCCATACAGCCCGACGCGCTGCACGATACCGTGTTGAGAGAATCGGACGGCGCGGTGGCGACCTTCGCCGGGGTGGTGCGGAACCAGTCGCAGGGCCGGCGGACCAGATACCTGGTTTACGACGCCTACAGGGAGATGGCCGAAATGAAGATGGCGGAAATCGGCGGCGAGGTGAAAGAGAAGTGGGAGGTGGACCGGGTGGGGATGCTGCATCGGGTTGGGCGATTGGAAATTGGCGAGACCAGCGTGTTGATTGCGATCTCGGCGCCGCACCGCAAAGCCGCTCTGGAAGCCTGTCACTACGCGATTGACCGATTGAAGGAAACCGTGCCGATCTGGAAGAAGGAAGTGTGGACGGACGGCGAAGAGTGGATCGAGGGCGATCCCTCGGCATCGCAGCAAAGTAAAAAATGAAAATCAAGAAAAACACAGATAGAAATGACCTCGCAGTCTCGAAGCAAAACACAGCACTCGCATTCCCGATTTCCAGGCATTTTCCATTTGCATGGAATTATTCTGTTTGTTTTCGTCGCGTCCGCCGTGGTGGAAGTGCGGGGGGCGGATTCGAGCGCCCTCCACGCCGCATCCGGACACAGGGTCGTTTCTTCCCATCAGGATTCGATCGGGAAGCCGCGACAATACACGTTCCGCGTAAGACATACCTACCCTCACGATCCCGGCGCGTTTACCCAGGGTCTCGTCTATGAGAACGGCTTCCTGTTCGAGGGAACCGGGCTCTACGGGCGGTCCTCCTTGCGCAAGGTCGTGCTGGAAACAGGCCGTGTCATCCGGTTCCAGCCGATGGAATCCCGCTATTTCGGCGAAGGGATTACGATCTTCGGAAACCACGTCATTCAGCTGACCTGGGTGGCGAGGACCGGATTTGTCTACAACAAGGAAACATTCGAACGCATTCGGTCATTCACCTATACCACCGAGGGGTGGGGAATTACGCACGACGGCCGGCGGCTGATCGTCAGCGATGGAACGCCCACGCTGTCTTTCAGGGATCCGGAGACGTTTCAGGAGGTCGGGCGGGTGGAGGTGCGGGACGATAGGGGACCCGTGACCCGCCTGAATGAACTGGAATACGTTGACGGCGAGGTCTATGCGAACGTCTGGGAATCGGATTTGATCGCCAGAATCGACCCTGAGTCCGGCCGGGTGTTGGGCTGGATCGATCTGACCGGATTAATGGCAGGGCGGGAACGGCTCGGCGCGGATGCCGCGCTGAACGGAATCGCCTACGATCCGGGAGGGAAGCGCCTGTTCGTGACCGGGAAGCGATGGCCGAAGCTGTTCGAGATTGAAGTGGCGCCGAGGTGACGCCGACCGGGCTGTTGGGAGCACGGGCTCACGGGTCCAATCGGAGAAATTCAAGGCACGGCGCGAGCCGTGCCTCATTTGTTGTGGCGCCATTTGAGGAGCGTGCCGATATCCATCAGGCAGGTGTGCTCGGTCCGGCCGTCTTCGGAGCGATCCTCAAGGGATTCGATTCTGGCGATGGTGGAACGGCAGAGCCCGTTGAGGATATTGACCGGCACATCCAGGCGGGCGCGGGTCTTGTAAAAGGCGCGAACGAGCTCGGCCCGGGCGGGTACCGTGTTTCCCGCGGGCCGTCCCGCGCCGTCGAGACGGAAGTCACGGTCATATTCCCAACCCATGCAATAGTCCCCCGTCTCCGTCTGCAGGAATGTGGCGAAATTGAGGGCCGCGCAGAGGCGATCCCTGAGCGGATCGGAGAACGGATGGTCCCGGGGGAGCACGTCGAACAGGGACGCAAGGCCGTTGGCGGTAATGGATTGATAGCCGATATGGAAGTTATGACCCGGCCATCCGCCCCTGGGAAGCTGCGCGAAGAAAACACCGCCATTTGTCCGCCAGACGGCCGTGTCCAGGTATTTTTCTTCTCCTGTAACGTCATACAGCAGGGAGAGAAACCAGAGGGCGAATGCATCGTAGTTGTTGTTTCCCGTAAACGGGCAGGTCATCGTCCAGTCAGCGGCCCTTCGAACGGCATCGAGGTATTTCGCCTCGCCCGTAACGCGAAATCCCTCGGCGAGCGCCAGCCCGGCCCAGCCCGTGTCATAGAAGTTGTCGCGCTGGTTCATCACGCCGCCGGGGACAGCTTTGTACCACCATCGGAAGGCGCCGTTCTCTTCCTGCTCCGAAAGGAGATAGTCCAGGCCGCCCAGAGCGAGCTTTCCATATTGCTCGTCGCCGAGTGCCTCGTAACCGTACAGATAACCCAGGGTGACATTCGCCGGCGAGCGGTACGCGGGTTTTTCCGCATCCGGGCTCCGGCCCCATCCGCCGTCCGGATTGCGGCACGCTTCACACGCCGTATGCGCCGTCTGGAAAGCCCTCGCCAGTGTTTCCGGACCTGTCGAGTCGAACACGTAGCTCGCATCGATGATGCGGTCTCGCGGCGCAACCGGAAAGCCGTCGGGCAGGCGGCGCCCGGGCGCGACCACCTCGAAGGACTCGGTGGCGATGGCTCTGAAATTCTGTGCACTGGAAAGGACATGCGCGGTGACGAGATAGGCGCCAGGCGGAAAGTCGGATTCGAGGTCGCATTCGAACGGGAGTACCGTGTGCCCACCGTCGAGGTCCCGTTCCACTTCCCGAAATGAAAACCGCGTCGCGCCCAGGGGATCGTTGACCGCGAACCGGACGCGGACCGTCTGCTTATCGAGCCCGATCACGTGGACGTCGATGGAGACCCGCTGGCCGGGAACGAAACCGAAGCTCTTGTCCGGGATGGCAATGACCAGATGGGGTTCGGGCATGTCCGGAAGTCCTCTTCGTTCGGAACGGGTCGGGCCGGCAGCACCTCGCAGGCGTCTCGGTGGGTCTTTAACGCTACGTTGCGGGGATTACCGGCAGGACAATATGGGATGGATATTGTCGGGAGTGATGGACGGTTTGATGGGCCTGGCGCATCCCGGTCTCGCTGCCGAGGGAACCGCCCGTGTTGAGATTCCGGTCGAACCGCGGGAAGTTCGACGACGAGACCTCGAGGCGGATGCGGTGGCCTTTCCTGAAGACGTTTCCGGTGACGCCCAGGTCGATCTCATAGGCGTAGACGTTGCCGGGTTCTAGCAGAGTCGGGTCTGTAAGGCTTTCCCGGAAGCGGGCTCTCAGGATGCCGTCGCAGAGGTTCATTGCGTACCCGGATGGCGACACGTCCACCAGCTTGGCGGTCCAGTCCGTGTCCGTACAGTCTGTGGCGGCGTAAACGACCGCTTTAACGGGTCCCGTGACCTCCAGGTCAGCTTGCATAGGGTCGCTGGTATAGCAGAGCACGTCGCTCCGCATTTCCACCGGCCGCTGGTCCTGCGGCCCCCATGGCACGATATGTGGAGAGCAGCAGTTGTTGCCGCCCATGGTCGGTACCGGGTAGCGGGGATCGTACGTGAAGCGGTCCGGGGATTCCTGCGCCGGCGATTCGACTGACAGGCAGCCGTCGCCAAGCAACGTGTTGGCCTGCCCGGCGGAATGCAGGCGCCACTTTTGCCATTGGGTCCGCGCGAGGGGCCACTCGAATTCGTCGCGCCACCGGTTGACGCCCATGATGAACAGCCGCAACGGCGGTTCGTCCGCAATGCCGTTGTCGATGCCCTTGAGCCAATAGTCGAACCAGCGCTGTTCCAGGCTTTCGAGATCGACCATGGAAGGCGCCCCGAAATCGACGTCGCCTGTCTTCGGCGACGCGCTGAGCGCATGCGGCCACGGACCGACAATGAGTTTGCTCTTCCTTGCCTCTTCCGACCCGCCGTTCAGGCGAAGCCCGTTGTAGTTGCTGAACGTCTGCGCGGCATAGAGGTCGTACCAGCCGCCCATATTGAACGCGGGGGCTGCAATGTCGCGCCACCGGGTTTCGTCGTTGAATTCCTCCCAGTAGTCGTCGTACGCGTCGTGTTCGACCCAGTCTTTCCAGAAGGCCAGATTGCGGCCTGCGTGTTCGTCCATTTTCTCGAGCGGTAGCGCCCGGAAGGCTTCGGTCCAGTTGTGAAACTCGATGGTCTGGCCGGTGCGGGCGTTGGTACGCATGCCCCAGGTCAGCAGCACGTTGAGCTGGAAGGCGCCGCCGGGGTGGACGAGACCCGTGTAATAATCGGTGCAGATCACCCTGGGTGCGATGCATTTCAGATAGCGGCTCCGGTACGGCGCGCTGCGCCACTGCACCGTCCCGCCGTAGGAACTTCCGGCCATGCCGACGTTGCCGTCGCACCATTCCCGGGCCCCGATCCACTCCTGGGTATCGTACCCGTCTTCTCCTTCCCGGAACGCATAATAGGCGCCTTCGGAGTCCCAGCGCCCGCGGCAATCCTGCAGGACGCAGGCGTATCCGTCGTTCGCGAGCCGCCTGGCCTTTTCGACCATCGGATCGGCGTTATTGCTATAGGGAGTACGCATGAGGACAGTGGGGAATCTCCCGCGTGTACGCGGCAGGTAAACGTCCGCCGAGAGATTTACTCCATCGCGCATGGGGACCTTTACGTCCAGGCTCATGTCAACGTCATAGTTGGGCTGCATTGGTTTCTCCAAAAGAGGGAGTTACGAGATTCGTTCAGCCGGCAAGCCCCCGCACGCATGGAATGGCGCCGCCTGTCAGTTCATTGTAGATGTCGATCA
This sequence comes from Candidatus Latescibacterota bacterium, assembly GCA_963667175.2. Classification (GTDB taxonomy): domain Bacteria; phylum Latescibacterota; class UBA2968; order UBA2968; genus JAAXHE01. Next base: position 620,171 of record CAXXXF010000015.1, on the reverse strand, counting down.
AATTCCCCTTCAATTCATCCGTAGTCTCGCCCTGTGTCCGATAGTCGGGATACTCATCAAGATATCCGACATACATCGGACCGTCCTGCCAGAAGGTGTATTCTGGCATTTTCACCATCAACCTCCTTACTCGGGGTCTTGATGCTCTGTGGGTTGGGGAGCTTACACAAGCACAGGACCATTGCTGTCGGGCCAGTCCATGTTGATCCGATCGATCGTCCCGTCCGGCCGCGCGATGCGCACGTTCCAGGTGTCGCCGCGACGCGTTATCCGTGGCGTGAGGCGCGCGCTGACGCCTTCGGTAAAGGGCACGAGAGCGTACCCGGTCCGTAAGGGCAGTGTCGCCCTTTTTTTGTAGATGACGACCGGCGCTGGAACGTCCTGCTCGCTGATGGCGAGCCAGCCCTGGACCGGATCGTTGCTGCCGCAGACCAGGCGCGGGGTCATTTTGACGAGGGGCACCACTTCCAGGTTCGGCGGATGCATGCGCCCCGTCCGGGCGGCGCCGGTGTCGGGGTCGATCAGCACGCGGTAGGGCATGAAGTGGAAGAGCGCCTCGTACGTATGGCGGCCTTCGCCCGCGAGTTCGTCGAAGATCAGGAAGTAATCGGGCTTGACGAACATGACAACCCGGCGATGGGCGACGGCCGCGTCCAGCCCGGCATAACCCGCGTCGTACGTCGCCATGGCCACGTCGCAGCGGTCGTCGGAGCGCCACACCGTCCGTTCCCGGGCGGATTCCACCCATTCGGCGATGGACTGGGCCCGGCGGTTCTGCCCGCAGCCGTCCACGAGCACCGTGTTGTGCGCTTCGGTTGTCCGGTAGAACGACGTCCACGGGTTCGGGTAGTACGAGGTGATTCCCGGGTCTACGATAAAGGGCAGGCCGTGGGAGTACAGATCGAACGAAAGCATATCTTCGTGCTGGTGAAAACGACCGTATGGCCCTCCTTCGAACAGCATGTAGCGGGCGTCCCGATCCCAGCCGCTGCGCATGACGAAGTAACCGGAGTCCGGGTGTGCGATGGAGGCGTACTCCGGCGGGTTGCCTTCTTCGCCCTCGCTACCGATCCAGGTGGCGTGTTCGTCGTTGAGAATGCCGCCCGGACGGGCGAGCGCGTCGCCGAACTTTCCATCCAGGCTGCCGGCGTCGGAGACGGATGGGAAGGTGAAGTCGGGCCGGTTGATGGAGACGCACCAGTCGTACATGCGCCGGATGCCGGCTTCCAGTTCGGGATCGAGCTGCCGGTCGAACTTTCCAGCCACGTTATAAGCGTCGAGGAACCAGGAGGCGATCGAGATCTGATAGCCCGGGGTGAGTTCGTATGATGCGCCGTCCGGCATCACCTGGATGTTCATATCGTCCAGAAGCCGCCGGCTGGCGGCCTCGTACCAGGATTCGGATACGTTGAATTCCGGGAAGGAGCAGGCGGTCGCGAGCAGGGACCTGCCTTCCGATATGGTTTTGTTGGAGGGCGGGAAGGACTCGAATTTCAAAAGGTAGACGGCGTGTTCGTAGATGGATTTGAGCAGGTCCAGGATCGTCCGGTCTTCGGTTTCGGGACAGTCGCACAGCACCGTGAAGGCATCGACGAGCGTATTGAACGACCGCATGCTGACGATCAGCGAATGTCCCCAGGCCAGGCCGCCCGCGCGGACGCCGAAGGGCACGGGTGTTTTGCGCAGCCAGTCGCGCAGGATGGATTCGATTCCCTTTGCGTATTTCGGGTCGAGGGTTGTTGCCCATGCCTGTTCAAGCGATTTGAAGTAGTAGAAAGCGTGGATGATGATGGACCATTCGATATATCCGTAGGGGTTGGCGTCCCAGTCCACGCCGTCGGGCCAATGGTGGTCCATGATGTAACCGGCCAGGATCCGGTCCGCCTCTTCAATGTTTGCGTCGGTTCCGGGGCCGGGCGTCGTGTGCCTCCGGTCGAAGGTGCTGGACCGGAAGTGCGCCGCGATTGCCGCAAGCCGGGCTTTCTTCGTCGCAGCCCGAGCCGCGGATTCGAGTCCCGGGAAGCTCGGATCGACCGCGGCGACGAGGGCATCATCCGTCATTCGCGGGCCCGTTACGATACGGCGCCGGACCAGGCGGATATTCCGGACGCGGCTTCCGGACGGCAGACGGATATCGCCCGAGGACATGTCGCCCCACCCTGAGGACGGGATGCCCCGGGTGTAGAAACACTCGGCGGGGAAACGGAATTCCCGCCAGCCCCGCCAGACGTTGCCGCCGCGAGGGGAAACGATGGCGTTGAACCAATAGCCGTCGTCCTCGCTCATGCCTTCGGTGCGATGTCCCGAGGTGAGGGTGCAGTAGATCTGGTCGTCCACCCCCTCGGTGAGGAAGATATCGGCGCGGATTTCGTTGGCCAGACCCCAGTCGCCGACGTCCAGGGGGAGACTGACGGGTCCAACCTGCTCCGATTCCGCGAGCAGCCATTCGGTTTCGATGGCGTCGTCCTGAAACTTCGAGAGATCCATAGCGCCTCCTTTCGATAGGGACAATTTACGAAATGCGGGTCCGGTGTTCAAGAATCAACAGGTGCGCCACAGCGAAGCCCTGCTTCCGCATTGGCGGCCGATTCAGCTGACCGGCTTACCGGGCGAAAGGTTTTCTGGCTTGCGCATTACGCTATTCGGGTATTTCTTATCGTTTAACGTTGATGACAGGGTAGAGACGGTAATGGCGAATGGTACGTATCTCAACGGAAACGTCGATAAATTTCGAATAAACCTATTATTTTTATTTATTTAAGTCCTTTTTCTTGTACGCCCAAGAAAAAGGACCAAAAAGAACGGCGCCTGCCTGCCGGCCAGGCAGGCGCAGGCAGGCCGCTCAAACGCCGCGGGGCCGGTTTTTCCGTGAACCACCTCAGTGGCGCAGATGGAGGTTGGGCGCCCTGTCACCTGACCAGCCCATCCCGAGCGATGTTGCCAGACGGAATAGCACGGAAAAACCCCGCACTCCACGACCGTCCGCTGGATAGCACCTGGCGATGTTCGAAACTAAATTGACGTTGTACCTTATAGCGCGGAAACTTCGTCCGCACGTTTCCTTTTTGTATCTGTAGGGGCAACCCTTGTGGTTGCCCGCGTTTCGATGGTTTCCTTTGAGTCTTTGTGCCTTCGTGTGAGTCAGGTTTTTTTGCGAGGTGAAGATGGGTATCCGTCTAGGGATCTGCGGAACCGGAGCGTTTGCAAATTCGTTCATCCCGCTCTTCAAAGCGCATCCGGACGTGGACCACCTGGTGCTGTCGGATCTGGACGCGAGGAAACTGGCCGAGAAATCGGCGCGCTTCGACGTGCCGGACACCTATCTGTCGCTTGATGCGCTGTGTGAATCCGACGTGGACGCGATCGCGATCATCACCCAGCATCACCTGCATGGGCCGCAGGCGGTACAGGCGCTGCGCAGCGGCAAGCACGTGTATTCCGCGGTGCCGTCAGCCGTCAGCCTGGAGGAAATATCCGATCTCGTCAAGGCCGTGGAGGAGACGGGGTTGACGTATATGATCGGGGAGACGAGTTACTATTACCCGTGTACGATCTACTGCCGCGACCGCTTTCGGAAGGGAGACTTCGGCCATATCGTGTACGGGGAGGCGGAGTATTGCCACGATTACTCCCACGGACTGTACGCGGTGTCCCAGTGGCGCCACGGCGAAGAGTGGAAGCGGTATTTCGGGTCGCCCCCTATGTTTTATCCGACGCATTCGACAAGTATGATCGTTTCGGTTACAGGAGCGCATGCCACGCGCGTGAGCGGCATGGGCTTCGTCGATCGCCATGAAGACAATCTGTATGCGCGCGAGGACAATGTCTGGAAGAACCCGTTCAGCAACGAAACCATGTTGTGCAGGATGTCGGACGGGAGCGTGGCGCGCTTCAACGAGTTCCGCCGGATCGGACATCCCGGCACGGTCGGGATGAGTCTGTATGGAACGGACGCCGGTTACGAGGAGCAGGTGGGCGGTCAGGTGTGGATCAACAAGGACCGGAAGACCTGCGTGGACCTGACCGCGGAATTGTCCTGCGAGGGCGTGCCGGCCGGCCCTGCCGACGACCCGATGGGCGCGGTGACGGGGGACGACGGCACGCACCAGGGCGTGTCGCGAGTGCATCCTGTCCATCTCCTGCCGAGAGAATTTATCGGCCTGAGCAACGGGCACAAGGGCGCCCACCAGTTTCTGGTACACGATTTCGTGACTGCGTGTGTGACGGGCGAAACGCCGCCGAACAGCGTTTGGCAGGCGGCGCGGTACCTGGTTCCGGGGCTGATCGCGCACCAGTCCGCGATGAACGGTGGCGCGTTAACGGCCGTGCCCGATTTTGGAGACGGGGAAAAGAAAGCCGTGAACTGAAGTGACCATCAGAAAAACGCATGGTTCTGTTACCCGGCTGTCTTTAGGGGAGAAATATGGCGGTTAAGCGAACTTCAGGAGAGGGTTGGGCGTTTGTTTCCGACGACGTGCCTGACGTTGACGTGGAAGTGCTGGTCTCCCGTGCGCCGGAGGAGCAGCGGATTCGGATTTCGCTGGAGAAACGGAAGCGGGGCAAGGTCGTAACGCTGGCCGGCGGCCTGGTGCTGGCGAAGGGAGATATGAAGGACCTGGCGCGGTCCCTGCGGCAAGCGTGCGGAACGGGAGGGACGTTCCGGGAGAATACGATTGAACTGCAGGGGGATTGCCGTCAGCAGGTCCGCGACTGGTTGATGAAGAATGGCTGGGGGCTTCGGTAGTGGAATCGGCAAGTACTGTATGGAGAGATTACAATGGCCACGGTTGATTGCGATACGCTGATCCTGGGTGGCGGACACAACGGGCTGGTTGCGGCGGCCTACCTGGCGGAGGCCGGATTGGACGTACTGCTGCTGGAACGCAGGGACATCCTGGGCGGCGCCTGTGCGACCGAGGAGCTCTTTCCGGGGTACCGGTTTTCGTCGTGCTCGTACATCTGCCACCTGTTGCAGGACCGGGTGATCGACGAGCTGGGCCTGCGGGAGCACGGATTCGACGTCTATCATCTGGACCCGTCCAGGTTCCAACCCTTCCCGGACGGCGCCGCCCTCCGGCTCTGGGACGACGTGGAACGCAGCCAGGAGGAACTCGCGCGTTTTTCGCAAAAGGACGCGGAAGCCTATCCCGAGTGGCTCTCTTTCTGGAAACGTGCGGCGGGCATCGTCTACCCGTACTTCCTGACGCCGCCGCCTACAATCAGCGAGATTGCCGCGCGCGTGCGCGGAACGGACGACGAAGCGCTTCTGGACCGCCTGCTCACGACGAGCATGACCGACCTGGTGACCGATTTCTTCGAGTCCGACGCGGCCCGGGGCGCGTTCATCCAGGCGCAGGACGCGGGCGATCCGGCGGCGCCGGGTAGCGCGTGGGTTTACACGTACATCAAATGCGGCGTGTTCGGGCGGTCGGAGAACGTGGGGATCGTCAAGGGCGGGATGGGCGGCATCGCCAACGCCCTTGCGAGGGCGGCGAGGGCGCGTGGGGCGGTCTTGCAGACGGGCGCCGAAGTCAAGCGGATTCTGTTGTCGAATGGAAGCGCGTGCGGCGCGGCGCTTGCCGACGGCACGGAGATCCGCAGCAGGATCGTGGTTTCGAACGCCGACCCGAAGCGCACGTTCCTGAAGCTGCTGCCGCCCGATGCGCTGGATGCGGGATTTCTTGCGAGGGCGAATCGCCTGAAGACCCGGGCGGCCTACCTGAAGTTCCACGCCGCGCTTTCCGGCCTGCCGGACTTCGCGAGGGGCGAATCGGGTTACGATCCCCGCTGGTTTGCGGAGATCAAGATCTGCCCGTCCATCGACTATTTCGCGCGCGCCTGGGACGACGCGCGCCGAGGAGACCCCGCCAGGGAACCGGTGATCGAAGTACAGATCCCATCCGTCTATGACGACACGATGGCGCCGGACGGCCACCACGTGATGTCCGTCTGGGCCCTGTATGCGCCGGTTCGCCCGCGAGCCGGCACGTGGGATGAGCGGCGGGAAGAGGTGGGCGAACGCCTGATCGATACGCTGTCGATCTACGCCCCGAACCTCCGGGACATCCTGGTGGACTGGTCGCTGTTCACGCCGCGCGACCTGGAGGAGCGGGTGGGCCTTACGGACGGAAATATACGGCATCTGGATATCGTGCCGGACCAGTTCCTCGCGCAACGGCCCCTTGGCGGATGGTCGCATTATGCGACGCCGATCGAGAACCTCTATCTGTGCGGCGCGGGCACGCACCCCGGCGGCGAAGTGACCGGGGCGCCGGGGCACAACGCCGCGAAGGCCATCCTGGCGGAATGGGGGTAGGCGTTGACTTCTGCGATCAGAACCGGAGGGTGAATACGGTTTCTTCGTCGGGCGTGGACTGAACGCTGATGGCGCCGCGGTGCTGGCGCATGATCTGCCGGCAGAGCGACAGACCGATGCCCGAACCCTCCTGTCTGGTGGTGAAGAACGGGATGAAAATACGTTCCTGCACGTCTTCGAGGATGCCGGGTCCATTGTCCCGCACGCGGATGAGGACCCGGCCTCTTCGGTCCAGGCCCGCGGCGAGTTCGACGCGGGCCTGATCGCGTCCGGCGAGGGCCTGCAGCGCGTTCCGCACCAGATTGATGAGGACCTGCTCCACCAGGTGGGGGTCGGCCGTGACTTCCAGGGTCTCGGGTTCGACCCGCGTGCGGAGTCCGATGCGCTCCTTTTCACATTCCGGTCGCATCAGGTTTACAACGCGGGCGAAGAGTTCGCCGACCGGGCAGATCTGAAAGTCGGGACGGGGGACCCGCGTAAGTTGGCGGTAGGTATCGACGAACTGCTGCAGGCCTTCGCTCCGGGACTGAATGGTCTCCAGCGCCGCGTGCACGTCGGTCACGACGTGGGGGTCGAGCGACTGCGGGCGGTCCGATTCGGGAAAGTGACCGCGCACGGTGGAGGCCAGCGACGAAATGGGGGTGATGGAGTTCATGATTTCGTGGATGAGCACCCGGATGAGCTTCTGCCACGCTTCCATTTCCTGTTCTTCGAGTTCGCTCTGGATGTCCTGCACGGAGGCGAGGATGAACGACTCGCCGCGCATTCGGATTTCGGTGGCGTGGATGACAATCTGAAGGAGTTCGTCTTCGTCCTGGACTTTAACCAGGGTCCTGTCGCCCGGCCGCAGGGCGAGAAGGGTGTCGGAAAGGGACTCGCTCACCGTCCGCAGCTCGCGCACGTTGTGGACGTGGGGTCTGCGAAGCAGGCGCCGGGCGGCGGTGTTCATGAGTTCGATGCGTCCGCCGACGTCGTAACACACCAGGCCCACGCCAACGTGCTGGACCACCGTCTGCAGGTATTGGAAGTTCTCCTCTTTTTCCGCGCGTGTCTTCCGAAAGGCGTTCAGCACCTCGTTGAACGCCTCTTTCAGGTCATCGAATGCGGACCCGAGTCCCCGGCCGCTGAAGGATTGGGAGAAGTCTTCGTACCGGATGGCCTGCAGAAAGCGGGTGAGGTCCCGGTTCGCGCGCTCCACGAAGTGGATGAGGGCCCAGGCCTGATAGAGTACAATGCCGGCGAGAATGAAGACGGTGGTGTAGTAGGACGTCTGAAAGAGCACGAACACAAGGGCGCAGATGGTGGCGCACAGGAACGCCACCCGCACGACGCACAGCGTCCGAAAGTGTCTATAGACCATGTTTTTCCAGCCTTCGGTAGAGGGCGCTGCGCGTGATGCCCAGTTCCCGGGCCGTGTGGCTGATGTTGCCCTCGTGCTTCTCGATGGCTTTGCGGATGGCGGTTTTCTCGATGCGTTCGAGATTGAAGTCTTCGCAGTGAATGTGGTCTCCCTGAACGGATTCAGACGAGGTGAGGGGGAAGTCCGCCGGTTGCAGCGTGCCGTTCTCGTTCATGATGACCGCGCGTTCGATGGCGTGCTGGAGTTCGCGGACGTTTCCGGGCCAGGCGTATCCTTTGAGTTTTTCGAGGGTGCGGGGATGCAGGCCGATACGGGGCTTCTTGTATTTCCTGCAATACCTGTCCAGGAAACTGCCGACGAGGAGCGGGAGGTCCTCGCGGCGGTTCCGGAGCGGCGGCAGCCTGATTTCAACGGTGTTGACGCGGTAGAGCAGGTCCTGGCGGAAATCGTTCCGGGCGGCAAGTTCGTGGATGGGCGTATTCGTGGCGCACACGAGCCGGATGTCGATGGGGACGGGCTTGTTGGCGCCCAGACGGAACACCGTGCGCTTTTCGAGTACGGTGAGCAGTTTCGCCTGAAGCGTCAGCGAGAGGTTGCCGATCTCATCCAGGAAGAGCGTCCCGCCCGACGCCGTTTCAAACCGCCCCGCACGGTCTTCCCTGGCGTCTGTAAAGGCGCCTTTTTTGTGCCCGAAGAGCTCGCTTTCGAAGAGGGTCTCGGGGACGGCGCCGAGGTCGACGTGGATGAAGACCTGGTCCGCGCGGCTGGAGTTTCGATGAATGGCGCGCGCCACCGCGTCCTTTCCCGTTCCGTTGTCGCCCAGGATGAGGACGTTGGCGTCGGTGGCGGAGACCTTCCGTATGGTTTCGAAGACGTCGCGCATGACCGGAGAGACGGCCACGATGCCGGGAAACTGCCGGTCCAGGTCGGCGTGGAGTTGCTTCTGCCGCGAGCGGAGCCGGGCGACGTCGAGGCGCGATTGGCGGAGTCTGGCCGCCGCGGACAGCGTGGCGAGCAGTTTCTCGTTCTGCCAGGGTTTGAGGACAAAGTCCGTGGCGCCCTCTCTGATGGCCTGCACGGCGGTATTGACGTCGCCGAACGCCGTGATGAGGACGACCACGGCGGAAGGATCGATATCGAGAATGCGCCGCAGCCAGTGGAACCCTTCTCTGCCCGACGTGGCGTCCTGGGCGAAGTTCATATCCAGCAGGATCACGTCGTAGGAGTCATTCTGCAGCAGTTCGGGAATGCGTTCGGGATCGGCTTCGGTGTCCACGCGCCCGGCGTGCTGCTTGAGAAAGAGTTGCGCGGCCAGAAGCACGTCGTGGTCGTCGTCGACGATGAGGACGTTATCGAGTGATTTCATCGGCGCCCCGGAGCGTTCGAGCATGAATCTGCGGACGAAACCCGCGTCCCGAAGACGAGACGGGATCGGCAGCCCATCATGCCGGAGATGTTTCATTCCCTGACAAGAGGCGCATTTTTCGTGCCAATACGCCTCTTGAGCCGAAATAACGCACAACCATAATGATCACAGAGACTTATCCTGTCAAGCGGTTCGAAGACCGGCGCCCCGCCCCTGTGCGTTTTCGGACACTGCTGTATCGTTTTCGGACATCTGCAAGGCAGGCTCCTTCGCCGCCGCATCGCTAAGTACCTGTAAAATCGAGCCGAAAACGCATGGCACGGCTGTTGCTCAGTGTACCATCGAATCGATGATCGTCGTGGGCCCAATGCGCCCGTCCCGGGCACGGCGACCCCTCCCCCAGCCCAGCCCCTCCCCGGCGCGGGGAGGGGAGCAGCCTGGCGGCCTCGTCCATCTGCTTCAATTGACAGAACGACACGGACGTGGGCAGACAGGAATGTCCGCCTGCCTGCGCCGCTTCGCTTCCCGCGGCAGGCAGGCGCTCCGCTTGGCGCAGGCAGGCCCCACCCTCAAATCGGATTTCCCAACATGACTGTTTTGGCGGTCGGGCGCCCATTCATACTGAGCGCAGCCTTGGCAGATTGAAGTGAATGGTACTTTCCATAAGGAGTCAGTCGATGTTCTGGAATTATCTCAAGGTCGCGTATCGCAATCTGCTGCGACACCCGCTGTATGCCGCGATCAACGTGGTGAGCCTGGGCATCGCGATAGCGTTCTGCGTTTTGGCGTTCCTCTATGTGCGATACGAGTGGACCTACGACGGGTTTCATGAGAACGCGGATCGGATCTACAGGGTCGGCAGAGAAATATCGTTCGGTGAATCGGTTATGTTGACGGATCGGACGGCGTTTACTCTGGCGCCGGCGTTGTCGGAAGCACTTCCGGAGGTCCGTTCCGTTCGATTGGATCCTGGATCGCGATTGGTCCGCCATGGAGGTCAGACGACCAAAGAATCTTTTCTCTTCGCAGATCCGGCAATTCTGGACGTATTCTCCTTCCCTCTTATCAAAGGAGATCCGGTCACCGCGCTGGAGGATCCGAACTATGTGGTCATTACCGATACGATTGCTGAAAGACTCTTCCAGGGGGACGACCCGATCGGCAAGACGATTTCAGTCCAGGACGTCGAAATACCGGTTGCCCGTACACGCGCATCATCGGGATTGAACGTGAAGTCCCTCCGACGATCGGGCCCAACGCCCGAGTCCAGAGATGAATTCTCGGACGCTCGCCCGACTCGGGAATTGACGGTAACCGGCGTAATCAGGGCAATTCCCAAAAACTCCACCATTCGTTTTGACTTTCTCTCGCTCTTGAATCCGGATGATCAGAAACACGCACGGAAAACAAACGATGTTAACACTTACCTGTTGCTCCCGGACTACCATCGCCCACCGGAAATCGAGCGTCGGCTTGAGGAATTTTCGATACCACCTTCCGGGAGCGGATTCTCGATCAGGTTGAAGTTGCAGCCCATTAGAGACATTTACTTTGATAACCGTCGCATGAGGTCGCGCCCCTTTGGCAATCCTGTCCATTCGCACCACCTGGGAGCCATTGCAATACTCGTGCTGGTCGTGGCAGCTGTCAATTATACGAACATTTCGGTGGCCCGGTCATTTTCCCGTACCCGTGAAGTTGGATTGCGAAAAGCGTCCGGGGGTCTTCGAACGCAATTGGCGCGACAATTTCTGGGTGAATCGGCACTGTTGGTTTTAATCTCGCTCGCCTTTGGATTGGCGCTGGCGGAACTGTTGTTGCCGGGTTTCAACGGTCTGATCAGCAGGGAATTTGCCCTGACCGACCTGAAAGATTCCACCTCGCTTGTGTTTCTGCTCGTGATGGTGCTGCTGGTAGGCATCGGCGCCGGCGGCTATCCTGCATTATGCATGTCCGGATTTCTTCCGGTCGATGCGTTGAAAGGGCGGTTCAAGGTGGATCGAATGGGTCTCTTCAGCCGTGCGCTCGTGATATTCCAACTCGCCATTTCCGCGGCACTGGTGACATGCATGACCATCGCTTCCATACAAATGAGCAAATTGAAGTCCAAACCGCTTGGTTTCGAGCCCAGCCACGTCGTCGTCGTTCGCCTATTTGGTATATCGGATCGAATGGAGCTGGCCGATGCCTTTGAGGAGGAGATCCGGAGATACCATTCTGTTTTGAAGACGACGAGAACGTCACACGGACTCAGCAATTCGATGCGGAATAATACGCGCATAAACTGGAAGGGGACGACGCTGGAAGGCGTTGAGAGGATATTCTGCGATCTGCGATTTCTCGATACCATGGGAATAGGCCTGATGGAGGGTCGAAACTTCGAACGGGACAGCGACGCGAAGACATCGGTTATCGTCAACGAATCTCTGGCGCGGAAATTGGGATGGAAGACGACTATCGGCGAGACGATTTGGCTCGACAGAAAGGAACTTACGGTGATAGGGGTCGTCAGCGATTATCATTTCCGGTCCCTTCACCACGCCATTGGACCCGCGGTGTTGCAATTAAAGGCGACGCCGTTGTCCGGCCGACCTACGTGGGACGTCCGATACCTGCTCATGATTCGGATTCGCCCCGAGAACGTCTTTGACACCCTTGATTTCCTGAGAGAGAGGTGGGATGAGGTCGTACCGGATGTTCCGTTTCACCATAATTTCCTGGATGAGGATATAGACCGTCAATACCGGGAGGAACGCCGGTGGTTCAGAATCGCAGGATACGCGACGTTCTTCGCCGTATTCATCGCCTGCCTGGGCGCTTTCGGTCTGACGTCGCTCACCGTCGCCAGGCGCACGAAGGAAATCGGGATCCGAAAAGTCCTTGGCGCGCCGACAACACGTATCGTTTCGCTGCTCACCCGCGAATATGTGATCATGGTCGGAATTGCCGCGCTGACCTCATGGCCGGCAGCGTACTACGCGGCAGAGCGCTGGCTGCAGGATTTCGCGTATCGCGTGGACCCGGGGATCGGGACCTTTCTGCTGGGAGGCCTGCTCACGCTCCTCGTCGTACTCCTGGCGGTGAGTCTCCAGGTCGCCCGCGCTGCCCGGGCGAATCCTGTCGACGCGTTGCGGTATGAGTGATAAAGGGCAGACAGGAATGTCTGCCTGCCTGCCGCCTGCCTGCGCCGCTTCGCTTGCCGCGGCAGGCAGGCGCTCCGCTTCGCGCAGGCAGGCCCCACCCTCGCATTGGATTTCTCAACATGCCGGTTTGGGCGAAGGCCCATTCATTCCGAGCGAAGCCGCGCCAGAGAAGACACAGGAGGTGACCCTACGTGGTCGCGAACTATCTGAAAGTCGCCATTCGCAACCTGATGAGGAACAAGACGTTTTCGGCCATCAATATTCTTGGCCTTGCAATCGGCATGGCCTGCTGCATGCTCATTCTCCTCTACGTTCAGGATGAACTGAGCTATGACAGACACCATGAAAACGCACACCGCATTTATCGGCTTGCTACTACCGCAAAAGTCGCAGGGGTCATGCGTCATATTGCCATGACGCCATTTTCAACGGGACCTGCACTTGTCGAAGACTATGCGGAGGTGATAGATGCAGTCCGTTTTTCGAAAGACGATGAAAAGACGCTTGTTCGAAACCAGCAGGATCATTTCTACGAAAGTAATGTCTTGTTTACCGACGCGAATGTTTTCCACGTCTTTGATTTTCCACTGGGCAAAGGAGAACCTCAAACTGCACTGCTGGAGCCTTATTCCATTGTTCTCACACAAGAGATGGCGTGGAAATATTTCGGCGACCGGGATCCGATAGGGCAGACGCTTACCATGGAGGGTGAAGCGTATAAGATAACCGGTATTTTGGAGGATCACACCCACAACACCCATATGACGTTCGATTTTCTGGCATCGCCCATTAAGAGTAAGGCATGGATTGCCCACGATTATTATACCTATCTGCTCTTGCAAGACGCCCGTGCAGCTGACGAGTTAGAAACGAAGTTACCTGATTTCACCGAGAGACACATAGGGAAGGGCAAGTACTATTTTTAGTTGAAACGGGAGAGGCGTTTAGTCGGCGGCGAAAGCCTCTTGCGCGTCGTGATCGAGGTTGAGGTGTTTTTGTAGGGCAAGTCTGAGTATAGGAAGAAAGCGGTATCCTTTGATTCTCCGCAGTCGTGGCTCGATGTCTAACAGCGCGGCTGCCAACCACCGATATCGCTGATCGGAGTTGTTCCATCGTTTTACATTTCGTGTGCGCTGAGCGACCATGGCGTTGAGGGATTCGATACAGTTGGTGGTGCGGAACGATTGTTTGAGCTGTGGCATGAGCCCCAGCCGATGGAGGGTGAGGGTTTCTTCGAGCCCTTCCTCGAGGCTGTTCAGTGCCGATGCGTTCCTCAGCGCCAGGGAGGGTTTGAGGGCCTGTAGCGCGGCTTTGGCTTCGTTGTAGGTCTCCTTGTCGTACGCATCGTGGAGGGCCTTTCTGACCTCATCCTGCTGTGATTTGGGCAGATAGGCGATCACGTTTTCCCGTTTGTGCCACCTGCCTGCGCCGGATGCTCGGCAGGCAGGCTGGCAGCGTTGAATGGCGACGTATCCGGATAGGGCCTTGGTCAGCGCGGTCCGCAACCCCTTCGAGCCGTCGATGAGGCACAGCAGCCCCTGGTGATACTGCAGTCCGCGATCGATGAGCGAATTGACAAACTGCCGGCACACGCGCTCATTTTCACTGGCGGCCTGCACGAACCCCAGCGGGACCTTGTCCCCGTCGATTGTCACGCCAAGGGCGATGATCATTTGCTGATCGGCAAAGGTCTTGCCATCCATAAACAGCCCCACCAGGTCATAGCCGGCAAGCGACCGTTCTTGAAACTGCCTCAGCTTGGCCGCTGATGTCTTTATGAACCGCTTCGAGACCGTCGACGAAGACAAGCCAAACGCCTCGGGTACCGCCTCTGCGCAACTGGCGTAAGAACGCGTGGCAAGGCCGCCCAGAACGCGAAGCAGCAACCCTTCGTCCATGTCTCTGGGGCGCTGCAAGCGGCGATACGCCTGTAGAGGCACCTCCTCATTGGCTTCCACGTCGCGCACCCTCGGTACCGCCACGGGCACTTTCTGGTCCGATAGATACACCGATCCACGTTGCACGCCCCACCGGCGATTCGGGGCCTTGTCTGCTTTACGACTGTATCTCTTGCCCGTCAACGCGGCGACCTCATTCTGCAAGATTTCTTCCACGGCGGCCAGACCCAGAGGGATCAGCGACTGGATCAAGGCCACACGGACGTCAACATCCTCCAGCATACCTGCGGAGACCGCCCTGGAACTCACAACACCTTCCGTGTTCAACTTGACTTCACGAGACTTCGATGATACCTTGCTCATTACAGGCTCCTTTCGTATGAGGATACAGTATTCTACTCGGGACTACTGTATCCAATTTACATCGGAGCCTCTTCTATTTCAACTAAGATAGGTACATTCCCCATAGGGAAACGAGCCAAAGCTGCAGGTTTACACATCAAGTACTTCCTGCAACCCCTGGCTGACATTCATTTGAATTCCAGTTTGGAGTGGGAAATGAGTCCCAACGGCGATATTCGCCATGTTTATCTCTTCCTGATCATTGCCTTCATTGTGTTGGTATTGGCTTGCATCAATTTTACGAATCTGTCAACGGCACGGTCAACGGCGCGGTCAAAAGAAGTGAGTATGCGAAGAGTGGTAGGCGCCGACGGCTCACAGCTTTTCCGCCAGTTTATGGGCGAATCGATCTTGTTGGCGTTGTTTTCGTCATTCTTGGCTGTTGTAATTGTTGAGGTCTCGCTTCCTTTGTTTAACGCCCTTATCTCCCGCGAGTTGGAATTGGAATACGCGGGAGGTTTGGATGTGCTGTCTGTCCTGATAGGGATGGCGATGTTTTCAGGCTTACTCTCCGGGATTTATCCTGCCTTGATTCTCTCAGCTCTTCGGCCAGCAGAGGTCTTCAAGAGCACAGTGAAGATTGGGTTGCAGAAATCCAGTTCACGTAAAACTCTTGTCGTGTTTCAATTTGCCATTTCGGTAATTCTAATTGTCGGAACGATTGTTGTTTACGATCAGTCGGATTACATCAGAAACAAGGAACTGGGTTTCAATAAGGAACAGGTCGTAGTATTGCCGTATCCCGGCATTGAGGCGTCAAAGCGATATAAATCGAGATTGTCGGAGTATGCAGATGTATTGAGCACTTCGACGACTTCAAGTCTGCCTGGTCGACCATTTCCCGCCGGTCTTTTTCGATCTCCTCGTGATGGCGGATCTGAGGATGGCTTTGGGATGAACAAATTGGTGGTTGACAACGAATTCGTCTCCACACTTGGGCTTGAACTCGTAGAAGGCAGAGGCTTTGTGGAAAAAAATCCGCGTGATGACCGTGGCGAACTTATCCTCAATGAAGCTGCCATGCGAAAATTCGGTTGGAGTTCGTGTGTAGGTAAGGATTTGGAGAAAATATGGCCACAGGGCAACGAAATAAAGGTAGAATACAGAGGAAAGGTTGTCGGCGTTGTGAAGGATTTTCACTATCAGTCTTTGCATCATGAAATCGAACCTCTGATTATCACGACGCAGGAAACGTGGTTTGAGTATTTCGTTATCAGGATTCGATCGGATGATATCGCTGGTACACTCAGTTTTCTAAAGGCGCAGTGGGGTGATATTGCGCCGAATACACCGTTCGATTATTTCTTCCTGGACGATGATTACGAGAAACTGCATCGTGAAGAACAACAGATTGGCAGGCTGTTTGGTCTGTTCTCACTCCTCGCCATACTTGTCGCAAGTCTTGGGCTGTTTGGCCTGGCTTCATTCAGCGCGCAACGGCGCGTCAAGGAGATCGGCATCAGAAAGGTCCTCGGCGCGTCTGTTTCCACAGTCGTTCTGCTAATGTCCAGAGAATTCGTCCTGCTTGTCGGACTTGCAAATCTCATTGCATGGCCAGTTGCATATTATGCAATGAACGCGTGGTTACGGAATTTTGCCTATCGCATTGATCTGGATGTATGGCCTTTTGTCATGGGTGGTTTTCTGGCGTTTTTTATTGCGTTGACCACTGTGAGTCATCGCGCTTGGAGAACTGCGTGCACGAATCCTGTCGACGCGCTACGGTATGAGTAAGAGCGGGCAGACAGGAATGTCCGCCCCACCCTCGCACCGGATTTCTAAGCATGATAGTTTGGGCGGGTGCATTATCACACGCGTTTGCTCCGCCTGGCCGTGCAGGCGCAGACGTGCCGCCTTCCACGTCACGGCGAATGACAGAAGACGCTCGGGTATCAAGCGATGCCGCAGTAGATCCTTCGTCAGCCAGCCTGCCGATGAACCGCTGGCAGGCAAGGCGGCTTCCTCAGGATGACATGCTTGGGCGAACGTATGACGGAAACGTCTCGCAGTCGGAGGTCAGTCAAACAGTCATTCTGAGCGGAGCCGAAAGCCCCTGTCGAAACGTGGTCATTGCCCGTTCTGCCAGCGCTGAGCTTGTCGAAGTGGCCTATCAAAAAGTGGTCATTGAGCTTTTCGAAATGCCCGCATTCAGGCAGCCCATAAACCGTTCGCAATCCCTTCGCCGGCCCTTCGACAGGCTCAGGGAACGGCTCAGGAACCGCAGGCTCAGGGAGGGGCACAGGCCGAGCGGGTGATGGACCTGGCAAACGTATGACCGAAACATTTCGCTCATATCCATTGCAAGACATGTCATTCTGAGCGCAGCGAAGAATCTCCCGTCTATTCGGGTTGACATGCAGCGCAAGCCTTCACCGGCCCATATGCGCGGACGCTTCGTTTCATTGGCGGTTTCCTCAGTCTACGTCCATGCCGACAGAATGACATTGACTTGGGCAGACAGGAATGTCTGCCCCACCCTCACATCGGAATTCTAAACATGACAGTCTGGGCGGGTGCATTATCACACGCGTTTGCTCCGCCTGGCCGTGTAGGCGCAGACGTGCCGCCTTCCACGTCACGGCGAATGACAGAAGACGCTCGGGTATCAAGCGATGCCGCAGTAGATCCTTCGTCAGCCAGCCTGCCGGTGAACCGCCAGCAGGCAGGACGGCTTCCTCAGGATGACATGATGGGCGAGGGTGTGACGGAGACGTCTCGGCAAGCGTTATTGCAAGACATGTCATTCTGAGCGGAGCGAAGAATCTCCCGTCTATTCGGGTTGACATGCAGCGCAAGCCTTCACCGGCCCATATGCGCGGAGGCATTGTTGGCCTGGCGGCCTCGTCAATCTGCGTCCATGCCGACAGAATGCCATTGCCGTGGGCAGACAGGAATGTCCGCCCCGCCTTCACTACGGATTCTAAACATGACAGTCTGGGCGGTTGCATCATCACACGCGCTTGCGCCGCCTGGCCATGTAGGCGCAAACGTGCCGCCTGTCAGCCCGCGGCGAATGAAAAAAGACGGTCGGGTATCGAGCGATGCTGCAGTAGATCCTTCGTCGGCCTGCCTGCCGATGAATCTCTGGCAGACAGGGCGGCCTCCTCAGGATGACACGTTTGGAGATCGGCCGGCCTGTTTTTGTGAGCGACGTCGAGGCAGGCCCCACCCTCACAACGGATTTCTTAGCATGACAGTTTGGGCGGGCGCCCATTCGTTCTGAGCGAAGCCGCGTCAAAGAAACGCTGGAGGTGACCCTACGTGGTCGCAAACTACCTGAAAGTCGCCATTCGCAACCTGATGAGGAACAAGACGTTTTCGGCGATAAACATCCTCGGTCTTGCAATCGGCATGGCCTGCTGCTTGCTCATACTCCTTTACGTTCAAGATGAATTGAGCTATGACCGGCACCACAGGAATGCGGATCGGATTTTCCGGCTCGCCACAGAGATACATTCGGAAGGTGCGCCCGGTCGGTTCGCCGTTACATCATTCCCAATGGGTTCAACTCTCGTTCAAGAATACCCGTCAGTAGAAGACGCGGTCAGGTTTCACCGTAAAGATGAAAAGACGCTTGTTGCAAATCAGCAGCGTCATTTCTACGAGAGAGGCGTCCTGTTCGTCGATTCAAACGTCTTCCAGGTGTTCGATTTTCCCCTGAGCAAAGGTGATCCTCAAACCGCACTCCAGGAGCCGAATTCCATTGTCCTGACGGAAGCAGTGGCTCGGAAATATTTCGGCGACGAAGATCCGATGGGGCGGACGCTTTCGTTGGGCGGCAACACCCATAAGATTTCGGGTGTGTTGAGGAACTCAAAAAACAGATCGCATTTACAGTTCGACTTTCTCGCATCGCTAGACATCAGCAAGGGCTGGCTTAGCATAGACTTCCATACCTATCTGCTCTTGCAGGCCACGCAGGCTGCCGAGGAGGTCGAATCGAAGTTGCCGGGTTTCATCCACAGGCACCTCGGAGCAGATATGGAAGCTGCGGGTGTTCAATTGAAGCTCTTTCTGCAGCCATTGACCGATATTCACCTTCATTCACACTTGGATTTTGAAATCAGTCCCAACGGGGATATCCGGTATGTCTATCTCTTTCTGGTTATCGCGTTTATTGTATTAATGCTCGCGTGTATCAATTTCATGAACCTTTCGACCGCCCGCTCGGAGTACCGCTCAAAGGAGATTGGGATGCGGAAAGTGGTCGGCGCGAACCGGGGTGAGTTGATCGGTCAGTTTTTGGGCGAATCGACGTTGCTGGCTTCCATTGCCATTGTCATCGCCGGTGTAATGGTGGAGATGCTGCTTCCGTCATTTGAAGCCTTTGTCGAACGCGACCTGGTCGTTGATTACCTGAAAAGCCGAAACACTCTGTTGGCTCTGATCGGCATTGCACTGTTTTCTGGCTTGTTCTCCGGAAGCTATCCCGCGTTTTTTCTCTCTGCGCTTAAACCGGTGCTGGTATTCAAAGGGGTGATGGACGCCGGATCGAAACAATCTGCCATTCGAAAGACGCTCATTATCGTCCAATTTGCAATATCGGTCATTCTGGTCATCGGGACCGGTTTGGTTTATGACCAGGCAGAGTTTATTCGAAACAGGCGTCTTGGATTTCGAAAGGAACATATCGTTGTCATGCCGAACGGCGGCGGCGCGCCGGAGCGGCGCTACCGAAATAAGGTGTCGGCACACAGCGCCGTACTGAATGTAACAGCCTCTTCGACTGTACCAGGCGGAGTGATGCCCGGAAATTTGTTTTTCCCCTTCACGGAAGGCGCCTACAAAGATGCTGTGCTGATGAATGTGATGTACGTGGATCACGGGTTCATCGAGACGTTTGGAATTGAAGTATTGGAGGGAAGGGCATTTTCGGATGACGTTTCAAGCGATCGCAAGGGAGCCTTTATACTGAATCAAGCGGCGATGAGGAATCTGGGGTGGACTACCTGTGAGAATAAAAGGATTGGAATGGACGTCTATGGAGAAGGTGCTGAAATGAAAGCGGGACTCCAGGGAGACGTCGTGGGGGTTGTGAATGACTTTCATTACAAGTCTCTCCATTATGAGATTGAACCGCTTGTGATCATGACGGGCGGAGGTTGGACAAGAGACTACATTTCCATCCGGATACGACCGGAGGATATTGGGGATACGCTGGATTTTCTGAGAACTGAATGGCGCGAAGTCGTACCGAATACGCCGTTTGAATACTCGTTTCTGGATGCGTCATTCGACCGGCTGTACCGGACGGAAGCTCGGCTGGGGATGCTATTCGGCAGTTTCTCAGTCCTGGCGATTGTCGTGGCAGCTCTTGGTCTGTTTGGCCTGGCGTCCATAAGTGTGCAACAACGTACCAAGGAGATCGGTATCCGGAAGGCGGTGGGGGCATCTGTTTCCAGTATTGTCTTGCTCTTGTCAAAAGAATATGTCCTGCTTGTCGGTGTTGCCAATCTCGTCGCCTGGCCGATCGCCTACTTTGCGATGACGAGATGGCTGGGAAATTCGCCTACCGGATTGATCCGGGCATCTCCACGTTTGTCCTTGGGGGCTTGTTAGCGTTGTGGATTGCGCTACTGACCGTGAGCTATGAGACGCTCAAAGCAGCCCGCGCGAATCCGGTGGACGCGTTGCGGTATGAGTGATGGTCGGCAGACAGGAATGTCCGCCCTCGCATTGGATTCGTCAACATGGCAGTTTGGGCGGGCGCATCAACACACGCGCCGCCTCAGCCTGACAGTGTGGGCGCAAACGTGCCGCCTGCCAGGCCACGGCGAATGACAAAAGACGGTCGGGGTTCAAGCGATGCCGCAGTAGATCCTTCGTCAGCCTGCCTGCCGATGATTCTCTGGCAGGCAGGGCGGCTTCCTCAGGATGACAGGTTTGGCACAGGACTGAACGAAACATTTCGCGGATGTCGAGTGCAAAACATGTCATTCTGAGCGAAGCGAAGAATCTCCCGTCTCCTCGGTTTGACGTGCAGCGGACGCCTTCACCGGCCCATATGCCCGGAGGCTTCGTTGGCTTGAAAGCTTCGGTCGCAGCCGGGCACAGCAGAGCCGCGCCAGGTTGATGTGAAGGGATCAATCCGCGAGAATTCGACGATGTTCAGGAATTATCTAAAGGTCGCGTATCGGAATCTGCTGCGGCACCCGCTGTATGCCGCGATCAACGTGGTGGGTCTGGGCATCGCGATTGCGTTCTGTCTGCTCGCGTTCCTCTATGTGCGTCACGAGTGGACCTACGATGCGTTTCACGAAAACGCCGATCGGATCTACAGGGTGTACGCGGAAGACGATGACGGAACCAGCATGTCCGGCGCTCCCTCCGCGCTGGCCACGGCGTTGGCGGAGGTGCTTCCTGATGTCCGAATCGTGAGGATGAATACCCGATACCGCTTCATTCAGCATCGCGACACGACGATAGAGGAAAGGATCAATTTCGTGGATCCCGACATCTTTGAGGTTTTTTCCTTTCCGTTCCTGAAGGGCGATCCTTCAATGGCGCTTAAGGATCCGCACAGTGTCGCCATCACCAGGGAAATAGCCGAGAAGTATTTTCCGGATGAAGACCCGATGGGAGAAACGCTTTCAATCAAGACCGATGATGGCGCGGATGCCAGCGTCCGGGAATTAACGGTTTCCGGGCTGATTGAGTCAGTGCCCAAGAATTCGAGCATTCGCTTCGGACTTCTCTCCAGGCTTGAACTCTCGGCCGATGATCCGAGATGGAAGTACAGATTGTTAACAACGTACATATTGTTGCCCGACCATATCGGTCCATCCGAAGTCGAGAGACGTTTGAAAGATCTTGTGTCGACATGGCCCAAGAGCCCATTTTGGAAGGAATTAAAACTGCAGCCGCTGCGCGACATTCACTTCGATTGCGCGGGCGTCGGAATAAGCCCCGCGGGCAATCCCGCCTATACATACATCTTGGCAGGAATAGCGATGCTTGTGCTGGTTGTTGCAACGGTCAATTATACCAATCTTTCCGTGAGCAGGGCATCTTCCCGTATACGTGAGATTGGATTGCGCAAGGTCGCCGGCGGTCTGCGAACGCAACTGGCGATGCAGTTTTTGATTGAATCTGTCCTGCTGACGTCGATTGCGCTCGCGCTTGGGCTGGCGCTGGCCGAGTCATTCATGTCAGGGTTTAACGGTCTGGCCCAAAGGGAGTTTTCACTTTCCGATCTGGCGGATTCGGCCGCTCCCGGTTTTCTGATTCTTCTTCTGCTGGTTGTCGGCATCGTTTCAGGAGGTTATCCGGCTTTCTTTATGTCCGGATTTCTGCCGGTCGATGCGCTTAGAGGGCAGATGAGATTGGACCGAATGGGCCACGTCAGACGGGTACTCGTGGTATTTCAGGTTGCCATTTCGATATTATTGGTTGCATGTACGACCTTAGTCGCCCGACAACTGAATATGATGGCAACAAAACCGTTGGGATTTAACCCAGAGCATGTTCTGGTCGTCTTTAATGTGCCTAAATTGGGTGAAACAGGTTACAAGACCTATCAGGAGATAGCCCGGTCATACCATGCCGTGTTGAAGACAACGGGAACAGGTCACGTTTTCAGCAACATGATTCGGAGCTATATTGATGTAGCTTGGAAAGGCACGACCCTGAAGGGTGTCGAGATTTTTCAATGTGATCCGGGCTTGTTGGAGACACTGCACATACAGTTGAAGTCAGGGCGGGATTTTGAGAGAGAAGGTGATGCAAGAACGTCCGTGCTCGTAAACGAGGCTCTGGTTGAGAGATTGGGATGGCAATTGCCTCTTGGAAAGACGTTACGGATAGGGGGGCTCCGTGGCCGGAGATTAACAGTCGTAGGCGTGGTTCGGAATTTTCACTTTCATTCACTGCATCATCCCGTAAGACCTGCCGTGATGCTTCTATTTCGTCATCCAAGGTCTTCTCCTCCAAAAATGCTGATGCTTCGCATTCGGCCGGACGACAGGGCAGGAACCGTTCGTTTCCTGGAAGAGAATTGGAAAGAAATGGCGCCCGACGAAGACTTCGATTATCTCTTCATCGATGACTTAATTGACCGGCAATACCGGGCGGAAAACAGGTGGCTAAGAATTCTCGGCTACGCGACGTTCTTCGCCGTATTCATTGCCTGCCTGGGAGCGTTCGGGATGACGTCGCTCACTGTCGCCAGGCGAACGAAGGAAATCGGGATTCGAAAAGTCCTGGGCGCGCCAACGTCGCGTATCGTCTCGCTACTCACCCGCGAATATGTGATACTCGTCGGCATCGCGACTCTGATCGCGTCGCCTGTGGCTTACGTAGCGGCGGAGCGCTGGCTGCAGGATTTCGCGTATCGCGTGGACCCGGGGATCGGGACCTTTCTGTTGGGAGGCCTGCTCACGCTTCTCGTGGTACTCCTGGCCGTGAGCCTTCAGGTCGCCCGCGCTGCCCGGGCGAATCCTGTCGATGCGTTGCGGTATGAGTGATAAAGGGCAGACAGGCGCTCCGCTTGGCGCAGGCAGGCCCCACCCTCAGAGCGGATTTCTCATCGCCTCCACCATGGCCTTTGTAGGGGCGTCCCTCGTGGTCGCCCGGCCTTCCGCGACGGACGTGCCGCCTGACAGGTATTGACACGTACAAATCACACTGGTGTGTACCTATGCTGCAGTAGATCCTTCGTCAGCCTGCCTGCCGATGATTCTCTGGCAGGCATACCGGCCTCCTCAGGATGACATGTTGGGCGAGGGTGTAACGGATGTGTTTCGCGGATGTTCATCGCCCAGGATGTCATTCTGAGCGCAGCGAAGAATCTCCCGTCACCTCGGCTTGACGAGCAGCGGACCCGTTCACCGGCCCATCTGCGCGGAGGCTTTGTTGCCTGGCGGAATCCTCGATCTGTGTCGATCCCGACAGGAACGACATTGACGTGGGCAGACAGGAATGTCCGCCTGCCTGCCGCCTGCCTGCGCCGCTTCGCTTCCCGCGGCAGGCAGGCGCCCGGCCTTCCGCGACGGACGTGCCGCCATCCTGCTCCCCGCGAATGACAGAACACGCTCGGGCATCAAGCGATGCCGCAGTAGATCCTTCGTCGGCCTGCCTGCCGATGAAACGCAGCCAGGCAGGACGGCCTCCTCAGGATGACATGCTGGGCGAGGGGAAACGGATGGGATTCGCGGATGTTCATCGCCCAAGTTGTCATTCTGTGCAAAGTCGGCAGGCTCGAAATCCCGCGCACAAAGCGACAGCGACTCCTTCTTGAGTTTCCATAGCGAATGGACTTACATTCAGTTATCAAGTCTTTTCTTTTGCGCCCGGGATATCCCGGGCGCTTGCCGCATAAACGGCATCCGGCGCTCGATGAATGACGAAGGAGGAGATCAATGGCGACTGAGTTGCTCGAACGTATCAGGACCTGCGACGTGGGCGACCCGTTCGCCGCGGCAGATCGCAACCGCGGCGACGCCTTGCTGTCCGTGATCGCCGGCGAGCGCGCAAGCCAGGGCCCGGGGAACAAGATCGTTACCTGCCGCGGCAGGACCCACATTGCGTGGCAGGACTCGAACGACCAGAGGTACTTCGCCCGGGTGCGCACGCTCGATCATGAAACGGGCAGGTGGACCGCCGGCGCCGTTCTGGCCGAGGGCGTCGACGAGCATTCCCGTCCCACCCTTGCGGTTGACAGCCAGGGCTACCTGCATATGGTCATGGGCGGACACAACTCGCCGCTGCAGTACCAGCGATCGCTGCGGCCGCACGATGCGTCGGCCTGGACCCCCGTCGAGGCCTTTGGCCGAAACACCTATCCCGTGCTCCTGTGCGGCCCCGACGACACGCTTCACCTCATGGTCCGCGACGGCAGCCACAAGGGCATGGAGACGTGGGTAAGGCGTTCTGACGGTCCGTGGCAGAGCCGCGGCCTGATCGCGACCCGGCAGCCGCGTTTCACCGGGTACACCGGCATGAACAACGACGTGGCCTGGGGCCCGGATCGGCAGACAATGCACATGAGCACGGCCTTTTTCCTGGGTCGCACGCCGAATGCGGGGGAGCACTCACGCGACGTATCCGGTCTGTACCAGGCCGTGGGCTACATGCGCTCGTTCGACTTCGGCCGTACCTGGCAGAAGGACGACGGGACGCCGGTTCCGCGTCCGGCGACGTCCGACACGCTCGACCTGCTGGAGGAGGGTGAGAGCAACAACCCCAAGCCAGGCATTGACCACTGCGGCCTGGCCGTCGATTCGAAGGACCGACCCTACGTCGGCTACGTGCGCCACACACCCACGCCCTGTCGTGCCTTCTTGAAGACGCCCGACGCCGGGAGGTGGCGTGAACTGCCGTTGAGTGAGGCCGTGGCGTCGCAATGGCCCGGTTGGGGGATACTCGCGTTCAAGCCGGTAATGACGTCCGATGACGTCCTTTGCGTTCTCGCCCAGCTCGTTGCCCTGGGGCATCCAGACGCGAACTGGGCCCCCGGCGTCTATGGACTGCCAACCTTCTGGCTGCGCGAGCATGACGAACTCTCACGCATCGTGTGGCTCGAATCGTCCGATTACGGGGAGACGTTCACGCCGCGCGAGGTGCTCGCATTCGACCCTGAACAGGGTCAGGTTATGTCTTCCCTGGAACGCCCGAACGGCGCCAACCCGATCCCGGCAGGCGTCCGTCCGTCATTCATCTACACGCTGGGCGAATCCCGATACGCGGACGAGGGCGAGACCATCGACAACCAGCTGTATTGGGTGCGCGTCTGACCATGACGCGGCTGTAGGAACCGGTACTGAGCTTGTGACTTTATCCCGATTCATTGTTGATTTTCAATAACGTTAGCGGTGAATGTAACGAGAACCTTCAAGAACCCGGAATCGGGCTGGCCAGCGAAACGTCTGGATTTCAGGATGGCCGGAGTGACGACGCACCTGCTATGCTGAATCGATTCACTTCCGTTCCTCGTTTTCTCGCGCTTTTTCGTCTTCTCGTTTTCTCGCGCTTTTCGGTTTCATCCTGTCCACCCATGTGGATTGCTGCTTTATAAATTGAAGAGATTGGAAAAGTGGTCAGTACGGGCCGCTTTTTCCGTGTGAGCATCCAATGTCCGATAAGCGTCAGGAGGAACGGTTCCGGACCGCCGACGTGGTCGTTCTGTCCGGCGGGCACGCCGTGCATGATACGTACAGCGGATTCCTGGCGCCGCTGCTTCCCATCTTCATTCAAACGCTTTCCCTGTCGAAGACCGAGGCCAGTCTGTTGATGCTGGCGAGACAGGCGCCGTCCGTGTTTCAACCGTTCATCGGGCATCGGGCGGACCGCTCGAATCTGCGGTTCCTCGTAATCCTGGGACCCGCGATAACGGGCATTGCCATGAGCCTGCTGGGTGTCGCGCCGAACTATGGGTCCCTGGTCGCGCTGCTGCTGGTCACCGGATTTGCCTCGGCCGCCTTTCACGCGGTCGGACCGGCGATGGCGGGGCTGCTCTCGGGCCCGAACCTGGGCCGCGGTATGGGCATCTGGATGTTGTGCGGTGAGCTTGGCCGCACCCTGGGGCCCATCCTGAAAAGCGGTGACATGGGAGAGAACTTCGACTCACACGGAGACACAAAGACACAAAGGGAAACTGGAAACACCCGAAGGCGGGGAGAGACCTACGGGCGGGGAGACGTAAAGGGGTAGACGTTAGACGGGAGACGTGAGAGATCGCCTGCCCCGTGGGGTTAAATTTCGTGCCGGAGGCATTGAGGAAGAGCATATCGGGCAAGGATTTCTTCTACCGTCTCACGTCTCACCGAAGTCAGACGGCAGAGACTTGATTGTGAAAAAAGAATCACCGGCCTCTCCACGAGACCGGTGATTTTATGGGACGAATTAACCCTTCGGTCGCCTTTGACCTTTGACGAATATGAGCCTCGGGCGGCGTCTTCGTCGTTTGATCTGTGGCACGATGACCACCCCCTTTTTGGTGTAAGAATATCGGTTTCAAGGATTTGATCGTTTTCCGAGTCGATTTGTTCCAGGAATATTCGCCACCCGTCCTGGAGATAGGGCCGGTGAGTTACCTGCCTTGCTCCTTTCAGCAGGCAGGCCCCTACGGATACAATGACAGCGGGCTACAGGACGAAACCAATTTGACGGTTTTCCGATACACGTAGGGGCGGTTCTCGAACCGCCCGCCCGCGTTCGGCCAATTGTCCGATATCCGTCCCCGAGACGGTGAGTCGCCCAACAGAATGTTCATTTTCGGACATTAGTGTATCATAATCGAACACTTGTGGTTGGCCGCAGAGACCGTCATATTTCACAACCATTTGTTAATTAATAACTTGATTCATTGGCACAATAATCGCGTTAGCAATCGGCCAGATTCAGCAATGATGAGTCGCGACGCACTGATTTAGAGGCCCGGATTCCATGCTTCGAAATTACCTGATCGTGGCATATCGCAATCTCATGCGCCACAAGGTCTACTCCCTGATCAACGTGACAGGACTTTCAATAGGGATTGCGTTCTGCATTCTAACGTTCCTGTACGTCCGGCGCGAATGGTCTTTTGACGCATTTCATGTAAAGGCAGATCGGATATATCGTGTTTACAGCAAGGGTGAAGTGGGCGAAGGAAGTGTCGCCATGGCGACGACGCCGGGACCTCTCGGTCCGGCCCTGGCGAAAGCGTTTCCCGAACAAATGCAGCGGGTCGTAAGAATCCATACCCGGAATCGCACACTCCGGTATGAAGACCGTTCGCTTCGGGCCCGTATCGCATACGTCGATCCGGGTTTCCGGGAAGTCTTTACGTTTCCGATGTTGAAAGGCGACCCGGAAACAGCGCTGGACCGAAAGGACGCCATGGTTATTTCAGAAAAAACCGCTCAGAGAATCTTCGGTAAAGAAGATCCGCTGGGCAAATCGATAACCTTTACAAGAGATTCGGAGGTGCACGAGGCGCTAATCACTGGCATTCTCAGGGATGTTCCCGCGGTGTCCAGCATTCAGTTTGACTGTCTGCAGTCTTTTGAAAACGTCGAGGAGGCGCTCAATACATGGAATATGACAAACAATACCAGCGTTTACGTGTTGCTGAACGAACCGGTCGACTTTGCGGAATTGGAAGGCCTGTTTCCGCGTTTCGTTAAGTGGTCGTGGCCCATTATGGGTGAGAAGCAGGAGATGAAACTGCAGCCGTTGGCCGACGTGCATTTCAGTCCTGAAATACGTGCGCCCGAACCCGCGACCGACCGGGCGTATAGTTACATCCTGCTGTGCATCGGCGTTCTGATAATGTTGATCGCGTGTGTGAATTTTACGACCCTTGCGCTGGGAAGGTCGCCAGTCCGGGCGCGAGAAGTAGGCATACGCAAAGTGGCTGGCGCCCGCAGACCTCAGGTCATCGCGCGATTTCTATCGGAATCGATACTCCTGAGCCTCGTCGCATTGATGGTTGGCGTTGTACTGGCAGAAGTGCTGATGCCGTTGTTCAACAGCCTGATGGATCAGGAGCTTTCGTTGGCTGCGGATCTGGACAGATCGGCAGTGGCCCCGTTGATCGGCCTGGCCTTGATCGTGGGGTTGTCTGCTGGCAGCTACCCGGCTTTTGTCCTGTCCGGTTTTGTGCCGATTCATGTGCTCAACAACCGACTGAGAATTGTCGCCGCAGGACAGATCAGCCGGTTTCTCCTGGCCTTTCAGATCTCGACGTCCGCGGCATTGGTCATCTGTGCCCTGGTGGCGACCGTTCAGCTCGACCATCTGCGGAACAAACCCCTCGGCTTTGACAGCGAACACCTCATCGGCGTCTGGCAGGCCGCCAAGCTCCGGGACCAGGGGAAAGAAGGCATTGAAACCTTTCGGGACGCTCTCTTATCTCATCACGCGATTCTCGGCGTGAGCGGGATGTTCCACCTGATGGATAACAGACAACAGTCGCGCGGCGGTGTGGCGCATGATGGAACAGACGTCAAGGGCGTGGAGGTGTTCTATGTCGATTTCGATTTTATCCCAACGCTGCAAATCGAATTGATCGAGGGGCGGAATTATTCGCGGGACCTTGCCACAGCCCCTGCTGCGTCCGTGATCATCAATGAAACGCTGGCCAGTCGGCTGGGACCGAGGTCGCCAATTGGGAAGACATTGAGATTTTTCGACGAAATGACGGTGATCGGGGTGGTGAACGATTTTCATTTTCGTTCTCTCCATCACAAGATTGGCCCCGCACTCCTGAAATGCGATCCGGAATATCCATTCAGCCGACTGGTGGTTCGAGTTCGTCCCGACGATATCCCCGGCACACTGGCGTATATGAAAGATCAATGGGAAGCCGTGACACAGTCCTCCGGTTTCCACTATTTTTTCCTCGATGAGAGCATCGATCGCCAATACCGAACCGAAGAGCGATTGCATCGAATCATCGGTTACGGAACGCTGCTCGCGGTTTTCGTTGCGTGTCTGGGGGCGTTTGGATTGACGGCGTTTGCCGTAACGCGGCGAACGAAGGAGATCGGCATTCGGAAGATATCGGGCGCCAGTGTGACGGACGTCGTGAGTCTGCTGTCGCGTGAGTTCGTACTGCTGGTGGCGGTGGCCAATGCAATCGCGTGGCCGGTCGCGTGGTGGGTGATGGAACGATGGCTGCGGGATTTCGCGTACCGGATCGATCAGGGTGTCTGGACGTTCGTCTTGGGTGGTGTGCTGACGCTGGCGGTCGTGCTGCTGACGGTGAGCGTCCGGACAGTCCGGGCGGCTCGCGCGAACCCGGTGGAGGCGCTGCGGTATGAATAAACCGCAAAGCCGTTCAGACTCGCGTCTTCGTTCTTCAAGGAGACCATCCACATTCCAGCGTAGTCGAACCCTTGAAGGAGCGATATTCACATAAGCGTTCAACCTTCGGAGCCAAAGCCACCGACTCGAGGACGCGAAACGCAGTATTTCGATCGCAAGGGCGGGACGTAGCCCGGATGGGCTTTTTCAACGTGCTGCTAAGGGCAGACAGGAATGTCTGCCTGCCTGCGCAGCGAACTGCCTGCTTGTGCGTGCACGCACGCAGACAGGCGCTGCAGGCAGGCCCTACCTTCACACACACTTCCTGAACGCACCGACAGCCGGGTGTGCGCGGATCGAAAAGGCTGATTCGCGACTCCCTCCTTTAAAGGCACAGGTTCCATGCTCCGAAATTACCTGATCGTGGCGTACCGCAATCTCATGCGCCACAAAGTCTACTCCCTGATCAACGTGGCGGGCCTATCGATCGGGATCGCGTTCTGCATTCTGACGTTCCTGTACGTCCGGCACGAATGGTCTTTTGACGCATTTCATGATAAGGCAGATCGGATATATCGCGTATATACTGAAACGCGATTTGGACAGTCGGGCATGACGCCGGATCCGCTGGGGCCCGCGCTAGAGGCAGCGTTTCCGGACATCCGCGCCGTAAGAATCGGCGGGGGCGCTTCATCTGTGAAAGAGGGGGACCGGTCTTTAGGGCGAAGTATCTACTTTGCCGATCCGACGATCCTCGAAGTGTTCACTTTTCCGCTATTAAAGGGAGATCCGGCGACCGTGCTGGAGGATCCGTACTCTCTTGTGATCACCGACGCGGCGGCGCGGAAATACTTCGGAGATGAAGACCCCATTGGCAAGGTCCTTTCGGTAGACTTGGTGGGACTACGGCGGGTGGTCCGGGATTTGGTTATCACCGGGATTGCCAAGACCATTCCAAAAAACTCCAGCATCCGGTTCGACTTTCTGGCGCCGTTTGCCGCCAGGGGCGAACCCCGAAATTGGAGACATTATAATATCGCGACCTATGTGCTTCTTTCGGAACACGTCTGGCCGGTCGATCTGGAGGAGCAGTTTCCGGGACTTGTAGAGACATGGTTCGGTGAAGATGCGGAAACTAAGGTCGGCCTTCAGCCCCTTCTGGAGGTACATTTCAACCGCGGCGGTCGGGGACCGAAGCCTGTGAGCGATCCGGTCTATGCATATGTCCTTATTGGAATGTCACTAATGGTGCTGGTAATTGCATGCGTGAATTTCATGACCCTTGCCGTGGGCCGGTCATTCTCTCGCGACCGGGAGGTCGCGATGCGTAGAGTGTCTGGCGCATCGCGGACGCAGCTGACTCAGCAGTTCCTGGGAGAGTCGATGTTGTTGAGCGTGATGGCCCTGATTACCGGGGTCGTTCTGGCAGAACTCCTCCTGCCGGCATTCAACAACCTGGTTGGGATGGACCTCGCTCTTCGCGATCAGACGGATGGCGCCGGGCTGGCCTTTCTCGTCGGACTCTCGGCGGCCGTCGGGCTGGCGGCCGGTGGCTATCCGGCCTTTGTTCTGTCCGGGTTTCAACCGGTTGTGGTGTTAGGTGGAAGGCACAGGTTCGGAGCCACCAGCCTGTTCGCAAGGGCGTTTGTGGTTATTCAGTTGGCGATTTCCGCCTGTGTCGTTGTCAGTGCGCTGCTGATGGTCCGTCAACTCGAGTATCTAAAGACAAAACCGCTGGGCTTCGATAGCGAGCATGTACTGCGCATCCCGATATGGAATCTCTGGCAGAGAGATTCAGGCCATGTCGACGTATACAGGAACGAGTTGATGCGGTACCATACGGTCATGGGGATAACGACCACCACGCATGCACTGAGCAACAGGACGCGGTACATCGGAAACGTTGAGTATCAAGGAGAACAATTCGATGTCGAGCTGTTAGACGTCGGAGATGAATTTCTGAAAACAATGGGTTTTTCCCTCCTGGAGGGCGCGGATTTCGATCCACGGAGTACCGATTCCCGGGCTTCAATAGTGGTGAACGAGGAGTTGGTCCGGCGTTTGGGTTGGAAGACGCCGGTCGTGGGAAGAAAGCTGCGAGTGGAAGAACGGGACGTTGCGGTGATCGGGGTTGTCCAGGACTTCCACGTTCGCTCTCTACACCACAGGATCGGACCGGCTGTGTTGAGGCTCGCAACGCTGGGATGGGGCATGCTTTTTGTCAGAATACGCGCTGAAAACATCCCGGCGACACTGGCGTTTTTGAAGGAGAAGTGGCGGGAGGTCGCGCCGGGCCTTGAGTTTCAAACTTCCTTTCTTGAAGACGAAGTGAATGGGCAATACAAGACGGAGGATCGCCTGAATCGGGTCTTACAATTGTCCGCACTGCTCGCGGTATTCATCGCATGCCTGGGTGCGTTCGGACTCACGGCCCTCGCCGTCGCGCGCCGAACCCGGGAGATCGGGATCCGGAAGGTCCTGGGCGCCAGGGTGTTTGGGATTGTCTCCTTGTTATCCAGGGATTTCGTAAAGCTCGTGCTCATCGCGAGTCTCATCGCGTTCCCCGTCGCCTACTACGCAACGGAACAATGGTTACGGGATTTTGCGTACCGGATCGACCCGCAAGTTTCCACCTTTGCGCTCGGCGGGGGGATCGTGCTGTTGGCCGTGCTGCTGACCGTGAGTGTCCGGGCCATTCGTGCGGCGTGGGCAAACCCTGTGGATGCGTTGCGGACCGAGTGAGCTGTGCCGTCCAGGCTCTGCCAGAACTGTTCATTTTCGGACATCAGTGTATCGAAAACGGACACTTGTTTGTCCCGCTTTCGTGAGAATGTCGGTCTAAATCGTTGAAAAATATATAGAAATGCCCGTTGGCACGGTTGTCGCTTCTGTAGGATGAAGACGCAGGTATCTTACACATGTACGACCTGCCACGGCTTCGCGATGCTCAGCCGCAACCAAATAGGCGCAAGTGAACGCGCACGCCCTTGCAACGGTTTAATCACTCCCCCCTTGAGGGGGAGTCGCCTGCCTGATCCAAGCGGAGCGCCTGCCTGCCGCGGGAAGCGCAGCGGCGCAGGCAGGCGGCAGGCAGGCAGAAGCCGAGCCGATTCCTGAGCCAGTACCCTGAGCTTGTCGAAGGGGTGTCGAAGGGCCGGCCTGTCTGCGTGCAGCGCACAGGCAGGCGACGGCTGATGCGGTGGGGGGACGTCAACGCTGTACCTTATGCCAGCATCGCGACCAAATATAACTGTATTTTGCGTGGACGTCCTATCGTAGAACGCTTACAGCGAGAACTCATGAGATAACCAATTTAGAGGTAGCGGTTCCATGCTCCGAAATTACCTGATCGTGGCGTATCGCAATCTCATGCGCCACACGGTCTACTCCCTGATCAACGTGGCGGGCCTATCGATCGGGATCGCGTTCTGCATTCTGACGTTCCTGTACGTTCGGCACGAATGGACGTACGATGCATTCCATGAGAACGCGGATCGACTCTATCGAGCCTATACCGTTGATCGTACGGGCGCGAGCGACTGGACCCCCGTCCCCCTGGGGCCCGCGCTGGAAGCGGCGTTTCCGGACGTTCGGACGGTCAGGGTTGGCTCGGGCGGGTCTGCGAAGTATCAGGATCGGGCTATAGACGCAAGTTTCCAGTTTGCAGACCCGGCGATTCTGAAGGTGTTCTCCTTTCCTCTGATACAAGGAGACCCTGAGTCGGTGTTCGAAGATCCATACTCTCTTGTCGTCACCGAGGCTGCTTCGCGGAGATATTTTGGCGACGAAGATCCTATCGGCAAATTACTTACGATCGAATTTTGGGGACGACCGCCGGTGGCACGGGATTTCGTTGTCACCGGGATCGCGAAATCCATTCCCGGAAACTCCAGCATCCGTTTCGATTTTCTTTCGCCGCTTGCCGCCAAACCCGATCCGAGAGGATCGTCATGGGCCATTAGCCCAATCCAGACGTTTGTATTTCTGCCGGATCACGTGCGTCCAGCAGATGTCGAACTTTGGCTTTCGAAGTTACCAAAGACAAGATGGGGAGAACGGTGGGACGAGTCAGTGGGTTTGCAGCCGCTGTTGGAGATGCATCTCAACCGGGACAAGACTGGACCCGTGGGAGCAGGGAATCCGGCGTTTTCATATATCATTCTCGGTATCGCTCTTCTTGTCCTGACGATTGCGTGCGTCAACTTCATTACCCTCGCAGTGGGCCGGTCATTCTCTCGTGACCGGGAGGTGGCGATGCGAAAGGTGGCGGGAGCGACACGAATACAGCTGGTGACGCAATTCCTTGGAGAATCAATGGCACTAAGCGTTTTGGCGCTGGTTGCCGGGGTGTGCGTCGCGGAGATCTTCCTGCCGGTTTTCAATAGCGTTGTGGTCAAGGACCTCTCCCTGCACCATCAGGCGGATGGCGCGGGCATGGCGTTTCTTATCGGGCTGGCTGTGACCGTCGGACTGGCCGCGGGCGGCTACCCGGCCTTCGTGCTGTCGGACGCTCGGGCCGCCGCAGCTCTGAAGGGCCGCATCAGACATGGAGGGTCGAACCGTTTCGGCAGGGCGCTTGTGGTATTGCAGTTCGCCCTTTCTATATTCCTGGTTGTAAGTGCGCTGATGATGGTTCGTCAAGTGGAGTACCTGAGGACGAAACCGCTGGGATTTGATAGTGAATATCTTGTGAGAATCTTTGCATTTGATCCGCTGAGGCCGGATTCACAAACGCACGAGGTGTACCGAAACGAGTTGTCAGAACATCATATGATCCTGGGGGTAACGACCACCAGTCACACGCTGAACAATTGGGCGAGAAGCCCTGAAATCGTCGAACATGATGAAAAAAAGATCGATGTAGAACACATCAGCGTCGGCGATGATTTCCTGGAGACCATGGGCGTCTCGCTCCTGGAAGGGAACGATTTCGATTCCGGGCGGGCGGGTTCATCGCGGTCCATTTTCATCAACGAGTCCCTGGCCCGCCGTTTGGGATGGAAGAGACCGGTCGCGGGCAGGTTGCTCCGCAGGATCAACCGGGATTACACTGTGATAGGGGTTGTGAACGACTTTCACTTTCGCTCGCTGCACCAGCCGATCGGACCCCTGGTATTGTCCTTCAATCCGCGTTCATCTCGACATGTGTTTGTCAGGATTCGTGCTGCGAACGTCTCCGCGACTCTGGCGTTGCTGAAAGAGAAGTGGCGTGAGGTCGCGCCGGGACGCGAGTTTCATTATTCGTTTCTCGACGATGATCTCGACACGCAATACAGGAACGAGGAACGTTGGAGCCGTATTATCGGATATGCTACGCTGCTCGCCGTCTTTATCGCCTGTCTCGGAGCGTTCGGGCTTACGGCCCTCGCCGTCGCGCGCCGAACCCGGGAGATCGGGATCCGGAAGGTCCTGGGCGCCAGGGTGTTTGGGATTGTCTCCCTGTTGTCCAGGGATTTCGTAAAGCTCGTGGTCATCGCGAGTCTCATCGCGTTCCCCGTCGCCTACTACGCAACGGAACAATGGTTACGGGATTTTGCGTACCGGATCGACCCGCAAGTTTCCACCTTTGCGCTTGGCGGGGGGATCGTGCTGTTGGCCGTGCTGCTGACCGTGAGTGTCCAGGCCATTCGTGCGGCGTGGGCAAACCCTGTGGATGCGTTGCGGACCGAGTGAGCTGTGCCGTCCAGGCGCTGCCAGAACTGTCCATTTTCGGACATCAGTGTATCGAAATCGAACACTTATTTATTCCGCTTTCGTGAGCATATTCGTATAAACAGTTGAAAATTATATAGAAAAGTTCGTTGGCACGGTTGTCGCTTCTGTATAATCGAGACGCGGGTGTCTTGTATACGTACGACATAAGACGGAGACCGGCTGCTTGTGATAAAAAAGAAAAGCGAATTCCTGCCGCTACAGTGCTCGCCGGAGTCCGATGCGGCGCTGATCGACCGGGCCGTTGCCGGCGATGAGTGGGCCTATCAGGTTCTCTTCAGGCGGCATCGTGACCGGGTGCGTGCGCTCGTTCACCGGTGCGCGGGCAACGTGGATGAGGCCGAGGACCTGGTTCAACTGGTCTTCATCAAGGCCTTCCTGGGGCTTCCGGGATTTCGCGGGCAGGCCGCTTTCACCACGTGGCTCACGCGCATTGCCATGAATGTGTGTACAAACTACCTGAGGTCCTTGAAGAAGCGGAGGGTCTGGTTGAGCGAAGTCAATGATGCCGAGCCTGCGCTCCAGGCGCGGTGGCGCGCGTCGCCCGACGAAGGTCCCGACGCCGTTCTGGCGCGAAAGGAGCGCCGGCGGATCGTGATCGAAGGCATCCGGGCGCTGCCGGAACGTCAGCGCGAAGCGGTCTCACTGCATTATCTTATGGAACGGTCTTATGATGAGATCGTCGAGCAGCTGCAGGTACCGATGGGGACCCTGAAAGTCTGGCTGTACCGGGGGCGTCACGAATTGAGGCGGGAAGTGGAACGGCGGGGGATGACGAGGAGTTCATAGGGACGGCCGGAAATCCGGGAAGGCTGGAGGCTGGCGTTTCATTAGTACGTTAAGGCGAGACGATGGAAGAGCAAAAACCGAAGAAGGAAAAGGGACGTCGGTTGAAGCTGAATCGGACGGACGCGACTTCCAGTCAGGAAACACCCTCAGAACCGGCAGACTCCGTTGGCGGAGATAAACCGATTCCCCGTTTCGTGAATCCCGGTACTTCCGCGTCTGTACGGGAGACGCCAACCGAGGGCATGGACCGCAAGATCAAGAAGAAGCTGTGGACGCCGAAGCGCATCATCAGCGCGGCAGCGATTGCGGGCTTCGTAGGTCTGGTGGTCTATATGGCCGTCTTCGGCGATCACAGCGCCAGGCTGAACGTGCAGGCTGAGCGGATCACGATTTCCGAAGTCACCGTCGGCTACTTCCAGGAGTTCATCCCGCAGCGCGGCACGGTCATGCCCATCCAGACACACTACCTGGATGCCCTGGAAGGCGGTCAGGTGGAAGAGATCTTCCTCGAAGTCGGGGCCATGGTCGAACGGGGGACGCCGATCCTGCGGATGTCGAATCCGACCCTGGAACAGACCGTGTTGAGCCAGGAAGCGCAGTTGTTCGAGCAGATCAACAGGATGGAAAACACGCGGTTGAGCCAGGAAATCCAGGACATCCAGCGCAAGCGTTCCCTGATGGACATCGAACTGGACCTTCAGAAGTCCGAGCGCGACTTTCGCAGGCAGGAAGCGCTATTCGAAAATGACCTCGCCTCCCGCGACGAATTCGAGTCGGCAAAGGACAAATACGAACACGCGCAGAAGCTCAAAGTGTTTATGCTGGAAACCGTGCGACGCGACTCGATCTATCGCGTCAACGAGTTGGCCGCCCTCCAGAAGCGCGCCAGGAGTCTTCAGCTTCAACTGGACGACGTGCGACGTCCATTGAGAAACCTGACGGTCCGCGCGCCGATCGACGGGCAGTTGTCGCAACTCAACGCAGAGATCGGCAAGTTGATCGCGAAAGGGACCAGCATCGGCCAGATCGACGTTCTGGACGCGTACAAGATGCGCGCGGCCATCGATGAGTTCTACATTACGAGAATCACGACCGGACTCAAGGGGACGATTGAGATCGACGACGAGATCTTCGAGCTGAAGATCCGCCGGGTCTTCCCGGAGGTGAAGGAGGGGCAGTTCGAGGTGGATATGGACTTTGTCGGCGAGGCGCCGCGAAGCATCCGCCGCGGGCAGACGGAACAGATCCGGCTGGAACTGGACGCGCCGGAAGTCGCGTTGTTGTTGCCCCGCGGCGGCTTCTATCAGACCACGGGCGGGAACTGGGTCTTCGTGGTCGAGGGCGACCTGGCCGTGCGGCGCCCCGTGCGCATCGGCCGCCAGAATCCCGAGTACTTCGAGGTGCTCGAGGGCCTCTCGCCCGGTGATCGCGTCGTAACGTCGTCGTATGAGAACTATGAGGAAATCGATAAGCTGGTACTGCAGCAATAAGCTGTCAGCCATCAGCGGTCAGCTTAAACCCGTATGGTATACCGATGTCATTTGGCGCTTGGCCTCGGCGACATCCAGAGCGAGCGGATGACAATTGGATCAGGGGAGAAATCATCGAAATCAAGACTACACTCGCGGCCACTCTGTGGAATGACGTGAACCCGCTTTTGGCTAACTGCTGACTGCTGATTGCTGAAAGCTGACTTCAGAAAGGAGTCTCGAAATGATCAAGACTGTGGATTTACAGAAGGTGTACAGGACCGAAGAAGTCGAAACCACCGCGCTGCGCAATGTCAATCTCGAGATCAGCGAAGGCGAGTTCGTCGCCGTGATGGGACCGTCGGGCTGCGGGAAGTCCACGCTCCTGAACGTGCTGGGGCTGCTTGACAATCCCACCGATGGGGAATACTACCTGAATGACGTGGAGGTCTCCAAACACACGGAGCGGCAGAGAGCCGATGCCCGGAAGGAAAACATCGGCTTCGTGTTCCAGAGTTTCAATCTGATCGACGAACTGACCGTGGCCGAAAACATCGAACTGCCGCTGCTGTACCTGAAGATGCCGTCGAAGGAACGCAGAAAACGCGTGGACGAGTCGATGGAATATATGGGCATCAAGCACCGTGAGAAGCACTTTCCGCAGCAGTTGTCGGGCGGCCAGCAGCAGCGCGTGGCCGTGGCGCGGGCCGTCATCTCGAATCCGAAGATCATTCTGGCCGACGAGCCCACGGGGAACCTGGATTCCGCCAACGGCAATGAAGTGATGGGGCTGTTGACGGAGCTGAACAAGAACGGGACGACCATCGTCATGGTCACCCATAAGGCCCACGATGCCGGGTTTGCCCACCGCGTCGTTCACCTGTTCGACGGCCACGTGGTGTCGGAAAACATCAAGGAACAGGCGCCGAATTAGGTCCCTTCGGTAAGACTGCTACGCAAACCGCGCGCATGTTTATCCGTGCTTTTTGCTCACGGCAAGGCGTTGCAATCCCCCCACCACCTTCGCCGGTGCGTCAATATCCATTGACCCTTCGACAAGCATTGGGACCACAGGCTCAGAGCACCGGCTCTGCTTCTGCCTGCCTGTCCTGCGGACGCAGGCAGGCGACTCCCCCTCAAGGGGGGAGTGATTCGACCTTCAAGCGGGCTCGCGCCTTTACTTCCACCTATCTCGTTTCGGCTGAACGACGCGAAGCCTCGCTATGTGCGACGGGAAGATTGTGCTGGTTACGCACTTTTAAGGATTCAGAATGTTCCGCAACTACTTCGTCGTGGCCATGCGAAACGTGCTTCGCCAGAAGCTCTACGCGTTTATCAACGTCTTCGGTCTGGCGATCGGCCTCGCCTGCTGTATCCTGATCTTCCTGTACGTCCGGCACGAATGGCGGCACGATGCTTTCCACGAGGATGCCGACCGGATCTTTCGGGTGATTGGTCGCGAAACCAGGCCCGATGGCAGTATCGGCTATTCCACCCTCCATCCGACTTTTCTTGCCTCAGCGCTCGAGGAGGAATTTCCAGGGATCAAACGCGCGAGCGGATTCCTGCGTGCCAGGGCTCAGGTCTCGTACCAGAAGATCTTCCTTCGCGAATCCTTCGGTCTGGTGGACCCCCAGTTTCTGGAGATATTCTCGTTTCCACTCCTCGCGGGAGACGCCGCAACCGCGCTGCGGCGGCCGGATGGCGTGGTGGTGAGCGAGACCGTCGCCCTCAAGCTCTTCGGGAATCCGGAAGATGGATACACAGCAGCCCTGGGAAAGCCGCTGTCGGTTGGAGTCAAGGAGTTTAGCGTCACGGGTGTGATGCGGGACGTTCCCGAGACTTCCAGCCTGAAATTCAGTTTACTTGTCCCCATTGGATACCACGAGAACTATGGGACGAATTCGGATTGGATGAACGCGAAGGCCTCCATGTACGTGCAACTTGTGGAAGGACAGGATATAGAGGCCCTGGAAGCGGAGCTCCCGCCGTTCGCCGAGAAACACCTCGGAGACAGAATCGAGGTTTACAAAACGCACGGTCGCGTGAGGAAAACGGACGACGGGTTTTTGCTGGCTCTCCAGCCGCTGCGCGACGTCTATCTAAATTCCGAGGTCAGAAGGAATTCGTACGAAGCTCGTGGTAACGTGTTCTACTCCTACGTGCTGTCCGGGCTTGCGCTTCTCGTGCTGGCAATCGCATGTATCAATTATATGACGCTGACCGCCGGCCGGTTGGTTGGACGCGCCCGCGAAGTGGGAATGCGAAAAGTGCTCGGGGCCCAGAGGATGCAGCTTGTAGAGCAGTTTTTGGGCGAGGCATTGTTTCTGAGCATGATTGCCCTGGCGATGGGAATCGCTCTGGCGGAGTTGTTTCTACCTGTCTTCAATGATCTGGCGCGGAAGAATCTGAGTATACCCTATATGGACAGTTGGGGAACGATGGTGGCTCTCATGGGGATCGTGGGCATCGCGGGACTCGTAGCGGGCAGTTATCCGGCCGCCGTCCTGCTCCGGATCCAGCCGGTGGAGGTGCTCAAGGGGCAGAAAGGAATTGGGGGGCGAAACCTGGGATCGAGGGTGCTGGTGGTTGTGCAATACGGCCTGACCATCACGCTGATGATCAGCGCCGCGATGATGTTCCAACAACTCAGATTCGTCAAAGAAAGAGATCTCGGGTACCGTGCAGAACAGGTGGTCGTTGTCCCCGCCATGGTGAGGAATGCGGACACTGTCAGCGAACGGTACAAAGCGGAAATATCCGGATCTCCTCGGATACTCAATGCAACCATCAGTGACCGGGCGTTTACGAGCGGCACCCATTCCACCAGATTGGAATCGGAGAGCGGCGAGCGTGTCCAGGCAAGGATTGTTCGAATTGACCATGACTATCTCGAGACCCTGAAGATCCAGCTAATCGCTGGTCGGAATCTCACACCAGCGTCGTCGGGCCTGAAACTGTACGCGCTGGTAAATGAGAAGCTGGCTGGAATGCTCGGATGGGAGGGGAAGGACCCGGTCGGCAAAACGCTGAAACAGGAGGCGTGGGAGCAACTCGGCGAACCGACCGTCATTGGCGTTGTAAAAGATTTC
This sequence comes from Candidatus Latescibacterota bacterium, assembly GCA_963667175.2. Taxonomy (GTDB): domain Bacteria; phylum Latescibacterota; class UBA2968; order UBA2968; genus JAAXHE01. Next base: position 579,900 of record CAXXXF010000015.1, on the reverse strand, counting down.
CATTTCGATTCCCTGCGCGGAGAAATCAAGCCGTTGTTGCTGCACACCGGGCCACGGTCGTGGGGACCCTTCGTCCTGATCCGTATCCAGCCTGAGGACATCGCAGGTAGCATCGCGTTTCTGAAGGAGACGTGGGAGGCGGTTGCGCCCGACAGCCCGTTTCTTCATTCCTTCCTCGAAGACAATCTCGCCCGCCAGTACCAGAATGAAGATCGGTGGTTCAGGATTACCGGGTATACGTTCCTGTTCGCGATCCTGATCTCCTGTCTGGGGCTTCTCGGGCTGACGTCTCTTGCCGTTGCGCGGCGGACCAGGGAAGTCGGTATCCGAAAGGTGCTGGGAGGTTCGGTTGCTACCCTTTCATTCCTGCTTTCCGGTGAATTCATAAAGCTTGTCCTCGTCGCCAACCTGCTGGCGTGGCCGGCTGCCTACTACGTGATGAACGAATGGCTTCAGAATTTCGCCTATCGGATCGATCCGGAGCCGGTCGTCTTCATTCTGTGCGGCATTCTGGCGCTCGGGATCGCGCTGCTCACGGTGGGCGCCCAGTCGATGATGGCCGCGCTCGCAAATCCGGTCGACACGTTGCGTTATGAGTAGCCCTCAGGTCCTGGAATTCCGATCACAACGTCCCCACGTGACCTGCGCGGATGGCCTCGCACAGGCGCATGGTCTGCACCGCGTCGTCCAGGGTTGACCATGGCGTGCGGTCTTCCAGAATGCAATCGGTGAAGTGGGCGGTCTCGTTGAAGCCGGGGCCGCCCACGGCCTCGATTTCCTCGTCTTCCACCAAAAAAGGCTCGCCCCGCTCATATCCCTCCACCTGCGGCGCCCGAGTCAGATCGAGATAGGCCGACAGGTCCTCCGCGTGTACTTCCGCCCTCTGGATGCGATAGCCCACGCCGTAGTGGCACATCAGGACGCCGAACGCGCCCGTGTCGAAGCGCACCACGGCGTTGTGGCGATGGCACACGGGGCGCGCGCCGTCCTGCACCATTCCCCGCACTTCCACCGGTATCGCTGCTTCTTCCGGGCCGGAACCCGCCAACCAGCGAATCAGGTCCACGTGGTGGATGGCGTCGCAGATCACCGGATCGGGCGTTGCGTCCTTAAACCGGGATAACGGCTTGTTGTACGTGGCCGCGACGTGTACCGCGCCCCCGCCCGCCTGGATGCGCCGCCGGACGGCCAGCACGTGAGGATAGTATCGACGGTTGAACGATACGATGGCCTTGCCCGTACTCTGCCGGGCGGCCCGCGCCATCTGGGAGGTCTCGTCCACGTTCATTCCGGGAGACTTCTCCACCGAAGTGTGGATGCCCCTGTTCAGGCATTCCAGAACAATGGGCAGAAGGTGTCCGGGATTCGTGACCACGTACACCACGTCCGGACTGCACGCGTCGAGCATCTGGCGGTAGTCCGAAAAGGCCTGCTCAGGCGCCCATTCGGCCCGATTCCCGCGCAACCGCTCCTCATCGAGTTCCGCGATGCCCGCCAGCCGAAGCCTCGGTTCGTTCGCGATCATCTGCAGGTGCGACTGGGCGTGCCCGCCGCAGCCGATAACCGCGGCCTTTAGATCTGTCATGTCGACTCCTTTCAAAAAAAGGAAGAAGGAAAAAGATGAAGGAAGAACGAAGAAAGAAAAAGGAAGAAGGAAGACGTCTCCCTGGGAGCGAGGGCACCTGCCTGCGCAGCGTACTGCGCTGCAGGCAGGTCCTGCCCTCGACGCGTCCCTTCTGGTTAATCCACATCGCGACGCAGACAACGACCGATGACATCACGTGTACCCTTCGCCAACCGAATTTAACTGACAACTGCCTTTACCCCTCACCGTCCCACCGACCTACCCCCTTTCCCCCTTCCCGGGGGGAAGGGGGAACTGTGATCCCTTCGCGGTCTCCGCTTTTCACCCCCTCTCCCCCCGGCCTGCCTGCCGAGCAGAACTCGGCGCAGGCAGGCCGGGGGGAGAGGTCTGCGCCTACCTCCCGGCGCTGACGTCAAAGGGTTTGTTATGGTTCAAGCTGACGGCCGAAGACCGACTCCTGATCGCTGCATTTTCGTTTGTCGTGGCAACCCTGGTGGTTGCCCGCCTCAACGGTGTCTCGGGTCTTGCCCTTTGGTTTTCTTTGTGTCTTTGTGTCTCCGTGTGAGCTGAATTTCGATTTCGGCGAAGATACGACACCTCGCTCTGCTCCCCCTCTCCCCCGGGAGAGGGAGCCTGCCTGCCGAGCAGAACTCGGCGCAGGCAGGCCGGGGGGAGAGGTCCGCGCGCCTATTGCAGGTAGTTTTCGCCAAGCCCTATCGTCTTCCCCTGGGCGCGGGCTATCCTCTCCCGTCTCCCGTCTAACGTCTACCCGTTCTTCAGGGAATTTGGGGAAAAGGTTAGTTTGAATTTGATCTTCGTCTCTTGAATCAAGCTGACCGCTGATCGCTGCTTCTCGCCGTTCGGTTACATAGGTAACACTTTGCGGCGTGGTCCGCAAGCGACAGGCGAACGCGGGGCGCGTCCCGTTTTCTGTTGACACCTCCAGATGTTCACAAGTATCATGACTACTACATATTATCATGGTTTCTGGCGAATGTACAACATATCGGAGGTCGGAAATGGACCGGAAGGAGATGAGCCACGAGGAGAACTACTGTTTCGATGTCGCCGGCTACCTGATCTTACGAGGCGTCTTGACTCCCAGAGAGATCGAGGCGTGCAATCAGGCACTCCACCGGGAGGGCCGCACGACGGGCATGCTGGGGTGGCCCGCACCGCAGAGGGAGCCGTTCCGGGACCTGATGGTCCATCCGGTGCTGGTGGGGTACCTGAACCAGCTCATCGGATACGGTTTTCGGCTGGACCGCGAACCGGAGCAGATCGGTGAAACGGATGGGGCTTCCGGCGGCCTGATTGGCGGCAATGAACCGATGGATGCCGGGCGGGCCTACTACATCCTCAACGGCCGCCGGCACTGCCAGGGGATACACGCCATCTGGGCGCTGTCCGACGTGGGCGCGGGAGACGGCGGGTTTTCGCTGGTCCCGTGCAGCCATAAGAGCAACGTGGAAACTCCTGAAGACGTGCTGACCGGGAAGGACGACCTGGGACTGACCGTTCAGCCGGCACTGGAGGCGGGCGACCTGCTGCTGTGCGCGGCAACCCTGCTTCAGGGCGTACGTTCCGGAACGAAGGAGCGCCCGCAGCGACTGCTCATGTACAGATACGCGGGACACGCAGCCGTTCAGTCCGTCGGCACAGGACCGAAGACTCGGAAGGAAGAGCAGCCTGAATGGATGGCGGAGTTGACGCCGGAGCAACGCGTGATGCTGCACAAACCCGGATACAGGGATACCGACCCGCCTCCAACGCTCAGTTCGGATGGTGAGACCTGCCGGGTGGACCCGGAACCCGACCTGTCCCACCCCTCCATCTACATCAGGAATCCGGATTCGAACATCGACGAAAAGGAGTTCTATTTCTGGGACCTGTGCGGTCACCTCGTCCTCAGAAACGTGATGACGCCGGAAGACCTTGCGCTGGCGAACGAGGCGATCGACCGGTTTACGGAACGCATCGTGGTTGAAAGCGTGGATCTGGCCATGGGGTCCAAAAGCCTGGCCGGAACCGGGCGGCCCACCTTGACCGGCCTGCTTGAATTGCCCCGTCCCTGGTGTGAACCGTTCCGGAAGATGCTCGCCCACCCGGCAGTCGTGCACCGCCTCACCTGGATGGGCGGGAAGGGCTTCCGGTGTACAGGCTTCGAGGCGATCTGCACACCCAGGGGAGGCGCAGGACATTTTCTTCATGGCGGCAATGAGCCGTTGAGTCCATCCCGGAACTATACGTACCAGAACGGCCGTAGCTACGCGCTGGGGGGCCCATCCATCGGTGTGGCCTGGCAATTGCGCGACGTGACCGAAAACGACGGGGGATTTGCCTGCGTGCCGGGAAGCCACAAGGCGCAGTACGGTATTCCCAGGGGTGTCTGGACCTGCGACGACGACATGGGGCTGGTGACGCATCCGTTGGCAAAGGCCGGCGACGTCATCTTCTTCATGGACGGCCCGCAGGCGCACGGGGCACTGGCGTGGAAGAGCGACGTGCCGCGCCGCGTCATCCTCACGCGGTACTCTTCGCGGCACTTCAACGGCGGAGCGGCCATGGCGACCCCCGAGGAGCGATGGGGCGATCTGCTGGAGGGGATGGGTGAGGCGCAGCTGGCGGTGATGCGGGGGCCCGACCGCGACGAGAAGAGCAGCAACGTGCCGCGGCTGGTTTCGGAGAACGGAAACATCACGGTCATTTACGACCGGAGTCAGGGTGGGCTATACACCGGTGCGACGCCAAAGGGCGCACCTTCCAAGCGGTAAGACCCTGGGGCGGAGGAGAGGACCCCTGGGAGCGAGGGCACCTGCCTGCGCAGCGTACTGCGCTGCAGGCAGGTCCTGCCCTCGACGCGCCCCATCTCAATATGCTACATCCCGGCGCAGACTTCGCCTGATTTGGCTTTTGATTCAAGCTGATGGCTGACCGCTGACTGCTGATGGCTGCCTTTCATCCGCCCTCTTCCTCATCGGATCGTAACCAATCTTGAGTGGCAGCTCGATCAGTTCGCCGATCCGGGCGGATTCGTGCATCGCCATCAGGAGTTCGGTTGCGGCCCGGCCTTGTTCGGCTGAACTCCGGTGCTCGGGTCCGCCTTCCAGCCACGCGATCATCTCCCGGGTCTGTTCGACGAAGCCGGGTCTGGGTTCCTCGCGAAAGCGTGAGATGCCATTCTTGTCCGCGAGGATCACCTCGTCGAGGGCGGCCTCCAATGTCCCTTCGCTTCCCAGAACGCGAAAGCGGAACCCGTTTTCCGGCGTCTTTTCGCCCATCTCGAGGAAGGCGCGGGTCCCGGTCTTGAAGGCGACAAGCCCCATGCTGGATTCTTCGGCGGGCGAGCCCTGATACAGGGTGTCGCGTTTGCGGGAAGCCTGTCCCATTACCCAGTCCGCCTCCGGATCGCCCAGAAGGTAGCGCATCATGTCCACAATATGGGTGCCGTTGTCCACCAGGCAACTGGTGAGATAACTCCAGACCAGGCGGGGTTCTCCAATGGCGCCTTCGGCGATCAGGGCTCGCGCCTTGTTGAAGTTGGGGCTCTGGCGGTGGCGGTGGGCAATGACCAGCCGCGTATTGCTCTGCCGGCAGGCGCGGATCATGGCGTCGGCTTCGTCCAGACTCAGACACATGGGTTTTTCACACAGTACGCCTTTTGCGCCGGCGTTTGCGGCGGCGATGGACTGTTCGGCGTGGACCTTCGGGTACGTGCATACGCTGACCAGATCCACGTCGGACTCGCGCTCGAAGAGATCCTGGTGAGAAGCGTAGCGACCGGGAATGTTCAGATCGTCGCAGGTTCTGTTGAGATTCTCCGGGTTGATGTCGCAGGCGGCAACAAGCTCGACGTTGCCCTGTTCGAGGTAGGCTCGCGCGTGGCGGCCGGAGACGTTGCCGCAACCGATGAGGGCCGCTCGGTAGGTGGACATCGACGTCGCTCCAATTAACGGGGTTGGGGGTATGGGGGTTGTGGTGATTGCGCAAGCAGTAGGGTTTTTGCTTGAATGAACGGGTCATTTCAAATACCATGTCACCGAACATGAGATCCGAGTCGAAAATGGAGATCCGCGCGTCCCGTTCGGAAACATAGCTGCCGTTGAAGTACACCAGGCACCGGGGCTGGAGAGGTCCTCTTACGTCTCACGTCTTACCTCTCCCCGCATTATATATACCACCGCACCTCGCGAAATTCAAGCATTGTAGCAGGACGGCGGGCCTTGCGCGTGCCTCCCGATCGCTTTGGCAAGGACGATACCGATGAGAATTACGGACGTCGAGGTGATTCCCCTTCGGGTTCCCTATGTAGCCCGAATCCGGAAGGCGTACCATCACTTCGCGATGACGGAGGAAGTCACGGTATACCGGTTTCATACGGACACCGGGCTCGACGGGTTGGGCGAGAATCCCGGACCGCCGCTGGAGCGTGAGGCGCTGGACGCCTATATCGGGACGGATCCCTTCGACCACGTGATGGGTCGTGGGCGGTTCAATCTGGATATGGCGTGTTACGATCTCATGGGGAAGCACCTGGGGCTGCCCGCGTGGAAGGTGATGGGACAGCAGGCGCGTCAATGGGTGGCGATGGGGTGGTGGATGCCCTGCATGTCGCCTGAGGATACGGCGGCGGAAGTCAGGGCGGCGGCGGATCGCGGGTACCGCGGGCTGAAATGCAAAGCCCGCGCGTTTTACGACGTGGTGGAATGCGCGCAGGCGATTCAGGAGGCGGCGCCGCCGGATTTCCGCGTGGAGTTCGATTTCAACGGCGCGTTGATATGCGTCGAGAAGGCGCTGCCTGTGCTGAGGGCGCTGGAAAGAATCCCCGTTGTCAAAGGCGTCGAGGAGCCGATCTTCGCGTACGACATCGACGGATGGCGCAGGCTGCACCGGGAGATCCGAATCCCCTTCTATCTGCACGGCGTGCGCGTGCTTTCCGAGGCCGCGTCCCGGCAGCCGTCCGGCCCGTGGACGGGGCTTCGCGCCGGCGACTTCGAAGGCGCGTTATGCAGCCACGAGTGCGTGCGGGACGCGCTGGCCGCGGGCTGGACGTTCGCCGCGGCGAATACGCCGATCCTGCTGCAATACGTGGGAACGGGAATCACAACGGCGTTCGCGCTTCAACTGGGCGCTGTCATGCCGACGGCGACGTTGCCGGGGGTGACGGCCGGCCACTCGTACGAGGACGACCTGATTGCGACCCCGCATGTCGTCCAGCGCGGCTTCATGAAAGTCCCGGAGGCGCCCGGGCTGGGCGTCACGCTGGACGAGGATGCCGTCGCGAAATACCGGCAGACGCCCGCGGCGGATTGGTCCAGGCATCTGTCCGTGGTGACGTTCCCCGGCGGCGTCAAGCACTATTATCGGAATCTGCAGCAGGCGGAGCGGTTGATGAAAGAGGGCGTGGACGAGTCCTTTGCGACCGGCGTGCGCCTGGACGAGTGGGAGGACGACGGAAGCGAGGCGTTCGACCGGTTGTGGAAGCGGCTTCAGGCGCAGGACTGGCCCGTATGGGAGTAGATGTCAAGACAGTAAAGGGACGTCAGGATGGGTTCTGATACGAACAGAAAGGTCGGGATGGATGAGAGCGGCTAGATTGGTTGCGCCCCGTCAGTGGGAGCTTGCCGAGGTGGAGAGACCCGAGGCAAAAGGGGAGTTGATGCTTGTCCGCCTGGAGCGGGTGGGGATATGCGGAACGGACAAGCCGGCCTTTTGTGGTGTGGATACGTCCTATCCCATGGCGGTTGGGCAAACGGGGCACGAAGGCCTTGGGATCGTCGAGGCGTGTCCGACGGAGGCCTTCAATGCCGGGGACCGTGTGCTGCTATGGGGCTTCGACCGGGGCCTGTTCCAGGAATACGTGCTGGCCGATCCGACCGCGTGCGTGATGCTTCCAAAGGACGTCGACCCGGAAGTGGCGCTGATGAGCCAGTTGCTGGGGACGGTCATCCATTGCTTTTACAAGCTGGGAAACGTGATCAACAGGAAGGCGCTGGTGATGGGGCAGGGACCGGTCGGACAACTGTTCAATGCCACGTTGCGCAACCTGGGCGCAAGGACCATTATCGGCGTGGATCCGCTCCCCCACCGGCTTGCGGTGTCCTCGAAGATGGGGGCGACCCATACCATCGATCCTGAGACGTGCGATCTTGAGGACGCTGTCGCGGTGATTACCGACGGAGAGATGGTGGACCTTGCGGTGGAGGCCGTGGGCAGGGAATCCACGTTCAACCTGTGCGGCGACCTGCTTCGCCAGGACGGCACGCTGGTATACTTCGGGGTGCCGAACAAGGAGAATGCCGAAGGACGGATGACGCTCTCGTTTATGAATATGTTCAGGAAGGAACTGCAGATCGTGACGTCGGTCGGTCCGAATCCGGGCCTGGACTATACGCTTGCGCTGGACTGGATCACACAGGGCCGGCTGGACGTGCGGCCGATTCTGACGCACCTGATGCCGTTCGAAAGGATTCAGGAAGCATTCGAACTGGCGTTCGAGCATCCGGAGACGGACGGCGCGGTAAAGGTTGTGCTGGCTTTCTGACCATGGCCGTTTTAAACCGTCGGACGACGAACTGGATCCTTTTTACACTGCTGCTCTGGCCGAAGCCGGGGCATGCCGAGGAGAGACCGCTGATGCAGATTACAACAACGATTGATTTCGGTCAGGACGTCGGGCAAAATTGGGGTTCCCTCTTCGAAGCCCGCGACTCGGAGGGCCGTGTGGTGATGGGGGCGGGCTTTGTGGGCGTCTACAACACCGCGTTCAGGATGGATCGGTTCACGCTCCAGTTTTTCCTCCGCGACGACGAGCCAGAGGAGACATTCGAGGCCCTGCCGCCCTCCACGGAGGACGGCGGCAGCTACCTTTTCGATCTGGATGGCCGGGTGTATTCGTGCAGCTATCACCAGGACAGGACCGCGCGATGGTGGGACGACGAGGCAGGCCGCTGGCAGGTGGACGAGAGCTTCGGCGTGGGCGAAACCGTGGCGGGCGACGGAAAAATGCGGGTTGCCGGAAAGATATTCCAGTTCAAGGAAGGCGAGGCCTGGTACGACGGAGAGCAGGTCGTGGAAAAGCCCGCGTCTGGACGCTATCACCACTTCTATTACGCCCTGGGCCATCTTGCGTTTTTCCACAAGGACCACGATTCGGACCAGCCGTATACCACGCTGTACGCGGTCCCCTGGAAGCCGGGAGATGGACCGGTCGACCTGGATCAGGCGGTGACGCTCGAGCTGAAGTATCCGCAGGAGACGCCGTTTTCCATCGGACAACTCGGAGATGAGATCGTGAATTCGTCCAATATGGGCGGCGTTTACGTTTTCGACGGATCCGGGTGGAAGATCGTCCGCGCGTCGCTTGCGGGCGTGAGTTTTCAGCTGTATTCGATGTTGAACTGGTACGACGAGATGCTGATCGCACAGTACCCCACGGGAAACCTGTTCAAGTACGACGGCATGGAACTTCGCCACCTGGAGAACTCGCCGCCGGTGATGCCGGGCGTATCCGGCAGTGTGCGGGAGGCGCAGACAACCGCGATTTACGGAGGGGACCTCTACGTGGGGGTATGGCCCTGGTCGGAATTGTGGCGGTACGACGCGCACGGAAATGCGTGGCATTTCGTGAAACGGATGTTCCGGAACCCTCCGATTACGGACACGATGAATCATCCCTACGAAGACCGTGTGGTCGCGTACAACGAAAAACATGGTACCGACCTGGTAATCAACGACTGGGGACAACGCGTGACCGGGCTGGCGCCGAATGGGGACGCCATGTTTCTGTCGGTTAGCGCCAAGGGCTGTCCCGTGCGTGACATGCGGCATTCGTTCCTGCACGATGACGAGGTGTGGAACCAGTACCGCATGGTCTACCGGGTGAGGAAACCGGGCAGCGTGTCCGTGCCGGTTGCCTGGACGGGAAAGCCCACGACGCTTGAATTCACCATCGGAGAGGAGAGGATCGGCATCGCTCAGGACGGGCGGCTGCTGGGCACGGCGCCGGTCCCCGCCGGGCGGGCGGAGGCGGCAATAGACGCGGATGTCCAATGGGGCCACGGGATGTTCGGCCCCCTGCGGGCGGAGATGCGGTCAAACGCGGTGGAGTGACACCCATCAACACGAGGACAGGAAAATGGCGGATCGTTATCGTACGGCGCTGATCGGATGCGGACGGATGGGGGCGACCATCGACGATGAAGTGCGCGACCATCCCGACAGCAACCTCTGGATTCCGTACTCGCACGCCGCGGCCGCCGTGGCCTGCGAGCGGACGGAACTGATTGCGGTCTCGGACGTGGTGGCCGGGAAGGCGGAGTCGATTCGGGAACGGTACAACGTTCCGGTCTGCTACACCGACTACCGGGAGATGATCGACAAAGAGAATCCGGATATCGTGTGTATCGCCACGCGCCCCGCAACCCACTCGGAGATGACCGTGTTCGCGGCTGACCATGGCGTAGAGGGGATCTATTGCGAAAAGCCGCTTTGCTGCTCGATGGAGGAAGCCGACGCGATGGTGGCGGCGGTAGAGCGGAATGGAACGAAGTTCAATTACGGCGCCCAGCGCCGGTATATTCCGATCTATCAGAAAATGCGGGAACTGGCCGACGCGGGCGAATTGGGGACGATCCAGGCCGTGATCGTGCAGCAGGGGGTGACCGCCGCGTTGTGGGGGCTCACCCACGGATCGGATATGATGTTGTATCTCGCGGGCGATCCGGAGATCGATTTCGTTCAGGGAACCATTGTGTGTGAGGATGGGGACTGGGACGACAACCGGCTGAACGTGGACCCGGGCGTGGCGGCCGGGTTCGTGCGGTTTCACAACGGCGTCCTGGGTTATGTAGCGGCCGGCAGCGGAGCGGAATTCGAGCTTTGCGGCTCCGGCGGAAAGCTGAGGACGTTCGACAACGGGATGACCTGTCAGTTCCGGCAGGCCTCCGGCGCGCCGCGTGCGCTGAAAGAGCGGCCGTTTCCCGAGGCACCGAGGGAAAGTGGTACGGTGAACGGACTCAGGGATATCGCCGAGGCGCTGGATGACAACCGCGAGACCAGTGGGCCGATCCAGTTGGCCCGGCGCAGCCAGGAGATGATCATGGGCTTTATCGAGTCCCATCGACTGGGCGGCGTCCGCGTCCGGTTGCCCATGAAGAATCGGGGACTTTACGTGGGACGGCAGGGGTGGTAGAAAAGCAGCGGTCAGCTATCAGCTATCAGCAGTCAGCTTGAGTCAAAAGCGAAAAACAGCTCACACGGAGACACAAAGACACAAAGGGAAGCAATCAAAAAGCGGGCAACCACAAGGGTTGCCCCTACGAAGCCAAAAGGCAGCGAAAAGCTGTCAGTTATCAGCCATCAGCTTGAAGCAAAGACAAAAGACCAACGGCGGACCCACGCAAATCCACAAGGATGAACTCTCCGGACGACGTTCCTTCCGCGCGGTGGTGTGTGTGGGGTTTTTCCGTGCTATTCCGTCCGGCAACATCGCTCGGGCGGGAGGTTCAGGTGAAAGGGCAACCAATTTCAATTTCCGCCACTGAGCAGGTTCACGGAAAAACCGGCCCCGCGCCGAGCGGCGCCGTTCTTTTTGGTCCTTTTTCTTGGGCGTACAAGAAAAAGGACGAAGAGAAAATGAGAGTTGGTGGGAGATCTAAAGCCTTTGTTTTCCAAGAGGTTAATTCCAAAGTGTGTTTATTCGCCGTTATGCGATCTGACCGGAAATAGAAATCTCGAATTACTCAGCGTAATAAACGTCCCGCCCGAGGCATGCTCCGTGGCGAGGCTTTTTTCTTTGCAGGGAAAAGTACGAGACGTATTGGTAGCGATCTTGAATCGTGAAACCGGGAGGGTTTTATGTCCGAATATGAATGGGTATGCGTAACGGAAGATGCCGCGTTCGCGGGCCGGGATGGCGCGGGCGCGCTGGTGTTTCAGGACAAAATGTGGCTGCTGGGCGGCTGGAATCCGCGTGACAAGGTCAATTTCCCAATCATCTGCAACAGCGAGGTATGGAGTTCCGTCGATGGGTTAACCTGGATCGAGGTGAACGAGGAGGCGCCCTGGGAGGGCCGCCACACCGCGGGATACGCGGTCCACGACGGTCACATGTGGATCGTGGGCGGAGACTGCAACCAGGGACACTATCAGAACGACGTGTGGCGAAGTTCCGACGGCGTGGACTGGGAACTGGTGTGCGACCCCGTACCCTGGGGACCGAGGGTATTGCACTATACGGCGGTTCACGACGGCGGCCTCTGGGTGATGGGCGGGCAGACCATCCCGCAGTTCGCGGACGAAGACGAGGTCTTCTTCAACGACGTATGGCATTCGGCCGACGGGCGGACCTGGAACCGGGTGTTGGAAAACGCGCCGTGGGAGCCGAGGGGGATGATTGGCGGCAGCGCCGTTTTTCAGGACCGGATCTGGATTCTGGGCGGCGGCACGTACGATACGCCGCGGATCAACAGCCGGAAGACGTTCGGCGACGTCTGGAGTACCTGCGACGGCGTCAATTGGGAACTGCATACCCGGACGGCGCCGTGGGTCCCTCGCCAGTATCACGACGTTGGCGTTTGGGACGAAAAGCTGTGGGTGATGGAGGGGTGTTTTCACGAGGCGGCCCATCGTTCGATGGACGAAGCGACGGGAAGCTGGAACCGGAACGACGTGTGGTACAGCTCTGATGGTGTGGACTGGTCCGAACTGCCGGATACGCCGTGGGCCCCACGCCATGCAGCCAGTGTGTTCGTCTACAGCGACGCGCTCTGGATGGTCGCGGGCAACAACATGTTTCCGGACGTCTGGAAGCTGGTTCGCAGGGACGACGCACAATAGTGGAGAGTGCTTCCACTTCAGAGAGTGTTACCCATGTACCCGAACACCTGTTATCCGTACTGTCGGCACAGACAGTACGTTGAAAAGAAAGGACGGCCTGGAATGGAATGGATGGGCCTTTTGGTGTTGGCGGTGTTCTGCATGTTTGTTCTGGGCTGGTCGAGATCGGTCCTGGCGGAAACGACCCGCCCGGTCTATCCGGTTGAGGCGTCGGCGAAACGCGTGAACGCGTTGAAGCGATCGGTATCCAGAGTGATGGCGATGTCCGAAGCCGGGATGGTGGCGCTGGTCCCGGACAAAACCGGCTTCCGGTTCATGGGGTGCCCGAACTGCGACGAGGGGACGCAGGAGGGACAATTGCGATGGACGATCTCCGACCCGCACCGCGTTCAGTGCCGGTTCTGCGAGATGGTGTTTCCGAACGAACAGTACCCTGAGGACAGGGTGATGAAGGTCGTCAATCCCGTGGGCGTGGAGGTGGAATACCCCTACTGGGAAGACGCGACCGGATACAGATATCTCTTTTCGGCCAGGGCATGGCGGGAGGCGCGTTCGTACTTTTCGACGGTCGCCCATCGGCTCGGCGACCTGTACCAGATGACGGGCGATCAGGCGTACGCGCGCCGCGCGGTGCTGATTCTGGACGCATTCGCGCGGTATTATCCCGGCTTCCTCGTGAGCAGGGACTGGCCGCACCGTCCCAAAGGGTTCGTGCTGGAACCGCCGTATCCCAACGGCGGCGGAAAGTGGGGACGATGGCGCCATGACGAGATGCCCACGCCCCTGGTCTACGCGTACGATTCGATCTACGAGAGCGGCGAACTCGAGCGGCTCTCGGAAGAAACAGACGACGACGTTAAAGCGCGTATCGAGGACGATTTCTTCCGCGGCGCCATTCGACAGGACCGGTTTCACGAGCCCGTTTATGGCAATGCGGGGCCGCGAATATACGAAGGATACATTGTGATCGGCCGGGTCCTGGTGGATCCCGGGCTGGTGCATGAAGGCGTAAGGCGAAGTCGGGAACTGTTCAGACGGACGTTCTACGAAGACGGGTTCTGGATGGAGGGCAGTGTAGGTTATCATCAGATGACGATGGGTGGAATGAACAGGGTATTCCGTGCAGTTCGGGGATATAGCGACCCGCCGGGCTATGTCCATCCGGAGAACGGGACCCGCCTGGACAACCTGGAACTCTCACGGGATATCCCTGTGATCGCCTCGGCGGAGCGAATCCTGGAAATCTGCCGGTATCCCGACGGGCGGCAGATGACCATGCACGACAACTGGGCGCACTTCAGAAACCTCAAGGTACCCGATCGCTCGGTTTCAACATTGCTGGCGGGAGTCGGGCACGCGTGGCTGGGGCGTGGCATGGGCGACGAACAGGTGCAGCTTCATCTTCACTTTTCCGGCGGCTACGGGCACCAGCACGCGGACAATCTGAACATGGTTCTGTTCGCCAAAGGCCGCGAACTGTTTCCGGACGTCGGGTACACCCACACGCGGCACCGGGTCTGGAGCACGAGCACGCTTTGTCACAATACGGTGGTTATCGATGAGCAGCGGCAGTATTCAGGTGGCAGACGAGGGCCCTCGGACGGACGGCTGCTGGCCTTCGAACCGGGTTTCGATGCGGTGAAGTGGGTGGAAGCGAGCGGGGAGGGGGCGTACCCCGGTGTGGCGCAGGTCTACCGTCGCGCGCTGCTTCTGGTGGGCGCCGGGGAATCGGATGGTTACGCGGTGGACCTTTTTCGCGTAACAGGGGGTTCACAGCACGACTGGGCGCTTCATGGAAGCGCGGATGCGGACGGGGATGCGAGGGTGAGCGTTCCCCTCGCGGCCTACGGCGAAAACATGCTGCCCGGCGTGGACATCCGGTTTCCCGCCGGCGAGTCGGACCGGGGCGACGCCGAAGGTCGAAATATCGCCTACGCGTACTTCCAGAACGTCTCTCGCGGCGAGGCTTCTGACAGTCTGAGAATCACCTTTGCGGTGGACGGCTCGCCAGCCGCCGTGCGGACCCATCTGCCCGAACAGGCGGGCGCGGAGGTGTTTGCGGGGGATGCCATATCGTTTCGCAGGGCGGAGGAGAACGACGCGCTCCTGGACCGGTTTCGAATGCCCATCCTTCTGGTGCGCAGGAAGGGACTCGCGCCCTTTTCGAGTCTGTTCGCCGCGGTACACGAGCCGTACGAAGAGTCTCCGTTTGTCGAAGAGGTCCGTGTTGAGAGGTTGGAATGGGGCGCGGTGGGCCTCAACATATCGCACCACGGCGTTGTCGACCACATCGTGTATTCGGGCGATTCGGGAGGGCAGGCCGTCGAATGGGGAGTTCTGTCGCTCGCGGGCGAGGTGGGATTCGTGAGGGTGCGCGACGGGCAGCCCGAATTGATGGGACTCTGGGGCGGCACGCTGCTGAAGTGGAATCAGGTCCAACTCGAAGGCACGGGTGCGTATGAGGGGGAAGTGACGGGTACGATGAGGGCGGATGCCGGCGCGCCGTACAACGCGCTCGTCGTCACCGGCGAGTTGCCCGAGGGCGACCTGCTGGACGGCGCAACGTCAATCGTCACGTTCGGCGACGGATCGACCCGCGGATGCCGGGTGCGAGGGGTCGCGTGCGAAGGAAGCGAAACCCACGTGTTGCTGGAAGCCGACCCCGGATTTGCGGTCGAAGGAGAAGGCATGCGCCACCTGTTCTTCCCGCACCGCGAGATTCCCGGAACGGTACGCTTTCGCCTGCGAACCTCGGCCTTCCTGAACACGGCCGACCGCTCGCTCACCTCAATCGGCAATGCGAAGTTTTCGGGGTTTTGAGGTGCGAAACACATCGCGACAACAGGGCGATGCACACCCTCACCAGCACACTTCTCAAACGGTTCACGTTTGCTGACGAACAACACCGGGTAGCCCTGGTTATGCGCGATACCCTGATCATGTAGGCAGGTTTTCCCTGCACGAAAGTACAGGATTCAAACAGGCCCTCCGTTCGATGCGGAGGGCTTTTTATTTAAATACATTTCTACCACGACAAGACAGCGGTGTTTCATCACATTCGGCGGTCTATTACGGGGAGCACCGTATTGTTTACATCCTCCCACTCTTCTTTGGTTGGATCCGGATGTCGACTATTTGCTGCTCCTGAAAATAAATGAAAGCTGATAGTGCGCCGTGGGAAGGCGCGGATCTCCAGTGGGTGAGAGTCCCAACCCGACAAGTGTTGCTACAGTCGGTAGCAACCGGAGCAGGGACGTAGGTAACGAAATCTCTGAAGCCTCCGGTGTAAAGGGTCGCAAGGCGACCCCGCGAGTATGCAGGCCGTAACGCGCAGTGAACGCTGAGCAGGCCTCGAAAACGTTAATGCGGGAGCCGACCCGATTGTCAGCCGGGGAAGGCCGCCGTCGTTGGAAAAAGACAGCAACGCGTGCATCCGACGGTCCCGCCGGGGTATTGGCGACGGCATGTATACAAAGGAGATCCATCGCAACACGGGAAGCCCCACCGGTGGTGTGTGTTCACCAACCGGACGCCCGTGAGGGACAGGCCGGGCCGTATGGGGTGGCGGACAGGCTCGTAGTACCTGTGATGCCGGGTAACGCCGGCGGAGGAAAGGGGCCTGACTTCGGATGTGCTTGCGAAGGGGACAACGGTCGGGAGAGTGGCGCAAGCCTATAACCTCCTTTAGAAGAAGACGAGGCGACTCCGGAACAAGCTTGGGTTTCAGGTGAAGCTGTCCGGGCAGCGCGGGCAGCGTGTGCCTGAAGGCGACGTCCGTCGGAGAGCCGGATGCGGGAAATCCGCACGTCCGGTTCGACGAGCGGGATGTGGAAACGGGGCATGGAGTGGCTATTGAGGCACCGCCAGACGAAAGGGGCGGAAAACAGACAGGCCACTCCTAAACTACCGCGCCACATCCCGACTCTACACTGCTCTTCCTGACCACTGGCCACTGTCCACTATTTACTGCTCTTGGTAATAATTCGAGAGGAGGCTGATGATGTCAATACGAACTGCACTTATAACAGGCGCATCCCGGGGTCTGGGCCTTGCTCTCTCGCGAGCACTCGCACGGAGAGGATGGGGCCTGGTCATCAACGGCAGAGACGCGGTGGCGCTGGAAGCCGCGCGTGAGGGATTGGCAAAGCGGACGGACGTCATCGCTGTTCCCGGAGACGTGACACGCGCCGAAGACCGCTTGAAGCTGGCACAAGCCGCAATTGAGGCGGGAGGGTTGGATGCGGTGATCAACAACGCCGGCATGCTGGGTCCGAGTCCCCAGACGGGATTGCTGGATTATCCGCTCGATATCCTGGAAGACGTGTATCGCGCTAATGTTGTGGCGCCGCTCGGGGTTCTGCAGGCGGTACAGGTGGCATTGAAGCTCGGCGCACGTGTGATCAACGTGACCAGCGACGCCGCGAGGGAGGCGTATGAGGGCTGGGGCGGGTACGGTTCATCCAAGGCGGCGGTCGAACAGCTTTCGAACGTGTTGGCCGCGGAACGTCCGGACTGGCGGGTCTACTGGGTGGATCCGGGCGATATGCGGACGCAGATGCACCAGGACGCGTTTCCTGGTGAAGACATCGAAGACAGGCCATTGCCGGAGGCCAGTGTCCCTGGTTTTCTTGAATTGCTGGAAGGCGATTATGACAGCGGTCGTTACGCCGCACGTGAATCTTTCAGCGTGACCGATAGCTGATTTTCGCAGGGGGTGGATTATGTCCAATTCGATGCCGGATCTGGTATCGCCTGTCACGAATCCTGACACAAACCTTGATACTCTTTCCTTTGATCTGCCATCGAGCCTCGAGGCAGGAGAACCGCCGGAAGCGCGCGGCCTCGGTCGGGACGAGGTCCGGCTGATGGTGTCGCGAATAAGTGACGATTCGATTGAACACGTCGGATTTCGCGATCTTCCCGACGTGCTTCGCCCCGGAGACATTTTGGCGATCAATACAAGTGGAACCCGGAAAGCGTCACTGCCGGCCATCCGGGCCGATGGTTCTGAACTGAGGCTGCATCTGTCAACGCGTCTGCCGGCCGAAATGTGGATGGTTGAAATGCGCTCATCGGATGGGACACGTCCGTTCCTTCACGCACGACCCGGTGAGGTCTTCGCGTTGCCCGGTGGCGGATCGGCGCATCTGCACGCGCCCTACAGGCCTGAGTTGCGGGACGGTCCGGGCGCCGATGTTCGTCTATGGATAGCTACGCTGGCGTTGCCCTACGACGTGGATACGTACATGGACGTCTACGGCGCGCCAATCCGGTATGGATACGTTCGAGAGAACTGGCCCATTGAGGTTTACCAGAACGTCTATGCAACCGAAGCAGGAAGCGCTGAGATGCCATCGGCAGGCCGCGCGTTCACGCCCGAGGTCATCACAAAGCTGGTCGCAAAGGGCATTCAGGTCGCGCCGCTGATCCTGCACACCGGCGTGGCAAGTCTGGAAGCCGACGAACCGCCTTTCGAGGAGTATTACCGCGTTCCGGGCGAATCGGCGCGGGCAATCAACCTCGCGCGCGAAAATGACGGACGGATCATCGCCGTCGGCACCACGGTGGTCCGCGCGCTGGAGACCGTCGCCGACCGCGCCGGAAAGGTTTCGCACGGCGAAGGGTGGACGTCGCTTGTCATCTCTCCGCAACGACCCATGCGGATTGTAGACGGACTGTTGACCGGATTCCATGAGCCCCGGGCATCACATCTCGCCATGCTGCAGGCATTGGCGGGGTTGAAGCATCTTCAATTGACGTATGAAGCGGCGCTCAATGAAGGGTATCTGTGGCACGAGTTTGGCGATCTGCATTTGATTTTGCCTTGAACCGGAGATATATTGGCAGGTCGTAAGATGCGAAAACAACAGGATACCAGCGACGAACGCCATGCCGACGCCAAACGACCAACTCAAACGACGCAATCGCGAACTCACGGTTCTGAACGAGATTGCCCACGAATTGAACCAGTCCGTGGGTCTCGATCAGGCGCTAGAAGCGGCACTTCGAAAAGTAGCCGCATTGCTCGACCTGAGGACAAGCTGGATATGGCTCCTCAGCGAAGAGACCGGTGAGCCGTATCTGGCCGCTGCGCAAAACCTTCCGCCCGCGTTGCGCGACAACCCGGTCAAGATGGGCGGATGGTGCTATTGCCTGGACACCTATCGGAAAGGTGATTTGAAGGGCGCCGCGAACGTGAACGTCGTGGCATGCAGCAGGCTGAAAGGGCTTGTCGAAGGCTCGGAGGGCTTGAAGTATCACGCGAGCATACCGCTGTACGCGAAACGAAAGAAGGTAGGCGTGTTGAACGTGGCCAGCGCCGCGTGGCGAGAACTCTCGGCCGAAGACCTGCGACTGCTCAATACCATCGGCGATCTGACGAGCATCGCGATTGAACGGGCGCGTTTCTACGAACAGAGCGTGGAAACCGGCGCGGTGGATGAGCGAATCCGGCTTGCGCGAGAGATACACGACACGCTCGGCCAGAATCTCGCGGCGATTCTCATGCGGCTGGAGACGCTGGATGCGCTGCTTGAGGACGATACGGGCCGAGAAAAGCTGTCGGATATCGTGCGCGACGCAATCGCGATGGCTCGCGGCAATCTCGAGGATGCGCGCCGCGCCGTTCAGGATCTCCGCGCCGCCCCGCTCGAGGAACGCTCGCTGACCGGAGCGCTGGAAGCCCTGGTGACGGAGATCGGATCCGGGGCAGGTCTGGACGTCCGGGTAAATTGCGTCGGCGGATATCCTCTGTCCGCGAGCGTTGAAACCGGCCTGTATCGCATCGCACAGGAAGCGATGAACAACGTCACGGCGCATGCGAACGCAAGTGTCGTGTCTGTCGAACTGACGTCAACGCCCGATTACGTTTCCCTGATCGTCGAGGACGACGGCTGCGGATTCGACCCTTCAAACGTGCCCCCTGGTCGACATGGGCTGGTCGGGATGCGCGAGCGGGCGCGTTTGCTGGGGGGCTCACTGGAAATCGAGAGTTCGCAGGGAAAGGGTACGCGATTGAGAATTCGCATTCCTTCGCGGAGCAAGAAATGACCGCCCCGATTCGCATTCTGATTGTCGACGATCATCCGGTTGTGCGCGACGGCCTGGCGGCGATGCTGGGTACGCAGAGCGATTTCGAGGTCGTCGGAGAAGCCGGCGACGGGGAAGAGGCGATGCGGAAGATTGCCGGATGTGACCCGGACGTGCTGTTGCTTGACCTGGAGATGCCCGGCGTGGATGGAATCGAGACCCTTCGACGATTGAAGGAATGCAAGGTCCGGGCACGGACGATTGTATTTACGGTCTTTGACACGGACGAGCGCATTGTTTCCGCGATGAAGGCCGGCGCAAGAGGCTATCTGCTGAAGGGCTCGCCCAGAGAGGAGCTGTTTCGCGCCGTTCGTGTGGTACACGAAGGCGGGTCGCTGCTCGAACCCCTGGTTGCTTCCAAATTGCTGGAGAGCGTCAACAACCCCGATGCGTTGACGCCGCGTCAGAAGGAAGTGCTGAAACTGGTTGCAACGGGTCTTTTGAACAAAGAAATCGCCGATCAACTCTACGTCTCCGAACGCACCGTCAAGTTCCACGTCAGCGAGATTCTGGCCAGACTCGACGCCGGGAACCGCACCGAAGCCGTCGCCATCGCGACGGGAAAGGGGTTGATATAAGCTCTCAGCACTCAGCCGTCGGCGATCAGCACCTTACAGATCACTTAGAAGGGTTGTCTTCTCGGTCCACTGGCAAGTAGCCCGCGGATAGAGTAACGCCGGCATCCTGTCTTAATCGTTTATCCGTTCCAATCCTCCGAGGGGAAGGACATACCAAGATGAAAGAGATTTACGACTGGGTACTGTGGTTTCGAGAGTTGGCAGAAAACATCTCGGAAGGCGGTAAGGGGTATCTGATCGACAGAGCCAAGAAGATCGAGTGGGGCGAAAACCCGCCTCTGTTAAGGTACGGAGATCAGGGCATCGATCCTTTTTCGTTCTTTTATTTCTTGGCTTCGAAGGCTGGTACGAGCCAACTGAAAACCGTGTACGAGAGTGTAAGCCGTGAATTTGGAATAGAAAGGCCGCTTCCAGATACGGAAGTTTACGATTACTACATCTTTCCCACTCCCCAGTCCCGGTTTAACATCTTTTATGAAAGGAGTGACTCAGGTCATGAATTACTTTGGCGGTTGTTTAGTGACGCCGTAAAGGATGAACCGACGATCGATCCAACTGATTTCGAAAACGCGTTAAAGTTGAGCGGAGTTGGAGTAACGAGATTGACCCAGACATTGTTTTTGATAAACCCTGAATACTTCCAACCCGTGGACAGTTTAACCGATGAGCTGTCGGAGGCACTGGATCTGAGACGGCCCTCAGAATTGCAGCGTGAGATCAATGGACCCGGCGGCTTTAAGGAATACAACACTTTTATTCAGAAGCTGAACAGTGGTTTTCCTGGGTGCAAGCCCTATGAAATCAATATGTTCTTGTATCTGCACAGATCCGAGAAAATTAAAGTGAGCGATAGATTCTATCAAATCAGCACTTTCGTAAATGATCCTGACAGCGATGATTATTGGGAAGAACGTGATGATAGTTTTAAGGAAAATAACTGGGTGTTTACGGGCTGGGGCCAGTATCCTCATCTGACTGAACCCACCCCGGGGAACATTGTCCTGGTTAGAACGGGAATACAAATGGCGCGGGCGATTGGTGTCGTCTACAAGAACGATTATCATGGGGATGGCAAATGGACAGAGAAGGGCAGAATTCATGTGTTGTGGATAAACAAGTCGGAATGCAAACTACCCAAGGGTAACGTGAAACAACAACCTGGCTTTAGCAGGACGACCGAAAGGGGAATTCTTTCGCTTTTCGTTCGGGCCGATGAGTACAAGCCTTCGATTGAATTAATGGGGAAATTGAACGGAGAACATACAGAGGATGAGTCCGGAGACGATGAGGATGCCATGGAATCGGGAACAGAGCCTAAGAAACACCTACCTCCCTTGAATCAGATCCTTTACGGACCCCCCGGAACGGGCAAGACGTGGAACACGGTTGACTATGCGCTGGCGATTATTGACAACAAGCCTGTGGACCAGTTCGAAACGGAAAGCAAGGAAGAGCGTGAAGACAAGATGCGCCGATTTAATGAGTTGAAAGAGAGCGGCCAGTTCGAGATGGTAACGTTTCATCAGAGCTATAACTACGAGGACTTTATCGAGGGCATCAGGCCGGTCCTTCGCAAAAACGCTGATGAGGATGGGAATCTTGACTATGTGCTATCGCTAGGTGTCTTCCGGAGAATCGCAGAAAGTGCCAGGACTGACAGTAAGCGGAAGTACGTCCTGATCATCGATGAAATCAACCGCGGCAATATCGCGAAGATTTTCGGCGAGTTGATTACCCTGATTGAAGACTCCAAACGTACTGGCGGCAATGATCCGGCGACCGTCACGCTCCCGTATTCTAAGGAGGAATTCGGAGTACCGGACAACCTGTACATCATCGGCACAATGAATACCGCTGATCGGTCCATCGCCCTATTGGATACGGCATTGCGGCGACGGTTTAACTTCGTCGAGATGATGCCCGATCCAACGCTGGTTTCTGACGATATCGAAGGTGTGAATTGCCAGGAATTACTTAAGGTTATGAACAAACGCATCCGTATCCTTCTCGATCGGGACCATCAGATCGGTCATACGTACTTCATGAATGTCGAGAAAATGGGCGACCTTGCTAAAGCCTTTAAAAACAAGATTGTCCCGTTACTACAGGAATACTTCTACGACGACTGGAAGAAAATCAAAATGGTGCTAAACCATAACCCCTTTGTTGAAGATATCTCAGGGGAGTTACAAAAGGATTGCCCAGAAGACTTGAGCGAGTTTGTTGATGAACAGAAAAAGATTTATGAGTTATTGCCATTCAATAACGGCAAGTGGGAGGCCCCCGAAAGTTATCTCAAGATCTACAAGAATAGCGTACAAGCAGATGTCGGCGAGAGTAAAGAGGACGTTTAAATATGCCCGACACCAAGATAGTCAGAGAACACGAAGAACTGACCGGTCTCAGCGATGAAGAACTGAAAGGCCTGAAGGATTTCGCCATTGAGAATCAAGCAGATGAGCTGAACAACTACCGACCGGTACTGACAGTGAGGAACGGAAGGCTATTTGCCGGAAACTACGTCGGGATTATCGAAACCCGCAAGGGAACGGTACTGGAAATCCTCCCTAAGGTGGATTTCGTCGAAGGCGCGGAGATCGAAGAAACAAAACGGGTGTTTTTCAATATGCTGCGCACCTGGCGCGGTTTCAAATCGGCTGCCCAGTTCAACGAGAGCCAGATCAACGCCGTGCGACGCTTCAATATGCTGGAGGTGTTCGCCCACCTGTTCTTGAACAACCTCGTGATGCTCACGCAGCGCGGTCTTGCCCGCCAATATCAACCGGTGGAGGAGAACCTGCCCTGCCTTCGAGGGCGCATTCAGTTTCCCCAAC
The DNA here is from genome assembly GCA_963667175.2 of Candidatus Latescibacterota bacterium. Classification (GTDB taxonomy): domain Bacteria; phylum Latescibacterota; class UBA2968; order UBA2968; genus JAAXHE01. The sequence continues at coordinate 556,975 of CAXXXF010000015.1, read as the reverse complement.
ACATTCGTGAGAACATGGCTAACCGTGCACGTTTCTACGCAGGCTATGACGTGTTCAGCGCAAACCGACCCGCCAATCGATTGATCCATAGCACGATTAAAGAACTGACCGGGAACGCACGGCAACCGAGAAACCAGCAGTTGCTCCACCAGTTACGGGTCAGCTTTTCCGACATTCCGCTCTCCACGAACCACCAGAGCGACTGGGACCGGCATCGTCTGGATCGTACGATTCAACATTACGACGCGGTGATGCAGTGGGTCGGCCTGTTTCTCTTCAATCACGGCCTGACCACGTTCTCCGGTAGACACGTCAACCAGACGTTGCTTTTTCCGATGTGGGAGATATTTGAGGACTTCGTAGCGGCGTCATTCCGGCGGCACCAGCGCCAATTCAAGGTGAGACAGCAAGGACCGTCAGAACCTTTAGCGTATATTGACGACAGGAAGGTCTTCTGTATGAAGCCGGATATCTGCCTTACGAGTCACGACGGCGTGCGGTTAATCCTCGACACGAAATGGAAGCGCATCAACGCGGAAGACGGCGACCTGAAACACGACATTCACCAGGCCGATATGTATCAGATGTTCGCTTATGGAAAGAAATACGAATGCGAAAAGGTCGCGCTGGTCTATCCGAAGACGAAGGAGTTCGACAAGACCGAAGAATTCAAATTTGACAAAGCGTTGTCGCTGGCCTGTGTTCCGTTTGACGTAACTGCGCCCGAGTGTAGCGTAACAGAGATCATCCGGCATATGAATCAGCGTGTCTGAAGGTGGGGCCTGCCTGCGCCAAGCGGAGCGCGGCAGGCAGGCGGACATTCTTGTCTGCCCGGTTCAGGTGAACCCGTACAAAACGCCTTCCATTTTCCTATGGTGAAGAGGAAGGCGAGTCGAGGTGTGCCCCGATTACGTCTTGTGAGGTTTGGGTTTGATGTGAGCAGACAGGAATGTCTGCTCCACCCTTTCAAATGTCCGTTTGAGAAATCGCTTGATTGTATCGACCACCTGAGACAGGTCGCCAGGACTTGCTTTCACTGGCCGCCTGGTGAATCAAAAAACCCGCTACCGACATGGCGCGGGTTTTTTTCTCGTTTCTTGAAACAGCGGCTGTTGCCTGTCAATTGTAGAGGTGTCGTACGTATTACGTTCTATATAAGGACGACGCCCGCAAGACAACAAGACCCCGTGGTAGCCGGGGCCTTTGACGTGATTGGAAAACAGTCGCCGCTAAGTGGTTGCATTTACTGAACTTCTGTAAGTGAGAATGAAAATGCTTATGACGAGTTTGTTTTCGTCGATTGTTGTCCTGGCTTTTCCACCACAGGACTTTCGTATCCTTCCCATTCAAGGGCTGGGATGTCGTCCCAGCCCGGCTTTGAAGGGTCATCAACAAACTCAACCTTCGCCGGCTCGCCCGCAATCGTATAGGTGATTATTTCTCGATCCATTCTTAACTCCTTTCGGTGGAGTAACTGTCACGGATCGCCCCAATGAGGCCACCCATGATCGGCATAATGGAGCCACCTGGAAGTGACGATTTTGGGGGTTTCGGAAGGGGCATGTAATTAGTGTTTTTGAGTCTCCTTTCCAAGGTGTTTTTTGGGTGATTGTGGTAAGGGTTTTGGGGAGCGATAGCTGTCGCCGTCGAGGATGACGCGATAGGCGCCGTGTCTGAGGCGGTCGAGGGTTTCGGCGCCGAGGTGTCGATTGGGGAAGGCGTCGCCCTATTCTGAGAAGTCGAGGTTTCAGGTGAACCCGTAGAAAACGCCTACCATTTTCATAAGGTGAAGACGACGGCGAGTCGCGGTGTGTCCTGATGACGTCTTGTGAGGATTGGGTTGGGGCTAATATACTTAACTTGACAGACCGTTTGAGGGTATCATGGTACGCCTGTTCTTGATAAAAAAGCCCAGGAACACGCCTGGACTTTCTTCACGGCGCGCCTTTACCCCGACCCCGCCGTCGCCGGTTCGGTTGCAGAAGATAGTGCCGCCGGGATTTTCACCATCGGCCCTCCACCATAGAGAACCATCGCAAGTTCCGGCGCCTTTTTTCTTTTGTTTTTCGACAATTTCATCACAGTTTTTTGAGCGGTCCTGGTTATCTGCTCCAATTCATCGTCACTGCGAGCAATGCCCTGAACATCTCTGTGACTCTTCAAAAATAGAAGAATCGCGTTGTACATATACTCTTCGAAAAAGTTCTCCACGCCTTGCTTGATAGCGTGATCGTCTTCTACAAGAGTTGCCAGATGGTTCAAATAATGGAAAACTTGAAGCGTGTGAAACTTAACCATATCAACAGAAGTAGCATCTTCGCTTTCGAAGGAGATCCCACACTTGAGACCAAGTCCGGAAGCATACCGTGCAACATCTTCAAGAGTCAACTCTGAATTTCGACTGGACTCCAAAGCATCAATATGCTCCTCAGAAGTGCCAAGCTTCTTGGCCAGAGCCCGCTGCGACATTTTTGCTTTGCACCTGACAGAATGCAAGAAAAACGCACAGCCGTGATCCCTGATCTCCTTCTCTAACTCGTCGCAAAGCTCACGATCTTCTGTCGTGTCCCTCACCATTTCCATTACTGAGCTGTACCGCTTGGACATGGCGCCTCCTCATTTCCTCTTCTGGTTCTGGGCCTCAAGTTTGTCAATATACCTTTTGCAATCCTTGAGATCCGTATCTTGTGCGTCCTTATATCCCATCGTTATGAAATACAAGGTTCGGGTCTCATTATCTGGATACACATAAAGACGAGCTTCCGGCAGATTTCCTCGACCTCTCTGATCAATTTCGAGCAGGCCTCGATCTCCACCACCACGAACCTTGCCCCGCTTGCGTACCTCCCCCAACGGTACACCATCGTTTAAAGCACCAAAAACTCTCGCCCAATTCGTCATCAGGGCTACGATCACATCTTTATCCTTCTTCTCAAACCACTTTTGCTTCCTCAAATACAATTCCGATGGAAATATCGTCCAATCTTCCGAATCCAACACTTCGCGCTCCATTCGATTGGCAGAAGTCTCCACACGACGTCACAATAATGCCAAAATCAAGATCAAAAGTCAAGGTACTACCGCTTCCGCGCATGCCGCACCAGACAATGCCTAATCACAAAAAACCGCATTGCACAGCGTATTCTGGATTACTCACGAAAACCGGTGACTTTTTCGTATAATCGGTTGATTTTCAATAACATGAGTGGAGAATTTAACGAAAACCCTGATCCGTCCAATGTCGAGTCGGCCGTCGTCGTGTTGGTGTGTCAGGCTGACGTGCAACACTGTGGTTATGCGCCTGCCTGCGCAGTGCCCTGTGCTGCGGGCAGGCCTCTTGTGGCAACTGACTTCAGCCTCGGATTTTTCGTTTCTTTCGCGTGTTTCGTAGTTTCTGATGTTCGTTTTCTCGTGCCTTTGTCGCGCGATTCGTTTTTCCTCGTTTTCTCGTGCCTTTGTCGCGCCTTTTCGTCTTTATCCTGCCCATCCTGCCTGCCTCGCCTGCTTCAGCAGGCAGGTCCATCCATGTTTCTTCCCGCCTGTTGATTTCAAAACGTCCGGTTAAGGTTCTTCCGGTGCAGGATGAACCAGATGACGACGGGCGCCCCGATGAGGGAGGTCACCGCATTGAGCGGCAGCACGTATTGACTGCCCGGCAGGTGCGCGAAAAGATCGGACAGCAGCGCGAGGGTTGCGCCAAGGCAGATGACGGCGGGCATGAGCACGCGGTGGTCCGACGTGTGCAGCAGGCTTCGGCATAGGTGCGGCACCGCCAGGCCCAGGAAGGCGATGGGGCCGCAAAAGGCGGTGGTGGCGCCCGCGAGAACCGACGCACTCACAAGGATCCACAGGCGCGCGCGTTTCACGTTCAGGCCCATACTTCGGGCGTAGTTTTCGCCCAGCAACAACGCATTGAGAGGCTTGATGCACAGCAACGCCAGCAAGAGCCCGAGCAGTATGGCGCCGGCGAGCACGGGGACCTGGCGCCACGTCACGCCGCCGAAACTGCCGAACGTCCAAAGGATGTACGACTGGATCTGTTCGGGCACGCTGAAGTAGATCAGAATGCTGACGAACGCGGCGGTCGCGTATCCGAACATCAGGCCCAGGATGAGCAGCGTCATCACACTGCTCACGCTGCGGGAAACCAGCAGCACACCCCCCAGCACCGCGGCGGCGCCCAGAATCGCAGCAACAGCCAGGCCGAGGTCGCCCAGGAAGCCCAGGCCGGCGATCAGCGCGCTGCCAACGGCGCCCGCCGCCAACACCACGATGGCCACGCCCAGACTGGCGCCCGCGCTGATGCCAAGCACAAACGGATCGGCCAGCGGATTGCGAAACAACGTCTGCATCTGCAGTCCGCTGACCGCCAGGGCGGCGCCGGCCAGCACGCCGGTGATCGCCTTCGGCAATCGAATGGTGTGAATGATGATCGACCATGCCGGAGAGGCGGGCTCGCCGCCCATCAGTATGTCGAACAGTCCGGACAGAGGAATGCGGACCGACCCGAGCGAGAGGCTCAGGCCGAACGCGACCAGAAGCAGCAGAAACAGTCCCGGTAAGATCATCGCGCGCCGCGGTCCGCCCCGCGCTTCAACTTCAGAAGCCGATTTCATCCCGTAATTCCCGATTGCGCTGCGGTATCTATTCCAATTTCGACTTTAAGTGCTGAAATCAAGTCGTAAATGGAATGGAAGATCCGGGTTGATTCGCCACGTTCGAAACGCCACGAGCCGTTTGTTCCGTCGACGACGTCGACGCGGCACACGGATTCCACGTCATCCACCCGGAACCCGGCGCGTTCCAGCGCCCGCTTTGTCCAATACGCCCGCCGTCCCCGTCCCGTCAAGGCGACCGTGGCGCGGCCGGTCTCCGGCGTCATCCTGAACGCGCCCGTGTCGGCGTTGAAGCGCACGCCGTCGCTGCCGAACGCGCCTTCAAAGGCCCCATTCAGGACCAGGTCCTCGGGCGCGCCGGTCTGCAATGCGCCTTCTGACGGCAGGAGATAGATCCGGTCTGCACACCGCAGCGCCAGGTCCAGATCGTGCGTGGAGAGGAGGATCGCTTTCCGGGTCGTATGAGCGAGGCCCCGCAACAGCGCCATGATTTCAATTCGCCGGGGCAGATCGAGAAAGGCCGTGGGTTCGTCCAGAATCATCAGGTCGGGCTGCTGCGCCAGCGCCCGCGCAATCATCACCCTCTGGCGCTCGCCATCGCTCAGTTCGGCCACGTTGCGGTGTTCCAGGTCTTCAGCCCGCGCCGCCCGGATCGCCCAGGATACAGCCTGTTCATCTTCGGTAGCAAAGCGTCCGATCCAATCGGTATGCGGATGCCGTCCCAGGCCCACCAGGTCGCGCACCGTCATAGTACCGACGCTGACGCGGTCCGTGAGCACCACGCTGAGCACCTGGGCGACTTCCGTCGCGGACATCTCCGCGATATCTCTTCCTGCGATATGTACGTGCCCGTTCAGCGGCGGCTGCATCCCGGCCAGCGTGCGCAGGAGCGTGGATTTCCCCGCGCCATTGGGGCCAAGCAGACACACAAAATCGCCGGCATCGAGCGAAACGTCGAAATTGCGAGCCACAACGCGAGGGGTCCCTCGACCGCGTTTGTAACCGATGGAGAGGTCTCGCGCCGTCAGAATCACCTCAATCACATTGTTTCTCCGCAAGAATCAAGAACCTTACTTCAATAGCCCAAGACGCTCAAGATCGATCTCTTCCCACAGAGCCTGACGCTCGACGATTGACTTCAGGGTACCCACCGCAAAGGTCTGATTCATGCCGTGGAGGTGGACGGTTGTCATTCTCCCATCCGCGTGCACAAAAAAACGGGTCGCGCCTTTCCTTCCGTATTCGCGAAACCCGTCTTGATTTAAGGGAATTGTAGGCAAGAGTTATATTTGGGCAGGTTGTCCGCAATTTCCACAACCTCTACCGCCGACACTTTCTTCCGCTCTTCCAATTCGTTCTCTCCCGTAGTAATCCCCTCGGTGCGACAGCGTCTGTATTTCAATATTTCCGCTTGACAAAATGTAACTGATTGACGTACTTTTCTTTCGAACAGATTGGAGGTACACAATGAACGGGAAAACCATCTCATGGGGTGATATACTCAAGGTAAATACGCCCAATCTTGTTGCGCTTGCGGCTATTCTTCTCACGATGTTCAGTCTCATAGCCAACATTCAAGATTTACGAACAGAATTAAAAGCCGATATTCGAGAACTAAGGCAAGACATCAAGCGTATCGACGAACGTCTGGATTCGTTCGGAGAACGCATCGCCAAAAACGAAGAAAGGATCAACAACGCAAAGCAATAGTCCGCTGCGCTTAACATTGTCAAAGGCCTGCCAGTAAATCAGATTGGCGGGCATTCTTATTATGTCTTCCCTCGCTTCCTCCTGCCCCTCCTCAGAAGCGGACCGACTCTGGAAAGTCAATATCTCGCAAATTCGCGCGTGGCAGCTATTTCGCCAGCACCATCTTGCGCGTGACAACGTCCGCCCCGGCCTGAAGCCGATACAGGTACAGACCTGTACTCACCTGCCTTCCGACGGCGTCCCGACCGTCCCACGAGACCATATAGCTTCCCGCCGGCTGGAACTGTCGAACCAGCAGGCGGACCTCCTGGCCCAGCAGGTTGTAGATCGCCAGTTTCACGTCCACCGTTTCGTCAAGCGAATAGCGAATGGAGGTCGAAGGGTTGAACGGATTCGGCCGGTTCGGTCCCAATGATGCCGCGATCGTCCTGACGGCACGTACGTCGCCATTCAGATTGACCTCATAGGTCACGCGCCTTCCGGGCATCAGGGGAATGCTGCTCCAGCTTGCGACGGTCGCGCCATCGGACGTGCGCACCCGCGCCCGGTACATGCCGTTGACGCGGCGCTGTTCGTCCGGCGTGACTCTCACCACGGCGCGCCCCGTCTCATCGGTCGTCTTGCGCCACGCATAGACGGGCGCGCGTCCGGAAATCGATCGCGAAACTTCCACTGTAAGACCGCCCGGGTCGCCATCGCCGACGACCTGTACATCCACCTGCGCGACCTCTTCGAAGGCGATATCGCTCTCCAGATAGATGCCCGCGCCTACGACAAACGTCTGACCGAAAACGTGAATCGGGATCACGTAGCTGAGCTTGGGCGACTTGGTGTCCTCGTCTCCGATGACCGCCGGATTGTCCCAGTAGTATTTCACAAACCCGCCGCCGGCTTCGGCCGTCGCGATAATTTCGCGGACGATTTTGACTCCGTTAACGTCCTCCACGTCGATCATGTTCTCGCCGAAAGAACTGGGGTCCGCCGTGCCGTGAAAGATCAGTATGCCCGACGTGTTGATCACAAAGATGTATATCGAACCGTGTTTGAAATCCTCCCCCTCGGTCCTGATGGCGGACTGCACGGTTGCCAGGTAGGGATATCCCTTTTCTTCGATGACGGGAACGAGTACCCGCAGGCCCTCCACAAACGCCCTGAGGGATGCCCTGTCCTTTACGTCCCGGGCGGTTACCTCCAGCAGTTCAAAGATGTTCGGCTCGGCATCGACGTCCGACAGGTCCATGTGAAAACCGCCGACAAGGACGAATTCCTGCCCGCGTATGGTAACAGGAACCGAGTAGGTCAGCGTGGGTAAATCGTCGTCCTCCACGGTCGGGTCGTCCCAATAGTACTCGACAAACCCGCCGTCTTCAGCGGCAGCGGCGAGCATGTCCCGGACGATCCCATTGCCCCTGTCATCTTCGAGATCAAGTACGTTCTTGTCTTCGAACGTAACGTCCGCCGCGTGAAACTGCACGAGTCCCTCGCCGGTCAGAATGACGAGATAGACCCGCCCGGCCTTCCAGTCGCCTTCGGTCCTGAACGCCTCTATCAATCGCCCGACCGCGGCGAAGTCGGCGGCGCCATCGAGGGAGTCCTTTGCTCCTTCCACAAAGGCCATCAGGGTCTCACGGTCCACCACGTCACCTGCCGTCGTCCTGTTGTCCTGTGCAAAGGCAGGATTCAGACACATGCAGGTCGCCGCCAGAGTCAAGCCGGCAAGTAGAGATTTCATCATCGCCCGCTCCTGGTAACATGCTGATTAGATCGGTTGAGTGTGGCAGATGAAGATAACGGCGGGATATCAGAAAGTCAATACGTGCGGGCGCAAAACGAAGAGATAAGCGCCCGCCAGACACGTTGCGAGCACACAGGCGCCAATGACAAATGCGCACGCGCGGCGCATATCCCCGGGTTGGCCGCCTTCGGGATCGGATTCAGCGCCCAGCCACAGCTCTGTAATCAGTGTTCCATCCTGCCGGACGGGGCCAACCAGCCGGCGCTGCAACGCACCCGCGGCCGTCGCTTCACTCCATCCGGCATTGGGTCCCGGAACAAGCCCGTGCTGCCGCCAGCCGAAAAGCATCGCCTTGCGGGCGGAACACCCGGGCAGGAATAACGCGACCAGCACCATCCAGAGATAAGTCAATCTCGCAGGCAGGTAATTGAGCACGTCGTCCAGCCGGGCGCCGCACCACCCAAAAGCGCGGTATCGCGGGGTTTTGAAACCCACCATGGAGTCCATGGTGCTGATCACCTTGAAGAACACAATCCCGGGAATACCAAATACAGTATACCAGAACAGGGGCGAAATGAACCCGTCTACGGCGTTCTCGCTCAAACTCTCCATGCCGGCTCGCCGGCAGGCCGTAGCGTCCATTGTATCGGTATCGCGCCCAACGAGTTGGGAGACAGCCCTCCGGCCGTCGTCCGGATTGGCGGCGCGATCGATGGCCAACCCGTGCTTGCACAGGTCCTTGAGAGCGATCATACTATATATAATATATAACTGGAAAACCCAGCCGACCGAGGAATGAACGTGATTCAACACGATTGCCAATCCGCAGACGGCGCCCATCCAGAACGCGGAAAGCGCCAGCATCAGAAGACACCCGCCGGCGTAACCGTCCAGGCGTAGACGGCGCAGAAACCGTTCGAATACGGATAGCGTGCCGCCGATCAGGCGAATCGGGTGACAGGCATAGACCGGATCGCCGAACAGGCCATCCAGAAGGACAGCGCCGATGAGCAGGATCGGGTCCGGGTCCAGCAGGGTCAGGTCCATTTCAGACGCCAACCCAGCGCAAGCGCATCATAGACGAGTTCCAGGAGATTGTCTTCGTTGGTCCTGAGCTGCTCGTAGCAGGCCGGCCACTCCCCCGGTCTCGCCGAGAGCGAGGACGCCAAAGTCGCTGCCTGCTGCCGGAATACCGGTTCGGCCAGCGAATAAGGAATCGCGCCGCATCGGACGCGGTCCCAGACCGCCGCAAACGCATAGGCCGCCGCCGAGACGCGCGGTTCATACACAACGGACTTGAGGTTTTTCTCCAGCAGGGCGCAATCGGCATCCGTCAGTCGGATATCCATCGCCGCAAGGAACCGGTCGCGACGAAACCCGAACCGCTTCAGCACATGGAAAAGGCATCTCGTTTGGGATGGCTCGAGACCGTTCTGCCATCGCAGCGCTTCGCGTGTGGTTTTTCGGACCGCCGCTCCGATCAACTCGCCCAACTTCGCGTGATGGCCGGCGTTGGCCTTCGGCTTTTTCGCTTCGTCCAATGGCGCGGCAATACAATACTGATCGGTACCGGTTCCCGTCGCGAGATCGCGAGAATACCGACTCGACACGGCGAGATCGCGCAGCGCGGCAGACTTGCCCTCGGTCATCGTGACTGCCGCCCGGGCCATCGCGCCCCGTGTGAGCGGCCAGTTGATGAGAACCATGGTGTTGATCGTACCCGCGTGCGGATGCGTTTCGATCCATTTTTCATCCTCTTCATGCCAGGTTGCCGGATCGCCCGCACATCCCGCGTTGCCCTCCACGCCCGCGGTCACCACCGCGCACACGCGCAATTCGGCATGGGTCTTCACGACGTGCGCCGCGCAGTTCATGTTCGCAGCCGTACCCATCACCGCGACCTCATTGGGGGGCAGGCCGCGTTCCGCGCAGACGTGGCGGTGATAGCCCGCCTGGCCGAGTTTCCTGATCAACGCGAATCGCGCATCGTGGCCCGTACCCTCGCAACTCTGGTGATTCACGAGATATCGGATGCCCGTGCACATGCCGCCGCGATGCGCCGACGTACTCAGCACCCTGTGGGGCGTACGCAGCTCGGCGATCAGAAAACGGCCGTCGCGCGTCAGATCGTAGTGTTCATGGCGATCGAGATATTCATCCATAGGCAGTCGTTAGCTATCAGCGCTCGGCGTTCAGCTTGAATCAAAATCTGCTCACACGGAGACACAAAGACACAAAGGGAAAGAAGGGCTTTCAGCCTTCAGTGATCAGCAATCAGCTTGAGGCAACAGCGAAAAACAAACAGCAATCAGTAGTCAGCTTGAATCAAAAACCAAACAGCAAGAGGCAAACCCATTGACGTCAGCGCCGTAACGGGCGCAGACCTCTCCCCCCGGCCCCTCAAAAGCGGTGAGAGGGTAGACGTGAGACGTGAGAGATTGTCCGCCCCGTTCGGTTTCGTTTCGTGCCGGAGGCATTAATCGGGCAAGGATGTCATCTCCCGTCTCACGTCTTACGTCTCCCCGCGGGGACGGGGAATTGGGGGTAGGTGACTTGCTCAACGCCCGAATTCCGATGCGAAGATGAGGAAGTCCTGAAAATCGATCTCACCGTTTCCATTCAGGTCGAACCTGGTTTCGAAATCATCGTCGCCGGCTGTCCTGCCGAACATGGAGGCGAATGCCACAAAATCGTTGAAGTCCACCACGTAGTCGCCATTGAAATCCGCCACTCTGCCCAGGAACGCAATGCTCGACGGCGGCAAACCCGTGCCGATCGGACCGGCCAGAAGGTCGTCCGAATTCACGTCATAGATTTTCACGCCGGCGGAGGCCGGATCGCCGAAACTCCCCTGATCCAGAACAAATAGCCGCGTGCCGAACAGGCCAAGACCGGGCACAGATCCGCCAGAGAGGCCCTCCAGGCCCGGGGACACCGACTGCGTCGCCAGATCCAGGCGTTTGACGGTATTTACGAAATACTCGTCGGTAATGACGGCATAGCCGTCGCGATCGGAAGTCATCACCAGGGAACCCGGATTGCCGCCCGCGGTCGTCTCATCGAGCATGATTCCTTCGCTCCGTAAATTTGCCAGATCGATCACCTCGATGCCGCCGTCGGTCAAATCGGTGTACGAATTGACGGCGCTCAAGTACCACTTGCCGCCTCGCAGCGCGGCCCCTGAGGGATTGCTGCCGGTCATGACAATTCCTTGCGTACCTTCTGTGTCCGGGTCCGCATCCACCAATTCATCAGTCGTCACGTCGACAACGGCAATCGCCGAAAATTCCGTCGGCGCCCATCCGTTCTCCCGGTCCAGCCGATGACAGGCCGCGAACAGATGGCCCCCGTGTACGGCGAGTTGGGAAGTTTCGGGCAGGCCGTCGGCATCCGCGAACGTCGAAAGATCGACCGTACCCAGCGAATCGCCCGTGACGGGATTGACGACGAGGAGATGGGTTCGGCCATATCGGGAAATATACGCCTTCTCCTCGCTGACAAAGGCGATGTCGTGGGGATTCGTGCCGTTTCCCGTGGAATACTGCGTCTGTGGCGTCTGCAGATCGTCTCCATCCAGAACAATGACGTTATCCTGCCCAAGGCGGTTGAGTATATACACCTTGTCTCGATACGTGCGAACCACCGCGTCCGAATGAATCGTCAGATGGTCGTTTACAGCCGTATTTGTACCGAGATCCAGGCTCGAAAGTCCACCCGTGGCGTAATCCGTCGTCGTCATCACCGCCTGGTTTGCCAGTGCATCGGTTGCCAGAAACAGAATCAGCAGAAACCACCTCATTCAAACCTCCCGTCGGGAAATGTGTAAAGAACTGCTACCTTGGCCTCATCTTTCACGAATCAAGAGCGCTTCGGACGAATAGTGGGGGATGCGCCTTCCGGTCCTGCGCTCGCCGGATCCCTATTCCGTATTCACGCTCACGAAAAACGCGCGCCCGGGTAACGGATAGCCCCATGTATCGGCGATTTGGGCGCCGAATATGTTCTTGGCCTCCAGACCGATTTGGAACCGCCGCCCGGTATTCAACTTCACGCCGGCGTTGTGAATGTGGCGCGACGAAAGAGGGCGCCGGTTCGCCTGATCGAGAAAGCTCCCGTCCTCCAGGCTGTAGTCATATGTCGCGGTAAAGCGTCCCAGTTGCGCCGTCGCGCGGGCAAACAGCGCGTGGGGCGGACGATTGGGCAGTACGTTGCCCTTCAGATACGGAATTTCCGATTGGTCTCTGGCATTCTGGCACGTGTAATTTCCGGAGAGGTTGACGTAGCGACCGAGGCGTCTTTGCGCGGATATTTCGATCCCGTACACCCGGGCGCTGCCAACGTTGACGGGCCGAGAGGTGGCTTGCGACGTGTGGACAAACTGGATCAGGTCTTCATAGCGGTGATCGAAAACCGCGAACTCCAACGAGGTCGTCCCGCCCGACCAGCGCAGGCCCCCGTCAAACGCAAGTCCGCGTTCCGGCCGGAGATTGACGTTGCCCACCACACCGCCGCGGTCGCCGAAGAGCTCGAAGAACGAGGGAATCCGGAATACGCGCCCCGCATTGGCCTTGAACGCAAGGCGGGACGTCAGATCCAGTCGCACACCCGTACGCACGCTCGTGAGATTGCGGGTATTCGCCGAATCGGGCGCAAGGGGCGAAAAATCGAATGGATTGGCGCCCGTAAACGAACTGCGGATGTGCCGATGTTCGGCGCTCAGGGACCACACTCCGGATTTCCCCGGCAGGGAGATATCAACCCCTGCACGCGCGGAAGAGACCCATCGCCGGCTGTCGAAGAAATTCGCGATGCTGCGGATGCGCGTTGTCGGGAAGTAGGTCTCTCTGCGGACGCCGGTCGCAGCCGAGACATCGCATCGGGAAAGCAGAACGGTTCTGATGCGGCCCCTCCACCCGTAGGTGCGGGTGCGATAGTCGTTGTCCTGCCTGCCAATTCCCACTTCGCCGTCGGGATCGCGGAATCGCTCCCTGGTGTGTGTGACGTAAAACGACTGGCGCGTACTCATGCCTTGCGCCAGCGCCCGATTCTCGTATGTGATTTCAGTCATCGTTCTGAAGGCGCCCAATTGTGCATTCCGCGATTGATTGTTACTGATGCCCGGCATGCCCTGGTCCTTCCAGTACATCGTCTCGTGGAGGGACACTTCGCTGTTCTCCCCGAGCGCGCGTCGCCATTTGCCCAGCAGATTGAGGGACCGGTGGTGGTTGTTCCGACGCCTGGCCCAGACGTCGTCGTCGGCATTGTATTCGGTTCCATTGTCGTCCAGAAATTCGAAATCGTTGTCGCTTTGCGCATAGTCGGCCACGGCAAGAAACTCCGACCGCCCCAGCCCGCCCGCGATCATGCCACTCATCAACCGCGTGTCGAAAGCCCCCCACGATCCGCGAACGCCGTGTCGCCACCGTGCCTGTGTGGGGCGCGTGCGCACGTGCACCGCCCCGCCCAGGCCGTTTCCGCGGGCGCCCGCGCCTCGATACACTTCGATCTGCCCGACGTGCGCGAGCGGCAGGTTGCCCAGGTCCACGCCCCCGCCGAAGGCCGCGTTCAGCAGGATGCCGTCGAGATACACTTCGACCTGGTCGGCCGATGAACCCCGCAAAGACAACGTGCTGAATGCGCCCAACCCGCCCAGGCGCTTGACGTGCACACCCGTGGCCTCGGCCAGGACGTCGGGAAGGGTCGTCTCTCTGCCCTCGAAACTCTCGCGCGTGATCACGGTGGCATAGGCCGGACTTCTGTGTATGTCGCCGGGTCCCATCGGATCGGCGATCACCGGGAACTCATGGAGGGGAAACGCCCGGGACGAAAGCTCGATGGCAACGTGAGTCTCTTCACTCACGTGGACCGTGCGTTGCGCGGACCGATACGCGATGTGCGTGATGGCGAGCGTATAGACGCCGGCCGTGAGATCGCGAATGAGAAAGTGACCGCGGTCATCCGTAACTGTCGCCAGGTCGGTGTTGAGAACGCGAACGCGCGCATCGGCGACGGGCTTTTGCGTGTCCGCATCGATGACGCGGCCCGCAATCTCCGCCGCCTGAAGCGGCGTACTTGCGCATAGAGTCAGGAATATCAGGCTTCGTATCGTTCGCATTGGCTACGGATCGAGCTTTCGATAATATTTGAGCTGGTGATCGGGCAGCAGGTCGGGATGCAGGATCTTAATGATGTCGGCCAGAAGAACGTCCGGCTCGATCAGGCCGGTTTCCCAATAATCATTGCCGCCATTTGCGTTGAGCCTCGCGTTGGCGTTGAAGACGTTCCCCGTTCTGACCGCCTTGAATTGCCCGTATCGTTCATCTTCCGCGACGACGTTGTCTATGGATTGCCACTCGTTTCTCATGGTGATCCAGAAATCGGCATTGTGCGCCACTTCGTAAACCGTTTCGAAGTCCAGTGACAAACTCCGTCGCGATTCACTGTCTCCCCACAGGTAATCCGCTCCGGCGTCCTCGAGCAATTGTGCGGGATAGGACTTGCCGCCAGACATAAACCACGTCCCTCGCCACAGGGATCCCACGAAAACGGTCGGTTTCTCTTCGCGCGGCACATTCCCGGTCAACGATCTGAGCGCCTCGTACCTGGCCGCGATACTGTCGAATTGCGCGGCGGCCATCACTTCCTTATTGAAAAAGGCGCCCATGAATTTGAGCCACTCCACTCGCCCGAGCAGCGTCGGCTCGGCATAGGCGGCATTCACCACGGCGGCCACGCCGGCCTGCTGCAGCGAATGGGTTGCGTTGTCCTGCGACGGAGCGTCGATGATGACAACGTCGGGGCGGAGCACGAGAACCCGCTCCAAATCGATCGACCTTCCCCTGCCGACTTCCGCTATTTTCCCTGCCGCGAACCGCTGTCTGACGGCCTCCGAGTTGACGAATTTGACGTTGTCCACCGCAACGAGGCTTTGAATCTCATCCAGCTTCTCGATATGCGGCAGGTGCGTCGTGGAGGTGGTGACCAGCGACCGCACGGGAATCCGTATCCTCGGTGCCCCTTCATAGCCATCCGGCGATTTCCCGTCGCGTGATACCAGGACGTACCGAAGCGTATCCCTTGCGCCAGTACCCGGCGCGACGACGGTCGCGACCTTGTACCCTTCGAAATAGTCAACGCGAAACCCCCTGGCATATTGCAGCGACACTTCCGAGGAGACGGGTATCGCCGTCCCGCACATACCGATGCAGAAGAGCAATCGTGTCCAGAACTTAGAATCCAACATCAAATCAGCCTCCAACGATCGGAAACAACAGCAATCGGCTGTCAGCGATCAGCCAGAATCCGTTCGCGATACGGAACCGCGACGTCAATTCGTGATATACGCGCCGCGACGCGGGCAACCACAAGGGTTGCCCCTACAAATCCAAACGCGGCACCGACGTCAGTGGTTTGGTTTCTGATTCAAGCTGACTGCTGACTGCTGATAGCTTTGTAAAAAAAATCCCCGACTTCCTTGCGGAAATCAGGGTCATAACCAACCACGCGGCCGAAGCACACGTGTATGTCACCTTTTCCCGAATCCACGAGGAATTTTAGAACAGCTTCTAAGGTCTGAGACTCAGGCAGGTCTTCTGGCTCCTGGATCACCTGTTTCCCGCGCCTTCCCGGTTTTAACCAGTGGCGTCGTTGCGAGAAACATCCCCAGTTACAGCGGCGGGACCGCAACGGATTTTCACCGTTTTCCCTGTTTTGTAACCTGAATCCGGAATTACTATGGCAATGTCGGATTACCTGGTTTTCGAAAGCCCTCCATTGAATGGCCGTTTTTGCGAAATTTGCGTCGACGGGACGTTGACGACCCGTTGTCTATGCATTCGAAATATACGACGCGGATTCCATTTCATCAAGAACTTTGTTTTGAAGCGTTTCCTCCCTTCTTTACTTTAAAACAATCCATCGCCAGTCATGTGCCGCATCCGTTAGACGAATTTGGCCATTTTCTTTCCGTGAGTTATTCCAAGCAATCCGTCGATAGACAGGTCTTCATCGATCAACGGCCAGTGAACGCCGTATCCGGACGGTGATACCTCGCTGGAATGGACACTAGCCCAACCGTTACTGCGATAACATCAAGAATATTGTATTGCACTATTCAACTGGCGCCCTTCCTTGAGTCTGTCGGTTCTCTGGCCTCTTCCAAAAATGACCGAAGTGCGTTATTTACGGCCTCCTCGGTGGGAAATGCCCTGGCAATGTCCGGCTCGAGTAAGACGAGATTTGTTCCGCATCGAAAAGACTCAAGATATTTGCCCCGGACGCCAGGACCGAGATCTCCACGGCGATATTCCGGTCGCAGTTCGTCCGGTTCAGCCCTCTTCATAGATTCTCCTTTCCCGACGCGTCGTTAAACGCGCACTTATTATTCTCGTCTTTCCATTCCTATTGTGTAGGCGAGATAACTACGTATCGACCCAGTCTCGAGAGACCAAAAGTAAGGTGCCGTCCTTCATCCACTGAATGATCCGGGTCCGGGAAAGTTATCGCCAGAGGGTCGCCGAAGACACTGGCCCCCTCCGGAAAACTGAGATCATGTTTCAGTTCGTTGGCTTCTGCTTTTTCCGGATCCCATTCAAAATCCATCTGGTGGCGGCTTCCTCACCACGAATGAGAATTTCAGCGGTTTACTAAACCGCAGCCAAAGAACACTCGCCATCCTGAGATTAGTAGAACCGTTGGCACTCGCAATTATACCTACAAAGGAAGGCCGTGGAAAGTGCGTTGGCGGCTTCTACCCGTTTGCCGGAAACACTTGCAATAGACATCGTATATTGTTTGTCTTGACCTGCTACGGTAGTTTCCTCCCCGTTCATTGTTATCAGGTTATTCGCGTAACCATAATATAATACAATGGTTTGGGTAAGGAAACTGCCTTTTCTATGAATTATTCAGACGATATCTGCTACCCCAAGCTCTTTGCAGATCTTACGTGCAAGACGGTTTGGAATCTCGACATGCCGCGGCACCGTCTCAACCGCTCCCGAGGCAGGATTTATCCAAAGTGAGTGAGAGCGCCCTTCGCGCTTGAGATGGCAACCGTGAAGACGTAAGTGCTTTAACAACGCATGGCGTTTCATTCGACCACGACAATTTCACGTTCCGCTTCTGCAGGAACCGCGCGAAGTCCATCCTCCCGGCGATCCTTGAGGATAAGCGATATCGCATCCCTCAAGCTTGCAAGGGCTTCATCCCTGGTCTTACCCTGTCCGTTGGCGCCCGTGATCTCAGGGCAATAGGCAATTATCCACTCGTCGTCGTGTTCGATCACTGCCGTGAATTCATTTCTCATTTTCAACTCTCCAGAAATCCATATCCGAGCTTTGCCGCTTAAAATGCGTCGGAATAGGTTAGCTTTATGACTTGGGTACGGAATCTAACTTATTTTGGAATCATCCAGGCCAGACGTGTCCGGTCTGTTGAGTTGTTTTCGGAGTCGCATTGCCAGCGTAGAGAACGCGCTGCCGAACAGGATGCAGCCTTTCCGAGTCACCGACTGCCCCGGTGCAAGATCACCAAAATGAGGTCTGCTATGCAGGCAATGGTGACCGTCAGCGTTCTGAAGCGCCGACGTTGCGCACTCATATCCCAACGCGATTGCCCTGGACCTGTCATGAGAAACGGCGCCCAGGATGGCCGGCCGGTCTATGGCCGTGTTGCTTCTTCCCCAGAACCACGCTGACCTGTTGACCCATTCTTTTTCGTAGTCCGCAAGTTCTGCATGATACGCGGTCCGAATATCCAGGGTTCTGTGAAGATTGCCCATGCTCTCCGGCTTGCCGTTCACCATGATGTAGGACCGTTTGACTTCATTTTGATCCAGGAAATCAGATGACTTTGCCTGGAGACATCCACCATCGGAAGCGACGTCATAAAACTTCGCGGATGACTGATTCGTGAGGGTCAACGTCAATTTCACGCTGTCCTCGAGTCCGGACAAGGCTGCTCTGAGAGAAAGACCTGTGATGAAGTTGTGACGAATGACATTCCCTGAGGGATCGTTTTGACGGTATGCCAACTGCTCTTTGATGTACTCAGGCGTTGTCTGCCATTCGTATTCCCATGCATTGTCTCCCGTCCGGGTCCATTGAGGGCAAATCTCCTGCCACATCATCGTCACACCATTCATCGACGTGATGACTTCCGGAAACTGGATGGACCACTTCAGGTCCCAGTCCAGGTGATGAATTTCAACGAATCGCGTTTCGGTGGGCAGTACTTGTATCACTTTTCATTTGCCTTCGGCAGGATCCACGAAAAAATGCCAGAGGTCATCAGGGGCTCGGTTGCGCCGCCTCGCGCTCCGGCCGCCGTATATTGGGTCCCGCTTTGGTGTTGACGAAGCGCCGCTCGCGATTGGGGTTGCGCCAACTGCGCACGCCGTGCGTCGTCGTGCCCGTGTACATGATCACCGTGCCGGCAACCCCCTGCATATGCTTGACCTGCGGCAGATCGCAGCTGGTTTGCTTCGGGCGCGGCAGCGGTAGCCGCGCTTTGTGGCTTCCGGGGACTAACATCAGTCCGCCGTCGCCCGTCGCCGTCTCGACGTCTTGGAGCAGCCAGCCGATGTTCACCTGCTCCGTACGAGGCTGTCCGTCCCGGAAATGATAGGTATGGCCGGCGCCGTAAAACCAGCCGCCATGCAGGGGCTGGCCGGCCGCCCCGTCGCGGCTGACGATGGTGTAGCAAGTCGTCATGACGAAGCCCGGGTCGATCATCCACTTCAGCCGCGCGTTCACGAGCGGATTGTCGATCATGCGTCGAAAGCCGTCGCTGAAGGGTGGGGGATGGGTCCAGGTCTGCGAGACGCGCTCTTCGGTGCAGCGCGTGCCCGGGGCCGGGGCAATAGTCTGCGAACAGCCCTCGTAGTCCGGGTACTCGCCCACGACACTGCTCGAAAAGGCCACCGGCCGACGGTTGGCTTCGGCGAAGGGCGAGTCGAGCGCTGCATTGCACTGCGCTAACCACTCGCGGTCCATCACGCCAGGCAGCACCAGGTAGCCTCTCAGGTCCCAGAACCAGACCTCCTCGTGGTTCGGAGCATCAGGCCGCGTGTTGACGTCCAGCAGCGACGGCGCCAGCTGCTGCTCGTTGCTGAGGGGCTGGCCGTCGTGGCCGAGGCCGCGTGGTGGGCCGGCCACCAGCGCTCGGCGCGCCGGCGTGAGCTCATCCAGCCAGCTGTCCACACCCGTCGCGCCGTGGCCGAAGGCCCCCCCAGGGTAGCGGGAGTCGTCGCAAAAGATGCACTCCTGCAGCGAGGAGCCTGGGGCGGCGCCGACCAGCGTGGTGGCAACCGCGAGCAGACAGTCGCCAGCGCGGAGCTGCACGCGCTCCGTCGCCCCGAGCTCCTCGGCGCGCGCCATGCTCGGGGGCGGCTGGACGTTGGCTTTGTGCGACGCAGGGCACACCACCACGCAGCTGTCGCCCACGGCCCACAGCGCGCGCAGCCCCCAGACGCACACCCGGTCGGGCCGGCTGGTCGTGTCGTAGCCCAGCCGGCGCTGCTCATCCACCGTCAGATCATTGGCCCACTGCCCCTCTTTGGTCAGGCGGCGCGACGGCCGGTCCAGCTCAAACTTGATCGTGTGGAACTCCTGTTCCTTCCCTTCAGTACCGTCGTACGCAGCGCGGTGCCACAGCGGTAACTCCCCGCCAGCCAGCTGATCAATCGCAGCCAGCAAGTCCGGATGCTCAGCCAGAGCGGCGGGTGTGGCGTGCGCCGCTGCCGGCGCGCCGAGCAGGCTCGGGAGGAGGATATAGCCGTCGAGCTCGAAGGCCCACCTCTGCTCCTCGGTCATCGGCGCCCTGGACCCGCTCCGTGGAACATCGAAGAGGGTTTTTTCCGTTTCGGTCATGAGGCAACCCTTTCTCTCACAGATCGTCGCATTTGCGATTTGAGTTTGTTAGTGGGATGTGACAATCATCGGAACGAAATGGTTCGGTAAGCCCGCTTTGTCGCTGAATCAGAACTCAGCGGCAATCATCGCGTACTGTCCGATGTTCGTTAATATGGTTTCCAGGTGGTTTCCGTCGAACGTGACCTCCAGGTCATCTCCCGTGCAAACGTCCCACACGCGACGAGGAGTGCCCCGCTCCGTGAGCTGCCAGCACAGGTTCACTTCGGGTATCGTGGTCACATAGTCAAACTGTGGGCTGAAGCGCGGCCAGATCCCCGGCAGATGCTCGACGCGCTCGCCGGTGTGATTGATCAGAAACAACACCTGGCTTCCCGGTTTCTCATTCGGAATCATCACGAGTTGGTTCGGGCCATCGGTCATCAGAGGCCGGCCCTCCGGGTAGAGCCAATCCACCACGGCGCCCAGAAGATCGCGGACCACCAGCAGGCGATATTCGAAATGAAGCTCCTCCACCGGCGCGGCCAGATAGACGACGCGGCCCTTGCCAACCGTCCGGCAGGTGACGGCGGGACACAGAGCGTCGTCCTCGCGCCCGCCGAAGACGATGTTCGCCACCACGTCGGTTCCCGGCCGCGCCTGGACGAACTCGAACCGATTGAGCGGCCACAGCTCATGCGAGCACCCCTCGGCCAGCCATTGACCCGGAACGCAGCAGCCGTACGTGTCGAACGTCCCGGCGGCCCAGAGGTGTTGTTCGTAATCAGCGAATTGGTCGGGGTTCGGGTCCACGCGGTCCACGCCCAGAAGGTCCGCCAGGGCGAAGTTGTCTCGCATCTCATCGGGCTTGGCGCCGTACAGGCTCGTCCGGTACGTCGCCAGGAGCCGCCCGCCCGCCTTCACGTATTCCGTGATGCCTTCGACTTCCTCCCGCGTGAGATGGCCGACGTTGGGCAGAAGCAGAACGGGATACTTTGCCAACGCCGCTGCATCGGAGAGAACCCGCTCCTCGATCACCGACGTCGGCAAATGGTTGGCCAGCATGGCCGAGAAGGCCCCGCGACGGCAGGATTGCTGCGGGGGCGTGCGCACAAGATAGCCCGCCTCGGAGAGCGGGGCCTCGAGCTCCCCCGGACGGTCGGCGAGGTCCTGCCTGGACTGGCCGATGACATCGCGCGGACGATCGCGCATCACCAGGGGCTCGGCGCGGAACCGCAACCGCTCGAGCATCTCATACACCCGCACCGGCAAAACAAACGGAATCGCAACAAACGGTGACGGGTGGAGATCTTCGAAGAGTGATTCGTTCCTCTCCAGGATCTCAAGGAGCGCCGCCAGCTCACGATTGGCCTTATGGGGAGGCGACAGCCAAAGGTTCACGCCGCACGCCACCAGGACGCCCCCTCCGGAAGCAAAGCTGGCTGCGGCCTCCTCGACGAGTTCCATGCCGAAGCACTGCGCCCGCGACCAGCCCGTCAAGGCGCCGACGTATTGCCACATGGCCCATCCCGACGACTCGGCCAGACTGGCCGCCTCGAGCCGATGAAGGAAGTCGCCCCCGGCCTCGTAGAGGAATCCATCGTGCGCCTCCACGATCCTGCGTTCGGGCCAGTTGCCCACACCCAGGCCGTGCGTCAGCACCGGGATGTCCTTCTTCTTTCGCGTCGCGGCGGCGAATTCGAGAAAGACCTCGCCGACGATCCTGCCGTACTGCAGGCTCCACGCTTCCAGCATCTCCCGGTCTTCCCGAGGCAGGCTGTGCGGATCGGGTGCATACGGCATTGGGCAGCCCAATTGCCTCTCGAACTTCTCGAGGCAATAGTCGCAGTAGCACAAGGGCGACTGCGGGGTGTGGTGCGAATGGTAAGGACAGGCGGAATCGGTGTAGATCGCGTCGACGTCGTGGTCCACCACTTGTGCGATGAAAGCGCAGATGGCCTCTCGGTACGGTGTGTTGAAGCAGAGGTGCCGGTGAAATCCGCCGCCGTGGTGCCTCAGGACAGGAGCGTCGCCTTCGGGGCTGGGGCGGTACATCCACTCCGGATGATGGATCAGCATGTTATCTTCGGGAATAATGTGCCCCACGGGAATGTACCCGATGACGCGCACCTCCCGCGCATGGGCCTCGGCGATAGTCTCGGCGAGCAGGTCGCGCTCACCTAATTGAGGGTGCGGGGGAAAGAACTCATTGGGGAAGACCGCCCATTTACCCGCGCTGCCGAACCGGATAGCGTTGGCGTGGTATTTCCGCACGACATCGACGAGCTGCTTCGCGTCAAAGTCGATGTCGGGCCAGAAGGGCGGGTGATATTGCTCTATCTGAAAGGTGCGCGCCCGCCGTACCCACTCGTGACCTGGCTTGATTATAGCGATGACCTCCAAAATCTGTACCGTCTCTTCTTACCCGCAGAGCCCGCGGAGAACGCAGAGAACGGTCTTCCATGATCGCCTTCACAAACCGCGCGTGAACTCCCCGTTTCCTGGCTTTCTCCTTCGAGTACGTGAGCATTTCGTCACTTGTGTCGATTCCTATGAAATCGTAGCCTCTGCCTGCCAGCTCTTCCATGAGGGGGCTGTTGCCGCATCCGATCTCGAGAAAGGTCTTGACAGGGATCTCTGCAAAGCGACGGGCGGCCTCCTCCAGAACGTCTACCTCCCGCGGAATATCGCGGAAAGAGAATGCGATCTCGTAATACTCGAGGAGTTGGTTGATGCTATTCGGGGTTTTGCCCTATCTTGCGTTTTGCCAGACTTGTACGTCAGTTCCCAATGCTTTTCTCCCGGCCACTCCCGGTACTGAATGTCCGATCCGAAGCCACTCACGGATGAAACAAGTTCCCGCTCCGTCGGGAAATTCTTTACGATATCGTACTCTCGCCCATCCGATAGAACCCGCCGCTCGATGGTATCGCCGTTCGCATTCTCATGCCTTTGTGTGGCCATTCCATCAACCTTGGGAATTTCATATTCAAGCTGGTCCGAAAACAGCACAAACGCTCCGGGAATCAGCCTGCGGTGAAGCGATTGCAGAAACTGCCGCAGGCGGGACCTGGGGACGTGGGACCACCACCACACAGCGAACGCCGCCGTGAATGTACCGACCGCGGGATCCAGGGAATACGCGTCAGCCAGACGGAAGTTCACGTGCGGGAGCTGTTCGCACCTGGAGCGCGCACGTGAGATCATTTCCGGGTTGACGTCAATGCCGACAATCGACGTCGCGGTTTCCGCAAGGGCGTTCGTCCAGTATCCCGTCCCGCACGCAATCTCGAGTACGTCGTGGCCATGAAACAGCTGCTGGTATCGCTTCTTCTTCGCAGCGCGGTAAGGATGTGCGTCGAGCGTCAGATACCCCGCGCTACGGTCGTATTCCGGAGCACGCGCGGCGTAGTACCGAGCCGTTTCTTCGGAAATCACATCGCTGGAATGAGGCGTCATCGAAACCCTATTCGCAGTTCTGTCGCTCGAAATTGCGAACGACCATGCCCACGCATTCCGAGAAACCCTGCTTGACGTAGAAATCAGCCACGTCCCGGTCGCACACAAGGTCGATCATGTAAAGGTGTCCAACCTGTTCGCGCATCCGCCTGACAAGCTCGGCGCCAATGCCCTTGCCCTGGTATGCCGGCAGTACGCTTAGATGTGGAATATATGCGCAGGACACGCCGTCCGAGATGGCTGAAATCCAGCCGACGACCGTTCCTTGCGTGGAAACAGCCAGAACGAGGTAATCGCTGCCCTGAAGAATCCTCAGATGCGCATCCGGCGAGGGCGGATTGGGCCAACCCATGAAGTGACCGCCGAGATTGTCGGACCCGATCCCCTCAAGCGTATTCTGGTATCTGATCGAAGTTATGTCGACGGTGTCCATGAGTTCTGTCGCTCCAAATGGGGCCTGACCTCTTCGCCGGGATGGAGCTCTTCCTTCCGTATGATCAGGCAGCTGTCAGGGAGGGTTTCCTGGCGACCGCCACAAACCGGTTGGATTCCGTGCCGTATTCCTCCCCGTCGAAACTCCCGTAGAGTTTCACGTCGCCAAATCCAACGGCAATCAACCTGTCCTTCAGGTCCTGCCCTGAATATATCGTGTGGTGAAACTCGAAGGTGCGGACCTCCGAACCCTTGATGATAATCCATTCATTCCTGACGCGTGTCCACTCGTCGAAGATCTCGTGCCGCTGCACCAGCAGGGTGCCGTCTTCAAGCTTTTCGGACGTCGTCGGCTGGAAGATTCGTGCCAGCTTCTCCTTGCCCATGAGATCCATGACGAGACGTCCGCCGGGCTTCAGGTTGGCAAGAATCCTGCTCAATACCCCAATGTCCTCGTCCTTGTCATCGAAGTAGCCAAACGAGGTATTGAGATTGAGGACCAGATCGAAGGCATCCGGCCGCTCGAACTCCCGCATATCGCTCTCGATCCATTCAATGTTCAGATTCTCGTGCGCCGCCCTCGCCTTCGCTTTGCCCAGAAGAAACGGGCTCCTGTCTACCGCGGTGACTTGAAACCCGCGCTGCGCCAGGGGGATCGCGCTGCGGCCCGGGCCGCAACACAGGTCCAGTACTGACCCGGATTCGATGCCGACCAGATCCAGGATGTTGTCAAGGTGCTGCTCGGCGGCGTCAAACCTCGCCTCGGAAAAAAGAAACGGATACGTCGCTTTCCAGAACGACTCGTCTTCATACCATTCCAAGGGCGTTGCCTCCTGATCCGGTCAGATCAGCGTTTCGCCTGTTTCAAAGTTGTGTCTTGAACGAACGCCTCTACGTTTGGGTAATGCCGACCTTCCAGTCGTCCCTGCGAAAAACCCGGCATCGTCAGATTGAGATCGGTCGGCCACGTCTACAGCCGAATGTGGACCGCAAGATCCGCCGATGGCAGGGAATTTTCAGTACCGAAGTTTGGCCATCACAAGAGCTTGCGAAATTCCTCAATAGATAATCCCGCGTCCCTGACGATTCCTCCCATCGTAAAGGCATTCACAGGGTTGTTTCGCGGGATTGTCAGAATGCGCACGCCATCTGTCATAACTACGTGCTTGCTTTGGCGTGCCAGGTAAAATCCTGCTTTCTCTAATGCACGGACTGCATCCAAATGGTTTACTCCTGGCAGTCTCGGCATGCTATACCGTCAGCTCGATTTCTCGTACTTCTACATTGTCCAGCAATTTGTCAACAACTTCAAGATACTCGCGTATGGCCGCCTCGATGTTTGCAATCGCGTCAACTTCTGTGGCTCCCTGCGACCAGCAACCAGGCAGGCCGGGTACGGAGACACTATAGCCTTCTTCGGATTTGTGAAGCGCGATTTTATACCTCATCATCCCTCCTTGGGTTTATCCATTCGCCCTCTAATCGAACACTTTCTGAACTACGAGAAATATAGGCTGCTCGAAACACGAGAAATCTCCAAACCGACTTCTGGTAAGCCAATCTGCATCGAGACACTATACCTGTGCTTCACGAAGAACTGAAGAAGGGTCGGCGAAGGCTCTCAGGGTAGACACCTCCTCTATCCACCCCACCCCAAGTTACCCACTCTTCGCGATTACAATTTACGCTCAGATGCTGGTCTTTATTCGGTCGGTTGGGTCGGAGGACGCTGCCTTCGGAAGCAGCAGTAAGACTATATTCGAGGGTACGCCGTGCACGCAACCTAGGTGCTAGTCTCCTAGTTGGCACCACCCATGAAGTCCCAGGCGCTGTATTCATGACCACAATTACGGCACTTCACTTCTGATCGCAACCACAGCCGGTCGACTCCATCACCACCGATGTTCACGGTGTCGAGGCATTCCGTACACTGAAAGCCCATCGTCGCCAGATCTGTGAAGAGGGAATCAGAGTCCACATTGAGGTTTTCTGAACCACCCGGCCGGGTGGCAAAACGCATGAAAGCCAAGTCTCGAAGAAAAAGCTGAGTGGAACGATGTTTGTCATCCCACGCGACGAATCGAGAAGCGACGTGTTCAGCTACCCCAACGAAGTACCGAAGGATAAGAGGGACGATCGAGTAGTAGTGATCCCACTGATCATCAATGGCAGATTCCCGGGAGAATACAAAGTTTAGATTGCTGGGTTCGGTAGCCGACGCTTTTACCGATGTGACCAAATGTGTAGCCTTGGTCCACAAAGTCTCAAGGCTGTTGTGGTACTCCTTGGAATATCGAACCAACCACAACAATTTCTCGTCGATACCAGGAAGATCCACATTTCTAGCGGCGGCCCGAATGATCTCCAGCCGCTCTTCCTTTGGCAGACGGTTGAGTACGTAGGTGTCAACGGATTTTCCGCTGAACCTCAGCAGGAATTCCTCCTGTGAACCGCAGAGCCACTCGAGCAGAAGGAGGCTCTCTTTGAACGGCTTGCGAAGGAGAGCATAGGCTACGGCGAGCTTCCCTTTGCCACTTGCAAGTAGGGACTCACACAAAAAATGGCAAGCATCAGACAATACGGCGACAGTGAGTTCACGATACGTCAATTCATCGGCGACATCCGCCCTATTTGTGCTGACGAGCCATTGGAACAATTCGTCCCCAACAAGGCCATCGAGTTCTTCCAATTCCCCCTCTCTCAGTTGGAACGAAACGGACAATGAGTCTGCCCTCTCTAGTTCCACTACAAGGCGCGCGAGTTCGTCGTGGAAGAAGAACGCGACAGCGTGTGCTAGGTCGTGTCGATCAGGAAGACGCCTAAGCTCAACCGGTTTAACTTCCTTAAATATGTCCAAGCGCGTCCATTTCTAACTGATTTGAGATGTTACCTAACCGTTGTAATATCGAACAGATACGGCAATTCGTGCCGGGTCCGAATAATACCTTGAGCGGCTAGGAACAGCGGCTCTTGTTGCTTGAACTCCTAAGGCGGCTTCGCTTTGCTCAGCCGCAACCAAAAAGTGTGGTATTGAAGCGGCAGGTTGTTTTGTGGTATGAAAAGCGGCGTTCGTCCGTTATGATGGTGGTCCCGACCGCCATCAATCCAAGGAGGAACGCCGTGAACGACTTCGTGGACCAATATAATGAAAAAATCAGTGGCGTGGTATCGTGTTTTGATCGGGTTCTGTTCAAGGGGTACCTGCCGTTGGGATTTGGCGATGCGATGGAGCGTTTCATGGGTAATCAGGGTTTTTTGTTGAAGGACTTCAAGCGTTTTGTGACGATGCATTCCAAAACGATCAAAGCCCACGCGGAGGCGATGGCGAGCAGGCACAAGCGCCCGTTCCTCTATCTCGACCGCAACACCGTCAGGAAAGAGGAGGAAGCGCGACGCATCGCCCAACGAGATGGGATCACCCGCGGCCTGGTCTGTGTGTACCGCGCCGTGGAGGGCTGTCAGAGTTTCAAGCTGGTTCCAGGGAAAGGAAGGCCTCGCCTGCGCAACGCCCGGCGGAAGTGCCTGTGCTACTATTTCTACTATATCGACCGTGAGTTCGGGTTGCTGCATATCCGCATCCAGTCGTGGTTCCCCCTGGTGGTGCAGGTCTGTCTCAATGGCCACGAATACCTGGCGCGCAAGCTCGATAAAAACGGCATTGCCTATCGCAAAGCAGACAACGCGTTTCTATGGATCGACGACGTGGCCCGGGCGCAACGGTTTGCCGATCGTTTTGTCGAGAAAAATTGGCCGCGCATTCTCTCCGGGCTTGCCCGCAGGGTCAACCCCCTGCTCAAAGACCTGCTTTCGGGAATGGACTATTACTGGGTCGTTGACCAGGCTGAGTTCGCCACCGACGTGATGTTCACAAGCCCCCACGCCCTGAAGGTGCTGTATGAAAATCTGCTCAGACATACGGTGCTGTGCTTCTCTCCCCAGGACATCCTGACCTTCCTGGGACGCAAACTCCACGGCAACTTTCAGGGCGAAGTCCTCACGGACTTCAAAAACAAACGCCAACCCGGCGCACGGGTCAAACACCGGATGTGTGAGAACTGGATAAAAATGTACGACAAACACGGGCGCGTACTACGCATAGAGACAGTGATCAACCATCCAAGGCAGTTCAAGGTCCGCCGCCAGGGCATACGGCAAGGACAACGCGTGATGGGCTGGTATCCCATGGCCAAAGGGGTGGCCAACCTCTACCGCTATCGGGAGATCTCATTGAAGGCCAACCAACACTATCTTCAGGCGCTGGCAGCAGCACCAGACACCGGGAAGAGCCGTCACAGCCTCGCCGCACTTGCCCGACCACGCAGGCACAAGGGGCGGACCTATCGGGGCTTCAATCCCGCCGACACCCGCGACCTCGACCTCTTCACCGCCGTCCTGAAGTGTGGTATTGAAGCGGCAGGTTGTTTTGTGGTATGAAAAGCGGCGTTCGTCCGTTATGATGGTGGTCCCGACCGCCATCAATCCAAGGAGGAACGCCGTGAACGACTTCGTGGACCAATATAATGAAAAAATCAGTGGCGTGGTATCGTGTTTTGATCGGGTTCTGTTCAAGGGGTACCTGCCGTTGGGATTTGGCGATGCGATGGAGCGTTTCATGGGTAATCAGGGTTTTTTGTTGAAGGACTTCAAGCGTTTTGTGACGATGCATTCCAAAACGATCAAAGCCCACGCGGAGGCGATGGCGAGCAGGCACAAGCGCCCGTTCCTCTATCTCGACCGCAACACCGTCAGGAAAGAGGAGGAAGCGCGACGCATCGCCCAACGAGATGGGATCACCCGCGGCCTGGTCTGTGTGTACCGCGCCGTGGAGGGCTGTCAGAGTTTCAAGCTGGTTCCAGGGAAAGGAAGGCCTCGCCTGCGCAACGCCCGGCGGAAGTGCCTGTGCTACTATTTCTACTATATCGACCGTGAGTTCGGGTTGCTGCATATCCGCATCCAGTCGTGGTTCCCCCTGGTGGTGCAGGTCTGTCTCAATGGCCACGAATACCTGGCGCGCAAGCTCGATAAAAACGGCATTGCCTATCGCAAAGCAGACAACGCGTTTCTATGGATCGACGACGTGGCCCGGGCGCAACGGTTTGCCGATCGTTTTGTCGAGAAAAATTGGCCGCGCATTCTCTCCGGGCTTGCCCGCAGGGTCAACCCCCTGCTCAAAGACCTGCTTTCGGGAATGGACTATTACTGGGTCGTTGACCAGGCTGAGTTCGCCACCGACGTGATGTTCACAAGCCCCCACGCCCTGAAGGTGCTGTATGAAAATCTGCTCAGACATACGGTGCTGTGCTTCTCTCCCCAGGACATCCTGACCTTCCTGGGACGCAAACTCCACGGCAACTTTCAGGGCGAAGTCCTCACGGACTTCAAAAACAAACGCCAACCCGGCGCACGGGTCAAACACCGGATGTGTGAGAACTGGATAAAAATGTACGACAAACACGGGCGCGTACTACGCATAGAGACAGTGATCAACCATCCAAGGCAGTTCAAGGTCCGCCGCCAGGGCATACGGCAAGGACAACGCGTGATGGGCTGGTATCCCATGGCCAAAGGGGTGGCCAACCTCTACCGCTATCGGGAGATCTCATTGAAGGCCAACCAACACTATCTTCAGGCGCTGGCAGCAGCACCAGACACCGGGAAGAGCCGTCACAGCCTCGCCGCACTTGCCCGACCACGCAGGCACAAGGGGCGGACCTATCGGGGCTTCAATCCCGCCGACACCCGCGACCTCGACCTCTTCACCGCCGTCCTGAAAGGCGAACACGCCCTGATGGGCTTCCGCAATCGGGACATCCGAAAACACCTCTTCAAACAACCCAGAACCCTCGACCAGCGACGACGACAAGCCAACGCCGTCAGCCGACTCCTCAAACGTCTACACGTCCGAGGCCTGATCGCTAAAATACCTCGGTCCAGAAGATGGCGCGTCACACAGGCCGGACACGTCACCCTCGCGACTTCACTGACACTATACGACAACCACACAAACCGGAACGCTATCCAAGCAGCATGAACAAACTTCTACGCATCTTGCGTTGAAGTCTTACTGTAAGACTCTAACATGTTTAGAGATATTTCCGTTGGTTCTCGCGAAACAGCCGACATTCCAATTCATACCTGTATATAACAAAACCGGCCGCCTCCTCGCCCCGCAAAAAGATAAAAGGCGCCTTCCTCTAAATCCAAACTTCCGCCGATCACGGCGGCGCCGATGTACACTTTGGAAACCGCGTGATCTAACGAGGCTTCGCCTCAGACCGCCAAGGCGTGTTGTTGTAAGAGCGTGATTGTGTCGATAAAAACATGCCCCAATTGAGCGTTCCCATCAGGAGACCTGACTCAAGTACTACAAATTTCACCGAACAAACAGGCTAGCCGGACCTGTCATTCGTGTTTGGCCATTCGTTAGTTTACTGTATATACAGAGAAACTGTGCGACTGAAGGTGTAAATTCCGCATTTTTCGCAGCGGTACAAGGCTGCAAATTCCCAGTATATCGGGACTAGATCTACGCGCACATCACGTCACCATAGACTATAAGTCTGCCTCCATCTATTCGACCCATTCCTCGGGGATTACCAGACCCACCGAAAGAGTTCCTTTACCCTTTGGCCACTCTGTCTCTAACGCCCGTACCTCGCCGGTAGTAGACGGTACAAAAAGGATAGCGGCGCTAACATCTGATTTCTCCAAGTAACTAGCTAATTGATGCTTTGCTTCAGCAAACCCGCGTCGATTCAGGTTAGGGCGCTTTAGTTCAACGAGTACTCGTTCTTGTTCTGACTCTACAAGTAGATCCGCCCTATAGTGACTACCGTGTGGGGCTCCAGCTTCTCGCTCAATAGTAAGGTCTTTATTTAATTCCATAATGAAGCCGTTTAGTCGACCAAGAACTTGGGTCTCGGTAAGTACATTATCAAGATTCTGAGTTCGGAGTTCGTCGTTAAAGACTTTTAAGTACGACAGAAGACGGTCGTAAATGCTCTGGGACTGTACGTCACCAAGCGTTTGTTCAATTTCCGAGCGTCGCTTGTCAACTGCATTTCGTTCTTCTTCTGTCGCAGCCGCTTCGATTATCTGGTCCATCAGAACGGCCGCGAATGCTGATATGTTGATTATCGCGAGGAAGGCTTCCGAGTCACTGAACGCGAGGATGTGGTCATGGGTAGATGGATTCCGCCAATTCAACCGATAATTGGTAAACAAATCAAGAACACGCTTGTGTAGTACGTTATTTTTCTCAAAATATCGTTCGATTTGATGAGGTGTCAATTTTTCGGGGGATTTTCCTGTTAAACGTGAGTAAGCCTCTTTAAGCGCTCCTTCAAACGCTTGATTCGTGCGATAAATGACGTCGTTGCACAGTCGTTCGTCTCGCTCCTTTCTGGAAGAAGCGAGGTGTCTTTCTCCCATCTCGATGTGTCCGATGACAGCACCTAATCCAGAGTACGCGGCGTCCCGATGCAGCGCCTCATGTTTGCTATTCAACTCCGCTAGGATGTCCATTTTCGAGATTCCCTTGCCGGCTTGTCGAGAGATTTCCAATTAATGCTGGACAGATGCCCCGTAGATTGCGTTCGTGAGACTTAAAAAAAATCGTTATGTAGGTCTTCAAACTCCCCCGCACCCCTCAACCGCTCGCTTATTTGCCCACGAAGTGCCGGAAGAGCGGCTTCACGTCCTCCGGAAGCCCGTCGTATACGTCGCGGCGAAGGGGCTCCATCTCGTAGTTCTTCCCGCCGGTCTCCACCACCATCATCTCGTGCTCCGGCGTGCCTACGTGCGTGGGATTCAGGTTCAGCCACCAGGGAGCGTAGCGCACGATCAGGGCCACCCGGGGGCTGCCGCTCCGGTTGGGCGCAACCGCGTGCCATTGCCGGCTGTCGTAAAGCAGCACGCATCCCGCCCTTCCCTGGGCGTTGATCTCGTCCGGCTGCGGCGCCTCATTGTCGAAGCCGGGCAGGTCTCCCGTCGCCGGATTGCGGTTCTTCCGGTGCGTGCCCGGCAACAGCAGCGTCCCGCCGTTGGCATGGGAGAAATCGGTCAGCATCCACAGCGACGACGCGTGCATCATCACATCCGGGTAGGGCGCCGGGACATTGGAGGCGTTCGTCTGGTTGAACGGCCAGTCCGCGTGCCAGTAGCCGCGCTCGTTCCCCGAGTGGTTCACCACGGCGTCGGTGCAGGAGACCCGCAGCCAGGGTCCGAAAAAGATTTCGAGGGTCCCGATGATCCGCCGGTCGGCCAGGTACGGTGCGAAAGACTGGTCTTCATTGAGCGCCTGCTTGAGCACGCCCACGCCGCGGGCTCCAACCCGGTGGCCCCTGGCTCGAGTCGCCTTCTCCCTGGCCTGGTGGGCGGCGTCCTGGGCGGCCTGCGCCCGCACAACGCGCTCGCGGATCCTGCCCACTTCCCCTGAGGGGATGACGTCCTGAACGATGCAGTAGCCGTTTTCCCTGATATGGTGCGCGATTTCAGCTGGTTCCATGTTGTTGTCCTTTGCCCGCGCGCCGGTTCGGTTGTCCGGACCGGAAGGAATGGCGGGGAGCAGTTCCGTGGCAAGGTGGAGGGTCCACATACATCTGTGCTACCCATACACCGCTTGAATCATGGCGTTGATGTAGCCGAAGCAGTAGGCGTAGGACTGGTAGGAGCGGTTCGGATCGTCGTCCGTCCACGGGACGTGGTCGGGATCGATGCCGTAACGGTAGCCCGTGTCCTTCAGCGCCTTCAAGACGAGGTGGAAGTCCATGTCGCCTTCATCGGGCAGAGACTCGCGGAAGCTGTACTGGCCCCCGATGATGTTGCGGTAGTGGACCAGGAAGATCGTATTCCGGCTGCCGAAGTACTCGATGATGGGGTAGATTTCACTGGCCGGGTCTTTGAGCCCTTCGGCAACGGAGCCCACGCAGAAGTTCCAGCCGTGATACGGACCGCGCTTTATCTCGATGAAACGCTTCATGCCCTCGAAGTCATTGAGGACCTTGTCAACGCCCCGGTAGCCGGGGGGTGTGGCGGGGTCCTCCTGGGAATTGCCCATTCGAACCTTGAATTCTTCCGCCACCGGAATCATGCGTTCCAGCAGATACTCGATTCTTTCCCAGTACATGTCGGCCGTGACGCGCCCGGCCTCGGTCAGCCTGGCCTTGTCTTCCGCCGGGATTTTCTCCAGGCGGAACGCGGTATGGTAGAACCCGCCGCGGCCTTCTTCCGGTTCGGTTCGGTCGATGGGCAGGACGCAGGTGTTGTATCGCAGCGAGTCGATGCCCGCGCGCGAAGCGGTCCGGATCATCTCGCATACGACGTCGATCTCCCGGTCGCGCTCCGGGCTCTTGCCATAATAGATGATGTTGGGAAAACGCTCGTAGATGGGCAGCGAGCTCATATCCAGCGTGATCCCGAACGCCTCATGGCGCTCCCTTACCTGGGCCAGCTCGTCGAGGTCCCAGCCACGGTCTTCGTGGAAGGGAAAGACGACGGCCTTGTGGCGCACGCCGCAGCGCTGCAGAAAGCGCAATTCCGCATCGGTGGACCCGAAACTCTGGGTGCGCACGTACATGCGCCCGCCGTTCGGCGATGACTGTGATGTATCCCCGGCGGCTGAAGCGGCCGCCTCACCGGCCGCGAGGCCTTTTTCATACGGATCGGATTTCGTCATGGTGATTCCTTTCGCTGGTTATGGCGTCAATGCACGAAGACAGACGGCAGAATTCGTCGTGTTTCTCGTTGACGGATATTTCAAGTCGAATCCCCGGAGGGAATTGACGAGACCCGCACCATCCGGAAAAATTCAACAAGTAAAACCGTTTTGCTAGCGCCAATCTCTTTTCACTAACCTCAATTCGAAAAAAGATAACCGTAAAATCAGCCACAAAAAGCACAAAAGGCACCGGCGCCAAACGGGGCGTAGAAGTCGTCCAAAGTGATGTTTTCTCCGTTCACGTCCAGTGACCTGAAGGTTCCTGGAAATCCGACGTCAAATCGCCTTTATTTTCTTGCGTATATTCGAATTTACGTTTCCGAAAAATGACGAATCGAGGCTAAGTGTGATGGGAAGTGGACGATCAGCCCGTGCTCGTGTCTCTTGACGGTTCCTTATGATCGTCCCGTTTCAAGCCCGATCGTTCTTCAATGTACGCAATCTGCTGTTGAGGAGTCATTCCTCTCATTTCCTCACTCATCTGATCACGGAGGGTCCTCATCAATTGCACAGCGTTACTCTCAGGGTTCGTCTTCAAAGTAGACCTCCTGAGGAGAGCGAATTTCCAGAATTCACATAAGAGGAAAGACGGCGCACCGTGACACAGGAATGTTCTTCCCAGTCGCTGGAGTTTCGGCAGCGGATCGTGGAATTGGTACGAGCAGGACGGACGCCTGGAGTAACTGGTGCCGCCTTTCTTCCTGAATAAACGAAAACCTCGTGCGAAATTCACATGAGGTTGGACCCATTAACTCCTGGTTTTACTCCTAAGTCACCCTATCCAGTCTTTTATGAATCCCACATACTCAGGAACAGGCATCATATCCAGATCTCTGCCTCCAAAGCCCTCGGCACTCCTCTCCTGATAGAAGTCCGCCATAAACTCGTTAAATTCCTTCCACAACACGGTCGCACTGGGAAGCTTCCCAACCTCGACCTCAACGAACCAGTTCCTTACTTGACGGACGACCTCCTCAGGCTGATTCAGGTGACGCTTGATGTCGGAGTTCGACAGATCGGAAAGAGCCTGTTGGTATACGTATTGTTCAGTCTCCAGAATCAAACATCGCTTCTGACTCTGAATACCTCGAGAAAAGACGCGGCAGCCGATGTCGAGACCCAGCTCGAAGGGCATATTCATACTGTGGATATCGCCCTCGTATGACGCCCGCATCCTTGACAGATCGTGCACACTGTATTTCGACTCGCGTATCAATTCGCAAATCCGACTGATCCTTGCCACCCCTGAATCGAAAGTCTCCGATGCAATTCTCACCGTCAGGCCTGCACGAACTGCACTGAACAGAAGAGGTCTCAATAGCCGCGTGTAATCATCATCAAAGGGACAGTTGATGAAAACGCTGGAATGGAAGTCCCCGCGGCTGTTCACTTAGCCTTTATCCATTTTTGTACAGTTCCATCTCGTCTATGGATGACAACATCACTGCCATTCGATATTTCGCTGGCGCCTTCTTCGGCAGCAGATTTGGTGCCGTAGATTTTTGACGCTCTGGAGTTCCCTTCCTTCATGACTGCCCAACGATCTTTTCTTGAGATGACATGAACTCTCTTGCAATTGGATGTTTGTGATTTTCGTGCCATGGCAGGTCCCTTCTCACCCTCGTGCGTGCTTCTTTGAGTCGATTACGAATATAACACAGAGTGTGTGCACACACTGAGTTGATTATCCCAAAACTAAGCTCATTCCGGGTGGCGAATGAAATTATACATACAATGGAAAACTGTGGCAAGGGCGAAGGCGAATTCAGATTGCCGGAATATGCAGCCCCTTGAATGAGTGCATTGACTTCCGAAAAATCAACTCCAATTGCCAATATCA
This sequence comes from Candidatus Latescibacterota bacterium, assembly GCA_963667175.2. Lineage (GTDB taxonomy): Bacteria > Latescibacterota > UBA2968 > UBA2968 > JAAXHE01. Next base: position 521,616 of record CAXXXF010000015.1, on the reverse strand, counting down.
GGCGGATATTTTTCGGATCAGGCAGTCAGCCGGAGATTGAAGCCGTTGTGATCCTTCGCTCTCTCGAATCCTCGTTCGTTTACGAGGGATTGCGGTTTCACAAACTGAGGCGCAGAGGGTTCCGAGTGGGTCGCGCGCCGTCGCGTCCACCAGCACATGTGCGAATCTCACGACGCGGGTTCCCAAAGCTCGATCGCGTTTCCTTCGGGATCGTGGATGCGGGCGAAGCGGCCGATGCCCTCCATCTCGCTTTCGTGGCTGACCTCGATATCCGCGGACTTCAACTGCGCGATCATCGCGTCCAGATCGGCCACGCGGAAGTTCAGCATGAAAGACTTGTCCGCCGCGAAATAGTCCGTGTCGGCATCGAAGGGTGAGAAAACCGTGGCCCCGGACCCGGTCACCCAGGGCGCCATCTCCATATTCGTGGGAGCAGGATTGATGCCAAGGTGATCGTGATACCATTTCGTAAGGCCTTCCGGGTCCTTTGCCCGAAAGAAGAACCCGCCGATTCCCTGAACGTTTGGCACGCTACGCCCCCTCTTTGCGCTGACGTCAATTGGGTGGGCTTTTACTTCTGGCTGACAACTGAAAGCTGATTGTTGAACTCTGGAATGTAGGGGCAACCCTTGTGGTTGCCCTCCTTTCCCCGTCACCATTCCAATCGGGCGGTTCGCGAACCGCCCCTACAAGATACCACGTATACGTGAATAGATATCTCACAACCGTCGAATTGGTAACCGGTTTTGGCTAACGGATGATTGCTGCCGGCAGGCCGGGGGGAGAGGTCTGCGTTCCGTTCGTTCCTGACACGTGACGACGATGATGTCGACGGGTTGGTTTTTGCTACAAGCTGACTGCTGATAGCTGATGGCTGATAGCTGCTTTTCCTCATCCATACGCTCCTTTTTCGTGCCGGCCCAGGAGCCGCTGCAGGCGGGGACCGGCGCCTTCCCAGACGTGGTCGGGCATGCGGTAATCGATGAACGGGTAGAGGCGCTGGGCGATCATCCGCTGGCTGTAGACGATTGAGCCAACGTAACGCACCTGGTCGGAATCGTTCCGCGACCCGCGATGCCAGACCTGGTTGTGGAACCAATATATGTCGCCTTTTTTGGCGAAAAGGGACACCGGTTTCCGGCCTTCGAAGGTCGGATTCTCGCGGTCGTTCGGGTGTCTGCCGGCGTAGTGGCTGCCGGGGATGACCTGGGTGACGCCGTATTCCGCGGCGTCGGCCCTGCTGAGCGGAATCATCACGTTCATCACGAAGCAGGGGACGGGGACATCCGGATTGTGGCGCGGAACGCCGTCGGGAAGCGGGAAGTGGATTCTATCGTCGAGGTGCCATCCGCCGCCCTGGCCGGGTTCGTATCGCAGAGCATTCTGGGACATCATGTGGCAGTCGTCACCCAGGATGGCTTCCGCGAGACTGGCGATCGGCTCGCGTTCGATCAGGTCCCGGAAATTGCGGTCGTACTCGTACATGCGCATCATGCTGATGCCGCGGATGTGATCGCCGGCCTCGTCCGCCTGGATCCGGGGATCGTCCCATTTGCGCTCCATGCCCTCCCTCAGTGCGTCCACCTCCTCGGGATCGAGCACATTCTCCATGAAATAAAACCCGTCGCGGTTGAACTGCTCCACGATCTTCCGCGTGGTCTCGTCGTCCAGAGCCTGCGCGTTTTTCGCGATAACGCTCTCGGCGGATGTGGTCATTCGTACCTCCCTGATTGTGCTGCGGTTTCCCGAATATAGAAATCGACCGGGGCCGACACAATGGAATTGAAGGCAGGCGCACAACACCCTTTTTCTTTGACTTCCCGGTGAAACTGTGCCATTTTGCCATCATTGCCGGCTGCGGCGGAAACGTCACGCATCGATTGCGGGAAACGGGGTCGGTCCGCGGCTCCCCGTTTCACATTGCGGATGGAGGAATCCATGGCCGTTAGCGCTAAGGAATTGCAGGCTGTTATCGATCGTTTTCCGAAAACGGCCCTGGCCGAACTTCCCACGCCGCTGCACGATTGCCCCAGGTTCTCGGAGGCGCTGGGCGGGAAAGTACGGGTGCTCGTGAAGCGGGACGATCTGACCGGTCTCGCGTTCGGCGGGAACAAGACGCGGAAGTTCAGTCTCGCTCTTGGCGACGCGGTTGCGAACGGGGCCACGGCCCTGGTGACGGGTGCGGCCTCGCAGTCGAATCACGCGCGGCAGGCGGCGGCTGCAGCCTCGAAACTTGGAATGAAATGCGTGCTGGTGAACCGTCACGATCATCGGAGCCTGATGGGCATCCAGGGCAATCAACTGCTGGACAATATCCTCGGTGCGGACGTCCGGCTGGTTGCCGAGGGCGTGAGCCAGGAGGACGTGAAGAAAGAGGTCATGGACGAACTGCGGGCGCAGGGAGAGAAGCCGTATCTCATCGGGCGGCGGGCGGTGGTGCTGGGCACGGTCGCTTACGTCGGATGCGCGCTGGAGATTGTGGCGCAACTGGAAGCCATGAACGCGCAGACGGACTTTATCTGTACGGCGTCCGGTCACGGCACGCACGCGGGGCTGGCGTTGGGTGTGAAAGCGCTGGGATTGCCGGTCCGCGCGCAGGGATTCTCGCCGAGCCGGGGAAACGAGGCGCAACGCCGGGCGCAGCTTGCCGAAGTGGCCAACGAAACGGCGGCGCTGATGGAGCTGGACATTCGAATGACGGCCGATGAAATGGAGAACACGGACGCGTACGTGGGCGAGAACTACGGGATTGTAACCGAGGCGGGCCTGGACGCATTGCACCTGATGGCGCGGACTGAGGGGATCCTTCTGGATCCTGTTTATACCAGCAAGGCCATGTCCGGGGTGATCGACCGGATCCGCTCGGGGGAGATACCGTCCGGATCCACGGTCGTCTACGTGCATACCGGGGGGAACCCCGCGCTGTTCGCCTATGCGCCCGAACTCATTTCCCATGGCGATTATCGCCAGAACGTCGTCAGTCGATAGGGCGAATGTCAAATGGCGATCGGGGCGAAGGTGCTGGAGGGGAAGGTCGCGTCGAAGGGGGATTTCCAGATCCGGAGAAGAAGGTGACGGACGCTTTGGGATATCAAATCAGGCAGGCAAGGACTGACGATGTGCCCGCTGTTGTAGGTTTGTCGAAACTTTGGGCCGAGGAAGGTTGTACAATCGGCTATGTCGCGTTGGTGGAAGGCGACAAGCATCTTCAGTCCTGGCTTGACGGCGGCTATTTTCTGGTCGGTGAGCATGAAGGTGTCGTCATCGCGTACGCCGCGGGAGTCGTGAAAGTCGGGAAACATTCGATATTCAAACCCGAGTGCGAGCGATACCTGGACGTTCACGAGGTCTTTGTCCATGATGACCACCGCGAAAAGGGAGTTGGAGACCGGCTCGTCGCGGCGTTGCTGGCGAGATCGGAGTCGGAAGGAATCAACCGCTCGATGGTGGGTTCGAATAACGTGGATTGGATGCGCACGGTTCGATTCTATGAGCGGCATGGCTATGGGATGTTCTCGATTCAGATGTACAAATGATCGTGAACGCCGGGGGATTTCAACCCCTGGCCGCACGCACGCAGCGTGAATTGACAGGCGCGTACTCTGCGCTGAAGTCTCACTGAAGGAACCCGAGGAGGGATGACATGACCGACGATGAGAAATATCTATTCGATCTGAACGGGTACCTGGTGCTCAAAGACGTCCTGACATCGGAGGAAGTCGACCGCTGCAACGAGGCGATCGCTCGCCACGCCGATCAGCTCAGGGAAAGGGAGGGGTCGCTCACGATCGGCGCGCCGGCGCTTGGGGGTACGTCGAACAGGAAGGATCTGAGCGGAATGCTGGCATGGGAGCGGCCCTGGTGCGAACCTTTCAGGGAGATGCTCGTGCATCCCCGTGTGATGCCCTATCTGCACGTGATTCTGGGCAAGGGATACCGGCTGGACCACGGGCCCGGACTGATTGCCATGGACAAGGGCTGCGAAGGGGGCACGCTGCACGGCGGCGGCGTGGAACGTCCGGATCTGTCAGAGGCGTATTTTTTCAAGAGCGGACGCATCTACTGCGGGCTGACCGTGGTGGAATATCTGCTGGCGGACGAAGGACCGGGCGACGGGGGTGTGGTGGTGTTGCCGGGCAGCCACAAGGCGAATCTGGCGTGCCCGAGGGAGATGATCCGGGGTGAGAAATACCAGGAACACGTGGTGGAGGTCAATGGGCGCGCGGGAGACGTGGTGATTTTTACGGAGACGCTGACCCACGGGACGCTGCCGTGGACGGCCGACCATCAGCGGCGGGCGCTGCTGTACAAGTTCAGCCCGGGATTTCAGGCCTACGGGGTGGGCGCGCATGAGGTGACGTATCCTGACTACATTCTGGACATGACGGAAGCGGAACGGGCGGTGATGGAACATCCGCACTTCCGGTAGCGCCGTTTCGGTTGCGGCTGAGCACAGCGAAGCAGGGAGACTGTATGCCGACCATTGGAGCGAGCGCGGTTGTCAGTACTTCAGGCAACGTGCTGTTGATCAAGAGACGGGACTGCGAAGCGTGGGCGCTGCCGGGCGGGAATGGCGAGCCGGGAGAAACCATTGCCGAAACGGCAATCCGGGAGGTCAGGGAAGAAACCGGGATCGAAATCGAGCTGACGCGGCTGGTGGGGATCTATTCCAGCCCCAGGTGGCGTGAAGGAGGCAATCATTCGATAGTCTTCGCCGGCGTTCCTCGAAGCCAGGGTTTGACACCGCAACCGGAGGAGGTTATCGAAGCGGGCTTTTATTCGCCTCAACACCTGCCGGAACCCTTCGTCTGGTGGCATCGCCGGTGGATTCAGGACGCCTTCGACGGGGTTGGCGGCGTGGTCTGTCTACAGGACCGGATCTGGCCGTGGGGAGACGACGTGGACCGGGTGGACATCCATCGGATATACAGGGAGTCCGGCCTCTCGACACGGGAGTTCTTTCAGAAATATCTGACGAAAGCGGGCGCGGAGAGAGAACGTATTCAGGTTGAACCGGAAGTCCGCGGTGCGAGCGTTTCATGATTGAAGCCGAGGGATTGACCTACGTCTATCCGGGCGCGGCGGCGCCGGCGGTGCGTTCGGTCGACTTCAAGGTTGAGAAGGGGGAGATCTTCGGCTTCCTCGGCCCCAACGGGGCGGGCAAGAGTACAGCTCAAAAAGTGCTGATCGGGCTTCTTCGGGAATACACCGGCCGGGTTCTGGTCTTCGAGCGGGATCTCGGATCGTGGGACAACAGCTATTACGAGCGGATCGGGGTCTCGTTCGAGGTCCCCAACCACTATTTGAAATTAACGGCCCTGGAGAATCTCCGCTATTTCCGCACCCTCTACACAGGGCAAACGGAAACTCCGCGGCGCCTTCTGGGTCTGGTCGGACTCGAGGAAGACGGCGACAAACGCGTCGGGCAGTTTTCCAGGGGCATGCGCGGGAGGCTGAACTTCGCGCGAGCGCTGTTGAACAGACCGGAACTCCTCTTTCTGGATGAGCCCACGGCGGGCCTGGACCCGGTGAGCAGCCGCCGGATCCGGGACCTGATCCGGGAGCAGCGTGACACCGGCGCCACGGTATTCCTGACAACCCACGATATGGCCGTGGCGGATGAACTCTGCGATCGCGTGGCGTTTATCGTGGACGGCGACGTCCGGCTGGTCGACGCGCCGCGGGCGTTGAAGCTGCGATACGGCCGGCGAACGCTGTGCGTGGAAACCCTTGCGGACGGCGGCCTGCAGCGGGCGGAATTCCCTCTGGAAGGGTTGGCGGATCATCCGGGGTTTATGGAAATCCTGCGCGCCGCGTCCATTCAGACGATGCATACCCAGGAGACCACGCTGGAAGATATCTTCGTTAAGGTGACCGGGAGAACGTTGACATGAAGCGCCTGTTTTCGGTTCTCCGCTGGGATGCGATGTTGCAGTACAGGTATAAGTTCTATGCGGTTGGCGTCGGCATGGTGTTGTTCTGGGGAGCGCTGTTCAGCCTGATTCCTGGAATCGGGCGAGCGGATGCCGGCGCCGTCGTGCCGGCATTTTTCGCAGTCAACCTCTATGTGACGACGTTTTACTTCATCAGCGGTCTGGTTCTGATTGAGAAGAGCGAGGGCATTCTGACCTCGCTCGTGGCTACGCCGCTTCGAGACGTTGAATATCTATTCTCAAAGGTCGTTTCGCTGACGCTGCTGGCGATTGCCGAGAGCCTGTTGATCGTCGTGGTCGTCATGGGAATCCGCGGAAACTGGGCGTTGCTGTTGTCGGGCGCATTCGCGCTCGGCGCGATTTACTCGTTGGCGGGGTTTATCGTGGTTGTAAGGTATGGTTCGATCAACGCGTTTCTGATTCCTTCCGTTCTCTACGTGACCGCGCTGCTGCTGCCTCTGCTGCCTCATTTCGGGCTGGCGGACCGGTCGATATTCATTCTTCATCCGATGGAGCCGGCCATGGAATTGATGAGGGCGGCCTTTCGCCCGACCGGCATTGGGGAGATGGCCTTCGCGATCGCGGCGGCGATTGCATGGACCGGTGTCGGCTTTGTCGTTGCGCGGCGGCGGTTTACCCGATTCGTCGTCCGCGAGGCGGGCGTATAGCGGGAGTACCGATCCTTGCAGATGCTGGCTGCCTATCGATCCCTCGGCTGGGTTGATTTCAGGAACGTGAAGCGCGACAGGCTGTTGGCCTGGATGGCCGCCATGCCGTGGCTGATCGCCGCCCTGTATCGATTCGGCCTGCCGCCGCTGGCCGACTGGCTGCTCGACGTCCATGCATTTGATCTGAGGCCGTATTACCCCCTGCTGATGAGCACTTACGTAATGACGGCGCCGGGGATGGTCGGCACGGTAATCGGCTTTCTTCTGCTGGACGAGCGGGATGACCGGATGCTTACGGCGCTGATGGTCACACCCGCGTCGGCGGCCGGGTATCTGGCCTACAGGATCACGATTCCACTGATGTCCGGCTTTGTCATTACCATTGCCGGTTATCGCCTGATCGGTCTGATGCCGGTCTCGTTGTCCGATCTGGCGGCGGTGTCGCTGTTGGCTTCGTTCAATGCCCCGATTACCGCGCTCGCGCTGGCGGGTTTCGCGGAGAACAAGGTAACCGGGTTCGCTTTCGTAAAGATCCTGAACGCGATCGCCATAATTCCCGTGATCGCATTTTTTGTGGTGTCCGACTGGCAGTTTCTCGCCGGTCTGGTCCCTACCTACTGGCCGATGAAGATGTTCTGGCTGGTTGTGTCTGGAGAAGGATACGCCTGGTACGGATTGGGAGGACTTGCGGCAAACGGACTGGCCCTGGCTCTGCTGCTCAAGCGGTTCCATATCGTCATGCGCCGGTGAAACAACCGGATCCCGAAGAGACGTGGGAGTACCGGCGTCTCGAGCAAGGAATCAAGAGTATGATCTACGACCTGGTGCTGAAAGGCGGCGCCGTGATCGACGGCGCCCAGGGATTGAACGGGGTGTATGACGTCGCGGTCCGCGGTGAAACGATCGCCGCCGTGGAGAAGGAGATCGCGGAGCCCGCGAGAGAAACGGTGGATCTGGGCGGAAAGATTCTGACGCCGGGCTGGATCGATATCCACACCCACATCTATGCGGGCGCCACCACCTGGGGCATCAAGGCCGATGCGCTATGCCTGGCGACGGGCGTAACGACAGTCGTGGATGCGGGCAGCCCGGGATGGGCGAATTTCATGGGCTTTCGGGACTACGTGGCGGCGCCGGCGCGGACGCAGGTCTTGACATTTGTGCATATCAGCGGCATAGGATTGACCTATGGGCCCGTGGGCGAGATGCAGGATCTGAGGTATGCGGACCCGGAACGGACGGCGTACATCATCGGTCGATGGCCGGAGCTCTGTGTGGGCGTGAAGGTGCGCGAAGGCCGGCAGCAGGTGGGGGACAACGGGGTGGCCCCCCTGAAACTGGCGGTGAAGGCCGCCGAGCTTTCGAATTCGAAGGTGATGGTACACGCAAGCGCCGGCGTTCCGCTTCCGGACGTGCTGGCAGAGGTTCGAGAAGGCGATATTGTCACCCACTGCTATCATGGCGGCGGCGATACCATCCTCGGTACCGAGGAAAGGGTGATTCCGGAGGTGTGGGCGGCACGCGAGCGAGGGGTCCTGTTCGACCTCGGCCACGGCGGCGGCAGTTTCCTGTTTGAAGTCGCCAAAAAGGCTCTTGCACAGGGCTTTCCCTCGGACGTGATCAGTACCGATTTGCACGTGCATTGTCTGAACGATCCGGTTTACAGCCTGCCCGAGACCGCGTCCAAGATGCTGAACTTCGGAATGGAACTGCCCGAGGTCGTCTACCAGACAACGGCGGCGCCGGCCGCGGCGATCGGCCGGGAGGACGAACTGGGAACGTTGAAGGTTGGGACCGTAGCGGACCTGGCAGCGTTCGAGGTGCGGGAAGGCGCGTTCGAGTTCCGGGACGTGGGCGACAACCTGGAGATGGGCGCACGCATGATTCAGCCGGTGCTGACGGTTCGCGAGGGTACGGTCTACTGGCCGGAAGACCTGAAAGAGGAAGTCGCGGAGACGTTCCACCGGGCGCGCGAGATGAACGCGCTGGTGAGAGGCATGTTCGACCGGTAATTCCCGGTTCGGTAAAGACAGATCGTTCCATCAGTGCGCGGACGTTGGCGTTACAGGAAGGGCGCATTCCATGTCAATGACCGGTGCGGAAGTGCTGGTCGAAGGGTTGATAGCGGCTGGGATAAGGCATCTGTTTTCCCTGTCGGGCAATCAGATCCTTTCGGTTTACGACGCGACCATCGGGCGGGAACTCGAACTGATCCACACACGGCATGAAGCAGCGGCAGTACATATGGCGGACGGCTGGGGAAGGTTGACCGACGAGCCCGGCATCGCGCTGCTGACGGCGGGCCCCGGCCATTGCAACGGGTTGTCGGCGCTCTACGTGGCGTTGATGGCGGAGTCTCCCGTGGTGATGCTGAGCGGACATTGCCCCGAGGCGCAGATCGGGAGGGGAGCGTTTCAGGAGGTGGACCAGGCGGCGGCCGCGCATCCCGTGGCCAAGGCATCCTGGCGGGTGGAGAGACGTGAAAATCTTGAAAGTGGCCTGTCGAGGGCGCTGGGGCTGGCCGTATCCGGCCGTCCGGGGCCGGTGCACCTGAGTTTGCCGTCCGACGTCCTGGAGGCATCGGCGCCAGGTAAGAGCAAGAGCGTTGCCCAACCGGAACGGACGAAGGGCGCGGCGGACGCCGATCCGGACGCCGTGCTGGATATGCTGGGGCATGCGGAGCGGCCGCTGATCCTGGCAGGGCCCGCGATGGCGCGGGCGCAACGCTGGTCGGCCGTGCAGGAACTGGTGGAAATAACGGGAATTCCCGCGCTGCCCATGGATAGCCCGCGCGGCGTGAACGATCCGGCCCTGCGCCGGGCGGCCACGTGTCTGGCAGGCGCCGACGTCGTGCTCCTTCTGGGAAAGAAACTGGATTTTTCACTGCGCTTTGGTCAGCCGCCTTTCTTTTCCGAACAGCGGCGTTTCATCCAGATCGACGCTGAACAGAGTGAGTTGCGCGGCGACGCCAGCGTGGCGCTGCGCCAGCGCGCCGACCCGTGGGAGACGACCCGGCGGCTTTCGGCCGGGGCGTCCGCGCGGTCGTGGAATTACGGGAAGTGGCGGTCGGTGGTGGAAAGGTCCCGGAGCGCCACGCCGTCGGAGTGGGACAGCCGGTCGCGGGGGACGGCAGGACCCTTGCATCCGCTGGCCGTGTGCGAGGCGGTACAGCCTTTTATGGACTCAGGGGCCGTCTTTGTGAGCGATGGCGGGGAGTTCGGGCAGTGGGCGCAGGCGGGACTGGCGGCCGAGATCAGATTGATCAACGGCCCGTCCGGCGCGATCGGCAGCGCGCTCCCGATGGGGTTGGCGGCAAAGCTGGCGCATCCGGACAGGACGGTATTCGTGTTGCTGGGCGACGGGACATTCGGTTATCATGCGATGGAACTGGATACGGCGCTTCGCTACGGGCTTCCGGTTGTCGTCATCGTCGGAAACGACGCGAGGTGGAACGCCGAGTATCAGCTTCAAGTGGAATCCTACGGGCCGGACCGTGCCGTGGGGTGCGATCTGCTCGCGACGAGGTACGAACGGGTGGCGGAGGCGCTGGGCGGGTACGGCGCGTTTGTGGACAGGGCGGCGAATCTCCCGGCCGCGCTGAACGACGCGGTGGCGTCGGGACTTCCCGCGTGCGTGAACGTGGCGATCGAACCGGCCGCCGCGCCGATGTTTCGATGAACCTGAGGGGGGATTGTGCGCGCTGAGATTGTTATGGTCGGGACCGAACTCCTGCTGGGAGAAATCGTCGACACGAACGCGAACCTGCTGGCCGTGGCGCTCCGCAACATCGGAATGGACCTCTATTACAAGACCACCGTTGGAGATAACGAAGAGCGCATCACCGAAGTCCTCAACCTCGCGCTGGACAGGTCGGACGTGGTGATTACGTCGGGCGGCATCGGGCCGACGGTTGACGACGTGACCCGGCAGGCGATCGCGCGCGCAACCGGACGGAAGCTGGTTTACAGCGAGGATCTGGAACGACAGATTGCGGCGCGTTTCCGCGGCTTTGGTCGGGAAATGGCCGCAAACAACAGGCGGCAGGCGTACCTGCCGGATGGCGCGCTGCCGCTGGAGAACCCGGTTGGGACGGCGCCGTGTTTTCTGAGCGAAGACACGGAAGGGCGGGGGTTCATCGTCTGCCTGCCGGGAGTGCCCCGGGAACTGGCGCACATGATGGAGCATACCGTCGTTCCGTTGCTCGTGGAAAGGATGGGCGGGGTGAAGGTCATCCGGGTGCGGGTGCTCCGGACGTGCGCGGTTGGCGAAAGCAATATCGATCGTGGCATCGGCGACCTGATGGCGTCTTCGAACCCATCGGTCGGCCTGGCGGCGCACGCCGGACAGACCGACGTTCGCGTGACAGCCAGGGCCGATACGGAAGCGGATGCCGACGCGCTGATTGCCGGTATGGAATCCAGACTCCGGGACCGCTTGGGCGTGGCGGTCTACGGTGTGGAGAAAGACACGGTGGCCGAAGTCGTGGGCAGGCTCCTGGCGCAGCGTAAGCTGAAACTGGGAGTGGTGGATGGACTCACCGGCGGACAGTTGTCGCGGGAGTTGGGTGAGGCGGGATTCCAGAGCGTCGTGTTCACGGACTTGCACGGGAGCGATGCCGGGCAGGCGACGGCGGACGCGCGCAACGGATTGCCTCGAAGCGCCGATGACCGGACGATGGCTGGCGTGCTGGCGGAGCGCGTTGCGCCGGAAGGCGGCGTGGGGTTGGCGATGATCGGCCCATTCAACGGGAACTCTACGGTAATTGCGGTCCGAGGGCCGGGAGAGCTGAGCATGAACGAGGCGGGGCGGCGCTTCGATGACACAGACCTTATGCGGCGGTGGCTGGTGATTCAGGGCCTGGACCGGGTGAGAAGGGCCGTGCTGGGTGAGATGCATTCGCCGGTGGATTGGAATTAGCATGCCAGCCTGCAAGCCGTCGGTTCCGGCATCGGCGCGTATCATAATAGAGAGTCACCAGCGGCATGTCAGGAGGATGATCCATGGCTGGCGTGAGAGACATTGGCACCAGGCTTGAGCTGTTCGTCGACGACTGGCTGATCGACACGATGACGGACACGAGCCTCAAGCTCCATCCTCCGGCGCCGGCTGAGGTCGCCCTCGACTTCGACCAACCCTGGGAAGGGGAGACGTCGTGGGCCGCGAACGTTATCCTCGACGACGGGCGCTATCGCCTCTGGTACCGCGCCACCGGCCCCGATGGAACGCACCGGACGACCTGTTACGCCGAAAGCCCGGACGGCATCCACTTCGAGCGTCCAACCCTCGGGCTCCACGAGTTCGAGGGCTCGAAAGACAACAACATCGTCATGGGCCCCGCGCACTGGAACGCCTGCGTCTTCAAGGATCCCAATCCGGCCGCGCCGGACTCGCAGCGGTACAAGGGATTCCTGAGGGGCGAAAAGCTGGAAGGGCGCTCCACGATCTACGGCTACGGTTCGCCCGACGGCATCCATTGGGAGCTGATCCGGGACGGGCCGATCCTGCATGCGCCACCCGACGACCGTCCCGTCTTCGACTCCCCCAACGTGGCCTTCTGGGACGTCAATATCCGCAAGTACGTCGGCTACTTGAGGGGGTTCACAACCGATTGCGATCGTGGTACGGGCCCGGCTCAGGGTGGCGTATACCGGTCGATTCGGAGGGCCGAATCGGACGACTTTCTGGACTGGACCGTGCCGGAGCTGATCGACGTGGGCGGAAGGCGGAAGGAGCACCTGTACACCAACGCGGCGACCCTCTACTTTCGCGCTCCGCACAACTACATGATGTTCCCCAAGCGGCTGCGGCTTGGCCGGAAGTTCCACAAGGAATGGGCGTTCGACGGCCTTTCCGAGGGGGTCTTCATGGCCAGCCGGGACGGCATCCGCTGGGACCGCCGGTTTATGGGTCCGTTCATCCGCCCCGGTCTGGACTCAAGGAACTGGAATGAGCGGAATATGGCCGCCGGCGTCGGCGTCGTGCCCACCGGACCCGGGGAGATTTCGATCTATTACGTAGAGAACTACCGGAACCCGACGTGCCGGCTTCGTCGAGGCGTCCTGCGGACCGACGGTTTCGTCTCCGTCAACGCGCCCTTCGGCGGCGGCGAGATCCTGACCAGGCCCTTCACCTTTGCCGGCAGTGAACTGGTCGTCAACTACTCGACGTCGGTGGCCGGCGAAATCCGGTTCGAGATGCAGGACGAGCGGGGCAGCCCCATCGAGGGCCGCACGCTCTCGGAAAGCGCCGAGATCTTCGGAGACGAGATTGAGCGGGTGGTCGGCTGGGACAGGGGCGCCGACGTGTCGGCGCTGGCCGGGAGGCCGGTACGGCTTCGCGTGGCAATGAAAGAGGCCGACCTCTACGCCATACGCTTCCGGTAGCGGTTGGTGCTTGCGCCGCCGAATGCCCTTCATAGCCGAGGTCCTGCCCGTGATGATTCGAATGTGAGTGTAGCGGGACCTCGGGACCTGGTGCTACAGGTGTATCCGCTGGCGTGGTTTTGCGGTCGCTGATAGCGGCGGGTCCCCGCTAAATCAACCGAATGTCGGCGCTTCTGTTTCAGCGGAGATTGCGGAATCCGTATGATTTGCTCCGCGATAGATACACGCCGTTTCCCCGCAGATTTCACCAAATGCATTGACTATTCTGATAATTTGCGTTATAAATTAGGGATTCGTGCGAGAGTTCTAATGTGGGACAACCAACTGACGAGGAGGCTTCGGTGGATCGCGAGACGAACAACGTGAGTCAATGCCTGAGTATATTCGGCCTGGGCGCAATCATCGGATTGGCGCTTGGAATCATCGCCGGCGTAATGCTGGCGCCCCGTAGTGGTATTGAAACCCGCCAATCCGTTCGACGCAGCGTGGACAAAGCAGTAAGCAGGGGCCGGTCCTACGTGGAACGCATCCGCGGACAAAACGGCGATAGAGCGGAAGACACGGCTGAAGAATAGATCCCGCTGGCGCCAGAAGCTGGATATGCCGGCGGTTCGCTGGGTTTCGTCGCAGACGTTCCGTCGGATCAGGGTACTCCTCTGCAAAGGAGCGGATTTTTGAAAAAGGCTATCGCCGCAGCCATGTTGGCCTGCCTGTTGAGCGGGGGGAATTCGATTGATGCCGGAGAGTTCTCGGTTTACGGTTTTGTCCGCTTCGACGCCGTAATCGACGATTCGAAGATGCAAAGCCACCAATTCGGCTTCTGGGTCAAGCCGGAAGACCCCGGCGCCGAAACCGATGGCAATTTGACCATGTACCCGCGTCTCACCCGCCTCGGCGCCAGATTCAAACCCGTGAAATTGGACGAGACCTCCAGCATTAGCGGCCTGGTTGAGATCGATTTTCAGAACGGGGGCAGCGAATCGCGCCAGATCCTGCGCCTCCGGCAGGCCTATTTCAATCTGCAGCGGGGGGACTGGCATTTTCTCGCCGGCCAGTGCTGGGACGTGATTTCGCCGATCTTTCCGATCGCCAACAACGACGGTCTGATGTGGCACGCGGGCAACCTGGGAGACCGGCATCCGCAGGCGAGGCTCACGTACAAACCGGAAGGCGGTTTTTCGCTGGCGGTGGCGGCGGGCCAGACCGGGGCGGTGGACAAGAAAGACCTGGACAGGAATGGCATTCTGGACGGCTGGGACGCCGCATTGCCATTTCTGCAGGCGAGGCTGGGATTCGAGCAGCCCAGATTCAAGGCGGGCGCGTGGGCCCATTGGGGCGTTGAGGAGACGGCCGAACCCGTGGGCGGCGAGACAAGCTTCGCCTCGACCGTGGTGGGTCTTGACGCTTCGATTTCCCTTACAGATCAGTTTATGGTGCAGGGCGAGGCCTGGACAGGGAGCAATCTCACGGATATTCGCGGCGGCATCGGCCAGGGGGTCAACACGTCGACAGGCGAGGAGATCGCCTCCACCGGCGGGTGGGCCCAAGTCGTGATCATGCCCAATGCCCGGTGGAAGCTCTACGCCGGGGCGACGATGGAGAAGCCGGACGAGAATGCCGTGCCCTCTGGCGGGCGTACCAGGAATGGCGCCTTCTACGCTGTCGGCAGATATCGGCCCTGGAAGCCATTACAGGTGGCGGTCGAATATCTGTACTGGAAAACCACCTACAAGGGACCGAACGACGGAATCGCCAACCGGCTCGATATCCATTTCACGTACAATTTCTGAGGATCGGTCGGTCTGCGATCGAATTGGCGCGGAAGCGATTCAGGCAGCGCCGTATTTCGGCTGAAGAGGAACGGAATGGATTTTCCCAATTGGACCGACGGACGCGACGCACGGAACGGTCACGCGCTTGATCTTACGCGAAGGTCGCTGCTCCGTCGGGGTCTTTTCGGGTTGCTGGCGTTATCGTGGGGCGGTTGGACCGACGCCGGAGCCCAAACAGGAGGATCAGAGGGGGTTTCAACGGAAAACCCCGATAGTGGCGAAGGCTCTGAAGGCGTATATGACGGCAAGATCGTCCTGGGCATGTCCGCTGCATTTTCCGGACCCTCCAGGGGACTGGGCAGCGAGCTCTACCGGGGCGCCAGGTCCTATTTCAATCACGTCAACGAAAATGGCGGTGTTGGCGGCCGCCAGATTGTCTTCAAGCTGTACGACGACGGCTACCAGCCTGATCCGTGCGTGAAGAACACCATGAAGCTCATGGTGGAAGACCGCGTGTTCCTTTTGTTCGGGTACGTGGGTACGCCGACGGTGACTCGCGCCCTGCCGCTGTTGAAGAAATTCCAGGACGAGCGGGTCTATCTTTTCTTTCCGTTTACCGGCGCCCAGCCTCAAAGGGAGCCGCCGTACGGGGATTTCGCGTTCAATCTCAGGGCGTCGTACCGTCAGGAAACCGCCGGCCTCGTGGACAATTTCGTTCGGACCGGCAGAAAGCGGATCGCCGTATTCTACCAGGCCGACGCTTACGGCCGAAGTGGTTGGGCGGGCGTTAGGGCAGCGCTAAAGACGCACGGCGAACGACTTGCCGGGGAGGCGACCTACCGTCGCGGGCAGCGGTTCACAGGAAGCATGAGGCGCCAGGTGGAAATCCTGCAGGGCGCTTCTCCGGACGCCGTCATCTGCATCGGATCGTACGCCGCGTGCGCCGCCTTCGCCCGCGACGCGATCGACCTGGGCCTGAAGGTCCCGATCGCCAATCTCTCGTTCGTAGGCAGTGAGAATCTGCTGCATCTGCTCAGCGAGGGCCGCGACGACGCCGAGACGTACACCCGGTATCTCGTCAATTCCCAGGTCGTGCCCAGCTATGAAGATACTTCCATTCCGGCCGTGAGAGAGTACCGTGAGTTGATGGCGCGCTACAACCCGGCCGTTCCAAAGGAACTCGTCAAAGAGCCCTACAGTCCGTTCGAACAGAGCTTTGTCAGTCTGGAGGGTTTCCTCGACGCAAAGCTGATGACCGAGATTCTCCGGCGTCTTGGAGACACTCCAGGCAGGGCGGGACTGGAGGACGCGGTCTTCTCGGTTCGGGATTTCGATCTCGGCATCGGGGAGAGAGTCTCTTTCGGACCCGATCGACGACAGGGGCTGCAAACCGTTTACTACACTGTCGTTCAGGACGGCCGCTTTGTGACGCTGGACGACTGGGAAAGCTGGCTTTCGTAATATGAAAATTCAAAAGCTGTTTCAGAAGACCCGGTTCGGTATCTTTGCGTTATTCGGATTGATCGTACTGTCGACGTCTTTCCTGTGCATCTACACGGTAGACACGCAATTGTCGGCGGAGTACGCGTCCAACAGCAAAGACATCGCGAAGACCATCGCCAACGCCAGCGTGGACATCCTCCTGAACCGGAATCTTGCGACGCTGCAGTCGATGATCGATCAGTTCGTCGAGATTCAGGGCATCCGCTACATCTATATTACCAGCGAAAAGGGCGAGTATCTGGCACATACGTTCGTGCCTGGCATCCCCGAGGAGATTCTGGAGAGCGATCCGTCCAACACCGAACCTGTTGAACGAAGCATACCGGGTCTGGGCGATTTCCTGGAGGTGGGAAGCCCGATCCTGGCCGGAGTGGCCGGCACGGTCCACGTGGGAATGGATCTGGACATTGTCGCGCTCAAAATTCAGCGCGCCATCGGCCAGCAGGTCATTCTCATCAGTATCTTTCTTGTCGTTGGCGTCCTGGCGTCGATCTGGCTCGTCAACCTGGCCGCAAAGCCGCTGGGAGGGCTTCTTTCCTACGCGGTCGACCTGGCCGAGGATCGAAGTCGGGAGAAGCCGGAGGACGACGGGTTGCTTGCCCGCGATGATGAAGTCGGCGACCTCGCGCGCCTGTTTCGGTACGTATCGGGGAAGTCGCGAGACACTGAAGGGTCGGGAGACGCGGCAGCAAAGCGAGGTTAGCAGTCCGTTGAAATAGTCGCTCCGCAGGCGAGGCCGAGTCATTATGGCCGAAGGCAAGGCGCGTGACCGACGCGAATCCCTGGATTCGGGGAGGGAGCGCCTGCCTGCCGCAGGCAGGCAACGCCGTAGTTCGGTCATAAGGGCCGGACGCCTGTCTGCGTGCGAACGCACAGGCAGGCAGCCCGGATGGACTTTTTCAACGGGCTGTTAGACGGAGGATTGGGATTGCGCATTCCAAGAAGCGCCATTGCGCTGTTCTGCACGGTTCTGCAGGTCTGCTTCGGCACGGTCTACGCCTGGAGTTTCTTTCAGACGATCCTGGTCCGTCAGGGGGGCTGGACCCATACCCAAACCGCGTGGGCCTTCAGTATTGCGATTTTCACGCTGGGCGTCTCGGCGGCCTGGGCGGGCAATATGCTCTCCCGGTTGGGTCCGAGGTTCCTGGCGGTGACCGGCAGCATCCTGTTTTCAGGCGGATACCTGATTTCCGGGGCCGCGCTTCACCTAGATTCGATACCGCTCTTCTACCTTGGTTACGGGGTGATCGGCGGCGCGGGAATCGGGTTGGGATACGTTACGCCGGTCGCCACGGTCGCGAAATGGTTCCCCGACCGCAAAGGGCTGGCCACAGGGATCGTCGTAATGGGCTTCGGCGTCGGCGCCTTCCTGCTGAGCAAGGGACTGGCGCCATTCTTGATCGTAACAACCGAGGGTACTCTTCCGCTTGTCTTCATCTGGCTTGGGGCCATATTCGGCGCTATCCTGATTCCCTGCAGCCTGGCCCTCAGCGATCCTCCCGCGCCCGCGGGCCCCGCGGGCGCCGCAGCGGATGACGCACTGGAATACGGGGAGCCGGACTCCGCCGTCACGTACCTCAAGACGACCCAGTTCGTAATCATGTGGATCGTCTTCTTCTTCAACATCGCCGCCGGAATCTCGGTGATCAGCTTCCAGTCGGAAATCCTCCAGGAGATCTGGGGCCTGGCGGACAGTTCGATCGAGCCGAGTACGCTGGCTGAGTACGGCGCGACGCTCATTGCCGTCAGTTCCATCTGCAATGGGTTGGGGCGACTGTTCTGGGGTCTGCTATCGGACCGGTTCGGCCGTGTTACCGTTTTCAGGGTTCTCCTCGCAAGTCAGATGGTCGTCTTCGGCATCCTCATGACAGAGACCAATCCCTGGATATTCTCGGCCCTGGTCTGTTACGTCCTGCTCTGCTTCGGCGGCGGATTCGCGACCATGCCGCCTTTCGTTCTCGACGTTTTCGGCACAAAGAAGATGTCCACCATCTACGGCGCCGTCCTGACGGCCTGGGCCGCCGCCGGTATCACGGGTCCCCTGTACGTCGGGTATCTCAAGGATGTATATCCGGACAGAGCGGTCATGTATTGCTTTCTGATCGGGATCCTCATGCTCGGCGTCGGATATCTTTTCTCTTATCTGCTGAATGACGGCAGGATTCGGATCGGGCGTCCCACGCTGGCGAGCACGTTACAGCGATATGGGATTCCGGCGCCCGGCAAATCCTGAGCGAGCCGCGTACGGATTGGCGTACGTCAATTCCGGCAGGCAGCCTGTTGCGCCTGGACTTGCAGGAGACGATCTCGGGACGGAGAGGGCCGAACTGCCAACCTACCTGGACAGAAGCTGCGCAGACCGGGACCTGCGGACCGAGATTCAGACCTGCGGAAAATCCCGCCCCCATTCATTCAGCCTCCCGATCCACCGTGTAAACTTCCTCTCCGATATCCACGAGAATCTCGTGGCTGTTCTGCGCCTGCAAGGGACCGAAGGCAGCGCTGTGTTTGCCGCGGCCCGTTACAACTCACGGCAAAACTCGCCAAATGCAGAGACAAAATACATTCATTAGGAAACAGGCAATGAAGACCATGTACGCCGGTATTTGGGTTGTTGTGCTGCTGACCGCCCCCACCGCCGCGGTCGCGCAGACGGAGTTTCACCTTCAATACGGCGCGCATCTCAATCCGTTCTCGGGGTCCCACCATGGTACGCTCGTGTTTACCGTGCAGAACGCCTCGACGTGGAAACTGGGCGACAGTTTCTTTTTTCTGGATTACATCGACGACGGCGGCAGCGACGGATTCAACGACAGAGACTTTTATACCGAATGGTATCCGACCCTGAGTTTCGGCAAGCTGGCGAAGAAGGGAATTGGCGCGGGGCCCATTCGAGATTTCGCCCTGGTTGCCGGCGTTAACGCGGGGGGCGACGCCAGGGTGCTGAAATACCTGCCGGGAGTGAGGGCGTCCTGGAACGTACCGGGATTCGTCTTCCTGAATACGGACCTGACAGCCTATATTGACGACAACACCGGCGTGGAAGGAGGCGGCGCTCCGAAGACCGGCAACAGCTTTATGTTCGACGGCAGCTGGCTGCTTCCCGCCGACGTCGCAACACAGTCGTTCCTGTTCGTGGGACATGCCGAGTACATTGGCGGCCGTTCGAACGAGTTCGGGGAGGACGTTAACGGATCGATACTGGCGCAGCCGCAGGTCGTCTGGGACGCGGGAAAGGCGATAGCGGGAGAAGCCAATCAATTGATGATCGGCGTGGAGTTTCAATTCTGGCGAAACAAGCTGGGAACAGACCAGGATGAAGTTATCGCCCAGATGCTGGCGGTCTGGCGGTTGTAGCCGGATTCTCACGCTTCATTGGGAGAGATCAATGCCTGAAGAAAAAGTCCGCACAGACGAAACCATCCGGTATGAGCCGGACGAACGGCCGCCACACTCTGTCGCCGCCGCGGCTGGCTTTCAGGCCGCCGTGGTCGTACTGGCGCCGGTGGTGCTGAGCGCGGTGATTATCGGCCGGGCGGCGAATCAACCGGAAAGTTACCTGAACTGGATCGCCTTCGCGGCGCTCGTGGTCAGCGGCGTGAGCACGGTCCTGCAGGCGGTCAGGGTTGGACGCATCGGGGCGGGACACGTGCTCATCATGGGCACGTCCGGCGCTTTCATCGCCGTGTGCATTACCGCGCTGGTGAAGGGCGGTCCGGCCCTGATGGCGAGCCTCATCGTAATATCCTCGTTATTTCAGTTCGCGCTGGCCGCCAAGCTTTCGCTGCTCCGCAGGGTTATTACGCCGGTCGTCGCCGGAACGGTGATCATGCTGATCGCTGTCACGGTGATGCCGGTCATCTTCGGCCTCTTGACGGACGTGCCGGAGGGGACGCCCGCGGCCGCGCCTCCGGCAGCCGCCGGAGCGGCGTTCGTTACCCTCGTGGTGCTGGCGTTGCGGGCCCCCGCGTCCCTGAGGCTTTGGGCGCCGCTGATCGGGATCGGCGTGGGATGCGTGGTCGCCGCCATGTTCGGCCTGTACGACGTCCGTCCGGTTCTCGATGCGCCCTGGATCGGGTTTCCGAAATACGCCTGGCCGGGGCTGGATCTTTCCCTGGGCGCGGAGTTCTGGGCGCTGCTTCCGGCCTTCGTGGTGGTTACGGTCGTAGGGGCGATCGAGACCGTCGGCGACGGTGTTGCGATTCAGCGGGTCTCGAGGCGCCGGCCCCGGGCAACCGACTTCCGGCTGGTGCAAGGCGCCCTCAACGCCGACGGGATGGGCAACCTGCTCTCGGGTCTGATCGGAACCCCGCCCAATACGACCTATTCCACCAGCATATCGCTTGCCGAACTGACCGGAGTCGCGGCTCGCCGAGTCGGTATCTATATCGGGGTCCTGTTTGTCCTGTTGGCGATGTCTCCCAAGGTGACGGCTCTCGTGATTGCCATTCCCAATCCCGTCGGCGCGGCCTACGTTACGCTTCTGATCGGACTGTTATTTGTCCAGGGTATGAAACTGATCGTCGAGGATGGCCTCGATCACCGGAAAGCCACCGTAGTGGGTATCGCGTTCTGGTTGGGTGCGGGTTTTCAGGGTCAGGTGATCTTTCCCGACTTGCTTGGCGGGTCATGGGGGACGTTGCTCGGCAACGGGATGACCGCAGGCGGTCTTGCGGCAATCCTGCTGACGGCTTTCATGGAAATGACCGCCCGACGCCGGAAGCGACTTGAGGTTGGTCTGTCAACCGACTCACTCCGAAGGATCGACGGATTTCTCCGGGGGTTTGCAGACAGAAACGGCTGGCAGGACCCGGCAACCGGGCGGCTGTGCGCCGCGGGGGAGGAGACCCTGTCGATTCTGATACAGCAGGCAGAGGAAAGCGGGCAGGAACGGGAACGGCTGCTCGTTATCACCGCGCGGCTTCTGGACGGATCGGCGGAACTGGAGTTTCTGGCGGCTGCCTCGGGAGAGAATCTGGAAGACAGGCTGGCGTATCTGACCGAACAGCCCGAGATCATGGACGAGCACGAGATCTCGTTCCGGCTGTTGCGGCATTACGCGTCGTCGGTGCGCCACCAGAAGTATCACGATCTGGACATCGTGACCGTTCAGGTGGCGGGTCCCACGTCAACGGCCGGAGAGGGGTAAGACGGACCGCGCAGAAGGAGATTCAGTACGGGCGCATCTGCACGGCGAGCGCGAGCGACAGTTCGATTTCCGTGATCGCCCGGAACGTCGCCTGGCCGATCAGGTCGAGCTTCCGCACCTGGTTGATGCGGGGGGCGACACGGGCCAGTTCCCTGGTTGACAATATCTGGCTGAAGAGGTTGCAGGCGTGCGCAAGGCTGACGATCACGACGTCGCGAGGGTCGGGGATCTGGTCGCTGAACAGAATCTCCATGATTCTGAGTTTGACCTCCCGCTCGGCGTGATCGTCCACGACGGGATACCGCCGCGACCGGAAGACCCACAGAAACCGGTCGTCCCGGCGTTCCAGGATGCCCTTCTCGACCAGCCGGTCCAGAGACGTCTCTCGAATGCCCGCGGCGCTGCGAATGGCGGTGCGTTCCACCCAATAGCGCGCGTCATGGGTTTCGTCTGCCCGCGAAACGTCGGCGAGCGTCGGATCGAGAAGGCTGTCGTTTACGGGCGTCGAATCCAAAAGAACAAGCTGCTTCGGATCGGTATCGATACGGTTCTCCATCGCGAGATCCATCAGCACGCCGCCGGCAAGCGCGTAGCGCAGGGACTGGTCCGGCACACGGGCGAACCTCCCGTTCTCGTCGTCGAGTATCAGGAGCATGAGTTCCTCGGGGAATCTCAGCATCGGCCCATCCTTTCAGTAATTGATAGTCTACGTTCGATACTAATGATACGGTACATCGGGGCATTGTCAAGCCTGTGACCGCTCCCCCCGTGCCCCGCCCCTCCGGGGTAGACGGGAGATGATAACCCGCGGCCACGGGAGGACGATACGGCATCGCGAAATATACTGGCGATAGGCGCGCAGACCTCTCCCGCTGGCCCCGCAGAAGCGGTGAGACGGTAGACGTAAGATACTGTGAGTGCCCTATGGTTTTTCTTGTCGTTACGATAACGAAAAACAGACAGGCACGGTTTATGCGAAAACACTATGCTAACGCACTGCTGTCCAAGAACCGTCGAATTCCCAGAGATAAGGTTCGAAAAACGGCTTCAAATGGCGATTTTGGACGGGTTTGACCCAGATAATGAAAACCAGGTTGCCATTGTCTGCGCAATGCTGTCCAAGACCAAAGTGACTATTCCAACGGCCATAATTGTGCTGTTTCCGTCTCAATAAGCCAGTGAAATAGGCAATTTGTGAGTCTCAGGCGACCTTGGTCAAGGCATTGCTTCTCGAGAGTGAACCAGATGCTGTCCAAGACTGAAACCGATTTTGGACAGGTGTGATGCTAACGTTATCTTCTACCGTCTCCCGTCTTACGTCTCACCGCCGTTAGGCGACCCGACCGGACAATAAGGACACAATGCGATGAATTATGATTTAAACGCGCTGCGGGGCGACGTATTCGGCGGCGTCACGGCAACCGTGGTGGCGCTGCCCGTGGCGTTGGCCCTGGGCGTCGCATCGGGAATGGGCGCGGCGGCGGGGATGTACGGCGCGATCGCGGTCGGCTTCTTCGCGGCGGTATTCGGCGGTACCCGGACTCAGATTTCGGGTCCCACGGCGCCGATGACCGTTGCCCTGGTGGTCATTGTTTCGGGCTACACGTCCAATCTTTCAGAAGCCCTGACAGTGGTCGTGATGGCCGGTCTGCTGCAGGTGCTTCTCGGCTTGTCGAGGATCGGTCGTTTCGTCGCCTACACGCCGCACGTGGTCATATCCGGGTTCATGTCGGGGATCGGGATCATCATCATGGTGATCCACGTCCTGCCGTTTCTAGGATCCCCCGCGGCGCCGGGCGGCGTCGTGGGCACGATTCGCGCCTTGTCCGACGCGGTGGACAATGTCAATACCAACGCGCTGGCCATCGCGACGGTCGCGCTCGTCGTCGGAGCGCTCTGGCCGCGCCGCTTCGCAAGATACCTGCCAGGCCCGCTCCTGGCGCTGCTTGTCGGGACGTT
Organism: Candidatus Latescibacterota bacterium; assembly: GCA_963667175.2. Classification (GTDB taxonomy): domain Bacteria; phylum Latescibacterota; class UBA2968; order UBA2968; genus JAAXHE01. The sequence continues at coordinate 498,249 of CAXXXF010000015.1, read as the reverse complement.
GCTCGGCGTCTTCTGGCTGACGGACGTACCGGTCATCGGCAGGATACCGACAGGATTGCCGGATCTGCAACTGACGCCGCCCACGGTCTCCTTTCTGATGATGGCGTTGGAACCCGCGCTTATTCTCGCGCTTCTGGGTTCGGTGGACAGCCTCCTCACCTCTCTGGTTGCCGATTCGCTGACCGGTACCCGGCACGACGCGAGCCGGGAACTGGTGGGGCAGGGGATAGGCAATATGATATCGGGAATGTTCGGCGGGCTGCCCGGCGCCGGATCCACCACCGGAACGGTAACCAACATTCGCGCAGGCGGGGCGACGCCGGTGTCCGGCGGGTTGTACGCGATCCTCCTGCTGGTTTTGATGCTGGGTCTCGGGCGGTACGTGGAGCCGATTCCCCATGCCGTTCTCGCCGGCATTCTGATGAAGGTCGGATGGGACGTCGTCGACTGGCGTCTTCTTGCCCGGCTACACCGGCTGCGGCGCGAGCATCTCATCGTCATGATGATCACGCTTGGACTCACGGTATTTGTCGATCTGGTAACGGCCGTGGCAATCGGCCTGATCGCCGCCGGAATGGTGCATGCGCGGCAACTGGAACGACTGGAGCTGGACAGCGTGGTCTCCGTGCCGCTGCTGGACCGGGCGTTCTTCGCCGAGGAGGAGGACATGGACGCCGACGCGCTGAGTCCGTACTCGGCGCGCGTAGGCCTGGTGGCGCTTCGGGGAAGCCTCACCGTCGCGTCTTCCCACAAGCTGGCCGGGGTGATCGGCGCGGACGTCAAGGACCACGAAGTGGTCATCTTCGACTTCTCAGGCGCCACGTATCTCGACGACAGCGCAGCCATGGTTATTGGACAGCTCATGGATCTCGCGGAAAGCGAACAGACCGAATGCGTCGTGATGGGACTTTCCGGCCTGGCGGCGAGGACCCTGCAGACCCTCGGCGTCCTGAAACGTCTACCCAGGCACCGCATTGTCGAAACGCTGGAGGAGGCGCGCCAGGCGGCGAGAGGCGTTCTCGGCATTTAGAACAAAAATGCATGAATTGACGCCCGGCACTTCCACGGCCGGACTCCGGCGGACGGGTCGCGTGATTTTGCGGTGTGGACCGGTGTGCGCGTTACCGGTCTCGCCGTACGGCCCCTTCCAATCGCGACCGGGATTGCTTCCGCGTCCGGAAACCGTCGCATTTTTAATAAAGAATTTCGAAATTGCCCTTGTGCTCAAGCGAAATGCACTTATATTATAACGGGCAGGTTGCACGCCGCATTCCAACGTCGATGCCGGGAGATACGCAGTTGTTTTGTGATTTCCAACGGGAATCAATAAACGAGTCAGGGGCGAATCGGCACGCGCGCAGTTTCGCGGGGGCCGCGTGTAGCTTTCTGGCTCTTTTTCGCTGCTAATTCATAGCTCGGGAGGGTTCGTTATGTTTCGTGGTTTTCGCAGCATCTTTCTGTTGGCGGCTGTCGGGGTCCTGGCGTGGGGTTGCGGCGGCGAGCGCCTGACAAGGTCGCAGGCGCCGGAATCGGGGGGCGGCAACGGCGAGCCCCTGGGCAAGCTGGCCCTGAACGGCATGATGCGGGCCGTGGTGGTAGCGAACGTGCAACAAGGCGGGATGCCCGTAGGCGGCGCTACCGTCGAGTTCTCGCGTTCGGTTTCCGGTCGAACGGCGGAATTCAAGTGGTCCGGAACGACCAATGTGCGCGGCCTGGCGTACGTGGACATCGGTGGCGCCGGCGTGACGGGCTACTATCGGGCGCGGGCCATGAGCGGCGGAAGCGAAATCGGCTCATGGTTGAGCATACCGGTCAACAGCGGGTATCAGTCGGAGGTTGAACTGGCGATTGGCGAAAAAGCGCGCGCAGGCGGCTCGATCGCGCTGACGCCCGGCGGTCTGCCCGAAACGATAGCCATCGGTGTCGCCGTGCCGCTTACGGGTCCTCAAACCCTGTACGGCCTGCCGGCGATGGCAGGCTTCGAGTTGGCTCGGGCAGAAATCAACAGTTCCACGAGACTCGGCGGCGCAAGTATCGAATTTATCGTCGAGGATACGGAGGGTACGATCGACGCCGCAACCGCGGCGTTCAACAAACTCATCAACGAAGACGGTGTAAACGTCATCCTGGGCCCCGGTATTTCGACCGTGGGAAAGGAAGTGTTTCCGATCGCCCAACAGAACGAAGTCCTGGCATTCAGTTCGACCTCGACCGCCGTCGGCCTGAGCGCGATCGGCGACTATATTTTCCGATCCGGTCTCAACGTGGGTACGCTGGTCCCGGGCGCCGTCAAGGAACTGCAGGAGAAACTGAGGTTTAGCAGAGTCGCCACACTGGTCGACGACGCCGACGTCTATTCCAGAAGCCTGGACGAGGCGCTGAGCAATTCGCTCGCGGAAGGCGAGGTGGAGATTCTAAGCCGGCAGACCTTTGCAACGGGAGATACATCGCTCGCGGACCAGTTGAACAGCATCAAAGAATCGAATCCGCACGCCCTCTTTGTTTCGTGTCTGGCGGCGGAAATGATCCAGATTATGATCCAGGCCCGTGAAGTTGGCATCCCCTCGAATATTCCCATAATTATTCCCGAAATGACGCTGGATGAAGTGGCCGCCGCAGGAGAGGCCGCGGAACGGGTGATCAGCATTACGAGCTGGGCAACCAACGCTTCCACGCCGGGGAATCAGGCCTTCATCGAGAGTTATATGGCGGAAAACGACAGTGAACCGAGTCCGTGGGCCGCGCTTTCGTACGCCTCGCTGAACATTCTCGCGGATGCTATCGCGCACGCCGGTTTGACGAACGCGAGCGCAATCAAGGACGCAATGGCTGCTACCCGGGACGTCGATACGATTCTGGGCCGTTTCTCATTCAATGCCGACGGCGATGCGGTCTACGATCCCATCGTGCTGATCGTCCGGGACGGCGCGTTCGAATTGTTCGAGTGAGTTCTCGTGTCGCGGTTTGAAGTGTCCGTTTACAAAAAGGTCCGCATAGCAAGAGAAGACAGGCAGTGACCGCTGCCTGTCTTCTCTTGCTGTTTCCGAAGGGATTCTCAGAGTCTGCTTCATAAGATTGAGAAGATCCGATGTGTTCAACAATACACGAATAGCACTCGTATTGTCGCTTCTCGCCGGGCTGATCTGGAACTGCGGCGGCGAGCGCCTGACAAGGTCGCAGACTCCCGAAGCGGCGGACAGTGCGGCCCGGCCCCTGGGCAAGCTGGCCCTCGATGGCATGACGCGGGCCGTGGTGGTGGCCAGCGTGCGAGACGGGGGGACGCCCTTAGACGGCGTTAGCGTTGAGTTCTCCCGCTCGGTTTCCGGTCGGTCCGTCGATTTCGAATGGTCCGGAACGACCAACGCGCGCGGCCAGGCGTACGTGGAGATCGGGGGCGCCGGCGTAACGGGTTACTATGCGGCGCGGGCCACGAGTGGCGGAAGCGAAATCGGTTCCTGGTTGAGCATACCGGTCAACAGCGGGTATCAGTCGGCGGTTGAACTGCCGATTGGCGAAAGCGCGCGCGCGACCGGTTCGATCTCGCTGACGCCCGGCGGTCTGCCCGCAAAGGTCGCGGTTGGCGTGGCCATGCCCCTCTCCGGACCGCAGATCGTGTACGGCGGGCCGGCGATGGAAGGCCTTGAATTCGCTCTCGAAGAGATCAACAATTCGTCGAAACTTGGCGGCGCAAAGATCGAGTTCATCGTCGAGGATACGGAGGGCGCCATAGACGCCGCCACTGCGGCGTTCAACAAACTCATCAACGAAGACGGCGTAGACGTCATCCTGGGGCCCGGCATTTCCACCGTGGCGAAAGCCGTCTTTCCAATCGCGCAACGAAATCAGGTCGTGGCGTTCAGCCCCATCTCGGCCGCGGCCGGTCTGAGCGCAATCGGAAACTATGTTTTTCGCGCAAGTCTGAGCGTCGGGACGCTCGTTCCCGGCGCCGTGCGGGAAACGCAGGAGAAACTGCGTTATCAGAGAGTGGCCATGATCGTGGACGACGCGGACGTCTATTCCCGGAGTCTGGACGAGGCGTTGAGCAACGCCCTGGCCGAAATCGACGTCGAGATTCTGACCAGGGAGACGTTTGCGACCGGGGATACCACGTTTAGCGATCAGTTGGCCAACGTAGAGGCATTGAATCCACACGCCGTCTTTGTGTCGTGTCTGGCGGCGGAGATGGTTCCCCTCCTGATCCAGGCCCGTGAAGCCGGCATTCCCGGAAACGTTCCCATCATTGTCCCCGATCTGACGCCGGATGAAGTCGCCGCCGTTGGCGAAGCCGCCGAACGCGCGATCACCGTTGCGACCTGGGCTTCCATCGCCGCCACCCCCGGAAACCGTGCCTTCGTGGACGGCTTCAACGCGAAGCACGGCGCCGCGCCGAGTCCGTGGGCCGCGCTTTCTTATGCCTCCCTTCACCTTCTCGCGGACGCAATTGCGGCAGCCGGATCGACGGACGCGAGGGCGATCAGAGAAGCGATGGCCAAAACGCGAGACGTCGACACGATTCTGGGGCGATTCTCGTTCGACGGGGACGGCGACGCCGTTTACGAGCCGATCGTAATGATTGTCCGCGACGGCGCGTTCGAGGTCTTCGAGTAAGCTTGCGCTTTTCATCATTCCGGCGTCATTGACCGGGAGGTTGTTTCATCGGGAGTCGTGAAGACCCCGGGACCCGCGCCAACCCCTTCATGGCGTTCGCGTATGACGCCACAACGCCCCTGATAGCCGCCGTCTACTCCGTTTCTCTTTCAATGCTGACGGAGACGCGGTATACGACCGATCCGCCCGCGGTGATCGTGAGGAACCGGAAATCTCAGATTCCCTGGCACGCCCGCTCTTCTCGGCTTCGAAGACCTCGACCTGACGGATGTTTTTCCAAAATGGCGGGCAGTGGTTGCTGCCCGTCATTTTGGGGCCTGTACACAACGGCACAACCGGTCTTCCCATGCAGGTTCGTCGAAGGGCATTTTTTGCCGGATTCAACCTTCTTTCAGGGCGATTGACCGAAGGACAGCGTCCGTTTCGCGGGTCGCTATGAGAGTGGAGGGACGTACCATGTTATACGGAACTCGCAGTTTGATGGTGTTGGCGCTTGTCGCGTTCGTCGCCTGGGGATGCGGCGTCGAACGCGTGACCCCGTCGCAGATACCGGAGACCGGGGAACGGGGCGGCCAGCCGCTGGGAAAACTGGCCGCCGGCGGATACAGGACAGCGGCCCTGGTCGCGGCCAGGGTGCTGGATGGTCAAACGCCGCTTGGCGGCGTCACGGTGGAAATCTCGCGTTCGATTTCAGGACGGGCGGCCAGCTTCGAGGCGTCGGGAATCACCGACGCGAACGGCCTGGCGCGGGTGGAAATCGCATCTGGCGGCGGCTACCATAAGGTCCGCGCCATGAATGCCGGCATCCAGGTGGGTTCATGGTCGAGCATACCGGTGAACATGGGCTACGAAGTCACGGTCGATCTGCCCGTTGGCGGACACGCTCGCGTAACGGGCGCGTATGTTCGGACCCTTGTGACGATCGGCGGAGGCGAGGCCGTGCACGTTCGTTCATTGCTTACCCATACGATCGCCGCGTCGCTCGGAGATCCGTCGCGGAATGCCGTTGAACTGGCCGTTGCCGATTTTGGGATGATCCACGGTCACGGCGTCGAACTCGGCGAGGCAATCGACGGTACGTGCGGTCCGGAGGGCGGTCGCGCGGGGGCGGAACAGATTGTTGCGGATTCGCGGGTGCTGGGCGTAATCGGCACATCCTGCTCCGGAGCGGCCGTGGCCGCCTCGCCGGTGATCAGTGAAGCAGGTCTGGTGATGATTTCGCCGTCCAATACGTCGCCGAGGCTGACCTCCGACCTGGCGGGCAATGCGAGTTCCGACTACCACCCCGGCTACTTTCGGGTGGCGGTCAACGATCTCTTCCAGGCGCGGGCTGTGGCTGACTTCGCGTACAATAAACTGGGTCTGAGGCGCATGGTGGCTGTCGACGACGGTGACCCGTACACGACGGCCCTCGTCGGCGCCTTCGGCAATGCGTTCGCCGCCGTGGGAGGCGAGGTCCCGGTCCGCGCGCGGATAGACAAGGGGCAACAGGACATGACGTCCGTCCTGGCTGAATTCGCGGAGGCCGGGCCGGACGGCATCTTCTTCCCGCTCTTCGACGAGGAGGGAATACCATTCGCGAAGCAGGTGAAGGAATTCGACGGCCTGGAAGGCGCGACGCTCATCACCGGCGCGGCCCTTCTCGATTCGGAATTCCTCGCCACGCCGCAGTCGGAAGGCATCTACGCCGCGGGTCCGGAGGCGGATCTGGGCACAAACGTCAACGCCGCGACCGGAAAGAGCGTAGACGACGCGCTGGCCGCGTATGAAGCCGCGTACGGCGGATTTCCCGGCACGCCGTACTGGGCGCACTCCTACGATGCCACGACGCTGTTGCTCAGCGCCATCGCGTCCATTGCGATTCGGGACGGCGAATCGTTGATCGTTGACCGCAACGCACTGCGCCGGGAACTCTTCGCAACGTCCGGATTCCAGGGTCTCGTCGGCACGCTCAGCAGCGATGCTTTCGGCGACTGTGGAACCGGACGCATCAATATCTATCACCACACGGACCCGAGCATCACCGATCCCGCGCAGTTGCCGGTGGTCTATCGGTTTGTACCGTAAGGTCCGGAATTCCAAAAGAGTGGGGATCCAATGCGTACCCTGTCTTTTCGTATCCGCAGTGCGTTACTGCCGCCTCTGGCCATATGCGCAGCATGGGGTTGCGGCGGCGATCGTATGACGACGTCTCAATTTCCGGAGGCCGGCGAGCAGGCGCCGCCGCCGCTCGGCAAGCTGGCTTCGGGCGGGGATCAGGCGTTGGCGGTTGTGGTGGCCCGCGTGACGCAGAGTCAGGCGCCCGTAAGTGGCGTCACGGTTGAATTGGGACGATCCGTATCGGGGAGAGCGGCGGAATACGAGTGGTCGGGCACAACCAACGCCCGCGGCCAGGCGAGGATTAATATCGAAGACGACCGGGCGACCGGTTACTGCCGCGCGCGCGCGATACGGGGCGGAAGCGTGGCGGGGTCCTGGTCGAGCATTCCCGTAAACGGCGGCTACGAAACGACGGTCGAACTGCCGATCGGCGAAAAAGCCCGGGTGGCGGGTTCGATCAGGCTGTCGCCCGGCGGGCTTCCGGCAGAGATCGCGATCGGAGTCGTCCTTCCGCTGACGGGCCCGCAGACGCGATACGGATTTCCCGCGCGAGACGGCTTTGCGCTCGCGCAGAACGAAATCAACGGCTCATCGAAACTTGGCGGCGCCCGCATCAGCTTCATTGTCGAGGATTCACGAGGCGCCGCGGACGGCGCCGTTGAAGCGTTCAACAGACTGATCGATAGGGAACGTGTTTCCGTCATTCTCGGCCCGGTGATTTCCACCGCGGCCAGGGAAGCGTTTCCCATCGCCCAACGGAACGAGGTCATTGCATTCAGTTCCACTTCCACTGCGGCCGGCCTGAGCGCGATAGGCGACTATATCTTCCGCGCGGGTCTGAACGTCAATGCGCTGGTCCCCGGCCCCGTCAGGGAGACACAGGAAAAGTTGAGGTATCGGCGAGTCGCCATGATCGTGGACGAGACCGACGTCTTCTCCAGCAGCAGCGACGAGGCGATCAGAAACACACTGGCCGAAATCGACGTCGAAATCCTGGCGCGAGAGACAATCAGCACCGGGGATACCACGTTTACGGAACAGTTAACCCGCATCAAGGCGTTGAATCCTCATGTCGTCTTTGTCTCGGCATTGGGTACCGAACAATCAGAGATATTGATTCAGGCGCGCGAGGTCGGCATCGCTTCGAATATACCCTTTCTCGTTCCCGTCCTTTCGAGGGCTGAAGTCGAGGCCGCGGGTGATGACGCGGAAGGCGCGATTTCATTTGTCAGCTGGTCCGGCGCGGCGGCCACGCCGGGGAATGAGACCTTTGTAGAGAATTACCTCGCGAAATACGGAACGGAACCCGACACGTGGGCCGCGCAATCGTACGCCGCCATGTACATTCTCGCCGAGGCAATCGCCGGCGCCCGGTCAACCGACGCGGGCGCGATTCGAGACGCGATGGCGGGTACGAGGGCCCTGGATACGGTTCTGGGCTCGTTCTCCTTCGACCAGAGTGGCGACGCGGTTTACGATCCGGTCGTGCTGGTCGTAAGGAACGGCGAACTGGTCGTTTTCGAGTGAGTTTCCGCAACCGGGCGTACGTTTGCGGCGTCTATCCGCCCATCTCGGCGATACGTCGGACCATCCATTCGACGTAGGCTTTTCGGGTCATGCGGCGCCTTCGCGCCTCGTGGTCGATAAAGGCGGCGACACCTTCGTCCAGCGTCATATGGGCGCGCACGTTCCGGCCGGAGATTCGAATCAACGGGATGGACACAAGCGCATGCCCGTTCGGGACGTCCACCCGTTCGAGAGCCCTCGGCAGTGGTATCGTCTCGCCGTCCTTCTCGGCCTCGATCACGTAATCGCGAAGCGCTTCTTCGGCGTTCACGAGCGCCTCGTCGACGGTTTTGCCCATGGATACGATTCCCGGAAGGTCGGGAAACGTCACGCCGTAGGCGCCGTTTTCGCCATCGATCAGCGCGGGATATCGAACCATGCACGGGCCCCCCTGGTGTCTTTCATTTCAGCCAGCCTGCTTTTCTCGCGATGGAGAGGGCAACACCCGGCGATACCGTTCTGTGCCTCGGCAGGGTAATGATTCCCCTGATGACCGGATGTCTATAGACGTCGTGTCCGGAGCCGTGGCGCGCAAGGCGCCATCCGTCTCTTTGCAGCCGGCGCCGGATCTGTACCGAACTGGTTTGCACGACTACGTCTCCCGTGGGATATATATGCCCAATACTCGGCACGATGTCAATTCATTTCGTGCAAATAAATGAACTTATCGTGGTGCGGTATTTGGCCAATGTCCCGGCAAGTTGTACGCTTTCGTTAACGACCGTTCGGCAGCAATGTTTGCGGTCCTGGCGTTGCAGGGGCACAGGACGAAAAGGTGACATTCTTGTCTGATTCCGCGAGGGATAGAGAACAAATGGAATGTCAGCCAGCCGGGAAGGGCTGTGGCGACCTCAGTATGTCCCCGGAAGCGATGCTCGAACTGGCGCGTAGAGCTGCCGAACTCCTGGTTGCGCGGACCGAGAAACTGCTCGATGAAGGCGCATGGGACGGCGAGTTTCGGCGCGAACTCAGCGACCGGTTGATGAAGGCGCCCCCGGAGGAGGGGAGGCCTGCCGGGGAGGTAGTGGAACAGGCCGCGAAGGAGATCCTGCCATTCGCGGCTCGGCTCGACCATCCGAGAGCCTTCGGATTCATCCCCTCGTCGCCCACGTGGCCGGGCGTGGTGGCCGATTTTCTGGCGGCGGGGTACAATATCAACGCGTGCACCTGGCTGGTTGCCAGCGGTCCCAGCCAGCTTGAACTGGTTGTTGTTGACTGGCTGCGACGCTGGATCGGCTATCCCGACGGCGCGGGCGGACTGCTCACGAGCGGGGGTTCGGCCGCAAGCGTAGACGCGTTCGTCGCGGCGCGCGAAGCCGCGGGCCATCCCGAGCGCGCGACCGTCTACATGAGCGACCGGAGCCACAGCGCCCACGTCCGCGCGGCAAGGATCGTGGGCGTGCGCCCGGAATGTATTCGCATGATTCCCAGCGACGAGCGGTTCCGGTTGGACGTTGACGCGCTGGCGCGCTCGGTGGCCGAGGATCGCGCGGCGGGGTTCAACCCCATCGCGGTCTGCGCCAACGCGGGGACCAGCAGCACCGGGGCGATTGACCCGCTGGAGGCGATGGCGGATTTCTGCGCGGCGGAAGGGATCTGGCTTCACGTGGATGCGGCCTATGGCGGCTTCGCGGCGGTGACGGAACGCGGCAAAAAGCTGCTCCGCGGGATCTCACGCGCCGACTCGGTGGGTCTGGACGCACACAAGTGGTTCTTCCAGCCGTACGAGGCAGGAGGCCTTCTGGTCAAGGACGCGGGTACGCTCGAGCGCGCTTTCGCAGTGCATTCTGATATCCTGCAGGATACGGTGTGGGGCGCGAACCATCCGAACGTCTCCGACCGGGGCCTGCAGCTGAGCCGGTCGATGCGCGCTCTGAAGATCTGGATGTCGGTGCAGACGTTTGGGCTGGCGGCGTTCCGGCGCGCGGTGTCGAAGGGGATGGAGCTGGCCCTGCAGGCCGGGGAGTACGTGGAGAGGAGTCCAAACCTTGAACTTCTGACGCCCGTGTCGCTGGGCGTGGTTTGTTTTCGCGTGAATCCTCCCAACGAGGAACTGGATGAAGCGGCACTGGAAGAGATCAACAGGAAGGTGCTTGCGCGCGTGTTCTGGGAAGATCGGGCGTTCTTTTCGTCGACGCTTCTGCACGGGACGTTTTCGCTGAGGATGTGCATCCTCAACCACAACACCACCTGGGACTACGTGAGGGAGACGCTCGAGACTTCGGAACGGTTCGGATTGGAGGTCTTGAAGAAGTAGCGCCGGCGCCTCAATCCCTCTGAATCGCTCCGGGCGACCATAACTGACGGATGGGTGAGGATGCGCGCGGAATTGCAGGGGTCCGCTCGCGATTCGAGTCCGGTACGTATCCGCGGGCACTACCGATATAGCGGCGCCAATTTGCGGCAGATCAGCTCGATCTGTCGGGGGTATTTTTTCTTCACGATTTGGACGATACGCCCGTTGCTAACGTTTGTTACGAACTGTTCGGTTGTCAGGTCCAGACCTCCGGTACATCGAGAGGCAACCGTCGTTTTTCGGATTCCCAGTTTTTCGGCAACCAGGCGGAGTGCTTCGGAGTGGCTTTTTCCTTCCTTCATGTGACGGATAACCGGAATGAGACAGTCCTCGAGGCTGTCAAACGCATCTTCACCCGAATCCGGTCCATGGTTGATTCCCGGATCGACCGCGACCAGGGTCTCACGCAGCAGCACGCGCATGACCCTTTTTCGCGCGCTCGTCAACGTTGACTGAGGGTCGCTGGAACGGTCTTCCAGTTCAGTCAGCTTCATTCTCCACCGGCCCAGTTCCCACCTGAGCCTGCCTTCCCAATTGGTATACAGGCGGCGTTCCTGCACCCGACTCTCCGGCCGCTCCGTCTCCGACAGGTCGGCTTTGTACCGTTCGAACAGGGCCTCCAGTCCACCATCGTCTTCCAATTCCGTTTCCCTCGCTTCGATTTTTCGGCGCAGTTCCCGTTTTCGCCGGTCCGTAGTCCGTTCGATGCTTATCAATTCCCGTTCCACCAACTCCTTGAACAACTTCGCGATCTGGCGTGCGAGTCCGTTTTCGGAAGACGGCATGGTTTCCCTCCCATGGACGACGTCGTCTGCCAATTGGAAAGCGTGCGGCGTACGCACGGGTTTCCATGAGGGCTGACCGCACGGCGCCCGTCCGGAAGCGTGTCACCTCGCGCCATACGGCCGGATCGAGGACTCTCGAATACATACAAAAACCGTGCCGATCTTTGAGAAAACGGGTAAATTGTCGAATATGGAACGGTTAGAACGGTTACGATGGGTTCGCACGCAGAGGGCGTGTTGCGCAATACGTCGGGCTTGGGATATCGGCGATCGATTGCGCGGTTGAGAAATCAATAGAAGTGGACGTTTATCGGGAGACCGATGGGGAAGTTTGGCGCGCGCCACCTCAAATGGGTTGCATGTTGCAACGTACGGCGCGTTTTGCAACCATAGCCCGCGCCTGACAGTCCGTTGAAAAAGTCGCTCCGCAGCCCGGATGGACTTTTTCAACGGGCTGCTAAAGGATGGCCGCCGCCGTGGAGATCAGCAGGAGGTCCGCAACCCGGCGGCCTTCGAGGTGGCGCGCAACGTTGCGAGACGGGATGAATCGGCCTGCCTGCAGCGCAGGGCCCCGCGCAGGCAGGCGGTAGAATGGAAAGGTATTTTTGGGACGGAACAGCAGGGGAGGGCAATGGCTGGAGATCAGGATGGAACGCGGGAAAGCCCGGCAAATCTCCACTACGTGAGCAGAAGCTCCTGAAGAGACATCGCAACGACCAACAGCGCCATCGCCAGCCTCGCCATGATGAGCAACAATAGAATCAGGATCGCATAGCCCCACCACCGGCCAGTCAGGCGCGTCCGGAGCCGGACCACCGCCTCTGTGAACGGCCATCGGCGGGCCTTTCGGAAGTACGGGTGCGCGAGGTGAGCACAGGCGCCGACGGCGGCGCCCAGGAGAGCATGCGGCCACGTGGGATCGGTCAGCCCCACAAGGCCAAGCAGGATCATTGCGAAAACGGATGGAACGGTGACTCCGGCTGCCACGAATCCCAACACGCTCGTGAGGACCAATATCACGGCCAGCAGCGCCAGCACCAATACGGCAATGATCAGGTAATGCATTACTCACCGCCACTTTGATACGTCAACAGTTCATGGATCCGCGCTGCTCCCCTCCTCACCACGCCTCTCCTGCGCCAGGCCTGCCGCGCGCCTTTCCAACCTTCGAGGTACCAGGCAAGGGCCACGCGAAAGGCTTTGACCACCAATGCCAGCAATATCACGCCCTCCCAGAGGTCAAAGAAGCCTCCGAAACTGTGGATCCCGAAATCTCCGCGTCGCTCCATCGCCCATTGCACCTGCCACCCCCACAGGCCGCCGACGATGAGGCCCCCGATGCAACCGCGGAGGGGCCGCCATCGAATGATTCTGCCCTCTCGCCCGGCCGGGGCCTGAAGATGGGGAAGCACGGCCAGCACGGGGACCGCCATCTCCTCGGGGGCGCCCAGCTCTTTGAACCAGAGGCACCTGCGCGCGTCCGCGGTGCGGGCGCGGCGGGCCTGGGCCCTGAGGGCGTCCACGACCTCGGGCACGGGCAGGCTTCCCGCCAGCAGAAGGACGATCACGTCGTCGTCCGCGTCGGGCACGTCGATGCCTTGCTCCAAGAACCGGGATCGCCGGCGTTCATAGTCGTCGACGGCGTCTACCCACCGCTGCGCCACGTCGGCCAGGGCTTCCCCGTCCGGCAGCGAACCGGCCAGTAGCAGAATGCCATGCCGATACAGCCTCAGCAACGTTTCGCGGGCGTCGGCGTCTTCCTGAACCGCCGCCCGCCGGCAAAGCGCGGCGAGGCCCTCCATGGTCAGGCGCTCGTCGCGGAAGCGCAACGGCGCTTCGGGCGCCAGGTGATAGATGAAGTTGAATACCTGGAAATCGAGGGGCATGCCGCTGTCGTCGATGTCCGCCAGGGCGTCGCCGAGGGGCGTCAGCCCAAGCCCGTCGGTCACCCAGTCGCGCACGTCCCGGTACCGGCGCATCCAGTACGACTCGGCCTTGCCCCAGTCCTCGGCCAGGGCGGCGCCCAGTTCCGCCGTTGTGGCGTAGCTGGCGCCGTCGAAGTCGATCGTGGCCGGCAACGGCTCGGCAACGGGCGGAGACCCGGACGCCTCTTCGGCCACGCGTAGGCCCGGATCGTTCGGATCGGCAAGCCACTTCGACACCTCCTCGGCGTTCCAACGAGCCTCCGGCGTGCGCCGCAGCAACCCCCGGCACAGCATCCGCCAGGCCGGATCGGAGATTTCCCGGGTCAGATCATTAACGTCATCACTGATGATTCGGAAGCTGGTCGCCTGGTCTTCCACGTCCTTGAAGGGATGCTTCTCCAGCATTTCGACGAGCATCATCCCCAGCGACCAGTAGTCCCACTTGGTGTGCTCAACCACCGCCTTGCTGGCGAAGGCCTCGGGCGGCGCATACATCACCGTCTGCATCCTTTCGGTATAGTGCCTCGGCCCTTCCACGACCGAGGCGATGCCAAAGTCGCTCATCACCAGATCGAGCGGCGTGAGGCTGCGCACCAGGACGTTGTCTGGCTTCAGGTCACGATGTTCCAGCTGCAGCCGGTGCAAGTCCGTCAGCGCGTCGTTGAGTTCCCGGAGAATGTCGCGTATCAGGTCTTCGGAGAGCTTCGGTCCTTCTCGATCGAGGAGCTGGCGCAAGCTGTCCCGCTCGACGTACTCCATCAGTTCCCACCACCGGCCGGCGCCGGCGTCCTGCCCGTAGGCTTCGAGCCGGACGACGTGGGCCGGCTCGGCCTGTTTCACGAGGCTGAGCACGTCCTCCTTGGGCGCCATGCCCTCGCGGTAAATCTTGGCCACGCGCCGGGTGTCATCCTCGGCGTCGAGCGGCTCGACGACGTAGAGGTCGGCTTCGGCGCCTCGCGCGGGCAGGGACTCGATCACGCGGTAGTCGGCCGCCAGGTCGCCGGGCAGCCATCCGGGCGCCTGCGTGTCCTGCGCGGGGGCGGCGGACGGAGACGCGGGCGCTTCGCGGACGGTGGTCCCGCCTTCGCGGACGGTGGTCCCGCTTTCACGGACGGTGGTCCCGCCTTCGCGGACGGTGGTCCCGCCTTGTTGCAATGGCGTCTCCTTGCCATGTAAGGAGTTCAACGACGGACCCGCGACTCCTGTCGACCGGTCCGCTCACGCCTGCGCCTGCTCCTGCGCGTGGACCTGGGTTTGCCCTTCAATGGGGCAATGGTCGGGACGGGCGCCGCGCCGGGTTCCATGCGTTCTACGGCTCGCCCGCGAACCCCTTTATGCTCCGCCGCGGCCAGGGCCGCGGCGAGGTCCTCGCACCAGGCGCGTTCCGTTTCCTGATCCGTCCGCTCGCGACCCGCGCTTCGTTCGCCGGGATCGTCGGCCTCGCGAACCACGCGGTTGCGCAGCCCGGCCGCCTCGGCTCGCAACGACACGAGGTAATCGTCTTCCATGTCCGGCTTGCGAAGCAGCATTTCCGGCGCCTGTTCCGAGGCCGTTTCAAAGTCGGCTTCCACGACGTATCCCAGGTTCTCCAGTTCCTCCGATATGACGCCCAACGCATAAGCGCGATTGGCGGCCTCGGTCGCCCGGGCGACGACGCTCTCGACCCTTTGCGCCGCGTCTTGCGGCAGCGGCCCCTCCTCGTCGACAACTCGCCGAAGCGTTTCGTCCAGTTCTTCGACCTCCGGCCCTTCAAGCCCCATGAGTCGCTGGCGCCATTGCTCCACCTGATCGACGCGGCGTTGCCGCGCTCGTCCCGCCTCGTTGGCTCGCCGAACGTCGAGATGCAGCTGGGTCAGCAGGGCCCGGCGACGGGAAACCTGCGTCGATTCGACCGCCTCCCGCGCCCGTTGCGCGATGGCGGTCCTGTCCAGGGGCGAGACCTCTGCCGTCAGGCTCTCGACCAGACCGAAGACCTGTTCGGAAATACGACGCCTTTCGCGCTCCTCTCTCCCGGCCTTGTCCGCTTCCTCTCTCTCTCTCCGCTCCTCCAGGCTCGCGGCACGGGTAGCCGCCTCCTGTGCGGTCGCCTGCAACGATTTTCGTACGTTGAATTGCGCGTGCTCCCGTTTGGCTTTCCCCACGCGTCCGGCAAGATCTCGGACGAAGGCTTCCAACTCACTGACGTCACGGGCGACGGCTTCCAACTCGCCGCCGGTAGCCCCGAACGTGTCCCCCATTCGCGTTGATTCCAGTTTTTTCGCCAAACGCCGCCCACCCCCCGCTTTCAGCACTTCGGCTATATACTCGGGAAGATCACCGGAAACCCCCTGCGCCTTCAGGTCTTTGGCCACACGGTCGGCAAAATCACTGGAAACCTTCGGACCATTCATCAATTTCGTCACGCGCCCGGCCAGCTTGGGGGAAGCCCCCTCCTCTTTCAGGACATTCTCCAGGTCGCCCAAATCCACTTCCATCTGGTTCCAGAGAGCCCGCGATCCGGCCTCTTCACTGGAATACTCCCGAAATCGCGTCTCTTCCACTTTCGCCGCGCGCCCGGCGAGTTCACCGCCGGCAAGAAGATTGCGGACGGAGGCCGGCAACTCAGTGTCTCCATAGGACCAGGCCGGGCAATCTTCGCCGTAATGGTCCCTGGCCTTCTGCCAACGCTCCGCGATTTCGCTCAACTCCGCACACAGCGCGTGGGCGCGTTTTGCGAGGGCCTCAAACCGGCTGGCCGCCAGCAGACCGTTGATCCAGACCTCGTAACTTACGTAAGGAGCGCTCATACCTGTTCAACTCCTGACTCCGTTCGACTCGATCGCGCGGGACGTCCCCGACCCTGGGGCGTTCACGACTTCGGGCACGCGCAGGCTTCCGGGCGCCTGCGACGCTATTCCTGGCCGTCGCGTCGAATTCGGGCCGCGACGATCGAGACGTTGTCCGGCCCCCCCGCGGCCAATGCGCCGTCGAGGAGTTCGCCGACAAAGCTGAGGTCGTCGTCCGCCAGGGCGCGCTCCATCGCATCCATCGGCACGACGTCGGTCAGGCCGTCGCTGCAAAGCAGGTAACGTCGCCCGGGTGCGGTCGTCAGGGCGCCGACGTGCGGATTGACCTCGACGTACGCGTGCGCGCCGCCCAGTGCCTGCGTGATCACGTGACCGCCGGCGCCCTGCCAGGCCGGGACGTCATCCACGCTGAGCTGGCGCAGGAACTCCTGCCTGACGCTGTAGACCCGGCTGTCGCCGACGTTGAACCAGATCGTCCGGTCGGACGTCACGACCAGCCCGGCCACGGTCGTGCCCATGCCCTTGAGCGCCGGATCCTCGGCGGCGGCGTCAAACACCTCCCGGTTGGCCGCCCGCAATGCGTCCGCAATTTCAGGCTCACCCGCGCCGGTATCGCCCGGAAGCAGTCGGACCATCGCTCGCGCCGCGCGCCGGCTCGCCTCCCGCCCGGCGACGTGACCGCCCATGCCGTCGGCGACAAGCAACAGCGTCGTCAGCGAGGCGTCGTGTTCGAACTGGCGCGGCTCGTCCATGGAATCGCCGCAAATCCAGTTGCCGACGACGATCGTGTCTTCGTTGTGGGCGCGGACGCGCCCCCGGTGGGTGATTGCCGTGACCTCCAGCGTCGCCCTGCCGTCTTCCCGAGCGTCATTGTCCGGATGCGCCACTCGCGTCTCCCGTTGTCGCGATCTCGACGCCAACCTGCAATCCCCGCGAGAAACCGACCTGGTCGCCGTTTTGAATCGCCCTGGTCTCGCCCTGCGCGAGCCGCGCGCCGTTTACGTAGGTCCCATTGGTGGAGCCCTCGTCCCGAACCGTCCATCGGCCCTGCGCCGCGCTGACCACGGCGTGTTGCCTGGAGACCGTCGGATAGGCGTCCAATTGCCTGCTGATTTGAGAAAATCCCGTGTCGCGGCCCACGCCCAATCGACCGGCAATGGATACGCGGCCCCAGGGGAAAACCAGCGCGCAGGGCGCCGCCTGGACGTCTCGCACCGTTTGTCCGGCCGTGCCGGGGGCCGGTTGGGGGCCTTCCGCGCCGCTGGTCTCGGCCGCGCCGTTTCCGGCCGCGCCGCTTTGGACGTCGCGGCCTTCGTCACCGCCGCCGTCGGCTGACTCGGCCTCGGCTTCAGCGGCCATGCGCTCAATCTCGCTGCTGTCGACGGCGCTCACGTCGGCCAGCGACGTGCCGCAGTCGGCCGCCGTGCAGAACAATTCGTCGGGGCCGCTGTGTTGCCCGCACAACCTGCAGACTTTCACGCGCGCCACGATACGTCCTCCATCACCACGCCCCTTGCCCGGGCAAATTCCTCCAGTTTTTCCATATCGCCGGGCCCGGGGATGCCAATGAACCAGGCGGCGCCGCGCTCGACGCTGACCTGGATGCGTGGCGCGTCCCCTGCGTGTTGCGCCTCGTCCCCGTAGCGCGTCCGGCCGAGCGCCGTCAGTGGAACCAGAGGCTGGTTGCTCGAACCCTTCAACGGACCGGACGCCGGGCGGCCGGCGACGTAGGGCTCCGGGATGAGCGCGTCGACAAAGGCGAGCGCGCCGGCGTGGCGGCGCCTGATTCTGGCAAGCGGCAGGCCGCTGTAGCAAAGTACGTCGAACGGTCGTTCAAGCCCCTGCCGCCACGCGTCGAGCGCTTCAAGCAGCCGTTTCAGCGCCCCGGGCTGCTCGAACGGTTCGCCGCCGCTGATGGTCATCCCGTCGATGCCGAGCGTTCGCCGCGAATCACACCACGCGAGGACCTCCGTCACGTCGACTTCCCATCCGCCGCGGGGATCCCACGTGTCGCGGGACACGCAGCCCTTGCATCCGATGCCGCACCCCTGCACCCACAGCCCGAGCCGGCGCCCGTAACCCAGCGTTGTCACCGGAAAGTGCGCCTTGTTGAGCCGGATTTTCATGCGAGCGTCACCTTGAAGATCCCGTCTTCCTCGGCGAGTTGTTCCACTGTAATGGTCTGTCCCGCCGTCAATTCAACGTCGAACAGGGCCCGCGCCAGCGGGTTGATGAGCACCGTCTCCAACCGGTTCCCGATTCCCCGTCCGCCGTGGGTCAGGTCGCCCAGGCATTGCTCCACGAGGGTCGCATGCGCCCGCTCGCTAATCTCCAGTGTCACGTCGTGCTCGTCCTGCACCCGCTCGACCACGTTGCCGAGCATCTTGTCCATGATCAGGTGCGCGAGTTCGGGGCGGATGAAGTCGAAGACCACGATGTTGTCTCCGATCCGGTTCAGCAGTTCCGGACGCTGAAGCTCGAACCTGAAGTGGTCCTGTATGGCCTCGTGTATCCTCCTGGAGACCTCCGCGTAATCGTCGTCCTGAGACACGTTCAGAACGCGTTCTCCCGACTCATTGCGCACGTAGATCCCCAGGTTCGACGTGAAGATGATGACCGTCTCGGAGAAGTACACGGTGTCGCCGCGTCCGTCCGTAAGGCGTCCGTCGTCCAGAATCTGCAGAAACTTGTCCAGTATCTGGGGATGGGCCTTTTCGATTTCATCGAACAGCACCACCGAGAAAGGGCGCTGGCGCACCGCGTTGACCAGTTCCCCCCCGGCGTCGAATCCCACGTATCCCGGTGGCGCGCCGATGAGCCGCGCCTCGGAGTGCTCCGCGGAAAACTCGCTCATGTCGAAACGGATATAGGCCTGCTCGTCGCCGAAGAGCAGGCGCGTGACGGCCTTGGCGAGTTCCGTCTTGCCGACCCCGGTCGGTCCCGCGAAAAACAGGATGCCCCTGGGTTTGTTGCCCGAGCTCGACGCCTGCGCGGCGGTCAGGCCCGTAACCGACCGCTTGAGAATATCGAGCGTCTGCTGCACCGCCTGAGACTGTCCTTTTACCGACGCCGTGATTTCGCGGTCGCCGGACCGGATGCGATCGTACAGATAGGTCTGGCGCCACGGGTTGTCGGTGATGCCCACCCGGTAGGCGCGAATCGCGTCTGATATCTGCGCAAACGGCAGGTTCTGACTTCGCGTGATCGAGCGTATCTGCATCATTGCGCGCACCGTCAATCCGTCGGTGAGGTTCGCGAACACGTCCGTTGCGCTCGAACGGTCCTGCTCGCTCATCGCGTCGACGCCCGGCAGATCGCGGGCCAGTCGCTCCGCGACCGCGAGCCTGGCCTGCTGGTCGGGCATATCGGCGACCAACGTCCGGATTCTGTCGTTTCCGACGACGAACCACTCGGGCAGATCGTTCGACCGTTCAACCAGCCACACGACGGGATTGAACACCAGCTGTCCGTCGTCGGGCCGGCGCAGTTCGTGGGTGGTGTCGGCAAGTTTCTGGCACGCGGCGAAGAAGTCGTACTCGGCTTCGTGCGGGTCGCTCGCTCTCCTGGCGATCCTGGAGGCGTAGTCGACGACGACGGCGCACAAGAGTTCGGGAGCGGCCGAGACTTCGAAGAGCCGCTCCTGAAGCATGTCAAGCATATCCTCCTCGTTCCTTAGCGGCCGGTCCAGGGGGGACCCGAGTTTCTGCTCGATCGCTTGCTGCCGGTCGTTCGGGAAGACCCGAAAGCCGGAAACGCGGTCGTAGACGAGGATACCCTCGCAGCCCTGCTCGCGAAGCAGTTCCCAAAGGCAGTTGACGATCGGTTGGAGAAGCAGCCCGTCCTCGCTGCGGACCAGGTGCACGTCCCGGATGTTTCCCTCAACCACGAAATGCGAGCAGATGGGCAGGTACTGCGCCAGCTGGCGCAGCCACCGGGGAAACGCGTCCGCGTCTATTGCGGCGGGCGCATCGCCGGTCTGTTCCGGCGTACTGTTTTGGTTCGACTCCGTTGTCTGCGACACGTTGACCCTCGAGGAAGTTAAGGACCGCCCCGCGATTTCAGCAGGTCGGTCCGACAGCGTCTGCTCCGGGGTTCGCGTTCACGCTTCGGCTTGCGCAACCGCGACCGGATTGCGATATATACATGGTTTTTCCAGCGTTGTCAACAGGATCGGTCACATGGTCCGCCGCAAGCCCCTGCGCCTCCGCGGAAGGTCGAGCCGGACGAATCGTGAATCGGGCAGTTGGGGGTGTGTTTCCGGGAGGGGATGCGAACGGTATCGCTACCCTATCATCGCGCCGACGTACCTGGGATCCGAGATAATGACGACCGCGGCCAGCCCGAGGAATACCAGGATCGACGCTGCGATGACCCACCGCCGGCGGGCAAAGCTCCCGACAAGGGCGCCCAGGATCGCATGCGGCGCGACGTACAACGTTGCGTTGAAGAGCGGGTTGAAGACAGTTTGCATGCCGCCATCGGGCGTCGATACGGCGGTGAGACTCAGCGGCATGGAGCGTCGAGCGCGAAAGTGTTCCAGCCCGAAGTCGATCAGCCCGATCGCGTCCATGGCGACGAGGGATGGAATCGAGGTGACGACCAACAGCAAGACGAAAAACGCCAGAGCGAATATGGCGGCGAGCGGTATCGCAATGAGCAGCAGGCAGCCGATTCCGGCGCCGCCACGGTCAATCATTCGTCCGATGGGCCCGCTGCGCGGCGTCGCGTCGGCCGTATTGCTTTGCCGGCGCCTCCGCGCGGCGACGCCGCGAATGTCCCAGACAAAGGCCCCGTAGAACGTGAAGGTGACGGCTACCGATATCAGCACGGTCGCAACGGGGTGGAAGAGGTAGTGTTGGGGATCGAAGACGAACATGACGTGCGCCCACATGACCTGCAGTCCGAGCAGGCCGCCGGCGATAACGCCCCCGATGCAACCGTAAAGTGGCCGCATCCTGAGGGGTCTGCCCACTCGCTCCGCCTGCGACCGAAGGCGGGGAAGCAGGACCAGAGCGCTGACCGGCATGTTCTCGGGCTTCCCCAGCCTTGCGAACCAGGGGCACCTTCGCGCGTTCGCCGTGCGGGCGCGGCGCGCCCGCGTCCTGAGGGCGTCCACGACCTCGGGCACGGGCAGGCTTCCCGCCAGCAGATCCACGAGGGTGCCTTCGTTGGGCGCCGGGATCGCCTCGACGCGCGCGCCGGCCTCGTTGCGCCGGCGTTCGTAGTCGTTGACGGCGTCTTCCCACCGGCGCTGCGCCTCCGCAAGCGGTTCCCCGTCCGGCAGCGAACCGGCCAGTACCAGAATGCCCTGCCGATACAGCCTCAGCAACGTATCGCGGGCGTCTGCGTCTTTCTGAACCGCCGCCCGCCGGCAAAGCGCGGCGAGGCCCTCCATGGTCAGGCGCTCGTCGCGGAAGCGCAACGGCGCTTCGGGCGCCAGGTGATAGATGAAGTTGAATACCTGGGTATCGAGGGGCATGCCGCTGTCGTCGATGTCCGCCAGGGCGTCGCCGAGGGGCGTCAGCCCGAGCTCGTCGGTCACCCAGTTGCGCACGTCCGGGTACCGTCGCTTCCAGTACGACTTGGCCTTGCCCCAGTCCTCGGCAAGGGCGGCGCCCAGTTCCGCCGGCGTGGCGTAGCGCGCCCCGTCGAAGTCGATCGTGGCCGGCAACGGCTCGGCAACGGGCGGAGACCCGGGCGCCTCTTCGGCCACGCGTAGGCCCGGATCGTTCGGATCGGCAAGCCACTTCGAGACCTCCTCGGCGTTCCAACGAGCCTCCGGCGTGCGCCGCAGCAACCCCCGGCACAGCATCCGCCATGCCGGATCGGAGATTTCCCGGGTCAGATCATCAACGTCCTCAACGACGAGTCGGTAGCCGATCGCCTGGTCTTCCACGTCCTTGAAGGGATGCTTCTCCAGCATCTCGACGAGCATCATCCCCAGCGACCAGTAGTCCCACTTGGTGTGCTCAACCACCGCCTGGCTGCCGAGGGCTTCGGGCGGCGCATACATCGCCGTCTGCATCCTTCCGGTAAAGTGCATCGGCCCTTCCACGATCGAGGCGATGCCAAAGTCGCTCATCACCAGATCGAGCGGCGTGAGGCTGCGCACCAGGACGTTGTCTGGCTTCAGGTCACGATGTTCCAGCTGCAGCCGGTGCAAGTCCGTCAGCGCGTCGTTGAGTTCCCGGAGAATGTCGCGTATCAGGTCTTCGGAGAGCTTCGGTCCTTCTCGATCGAGGAACTGGCGCAAGCTGTCCCGCTCGACGTACTCCATCAGTTCCCACCACCGGCCGGCGCCGTCGTCCTGCCCGTAGGCTTCGAGCCGGACGACGTGGGCCGGCTCGGCCTGCTTGACGAGCCTGAGCACGTCCTCCTTGGGAACCATGCCCTCGCGGTACACCTTGGCCACGCGCCGGGTGTCATCCTCGGCGTCGAGTGGCTCGACGACGTAGAGGTCGGCTTCGCCGCCTAGCGCGGGCAGGGACTCGATCACGCGGTAGTCGGCCGCCAGGTCGCCGGGCAGCCATCCGGGCGCCTGCGTGTCCTGCGCGGGGGCGGCGGACGGAGACGCGGACGATTCGCGAACGGTCCTCCCGTCTTCGCGAACGGTAGCTCCATCTTCACGGACGGTCCTCCCGTCTTCGCGGACGGTTTCGCCGCCTTGTTGCATGCCGTCTCCTTGCCTGCTGTCCCGCGTTCACGTCCGTCAGCGCATGCGTCCTCATTCCCGGCCGACGCGTCATCCGCACCTTATTGGCTTGCGCCGCAGCGACCGGCGTGCGATATATACATGGTTTCCTATGCGTTGTCAACAGGTTCGTTCGAAAGGAGAATACCCATGAAGGGTTCCGGAATCGCGGCAGCATTGGTTGCAGGAATCGCCATCAACGTCAGTCTCAACGTGTTCGCCCACGAGAGCCACGGCCCGGACTCCGTTTCCAAATCCACGGCGTTCACCGCGATCACCCCGATTCTGAACGTCGAGAGTATCGAAGCGAGCATCGGGCACTACACCTCCGTTCTCGGCTTCAAGAAGGACTGGGACTGGCCCGCCGAAGACGAGGACAAGACATTTGCCTCGATTTCCAACGGCGAAGTCAACGTCTTTCTGAGCGAAAACGGGCAGGGCGCCCGGCCGGTGTGGATCTATTACAGCGTCAACGACGTCGACGAACTGCACGAGAAGTACGCTCGGGCGGGGGCGGATATCAGGCAGAAACCCGTGGACCGGCCGTGGGGGGCACGGGAGATGCTGGTCGCCGACGTCGATGGGCACGTATTACGCATCGGAGGACCGAGCAAGGGCGGGCACGGGGAGAACGTGGACGAACGCGGCGAAGGGAAGAAAAAGCATGGCAAGGACGTGGACGGCGAGTCGGGGGAAGGGCATCATTAGGAGGAGCGGCCGCGTGATTTTCTTCCCCAATGATCTTTGCTGACGGCTGAAAACTGACGACTGATCGTCGTTGCCTGCGCGCTGCCGTCTTGCTTTCATCGCCAAAAGAGTTTATCTTAAGTTTAACTTCAGGAAGGATCCGTGATGCCAGAGATAATCAATGCCAAACAGCTCCGCGCGCGGCTAAAAGAGGTTGTCGCGAAGGTGCGGCACGGAGAACGATTTACCGTTCTCTATCGCAGTCGGCCTGCTTTCGACATCGTCCCCGTCGGCAGTCCGCCACGGGGAAGCACACCACTCGAGGCGGATCCCCTTTACCAGGCGCCTCCCGTCGGTGCGTCGGAATCGGGCGACGTCGCCGAGCGGCATGACGAGGTGTTGTACCAGTGAAAGAGATGTTCGTGGATACCGCGGGATGGGTCGCGGCCGCCGACAGCCGCGATGCGAAGGGGTCGGCAGTCAGGGAAACCCGCGACCACTGGCTGTCGTCGGGGGGTCTGCTGACGACGTCCGACTACGTCATCGACGAGACGCTGACAACCATCCGGTCCCGACTTGGTCTCGATGCCGCTGAGGCCTGGTGGGTGCAGATCGAAGGGTCATCCCGCCTGAGGATCGAGTCGATCGATGCGTCGAGAAGAGAACGTGCCCGCGCACTCTTCTTCGGATACCGGGACAAGGAATTCTCCTTCACTGACTGCTGCAGCTTCGTCCTCATGCGGGAACTGCAAATAAGCCGTGTGTTGACGTTGGACCATCACTTCCGGCAGATGGGGTTTGACGTCAGGCCATAGATCGGCCGGGGGAGACCGCGCCAGGGGAAAGGTTTCCGGAGCGAGCGAATCTTTCCCGCGAAACGCCTCTTCCGGTCCTGCTAAATCATGGCGTTGACGTCAATTGGTTGGTTTTGACTCAAGCTGACGGCCGAATGCTGACCGCTGATTCGTAGGGGCAACCCTTGTGGTTGCCCGCCTGAACGGTGTTCCGAATCTTACCCCTTGGTTTTCATTGTGCCTTTGTGTCTCCGTGTGATCTGAATTTCGTTCTTCTTTGCGTCTTCCTTCTCACCCAGGGGTTTTTCTATGGATCGCGACGAGGTTCGAGCGCACCTGACGGGCATCATTTCGTCGATCGCGACGCCGTTCAACGAAGATGGCGGCGTGGACTACGACGGGCTGCGCCATCAGATCGATTTCGTGCTGGCGGGAGGCAGCCGCACCGTACTGCTGACGGCCGGGGACAGCCACTATATCTGTATGTCCGAAGCGGAAATCGCCGAGGTGACGAGGGTGGCGTGCGAGCATACCGCCGGCCGGGGAATGGTGGTGGCGGCGGACCGATATTACGATACGCGGCGTTCGGTTGGGTTCGCATCGTTCGCGGAAGGACTGGGCGCCGACGTGCTGATGGCGCTTCCTCCGGCCTGGGGAGCTTCCAGTACCGTCGAGACGCTGGTGGAACACTACGGCGAGGTGTCGCGCACGATGCCCGTGATGATCGTAACGGGGGCGTTCTCGGCCCGAGGGCCGGCGTTCGGGCTGGAGGTGATCGACAAAACGCTGGACCGTTTCGAGAACGTGGTGGCCGTCAAGGACGACGTATGCGGGGACTTCGCGCGGCGATTGTGCCTGGTCGCCCACGAGCGGGTGGCCGTGTTTGCCGGAGGACAGAAGGTGAACCACATGAATATGTGGCCGTACGGTTGCGACGGCTATATGTCGTCGTATATCACGTTCAAGCCCGAAATCGCGCGACGGTACTGGCGCGCGATCGAGAAAAATGACCTGGAGACGGCGCGCCGGATCATCCGGGACTACGACATGCCGTTCTTCGACTACATCGGCACGCTGACCGGCGGGTGGAACGCCGGTTTCCACGGAGCGATGGAGATCTTCGGCGTGGCCGGGCGCTGGCGCCGGAAGCCGTACTATTCGCTGGGCGACGAGGAGATGGAAGGGTTGAGGGAATTCTTCAGGTCGACGGGAACCATAGAGGAGCGCTGAGATGAAAATCGTCGATATCGAAATCATCCCGATCAACCCGGGACTCGCGGCCCGCAACGCGGATCACAAGGTGCGGTTTCGCACTATCGATCAGCGGACCATTTTCAAAGTGGTCACGGACAACGGGATCGTGGGCTACGGCGACTACCGGTCGGCCGCGCCGCCGAAGGAGAGCGTGGCGCAGCTGATCGACCGGAATCCGTTCGACTTCCTCAACCATGAGACGTTGCACCTGGCCCTGGGAGGCGCGCTGTACGACGTGATGGGCAAGCACCTGGGCATCCCCGCCTACAAGCTGATGGGACAGAAGGTCAGGGACCGGGTGCCGGTGATGGCCTGGACACGGCCGGCCTCGCCCGAGGACCTGAGCAACGAGATCCTGCGCGCGGTGGACCAGGGCTATACGTTGTTCAAGATGCATACCTGCCAGCACTTCGACGTGCTCGAACAGCAACGCGCGGTGGAGGACGTGGCGCCGGATGGATTCCTGATGCAGTGGGATATGAACCACAACCGGGCCATGGCGACGGTGCTGCCCATCGTGAAAGCCCTTGAGCGGTCGCGGATCACGGGGTTCATCGAAGACCCGCTGCTGCTGACCGACGTGGACGGCTGGCGGCGGCTGCGGGCGCAGTGCAACGTGCCCCTGGTGATGCACCTGCCCCCGCTGGGCGGGCTGCAGGAGATGATCATGGGCATGGCGGACGCCTATATTATCGGCGAGTATTGCGGCGGGTTCGGAGACGCGCTGTTCCGCGGCTTCGCGTACGGAAAGGCAAACGTGCAGGCGGTGGTGCAACTCACCGGGGGCACCCTGACGAAGGCGCTGGCCATGCACCTGGGGGCCGTGCTGCCAACGGCGGGGCATTCGATCAATCTGGACGATCAGTACGAGGAGGACATTACGACGGAGCGCATCGATATCGAGGAGGGGTGTTCGCCGGTGCCGGAGGGACCGGGATTGGGGTTCGACGTGGACGAAGAGAAGCTCGCGCGCCTGGCGGCGGGGGGACCCACGGAGATGCCGAAACACGTGGGCGTGCTCTACCTGCCCGGCGGAAACAGGATGTACACCCCGAGCATTCCGGACGTGCGCCGGCTTACCGGATTCGAGGAGGGGTCCATCCGCGGCGTGAACTCCGAGGTCTGGGAGGACGACGGGACCGAAGCGTTCGCCCGGGTGTGCGAACGGGTCCGAAGGGAGGGGGCGTTCATGGAGAAAGAGAGCTGAAGGATGAGGATCGCGGACATCAGGGCGCACGTCATGAACATCCCGGCGGCGGACGGCCATACACCCAGGCGGAACTGGATCTTCGTGGAGGTGGAGACGGACGCGGGCATCACGGGGGTCGGCGAGGCCACGACGGAGCATCACGAAATGGCCGTCGCTGCGCAGGTGGAAACGGCGCTGAAACCCAGGCTGCTGGGAATGAATCCAATGGACGTGGAGCAGGTCTGGCAACTGGGATACCGCGACTACTGGTGGAAACGGGGTGTGGTACATACCAGCGCGGTCAGCGGTATCGACATGGCGCTCTGGGACATCGCGGGAAAGGCGACGGGACAGCCCGTGTTCCGGCTGCTGGGCGGCAGGGTTCGAAACAGGGTTCGCTGCTACGCGCGGGCGGACCTGGGGCTGGATTCGCTGGAGGCGCACGCCGCGCAGGCCCTGGAGGAGGGCTTCGATGCGTTCAAGCACGGACACGGTCCGGCGGTCGCGCCGTTCGATATGGACGCGCAGGTGGACGTGGCCGTGAGAGAGATGACCCGGCTGCGGGAGGCGCTGGGGCCGGACGCGGCGCTGATGATCGACTGCGGCGGTGTGTTCTCGCCCGCGGCGGCGCACCGCCTGATGCGGGAATTGCAGGCGCTGGACATGCTCTTCGTGGAAGAGCCCATCGAGCAGAGCACGGTTGAGCCGTACGTCAGGTTGAAACGGGACTTCCCGGGAATGCGGGTTGCCGCGGGCGAGCGCTGGATCACCCGGTGGGAGTGCCGGGAGTGGTTCGAAAGGCAGGCGGTGGACGTTTGCCAGGTGGATATCTGCCACGTGGGGGGCATCAGCGAACTGATGAAGGTGGCGCATTTCGCCGAGGTGTACGGAATCGGGATCGCGCCGCACAATCCGTATGGGCCGGTGGCGCTGGCGGCCGCGGCCCACGTGGCGGCCGCGATGCAGAATTTCGAGATCCTCGAGCATTGCAGGCTGCGCCCGTGGTTCGACGACGCGCAGACGCTGCGGGTGCCCGTTTCGGGCGGATACGTGGACGTCGGCGAACTGGAGCGGCGCCCGGGGCTTGGGGTGGAACTGGATATGGATCTGGTGAAGTCGAGGCCGTTCCAGGCCCTGCCCCCGCGCCGCTACGAGGGACCGGATGGGGCTATACATATGTATTGAATTAAGGAACCTCTCCCCACTGCCACGCAAGAATCAACTCACACAAAAACACAAAGGGAAAAAACAGCTATTAGCAGTCAGCGTTCAGCAGTCAGCTTGAACCAAAATCGAAAACCAACAAGCCGTAAATCAAATTCAACATCCACATCTCCCCAAATACCCTGCCGGCGAAATGCAGCACTCAGCACTCAGCTAGAAGCAACGGCAAACAGCGAAAGGCAAAACCGTTAACGTTAACGCCGTGAAGTGACATGAAAATAACGGTCGCAGACCTCTCCCCCCGGCCCCCTCTCCTAAAGGAAAGGGGGAGACAACCAGGATACCGCGACGGGATCACAGTTCTCCCCTTCACTCGTGAAGGGGGTAGGTTGGCGGTGGTGCGGGGGGTTTGTAAACGCACAATCGCTAGCGATATTTTCGTTCCAAACATCATGTGGTCCCTATAGGCGAACGGTGGTGGCGTGGGGGCTTTTCCGCGCGAGTCCGTCCAGCAACGCTATCTGGGAACGCCCGCAAGGGTTTCAGGGCAGCGGCGCCCGTTCTCTCCACGAAGGCGGTTCGCGGAAAAGCAGCCCCGCGGCGTTTGAGCGGCGCCCTTCTTTTTGGCCCTTTTTCTTGGGCGAAGCAAGAAAAAGGGCGTAAAAAGATGAAAATAAAAGATTTATTTGAATATATCAGCGTGCACACAGCATAATCCGTCATTTGCCTGTTCCCCACCTTTGTCCGCCGACGGGCATTTTTTCGGGATGCTATGTATAAACCGCACGAGGACCAACCCGTTCCCCTTCTTCCTTTTTCGTTCTTCGTTCTTCCCGTTTCTTGAAAAGGGGTTGGGAGAGGTTTTAACTCACGGATGGTGATACGGAAATGCCTGAAAGGAATCGTCAGACGGACCGCGGGAAGAATGCCGATCCGGCGGTACCGGGGATCATCGAAATGATGGCGTTCCTGCGCCCCTATGCCCGGGGGGCGTGGCACTGGTTCGCGCTGGACGCCCTGCTCAGCCTGCTCGCCATCGGCGCGGGTCTGGCCGCGCCGGCCCTGGCCGCACTGGCTATCGACGAGGCGGTGGACGGCCGCATCGGCTGGGGGTTCAAGGGCCTGTCGGTGGTGATGGTCCTGTCCGTAATCGTCGATATCGTCGCCGAACCCGCGCGGGCCAGATTCCGCGCCGTCACGGAACGGCGGCTCACGCGCGAAATGGTCGACCATGCGCTGGATCTCGGCCTGCCCGGCCGCCGGCCGTTCGACGACGGAGACCTGCAGAACCGGATTCGGCAGGAGGCGACGCACCTGCCGCGGTACCCGGAGACCCTGTTGAGAATCGGCACGGGAGTCCTCACGGCGGCGGGCAGCCTCGTCGCGCTGTTGTACGTACACTGGGTGTTTGTCGCGGTTGCGCTTGGCGGCGTGGGGACCGTCACCCTGCTCATGCGTCGACTGATGGGTACGTTGACCGCCGGACAGACCGCACACGACGAATTGAACAGCCGAATGGCAAACGCGTACACCGGCGCCCTCGCGGGAAGGCGCACGATACGCGCGGCCGGGACCCTGGAACGTGAAGTCGAACGGATCACGCGGCCCCTTCCGGATCTGGCGGACAAAACGCGCGAGATCCTGGAGAGCTTCGGCCGCGGCGCGGTGACGGTGACAAGCGCCAACCACGTCGTTCTGACGGTTAGCGCGGTCACCGGCGTTTGCCTCCTGGCGGCGGGCGACCTGACCGTGGGCGCGCTGATGGCCGCGATCCGTTACGCCCAGATGACCTATTCAAGCGTCGCCGGCGTGTTGGACAACGGCTGGTTCCAGATCGCCTTTTTTCGCGCCCACGCGGCCCGGACGCTGGCCGTTCTCCGATCTCCGCCCGCGGTTCCGGAACCCCGGTCGGCCGCGTCCGGCGCCGAGGGGCCCGGCGAGGTCAGGATCGAAGACGTATCTCTGGGTGCGCCGGAAAGGGAGGTTCTCCGGCACGTGGATCTCCGCGTACCCGCCGGAAAGACGGTTGCGCTGGTCGGCAGATCAGGGGTTGGCAAGACCACGCTTGCCGGGCTGATCGGTCGGCTTCAGGACCCGGACAGCGGGTTCATTCGCATCGACGGTACGCCGGTTGCCGAAATGTCGCGCGACGAGCTCTCGCGCCGGGTGGGCTACGCATTCGAGCGGCCCGCGCTCTTCGGCGACACGATCCGCGACGTGATCGTGCTGGGCGCAGAAACCACGCGCGAGGAGGTGCGGGCCGCCGCAGGGTACGTCGAAGCGGATGCGTTCATCGAACGTCTGCCGAAGGGCTACGATACACCTCTTGGCGATGCGCCGACGTCCGGCGGCGAACATCAGCGGCTGGGCCTCGCAAGGGCCGCGCTCAGGGATACGCCCATTCTGATTCTGGACGACGCGCTCAGCAGTCTGGACGTGGCTACCGAGGCGCGCGTCCTTGCCGCACTGCGAAAGCTCGGCGCCTCACGCACGACCGTCGTCATCGCCCACCGGGCGAGTACGGCTGCCGCGGCAGATCTCGTCGCCTGGCTCTACAGAGGCGAGGTCCGGCGTGTGGCGCCGCATATCGAACTGTGGCGAGACCCTGCCTACCGCGCCGCGTTTCAGGGCGACCCGGCCCAGGAGGCGGTTTCATGACACCCGTCCGGCCGTTATACGGCTACGTATCGAGGCATCGCGGATGCCTGTTTCGCATCGCCGTGTGCAGCGTGGGGGTGACACTCGCGCCGGCGCTCTCCGGACGTCTGATCGCCAGCGCCGTGGATGCGGCGCGGGCGGGCGACCTGACAGCGTCCCTGGCGTGGATCGGCGGGCTTCTGGCCGTGGGTGGGGCGGGCGTCTGGTCGCTGCTGCGTCTCTATCACTGGACGGCGAACCTCACTTCACGGGTGCGGTTCGACCTCACCCGCGACGTCGTTCGGCACACACTTGGAGACGCGGTTTACTCAGACCGGGTTCTGCGTTCCGGAGCGGAACTCACCCAGCACGTGCCGGCGCTCGTCGACGTGCTGGCGCACTTCCTGCGCCTGGGCCCGAGCGGTCTTTTCGCCATCGGTTCGGCAGTCGGACTCGCGACGCTGTCGTGGACGCTTCTGGCCCTCGTTCTCCCGTGGCTGGTTATCGGCGCCGTGCTGCAGATCGTGGTCGTCCGCCGCAAAGTCCGCAACGAGACGGCGTCCATGCTCGCCGAAGAGGATACCCATGGCGAAACGACCCGGGCGCTTCAGTCGGTGCGCGACCTGGTGGCGGCGGGCGCGAAGGGTTTCGCCATGGACCGTGTCGAAAAACGGATTGAGCGTACCATCCGGGCGTCGCTCAGGGATCGCGACCATCAGTCGGTCGGATTCGGATTGGTGAACGCGATCGCGACCACGTTTCCGGCGCTGACGGGTCTCGGCTTCGTCCCGTACATGGTCCGCGGCGAGCTACTGACCGCGGGAGAGGTCGTCGGTTCATTCACCTACCTTCTTGCCGGTCTGCCCGCCGCGACGGCTTTCGTCACGTACGGGCTGGCCAGACTGGTGACGCTTCGCGTTTACCACGCGCGCCTGCTTGAAACCGGCGGGGAGGCAGCCGACCGGCCCTTTGACGCTCCTTCCGAACCGTCCCAGGCGAATAGACGGCCTGAATTGGCCATACGCGACCTGACATTCGCGTATGGCGCCGGCGAGCCGATCGTCCGGGGATTTTCTCTGGACGTCGCTCACGGCGACCACCTGGCCATTGTCGGCCCGAGCGGGATCGGCAAGTCCACGCTGGCCGCTCTGATGGCCGGGGTGCTGCGCCCCGACAGCGGCAAGATCACGGTAGACGCGCAGCCCTGCTTTCTGCGACCGGATCGACCGCGGCTGGTCACGATGGTCCCGCAGGAGGCGTACGTCTTCGCGGGTTCTCTACGAGAGAATCTGATTTACCTGCGGCCCTCCGCAACCGACGAGGAGATCGCCGTGTCCGCCGCGGCCGTGGGGCTGGATCGTGTACTGGACCGGCTTGGCGGCCTGGACGCCGATGTCAACCTGGCGAAGTCGGGTCTTTCCGAGGGCGAACGCCAACTGGTGACCCTGGTGCGGTCGCACCTGGCGGCGGCGCCTATTGTCGTGCTGGACGAGGCCACCTGTCACCTGGATCCCGCCGCCGAGGAACGAGCGGAGCGGGCATTCATGGCGCTGGGTTGCACGCTGATTGTCGTCGCGCACCGCATGGCGGCCACCCGGCGGGCGCAAAGGGTGCTGGTCATGGACGGTTCGGGCATCGACGTGGGCAATCACGACGAACTGCTGGACCGGCACGCGCTGTACGCGGACTTTCACGGACTGTGGCAGCAGGCGTGAAGGCGAGAAGACGAAAGAACGAGGGGACGAAAGAACGAGAAGACGAAAGAACGAGAAGACGAGGGACGGTGAATTGGCAAGGCACGTGTTAATCTTCATTTCACATTGCCGCGCGGACCAAGCTGATGGAGTACCACCTCTTCGCGCCGGGGATTCTCGGAGGCGACAGAGAAAAGGCTCGCGCACAGGCGCAGGAGATCTCGTCCCGGAATCCCATGGAAGGTCATCTGGCGTGGGGTCTCATCCACGCCAAAGAAAAGGCCCGGGACAAACGGGAGAAAGCCTATCTTGCGGCGGTTGCATTGGCGAATGGCGACGTGCGCCCCGTCATTTCCCTGGCGTCTCTCTACCTGCGCAATGAACGTCGCCAGGACGCAATTCGGGTCTACGAGGCCTTTCTGCAAACCTCTCCTGACAATAGTTCGGTCCTGCGGCGATTGAGCAACCTGTACCGACTGGAGAAGGAAAACGAAAAGGCGTTCGAGGCCGCACGTCGCAGCCTGGAGGCGGCGATGGATTCTCTTGCAACGCTGGCGTCCGATTCAGACCCGAGCGCAGAAACCTTCGAGAATGCGCTCACTGCCGCGGGAGATCGGCTCCAGGCGCTCTATGCGATCGGCAGGTTCTCCGCCCTGACCGGGACGGAACTGGACCTGGGCCTGGAATCGCTGACGAACTATCTTCGTCAACAGCCGGCGCGATGGAAGATTGCACGCATAAACGGACTCTACAGGCTCGGCCGTATATACGCGCGCCAGGGAGAACGGGATCTGGCCCGCGATGCGTACAGGCAGGTTCTGAAATTGAACGAAAAGCACAAGGGGGCCAGAAAGGCGCTGGAGAAACTGGAGTAGGTATTGAAGAAGACGATCGGCACACATGTCATTCTGAGCGGAGCGAAGAATCGCCCGTCTTCTCAGTCGTCCATTACACAACAACGCGGTAAACACATTGGCGCGGAGACGTCGCCGGCATCGCGAAGCCGCGCCAGGGAGGGAACGACCATGTCAAAACCCGAGTACCGTGCGGTGATTATCGGCCTGACCGGCATCGGCGCCAGGCGGCCCGAGGAAGACGGTCAGCTTCCGGTGTACGGCGCCATGCCCGGCTCCCACGCGGGGGCCTACGACCGGCATCCGCAAACGGAAGTGGTGGGTGTGTGCGACCTGCGGGAGGAGGCGCTGGCGGACTTCACGGCACAGTGGGGAGACGTGTGGCCGGACGTGCGGCTCTATACGGACTACCGGGAAATGCTCGAGACGGAGAATCCGGACCTGGTGAGCGTGGCCACCTCGGACCACGTACACGCCGATATGACCGTGGCGGCCGCCCGGAGCGGTGCGCGCGCCATATTGTGCGAGAAGCCGATCGCGACCTCTCTGGAAGACGCGGACCGGATGATCGCCGCCGCCGAAGCCAACGGCGTACTGCTTTCAATCGAACACACCCGACGCTGGAACTCCAGTTATCTCAGGGCGCGTGAGATCATTCGCAGCGGAGTGATCGGACCGCTGCGCACGGTTGTGTGCGAGCAATTCAGCCGGAGGGCGATGATGTTCCGGAACGGCACCCACCTGCTGGACATGATCTGCTTCTTTGCCGAGGCCAATCCTCTGTGGCTGGCGGCTGAACTCGAAGAGGGGTTCGAACATTTCACCGAATACAAGGGGGACGGCGGTAAAGATCCCGCGGTCGATCCGTACGCGTCGGCGTACATCCGGTTCGACAACGGCGTGAGGGCGTTCTATAACGCGTACAAGGTGGATTTCCCCGGTTCGAAATTCGCGCTGACGTGCGAGGACGGACGCATCGAGATTTCAGACCAGGGCGCAACCCTGATCCGGGGCAGGTCGCACTTCGAGTCGTCCGCGTCGCCCATCCTGTCCGGGAAATACGCGATGGAAAACCAGACCGCCGCGGTGGCGGAACTGATCCGGGTACTGGAGGGAGGCGGCGATCTGGTCTCGCCTGCGCGGGAGGCGCGCAAGACGGTTGAGATCATGATGGGGATCCTGAAGTCGCATCACGGCGGGAATTGCCGGGTCGATTTCCCCCTGTTGTGAGGGATGGCCGGATTCGCGTTTCGCTTAAATGGTTACCGCCGTCGTGGGGGCCCGCAGCGACCGGACTCCCGCGTCGGCCACACGCATCGCCTGGAGGCCGGCCTCCTGGGTCACGCTGAAGGGCTCGTCTCTCAGGCACCGGTCGACGAAATACGCGAGTTCCCGCTTGTAGGCCGGTCCGAAGCGTTCGATGAATACGGGGACTTCCCCGCCGTAATCTCTCATCCGGAAGCCCTTCTTTTCGATGGCGCCCTCCCGGTTGTACGCTTCCACCGATACCCGTATTGGATCTTCCTGGAAATGGCCCACGTGGATCAGGCCGCTCCGCCCGTAGATCCACGTTTCGTTGCGATACCCCGCCACGTGGTTTCTGCTTACCTGGATCTGCGCGATCACGTCGTCAGGAAAGGCCAGCTGGAGAAAAGCGTCGTCGAAGTCTTCCTTCACGGTCGTGATTCTGTAGTTATGCAGGTTGGCGCCCATGGCGCTGGCGCGCACCGGATTCGCGCCCAGAAGCCAGATCGCTTCGTCGACGTTGTGCACGGCCATGTCCGGCAGGATGCCGGGGCTGTTGTAGCCCACCGGCGGAGGGTGCGGGTCTTCGAGGACGGATACGATCTTGAACGGCGCGCCGATCGTATTCCCGTCCAGAAGGTCTTTCGCATGGCATAGCGGTTCGTCGAAGCGCCTCATAAAGGCCTGCATGAGCGCTTGCTTTTTCGTATTATCGTGCGACAGATACCTGACGAAGTCGGAAGCGGACTCGACAGAGTGGGCGAGCGGTTTCTCCAGCATCACGCGACAGCCGGCGTCGATCAGCGTCCGCGCGTCCGCTTCGTGGTCCTCGGTCCTGGAAGCCACCACGGCCGCGTCGATCAGACCCGCGTCTGCCAGGTCGGACGTGTTCCTGAAGGCGTGGATTTCAGCTGCCTGGCTTTCCTGGAGTTCCCGGGCAACCGTCTCCGCGGTGCTGCCGTAGCGGTCCACCACGGCGGACAGTTCGCAGGTCCCGTCGGCTTCGCCCAGTTCCTGCACGTGCCTGGCGTGGAATACGCCGATCCGGCCCACGCCCACGACCGCGAGTTTCAAAGGTTTATGCATGGTTTCAAGACTCCATCATGTTCCGGATGAAAAAGGTGAATAAGGCGGGCGGATCCGGGTAGAAGCCATGGGCGTGCAGGCGGCCCCGGCCGGGGCTGTAGAGAATAACGAGAATTCCCTGGAGAGATGCAAGCAATCACCAGTCATCACGGATTCGAAAATCAGCTCACACGAAGACACAAAGGGAAACACGGCGATCAGCTCTCAGCGTTCAGCAGTCAGCTTGAAGCAAGAGCGAAAACCGCAATCAACTCACACAAAGACACAAAGAGAAACTAACTGCAATCAACGTTCAGCCGTCAGATTGAATCAAAAAGCGAAAATCACAAAGCCGTCAGCCAGGGGCAAAGACAAATCGCAAAAGGCAATCGGCGGATCCACCGGTCATCATTGAGGTTGACTTGCCCGGAATACCTTTCGTCCGCACGGTTGTGGAGTGGGGGGTTTTTCCGTGCTAATCCGTCCCGCAACATCGCTCGGGACGGGCTCGTCCGGTGAAAGGGCAACCAAATTCCCTTTACGCCACTGAGTTGGTTCACGGAAAAACCGGCCCCGTGCCGAACGGCGCCCTTCTTTTTCGCCCTTTTTCTTGGGCGCAGCAAGAAAAAGGGCAAAGAAGAAAAGAAGTTGGTAGGGGAGATGAAGCATTGTATCGCCCGGAACGCAGTTCTGACGTTTTTTGTGTCAGCGAGGTAGTTTCGACTTGAAATAAGAGTCCGGAGGCCTGGACACGTTCCGGATCGATGCCTTAACGGACCCGTTGACGGAGGGTGACGACATGATCAGAATGCCTGTGAAGGGCGAGATCGTCAAGGACGAAGCCGAGTTGCGAGCACTTTACGAAAGTCTGCACCTGCGGGATCCGGCGCCGGATCACGAACCGGACCGATACACGCGCGCGGCGGCGTTCTACGAGGAGGTGATCGGCGCCGGAAAGCGGCGGGGTCTGGTGGGGATTTACAACCGGGAAGACCTGGAGCGCGCGAGGGGCAACGCGGACCGGCTCGAGTGGGCGCGGGATATGGTGGACGAAATCGTACAGGACGCCGACTTCTGGGCGGGATTTTCCGACGAGACGCTCTATGCGATGGTGCCCACGCAGAATCCGATGGCGCTGACCGTGGCCCAGTACGACGGGTGTCCGATTCACGGCGGCAACCGGTCCACGTTCGAGGGCGATCTTCTGCATCCATACCAGTGGCGGTGCAACCTGGGCGGCGAGTGGTGGTACCAGGGCATCGAGGTTGTCAATCCGGGCACGGGCGAGACGGTCCGGATGGTGGACGACGGGGCAGGGTGGGTGGCCCCCGAAGGGTTCCCGAACGCCGGCGTCACGTACTATTTCACCGGGGCGTACCGGTGCTATCTGCTCTACCGCCTGTTTTCCAGTCCCTATGCCCCGCAGACCGGGGACGGGCACCAGGGGCGGCCGGCCTCGCAGGCGCTGGCCCTGGCATACGCATTTACGGGCGAACGGAAGTATTCGCACAAGGCCGGAGTTCTGTTGAACCGTCTGGCCGACGTGTACGGGAGGTTGCGGGGCATCAAGGAGGGATACGAGGCCTACGACCGGAGCAAGGACCCGATCCGCGGGTACGTGGGCGAGGCGTCGGGGCGCGAGCAGTCTTTCCTGCATAACGTGGCGGTGACGTACGATCTGGTCTTCGACGCGATTCGCGAGGACGAGGACCTCGTCAGGTTCTTCCAGTCGAGAGGCGACGCGGACGGACCGGCGACAACGGGGGATATCTTATTCAATATCCATCGAAACCTGTTCGCGTACGCCTATGAATTCCTGGACCGCTCGCTGCCCCTCGCCGGCGGCGATTTCCTGACGTCGTCGCTCTACGCGTTGCTCGAGGTTGGGGCCTGCCTGCAGAACGGCTCGATGATCAGACAGGCCCTGGAAGCGCCGACGGGCCTCTACAACGTGATGTCCAACAGTTTTTTCCGGGACGGGAAATTCTGGTACGACTCGATCGGCTACGGCGCGGGCAACATACGGGGGGCGCTGAATGCCGCCGAATGGACCCTCGGATTTCAGGACGGAGAGCACTCTGCGTCGCCGGTAGACCTGTATCGCGATCCCGGGTTCCGGCTGCGCGAGATGATGGACTTCGCCCGCGCGGTGGACTGCGACGGGCGCGTGCCCATGATCGGGGATACGGGCGGGGGCAGGAACCGCACGTTGCGGACGCCCTATTCCCTGGAAGACGAGATCGGCTACCTGCGTCTGCCCGAGGCGCGCGACCATTATGCCCGACGTATTCTCGCGGGCGCCGGCGGAGATCCGGACGTAGCGCGCAGGGGCGGCGACCTCTACACGGTGTTCCATTGCGAACCGTGGAGCGAAGCCCGGGCGCCGGAGGATCTATCGCCCGGGAGCGACGTGCTGCACGACTCGGGATTCTGCATCTTGCGCGCGGGCGATGAACAAGCCAGACGCCGGCACGTGGTCCTGAACTACGGGAAGGGAAACCGGGGTCACGGGCATATGGACAAACTGGCGGTGAATCTGATCGCGTACGGGTACGATCTGTCCGCCGATCTGGGATATCCGCCAAGCTGGGTGGCGCCGAAGAAGGACGGATGGGAAACCCATACGGCCAGCCACTGCACCGCGCTGATCGACGGCCGGAACCAGGTGTTCGCAACGGGCAGCCTGAATCTGTTCGCGGACGGACCGTGGGTGCGCGTGGCGGATGCCTCGGCCGAGCGGGCCTATCCCGGTCTCGCGAACCTGTACCGCAGGGCGGTGGCGCTCATTCCGGTGGACGAAGAGCGGGCATATATGGTCGATCTGTTCCGGATTGCGGGTGGCGCGGAGCACGATTACACCTTCCACAGCTGGGCGGGAGACAACGCGGAACGGTTCGAGATCGCCCTGGAGGACGGCGCGGCTCCGATCGCGCAGGCGGACGGGACGCTGGCAGGGGCGGACGTCCCGTTCGGCGAGGCGCCCGGGTACGGGTTCGTGAAGGACGTGGCGAGGTCCCGGACGGATGGCGGGTTCAGGGCGACCTGGCGAACGGAAGAAACGGGCGTCGGTATCAACCTCCACATGACGGGCGAGGCGGGCTCGACGGTCATTACCGGGCTCGCAGAAGGGACGGGACTGCAGGGCCACAGTCCGTGGGACCGGCACGTGATCGTAAGGCGGCCCGGCGGGGAGGGGAAGGAGAACCGGTTCATGGGGGTACTCGAGCCGTTTTCCGGAATGCCGTACATTGACGCGGTCGAGCCGTTTTGCGAAGGCGCTCGGGGCACGGGTTTGAGAATCGAGATCGGCAAACGGGTCCATTATATCGTGTACGGTGTTGACGGCATGGTGGAAGGCGAAGCGGACGGCCTGCCGTTTCGATTGGAGGGAGACTGGGCGTTTGTGGAGCGCGAAGGCAACACGGTCCGGCGGGCACAGGTGGTGAACGGAAAGGCGTTCCGGTTCGGAGACGTCGGGATGGAGGGCGCCGGAGAATGGTCGGGGGAGGTGGATGCCGTGGAAATCGAGGACCGACGAATCGTCGTCTCGTCCCGCGTCCCCCTTCCGGTGGACGGTTCATTGACAGGTCAGACAATCCTGCTCGCGCATCCCCACTACGTCTGCAATTCGTCATACGAGGTCACGGACATAGCGCACGCTGGCGAGGGACGGTACCGCATCTCCGTGGACAGGATGGACTTTCTGTTGAGCGAGGGACGGATCACCGCTGCAGAGGGCGCAACGTTGTTGACGGATACCCCCATGTTGAAGCTCGAGGTTGTGCGCGACCTGTTCGACGGGAAGACGATCTCGCATACGCGTGGACAGACCGGGACTCGATTGAAAACCGCGGAGAAGGGAAAACTCACCCTCGCCGACGCCGGAAAGGCGGAGGCCTTTTCAGGAAAACCGTTCTACATCTACGACGTCGCGCCGGGGGATACGTGGCGGATCCCGGATATTTGGAACCTTTGAAGTCAGGATGGCG
Organism: Candidatus Latescibacterota bacterium; assembly: GCA_963667175.2. Taxonomy (GTDB): domain Bacteria; phylum Latescibacterota; class UBA2968; order UBA2968; genus JAAXHE01. Next base: position 458,920 of record CAXXXF010000015.1, on the reverse strand, counting down.
CGCCCCATCGCAACGCAGTTTCATGTTTCGGAGTTAATACGATAGTGGAAGCCGGACTCGGCGGGCAGTTGCCGTCGGGTCCAAAAGCGCGCTGAAGATTGACAAACGAGCGCCAGATGGCTATCGTTAGGAATTGGTCGCAAAGTGGGTTCCAGGCAGTACCGCGGGAGATGTAACCTGGACCTGGTTGAAGAGCCGTCCGTACGATTGTCACAACTTCCAGGAGAATGGCCAGATTTCATTATGGCGAAATGATGTCTGCGCTCGTACTAATCGACTACTACAATTTGCCTATCAGGTTAACTCGACACGGAATCGTGCCCCTCTGGGACAGGCTTCGAACATCAGTGTTCACGGAAGTAGGGGATGAAGGAAGCGACGTGACATTGCGCCTGTACGGTGGCTGGTACGATGACAAGGGCCTTTCAAGAGACGGTGAGCGACTTGCTCGTGATATAGGAAACAGCTTCCCATTCCTGATTCGGCAGCCGTCGGGTCTGCAAAGGATTCACTGCGAAATGGCATCATCTCTGTATAAGGTACGTGATAGCATTTTTCCAGCGACGTTAAGGGACCGGCGCGGTTTCAAGCACACTCTCAAATCGCAAGAGTCAATTCCGTGCGCGCACCCCGATCGTTGCAGTATCCCTCTCGTCACCCGCTGGATAAAGGGCCGGTGTCCGGAACCTCGGTGTAACGTGTCCTCCCGAGACGCCTTTCGGTACCGGGAACAGAAGCTTGTCGACACGCTGATGTGCTGTGACCTGATCAGCGCCGCTTTGGAATCATCCACGACGCCGGCGCTCGTCGTGTCGGAAGACGATGACCTTGTTCCTGCGATGGTATTGGCCACGCATCTGGGCGGAAACGTGTGTCACATACGCACAACTCCCAGCCGACGTCGGCTTTATGATGAAATGATGGTCCAATCAGGCATTCGGAGGATTACGATTCAGTAGCAACCAGGGAGACGATCAGATGGACGTCGATGAAATCCGTGCTGACATTGCCGCGTTTGCCGACCGCGAGGAGGACGTCGTTTTTGATAATGGGATGGTCGTGTATGAACGTGATCGTCAAACCGTCGAATGCAGGCTTCTTCAGTCACCTGGGGGAGACGTCAATGTGCAACTGAACGGCCGTACGATTCCGTATTCTCGATTCATAGGCGAGGAACTCGGTAGATTATCTGTTTTGGCGGAAGCCATAAAGCAGAAACGTCCCGACGTATCGCCATACGTGGACACTCAAGCCACTCTGGTGGATGACAGTGGATCAAAAGACGAACCGACTTCCGCACTCGAACTCCTGAGCGAACGATGTGGTGAGACCGCCTTTGGCGAGACCAGGCTCATTTTTCTAACCGCCGACGCAGGAGAAGGAAAGACGGCGTTGCTGCGCCGTCTGACCCGTCGCATGGCCGATCGTTATACGTCCGGAGAAAGCGCCTGGCTGCTCTTGCACGTCGACACGCAAGGTCGCAGTTTCGTTCGCCTCGAAGAAGCGGTCGCAAAAGACTTGGGCCAGCTTCGAATATCCGGACTGTTTTATTCCGGGATCATCCGGCTGGTGAGGCACGGACTCGTGAAAATTGCCGTTGACGGATTCGACGAGTTGCTGGCCGAAATTGGGTCGGGGGAGGCTTACAGCGGATTGGGGGCGTTTCTCAAGCAGCTGGACGGACGAGGCACGGTAATCGCGGCCGCACGCAGCGCCTACTTTGAGGCGGAAAACTACACGGCCCAGAGTCACCTGCTGTCGTCTCTGCCAGACACGCAAGTTTCAGTCGAGCAGATGAAGCTGGAACGGTGGCAACGCAAGGAATCCGAGCAGTTTTTTAGAAACTTCAGGCATCCATCGGGCGGAAAGATTGAAAACCCGGTTCAAGTCTACGACGACCTTGCCTCTGAGCTGGGCCCCGAGCACGTGGTTCTCCACAGCCCATTTCTTGTTTTGCGTTTGGCGATGATCCTCGCCGAAAAGCTGATGACGCCGGAGGAAATCAAAGAGGAAATCGGCCCATCCGGATTTTCTGTAGTCCCGAGAGTCATAAAGTCGTTCGTGAAGAGAGAGGTGGCCGAAAAATGGCGGGATCAGAACGGACAACCGTATCTCTCCATGGATCAGCACATTGCGCTATTGAGTATGATAGCGGAGGAAATGTGGTACCAATCAACCGATAGCCTGCCCCTTGACGTCGTTCAGCTTGTCGCGGAAACCTTAATGGAGGATTGGGAATTGACCCAATCGGCCAGAGTCCAGGTGATCGAACGCGTCAAGGCTCATGCGCTGCTTCCGGTTAGCACGACTCCCGGTCACCTTTCCTTCGACCACGAAGGTTTCCTGAACTATTTCCTGGCGGAACGGCTTGACGCTTTGATGGAAGATCGGTCTCAAGACAACCAGTTGCGTGGATTCCTGGAAAGACATTCACTTCCCAAGATAACAGGCAAGTGGGTCAGCGTGATAGGTAACCGATCTGCAGACGAGTCGAGCGAGGTTATCAGATTCGTAAGCTCACTCGCTGCCAGGGAGGTTCGATCTACTTATATCAAGCAGAACGCAGGACTCATTGCGGCGAACGTCGCTTCGGCCTGTGCGCAATTGCCGGAGGTTACTCTGGAGGCAATGTACTTTGAGGGCGATGAATGGAAGGAATCGCATCTTTCTCATGTTACGTTTAAGCGTTGCAACTTTATCGATATTGTCTTGAATGGATGTGTCTGGGAGCACTGCCATTTTACCAACTGCCAGATTGACGGTCTGACGTATGACCTGAAAACGAGCCTGAATGGTTCCCGATTCGACGAGAGTTCCCTGGTGCTGGGGATGTTGAAGGATGAGCATGGTTCAAAGGAGTTTCGCACCTATGTCCTCGATCGATGTCAGGCTATACTTGAGTCCCTTGGCGCAGGCTTTTTGCACGAGCAGACGTTCCAACACGATAAAGTTCGCCAGATTAAAGCCGATGTAAGGAATAGCCTTGATGCGTTCTTAAGAATCTTCAGCCGAACGACGGGGACAACGGATCGAGTGATAAATACAAAGCTAGGTAAGAGAGCCCCGTTGTTTCGAAGTGCCGTATTGCCGGTCCTGATCAAACATGGTTTGGTAAGGAGAACCCAATACCGAGGCGGAGGGCAGCAGAACCGTTATGAGTTGGCTTATCCCGTCGAACAAATCCTGAAGTCCGAGAATCCGGAGGCGCCGTTGCCCAGGAATCTGGTCGAATTCTGGGAAACTCTTCGACGTAATTGAGGGTCTGATCCTGTTGGTTCGCAACCAGGCATCCTAACGTGAGGATTGATTCGGATCGCGGATCGGCCAATAAAACACCTGGAATCAAACCGAATTTGCAAGTAATCGCGACTGCAACCGGGGAACCACATGCTGCCAGAAGTCTGCAGACGTGCGACTCGTGATGTTTTCGCGTTTTTTTTGGGGGGAGGTTTCTCCATGGACACCATTGATTTTCGTAGGTTTCCTTCGGCTGCCGAGGTGGTCATCTGCCGTGACCGGGGCTATTTCCCGGTACTCGCCAGCGTGGGCGGCAACGACGTCCTGGCGGTGGTGCGCGCCGGCGCGGGTCACGTGGGCGTTACCGGCCGCCTGGAAGCGATTCGCTCGCCGGACGGCGGGCGGACGTGGGAGGCGCCGGTCGTGATCGTCGACTCCGGCGCGGACGACCGGAATCCGGCGTTGGGGGTGGCGCCCGACGGGACGGTCGTGCTGGCGTACCATGCACAGGGGTCCTATGGCGAAGACGGAAGCTGGGCGCCGGAACTGCGCCGGGTGCAGATGCGGGTGACCCGGTCTCGCGATGGGGGGCGAAGCTGGGAAGACGATCGGCCCCTTGGCGTCGAGGGAATGGAAAAGCACTCCCCGTTCGGGAGGATCGTCACCCTGCCGGGTGGTACGATGCTGCTGCCTCTTTACGGCTCCGATAACCCTTCCGGAGATGATACGGACGATTGTGCGTATATTCTGCGTTCCGACGACAACGGCAGGACGTGGGATCGCCCAACGCTTATCGCCGATGGATACAATGAAACGGCGCTGCTTTCGACCGGCGACGGCGTTCTGATTGCCGCAATGCGTTCGGTCCACGAGGGGGGCCTGATTTCGGTGTGCCGATCCACGGACGGAGGAGACACGTGGGATGCGCCGCTGGAGGTGACAGGCGGACGGGAACACCCCGCCGACCTCACGCTGCTGTCCAACGGCTGGATCCTGATGATCTACGGCGTGCGCCACGACCCTTTCGGCGTGCAGGCCCGGGTGAGCAAAGACGGGGGGCGGAGCTGGGGCGTCCCCCTGATCGTATGCGACGACCTGGGGGACAGCGATCTGGGGTACCCCTCGACCGTGAGGCTCGGGGAGCGGCTGGTAACGGCTTACTACTGCGCGCCCGGAGCGTGGAATGCGCCCGACTATCTGGGGCAGGGCGCGTTTGCGCGGGCGCTGCTATATGACGAGGTCGACCTGATCGATGCCTTAACAGCCCGTGAATAGAGGGGAAACTCCCATGGATTTCGTCCGCAGGGTCCGGGAAATCGACACCCTGGTGGAGCAGCACACCACGTTTCGCGAAAACTGTCTGAATCTGATTGCGTCGGAGACCCGGCCGAGCCCGCTGGTGGAACGGCTGATCGTGAACGATCTGGACCACAGGTACGGATCGTATACCGGTATCGATCCACGAAACCGGGGGTATCCTGGGAACACGTATCTCGCCGAGATCGAAGAGATGGCGCAGGACCTGGCGAAGCGGCTATTCAACGCTGCGTACGTGGACCTGCGACCCCTGTCCGGAAATATCGCCGGCCTGATCGCCATGTTCGCGCTTGCCCGTCCTGGAGATACGGTGCTCGAGGTGTACAACGGGCACATGTATGCCGCGAAGCTGGCGAATTCCGGATTGAAGGTGGACCTGAAGTCGATTCCGATCCCATGGGACGGGTTGAATTCCGATATCGACCTGGACCGGACGGTTTCGCTGATCCGGGAACGCTGTCCCGGACTGGTGAGCATCGGATCGGCGCAGTTCCTCTTTCCCCAGCCCGTGCGGGAATTGAGGGCCGCGATGGATCGTTACCGTCCCGGTTCGTTCCTCGTTTACGACGCGGCCCACGTGATGGGCCTGATTGCTGGCGGGCGGTTTCAGTCTCCCCTGACGGAAGGCGCGGACGTCATCGTCACGAGCACGCACAAAACGCTCGCCGGGCCGCAGGGTGGAATGATCCTGACCAACGACCGGGGCGTTGCGGAACGGATCGCGAAGGCGATATCGCCGCTGATGATCGCAAACCATCACCTGAGCCGCCTGCCGTCGCTCGCGGGGACGTTCCTGGAGTGGATGGCGTGCGGGGAGGCGCACGCGGATGCGATCATCAACAATGCCAAAGCGCTGGGCCGGGCGTTCCACGAACAGGGCGTGCCGGTGGTGGGCGCCAACCGGGGCTATACGGAGTCGCACACGGTGATTCCCGTTGTGGATGCGTTCGGCGAGAGCGGACCGCTGGTCAGAAAGCTGGAAGCGTGCCACATTCTCGTCAATGCTGCCGGGGCTCCGGAGGGACTGGGAAGGCACGGCCTGCGCATCGGCGTGCAGGAGGCGACCCGATACGGCATGACGGAGGCGGACGCCCCCGAAATCGCCGGCTGTATTCTGGACGTGCTCAGCGACCGGGATCCGGACGGCGCCCGGGACCGCGCGACGGCCCTGGCGCGGCGATTCGATCGAATCAGGTTCACGCTGCCTGAGACCGCTTCGGCGCAAAAGCGGTGAGACGTGAAAGGGAAGAAGGAAAAAGGTTGAAGGATGAAGGAAGACCTGAAAGCGGTGAGACGTGAGACGGTAGATGAAGACATTTGCAGCAGTGTTTCTACATATACCGTGCCTGCTAATTTACCGTTATCGTAACGACTGGAAAAACCATCGGGCACTGGTATCATCTCACGTCTCCCGTGACTCTCCTCTACCCTTTCCTCGCTTTTGGCTGACGGCTGATAGCTGACAGCCAATCTTCTTGACAAATATCTCCAGATATACTACTTTTAGTAAGATAAATATACGACCTTTTGCAAATAGTGAAGGATGAGCCCGTGAAAATTAAAACCTCGATAACCCTGTCCGAAGGACTGGTCCGGGAGATGGACAGCCTTTTGAAGGCGCCGGATACGCCGAAGAACCGATCCGCGTTCCTGGAAACGGCATTGAGGCAGTATGTCGCAGTATTGAGACGGCGGATCCGGGACGCACAGGATACGGAAATTCTCGACCGGAAAGCTTCAGCATTTAACGATGAAGCGAAAGACGTGCTTTCCTGGCAGATCGACCCGTGACACGCGGTGAACTATATCGTGTTTACAGGGGATCGCGCGAGGACCCTCGAGACTACCGGGTGTTCGTGGTCGTCAGCCGCCAGGCCCTCATTGATTCGAAGTTCTCGACCGTTGTCTGCGCTCCGGTATTTTCCTCCCGCGATGGGCTTTCTACGCAGGTGCCTGTCGGCGTGGGCGAGGGTCTCAAGCATGAGAGCAGCATTTTCTGCGACCAGTTGGTCAGTATTTCAAAGTCCACGTTGACCCACTTTATCGGAACTCTGTCTCGCCACAAGGTCCGGGCGCTCGACAATGCGCTTGCCATCGCACTGGAACTCGAATCCTGACTCTGTCTCCTCCTGCACAGCGGGCGACCTGTCTTCGCTCGATAGACGCCTGCTGTCACTCCCCCTCTCCCCCCTTCCGGATGAGACGTGAGACGCAAGACGGTAGATGACGTCCCCGCCCGATTGGTTCGTCCGTTATGCCTCTGGCAAGAGATGAACCCGCACGGGGCAGACAATATCTCCCGTCTGACGTCTACCCTCTCACCGCTTTTGAGGGGCCGGGGGGAGAGGTCTGCGCGCGTTCCGGTCCTGCCACATCACTGCGCTGACGTTAATGGGTTGGTTTTGCTTCAAACTGAACGCTTATTGCTGATTGCTGCCAACTAAAAAAGGACCGACGATTCTGCCGTCGGTCCTTTTTTAGTTGGCGCTCAATGTCACGCGATCTCGATCGCCTGTGGCGTGGCCGCCTTCAGCTTCGGAAGGGTCAGCGTGAGCACGCCGTTCTCGAATCCGGCCTTGATCTTGTCCGCGTCCACTTCGGACGGAAGCGTGAACGACCGGGCAAAGCGGCCGTAGGTCCGCTCCGACACGTGGTACCGGTTCTCCTTCTCCTCGGACGCGTGCTGCTTCTCGCCCTGAACCGACAACACGCCGTTGTCCATGTTGACCTTGATGTCCTTCTTGGACAGACCGGGAAGCTCAACGTGGACCAGCAGGTCCGTGTCGGTCTCCTGCACGTCGGTCGCCGGACGCCACGTGGACAGCGCGGGGAAATCGTGCTGCGGGCCTCTCCAGAAGCTGTCGAAGAACCGGTCGATCTCGGGAACGAGCCCGAAGCGCCGCCTGGGTTGCCACCTGGTGAGTGTCATGGTAAATCCTCCTTTTTGATTACGGTTTTCCCGACGAACGGATTTTACGTCGGGTCTCGAGAACTGCCTGCTCGCCCTCTAGCCTGTGCCAACGTCTATTCGCAAGCCCCGTGCCAAATTTGCTCGACCCGATCGAAAATAAAAATAAATTTATGTAATATATATCGTTATGAAAATTCGGCCGGCGGAGTCAAATCACCTGAACGATGCAACAGCCGTAATTTGACGGGCAATATATGCCAAAATGGCATATCATCTGCTATAATATGACATAATGACATAATGACATAATACGGCGGCCGATCTGGCACGTGGTGTGGCTAGTAGCAGGGGGAATCGGAGGAGGCGGGACGCTGATCGTGGATTCACAGAAAGAAAATCCCGGACCCACCTGGATATCGGGGGCTGCGGTTGGAATCCGCGCCGGTGTCCGGGAATGAATTTAGCGGAAATCTCCCGGATGCAATTGACATTCGGTCCTGATCCGGTATCTTGTCTACACGGCGCCTTACCACAAGGAGGGCATCATGGATCTCATCCGCGAATCGTCCTTTGCCCGATATCTCACGCGTGAAGCCAAAGAGCAGGGGATCGAGCGAGGGACCGAACAGGGGATTGAGCAAGGGCTTCGGGACAGCATCCTCGCGGTCCTGGAGGTTCGATTCAATCTGCCTGGGTCGCATCCACTGACGGCTCGCGGCGCGGGAATCGACGACGTACAGCGTCTGAAACAGTTGCACCGCGCGGCGGTGCGGGTATCCGGCGTCGAGGCGTTCGGTCGGGTGTTGGATCAGGAGCAGGACTGACTCTCATCCCCGAAATACCCTTTACCGCAAAAGACATATCGGGACAATGCACTCATAAGGCGCGTTGTCCCGTCTTGTTCATTGACATTCGGTCCTGATCCGGTATCTTGTCTACACGGCGCCTTACCATTCTCCCAGAGTTCCCCGGGCATCCTGCATGGCAGAATTCGATGCGATTTCCAAATACCTGATTCAAACCTATCCCGGCGACGTCGCCGGTTTCACGCTCGGGCGAGAAGACGTTGAAGTGCTCGAAGTTATCGATACCGAGCAGCCCACGGTCTCGGCACGGCGCGCGGACAGCCTCATTCGCGTCCGTATCGACGGCGCGGAGGCATTGGTCCACAACGAATTTCAGACGACGGACAGCATCGATCCGCCTATGCCGCGTCGCATGGCAGGCTATATCGGTCGCGCCATTGAGCGGCATGGCGTGCCGGTTTTTTCCAGCGTCATCTACCTGCGCCCGGACGCGGGAGAGCGGGATCCTGGAGAGTATCTGCAATCGGAATCCGGTCACCGGGTTCATGTACAGTACCGGGTGATTCGGCTGAGCGAGCTGGATGGCCAGGGCGTGCTCGATGCGGGACACGTGGGAGTGATCGCGTTTACGCCGTTGATGAAGCCGCCTGAAGGCATGGGATCCGGCGCGTGGTTACGCCGCTGTATCCACCTGGCGAACGCGCGGTCGATCGCTGCGCCTGCAAAGGCCGATTACCTGGCTGGGATGTCAGTGCTGAGCGGGCTGGTGTACGCGCCGGAGGTCATTTCTGACGTCATTTTGAAGGAGGGCATCATGGATCTCATCCGCGAATCGTCCTTTGCCCGATATCTCACGCGTGAAGCCAAAGAGCAAGGGATCGAGCAGGGGATCGAGCGAGGGATCGAGCAAGGGATTGAGCAGGGGATCGAGCAAGGGATTGAGCGAGGGATCGAACAGGGAATTGAACAGGGGATCGAGCAGGGTCTTCGGGACAGCATCCTCGCGGTCCTGGAGGTTCGATTCAATCTGCCTGGGTCGCATCCACTGACGGTTCGCGTTGCGGAAATCGACGACGTACAGCGTCTGAAACAGTTGCATCGCGCGGCGGTGCGGGTATCCGGCGTCGAGGCGTTCGACCGGGTGTTGGATCAGGAGCAGGACTGACTCTCATCCCCGAAATACCCTTTACCGCATAACACATATCGGGACAATGCACTCATAAGGCGCGTTGTCCCGTCTTGTTCATTGACATTCGGTCCTGATCCGGTATCTTGTCTACACGGCGCCTTACCATTCTCCCAGAGTTCCCCGGGCATCCTGCATGGCAGAATTCGATGCGATTTCCAAGTACCTGATTCAAACCTATCCCGGCGACGTCGCCGGTTTCACGCTCGGGCGAGAAGACGTTGAAGTGCTCGAAGTTATCGATACCGAGCAGCCCACGGTCTCGGCACGGCGCGCGGACAGCCTCATTCGCGTCCGTATCGACGGCGCGGAGGCATTGGTCCACAACGAATTTCAGACGTCGGACAGCATCGATCCGCCTATGCCGCGCCGCATGGCAGGCTATATCGGTCGCGCCATTGAGCGGCACGGCGTGCCGGTTTTTTCCAGCGTCATCTACCTGCGCCCGGACGCGGGAGAGCGGGATCCTGGACAGTATCTGCAATCGGAATCCGGTCACCGGGTTCATGTACAGTACCGGGTGATTCGGCTGAGCGAGCTGGATGGTCAGGGCGTGCTCAATGCGGGACACGTCGGAGTGATGGCGTTTACGCCGTTGATGAAGCCGCCTGAAGGCATGGGATCAGGCGCGTGGTTACGCCGCTGTATCCACCTGGCGAACGCGCGGTCGATCGCTGCGCCTGCAAAGGCCGATTACCTGGCTGGGATGTCAGTGCTGAGCGGGCTGGTGTACGCGCCGGAGGTCATTTCTGACGTCATTTTGAAGGAGGGCATCATGGATCTCATCCGCGAATCGTCCTTTGCCCGATATCTCACGCGTGAAGCCAAAGAGCAGGGGATCGAGCAGGGGATCGAGCAAGGGATTGAGCAAGGGATCGAGCGAGGGATCGAACAGGGGATTGAGCAGGGGATTGAGCAGGGTCTTCGGGACAGCATCCTCGCGGTCCTGGAGGTTCGATTCAATCTATCTGGGTCGCATCCCCTGACGGTTCGCGTTGCGGGAATCGACGACGTCCAGCGTCTGAAGGAACTGCATCGCGCGGCGGTGCGGGTATCCGGCGTCGAGGCGTTCGGTCGGGTGTTGGATCAGGAGCAGGACTGACTCTCATCCCCGAAATACCCTTTACCGCATAACACATATCGGGACAATGCACTCATAAGGCGCGTTGTCCCGTCTTGTTCATTGACATTCGGTACTGATCCGGTATCTTGTCTACACGGCGCCTTACCACAAGGAGGGCATCATGGATCTCATCCGCGAATCGTCCTTTGCCCGATATCTCACGCGTGAAGCCAAAGAGCGAGGGATCGAACAGGGGATTGAGCGAGGGATCGAACAGGGGATCGAGCAGGGGATCGAGCAAGGGATTGAACAGGGGATCGAGCAAGGGATTGAACAGGGGATCGAGCAGGGGCTTCGGGACAGCATCCTCGCGGTCCTGGAGGTTCGATTCAATCTGCCTGGGTCGCATCCACTGACGGTTCGCGTTGCGGAAATCGACGACGTACAGCGTCTGAAGGAGTTGCACCGCGCGGCGGTGCGGGTATCCGGCGTCGAGGCGTTCGGTCGCGTGTTGGATCAGGAGCAGGACTGACTCCCATTCTCGAAATACCCTTTACCGCAAAAGACATATCGGGACAATGCACTCATAAGGCGCGTTGTCCCGTCTCGTTCATTGACTTTCGGTCCTGATCCGGTATCTTGTCTACACGGCGCCTTTCCACAAGGAGGGCATCATGGATCTCATCCGCGAATCGTCCTTTGCCCGATATCTCACGCGTGAAGCCAAAGAGCAGGGGATCGAACAGGGGATCGAACAGGGGATCGAGCAAGGGATTGAGCAGGGTCTTCGGGACAGCATCCTCGCGGTCCTGGAGGTTCGATTCAATCTGCCTGGGTCGCATCCACTGACGGCTCGCGTTGCGGGAATCGACGACGTACAGCGTCTGAAACAGTTGCACCGCGCGGCGGTGCGGGTATCCGGCGTCGAGGCGTTCGGTCGGGTGTTGGATCAGGAGCAGGACTGACTCTCATCCCCGAAATACCCTTTACCGCAAAAGACATATCGGGACAATGCACTCATAAGGCGCGTTGTCCCGTCTCGTTCATTGACTTTCGGTCCTGATCCGGTATCTTGTCTACACGGCGCCTTACCACAAGGAGGGCATCATGGATCTCATCCGCGAATCGTCCTTTGCCCGATATCTCACGCGTGAAGCCAAAGAGCAGGGGATCGAACAGGGGATCGAGCAGGGGATCGAGCGAGGGATTGAACAGGGGATCGAGCAGGGTCTTCGGGACAGCATCCTCGCGGTCCTGGAGGTTCGATTCAATCTATCTGGGTCGCATCCACTGACGGCTCGCGTTGCGGAAATCGACGACGTACAGCGTCTGAAACAGTTGCATCGCGCGGCGGTGCGGGTATCCGGCGTCGAGGCGTTCGGTCGCGTGTTGGATCAGGAGCAGGACTGACTCTCATCCCCGAAATACCCTTTACCGCAAAAGACATATCGGGACAATGCACTCATAAGGCGCGTTGTCCCGTCTCGTTCATTGACATTCGGTCCTGATCCGGTATCTTGTCTACACGGCGCCTTACCACAAGGAGGGCATCATGGATCTCATCCGCGAATCGTCCTTTGCCCGATATCTCACGCGTGAAGCCAAAGAGCAGGGGATCGAACAGGGGATTGAGCGAGGGATCGAGCAAGGGATTGAACAGGGGATCGAGCAAGGGATCGAGCGAGGGATTGAGCAGGGGATCGAACAGGGGATCGAGCAAGGGATTGAACAGGGGATCGAGCAGGGGCTTCGGGACAGCATCCTCGCGGTCCTGGAGGTTCGATTCAATCTGCCTGGGTCGCATCCACTGACGGTTCGCGTTGCGGAAATCGACGACGTACAGCGTCTGAAACAGTTGCACCGCGCGGCGGTGCGGGTATCCGGCGTCGAGGCGTTCGGTCGCGTGTTGGATCAGGAGCAGGACTGACTCTCATCCCCGAAATACCCTTTACCGCAAAAGACATATCGGGACAATGCACTCATAAGGCGCGTTGTCCCGTCTTTTTATTCTGATCGGAAATGTACCTATCTTAGTTGCAATAGAAGAGTCTATTCGCGGATCTGCTCCAGCCACAGTCTGATCTGAGCGGCCTGCGGATGGTCGGGCTCGAGTTCCAGGGTTTTCTCAAAATGGGGCCTGGCTTCGTCCATGCGGTTCAATCTGCGGTAGGCCAGACCCAACAACATGTGCGCGTTCGCTACGTTGGGATGCCGTTCAGCGACTTCCAGGAAATAAGGGATCGCCTTTTCGTACTGGCCCATGTCGTAGTACGTGTCGCCAATATTCAGGTACGTTTGTGCGTCGCCGCTACCGGATTGAAGTTCGAGCGCTTTCTTGAAGTGTTCAATCGCTTCCGCGTAACGGCCCTGGGCTCTGTGCGCCATGCCGAGATTCTGATTGGCGAGCGGGTGATCGGGTTGGATCTCAAGGGCTCTGGAGAGGTATTGGATGCCCATTTCGTACTGTCCGATTCTGCTGTATATGCCGCCCAGGTTCGCATGGGCCGCTGCGAGTTCAGGCTGAATGGCAATCGCTTCTTTAAGGAGTTCGATCGCCCGGTCGTTCTGCCCCGCGTGGCTGTAGGTCAGGGCCAGGTTCACCAACGTGGGGGTATGGCGGGGTCGTAACGCGATGGCATTTTCAAGGTGACGTATCGCTTTTTCATTCTGTCCGGCGTCAAAGTAAACGACGCCGAGATGCGCCTCTGCCGCGGCGTCGTTCGGCCCAAGCGCCACGGCTCTTTCGAGATGTTCAACGGCTTTTTCGAGGTTTCCGGACGTATGGTAGATTTTGCCGAGATTCCTGTGCGCCGGCGCCAGATCCGGTCGTAGCGTAATGGCTTTCGTGGTGTGCTCGATTGCTTTTTCGAACTGTCCGAGATCGCTGTACGCCGCGCCGAGGTTCATGTATGGAATCGGGTGGTTCGGTTGGAGTTCCTGTGCTCTCCCGAAGTATTCGATCGCGTCTGCTGACCGCTTCATATCTCTGTAGGCGCCGCCCACGAGCAACCAACGATTGGGGTTATCGGGATCTGCATCCAGCGCACGCTTGTAGGCATAGAGGGCTGCCGGTTCGTTGTCCTCCCGTTTATGGAAGTTACCCGCGGTCACCCAGCCGGTAGCGCTGGCGTGGCCCGTGAGCCGTTCCAGCTGGCGGGTGAACCGGGCTTCCGCCGCCGCGGCGTTGGCGTTCATGGTGATCCAGAGTACCGTATGCAGGGCCGCAGCGCCACAGAAGAGCAGAACGACGTGGAACCGGCGGTCTGGGTCCTGAACCCGTCCCAAGAACGCAGAGACTGCCCACAACGTTAACGGCAGCGCAGGTAGGGAGAAGATATCCCAGTCCCGAAACGCGCCGATGTTGGGCTTGGCGGCGAAAGTGAACAATAGCGGCAGGACCGATGCCGAGGCGAGAAAGGGCTGACGTTTGAAGTCTCCTTTGCGCAGCAGGAACAGAACCATGCATGCCGCCGGGGCCGAGAGCAGTTGCAGGTTCAGAAAGTCCAGTACGTGCGCGAAGGAAAAGACGCGGTATTGCGCGTAAAACCCTGGGTCGCCAAACAGGGGCAGAAACTCGCTGCTGCCTTTCCGGGTGAGGTAGGCCTCCGCGTCGACGCCGCTAAGCCATAAGAAAAGCGCCGCGCAGGTTGGGACGCAGAGAAGCGCCGCGAGGGTTGTGATCCCGTTTTTTCGGGATGGGGCCTCTCTCTCTCGGCGAAGGTACACGCCATAGGCGATAACAAGAATAGACGGCGCGAAGACGGCCATGGCCCGATGCAGGATGGGCAGAATGCCCAGCGCCAGCGCCGGAACGCACAGCGGCATTCGGCCTTCGAGTGTGCGCAGTCCCAGGAGGAGGTAGCCGAGTACGCCGGGCATGTAGAGGGCGTAATTCTCCACGTACCCGAAGAACAGCTGAAGGTAGCCTGCAGTGAGCAGGAAGGCCAGAACGACGGACTTTTCCATGGCACTCTTCCCGATGGTGGCAGCGACCGGGAAGGCGAGGAGAACATAAAGAATTCCGGACGCGCAGCTATAAACGCGGTACGTGTTGTCCGCAGATTGCCACAGACGACTGCCTGCGCCATGAAGGGAGTCTATGAGGGCGTACGTGAGTGGCGCCACGAACGCGTCGTGCCAGGCGGCCGCATTGAGTTTATCGAGAACGGTGTACCCGTCGCCGAGGAAGTGCGTTGCGGATGGTAGCGCGACGAACGCGGCCAGGGCGAGGATCAACACCAGGGTCCTGGTGATCCAGACGCGGCGGCCCCCTTCCCAGAGCGACAATGACACACGCCGCGCCCAGGCGCGGCATTGGAGGCGGAAGCGGGGAACAAACAGCAGGACGGCCAGCAGAGTGAAGAGGCCCCGTGATGGCGCTGGCATATAGCGCAGGAAGTCGGCGCCCCATAGCAAGTCAGGACGCCAGAAGAGCGGCACGAGGTGGAGGCCCAGGAATACAGCGGCGATGATAGAAGGTGCGGTAAGCGTGCGGCGGGCTTGATTTAACGGACGAGACTGCGGGAGTTCGGACATAGCGTTATCGTCTTGACATGATTCGGAAGACGCATCGTGTCAACCAATATCTGGGAGACTTGTAGTGCTTGTCGGCGAAATAGCGCAGGCTTTCGTACAGCATCTTCTTCCGAGGGCGCGGCACGCGGGATTTGCCGCCGTAATGAGTGATCGGCGTTTCAGGAAAAAACCGGACCTCGAATCCGAGTTGCCGGACACGAAAGCAGAGGTCAACGTCCTCACAGTACATAAAAATCCGGGGGTCGAATCCCCCGACTCTTTCAAATACGTCCCTGCGTATCCAGAGATAAGCGCCGGTAACCCAGTCCACCCGGCGGGGTTTATCGTAGCCGGTCCAGTGCTGATGGGTAAAACGTCCCAGAAGCGGGCGGACCGGCGGAAGGGTTTTGAGAAGACGGCCCAGGCCCATACTGAACAGTGTCGGGGACGATCCCGTAGAACGTTCAAACCGGCCCTTGCCGTCGAAAACCATTCCGCCGGCGATTCCACAATCGGGTTGCTGCGCGAACCTCTGCAACATCGACGACAGGCTCCCTTTGCGTAGCCTCGTATCCGGATTCAGAAAGAGAAGAACAGGCGCCGCGGAGTGCGTCGCGCCGGAATTGTTCGCCGTGCCGAAACCGACCGTTTCTTCCAGCGTCACCAGTTTCACATCGGGGAAATCCTGCCGCACCACGTCGGCGGATCCGTCACCGGATCCATTGTCCACGACCACCACTTCAATCGATTCGGAAATGTCCTGTTCCTGCAGCGATTCGAGGCATGGCTTCAGCCATTTCGCTGTGTCAACATTGACGATGATGACGGAAAGCGATGGTGCGTGATCAGGCAAAACTGACGCCTCGGATCGTGGATTGGATATGGACTGCCAACACATTCGGATGGAGATTGTGCCTATCTTAATTGAAGTAGAAGGGGCTTCAATGTAAATTGGATACGGACAACGCCAACTGCGCAACCAGGCATATGCGCAATACCTCATAGTCCGGGATCAAGGGCTCTGAAATAATAAGGGCCCCCCTGCATTGATGATGATTGGTAGCGTCATCGATTTAGGGAGGCTGGGGGAGGCAGTCAAGGGGATAGCACGGAGGCAGATCTTTAGCAATCCGTTGAAAAAGTCGCTCTGCAGGCGAGGCCGAGCCATTGTGGCCGAAGACAAGACGCGCGACCGACGCGAATCCCTGGATTCGGGGAGGGAGCGCCTGCCTGCTGCAGGCAGGTAACGCCGTATTTCGGCCATAAGGGCCGGACGCCTGTCTGCGTGCGAACGCACAGGCAGGCAGCCCGGATGGACTTTTTCAACGGGCTGTTAGGCCAAAGGTCAGGATATATAAGGGTTTCCGGGAAGCTCGATGACCTTAAAACCTGATTTATCTAATTCCTGCAAAATCTGATTTGAAGGTTGTTCTCTAAATATATATATAGCAAGTAAGGTGTATGTCATCAGACGGAGATTACACAGAAAATCTGCTATTCTGATCATGGTTTTTATCTTTTTCAGTAATGGACCATTTTCAGAAATGTGTTCATATTCGGCCCCTTCAAGATAAATGTCATTAATTCCTTTAATTGCAAGATAGCGATAATTTAAACCTAAAGCTACTTTTTCCATTTCTCTTTGCGAAATGCGATAAACGAAATTCCCCGTTTCTTCAAAAGAGTGCTTATCTGCAATTTTACCCAATAATCGTTTAATGACAATCTTTATATTTCTTGAAAGACCTGTCAATAAACTGTCAGAAATAAAATCATCATTCGGTTCTATCAACAAGATACCCTTTTTTGAAACGCGCAGCATTTCATATAAAGCAATCATGGGCCTTGGAAAATGGTGATAAGATTCCTTGCATAAGGTATAGTCAAATTCCATATCTTCAAATGACAAACGCTCCGCATTTTCTTTTTTGTAATATTTAATATACCCGTCATTTCTAGCTTCCTTAAGCAAAGAATCCGAAATATCAGTTGCAAGCGCTTTAACTCCCTGATCGAGAATATATCTCGCATCTCTTCCAAAGCGCCCGTCTCCGACGGTTAGCCAGTTGGAGTCTTTTGCGGAAATAAGGATGGGATCTAGCGCTTTATAGTGTCTGTTATGCCTCCAGGAATCAACGGTATTTTGGTCAAGCCATGTTCTTGCAAGCGACGCCCTATTCCCGCCTTTTTTGTACTGTTCAAAATGACCAGAGTGGGATTGGTAACTTTTTTCATTAAATGACTCAGACGTATTTGGCATACGATCAGCACTCGAGTTGAATCGCCTGCTACTGGTTTAATTTGGTATTAAATCAGCAGAAGTCGAATTTTATGAGGGGATTTAAAGGAGAGGGGCTATGAATCTACAGCGCACCGACCCCGGAGCTCTCTTCGAGATCCAGGGGATTTATCGAATTTGAAAGACCACGTCACGGCACGGGTCCCTACAACGTTGCATCCGGCAATTGAGAAGAAGGCGGAACTACAGAGTTTGATTGCTCTTGACGGCCGCAATGTCATGCCGTGTCCAACCCGCTAAACTGTGCCTGATGGCCGATACGAAAAATACAATATACGGGCCGGACCCACATAAATCAAGCCCTGGGCTATTGGAGATAAGCCCAGGGGTTCTAGTTGGGTGGTGCACCACATACTTACCTCAAATCTCCGCAACAACTGTGACAGGCTGCGTTCGACCGTTCTGGTGTCCGGATTCAGAAAGAGAAGAACAGGCGCCGCGGGGTGCGTCGCGCCGAAATTGTTCGCCGTGCCGAAACCGACCGTTTCTTCCAGCGTCACCAGTTTCACATCGGGGAAATCCTGCCGCACCACGTCAGCGGATCCATTGTCCACGACCACCACTTCAATCGATTCGGAAATGTCGTGTTCCTGCAGCGATTCGTGGCATGGCTTCAGCCACTTCGCTGTGTCGACATTGACGATGATGACGGAAAGCAATGGTGCGTTATCAGGCAAGACTGGCGCCTGAAATCAATGTCCGGGAGTGGTTTTCGAAAAAGAACGGGTGTGAAGATCGGAAGATGCCGGATCGACGGGTTTCATTCAATCATCCACCTTCCCGCCGGTCTGGTTCTTGACGGTCCTGAGTTGAAAGAGGATTTCTCTGGCGGGAATGAGACCGGCAAAGAATGCCTCGTAAAACTCAGGATAGACATTTGCAAGACGCTCGATGCCGATCCACGCGAAAACCCTGTTGAATCTCAGTCGAACGGTTTCCTTGCGGAACCTGAATGGACCGCAGGTCCTGAGCCTGATCGGACCCGGATTGTAAACCCGACTCAGGACTCGGTAGATGAATCCGCGTCTGTCCGCAGAAAACGACAGATAATCGAATGTCCGGCAGGCGAAATGGTGGCAATGTGTCGGATCGGCGTAGGAACCGGACGATGAGAAGTGTGGCGTGGCGCCTTCAACGATGGCGCCGTCGACGGTAACCCTCCCGATCTCATTCATCAGATGAATCGTATCCTCGATATGCTCGATGACGTGGATCAACTGTACCTTATCGAAAACGTCGTCCCTGAAAGGCAGATGTGGTCCGTCCATATCGGCCACAACGTCCGCATTGGATTCTCGCCAGATATCCAGACCGATCGTCCCTGCGGCTTTTTTCAGTCCGCATCCGAGATCAAGGCTCTTCATTTTTCCCTTTCTTTACCCCCATTCCGGGCATCTAACGATCTTCGCAATATTCGACCAGCATGCCCTCATACACTTGAAGGCTGTCACGGGCGATTCGCGCCCAGGAGAGCTGGTTACGAGAGACCCGAAGGGAATTTTCTCCGTGGTCTTTTCGAAGGTCGGGACTCTCGGCATAGCGCCGCATCGCCCGGATGAGGCTTGTGCCGTTATCGGGGGTGAACGTCAGGCCGTTTCCTCTTTCCACGAGATAGGCTGTTGCCAGATGCTCGGGCGCAATGAGAGGGCGGCCGACACCGAGGATCTCCTTCATCCCTCCCAGCTTGCCCGGCATCACGCCCACGTCAGCCGCATTGTAACAGGCGCGGAGATCGCCTTCAGCCATCCAATTCAAAAAAATCACAACGTCCCCAATGCCCAGTTCATTCGCGAGTCCGTGGAGCTGCGCCTCGTATTCGGGCGTTCCCGATCCGGCGATCGCGAGTCTTGTTGCCCGGCGCCGGCGGTGGACCTCCGCGAAGGACCTCAAAAAGAGCTCGAATCCCTTGCCCGGTGTCAGCCGTCCGGACGTGATGAACAGGCACGCGTCGTCGGGAATTGCCAATTTGGCTCGCCATTCCTTGCGATTGAGCGAATCGGGATAAAATGTCTTCGTATTGATGCCTAATGGAAGGAGGTGCACGCATTCCGGCCGCGCGGCGTACACCTGCTTTACAAACCATTCGGCAAAAGGATTGGATGTAAAGACTTTGCCTCCGAGGCGCCCGATTTTTCTGCACACCTGTTTTCCGACCCCGAACCGAATGATGTTCCCGGGTCCCGTGGGCAGATTGCCGTTGTCCGAATGGTCATCACCGACGTGGACGAAAAACGGGCGTTTGGATAAAACCTGAAGTACGGGAAAAAACCTTAACCCATGGGTGTTGACAACGTCGGGTCGAAGTCTGTAGATCGTACGGTTCAGGTTCCGAAGATACACTTGGCCCCTGCTCTTTATGGGTACGATTGAGGGCAACCTCCAGATGCGTACCGATTCTTCCCTGGATATTCCCTTCGACAGGCGGCCCCTGGACTCGGGGTACTTTTTCGGATGCGGCAGGCGGTCGCTGGTCAGGATCCACACGTCGTGACCCAGCTTCGCCTGTTCATGAGGGAGGATGTTCTCCTGGTAGCTCAGTCCTGGGATATAGAATTGATTGACGTGGACAATTCGCATGTGGTTTCCCAACAGGATAGATTGACAATTGTTGCTGAAACGTGGTAATGCGGATCGTAGCCAAACGCCAATTGAAAAAACACCTGGCAGCCGCTTCTCTACCGTTCCCTCCGACACCTTCAAAACATCGATGAGCGTACGAACGGATTGGCTCCTCAGTTTCTCCCCACAACCGTCTCGATGCGGTCCGAATTGAGGAATACGATAAGCCCGGTCTTCGCGCCTGTGGCTTCCAGATATTTGCGAACCTGTTCGCGGTACGACCGTATCTGATTCTCCCTGGGCGCCGTGTCGCTCTTCCAGTCCACCACCACGTCGATGCGACCTTGCTCGTCAACGGCAACGGCATCGGCGATACCCGCCGTGATCGACGTCTCCCGCCCATTGTCGTCGCTGCCGTAGACCCAGCATTCCGGTACCAGGCGCGGGCGCAGGGCCGCGATCTCCGGACGGTTCAGGGTGCGGACGACCATGGCCGCCATCCGGACGCTGGAAATATGGGACGACGGGTTCGCGGCGTCCTCGAGACCCTGCTGGTCGATGAGTTCCGCGGCGCGTGCGCGCAACGGACCTTCCTCATCCGGCGTTTCTCCGGTGAGCGCTTCCTCCATCAGCTTGTGCAGGATCAGACCCCGCTTGAGCCTTTCCTGTCCGTTACTCCAGCCATTCCATTCGTCATGGGTCTCGTCCGCGATCTCGATGCCCGACGACACGGTTGCAGGTTCCGCTTCCCGTTGTCCCGTGTCTTCGTGCCGGCTGGGACGGCGCCAGGTTATCTTCCGCAGGTTGGCGGCGACGTCCGCATGCTCCCGTTTCCACGTCGCCGCGTCCTGATGGTTGGACGCCGGCGTGTGGGGGATCACTTCAGTGACGTCGAACCGTCCGGCATCGAAAGCCGGGAGGGAATCCACGTCGATATCGATCAGGCGCCACCAGTCTGATCCGCTGCGTTCACTCTGCCTGGGGAGCAGCAGCAGGTCCCGCGCGCGGGTCAGCGCAACGTACCACAGCCGCACGCGCTCCCTGGCGAGTTCTTCCGCTTCCTCCAGCCTGGTCTTTTCATATTCGGTGTCCGCAAAGCCAAGGACTTTGAAATGGACGGTGTCGTCCCGCCGCCTGTACAGAAATCCGTCCTCGCGCCTCAGGCTGGTTGTCGAATTGATGGGGATCACGATGGGCCATTCCAGGCCCTTGGCCGAATGCATGGTGATGATCGAAACGGCTTCGGTCACCGCGTCGTGCCGACCCTCCACCTGGGCTTCCTCGTCTTCCCACCTCTGCCGGAGCGCGCGGGCGAAGTCTCCCATGCCCCTTCCCGCGTATTGCCGCGCCATCTCAAGGATCAGTTCCACGTTGGCAAGCGCGCGTTCGGCGCCCCCCCGATGGCGCGCCCTTAGAATCGGTCGAACGTGCAGCGCTTCGACCGCCTCCGCCATGATCTGGTAGGGCGTCGTGCCATGGCGTTTCATCCGCAGGTGTTGCAGGACGTTCAGCGTCTGACACAAAACCGGGCTCGCGACACGGGAAGGATCGGTATCGACGTCCAGGCGCCCGGCGCGTTCCGTGGAGACTCGCAACGCGAGAATTTCGTCGGCAATCTGCTCTTCGGAAAGGCCCACCAGCGGCCCGCGGATCAATGCGCCGAACGCCAGCGTGTCCCTGGAATCCGAGATCGCCCGGGCAACCGCGATCAGGTCCTGAACTTCCTGCCGTTGAAAAAAGCCCTTGCCGGCCTGCGTGGCGATCGGGATGCCCTTTTCCTCGAGCGCCCGCTCGTAGATCCAGAGGCTGGTACCGGTGGGCGCAAGCAGCGCCACGTCGTCCGGCCGCGCGGGTCTCGTTGCATCTTCATCCTTGTCGTATACGGTATAGGCGCCGATGAGCCTGGATACGGCATCGGCGACGATGCCGGCCTCTTTATCGCGAACCCGATCGGCAAGCAGTCGCCCCCTTCCCGTCTTTTGATCCTCGTCGATTTCGAGTTCGAAGGCGGCGACGCTCGCGCCGGTCGTTACGTCGTCCGCGTCGCGCGTTGTCGTGAGCGCCGTGAACCCGGGCTGACCTCGTTGCGTTTCCAGCATGCTCGCGAAGTGCCGGTTGACGAAATCCAGAATGGGCGCCCGCGAGCGAAAGTTCGCCGTGATGCTGAGGATCGACGCGGAATCGCTCTTCGACAGCGCGCGTCTGGCTGCAAGATACGTCCGGACGTCCGCGCCGCGGAACCTGTAGATCGCCTGTTTCGGGTCTCCCACAAGGAACAGCGCGCCCGGACGAATCGCGCGTTCCTGCCAGGGGTTCTTCGGATCGCCCTCTCCGGCCAATCGCCAGATGATTTCGGCCTGCAGGGGATCGGTATCCTGAAATTCATCGACAAGGACGCGGGGGTAGCGCCGGGCCAGGGCCCTGCGGACCGATTCGTGGTCCCTGAGGAGATCCCGGGCCTGGTACAACAGATCGTCGAAGTCGAGCAGGGCCGCGTCGCGTTTGAAGTCGCGGTACAGCTTCCTGACGTCGTCGAACTCGCCAACGAAGCGCCGGAACGCGATGCTGCCGAGGGCGTCGCAAAACGCGACGTACCTATCGCTGCATGCGTCGTACAACTCCGAACCTGCGGCGAACAGACGTTCTCCGTCGGAAGCGCGATGACCGGCGCCCTTCGCCCCGGTTCGCCATTTCCCCTTCGCCCGCCATTGTTTGAATTCCGTATCGCCTTTCTTGCAGGCCGCCGGCCGCCGGTGGTGGAGCAGTTGCGCGAGGCGCTCGCCCGGAACGACGCCGGGAACCGGTTCGCCCAATGCTTCCACCACGTCCAGGAGGTCTTCGACGATAACGGCCGTATCCGGTTCTTCGATGCCGCAGTCGCGGTACCAGGCGGCGAAAACGCGGACACTATCGAGGAACCTCCCGTGGGCCTGCCGATCGGCTTCTGAATCGGCCGCCCCGGCCGTCCGGTGGTTCCTGAGGAATTGCGCGGCGCTCCTGATCAGATTCAGGGTCCGGTCCGGCGACTTCAGCATCAGCGCGGCGAAGAGGTCCTCCCCGTTCGCGTTTGCAGGCTCAATTGGAGGCGTGCGCCCGAGGCCGTCCTGCTGCGGATCCCGACCGAACCGCGCCGAGAGCCAGGCGTCCACGAGGTCCGCGAAGACAAGATCCGCCGTGCCGGGATCAATGATCTTTGCGCCCGGGTCCTGACCCGCCTCCACCGGATACGGCGCGATCAGTTTCTGGCAGAATCCGTGGATGGTGGCGCACGTCAACTCGTCCAGCGTGCCGGCGCCTTTCTTCAGGTTGGCGCGTTGCGCCGCACTCAAACCCGACGGCAGGGCCGGCGCGAGTTCGGTCGGCACGACGCCTGAACCGAGATCCCTTACGATGCGTTCGATCCGCTCCAGAAGCTCGGCGGCAGCCGCTTCGGTGAAGGTGATGGCGGCGATGTTCTTCGGAGCGGTCCCCCCGGCCACTAGCAACGCCGCTCTGCCGGCCATGAGCGCCGTCTTGCCGCTGCCGGCGCCCGCCTCGACGAGCATG
Source organism: Candidatus Latescibacterota bacterium (assembly GCA_963667175.2). Classification (GTDB taxonomy): domain Bacteria; phylum Latescibacterota; class UBA2968; order UBA2968; genus JAAXHE01. The sequence goes on along the minus strand of CAXXXF010000015.1, from coordinate 435,481 downwards.
GTGCGTTCGTGATCGGCAAGAGCCCGGATGCGCGCCCCGACGTCGGCAGGAGGCGGCCTTTTTCGCGCGTCCGGCATCTCAGGGCGCCTCCCACAGGACCGGCAGGGGGGACAGCGCCCGCTCGGCCAGCGGTCGTTTGACGTTCAGATAGCGGTTCTTCCCGCCCGCGGGAAGCGCGAAGGCCAATGCGTACCACCGCTCCTCCGCGGCGGGCCCGTTTGGCGTCCTGCCGTCCGTGAAATGGGACCTGGCCGCATTGAGGTACGTCGCGAGTTCGGCGAGGGTTTCCTCCGTGTCGTCGAGGACCATGGCCTGTTCGTCGCCGCGCGGATAGACCAGACAAGCCTCCACTTCGGGCCGCGTCTCGATGAGCGTCTTCACGGCGAAGGCGTACAGGCATCGCTGTAATTCGGCGCCGCCCTGCACCTGAGGAGATTTCTTCGGAGCTCTCCCCGATTTGTAGTCGGTTACACGGGCATGGCGCCGGTCGCCCGAGAGGTCGAGCCGGTCGATGTAGCCCTCGATGCGAATCTGCGTGCCGTCAATGGTAACCGGCGCGGATGGGTCCCAGGGAAGACCGGTGCGCGCGGCTTCACGGGATTCTCTTGCGCGGCCTTTGCTGCCGAACGGAACTTCCGACCAGGTGCGCTGCCCGGGCAGCGGGATTTCGTCTCGCGTCAATGCCGCCACGGCCAGTTCCCGCGCCTCTTCACACTTTCTCTGCCAGATGAGGGGCGGGGGCACAGGCCGCGTGGCGCTCCATCGTTCCGCAACCGAGAACGCGGCCATCTCTACAGCAGGTATAATCCTGTCACGGGATGCCCCCGCGATTCCTCCGGATTCGGCGCCCTCCAGACGGGTTACCGCGTTCTCGAGGAACTCGTGCAGCAACGCCCCGAACGCGAGCGCGTCCAGCGTGAGCGGTTCCTCCGTTTCCTCGGGCGCGCTCCAGCCAAAGCCATAGGTCCACAGATAGCCCAGGGGATCGCGGAGCAGCCTGGCCAGCGACGTGGCGGATTGCGTCATGTCGAGCGCACGCAGCAGCAGGGGATGCCCGGGCCTGATCATCCCGTCGTGCGGGGTAAGCTTCTCGCTGCGCCAATCTATCCAGGTCTGCGCGGCGGAACGGGCAAGCGGCAGCGACTCGAATTCACCGGGTCTGGACATCAGACGATCGTCTTCGCTCGCGGCGTGTTCGGGGACGCGGCTCTGCGCGAGACGTTCCCCCTCGATTTCCCGCGGGTACAGCGGCGAGACGCCGATGAGCCGCCCTTCGCTGTCCCGCCGAGCGCGGGAGCAGACCACCTGCCGGTCGGCCATCGCGCAGATTGATCTGAAGTCGCGGCGGTCCGATTCGTGGATGGGCAGCGGATCCAGCTGGTTCTGCGGCACGACGTGATTGGGGAGCAGCGGGTCCTCGCCGGCGCGCCTGGGCCAGGAGCGCGACGTCAGGCCGACCAGCCAGCAGAAGGGGCGGGGCGCCGCGGCAATGGCCGACGCCGGTCCCCAGACGATGGCCCCGCCCGGCTCTTCATCGTCTTGAACCCGGAGGCCTGCAAGCGTCACGTCCAGGGCGGCCGGCGGTCCTTCCTCCAGGGCCTTCTGCCAGATTTCCAGCGTCTTTTCCGTGTCTTCAGGTGTTTCCCTGCGGAAGAGTTCCCCGCCTGTCTCCTCCGCGCCAGCCAGCCCGGGTCGCAGGGCCTCGATGATATCCAACAGCAGGGGTCGGCGGTCCACGCCGTCGGCAAAGGATTCCGGGGTCAATCCGGCGATGGCGTCCTTCCAGCGGAGACTTGACAGCAGCGGGGCGTCCTGCGGCAGGTGTTTCCACCATTCGCCTTCCAATGGGCGGAAACGCTCGCGAAGCGAACTCAGCAACCTTACGAAGCGGACCATGCGACTCCGCGACAGCCCGCGCAGGAGGATTTCGGCGAGCGACGCGGCCAGCTGACCTTCGCGGACGGACAGCGCGGGCCGGCCATGGATGAAGTGGACCGGCAGCTTCGCGGACTGTGCCAGGGCCATCAAGTGATCGTCCCACGTCGCAGGAGACGCCGCGGCAATTGCGATCTCGTGGGCGGGAATTCCCTCCGCGAGGCGCTTCCGGGCCCACCGAAGGGCTTCCTGGATTTCGTGACGCGGGGTCGCGCAGGACACCGCGCGGAGACAGGGTTCCGACGGGGGTGACCTCGTCACCAGAATATCCGATCCGGCCAACCAGTCCGGCGTCGCCCTGGCGCCCGCCGCCCAGACCACGTCGGTTTCCCTGCTGAGCCGCAGCAGGAGTTTTCTCCACACCGGCGACAATTCGGTGCGCCCATGGATCTCGATGCGGCCGAACAGCAGAGGAGCGTACCTCACGCGCTCGAGCGCCGCTTTCGCCAGTTCGCCGGCCGGGAGTTGATTCTTCGGCAGTCTGGAACGCACGTCCCGCTCGAGGACCTTCAGAGAGCCGGCGGCGGGCGCGCCGCTCCCATCCAGCGTGAGACCGGCCCGCCACACTTTGGACAGGCTGGCCGCGGCGGCGCGCTGGAACCCGGGCAGGTCCTTGATCGGGTTCAGTGCGCCCAGCGACCCCGCGGCGGCGGCTTCCCTTACACCGGCTTTCAGGGAGTCGGCCCGGATGGACCGGAGGAATCCACCGGCAAGACGGGCCGCAAGCTCCTCCATCGAAACAACGAGCAATCCCTGCTTGCCGTCAATGGCCGCCTGGGTCTGATGCCATCGCCGCGCGTACCGGCCTTCCACCACCACGGTCCTGCGCAACTTCGTATGCATCTTCCTGTCGGGTTTTGTCACCGGCATATTCGCTCGTGTGTCTCCGCTTGCCGCCTGCACTTCACGTCTACGCAAAATACCCCGTTCCAAGCTTTCTTGTCAATGAATTATCGGTTCCACGTGTTCCCTGGCGTTGTGCGGGTGTGGCCTGCCTGCATCATCGTTCTGCTGTCGGAATACAGATAGAGGGAGCGGCGGGCAGGTTTGAAACCTGCCCCTACGATCGGACTATCCAGCCAGATTCTCATCCTGAGGAAGCCGGATTGAGGGTGGGGCAGACATTCCTGTCTGCCTGCCTTTCTGTCCGGCGGTGGGCCGCGTCACTGACGTTTGTAGGTCTCACGATACAGTACAATCTCCGTCAGATCCAGATCGGCCTTTCCGTCGTATTGCAGCAGCACATGGATATCCTGGGTCTTGTCCAGAACGAAACGCAACTCACAGGCCTCGCCGCCGGCGAAGGGGATCGACAGCCACCAGGGGGGGTGCGCGCCCTCGACCACGGGACGCGCCGGTGGCGGCAGGGTGTAGACGGCTGTTTTGATCGGTTCCGGGAAGCGCTCGAAGAAGCGGGCGAAGGTCGACCCCTTGAGGTTGAAGCGGAGTCGATATTGGCCTGCCTGCAGGTTGGGAACCCGGTGGACGGCGCGGATGGGGCGCTCACGCGCTGCATAAGATACGCGCTCAATCTCCAACGTTTCCGGCTCAGGCAAATGCGGAAATGCAACGTAGGCGGCGCGAATACGATCGAGCGCGAGTTCACCCGTTCCCGTGTAGGAGGCGGAGACGTCACAGAAGAGCGGCCGATCGACGCGGAAGGTCAGCGAGTGGTCTCCGTCGATCCGACCGCCAATGAGCGGAAAGTTTGTCGACGTGCGCCAGTTGGAAACAGCCTTTACTGTGTAGCGCTCCGACCGGGTGAGGTGGCCTGCGATCCCGTCGGGTTGCGCATCGACGCGCAGGCCCTGAAAATTCAACCTGTAGACGCCGGGATAGGTGGCGCGCAGCAACGGTGCGGACAACCGCGATTCGTCCACCTTCCCAACCGCGGTATGCCCGGGCCGCGCCCGCAGCCTCCATTCCGGATCTGGGGCGCTTCCGTCAACCGCCGTCCGCGGGACGTCGAATTCGAAGATCATCGGAGCAACCTCGCGCGAAAGAACGGTCATATACGGCGAGCGGGATCTCTCCCAACGAGAAGCTGATACGTCTGTCCGGCTCCAGAAGAACGGCGCAAGGGATGCCGCGGCAATCAAGGACGTTCGGAACCAGACAGACCGGGGCCGGCACACCAGCGCGGTTGCCAGAATGCTCCAGAAAATCAGGTCAGGAAACGGGAATCCTTTCTCCCCTTGCGTGAAAAAATGAGAATGCAGGGGATAGAAGCGATTGATGGATCGGCCGAGCAGGTTCATTCCGTTAAATCCCAATTCAGGAAGCGCAAGCGTATGAGTTACGCTTTCAATGCTCAAGACAAGCGATAGCGCCGCCAGAAAACCGGTCGTTGCCCGGCGCAGTACCACCGGCCATCCCCAGGAGAGCCAGATCACCACGGCAGGAATCGCGATGACCATAAATCGCCCGGGAAAGACGTACCCGGTTTCCCAAATCGTGTGAAGGCCGAAGACGCCGGCCGTGGCGCCAAAGAGCAACGTTGAGACGATGACGCGCCGGTCACGAACGCGCGCGAGAATCAGCAATCCCGGCAGTGAGAAAAAGAAGATGGGCGACGTTTCGAGGATTCCGTCACTGCTTTGAAGCCAAAGGCCAGGAAGTGAATCCTTCCACGTGGCGACACCGAAAGGGTCCTCGCCCCAGGGCCCGATTCCCGGGCGGAGCGGACCCAGCCAGTCCTCGCTCAAGGCATAGTGGTAGCGGAAAACGGCATACAGCCCGCCGGCAACGAACATGCCGATCAGACACAGTGCGAACCACCGCCTTGGGCTGAACCAGGCCTGCAGCAGCACCAGAACACCACAGCAAAGTCCCAACGGCGCGATTCGCGGATGCAAGAAGGGCAGGCAACAGAGCAGGAGAGTCAGCAGTCCCAGAAGAGGCGTCTCCCAGCGCCCCAGGGAGCGGTAGGCGCCGTTGGGGATCTGCAGGTGGACCAGGGCCAACAAGACGGTCAGCACAATCATCATCGCGGGAAATTCGGGGTACAGCTGGTTCGAGTAATACAGGCAGGGTCCGGTTCCGGCCATCGTGCTGACGGCGAGAAGCGCCGCCCAGGGCGCGGCGCCTGAAGACGTCAGATAGAGAAAAAGGAGGGGGACGCAGACGCCGGCAATCACCGCAATGAAGAGTGCCGTTCCCAATCGGGGGTTTCCCCACGCTTCCAGCCCCCACCAGTAGGCAGGCACGAGGGCGATGGAGAGTCCGATGGGATGCTTCGAGTAAATTCTACCCTCAGGCGCAGCAGGGGTGTTGTTAAGTCCGAAGTCCGTGACGTGGAATTCTTTGATCTGTTCGATATCGAGGTTGTTGGCGAGGTCCATGTCCCCGTCGCGCAGGAGGCTCTGCGTGACCCGCAGGTACTGGCCCTCGTCGCTGTGGAGCATGGTAACCTGGCAGAAGTAGAGCGCGTAGAGCGTATAAATCAGCAGGCATACGGCGAAGAGGATACCCGCCGCGACATACGTCTTTCGAGGGGACCAGGACGCGCGCGTGAGTGGCAGATGCACGTATCCGAGGAAGACCAGCGCAACGGCCCACAGCGCGTGGGGGGACCAGAGGATGGTCAGGAAGGGAAAGACGTAGACGAGCGGATCGAAGAGGGCGAGAAGGCGCAGGGCCAGAAGCGCGGCGGCCAGCAACGTGGCGCGTTGCAGGCGTTCGTGGAGGCGCGGGCGTAGAGAGGGCGTCCGATGGCGGACCCACGCCAGGACCAGCCCCGCGATGCCGACAACCGCTGGACCATACGGAGGCCATTGGAGGCGGTAGGGTCCGGTCCTCACGGCCAGGCGCAACTCGTCCATGGCCGCCGCGACCACGGGCGAAAAGCCGCACAGCGCCAGCCACGCGCAGAAAAAACCGGCCGCGAGACCCAGGTCGACGGGAAACGACCGGGCGGCCGGCGGCATCGCATGGCGCTTGAGGATCGCAATGAGATTTCGGGGACTGGGCATTCGGGAATTCACTGTAAGGGTGGGGCCTGCCCGCCTCGCTGTCCTCAATCGGGGTCCGGTTCAGCCCGCGTTCACGCTTTTGCCGGTGACAACCATCGGATGTTTCCAGACCGTTGACTCGTCCGGCACGGACGCGTCCCGATACGTGGAAATGAAGCTCCAGCGGTCCGCGCCCGTGGTGTTCGGATGGGAACTGTGCAGGGTCTGATCGTGAAAGAAGACCGCGTCGCCCCGGTTCACGGCGAGCGTGGTCTCGGGCAGCCCGGCGATCTCCTCGTTTCCGATGCGCCACCCGAAACCGTTGTCCGCCCTGACCTGTTTTACTTTGAATCGCTTGACGTGGCTGCCGGCGATCATTTTCAGACAGCCGTTCTCGGGCGTGGCGTCGTCCAGCGCGATCCACACGGATATCTTGGTCTCGCCCTTCCAGTAGTGCCAGTCCTGGTGCCAGGGCGATCCGAACGTGGTGAATTTGTTCTTGTAGACCGACTTCACACTCAGAAACTCCACGTTCGGACCGATGATCCGGTTGAGAATCCCGGCCACGCACGCGTCCCGCATGCGTTCCCCGAAAAACGGGTCCAGCGCGTCCGCCATGAAGACGTGCACACCGCTTCCCTTCGGGTCCTTGCTGACGTGACCGCCCGCCTCGAGGATCTGGAGAACGCGCGCCTTCCAGTCCAGCATCTCCTGTGGGCGATAGAGCCCCTTCGCAATGTAGAACCCGTCGCGACTGAACGCATCGGCAACGGGGTCCGCCGGGGGAAGTGCGGATGAAATAGATTCCATAGTTTCTCCTTGTATCACTTGATGTACGCCTGGTTTTCTCCCCCTCTCCCCCCGGCCTGCCTGCCGAGCAGAACTCGGCGCAGGCAGGCCGGGGGGAGAGGTCTGCGGGGTGGGTGGTTCGCCTTTGGTTTTCTTTGTGTCTTCGCGTCTTTGTGTGAGCTGGTTTTCGCCCTTTGCTTCAAGCTGTCTGCTCTCCCGTCTCCCCGGTTTTTTCCCGCAGTTCCTTGAGCAGGGCCACGTCCTCCCGCGTAACGCCTTTGAAAAGCAGGATCAGCGCGCCGTAGACGGGCAAGCCCACCAGGGCCGCGAAGATGAGGTGATTGGTGACGAGCGCGACGCAGGCCGCCGTCAGAACGGTTGCCAGCAGCGGTTTGACGGCGGCCGCGCCAAGCATGGCGGCGTACTTCCGCAGCGGCGGGATGCACAGCCCCGCCACCGGATACGCGATGGACCCGATCAGCACGGCCATTGCCGATCCGAGGACGTGGTGGCCGGGGATGAGGGCGACGTTCAGAAGAACGCCAAGCAGCGCCGCCGCGCCCAGGCAGTAAAGCCGGCGCTTTTCCTCGCCCACGGCCACGATCAGATAGCTGAATGCCGCGCCCATGTACTTGAAGACCATGGCCCAGATGAGCAGGACGAGCGCGCCGCTGGCGTGAGCGAACATGTCCGCCGGAATCCGCCCCGGGAAGAGCAGGTTCAGGACGCTGCCCGAGGCAAGGGTGCAGAACCCGGCGACGGGGATGATAAAGAGCAGCAGGTACCGCGCGCTGCGCTGGTAGATTCTGTCGAAGGCAACCGGATCCGTCTCCCTTTGTCTCACCATCACGGGGAACACGTTGGCGGTGAATATCGTGGCGAGGAAGGGGAGGCTGTCCGGGATCCGTGCCGCCATGTTGTAGAGGCCCACGGCCTCTTTGCCCTTGATGGACTCGAGCAGCATGACGCCGATCTTGTCGTGCACGGTGACGCACGCCGCGGCCAGCATGAGCGGCATGCTCTGCCGCAGCAGAGGCTTTATGATCCGCGCGTCGAACCGGAACCGGGGAAGCCTGAAAAGACGCCGGTGCGTGAGGCACAGGCCGGCGAACGACAGAAGCTCGGCGGCGATGAGCGCGCAGAAGACGGCGGTCAGATAGCCCTGTTCGAGGACCACGACGACCAGCAGGCCGGCCATCAGAAGGTGGGAGACGGTATTCCACGCCACCACGAATCCCATTCTGAGTTCGGCCTGAAACCGGACCTGCAGCATCTTGCGAAAGGCGTTCAGCCGCGGCGATACGAACAGGGTGATCGAGGCGATGAGCGCGGGGATGAGGGTTTCCGTGCCCTGGCCCGAAAGGTAGAGATAGGCGTTTGACGTCAGAACGGCGGCAACGCATCCGATCAGTCCGATTGAAAGGGCGTTGCCGAGGAGTCGATCGGAATCATCGCCGGTCGCGCTCTCTCTGACCAGAACGTTATACGCGCCCGCGTCCGTGAGGACGCTCCACAACATGAGGTTGGTCAGGATGAACGAATACGCGCCGAACGCCTTCAGGTCCAGATAGTGGACGAGGAACAGGAAGATCGCGAACTCGATGGTCCGTCCGAAGACCTGGACCGCGGTGTTGCCCGCGATCCTTCTGATCGGTGACTTGCCGCCCATGGACTACTCCGCCGTGGCGGGGGCCGGTTTCCCGGCGCGCTGCCGCCAGACCCACGCGGCGGCGCAGGCGATGGCGAAGAGGGTGGAGAGGAGGGTGATCCAGCGGCAGGCCGAGGCGATGGGATCGTGGAAGCGGAGTTCGACCCGGTGTTCGCCCTCGGGGATGCCAACCGCCTTCCAGACGTAGTTGGCCCTGAACAGCGGTTGCTCTTTGCCGTCCACGTACGCGTGCCAGAAGGGATGGTAGTTTTCGGATACCACGAGCAGGCGGGCGCCGCCGGTTTTGACGTTGATCTGGATGTATCCCGTGCGATCGTCGTACGCGACCGTCTCGATGCGGTCCTGCGCAAGCGTGTCCGCAGGACCGGCCGAAAAACCGTCCGGCTCTGCTTCGAGGATAACGGTTTCATCGGGTTTGAATGCCGGGTCCGACAGAAGTTTCAATATCTCTTCCTCGTCGGTTTCGATCCGGTATCCGGGCGCAAGATAGAACCATGGCAACGCGAAGTCGTTCCTGTAGATATGCAGCCCGTCGGCCACCACGGACGCCGGCGCGTCCTGAAACGGTTCCCGGGTCACCACGTATCGTGTATTCAGCAGACTCAGGATGGGAAAATGACGGAGGTACCGCGGTTCGGTGATCCGGTCGTAGCGCAGCATCGTAAAGGGTTCGTGAAAATCCACGCGGACCCGGTCGACAATCGTCCGCTTGCCTGCGCCCATGTGTGGAGGGGGCACGGAGTGCTGCGAGACGAACAGCACGCGGTACAGGTCCGGGTCCCGCTCGAAGTGCCGCAGAACGCCGCCGTACACGCGTTCCGGGGGCGGTTGCAGGGCCGGATCGAAAACCCGGAGGAACTGCCGGTCGATCCGCCAGGTGTCGAACAGCATCAGGGGAACCAGAAGGCACGCGTAGAGGGCGGGGGACAGGCCGCCGCCCAGGCGCCTCCACGTCAGGATGGCCATCAACGCCACGAGCAGAGCGGCGAGCATGGCGCCCCGGCTGAGGTTGGGCGCGTTCGCCTGCGCGACCCGGACGTTTGAATCCGGGATATCGGACCAGAAGACGCCGGTCCAGGCATTGACCGCGCCCTGCGGAGACAGGGCGACACCCAGCAGCAGGACCACGGCGACCCCGGCGCCGATGGCGAGATTCCGCCGCATCCGGAGCGGGTCCCCGGTCGCATAGAGGACCCGCTGCAATCCGATGGCGGCCAGCACGCAGGCGGGGAAGGCGAACAGAAAGGCGATCATCCCCGGCGCCCGCAGCACGTTCATACCCGGAACGTAGCGGTACGCGTATCCATGCAGAAAGGTGTGGGGTCCCAGCGCGAACGCCAGGGCGAAGAGAAAGAGCAGAAGGAAGATCCAGATTCGGGGGTCGCGGCGAATTCGGCCCAGTGCGATGGCGGCGAAGAAGAGCACGGCGATGCCGAAGTATTCGGAATTGAGTTTAAAGGGATTGCGGCCCCAGTAGTTTCTCTGTCGTCGGTCCGGGTCGTCGAAATGCGCGAACTCAGGGACGACCAGAGAGGCGATTTCCTCGGGGTGCAGCGACCAGGTCTGCGCGTATTCGAGGCCTTTGCCCTCCCCGTTCCCCAGCGCCCGCCTGGATTCCGTCTTCGTGTACCAGTATTGGGGGAACACGCCCATGGCGCCGATGCCCAGGCCCAGGCACACCGCGCCCGCGCCGATCAGGCTGCGGCGGAGGGCGGCCGCGACGTCTCTCTCGCCGTAGAAGAGATTGACAAGCCTGGCGGCGAAGAGGATGCCGAGTCCGAGGAGGGCGTAATAGAGCATCTGGAGGTGCGGCGTATAGATGCCCGCGCCGATCGCGACCGCCAGTACGAGGGAAGTAGATGAGGCGGCCGGTTTCAATGCCGCGGTACAGCCCCCAGACCATGAGTGGGAAAAGGCCGATGACCAGCATTTTGGCTTCGTGGCCGGCGTAGATGAAGGTGAGCAGGGCGGGCGCGGAGGCGTACGCGATGCCGGTGAGCCAGGCGGTGAGCGGCTTCAGGCCGAAGCCGCGGATGCAGAGGTACATGAAATAGCCGGCCATGAACATGGCGAAGAAATATCGCCAGCCCAGAAGCCGGTGCCGGGTGCTAAACAGGGCGATGATCTCCAGAGGGAAGTATTGGGACATGCGCTGTCCGGTGACCGGTGTGCCGCCGAGGTACCGCGTCCAGTTGGCCGGGGCCAGGTTGGCCAGCTTTTCAAGGAACGGTTCCTGTCCCTTGTGGAATTCCCTCCCCGTGTCCTGGCCGAGAATGACGTGGTCGGTGAAGACGAATCCGGCGAAGTAGACCACGCTCAGCAACAGAAAGAACGCGACCGGCGCCCACGGCGAGACGACGAAGCGACCGAGGCGGCCGGAGAGGCTTTCGGTGGCATGCGACCGCGGCGTTGCGGGACGGCGGGCGGTTCTCTTTCTGCGCTTGCTCACAATTCGTCTCCAACGGGCTGCAAAGATTCAGGTCGGGCGATCGCGTCCGTCGTTTCCGGGGACGGATTCAGGGCCCCGGCGCAGGTACGTGGTCGCAAAGGCGTAGAAATACCAGCGCAGGTATTCCGGAAGCCAGCGGATGACCCTGAAACGGCTCCTGCCGGTCGTCCGTTCGTACCATACCGCGGGGACCTCGGCGATCTTCCAGCCGAGCCGGTGACATTTGACCAGCAGTTCGATGCCGTACGCAAAGCCGGCCGAGGACTCGATCCTGGTGCGGTCCAGGAGACGCCGGGAGAACAGGCGCAGCCCGTTGCTGGCGTCCCGGGCGGGTAACCGCGCGAGGTAATAAAGGGTAAAGGCGGAACTTCTGACAAGCAGAGATTTCAGCCAGGGCGCGCCCACCATGCAACCGCCCTCGATAAACCGGCTGGCGGAGACGACGTGGCAGCCGTTCCGGTATTCCCGAACCATCGCATCGATAATGCCGGCATTGAAGGTGTCGTCGGCCGGCCACATGATCGCCGCGGGCGCATCGCCTTCACGGAAACCCGTCACGACGGCCCCGTGCGCCCCCGTCCCCCGGTTCCGCACGCTTACGATCTCGCACCGGGGAGTCTGGAAGTCCTTCAGGGCCTGAAGGGTGTCGTCGTCGTCGTCGTCGTAACAGATCAGCACCCGAAAGGACGTTTTCGTGGAATCGCACAGCGCGTTCAGGACGTTCAGGATGTTGGCGCCCTCATTGTACACGGGGATGACGACGTCGAGATCGGGCATGGTCCGGGTCCACGCTTTGGGTACGAGCACGGAAACGCGCTTCATCCCGCCGCAATTTCGGGCGACGGAAGCGGGATGATGTACTCGCCGCGGTACCCCTTGCGGGTGAGTTTGGGCATGAGTTCCGCGGCGATATGCCAGGAGAAGAGCAGCGCGTATTCGGGCTGGTCGCTGAACAGTGCGGACTCTTCGAGCACGGGGATCCGGGTGCCCGGCATGTATTTCCCGATTTTGTACGAGCCCCGGATTTCCATGACGCAGTCGACAAGTTCGTGATCGAGACCGGTATACGCGATGAGGGTGCTGGCGCGGGAGGGAGCGCCGATGCCGTAGATGCGGCCCCCGCCGGCCTTGACGTCCCGGAGCAGGCCCATGAGGTCGAGTTTGCTCCGCATGACGTCCGCGGCGAAGCGCCGGTACGTCTCAGGGTCGAGCAGGCCGGCCCGTCTTTCGGTCTCCAGTTGACACGGGACGGACGGTTCCACGCGGTATTGTCCCTTCCGCGCGGCGAAGACACGGATGGAGCCCCCGTGCGTGGGGATGCGCTTGACGTGGAACATCTCCAGCCCGTGTTTTTCCAAGAGGTACTGCAGGCTGTGCAGCGAGTAGTACCTGAGGTGCTCGTGATAGACCGTATCGAATTGCAGAGTCGTGATCAGGTCCAGCAGGTAGTGGGACTCGGAGACGAAAACGCCCCTGTCGTCCAGGACGTCCAGAATCCCGGCGACGACCTCGTCGACCCGGGGCATGTGCGCGAACACGTTGGTTGCGGTCACGAGGTCGGCGGCGCCATACCTCCCGGACACGGCCCGCGCGGTTTCCCTCGAGAAGAACGTCCGGAGGCTGCGGACGCCTCTCTCGTCCGCAAGCCGGGCCCGGTCCGTGGGCTCGATGCCCAGAACCCGGCAGCCCCCGTCCCTGAAGTTCGCCAGCAGCGTCCCGTCGTTGGAGCCGACGTCGATGACAAATGAGGACGCGTCGATGCCGAGTCGTTCCCGGCACTGCTTGTACAGGTCCGCGAAATTGTCACGGAGAATGCGCGTGGCGCCGCTGGTGTAGGGATATTCCGGCGGAAACAGGATTTCCGGGTCCACCTCGCAGCCGATCTGCACCAGGTGCGAATCCGGGCAATAGAGCAGTTCCAGGGGGTACATCGAACGCGCTTCGGGCCGTCCGCCGACCGGTTGCATGTCGTTCACCGGCGGGACGAAGCCCAGAAAGAGTACGGATTCAAGGTTCGCGGAGTTGCTGATCTGGCATCGCGCGATGTTTCTTGAGGTCGCGGGCGGCACGCCTGCTCCTTGGATCATGCTCAACTGGGCGGGGTCTCCAGGTACCAGTCGATGACGCCGGCCAGCCCGTCGCGGAGTGTAACGCGGGGCCGGTACCCGAGGGCCCTGAGTTTGCGGATATCGGGGCGCCTTCTCTGTGGACTGCCCTCCGGCGCCGGCCCGGAGACGATTTCGAACTCCCGGCCGAGGTGGCTGAAAATCAGCTCGGCCAGCCGCCGGATGGTGACTTCGTTGTCGCTGCCGACGTGGTAGACGTTGAGGTGGGCGCCCTTTTCCAGGATGGCGGCCAGCCCGTCGGTGAAATCGTCGACGTGGACGAAGACGCGGGTCTGCGAACCGTCGCCCTGTATCGGAAACCGGATCACGCCTTCCGGGCGTTCCGCCGCGAGGGCGCCGGCCCGGAGAATGAACTGCGGGATCACGTGCTCCCGGCCCATGTCGGGTCCGTACACGTTGTGCGGGCGAAACACCAGCACGCGCTCCAGGTGGCGGCGGCCGTAATTCAAGGCGATGAGTTCGCTGACGATCTTGGCGCCGCCGTAGGAAAACCGGGGGTTCAGCGGGTCGGGAACGGACAGGGGCGCGGTCTCGTCCGTGGGAACGGCAGGGGGCGTCTGGTACACCTCGGAACTGGAAGCCAGGACGAATTCCGGAACGTTGTGTTCCAGGCATGCGTCGATGGTATTCACAATTCCCTTCACGCCCACGTCGAGGACGACTTCCGGCTTGCTGTAGAACCATTCGGTGCCGTTGACCGAGGCCAGGTGGCACAGGCTGTCCACGCCCCGCGCGGCCTGACGAACGGCATCCGCGTCCCGAACGTCCGCCGCGATGAATTCCACGTGGTCCCGGAGGTCCGCCAGACGGTCGACGCGCCCCCTGGACTGGTTGTCGAGAACCCGGACGTTGTGGCCGTCCTGGAGCAGGCGCCGTACCAGAGAAGAGCCGATGAATCCCGCGCCGCCCGTGACCAGGTAGAGCTTACTCAAGGTTCAGAAACCCCCAGACGTCCAGGACCGGCTTGTTTTTGAGGTCCAGGCGCCGGTACGCGCTGTGCGGCACGCAGAGGACCAGCAGATCGCTTCTTTCCAGCACTTCCCGGATGGGCAGAAGGTTCGGGTCCGAGGTCACGTACGGGTCCGTGGTCAGCACCTCCCTGGCGCGGAAGGCCAGGACGTCCTTTAATTTGTAGCTCAGCGAAAACCGGACGTCGTCGCTGTCCGCCTTGAAGGCCATGCCAAGCAGGCCGACGCGGAGGCGGCTCAGGTCTCCGTAACGGTTCCGCGCCTCCTCGACGAGGTGGTTCACCAGGCCCTGGTTGACGTTCATGGCCGCCTGTCCCAACGTGAAACCGTCGCTGGCGAACGCGGCCAGCTGCATGGTGTCCTTCAGCAGGCACGGGCCCGCCGCGAACCCCGCCGGGGGGATGTCCCGCGCCCGGGGATAGTCTCTTTTCATGCCTTCGAGCACCCGGCTGTAGTCCACGCCCGCGGCGTTCGCGATCATATGGAACTGGTTCGCGGTTGCGAACTGAATGTACCGGTACGCGTTGCTGAACAGCTTCGCGAATTCGGCTTCGATGGGCGTCAGGCGGACGATCCGGGGGGAGATCCGCTCGAAGAGGGCCGCCGCTTTCCATTCCGCTTCCGGCGTGGTACCGCTGACGATCTGGGTCAGCAACCGGATTTCTTCGATGGCCTTGCCCTGGACGATGCGTTCGGGGCAGAAGGAAACCCTCGGATTTCTGCCGTTGGCGCGCAGGTAGTCGTACAGCCAGTCCGTGGTTCCGGGGGAAACCGTGGACCGAAGGACGACGAGCTGATCGTCCGACAGGTGCGGAAGCAAGTCGTCCGCGAGGCTCTTGAAGGTGGAGAGAATCGGTTTCTCCAACTCGTCCGCGGGCGTGCCGATGGTCACGATCACGGTGGCCGCGTCGGCCGCGGACGCCGGTTCCGACGACACACCCAGCCGGCCTTCCGCGAGCGCCCGGGCGAGCAGATCGCCGGCGCCCTTTTCGGCGAACGGCATCTGCCCGTCGCGGATCATCCTCAGGGATGCCTCGTTGACGTCGCAGACGACAACGCGAAAGCCCACGTCGGCGAAGGTCAGCGCCAGGGGCAGGCCCACGCGCCCGGCCCCGCCGACAATGCAGACGTCAGTTGAGTATTCGGTGGTCATGTGCGTGTGAACCCGGCGAATTCAGTCGTGAAGGTGGAACTGGGATGTAGGGGCAGGTTTTAAACCTGCCCCTACGGTTGCGTCATCGGAATCCTGCCTGCCCTTCTCATTGCTCCCGGAGAGACCGCACGTAGACCCGCTCCTGTTCGGCGGCGATCCGGTCCCAGGAAAAGTTGGCGGCCCATGCTCTGCCGTTGCGGCCCAGGTCCGCGCGTCGCCGGGGGTTTTCGAGGAGGTGAGTCATGGCCTCCGCGAGGGCGTCCGGGTCCTCCGCGGGCACGAGTACGCCGGTCCGACCGTGTCGGATGGCGTCGACGAGCCCCGGGATCTTCGTGCCGATCACCGCTTTCCCCGCGGCGCCGGACTCGATGGCGGCGATGCCCCAGCCTTCGTAACGGGAGGGTTGACAGGTGAACAACGCGCCGCCGTAGAGGTTCCATTTTTCCGCTTCCGGGACCGGCCCCGTCAGCTCCACGCGGTCCGAGACGCCGAGAGACCGGGAGATGGCCGCCAGTTCGGCCCGGCGCCCCTCGGTACCGCGTCCCGCCAGGACCAGGCGGACGTCCGGATGCCCCGGTGTGAGCCTGGCGAACGCGGAAAGCAGGACGTCGATGCCCTTATTGTAGATATCCAGCCGTCCGAAATAGAGGATATAGTCCTCTTCGCGCGTCTCCCTCGCTTCCGGATGATGCACCCCGTTGCAGATGGTATGGACGGGCGTGTTCCGGCGCGCGCGCCTCTCCAGGTGCAGGGCCGTACTTGGGGAAACCGCGATGATCCGGCGGTGCAGCCGGACGTGGAGGCCTTCGGCGGCGGCGGCGGCCATGCCGATGCCGGGAAATTTCCGCGTGGCGTGGTCGGATACGGGATGGTGAAAGACCATCACCGACCGCGCCTGACGGGAGGGAAGGGCGCAGACGGGCGAGAACGCGGAAAAGTCGTACACCCAGAGGTCGAAGGGCCGGGACGCCAGCGCCCGGGACGCCAGCGCCGAAAAGCTCAGGCGGCTGAGCCAATAGTTCCGGCTCGTCCCCACCCGGCGTAACCGGAACCCGTCACGGTCTTCCTCCCGCGCGGCCCCTGGAAAGTTTCCCGTCAGGAGCGTGACGTCGTGTCTGGCGGCCAGGCGGCGGTTGATTTCCACGGCCCGCACCGCGCCGCCGCCTCCGCACCAGGGATTCTCCACGTCGTCGTAGATGGTGTGGAGGATTTTCATGGCGAGCCCGGGTGAACCGTCAGGAGAAACCTGGTCATTGCCTGTGCCGCTTGCATTGAGCTTGCCGAAGTAAGCTTGTCAGAATGCCCGCCTTCAGGTCGTTTCCGGGTTTCCTTTGTGTCTTCGTGTCTTTGTGTGAGATGATTGTTGTCCGGCCCGGGAGGGAGAGGTTCCCACGGCCTCCACGACGCGTCTGATGATGGACGAAGTGGAGGTGTCGAACGCGGTGGACACAATGGCCGCGCGCCCCCCGGCGTCTTCGACCACCTCGCGGGCGACGATCCGGTCCGGCGAATAGTCCCCGCCCTTGACGAGGACGTCGGGCAGGAGTTCCCGGACGATCGTGTGCGGGGTATCCTCTTCGAACACGCAGATGTAGTCCACGGCTTCCAGGCCCGCCAGCACGGCGGCACGTTCCTCGACCGAGAGAATCGGACGGCCCCGGCCCTTGATGCGCCGCACGGAATCGTCGCTGTTGAGGCCCAGGAGGAGCGCATCGCCCAGCGAGCGGGCCCGCTGCAGGTAGGCGACGTGGCCGGGATGGATCAGGTCGAAGCACCCGTTCGTGAAAACCAGCGAGGCGCGGTTCTGTCTCAGGCGCCGCCGGACCCGCCGGGCCTGTTCCAGCGTAATGACCTTCCTGCCCGCGGAATCCGGATCGAATCGGGAGGTCGCGGGCGACGCCCTGTCAACAGTCATGCGGAACCCGGTTCGGGCGGGCGGACCTACAGCACGCCCTTGGTCGAAGGAATTCCCACAACGCCGGGGTCCTGCGCGCAGGCCTGGCGGAGCGCCCGGCCGACGGCCTTGAAGACGGCTTCGGTGGCGTGGTGGGCATTTGTCCCGCGGATCAGGTCGACGTGCGCGTTCAGGCGCCCGTGGTCCGCGAGGGACCGGAAGAACTCCGGGCTCATCGCCGTCGGATACGCGCCGACCATCTCGTCGGGCAGATCGGCATTGTAGACCAGGAAGGGCCGCCCCGAAAGGTCGACGGCCGCGCGCGCCAGGGCTTCGTCCATGGGCACGAAACTGTGTCCGAAACGCGTGATGCCGGCCTTGTCGCCCAGCGCATCCGAAAACGCCCGGCCGAGACAGATGCCCACGTCTTCAACGGTATGGTGCGCGTCCACGTCCAGGTCGCCCCGGCAGGCCACGTCCAGGTCGAATCCGCCGTGCCGGGCGAAGGCGTTGAGCATGTGGTCGAAAAAGCCGATGCCCGTTTCCAGCCGGCCGTCGCCCGAACCGTCCAGGTTCAGCGTGAGGTCGACGTCGGTTTCAGACGTCTTGCGTTGGACGCGGGCGGTGCGAAGGACCGGCATGGGGGTTGCCCTATCCTGTAAAAGGGTGAATAACCGAAAGAGAAGGAGATACCTGCGGGGCCACGGCTTTACGACACACGCCGGTTCGTAGCGATCCCCTTTGTGCCTGCCTGCGCAGTGCCCTGCCTGCCTGTGCGTGTACGCACGCAGACAGGCGCTGCAGGCAGGCCTTTTGTGCTTTTTGTGCTAACGGTTGTCTTTTTTCCAATTGAGGTTGGTTCTTGTTTATGGTTTGAACCGGTTACCCGTTATACTCGCGAATCGTCGAGTGTCCGTTCCAGCGCGTTCAGAAACAGGGTGTTTTCCTCAACCGTGCCAATGCTGACGCGCAGGGCGTTTTCCAGCCTCGGATAGGCGGTCACGTTGCGGATGAGGATGCCTCGTTCGATCAGCCCGTCGAAGACCCGGACCGGGTTGCGGACTTCGAAGAGGATGAAGTTGGCATGCGACGGGTAGGGGCGTACGCCGTCGATTTTCCGCAGCGCCGCGAACACGCGCCCGCGTTCGTTTCGGATCATCCCCACGCGTTCCCGGATCAGGCGAGCGTGTTTCAGAATGCGCAGCGCCGCGGTATGGGAGAACACGTTGACGTCGAACGGGACCTTGGCTTTCAGGACCTCTCCCGCAACGTCCGGGTGCGCCATCAGGTAGCCGATGCGGATGCCGGCGGCGCCCAGGGCTTTCGAGAAGGTCTTCAACACGATGAGGTTGGCGTATTCCCCGATCAGGTCCCGCGCGGTCTCGTCGCTGAACTCGGCATAGGCTTCGTCCACCATCACCAGCGCGTCCGTCTCACCGAGCAGGGCTTCCAGGTCCGCATTGGATACGACACAGCCGGTGGGGTTGTTGGGCGAGCCCAAAACGACCATGTTTGCCGATTCCCGCCGGACGGCCTCCCGGATCGCCGGGAGATCGAACGTATGGTCCACGCTGAGGTCCGCCGGAATCACCCGACCCCCGAAAAAGCCGGCGTAGAGCCCGTACAGCGAGAAACCCGGGGAGGGGACCACCACGGCCGCGCCGGGGGAGGTGCTGACGGCCAGGACCAGCTGCACCAGGGTGTTGGAGCCGTTGCACACGATCAGCCCGTCCGGGCGCCAGCCGGCGTAGCCGGCCAGGGCTTCCACCAGGTCCATCTCCATCGGCTGCGGGTAGCGGAACCAGGGCCGTTGCCGGACGGCTTCCAGGATCTCGTCTTTCAGATCGTCCGGAACGTCGAACGGGCTTTCGTTCTGATTCAACTTTACCGGACAGTCGTGGTGGGCCAGGTGGTACCCGTCCGCCGAACGGACTTCCGGTTTGATGCGCTGCAGGGGTGGATCGATCATGCGTTATTCCTGCCGGACGCGGATGGCGCTGGCGTGCGCGCCCAGTCCCTCGGCTTCGGCCAGGGCGATGATGTCGCCCGCCGTCTTCTTCAGGCGCCTGTCCGTGTAGGAGACGATACTCGCGCTCTTCAGAAAGGTATCCACGCCCACGGGCGAGGCGAAGCGCGCGGCGCCGGCGGTGGGCAGGATGTGGTTCACGCCCGCGTAATAATCGCCCACGGGTTCGGACGAGGCGGCGCCCATAAAGACCGCGCCCGCGTGACGGACGCCGTCCAGGCAGGCCCAGGGGTCGCGCACCAGGAGTTCCAGGTGTTCCGGGGCGATCCGATTGGCCAGCCCGATGCCCTCGTCCAGGTCTTTCACCACCACCACCGCGCCGAAGTTGCGGAGGGCCCTGCGGACGTCGTCGCGGCGTTCCAGGCGGGCGGCCTGCCGTTCGACTTCGTCCGCGACCCGTCTGGCGAGGTCGATGCATGGCGTGACGCACACGGCGGCCTCGTACCCGCTTCCGTGCTCGGCCTGGGACAACAGGTCGGCCGCGACGTGTCTCGGGTTGGCGCTTTCGTCGGCCAGAACGACGATCTCGCTGGGGCCGGCAACCATGTCGACGTCGACCGTCCCGAAGACCAGCTTTTTGGCGATCTGGACGGAGGGGTGGCCGGGGCCCACGAGTTTGTCCACCCTGGGGATGGAGGCGGTGCCGTAGGCCATGGCGGCAACGGCCTGGGCGCCGAAAACCCGGTAGATTTCTTTGACGCCCACGAGTTGCGCGGCCGCGAGTACGGCGGGATGCACGGACCCGTCCGGCCGCGGGGGCGTGGCCATGCAGATTCGCGTCACGCCCGCGATTCCGGCGGGAATGGCGGCCATCAAAAGCGTGGAGAAAAGCGGAGCGCTGGCGCCGGGGATGAGAATGCCGACCTGCTCGATGGGGAGCACGCGTCTGCCGAGCACCACGCCGTCGCCGTCTTCGATGAACCAGGACGTCTGCCTTTGCGCCTCGTGAAACCGCCGGATGTTGTCCGCCGCGGCGGTGATGGTCCTGATCAGGTCCGGGTCCGTGCCGCGGTAAGCGGCTTCGATTTCCGCCCCGGTCACCCGCATCCGGCCCGCGTCGAGTTCCACGCCGTCGAATTGCCGGGTATATTCCAGGACCGCGTCGTCCCCGCGTTCTCTCACGTCCCGGACGACCTCCTGCGCCGAGGCCAGCAAATCGGGCTCGAAATCGGTGGTCCGGGAGAGGATGGCCTGGAGTCTCGGGGGCGGATTCTTCGCATCGTGAACGACAAGGTCGATCATCAGTAGATCACTTTGTTCAAAGGGTATTCGATAATGCCTTCGGCGCCCTTGTTCTTCAGCAGCGGCACCGTGTCGCGCACGACGCGTTCGTCAACGACGACCTCCACGGCCACCCAGTCGCCGTCCAGCAGATTCGAGACGGTGGGGTTGTTCAGCGCCGGAAGCAGCCCGACAACCGCATCCAGGTCTTTGCGGCGGACGTTCATCTTGAGGCCCACCTTGTCTTCCGCCTGGAAGGCGCCCACCAGCAGCGTGGCGACGTTCTGCGCTTTTTCCCGTTTCCAGGGGTCGTCCCACGCGCTCTTGTTGGCAATGAAGCGGGGGGTGGTTTCCAGCAGGTCGTCCACGACCCGAAGCTTGTTGGCCCGGATCGAAGAGCCGGTTTCGGTGAGTTCCACAATGGCGTCCACCAGCCCCGGCTCGTAGGGCCTGTCGTCCTCCGCGTTTTCCCTGCCGTGCGGCACGCCCGCCGTGCGGACCTTGGCTTCCGTGGACCCCCAGGAGAACTCCACCTCGGCCTGTACGCCCCGTTCCCGGAGAAATCTCCGGGTCACGTTGACCAGTTCGGTCGCAATGCGCTTCCCCTGGAGGTCGTTCACCGCGCGAACCGGAGATTCCTCCGGCACGGCGATGACCCAGCGCGCAGACCGCGCGGTGGATTTGCTGTACGGGAGTTCCGCAACCTCGACAACGTCTGCGTCGTTCTCCAGGATCCAGTCTTTGCCGGTCAGGCCGACGTCGAGCACGCCCCGCTCCACGTAATGGGCGATTTCCTGCGCGCGCAGGAACAGGCCCTCCAGGTCCGGATCGTCGATCGACGGCGTGTAGGACCTGTGGTTGGCGAGAATGCGATAGCCGGCGTTCGCGAACAGATCGAGGGTGGCATCCCGGAGGCTGCCGGACGGCAGCGCGATTTTCAAAACCGGCATCGAATGTTCCTCTTTAACGGCGGTCGGGACGACTACCGTGCCGCCCCGACTCCCGCCCACGTTATGGACGGTCCCAAAATTCACATAATCTATCGACCTTGTCAACATAAACCTGTCCCAAAGGCGCCACGCGATTAGCAGTCATGTTGCGACGTACGCATCACTCCCCCCTCGAGGGGGAGTCGCCTGCCTGCGTCCGCAGGACAGGCAGGCAGAAGCCGAGCCGTCAGGCGAAGGCTGATGCGGTGGGGGGTGTCACTCACTGCGCTCAGTTACGACATGAGTGCCGATGGTCAACTGCCGGGCGTCTCCGTAACGCGCGCCCATCGGTTGACAAAACCGCGGGAGGGACGTAAGTTTGTCTAGATTCCAGGATGCACCCGCGGCCCCCGGCGCCGCGCCCGCTTCGAGTCGACAATCATCGCAACCCGCAAACCGACGGACGGTTTCCATGGCACACGCGCATCTGGTGGGACTGATCGCCGACACGCACGACAACCGGATTTCGGTGGAGAAGTCGGTGACCCTGTTCAATGAGAACGAAGTGGGGCTCGTGGCGCACGCCGGGGATTTCATCGCGCCCTTCAACGCCAGGTGGATGGCGGGCCTGAACGCGCCCATGGTGGGCGTTTTCGGCAATAACGACGGCGAGAGGTTCGGTCTTCGCGCCCAGTTCGAGCCGCTGGGGCCCATCCACCGGGCGCCCCATGCGTTCGACTGCCAGGGCAGGCGGCTGCTGCTGATGCACGAGCCCGATGAAGTGGACGCGCTGGCCGCAAGCGGCGCCTACGACGTGATCGTATACGGCCATACCCATGAGATCGACGTTCGTCACGGCGAAACCCTGGTGGTGAATCCCGGAGAGGCGGGCGGCTGGGTCACCGGCCGGTCCACGGTCGGGTTGCTGGATCTGCAGCGCCTGCAGGTCGAGATTCTGGACTTATGATGGAAGTTGCGGAGTGGCCGCGCAGAGGGCATGGATGATGAATTCGGGATCCGATCATCGCGGCGCCGCGCCGGTGAAGATGACCCGCAAGGCCGTGCGCCGGCGCCTGAACGAGATTGTGGCGCATATGCCCCGGGAACCCGGCGTCTATCTGTTGAAGGACGAACAGGGGCGGATCATCTACATCGGAAAGGCCAAGTGCCTCCGAAGCCGCGCGCAGTCGTACATCCGGTCCAACGCCGACGACGGCCGGCGGCAGTTCCGGGCGCTCGTGCGCAACGTGAGAGACCTGGAATACATTGTCGCGGATACCGAGGTGGAGGCCCTGATTCTGGAGGCCAATCTGGTCAAGGAGCACAAGCCCCGGTACAATATCAATCTGAAAGACGACAAGAAATACCCCTTTATCAGGATTAGCGATGAGCCGTTTCCCCGGATCACGTTCACGCGCGACGTGGTCAAGGACGGGTCGCGTTATCTGGGCCCCTATACGGACGTGAAGGCCCTGCGCCGGACCCTGGAAACGATGCACCGGCTGTTCCGGGTCCGCAGTTGCGACTATGCGCTGCCGGCGGACAACGTCCGTCTGTGCCTGGACTACGAGATCAAACGATGCGACGGCCCCTGCGAGGGGCTGATTGCGGCCGCGGAGTACCGCAAGATCGTACGGGAGGCGGTGCTGTTTCTGACCGGACGCCACACCCAGGTCGTGGCCGCGCTGAAGGAACGCATGCGGCAGGCGGCGGCCGGGCGGCATTTCGAAGAGGCCGCGGTGTACCGGGACCGTCTGAGGGACCTGGAGCAGACGACCAACCGCCAGAAGGTGGTGTCCCCGGAACAGAAGGACTGGGACACGATCGCGGTTGCCAGGGAAGACGACGAAGCCTGCTGCGTGGTGATGGAGGTCCGGGAAGGACGGCTGATCGGACGTCAGCACTATTTCCTCGGCGGCGTACTCGACGCGCCCATGGCCGAGGTGGTCGGCGCCTTCGTGCAGTTGCTCTATCTGACCGCCTCGTTCGTGCCGGAGGAGATCTGCCTGCCGTGCGACGTCGAGTCCCGCGAGACCGTCCTCGATTGGTTGCGCGGGCGGGCCGGCGGTCTTGTGGAAATCCGCGTGCCGCAGCGGGGCGACAAGGCGCGGCTGGTGAAGATGGCCGAGAACAACGCCGCGCTGTTGCTCAGCGAGCGCCGGTTGCGGCGGGAAAACAGGCGGTCCCAGGCGCCGGCCGCCGTCGCCGCGCTCCAGCGCGACCTGCGCCTCGAGCGTCCCCCGAAGCGGATCGAGGCCATGGACGTCTCGAATTTCCAGGGTTCGGATCCCGTGGCGTCGCTGGTGTGCTTCGTGGATGGCCGGCCGCGGAAGTCCGAATACAGGCACTTCAGGATTACGGGCGTCGAAGGGCCCGACGACTTCGCGATGATGCGGCAGGTGGTGACGCGGCGCTTCAAGCGCCTGATGGAGGAGGGGCGGGCGTTTCCCGATCTGCTGCTGATCGACGGAGGGAAGGGGCAGCTTTCCAGCGCCGTTGCGGCGTTGCATGAGGCGGGCGTACAGAATCAGCCCGTCATCGGCCTGGCGAAGCGCCTGGAAGACGTCTTCCTGCCCGGCTGCCCGGCGCCGCAGAATATCCCGAAGGTCTCGGCGGCGCTCAAGCTGCTGCAGGCCGTCCGGGATGAATCGCACCGGTTCGCGGTCGCCTATCACCGGAAGCTGAGGCAGAAACGAACCCTGGCTTCCCGGCTGGATGAGCTCGATGGCGTGGGTCCGGCCCGGCGAAAGGCGCTGCTGACGCACTTCGGGTCGATGAAGAAGATCCTGGTGGCGGGCGCATCGGAACTCGCGGCGGTGGAGGGCATCGGAGATCGGCTCGCGGAACAGATCGCAGAACAGTTGGAATCGGAGAAAGGACAATGAAAAACGGAAATCACACCGCGTCGACCCTGCAGTCCGCCGTTCTGAAGACGGGACTGGGTCGGGTCGAGGCAACCTGGGACGATGGCAGGCTGTCGTCGATCCGGCTGGGGCGTTTCGAGCGGGTCGAGATCGCCGGTCCCGAGCTGGTGGAGGGCGCTCCCCCCAACGAGCAGGGGCAGCGCCTCATCGACGCGCTGGCCGGCTATTTTTCCGGCGAACCCGTGCGGTTTCACGACGTGCCCGACCTCTCCGGCCATACGGCGTTCCAGGGGATGGTCTGGCGGGCGACCCGGGAGATTCCGTACGGCGGGCGGCGGTCTTACGGCGACGTCGCAAATGCCATCGGACGCCCGAAGGCCGCCCGCGCGGTGGGCGCCGCGCTCGCAAAGAACCCCTGCGTGATCGTTGTGCCTTGTCACCGGGTTGTGGGCGCGTCCGGGGCGCTGACGGGGTTCGCCTACGGCGGGGAATGGAAGGGCGCCCTGCTGGCGCTGGAAGGGAACGGCGGCAGGGGGAGTTCGCGGGAATGGCGGTCGTGATGGATACGGACGCGGGCGAGCGGGGCGCGTCGGCGGAATGGCGGGACGCGTTGCGCGGGTTCCTGGACTACGTGCGCCTGGAGCAGGGGTTGGCCGAAAATACCGTATCGGCCTATGCCCGGGACCTGGACCGGTACGCCGACGTGCTGGACGCGCGCGGGGTAAGGACCCCCGTCGACGTGTCGCAGGCCGACGTGTCCGCGTTATTGCAGTTGCTGGGGGACCTCGGCCTGGAAGCTTCCAGCGTGGCGCGAAATCTGACTGCCGTCCGGATGTTTCATCGGTTCCTGCAGGCCGAAGGCGTCATCGAAAACGACCCCACCGAGCATATGAAGTCGCCCAAACTGGGCCGTAAACTGCCCGCCGTCCTGAACGTCTACGAAGTGGAACGCCTGATGATGGCGCCGGACGTGGAGACGCCGCTGGGGCTGCGCGACCGCGCATTGCTGGAAATGTTGTACGGCGCCGGTCTCCGGGTGTCGGAACTGATCGGGCTGGAGCGGTTGCACCTCCTCTTCGACCTGGAGGTGGTGCGCGTGATCGGCAAGGGCAGCCGGGAGCGGATCGTGCCCATCGGAACGGAAGCCGTGGATTGGGTCAATCGCTATCTGACGGGCGCGCGCGTCGACCTGAGCGGGCATGCGTCGGGAGACACGATTTTCCTGAATTTCCGGGGCGGGGCCATGTCGCGCATGGGCGTGTGGAAGATCCTGAAGGGGTACGTCCGGAGTTCCGGTATCGACAAGGCGGTCAGCCCGCACACCATGCGTCATTCGTTCGCGACCCATCTGCTGGAGGGCGGCGCCGACCTCCGCGCCGTGCAGGAGATGCTGGGGCACGTGGATATTTCCACCACGCAGATCTACACCCACGTCGATCGGGAATACCTGAAAGAGGTCCACCGCACCTTTCATCCGCGCGCGTGAGCTCGCGCGCTTCGAGAAAGCACATGACCACGGACCTCAGCGCCCGCCTTCAGACCGTCGAAATCCTGTCTTCGGCGCCCTGCCGCCTGGACGTTGGCGGCACGTGGGACCTCAAGTGTTTCGCGCTGCCCTACGCCAGTCTGAATCCCGCCACCACCAATATCGCCATCTCCGCGCGCACCCGCGTCCGCCTCAAAGCCTACCGGCCGGGATACGTGCGCATTGCGGACGAATTTCATCACGAGACGTTTCCCGCGGACGCGCCGGACATGACGGGCCATTTCGGACTTCTGTTCGCGATTGCGGCTCATTTCGCGCTGGGCGGCGTCGAAATCGAGATCTCCTACGGCTGCCCGCCGCGCAGCGGCGTGGGCGGGTCCGGCACGCTCTCGGTCGCCCTGGCAGGGGCGCTTTCCCGCGCGAGGGCGCTGAATGGGGGCCCCGGTCTGTCGCCGGAGGAAATCATCGAGGTCGTCTACAATATTGAAGACGGTCTCCGATTCTCCTATACCGGTCTGCAGGACCAGTGCGCCGCCGCGTACGGCGGGGTCAACACGTGGCGCTGGACCTATGGCGAACCGACGGGAAAGTTCCGCAGGGAGGCGGTTCTCTCGCGGGACCGGTACGGCGCCCTGGGCGACCGGCTGCTGGTCGCCTACATTGGCAAGCCGCACGACTCCAACGACGTCAACAGCCGGCAGGTGGAGGATTTCCTCGCGGGACGGCGCCGCGACCTGTGGTTCCGTGTCAATGAAATCGCCACAGAATTCGCGGGCGCCCTGAAACGCGCGGACTGGGAGGCCGCCGGAAGGCTGCTGGACGAGGAAACCGGGATTCGATGCGCGATCGTGCCCGCCCGGATGACCGTGCTCGGAGAGAAGCTGCAGGCCGTATGCGCCAGTATTGGGGCGGGCTTTGCCACGGCGGGCAGCGGCAACGGAGGTTGCGTCTGGGCGCTTGCGCCGCGCCCCGAAGCCACGTCCGAACTCGCGGCCGCATGGCGGGAGATACTGGCCTCGGTACCCACCGCACGGCTCCTTGCGGCAACCGTCGATCCCGCGGGCCTCGAGGTCGCGCAGGTTGCGCCGGGAGGCGCCACGTGAGCGCGCGCTCGAACAGGGCCTCGCGAGAACACCTGCTGTCCGTCATGATTCCCGTGTTCAACGAGGCGAGCACGCTTGGCGCGGTAATCGACCGCGTGAGGGCCGTACCCGTCCAGGAAGGCGTGGGAAAAGAGATCGTCGTCGTGGATGACGGGTCCACCGACGGGACCGGGACGATATGTGAGGACCTGAAGGCCCGCGGCATCCGCGTGGCCCGCCATCCCCAAAACAGGGGAAAGGGCGCGGCCGTCCGCACGGCCCTGGAGCATATCACCGGCGACTGGGCCCTCATCCAGGACGCC
This sequence comes from Candidatus Latescibacterota bacterium, assembly GCA_963667175.2. Classification (GTDB taxonomy): domain Bacteria; phylum Latescibacterota; class UBA2968; order UBA2968; genus JAAXHE01. The sequence goes on along the minus strand of CAXXXF010000015.1, from coordinate 408,617 downwards.
GACCTGGAATACGCGCCTGAAGACTACCCCGACCTGATCGCGCCCTTTCTGCGGGACCCGTCGATCGATGTGGTCTTCGGTTCGCGTTTCCAGGGCCGGATCGAAGGCATGAAACTGCCGAACTTCATTGCGAACAAGCTGCTCACGTGGTTTACGAATCTCCTCTTCAACTCCCGCATCAGCGATCTGTGCACCGGGTACAAGCTCTACCGGACCGACGTCGTGCGCGGGATACCCCTGGTTCGGGACGGCTTCGACCTGGAACACGAACTCACGGCCAAGCTCCTGAAGAGGGGTTGCCGGATCGTGGACGTTCCGATCACCTACCAGGGACGTGACGCGCGCGCCGGCAAGAAGGTGCGCTGGACGGACTTTTTCATCAACGTCAAAACCCTCCTCAAAACCCGCTTCTCGTGAACGCGACCGCCCGATATCTCAGCTACGTTTTCCCGTATTCCCTGGTCGTCCTGCTGGCCTATCACTGCGCGCACCGTCTCAACGTTGCGACGCTGGCGCCCACGATGGCCTGTATGGTGGTGATTCTCTGCGTCGCCGGCCTGGCGGCTTTCGGGCGGATTCCGGAACGCCGGATTGTGACCGCGGCCGTCACGGGCTGCGTCGCCGTCACCGGTCTGTACCTGCTCACCTGCAACGAGTGGGTCCACGTGATCGGCGACAATATCGCGTATATCAGGGACGCCAGGCGCCTGGTTCAGGGAAAGCGCGTTCTCGACAGCCAGTACGGCCTGGGCGTGAAGACCCTGCTGACGCCGGCGGTCGTCCTGTTTCGTGGCAGCGTGCCCGCGCTCAAGGTCACGATCGCGATTTCGGGCTTCCTGTTGCCGTTCTGCGCGTTTCTGGTCTTTCGGGAATTCATGAACGCCAACCGGGCGCTGCTGATTGCGATGATTTGCGGCGCGTTCTGGATTGCGGTGGAATACGCCGCCGTCGTCACGGCGGACGTGCCCTTCCCGGCCTTTTCGCTGTTGGCGCTGTGGGTTATTCTTCGATATATCAGGCGACCCGGGATTTCGCGGAAATGGCTGATCGCCGCCGCCTGCGCCGCCGGCTGGGCCTACCATGTGAAGTCCCCGTCCATATACCTGGTGATTGCGGCAACCATTTACCTCGCGCTTCGAAAGGAGGTCAGGAAACCGCTGCTTCTCGTTGCATGCGCCTCCGTCTGGGTGCTGCCCTGGGCAATGTACCTGAAGGTCAACTTTCCCGAGTCCCAGGGATACCTGGGAATGATCCATCAGATCGCGAGAGGAGCCTATATTCCGGAAGGTGAAGCGGGTTCCTTCTGGCAGAATTTTTTCTATTATATCTTCAACAAAAACCCGGCAGGCTATCTGAAGAACCTGGAATACCTCCTGCTGCCTGTCGAGTATATGTACCCGTTGCCGATTTCCGCAAAATGGCGGCCCATCGGCTGGTTCCTTCTGATTCTGATCGGCATCGGGTTCGTGTTCGGGAGAACGTCGCCTGACAGAAAGCCCCTCTCGCTTCTGCGAAGCCTGGAGGTCCACGACTGGTTTTTCATGGGATACGTCGCGACCCTCTTCACCCTTCCCGGTTCCCCGCATCGATATCTTCTCCCCATCCTGCCGTTCATCATGCTCTACGTTTTCAAGGCTGCAGAAAAGATCTGCGCATGTTTCCCGGAATCGACGGGTCCGGCCCGGCGCTACGCCCGCTTTCCGGCACTGAGAAAGATCGCGCCCGTGTTTACACGTCCCGTTCTGAACAGGCATGCGCCCGTGTTCCTGGCCTGTCTGTTTCTGCTGCCATCGTTGTTCGTGGATTTCGGAATCGTACGGGAAAAGAGGATGGCGCCGGGCTATCATCGGCACTGGAAGACGTACTACGAGGCCAGCGTCTGGATACGGGACAACACGCCGCCTCAGAGCCGCGTCTCCACCCGAAAACCGGGTCTGGTCTGGTTCTGGTCGGAGCGGGAAACCGGTGGCTATCCCCGCGTGGAGGATCCCGCCCGGGCCCTGCGGGCCCTGGAAGCGTTCGACTACGTCCTTCTGGACAACGTCCCGTTTTTCAAAGAGAAAATGAAGTACATCGTCCCGGCCGTAAAAGCCTATCCCGAACGCTTCGAGGTGATACACAAAACCGAATCTCCCGAGACCTACGTCATCGAGATCAGGAAAGAGCGGTGAGAAGGAAGAAGGAAGAAGGGAGAAGGAGGAAGGAAGAAGGGAGAAGGAGGAAGGAAGAAGGGAGAAGGAGGAAGGAAGAAGGGAGAAGGGAGAAGGAGGAAGGAAGAAGGGAGAAGGGAGAAGGAAGAAGGAAGAAGGGAGAAGGAAGAAGGGAGAAGGAAGAAGGAAGAAGGAAGAAGGAAGACCTGAAAGCGGTGAGACGTGAGACGGTAGAAGACGCTTGCCCAATATGCTCTTCCTGAATGCCTCCGGCCTGGATCGAGACCTCACACGGCAGGTAATCTCTCCTCCACGTCCCCGCCGACCTACCCCCTATCCCCTTCCCGGGGGGAAGGGGGGAACTGTGATCGCTTGAAGACGTCCCGCTCTGCTCCCCCTCTCCCCCCGGGAGAGGGGGTTGGGGGGAGAGGTCTGCGGCTATCGCTGAAAGATATCGCCAGTCCGTATCGATATCCCATAGACGCAGCTCATCATCTCCCGTCTAACGTCTACCGTCTCCCCGCCTTCAAACGTGCCTCGTCCGGGTGAGAACGAATTTCGAGGCCCAGGTCCTTTGTGATCCGGCGGGCTGTTTGCTATTGGAATCGAGCGAGACATTTCACGGCTTTGGCATCATTGTCTGATTCCAGAGCCCAGATTCTTATGCTTGGCACGCAGGCTCCTTCATCAGGTCCGGGAGCAGTTCGCTATCAAAAATGGCGCTGCCGATTCCGAAATCGGTAATCCATCCGTCAATTGCTGCTCGGTCGCCGCGAATGTCTTCGAGGTTGATGACTTCCGTGCCACGTCCGGGGACGTTTCGTAAGAGCACGACACCGAGTGATTCTGATAAGTTCTCAGGACTGAAGGCATCCAATAGTTGCGAGCTATGGGTCGTGATCATCACCTGGGAGTGCTCGGAGATCTGCTCAAGGACATTCGCGATGTCCTTCAAAGCGCCCGGATGCAGATTTCGCTCAGGTTCTTCGATGGCAATAAACGGCGGCAATTCAGGCTCGTTGAGCAGGATGTAATATGCTACGAGCCGAAGTGTGCCGTCCGATGCCCTCGTAAGGGGTATCGGCTGCTTGTAGCCCTCCAGGAGACAGAGTTGGCTTTCACCGTTTATTGAACGTTGATCCATTCTGATATTCGTAGAAGCTGCAAGGGAATCACTGATACTCTGGAAACGCTCTCGTGAATTCTCGTGCCAATGTGAAAGTAGCGTCGATAAGGTCGAACCATCATCGTCGAGTTTTGGGGATTCGCGCAACTCATTCGAGCGTGTTTTTATGAATGGGAATCCCAATAAATGCCCGCGCATGTATTCTGGTCGAAAGTCGTAAAATTCCCAACCTTTAATAAACTCTGTCAAGACGCTTGTCACCGGCTTGTTCCCATAGTCGCCGGCTGACTTCAATGCGAGTTTATTGGACCTGTACGGCGTCTTATTTTTGCCATCTTCATCCCAGACTTCGCCCGTTCCCTTTTGAATTGAGATGACGTTTACAGAGTCAACCGAGAGTTCTTCAGCAACAACCGGATTGTTTGCTTCGGCCGTAAGCTTCAGTTCATATAGCGTTGGAACTCCTGCCACGTTCGCTTGCAATTGGAACGTGACCTGGTTTGCTTCACCTGCCCAAAGGTGATTCAGGATAGTTTCAACAGGCGGCAATTCTTCGGCGGTCATCACCGTATTGAGAAGACTCAACGCGCTGAGGATATTGGATTTTCCACTCGCATTGGGTCCCACAAGAACCGTCAGTGGCTTTAGCGGAAGCTGGACGTCGCGCAAGCTGAGGAAGTTCGTGACGTGTACTTCGTCCAGAAAAGCGCTCTGAATGGACATGGCGGCCAACCCTTCATGAATTTTCGGTAATCGCACAGGTCTTTAAAACGTCTGACAATTCCGACCTGTCTATTGCTCGACGTGCAGTCAACGAAAATATATCGCCAAACGGACGATATCTCAAGGGATTTTCGGCGTTTGGTGAGTAAATTGAAAGCCATTGTTGTTACGGCAGATAAAACGATCGGGCACTCATATCATCTCCCGTCTCCCCGCCGACCTACCCCCTATCCCCCTTCCCGGGGGGAAGGGGGGACTGTCATCGCTTGAAGACGTCCCGCTCTGCTCCCCCTCTCCCCCTGGGAGAGGGGGCCTGCCTGCCGGCAGGCAGGCCGGGGGGAGAGGTCTGCGGCTATCGCTGAAAGATATCGCCAGTCCGTATCGATATCCCATAGACGCAGCTCATCATCTACCATCTCCCGTCTCACCTCTCCCCGCTTTTAAGGGCCCGGGGGGAGAGGTCTGCATTCCTGCGGAAATAAAAAAGCGGGCAGACAGGAATGTCTGCCCGCCTGCGCAGCGAACTGCCTGCCTGTGCGTGTGCGCACGCAGACAGGCGCTGCAGGCAGGCCCCACCATCACACCGTTTCCTCAACTTTCGAGGCCCAGGTCGCTGGTGACCCGGGCCTCGCGCAATTCTCGTGATAATATCCCGCTGGACAGGTTGCGGTCAACAAATATGTGAATCGGGGATTCAGGCGGCCCGCCTGATCGCGGACTCATACCTTAAGACTTCCTCAAACTGAACGGGTGTGAGGCGATAGTCCTTACACATTTCGCTGAAGGTGTCTCCTCCAATGAATCTATCATAAACTACTTCGGTGGCCACACCGATGCCAGTGATTGACGGGCGTCCGAACGAAACGTATGGGCTGATGAAAACGTGACGCCTGTTTGCCCGTTGCCGGTTCAGCCGCGGGTCTACGGTGAACGGATGAAGGCGCACAGGGCCAATCTCATCCCGGTCGATGCGATTCAAATAGACCTGGATAAGTTCGCCGACCTCCATCTGACTTCCTCGATTGAGATTGAAGAGTTGTCCGAGTTTCTCGATCAACAAATACTTTCCATATCCAAAGAAGCCCGGCGGGAATGCCCACCGGGCTTCTTCGTTCGTGAGTGTCGTTTTGGCGGCTTGTGCCGCCGTGCGCCGAGGCGCGCCGCCTATTCGGGAATCTTCATGGTCAGGAACAGGTGGTACGTTCCCCGCCGCACGTAAAAGGCGGCGTTGCGGCCCTTTTCGAGTTTGGTCAGGGTCGTTTTGAATTCGGCGACGGACCGCACTTCGCGCTCGAAATTCCCCTGGCGGATCTTGAAGATGACGTCTCCCCGTTCGAAGCGGGCCCTCGCGGCCCGGCTTCGGGGAGCCACCTCCGTCACGAGGATACCTTCGGTCTCTCCTTCCAGCCCCCATCTTCCGGCGACGTCCGGGGTGACGTCGCTCAGGCTCAGGCCATGGAGCTCGGCCTCGCCGGACGCCGGCCTGGCGGAGGCAATCTGGCCCATCTGAGCGGGTTTTTCACCCAGCCTGGCCTGGAGGTCGATCGTCTTGTTCTTCCGTCTGATTTTCAACGTCACGCGATCATCGGGGTGTTTTCGCGCAATCAGGCTCTGAACGTGGTTCGGCCGGTTGACGGGTTCGCCGTCCAAACTCAGGATGATGTCGCCGTCTATGAGCCCGGCGACCTCCGCCGGGGTATCCGCGTACACCCTGGAGACGAATACGCCGTGCGGACGATCCAGCCCGAACGCGTCCGCAAGGGCCGCGTCGACCGATCTGAGACCTATACCGAGAAAGCCACGGCGCACGCTGCCGTGGGTTACGATATCATCCATTACTTTTCTTGCGAGGGTTATGGGTATGGCGAATCCATAGCCGACAAACAACCGCCCCGTTTCCGTCGCGATGGCTGTGTTCATCCCGATAACTTCGCCATCGAGGTTGACAAGCGCGCCGCCGGAGTTGCCCGGGTTGATGGCAGCGTCCGTCTGGATAAAATCTTCGATGCCGAAATTATCGGAAATGATGTCCAGATTGCGTCCGATAGCGCTCACAATTCCGGACGTGACCGTAGAACGCAGATGGAGCGGCGCGCCCACCGCCATCACCCACTCCCCGATCCGGATCTTGTCGGAGTCGCCCACGTTCGCCGCTGGGAGCCCTTCGGCATCGATCTTGATGACGGCCACGTCCGTGAGGGAGTCGGTGCCCACCAGCCGGGCTTCGAATTCCTTATTGTCGTTGAGGATCACCGAGATTTCGTCCGCCGTGCCCACCACGTGGTGGTTGGTGAGTATGTATCCGTCTTTGGTCATGATGATACCGGAGCCGAGACCCGGGCGTTCCTGTTCCCGGTTTCGCGGCCTCCTGGAATAGGGACGGAAGTAAAATCGGGGGTCGAATTGCTGGTCGGCCAGTGAAACGGTCTCCCTTGTCCTGATGGTGACAACCGTGGGCGTCACCCGCCCGGCGATCGTCGTAAAGGCCTTGTTGAGGTTCCGAAGCTGCTCGATGGCCTGGTCCTCGGACGCGTACGCGGAGGACGTGAATGCGCCGCCGGCGAAGAGCAGGCCCAGAATAAGCGTCAGTTGCCGGTAGCGGACGGGTTGGATCGACATCGGGAAAATCCCCTTTCTCAGGTCTCCTGGGTGGCTCGAAGATGCGTTCGGCTGTTTTTTCGTGGTCACGGGTGTTAGACCCGGTAGCAGGGGCAAAGGTTCCGAAAAAACAAGGAAGAAGGAAGAAGGAAGAAGGGAAAAGGAAGAAGGAAGAAGGGAGAAGGGAAAAGGGAAAAGGAAAAAGGAAGAAGGGAGAAGGAAGAAGGAAAACCTGAAAGCGGTGAGACGGTAGACGGGAGGAAGGAGGAAGGAAGAAGGAAGAAGGAAGAACGAAAACGGGTTGGTCCTCGTACAGTTTATCCATAGCATCCCAACAGGGTGCCTGTCGGCGGACAAACACTCGTTGGAACTGGGTTCCGTGCGCTCGACTGGACTTCGCGAACCTACCTGCGATGAACTTCTTGCGCGATGCAACGCTTACAATCCCCCACACCCCTCGCCGACCTACCCCCTATCCCCCTTCCCGGGGGGAAGGGGGGAACGGTCATCGCTTGAAGACATCTCGCTCTGCTCCCCCTCTCCCCCCGGGAGAGGGGGTTGGGGGGAGAGGTCTGCGGCTGTCGCCGGAAGATCTCGCCAGTCCGTATCGATATCCCATAGAGGCAGCTCATCATCTCCCGTCTCCCCTCTCCCCGCTTTTAAGGGGTCGGGGGGAGAGGTCCCGCTCTTCTACAGCCCGTACTGCTGGATTTTGCGATAGAGCGTGCGCTCGGGCAGGTCCAGCAGGGCGGCCGCGCGTTTGCGGTGGCCCCCGGTGGCCCGCAGCGCGCTGGCGATGGCTTCGCGCTCCACGTCGCGGAGGGACTTGACGTGGTCGCCCTGAGCCGGTCCCGCGTCGGCCTCCGTGTATTCGACTTCCTCGACGCGGTCGGCATGCGGCGGGGCGCCCTGGGAATAGACGGGCAGGGAGGGCAGGTTGGCGGGGTTCTCCATCAGGTGGGCCTTGAGTTCCTTGACGTCTCGCGCGACTTCGAGGATGGCCCAGTAGAGCAGGTCCCGCTGGGACTCCTCGGGGGTCTTGCCCACGTGCACGGGCAGGTTTGAAACGGCGCGCCCGGTCGCGTGCGACGGGTCCATGCCTTCGAGGTGCGGGGCAAGTTCGGCCGGACCGATCCTGCGGTTGACCGAAAGGACCATGAGCCGTTCGATCAGGTTCCGGAGTTCGCGGATATTGCCGGGCCAGCGGTAACTGAGCAGGACGTCCATCGCCCCGGCGTCCAGTTCGATGGGCGGCACGCCGTGTTCCTTCCGGTAGATCCGGATGAAGTGGTCCGCCAGCACAGGGACGTCCTCCGGGTGGCTTCGAAGCGGGGGCACCCGCAACTCAACCACCTTGAGGCGGTGATAGAGATCGCTCCTGAATCGTCCCTGGTCGACGGCCAGCTGGAGGTCCTGGTTCGTCGCGGCCAGTATCCGAACGTCCACCCGGATGGATTCGGTGCTGCCCAGGCGGGTAATCTCCCGGGTATCCAGCACCCGCAACAGGCGAACCTGGGCCGCGAGGGTCATTTCACCGATTTCATCCAGAAAGACCGTACCCCCGTCCGCGGCCTCGAAGATGCCCTGTCGCCGGGTCCGCGCGTCCGTGAACGCGCCCTTCTCGTGGCCGAAGAGTTCGCTTTCCAGCAGGGTCTCGGGAATGGCCCCGCAGTTCACGGTGACGAGCCGCGCGCTCGACCGGGCGCTGTGCCGGTGCAGCGCCTGGACCACCATGTTCTTCCCCGAACCGCTTTCGCCGCTAATCAGTACGCTGACGGGAACCGGACCGACCTGGCGGATGGTCTCTCTGATCCGGCGGATGGCTTCGGAATCGCCCAGCAGGTCCACTTCGACGGTCGCCTGCGCCTGGTCGCCCACCAGTTGCAGGGCCTGTCTGACCTGCTCCACGTCCATCGGAAGGTCCAGGATGGCGCGGGGCTCCATCCCCTGCAGCAGCGTACGGTCCTGGCGCCGCTCCGGCGTCAGGAAGACCAGCAGGGGAAGGCCGCCGGCGCCGGCGTTCAGGGGTCGTTCCGGGTCGGAGACCGCGCGCGACAGGTTTTCCTCGTCCACGAGGACCAGGTCCACGCCGCCCCGCCTGAGCAGTTTCGGCGCCGGCCCGACGCTATTGGTCAGAATGGTGTTCCACCCCTGCGTTTCCAGTTCGGCGCGCAGGGCCTGACCCATCTCCGGATCGGCGGCGACGATCAGCGCGTTTTGCTTTGACGGCTCGGCCATGGCGGTCGTTCGCTTGAATCGGGTTCAGGTTCCGGTGACGGCGGTTTGGCAGCCCGGATGGACTTCAGCAACGGGCTGTCAGGGCGCGCGCGGCGCGGATTCCTGGCTGCTGTTCAGGAGCGCCTTCAGCATTTCGATGCGTTGTCCCGCCTGGAGGCCGAAGTCGCTGGTCGCCCCCTCCCGTCGCCGGATGGCCTCGAGTTCCCGGATCGCCTCCCGGTAGTTCCCCTGGGCTTCATAGCAGCTGGCGAGTCCGTCCTGGGCGCTGGCCACCCATTGCGTGGCGCCCTGAAACTGGTACTGAAGTTTCAGGTATTCCCGTTTCGCGCTTTCGTAGTCTCGCAGTCCGAAGTGGCTCTTTGCGAGCCAATACTGGATGGTCGACCAGTCGTTCCCCTCGGCGTCTTTCAGCAGGGGCGTCAGCCGGGCGATTGCCAGCCGGTATTGCTTGTTGTCGTGCAACATGGTCCCGATTTCGATGCGCACGTCCGACGCGAGGGAATGCCCGGGAAATTCCCGGACGAGCCGGTTGGCGTAGGCGATCGCCGTATCCAGCAGCTTCAGACGTCTGTGGACCTTCATCAGTCTGGACAGCACCTTCGGCGTTTCTTCGGGCGACGGGCCGGCCTCGAGCACGTTCCGGTAGGCTCTGGACGCCCGTTCGAAATCCCCGCCGTCGTAGAGGATATCGGCCAGCTCCAGGGCCGCGGCGGACCAGCGGCTGCTGCCTGAACGGGTCTTCACGAAGCCCGCGAGCGCCTCCCGGTATGCTTCCTTCGGACCTTCTCGTTTCAGTGTTCTGACGCGATACCAGGCGGCTTCGGCCGCGGTTTCGCCGCCGGGATGGTTTTTGACCACGCCTTCGAAAATCTGACGGGCTTTCTTGAAATTGCCGGCGTTCAGATAGAACCTGCCCTCCTCGTTCTTGAACCTGCCGAGCCACTCGCGGCTGTTCGGGTAGGTCTTCTTGAACCTGCCCGCGGCTTTCTTCGCCTCCTGCGCGCGTTTCAGCCGGAACAGGCTGAGGACTTCGCTTCCGGCGACCTGCGCGTCCCTCGCGTGCACGGGGACGTGCGCAATGGCCGCCAGCGCGTTCCGGTATTCTCCGGCGTCGAACAGGAGGGTTGCCAGGGCCTTGCCCGCGGTTGCCCTGAGCGGGCTTTCGGGATATTGTTTCGGGAACGCCTTGAAGGCCGCGACGGCTTCGGACTCCCGGTTCAGGCGAGCCAGAAGCCGCGCCCGGGCGTACGCGAAGCTGTCGGCGTCGGCCGCGTTCGGATACGCGCTCAACAGGGCCTGGCAGGTTTCGATGGCTTCGGCCGCCTGTCCGTTCGCCTCGTAGGACCGCGCGAGCCGGCGGAGCGCGGGCCCGTCGGGTCCAATGGAAAGCAGTTCGACGTCAATTTCGATGGCGCGCCGGTAGTTATCCGCCCTGAAGTAGCTCTCGGCCAGCAGGTTACGCGCGGACCGCGCCAGTCCGGGCGACGCCGGCCCCGCGAGAAGTTCGGCCAGGTCGTCCGCCGCGCTCCTCGGAAACCCCCGCTCCAGGAGGATGCGGCCGAGCTCGTGCCTGGCGTGGCTCTCCAGGTCGCTCCGTGGATACGCGAAGAGGAAATCGCGCAGCGTTTCCTCGGCGGCCGCGTAGTCCTTCTTCAGGGCCTGGCACAGTCCGATGCCGTAGGTTGCCCGTTCCGCCGCCGGGCTTTTCGGATACGCGTCCCTGATCTCCCGGTAGGTTGTCAGGGCGGTGTCGATCCACGCGGGTTCGACCCGGCTGAGCGTGCGCATCGCGTCGGCCATCCCCAGGAGCGCCCGGTCCATCCGGTCGGATCCGGGGTAGGTCTTCGCGAATTCGCGGTACGCCGCGAGTTGCCGTCTCGCCCTCGCCGCGTCCACGCCGGCTTCGCCCGCCTGCGCCTGCCTGTCCCGTTGGAACGGCAGACTGGCCGGGATCCGCTCGGCCCGCCTGTCTTTGCTGGCTGGACTGGCAGGCAGGCGGGTTTCCGTTTCGATTCGCAACAGGCCGGCGTCGTCCGCGAACTCGCTTTCCGGATACCCGTCTTCAACCTCCCCGAGCGCCGCCAGGCCCTTCTGCCGCCAGGACGATGCCTGTTCCCGCCCGCCGTCCAGTTCCGCTTTCCGCGCCGCTTTCAGGGCGCTCCGGCCCAGAAGCCAGGCGGCCTCGGCGGCAAACGGCGGCGGGGGATCCCCCGACGGCCCGGCGGCGAGCGTTTCGGCGGCCTGGGCGTATTGCCGCCGGTCGTGAAGGAACTTTCCGAGTGCGAACCGGGCATGCGGATCGCCGGCGATTGCAGGGAGACTCGAGAGCAGCGCGGCCAGGTCGGCCGGCGGTACGCCCGCGGCGTCGCGGCCGAACTCCCGCAGGTAGCGGATGCGGTTCTCGGCCTCGCCGGCGCGGCTGCCGTATTGCCGCAGGTAGGCCCGGTATTCGCGAATGGCCCGGTCCGCCCGCCCGGTTCGATCCAGAATACGGGCGATGCCGAACTGCGCTTCGCCGGCAACGTCGGCCGGCGCCGTTTCCGCCAGGTCCCGGTAGACCGCCAGGGCCAGGTCGTGCCACCCCAGGTCCTGTTCGTACGTTCGCGCGATCCGCAGCCGGGCCGAATCTTTGGCGCCGGGCGCCTCCGCCCGCCCGGCGTAGGCCCGGTACGCCCTCAATGCCCTGTGCGGCGCGCCCGCGGCCCGCCAGGCGTCGCCCATCTCCGCGTGCGCCCGGATGCCGGCCTCCGATTCCGGGAAGAGCTCCCGGAGGCGGCGGAACGCGTTCTGGGCCTCGCGGTACTGATTCAGGTCGGCGTGGGCGCGCCCCAGGCCCAGCCAGGCGCGGTCCAGGCGAGGGCTGGCGGCATAGACGTTGATGAACTCGGTGAATAGCGCGAGCGCTTCGGCCGTTCGGCCCAGTTCGAGCCAGGCGTTGCCCAGGCCCAGCACGGCCTGCCGGCGGCCTTCGCTTTGCGGGAGATTGCCGCGGGCGAGGCCGTAGACGTCAGCGGCCTTCGGCCAGTTCTCCCGGCCTTCATACCAGGCGGCCAGTTCCAGGTAGGAGGCGCCGGCCGCGGCATGACCGGGATACGCCCTTCGCAGCGTGCCGAAAGCCGCCTCCGCCTCCTTCACGTCCTTCATGCCGAGGGCGGTCTTGCCGATTTCGAGCAGGGCGTCCGGCGTCCACCTGGAACCCGCGCCGGGATCGGATATCGTCTTGAACCGTTCCAGCGCCTCTTCGGGGCGTCCCGCGTCCAGCAGCGCGAGCCCCCACCGGTAGCCGGCTTCCGCGGCGAGCGCGGATTGGGGGAAATTCGCCACCAGCGCGCCGAACGCCTTTCCCGCGGCGTCCAGGTCCTTTCCCTTGTGGAAGTTGATCCCCGCCGCGAGGAGGTTTCGGGCGGCGTGTTTGCCGGCGGCGAACCGGTCGTGCGCTTCCCGGAAGGCCGCTCCGGCCCTGGCGTATTGGGAGAGGCGCTCCAGGGATTCCGCCTTTCGCCGCAGGGCCGGGTCCGCTTCCAGGCGTCCGGGATACCGTACGAGGAAGTCGTCGTACGCAACGACGGCTTCGCTGAACCGTTCGCCCAGAAAGAGGGCCTCGCCCCGTTGAAAGAGCGCCGAGGGAAGCCGCGCGCTCGTGGGATAGGAGGCGATGAAGCGCCGGAATTCGTGCGCCGCATTGGCATAATCCCGGTTGTCGAAGAGCCGTTGCGCGAGCTCGATGCTCTCGCGCTCACCCTCGGCGGCCTGCCCCGCGACGGGCGTCGAACAGGCCAGCAGAACACACAGCCCGACGACCGCGCCCGGGAGCAGCCGCGGCGATGAAAGCGTTGGGAGTGACATGCGAGAAATATGCATATAACGTGGGGGTTATGGGTATTTGCGGCGCGGTACGGCAGCGTCATTCAATGTATCACATTTGCGCGCGGGCGTCAATCCCTAACCTGGATTTCCCGTGTGCGCGCGCCTTGACGCGGGGTCGCCATGCGGCAGGTTCGGATGGGCGTCCGGCGGTTCGAAGGACTGCAAGTTTGGCAGACGCCGCCGCCTCATGAGCCCGTCGCGCTCCCCGCCCCGCGCCCGTTTGGCGCTTGACACAACGACCACCGAGGTTATCATGAGCGCCAAAAGGCGGCAAGAATGAAGAATGAAGAATGAAAATCTAAAAGCGGTGAGACGGGAGACGGGGCCTGCCTGCCGAGCAGAACTCGGCGCAGGCAGGCCGGGGGGAGAGGTTTGCGGGGCTGGGGGAGGTTCGCTCTTGGCTGACTGCTGAAAGCTGCTTTTCGACGGCAGGGAATTTGGGGAGACGTGGATGGTGAATTTGACGTTCGCTCTTGATTCAAGCTGATTGCTGAACGCTGAAAGCTGACAGCTCCTTGCAGGATAAGGGTTTTCCCATTGTATCGCGTCGTTGAAATCGCGCCGGCGAAGCTGAATCTGGGCCTGAAGATCCTGCGCCGCCGCCCGGACGGCTATCACGAGATCGTCTCCGTGCTTCAGACGGTGGACCTGTGCGACCGCCTGGTGTTCACGCCCGCCCCGCCCGGAGAAACCCTCGTCCGCGCCGACCGTCCGGACGTTCCCGGGGGGCCGGAGAACCTCGTGTACCGCGCCGTGGAACTCCTCCGCCGCGCCACGGGCGCCGGCAACGGGGTGCGCGTGGACCTGGTCAAACGGATACCAGCGGGCGCGGGCCTGGGCGGCGGGAGTTCCAACGCGGCAACAACGCTGCGCGCGCTGGACCGGCTGTGGGGATCGCATCTGGGGCCGGAGCGACTGGCCGCGCTCGCGGCGGAGCTCGGGTCCGACGTCCCGTTCTTCCTCACCGGCGGCACGGCCGTGGTGACGGGGCGTGGAGAGCGGATCCGACCCGTGGACTGGGACGGCGATTTCTGGTACGTGCTGGTGTATCCGGGGTTCCCGGTGTCCACCGCCTGGGCCTACCGAAACGTGAGAATTGGCTTGACAGAAGCAGCGGCGTATGGTACATTTCTGGACTCTGCGGAAAAGTCCGGCCGGATCTGTGCGGGCCGATTGTTCGCCTGTCTGGAAAACGACTTTCAGCCGCTCGTGGAAGGCGAGAGCGGCGACGTGGCGCGGATCCTCGCGGCGCTGGCCGCCGGGGGCGCGGTTGCCTGTTCGGTTTCGGGCAGCGGGTCCACGCTCTTCGGCGTTTTTCGTGAGGCCCGGCAGGCTTCGGTTGCGGCAGCCCTTGCGCAGGGCCGTGGGCGTCGGGTCTATCTGTGTCGCTGCCGGCCGCGCGAACCGTAACCGGACCGGACCGTTTGCGGTCCCTAATACCATAAAATACAGTCACGCAACGTACGACCCCGGTCGATTGCCGCCTCAACGATGGCTCGCGGTATTGATCGCACGCAGCATCCGGGTTCCGGTTATTGATGCCGGGTCGTCTAAGGGTAAGACAGCGGCCTTTGGAGCCGTTTATCGGGGTTCGAATCCCTGCCCGGCAGTGCAAAACCGTAGTGCTGGTGGACAATTGTGGAGGATCGGTCAATGGCTGACAATCTCGGCGTGAGTTTACGGGCCGACGCACGCTCCGGAACCGGAAAGGGCGAGGCCAGGCGCATCCGCCGTACCGGGAGGATTCCGGCGGTCGTCTATGGCGACGGTGGCGCGTCCGTCGCCTGTTCGGTCGATGCGAAGGCGTTGTCGACGGTCTTGCACGAACACGGTCGGAATACGCTTCTGTCCCTGGTTGTGGGCAACGGCGAGGAGCAATCGGAAGACACCGCCATCGTCAAAGAGCTGCAGCACCACCCCGTTGGCGGTCATCTCCTCCACGCGGACTTCTACAGGATCTCGCTCACCCAGAAAATCGTCGTGGACGTCCGCGTCGAGGCCGAAGGCATTCCGGCCGGCGTCCGCACGGAGGGCGGTATTCTGGAGCAGCTGCTGCACCAGGTGGAAGTATCGTGCCTGCCCGCCGAGATCCCGGATCGCATCGGATTCGACGTGACGCATCTGGATATCGGGGATTCGGTGCACGTTTCCGATTTGAGCGTGTCCGGCGCCGTGGAGATCGTTACCGAGAGCGACCGGTCCGTGTTCGTGGTGGTTCCGCCGTCAATCTCGCAGGTCGAGGAGGAAGAGGAAGAGGCGATCGAGGAAGAGGAAGAGATGCAGGAGCCCGAGGTCATCGAACGCGGCAAGAAGGACGGCGACGAGGACGACGAAGAGTAAGAGCGGGGAGACGGGAAAGGAAGAAGGAAGAATGAAAACGGGGTGGTCCTCCTGTGTTTTGCCCATAGCATCCTGACAGGTCGCCTGCCGGCGGTTTTTCGGCAGGCAGGGGGGAGAGGTCTGCGGGGCTGGGGGTGGTTCGCTCTCGGCTGATTGCAGTTGTTTTCCTTTGTGTCTTCGTGCCTTCGTGTGAGCCGATTGTCGCTTTTGATCTTTGCTGATTGCTGAGAGCTGAACGCTGATGGCTGCCTTTTGGGGGTTCTCGTGAAGGTTGTCGTGGGTCTGGGCAACCCGGGTTCCGATTACGCTCACACCCGCCACAACCTGGGCTATCGGGTGGTGGACCTGCTGGCGGCAAGGATGGAGGGGACCTGGTCGGAGAGCGCCTGGTATTTTTTTTGCCGGATCGCGACGGGCGACGGGGCGCCGTTGCTGGTGAAGCCGACCACGTTCATGAATCGCAGCGGCGTTGCGGTGGCGCGGGTCCTGGACGGTTTCGAGGTCGGCATCGAGGAGTTGCTTGTGGTCGTGGACGACGTCCACCTGGATCTGGGGCGGATCCGGCTGCGGCGCGGCGGCAGCGACGGGGGGCACAACGGGCTGGCGTCGATCATCGCTTGCGTGGGATCCGGGGCGTTTCCGCGGCTGAGAGTCGGTATCGGCGCGCCGCCGGAAGGCGCGGACCGGATCGAGCACGTCCTGAACCCGTTCGAAGACGATGAGCGCGACGCCGTCGACGCGGCGGTCCGCACGGCCGCCTCCGGGGCGGCATGCTGGATGGAATCCGGCGTCGACGAGGCGATGAATCGGTATAATTCATAAAATCGGTGAGACGGTAAAGGGTAAAAGGAAGAACGAAGAAGGAAGAATGAAGAAGGGTTGGGTCCTCCCGTGGTTTATCCGTAGTATCCTGAAGGGTAGTCTGTCGGCGGACAAACACCCGTTGGAACCGGGTTCCGGGGGAAGGGTTTGCGGTGGTTCCCTCCTGGCTGAGCGCTAACCTCAATTCGAAAAAAGATAACCGTAAAATCAGCCACAAAAAGCACAAAAGACACAAAGGGCAGGGCTGCGAAACGGCGTGTAGAGGTCGTCCAAATGGATGTTTTCTCCGCTCACGTCCAGTGACCTGAAGGTTCCTGAAATTCCGACGTCAAATCGCCTTGATTCACCTGCGTTTATTCGAATGAACGTTCCCGAAGAACTACGAATCAAGGTTAAGTGCATCCAGTGAGTGTGTTCGCGCTTTGCATATGGCAGGCCCCGCCTGCCTGCCGCGCGGGGCTTGGCGCAGGCAGGCGCCCAGCGGCGACTTTTGGTTCCTTTTGGTCGCTTCAAAAGGAACCCGCCGGAGGCAGGGAATTTGGGGAGACGTGGACGTTGAATTTGATTCTCGCTCTCGATTTTCGCTTTTGATTCTAGTTGATCGCTGATTGCAGTTGTTTTCCTTTGTGTCTTCGCGTCTTTGTGTGAGTTGATTTTTGCTGACTGCTGATCGCTGCTTTTCCGGAGGTTTGCTTATGTTCTGGACGCCAATATTCGGGATCGCCGGGTTGCTCGTCGCCGGGCTGGTATATTTCCGGATTGCCCGTAAACCGGCCGGTACGGACCGGATGCGGGAGATTTCGGATGCCATCCACGAAGGCGCCATGGCGTTTTTGAAACGCGAATACCTGGTGCTCGTGATTTTCATCGTCGCGGTATTCATCCTGCTTTCGATCGGCATCCGGCCGTTCAGCACGGCCTTCGCCTTTCTGGCCGGCGCGATCTGTTCGATCGGCGCCGGTTTTTTCGGGATGAAGGCGGCCACCAAGGCCAACGTGCGCACCGCGTACGCCGCCAACCAGGAGGGCCAGTCGACGGCGCTGAGCGTCGCGTTTTCGGGCGGCACGGTCATGGGCCTCTCGGTGGCCAGCCTGGGCCTGCTGGGGGTGGGCACGCTCTTTCTCCTGTACGGCAACGCGAATCAGGCGGTGATCATCAACGGGTTCGCCATGGGCGCCAGCTCCATCGCCCTGTTCGCGCGCGTGGGCGGCGGCATCTATACCAAAACGGCCGACGTGGGCGCCGATCTCGTCGGCAAGGTGGAGGCGGGCATTCCCGAGGACGACCCGCGCAACCCCGCGGCGCTCGCCGACTTCGTGGGAGACAACGTGGGCGACGTGGCCGGGATGGGCGCCGATATCTTCGAGTCCTACGTGGGCTCCATCGTGGCCACCATCGCCATCGCGGCCACGGCCGGCTCCGCGCTGATCGCCACGCTGGCCGGCAGCTCCGTGTACGCCGACGCCGACGTGAAGACGGCGGCCATGCAGCTTCCGCTCTTCGTCGCCACCATCGGCCTCGTGGCGTCCCTCATCGGCATGCTCGCCATGCCCGTCCTGCAGCGTTTCAGCCCCGCGGCCGCCCTCCGCTACGCTTCTTTCGTGGCCGCCGGGATCATGTTCGCCGGGAGCTATTTCGCGGTTGAGGGACTGGGGCTTTCCGAAGGCGTGTTCTGGGCGATCCTGCTGGGCGGTTTCACCGGCATTCTGATCGGCCTGCTTACCGAATACTACACCGGCGGCGCGCCGGTGCGCAGGGTGGCCAGGTCCTCTGAAACCGGGCCCGCCACCAACATCATCTCGGGTTTGGCGATCGGCATGCAGAGCACCTTCCTTCCCGTGCTGTGCATCTGCGCCGCCATCGGGTTCGCCTATCATTTTGCCGGGCTCTACGGCATCGGCATCGCGGCCGTGGGGATGCTGGCAACCGTGGGCATCACCATGGCGGTGGACGCGTACGGTCCCATCGCCGACAATGCTGGCGGCATATCGGAAATGGCGGAACTCGGGCCGGAGACGAGGAAGATCACGGACGGGCTGGACGCGCTGGGCAACACCACGGCGGCCATCGGCAAGGGCTTCGCCATCGGTTCGGCCGCGCTCACGGCCCTGGCTCTGTTTTCGGCCTACGCGTCGACCGTGAAGCTGGAGATGATCAACCTGACCTCGCCCATGGTGGTGATCGGCCTGTTCATCGGGGGTTCCATCCCCTTCCTCGTGGCCGCGCAGACGATGACGTCGGTAGGCCGGGCGGCGTTCAGGATGGTGGAAGAGGTCCGGCGGCAGTTCCGGGAGATTCCGGGACTGATGGAAGGCGTCGGCAAGCCCGACACCCGGCGCTGCGTGGACATCAGCACCGTTGCGGCGCTGCGGGAAATGGCGCCGCCGGGGGTGGTTGCCGTGCTCACGCCCGTGCTGGTCGGGTTCATCCTCGGCAAGGAAGCGCTCGGCGGCATGCTCGCCGGCGCCCTGCTGAGCGGCATGCTCATGGCGCTGATGATGGCCAACAGCGGCGGCGTGCTGGACAACGGCAAGAAGCATATCGAAGAGGGGCATTTCGGCGGGAAGGGGTCCGACGCGCACAAGGCCGCGGTCGTTGGCGACACCGTGGGCGATCCGCTGAAGGACACCTCCGGTCCCTCGCTGAACATACTGATCAAGCTCATGTCGGTCGTTTCGCTGGTTCTGGCGCCGTTGTTGATTGATTGAATCCTTCAGAGAATACTTTCAGCGTTTTATTCTGGGTTCCGCGAAGCGCCCAACACACCCGCCAACCTACCCCCTGTCCCCCTTCCCGGGGGGAAGGGGGGAACTGTCATCGCTAGAAGACATCTCGCTCTGCTCCCCCTTTCCCCCTGGGAGAGGGGGCCTGCCTGCCGGCAGGCAGGCCGGGGGGAGAGGTTTGCGGGGCCGGGGGTGGTTCGCTCTTTGCTTCAAGCTGAATGCTGACCGCTGCCTTTTTCTTTCCCGCTCGTGAACGCCTGCCTGTGCCGCAGCACGGCGGACAGGCCCGGTCGGGCGGCTCGCGGGCCACCAGTCCAGGGGGAGGTTCCATGTCGAATCGTTACGAACTCGCACTCATCGTCAACGTGCAGGCGCCCGATAACGCGGTGGACGACCTCGTCGCGCGTTTCGATCGCCTCGTTTCCGAAGGCGGCGGCCGCTCGGTGGAGGTCGACCGCTGGGGCGCGCGCAAGCTGGCCTACGACGTTGGCAAGCAGCAGCGCGGCGACTACACGTTCATCCGCTTCGAGGCGCCGCCGGAAATCCTGTCCGAGGTGGACCGGATGTTCAAACTCGACGAGTCCGTGCTGCGGCATCTGGTCGTCGTGGATGAGAGTCCGGTGGAGGAAGAGCCGGAAGCGGACGCAGGCGGAGAGGACGAGCAGGAGAACGCCGACGCAGGCGACAACAGCGAGGAGGGCGAATGAACCGGCCAAGCATCAAGGTATGCAGGTTCTGCGAAGACAAGGCATTGATCATCGACTATAAGGACGTGCGGCTGATGCAGCGGTTCGTCACGGACAGGGGAAAGATCATCCCCCGACGCGTTTCCGGGACGTGCGCCAGGCACCAGCGAAGGGTCACCCGGCACCTCAAACGCGCCCGCCAGATCGCGCTGTTGCCTTTTGCAACGGACAGTATGTCGTAAAGGCGGGGAGACGTGAGAAGGAAGAAGGAAGCCTGTTTTTCACCCCCGCTCCCCCCTCATCGCCTTCGGCCATTTTCTGCCTTTTTCTTTGTGCCTCTGTGTCTTCGTGTGAGCTGATTTTCGATGTTGATTCAAGCTGATTGCTGAAAACTGACCGCTGAAAGCTGTTCTCTATCGAAAGGGAACCCCCATGAAGGTGATCTTAACCGAAGGTGTCGACAACCTGGGCCAGGCCGGAACCGTTGTTGACGTCAAGGACGGGTACGCCAGGAATTACCTCATTCCCCGGAACCTGGCCCTGGTGGCCAGCAAGGGGAACATGAAGGTCTACGAGGAACTCGAGCGCCAGAAGGAAGCCCGGAACACCCGCGACCAGCGCGAGGCCGTGGCCCTCTCGAAAAAAGTGGAGAAGGCATCCTGCACGATTCCGGTTGCCGTGGGCAAGGAAGACCAGATCTTCGGCTCCGTCACGGGGCAGCACATTTCCGAACACCTCGCCGAGCAGGGCTTCGAAATCGACCGCCGCTGGATCGAACTCGAGGAACCCATCCGCGCGCTCGGAGTCTACGACGTCTCGATCCGCCTCCACGCCGAAGTCCGGGCGACCGTCAAGGTGTGGGTGGTCAAGGAGTAACCTGCCGCAGGCGCAAATGAAAAAGAAAACCGTCGAGAGATGGGTCTTGCTACAGGCATGCCCATCTTTTTTTGCCCGAATCGATTAAAGGAAACTCTGATCTAAAATGCAGCAGGGAGAGGCGAATTGCCTCTCCCTGTTTTTCTGGTTTCATGTGATCCGGGGTCATGCCCCGACAGAACACCAGTTCATGCTTGAGCGGATCTAAGTTTGAACTTTTTTGGGAGGCTTATCTGGAATTAATGGAATGAGATTTTCATCTGTTTTTGTTAGAACGTGTTTTGGATTTGGGTAGATCGGGACAACGACACGGCGCACGGCCAGTTCTCGTTCTGCCTTCATCCACTTCATGGTATGCGACTCTGTATTACTCTGGTTGTTCATTTATTGACTCCTTTTCTGGAAGAACCACAATACTCGTCTGTTTTCCAACCCCGGGAGCTACTTCACTTCTTTCTTTTGCTCCTTTTACTAACGAAATTACCTCCTCCTTCTGCTGTTTTACCGTATACTGATTTTCAATCAGAGAGTATAATGCGTGTGGTGATCCCGAACCTATTGTACCGTATCCAATGATGCTATTATCATAGATATCTCCTGGATTCACTATTGTGTGAATCGTATGAGTAGTTTCACTCAAACCCACCACCAGCAATTCTACACCCAAATCAAATGTAATCAGAGCTTGGTCGACAATCTGTACGATATGTGGAGCTAACTGTTGGTGATTGGCATAGAATTTCGCCAGGTCTAATCCTCTGGGCTCGAGTTCTCTATGGGAGATATTCTTGAGACGGATTTGTTGATACGCACTACGGATCGTTTCAGCAGTAGCGGCAGCAGAAATATCCTCGCCTCGTTGTCTTATCATCTCTTGTGCTGCATTAAGGATTTCTTGGCCACGCAACACATCACCGGATACGAGAGCAAAAGTTGAGGACGAACCGGAGACACTTATAATCTTGGAATGCTCCCCATGTTCAAATTCATAGCCAATGGGAAAGTGGGCTGTAATCATCTTATCAGAGGCCAGAACCGCTCCTTCGCCTTCACTATAAAGTGCAGCGATACAGACAGTCATCCCATACTCCCAGATCCTGCATGCTCTATTTTGCCCCACAGACAGAGAAGATACTGTAATGACAATAATATTACAACCTACAAAAAAGCAGCCCAAAAACCTTTCTGACCGTTCCCTACCACTCTATCAGACTACCAGCCCGTTGAAAAAGTCCATCCGGTCTGCCTGCCTGTGCGTGTCCGCCTGCCTGCCGAGCACGTCTCGGCGCAGGCAGGCACGCAGACAGGCGCGCCTTGTCTTCGGCCACAATGACTCGGCCTCGCCTGCAGAGCGACTTTTTCAACGGACTGCTACGCCTTGTTTTTCGAGAAACCGTTTCGCTTCTCCTCCAAGACCTCTTCTTCCTCGTTCCCGGGTTTTTGAAGGGTATACGATCCTGTCCTGTTTTGAAGATTTTTATTGCGGTCTCCAAACGACCTGGTTACCTT
The DNA here is from genome assembly GCA_963667175.2 of Candidatus Latescibacterota bacterium. Classification (GTDB taxonomy): domain Bacteria; phylum Latescibacterota; class UBA2968; order UBA2968; genus JAAXHE01. The sequence continues at coordinate 386,959 of CAXXXF010000015.1, read as the reverse complement.
AAAAATTGGCGGAGGTACGGTCCGTTAACCGCGCCCCCGCCTGACAGTCCCCTGTTTGTGATCCCCCAAGGATCGGTACCGGAATTCTCCGATCAGAGGTACCTGTTTTCGTACGTACTGGCGATGAAGTACTTGTGGGTACTTCTGATGCGTCCTGTCTGAATTTACCCGTGTTCCACGTCTATGTCAAGAATAATTTACATAAGAGAAAACATAAAATTAAAGAAAGAGGCGAGCTTCAGCGCGAATGCGGCAGTCAGTGAGCGACGGTACACGATTCAGCTGAACTCGTCACGAGCGATATTTTCCCTCAGCTTTCAAACGTCCGATGAATTTAGAGGTGGGGGAACCACGCACTGTGCGTCTACTCTATTTCTTGTCCGACGATCGACATTTTCGGCCGGGTGAGGTAACAACTGCAGGGTCTCCCGCTCTGCTCCCCCTCTCCCCCCGGGAGAGGGGGCCTGCCTGCCGGCAGGCAGGCAGGGGGGAGAGGTCTGCGGGGCCGGGGGCGGTCCGCCTTTGCCTGAAAGCTTCTTTCCATATGTGAACGTTTTTTTCAATCCCTCCGAACCGTTCTCCGCCCCATTCCTCGCGCCCCGGTTCCCTCGACGGCCTGAACCGTCGTCCGCGCCTCTCGCGGCGCCTCCCTCCGCAGTCCGCGCCCGAACGCCCTCCTGAGCCGTTTCTTCAACCGTTTCCGCGTCCCCGGCGCCAGCCCCCGGCCCGCTGTCCGGCTTCCCGCGTCCCGAATCGCGTCCGTGCCCGCGATGCCGCGCGGCGCGTTCGGCGTCCTGCTGGCATGCTTTTTGCCGCCCTGCCCGCCGGCGACGCGTATTGCGCGTCTGCGGTACGCGATCGAGAGGCGGTGCGCGCGCGGGTTCATCATCGGCGCGTGGTGATATTCGAGGGGAGGCCGGTCATGCGGTTGTGGACGTCTGCAGGCACGGGTCTGTCTATTTTCCTGATCGTTGGCGTCGTCGGGGTCGCCGGCGCCGTGGACGTCGCGGACCCGCCGGGCATCATGATCCGCGTGGACAGGCCCGCCGCCAACGCGTGGGCGGGCATCGGCGACGGGATCGAGATCCGCATCCTGTCGTTCGAGGGCGCCCTCGATGAGGGGTTCCGCGTGTCGGTCGTGGACGCGACGGTCCGAGACCGGGACGTCGGCGTCACGGCGGGCGGGTCCGCCGCCGCCCGCGGATTCGTCTATTACAATATATATATACCCGGTCCGGACAATCTCCCGTCCGGCGTCGCGTTTGGGAACGACGAGGCGTCGGGCGTGGACACGTTCAGGGTATCCATAACCGTCTCCCCGAAGGACGCGGCCTTCGAGACAGAGAACAACCGCGCGGCCAAGGTTGTCGTGGACCTGGACGCGGACGAGGCCGGCAACGAACTGAACAACCTGATGACGAGGACGAAGATCGCCCCCGCGTCCACGGGCTTCGGCGCCAACCGGGTGGGCGACGGGGTGCGATTCGGCATCGATGCCAATCGACCCGTGCATACCGGCGCGTTCGGGTCCTTCGCCGTTGAAACGGACAACCTGGGCGTCGACACGACGTCGGCGGGGCTGATCGAGCGCGTGCGGTTCAGGAGCGGAGACAAAATCGCGATCCGTCTGGGTCTGAACGTCGCGGGCGTGCTGAACGCCGGCGCCAGCCGCATCCGCGTGGGCGTCGTTGAGGCGGACTCGGCGTTTTCCTCGGCGCCGGTTTCCTTCGAGTTTGCCGGGGACCGGTTGTACAACCCGAGTCTGCGGGCCTCCGGGTGGGTTGAGGCGGGCGATTTCGGCGATAACCGGCGGGTTCGCGTCGAGGCCTGGATCGCGGACGCCGCGGGCAACCTCGGCGCCGCCGCCATGGACGCCGGGACGCCTTCGGCAGTCCGGGCGGGGCATGGACTGCCGGACGTCTTCGATCCCGGCGGCGTGGAGTGGATCGCGGACGCGACGCCGCCGGCGATCACGGTCATCCACCCCGATCCGGACCGCAAGGAAGACCGGATCTCGGCGGCCGTCACGCAGACGCTGTCGGGAATTCGACCTCTGCCCGGAGAGCCCGAGGGCGTCCATGCCAACCGCGGGTTGAACCCGCTCACGTTCAGACTCAGCGAAGTCCCGGACTCCATCCGGATCACCCACGGCGACAGCGCGCACGGGTTCGGCGGCGGCGGCGGCGTCGACGAAGGCCTGCCGCCCACGGGCGACGATTCCACGGCCACGCTCGCGCTTCCCTGGAAATACGACAGCGCGGGCGGGGTGCGCAAAGACCTGAGGATCGAGGTCTGGGACAGCCTCGGGAACCGGGCCGCCATGGACCTCGCGGGCGTCTGGTACGACGAAAAGGCGCCGGTGATCGCCGATCTGTTCCCCACCGCCGCCACCGCTCCCGTGGACGCGGACAACGACGACGCGCCCACCATCAACCTGGCCAGCAAGGACCCGGTCTTCGCCATCGACGAGGCGCTGGAATCGCTGTCCGTCCGCTATATCGACCTCGCCGTCGGCGCCCCGGCGGTTGTGCAGCGCTTCCACCGGGGAAACCGCCGGCTCGAGACCGTCGGCGCCCCGATGACCTGGCCCGTGGAAAGCGCGGGCTTCTGGAACGGAAGCCGGTACGAGCTGCAGATTCTGGCGGTGGACCTCGCCGGCAACGCCAGCGTGACCGGCGGCGGGGCGCTCACGTTCGCCAGGGGCTTCCTGAACCCGAACGCCGACGCGTTCAGGATCGTCAACGCGCCGGACCAGGGCGGCAGGGTGGTCGCCGGCGCGGACTTCGCCCTGCGCCTGTCGGTCCTGGACACCACGCTCTCGCGCGCCGAGGGCGCCGGCGTCCTCGCGTTGACCTATCGCACGCCGGCGGCGCTGGCCGTGATCGTTTCCGGCGATCAGGCCGACGCGCTGGAGGGCGTGAGCTTCGGCGGCATCGGCGTGAGGCCCGCGTCGTCCTTCGCGCTTCCCGCGGAGATGGCCGCCGCCGGCATGGTCGCCCGCGCCGCGACTCTGGACGGCGACGGATGGCGCGCGGGCCGGCGCGACGTGAGCTTCAGGTCCGCCCGGCCGCTCGCCGGCGCCACCGTGATGGCGGTCGAAGGCCTGATCGACCCGGTTGACGGGACCCGGTCGATTCGCATCAGCGGCCGGCTGGACGCGGCGGTGAACGTCGAGGCCGCGGAACTGTCGCAATTCGCGGTGTCCGCCGGGGACGGCGCGGTCCCGGACGGCAGCGTGTCCGGCGCGTTTGCGGTGCGGGTGACGCCGGCCGACGCGTTCGGCAACGCGAGCATGAAGATCGACAATACCGTGGGATCGGAAACGTACGCGTCGGTGGCCGTCGCCTTCGGTTCCAGCCACGCCGCGGTGAAGGTCCCCACGGGCGCCCAGACGGTCCCGCCGGGCGGCGCCGAGTTTGGCGCCGTGGCCGCCGGCCTGGACGGAACGGCTCTGATCACCGTGCGCACGATTGCCGCGGATTACGTCACCGGCACGGGCGACAACGCCGTGACCGGCGCGTTTACGGGCGGCGTGACCGTGCGTTTCAGGCCTGAAAGAGGTCCCCCGGACCCCCCCGCCTCCATCACGGTGGAGGACTACAAGGGCGCGGACGGGACCGGCGACCAGGGCGGCATGGTGCTGATCGGCTTCCCGCGTTCCGCCCGGGGCGACGCCGTGATTCACTACCTGATCGAGCGGGAAGTGGAAACGACGCTGGCGGGGTACGATGAGCGCGGCCGCGAGATACACGGGGAAGTGCCCGTGAAGACGTGGACGCAGTGGGCGCGCGTCGGCGCCGGGGACGGCGGAGGGACGGGCGGTCCGGACGGCGGCATGGTGCGCGCCGTGGTCCCCGCGCTGGACAACGAGGCCACCCGCTGGGGCGTCCGGGCCGTCGCGGGCGTGGACGCGGCCTCGGCCGGAAAACGCGTGGTCGCGAAGGCGCGCGCGCGGCAAACCCTCGCGCGGATGGGCATTCCGTCGCCGGTCCTGGCGGATGAGGAGCTGCCGGACCGGTTCCGCGCGCCGGTGGATTTCGCCGCGTCCCTCATCGGCGATCGGGAAGACCTGGTCTTCGCGTCGCTGGACCCCGGCGTGAGCGCGCCGGTTGCCGCCGCCGTTCCGGCCGGCGTCGGCGCCGACCGCGCGGCGGGCGAACTGCGGGTGTCCGCGCGGATGGAAACCGACGGACCGGTCGCCGCCGTGGACGATGTCCCGCCCGCCGCGGTGACCGGCGCGTCCGGCGACGGCGCAGGCGGCGTGTTGCTGCGGTGGACGGCGTCCGCGGACGACGGCGTGGTGGGGGTCATTCCCTATCGCGGGTACAGCATCCCGATCCCGGGGGTGACGGGGTACCGGGTGATGCGCGGCGCGTCTGCCGACCGCCTCGAGGAAATCGCCGTCCTGCCTCCGGGGTCCACCCGGTTCGTCGACGACGCCCTGCCCGAGGGCGTCGCCTCGCTGGTCTACCGGATCGACGCGGTTGACGACAACAACGCGACCGCGGGCGACCTGGTCGAGATCGCGAACGTCTCCATCCGCGTGAAGTTCGCGGACCCCGCCGGCGACCCGGTCCACCTCATCGTCCTCCCGTCGCAGGGCGGCGACCTCGAGGTCAACTTCGAAGACTTCATCGCCTTCGCCGCCGCCTTCGGCGCCCGAAAGGGCGACGCCGCGTACAACCCCCAGGCCGACGTGAACGACGACGGCGCCGTGAACTTCGCCGACTTCGTCGCCCTCGCCGCTTCCTTCGGCCGCACGGCGGTCCCGCCGCCGCCCTGACCTCCTTTCCGGGGGGAAGGGGGAACGGTGATCCTCGTTCGGTGACCGGTTTGCTCCCCCTCTCCCCCCGGCCTGCCGGCAGGCCGGGGGGAGAGGTCTGCGGGGTTGGGGGTGGTTCGCTCTTGACTGACGGCTGAACGCTGCATCTCCCTTCCGGGCCGAAGTCTCGGATCTTACGCTTTGGTTTTCTTTGTGTCTTTGTGTCTCCGTGTGAGCTGAATTTCGTTCTCATTTCCTCTCTCCCCCTTCTCCCGCCGCCGCCCTGACCCCCTGACCCCCTTCCCGGGGGGAAGGGGGAACGGTGATCCTCGTTCGGTGACCGGTTTTCCTCCCCCTCTCCCCCGGGAGAGGGGGCCTGCCGGCAGGCAGGCAGGCCGGGGGGAGAGGTCTGCGCCAGGGGGAGAGGCTAATGAATAGATCCAGGCGATATCTTGTCAGGGGCCAGCGCGTTGACATTGAGAAAGTAAAGTTGGCGCACAGTTTACGATCACAGATGACAGAAGAAGAAAAACAGCTATGGCAGCACTTGCGTGCGAATCGGCTTGACGGCATTCACTTTCGACGGCAGCAGATCATCGACGGCTTCGTTGTCGATTTCTATTGTCACTCCGTCGGCCTGGTAATCGAAGTCGACGGCGAGATTCACCAGGATCAGGCAGCTTATGACGCAAAACGGGATGCCATTCTGATAGCGCGTGGATTACAGGTATTACGAATTACAAATGACGAAATACGTACGAATCTTGATGGCGTGCTCCAATCAATCAGAAAATACACCATGAAGCGATAGACCGGCCTTGGGCCCCCCTCTCCCGGCCGACCTACCCCTATCCCCCTTCCACCGCCGACCTACCCCCTAACCCCCTTCCCGGGGGGAAGGGGGCAACGGTGATCCTCGTTCGGTGACCGGTTTGCTCCCCCTCTCCCCCCGGCCGGCCTGCCGGCAGGCAGGCCGGCCGGGGGGAGAGGTCTGCGGGGTTGGGGGTGGTCGTCTACGGGTTCGCCGTTGCCGGTTGCCTTTGGTTTTCTTTGTGTCTTCGTGTCTCCGTGTGAGCTGATGTTCGATTTTGACTCAAGCTGACGGCTGACCGCTGAAAGCTGACCGCTGGTTTGGTTTTCTTTGTGCCTTCGTGTCTCCGTGTGAGTTGATTTTCGTTCTCATTTCCTATCTCCCCCCTTCCACCGCCGACCTACCCCCTAACCCCCTTCCCGGGGGGAAGGGGGAACGGTGATCCTCGTTCGGTGACCGGTTTTCCTCCCCCTCTCCCCCCGGGAGAGGGGGCCTGCCTGCCTGCAGGCAGGGGGGAGAGGTCTGCGGGGCCGGGAGGGGTCGTCTACGGGTTCGCCGTTGCTGGTTGCCTTTGCTTTTCTTTGTGTCTTCGTGTCTCCGTGTGAGTTGATTTTCGATTTTGACTCAAGCTGACGGCTGACCGCTGACCGCTGACCGCTGGTTTGGTTTTCTTTGTGTCTTCGTGTCTCCGTGTGAGCTGATGTTCGATTTTGTCTCAAGCTGACGGCTGACCGCTGGTTTGGTTTTCTTTGTGCCTTCGTGTCTCCGTGTGAGCTGATTTTCGATTTTGACTCAAGCTGACGGCTGACCGCTGGTTTGGTTTTCTTTGTGTCTTCGTGTCTCCGTGTGAGCTGATGTTCGATTTTGACTCAAGCTGACCACTGACCACTGACCACTGACCACTGGTTTTGGTTTTCTTTGTGTCTTCGTGTCTCCGTGTGAGCTGATGTTCGATTTTGTCTCAAGCTGACCACTGACCACTGACCCCTGACCGCTGCTTCTCTCCCCTCTCCCCGCCTTTTTTCCCTTGATTTTTCCGAGGCGTTCGCCCTATATTCTTGTTTAGTAAGCGTATTTGCGAAAAAGGCCATCACCCAGCGGCGCAACTCATCCTCCCCTGTGCGCGCCGGGAAGGATGCACACTCCTATGATCGAAATGAACGTGATCGGCGTGGCGGTGGAACCCAACACCAACCGGCCGCTCGTGTGGCTGAAAGACAGGGAGCAGCAGATCTTCCTGCCCATCTCCATCGGGAATTTCGAAGCCACGGCCATTTACATGGCGCTGTACGACGAAGAACCCCCGCGGCCGCCCACCTGCGAGTTGCTACGGTCCATATTGGACGGCATGGGCGTCAAGGTCACGCGGGTGCTCATCAACGCGCTCAAGGAAGACGTCTTCTTCGCCGAAGTCAGCCTGGACGCGGACGGCAAAACCATCGGCGTGGACTCCCGGCCCAGCGACGCCCTCGCCCTGGCGCTCCGCACGGGCGCCCCGGTGTACGTGGAAGACAGGGTCATCCAGGAGGCCGGGCTGCCCATCAATGCGTCTTTGGACGTGGAGGTCGAGAAGGTCGAAGGCGGGATCTCCGATCGGCTGACGGCCCTCAGGGCGGAATTGAAGGAGGCCGCGGCCCGGGAGCAGTACGAAGAGGCCGCCAGCCTGCGCGACGAAATCAGGCGCCTCGAGCGCGAAATGAAGTGACCGGAACGCCGTCGTTCGTTTTCTCGGCCTTTTCTCGCGCTTTTCGGTTTTCATCCTGTTCAACCCTTCATCCTGAGAATCCTGATCCGGTTTGCGAATTGAAGGGGATAGGAGCGCCGCAGTGCAGACTGGAACACCCGCCAATGATTTCGATGCCAGGCTTTCGCGCGTCGAGGGAACCGTCGAACAACTGAGCCAGCGCATGGCAAGCCTGGAAACTCGTATGGATCAAGGTTTCCGCGAAATCAACGCCCGCATGGATGCAGGATTACGAGACCTGCACACGCGAATATACTGGCTTATCGGAATCCAGTTTACCACGCTGGTTGCGCTTGGCACGCTCATTCTCGTCAAACTCTAAGCCCCCACTGGGCGCCGTCGTTCGTTTTCTCGCGCTTTTCGGTTTTCATCCTGTTCATCCCTTCATCCTGAGAATCCTGATCCGGTTTGCGAATTGAGGGGATAGGAGCGCCGCAGTGCAGACCGGAACACCCGCCGACGATTTCGACGCCAGGCTTTCTCGCCTCGATGGCGCCGTTGAGCAGCTTGGCCAGCGGATGAGCAGCCTGGAAATCCGCATGAGCAACCTGGAAGTCCGCATGGATGCCGGATTCCGGGACGTGAACGCGCGCGTCGATAGCGTATTCCGCTGGATGATCGGTATCCAGATCACCACGCTGGTTGCGCTTGGCACGCTCATTCTCGCCAGACTCTAACACCGGCGCCGTCGTTCGTTCTCTCGGCCTTTTCGGTTTTCATCCTGAGAATCCTGATCCGGTTTGCGAATTGAAGGGGATAGGAGCCCCGCAGTGCAGATCGCAACGCCCGCCGACGATTTCGACGCCCGGCTTTCTCGCCTCGATGGCGCCGTTGAGCAGCTTGGCCAGCGGATGAGCAGCCTGGAAATCCGCATGAGCAACCTGGAAGTCCGCGTGGATGCCGGATTCCGGGCCGTGAACGCGCGTATGGATGCCGGATTCCGGGACGTGAATGCGCGCATGGATGCCGGATTCCGGGACGTGAACGCGCGCATGGATACCGGATTCCGGGACGTGAACGCGCGCGTCGATAGCGTGTTCCGCTGGATTATCGGCATCCAGATCACCACGCTGGTTGCGCTCGGCACGCTCATTCTCGCCAGACTCTAACACCGGCGCCGTCGTTCGTTCTCTCGCGCCTTTTCGGTTTTCATCCTGTTCATCCCTTCATCCTGAGAATCCTGATCCGGTTTGCGAATTGAAGGGGATAGGAGCCCCGCAGTGCAGATCGCAACGCCCGCCGACGATTTCGACGCCCGGCTTTCTCGCGTCGAGGGAACCGTCGAACAACTGAGCCAGCGCATGGCAAGCCTGGAAACCCGTATGGGCAACCTGGAAACCCGCGTCGATCAGGGTTTCCGCGAAATCAACGCGCGCATGGATACCGGATTCCGGGACGTGAACGCGCGCGTCGATAGCGTGTTCCGCTGGATGATCGGCATCCAGTTTACCACGCTGGTTGCGCTCGGCACGCTCATTCTCGTCAAACTCTAACCTCGATGCCGTCGTTCGTTCTCTCGACCTTTTCTCGCGCTTTTCGGTTCTCATCCCGTGTATCCATCCATAGTAAGTTGCGGTTTCTGGATCGGATTGTTCAGCGTGACGATGGGCGGACGACAGGGATACGGACTCATCGACCTGATCCTGCGAATGGGGGCTTTTGACCTGCTTGCTTGATTTTTCATCCTGTTCATCCCGTTCATCCATGCAGGTCTCGCCTTTCAGGTTTTCATCCCGTTCATCTTTTCATCCTGAGAATCCTGATCCGCTTTTCACCCTGATCTATCCTGTTCCATCCTGAGAATCCTGATCGTTTGTGGTTGCGCGAGGCGCGAAAGCGCCGTAATTTACAGGGGTTTGGGGCCATTCGGCACTCTGGATTTTACACGAAGAATAAAGTACAAAAAACACTTGACAGCCTGTTTCGTGTTGCGTATACTTAGGGACCTGTTTGCCGCATAATGTGCGTGTAAACAGCGAAATCGGCCCAATTCACGGCTGTTTTCATCGACTATCGGAACCGGGTTGTTGGAACCTCAAAACACCATAATGACGAATCGATCGTGCTATCTCTTGAAGGCGGGAGACGAGGGGGTGGCTTTTGTGCATGTAAAAGGAGGTGTAACTGGACCGAGCGCCAACAAAGGTTCAACCAATATCGATAGTCACAATAAGCGGTTGCAGGCCAGGCATTTCAGACATTTTCCAAACGAAGGGAGGAACGCCATTTCAGCCAAATTCCACATTGCTTCCGACTACCGGCACCCCCCGCCGGGGGTTCATCGGGGGTTCAAGAAGTGGCTTCAAGGCGCAGCAAGGCAGGTTTACCGCAGGTTTTTCGAAGCGTCCTGTTTCACAAGGAGGTTGGTAATGCAGTTAAAAACGGTTTCAAGCATTGGTTTGGCGTTTCTGCTGGTGGTTGGAGTGGTTGGCGTGGCCTCGGCCCAGGACGTGGCCGCCACGCAGGGAATTCTCATTCGCGTCGATAAACCGGCCGCCAACACCTGGGCGGCAATTGGCGATTCGATCGAGATCACGATCCTGTGCTATTCGGGTACTTTCGGCACAACCAATTTTAGCGTAATACTTGCCGATTCTTCCGAAACTGACGCCGACGCGATCGCTAACGCTACGGATCGGTACAAACTATACGAAGTAGATGCCGACGGTAGCGACACACAATCTCCAGATCGATCCTCTTTTGGAAACGGAGCTTCCACGTCAGGAATCGATACGTTCAAGATCACGTTAAATCTTGCCGCCGACGATAATTTCGAGTCGCTCACCAATCATTCGGTCAAGGTTGTGGTCGATAAGAATCCTGGTGTCACTACCGACACCCCGTTGAACAACCTGATGACGAACAAGAAGATCGCTCCGGCATCCTCGGGATTCGGCGCCAGCCGCGTGGGCGACGGCAAATTATTCGGCATCGATACCAATCGTCCTGTTAATGGTGAGGTCTTTACGAGTCTTCTGCTCGATACGAAAGCACTGGCCACCGATACGACCTCGGAGGGAATGATCAATGAGGTGAGGATCGTGAACGGCGACGTAATCAAAATCGACATGGTGCATTCCGTCACGAACGTATTGACCGCCAGGGCAAATAAAATCGAAATCGCGGTTGTGGAAACGGACTCGGCGTTCTCCACGGCGCCCATCAGTTTCGATCTTACGGGCGACGCGTTAACCACCCCGAACAACAGCGTTTCCCGGAAACTCGAGGCGGGCGTTTTCGCGGATAACGAGCGGGTTCGGATTCTCGCGAATCTGGTGGACGCCGCCGGTAATCGGGGTGGCACGACCGCCAATGAAGCGGCTGCGTCCGATATCGAAGCCCCGGCGGGCGATCCTGACGGCGAGACCGGAAAATGGGTCGACGCTCCCGTAACAATCGGAACCAGCCCCAACTTGTTCCAGATCGTGGATGGGAACCTGCCGAAGATCACGATGAAATATCCGATTCCGGACAGCATGGAGGATCGGATCTCGGCGGATCTCACGCAGACACTTGCAAAGTACAAGTTGATACCGGGTGACGCGAGCGGCGTACAGTTGAAGCGGAAGTTGAACCCGCTCAATTTCGGGCTGAGTGAAGAACCGGATTCGATCATGATCACGCACGGCGACAGCACGGCGGGTTTCGGCGATCATTTGGTCGACACTGCCAACACCCCCGCAGATCCTAGTGATGACGTGCCTACGACTCCTACCGGGAACGATAGCGTTGCCACGCTCGAGCTCCCGTGGGTGTACGCCAAAGCGGGCGGCGTGAAGAAAGACCTGAAGATCGAGGTCTGGGACAGCCTCGGGAACAAATCCACGATGACCCTCAAGGACATCTGGTACGACGAGAAGGCGCCGGTGATCGGGAGTCTGTTCCCGAGTGCCGATGACGCGCCGAAGGACGCCACCAACCAGGATAAGCCGACGATTACGCTGGATTCGAAGGATCCGGTCTTCAGCATCGACGAGGAGTTGGATTCGCTCTCGGTTCGCTATGTAGAGGTCGGCGGCGGCAAGGCCATGGTGCAGGCGTGGGGTAAGGGCAACGTGCGCCTGGAGACCACGGGCGAACTGATGTCCTGGCCGGTGAACGACACCACGTTTTTGGAGAAGCAGGGGTATGATCTGCAGATTCTGGCGATCGACCTCGCGGGCAACGCCGTGGCGCACGACGGCGGCCGGCTGACGTTCCGGAAGGGCTTCATGAACCCGGACGCCGACAAGTTCAAGATTGCGGACAGTCCGGACCAGAAAGGCAAGGTCGTTGCCGGCGTGGACTTCACCATGAACGTCTCGGTGATCGACACCACGCTGACGCGCACCGAGGGGAAGGACGTGCGCGCGGTGACCTATCGCCAGGCGGTGGCTCTGGGCGTGATCGTATCCGCGGACCAGGCCGACGCGCTCGCGGGCGTGTCCTTCGGCGGCACGGGCGTGTCCGACGCGCCGGCGTTCGCGCTTCCCGCGGACCTTGCGGCGGCGGGCATGGTTGCGAAGGGCGCCATCCTGAGCGCGGACGACTGGGCGGCGGGTCAGCGCGACGTGAAGTTCAAGTCGGAAAAGCCGCTTAAAAACGTCAAGGTGATGGTGGCCGAAGGCAGCATTGATCCCGCCACCGGCGCGTATACGATTCGCACCAGCGCCACGCTGTCTCCGGTGGCCGTGGACGTCGCTGAGGTATCCAAGTTCGTGGTGACGGCCAGCGAGGGTCAGGTTTCCGACACCAACGTGGCCGGCGCCTTCACGCTCAACGTGTTGCCCACCGATGCATTCGGCAACCCGAGTATGAAGATCGACAATACCGTCGATTCGAAGACGTACGACGAATTGGCCGTTGAATTCAGCACCGCCAACGCCGCGGTGACCGTGCCCTCCGGGACGCAGAACGTCAAGGCCGGCGGGACCGATTTCGGCGCGGTGGCGGCCGATATCGACGGCAGCGCGTTGATCACCGTGACGACGGTTAAGGAAGACTACGTAAACGTCGGTAAAGATGGTAAAGATGAGACGGGCGCCTTCACGGGCAGCGTGACGGTGAACTTCGTGAGCGAAGACGGCGACGGCCCGGATCCGGGCGCGCCTGCCGCGGTAGCGAACGTGGTGGTGCAGGACTACATGGGCGCGGACGGCAAGGGCGACCAAGGCGGCGTTGTCGTCATCAGCTTCCCGAATTCGTCGCAGCACGACGCCGTGACGGCCTACCAGATTTTCAGGGAAATCGACTCGACCACGGGAATGGATGACGAAGGCAACGTGGTTGAACTCGATGAGCCCGTGAAGAAGTGGGTCGCGTGGACGAGCGTCAGCTTCGCTAGCGACGCCGGCGACGAGATGGGCGATCCGGAAGGCGACATGCAGACCGTGATCGTTCCCGCCATCAACAACGTGGCCACCAACTGGGGCGTGACGTCGGTCAGCGAAGCCGGTGAATCCGGACCGACCACGTCCACGGCCAGCAAGCGCGTGTTCACGAAGGAGAGCATCCAGCAGATGCTGCAGTTGATGGGTATGCCCGAGGCGGAGCTTCTGACGGACGAGGAGCTGAACAATCAGTTCAACGCGCCGGAAGACTACGTCAAGGCCCTCATCGGCGATCAGAAGAACGTGATCTTTGCGCCGGTGAATCCCGACCTGAGCGCGCTGATGGGCAGCGCGGCGGTTCCGGCCAACATCCGGACGAGCCACGGCGCGGGCGATGTGCTGTCGTCCCTCCGCACGGTCACGGAAGAGCCGGTCGCAGCCGTTGACAACATCGGTCCCGCCGCGGTCACAGACGCTTCCGGCGAAGGCGCCGGCGGCGTGGTGCTTCGCTGGACGGCTTCGTCCGACGACCGCGTTGTGGGTTCCATTCCGTATCGCGGCTACAACGTTCCAATCATGGGTGTGAAGGGCTACATGGTGCACAGAGGCGCGTCTGCCGACGACCTCGAGATGGTCGCCACGCTGTCGCCCGGATCCACCCAGTTCACCGACGACAACCTGCCGGACGGCGTAACGTCGCTGGTCTATCAGATCGGCGCGTTCGACGACGATAACGTGGCGTGGGCCCAGCCGATCACGGTTGCGGACATCTCGGTCCGCGTGAAGTTCGTGGACGCCGGCGGCGATCCGGTTTACCTCATCGTGCTGCCGTCGCAGGGCGGTGACCTGGAGGTGAACTTTGAAGACTTCGTCGCCTTCGCGGCCGCTTTCAACAGCCAGAAGGGCGACGCCAACTACAATCCGCAGGCCGACGTCGACGACGACGGCACGGTGGACTTTGCCGACTTCGTATTGGCGGCGGGGGGTCGTTCGGTAAGACGGCGGTGGTACCGGCAGGCAGCAAGCTGGCGGTGGTTCCGCAGCGACCGGGCGTGAACGCCGATACGGAGATGAGGCTCGAACTGACCAGCGAAAAGGTGCTGGTCGGCGAGACGATTTCGTTGACGGTTTCCATGGCCAACGCCAGGGCGTTGAACGGCTACGGTCTGGAACTGGCGTATGACGCGGACAAGTTCGAATTCGTCAGCGTTGCGCCGGCCGAGAACGACCTGCTGAAGGCCGAAGGCGGCGAGACGCCGCTGTTCAAGAACTGGCCGGAAGAAGGCCGGATTTCGGTTGTCAACGTCATTACGGAGTCGGGTTCCGTGAGCGGCGAAGGCGCCCTGGTGACCTTCACGTTCAAGGTGCTGAGGGAGTTCGACGACAACGCCCGCTTCGAGATCGCCCAGGGCGTGGTGTTCGACGCGGACCGGCTGCAGAACCCGGTGGTATCGCTGGGCGCGCTGGACGTGCAGAGCACGCCCACGGAGTTCGCGCTGCATCAGAACTATCCGAACCCGTTCAACCCGCAAACCAACATTCCGTACGACCTGGCTGAAGGCGGGGACGTGGTGCTTCGCATCTACAACCTGCTGGGCCAGGAGGTTCGGACGCTGGTGCGCGAGCGCCAGGCGCCCGGACGGTACACGGTGCAGTGGAGCGGGATGGACGACCGCGGCGTATCGGTTTCGAGTGGAATTTACTTCTACCAGGTCTCGGTTGCCGGTAAGTTCCAGGATGCCAAGCGGTTGATGTTGCTCAAGTAATGCGGTGAAGGGTATGGGAGGTTCCTTCGGGCGCCTCCCATACTTCTGTTTTCGTTACTGGAGCGAGCATTGAATTCTGGAGCGATACACACCACACACCGAGAAGGAGAGGCGAGATGTATAGAGTTAAACCGATTCTGGGCATCGTTGCGATTGCCGCTTGTCTGGTCGCTTTTGGCGTCGGTGACGTCGACGCGAAGAAGCTGCTGGTCGATACCGTCTACAATCCGGTCGCGTCCGCCGACAAGGTGAACGAGGAGAGCAATACCCACCCGCCCGCGGCTGCAGGCGATACGGTGAGGGTCGAGTTGTTCGCGGAAGGCTTCGATGGCAAAAAGACGGCCGGATTTCAAGTCAATTTCGCCGACGCAGGGATGTTTGAGGACAGTTGGAGTATCGGCGGCGTGGACGCGATCATCCCGGCGGCCCCGGGAATTTCCCCGCAGATTTCCAAGGATGGGTTCGCTGTGCTGGCTTTGGCGCCGGCCGACATCCCGGAGAGCGGTTATCTGGCCACCGTGAGTTTTGTTGCGAAGACTGCTATCGGCGACGGGGCTTCCTTTCACGCGAAGGGCGCGGTCATCGGTATCGGCGAGGCGTTGACGGCACAGGTGCAGGATAGTCTTGACGTCTCGGAAGCCATCGTGACGTTCGCGGTTCCGACGGGCCCCACCGTCGTGGGATCGAGCGCCGGTCTGATGCGCGGGAATATGATTCAGATTCCCGCCATGGGCGGCAGCGCCTCGGTCACGGTCAGCGTCGACAACCTGCCAGATGAGCCGACCATTTCCTACACCGTGACCACGACGGGCGAGGGCGCGCTGACCGTCATGGACGAGGACGGGGGGACGCTCGATCTCGACGACCATATGATGGTGTCGGCGGACAAGATCGTCCTCAGCGTGACCGGCGGCAGCCTTCAGGTGACCGTCAAGGCCACCGTGAACGACGAGGATACGGCGCCGGTGACGTTCACGTTCACCCAGCTGAACCCGGCCGAACTGGCCTCCTTCGACGGCGCGCTGCAGACGGACCGGGTGGTCCTGAACTGGTCCACGGTCTCGCAGACGAACAACGCGGGCTGGCGGATCATGCGCAGCGTCGACGGCGAGACCTTCGAGGCGGTCGGCAACTTCGTACAGGGCGCGGGAACGTCGGACGCGCTGATGAACTACACGTTTGAAGACAAGGACCTGCCGGGCGCGGACAGGGTGTACTACCGGCTCGAGCAGGTGGACCTGGACGGCTCGATCTCGCAGTCGAACGTGATCGAGGTGCTGTTGGGCGCCCGGATGCCGTTGCCCACGGAGTTTGCGGTCAACGTCTATCCGAACCCCTTCAACCCCAGCACCACGATTTCCTACGACCTGCCCGAGGCGGGCGCCGTTACGGTCGTCATCTATGACGTCCTGGGCCAGCAGGTGCGGCGCCTCGTTTCTCAGGTCGCCTCCGCGGGCCGCTACTCGATCCAGTGGGACGCCAGGGACAACCAGGGACGCGGCGTTGCGAGCGGTGTCTACATCGCCAAGGTGGACGCCGGCGCCTCCACGCTGTCCCAGAAGATGCTGCTGCTCAAGTAGACGCAGTCGCACAGGTATCGAAAAAAAACCGCCGGGCCTCGGGTCCGGCGGTTTTTTTAGTGGAAAGAGAATCGGCTCACACGGAGACACGAAGACACAAGGAAAAGCAGTCAGCAGTCGGCAGTCGGTGGTCAGCTTGAAGCAAAAGGCAAACAATACGCAGACCTCTCCCCCCTGCCTGCCTGCCGGCAGGCGGGCCCCACTCTCCCGGGGGGAGAGGGGGAGCAGAGCGAGACGTCTACAAGCGATGACAGTCCCCCCTTCCCCCCGGGAAGGAGGATAGGGGGTAGGTCGGCGGGTAGAAGGGTAGAGACGGAATGAGGACGATATTCAGCTCACACGGAGACACGAAGACACAAAGAAAAGCAAACCAGCAGTCAGCAGTCAGCTTGAAGCAAAAGGCAAACAATACGCAGACCTCTTTCCCCGGCCTGCCTGCCGGCAGGCAGGCCCCCTCTCCCGGGGGGAGAGGGGGAGCAGAGCGAGACGTCTACAAGCGATGACAGTCCCCCCTTCCCCCCGGGAAGGGGGATAGGGGGTAGGTTGGCGGGGAGAAGGGTAGAGACGGAATGAGGACGATATTCAGCTCACACGGAGACACGAAGACACAAAGAAAAGCAAACCAGCAGTCGGCAGTCGGTGGTCAGCTTGAAGCAAAAGGCAAACAATACGCAGACCTCTCCCCCCTGCCTGCCGGCAGGCAGGCCCCCTCTCCCGGGGGGAGAGGGGGAGCAGAGCGAGACGTCTACAAGCGATGACAGTCCCCCCTTCCCCCCGGGAAGGGGGATAGGGGGTAGGTTGGCGGGGAGAAGGGTAGAGACGGAATGAGGACGATATTCAGCTCACACGGAGACACGAAGACACAAAGAAAAGCAAACCAGCAATCAGCAGTCAGCAATCAGCTTGAAGCAAAAGGCAAACAATACGCAGACCTCTCCCCCCAACCCCCTCTCCCGGAGGGAGAGGGGGAGCAGAGCGAGACGTCTTCAGGCGATGACAGTCCCCCCTTCCCCCCGGGAAGGGGGATAGGGGGTAGGTTGGCGGGGAGAAGGGTAGAGACGGAATGAGGACGATATTCAGCTCACACGGAGACACGAAGACACAAAGAAAAGCAAACCAGCAATCAGCAGTCAGCAATCAGCTTGAAGCAAAAGACAAACAATACGCAGACCTCTCTCGGGGGGAGAGGGGGAGCAGAGCGAGACGTCTACAGGCGATGACAGTCCCCCCTTCCCCCCGGGAAGGGGGATAGGGGGTAGGTTGGCGGGGAGAAGGGTAGAGACGGAATGAGGACGATATTCAGCTCACACGGAGACACGAAGACACAAAGAAAAGCAAACCAGCAATCAGCAGTCGGTGGTCAGCTTGAAGCAAAAGGCAAACAATACGCAGACCTCTCCCCCCGGGAGAGGGGAAGCAGAGCGATACGTCGTCAGGCGATGACAGTCCCCCCTTCCCCCCGGGAAGGGGGATAGGGGGTAGGTTGGCGGGGAGAAGGGTAGAGACGGAATGAGGACGATATTCAGCTCACACGGAGACACGAAGACACAAGGAAAAGCAAACCAGCAATCAGCAGTCGGCAGTCAGCTTGAAGCAAAAGGCAAACAATACGCAGACCTCTCCCCCCGGCCTGCCTGCCGGCAGGCGGGCCCCCTCTCCCGTGGGGAGAGGGGGAGCAGAGCGAGACGTCTACAAGCGATGACAGTCCCCCCTTCCCCCCGGGAAGGGGGATAGGGGGTAGGTCGGCGGGGAGAAGGGTAGAGACGGAAAGAGAACGACATTCAGCTCACACGGAGACACGAAGACACGAGGAAAAGCAATCAGCAGTCGGCAATCAGCTTGAAGCAAAAGGCAAACAATACGCAGACCTCTCCCCCCGGCCTGCCTGCCGGCAGGCGGGCCCCCTCTCCCGGAGGGAGAGGGGGAGCAGAGCGAGACGTCTTCAGGCGATGACAGTCCCCCCTTCCCCCCGGGAAGGGGGATAGGGGGTAGGTTGGCGGGGAGAAGGGTAGACGTGAGACGGGAGAAGAAATGAGTGCCTGTTCGGTATCATCTCTTGCCGCAGGCATAAGGGAAGAATCGATCGGGCAAGGACGTCATCTAACGTCTTACCGCTTTCAGGTTCTTCCTTCTTCCTTCTTCGACGGTTCAGGCTTGACGAAATGCAATGCGATGGATATTTTGTATAGAGTCATCGGCAAGAGGAGGACGCGTTAGCCGGCGTCGGTTGCCGCGGTTGCGGCTCCATAGCCGGCAGGGAACCTGTGCGGACCACGTGAGGTCCCGCATTGCTGATTCCAGTGTCACGCACGAAAACCGTCTCCGGAGAGAGGGCGGCAACCATGGCGATCCCGGATCCAACGGTGAAGTTTACCTACGAAGACTACCTGAACACACCGGAAGACACGCGGTATGAACTGCTTGACGGAGAGTTGGCCATGACGCCTGCGCCTGGAGAACTTCACCAGAGCGTTTCCATCCTGCTGGGTTCTAAACTGTTTCAGTTTGCGTCTGAGAACAACCTGGGTCGTGTCTATCACGCTCCCTTCGACGTGGTGTTGTCGGATCTGGACGTGGTGCAACCCGATTTGCTTTTTGTCTCCAACGAACGCGGCAGTATCATCACCCCCGAAAACGTGCAGGGAGCGCCGGATCTGATCGTCGAAATCCTCTCTGCGTCCACGGCCACACGCGACAGGACATTCAAGCGGGTACTGTATGCCAGGCACGGCGTGGGAGAGTACTGGATGGTGGACACTGAAGAAAAAACAATCACAGTCCTGCTGCCTGGGAAAAGAGGATTGGTGGTTGCGGACGTCTACGGTAAAGGAGAGACGTTGACTTCGGCTACTTTGCAGGGATTTAAGTTGAACATCGACGAGGTATTTCAGGTAGCTTCTCAGTGTCTGCCGTCAGGCGCCCTGTCAGGACACGATGGATAAACCGCACGAGCACCAACCGGTTTTCCTTCTTCCTTCTTCCTTACCATTGTGG
This sequence comes from Candidatus Latescibacterota bacterium, assembly GCA_963667175.2. Lineage (GTDB taxonomy): Bacteria > Latescibacterota > UBA2968 > UBA2968 > JAAXHE01. The sequence goes on along the minus strand of CAXXXF010000015.1, from coordinate 367,993 downwards.
CGGACGTGGGGGCGCTTGGGATTTTCACGGTCACGTCTTCATTCGTCATTCTGGAGGTCATGGACATTATGGGCGCCATTCACGAAGCCGTTAAGCGGTGGAACCTGCAAAGAGGTCTGGAGCGGGGACGGGAAGAAGGACGGAGGGAACGGGACGCGTTGTTCAGGAAGTGGCTTTCGGAAGAGAAAGCAAAGGGCAATCAGGGATTCAGAGAAGATCCGCCGTTCCTCAACAACGGAAATCAGGATTGAATGGAGTCGCTTTCCAACGTAGCCGCCAAAACCGGGACCGCCGCCGCCCCGGTTTTGTTCTTGGGTCGCCGATTCGAGGCAAGAGCGCGAAACACCAGGGAGAACGCGACCCGTACATCGGAACGGAACGCCCGCACGTTCGTTAAAGAGAGGTACCGGTCGCGGATCCCGGATAATCAGCGAGGGACGGGGCGAGGAGGGAGAAGGAAATGAGCGGACGAATCCCATACGTTACGGCCGTGACGTCGCTGCTCCTGGTCTCACAGGCCTTTGCGGGGGCGTGGACGCAGCAGAAGGGCGGCTACTACGCGAAGCTGTCGGGCGGCTATCTGAATTCCACAAAGGACATGGACGCGTCGGGTAATAAGGTGGACAAGGACGGCGAGGGGAAGTTGCGGGACGTCAATTGGACGGCCTATCTGGAGTACGGAATTTCGGACGACCTCACGCTCGTGGCGACGGCGCCTTACAAGAACATGAAGGATACCCGAACCTTTCAGAGCGGTACGGCGCTGGAGCGGCGGTGGGGGTTCGGGGACGTGGAGGTGCGGATGCGCCTCCTCCTGTGGAACGGGAACTTGGTGGCCTCCGTGGCCGCGGGCGGGAAGATCCCGACGTGGTACGAAGACGATGAGAGCACCCGCGTGCCGTTGAGCACGAAGAAGATCGACGGAGACGCGCGCCTGCTGTTGGGGAAGTCCCTGTACCCGCTGCCGGGGTACGTCACGGGAGAGGCGGGGTATCGGCTGCGCGGGGGGACGTTCAGCAACGAATGGTTCTACACGCTGGAAGCGGGGATGACCTACGATCGGATTCTGATCAAGGGATTCATTTCCGGGATCCGCACGTTCGGAAACTGCGATCCGGGGGATGACGTGGGTCTCATCGGCGATCAGAACATATTGAAGATCTCCCCGGGAATCATCTACAAATTGACCGCGAGGGTGGAACTGAGTGCGGACCTGATCCATATCGCATCGGGATGCAACACCACGGCGGGGAATACCTTCTTCGTCGGCGTCGCCCTGAAACGTTGAAGAGGGCAGTCACAGCTGAGGTGAAATTTCATGCCGAATATCGTCATTCCAAAGGGATGGGAAATGCCCGAGAGCGAGGCCACGTCGGAAGACGTGTACCTCAACCGGCGGAAGTTCCTGAAGACGGCCGGCGCGGTGGGCGCGGCGGGCATGCTGGCAGGGTGCGGGAGCGAGCGGGTGTTCGAGCCGTTCGAGCCGGAACCCCCCGCCGCCGCCGAGGATGAGGACAGGGAAGAGGAGGAAGAGAAGGAAGAAGAGGTCAAGCCGGCGTACCCGGCGCAGACGAATCCGAAATTCTCGGAACTGGACCGCGACCTGACGAATGAGGAGATCGCCGGGGGCTACAACAACTTTTACGAGTTCAGCCGGGGCAAGACCGCGGTCCTGGAGAAGGCCGAAAAGTTCGTAATCAATCCCTGGACGCTGGAGGTCAAGGGGTTGGTCCGCAATCCGCTCACGCTGGATTACGACGGGCTGCACCGCAGGTTCCCGCTCGAAGAGCGGCTCTACCGCCTGCGCTGCGTCGAGGCGTGGTCCATGGCCATCCCGTGGACGGGATTCCCGATGAGCGCGTTGATCGACGCCGTGGCGCCGCAGTCCGGCGCCACCCACGTCAGGTTCAACACGTTCATCAACCCGGACCAGGCGCCCGGTCAGTTCGACAACCCGCAGTGGCCGTGGCCCTACCAGGAGGGGCTCAGGATCGATGAAGCGATGAACGAACTCACGTTCGTCGCCACGGGCGTCTACGGCCACGAACTGCCGAAGCAGCACGGCGCGCCCATACGGCTCGTTGTCCCGTGGAAGTACGGGTTCAAGAGCGCGAAATCGATCGTATCCATCGAGTTCGTGGCTGAGCAGCCGGCCACGTTCTGGAACGAGCTCGCGCCCACGGAATACGGATTCCTGGCCAACGTGGAGCCGCAGGTTCCGCATCCGCGCTGGTCGCAGGCCACGGAACGGTTCATCACAACCGACGCGTCGAAGCCGCTCATTCGGCCCACGCTACTGTATAACGGGTACCAGGAATTCGTGCGGCAGCTGTACGGGTAGGACGACGGGCCATACGTGAAGGAGTTTCGCGGTGGATTCAGGTTTGTGCCGACGAATTTCTATGCTATATTCTTTCCCATTCCATTGAGTCAGTGTCCGCGTGTGTGCGTAACGGATGTCTGCAAAAACAAACCGCTTGAATCGTGATCATACCGTCTACGCCGTTTAACGTTGCGAAGAATAGCCGCTGTCAGGAGTCTCGTGGTGATTTCCTCTATCCACATTGAAGGGTTCAGAGGCTTTGAGCGTTTCGACATGGACGAACTGGCGCCTGTCAATCTTCTGGTCGGGGCGAACAATAGTGGAAAGACGTCTTTGTTGGAGGCGCTCCACCTGCTGACCAGCAGGGCCGATCCCCGGGCGCTGTGGCAGATACTCTGGCGCAGGGGTGAGAATGGAATTGAAAGAACCCGGCCGTCAGGGCGGGTCTATCCCGAAGTGGATACGTCACACCTGTTTACGGGCCACCAACTTCACGTTGAGACGGCATTTACATTGTCAGCGATGAATCAGACGCCACGACAACATTTGAAAGTCGAAGTGGCGGATTTAACGGATAAGGAGTCAGACCTGTTCAGCTCGCCCGGAGAGAACATCCCACAATTGGGCCTTCGCTTGAAGGGCGCCCCTTCGCCGATAGCGGACTTGATCCCGCTGAGCTCTACCGGCGCCCTGTCTGCAGAATCACTGGATACGCCGCGGCGATTGCGCAGGGGCGGCGCGCGTGACCACGTATCGCGTGTACGTTACATTACCACGGATGCGATGGATGCGGAAGAGCTTGTCGAAATGTGGAACGTGATCGCCCTTACGGCTGATGAAGAACTCGTGCTCACCGCATTGGCGTGTATCGACCCGGGCATCGAACGAATTGTTGCGCTCAGTACCCCGTATCGACGCGATTGGGCCGGGAGCGCTGGCCGGACCGGATTTATCGTCAAACACAGCCGCTTCGAGAATCCTGTACCGATAGGGAGTATGGGTGACGGCATTTGGCGCTTATTCTCCCTTGCCATCGCGATTACGCAATGTCGCGGGGGAGTACTGCTGGTCGATGAAATCGACACGGGCCTTCACTTCTCCGCAATGTCGGACATGTGGAAACTGATCGTTAAGACTGCGCGAATCTTCGAAGTTCAGGTGTTCGCGACGACGCACAATTACGACTGCCTGAACAGTTTGGCCTCAAACGCCAGTGCGTCTTCGCGTGACGAATATCCTGGGCCTGCCATATCCGTACAACGCATAGAGCGCGACAAGAATCGTGCGGTTTCATACACCGAGGAGGAAATAAAGAAAGCGATTCAGCACTTCGTGGAGATTCGCTGATGGGTGACGGCAAGGCAAAGCGGCTCGTTGTCGAGGGATATGATGATCTCTATTCTGTCCGTGAGATTCTGCGCACCCAGATTAAATGGCCTGACGCCAGCGAGTCCGAGTACCCCGTATACATTGATATCGGTAGAAGCGTTAACGAGATTCTGAGTAAGGATTACATGGGCGTGCTCTTGAAATCGTCCACGATCAGGACTCTCGGGATAATGATTGATGCGAATGACAAAGGCGCCGGAAGCCGTTACCAGAGCCTGTATAATCTTTGCGGCGCATCCTTCCCTGCTATGCCGAATACGTTGCCGCCGGACGGTTTGATCGTAAGCAACCGGTCGCAGAAACGTCTCGGCATCTGGATTATGCCCGACAATCGGTCCAATGGTGATCTGGAGACTTTCTTGCGGGATCTCGTGCCTGATCAACCCCTGTGGAACTACGCAGAAGGTTGTACAGAAACGGCAAGAAGAAACTGGGACGCGCCATATCGCAATGCCCATACGAATAAGGCAAAGTTGTATACATGGCTTAGTTGGCAGGATCCGCCCGTCCAAAACCCTGGCAGAGCGCTTGAGAGTAGGGCGTTAGACGCGACGTTACCCGCAACTCAGTCATTCATAAGCTGGTTTCGCAAACTCTTCGATCTTTAGATTTTCGGTTCGGCGGCGCCACTGGAACGGGGAACGGAGATGATCATTGACGTCAACGCGTGGGTGGGACACTGGCCGTTCCGGCGGCTGCGCCACAATACGGTCCAGGGGCTCCTGAGGCTGATGGACCGCAACGGCATCGACCGGGCGGTGGTGGCGTCAATCCACGGAGTCTTCTACAGGGACGCCCATTCGGCGAACGAGGAGCTGGCCGGCCAGGTGCTGCGGCGCCGCGACCGCCTGATTCCGTTCGCCACGTTGAATCCGACCTGCGCGGGCTGGAAGGAGGACCTGCGCCGTTGCGTCGAGGACCTGGAGCTGTGTGGGATTCGACTGGTCCCGCAATACCACGGGTACGATCCGGAGTCGGACGCGGCCCTTGAATTGCTGGACGCGGTTTCGGAGGCGGGGTGGCCCGTGCAGGCGCCCATGCGCATTGTGGACCGGCGACAACGGCATCCCTGGGATATGGCGGATGACCTGAAGCCGGCGACGATTTGCCGGCTTATTCATTTGCGGCCGCACGTTCGATGGATGATCCTGAACGGCGTCGGCTTCGCCGGGCGCGCGCTGCCCCCGGGCATCCGGTTCCTGATGGACGTCTCCCGCCTGACGGCGGTCCTGGAGCGCAGCATTCAGGGCCTCATCCAGGCGTGGGGCGCCGAGCGCCTGGCCTTCGGCTCCGGCATGCCGTTCAACACACCGGCCCCCGCGTTGCTGAAGCTGCGGATCCTCGACGCGCCCGCGGACGTCCGGGAAGCCATCGCCTGGCGCAACGCGGACGCCATGCTCCGTTGCGGGAGGTAAGCAGCGCCCTCTCCTCCCGGCCTGCCTGCCGGCAGGCAGGCCCCCGACTCTCGTTACAGTCCGAATGCCCTGGCAAAAATCACAAAGTCCCCGAATCCAACGGTCCCGTCCCCGTCCAGGTCAAACCGGGCATCGAAGTCCGCGCCGGTCGCCGAAGTACCGAACGCCCCCGCAAACGCGATGAAATCCGCGAACCCCACCGTGCCGTCGCCGTCGAAATCGGGAGACGGCGACGCCCCGACGGAAATCGGCGAGAATCTCCGGAACCCCCGGGAACGTTCGCCGCTTCTCCACAGCCAGACGTCCAGCGTATAGTCATCCGAAACCTGCTGTTCGCGCGAAAAGGCGAGCTCCGTGCTGAACCGGCCGTCGACGACCGGCGCGACAAAACGCGCGTCGGCCGTCGCGGACGGCGTTTCCGCGTCCCCGCTGACGGTGAAGAATCCGAACTCGATCTGGGATACCGCGGGATCGGAAACATTGCCCTCAACCCGCACCGGACGGCCGATCCGGTATTCGACGGGCATCGGCGCGAGAAGCCGGACTTCCTCGAAGAAATCCACGGGAATGAGGACCGTCCCTTCTCCTTTCCGGACCACAAAGGGGCTGAACGCATCCTGTGGATAGGCATGGCTCGTGTCTCCCCGCTGCCGGTTGATCGCGAACTGGTACACGCCGGTCCGTCCGTGGGTGAATAGGATCGTTTTCCTGAACTGACCGTTCATCACCGGCGCATTGAAATGCGCCGATCTGTCGATATCCTCATGCCGGAAACTGAACTTGATGGCGGTCATGGACGAATCGGACACCACGCCGGACAGCCGGATCGCCTCTCCGGAGCGCGCCTCGACGGGAATTGGCGAGGAGAAGACGACGTCGGCAAAATAACCGGCGGGAATCGGAGCGGTTGCCGGCCCTTCCTCGACGGTGAAGGCGTTGAACGTGCCCGCCGTGGCGCTGTCCTGCCGGTCGGTCCGTCTCGTTCGGACCTCCAGCCGGTACTCGCCCGCCTGTTCGTGCGAGAAGAAGAACGTATGGGTGAATCTGCCGCCGCGGACCGGCACGACGTACCGGTTTTTCACGCTGTAATCCTCGAGCAGGAGCACGAACTCGATCTCGGTTACGGAAGGATTGGAGACGGCGCCGGAGATCCGAATCGGTTGATAGGACACAAAGGGCCCGGCAACCGGCGCATCCAGCGTGAGTTCCGTGAAGAAATCGGCGGGAATCGTGACATCGGTCCGGCCGCGACGCGGAACAGGGATCAGGAACACGCCGGGAGAACCCTCGACGTCGGTCTGAATCCACAGGGTGGGGTTCCCCTCGTACGACAGGCGCATGAAGGCTGCGGACAGGGGCTGTACGCTTCCGATTGCGGGGGAGGTCTCGGGGGAGACGAGGAGTTCTTCCGGATGGGGGAAGCGGCGGGCGCCGCTGGTCGTGTCCGCCAGGAAGGGCGTGGTGTAGTCGAGCGCGGTGTCGATGCCCGACCCGCTCAGAACCAGCCGCGACAGAAATCTCTCGTAAATGGAGGTGACGCGGTCTCCCGCGGCTTCTCTGACGTTGCGGAGTCCGACGTTGTTCGTCTGAACCAGGCGCGGGAGGATTCCCATGCCAAAGTCTTCGATGAGGCTCCTGACAAACAGATAGGCCGCGCCGCTGACGCCCGGATTGTCGACCGATCCTCGCAACGGCGTATGACGCGGGTTGGCAAGGAAACGTCGCATATTCTGTCGATTGTGTACCGCGTGTCCGCCGACCAGGTCTTCACAGACGTGCGACAGCCCTTCGTTGAGCCAGCCTTCCTCCGGCGGGCCGTTGCGAATCAGCACGTGCTGGTGGAAGCTGAAGAGGTGTTGAAATTCATGGGCAAGCACGGCGCCGGTCGCATCCGGATCGTTGAACGGATTGATAAACAGCAGGTTGACCTGGTCGCCGTTGCCGCCCTGGTTCTCAGGGAGGACCGACGCGGCGTTGAAGAATCCGCGTACCACTGTGGTGTCGTCGCCGACTTCGTCAACCAGGCGCGTGTAGAGCAGGGTAACGTTCCCGACGTCCCCCGCGCGCGGATCGCGCGCGAGCGCGGACGTGACAACCGGATGGACCCTGAAGCTGAACAGGTCGGTATCCGCCTGGATCCGCGTTTTGCTGACGCGGCCGGTGTCGGCCACGTCCACGTAGGCATTCGCCCGGAAGCTGCCCGCGAAGAGCGCCGCCGTAACGGACGTGTCCGGCACGTTGCCGAGCCCCGGAAACACGAACCGGCGGACGCTGGCCTGGTGCGGCGCGACTCTATTCGCGGGGGGGCGGTATCCGCCGGTTTGTCGCACCCGGCGGGCGAGCTCCTGTTCCCGCCTTCGAAGCTGCGCTTGCGGACCGCCGCCGGATCGGGCGATCGGGGTCCCGCCGGGTTCGGGAAAGCGGACGGAACCGGCGCCGGGGGATACGCTGAAGACCGAGAACCCGTACTCGGGACTGTCCTTGAGATCGGGCGGGACGTCCGTATTCAGCGAATAGAGGACCAGCAGATAGTCCCGGTCGCTAAACTCGAGGGTCAGCGGCGTTGACGCGCCCAGAAGCCTGACCGGTTGGGGTTCGCCGATCCGCTGCGCCGGCAGCGGCTGAACGAAGGTCAACAGCAGGAGCAACGATCCGCAAAGATTTCTCATGTTCAGCCACCCTCTTTTCGTGACGCGCTGTGCCGAAGAACCGGCCATCGTTACCGCGATGACGCGGACTCGCGATTCCCAATGCGACGGGTCCCGACGATCCAGGCAGGGTCGCCGCCGCCCTGAAGGCGCAAGGGACCGTCCTGCCGACCGTAGTATGCTAAAACATTGGCCATACGCGTGGCCATGTCAAGCCCTTTTCCGGAACTGAAGAGAAGATTCACGTCACGGGATGAGGGGATCCACAAACTTCCGGCTCGATGCCGCCGGACGTCAACGTCTCCAGCGCGCCCCGGGGGACCTCCCGGACGTCACACCGCCATCCGTGCTCAACTTGACTTCACGGTACTTCGATGTTACTTTGCTCATCACGGGCCTTTTTTTTGGTTGGGATACCGTAATTCCTCGCGTGACCAACGACGCCGATTCGCATCGGAACCTCTTCCGGTTCGACTGACGCAGGCAGAGTCCCCCGTTATTGAATCGCAGTCCATCACAGCAGGAGGGAGCCATGGGCCGGAATCGTCTTCTTTGCCTGTTCATTTTGACTGTTCCGTTCGTTCCGGGAGGATCCGCGTTTGCCGAGAAGGTGGCGCTCAACTTCGTCTACAGGTCGGGGCAGTCGAATCTGTACAAGAACTCCTGGACGCTGGAATATTACAGCGGTCGCGCCGACCTGATCGACGATGACAAGACGTCCGGCACCGTCGACGTCCGGACCTACGGAAAATGGAAGAGCAGGGAAGCCGTCACCGCAGTCTCAGCGGAAGCCGCAACCGTCACGGCAACGGTTCAGGACGCCGAGAGCACGGTTATGGAAGACCGCGTTCAGATCAGCGAGAACAACTTCCCGTATCTGCTCGATATGTTCAACAACCGGACGTTTACGTGGAACGTAACCGGTGCGGGCGACGTGATCGGGTTCAAGCCCGGATTCAAATCCTACGAAGTGCGCCGGGAAGCGGCGATCAGCGATCTGCATCAGCTCTGGGCGCCGGAGATTCATCCGGTTCTGCCCGAACGGGAGGTCGGTTCCGGAGATTCGTGGAACGGGTCGCGCCGCCACGAGATCCCCATCCCCGCGCTTCAGGATACAGGCACGGTGGAAATCAACAGCGTTTACGTGTTGAAGCGACTGGCGAAGAAGAAGGGCCGCCGGGTCGCCCTCATCGACGAGACCCGGCGGATGCGGTACCGCGGCTGGATATTTTCGAACGCGGTGTCCATCATGGTCGAGGGCACGGGCGAAGGGAAGGGAAAATGGACCATCGACGTGGGCCATGGAATCGTAATCGGACATGAAATCAAGGTATCGTTCAAAGAGATGGACGTCACCGTGATCAGGGGCAACGTCAAGGTGGAGAACGCCGGCGCCAAGATGAAGCTCACCTTCAAGCGGGAGATGGATGATTAGCGAAACGCAGCAAAGAGCAGCGATCAGCCGTCAGCGGTCAGCTTGAGTCAAGAGCGAAAAGCAGTTCACACGGAGACACAAAGACACGAAGAAAAACAAAGGGTAAGAACCGTAACACCGGTCAGGCGGGCAACCACAAGGGTTGCCCCTACGAATACAATAGGGACGCAGTTCAGACGGGTGTTTGTCCGTCGTCAGGCGCCCTGCCGGGATGCTATGGATAAACCACACGAGGACCACCCCTTCTTCCTTCTTCCTTTTTCCTTCTTCGATCCCGGAGGTGAGCGCCATTAACCGCCCCGACGACGGAAAGCGACAGCGAAAGTCGCCGGACGACTTTCTGCAGGACTACGTGGATACGCAGCACACGTTTCGCTCGCTGTCCATTATCGACCAGATATTGATATCGATGGACGAAAAGGACAAACGGCGCCCGCTGCTCTACCATCTCCGCAGACAGCTTCAGGAAGACGAAATCACGTTCGAGGAGGCGAGGCGCACCATCGTGGAGATGGAGGCCGCGCTCGAGAAGGTAACGGCGCCAGCGAACCGCGTGGGCACGCTCCTCGAGGGTCCCCGCGACGGCGTGGCCTGCATCAGCGTGGGCGGATCGGAATATTACGCCAACGTCGATACCCGGCTGGACCAGGAAGCGCTGAAGGTGGGCGCGAGGGTGCTGGTAAACGACGCGTTCGCCATCGTTGGCGAGCTGGGCGTTTCATCCTCGGGTCAGGTGGTGAAGATATCCGACGTGCTGGAAGACGGCCGGCTGCGGGTCGGCCAGGAACCGGGCGGGCAGGCGTCGGTGCTTTCCCGATCGAGCGACCTGGCGCAGGCGTCCCTGAAGGCGGGCGACGAGGTCCGCGTGGACCCGAACTTCCGGGTGGCGCTGGAACGCATGTCCGGAAAAGAGGCCGGGGACTATACCCTCGAAGAAATTCCGGATCTGCCCTGGGAAAAGATCGGCGGCCAGGAAGAGGCCATCCAGGCGATTAAGGATACGATCGAGATGCCCACGTTGCATCCGGACCTGTTCTCCAGGTTCCAATACAGCGTCCCCAAGGGGTTCCTGTTGTATGGCCCCCCGGGCTGCGGCAAGACGCTGATCGGCAAGGCAACCGCGTACAACCTCGTCAAGCAGGCCCGGCGGGAGGCCGGTCTGAACCTGAAGGAATGTTTCATGAGCGTCAAAGGGCCGGAAATCCTCAATATGTGGCTGGGCGAGTCCGAACGCCAGATTCGCGAGATTTTCTCCCGGGCGCGGGAGAAGCGGAACGAGGGCTATCTGCCCGTGGTGTTCATCGACGAGGCGGAGTCCGTCCTCGGCACCCGCCGGGCGATGCGGTCGCACAGCATTTCGAATACCGTGGTGCCGATGTTCTGTTCGGAAATGGACGGCATCGAGTCGCTCCAGGACGTGGTGATCATTCTGGCGTCCAACCGCCCCGATCTGATCGATCCCGCCATTCTGCGGCCGGGCCGAATCGACCGGAAAATCAAGGTGAAGCGACCGGACCGGTACGGCGCGCTCGATATCCTCAAGATCTACCTGACGCCCGACCTGCCGATCGACCGGAAAGCGCTGGCGCAACACGGGGGCGATTCCGCCGCGGCCGTCGAGTCGCTCGTCGCGCGCACGGCGGAAGAGATCTTTTCGAAGCGGGACCATACGCGGTTTCTCGAAGTGACCCTGCGAAGCGGCCGAAAGGACGTCCTCCGGCGCGGGGATCTGGCCAGCGGGGCGATCATGGAGTCGATTGTGAGGCGGGCAAAGGAGACGGCCATCCGGCGGTCCATCGCGTCCGGACGGGAGGAGGGCATCTCGGGGGACGACCTGCTCCAGGCGGTCGACACCGAGTATACCGAGAACGAGATCTTCCCGCCCACCGACAACACGGAAGACTGGCTGAAACTGCTCGATTACGATCCGGAAAACGTCGTCCGCGCGTCACCGATTCGTCCCGGCCGGGAGCCGAACCGGCGTGCCCATCGGATCATATAGTTGAAGAGCAGCGATCAGCGGTCAGCAATCAGCCACAAGCGAAGATCAGCTCACACAAAGACACGAAGACACAAAGGGAAACCAAACCAGATGCCAGCAGACAGCTAGAATCAAAGTCGAACGTCAACTTCAAAATCTCCTTTTCCCCAAATTCCCGTTGAAGCAAAAGCGAAAACCGCTCACACAAAGACACGAAGACACAAAGAAAACCAAAGCAGTCAGCTATCAGCCACAAGCGAAGATCAGCTCACACAAAGACACGAAGACACAAAGGGAAACCAAACCAGATGCCAGCAGACAGCTAGAATCAAAGTCGAACGTCAACTTCAAAATCTCCTTTTCCCCAAATTCCCGTTGAAGCAAAAGCGAAAACCGCTCACACAAAGACACGAAGACACAAAGAAAACCAAAGCAGTCAGCCATCAGCAGTCAGCTTGAGTCAAGAGCCAAACCCGTTGACGTCTGCACCGTCACGTGGCAGGACCAGATAGACGCAGACCTCTCCCCCCGGCCTGCCTGCCGGCAGGCAGGCCCCCTCTCCCGTGGGGAGAGGGGGAGCAGAGCGAGACGTCTACAAGCGATGACAGTTCCCCCTTCCCCCCGGGAAGGGGGATAGGGGGTAGGTCGGCGGTTCTTTTTGGTCCTTTTTCTTACGCGGCATAAGAAAAAGGACGAAGAAAAAAAAGTAAATTAGAGACGTGAAGTTTGAGACCGCCCGGAACGCAGTTCCAGAGTGTGTATATCCGTTGATCGGCGTGCTTCTTCCGCATCTGGATCTTGATTCGAGAAGGGTTCATGAATAGACTCTTCGGCCTGGAAACCGAGTACGGAATCACCATCGACGGGGCGGGCAGGACCGACGTGGTGGAAGAGTCGATGCAGTTGATCCGGTGCTATCTCCGAGGTGATTTCACGCCCCTGTGGGACTATCAGTTGGAGAACCCCCGCAGGGACGTGCGGGGGTTCGAAGTGAGCTCCCTGCTGAACGATACCGACGAGAAGGCGCACCTTCAGAAAGACCGTCAGCGAAAGGTGCCGCTCGAGGAATTGAAAAGCGATCTGATCATTCGCAACGGCGCCCGCTTCTACAACGACCATACCCATCCGGAATACGCCACGGGCGAGTGCCTCAGCCTCTTCGACCTGGTGGCGCAGGACCGCGCCGGCGAGCGGATCGTGGACCTCTGCGCCCGACGGCGGACGGAGATGCTTGGCGAGGGCGCGGTCCGGATCTACAAGAACAACACCGACTTCGAAGGTCACAGCTACGGGTGCCACGAGAACTACCTGATGGACCGCGGGACCCCTTTCGCGCGAATCGTGAAGGGCCTGCTGCCGTTTCTCGTCACGCGGCAGATTTACGCGGGCGCCGGCAAGGTGGGCGTGGAGCGTGGCGACAGGGCGGCCGTCTATCAGCTCTCGCAGCGGTCCGAATTCTTCGAGGTGATCGCCAGCGTGGACACCATGCACAAGCGGCCGCTCATCAACACGCGGGACGAGCCTCACGCCAACCCCCGCCGCTACCGCAGGCTCCACGTGATCCTCGGCGACTCGAACATGTCGGAAACCGTCACGGCCCTGAAAGTCGGCGCCGCGGCCCTGGTGGTGGGACTGGTTGAAGAGGATGATCTTCCCGACGTGGAATTGAAGGATCCGATCGACGCGCTGAAGGACGTGTCGCGCGACCAGAGCTACCAGTGGATGGTGGAGCTGGATCGCAAGACCAACCGGCTGGTTCCGGCCGTCGAGGTCCAGCGGATGTACCTGACGCGGGCGCGAGACCGTTTCGGAGACGGAGACGTGGAAACGCTCTGGGTGCTGAACGCCTGGGAGGAGACTCTGGACGGCCTCGAACGGGATCCCATGTCGATGGTGGGCGCCTGCGACTGGGTGAGCAAGAAGTGGCTGCTGGACTGTTTTCGCGAGGCGGAAGGACTTTCCTGGGACAATCCGAACGATCTGGCCTGGCTTCAGAGCCAGGATCTGGAGTACCACAACGTGGACCGGGAGACCGGGCTCTACTTTCTGCTGGAAGAACAGGGAAAGATGGTACGGCTCGTCGACGACGAGCGGATCGTGGAGGCGATGTCCGTTCCGCCGGCGGACACGCGGGCGTATTTCCGCGGGCGATGCCTGGAGAAATTCGGGAACGACGTCAAGTCGGTCAACTGGGACCGGATCGTGTTTTCAAGGAACGGGAAACAGCGTGCCGTGGATATGAAGGATCTGGTTGATGGAGAGAAGGTCGCGTATTATAATAGAGCGTTGGACCGCTCGGATGAACTGGAGGAATTCCTGAACGGGCTGCTAGGCCTGACCGCGGGTCGCGCAACCGGGCCGGGACAGGACACCAGGAGGAGATGACTATGAAGAGAGACCTTGCCAGTTTGGAACGGCGAACCCGACGGCCAGGGCCCCCCGACGAGGGACCGAACGACGGGAACGACGGACCGTCCCGACCGGACGTTGACCGCCCCGATACCCGCGACCTGCTGCGCCGAATGCGCCGCGTGGACCCGAATCAGGCGCGACGCTACCGCCAGCGCACGGGCGAGTAAGCCGATGCGTGCGGGTGGGGATTTTCTGGATCTGTTGAAAGCCGAAGGATACCGGCTGCCCGGCGCCGACCTGAGGGAAAGCGCACAGGGCGGCGCGGCGTCCCTTCCGTTTCAGCCCACCGAGGGCACGACCATCCTGGCCCTTCGCTACCGGGATGGCGTCCTCATCGCCGGCGACCGCCGGGCGACCGCCGGCCACACCGTGCTTTACGACCGCGCCGATAAGGTGATCGATATCGACGCGTTCTCGGTGATGGCCATCTCCGGATCGCCTGCCATGGCGTACGAAATCGCCCGCATCCTCGAGCACACCTTTCAATATCACCGGCGCCGGCAGTTGCAGGAAATGAGCCTGGCGGCCAAACTGCGGCGTCTCTCCCTTCTGATACGCGACAATCTGCCGATGGCCATGCAGGGCATCGGGCCGGTGATCCCCATATTCGCCACGTACGATCGGCTGGATAGCCGCGGGAAGATCTTCTTCTACGACGTACTGGGCGCGCAGTTCGAAAGCGCCGATTTTTCCACCACCGGATCGGGCGCGGCCGCCATCCGGGGCGCGATGTACTACAACAACCAGTGGGGCGAACGTCCGTTTGCCGAGCTGGGCCGGAGCGAGAGCCTCGGGATGGCGTTGCGCCTGCTGCATACGGCCGCGGAATACGACGCGGCCACGGGAAGGTACGAGCGGGACGCCGGGGTGGCGCCCACCGTGAAAACCATCTCGGCGGATGGATTGCGCACCGTGACCGAGGAGGAGCTGCGGGCCTCCCACGAGCGGCACATCGCCCGGGCGGACGGAACGGGAGACGCTGAGGGATGATGCTGGACGAACCCTATCGATGGGCCGAGGCGGTCGCCAACCGGCGCGAATACATCGAAGACCAGCTCCGGGGCGGCAGCCCGGTCGTGGGCCTGGCCTACCGCGACGGCGCGCTGCTCCTCACGCTGGGTCAGGGCCAGCAGAAGGTCTTCGAGGTGTACGACCGCATCGGCATGGCCGCGCTCGGACATCCGGCCGACGTCGAGAAGCTGCGTCAGTCCGCCGTGGACCTGGCGTCGGTGATCGGGTTCAATTACTCCGAGCAGGACGTGAACCTGCAGCAGATCGTGCACTTCGGCCTGGGCCCGGCGGTCAAAACGGCGTTCGACGAGGTGTTCCGGTCGCCGTACATCGTGCGGGTCCTGATGCTGGAACTCGATGGATCGGAAAAAGGCGCTGTCTTTTATACCGTGGACTACGACGGCGCGTTTCAGAAGTACGAAGGCCGCGGCGTTGTGGGCGAGATTCCGGAAGCGGACGGGCTGATGCGGAGCTACTTGCCGGAGACCGGGCGCTTCAACCTGCGGAACGCGTTGAAGGCCGCGCTGGAGGCCTGGGCGGCCGGGCGGTTCGTGGGAACCCTGGACGAAGTCCCGCAGGAGCCGTCCGAGTTGGAACGGCTGGCCGGCGAGGCGGACCTGCAGGCGATCCTGAAGACCGCGTTGGAGTCGGCCGCGGTTGAGGCCGTGGTTTTCGACCGGTCGGGCGCGGACAAACGCCGGTGCCGCGTTCTTGGCAATCGAGAAATACAACCCGTGATCAAGCCGTATCGCTGAGACGCGGCTGACCCTGCAATCTTGACGTGATCCCGCGTATCCGTACCGGCCCACGGTGAATCGATTTACTTCCGTTACTCACTTTCTCGTTTTCTCGTTTCCTCGTTTTCTCGCGCTTTTCTCGTTTCCTCGTCTTCTCACGCTTCTTCGTCCTGTCCATGCCTGTAAACTCCGGTGTTTGAATCTCTAAGGACCCGCAATGGAACGTCGCATTTTCGGTCTGGAAACCGAATACGGGTGCATGGCGCCGGAGCACGAGGGATTCGTCAGCCCGGATGCCATTGCGGTGAAGGTAAAGGACCACATCTTCCACACCGAGCGCAAGGGGATTGTCGATATCCACTATCGGGGCCGGGACGAACCGCCGGGAAACGGCGGTTTTTTGTTCAATTCCGGCAGGGTCTATATCGACATGGGGCATATCGAATATACCACGCCCGAATGCAAGAGCCTGTTCGATCTGGTCGCCTCCGACCGCGCGGGAGAACGGATTCTGCAGCGTTCGCTTCGCTCCCTGGGGCTTGCGAAAGAGGCTTCGTTCCTCAAGAACAATATCGACCATTTTACCGGCGCCACGTTCGGCTGCCACGAGAACTACCTGATCCGGCGACACGTGCCGTTTTCCCTGGTGGTGATACCGGCGCTGCTGCCGTTTCTGGTGACACGGCAGATCTACAGCGGCGCCGGCCGCGTGGGCAGCTACGACGACAGCTTCTATTACTATGGCCGGGACGAGGTCGACGACGTCGGTCACGAGGACCCCGTCGCCTTTCAGATTTCACAACGCGCGGACCACATTGTCACGGAGATCTACCAGTGGATCCAGTTCTCCCGGGCGATCATCAATACCCGCGACGAACCGCTGGCCGACTACAACAAGTACCGCAGGCTGCACCTGCTGATGGGCGATTCGAATATGTCGGAGTACGCCACCGCGTTGAAGGTGGGAACCACCGCGATGGTGTTGAATCTGCTCGAACTCAAGGTGTTTCCGCAGGACGTGGGCCTGGGTGATCCGGTCTGGGCGCTGAAGGAGATTTCACGGGATCCCACCCACAAGTGGATCCTGGAGCGCAGGAACGGCAGGCCGGTCTCGGCGCTGGATATCCAGCGCCGGTACCTGGATCTTGCAAAGCGCCATCTGCGGGGGATGGACGAGGAGTCGGACTGGGTGCTGGCCGAATGGGAGCGGACCCTGGACGCGCTTGAGCGGGACCCGATGGAGCTGAAGGACCGGCTGGACTGGGTGGCCAAGAAGTGGATGCTGGAGATGTTCGTGCAGTCGGAAGGCGTGGATTGGAACGATCCATGGCTCCAGAGCCTGGACCTGGAGTATCACAATATCGATTCCAACCGGGGGTTCTACCTCGACCTGGAGCACAAAGGGATGACGCGCCGTATTATAACGGAGGAGCAGATCGCCCGCGCGGGAGACGAGCCGCCCGCCGATACACGGGCGCGGGGCCGGTCCGACGTGATCAGAGCCCTGTCGGAGAACCGGATACGGTATATTGTGGACTGGGACGCGGTCTATCTGGAGAACGAGAGCCAACTGAGCCTGCAGGAACCGTTCGAGACCTACCGCGACGCCGCGGCCGAGTTCATCCAGGAGATCCGCTCCGCCGCGCCCTCGCCCAGGCGCCCCATGCGGCGCCGGCTGAAGTAATCATCGGCAATATCCAACGCGATCGCACGCCGGACACAGATTCGCGCGGACGGGATGCCCGAAGGAGCTCACACCTTCGCGTATCCCGTTTTTTTGTGCGTGAACCGAAATCAGGCGGCTTGACGGCGCGAGAACCAGATTGCAAATTTGTGCCATGGAAATGTGAATTACTATATTGACTAAATTTACTCAATAGAGTAAATTACCAGTATGGAAACCTTCCAGCGTGATCAAGTGAATACGCTCATGGATTGGTTGGGCGAGGCGCCGCATCATATCATCGCCCTCTTCGGACCCCGTCAGACCGGCAAGACGACCATCGTGCGTCAAGCGCTTCAGCAGATTGACCTCGACAGTCGCTACGTGTCCGTGGACGAACCCGATAGCAATGAACGTAGCGCTTTTCCAGATACTGTCGCATCTACCCTCCCTCCAAAATCGGTGCGTGACACGACGTGGCTGGTGAACAACTGGGAAGAAGCCCGACAGGAGGCCGAACGATTCGGACGCGGTTTTGTTCTCGCGATAGACGAAATTCAGAAGATACCGCAGTGGTCCGACACCGTGAAGGGCCTGTGGGACGCGGACCGCGCCAACGGCTGTCCCCTGCACGTGGTCATCCTGGGATCGGCCCCCCTGCTGATGCAGTCCGGATTGAGCGAAAGCCTCGCCGGCCGCTTCGAACCTATCGGTGTCTCTCACTGGTCGCTAGCGGAAATGAACGAGGGGTTCAACTTCGCACTGGAGAAATATCTTTACTTCGGCGGCTATCCAGGGGCTGCAAGATTTGTGCGAAACTCCGATCGCTGGCGTAACTATATCCTGGGCGCGGTCGTCGAGCCCAACATAGAGCGGGACGTCCTCGGAATGGTCCGGGTGGACAAACCGGTACTACTCGAACAGGTGTTCGAATTGGGCGCCGCATATTCGGGGCAGATTCTATCGTACACGAAGATGCTGGGCCAACTGCAGGATGCCGGCAATACGACAACCCTGGCCCGTTACCTCGATTTACTCTCGAGCGCCGGCCTGGTCGCAGGCTTGCCGAAGTATTCCAACCGGCCGTACCGACGCCGCGCCTCCAGCCCAAAGCTCATCGTGCTCAACACCGCCCTGATGACGGCTGGCTCAGGATATTCTTTTGATGAAGCGCTGGCCGACCGCACGTTCTGGGGACGCATTTTCGAGAGCGCGGCAGGAGCGCATCTGTTCAACACTGCGTCGCGGGACATTCATCTCTTTTACTGGCGGGAGGGTTCGCACGAAGTCGACTTCGTCCTGAAACGTGGTCCCCGCATCATCGCCATTGAGGTCAAAAGCGGTACAAAGCCGTTGACTCTGCGGGGAATGGACGTGTTCAAGCAGCGTTTTCGTCCGTATCGGGCACTGCTTGTCGGAGAAGGCGGTATCGGGCTCAATGAGTTTCTGAGCGTACCGGCCAATTACTGGTTTGAGGAGTCATGAAAACGGTCGTTTCACGCACGTGTACCATAATCCCACTCGGCGTTAAGAAACGGGATCCGTCAAAGGACTCACAATCCCTTGCGGAGTTTCGGGATATTCCGGCGTACGTGTTGTTAGGCGATCCCGGGTCGGGGAAGACCACGGCGTTCGAGATCGAGCGCGAAGCCCATGGAGAAGAAGCCTGCAAGGTCGACGCCCGCGACTTTCTCACCCTAAACGTGGATCTGCACCCCGATTGGCGCAACAAGACACTCTTTATCGACGGGCTTGACGAGGTTCGGGTTGGCGTTTCAAACGTCCTCGAACCCTTCGATAAACTCCGCGGACAGCTCGAAAAGCTGGGGCGGCCTCGTTTCCGCCTTTCCTGCAGGGAAGCGGATTGGCTGGGCAACAACGATAGGGAACGTCTGGAGATCATATCACCGGGGGACGTTTCCGTACTTCGCCTTGATCCACTTACGGAACCGGATATTGTCCGAATCCTGGAAGACATGGGCGTCAAAGATCCCCCGGCCTTCATGGAGAATGCCCGGGAACGAAGGATTGACGGCCTGCTCAAAAACCCGCTGACCCTCGAGTTGCTGGCCACCGTTGTAGCCCGTAACGACCGATGGCCGGAGAGCCGCCTGCAAACGTTTGAGAAAGCCTGTTCAATTCTGGTTCGCGAGCACAATGAAGAGCACGAAGCTGCCAGTCAGCCGGCGAATACAAATCAGTTGTTGGACGCCGCGGGGCGTCTTTGCGCTGTCCAGCTGATTTCAGGTAAAGAAGGGTACACACAGGGCACGGGAGATCAGGATTCGGACTTCCCGTCTTTGTGTGAAATTGAATACGAAAACCCGGACACGATCGAGTCCGTGCTTTCCACAAAGCTGTTCAAGGCAGAATCGGGTTCGCTAAACCGATTCTGCCCGATTCACCGGCACGTGGCGGAATACCTCGGCGCCTGGTACCTCGCACGACTGATCGAAGGCGGACTTCCTGCCTCGCGGGTTCTCTCTCTCATCACGGGAGAAGACGGGATCGTCGTGACCGAACTTCGGGGGTTGACCGCGTGGCTGGCAGCGCATAGCAAAAGCGCGCGAAGCGTGCTTATCGACAGAGACCCCGTCGGCGTGGGCCTTTATGGCGATATACACGGGTTTTCGCCGCACGAAAAGCGGGCGCTCCTGAACGCTCTTCACAGTGAGGTGTCCAGGCTCGGTTCTATTGAATTGGCGGAGGCGTTCGGTCCTCTCGCCACACCCGATATGGAACCCGCGCTCAAGGACGTCCTGATGAACCGGAGCCGCGAATCCGAACAACAGACGTTCGTCTCCTTCGTGTTGCGGTTTCTGCGCGAGGCCGACGCGATTCCGGGTCTTTCGGATCTCCTGGTTGATATTGTCCGCGATGAGACCCGTTGGCCGGGCATAAACGCATTAGCGCTCGATGCATTTGTTCGCTCCAAGGACGAAGAACACCAAATTGGAACTCTCAAGTCGCTGCTAAAGGATGTTGAAGCCGGTCGTGTATCCGATCCGGACAACGAGCTTCTCGGCACCCTGTTAACGCGGCTTTATCCCCGTTACGTGCTTCCGGGGGAAATATGGGAATACCTGTCCGAGACTTGGGAAACGGATTTAATTGGCGCGTACTGGTGGTTCTGGGAGCATGAGCTTCTGAAAGGGTCTTCGGACCAGCAGACTGTCGAACTCCTGGACGCTTTGCAGCAGAGGCTTCCTGACTTGCGTTCCGCACTGGAAGGCCGCCTCCGCCTCGAACGACTTCCGCTGAGATTACTGGCTCGCGCCCTGAAATCACAGGAGAAAGCCGTAGAGACGGAACGACTGTACAACTGGCTCAGTGTCGGTATTTCGGACGCTCATGGCGTTCGGAATGGCGACGAAGACGCTGTTCGTGAAATAAGGTCCTGGTTGGAGGAACGCCCGCAGCTATATAAGAGAGTGTACGCCGAGGGGTTGAACCGTTGCGATGAATTGGACAACAGTGATTTCGAAATACGCGCGCTTAAAATAGAATGGCGTCTCTACGATGCGAAACCTCCCCCCGACTTCGGCGTTTGGTGTCTGAAGCATGCCGCTATTGTCGCGGACACGAAACCTGACGTGGCGTTGCACATGCTTCAAAGGGCAGTCATCGCATATCAGAATCGGTGGGGCAGTCAAGGCCTCTCGCTCGATCTCCTGGTGGATTGCGCTCAGAAACATCCGAGACTCAGGGAGAGGCTGGATCGACTACGCGCGCCACAATCCATTCCAGGCGCCTCTGGAGTGAAAGACAGTGGCGGTACTACGTCCCGTTACATTGACGGGCGACGGCGGAAAGAAGAGCAATGGCTGGACCGTCTCCGGGCTAACCAGGCAGCATTGCGTGAGAACCGGGCCGCCCACGGTCTGCTCTACCACGTCGCCGGCAAATATTTCGCGGACTCGATCAATCTCCGCATCGCCGGGGGTACGCGAGACATTGAGAATGACTTGGGATCGGATCAGAGCCTGATCGATGCGGTTCGTGTTGGAATCCGCGGCGTCATCGAAAGGGAGGACATTCCAGGTGTGGAAGAGATTCTCGGTCTTAAGAGTAACGGCCAGGTATATCATATCGGATGGCCCTTCCTTGCGGCCCTGGAAGAGATCGGACAATCTGCGCCAGAGGAGTTTTCTCAGTTCAACGAAGACGAAATGCGCAGGGCGCTCGCGTTCCATTTCTGTTCGGGCAGTTCCCACGAGCCCAACTGGTATCAACGAATCCGGAACGCGCGCCCGGACGTCGTTGCCGAAATGCTGGTACGGTGTGGACTTTCCGAGCTTCGCAGTGGCAGTGGGGCGATTTCTGGGATTTTTGCACTCCCGCGTACCAAAGAACACGCCCAGGTCGCGAACCTCGCCAGCTTGCCGTTTTTGAGGGCATTTCCCACGCGTTGTAGCGCAATACAGATTGAAGCGCTGGACTATCTCCTTTGGGCAGCTCTTCGACACGCGGATCCGATGTCCTTTAAAAAACTGATCGATAGAAAGCTAGCTAAAAAAAGCATGAATGTTGCTCAACGGGTGCGCTGGTTGGCCGCGGCGGTCGTTATTGCGCCCGAGGTGTACTCAATCCCTTTGGCAGACTTTGTGCAGGGTCAACAGAGGCGGGTGCGAAACCTGGCAGGGTTTTTCCCATACGTGTTCGCACGCGCGGGCTTCTCACTTGCGGACGTTGAACTGGGAATTCCGGTATTGGAAGTTCTCGTTCGCCTTTTTGGAAGTTACTTCCGACCCTACAAGCTGCGGCACGAACGGGAAGACGAATGGAATGCGTCTGTAAACACGGACTCAGAACTTGTGCATGCGTTTATTCAACGCCTTGCTGCTTCACCCGACAAGGACGCGAGCGACGCCCTGGAAAGGCTTCTTGCCGAACCGGATCTGTCCCGATGGCACATGGTGTTGTCTCGGGCGCGAGATTCCCAGAGGGTCATTCGCAGAGACGCCGCATATTGCCATCCCGAAATCCAGGAGGTCTGCCGAACCCTGGACAACGGCAGTCCCGCCAACGCCGCGGATCTCGCCGCTCTCGTGACGGATCATCTGCAGGACGTCGGACGAAACATACGAGACGGCAACACCTCCGACTGGCGTCAATATTGGGAAAACCCTTCTGACAAGAAAGTCCGAAAACCGAAACATGAAGAACACTGCCGGGACTCGCTGCTATCCGATTTGAAGTATAAATTAGACCCGTTGCAGCTTGACGCCCAGCCAGAGGGTCGTTACGTAAACGACAAACGATCAGATATTCGAGTCAGCTACGAGGGCTCCAACGTGCCGGTGGAGATAAAAAAGAACAACCACCCCGATCTTTGGAACGCGATCAGGACACAACTGATCGCCAGGTACACCCGAGATCCGGGCGCGGAAGGTCATGGCGTCTATCTGGTGTTCTGGTTCGGCAAAGAGTACACAAAGCCAGACCCGTCGGGGACGCGTCCAGGTACTCCCGGTGAACTTCGGGAACGACTGGAGGCCACGCTTTCCGATGAGGAAGCTCGAAGGATATCCGTCGTTGTTATCGATGTCAGTGGGGACGAATCGAATTCGCGATAGGACTAACGGGAGACTGACGCGTGCGGTAGGACTTGCAGGAAGGGGTACGTTTTTGCCCTGGGCAACTTGCTGATGATCTCGAAAAACTCGGTTTCAGTAATTTTCGTGGGCCACTCGAGATCGGCGAAAACTGTGCAGGATCGTTTACATGAAAGTACGAATCCGAAGTCTGTTTCCTGGCATATTGCGGAACTTGTCTGAGGGTATCAAAAGACTCACTAATCACATTTCGCACGGACCGTATAGGTAGCACTATCTATTCGCAGCGTGCAATTCCAGGAATTTTAACCAGTCCGACACCCTTACTCCTCGGATGCGCGTTGCCTTCATACGTTCAATATACTCATTCATGATTCCGTATCTCGCAATCCGTCCAAAATTCCCACCGCCGTCATGCGCTGGTTTGTCGGAGATCTGATCGCTCTTAAGCGGATATGGGCCAACGTCGTCCGGAACATGGATGGTGGAATTCGACTCGGCTGCTCTTTCGTACTGCCAATAGTAGTTACGTTGTTGAGCGCAATATAGGGCGGTCTCAACGAACGGAGCAAAGATCACTGGTGAACCGGAAAGCACGTTTGACAAAACCCACGGCATCACAACCATCAAATCCCAGGGATGGCAAGCCGCCGCCGTAGTCGTAAATCGATAGGTAGGGACGCCTTCTCGCGCCAGAAGATACCAACCCTTGAGTTCAATTCCCATCAGGATAGTTTGTCCATCATCGGTCCTTCTGAGCACTACATCCGGAAATGTCTGAGGTTGTCTAACAAACGAATAGGTCTGATATTTCCCATTTGGGTCCCACACGGGTCTCAGCGTATTCAGCGTTCTGACGACTTGCTCTTCAATCGTTGCTGCCAGCGGCGTATTGAGCGTGAAAATATCCGTAACAAGGAGTCCTTCGATCGACGTTGGCGTAGAAAACCGATCTGGAACGGCTCGAATTGCCTCCTGAACTCTCAACCATAGATCGTAATGTTCCCAAGTTGTGGGTTCAATACGTAATGGCGCGGGAGGTATAGCATTGGCATCCATTATGCAAAATCCAGACGGTGAGCAGCAGCCGAGTAGAATTCAGGGAGGACTTCTGCGCTATAGCACTTCCTGGAGTGTTTCCACGAACATACAGCAGCAGGACACAATCCTCCAAAAGGTTCCCATACGATATCCTGGGGATCCGTCGTTGAAACAATGGTCAATTCAACGAGTTTAAGCGGCTTCTGACTTCCATGAAGACTCTTGTACTTCCACTTCATACGAGTTCGTGTTCCGTTCACTCTCTCCGAACCAGACACCTGGGGATGTTGCCAGACGTTCGTTACTCCCGCAGGACATCGGAACTTAGCTCGCATACGTCTCCATTCATCACCAGAGACCGGCCGTCTGCCATCTATACTGAAATATGGTCGTCCTTCTTGATTTCCATTGGCATTTACGTAATCGGACATGCGAACAAATGCATCAACTGGTGGATAATACCACATGTGGTCTCCTGTAAGATACTTCCGGGTAGCGGCATTGACGACGCCGCAGGCCTCATTGGCAAGCCTGAAGGGAAGTCCGGATCGTCTCCACTCATGTCGGAGCCATTCCTGCATGTTCATCGTACGATCGCCCTTGTGAAACTGGGCCTCTTTCGTGTACTGTACACAAACTTCCGTTACAACCGGAAATCTACGCAGCGTCGACGTATTCGAATTACCGGCGACGTGTCCCAAGCCCTTATCCCACACATGGCAGGCCCGATATTCCCAACCATACTCCAACAGAAGTGGATGGACCGTCGCCCATCCGACTTCAGAGTTCCAAAACCACAACGTCGTTATCGGAGATGCCCGTTCTGACCAGGCGCTAACGTGAGGTCGATACCAGTCGCAGAGATCCTTTGGAGTTGGAAGGTCCCCTGGAAATCCGCTGAGTCCATACGGACCATCCGAGACAATGCAGGTCGGAGCCGGCCAATGGTCATACAGCTTTTCGGATCGATCGAAATGGATGAATACATCCCCACGACGATGCACGTCGCCATCGGCGGGCAGGGGTACCGCACCTTGTTCATTTGTCGAATGACCACCCAACTCGTTGTTTGCAACCACGTCCAATATAATCTGGCACATGGGATCACCTCCACGTATTTCCACTTTCTTTATCCTCTTTACGCTTTACCCTCTCGATCCGTAATCCGAGGCCGAGAATTTTTTACGGCTAAGATAGCGACAATCCCATCTTCAAAAGATACACCGCTTAGCACCATTTGTCCAAAGAAACATGCGGTAGTTTTTCCACCAGTGTGGCACACACGCGTTCATCTCGACGCGAATTCTCTTTCGTCGTCTCCGTTCGTCTTCAGACCCGCCGCGTCGAGGCAGCGGTCCATTTCGTCAACCAGGTCTCTGTACCGGGCGCTCTCGAAATAGGCCCGGGCTCTGTCCGTCGATTGAATGCCCGTTTTGTCGGTATAGCGCATCGACGTGGTGTAGACGTCGTCCGCGGCGTCGTGAAGCACCCGGGCGAAGCGGGCCGGGTCGCAGTGGAGCAGAGGCGCCACCGCCGCGGTAACGTGAATGCCTTCGGCCCTGAGGCGCCTCATGGTCTTCAGCCGCAGGTCGATGCGCGGGGCGTGCGGCTCCAGCTTTTTGCGCACGCGGTCGTCGTCCGTCGGGACGGAGAAGCACACCCGCAACGGGGACTTGAACGCCCGGAGCAATTCCACGTCGTCCAGGATCAGATGACTCCGCGTATGCACCACGACGTCCTTCGGGTTGCTGTCCTCCAGCACGTTCAGGCATCGGCGGGTCAGGCGGTACTGGCGCTCCACGTATTGGTACGGGTCGGTGGCCGAACCCACGAAGATCCGCCGGCCCCAGATCTTGTCCCGCGCCTTGCCCAGAAGAAAGGGCGCGTTCGTTTTGGGCTGAACCCATGCGCCCCACGGCAGGGGGTGTTCCTCGGCGTACGGGTATTTCATCACGTAGCAATACGCGCACCCCATGCCGCATCCGGCGTACGGATTCAGGGTGTACCGGGTAACGGGCGGGCCGTCCTGCGGCATCAGGACCGACCGCGCCGCGGTCTCTTCGATTTCCAGATGCGAATGCGCCACGTCCTGAATATACTGCACAAATGTATAGATATCAAGTGTGAAAACGTCGGGCAAGACAGCAAAAGGCAGCAATCAGCGGTCAGCTCTCAGCAGTCAGCCAAATGCGAACCCCTCCCGGCCCCGCAGACCTCTCCCCCTCCTTACAGTTCCGTGCAACCATTCCCTGCCGACAGGCGTTACGTCAAAGTACATCGAATCAGCGCATCAGCGCGACCGCGCGCAATTTTCCCCGAATATCGGGTGTGTCAGGAGGAACCCGGATGAAAACGACCCTTGTGCTGCTGCTTGCCGCAGCCGCTCTGATTGTCGCCCTGGCCCTGGGCGCCGGCGACGGGCGGTCCGAAACGAAAAACGTGGCGCAGGCCACGTTCGCCGGGGGCTGCTTCTGGTGCATCGAAGCCCCTTTCGACAAGCTGGAAGGCGTGGTCTCCGCGGTATCCGGCTATACCGGCGGAATGATCGTGAAGCCCACGTACGGGCAGGTCAGCAAAGGCCAAACCAGGCACATCGAGGCGGTGCTGGTCACTTACGACCCCGCTGTCGTCACCTACGCCCAACTGCTTGACGTCTACTGGCGGCAGTTCGACCCCACCGATGCCGGGGGGTCGTTCTATGACCGGGGCCACCAGTACACGTCCGCCATTTTCTACCACGACGACGAGCAGAAAAAGCTCGCCGAGGCGTCGAAAGAAGCGCTCGCGGGATCCGGCCGGTTCGACGCCCCCGTCGTCACGCCCATCCGCCCCGCGGAAACCTTCTACCCCGCGGAGAATTACCACCAGGACTACTACAGGAAGAAGCCGGACCACTACAATCGTTACCGGAAGGGCTCGGGCCGCGACCGGTTCATCGAGCGGATCTGGGGGCCCGGCAAACCCGCGAATTCATCGAGTGGGAACTGGGTCAAACCCCCCGAAGCCGACCTTCGACGGAAGCTCACGCCGCTCCAATGGAACGTAACCCAGGAAGACGGCACCGAGCGGCCGTTCCGCAACGAGTACTGGGACAACAAGAAGGCGGGCATCTACGTGGATATTGTCTCGGGCGAACCGCTCTTCAGCTCCACGCACAAATACCGGTCGGGAACCGGATGGCCGAGTTTCACGCAGCCCCTGGTTTCCGGGCACGTGGTGGAACGCGCCGACAACAGCCTCTTCATGTCCCGCACGGAGGTCCGCAGCAAATACGGAGACTCCCACCTTGGCCACGTCTTCCCGGACGGACCGCCGCCGACCGGGCTGCGCTATTGCATCAATTCGGCGTCGTTGCGTTTTATTCCGGTGGATGAGCTGAAGACGAACGGATACGGCAGGTACCTGGACCTGTTCAAGGATCCGGACCTCGACGTGGCGGCGGGGAAATAGGGCCGGCGCGTGTATGCGTCGATATAAGGAAAACGCGGATTTCGCTATCCGCTAATCTCGTCGGTAGACACGACCGTCACGCCCCTGGCCTTCCAGTCTTCCACGAGCGTTTCTCCGCGTTCGGGGAAGATGGCCTGCGTGGCGTCCAGGACCAGTTGGACGGGAGCGGTGTTCCTCTCGAGAAAGCCGTCGATGGCGTAGGCGTTGCAGACGTCCAGGGCAACGCCGTACAGGACGATGCGCCCGGGTCGGACGGCATCCAGGACCGGTTCCACGTTCCGGTTGGTGAAGACGTCGAAGCGTTGTTTCCGGAAGATGACCTCGCCGGCGTGGTTCCGGACCCGCTCTCCGAGGGCCGAGGGGTCTTCCACGTCGCCGTCGATCCACAGCGGATTTACCGGGCGTGTTTCCGCGACCTTTCGCTGGCCCGGGGTGTCCTTGAGACAGTGCGGGGGAAAGGTGTCCTGGAAGTCGGGCGAATCCGAAATCTCCGGATCGTCGGGATTGTGGTAGTCTACGGACCCGAAGATGGGGATATTCCGCGTCCGGGCGCAGGCGGTGAGCCGCTCCAGGTTGGGCAGGATCTTCTCCGCCGCCTGGATGTACAGTTTGCCGTCTGGCATGATGAAATCATACTGGGTATCCACGTCCCAGAAGATGGTTTCGCGCATCGGCTGTTCTCCCGGTATATTTCACAAAAGATAAGGCATAACGGAGATGCTGACAAGGGGGCCCCGGTTCCCGGAGCATGGGCTTTTTCAACGGGCTGTTATTGCAGGCGGGTGGCGCCGGTTGTTTGTCGCGAGACGTGTTCCGGCGGGGTGGCGAGTTTCTGCAGGAAAATACCCGCGGCCACGGATACGTTCAGTGAGGCGACGTTGCCGGTGGACGGAATGCTGCACGTGACGTCGCATTTGTCCAGCGTGAGACGCCGGAGCCCGCGTTCCTCGTTGCCCAGGACGAGCAGCCAGGGTCGGTCGGCAGAGACCCCGTCCAGGCCGGTGTCCGCATGTTCGGTCGCGCCGAGGATCCAGAGGTTCGCCTTCCGCGCCAGGTCGAGGGCCCTGCTGAGGTTGGCCGGGAAGCAGAAGGGAACGTGTTCCGCACCGCCGGACGCGACGTCGTACACGGCATCCGTGAGCGGGGCGGAACGGTCCCGCGTAAGCAGGATGCCTCGGACGCCGAAGAAGGCGGCCGAGCGAAAGATCGCCCCCACGTTGTGCGGGTCCTGCACGCGGTCGAGCGCGAGCCAGAGTCCGGTCTCGGGCGCGTTCGCGAACAGGTCCCGGACGGTGACCGCGCGCCGCTCCCTGACGACGGCCTCGGCGCCGCCCGCGCGGCCCCTCCGGGTCTGCCTCCGGGACGCGCGGTTCCCGCCCGTGAATTTGACGCCAATTTCCGTGGCGGACGACCGGACCCGGCGCCAGGGTCCGGTGACGGGGTCCGGCAGACGGATTTCGTAGACGTCCTGGGGACGGGTTTGCAGAACGGCCAGGATGCTGTGAGGGTTCTTCAGGTGGAGAGGCATTGCGGTTCCTGTTGTCCCGGGTCGCGGCCGGCTAGCCCCACAGTCCTTCGGCATGCCGGCGGCGGATCACTTTCTTGTCCAGTTTGCCGACACTGGTCTTGGGGATCTGCTCTACGAAGACGATCCGGTCGGGAACCCAGTATTTCGGATATGCCGACGCGAGGTGCGCCCGCAGCGCCTCGGCCGTCACCGGGTCTGCGCTGGGCGACCGTACGGCGATCGCGAACGGCCGTTCGGTCCATTTCGCGTCGGGTATGGCGATAACGGCGGCCTCGGTGACGGCCGGATGGCCCATGAGCGTGTTCTCCAGCGCCACGCTCGAAATCCACTCGCCGCCGCTCTTGATGAGGTCTCTTGTCCGGTCCGTGATGGTGAGGAAGCCGTCCGGGCTCATCGAGCCCACGTCGCCGGTCCGGAACCACCCGTCGGCCGTGAAGTGATCGGGCGCGGGGTCCTGCTTGTAATAGCTTCCGATCACCCACGGGCCCCTGACCTGTATCTCGCCCATGCTGCGGCCGTCCCACGGCGCTTCGTTGCCCGAATCGTCCACAATCCGCATGTCAACGCCGCAGATGGGATACCCCTGGGTGGCTTTCACGTCCCACCTGTCCGCGTCCGGAAGGGCGCCATGGTGGCGCTGCGGCCTGGAGACGGTGCCCAGGGGCGAGAGTTCGGTCATTCCCCAGGCGTGTACGACCGCCACGTTGAGTTCGGTTTCATAGGCTTCGATCAGGCCGCGCGGCATGGCCGCCCCGCCGACGATCAGGGCGCGAATGCAGGAGATGTCGCGCGGATTGACCTTCAGTTCTTCATAGAGCCCGGTCCAGATGGTGGGAACGCCGGCGGGCGCCGTGACGCCTTCCTCCGCGATCGTCCGCGCAAGGGCGGCGGGATTCAGGTGGGGGCCGGGGAGAACCATCTCCGCGCCGGCCATGGCGCATGCATACGGCAGTCCCCAGGCCATGGCGTGGAACTGCGGTACGACGGGCATGACGACGTCCGATTCGACAAGGCCCACGGCGTTGGACTGATTCACGCCGAGCGTGTGCAGAAACATCGAACGGTGCGAGTACAGCGCGCCCCGGGGCTCGCCGGTGGTGCCGCTGGTGTAACAGAGGCCCATGGCCTCGGTCTCGTCGGTGACCGGCCAATCGAATGCGTCGCTGCCGCTGTCCATAAGGTCTTCATAGTCGCAGACGTCCGAAAGGGACGTGCTGATTCCGGGATCGGCATTGAACAGGACGGTGCGAGGGGGGCGGTCGAGCCTGGCGGCCACGGCTTCGAAGAGGGGCAGCAGACTCGCGTCCACGAAGACGGCTTTGTCCTCCGCGTGGCGGACAATGTAGGCCAATTGGTCCGCCGAGAGGCGGATATTGAGCGTATGGCAGACGGCGCCGCTGCACGGAACCGCGAAATACAGCTCCAGGTGCTGGTAGTTGTTCCACGCGAAGGTTCCCACGCGGTCGCCGGGTTCGATGCCCATGCCGCTCAGCGCGCTGGCGAGTCGTTTCGACCGCCGGTGCAGGTCCGCGTAGGTGTACCGGTGAAGGGTCCCGTCGGGCAATCCCGTGGTGATGCGCTTGCGTGGATACAGACGGTTGGCGTGCTCGAGGATCCGGTCCAGCGTGAGCGGATAGTCCATCATCAGGCCTTGCATGGATTGCGCTCCTCGGGACGTGCGGTCGCGCCCGGTTGCCGTCGCCGCGCGTTTTCCGGATAAGGGAGGGTTTCTTCGGGGGTGAACGCGTCCACGCGGATGGCCTGTTCTCGGGCGGCCTCGGCGCGCCGGTATAACCCGGGGCGCATACGAGAACCCCAACGGCGAGGGCTTCGACGTACGAAAAGGACAGGACGCCGCAGGTGGAAGTCAGAACGTCCATGCGGCTTACGTCCTCAGGTTCTCGAATACCCCCGCCGCGCCCATCCCGCTGCCGATGCACATGGTGCAGATGCCATAGCGGATGTTGCGGCGGATCATCTCATGCAGCAGGGTGGCGGTGAGTTTGGCGCCGGTGCAGCCCAGCGGGTGGCCGAGCGCGATGGCCCCGCCGTTGACGTTGACGATATCCCGGTCCAGGCCCAGTCTGCCGATGACGGCGAGCGCCTGGACCGCGAAGGCTTCGTTCAGTTCGATCAGGCCGATATCGTCCAGGGCGAGGCCCGCCTGGCGAAGCGCTTTCGGCACGGCTTCGGCGGGGCCGATCCCCATGATTTCGGGCGCCACGCCGGCCACGGCGTAACCCGCGAGCCGCGCCAGGGGTTCCACGTCCAGCTCTCTGGCCGTACGTTCGCTCATCACGACCGTCGCCGCGGCGCCGTCCGACACCTGGGAGGCGTTCCCCGCGGTGACGGTGCCGCGGGCGCGGAAGACCGGCCTGAGCCGGGCGAGGGCGGCGGCGCTGGTGTCTGCGCGAGGCCCTTCGTCCGCCCTGAACGTCGTTTCGGTGGACGTGGCGCCGCCATTTTCGTACACCGTGTCCACAACGTGCATGGGCACGATTTCGTCATTGAAGCGGCCTCCCGCGGCAGCGTTCAGCGCGCGGTGGTGGGAACGCAGGGCGAACTCGTCCTGTTCCACCCGGGAGATGTCTTCGCTCTCCGCCAGGTTCTCCGCGGTGTTGCCCATGTCGATGTAGAGGTCCGGGTTCTCACGCGTGACGTCGGGATCGGGCATGAAGTGGTTTCCGCCCATGGGCACGAGGCTCATGGATTCGGCGCCTCCCGCGACGATGACGTCGGCCTGACCCGCGGAGATTGCCTGGTGGGCCATCGCGATGGATTGCAGCCCGGAAGCGCAGAAGCGATTGATGGTAACGCCGGGGACCGTTTCGGGCAGGCCGGCTTTCCGCGCGACAACGCGGCCGAGAACCATGCCCTGCTGCGCTTCGGGAAACGCGCAGCCCATGATCACGTCGTCGACACGCTCGGGCGGGAGGCCCTCGACGCGCGCCATGGCGCCGTTGACCGCGGCCGCGCCCATGCTTTCCGGCCGCACGTTACGCAGGGTCCCCCTCCCGGCTTTGCCGACGGCCGTGCGGACGCTGCTGACGATGCAGGTTTCGCTGTACATGGCGGACTCGACCTCTTCTTTTTCTCGCGATCCGGCGGGCCGAATCGCGCGGGGATCAGTTTCTCAGGGGTCTGTTGGTTCGCAGGATGCTGTAAATTCGTTCCCGGGTCTTCTGTTCGCCCGTAAGGGCGACGAAGACTTCGCGTTCCAGCTCGAGGAGGTAGTCTTCGTGTACGTTCGCGGGGCCGCTGAGGTCTCCGCCGGTCAGCACGTACGCGAACCGGTTCGCCAGATAGCGGTCGTATTCGGAAATGAAACCGGAACGGAGCATATTGTAGGTTGTCACCTCGAACCGCGCGCGGGCCGGCTGCCCGAGTACCCGGATGCCGTTGCGGACCGGAGGCGGCGCGTATGCCTGGTTCGAGAGGCGCAGGACTTCCTGCCTGGCGGCGCGCAGCCGGTGGTCCTGGTTCATCACAACGGGCGATCCCGGTGGAAGAAACCCGTATTCCCGAGCCTGATAGGCGCTGTTGGATACCTTGGCCATCGCCACCGTCTCAAAGGCCCTGGTCAGGAACGGCTGGACGTGGCTGTCCTGCTCGGACGAAGCCCGCTCGTGCGAAATCGCCGCCATGCGCATGGTGCCGCAGCCGCCGGGGATGAGTCCCACGGCCAGTTCCACGAGTCCAATGTAGGATTCCGCCGCGGCCACGGGGCTGGCGCAGGCCAGCGTGAGTTCGCAGCCTCCGCCGAGGACGCGGCCGTGGGTGGCGACGACAACCGGTTTGGCGGAATAGTGGACGCGCTGGATCATCTGCTGGAAATTGACAATGAGTCCGTCCATCCGATCGAAGCGTTTCTGTTCCGCGTGTGCGACCATCTCTCCCAGGTTGGCGCCCACCGAAAAATTCTTCCCTCCGTTGCAGATGACCATGCCGCGGTAATCTCCCGCTTCGACGACGTCGACCGCGTCAACAAGCCCGCGAACGAGTGTCTCACCCATGGCGTTTGCCTTGGT
Source organism: Candidatus Latescibacterota bacterium (assembly GCA_963667175.2). Lineage (GTDB taxonomy): Bacteria > Latescibacterota > UBA2968 > UBA2968 > JAAXHE01. Next base: position 335,377 of record CAXXXF010000015.1, on the reverse strand, counting down.
GCGATATTCGAAGAGGGCGATATCCTCTCCCAGGTCCAGGAGAACGGCGTCCTCGTTCTGCCACCGGACGTGGGGATCGTCGGCGCGAATCGCGGGCGAGGCGTTTTCGTCTTGGGATTCCGGCACGTATCCGCGATCCGGCATATAGACCCGCGAGCGGTCGCGGAATCCCGCGGCGCCCGCCCCGGACATGCCTTCGATCCAGCCTGGCAGGGGGACGTTTTCGGCCGCCATGTCCTTGAGGACGGTATCGAACCCGATCATGTCCCACGTCTCGAAGGGCCCCGCCTCCCAGCCGAATCCCCAGCGAAGCGCGCGGTCGACGTCGGCCGGGTTGGCGGTGATCTCCGGGATGCGGCGAGCGCTGTACGACAGGACTTCCAGGAGATGACTCCGAAAGAAGGCGCCCGCCCGCCCGTCGCTCGCATAGAGGTCGCAGAGGCGCCGGGAAAGGTCCCTCTGTTTCCGAAGGGGTTCGAGGTCCCCCAGTTTCTGTTCCGCCGGTGGGTCGTATTCCCCGGTTTCGGGGTTGAACGAGAGGATGTTTCGACCCTCTTTCCTGTAGAACCCGCCGCCCGCCTTGGCGCCGGTGGCCCCGCCTGCAACCAGCCGGTCGACCACGTCGGGAACCCGGAACCCGTCCCGGCTTTCGTCGTCCGGAAGGGCGTCGTGGAGGTAACCCGCAACGTGCGCGAGCGTGTCCAGCCCGACAACGTCGGCGGTCCTGAACGTGGCGGACCGGGGACGTCCCAGCAGAGGGCCTGTAAGGGCGTCGACTTCCTCAATCGTATACCCCTCCTCCGTAAAGGCCCGGATACACTGCATCATGGCGTACACGCCGATGCGGTTGCCGATGAAGCCCGGCGTGTCGTTCGCGACCACAATGCCTTTCCCAAGCCGGTCGCTGCCGAACCGGGTGATGCGATCGACAACGGACGGATCGGTATCGGGAAGGGGGATGAGTTCGAGGAGCTTGAGGTAGCGCGGCGGGTTGAAGAAGTGCGCGCCGAGGAAACGCCGCCTGAAATCCGCCGACCGGTCCCGTGCGATCAGGTGGATCGGAATGCCGCTGGTGTTCGTGGAAATGACGGCATGTCCGTTCGCGGCGGCTTCCACGCGCGCCATGATCTCCCGCTTGACGTCCGGCTTCTCCACGACCGCTTCGATGATCCAGTCCGCTTCAGACGTACGGTGGAAGTCGTCCTCGATGTTGCCGGGGGTGATGCGGCGGGCGGCGCCTTCCGTAAAGAGCGGAGCGGGGCTGAGCCGCTCGAGTCCTTTCAGCGCGCCGTCGACAATCGCGTTTCGGTTTCTTTCGTCGCCCGGAAGATCCAGAAGATGTACGGACAGACCGGCGTTGGCCAAATGGGCGGCGATCTGCGATCCCATGACGCCCGCGCCCAGCACGGCGGCGGTGCGAAACGGAGGATGTGGGACGGGTTGCATGCTGTAGAGGCCTTCCGAACAACTCGACGTGGAAGTGTCCGGGCCGCGGCGAAAAACGGCGCCCGGAACGGCGTAGACGCGCTCGCGTCCTTCGCTCGAAAGGTAGCGTACAACGCCTCTCCGATCAAGAACGAAACGCAAACAATGCGGGGAGAGGGGAGAAACGCAGGCGTCGGAGCTCGGTCGAAACCGAAAATCAACTCACACGGAGACACAAAGACACAAAGGGAAAGGCAAATAGCATCAAGAAGCAGCTTTCAGCCATCAGCGTTCAGCTTGAATCACAAGCCAAACCCGTTTACGGCAACGCCGACACGTGGCAGCACCATAACGGGCGCATACCTATCCCCCCTGCCTGCCGAGAAACCACCGGCAGCCAGGGACCCTTTCCTAAAGGAAAGGGAAACGAACGCCACGTGATAGGATCCCGCTTTCCCCCTTCCTTTAGGAAGGGGGAAAGCGGGTAGGTCCCGTCCCACTCGCGGAGTCAATCGGGAGTCTTCTCTCCCGTCTCCCGTCTCACCGCTTCCAGGGTTTCCATCACAGGCCTGATACCCGGCCCGAATTCGTAACTCATCCGCCCTCCGGTGTATCCGCTGACGGCAACGAGGACCGCTGTCGCGGCCGCGCCGGCGAGAACTACGAATCGGAGGTTTCCGGCGAATTTTTTCTTGACGGTGAGGTGGGTGCGGAAGAGGGCAAGCCCGATGGCCAGCCACGTGGCTGCGGTGGAGATGGACTCGTGCTGCTCGAGTGAGGCGGCGATGCCGGGGACTCCGGCGGCGGTATCCTCGGCCGCGTTTCCGGTGAGGGCGGCCGCGATCGCGGAGACGGCGCCCAGAACCAGGAGGAGGTAGCCGGTGCGGAGGAGGTGGTCCCTGCGGAGAAGAACGCCGGCGGCGTCGCAGAGGAATCCGACGGTGAGCAGGGCGACGGGGAAGTGGACGACAAACGGATGATAGTCCATGGTGTTCTGTCGTGACCCTGGATGGGTGGTCAGCTCCAGGCGCCTTTGGCCATCATGCCGCCGTCCACGCACACGTTCTCGCCCGTCATGAACGAGGCTTTTTCGCTGGCGAGGAACAGCACGGCCTGCGCGACCTCGTCCGGGGTTCCGATCCGACCGACGGGATGGGACCGGCCCATCCGTTCGCGCTGTTCCTTCTCGTCGCCGCCCAGGGCCTTCAGGGCTTCGTCGACCAGAGGGGTGTCGATGGCGCCGGGGTTGACCGCGAGCACGCGCACGTTGTCTTCGGCGTATTCCAGGGCGAGTTGCCGCGTCAGCGAGAGGATGCCGCCTTTGCTGGCGGCGTAGGCGCAGACGCCTTTGGTGGACTGGAGACCCTGGACGCTGGCCGTGTTGATAATCACGCCGCCTCCGCGTTTGATCATCTCCGGGACGCAGTGCCGGGTCATCAGAAAAGCGCTCTTCAGGTTGACGTTCAGGATGGCGTCCCACGTGTCTTCGGGCAGTTCGTGGGCAGGCAGGTAGCTGTCGGTCGGCTGAATGCCGACGTTGTTGCAGAGGATATCCACGCCGCCCCACTCCGAAACGGCGGTCCGCGCGAGCCCGCGACACGCCTCGTCCCGCGCGACGTCCGCCTCCCGGAAGCGGATATGGCCCGGGAGGGCGTCGCTTTCCGCGGCCAGACGTCTACCTGCTCTTACGTCCACGTCGGCGCAGAGCACGCGGGCGCCCTCCCTGGCGAAAGCCAGGCAGATGCCGCTGCCGATGCCCTTTGCCCCGCCCGTGACGATGACCGCTTTATCCTGAAATTCCGACATGGCGTGCTCCTGATTCGGGTCGGGCCGCGGAAGCAATTGTACGATACGGACAATAAGATAAACACGCCGCCGGATGTCAACGATTAGGCGCGGCGCAACGTCCGCGCTGGCCCGCCGAAATGTTTTTGCTGACAGAAAGCGGTTTTTTTGTTTTCTTGTTGTCAAATTCATCGTTTCGTCGTGGTTTTGAAAAAGGAGAAGATATGGATCGGCGTCCGCGGGGATGGATCGTTCTTGCCGTGCTGGTTGGCGGGTTTTTCGGAATCAGTTTCCTGGTATCGTACTATACCGACTGGCTGTGGTTCAGGAGCCTGGAATACGATTCGGTGTTCTGGCGCATCATTCGCGCCCGCTTCGGATCGGGCATGATTTTCGGCGCAATCGCGGCAATTGTCGTGGGGGTGAACCTGTGGATTGCGGGACGCGTGACACAGAGGGCGGTACGGGTTGACGACGAACCCGGCGGAGTATTGCAGTCCAGGAAAACCCAGGTGTTCATCGCGGCCGTACTGGTTCTCATCCTGGGCAACGTCGGCGCCGGCCAGTGGCCGGTTCTGCTGAGGTACATCTACGAACAGCCCTTCGGCGCCGTGGATCCGATTTTCGAACGGGAGGTGGGCTTCTACGTGTTCCTGCTGCCGTTTTACGATTTCCTTTCCGGGTTTCTGATTGCGGCGCTGGTGCTGTCGGCGCTGATCGCGGTGGTGATGTACGTGTCGGCGGGGGGCATTGGAATCCGGGAAGGGCTCGAGGTGGGAGAACGTCCCATGGCCCATCTCTCGGGACTGGGCGGCGTATTCCTTCTGGCGCTGGCGTGGAAGTACCGGCTGAAGATCTACGGCCTGCTCTATTCGCAGGGGCGGTTTTTCGGCGCCGGTTACGTGGACGTCAACGTTCAGATCTGGGCTTACTGGGTGATGGTGATCGTCTTTCTGGCGACGGCGGTTTTCCTGTTTCTGAACGTCAGGAAGCCCAATACCCGGTTGCCGCTCAGGGGCGTCGGTGTGCTGGTTATCGGCGCCATCGTCGTGGGAGCGGTCCCCGCGACCGTGGTGCAGAAGCTGGTGGTGGAGCCAAGCGAACTCCGCCGGGAACGCCCCTTCATCGAATACAATATCGAGGCGACGAACCGGGCGTACGGGCTGGACCGGATCGTCGAGCAGCCCTTCGAGGCTTCCGAAGACCTGACGTTGGCGGATATTCAGGCAAATCCCCTGACGATGCGGAACATCCGGATCTGGGATGAACGCCCTCTGAAACAGACCTATCAGCAGGTGCAGGAGATCCGGCCGTACTACGTATTTCCGAGTGTGGACGTGGACCGGTACACCATAGACGGGGTTTACAGGCAGGTGATGTTGTCCGCCCGGGAACTGGATACCAACCGATTGCCGGCACAGGCGAGGAACTGGGTCAACGAGCGCCTGCAGTATACCCACGGATACGGGGTGGCCATAAGCCCGGTCAACCACGTGACCCCGGAGGGCCTGCCGGCGTTTATGGTCAAGGACATACCGCCCGTTTCGGTTTCCGGGCTGGAGGTGGAGAGGCCCGAGATCTATTACGGCGAGAGAACCTACGCCTACGTGGTCGTGAAGACGGGCATCGAGGAATTCGACTATCCGAAGGGCGACGAGAACCAGTATTCGACGTACGTGGGGAAGGGTGGCGTTCCCACGGGCAGTTTTATCGATCGGCTGTCGTTTGCCATCCGGTTCTGGGACGTGAGCCTTCTGTTGAGCGGCTATATCTTGCCGGAAAGCCGCATTATGTTCCGCCGGCAGATCCGGGAGCGGGTGCAGACGTTGGTTCCCTTCCTCATGTACGACACCGATCCCTACGTCGTGGCGTCCGAAGGCAGGCTCTACTGGATACAGGATGCGTACACGATCTCGGACATGTATCCGTATTCGACGCGCTCCGGGCGGATGAGGATCAACTATATCAGGAATTCCGTGAAGGTTGTGGTAGACGCGTATAACGGCACGGTCACGTTCTATCAGGTGGATACGGAAGATCCGCTGATTCGAGCTTACGGTGAGATGTTCCCGGGCGTGTTCCAGCCGATGTCCGCGATGCCGGAAGGTCTCAGGGCGCACGTGCGGTATCCCATCGACTTGTTTTTCAGGCAGGCGATCATGTATCGGACGTATCACATGGAAGACGTCAACGTCTTCTTCAACCAGGAGGATCTCTGGGAGATTCCGAACGAGATCTACAGCGACCAGCCACAGGAGATGCTGCCCTACTACATTATCGTCAAGCTGCCTGGCGAGCAGCGGGAGGAATTCCTGCTGATGGTCCCGTTCACGCCTGAAAAGCGGGACAATATGATCGCCTGGCTCGCGGCTCGGTCCGACGGTGAAAACTACGGGCATCTCCTGGTGTACAAACTGCCCAAAGACAAGCTGATCTACGGCCCGATGCAGATCGAAGCGCGGGTGGACCAGCAGCCGGAAATCTCCAGTCAGCTCACGTTGTGGGGGCAGCGGGGTTCGGAGGTGATCCGCGGAAACCTGCTGGCCATCCCGGTGGAGCGCTCGTTCATCTACGTCGAACCCATCTATCTGCAGGCGAGGCAGGAGCCCGAACAGCAGGCGTACGGACAGGAAGAGGGCATGCCCGGCGGCCAACCTCCGCCCAGGCGGCAGCAGGAACGCAGTACGGCGATTCCGGAGTTGAAGCAGGTGATTGTCGCATTCGGCGGGCAGGTGGTGATGCGGAATACGTTCGAAGAGGCCCTGTCGGAGTTGTTCGGGGCCGGAGCGGGCGCCACCGTTGCGGTCGGTGAGGAGGAGGCGCCGGCGGCGACCGAAGCCGTGCAGACCGGACGTTCCGCTGCCGAACTGGCGGCAAAGGCCGATGCGCACTATTCCCGCGTGCGTTCGGCCATGCAGCGGTGGGACTGGGAGCAGGCCGGCAAGGAGATGAAAGCGCTGGAGGAGACGATCAGGGCGTTGAAGCAAGAGTTGAAATAGTTGGCGGACGGCGCCGGCCGCCTGTCTGCCGGCCAGGCAGGCAGCCCGGATGGACTCTTTCAACGGGCTGATAGGGATCGTATTCTGAAAAGGATCTGCGGATGACGGTGAAAGTCGGGTTTATAGGCGCGGGAAATATCTCACGCGCGCATCGCCGGCATTTGAAATGCATGGACGACGTGTCGGTGGTGGCCATTTGCGACGTGGAACGGGCGAAGGCCGCCGAGGCCGCGGCGGAGTGGGATGCAAGGGTCTTCACGGATTACCGGTCCATGTTGAACGACGTGGAATTGGATGCGGTCTACGTCTGCATCCCGCCATTTGCGCACGAGACGCAGGAGATTCTGGCAGCGGAAAAGGGAATCGCGCTATTCGTGGAGAAACCGATCTCGCTCGGCATGGATACGGCGCGGGAGGCAGACGCGGCCATCCGGGAGCACGGCGTGATCTCCTGCGTGGGTTTCCAGGGGCGTTACCTGGACATTATCGACAGAACACGGGACCTGCTTGCGGACCGTCCGGTCGGGCTGGCCATCGGGTACTGGATGGGCGGGCTGCCGGGCGCCCCCTGGTGGCGGCGGAAGCAGACGTCCGGCGGTCAGGCCGTCGAGCAGACGGTCCACGTGACCGATATGGCCCGGTATCTGTTCGGCGAGGTGAAAACCGTATTCGCCGGGGGCCGTACGGGGTTGATGACGGATGTGGAGGACTACGATATCGAAGACGCGAGCGCGGCGACGTTGATTTTTGAGAACGGCATGCTGGCAACGCTCTTTTCGGCCTGTTTCCTGTCGTGCGGCCATCGCGGCGGGCTGGATATATTCACGAAAGATATGGTGATCCAGTACAACGAGAGAAAGTCCATTACCGTTGTACTGGGCGACCGGTCAGAACATATCGAGGTCGGCAACCCGTACTGGCAGGAGATGGATAACGCCTTCATCGAAGCGGTGCGTGCCGGTGACGGATCGAAGCTGAGATGTCCGTACTCGGATGCCGTAAAGACCCAGGAGGTCGTGGTGGCGGTGAACCGGTCTCTCGAAACCGGCGAACCCGTATCGATTGCGGATGTATAGGGAAAAGCAGCGATCAGCGGTCAGCCATCAGCTTGAAGCAAAAGCGCCCTTCTCCCCCCGGCCTGCCGAAAAACCACCGGCAGGCGCCCTGTCAGGATGCCATAGGCAGACCGGAACCAGCGGGTCGTTTCCTCTACCGACTAGCCTCTCCCGTCTCACCGCTTTCAGGCTTTTCATCTACCGTCTTACTGAATAAAAAGAGGGGCGCTGCAGCTCGCAGCGCCCCTCTTTTGCGGATGTGCGCGGTTACCTGTACACTTTCATCCGCCCGGATTTCAGCCGGTCCCAGTATTCGTTGAGCGTTGCCTTGATGTTGGGGCTGAGGATCACGCCGCCGATGATGTTGGGGAAGGCCATTCCCAGAATCATCATGTCGGTGAAGTTCAGTACGTTGGTCAGCGCGGTAACGGCGCCCAGGAAGACAAAGACGACGAAGATGATGCGATACACAAGAATCGTCCCGTCGCCAAAGAGATACTCCCAGGCCCGCTCTCCGTAATAGGACCATGAAATCATGGTGGAATACGCGAAGAGCACAACGGCAATGGCCAGCACGTTGCGGGCGCCGGGGATGAAGGTCTCGAAAGCGGCGGCCGTCATCGCGGCGCCGACCGGCTGCCCCTGCTGGGCCTGGCCGAGGAACTGAGGATCAGCGTAGACGCCGGTGATCAGACAGACGAGACCCGTCATCAGGCAGATGACGATCGTGTCGATGAACGGCCCGATCATCGCGACCATTCCCTCCCGGGCGGGTTCGTCGGTCTTGGCGGCGGCATGCGCGAACGCCGCGGATCCGAGGCCCGCTTCGTTCGAGAAGGCGGCGCGTCGGATACCGGTGACCAGCACGCCAATGAAGCCGCCGTAGAGCGCCTGGGGCGAAAAGGCGTGGTCGAAGATGGTGACCAGCATCTCGGGGATGCGGGTAAAGTTGGAGAGGATGATCAGCAGGCAGGTGGCCACGTACAACAGACACATGGTGGGCACCACCCGCGACGTGACGCGGCCGATTCGCCGGATTCCGCCGATAATCACGACCGCGACCATCGCGGCGAGCACGATGCCGACCAGCCAGTTGTAGGTCTTGAAGACCGGAGAAACGGTACCCAGGATTTCCAGCGTCTGATTGGCCTGGAACATATTGCCGCCGCCCAGGCTTCCTCCCACGGTCAGAAAGGCGAACATCACCGCAAGGGTGCGGCCGAATTCCCCCATGCCCTTGAGCTTGAGACCGTTTTCCAGGTAATACATCGGCCCGCCCGAGACGCGGCCGTCGGGGTGTATCTTCCTGTACATCACGGCCAGGGTGCACGAGGCGAGCTTGGAGGACATGCCGAAGACCGCGGTAACGAGCATCCAGAAAATCGCGCCCGGGCCGCCGAGACTGACGGCGATGGCGACTCCGGCGATATTGCCGAGTCCGACCGTGGCGGAAAGCGCGCTGGTGAGGGCCTGGAAGTGTGAAATCTCCCCCGGATCGTCCGGATTGTCGTAACGTCCCCGGATGACGTCGATGGAGTGGCGAAACCCCTTCACGGAGATCCATCCGAAGAAGAAGGAATAATAGATGCCGCCCAGAACCAGCACCACGACGATGAGCGGAATGCCGGCGCCGAAGGACGCGAAGAGGACCGCGGCCAGCAGTTCGACCGTGTTTCCGAAGAGCCTGTCCAGGTCGGCGAGGTTGCTCTGTATCCAGCTGTTGCCCGATTCGGCAGCGGCGGTATCCTGCGCAAACGCCATCCCTGGAAAGACGAGTATCAGAAGCAGGATCGAACTGAGAATGACAACGGAACGACAACAGAGGTTGTGCATAAAGACCTTCCTTGCCATCGGGTTGTGGAATGCGCGTGCGATGATCGTACGTCGATGCGGGAATATGCGGAATGCGGTCCGCGCAGGCAACAGCAAACCCGCGTGCCCGGACCGCACGTTCGACGGGCGACACCCGGGCCCTTCGGCTCACTCGCCCGCCTCAGCCTCCCCGCCGCTCCGGGGATCTCGTCCCATGATCCAGTGAATGCGTTCCTCGTGAGAGATCTCCGCGAGCCGGAGATTTTCATCGGTGACGGACAGAAACCGGGAAATTTCACGGTTCCCGCGGATGAAGGTCTCGGCGTAGCCTACGCCGGCCTTCCATCCCTGAAATCCGGCGCTGGACTCGATCCGCTTTCTCGCGAATTCCGCCGTGTGCCCCTGGGATTCGAAGATTCTCTCGGCCTCTATCCGCTTGTCGACGTGATCGGAGATATCGATGCAGACGTCGACCTCGTGGAACCCGTAATCGATGCCCGTATAGTAGACGGCGGCCACTCGGTGGGGCGCGCGGCCTTGCTCGGTGTCCGGAATGCCCACGTGGTCCAGCGCCTTTTGCACCGCAATGCCGGTTGCGGTGTGGTCGTTGACCCACGCATGTTGAAACCGCCGGTCGGGCAGGGTGTAGGGCGCGTGGGTCAGAATCATGTGAGGACGGACCTCGTACAGGACCCCGGCGACGGCCGCAACCACGTCCTCCGTTGCCTCGAGGGGATGATCGGAGAACGGAAGCACGGTCACGTCGGCGATGCCGAAGACGGCGCACACCCTTGCGAATTCCTCTGTCTTGCGTTTCCCGTACTCTTCCTGCGATGCGCGGACGACCTTTGGGTCTCTCAGGTCCGGCGGCTTGCGCAGTTCGTCGGCCAGTTTTTCGTTATGGGTGCGCTGCCCGGCGGTGACCGCCAACACGGAAACATGGTCGCCGCGATCCACGTGGTTGGCGCAGGCGCCCCCCATGTGGCACAGGTCGTGCGGATGGGCGACCACGACCAGGAGTTTGAGACCGTCTGCGTCTGATGATGGCACAGGGGCATCCCCTTCCCGTTTCAGTCCGGCGGCGACCAGGCCTGCGGCGCGATCCCGTCAATGTGGGTTTTGACGTCGATAACGGCGGGTCGTCCCGACCCGATCGCCTGTTCCAGGGCGCTCCCGAACTCCGCTGCCCGCCGGACCGTGCTGCCCAAACAGCCCATCGATTCCGCCATTTTCGCAAAGTCTCCGTCGGTCATGTGCCAGAGTTCGTCGGACCCCGGTTCCGGGCCTCCGTAGATATCTTCGTTGATTCCCTTTTCCTGGTTCAGGGAATGGTTGTTGTTCACCACGATCACAACGGGAATGTCGTTTCGAACGGCCGTGTCCAGTTCCGTGACGTGATACCAGATGCCGCCGTCGCCCGTAAAGCACACGACGGGGCGGTCCGGAGCGGCGCACCGGGCGCCGACGGCCGCGGGAACGCCCCAGCCGAGGGAGCCGGAGCATCGGATGTAGGACTGACGCGGGTGGTTGAGATCGATCATGGCGCCGGTCCAGATTCCGGCGTGTCCGGTATCGGAAACGAGAATGGCGTCGGAGGGCAGGCGCCGGGTGAGTTCCCGGCAGAGGCGCTCCGGACGGATGGGCACTTCGTCCGAGTTGGCGAACGGGGCCACGCTTTCCCGCCACTGTGCGGTGAGTTGTCGGACGCGCGACGTCCAGTCGTCGCGCGTGACGGCCGCGGCCGCGGCGTCGATCAGCTTCGACAGACCGGCTTTGGCGTCGGCCTGAATCCCGAGGCGGATCGGGTAGGAGCGTCCGATTTCCGCCGGGTTGAGGTCGAGCTGAATGACATGGGTGCCGGCCGGGGGGACCGTCCAGTCGTTCGTGACCTGTCCGCCGGTGTGGCTTCCGATAAAGAAGACCAGGTCGGCCTCGCAAACGGCGCGGTTCGCGCATTCGCGGGAGTACAGCCCGCAGACGCCCACGCCGAGGGGATGGTTATAGGGAAGGGCCTCTTTGGCGTTCAACGACGTTGCGACCGGAATGGCGAGCTTCTCCGCGAATGCCTGAAGCTCCGCCCCGGCGCCCGACGCGATGACTCCTCCGCCGGCGACGAGTATCGGCCGTTCCGCGGCCGCGAGCAGATCGATCGCCCTGCGAACGGCTTCCGGATCGGGCTGGGGCCGGAAGGGGGGCAGTTGGGCGAAGGGTTCTTCGGCGACCACGTCCAGAACGGCTTCGTCGTTCACGACCACCTCGCCGATGAATCCCGCCATGTCGAGGTGCACGGGCCCGGGCGTTGCGGTCGTGGCTTCCCTGAAGGCCTGCCGGAGGAAATAGGGCAACTGCTCGGGCCGGTCCACCAGAACGTTGTATTTCGTGACGGCATCGAACGGCGCAACGTGGTCCACTTCCTGGTACGCGTGCCGGTGCCGGTTGATCTGGGTCTGACGCCCGGTGACGGCGATAACCGGAGAACAGGCGAGGTACGCGTCCTGCAACCCGGCAGCGAGGTTTGCGGCGCCAACGGATTGCGCCATGCAGATGCCCGCGCCCCGGCGGACGCGCGCATAGGCGTCGGCCATATAGGCCGCGCTTTTCTCGCCGTGGGTCATAATGCGCCGGATTCCCAGCCGTTCCATTTCCATCAGGGCGCGAGGCGCGATCACGGGCATGAAAAACACATGGGTAATGCCATATCCGTGAAACGTCTCAGCGATGAACCGGCCGCCGGTCAGGCGAGGCATGGACCCTCTCCTCAGCGAAGAAGCAACGGGTGGCGCGTATGGATAACCGGATCGAAATCTAAGGTCTGCAGATTGAATTTGAAAGAGAAATTGGAACGGCCTGAGCACTGGGCGACCGCGGTCTTTCCTGCCCCGGTCGGGCCCCGTTCCGGCGGAGATCCCTGCGTCCGGGGCGGACGTTGAACCCGGGTTTCCGCTTGACTTTTCACCGCGCGTGGGAGATTATGAGATCTGTCTCTTTCGCGTCTCGTAGCGCGTTTTTCAGGAGGACGGCGTGGATCTCTCCTTGTATCTGCCTATTGCGGGCACGAGCGTCAATTTGTGGCTTCTGTTGACGCTGGGAGCCGGCGTGGGTGTGCTTTCCGGTCTGTTCGGCGTGGGCGGGGGGTTTCTGCTGACGCCTCTGCTGATTATGATCGGAATCCCGCCCACGATTGCCGCGGCATCCGACGCCAATCAGATCGTGGCGGCCTCGGCGTCCGGCGTCTATGCCCACTGGAGGTTGAAAAACGTCGATCTGCGGATGGCTGCCGTTCTGATTGTGGGGGGGGGCGCCGGCGGTACGGCAGGCGTGCAACTGATCAAGGCGCTGCGGGCCGTCGGGAGCGCGGACCTGGTCATCCATATCAGCTACGTGCTCATGCTGGCGTCGGTGGGCGGCATTATGTTTGTGGACGGGTTCGTGGGGTTGCGCGCGGGAACAGCGGCAAAGGCGGCGGGCCGCCCGAGAGAGGAATTCCGGATTACCTGGGCGGAACGTCCTCTGGCCCTGGTGAACCGGATGGCGCGAGTGGCGTCCTGGTTCTCCGGGCTCAACCGGGCGCTGCCGTGGAGAATTCGGTTCGAAACAGCCGGTACGACCATGTCCGTGCTGGTTCCGCTGAGCCTCGGAATCCTGGTGGGTATGCTCGCCGCGATTATGGGGGTGGGCGGCGGCTTCATTATGGTACCGACAATGCTGTACGTGTTGAAGATGCCCATGCCGGTGGTGGTCGGGACCAGCCTGCTGCAGGTGATGTTTACCTGCATCAACGTGACCCTCTTGCATGCCTATACGAATCATACCGTGGACTTCGTGCTTGCCTTGATGCTGCTTGCGGGCTCGACGCTGGGGACGCAGGCGGGTGTGCGGATCGGCCGGCGCCTCGGGGCGGAGCAGTTCAAGATGTTTCTCGCGGCGATTGTGCTCCTGGTGATGGGGATCATGCTGATCGAACTTCTCTCGGAACCCCCTGTTCTGCTTAGCGTCCGGGGAGGTCGCGGATGACCGGCCGGGTCTGGGTCTGGTTGTTGACGACGCTTCTTTCCGCGCCCTGCGCGGCGGAACCGTCGCTCCAGCTGTCTCCTTCGCGCGTAGACGTCGACCTTTTCTTCCGGGGTGCAAGGCTTGTCGCAACCGGGGCGGTTCCGAAAGATTGCCGGGTCGTTTTGAAACTGGATGGGGAACCGCGCGCCGTCGCCTATCGCAAAAAGGAAAGGCGCGGCCCTTTGTGGATGAGCACAGGCCGTGTCGTCTTCGACTCGCTGCCGGGCCTTTATGCGATCGCCGCTTCGAGCGATTCGTCGGACGTCGCACGGCAGTTGGAAGCCATCGGGGAGGGAGTTGACGCGCTTCGGCAAAGGGTCGCCATCGAACAGTCCCCTCCCGGCGATGACGGATTCGTGTTCAACGAGTTCCTGCGCCTGGAGACCCAACGCGGATTCTACGCGGTGCGACCTGAGTCCATTGAGTTGTCGGACGGGGAAGGCGCATTCGACGTGTTTCGAACGGAGTTCCCGATTCCGGCAGCAGTTCGCCCCGGAACCTATCGCGCGACACTCTATTGCTTCCGGGAACACCTCCCGGTTTCGGAGACGGTCCGGATGTTTTCCGTCGAAAAAACCGGGATTGTTCGGGTGATTTCCAACGTCGCCTTCCGGAACGGCGGTTTGTACGGCGTGGTCTCGGTTGTCGTGGCGCTGGCCGCGGGGCTGGTTGTGGGAGTGATCTTCCGTAAATTGTAGCGGGCGTCCGACGATGGATGCGAGGGCAGGAGTTCGCAACCTGTCGGCCGTGAAAGGAGTTTCGTCATGGTTCCCGTTCGGATAACGCTGGCGGTCTGTTTCGCGCTGTGCATGACGGCAATGGGAGGAAGGGCGAGCGCGGAAAAAATGTCAACCGGCGATTCCAAAACCGATGGTCTGATGGTCGTGATTCAGGAAAAGCTGAAATCGGTAAAGACCTGTGAAACGCGGGTCAGAACGCTGCTGACGGTGGAAGGCGAGCAATTTGAGATTCTGGACGATATCTCTATACAGGCGCCGGTCAGGATGCGCCTGGCGCGTGTGCTGGCCGGCCGGATTCGTCAGACGATTGTATCGGACGGCAGCCTGCTGTGGCGGTACGACCCCGAGGAGAAAATCGTCTACCGTGTCAACGCGGCACGGGTCTATCGGGCGACGCAGGTGGAGGCGGACGCGGACCAGCCGAATCCCTTGCGGCCCTTCCGGTCGCTGAAATGGAAGTCGATCCGCTATTCCGGGACGGACACGTTGAAGGGTGAGATTCTTCGCGTGTTCGAGGCAGTACCCGAGGTCACGCTGTTGTATGCGGACCTGCCGGAACGGCCGGCCAGGGTCCGTTTCTCGGTCCACCCGGAGGATGGTCTGTTACGGGAGACGAGGTACTTTGACGCGCAGGGCCGGGAACTGCTGTCGCGGCAGTTTGAAACAATGAAAACAAACGTGACGTTCGACGAAGGGAAATTCGAATTTGTCGTGCCCGCGGGGGTACATGTGATGGACGTTACGGACGACGTCATCGAGTTGATCGGGACGTTGAAGCCAGATCGTGGGGGCGGGAAATAGCGCGACCTCTCCCCCCAGCCCCCTCTCCCGGGGGGAGAGGGGGAGCAAAATCAGGAAAAGCCTCTGCGGATCCCTGCGCGCCAAAACCGCGAAACCTCACGGCTGTCCTTCACGACATCCCTATCACGCGTCCGGTGGCGGAGACGGGGCTTTTCCGCGCGAGTCCGTCCGGCACGAGAGTCCAGGACCGCCCGGAACCCGGTTCCAACGAGTGTTTGTCCGCCGGCAGGCCACCTTTCAGGATACGATGGATAAACCGCACGAGGACCAACCGGTTTTCCTTCTTCCTTCTTCCTTACGCTACAGGGCCATGCCGAAAGACCGGGCAATCAGAGTGGCCAGGCCCAGAAAGCTGACGAACCCGATGACGTCGGTTACGGTGGTCAGGAAGATCGACGCCGACTGCGCCGGATCCTTTCCCAAAGCCGTAAGCACAATGGGAATGAGCGCCCCGGTGAGACTGGCCATGGACATGGAAAACACCATGGACACGCCCAGAACGAGGGGAAGCCCGGCGGTTCCGGACCACAGGTAGGCTGCCAGAGACGCGACCAGCGCCACGGCGAGTCCGTTGACAAACCCGGCCAGCAGTTCCTTGCGGGCAACGGGAAACCATCGTCGCGGCCTGAATTCGCGCAGCGCCAGGCCGCGGGACGTAACGGCGAGGGCCTGCGCGCCTGTATTTCCCGCCTGTCCCGCGACGACCGGCAGAAAAACAGCCAGCGCGGTAAACCTGGCGATGGTATCCTCGAACAGGGCGACCGCCGCGGCGGCCAGAAAGGCCGTGCCCAGATTGACCTGCAGCCACGGCAGCCGGTTGCGCACGGCAAGCGCCGGCCCGGAAAGGGCGCGTTCGTCCCTCCCGGCGCCCACCATCGTCTGCACGTTTTCGCTTGCCTCGTGCCGGGCGGCCGATACGAGGGCATCGTGCCGGATGATTCCGCAAAGCGGGCCGTCGATCCCGCCGATCACTGGCAGCGAGGCCAATTTGTGGGCATCGAGCAGTTCCACGACTTCCTCCCGCGATGACATGGCCTGAACGCAGACAGGCGGGCCATGCGCGAGTTGTCCAAGTCGGTCGTCGGGCTGGGCGACCGCGACTTCCTGAAGCGAAAGCACCGCGGTCAGCTTCCCGTCATCATCCACCACACACAGATCCAGAATGCGGCGCTCCGGAAACGAGCGGATGCGGGTGAGCGCTTCCTCCGCGGTCTCCTCGGCGCTGAAGACGGTGACCGAGCAATCCATGATCTGGCCGGCCGACCCGGGCGGGTAGCTCATCAGCTCCTTCATTTCGTCAGCCAACCTGACGGGCAGCGAAGAAAGACGCGCGGAACGGATCTCCGGCGACAGCCGGGCCAGGAGTGAGGCGGCGACCCCTTCGTCCATCGCCCCCCAGAGCCTCCGGAACAGGGGTTCCTCCATGTGTTCCATGAGTGCCACGGCTCGATCCGGATCCAGGCGTTCGAAGACCTTCGCGGCCCGGTCGCCAGCCTGGGTTTCAAGCAGGTCGAGAGCCTCGGGGACGGGCGTCGAGGCCAGCGCACGGGCGGCTTCTCCCGGATGGAGTCGAAAAAAGGCGCGAATAAGGGCCTGAGAGGCCTTCGTGTTTTCCAACATCAGGCACTCCTTTCGAATCCGGGACAGCGCGCTAACGCCCCGGATGACCTGCAACGGACGGATGGAGGTCTTCCGCCCCGAGGGCGCTTTTGGCCAGGGCCGACAGTCCGATGCGATACAATTCTCCCAGCGCCGTTCCTGCCTGGCCGGGGAGCAAGAGCCGATCCGTGTGCCCGGCCCGTTGGCAGAGGGTCTTGTGGCGCAGCGCCCCGGCGAACAGGCCCTGCTCGTCGAGTACGGGCAGGGTGTGAACTTCGATCCAGGACGGATGGACGAGCACCGAAGCCAGCGAATCTTCCGTCCGCAGGAACATCACCTCCCTGCGCATGATCGAAGCGACGGAACTCCCTTCGTCTGCGCCCAGAAGTTCCCTGAGACTGATAACGCCCTCCAGTGTCTGGTCTCGATCCACCGCATACAGGTAATACAGAACGCGGGCCGGGCTTGTCCGCAATCGGTCCAGCGCCTCGCCGGCGGAGATTTCCGGCGGGACCGTGAAAACCAGCGACTCCATCAGGGCGCCCGCGGTCTCGTCACGGTAACGCAGCAGGCGATTCAGATGCCTGGTGAATTCGGCGGGCAACGCTTCCAGAATCGCCTCCTTCGTCTCCTGCTTCATCCGGCGAAGGAGGTGCGCCGCACGGTCCGCCGGCAACCCGCCCATGGCGCTGCCGGCTTCTCCCGCCGGCATACGCTCCAGACAGGCCACCGCAATGCTCGATTCCATCGTGTTGAACAGGGAGGTCGCCAGATCGGTCGGGGTCTCGAGAAAAAAGGCCGCCAGATCGTCCAGAGAGCAGTTTTCCAATACGCGGGCGGCTTCCGCCGCATGGGCGCGGATGAAATGATGAATCACATTCGACGTCCGGTCCATCGCCTCATTTCCTCTCTACGAGCAGAATTGACGCCTGTTCGGCAAAGACCGAAGCCGGAACCGAGATCCGCCCCTCATCGGCATCCAGCACCACAGCGGTGGCTGTGATCTGAACGATCTCTCCCTGGTAGTTCTCAATGCTGACCCGGTGGCCAACCCGGTAGGTTTTCTGCAGGTAGTACGAGGCCAGTATGTTGGCTACGGTGTCACGGGCGCCCAGCGCAAAGGTCAGTGCGCTGCCGAGGAGGGCGATTCCGAAAACGAGCAGAAGCCCACTGGTCAGCAGGTCGACGTTCAGCCCCGCCTGGTTCACGGCGATCAAGGCGCTTGCGACCACCACCGCCACCTGGCCGAGGCGGGCAAGGGCCGTCGCGTAGGACAAGCCCGTCGCCATGATGACGTCCCTGAGAAACTGCCCGCCGACCAGACCGGCGAACACGATCAGGACGGCTGCAAGGAACCGCGGCAGATAGGCGACGATACCGTTCAGCCAGACGGACACGACCGGCAGCCCCATCAATTCCGTAGCCGCGGTGAGAAAAAAGAGCAGAACCAGCCAGAAGAGCACACGACCGACGGCCCAGCCGGCGGCGTTCATGACTTCCGCCCCGCGTCCCCGGAGCAGCCTGAGACGCGGGACCAGCCGGTCCAGCCCCGCGATCATTCTGCGGCTCAGTGCGCGGACCAGGTATGCCAGCGCCAGGCCCAGCAACGCCAGGGCAAGCGCGCCGGCGATCCGGGGCGAGGCATCGATCAATTGATGGACGATTTGCTGGACCTGCGCCTTGAGTTGGGCGATCACTTCCTGGTAAGACAATGGATGCTTCCTTTTTGTTAGGCCGTCAGACCGGGGATGCCGCGCCGGGTGTCTTCCACCACGAGTTCGACGACTTCCCGCAGGGCTTCCGGTTCCGAATCGCCTTCCAGGCGGCGCAGGCGGAAATGATCGATCTGCCGGTCGGCGCCCGTACCGTTCCGTATCACGTCCAGAGCATGGCGCAGTTCCGGCTCGCAGCCCAGGGCCCGTGCATCGTCTGCAAGATCGTCCACAAGCGCGTGAGCGAGTTCGTCAATGTCCGTGCGACCCTTGCCCCCGGTATTGCCCAGGAACGCGAGGACGCCGTATCGCTGCGCGAGCCAGCAGTTCTCGGCGATCAACTCGGTGGGCGGTTCCGGCGGAAGGCGGTTCTCCACGTCCAGCCGCAGCAGGTGACGCACCAGCGAAGCATATAGAGCCACGACGCAAACCGCCTCGTCGATGGTGTGGCAAATGTCGCAGATGCGCAATTCCACCGTGGGAAAGGCCCGGGACGGCCGGATGTGCCACCACAGTTCCGTGCTGTCCCGAATGAAATCCATGCGCTGGTATTCCGATACCAGGCGGTCGAATTCCTCCCAGGAGCGCAGCGGGCCGGGAAGGCCCGTGCGCGGCAGACTGCTGAACAGGGTGATCCTGTAGGACTTGAACCCGGTTTCCCGACCGCTGCTGAACGGGGATGAGGCCGAAAGCGCATGAAGCAGCGGAAGGTGCTGGCGCAGCGCCGTCATGACCCTCACGCGGCTGTCCGCGTCGCCGAATCCCGCGTGGACGTGCATGCCGCCGACGAGCAGTTCGCGAACCGCCTGCTGATAGGTCATCGCGAACTGTTCGTAGCGTCGGCCTGCCGTCACGACCTGGTTGTGCCAGGCCGCAAAGGGATGTGTGGAGGCGGCCATGACCGCGGCTCCGTGGCTTGCCGCCGCATCGATGACGAGGCGTCGGGTCTGCATCAGGGCTTCACGGACCTCGTCGACGGACCGGCAGACTCTTGTCGTGGTTTCTATCTGCGACCGGAGAAATTCCGCCACCACCTTGTGGGGGCCCCGGTTGTTCTCGCAGTCCTCGAAAATCCGGCGGTCCGGGTCCGGGAGAAGATCGCCCGTGGCCGGATCGATCAGGAAGAATTCCTCCTCCACACCCAGGGTTATCGCAAGGGGGTCGTCGGCTCTGCCTCGCGTCACGTTGCCTCCTCGAATCCGAAAGAATGGGTCACCGGCGGTCGGTCCGCCGGGCGGCGCCCTGTTGTGTGCTTGAAGTGCGCCGGAGTTGCTCTATATTGTCCATCGATCCCCCGGCGACGTGCCGCGGGCAGGGTATATGTATACCACATTCGCTACGTATGGCGCAACCATTTTTCCCGTTTTCTCCAGCGCCCGACGTCTGGTTTTCGCGCGCTGTACAGGAGACCGGGGCATTGGACGGGGAGGGCTTCATGGACGACACGTCGGATGCGGGCCGGACGGACAGGATTCGGTCCGCGGTGAATCGGGAACGCCTTGTGGAAACGGCGATGGCGCTGGTGGCGGCGCCCAGTCCCACGCGGAGCGCCGGCGCCGCGGCGGATTGCCTGGCAGACATATTGGCCGGCGACGGATTCCACGTCGAACGACCGGACGCGAACTGGCCGGAGGCGCCCGCGGTCGTGGCCCGGCTGGACACCGGGCGGCCGGGACGCACGTTGCAGTTCGACGGGCACCTGGATACGGTGCATCTGCCCTTTGTGCCGCCCATGCTGGAAGACGGCGTCCTGTACGGTTCCGGCGCCTCGGATATGAAGGGCGGCATCGCGGCGGCGGTCGAGGCGCTTCGCGCGTTGCGGGAGACGGACGCGCTTTCCGGCGGGGCTGTGCTGCTCACCGCGCACGACCACCACGAAGGACCCTGGGGAGATCGTCGACAGGTGCGGGCGCTGGTTGCGGAAGGCTACGTGGGCGACGCTGTGATGCTGCCTGAGTATCTGGCCGATCGACTGCCTCTTGCGGGCCGGGGAATGGCCATTTTCGAGGTTGGGCTGCACAGAGACGGGGACCCGGTGCACGAGGTCCTTAGAGCGCCGGATACACCCGACGTCCTGGGGGCGGGCGCGGAACTGGTGTGCCGCCTCCGGGACCTCAACCGTACGCTGGAAAAAAGTACCGACCCCTGGTCCGGATGCGATACGGTATTTGTTGGGCTCATGGAATCCGGTGAGATCTACAACCAGGCGCCGGTGGCGTGCACTGTTCGGGGCACGAGGCGATGGGTCACGCCCGGCCGTACGGAAGCGATCGAAAGGGAGTTTCGTTCGCTGGTTGACACGCTCGAGCAGGAGTTCGGGACGCCGGCGGCGGTCGACTTCCAGGTACAGGGAGACGCGTTCAGGATCTCGCGCGATGACGCAATCGTCAACGCGTTTCAAAAGGCGTACGCGGCGGTTGCGGGAGGAGAACTGCAGGTTGGCGGGAAACCGTTCGTGGACGACGGCAATGCGTACGCGGCCCTCGCGGGTATCCCGGCGCTGACCCACGGACCGGACGCGAAAGGGGCGCATACGCTGTCCGAAGCTGTGTCCGTGGACGAGCTGGTGCGGGTGGCGCGGGTGTACGCGATGACAGCGGCGGGGTACTGCGGGGAGACGGGATAGGCGTCGGAATCGAAGGGTCTCGTTACACGGGGATCCCGTATTCGTCGAGATAAGTCTCGATCTGTCTCTTCAGGGGGGCGGTGAGCGCGACCCGGCCGTTGATGCAGCGGCCGGGCAGGTATTCCAGGACGTCATGGATGGTGACAATGGATCGCACCGGTACGCCCGTGACGGACTGCAGGGCCGCGACGGCGTCCTCCCCGTCGGGATTATTCTCTTTGCGGTCCAGAGCGATGACCAGGCCCGACAGCCGGGCGCTGCAGGCTGCCTTCAGTCTGTCGATCATGCTGATTTTCGTGGCGCCGTCGGTCACGACGTCGTCAACCAGCACGACGCGGTCCCGGTCATCGGGTTCCTTGCCTACGAGCCAGCCCCCCTCGCCGTGTTCCTTGATCTCCTTGCGGTCAAAGCCATAGCAGGTATCGACGTCGAACCGCTGCCGGAGCGCGATGACCGCGGCGATGCAGAGGGGAATGCCTTTATATGCCGGCCCGAAGACGAGTGTGGGCGCTGCGTCCAACTCGCGGATGGCGCAGGCATAGTAATAGCCGAGGCGCTCGATTTCCGTACCGGTGTTGAATTGCCCCGCGTTGAAGAAATAGGGTGACTTTCTCCCGCTCTTCAGCGTGAATTCGCCGAAGCGGAGGGCGCGGGTCTCAACGAGGAAGTCGATGAATTCCCGCTGATAGGCTTGCATCGAGGAGACTCCTGATGGATGGCGCCGGGCCCGCGAAATCCCGTTGCGGCCGCGTTTGTGCTTGACGCGATTCTGTCAAAAGGCGATCTTAGCAGCCCGTTGATAAAGTCCATCCGGGCTGCCTGCCTGTGCGTTCGCACGCAGACAGGCGTCCGGCCCTTGTGGCCGAATACCTGCGTTGCACTCCCTCCCCGAATCCAGGGATTCGCGTCGGTCGCCTGCCTGTGCGTGTCCGCACGCAGACAGGCGCGCCTTGTCTTCGGCCACAATGACTCGACCTCGCCTGCAGAGCGACTTTTTCAACGGTCTGTTAGAGGCCAATTCAACTGGCGCACTGGCCATAGGCGAATCGAGGTTGGATTGACGGTCATACGGTGGCGAATCGCGCTGGCGGGTTGGATGGGACTGATCTTTCTGACGTCGAGCAGATGGATGGCTTTCGGGATGTCCGCGGATGCGACGGAGATCTATTTCGGCGTCTTGAACTACGCGGTTCGCAAGCTCGCTCATCTGACCGAATATGCGATTCTGACCTATCTCTGGCTGCGGTCAGTCTGGACGGAAAGGCGGCGATTCAGTCCATGTCTGGCATGGAGCGCGGCGCTTTCCGCCTGTTACGCCGTGACCGATGAGATCCATCAGAATTCCGTTCCGGAGCGCCTGGGAACCTGGACCGACGTGATGTATGACGGCGCCGGCATTTTGCTGATGGTTTATTTGCTATGGAAGATCAGGCACGGGGAAAACGCGGCGTTGAAACGCAGGATGCTGGGGATCCCCGTTCGCGCCGCAGGCTTCCAAGATAAGAGATCCCGTCCGGCCTGACAAGCCGATTCACCCTTGTGGAGCTCGAAGAGGGAGCGTCATGGCGACAGAACATCGCAGCGTGCTCCTGTTGATTGCCGACGACTGGAGCCCGATTGCCGGATGTTACGGGAATCCGGTGATCAGGACCCCGAACGTGGATGCGCTGGCGTCCCGTGGAACGGTGTTTGGCGAGGCCTTCTGTACGACGCCGTCTTGCGCGGCCAGCAGGGCGTGTGTGTTGACGGGGCATTACAGCCATACCCACGGGCAGTACGGGCATACGCATGGGATCCACAATTTTCATACCCACCTGTCCATGCCCTCCATCCCCGGCGCCCTCGGATCTGCGGGATTTGCCACCGGGATTGTGGGCAAGCTGCACGTGCAACCCGAAGAGGTCTATCCGTGGACGCACAACGCCGAACGGGTCCACGGCGGTACGCGGAACGTGGCCGAGATGGCCGGACGGGCCGGGGAGTTTCTCGCGCAGACTGGCGACAGACCCTTCTATCTGCATATGGGATTCGGAGATCCGCATCGCGATTTCGGAAATCAGGGGACCTATCCGGGGGTGGAGGAGGCGCATTATTCGCCGGACGAGGTCGTGGCGCCCGATTTCCTGCCCGACCACCCCGCCGTGCGGCGGGAACTCGCGGAGTATTACCAGTCCATATCCAGGCTGGATCAGGGGATCGGGATGGCGGTGGATGCGCTCGAGGCCGCCGGCCGGGCGAAGGATACGTTGATTGTGGTGATGAGCGACCACGGGATGCCGTTTCCCGGCGCCAAGGGATCGTCGTTCGACTCCGGCCATCGCTGTCCGTTGATCCTGGTGCGGCCGGACGCGCCGTCCGTCCGGTGCGACGCGCTGGTGAACTGGTGCAATATCGCGCCCACGGTCCTGGAGTGGTGTGGCGTGAAACCGCCGGTCGGGCTTCCAGAGCGCTCGCTGATTCCGATTCTGGACGAGACGCATCCGGAAGGATGGGACGAGACGTTCTTTTCGCATTCGTTCCACGAGGTGACGAACTATTATCCTTATCGCGTGTTGAGGGGGAGAAAGTACAAATACGTGCGCAACCTGTACCCCGAGTTGACCACGCCGATACCGGGCGATCTGTGGGCGTCCCCGACGTGGCAGGCGGTCCTGTCGGAGGGGATCGGGATGATGGGGCGGCGCCCCACGGAACGATTCCTGCATCAGGATGCGGAAGCGTTGTTCGACGTTGAAGCCGATCCGGCGGAGTCGACCAATCTGATTCACAATCCGGAGGTTGCGGATATCGCGGAGGCGATGCGGCGGAAGGTCAAGGCGTTCCGGGTCGAGACCCGGGATCCGTGGGTGCTCGCGTCCATCCACGCGGGGGAGGAAGGCTTGGCATAGAAGCGGGGAGACGGTAGACGTTCGACGTGAGATGATGTGATTGCCTCATGCGGTTACATCTGTTGCCGGTGGCATAAAGGAATAGCCATTCGGGCAATGACGTCATCTACCGTCTCACGTCTCGCCGCTTTTATCGCCTGCCCAGGAGGAGTGTTTCTTGATTTTCAAATCGATCGTCGTCGGACCCCTGCAGGTGAACTGCTTCATTCTGGCCTGTGAAAAGACCCTCGAAGGCATCATTGTGGATCCGGGCGACAACATACCGGACGTCATGAAACTCGTCCATGAAGACGACATTCGAATCGTGGAAGTCATCGCCACCCACGGGCATTACGACCACATCGCGCACGCGTCCTCCGCCGTCCGCGAAACCGGCGCCCCCTTCGCGATCCATCCGGCCGACCGTCTCAGGGTCGAAAACCTCGTTGAGATCGCCGGATCGGTCGGCCTGAACGCGGAGCCGCCGCCGCGCATCGACCGGTTTCTCGAAGAGGGCGACGTCGTCAGGATGGGTGAAGAAACCTTCGCGATTGTCCACGTGCCGGGCCACGCACCCGGCAATATCACCCTCAAATGGCCTGGGCACGCGATCGTGGGCGATTCCCTGTTTGCCGGCTCGATCGGCCGCACCGACCTGCCGGGCAGTGACGCGGACCTTCTGCTCCGAACGATACGGGAGAAGATCCTGATTCTGGACGACGAGACGAGGGTCTATCCCGGCCATGGTCCCTTCACCACCGTGGGCGTTGAGAAGTCGACCAATCCTTTTTTTGCGGGACGTTCGGGCGGATGGTAGTTCCCGTTACGCCGTCACCGCCGTTACTCGTTTTCTCGTGCATTTGTCGTGCCTTTTGGTTTTCCTCGTTTTCTCGCGCCTTTGTCGTAAGGGAGGTCTTGTGAACGTATCGGTTGCGATTGATAACGTCGCGGCGTTCGACGCGGATGCCATTGTGCTGAATCTCTTCGAGGGCGTCACCGAGCCCGGTGGCGCCACGGGCGCAGCGGACAGGGCCCTGAACGGTCAGATCCGGCGTCTGATTTCCGCCGGGGATTTCACCGGCAAGTTCAAGCAGGTGGCCGTCCTTTATCCACAGGAAGGCGTCGCTGCGACGCGCGTCATTCTCGTGGGTCTGGGCAAGAGCGAGGACTTCACCCTCGACCGGGTCCGACAGGTCTCCGCGGTCTCGGCGAAGCGCGCGCAAAGCCTGGGCGCGGGACATCTGGCTTCGATCATTCACGGAGCCGGGGTTGGCGGGATGGACGTTCGCGAGGCCGCCCAGGCCATTGTCGAAGGCGCCATTCTGGGCACGTATCGATTCACACCGTACAAGAGCGGAGACGACGACGATTGCGGTGAACTCGAACGTCTCACGCTGGTCGAATTCCTGGCGGAAAAACAGGCTCACATCGAAACGGGGGCGGAGACGGGGCGAATCATTGGAGAAGCTGTTTGCCTTGCCCGCGACCTCGGCAGTCATCCGGGAAACGAGATGACGCCCGCCATACTCGCCGATCGCGCGGAAACGATGGCTCGCGAAACAGGCCTCCGGTGCGAGGTATTCGACGAGGAACGGATCGCAGAGGAAGGCATGCGCACCATCCAGGCCGTGGCGCAGGGCAGCGCGCAACCGCCCAGGTTCGTCGTGCTCGAACACGACGGCGGGGATCCGGAAGGGGCGCCGGTCGTGCTTATCGGCAAGGGCATCACGTTCGACTCCGGCGGTATTTCCATCAAGGGCTCCGAGGGCATGTGGGATATGAAATTCGACATGGGCGGGGCCGCCGCGGTCATCGGCGCGATGCAGGCGGTGGCGCGGCTGAATCTGCCGGTCCGCACGATCGGCCTCGTGGCCGCCTCGGAAAACATGCCCGGCAGCCGCGCGCTCAAGCCGGGCGACATTATCCGGTCCCTGCTCGGAAAAACCATCGAAATCCGGTCCACGGACGCCGAAGGCCGCCTGGTCCTGGCCGACGCCGTGGCCTGGGCCGCGGCGTACAAGCCGTCGGCCGCCATCGATCTGGCAACGCTTACCGGCGCGTGCGTCATCGCCCTCGGACACGAGGCCAGCGGGCTCTTTTCCAACGATGACGCACTGGCTTCCGAAATTGCCGCCGCGGGAGAACGAACGGGCGAGATCGCGTGGCGCCTTCCCATTCTGGACGGCCACCGGGAGGAGATGAAGAGCGACGTCGCCGACGTCAAGAACACCGGCGGCCGGGCCGGAGGCGCCATCACGGGCGCGGCGTTCATCGAAGCCTTCGTGAAGGAGTTTCCGTGGGCGCACCTGGACATCGCAGGCACCGCGTGGGCGCAAAAGGACCTGCCGCACGTCCCGAAAGGCGGCACGGGCGTGGGCGTGCGTCTTCTGGTTGATCTGCTCAGGAACCGCGGTTGACGCCGCCGCGACGGTCCTTCAAAGGAAAAGCGCCGGCAACCTGAAGAGGGATTCCGGCGCTTTTGAACTCCCGGGGTTCACCCGTTTGCCGTATTGTAATCAGCCTTCCGACAGATAGAATCGCAAGCCCGCCTGAACGCCGATTTCATTCTCCGCGGTCTGATCTTCGAACGATCGGAACCAGCGCACCTGCACAAAGACGCCCGCGCGGGTACCCACGCCGAACGACAGTCCGCCCGCCACCGTGATCATTCCGTCCGTTCCCGTTGCAAGGCCGGGACTGGGTTGTCCCCGAATAAGCAATGCGCCGCCGCCGGCGCCGAAATATATCGTGCCTCCGTATTCCGACAGGGGCGGTTTGTAAAGCAGCGAGACGCCTACCGGAATAATCCTTGTGCCCGAATCGTTGTAGATTTCAAAGAAAGGGGCGAGGTGGGTGGGATACTCGTCGCTGAGCGACATCTCGAACGAAAAATGACCGCCCGGCCGAGTCGAATCGAAGAGCGTGCCGCCCCCGAAATTCACCGCGAAATCTCTTGCGGCGGCGGGCGCGGCCGTCAGTAAGGCGAGGCCGGACAGCAACGCGACCAGTCGAATTCTCATTATGCCTCCAATACGCGCGGTCATCGCAATTCCATGCGCGACGGGTGTAACTAATAACCTTCATATTCGGACTGGCCGATATTGATGGACAGGCCAACCTGGAACGCGAAACTCTTCACGTCCAGTTCAGGTGCGACTTCTCTGCCGTCGGAAAGCGTGTAGACTTCGGGATCTCCACTGTACATGCCAATCCACTTGGCTTGCAGGAAAACCGATGCTCTCTCGGTCGTAGCGAATTCCAGGCCGACCAGCACGTCGACCATGGCCTGGGTTCTTGATGCTTCCACCCTCTCATCGGCCGGGGCCGTGGTCTCCGTCTCACTCTCAATTTCGAATTCCCTCACGGACGTCACGCTGCCTACGCCGCCTCCGCCCCCGAAATAGAAGACGCCTTTTTCCCCCACGGGACGCTTCACGACCAGGTTCAACCCGCCCCCGTACACCTTGGCTTCGGATTTGGTAAAGAAATCGATGAACGGTGAAAACGCGACCAGACCTTCCGAGGCATTGACGTCGTACGCGAGTCCAATACCGGGTGTTTCTTCGTCAAAGTGTATGCCTGCGCCCAGCTTGACCGCGTGCTGCGCCCATGCGGCGGAAGTCGTAAGCATTGCGGCAACGGAGATGGCAATGAGAACGCGCGTCAACGCGTGCATTAAAGCCTCCCGGGTCTGGTGCGGCGTCGAGTTCTGGAAAATCAGGATAGCATGAAGGGGATGACCTCAACAATAATCGCCAAAACAGGGCAGGAAATCAACCGAAAAACCGCCGGCTGAAACTCTGGAGACAAGCCGGCGGTTTCCAATGACCGATTCTCTTCGTGGGGATGGAAGTTCAGTTTCAGGTCATTGCGGACTGCGCCTTCCCCCGACAGCGACGGCACTCACTTCCAGAAGCCGATCGAAATCCCGGCCTGGGCGGCGAAGCTTCCGAGATCCAGGTCAATCGCGTCCGGTATCGTAACCGTTCGTCCCTCAACCTCACCCGTAATGTCCACCCTGCCGCCGCCGAAGGTCCCAAGCCACTTCACCTGAAGGAACCCCCCGACGTTTTCGTGCAAGTCGAACTCGATACCCAGCACGAAGTCGGCCATCGCCTGTGTTTTTGACGCCGAACCGGTGATACCGGCCGACGTTTCTTCAACCTCCACCGAGGCGATGCCTCCCCCCACGCCGATATAGAGTTGCGACTGCGCGCCCCCGGCGCGTTTTGCGACGACGTTGAGCCCGCCGCCGACGACGCGCGAGCCGGAGTTGCCGAAATAGTCCACAAACGGCGAAAGCCCCGGTCCCGCGTCGCTCAGGTCGACGGATACGCCTCCCCCGGGTTCATTATTGTTGAATAAGATTCCGGCGCCGGCTTTGAAAGAGCCGCCCCAGGCCGGAACGCAATAGAGCAGGAGCATTGTAATTGCAGAAAAGGCATGCGAACGGAAAATCGCACGGGCGGTTGTTCGACGATTCATGGCTGACGGTATCTCCCAATATCGCGGCAAGAGTTTCGCTGAGGAAATGTATTCCCGAAATATATCACGGCAAAACAACCGTCGGCAAGGAGTTTTTCCATCGGGAATTCCGTCCCGCACGGATGCCTGTTGCTCCCGGACGCCGGTTGACCTATATTCCGACTGACCGTTTCCGCACAGATTTACCATTCGTTGACGCGTCACAGGGCGCCAACCGGCGCCATGGGTGCTTGAATGTCTGACGCTAACGCATATCCCGCGGGGTGCGCCCGTACCCATCGCGTCGCGGACCTTGCGCCGGGCGACGAAGCGATTCTGGCCGGTCGGGTTGCTGCCGGCACGGGGGCGGACAATCCGCGGCTGGTTGACGAGTCGGGCGAGGTGACCCTCGCGGCGCAGGAAAATCTTCGGCCGGGACACGTGGTGGAGGTTCGGGGCCTCTGGCGGCCTCCTGCATTTCGGGTCCGAAGCCACCGGGTTCTGGCGCCGGCCCTGCGCCCGCCCGAATCAGGACCCTCATCCCGGATCCTGTGGATGCGCGCCCGGGTTCTGTCGTACATCAGGCGTTTTTTCGAGAACGCGGGATTCCTGGAAGTCGAGACGCCGCTGCTCGTTCGCAGCCCGGGTATGGAACCCCATCTGGACGCCTTCGAAACCCACTACCGCGCGAACGGGCGCGCGAAACAGGTTTATCTGCCGACCTCACCCGAGTACGCGATGAAACGCCTTCTGGCGGCCGGGTACGAACGCATCTTCCAGATCTGCAAGTCGTTCCGCCAGGACCCGCCAGGACCCATGCACAGCCCCGAATTCACGCTTCTCGAATGGTACAGGGCCTACGCCGACTACACCACCATCATGGGTGACACGGAGAATCTGATGCACGGCCTGGTACGCGAACTCACCGGGAAATCATCCATCGTGTACCGGGGTCGAACCGTCGACTTCACCCCCCCGTGGCAACGCCTGAGCGTGCGGGAGGCATTTGCAAGGTACGCCGGTGTGTACGCCGATCCCGCGGAAAATCCCGACGCGTTCGTCCGAGAAGCCCGCCGGAAGGGCCACCGGTCGGTCGTTCCCGGCGACGCGTTTGAGCTCGCTTATTTCAAGGTGTTTCTGGATGCCGTGGAAAAACGCCTCGGCGCGGGAACCCCAACCTTCCTCGTGGATTATCCCGCGGAGATGGCGGCTCTTGCCAGATTGAAACAGAATGCGCCCCACGTCGCGGAGCGGTTCGAACTCTATGTATCGGGCGTGGAACTCGCCAACGCCTTTACGGAACTGAACGACCCCGCCGAACAGAGGGCCCGGCTGGAAGACGAAGCCGCGCAACGACGGGACAGCGGTCGTCCGGCTTATCCGATCGACGAACAATTTCTGGGCGCCCTCGAAGCCGGCATGCCGCCGGCCGGCGGCATCGCCCTCGGCGTCGATCGTTTGCTGATGGTGCTTTCCGACTCAGCAGACGTCCGCGACGTCGTCGCCATCCCGTTTGCAGATCCGTAGTTCTTCAGAACAGCCCCATACACCAAATCGAAAGGATCCTATATGGGCCGTTTGGACGGAAAAGTCGCGCTCGTGACCGGCGGCGGCACGGGAATCGGAAGAGCGACCTCCCTGCTGCTCGCCTCGGAAGGAGCCGACGTGGCCGTCAACTACTCGCGTTCCAGGACCGAAGCCGAAACCACGGCCGCCGAAATCCGTGCGCTTGGCCGAAACTCGATCGCAATCCGCACCGACGTGTCGGTCGAGAGCGCCGTCCGCGAAATGGTGGACCGCGTGGCCGGGGAACTGGGCCGGCTGGACGTCCTGATCAACAACGCCGGCACCACCGTCTTCGTGCCGCTGGCCGACCTCGAGGGCCTCACCGACGACGCATGGGACCCCGTCTTCGACGTCAACGTCAAAGGCGCCTTTTACTGCGCCAGGGCGGCCATCGCCAAAATGCCCGAAGCGGGGGGGCAGATTGTGAGCGTGGCATCGATCGCCGGCGCCTGCGGGCAGGGCAGTTCCATCGCGTATTGCGCCTCCAAGGCGGCGCTGATCTCCCTCACCAAATCCCTGGCCGTCAGCCAGGCGCCCCGCATTCGGGCAAACGCCGTGGCCCCCGGCATCGTAAACACACGCTGGGTAAAGGGATGGGAAGAATTCGTTCGCGTGAATCGCGAAGCCACTCCCCTCCAGCGTGTCGCGGAACCCGAAGATATCGCCAATGCGATTCTGGGCCTGGTCGTCAACGAAATGGTTACCGGGCAGGTCCTGGCGGTGGACGGCGGCAAGACAATCTAACGTTCTTTCCGGAAATAAGTTGCCTGAATTCGGCCGCAGACCTCTCCCCCCAACCCCCTCTCCCGGGGGGAGAGGGGGAGCAAACCAGGACACCGCGAGGGGATCGCAGTTCCCCCCTTCCCGCTGGGAAGGGGGTAGGTCGGTGGTGGTTTTGCAGGGGCTGTAAGCGCTCCATGGTGTAATAACATCGTTTTCGGATCTTCGCGGGTTCCTATAAAGCGGACGGTTGGGGAGTGGGGGGTTTTTCCGTGCTAATCCGTTCAGCAACATGGTTTGGTGTAGGCTGGGTCGGTGACAGGGCAACCAATTTCCATTTACGCCACTGAGGTGGTTCACGGAAAAACCGGCCCCGCGCCGAGCGGCGCCGTTCTTTTTGGTCCTTTTTCTTGGGCGTACAAGAAAAAGGACGAAGAGAAAATGAAAGTTGGTGGGAGAGATAAAGCCGTTCTCTCCCAGTAGTTTAGTTCCAAAGGGGTTTTGTCCGACGAATGGCGACCTGCGCAGGGTCGGCGAGCGAGGGAACTTCGACAAGGCACTTCGGTAAGCTTGCTTCGACAGGCTCAGCACCGGCAGTGCAAGCAACGCAGCGAGACGCGATGAATCGGCGACCGACTGGTGAGGTAATTTGGGGACGGGACACTTGCAAAACGAAGTGGAATTCCAGACCATAGCCGTCATCGGCCTGGGCACGATGGGCCACGGGATCGCGCAGGCATTCGCGGCGGCGGGACATCCGGTCCGCTGCTACGACGAGTCCGTTGCGGCCCGTGAGTCCCTGCACCGCCGGATCGAATCCAATCTTCGGCAACGCATTCAGGCGGGGATGGACACGCCGGAATCGGTCGGGGAGACACTTGGACGCATCGCCGTGTTCAACAGCGAACGCGAGGCCGTGGAACCCGCCGGTTTCGTTACGGAAGCCGTTCGCGAGGACCTCGACGTCAAGCGGGAATGCTTCGCCCGCGTCGAAGCCGTCGTCTCGCGGGAGACCATTCTGGCCAGCAATACGTCCTCCTTTCCCATGACCGGCATCGCCCGGGATCTCTTACGTCCCGGGCGGGCCGTGGTCACCCACTGGTTCAATCCGCCGCACCTGGTGCCGCTCGTGGAAGTCGTTCCCGGAGAGCGCACGACCGGGTCCACGGTACGGACCGCCGTAGACGTCCTGGAACGTATCGGCAAGGCGGCGGTGCCCCTCAAGAAGGAACTTCCGGGCTTCCTGGTCAACCGCATCCAGGTCGCCATGCAGCGTGAAATCTGGGACCTGCTCGACAAAGGCGTCGCCGAGCCCGAGGATATCGACCGGGCGGTCCGAGCCAGCGTCGGATTCCGTCTGGCCGCCATCGGACCCCTGTCGGTGCGGGACTTCGGAGGGCTTGACGTCTCGGCGCTCGTCTACCGGATTCTTGTTTCCGAAATCCGGTCCGACACCGAACTTCCTCGCAACGTCGGGAAGCTGGTTGAAGAGGGACACTACGGCGTCAAGACCGGCCGCGGTTTCCACGAGTACACGCCCGAATCCATCGATCGTGCGCGAAACCGGCGCGACCGGCTCTTCCTTGCCCTTCTCAGGCTGCTCTATGAAGGCGAGGAAGCCGGGGAAGGATGAAGGGCATCGGATCGGACCCCGTCACCCGACTCCTTCAGTCCGCGTTCGGGCCGATTCGTATCGAGTGGGCTTTCACCAGGCACATCACCGGGTCGCCGACCTCCAGGCCCAACTCCTCCAGCGCTTCAAGTGTCACCTCCACGGCCAGCCGTTTTCCCACGTCCACGTAGACCAGTTGCTTGCCGTCCACGTCCTGCATATCGAGGATACGGCCCCGCATCGCATTGCGAATGCTCAACCCCTCCGGCTGTTTCCTGCTCAGGATGATGTCGTTTGCCCGAATGCCTATGAAGATCCGGCTTCCCACGGGTCTGTCGCAGGGGGGTACCCGCAGGTCCTGATTCCCAAAACGCACGCGGCAGCCTTTTCGGGCCCCGTCCTGCGCCACCACCTCCACCGGCAGCACGTTTTCGAACTCGTGCGCCTCGGCCAACGGCAGCACCTCCGGGTGACGGACAACGTGAAAAAAGTCCCCGTGCGCAAGCACGCGTCCGGCTTTCAGGACAATCACCTGTCCGGTCAACTCCAGGATCTCGGCGACCGAATGGCTCACGTAGAGAATCGGGATGCCCAGGTCCGACCTGATGTGCCGCAGGTACGGGATAATGCGGTCTTTCAGTTCCTGATCCAGCGAAGCCAGGGGCTCGTCCATCAGGAGCAGCTCCGGCGAGGCCAGAATCGCCCGACCCAGCGCCACCCGCTGCCGCTCGCCGCCCGACAGACGCGCCGGACGCCGGTCGAGCAGCCCGGACAGCCCCATCAGATCCACAACGGGTCCCACCTCGAACCGGCGCGAATCCGTAGACAGGAGGTCGTAACCGTACCGCAGATTTTCCATGACGGTCAGATGGGGGAACAGCAGGTCTTCCTGAAACACGTACCCCACGCGGCGTTGTTCGGGCGGCAGATTCAGGCCCGTTTCAGACGAGAAGAGCACGCGTTCGTTCAGCCGGATCTCCCCGTCGTCCGGCGTGAGCAGGCCCGCCACGAGGTCCAGCAGCGTGGTCTTTCCAGCGCCGGAAGGCCCGAAGATCGCGGTCACGGGATAGGGACACTCGACCGCCGCCTCGAGGGCAAATCCCGGCAGCGACCGTTTCACGCGGATGGAGAGCACGTCAGGTTCTCCTCATTCGCCGGGCCACCACCTCGCCGGCCACCAGCGCCGCAAAGGACAGGATGACGGACAGAATCGCCAGACGGGCGACGGCCGCGTCCCCGCCGGGCCGGTTGATGTACGTGAAGATCGCAAGGGGCAGCGTCCGCGTCTCCCCGGCGATATTCGACACGAAGGTGATCGTGGCGCCGAACTCTCCCAGGCTTCGCGCGAATGCCAGCAATGCCCCTGCCAGCAGCCCGGGCGCGGCCAGCCGGAGCGTGACCGTCAGGAAGACCCTGAGTCGCCCGGCGCCCAACGTGCGGGCCGCGTGTTCCAATCTGGGGTCCACCGCCTCGATGGCCAGCCGGATGGCCCGCAACGCCAGGGGAAATGCGACCGCGGCCGACGCCAGCGCCGCCCCTTTCCAGGTAAACGCCACCTGGAAACCCATAGTCTGTTCCAGAAAGCCCCCCAGAACACCTCGACGGCTGAACAACAGCAGCAGCACGTAGCCGGTCACCACGGGGGGCAGCACCAGGGGCAGGTGGCATAACCCGTCGAGCAGCACTTTGCCCCTGAATTCGCGCCGGGCAAGCACCCAACCCAGGATCACCGCCGCGGGCAGGCTCAACAGCACGCAGACCAGCCCCACGCGCAACGACAGGCCAAGCACCATCCATTCTTCCGAGGTCAACAAGACGTCGGCTCCCATGAGGCTGCCACGTAAACTGGCATCGGATACTCTTGACGAAATCAGGCCAATCACTTTCCTGGTACGCGGCATGCTTGAAGTTGCAAAAAAAAAAAAACGCCCCTGCCGCGGACAGGAGCGTCGGCCGGAGAATACGATCCTCCGGGGGGCAATGTGCTTGGCACATTGCAATTTCGCGGCACGAAACGCCTACGTGAAATTCAATATCAACACGGTCCGGAGGTTACAGCTGGGCAGGTTTATTGGAACGGGATGTTCAATTTACTTCACCCGCATCTGTCTTGTCCTGCCCGCCCTCCCGAAGTTCCTGAAGGACTTCCTCTCGAACCTGATTTCGGACTTCCTCTCGCACCTGTTCCCGGATCTCTTCGCGCACCTGTTCCCGGATCTCTTCGCGCGCGTTTTCGAGAACCCTGTTTTTATACCATTCGGCCACAAATTCAGTCATCGTCCCAACGAACATACCCATGATGTCAATTGCCCCTAACAGTCCGATGGAAAAGTCGCTCTGCAGGCGAGGCCGAGTCATTGTGGCCGAAGACAAGGCGCGTGACCGACGCGAATCCCTGGATTCGGGGAGGGAGCGCAACGCCGTAGTTCGGTCACAAGGGCCGGACGTAGCCCGGATGGACTTTTTCAACGGGCTGGTATGGTGAAGTAGGCGACAGTGACAGACCAGGCGCCCAATATGACTACGTCTTCGGAAAAATAAAGGCTGGACCAGCTCTTTCCGGAAACCAGATCCCACGCGCCAAAGAAGAACACCAGAACCGACACAGCACCAAACAAAACCCTGTCAGATTCCTTGACGCTCCAGATGGACACCCACTTCACTCCGGTCTCACCCTTCCCGCACCAATGATATAAAATTAAGAATAAAAGTCGCGTGCAGTCAATGGGAAATGCTATCGTGAGGCTAAAGACCCAATCTCAGCATACGGCGCACAACAGTGTCTTTCGTGAGGCAGCCCGAAAGCAATTCCTTCGATCCGAGGTTCCGCCGCGAAACCGAAACTCGCAGTCACGCCTGGTGTTAACGGATGCAAAATGCGTGCCTGTATTCGAAAGTACCGGAGCTTAGCGAAACGTCTCCTGCTGCCCCGGTGCGGGTAATTCCCCCGTGCCTCCACGATACCATCACTGCCCGCGCATTGTTGGGGCGTCCCTTGTGGGCCTGCCTGCAGCGCAGTACCCTGCGCAGGCAGGCGCCCGCCCTTATGCGAGGTTCAACGCACCGCTTTTTCTCCGATTCGAAAAAAGCGCTTGCATTTCCGGATCGGTTTTGTTAGTATATTACTGTATCGGTTCACCCATACAATAATACTCTTGGCACAGGAACACAGCCATGTTGCCCTTGCGCATAGACTCGGCCAACGGCGTGCCCATCTACCTGCAAATGATGGAACAGATCAGGTATCAGATGGCGCGGGGGGTGCTCAAGCCGCACGAAGAGTTGCCCTCCGTGAGGGACCTCGCCGCTCAGTACCTGATCAACCCGAATACCGTTGCGCGCGCCTATCTGGAGCTGGAACGCGAGGGATTCATCTACAAGAAGCGGGGGATGGGCACGTACGTCGCCGAGCGGGACGTCACCATTTCGCGCGAAGAAAAGCTGGAGATCGTGAGAGAATTGCTCGACCGGGCGCTGGTGCAGGGCGTCGAACTGGATTTGAGCCCGGAGGAAATGGAACAGGTCATCCGGGAGCGCCTCGAGAGGCTTCGGAAGGACAATTGACCGGGAATAGGGAGTCGATATGAACGATTCAGCGATCACAATCGAGGGCCTGACCCACCGCTTCGGCAAACTCACGGCCGTGGACGATCTGAGGCTTGAGGTGCCCGCGGGGACGGTCTGCGGTTTCCTCGGCCGCAATGGCGCCGGCAAGACCACGACCATCCAGATTCTCATGAACCTGCTGCGGCCCACCGCCGGTAGGGCGGAGGTCCTGGGGCTGGATCCGGCAAGTGATTTCCTGGCGCTGCGGCGGCAGGTGGGGTACGTGGCCGAAAACCGGGTCATGTACGGATGGATGAAAGTACGGGAACTCGTCTGGTTCACCGGCCAGTTCTACGAGACGTGGAACCAGGACAGGGTAAACGGGCTGATCGAACGGTTCGGCCTGGATCCGGAGCAGAAGGTCAAACACCTGTCACGAGGGATGAACGCCCAACTGGCGCTCACCCTGGCCCTCGGCCACGTGCCGCGTCTGCTGGTCCTGGACGAGCCGGCCTCGGGGCTGGACGTGGTGGTGCGTCGCGACTTCCTCGAGAGCATTATCGGTCTCATCCAGGAGGAGGGCCGCACGGTTTTCCTTTCATCGCACCTGGTCCACGAGGTGGAACGCGTGGCCGACCGGGTGGCCATTATCGAAAAGGGCCGCCTGGTGACCGACGGCACGGTGGACGACGTGAAGGGGTCAGTCAAACGGGTTAGCGTACGGCTGCCGGATGGGGTGGACCGATTGACGGATATCGATGGCCTGCGCCAGGTGAAGGGCGAGGGGCCGCGGCGCCTGTTGACCGTACTGGGGTACGGCGAGGAACAGGCCGCTCGCATCCAGGCGCAGGGCGGGCATATCGAAGACGTCATGGACGTCGGCCTCGAGGAGGCCTTCGTCGCCCACGTCCAGCCGGAATCAGGAGTACAGCCATGAGTCCGATCGGTGCTCTGTTCTGGAAGGAAGCCCGCGAATCCGCCTATAAAGTCTACGCATGCGCCGGCCTGGCGATGATTGTCGGGCTGGTTTTCTCCCAATGGGAATTCGCCCCTGCAGACGTCAATGTCGTCAGTCACGCGGTCGGCCTCTTTGGCGCGGTGCTGATGGGGATGGACGCGATCGCTCGGGAGCGGAGCCGGAATACGCTGCCCTTCCTCCTATGCCGGCCCCTGGCTTTGTGGAAGACTCTGTTGACGAAATTCCTCGTTGGCGCTGTCGGACTCCTGGTGGTCCTGGCTTCTTATTGGGGCGGCGTATTCATCGATATGGCGATAGATGGAAATTTCATCGATAAACTGGGTTTCTTTCCACCTCGGTCTCTTATCCTGTGGCCAGGCTGGCAGCCGGATGAGATTCTGGCTGACGTTGGGTATGGACGGACCGTACTTCTATGGTTCCTGGCCAGCATGATTCCTTATGCCCTGTCCGTGCTCGTATCGACACTTACCAACCATCCCCTCAAGGCTGCGGTGACGTGCCTGATCGCCGCCTGGGTAGCTTACGTATGTATAATGATTGCGTGGAACTGGGGGCCGCCCATCGTGGCATTCTATTTCAGTCTCCTGTTCTCCATCGGCGTGCACGACCACGCCGGAATTCTTCGAAAGGCATTTGACGCTTCTCTTCTGATTGCCAGGGGCGCGGTGGCCGTCCTTGTGGCCGGCGGGATTCTGGCACTGTCCTGCCGTGTATTCAGTGAGCAGTTGCGGCGGCGCTTCCAGTGGGTGCTTGGAGGAATCGCCCTGATCTGCGCAGTTGTCCTCATCGGAATGGATCACGTTCGATCTCCGCACCCGCATCCCCACAGCGGGCCGTTGGGACGCCTGCCCTACCAAACGAGAGTGATGGACATGGCGTTGAAGGATGATCTGGCGGTTGTATTGCTCGATCGGGAACTGAGCGTCGTGGACGTGTCGGATGTCTCGGCGCCCGTGCAAATCAGCCGGGTCAGCGGGGGCGGGTGGCGCCTCGAACGGTTGGCGTTGTCCGGTTCGCGTGCGTACGTCTGGGGCAGATTTCGCGGCAGTGCGGGCGTCGTAAGTTTCGACCTCAGCAAACCGGACCGTGCGCGGTTGCAGGCGAAGATGCGGTTGCATCCGATCGAGAAAGGCCCAACCCCATTATTGAAGCGCGTCCCCCGGCTGGTAGGGTGGGGAGTCTGGGAGAATCATCTGTACGCGGGGCTTATCCGGGATGAATTCCTGGAAATGCACAGTTTTGACGTACATGAAGATGGCCTGCTGCAGCAAATTCAGATATTGACTCTCGAAGAGGCGGCGAAACATGCCTGGGACGACGAGTGGGCAATGCAGTTTGCGGGTCCACGCGCATTTCTCACGCTTGGACACGATTTACTGATTCTGGATCTTGCAGATTCCGGTCGCCCCTCAATTTTGAGCCGGACGCCGCTGCGTCGATTCGGTCGTTCTGTCCGTTACGAGACGATGGTTCAGAAGTTCCATCGACAACTGGCTTCAGGCGAGGTCCCTGAACGCCTGTCAAGGATACAGGAGAAAGCGGGTCCGATGTTTGCACGGGTGTTCGAGCGGATGATGCAATTCCACGGTAAACATGCGTACGCGCATGCCGCACCGCCCGGATTGGGGCCGCTTGCCGTTGAGGAAGATCGGGCATATGTGGAACGACCCCTGCCGCGCGAGATTGCGGTCGTGGACATCAGCGATCCCAGGAAGCCGGTGGAAGTCGACTACCTCCCGTGGACGCGTCTGCCAACGTTGATGAAGATCGAAGGAAAGTCCGCCTACGCTCTCAGAGGTGAATCGGTCCAAACGTATAGCAAGACCGTCTATGGCGCGTATAAGCGTAGAGAGACACTCGGGTTGAATAGACGGATTGCCTATCGCCTCGGCCCCGGCATTTTTGGATCCGACCCACGAGGGGCCGTTCGTGGGCGCGACATGTTCATTCTAAAGGACGATTATATCTACGCCCTTCTGAATAACCACCTGGCCATCTTCGAGAACCCCAGGATGCAGAAAACGCATCTCAACGAGCACGATTAAATGAACGACGTCGAATGTGAAGGGTATATCCACCCGGGCCCGTTGAGGAAGGATGAATTCAAAGGAAACGGTTTCATGGCGAAAACAAGCTTTAGCGGCGTAGTCACGATATTCGTGGCTTCGACCGCATGTTACGTCCTGGAAAGCGCACCCACAAGGCAAGAGATCGCGATCGTCGCCGTCGAGCAACTGGCCGCGCGCATCCAGGGGCAGGGCGGGTGTATCGAGGACGTGATGGACGTCGGGCTCGAGGAGGCGTTTGTCGCCCAAGTCCATCCGGAATCAGGAGGACAACCATGAACCCCATCGGCGCTCTGTTCTGGAAGGAATCCCGCGAATCCGCCTACAAAATCGCCGCCGGCGCCGGCCTGGCGATGATTGTCGGGCTGTTGTGTGCACGTGCAGAAAGTGGACTATCTGGAGGGTCTGAAGTCCAGATCATGAGCCACCTGGTGGGACTCTTAGAGTCTTACAGTAAGACTTCAACGCAAGATGCGTAGAAGTTTGTTCATGCTGCTTGGATAGGGTTTGTGTGCTTGTGGTATAGTGTCAGTGAAGTCGCGAGTGTGACGTGTCCGGCCTGTGTGACGCGCCATCTTCTGGACCGTGGGATTTTGGCGATCAGGCCTCGGACGTGTAGGCGTTTGAGAAGTCGGCTGACGGCGTTGGCCTGCCGTCGGCGCTGGTCGAGGGTTCTGGGTTGTTTGAAGAGGTGTTTTCGGATGTCCCGATTGCGGAAGCCCATCAGGGCGTGTTCGCCTTTCAGGACGGCGGTGAAGAGGTCGAGGTCGCGGGTGTCGGCGGGATTGAAGCCCCGATAGGTACGCCCCCTGTGCCTGCGTGGTCGGGCAAGTGTGGTGAGGCTGTGACGGCTCTTCGCGGTGTCTGGTGCTGCTGCCAGCGCATGAAGGTAGTGTTGGTTGGCCTTCAATGAGATTTCCCGATAGCGGTAGAGGTTGGCCACGCCTTTGGCCATGGGATACCAGCCCATCACGCGTTGTCCTTGGCGTATGCCCCAGCGGCGGACCTTGAACTGCCTTGGATGGTTGATCACTGTCTCTATGCGTAGTACGCGCCCGTGTTTGTCGTACATTTTTATCCAGTTCTCACACATCCGGTGTTTGACCCGTGCGCCGGGTTGGCGTTTGTTTTTGAAGTCCGTGAGGACTTCGCCCTGAAAGTTGCCGTGGAGTTTGCGTCCCAGGAAGGTCAGGATGTCCTGGGGGGAGAAGCACAGCACCGTATGTCTGAGCAGATTTTCATACAGCACCTTCAGGGCGTGGGGGCTTGTGAACATCACGTCGGTGGCGAACTCAGCCTGGTCAACGACCCAGTAATAGTCCATTCCCGAAAGCAGGTCTTTGAGCAGGGGGTTGACCCTGCGGGCAAGCCCGGAGAGAATGCGCGGCCAATTCTTCTCGACAAAACGATCGGCAAAGCGTTGCGCCCGGGCCACGTCGTCGATCCATAGAAACGCGTTGTCTGCTTTTTCATAGGCAATGCCGTTTTTATCGAGCTTGCGCGCCAGGTATTCGTGGCCATTGAGACAGACCTGCACCACCAGGGGGAACCAGGACTGGATGCGGATATGCAGCAACCCGAACTCACGGTCGATATAGTAGAAGTAGTAGCACAGGCACTTCCGCCGGGCGTTGAGCAGGCGAGGCCTTCCTTCCCCTGGAACCAGCTTGAAACTCTGACAGCCTTCCACGGCGCGGAACACACAGACCAGGCCGCGGGTGATCCCATCTCGTTGGGCGATGCGTCGCGCTTCCTCCTCTTTCCTGACGGTGTTGCGGTCGAGATAGAGGAACGGGCGCTTGTGCCTGCTCGCCACCGCCTCCGCGTGGGCTTTGATCGTTTTGGAATGCGACGTCACAAAACGCTTGAAGTCCTTCAACAAAAAACCCTGATTACCCATGAAACGCTCCATCGCATTGCCAAATCCCAGCGGCAGGTACCCCTTGAACAAAACCCGATCAAAACACGATACCACGCCACTGATTTTTTCATTATATTGGTCCACGAAGTCGTTCACGGCGTTCCTCC
Organism: Candidatus Latescibacterota bacterium; assembly: GCA_963667175.2. GTDB lineage: Bacteria > Latescibacterota > UBA2968 > UBA2968 > JAAXHE01. Next base: position 294,922 of record CAXXXF010000015.1, on the reverse strand, counting down.
TTGGGTTGATGGCGGTTGGGACCACCATCATAAAGGACGAACGCCGTTTTTCATACCACAAAACAAACTGCTCTTGACTACCACCTTTTTGGTTGCGGCTGAGCAAAGCGAAGCCGCCTTAGGTGCTGTGTTGATGGGAATGGACTTCATTTCCCGGGAGCGGAGCCAAATGACACTGCCTTTCCTGCTTTGTCGGCCGCAGGCTCCGTGGAAGATTCTGGTGGTGCAATTCACAGTCGGAGTTGCGGGGCTGGCGGTAGTGGTCGCAGCGTTCTGGTTCGGCGTATTCCTGCGAATGCCCGAGACTGGATTGTTCTTTGTGCGTACCGGTTATATTCTGGATATAGACTTGAGTGCGCGGACGTATCTCCCTTGGGAGGAGATTCTGGCAGACGTAGGGTTTATCAGGGTGTGGTTGTTGTGGTTTTCATTCTATCTGGTTCCCTACAGTTGGGCCGTACTTGCTTCCACTCTAACTGACCATCCGCTCAAGGCGGCGTTGAGCAGCCTCATGGCCGCCTGGATTGTATTCGTACTAATTATGGCTGGGAGGATGCTGGCTCCTGATATTGCCGTGTTCTATTTCAGGCTGTTGTCGGTTCCGGACATAGTGGCGGACGAGGAAATTGTCCGTCAGGCTTTAGATTCATCCCTCTTACTTGCCAGTTCCGGGGTAACCATTCTGTTGGCTATCGGGTCGTTGGTTTGCGCCTGTAGGGTGTTCGGAGTGCAGGCGAGCGAGCGCTTTCCGTGGGTTGTCGGAGCGCTCGCGATAGTAGGCGCTATTGCCGTCATGGGATTGGATGCCGTCCCATCCTCCCGTGGGATGGCAAAGCCGTTGGGTACCTTCAAGTATAAGTCAGACACGGCGGATATGGCGTTAGACGACGGGCTGGCGGTTGTGTTGCTGAAGCGTGGCCTGAGTGTAGTGGATGTGACCGACCCGGGGGCGCCGGCGGAGCTGGGTCGCAAGGAGAGGGGTGACTGGCGGTTCGAACGTCTGGCACTGTACGGCTCGCGTGCCTACGTATGGGGCGAGGTCCGTGACAGCGTTGGCGTGGTAGTGTTTGATCTCAGCCAACCCGGACGCCCTCTCATACAGGCCGTGAGCATGTATCATCAAATCGCCAAGGGCCCAACCCCCTGGCTGCGACGTATTCCCCGACTTGTGGGGTGGGGCGAATGGAATGGCCATCTGTACGTCGGTTTGCTACAGAGCGACGATCTGGAGTTGCACAGTTTCGACGTTCGAAAAGGCGGTCCGCCCCAACGAATCCAAGCCTCGCCTATTGAAGAGGTGACGAAGCATGCCTGGAATAACGGCTGGGAGATGCGCATCGTAGGGCCGCATGCGTTTTTGACGCTTGGCCACGATTTCGTAGTCCTTGATCTGTCCGATCCTGGAACATTTGGTGAATTGAGTCGGATCTCACTTCGTCGGTTCGGACGTGCCGTTCATTACGAGAAAATGGTCGGAGAATTTCGCCGAACAATGTCTCCGGGAGGGCCGGGAGAGCAAATCACGCAATTGGAACCCGATGGGCTTCAGGAATACGTGGTCCCTGCGCCGCCTGGAATGGGTCCACTTTCCGTTGGGCAGGAGAGAGCCTTTATAGAGAGGCACTTGCCACGGGAAATCGCGGTAGTGGACATTAGCGACCCCAGGAATCCGGTCGAGGTCGATTACATACCCTGGACGCATCTTCCTCGAGGAATGACCATCTTGGGACGGTCCGCATACGCAATTCGTGGGGGAGACATTCAGACCTACGTTAGAACCCGCTACGGCGCCTTTTCGTCACGGGAGAAAATGGGGATTGGGGTCTACGACGCGTATTTGCGCGGACTCGGAAGATTTGACAAAAAGGCACTGATGAATCACCTGGCGAGTGACATGTTCATCGTGAGAGGCAACCGAATCTACGCCCTCCTGAACAACCAATTGGCCATCTTCGAAAACCCCAGGATGTCGAAAACGCATCCCAACAAATCCAACAAAAAAGAACCACGCTGAATGCGAAGGGTATATCCACCAGAGCCCACTGAGTAAAGTTGAATGTAGAGGAAACTGTTTCATGGCGAAAACATACTTTGGCGCCGTAGTCACGATATTCGCGGTTTCGACCGCCTGTTGGGCCCTGGAAAGCGCACCCAGAAGGCAAGAGGTTGCGATCATCACGGGCGAGTTTCGCGAGCCGTGGTCGCGCGAAATTAGATTCGGTTTCGAATCTCCGTCCGCGCTGGGACGAAAACTCAAGCGGAGCGTCCTTCTCGATACCGAGAACCGTTTCGCCATTGAGCTACCGGTCGTCCGCGGGACTCTGGTCACGTGTCTGTACAATCGCCGGAGATCCAAATGGCAGTGGCTTGGTATGGTGGGCTCCTTTCTGTTCGGCCCGCCTAGTCCGCTGTTGATGTATGTAGAACCGGGCGACAGCCTTCACGTTGCCGTGGATCAGGGTTATCTCCGGACTTCGTACCGCTTCAGCGGCCAGAGCGCGGGCAACAGCCGCTTTATGGCGAAATGGATTCGGCGATTCCGCACCTTCCAGAGTGGACTTGACTACAAGGTCCTTTCCGTGGAAGATTTCATTTCAAAAGTTAAACGGTGGCGCGCCGATCAGTTCAGTTTTCTTGAGAAATGGCGTGAGGAACACAATCTGTCTCCCGGATTTATCGAATATGCGACCCGGTACTTCAACTATGGCTGGGCAAGATTGATGATTTCGTACCCGACCAATTTCGCGCGCTCTAACGGTTTCGAAAACGCAGAAATCACAAGCGAATATTACGAATTTTTGAATGAAATCCCACTGGTCGACGAGAGTGCCATAGGCGTAGGGAATTATAATACGTTTTTGATGCGTAAACTTGATTGGGAGTCGCGCCGCATTTCCGGACCGCCAGCCTTTTCCAAGATGTTCGATCTGTCGGGTGTGGACCTCTCGGATGGGATCCGGGCTCGGCTCGACTCCCTGTACGAAGAGCACGGGCGGCACCCTGATCTGTCAAGGATGATTGATATGTCGGCACTTGGACTCCCGCAAGCGATGCGATTGCTCCTTGACTCACTGTACAAAAAAAGGCGAGTGCCCAAACTGTCGGAGAGGTACGAATTGGCCGCGATGGGTTTATCTCACACGGCTCAGTCGCGGCTCGACTCATTCTACGAAAACAGTGGACGAGGAATCAGCTTCATCACGTCGAAAACGGTCGACACCCCCTCAATCGACACGACAGGCGGCGCCGTGGTAATACACATTCCTGTGAGAGAATACACGGATAACTACGAGCAAAAGATCCGAGCCTTGCGCCGGACGCCTGAATTGTCTGAATTGGTTGATCTGTCCGGATTGGGTCTGTCACGGTCTGCCCGGGCTGAAATCGACTCCCTCTACAAACACCGACAAACGCTCAAGCTATCCGAAAAGCTGAATTTGTCACAAATAGGATTGGAGCGAGCGGTTCGGGTCCAACTGGATTCAATCTATGCCCGAAAATCCGGGATTTTACAATTCTCCAGGAGATACGACCTGGCCAAAGAAAAACTCGAGGGGAGAGTACTCTATTGGTTTCTGGCTGGACAACTGATCATGGGATACGAACACCACGGCGGCGATGGCTTTGCATTGGCAAACCGAAAGTGGAAGGACTTCCAAGCCATCAATCCCTATCCGGAATACAATGCGGCGGTGGCGGCGGCATTGAGCAAAGCGCTTGCGCTTCAGCCGGGGCGCCCGGCCCCCGATTTCACGCTGTCGAATCCGGAAGGCGAGCCGGTGTCGTTGAGCCAGTTCCGGGGCAAGGTGGTTCTTCTGGACTTCTGGGCGAGTTGGTGCGGTCCCTGCATCAAAGATCTCCCCTATCTCCGAAGAATCAAGAAAGAAGTGACAGGAAAGTCGGTCGTTTTCCTTAATCTTTCGCTGGATGCAAGCGATGCGGCCTGGCGCAAGGCAATCGAGAAATACAATATCGAAGGCGTGCATGTACGTATAGGTAATTCAGGTACTGGCGCCGCCGGGGCCTACAATGTCCGCGGGATTCCGGCCTATTTTCTGGTGGCCCCGGATGGACGGATTGTCGAGCGGTTTTCCAGTATCAGATTGATGACGGAAACACATTCAATTGTAGAAGAGATCATCTACAGCCTGGGATCCGGCTGAAGCTGTCCGGGTTATTTCCACCAGGAATCGCCAGGTCCTGCGCGATCCAAAATGGTATCATGTTTCAACATAAAAAAAACGGCTGCTTAACGGCGGCCGTTTTTTGTTTCAAGAAGCCATGTCGCGAAGCACAGATTGAATCCGCGCTCATCAACCAGAGTCAGACATTGACACGAGCGCTGGGTGCCCTTGAATTGGGGTGTCCAGTCAAAGCCTGCGCTGACCGATACTTTTCGAAGGCCAACGGACGCGTCCTGAAGCCCTTCAGCCAAGTGTAATCTATCCAATAGCTCGAACGCGTGAAATTCCACGTCAAATACAATGGCGATTCGAAAATGACCTGTCATCCGATGTCTTCGAACCGTCGGGCGAATATTCCTGTGCGCTTCTGAACGTAAATTGGGTATCTTTGTGTCATCAACCACTTAACCCCATTAATTCATGAAACGGAACAAACATGGATGGACAGGATGAAACCAAAAAGCGCGACAAAGGCACGAGAAAACGAACATCAGAAACTACGAAACACGCGAAAAAACGATCAGGATTTACAGGATTTGCAGGATTAGAAACCAGGAGCAGGACGGAAACCGAAGAGCGCGAGAACTGCACGAGAAAACGAGTAACGGCAGGGAATCGACTCACCATAGACCGCACGTCGTCACTCAGGCCAACCTGACGCCCCAATATTACGCCGGCCAACTCGACTTTCGACGAATCACGGTTTTCGTTATATTCTCCATTCATGTTATTGAAAATCAACCGATTATACGAAAGATCCACCGGTTTTCGTGAATAATTCGGACTATACATTTGCTGAGAGTACTATGATGAAAACTTCATCGGCCACTCAGACCGCGTTGACAATGGAACGGGTATTAGAAAAATCCGGCGATTCGCTATTTGTCATTTTTGATTTCAATTGCGACGAATGGGACAAACAGATCCGGTCTCTAAAGGAATACTGGCGGGCATGGTCGCAGCGTCATTCCATTCAACGCGTATCCTTTTGGCGCACGGACGATAAAGACTGTCTCCCGTGTCTGGAGAAAGGAAATTACGTGGTGTACGGCTTGTTCGAGCCGAAGCCCAACCACCTTGTCTTTTCTGCGTTGAATGATACGCCATTTGGTCTAACAGAAGAGGAACAGAAGTGTCTCGTCGAACGCGAGGGCGAAATCGGGTTCTCGGCTGTAGGGCACAATCCCCTGGGAGAAGGGCACGTAGCGGCATTCTGCGCGCCTGACCCGACTGTCCTGGTCGACATGAAGAAATGTTTAAGATTGAACTTTACGTTTTTCGTCACACAGCAAGATGAGGTCGTCAATGGTGGGAATCTGAATGATGATTTTTCTCCGCTGATCTTGTCCGCCAATGATTGCCAGGTCGATGCAGACCATTTCTTCGCAACACTTGAGAGGGTTCATCCCCATCCATTGCGTCATGTTGCAGGAGGAGACTATCTGGAACTAAAGAAATCAGTTCGCTCTCGATTGGAGCGGAAAGAAGCGACGCGCGGCCATATTTCGTACGCCGAACTCTCAGGAATTCTTGCGGAAGCTGCCGCCCGCATTCGGGACGGCCATACGGAAGTCATGCCTGCCGAAGATATGATTGAAGCGGACAACCCAGATGCCCTGATGTTCCCCTTTCGGGTGAAACGGCGTTTTGACGAATTGGTGGTAGAAGATGCGATTCCGGGTCTGGAGGAATTGAAAGGGAAGTCACTTCTATCCATAGGCGATCAACCACTCAACCACTTTCTACAACGAGCGTTATGCAGGATTTCCAGTGAATCGGATGCTCACCGCCTCGCGCAATTTGTAGAGAACCAGCGATTCCATGTAGCCTGGTGCGCGCCGTTCAATGACAGTCCGGTAACGATGCAATTTGTAGAAAAGCAGAAGACGTCAACACACCGAATTGACCTCATATCGATACGCGAATATGACGACCTCTTACCTGAAAAGGAGGCGTCATGTGACTTTCATCGTTTCCATAATGACAACGATACTTGCTACTTCAATTGCGATAGTTTCATTGAGACCGACAATAGAAGGACGTATATAGCAGGTCTATTCGGGGAATTGAGGGCGAAGAAAACCCGCCGCCTCATAATTGACGTGCGCCAAAATGGCGGTGGAAATCCCGACCTTGTCGTTTTTCTGCTTGAGTTTCTCACAGAAAGGCCGTTCAGGATGTGGTCTCGCGTTGACATTAAGGTGTCGGACCTGCTGATCGAGCAGCATCCGGAATACTCCCGTTACGGCGACTTGACCGGGATGATTATATCGGAGTCGGACGACTCTGTATTGCCTCAACGGCGCGAGGACCTGTTTAAGGGCGATCTCTATGTGCTGATTGGCCCGCAAACCTTCTCGGCAGCAGCCGAGTTTTCCGCAGTTGTTAAGGATTACGGACTGGGACAACTTATAGGTGAAGAGACGGGCGGGAGAAGGCAAAGTACGGGCGATGCTTTGACGGGTTTACTTCCGGTGAGCGGGATAAAGTTTGGCATTTCAGCAATGATGTATTACGCCGCGATTCCTAAAGCTGGCGATGAAGCTCACGGCACACTGCCCGATGTCTCGCCGAGTGCGGAGGATCTATTCGACTATGAAGAAACAGAAGATCCATTGGTCGCGTTCACACTTGAGCGCATCGTCTGATTCGTCTTGTCCGCTGACGCGCAATTACTGCATCGACCCGAACCGTGTTGTAGTATTACGGGGAGCACCGTATTGTTTACATCCTCCCACTCTTCTTTGGTTGGATCTGGATGTCGACTATTTGCTGCTCCTGAAAATAAGTAGAAGCTGACAACTGCTCTTCCTGACCACTGTCCACTGTCCACTATTTACTGCTCCAGGTAATAACTGCTCTGGTTCGACCTGCCGTGTCGAACTATGTCTGAGGGATCGGATGATTTTTGAGTTTCAGCTGAACCCGAACGGAGGGACCGCGCCATGAAGAACACACCTGGTATTGTTCTGTTCGCCATTCTCACCATGTTGACCGTCTGTTCGGCGTCAGAAACCCGCCCGCCATCCGTCGCGATCATCACCGGCGAAGTGCGCAGCCCCACGTCGCGGGAAATCACGTTCCGGTACGACTCGCCCTGGGCACTGGGACGACAGTCCGAGCAGCGCGTGGCTCTGGACAGCCGCGACCGCTTCGCCGTCAAGATCCCCGTCGTCCGCGGGACTCTCGTCAGGGGAAGTTACAAGAGCAGAAGCGTCCCGTGGAAATGGGTGCGGCAGGCCGCGTCGTACGTATTCAAACCCGGGCCACTGGTGGTGTTTGTCGAGCCCGGCGACAGCCTGCATATCAGGATCCATCCCGGACGTCTCTATACGTCCTACCGGTTCAGCGGCACGAACGCGGACAACAGCCGCTTTGTTGCCGAATCGTATCCCCGATTCCAGGATTTCCAGAAGAAAGTCAGCGAAAACAGGGAAATGGAGGCGGAAGCCTTCTCCCGCCTGGCCGACGGGTGGCACACGGACCAGCTTGAATTCCTGGAGATGCGGCGAACGAGATACGTGTTCTCGCCGGAATTCGTCGAGTACGCGAAGCGCTTTTTCAACTACACGTATGCCTTTCTGAAGATATCATACCCGGAAAATTACCGGCGCGCCACCGGCCGCGAGAACCCGGATATCCCGCCTGAATTCCACGACTTCCTGAAACGGGTCCCTCTGGTGGACGAAAAGGCAATTGGCATGGGTACGTACAGTACCTACCTCATCCGCACGCTGGACCTGGAAATGATGAGGATGCCCATGTCGAACAGGCTCAGCGATCAATACGATCTGTCGAGTCTGAATCTTCCGGAGAAAACCGTGGCAGGTCTCGACTCACTCTACGCGCGGTACGGATGGCATCCGAAGCTGTCAAAAATGATCCGTCTGGGTGCGTCGGATCTGCCGAAACCTGTCGCAGGCAGACTTGACTCGCTGTATGACAACAGGAGCAAATCCACACTATCCGACATCATCGATCTGCCGAAATTGGGCGTCCCCCAGGCAGCTCACGCCCGCCTCGATTCCTTCTACGAAAGGAGTGGCAGATCGTACAGGATCACGACTTCAAGCAAGCTGAAGAAACCGGAAATCGATACCACAGGCGGTTCGATGGTTATCCGCCTGACCGTAGAAGAAGGCACGGACTTTGACGGGCAGTTGAAGTCGATCCACAAGAAGCAGAAACTGTCCGAAATGGTGGATCTGTCGGAATTGGACCAGTCGTCGGAGTTCGTCGCGCATCTGGACTCCCTGTACGAAAACCGGCAGCCGCTCCGGCTGTCCCGGAAGCTGGACCTCTCGGACCTGGGTCTGTCGCCGGCGGTGCAGGCGAGACTGGATTCGATCTATGCAATCAAGAAGCGGTCAATGCCAATGCTTCCACACAGGATTGACCTCGCCGAAAAGAAACTGAAAGGGCAAGTACTCTACTGGTTCCTGGCGGGAGAATTGATCCGTGCCTTCGAATACGGCGGTGACAGCATTGAACTGGTCCGTCGCAAGTGGCGGGACTACCGGACGACCAATCCCTATCCCGAATACAACGCGCCGGTCCAGGCGGCGCTGGACAAGGCGATGGCCCTCCAGCCGGGACGTCCGGCGCCGGATTTCACGCTGGAGGATCTGGACGGCCGGCCCGTATCGCTGAGCCAGTTCAGGGGCAAGGTCGTGCTGCTGGACTTCTGGGCAAGCTGGTGCGGTCCGTGCATAAGCAACTTGCCCGATCTCAGAAGGATAAAGAAAGAAACCGCCGGTCAGCCGGTGGTTTTCCTCAACCTCTCACTGGATTCGAGCGACGCCGCATGGCGCAAAGCCATCGAAAAACATCAGATCGAAGGGGTGCACGTGCGCCCAGGGGCATGGCGTTCCGAGACGACCAGCGCCTATAGCGTGCGTGCGATACCCGCGTATTTCCTGGTGGACCCGCAGGGGATCATCCTGGAGCGGCTGTCCGGAGCCGGAATCGGCGACACGGACGCCGTTGTCGCGAAGATTATGAAGAGCCTGGGATCAGTCTGAACCGGGAAGTCGGCCGCCCCGGTCAATCGTCCGCGGCCGTGGTCTCCGCCAACGCCTTCGCCTGCCCGTTGCCGCCCGGGGTCTCGTGGTCCAGCCTGACCGATACCAGCCTGGAGACCCCCGGCTCTTCCATTGTAATGCCGTGCAGGCAGTCCGCCGCGTCCATCGTGACCTTGTTGTGGGTCACCACGATGAACTGCGTGTCGGCCGCGAATTGTTTGAGCACCCGCACGAAGCGGGTGACGTTGGCATCGTCCAGAGGGGCGTCCACCTCGTCGAGAATGCAGAACGGGCTGGGCTTGACCAGGTAGATCGCGAATAACAGCGCGATCGCGGTGAGCGCCCGCTCTCCCCCGGAAAGCAGATTGATGTGCTGGAGTCGCTTGCCTCTGGGCCGGGCGATGATTTCCAGCGGCGCCTCCAGCGGGTCTTCGTCCGGGGGCATCAGGAGATCCGCCCGGCCCCCTTCGAAGAACGCCGTGAACGTGTTCCGGAAATTCTCTTTGATCTGATCGAAGGTCGCCATGAACCGGCCGCGGGCCGTACGGTCGATCCGCGTAATGGTCCGCTGAAGGATCTCCGCCGCTTCGAGCAGATCGTTCCTGTGTTTGGCCATAAACTCGTGATGGCTCTTCTGGTCCTCGTATTCTTCCACGGCGGCGAGATTGACCGGACCCATCCGGCGGAGCCGTTCGCGTAGCTCGCCTGCCCGTTTTTCGGTCGCGTCTTCATCGAATTCCGGATCGTCCAATGCGCCCGCCTCCCTGACGTCCACCTCGTATTCGTCCAGAATTCGAGCGTGCAACACCTCGGATCCCGTCTTCAATTCCGCCATCTCTCCCTGCAGCTCAACCAGACGGTCCCGGTTCTGATTCGCCTGGCGGTTCTTGTCCCGCGCTTCCTCTTCCAGCTTCCGGGTATCCGTCAACAACGCCTGCTGCCGCTCCGCCTGCCGGTCCCGCTTCGCCTCCAGTTCGTCCTGCGTGCGATGCAGGCGCTCCAGTTCCTCTTCGGAATCCTGGGCGGCCCTTTCCAGGTCGAGCCTCTCCGTCTGCCGTTCCTCGCAGTCGGCGGCCAGTCGTTTCATTTCCCGGTCGGTTTCGTCCATGTCCCGGGTCCGCGTCTGCCCTTCGCGTTCGTGCCGGTCTACGCTGCCCTTCAGTGAAGTGATCTCCACCAGCCTCCTGGAAACCGCGTCCTGTTCGGCCCGCTGCTGACGTTCGCGCTCCCGCAGCGCCGCGTCGGCCTCGCGTGCCGCCGCTTCCAGTTGTTCCCGGCGTTTCTGAAGCACGCCGAGTTCCGCCTCCTCGGAAGCGATCGCTTCTCTCAGCCCGGTTTCGTCGTTCATCGCAGCCGCGATTTCCTCCCGCAGGTCCACCCCCATCCGCAACTGTCGCTGCTCTTCGGCCTGCGCGATCTGAAGGTCCCGGCGATGCGCGGCCAGGCGATGGTTCAGGTCGGCCAGAATCCCGTCCGTCTCGTCGATAAGCGCCTGAGTCTCGACCAGCGATGCAGAGGTTTCCTCGATTCGCGTATCCAACGCCTGCAGGTCGGCGCCGGCGGCGCTCAGGTTTGCTTCCAGCGTTTCGATCTCCTGCCTGCGCCCGATCAGGCCCGTGCCGCCGTCGGCTGCATTCCCTCCGTATATCGTGCCGTCGGCCGAGAACAACACGCCGTTCTCGGTTACCACGTCCAAACCGCGAGTCCGCGTTTCCTCCAACAGCCCAACTGCGGTTTCGGCGTTGTTTACCACGAGCGTCCGGCGAAGCAGCGCGTGCACCGGAGAATCCTCGCCGTGCAGCAGGTCCGAAGCCCTGCCCGCCACGCCGTCCGCGTCCGGCGAGGTCCAGGAAACGTCGTTTCCGTTCGAAACCGAATCCAGCGGCAGAAACGCCGCCGAACCGAGGTCGCCCGATTGCAGGTAGTCTATGGCCTTCATCGCGTCGGCGGGCTCATCCACCAGCAAACATTCCAGCGCGCGTCCGAGGGCGGCTTCGATGGCGATCGCGTACCGCCCGTCCACGTCGATCCGGTCCGCAACCACGCCGCGCACGCGGTCCGCAAACGGAGAGTCCACCGCCAGGGCGCGGACGCCGCTCGAATACCCCTCGAATCCTTCCCGAAGCCTTTTCAGAAGTCCAACCCGCGCGTCGTCGGCCTCTTTTCTGGCCAGCAGCCGGCTGCGCGCCCCGGTCAGGTCTTCCTGTTGTTCGAGCAGCCGCCCGTATTTCGCTGCGTACGTCTCTCTCAGCCGGCTCTTTTCTTCATTCTCGCGTTCCAGAAGGTCGATCTGCCGTTCCGCCTCCCGTCCGGAGTCGTCCGCCTCCGCTTTCCGGAGCGCCGACTGCTTTGCATCGGCTTCGAGGCGGGCCTGGTGTTGCGCGATTCCCTCCAGCCGCGCGCGTTCGCGTTCCAGCCGGCCGCTTCCCTTGTTGATTTCACCCAGGGCGGCGATCAGTTGGGTTTTCTGTTCGCCCGCGCGGGTTCGCCGTGCGTCGAGCGCATGATTGGTCGCTTCCAGATCGCCTCGCTCCGTCTCCAATTCCCCTTCCGCCCGCTGCAATGCATCCCGGGCCTCCGCTCCCAGCCGCTTTGCCGCCTCCGATTCCCTCCGAGCCGTATCCAGCCGCGCCGCCATGACCTCCTGCCGCCGGTCGGCCTGCTCCAGGAAGGCGTCGATAGATCGGATTCTCTCCTGAGCGACCGCGATGTGCGTCTCTTTCCGATGCACGAGCTGACTCTGTCTGCTCACTTCCACGTTCGCTTCCGCAAGCGCCTGATCGCGCTCCGCCAGTTCCGTCCGGACGGCTTCCAGCCGCGCCTCCAGGCGGGCGATTTCTCCGGCGGCGACTTCGACGTCCTCATTCAGAAGAGCCATCTCGTCCGCGATGGGACGGGACCTTTCGGACGTCCGAAAGAACCGGTGGCGACCGAGCCGGACGTCGAGGTCCTTCATCTGGTCTGCAAGCTGTCTGTAAAGGCGGGCCTTCCGCTCCTGACGGGCGAGCGACTTCACCTGCCGCTCGATTTCCCCCATGACGGCATCCACGGTCTCCAGGTCCCGCCGGACGGACTCCAGACGGTTCCACGCCGCCCGGCGCTGTACCTTGTACCGGGTCACACCCGCCGCCTCTTCGAACAGCCGCCGCCGTTCCTCGGGCTTGTCGCTGATGATCTCGTCCATCATTCCCTGCTCGATCACGGAATAGGCATGCGCGCCCAGCCCCGTATCCATCAGCAGACTCTGAATATCCTTCAACCGGCAGGGAACCTTGTTCAAAAGGTAATCGCTGTCTCCGGACCGGAACAGCCGGCGGGTCACGGTCACTTCGGAATAATCGGTCGAGAGAAACCGCTCCGCATTGTCAATGGTGATCGATACCTCCGCCATGCCGAGCGGTTTCCGGTTTCGCGTACCCGAAAATATCACGTCTTCCATATTGTTGCTGCGCAGCGACCGGACCCGCTGTTCGCCCAGCGCCCAGCGCAGCGCATCCACCACGTTGGATTTACCGCAGCCGTTGGGGCCGACAACGCAGGTGATGCCTTTCTGCAGCGAAAGGTCCAGCTGTTGCACGAAAGATTTGAAGCCCGATGCCGTCAGTCGCGAAAGATGCAAGGTTCCGCCCCCTGAAAAGCACAAACGTCCGGCCGGTACGGGCGCACGCAACGAAACCAAGAGGCGCAGCAGCACGGCAGGAACGACAAGCATTCCTGTCCGCCACGTCGCCACCCGGACCGCGAGGACGTTCGCTATGAGTTTGGTATCACGAAAATAAAAACGAGACGGGGATCGATGGGGAGGTGAGGAATACGCAACAGATTGGGGAATAATCCGTTGCGGTGTCTGAATAGTACTACATCTTGTAGCGTCCGTCAAGACTTAATTGCCGCGTGCGATTGAGAGGCCCTGTAACGCCGGCTTTTTTGATTTCCAACCACCGGTTTTTGGCTTACTTTACCGGATCGTACACCCATCCCGGATCCCGGTAGCCCTTCATGTCAATTGCTTTTTCCGACCCGATCGCCAGGATCGAAAAAGTCGTACTGCACGGAAAGCGCCCGCGCGTCGTGGGATCCAACGCCCGCATCGGCGTCCATGGTCCCGCCGTCACCGATCCTGTTGTGCGCATCTGCACCACGGGCGGCGCCGTGGGCATCGGCTGGTCTGCCATTGACAGGGAGCGCGCCGAAGCACTGCTCGGAATGCGCCCCTCGGCGCTCTTTGACCTTCCAGGCGGGTCAACCGCCGAGGGCGCGCCAATCGATCTGCCTCTGTGGGACCTGGCCGCCAGATGTGAAGGGACGCCCCTTTTCCATCTCCTGGGCGCGCGCGGCGCCCGTGAAGTGGAACTCTACGACGGCTCCATCTACATTGACGATCTGGAAACCAACGACGACGGGGCGCGGCGAATCTTCCACGAGGAAGTCCGGACCGGGCGCGATGCCGGCTACCGCAATTTCAAAATCAAAATCGGGCGCGGCGCGCGCTGGATGCCGGTTCGCGAAGGCGCCGACAGGGACGTGCTGGTGATCCACGCGGTCCGGGAAGCCGCGGGACCGGACGCGAAGATTCTCGTTGACGCCAACAACGGCGCCACGCTCAATATCGCACTGGACATTCTCGAACGCTGCCGGGACGCGGGGATCTACTGGTTCGAAGAGCCCTTTCCCGAAGACCGGGCGTTCAATGAGGCCTTTAAGGAAGCCATCGACCGGAGAGGCTACGACACGCTCGTTGCCGACGGTGAATCCGGGCCGCCTCCGCCCGACTTCTTCCATATGGTGGAAAAGGGATGGATTGACGTCGTGCAGCACGACTTCCGCGACAAGGGGCTTACCTGGTGGAAAGCCACGGCGGACCGAATCCAGCAATGGGGCGCGACGTGCGCGCCCCATTGCTGGGGCAGCGTCATCGAACGGTACGCCCATGCCCATTTCGCCGCGTCCATTCCCAACTTCAGCCTCCTGGAAGCGGCCCCCGCGGACATGCCGGGCATCGTCCTGGACGGATGGCGGACGCGAAACGGCAGGCTGGTCGTCCCTGAAACGCCCGGCGCGGGATTCGACGTCGAACCGGACGTACTGGAACGGGGCGTGAAGTCCGAGGGCGGATTCCGCATCGGCATTCACGATCGCCAGCGTCCTCGCCGCCCTTCACAGAACTTCATCCCCTGAAAGGACGGGAATGCCAACGTACAACATTGCGGTGCTCCCCGGAGACGGCGTCGGCCCGGAAGTGGTCGCGGAATCGCTCAAAGTGCTCCTCGCCCTGGAGGAGCCGCATCCCGACCTTCGATTCACGTTTTCCGAACATCCGGTGGGCGCCGGGTGTTACGCTGAGACCGGCGAAGACCTCCCGGAATCCACGCTCGAAGCCTGCAAACAGGCCGATGCCGTGCTCTTCGGCTCGGCCGGCGATCCGGACGTCCGCTTTCCCGACGGAACGGAAATCGCGCCCCAACTGACGCTCCGCTTCGAACTGGACCTTTACGCCGGGATCCGGCCCATCAAGAAATACCGCGGCGTGCCTCCGCTTCTCGATGGAGATCCGCCGCTCGATTACGTCATCCTGCGTGAGAATACAGAGGGCCTCTATGCCTCCCGCGGCGCCGGGGTTCGCGTCGGTGACAGCCTCGCCGTGGACAACATGGTGATCACCCGCGCCGGCACCGAGCGGATCGTCCGGTACGCCTTTGAAATCGCAAGGCAGCGCAAGGGAGCGCCCTCGGACGGCGCCAGCCGCGTCACCTCGGTCGACAAGGCCAACATTCTGAAGAGCATGGCGTTCTTCCGGCAGATCTACGACGAGACCGCGGCAACCTATCCCGACGTCGAACGGGACTATGCCTACGTGGATGCGTTCACCGTGTACCAGCTGCGCAACCCCGGCTGGTACGACGTCGTCGTCGCGGAAAATATGTTCGGTGATATCATCTCCGACCTGGCCGCCGCCACCATCGGCGGAATGGGGATGGCGCCGTCCGCGGACGTGGGCGACCGCTACGGCGTCTTTCAACCATCCCACGGTACCGCCCCCGATATCGCGGGGGAGGGTGTTGCCAACCCCATGGCTCAGATCCTGTCGGCGGGAATGATGCTGTCCTGGCTGGGTGCGCGCCACAACGATCCCGAAGCCGCCGCCGCCTCGGAGACAATTGACCGCGCCGTGGATCGAACGCTGGAGAGTCCGAAGAACCACCCCGCTGACCTGGGAGGCGCCGCCGAGACGCGCGAGGCGGGCGATGCGGTGGCCGATGCCGTCGCGAGTCTTTAATACCAGGAGCAGTAAATAGTGGACAGTGGCCAGTGGTCAGGAAGAGCAGTGTAGAGTCGGGATGTGGCGCGGTAGTTTAGGAGTGGCCTGTCTGTTTTCCGCCCCTTTCGTCTGGCGGTGCCTCAATAGCCACTCCATGCCCCGTTTCCACATCCCGCTCGTCGAACCGGACGTGCGGATTTCCCGCATCCGGCTCTCCGACGGACGTCGCCTTCAGGCACACGCTGCCCGCGCTGCCCGGACAGCTTCACCTGAAACCCAAGCTTGTTCCGGAGTCGCCTCGTCTTCTTCTAAAGGAGGTTATAGGCTTGCGCCACTCTCCCGACCGTTGTCCCCTTCGCAAGCACATCCGAAGTCAGGCCCCTTTCCTCCGCCGGCGTTACCCGGCATCACAGGTACTACGAGCCTGTCCGCCACCCCATCCGGCCCGGCCTGTCCCTCACGGGCGTCCGGTTGGTGAACACACACCACCGGTGGGGCTTCCCGTGTTGCGATGGATCTCCTTTGTATACATGCCGTCGCCAATACCCCGGCGGGACCGTCGGATGCACGCGTTGCTGTCTTTTTCCAACGACGGCGGCCTTCCCCGGCTGACAATCGGGTCGGCTCCCGCATTAACGTTTTCGAGGCCTGCTCAGCGTTCACTGCGCGTTACGGCCTGCATACTCGCGGGGTCGCCTTGCGACCCTTTACACCGGAGGCTTCAGAGATTTCGTTACCTACGTCCCTGCTCCGGTTGCTACCGACTGTAGCAACACTTGTCGGGTTGGGACTCTCACCCACTGGAGATCCGCGCCTTCCCACGGCGCACTGTCAGCTTCCGTTTATTCTCAGGAGCGGCAGATCGTCGACATCCAGGCCCACCAAAGAAGAGTGGAGGATGTAAACGATACGGTACTCCCCGTAATAATACATTCGGTACAAGAATCGGAATTAACATGGACAGGATGGAAAGGGAAATCTCATGAAGCCGAAAGACAAGAAGCGTCTCGTCAATCGCGCCGTCGCTGCCGAGTCGAAGCGGGCCAGGGACCTCTCCGGCCGGGTGCACGCCTGGGCGGAACGGCCGTTCCGGGAGGTTAAATCCTCCCGGGCCATCGCGGACTACCTGGCCTCGCGCGGCTTCGACGTCGAGTTCCCGTTCAAGAATATCCCCACGGCATTTCGCGCGACCAGCGGCGCCGGCAAGCCGGCGGTAGGGATGCTCGGCGAATACGATGCGCTGCCCAACTGCGGTCCCGAGGAGGGGCAATGGGGTCACGGCTGAGGCCACAACCTCCTGGGCGTTGCCCCGGCCGTGGGTGCGGTCGCCGCTGCGAAGATTCTCGAATCAACCGGCACATCCGGAAAAATCGTCTACTACGGCTGCCCGGCGGAAGAGACGCTGGCCGGCAAAGTCTATATGGCCCGCGACGGCGCGTTCCGGGACCTGGACGCCTGCCTCGCCTGGCATCCGGGAAACTCTTCCGGCGTCGATAATTTCGGGGGTTCGTCGCTGGACTCCGTCGTCTACGAATTCTTCGGACGTACCGCCCACGGGGCGTCGGCCCACCGGGGCCGCAGCGCGCTGGACGGGGTGATGCTCACGGATATTGCCGCCAACTATCTCCGGGAGCATGTCCCCGAAAACGTCAGGATCCATTCCGTGATCCGCGATGGAGGCGACGCACCCAACGTGGTGCCGGCCTATGCGAAAATCTGGTACTTCGTACGGGGGAAAGACCGCAAGCAGGTCGACGACGTGCGCGAGCGTCTCACCGCATGCGCACGGGGCGCCGCCAGAGCCACGGACACGAAGATGAAATGGTCTCGCATCACCGCCGTATACCCCCGTCTGCCCAACAAGGCGATGTGTGAGATCGTACGTGAAAACCTGAAACGCTTCGGGCCGCCCAAACCCACGGAAGCCGACAGGGAGCGCGCCGAAGCCCTGGGATTCAAGAAGGGATTCAATACGAAGATCGGCAAGGGCAGCGGCTCGCAGGGCAGGGGGTCTACCGACGAGGACAATGTTTCATGGCTGGCGCCCCTGGGTCGCTTCGAGATGGTCTGTTACGCAAAGGGAACGCCCGGACACCACCGGGACATGGCCGCGCAGGCCGCCCTGCCTTTCGCCGAACGCGCCGTCCGGCAGACCGCCAAGGTTTTTGCCGGAAGCGCGATCGATCTCTGCGGGAATCCGGATCTCCTGAAGAAGGCGCGCGCGGAGTTCGAAAAACGCTCCGACGGATTCACGTACGATCCGCTGGTCCGCAAGAACCAGAAAGTACCCGTCGATCCGCCGTAGTCGGTACTGAACCGGCGCATGTCCGACCCGCTGGAACCTCACCGTCCACGTTCAGCAGAGGAAATTCGTCATGCCGGAAATCACCCTTGAAGAAGCGCAGGCGGTCCACGACAGGTGCCTGATCGTCGACGGCCACAACGACACGCCCGTGGAGCGCGTGCACCGGGGCGAACGTCCGATGGACCTGAAAAAACCGGACGATGCCTACCATATGGACATTCACCGGATGAAAGAGGGCGGGTTCGACGCCGGCTTTTTCGTGGTCGGCAACGGTCCCACGGCAAACGTCCGGGTTACCCTGGAACAGACCCTTGCGTCGGTGGAGCTCTATCCCGATGACCTGATGCTGGTGTTCTCGTCACGGGACGTTGAACGGGCGAGAGAAACCGGCAAAATCGGCATCCTGCTTACAATCGAAGGCGCCGGACGCTGGCTGGAAGGAGAGATGGACACATTGCGCCTTTACTACCGCCTGGGAGTTCGCTGCATTGGAATCACCCACGGCGAAGGCGGTAACGACCCGACCTTGCTGCAGGGCAGCAGAAGTCCGTTCGGGCCGTGCGCGCCTGAAGACCGCGATCGGGAACGCGGAAGCGCCGGCGGGTTGACGGACTTTGGCAGAGCCGTACTTGAGGAGAGCAACCGGCTGGGCATCATCACGGACCTGGCCCACATTAACGACAGGGCTTTCTACCAGGTTCTGGAGCAGTCTTCGCTACCGGTAACGATGACCCACACCGCGGCCTTCTCCGTTTGCAACCACTGGCGCTGCCTGACCGACGATCAACTCAGGGCGCTGGCCGGGGCCGGCGGGGTGATGGGGATTGCGTTTCTCCCGGGCTTTATCGATCCGGAAAACCCTTCCGCGGATCGAATGGTCGACCATATCTGTTACGTGGCGGACCTGGTGGGCATCGACCACGTTGCCATCGGCTCCGACTACGACGGCATGGGTTCGGCCACTCCGGTTTTCGGAGACGTCTCAAAGCTCGTGCGGCTCACCCGCGCCATGCTCGCCCGCGGCCTCTCGGAAAACGAAATCCGCAAGGTCTGGGGCGGCAACTTCCTTCGACTCTTCCGCGGGACTCTGGACCGCGGGCAGGCGTAGAAACCGCGCCCGCCGACCGG
Organism: Candidatus Latescibacterota bacterium; assembly: GCA_963667175.2. Lineage (GTDB taxonomy): Bacteria > Latescibacterota > UBA2968 > UBA2968 > JAAXHE01. The sequence goes on along the minus strand of CAXXXF010000015.1, from coordinate 276,025 downwards.
CGGGTTCCTGCGCCCGTCACCATTTCCCGTCGTGTCCGCGATCGACCATTATGAAAGGACTTGCAGATGAAAGCCAGACGTCTCCTCATTCCCGGCATTCGCCGGATGGAAGTCGCGTCCCTCGAGACCGGGCCTGTACCGGATGACGGTGTCCTTATCGAAAACGAGTACACCGCCGTCAGCGTCGGAACCGAGATCCACGGCTGGACGCATGGAGGCGAACCCGGTAACCCGGTCCGTTTCCCCCGCGGCGCCGGCTATTGCAACGTCGGCACGGTCCTGGAAGTCGGCAGGGACGTTGAGGGCATCCGCCCCGGCGACCGCGTTGCCGGACAGGGGAATCACGCGAGCCATTCCGTCCTCTCGGGCCCCAGGTCCTTCCATCGGAAAGTCCCCGACGCCGTGTCATCGCAAGCCGCCGCCTTTATGGTCATGGGCGCAATCGCCATCCACGGAATCCGTGTGGCGCGCATTGAACTGGGCGAGGTCGTGGTCGTCATCGGCCTGGGAATCGTCGGTCAGCTCGCGGCGACCCTCGCGCGGCTCTCCGGCGCCCTCCCGGTGATCGCCGTCGACCTGGACGGTTTCCGCCTGGACGCGGCCCGTCGCCGCGGCGCCGGGTTCTGCATCAATCCCGGCGACGTGGACGACGTCAGGGACGCGATCGGCGGACACTGCGTGGAAGACGGCGCCAACGTCGTGATCGAAGCGACCGGAAAACCCGCGGTTTATCCCACCGCCGTCCGGCTTGCGTGCACGGCAGGGCGTGTGGTCGCACTGGGTTCCCCGCGCGGCGCCGTCGACATGGATTTTCTGGCCGACGTACACCTGAGGGAAGTCAGCATCCTGGGCGCCCACCAGCCCAAAACGCCGGAGGCCGATCACATCTACTACCGGTGGGCGAAGGAACGGGACCGGGCGCTGGTGATGCGCCTGATGGGAGAGGGCAGGTTGCCCGTGGAAGACCTGATCACCCACGTCGCGGATCCGGAACAGTGCCAGGAAATCTACACCATGCTCGCCGACGATCCCGGTGACGCGCTGGGCGTCGTTTTCAAATGGAAATAGCCCCAGCTACAAGGAAGACGAACTAGACCTTCTCGCCGTTTTGCACCGAGACCTTCTGTGCCTTTTGTGCTTTTTGTGGCCAATTTAACGGTTGTCATCATTCGATTTGAGGTAAACCTCCGGTATGGGAGGCCGCGAGCATGTTTTACAGGACGTCTGAAAACCACGGCCTGCCCCGCGATCCCTTCAACGCCATCGTCGTGCCGCGACCGATCGGATGGATTTCATCCATCGACGCACGGGGTACGGTCAACCTGGCCCCGTACTCGTTTTTCAACGCGGTGGCCTACACACCCCCGCAGGTCATGTTCGCCGCAACGACCACGCACTCCCATGGCGGGCTGAAGGATTCGATAAGGAACGCCCGGGAAACCGGCGAATTCGTGGTCAACCTCGCCACCTGGGCGCTTCGCACCCAGATGAACGCCACTGCCGTGCCCGCGCCCGGACACGTCGACGAGTTCGAGTACGCGGGCGTCACGCAGGCGCCGTCAGAACTCGTAAAACCTCCCCGCGTGGCGGAAAGTCCGGTCCATCTGGAATGTATCCACACCCGTACCGTGGACCTGCCGACCGACGTTCCGGACGATCCGAACACGGTCGTTTTCGGTCAGGTGATCGGCATTCATATTGCGGATTGGGCAATAAAGGACGGCCGCGTCGACACCGTGGCTTTGAGACCCGTGGGGCGCCTCGGGTACCTGGACTACGTGTGCGTCGACGACTCCTTCTCGATGGAACGCCCCAACTGGCCTTGATGTGACAAAAAAAAAAATCCGGAAAGGGCTTTGTGCTTTTCCGGACTCCCTTGAGTATTGCAAATGTCATCCGATCTCCTGACCGGCATCAGTTCCAACTTCGGCTCCGTCGATTGGGCAATTGTCGCCCTGTACATGCTCGGCGCCGTCGCCATCGGTCTGTATGCCAACCGGTACATCCGCAGCATGAGCGACTATATCGTCGCCGGCCGCTCACTGAAACCGTACCTGGCCGTCGCCACGATGATCGGAAGCGAACTCGGGCTCGTGACCGTCATGTATTCCGCCCAGAAGGGATTCACCGGCGGGTTCGCGGCCTTTCACATCGGCCTGATCGCCGGCATCGTTACCCTGATCATCGGCCTCACCGGATTTATCGTGGTCCCGCTACGCGAGCTGGGCGTGATGACGATTCCCGAATTCTACGAAAGACGATTCAGTCGCGGCGTCCGTATCTTCGGCGGCCTGCTGCTCGCCCTTTCCGGCATCCTCAACATGGGCCTGTTCCTCAAGGCGGGCGCGATCTTCGTCGCCGGCCTGACCGGGATCACGAATCCCACGTCCGTCGCCCTGATCATGACCGTGATGCTCCTGCTGGTTCTGTGCTATACCATACTCGGCGGCATGGTTTCGGTCGTCATCACGGATTACGTCCAGTTTATCGTGCTATCCGTGGGTGTTATCCTCACATGCGGGATCGCCGTGGACAGGCTCGGATGGTCGGCAATCGTCGATACCGTCGCGGCGATCCACGGGGAGCCCGGGTTCAATCCGCTTCACGCGGGGGGAGGATTCGGTCCGTCGTACGTCGTCTGGATGATCTTCACCGCCGGGATCGTCTCCTGCGCCGTGTGGCAGACCGCCGTGATGAGGGCCTGCGCCGCTGAGAACGCGTCCGTGGTGAAGAAACTCTACGCCTGGTCCTCCATCGGTTTTCTGGTACGGTTCATGGTGCCCCAGTTTCTGGGCATCTGCGCTCTTGTCTTTCTCTACCAGGACGAGACGACCCGCGGGGTTTTCTTCTCTCCGGGCGGCGGCCCCACGGGGAATTCGGACCTCACCCTTCTGGCCATGCCCGTCTTCCTCAGCCAGATCCTCCCCGCCGGTCTCATCGGCCTCATCGGGGCGGGACTGCTGGCGGCCTTCATGTCCACCCACGACAGCTATCTGCTTTGCTGGTCGTCGGTCCTTACCCACGACGTGGTCGCCCCCGCCACCGGCGATACCCTTTCCACCCGCGCCCGCCTGACGATGTCCCGGATCTTCATCTTTGTCATCGGCGCTTTTCTGCTCGTGTGGGGCCTGTGGTACGAGCTTGGCCAGGACCTCTGGGACTATATGCTGGTGAGCGGCGCGATCTACTTCACCGGCGCGTTCGCCCTGCTCCTCACGGGGATCTACTGGAAACGCGCCAGTACCGCCGGCGCATACCTCGCGCTTGTCGCGGGCGCCGCCGCCGTGGCCGGTTTGACGCCCGTAAAGAGGGCCCTGGGGCTGGACGCGTTCACCGGCGCCCACGTCGGCCTTGGCGCGACCGTGCTGGCGCTGGTCCTGATGGTTCTCGGTTCCCTCCTGTTTCCGGACCGCGCACGCAGAGAAGAGGAGGCCTGATCCATGGCATTCTGGGTTCCTTTCTGGGGCGCCGTGCTCGTTCTCGGACTGCTTGTCTTCGCGGTAGTCACCGTTGTCGTGGGCATCGGCGGGTTCTTCGACGTCAGATCCCTCTTTGATTCCATCGACCGCCAGCATCGAATCGAGGATGAACAGAAATGAATAAGCTATCAGCTCTCAGCAGTCAGCAGTTAGCTTGAATCAAGAGCGCCCTCACCCCACGGCCCCTCACCCCGCTTTCAGATTTCTTCCGCCGCTTCGCTGAGCAGCCGCAACGTCGTCTGGACGATGAAGTCGCCGGCTTCTTCGGTACCCTGGCCGGCGCCTGCCTCGTATCCGCCCCTGGCTTTTTCTCCGGGAAGGCCGACGTAACTCACCCCGCGGCCATTGGCATATCCGATGACAAGCGTGTGGGGCAGTGGTGAACGAGCCTGAATCTCACGCGCGAGTCCGTTCAGGGGTTCTCCGGGAATCACGGCGAGGCCGAAGGGTCCGCACACCACCGCCTGGAGTTCGACCGGCCGGACGTCGGCGCCCGCCTGCTGTCGCGCTTCGGATACGAGAGGCAGGCCGGCGACCCGGGTTGCGATTCTCAGGGGCGACGACGGCAGGGAGTGGGAAATCCGGGCCGCCGCGATGGTCCGTTTCGCGAAGAAACGGGCCATTTTCGCGCGCGCTTCTTCCCCTCGCCTTGCGGGGACGATGTCCCCCGCGCAGCCCTGCAGGAAGAAGGTCTCGCCGCCCAGGACTTCCGAGACCCGCTCATTGGCCGGCCCGGGCCAGTCCGCCGAGACGCCGCGGTGGTGGGGATAGATGGAGACGGGGTGGCAGGGAACGCTGTACAGGGTGGCGACGTTCGCGCCCGCGCCGTTCCGAAGGGTGAGAACGGTCAGGGTGGGGTCCAGAGGTCCGAAACGCAGGCCGTCCGGCAACGTTTGCGGATCTTTGGGGCGAAACATGGTAACGACGTTGCCGTCAGGATCGAGGGGGCGCCGGTTGAACAGCCATTCCGAGGCGTTCGCGCGTCCGATGTTCAAAGTGACGGGCTGCCGGCGGCCCTGAGCCCGTTTGAGGACGTCGGCGCATTGTCCCGGCAGGCGTTCGCTCCATGCCCGGAATACGGGATCGTCCAGAATCCCCCGGAGACGCTCGCTCTTGCGGCCGGGAAACGTGGACGCGGCATATGGAGACCGGGGCGACGAGTGGGTGTGCGAGGCGGCCATCAGGACGTGCGTATCCGGGATGCCCGTTGCGCCGTGGACGGCCCGGCGCACGCTGGCGGCGCATTCCTCCGTCACGTCGATGAGGTCCCAGCAGATCAGGGCGAACTCGGTCTTCCCGTCCGAAAGAACGAGCCCGCGCAGCGTCAACGGATCCAGAACGCCGTCATAGGGTCTGCCGTCCACCCAGTTCGGCATCGCGGGGTCGGGCGTGATATCGGTTCGGGCCGCGCCTGCCGAAAGGGACACTTCGGCGGCGGCCTCACGTGTTCGCGTGAAAAAAAAGACGGCAATAAAGAGAAACAGACATGCGATCATCGACATAGACATTGTCCTGACATGGGCCCGACCCTGTGGTGCGGCCCGGCTAACGTATCGATTCGGCCAGGGCCAGGGCTTCCTTGACGAGGTGTTCGCCGCACCCGGGCGCGAAAGCCGATACGTTGGATTCGTAGCCGCCTTCACGGTACGCACGCCGGACCGGAATGTAACCGGCGCTGTCGTTGCTGAGACTTACGACCAGGACCGGATCGGCATCCAGGGCTTTCTTGATCCGGAGTCCGAGTTCGACGAAGACTTCTCCCGGCAGCCCGATCATCGGAACGTCGCCGAGCCAGAACACCTGGATTTCCGTGGATCGCGTCTTCCGCCGGTCGAATCGTTCGGCCCAGTGAGGCAGACTTCTGGCAAGGCCCAGGGCCTCCCTGCATTCAGTGATCTCACGCGACGGCGCTTTCCGTTCGCGCGCGCTGTCAAGCGTGGCTTCCGCTTCTGCAATCTGCCGCTCCATTCGCGCGGGCGTCGGAAATCTGCGCAGGGGCAGTTCGATCGACTTTCTGGCGGCACGGATGCGGACCTGGTCGGTCGTCCGTATCCACTGGAGCGCGTTCAGCGCGCAACCGCCGAGCGACAGGCCGACCTGGCGTTTGGACCGGCCCCGCCGCTGGATGGGAACGATATTGCCCGCGCAGCCGAGGGCAAAGAGACAGATGCCGCCTTCCACCGATTCGATCAGGTCCATGGCGTAACCCGGATAATCGGCGGTGAATTCATACATACGGTCCGTGCTGGAGACGGGATGGCAGGCGAAGTTGACGAGCGATGCGATGGACTCGCCGTCGGCGTCGCCTTCTATTTTCAGCAGGCCCGCTTCCGGGTCCACAGGACCGAACTTCAGACCCTCGTAAGGCGGCGGCAGGGTGAGGCTCATTTCCACCTTTCCGTCGTGCCGGATGAGCCGCCGGTTGTAGCTGATGCCTTCGGCGCGGGCGGCGCCGGCGCCGAGCCGGGCGGGGCGAAGACGGTCGTGCGCGACTTTCACGGCCGTGGACAGTTTCGCGGCCAATACCTCCGCGTACGACCTGTCATAAGCGTCCGCATCGTCCCCGTCCTTCCGGCGCGAGCTGACGGCCGGCCCGAAATGGGTGTGGGAACCGCACATCCACACCCGGTCCGGAGGAATGCCCACCCGCTCCTCGACGAGCCCGCGGACGCATTCGGCGAACTCGCGATCGATGCCGATGAGGTCGGTGGTAATCAGCGCGACGCTGGTACTCCCGTCATCCAGCACCAGGGCCTTCGCGTGCAATTCGTCGTGGATGCTCTCGCTGCCCCGATCGCGCGCCCCGTAACCCGCCATCGGTCCACCCAGAAACGGGGTAATGTTGACCTTGGATGCGCCTGCTTTAAACATCTCGGTTCTCCCGAAGGTTCGAGTTCGTACGCCGGTTCCCCTGCTGTCTGTGTGTCGGCCCGGTCAGATGCCGGCTGCAATTTCCAACCGTGGTACTTACAGATTCGCGATCTCCGCCGCACTGAGCGCGCGGCCATAGAGACGAAGGTCCTTCAGCCGCCCGTTGAAGGTGTCGACGGCGCCGCCGCCTATCTTTAGAGGCATTGCGTTTGTGAGGTCGAATTGCGAAGGATCGAAGGGCGACGAGTTGGAGACCTGCTCTCCGTCCACGTAGAGGAGGAGGCGGCTGCCTTGCCGGACGGCCACGAGATGCCGCCATCCGGGCGCCAGTTCGTGATCGTAGCTCAGGTTCGCGCCGGCCTCCAGCGCGTAGACGCGGCCGGACGGCAGCGTGCCTCCGAACAGTCTTCCCCGGTAAACGGCCATGGACCAGACGCGCCGGTATTTGACGTCCGGAGTCACGTCGAGCTGGCCCGTCAGGGTCCACGTGTCGCCTCCGTCGTGACGATACACCTGGCCCAGGGGCAGGGTGCCTGCGTAGAGTTTTCCATTGTACACGGCCATCGCCATGACTTCCATTTCCTCGCCGAGGCGCCCGGCGCACGTCCAGGGATCGTTGCCGTCGTCCCTGAAGACCTTGCCCTCCGGCCAGGTGCCCACGTGGAGTCTGCCGTTGTGGGCGGCGAAGGAATAGACCTGGGTCACGCCCTCCTGACCGCCGGCGTGCGCCCAACCGGTTCCGCCGTCGTAGCGGAAGACGCCGCCGGCCCCTCCTCCTTCGTTCCCGGCGCCGTATAAGTCGCCGTTGAACACCCCCAGGGACATCATCCGCCGCCCGGGGGCGCCGCAGTGGCTCCAGACGTCATCGCCTTCGTACCGGAATACGCCCTGGCTGTAGAGGGGGATGGCATAGAGTTCGCCCCGGTAAACGGCCATCCCGGCACAGGAATCCGCGCCTTCCATGCGGCCGATGGGCGTCCACTCGGCCCCGCCCTCGTACCTGAACATATTTCCCCCCGGGTTCAGGTTCTCGGATTCCGGAAGGGCGGACCCGCCGGCCTTGTAGCGGGAGGAACCCGCGTAGAGGGTTCCGTTGAATACGCACAGCGACGCCATGGTATTGCACCTGTCCGGATGCCCGCAGTCGATCCATCCCGCGTCTCCGTCGTACCGGTAGACGCCTCCCGACTCGTCCGCGCCGGTTTCGAACGTACCGGCGTACAGATCGCCGTCGAAAACGCACAGGGAGTAGACGCGCAGGTTGTTTCCGGGGCGCCCGCAGTCGATCCATTCGCCGACGTGACCGCTGTCGATCCCGAAGTGAAGGTGGCGATAGTTTGCCTGGGCCGCGGTGACGCCCGCGTTGTTCGCGAGTCCGAAGTTGAAGCCCGTCCGCGTGTCCGGGTCGTATTTGCTCAGGATGTCTCCCGGCACATCGTCGAGGATTTCGTCGGTATGCGCGTGGACCGAAATGGAAAAGTCACCCTCGCCGAGTTCCAGCGATCGGCCGGCGGGCACGAGGACGTGAGCGCCGCGGCCGTTGAACCCGGCGCCGTCGGGGGAAAACGTCACGCCGTGATTCTCGCCGTGGCTGGCGCCTGCATGGTCCCGGCAGTCTCCGTCCAGTCCCCAATGTGCGATCAATGCTGAGTCGTCGTTCATTCGGGTCTCCTCTTTGTCCGTCACTCGCTCGCGCTTTCCGCTATGTCTGCAATACAAGAAAATGGGGGTCGCAGCGCCAGCGGTCAATGCCGTTGACCCGAAGCCGAAGGACGTCGCCCGGGTTTACGGGTCGCGGCGCCTGGACCAGGGTTTTGACAGGATATTCCGTAAGTTCCACCAGTGCCCCGTCGCGCCGGGGATGGAGCACGACAGCGGAAAGCGTGCGGTCCTCGGATGCGGCAAGCCGGTTCAGGATGAGGCGACGTTCGTGGCGGGAGCGAAGGCTGACATGGTGCGCGTGTTCTTCCTGCGCCCGGTAGCGGACGAGGTTAAGTTCATTGACTGTGTAGAACGGGCCCCCGGTGTTCAGATGATGGACGATCTGTCTCTGGACCATCAGGTCCGGATAGCGATCGCCGGGAGCGACGGCCGCGCAGCACGCTCGAATCCCGTATCCGTAATGGGCGGCGGGTTCGGCGCTGAATTTCGGGTAAGGGCACTGGCGGCGGATTTCGTGGCGTCGTACAATTGAATGGCTGATTCCGTCCAGTTCGCGGCGGTTTTCGACGCCGTCCTGGGCAATGTAAATGGCCGGGACGTCGTGACGTACACACCACGTCGCCAGTTCAGCCGCCGCAAGAAGGCCCAACTCGTGGCGAATTCTGTATGCAGGGTCCGCGGGGTCCGTCCGACTGATGAGGGCCCCTCCACTCCCGGCCTCGACCCGGGTCCGGCCGAAGTCCTCGAATGCGCCGCGGCGCAGACGCTGTTCGCGGAGGGAGTCTGTCAGGCGGCTCAGGATCCGCAGGCGGCCGGCCAGGGGATGGTGTTCACCCGCATCGATGTTTTCGACTTCTACTGCGGAAAGACGGGACCGAATTCTGATCGACGAGAGGACGATCCTCATGTCTCCGAAATTCAGATTTCGATCCAGCTTCCAGATCAGGCTTAGCGCGGGTCGACGCCGCTTCACACCGAACCGGCCGACTTCGTCGGCGATACGCGTCGGCAGCATGGGTATCGTGAGGTCGGGCAGCCGGAGCGTCGCCAGCCGGTCCGACGCCGACCGGTCCAGCGCGGATCCGGCGGGTACGCAGGCCGCAATATCGGGAACGTGGATACCGAGTTCGTATCCGCCCCGCCACCGGCGCCTGAGCGAGAAGGCGAGTTCGGGATCGTCCACGGAACCCGTCTGCAGGCAGAAAGACGCGCCGCGAAGTCTTCGCCTGCCTCTCAGGATTCGCGACAGGTCGACAGCCGCGGCCTCTTTCAGGACGTCGGACGGAAAGTCGGGCGAGAGATCCGACCGGAGGAGATCCAGGTTTTCATCCGGACGCCAGATGCGTTTCCTGACCATCAATTCGAACGCGTGCCGCTGAAGATCACCCTTCACGAAGGAAATCTGACGAAGCATCTTCCGCGCGTTCCCGGCGCTTTCCGATTTGGATCCCCACAGCGCGTATTGTCTGATCTGTTCCAGCCAGTTCCGCTGCCTTCCGGTAAGCGTCTTCGGATCGTAACCCTCCTCGTCCTCTTCGAGCCAGTGGAGGAATTCCTGCAGCTCGTGAGTCAGCGTCTCCTTGCCGGCAAGGAGGTCGAACCGGTTCTTGACTTCATGCGTTTCGAGCGGACGATATGTGTACAGTCGGGTCCGTACGAAATAAGGGCAATCGGATTCCAGGTGAATGAAGAGGGCAAGCCAGCGTGAGGGGTCGGGGTCGTCGCCCCAATACAGCGCGCCGATGTCAGAGATTTCGATAGCGGGTTGGTCGTCTTTGAACGCGTTCCAGATCTCCCCGAGGTCGATATGTGTTGCCATCGCCCGTACAGACGCCCCGTAGGATCGCAGAAAGTCGGGATTGCCCGTAACGCCGACGCCGGTAGGGTAGACCAGGGAGTTTCTTCGAATGATCAGGCGTCTCCCGTCCTCCGCGGCAATACAGATGCGGGTTCCCCAGACCCGATGAGAAAACGTCCCCAGCATCATGCGCTTGCGATACAGAAAGAGCACGATTTCTCCGGGTTCGGTTTCCGCAAGGGTTTCCCGTCCTTCCGGCGGCACCGGAGGACGCAGTTCCCGCCACCTGCGTCGGGTAATGGGTCGGGATGACACTTTGTCGGGGTGAGAACGCGCCGTTACACCGGATTCTTTGAAGCGTCCCGCGTAGTGCTCGTCGGGGATGTTGCGGCCGTCCCGGCGGAGGACGTAGCCGTAGAAGCGTTCCTTAAAATTGGCGTAATAATAGATGAATCGGTTCGCAACCGTGATTTCTTTGATCGGGATTTTCATATTGGACCTCTAACGCAGATCGATTCCACACCGTGGAGTGAAGGACGGCGGCTTCGAAAAAGCAGATTGTGCCGTCGCGCGCGCCGACGGGATTATCTGTGGTCCTGGAGACGTTTCTTCAGGAGGGCCAGGAATTCCCGCTGGCTGTGCAGGTTGCGTTTCGCCGCTTCGACGATCGTTCCCTGGAGTTCCAGGCGTTCCTTTTCGATCGACGCGGCAGTGGTCGAGTCCAACTTCAGTGCGACATTCCGCCGGATGTTGATTTCGAGGCTGTCCCGTAACTCGCCCATGCGCTTTTGTTCGAGTTGAAAAACGGTCCTTGCCTCAACGATTTTCTTTTCCTGCCCGGCGATCTCAGTCTGCAAGCGTTCGGCGTCGCGACCGCAGGCGGTGAGGGCCACCAGCGCCGCGACGAGGAAGAGGCGGAATGTCAAGGCACGACTCCCGGGGCATTCAGGTCAACATGAAAGAAGGACTGTCGAACGACGTCGGCGATCCGGACGGCGTATCATTCGTATGGAAGCGAATTCCCGGCTACTCGATGATCTGTTCGCCGGATGACTCCGCGCGGGCGATGTAACGGCGGATCAGGCGGCGTGCGCGGTAGGTCTTTACATATCGCAGCCAGCTGCGTTTCAGTTGCCGGTGGGGCGTGGTATCTACTTCAATGGTATCGCCCCAGTTCAGAACTGAAAAGCGCGATGCGGGTCTGCCGTTGACGCGCCCGCCGATGCAGTGGAGACCCAGGTCCGTATGGACGGCAAAAGCAAAATCCGCCAGGGTTGCGCCCTCCGGCAGAATAATCGGATCGCCGTTGGGCGTGAATACCGCCATTTCGTGGACAAAGAGCATGCGTTTGACTTCGTCCAGGAAATGAATGCCGGAACCGCCGTGTTCGTGCCACTCGGCCAGTTCCTGAAGCCACCGGGTCCGCCGCTCTTCCTGGAGTTCCCCGCCGCGCAGGGTCGCCACGCCCAGTTCTCCCATTCTGTACATGGAAGGGGTCTGGATCGCGACTTCAAAGCGTTGTCCATTGTGGATGACGGTTGTCTGCAGCGCCTGGTAACCGTTCCGTTTTGGCAGGGCGATAAAGTCCTTTATCCCGTCCATTAGCGGGTTGAACCTGTGATGGATGACTCCGAGCGCTCTGTAGCAGGTGTAACGACTGGAAGTGATCGCAATAACGGTGTACCGGTCGTGGACGTTGTCTACCGGAAGCGGCGATTCGTCCGTTCGGGCGCCGATGGCCTTGCCGTAGATGCTGCTCAGGCTCTTCATTTGAAGTCGGATGCGGGTGCGGATACCGTTGTTCGTTACAATATCGCGCATCGCGGTCTGAAAGTCGAGATAGGATTGCGGCGGGCCGCCTTGCGTAAGCCGGACAAGCTGGTCGTAGACCCTGGGGTGAAGGCAGCCGAAGCTGCGGTCTTCCAGTTCCCTGCGTATACGGTCCATGCCCAGCAGACGGGACAGCGGCGCGTAGACGTCGATGGTCTCCTGCGCTATTCGATGCTGTCGTTTGGTGTCCTTGATCCCCGTGATGCTGCGCATGTTGTGTACCCGATCGGCGAGTTTCAGGATGAGTACTCGCGGATCGCGGTGCGCGGCGGTGAAGAGACGCTGGAGCGTGGCGGAACGGCGCGCGGATCGGCTGCGTGTGCCGGGTTCGTCAACTTTGGTTACGCCCTTTACCAGTTCGGTGACCCGCGCGCCGAACGTGGGCAGGATGTCCTCCTCCGGGGTGAGCACCGAGTCTTCCGCGGCGTCGTGGAGCAACGCGGCGGAGATCATATCCGTGTCTCTGGCGAAGCCGAGTTCGGATGCCAGAATGAGCGCCACGGCAATGGGATGGGTGATAAACGGCTGCCCCTCGTCGCGGTGCTGTCCTTCGTGGCTTGCGTTTGCGAGGTGATACGCATGGCCGATCAGCGGGTGGTTAATCCGGGGCGCCTGTGCGAGTAGCTTCTCCAGGGGCTCCTTGATGGATGTCACGCCCTGTGGATTCAATGGCTTGTTCCGTTTGGTTCGTCAAACCAGGCGGCGATGGCGCCGATCATCTCTTCCCTGGTGTTGAACGTACGATGCCCCACGGGAAGGGCCTCCAGAAACGCGCGGCCGTATCGGGTGCTAAGTACCCTGCTGTCGAGTACCACGACCGCGCCCCGGTCGGTCCTGTTGCGGATCAGTCGACCGAAACCCTGCCGGAATTTCAGGATGGCCTCGGGTACGGAGTAATTCAGAAACGCGTTCTTGCCCTGCTTTTCAAGTTCCTCGATATGGGCCGCAACAAGAGGTTCGGACGGCACGGCGAACGGAAGCCGCACAATGCCCAGGACCTGGAGCGCGTTGCCCGGTACGTCGATGCCTTCCCAGAAGCTGTCGGTACCCAGCAGCATGGCGGTTTTTTCGAGTTTGAACCGATCCGTGATATTCGTGCGGGATCCGTCAATGCCCTGTCCCAGCACGAGTACGCCGTTGGTGTGCAGGTCGGGCTTGATGGTATCGTAGGTGCGGTTCAACATCCTGTACGAGGTGAAGAGGGCCAGCGTGCCCCGTTTCGTCCGGAGCATGAGTTCGTGCAGCAGCGTGTCCACCGCCTGCTGGTAATCGGCCGATTTGGGCGAGGGCATAAAGCGCGGGGCGCACACCAGAGCCTGTCTCCCGTAGTCGAACGGGGAGCCCAGACAGAGGGTCCGGAGGCGGGTCTCGGGCATGGTTTCGAGGCCCATGCGCCGGAGGAAATAGGTGAGTTTGCCTCGTATTCCCAGCGTGGCGGACGTAAATACGATCGTTGATTTGCCTTCGTACAGCCCACCGCTCAACATCCCCGAAACGTCCAGAGGAGCGGAAAAGAGGCGGGTGTCGGCGCTCTTTTCGCTCCCTGGCAATTCCATCCAGTAGACGGCGTTCTCATCGTTTGCCGCAACGAGGTCGTTCAGATCGTCCAGAATGGTCCGGGCGGTCTCCATGCACCCTTCCAGTTCGTTATTGATCTCGTCCTGGTTGAGAAAGGTGTGCCCGGGCAGGTCTCGAAGCCAGTCCGAAATGTCCTTGAGGCGGCTGCACAACTCACCCAGAGCGAGCGAAAACGGGTTCAGCGAATCGGCCATGGCCTCGAAGGCGGACTCCCCCGGTCGATAGCGGATCTTCTCCCTGTGTGCGCTTCTCGGCGCGCCGGCCTGTTTCAGAAGGTGTTGGGTGAGGTCTTCAAAATAGGTCCGCGCCCTTAGCCAGAGTTCCTGAACCGAAATCGTCGCGGATTTGATGCCGGCGTCAAAGGCTTTTGCCGTGGCCGGTTCCGGATCCGCAGCGGCGATCCAGTGTTTCAGGGCAGGCAGAGTCCCCGCGTCCGACGAACCCGGTCCGCACAGCTGATCGGTCAGGTTCTTCACCCGCCATACACTCAGCTCCGTTCCCAGATAGTGCGCCGCGACCTTCTCCAGGTTGTGGGCTTCATCCAGGACAAGGTGGGAGTACTCGCCGAGGATGGCGTTTTCGGTGACCAGATCGGAGAAGAGCAATGAATGGTTGATCACCACCAGATGCGCTTTTGCGGAGTTCCTGCGGATGTTGTTGGCAAAACACCGGCCGTTGTTGCGGCAACGCTGGCTTCGGCAGAAGCCCGAGTCGGAGCAGATTTTCGTCCACAGCCCTGCAAGCCGCTGCGGGTTGAAACCCGTATTCTCGGTGATGTCTCCTGTTTTGGTGGTTTCCGCCCAGAGCACCAGTGGCAGCGCGCCGATGCGTTCGTTCGGCGTGAGGCTGGCGTCCGGATTGTCCAGAACGGACGCCCACCTGTTCAGGCAGATATAGTTGTTGCGACCCTTGAGCAGGGCGTAGCGGAAGGGCACGTCCAGAATCGCCGCCAGCGCGGGCAGGTCCTTATAGAAAAGCTGCTCCTGGAGGTTCTTGGTGTTGGTCGATACGATGAATCTTACGCTGTTCTTCATTGCATACAGAATTGCCGGCGCGAGGTAGGCGATCGACTTGCCCACGCCCGTGCCGGCTTCCACGGCCAGGTGCCGCCCGTTGTTGATGGCTTCGGTTACGGCCTGTGCCATTTCGACCTGTTGGGGACGGTATTCGTACCCGGAGACCCCCTCCTCGAAGCAACCGCCGGGTTTGAGCATGTCGCAGACCGCCTTGACGTCCAGCGGATGGTCGGAGGGCTCGCGCTGAACCCTGGGGGTCTCCCCGCCCGCGTTGAACAACGGGGCGTCCGGCAGCCCTCCGCCCGGCTTGGGAGCAAGGAATTCCTTCCTCACGCCTTCGTCGGCCAGCGCGGCCAGGATGGGAAGCAGGTCCGACTGCGAGCCCTGCAGCAATCGAAGCATCTGTTGCTTGAGTTCCAGAGAAACGGATCGGAGCAGCTCAATCAGATTGAGGTAAATCCCCGCCAGGGTTTCCGCGTCGGAAAGAGCCTTATAGGGTGTTTCGCATTGAACGGAGAAGGTTTCGGCGAGGGTCTCAACGCGGTGATCGTGCAGGGTGGGCGCCGCGGCGCGGGCGAGGTCGCGCACGCTGGGTATCGAATTCTCAATCGGGATACCGTCCAGGGCGTTCAAAAAACGGGACTCAAAGCGTCCGTGGTGGGCGATGAGGGGCAGTTCGGCGGCAAAACTCCGGAATTCCTCGAAAGCGGTGTCGATCCTCGGCGCATCCCGGACCGTGGCTGCCGTGATCCCGGTGAGCCGCGTCGTTTCTTCCGGGACGGCGCCGACGGGTTTGACGTACGTCTGGAACCGATCGACGATCTGACCGTTATCCACCCGCACCGCGCCGATTTCCAGGATTTCGGCAGCGGGTGGTTCGAGCCCGGTGGTTTCGAGGTCAACGGCGATGAAAGATTCGAGTATCGACATGAATTCGGGAGCCGGCGATCAGCAGACGTTTCGATTTCTTCGATATATCGCGTCGGGTACCGGCCGTTCCGGAAAAAGAGGGCGCCGGAAGTTGAATCTCCATTGACAATGCGAGGTGGAAATCCTATCATGGACCGTCGAATACGTGGAGATATTGAGTTCACACGGTGGAATCCGAAACCGCATGGAGGCCCTGGCGTGTTCAAGGAAAAACAGACCTTCGAAATCCAGCTGGAAACTCACCAGATGGCTTTTTTGGAAGAGGTCGCCGCCCGATACCGTCTGGAAGACGCTTCCAAGGCCGTAAGGTGCCTCGTGAATTTTTCAATCGACGAACCGGATGAGCAGGATCGGATTTTTGACGAGGTTCGTTGTCTGGATTGCGGCTGACTTGATGGTGGATTATACAGTATCGAACCCCGAAATTCAAGGGGAATTCACGTCTCGGACGGGCGCCTTTCTCGGGATTTTGCAGTGTGACGGGTTCAGGTGAGAACCCCCCGTCCCGGGATGTCCGTTTCGCAGTGCCCCGGATGCGTTCGAACCGCCGTTGATATGAAAAAAGGGAGCGGATTATGGATGCGGTTGTCAAGACCGAACGAGGCGTCGGGTTTCTGGAATTGCGCGACGTGCCGGAGCCCGAGATTACGGACGAGGAGGTCCTGATCGAGATCAGGGCGGCGGGGATCTGCGGCACGGACGTGCACGTGAAACACGATACGTTTCCTTATTGGCCGCCGGTTGTCCTGGGTCATGAGTTTTCAGGTGAAATCGTCGAAGTCGGACGGGCCGTAACGGATTGGAGAGTGGGAGACCGTGTGGTTGGAGAGCCGCATACGCTGCACTGCGGCAAGTGCTTCCTTTGTCGAAAAGGGCATATTCAGAACTGCCTGGAGAAAAGGTCTCCGGGGTGGGGGATAGACGGCGCGTTCACGAAATATATGAAATATCCCACGAACCTGCTGCATCGCATACCGGATCACATGAGTTTCGAGCAGGGGGCGCTGGTTGAACCGGCGGCCAATACGGTTACGGATATTGTCGATCGGCAGGCGATTGAGGTGGGCGATTTTGTGGTGGTTCTGGGTCCGGGCCCGATCGGATTGCTGGCCGCGCAGGTCGCCCGGGTGGCCGGCGCCAGGGAGGTGATGATGGTGGGCGCCCAGGCGGACGAGGAATTGCGCCTGGCCACGGCGCGCAAGCTCGGCGTCGACCACGTGGTGAATTTCGCGGAGGCCGATCCGGTGGAGCGCTGCCTGGCGTTGACCGATGGAAAAGGGGCCGATCTGGTCATCGAGTGCTCGGGCGCGCCGCCTGCCATCGCCCAGGCTGTCGATCTGGTGTGCAAGTGGGGCCGGATTTGCGCGATCGGCCTTACCGGCAAACGGCCCGTGCAACTGGACTGGGACGCGGCAATGACCAAGGTCGTCACGCTCTATTTCAACATGTCGACGGAATACGCGAGTTGGGACAAGACCATCTGGATGATTGCAGACGGAAAGATCGACGTGGATCCCATCATTACGCATCGGCTGCCGCTTGCCGAATGGGAAAAGGGATTTGCCGCGGCGGAGAATATGGAGGCGTTGAAGGTCGTCTTCACGCCCTGATCGTCGCCGCAAGCCGAACGCCAGACGTGAAACGGCCCACCGCTGCGGTGCGGCGTGTTTCACGTTTTTGTTTTTTAAACGGACTGTTGACGCCGGGTACAGAATTCCGTAAGTTCTGGCTTCTCTGAAGGGTCGTCGTCATGAGCGAGTTTTCCGGCTTTGGCAGGATCCTGATGATTCTGGGGATTCTGATGTTTTCGGTCGGCTTCCTGATATGGATCGGGAACAGGATCTCCTTTCCCTGGCGGCTTCCGGGAGATATCGTCGTTCGCCGGGAGGGGTTCAGCTTCTATTTCCCGATCGTGACGTGTATTGCGGTCAGCATCGTCCTGACCCTGGTCCTGAACCTCATTTCCCGGCGTTGAATCCAATCGGATTGCATGAACCTCGCCGACTACGATTACGAGCTACCGGAGGAACTGATCGCTCAGTTCCCCGCCTCGGAGCGGGACGGCGCCCGTCTGATGGTGTTGGATCGAAGAGTCGGGCGGATTGACCATGCGGTGTTCAGGTCATTTCCGGACTTTCTGCGTCCCGGAGACTGTCTGGTCGTCAACGAAACGCGCGTTTTTCCGGCGCGCCTCAACGGGTACCGTCCCGGCTCCGGCGGGGCCGTGGAGCTCTTGCTGGTTCGCTGCAACGGAGATTGCTGGGAAGTTCTCGCGCGTCCGGGCCGTCGTCTTCGGGAGGGGGCGAAAGTGGCCTTTCAGGACGCGGACCTTGTTGCGGAAGTGACGGAGGTTCTGCCCTCCGGCCGGCGGATGGTTCGGTTCAAGGGCGCCACATCCCTGGAAAGGGTTCTGGAGAGCCAGGGGCGCATCCCGCTGCCCCCGTATATCAGAAGGGAAGCGGACCCGACGGACCGGAAACGATATCAGTCGGTGTACGCGCGAATCCCCGGCGCCGTGGCGGCGCCCACCGCGGGACTGCACTTTACGACCGATCTCCTGGACCGGATCCGGTCGTCCGGTGTCGAAATCGTCCCGCTGCTGCTTCACGTGGGTCCCGGTACGTTCAAGCCCGTGGAAGCGCAAGATCCCCGGCGCCACGAAATGGATGCGGAGTACTTCGAGGTCGGCCCGGAAACCGCTGCGAAGGTGAATGCGTGCCGGGGGAATGGAGGGCGCGTTGTGGCGGTGGGCACAACGACCGTACGCGCGCTCGAGTGGTCGGCGTTGCGAACCCGGGATCGCTGGACGCTGAATCCCGGGTCCGGCTGGACCCGGTTATTTGTCCATCCTCCGTACCGGTTCAAGCTCGTAGACGCGCTGGTCACCAATTTTCATCTGCCGCGTTCGACCCTGCTCATGCTTGTTTCCGCATTTGCGGAACGGGCGTTCATCTTGCAGGCGTACGAAGAGGCGGTGCGAAAGCGGTATCGGTTTTACAGCTACGGCGACGCGATGCTGATTCTTTAAGACAGCTTCCAGGGATCGGTTCGGTCACTATGGTCTATGCAATCCTGCTTGCCGCGGGCGCCGGCCGCCGGATGGGGGACGGCCTGCCCAAGCAGTTCCTGAGCATGGCCGGGCGTCCGGTACTCGTCCATGCCCTGGCGGCATTCGAACGTGCGCGTCAGGTCGACCACGTGGTGCTTGTCTCGCTGTCGGACCGCGTGGACCGATGCCGCGAGATGGTCCGCCGGTGGGGCATCCGGAAGGTCGCCGCCGTCGTGAAAGGCGGGGCGCAGCGCCAGGATTCCGTTGCGCAGGGACTCGGCGCGGTGCCGGGCGACGCGAGCGTCATCGCGGTCCACGACGGGGCGAGGCCGCTGATACTGCCCGGACAGATCGACGCTGTCATCAATCTTGCGCGGGAGAAGGGCTCGGCGGTGCTGGCCGCGCCCGTAACGGATACGGTCAAGGAGGTCGAAAACGGGCGCGTGCTGCAGACGCTCGACCGGTCGCGGATGTGGCGGGTTCAGACGCCCCAGGCGTTTCGCGCGTTGATATTGCGGCGGGCGCACGAGGCGGCGGCCCGATCGGGATACGTGGGAACGGACGACACGTCGCTTGTCGAACGCCTGAATGCCCCGGTACACGTGGTAAACGGCCGGGATGACAATCTGAAGATCACAGCGCCGGAGGATCTGGCGATGGCCGAGTCGATCCTGAAATCCAGAGCCGGGAGCGCGAACGTGAACCTGCGAGCGGGGCAGGGTTACGACGTCCATCGGCTTACGGCCGGCCGGCCGTTGATTCTGGGCGGCGTGAAGATCCCTTTCGACCGGGGACTTCAGGGGCACTCCGACGCCGACGTGATCTCTCATGCGGTTGCGGATGCGATTCTCGGCGCCATGGGTCTGGGCGATATCGGCGGTCATTTCCCCGACGCCGACCCTGCGTATGCCGGAATTTCAAGTCTGGTTCTCCTGAAGCGGGTGTCGGGCCTGGTCAATGACGCGGGCGCCGAGATTATCAACGTTGACGCTACCGTAATCGCGCAGCGCCCGAAGCTCGCGCCGTACATCTTCGACATGCGGAGAAAGATGGCAGGGGCCCTCGGCATCGCGGTGGAACGCTTGTCGGTGAAGGCAACGACGACGGAAGGCCTGGGATTCGCGGGCGCAGAAGAGGGAATCGCCGCTCAGGCGGTCGCGCTGGTTTCGCCTGGCGCCGGGATCGTCGACCACGGAAAAGGGTCCGCGGGCTGACAGTCCGTTGATATGGCTGCCGCGCGGGCAGGCCTCTTGTGGCAATTGATTTCAGCCACGGATTTTTCGTTGTTTTCGCGTGTTTCGTAGCTTCTAATGGGTTTTTCGAATTCGCTTCCAATGGAGGGCTTGTTGGATTATCCGTTCGATCTTGCTTTCCTTTCACAGGCATGGGAGCAGTTTCTGGCGTACCTGGACGATCAGTCCCCGGAATTGATCTGTTTTATCTTGTTCCTCGGCGCTTTCCTGGAGAATCTGATACCGCCGATTCCCGGAGATACCCTGATCGTATTCGGCGCGTATCTGGCCGGTATGGGCATTGTCCGGCTGGCGCCGGCCTATCTGGCAATGTGGTTGGGCAGCACATTGGGGTGTCTGCTGGTTTACGCGGTGGCGTACTGGAAGGGGCGTGCGTTTTTTCTGGGCTTCAAGTCCCGGATTCTCACGGAAAAGAACCTGGGCCGGGTCGAGGCGGGATTTTCGAGGTACGGCGATCGGATTGTAATCTTCAACCGGTTTCTACCAACCGTACGGGCATTTGTCGGAATCGTCGCCGGCATCAGCCGGATACATCCGGTTCGAATGTCTGTATACGTCGTTCTCAGCACACTGCTCTGGAACAGCCTGCTGGTGTATTTCGGACTGAAGGTGGGCGAAAACTGGGGGCTCGTGGTCGACGTGCTGCGGGCCTATAACCGTGTGATTCTCGTGCTGATGGTGGCGGGCGGGATCGGGTATTGGTTGTGGCGAAGGAAGAAGAAAAGGAAAGAATCCGGGAATTCAGGGGATCCGACACCACCTGCTGCCGGGGCGTCGTGACGGCGCGCCTCGTAGAATGTGACTCCCGGGTTCGGGCACAAAGGGTCCCAACAATCGCTCGAGGTATCGTCGATGGATAAGAAGATCCGCGTCGGCGTGCTTTTCGGCGGAAAATCCGCCGAACATGAAGTGTCGCTGGAGTCTGCCAGGAACGTCGTAGAAGCAATCGACAAGGACACATACGAGGTTGTTCTGATCGGAATCGACCGGGGAGGAAAGTGGCATCTGAGCGCTCCATCCCGTCTGCGCGTCGAGGCCGCCGGCTCCACGCTTCCGGCGCTGAAGGCAGGGGATACGGACGTGGGAGTGACGCTGGCGCCGCGGGACACCGGCGGCGCGCATCTCGTACGTTCGTCCGATCACCGGCCGCTGGAGGCGCTGGACGTGGTGTTCCCCGTTCTGCACGGACCATTCGGAGAAGACGGCACAGTTCAGGGGATGTTGAAACTGGCGGATGTTCCTTTCGTGGGCGCCGGCGTTTTGGGTTCGGCCGTAGCGATGGACAAAGACGTCATGAAACGCCTGCTGCGCGAGGCCGGCGTTCCGACGCCTGATTTTCTGGCGTTTTCCAGGCCCGGCGCCGAAGTCGATTTCGACGCGGTTGTGACGCGGCTGGGATTGCCCGTATATGTAAAGCCGGCCAATCTGGGCTCGTCGGTGGGCGTGAGCCGGGTGGACGGCCGGGAGGCGTTTCCCGGCGCGCTCGAACTGGCGTTTCAGTACGACCACAAGATTCTGATCGAGGCCGACGCGGACGGCCGCGAGATCGAGGTCTCGGTGCTGGGCAACGACGATCCCGTCGTTTCGGTTCCGGGTGAGGTGATTCCGCATCACGATTTCTACACGTACGAAGCGAAATATATAGACGAGAACGGCGCCGGTCTGGCGATTCCTGCAGACCTCCCCGAGGCGACCGTGCGCAAGGTACAGGAACTGGCGATTCGGGCCTTCAAGGTGCTCTGCTGCGAAGGAATGGCGCGCGTGGACTGTTTTGTGCGCGGAGAAGACGACGTGCTGATCAACGAAATCAACACCATACCCGGCTTTACGCGGATCAGCATGTATCCGAAGCTGTGGGAAGCGAGCGGGATATCCTACACGGAACTGGTCGACCGCCTGATTCAACTCGCTATTGACAGGCGCCGTCGGGAGCAGCGGCTGAAAACCTCCCTATAGGCGCGTGCGACGGGGTTCCGGGACGAGGGAACGAGGGAACGAGAAGACGAGGGAACGAAAGGACGAGGGAAGGTCAATGGCCATTCGACTATTCAACAGTCTGACCCGGCAAAAAGAGGAGTTCAAGGAGATCCGTCCGGGCAGGGTTA
This sequence comes from Candidatus Latescibacterota bacterium, assembly GCA_963667175.2. Taxonomy (GTDB): domain Bacteria; phylum Latescibacterota; class UBA2968; order UBA2968; genus JAAXHE01. The sequence goes on along the minus strand of CAXXXF010000015.1, from coordinate 254,454 downwards.
CGTTCTACAGCTGCGGGCCGACGGTTCACGACTATTCCCACGTCGGGAATTTCAAGACATTCATCGTTTTCGACCTGATCAAGCGCTATCTGACCTATCGGGGTTATCGGGTCTGCCACGTGATGAACATTACGGACGTGGACGACAATATTATCGGTAAAGTGCGCGACGCAAAGACAACGCTGAAGGCGCTCACGGATCGGTATGCGGCCGCGTTTTTCGAGGATATGGAGACGTTGAACATCCTCCCGGCCGATCACACGCCGAGGGCCACGGACCACGTACCAGAAATGGTGGAAATGATCTCGCGGATGATCGAAGACGGTTACGCATACGTACACAACGGCTCCGTGTATTTTTCAATAAGGCGCTTTCCTTCGTACGGCGAACTGGCGCAGCTGGACGTTTCCGGGCTGCAGACCGGGGCCAGCGGCGTGGACACGGACAAATACGACAAGGAAGACGCGCGGGATTTCGTGCTGTGGAAGGCGTGGAAAGCGGAAGACGGAGAGGTGTTCTGGAAGACGGACCTGGGCAAGGGTAGGCCGGGCTGGCACATGGAGTGCTCGTGCATGGCCATCAAGTATCTGGGCGAAACCATCGACATCCACGCGGGGGCGGTGGACCTGATCTTTCCGCACCATCAGAACGAGATCGCGCAAAGCGAGGCGGTCACGGGCAAGCGCTTCGTCAATTACTGGCTGCACGGCGCGCATATCAACGTCGACGACGAAAAGATGTCGAAGAGCCTGGGCAATTTCCTGACCGTGCGGGATATCGTGAATACGCCCGATGACGCGCGGGCTTTCCGGTACCTGGTGGTGAGCAATCACTATCGTACCGCGTTTAATTTCTCCGGTGAGGTGCTCGACGCCGCCCGGAACACCATGCGCAGGCTGGACAACTTCCGGCGCAGGCTGAGCGAGGTCACGCGGACGGGCGGGGGGGAGGATGTAACGCCGCTGGTGGATTCGGTCCGGCACGGGTTCGTCGGATTCATGGATGACGATTTGAACACGCCGCGCGCGATGAGCGCCGTGTTTGAGATGGTCAACGCGGTGGAGGACCTGCTCGGCGACGGACGGATGGATCGGGACGGCGCCGGCCTGGTCGACGGCTTCCTGGACGAGATCGATCAGGTCCTGGGGGTTTTCGACGGGGCTGCCGACGATGCCCGGGAGGAAGATCTTCCGGAGGATCTTGCGGTGCTGATCGCGGAACGCGACCAGGCGAGGAAGGAGAGGAACTGGGCTCGGGCGGACGAGATTCGGGACCGGTTTACCGAATCGGGCTACACGCTGGAGGACACGCCCGAAGGAACGGTCTGGAAGCGGTCATGACGGGCCGCGAGCGCCACACGGGCCGAATCGCCGCCCTGTTATTCATTAATTGAATAGAGCGAAGCATGTCGTGAATTCAAGCCGCCCTAGCTCAGTGGTAGAGCAACGGATTTGTAATCCGTAGGTCGGGGGTTCGAACCCCCCGGGCGGCTCCAATTTTTGGACGGTCATACACTGGCCGCCCATCGCCCGCACAAAGAACACATAGTACATGCCCTCTATTGAAAGCCTCGTCGCCGCCATGGAAGCGATTGTTGAACAGATCAGCCACCGATTGATTAGCATCGACAGGCGATTGAACAATATGGACAACCGCATGGACGGCGGTTTTACGAACATCGAAAATCGAATCAACAGCAACTTCAAATGGCTTGTCGGCCTGCTGACGACGGTTCTCATCGCCAACATCGGAACGGCTGTCACGATCATCCTGACGTTGAATAAATCTTGAGTCCCCCGGGCGGCGCCATTTTTTGTTGGACAGAACACTACACCGGGTCGCCGGTTACCATGTGAATGCGCTGCCCGTCCACGTACGTGACCGGGGGCTTGTCCACCGCTTCTCCCGCGATCATGCTGCTCAGCACGTCCGCCACACCCTCAATCGCCAGTCCGAGCAGCCGTTCTCCTTTTTCCTTCGTTGCCAGCCCCGCCGCCTCATTGACCATATCCGCCGCGTGCACCCGTTCGGGCGCCAGCGCCATCATCGTCGACGTTTCGAATTCACAGGCGTGTCCGGGAAGGCGTCCGGCCTCCATGGTCGAGAAAACCAGCGCGGGATCGTACACGTCCCAGTACGACTGAAACCGGAGATTCACACCCAGCCGCTCCCGGTACTCGTCTATGCGGCGCATGATCGGTTTCACGTTGCCCCCGTGGCCGTTCAGAATCAGGATATTCCGAATCCCCGCCCGCCGGAGTGAATCGCACACGTCGTAAACGTACTCGCAGAAGACCTCCGGCCGAACCGTCAGCGTCCCGATGTGCGCCATCCACTGCTCCGATACGCCAATGCTCACGGGTGACGCCACCACGACCCGGGGATGAAGCCGCCTGGCGGCCTGTTCCGCGACGTGGGTCACGTGAAACGCGTCGTGAATCATCTCCATGTGTTCGTTGTGCTGCTCGGTGGCGCCGGTCGGGACGATCGCCGCTTCAATCGTTCCCGATTCCATCCGCTCTCGAAATTCCGTCCGGGTCAAATCCCCTACGAATACCCGCTCGTCCGCCATGTTGGGAACTCCTCGAAAGAATCGATGTCAGTGTTCGTAATTCCGCCGCCAGTTCCAGCTGTCGCTGCCCGAAATCAGCGGTCGTATGGCTTCGGGCAGGCTCGCGACGAATTCGGGACTCACTTCGTTGCCCATCCACTCCCGGAGCATTGGCGGCGTGTACCCCGCAACCAGAATCACCCGTTCCTTGTCGCTCCGAATCGCCGTGGTGCTGTGAATCAACGACTCCCCGAACAGGAGTACCGATCCGGCCCTGGCCTCGACCTGATGGATCAGCCGCTCGTCGTCCATGGCCGCCCGGACCATTTCCTCTCGGGGCCAGGTCAGCCGGTGGCTGCCGGGAATCAGGCAGGTGCCGCCGTCGTCCGGCCCCACGTCCGTCAGGTATGCAAGCGTCTTCACAAAGACGCAGTGATGCCGGTCCTGCTCCGTATAGCAGCCCCAGGTCGCCGTCGTTCCCCTGTGGAAACCCGTGGGATTGGTCCGGCGTTTCCGAAGCTGGTCCGGATCCGCGTTCGGATCCCGCCGGTTGATGATCGCCTCCGTCTCCTCCAGCCGCACGGCGCCGCCCACCACCTCTTCAACCAGGGGAACCAGCCCGGGATGGGCCGCATATGCCAGCAGGGCGGGGTCGAACTCCACCAGATTCCCGAACAGCACGTGATGGTCGCCCCTCGGTCGAGTATAGACCTGCGGCGCGGCCGCGGGGTTCGCTTTCAGGCGGTACAGAGCCGCTTTCATCCGTTCCACCTCGTTCTCGGTCAACGCGTCTTCCAGCAGGACGTATCCGTACGTGTCGAAATGAAAGCGCTGGGATAACGTCAGAGCACCCTTCTCCGCCATCGTTCACTCCTTCCGGTCCAGAAGCTCGCCGGCATTCGCTTTCACCTTCTCGATCGCGGTCACGATATCGTTCATGCCGTCGGGCTCATCCAGCAGCACCGATTGCGCGATATTGAATACGCCGTCCCGGCACGCCCATTCGCTCACCGGACAGGGCATCGCGCGGCACCTGCCCTGTGCGCCGGCGACCTCCCCCGTTTCCAGGTTGAACATGGGATTGTCGTATAGAGGATAGGTATACCCGCCGTTGGGTATGCCCTCCGCTTCGAGCGCCCTGCGAAAGGTCTCCTTCGGAAGCCCCCCAAAGGCGTCCGCGTCATACCTCATTACAAACAAGTGCCAACCGTGGCGGGTGACGTCCGGAGAGAGGTACGGCGGATCGACGCCGTCAACCTCCGTCAGACCGCGTATCAGCAGCCTGGCGTTCTCCTCGCGCTTGAGACTCTGCTCCTCCAGCCGCTCGAACTGCGCCTGCAGAATCGCGCCCTGAAACTCGGTCAGTGGGTCGGAAAACCCCAGATGGTGATGTTCGTACCATGGACGGCCCTTTTTCCTTCCGAACGTCGAAAGCGTATACTTCAGGAAGTCCGCCAGTTCCTCGTCGTTCGTGGTCACAATCCCGCCCTCGCCGCAGGTCAGGTTCTTTGCGTGGTTGAAACTGTAAACCGCCACGTCGCCCGGACCGCCCAGCATCCGGCCCCGCCATCCGGAGGTGTGGGCATGGGCCGCGTCCCATACGACCTTCAGCCCGTGCCTGTCGGCCAGTGCCCGGATGCCTTCCACGTCCGCGGCGTGACCGGCGAAATGAACGGGAATCACCGCTTTGGTGCGGGAGGAAATCGCGCTTTCGATGGTCTCCGGCGTTGCGCAGAACGTCCGGGGATCGATATCCACGAAGACGACGTCCGCGCCCGCTGCCAGCGGCGCCAGCGCCGTTGCGATGAACGTGTAGGCCGGGACGATGACTTCGTCCCCCGGACCGACGCCGAATGCCCGGAGGGACAACTCCAGCCCGGCCGTACAGCTGCCCATCCCCACGCCGCGCCGCGCATCCGAATACTCTGCGAAAGCATCGCAGAACGCCGTTACCCTCGGACCATGAATCGTGCCTCCCCAGAGGCTGGTTTTCAGGACCTCGCGCAAATGATCCAGGTCGCGTCCGTCCGACTGCGGCCAGGACGGAAACGGTTCGGATCGGACGGGGGTCCCGCCCAGGAGCGCCGCGTTATCCATTAACACCTCCTCAACGGACTGTTAACTTTCCTCCAGGTACGGGGCGATGATGTTCCACAGCAACTCCGGCGGCCGCCCGAATGCCTTCAGAAACGCCTGATAGGTCGGCGTCAGGCGGACGCGGACTTTCTCTTCGTGATGCAGCGCGATATCCTCGAGCCGGTGGTCCAGGAAGGGATTGGCGAATCGCTCCATCACCTGTTCGGCAAACCCGCCCGCATCTTCCACCACGTCCTGAAGCGTGGGTACGATTTCCTCGAAAACCAGGCGCCTCAGCCACCGCCCGACCACCGGGTTCCCGACCGCCTCCCGGACCGTCCGCAACCCCTCCGGCAGCGCCCTGCACACCAGCGCCGTATGCGCGCCGTTCAGGATGCGCACCTTCCGCAATGCGTACGGTCGCACGTCGCGGACGAAGCGGACGCAGGGATGCGGGAAAAGATCGCCAGGTTCCGCCTCGACCACCCAGAGCGCAAACGGCTCCGCTGCCGTCAGCAACCCGTCTGATTCCAGGAGCGGATGCGCTGCCGGCCTGCCGCTGACGATACGATCCACCAGCGTGTTCACCCATCGCACGTCCCGCCGGATCCAGTCCTTCAGTCCTGAATCCAGACGCCAGGCTTCGGCCTGGGAAAGCACCAGGTCCCGAAGCAACTCGCCGTTCGGCGCCACCAGTTCGCAGGGCAGCACCGCCAGCCCGGGCAACCCGGCTCTGTACCGCGCCTGAAGAACGCAGAGCAGCCGGGCGGGGAACGAACGGGGCACTTCGGGTCGATCGTTATCGACGAGCGCGTACCCCGCTTCCGTCGTATTGGAGATCACCATGCGCAGAGCCGGCGTCCGGGCGACGTCGATCACCCGGGCCCATTCCGATTTCGCCGGCAGCGCCCTGCTGATACTCCGGACCGCGAGGGTCTTGTCGACTTCGACGCCGTCCGCCAACCCCCTCACGACCACGTGATAGCGCCCGCCCTGCGCGTTCAGCAGCGCCGCGCGGTTGCCCGAGGTGGACTGCACCACCACAATCCGCCCCACGGCGTGACCGCCGGCATTCGCTTCATGTACGAATACATCGGCGAACGCCCGGAGAAAGCTGCCTCCGCCAAATTGCAGAATCGTCTCCGGCAATTCCTCCACCGCGACCCTCTTCATCCGCCGGTTTCCACCGTCTCGCCGTAGCTGACATCCTGAGGAAGCTGCCAGGCTAACGACGCCTCTCCCGTTCCTTCAGGAAAGGATCCCTGCCTGACGGTGGTTTCTCGGCAGGCAGGGGGGATAGGTCGGGGCGGTGTGGCGAGGTTTCTGCTATCCACCGGCCACTGACCACTATCCACCGACCACTGCTTTTTCATCCACTGACCCTGTGCGCTTCCCAATCTCTGTAAGGCATCGACGAATGCATCTGTACAAACCGCCAGCAACCGTCCTCGAATCGCAGAACCACGGTCCACCGCTCGCCTTCCAGCCTGTAGCGTTGCGCGCCCGTCCTGCCTTCGCCGTCCCACAGAAAGTGTACCCACGCCACGTTTCCATGGGTTTCCATCACCGTCTTTCGTCGCAGTATTCGTACGTCAGACCAGCGCTTGAAGTGTCGTATCCAGGTCGCAAGGACGGCCTGCCGTCCCCGTACCGGCGTATCTCCACCCGAAAAAAACGCGCAGACGTCCTCATCCAGGATTTCTCCCAATGCATCGGAATCCCCGCCGACCACGGCGTTTTCCAATGCGTCCAGAACATCCTCGACCGCCGCCGCGGCATTCCCCGTCATCGTCGTGTCCTGTCTCCCCTATCACCAGGAAAAGCGGCGATCAGCCGTCAGAAAGAGCAGCAATCAGCAGTCAGCCGTCGGCAATCAGCTTGAAACAAAGACCGAAGACCAAACACCGCAAACCTTGCAAACACAACACCGCAATGCCGTTGCCAGGTCGTGTGGCCTTCTCCCGTCTACTTTCTCACATCTCCCGACCATTTGTCTCTTCTTGCCAGTCTAACCGTTTCTCTCTATCGTCTCCCAAACTCCTGGGGTTTCCCACCTCCCGTCGCAGTTATCCCTGACTCATAATGCGATGCCGTATCGTAAACGGGTTTAAGGTGAGTGCTGAGAGCTAATGGCTGAAAGCTGCTTTCCCCTCTTCACGGAATCGCTCCCAGCACACGATCGACTTCCTCTTCGGTATTGTAGAAATGCGGCGAGAGCCGGACGCGACCCCCACGGATCGCGCAAACGACCCGAGCGTCGGACAGCGTCTTAAAAACCGCTTCCGTGTCGATGCGGGGGTGACGGAAGACGACGATGCCCGACTTTTCGCCGGGCGCCCTCGAACTGAGCACGGCATAGCCTTTTTCCTCGAGGCCGGCACAGAGTCGATCGGTCAGCGAAAGCACTCTCGCTTCGATCCGATCGATGCCAACGCGATGAAGGAGTTCGAGACCGGCGCTCAGCCCGTGGATGCCAACCGTATTCAACGTGCCGCATTCAAACCGGCGGGCGTCGGGCAACAGCGTGGTATTGTACGACAGAAAGTCCCTGGGATCCACGACGTTCGCCCATCCCAGATTCATCACTCGCAGGCGCTGCCTGGCGCGGGGCGAGCAATAGAAGACGCCAATTCCCTCCGGACCCAGAAGCCACTTGTGGGCGTCGGCCGAAAGAAAATCGATCCCGGCGTCCTCCGCGTCCAGGGCAAGCGCGCCCAGGCTCTGAATGACGTCCGCGAAGAAGAGAACGTCCCGCGCTTTGCAGAATCTGCCGATCTCCCGGAGGTCGTGACGGAATCCGCTCGCGAATTCCACCGAACTCACCGACAGCACGCGTGTCCGGGCGTCGACGGCATTCAACAGACCGTCCAGCGGGATACGCCCGTCAACCTCGGGGACGCGCCTCACCTCGACGCCCGATGACCCCAGATTGATCCACGGGTAGACGTTGGCCGGAAACCCCCGGTCGGGGATCACGACGTTGTCGCCCTCCCGCCACGTTAATCCGTTTGCAACGGTCAGGATGCCTTCGGACGTATTCTTGACGAAGGCGATATCCGCAGCGTTCGCGCCGACCAGGCGGGCGGCCGATGCCCGCGTCCGCATGCATACGTCGTCCCATTCCGGGAGGTTTGCCATGCCGTTGCGGGTCAGGTCCCGCAGCATGCCGTCCATCGCCCGATAGACGCACTCGGAGATGGGCGCGATTCCGGCGTGATTCATGTATATCCAGTTCCGCGTCACCGGAAACCGCGTCCGAATCTCCTCGATATCGAACCTTGCGCTCATCTCCCCGGTCCCTGATGTGCATGTGAAACGGCAGATGTACATTAGCATCTGCCGTGTGCCTTCCGGGGGTCGGCGTTTTACTCGAGCCGGTAGTTTGGCGCCTCTTTCGTCACCGATACGTCGTGCGCGTGGCTTTCCCGGAAACCCGCGGACGACACCTTCACGAATCGACCGTTCCTCCTGAGCTCCGCGATGGTTCTCGTCCCGCAATAGCCCATGCCGGCTCTCAGACCGCCAATGAGCTGATAGATGAATCCCGAGATCGATCCCTTGTATGGCACCTGCCCTTCGATTCCTTCCGGGACCAGCTTATTGGCTTCAACGCCTCCCTGGAAATATCTGTCCCTGCTCCCGCGCTGCATCGCCCCCAGCGAACCCATACCCCGATACACCTTGAACGTCCGTCCCTGGTAAATGACCGTTTCTCCGGGACTCTCGTCCGTCCCGGCGAACAGGAACCCGATCATTACGGAATTCGCGCCCGCCGCGAGGGCTTTGGTGATATCTCCCGACTGGGTGACTCCTCCGTCCGCAATCGCGGGGACGCCTGCCTTCTCCGCGACCTCCGCGCAGTCCATGATCGCCGATATCTGCGGCACGCCGGCGCCGGCGATGACCCGGGTGGTGCAACTCGCCGACGGGCCCATACCCACCTTGACGGCATCCGTTCCGGCCAGAATCAGATCCCGCGCCGCTTCGGCGGTTACGATGTTGCCGGCAATCACTTCGGTTTCGGGAAAGGCATTCTTGATCCGTTCGACCGCTTCGAGAACGCCGCGCGAATGGCCGTGCGCCGTATCCACGACAATCACGTCCACGTCCCGGTCGACCAGCGTCCCGACGCGGGCTTCCAGGTCATTGCCGACCCCTACGGCGGCGCCGACGCGGAGCCTTCCCAGCCCGTCTTTGCACGCGTGCGGATACTGGATTTTCTTCTCGATATCCTTCACGGTGATCAGACCCTTCAGCACGCCCTTATCGTCGACGACGGGAAGCTTTTCGATGCGATGCTCCTGCAGGATTTCCTGTGCTTCCTCAAGCGAGATTCCCAGCCGGGCCGTCACCAGCCCCTTGTGCGTCATGACCTCGGACACCTTGCGGTGTACGTTTTTCTCGAACCTGAGGTCCCGGTTGGTCAGGATGCCCACCAGCCTCCTGCTCTCGTCGACGATGGGCACGCCGGAAATTCGATACTTGGACATCATCTCCAGCGCTTCCCGGATATAATTGTCCGGCGAAAGCGTCAGCGGATCGACGATCATGCCGCTTTCCGACCGCTTGACCTTGGCCACCTCTTCGGCCTGCTCCTCCACGGACAGATTCCGATGGACGATTCCGATACCGCCCTCCTGGGCGAGTGCGATTGCGAGCCGGGCCTCGGTAACGGTATCCATGGCGGCGCTGACCAGAGGGATATTCAACCTGATCCCGCGGGTGAGTTGCGTGGTCAGATCCACCTGGCCGGGCAATACCTCGGATTTTCCGGGAATCAGCAACACATCGTCATACGTCAGTCCCTCTTTGGCGATTTTTTCCGTGGATCTGTCCATAAATGTCTCCCCGGTTTATTGATCTCAATTCGAAAAAAGCACAACCCCTATTAATTCACCAAAACAGAACTTACATGGATGGACAGTGATGAAAACCGATCAGGATTTACCGGATTAACAGGATTAGAAACCAGGAGCAGGATGAAAGCCGAAAATCACGAGAAAACGAACATCAGAAACTACGAAACGCGCGAAAAAAACGAAAAATCCATAGCTGACCCGTTTTCTCTGAATCGTCCGCGAAACATGAATTTACATGGATGAACAGGATGAACAGGATAAAGCAGGATGAACAGGATAAAGACCAAAAAGCGCGACAAAAGCACGAGAAAACGAGTTGCGGCAGTGAGTCGATTCACCATAGACCGCACGTCGTCGCAACGACCACCGCGATCCCTGAACTTTTACGGTTTTTCTTATGTCATACACTGAATATTCAGAAAAACAACAGGTTATTCAAGAAAACGGAGAATTCTCGTGAATGATTCACGCGATACGCTTTCCTTCACAACGTAGCCGGATACAGGAAACCCCTTGACACACGTGTCAAGGGGTTTGCACAACCGCCCGTTACAAGGCCGGACGCCTCCTCGGTGCGGAGGCGACCAGGGGCGGAGAAGACCTGTCCCTAATGGCAGGCCCCAACGCCCGGATTGTATTGCGCATGCGAAACTCCCGGGTGTGACAGATACGATACGCACATCCTGATGGGAATCGTGACCGAATATACCGGATTCGCCGGGTTGTGTCAACACGCAACTGGCGCCCATGGCCGGCAAGCGGCCGTCGGCCCGTCCACCGTTCTGACGCGGGTACATTTCCCTGACGTGTCGCAATTTCGATTCGTAACAGAATCGCAATAAACAGGTATGGATTTTGCCTTGACATCCAATTTCCGATTCGTTAGATTTCTATGTTTCTAAGTGCTACAGGTGTCTATGCGTCTTGATGCCAGCGATTTACGAAAAATCGGCGGAAGTGTGCGGTTGTCCCGCCGAGGAGTGTTACGTCATGAAATACAGGCTTGCGGACGGCGTCACCATCTTTCTCTGCGGCTTCCTGATCCTGGGTCTGTTTTCGCCGGTCGATGCCAGAAGAAAGTCGAAGAAGGATGATCACAAGGCGCGAGAGGCGCCCGTCGACTCCGGCGCCATGTCGAGGAAACACGTTTATTTCGGCAAGCGATATCTGGATAACAAACAGTACGAAGACGCGCTTCTGCAGCTGACGAAATCCTGGGACTTCAATTCCCGGAACGCCCAGACCGCGTACTATCTGGGCAAGCTGTACAATGAGACGGAAGAGCCCCGGGACGCCATCGACTGGTTCGAGAAAGCGATCGAGCTGAATCCAACGGGTCCCAATGCGCGAAACGCGCTCTATTACCTCGGCCAGCTTTACGTATTGGAACAGATGCCCGAGAAGGCCATCGATGTCTACGAAAAGCTTCTGGCCATAGCCAAAAAACCGGAACAGAAGATTCAATACCTGCATCAGCTGGTCGCGCTGTATATTGAAATAGAGGATTACGAATCGGCGTTGAAGCACACACGCAGCTGGGGCGAACTGGAACCGAATAACCCCGACGTCCAGGATGCGATCGCCAAGCTGACGCTGCATATGGGCGATGAAGACGAAGCCCTGAAGGAGATGGAGCGTCTTCTCGAAATAAACCCCGACGATTTCAAGACTCTGGACAATCTCGCCAGGATGTACAGCCGGCTGGGCATGGACCGGAAGGCGTTCAGCGCATACGAGAAACTCCACGCCCACAGCCCGGAGGATTTTCTCTATCTGGACCAGTTGCTCACACTGGGTAAACAGCTCGGAAAATCCAGGCGGTTTCAGATCGGCCTGCTGAGAAAGATGATCAGGATTCAGCCCGACAACCTGAGCGTCGTCGAGCAACTGGCCGACCTGACCGGCGATATCGGCCTGGTCGACAGAGGTCTCAGACTGGATCCGGGAAACGGAAAATTCAACTACATGCGGGGAGAGTACCATTATAAGAGGTGGAAGAAGTCCAATGCCGCCCGGGATTCCGTCAACGCGCTGAGATGGTTCAAGAAGGCCGGTAAGGATCCGCTCTGGGCGGGAAACGCCAGGCGGATGATCGACGAAATCGACCCGCCGATGTCGGAAGAAGAGAAAAAGAGACTGGAGTTCTTCAAAAAGAAGAAAGAGGAGGAGGTAGATATCGAAGGGAAAAAGTAAGGGGAGCTTGGTCTCTGGATATGCGACGTTTCTTCCTTTCTTCCGTCGCGGCAGAACTGAGAAAACCGATGCCTTCCGACGATCCTCGATCCATCTCGAAACCGCTGGACAGACGTCCGGACCTGCGCTTCCGGCGCGCACGATTCCACCGCAGCGAGCATTCACATCATCAACTGGGGGATTGAAGTTATGGTTGAACTTTACGTCAATGGCGGGCCCTTTATGCACCCGCTTCTGCTGATGTTGCTTTTCGGTATCGCGGTCAGTATCGAACGATTCTGGTCGTTGTGGCGGTCTTCAATTAACACCCGGGAATTCTTCACTGCGGTTCAGGAGGCGCTGAAGCAACGGGGGCCGGAAGGCGTCGCCGAGGTTTGCGCGAGTCACCGCGGCCCCGTCGCCTCGGTTCTCCATGCCGGTCTTCTTCGCCTTGATCGGGGGATTGAACACGTCGAAAAGGCCATTGAAGAATCCGGCGCCATCGAAATGGCATTCCTGGAAAAAGGCATGGTCTGGTTATCCACCGTGGCCAATATCGCGCCGCTGCTCGGATTCCTCGGTACGGTGAGCGGTATGATCAGCGCCTTCGACGCCATCGCGAAGGCTGGCGACGTCGAGCCCAGTATCGTGGCCGCGGGTATTTCCGAAGCGCTCATCACCACGGCGTCCGGTCTGGTGATCGCCATTCCGATCCAGGCACTTCACAACCTCTTCGTCTCCAAGATCGATAAGATCATCATCGATATGCAGGAGAGTTCCTCTCAGTTCATCGACGAACTGATCCAGGCCGGCTACGATACGCCCGCGGGAGAGTGAGTCATGGCAGGCAAGCCAGAATTGGCAAGGCGGAACAAATCCAATCCCGAAATCCCGACTTCGTCCATGGCGGATATCGCCTTTCTGCTGATCGTGTTCTTCCTGGTGACCACCACAATGAACCAGGACAAGGGCATCGGCATGCAGCTTCCGCCCGCCGGAGAAAACAAGAAGATCCAGAAGAAGAATATCTGCAACGTCTGGGTGAATGCCGCCGGGGATATCCTGATCAACCTGGAACAGGAAGTGCCTCTGAGCCAGCTCCGCGCCGACGTCGAGCGGCGCCTGAGCGAAAACGACAAGCTGATCGTCTCACTCAAGGCCGACGAGGAAACGCCCTATAACGCGTTCATCGACGTTCTGGATGAGATCAAGCTTTCCGGCGCAACCCGGATCTCACTAGCATCCCCGGAAAAGTAGGTTCGTCCGGCAACAGGAGTTCTCAGCATGGCGGATTTTTCAAAAAAATCAGGGGTACATACGTCCATTCCGACCGGTTCAATGGCGGATATCGCCTTTCTCCTCCTGATCTTTTTCATGGTTACGACGGTTTTCGTCCGCTATCGGGTCACCGGTATCGTGCTGCCCAGGGCTGAAAAGGTCGAGGAAATCAAGACGCGCCGCCATATTTCCTACGTCTGGATCTCCGCGGACCGGAAGGTCTATATCGATGACAAAATTGCCCAGGTAAACCAGGTTGCGCCCATTTTCTACGAACGCCGGGTACAGAACCCGCGTCTTATCGTTTCCCTGAAGTGCGATACGCGGGCGCCCTACGGGCTGGTATCCGAAGTGATCGAGGAACTTCGCAAGGCCGACGCCCTGCGCGTCAACTTTGCCACGGATCGGGAAAGGTAACGCATATGGCCTATATCAAAGGAAAGGACATCGTCCGCCGGAAACACCCGGAGCACGACCTCAGACGTCGTTATCCCAAAGTCTTCTGGACGTCTGTCGGCATTTCCTGCGCCCTGCACCTTTTCATGGCTATCCTTTTCCCCACGTTCGATATACGGGCCTCGGCGGGAAAGAAAGACCAGATCATCATCCAGATGGAAGAAATTCCGGAGACCCGGCAGATTCAGCGCCCGCCGCCGCCGCCGAGGCCGGCCATGCCGATTGAAACCGAGAGCGAAGACGTACCGGACGACGTGACCATCGAAACGACCGACCTCGACCTGGATCAGGCCCCGGTCGACCTTCCGCCCCCGCCGCCGGGCGCTACCGAAGCGCCGATGGAAGAAGAAGTGATGGAGTTCTGGAGCGTGGAGGAGAAGCCGGTGCAGATCAGGGCGGTCAGCCCCAAGTACCCCGAAATAGCGCGGAAGGCCGGACTGGAGGGCAATGTTTTCGTCAAGTTCATGGTGCGCAGAGACGGGCGTACGGACCGGGTCTCGGTATTGAAGGGCCAGGAGATATTCAGGCAGGCAGCCATCGATGCGGTCAGACAGTTCGTTTTCAAGCCGGCCATCCAGAACGACAAGCCCGTCAACGTCTGGATGACCCAACGCATCCGATTCAAGCTGCACAATTGACCTCAACTCAAGCAGTTATCCGTTCCACGGAGGCCATCACACAACCGGTGGTGGCCTTTCCGCATGTCCAAAACGGTTGACATCAACCTGGTAATTGGCAATATTATCAGCCTGTAAATCGCGTTTCTGTTATTCTTAACCTGCATTATCGAGAGGATCACCGGATATGCGTTGTCGACAGTCGTTACCCCTGCTTCTGTGTCTTCTATTCTGTCAGCCGGCGTGGGCTCAGGTGGCGCCCGAATCGGCGGAAAAATACAACGCCGGTCAGGCCCTCTTCGAAAAAAGGCGATATCAGCAGGCCCTCCAGGCGTTCGAAGATGCCGTCAAACTCGACGGCGACAACGCCCAGGCCTATCGCGGCATCGCCAAGACCTACCAGAAGCTGAAGGATACCGACAAGGCCGTCAGCAATTTCAGGATGGCGACTTCGGTAAAGCCGGACTACGTAGAGGCCCATTATGAATTGGGCAACCTTTATTACAACCTGAAGAAATACAAGGAAGCGCAGTCGGCGTTTAAAGCGGTCCTGAACCTGGACGGCAATTTTCAGGACGGCCGCGCCAGGCAACTTCTGAAAGCGGCCTATGCGCAGCAGGGAAGGGCGTTCCTCATCCGCAAGAATTACCGGAAGGCCATCGAGGAGTACGAAAACGCCACGCAGCTCGACCCTACGGACGCCACCAATTACTACAATCTGGGGCTGGCCGCCAGAAACGCGCGCAAGATCAAACAGGCCGAGAACGCCTTTGGTACGGCCGTCGAGCTCAACCCCCGATACGCCAAGGCCCATAGACAGCTTGGCGACCTGTATCGGGTAACCAAGAGAAACAGCCGGGCAATCCGGAGTTACAATCGGGCGATCGACAGCGATCCGAACTGCAAGGACAGGAAGAACATCAACGCCTATCGCAGCCTGGCGGTCGTATACAATCGGACAAAACAACATTCGAAAGCCGTCGCTACGCTGAGAAAAGCCGTTGCGGTTGCGCCTACCAATAGAGACAAAGTCAGAATCTACACGGCGCTGGGATACTCGCACGCATTGGGGAGGAACTATAAGAGTGCGGTCTCGGCCTATCGGCAGGCGCTCGCGCTGAATTCCAGAGACAGCGAAGCCCAGTACCGGGCGGCGGATGCCTATTTCGAACTCAAACAGTACCAGAACGCACTGAACAACGCCCGAAGAGCCACGTCGAGCCGAACATTCGGTGTGCCGGCGCATGTTATTATCGGCGACGTGTACGACGCCTGGCGGCCGCAGGGCTGGAAGGAAAAAGCCATCCGGAGCTATCAGAAGGGCCTTGGAGATCGGAAATTCAAAAAGTACTGCGAGGACAAGATCGACCGGATCAAGAACCCGGTCGATACAGGAGAATAACTGCACGAATCGAAAGTCCCGGTAGGAAACCTCCCTGCGCCGGCGCGCGCCCGGATTCAGCCCCATTCCCTGAAGTTACGAATTCACGTCCCGATCGTCTGCTCAGGGCAGGCGGCCTTCCCGTACTCCCGACCAGACCGTCCCGGCGTACGACGTCCGTTCGCGGTTTCCGCGCGCCGTCCCGGTTCGCTCTCCACCGGTCCGGGGTTCTGTTCCCTGCCTCACCGTTTCCGGCAAAGACCTCGTCTTGACGCTTGAAAACGTCACGTTTCTTCTCGCTTTTCTCGGGTATCTCGGCCTTTCGGTGAATCTGGTACTCGTCGCCAGAGGCGCCTGCAACCGCCCGGCCATCGCGCTGGTTGCGCTGGTTGCCGTCGCCCACGTAACCCTGGTCTGGGCGTACCGGTACGACTGGCAGATCGCGATGGCGGTCCGAAACGGCTACGCCGGGTTCCTTATCTTCCACTCGGCGCTCATGTCTATCGTAACGGCGGCGTTTGTACCGCCGGCAATCTGCAAGCCCCTGATCGTCCTGTCGTTTCTGATCGTCTCCGCGGGCGCATCGGGCGCCGTGTTCAGGTACGACGTGGTCAGCGGTTACCGCATCCCGGTGCTGGTCAACGCGGGCTTCGGCCTTGGATTTCTCATATACTACCAGGTTCGGAAGTCCAGGCCCTCATGACTTCGATTGCTGACATCCGCCGGGTCCTGGCCGGACACAAGCCGTGTCTTTCGTCACGAGACGGGACCCGCGCCGCCGTCGCAATGGTACTGCATCAACAGGAGGAAGCGGTACAACTTCTCTTTATTGAGCGGTCGCAACGCGATGACGATCCGTGGTCGGGCCACGTCGCGTTCCCCGGCGGCAGGGTGGACCGCCTGGACGGGAGCCCGCGTCTTGCCGCCGAGCGCGAGACACGGGAGGAAGTCGGGCTGGATCTCGGACCTGCCGAATACCTCGGACGACTGGATGACGTCACCGGCGCCACCCTCCCCGTCCTCGTGTCGGGTTTCGTCTACAACGTCCGATCCGCCGGCCGGCTTCATCCGAACGACGAAGTGAAACAGGCTTTCTGGGTCCGGCTGAGCGAACTCGTCGTCGCCAGACGACACCATAGGCGCAGGTTCCGGATCGACGACGCGGAACGCCGCTTTTCCACCGTCGATCTCCCGGGTCCCGGCCGGCGTGTCCTCTGGGGCATTTCGTACCGCCTGGTGGCGCAATTATTCGCGCTTGCGGGAATCCCTTTCCCTGCAACGCCGACAGCCCCGGACCTGCGTTGTAGAGAATCCGGAGCGGCTGGATGAGTTCAGACGATCTCTGCTATCTTTCGGCATACGAACTGCGCGATCTGTATCTGAAGCGAGAACTCTCGCCCGTCGAAGTCACCAAGGCGCTTCTGCACCGGATTGAACGGCTCAATCCCGTCTTCAATCCCTACGTCACCGTCACTCACGAACACGCCCTCGAACAGGCAGTTCGCGCCGAACGCGCATATATGGCGGGAAACGCCGGGACTCTGGCCGGCATCCCCGGATCGCTCAAGGATCTCACCCCCACAAAGGGCATCCTCACCGCCCGGGGGTCCCTGCTCTACAGGAACTGGGCGCCGGATTACGACGCGCCGATTGCGGAACGCCTCGACGATGCCGGGATGGTCCTGCTTGGCAAGACCACCACCCCCGAACTGGGCTGGAAGGGAGACTCCGGAAACCGCGTGAACGGTCCGGTGCACAATCCCTGGATGGTCGGCCGTACGGCTGGCGGGTCCAGCGGGGGCGCGGCGGCAGCCGTCGCCCTGGGATTGGGTCCGATCGCACAGGGAACGGACGGCGCCGGCTCGATCCGCATCCCGTGCGGATTTTGCGGTCTCTACGGTCTCAAACCGTCCTGGGGGCGTGTTCCACAATATCCCGCCAGTGTGGTCGAATTGCTCTCCCACGCGGGTCCGATTACCCGCACCGTGAAGGATGCCGCGATGATGCTCACGGCCATGGCCGGCGCCCACCCAATGGACCGCCTTTCACTGCCCGATTCCACCGACTACCTCGCCGAGATGGAAGGCGGCATCGACGGCCTGCGCATTGCGTGGTCTCCGGATCTCGGGTACGCCCGGATCGACCCCGACGTCCAAAGGGTCGCAGCGGCAGCGGCGGCCCGGTTTCAGGAACTGGGCTGCAACGTCGAAGAGGCCCATCCCGGTCTGTCCGACCCCTGGGAAATCGCCGACGTGATCTGGGCCGCCTCTTTCGCCGGGGTATTCAAGGACAACCTGAACGAAGTCCGCGACCTCCTGGACGCCGGCCTCGTCGCCGTGATCGATAGAGGCCGGGGCGTCTCCGGCGCCGAACTGGCAACCGCGTACGCGCGGCGCAACGACTACTACCACGGCTGGCGTGAATTCATGGACGCCTACGACCTGTTTCTCAGCCCAACGCTTCCCGTCACCGCCTTTAACGCGGGTAACGACCATCCCGGTGATATCGCGGGGCATCCGACCAGCTATCTCGGCTGGACGGCTTTCACGTATCCGTTCAATATCACGGGCCAGCCGGCGGCCACCGTTCCGGCCGGCTTTGCAGGCGACGGACTGCCGGTTGGACTGCAGATTGTCGGGCGCTGGCGCGACGACGCGGGCGTGCTGCGCGCCTCGGCCGCCCTTGAGAACATCGCGCCCTGGACAGAGACAAGACCCGCCACGTAACAACCTGATAGACGAAAAAGGACGGTTCCATGGTCATCAAACCCAAAATTCGAGGCTTCATCTGCACGACCGCACACCCTGTCGGATGCGCGCGGCATGTTCAGGAACAAATCGACTGGGTCAGGCAGCAGCCTCCCGTGGAAGGCATCCGGAACGTCCTGGTTGTCGGCGCATCGACCGGTTACGGTCTGGCCTCCCGGATTGCCGCCTGCTTTGGTGGAGGCGCCGGGACCGTGGGTGTTTTCTTTGAAAGGCCGGCCTTGAGGAATCGCACGGCCTCGGCGGGATGGTACAATTCGGTCGCCTTCGAAAGCGCCTCGAAAGACGCGGGTTACTATTCGAAGAGCATCAACGGTGACGCGTTTTCCGATGAAATCAAAGAACAGACCATCTCCGCCATCAAGGAAGACCTGGGAGCGGTCGACCTCGTGATATACAGCCTGGCGTCGCCGCGGCGCACCCACCCCCGGACAGGAGCCCAACACACCTCCGTACTGAAACCTGTGGGCGAACCCTACACGGGCAAAACGGTCGACGTCCGCACAGGCGTCGTCTCGGAGGTTGCCATCGAGCCGGCCAATGCGGACGAGATCGACAATACCGTGGCCGTAATGGGAGGCGAAGACTGGGACCTGTGGATTCGAGCACTTGAAGCGGCCGACGTGCTTTCGGAAGGCGTGCGAACGGTCGCCTTCACCTATGTCGGCCCGGAGTTGACCCGGCCGCTCTACAGGGAGGGCGCCATCGGGAAAGCGAAAACGCACCTGGAGGCCACGGCCAGGGAATTGGACGCCCGGCTGAAAGAGAAAACCGGGAGCGCTCACGTCTCGGTAAACAAGGCCGTGGTCACCCAATCCAGCGCGGCCATTCCCGTCGTACCGCTCTATATTTCCACGCTTTACAAAGTCATGAGGGAAATGAAACTTCATGAAGGCTGTATCCAACAGATGTACCGGCTCCTGAAGGATCGCATCTACGCGGGAACGCCGGTTCCCACGGACGAAGAGGGTCGGATCCGCGTCGATGACCTTGAACTCAGGGAAGACGTGCAGTCACGCATCGCATCCCTGTGGGAATCCGTAACGACCGAAAACCTGGAAGCGGCAGCGGGCATGCAGAACTATCGCGAAGAATTCCTCAAACTGTTCGGCTTCGGTCTTCCGTCTGTCGACTATGCGGCCGACGTTGACCCGGATCTGTCTCTTTAGCCTCAATTCGAAAAACGACAACCGAAAAATCAGCCACAAAAAGCACAAAAGACACAAAGGGCACGGCTGCGAAACGGCGTGTAGAGGTCGTCCATATGCTCGGTTCACGTCCAGTGACCTGAAGGTTCCTGAAAATCCGACGTCAAATCGCCTTCATTCACCTGCGTTTATTCGAATTCACGTTCCATGAGAACCACGAATCAAGGTTAGCAGTCCGTTGAATCATTCCATCCGGGCCGTCGGGCGTCAGCAGGTCCATCGACGAATTGTTCAATCCCTTCCCGAATATTGAACATCCGTTTCCCGTCGTCGCCTCCACTTCTCCCGCCGCCGTCTCCATCTCTTTTCCGTACAGCGGGTTAGGTAGTTCCCGTATCTCTGGCACGCCCTTTGCAGTTTGAGAGCCTGTCTGGAACGGGCTCTGTCAACACCGGACTCATTGCAAAACGAAGCGGAGTTCAGGCGCGTTCCCGGCATGTTCCGAGGAGGCCCGTATGATGTCCCGCGTGTTGAGCTGCGCCACCCTGGGCATTGACGCGTATATCGTACGCATCGAGACGGACCTGGATTACCAGCTTCCCGCGTTTTCCGTGGTGGGTCTGCCGGACAACGCCGTCAAGGAAAGCCGGGATCGCGTGACCGCCGCCATCAAGAACACCGGTCGACCCTTTCCCGTTCGGCGCGTCACCGTCAATCTCGCTCCCGCGGATATCCGCAAGGAGGGCTCGGCCTTCGACCTGCCCATTGCCGTGGGGATTCTGGCCGCGGCGGGTGACATCTCGCCTGAAATCCTCTCCCAATACGCGATTCTCGGCGAACTCGCTCTCGACGGGGCCGTCCGGCCCGTCCGCGGCGTCCTGCCGATGGCGGTGGAGGCCCGTCAGACAGGCCTCAAAGGCATGATTCTCCCCAGGGAGAACGCGCGCGAAGCCGCCATTGCGGGCGGTATTGACGTCCATCCGGTCGAGGACCTGATGGAGACACTGGACTTCCTGGAAGGCTATCGGACGGTGCCGCCGCTCCAGGTCGACGTCGACCGGATATTCAGCCAGGCCCTGGACTACAGGATTGATTTCCGCGACGTCCGGGGCCAGGTGCACGCCAAGCGTGCGCTGGAGGTGGCCGCCAGCGGCGGCCACAACATCATCATGATCGGCCCGCCAGGCTCCGGCAAAACCATGCTCACGCGCCGCCTGCCCACCATCCTACCCGACCTGACCCTGGATGAAGCGATCGAAGCCACCAAAATCCACTCTGTGGCCGGGCTGCTCCCTCCGGACACCACCCTGGTGGCGATCCGACCCTTTCGCTCCCCTCACCACACCATTTCCGACGCGGGTCTGATCGGCGGCGGACCTCATCCGCGTCCCGGCGAAGTCTCTCTCGCTCACCACGGCGTTCTCTTCCTGGACGAACTGCCGGAGTTCAAAAAGCACGTTCTCGAAGTTCTGCGCCAACCGGTCGAGGACGGATTTGTCACCATTGCCCGTGCCCTGGTCTCTCTGACCTATCCCGCCCAGTTCATGCTGGCCTGCGCCCTGAACCCGTGCCCTTGCGGATATTTCGGCGATTCCCGGAACGAATGCACGTGTTCCCCACCCATGATCCAGCGGTATATGGCCCGAATTTCCGGGCCGCTTCTCGACCGTATCGACATTCACATCGAAGTACCCGGGGTCGACTACACTGAGCTTGCCGATGATCCCGGAGGAGAATCGTCCGATGCCATCCGAGAAGGGGTCAACGCCGCACGAGCGGTGCAACTTCGTCGCTTCAGTGAGAAACAACACCTGTTCTGCAATGCGCACATGGGCGCCGCGGAAATCCGGGAATACTGCCGAATCGACGGGAAGGGCGAGGAACTGCTCAAGATGGCCATCACGAAACTCGGCCTTTCCGCGCGCGCCTACGACCGCATCCTGAAAGTCAGCCGCACCATCGCCGACCTGGAAGAAGAACAGGAAATCAAACCCCAGCACGTCGGAGAGGCCATTCAGTACCGCAGCCTCGACCGGAATCTCTGGATGTAACCTCCGTCGAGGGCCGTGCACGGCATAGGTACTTGACTTTGTGTTTAATCGAGCATAAATTAAAATGGATGTTTACGCAAAAATCGCTCCGTGAAGGGCAAGTCATGGAGGATTTGGGGATGACGCTGTTTGTAAATGGCGCGTTTTCAGATTACACTGGAAATGCGCCGCTTTTGTCGTGAGGGGCGCCGGGATGCCGTATCAAGTAGGAAAGATAGTGAGTTACTTTTTAAGATTGGGGCGGGAGAATGAAGTTGACATTTCACCGCTGAAATTGCAGAAATTGCTTTATTTTGCACATGGCTGGCACCTGGCGCTACATCCAGGCGGAGAACCTTTATTGGATGAAGATATCGTGGCATGGAAATACGGTCCTGTTGTCGTTTCCGTATATCATGAATTCAAGCAATATCGCAACTCACCCATAGACCACGATGTTTGTGAACGGGTGGATAATACGCAACGTTTTCCTGTTCTTTCGCAAAGGGAAGAAGAGGAAATCGGTCCGCTGTTGGAAAAAGTGTGGGAGATCTATGGTTCGGTATCTGCCTTTAAATTATCAGAAGTTACGCATCTACCCGGAACGCCCTGGAGGAAACTTTACGATCGATACGGCGATCACTTCCCGTCTGATCTTGTTATCGATAGCGAAGAAATAAAAAAACATTTTAGGGAAAAGCAAAGGAGAAGCCGTGACCGACGTGGATCAAATTAGCGAACCCGAACTGCGCAAAGATATCCGGGATATTAGAGAACGCCTGGCAGGTCTTGAGGCAGGCTTCTATCAGTTTCAACTTTCGCTGACCAACTCTTCGTCCAATTTTGATAGAATGTACAGGATCGTTTGGGGTCTTATCATTATTGCCATCGTTGGTTGGTTTGGTGTTATTGTTCGGTGGCTCTTTCTTGACGCGCCACCTGGAACTGGTTAGACAATTGGAAGCGTACAGCAAGAGGCGCAAGCAGAAATCAAGCGCTCAGCGGAAACCGGCGAGAGTCAACCCACTCCCGCACAATCATCGTCTTTACCCTCCAATGCCTCACGTCTCGAATCCCTCCTCGGGCTGAGGCATCATCTTTATATGCGGTAGCGCCTTTCACGGCATGGCGCGCACCAGAGCCCTTACCCAGATGGTAGCCTTTCCCTCCTGCCTCCGCAAAATCCCTTTCCGTTTGTCCTGACGTCACCCGGCCGCTATATTATGGACGGGTTGTCAACCCATTTCGACGTCACTCCGGTAACCCGACGGTTGGAGCGAGTATATGAAGGAACCTATCGTCTATCTGAATGGAGATTTCGTGCCTGCCTCTCAGGCCGCAATCAGGATCTACGACCTGGGCATCATTCTGGGCGCCACGTTAACCGAAATGACCCGAACCTTCGCCCATGCGCCGTTTCGCCTGGACGATCACCTGGACCGGCTCTACAGATCGTGCAAGTACGCCGGCATTCATCCCGGCCTCACTTGCGACGAGATGCGGGACAGGACGCACGAACTCATACAGGCGAACCGGGACTTGATCGAACCCGAAGCCGACCTTGGCATCGTTCACTTCATCACCCCGGGTGAAAACGAAATCTACGCCGGCAGCGCCGCCGCCGGCGTCCGTCTCACGCCAACAGTCTGTATCCACTCCTTTCCGCTTCCCTTCCGTGTCTGGCGTCATCTCTTCGAGGCCGGCGCCCACGTGGTCACGCCGGCTGTGCGCCACGTCCCGCCCCAGTGCCTGGACCCGAAATCCAAGAACCGGTCCCGCCTGCACTGGTGGCTTGCCGACCGGCAGACCCACACGGTCGACCCGGAAGCGATTACGCTGCTTCTCGACCTCGACGGCAACGTCACGGAATGCGCGGGTTCCAACTTTGTCATCGTTTCGGACCGAACCGTCTACTCCCCCACCACACGGAACATCCTCCAGGGCGTCAGCCTGCTCACGGTGAAAGAATTCGCGGCGGATCTCGGTCTCAGCTGGATTGAAAAGGACCTTCAACCATACGACGTCGTGAACGCCGACGAAGCGTGGCTCACCACCACGCCCTATTGCATCGCTCCCTGTACGAAATTCAACAACGTACCCGTTGGCAGCGGTGAACCCGGACCGCTATTCAGAGAGATAATGACCGCCTGGAGCAACCGGGTGGGGCTGGACGTCGAAAGTCAGATCCTAAGCGATTGAAGCGAGCCATGAAAATCGCCCTTCTGCTCTCCGGCGGCGTCGACAGTTCCGTTGCCCTTCATCTGCTGTGCCGGGAAGACCGGCACGAAATCACGGCCTTCTATCTCAAGGTCTGGCTTGAAGACGAACTTGCCTTTCTGGGCGACTGCCCCTGGGAGGAAGACCTCAAGTACGCACGCGCCGTCTGCGAACAGGCGGGGGTACCGCTTCAAATCATCCCCCTTCAGGCGGCATACCTGGAACGGGTGGTCTCGCACGCCGTGTCCGAACTGAGAGCCGGTCGTACTCCCAGCCCGGACATTGTCTGCAACCGGCACATCAAATTCGGCGAGTTCCCCGCCCGGATCGGCGGCAGTTTCGACAGCGTCGCTTCCGGGCACTATGCCCGGATCGAGGAAATCAGCGGTACCCGTTATTTAAAGCGGGCGCCGGATCCCGTTAAGGACCAGACCTATTTTCTTTCCGGACTCAGCCAGGCCCAGCTCCAACGCGCGCGTTTCCCCATCGGGCATCTCACCAAGAAGCAGGTCCGGGAATACGCCCGGAGCTTCGGCCTGCCGAACCGGGACCGCAAAGACAGCCAGGGCATTTGTTTTCTGGGCAAGATAAGCTACCCCGATTTCGTCAGGGCGCACCTGGGAGAACAGCCCGGCGACATCGTCGAATTGGAGACCGGCGCCCGGCTCGGCCGCCACCGGGGCTACTGGTTCCACACCATCGGACAGCGCGAAGGGCTGGGCATGGCCGCGGGCCCCTGGTACGTGGTCAGGAAAGACGTCTGCGGCAACACGGTCTACGTGTCCCACAAGACCCACCGGGACGAACGGGCGTTGAGCCGTTTCACGGTGTCGAGTCCGAACTGGATCTCCGGCGTCCCCGATCGGCACGACGTTCAGGTCAAGATCCGACACGGTCCGCAATTCGTCCGGTGCCGCATCGCGTCCGCCGGGAATCACGGCCTTGCCGTGCAGATGGCGGAAGCGGACCCGGGCGTGGCGCCAGGACAATCGGCCGTCTTCTACGATGGCGAAGTGTGTCTGGGGGGCGGTGTTATTGCGTAGCCGAATTCGTGGCGTATCGTTCCCGTTCCTGACCTGAAACCGGAAGCGCGTCGTCACGAAAAAAGAACAGGGGCGAGGTTTTCTCGCCCCTGTTCCGCGGGGTTGTCCAATTGCCATGGACCGAAATGCGGATTACTGGATCTCAAGACTGAATCTCAGGCCGCATCCCGAAGGCGGCTACTATCGGGAAATATACCGCTCGGATGAGACCGTCCCGGCTGAGGTCCTGCCGGAGAGGTTTAACGGCCCGCGGACATTCTCAACCGCAATTTACTTCCTCCTTGAGGGCAACGACTTTTCCGCGCTTCACCGGATTCAGTCCGATGAAATCTGGCACTTCTATGCCGGATCGCCCATCACCATCCATACGATCGATCGAAGCGGCGGATACAACCGCATCCTGCTCGGCAACGATCCCGACAACAACGAATCGTTCGCAACGGTCATCAACGCCGGCTGCTGGTACGGCGCTACGGTGAACGAGTACGACTCATACGCCCTTGTGGGCGGTACGGTCGCTCCCGGATTCGAATTCGAAGACTTCGAGCTGGCGAATCGGGCCGACCTGATCCGGAGCTTTCCCGAACAGAACGCCGTCATCGAGCGGTTGACGCGTTGAAGCCGACGGCCGCCTGCTCACAACGACCCGCAACCCGATTCGGGTGAGCGTTTCTGCATATACCGGATTCCCTCTCCGATCTCTTCCCGCGTCACGGTGTCGCACGACGTGGCACGGCCGATCGCCTCCGGCAGGACAAACCGGATCACCCCGTCCCGCGCTTTCTTGTCGCTCGCCATACGCCCCATCAGTTCGTCCGCTTCAAGTGCGCGGGCGCCGGGCGGGATCCCGAGTCTTTCGATCAGCGCGTTCTGGCGTTCCAGTTCCGACGGTTTCCAGAACCCCTTGATGACGCCGATTCTGCCGGCGGCCAGCATGCCCAGCATAACGGCCTCTCCGTGTTTGTAATCCGTGTAATTCGTCACCGCCTCAATGGCGTGTCCAACCGTATGGCCGTAGTTCAGAATCTCCCTCAATCCCGCTTCGGTCTCGTCCGCCGCCACGACGTCCGCTTTAATCCGGCAATTTCGAGCGATCAGGCCCACCAGCTTTTCCGGTACAACCGCCAGATCCGCCACGCGTTCGATCTCGCGCTCCAGGAATTGCACGAGGTCTCCATCACGGATCAGTCCGTGCTTGATCACCTCCGCCATCCCGGCAACCACCTCCCGCCTTGGCAGCGTCATCAGCGTTTCCACGTCGATATATACCAGCTTCGGCTGATAGAACGCTCCGATCATATTCTTGCCGAGCGGGTGGTCGACCCCGGTCTTTCCGCCCACGCTGGCGTCGACCTGCGCTTCGAGGGTGGTGGGTACCTGTACGAAATCGATAGCGCGCAGATAGGTGGCCGCCACGAATCCGGCCACGTCGCCCACGACGCCGCCGCCCAGCGTGACGATGCAGCTGCGCCTGTCCAGGCCCGCCTGAATCAGTTCGCCGTATATCCGGCCGGCTGTCTCCAGTGTCTTGTATTCTTCTCCATCGGGGACCTCAACCACCGTTACCGCCACACCCTGAGCCTCGAGACCGGCCCTGACCGGATCCAGGTAGAGCGGCGCCACGGTATGGTTGGTCACGATCGCCGCGGCCGACCCCAGCCCCCTCGCCGCGTACGCGCTGCCGAAGTCGGACAATGTCCCGTGTCCGATCAGGATCGGATAGCTGCGGCTGCCCAGATCGACCTGTACGGTTTCCATTCCGCTCTGATCGCCCTCAAATTCCATAAGCAGCTCTCTTATCGCGATTGCAGGCCTTCCAATGCCGACACCGCCAGCTGAACCGTCTCTTCCGGCGTGCGAGACTCCGTCGACTCCACGAACGCGTCCGCACGTTCGTAAAACGGCGCCCGGGCCGCCAGCATCGACCGGATCTTCGCCATCCGGCCTTCATCGGTCACACCTGCCATCAGCGGCCGTTCTCCCTCGGTCCTGCGCAAGCGCTTGAAAATGGTCTCCGCCGATGCCCGAAGACACAGGCAGACTCCGGATGCCCGAATCGTGACCCAGTTGCCTTCCTGCGTTACGGCGCCGCCACCCAGCGCAATGACGGCATGGGGCATTCCGGCCGCGCGTGACACGCATTCGCGCTCGATGCGACGGAATGCGCCTTCTCCGTCTTCAGCGAAGATCCGCGGGATCGACTTCCCGGCCTTCTCCACGATCAACTCGTCCGTATCCACGAATACCCGATCCAGGCGCCGCGCCAGAATCGGGCCGACCTTGCTCTTTCCGGTCGCCATGAAACCGGTCAGGAAAATCTGTCTGCCCCGCAGCAGAGAACCATGCGCGGTCCGACTCACATTTCCTCCGGCGCCTTCAGGCCCAGCAGATGGAGTCCGGCGGCCAGCACGGCGGTGATCGAATAAACGAGGGCGACACGCGCCCGTGTCAGGGTCGCGTCTTCCGAAATGACCCGGTGGGCGTTGTAAAACCGGTTTGCCTCTGCGCAGAGTTCGATCAGGAACCCGGCAATCAGAGACGGCTCACAGGCCTCGGCCGCGTTCCGGATACGCTGCGGAAACCGCTCCAGGCACTTGACAACGGCCACGGTCTCGGGTTCGCTCAGCAGAGAAAGGTCTGCCCCGGCCGGCGGCGCCGGACCTCCGTACCTGCGCAGCACACTGCAATAGCGGGCATGGGTATATTGAACGTATGGGCCGGTCTCGCCGTTGAAATTCAGAATCTCATCCCAGTCGAATACCACGTCCCGCGTCCGGCGCGAGTCCAGGTCCGCGTAGACCACCGCGCCGATGCCCACGTCCCGGGCGATCGCGTCCCTTTCGGGAAGATCCGGATTCTTGTTCTCGATGATTTCCCGCGTCAACTCAACCGCCCGGTTCAGCACGTGCTCCAGGAAAATCACGTTGCCCCTGCGGCTCGACATCCTTCCCTCTTTAAAGGAAATAATGCCGAACGGGACGTGAACACAGTCTTTCGCCCATTCATAGCCCATCCGTTCGAGTATCTTGAATAGCTGCCGGAAATGCAGGGACTGTCCGGCGTCGGTCGCGTAGATCAACTTATCGAAGTCGTAGGTTTCCTTGCGGTAAATCGCAGCGGCCAGGTCCCGCGTGAGATAGACGCTGGTGTCGTGTCCCGTCTGGATGATGGCCGGCGGCTTGTCGTCGTCGTCCAGCATGACAACGAGGGCGCCCTCACTCTCCACGGCAAGCCCTTTTTCCTTCAATTCGTCGACAACCGGCCCCACCTTGTCATGAAAAAAACTCTCACCCGTGTATTCGGTAAATGTCACGTCCAACAATTCGTAAATTCGTTTGAAGTCGCTTATGGTCTCTTCCCGGAACCATTTCCACAGCCGCAGCGCCTCGGCGTCGCCCGCCTCCAGTTTCCTGGTCCAGAGCTTGACGTCATCGCCGAGAGACGGATCCCTTTCCATCTCGGCATTGAACTTCACGTACAGATTGAACAGCTCGAAGGGAGGATTCCTGCGGACCGCGTTCTCATCTCCCCATCGCTTGTACGCCGCGATATTCATCCCGTGCGGGGCGCCCCAGTCGCCGAGGTGATTGATGCCGATCACGTTCCAGCCGAGCGCCCCGTAAATCCTGCAGAGCGAATTCCCGATTGCCGTCGAACGGACGTGGGCTATCGTGAACGGCTTGGAGATATTCGGTGACGAGAAATCGATCACGACCGTTTTCCCGGCGCCCGCCCGGCTGTGTCCGAACTGCCTGCCACTGGCGAGAATCTGCGAAAGCGTTTCCCGGACGAATTCGGCCTGGCTCAGGAAGATATTGAGATACGGGCCCACGGCGCTCACCCGGGCAATACGCGCGCCCGTGCGCACTCGCGCTTCAAGATCCTTCGCGATCTGATTCGGCGCCTTCCGAAGCGTTCTCGCAAGCCCGAAACACGGCAGCGCGTAATCCCCCATCTCGGGTTTGGGAGGGACTTCGATCAGCGGCCTCACCTCATCGGGACGCGCGTCAGTCGCTTTTGAGACCTGCGATACGATTTCATCAATGAATGGATTGTTCATGAACGAGGACCTCTTCTCGCGGCAATCGAGAAGCAGCAGGAAAAACAGATATCAACGTCAATTTACGGACGTCCGCGTTCGTGCAGGGGCGGTTCGTGAACCGCCCGCGAGGCGCAGCGAGGGCAAGATGCCCTCGCTCCGGTGACTGCCGCCCCCGGCTCCCTATGCTGCCTGACTAGGACATTTGAGGTTTTCGCGCCAGGTAAAGTGTGGCGATGCCAAAGGAGAACCGGCGTTCCTCAGGTTCCACAAAACCGGCCCGCGCCAGACGTCTCAGGAATGCGTCCCCTTCAGGAAAACCCATTACAGATTCGTAAAGATACCGATACGCCCGGGGATTCCGGGAAACAACCCGGCCGATCCCGGGCAGAATATATCTGAAATAGAAGAAGTAGACCCTGCGCAACAGAAACGCCCTGGGCCGGGAGAACTCCAGGATTGCCAGCCGGCCCCCGGGACGCATCACCCGGTGTATTTCCCGCAATCCAGTCGCCAGGTCCGAAAAGTTCCGTACCCCGAAGCCAATGGTTACGGCATGAAACCGCGCATCGGGAAACGGCAGCCGCTCCGCGTCTCCGCAAAGAAAAAAAAGCCGACCGGATCTCTTCTCCTGTTTCTTGTTTCCCAGCCGCAGCATCGGCCGGGAAAGGTCGGCGCCCACAACCCGCGCCCCCGGATCGCGCGCAGCCGCTTCGAGACCCAGGTCGCCCGTACCGGTTGCAAGGTCCAGGATCCACCAGCCCGTTTCCAATGCCAGCGCGTCGATGGTCCATCGCCGCCAGAGGATATCCGCGCCGGCGCTCAACAGGTGGTTCAACAGATCGTAGGTGCTCGCAATGCCGTCGAACGTCTGGCGCACAAAGGCCCGCCTGGCATTGCGTTCCTGAAGATAGGAACTCGCCACCGTTACGCCCGAAACCGTCCGATAATCGCCCGCTTCATCACGTCGACGGGCGGCTCGACACCCGTCCAGATGGCAAACGAACGCGCTCCCTGGTGCACGAGCATATCCAGTCCTCCAAACGCCGGCGCGCCCGCGGACCGGAACTGCCGCATCAGCAGCGTGTCCAGCGGGTTGAAAACCGTATCGTACAGAACAAGCTCAGAGTGAAGCGCAGAGGTGTCGGCCAGCGGCGTCCGCTCCACGTCCGGAACCATCCCCAGCGACGTCCCGTTTACAACCAGGCCGGCATCCGCGAAGACTCTAAACTGGGTGTCTGCCGTCAGTTCGCCTGCGTCTATCGTCTTTCCCGTGATCCTTTCCATGTCATGCGCAAGCGATTCCGCCCGGGAAACGGTCCGATTGAGTATGCTCACGCGGCGCACTTCGTCATTGGTTGCCAGCGCGTAAACGGCGGCCCTCGCGACGCCGCCCGCGCCGAGAATCACGCAGTGCTCCGGCAAACCCGCGAGGCCCGCGGTCCGCTCCAGCGCCGTGGCCAGCCCGTACACGTCGGTATTGTGGCCGACGAGGTCGCCCTCCTCGAAAGAAATCGTATTCACCGCGCCTACGGCCAGCGCTTCTTCCGAAATCCGGTCAAGGTGCGCCATCACCGCGGTCTTGTGGGGAAGGGTGACGTTCAATCCCCGGATCTGCAATGCGCGCATACCCCGAAGCGCCGATTCAACCCTGGCCGGCAAAACGTGGAACGCCACGTAACAGTAGTCTATATCAAGAACGCGGATGGCCGCATTGTGCATGTCCGGCGACAGCGAATGGGCAATCGGGTCGCCAATCACTCCCAGCAGCCGCGTGGTTGAGACAATACCCACGCGAGGCTCCTCCGACCTGGCGCCCTGTCCCGATTTCAACACGTCGCTCAACCGGTCAGGTCAGACACGAACTGGTCGGCAATGGCGAAACTCTCCTTCCAGGAGCAGTTGTAGGTGAACCGGATATATACGACGCCACCCAGAAACACCAACAACGCCAGAAGAAATAACCTGAAGACCAGTCTCATAAGACTCTCCTCGCACTGATGATTAACCCACACCGTATCGTGCATTGACGATCCGTCGCGGGCAATTGGACGACCTGCGCGGTATCAGTCCGTCGATAAAGTCCATCCGGCTCGCCTGCAGAGCGACTTTTTCAACGGACCGTTATCCCACAAAACCGCAGCCAATCTATTCATGGTCCCGGGATTCGTCCATTTACCTCAATCTGACGCTGTATCCCGCCTTCCCCAACACGTCTACGGCCTGTTCCGCGCAAGGACGTGAATCGAAACCCATCCGGATGGTGCCTCCTTCTCCCTCACGGACGTTCAACACCTCGATGTCGTTGATGTTGATTTTCTCCGCAGCCAGCTTCCGGGCGACGTCGGCGATCACGCCCGGCCTGTCTTCCGCCACCAGGAGTATCTCGTGCAGCGGATGCAAGAACCCCTTGGAGTCCTTCGGGATCTGCCCGCGTACCCGGTTCGCAACGGCAAACGCCTGCTCCAGCCGGTCGTCGTCCACGGCGCCGCGAATCGCCGCCAGCGACTCGATATACAGATCGATCATCTCGCGGATCGGGGCCGCGTTTGTTCGGCAGATGTCCCGCCACATCTCATACGGGCTGGATGCAATGCGCGTCAGATCCCGAAACCCGCCCGCCGTCATTCGAATCGGCAGGCCTTCGGTCTCGGTCATCCGTCCGATCATGGATACCAGGGTTGTGGCCATCATCTGCGGAAGGTGACTTACCGCCGCCGCCGCGCGGTCGTGTTCCCGGGGCGTCATCCTCATCGGTCTCGCCCCGAGCCTCCTGACGAGGCGTGAGAGCTTATCGACCACGAAATCGGGCGTGCCCGGCGAGGGTGTCAGTACGTAGATCGCATTCTGAAACAGGAACGGATCCGCCGCGCCAACCCCGCGGTGCTCGGAACCCGCCATCGGGTGCCCGCCCACGAAATGCACGCCGCCCCGTCGATGGGCCGCCGCGGCGGAAACAATCGCGTGCTTGGTGCTGCCCACGTCGGTCACGACCGCATTCTGGCGCGCCGCCGCCAGCACCTCCGGCAGCAGGTCAAGAATACGCACAATGGGGGTGCACAGGAAAACGAGCGCGGCTTCGCGAATCCCGGATGCGAGTTCCTCGTAACGATAGCCCGCGTCGATTACGTTCAGATTGCCTGCCGCCTCCAGCGTCTCCTGCCTGCCGATGCCAATGACGCGTCGCCCGATGCCCAGACTCTTGAACCCCACGCCAAGAGAACCGCCAATCAGCCCGACACCCACAATCGCAATGGTCTCACGCGCAAACGGAGGATCGATGGCCATGCAGTCATCCTCGGAAACGGAGGCCAGAGCGCCTGCGGAACGTCCGGCTCCGTTCCTGTTTTCCGATTCCGTTCGTTATCATATCCCCTCCGCCAGTTCCTTTACGAACGCCTCGGTATCTTCCCAACCCAGGCACGGATCGGTAATGGACTTGCCGAACACGCCTTCATTGACGTTCTGGGCGCCTTCTTCCAGATAGCTCTCAACCATCAACCCGCGGATCATGCCGTGTAATATCGTTGAACTCCGCCGGCTGCGGACCACGTCCAATCCGATCCTGGGTTGTTCGCTGAACTGCTTGCCGGAATTGTCGTGATTCGTATCCACGACGATTGTGGCGTTGGCAAGCTGCCTTTGCCCGTAGAGTGCCGCCGCGTACATGAGGTCTTCGAAATGATAGTTCGGCATACTTCGCCCGTTCACGTCCACGGCGCCGCGAAGCACGGCGTGTGTCAGGGAATTGCCGCTGGTGCTGACTTCCCATCCGTTATAGATGAAGACGTGTGGGATCTGCGAGGCGTGAATCGCATTCAACGTCACAGACAGGTCGCCCGCCGTCGGGTTCTTCATTCCAACGGGGACGTCGACGCCGCTGCAGGTTAGTCGGTGCTGTTGGTTTTCCACCGACCGGGCGCCCACGGCGATATAACTCAGCAGATCTTCGACGTACGGCAGATTGCCCGGATACAGCATTTCGTCGGCCGCCGTCAGGTGGGACTCCCTGACCGCGCGGATGTGCATCTGACGAACCGCGTAAATGCCTTCGGACAGGTCCGGCGCCTTTCGGGGGTCCGGCTGATGCCCCATGCCCTTGTACCCTTCGCCGGTCGTGCGGGGTTTGTTGGTATAGATTCGAGGCACCAGAACCAGCGTTTCACGGACTGCCTCCTGCAGTTTCGCCAGCCTGGAGACGTATTCGCATACGGCATCTTCATCGTGCGCTGAACAGGGGCCGATCACCAGTAGAAATTTACGGCTCGTGCGTGCGAAGATGTCCCTGATCTGCGCATCCCGCTGCTCCTTTACGTCCTTCAGTCTCTTCGGAAGCGGCATTTCTTCCAGCACGGCTTCCGGTGTGGGAATCTTCATGTTTTTCGTAAAAGCCATCCGCTGGATGCTCCGCTTATGAATCAGGGGTGTTTCACGTCTCCCGACTGCCGTTCGCCGTGCTCCTGTTCGAGCCGCCTGGATTCATCGATAATCTGCTGAAATATTCGTTGCACCGCTTCGTCGGTCAGGGGTCCGGCGTTCAGTTCGCGAATTCGGTTCAGGATCGACGTCTCGCGTTCCGGCGCGTAAATCGGCTGTTCGATCGTCTGTTTGATCATGCCAATTTGAAGCGCACATTCGGCTCGTCGTTTCAGAAGCGCCAGAAGCTGTTGATCCAGGGCGTCGATTTCCTTCCGCCAGTCTTCAAGATCCATCGGATGTTCCCTTCAGGGGTTGCGCCAGTTCCTCCACGAATGCCCCGACGTGTAAAACGAGATCCGGGTCCGTCTGCCGCTCGGCGATTCGCCGGACGATTGCGCTGCCGACAACGACGGCATCCGCGTATCCCGCAATCTCCCTGGACTGTTCCGGGGTTGAAATACCGAATCCCACCGCAACCGGTAGAGAGGTATGTCGTCTGATGGTCGCCACCCTGGCGCCGAGAGTCTCCTCCAGGCTGTCCCGCTCCCCCGTAACGCCCGTACGCGACACGTAATACACAAAGCCGCTGGTGTATGACGCGATCCGCCGGATGCGATCCTCGCGGCTCGTCGGCGCGATCAGGAAAACCGTGTCCAATCCCCGTTCCCCCATCAGACTCCTGTACTCGGCCGCCTCCTCAGGCGGAAGATCCAATGCCAGAAAGCCGTCCACCCCCGCTTCGGCCGCCCTGTCGACAAGCCGTTCAAGACCGAAGCGATGCATAGGATTGAAATACGTAAAGAGCACGATGGGCAATTCCGTCTCGCGCCGCAGGTCCGATACCAGATCCAGTACGTCGCCGATCGACACCCGATGCCGAAGGGCCCGCTGTGACGCCCGCTGGATCTCCGGTCCGTCCGCCAGCGGGTCGGAGAACGGCACCCCCAGTTCGAGAACGTCCACCCCGCGCCGTTCGAGCTCCGGCGCCAGTTTGCGGGTGGTTTCCAGGTCCGGATCTCCGGCAGTGATATATGCGACGAATCCGGTCCTTCTCGTTTTCTTCAACAGTGCGAACCGCTTTCCGATTCTTGTCATCCGAACAATCCCTTGTGTCGAACGCATCCCTGGGACAGGACTAGTCCAGGAACTTCGCCGCCTGCTGCACGTCTTTGTCTCCCCTGCCTGAGAGATTCGCCACAATGACGGCATCCCTGTCCATCTCAGGTGCGGCTTTTGACACGTACGCGATCGCATGCGCGCTTTCGAGTGCGGGGATGATCCCCTCGGTGCGGCTCAGCAGTTGGAAGGCCTTCAGTGTCTCGTCATCGGTTGCATAGGCATATTCGATCCGTCCCGCGTCGCGCAGATGGCAGTGTTCAGGGCCGACTCCGGAATAATCCAGGCCGGCGGAAACGGAATGGGTCAGCGCGATCTGCCCGTCCTCGTCCTGCAGGAGATATATCCTGGCGCCGTGCAGCACGCCCAGATCCCCACCCTGAAATCGCGCCGCGTGATCGCCCGAGGCGATTCCATGCCCGCCCGCTTCGACACCGATCATCCGGACGTCCGCGTCCTCGAGAAATGCGTGAAACAGACCGATGGAATTGCTGCCGCCGCCGACGCACGCGATAAGACATTCCGGCAGCCGGCCCTCGGCCCGCAGGATCTGCTTTCGAGTCTCCACTCCGATGACGCGCTGAAAATCGCGTACGATCATCGGATACGGGTGAGGTCCCAGGACGGATCCGAAAATGTAGAACGTATCGTCCACGTTCGTCACCCAATCGCGAATGGCTTCGTTAATCGCATCCTTCAGCGTCCTGCTGCCCGAATCCACACCCGTCACCTTTGCGCCGAGGAGCCGCATCCGAAACACGTTCAGCGCCTGCCGCTCCATGTCTTCCGTGCCCATGTAAACCTCGCAGTCCAGTCCGAACATCGCAGCCACGGTTGCCGTTGCCACACCGTGCTGCCCGGCGCCGGTTTCCGCGATGATCCGCGTCTTGCCCATCCGCCGGGCAAGCAGAATCTGACCCATAGCGTGGTTGATCTTGTGCGCGCCGGTGTGGGCGAGGTCCTCTCGCTTCAGATAGATTCTCGCCCCACCCAGTTCCGATGTCAGTCGTTGCGCGAAGGTGAGCGGCGTGGGCCTGCCCACAAACTCCCTGAGATACCGGTTCAGTTCCTCCTGAAAATCCGGACGGTCCTTCGCTTCGCGATAGGCTGCCTCCAGGTCCTCCAGCAACGGCATCAACGTCTCCGGCACGTATCGCCCGCCGTAGGGACCGAAATGCCCCCCGGAATCCGGCAATGTACGGGATGGTCCATCTGCTCTCGGTAGCGCCATTTCCCTATCCTGTAAAGGTGTGGTCCCCGGGCGGATTCAGCCCCTCGCCGGGGCAGGGAGTCGCCCGATCAGATGTCCCTCATCACCTGATCGTAGAATGCCAGGTAGCGATCGCGGTCCTTCCCGTCCAGCAGCGCCATTGCCGAGCGGGGATGCTGATTGTGCTGCCCCGTGATATTATACGGAACGAGAGGGCCCCACGTCAATTCACCGCGCAGTTTGACAAAATGGTCTTCCAGCAGCTTGTAGACGGGACGGATCTTGAACTTGGGATTTCGGAGGAATCCGAGGAGCAGTTCCAGGGGGCAGTTCCCCGCGCCCCTTCCAAGGCCGTCCACCGTGGCATCCACGCGGTTTGCGCCGAGAATGAGCGCTTCGATGGTATTGGCAAATGCAAGTTGCTGGTTGTTGTGCGCGTGAATGCCCACTTCTTTCCCCGTCCCGCTGACGGCGTCCATGTACTTCCGGATCAGCATATCCACCTGCTCGCGGTACAATGCGCCAAAACTGTCTACGACGCAGATCGTTCCGACGGGCGTCTGTACAAGCACTTCCAGCGCCTGGTCGATCTCGACCTCCTGCACGGTGGAGACGGCCATTATGTTGCAGCTGGTTTCATATCCTTTCTCATGGGCGTCGCAGAGCATTTCGACGGTCTCGGGAATCTGCTCGACGTAACAGGCGACCCGTACCATACTGACGACGCTGTCGCTGGCCGGCAGGACGTCTTCCGCCCAGTCACTCTTGCCCGCGTCCGCCATGACGGCGAGCTTCAGGCCGGTCGTTTCCGGGTCGTGGTCGCCGGTAATCTTCCGGATGTCTTCTTCGTCGCTATGTCGGAAAGCCCCGAACTGGTCTTTGGGAAACATCTCCTTGGAGTTCCGGTAACCGATTTCCATATAATCGACACCCGCGTTGACGCAGGTTTCATATACCGCCTTCACGAAATCATCGGAGAACTGGTGGTCGTTCATCAATCCGCCGTCACGAATCGTACAATCAAGTACTTTCAGTTCCGGCCGGTAGGTTATCCACGGTGCTTTCATCGAATGAATCCTCTCTTTTTGATTTTCCTGCCGAGCTTCGAACATTCAAAACCGGATCATTGCATCCATACGCAAGAGCGGTCGCACGATCGCCCGTCAAAGGTTCCAGCGTACCAGAAAGTAGCGGCGTTTGCCGCGTCGTACGATAAGGTATCTGCCTGCGAGCCTGTCGTCAGGGTCCAGGGTCCGGCCCACGTCGACGCAACGCAGTCCATTGAGATATACGGCGCCGGACCTGACGTCTTCGCGGGCCTGGCGCATCGAAGATGAAATGCCCGCATCCACCAGAAGATTGACCAGACCCGCTTCTGCCACGCCGTTGAGCGCGTGAGACGGCACGTCGCTGAACCCTTCCTCGATCTCTCTCGCACTCAGATTGCGCAGATCACCGTAGAACAACGCCTCGGAAATCCTGTGCGCGCGCCCGGCGGCGGCGCTGTCGTGAACGAGGGTGGTGACCTCCTCGGCCAGCACGCGCTGCGCTTCCCGCTTCTCAGGGTGTTGTGACACCTCCAGTTCCAGATTTCCGATCTCATCCTCGGATAGAAAGGTAAACAGCTTGAGAAACGTCACCACGTCCCGGTCGCCTGTATTTATCATGTGCTGGTACAGCTGGTACGGCGACGTCTTTTCCGCGTCCAGCCAGACGGCGCCCGACGCGGTCTTGCCGAACTTGGCGCCGTCGGCTTTCTGCAGCAGCGGAAACGTCAGGCCGTGGGCCTGCCCTCCCAGCCGCCGTCGGATCAACTCGATTCCCGCTGTTATATTTCCCCATTGATCGCTTCCGCCGATCTGGAGTTCACACCCATGTGTCCGAAACAACTCCATGAAATCATAGGCCTGAATGACCATGTAACTGAACTCGGTGAAAGAGATCCCGGACTCCAGCCGCGATGCCACGGACTCTTTCGCCAGCATATAGCCCACGGAGAAGTGCTTGCCCGTGTCTCTCAGGAAGTCAATCGCCTTCAATTTGGAAAGCCAGCCCAGATTGCTGACCACGCGGGCGGGATTGGTTCCCGATTCGAAATCCAGGAATCTGGCCAGTTGCTCCGTGAGCTTCCGGGTATATTCCGCGATCAGCTCGGGCGGGTTCAACGGGCGTTCTTCCTTGCTGCCGCTCGGGTCGCCAATCAAACCCGTGCCACCGCCGATAAGCCCGATTGCATGATGCCCCGCCAATTGAAACCGCCGCAGTCCCAGTATGGGAATCAGGTTGCCGACGTGCAAGCTCTCTGCCGTGGGGTCGAATCCCG
Organism: Candidatus Latescibacterota bacterium; assembly: GCA_963667175.2. Lineage (GTDB taxonomy): Bacteria > Latescibacterota > UBA2968 > UBA2968 > JAAXHE01. The sequence continues at coordinate 216,754 of CAXXXF010000015.1, read as the reverse complement.
AGTATAGCGTGATCGGCCCCCGGTCGAGTCGCGTTTCAAGGCCGCCGGGGTCCGTTACCTGAAAGACGTATCCCCGAAAATCCAGATCCTTCATGACGTCCACGGGTTCAGGCTCCGATTCAATTCGAACGATGGGTTCAGGAATTCCGGTTTCCTCGGGTTACCGAGCGAAGCGCTTCGAAGAATTCCGCGATTCTGTCGGGGTCCTTCCGTCCCGGCGCGGCCTCGACGCCGCTGCCGCAGTCCACCGCGTACGGATTCACCGTCCGCACCGCGTCTGCCACGTTCGACGGATTGATTCCCCCCGAGAGAATGATCCGTCCGTGTGCCGCGGCCGCCGATGCGACCCGCCAGTCAAAAGACTCTCCGGTGCCGCCGTACCATCCCTTTTTGGCCGTATCCAGCAGAAACGTGTCTACCGGAAAGTCGCTCAGAGAAGCGGGGTCGAAACCGTCGCCGACCCGCAATGCCCGGATGACCGGAATCGGATATCCAAGACATTCGGCGGGCGTCTCGTCGCCGTGCAGTTGGACCGCTCGCAGCCCTGTCAACCGTGCGATCGCCAGGACGTCCTCCCTGGCCGTGTTCACGAAAACCCCTACGGGCGTCACGAAGGGCGGCAACGCCGACACGATCCTGCCGACGCGTTCCGGATGCACGTAACGCGGGCTGCGCTCGTAGAAGATGAACCCCAGGGCGTCCACACCCTGTGCGACCGCAAAGAGCGCATCCTCCGGATTCGTAATTCCGCAAATCTTCACCCGAACCATAGGTTGAATCAGCCGCCTTCCACGCCCAACAACGCTCGAAGCTCCCGACCCACGTCGGGTTGGCGCATCAGATGTTCCCCGACCAGTACCGCGTCCACACCGCCATCCCTCAACCGGACGACGTGGTCTCTGTTCCTGATGCCGCTCTCGCTTACAACGACAAGATCGTCCGGCAGATGTTCAAGCAGATCGAACGTGGTCTGCAAATCCGTAGCAAACGTCTTCAAGTCGCGGTTATTCACCCCCACGAGATCCGCGCCCGCGTCCAGCGCCATCCTCGCTTCATCCGGAGTGTGCACTTCCACCAGGGCGTCCAGTTGCGACTCCCTGCAAACGCTGAGCATCTCTGACAATTTGCGCGGGGAAAGCGCTGAAACAATGAGCAAAACCGCGGACGCGCCGATTGTCCTGGCCTCGTGGATCTGATACGGATCAACCACGAAATCCTTCCGGAGCACCGGCAATTCCACGGCCTCGCTCACGGCCTTCAGACTGGCATCGGAGCCCCGGAAATACTTTACATCCGTCAGCACGGAAATGGCCGCCGCGCCGTTTTTCTCGTAAGACCGGCCGATTTCAACAGGATCGAAACTCTCCCTGATTATCCCTTTGGACGGAGATGCCTTTTTTATCTCCGCAATCAGCGCGATATCCTCCCCGGCAGTCAAGCTGTCCATCAGCGAGTCCGGCTGACGAACCAGGTCTGCCTGCTTCCGCAACGCCTCAGGGGATACCTGCCGCTTTGCCTCGGCCACAACGCGGCGTTTATATGCGATGATCTCATCCAGAATCGTAGCCATGTTCCCCTTCTTCGTTTCCGCGCGCCAACAGGCGCCAGTCCCGTCCCTGGCGTAAATCGAGGGCGAGGATATCGTAAAGGTTCGGCGCCGGCTTCATCCGGCCGAAACCCGTTTCAGTTCTTCCAGCTTATCCATTGCCCGCCCCGAATCCACCGTCTCGCCGGCAAGTTCAATACCCGCCTGCAGATCGACCGCGGCGCCACCGGCTACGATGGCGGCTGCCGCGTTCAAAACGACGACGTCCCGCCGCGGACCGGGCTCACCATTGAGCACCCTGCGCAGGATCGACGCATTGGTTTCGGCGTTGCCCCCCGCCAGATCACCGGGCGTCGACCTTTGGATGCCAAGATCCTCAGGTCGGATCTCGTACGATGTCACGGCGCCATCGTTCAGCTCGCTCACCTGCGTCGGTCCGGTCGTGGTGATTTCATCCAGCCCGTCCAACCCGTGCACAACAAACGCGCGTTCCGATTTCAACGTGCGTAACACCTCGGCAAGCCTGCCGGTCAGCGGTCGACTGTAGACGCCGATCAGGTGCCGGGTTGCGCCCGCGGGATTCGTCAGCGGCCCCAGAGCGTTGAAAATCGTACGCACGCCGACCTCGCGTCTGGGACCGATTGCGAACTTCATGGCGCCGTGCAGAGCGGGCGCAAACAGGAATCCGATGCCAACCTCATCCAGACACCGACCCATCGTCTTCGGCGACGCTTCGATATTCACCCCCAGTTCATTCAGGACGTCGGCACTGCCGCACAGGCTGCTCGCGGCGCGGTTTCCATGTTTGGCAACACACAGCCCGGCGCCGGCCGCCACAAAAGCCGCCGCCGTCGATATATTGAACGTTCCCGCCCCGTCACCCCCGGTACCGCACGTATCCACCACCGTCGCGTGCCGCGTGACGACGCGCGTCGCCTTTTCCCTCATCACCTCCGCGGCGCCCGCGATCTCTTCGACGGTCTCGCCCTTCACTCGCAGGGCCACCAGATAGGCGCCGATCTGCGCGTCTGTCGCCTCACCGGACATGATCTGGTTCATCGAACCGATCGTCCGGTCACGGGTCAGATCCTGCCCCTCAATCAGTCTCGAAATCGCATCCTGTATCGACATAGCCGTCTCCCAACTTGCAAACGGGGGCCGGAACCCGGTTCCCTGTCCCCGATTTCATCCATCCAGGAAATTCTTCAACAGTACTTTGCCTTCGGCCGTTAATATCGACTCCGGATGAAACTGCACGCCTTCAACAGGGTAGTCCCTGTGCCGCAGTCCCATGATGATACCGTCGTGAGTCTGTGCGGATACCTCGAGGCAGTCCGGAAGGCTCTCCCGTTCGACAATCAGCGAATGGTATCGCGTCGCAATAAAGGGCTGTGACAACCCCCTGAAAATCGAACGACCGTCGTGATGGATTTCGGACACCTTTCCATGAAGAATCGCAGGCGCCCGAACGACCTTGCCTCCGAAGGCCTGCCCGATGCACTGATGTCCGAGACAGACCCCCAGCATCGGAATCCGCCCGCTAAAACGCCGGATCAGGTCCACGGAGATTCCCGCCTCGTTCGGCGTACAAGGACCGGGTGAAATCACCACCTTCTCGGGCTGGGACGCGTCAATCCGGTCCATTGCAATCCGGTCGTTCCGGAATACTTCCATCCGCGCGCCCAACTCACCCAGGTACTGAACCAGATTGTACGTGAACGAGTCGTAATTGTCGATTACCAGAATCATAGGCCAACCAATCGTGACTGCTGAGGAATCGCGTCATCCACGGTTGCCGCTACAACGCGCCTTCCGCCAACTCGACCGCCTTGAACAGCGCCTTCGCCTTGTTTAGCGTTTCCTGGTGCTCGTATTCCGGTACGGAATCGAACACGATGCCCCCGCCCGCCTGGACGTACGCCTTCCGTCCCTGCAGCACCATCGTGCGTATGGCAATGCACGTATCCATATTGCCGGAAAAGTCAATATAGCCCACTGCCCCCGAGTAAGGTCCTCGGCGAGTCGGCTCCAGTTCGTCGATGATCTCCATCGCGCGGATCTTGGGCGCGCCGGAAACCGTGCCCGCCGGGTAACACGCATAGAGCGCGTCCAGCGCATCCACGCCGTCTTTGAGATGCCCCTGAACGTTCGAAACAATATGCATGACGTGAGAATACCGCTCAATCGCCATCTGTTCCGTGACCCGTACCGTGTCGTATCGGGATACCCGCCCCACGTCGTTCCGGCCGAGATCGAGGAGCATGATGTGCTCCGCGCGTTCCTTTTCGTCGGCCAGCAAGTCCGCTTCCAGGGCGGCGTCCTCCTCTTCCGTGGCGCCCCTCCAGCGCGTACCCGCGATCGGTCGCACCTGCACGACGCCGTTTTCGACACGCACCAGCAGTTCGGGCGATGCCCCGACGAGTTGCGCGTCTTTCAGATCCAGATGGAACATGTATGGCGACGGATTTACCGTCCGAAGCGCCCGGTAAATGTCCAGCGAGCCGGCGGATACCTCCGTCTCGAAGCGCTGGGAAAGTACGACCTGAAAGATATCGCCCGCCACGATATACTCCCTGCAGCGCCGCACCTTGTCCAGAAAGACCGATCTCTCCGTGTTGGACCGGATCTCGCGCGCTTTGCGGCGCGGCGATTCCCGGGAAACACCGTTCGCGGGAATCGCCGCGCGCAAGGCCCCTTCCAGCGAATCGATCCTCGCCTCCGCCTCACGAAAGTTGTTCTCGATATCGCCGGAGGTGTGCACGTTGGAAATCAGATGAATCTTCTGCCGCGCGTTGTCGAAGCAAAGAAGCGTATCGTAGAACAGCAGCGCAACGTCGGGAAGACCGTGGTCGTCATCCGTTCGGTCGGGGATATCTTCAATCAGCCGGACCGCATCGTAGCCCACGTATCCCACGGCCCCGCCGGTGAACCTGGGCAGACCCTCCAGGTGCGCTGAACGATATTGCTTCAGCAAAAGCCTGAGCTCGGCAATGGGCGAACCCTCGAATCTGCGAATGCCGCCTCGCTTCAGATCCTCCACCTCGATCCGGGATTTCCACGACCTGAACGCGAGAAAAGGCGCCACACCCAGGAACGAATAGCGCCCGATCTTCTCTCCTCCTTCCACGCTTTCGAAGAGAAAGCTGTAGGGACTCCCGGGCCGCAGCTTGAGATAGGCGGACACCGGCGTTTCCGTATCCCCGAGGATCTCTCGGGATATTGGAACCAGTCCCCGGCCTTCAGCCAGCGTCTTCAGCGTTTCCAGGTCGGGCGTACTCACAAAGTTCACCTGCCTGCCATCAGAATTCGTGAACCTGATAGCCACGTCGTGTTTTGCCGGACAGCGAACGGTCAGATGTCCCCATCCCGTACGGGACAAAAAAAACCGTGAGCAGATGCCCACGGCCAGATTTCCGGACTTGTCAACGGTTTACTCGCGTGGGCAGATATGACGTTCCGCGGCCTCCCGGTAGTACCACCGGTAGGAGCGATAAAAATACCCACGCCAGGCAAGCCTGTTCCGGCCACGATCCGTCACGTTCGATCCTCGCATGATCCAGCGTCCTGCCGGTCTCGCGCCGGGTTGCGGCAACCCGCCTTTCCAACAGGAACGGTCTAACGTTAAACAATCATATCGAGAGTGTCAAGTTAAATCCGATCAGGATTAGATGGATGAACAGAATGAACAGGATTAGAACCGGAAGGCCGGAGGAAATGCCTGTTTTGCCAACCCGGAAATACGTTGCCCATTCAACCTCTGCCAACGTACAGCTGTCCGACGGGCAACACGATCGCCTCCAGCATGTTGACGTGAAGCGGCAGCGTCGCCATGGTCAGCGCGGCCTGCGCCAGTTCATCCACCGTCATCATCGGTTCGTCGTCCGTTGGCGCGTCGGATTCCTCGCGTCGTTCCACCAGCGTGTTGCCGGGGTGCAGGCAGGAGCAGACGATCCCGTAGTCCCTGCCGTCCAGCGCCGTGGCATGCGTCAGGCCGGTGATGCCGAACTTGCTCGTGCTGTAAGGCGCCGAATTCGGGCGGACCCGTTGCGCGGAAATGCTGCCTATATTGATTATCCGACCTCCGCCCTGTTTTTTCATAATGCGGAACGCCGCCCGTGTGCACAGGAAGGGTCCGCGCAGATTCACCGCCATTGCCCAGTCCCAGGACGACGCGGAAAGCTCGTCGATTCTTCCGCCGTCAAAAGCAGCCGCGTTGTTCACCAGCACGTCCAGCCTTCCGAACCGTTCCATCGTTTGCGCGAACACGGCCTCCACCTGGGATTCGTCGGTGACGTCCGCGGGCGCGACCAGCGCCTCCACGCCTTCCGCCCGGATCTCCGCCGCCGCCGATTCAAGCTTCCCGCCCGTTCTGGCGGTCAGCACGACGTTCGCGCCCTCTCTGGCCAGCGCGCGCGCGATTCCCTTTCCGATGCCCTGATTTCCGCCGGTTATCAGGGCGACCTTGCCTTCGAGTCTGGACATCCTGTCAGCCTCCCACCGTTGATTCCTCACGAAAAGAACGGCGAATTAACGTTCTGGCCCGGAATCCGCAACTATGTTCAATCGACGGGACGCACGCTGTCAAGCATCGATTGCGCGGGGTTGATTCAGCCCGGTCATTGGGTATATTCCGTGTGTGCGGCCATTCATGCGATAGTTGTGGTTCTCCGGCGTCAGACGACCGTTTCCGAAATCGCCGCACGGGCAAAGCCGGAACGGGAGAATGTTGGCGCGCGTTTTCGTTTCCCGTAATGAGGTGAACGCAATGGACACCCCCACACATGGCCTGGTTGGCCGCCTCGTCGCGCGATCCGTCTGGCCCCGGGAACGGGGACTTGTGAATCTGGTGACCGTGACCAGTATATTGCCGGACGTGGATGTATTCCTTTCCAGCGACGCGCTCGACAGCCTGCAGACGCATCGGGGGATGACGCATTCGCTGTTCGGCGCCGCAATCGGCGCGGTCGCCGTGGCGTGGGTCGTGCGGCGTTTCATACTCAAGGACGTCCCGTTCACAAAGCTGTATGCTGTCGCTCTTACCGGTCTGTTGCTGCATATACTGTTCGACCTGGTAACCTCATACGGGACCATGGTCCTTATGCCTTTTTCCAGGTACCGGGCGTTGTTCGACGTGCTGTTTGTTATCGACCCGTACCTGGATCTGATTCTGATCGGCGGCCTGGTTCTCGGGTGGAAGGTACGGCGGCCGGATGGGTACCGTCTGGGCGCGGCGGCGCTCGTCGTCTACATGGCATTCAATATCACCGTATCGGGTATCACCTTCCATCATATGGACCGCTGGGCGACCGAAAAGGGTCTGACGGCGGTGGCGGCGGTTCCAGTGCCCTTTTCTCCTTTGCACCGGCGTGGAATCGCGTCCGGCAAAGGGAAATGGCACGAGGCGCCCGTATCTCTGTTTTCAGGGGTTGCCGGGTCGCCGAAGTCGTACCGATCGGCGCTTGAAGAACCCCGTCTGGAACGCCTGTGGGAACGGCGGGACGGGCGGATCTATCGCTGGTTCGCCCGCTTCCCGGCAGTGATCGAGTCGGACGAAAGCGCTCGGACGTTCCTGATCCACGATCTACGGTTTGGAGTCCGGGCAGACGCCCTTGGGTGGCTGGGTTCGCTGGTCCTGGGCATGGCGCTGGACCATAACCCGCAATTTCTGAACAGGCGGGCGTTCACCCTGCGCGTTCGGCTGGATGAACGGGATCGATTGATGGAGGTGATTTATTCCGGCGGGGCGGTCGGTCGCGGCCGTGGGGATTGAGGCCGGGGGCGACTCGGCGAGCATGCGTGCGCCCGGTATGAGACGGATCTCACAGTTTGATCAGGGCGGCGAGAATGCCCGCCAGCGCCACCATGGTCGTAATGAGCCAGGTGAAACGGGAGCCGATGAGTTCATTTGTCCGGTCGATTCGCTTATTCATCTCGTCGATGCGCCTATTGGTCTCGTCGATGCGCCTGTTGGTTTCGGCGATCTGCTGGCGGAGGTCTTTGACGTCTTCGCGCATCTGGAGGCGCAGGTCCTGCAGATCTTCGCGCAGATAGGCAACTCCCCAATGGGTGTTATCCGGGGTTGAAGCCGCTTGAGGATCGGTCGTTTCGGCCATGTTCCGCCACTCGAACGAACGCTAAGAAGCTACTTGGAAGGCAACGTCAGAAACTACGAAACACGCGAAAACAACGAAAAATCCATGGCTGAAATCAATCGCCACAAGAAGCCTGATTGCAGCCCGGATAGACCTTATCGACGGGCTGCCAAGCGTCAGCGTGGTGATAAGCGTGCCGTTGAATGCGCCTGATGTAATATACGGATTTGATCGTGATCTCGCAACCGGCTTTGCCGGGCGGTCAGCAGACGGCTTTGATAAGGTCTCAAGGTTTCTCGGGATATCGCCGGACCGTGTCCGGAGGGCGCCGGACGGGCTCCTCGCCGGTGAAGGGTTGCCGAAGGTAGGCCGCGGCTTCGTCGTGGACGCCCCATACGTCTTCGTATTTTCGCGCACGGCGGTAATGGCGGATCGCGGTTTCCCGGTCGTTTCGCACGTCGGCCAGTTTGCCCAGAATGAGATGCGAGGGGCCCAGCAGCCAGCTCTTTTTGGCCGCTTCCGCGATGTAGATTTCCAGTCGTTCGCGAGCTGCGTCCGCGTTGCCGGTGAGATAGTGACCAAAGCCTTCGATAAAGTCCAGCTTGGTACGCGACCAGCGGTTCAGGTCCCAATCGCGCGATTCAGCCAGGCGACGGATCGATCGCGCGGAGTCGATCAGGGCTTGTTGGTAGTCCCGCCTTCCTCGAATCGTGAGCCCGAAGAGCGCGTCCAGGAAGCGAATACGGTAATCCAGGCTGTAGGGATAGCGCCGGTGCAGATCCTGAAAACGAAGGCGGGCGTCGCTATAGTCCTTCTCGTAATACAGGGCGATGTAGGCGCGGCTCGAAACGGCGTGCCGTTGCGTGTAGATCCCCTCCCGGGCGACCCGCTCCAGGCGCTCGAGCCCGCGTTTTCGATTGCCGTCTGGAAGCGACAGGAGCCGGCTCACCATCCTGAGGAATCGAGGCTGGCGGGCGGCGACGTATTCTGCGAGGCCCAGTCCGAAATTGGCGTCTGCCATGTCCGGATCCAGACGAATGGTTTCCGTCAGGTAATCGCGGCATTTCAAGCCGTGAAGCACGCCGTCGATGGGGCTGCCGTGGATAAGCGCCAGGCCCGCGCGAAGTCCGTAGGCTTTGCCGAGAAGAAAGACCATCTCCGCGTTGTTATCGTCGCGCTTGAGCGCGCGTTCGGCGAGTTTGATCGCGTGCCCGGTCAGGTGGTCGACGGAGTCGACAAACCGTTCGCCGTCCGCCAGTAGCATGCTTTCGTTCCAGAACGAAAGGGCCTTGCCCAGATAGCCCTCCGGGCGTTCAGGCTCCACGGAGATGAGTGAATCGAAAATGGCGTGGGACAGGGCGTACCGCTCGTCGAGCATATAGTCAATCCCCCGGCGGACGGCGTGGTGCCTGGGGACGTCCTCGCGCGAAGCTGGAAATACGCCGGAAGGAAGGAAAACGAGCGGCAGCCACGCGAGACACCTGAGGACCCGATACGGATTCATGGATCTAATTGCCCGCGAGAATCGATGGGACGCGGTTCCACTCGAGGTGGGTTTCGCACCAGGCGGAGATGGCCAGCAGGCGGGACTCGGCGAAGGGGCGGGCAACCAGCTGGATGCCGGCGGGCAGTCCACGGGAGGTACACGTGACGGGAAGGACCGTCGTGGGCAGGCCGGCGTAGCTCCAGGGGCTGTTGAAGCCGGGGTTGCCGGTCGACTCCAGGCCCGATGGCGCCGGCGTGGGGGTTGCGGGGGTGAGGAGCAGGTCCACGCCTTCGAAAGCGGAGAGGACCTCCGATTTGAACGCAATCTGGTGGCGTCGTGCCTTGGCGTAGTCCACGGCGCCGGCGGCGCGACCCTTTTCGATGATTTCGCACAGGCCGGGCGGAAATCGGTCGCGGTGTGCGTCATACCTGTCCCCGTGAACGCTCGCCGCGCCAACCGCGAGCAGCAGGGCATGACTTTCGTGCAGTTCCGCGAAGGATTCCGGCATGTGCACGTCGATGAATTCGGCGCCCGCGGCGTCGAGTCGCTGTCTGGCGTCGTCGGTTGCCGCACGCATGGTTTCGTCAGCGTGCTCAGGGAAATAAGTACGGACAACGCCGATGCGGGGCGGACGGGTCAACGGGTTGATGCGGTATTCTCCGGCGGGGACGTCGGCGCTGAGCGCATCCAGCGGATCTTTGCCGGCCAGACTTTCGAGGATCAGAGCGGCGTCGACGACTGAACGTGTGATGGGACCGGGATGGTCGAGTTCGCAGCTGACGGGCAGGATTCCGCGCAGGCTGATACGGCCGAAGGTGGGTTTGAGACCCACGAGTCCGCAGTACGCGGCCGGACGACTGATGGAGCCGCCGGTCTGGGAGCCGAGAGCGGCCGGACACATGCGCGAGGCTACGGCTGCGGCGGAACCGCTGCTGGAACCGCCGGGCGTATGATCGGGCTTCCAGGGGTTCCTGGTTTCGGCCGGGTCGAAACATGCAAACGGCGTGGTCACCGTCTTGCCGAGGATGACGGCGCCGGACCTGCGCAAACGGGCAACCACCGTTGCGTCTTCTTCCGGTACCAGGTTGTAGAGATGGCTTGCGCCAGCCGTGGCAGGCAGCCCTTTCACGTTGATGATGTCCTTAATTCCCAAAGGGATTCCGTGCAGGGGACCGCGGTACCGGCCGCGGGCGAGTTCCTCCTGGAGACCCCGTGCCTGACGTTGGGCCCCTTCCCTGTCCACGTGGACCCAGGCGCGCAGGCCGCCGTCGAGAGCGTCGATCTGCGCAAGACAGGCCTGCAGCAGTTCCCGGGGAGAAAGACGGCCCGCCCGGATTTCCGCCGCGGCGCGGGTTATCGTAAGGGTATGCGGCATGGTGGAATCGTGTCGAACCACGAACGCTTGTGAGTTCGGTCTCTACAGACCCGGCTCGCATGACTGAACGTCGAAGATAGCGCCGGACGTGAAACCTGTCCAGAGATATCGCCGGAGGCGGGGACGTTCGGCCTCTTCACCAGGTTTCCGGGCTTCGCCACGTGAAATTCCATATAAGGTATACCTCAGCGTGCAGACCACAAGATAATGTAAAACAGTATATTACGACAAACTTACCCTTGACTGGGAAAAAACTATGGCTTATCTTTCAGTTGCTCTCAAGGAGCATGCGATTGAGACAACCCATCTTCCGGCGCACCCCTGGCCGATACCCCTCCGGCCGTTCACCGTGGTTGTCGGATCCGGATTTCTTCCGTTCCCCCGAAACTGTATGTCCAGGCAAATCGGTCTGAATTAAAAAGCCCGGAAACAGGAGACGTTCGCGGCAGCCGGATTCCAGTGGCGGAATCATCTCTCCACGGCTGTCGGATGGACCTGTTTTCCGGGCTTTTTATTGGGGATTGCCCGTGGCGGCGCCTACCTGTGATACGGTTCGCCGCGTATGATGGTAAATGCCCTGTAGATCTGTTCGAGAAGCACCAGACGGGTGATTTCGTGCGGAAAGGTAAAGGAAGAAAGCGAAAGTCGCCAGTCGGCGCGCCGGGTCACCCGGGAAGAAAGGCCGGTAGGGCCGCCAATGACAAACGCGATTCGGCTTGTGCCGTCAATACCGATTCTTCCTATACGGCTTGCGAGGGCGTCGGAAGTGCAAACGTCTCCGGCAGGATCCAGAGCGACAAGATAGGCCCTCTCCGGTACGTTGCGGAGAATGCGTTCGGCCTCGACGTTAAGACTGCCTTGCGCCGCGCCCTTCTTCGGGGTCCGTTCCTCTCTCAGTTCGATATGCTCCAGGCTGGCGTATCTTCCGATGCGTTCGATATAGTCCGATACGCCTTCTCTCAGGTACGGTTTGCGGCATCTGCCAACCGCAATCAACATGATCTGCATGGGATTATGATACGGATAAGATCGGGATTTCACAAGGGGCTTGTTCCACTCTCCAAAAACGGGTATAATATCTGCGTGATTGAACCCGGTCTCCGACGATGATCTGCAATCCCACCGGATGGGCGAGACGTAGGCCGCGAAGGACCGCGATCTGGTATCTGCAGGGCGACCGGCCGGACAAGTCTCGGCAATCTGTTTCCGGGACAGGAAATTAGGACCTTGCAACGCTTGACATTCCCGCAGGCGCAACGTAGATTTCGTGGCTCCCGTACCGTTTGACGCGAAAGGGTCTGAGTGTTGGCGCGTCTTCTGAAAACAACGCTTCCCGCATTGCTGTGGTGCGCAATTGTCGCCAATTCCTGGGGAACTGTGGCGACCCTTCCCGTAAATGAACTTCGCAGGGGGATGCGGGGGTTCGGACGGACGGTCTTCCAGGGCACGCGGATCGATACGTTTCAGGTCGAAATCCTGGGTGTGCTGCACAACGCGATCGGGCCCCGCAGCGACTTGATTCTCGCCCGGTTGTCCGGCGGCCCCCTGTCAAATACGGGGGTGATCCTGGGGATGAGCGGCAGCCCGGTTTACGTCGATGGAAAGCTGATCGGCGCGGTGTCTTACCGGGTTGGCGCTTTTGCCAAGGAACCCATCGCCGGGATCACGCCAATTGCGGCCATGGTTGATCTGTTCAACCGGCCGTCCGCGCCGGATGGCGTCCGTTCGGCAGCCCGATCGCCGGAAGCCGGCGCGCGCCGACTGCTTGATCTGACGGGGATCGATGCAGCTGAGCTGACGCCGATCAGCCTGCCGATCGTTGTCTCCGGCTTCGCGCAACGTGCGGTGGCTGAATTCCGAAGGGAATTCTCTGAACTGGGATGGATGCCGGTTCAAGGTGGCGGCAGCGCGGACCCCGGCCTGCCTTCGGGCGCATTCGAACCCGGCGCCGCCCTTGGCGTACAACTCGTACGTGGCGATCTCAGCGTTACGGGAATCGGAACGCTGACCCATCGCGACGGCGACCGGGTGGTCGGTTTCGGGCATTCCATGATTTTTGGCGGCGCCACGGCGTTGCCGATGACGGCTGCCTATATTCACGAAGTATTGCCCAGCCAATACGCGTCATTCAAGCTGGGCGTGGCCGGTGAAACCATGGGCGCCATCGTTCAGGACCGTGCTCCGGGCATCGCGGGAACCGTCGGGCTCGACGTGGACATGATGCCTGCGCAGATCAATCTGCGTTCCCCGGGAAAGCAGGCGCGGTTCCGAATGGAGGTCCTGCGAAACCGTGACCTCACCCCCGCGCTCTTGAGGATTGCCGTATTCAGCGCGATGGTTTCGTCCGAGAAGTTGACTGGAGAGGTGACGGTAACGTCCCGCGTGAGAATTGAACTGAGCGGGCGTCCGTCTATAGAGGCCGAAAACGTCTATGCCGGCCCGCTGGGCCTCGGACAGGCTGTGACGGGTGTCACGATGCCACTGACGCAACTGATCCGGAATCCTTTTGAGCCCGTTCAGATCGAGAGGGTCACCTTCGACCTGGACGTTGAAGCCGAGCGGGCACATACCGCCCACGTCAATTCGGTCGGTCTGCAGAAGACGTCGTACCAGCCCGGCGATACGGTGCACGTCACGGTTTCCCTGAGGCCCTATTGGGGCGGCCTGGAGCATATTCGGGAGGCGCTGGTCATTCCTGGTCGGGCGCCCGGCGGTCGGCTGATTCTTCGGGTTTCCAGCGCATCGGCCCACGGCAAACAGGAAGCCAAGCGGGCGCCGGGTGAACATAACGCCGGAAACCTGGATCATCTCATCCGCCTGCTGGGGCAGGTCAGCCGAAACAATGAACTGGTCGTTGAGTTGCTGTCCGGCGCCCCCGGCGTGACGATTGAGGGACGCGAATTGTCAAGGCTGCCTTCCTCGGTACTTTCGGCGCTTAAGTTTTCCCGCTCCTCGGATGCGGTAAAACCGGTTCGGCAGACCGTTGTACAAAGGACCCGGATTCCCACGGCCTATGTGTTGTCTGGAAGTCAGGTCGTTGTCCTGGACGTGAACAGAAAACGAAACGGCGTCATTTTCACCGAGGGCGGCGGCGGAAAAGGGAAGTAGTCCGGCACAGTCGCGCCCGTTGCGGGCGACAGGCAGCGGAGAGAGACTGCAAATAGCAGGAGGAGAGGTCGTTGGAAAGGGGAAACGGACGTCCGAAGGTTCGTGTATTGTTGGCGTGCCTCTGGTTCGTGCTGAACTTCCCGCCGGGCTCAGCAGACGGCGTTGAACCGATTGTCTGGCGCGACCAGTCGCATAAAGCCTTTTACAGTGGCGAAGCCGACGGCGTCTCAATAACCAGAGACGGCACGGTGTTACTGGCTCCCGAGGTGGAGGTCGTAGCGGATACGGGCGAAGATTTCGTCTGGGCGCTCGCCGAAGCGAGAGACGGTCGGTTGTATATCGCCACGGGCAATCGCGGAAGGATCTTTGCGTCCAACGGCTCGGAGGCGCCGACGCTCCTGTTCGACTCTCCCGAAGTGGCCATTTTCAGTCTCGCCGTAGGAACGGACGGGACGCTCTATGCCGGCTCCTCCCCGGACGGTATTGTGTACAGGGTTGTTCCGGGCAAAGAGCCGGAACTGTTCTGTCGGACGGGAAATGAGCACGTCTGGGCGCTGGCGCCGGATGGACGGGGAGGCCTGTACGCGGCCACCGGCGGGCGACACGGACGCATCCTGCGAATCTCTTCGGCCGGAAAGGTCGACGAGATCTATCAGAGCGAAGACCACAACGTGGTTTCGCTGATTCGGGACGCCGACGGCCGGGTGTACGCGGGTACGGATCAGAGCGGGCTGGTCTACCGGGTCAACGCGCAGGGACGAGTGGAAGTGTTGTACGACGCGGAGGAAGATGAGATCCATGCGCTGGCGATGGGACCGGACGGGATCCTGTTTGCGGGCGCGATGTCCAGGCGTTCCAAGGGGGGCGGAAAGGCTGGGTCGCAGCAGGCCGCCAAGGGTCAGGGATCGTCTGCCTCGCAACAGGGTTCCGTGTTGTACGCCATACGGCCATCGGGCGCGACGGTTCGTCTCTGGGACGTGGAAGAGCCGATGCTCCTGGCGTTACATGCAGACGATGCAGAGATTACCGCGCTCACGGGTGACAGCGGGAGCATTTATCGCGTGGACCTTAGCGGTCGTGCCACGCTGTTGACCCGACTTAAAGACGTACAACCATGGGCATTCTGCAGGTCCGCGACCGGCGAGGTTTGGGTGGGAACCGCGGGCGCCGGGAGAGTGTACCGGTTGGGTACGTCATACGCGCGCGAAGGCAGCCTGGAATCCCGGGCGAGAGATTTCTATCTGGTTTCGAAATGGGGCAGGATGAGGTGGAATTCTGAGACCGCCAGGGGCGCGTCGATTCAATTCCGGACCCGTTCGGGAAACAGCAAGAAACCGGACGATACATGGAGTGGGTGGTCTACAGTCGACCAGGGCGGTCAGATATCCAGCCCGCCCGCCCGATTCCTGCAGTATCGTGCCGAGTTGAGTTCGGCGGCGGGCGCGGCGACGCCGATGATTCGAGAGGTGAGTCTGGTGGGCCTCCAGGAAAACATGGGCCCGCGGGTGACTGCGCTCGCCGTTTCACCCCTTGACGCCCAGGGTAACGGCGCCGCGCCGAATGACGCCGGGAACGGCAGGCAGGCGCAGGGGTACGCCAGAGGCGTCTGGCGAATCTCCTGGAAGGCCGAAGACGCAAATGACGACCGGCTGGTGTACGCGTTATATTACAGGGGTCGCTCCGAGAAAACCTGGAAACTCCTGGAGGAAGACCTGCTTGCAAATGCCTACGACTGGCATACCGAGTCTGCCCCCGAGGGTACGATGCTGGTCCGGGTGGTGGCGTCGGACCGGCTGGCGAACCCGGAAGAACTGGCAATGGCGGGTGAGAAGATCAGTGAGCCGTTCGATCTTGACCACACCCCGCCCACGGTCCGGCTTCAGATACAGGCCGTTGCGGGGGGGACCGTACTCGTCGAGGGAACGCTGAATGACGATGCGAGCCCGCTGTGGAAGGCGGACTACGCGGTGAATTCGGGTGACTGGAAGGTGGTTTTTCCGGTTGATCGGATCTTCGATTCCAGGACGGAAACCCTGCGTTTCGAACTTCGGGAGCTAACCTCGGGAGAACATACGGTGGTGGTCCGCGCGACCGATGCGCTTGGCAACGTGGGGGTCGGCAAGGCGATGGTGGACGTGAAGTAACACGGGATGGTGATGACGGATGCGGATTATATGCGGCTGGCATTGTCGCTGGCCGAGAAAGGACGCGGTCGGGTTCGGGACGGCGCCCTGGTGGGCGCGGTGGCCGTCAGGAACGGGCAGGTTGTCGGAAAGGGGCACTATCCGGAGTCCGGGAAACCGCACGCGGAGGTGTATGCGCTCGAAGACGTCGCCGCCGGAACGCCGGACGTCACGCTCTACGTGACGCTTGAGCCGTGCGCTCATACAGGCCGAACGCCGCCGTGCGTCGATCTGTTGATCCGAAAGGGAGTGGCGCGGGTCGTGTGTGGGATGGTGGATCCGGATAAACGGACGTCGGGCAGAGGAATCCGCCGCTTGCGCGAGGCGGGCATACGGGTGGAAGTCGGCGTGCTCGAGGACGAGGCGCGGCGACTGAACGAGGCTTTCGTCAAACACCGGACGACGGGGTTGCCTTTCGTTACCCTGAAGCTGGCGCAGACCCTCGATGGCCGGATCGCGACCGCTACGCGCGAATCAAGATGGATTTCCTCCGACGTGTCCCGAATCCGCGCTCACGGGTTGCGTGCTGAGGCAACGGCGGTGATCGTAGGGCGGCGAACGGTCGACGCGGACGATCCGCTGCTGTCGGTTCGTCACCTGGACGGCCCCGATCCGATGAAAATCGTGCTGGACGGCCGCCTCGAGACGTCACGGGACGCAAGGGTATTCGAAGGGGCGCCGCTGATTCTTGCCGCGGCGCAAGGGGTTTCAAAAAAAAGAGTCGAAGCGATGAAGGAACGCGGCGCTCGCGTCTGGGTCTGTTCGCACCTGGATGGCAGGCCCCGGCTGCGAGAAGTGCTTTCCCGCGCGGGCGGCGAAGGAATCACGCACGTGTTGATCGAAGGCGGCGGTTCCGTGGCGGCGTCCGCGATGCGGGACCGGTTGATCGACCGGCTGGCCGTGTTTATCGCCCCCGCGATTCTCGGTAGAGGGATTGATTCGGTTGGCGATCTGGGGATAACAAGAATGGCCGATGCGATTCTTCTGCATGACGTGGACGTGGATTGGTGCGGACCGGATCTGTTCTACACGGCACGGGTGAAGGATGCCGTGGTACCGGGAACCCGAGGCCCGTGAAAGGAAGGGGTCGATGTTTACGGGGATCGTCGAGGAAGTGGGGCTGGTTTGCGACGTTCGAAGACGGGCGGGGTATCAGCTCACGGCGCTGGAAGCGAGCCGCGTTCCGGCGGACGTCGCCATCGGCGATAGCATTTCGATCGACGGCGCCTGCCACACGGTTGTCGACCTGGGGCGGCGGGGGTTCTCGTTCGAGTCCGTCCAGGAGACCCTGGAGCGAACGACCCTGGGGAGGTTGAGAGCGGGTGACAGGGTGAATCTGGAACGGTCGCTGAAGCTGTCGGATCGGCTTGGCGGGCATCTGGTGGCCGGACACGTGGATGGCGTGGGCCGGGTGCAGGAGCGGCGGCGATGGGCGGACAACGTCACGTTCCGGATCGGGATGCCGGCGGAACTCGCCCGGTTCGTGGCCGGAAAAGGTTCGATAGCCGTGGACGGAATCAGCCTGACGGTTGTGTCCGCGGGCGCGCGTGACTTCACGGTAGCGGTGATTCCGCACACGATGGAAGCGACGACGATCGGCGAACGCCGGGTCGGCGACGCGGTGAATCTGGAGGTCGACATGGTTGCGCGGTACCTGGAGAGGCTAACAGGAACTCACGTGGATAACGGCGAATTGCCCGCGGTACCGGCCATTGGATACGTTGCTGAAAGAGAAGGGTTTGACGACAATCCCAGAACTTGATATCTCAACGTCTTTTTTCCCGGAGCAGCATTCAATGTCTGAAACCGACAACGGGTTCCAAATTGCGTCCATCGAAGAGGCGCTGGACGATATTCGGGCGGGTAGACTGGTGATCGTCGTGGACGATGAGGACCGGGAAAACGAAGGGGACCTGATCGCCGCGGCGGAAAAGGTCACGCCCGAGATTATCAATTTCATGGCCCTTCACGGGCGTGGTCTGGTCTGCCTGCCGGCAACGCCCGAGCGTTTGCGGGAGTTGGAACTGGATATGATGGTGGGCAGGAACACCGCGTTGCACGGTACGCCGTTCACGGTGAGTATCGACGCGGTCGAGGGCACCACCACCGGGATTTCGGCGCAGGATCGAGCCGTCACCATACGGCGGTTTGTCGACGCGGACGCCCGGGCGCCCGATTTCGCCAGACCCGGACACGTCTTCCCACTGTCTGCACGTCCCGGAGGTGTGTTGCGCCGGGCGGGCCACACGGAGGCAACCGTGGATCTGGCAAGGTTGGCCGGCCTCTATCCCGCGGGCGTACTGTGCGAAATATTGAATCCGGACGGGACGATGGCCCGGCTGCCGCAACTGACGGAAATGGCCCGGCAGTTCGACCTCAAGATTATTACCATTCGCGATCTGATCGCGTATCGCCGCCGATCGGAAAAACTGGTCGAACGCCTGGGGACCGTGCGCCTCCCCACGCAGTTCGGTGATTTCAACCTTTGCCTCTACGATAGTGAAGTCGACCAGCGTGAACACGTGGCTCTGACCAAGGGAGACCTCTTGGCAGCCGATCCCGTGCTGGTGCGGATGCACTCCGAGTGCCTTACGGGAGACACCTTCGGATCCCTCAGGTGCGACTGCAACACAAACCTCCACTCGGCGATCGAGTTGATTGAGCGGGAGGGTCGCGGCGCCGTTGTCTACATGCGGCAGGAGGGCCGGGGTATCGGCCTGCGCGAAAAGATCAACGCGTACCAGCTGCAGGAAGAGGGCTACGATACCGTGGAGGCGAATCTGAAATTGGGATTCAAGATGGACGAGCGCGATTACGGCATCGGCGCCCAGATCCTGCTGGATCTGGGCATCAGGAAGGCGCGGTTGATCACCAACAACCCGGCCAAGCGGGTGGGACTGGAGGCGTATGGAATCGAGATTGTGGAACGGGTACCGGTGAGAATCGATCCAACGCCGTGGAACATTCGGTATTTGCGCACCAAGAAGAAGAAAATGGGACACATGTTCAGTGAAGAAGATCTGAAGTTGGTCGACGGCGGCCCGGAGGAAACGTATGGCGAGAGTGCTTGATGGTGGATTGCATGCGGGCGGCAAACGCATCGGTATTGTGGTGAGTCGCTTTAATGCGCTGATCAGCAAGCAGTTGCTGGAAGGCGCAAGGGATTGTCTGGCGCGTCACGGGGGCGATCCGGAAAACGTGGACGTGGCCTGGGTTCCGGGCGCCTTCGAGATTCCGCTGATCGCAAAGAAAATGGCGCTCAGCGGACGTTACGACGCGGTGATCTGTCTGGGCGCCGTGATTCGCGGGAGTACGCCCCATTTCGATTACGTGGCCAACGGGGTCTCGAGGGGGATCGCGTCGGTAGGGCTGGAATCCGGCGTGCCGTGTCTTTTCGGCGTGTTGACCACCGACACTGTCGAACAGGCAATCGAAAGGGCGGGAAACAAGGCCGGTAACAAGGGGTGGGAGGCCGCCATGGGCGCCTTGGAGATGGCGAATCTGCTGGCGTCCTGGGACGACGACCAGGAATGACGGGTTCGCGCCGAAAGGCCCGTGAAGTTGCGCTGCAGGCGCTATATTGGAGCGAGAGTTCCGGGGACCCCGTGCACCGGACGCTTCATACCATGGCGCTTCGCGCGGAACTGTCGGACGACGCGGCAGAATTCGCGCGGGCGCTGGGCCGGGAGGCCTGGGCGAGAAAAGAAGAACTGAACCGGATGGTCGAGGGGATATCCAGAAACTGGGCGTTGGAACGCATCTCGAGAATCGATCGGATCCTGTTGTGGATGGCGCTTACGGAAATGCTGGCATTCGACAATATCCCCTTCAGGGTCTCGATAAACGAAGCCATTGAACTCGCGAAGCGGTACAGTGTCGAGAAGGCGCCGACGTTTATCAACGGCATTCTCGATGCGCTGGTCAGGCAACAGGGAATTACGGCAGAGAACGCGGATTGTCGCTAACAGTCCGTTGAGGAAGTCGCTCTGCAGGCGAGGCCGAGCCATTGTGGCCGAAGACAAGGCGCGCCTGTCTGCGTGCGGACACGCACAGGCAGGCAACGCCGTTTTTCGGTCACAGGGGCCGGACGCAAACCGGATGGAGTTTTTCAACGGGCTGCTAAACGGTGGATAACCGGCTATGATGGGTGTGATCAAAAAAGTTTTCGGGACCAAGTACGATCGAGACCTGAAGAAGCTCTGGCCGACGGTCGAAGTGATAAACGGGCATTGCGAGTCTCTGGCCGCGCTTTCGGATGCGGATCTCCGCGAAAAGACGGCTGAGTTCAAACAATGGTTGACCGAGGAGACAGCCGAATATACGGAACGGCTGAATCGGCTGCGCGAGGAGTTGAAGAGCGAGGACGAAGTGGATCGTTCCTCGCTGCTGGACGAAGTCTCGGAACTGGAGGAGGAAGCCAGGGAAGTCGAGGCGGAGGCTCTGGAGGAAGTACTGCCTGAAGCATATGCGGTCTATAAAGAGACGTGCCGCCGTTTCAAGGCGGAGGGAAAGCAGTGGGAGCGGGCCGGGGAAACCATCGTCTGGGATATGGCGCCTTACGACGTGCAGTTGCTCGGCGGCATCGTGCTGCACCAGGGAAAGATCGCAGAAATGGCCACTGGCGAGGGCAAGACGCTGGTGGCGGGTTTGCCGCTTTATCTGAACGGATTGACGGGACGGGGCGCGCATCTCGTAACGGTGAACTCCTATCTGGCAAAGAGAGACGCCATGTGGCTTGGCCCCGTGTATCTCTTTCTCGGGATGAGCGTGGGCATCATTCAGGACCGCTCCATGGAGGCGGAGGCGTATCGCCTGGAGGAGGATGGACAGAGCGGGTACCGGTTGCGGGAATGCGATCACCAGGAAGCCTATCGGGCCGATATCATCTATGGCACGAAGGACCAGTTCGGGTTCGACTACCTCTATGACAATATGTCGGTTCGCCCGGAAGATCTGATGCAGCGCGAACACTATTTCGCGATCATCGACGAGGCCGACAGCATCCTGATCGACGAAGCGAGGACGCCGCTGATCATCTCCGGCGCGGTGGCGGAGGCCGACAACCAGCGGTTCGACGAGATGCGGCCGCTGGTGGAGCGGCTGGTCAGGGCGCAGACGCGGGTGGTGACAGGGACGTTGAACGAAGCGGAGGAACGTCTCGAAGAGGAGGAATACGAGGCCGGCATCCGGCTGCTTCAGGTCCAGCGGGGCATGCCTAAGAACCGCCGGTTCATGAAGCTGTTACAGGAAGAGGGAATCAAACGCCTCATCGGCCGGGTTGAGGCGGACTATCTTCGAGACAAGCGAATGGGCGAGATTGACGAGGACCTCTACTTCAGCGTGGACGAGAAGAGCCATGTGATCGATCTGACCGATAAGGGGCGCGTTGAGATCAGCAGAAAGCCGGACGACTTTGTTCTGCCCGATCTGGATGAAGTCCTTCACGAAATCGAAGCCGACGACTCGAAGCCGCCGGACGAAAAGGCCAGAGCCCAGGACGACGCGTACCAGGACTACGCCCGCAAGAGCGAAGCGATTCACAGTGTGCAGCAGCTACTGGTCGCCTATTCGCTATACGAAAAGGATGTAAGGTATATCGTGGACGGCGGCCAGGTGATTATTGTGGACGAATTCACCGGACGCCCCCAGCCGGGTCGACGGTTCGCGGACGGGCTGCACCAGGCTCTGGAGGCGAAAGAGCGGGTCAAGGTGGAACGGGACACCCAGACGATTGCCACGATCACCTTGCAGAACTACTTCCGCCTGTACTACAAGCTGGCGGGGATGACCGGAACCGCCGAGACCGAGGCGGCGGAACTGTTCCAGATCTACAAGCTCGACGTTGTGGTGATGCCCACGAACGAACCCGTGCGGCGGATCGACTCGGAGGACTTGATCTTCAGGACCAAACGGGAGAAATACAACGCCATCGTGGATGAGATCGAGCGGTTGAATCACAAGAACCTGCCCGTTTTGGTCGGCACGATCAGCGTCGAAGTGTCTGAACTGTTGTCGCGCATGTTGAAACGCAAGGGCATCAGACATTCGGTGCTCAACGCCCGCCACAACCAGCAGGAGGCCCAGATCGTCGCAAGGGCCGGACAGCCGGGAGCGGTGACCATTGCGACCAATATGGCGGGTCGTGGGACGGACATCAAGCTGGGTGACGGCGTCGTCAAGGCGCCGGAAGACCATCAATGCGCGCTGATACCGGGCGCCGATGGCGACGGCACGCTGTGCCCGCACCTGGAGGAATATCGTTGCCGGGAGGAAGTGCCCTGCGGATTACACATCATTGGAACCGAGCGACACGAGGCGCGGCGAATAGACCGGCAGCTCAGGGGGCGTGCGGGGCGACAGGGCGACCCCGGAAATTCCCGGTTTTTCATTTCATTGGAAGACGATCTGATGCGGCTCTTCGGATCCGAACGGATCGCCCGGATCATGGACCGGCTGGGAGCTGAAGAGGGCGAGGTGATCGAACACCGGATGGTCACCCGATCCATTGAGCGGGCGCAGAAACGCGTGGAAGCGCGGAACTTCGAGGTACGCAAACATCTGCTCGAATACGACGACGTGATGAACCAGCAGCGGGAGGTCGTATATGACCGGCGGCGCCACGCGCTGGAGCAACACAATATCTACGAACAGATCGAGGAAGAGATGGAGGAGGTGGTAAACGCCTCTTTCGGGAGCCATCTTCCGGATGAAGGCACCCAGGATGACTGGGACCTTGACGGACTCTATCGCGACCTGCGCCAGATATTCCTTCAGGTCCCGGAAGTGCCACCGGAGACGTTGCCCGAGCTTAAAGAAGACGGATTCCGGGAGAGGTTGTTCGATGGGATCAGGGCGTCATATCGGCGACGCGAGAGCCTGATTGGCACTGGAAGGATGCGGGAAATCGAGCGGATGGTCTACCTGGGGGTAACCGACGAAAAGTGGAAGGACCACCTCAGGGAAATGGACGACCTTAAGGAGGGCATCGGCCTGCGCGGATACGGTCAGAAGGACCCGCTGATCGAATACAAGCGTGAAGGGTTTCAGATGTTCATCGATCTCCTGGACGAGATCAACCGGGAAACACTGAAAACGCTGTTTCGAATCCCCGTCGAAGAGGAAATGACAAGGCCCGGAAGCCGCCAGCCACAGCAGGTCTCGCTCGTGCATCGGGATGCCACCGGCATGGGGTTTGACGTTGGCGTCGCGGCGTCGCCGGTGGCCGATACCGCCACCAGCGCGTCGGAAGGGGGGCCGCCCAGACAGCGTCCGGTACGGGTGCAGAAGGTGGGCAGGAACAGCCCATGTCCGTGCGGAAGCGGAAAGAAATACAAGAAATGTCACGGTCAGCCGGGTCGGGTACCCGCCTGAGGAACCACGGCGGCGGCGCCGTTGCAGCCCGGCACGAAATCACACCCGAACGAGAATAGGAGCTCAGAGGCAATGAAGTCCCGAGATGACCTGTTGAGTGAAGCCCGCAGGGAGATTCCGGAAATGAGCGTTCAGGAGGTGCATCATCATCTGAATAGCGGCGAAAGCCCCGTCCTGCTGGACGTGCGCGCCCTTGACGAGTGGGAGTCCGGACATTTGCACGGGGCCGTCCATATTCCCAGAGGACGCCTTGAAGCCGAGGCCGAATCCAGGATCCCCGACAAATTTCGGGAAGTGGTGGTGTATTGCGCCGGAGGTGTCCGTTCTCTGCTGGCCGCGGAGTCTCTGAAGGAACTGGGCTACGAGCGGGTGATTTCAATGGCGGGTGGGTACGACGACTGGGCAGATGCATCCCTCCCGTCGGAACAGCCGCCTCCGCCGGAAGAGACCCACGATATGGACCGTCCTGAACTGCTGGAAGCTGAGATTGAACACCTGCAGAAACGGATTGCCCGGAAGAAAAAGCTGCTGGGTCGGTCGATACAGTAGAAGGTGTACCGCGGACGGTCACCAGGCGGCAACAGGAATTCGGTCCCGGGCGCATTGCGATACGTAATGCGCTTTTTTGTGCTTTCAGAGAATTTATCCTTGCGTGACAAAATCAAAGCATGTATATTTGTTGTGTTGGCACTCTTCCGTACTGAGTGCTAATAATCCGAAAAAACATATATTAATAAAGGGGTTAACGTAAACGGCATACTTGCAAAGGAGGGCCTGATGACAGTGAAGCCTCTGGCCGACCGGGTACTTCTCCGGCGGATTGAAGCCGATGAACAGGTCCAGGGCGGCATCATTATTCCCGATACAGCCAAGGAGAAACCACTCGAAGCCGAGGTCGTCGCGGTGGGGTCGGGCAAAGTCAACGAAAAGACCGGCGATCCGGTACCGGTTGCGGTAAGCGTGGGCAACCGCGTCCTGATCGGACAATTTGCAGGGACCGAGGTGGAGGTGGGCGGAGAGGAACTCGTCATTGCATCCGAAGACGATATTCTGGGAATCCTGGAATAACGAGTGTCCTGTCCCAAAAATACCTCACCATTCTTCCGTCGATTCATCCCGTCTCGCTGCGTTGCCAACGCTTGCCGACCTGGCCAGGTCGCCTGCGCTCTGGCGCCTTGCGAGCCGGGCGACTCGACGGCCGAATTCAGGCAACTTATTTCCGGGACAGAACACCAGGAGCCGGGAACGCCGCGTTTTTGCGTGTCCTGAGGCGAACGGGGCACGAATGGGAGGTCCAATGGGCAAGGTGGCGCGGCCTCCCCGGCATCGAATCGTTAGCGCGTTCGAACTCAACCGAAAACAGGAGGGTCATAATGCCAGCCAAGCAACTGAGCTACGGGATAGACGCCCGGTCAAAGGTTCTCGACGGCGTGGACATCCTGAGCAAAGCCGTTAAAGCGACGCTGGGCCCGCGCGGCCGGAACGTCGTTCTCGGCAAGAAATGGGGCTCGCCAACGGTTACAAAGGACGGTGTGACGGTGGCCAAAGAGATCGAGCTGCCCGATCCCTATGAGAACATGGGCGCCCAGATGGTGAAAGAGGTCGCTTCCAAGACGTCCGACGTTGCGGGCGACGGCACCACCACTGCCACAGTCCTTGCGGAAGCCATCTATCGCGATGGGCTCAAGAACGTGACGGCCGGCGCAAACCCCATGGACATCAAGCGGGGAATCGACGAGGGTGTCAGGGACGTGACCGACGCGCTAAGGGCACAGTCCCAGGAGGTCACGGGCCGTAAGGAAATCGCGCAGGTGGCGACGGTCTCTGCCAATAACGACAGCAGCATAGGAGAAATTATCGCCGATTCGATGGAGAAGGTAGGCAAAGACGGCACGATAACCGTCGAGGAAGCAAAATCGATCGAAACCACGCTGGACGTGGTGGAGGGCATGCAATTCGATCGGGGATATATTTCGCCGTATTTTGTGACCGACCAGGACGACATGGAAGCGATTCTGGAAGACGCGTATCTGCTGATCTACGAGAAAAAGCTTTCCAATATGAAAGATCTTCTTCCCTTGCTGGAGAAAACTGCGCAAGCCGGCAAGGCGCTCCTGGTAATCGCCGAAGACGTGGAGGGTGAGGCGCTGGCGACGTTTGTCGTGAACAAGGTTCGGGGGACCATCAAAGCGGCAGCGGTAAAGGCTCCCGGGTACGGCGACCGTCGGAAGGAAATGCTTGCGGATATCGCTATTCTCACCGGCGGCCGGGTGATTTCCGAAGATTTGGGAATCAAGCTGGAGAATATACAGCTCGACGACCTGGGGCAGGCCAAGCGAATCGTCATCGATAAGGACAATACGACGATCGTGGAGGGCGCCGGGGCCACCGACGACATCCAGGGGCGGGTCAGCCAGATTCGCTTGCAGATAGAGGAAACCACCTCGGACTATGACCGGGAGAAACTTCAGGAGCGACTCGCCAAGCTCGCCGGCGGCGTGGCGGTGGTAAACGTCGGCGCTGCGACCGAAACCGAGATGAAGGAGAAAAAGGCGAGAGTGGAAGATGCTCTGCACGCGACCCGGGCGGCTGTTGAGGAGGGAATCGTGCCTGGCGGCGGTGTGGCCCTCGTGAGGTGCATTCCTTCGCTGGATAAGGTTCGCAGCCGGGTTCGCGGCGACCAGAAGACAGGTGTGGACCTTCTGGGCAAGGCACTGGAGGCGCCACTGAGAAAGATTGCCGATAACGCGGGCCACGAGGGCAGCCTCGTTGTGCAGCGGGTCATCGAGGGAGAAGGCGCTTTCGGATTCAACGCGCTCACCGAAACCTACGAAGACCTGATTGAATCGGGCGTGGCCGATCCCACCAAGGTTGTGCGTTCTGCAGTTGAGAACGCGGCCAGCATCGCCGGGCTTCTGCTGACAACGGAAACGCTTGTCACGGAAGTCCCGGAAGAGGAAAAGGAGCCACCACCGGGTCACGGCCACGAACATCACTAATCCACGACCGAAACATCCCGCGGAAGTAGACGGGTCGGCCGATACTGGCCGACCCTTTTTCATCTGGTAAACGAAGATAACATTTGCTTATATTATCGGACTCGCTTGATGTTTTCGGTCGGATTCAACATTGTGGAGGGTTGTGGACGAATTCGCATGTGACGCGACGTTTACGGCTCGAAGGGAGGTATATGGACGTTATTCAGGATTCTCCTTCCGGGGAGAATGATCAACCCGTATCGGAAGCCTCGGGCACGGAGAAGAAGGAAGACGTCAGGGATTCCGAAAGACGCGTGGTCTCGCGGCGGCCCGCCAAGCGTACCCGGAGCGGCAGCAAGAAACCGAAGAGAACGACTCGAAGCCGCACGGCGCCGGCGGAGGAAGAGAGTAAGGAGACCGAAGCCGCCCCCCAGGAAGATACAGGTCAGTCAGCCGAGAAAACGGCGGATGTTTCCGAGAAACGCGTGATTTCGCGGCGGCCCGCGAAACGGCCCCGGAAATCGACAAAGTCCACGAAGCGCACGACACGGGCGAAAGCGGACGACAAGCAGCAGAGTCAAACCGAAAAAGAAGCTGACAGTGCCGCGGCGCCTCCGGAAGCCGAGGCAACAGAAACGGTGTCCCCTGAGCCGGCGAAGGCCGGGGAACCCGTTGCCGAGGCCATGCCGGAGACCACGAAGCCTGCGCCGCCGCCTCCCGAACCGGCGGCGGACGCGCCGTCCGATACCCCGGCTGAAAGGACGCCGGAGCCCCAGTCCAGAGGCGCACAGGAGCATCGCCGAACGCGACGGCGCCGACAGCCGCGCCGGCAGAACGAAGGCGGCGGGTCTGCTGAAAACCGGGATCGGGCCGATCGGATTCCGCAGTCCGTTGTGGAAATCCTGTCGGACACCTGGACCGAAGAGAAAGCCCGCAAATATCTGAGTGAAGGATTTCTGGCGACGCTTTCCACCCCCCTTGTCAGTCGGTCCAAGGTCGAGCAGATAGACGAGGAAGCATTGCGGGATCGCCTGAAGGTGGTTCGGCGCGTGCTGGCGGATGAGTGTATGGTCGAGGACGACGCTTCGGACCTCATCCTTCTCGATATGGTCATGAACGCGCTGGCGGACAGACTCGAGGTCTATCAGCTGACGTCCGGAAACGCCAGCCCTGAGCAACTCGACCAGATCCTGCAGCTACGATACAACGCGGACCGTCGCCTGATCGAAACAGTGACGGCGCTGAAGAATGCGTAGTCCGGCCGGAGAAACGGCACGCGAGGACACCTATCGACGGGGTTTCCAGGATCCTGTCCAGTCGATTTCGATTTCGTAGGACAGCGGATCCACGGCGCGATTGGCGCGAAATGCGGCGACGCGTTCCACGCAGGCGTCGCAGCGGCCGCAGGCGGGGCGTCTGCCTTCGTAGCAGGTGTGGGTCTCGGCGTAGGGCACGCCCAGGTTCAGCCCCATGCTCACGACTTCGTCTTTCCATTTCTCCACAAACGGGGTGTGGATCCGGTAGTCCGTGGGCCGCGTGGCGCCCAGGCACAGGGTCTTTTCAAGCATATCGTAAAATTCTCGACGGCAGTCCCGGTAAATCTCAAAGTCATTCCGGACCGGCGAGAGATAGAGATTTCTGCAACCTTTCATCTCTGCCCAGGCGGCAGCCAGGGTCACGAAGAGCATGTTGCGGAAAGAGACAACGGTTAGCGTCTGTCGACTCTGCTTCGCTGCGGGAACCGCCTGTCCCGTGTCCGTGAGCGGATTCCCGCCAATCTGCCGAAGGTCGAGTTTCAGACAGCGGTGGGACGACGCGCCGGCCATCCGGGAGAGCGTCGCGCTGGATTCGAGTTCGACTGCGTGGCGTTGGCCATAGTCGACCGAAACGGTGTGGATTTCCGAGATGCCGCGGTCCCGCATCCACCATAGCAGGGTGGTGGAATCCATGCCGCCGGAGAGCAGGAGAAGAGATTTCAGGGGTGAGGGGTTCATGCCGGTACGATGCGTCACGTAAATACGTCAAGAGGGAGCCATCCGGCTCCCTCTTGACGTTCTGCATTCAAATCTGATTGCTACCGATTCTCCAGAAGCTGATCCACAACCGCCGGCTCCGCAAGCGTGGACGTGTCACCGAGATCGCCGGTGTCGTCAGCGGCTATTTTGCGCAGGATACGGCGCATAATTTTGCCTGATCGGGTTTTGGGCAGCCCCGGCGCCCAGTGGATCACGTCGGGTGTGGCGATGGGACCGATCTCCTTTCGAACCCAGGACTTCAGTTCGTCTTTCAACGCATCGACGTATTCCACGCCCACGTTCAGGGTTACGTAGGCGTAGATTCCCTGGCCCTTGATATCGTGCGGGAAACCCACCACCGCCGCTTCCGCCACGCCCTCGTGAGAGACAAGGGCGGACTCCACCTCGGCCGTGCCCATGCGGTGACCGGAAATGTTGATGACGTCATCCACCCGACCGGTGATCCAGTAATAGCCGTCTTCGTCCCTGCGGCATCCGTCTCCGGTGAAATAATAGCCTTTGTATTGCTGGAAGTAGGTTTCCTCGAATCGGTTGTGGTCGCCGTACACGGTGCGCATCTGGCCGGGCCAGGGTTCCGCGATCGCCAGAACGCCCTGGACGTCGTTCCCTTCCAGTTCCCTGCCGGTCTCCGGATCGAGGACGACCGGTCGGATACCGAAGAAGGGAAAGGTAGCAGAGCCGGGCTTCGTGGCCGTTGCGCCCGGAAGCGGGGTGATGAGAATACCGCCGGTTTCGGTCTGCCACCAGGTGTCGACTATGGGACACCGGCCCCGCCCCACGTTGTTGTGGTACCACATCCAGGCTTCCGGATTGATGGGCTCGCCAACGGTCCCCAGAAGCTTCAGCGAAGAGAGGTCGTATTTGGCCGGCCACGCTTCCCCCTCTTTCGCGACTGCCCGGATCGCCGTAGGCGCCGTATAGAACTGATTGACCTTGTATTTGTCGATGACCTGCCAATAGCGCCCCGGATCGGGATAGACCGGTGTGCTTTCGAACATGACGGTGGTTGCGCCATTCGCCAATGGACCGTAGATGATGTACGAGTGTCCTGTGACCCACCCGATGTCGGCGGCGCAGAAATAAACGTCGCCATCATGATAGTCGAAGACATTTTTGTGGGAATAGGCGGTGTATACCATATATCCGCCGACATTGTGCTGCACGCCCTTGGGTTTGCCGGTGGACCCGGAGGTATACAGGATGTATAGCGGATCTTCAGCGTCCATCTCTTCGCAGGGACAATCCGGACTGGCGGTTGCCATGGCGTCGTGCCACCAGATGTCTCTGCCGTCCTGCATGGGACATGAAACACCCTGATGTTCGCCCACGCGGCGGACGACAATGCAGGTTTCCACGGATTTGCCGTTCATGCGTGCATCGGCATTGGCCATGGCGTGGTCGGCGAAAGCCTTGCGCTCCATCGGCCGGTCGCCCCGAAACATGCCGTCGGTAGTAATGACAACCCGGCAGGTGGAATCGACAATTCGGTCGGCAAGCGCATCGGCGGAAAAGCCGCCGAATACGATGGAGTGTACGGCGCCGATCCTGGCGCATGCGAGCATCGCGATGGCCAGTTCGGGGATCATTGGCATATAGATGGAAACCCGGTCACCCTTGTCCACGCCTCGAGACTTCAGCACGTTGGCGAATTTGCAGACCTGCTCGTGGAGTTCCCGGTAGGTCAGCTTTCCGTCTTCACCCGGTTCATTGCCTTCCCAGATGATGGCAATCTGGTCTCCGCGTGGTTGCAGGTGACGGTCGAGGCAGTTGTACGCGATGCTGGTTTTCGCGCCTTCAAACCATCGGATGGAGATGGGTCCCTCATTAAGGTTGTAGTTATACGCGCGTACGTTATCCCATTTTCTGAACCAGTGGAAATCTCCCGCCACGTCGGCCCAGAATGCCTCGACGTCCCTGATGGATTCCTTATACCGCCGCTCGTATGCTTCGAAACCACTGACGTGGGCCTGTTCACCGAGTTTCTGAGGCGGGAAATATCGCCCGCCCCGTTCTATCGTCCGGTCTGGATGTGCCGCCATTGAAAACCCCTTCATTCGGTTTTGAACGGTTGAAATGGCAGATTCGACGTGGGTACGTGCGGGTCTTGCGATTCCTGGTTGGAACGGCTATAATTAACCCACAACGGCGCCGGATGTCAAGCGGAGAAACCCCATCGAAAGCGTGGAGATTCTCCAAAAGCAGCAACGCGGCGACGCGACAAACCCTTCCGAACCGGGACGAAAACGTCGTTGAATTGTACATTTTTTCCGTTCACGTCCAGTGACCGGATGTATCCTGGAAATCGGATGTTAAATCGCCTTTATTAACCTGCGTACGTTCGATTTAACGTCACCGAAAAATGACGAATCAAGGTTGGCTTTTCGGGAACCTTTCTCAAACCAGAGGGTTTAAAAGCTGTTCGGCAATCGTCTGGATTGAGGGTTTAGCAGACCCCATTCCCAAGGACGTGGCAGGTGAAAGGGGGGAAGTCAATGCTTATGGCGGGCACGGAAAACGGTACGGTTTCGGACGTTGATATTCTGACGGACGTTGCGAATGGCGATATTGAAGCCTATGGAAAGATTGTCAATCGTTACAGAGGTCGGTTATACAATTTTGTCTTTCGATTCGTCGGCGACCGGGAGACAGCGGAGGATATCGTACAGGAGGCCTTCCTCAGGGCGTATCGCAAACGGAACGAATATCGGGCGATCGCGAATTTCTCCACCTGGTTGTTTACAATTGCCGGCAACCTGGCCAAGAGCGAATTGAGGCGTCGAAAACGCTGGCGGCTGTTTCCGCTTCACCGGGACGACGAGAACGAGACAGGGATTGAACTGCCCGACGAGTCGTACCGGCCGGATCGGATCACCGAATCTTCAATCGCGGATGTACAGATTCATCAGGCCATCATGTCTCTGTCGGAAAACTACCGGCAGGTCATCCTGCTTCGGGACGTCGAGGGACTGTCGTACCAGGAGATTGCAAAGATCAGCCGGTGTCCGGTGGGTACGGTCAAGTCCCGCGTGAACCGGGCTCGTCTGAAACTGCAGCAAAAGCTGAAAAACGAAGGAAGGGACGTCGGGTTGGTGGTCTGAAAGCCTGATACCGTCTGCCGAACCGCACGGAAATTGGTCAACGAGTGGGAACATTGGAGGAAGAACATGGGTGAGGGTCACATCACTTGCGGCGAGTTTGCGGCCCGATTATCGGACTATCTCGAAAACGAGGTCGCAGGTACAAAGCGGGCGCAGATGGAAAGCCATGCGCAAGCGTGCGCTGCCTGCGCAAATTCGCTGGAAGGCGTCAGGAACCTGACCCGGCGGTTGGCCCGGATGTCGCGTGAGAAACCTTCCGCAGGCTTCGATTTTGCGCTTCGGAGCCGTCTGATGATGGAGGCGGCACAAAAGCCTTCGTTCTGGAACAGACTGCCCGACGTATTTTTTCCGACCATACCAAGAGCGGTTGCATCGGCGGCGGCCGTTGTGCTGATGGCGCTGGGCATGACCACGGCACTCGACGAGGCGCCGGAAACACGCGCGGTCGCCAATGATCACGTACGTCAATTGACGGTGGTTGCGCCCGCGTTTGCCCCGTTTCCTGCCGGGGACCGGCGTGGCGCGTTAAAGATGCTTCCACAGAAAGCCTCGTTACTGTTTTCAGAACAGGTTCATCGGACCGGACGGGCGGATTCCGTAAAGGGCGCGTCCATGGTTCTTAAGCGGCCGGGTAGACACCTGGCAAACGTGCGCCGGGTGTCCTTTTAGTGAATCTCTGGGGAGAGAAAGTCGACTCGTAGGATGAAAACACGACGGTACAGACCCCTGTGGACGGTTCCCCTTTTAACGGGGTTACTCTTGGCCGGGCCGGGTGCGAAGGAGTGCGTCGGCGGCGGCGTGCTCAAGGGCATCGACGAAGAGAGAGCCGAGATCCTGGAAAAGAACAGGCCCGGAGTCGTGCGCGTCCATACCAGCTTTACCCATGCGGGGTCGGTCGAAGGACTGCAGTACGGCAAGGGATTCATGCATGGCACCGGATTCGTCCTGGATACCACGGGCAACATCATTACGGTCCATCGTGCTGTTAAAGGCGCCGAGGAGATCTGGGTAACCCTGAGTACGGAGCGTCGTCTCCCGGCCCGTTTCGTGGCATCGGATCCGGTTTCGGAAGTGGCGGTTATCCGGGTCGAAGCGGAAGGTCTGCAACCCATTGCGATCGGGGATTCCGACCGGGTTCGCGTGGGCCACTGCGCGTTTATACTTGGCAACAGCTTCGGAAATCTGGTGCCTTCGTTTGGCTCGGTTCACAATGTTGACCGCACACAGGACCTGATTTACATTGGGGCGCCGGTGCGCCTCAGTTTTGGCGGCGCGCCGGTGTTTTGCAGCTCCGGGGAGACCCTGGGTCTTGTTTGGGCGTCGTTAAGGCCGGAACCGTGGTCCGGCGCCCCGCTCGACGCGGCGCCGGGCGCCCGAATGGCGCTGGAGATTCAAACCACTGTATTTGTGGTACCCATCAACCGCGCGATTCGTATCGCGCAACGTCTCCTGAACGGTTCACGGACCGTATACGGATGGCTGGGTGTCACGGGAGAATACGTTCCCGAATACCACGGCGTGCGCGTCGACAGCATTGCGCCCGACGGACCTGCGGCCAGTAGTGGTATCGTGCAGGGCGATCTGATTATTGCGTTCCAGAACCAGCAGGTGGAGAGCGCCGAACATCTGCAGAGCCTGGTCCTTTCCACAACGCCCGGAACCGAGGTCCGGATGAAGATCAAGCGGGGTGAGCAGCCGGACACGCCCCGCGTCGAGGTGGGCGAGCTTTCGCCGGAATCCGGTGGATTCCCGCCCGCTGGCTTCGACGCATTTTCGGCCTCGTCTCAGCTTTCAATCCAGCGGGGCAACGAGGTCCTGTATCGTGAAGTCCTTCGTCTCCAGCGGGAGATGCAGCTGTTGAGGCAGCAGATGACCAAGTAACCGACGGGGTTATTCGGGGCAGTAAGCGGGTAACGTATGTACAAAAAAAGGGCGGCCACTCAGGCCGCCTTTTTTTGTGTGGGTGTCGTTTTATTCCGTCTGCGAAATCATGTTTTCCTGCACGAAGTTGAGCCGGAGCCTGTTGAGCGCCCTGTCTTTCAGTTGTCGGACGCGTTCCCTGCTGATCTGCAGGCGTCTGCCGATCCGTTCGAGGGGCTCCGGCTTATCGGAATCCAGACCGAAATACAGACTCAGTATCCGCGCTTCGCGTCGCGGTAACCGATTCAGGCATTCCTTCAACAGCTTCTTGATCCGGGCATCCTCGAATTGTTCGTCAGGGCGGGAGTCCTGGGATGGAAGCGTGTCTGCGTATACGCCGGAAGACCCTTCGTGCGTGGGGCTGTCCAGCGATACGGTAGACCGGTTGGCCTCGAGGGCGCGGCGCAGCCTTCGGAGCGGCATGCCGGTCTTCTCGACAAGCTCGCCCAGATCGGGAATCCGGCCCAGCGATTGCGAGAGGGCGTTCTTGGTCCTGTTGATGATGTCGAGGTCGTCGATCTGATTCACCGGAAACACAACCGGATGGGAATATTTGTTGAGTGCCGACAGTATCGCCTGACGAATCCACCAGACCGCGTACGTGATGAATTTGTGCCCGCGCGCCAGATCGAATGTCCGTGTGGCTCGAATCAGACCCAGGTTGCCCTCGGCGATCAGGTCGGAGAGGGGAAGACCCCGTCCGCTGTATTCCCGAGCGATTCGGACGACAAATCGGAGATTGGCGGTGATGAGACGGTCAAGAGCTCTGCGGTTTCCCTTCTGGGCGTCAGCGATCACGTCGGCTTCGTCTTCCCTGCTCAGCGGCGTGAATTTTCGGATATCGCGCAGATAGATTTCTGTGTCGCCAATCGATCCTCTGGATTGCATGTCCGAAAATCTCCATTTGCTGCGGTGTATGCCTCAGGTACACCGGCTTATCCTGGATTTGTGGCGTCCTGACGCCGTGTCGGACGATAAATATAAGGCCCGTTCGCGCGGTCGTCAACGGGAAATTTGGCACTTTTTCACTCTTTTGGAGAATTTCGGTCATCTCAACGTCACCTTGCGTACGTTCGATTTGACGTTAGCGAAAATTGACGAATCAAGGTCAGTGATGAAAGAGCCTGATGCCGGTGTTGACCATGACCATGCCATATTCGTCGGCGGCGGCGGTTACGGCATCGTCCTGTACGGAACCGCCCGTCTGAATCACGTATTCCACCCCCGTTCGGGCGGCGCGGTCGATGTTGTCGCGAAAGGGAATATACGCGTCGGAGCCCAGAGTGACACCCTTGAGGCGATGCAGCCATTCCCGCCTGGACGATTCCCGGAGCGGCGGCGGCGCTTTGCGGAATGAAGCGCGCCAGACGCTCTGTTCTTCGGGAGTCATGTCCCCCTTGAGATAGCGTTCGATGGCGTTTATCTTCTCGGGCCGCCTGGCGCCCCGTCTGAATTTCAGATCGAGCACCGCCGGGTGCTGGCGCAGAAACCATGCTTCGGCTTTCCTGGCGGCAATGTCCGTGCACGCAAGACGGTTTTGCTGGCCCGCGCCCACGCCGATTGCCTGACCTTGCAGTGCGAAGCAGATGGAGTTGGACTGGGTGAACTTGAGCGTTATCGTGGCCACCAGCATATCGCGGGCCTTTTCCGGCGGGATTTCCCGATTGCGGGTGACGACGTCTTTCAATATCTCAGGGCCGGTGGACCGGGTGTTGGACTGCTGCTCGAAGGTGAGTCCGAATACCTCACGACGCTCGGTCTCCCGGGGCATGTAATCCGGATCGATTTGAAGGACCGGGTAGACGCCTCCCTTTTTCCGCTTCAATATTTCCAGGGCTTCCGGATGATATCCGGGCGCAATCACGCCGTCGGAGACCTCCCGGCGAAGAAGCCTGGCGGTGGCGACGTCAACCGTGTCGCTCAGGGCCGCCCAATCGCCGTACGAAGAAAGCCGGTCGGCGCCCCGGGCGCGGGCGTACGCCACGGCCGGCGGCGAAAGGTCCAGGTCTTCCACAAACAGAGCTTTTCTCACGTCTTCGCTGAGAGGCGCCGCCACGGCGGCGCCGGCGGGGCTGAGGTGTTTGAAGGAAGCCGCGGCGGGCGTGCCGAGCGTCTCCCTGAGTTCCTTTACAAGCTGCCAGGAATTGAGCGCATCGAGAAGGTTTATATAGCCGGCCGAACCGTTCAGGACACGGAAGGGCAGCGGGCCGTGTTCGTTGTAAATTCTCGCGGGCTTCTGGTGTGGGTTGCAACCGTATTTCAGAGTGAGTTCATTCATGGGGCGTGTCCTCGAATGCCCTTGTTATTCCACAGTGACGTAGTTGGAATACAATCGCCCGGGCGGTCGTGTCGTCGGTGGGTCCGCCCGCTCTCGCCCCTTCCACGCACGCGGTTCTATCCCAGCACGCCGTCGGCGAACAGGGCGCCCAGGTCGGTCTCGCCCGGCCATTCGCGAAGCGCTGGATTTTCAGTACTGAGGACCAGGTCGGCGGCGCCGGATTGCGTCCTGGAAAAACAGATGACCTGACTGTCTTCCGCCAGGCCCACAACGACGGGGGAGTGTGTGGTTAAGAGGACCTGGACGTTTTCTATGGAGGAGAGCGCACGAAAAACCGTTTCGACGGCCCGGGGATGAATTCCGTTTTCGGGTTCTTCTACCAGATGGACGCCGCCAAAATCCGGCAGGTATGCCGGAAGTGTAAGGGCCAGAAGGCGAAGGGTGCCATCTGAAATCGCCCAGGAGGGCGCTTCCAGTCCGTTTTGATCCTGGAAAACCAGATAGCAATGCCGGTCCTCAGGACGTTCGATCGTGCGAATGGACCTCAGGTCGGGAAGAACGGACTGCAGACAATCGATCCACGCCGTGAACCTGTCGGGTGCGCTGGCACGCAGGGCGGCGATCACCCAGGGCAGATTGGATCCATCGGGCTGAAACCCGGAGGGGCGGCCGGGCGGGCTGGGACGACGCATACTGGCGCTGTTCAGCACCAGGCGCTGGATTCCGCTGTTGAGTACGCCCTTCAGCCAGGTCGCTACGGGATATCGGGTCTCGTCTTCGGGCAGATTGGCCAGAGCGGACCGCCGCGGACCCAGCTTGAATGAGTGGTCCCATCCGGTACCGGTCTCGTAGTGGAAGTTGTCATTGCTCCCGTGAACCTTGTGCACGATGGTCCTGGCGCCTCTGACGCGGGGCAGGGCCAGCGTGTCGGGCATCGGGCGGTCGACCGGGAAAAGCGTCTGCTGTTCGCACTCGGGCTCTTCATGGGGAGCGTCGGGGAGAAGCAGAACGCGTTCGGCCAGAATGGAGGTCTCACCCGTTTCAGCTGACGGCCCGATGGTGACTTCGTACCGGCACCGATCGTATTGCCGGTTGTCGAAAAGGTCGGTCTTCTGTTCCGGTATACTCAGGTCGATGGCCAGTTCGAACGGATCGAAGGTACGGCGCCAGACCAGATCGCGCAGGTCGGCCGTGCGTTTTTCGACGGTCTCCTCCAGCCCGTCGGAGACGAGATCGCCGAGGAAAGCGATGGCATCCAGCAGGGTGGTTTTACCGCTGGCATTGGGCCCAACCAGAACGTGGAACGCATCCAGCGGTCGGCTGATGAAACGCAGGCAGCCGTAACGGAGGACTTCGATCTTGCGAATCATGTCGGCCTGCCGTGATTCAAGATTCCTCTACGTGTCTTTTCACCAGGGTCATTGAGGGGTTTGCCAGATGGCTTTACCTACGAAAAACGGTCCCAGCGATTGCACGTATTGCGCAGTCTGCCGGGTCTTCCGCATTTCCTGGACAACGTGCGAGAGCGGATGCAATTCGGGACCCAGCAGGCCGATGACGAAGTCATTGTCGTTGCGGTCAAGGCCGTAGCAGGCAAGGCGGACGTCCTGGGCAAAACCGGCCTCGGCGTAGGTCCGTCCAATTCTGGCGTGTTCACCCAGAATCCCGCGCAGATCCTCGCCCGGCAGCAGTCCGAATTCGGGTTTGCGTCGCAACGGATACCACACGGCCCAGGGCCAGTCCGGGTTCAGGACCTTGCGGCGTGGCTTTTTCAACAGCGCCTCGTCAAGATCGGGCTCGTACCCGTGCGCGTAGGTCCTTCCGAACATCGTAAGGTCGGGATGGCGTTGAAGTTCGGCGAAGGGACTGGTATTCAACAATGTGCGGACTTCCCCCGTAAAGGCGTCCGGAGACTCGGATAGCGTAAGAATGCCGACGCCGGACGGGTCGTTCAGGTCCGCGTACAGGACGGCGTCGACGCCGGAATCTCGGAGCGCATGGGCAAGCGTGCGCGCGCACGCGCAGTTTCCGAATACGTGCAGCTGCATATAGAGCCGTCGGTTGCTGGCCTGCGTCTGTCCATTGATGGGTTTGCCTTTTTCGCGCAGGTCCGGAGTTGGTTCTTTCGACGTGGAACGCATTGAGGATTCCGTCTGACGTGAAGGTGCGGACGCGGGAATTTTCTCTCAATATACCATGCATCCGTGCTGTTTCAAGCGAAAGAGTCGCACACCGTGAAATCGGTGTTGTCAATCAGTTCTCCAACCGTGAAAGTGACTCGGAAACCGTGGGTTCAAGACCGGCTTCGACGTCTTTTCGACGCAGGGAATGGAATTCGCCCAGGACGTTGTTGGCTCTGGCGAACACGTCGATGCGTGCTGCGTACAGATGTACCTTGTCGCCAGGCAGCGCCCATACGGCGACGTCGTCCGTGAGGGCATCCAGGTATGCCCTGGCGCCGCAGCAGCCAAGACTGAGCGCGGCCCGCCCGGTCTTGACGGCATGGGGAACCACGGCGCAGGCGGGCCTGCCCATTGCGGGCGGGACGGCCGGTTCGACCTGCTGGACGGCTTCGGTAATAATCAGGCTCTGACGTGAATGGGCGAACAGAAGCACTACAGACGGATCGAGTGGCGTTTCGTTCAAAGGGGCGTAGATGACGTGCCTGGTTTCGTTATCCAGCACAGGAATCTCCATAACGTCCTCTTCGCGAACGTAATCCATCCCGGCCATGGTTTTCAGAACGTCGCCCAGTTCCGCTTCGTACGAGGCCGGAGGGTTGGCCATATGGTGTGTGTGTACGCCGATGGCGCACAGTTCATGGTGGGTGGTTCGGGTGGAAAAGCGGCCTTTTCCTGCCTCCTGCCAGAACAGACAGCCGGCGGGCGCCCGGCCATCGTATTCCGGTACGCCTTCGGGCACTGCGTCCGAAATACAGACGGCAATGGGAGGCAGGGCAAGGTTTAGAGATTTCTGCAGGGCGCCGGCAATCGCGGTGTACGAGTTCATCGAATTCCACCTTTCTGAGGTACGTTCGGGACAGTGGTGTCTGGCGCTCCGATCTTACGGCGTCGGGGCTTTCGAGCCTGCATTCCTCGATGCATTCACGAGAAGGACGATGCCCAGGATGATGAGCGGGAAGCTGAGCCACTGCCCCACGCTGAGGGGGAAGCCGTGACCGTAAGCGGCCTGGCGGACCTTGACGAATTCAACGATCACCCGGAATGAGAACACGGTTACGAGGAACAGACCGAGAAGCAGTCCGGATGGCGTCTCGGCGCGCTGTCTGGAATAGACCGCGTAGAGGAGGAGGAAGATCAGTCCGTAGGCGAGCGATTCATAGAGTTGCGCCGGATGCCTCGGGACGGCATCGACGCGTGAAAAGACGATCGCCCAGGGCAGTTCAGCCGGGATGCCGTATATTTCGGAGTTGAAGAAGTTGCCGATGCGGATGAAGAACCCGCCAAGGGCAACCGTCACGACAACGCGGTCAAGTATCCAGAGATAGGATTGATCCGGCCGGTTTCGGGCGTACAGATAGAGTGCGGAAAAAATGCCGATGGCTGCGCCGTGGCTGGCAAGGCCGCCTCGCCAGATCTTGAAGATCTCGATCGGGTTTGTCAGGTAGAATACAGGGTCGTAAAACAGACAATGTCCCAGACGTGCGCCGATGAGGGTGCCGAGAACCATATGGTTTACCAGTCTGTCCAGGTCCTTTGCGGGTTTTCCTTCGAACCGGAACATTCGGCGCATCAGGCAATAGCCGAGGACGAAGGTGACCAGAAAGCACAGGCTGTACCAGCGCAGGACGACCGGACCGATGCGGAGAATCTCGGGGTCGGCACTCCAGTGGATCTGGGCGATTCCGAACATGGAAGACCGGTTTATGGGCTTTTCGAGGGGACGGGATCAAATCCGCCCGGTTGAAAGGGATGGCGTTTCAGCGTGCACGTTTTACCTCATCCAACTCCAATTGATAAACGCCCATCAGCATCAAATCCTCCCGAAACTGCTGACCGACTGACAGTCTGCCAAAAACAGTGATTGGCACGTCCATCACCATTTGAATCTTCTGCTTTCTTGAGGATTCGACGTAGATAACCTCATTGATACGAGGTGCAACTCCGAAACAGCACGACATCGTCGACTGGAGCAGCAGGAGCCGTTTCACTTCTCCCCCGTCAACGTCGATCGGCAGCATATATCCTGTGATTGCGACCTTTTTCTCATCGAGTTGCTTCACTTTATCGGGGATCTCGGAGTCGTAAGAGAGCGAGCCGACGTATTCCGAATCTGCCAACTGCCTCCAATCCGGCTCATCCAGCCAGTAATCACTCAAGAAACTGAATGGGACGCGTAAGTACTCACCGATCATTTCAGCAGGGGCGGCATCAGCGTCGGTCCTGTCAATAGCAAACAGAACAAAATCGATCGGCATTGGAGCGGTTCGTTCCGGCTCAGCTTCAATGTTGTAGTCCGAGGATTGGATTTCAAAATCGCCGACGAGCCGTAGAACTTCGCCGGGTAACCATTGGGCGAACCGACTGCTTCTTGAAAAATAGGTGAACTGTAACTCTTTCAATTTCACCGGCTTCTTGACACCATGGAACTCAAACGTCGCCTCGGCATCGGCAGTGACGGGCAAAGCATCGACCAGTCGGACGTCCTGGGAAACATTCAGGCTTTCAATCCGAAGGATCGCTTGCGGATAAACGTCAGCGTTCCACCAAACCTTCTGTGCCCCCTTATCAATGCCGGTCTGCATTTTCAGACGTTTCATATCAAGTTGGAACGTCGCCTTAAACGTCTTTTGCAACGCATCGGGGTCGAGTACAATGCTGCCATTGATACGCTCGGCTGTCGCCCTGAACTGACCGCCCCCAAACATGAACGCATTTCTCTCTTTGTCCAGCGTGAATGTCTTTAACCTCGCAGACGGGTCGTTTTGAGCGGAGGCAAAGCCAAATATCCCGAGGACTAACCCAAAAACCGTTGCATAGAAGGCAAAACGTGATCCGCAAAAAGAGAATACGCCAACCATATTTCTCAATCTCCTGACGAATGTCCGCCATGCTTACTGTGCGTTCCCTCGTTGCCTTCGGGAAACTCAAAGTCAATGTGAGTGAACACCTGCCCCTTTACTTCAATAGAGACAATTTCCGCATGAAATTCCGATGCTCCCTTCAGTGCGTCCGATTGGGCTTCGAATTGGGAGGTATTGCCTTCGGTCTCTCCGGTCAGGACGTTTGCAATCGCTGAAAGTTGCACAGGAAAGTCGGACTCGACGTCTTCTCGATGTACCTTGAGTTCGATTGTCTTCTGTGAGAGCCTCACCGATTTTTCCGCTTCGCCGTCAAGCACGTAGCCTGTGAGTTTTCCCGTTGTCTGGTCCAGCACAAACTCAATGTGCGCGAACTCATCGCCAAAAACAACCAGGGTCCCGCCGTGAGGCGCCACATGTTCATGATGTGCGCTGGATTCGTGTGTTTCCTCGTGTTCGTGGCGATGTTCCCCCTCTTTCTCGCAACTGGCGTGAGCAATAGTAAGCGCTAGAATTGCCGTCCATATCAAGAGCCTTCTTTGGATCTTCATGATGATCTCCCTGTCTGCAACGTTGACTTGACGTTGGTGTTGTATCGCACGATTAGCAGTGTTCCGTCCGGGAAATAATCCGCCTGAATTCGGCCGCAGAGTAGCCCGGCTCGCATCCCTGGACAGGCTCAGGTCCCAGCGCCTGATCGCAGGCGCCCTGCGTAGGGTCGGCGAGCGAGGCGGAACGCAGCGAGACGGGATGAATCTGCCTGCCTGCAGCGCAGGGCACTGCGCAGGCAGGCGGAAGAATGGCGAGGATTTTTTGGGACGGGGAATTAGCCTATGGGTGTTAAACTCGTTGCGACGTCCGTCTGATACGCCTTGAAGGCGGGCACAATGCCAGAGATCACACCCAGAAGTACGACGCAAACCGGCACGAGTACGAACGCGAGATGAAATTCCAACAGGTCCAAGACGATACCCGTCTGGGTGCGGACAATTGCTGATGCTGAGGTGAAAATCGCACCGTAAACTATAAATCCTATGATGACTCCTAACGCCGCGATCGATGCAGCTTCCAGCACAATTACCGTAAACACCGTCTTACGACGTGCGCCAAGTGATCTCAAGATGGCAAATTCGCGCCGCCGCTCGTTGATGGAGTTGTAGATGCTTGCGAGAATTGAACCCGACGCAACAAGGACAACCAGATAAGAGACGAGTGCCAGGATTTGTTTCATCCAACCGATTTTGTCAAACAGGCCAGCCATCACAGCTCCGATGGGCCATGCCAACGTTGCCGCCTTCCCCTGTTTGTTGATCATTGCATCCATCATGAAACCGATCTGCGGATTGCGAAACTTCAGCATGACTGCGCTGACCTCTTTGTGGACGTCGGGGATCTCTCGACCGGGTTGGGCAACATAGTCTTCACCACCGCCCCGCAACACATGCCCCTCCAGTCGATAAACGCCCTCGATTGGTATCCAGATGACACGGTCGGACGGTGAATTGGTCGCTTCGAGCACACCAACAATAACATATCGTTCATCATGCCGCATGGATTCATCGAACACCAGGCCGTGATACGGATGAAACGTATCCCCCACCCTTAAGTTCAACTTCTGCGCGACGTAGCTGCCAAGGACGGCTTCCTGCCGGTTGGGATCGAAAAAACGTCCATCCCCATGCGTCCGAAATCGAACCCCTTTGCGGTATTCAAACTCCGTGAACAACTCCACTGCCGTACCGACAATACGGAAACCATAATAATTGTCTCCAAGCGCGTAAGGAATGGCGAGCTCGACACGCGGATCGTCTTTCACCGCCTGATACATCGTCCAGGGGATATTCCCCGGCGAGGTTTCGAGATGAAATACGGTGTTCAGCACCAATTGTAACGGACTGCCGCGTGCTCCCAAGACCGCGTCAAAGCCAATCGGACCGCCCGTGAATGCCGAGACGGATTGCGT
Organism: Candidatus Latescibacterota bacterium; assembly: GCA_963667175.2. Classification (GTDB taxonomy): domain Bacteria; phylum Latescibacterota; class UBA2968; order UBA2968; genus JAAXHE01. The sequence continues at coordinate 174,279 of CAXXXF010000015.1, read as the reverse complement.
TCTGATGGCGATAACCGCCATCACAAGCCCCGTGCCGAGCGCAATTGACAACGTTGTGATGAGGGTCGAAAGCGCGTGTTGTCGAAGACTGCGTTGAACGATGAAAAACAACCCAATCCGTCTCTTCATTTTCGACTCAAACACGTTTCTCCGATCCCCATTAACCTCAATTCGAAAGAGATAACCGCTAAATTGGCCACAAAAAGCACAAAAGGGTTAGCAGCCCGTTGATAAAGTCCATCCGGGCTACGTCCGGCCCTTGTGACCGAAATACGGCGTTGCCTGCCTGCGCCAAGCGAAGCGCGGCAGGCAGGCGCTCCCTCCCCGAATCCAGGGATTCGCGTCGGTCGCGCGCCTTGTCTTCGGCCACAATGACTCGGCCTCGCCTGCAGAGCGACTTTTTCAACGGACTGTTAGACACCAAACGGCGTGTGTCGTAACGCCGTGACCCTACAAGGTATTCCTTGTCTCTCGGCGAAACGCCCTGTAACAGATTCGCTGTTTCTGTGCCTCTTGCGGCAATTTGCCTTCCATCGAAAAATCCGGAACGTCGACACCGCGGAGAAATCTTCCGAAACGGGGCGTAGAGATCGTCCAATCATTCAAGAAAACGTGGAATTTTCGTGAATGAGTTACGTTATACGCGATTTACTTGCGCGAAATCCTTTGCCTCCTCAAACTGGCCCAGAACGCTTGAGTCGTGGCTGACGATAAGCAGCGATGCACTGTTTTCGCAGCAAATATCGCGGATAAGTGTCACCGCTTCGCTGGCATGATGAGAATCCAGATTGCCGGTCGGTTCATCGGCGAGTACGAGACGGGGTCGATTGGCTACGGCGCGGGCAACCGCAACACGTTGTTGCTGCCCGACCGATAGCTGCGAAGGGCGATACTGCATTCGATCGCCAAGTCCGACCCGTTCAAGCAGATGTTGGGCAAAATTGGCTTCAATTCCTTTTCCGAACATCATTCCGAGCATAACGTTCTCTAAAGCTGTGTAGCCGGCAAGTAGATTGAATGTTTGGAAAATATACCCGATGTGGTGGGCACGCAGCCTGTCCCGCTCGGATTCTGAGAGAGCGGTCGTCTCCACGCCGGCGAGCACAATGCATCCGTCGTCGGCTTGTAGAATTCCAGCGATCAGATTCAGAAACGTCGTTTTTCCAGCGCCGCTGCTCCCTCTGAGCGCAATCTGTTTTCCTGCGTCTATCTCAAAATGGGGAACATCAATGATGCGGCTCTGTGAACCTTCAGGCGAAGCGTAAGCCTTTACGAGGTTCGTGACTGTCAAAAGTGACATCGCAGTCTCCGAATAGCCTCAATTCGAAAAGAGATAACCGTCAAATTGGCCACAAAAAGCACAAAAGGCGCAAGTGACGATTCAGAGATACCCTACCATAACAGCCCGTTGATAAAGTCCATCCGGGCTACGTCCGGCCCTTGTGACCGAAATACGGCGTTGCCTGCCTGCGGCAGGCAGGCGCTCCCTCACCATTCTTCGGCCGATTCATCTCGTCTCGACGGCCGAATTCAGGCAACTTATTATCGGGACAGAACACCAGAATCATATGATACTTTTTCTCATGGGCAAGTACTATTTTTGGTTGAAAAGAGAGAGGCGTTCGGTCGGCGGCGAAAGTCCCGTGCCCTTGAGCGTCAAGATCGAGTCCGCCAAACCGTCACGCCACCCCGCGCGTCGAGCGCGGCAAGCGCGCGGCCGTCTGGCCGCCAGTACAATTCGGCCACTGCGCCCTCCACAACCGCGACCCCTATCGGACCGCCTTCTCCATCTCTCTGAAGCGACCACACGACCACGGCACGGTCACGGCCTCCGGATGCCAGGCGCATCGAGCGGCGATCGAAGGCAAGCGTCGTGACGGGCTGAACATGAAGCTCTAAAACGCCGGGCCGCGTGCCTTCGGGACCACTTCCGTGGAAGCTCCAGACCGTCACCGCCTCCCCTCCCCCGGTGGCTAGGAGGGCGCCGGTGTCGTCGAAAGCCAGTGCCGACGGCTTGGCAGGATATCCCGACATCATGGAGTCCTCCTCCGTGGAGCGACGCCAGAAGTGCACCGAGTTGTCCTGGCTGCCGCAGGCCACGATATCGCCGTCCGAACTCAGGACCATCGACACCAGGGAGCCCTGCCACTCCAGCTTCTGGCGTGGCTCGCCGGTGGCCGCGTCGAAGAACGTCACTCGACCGTAACAGGCCGTCGCCAGCTCCCCTGAGCTCGACCAGGCAATCGCGCTGACGGTGCTGGGATGATCATCAGATCGCCAAACTTCCACGCCGTCGGCGTCATATACGCGGACCTCCCGGGAGCAGGATGCCGCCAACCACTGGCCGTCCGGCGACCACGCCGCGTTTTCTACCCAGCCGCTTCCGACGTCGATAGCCCGGCTTACCTGACCTTCGGCGGCGGTCCAGATTAAGATTCGGCTGTCCTGGCCGGCCGTCGCGAACGCGGTTCCGCCTGGGTGGATCGCCATTGCGAGCACACCACCGTCATGAACCTCCCGCCGTGCCCAGGCGGTCGCGCCGGACTTGCCGTCGAAGGCGTAGACGCCACCCGCAGCGTCACCGACCATCAGCGCCTCACCGCGCAGGCTCCAACCCCCGGCGATGGCATAGTCGCCGACCGCTGCAGACCAACCCCGGCGAAGAACGCCCCTGGGTCTGTCGACGTTCACATCAGACATGCTTCGAACCCCCGCCGCATGCTCTGCTCATCGAGGTAGCGGCCGTTGAAGACGAGCTGATTGCGCTCGAAGGTCTCTTCGTCAGCGTCGATGACGAGCGCCTGATCGATGCCGACCTCGCAGTACTCGTTCTCGATCACGGCAATGCGCTTGCCGTGCTCCTCACTCAAGATCCGGTTGAGCAGGGTCGTCTTGCCAGAGCCGAGGAAGCCGGTGAGGATGGAAACAGGCACTTTTCGCGGCGTGTTCATCTAGTTCTCCCGGAGCCGATGTGCGAGTATTGAAATTCGGACGTCGAACCCCCACGCCTTGCAGACCTGGATCAGGTCCCTGGCGTCAACGGCGTCTATGGGTTTGTGTAACTTATGCTGAAGCTGTGGCGCATCGGGCCGAAGCAGGCCGATCACGGTTTCGACGGGGGCGCAGCCTTCTTCGAGACAAGCCAGCTCGGTGACCGTGACCGTCGCGTCAGGGGAGAGTCCTAGCGCTTCGCGCAATGCCTCCTTGATGCGTCGTACCCGTTCGAGGTTCGGGCGGCGTAGTGACGTGTTGATCAACATGCTCTCTCTTCTCCCTGTGAAACAGCGGGACCAAGTATAGGTCCGGATGGCGGCGCACGCCCCGGAATGCTTGCGCGGAGGGACTTCGGACGTCGCTCCCGCCGTATACACCTGTCTCCGGTTCCGACGTGTAGAGCGAGACGCACTCCACACGATCGGTAAAACCGGGACTTTACCCGGTTCATTATTACGGGAAAGATGAAGGTTGTGCCGTGCGTGAGAACTCCACTTATACAACAAACGTCCGCACGATCTGCGTTTCTTGCCGTTGGGCCGTGACGGATTCCGGCATGCGAGGATTGCGAGACAATCACGATCAAGTGGCGGGAAAACCCGGGCATCTCCGGGGAGGACTGGAGGACCTGCTTCGACCGGCTGACCCCACCCAGCCGTCGTCGAGTGGAATCGCGTCGCCGTCGTGATCGACCAACCGATCCGTGACGTGGGGGTGGTCCGCGAATGATGTCGATGGCGTCGCGCTCACGGCAGGAGCGGAAAGAGGACGCGACCCTCACGAAATTAACGATAATGATTTTTCGATATCAAGTCAAGAGGGTGGCGGAGGGGGTGGGAAGTGTGAGCTGGACAGCGTCCGGGTCAGGAAGGTTGAAGGCCCTCCGGCGCTCAGATGAGGGGCGCCGTATCGAAAGGCGGGGGAAATGCCTCGCTGGCCGCAGCAAGCGAAGGTACGGGGAGGTCTGAACGGACACGCGGGCCAAAGCCGGGCATCGCCAGGGTGGTCCCGAAGCCGTCGATGGTCTTGCTTCGGAGGGCAGGGCGCCCGGCGTTGACGGGTGTCGCGTCTATTGGCGCTTCGGCGGGACGGGATCAAATCCCCCCGGGTGAAAGGGATGACATTTCAGCACTCGCGAGACCGACAGAAACAGGGCGACAGGAACGGAATGTTGCCGAAAGCAATCACGCGCGTACCGGGAGCACGTGGGATAAAACCGGCACCCGCTGCCGGGACCGAAAACGAAATGTAAAAAAGGAGAGACAAATAACCGGTAGAACCGCAGAAGGATTGTCGCAAATGCGGCCAGGAGTCGATCGAGGATAGGAAGCATGTTCCCGCCTTCTCTCCGGGACAACAGCTACTCGGGTTAAAGAATTCCTTGATTTGTGGTTTGCGCGTTGTTTTTTTGTTCAGCGTTGGCCACGGAAGATAGCAAATGGAGGTGATTGCCGAAAGGAGAATTCATGGCGGACGAGACCATCTTCAGCAAGATCATACGGAAGGAGATACCGTCTGAAATCACGTATCAGGATGAGCTGGTGACGGCGTTTCGAGATATCAATCCGCAGGCGCCGACTCACATTCTGATTGTTCCAAACAAGGTGATACCCACCGTCAGCGATGTATCGTCCAAAGATGAGGCCGCGCTTGGCCGGTTGTTTACCGTGGCGGCCCGGCTCGCGGAACAGGAAGGGTTTTCCGATGACGGATACCGGTTGATCGTGAATTGCCGGGACCACGGCGGCCAGGAGGTCTACCACCTGCATATGCATCTGCTTGGAGGACGTCCGCTCGGGCCCATGCTCACCCGGCGACGTTAACGTCTGTCCGCGAACCGGCCGGACGAACAATAGAGCCCTGACGAAAGATCCGGTCCCCGGCAGGACCGTCCGCGCGGCGCGTTCCCGTCGCCTCGTGATTTGCTAATGCTTGCGATCGGGCCACCTGTAAGCCGCTTTTGCGTTCTTCCAGAATACCCTTTCGACCGCTTCTTCACCAATGGCTCTGAAATACTCCATGGGGACGCGCTGCACAGTCGCGTAGTCGGCGCCGTGTTCGCACACGGGCCAGTTGCTGGCGTAGATGAGTCGGTCCACGCCGAGAATCTCCCAGAGGTGGTCCAGCGTCGGCGCATAATAGTTCAACTCGGGAGGAGCGGGTCGTTGTCGGGCGGTTTCGACGAGGCCGGACACCTTGCAGTAGACGTTCGGGAACTGCGCGATATTGTGCAGGCCGTCGATCCACTCGGGGTCCGGCGTCTTGCCGTCGATGGGTACGTGGATGACGTGATTGAGCACAATGCGCAGGTCCGGCAGCCGCTCGGCAATTCGGACGGCGGAATGAAGCTGCTCGACGTCGATGAGGAGGTCGAGGGAAAGGTCGTGCCGAACCAGCAACTCGAGTTTGGAAAACAGCGGACCGCCAACGGTCCGGACCTCGTTTCTGTGAAGGCGTATGCCCCGGAAAAGCGGGTTGTCCGCCAGGCTTGCAAGCCGGTCCTGAAAGGCGTCGGCGTCCGGGTCGAGATTGCCGACAAAGCCTACGATGAACGGCTCTTTTTCGGCCAGGTCGAGGATCCAGCGATTGTCTTCGAACCACTCGCTGGCCTCCACGACCACGGCGCCGGTCACGCCCTCCGGAACCGCAACGGCCTTGTAGTTTTCAGGAAGCACGCGGCGGTAGAGCAGGGTGTCGTCCTGCGGCGGCCACGGCACCCCTTCCGGTCGGCCGGGATTGTAGAAGTGGGTGTGGGTGTCAATGATCATCGGCGCGTTCCTTTCGGTCTTCAGGTGCGGAAACCTTGACAGAGTGGGCGAAATCGATATTTTCTAGGGTGTTCACCCAAGTCTGACTTCGATGCGGGACGGGTCTATGGCCAGGGGAAAAGGGCGGTTTTCGTCCACCAAGACATTTCACAATCTGCCGTGTTCGCACCGACAGGCGCATCACGACGGGCACTGCCAGTTCATCCACGGCTACAACCGCGTCATAACGTTCCACTTTACGTGCAACGAGCTGGACGAGAATCACTTTGTGGTGGATTTCGGCAAACTCAAGGATCTGAAGGCCTGGTTGGAGCACATGTTCGACCACACGATGCTGATCAACGAAGACGACCCGGAGCGCGAGCTGTTCGAGGAAATGCACCGGAGGGGAATTGTGGACCTGCGCGTGATGCCGAACGTCGGGATGGAGGCATCCTCCAAATTCGCGTTCGACTATGCCGACCGGATGATCCGCGGGACGACCGATGGACGTTGCTGGGTATACCGGGTGGAGACCCGGGAGAATATGTACAATTCGGGCGCCTATGAGGTTGTGGACGGGTAAGCGCCGGTTACATGCAAACGGATACCAATTTCTCAATTACAGGCCGCGGCGGCGCAGCCAGAGCCGCACGTAATGCCGGCGGCGTTCCGGGTCGGGATGGTCCTCGAATGCGGTGCGATTGTGCAGGATCCAGCGGTTATTCGTGAACAGCATCTGACCCGGTTGCAGATTGAACTCCACCCTGAAGTCCTCGCGGCGCAGCAGCGCTTCCACAACGCCCAGCGCTCTTCTTTGATCCGCGGTCAGTGATTTGCCCGCGCGCTCGTGACCCACCTGGATGTAGTAGTATAAATACCGGAGCGTCAATTCCCCGCTGTGCCACTGAAAAACGGGGAATTCAGACGTTGGCGGTTCCCCGGCTTCGAACTGTCCTCGACGATCAAAATAGAACCGTCGATACAGGATTTCAAGGACGTCGGCGTGATTTTCCAGCAACTCGTTATGGAGGGCGTAGCCGCTGATCAGCTGACTCTGTCCGCCGGAAATTGCCGTGCGCACGCAGAGCAGTCCCACGACGTCGGGCAGCGGCTTGCCGAAGGCATTGTCGTTATGGAACGTGCTCTCTGCGTTGGTCACTGAAAACCTGGCGCCCTGTGCCACGTCCATGCCCGTGTCCCGCACGTCGTACAGCAGCGTTCCTTCGATATTCTGCGCCATGGGGCTTCCGAGGAAGTTGCCGACCGCCCAGTACATCGCGAGCGCATCCTCGACTTCGCAAGGCGCCCGTTCGACGATCGCAAACCCCCGTCCAGAACTCAGAGCGTCACGTGCCGGCTGAAGGCATTCTCCGCAGCCATTGGACGTGACGTCCGGCAGGGAAATCTCCGTGATCGGTCCGGTATGCCCCCGCGCGTGCCGGATGATGCGCCTGAGGTTGGAAAGACAATCCTCGGACAGCGTGTAGTGCCAGGCTGCGGAATCGTCGATACTGTCGGTCCGCCATGCCCGCTCGCGGAAAACTTCGTGTGACAACATCTGAGAAACCTTCCTTGTCGTGTCTGTTCGTCTTCCCTTTACTCGCTATCCCCACGGGCACACGTTGCCATCATCTGCCACGTATTCGTTACGATTTTCTGTCCCTGAAAGATAAAGCCTGAATATAAAAAGTGCAAGCCCCGGATCGGCTTTTGGATCCGGGGCTTTGAATTGCCGGAGATCAACCAACGCTGCCAACATCGGATGGGTGGCGCATCTGCTTCGATTGTCTGCTCGGGACTAAAAGAAATACATCCTGTAGTGCAATTTCAGGCTGCGGCCCGTTTCGGGCATCACGGATCGGACGCGCGACAGGTGGTTCCGGTATTCCACGTCGAAGAGATTCTCGAGGGAAAGGATAACGCTGTGGCGGGCCTGATTCGCGAGGAAGTCGCGCTGAATGGTAACGCCGAAGACGGTATAACCGTCGGTGGGATCTTCGTAGGTATCCACGCGCTTCTGTCCCGCGGCCCATTCCACGGTTCCTCCCGCGCTTAACCAGGGGTGCCTGTAGGTCGCGCTGCCAGCGAACTTGAGCGGCGGTATTTCGGGCAGGGGAATGCGTTCGTCCCGGTTCTCCCCGCGCACGTGGCTCAGGTTCATCTCCAGTTCCACGCGCGCGTTCGGACGCCACTTCATGTGGCTTTCCACGCCCAGCATTCTCGCGTCGATGCCGTCGGCGGCGTAGATGGGGAGGAGCTTCGAATAGTTGATTTTTCCCGTATTTCGAGGCACGATGTAATTGCCGAACTCGTTCCAGAATCCCGTGACGACCAGGTCGAAGCCCGGTTGCAGAAAGTGGAGGAAGGCCTCCAGGCCGAAACTGCGTTCGGCGTTGAGTTCCACATTGCCAATCTCAAAGGTGAATGCGGCCAGGTGCGGTCCCTCGTTGTAGAGTTCCTCGATGGTGGGGGCGCGTTGAGAACGGCTGAGGCTGATGCCCGCTGTCAGCTGGTCGGTGACCGGCACGAGCGGGCTGAAGGCCGCGGACCAGGTATGGAAGGCGCGGTCTACGTCCAGGCTCGTGTTGGAGAACGCGGTGAGGCGCGGGTCGAAGGTGGTATAGTTGTACCTGGCGGCGGCCTGAAGTTCGATATTGCGGTAGGTCGTCTCGTGATACAACCCGACGTTGAGATCCTGCTTTCGCGTGGGAGGGGTAAAGACAAACCCCCCCAGTTTCAGGTTTCTGTGTTGAAAACCGGAGGTGAGAACGGTGTTGTGTTCCTGATCTCCCGGGTTCAGGTAGAGTTTGAGTTCACCGCTGTAGTCATGAAAGAGGAACTCGGATCCGATGCTGCCGCTGGACTCGTACTCGACGTGGTAGTAATAGGCCCTGGCGAAACCTACCTCGGCCCGGTCTATCTTAAGGCCGTCGAACCGATAGACCGCCTTCCCGTCGAAGACCCGCCGCACGATATCGAGGTCCGCGCCGTTGGGATGGGCGCCGATGAATCCGCCCGGAATGCCGTATTGCGTTTCGAACTGATCGAAAGAAGCCCCGAAGTAGCCCAGGTCGCCCGCATAGGACATGCCGAGTGTATATGTATTGGTGTTGATGGGGGTATTGGCGAGTCTGCCGACCGGGGTCCGGATGTCCCTGGTATCCCGGTACGTGGATTCGGCGTAAAGCGCCAACGGCCCGAGGGGCGCGGTGAGGGCGGCGGACGAGAAATAGCCCCGGTTGACCGTCTCTCCATAGGCGCCGACGCTTCCGAAGAAACGCCGTGGTCGCGTTTCCGGAATCTTGTGCTTGACGACGTTGATGACGCCGCCGCCGGCCGTGGTCGTGTGGAGCAGCGTGCGGGGTCCGCGGATGATTTCCAGGCGTTCCGCGTTGAACGTCTCCACCGTGACCGCGTGGTCCGAGGACGTGGATGAGAGGTCCTGGGACTCGATGCCGTCGACGTTGATCTGGACGCGGTCCCCGCTGAGGCCGCGGATGACCGGCCGGGCGGGCGCCGGACCCATGCTGCGGATGGCCACGCCGAGTTCGTTTTTCATGGTCTCGGCCAACGTCATGCTATATTTCTTCTTGAGTTCGTCGCCCGAAAGCACGCGGGTTGCCTGCTTGAGTTCGTCAAACCGGGTTTCAGCGCGTTTGGCCACGACGTCGATGGGATCCAGCTTGAGGTCCAGTCGCGCCAGTTCCAGATAGACAACAGGATGCTTCGTTCCCGAGACGTTCAGTTCGCGGCGCATTTCCCGATAGCCGACGTGCGTAAAGGACAGCCGATAGACACCTGGAGACAGGTGAAGCACGAACCGGCCTTTTTCGTCGGTAGACGTGCCCGCGGCGGGTTCCGCGGGCTGGACGTTCACGTTCCGGATGGGGAGTCCGGACTCGCTGTCGAAGATATACCCTTCGATCAACACCGCCTGAGCGGCCGAGCTGAGCCCGGCCAGACAGGACACGGACAGGAACACGGCAAGAACGCCTGCCGTGGCTATCCATGGATTGGGTGTTTTCGCTTTCAGCGTGCTGGACATTCATGTCCTCCTGTATATGGAAATCTCACTTCGCCCCGAATTCCGCGTGGGCAACCGCCTGCGCGGCGGACGAACTTCGGATTTGCGGACATGCCTGCGAAATGCCAAAGCGCCGGGTCGGTTATACGCCTATGGGGACGTAGCCTGACCCGGAGAGGGGCGGGAGGGCGAGAAGAACCCTCCCGCCGCGTTTTCTGCTACGGCGCGGTGATCGTCACGGAGACCGGCGCGAACTCTTCCTCCGTCTCTCCGTCGTGGAGAATGGAAAGCGCGATGGTGGTGGCGCCGGCCTTTTTGCCAATGAGCCTGAAAGCCCAGTATTCGGGCGCTGCAGGCGGGTCGATACCGAGCAGCGAGGTGTCGGCCACCGCAATGCCCAGCGTATGGTCGGGCGCTTCGGGCTGGAACTCAACGTCGTGTTCGTCAAAGAAGACGGTCGCGATGTGGTCGGTGGTGTCGCCTGCGGCAACCGTCAGGTCTTCGGTGGCTGAACCCTCTCCCTTTAAGGGCGCCTGCGTGAGCAACTCACCGCTGTCTTCCTCCTTGAGCCGCACGCCCACGGGTTCCTCGTGTTGCCCCTCTTGTGATTCCACGTGCACGGGGATGGGTTGGGTGCTGAAGTCCGTGTGTCCGTCGTGTTCGACCTTAAGCACAATGGTGGTTTCGCCCTCGTGCAAGCCGCGCAGGTGGAATTCGAACGAACCCTCGTCCCCCTCGTCCTGGACGACTTCGAGGATGTCGGGATCGGCAATGGTCCAGCCGAAGGTGAACTCGGGATCGTCCGGCGGGTCTATTTCATCGCCGTGTTCGTCCAGGAACATGATGCGCCAGTGAGGCGTCATGCCGATCGGCGCTTCCAGGACTTCCGCACGGCCCTCGCCAGAGTCGATTTCTCCCTTGAAATAACGGAAGAATCGAAAGCCCGATTCGATGATGACAAGCCCTTCCGCCTCAAACTCTTCTTCCACGTGCACGGGGATGGGCCGTGTGGTAAAGTCCACGTGGCCTTCGTGCGAGATTTGAAGCGTGATGGTGGTCTCGCCGTGTTCCAGACCGCGCAGGGCGAAGACGAACTGGCCCGCTTCTCCCGCTTCCTGGACGACTTCGACGATGGACTTGTCCTCAATTTCCCACGTGAAACTGAAATCCTCGCCGGTGGGAGGCGCCATTTCGTTTCCGTCTTCGTCCAGGAAGCGGATGCTCCACTTGTTGGTGACTTCGCCGTGAGCGACCTCCAGGGCTTCCGCCCGGCCGTCGCCCGAGTCGATCCTGCCCTGGAAATAGCGGAAGAACCGCTGGCCGCCGTCGATGAGCACGAGGCCTTCGGCTTCATAGTGTTCTTCCTGCGTCGTCAGGGGGTCATCCTTGCCGCAACCGGCCAGAATGACCGCTGCAGCTACGGCTGCGATCCAGTGATGCGGTTTTTTCGTTCTCAGCGTGCTGAACATCGATTTTCTCCTGTATAAGAGCTTATTTAACGCACCCCGTACCTGGCATGGGCAGCCGCCTGCGTGCATGACCTGAACCCGATCTGACGACATATTGGCGCCATGCCGACGCCTCAGGCGACAGCCCTGCCGTTGCTGCAGCAGACGCCCTGCGGAGAAAGCGGAGGATGGCACGATGCCGATCCCGGCAGACTGAAGCCCGCCGCGGCGCGGGAAAGTTCCGCTCTCCTGCTCATACGGATTCGGACAAAGTCCCAAGCCGGAGTTACTGATGTGGAAACGACCTTGTAACGTTTAAGGACGTGTCTCTTAGCAGTCCGTTGAAAAAGTCGCTCTGCAGGCGAGGCCGAGTCATTGTGGCCGAAGACAAGGCGCGCGACCGACGCGAATCCCTGGATTCGGGGAGGGAGCGCCTGCCTGCCGCAGGCAGGCAACGCAGTTATTCGGCCACAAGGGCCGGACGTAGCCCGGATGGGCTTTTTCAACGGGCTGTTAGACACGGGAGGATGGATCAGGACGCGGGAGGTGCGCGGCCATCGGGAAGCAGGAAGGAATTGCGCGGTGCGCGACACGAGGAGAAGAACTGCCGGAAATAAAGAAAGCAAAGTTGCACCGCCAATATTGCCGGCAAGACGACGCTGAGGCTATTGAACCATGTGCAGACCGTACACTGTTCGTGATCGTGACATTGTTGATCGTGATCGTGTTCGGGAAAGGCGGCAAGCAGGAATACCGCGAGGTAGGCCGCGAATATCGCCACCGCGAAAAGAACAACCGGATGAATCCGTCCGGTGGAAAAAAACATCCTGCGGTCTCCAGATCAGCGCAGAACGAACTTGGATAGAACCAAAATATACCGGAAATGGTCTGCTTCGTCAAGTGAACAGAAGTCCGGAAGGAAGTCGACGGTCCGACGTGGCGTGCACGAGGGCCGCCCGGCGTTCACATCCAACCCGGGAGATGCCCGTGGCAAACCAGTCCGCGTGGTCTCTGCAAATTGAACCGGGCGATCAGCACGTCGATCGCCCGGTTCTTTGACTGTGCGTCAGGTCTGTGCCGATCGTTACTTGACCAGGAGCATGCGTTTGGTGTGTGTGCCGGCCGGATGCGCCAGTCGATAGAAATAAACGCCGCTGGAAACGTAACGCCCGAACCCGTCCCTTCCGTCCCACGGGACCTCGTACCGGCCCGGTTCCTGGTGATCCCGTACCAGAACCCGGACCTGCTGGCCCAGCAGGTTGTAGACCCTGAGGTCGACCTGCCCGGGCTCAGGGATCCGATAGACAATCTGGGTGGACGGGTTGAACGGGTTGGGGGCGTTCGGGTAAAGCGCCAGGGTCTCCGCGGCCAGCGGTTGTTCCTCTTCCACGCGGGCGACGCCGCCCACCGACAGGAGGAGTGTGATTTCCCGCCCGCTGTTGATCGGGACGCTCTCCCAACTGGAGAACGCATGGCCCGCGATATCCACCGCCCGGACCGCGTAGTAGCCCGAGACGCTTCGGCGGTTTTCAGGTCGGATTTCTATTGTGGCGCGGCCTTCGGCATCGGTCGTTCCTCTCCACCTGTAGACCTTCGCACGGCCGGAGACGGAACGGGAGAATTCGACCCGGGCGTCCGGTACAGGCCCGCCGTCTCCCGTGAGGAAGACGTGTACGACAGAACGATTGCGGACGTTCGGGCGGTCCGTCGGCGCCGGTTGTCCGGTGGCAATCCGGCCATGTCCCCCTGCCGGATAAGCCGCCGCCGTGATGCGGCCGCCGAGGGCTTCCCTGATGAAGTTGACAAGCGCCTGCTGGTAGGTCACGCCCAGACGCGTGGAGCGGGCGCCCCGATAGGGGTACTGGTCGCCGCCCCTGGCGAGAAAGTCGACGGTTGCCACGTGAATGTCCGGCGCGCCGGATACGACGTTTCCGTTTTCGACGATGCCGGCGCCCGTGTCGAGGGTAATATTCACGATCCGGCCGCCGCGTCGCTTGACGTTTCCGCTCTCATCCAGTTCCTGGGCGACGCCGTCGGGATTCCAGACCATCGTGAAGCCCGAAATCTGGGCGAATCGCCCCGAGGCGTCTTCTACCTTGGAGACCGCGTTTTCCATGATTTCCCTGAATTGTGTTGCGGGAACGGCGGGCACGACGGCGACGAAGTCGGGAAATGGCAACATATCGAAGGTCGTGAGTTCGGATAGTGCGCCGGCGGGAATTTCGCTGGCGTTGCGTATTCCCCCTCCGTTCACGATGCCGACCTGTGGAACGGGAACGCCGAACGACGATGCAAGCCGTGCGCTCTGCCACCGGAGGGCGTCGGCCACCAGGTTGCCTTCATTGGTCTCCCGGGTTCGAATTCTACTCTTCACGCCGTCGAGCACAACGCTCGACGTTCCCACCGGGTTGGAAGAAAGGGAAGCAAGGGCATCGATGACCGGGGCGACGACACGGTTACGGACCTCGACGTCGGGGTCTACGGCATCCGGCTGATCGCCGCCGGCCACCCGCACCGGACCGCTGGCGTCCCGGTCGATTGACGTAATGACGCCGGCAGCATTGAAACCGGCCACGAGCCGTCCAACGTAACGATAATTCCCCGCGGTGCTAACAACGCGGACGTCGTTTCCATCAGCGCTCTGTTCGAGTATCGGGTACGGTCCGGAAATCTCGGCTTCGTCGCCGGGAATAAGACGCGTGCCTGGATTTGCCAGGACGTCGTCGCCGCCGCCCGCGATCACCACGTCCACGCCCCGCAATTGCCTGGCGAGTTCCAGATCGTTGTTGATGGACTGGAGGTGGCTGATCAGAATGATGATACTCACGCCGCGTCGCGCCAGCCCGGTCACTTCCGCCTGGATGGCTTCCCGCAGCCGGCCGTCCAGCCTCACGTTTCGTGGACTGGAGATGAACGCCAGGTCGGGGGTGGTGGCGCCCACGATGCCGATGTGTTCGCCGTCGACGCTGACGACCGTGCTCCCGGCAATCCGGCCGGAAGCGACGAGACCGGCCAGTTCCGGTTCGTCCCCGAAGCCGAGGTTGGCGCTGAGAAACGGCGGGCGGGTGAGGCTGTACCCGGAAATGAACCTGGCCAGGACGTCCGGTCCGAAGTCGAAGTCGTGGTTGCCGATGCATACGGCGTCGTACCCGATCAGGTCCATCGCAAGGGCGTCGTAGAAGGGGGCGGGTTCGGGGCGCCGGAGGCTGACGTAGAATTCCGGGCCGGCGAGAAAGTTATCCCCCGACGAGACCATGATCACGCCGCCGTCCATCCGCGCTTCGGCCTTAAGCCGGTCTGCAAGCGCCTTGAATCGGTCCACGCCGCCAAAGTCCTCCAACCCTTCGCCTGCGTTTATCAACTGGGATTCGCCGTCATTGTTGTGCAGAATCGTGAGCCTGAAATCGCCGGCCGATGATTCGGCGCCGGATGCCGCAAGCAGACAGATTAACAGGACGAGAGTCGGACCCCGTGACCGGATTCGATGAAACATCGGTTCCTCCGTCGGACGTGGTGGGAAGCGGCTTGATGCGTCTGCCGGTTGTCGGGACCGGTCACTGCACGCCGCTCTTTGGTGGATAAGATATCTCATTGAAGTTACCGCAGGGTGTCGGACCACCCCGGATGGACGTTATCGACGGGCTGCTACGTTACAGTAATATGATTTTCCGGTTGATTGTCCGCCACCTTGTCTTCAAGCGGTTTCTCCTTCCCGGGACGGATGCGTGCGTTTTCATTGAATTGACCTTGACACCTGATTTGAACCTGTATTATATATCATGTGCTCCATTGCGTTCTTATTTAATAAATAGTGATGATGGAGTTGTCGATGTCTCCTGCCACGCCGGACGAAATCCGGAAACACTACCGGGTCGCGCTGTCATCTCTGGTCGGAAAACTCGAAAGCGACCGGACGGTACTCGCTGCGATTCTGTTTGGCAGTCTGTCCTACGATGAAGTCTGGGTGAATTCGGACGTCGATCTGTGGATCATCATGCAGGATGGGGTGAAAGAAGGACACGTCACGCTCTGCGAAGACGACGTCAACATCCATGCGCAACGCGTTCCCCGCAACGTCTTCAAACGCCGGATCGAAGGCGGTCTGGGCGGCGGTTGGCTGGACTTTACGTTTTCGAAGAGCACCCTTCTGTTTACGAAGGACGATTCCGTGGCGAAATGGTACGATACCATCGATCGCATCGGAACGCGGGACCGGGCATTTCAGCTGTTGAGATACTCAGCCTTTCTGATACCGTCGCTCTACAAGGCGGAAAAGTACTTCTACCTGAAAAAGGACTTCGAGTACAGCTTCTGGTGGCTCATGCAGGTCGTACGCGAACTTGCCTCGATCCAGGTTCTCCTGCACAACGAAGCGCCCGGGCGGGAAGTGGTCCATCAGGCGCTCAAATACAACCCCCGGTTATTCAACGCCATCTACACGGATTTCGTGAATCAGCCCAAGACTCAGGAATCCGTCAAACGCGTACTTGATCTGGTGAACCGCAGTCTCGAACAATGGGCTCCGGACCTCTTCCGCCCGCTGCTGGACTATCTCTCGGAGTCGTCTGAAGTGCGCAAACTCTCGGAAATCAGCGATTATTTCGAAAAGAAAATCCAGGGCGGCGGCCTCGAAGCGGCCTGTGAATGGCTCGTCACGCAGGAGATCATTCAGAAGCTGTCGAGTCCCATCCACCTGACCGAGAAGAGCCGGATTGAAGTTGAAGAGCCAGCCTACTATTATGACGGTGACAGCGTCGAACTTCTGTAGGGCGAGGAAACGAGAAGACGAGAAGACGAGCGGCGTATATTCGTTTTCTCGTTCTCTCGCAGTTTCGTTCCCTCGCTTTTCTGATGGGATTGTCGATGAGATCGACGATTGAAGTCAAAGGCGCCCGCGAGAACAATCTGCGGAATATTCACCTCGAAATCCCGCGCGACAAGCTTGTCGTTGTCACCGGCGTGAGTGGTTCGGGGAAATCCTCCCTTGCTTTCGACACGGTATATGCCGAAGGTCAGCGGCGGTTCATGGAATCGCTTTCCACCTTCGCCCGGCGATTCGTCTCCCAATTGAAGAAGCCCGACGTCGACTTCGTGAACGGACTTTCCCCGGTCGTCTCCATAGAACAGAAGACCGTGATGAAGAATCCCCGCTCAACCGTGGGGACGATGACGGACCTCTATGACTATCTGCGAATGCTGTTCGCAAGTATCGGACAGCCGCGCTGCCCCGTCACCGGGGAGGAAGTCAGCGTCTGGACGCCTCATCAGATGATGGAACACCTTCTGGCCCTGCCCGGCGGCGTGGAAGTTGAGGTTCGGGCGCCGGTGCTCAAGATCTATGGCGAAGATTACGCCTACCTGTTCGACGACGTTCGCACCAAGGGCTACCGCAGGGTGCGCATCGACGAAAGAACACACGATCTGGGCGAGGAAATCGACCTCGATGAAGAGGAAGATTACCGGATCGAGGTGATCGTGGATCGCTTTGTCGTCCGCGAGGGCCTCGACAAACAGATTGTGACGTCGCTGACGCACGGTCTCGAGGTCATCGGGGAAGGGTTCCTGAGTTTTCGCGTTCTCACCGACGTCGGCGAGGCGGCGGCCGAGACGTTCCACCGAAAACTCGGGGCTTCGTCCGCGCACGTGGTCGCCGGTCGTATGCACCATGGGATGTTTACGTTCAACGATCCCGCCGGGGCCTGCATCACATGTTCCGGTCTGGGCACCTATCTCAAGGCCCACCCCGACCTGGTCGCCCCCGACAAGGACCGCAGTCTGCGTGAAGGGGCATTTGTCAAGGAAGCGCTGAAGTACGACGTCAATACGTGGGGCGGCCGAATCCTTTACAGTCTTTCCAGGAAGTACGACTTCGACCTGGATACTCCCTACAAGGACCTTTCCGACGACGTCCGGGACTTGCTGCTGTACGGCACGCGGGGCGAACGGGTCGTCATCGAGCAGCCTCCGGACGCCAAAGTCGGCGCCAAATACATCGGGCGCGAGTTCCGTTACGACGGTGTGATCAACCAGATCGAACGCCAGTACCGCCGATACAGGCAAAAGGGTACGGCCCACGGCGGCATGGAAGACTATCTGCGCAAAGTCATGGTTGAGAATCTGTGTCCGGACTGCGGCGGCGAGCGGTTGAAGAAACAGCGTCTCCGGGTCACCATCGACGGTCACAACATCCACAGCCTGGGCGAAATGCATCTGCCGGAACTTTCGGCCTTTCTTACGAAATTGACCCTGCCGGCGAAACGGAAGGAAGTCGCCTCGCAGATCATCCACGAAATCTCGGTCCGCCTCGAACTCCTGATCGGCATCGGCCTCGACTATCTCAACCTCAACCGTCCGACCGGCACGCTCTCCGGCGGCGAGTCCCAGCGCATTCGCCTCTCAACGCAGATCGGATCCGGGCTCATGGGAATGTTGTACGTTCTGGATGAGCCCAGCATCGGTCTGCACCCCAAAGACAACGAGAAGATGATCAGCACCATGCGGCGTCTTCGCGACGTCGGCAACACGGTCATCGTCGTCGAACACGACGAGGAGACCATACGCGCCGCCGATCACATCATCGAAATGGGTCCCGGACCCGGAGTGCATGGCGGGCGCGTCGTCGCAACGGGCCCGGTGGGCGAGGTGCTCAAGTGCAGGCGATCGCCAACGGCGCAATACCTGAGCGGCGCCAGAGCGATCGCCGTTCCCGCCCGTCGACGTGAGAAAAACGCCCACGCGATCCGCATTCGAGGCGCGCGCGCGAACAATCTCAATAACATTGACGTGGAGATTCCCCTGGGCGTCTTTACCTGCATCACCGGCGCATCCGGTTCGGGCAAGAGTACTCTCATTCACGAAATCCTGTACAAGAAACTCTACAACCTGTTTCACGACAGCCGCGTCTTCTCCGGCGATCATGACGACCTCTCGGGCCATGAACACGTGGCGGACGTGGTCAACATCGATCAGTCCGCCATCGGCCGGTCTCCTCGATCCAACCCCGCGACGTACATCGGCTTCTACGACAACATCCGCAAGTGTTTCGCATCCACCGGTGAAGCCGTCGAACGCGGTTACACGGCCTCCCGGTTCAGCTTCAACGTCAAGGGCGGCCGCTGCGAGGAATGTTCGGGCGAAGGCGAGATCAAGACCAGCTTCGCCTTTATGCCCGACGTTGCCGTCCCGTGTCCCACCTGCAAGGGCGCACGATACAACGACGAGACGCTGGAGGTTACCTACCGGGACAGGACCATTGCCGACGTCCTCGACATGTCCATCGAAGAAGGCGTCGCGTTTTTTGACGGAAACAGACTCATTTCTCACAAGCTTTGCGTGCTCGACAACCTGGGGCTGGGTTACCTGAAAATCGGCCATCCGGCGACCATCCTCTCCGGCGGGGAGGCGCAGCGTGTCAAACTCGCCAGCGAACTCGGCAAGATCAAACGCGGCAGACACAATCTCTACATTCTGGACGAGCCGACCACGGGATTGCACCTGGCCGACGTCCAGAAACTGCTCGACGCGCTCAACGGTCTGGTCGACGCCGGTCACACGGTTGTGGTCATCGAGCACCATCTGGACGTGATCAAGACTGCCGACCACGTGATCGACCTCGGCCCCGAGGGCGGGCACAACGGAGGGCATCTGATTGCCGCGGGCCCGCCCGAGACGGTGGCCGAGGCAGCACAGTCGTACACGGGACAGTTCCTGAAACCGCTCCTGGAAAGAAACCAGACTCCCTGATTCAAAATCCAAACTTACATGGATAGACAAGATAGACAGGATGAGAATCAAAAAGCACGAGAAAGGCACGAGAAGACGAGGAAAACAAAAAGCGCGACAAAAACACGAGAAAAAGAGGTACGGCAGTGAATCGAATCACCTTAGACCGCACGTCATCACTCCGACCACCGACATGAGACCCGATGAGATTGCACGACGATTGATGGCGATCAGGCAGAAGGAACTCGATTGCATTCCGCAGGATTCCAGGGTCCAGGTTCAAATCGAATGCGCGATCGTCATATTGGATCCTCCTTCCGCCGTATCGCCTTTTCCATCGGCGAACCGAAACGGCGTGTATTTTTTCGGATGCGGGGGGAGGGTTTCGCGGTCCGATTTATCGGAAATACTGAACGTATTCAGGGAATCGGAGGTCGAACGGTTTTTCTTCTGGCTGAGCCCGAATCCACAGGAAGAAGAAATCATCGGGTGGCTGGAGGACAACGGTCTCACGCCATTTACGGGAACCACGTATCCCACGCTGATTCGTACCGTTGAACCCGTGTCGCCCTTTCAGACTCCTCTTGAAGTGCGCCGCGTTTCGCGCCGCGAGGTCGAGAAAAAACGGGATGCGGTTGTCCGCATCTTCGAGCCCTGGCCGAGTTCGTTTTTCTTCGAGAGCGTCGAGCAGGCCGGATTCGAGCATTTCATGGCGTACGAGGCCGGCGCGCCCGTCAGCGCGGCCATCCTTGCCTGCGATGGCGACTTCGCCTATCTCGGATGGGCGGGGACCGCCGAGGCCCACAGAAAGAAGGGCGGACAGAACGCGCTTATCAGGGCGCGCCTGAATCGCGCCGCGGAACTGGGGCGCCGGGTGGCGTGCAGCGAGACCCTCGCGATGCTGAAGACCTCGCTGGGCAATCTCCAGCGCAACGGATTCGAGACCGTCTACCACAAGAAAGTGTACGTTTGGGAATCCTGAAACCGTGGGTTCGGGTCACGTAACATAAGGAGACAAACCATGCCGTCACCTCCCCCTGGGTACAGAACTGTCACCCCGTATCTCGTCGTTGAAGATATTGAAGCGCTTATTTCGTTCCTGAAGGACGCATTCGGGGCTGAAGAATCCGAACGCGTGCCCGGGCCGGACGGGGTTACGAGGCACGCGGAAGTGCGGATCGGCGATTCGGTGGTGATGATGGGCGCCGCTCAGGAGGGGTATCCGCCCCTGCCGGCCGCGCTTTATCTGTACGTGGAAGATACCGACGCGTCCTATGCGTCCGCGCTCGAGGCAGGCGCGGAATCCCTCATGGCGCCCGCGGACCAGTTCTACGGGGACCGGAACGCCGGCGTCAGGGACAGCCAGGGCATCACCTGGTGGATTGCCACGCGCGTGGAGAATCTTACCGCGGAGGAACTCCGCAAACGGGCGCTTAACGCGCAACATTGAGAACAACGATTCTATACAACTTCCTCACACTCGCGATTCGTAACGCGGTTCGGAACAAGACCTACACCGCGATCAGCGTTGCCAGTCTGGTGATCGGATTGACCTGCGCCATGCTCATCATGCTGTATATCCGCTATGAGATGAGCTACGACGCCTTTCGTCCCCATGCCGAACGCGTCTACCGCGTGATGAGAAAGAACATCGACCAGCGCGGCCGGATCCGATGGCAGAGCGCGCTGCCGGCAGAGGTCGCCGTGAGTCTGCGCAGTGACCATCCCCAGGTGGAGGACGTGGTCCAGTACCGCCAGATCAGCTCCTGGTTTCGCGCGGAAGGCCGGAACTTTCGCCAGCGGCTCTGTCCCGTCGACGGCGACGCCCTGGGCTTTTTCGGGCTCGACGTCGTTCACGGCGATGCCGCGTCGCTTTCCCGCCGTGACGCGTCCATTGTGCTGACGAGGAGCCTCGCAGGGAAGTTGTTCGGGGATACGGATCCCGTGGGCAGGTCGGTGGAGGTACAGCGGGAAACCCATGTTCAGGGGTTCAATGTCGTCGCTGTCATGGAGGACCTCCCCACCAATACGCGTTTCGAGTTCGACAGCGTTACGCGTTTCACGTCGGGCAACTGGGCGATCCGTGCGGCGCCGATCTTCATCCGCCTGCGACCGGACGCGGATATCGAGGCGGTGGAGCGGGCGCTTGCCGTCCGGTTTCCCACGGATTCCGGCCGCGCGACCTACCGGCTCCAACCCATGCCGCGCATTCATCTGTATTCCAAAGTTGACCTGGAGGGTTTCAAGGGCGACTCGGGGATGTTGTACGGCGACGTTCGCGATCTCTATCCAATATCGGTCCTCGGTCTGAGCATCCTGATCATCGCGTGCGTCAACTTCATGAATCTGGCCACCGCAAGGTCGGCCCTCCGCGCCCTCGAGGCCGGCCTTCGCAGGGTCGCCGGCGCACACCGCCGCGACGTGGTCGGTCAATTCCTGTGTGAGTCCCTTCTGTATACCTTTGCCGCGCTGCCGGTGTCTATTGGATTGACCTGGGCGCTCCTGCCCCAGTATTCGACGTTGATGGGCGAACCGCTTGTTTTCAACGTCGTCGAACAGATTCACTGGATTCTCGTCGTTGCCGTGATCACCGGGCTCGTATCCGGAATCTACCCTGGTTTCTACGTGTCCGCCCAGCAGCCGGTGGAAATATTCAGGGGCCTGCGCAGGGGACTCCCGAGGGATCTCTGGGTGCGAAGAATCCTGGTGATTCTGCAGTTCGCGGCATCAACCGTCCTGATTGCGACCACGCTCGTCGTCTACCTGCAGATGGACCTGGTGCGGACGCGCGACCTGGGATTTCGCCGGGACGGAGTGGTTGTCGTAAAGATCTTCGGACCCGATGCCGAGCGACTGCCCCTGAACAGCCGCTATAACGCGGTCAAACAGCGGTTTCTGGACCATCCCGATATCATATCGGCGGCTGCCAGCCTGGACCTGCCGGGGCACAGCTGGCCGAAACGCCGGTTTGTGTCCCCCGTCGATTCGCCGGATCGCGAGTTTGAAGCGCGGGTTTTTCGAGCGAATGAAGATTTCCTCGATTGTTATGAGATTCCGATTCTGGCGGGAAGGAATTTTTCGCGGGCGTACGCCGAACGGACAACCGGTTGGGACGACGTGACCGAGGTCATGATCAACGAGACGGCGGCGGAGAAATTCGGCTGGACCCGGCCCGTGGGACAGGCGTTCCTGCTCAATAGGCGACCCGCGCGGGTCGTGGGGGTGTTCCGGGACTTTCACGTACGCTCGCTGAGAGAACCCATGGTCCCGCTGGTGTTGTCGGCAGCGGGGCCGAACCTGAAATATCTGCATCTGAAGATCAAACGCGATCGTGAGCGGGAAGCGCTTTCAGACATTGAGGAGATCTGGTCTCAACTGGTCCCGACGGTTCCTTTCGAGAGCTTCTACATCGAAGACTACGTGGAATCCAGGTACGGTCATGAGCACCGCCAGGGGGCGCTCGCGTTCCGGTCTGCTATCGTCGCCATCCTCCTCGCCTGCCTGGGCACGGCGGGACTCGCGGCATTTGCGGCACAGCGGCGTACGCGGGAGATCGCGATCCGCAAAGTCGTGGGCGCTTCCGAGGGGCATCTCCTGCTTCGGGTTGCCCGGGAATTCCCGGTGCTGGCGCTCATTGCCGGGATTGTTGCCTGTCCCGTTGCCTATCTGTTGACACAGGACTGGCTGCGGAACTTTGCGTACCGGATCGATCTCACCGTCTGGCCGTTCCTCCTGAGTCTGTCTATCACCCTCCTTATCGCCATTGCAACTGTGGCTCACCTTGCCCGGAACGCGGCCCGTGCCAATCCCGTCGACGTGCTCAGGCGGGAATAGAGGAGGTTTGTCATGTGGATACCCGACGCGAATGTATCGCGACACCACACGGACGTGCTTACCGTGATCAATTACTACCGCATGATTGCTACAGGTATGGACGTGGTCCTCTTCCCGCCGGTACGGCTCAGCTACGCCGGCAAGACGGATGTTATGGTCTATCCGAGCGTGGGCGTTATCGTGCGAAGAAACGGACCCCGGCAGATCTGCAGGAAGAACCACGATCATCAGGTCTACGAGGGGCCGCCCAATTTCGTGCTTGAAATCGAATCCAAGCACGGATTTACGGATCTGGGAAAGAAGCGCCAGATTTATGAAGCATCCGGCGTCCAGGAGGCGTTGTTCGTGGAGAACGGCAAACCGGCCACGTGGTACCAGCTTCGAGGCGGGAAGTTCGAGGTGCTCGGGCAGGAGCCGGCCGGCCGGATCGAGAGCAGGGCGCTCCCGGGATTCGTCCTCGACTTTGAGAAATTCAGAGAACACAGGTGGCTGGCAATGATGGATGACATCAGGGAAAGCGTCGAGAAAACGGACGTGAAGAGGGAACTCACGCTGGAATACGGGTTGTGAGTCTCAGCCGGGCAGGTCTTTATGCGGCGACCGCAGGTGGTTGCCCGCGGACGTTTACAAAAGGGGATTATATACGAAAGTAGACGTTTTTTCCGTGACAACCGCCACTTTTCGTTTACTTTTCTTCTGTAATTAGTAAACGATTGAAATACAGGAGGTTGTCATGGCACACGAAGCACCAGGAAAATCGCACAGAGAGGGTATCACGCTGGTTCAGTTGTTCGACCTGTTCCCAACGGATGATGTCGCCGAACAATGGTTCATTGCCCAAAGGTGGCCGGAAGGCGTGCGTTGTGCGCGCTGTGACAGCGACCGCGTCAAGCGCAACGGCGGTCACCCCCGCATGCCCTTCCATTGCAAGGATTGCCGCAAGTTCTTTTCTACGAAAACCGGTTCACTGATGGAATCCTCGAAGATCGGTTATCGCAAGTGGGCGATTGCCATTTACCTGATGTCAACCGGTCTCAAAGGTACGTTCAGCATGAAACTGCACAGGGATATAGGCGTGACGCAGAAAACAGCCTGGCACATGGCCCACAGAATCCGCGAGGCGTGGGCAGAGGATAGAGGAATGTTTGCCGGGCCGGTCGAAATAGACGAAACGTTTGTTGGCGGAAAGGAACGAAATAAGCATGCAAAGGACAAGCTGAACGCAGGCAGGGGCACAGTGGGCAAGACGGCAGTGGTCGGCGCTCGTGACCGCGAAACAGACGACAGGGACGCTGAAGTGACTGAGGCGATTTACGGGCCTGCGCTCAAAGGCTTTGTTGAGCGCCACGCCAGCAAAGGCGCGGACGTGTACACAGACGATGCCTCAGCCTATCAGGGAATGACGGGCATGAGGCATCGCACTGTCAAGCATTCATCCGGCGAATACGTCCACTACAACGTTCACACGAACGGTATCAATTCGTTTTGGTCGATGTTCAAACGCGGCATCTATGGCACATACCACAAGATGGGCGTTCAGCACCTGCAAAGATACGTCAACGAATTCGTTGGCAGGCACAACGTCCGTGAACTGGATACCGTTGAGCAGATGGGACGGATTGTGGCCGGTATGGTTGGAAAGAGTTTGAGGTATCGGGATTTGGTGGATTAGGTTTGGCCTCCGTTATTGCCAATTGGAGGTGGAGTGTTAAAACGCGTGCCTTTTTCGCGTTCCGATTCAACCCACTTTTCGAATTCCCGGTTTTTTTCTTGTATACCTCTCTCGTAATGCTCCTGTCTAATCCTGAGATTCCTTTCTTTAACCCAGTCCCTGAATCCGCCTAACATGTCCTTTGCCTCCACGATAAAGTAGGCCCCGATCATAGAGAGCGCAGCCAACTGGATCATGTCTTTTGCGGTTTTCGTCAAAGGTTGCCAGCATATAGGCCACCTGGTAACAATTTCGGCAACAATCACGATTATGAATATGAATACCGAACACCCATTAAACAGCGCCCTATCGCTGGCCTTGACGCTCCATAGCGGAGTTCGCTCTTGTTTTACACCGTGTTCTTCTTCATATATCGCCATTCACCCTCCCGTTTCGGTCCGGTTCGGAACATGGCTTTGGCGATATTCTCCGGTGTGTCTGGGATCTTGCCCGGCATCGTCTTTGTAACCGGCCTTCCTCTGGCGCGGCTCTCCTTCTTCACTGCCATGATAGGCCTCCTTTCATCGACCACATCCGTGAATAGCCATTGTATGGTAAACCGACTTGATTGCTCTGTTCTCGATCATGCTATTCAACTGCAATGCCCTTGCTTGGATATTGCTTTGACTGGATACACTGGCCTCGATCTTCGAATTTTCCATGTGGCTTTATTTCTCTGGTATCGAAATTAGCATCTTTTATAACATAGGTCCCTGTGTAGAAATTGGATAGCCTAACGTTGATCATGTGAGAATTCAGCATTCTTGAAATATCGGCGTCAAATCCTTTCAAGTCGTCTCGCATGCAACGTGGGTTAGTGAATGTTAAAATTCTGAGTTCATGGTCGTCTGCATCCGGGAATGATTTTTTCCAGAAGTGAGGCTTGTTGTTGAAATAGGACTGAGTAAACCAACACTTTTCCCCAATACCATTCAGGATGAATCCGCGTTGCTGAAATCCGTTGGGGTCCGGCTCTTGTGCTTGCGCACTCATACAGGCGCAAAGACCAAAGCCCGCACTTCTCCCCCTTTGAGGGTGGTTGATATGTGCTACGGTTATAATCTAACGCAATAGGGGGCCAAGCGCAACGCGGAAGTTAACTCATCTAAGAGAAACGAGGGAATCATGGACGAGATGTCTAAGCCAGGTCATATTCGACTATCTCACCTCACTCAGCTTGGGATAGGCGTACATCACGGGACAGGTCGCATTTATCTTCGCTTGGAGGCGGAAAGCACCGACGGCGGATCACAAACGCAGAAGTTTCAATGTCTATTGACGGCCGAGCAGGCCAATGCGCTTGTCGAAGAGCTGGTGTTTGCTCTGGCTGAATTGCCATAACACACCCTGTTTATCTTTGTATATAATCCCCTTACAAAACGATAAATTGCAAGTCAAAGGAGGAACAGAGATGGCCGGCAACGGATCCTACAGGGTCGCAGATCTATGTGAGGCGGCAGGCAGCGGCGATGTGTCGCGGATCAGACAGATCCTTGGCGAGCGGCCCGATCTGGTGAACGTGCACATGGCTGAAAACAACGAACACCGCGCGATTCACTACGCGGTAATGAACCGGCACATCGATGCGGTCCGCGTTCTCATGGAAGCGGGCGCGGACCACAACTCGGGCATCTATCCCCATCGCGACGCCACCGGCGCGTTTACCATGGCGCGGGAGCGCGGCCTGGACGAAATCGTCCACGTGATCAGGGAAGAAGACGAAAAACGCAAGCTGGCCGCGTGCAAGAATATCACGATAACCGACGAGAACGACGCGCTGTTCGAGGCCGTCGGGGGGGGGCGGGAGCAGGCTGCGCTCGACGTCCTGGATCGTCAGCCCGATTTGCTGGACGCGTGCCATCGCAATGGCGGCAGCGTGATCCACGCGGCCGCGTCGCACGGCCGTTACCGGCTCGTTCGCGAACTGCTCCATCGCGGCGCCGATGTCACCCATCTCACGCCCGAGGGCCAATCGCCCCTGGACGGCGCGGTCCTCAATGTACGAGGGCGCAACAGGCCGCTCAACGAAGGGTGTCTGATCTGCGCGGGCATCCTGCTGCAGGCGGGATGCGAGCAATCAATCGAATCCGCGGTCGCACTTGGCGATCTAGACTTCGTCCGCGCGTTCGCGAAGGAACATCCCGATCGCTTTCAGTCCAGCGACAGCGAGCGGGACGGCCTGTTGCAGATCGCCGTCCGGAACGACGATATCGACATGGTGCGCCTGCTGCTCGACCTGGGTCTGCACCCGGACGACCGGCATCAGCTCCACCACTACGAATCCAAACCGTATTCGTGGGGCGAACCCCTGGCCAATGCGGCGGGCAATTCCCGGTATGGAATCGCCGAACTCCTTCTGGAATACGGCGCCGATCCCAATGCCAGCATCTATGCCAGCGCCAATCCCGTGGGCGCGGCGTACAACAACCGGGACGACCGGATGAAGGGACTGCTGTTTCGATACGGCGGGATCCTGGATCACGTCACTGCCGGTCTCGAAGCTGAGACGTCGGCCGCTGCCGTCGCCCTCCACAACGATCCGTCGATCGCGGAGAAACTGCTATGGGCCGCGGGATGCGGCGGCGACCCGAATATCGTTGGGATGTGCCTGCGGCAACTCGATTGGGAACCCGATGACGGTCGCTGGTTCAGCCTGCTCGAGCAGCCGCTGCGCCTGTGGCGGACGAATCCCCACCGCAAGTTTCGCGACTTCGACCGCTCGGTCTATCCGGAGATCTTCCGAATGATTCTGGACCACGGCGTCAGCCCCAATCTGGTGGGGCGTTTCGGGTACCGGCTCGCGCATCACCTGGCGGCCTGCGGCATCGTCTGGGGAGAGCCGATTATGACCGAGCCGGAGCGCGTCGCCTTTGCGACCATCCTCCTCGACCACGGCGCCGATCTGGACGTGATCGACGACCTCCTTCAGTCCACGCCGCTGGGCTGGGCGGCCCGGTGGGGCAAGTACGATCTCGCGCAGCTGTATCTGGAACGCGGCGCCGATCCGAAACTCGCGGGCGCCGAATGGGCCACGCCCCTGGCCTGGGCGCAGAAAAAAGGAGATGCGGCCACTGTGGACCTCATCTCCAGGTACGGGGAGTCGTAAATTCGCGTTGTCGTAGAGCCATCACTTCAAAGGAAGAAGGAAGAAGGAAGAAGGAAGAAGGAAAACCTGAAAGCACGGGAGACGGTAGATGACAACCTTGCCCGATTGGTTCTTCCATTGTGCCTCCGGCGCGAAATGAAACCGCACGGGGCAAACAACCTCTCACGCCTCAAGTCTACTCGCTCTTCCGGCGAGGGCACCTGCCTGCGCAGCGTACTGCGCTGCAGGCAGGTCCTGCCCTCGACGCGCCCGATCAGGTTATGCCACGCCGCGGCGCAGACGTCGACTGTTTCTGGTTCAAGCCGACAGTTGTCGGCTGATTGCAGTTGTTTTTCTTTGTGTCTTCGTGTCTTTGTGTGAGCGGTTTTTCTGATTATCTCCCCTCTCACGTCTACCCGCCTATATCCACTGTATATTTCACGCAATCCGCCGCGAAGTCCTCGGGCTTCTCCATGTCGTCCCATCCCATGCGGCGATATTGCTCCGGAAGCGTGATAATCAACCGACCCGTTCTTCTGTCTTCATACCACCCGAAGTTGGTATATCTCACGTTTTCGTGCGCGTCGTCGGGCCGGTCCTGAATGAGCCGGACAGAGTCCTTGACGATACACGCGTTGACCGTGTCGAATTCGGAAATATTCAGCGGATATCGAGGAATCTGGCCGTAGACCGGGCCGTCCAGGATATTGGCAATCCAGTAGGTCTTGCCCGTCACGGAGGAATCATAAAAGGCTGTACACGAGGCGGGCGTCCATACGTTCGAACCGTCGTCGTAGATCAGCGGCGCCGGCGGCGTCCAGCTCATTCCGCCATCCTCCGAAACGGCGGTATAGGGTATGGTATAAGTGCCCTCGGCCTCGTTCCCCTGACACCTCATCGTGACGAACAGCGCACCCGATTCCAGCGGCGTGATCGAGGGCTCGCAGCATCCGATGCGGGACTTCTCAAGCGGCACCTCGATAAAGTCCCCGAACTCCCAGTCGAGCCCGCTCATATCGTCCTTCCAGTTTCCCCTCGCGCAGACCACCCGGAAGCGCCAGGGTCTGGTACCGTCCAGTCGTTCGTACTCCGTAAATGGCGCCAGCACCGACCCGTCCTCGAGCCAGATGCAGTGGTTCCCGTTGAGGATTCCGCCGCGGACGCCGTATTCGAAGCCGGGACCCCAGCGTTCCGCGTCGAAACCGTCACCCCGGGCGACGATCTGCTCCGGATCGCTCCAGGTTGCTCCCTGGTCTCCGGAAACGCTCGTATACGCCCGGTAGGCGCCCTGGTTGATGTATCCGTAGCAACTCTTATCGGCCTTCTGCCCCCGGTAGAACCGCACCAGGGTGTCGCTCTGAGTATCCAGGCTGAATCCCGCCGGCATCAGCTGCTCTTCCTCGATCCCGACGTCGAACCTTACCCTCGGTCCCCAGTCGGTCCAGTGTGATCCGTTGTCTTCCGATATCCTGAGCCAGGTGCCGTCGTAACAGGCGTCCAGCGTCGTGCGTCCGTCGTCGTGCGTCACCCACTGAAGGCATTCGGAGGTCACCGTTTCAACGATGCGTTCCCCGGTCGCGCCCGTATAGGTCTGTCCTGATGCGTAAAACGCATGCAGGCCGTCGCTCGGTACGTAGGTGCACTTGTCGAGGTTGTTTCCAATCCCTTCCCGGTTCTTCATATCGGTCGTCTCCTTACTGCTTTAGCCCTTTTTGTGCCGTTTGTGCCTGCCTGCGCAGCGTACTGCGCTGCAGGCAGACTTTTTGTGGCGATTGTTTCCCGCTCCCGGTCACGCCTTGACAGATTCGAGCGGTATTTCGCCCACCTCCCTGATCCACGCCTGCGCCCACGGGGCGGACTCGATGCCAACGTCGCAGCAGGTGTTGCCGAGAAAGACAATGCTCTCGATTCGGCCTTCCCTGAGCCACCGGAGACCCAGGTTGCACTGGTGCTCCATCTGCGAGATCGACACGGACCGCCGGTTGTGGTAGTCCCAGAGATAACATCCCAGGGAGACGCGACCGCCGGGGTTGACCGCTTCCAGGCGTTCCAAGTTCCGTTCGAGGTCTGCCAGTTCATCCGAATTCCAGGTCCAGAGATTGACCACGTCGCAGTGTTCGAGGTACGGCTTGAGGGGCAGGTGGAGTTGCCTGATGTACAGGACCACCCAAAGGTCCAGCCTTCTGCCGCCAACGTTGAGTCTCGGACGCGCGTCGGCGAGGTCATCCACGCTGAGGGCGCCTCTGCCGTCCTTTCGCATGAAGTCGTCCAGATAGACGCCGGTGATATTGGGATGCGTGTCGGCCAGACCGAGCACGCGTTGCAGTTCGTCCCCTTCCACCTGTCCGCCGCTGCCCACGATGGACCATGTGACCTGCTTGAGCGAGGAGAACGTGACGGCGACCTGTTCGTAGGGGTACGCGGGCAGGCCGCGCCACCGGATCATATGGAGGTTGGGTACGTCCAGGAATAACGCGCCTTCGGCCGGCGTCATCCGCGACCCCTGCGTGTAACCGGCATAAGTGAGCGAGTCGTTGTCCGATCCGGCCACACACGTGAAGATCCAGAGCCTGTCGCGAACGCTTTCCATTGAGGAGCCTCAATTCGAAAAAAGAAAACCATGAAATCGGCCACAAAACGCACAAAAAGGCACAAAGGATATCGGCGTCAGACGGCGTGGGTCGCAACGCCGTGACGCTGCGGAGGCAACTCCCCAAACGGGGAGGAAACGTCCACCGAAAGAAAGCGGAATTGAAAGAGCGTGTCAACGGCAAACTCGTGATGGAATTTACGGCGAAGGGTCGCTTGCCGCGCTGCGAGCCGGAATGAATCGGCCTGCCTGCAACGCAGGGGACTTCGCAGACAGGAGGAAGAACGACGAAGGTTTTTTAGGACAGGACGAAGACCTGGCGTACCATTTGCAGTAAGACTCGTCATCTTGAAACAGACAGGCTACCGAATTGTATTTGGAAAGCGCCTGACGACCACGCCTGAGCGAAGGATGCCGCGTCAACTGACGTGCTTCGCATGTGAGGAGGACAGACTTGACACGTGTCCAACATCGCAATTCCGGCCCCCGGGAATCTATGCGCGTTGGACGATCCGGCCTGGCCTCGTACGTGTTCCCGGTCCTTCGTCGGGGACATGCCGGAGCGGTCACGTTGAACAGTGATTCATTGATCCTGGAATACCCGTCCCGGTCGATCGTTATCCCCTTTCCGGAAATCGAGACCGCGGAGGCGACGCACGGGTGGTTCTGGGGAGGATTGCAGGTAAGTAGCGCCACTGGCGATGTAACGGTTTCCGGACTGTCGAAGGCGGACGCCCGGGTGTTCGGCGACGCACTCACGGGCGCGAGAGTCGACTGGTGGCGAAGCGCCCTGGATACACATGCCGGCACGATTCAAACCGTCTACGAACGCCTGGCACAGTTTACGGACCCGCCGAGGTACGTGGCGCGTACCGTCTTTTCCCCGATCGAACAGGATGCCAAAGACATGGTCGCCCGGTTCCCCTCTCAGTGGCCCGAGCAGGTATCCGACGTCGCAGAAATCCGAATGCTGAAGGCGATTCAGGACTTCTCGGATGATTCCGAAGGGTTTCGGGCGAGAGCATGCGAGACGTTCGTGGCCAATGAGCTGGCGCGATCCAGGGATTTCTTCGAACGGGTCGAGGCCAGGCCGCTCACGGACGAGCAGCGCAGAGCGGTTGTCGTCGATGACGACCGCAACCTGGTCGTCGCAGCCGCCGGAAGCGGCAAGACGTCAGTCATCGTGGCCAAGGCGGGCTGGCTCATTCGGAAGGGGTACCGGCGACCATCGGAACTGCTTCTGCTTGCATTTGCCAAAGATGCCCAGGAAGAAATGAAGGAAAGGGTCCGGAAACGCCTTGGCGTGCAGTTGGGCGCCGAACTCACGGTTCGAACGTTCCACAGCCTGGGCATGTCGATCATCGGGGAGGCGGAACGCAGACGCCCGGCCGTGGCAAAGGCTGCACTGGATGACCATGCCCTGTTCGACCTGCTGAAGTCCATCGTTGGCGATCTCGTCGCCGACCCCAGGCATGCAGACGACGTGCTCAGATGGTTCGCAGGGCATTTTGCTCCGTACCGAAGCGAGTTCGAATTCCGGACTCAGGGAGAGTATTGGGCTTATCTACGGGACAACGGGGTCCGGTCTCTGCAAGGCGAGAAGCTCAAGAGTTTCGAAGCATGCGAGATTGCCGATTTCCTTTACCTCAATGGTGTGTCCTATGAGTACGAACGCGACTACGAACACGAAACCGCCGCGTCGGGCAAGAGGCGATACCGGCCCGACTTCACCCTCCCGGGCGCGGGGATATACATCGAGCATTTTGCGCTCTCGGAATCGAATGATACGCCTCCCTTTATCGATCGCGACGAATATCTCAGGCTATTGGACTGGAAAAGACGGCTGCACGCGGAACATGGCACGGTTCTCGTGGAGACCTACAGCCACGAAAAGGACGCGGGCAGACTGACCCGGAACCTGGAGGAAAAATTGGCCGTGCATGGGGTAAAGCTGTCGCCGATCCCATCCCGGAACACCTTCTCCGTCCTCGAAGAGCAGGGTCGAATCGAACCTCTCACGCGTCTGGTCGCGACGTTCCTCCATCACTACAAGGGCGCCCAGCTGTCCTCGGACGAAGTGACCCGCCGCGCTGCAGGGGCTCAAAACCGCCTTCGGGCCGAGGCATTCCTGACCGTCTTCATTCCTGTATATGAGCGTTACCAGGAATCGCTTGCTCGGAAGCGGCAGATCGATTTCCACGACATGATCAGCAACGCGACGGAACACGTGCGGAGCGGCCGTTACCGCAACCGGTACGGTTACATCCTCGTCGATGAGTTTCAGGATATTTCGGACGGACGAGCACGTCTGCTGAAGGCGTTGCTGGACACGTCGGACACCGCGCAGTTGTTCGCGGTCGGCGACGACTGGCAGGCCATCTTCCGATTTGCGGGTTCGGACATCGGCATCATGCGAGAGTTTACGGCGCGCTTCGGCAAGGGCGAACGCGTCAACCTGGAAACGACGTTCAGGTGCACGGATCGGATCGCCGACCTCGCAACCCGATTCGTGCTCAGCAACCCGGCCCAGATCCGCAAGCGCGTAACGTCCATCTTCAATGCAGCCGAGCCATGCGTGCATTTATTGTTCGCCCGGGACACGTCTCCCGATCCCTTGGCGGAGGCGTTGAACGCAATTGCCGCTCATGTCGCCGAGGACGACGAGCACGCGACCGTCCTGTTGCTGGGCCGGTACAGGCACACCAGGCCTCAGAATATGGACGCGCTGGCGCGCGCGCATTTCAATCTCAAACTCTCTTTCATGACGGCACACGGATCCAAGGGCCTCGAGGCCGACTACGTGGTGGTGCTCGGCATGTACTCCGGAAAGTACGGCTTCCCCTCCGAGATCGTCGACGACCCGCTGCTGGATCTCGTTCTGGCTGAGCCGGAAGCATATCCGAACGCCGAGGAGCGCCGCCTGTTCTACGTCGCAGTCACTCGCGCAAGGCGCGGCGTCTATCTCGTTGTCGATGACGGAACGCCGTCGGCATTCGTCGAGGAGTTGATGAAGGAAGGCTATGACGTAGAGGTTCATGGAAAGCAACCCGAACGGGACGTGCCGTGCCCCGAATGCACCCATGGAAGGCTGCAGCGGCGGCGCAACGCTCGGGACGGGGGGATATTCTACGGTTGTTCGCATTGGCCGTATTGCGAGTACCGACAGTCCGGGTGTCCCCATTGCGGGACCGGATTGCTGGCGAAGGCCGATGGGGACTACCGTTGCCGGGATTGCCGGCAGGCCGTTGAGGGATGTCCGGCGTGCTCCGGATGGCTGAAAGAGAAGCGTGGAAAATATGGTCCGTTTATCGGCTGTTCGAACTGGCCGGACTGCAGATATACGCGGAACGTCGCGGAAAAGCGGCGAGGGCGTTCGATAGTTTTCAAAAAGAAGGGGCGGACACGCGAATAGGCGCGCCTGCCTGCCCGCTTCCTCTCAGGCGGTGAAGTAGGCGATGACGGTCCAGCAGACCGCTGCCAGGAAGGCCGCGATGGACGCCTGGGGGATCTGCGTCTTGACGTGGTCCATCAGGTCGCAGCCGGTGCACATCGCGCTGAGCACCGTGGTATCGGAGATCGGCGAGCACTGGTCGCCGTACACGCTGCCGTCCATGACCGCGGCGAAACAGAGGGTCATGAAGAGTTCGGGATGGGAAAGCCCGTGCGCCCCGGCCACCGCCCAGGCCAGCGGCATGGCCAGCGGGAAGGCAACCGCGTACGTGCCCCAGCTCGTCCCCGTGGAGAAGGCGATGACCATGGTCATGATCTGCAGCAGCACAGGCAGCAGGAAGTAGGGAATCGCCTCCCCGAGTTGCTCGACCAGAAAGATGCCGCCCCCCGTCTCCTTGTTTATCCCCCCGATGGTGATGGCGAGCAGGAGAATGACGGAGCCGAGCACCACCCCCTTGAGGCCGTCGTGGAATCCCGACACGAGGTCCCTGAGCGACATCCCCTTGGCCAGGGCCATCCCCGCGGCGAGCAGCAGGGCCGTGCCGAAAGCCCACTGCACGTTGGGGGAGCCGCTGACGATGAACGTGCCGACGGCGATGCCGATGAGCGAAATCAGAGGCAGGAAGAACTCCATCACGTGCGGGGTATACCCCTCGGGAACGTTGCTTGCCTGCAGCTCCTTCGCGCTCAGGGGGTTCGCTCCTTCGGCGTCGAGCCGGCCGGTCGCGCGGGAGCGTTCCATCGCCGCCTTGAGCCCCTTGCCGAGGAACAGAGGCCTCTCGATGCTGAGGAGAAAGGTGCCAAGCACGGCGAAGATCGCGTAGAAGCAGAACGGCACGCTCTGGAAGAAGAAGGCGATGCGGTCCGTCTCGGTGGCGAGGAAGCCCACCCCGGAGACGAAGATGAAGGCCTGGATGTACCCGGGCCAGGCATTGAAGGCGAGCTGCGAAGCGATGGGCGACGCGGTCGAGTCGACGATGTAGGCGAGCTCTTCGTGGCTGACCTTTTCGTTGTCGGCGATCGGCTTGACCGTGGTGCCGACCAGCACGGTGCTGACCGTGCCCCCCTGGAAGAAGATGACGCCGAGCATCCAGGAGACGAGCTTGGCGCTTCTCGGGCCGCGCACGAAGCGCACGGTCATGAACTCGGCGAACGCCTGCGCGGCGCCCGTCCGAGACCAGATTCCCATCAACCCGCCCAGCAGCCACAGGTAGAGAAGCAGCACGCCGGCGGAGCTGGTCGTAGCCAGCGAGGGGATCAGCACGTCGCCGGTAAAGTCGTAGCGGCTCAACACCAGGGCGCCCGACACAATGCCGCCGAGGAGCGAGGTGACCGGCTCTCGGGTGAGCCAGCACAGGAGCACGGCGACCACCGCGGGAAGCAGGGACCAGAAACCCCAGTGGCTTTTGGCGAGCAGCTGGTAGTAGAAGGTCCGGGGCGTCCCCTCCTCCATCCTGACCACGGAGACGAACTCCTTCTTTACGACCGGGGCGTCGCGCGAGCCTTCTATTCTCTCGGGGTTGAGCAGGGCGTCCTGGACGGGGACGGCGCTGAAATAGACCGGCTCCCCCTGGTAAACGTAATAGAGCATTCCGTTTCTGTCGCTGTGGGCATCGAGGGCGATCTGCTCGACGGTCCAGGTCGGGGCCACGTTGATGCCGACGATCCAGGATACGACCAGGGCGATGGCGAAGACAATGAACTTGCGGACACCTGGGCTCATTTCATTCTCCGGATGAAAGACGTAGAGGGAACGATTCGGAGGGATGCCGGACGGCTTCTCCTCTTTTCTGTATCACTATTGTACCCTGATCTACGAAAAATGCAAGGTCGGCTTTCGGGTTTGTTCGAAAAAAGCCCGTCGCGCCGATGTTGCAATTGTAGGGGCAACCCTTGTGGTTGCCCTCGCAATGGCGTGGAACTTGCGTTTTAACGTCGTCAGGCCATATCGCTGGCCGGTTACGGGCGGGCGGTTCGCGAACCGCCCCTACAAAGGCCGGGCACGCGTATTGAAATCGCTATGCGACGTCAATATTGGGGGGCCAGCGGGTCATCTTCTCCCGTCTCTCCGCTTTTCCACGAATTGACGTTTTGCCCTTGACATTTTCCCTGACAATTGTACAATTGATGGAATCCTGGAGAGACAATCGTGAACGTGGTGACCGACGCGTCAGCAATCATTGCGGTAATCGTAGCTGAGCCGGAAAGAGATGCGATTCTCGCAGCTACGTCGGGGCATACGCTTATCGGTCCCGGGTCCATTCCTTGGGAAATTGGCAATGCCTTCTCGGCAATGATCAAGCAACGCCGCGTTCGCGTCGCGGATGCTCAGCGCGCCATGGAGATTCTGGAGAGCGTTCCGCTTCAATACGTGAACGTCGACATGGCGAATGCCCTGTCTATCGCGGCACAGGTGAACGCGTACGCGTACGACGCATATTTTCTGGACTGCGCTTTGCGGCATGGCGCGCCACTGTTGACGCTGGATCGAACGCTTGGACGGGCCGCAAGCTCATTGGGCGTCAGGCTCGTCAGATTGGAGGGATAGAATGGACGTATATACCTATTCGGAAGCCAGGCAGAATTTCTCGCGCGTGCTGGACAAAGCCGAGGCGACGGGAAGGGTCCTCATCCGTCGAAAAGACGGCAGGACCTACGCGCTCGTGCCGGAACGGCCCTCCGGGTCACCGCTGGACGTTCCGTCGATCCAGGCGGACGTCTCCACGCGGGAACTCGTCACCATTGTCAGAAACCAGCGGCGCAGAATCAAGGGGCGGGGTCAACGCAGCGAATAGCGTACGCTTCGGGACAGCGATCAACGACACCGCGCGGCGATTATGGAACCAGATGGATGTGATAGTCGAACAGAGCGTTTCCGGAAACTGGCGTGCGCAGTCAATGACGTGACCGGATTGACCGCGCCAAGCGGATTAGCGGCGCAATAACGAAGAAGGAATAATCGCGGAATGGAGAATAGAGGTGATCTGCGCTTGTCCTGCTCTTACTTCCTCGTTCTGCATTCTTCCTTGTGTTTTTTCCTTCTTCCTTCAGATCGAATCCCCGACGACAGACCCCGCGCACTTCCTGCTTTTACTTCTTCATTCTGCATTCTTCCTTCTTCCTTTAGATAACGGCTGCGTGTCGCTCCTGCTGCCAGACAGATGACCCCGATGAACGAACTCATCGGGGTTTTTTTGTCGAATCGTCTGCCCTGACTGTCGCGAAATGCGACACATCTGGCGCAGGGTTGAATTGACCGACGATAGCGATTTTCATATATTGGTTTTCCCGCTAACTTACTCCGATCAAGGTCGTTTGGTTGACGTGGGACGTAAACAGCGCTATGAGGATTGTCTCCAACACCGGAACGGACCGGGTGGTCGATCTCATTCAACCATTGCTGCAGCCCGGAAACCGGATTGACATCGCGTCGGGAGCGTTATCGCTCCATGCGTTTGAGGAACTCACGAGGCATCTTTCACGCTTGGTGAATACGCGTCTCATCCTCCCGCCTGCTGACACGGATCTTTCCCTCTTCGGCGCCGACGCCGACAGAGCCGCCCGCAACCGGTTGCAGGGCCGCTGGCTGGCCGAACGTTGCGCGGACTGGATCGAAAACGCAGTTGAAATCCGACGCGCCGACCGCGCCGTCCCGCAGGGAGCGATCGTTCTGCGAAACGGGGACGGGATTCCGCAGCAGGCCCTGATCGGGTCGTTTTCGTTTTCCACGGACGGACTCGGCCTCGCGCCAGGGAATCCCCTCAACCTGATTCAGGCATCGGAGACATCCGAAGAAAGCGCGCATCTTTGCGAGTGGTTCGATAGGCAGTGGTCCTCCATGGACGCGCATGAAGCCGCGAAGACCGGTGTGGTGGAACGGCTGCGTTCTCTTTCGTCAGAACGCGACCCACACAGCATCTACGCGCTGATGCTGTACCACCTCTTCCGGGATAAGGGTGAGGAACTGGACGAAGATCAGGTTGTCAATTCGGCCACGGGTATCCGAAATACCGAAGTGTGGAAGAAGCTCTTCAAATTCCAGCGCGACGGCGTGGTCGGCGCCATCGAAAAGCTCGATCGTTTTGGCGGATGCATCATTGCCGACAGTGTCGGCCTTGGCAAGACGTTCGAGGCGCTGGCAATCATCAAGTATCATGAGTTGCGCAATGACAGAGCCCTGGTTCTCTGCCCCAAACGCCTTCGCGATAACTGGAGTCTCTACCGGGCGAACGACCGCCGCAATTTCCTGGCCGACGACCGTTTCAATTATGACATCCTGAACCATACGGACCTGTCACGCGACGGCGGCATGTCAGGCGATATCGACCTCGCACACGTAAACTGGGGCAATTACGACCTCGTGGTCATTGACGAGTCCCACAATTTCAGGAACAAGCGCACGCCGCGGAAGGGCGGTGAGACGCGTTATGACCGTCTGATGCGGCAAATCATCCGTGAGGGTGTGAAGACACGTGTGCTCATGCTTAGCGCCACGCCGGTCAACAACCGAATGGCGGATCTGCGCAATCAGATCGCCTTTGCGACCGAGGGCAACGATACGGCCCTGGCCGACGAAGGCATCGGCAGCATAGACGCAACGACACGACTCGCGCAGAGGCAGTTTAATCGATGGCTTGAGCTTGATGAAGGTGAGCGCACGCCGATGGCGCTCGTGGAGATGCTGGGGTTCGACTATTTCACGTTGCTGGACCGGCTCACCATCGCGCGCTCCCGTCGCCACATCGAAAAGTACTACGGAACGCTGGAGACGGGGCGTTTTCCGGATCGCCTGAAGCCCATTAACGTCAAGCCGGACGTGGACCTGGCCGGCGTATTTCCCTCCATCCGGAATATCAACCTTGAAATCCGCCGGCTGAACCTTGCGGCGTATGCGCCCCTTCGTTACGTGTTGCCTCACAGACGGCCCGCGTATGACGAGAAATACAGCACCCGACTTCAACGCGGCGACGGCTTCTTCCATCAGGTGGATCGCGAGGAAAGCCTGATTCAGCTCTTGCGCGTCAACGCATTGAAACGCATGGAGAGTTCCGTCGCCTCCTTCGCACTCACCGTGCGGCGCCAACTGACAGACGTTGAGACCATTCTTGAGCGGATTGAGAAGCAGGATGATGAACTGGAAGAACACGACATTGCGGATATCGACATTGAGGATCCCGCCTTCGAGAGTCTGCTGGTGGGACGAAAGGTGAAGGTGCTGCTCAAGGACGTCGACCGAATCCGCTGGAGGCAGGAACTGGTCGAAGATCGGAATCGGCTCGCGACGCTCCACGCGGCGGCCAGGCAGGTTACGGCGGAACGCGACGCCAAACTCGCCGAACTGCGGGCGGTGATCGAACGGAAATGTCGCGATCCAATTAATCGGGATAACAGAAAGACAATCGTCTTCACAGCCTTTGCCGATACCGCGCGGTACCTTTACGACGAACTGGCGCCCTGGGCCCAAACAACGCTTGGCGTGGAATCAGCACTCGTTACGGGAGCGGGAGGAAACAGGACGACGCTGCCGCTTCGAAAGGAACTCGCAACCATCCTCACGGCCTTTGCGCCCCGGACCAAGGAGCGTCCCGACGATCTCGCGGCTGAAGGAGAACTCGATCTTCTCATTGCAACGGATTGTATCTCCGAAGGCCAGAACCTGCAGGATTGCGACTGGCTCATCAACTACGATATTCACTGGAATCCGGTGCGCATTATCCAGCGCTTCGGACGAATCGACCGGATTGGCTCGCCAAACGACCGTATTCAACTGGTCAATTTCTGGCCGAACATGGAACTCGAGGAGTACCTCCGCCTCGAACAGCGGGTGAGCGGCCGCATGGTACTGCTCGACATTTCTGCAACAGGCGAAGAGAATCTGATTGAGCAACAATCCGGTGATCCGATGAACGACCTCGAATACCGGCGCCGGCAACTCCTCAAGCTCCAGGACGCGGTCATCGACCTGGAAGATCTCTCCTCCGGAGTCTCGATTGCCGACCTTACCCTCACGGATTTCCGAATCGACCTGGCCGACTATATACGGGACTCAGCGGGAACACTTGAAGAGATGCCTCCAGGCGTTTTCGCGGTAACAACCACAACCGATGCAGACATCGCTCCCGGCATTATCTATTGCTTGCGAGCCGAGGGCGACGCAGCGGCGCGGCCGTTCGAATCGGGTTATCCACTTTCGCCTCATTATCTGGTCCACGTTGGCGAGGATGGGATTG
This sequence comes from Candidatus Latescibacterota bacterium, assembly GCA_963667175.2. Classification (GTDB taxonomy): domain Bacteria; phylum Latescibacterota; class UBA2968; order UBA2968; genus JAAXHE01. The sequence goes on along the minus strand of CAXXXF010000015.1, from coordinate 134,441 downwards.
AGTTGCTTCCCTTCACACAGGCCAAACAGATCCTCGACCGGTTGAAACGCCTCTGTCTGGGTCGCGATCTGCCCGACCTGGATGCCTGCACCCGCTTTGACACGGCCACGCGAGGTTACAAAGACATGCGGGAGCCGCAACGCCTCCTGGCGAGTGCTATCGCATCCATTGTGGGAAAGCGGGAGGAACGCGCGGTCGCAAGCTTGTTTTCGCCCGGCGGCACCCACGCTGTCGGGAACGAATTTTCGGGAATCAATGACTTCGAAGTCGTCGCCTTTCTCGTTGTTTTGGCGGAAGAATCGCGATGAAGTCATTCGATCCGCTATCGGCGCTAGCGTTACCAGACAACGCGCTCGTAGACCGCAGGGTGCCCAAGTCGCTCCTGATCGACAACGGCGCGCCTACCGCCGCCGACCGGCGACGCATACGGGAAGGAATCGAGGAACTCAGGTGGGTAGCGGCACTCAAACCTACCACGATTGGCGTCGCGGAATTCCGTGATGCGAGCCGAGAATATCTAGAGATCGCCGTGCTGGAACTGCACCTTCGTACCGAGTCAGGCGCCGGCAGACTTGCCGAATTGGTCCATCGGGCCGTACCTTATCCGGTACTCCTCGTCGCGATAAACGGGGATGCGCGGGAAATCTCTCTTGTACATAAGCGCTGGTCGCAGGCCGAGTCTGGAAAAACCGTGGTCGACGGCGAAACAATCGCCTCAGGTGATCTGAATGGCTGCTCGGACGAATCGACGGCCGCATTTCGCAATAGCCTCGCGCTTGAACAACAACCCCGCGCAACGCTTCACACCCTTTATCAGGGTTGGATCGACACGGTCGAGGCCTTGAACGCAGCCCGGGTCACTGGCGAATTCAAGGTCCCCACTTCTCCCAAAGAGGCAACGAATCGCTCAGCGGCGTTACGAGACTACTGGCAACTCGAAACCAGAATCACCGAACTGCACACCGCAGCCAAGAATGAAAAGCAAATCGCCCGGAAGGTGGAGATCAACCTGGAACTCGCACGTCTGCGCACCGGACTTGACTCCGCACGCTCCAAACTGTGAACTGTCCTGAATTGCCCTGCCAGTAGTGACTGCAGCATTATTTGAGGGGGCGAATGAGTCCTGACGACGATCGTAAGTGAAATCAGTCGACAGAGGCAAGGACGATTCCGGAGCCGAGGGCGAAACTGCGTACATTTGCGATTTACTGGTCACCGTTGTGACGGTCGTTGAACTACTGGCGGGCGGATGTTAGCCGAACGAAATCTGCAATACGTCAACCTAACTTGAACGGGAGGTTATGTACCGATCGCTGGCTTGTGCCGCGTAGGGAGTGGAGGAACGTGAAAACTCGCCGCACCGACGACACTGACTTCCCCTGACAAGACGTTTTGGCAGGAATAACCCAGACGCAGCCGTGGTAGCTGGGGCATACTTGTAGAAATTACACCCGTTGTTTGTGGATTACACCCTTACACAGTTAATTCCGATTGGTGGAGTGAGAAACGCATTATGGCTAATTGTGAACATATCAGATGGCTACGCAAGGGTGTGGCTGAATGGAATAACCGACGCAAGAGTGAAGACTTTGCACCGGACTTGTGTGGTGCAAACATACCAGCACAGTTTGGAATGAACGAAGAGGAGGTCGTTGATCTTACCTGTATTGATCTCAAAGATGCCGACCTTTCGAACGCTAGTCTGCGATGGGTTTGCCTGAGGCGGTCCGACCTTAGGGATGCCCAATTTGAAGGTGCGGATCTCACCTTCGCTAATCTCAAACAGGCGCTCGCGTCCGGCGTAACCAACTTCAACGGTGCCACTCTTAAGTTTGCGAATCTACGGAGGGCGGACCTATTGACGGCCGACCTGCGGGACGCTGATCTCTCTAATGCGAGACTTGAACACGCAAGGCTTGTAGGTACCCAGTTGTCTGGGGCGAACCTATCACTAACGCATCTGTGGAATGCAGAGTTATTCCCTGAAGATACTTGGAATGCGACTAAGAAGGCACCAATAAAAAGGGAAATAAGGAGTATTGCAGACCTGCTTGAAGTGTGCCGGGATTTACGAGAAAAGGAAAACAGAGAGGACGTCGTCTTTTATTTCCGAGGAGAAAGTTGTGACGCCTGGGAACTTAGTCCGTCATTAATGCGAAACAGAAAATTACGTAAGGTAGAGGGGAACATGCTGATCGATCTCATGTCACGTCGACCTGAGGAATTCGACAGTATCAAATATGCACTTGGGCAGTGGGTACTTGCACAACATCATGGACTGCCGACCCGACTCCTTGATGTAACTCGCAACCCGCTTGTAGCACTATTCCATGCCTGTGAAAAAGCTAAAGGGTGCGGTCGTATGCATGTGTTCGCGGTCAGCCGGAACTTGGTTAAGCCATTCAGTAGCGACACAATCAGCGTCATCGCTAACTTCGCCAAACTCTGTTACGACGATCAGCAACTTTTGCTGACAAAGAAGAGTAGATACGGTGAGGCTCTTTCTGATCTTGTGTACCCAAAGGCCTTACAACGCCTCTATCACTTGATCCGTCAGGAGAAGCCAAACTTTCAAGAAAAAATCAATCCAAAAGATCTCTTCCGTGTATTCATAGTAGAACCTCAGCAATCTTTCGAACGTATCCGCGCGCAATCGGGAGCCTTTCTCATTTCTGCTTTTCACGACCGGTTTGAACCCTGTAAGATCCGGGAGTTGAACGCCGGAACTCCAGTCTATGACCATTTCGAGCTTGGGGTGCCACAAAAGTACAAAGATATTATCATTGAAGACTTGAGCGTACTGAATATAAACCGTGAGATCCTTTTCCCCGGCATCGACGAAGCGGCAAGGGCAGTCACAGGTCGCTTTGACTCACAATCAGATATCTGCGCCGACGAAAGTTGAAGAAAACCCAAACTCGAGTGCCCGAAGTTTCCGCGCCACTCTTTGTACAGGGAAGACTTTATGGAACGGATCACCGCCAATGACCCTTCGACCCGCTCCGCAGACGTTGTGGGTAAGAACATTGAGCAACTTAAAGCGTTGTTTCCGGAAGCGTTTACAGAGGAAAAGGTGAATTTCGAGGTACTCAAGCAAGTTTTGGGTGGCGAAGTCGATAATCATGAGGAAAAGTACGGTCTCAACTGGCACGGAAAACGTCAAGCCCGGCAACTCGCGCTAACGCCTTCAACCGGTACGCTTCGCCCATGCCCTGAGGGCAGCGTCGATTGGGACACCACGCAAAACTTGATGATTGAGGGTGACAACCTGGAGGTGCTCAAACTCCTGCAGAAGAGCTACACCGGGAAGGTCAAGCTCATTTATATCGATCCACCTTACAATACGGGCAAGGATTTCGTCTATCCCGACGACTTCCGCGACAACATTCAGAACTACTTGGAGTTGACCGGCCAAGTCGACGACCAGAAACTAAAGCTCTCATCAAATACGGACGCTTCGGGGCGATTCCACACCAAGTGGTTGAACATGATGTATCCACGGCTGACGCTGGCACGGAACCTTTTGCGTAACGACGGTGCGATCTGTGTGAGTCTCGATGACACCGAACTCGCGAACTTCAAGGGCGTAGCAGATGAGGTGTTTGGCGCAGAGAATTTCCTTGCGACGATTGCATGGGAAAAGGTCCACACCCGGAAAAACTCGTCAAAGACTTTTTCCATCAGCCATGATTACGTAGTAGTCTATGCGAAAAACAAAGAAGATTGGGACCGAATATTGATTCCGCGAGAGGGACCCTCAGCATATAAGAATCCCGACAATGATCCCAAGGGACCATGGAAGGCGGATCCGATAACCGCGCACAATCCATATAATGCAGAATATACGATTAAAAAACCAAATGGCGTGATATTGACCCGCCCGTCGGGTCGTTACTGGGCATTTAGCGAAGAAACGTGGAAAGCAAAGGTTGATGCAGACGAGATAATCTGGGGCACTGGGAAATCATACCCAATGATCAAGCGGTATCTAAGTGATGTACAGGACGGGCTTGTTCCAGTAACGTTATTTTCGCGTAAGTTCGCGGGCGATACAGCAACTGCGAAAAAGGAAGTGGACGATATATTTGCTGCGCAAGGTGTTTTTGAATATCCGAAACCTACAATGTTGATTCGCCGACTTATCCAGATTTGTGCCAGACCAACTGACGTGGTTTTGGATTTCTTCGCAGGTTCTGGGACAACCGGCCACGCGGTAATTGCTCAGAACGCAGAGGATTCTGGCAATCGCCGCTTCATTTTGGTTCAACTTCCCGAATTATTGAATCCGGCTAATTCGGAACAAATGCCCTCGGCTGAATTCTGTGCCAAACTCGGAAAACCAGGCAACATCGCCGAACTCACTAAGGAACGTCTACGGCGCGCCGGAAAGAAGATATGCGATGGGAATGCAATTTCTTCTCCTGGTGACCTCGGCTTCCGCGTATTCAAGCTCGACTCGTCCAACATCCGTGCATGGGAGCCGGAAAGCGACGATCTTGAACATACTCTACTCGACAGCATTGACCACATTAAGCCGGATCGAAGTGAAGATGACATTCTCTATGAGCTTCTATTGAAACTTGGACTCGACCTTTGCGTACCCGTCGAGACACGAACCATTGTTGGCAAGGCCGTCCGTTCCGTCGGTGCCGGGACGTTAATGGCGTGTCTCGACGAGACCATCGCGCGCGAGGACGTCGAGTCGCTTGCCCGCGGAATCGTAGAGTGGCACAAACAACTTTCGCCGGCAGGAGACAGCACTGTCGTCTTTCGCGACAGTGCCTTCGAGGACGACATCGCGAAGACGAATCTTGCCGCAATCCTGGAGCAGCATGGCTTGGGGAATGTGCGGAGTTTGTAACACCGCGAGTGTAGAGAATATCGTGGCATGAATATCGACTGGCAAGACATTCGACCTCTAAACGGCTCGCGAGCAGACGGCTTCGAGGAGTTGTGCGCTCAGTTGGCGCGCGCTGAGAGCCCAACTGGGACAGAATTCAAACGAAAGGGTACTCCCGATGCAGGCGTCGAGTGTTTTTGCGTGTTTGATGATGGGGGTGAGTGGGGATGGCAAAGCAAGTACTTCCAAACTATGGGGCCTTCTCAATGGTCGCAGTTGGACAAGTCAGTAAGAACGGCGCTCGACAAGCATCCTGGGCTCGCCCGCTATTATGTATGTATCCCGCTTGATCGTTCCGACGCCCGGATCAAAGGACAGAAGTCCTCAATGCAACGTTGGGACGAGCATGTTGAAAAGTGGTGCGAATGGACGCGAGAAAGTAGCATGTGCGTTGAATTCGCTTGGTGGGGAAGCTCAGAATTGCTTGATCAGCTTTCCCGGAGCGAACACATCGGGCGTTTGTACTTCTGGTTTGGCCAACGCGGATTTGACTCGGATTGGTTCCAGAAACGCCTCGATGAAGCTGTGCAGTCAGCTGGTCCCAGATATAGTCCAGAAGTCCATATCGAACTACCGATCGCTCGTAAGCTGGAATTATTCAGTCGATCAGAGTTCGTTTTCGAGGATGTTAAATCTAATGCAAACGCGATTCGAAGACGGCTGCACAACGTGCTACGTTCAGTTAGAATTGAAAATAATCCGAGCGGAGCCGTTACTATCAAAACTGTCTCGAACTCGGTTGACGAAGTTCTCCAAGCGATTACGCAGATAGAACCCAGCCCAATGGGTGATTTGCCGTTCACCGACATCGTCGAGAAGATCGAGTTGGTTCTGGAAGAAGTGGATAGAGCCGAAGAGTCTCTGTTACAACACAGGCGGGATCGTCCTGTAGACGAGATTGACGATGGTGAATCACAGCCCGCCAGCGATTTCTCCAAGCAAAGCCTTTACCAACTTCAACACGAACTCAAAAAAACCCATTCGGTATTGAAGCACGCTGATTCGATTGCAAGTCGCCGAATCATGTTGCTCCAGGGTGAGGCGGGCACGGGAAAAACGCATCTTCTTTGCGACTTCGCTAAAGGCCGCATAGAATCTGGAGCGCCAACAGTTCTACTGATGGGTCAACGTTTTGTCGCCAAAGAGACACCTTGGATTCAGGTACTTCAGCAATTGGATCTGCAGGGAGTGAGTGCGGAAGAGTTCGTGGGAGCACTGGAAGCCGCTGCCCAGGCCGCAGGCTGTCGCGCTGTGGTAATTGTTGATGCCCTCAACGAGGGAGAAGGCCGATCAATTTGGCCGACCAATCTCGCTGCTTTTTTGACCTCCCTTGCGAGTTCTCCGTGGATTGGTGTGTTGCTCTCGATACGATCAGAGTATAAGGAATTCATCATTCCTGAAGAGGTTCGCAACCGGGCAGTCTCTGTAAGACATCACGGATTTGCCGATCAAGAATACGACGCTACTCGGACTTATTTCTCATATTACGGTATCGAATTTCCGTCCGCGCCGATTTTGCAACCAGAGTTTCGCAACCCTCTTTTTTTAAAAACCGTGTGTCAAGGACTAAAGGATACTGGCCAACGAAGACTCCCTCGTGGCTTTCAGGGTATCACGGCAGTATTTGATCTCTTCCATACTGCGATCAACAAACGCCTGGCCGAATCACTTGGCTTTAATCCGAATGACAACCTCGTTCGACGAGCTCTTGAGAACTTTGTTGGCCACCTGGCAGCGACGGATCAACGTTGGCTGGATAGACACCGCGCGGAAACTATCGTAAACGAACTCCTGCCCAATCGAGAGTTTGAGCGATCGCTTTACCGTGGTCTGGTCGTTGAAGGAATACTGACCGAAAGCATGAATTGGCAGAGAAACAGTAAGGACGCAGAAATCGTCTATATATCGTATGATCGCTTCGCGGATTATATCATCGCTGATTCCCTCCTTAGTGTTTACCATGACGAGAATGCTCTTCGGTCCGCCTTCGAAGATGGAGACCCTCTCTCATTCATCTGCGACTCAGATAAGTATGTGCCACCGGGCCTAATTGAAGCGCTATGCGTCCAAGTTCCGGAAAAATTCGGTCAAGAATTGGTGGAGCTCGCACCACTGTCGTTGTCCCAATCAGACGTTATCGGTGCTATCTGGCAGAGCGTCATTTGGCGAAGAAGCAATGCATTCTCAAAGAAGACCCGAGAAATCATTAACCAAATCTTCGAAAGCTCCGACGACCTTCTTGACGGAATTGAAGTATTGCTGACCGTCTCGACTTTGGAAGACCATCCATTCAATGCCGAGTTATTGGACAAATGGCTACGCCGGTATTCAATGCCTGATCGAGATGCTTGGTGGAGCACAGTACTTCACGGTGCTTGGGATGAATCGAGTGCGGTCAAACGGCTTTTGGACTGGTCATCCACAGTAAGGGAGGATAGCAATTTAGCCGATAAGACAACTGAGTTGTGTTCGATTACACTTGGTTGGATGCTCACGACCTCACAGCGTTTCCTGAGGGATCGGGCTACCAAAGCGCTGGTTTCTCTGTTGACCGGCCGATTGGCCGCGACTGAGCGATTTGTCGGCCGGTTCTCAGACATTGATGACACGTATGTAACAGAACGCGTATATGCGGTCGCTTACGGCGTCGTAATGCGTAGCCATGACGCTACTCAAGTAGGTAAGCTGGCATCATTTGTATACGAACGAGTATTCGCAATGGGAACTCCCCCAGTTCATATTTTGCTCCGTGACAATGCGCGTGGTGTTATTGAACGGGCGATTCATTTGAATCCAGACCTGGATATTAATGTGGATCTGATTAGACCGCCGTACAAGAGTACCTGGCCGACGATACCGACCGAAGAGGAAACACGATCACTGATGGCTCATAGCAGTGCGGAAGACGACAGAGTGGAAAACGATGTTGCTAAGCGCAAGATTGAATCGTCCGTGACGTCAGGTGACTTCTCGAGGTATGTGATCGGGAGGAATTCCAACATTACAAACTGGCTATCGTTACCCATCACCGAAGATCCATGGCGGTCTCCTGACGCTAGGATGGAGGCGCTGTTGTTGAAATTGAATGAACACGAGAGTAATGCGTGGAAAAAATACAAGGCTGCCGAAGATGCTCTCCGTGACGCAAACTCGAAAAATGTGAGATTGTGGTTTAAGGAGGATACCGAGGAAACTGGTGGCAATGTGGTAGAGCATGAGTTCGTACGCTCTGAAAAAGACCTCTCGAACCTGTCGATAGCCAAACAGAATGGGCTGAACGACCTTCGAGCGGTTCTTTCTCGGAGGAATCTGAATGAGTTCAACTCAATCCTGCAAGATGAAGGCAAACACGCCCCACGTTTTCAATTAACGCTGATCCAGCGATATGTGCTTTGGCGAGTATTCGATCTTGGCTGGACAACCGCGCGTTTCGGCCAATTTGACCGATCTGTGAGGCATTATGGAAGAGAAGCGTCAAAGCCAGAACGCATCGGCAAAAAGTACCAGTGGATTGCCTACCATGAGATCCTCGCGTATATTGCAGACCACTTTCAATATCGAGAGACGTTCCAAGAAGACGAAGGCAATCAGGCTTTCGAAGGACCATGGCAAGAGGGGTTAAGAGATATAGATCCTTCCTGCATGTTACAGTCAACACCGGGTGGTAACACTTGGGGTTCCCATACTTCATCGTGGTGGGCGCCATCTTTATATGACAAATGGGACGAACACGTCTGTCATCAGGATTGGATAGGCCGCAAGGATGATTTCCCTAATGTGGAAGATCTCTTGTGCATGACGAACCCGTCGGACGGAACGCGCTGGATCAATTCGTATGGATATTACGTCTGGCGGCAGCCACATCCTGCCGATCAAGAACCATACGATTCGGATCAACGAGAATTCTGGCTGATCTGTACTGGTTTTTTCATTCGTTCCGATCGCGCGAACGCCTTTATGGGGTGGGCTAGAGACGTTAGTTTCTATGGGCGTTGGATGCCTGAGCCGCCCGGGAGTTACGAGATCTTTCTCGGTGAGTACGGATGGGCGCCGGCGTTCAAATCTACTATTCGGCCGTATCTCGGTAGCGCCAATTGGAAAAAACCGGAACGCGCCTGCCCCGCATCCGTCCGTCTCGCGACTTGGCATTACACGAGAGAATACACCGGTTTTGACTGTTCGCTGGATGACAGCTATTCCCTACGGCTACCCGTTCACAACATCCTCGAGAAGCTTGATCTCAAGTGGACGGGACAGGCATCCGACTACGTTGACAGTGATGGCAGGCTAGCGGCCTTCGATCCGACTGCACACAAAGAAGGACCGTGCTCGTTGCTGCTGCGCGAGGATCTGCTGAGACAGTACCTTAAAGATGAAGAATTGACGCTATGTTGGACCGTCGTCGGGGAAAAGCAGGTAATTGGGAAGGAGATGGCGTCGGAGTACCACGGTAGACTGGAGATTTCAGGTGCTTACTCGTATAGGGACAGGAGATTGAAGGGGTTCCTGAACTCCAAAAACGATGTTCCACACAGTTCATCTAACCGATAGATTGATCGTTGTAATCCAAGCCTCAGGTAGCGATGTCGCCAAAACCAACTATACAGCTATCCTGGAGCAGCATGGCTTGGGGAATGTGCGCAGTCTGTAGTAACATCCACTCTCCCAACCGAACCGGGTATCCATTTTCGTCTCTATTACGCGGGGCAGGTCAGGACCCATTGCGATGACAAGTGTGCCAGTTCAACATTTGAAAGAAGGAACTATGCCACGTCTGTACCGCCGCCAGCGCCTGCTACTCGGCTTGCTCGACGCGATCGGCGGGGACGTGAGCTATACGGACTTTCAGAAGCTTCTATTTCTTTACTGTAAGGAGCGCTCATCACACGGGACTACTCAATCAACCCAAGGACTCTACGACTTTGTCCCCTACCATTATGGCGCATTCTCGTTTACCAGTTACGCCGACCGACGCCGCCTGGTGGATTGGGGGCTGCTCGCGGATGACGACCAAAATTGGGTTCTGACAGAAGACGGGAGTAATATCGGACGAGATTCTGAAAACAGTTCGATTCGTTCGTTCGCTTCAAGGTATCGAAACCTGCGAGGGGATGCGCTCGTTGCGGATACCTACCGGCGGTACCCGTATTATGCGATACACAGTGAAATCGCAGAGCAGGTCTTGGAGGACGATCGGCCGACGCTTGATCGGATTAAGTCCAGACGTCCCAAAACAACACCATCGCAGCTATTCACGATTGGCTACGAAGGGCGGTCCATTGAACAATACCTGAATCTCCTCATCCGTGCAGGCGTGACCCTATTGTGCGACGTGAGACGGAATGCGATCAGCCGCAAGTACGGGTTTTCCAAGACCACACTTGAGCGCGCTTGCACAGGCGTAGGTATTCGTTATGAACATCTTCCGGAACTCGGAATTGAATCCTGGCGACGACGAGGCCTTAAGACCGAAGCGGATTTCAAAGAACTGTTCAAAACCTTTGAACAGACGATCCTGCCGAATCAAGGCGATGCCCTGGAAAGAATCGGCGCTTGGCTGGACTCAGGCGAGTCCGTAGCACTCACCTGTTTCGAACTCGAAGCCGGCCAGTGCCATCGTCATTGCGTTGCTAATGCGCTCGAAAAGGTCACCGATCAGAGCCACCCTGCAGATAGAGACGCTCGACCCTTCCACCCCCTCGGCGGCGTAAAACACCTTTGAACGACACGACCAAACAATGCATTCTGGTTTTCTCGGGACGGTCCAGCAATACCATCAAGTTGCACCGAATCCCTGGGTGATTGTCGGGGTCCTCCCAATCCCTGATGACGTTCAGGACCTTCTATTCTAATCGGCTATGAAACTTCATTTTGAACCAAATCTCGATTTCCAGCTTCAGGCGATTGATGCCGTCTGCGACCTCTTTCGCGGACAGGAAATCTGCCGAACCGACTTCACGGTCACCCGGGAAGCAGGGCCCCAGGAACGTCTGGGATTTGACCAGACCGATCTCGGCATTGGCAACCGCCTGACCCTTCTCGATGATGAGATCCTGGAAAATCTCCACGCCATTCAGCTTCGGAACGGACTGCCCCCGACTGACCATCTGGACACCGGGGATTTCACGGTGGAGATGGAAACCGGCACCGGCAAGACGTACGTCTACAGCCGCACGATTTTCGAACTGAACAAACGCTACGGGTTTACCAAGTTCGTCATTGTCGTGCCGTCCATCGCCATCAAGGAGGGAGTCTACAAGTCACTGCAGATTACCGAGGAACACTTCAAGGCGCTTTACTCAGGCGCGCCGTTCGACTACTTCCTTTACGATTCGGCCAAACTTGGACAGGTGCGGAATTTCGCGACGAGTCCACAGATTCAGATTATGGTTGTGACGGTTGGCGCCATCAACAAAAGGGACGTCAACAATCTATACAAAGACAGCGAGAAGACGGGCGGCGAGAAGCCAATCGATCTGATCAAGGCGACAAATCCGATTCTGATCGTAGATGAACCTCAGAGTGTAGACGGGGGTCTGCGGGGCCAGGGCAGGAAAGCCCTGGCGGCCATGAATCCGCTTTGCACCCTCCGTTACTCTGCGACCCACGTCGACCAATATCACATGGTGTATCGACTCGACGCCGTAGATGCATACGAACGAAAGTTGGTGAAGCAGATCGAAGTCGCGGCAGCTACCGTCGAAAACGCGCACAACAATCCTTACATCCGGCTGATTTCGACGCGAAACCGCCGTAACACTATCTCTGCGACTGTCGAACTCGATTTGCAGACCAAAAGCGGAGTAAGACGCCAGGAGTTGGAAGTCTATGGCGGGGATGATCTTGAGCAGATCACAGAGCGCATAGTTTACAGAGACTGTCGAATTGGCGAGATTCGCGTCGAACAGGGTAACGAATTCGTCGAATTTCAATCGCCGGGCGGCGAGGAATTCCTATGCCCCGGCGAGACCTCGGGCGACGTCGATACTCTTGATTTACAGCGTCAGATGATACGCCGTACCATAGAGGAGCACCTCGACAAAGAGCAACGGCTGAGGCCAAAGGGTATCAAAGTGCTTAGCCTCTTTTTCATTGACGCAGTGGATCGGTATCGCCAGTATGACGAGGACGGCAACTCCGTTAAAGGCGTGTACGCGAAAATGTTCGAGCAAGAATACCGGCGTCTTGCGAAATTCCCCAAATACCGCACATTATTCGCAGAGGTCGACCTCGATAAAGCCGCGGATGACGTCCACAACGGCTACTTCTCGATTGACAGGAAAGGCGGCTGGACGGATACGGCGGAGAATAACCAGACCAACCGCGACAGCGCTGAGCGGGCGTACAATTTGATCATGAGGGAAAAGGAGCAACTCTTGAGCCTCGACACACCGCTCAAGTTCATTTTCTCCCATTCCGCATTGCGGGAGGGATGGGACAACCCCAACGTCTTCCAGATTTGCGCGCTCCGCGACATTCGGACCGAGCAGGAAAGGCGTCAGACGATCGGGCGAGGATTACGCCTTTGCGTCAACCAGGACGGGGAGCGTCTGAGAGGTTTCGATATTAACACACTCACGGTCGTGGCGATGGAAAGCTATGAAGAGTTCGCTGAAAACCTGCAGCACGAGATTGAGCAGGACACGGGGATTCGCTTTGGCATCGTCACGCCGCATCAGTTTGCGGCGATACCGGTTATTGGCGACACCGGTGAAACCGGCGTCCTTGGCTTCGATGCGTCGAAGACGCTATGGGAACAACTGAGAGATGATCGGTATATCGACGCGGCAGGACGTATTCAGGACTCGCTTCGCAAAGCGCTCAAGGAGGAGACGTTCGTTGTGCCCGAGAGCTATGCGGCACAACAAGCGGAAATCGCCAGGATTCTTCGAAAGCTTGCGGGGCGCCTCGAGATCAAGGACGCGGACGAACGCCGTTCGGTTCGAACTCGGCAGGCAGTGCTCCAAAGCGCCGAATTCAAGGCGCTTTGGGACCGGATAAAGTACAAGACGACCTATCGAGTGGTGTTTGACAACGAACACCTGATTAAGCAGTGCATCGAAGCGCTTCAAAAGGCGCCGGACATCCCCAGAACGAGGCTTCAGTGGCGCACGGCGGATATCGCAATCGGTCAGGCCGGGGTCGAAGCCACCGAGACGTCCGGAGCGGCAACGGTTACGTTAAACGAGGCAGAAATCGAACTGCCCGATGTACTCACAGAACTCCAGGATCGAACGCAGCTCACGCGGCGGAGCATCCATCGCGTCCTGTGCGAAAGCGGACGGCTCGAGGACTTCAAGCGAAACCCCCAGCAGTTTATCGATCTGGCCGACCAGGTTATAAACCGTTGCAAGAGAAAAGTCTTAGTCGACGGAATCAAGTACGAGCGCCTGGGCGACGATCACTATTACGCGCAAGAACTGTTTCAAAATGAAGAGTTGACCGGATATCTGAAAAACATGCTCAATGCGACGAAGTCTGTCTACGACAAGGTCGTTTACGAATCCGGCGTGGAAGCCCAATTCGCCGATGATCTGGAGAAAAACACGGCCGTTAAGGTATACGCAAAGTTACCGGGTTGGTTCGAGGTGCCGACGCCGCTCGGCGGCTACAATCCCGATTGGGCCGTATTGATCGACACCGATGAAGGGGAGCGGTTGTATTTCGTCGTGGAAACGAAGGGAAGCCGGTTTGCCGATGATCTTCGAGACGTCGAGAGCGGCAAGATCGAGTGCGGCAAGGCGCACTTCAATGCGCTCAGGGTGGGAGAATCGCCAATTCGATACGAAGTAGCGAAGAGTTTCGACGATCTGCACACGGCGGTAGGAGGATGAACACGCTAGCCTGCTTGGGTACGCGATTTTGTTGCATTTAAGTCAAGTTTACTGCTGAGAGCGCTCAACTGGGGCCTATTTAATTTACACAAACACTTTTACGCATCAACACGTCTCGGCGGCCTGAGGCGAAGCTTCGATAGACCATATGTATAAGATACAGATATATTACGAGCCACCATAGATGCTCCTATATTGATTTAATGCCCAGCTGCTTCCGCAGCTTCTTCAATCCAATCTCCCATATTGCTATAACCATCATTCTTATTCCAAAGATAAAAATTATAACCCTTTGGAATCATACCACAACGTTCCGATGTATCGCCATCTAAATTCTTAATTTTACTAATGTCAATTCCAATCAACCCATTGCCTCTTTTCTCGCTTTGTTCGATCTCATACTCTACATATTCACTATCGCAAGTATGAGAACCTACCAATACTACTGTGACAGTAGTTCTTTGGAGCTGGCCTCTGATCCAACGTTTTATTGCCGCATCCCCTCCTTTTTTAATTTCCTCAAAAGCAGCTGCATCTATAAAACCTGCCGCTTCTTTGCCTTGTGTAACCCAACTATTGCGAACAACCATGGCGCGAGATACATCATGTTCATACTCAAAACTGAAAAAGACTCGTCGTGCCATTGGCGCAAACTCCTGTGATTTTAGTTAATCGCCATCCCACTATTACGATGCCGATTAATATAACTAACCCAAGATAAAATGGCCAAATTGTCGTTGAAAAAACCGCACCAAGCCAGGTTCTTTGAAATTCCTTAGTCTCCATTGAAAAGTTAATCTCTTTTTCTTCCAAATTACGAACTTTATCATACAGATCGCGAAATAGACGTTCTTGCCAGAGGAAATAACCATCAAGTCCCCAAAATATCATTACTGGAAGAAGACCAATGAACGCAAATTCACCACGATCTTCTTTTGCTAACAAAACAAAGATAGCCGATACCAAAATTACAGTCCATCGCTTAAAACGAAAGGAATTATTCGCAAGTCGATCAACCACACCTAGTATAAATTCAAGGTGTTTTAATTTCGCAGTCATCGACATCACTTCCTCAGATTTCCGTAGACAAATCAACAGCTTTAATTCCTTAGACGATGGACAATATAGAGACGACCTACCAGAGTGTCAAGAATGAGGAAACCCGATAGATGGAAAACTATCAATGGGTTCCTCTGCCATAATCACACATCCCTACGTGCCAATATAGAGTGAGACAATTTCCACTCCGAGTTCAATGTCGTATCATGGGCGGACAGGAGAACAAGAGATGAGATCAAGAATCGATGTTGGAGACAACGGCAGCAAGGGGTCTCTGGTTGAGGAGGTCCCGCGGAGGACCTCCTCAACCACGAGGCCGGATCCGGAGGCGCCGGCGCGCGCGAAGCGTCGTCGGTTCACGGCAACGTACAAGCTTCGCATCCTGGAAGAGGCGGACGCTTGCGAGGCCCCAGGTGAAGTTGGCGCGCTGCTGCGCCGCGAGGGTCTTTATTCCTCACAATTGACCCAGTGGCGTCGTGCGCGTCGAGAGGGGTCGCTCAAGGCGCTATCCAAGCCGCGGGGACCCAAGGGGCGTCGCCGCGACGAGGCGGCCGTCGAGAACGAGCAACTGTGCAAGGAAAACGCCCGTTTGCGACGACGATTGGAACAGGCGAACACGATCCTAGAGATCCAAAAACAAGCCTCCGAGATCCTGGGCATCCCCTGAACCGTCCGCCGGACGACGACGACGCATGATAGGTTGTTAATGATCGCCAATATGCGGACAATGCGGGATCGGCATAATGAGGCCAGTTGAAGATCGGCCTAATGCGGCCACCTGGGATGCGATATAGGTTTCGGACTATCCGGCAACGTTTCTACCTTCTAAGTGTCTCCCCGACAGTCAGGAGGGAAGAACATCGCAAACCGGATGTTCGAGGTGTGTGAGCATTGCCAGGTATTGAGATGTTTGCGGCTAGGCGAGTCGTACCGTGCGATCGCCCGTGGAGTGTTGATGGGTCGCGAGAAGGCCAGTGCTTGTCTACGTGCGTACACGCACAGGCAGGCGCCACGTGACGTGGCAGGCCGTGAGAGATGGCTGGATGCTTCTCGCGTGCTGCCTGATGATGCGACCCTTGCCCAGGTTCTACAGGCTGCTTCCTCGCGGCCTCAGTCGGTGTCGTCGGTCCCACCCTGCGAGGACAAGGTCACGGCCTGATGCTGTCAGGGTTTCCGTGACACAATCATCCGCCAGGCGTTGGTGGACACCTACGGCTATGCCGGCTCGTATTCTTCCATCCGTCGTTTTCTCCAGCAGCTCAAAGACGCGCATCCCGACGTCACAACCGTGTTGGACTTCGATCCGGGCGACGTGGTGCCTTTACACCGATCATTGACAAGGTGGACTTTGGGCGTGGTCCAACGATCGTGGACGTCTTCACGCACCAGACCATCGCGACGTGGCCCTTTGTGATGGTGCCGGCATGGTCTCGGCTCCAGTACGCCGATCAAAGGTGGCCTGATTGGGGCAATCCGTGACAACAACAAACAAGGGAACGCAGTTTCTGTCGGAGTCGGGCGAGAACGACACCTGAAGGGGACATGGAACGAGACGCTGTCAGAAAGAGCATAGTGTAACACATTGAATTTTGGGGAAGATCATGGATCAGAAAGCAGACACCGTAGCAGTCGAGATCGGATGGCGGTTGGACTTTCACGATCATCGTGCAGGCGAGGCGGCCTCGGCAGTGATTAAGGGACGCTGCATGAATTGTTGGGGTCGATTGGTCGGACAGCTAGGTGCGGGAGAGCGGTGGACTGAGATTAAGTGCCGGGTGTGCGGGAAATCAGTCGAAGGAGATGATGCAATTCGCGAGATGGAAAAAATGTGCCGTGAGATGGTTGAGAATCTGCCTTCAGCACGTCGGGGTCTAGCCGCGAAGTATCGCGAGGATGCGAAGTTCGTGCTCAAGGTCTTTCCTGAAATGGATCGTGACACGGCATATTTCGACAGACGGTACAATGCGAAATTAGCCGAGGGGCGTAAGAAGAAGACGATTAGTCGACACGACTTTCCAAGAGGGACGGCCGGTTACCTGTATCTTCAGGCCTATACTTTTATGGCTGGGACCGCGAGTCTTCCCTTCGAAAAGCGGGTTATCCAATACCCGGATTACGACTTCGAGACACCCGGCATTTCCGACATCGAAGTAGAAAACGACGGTTCCGATTTTCGTGTATCAGCAAAGGCACCACATCGAAACCCGCAATCGGCAGAACGTGTGATGATGGAGCGAATGGGTCTAATAATGATATCGGGAATGACCGTCGCCTTTGCCTGCGAGTTGGCATTGAAGGCTATTTTAGTCACACGCCAAGACGAAGCGAAAAAAACTCACGACCTTTTGGGCCTGTACGAAGAACTACCTGAAGATTGCAAAACGCGTTTGATTGCGGACTTCTCGGAGATCGAGGAAGTGCTGGAGGAAGGGAGGCACGTCTTCGACCGTTGGCGTTACTTTGAAGAGAATGTGGGTGGAGATGCAATTCTAGCGATGGTCAACACCGAAAGGGCGTCACTGCTGGCCAAGGCAGCCCGAGTGCTCATTGACGAGGGAGGGATTGCGGGATTGTCATACGAAGTCGAGGTCAACATGGACGCGGAATTGAAACGAAAAGGGGCCGACGACGACGTCAGTTACGTAGAGGAATATTATCTGAATATAACCGGTACGGAAGCACCGATCCCATGGGACCTGCTGCTGACGCAGTCGTGAAGTCAGAATCCTGCGTAACTGCGCTTGCCTACGGCCAGCAAGGGGGCAAGTACTATTTTTAGTTGAAAAAGGAGAGGCGCTTAGTCGGCGGCGAAAGCCTCTTGCGCGTCATGATCGAGGTTGAGGTGTTTTTGTAGGGCAAGTCTGAGTACGGGAAGAAATCGGTATCCTTTGATTCTCCCTGCCTGCTGCAGGCAGGCGCAGTCGCGGCTCGATGTCTAGCAGCGCGGCTGCCAACCACCTGCCTGCCGGCAGGCAGGCCGATATCGCTGATCGGAGTTGTTCCATCGCTTTACGTTTCGTGTGCGCTGAGCGACCATGGCGTTGAGGGATTCGATACAGTTGGTGGTGCGGAACGATTGTTTGAGCTGTGGCATGAGCCCCAGCCGATGCAGGGTGAGGGTTTCTTCGAGCCCTTCCTCGAGGCTGTTCAGTGCCGCTGCATTCCTCAGCGCCAGGGAGGGTTTGAGGGCCTGCAGTGCGGCTTTGGCGTCGTTGTAGGTCTCCTTGTTGTAAGCATCGTGGAGGGCCTTTCTGACCTCATCCTGCTGTGATTTGGACAGATAGGCGATCACGTTTTCCCGTTTGTGCCACCTGCCTGCGCCGGATGCTCGGCAGGCAGGCTGACAGCGTTGTATGGCGACGTATCCGGAGAGGGCCTTGGTGAGCCGCGGACCGCAATCCCTTCGAGCCGTCGATGAGGCACAGCAGCCCCTGGTGATACTGCAGTCCGCGATCGATGAGCGAATTGACAAACTGACGGCACACGCGCTCATTTTCACTGGCGGCCTGCACGAACCCCAGCGGGACCTTGTGTCCGTCGATGGTCACGCCAAGGGCGATGATCATCTGCTGATCGGCAAAGGTCTTGCCATCCATAAACAGCCCCACCAGGTCATAGCCGGCAAGCGACCGTTCTTGAAACTGCCTGAGCTTGGCCGCTGATGCCTTGATGAACCGCTTCGAGACCGTCGACGAAGACAAGCCAAACGCCTCGGGTACCGCCTCTGCGCAACCGGCGTAGGAACGCGTGGCGAGGCCGCCCAGGACGCGCAGCAGCAACCCTTCGTCCATGTCTCTGGGGCGCTGCAAGCGGCGATACGCCTCGAGAGATACCTCCTCATTGGCTACCACGTCGCGCACCCTCGGCACCGCCACGGGCACTTTCTGGTCCGATAGATACACCGATCCCCGTTGCGTGCCCCACCGGCGATTCCGGGTCTTACACGTTTTGCGACTGTATCTCTTGCCCGTCAACGCGGCGACCTCGTTCTGCAAGATTTCTTCCACGGCGGCCAGACCCAGAGGGATCAGCGACTGGATCAAGGCCACACGGACGTCAACATCCTCCAGAGTACCTCGGGGGACCGCCCTGGACCTCACTCCACCTTCCGTGTTCAACTTGACTTCACGAGACTTCGATGATACCTTGCTCATTACAGGCTCCTTTCGTATGAGGATACAGTAATTCTTATCCAGACTACCGTATCCAATTTACATCGGAGCCTCTTCTATTTCAACTAAGATAGGTACATTCCCGCCAGCAATTGACAATAAGGTAAGCGTAGTAGTACATAAGGCTTGTCAGCGCGCTTTAGGGATAGGTGTACAGCGCGGGTGGTGATGTATTATGGTATTTATCCGCCAACAAAAGCCGCCTTTGATCCGAAAGGCGTTTTTCGTTATACTGCCACCGCTACCAAACATCGTCACATAGGGGGCCGTTTTGAACTCGTTTGAATTTAAGCAACAATGTCGGCGGCGCGGGAATACCGATGAACTAGTCGTAGAGGATGTACAGCTGGTTGTTTTGGAAGATCAGCCAGAAATCGTGGTCTTAATGTTGCAGTATAATCGTCAGCGGAGCAGTAAGCCTTGGGGCTTCCTGTTGAAGAAAAAGGATCTCCCACTGGTCATAAAGCGGGTGGCGGGGGTTTTGGAGGATGGATAGACGTTGAGGAGCAAAGAGTTACCGTGACGACAAGACCCTGAGAAATAATGAACGTAGGCTTCTTGGTCTCGGGTTGGTCCGTCCTTGATACACCCTACTCGGCTCACGAAGTTTGCGAGGCTACCGATCACAAATGTGGCGATTTAAGATCGTCAGAGGGAGATTTGGTGCGAATTGCGCCGCCGGAAATGAAATCGCCCAGGGTTTTCGAACCCTGGGCTTGTTGTACTTGAGACAGTTTTTTCTAAGATTATCTACTGCTCTGACGATATGCGTTCTCCAATAAGGATTGAGTCACTGCTTTGATTTGTTGCATCATTAGTATGGTGATACCAAAAAAGAAAAGGACAAAGTAAAATTCAAAACCTGAAGGTGGGGGTGTCGGTTCAACATATGCTTGAGGTCCGACGAACACATACACCGCAAAAGAAACATACAAGTAGCTGGCCAAAACATAAAAACAATTGCGCAATTTATCAATGTGATCAGTAGTAGTGGGAGCAGTAGATACAATAGCTATTCCCGCGACCAAAATTGTAATTAGTATGGTACTGACAGTTAAGAAAGATCTCGAATGAATACTACATTTATATTTGTAGGAATTAAGCCACCAGCGAGACCTACATTTAGAGGAATGAAAAGACGCTCTATTAGTTTAGCTAGTTTTCGTAACCACCGTCTTATTCTGTTCGGTAGCTTCATCATTATTGGACTCTCCTGCCACTTTCTTTAGTTTACGAATATTCCTTAAACTCCAAAAAATCACAATAACTACTTGGACACCTAAAAATATCGCTAATCCCGTAGTGAACTCCATGTCCAATCCCTTTCGGTTTTGCCTCTGGGATGTTATAACGAGGCGGTATCTAGGCTAAAATTCGCTCTTGACAAGGGTTTGACAACAAGGAAATGGAGCGGTACCGTATCAATATAGGGTATTCCTTACCCAATTGCAAGAGTGGGAAATTATCGTAGTTGGTTTTCTTATTCACGTTGGGAGTGCATTGACCCCTACGTGCCAATATAGGGTGAGACAACTCCCCCTCCGAGTTTAATGTCGTATATTGGGCGGAGAGGAGAACAGGAGATGAGGTCAAGAATCGATGTTGGAGACAACGGCAGCAAGGGGTCTCTGGTTGAGGAGGTCCCGTGCGGGACCTCCTCAACCACGAGGCCGGATCCGGAGGCGCCGGCGCGCGCGAAGCGTCGTCGGTTCACGGCAAAGTACAAGCTTCGCATCCTGGAAGAGGCGGACGCTTGCCAGGCCCCTGGTGAAGTCGGCGCGCTGCTGCGCCGCGAGGGACTGTATTCCTCGCAGTTGACCCAGTGGCGTCGCGCGCGTCGAGAGGGGTCGCTCAAGGCGCTATCCAAGCCGCGGGGACCCAAGGGGCGTCGTCGTGACAAGGTCGCCGTCGAGAACGAGCAACTGCGCAAGGAAAACGCGCGGCTGCGGCGACGGTTGGAACAGGCGAACACCATCCTCGAGATCCAAGAACAAGCCTCCGAGATCCTGGGCATCCCCCTGAACCGTCCGCCGGCAGACGACGACGCATGATACGTTGTCTATGATCACCCATCTGCGGTCGCTGCAGGATCGCCTTAATCAGGCCACCTGGGATACGACAAAGGTCTTGGACTTTCCGGCAACGCATCTACCTTCTGTCTGTCTCCCTGACAGTCAGGAGGGGAGGACATGGCAAACCCGAGGTCCGATATGTATCAGTATTGCCAGGTATTGACGCGTATCTCTTCCTGGCCGAAAAATTAGAAAATTAGCTAAGAGTCAAGCAAAATAACATCCAACTACAACACCTACCAAGCATACCCCATAGATCCTCCCTCGATGTTTAGTTTCGCCCTGGCGCTTTTTCCTATTGACACCCGCGGATACTATGTTACTTCTAACGGTACCTCCCCATGCGAATACTATTTGAACATGTTGGACGCTGTATAGGCCGCTGCATAGGTACCGCGGGTAGGCCTTCCCCTGTTCAAACATTCACTTTTACCAGAGGATAGGGGACGGCCATGAGACCATTTTCCTTTTTGCGTAGTACGAAACCGAAGATACCTGTCCTCACAATTGCCGTCAGGAGAGAGATAAAGCACGATCCAAAAACCGGAGAATACTGGGCTACATGTCCTGCGCTCCCCGGTCTCCTTGAGGTCGGAAATTCAGAAGAGCAGCTCGAATCTCGTCTGACGGAAGGTATTTTCTTTTACTTTGAGTCCCTCTGTAGGGACGGTTTGCCTATTCCGGCGGGACCTGACTGTATTGTAAAAGTCGACGGAACACCAGTGGCATTTGGCGGAGGACAGGTCGTCGAGATGCCCAAGAATAAACACTCCTCACAAGACTGGGCGACCGCCAAATGGCCTATTCCAAAGATGCCAGACAACAGCTTGGAAGCATTACTAAAAAAATATAGTCAAGGGTCTTAAAAGTGACAATTGGGATCGCCAATTTACAAGAAGCGCACGACAAGCTTTCGTTAAAGACGGAAGACGAGTTACAGTTCACGTTCATCCAAAACCGTACGACAGTATAGGGCTAATAGAAGATATACTGTGTCGCCAAATTGGATGGACAGAGGAAGACCTCATACGTCTCGGCTTCCTTAAAGGGAAACATTTCAAGAGGAAGAAGAAAGACAAAGCGAAAAAACCTTCTCTCGAATCTCCAACCCACACAGAATAAAAAGATAAACGCCAAAAAGACCGACCTCTCGGGCGGTCCTTTGCGTCCAACGCAGGATCGGCCTAATCAGGCCACCTGGTAACAATTGAGTCCCCCCACCGCATCAGCCGTCGACATCCCTTCGACATTTCGACAAGCTCAATGCAGGCAGGTGACTCCCCCTCAAGGGGGGAGTGATTGCGATGTGAGTGCGTGACAGCCGGTGGCGAATGCCTCCACAGGGTGACGTCATCGCGGTTTGTCGTTAGGCGGCTCTTCCTCCCTGGGATCTTACAGCGAATCTTTACGCGAGATATGTCAATTCTGATTCTCGCTGCTTCTATAATGCAGGATCACGGACCGGCTCACGCAAGGGCGGTTCGCGAACCGCCCCTACAACAAAGACCCCGCGTCGGTCCCGGCGATGCCGAGGTCTGAAGACGGAAGCGGATTTCAAGGATATTTGGCGAAACTGCTGTCTGCATTTGTCGGCTTTGTGACGTGATGAACCTCTTTTCTTCTCGTCAAAATAACGAGAAGATGGGTGTCCCGAGATTAGCCATTGCCCAATTTTTCATTATTAAATATATTCCTGATGTGAGATGAAGTTCCAATCCACTCGGAAATATCGGCCGACAATTGGGGTATTTTATAATGACGATAATTCCACCGAAATTTAATTCCGACAAGACTTGTGTGGTGGCTGCTTATCTGGTTCAACTGGCGGGCGGCAAATTGGATATGTATACATTGATCAAACTGCTTTATATAATGGACAGAGAAGCCTATAAAAGATGGTGTCACGCAGTGACGTTTGATTCATACGTTTCGATGCCTTTTGGTCCTGTTGTGAGTAAGACTTATGATATATTGAAAGGCGAAATAGAAGATCCACTCTGGAATGAATATTTCCACGAGCGCAAGAATAACACCATTTTTCTTAAAACGGAAAAGCCGGATTTTGGACTGATGTCGAGGGCGGAAGAGGAACTTGCCCAGGAGCTCTATGAGATTTACGGAAAATTGGATTTCGATACTCTCTGCGAAATCACACATAAATTCGCAGAGTATGAAGATCCGAAAGGTAGTTCTTTACCCATTACGATCAATAGTATCCTGAATGCCGTAATGGATGATGAAGAACAATTCAAATCAGCAGTTGAAGAACTACATACCCAGGTTTGCCATGAGAGGATATTCGGCCAGGCAATATGTGTCTGAAACCAGGCAGCGCGGCAATTTTACATGACACATTTTACAGTAACAAACCCCATTTATTCATTGTAATTTCCGAACCTTTGGGTGACAAGAAAAATGTCATAGTTGTCAACGTCAATTCCTGGTACTCTAATTGCGATGAGACGACGATTTTGTGTGTTGGCGACCATCCGTTTATCAGTCATAAATCATATATTAACTACAGACTCGCCGAAAGTCTCGAATACTGTAAAGTAGCTTTAGCATTTCGTAGGGTGAAAACACAGGACGCTGTACAACCTGAAGTTCTTGAACGCATTCAATTGGGGCTCGTTAATTCGCCAAAAACACCGAGATATCTTATTGAACTCTACAATCAAGCGTAATCGTACAAGTACTCACAAACCTTAGCCGAGATCCTCCAGGATCTCGGCATTTTCAATACCATCTTATGCTTTTGTGCCATTTGCGAGACCCCTGTGCTTTACTTGAAACACCTGCATACGTCCCGACACATAAGCACCCTCCGTTCCAGGAGGGTGTTTCTATTTCACCGATTGTATTTGTTCGAATTTCGAGGTATTTTGCCACGAGCAAATAAACCTCTTGGGCGACGTCTGACGAAAGCGCCTGGAACGAGACCCTGATTGCATTCGGTAAGCCATTGAAACCCCCCACCACCGTCGCCCGCCCCTTCGACAAGCTCTGAGACCGGCTTGAGCAAGGGCGGTTCGCGAACCGCCCCTACAACAGGAACCGCGCGTCGGTCCTGGCGATGACGGTGTTCAACGGATCAGCGCGGAGTCTGTGGACTCATTTTGCGACGGGAGCGTTGTTTCAGTCGGCTTCATGACAGTAAGAACCGGTAAGGCAGGCAGACAGGAATGTCTGCCTGCCTGCCGCCTGCCTGCGCCGCTGCGCTTCCCGCGGCAGGCGCTCCGCTTGGCCTGTCTGCCGTTCCAACGGGACAGGCAGGCGCAGGCAGGCCCCACCCTCACAGCGGTCTCCTCATCGTCGTAGCGAGCCGGTCGAGAGGATCGGTTTCCGGCATCCGGAGAATCCGAGATCTGTGCCGTGAACACGGAGTGGCTGAGCCGCTGATTGATGAGTCGGAGTCGTGGGTAACGACAAGGATCCACAGGCCGACCTCAGAGGTGGGAACCCGAACCGGGCCAAGCAAGAGTCGGGGCAAGGTCGGCGCCAGGTCGAAATGCTGCGTAACTGCCTGGCAGAAAAGGCAATAGGAACGTTTATGGCATCGGTAGCCAGAAGGGACCGGACCAGGTTCACGAACCAGATTCTGAAACTCCTGTATGAAACTGACCGATGTATTTGTACGGTTTTGTGAACAGCCCGTCGGGGAGTTGCGTAATCCGAAGCCTCGTAAGGCCTTTACCCTCGACATTTGGTCTTGCATCGGGACCCAGAATTGGGTATGATTCAACTGGCAGCCACGAACTGCGAATATTGGGCGGAAGGGATGACTCCCGACCCGGAGAACCTGAGGTGACCCTCAGGATTTGACAGAAAGAAACAGTCGATGAGGCCCCGACGCGATTTGTTGGGGCCATTTTAACGCCCGTAGGAAAGTGCGCAACACGGACGCAAACTTCGGGTTAACCGATTTACCCGATACCGTGCAAACCCATTCGCAATGACGCGCCGTTGATTACCGGTCACTCCGAAAAGTCGTCGAGTGACGCAATGCCCGTCAGTGCCACCGGCGGTCGGTCCGGAAACTCCGCCACCAGACTCAATTTCCCGCCCATAGCCTCGACATAGCCGCTGAGGGTGGAAATCAACAGATCACTGCGCCGTTCAAGGCGGGACACGTTCTCCTGATTGATCCCGAGCTTCCTGGCGACCCGCGCCTGCGTATGTTTTCGAGCCTTACGCAAATCTCGTAACGACATCTCTTCGGCGATCAGAGCCCGGGCCCGTTCTTCGATTTTCTTCCGTCGGGACGGGGGCAGCTTGTCCACTCTGTCTGTCAGAGTACTCATTTTGTCCTCCTCTCTGCCGTCAACCGATCAAGATGCAGATCGAAACGGTGATCTGCCTTCCTGATCAGTTGCTGGTAGAACCGCGGTTCACCGGCTCCCGATTTATCGCCGGCAACCAGTCGTATGGCCTTGCGTTCAGGATCAAAAGCAAATGCTACCCGCCAGACTCCTCCATGCATAGTAACCGGATGGAAATCGACTTTCCAGTTCACACATTATAATATGACTCATAAATCATATGATGTCAAGTGCATTTAAAATTGCGCGTCGCTGGGGCTGCCTGAATGCGGGCATTTCGACAAGCTCAATGACCACGCGTTGTTAGGCAATCTTCGATGACGCTCAGAATGACATGTGTTGCGATACCCATTGGCGAGACGCTAAGCCCACACCTTCGGCGAAACTGTCATCCAGAGAAGGCCGCCTCCAGGCGATGAACGATAAGTGGAATCGTTAATGACGTCCAGACCGAATCCAACCTCCTCTGCCGCAATAACAGGTTCCGTTGCTCTATGGGAGACTCCGATAAGCGATCATTTCGGGGTCTTTTGCAATTCCAGTTGCGAAATGACTAGCATCCAGGACCTGGATTGCATACGGTAAAGAGCACAATCCCCCCACCGCATCAGCCGTCGTCGGCCCCTTCGACAAGCTCAGGGACCGCAGCCTCTGGGACCGGCTCGGCTTCTGCCTGCCTGCCGCCTGCCTGCGCCGCTGCGCTTCCCGCGGCAGGCAGGCGCTCCGCTTGGCGCAGGCAGGCGACTCCCCCTCAAGGGGGGAGTGATTGCGACGTGAAAGTGCGACAGTGGCAGAGTCGAACGCCTCAGGATGGTGGAACGATCGCAATGTATTGTAGCACTATTCGACCCGCCCCTACAGACTCGTCTCTTGATCTTGGCTCCCCGATACCTTAGATTGACACGTCGCCGACACTCTAAAATTACACGCTCCGGCAACCGGCAATTCGCCGGTCATGTAACCGAGTATTGGACGCCAATCGCTCCCTACTCCCGCTTGCCGGAACCGGTAATCCTGGAAGCTTTGGTCAACAGGTCGGCGGTCCGCCTGCTCGGACCACGGCAAGAGCGGGGAAACATTGCTCCTGTAGCAACTTGTGCCCGATCGTACATTCGTCAACGGGACGAGCATTAGTAATGCCAAACCGGCAGATCCGATCCGGCCGATACGTCGCGTGCTTGCCGGAGGCGGCGAACTTGGAGCAACACTGTTAGGGAAATGTAAGGAGCATTTGACGTCGTTAGGCGTTCAAACTTCAAGAGGAGTTGAAATCCCTTTCGCGGAGAGATTCCGATGAACGAACGACGTCGCTACAGGAATCCACCTATTGAGGAAGCGCTCTGTGAGTTTCGTTTTCTTCCGGGTCGGGAGTGGGATCTCACGATTCCTGGCAAACTCCACATTAGGCTGAGCGATGAATATAGTGGCAAACCGCAGGAGCAGAAGGTCGTTAACATCGCGTTGAATGCCGAGGAGGGACAGCCGCCGAGAATGAGTTACGATTCAGGGCCGGCTAAGGTCCAACTCATTACACCGAATGGCAAACGTCAGGTTGGCGTCGGCAAAGACGTCCTCAGCGTTCACATGTTACGCCCTTACCAGGATCCTCGCAATCTTGGCCGTCGCGGTTGGGACGAATTTCGGCCCCGGATTTCAGCGGCGCTCGACGCATATTGGAAGGTCGCGGAGCCTATTGGCGTGTGCCGGATCGGCATTCGATACCTAAACAAGATTATCATTCCACAGAAGGCGGTTGCGGTCGAAAGATACCTCAAATGTGCCCTGCCTGTTGTGAGTGGTTTCCCAGATCGATTGAACCATTTTATGAGTCGCGTTGACTATGCATACGAAGATGATGTACGCATTGTCTTGTCTCAGGGATCAATCAATGCTCCACAGGATCACGTAGGATTTCTTCTCGATCTCGACGTCATATGGGAGAGTGAGGACGCGATATCGCAAGATGAGGCATTGTTGAAGGCAGGTTATTTGCGGGACCGGGAGCGAACGGCATTTGAATCGGTGATAACCGATAAAGCAAGGGAGGTCTTTAATGCTGCTTGAAACTCACTCTTCTGTGGGTTCCACGCCATCGGACTTTGTACCAAATTTCCTTCCTCCGATGGACCCATCGAGCGGG
The DNA here is from genome assembly GCA_963667175.2 of Candidatus Latescibacterota bacterium. Taxonomy (GTDB): domain Bacteria; phylum Latescibacterota; class UBA2968; order UBA2968; genus JAAXHE01. The sequence goes on along the minus strand of CAXXXF010000015.1, from coordinate 106,945 downwards.
TCCAATTACGTTATACGCTGGCTCGACTACGGTAAAGAGTCGCTTGCGACTTCGTCAGATATTGTGTCATTGCAAAGAGCGACGGTGGAACTGGCTTACGACCTGTACCTAAAGCGGCTCTCGGCGGATGCAACTGATACGTTGTGGAATGCTGAGCTCTTTCCGATGCTCGTGGATGAAGTTTGCTTTGCACAAGTCAAACCTCAACAAGGAGAGGATCAAGCAAGAGAGCGACTTTCGTCCGCATTGTGGGCGGCCTTCGAGTCCGAGCCTCTAGAGGACGGGATGTATCATCCAGCGGAGCAAGTCATCCGTGATGCATTGCAGTCCACGGAAAGCGAACTGGCTCTTGAGTGGTTGAGAGAACTCTCTTTGGACGCCGAGCATCAGACCTTCTCCGCTGAAGTGCTGCGATGCCTGGCTCGCCAGGAATATCCGGGATCAGCGTTGTGGCGCACAGAACTCGTACGCGACGGGTTGGGAATGGAGAGTGCGGAAATTCGAGACGCCGCAGTACAAGCGGCAGAATGGTGGGGCGACCGAGACTTGCGGGACGTATTGGAGTCACATCACGAGCCGATCCACTGGCTGCGAGACTACATCCGGGAAGTAATCGAAGACTTTGGGGAGTAGTCGATGTTCCTGGCGCGCAAAGTCACCCTCTCCAAGTGGGAACCCAAGGCGGGACTTTCAGAGGGAGAGATTTCGGCCGATGCGTTGACAAGTGACCTTAGGACACAGAACAACTCGTTGTCCTTCTGGCAATGCGGCGTGGGAAACACAGACGATGTCGAAGAGGCAGTCCTTGCGATGGCAGCGGGACGCGATCACGTCGATAAGCTCGATGTTGTTTGGTTGGACGATGATGAGCTACTTGCAGACGGCCAAACTTTGAGCAATACTAAGGGTCGAACACCTGTGCATGAATTGGTTAACCTGCACGTTGATGTGTGCCGACTTGACTACGTTCGCCTTGGAAGAGTTGCTCGCCGCGTCGTATCTGCAATTGAGGAGGAGAGGTTCTTTCGGCTAAGGAAGTCGCGGGTTAAAGCGATGTTGGTGAAGGCAGTGAAACAAGAACGAGTTAAACTTGGTGACCTCAAAGGGAATATCCAGGCCGAGGTACAAAAGTCGCTAGACGAGGGGAAATAAGACAAATCTGATCCGAATCTCGAATTCCAGCTTGAGGCGATTGACCCAACTTTCGTAAACTTCCGGACACTGTTGTCCAAAACGAGACTCCGAAACGTGAACATATCGGGGTCTCTTTCAATTCCACTTGCGAAATTACAAGCATCCGCGAGTTGGCTTGAATGCCGTAAAGCGCTTAGCCCCCCACCGCATCGGCCGTCGCCGGCCCTTCGACATTTCGCCCCTTCGGACAAGCTCAGGGACCGAGCTCAATGCAGGCATGCTCAGAGATCGGCTCGAGCAATGGCGGTTCGCGAACCGTTCCTACAACAAAGACCGTGCGTCGTTCCATCCTGCCGAAAACGGTTACCCTGGAGCAGCACGGCTTGGGAAATGTGCGCAGTCTATAGCAACATCCACTTTCCACGTCGCACCGGGTATCCAATTTCGTCTCTATTTCACTGGGCAGATCAGGACCCATTGCGATGGCGCGTGTGCCAGTTCAACAATTGAAAGAAGGAACAATGCCGCGTCTGTACAGCCGCCAGCGCCTGCTGCTTGGGTTGCTTGGCGCGATTGGTGGGGGCGCGAGCAATACGGACTTTCAGAAGCTTCTATTTCTCTACTGTAAAGGGCTTTCGTCACACCGGGCAACTGAGACACCTCAAGGACGCTACGAATTTGTCCCCTACCATTATGGCGCATTCTCGTTCACCAGCTATGCGGACCGCTGCCGCCTGGTGGATTGGGGACTGCTCGCGGATGACGACCAGAAATGGGTCCTGACTAAAGACGGGCGCAATATCGCGCGAGATTTAGAAGACATTTCGATTCCTTCGTTCGCGCATCAATATCGAAGCGTACGAGGGGATGCGCTCATTGCGGATACCTACCGGCGGTATCCGTATTATGCGATACGCAGTAAAATCGCAGAGCAGATATTGCACGACGATCGGCGGACACTTGATCGGATCGAATCCACGCGTCCCGAAACAACACCGTCGCGGCTATTCACGATCGGTTACGAGGGACGAACGCTGGAATCTTATCTCAATCTGCTTATCCGTGGAGGCGTGACCCTATTGTGCGACGTGAGACGGAACGCGATCAGCCGTAAGTATGGGTTTTCCAAGACCACACTTGAACGGGCCTGTTCAGGTGTTGGAATTCGTTACCAACATCTTCCGGAGCTTGGGATTGAGTCCCGTCGACGCCGAGGTCTCAAGACGGAAGCGGATTTCAAGGACCTTTTCGAGACCTATAGGCAGACGATCCTGCCGAATCCAGGCGATGCCCTGGGAAGAATCCGCGACTGGTTGCAGTCCGGCGAGTCCGTAGCACTCACCTGTTTCGAACTCGAAGCCGAACAGTGCCATCGTCATTGCGTCGCCAATGCGCTCGAAAAGTTCACCGATCAGAACCACCCTTCAGATGGAGACGCTCGCCCCTTCTTCCCCCACGGTGGCGTAAAACACCTTTGACCGATACGAGCAAACAACGCTTCCTGGTTACCGCAAAAACCTACTCGACGCTTTCGTTGTTGCAAAACGCGACGGTTTACGATAGACTCGGCGAGCTCATCGCTGGCGCAAAAAACAACGCGGTCTTGCTTGCTGTATTCAAGCCGGCAATAGTCATTGATTTCATATGGGAGGACGATGATCGCGAATGGAGTCGGCAAAGGCTCGAGCAGATGCGTGCGCTCCACAGCCAGCTTGCTCTATTTGAAGACAATAGCCCTGGCGCGAGACGTTTCAAGTACCCCCGTCTATCTTCATCCCAATTTTAACGTTTTCACTTGACAAGATAAATTCTGTTGCGTAGTCTTTACGGAAAAGATATGCAAAAGACAACTACGGAATTTAATGGACCTCATACCTTCGGCACGAGATAGAGAGTTGTTCGTTGCTGTCGCCATTCCAATCTTTTACCTCAGCACAATCTGCTATATCGCCACCCGAGAAACATCGATTCTTTCCGTTAAAACCGCTCAAGACATTACTGCCATCGGCGTCTTCTCTATCACCGTTACCTTTTTCCTTTTGGAGTTCAAGGACATGTTCTATGGACGAGCGATGAAACAAATAGGACGGGAAGAAAGGGACCGGGAGATTAGTCAAATACTCGATGCTGCCCTACGTGCCAATATAGAGTGAGACAACTCCCCCTTCGAGATTAATGTCGTATCATGGGCGGAGAGGAGAACAAGAGATGAGGTCAAGAACCGATGTTGTAGGCAACGGCAGCAAGGGGTCTCTGGTTGTGGAGGTCCCGCGCGGGACCTCCACAACCACGAGGCCGGATCCGGAGGTGCCGGCGCGTGCGAAGCGTCGCCGGTTCACGGCAAAGTACAAGCTTCGCATCCTGGAAGCGGCGGATGCGTGCCGTGCCCCTGGCGAAGTGGGCGCGCTGCTGCGCCGGGAGGGGTTGTATTCCTCGCAGTTGACGCAGTGGCGTCGTGCGCGTCGTGAGGGGTCGCTCAAGGCGCTGTCGAAGCTGCGGGGACCCAAGGGACATCGCCGCGACGAGGTGGCCGTCGAGAACCAGCACCTGCGCAAGGAGAACGCCCGTTTGCGTCGACGATTGGAACAGGCGAACACGATCCTCGAGATCCAAAAAAAAGCCTCCGAGATCCTGGGTGTCCCCCTGAACCGGCCAGCAGGCGACGACGACGTATGATCCGTGCGGCAGAACAACTGGCCCCGAAGGTGGGCTTGGCTTCCGCGTGCCGGGCCCTGGGTGTGGCGCGGGCTTCGGTCTACCGTGCGCGTCAGCCAGCCCCACGCACGCCTCGTGGCGCGCGGTCCTCGTCGCCACGTGCGCTTTCCCAAAACGAGCGCGCCGCCGTGCTGGACATCCTGCACGACGACCGCTTCGCAGACCAGGCGCCACCGGCAGTCTACGCCGCGTTGCTGGAGGAAGGGCGGTATGTCTGCTCGATCCGGACCATGTACCGTCTGCTTCACGACGCAGGGGAAGTGCGCCAGCGGAGACACCAGCTCCGTCATCCACGTCTGGAACCGCCCCGCTTGATGGCGGATGCGCCCAACCAGGTCTGGACGTGGGATATCACGCGGCTGCCAGGACCACGCAAGTGGGTGACCTATCCCCTCTACGTTGTACTGGATCTGTTCTCACGCTATGTCGTGGCCTGGACGGTCGCCACAAGGGAGAGCGCCACATACGCCAAGCGCCTGATTGCCAACGCATGCCAGAAACAGGGCATTCAACCCGGACAACTGACGCTGCACCAGGACCGCGGCGCACCCATGACGGCCAAGACCTTTTCGCAGTTGCTGATGGACCTCGACATCCTGGCCAGCTACTCTCGACCCCGTGTGTCCGATGACAACCCGTATTCCGAAAGCCAGTTCAAGACGCTCAAATACGCGCCTTCATACCCCGGGCGCTTCACCAACCCGCAAGAAGCACGCACCTATTTACAGGCCTTCTTTCCCTGGTACAACACACAACACCGGCACAGCGGACTGGGCTTACTCACGCCCGATACCGTCCACCACGGGCTGACACAGCAGTTTCAAGCCGCCAGACAATCGGTGCTGGACCAGGCCTATCACAACCACCCTGAACGATTTGTTAAGGGGCATCCTCGTCCACCACGCGTTCCAGACCAAGTCTGGATTAACCAACCACAGAACACCATCGAATGCCATCAGTTGCTTCACTAAATTCCAACGGGAGGTGTCTCATTTCTATTGACACGTTCCGCTGCACTTAAAGAAGACCCACCTCCCAGCGCAAAGGAGCTTGTTCAAAGAGTGAATGAAAGCAGGGAAAAAAACTTACAAAACTCCGGAAAACTCTAACAGCAACGGTCCGCAGCGTTCATAACGTTATCAACAGCCTGCCAGAACAACAGTTCGGCAGGCTTTGTTATTCCTTCTCCCCTCGCTCCCTATTTCCCCACCTCAGTGACTTCTCCAAGCGCTCATCTGTAATCCAGGAAGAAAGGAAAGCCCATGGATATCGAGGGGATTCGCGGCCAGCTGCCGGGCCTGAAACACGGCGTTTACCTGAACACCGCCGGAATCGGTCTGTCGCCGGTCAGCGTGAACGAGGCGGTCGCCGAGGGCTATCAGCAGTTGCGCAACGGCAGTGTCAGTACGAGCGACTGGTACGACGCAATGACCGAGGCCGCGGACGAATTGCCGGCCAGAATCGCCGGCTTCTTCGGCGCCGATGCAGGGGAAATCGCGCTGACGATGAGCACCGGCGAAGGGTACGGTATGGTGCTCAACGGGCTGCGGTGGCAACCGGGAGACGAAGTCCTCATAACCAATGAGGAACATCCGGTACCCCTTGAGGCCGCGCAGGGTCTGGCGGACCGGGAAGGGGCGATCGTCAAGGTGGTCGAGATCGACCAGGATAAGGATCTCTTTCTGGGCCGACTGGAGCAAACGATCACCCCGCGTACCCGGCTGATCTGTTTCAGCCATGTCACGACGGATTGGGGGATCCGGTTGCCCGCCCGCGAGATTTGCGAGTTGGCACGGACCCGCGGCATTCTCACGCTCTGGGATGGCTGCCAGGCCATCGGGCAGTTTCCGGTGGACCTGCATGAACTGGGCTGCGACTTCTACGCCACGAATTGCTACAAGTGGATGCTCTCGCCGATGGGTACCGGATTTCTCTATGTCACGAAACGCGCGCAGCAGGTTTTGAAGCCGTTGCGGCGGCCGCACGTTCCCGATGGCACGGCCCGGCAGTACGAGACGGGATCGCCGGCGCGCGCGCTCTACCTGGGTCTCGGCGCGGGTCTCGATTTTCTGGCAGGCATCGGCGGGCCGCAGGCCATCGCCGCGGAGGCGGGACCAAAGGCGGAATCGCTGCGCGAACGCTTCGACGCCATTCCCGGCGTGCGGATCATCGGCTCACGCCGCGCCGAAACCCAAACCGGCGTCGTCGCGTTCGCCGTCGAGGGCATGGACGGGAACGAAGTCTCTGACGCACTCCGGAACCGCTGGCAAATCGCCCAACGGGCGACCAACGTCAACAAGCCTTCCGGTGTGCGGATTTCGGTGGCGTTCTACACCACCGATTCGGAGCTGGATACGCTGGTCGAAGCGGTCACGACCCTGGCGGGCGAGATCGGTAACCGGTAAACCGCTGATTCCTTTCACCGTTGTCCATCCATCCGACACCCTGGTCGCACGAGGTGTCCGGCTCGGTCGATGAGCTCGAACCCGACGGTGCGTATGGATATGAGCGGATCTTCCGTGACAAGCCCACCTGTTGCAATTATCCCCATATCCAATATCCGAATGAGACTTGGCTGGCCCAGCCGGTTCGCGCCAGCTATTCGACTCGCGACTTGATTGCGGCGTTACAATTCTGTAAATTGTGTGATTTCGTTCATTCGACAAATGGACGATCGATTAACCGACAATCGGACGCTCTATTGACCGACAATCGGACGCCATTGAAACCGACAAATGGAAGATCGCCGTTTCTTATTCATTCGCACGTTGCCACCCGTTGTCCGGTAAGCGCCGGTCCACGGCAGCAAGGCTCAATTCAGGCTGCCGAGAAGCGGCCGCCGAAGTTGGGAGACTGCACGATGTCTGAAGACAGCGCATGGAATGAAACGCTGGTAGTAAAAAAGGTGACCTACCACATTGAACTGAACGGGCGACTCTTCCTCATTGAAAACGTCCCGGCGCGAGTCAACGTCGAGACGGGCGAGAAGCACTTCTCACCGGAGACCGTCGAGCGGTTACAGCAAGTGGTGTGGGAACAATGCCGACCCGTTCGCACGATCGAGACCGCGGTTTATGAGTATACCGCCCTCGCCTGAAGGGTCGGAGTGCAATACAGGGGTACGACGAGACTGGATTCGCGGCTGAATTGCCAGAGTTATCCAATTGCATGGCTCACGGCGACACGGAAAAGGCACGCTCAGACACGATAATGAACAAAACGAACCTCTCAAACCTCGCCGCCCTTGGCGAGAGCTATACCATCGAGTTCAAACGCTCGGGCACTTCCGGGCTTGGGCGTGAGATATGCGCCTTTGCCAATGCCACCGGCGGCGTGATCCTGATTGGCGTGGCCGACGATGGGGTGGTCTGCGGCGTTGCTGACCACAACCGCTTGAAATCCCGGGTCCAGGCGATTGCCCGCAGCGCGGAGCCGCCCATCGCGGTGGAGACCGAAAGCGTGGATGGCGTCCTCTGCGTGACCGTGCCCGCGCAGCACGGCAAGCCCTACGCTTTCGGAGGAAAGTTCTACATCCGAGAAGGGGCGAGCAGTCAGCAGACGTCGCGTGAGGAGATTCGGGAATTCTTCTACAAGGAAGGGCTGATCCATTTCGACGAAACCGCGTGCGACAGGTTTTCATTGGAGAAAGACCTTGATGAAGAGAACTGGTCCGTGTTTCAGCGCCGCGCGAAAATTCCCGAGGATATGGATCCGGAGATCGCGCTTCGCAACCTGCACCTGATGGGTGAAGACGGCCGGATGACGCACGCCGGGGCCTGGTTGCTGGCCAGGGACATCCGGAAGTTCAATATCAGCGCGGACGTCGCATGTGCGCTCTTCATGGGAACTGACAAGGTGCGCATTCTCGAAAGGCGCGACTTCCACGGTGACGTCTATACGATGATTGAAGAGGTGATGGCCTGGATTCTCTCCAAGATCAACGTCGAGTACATCATTAAGCACGTAAAGCGGGAAGAACGGCCGGAACTGCCCGAAGAAGCCATTCGCGAGGCGGTCGTCAACGCATTGGCCCACCGAGACTACCGTTCGACGGCCAACGTTCAGATTTACCTGTTCAATGACCGGCTCGAAATCGTCAAGCCCTGGCGGGTTGCCCGCCGGCATGACGGAAGCGGATCTCGGTATCAAGAGCATACCGCGCAACCCGCTGTTGTTCGGCATGCTGCACCGCATGGAGGCGGTCGAGAGGATCGGTTCAGGCATTCGGAGAATCCGAGACCTGTGCCGTGAACACGGAGTGGCTGAACCGTTGATCGAAGTGGCCGATTCGTGGGTAACGACAATGTTCCAAAGGCCAACCTCAGAGGTGGGAACCGGCGCCGGGCCAAAGCAAGAGTCAGGCAAGACTCAGCGCCAAGTCACCGCTCAGGTTGTCTGGCATTGCAGGCGACCCCGCTTTGCGAATGAGATTATGGAGATCCTTGGATTGAAACACCGGAAGACGTTCCGGGTGAACTACCTCCAGCCGCTATTGGAAGCCGGGTGGCTGGAGATGACCATACCGAACAAGCCGACCAGCAGCAAGCAGAAATACCGGGTGACAAGCAAGGGGCGACGGCTTCTGTCGGAGTTGAGAGAGGACGATATCTGACGGCGCATGGAACAAGACGCGGGTAGCATCTGGTACGGCGTTGAAGTCCCCCACCGCCGCCGGAGGCGGCGACTCCCCTCAAGGGGGGACCAGATTGCGGTACCGGATCAAGCACCCTGAGCGCTGAATTCGAGGTGTGAAGCGGTTGCAAAGCCGGATTGACGATTGATCGCAAGAAAGCGAGGGAGCGATGTTCGGAAAGAGTGCCCCGTCAAGTCAGCCGGATCTGTTCAGCAGCTTCGAGTTGCATTTCAAGCCACGCCAGCAGGACCAGCTGAATGATCCGAAGTCGTGGCAAAATCTGTTTTACGAGCACGTCACGTCAAAGGTCGATGAGGATCTGTTCTCGAGGTTGCGATATGCCAACGAGGAAGGCCGCGGCGCGCCGATTCGACGACTGGTGGCGATGGTGTTCATGAAGGAGGGTTTCGGATGGAACGATGCGGAACTGTTCGACCATTGTCGATTCAACATCCTGGTGATGCGCGCATTGGGGATGATGAATCTATCCGATGAGGCGCCTGCTGAGTCCACGTATTATCTGTTCAAGCATGCTTTGTATGAGGTTCGCCTGAAGACCGGTCGCGAACTGATAGGCGAGACGCTCTCGAGCTTAACCGGGACGCAGGCCAACGCCTTTCACGTGTTGGGTCAGCACGTCCGCATGGACGGCAAGGCAATCGCCTCGAACATTGTGCTCTGTTGCCGGTTGCATCTGGTGGCGCGATGCATACGAGCGTTCTGGGGGTCGCTGGACAAGGACCAGAAGCGGCGTTTTTCAACGAAAAAACAGGTTTTGGATGGATTGCTCAAGGGGAAGCACTATCAGGTTGTCTATGGACTCAACCGCGTTGAACAGGGTGAGAAGCTGCAGGAATTCGGGCAGTTATTGCGCAGGATTTACACGACCTATACCGAGAGAGAAAGCGATCTTTACGGTCTGATCTTGCGTGTAATGAGGGATCAGTATACCGTCTTATCGTCCTCCAAACAGGTATTTCCGAAGCCCCCTCAAGAGATTTCCCCATTCTCCATGCAGTATGTCGACGTGGAAACGGCGGCTCGACCGGAGAAACAGTATGAAGACAACGCGCTATTTTGAGGAGCGGGCGCTGCGCAAGCGCCGGTACATCATTCCTCACTCGTGCGCTGACGTCATCGCTTCCCCACGGAGTCCTCTATGAGATATTTCTTTAACCCCCCTCCGTCCGCACTTGTCGTGGCGGGCGTTTTCCTCTGTCTGTCCGCCCTGCCCTGCACTGCGAATTCCGCGGACGAACCCCAATTGACCCTGGAGGCGTGCCTGAGGCAGGCACTGGCCAACAACCGGCAGCTGGCCGCGGCCGGATTTGCCGCGGAAAAGGCGAACTGGGACCGCAGGAACGCGTGGTCGCAGTTCGCGCCACGGGTGAGCTTCAACACGGAGGTGACGCGGATTGACGAACAGACGCTGGCGGAGCGGGACTTTTCCAGGTACTTTCCGCCCGAGATCCCCGTACCTCGAGTGGCGTTCCGGACCTCGTACTACTCGTCGTTTCACGCGCACGTCCCCATCTTCGACGCGGAGTTGATCAACGGCGTTGCCGTCGCGACCACCGGACAGGCCGCGGCCGAACGGACCCGAGAGGCCATTCGCGATCGCATCCTCTATCAGGTCGCTTCCGGGTACCTGGAAGTGCTGAAACGCCGCGCGACGCTCGAACTTCAGCGGGAATTCCTCGTCCTGACCGGCCTGAACGTCAAAAAAGCCGAGAGGATGCACCTTGCGGGGAGATACTCGAAGCTGGACCTGCTGCGATGGCAGGTGGAACACCAGCAGCAGAAGAGCAGCGTGGCCGCGGGCGAGTCTTCCTTGCGCGATGCAACGGTTCGTCTGCGCAGGCTGCTCAACCTTCGCACGCTGGACGCAGACGCACTGGCGGACGGCGTCCCGGAGGCTCTCAACGCGGAGGCAACGCGACTGGCGAATCTGTCTGAAGGTGAAATCCGGCGGCTGGCGGGCGTAGAGAACCGGACCCTGGTTGAAGGAAACGCGGTGCTGGCAGCGGCGGAACGGGACCGGGAACGCAGCCGCCTGGTCTACCGGGGGCAGGTTTCGAGCTACCTGCCCGACGTCTCTCTCAGCTACTCGACGGCCTGGCGCAGAAACGATACGCCGGCGCTGGACGACTACAGACCCTCTACGGTCATGGTCAATCTGTCGGTTCCCCTGTTTACCGGATTCCGAAACCTCTCGCGCCTGAAATCGGCGCAGTTCAGCTATCTGGCGCAGGACTCGCGCTTCTCCGACCTGGTGGACGAAACCCGGCAGTCGCTAGGCGAGACGGTCAACCGGATCGTCAATCTGAAGAATCAGCGCGAACTGATTTCGACCAGCCTTGCGTTCAATGAAAACAACTATCGGATCGTCTCCCGGGAAAAGACGCTGGGGCGGGCATCGAATCTGGACGTCATCGATGCGAAGCTGAACCTGCAGAACGCCCGGCTGCTGGAGATCACAACGCGATTCGACCTCGCCTCAACGGCGGTCCGATTTCACTACCTGATAGGCAGCCTCGACGGTCTGGTCGAGGAAGTGGCGGAGTCACAATGAAACACGGGAATGCAGCAACCATTGCCGCGCTCGCGCTCTGCTCTTGCGCGCTGTCGTGTGGGTCGCGGGAGGACGCCGATACGGGCGGGTCGGCCGACCAGGGCGTGGATACGCTCCGGGCCGTCCCAGTCGAGGCCAGGGTCGTGCGCCGCGAAATCGTGGAAGAGGCGGTCGACGTCGCGGGCGTTATTCTGCCGCACGGAGCGGTGGACGTGGTCGCCGAGACCGGCGGTCGACTGACGGACGTCAGGGCCGAGGTCGGCGGGCGCGTCACGGCGGGAGACACCCTGGCCGTGATCGACGACCGCGTGGCCCGGAGCCGCCTGGAACATGCCCTGGCGCAGGTTCTATCCTCGGAAAACAAACTCAATATTGCGCGATTGAATTTCGAAAGCGACCGGCAGCTTCTGGAATCCGGTGACATCTCCAGGCTGGCGTTCGAGACGTCCCGGTTTGCCGTCAAGTCCGCGGAGGCCGAGTTGAAATCGAACCAGGCCGAATTGAGTCGCGCGCGCAAAGGGTTCGAAGACACCCGGCTGATGAGCCCGATCGACGGATGGGTATCCAGAAAGCACGTAGAGCCCGGCGCGATGATATCCACCGGCGCGCCGGCCTATCGTGTCGTCGATCTGACAACCATGAAAATCACGCTGGGAATCCCCCAGTCGGCCATCGGCCGCATCCGGACAGGCGGCCCGGTACGCATTGCCGTCGCGGCGCTGGGTCACCGGGGGTTCGACGGGTACGTCCGCTACGTCTCCCCTCAGGCTGAAGAGGAAACCGGAGCGTTTCCCGTTGAAGTCCACGTGGCCAATACGACCGATACGTCGATTCGCGGGGGAATGTCGGCCCGGTGCCGTGTGATGCTGGGCGGATCGAGTCCTCAGTTCGTCGTTCCCGGCAACGCGGTCCTCGCGCGAAACGGCAAGGAGCACGTCTATCGGATCCGGAAGGATGTCGCGCGCCTCACCGAGGTCACAACCCGCGAAACGTTCGGTTCCCGGGTTTCCGTGGAAACCGGGCTCGCGGAGGGGGACACGATCGTCGTCGGGGGCATGCTGCGTCTGGGCGTGGAAACCCCGGTGACGATTCGCGCCTTTCGATGAGTCGGACGGACATTGTTCGGATCCGGCACATGAGGCATCCCTGATATGTCGATCGCGAAATTCTCGGTTCGAAACCCGGTATTGGTGAACCTGGTCATGGTGGGCCTGCTCTGCTTCGGCGGCATCAGTCTCTTCAGCATGCCGCAGGAGATGAACCCGCAGATTGACTTCAACTGGGTGACTGTCTCGATCCCGTACCCGGGCGCGAGCCCTGAAGAGGTGGAGAGCCTGATTGTCGTCCCCATCGAAGCGGAAATCCACGACCTGAACAAGATCGACGAGTTGCAGTCCACGGCAGACGCGGGCCTGGCGTTGTTCCTCGTCAAGTTCGAAGACATGTCGGAGTCCGAATTCAGGGAGGTCTACACGGACCTCAAGGGGCGTATCGACCGGGTAGAGCTCCCGGACGCGGCAGAGGACCCGGAGGTGGACGACTTCGACAGCGGCGATTTCCTGCCCGTACTCACGGTCAACATGGCATTCACGATCCCGGAGGAAAACGCCCAGATTGTTGCCGACGATCTCGAGGATGACCTGAAGAACATATCGGGCGTCGCCAGGGTGCAGGTTGCGGGCCTCCCCGAACGGGAAATCTGGATCGAAGTCGATCCCTCCCGGCTGGCTGCCCGCGGCCTGACGGTTCCGGACGTGGTCCGGGCGATACGGGCGAGGAACCTGAACGTATCCGGAGGCGCCCTCACCTACCGTGCGACGGAGTACGCCATCCGGTCCCTGGCGGAATTCCGTAGCGTGGACGAGATTCGCGAGACAATCGTCCGGGCGGCGCCGGGTGGGGAAACCGTCAGAGTCAGTGACGTCGCCAGGGTCCGGGACCGCCGCGAAGAACCCCAGGTCCTCTCCAGGCTGAACGGCAAGCCGTCCATCACGTTCTCTCTATCGAAGAAAACCGACGCGAATACGAACGACATGATCCTGGCCGTCAAGGCGACGATCCGCAGGTACGAGGACCGCGTACCGGACGGTATCAGCTTCACCTTTACGGACGACAACTCCGTGTACATCAACCGGGTGATCGCGGCGCTCCGGAACAACGCGGTCACGGGCATGGTGCTCATTTCACTCGTGCTCTGGCTTTTCCTGGGGTCCTGGAACGCCTTTCTGGCGACGATCGGGATACCCATTTCATTCTTCATCACCTTCATTCTACTGAGCATTTTCGGCTATACCATTAACGGGAGCACGCTGTTCGCGATGGTGATGGTACTGGGCATTATCGTGGATGACGCCATCATCGTGATCGAGAACTGCCACCGCTACCGGCTGCAGGGCCACAGCGCCGGCGAGGCCGCCATCCTGGGCGCGGGCGAAGTAACAACGCCGATTTTCAGTTCCGTAGGCACCAACATTGCCGCGTTCCTTCCCTTGATCCTGTTGCCGGGCGTGATGGGGAAGTTCATGCGGATCATCCCCTTGACCTTCGCGCTCGCGCTGGCCGCTTCCCTGTTCGAGGCTTTCGTCCTTCTGCCTTCACATTACGCCGAATGGACCCGGCGGTCCAACGCCCACAAAAGAGGCGAACAGCCGTTTTTCAGGAGACTCCGCAGAATATACGGTCGATTGCTGGTCCGCACGCTGCGGCGGCGCTACTGGGTGATCGGCGCGCTGGTCGGCGTCCTCATCGGCGCGTTGATGATCCTCGGCCGGCTCCCCATCGACATCTATGCCGACGATGAACTGGACGCGTTCAAGGTGCTCATCAAGTTCCCTGAAGGAACCAGCCTGCACGAGTCGGACCGCGTCACCCGCGCCTACGAGGCCGAGGCCCTCCGCCTCTCCGATGAGGACGTCGAGGGCGTCGTCGTGAACGTCGGTCTCCTGCAGAGCAACAACGAGTGGCTGACGCGGAAGAGCGTCTCCCAGGTCCTTGTACAGCTCAAGCCCAAAGAAGAACGCGCGAGGATGTCTGACGAACTGATGGATATGCTCCGGGAGCGCACGGAGCACATCGAGGGACCCGCTTCGGTCAGCTTCGAGTTATTCGCCGGTGGGCCGCCCGAAGGAAAACCGATTTCCGTGAAGGTTCAGGGTCGTTATCTCGACCGGATGAAGGAAGCCGCGCTTGCGCTGCAGGACTCGCTGCGCCGGATCCCGGGCACGCGGGAAGTGACCGACGACTTCCCGCCCGGCAAGGAGACGATCCGGATCGAAGTGGACGAAGTCAGAGCGGCGCTGTACGGTTTCTCGGCGCAGGACGTGGCCCTGAACGTCCGGTACGCGTTCGACGGAGTCAGGGCCACGACGTTCAGGGATGGTGACGAAGAGGTGGACGTCATCGTACAGTACGACAGAGCAAACCGGTCGACCGTCGAAGACGTGCTGAACGTACAGGTGACGAACGCAAGCGGGCTTACGGTCGCACTGCGAGACATGGTCTCCTTCTCAATCGGTCCGGGACGCACGAGGATCAAGCGCTTCGACCGGAATCGGACCATCATCGTCACCGGCGAGATCGACGAAGCCGTATTGACGTTGGATCAGATCAACAACAGAATGCTCGGAATCTTTCCGTCGATCGAAGCGCAGTATTCCGACGTCAGCTTCCATATCGGCGGGGAGTTTACGGATTTCCTGGAAGCGTTCGACAACGTCGCGGCGCTGTTCGCCGTCAGTCTGATTCTGATGTTTCTGATCCTGGGAACCCAGTTCAATTCCTACGCTCAACCGCTGGTGATCCTGACTTCCGTACCCTTCGCGATCATCGGCGCGCTGCTCGGACTGTTGATTTCGGGCAATCCCTTCAGTCTGATCTCGATATTCGGTTTCGTGGCCCTGGCGGGAATCGTCGTCAACGACGCCATTGTGATGGTGGCTTTCATGAACAGGCGGCGACGTCCCGGCGGGTCCGTGACGAACCTCTGGCGGAGCATCGTGAACGCGGGGCGGTTGCGGCTGCGGCCGATCATCCTGACTTCGGTGACGACGATATCCGGCCTGATGCCGATGGCCATCGGCATCGGCGGCAAGTCGGCCCTCTGGTCGCCGCTGGCGAACGTGATCCTTTTCGGATTGCTTGTCTCGACGGTGCTGACGTTATTCGTGATACCCTGCTTCATGGCGGTCCTGGACGATATCAAACGGGAGCGAAAAAAGGCGCGGTTGCGGCTCAACGCGCCACCACGTCCCGCATGACACAAAGGAGACTGGAATGGCACTGACCGACGCGGAAATGAGACAATACGAGGAGCTTGGCGCCGTCACGATCGACAGCCCGTTCACGACCGCGGAGCTCGACCGGGCGGAAGCCGCGTGGGACCGGCTGACAGCGAGCGGCCGGCCGCCCTACGAGGACCCCGACTATCTGGACGTCTTCCAGCATCCCTACTTCGAGGAAGTGGCAAGGAAACTGTTGCGGGCGGATGCCGCGCATCTCTGGTGGGGCGTGTCGCCCCACGGCCGTCACCCGGCCAAGGCGCCTTTCGGGAGCGTCCGCGACCAGTGGGCAAGCGGATGCCACACCGACGTCCAGGCCACGTGGGACGACTTCCAGGCGACGCCCCGCAGGATGCGCGCGGAGCTGTGGTTCTGGCTGAACGACGTGCCGGAGCATCGGGGGGCGATGCGCGTACTGCCCGGAAGCCACCGCCCCATCATGGAATACTGGAGCCGCGTCCTCACGCAGGAGCACAAGGCGATGCTGCCTCGCGTTCACGGGGTGCGTCCGAGTCCGGCCGAAGGCACGGGGTCCTATCCTGAGCATGTGCCCGACCTGACCGACGTGCCCTGGCTGGATCAGAAGCCGGCGCCTATGGTTGCCCGTCGAGGACAGATGCTGATTCTATGCAGTTCCGGACTGCATTCGGCGTGGCAGAACGAGGATACCGTGCCCCGAAAGGCGATGCTTTCGGCATGGGCCGCCACGGGCGTTTCCTGCGGACTCCCGAAAGGCCAACGGGACTCCCTGATGGATTTCTTTCCCCGTCTGAGGGAAAAACTGCGCCCCGATCGGGCGCACATCGTTCCCGAAGACTTCGACTGGCTCTTCGAGAGCAACTACGAACCGAAATGGTCCGAGACGTTTATCGGGGCGTAGTCCGGGTCCAAACGTACCTCGCCATTCGGCCGACGATTCATCCCTTCTCACGGCGTTGCTCGCGCTGCTTGCACTGAGCTTGCCGCAGTGGCTTGTCTATGTGCCATCGCCGGCCGACCTTGCTCAGGTCGCCTGTTGTCGGTCACAACTCCCTTTGGAACTAACCTCCTGGGGGACAAAGGCTTTATCTCTTCCACCAACTCTCATTTTCTCTTCGTCCTTTTTCTTGTACGCCCAAGAAAAAGGACCAAAAAGAACGGCGCCTGCCTGCCGAGCAGAACTCGGCGCAGGCAGGCCGGGGGGAGAGGTTTGCGGGGCTGAGGGTGGTTCGCTCTCGGCTGAACGCTCTGTCTCTCTTTGTGTCTTCGTGTCTTTGTGTGAGCTGATTTTTGTTTTTGATTTTCGCTGACGGCTGAACGCCGACCGCTGATAGCTGTTTTTCGATGGCAGGGAATTTTGGGAAAAGGGGATTTTGAACTTGATCTTAGATTTCGGTTCAAGCTGACTGCTGATGGCTGAGTGCTGATCGCTGCATTTCTCCTGCTGAATTCATGCAACCTGTTTCTGTGACACAACACTGAGCCACACCTGGAGGGAACGTCATGCAACCGGTCGACCGCGATCGATTCCTGGAAGAGGGCTACCTTGTGGTCAAGGAAGCCATTCCGCGGGAGAAGCTGCAGGTAGTTCGCCGGGCCTACGAAACGCTGGTGAACCGCCAGCGCGAAAACTGGAGGGCCATGCGAAAGGAAGGCGACCCGCCGGGAGGCGAGTGGGAGACCAGCCCGCAACCCCGCCTGATGCTTAACCGGCCGCCGCTGATCCGGGGGATCGATGAAGAGACCGCGCCCGCGGTCGAGGCGTGGCTGACGCCGAACCTCCAGGGCATCAGCTCCCGGCTACTGGGCGTTGCAGACGCGGCGGTAACCGAAATGATGATGATGTGCAATCCGGTTCGGGACCACGGCCCCGCGAAGTGGCATCGCGACCACCACCCGATCGACACCGCCCCCCTCCAGGGATATATCGACGACGTCCTCGAAGGGGGACCCCGCTACGTCCAATGGAACGTACCGCTTTACGACGACAACGTCCTGGTGGTGATACCCGGCAGCCACGTCCGTTTCAACACGAGGCAGGAAAACGAACTGATGCTGGCCGACCCGTGCCAGCCGTTGCCGAACGGCGTCCGGACCCGCCTCGAATCGGGAGACGGCGTTGTGTACATCCTCCCGCTTCTCCACTGGGGCAGCAATTACAGCCCCAGGTTGAGACGGACCATACACGGCGGGTTTTCCATCCACACGTCGATTGACGATCTCTCTTTCGCGGAACACCTTTCGAAGGGAACGGCAGCCGCGTTCGAGCGCTGGAATCAGCGGAGCCTGGAGATGAAAAGCCACACGGAGGAAGCGCTCAAGGCGGTTATCGAATGCGACGGGGAGAGTTACACCGAGGGGTTGAACCGGCTTCATCCGGGCCGTGGCGAAAAGGGAAAGATGCTCTCCACCGTCTTCCTGTGCAAGGCCGCATTGGCGATCCGGCTGGCGAAGAACGCCCCGTATCCCGACGTTCCGGAAGACCTGTCCCGCCGGCTCCGCGGCGGGGCCCATCCGATTACGCTCAACTGGGGTCCGGCGTTCGCGGAGCGGTTCGACGATTCAGAGGCGGAGACGTTGTGGAAACGGTTCGAACCGCTCGACAAGCGGCTTCGATCGGATGCGGAGCACTTCGAACCGGGATTTCAGTCAGGCCCGATGAAATATCACTTCAACGAGATGCCGGAGGGTTACACGACGTCGGATTTCATAGCGGGATGGGATTCGTAACGGGAGGCGCCGGCTCGGCTTCCGCCTGCCTGCCGCCTGCCTGCGCCGCTGCGCTTCCCGCGGCAGGCAGGCGCTCCGCTTGGCGCAGGCAGGCGACTCCCCCTCAAGGGGGGAGTGATGGCGATGTTCTGCCGGTCAGAGCGGGCTCATGGTTCGCCGCTCACACATCGTACGGCGTGGCAGGTGGTGATTCGACAGAGGGAGCGGTACGCGTTGGAGGGGCTTACTCAGAGGCGTCTAAACGTGCTTCGTTTTTGGCAATACGTTCGCCGAAGGAATCCAGACGGGTGTCGATCCGATCCAGACGGGATTCGATCTTGTCAAAGCGTGCGTCCATTTTGTCTTCGAGTCTGTTTGTAAGCGTCCACATGGCGCCGATCAGGGTGAACAGGAAGATGGCCATGCGGACGTTATCGGCGCTGAAGATTTTCCCTATCATGGCATACTCCGCCGGTGTAGTTTGCTGAAATAATATCCCGTTTTCAACGCTTGTCAAGGACGAATATACAGCTTGCGAGAGGGTGCAGGCACTGTCCGGCGCGGCAGGACGCGCTTCGTCAGTCTGCAGGCTTCCACAGGATGACAGATCAGGCGCGCGTCGGCAGACAGGCACGTCTGCCCCACCTTCACAACGACTTCGTCGGTATGACAGACAGGGTTGAGGCACGTGTGACCGGCACGTCTTGCGAATGACGATCTGCCGCGCCGGTTAAAACACAAAGATGTCCTCGAGCCCGACCTCGCTGACCGTTCCGAATTTCTCGAGCGCCGCGAGGTCGATTTTGTTTTTGTCCCCGACGATGGAAATCAGCTTGACGCGGTTCTTCAGGTTCTTCCCGTAAAACCCCAGCATGTCGTCCATTTCCGCGGCCTGGATTCTCTCGAATCGCGACTTTCGGGGATCCACGGGAACGCCCAGACGTTCCCAGGAACGAACGGATCCCAGGACCCGTCGAAAGCCGATTTTGCTGGTGCGGTATCTGTTCAGAATGGAGGCGCGGGCTTCTTCAAATCGCTCGGGTGTGACCGGCATGTTGTCGATCAGGTCGATAAACGCTTCGACGGCTTCGATCGTCTTGTCGGGCTGGCAGGCGATGGATCCCGCCAGGAGGTTCTGGTCTCCCTTCCGGTTGCCGTTGAAGTACCGCGCCCAGGCCGAGTAGGCCAGCGCGCGGGCTTCCCGCAGTTCCTGGAAGACGATGCCGCTCATCCCGCCGCCGAAATAGCTGTTGTAGAGTTCCGTCTCGGGAACGGACGCCTCGCTGTAATCCACGTCGCCGAATTCGATGTAGACGAGCGCCTGGGCGAGGGATTTGTCAAAAAAGCGGATTTCGGTCTTGTCGGGCGTCCTCGCCTTATAGAACCGGTACGGCGGCGGGTCATCCAGTTCACCTGAGACCCGATGGGTTTTCTTCAGCGCCGCCATCACCTGTTCAAGGGGAAGAGAACCGGTATACGCGATCGTGTGCTTGTACTCGAACAGGCGTCGCGCCAATCCATGCAGTTCCTCCACCGAAAGTTCCCGCAACGCTTCGTTGGGCAGCATGCGCAGGTAGCGAGACTCTTTGCCGTATCTGTTGTTCAGGACAACGCCGCCCTGAATGGTTCGGTGATTTTTTTTCGTGTCTTCTCGCTCCCCGAGGATGATGCCGACAAGCTGTTCGAGTGTCGCCTTGTCGGCCGACGGGTTGTTCACAAGCTCAGCCATCAGCTCCAGCGAGGCATCGAAGTTCTCGTCGAGGCCCGCTATGGTCACGGTGGTTTCGTTGTTCCCCGCCGACAGGGAGAATTCAGTGCCGAGTTTGTACCACTCCTTCTTGAGGGCTTCGGAGGTGTGGCGTCCGGTACCCGACTTGTCGATCAAGCGGGCGGCAACACCCATCCTGTTGTTCTGGTTGTTCCCAAGGTCCACCGTAAAGCTGAGCGTAAAGAGATCGTTGATCGGGTTGCGGGAATAGTAGAGCCGGACGCCGTCGTGGTATTCCGCGATCCGGTAGTCCTTGTCCGGATCGACAAACGTCGGCTCGATTTCTTCCGCGGGCATCGACAGTACGTTGCCGGCAAAAACGGACTGCCGTGTGGCGTCGATATCGATCCTGTCGATCTGCGGTTTCTGAATCCTGGGGATTTCGTGCTGTTCATCCACCCGGTAGCCGGCAACGTAGTTGTCCGCGAAGTATTTCCGAGCGACGCGGACGACGTCTTCTTTGGTGACCTTTTCAAGACGGGCGATCTCACCCGCGGTATGGTTCCAGTCCTGGTGGGAAAGAAATGAATTCCGCATCCGGCGCACCCGGGCATTGTCCGATTCCATTTCCCTCTTTTCGTGCTTCTTGAAGTCGGTGACGATGGCGGGCAGAATCCAGTCTTCGAAACCCCCGCTCTTGACGATTTCAAGCTGATCCAGGAGCAGTTGTTCAAGTTCCTCCAGTGTTTGGTCTTTCTTGGGAATGCCCCACAGATACTGGGCGCCGTGGTCGTTGTACAGGGTGGGGTACGATCCGGCCCTGCGTACCCGTTGTTTCTGGTTCAGGTTGAGGTTGATCAGTCCGGCCGTGGCGTTGTCCAGGATCATATCCAGGAGTTTGAGCGCATCCGCGTCCTGGTGGTTTCGCGATGCGGTCCGGAATGCCAGAAGCGCGAACTCTTCTCCCTGGTACTTGACGCTCGCCCGTTCGACGCCGTTGAGCGGCGCTTCCTTCCAATCGGGCAGTTGAGGAAGGGTACCCTTGCGCCATCCGGAGAAATGCCGGTCGATGAGCTTGATCGTATCGTCGATCCGGATGTCCCCCGAGATCGCGATCGCCATATTGTTAGGCACGTAATAGGTATTGTAAAACCAGTACATGTTTTTCAGCGACGGATTCTTCAGGTGTTCCACTTTTCCGATCGTGGTCTGCTGGCCGTAGGGATGTTTCTTGTAAAGCAGATCGGCAACCGCGTAACTGATGATCCGGTCCTTGTTGTCCATCGACCGGTTTTTTTCTTCGTAGACGGTCTCGAGTTCGGACTGAAACAGCCGGAAGACGGCGTTTCGGAAGCGTTCGGATTCGATCACGGCCCAGTGGCGCAACCGGTTGGCTGGCAGATTGATCCTGTAGACCGTCTCTTCGTGCCAGGTGTGCGCGTTCAGCCCGGTGCCGCCCATGGCCTTGTAGAGCTTGTCTATCTCGTTTGGTATGGCATACGCGGCCGCAAGCTGGGACTCCTTGTTGATCTCGGCGTAGATGGCTTTCCGCTTTTCCGGGTCTGTTTCCCTGAAGTGCTCCTCATAGAGACTGGTGATACGGTCGAGATGCGCTTTTTCCTTTTCGTAGTCCAGCGAGCCGATGTGTTGGGTGCCCTTGAACAACATATGCTCCAGGTAGTGCGCCAGACCGGTGGATTCGGCCGGATCGTGTTTGCTGCCCGCCCGTACGATGATTTCCGCGTAAAAGCGAGGCGTCTGATGGTTTTCGGTGAGATAGACGCTTAGTCCGTTGTCCAGACGAAAGATATGTACCGCCATCGGATCGTCGGAACCGGGTTCGTGGATACGAGTGTACGCGGCATCGAGGCTGGATACCAGACTGCAGAGAACGGCGACGAGAAAAACTGCGGACGGCGCGAATCGCGACGGATGCATGGATGAGTCTCCCTGTTGTGAATCCGATCGAACCAGTGAAAGTTACCGGGCTTTGACCGCGAAATCCTCGCGGCCGCCGAATTAGCAATATAACAAGAGTGGTGGTCGAATTCAATCCCCCGCGGTGTTTCGGGCTGGTCTTATTCTCGGTTGGCCCCGGCGCGCGGCGGACGCTTCCGCAAACCAACAGGGCGGCCGACGTCTTGTCGGCCGCCCATTGCAGATCCCGTACCGTGTCGGGCGCGTACATCCCTGCGCGCAACCCGCCGCTACTGAAGTTCCCCGGCCTGCGTCACCACCTTTCGGAATGCCTCCGCATGTTCCCTGATGACTTCCGGGCGATAGTGTTTGAACCACGGGATGGAAAACAGGCGCTTCGACATCCGCTCCGTCTGCGGCAGGCTCCCCTCGCCCTGGCGTACGTCGGCGTCGGAATGCGCGACCCGCGTGGGTTCGCCGTGGCCGTAGACGTCGGCCTCGTTCAGTACGGGATGCAGGTGCATCAGCAGATTGGCCCCCGCCCCGCAGGAAGTCCCCTCGGCCCGCACCGCCTCGCAGAACGAACTCAGGGTCAGCCCTCCGAGTTCCTCGGGCACGTAGATCCCATGCGCGGCGTACCAGCCGCCCATCGTGCTGCCTGAATCTTTGGGCGGCCTGTGGGGGCGCAGCCCGGGCGCGCCTTCGAGCAGGTCCCAGAAAAGGTTCATCGACCTGTCGATTTCCTCCATCCGTTCCCTGTAATGCCTGAGCTGGACGCGCCCTACGGCCGACGACAACTGGTGCATCCTGTATTTGAACCCTCCCAGAGGCAGGCCGGCGAACTTCTTCAACTCGGGATTCTCGATCTGCCCCGTCCGTTCGTAATGGCCGAATGCAACCGCGCGTTCGTAGATCTCCTTGTCGTCGGTAACCAGCATGCCCGCCTCGCCGATGGCCAACGACTTTCCGGCCATGCAGGACATTGCGCCTACGTGGCCGATCCCGCCCGTCAATCGACCCTTGTAGTCCGCGCCGTGCGCGTGTGAGACGTCTTCAATCACCTTGATTCCGCGGGCGTTGGCGATCTCCATGATTGCATCCATATCCGTCGGATGGCCGAAATAGTGGACGGCCACGATCGCCTTCGTCCTGTCCGTGATCTTCCGTTCCACGTCGGCCGGGTCCAGTGTGATGGTATCCGGGTCGATATCCGCGTAGACGATGGTCGCGCCGAGATTCATCGCCTGCAGCACCGATGCCCAGAACGTCATGCTCTGGCAGATGATTTCATCTCCCACACCCACGCCGCAACCGAACATCGCGGAATGAATGGAAGACGTACCCGTATTGTGCGCTAGCGCGTATTTCGTGCCGAACCAGTCGGCGTATTCCTTTTCAAACTGCACCGTGACGTCCGTTCCGGACATGGCCCCGCGACGCAGCACCTCCAGCGCGGCCTCTTCGTCTTCCTCGGTAATGATCGGCCAGGTGAACATGTCTCCCGCATCGGTCTTCACCGCCCTCGATCCACCCAGAATGGCCAGCTTGTCCATCGTCGAACCTCCTCAGTAGCGTTCCATCCCTGCAGTCAGGTCAATCGCCGGAATTCCTTTCAGTCGTATTCGCCGCAGCAATCGGTTTAATACCAAAATAAAACCGATTCCGCAAGCGAAATATGCCGCAATCAACCTTTCGCATTTCCCCTTGATTTTCAGCCATGAATTCGCTAATTAGCCTTAACAGCCCGTTGAAAGAGTCCATCCGGGCTGCCTGCCTGTGCGTTCGCACGCAGACAGGTGTCCGGCCCTTGCGGCCGAATTACAGCGTTGCCTGCCTGCGCCAAGCGAAGCGCCTGCCTGCCGCGGGAAGCGTAGCGGCGCAGGCAGGCGCTTCCTCCCCGAATCCCCGATTCGACGCGGTCGCCTGCCTGTGCGTGTCCGCCTGCCTGCCGAGCACGTCTCGGCGCAGGCAGGCACGCAGACAGGCGCGCCTTGTCTTCGGCCACAAAAGGCACAACGGGTATCGGCGCGAATCGGCGTGTGTCGTAACGCCGCCAATTGTTCAGCACATCCGGTCTCCATGTCCATCCTCATCACCGGTATCACGGGCAGGATCGGCGCCAACCTGGCCAGAGCGCTGGTAGAGCGGGGGCACTCCGTACGCGGCCTGGTCTGGCCGCGGGATCCGCGCGTCGACAAGCTGAACGGCCTCGGGGTGGAGCTCGTCTCCGGCAGCCTCACGAGTCCGGCAGACGTTCAGGAAGCCGTGAAGGGTGTCACGGCGATTTTCCATCTTGGCGCGGCCTTTCAGGGCGGCGGTCCGTTTTCCGAAACGGACTATTTCGAAATCAACGTGCGCGGCACGTTCAACATGCTTGAAGCTGCCAGAGCGCAGGACACGCCGCCGCGGTTCATTTTCGCGGGCGCCGACGCCATTTACGAAAAGTACGTCCCGGGGGGATTGGCCGAACCGATCCGGGAAGACCGGACACCCCGGCGCTGCCGCGGATGGTACGCGCTGTCCAAATCGATCGGCTAAGAACTCTGTACCGGATACTGGCTCACGTGCGGGCTGCCCGTGGTCGTGCTTCGGTTCTGCATGGTCTTCGGCGCGGGCGAGATTCTGGCCTTTCCCCAATTCCGCTTGAGCGGATTGAAAGGCCGTCCCGAATTCAAGGGCTCGTGGCGGGGGACGGAGCGCCTGGTGGTGCTCAGGGACCCGGAGGGCAGACCCTACAAAAAACACGTCGCTGACGTGCGTGACGTCGTCCAGGGCTGCCAACGGGCGATGTGCGCGGAGGGCGTTTCGGGTGAGATCATCCGGCTCGCCGGGCCCGCGCCCTTCACCTGGGATGAAGCCGTCCCGTATCTTTCGGAACGTCTGGACGTCCCCTATATCGAAGCCGTCCCGCGGGGCGACCCCACGTTCTACGAATTCGACCTGTGCAAAGCCCGTAAGCTGCTGGGGTTCAATCCCCGGTACGACATACGAAAGATGATCGACGACGCTCTGGCCTACCGGCGCGGGGACGACGTCGGCGTCCTGCCGACGGATTAAGGGGAAAGCCATGTCTTCTGAACGCACCTTCTGGCCTGGAGGCGCCCGGGGCGCCGTAAGCCTGACATTCGACGACGGTCTCGAAACGCAACTGGACCATGCGATTCCCTGTCTGGACGAAGTGAACCTGAAGGGGACGTTCTACGTCAACCCCGGCCGGTCGGAAGTCTGGGAATCGCAGATCCCCCGATGGCAGCAGGCCAGTAATGGCGGTCACGAACTCGGCAATCACACCTCGATGCATCCCTGCTCCTGCAACTTCGGATTTCGCAACGACGGCTATTGTCTCGAAAACCTGGGGCTGGATGACATCGCGCGCACCATCGACGAAGCCACCGAAGCCCTGAACCGCCTGTTTCCCGAACAACAGGGCGACCGGACGTTCTGCTATCCCTGTTACCAGACGTACGTGGGCGCCGGCGAAAACCGGCAATCCTATGTCCCACTCGTCGCCCGCCGGTTCAAGGCCGCCCGGGGTTGGGGCGAACGCGCCAATCATCCGGAACGGATCGACCTGGCCTGCACGTGGTCCCTGCCCGTAGACGGACACACCGGAGCAGAAATGGTCGCGTTCATCGATAACGCCATCAGCGACGGTCTCTGGGCCGTCATCTGCATGCACGGCGTCGGCGGCCAGCATCTCTCCATTTCAACGTCGTCTTTGAGGGAAGTCGTTCGATATCTGGACGCCAACCGGGACAGGATCTGGACCGCCACGATGATCGACGCCGCCAACCGTATCCTGCGGCATCGCCGCTCCGGGGGCGGATAACGGGAACATCCGCTTCACGGGCTCCCTTTACGCAGGAACGGAAACACAGAGGATTTGGCATGATCGTACAGACACATCTCATCGGATGCCGTAAAGCCGACCTGGACACGCCGGCGCTCCTGGTGGACCTGCCCACGCTTGAACGAAACACCAGTAAGATGGCGGACACCATCATCCACAAAGCGGGCGTCCAGTGGCGGCCTCACACCAAGGGCATGAAGACGCCGGCCCTCGCCCACAGGCTGCTGGAAGCGGGCGCCATCGGCATTACCTGCGCCAAACTCGGCGAGGCCGAAGTGATGGCCGGCGGCGGCGTCAACGATATCCTTATTGCCAACCAGATCGTGGGCCCCCGCAAAATCGCGCGCCTCGTCAACCTTCGGAAACAGGCCGACGTCATGGTCTGCGTGGACGATGAAAGCAACGTTCGCCAGCTCGACCTCGCCGCCGTGGAGAAAGGCGTGCGCGTCCGGGTGCTGATCGAGGTCGACGTGGGAATGAACCGCGCGGGCGTTGCGCCGGGCGACCCGGTTCTATCGCTTGCGCGGACCATCGCCGCCTGCCCGGGTCTGGAACTGTCGGGCCTGATGACGTGGGAAGCGCACACGCTGGCCATAAAGGACCCCGGCGAAAAACGGCGGATCATCACGGAGTCCCTGTCGAAACTCACGGACAGCGCGGACCTGTGCCGCCGCAGCGGTTTCCGTATCGACATTCTCAGTTGCGGCGGTACAGGCACGTACTGGATCAGCGCTTTCCATCCCGGCGTCACCGAGATCGAAGCCGGCGGCGGCATCTTCGGCGACGTCCGGTACCGAACCGTCTTCGGGGTGCAGCACGAATACGCCCTCACGGTGCTTTCCACCGTCACCAGCCGCCCCACGCCCACCCGCATCATCTGCGACGCGGGAAAGAAGACGATGAGCAGCGACTCATCCGTCCCGTTGCCGATCGGCATCCCCGACGTTACCCTGGTAAGCCTTTCCGCCGAACACGGAAAGATTGAACTGGGTGCGCCCGCGGAGACCCCGGGAGTTGGCGAAACCATTGAATTCGTGGCGGGTTACTCCGATACGACGGTGGTCCTGCACGACGAACTCTACGGAATCCGCGACGGCGTCGTCGAAGCCGTCTGGCCGCTTCCCGCCCGCGGCCGCCTGCAGTGACGACGCGCGCCCCATACGGGATTCTCCCTGTGCAGGGATCCGACGCGAAACGACCGGATTTCCGGGGTCGAATGCGCCGTTTCCATCGCTTGAGCGACCTCCGGCTTCGGCCAGTTTTGTATTGACGAGATTCCGGTCAATCTTTATAATAAGTGCTCTTTGCGAAGGAACCGAACGCGATTCATCCGCGCCTTCAGGGGACCTAAATGGACATACCGATTCACGACGTGCTTCTTGTAGGGGGTGGCGCCGCGGGTTTGCGCGCCGCCATCGCCGCGGCGGAAACCGATGCCGGTCTGAACGTCGCCGTCGTCTCCAAAGTCTACCCCATGCGCAGCCACACCGTCTCGGCCGAGGGCGGCGCGGCCGCCGTCATGCGCGAGTACGACAATCTCGATCTCCACTCCTTCGACACGATCAGAGGCAGCGACTACCTGGCCGACCAGGACGTGGTCGAAGCCTTTGTGAAGGAAGCGCAGGACGAATCCATTCAGCTCGAACACTGGGGCTGTCCCTGGAGCCGGGATGAGGACGGCCGGGTCAGCGTGCGGGCTTTCGGCGGCATGAGCGTCAAGCGCACGCTCTACGCGGCGGACAAAACCGGCTTCCATATGTTGCACGCCCTGTTTCAGACCTCCCTGAAATACAACGCGGTTACCCGGTACGACGAGTGGTTCGTCACGTCTCTTCTCGTAGACGACGGAAGGGTCTGCGGCGTGGCCGCGCTGAACATGCGATCGGGCGCCATCCACGCGATCGGCGCGAAAACCGTAATCATCTGTACCGGCGGCGGCGGCAAGATCTTTCCGTTTACCACGAATGCCGCCATCAAGAACGGCGACGGTATGGCCCTCGCCTACCGCATCGGGTGTCCGTTGAAAGACATGGAGTTCGTCCAGTACCATCCCACCGGTCTTCCCGGTACGGGCATCCTGATGACCGAAGCTTCGCGAGGGGAAGGCGGGTATCTGGTCAACAACAAGGGCGAGCGCTACCTGAGCGAATATATCCCCGGAAAAATGGAACTGGGGCCGCGTGATATCCTGTCCAGGGCCTTCATGTATGAGGTGCGGGAGGGCCGCGTTTTCGACGGGCCCTATGGCAACTACGTCCATCTGGACCTGAGGCACCTGGGCGAGAAAGTCATCGACGAAAAGCTGCCATTTGTCAGGGAACTGGCCAGGAACTACGTTGGGATCGATCCGGTTCAGGACCCCATCCCGGTCCGCCCCGTCGTCCACTACATGATGGGCGGCGTCCATACCGATATCGACGGCGTCACGCCGATTCCGGGCCTCTACGCGGCCGGCGAAGCCGCATGCGTGAGTCTCAACGGCGCCAACCGGCTGGGCTCCAATTCCCTCACGGAATGCCTCGTCTTCGGCGCCCGTGCCGGCAAAGTCGCCGCGCAGTACGCCAGCGGACAGGCGGCGCCCGGCCAGGGCACGCTCGAGAACCTCGCCAGCGACGAGCGGATGCGCATCGAACGGACGTACCTGCAGCCGCGCAACGGCAAGGAACGCGTGGCGGACGTTCGCGACGAAATGCAGGCGGCGATGGAACGCGGCGCGGGGATCTTTCGCGATGAAGAAGCGTTGAAGGAAACCTGCGAAGTCCTGGGGCAACTCAAGGAACGCTTTCAGAACGTCGGCCTGGACGATACCTCGAGCGTATTCAACACCGAACTCACGACGGCGCTGGAACTGGGTTTCATGCTGGATGCCGCTGAAGCGCTGGCGCACGCCGCCCTGCAGCGCAGGGAGTCCAGGGGTTCTCACTCGCGTTCGGACTACGAAAACCGCGACGATGAGACCTATCTCCAACACTCATTGACCTATAAGACGGAAGCCGGCCCGCGCACCGATTACCTGCCCGTAACGATTACCCGCTGGCAACCCGAGGAGCGTAAGTACTGACGACGGGACGTGAGGCGCGAAACCCGGATTTCCGAACGTCCGCAAGGGGAATTCCATGAGCAACGGCAAGAACATCACCATCACCGTAACCCGCTATCGACCCGAACAGGAAGACGAACCCGTCGAACAATCTTACGATATCGATTTTCAGGATGACTGGGTCGTGCTGGACGGGCTGAATCATATAAAGGACCACATAGACGGATCGCTCTCCTTCCGCTGGTCATGCCGGATGGGCGTGTGCGGCAGTTGCGGCATGATGGTCAACGGCGAGCCCAAACTCTCCTGCGCCGCTTTCCTGCGCGACTACTACCCGGGCGAAGTCCGGGTGGAGCCCCTGAACAACTTCCCCATCGTCCGGGACCTGATCATCGACATGACCGATTTTATGGACAAACTCAAGGCGGTGCAGCCCTGGATCATCCGGGAGGAAGAAAAACCGGTTTCGGAAGGGGAATACCTGCAGACGCCCGAAGAGCTGAAGGAGTACAAACAGTTCAGCATGTGCATCAACTGCATGCTCTGTTACGCCGCCTGTCCGGTATACGGACTTGAAACCGAGTTCGTCGGCCCTGCCGCCATTGCCCTGGGGCATCGGTACAACCTGGACTCCCGAGACGAGGGTCAGGAACGGCGTCAACACGTCATTGCAAGCACCGAGGGTATCTGGGAGTGCACCTACATTGGAGAGTGCTCCGTGGTCTGCCCCAAAGACGTGGATCCCGCGGCCGCCATCCAGCGCAACAAGGTGGCCACGACCGGCGGCTGGTTCAAATCCGTACTTCTGCCCTGGGGGAAGAAGTAAGATGATGAGCGAACGAAATACCGAACACAAGGCCTACGTGCGTCGCGTTCCGATCACCTGGTGGTTGCATAACCGCAGGTACTTTCTGTTCATGGTCCGGGAATCGACCAGCGTGTTTATCGCACTGTTTGTCCTGGGTTACCTGTACCAGCTCTTTCTGGTCTCCAGAGGCGCGGAAGTTCACGATTTGTTTCAGGAATCGCTCCGGTCCGTTCCTTTTGTCGTGGGCTATGCCATCGTGCTTCTGTTCGCGCTCTACCACAGCATCACCTGGCTGGGTCTGGTCTCGAAGATCCAGATCGTTCGCATCGGCCGCCTGACGGTACCGCCCTTTCTCGTGGGACTGGGCGCCTATCTTTCGTGGATTGTCGCGTCGGCCGTCGTCGCCTGGCTGATTCTGAACTTAAAGTAGGGGAAGACCGTGTACAAGGAAGACCGAACCGAACCCTTCTGGTGGGGCATGTTTTCGCTGGGCGGCGTGGTCGCCGCGCTGCTGATACCCGTCCATGTCTTCTTCATCGGGCTGGCCGTACCGTTCGGCCTGATCGACGAGAGCCTGCTCGAATACAGCCGGATGAAATCCCTGCTTGCGAATCCACTGGTGAAAGTCTACCTCTTTGCCCTCGTTGTCCTTCCGCTTTTTCACGCCGCGCACCGCATTCGCTTTTCGCTGCACGAAATGGGCATCCGGAGAGTGCTGCTTTCGCTGGACGTCCTCTGCTACGGCGGCGCCCTCATGGGTACGGCCGTCACGCTGTACGTTCTGTTGGTAATTTAGAGCCGGGTACGAATAGAACCTTTTTCCGGGCCGGCGAAGCCGGACGTATCGAAGTTCGAGGCCGCCTATGAAACCGGCATCCGTCAACCCGTCGTCGGCAGCCGTACGGAAGGCGCTTTGCTGGTGCGGCGCGTTTTCGGTTCTCTGGCCGGCCCCCCACGCGGCAGGAAACCCTCCGGACAACGTCCTCGGAAAAGTGCGCGCTTCAGTTGTCGTTCTGGACGTGGAAAGAAGCGACGGTTCCCGGAACCGTGGACTGGGTTTTCTGGCCGTAGACAGCCGAATTGCGGTTACGACGTGGGATCTGGTCGACGACGCGGTCCGGGTTGTCGCGAGATTCGAGTCCGGCGAGGAATTCGGGGTTTCGGGCGTTGTCGACAAGGACGAGAAACGAAACGTCGCGCTGGTTCGAATCAAGGTCTTCGGCAGGCCGCTGCTTGAACTGGACGCCCGGGACCCGGGTGACACCGAAAAAACCTACATCGTCGACGCAGTCGAGGGGGGAACGTTCAGCCTCGTTGAAGGCCGGTTGAATCCATCTGAGATCGTCGACGGCGTCAGGACCTATCCCCTGGACGCCGCCGTGTCTGCCCGCGGCAAAGGAGGTCCGCTCCTGGACGAATCCGGTCGCGCGATCGGCGTCGTTTCGATTCGGACGCGCGCAGATCGCGTATCCGGACGGGCGATTCCATCCGTCTACGCGCTGGGCCTGGATCACACCCTGCCCACGGGCCCCTGGGAGAGGAACGCCCCGCCCGCAACGCCTCCATCGCCGGCGCGCGCTCCCGCGGACGTGCCTGCGCCGCCGGACCCCAACGGCATCCGGTTTCGCTTCTACCGGGCTGAGAAACAGAGATTCAGCGACGTCAACCGGAACCTGTGGACGGATTCGATTCGGTGGTGGGTGGGGAATATTCAGGAAAAGTGCGGCGGAAATCCGCGCGTCGACAGCGTGGAAGACAGGGGTGTGGATGCGCTAACGATTCCATCCGAAAAGGCGCGGTTCACAACCCGGACAACTGGATGGGAATCCTGGGTGCTGGGTACAACCGCGCTGAAGGAATTGATCGCCGCCACCGAACGGCCCCGTGACTTCCACGTCGGCGTTTTTCAGGAGGTCAAGTACAAGCCTTCGCCCGAAGAGAGATCCCGGGCAGTCGCGGGGGTCCACGTCCCGTCCAACGTCCTGGCGCTTTACTTCAAAGCCACCCGGATCGAGGAAGACGAACGCGCTCACTTCATCGGCTATCTCTTCGGCCTGGACAGCGGCGACGGCGGCGTGATGTCCTCCAGATATCCCCGCGGGCCCGGCTCGCCCCCCGCCTACGGCAACATGACCGCGTGGCCCGCACACTGGTGCGGGAAAATCGCCGGATATCTCGATCAATAGAACGCCTGTCGAACCAGGAAGCGCCCGGCGGGAGTTCTGCCGGGCGCTTCCTGGTTCGACGACCATTGTCTGCAGGGCGACCCGAATCGACGCCCGCCCTCTCCAGCATCAGGCGCCGGGCCCCGTCATTCTTTCCGGTCGCACCGCGGCGTCGAACGCTTCACCGTCCATCAGATCGAGCGCCACCGCGGATTCCCGAAGCGTCAGATTCTCGTCGAATGCCTTCTTGGCCACCTTTGCCGCGTTGTCGTATCCAATCTGAGGATTCAGCGCCGTGACGAGCATGAGCGACCGCTCCAGGTGGTTCCGGATATTCTCCCGGTTCGGTTCAATGCCCACCGCGCAGTGATCGTTGAACGCCTCGCATGCGTCGGCGAGCAAACGGACCGATTGCAGCAGATTGTAAACAATCAGCGGTTTGAACACGTTCAGTTCGAAATTCCCCGAAGCCCCGCCCACCGCAATCGCCGTATCGTTTCCGATCACCTGCCCCGCCACCATCGTCATCGCTTCGCACTGCGTGGGGTTCACCTTCCCCGGCATGATCGAACTGCCCGGTTCATTGGCCGGGAGCGTCAACTCGCCGACGCCGCAGCGCGGCCCCGAAGCCAGCCACCGGGTGTCGTTGGCTATCTTCATCAGCGAGCAGGCCAGGGTCTTCAGTGCGCCGCTCGTTTCCACCATCGCGTCGTGGGCCGCCAGGGCCTCGAACTTGTTGCCTGCCGATACAAACGGATGGCCGGCCAGTTCGGCAATCCGGGCGGCGGCACGGTCGGCAAACTCCGGATGCGTATTCAGCCCTGTGCCAACAGCCGTGCCCCCCAGCGCGAGTTCATACAGATTCGACAGGCATCGCTCAACGCGCTCAAGGCCTTTCGTCAACTGGGTCACGTACCCGGAGAATTCCTGGCTGAGCGTGAGTGGAACGGCGTCCATCAGATGCGTGCGTCCAATCTTGATAATGTCCGCAAATTCGTCCGCTTTGCACGCCAGTGTATCCCGAAGCTGTCCGACCATCGGAATCAGCCGTCCGTGAATCTCGCCGACGGCCGCAATGTGCATTGCCGCGGGAAACGTGTCGTTCGACGACTGCGCCATGTTGACATCGTCGTTCGGATGGATGGGATCTTTGCTGCCCATCCGTCCGCCGGCAATCTGAATTGCCCGGTTGGAAATGACCTCGTTGGCGTTCATATTCGTCTGGGTGCCGCTTCCCGTCTGCCAGATCCGCAGCGGAAAGTGGTTGTTCAGCGTACCCTCGATGACTTCGTCGGACGCCCGCACAATGAGGTCCGCCTTTTCCGGCGGGAGCTTCCCCAGGTCCCGATTCACCAGCGCGGCCGCTTTCTTCAGGATGCCAAACGCCCTGATCAGCTCCCGGGGCATACGCTCCTCGCCAATATCGAAGTGAACCAGCGCCCTGGCCGTCTGGGCGCCGTAATACCGGTCGTCCGGAACCTGAATCTCTCCCATGCTGTCCGTTTCGATTCTGTATCCCGCCATCTCTCCTTCTCCTCAAGATTCGCGTGTCGCTGCGAGTACTGTGTCCCGTCTCGGAAGGTTGACGCCGCTTGTCCGTCGATTCATCCCGCCTGCCAGCGCCTGCCTGTCCCGTTGGAACGGCAGACAGGCCAAGCAACGCGCGGCAGGCAGGTCCTGCCGCGGCGCCGGGCACTTCAAGATACAAAAACAGTCCGGGCACGGCAACCGCATCCACTACGTCAAATGCGACCATCGAAGAATATAACAGGATATATTATTTTCTTGCTTTTAGAATTAAGCTTGCTTATTTTCAATGCTTGCATTCCCGCCACACGCCGCGAGGTGTTCCGCGCATGGAGACCGCCTCGGCCGTTTTCCCGTTTCCAGCAAGGGTTCAACGGAAACAGACGGTCGATACAAATTTCACGAAGGAGACGTTTACGTGCTGATTCAGAGTCTGAAGATCTTTTGCGACCTCATCGACACTCAGAGTTTCTCGAAGACGGCCGTCCTCAATGGCGTTACGCAATCCGCCGTCAGCCAGCAGATCAAAAGCATCGAAAGTCGCCAGGGCAAGCCGCTGCTGGAACGGCATAAACGCAAGATCGGCCTTACAAAAGAGGGCGAGGTATTCTATAAGGGCGCCGGCGACATTGTCAGGCGCTACGATGAGATGTTACAACGCGTGGAAGCTCTGGACGGCGTGGTTTCGGGGACGGTTCGCCTCTCGGCCATTTACAGTGTGGGCATGCGTGAACTCGGACCCTACCTCAAGACCTACCTGAAAGCCTACCCGAGAGTCAATTTCAGGCTGGCCTACAACCACACCCCGCGCATCTACGACGACGTTGCCAGCGGCGAGATCGACTTCGGCGTGGTCGCCTTCCCCAGGCCCCACCGCAACATAAAGATCATCCCATTCTCCGAAGACAGGATGGTGGTGGCATGCCCGCCCTCGAATCCGCTTGCAGCGCAAGACCACGTCGCGGTTAACGACATCAGCGATCATCCGCTGATCCTCTTCTCCCAGGAGACCCACACCCGGCATGCGCTCGACCAGTTCTTCCGCAAACATCGCATTCAACCCAACATTGTCATGGAATTCGATCATATCGATACCATAAAGGATGCCGTCGAAGTCGACCTCGGCATCTCGATTCTTCCTGAACATTCGGTCGACCTGGAACACAAGGAAGGCAGCCTGAAAGCGCTCGCCATCGAGGGCGACGTGCTAACCAGACCCCTGGGCATCCTGCACAAACGTGGCCGCAGCCTTTCGGTGGCCGCCCGAAGACTCCTCGACGTGCTCAAGAACGGGAAAGCGCCAGCCGGCAAGTCGCAGTCGTCTGCCGCCGGATAGCTCCGATCGGGAGGCCGCAGGACCGGTTTGCGCCATCGGGCCGATTCCGGCTTCTCCTTCCCACAATCTGTGACCGTACGCGTCGGTACGCCCGGCGCCGGCGTCGCTTCGAAACGTCACGCTTCACGGTTGTCGGCCGCGACCATCTCCTGAATCAGGAATCGAAGGAACCGGACGCCCGTTCGAAACGAAGGCGCTTTCGATTCTCCGCCTACACGGTTCCCTTCCCACGTAGGAATCTCCTCGATCCGCATTCGCTGTTTCATCGCGCGGATCGTCATTTCGTATTCGATCGTATAACCCATCGATCCGGGATTGAGCCTCAGGAATGCTTCCCTTGTAATCCCCCGAAACCCGTTGATGGTGTCCGTCACGTACGACCCCCGATTCCAGAGTCGATTGGCAATCCAGGTAAACAACTGGTTTGTCCACTTTCTCAGCGGTAGCGCGTCGTCGTCCTCCTCGTTCCGGGCGCCCGACAGGAAACGGGACGCAATCACCATATCGGCGCCGTTTTCGATCGCGGTGAAAAGCATGGGGATATCGTCCGGGTCTTCATTGCCGTCGGGGCTGAAGAAAACCAGGCTCTTGCCGTTCGACGCCCGGACCGCTGCGCGAAACGCCTCGCCCCTCCCCGGGCGTTGCTGGTCGACCAGCCGGATCTGACGGGACGCCAGAACCTCCCGGGTACCGTCCGTTGACCCGCCGTCCACGGCGAACACTTCGTCGGCCATCCGGGACAGATCCGGACCGGCCGAGAACAGCCGGCGTACGCCGTCGACCTCATCGAGCGTAAGCAGAACGAGCGTTCGCCTTGCCATCGTCCACCCCGGACCCTGAGCCGCTCCCTGAGCCTGTCGAAGGGTCGGCAAAGGGCAGTCAATTCACAAGGAACGAAAAGCGAAACGCGGGCGCCGGGACACTAGGCTTCCCCGCTCCGGAAGAAACGACCGAACAGTTCCACGATACGATCCAGGTCGGCTAACGTGAGGTCCTGGTGGCAACCGATGTAGAATCCGCTCCGGTTGATCCACTCGGCAACGGGGTAATCCGCCTCGCAGATGCCCAACAGACGCTGGTATAGCGGCTGATTCGTCAGCGGGAGCATCTCGCGCGTCTCAACCCCGTTCTGTTCCAGGAAATTCACCAATGCGTCCTTTTTCCGGTCGCTCAGTACAATCGGATACATCATGAATGAATGTTCGCACCCCGGTCGAATCCGGGGAAGCTGCAGAAGCGCTTCGTGTTCGGACAGACCCCGTGTCAGATAGGCGGCATTCTTCCGCCGGCTGGCGATCATCTCTGTCGCGACCTCGAGCTGCGCGAGGCCAAGAGCGGCCTCCATCTCGGTCAATCGGAAACTGTAGCCGAGACTGACGAAAGAGAATCGCCGGGCGACGATCTCGCGCAGTTCCTCCGGCGATTTCCTGTCGTCGTCGATATTCAGGTACGTCGAATCCCGCCCGTGGTTGATCAGAGATCTCAGCTTTTGCGCATATCCGGGATCGTCGGTCGTATTCAATCCGCCCACTCCCGTTGTCAGCAGGTGCGCCGCATACGTGGAAAAACACCCGATTTCGCCGAGACTTCCGACGCTGCGGCCCTTGTATCCCGCGAACATGGTCTCGGCCGAATCTTCGATGACCCGGAGACCGTACCGCCGCGCAAGTTCGAGGACAGGGTCCATGTCGCACGGCTGTCCGAAGACGTGGACGGGAATGATCGCCCTTGTGCGAGGCGTGACCGCAGCCTCGATCTTTTCCGGGTCCAATTCGTAGTGGCGTGGGTCGACGTCCACCACCACCGGACGCATCCGTCCGTGGAAGACGATATTTGCCGTAACAGCGAACGTCACCGCGGGCAGGATCACTTCGTCCCCGTCTTCCCACCCATGCAATTCCTTCAGCGCGGCCAGAGCGACCAGCAGGGCGCTCGTCCCGCTGTTGCTCATCACGCCGAACCGACACCCGTGGGCGCGTGCGAATCCTGCCTCGAACGCCTGTGTCATCGGACCGTAAGACAGCCGGTTGCTGTCCAGAACCCGGTTTACCAGCGCCCTGGCCCGTGGACTGACCCTCAACGTACCGACGCCGATTAGCGGCAGCCGGTTATCACGATCTTCCGGCACTTCGAACCCGCTTTCAAGCTTTCGGAGATTCGCGTAGCGGCTGCTTCTCGTACCACGAAATCATGCGGCGAAGCCCTTCCTCCAGAGAGGTGGCGGCTTCAAATCCGAAATGCCGCTTCGCCCGCGTCACGTCCACGCATCGCCGAGGCTGCCCGTTCGGCCGGGTCGTATCCCAACGAACCCGGCCGGTGAATCCGGTGAGATTCCGGATCTTCCCGGCGAGGTCGCGGATTGAGATCTCCACTCCCGAACCCAGGTTGACCGGTTCGGGCAGATCGTATCGCTCAGACGCAAGCAATACGCCCTCTGCGGCGTCCTCGACGTACAGAAACTCACGCGTAGGCGAACCGTCTCCCCACAGGGTGACGTGGCCTCGTCCGAGATTCCGGGCATCCGCGAACTTTCGCACCATGGACGCGAGTCCGTGGGACGTCTCCGGATCCAGGTTTTCTCCCGGTCCATAGAGGTTGGAAAGAAGCAGATGAATCGCGTTGTAGCCGTATTCCGCCCGGTAGGCCTGGCTCTGCACCAGCATCATCTTCTTGGCCAGGCCATAGGCCGCGTTCGTCTCTTCCGGATACCCGTCCCACAGGTTCTCCTCCCTGAAGGGGACCGGCGTGGACTTCGGATAGGCGCATACCGATCCGATCCCCACGAACTTGGGTACTTCGAATCTGCGGGCGCCTTCGAGCAGATGCGCGCCCATGGCCAGATTGTCGTAGAAAAAACGGCCCGGATACCGCTGATTGGCGCCAATGCCGCCAACGGAACCCGCCAGGTGAATCACCAGGTCGGGCCGCGTCGTCTCATACAGGCGGCGTACGTCATCCTGCGCCCGCAGGTCGTGGTCCCGGCGACGCGGCGCGAATACCCGACGGCAGCCCCGATCGCGCAGTTTCCGTACGACGTGCCGCCCCAGAAAGCCGGCGCCGCCGGTCACCGCGACCCTTTTGTCGGTCCAGAAACCCATGCCCGCGGTCCTCGCCGTCTTCCGATGGTTCGGTGGGGGAAAGGCTCTCTACCAAGTACCGGAACACCACGCACAGAATGGCCGAATAATTGGCGAGACTAAGGCCTTGAGAGCCATTGCAATGCTCCAATTATTCGAAAGCTGCACTCATCATCTCTTGCATCTGGCGATTACAGCCTCTGCGGGGTCTTTACGTCAAATAGATCAGCTTGCTTTGCCCGGCGCCGTGCGGCCCACTCGGGAAACAACTCGGCAACAGAATTCGCGGGGACATTTGCCAACTCCTTTGGCTCCAGCTTATGCAGTCCGCCTCCGTAGACGCGACCCTCCCCGAGCATCACCCCTGGAGAGATTTCGTTCAGGAACTCCCACACCTGTCGCTTCAGTATGGGCATTTCCTGGATGGCGCGATTTAAGGGTTCCTTCGGGTACAACATCAAATACACGTTTGCTGCCGTTGCCTTGGAATTGTTCAATATGAAACGAAACGGCCTTCCGCTCTTCCTGTCGCTTCGGCCCAGATAGGTACAGACGTACGGAGCCGGCGGCCGGTATTCCTGCCTGTACCACAGCGCACGATGCCGACAGATATAGCGATCATTAACGCCCTCCGCCTTGCCTTCCTCCAGATATGTCCAAAGACTCGGATAGCGTTTCTTGAT
Source organism: Candidatus Latescibacterota bacterium (assembly GCA_963667175.2). Lineage (GTDB taxonomy): Bacteria > Latescibacterota > UBA2968 > UBA2968 > JAAXHE01. The sequence goes on along the minus strand of CAXXXF010000015.1, from coordinate 68,815 downwards.
TTCGCTCTCCATCCACGGTGGATCGAGCAGGAACAATCGCAGTTTGAGAAGCGGATTTCCCATTCGATCGCCCTCGACTTCGTCCTCAGGCACATATCTCGGGCTAGGAAGGATTGGCTTGAATGCATCCATAGGCAGCTGGCGCTGATGGATCTGCTCTGCTGACAGGATGAAATAGCTGTTGTTACCCGTAGCCAAACCCCGCTTTATCTTGAAAAAGTCACCCAGCACCGGTCCATCGACTGCTTCATGGTTCTGGCTCTTAGGATAACGTGTCCATTTTGGCTCACGACGCAAAGTCTCGAGAGGAATCAATCGATCCAACACCGGTTGTTCTAGTGTTCCGCCATAGGTGAACCGAACTTGATGCTGTGGTCGAGGAGGTTCGTTCCGGAACCACACCACAGCCGACGACACAAGTGCATCGCAGAATTGCACGTCATTCGGATCGAAGCGGTGAATGTGATGAAGCGTCACTTTGTCGAGCAGGTAGCGCTTCACCGCTACCCCGTACTTCACGTCCATGAATTCGCTGGGGATCAACCAGCCAGCCAGCCCGCCGCCGGTCATCCACATATGACTTATGCACAGGAAATAGCAATAAAGCCCGGCCAGACCGTTAATTTTCACGCCGGAAGCTGCTTGCGCGCGCGACCTTAACAGCTTTTTCTCCTCACTGTCAATATGGTGGTGCCGCACGTAGGGCGGATTACAGATCAGCAGGTTGAACCGATCGGAAGCCTCTGGCGCATCGGCCCGCGTGAAGTCTTCCAACATGATTTCCAGACCCGTCTTGCCCCACAGCGTCGTTGCCGGCCTGCCGTAATGCGGATCTATCTCATATCCAATGGCAGCGTCGATACGGGCTTGGGAAAACGCGTGCAGCAACGCCGAATAGAAAGCGCCAGTCCCGATAGCCGGGTCGATGAAACGCAATCTCTCGTTCTTGCTGAGACGCGCCTTCGCGTATCGCTGAATATCGACAGCAAGGCTGGTTGGTGTAGCGAACTGCCCCATTCTGTTTCGTACGGCTGCGTCTCTTCTCGCATCCAGTTCTTCCTGAAGTGCCAGCCGCCGAGTCTCTAATCCTGCAACCGCCATATTCATAATCTACAATCCAAGCTCGCCGAGGTCGTTGATACGATGCTCCCAGACCCAGTCAATGCCTTCCGCCGCCTCATAGCCGAGATAGCCGCTATCAAAATACCCGCACAAAAACAGAATGTAGCGCACGTTGTTCCGGTCTGGCGCAGTTGGTTCATCTTGGTCGCTTCTTCTTTACGTCGCTTGTTGACATTCGTGAAATCACCCGCCGATTTTGCTTCAATCAGTATTGGTAAGTCCGCTGTCTTCGCCCCTTTGGGCTTCACAACCGCGTCCACAGGAATATTGATCGTCTCTCCGATCCCTTCCTGCTCAACCGGCACATTTAGCCGGAACGAGTACGTTCCAGGACGCATGGCGTCATACTTCGTACCACTACCCGTCGGCAGGTTTTCATACCTGAGTGCATTTAACCATTTGTCTATCGCGGCAAGCTGACGTTTTTCCTGCGCATTTCGGATGATTGGATTGGCAACGGCTCCGCACAAGCGATCAGCCACGATAGTCGCCGCCCGGTAGAATTCCTGTTCGGACGGATTGTCCCTACGTTCTAACCAAACAAAGACATCCGGATCAGCCATCTTCTCGATGACCCTTGCAATCTTCTCAAGCTCGCTGTTCAGCTTCCGACCCGGCATTCGCGGTGGGAGTCTCTTATCCTTTTCCATCGACCTGACCAGGTTCTTAGAGACGCCGGCAAGGCCGATCAGCCGGTCCACGGCCAAGGGCGGGCACGTCGACATGCGTAATGACGGCAACACCGACGGTTTCGATCTCAGCAGTTCCACTCCGACGTACGTTAAGTTCTTCGTCGCTTCAAGGGTCGCCTCGACGTCCTTAGCGGTTTGCGTCCGTGAAGAACGGTAAGCCGCCGGTGCAAATCGCATAAACCAGTCGTTGAACATGTCCACCGACTGCGCAATGTCCTCTTTCCACCGGTCCGGTTTATCTCTGTTGATGGCCATCAATCCTTCTACCTTTTCTGAACTCCCAGATTTGCGTGCCGGTAATGTCCCATCGTCTCATCACAAAGTTCCATCTGGTAGGCACTTCGGATTACGAATCTCTTCTGATCTCGACCGCTGCTGCTCCGGCAGCCTCATTCTTACTTCCTCGGTGGACATCCGACCTGATAGGTCGACCGGGCGCGTCTGGCGATTCCGTCCGTCAGGCGATCAGAATTCACGTAACAGACGATCGGCAGCGGTGTAAGGATCGTCCTCCCCGGCCCGGATGTCTGCCGCCGCCCTGTCAAGAGACTCCCGCGACAGTGCTGCACTAAATCGGAGACCGAGCAGCGCCTCGACGCGCTCCTTTACCTCACGCCGGATCTGCCGCTCCCGCAGAACCGCCAGCCTGTCTTCCGCTTTCAGGTGACACGAGTATTCCCGGAGCGCTTCGTACAGCTCGCCGACGCCGTTGCCGCGCGTGCCCACCGTGCGAACGAGCCGCGTTTCCCAGCCATCGACCTCGCCGCGGGCGTGAAGGGATTCGGCGAGCTCTCCCGCCAATCCGGACGCACCGGGACGGTCGGACTTATTCAGGGCAATCACGTCCGCAATTTCCATCACGCCCGCTTTCATCACCTGGATTTCGTCGCCCGCCTCCGGCACGAGGGTCAGCACGACGGCATCGACACACCAGGTCACATCCACGTCGGTCTGCCCGACCCCCGCCGTCTCGACGAGTACCACGTCCTTCCCCATCGCTTCCATCACCCGCATCGCGTCGCGCGCCGCGCGGCACAGCCCGCCCGGCAGACCCTCGTTCCCCATGCTTCGAATAAACACCGACGGATCGCGCGACTGCGTCTGCATCCGGATCCGATCGCCCAGCAGGGCGCCGCCGGAAAACGGGCTGGCGATATCCACGGCCAGAATGCCCACCGCCCTTCCGGCTTCCCGAAAGCGCGTTGCGAGACACGCCGCAAGCGTACTCTTGCCCGCGCCGGGCGGTCCGGTGATGCCGATCCGGTACGCGCCGCCCGTTGAAGGGTACAGGGCCGCAAGAAGGGGCGACACATTGTCTTCCCGTCGCTCGATGAGCGAAATGGCGCGCGCCGCGGCGCGGACGTCACCCTTCAGCACCCGTCCGGCCAGATCTCTCATTTCACGGCTTCCCGGAGACACGCGATGATATCGCCTGTATGGGTCCCGGGTCCCCAGAAGAACGCCAGCCCTTTCGCTTCGAGGGCCTCCCGGTCCGCCGGAGAAACGATGCCGCCGCCAACCACCAGAATTTCGTCCGCGCCCCGCTCCCTGAGGAGGTCCATCACCTTCGGAAAGATCGTCAGATGGGCTCCTGAGAGAGAGCTGATCCCCAGCACGTCCACGTCTTCCTGCATCGCGGTGTTCACCACCTCATCAGGTGTTCGGTGCAGACCCGTGTAGATAACCTCCATCCCCGCGTCCCGCAGGGCGCGCGCGACCACCTTCGCGCCGCGGTCGTGCCCGTCCAGGCCCACCTTCGCAATCAGAACCCGTATTTTGCGACCGGACATTTCAATTCTCCGAGTCCCACGTCAACTAGCCTGCCGCGGACGCCGACGGTGGTTCTCTTTCCGCACCTGCTTGTCCGTGCTCCTTCCAAAGCCGAACAACGAAGCGATCGTCTTGCTCGTCGAGGTCCGGTTCCGTGCGGTTATGCAGCCACATCGATTCGATGATCCGGTTGCGGACCCCCATTCCCTGGTGTTCGACGTAGCGGTAGTCGCGGAGAATCTCCTTAAGCAGTTCGTTGCGGGCTACCCGAACGATACCTTCTTTCATCTTCTCTACCGTGACGCCATTTGGCAGCCTTCCGGGTGAAATGACTTCGAGTCGATCCGAGTACAGAGAAACCTCGATATCGGTCCCTTCTCGCGCATAGTCTCGATGCGCTACGGCGTTAACGACTGCTTCTCGCACCGCGTCAAGAGGGTAAGCTCTTTTTCGACGTCGCCGTGCGCCGTCGAGCTTGGTCACGCTTCCCATGTTACGTTTTACGAAATCAATTGTGCGGTCGATGACGCCTCCGTCGACTACGCCCCCATACCTGGAGACTATTGGCGCCAGCGGTCCACGGATTCGCTCCTCATCGACCATGTTGTAGTCCTTCTCAGTAGTGGGAAACGCCGCCGCGGTCACACCCGCCTGCGGCAGACGGCGGTTCGGGTTCACGCCAAAAAGTAGGAGGCCCGCGACTGACGCGTTATCGCTGTTCCCAAGGGCTGCCAGCAAGTCGGAGTTGCGGAGAAGGCGCCGCCAGCTTTCGACGTCGGACCGGCTAGGCACTGATCGCTTCAGAACATCACGTAGGTAGTTCTCAATCCGGCCGATGTCCAAGCTTTCCAGTCCCATATCTGCCACGGCCTTTAATTCGTAACGGACCAGCTTGGCAGTTTGGTATAGCCGGCCTTCTTCCTCTCGAGTTGCTTCTCTCGACACGCTTCCGACTCGGACATATGTGACCCAAGCTTTTCCGCGTTTGGCCTTGTGCGGCTTGGCTGGACTGTCGGCTGGGAGTTCGACAATACCGACGATGCTGCCATCCTCCATCACTGTAGAAGTCCAGACCGGGATCGTTGGAGGTTGAAGGTTGTTCCGGGCAATGTTCATGACCCACTCTTCCGCAGCCTCGCGCCCTCTAGTTAAACCGGAGATTCGCCCGTCTTTTTCTACACCAAGAAGGATGACGCCCCCCTCCAAGTTTAAGAACGCGGACATCTCCTTGGTCAACTGATCTGGATGACAATCGTCACGTTTGAACTCGACCCGGGAGTTCTCCTGACTGGCGATGAATTCGAGCAATTCTGTCTTGTTCATCGATCAGAACCCGTACTTCCTGCGTCGCGTCTCGAATGCCTCGCGACCGCCCTCGAGGATCTCCTCCACTAGCTCGCGAACCGTTCGGGAGTCGATCGACCCCGAATGCTCGGGCGAGACACGCGCTCGTCCTCTGTCTGCATCACCGGCAGCGGAAAGACCGAGGATCAACTCGGCGTCCCCGAGCACGGGAATGTTCGCATTGTGCGATGAAAAGATAAACTGCCGTCGTTGCTTCTCCTCGCGCATGCGCGGCACGACGCCTTCAGTGATAAAGCGGTTGTCAAGATCGTCCTCCGGCTGATCCACGATCAGTGGGGCACCTGATTCGAGGAGCAGAAGCAAGAGGACGGCGGTTGCCTTCTGACCGGTCGACAGATCTTCCAAAGACTGCCACGCGGGCGGATCGCCCGCCGGCGCCGTGTTAAGGCGAATCGAAGTGGTGGGTATGAGCTCCAGTTCCTCAATTTGCATAAACACCTGATCCTCGCCGTTGGCGAGACGTTCGGCCTGACCGGGCGTGAGGTCGTAGGTCTTGCGCAGCGCGTCGGCACCGGACCGGCAAGCTTTGACGAACTGCGGAAGGGATAGGTCAGGTGAGTTACTCAGGCTCTCTATGGCTTCTGACATGCGGCCGCCGATCTCGTTTCGCAGCATCTGAAAGAGCGGTTCACGGTTTCCCGCGCCGGTCACCTCCACCTGTACACGGTTATGAAGTTTGTTGCTGACCTTCCTCGCGGCCTCGTCCAAGGTACGGAACTCTGAAGCCTTGATGTCTTCCCACTCGGCAAGCAGCGTGCGACGTTGGTCGGCGTGTTCCTTCGCCAATCTCCGCAGAACTACCAGCCGCTCTTGAAGCGGTCGCAGTTCCTCGATCTGGCGCCGAACGCGGATGAACTCCTCTCCATCCACTCGCGATTTCTGAAGCTCGCGCAGAATACGTTCGTACTCGGCCTTAACCTGCCGCCTGCGCACGTCCCACCTGGTCCGCACCTGTTCGATACCTTGATCAGCGCGCACCAAAGCTTGCTCCATCCTATCGGCAATGTGGCCGACTTCCTCCCCCAGATCGGTGAGCGTCCTGCTCGCCTCGGAAAGAATGTCCCTGCCAGGCAGTTCCTCTAGCGCTTTCTCAGACAGAAAGACCAAATCGATCGGTAGCTCACTACGCAAGATATCTAGTGCCTCCCGGAAGGGCGCCAGACGTTGAGGAACGGAACCAATCACACGCTCCTCTCGCAAGAGCAGGCTCTGCTCCTTTAGACGCTCCTCAAGGCCCACTTCCTGGAATCGCTCAAGCGTTTCGTTCAGCCTGGGAAGTGCAGCGAGTCGCTCTTGGATCGACTTAATCTCGGCGCGGGCTTCGCCCAGAGCGCGGCGATTCCTGTCGAGGTCACGCGTGACCGACATCTTGCGACGTGCGAGTGAATCATCCCGCTCAACGAAGCGATCGAGCAAGCGCGTAAGTTTATCGGGGCTTCTTGCAAGTTCCGAAATCTCGTGCTGACCATAGGCTTCGACTCGCGGTAGTATGTCCGCCGGCGCACGGTGCAGCACCTCGCCGGTCACTTCGCGGACCAGCGGCGGATTGGGGATGGTGCGCTCGATGCGATATTCGCGAACACCTGGACGCTGGACACGCACACGAAGCGATATCTTTGTGCCGTTGCGCAGAACCTGACGCACGATTCCGTCATGGGCCTTGCGCGCCTCGTCGCCGATAGGATCAAGTCCAAGCGCGCTGCGGATGCTTTCGATCACCGTCGATTTTCCCGTACCGCGCCCCCCGATCAGGACATTTAAATTAGGATTGAGATGTACGGTCACACCGTCCAGAAATCCGCCCTCCCACGCCACAGTAACTATTTCCATGTGGTCGTCGGGCTCAAACCTTCCTTCCTTGGGGTTCAGACGTATGCGCGATCCCGGGTCCAGGAAGGCTTGGCGCAATCCGTCAATAGTGACTTCCTGCATTTTGATCCAACAAGTAGCCGTTCGGCCATTGAGTTGTTCCGGTTTCACGATGTCCTTCGCATTAACAACCGCGATCGCGTGGCCGTCATCGGGTGCGTGAAGGCGCCGATAGTCGGTATTCCGGTTCTCTACGATTGGGCGGACGTCCTCTGGAAGATCCTGGACCAAGCCCGGAATCTGGATTGCGAGGAGGTTATCGTCCTGCCATGCGCGGATTCTAGCTTGACGGGACAAAACCTTGAAGAGGCCGCCATCGTTCGTAACGTGCGCCGCGATGGCAATCCCCCCTTGGCTGGGTACCACCTCCAACGCTTCCGTAAACGTCTGTTTGGCTAAATCCGAGGAGGGACTCGTATCACGAATGCCGAACTCGCCGAGATAACGACCGAGCTGGACCTCGTCGGTGTCAGGGGGATAAAGGCACAAGATATGCACGCCCTCTCTGGAAGATAGCTCAAAGCCAGGGAAGATACGGACACCGCGAGTGCGTGCAGCGGATCGAAAAACGGCGACATCGCTGACATTATTGTGATCGGTGATGGCGAGTACCTCGATACCGAGGTCAACAGCCTTATTCACAATCGCCTGTGCGTGGCTAATCGCGTCCCCATCTGATGGCTGCCCCCGGAAGGTACCGCCATAATGGTGAGGGTTCACTTGAAGCGCGCACTTGTAGAATCGTGCTCCCGAAGGCGCCCTAGGGTCTGAGTTGGAATCCGTCGTCTCTTTCACTTTTGTTCTACTCCGGCGTGCGTTGTTGTCGAGTTGAACTCGATACAGTGTTCCTCCCGGTCAGACTCTTCGACCAACTGTTGAATCTGGCATTTCGATCCGCAAAAAAGGACTGCCACGTACTTTGCAAAATAAGGTGGTCCGCCACCGCCTTCGCTGGTTGCTCCTGCGGCAATTGGAGGCGAAATTGTCCGCGCGATTGACAATGCTCATGTCTGTTGTCCTGTGCGCGAGCCGGACCCGAGTTGACGCTGTTAGATTTCGATCTACCAACGTCGCCCATTATTGCAGAGGCTTCCCGTGCATCGAAGTACGATTCAACCGAATATGACTGCGGGAGTTAGACTTTTGGCCAAGTCTGATAGACCGAATTTAGACCCGTTGCAACAGCTAAAAGTAGGTTAAGATATACATGGGTGTCAATCAGATTCTCCATGTCACAGCGGAAATCGCCAAACTGAAAAGACCCTGACGGGGTCTTTTCAGCAAACGGCGCTTATGTTTGCCAAGACGAATATGCGTCCCAAAGTGATCAATGTGGAGACCCCGTATGGCACTGCGTCGTAATTATCCAAACTTCCAGAAGAGAGGACTTCCCGATATTCCCGGTTTTCCTGGAAACCTCCGGTCCCGATGCAGATCCGAACATCGCCGGTTGCGAATCCTCGGCGCAGTACCTATATTCATCATGAAATCACTTCGCACGCGGACGCAATGCCTCAATCTACGAGATTCAGACCAGCCTGAAAAACCCCAGCTATGGCAGAAAGGGCGAAAGATGGAGTTGCCGAAAACCCTGGATCCCGACGGAGTTGCCGGTTTTCGCAGGAACGGTTACGTCCTGTTGGACAACCTCTTCAGTGAAGCCGAAGTCCGCATTCTGCTCGACGCGGTCGAAACGGGCGCGCGGGTGGCCGAGAACACCCGCGCCACGTCGGACGCATCGGGAAAGTCGTCCAGGCTGGCGATCTGGCACGAACTGGGAAACGATATCTGGACCGCGGTTTCCACGTGTCCCCGCATCGTCAACAATATCCGCATCCTTCTGGGCGAAGAGGTCGCCTTCTTCCACGGCAAGGTGATGTTCAAGGACGCCCATGAAGGCGGGGCGTGGGAATGGCACCAGGACTACGGGTACTGGTACAATCAGGGGTTCGTCTTTCCCAGGATGATCAGCGCGTTTATCGCCCTGGACGAATGCAGGCCGGAAAACGGCTGCCTTCGTGTTCTACGCGGGTCACACCATCTGGGGCGGCTGGACCACGTCAGAGTCGGCACCCAGACCGGCGCCGAACCCGCAAGAATCGAGGGTATCGAACCCCTGTTCGATTGCATCAATTGCGAGATGTCACCGGGTTCGGTCCTCTTCTTCCACTGCAACCTGCTCCATTCCTCAACGCCCAATGCGTCCAGCCGCCATCGGCGGTCGTTCATCATCTGTTACAACGCTCTGGGCAACCCCCAACTCGCGGGTAAGAAAACCGCCGATCAATCCCCCTGTCCGGTGGGGCCGGACGACGCCATTCTGGAGTACGGCCCGGCGCCCGGATAGCCGGGTTCACTGCCTAACAGCCCGTTGATAAAGTCCATCCGGACTGCGTCCGGCCCTTGTGACCGAAATACTTCGTTGCCTGCCTGCGGCAGGCAGGCGCTCCCTCCCCGAATCCAGGGATTCGCGTCGGTCGCCTGCCTGTGCGTGTCCGCACGCAGACAGGCGCGTCTTGTCTTCGGCCACAATGACTCGGCCTCGCCTGCAGAGCGACGTTTCCAACGGACTGCTAACCGCTCAAGACCTCGTATTCCCGGTCCGGTCCCGTCAACGGCAACCCGACCCACGCGGCCTTCCTGGAGTGGGATACGTGAAAACCCACAATGGCCTCCAGCGTCCGCGCAGCTTCCGTAGCGGCATAGGGAAAGGGCGCTACGTCGTCCAGCCAATCCACGATCTCGCCCACCGCCACGTCCATCGACGATTGGGAACCGTGAGGATCGGGCCAGTTCTCCCGCCGCCCGTCCCGGAATTCCAGGAACACGTCCCTGCCGTCGAGCGCGGCGCAGCCTTCCGTACCGTGGACCGCGATCCTCGGCGGCAACGTCGCATCGTCCGCCGCGTCGACCGTACAGATCAGTCCGCGCTCGAGACGCAGCATGCCCCATCCGCCAGGGTCGCGGAACTGTGGCCCGCGGCAATCCGGCTTCCCGGCCGGATCCAGCGTGCCCGAGACCGCCTCGACGGCCCGTCCCGTCAACATCTGGATCGTATCGATCATATGCGTTCCGACGTTGCCAAGCCGCCCCGAGCCCCATTGCACGGTTGCCGACGTCAGGTTGCCCAATGCGCCTTCGACCACGAGGTCGCGCAGACGCCGCGCGTTGGCCTGAAAACGGCGGTTGTGGTTCACGACGAGGAGCGTTCCGGCGTCATCGCATGCGCTGCGCATCCGCTCCGCGTCCGATGCACGGGTCGCGACGGGTTTTTCGCAATAGACGGCTCGCACCCCTTGTTGCGCGCAGGCGACCGTGACGTCGACATGAAATGGCGCATAGGTCGCGACGCTTACGACGTCGAGTGATTCCTCTGCCAGCATTTCCCGCCAGTCGGCGTAGGTCGGTACGCCCGTTCGGGCGTGAAACCGCTCCCTCCGTCCGCTGTCCCGGCTGGCCCCGGACCCGATCACGACCCGCGGATGTCCGCTCAACGCATCGACGTGGGTACCGTCCAGGTCGCTTACGAATTGCCCGATTGCGTCGCCCGAAACCTGATCCGCGCCGCCAATAAAGCCCAGGCCCACGATCCCGGCACGATAGGTTCTGCCAGACATGAAATTTCCTCTCCAGGTTCGACTGCCGGCGCAACGTCCAGGGCGATCGTTCGGCAATCGGCCGCAGGACGTATGCCGCTCGATAGGGGTCCGTCTCCGCAGGATTCCTCATCCATACAGTTCCACGGCCCGCCAGAGGTACCAGCTCGCCACCGACCGGTACGGACGCCAGATTTCACCGTGATCCAGCAGATCCGCAGGTTCGGGCAGCCCGCTCGACCCATAGGTGAGCATAAACCCCTTCCTCACGCCCAGGTCCTTGACCGGCAGCACGTCCGCCCGGCCCAGATCGAATATCAGCATCATCTGCACGGTCCATTCGCCCACCCCCCGGACACGCGTGAAGCGCTTGATGATCTCGTCGTCGGGCATCCGGTTCAGCCGCCGCCCGGGCGGGACCTCGCCCTCGAGCGTCTTTTCGGCAAGGTCTTTTATGGCCGCCACCTTGGCTCGGGACATCCCTGCGCCGCGAAACGCTTCGTCGGATAACGCCAGCACCTGTTCCGGCTCAGGATGCGTGCATTCAGGAAACAGATCCAGAACCCGGCCGTAGATCGTCCCGGCGGCCTTCCCGGAAAGCTGCTGGTAGACAATCGAGCGCATCAACGCCCGAAACGGAGAGTACGGCGCCCGCGCTTCCAGCAGGCAGGGGCCGGCGCGTTCCATCAATCGTCCCAGGGCCGGGTCCACCCTCGATAGCGCCGCAACCGCTTCTCCGGGATCGTATGCCAATCCGTTTGTGTTTTCCGGTACCGCGTTGCAATTCATGGGTTCGTCGTCGAGTGACCGCGTTTCAATGCCTCGGTCAGGGCGACCGCGCCAAGCAGACCCGAATTGTCTTTCAGCCGCGCAGGAAGAATTCTCAGATGGGGGCGGTGCACGGGCATCAGAAACCGATCCGCCTGTTCGCGCAACGGTTCCAGGAGCACCCTGCCCGCTTTGGCCACGCTGCCGCCAATCACGATGGCTTCGGGCGCGAGCGCATTCATCGCGGCCGCCACACCCATGCCCAGATACCGGCAGGTCTCGTTCACAAGCTCCAGGGCCAGCCCGTCGCCCGTTCGCGCGGCGTCGAAGACCGCTTTGGCCGTAATCGGACCTTCGGACGCCTGCCGGATCCCGCCGGCTCTCCGAGGCGGCCCACGTACGGCCTCTTCACCGCGGCGCCCGATCGCCGTGCCGGAACACAGCGCTTCGAGGCACCCGCGATTGCCGCAATCGCAGAGCGGCCCGTCGGGAAGGACCGGAACGTGCCCGAGTTCACCCGCGTTGCCGTTGGCGCCCCTGTAGATCTGCCGGTCGATGATGATCCCGGCGCCGATTCCCGTCCCTATATTGTAGTAGACGAGGTGGCGGCAGCCTTTGCCCGCTCCAAACCTGAGTTCGCCCAGCGCGCCCACGTTGGCGTCGTTGTCCACGATGGCCGGTACTCCCAGACTCCCTTGAATCGCCTCCGGAATGGCCACGTTGTCCCAACCCGCCACATGGGTTGAATTGACGATCCGCTGCGTTTCAAAATTCACGGGGCCGCCGAAACTGATTCCGCACGCGGTCACAGTTTCCGGGGATGACGCAAGCAGCCGGCGCCCCTCTTCGAGGATACGATCAATCATCCATCGGGCGCCGCCGGAGCGATCGGTGGCGCCGGTCTTCTGCTTCAGAATGCGCCCGTCGGAAGTCCCCAACGCCAGACGAAAACGGGTGCCGCCGATGTCGACCGCAAGAATCATCAGTCCGCCAGCCCGTGGTCGCGAAGGTAGTCCAGCGACTGCTCGATCCGTCGTTCCACGTCCTGCCGCGTCAGCGACTCGCCGCTGATCCCCTCCACTTCGAGCGTGTAAGGGCCGTTGCGGCCGTGACCCGCGAATATCTCGAAAATAGAGGGGAAATCCACGATCCCCTCTCCGAGGGCGGGAAAATGCCATGTCTGATATCCGCCGTTCGTGTCCTTCAGATGCACGCCGGCCACCGCGTGGGCAATCTTTCGAAACTGGTCGACCGAATCCACGCCTTCATTGTAATAGTGCACGTTTGCCGTATCGAAATTGACCCGGATATTGGGATGGTCCACACTCCTCATCGTCTCCAGCGCGACGTCGGCATTCGTGACCAGGTCCGGATGCGTTTCCATGGCCACGACAATCCCCCGTTCGGCCGCGGCATCGCCGATGTCCTGTAGTCTCCCGTACACGAAATCCCGGTCTATGCCTCCGGTCTTCATGCTCGTGAACACCAGGCCGACCCCCATCTCCGCGACGGTATTCAGGGCGTGCGCGAACCTCGGGACCGCGTCGTCGGCGTGCATCTCGCAGCGGATGATGAGGCTTGATGGACGCATTCCGAACCGGTCGAGCTCACGTTGCACGGCAACCCTCTCCTCGGGTTCGGGGCATGGAATCTCCACGTTGGTCAGGCCGATCCGGGCGAGATGTTCGAACGCGCCGTCGCGATATCGTCGATAGCTGTTCAGGTTGCACGCAATCAGGTTTGTCATGGCTCCACCCGTAGTTCAAGGCCGCCGGCCGGTCCTATCCGTGTCGAACCCACCGGACCATCTCCGACAGCGTGGCCCGCTTGCCCCGCATCAGGATCCCCACCCGGTAGATCCGTGCGGCCGCCCACGTCACCCCTGCAATCGTCCCGATCAGAATCAGTACCGACGCCGCGATTTCGATCAGAGGAGGGGTGAGGACGTTCACCCGCACAATCATGATCATGGGCGCAAAGAACGGAACCAGTGACATCACCACCGACGGGACGGCGTTGGGCTGCCGGGTGATGAACGTCATGGCAAGCAGCGAAAGGATCATGGGCACGATGACGAGGATCTGCAGGTGCTGCGCATCCTGTTCGGTGTCGCAGATCGCGCCGATGATGGCGTAGAGTGTGGCGTACAGGAAATAACCCAGAATGAAGTAGATCCCGAAGTAGACCACCACGCCCGTCTCGATCGCAAAGGGCAGATTCGGACCGAACGCCATCCTGCCGTACGCCGTGGCCAGCAGGCCCACCCCGATCCAGACCGTGATCTGGACCAGGCTGGCGGCGCCGATACCCAGGATCTTTCCCGCCATCATCTGCAGGGGATCGACCGAGGATAGCATCACCTCCACCATGCGGGTGGACTTCTCTTCAAGGACGCCGCGCATGACCATAATTCCATACAGAATGGTTACCATGTACAGCAACATGGCAAAGGCGAACGAAGTGAAATATTCCCGGGCAAACCCGCTCTTCTTCTCCTTCCCCTTGACGATTTTCAATGTCTGGAGCTGCACCGTGCGGGTCCATTTTCTCACCTCTTGAGGGTCCAGCCCCCGCTGCGCCAGCCTGTGGGCAACCACAATGTGAGTCAACGCGCTCCGCAATCGCCCGACCTGCCGGATGTCGCTCACGTTCTTCCCGTAGAACCCGGCCTCGCCCTTCTCGAAAACGTCGGGAGGCACCACAAGGTAGGCGTCCAGTTTTTCGGCGTTGATCTCGGACGTAAGCTGTCGCCGCGTGGTTTCCAGGTCGGCGCCGGGCCGTACTTCCTGCAAGAGGTATTCCGGCCGGCCGTCCTCAAGCCGTTCGTCCATGCGGGCTTCGAGCGGCCCGTACAGGATCCCGGTCTGGTCGACAACGGCGATGCGTTTCTGTTTGCCGACGTCGACACCCGCCAGAAGCACGGGAACGAGGATACTGGCCACGACGAAAACCGGCACAAGAAACAGGCCGATCAGGAAACTCTTCTTGCGGACGATCTCGACAAATTCCCGTCGGACGATCTTGAATACCTTATTCATTCCGGCTCTCCCCGGCATCTTCGCCGCCCACAGCCATCAAAAAGATATCCCGGAGGGACGGCTCCGAGACTTCGAACCGGTGGATCCGGGCCCCGGATAGCGCCCGTCTCAGCAGGTCGCCGGGATCTGCGCCCGTCTGGAGTTCGACCTCCACGTGATTCGCGCGACGGTCCGCACGCCGGACCAGCTTCGTATCCTCGAGAAAATCGTCATTGCCCTCAAAAGCGATGCGCAGCCTGTTTCTTTTGTAAAGGGCCTTCAGTTCGGGTACGGTGCCTTCCAGCACCTTACGACCGCGGTTGATCAGGCAGATCCGGTCGCAAAGCGCCTCTGCATCCTCCATTTGATGGGTGGAAAAAATGAGAATCTTGCCTTCGTTCGTCAAGGTCTGCATAATCTCCTTCAGGACGGCCACATTGATCGGATCGAGGCCGCTGAACGGCTCGTCCAGAATCAGGAGGTCCGGGTCGTGGATGATGGTCGCGATGAATTGCAGCTTTTGCTGCATGCCCTTGGAAAGCTGATCCACGCGCCGGTTCGACCACTCCGACAGGCCCATCCGTTCCAGCCATTCTCCCGCGCGGCCCGCGGCTTCCGGGCGCGAGAGCGACTTGATCTCCCCCAGGAATACCAGCAGGTCCATCACCCGCATCTTGGGATACAGCCCTCGTTCTTCCGGCAGATAGCCTACCCGGTCCTTCGACAGTCCCGTTCCCCCGTTGTCACAATCGATCCTCCCTGAATCCGGCGCGTAAATCCCCAGGACCGTGCGAATCGTGGTGGTCTTTCCGGCGCCGTTGGGCCCCAGCAGACCGTATACCTCGCCCGCCTCGACGTCGAGATCCAATCCGTCCACGGCCCGTACGCCGTCGAACGTCTTCGTGACCTGCCGAAGCACAATCCTGCGCATAAGGTTCTCCCCAACTGATTCCTCTGGAAAAGCGCGGTCCGTCCCTTGCCAAAGGCCGGGAACCCTCACTTCGAACAGGCATAAAATACGAGCGCCGGCAAGGGCGCGCAACAGGACTTTCCCCGCGTTTGAATGAAATCGCCGCCAGCCATCGCGATGATTCCACAGACAGACACCTCGTCGATACACTCAGAAAAGGCGCCGGCCGTACTGGGTACGATCGACGCCTTTCGGGAGGGATGTAGCATGGTTGTATCCGCTTAGACGCGCTCCGGGCGGAGAGGTTTCAAGTTTCCGAAATCGCCTTTAGAATCAAGCGATCATACCCGGCAAGACGGCGTTGGGGCAGGTCAAGTCCTGATTTGACAGATTCTTGAAATTTGACTATATTATCGTCAAATTACTGCGAAAAATGACGACAACATAGTCAAATGACAATTCCACGCATATTTGACGCCCCCCGGAAGAGCTTCTTTCTCCTGGGACCTCGCGGCGTTGGAAAGAGCACCTGTCTGCGATCGGCATTTCCGGATGCGCACGTCGTGAATCTGCTCGCCGAGGATACGTACCAGCGCCTGCTTGCGAATCCGGGTCTCCTTGCCGCGGAGCTGCGCGCCGTGCCGGATGACCGGTGGGTGGTTCTGGACGAGATGCAGAGATTGCCGACGTTGCTTAACGAGGTACACCGGTTTATCGAAGAAAAGCGAATGCGCTTTGTATTGTGCGGGTCCAGTGCAAGAAAACTCAAAAGGGCAGGTGTCAACCTCCTTGCGGGCCGCGCCCTGAATCGCGCGATGCATCCCTTTACTCCCGAGGAGTTGGGAGAACGGTTCGCGCTCGACGACGCCTTGCAACATGGACTGCTGCCCATCGTATGGGATTCGGATGACAGGGCGGAGACACTGGTTGCCTATACGCAGATGTATCTCAAAGAGGAGATACAAGCAGAGGCACTTGTGCGGAACCTTCCCGGATTCGCGCGCTTTCTCCCGGTTGCGGCGCTCTTTCACGGCCAGACCTTCAACGCGACCAACATCGCAAGAGAAGCTCAGGTTGCGCGCACGACAGTGACGGGATACCTGCAGATCCTGGAAGAAACACTCCTCTGCTTTCAACTTCCTGCATACGAGACCCGATTGCGCGTGCGCGAACGCAAAATGCCAAAGTGGTATTGGTGCGACCCCGGTCTCGTACGGGCGATGAAACGGGTCACGACGCCTCCCGCCCCGGAGGAGCGCGGCGCTCTATTCGAAGGCCTGATTGCCCAGTTGATCCGGGCGTATACAGACTACCGTCATGTCTGCGACGAGTGCTTCTATTGGTCGACCGCGGCGCAGACCGGTACCGAGGTGGACTTCCTGCTCAAGCGCGGCGGGGAATTCGTGGCAATCGAAGTCAAATCCGGCGGCGCGTTCGCGGAATCCTGGTGCAAGGGACTAAGGGTTCTGACCGAGCTGCCGGGACTTTGCCGCAGGCTTGTCGTTTATCCCGACGGGCCTGAATTGCGGACCGCTGACGGTATCGAGGTCCTCCCGTTTTCACACTTTTCCAACCTGCTTGCCGCCGATACGCTGTGGCCGTGAGGGAATCCGCTGAATTTCACCGCATGCCCACGGTGTATACGAACTCGCTTGTTCCGCGGGTCAGGCAGGCGGGTCGGAAAGTCTCGTCGAAACCCCGACCCACATGGAGGGTAAACTGGCTGCCTGAATCCACTTGTATAACTCTCTAGAAGACCTCAGCAGGCTCAATTCGAAAAACTTATTCGAGTTGACTTCTGGGGGTTCAGGAATAATTGACAAGTGCACTTGCAAGGTCCGCTCCATTGTTGACATTGTGTGAAAGATGCTTATACTTTTTGCGAGAGAAAATGCAAAACTGACGCCGCAAATCAAGGACCCCAATCCCTCACGATCCATCTCAAAGGATTATCGCTCGAGTCGTGGGGCGTGATTATTGGCGGCGCACTGATCGATTTTTTCTATAAATGGGGACAAAATGACAGACAATTATACCAGGCTAAAGGTCGATGATATTTCGTTCGACACAGAAAACCCACGAATCAAGAAGGCGTTGGAAAAGTACGGGGACCAGCTGAATGCTGAACGTATTCACTTTGCTTTGAGGTCGGCGACAGACGGCGAAAGCGGGTCTTCGTCATATACCCAGCTAAGGGATGCGATTCGAGCCAGCGGAGGTGTAATGGCTCCGGTCACAGTTATACATGGGAAAGACGGGTATGTCTGTATCGATGGAAACACTCGACTTGCGATCTACAAACAGTTCTTGAGAGAGGGGATGAAAGGGTCGTGGTCCAGCATTAAGGCAATTATCATTGAGGATGTAAACGAACGCGATGTCGAAATGATCCGTGTGTCAGCACACTTGGTAGGTGCTAGGGAATGGCCAGCGTACGAGAAGGCAAGATATCTACATTATCTGCGCAACCAAGAATTCATGGACTACAATGAAATGGTGGCTTTATGCGGCGGAAATAAGACTGAAATTGAGCGTCAAATTGACGCTTATCAGGACATGAATGAGTATTATCGGGATATAGTGGATGACACGGCTTTCCATATTGACAGGTTTAGTGGTTTTGTTGAACTTCAGAAACCAAAGATTAAAGAAGCCATATTTGATGCTGGATTGGATTTAAGGCATTTTGGCGAATGGATTCGCGACGGTAAGATCTACCGCTTGGCCGACGTTCGGCAGTTGCCACGTGTACTTCGCGACGATGAGGCAAAGGATGAATTCCTAAATGGAGGCCCCCGCTCAATTGAGGAGGCAATAGCAATACTAGACAAGAAGACACAACGAGAGCGAACCGAAACGGCCGATGACACGAAGTTGGACACGATTTCTATATATCAACTTTCTGCAATTCTAGCACGACGTATCAATGATTTGCCGTATTCCGAGGTGCGCACGCTAAAAAGCAAAGAAAGCGATGAGGTATCTGACCAAATCCAGTCCCTTGAAGACCTGTCTGATAGCTTGCACAATCTACTTCAAGATGTCTCAGAGTGATACCCACAGAGACCTCGTGACCCAAGTAGCTAAGGCACTTGAGTCTCGTTATCCTGAATTCTCGATAATCGCCGACTTACAAGAAAGTCCTGGCGAGCCAATTCCTCCGTTAATCGACCGATACCGACCAGATTTGTATGCAATTAACACGGTCGAAAATTCGGCTGTTATAGCTGAAGCTAAGACCGATAAGGACGTTGAAAGGACTCACACGTACAACCAGATAGAGACCTTTATCACTTATCTAGAACGGAAGAGTTTCGGATTATTCGTACTTTCGGTGACGGGCTGCAGGGCCGACCTTGCCAAGTCAATATTACGATTCACGCGAACCCGCATACAAGCGAGCAAGACACAGATTGAAGTCCATGACGGATGTGACTTCTGGAGACTTGACCCAATTGGGCACCCAACATGGCGTTTAAGCTGAGAAAACCCCCACGACTGAGCGCCAAACACGACGCCTATCCTTATCAACTTGATGCCGTAAGGTCCATCAAATCCTTACCGTATGCCGCAATTTTCCATGAGCAGGGGCTCGGAAAGACCAAAATTGCCATCGATCTAATGTTGCATTGGCTAAGTGAAGACATAGTTGATACAACGTTCGTTATAACAAAGAAGTCGTTAGTTCAAAATTGGTTTGATGAGTTGGTATCTCATTCATTTGTCACACCTAGAGTTCTTTCGGGTAATCGTCGCCATAACAGCATTGCGCTAAATTCACCGGTTCTCATCTACATAATGAACTACGAAGTCGTCTCAGCAAATCTCGACCTCTTGGGGGAATTTCTGGCAACGTGCCGAGCAGCCGCGATTTTGGACGAAAGCCAAAAGATTAAGAATCCAGAGTCAAGGATTTCGGCGAGTTTCCATTCAATTTTCGACTGTTTTGCGCGACGTGTAATCATGACAGGAACTCCTGTCGCGAATCGCCCGTTTGATATCTGGTCACAGATAAAGTTCCTCGATGGCGGTACAACATTGGGGGCTTCGTACGCTGAGTTCAAAGATGCGCTGGACCTACCGTCGCAGTCTCGTTGCGCATCAGAGTATGGCAGCCGGTTATCCAATGTTATGGAGAAGATCAAGAGTTTTTCGATACGCGATACGAAGCGGACAGCAGGAATTGAGCTTCCCGAAAAGACGATCCTTACTCATTCGGTCGAACTCGCACCTCGTCAATCTGAAATCTACGCGTCTTACAGAGATGCGCTGAGCTACGAGATGCAAACCGAAAACGACTTGTCGTTAGATGATGCCGAAGACATTCTGAAACGCTTGTTGCGTTTGGTGCAGTGTGCCTCAAATCCAACCTTGGTGGATGAGACCTATGATGAAATCTCAGCAAAACAGGCAAAGTTGGCTGAGTTGATTGACGAAATCGATATTCGGTCAAACAAAGCGATTATTTGGACAGGATTTATCAAAAACGTCGAATGGTTAAGCCGCGAACTAGATTATCTTATGCCACGCAAAGTCCACGGCCATATGTCCGTGGATGATCGAAACGAGTCGATTAGACGGTTCAAGACAAACTCAAACTGCAGGGTATTGTTGGCTACACCCGGGTCGGCAAAAGAAGGGTTAACATTGACTGTTGCAAATCACGCGATATTCTATGACCGTGGATTCAGTCTTGATGACTACCTACAAGCACAAGATCGCATCCACCGGATTTCTCAAACGGAAGATTGTTTCGTCCATAACCTTATCGCTAGAAACACTATCGATGAGTGGGTCGACATGCTGTTGAATGCAAAGTATCAGGCGGCACAGTTAACACAAGGTGACGTATCACGCGAAGAGTTCGATACAGTTTTCGCTCATGATCTGAAGGGTACATTGACAGAGCTACTCGTCCCCGTAAGCGCTGCGTAGTCGCCATCGGAAGGGTTGACACGACATGGCAAATAACGAAATGAGAATTTTGGGTGAATCCATCTATCTTGCTAACGGCGATGAAGACATCTACAAACTTAAATTTCTCAAGGATAATCCTAGAGTTTATGCCTGTATGCACTCGGAACCTGATTTCGCCCAGTTAATCGAGGAAGAGAAACAAGATCTGATCTATAAGAAATTGCTTGAGGAACCGAGCGTGAGGAAACTGGTTCCAGAGATTGTGCGCCACGGCGGCCTTATCGAGCCAATCTTAATTCGAAGAGACACGATGGAGGTAATTGAGGGCAATTCAAGATTGGCGGTTTATCGAAAGTTACATCAACAAGGTGAGCCGGGGGACTGGGAGCGGATTCAATGCAACGTAGTAACGGGTCTAACAGACGACCAGCAGGCAGCATTTTTGAATCAAATTCACGTAAAGGGAAAGACACAGTGGTCTGCTTATGAAAAGGCCAATTTTGCTTACGTGCGCAAAGATCAAGGATGGAGTGTCGACAAAGTCGCAGAATTGTTTGGCGAATCTAGCGTCACAATACGTACAAGGGTCAAAGTAGTTGAAATGATGAAGCACAACGAGGATAACGATCGGTCCCATTTTAGTTACTACGATGTCTTGGTACGTAACACGTCAGTTCTAAAGGAAATGGAGAAATCAGACAAACTCACCGAAGTTCTCTTTGGGAAGATAAAGAACATGGAAAGTGAGGTCGAGGAACACAAGTTCACTGCACAAGACCTTAGGAAGAAACTACCTGTGATTCTTAAAAAGCCAAAAGTCCTGAAGAAGTTTTCCGATGGAAAAATCGAACTAGATGAAGGATTTCAACTCGCAAAGATTAGTAAGGTGGAAGAAAATGTAAGGCAAGCCTGGGTACTGCTGGATGATGTGTCTCGGAAGGAGGTCTCACAGTTGGATCAGAGTAATTTCAACGCGTTTAGACAAGCCGTCCGCAGATTATCACAACAAATGAGAAGAATCAACAAGATGATTGAGGTATTTGGCACAAAATGACTCGAAAAAACGTGCTACTAATCGAACCAGGTTATCCTAACAAGTACCCACCCCTCGGTTTGATGAAGCTGGCATCCTACCACGGCCACCAGGGGCGTGGTGACAGGGTGCGTTTTATCAAGGGTAAAGCGAACGATGTCTTGCTTGAACCGTGGGACCGAGTTTATGTAACAACGCTTTTTAGTTTCGAGTGGAAACGTACAGCGGCAGCGATTGATTTTGCCATTCAAGCAGCCGGCAACCAACCCGAGCGTGTGTTCGTAGGAGGAATTGCGGCCTCCTTAATGTACGACGAGTTCGTGAACGAACCGCGTTGGGCAGGTGTTCGATTTATCAAAGGATTACTGGGCGGACCTCCAGCTGCAGCGCTCGCGTTGTCTGAAGACGATGGCGACTTTGGCGCGGATGACCTGCGAAGTACGCCGATAGAGGAATTGGTCCCGGACTACAGCATCCTCGAACATATCGATTACCGCTATCCGGTGCGTGACGCTTATTTTGGGTACGCCTCGCGGGGCTGCGTGCGGAAGTGCGCCTTCTGTGGAGTCCCCAAACTTGAGGGTGGACAAAAAGAAATGCCACCACTTGCGAAACTCGTTGATGGTGTTGAAACCATGTATGGACCGAAAAAAGACCTTGTATTGATGGACAACAACATCACCGCTTCGTGGCGTTACAAGGAAGTGATCGCTGAAATCCGTGACCTTGGTTTCAAGCCTGGCGCAAAACTTCACCGAGATGGTCAACGCCCAGTCAATCGCCGTGTCGATTTCAACCAAGGTGTTGATGCTCGAATACTGGCAAAGTCGCCAATGTTTCTGCGGGAGATGGCGACAATATGTATCAGTCCTCTTCGCATCGCGTTCGACCATATGGGCGTCCGCAAGGTATATGAAATCGCGGTCCGAATGGCGGCAGAAAACGGAATTACCTCGTTGTCCAATTACATGCTCTACAACTTCATGGATACCCCCCGAGACTTGTATAAACGTATGCGTCTGAACATAGCACTGAACGAGGAGTTGGGGGTTCGAATCTGGTCATTCCCAATGCGGTATCAACCAGTCACGTTGAAGGATCGTTCACATGTAGGGAAAAACTGGTACAGGTACTATCTTCGTTCATTCCAGATTATGCTTCAAGCGACTCACGGAATAGTTAGTGGCAACCCTTCCTTCTTTGTACGGGCTTATGGGGAGGACGAGGGGGCATTTGAAAGGCTGCTGAGCCTTCCACATGCGTTTATCTTCTATCGTGACCACTACGAAAATGGCGACGGTCGAGCAGAACTCGATGAGTATATGTCGCTACGTAAGCGATTATCAGAGAGTCAAAACCGAGAACTGATTAATCATCTTTCGGAGCCAGCACAAGGGACGGGTTTACGACGAGAACATTATCGAATGCTTGGGAACGACAGAAGCGTGGACAGGCTTATTCGAGAAGTCATGCAGTTTCACCTGCTGGACACAAAAGACAAGCCGGATGTCAGACACAGTCAAGCGTTAGATTTGTTTCCCGAATCCGGCACAAGATTTGCAATGCCTAAAGAAGATGAGGTCGTCGAGGATGCGGGGCTCTTCGACCACGAGTACTCGCTACGTAGAGAAAGTAAGGGATCATCTAAGCTCACAAACTAAGTCTCACATTGTGGAAAGAGAAATGAAAGATAAAGAAGGATTTGCACCATTTATCGGCGGCGATATTTGGGGTCTCATTACTTCTGGGATGTACGATAATCCGCTTGCCGTTTACCGCGAATACATCCAGAACGCAGCGGATGCACTCTCGACGGTGGGCAATGGCTCTCTAGGTCAGGTAAGAATCAAGATCGACCCGTCGAGCTCGAGCGTCAGTATTACCGACAATGGTCCGGGTCTATCTAAAGAAGCGGCGGTCCGAGCGTTACTTCCGGTCGCTCGTAGCCAGAAGCGACAAGGGACAGACAGGGGCTTTCGCGGTATCGGACGTCTATCCGGTCTCGCGTTTGCTGACTCTGTTTCATTTTTTACGCGTACTCGGCACGGTGACCCCGTTACCCGCGTTGTCTGGGATGGTACAAAGCTTCGAGAACGAGTACGTCAACACTGCGAAAACGATCGTGTGATTCACGAGTGCGTCGAAATTGAAACTCTTCCAGGGTCTGATTATCCTGCTAACTTTTTCGAAGTTAGGATTTGCGGCGTAGGACGGCATGCCGCGTCGAGAATTCTAAACCGTGTCGCTGTTCGAGATTACATCGCAGACATTTGTCCCGTTCCGATTTCGACCAAGTTTCCATATGCTTCAAGAGTCATCACTCTGTTTGAACAAGACACATCGCCATTAACGCTTGATATTGTGCTGGACGATGAAGAATCATCCATAACACGACGATATGGTGACACGATCCGGTTGTCAAAAGAGCGAGAGGACACCTTTACCGATTTCGAAGAGATCTATATCCCGTCTGCCGATGGGAACGGAATTGCCGCAATAGGATGGATCGGGCATTCCTCATACCTAGGAGCAATACCGAAGGAAACAGGAATCAGAGGAATCCGAGCGCGTGTGGGAAATATACAGGTCGGCGATGAGTCCGCATTTGAACACCTTTTTCCCGAGGAGCGGTTTAACCGTTGGTGCATTGGGGAAATACACGTTCTAGATTCTCGCATCGTGCCAAATGGGCGTCGCGATTACTTCGAACCCGGTCCCCACATCAGAAATCTCGAAAACCATCTTGGTGCCGTCTTTCGCAGAACATCTGCACGATGTCGAAAGGCATCCACGACACGGAACAATAACCGCAAGCTTTATTCCGTGCTGTGTCAATTGGAGGAGACATATGAATTGGCCGTATCTGGATATCTGGCTCCTGAAGATGCCAGCGCATTGGTAGTAAGTTCATTGAGCCAATTCGCCGAACTCCGAAACCAGATGCTCTCAATGAATGGCCGTTTGGAAATCACCTTCGAACAACTCGAAGCCGTTGGGAGGAAGTTGGAGAACTTTCAAGCTGGACAAAGCTGCACGCCGTTGAGTAGTATTTCCACCGACGAAGCTGCGATATACCGTAGGGTCTTCCGGACTTTGGTAGCGGTCTCGCCATCCCCGCGCACTGCTAAGGATATTATGGAAGCCGTCCTGACACAAACGTAGCGAACCGGAACTAACCGATTGACGTATAGAAAACCACACCCAATGGCCCTACAATGGACAACCTTGCACGCGCCTTCAAAAATCCGTTCCGTGATTAGCCGGACCTTACCCGAAGATAGGTTAGGTGACAACGCTGTCGATATCTCGCACGACTCCTCTCAGAGGGTTGAATTCTTCCGACACTAACCATAATACTCTTCAAGGACGAAAGGAGCATAAAATGCCCAAAAACGGAAATGACCCTAAGGACAGTTCAACCGACCAGCAGGCCCAAACAACTCCGGAACCACCAGTAACGCCACCAATTCATACAGAAACCTATGATGATAAGAACTACGACACGACAACCATAATTGAGCCTATTAATAGGGAAGAGGCTACTGAATCATCCAAACGCCAATAATCACAACCTCCACAAACATAAGAATTAGGGCAATAGCCGAACACCCTTGTTTCTGTGCTACTCGCCGTCTATTTTTCGCAAATGATTCCCCGGCACCAAAAATCAGGTCTTTCTTAAATTCGAATTCATCCTTCCTCAATGCATGTTCCCACACAAGTTTTGGATCAAGTGCAGAAATCCTTAACCATAATCTTCCAGCAATTGCTGTTATCGCCGCAGCACAACCAAGACCAACAGCAATCATAAAGAGGCAAGTGGCTTCCTTATCTGGGAAAATTCGTAACAATGCCACAACACCTAGATTTAAGGATATTATGGTTGTTAGAGATTGTTGCAGCAACCCATTAACGGCATCAAATCGCTGTTGCATTATTGTATAGCTCTCCACCGCTAATGGATATGCGTACTTAATGCCTGGGAATTCTTCAAGATCACTCATTTCAATACCCTTAACAATTATCTGTGAGGAAAGGTTAATAAAACACGTGGGTACAAGCACACAAAACGAAGGACACTTCAACGTCAAAGATTCTGTTCGTATGCTATCTCGTCGTCACATCTGAGGCAGACCCAATTGCGTCTCCGACCTGTCTCAGAAAACGCGTAGAGACCGAAAAATCGCAGAAGGTCTCCTCGAATTTTCCCCAGTAATCCACAATTAGGTATAACAGACATGCCTCATCTACAGACAGGGAAACACCCTTGTGTGCTTTTAATAGGCAGTCCATCACTGATGTAGCCACCAAATCGGACAACTGCAAGAAGCTATTTTTCTTGGATTTGTCTGCATCAAATCGCTTTAGTGCATTATATCCCAATTGTAATGGCAGCGTTCCCTTCATCTTCAGTTTGGCGTTCTTGGCGTCCCGTAACCGCGAGAACATATCAAGGAATGCAACCGTATACTGTCTTGAATGATCAAACATAATTGTTACTTCCTGTCCGAGTTTACCGTAGTACTGTTCAATCTTGTTCGTAAGTCCACAAAATCCGAGAATATTGGGAGAATTGCGGACACCAGTCGGCAAACGGCCGCTAGGATCAGCTTTAGAGGAAGACGCAAACGCCGTTGCCAATTCGTCGATATGGGCTTTCGCTCCTTGAAGGATTGGGTAAAGGTCAATATCGCAAGTCTTGTTCTTGATGTCATTAAGAACCAACTCGTACGCCTGTTGCATCTTGTCGCCATTTCGAAACGCTTGACCACAGACTCGCCAGGCATCGTCAGAAAGACAATTGTATATAAAATCAGCTCGTTCAGGTTTCATGTGTGATGGGTGGGTCCATGTCACATCGCAATGATCATTGTACGCCGGATCAAAAAAATAATCATAGATTATCGTAGCCAAGACATATTCCTTTTCTGAAACGGACACAAACAGGTTGAATTCGTACTCCATCAACAAATTCAATACTTTCTGGCAAAGACGCTCTCTGGTTCGCTGGGCGATATTCCTCGCGTGTAACGGATGATCTACAGAATAGCCGAACTTCCTTTTTGCCTCATCAAGTCTCAATAGGATATCTGACATTGATTCGTGGGGAATTCCCACTCCAAGTAAAACAAGAATGGGCTGAGTTTCATCCAGGAAATTGGCACCAGTATTCCCACTTTCATCAATATAGACTGTGTGTTTTGCCATTTTGTTATTACTCCTTCGAATATTAGTGACAGATCGGATATCGTTAACGTAGTTTTTGGGACATTTGAGCTAATGGAAGCAACGTGGCAAGGCGCATAGCCGAATTCGGTTGAGATTGAGTTACACTTAGTCATAATTCTTATTGGAGAAGAACAAGGCACCCGCTTTCGCAGGTGCCTTTCTTTGGTTCTGGTGCCGAAGGTGGGAGTCGAACCCACACGGGCTTGCGCCCACTGGATTTTGAGTCCAGCGCGTCTACCAATTCCACCACTTCGGCGTCATTGATTCATGGGGCGACAAATATCCCAATCGGCACTTAAACTGTCAAGAGGAAACAGGCGTTCGCTCCCGTTCAAGGGGGATTTTTCAGTCCGTCGGACCGCGTTCATCGAACTCGTCGAAATGCGTGCCGCCCGTCAGGATCGGAGGATATTACCGTGCTGGCTGATCCGGTATCGACCAGGACTTGAGGGATCTCAATAGTTGATCCCCGATAGTCAATAGACACCGATGTAAATGGCAGATCATACCTGCGTACCAGTTGCATACAGCGCACGAATACCCGACGATTGTCTTACTTGAATATCAAGTGAATCACGACTGGTATGGAGATAATAATATTCCCGTTCGGGATATTGATGGTGAAGGGTCTGATTCCGTTTCATAGCTGTTTTGCCATCCGGGCATTCTTCAACCACTGTCAGACGATTCAGATGCCGCCGACAATCAGAGGTTGTATGGGCTTCTAATGCCTCAACAATCAGCCACTTATCGGGACGGTCTTTGCATATCTCGGGCCAGCGCATACAACCTATTCCTCTACAGATAGCGTTGTTTAAATTCCGCCCGACATACAAGCTGTCCGGGCACGGCAGACGGGGCTTTCCTCAGGATGACAGGCCGGGCGAACGCGATTGAGAGGGTACGCCAGGGTTCGCTACCCCCACCGCATCAGCCGTCGCCGACCCTTCGACAAGCTCAGGGAGCGGCTTACGTAACAGGTGCCTCATCGGCCATACTGACGCCAGTAAAAGCGAGCGTACCTCCTGCCCGTCACGTCTTGCCAGGCAAATGACGCTACGGCCGTCGATCCGCCACGGGAGGCCCGAGAATTTCGTGGTAGACGATCGCCTTGCGGACCGTTTGCGGTTTAAAATCGAGCCGGATCCTGCGACGGCGGGCTCGACGGCGAGGCGCCAAAACCAGCGGCAGGTCCTCCAGCAAGTCGTCCGCCGGGGCTTCCGCCGCGGTTTCAGACCCATCGCGAGGCCGTTCAGCCGGCGGGCCTCCGATATTGGCTCCGCCGGGGCGGCCATCGTCGGGGCGGTCGAATTCCACCTCCCTGAATTCGACCCCGTCGTACTCCTCACTCACCGGCCGCGCGCCCCTGACTTCCCGAAACTCGATTCCACCCCGAGGCTCGTCCACGGGGCGAGCGCCCCGAATCTCCCGAAATTCCTCTCCCGTGGGCGCTTCGCTTACCGGCCTCGTGCCCCTGACCTCTCTGAACTCCCGCCCCGCGGGCGGCTGTCCAAAGGTTTGCGGTTCGGGAAAGACGTCATCCTCGGAAGGGTCGACGACCGGCCCGCCCAACGGGGGCAGATCCGGATCCTCATCCTCCAGTTCCCGACGCCGCCGGGATTCAAAGAACTTGTTGACCAGAGAGGAAATCAAGCCTGTCACGATCAGCAGGATGATGGTGAACTCGAAACTCATGGCTTACGATTCGCTCCTGTCCGTATCGTCCTCCGCGCCCTCCTGGGTGTCGGCGATCCCCTCGCGCATCGAGGTATCGGCCTGGATATTCTGCATGCGGTAATAGTCCATCACGCCCAGATGGCCGCTGCGGAACGCTTCGGCCATTGCGCGCGGCACCTCGGCCTCGGCCTCCACGACGCGCGCCCGCATCTCGACGACCCTCGCGCTCATCTCCTGCTCGTGGGCGACCGCCATCGCCCGCCGTTCCTCCGCTTTGGCCCGCGCAATCTTGAGGTCGGCCTCGGCCTGGTCCGTCTGAAGTTTCGCCCCGATATTGTCACCCACGTCCACGTCCGCAATATCGATCGACAGGATCTCGTACGCCGTGCCCGAATCCAGCCCCTTCCCCAGCACGGTTTTCGAAATCAGATCCGGGTTCTCCAAAACGGCCTTGTGCGTTTCCGAGGATCCGATCGTCGTCACGATCCCTTCGCCAACGCGCGCGACGATCGTTTCTTCGCCGGCCCCGCCCACAAGCCGGTCGATGTTGGCGCGCACCGTCACCCGTGACGTGGCCTTGACCTGGATACCGTCCTTCGCCACGGCCGTGACCATGGGCGTGGAAATCACTTTGGGATTGACGCTGACCTGGACGGCCTCCAGCACGTTTCGGCCTGCCAGGTCGATGGCCGCGGCCCGCTCCGTGGTGAGATTGATCCCGGCTTTGTCAGCCGCAATAAGGGCCGTTACCACGTTCTCCACGTGTCCTCCCGCCAGGTAATGCGCTTCCAGGAAGGAGGTCGGAATCGCCAGACCCGCCTTGGTGGCGCTGATCTGCGACCCCAGGATGATTCGCGGGGGAACGCGCCGCAGGCGCATCCCCACCAGTTCCCCGATGCCGATTCGGACGCGGGCCGCAAGGGCCGAGATCCAGAGCCCGACCGGTATGAAATAGAAGAATAGGAACAGCGCGACGACTACAGCGACAACAATGACCAGAAGCAGGGCTGCATCGACCATGATACGACTCCTTGTATCTGCAAACGATCGGACTCAACCGGCGACGTCTCTAGCGGGCGTCCTCGGTTTTTCGAACCACAACCCGGTTGCCTTCGACCTCGACGACCTTGATCCGGCAATCCCTTTC
Source organism: Candidatus Latescibacterota bacterium (assembly GCA_963667175.2). GTDB lineage: Bacteria > Latescibacterota > UBA2968 > UBA2968 > JAAXHE01. The sequence continues at coordinate 39,703 of CAXXXF010000015.1, read as the reverse complement.
GATGAACTCCCCGTCGGCAGCCACGTTGACGCGCCGCCCGTCGATCAGACCCGTACCCGAGGGGCGCAACGGCGTAAAGGCCACCCCCTCTTTGCCAAGTAGCGCTTCATGTGTTCCCGTGGCGATGTAGCCGGCTTCCGCCCTTTCGTCGGCGTGGAGAACAAGCCATTTCCGCAGCGGAACCGCAATGGCGACGATAAGGACGAATAAAATCACAATTCCTTCGACCATACCATGTCTCCGGTTCAACTTCGGTCGACGGAGCCGGATTTCCCAATTCCCGTCCGTTGCTAACCCGTCTCCTCCGATTTGCGGACGACAATCCGGTTGCCCTCAACCTCCACCACCGTGATCCGACTGTCCCTGTCGATGAATTCGCCGTCCGCCGCGACATTGACGCGCCGCCCGTCGATCAGACCCGTACCCGAGGGACGCAGCGGCGTAAAGGCCACCCCCTCTTTGCCAAGTAGCGCTTCATGTTTTCCCGTGGCAATGTAACCCGCGTCGCTGCGTTCTTCTTCCTGAAGCACCAGCCACTTCCACGCGGACGTGCGCGGCAGCATTTTCAACATCACGCCGGCGATCAGAACCGTCGTCAAAAACGCCAGCAATAAAGGCCGGGCGCCGATTCCGACGGACTCCCACGTCCACAGTTCGGGTCGTCCCATCAGACTCAGGAAGAGACCTGCAATCATCAGAATGACGCCGGGAACGGCCAGCACTCCGAATCCGACGATGAAAAACAGGTCGGCAATCACCAGAATCACACCGCCCAAAAAGAGAAGTACTTCCGTCCAGTCCGCCAGTTGCACCAACAGATGGCTGCCGAAAAACAGACCAAGGCAAATCAGGCCGATCGTGCCGCCGACGCCCCAACCCGGGCTCTGGATCTCAAAAATCAATCCCAGAAAACCGAGCGACATCAGCAACGACGCCACAATCGGATGGGTGAGCCAGCGCACGACCTGCTCCGACCAGTTCACCGACTGGCGGGTTATCCGCGCCCCATCCAGTTCGTAGTGCGCCAGTACTGCCCGGAGTTTGTCGCCGTCGCCCGTTGCCGTAACCGTGGTTTCCGCGATCTTCTTCGCAACCGCCTCGGTCGTGGTGAGCGTCAGCAGCTTACCTTTCGGTGCGAGATCCGCTATATCCACGTCTTCGTCGACCATCGCCTCCGCGAGTTTGGGAGGGCGGCCCGTCTTCTCGGCGGTCGCCTTCATCTCGTTGCGGAAATAGGAGATCACTTTTTCACTGGCTTTCTTTCCCTGCATGTCCACGGCCGTGGCCGCGCCGATCGTCCCCCCTTCCACCATGACGATATGCCGGGTGGCCAGTGAAATCAATGCGCCGGCCGAAATCGCACGGGGGTTGATAAAGGCAATCGTCTTCACGTCGCTGTAAAGGATCGCGTCCCGGATAACAAGGGCCGCGTCCAGCGCGCCGCCTGGGGTGTCGATTTCGAAGATAACCGCCGACACGTCCTCTGCTTCCGCTTCTTCCATGACCCGGGAGATGAAGGCGGCCAACCCCCCCTCGATGGTACCCTCGATGGGTACGACGTAGACCGAACCTCCCGCCCGGCACAGGGCCGGCAGAAGCAGGACGAGCGCCAGAGCCCGAAGAAGAACGCGCATATCGGAGAACTCCCACGGCAGTCGGAAATCATGCGGCATGAACCGGTGTTCCGTCCCGGAAATAAGTTGCCAGAATTCGGCCGCAGAGTCGCCCGGCTCGCAAGGCGCCGAAGCGCAGGCGACCTGAGTAAGATCAGCGAGCGAGGGGAACGCGGCGAGATGGGATGAATGTGCGGCCGAATGGTGAGGGTTTTCCGGGACAGGACACTGATACCAGTGTACCGTATTCGCTCGGGTTTGTCAATGGCTTTCCAGCCAACCGCGGAGGTACAGGAACCGTGTTCGCTGGCGTTTTCCGGCTTGACATCGACGCCGCAACCTTGTATTTTTCACACGAGAGTATCGGTGGCGGCGTAGCTCAGTTGGCAGAGCAGTGGAATCATAATCCATGGGTCGGGGGTTCAAGTCCCTCCGCCGCTACCAGATTAACTGCCGCCGGTCCTGGCGGTCTTGTCATCGAGACACGAGCCCCCGTGGTCTAATACCCGGGGGCCTTATTCTGGTCGGTGTGTATTAAACGGCCTTCAGACCTCGGTGTCCCTATATACAGACGTCTCTACTGTCTTCGCGCGTATCGATGAATGACTTCCAGATCCTGATGGAGGTCGTCGAGGTCGTATTGGAACGGCGCCTTCGATTCGCGGGCGAAGTCCATCATTTCCCATAGGGACACGCCCGCTTCCCGGGCGGCCCGTGCAAGCGTGAGCTTTCTTTCTCCGAACAGGCGCGCGTAATGTTCCAGCTTCCATTGATGAATTGCTTTCGACAGCAGACGGCGAACCGTGGTTGAGCGGTCCGACTGCTCGACGTCTTCGATCAACTCCAGCGCATGGACCAGATCCAAGGGAAGCCTGGTCCCTACCATCTGTTCCAGTTTCATGCTTCAACCTCCCTTGCGAGTCTCAATATTTCCGCGACAACCGATGGCGCGAGCCACAGGATCTGTCCGAGGTCCCGAACCGCTTTCTCCGTTTCCCCCAGGCTGAGATGTTGTCTCAGACGGGCTTCCAATAGTACTCCGGCAGTACCCACGTATTCAACCGACGCTGCCGCAGCCACGTTTCGCGCCTCCTTGTCGTCAACGACCAACCGCAGCGACTTGCCCCGCGCGAGTGCGATGGATTCAGCTTCGCCAGGACCCAACCGGGACAGTTCAATCAGGCGCCGCGCGACGTCACGTTCGCCATCGGTCAGACGAACCTCCTGCAGCCATCCGTATTCGACGGCGGCTTCGAGTTGCACGACACCGGGGGCGCTAATCGCCCTCCCGGCGTCGATAGTTTCCGCCCTTACCGCGGGTGCGATCGTTATGTTGCCGTACATGTCGCGCAGGATGCCCAGTCGCCGGAGCTTGGCAAGGGCTATCAATGGGGAAGCGTCGGCTACGATCATTTACACATCCTGAATGCATCATCCGTCATCTCGACGTAAAGTTAACAAAAAATACAAATGTTTACAACACCTGTTTTGCGTCGACTTCATGTCGTAAAAAGGGATGCGAGCAGGGATACCCCTCCGTTGCCCACATGGTCCGCTTGCCCGGACAAATGATGATCCCGCTGTCCGTATGCAGCCCGGCCTGCCCGTGCTGGCAGATCCCCACGGGATCGTCGTGCGTCCGGTACATCCGCGTCAGTCCCTCGAGGCTCCTCTCGACTTCCTTTTCCATTCTTCGGAGCAAGGAGACTCGCGCATGGCTGTTGTCCAGGTACGGCGACGCCGGATCGTCCTTACCGGCAAGCTCCTTTCCGAGACAATGGTTGGTCTCCCACACCGCGGCATCGGGGCCGGCCGGGCGCCTGACGGTCTGACCGGCAACGTGTTTTTCCAGAATCGCCACGTCCCCGGTCGCGTCGCCCATCAGCACGCTCATCCCATGCATCGGCACCTCGAACCGGTCGCACAGAGCCACGGCATCCTCGACCGTGCGGCACTGTTCCGCCAGTAGTGGCAGGAGGAACAGCACCGGCGCCCCGCCCTGGCGGCGTTCGCATCCGGTCAGTCCGGTCATGCCGAACCCGAACCCGGCTTCGTTGACCGCGGCCGACGTCCAGACGGTTCCGACAAAGTGTATCTGGACGGACCGCAACTCACCGGAAGGCGCCGCCTGATGGATGGCGTTGGCGCCCAGTTCTCTCTTCCCGAGATCGTCGGACTTCCCCAGCCAGACCTGCCCGTTCCGGTCGGCAAATCCGAAAACGGTGCACGCCGGCGTTACGGACGCATCCAGATCGAAGACAAGGTTGAGCTCGAACACATCTTCGAACGGCAGGCCGGCGCCCGCTGCAATCCCGTCGATTTCCGCGACCGTATCGGGAAACAGGCGACCGATCCGTTCCGTCCACAGGTCCACTTTCCGCTTCCGCGCATCCGGCCCGAGCCCCGGGCGCCAGCCGCCTTCCCCGTCGGCAAAGTCCTCCCTGTATCGATCGATCAGGCCTGCGATGCGTTCCGACGCGGCGCGCCCGTGGGCGATCCCCCTTGTGCGCGCGTCGCCTTCGGTCCGGAGATGGAACATAATCGACTCGTTATATATTTAATCGCGCCTGCAACCGGCGGGGTACGCCTGCTTCCCCATCGCCCGCGCCATCGCGCGCACGTGTTCCGGGCCGGCGCCGCAGCAGGACCCCAGGTAGCGGACGTCCGCCGCCGCCGCGTCCCTCGCGAACCGGGCGAATTGCGCCTCCGTGGCCGCGGGCCCGTCCCACCAGGAATGCCAGGCCGAAGGCTGGCAGCAGACCGGTACGTCCACCGCCCGTCGCATCTGAACCGCAAAGTCGAGCATCGACGATGGCGGACAGATGCAGTTCAATCCCACCACGTCGGCGCCGGCATCCGCCAGTTGTGTGGCGCATTCGGCCGGCGAAAACCCGTCGAACGTCTCCGCGTTTCCCCTGCCCTCCATGCTCACCGTAACCACTAGCGGGAGACCCGTTCCTTTGGCCACGTCAAGCGCTAGGAGCGCCTCATCCAGCCATGAGAACGTCTCCAGGATGAGGAAATCAACGCCCCCGTCGCAGATCCAGGGAAGCTGCTCGTTCAGCCACGCGCGCGTCCGGTCCCGCTTTGCGGCGTCGGAAGGATCGTAATCCATCAGTGAGATGGTCGGGCTGTTCAGATTGCCCGCGACCAGCGCCTCGTCGCCCGCCACTTCCCTGGCGATCCGGCAGGCCGTGGCATTGATTTCCCTCGCGCGGTCCCCGAGCCCCGCCGGCTTCAGCATGTTGGAGGTGCCGAAAAACGTGAGAGTCTGCAGGACCTCGGCCCCGGCGTCCTTGAACTCCTGTGTCAACCTGCGGACCTCCTCGGGGTGGGTTGCCACCACCTGCGGCGTCATGGCGCCCGTTCGAACAAACCCCCGGAGGCGCAGCCCCATCAGGTAGCCTCCGTCGCCCAGTACGAATCCCTTTTCCAGCCGCTGCATCAGCCCTTCAGCCATTGGCCGACTCCCGTCCGGCTTCCGTTAACAATGCGATCGCTCCATCGCGGATCTGCGCCTCGGATTCCATCTCCAGCGGCGCGAACAACACCTCACCGTCTCCCTCCTCGCGTGCGCGCGCCGTCGGCAGATACCCCACCTCCGGGCACGGGTTGCACAAGAGCAGAACCGTGTCGAACGAGGCGGCCTCCCGGATGGCGAACGCGGTCTCCACGAAGGGCTCGCCGGGAACGTGGACCAACGCGCTGTCGCCGAGCACGACCGCGTGAAAGTCAAACGCGCAGGCCGGCTGATCCCGGTACGTCCGAGCGAGCCAGTATTCGTATCGTGCGAGTCCCTCCGCGGCGGGAGGATTCGCCTCCCATTCTTTCCGGGCGGCCTCGACTTCCGAAACGGGTTGGCGTGCGATCTGAATCGTATGCTTGAAGCGCCCGAGTTGCACGTCCGCACGCGGCGTGAGCCCGTTGTAGATCTCCAGCGCCGTTCCTGCCAGCGACCGGCCGATGCGGCCGCAGGGGTCGTCCGTTTCCCGCACGGGATGGACGTTGCCCAGCGCGCCCGGGATGAAGAGGCCGTCGATTCCTCTCTCGTCCAGTCCGCCGACCAGCACACCGGGGTAATCCGCCGAGACGTTGCCTCGCAGATCCCACATAGCGAGTGCGTGACAGCCGAAATTCGTCAGCGCGATGGGCCGCCTGCCGTCCCGGTCGAAGCGCACGACGCCCACCTGGAGATCCACCGCGTCATAGACAAGATCGTCCGGCGGCCTGGGAAATTCCGTCAGCGAGACCATCCGCAGATTGCCCTGCTCATCGTGCGCGCGGCGGTTATATTGCAAGCCCTGCTCCGCCGCGCCCGTGCCGACCGCCACGCGGGCGGGAGCAGCGTCGTCCCGGGCCATGCGAACCGCTTCCGCCGCCGCCCGGGCGTAACACGCCTCGTTTCCGAATTCCTTCAATGCCTCCGTGGGCTGATTCACGTAGAACTGGAACAGCGTGGGCCCCGTTCCCATATGGCTGGCGCCGGGGAGGACCCAGGCGGGGTCCACGTCCGTCTCCGCCAGGTCTGCGGCCATCATGTCGAAACAGGCATCGTCGAACAGAAACAAATCCGCCGCCAGAAACGTGACCTGGCGGTCGCCCTGCCGCACGTGCAGCGCCCGAAAGAAGATGGGATCGTAAATCTCGAATGACTCGTGGGCCGGAGGCGTCATATCCACCTTGCCGAATCCCGCCAGAATTCGCCCGTTCCGGTTCGAATCGCTCATCGACGATTTCCTCTCGCCTGAAATCGCTCGTTTGCCTGTACCCGGCGCGGGGCCAGGCCCCGAATGCCCTGCGTTCCTTCCTCTTCCCATCATAACACCGGCGTCATTCGCTGTCAAGCCGGGATCGGGCGGGGTCGAGCGGCCGCGTCGGGTTCCATGGAACGCAAATGACGAAAGCGGCTTGACAATGCCTGGTCAACCGCTTATTATGGACGTGACGCGCAGGTCCAGTTGACGACGTCTCCAGGCCCTCGCGTCGGTAGACGTTCTGTTCGAAGTGAGGATACCCATACGCGGACAGGAGTCCTTCTATTATGGCCGAAACGCCCGAATCTCAAGCCGCGTCGGCCCCGGACAACACCCACTGGGGGGTCGCCTATCTGCGCGAAGACCTGCAGGATCTGCGCCAGCAGATCCGCGATGACGTCAAAGACCTGCGCCAGCAGATTGCTGAGACCAACAAGCGCATTGACGAATTCAGCCAGACACTTGGTCAGCAGATTGCTGAGACCAACAAGCGCATTGACGAATTCAGCCAGACACTTGGTCAGCAGATCGCCGGGACCAACAAGCGCATTGACGAATTCAGCCAGACACTTGGTCAACAGATTGCTGAGACCAACAAGCGCGTCGACGAAACCAATAGACTCATTGACTCCCGTTTCGCGTGGCTGATTACAACCGTGGTGGCGCTGACGGGCATTCTCATCGCCGTGATCAAGCTCTGAGACCGGTCCATTCCCAGTTACTCGCACCCGGCGATTTCTTTTCTCAAGCGCACCTCTTCAGGAAGTGCGCTTTTTTTGGTCAATCAACGCGTCTATCGACGTGACAGCGTCTGATAATTCCGGCGTATACGCCGGAGATGGCGGGGGCGGCGTCCCGCGTACCCGGATATGGCGAACGTTTGAGAGGTAGAGATGAAGCTGCACTTTCTGGGCGGCGCGAATGAAGTCGGCGCGTCGTGTACGCTGGTGGAGATCGAGGGACGGCGCATTCTTGTGGACGCGGGCATTCGAATGGGCGCTCCTCCCGGCTCGCAATTGCCCAATCTTTCGGTACTGGATGAGGTCGGCAAGCCGGAAGCAGCGCTGTTGACGCACGCTCATTCGGATCACAGCGGGGCGCTGCCGGTTCTGCTTCCGGGGTTGCCCCCGGAGGTTCGGATTCACAGTACGCGGTCGACGCGGGCGATTGTGGGGGTCCTGCTGGGCGACGCGGTCAAGATCATGCGCCAGCGCGGCGAGGAGGATGGGGAGTTACCCCTGTATCCTCCCGAAGCCGTGGAGGCGTGTGTCGGACGCATGAGCCCCGTGCCGTTTCTTTCCAGCGTACCGCTCTGCGAGGGCGCAATAAAAGCCACGTGGATCCCATCCGGACATATCCTGGGCGCCGCGTCGATCCATATCCAGGGGAAGCGCGAAAACGTCTTGATGACCGGGGACGTTTCCATGGCAAATCAGCAGACGATCCCAGGTATGGTCGTGCCGCGGTGTAAGCCTGACGTGATGGTGATGGAATCGACGTACGGAAACAGACAGCACGCGGACCGGTCGCAGCAGGAAACGGCACTTGTTCTGAGGGTGGCAGAGGTGATTGCCGAAGGCGGGAAAGTGCTGGTTCCGGCCTTTGCCGTGGGCCGTGCGCAGGAAGTGGTTCTGGTGTTGTCCCGGGCGATGCGCAGGGGACGAATACCCCCTTTTCCCGTTTACGTGGACGGCATGGTGCGGGCCGTAAACGCGGTTTACGGCGCTTTTCCGGACGAACTGACCCCACACTTGCGCCGGCGGGTGTCGAAAGGAGAGGACCCCTTCTACTCGGAATTCATCGTGCAGGTGGCCTCGCCTTCGGATCGGGACCGCATCCTGAAGGGACCTCCCTGTTGTATCGTGGCCAGTTCCGGGATGCTGGTGGGAGGCGCGTCGAGCTACTATGCGGCGCGGCTGGCGGGAAGTTCAGAGAATCTGATTGCGATTACCGGGTACCAGGACGAAGAGTCCCCCGGCCGGGCGCTGCTGGACCTCGCACGCCGGACGCCGCCGAACGCGACCGAAGCGTCCTGTCCCGCGCGTGAACGGTTGCTCACGCTGGACGGTCAGCGCGTGCCGATCGACTGCCGGGTCGAGACGTACTCGCTGTCCGCCCACGCGGACAGGGGCGAACTGGTTTCCCTTGTGCGCCGATTGACGCCCCGGTCCGTGTATCTGGTTCACGGAGACGAGGATGCCCGTCGCTCCCTGGCGTCCGACCTCGACGTGTATTTGCCGGAGGGGGTGGTTCTGCCGGAGAACGGCGGCGTGTACACCGCTGAAGCCTCGGAAGAGCGCGGACGGGCGCGGGCCGTTCAGATGCGCGGAATCTCCGGTGGACTGACGGCAAACGTGGATGCGCTGGCCGACGTGAGGGACTACGTGTTGGAAACGGGAATGAAGGGTCCGTTCCGGGCGCAGGTACTGGCGGAAGTCTGGTATGGGACCGGGGAGATGGACCTGGCGAAGGTGGAAGCGTTCAAACGGTTACTCGATGGCGAGCAGTCGGCGTTCAAACCTGACTTCCGGCGGCCATATCTTTACCACGCTTCAGAAGATGGGGACGTAGAAGCGGGAGTCGGGCCGATGGAGGTGAACGAAGCCAGGGCACGCCTGATGGGCGGGTTCCCGCCGGAGGCGGGCCTATTCAAGTGCAGCGCCTTTACGGATGCGGGCACATTCGAGTTGGCCTTCTACTTCCCGGAGGTTGTAGCCGCGCGTTACGGCGATCTTATCAGGGCATTGGAGGTTGAAACGCGATGGAAGATCCGGCTTCGGCAGACACCCCACCAGGGACGCCTCGCGCAAACAGCGATTGAACTCCTGCCCGATGGCGTGGCGCCGTTAAGAGCGCCGGCGCTTCACATGGATAGGAAAGAGGTCGCCGTTGACGTGGCGGTGTCGGAGTGCCCGGATACCGATTGGGAGACGCTGACCGGCGAAGCGGCGAGGCGGTTTCTGGTCGAGACCGGATATGCGCTGACGTTGGTCCGGCCGAACCGGGAAGCGGCCCTACCCACAGGGGAAACGCCCCCCGACGCCTGGGAGATCAACCGTGCGTACACGGAGATTCGCGAACGATTCAAGCACCAGCCGCAGGTTCCGTACAAGGTGGGGTTGAAGTCGGCCGCATCGGGACCGTACATCGAGCTGTCGTTTATCTCGCCCAGGGTAGGCAAACGGTATGAAGCGTTCCTGTCGGGGATTTCCGGTGAGATCGGCTGGCCGGTCCGAATCCGCGAGTCGGCCAACCAGGAGCAAATCGCGCAGGAAGCGAGACGCCTCACGCCCCGCGCGTGCGGGGTTCCGGGCGCCCCGAGAATCTATCTTGCCGAGAACCGCGTCGTGGTCCCCGTGGCAGTGGCGCCGGACCCGGCGGCGCAGGCTGACGCAAAGGAGCGGTTCCGTGAATCCACGGGTCTTGACATCGAGTGGAACGTAAAGTAGAAAGGCGGATTGCCGATGTTTGAATTCCTGGCCGCCGTCGTTTCGACGGATGTTCCGCTGGCCGTCGTATTTTTGTTCGTGCTTGCCATCGCTTCACGACCCGTATTTGCGTCCGAAACGCGCGCCTACTATACGGACGCCCGGATGGACGTGATCCGGAACAATCTGGAGCATTATGACTGGGCTCGGGAGCAGAGGCTGGAGTTAATGCGCAAAGCGGAGCATTGGGCCGGCTACGGGGACGCGAAGCTGCGCACCCTCGTGTCACCCCCTCAGGTGCCGCGGGGATACCAGGTGCACAACGACGGGTGCCCGGCACACGGGGTCAGAGTCCATGAGCAGGGGCTGTACAGGTGGATTATCGATTTCGACCGCCCGTATAAGGTGACGTGCCCCGTGGGGGGAGAAACCTATCCGTCGAACGACTTCGAGGCGTTTCTGGCCACGGATATGAAAGACCGGTCGCTGCTGACCGGACCGTACGCCGACGACGGATGGGGGTGGCATCGTCCCGGAGACCCGATACCGGCGAACTACTGGTTCGTCGCCTATTACGCGCACTGGAGCATGATGCGGTTCCTGATGGAAGCAATCGAAGTCCTGGGACAGGCGACCGTACTTTCGGAAGACGGTGACGGCGCGAAACGGTACGCGCACAAATGTGCGCTGCTGCTGTGGCAGCTTGCGGAATACTATCCGGACTACAAGTACGAAATCCAGTCCAGGGAGTCGAAGGAGCACAATCCCGAGTACACGGGAAAGTTGTTCAATAGGATCTGGGCAACACGACCTCCGCATACCTGCGCGATCGCGTACGACGCGGTGCGCCCCTATCTGGACGCCGACGTCGAGCTCCACCGTTTGGAAGACAGAACAGGCGCCGAGATTGACGCGACAATGCGCGAGGGTCTGCTCCTGGAAGCGGCCAGGTGCATTATGGACGCGCCCGGCGGGCGTATCAGGGGCAACTACGGAATGCATCAGAAGGCGCTGTTGACGCTTGCCCAGGTACTTGCGACCTCCAGCGGTTGTCCGCGCAGCGAGGAAATGGTGGAGTACGTTCTGGCGAACCCGAGTCCCTACACGGATACGGATATGGGATTGCGGGACGCGCTTGAGAACCTGGTGTACCGCGACGGAATGCCGCATGAGTCGCTCTCATACAATCGAATCTGGGTGCACGACTTGACGGAACTGGCTGCCCTGATGGTGGATTCGGGTGTGAACCTGTTCGAGCATCCGCGGTACAGGAAACTGGTAACCTGGGCGTTCGACGTTTGCATCGCGGGGAAGTTCACCCCGTCCACCGGAGATTCCGGGGACATGTTCGCACACGGCGGCGCCTGGGAGCCGGCCGTCTGTCAGCTCGCGCTTCCGTACGTGAACGACGCCCGCCTGGCGTGGGTCCTTAAGACGCAACCGGGGGTCCGGCAGGACCTGTTCAGCAAACCGGTTGAAGCGCGGCAATCGGAGTTTCCGGAAGGCGAAGCACCGGAGATCGGTCTGCGGTCGTTCCATTTTCCGGCGTACGGCATGGCCAATCTGCAATGCGGCGATGAACAGAACCGGTCGGCGGTCTCGTTCTTTTACGGAGACCACCAGGCGCACCGGCATTTCGACCAGCTGAACATCCTGCTGTTCTCGCACGACAACGCGCTGCTGACCGATATCGGGTACCCGGAACAGACCGACGCCTTCAATCACCGGCTCGCCGGTTTTTTCACCAATACCGTGGCGCACAATACGGTCGTGGTCGATGAAATGAGGCAGGGACGAGGTTCCGGGCGCCTGCACGGGCTGATGGCGGAGGGTTTCGCGCAGGTCGTGGATGCGTCCTGCGAGGGCGCCTACCCTGATCAAGTCGATCTCTACCGGCGGGCGAATATGCTGGTTGACGCTGCGCCCGGACAGCACTACCTGTTCGACGTATTCTATGCAAACGGGGGCCGGCAGCACGACTACGCGCTTCACGGCAACCAGGCCGATTTCGAATGCCTGCCTGCGCTTGGGCCCGTCAGGGAACGGGGCACGCTGGCCGGTGAGGACGTGCCCTACGAGCAGTTTTACGACGATCCCGAGTTGAAGGACAAGCGGTTGTCCAGCGTGCCGTACAGGGGTTACCTCGGCAGCGGCTACCAGTTTCTGTACAACGTGCAGGAAGGACAGTTGAACGGGGAGGCAACCGCCGAGTGGCGCCTGACGGAACCCCTCGAAGGCCAGCCGGAACGCCCATGGCGGGGGATTGGACTTCGAGCCCATCTCATGGGAAGAAACGAGGCGTTGTTCGCATGCGACGGACCGGTACAGAAATACAAATACCTGCCCGAAAGCGTCAAGTTTCTTGTGCGCAGGCGAACCGGCGCCGATCTCTCCAGCCTGTTCGCCACGGTGTTCGAACCCTATCGGGACCGGACGTGGATCCGGCGCGCGACACGGGTGCAGCTGACCCCGGAGGGTATCGGGGCGGCCGCGGTCCGCGTGGACCTGGAAGACGGAAGCATACATTATCTGTTTCACGCCCTGGACGCAGACCGGGAATACTCGACGGAGAACGGGATCTGCGTATCGGGGCAGGCGGCATTCCTCGCGCTCGATGATCAGGGACGCCCCGTCCGGGCGATGTTGTTCAACGGCAGGACGCTGTCGATGGACGGATTCAGACTGGACGGAACGGGGATGCGCCGGAGCAGAATCGCCTCCGTCGATTACACGCGGGGCACAATCGAACTCGATGAACCCGTGATCGGCGACGACCTCGTTGCGGGGCAGGCCGTACCGGTCGTCTCGGACGGGTATTCCGGCTGCGTGACGCTGTCGAGAGCGATGGATCGACGGCGGATTTCCATAGGCGACGAAGACGTACGGGTCGCGGGCGGACCCGTGTCCGGCGTGCAGGCGGACCGCCTTTTCTCCAGCGCGTCCAATCCGCATGCGAACGCGGGGATGACCCTGCTGAACAGCGCGGGGGAACCGCAGGGCAGGTTGGCCGCAAGAGTGGACGGCGGCTGGCGGATTGACCGCGAGGGCAGAGGTCCGATGACATTGGAACACTTCCCCGTGGCCGACGGCGATCCCGGACCCCGGTATTCGATCGCGATGGTGGGCGCGGGAGACTGGCTGGAGATCCCGAACCTGGTACTTTTCCCGGATGGATGAAAAACAGAAAACGATCGCGGCACTACGGGAGGTACGTCGAAAGGGAGCGGCATGGCTGCTGGATCAACTGAATGCGGATGGCTCCCTCGGCGATCCGGCAGAAGGATTCCATTTCTACCGGGCGCCATGGACGTTTACAGTCGCCGGCGAAACCGCAGCGGCAGCGGGAATCTGCAACTGGATCCGGCGGGAGATGTTGACCGGGGAGGGCAGGATCGAAGGACCGTATCGCGTGTTCGACGACGCGTACGCGTACCGGAATGCCACCCTGATCGCCGGCGCGCATCTCGCGCGGCAGTACGATCTGAGCCACGATCTGATGCGGGATCTCCTGTCGTGGCAGGATCGGAAATCCGGCGGTTTTCACAACGACCGGACGGCCGACGGCGGCATGAGCGACCGCATGGACGTTCCATACGCGTGCGGCCCCGGGCTGGCGTGCCTGGCGACCGGCCGCCTGGACGTCGCGCGCTCGGTCTATCGTTTCTTGCGCCGGATATACTCGGCGCAGACGGAGATGCCCGACCGGTTCTGCTACTCCTGGTCGTGCGAGGCTGGCGCCGCGATCAAGGAATTCCCGGAGAACGAGGCTTTCTGGCACGTGGTGGAAAACCGCCTGGACCGGCCGCAACGCTGGACCGTCGGGGGCATCGCAGCCGGGTTTCTGTGCCGCCTCTTCCTGGCGGATCCACGCGCTGAATACCTGGCGCTCGCCCGAAAGTTCCAGGCTTTTTCGATGGCGGCGACGGATGCGCAGTTCAAGTACGCGCAGGCCTGCAAGAGCAGCTGGGGCGGCGCGCTTCTTTATCAGCTTACCGGCGAACGGGCGTACCTGGACTGGTCAATTCGCATGGCCGATTGGTACACGCAGACCCAGCGGAGCGATGGGTGCTGGCACTGGGAGGGATACCTGACGTTGGGGTCGCGAATCGAACTGACGCTGGAGTTTGTGATGCACGTGGACACGTTGATCGGCGGTCTGGCGGCGAGGACTTAATCGTGCGGGTTCTTGTGACCGGGGCAACCGGCCGAATCGGGCGGCGCCTCGTGCGCGGCCTGACGGCTGCGGGGCACGAGGTTCGGGCGCTGGTGATGCCGGACGACCCCCGGGCGGCGTGTCTGTCACCCCGCGTCGAGGCCGTATGCGGGCGCGTCGAGGAGCTTGACTCGCTTCGCCCGGCCGTCGATGGCGTGGACGCCGTGTTCCACCTGGCCGGCGCGCTGACGTCGCGAGGCTGCGCCGACGAGGCCTTCATCCGGGTGAACGTTCAGGGCACGTTCCATCTTCTGAAGGCCGTTCGTGAACGGGCGCCCGCACTGGCACACTTTGTATACGCCAGCAGCGATGCCGTCTATTTCGAAAGGCCGGACGCGGACGCCCGGTACCTGCCCGTGGACGAAGACCATCCCAGGCTGTCCGGATCGATTTACGGCGCCAGCAAGATCGGCGCGGAGGAACTCTGCCTGAGCTTCAGCCGCGGCTTGGGGATTCCGGTGACGATCTTCCGTTTCGGCGCAACGGCGGACGCCGCGGAACTCATCGATCCGAAGAGTGTATTCGCACGCTGGTTGTTTCTGAGCGCGGCGATTGACCACGCCAGGGCATCGGTTGCGGCAAACGGCGCGCGGTCCGAGACGCTGGCGGCGCTGGAAGCGTTGCATTCGGGACGGGAACAACTGGTCGTCTTAGCCGATTGCCGCGGCAATGCCGAGGTCCGCCAGTGGGCGGATGCGCGCGACGTCGCATCGGGATGTATCCGGGCACTGGGCACGACGGCGGCGACGGGACAGGTGTTCAATCTTGGGGGGCGCGAACCGCATAGCGCCGAGGAATTCGTAAAGTTCCTTGCCGCGCGATTGGATTTGCCGCACGTCACGGCCTGTGTGCCAACCGCGCGAAGGCCGTGGTATATCACCAGCGACAAAGCGACACGACTTCTGGGGTATGAAGCCCGTTACTCGGTATACGATATGGTGGAGGACGCAATTCGGACACGGGAGACGTCGTGATTCTTGCTTGCTGTGTATGGGCGATTGAGGGGTCCGAAAGCGGGATTCTGTCGCGCGCGGCCTCGCTGGGGTTCGAGTGGATCGACGTGCGGCCGTTCGCGTTTTCATCGAAGGCAGCGCGCCGGAGGATCGGGGAACACGGGCTTTCGGTGTCCTGCGTTGCGGCATCCTTCGGCATGCCGGAAGACGCCCTATTGGGCAGTGCCGATCCGGAATCCGCAGCAAGAGCCGCAAGCTATCTCAATCGGGGGCTGGACTTTGCCGCCGGGCACGGCGCCACCGCGGCATACGTTGTTCCGGAACGGGACCCGATGCTTCTGGACCGTTATGCGGAGGTATTGAAGGAAGTGGCCGAACGGGCCGACGAACTGGGTGTGCGGTTGTGCGTGGAACACTTCCCGGGCACCGCGTTGCCCGACGCTTCCGGAACGATCGCGTTCCTCCGGGGCGTGGGACATCCCAACCTGTTCCTCCTGCTCGATATCGGTCACGCCCAGATGTCCGGGGAAGATCCAGCAGGGGTCATTTCCGACGCGGGAAGCCTGCTGGGATACGTCCATCTGGACGACAACGACGGATCGCGCGATCTACACCTGGCGTTGACGGACGGTGTGCTGACCGAGGCGGCGCTGGGCGATACCGTTGCCGCGCTCAGGGAAATAGGCTATCGCGGCGCATTGAGCCTGGAGCTGAATCCCGAATTGCCGGATCCCGCCGATGCGCTCCGGCGCAGCCGGGAGATCGCCCTTCGCGCTATGCGATGAGAAGAATGAACATTGGCTGAATACAGCAGGACAACGGCAACGGCGCGTCGTTCATGCCCGTATTAGATCCTCGAAGGAGCGACATCAAAAGAAACGAAATGACTGATTCAGACCCTGTGTTTGGGCGGTCGAGCCGGAATACCTGCCAACATGCCCTGAGCGCTTAAATCTTCATCGACGTCGGGCCAGCGAACCCCGATCCCATCGCCGATTATTTCGTAGTTGGCGCGTTCCTCCGGTGTGGCCTCCGACAGCCGCCACGACCAGACAAGAGGAACACTGACTGTACGACCGTCATCAAAGTCAGCCGTGATGGAGTCATCAGTAACCCGGAGAAGCTGAATTCTCGGTTCCGGACTACCCGCAATGTTCATCCCAGTTCTCCAAGATCAGAATTAAATCGGCGTGAATTACTCGACGAATTCGGTTGAGTTCATGGGGAGAAAAACCCAGATTCTTGCAAAGACAGATCGGTTCGAGCCAGAATTTGCAGATCCGTTTTTCACGCTGAACGTGTACATGTTTCGGTTCATTGCAGTCGAAGCTGAAAAAGAAGAATCGATAGGGACCGGTAATGTCTCTGATAGTTGGCATTTTTCTGACATTGAGACTACAACTGAAAGGTTAGTAAAAATTTGGCACAATGGCAACGGTTCTATATCGACTCTGGCTTCCATGAACTGAGACAGCGGGTCAGTATTCGCGTGAGTAATCGTGCGAATATATGCTGAATTATTGTTGAAATCAAGAGCGTTCAAGGTGTCCAAAACAGGCCTGCAATTTGGGTCTCAGCCGATATGCAATAAGGGACGTCGAGTGGAGTAGAATCAAGTCCTACGACCGATCCCTTGGCCGCGATTGGAGGCCCAGTATATGGCAGCCGAGTTCATTCAGCCCCGAGAGAGGAGGCCAGGATGCGAACCCAAAGTGACAGAGTCTACCTGTATCGAGTCGGGATTGCCGGAGCCGTCGCGCCTTTCGAGGCATATAGGGACCTTGCCCATGAGGCATTGCGGCACGTGGACCTCGCGCTCCCGGAACAGGGAAAAGTACTTCTCAAGCCCAATGCGACGGTGCTGTTTCCCGCGGAGAAACGAATCGTGACCCACCCCGGCTTCCTGGCGGGAATGGCCGACGCGCTCGTGGAGAAAGGCGTCGACGCCCGCCGGCTGGTGGTCGCGGACGGACAGTCCGGCGAACAGCCGGAAAGCGGGAATACCTGGCGTGGGGCGGGTTACACAGAGATGGCGGACGGCAGAAACCTGGCGTTGACCGCATTGAACGATCGGCCGAGCAGATCGGTCCCTGTGCCCGGTGGCGAGGTGTTCGAAGCCTATCCGATCTATCGGGACGTGACGGACTGCGCGTTCTTTTTCAACGTGCCGCTGGCAAAGTGCCACAATCTGGGATGTACGACGCTGGCCATCAAGAACCTGATGGGAATCCTGGCGCGGCCGGAGCGCCATCTGTGTCATATTCAGGACGTCGACCGGCCGTACGAAAGCGAAATCTGGAGACTGACCGATAGCGGATTGAGTCTCTTCGAAGACCGGTTCTACCACAAATTGTGCGACCTGGTGGCAGCCCTGCGTTCCCTGGATATTCCCCGGCTTTGCATGGTCGACGGATTGATCGGACGAGACGGCACCGCGTTCAACGAGGGAGATAACTATCCGCTTGGGTGGACGTTGATCGGCGAGAACGAGGTCCACGTCGATGCCGTGGGGACCTATCTGATGGGACTGGATCCCGTAAAGACGCCCTATCTGAAATTCGCCGCCGCGCGGGGCCTGGGCTGCAACCGGGTGGAAGAGATCGAAGTGGTGGACCTTGCCAGCGGCGAATCCATGGATATGCAGACGCTGGCGGACGTCCGATCGGGAAAGACGTTGATGCCTATCGCACGTTACGAGAGCGGCTATTACGATCGCTATCGCGCCGACGGTTCCGTCGTTCCCTGGCGGATTGACGATGTGAACAGGCAACGGAACGCGGACGGATTGGAGCCTGTTGCGGTGTAGTGTTCGATTCGGGGAGGGAGAATTCGCGGCCGAAGGGTCGGATTAACCAGAGAGCGGGATGAGCCAGACAACCACAGTACCTGTATACCGGATGCCGCCGGAAGAAATCGCGGCGCTGCTGGACGCGCCGCGCGCACCGGACCTCAGCGTCGACCCCACCGGGCGTTGGATCCTGATGCTCACGAAGCCGGGCCTGCCGCCCATATCCGAATTGGCACGTCCGGAATTGCGGCTGGCGGGACTGCGTATCGACCCCGAGGCCAACGGTCCGAGCCGTTCGGGGTATTATACGGGAATGGCGCTGTTACGGATATCGGACGGCATGGAACGCCGCGTGAAAGGTCTGCCGAAAGACGTCCGCATAGGGCGCCCGCGATGGGCGCCGGACGGAAGCCGTATTGCGTTTACGATGCGAGACAGTACGGGGATCCGGCTGTGGTGGGTTGGCATGGACTCGAGTGAGGCGAGGCAGGTGTCCAATATCCGCTTAAACGGCATTTTCGGCGTGCCCTTTGCCTGGATACCTTCGAAAACGGGGTGCGTCCGTTCCCTGGTCGTCCGCGCTGTTCCAGATGAACGGGGCGAAGTTCCCGAAGCGCCGAAGTTTCCCTCAGGTCCCCAGATCCGGGAAAATACCGGGCAGTTGGCGCCGTCGAGGACCTGGCAGGATCTGTTGGAAGGGGCGCACGACGAGGCGCTATTCGAATACTATGCGACATCCCGGATTGTGATGCTGACCGCGGACGGAAACGAACGTGACGTCGGACGTCCGGGAATCATTCGCCGGGCCGAGCCGGCGCCGGGTGGCGCCTATCTGCTGGTGGAGACCCTCCACCGGCCGTATTCGTACCTGGCACCGCACGATCGATTCCCGGTTCGTGTTGAAGTATGGAACCTGGACGGGCGGGTGATTCGCGAACTGGCCGATGCGCCCCTCGCGGAAAACGTGCCCATCGCGTTCGACGCAGTCCGCGAGGGCCCGCGCTCGTTCCGATGGCGCAATGACGCCGAGGCGACGGTGTGCTGGGTGGAGGCGCAGGATGGCGGCGACCCGTCCGTTGCGGCAAACGTGCGGGATCGCGTATACGCGCTTTCCGAGCCTTTCGAAAGCGCACCGGCAATGCTGCAGTCTCTCGAGTTCAGGTACGCCGGGTTGACCTGGGGAGACGGCGAGACGGCGCTGGCGACCGAGCGCTGGTGGAAGATCCGCCGTACGCGGACCTGGAAGTTTGCTCCTGACGCGGATTCCTGCGACCGTGAATTGCTTGTCGACCGGTCGTGGGAAGACCGGTACGGAGATCCCGGTGCGCCGCTGTTGACGGTGAACTCGGCGGGGCGGAGGGTGTTGTTGACGAGCAACGGCGGCCGCCACCTCTACCTGGCGGGCGGCGGGGCATCGCCGGAGGGGGATTTCCCGTTCCTGGACCGGCTCGACCTGCAAACGAACTCGACAGAGCGGCTGTGGCAATGCGAGTCCCCGTACTATGAGCAACCCGTCAATCTGGTCGATGAGGCCCGAGGTCTGTTATTGACGGTGCGTGAAACGGCCCAGAGCCCGCCGAACGTGTTCTTAAGGGCTCTGAAGACCGGCGCCGTGCGGCAGCTGACAGCGTTTCCCCACCCGGCGCCGCAGCTGGCGGAGATCGGAAAGGAAATCATCCGTTACCGGCGGGCGGACGGAATCGGCCTGAATGGCACCCTCTATCTGCCGCCGGGGTATTCCGAAGGGCAGGGTCCACTGCCTCTGCTGATCTGGGCCTATCCGCGCGAGTTCAGAAGCGCCGATGCGGCTGCGCAGGTGAAAGGCTCTCCGTACAGATTCAACCACGTGGCATGGACGTCGCCTCTGCCCTGGCTGAAGCAGGGGTACGCGGTTCTGGACGGGCCCACCATGCCGATTGTGGGAGAAGACGGCGAGGAAGCCAACGACACTTACGTGACCCAGCTGGTATCCAGCGCGGAGGCGGCGGTTGAGGAAGTCGTGCGCCGGGGCGTTGCCGACCGCAACCGCATTGCGATCGGCGGGCATTCCTACGGCGGGTTCATGGCGGCGAATCTCCTCGCACACAGCGATCTTTTCAAGGCGGGAATCGCCCGGAGCGGCGCATACAATCGTACGCTGACACCGTTCGGTTTTCAGTCGGAAGAACGTACGTTGTGGCAGGCGCCGGACGTATATTACGCGACGTCCGCATTTATGCATGCCGACAAAATCAGGGCGCCCCTGTTGTTGATTCATGGGCAGGCCGACAACAATTCCGGGACGTTTCCGATGCAAAGTGAGCGGCTCTACAACGCGCTTAAGGGGCACGGCGCGACGACCCGCCTGGTGATGCTGCCCCACGAGAGCCACGGCTACAGCGCGCGGGAATCGGTGATGCATGTATTTTGGGAAATGACGGAATGGCTGGCCCGTCACCTGTGAGAGATCGCGAGAGAAACCGGAAATGAGGTTGGGAAACATGACGGACCACGCACAGACAGCGATTGGACCTGCATACCCGAGCCGGGCGCCGGTCATTGGTGAACTCCGGTCGTTGCTTGGAGATCGGGTGAAGACAGACGGGGGTACCCGGGAAGCCCACGCCGCGGACGCATCATATCATACGCCAAGATTACCGGATGCGGTGGTCTATCCCGCCTGCAATGCGGAAGTGTCGAAGATTGTGGCGATCTGTGCGCAAAACCGGACACCCGTCGTGCCATACGGGACGGGGACGGCGGTGGAAGGCGGCATCGTCGCCGTCCAGGGCGGGGTGTGCATCGACTTGAGCCAAATGAAACGCATCTTGAGGGTTGGCACAACGGACCTGGACGCAACGGTGGAAGCCGGTGTTACGAGAAAACGGCTTAACAGGCATCTTGCCGAAACAGGGACGGGACTGTACTTTCCTGTGGATCCGGGAGCAGATGCTTCGCTGGGCGGCATGACCGCGACCCGGGCATCTGGCAGTGCGGCCGTGGGATACGGAACGATGAGGGAAAACGTCCTGGGACTGACGGCCGTCCTTGCCGACGGGAGCATCGTCCACGCCGGCGGACGGGCGAGGAAGTCGTCCGCCGGTTACGACCTGGCGCGCTTGTTCGTCGGATCCGAGGGTACGCTGGGTGTCATTACTGAAGTGACACTGAAACTGGCAAGGGTTCCCGAGGCGGTTTCCGCGGCGGTCTGTGCGTTTCCCGACATTTCGTCGGCGGTAAACGCGGTTATTGAAATGACGTCGGCGGGAATTGAAATGGCGCGAATCGAGCTGCTCGACGAGGTTCAGATGGGCGCAATCAACGCGTATTCAGGCTTTGACTACAGGGTGGCGCCAACCCTGTTTTTCGAGTTCCACGGTTCCGAGTCGTCCGTTGCCGAGCGCGTGGCCGCGGCCAGGCCGGTTGCGGACAGGCACGGCGCCGAAGATTTCCGATGGGCGACCGGACAAAAGGAACGCGACCGCCTCTGGCAGGCGAGGTACGACGCCTATTACGCGTCACAGACCATGCGACCGGGTTCTGTGGGATATGTGACGGACGTCTGCGTTCCAGTTTCAAGACTCGCGGAATGTATCCTCAGAACCAGAGAAGAACTCAAGGCATCTTCGCTGATTGCGCCTCTCTTCGGACACGTCGGCGACGGGAACTTCCACGTCGTCTTCCTCATCGATCCTGATCGGCCCGACGAGCTTGCCGAAGCGCGTCAATTCGGCGAACGCATCGTGGAATTCGCCCTGGAAATGGGTGGAACATGCACGGGTGAGCACGGGATTGGAATGGGCAAACTGGCGGCCCTGGAGCAGGAACATGGTAACGGAGTGCCGGTCATGCGAGCAATCAAGAAAGCGCTTGACCCGCTCAACATTATGAATCCGGGAAAGGTCGTGGAGATTTGAGTCCGGAAATGCCAAACGGAAATTGTCGGATTTGAATAAATATTCTTGACTTCTGGATTTTTTTTTGTATTATTCGAATAATAATCCGATTTAATGGAATATTAATTCATGGGTGAAAAACAGGAACGGCAGCGGCGAATTCTTGACCTCATTGCTTCGCGTGCAATCGGGACCCAAAGGGCGCTAAGCGAAGCGCTCATAGAAGCGGGAATATCCACCACACAGTCCACACTCTCAAAGGACCTGAAACAATTGGGCGTCGTAAAATCGCCCGACGGAACGGGTGGTTTTCGCTATCAGGCGCAGGTCGCGGAAGACGGGCCGGATGGCGTCCGTCCGGAGCTGCTCGCGAGGGAGTTGAGGGATTTCGTCGTTGAAACCGACGGGGCGGGGAATACGCTGGTGTTGAAGACGATGACCGGTCATGCGCAGGGCGTGTGCGAAGCCATCGACCGGGCCGGATGGACCGAGGTCGTAGGTACGATTGCGGGAGAAAACACGATATTCATCCTGTGCCGGTCCGTGGAAAAGCGCGAACTGCTGAGGGAGCGGATACTTGAGATTTCTCAGTGACGTCGACGGAGGATTCGCGTGTCTCTGAACATCGGCATTTTCGGCGATACGGGAATGGTCGGCCAGGAAATCGAGCGGGTACTGGCGCACCACGACCGTGCGGAAATCGTCTTTCGGCAGAATTCCAGTCGCCGGCAGGGAACCGTGGACGGGTGTGACCTGGTATTCCTGGCGACAAAAGACCCGGAATCCATGCAGTTCGCTCCCCAGGCGCTGCAGGCAGGCGCAAGAGTCATCGATATGAGCGGCGCGTTCCGGTTGCCGAGACGGCTGTTCGAAGCGGGCTACGGTATGGAACACCGTTCGCCGGAATTGCTCGAAGAGGCGGTTTACGGGATGCCCGCGCTGTTTTCCGACCGGATCGGCGGCGCACGGCTTGTGGGCAATCCGGGCTGTTATCCGACCAGCGTCATTCTGGCTCTGAAGCCCCTGACGGGCATGGTGCAAGGGGAAGCGACGATCGTGGCGACGTCGGGAAATTCAGGGGCCCGGAGGGAGGTGGAACCGGAACCCGACGAAGTCACCTACAGTTTCGGCCGGCGACACAAACATGTGCCGGAGATGGAACATTACTCCGGGTTTCGCGTGAATTTCACGCCGATCGTTCTGAGGTCGGTTTTCGCGGGCATCAATGCCAATATACGGATTGAACTGGCCGACAGCCTGAAGCCGGTCCCGGCGGGTCAGACAGGCAGGCGGCTGGTCGAGGCCATCGCTTCCGCGTATACCGACGAAGACCTGGTCTGTCCCGTTGAGGATACCGATGACAAGCAATGGGGCACGCGCGACGTCGTAGGCACGCACCGGTTGGCGATCAAGGTGGGCGTAGACGACGGGTTTGCCTACGTCTGCGCGATGGAAGACAACCTGGGCAAGGGCGCAGCCAGCCAGGCGGTGGAGAACATGAACCTGATGTGCGGTCTTCCCAGACTCTATGGAATTGACGGGGCGTACAGCACGTGATGAGCCGCCGGCTCAAGCCGCGGCCGCACGGAATTGAAGGAATCTGCGATGGAGCAATACATCCACAAGGCCGCCACACTGGTTGAGGCGTTTCCCTATATCCGGTCGTTTCGGGACAAGATCATCGTCGTGAAATATGGAGGCAGCACCCAACCGGACGACGGTGGATCGGCCACGATTCTGGCGGACCTGGTCTTCATGGAAACGGTCGGGATGCGACCCGTGGTCGTGCACGGCGGCGGCAAAGAGATCAGCAGACGCCTGGATGACGCGGGTCTGGAGTCGAAGTGGATCAACGGATTGCGGGTGACGGACGCGGATTCGATGCAGGTGGTTGAAGACACACTCGTCGGCGTGGTCAACAGACGGATTGTCGAGGGCATCCGGTCGCTGGACGGTTGCGCATTCGGGATCTCGGCGAAGGAAGCCGGCGTGATGCACGTCAGGAAACACGATGCGCGGGCAGCCTCCGATGAAAAGCCGGTGGACATCGGGTTCGTGGGCGACGTACGCCGGGTGAATCCGGAACCGGTCCGACGGGCCTGCCTGGAAGAGACGATTCCTGTGATCGCGCCGATCGGCCTGGGTCCCGACGGCAGGAGTTACAACGTGAACGCGGACACGGCCGCGGGAGAAATCGCGCGGACGCTGGAGGCGGAGAAGCTGGTTTTCCTGACGGACGTTAATGGCATTTTGAGAGACAGCGCCGATCCGGAATCCAGAATCTCTACGTTGCGCGTCGACGACGTGGAGAGCCTCATTCAGGACGGTACGGCAAAAGGAGGGATGATTCCGAAGCTTCAGGCTTGTGTGCGTTCCGTGAGAGGGGGGGTGAAGAAAACCCATATCATCGACGGACGGGTCCCTCACGCGTTGCTGCTCGAAGTCTTTACGCGTGAGGGGATCGGTACAGAGATTGTTCAATGAAGCGGCGACGCGGTCCGGGTCGCACGCAGGAAACCCAACCAACCGGGAGTGGATGATGGATACGAAAGCGATCATCGATCTGGAGCAAAACTACATTCTGCAGACGTACGGGCGGCCCGACTTCGTCCTGGAGCGCGGAGACGGGGTACACCTGTTCGACACCGACGGGAACCAGTACCTGGATTTTGTGAGCGGGTTGTCCGTGAATGCGCTGGGTTACAATAACCCGACCATAGGCGATGCGATGGCCGCGCAGGCGAAGAAGCTGATCCACGTTTCGAACCTGTACCATACGATCCCCGCGCCCCGGCTGGCGAAATTGCTGTGCGAGCGTTCATTCGCGGACCGTGTGTTCTTTTGCAACAGCGGCACCGAGTCCTGGGAAGCCGCGCTGAAGTTTGCGAGAAAGTGGGGGTACAGGAATTTCGAGGATCGCGCGAAGCACAAGTTCATCGCGATGAACAACTCGTT
Source organism: Candidatus Latescibacterota bacterium (assembly GCA_963667175.2). Taxonomy (GTDB): domain Bacteria; phylum Latescibacterota; class UBA2968; order UBA2968; genus JAAXHE01. Next base: position 15,124 of record CAXXXF010000015.1, on the reverse strand, counting down.
TCACGGACGCACGATGGGGTCGGTTTCCACGACCGGCCAGCCGAAGTACCACAAGGGCTTCGGACCCATGCTGCCCGGAATCTCGTTTGCGGAATTCAACAATCTCGAATCGGTGGAGCGGCTCGTGGACGCGGAGACGGTGGCGGTACTCCTGGAACCCCTGCAGGCGGAGGGCGGCATTCATACGGCGGAACCGGCCTTTCTGGAAGGGCTTCGGCAGTTGTGCGACGAGATGAAGATGCTGCTGGTGTTCGATGAGATCCAGTCCGGTCTCTGCCGGACCGGCGCCCTGTTCTGTTACGAACACTATGGCGTGTCGCCGGACATCATGACGCTGGCCAAGCCCCTGGCCGGGGGCCTGCCGATCGGCGCGACCCTGATGAGCCAGGCCGTTGCCGATGCCGTGGAAGCCAGTGACCATGCGGCCACGTTCGGGGCGCATCCGGTCAGCTGCGCCGTGGGCATCGAGGTCTTCAAGCAGCTCTCCGATCCGGGATTCATCGCGGACGCAAAGGCGAAGGGCGACCATCTGAATAGCCGGCTGGACGCGCTAAGGGAAATGTACACCGATAAGATCGCCGAGGTTCGCGGCAAGGGACTGATCGCAGGCGCCGTGCTGACCGACGCTCCCGCCGCGGACGTGATGGGCGTCTTTCGGGAACGTGGGATTCTGGTGTGTGTCGCCGGACCCGACGTGGTGCGCTTCCTGCCGCCCCTGGTGATTGAACAGGCGGATATAGATCGGGTCATGGACGCGTTCGACGAAATCCTGAAGGCATAGGAACCCAGCCGACGGACGAAGGGAAAGGAGTACGCGGGATGAAAGTGGCGGATATTCGGGGAAAGCGGATTGCGCTGGCGGCATCGGGCGGGCTCGACAGCTGCACGGTCACGCGCTGGCTGGCCGACCAGGGGGTGGAGGTGGTCGGCATAACCGCAGATATCGGGCAGCCGGACGAGGACGATATTGCGGATATCGGACAGCGAATGCTGGCCTGCGGGGCCGTGGAATCGGTTATTCTCGATCTGAAGGCGGAACTGGCCCGGGAAGCGATCACCATGCTTCTTGCCAACGCCGTTTATGAAGGCGGATACTGGAATACCACGGGACTTGCCCGCCACGTGACCGCGCAGGGTATTCTCAGCGAGATGGAGGCGCGGGCAATCGACGTGCTCGCGCACGGCGCCACGGGCCGCGGGAACGATCAGGTGCGTTTTCAGCTTGTCGCCAATATGCTCTTGCCCGCCGTCAAAGTGTACGCACCCTGGCGGGACGACGCCTTCCTGGAACACTTCGGCGGACGCAGGGAGATGATCGCTTACTGCCAGGCCCGGAACCTGCCGATTACCGCCACGCAGGACAAGCCGTATTCGACGGATGCGAATCTGCTGGGGTTGACCCATGAGGCGGGCAGACTCGAACATCTGGACGTGGGGGCAGATTTCATCGAGCCGGGCATGGGCGTATTTCCGAAGTACGCGCCGGACCGCCCGGAGACGTTCTCAGTGACGCTGGAAGCGGGGCGTCCGGTCCTCGTGAACGGGGAACCCGTGGATGCCGTCTCCGCGATCGCCACGGCCAACGACGTCGGCGGGCGTCACGGCGTGGGCATCGGCATCCACACGGTCGAGAACCGCTTCGTGGGCATAAAATCCAGAGGGGTGTACGAAAGTCCGGGGCTCGCACTGCTTGGCTCGTGCTACCAGTTCCTGCTGCAGCAGGTGCTGGACCGGAGGGCGCGGCGATTCTACGATTCGCTTTCCTCGGTGCTTGCCGAGCAGATCTATCAGGGATATTATTTCGACCTGTCGTCGCAGATGATTCGCGGCGCTCTGGCGCCGGTTCGGAAACTGGCCGAAGGTTCGGTGACTGTTTCGGTCTACAAGGGTACAGTAACGTACCAATCCTCGGAAGCCGTGGCCCATTCGCTGTATTCGTCCGAACTGTCCTCGATGGAAGCGGTCGGTGACTACGACCATCGGGATTCGGAGGGATTCCTGAACGTGCTGGGTGTGAGTGCGAAGGCATTGAATGCTTCGCGCCAGGTTAGTGAAGGAGTGTCGGAAGCCTGAGAAATACACGGTCCGAGTCCTTTGTTCATTTTGAGACCATGGCTGTTTTTGGAGAATTCGATGGACGGATCCGCACAAAAACCCTGGTCGGGGCGGTTTGACAGGCCCTCGGATAGCGGCATGGAGCAATTCAATGCGTCCATCGGGTTCGACCGGCGGCTATACAGGGCGGACGTCGCCGGAAGCCGTGCGCAGGCGAAAGCGCTCGAGAAGATCGGCGTCTTGACGGCGGAGGAACTGGAACGCATCCTGGACGGGTTGGACCAGGTGGAAGCGGAGATTGCCGAAGGCCGCCTCGCGCTGACCGCCAATCTGGAAGACATACACATGGCGGTCGAGGCGCGGCTGATCGAGATCGCGGGCGACGCGGGCGGCAAGATTCATACCGGGCGCAGCCGGAACGATCAGGTGGCGCTGGATGAGCGGTTGTATCTGCGGGAGGCGGCAAGGGATACCGTTGCCGGCATCGACCGGCTTCAAGCCGTTCTGGTGGACTTCGCCGCCCGGCACGTCGACGTGCTGATGCCGGGATATACACATCTGCAGCAGGCGCAGCCCGTGCGCCTGTCGCACTATACCATGGCGTTGTTCTGGATGCTGGAAAGGGACCGCGGACGATTCACGGTTTGCTCCGATCGGGCGGATGCCATGCCGCTCGGATCGGGTGCTTTCGCCGGAAGCGCCTATCCGATCGACCGCGAATTCCTGGCATCGGAATTGGGATTCTCGCGGATAACCGAAAACAGTATCGACGCGGTGAGCGACCGTGACTATCTCCTGGAGTATATGTCCGGCGCGGCAATTCTCATGGGACACCTGAGTCGGTTCTGCGAGGACCTGATCGTGTGGTCATCCTCCGAGTTTCGGTTTATCGAACTCGACGACGCGTACAGCACCGGTTCGAGCATGATGCCGCAGAAGAAGAACCCGGATTCGCTGGAGTTGATCCGTGGAAAGACGGGGCGGGTGTACGGCAATCTGATGTCGCTGTTGACGGTGATGAAGGGACTGCCCCTGACCTATTCGAAAGATCTGCAGGAGGACAAAGAGGCCTTTTTCGATACGGTCGATACGATCAATCAGGCACTGGCGGTGTTTGCCGGCGCGTGGGAGACGATGACCGTCATGTCCAAGCGAATGCGCGAAACGCTCGACGGCGCCGTCGTAGCGACGGATCTGGCGGATTACCTGGTGCGGAAGGGGCTGCCCTTTCGAGAATCTCACAGGATCGTGGGCAGGCTGGTGCGGAGGGCCCTGTCGCAGGGAAGCCGCCTGGACGAACTGGACCTGCCGACGCTCCGATCGGCGTGCGATTTGTTCGAGGCGGACGTGGCTGCGTCACTTTCCGTCGAAGCCGGAATCGACCGCCGCAACCTCTATGGTGGAACCGGTCATGAGGCCGTTGCGGCGCAGATCCGCAACGGCAGGCAGTTGCTGAGCCGGAGAACGCGGAGAGCGGAAGAGTGAAGTCCTTCAGTGAGCGCGACGTGCGGCGGCACTACGACCTTCTGCAGCACGGTCCGGAACTTGGCCTCACACATCTGAAGGCGACGGATGGAGACCATGTCATCGGCATCGGGTTGTTCGATAACGAGGCCGATTTCGTTTCGGAGTGCCTGCGGTACAACGGGCTGGGTACGCTAACCGTGGGTGTGAACCCAAGGTCGAATCGCCTGATGGAGGACTATGGCGGATTGAAGAACCGCATGCGTACCCTGTTCAAGGACGTCGTTGCGGAAGACGATATCGACTTCGTAACCGGAATGGCCGTGCGCGAACCGGAACGACTCGTTCAGCCTCCGCGGAAGTTCCTCCGCGACGCTTCGGTCTTCGCAGACGGGGAGGTGTTCTTTCCGCTCGACAAGGCGATGCCTGTATCTCGCGATTCCCTGCGGAACGTCCGGCGGCAACTGGACTTCTGGCTCTTCGGCGCGTACGATTCCGGCGGGATCGATCTGATGCAATTCGTACGGGTTGCGGGGACGGCGGCTGCCGATGGCGGATGGTTCAAGCGGCGAACGGCATTCAAGAGGTTTCGTCCCTATATCATGGATGGCATTGCCGCCGAGATTGAGGATCTGAAGGACGAACCTGGTTAGCAATCCCGCAGGCGGAACTTTGTGTCCGTTGGGGCGTTTACAGAACCAGTGTTCTACGCCGGAGTGACGTCTGGCGCGCGGGTCGACGACCCGTTTTTTTTCGTGATATTGGCCCGTGTGCATGACCCTCCGGAATCTCCACCCTACAGAGACGTCGCGTCGGGAAGACACCTCACATCCAGGGAGATGGATATGTTCCGAAAAGCAACCGCTTTGCTTTGCGCCTGCTGTCTGCTATGGACCAGCCTCTTTGGCGCGGGCCAAACGTGGGCGGCGGAGTCCACCGGTGAAAAGGCTGCGAAGGAGGACGGCGAGAAACGCCCCAAAACCATCCGGACGATCGATGCCCTGGAGGAAGGGGGTTGGTCCATCGTGGACGTGAGGCAGATTGAGGGCAATCTGGTGGTGCTCAGCCCCCTCGTTGGCCCGGAAATCGACCTGGAGGAAAGCAATCGTTACTCCCTCTTCCAGGGGCGAAGCGTATATAACGAAAGGGTTCCCCTGCGCTTGCTCGACATGGCGATTCCCGGAATTCAGACCGCCTCGTTTCTGAAACGCGGAGAACGCGTGATGGTGAGGATCCGATACCGGTCCGGTCCCAAAATAGCGAACAGGACGATACCGGTTGGGGACGAGGATGCGCTCAGACGACTTCGGGAGTACGTCGAGCATTTCGACGAGGTGAGGAAGGGCGAATACAAGATTGGATTTGAATCAAAGTTGCCGGAAGATTCCGAATACCCGAAATATACCGAACGGAAGGTATCTTTCGAGGAGCGGCGCACCCGCGCGGGGATCACGCGCCGTCTTCGGGGCGGGGTGGTTCTCAAGGACGGCGAGCGGATACAGGGTCAGTTGCTGCCGGAATTCGACGACGGGACCATACTGGTCCAATCCGGGCTCGACGCCCGGCGTGTTCAGGTTGCGGATATCGACCGGATCCTGTTCCTTCGGGGGGAGCGATCCAGAAAGCTCGGCGCCGCCGTTCGAATGGGTGTCGGGGGCGCCGTGTCGGGCGCGATTATGGGTACGTTTGCCGCCTGGCAAACCGACTCGCCGGTTAAAGAAACGGCCATTCTGTTCGGCGCGATATCGGGCGGGATCGGGTTTCTCACCGGTCTGTTCCGCTCGCGAGGCGGTCCCGGCAAAAGGGAGTTCGTGCTGGGTCCTGTGACCGACGGACGGGACCGTGAAGAGGACAGGGAAGAAGACAAGGAACAACGTGAGCCCGGCGGGAAATAGGCTGACATTGCGCCAGGGTCGCTCATCTCCTATGGCTTATCCACGACGACTCTGGTTGCGGACGTCTTGAATCCGGTTGCCTCGTTGCGGTGAGGATGAATTGAGAGTTCTTCATTTTCAGGATAGTTCACCGGCGATTGACGATTCCGCGTTTCTCGCTGAAGGAGCGATACTTGTCGGAGAGGTGTGCGTCTCGGCGGAGGCGAGCATCTGGTTCAACGCCGTGTTGCGCGGCGACGAGGAACCGATCCGTATCGGCAAAGGGTCCAACATCCAGGACGGAGCGGTCCTGCATACCGATCCCGGATGCCCCTGCACCGTGGGCGAGTACGTTACGGTCGGGCACAACGCGATTCTACACGGCTGTACCGTGGACCGCCGGGCGACCATCGGGATGGGCGCGACGGTGTTGAATCATGCCCGGGTCGGCGAGGAGGCGCTCGTCGCGGCAAACGCGCTGGTGCTGGAGGGTATGGAAATCCCGTCCCGGACGCTGGCCGCGGGCGTGCCGGCCAGAGTGAGGCGGGACCTGACGGATGAAGAAATCCTGCATTTCAGGAAGAATACGGATGGGTACGTCAGGCGGAGGGGCATCTACAAGGGACAAGGCCAGTAGGATGGACATTGAGATTCGTCGAAGGCGGGCTCCTGTGGATTGGCGCCCGCCGTTTATTTTTCTTAGCCGTACCGGAGGCGCCGATCGGGAAGCAATTGCCCATGTCGCACGACGTCCGTGAAGATCGGGATGTAGGGGCAGGTTTCAAACCTGCCCCTACGACAGGACCAGCGGGACGTGTCGCAAGCCGGCATCGAGCCATGGTTCGTTTTTTTTCATCTAGACGCAGGTCAGGTACCGTGGATCCGATATCCGATATCAGCGAGAGATTCGAGCGGGGCATCCGCGAGTTCAATGACGGCGACTTCTATGCGGCTCACGACACGTGGGAGGACGTCTGGATGGACGTGCGGGGCCCCGAAAGACCCTTTTTCCAGGGCATGATCCAGGTGGCCGTCGGCTACTATCACTTGACATGCCAGAATTACGCCGGCGCCGAACACTTGCTGACCAGGGGGATCCGAAAGCTGTCGGCGTTCACACCCGGACACAGAGGACTCGATACCGCAGACCTGGTCCGCGCGGCGGAGACGGCGCTTGCGGACGTTCTCGAAATCCGGGCGGGCCGACGCAAGACGTACTGCTCGAAAATCGCGCCCAGGATTCGACGCGCATAATTCGGCGCCCTGTCGCCGAAGTCCGAAGTCGTGCGACGTTCGTTGACATGAACCTGCGGCTGGTGTATATTTTATTCGGTCTGTAAGCTATTATTATTTGGCAACGTAGACGCTGACTCAATTGTAATTGCGATCGGACGACGTTAGAGAGGGTTTCGATGCGGTTAGAAGGAAAGGTCGCGTGGATTACGGGCGGAGGCGCCGGCATCGGCAAGGCGGTGTCCATCCGGTTCGCGAAGGAAGGCGCGAACGTGGTTGTGCTGGAACTCGATGAGGGACGCGGGGAGGCCGTGGTCGAGTCGATCCGCGGGGCGGGCGGAGAGGCGGCGCTCGTAGTCGGCAGCGCTACGGACGAAACGGATGTCAACCGGGCGCTGGATGTGGCCCTGGAAGAATTCGGCGGCCTCGATATTCTGGTGAACAATGCCTATTATTGCCATGGTACCCATGTCCCGGACATCGATCCGGAACTGTGGGACCGGAATATCGAGGGATGTCTGAAGAGCGCCTACCTGTGCAGCCGTGCGGCGCTTCCGCGGATGATCCTTCGCGGAGGCGGGTCGATCGTGAATATTTCGTCCGTCAACGCACTGATGTCGTTTGGCGAGGCCGCGTACAGCGCGGCAAAGGCGGGCGTCATTTCGCTCACCAGAACAACGGCGGTGGATTACGGCCCGGATGGCGTGCGGGTAAATGCAATCTGCCCCGGTACCGTCATCACGGAAGGGTGGCAGCACGTACTCGAAAAAGACCCTCGGATTTTCGAACGTATCGCAGAGGTTTATCCCCTCAAACGCGTGGGCAGACCCGAGGAGATCGCGAACGTTGCGCTCTTTCTCGCCTCGGAGGAGGCGTCATTCGTTACCGGCTCGGTTGTCGTGGCCGACGGGGGCGTGACGTCTGGCAATCCCGCGTTTCTGGACCATGTGGAAGGCAAACTCTCGTGAGCGCATCGCTCCGTTTGCGCGACGGATCTCTTTCAAATCAGGATCTCGCGGACCTGATGGCGCGATGTGCCGAGGGTGGAGGCGAACTAACGCCGCCGGCCACGGAGACGCTTGAAAACCTGCGGAGCGACGAAATTGTGCTGGCGTTCGACGGGTCCGCGCCGGCAGGCATATGCGTGATGTCGTTCACGGGAGGAGAACGGAAAGCGGCGCTGCAATTCCTCGGGGTAATTCCCGAGCGCCGTCGTTCGGGGCTGGGCCGGCGGCTGTTGGCGAAAGCGGAAGCGGTTGCCCGGAGGAGCGGTTGTCATATGCTGCAGACGGCCTCGGTCGTTTCCAACGATAATCTGGCGGCGGCGGGACTGCTCGAATGGGCGGGCTGGAAGCCCGAATTCGGCGCCAGCCTGAGAATGTGGCGTGAGCTCAAGCACCTGCCTGAGGCGAAACCGCCGGCGGGGTACCGGATCAGGACCTACGAGACCGGAGACGATGCGGCATTCGTACGGATCAAGAATGCGGCCTTTCTGAGCGAAAACGTCGGCGGACGGGAGTGGACGGTTGCGGACTTTGAAAAGGAATACCTGGACTCGCCATATTTCAGTCCGGAGAGAGTCCTGTTCGCAGTCTGTAACGGAGAACCTGTAGGAACGACCACGGCCTGGTCAGCGATGTATCGAGGCAGGGAAGTCGGACTGATTCACTGGGTGGCGGTAGTACCGGGACACCGGAAGAAAGGGTTGGGCCGGGTGTTAAACGTGCGGGCGTTGCACAGGTTGAAAGCACTTGGGTACGGGGAAGCCACTCTGAATACCAGCGAAACGCTGGAATCGGCCGTTCGCCTGTATCACCGGCTGGGTTTTAAGGTCGTCGTCCGGCGCGCCCACTATCGCAAAACGTTGAGCAGCGCTACCAACCATTAGCCTTGATTCGTAAGTCTTCGGGGACGTTAATTCGAATATGTGATTGTAAATAAAGGCGATTAGACGGCGGATTACCAGGATACACCACGTCACTGGACGTGAAGGAAAAAACGTCCTTCTTTACGTCGATAACGCCCCGATTCGGAGGGTATTGTCGCGTCGCCGAGTTGCTGTTTTTTTCGGATTGAGGTTAGTGTACTCCGTTCCATTTGCACTGGATGTGCGGCGGCCGGCCGGGTCTGGGGACAACGACAATGAAACGATGCCTGGGAATGCTGCTGATCGTTTGCACAGGCTGCGGATCATCGGATCCCGTCGGTGTGGTCGAACCGTCACCGTATCCTTCGGGTGCGATGGTATCGGTTGCCGCCACGGACTTCAATGCGTATCTCGTGGACGTCTCGCGAACCTATGAAACCGTGAATGTGATGAACGCCGAGTTCGGCTCCATCACACAGGGGTGGTCGGGCGGCGTGGTTTCCCGGTACTGGACACGGCAGTTCATGTCCAACCTGATTGCCCGCCTGGAAACGCTTCAGATACAGGTGCGGGGCATCCGGCCGGACGATAGCGAATTGCGGAGGATTCACGGTAGTTACGAGCAGGGGCTGACCACCTTCCACGAGGCGTTTCTCACCTTCCTCGACCAGATCGACCTCCCGACGACGGAAGGAATCGAAGGCGTGAATCTTCTGATTTTCAGAGGCAACAGACGCATGGAAGAGTTTCAGCTGATGCTGAGCAATCTTGCAGGACGGCAGATTCAGTTCTAGCCGCCTTTTGTCAAACGGGGAAAAGGATATAAAATATTAATAAATAGTAGCTTATATATATCCCCAAAGAAGGGTCCGTTCAGGACCCTTCTTTGTTTTGGCCGATGACGTCATGCCTCAAGGCGCCCCATTCCTGTGAAAGAGTGCCAGATTGCGATTAGATAATCTGAACCAGAACCCTCCGGAATGTGTCTTACGAAAGGGAAGAGACGCATCACGGGCATTGCGACGTGCAACACCGTCCTGTGTTCCGTCCGGATTTGGGTGTTTTCCTTGAAAGAAGCCACAAACCTGCACGGCCTGATTGCGGGGAGCAAGGAGATCCGTTTATGGTTCGACTCGCAATTACGATTTGTCTCCTGGCGTGGAGCGTTCCCTCCGCTGAGGCTGGGCGATCGGATCCGGCGAAGGTGGACTCGCTGCTTGCCGCGGCGGCAGATACGCTACTCGAACAGGACCGGCGGGAAGCCCTGATGAAGCGTGCGCTCAGGCATGACCGGTCCGGCAGGGCGATGCATGCCCTGGCGAGGTTCTACATGGCGCAGGGCACGCCGGGATCCCGTCAGACTGCGGACACGTGGCTGCTGCGCGCGATGATCCGGGAGCGGGAGAACCCGGACTATCTGGCAACCTCCGCCGAATTGTATTGGCGCAGGCTGCAGCGTCCAAACTCGTACCGGAAAGCCCTTGAGGCGCTGGACATAGACCCGGAACACGTGGAGGCGCTGTTCTGGGCGGGGCGATTCGCGGTCTGGTCCTGGGAGTATACTTATTTTACGGAGATGCCCGATGAGGATACCAGAGCAAGGCTCGACAGATATTCCCTGGAGGCCAGAAAAACGCGAACGCACGTAGAATATCCGGACCTCGGCATCGACACTGGAATCGGGTACCTTTCACGCGCCATCAGCGTGGACCCCGTCCACTGGCCCTCTCACCAGTACCTCGGGCTGTCCTACTATGCGGCCGAGATGCCCGGGCCCCTGATCGACCTCTTCGAGACCTATCGAAAGCGGCGTCCGGAGAATTGGAACGCCCACTTTTTCGCGGGCCTCGGCTATCAGATGAAGGGCAACCTGGAAGCGGCGTACCGTGCATACGTGGACGGGCTGAAACGCATGACCGATACGGCGCGCAGGTTTATGCAGTCGATTTTTCTGATCCAGGACTCTGACGAAAAAGAGCGGGGTGAGCCGCCGCCGAGCGACGAAGCAATCCGCAAGTTCTGGTTCAGCAAGGACCCGATGTATCTCACATCGGTCAACGAACGCCTGCTGGAACAGTGCCGGCGCGTGGCGTACGCGAACCTGCGGTTCTCCGATCCCACACTCGGGCGGGAGGGCTGGCAGACCGACAGGGGTCAGATTTACATCCGATACGGAGACCCGCGCGTCCGGTTCATGAAGGACCCCGCGAGGGGAAGAAAGGAGATATGGGACTATGGTCCGTTTGCGGTGGTATTCGGCAATAAGCTGACCTGGGACTCCTGGCGGTTCGGATGGGCCGCCCGGGGAAACAAACGGTTGAAACTCGAACAACTGGTGGCGGCGGTACCCGACCTGTACGAGCATCCCCTGCAATACGACGCGCCATACCAGACTACCCAGTTCCGGCACGACGACGGCAATACCCGCATCGAAGTGTATTACGCGCTGCCGGAAGAAAACGTGCGGAGCGCGGGATCCGGGAGCCGCGGGACCGCCGCAGTGGACGTCAGGCAGGCGCTTTTTCTATTCGATTCCGAGTGGGATACGATTCGGCACAACGTCATAAGCGTGGAGCAAATGCCACGGGTCGAGTACGAATCCACCGAAGAGGCCTTTCTGCTGGCCTCGGAACGCATGGTCCTCGATCCGGGGGAATTTTTGCTGGCGGGCGAAGCCGAAGACCGGGCGACAAAGCGGGTGGGCACGATCAGGGCGCCGTTGCGGGTAAGGGCGTTCGGGCGGGACACGATGGAGATCAGCAGCCTTCTGATGGCGCGGCGAATCCGGATGCGTGAGAACGCGCCATACGGCCGGGAGCAGTTTGCGATCCTGCCGAATCCGCTTCAGGTGTGCCGCGCGGAGGGGCAGGCCTGGTTCTATTTTGAAATCTACAATCTCTCGCGGGACGAAACCGGCGGCACGCACTACCGCGTCAGCTACCAGATGCAGTCGTTGCCGGAGGGCGGCGGCTCCCCGGCCGACTGGACGACGGCCGTCTCGTATTCGTACCGGGGCGTCCGGGAGTGGGAGCCGCGCGACCTGCGCGTGGATATGGACGGCGCATCGCCCGGGCCGAGGGCGTTTCGAGTTGTGGTAGAGGATCTGCACACCGGTCGAAAAGCGCTGGCGGTTACCCGTTTCAGAGTGAGATGGTGATTTGGATGACCCGATACGGCGGACTCGCGCTCAGTTCCGCCGTGTAGCAGAAGAGGCCGGAGTTGTCTCCCCGGCCTCTTCTGTTTTTGCCGTCTGTCAACCTCAGAACGTCGGCGCCCGGCACAGTTACGCCAGGGCGACGATCGCCCCCTGCGGCGCCAGGGTCTCCGCACCGTTGTGCGCCAGCGCTGCCGGGGCGTCGCCGGTGTTTCTCGCCCAGACCTCCCCGGTTTCCGCGGCGTTGATCTCAAACGATCCGTTCGTTTCAACGTTCAGGATGGCCTTCTGAAGCAGGGCCTCGCCGGCGCCGAGGTCTCGCGAATACGCGACACCAACTTCGTCCACGCGGGTAACGCCACCGAAGATGGGAATCTCGCAGAGTTCGGAGCGCGACGCAGAAAAGGAGATCAAACCGGCGCTCTCGCCGAAGTTCGCCACGGCCAGATGACCGTCGGCCAGAAGACCCGCCGCTGGCAGCCGTGTCTTCATGACGACAAGGTCGAGACCGGCCGTTTTTCGAGACGTGCGGTCCGGAGCGATGAGCGCGGTGAGTTCGGAAATGGTCTTGCCGGAGCCTGCCCGGACCGGTCCGTCGACCCGGCTGAGGGTGAGGTCGTCCGCCACGGCGCGCCAGACCTCGTAAAAGTGCCGATTGTGGTACACGGTCTTCCCGGTACTCTCATAGACGAATCCCAGCCGATTGTCGACGTTGATCCATGCCGGATGTTCGTAGGTCTTGACGACGTCGCTTTCCGGGTCGGCGGTGACGTAACTCCTGAAGCGATCCGATCCGTCCGGAGTGTGAACGGTACGGAATCCGTTGCAGTTGCCTTTCAAGGCTTTGAAGTCTTCGTTGACGATGCGAAGGAAGCCCTGGTCTACGCTCTGAACTGTAATTTTCTCTCTGGCGGTGAGCCGTTCGCAGGAAAGCGAAATCCCGGAGGGCAGCCCTGCGAAGAGCACTTCCTGCCGCACCGATCGCTGGGCGCGGTCCAGGACCATGGCGGCGGCGAAGCTTTCCTGGTGTTCGTCCACGCGAACCGAGATCAGGTCGTGGCTGTCGGGCCTGTCCTGAACGTCAATGCTGGCCAGATATGAATTTGACGCCGGTGCGACGGTGTAGATGCCGTCCCTGTTCAACGGCAGCGCCATGATGTCGTTGCGCCAGGAAAGTGAAGACTGACCGGTCCGGTGCCGGAGGAAGACAAAGCCGGAGTGGGGATAGACCTTGACGCCCCTCAGCTTGCGTTCGACCGCCGCCCCGTACGTCGGTTCGGGGCCGTCACCGAAGATCCTGTGGAGGAAATAGGTGTGGGCGGGATTGACGATGTTGTGTTCCCGAATGATCAGCGGGTCCTGCGGTCCGTGCACGGTCTCGGCAATCTGCCGGTCGTGCATTCGTCCGCCTGTGCTTTCGGCGCGCTGTTCCAGCGTTTCGAGTGCCCGGCGCTCAAAATAGGCCCCGTCCGGATCGTCGAGGAGCAGTGCGGCCGTCGCGTGGGTCAGCGTTCCGGAATCGGGCGGGATATACGGCCAGTCCATGCCCTGCACGGGATGCATCGAGCCGGTCCGGTCCGTCGTACGTTTGAGCTGGTCGTAGATTTCCCTCCGGTTGAACAGGGCGTGTTCCGGAACCTTCGCTCCGAACGTTCCGTAGATGATACCGAGCCGCCCGGTGAACATAACCGAACTGCCGGTGTAGCTGGGATGCACCATGCCGTGGTTCTCGGCCATGTAGTCGGGCAGTGCGACGAACGTCTGGCCGGTCAGTTCCCTGACCGTCTTCCCGTCTGAGAAGGGCGCGAGATTCTTCGTGTCCTGTTGGGTGGTGGTTGTCGAAAACATCCACCTGCGGGCCGTTTCGGCCCAGGTTTTGACGTTGGGCGAGTTGCTGAGGAAACATTCAACCGAAGCCAGGCCGCAGGACGTCCAGCCGTTTTCTTCCATCTGGGTATTGGTGTAAACGCCGCTCTTCGGGTCCATAGCGCCGAACCGCTCGGCATAGTCTTCGTGCATGCGCGCGATCATGCCCCAGGTCTCGTCGTCGACCAGGTTGCCGAGCATCAGGGCGGTCAGGGCAATGTCGGCAACGTTCGTGCCGCACTGGCTCTCGGGGAAGAAGCCCCGCCCGCGTTCACCCCACTTCGTCCCCCAGGTCCGGGGATTGCCAAGGCTCTTTTCGGGTCGAATACACTCGGCCGGACCCGTGTCGTGGGTAAAGCAGAGGTAGCGGATGCCCTTCAGCGCGAGTTCGCTCAGTTCTTCTTTCGAGCATCCCGTCCGCTTCGAATCGTATTCGGGCGAATTCGCAAGCGCTGCAAACACGAAGATCGGCGAGGCCGTGTCGCTGCCGTACCAGTGGGCCCCGCCGAAGAAATGCCCGCAGTTGGGCCGCTCCGGCCAGTCTTCGAAATAGTTCAGGCCTATCGGCGCCCAGTTCTCCAGGATGCGTTTATATCTCCGGCTGAGCGGGGTTTCCCTGGCGGGCACGGACGTCCGCTTTCGGTTCGTCAGAATCTCGGGGCGCATGAGTGGCTCCTTATTTGGTTTTGGAACAAAAAAGGCAGGGGAAATATCGCAAATCCGTGCCAATGGCGACACGTGAGGGAAAATTCGAGCTCGCCTTTTGTGCAACCCTAGCGCGGCTTCGTTGTATTCAGACGCAACCAAATAGGTGGAGGTGAACGTCTAAGCCCGTTGGACGGCGCAATCACTCCCCCCTTGAGGGGGAGTCGCCTGCCTGCGCCAAGCGGAGCGCCTGCCTGCCGCGGGAAGCGCAGCGGCGCAGGCAGGCGGCAGGCAGGCAGAAGCCGAGCCGTCAGGCGACGGCTGATGCGGTGGGGGGATTCCAACGCGGTAATGTGAGCAATCTGCATTAATATACATGCACACATTCTGCGTTGAAGTCTTACTGTAAGACTCTAACGCTACGCAGGCGCATGACGCGCGGCAAACCGCTCTCCACGGACGGTTAACGCATACAGGACTTTGGAAATAGAAATCAGGTGCGGGCGGTGGCGTAGAAGTCCATATTCATATCCCAACACACCTGTCCAAAATCGGTTTCAGTCTTGGACAGCATCTGGTTCACTTCCGCGAAGCAATCCCTCGACCAAGATTGCCTGAGATTCACAAAGTGCTTATTTCACGGGCTTATTGAGACGGAAACAGCACAATTATGGCCGCTGGAAACGTCACCTTGTTCTTGGACAGCATTGCGCAGACGATGGCAAACCTGGTTTTCATTATCCGGGTCAAACCCGTCCAAAATCGCCTATTGTAGCCATTTTTCGAACCTTATCTCTGGGAATCCGACGGTTCTTGGACAGCAGTGATATCCCAACGAAAACCGCTGGTGGGGTACAATTGAAAGGTGAATACTTACAGGTGTGTGAACCCTACATTCCACACCTGCAGAAGATCGCGACATCCCTTTTCGAAAGTCTGCGTGAAATCAATCATATGGAAGGAGGA
>CAXXXF010000014.1:0-398071 GCA_963667175.2 Candidatus Latescibacterota bacterium | reverse complement strand
AGCGCGTGCGACCACAAGGGTCGCCCTACCTGTCGGAATAGGCGTAGCCGGCAGGTTGACGTGCTGAGATCGGATGACGCCCTTGAGGGCAGCAACGTACTGCCCGGCTTCGCTCTCCCATACAGCATCTTTTTCCACCGGATCGAATATCGCGATGATCTCGAATTTGCTCTCACAGAGAATTTCGTCACGTATTACTGCCTGGCCATTATAGCGATCACTTTATTTTTCGCTTTAAGATGGCATGGAGCGCGGTTCCTCTGTATCGCAGGCTGCGTAATGCGAAAAAGGAACTGACAGATGTTAACGGAGCATTGGATTTCGTCGACGCGTTTGAAAACTACAATCGCCATGTCGAGGAGGCACTGGGTCTTCCGTGGACGGAATTCGTAGAGACGCTGCTTCTTCCTGAACCTGAGTCCGGCGATCCCATCCGCAACACCGGTGACGTGTCACGGTATCTGAATGACGCCACCATTATCTTTCCCAATATATCAACCGGTTTCTACCAGGCGGTCCCGAATCTGCTGACGGGAATGGGCATTCTTGGGACTTTTCTCGGCCTGGCAGCGGGCGTCGGAGCGGCGAGCTCCGGTCTTGCCTCGAGTAATCCGAGCGAGATCACCAGTGCCCTACAGCAGCTTCTGGGCGGGGCATCGCTGGCGTTCTGGACGTCAATTGTCGGAATCGTCTGTTCCATACTTTTTGTGGTTGGCGAGCGATCTGTCACTCGAAGACTGCATATAGCGCTAGTTGATTGGGTAGGAGCCATTGAGTCACGTTTGGAGCGGGTGACGCCGGAAGGTGTTGCGCTGCAACAACTCGAGCAGGCGAGGCGTACGACGACTCAACTCGAACGATTTAACACCGAGTTGATTTTCTCTCTTGAGAAGGCGCTCGATGAGAAGATCGCCGGGCGCTTGGCGCCGCAGCTCGAGCAACTGATAGAAGCAGTCGAGCAACTTCGCGCGGACCGGTCTACTGATAGCGGTCGTATGATCAACGATGCGCTCGAAAGGTTCACGGCCGCTATGCAAGAGGGTGCGGGATCGCAATTCGAGGAGATGGGGTCGATCGTCGCCGACTTGAACCGTACGCTGCAGGATTCGGTTTCCGGAATGGCTCAGTCGCAGCATGACGTCCGCGCGGCGCTCGATTCGGTCCTTTCAGCGGTCAGGACCTCGATGGATGAAAACGCAAATGCCATGAATAAGACGTTGCAAGAGTCGCTGGGTAACATCACAAGCGCTGTCGCGGCCGCTTCTGTAGATATGGCAGAACGTATGACGACATCCAGCGCGTCGGCTTCGGCTGAAATGTCTGATACGGTAGGGTCCGTAACTCGGCACTTGCAGTCCGCAACGGAGAGACTCGATCAGTCCACGCAGCGGAGTGAAAAGGTCTTGAGCGGCATGACGGGGTTCGTCGAAAGGCTCAATGAACTGCGCAGTACCATAGAATCCACGCACCGGCATATAGAATCTGCGGCGGGACCCGTCGTACGGGCCGCCCGTGAGATCCGAGAAGCGAGCGACAGGACCGCCGAGTCGCTGGCAAGGACGAGCGAGCTAGTCGGCCGCGTTGACATGGCTGTAAACGCGCTCGAGCAGCACCAGGAGTCGATAGCAAACGCCTGGACGCGATATCAGGAACGATTCGAAAACATCGACGAGTCACTTGCAGCCGTGTTCCGACAGATCGACGAAGGGCTGTCGAGATATTGCGCACAGGTGAAGGAGTTTGCCAACGAACTTGACAAGACCACGTCGAATACTGTCCAACAGCTTGCGAGCGCAACCGCAGAACTAAGCGGGGCGATTGAAGATCTGATCCCGCGGCTTCCGGAATCGCGTTAATGATCGACAAATCCAGGCTGTCGCCGGATGAAGACCAGGGTGGGCACAGCTACCTCGCAAGTGTCAGCGACCTCGTCTCGGCTCTCATATTTATCTTCATCATCATGCTGGCGGTATTCGCACATCAACTAGCCAACGTCACAAAAAAACAAGAAGAGAGAGTAGAAGACCTGGAAGCCGAGGAAAAGACGCGCACCCGCATGCTCCGGGACATCAAGAGCCGACTCGAGAAAGCTGGCATGCGGGTCGAAGTGCTGGCCGACCAGGGTGTCCTTCGGCTCTCGGACAATGCGATCAATTTTCCGTCAGGTAGTGAGGTTCCAGTACCCGAACATCACGTAAACGTCGGTCTTCTCTCGCAAGCCATCGCCGAGGTAGTGCCGTGCTACGTCTCACCTGCCGGGGCCGAGGCGCCGTCTCACATTGATGACGGCCGCATTGTCGCGGGGCATCGCAGCGATCCACCTGCGTACTGTCAGCCGCCTGCCGATCCGGCTACCTATCAATGCAGGAAGCAGGAATTCCCCTGGCTTCTCGAGACCTTGCTGATTGAAGGTCATACGGACGACGTACCGGTTGCGGCCGGCAACCGCTTCCAGGACAATCTTGAGCTGTCGTCAATGCGTGCGGCGACCGTTCACCGTATGATCGTCGCATGCGAGCCCAGGGTGGAGCGCCTGTTGAGCGCTGACAACTTCCCGATTCTGAGTACGAGCGGATACGGCTTCACCCGGCCCGTGACCCACGACTCCGATCGGGCAGGCGAGAACCGGCGCATTGACCTGAGATTCCTCCTCGAACCTCCCGAGGGGTTGGTTCCGTCTCGGGAACTTGACGTTCAGAAGGAAGTCCGCGAGCGATTTGGAGAAGGAACGCCATGAGTACTACTTCCTCTCTAAAGGATTCACTGGAGCGCTGGACTGACGTCGTCAAGACCGAATCCACGTTCGCCCCTCGCCAAATTCGCGCTGCAGCTATCGAAGTGGGCAAGCAGCTTCGAGATGTCGAGATGAAGGAGCCGGAACCATACGACCTGGTTGCGTTGTACAGGCGGGTCAGGGAGTCATGGCATCGCGACCACTCGCTTGAAGGAGTCTCTTTACGCGACCTCAGGCGGCTTCCGTGGATACTGTTTTATTCGTCGATGAACGACAGTCTTTCTCGACACCAAGATCCAAATGGTTGGTTAGGTTGTCAGCCTGGCATCGTGCGGGAATACGGAAGTTGGCTGTCCGGTGGCCAACGAACGGGGTCCGTGCGTGCGCTCCTAAACGAGTTCTTGCGCGTCTATCCGGTGGATCTGCCCACTTTTGAACCTCTTCTCGGCCTGCTGCGAAAAACGGTCGAAGACGACCGCTCTTCTCTCCCTTCCATGCAAAAGTGGAAGCAACGATGCCTGGATTTCGGATACCTTGAAAGAAATGGTAGCGTGTCGTTCGTGGAGAAGATAGTCTCGGCATCTGATGCCGTTGACGACGTCCTGTTCCGAGCGGGATTCGATGCCGGTCTCGCACGCGCCGGTTTCCTAATTTCGGGCATCCGGGCCTACCTCCCGCGCGCCGAATCGCTACTAAATCAGAAGCGCCTTGATGCCGAGCGACTCTCTCGCTTACTTACGCTCCTCGAATGCGAGGGTAAACTGCGTTTCGACAATTTGCCTATGCGCTCCGAAGTCGCTGTGGCTTTACTCAGACCCTTTGTCGACAGTCCACCTGATCCCGCGACGCGAGAACGCATTCAGCCATTTTTCCTGCGCCATTTCCGCGATCCTCGTCTTGGGTCAGGAAGACATAAGTGGTCAGGAATTCCCGACGAGATCCGCCGGGTCGTGATAAGGTGGCTCGTGGAACGCGCTCTCGAGCAGTTCTTCTTGCTCGTCAAGGAAACCGCGTTCGATCGACACTGGCGATATAGGGAGGCTTTCTGGCGGGCTTTTCACAGAGAGGGCTTGATAGACGACATCTGGTTCGTATTGGGTCCGCACGCGAAAGATTCCCTGTGGAAGATGAATATGAAGAAGGACGAGACCGAAACGACCGCCGACCTTCGGGGAGCTCAGGGCGACCAGTCGGTTCTTCTTCTGCGCATGCCCGGCGTGACGATCGCCGAATGGAGCCATAACGGTAGTTGCAGGATATGGCTTGATGGCAATAGCAACGCACCCGAATTGTATCAAGAAAACGTCTACTTTGGTGACGACCTGAGAAATGGATCGGACTTTTCGCAACCGCATTTCCGTAGCGAAGTTGGCCGCTGGCAGGACAAAATAGCTCAATGGTTGCGTGAAAATACGGGCGTCGAGATCGCTCGTTCCGAGTATTTCCCAGACCGATTGCGAAAACGCGAAACCAATCGCAACCTGCATGCCGCGACATCGCCCCGCAGTTCACGAAGTCAGGCAGTAGCAACAAGCCCTGGTGACCGGCAGCCGAAGACCATTCGAAGACAAACAGCCGCAGAAGCGTTTCGGGAGTTGCAGAAGGTTCGGAACGCCGTAATGGCCTCACGCAAGTTTCAGGTAAACCTTCGAGACTTCATGGACGTGACCTCACCAGCTTGGACGGCGTACGTAGGCGAACACGGAGTACCAGGCTACGGGACGAACGGGAAGACAGTGCTCGATCGCTTGGATTCGACGATCACGAATTTGCGTTTCATTATCGCAAGAAGTAAGTCCCGGCCGTAGCTCATAGGTAAATAGAGTCGTACCGTTTTATCACGGGTGCGCAGACACTGGCGGACGCAAGAACGGGACACTTGTGGTCCAGGCCGGTGGATGCGAACATCACATGGTAGCGGAAAACTTGCCTTGACGAACCTCTTTCTAAACAATCCGACGCCTGCCGGCCTGATTGTAAGAATGGCTGGGGATCCTCCGTTCCCGGTGGCGGAGTGGACCGCGAATGCAGCCGCGACGTCTGGCGCCGGCGCCCTGATTCGATTGCGCGACGACGGCGGTGCGACTGAATGCGACAACGGGACGGCGCTCTGCGTCTCGTGGAAAACGGTCGCCAGACTGACGTCAGACGAATTGCGGTACACCGGTCTTCCCGATGCTGCACCCTTTGCACTCGAGATATTGGCGAACGGTGCCATTCACGACTCCGATTTCGAAATCCGTTGCGGCTACGTCCGGCACGGTCGCCGCGTCCTTGGGGTTGAGCGCGATGGCGCTTGGCTTCGCGTTGGCGGTGACGACTTCGTGCTGCTCGACCCGCTGTACTCCATCGCCGACGCCATTGACCGCTTCAACCGGGCCGACAAGAAAGATCTCGAAGCCCGTATGCTCCGTTGGGGACGGGTCGCGGAGATGCTGCCTGACGACACCGTTGTCAGCGATGATAACCTGAGGTCGCTGAAAATATCCGTGGCGTCAAGCTTTGAACTCGATCCGTTCGTGAACGACGACGGCGAGCCCGACTTCGATCCGGTCGTCGGCCGGCGCGAAACCCGCGTCAACGCGGCGGGTGAGGAGGAACAGGTGTTCGCTGGTGCTTTACCGCTCGCCCGTCAGAAGGAGTTTGCAAGGAGATTTCGCGGCCTGTCCAGGGTGAAGCAACGGTACCTCGCCGGGGGCGGCAGCTATGTCGTTCTGACACCGGAGGTTGAACGGGCTCTGGGCGTGGTGCGGCACGCTCAGGACGTGAGTGCCGACGAGCGCCGTGATTTCCTGCGTAACGTCAGTGGGTACCTTCGAGGAGCATTCGATGAAGACGACAGCGACGAGGTCGAACTTGACAGTGTCTTCAGCGACGACGGATTGAGCGAACGTGTGAAGGGCGTCGGTATCTGGGTCGACAAGGTGCTCCCCTGGATAAAGCTTGCTAAGGAACCTTGGTTGCCGCCCGACGAAATGGGGATTACTATCGACGGAAGGCGTGTGGTTATTCCGCCAGAAGCGCTGGACGGTGTCTGCGATCGGCTTGAGAAAGCGGTCGAGTGCGGCGAATCGACCGTTGAGATCACGATCGAGAGTGAGCCCCTCGAAATCCCCGCGAACAAGGCCACTCTCAGTGCCCTTGAGGAATTGCTCTCTCGGTCAATCCAGAAGCCGAAACGCAAGCAAACAGACAGCGTTGAACCGGTCGAACCCGCAGATCCGAATCAGGTTCTGGAAGTCATCGACAACCTGGATGAGATTCAGTTCCGCCTTGAACGCAGGCCCTGCAGGCCCGGCATCCTGGCCGCCGCCCCCGCATTGCAGACCGAGCTTCTACAACACCAGCAAAAGGCTCTCTCGTGGCTGTGCTGTCACTGGGAAGCTGGAAACTGGGGCGCCCTGCTCGCTGACGATATGGGCCTCGGAAAGACGCTTGAAGCTCTGGCTTTTCTCTCAAGTCTGAAAGCTCACTCCGAAACAGAGGGCTTGCCGCATCTGCCTTTCCTTGTCGTCGCACCGACGGGCTTGCTCCGGAACTGGATGGACGAACACGATAAGCATCTTTCCGGTGCCGGACTAGGGCATGTCGTCGAAGCCTATGGCATTGGTTTGAGGGATCTCAGAGAGGGCGCCTACAGACGTGGCGGCGAGCTCGTTGGTGGACAACCGATGCTGAACCTCCATCCCCTGAAGACCGCCGACTGGGTGCTCACCACCTATGAGACCCTGCGTGACTATCAGCATAGCTTTGGCCGTGTACACTGGCGCGCGGGCGTCTTCGACGAAGCTCAGAAGATCAAGAATCCCGGTGCACGCCTCACCGATGCGGCGCTGGCAATGAACATCGATTTCACCATGTTGTTGACTGGTACCCCTGTTGAAAACCGACCAGGAGACATCTGGTCGATGGTTGACCGTGCGGAGCCGGGGATGTTCGGGACCCTGAAGGAATTCAGCCAGCGCTACGAAGCGGCCGGCGAGGACGGCGCCGTTGCGCTCGCGGAGTTGCACGACAGGCTGACGGCCGAGTCCGAGGCGCCGGCGCTAATGCTTCGGCGGCTCAAGGAGGACCATATCCCGGAACTTCCGGAAAAGGAGGTGCACAGACGCGTAGTGGAGATGCCGAAAGGGCAGGCCGAAGCGTACGCGGAGATCGTGATGAACGGCGGAACTGACAGAAACATGCTACAGACGCTCCATCAACTTCGAAGCATCTCGCTGCACCCGGCGGCGCCGGGCGAGTTCGACACCGACAAGTACATCCTGGCGTCTGCACGGCTGTCCGAGGCGTTCCGGATTCTGGATCGGATCGAAGACTTGGGACAGAAAGCGCTGCTCTTCGTGGAGGCGCGCTGGATGCAGGACTTCCTCGTTGGGGCGCTGAGACGCCGTTTTTCATTGTCCGAGGACGTGCTCGTCATTAATGGGTCGGTGGCTGGAAGGATCCGCAAGGCGCGGGTCGACACATTCCAGGGACGGAAGGGGTTCGACGTGATGATTCTGTCGCCGCGTGCCGGCGGCGTCGGCATGACGTTGACCGCAGCAAACCATGTCATTCATCTCTCCCGCTGGTGGAACCCGGCCGTCGAAGATCAGTGCACTGACCGGACTTTTCGTATTGGCCAGCAGCGGACGGTGCACGTGTACCTTCCTATTGCTCGTCACCCGGAATTTGGAGACTACAGCTTCGACGTCAAACTCGACAGCCTGATCGAAAACAAACGGGAGATGAACCGACGGGTGCTCGCACCGACAGCGGCGACGAAAGGAGACGTAGGCGATCTCTATCGAACCACCATTACGGAAGCGCGTCGCGGCGATGCTGCGACTGATTTGCGGGGCGATCAGATAGACGTCGGTTTATTGGAGCCTGAGACTTTTGAAGGATGAGTCCACTCCGAAAAGTGAGATTTCCGCAATTTCCACCAATTTAGGTCAGGTACGACCATTTTTCGAAATTAGCCATATCCACATAAATCATTAATTATAATAGTTTTATATTAATTCTTGTTTCGGTTTGCTTCTGACTAAAACACCATTTACAACCTTGTCGGAGCCGATTTTGACTTTTCGGAGTGGACTCAAGGATGGGTACTCAAGGAACTCTCTGTAGCCGGCTACGCCACCCGAAAAACGCCTCGAAGCGGCGACGCTGGTGCAGATGGCGTGGCGCTATCACGCAGTCGTGATGAACTGCACACGATCCTTGTACAGTGCAAACACATGCAGCCTGAGGCCAAGTGCGGTCGGAGTGCGGTCGAGGAAGTGCTGAATTCACTTCCTGCGTACGAACACGCAATTCGCGGCGAAGCACGGCTGATGGTCGTGACGAACGGCGCCGGTTTCACGGCAGAGGCGAAGCGTCTGGCTGCCGAGAACCGCATTCGGCTCGTGGACCGCCGCGGTCTGCCACGACTTCGATTTGAAGGGAACTAATCTATCGACCGGAACCAATATCCGGTTCTTCACGGCCCCAACTGTCGGATCTGATTTTTCGTAACGAGATTGTATTGCCCGAGGAAATTGATATGTCCTATTCAGATTATACCGCCGAAGAAATAGAGTCACGAGGTGAAGCCATTTTTGTGAAGCAGATCCGTGACCGGTTGAATACAGGACATCGAGGCAAGTTCCTGGCAATTGACATCGAAACAGGTTCATACAAAGTCGACGCAGACGATCTGGTAGCAACGAAACAGTTGCTTGCTATGCGACCGAACGCCGTTATCTACGGCTTGCGAATTGGGTTTCCGACCGCATATCGAATCGGGACAATTGACCCGCCGCCAAAGTTCACCAATGCCGGATATCCCGGAACCCGTCAGGTCTGGCTGCTGAAACCCGAAACGCGGATGTTCCACGTCTACCGTTCCGCGCGGCAGGTTGACGTGCTGGGAACGGATGACGCCTTCGACGGCAGGGACGTACTGCCTGGGTTACGCTCTCCCGTACAACATCTCTTTCCACCGGATCGCCCATCGCGATGAGCTTTGAGTTTCGTCTCTCATTGTTTTTTCGTACGGCCCTTAGTGTAGGTCTCACCGCGATATGCCGTATCTACCGCTTGAACATTCTCGCCTATCCAATCGCAATACATCCTGACTGCCAACGCTCGTCTAAGTACGCCCTTCCTCATCTGCATCCAATCTCCGCACACGTTCATGCTGACGTGGCGCCCGACGAGGGTTCCTCCCGAAGACCGCAATGACGGCTTCTACCGCTCGATTACCCGTACTGTTTTCCTGAGGAAGCCGTCGGGCAGACGAAGGATTTCGTTCGGCATGGGATGAACCATTGAGTGTTCGCCATTCACCCCGCCCGCAAGCCCACCTGCTGATGCATGCGAGACAGGAAACACAAGCGCTTGATCCTGTGCTGCCGGTTCCCTGATGCATCACCTATCTGTCGCAACACTGTGTCTCATTCAAAAAAAACCCCTCAATTCAACAAATCCTCGTTATATTGTCACACGTTCCGCTGACGCAATTTGCGACACAGCTGCTCCAAGAAATAGGACGAACGGCAGCACTTGAAAGATCCACCGTCTCAAGTAATAGACCGGTCAAGTTAAGGTAAGCACCTGGCCTTCGCAGCATGCCGTGACAATCCGTAACTCATCAGCATTCCGAATTGTCCCGTTGTATTGAGCATTGACAATCTCCAGAACAATCCACGAGATTTCGCATGAATACTACTGTAATTGAACCTTCGGACTCAGCTTCTCGCGGCCTAGCCACCGTCGCACTATTGAAGGCCAACTTCGATCAGGGACAAGATCACATCGGTATGTTTCAACCCTTTCTAATCGACGCTATTGGTAGCCTCGACAAGGAGGACTTTCAAGTTGAGGAGGTAAGAAGCTCCATGCTATCTAGACACGGATTAGCCGTGCCGAGACATACACTACGGACCCTTCTCAGTCGTACCACCAAGGGTGGGCTTGTCAGTCGGCAATACGGACGATATTTCCGAAGGCACGATTTTCCACAATCGAACATCCCTGAAGCGAAAGCCAAAATTGACGCGGAACACTCTCAGCTTACATCACAATTGCGGAACTTTCTGGCCGACCACTCCCAACCGGTCGAGACTGATGAAGACGCGCTAGCTCTACTATTGGAGTTCCTCGAACGAAATCACGTCGGAATGGTCTTGGATGATTCCTATCAAGATCGAACAGATTTTGGAGAATCACGTTCACACGGCAAGAGTCGCCTCTTAATTAGATTCGTCAAAGATGTCGTTCCGTTGAATGACCGCCTTACTTCGATACTCCAGCGGATGCTTGAAGGTTTTGTTTTACAAAACGCTCTTGTTCTCAATGACATCGGCTCTGCCAAACGAAAGTTCAAGGATCTCGCTGTTTATCTCGATACACGGTTAGTTTTGCAAGCCCTCGGATACCAAGGAAAGGCCTCTCAAGTCGCCACTAACGAAATGATCGCAATGCTCAAACGCGCGGGGGCTCGCGTAGCAGTATTCGACGCTACGATTAAAGAAATTAGGGGCCTTCTATCCTTCTATCAACAACGCTTGGGCACCGCCGAGGGTCGGAATTCCCTTAACCCCAATGCACTTACTCGATTTCTGTTAATAAACCAATACACTCCGTCAGATGTGGTCCAGATCTCCGCACTACTTAACCAAGCCGTACAAGAGGCGGGTCTTACTATAAAGCCGGTCCCTTCGCGTATACCCCGCTACACACTTGATGAGAGTGACTTGGCGCGACGCCTGGCGAAAACCGACGCGCCAGAGTACGAACCACGAGTTTGGCATGACGTCGATTGTGTCGCGTCTGTCCTTACTTTGCGGCGCTCGATTTTACCTGAAGATATCGACGACGCCAAAGCCATTTTTGTTTCTGCAACAGGGCTTGTAATAAGGAATGTCACTGAATGGTATCGTCGACAACTTGACACGGAGCATCGTAACGGGAAAGCTGACAGGGTAGTTCCACCCGTAGTTCACCATTTCGCGATTTCGAACGCCGCATGGCTCAAATTTCCAGCCGCCGGGCAAAAGTTAAAAATACATGAGCTTATCGCTCTTTGCTCCGCTGCTTTACAGCCATCTCCCAAGACTTGGGGAAAGTTTAAACGCCATTTGCGGGATCTCCAAGATTCTGGAGTGGTTTCTTCTGACGAAACTGCGGCAATTTTGGTGAACCAATTTACAGATGTTGGCCTTTCACGACTCGAAGATCATTCTACGGACGATACCGATATTGACTCAGATAGCATGGATGAAGTCATTGCACGCGTCAGGGCTAGTTATGCCTCTGTCGCAAAAGAGCAGACTACAAAAGCCAAACTTGCTACGGAAAGACAAAGGAATCTGCAAATTCACGTTCACCAACGTGCGCAAAAACTCGCGTCTTTAATCACTAAGGGGTTCTTGAGTATTCTATCAATTGCCTTGATAACCGTGATGGGCTTTTCTTGGTCAGGATATCCTGAGCCCGTCCTCCACATCGCAAACCTATTACTTGTGGCGCTAAATCTATCGAGCCTAATCTTCGGCTTTTATGTTTTCAAGTACCGAGCTAGCCTCCAGGATCGGTTGGCGGCTTGGATTCGGCATTGGCTTACTGGCGCACAAGATCCATAGTCACAGCTCCAGGAATATAACTCCTTCGACGGGTCCGGTGAATTTAGGTGGATCATCGCTCCACGCCTCTCGGATGCGGTGTCCAAGATGCCAGGCACAACCCTGGGAAATACCCAGGACGCGCCCCAAGTGGATACTGGAGATAAATTTCCGATTCACAAGCATCAGGTATATGGCAATTGCTCATTTGTGATACCCGATCTTCGAGTTGCTCATCACCGTCCCGGATTTGGTAGAGAAATTCCGTGACACGGGCGGCAGGCGAAGTCCATGCTCTCGTGCGTCATTGTTCTCGGTATGTCGTCACTGTCACATCTGGGACATTTCACACCGTCCGGCCAGCGTCGCAGTATGAACCATTTTTCCGCGCTCTCATCGGCGCTTCAACAGATTTCTATTAGGAAGGGAGACAACAGATGCACAAGGTCGTGGCTTTTATTGCCTTGCTCACATTCGCAGGCAATGCACATGGAGAGGCGATTGTCATGGCGCACGCGGGCATGTCTCGGTCAACCATGACAAACATCACCCCAGGGCGAGGGGAGACCGTGAACCCGCGCATAGCACCCCTATTTGGTGCGTCGATAGAGCCAATGGGCTTCCACGCCCTCTTCGGCGCTACGATAACCAACAAAGGGATTGACGCCACTGTGAGAGGTGACGCCATACTGGGTAACTTCTCGGGAGGTATCCGCGCGCGATACGTGGAGCTTTCCGGTCTTGGCAAGATACCCATACATGAAGATAACAACACAATCGCATATATTCTCGGTGGCGGCTTTGCAGGTATCGAGGTGGGGTGCAACGTGAGGGCGAGGATAAGAGGGGTGTCAGCAGACGTAGACTGCGACCATCCCGACTTAAACGTGAGTATTACTGGAACGAGCAGATTCGCCCTCGTCGGCGGGTTGGGTGTGAGCAAGAAAGTCGGCAATGCATGGCTATCATGGGACGTCACATATAGCCATGACACCAACCCCATATTGTTGGACGGCGAAGAGACGAACCACAGGACGCTATCGTCGAAGGTTGGAATAGGTTTTCCGCTTGCATTATCAGCAAGGGGTAAGCGTTGAATGTTATCCGCCAATGAGACGCTATGAGACTCAGAAAGCTAACACGGCAATCAAGAAAAGAATGATTGGAAGACGTCAGGGAATCCGTACCCAGCACAACCTCGCGTGGCTGCACGTAATGTGTTGCCCAATATGACGGCCTCAAAGGCTACGGCAGAACGAAAGCCGAAGCCCACAAAGACCTTCCTGCCCCCGCCGTTGTATAACCCCAACACGATACCCTAATCCCTTGGGCCCTTGTATCTTCCTGCCGGTTTCGAGAAGGTATTATCCGCCAAATAGAGGCCCACAACAAAAATGAGGGTCGCGATGTTGTCAAAGAGCAATTCCATAACAGCCCCCTTTGATCACTTCTGTAGTTCCCTTTTTTTGTGACAGGCGATCCTGTTACAGGGGGAAGCGTTACTTTCCGTCGTTGGATTGGAAGGGCCGTTCTCTTACCGATATGCAAATTTCCACCCGTGCACATCTCGTGGCGGATCTTTTTCGGCATGTTTTACCAAAGTGGACAGCGGAACGGGCTTGGGTGGAAGACACGGTTGTCGCAGTTTCGCGCGCTTTGACGAGGGGCAAGATGAGCACAAAAAGAAACTCCCCGGCGTGTCAGTGTACTCGGTATGCGATGGTCTGTAATCGGCACGGATGATACGATAATGGTTAAGGCGGAAAAGCGCAGTGCGTTTCACAAGGAAATAAGGTAAGGATCGACACTGTATTATTGGGAGGATTGTATGCAAAAGTTGGAGGTCGTACGGGTGCTGGAAAGGTATTCAAACGGAGCAGAAATCGGGACGATAGCAGAGAAAATGGGATTAACAGAGCTCCAAGCCCGTGCCCGTATCGGACACGCCCGAGGTAAAGGGTGGAATGTCAAGAATACAGAATTTCGGACATTTCAGTTGTTTGAAGGGAAATACAGGGGACGTTACCAGTAGATGAATTTCTGGCACGCTGTTTTCGTACGGCACTATTCTGTGTATTCCCAACACGTTTAGGTATTCGCCATGCCCAGAGAGGTCACATCGGTTTCTCGACTCAGCGTGTGGAAAGCGCAGATTCGTGCGATGGATAGCGAATGGGAAGAGATAACCGCGCGCCGGACGAAAGGGATTCTGGCCACTTGGCATGCAGCCATCCTGGAGATGCGATGCGTGTACTACCGTCTCGTTTCGGACGGGCGGTGGGTTACCGGACCAGCAGACTTTCTCAACATCATCGGTCTCGCACGGCATGAGAATACCCATTCTCGCATGCTTGAATGGCTCCTGACGCCGACGGGTCGGCACGGCCTCGGTTGTGGACTCGTCAGGCGCATTGTAGCACACTGCACGGGCGCCCCGGTGCGCGCGCCTGTGCCAGTCAGAAGGGTGGTTTTCTCGCAGTGGCGTAACGACAGAGAGGCCGACCTCGTCGTGTGGGGCCACAACTTCACGCTCGTCATCGAGAGCAAGGTCGACGCGTCAGAGCAGCCCAGCCAGTGCGAGGACTTGTACGAGAACTTCAAGAATGAAAGCGGGCCGCTGTTCCTGTTCTTGACTCCCGAAGGCCGGAGACCCCTCACGGCGACCACACCGGTTGAGCGATGTTCTTTCAGGACCCTTTCGTGGCCCGAACTACGGGCGATGTTGGAGGCGGCATTGAGTGAATCACGCCCTGCGGCGGACGATGTCGTCAGGAACTACCTGCTTACACTCAAGGAGCAATTTGGATGAACCGGATCGAAAACGAACAGATCAAGTTCTATCTCGAGCACGAAACAATGATCAGGGAGTGGGCACGCCTGGAAGTCGAAGTCTGCAAGTTCGTGGATGGCTTCTACCGCAGCCTCAAGGACGATCTTGAAGCGGCTGTCAGGTGCTGCCGGATCGCCGAAAGCGGTGTCGAGTCGTTTTTCTCTGACGGAGCCTGGCCGGGGCTCGGTTTGCGCCGGCAAGATTGGCCTGAGGGTGGTGGAGCCCCGGATGTGAGACTTGAATGGAACAGCAAGTCCGCGCGTTTTTCTGCGGACGGTTGGTTGATCTGTGGAGTCAGGACGAATGATGAGCGCTATAGGGCGCCCTTTACCCGTGCGGCGCGTCCTTCATATCCACGTTCCTCGATATGGTGGCCGGCCTTCAAGGACGTGGATGCTCCATCTGGCAGGTTTTGGGAAGGTGACAACCTCAAGGTGTACCGCAACCACCTCGTGGAGACAGTCCTTGAGGCGTGGAAAGATCTGGCCCCGCTGGTGGACGAGGCTGTCGGTCATCAATCCGGTTGATGCGCAAGGCGCAGGTCGGCGGACGGTATAGCCGTCTCCATCGCGGGAGGGACCCGGCGGCCCAGCATTCTGGCGTGGACGGAATTTGCTTACGACAATGATCGGTGGTCCAGGTTCGCGGTCATTGTTTACCAGGTGCGGATCGGCGATCGGAACGCGGCCACACCTAAGAAGGGTGAAAGTTCAGACGACGACGCTTCGCACGCACCGTCACTTCCGGATCTTGCCTCCGAATATTGGAGGTCCCTCGCGGGCCTTCCACAACCAAAGACCGCTCTGTGCCATTGCCTACAACGTCGGTTATTGACCTCATCTCTTGTGCTCCTCTCCGCCCAATGTGCGACGCTAAACTCGGAGGTGGAGTTGCCTCACCCTATATCGGCACATAGCAGCCTGTTGAAAAAGTATGAATTTTCGAAGTCATGGTCAAAAAAGTATTGTTTGTGTCATGTGTTTGTTGGTAAGATAGAGGAAACGTGCAGTAAGCAGAGAAGTCGAGTGTTGAAGGAGGTCGGTGATGTCGATGAGCAGGCGTCAAGAAAGTCATCAGGAGGAAATGTGGGTGCCTTCCAGCACGCTGTCCGAGGGTCCTGGGCATCCGTTTTACACGCGCCTGAACAGGCTGCTGTCCGAGGGTGGTTTCGATCCCTTTGTGGAAGGGCAGTGCGCGCCGTATTACGCGGAGACGTTGGGGCGTCCCAGTATCGCTCCCGGGGTGTATTTCCGCATGCTGATGATCGGCTATTTCGAGGGTTTGAGCTCGGAGCGGGGCATCGCCTGGCGTGTTGCCGATTCGCTTTGTCTGCGCCGCTTTCTGGGTATTCCCTTGAGCGAATCGCCGCCGGATCACTCGAGTCTGTCGCGCATAAGGCAGCGCTTGCCGGTGGAGGTGCACGAAGCGGTCTTCACGTTTGTGCTGAAGGTGTTGGTCGGCCACGACCTGCTCAAGGGCAAGACGGTGGCGGTGGACGCCACCACGCTGGAAGCCAACGCGGCGATGAAAAGCATCGTGCGGCGGGACACGGGCAAAGCCTACCACGAGTATCTGGAAGGGCTGGCCCGGGCCGAAGGCATCCCAACCCCGACGAAGCAGGACCTGGCCCGGCTCGACAAGAAGCGCACGAATAAGGCTTCCAACAAGGACTGGGAACATCCCCATGATGCGGATGCCCGCGTTACCAAGATGAAGGACGGACGCACGCATTTGGCTCACAAGGCCGAGCATACGGTCGATCTGGACACTCAGGCGCTGGTGGCCATAACGGTATGTGGCGCCGATAAAGGGGACACCGAGTCGCTGGGCGGGAGTTTGGACCAAGCCGACCGGAATCTGCAAGCGGTCGGGGACATCGATGACAAGACGGCACTTCGCGAAGTGGTGGCGGATAAGGGATATCACAGCAATCACACCATGAAGACCTTGAAGACGGCAAAGATCCGCAGCTACGTCTCGGAACCGGATCGCGGACGGCGAAACTGGAAAAAGGATGCGGCGGCCAAGATGGCGGTGTATGCAAATCGCCGGCGCATACGAGGCGTCCGTGGGCGCGCCCTGCAGCGGCAGCGCGCCGAGGTGGCAGAACGCAGTTTTGCGCACACCTATGAAACCGGGGGGATGCGTCGCACGCACCTGCGCGGCCACACCAACATCTACAAACGGCTGTGTATACACGGCGGCGCTTTCAATCTCTCCCTCGTGATGCGACAGATCACCGGCAAGGGCACCCCGAGGGCGTTGCATGGGTTGCTATCGGCATTCGGCACCTTTGTTCATCGCCTCAAACGCGCTCTCGAGGCCCGTAAAACAATTTCACGGCGTCTTTCCGCATTCTTTCCCTATTTGAAAACTTAGTGCCCATTGCCGACACGCAACACACATCAAACATACCCTACCCTCTTTTCCACGATTCTTCGCTGAAATCCCGTTTTTTCAACGGACTGATAGGGTAGCGCGGCAGCTGTGGCCTTATCCTATCCGTGATTTTCCATCCCGTGATGATACGTCATATTCCTATTGCTATATTCTTGTTTCTTCATTTAGTCCCCGCAGTGTGGCCGTCGTGCAAACTTTGGGGTTTAGACTTTTTGTTGTTTGAGGGCGAATTTGGGATTGCGGCTTTTGTGCTTTGTTCGACGGGGCTGTTGATTATCCGTTGGCCCACGTGGGAGATGAGTTGGTGGGGCGTTTTATTGATTGCGTCAGTCGCCTTTGTTCTACTTAGAAAATAACCTTTCAGATTTCGAAGAATCCTGTTGTTTTTCTTTTATTTAAGCAGCTTGTAGCGTAAGCGCAACGTTGTACCCCAACTTTTCCAGGCGATGGGAGAGCCGAGAGACAACGTCGTGTTTCTTGCGCTGATCGAAATAGTTGCTGCCCGGATCTTGATAGGGTTGTGTGTGACAGGCCATATGATAGGCGGCTGTGAGAATGGAATGAGCCACTGCCACCAAGGCGCGTTTCTTGCCCCGTCGTGCGGCCAACCGACGATAGAGAGCGGACAGATAAGTGTCTTTGGTGCGCGAGGCCGCCCAGGCCGCTTGGACGAGGGCAAGACGCAACGCAGGATTGCCTTTGGTGGTGCGCCCCGATTGACGTTTCCCTGCGCTTTCATGGTTTCCCGGCGCTAAGCCGACCCAGGAGGCCAGATGCCGGTGGGTGGGGAAGCGGCCCATATCCACGCCCATTTCGGCCACCATAACCTCGGCCACGGTCTGGTTGACGCCAGGAATCGTATCCCACAAGGCCATGGCCTGATTGGGAAGGAGCCCAGAAGCTTGCGCAGGCTTGGACGAACCGCCCGAAGGAGGCTGCGGGTCTTTTGGGGGCACACCCATCGCCTCAATGTGTTGAGCGATCTGGTCGGACAGCTGAGAAAGTTGTGTTTCCAGAAAGTCCAGATGCGCCAGCAAGTGGCTCAACAAAAAGCGATGGTGGGGTCGGAAAAAGCCGGTCAGCGCCTGCTCCAGGTCGGCCTTCTTGTTGCGCAAGCGGCCCTTGGCCAACTCCGCTAACGCTGCTGGATCTTCCTGGCCTTGGATGAGCCCTTTTAGTATGGCCCGACCCGACACGCCCAGCGTATCGCTGGCCACACTGGACAGCTTGATGTTGGCGCCCTCCAAAGCCTTCTGCACCCGATTGATCACCCGGGTGCGCTCCTGCACCAATGTGGTGCGATACCGCGTCAGATCACGCAAATCCCGCTGGAGGGCAGGGGGGATAAAGCTCGCTTTGAGCAAGCCGTGTTGCAGCAGCCCGGCCAGCCACTCAGCATCCCGGACATCGGTCTTGCGTCCTGGCACCTGTTTGACGTGCTGCGCATTGACCAGCAAGACTTCAAAGTTGGCTTCCAGCACGTTGAAGATGGGCTTCCAATACTCGCCGGTGCTTTCCATCGCCACGTGGGTGCAGCCCCACTGAGAAAGCCAATCGCTCAACGCCAGCAACTGCCGGGTCATTGTGGAGAAGGTCTTTACCTCTCGCCGGCTCGGCTTTGACCCTTCGGCCTTCATCCGGCAGGCAACGACCGTCTTTTTGTGGACATCCAAACCAGCGCAACAAGGGTAGATGACATGCATCGCAGGCCTCCTGTGTCTGATCCGGCTGGTCGGGTATCTGCTGGGATAAGAGTCTACTTGGCGGGCTCTCCCTTTACAGGGGGCGACAATAATGGATACCTCCAGATACCCAGGTCCAACTGTTTTTCAGGCTCATAGCACCATCTACAAAACGACCTTCGACCAGCCAAGGGTTATGGTGGCCAACAACCTACCACACAAGTCTGTTGACGCAACCATTTTCATCATTATGGGTGCCCCAAAGGGGCATGACAACTGTTTTCGTCAGAACGTCATTTTTTGGGTGATGGATATATCCTGTTAGATCGCTGGGACACCCCCACGTTTGAGGAATCCCCTCGCGCGCCTCTGAGTTTCGCGCTAATACGGACACTGCGCTGGGCGGGTAGTCATTTCTGGGGGACGGTTGAGAATACGTTTCGTGCCTACTCCTATGTATCGGGGCTGTTGTATGTGTGGGTGTCACTATTCATCG
This sequence comes from Candidatus Latescibacterota bacterium, assembly GCA_963667175.2. GTDB lineage: Bacteria > Latescibacterota > UBA2968 > UBA2968 > JAAXHE01. The sequence goes on along the minus strand of CAXXXF010000014.1, from coordinate 379,338 downwards.
CAGGTGCGTTAAGCAAAACGACTCAAGACAGGTTGATTCTTTTGGCGTTTTTGCTGACGGCTGGATACATGCAATTGTTCTTCGGTTATGTTGAAGTTTACGCACTCTATCCTGCCGGGCTGTTGCTGTATCTCTATGCAGGATTGCGCGCGTTGGGGGGGCGCTGGCCGATTGTTATTCCTGCTTTGATTCTTGGATTTCTATTTGCCCTGCATCAGGCTTTCCTTGTGTTTATGCCGTCGTTGCTGTACGTGGGGTTTCGTCTTTGGCGAGACAAAATGAGTTCCTTGCCCATTATCGTCTTTGCCTTGCTTTGCTGCTTTGCATGTTCCTTTGCTTTGATTCTGATATGTGGTGTTACACCCTTAGAGTATGTAGGCAGGACGGGCGAACGTAACTTTCTCCCGCTTTTTGGAGAAACAACAAAGGACAAACACTACAATGTCTTTTCGATAACCCACGTTGTTGATTTTCTGAATCAGCAGTTACTGGTGGCTCCTGCGGCGTACCTGGCGGTATTTTGGTTTCGGCGACGACACTTTAGCCATTATCCGTTTCTACTGATTGCGTTTCTATTTTCCCTCGGTTCTACGTTTGCTGACAATGCTGAGATCGGGGCTTTTAGAGATTGGGACATTTTCTCGTTACCTTCGGTCCCGCTTTTGTTGTGGGTGGCGCTAATTGCCAGGGACAGGTCTCGTCAGAGTATGCTGACTGTTTGTGGGGCGGCGTTGATTCATACTGTCTTCTGGATCGGTGTTAATGCAGATCCGATTAAGGCGGAAACTCGGTTCACACACAATACAGGATGCCTGAAGGGAAATGCTCAGGTGAACGCGTCCATCACCCTCGGTAAGTATTATCGGGCTCAAGCCGATACGCTCAGGGCATTGGAGGCTTATGAACAGTCCATAAACGGTGATCCAACAAACCCTAATCGTTGGACAATGGTGGGAAATCAGTGCAGGGAATTGGGGGAACCTTACAAGGCGATCAGGTTTTATGCAAAGGCGGCTGAATTGTCGCCGAATAGTGGATTGCCGTATTTGAATCTTGGAGCGGTTTATAGTGACCTTGGGGAAATTGATAAAGCGATAGTTTACATGGAGTACGCCCGAACAATGGAGTTGGAGCATCATCTCGCGAAAACATACGTGAATCTGGGTGCGTTATATATCAAAATAGAACGATATAACTTGGCCGAGGCGCGTTTTGGAAAAGCACTTGAAATCCAACCCGATCATCCCGATGCGGATGTCATACAGCAATGGTTAACCGTGATTCGCAAGAAAACTAGCAATCGATAGCCTCGTAAGGCGTTGAGAAATGTAGAATTACGTCCGTTCGAATGCACATCTCTTTCTGTTCACATTCCGTGAACAGTGAACCTGAATTATCCACTTAAAACCGGTGTGTTCGATGTATATTCGGTTGATTTCAACGACATTAGTTCAGAATACAACGAAAATCCTGATGCGGCCGGAATCGGGAGTGACTCCCAAGGGCAGTGTGGACGATTGGTCGATGGAGTCTGTGAGATTAGCGAAAACCAATAAATGTAGGGTTGTCTCTTATATCGATTTTAAGTATAATTGTATCGTGGTAGTTGTGTGGTTTTTATGAGATCGCCTCGGGTTCAATCGGAATCCTTGCCCTCATTTCACTTGCTTCCGATGATTGGTAATGGTAGAAGATATAATGGTGATGGGCCGCCCGAAACCGGTGAACCAAACTCAACAAACCCCCGAGCGAATTGATAAGTTCAGGGGTTTATTTTCTTGTCTTTTCGCTTATTCAGGCAAATATCAATACTGTGGTTTTGCCCGACAATTTTGCAGGTCCCTACGACCGGGTCGCCACACTTGGGTGCAGGTCAACAGTTGATGAGTCAGAAGGGAATATTGTGCAATGACTGTTAGTGAAGATTGGCCTGGTCGCAAACGCGATCAGTTAGCTGGCTTTCACCGTACGATCTCTGAACAACTGAATGCCCGGCTGTCGGAAAGTCCGCGCTTCTTTTGGGCGCTTGTAGTCGTAAGCACCGGTTACGGCTATGTGCTTTGGAACGTAGCAAATGACGAGAGGCAAGGCGAACCAGGATCGTGCGCGATGCTTGTCATTGCCTCGCTACTCTCTTACGGTGCGGTTCTTTGGGCGAGTTGGTATCTAGCCGCGCTCGGATACGCATTCAGGTACCTTCAAAACGTTCAGCACTGCATTGAGCATGCCCTTGGATGGGGCGTCTATGGACCAGCTCGTGGAGACGCGCCCTCAAGAATTCGCTGGTGCAGTCTTGCTAACTTCTGGTTGTTGCCGGGTATCTACCATGCCCACGTATCTGGTCTTGTATTGTTCCTTACCATCGTTATTATTGCGTTCTTCTGGTATAGCAGACAGTGCTGGTGTAGTTACCCAGCACTTTGCATCGTTATCATTGCATCTGTCTCTTGGGGGGCCATTGGGGTTGTCTTCATTATCTGGATTAACAGGCGCTATGTCCGCAAATATAGAAAGAAGCGGAAAGACCCAGCAACGGTACCTGTGCTCCCCGATGATTGACCAAACTGATTGCTTGTACCAGTCCCCGCGAGAGAGTTATATTACGTTGATGGACCTGGAATTCTGTACCGAGCTCAGAGTGAGTCTTGCAAGCTTTTGAGATTGTACCAGAACACGGAAGGTGACGTCGAGATGAGCCCCATTTAGCTGCTGGAGAAAACGACGGATGGAAGAATACGAGCCGGCATAGCCGTAAGTATCCACCAGGGCTTGGTGGATGACGGTACCCCGGATACCCTGACGCCACCAGGCCGTCACCTTATCCTGGTAGGGTAAGACCGACGAGGCCGACTGAGGCCGCGAGGATGGAACCTGAACAACCTGCGCCAGCGTCGCATCGTCGGGCGACACGCTGGAAGCATCCAACCATCCCTCATGGCTACTCACTTCACGAAGCGCACCGGCCTTCCGCCGACCCAGATCGCACGATCCGAATCGCCCAACCGCATACGCGTCAATGCCTGGCGATACTGATACTTCTCGAACCTCCGGTTGGCCATGTTCTTCCCTACTGACTGTCGGGGAGACAGAAAGAAGGTAGAAACGTTGCCGGCAAGTCCGAAACCTTAATCGCATGCCAGGTGGCCTGATTAGGCCGCTCTCGCAGTGGCCGCATATGGGCGATCATTAACAAGAGAAAAAGGAGAAAAAAATGACGACCATCGAGCAGGCCAGAAACGGACTAAGACTTCTGGAAAGAGCGGTCTTCGACTGCCTAATAGAAATCGGCGGGGAAGCACAACCCCGCCAGATTCAAGACAGGCTGCTACTACCTCAAATTGAAAGAAACTACCTCGTCAGAGGCGTCCTGCACAAACTTAAAATGGATGGGCGAATACACCAAGACGGACCAGGACAACCATGGTACCTGCCCGAGTAGACGCTTCAACAGAATTAGAGGGCCGTGTCAGAAGGGTAAATGGGTAGTAAGTCGATCTAACGTAGGGAAAGCACCCGCCATGTCAACTTGGACAATCTACCGCCCGCATTGTAGAGAAACCACCAAACCGGGAAACATTGTAAAACTCATGTGTCATTTGGACAAGAAAGGATTATTCGTTTGTTGGCATTGCAAGCGGAACGGATATATCGAAAAGGAATTCGATCTTCAGGAAGGCGGGAATTGGAAACCTTATTTGAAGGGTATCCTCAAACCGGGTTGGGTTGGCGAAAGGTATGTTTACAGCCTCTTTGTGTTCTTGATGAGCAATACGCCGGAAAGCCCGGTAAAGGATATGTGGTTTTGTTACTACAAGGATATGAGGAAGGACGGGGGAAAACTGAAAATGGGACACGGTCCAGGTGGGCCGCCTGTGTTCAACATTGATGATGTGTCATCCATTGTGGATCGGGCGAAAGATATTCGAGGGCCATGAACCTACCTATCAACATGTCCGGCTCCAACAGGACATTGAGTGATGATTTGCGACTCTAACAGTTCCATCTGTCGATGATTCCGTTCCCCGTTTCCTGGCGCACTTGTCTAACCGGCCAGCCTTTGGACGGTTTATTCCAAAAGCTCGGTCCGGGCGCAGTCCACAATTCGGTTGAATTTGTGATAGATGGGTGACGATTTCACTTGACAGAGATGGTCTGTTTTGTAGTTTCGTTGGCGTTTGCTAAAACGCCAACGTAGAGCGAATTACACAGCAAAACGGCCCGATCTCTGATCGGGCCGTTTTGCTGTGAGCGGGAATAGTTCAATGAAATTTTCCCTTTGTCTTGACCGTTTTCTTTGTGCTCGTGTCTTCTGGAAACATTATACCACTTCTTATTTGAATACCTGAAGGATATCCAAGAAAAGTGAGTCCCTCTGTTGCTTTTTGCCAGTGTTCCTCACCAAAATAAACTGTGCGCGTCTTGATTTCGATTGAACGTTCGTAAGGGCCCATGTTATTCCCCCTATGAAAAGGTTGGAGTAACGATCTGCTTCCTGGATATGTAGTCAAACCCCTGGGTTTTGGTAATGGTAGCAATATCAATAGCGCCACCAACTCCTCTAATGCCAATACTCCAGGATTGCAGCAGCATCGTGGTTTTTATTAGAAATGCAGAGAAATCAACACTATCTTGAAGTGTAAGGAACTGATAGGGTATGGGAATCGCTAATTTGCCAATGTGGTTTTTTGAAAAAGTCTCGCTTGTTTTCTCATCCATCCCGGATTCTCTAAGATATGACGGTAGATTGGGATCATAGCCGTTTAACAACCTTTCCATAAATTCTGTTTGTCCACCAGGAATAACGCCGAAATTTGCTCCTATGAATTCTTCTTCGGGTTCAGGACTGGAAGGTATGGAGAAGCCGAACACTTTGCCATAAGGCTCATCCTTGTCAAATCCAGCAATCTTAAAATAAATATCTGGTCCTTCATATTTCTCAGCCGTTGGCATTCCGGTCTTTTGCCATTCAGTACTAAAAAATAAACTAAGCCCCATCGCCAACAATGACATTGTGAAGGCGTCACCCATTTCATTTTCTTCAAAAATGATCTTTTCAAATTCAGACACATAGCTGAAAACTGTTCTTGGTTTTTCCAATCCAATTGCACCTAATCCATAGGTGACAACACCAGCCACAATCGATCCGTATTTACGGTCATGGTTGAGGCCGAAAAGTTTCGTTGTGTTGTCATAGGTAGAAAATACTTCCCTTTCAACGTCTCCGATTTTCTGACTGCTTGTCATAGTAATTCGACTGTCTGTTGCCATTACAATTCCATCTGTTCCTTTAAATACAATTGCTAAAGACATGCACCCCCCACGTAAGATAGGGCAGTTTAAAAAACCATAGAACATCGGGCAAATAGTTATGATTTGTCAAGTAGTATTTTAAACGCTTGTTCCATAAGCAAGTTTCCTGATGGCGGAGGACGGAGGTTATTATTACCGAAGAGAGCGGCCTGGCATTTAAACTCGTCCCTATGGGACAGGTACCCATTTCTCAGAACTGCAATCGAGGGAAGCTCTTCAATCCCGAAGGCCTGTGGGAACAGGCGAAACCAATAACTTCTGAAGATATCGCTGAAGTGCGAAACGAAATGTGGCGAACGTTCGATCAAGGAGTCAATAAATGAAACCATTCTCTGAAGATCTGCTCGCGAAGCTGGCGAATGCGACGGTGGCGCCGCCTGAGACGCGGCCGAGAGTACTTCTGGGCGCTGAGGAGGTGAACGGGGCTCGAGAACGGGCGAGGGCGACCCCGGGGTTTGTCGACAAGCTTGCGGAGGCGGCGAGAGAAGCGTCTGCCAGCGAAGATCTCTTCGGCGCCGAGCCGGAGCTTCCGTACTTCTGCCAGACGCCGCTGCGGGCCCTGGCGAGTGCCGCTTTCATCCTGGAGGACGAGGCGTTCGCGGCCAGGGCGCTGGAGGGCGTGGAAGTGATGTTCTCGTTTCCGCCGGAGGAGTGGGTGGCGCGGCCCCACCGGCCCATGCGATGCGATCACGCCATGCTGAACGTGGCGTCGGCGATCGGTATTTCGACGGATCTCTGCGCGTCGGCATGGCCGGACGATGCGGCAACGTCGATTTCAGAACGGATCAACGCGTACACGGTCGCGCGGTTTCTGGAGACGTGGGAAAAACAGGACGCGCACTGGTCCAGTCCGGACTACCACTGGAACTGGAAGATCATGTGCTGCGGGGAAATGGGTACGGCGGCCCTCGCGTGCGCCGAAGAGATCTCCGACCTGGACGCGGTCCTGCCGGCGGCGCTGGCGGGATGTCTGGATATCCTGGATTTCGTGCCTCCTGAAGGCGACTGGGCAGAAGGGCCGGGATACTGGCTGGGCACGCTGGGACACGGCGTCAAATTCGGCGTCGGACTGAAGCGGGCGACCGGCGGCACTGTGGACCTGTTCGAGCATCCGGCGTTGCGCATAACGGGCGACTACATCGTACACGTCACCGAACCGGACGGGCAGGTCTACAATTTCAATGACAATGGAATCTCCCTCGGCGCGAGTCTGGATACCCTGCTGCTGCTGGCCGGGCTGCGCCGACGAGGTGACTGGGCCAGAACCGCGCGCGCAAGCGACCACGCAACCGTGGAACGCGTGATCTGGGACGACCCGTCGCTGGCAGACGCGATTCCGGAGGAGACGTCCCGAAGTTATCCGACGACCGGTGTGGTGACCATGCGTAGCGGGTGGGATGACCGGGCCACGTTTGTCGGATTGAAGTCGGGTTCGAGCGCGGTCGGCCATTCGCAGCTGGACGCGAACTCGTTCGTCGTCTCCTCGCGCGGAGAACGGCTGTTGATCGACGAGGGGATCTGGCCGTACGGCCACGACCTGGGATTTTTCGACAGCGCCGGCGGACAGCGGTGGAACTTCGACGGGAACGGGACGATCGGCCACAATACGCTGATGGTGGACGGGGAGGGTCAGCGCTACGGCGCCGAGTATCCGGGCAGGATCGTCTCTTTCGATGCGGGCGGGGAGGTGGACGTAGCCGTCGGCGACGGAACGGCGGCATACGGTGGGAAATTGGATCGTTATCTTCGCACGCTTGCTTTTCTGAAACCGGACGTGGTCCTGGTCTACGACCGGGTCTCGTCGGAGGAACCCCGGATCCTGGAGTGGCTGTTTCATCACCGGGCGGAGGTATCCGGCGACGAGCGGCTGACCGAATTCCGGCGGAACGGCGTGACGTTGTCTCTCTCAAGAGTGATTCCGGAACACATGGAGTGCTGGCGGATGAGCGACGTGAAACGGACCAGCGCGTACACGGAATCCAACCAGTACCGCCGGCATCGCGTCGGCGTTGAATATCGGGGGTTCGGGCCGTTTCATCCGTGCCGGGAAATCGAGGTGCTGTGGGCGATTCACGCGGGGGACGCTTCAGATCGGCCGGAGGTCGAGGCGTCGGCGGGGGATGCCGGGGTGACAGCCCGCGTGGTGTTTGGGGACGGGAACGAGCGAATCGTGACGCTCCCGAAATAAGCCACCGTGCCTCGTTCAGTTCGACGGCGGCGCCTTGCTTTCCGACACTTGAGCCGGTTCATCGCGCGCCGCACTTTGTTCCGCATTGATCTTATGGATCAGCCAGCCGTATTGCTGCAGAACGGGATCGTCCGTTAGCTTCTTTTTTGACAATTCGAGGTATTTCTCGAGGTACGTCGCTCCCCTTTCCGTCAGGCCAACCCGGATCAGCCCGACGTACGCGCCGGCCGACAGCCCGGATTCGGCAATCCTGCGAAGTTCCCTCTTTGCGTCGGCCTGTCTGCCCTCAGCAAGATATACCTCGCGCAGTAGAAGGCGTCCCAGCGCAAACTCCGGCTTCACCCTCAGGCTGCGCTTGAAAGCCCTTTCCGCTTCCTTCCAGTCATTGCGGCGGTAGGCGTCTACGCCGTCGATGACGTATTTGTCCGGGAGCGCCGGATCCGTCCGGATATCCGCCTTCCACCGATCGAGCAGTTCCCGCAGGTTCGTGCTGGTACGCCGGTACACCACAACGCGGGGATGGTCGAATCCCGTGATCGTGGGCTCGGCGTCGGCTTCGGAATAGGTGAATCCCAGGACTTCCGGGGCGACCTTGAATTCCGCGACCCGTTCGAAACCCAGGGCCTGTTCGGACAGGCGGCGGTAGTAGGCGTGGGCGATCGGGAATCGCCGCTGCACGTTCCTGAACGGTATCGTCCGGTTTTCCTCGATCACGACGATCCAGTCGATGCCGGACAGACGGTTCTCAATGAATTCGACGTGCGCCTCGTAGGGCAGGTTGCCGTCGGCGGACAGAAACCAGGCAGCCTCGTCGAGCCTGCGCTTGTACCGGTCCGCCGGCGCCATCCAGGCCGTCGGATACCCGCCCCGCTCGGTCAGCACACCAGCCCCTTCGGGGATATTCCGCTCAATCCATCCTGCAGCCTCGAACCGGCTGCTGGAACGGTAGACGCGCGACGTCGCGATGCCGTAGGCGGCCGTGGGAATCACCACCAGCGCCACGGGCAGAGCGTAGACCCAGAACTGTTTCCGGCGCCGGCGCATCCAATCGGCTGCCTCGACGCAGGCCCATGCGCCGATCACCGCCATAAGGGGTAGCATCGGTATGGTATATCGAAGGGGTTTGGTGTGTAGCCCGGCCACCATATAGAAGTACGGCGCAAGCCAGGCCAACAGAATCCACCAACCTCTCTGCCGCTTCCATAGGGCCAGCGCAATCCCGCACAGGGCCGCAATTTCCACGGGCGTTCCCAGCGCGTACCGGAACAGGTGGGTGACGAAGAACAGATAAGACGTGGTGGCGTAATCGTAGAGGGCCCAGATGCGGACCGTCTCGCCTTTCGCGATCTTCAGGCTGGGCAGGAAGTTCCGCATGTCTTTCGAACTGAAGAACTCGCCGGGCTTGAGCAGGAGGGGTTCGCAGACCACCGCAACCGCAACCACGACCGCTGCGCAAAGCAGCGTTCGCGGGGTGAACGTCCGTTTCAGACGGTCCCGGACCCATAGGGCCCCGGCCGCCATCCAATTCAGCCTTCGTTTCCGCTTCCCGCGTTGATCTCCTCCGGTCTCCAACGGCGTCTGCGCGGGCCATACGTGCGCCAGCAGAAAGGGCAGACACAGCATGCCCGCCATCAGCCGTGTGCCCGCCGCCATGCCGCAGACCAACCCGCACACCAGGTAGAGGGGAGTACGGCGGGACGGCAGTTTCAGGATCAGGTAGACGCCGAGGGTCGTCCAGAACGCGAGGGACACGTCCACGGTATAGAAGTGGCACTGCTGGATATGCCCGGCGCAAAACGCCAGAAAGGCCGCGCCAAGCACGCCCGTCCGGATGCCCGCCAGATGGCGGCCGATGGCGAATACGACCCACACCGTCAGGATGCCCAGCGTCGCGGAGATTCCGCGACCCATGAGGTGGGTGAATCTCACCGACCGATTGTCCTCTTTGTCGAACGGTTGAATTCCGACGACGAAGCCGGCGCCGTTGGCGAGAGTCCACAGGACGTAGGCAGGACCCTTGGCATAGGCCGTAACCGCCCTCGTCACTTCCACGCCCACCAGGCCGGCGCTTTCCACAACCGTGCGTTCATCGGGATGGAAGGCGTGAAACCTGCCGGTTTCAGGGTCGGTTCCCCAGCCGATTCCATAGAACCGGAGCGCTGCCGAAGCAACCAGGATGAAGATAAGGAGCACGTACGCGCCCCGATCTTCTTTGATCGTGGAAATAGCGTCGATACCAGCCTCGAACCTATCGATATCTGCGGAAGATTTCGATCATACCGAAAATCGCAATGACGAAGTCGCGAACCCTGATTTTCGATCCCGCCGCGTCCCGCCATTCCGAAAGGGGGACCTCGTACACGACGTCCCGCACCTGCGGTCGCTGCGTACCCGCTCTGGCGCGCATCAACCTGGCGATGATTTCGACGTCGAAAATCCATCGGGTGGCGAAGGGATCCTGAAAAAGCGAGGGCAGCCCCGGCGTTGCCCGGAACAGTTTCGCGCCGCATTGCGTGTCATAGATGTCCACGCGAAGAAACAGGGAGGCGGCAATCGCGAACAGTCTGCTCAGAGAGTGCCTCAACCGGTTGCGGCTGATTGCCCTACCCAGAAGGCGCACCCGTGCGCCAAAGGCCATCTCGACGTCCGGCCTGTCGTCCAGGACGCCGCGGAATTCCCGAATGGCTTCCAGCGGCGTGGCGAGGTCCGCGTCCCAGAATCCGACGTAGTCGGGGTCGGATTCGAATGCCTTGAGGAATCCCTGCCGTACGGCCTCGCCCTTGCCGGAGTTCTCCGTGAGGGTGTGTACGTCAAATGAACCAGTGTCCGAGGATTGCAGCGAAGACAGGACCTCGGCCGTGGCGTCAGTACTGCCGTCGTCGACGAACAGGAACCTGATGCCGTGCGTCCTTCTGACGAATCCACGAAACGTTTCAATGGGAAGGCGGCCCGCTTCGTTATAACACGGGACGACGATAATCGTTTCCGACATAGGATTCAAACCGTGACGTACTGCACGCACCGACGAGAGTGACAACGAACTCATACGAAGAAACGAAGACACAGAGAAACGAGAGAACGAGAAAACGAAGAAAAAACGGCGAACAGAAGACGGCGGACATCATACAACAGTGCAGGAAAAGGCAAACAGAGTGACTGCCAGGAGCAGTGAATGGTTGGTATTCCTGTCCCTGCATCAGATCGATAAGACAGGAAAGGGCGGGTTTCGGGAAGCGGAGGCCTGAGACCGGTGAGACGGTGACGGTGCGGTGGAATTCGAGAAATATAGCGTATGCCCATTCGCATGTCAACGCAATCACCGAGCCGGACAGCCTTACGTCTACGTGGCGCACACCCGCTTTCGCGAGGGAGTCTTGGACCGCCCGTCGTCGTATCGCGTGGTTCGGTCGGTACCCCGCCCGAATGGCTTCGAGACAACCTGCCGTGCTTGACAAAGGGACGTGCAGGCCGTAGATTTCGCTGGCGACGGGAGGTGTCGGGCAGTGGACGAGGATCCGCCAAAATCGGAGATCGTGATGCTCATTGATGAACATCGGGTCGAGGTCGCTTTCGGGCGCGGCAGCGTGAGCGTCAGTGCGGACCCCGACCTGGCGGAATGGGAGGTGATACGTCCTTCCTTCGAGGGAGCGATTCCGGATCCGAAATCTCGTTTTCGGGAGGCGGTCGAGAATCCGGTCGCCTCGGATCCCCTCGGCGAACTGGTTTCACCGCGGGACAACGTGGTCATCGTCACCTCCGACGGTACCCGCCCCGTGCCCAACCGGCAGTTGATTCCCTGGATTCTGGAAGCCCTGCCGGCGCGCGGGGACCAGGTCTCGGTGCTGCTGGGAAACGGCACGCATCGGGCGAATACGGACGCGGAAATCGAGGGCATGTTCGGAAGCGCTGTTGCCGACCGGCTGAGGATCCGGAATCATGACGCGTACGACCGATCGAATAACGTGCGCGTGGGCAGGTCCGCATGCGGAACGGACGTATGGCTGGACAGAGCGTACGTGGAGGCGGACAAGCGGATTGTGTTGGGATTCATAGAGCCCCATTTCTTCGCCGGTTTTTCGGGTGGGCCGAAGGGCGTGGCGCCGGGAGTGGCGGGCGTCGAAACGATCTATCGGCTGCATCGGTCCGACCTGATTGCGAATCCGATGAGTACATGGGGGGTGCTCGACGGGAACCCATTGCAACGGGAGGTCCGAGAAGCCGTTGCGCTGTGTCCGCCGGATTTCCTGGTCAACGTGACGCTGAACGACGAAAAGGCGATATCAGGGTTCTATGCGGGGAACTACCTGGAAGCCCATCGACGGGGGTGCGACGCCGCCAGGGCGGCCTCGATGGCGCCGGTCGACAGGCCGTTCCACGTCGCGCTGACGTCGAACAGCGGGTACCCGCTGGACCAGAACCTCTACCAGGCCGTCAAGGGCATGTCGGCGGCCGCCCGCATCGTGGAAGACGGCGGGACCGTGCTCGTTGCCAGCGAGTGCAGCGACGGCGTGCCGGATCACGGGAACTTCGCCGAATTGATGCGGGCCGGAGAGGGGCCCCGGGACGTCCTGAAGGCGGTGCGCGACCGGGAACCCATTCCGGACCAGTGGCAGGCGCAGACCCTGGCTGCCATTCTCGAACGCGTCGACGTGGGCGTTTATTCCAGGTTGGATCGGGCTGATATCGAGGCGTGCAAGCTGGCCGCCGTCGAAGATCTGGAGGCGACCCTTCGGGAAGAAATCCGGGCGGTCGGCGGCCATGCGAGGGTGGCGGTGCTGCCGGACGGCCCGTTGACGATTCCTTATCTGTCGGATCAATAAAACGGTAGCAGTCAGCAATCAGCTATCGGCCGTCAGCTTGAATCAAAGGCAAACATCAAAATGCAGACGGCCGGAACACCGTGAAACTGTTGACAGTACACGATGCCGGGTTGTTTGTTTTCTCGACTCCAGTGTTTTTATCCTGCCTGCCTCGCCTGCTTCAGCAGGCAGGTCCATCCTGTCTATCGTTTTGTTTGATGATCTGGAGATGCCAATCATGCAGGAACGTGTCGCAGTCGGGTTGCATGTGGTTGAAACTGCCGGCGTCGAACGTTGCAATTGGCCGGTGACGCGGGGGGTCCCGTTTCCGAGCGGCGCCGTTCAGGATCCGGCCCGGTTGGGCGTGGAAGACGCGGACGGCCGACCCGTGGCCGCGCAGTTTCGCACGTTGAGTCGGTGGCCGGACGGGAGTCTGAAGTGGGTCCTCGTGGACTTTCAGGCGGATGTGCCGCCGGGTGGCAGGTCGTCCTATATCGTCTTTCAGAGCGTTGAACGGGCTGACCCTGGCGAGGAGGTCCGTATTCGGGAGGACGACGAGAGACTGGTTGTGTGTACGGGTCCCCTCCGGTTCGCCGTGGACCGCGGGCGGTTTTCCCTGTTGGAGTCGGTCGCGTTGGGCAGGACGGACGCGGACGGCGGGTTTGCGCCGGAAACGGAAGTCGCAAGTCCCGGTGGGGACGCCTGGGTGCGGATCAGCGAGTCGTTTCTGGACGACGAAGGGAAGCGGTACATTTACGGGATGGGCGGCGACTGCCTGGCGTCCCTCGCGGAGACCTCATACGTCGTGAGCGTCGAGGAAGCCGGCCCGCTCCGGGCCGTGATCCGGTGTGAAGGCGCTTTCGAGGCCGATCTGCCGATGCACCACTACGCGGGGTATCGGCCGTTTCGTTTCGTGACTCGAATCTACGCGTATGCCGGCCGTTCCGAGTTACGGGTGCTGCACACCGTGGTCGCGGCATGCAATCCGAGAGAGACGGAAGTGGAGGAAATCGGTCTGCGCGTGCCGGCCTCGTTGTCCGGCGCCGTGAATTACAGGGTTGCCGCAAGCCGCGAGATCGCGGGTGTGGCGGACGCCGGTGAATCGCTGTTGCTCTCCCAGCGGCTTCACAATCACTTCCGCCTGGAGCGGCGTCAGGGCCGGCGCACGGGAACACTCGCCGAAGGGGACCGCACCGAAGGCTGGATCACCTGCGAGGACGGACGGGTCGGCGTTGGCGTCGGCCTGCGCCACATGCCCGAGGAATACCCGAAAGCGCTTGGCGTATCGGGCATCGGCGACGGCATCGACGTGTACTGCTGGAAGGATCCCGACGGGAAACGCCTTTCGCTCAAACGGTATTCGGAGGCCGTGGCGTGGGATGACGGCGAGGGGGTTTACGCGGATGGCACCGGTACGTCCAAGACAACCGAGTTCTTTGTCTGCTTCTACCGGGCATCGGAAAGCGACAGCGTTCCCGATCGTTTGAGAGGATGGCTTGATCTGCCGCACGTATCTGTGGATCCGGTCTCAATGGCGGCCGGCGGAGCGACGGGGGGGTTTCAACCCCTTGACGCCGGACGTTTCCCGAAATCCGAGCGGATGATGTCGGCCTTCCTCGACTGGCTGCAACGGAATATCGAACTGGGCGCCTGGTACGGCTTTTTTGACTGGGGCGACGCGCTGGTGGCCTGGGACCAGGGTACCGACGACTGGCGGTTCTACGGTCGCTGGGGGTGGTGCAACAGCGAGTGGGATCCGCGCCACGGGGTCTGGATCCAGTACATGCGGACGGGCGAGCCGGGGTATTTTCTGCTCGGTGAAGCCATGACACGGCATTCGGTGGACGTGGATACCTGCCACTATCACCCGTTCAGACCCTATATGGTGGGCGGCTGTTTCCGCCATAGCGTGGACCATTTCGGAGATGAGAGTTGCGCGTCCCATACGTTTCTTGACGGCTGGATGGACCATTACTACCTGACGGGCGACCTGCGAACGCTGGAGGTGATCCGCGAGGCGGGCGAGTTTCTGTCGCGATACCGGTGGACGGAAGACCCTGCGTTCAGCTTCAGCCTGCGCAGCATATCGAACGCGTTGCGCGGTCTGCTTTACGTGTACGAGGTTACGGGAGAGGCGCGTTTCAAGTCACGGGCGCTCGAGGTGTATGAGGCGATTGCGCGGGGCCAGAACGACGATGGAAGCTGGCACAAACGGTTTCAGATTTCCACCGCGGACCGGCTGTCCGACCAGCGGCCGTACGGCATGGCCACCGAGGGTACCACGCTGGCCGTGGAGATGGGCACGGCCTCACCGTTTACCGATGCCGAGTTTCGCAAGCTGAGGGGGGACGCGAAGTCGGTTCACAGGGTCCTGCCGGTTTCGGAGCAGAAGGGCTATCAGACCCATTACCTTCTGGTGGGCCTGGAACTGCTGCACCGGCTCACCGGAAGGGAAGACGTCGAGGAGGTCTACCGCCGGGCCGTGGACTGGTTCTGTGGCTATCCCGACGCCATGAACGCGGAGAAAGCCATTCAGGAGCGGTACGGAGGCGTCCTGTGCCGGCACCTGGGCTACGCGTTCCGGCTGACGGGGAACGTGAAATACCTGGAGATCGGTCAGGCGGTGCTGCAGGTCCTGATCGAAAGCCAGGACTGGGGAGACGATCCGAAACGCCGCGGGGCGGTCGAAATGAGCCCGATGCACATCAGTCTGTTGTTTTTCGGCGTGCCCTACCTTCTCGGCGCGCTTGCGGACGCGGACCTGGGCGAAGAATAACGTTAAGCATCTATGGAGGCCGGAAAGATGGCAGGCAGCGGGTGTGTGCGGGTCGGCATTCTGGGCCAGGGACGCAGCGGTCGGGATATTCACGCGGAGTGGCTGGTCCGGTCCCCCGCGAAATACCGGATTGCGGCCGTGTCGGATCTGCTGCGGGACCGTCGCGACCGCGCGGAACGTGAGTTCGAATGCGACGCGTACGCGGACTACAGGGACGTGCTGGCGCGGGATGACCTCGACCTGGTGGTCAACGCGTTGCCCAGCCATATGCATACGCGGACCACGGAGGAAGCGTTCGACGCGGGTCATCACGTCGTGTGTGAAAAGCCCCTGGCATCCAGCACGGAAGACTTCCGGCGCATGGTGGCGGCGTCCGAACGATCGGACAGAGTCTTCGCGCCGTTCCAGCAGTCGAGATACGCGCCGCATTTTCAACAGATACAGCGGGTGATCGGTTCCGGCGTCATGGGCCGCATCGTGCAGATCCGCATTGCGTTCAACGGGTTCGCCCGCCGATGGGACTGGCAGACGCTGCAGGAGTTCAATGGCGGCAACCTGCTGAATACCGGGCCCCATCCCATGGACCAGGCCCTCTGCCTCCTGGATTGGAAGAAGCCATCGGTGCACTGCGTCATGGACCGGGCGAATACGTACGGAGACGCTGAGGACCACGTCAAGGTGCTGCTGCGGCGCCCCGGATCTCCCACGATCGACCTTGAGATCTCTTCGTGCGACCCGTATTCCGACGACATGTATCGTGTCTACGGCACACGGGGCGGGTTGGCGGGCGGCGCCGAAGGGATCAGGTGGCGGTATTTCGATCCAGCGGATGCGCCCGAGCAAAGGCTGTTGCGGTCCCCGTTGCCGGGGCCGAGCTATTGCCGCGAGGAGCTGCCCTGGACCGAGGAGTCGTGGGCGCCCGATGAGGAGGAAAAGCAAGCGTTCACGTATATGTCCAGGGCGTATTACGACCACCTGTACGACGTATTGCGCGAAGGCGCGCCGTTGTTCATTACGCCGGAGCAGGTCGCGGCGCAAGTGGCGGTGATGGAAGAATGCCACCGTCAGAATCCCCTGTCCAGGCTGGCGCCGGACGGCTGGGAAGACGGGAATTGAAAGGAGCTGCCGTGGGGAAGACGGTTCGGGTCGTTCTGGTCGGTTGCGGGGGGATGGGGCGCCAGCATCTGAGTGTCATTGGCGGGCTGTCCGGCTTCGAGGTTGCCGGGATCTGCGACGTGTTTGCCGGGACCCTCAGGGAGACCGGAGACGCGCACGGCGTGCCGGCGCGGTTCCTGGATTTCGATCGGATGTACGACGAGGCGCGGCCCGATCTCGTCGTGGTGGCCACCCAGACCAGGGGGCATCACGCGCCCACCGTGGCGGCGCTGAAGCGCGGTCTATCCGTACTATGCGAGAAGCCGATTGCCATCGACCCCGCAGAGGCGGACGAGATGGTCGCGGCGGCCGCGGCATCGGGCGCGCGTCTTGCCGTCAACCAGCAGAGCCACGAGAGTTCGGCGGTCCTGAAGGCGCGGGAAATGGTACGCAACGGGGACGTCGGGGAGGTCGTGCTGGTGCGCGGCCGGAACAAGTCCGGGCGGCGTAGCGGAAACGAGTTTACGGAGATGGGAACGCACGTGGCGGA
This sequence comes from Candidatus Latescibacterota bacterium, assembly GCA_963667175.2. Taxonomy (GTDB): domain Bacteria; phylum Latescibacterota; class UBA2968; order UBA2968; genus JAAXHE01. Next base: position 362,620 of record CAXXXF010000014.1, on the reverse strand, counting down.
TATGATGATGCGCTTCGGCGGCCGGCCCGTGTGGTGCGCCGGCAGCGTTTATTTTCAGGGACGCCTGGCGGACGTCAACGACATCATGGAAGCAAAGGAGATGTCGCCGAAGGACAGGGATTCCGGGCTGGTGATGGGCGACCGCGCGGTGGCTCAGTACGGATTCGAGGGGGGCGTTCTGGGGGAAATCCATTTCCTGGAATTCGCGTCGCCCAACAGCGCAAATTACGGCGTGGACGTCATCGGAACCCACGGGCAATTGTCGGTCCGCGCTTCCGGCAGCGTTGGACAGGCGCTTTGGCATCTGCCCAGGCCGATGGAAGGGTTGCCGGGGGGCCAGGGGGACTGGACGCCCGTCGAGTCGGCAGGATCGGAGGCCCGGGATTCCATTGCCAGGATGTACCGCCGCATCGCCGCGGCGATCGAGGAAGGGACGGAACCGCCGTCAAGCGGCGAAGCGGCCCGGACGGCTTTCGAGATGATCCTGGGCATCTACCAGTCCCACAGGGAAGGCGGACGCCGGATTGCACTGCCGCTTTCCGACCGACGGCATCCGTTGGACGCGTGGCGGGATGACGACTGAGGAGCGGGTCGCGAAGAACATGCAAATTGCCGACAAAATCAAGATTGCGAGAGACGAACTGGATGCCCACGTTCGGGAGACGGTAGCGTGGCACTTCAATCCCGAAACCGGCTGCCCGTTCTGGCTGGAATTCGCGGATGGGCTGGATTTCGATCCACGCGGGGAGATCGGTCGTTTCGCGGATCTGAAGATTCTGGGTCATTTTCAGGACGATTGGCTTCGCGGGGGCCCGGTGCGCCGCTGGATTCCCCGGGGAAGCGCCGGGAAGCGGACGTTTGTCTTTGAGACGGGAGGGTCCACGGGCGTCGCGAAATACCGGATCAGCCAGGATGACTTTCAGATCGACTACGAGACGTTCAGCGGGTACCTTTCAAACGAGACGTTTCCGAGGGGCGCCGACTGGCTGATGCTGGGTCCGACGGGTCCGAGGCGACTGCGCCTGGCGGTTGAATACCTCTGCCAGATCCGCGGCGGGGTCTGTTTCCTGGTGGACCTGGATCCCAGGTGGGTGAACAAATTGATTGCTCGGGGAGCGCTCCAGGAACTGGATCTCTACAAGGCGCACGTGATCGACCAGGCGCTGACCATTCTTCGGGCGAACGACCATGTGAAGTGTATGTTCACGACCCCGAAGCTTCTCGAAGCGATCTGCGAAAAGATCTCGCTGAAGAAAGCCGGGATAACCGGAATTTTCTGCGGGGGAACCGAGATGGACGCACAGTTCAACCGGTTCGCCAGGGAGGAACTCATTCCCGGCATCGATTTCGTGCCGACCTACGGAAATACATTGATGGGATTGGCGTATTCCAAGCCGCTGGAGCCTTCGGACAATTATGCCATCACCTATTATCCGCCGGTTCCCAGGGCGGTGATCGAATTGGTGGATCCCGATCATCCGGACCGGCTGGTGGATTACAACACCGTTGGCCGCGTGATGCTGACGACGCTGACCCGCGAGTTCTTCATGCCGCGGTTTCTGGAACGGGACGAGGGCGAACGGGCGGAACCGAGCGGGGCGTTTCCGTGGGACGGGGTGAGGAATCTGGGACTGTTCTCCGAAATGCAGGAGTCGGTCGTGGTGGGCGTTTACTGACCCGTGGCCTACCCTTCGGCAGACTCAGGGACCGCAAGCTCAGGGAGCGGATGACGGCACAGGCTGAACTGACGAACCAGGAGGATGGCGTGACCCATATCCCGGTTCTGCGAGCGGGAGAGCCATACGCAAGTCTGGACGTCCAGGAAGTCCCGCACGTTCAGACCGGGGAACCCCTCGTCCGCGTGAGCCACGCGAATCCGGGTCTGATCGCGAGGGATCTGAACGCCGCGGAAGGAAATAGACGGGCACTCGAGGCGTTCAGCGTCTCCGATCTTGCAGCCGTGACGCGCCGGGCCGGCCGACTGTTCGCGGAGGCGGACCTGCCGCTACACAACGAGTCGCAATCGCCCGGAGACTACGTCCGCCAGGTATCGGGTACCACGGGGATTCCCGAGACCCTCTGCCGGGAGAATATGGAAAAGATCCGGTTGGCTTGTTCACAGATCGACGACGTACTCGCCGGTCTGACGCGCCAGCTGGATCTGTCCGTGCTTGACCGGGGGTGGGGTCCGCAAAACGGCCGGCCGCTGAGCTATGTCTGCGAGACCGACGCCCTTGGCGCCGTGTTGCCGAGCAATTCGCCCGGCGTGCATTCGCTCTGGATTCCGTCGCCGTCGCTGAAGGCGCCCCTGGTACTGAAGCCCGGCCGTGAGGACCCGTGGACGCCCTTTCGGATTGCACAGGCGTTTATTGCCGCGGGATGTCCGCGCGAGGCGTTCGGGATCTATCCGACCGGGCACGCTGGCGCCAACGAAATCCTTCTGCGATGCGGGCGCTCCCTTTTGTTCGGGGGCGGCGCTACGGTCGAACCGTGGCAGAGGGATCCGCGGGTTTCGATCCACGGTCCGGGCCGCAGCAAGGTGATTCTGGGCGAAGACCTGGTTCACCGATGGGAGGATTATCTGGATGTGATCCTGGTTTCGATCGCGGCCAACGGCGGACGTTCCTGTATCAACGCGTCGGGTGTTTGGACGCCTGCGTACGGCCGCGAGATTGCCGAAGCGATCGCGCGCCGGCTCGCGCGAATCGAGCCCAGGCCGCTGCACGACCCGCAAGCTCGGATTGCCGCCTTTTCCAATCCGGCGATTGCCGCCCAAATTTCAAACGTTATCGATGTCCATCTGAAAAGCGGTGGCGCGGAGGATCTGACCGGGGGCCTGCGCGGCGACCGGCTTGCCGAACTGGACGGCCTGACGTTCCTGAATCCGACGCTGGTCTGGTGTGAATCTCCTGAACACCCCCTGGCGAATACGGAATACCTCTTTCCGTATTCGAGCGTGGTTGAAGCGCCCCGGGTCGGATTGCCGGACCGGATCGGGCCCAGCCTCGTGGTCACGGTGTTGACGGAGGATGAAGACCTCGTCGGCGAGTTGCTGAATTCACCGCACGTGGATCGGCTGAACGCGGGGCCGATTCCCACGAACCGGATTTCGTGGGACCAGCCTCACGAAGGCAATCTATTCGAGCATCTCTACCGTCAGCGCGCCTTTCAGTTCGCAAGGAGTGCGTAGGTATCCTCGAATGGAACCCTTCGACCTCCATCCCGCACCGCGTGTGATCTTCGGAGAGGGCGCGCTGGCGCAGCTCCCGGAACTGGCGAATGGACTGGGCGGACGACGAACTCTGCTCGTGAGCGATCCGGGGATCGTCAGCGCGGGCATCGCGGACAGGGCGTTGGACTTGCTGCGCGGATCGGGGCGCGACGTCTTTCTGTTCGACGACGTGGAGGAGAACCCGACAACGGCCCACGTGGACGCAGGGGTGGCGTTCGCCGGGGCGCGCGGCGGGACCGATCTGATCGTGGGGATTGGCGGCGGGAGCGCGATGGACTGCGCCAAAGGGATCAATTTCATTCTCACCAACGGCGGGCGCATCGAGGACTACCGCGGGATGGGCGGGGCAAAGCGCCCGATGCTTCCGTCGATCGGCATTCCGACCACCGCGGGGACGGGAAGCGAGGCCCAGTCCTATGCGCTGATTGCCACGCGGGACACTCACGAGAAGATGGCCTGCGGCGACCTCGGGGCGCGGTTTCGAGGCGTCATTCTGGATCCCGCACTCACGGCAAGCGTCCCAGGGCACGTTGCGGCCGCGTCGGGCATAGACGCCGTCGCGCACGCCGTGGAAAGTTACGTCTGTACAAAGCGGAACGCGGTGTCGCGCATGTACGCGCGCGAGGCGTGGCGGCTGCTCTCGTCGGGCTTCGAAGGGTCTCTCGAACCGGCGGCGGATCCGGGCGCCAGGGCTGCGATGCTTCTGGGCGCGCATTTCGCGGGAGCGGCGATCGAGAACGCGATGCTCGGCGCCGCCCACGCGTGCGCAAACCCGCTGACGGCCCGATACGGAATTACACACGGCGTTGCGGTCGGTGTGATGCTTCCGCCGGTGATCCGGTTCAACGGGGAAACGGACGCGGCGCGCTTCGAAGGGTTCGGGATGCCGGCCGGCGCGCTCGCCCATCGGATCGAGCGATTCGCACGCGCGGCGGAATTGCCGGCGCGTCTTCGTGAACTGCGCGTTGAACGGGAGCGGCTCCCCGAATTGGCGTCCGCCGCGGCGCGCCAGTGGACGGGAACGTTCAACCCACGGCCGGTCCGGGAAACCGATTATCTGGCGCTATATGAAGAGACGTATTGAATTTCGGGCGCGGCGAAACGTGGGTCGCGGATGGAACGTTTTTCTCTTATTGTGCGTCTTGTACGTACCGGTACCCGTCCGCGTCACCGCCGAGACGTCCTGGCCGCGGTTCCGGGGCGACGCTCAATCCACGGGGCTCGCCCGGGAATCCCTGCCCGACAGTCCGGTTGTCGCGTGGACTGCCCGCGTATCCGAGGGCATCGAGTCCACGGCGGCGATCCGGAAGGGCGCCGTTTTCGTCGGCGGGCTGGACGGCAATCTCTATGCCTTCGATTTCGACACCGGCGCGTTGAAATGGAAATACCCGGCCGGGGGAGAAATCAAGGCCTCCCCGCTGGTGGCGGCAAATGCGGTTTTCTTCGGAGACGGAGACGGCGGCTTTCACGCCGTGGATGCGACGTCTGGCAAGGGATTGTGGACCTATCGGACCGGGGGAGAGATCATCTCTTCCGCCACCGTGTACGAAGGCCGGGTGATCTTCGGGTCCTACGATCAGTTCCTGTACTGTCTCGATGCGGAGGACGGGTCGCTGGTCTGGAAGCTGGAGACGGAGGGATACGTTCACGGAACCCCGGCCATCTGGGGCGAACGCGCGCTTGTCGCCGGATGCGACGGTCTGCTGCGGATGGTGAACGCGGCCGGCGGAGAGGAAGTATCGAGGGTGGAACTGTACGACTACGTGGCGGCGAGCGTTGCCGTGCGCAATGGTCGGGCCTTTGCGGGAACATTCGGCAACCAGGTCCTGGGCATGGATCTGCGGGCGGCGAAGGTGCTGTGGCGGTACGAACACCCCACCCGGAAGTTTCCCTACTACGCGTCGCCGGCGGTTGCGCAAGGTCACGTGATTGTCGCCGGGCGCGACAGGATGGTGCGCGCGCTGCGTCCGGACAACGGCGACGTGTTGTGGATTCGCGCGTTCCGTTCCCGAGTCGATTCCTCGCCGGTTATCGCGGGCAAACGCGCGTTCGTGGGCACGACCGGCGGGAGGATCGTTGCGCTGGATCTGGACTCGGGCGAACCGGGCTGGGAATTCGTGACCGGTTCGGGAGTCCTGGCGTCGCCGAGCGTGGCCGGCGGGAGGCTCGTGATCGGCGCCACAGACGGGACGTTGTACTGTTTTGGCAATGAGGCGGGAGAATGAGCAACCAGGTTCACGTTCCGGAACCCGCGACCTCCAGGAAGGAATGGAAGGAAACCGCGGTCGGCAGCGTCTTCGTGTCCAACTATCCGCCGTATTCGTTCTGGCGGGACGAGCACAACCCGCAGGTCGAAGCGATGTTCCAGGTTTCGGATCCTTCGGCCGGGGATGTGCCGCTCGGACTGTATCTGCATATCCCGTTTTGCAGGAAGCGATGCAAGTTCTGCTATTTTCGCGTGTATACGGACCGCAACAGTTCCGAAATTCAGCTCTATCTGGATGCGCTGGCCCGAGAGGTGGAAAATTACGCCGGGATGCCGAGAATCGCCGGTCGCAGTCTGCAGTTCGTCTATTTCGGAGGGGGAACGCCGTCGTACATCAGCGTGAAGCACCTGGAGGCGCTGGTGGACCGGCTGAAGGCCGTGTTGCCGTGGGACGACGCCGAAGAGGTGGCGTTCGAGTGTGAGCCGGGCACGCTTTCGCAGCCGAAGGTGGAGGCCATTCGCGAGATTGGCGTGACCCGCCTGAGCCTGGGGCTGGAGAATCTGAACGACGGGATCCTGAAGGAGAACGGCCGGGCGCACGTCGGCAAAGAGATCTACCGGTCCATGGACTGGGTGAAGGCGCAGGCGTTCGAACAGGTGAACGTGGACCTGATTTCGGGAATGGTGGGCGAAACCTGGCGGACCTGGAAGGAGACGGTGCAGGGCACGATCGACCTGGACCCGGACAGTGTCACGATCTATCAGATGGAGCTGCCGTTCAATACGACGTACTCCCGGACGCTTCTGGATGGAAACGGATTGACGGTTGCCGACTGGGACACGAAGCGCGACTGGCATGCCCATGCGATCGACGCGTTCGCCGAGGCCGGATACGAGATCTCGAGCGCCTATACGATGGTCAGGAAGGGTCGACCGAAGCGGTTTGTCTATCGGGACGCGCTCTGGCGGAGCGCGGACCTGATCGGCGCGGGCGTCGCGTCGTTTTCGCACGTGGGCGGGATACACTTTCAGAATCACACGCAGTGGGACCCCTATGTAGACGCATGTATGCAGGGGCGCCTGCCGCTGAACAGGTCCTTCCTGCCCACCGACGGGGAGCGCCTGGTACGCGAAATGATCCTGCAACTCAAGCTCGGACGGCTCGAGACAGCGTATTTTCAGGATAAATTCGGCGTGAATATCCTGGAACGATTTGGCGAAGCCTACCGGAAGCTGAGAGATTTCGGCATGCTGGATTTCGACGCGCAGCGTATTACTCTGAGCCGTGATGGACTATTGCGCGTCGATCAGTTGTTGCCGGAGTTCTATCACGAGGTCTATCGGGATTCGAGGTACACGTGAAGCCCTCCCAAGCCGGCGTCCGATGTAGGGGCGACCGGCCGGTCGCCCCTACGAATACTGGTCGTCCGGACTGTTCAGAAAGGATTAGCGCAAGATGCGTGAAATATCGGTTTTGACCGTTGTCTTTCTGTTGCTCAACGTCCAATCTGTTCGAGCGGATTGGCCCCAATGGTTGGGTCCTGATCGAACGGGAATCTCGACCGAGACCGGATTCCTTAAGGAATGGCCGAAGGGCGGTCCGGCGGTTGCGTGGAAGAAGAACCTCGGCGAGGGGTTTTCGGGCATTTCGGTCGCGAACGGCCGCGTCTTCACCATGTTCGCCGAGGGTGACGATGAGTTCGTCATCTGTCTGCGTGAAGAATCCGGCGAAGAAATCTGGCGGTTCAGGACAGGTGCGAAGTTCGAGGAATGGCAGGGTGGCGACGGACCCCGATCGCAGCCGACGGTCGACGGCGATCGGGTCTACGTCCTGGGCGCGGAGGGCGGGTTGTACGCGCTGAACGTGGTGAACGGCAAGATGATCTGGTCCGTGGACCTGGTCGACGGGCTGGGCGGGCGGTTTCCCCGGTTCGGCTTTTCGAATTCGGCTCTGGTGGAAGGCGACCGGTTATTCCTGGAGGCGGCCACCCGCAAGGGCACGTTTCTGGCATTGCGCAGGACGGACGGCGAAGTCGTCTGGGCTTCCCAGAACGACGTGGCTTCGTATTCATCGCCAATCGCGGTGGATCTCGCCAGCGCGCGGCAGGTGGTCTATTTTTCGGGTGACGCCGCGGTCGGCCTTTCGCCGGTGGATGGGTCCCTGTACTGGAGGTACCCGTGGAAGACGTCGTACGATCTGAATATCGCAACGCCCATCTTCGTGCCGCCGAATCAGATCTTCATTTCCTCGGGCTATGACCACGGCGCAACCCTGCTGCGAATCGAGGGAGGCGCTGACGGGATGACGGTGACCAGAGTCTGGGAAAGCCGGCGGATGAAGAACCATTTCGGCACGTCCGTGCTGGTCGGGGACTATATCTACGGATTCGATAACGCCATCTTGAAGTGTATCGAAGCCCTGACGGGAAAAGAGCAATGGAAACACCGCGGGTACGGCAAGGGGGCGTTGATATACGCGGACGGGCACCTCATCCTGTTGAGCGACAACGGAAGGCTGGCGATGGCGCGGGCAACGCCCGAAGGATTCAAGGAGAAGGCCGGCGCCCAGGTGCTTACGGGCCGAAGCTGGACGATGCCGACGCTGGCCAACGGCCGCGTGTTCGTCAGGGACATGCGTAAGATCGTCTGTCTGGATCTCAGGCAGGGCAGATAGTTGGATCCGTGGAAAGGAAATCAAATGTCGTTTCTATGCCGAACGGGTTTGGTGGCTGCCGTTCTTCTGGGTCTGCTGGTAAACGCCTCGTTTGCCGCGGACGACAAGGCCGACGAGGACGCCGGGGACGACCTTCCGGTTTATGCCGGTGAAGAGATCGTGGTGACCGAGAGCAAGGAAAAGGTGGCCACGATCGGTTCCGTCGCCAGCAAGATTCCGGTTCCGCTGAGCGAGACGCCCGCGAGCGTCAGCGTGGTCAATCGGGGCCTGATCGACCACCAGAGCGGCGTGGTCCTCGGCGACGCGCTTCGTAACGTGAGCGGCGTAAACGTACAGACGGTATTCGGCGTGACGGATTTCTTCGTGATTCGCGGATTCGACTCGCTGTCGAGCGGGCTGGTGCTGACGGACGGCGCGTCCGAGCCGGAGGCCACGTTCTACAACCTCTACAACCTGGACCGGGTGGAGGTGCTGAAGGGGCCGGGCGCGTTTCTATATGGCGCCAATCCGTTGTCCGGATCGGTCAATCTGAACCGGAAGCAGCCCGTCTTCGAGCCCATGTTCCAGGCCAGGGCCGCTTACGGGCCGTTTGGGAGTCTGCGCGGAAGCGTCGATGCGGGCTGGGCGGATCCCGCGCAGGGGGTGGCCGCGCGTTTCAACGGCCTCCGGCAGGTCTCGGACAACTACCGTGACGATAAGCACAGTGGGATCTGGGCGCTGAACCCCGCCGTCACCTTGCGAAATGAAAAGACGACGGCGACGGCGAATCTTGAATACGTGACAAGCGAATACAAGTCGGATTCGGGGCTGCCCGTGGCTGGCGGGCAACTGGCCGATGTGCCCCGCACCCGGTCCTACCAGTCTCCGTTCGACGTTTCAGACCAGGAGATCCTCAGGGTACGGATGGATCTGCAGACCCGGTTGTCGCCGCAGGTCACGCTGCGCAATAAACTGTATTACACGGATTTCTCCTGGATCTCCAACGGCACGCTGTTCAACGGTGTGTATCCCAATGCTGCAGGGAGCATGGACCTGTTCAGGACGTTGCTGCTCCTCGACGACAGGCAGAAGGCGCTGGGCAATCAGTTCGAGCTCGTGTTTTCCTTTTCCACGGGAAAGGCGAGGCACACACTGCTGGCGGGTCTGGAACTGATGCGGTGGCAGGACAGGTTTACGCTCGACGTGGCGGTCCTGCCGAATATCGATCTGTTCGAACCGGTTGAGACGGCCGCGCTCCCTTATTTCAAGGTGCCGGACCAGTCGCGGTCGGCTGATGCCACCAGCGGCGTCGTTGCGCCCTTTGTCGTCGACCGCATTGTGTTTTCGGATGTTTTCCAGGCGTTCGTGGGCGGTCGCTTCGATCGGATACGGTACGACGACCCGGTCACGTCCACGTCGAGAGCGTTCAACGAGTTGAGTCCGATGGCGGGTGTGGCGTTGAATCCTGCGGAGGATCTGACTTTCTATGCCAGCGCGGGCAGGGCCTTTGCGCCGCCGTCCAGCCTCATCGCGGGGCCGCGGGACGTCGAATCGGCCACGCAATTCGAGGCGGGCGCGAAAAAGTACCTGGTGGACAACCGCCTGCACGCGTCAGTGGCCGTCTTCGATCTGCGGAAGTACGGCATCGGCATTCCCGATGAGACCGGTGTGACGAAACAGGACGGCGACCAGCGGTCCCGGGGCCTGGAACTGGAAATGATGGCGCGTCCGGGCGGCGGGTGCCACGTCTTTCTGACGTATGCGTTTTCCAATGCGGAACTGACGCGCTTTACGCAAATGCTGGCCGTACCCACGCCCACCGGGATGCAGTTCCGTCACCTGGACCGGTCCGGCAACAGACCGGCCTTCTCGCCGAGGCATATCTTGAATGTCTGGAGCGCGCTGGGCTTCGACAGCGGCGTCGAGCTGGGCCTGGGCGCCAGGTACGTGGCCAGCCAGTTCATCGCCGAGGACAATCGGTTCAGCATCGGCGGCGTGCTGACGCTCGACGCTTCGGCATCGTACACGTACAAACAGGCGACGATCAGGATCAATGCCAGGAACCTGACCGACCGCGAGTACGAGACACGAGGCTTCGGCGCGATGTCGGTGATCCCCGCGCCGCCGTTCGGCCTGTACAGCGCCATCCAGGTCGGGCTATGAGATCCGTCCACCCGGATCCGGAAAGGCACGAACGGGTTGAATCGCAGCTTGAACGCCTGCGTGACCTGCTTGTTCCGGTCATGCGGGACAACGCGTTTTACAGGGAAAAGCTGGCGGGCGCCGGAATTTCCGGGCCCAATGACATTCGTACCCTCGAAGATTACCGGTGGCTGCCTTTTACAACCAAGGCTGAACTGTCGGCCGACCAGGACGCACACCCGCCGTACGGGTCCAATCTGACGTTTCGGCTGGCGGATTACGTCCGGGTCCATCAGACGTCGGGCACCACGGGCAGACCCCTGCGCTGGCTGGACACGCAGCGAAGTTGGGACTGGTTCGCCGGCTGCTGGCGCCGGGTTTTCGAGGGCGCCGCGGTGACGGCTGAGGACCGTGTATTCTTCGCCTTTTCGTTCGGCCCGTTTATCGGGTTCTGGACGGCGCATGAAGCCGCGCGGATGATCGGTGCGATGGCCATTACGGGCGGCTCGATGTCCTCCGTCCAGCGCCTACATACCATCGAAGAGCACCGGGCGACGGTGCTGATCTGCACGCCGACGTACGCGCTGCATCTGGCCGAGGTGGCCGAAGCAGAGGGGATCGATATCGCGGCCTCCAGCATCCGCGCCACGATCCACGCCGGGGAGCCCGGGGCCGGTCTGCCGGCGACGCGGCGGCGGATCGAGGAAGCCTGGGGCGCCAGGTGCTATGATCACGCCGGCGCCACCGAGGTGGGGGCCTGGGGGTTCGAGTGCCGGGCCAGGAACGGCCTGCACGTGAACGAGGCCGAGTTCATCTGCGAAGTGATCGATCCGGATTCCGGCGAGCAGGCCGATGAAGGGGAACTGGTCCTGACGAACCTGGGGCGCGAAGGGATGCCGGTGATCCGTTACCGCACCGGCGACCGCGTAACGCGCGCGAAAGGGACATGCCCTTGCGGGTCCGGGTTCCTCCGGCTGGAGAACGGCGTGGTCGGCCGTATCGACGGCGGGATCATCATACGCGGGGTCGTCATCTATCCGAGCGCCGTTGAGAACGTCGTCAGGACCTTTCCCGAAGTGACGGAGTTCGCGGTCGACATTTATCGTCGCGGCGCCCTGGACGAAATGGAGATTCGCCTGGAAGCGAAGGGAGACTCACCGGACGCCGTTGCCGGCGCCGTGGCGCGGGAGGCAAGACGGACGCTGGGGTTCCGCGTCGGGGTTCGTGCGGTCGAATTGAACACGCTGCCCAGGTTCGAACTGAAGGCGAAACGGTTTACGGACCATCGCAACTGAGAAGATCGAATGCGTTCAGATCCCTACGACGTCATCGTGATCGGCGGCGGCCCTGCAGGAAGTACGGTCGCGGCGCTGGTGGCCGGGTATGGTCATCGGGTCCTGCTGCTCGAACGCGAGCGATTTCCAAGGTTTCAGATCGGCGAGTCGCTGATGCCGGGAACCTACTGGTCGTTCAAACGCCTGGGCGTCCTCGAAAAACTGAAGAAGAGCGCGTTCGTCAGGAAGTACAGCGTGCAGTTTTTCGGCGCATCGGGCCGGGGGTCGGCGCCTTTCTACTTCCATCGACACGATCCGCACGAGAGTTCGGTCACGTGGCAGGTGCTGAGGAGCGAGTTCGACCGGATGATGCTGGAAAACGCCCGCGAGAAAGGGGCGTGCGTGAGGCAGGGGGCCGCCGTTCAGGAGGTCCTCTTCGAAGGGGATCGGGCGGTCGGCGTCAGGGCGAGATACGGCGACGGCTGCCTGCGCGACCTCCCGTCCCGCGTGGTGGTGGATGCGACGGGCCGCAGCGCCCTGATTTCCCGCAAGCTCCGGATCAAGACCGAAGAGCCCACGTTGAGGAAGGCGTCTCTGTTTACGCATTTTGCGAGCGCGTCCAGAGACTCGGGGATCGACGAGGGGGCGACCCTGATTCTCCACACCACCACGAAGGACGCGTGGTTCTGGTACATCCCGCTGGCCGGGGACGTTGTCAGCGTCGGGGTGGTTGGAGACCTGGACTATCTCCTGCGGCAGCGGGCGGGGACGCGCCAGGAGATTTTCCAGGAGGAACTGGAGAGATGCATGCCGATGCTGGAGCGGCTGAAAGGCGCCCGGCAGTTGTTTCCCATGAAGGTGACCAGCGATTTCTCCTATCGGGCCCGTTCGGTCTCGGGAGACGGCTGGGTGCTGGTTGGAGACGCCTACGGGTTCCTGGATCCCGTGTATTCGTCCGGCGTGTTCCTGGCGCTCAAATCGGGCGAGATGGCTGCCGACGCGATTCACGAGGCCATTGTGAACGACGATTTCTCAGCCGAACGGCTGGGCAGCTGGGGCGACGCGTTCATTCCCGGTATGGAAGCCATACGAAAGCTGGTGTACGCATTCTACGCGAAGGAATTCAGCTTCAGCCGATTCCTCGACGCCCATCCGGAGTGTCTGGACGGCATCGTGGACATCCTGAGCGGGAAGATCTACATGAACGACGTCACCCCGATCTTCGGACCGATGGGGAAGATGTGCGATCTGCCCGAGGACGTTGCGCACTTTGAAAAAGCAAATGAAATTAAGAATTAAGAATTGAGAATTTAGAATTGTAAAGCAGCTATTGGTTGCGTTTACTGAAAGATACCGGCTATTTGTCCGAAGATGAGTTCGTTGGCATCCACTCCGATGCTGAAGAAACTTTTGTCGGCTTCTCGCAGCGATTCAGAAGACCGCGAAGGACAGACGTAGCGCCAAATCCTGATTCTCAATTCGCAACTCTTAATTCCTAATTCTCAATTGTTAATTCCCATGCGAATTGCCTATATCGCCGCGGGCGCCGCGGGGATGGTTTGCGGGAGTTGCATCAGCGACAATACGCTGGCCCTGGCGCTCAGGCTCAGGGGCGTGGACCTGACGCTGATTCCGACGTACACGCCGTTGCGGACCGATGGACCCGACGCGAGCATCAACCGGGTGTTCTACGGTGGAATCAACGTCTATCTGCAGCAGAAGCTGGCGTTTTTTCGCAGCACGCCGGAATTCGTGGACCGGATGATGAACGGGCGCACGCTGCTGAAATCGCTTTCCTGGTTCAGCGGTTCGACCCGGGCCGGCGAGCTGGGCGCGCTTACGGTCTCGATGCTGAAGGGAGAACATGGCGCCCAGCGGAAGGAACTGAAAAAGCTGGTTCGATGGCTGAAAGACGACCTCCGGCCGGACCTCGTGCATCTGACGAATTCCATGTTTCTGGGCATGGCGCGTGAGTTGAAGCGGGAAACGGGCGTTCCCGTTCTGTGTTCCGTACAGGGGGAGGACGTCTTCCTCGAGGGGTTGATCGAACCGTATCGAAGCGAGGCGTTAGACCTGATTCGGGACCGGTCGCGCGACGTCGACGCGTTTGTGGCGACGTGCGACTGGTACGCGGATGCCATGGCAGCGGTTCTGGTTGCGCCCCGGGAACGCTTCCGCGTGGTCCGCCTGGGCATCGGCCTGGAAGGCCACGGGCAGGGCGACCGGGCGCTTCCCGAGACCCCGTTTACGGTCGGGTACATGGCCCGCATCGCGCCCGAGAAGGGATTGCATCTTCTGGCCGATGCCGTGGGGCGTCTGGCGGAACAGGTCGGATCGGAGAATGTCAGGCTGCTGGCGGCGGGTTATCTGGGCGGACGCGAAAAGTCCTATTTCCGGGAGGTCGTCTCGCGGATCGATTCCCTCGGGTTAACCGATGCGTTCGAGTACCGGGGCGAGGTGGACCGGGAACAGAAGATCGAATTCCTGAACAGCGTCCACGTCCTGTCCGTGCCGACGCCGTACCGGGAGCCGAAGGGGTTGTTCGTGCTGGAGGCGCTGGCCAATGGCACGCCCGTGGTCCAGCCGCGCCACGGCGCGTTTCCGGAGCTTGTCGAGTCGACCGGAGGAGGGATCCTCGTCGATCCCGGCTCACCGGCGGCGCTTGCGGAAGGCCTTTCTCGTATGATGAGGGACAGGGAGGCCCGGGAAGGTATGGGCAGAAAGGGCCGTGCGACCGTCCACCGGACGTACAGCGACGGGCGCATGGCAGGCGCCATGCTGGACGTCTATCGAGAATTCGTCGCGGAATGATCGGTCCGTTTACGGAGGTCACGCCGACGATTTGGACCGGAGAACGAAGGAGGAGATTCTATGCCGGCCGAGCAGGCAACGACGCCTGGGTTCACGTGGTTGATTTTTGCGGCCATGACCGTGGGGTCGTGGGGATTGTACGGGATTTTTCTGCATACCGGGCAGATCGCAATGGCCGATCCGGTGAACGGACGGTACAAGGCGTTCCTGCTCGTGGGCGTGGCCTATCTGCTGACCGCCGTCATCGGATCGATGGTTGTCCTCTGGATGAACGGCGCGGACTGGTCGTTCCCCGCGCGCGGCTTCACATGGTCTCTGCTGGCCGGCGCCGTGGGCGCGATCGGCGCATTCGGGGTCCTTCTCGCGTTTGGCGCCCGGGGCACCCCTGCCGTGGTGATGTCGATCGTATTCGCCGGCGCGCCCGTCGTAAACGCGGTGGTGTCGATGGCCATGCACCCGCCTGCCGGCGGATGGGGCGGTCTGAACTGGCAGTTTGTGTTGGGGATCGTGCTGGCGGCGCTGGGCGGATGCCTGGTGACGCTCTACAAGCCCGCGTCCTGACCGGATGACGCCGGGACCGGTGCATCCTCGAGAGGAAACCCTATGCCATGTGAATTCCGCACCACGCGACGCGTCGAGTTTTCGGATACGGACATGGCCGGGATTGTGCACTTTTCCCGGTTTTTCGTTTTCATGGAGGCGGCCGAGCACGCGTTCCTGCGCTCGCTCGGCGCCAGCGTGCATACCCGATGGGAAGGGCGCAGGGTGGGGTGGCCCCGCGTTGGCGCGTCGTGCGACTATCTGGAACCGGCACGGTTCGAAGACGTGCTGGACGTCCATTTGAAGGTCGTCAGAAAGGGGACGAGCTCGATCACGTACGGGTTCGAATTCCGCCGCGGCGACGTCCGGATTGCCCGGGGCCGGTTGAGTACGGTGTTCTGCGAGTGCGCCCCGGGCGAGCCGTTCCGCGCCGTCCCCATACCGGGCGCCATCGCGGACCGGATCCAGGAAGCGGAGGAGGGGGAGGATGACGCTGCGGGCTGAGCGGGTATCGAAACAGTATGGCGACGTGTCCGTTCTGAGGGAGGTTTCGTTCGAGACGGGACGTGGGCAGTCCGTGGCGGTCGTCGGGCCGTCGGGATCGGGAAAGAGCACGCTCCTCCACGTTCTGGGCACGCTGGACAGGCCGTCGTCGGGCCGCGTGGTGATTGACGGCCGGGATGCCTACGCCCTTTCCGACAAGGAGCTGGCTCGCTTTCGGAATCGCGGGATCGGGTTCGTGTTCCAGGACCACCATCTGCTGCCGCAGTATTCGGTACTGGAGAACGTGCTGATTCCCACGCTCGCGTCCGGAGACGCCGGATCCGGCGACGGGGACCGGGCGAGGGACCTGATCGAACGGGTCGGACTCGCGCATCGGGCCGACCACCGCCCGGCCGCTCTGTCCGGCGGCGAACGCCAGCGGGCGGCCGTGGCTCGAGCGCTGGTCAACAGGCCGGCGCTTCTCCTGTGCGATGAGCCGACGGGCAGCCTGGATCGGGCGCGGGCCGATGAAATCGGCGACCTGATATTCGAACTGCATGCCCGGGAGGACACGATCCTGATCGGGGTCACGCACAGTCCGGAAATGGCAGCACGGTTCGAACGCACCCTTGAGTTGCGGGAGGGGACTTGCGTCGAAGCCTGACCTTCTTCTGGCGAATTCATCTGTCCGTGCTGCTGGGCGTGGCCGTGGCCACCGCCGTGCTCACCGGGGCCCTGCTGGTGGGCGACTCGGTACGCGAAAGCCTGAGAGACCTGACCCTCGACCGCCTGGGAGATATCGATCACGCCCTCGTTTCGGATCGCTTCTTTCGCACGGACCTCGCGCGGGACGTCGAGGCGGCGGATGGCGGACTGACCGTTGTGCCGGCGGTGACCCTCGCTGGATCGGCGGTGCACGCCACCGCGGGGACCCGCGCTTCCCGCGTCGCCATTCTGGGTGTGGATTCCCGGTTCGCCGGCCTGTTCGATGCCAACGCGCCCGACCTCGCCCGACGCGGGGCCGCGACGCCGTTTGTCGCCAACGAGTCTCTGCGGAGCGAACTGAACGCCCGCGTGGGCGATGCGGTCCTGCTTTCGTTCGAGCTGCCGGGCGACGTCCACAGGGAGTCTCTGTTCGGGCGGGACGGGATCTCGGAGTCGATACAGACCGTCCGCGTCAGACTCACGGGTGTCGTGCACGACCGGGGAATGGGTCGTTTCGGTCTGCGCCCGCGTCAGCGGACGCCGCTCAATGCGTTCGTGTCCCTTCCCCTGTTGCAGGAAACGCTTGGACTGCCGGGCCGGGTGAATATGCTCCTGGTTTCGCAGGACACGCAGGCCGCCGGCGATCCGGGGCTCGCGCTCACACGCGCCGCAACGCTGGATGATCTCGGGCTTGCGATGCGGGTGGATGCGGATTACCTCGCGGTGGAAAGCACGGGGTTTCTCCTGAAGCCCCACGTGGCGAACACGGTTCTGGGGCTCGCGGATGAACTGGGGATGCCGCGAATGGCGATCCTCACGTACCTGGCCAATACGATCCGGGTCGGGGATCGCGTTCTGCCCTATTCAACGGTTGCCGCGTTGGACGTCGGGAGCGTGGGCAAGCTGCGACTGGCTGACGGGCGCCCCGGGCCGGTCCCCGGCGAGGGGGAAGTGCTGCTGAATGCCTGGGCGGCGAAGGACCTGCACGCCGGGACCGGCGACGCCGTCGAGCTGGCTTATTTCGAAGCCGGACCAGCACTGAGCACGCGTCACGTCACGTTACGCCTGGCGGGCGTCGTCGCCATGGAAGGGTTGGGCGCAGATTCCCTGTTGACGCCGGCATTTCCGGGTCTTCACGACGCGGAAGACATGCACGCCTGGGATCCGCCCTTCCCCGTGGACCTGACGCGCATACGACCAGCGGACGAAGCCTATTGGGACGCCTATCGCGCCGCGCCCAAAGCCATCGTGTCGTCCGCCACGGGGCAACGACTCTGGCGAAGCCGATTCGGCAGCCTGACGTCCGTCAGGATGGGTCCCGCGCCCGGACTGGACGCCGGGCAATCCGCCGATCGGTTTCGTTCCGGACTCAGGGAGGCGCTCCCGCCCGAATCCGCGGGCATGGCCTTTCAGCCCGTGAGAAAACAGGGGCTGGCGGCTTCGTCGGGGTCCACCGACTTCGGCGGGCTGTTCGTGGGTTTCAGTCTGTTTCTGATTGTCTCGGCGGCGCTGCTCGTGGGTCTCCTCTTCCGGCTTGGCGTGGAGCAGCGCGCCGATGAGGTGGGCGTGCTGATGGCGTCGGGTTTTACCGCGGGCGCGATCAGACGCCGGTTCATGGGCGAGGCGGTCTGGCTGACCGGGTTGGGGGGCCTTCTCGGACTCGCGGGAGGACTGGCGTACGGATGGATCATGATCGCGGGTCTGCGCACCTGGTGGGCTCCGGCCGTCGGGACCGGTGAACTCGCGCTGCACGTGCACGGGTCCGGTCTGGCGGCCGGGTACCTGATTTCACAGGTTGTGGTTCTGTTCACGATTCTGACGACGGTCCGGCGTTTGGGCCGGATGCCCGTTCGGGCGCTACTCTCCGGCGCCGTTCACCACGCGGCCGCCGGCAGCGGGCGCCGTTTGAAGGTGGTTGCGATCGCGAGCCTGGGACTGGCCTCGGCCTGCCTTGCCGGTGTGCCGCGCGCAGGGCGCGAAGCCGCGATCGCGCTGTTTTTCGGATGCGGGACATTTCTTCTGATTTCGGGCCTGTGCGCGCTCTCCGTCTGGTTTCAGCGGAAACGGCGCACGGCGGTGACCGGAATCTGGAGGATGGGTGTGCGGAACAGCGCGCGAAATCCGGGCCGGAGTCTGCTGTGCGCATCGCTGATCGCCTGCGCATGTTTCGTGGTTGTGGCCGTTGGCGCCCATCGACGCACCGATGCCGGCCGCGATGCGCTGAACAGCCGGACGTCGGGCGGGGGGCGGATTTCAGCTCATCGCCGAAACGGATGCGCCGCTCTACCACGATCCCGGTTCGACGGACGGGCGTTTCGAGCTGGGGTTTTCCGCGGAGGATGCCCGGATTCTGGACGGGGCGCGAATTATGCCGTTTCGCGTATTGCCCGGTGAAGACGTGAGTTGCCTGAATCTCTACAGACCGCGTCATCCCCGGGTTCTGGGCGTGCCCGAGACGTTGATTCGACGGGGCGGTTTCGCGTTCGATCGGTTGCTGTACGAGGCGGAGGCGCCGTGGACGTTGTTGACGCGGCAGGCGGAGCCCGGCGTGATTCCCGCATTTGGCGACGCGAACTCGGTCACCTGGATTCTCCACAAGAAGCTGGGGCGACGAGATCCCGATGCAGACGGAAACGGGCGAGACCGTCAGGCTGCGGCTCGTCGGACTGCTGAAGCACAGCATCTTCCAGAGTGAACTGCTCGTATCGGAGGCGAATTTCACCGCGCATTTCCCCGATCGGAGCGGGTACGGGTATTTCCTTGTGGAGACCGACCGGCCCGGAGAAACTGGCGCCCTCCTGGAACGGCGGTTGCAGGACGCCGGTCTCGATGCGACGCCGACGTCTGCCAGGCTCGCGCATTTCCGGACGGTGGAGAATACGTACCTGTCCACGTTTCAGACGCTGGGCGGGCTGGGCGTGCTCCTGGGGACGATCGGACTTGGGATCGTGATGGTGCGTAACGTCGTTGAACGGCGTGCCGAGCTGGCGGCGCTGAGGGCGCTCGGGTTTCGCCGGGCGCTGCTGAGCGGACTCCTTTGCGTGGAGAACGGATTCCTGATGGTGGCGGGGCATGGCAATCGGCGTTGCGGCGGCGATCGTGACAACCGTGCCCCATGCCTCCGGCGGCCTGCCGTGGGCGTCGTTGCTGACCACGCTTTGCCTTATCTTCAGCGCGGGCCTGGCTGCCGGTACCGCGGGGGTTCTGGTTGCGCTGAGGACGCCGCTGTTGCCGGCGTTGAAACGGGAAGGCGCCTGAGGCCTGCACGCTAGTGTTCTGTCCCGGAAATAAGTTGCCTGAATTCGGCCGTCGAGTCGCCCGTCTCGCAAGGCGCCAGAGCGCAGGCGACCTGGCCAGGTCGGCGAGCGATGGCAACGCGGCGAGACGGGATGAATCGGCGGAAGAATGGTGAGGTATTTTTGGCTGGGGCTTGGCAACCAAAATAAGAGTTCAATTCCGGAGTCGCAGAGCGTATCTTCAGTTGAAGGCGCGAAGTCGGGCTTCTGGGGTCTTATGTCGTGAAAGGAGCGCGTTATGAATCGGATGACGCTGGCCTTTTCTGTTTTCTGTCTGCTGGTTTCAACCGGACCGGCCGCGTCAGACTGGCCGCATTGGCGCGGACCGAACCGCAACGGGCTGGTCGACGGGGCGAATCCGCCCGTTGAGTGGAGCGAAGGGAAGAATATCAGATGGAAGGCGCCCATTCCCGGTCTGGGCCACGCAACGCCGGTTGTCTGGGGCGAGCGGATTTTCGTGCAGACAGCCGTCATGACTGACAAGGTTGTGGAGAACACCGGAGGGGGAAGGCGCCAACCCCCGCCCAATCTGTTTCAATACAGGGTCCTGGCCCTGGATCGCGGGACCGGAGAAACCATCTGGGAAAAGACGGTCCGGGAGGCCCGGCCGCACGAGGGAATGCACCGGACGGCGTCGTTTGCGTCACCCTCGGGCATTACGGACGGGGAACACCTCTTTGCGTATTTCGGGTCGCAGGGGCTCTATTGCCTCGACATGGACGGCAATCTGAAGTGGGAGAAAGATCTGGGCAAATACTGGAGCAGGGCCGCTTTCGGCGAGGGGGCTTCGCCAATGATCCACGGCAGCACGCTGGTGATCAACTGGGACCACGAAGGGGACTCATTCATTGTCGCGCTGGACAAATCGTCGGGCAGGGAACTCTGGCGCAAGGCGCGGGATGAGGTGACCTCCTGGTCCACGCCGCTGCCTATTGACCACGGCGGCCGGATCCAGGTGATCGTCAGCGCGTCGCGCCGCACCCGTGGCTACGACCTGAAGACCGGTGCGTTGATCTGGGAATGCGGCGGATTGGGGACGAACGTGATTCCGACGCCGTTGTACGAAAACGGGGTGGTGTACGTGGCCAGCGGCCACAGGGACCCCGCCATGCAGGCAATTGATCTGGCCAGGGCGAAGGGCGACGTCTCGGGTTCGAACTCGGTTGTATGGTCGATCGCGCGGAACACACCCTATGTGTCGTCACCCCTGCTCTACGGCGGCCGGCTGTTTCTCATGAAGGGCCGGGGAGCGATCCTGTCCTGCTATGACGCGGGCACCGGGAAGCCACTCTTCGGGCCGGAACGCATTGACGGGATGGGCTTCGTCTACGCGTCGCTGGTAGGCGCCGGCGGCCGCGTGTACATTTCCGACCTCGAGGGTACCACGCTCGTTGTCAGGAACGGCCCTGAATTCGAGGTTCTGGCGAAGAACACCCTGGACGAAGGGAGCGGGGCGTCGCCGGTTGTTGTGGGGGACGACCTCTATTTGCGGGGGCGCAGCCACCTCTATTGTATTGCGGAAGACACGCGGAATTGATTGGAGACACGGAACCGAATGGAGAGAGGAGATTCGATGGACCGGTTTGAGGGCATGACACGCGTTGCCGGCGCAGCGATTGCAATCCTTCTGGTTGCGTTCGGATGCGAGGCGCCGGACAGCGGGCGGGAAACGACCGAGCCCCAGCGCCGGTTCCTGAGCGTCGGCACCGCGCCGCCGGGGGGCGCGTTTTTTGTGGTCGGCGGCGCGATCGCGCAGGTCGTGGACGACCGCGCGGGCGACCTGTCGTGGGACGTATCCGCGGAGGCGACCAAGGGGACGCAGGAGAACATCCGCCGGCTCGTGCGCGGGGAGCTGGATTTCGCGCTGGCCAATGCCGCGATATCGTATTTTGCGGTGCGGGGCGAGGGCGCCTGGGGCGAAAAGCAGGCCATCAACGCCGTGATGACGCTGGCCCCGAATATCGCTCTCTTCGTGACGCCGGAAGGCACGGAAATCCGCGCCATCGGCGATCTCAGGGGCAAACGGGTTGTCGTTGGCCCCGCCGGCGCCGGGTTCGAGTATTTCCTCGCGCCGATACTGAATGCTCACGGTGTCACCTACGAGGACTTCAGCCCGTTGCACAATACGCAGGCCGGCGCCGTGGATATGCTCGCGGACGGGTCCGCCGCCGCGGCCTTTCTGGGCGGCGCCGTGCCCACGGCGTCCATCACCCAGGCGAGCGCTTCGCAGGACGTCCGCTTCATACCCTTCGGCGTTCCCGAAAAAGAACGTCTGTTCCGGGACTATCCGTTCTTCAATGCGGCAAGTATTCCGGCGAATACCTATCGCGGCCAGGCGGAGGCCTTCGACGGCATGAACGTGGGCTCGATGCACCTTGTGACGCCTGCCGCCCTGGACGAGGAGACGGTCTACCGGTTTACCAGGATTCTCTACGAGAACCGCGCGGACGTGGTGAAGAAGCATCCCGCGGGCAAAGCCATCCAGCCTGGGAACGTGATTCGGGATACCGGCACACCGTTCCATCCCGGGGCGATCAGGTTTTACAGGGAAATCGGAATCTGGCCCAACTGACATGCTCGAGACATGGCTTTTTCGCATCCTGGCGGTCCTGCTGAGTTTATTCGTCCTGGCTGAGGTCAACTATCCGGGACTGACGCCTCAAGCCCAACTGGCTTTCTTTGCCATGTTGGGCTTGAGTCTTGTATTCCTGAAGCCGCAGGTCGGTACCGGAGTTGCCAGGAGAAGACCACTGGCCCTGCTTTTCGTTGCCGCTGTACTCTTTTGCTTCGGCTACGTGGTGATTCAGACCGAACCGGTCTTCGAAGCCTTCTGGCTGGGCGGCCGCAGTCTGGGCAATCGCGCGGGTCTGGAACTTCCGCTGGATTGGGCGGTCGGCCTGGTCGGTCTGATTCTCATCCTGGAAGCGACCCGCCGTGCGATCGGGCCCACGCTGCCGCTGCTGTCTCTCGCGTTCCTGGCGTATGCCGCCCTGGGCCACGTCATGCCCGACTGGCTCTTTCCTCACAGGGGGTACGGCTGGGAGCGTATTGTCTCCCAGACCTTTCTGCATTCGCAGGGCGTGTTCGGCATCGCGCTGAAGGTGATGTTCACGTATGTCTTTCTCTTCGTTCTGTTCGGCACGACGCTGGAAGGGACGGGCGCGACCGGGTACGTACTGGATACCGCGCGCAGGTTTTTCGGAAGGCGCACCGGCGGGCCCGCGAAGGTTGCCGTCGTCTCGTCAGGGATCATGGGATCACTTTCCGGGAGCGCGGTCGCGAACACGGCCACAACCGGTACGTTTACAATTCCGATGATGCGTTCGGCAGGATTCCGGCCCGTGGCGGCAGGGGGGATCGAAGCGGCCGCCAGTTCGGGCGGTGCGCTGGCGCCGCCGATTATGGGCGCGGGCGCCTACATGATGCTGGAGATGGTCGATCCGGCGGTCACCTACCTGGAGATCGTCAGGGCGGCGCTCATCCCCGCGGTATTCTACTATACCGCGCTTCTGCTGATCGTCCACTTTCACGCCCGGCGCATCCGGGTTGCCGCGGGCGATGAACGTCCCCCGGATCGCCCCCGGAGCGCCCCAGGCGTTGTATTCCTCGTGGCGCTGCTGAGCCTGATCGTGCTGATCGTCCTCGGGTATACGCCGTTCCGGGCGGTCAGCATCGCCCTGGTCTGCACGCTCCTGGCGGCCGCGTTGAAGCCGTCGACGCGCATGGGGCCCCGTTCGCTGCTGCGCGCCGTGGAGGGCGCGGCCCACGGCGGCGTGTCCCTCATCGCGGCGGCTGCCTGCGTGGGCATCATCATCGGGGTGGTCACCCTCACGGGGGTCGGCGCCAGGCTGCCCGGCGCCATTCTGCCGCTGGCGCAGAACAACCTCGTCCTTGCCCTGATTCTGTTGATGATTTCCACAATCATCCTGGGAATGGGCCTGCCTTCGGCCGTCTGCTATCTCCTGATGGCCACGCTCGTCGGCCCTGTCCTGGGCGAACTGGGCGTTGTGCCCCTGGCGGCGCATCTGTTCATCTTCTATTTCGGGATGATGTCGATGGTGACGCCGCCCGTCGCGCTGGCCGCCTACACCGCAGCCGCAATCGCGAAGGCGGACATCATGCGCACGGGCCTCGCGGCATTTCGTTTCGCCCTGGTGGGTTTCGCCCTGCCCTACGCCTTCGTACTGCATCCCGAACTGCTTCTCGTCTCCACGGACCTTGCGTCGACCGTCGTCAACGTCCTCGTCGTGTTCGCCGGGATTCTTCCACTGGCCGCGGCTATCTCCGGGTACGGCTTCGCCCCTCTGAATCCCTGGCAGCGCGGCATCCTGCTCGCTGCGGCGCTTGTCCTCTTTCTCACCCCTTCCGGCGGCTTGCGGGTCTGGATTCAGGGGTCCGCCGTCCTCGTTGCCGGAATCGTCGCGTTCATGAACCGCCGGTCCGCCGGCCGCGTGTCTTCGTCACCGGACAACGGCGCTGATACTGCTGACCGCTGAGTAATATCCGGCAGCCGTCATCGCTCGCAGAGCGTCATCGGCTTCCCGGGGCGACAGGATTCCATCCAGCACGCACGCTTTGAGGATTCCGATCGTTCCCGTAACGGGAACGCCGTCATCGAAGCAGCGGTTTCTGGCCGTCCGGTCGTCCGTGACGACAACGCCCCCGCGGGTTCGCGCGAGGGTTACGCACGACGCTTCTCCCGGCGACAGGGTCCGCAGCAGATTACGGTAGAACTCGCGTTCTTCCGCGGAGAAGCCTTCCGCGCTGCTGAATTCCCCGTTTGCAACCGCCGCCTCAACCCCCCGCAAATCCGAATATCCCGTGACGATACCGTCTGCAATCTCGTCGAGGACCTGCTGCGGGACGATTGCGCGCCGTCCGTATCTCGCAACGAGCACGTCGATGCGGCCCGAGAGGGCGAAATTGCTCAGGGTAACGGTGTCGAGATAAGAACGGGCGCCGGATTCAGGCACGTGCGGCGTCCTCGTCTCCGTACACGTTGCGCTGGGGAATGCCGTGTTCGTTCAGCCAGGCTCTCAGCTGCAACACGTGCATGCCCATTTCCCTGGCGAGTTTCCCGAGGCTGATGTACCCGCCCCGATAGGCGGCGAGCGCCCGGCTCTGCCGGAGCGGCAACTCGGCGAACGCCGTCTGATAACATGCCGATATCGCGTCCCGGACAAGCTGTCCTCTGCTCTTCCGGCGGATCTCCGCCAATCTTCTGAGCATCGAGTCCGTCTCTTCATCGAGCTTGATGTGTAACGTCCTGTCACGCGGCATATATGCCTCCTTCGATGGTATCTGGTTTATGTATAAATATACAAGATTTCATACAATATATCAAGATTACATACATTACCGAAAGGTGTTCTGGGACATGGGTAACACTAAGGCGGTGAGACGGAAGACGGTAGACGAGTTGGTCCGCCTGCGGTTTATCTATCGCGTCCTGACAGGGCGCCTTTCGTCGGACAACCCACTCGATAATTGGTTTCGCGCAGGAGACAGGTCTTCGCGAATTGATGAATTGACAACGCCAGCCCATATCGTCATCCTGTGGACGCGATGTCATTATCTCCCCTCTCCCGTCTTCCGTCTCACCCGGGGAGACGTGGCTTTGGGGGCGGAGGGGCTGCGTAGCGACGCTACGGCGAAACGCCTCGTTTATCGGTGGGACCGAGCAGGCTCTTGAGGCGGTTGCGGGTGAGGGAAATGAAGTTGCAGAGAAAGGGGCGGGTTTCGCGCGGATCGATGATTTCCTCGACCGCAAAGGCTTCCGCGGAGCGGAATGGAGACGCGAACTGTCGGAGTTCCTCTTCAAGTTCCTTCTCACGGGCTTCCGGGTTCTCGGAATTCGCGATATCCCGACGGTAGGCCGCGGCAACGCCTCCTTCGATGGGGAGGGAGCCCCACTCTCCGGAAGGCCAGGCGATCTTGAAGTCCAGTTCGTCCATGTCGCCGGCGGCCATTCCGGCCATGCCGTAACACTTCCGGATCACAAGGGTGAGGATGGGCACACGGACCCTGTGAATCGCGAAGACCGCTTTCATCCCTTCGCGCAGGGTCGCCTCCTGCTCGGCGGCGGCGCCGATCATGAATCCGGGGATGTCCACGAAAAAGATCAGCGGGACGTGGAAGCAGTCGCACAGTTCGATGAAATGGGTCTGTTTTTTGGCTTCGCCGGCGCCCATCGCGCCGCCGGACACCATGGGGTTGTTGGCGACGATTCCTACCGGATGGCCGTTGAGCCGGGCGAGGCAGGTGATGAGCGCGCGTCCGAACGTCGGCTGGATTTCAAAGACGGAGCCCTTGTCCACTACCAGTTCGACCAGGCGGTGCATCGAATAGGGGGAGGTGCGTTCTCTTGGGACGATTGACAACAGTTCCTCGTCACACCGGTCAACCGGGTCGTCGCTGGACTCGGCGGGGGGCAGTTCCCATACGTTCTGGGGCATGTAGGAGAGAAATCGCCGGATCATGTAAAAGCACTCGCGTTCGGTATCGACCGCATTGTCGACCGTGCCGGCCGCGTCCACCGCGATGTGGGGTCCGCCAAGGTCATCCTTTGATACCTCTACCCCGAGCGCCCGCTTGACGAGGGGCGGACCGCCGGAGAAGATCTGGCTCGTGCGTCGTACCATGACGGACCAGTGCGAGAGTATGGCCCGTCCGGCGGGACCGCCGGCCGCGCTGCCGAGTACGGCGGATACAACAGGGACTTCGCCGAGGAGTTGGACGGAGCGGCCGAAACTGCTGACGCCGGGGAATACGGTGTACCCCCGTTTTACGGCGCCGCGGACCGAACCGCCGGCCCCGTCCGCGAGGTTGACGAGCGGAATGAGATACTTGGATGCAAGGTCCTCAATAAAGCCGCCCTGTCCGCCCTTTCGCCGGTGGGTGCCGGGACTGCTGCCGCCCCGGACGGTAAAATCCTCTCCGCCGATGGCCACGGGTCTTCCGTTGATGCGGGCCACGCCCATGATGTAGGGGGCGGGCTGCACGTTGACGACGTTGCCGGCCTCGTCGTACTCGCCTGTGCCGCTGAGGCTCCCGACCTCTGTGAACGAGCCGCTGTCCACCAGGGCGTCGATGCGTTCGCGAATGGTGAGCTTTCCCTGTCCGTGATGGCGTTCGACGTTCTCGGCCCCGCCCATCTTTCTGGACCAGGATCGACGCGCGTCGAGTTCATCGGTTTCTTTCTGCCAGTTCATCTGTGTCTCCTGTACACCGGGCGCCAGGCCACCTGCTGCATCCAGCTTACTGCATTTCAAGGCGGTGACGTCGCGTAAATGGTCTTCTGCCGGGCAAGCGCGTGAATTTCACAGGCTTCGTATCCTGCGACCCGTGTCAGTACGTCCCTGGTATCGACCCCCACTTCCCGCCCGGCCCAACGCACGGCGCCCGGCGTTTCCGAAAGACCGGGCACCACGCCCGGCAGCGTGACCGACCCGAGCACGTCATCCGGCATTTCCACCAGCATATCTCGCGCACGGTAGTGTTCATCGGCGAAAATGTCCCGCAGCGTGAATATCCTGGCGGCAGGTACGGCACTCGCGTCCAGCTCGCGCTCCAGTTCCGTGAGCGGACGCCCCGACGTCCAGTCGGCGATGATGCCGTCGATGTCGTCCTCGTGCCGCGACCGGGCCGTGGGTGTCCTGAAGCGTTCGTCTTCGGCAAGATGCGGGGCGCCCATGCACGCGGCGAGGCGTTCGAAGGTGGCGTCGTTGCCCGCGGTGACGTGGATGAAGTCCCCGTCCGCCGTGGGATAGAGGTTGTTCGGCGTGCTGTTCGGCAACCTGGACCCCGTACGGGTGGGGACGGCCCCCAGCGCGGCGAATGCCGGGACATGGGGTTCCATAAAGCTGAACGCCCCCTCGTACAGCGCCGCGTCAATCACCTGCCCGCGACCCGTTCGGTTCCTGGAGAAGAGTGCCATGACCGCGCCGAATGCGGCGTACAGCCCCGTAATGCAATCCGTGAGGGAGATACTCACACGGCTGGGCGGCCGGTCGGGCTCGCCCGTGATCTCTCTGAGTCCGCCCACCGCCTCGCTGGTCACGCCGTATCCGGGGCGGTGGCGGTAGGGGCCCGTCTGTCCGTACCCGCTGATTCGGACGAGGATGATGCCGCGGTTGACCGCGGCGAGGCTGTCGTAACCCAGGTTCCACGCCTCCAGCGTTCCCGGCCGGAAATTCTCGACAACCACGTCGCAGGCGCTCACCAGCCGCTTGACGACGTCCTGACCCCCGGGTGTTCTGAGATCCACCGAGATGAGATGTTTGTTGCGCAGGATGCTGGCCGCGTACAGCGAGCGGCCCCGGCTGCGTCTGCCCATCTGGCGCACCGGGTCTCCGGACGGCGGCTCCACTTTGATGACTTCCGCGCCGAAGTCCGCCAGGAGGCGGCCGCAGAACGGGCCGGAAACGGTGCTGCCCATCTCCAGTACGCGACATCCGGCGAGGGGTCCGTCGTTGGTGGATGGCGCCATGTTATCGAACGGCCGGGGATGGAATTTCAACACAGACTGCGCCCGGTACCTCAACGGGACTGCCGACGGGATCGAGGGCGCCGGTGTCAGGGACGATCCGGAAACAGGAGACCGCGTTGCCGCGCTGGTTGGCGACGAGGAGATATCTGCCGGCGGGATCGAATTCCAGGTTCCAGGGCCACGCGCCGCGGGATGGCTCGTGGCCGAGTGGCGAGAGTTCGCCCGTTGCGCCGTCAATCGCCATCACCGTGATGCTGTCGTGCCCCCGGTTGGAGCCGTAGAGGAAACGGCCGGACGGATGGACCCGGACGTCCGCGCAGAAGTTCTCGCCGACGTAGTCATCGGGCAGGGCGGAAAGGGTCTGGCGTTCGGCAAGGGATCCGGTTTCCGCTTCGTAGTCAAAGACGGCGATGGTGCTGTCGAGCTCGTTGATCACGTACGCCCTGCTGCCATCGGGATGGAAGGAGATGTGCCGGGGTCCCGCGCCGGCCCGTGTGGACACGAACGCCTGCCCGGTCGGCTCGATGGAGGCCGACGACGCATCCAGTTCATAGCACATGACCTTGTCGATACCCAGGTCGGCGGCAAACGCGAATCGGTGATCGGGCGAGAGAACGACAGAATGAACGTGAGGCGCCTCCTGCCGCCCCGTGTCGACGCTGGATCCCTCGTGCAGGACGATCTGTGAGACCGGTTCGAGATGGCCGTTTCCATCGATGGGAAGCGCGCTCAGGCTGCCCGATCCGTAGTTCCCGGACAGCAGACAGCGGCCGGAGCGGTCAACGCTGAGATAGCAGGGCAGGTCGCCCCCGGCATGCTCTTCGTTGAGCAGCGTAAGGCCGCCGGACCCGGGATCGATGGAGAACGCCTTGATGCAGCCTCCGGGTCTGCCGTCGAATTCGTCGACGGCGCAGGCGGCATAAAGGAACCGTGCGCCCGCGTCTTCGGCGAGGAAGAAGGGGTTGTGGACGTCGGGGACCTTCGAGACGGCTTCCAGTTCTCCGGAGGAGGGTTTGAGTCGAAGTATGTGCAGGCCTTCGGTCCGATCGTCCGTGTAGGTGCCGACGTAGACCGTGACGTGACCGCCGGTCTGATCTGACATGTGCCTGTCTCCTGCGTTGGAAAAGACGATCCGTGGGGTAACGACTGAACTACGTTTGAAGTCCTGGTCAAAAACCCCGGTTTGTTGTCGATTTGTCTCAAATATAGACGGAAAAGGCGCGAGATCAAAGTTGTTTTGCGGCTTTGGATGCAGAAATTTCAAATCCGGCCGGGGGCTATGGTCTGCCCGGCTAGGGCGACGCAACCGCATGCGCCGCGCGTCTTGAATTTTCGCCGCCGCGGAAGTATCTTGGAATCGCATGCTGAGGAAGCCGGTTTGAGGGTGGGGCCTGCCTGCCAAAGCGTCACTGGCATGCGCAGGCGGGCAGACGTTCCTGTCTGTCCGCGTCGCCGATTGACATCGCGACGGCATATCGCTAACCGTTTTTCCTCTTCCATCTCCCGTCTCACCGCTCTTGTGGGACCGGCACCGGCAGACAGCGCAACCCCTATCAACCTGCGAGGTCATTTATGGATACCGAGCTTCTCCCCACCACCAACGCGGACGGTCTCCCGGTTGTGCCGATGACCGACGCGCAGAAGTACACGTTCGATCTGAAAGGCTGGATTTCTCTGCCCGGATTGTTCGACGAAGATCAACTCGACCGGATCCGGCGGCACCAGATGGACTTTCTCTACCGTCGCGACGCGCTTTCCCCGGAGGAACGCGACAACCACGGGGGGCCGTCACAGGCGCTTCTGGATCATCCGGCGGTTGTCGGCGTGCTTAACGAAATCCTCTCGCATCGCCCGCTGGCAACGGAAGACTGCTACGGGTTCCGGTACGATCACACGTACACCAGCCACCGAGAGGCCGGCCACGACAACTTCCGGCCCCACGGCGGAGGCGCCTATTTTTCCTTTTCCGGCAATTCCCATATTTACCAGATGCTGCCTGGGAAGGTCCATTCGGGCCTGACCCGCGTGGTGTGGGAACTCAATGAGGTGGGTCCGGGAGACGGGGGAACGATGTTCCTCACGGGCAGCCACAAGGCGGCCTTTCCGCGACCCGAGGAAGTCAGCGGCCGGGACAGTTCGCTGTGGGAGACCTACACCTGTCCCGCGGGATCGGCGGTGATCTTTACCGAGGCGCTCTGCCACACGGGAACGCGCTGGACCAACGAGACCCGCGACCGGCTGAGTCTCTTCACCTGCTACAACACGGTCAACGCCAAGTGGGGCAAGGGGTGCCCCCCCGCGGAGGTGATCGCCGCGCTGCCGCCCAAACGCCAGTCGCTGTTCAGAGGCGTATGGCACGGGATGAGAGAAGTACCCGGCATCAATCAGTACTACGACGACGCCAACCGCGCGGTGTGAATCAAAACCACTGCTCCCGGCCTCGCAGAAAAAAGCGATCAGCAATCAGCGGTCAGCAGTCAGCTAAAGGCAAGAACGAAGATCAAAAACACAACCGGTGGATATCCGCGTCGTCATGTAGCAAAAATGGATGGAACGCAGACCTCTCCCCCCAACCCCCTCTCCCGGGCGGAGAGGGGGAGCAAAGCGAAACGTGTACAGGTGATGACAGTTCCCTCCTTCACCCTGGAAGGAGTATAGGGTGTAGGTCTCCCCGCCATTGGACTAGATAGGAGGTCTTGCGATGAAAGTCGGCATATACGCGTCGTATTTTGGCAAGGAAGAACCCAAGGCCTTCCCGGACGTCGAGTCGTTCATTGACCTCGCGTACGAGTTGAAGCTGGATGTCATTGATTTCCGGGTGGACGTGGGATTCGGTTCCCTGGACCGCGGCTATCTGCGGGACCTGAAGATAAAATGCCTGAAAGCCGGGCTTCCCATCGGCTATCTGGCGTCCGGCGGCCATTTCGTGGGGACGGATGAGGAATTGCGTCGAAAGGTCGAGCAGGCGAAGGGAGACGTGGGAGTGGCCGCTTTCCTGGGTGCGCCGATGATCCGGCTCTTCTGCGGGGCGCCGGGTGACGGTGACCCTGAAAGTGAGATCCGATGTTTCCAGGAAGTGTGCGATTTCGCGGCCGAGTCCGGGATTATCGTCGGCCTGCAGAATCACCCGAGTACGGGCGACAACGTCCTGCGGATTCTGCGGGAAACCGACCGCGAGAATTTTACGTTTATCCTGGACACCGGCCAGTGGGTGGGGTCGCCTGCGCAGAACCGCGGTGTGGGCGATCCGGACGTCGACATCTACCAATATATGGAACAGACCGCCCCATTCGCGTCGTACGTCCGCGCCAAGATCTACAAGATCGACAGCGGCCGGGAGGAGTGGCTCGATTACCCTCGCATTATCGGGATTCTCAAGTCAGCGGGCTTCAACGGCGTCGTTTCCATCACCTTCGAGGGGCAGGACGTCAACGAATGCGACGACCGCGAGACGTTCAGGCTTGCCGCGCGGCACCTGCGCGAAACCATCGCCGAAGCGTAGTTATCGCTCACGCACAGACCGGATCGTCAACCTTCCAGCGATTGTACGTTGGATCCGCGCTGCGGGCGAGCCGGCTTCTGGCCTCGTGCCACAACCTCGCCCATTCTGCGGGATCGTGCAGTTCGCTTTCGGGATTCGAGCGGCTGCGCGCGACGAATCCCGGAAACGAGCCGCGTCCGGTGGGTTGGCCGATGGGGTTGTACCGAAGGTCGAAGCTCCAGCGGATATTGTCGCTATTGTTGGGCAGCGAGGAGTGGCAGTTCAGGCGGTGGAAGAACAGCACGTCGCCGCGTTTCATGGGAAGCACCACGCCGTCTCCCTGCCGCAGCAGCCGGTCGGGAATCTGCAGGCCGAACCCACGCGACATCGTCGAGGTCGCATGGCAGTGATGCAGCAGCCCTTCGCGGTGGCTTCGGGGGATGACCTCCAGGCAGCCGTTTTCGACAGTCGCGTCCCACAGGCCGAACCACACGGTCAGCATATTCGTGTCATCGGCTTCCGGCCGAACCACACCCGTATCCTGGTGCCACGGCGTTGCGCCAAGCTGGACGCGTCCCGTCTCGTTGACGGGGCACAGGTGCTCCGGCGGCTTGAGGCGGACGTGCTGCACCGGATTTGAATAAATCTCGGGCCCGATCAGGGATTCCACGGCGTCGAGCAGCTTCTCGTTCCGCAACAGCCGGAACACTGCCGGCCCCACCCACATCGGGGTATCCGCCCGGACATTCTTCTGCGGCAGCGAAAAGTCGAAATACTGCGCGTGCACCTTGCCGGACTCCGCGTAGATCCGCGTCAGCCGGTCCCCGAACGGGAGGTCTTCGTACATCGAGGAGATCTCCCCGTTTTCGTACAGTTCGCCGGCAAGCCGGTCCAGCACCCCTGCGTATTCCTCGATCACAGGCTCGAGGTCCGCTTCCGGATCGAACAGCCCCCTCACGACCAGATACCCCTGCGCCTCGAATTCCGCGACCTGCGCTTCGGTTAGACGTGGCATTTTTTCACGTCCTTCTCTGATCAGGTGAATCCTCGCGTTCTCGGACAAGCTGCAATTCCAAGAAAGCTCACAGTAGCAAATGTTCCGTGATTACGCCAAAAAAACAGCTTCTTGTCTTCCGCGCCGGTGTACGATTACACGGAATCTTGGTTCCTGTGGTCGTAATGGCACGTGAGCCCAATTAACCTTGCCGTTGACGCTACGGAATCTTCATTGGTTAGCAACCACTCTCTACGCCTGCTGCCGCCGGTTCCGTGGCCGACGGTGCTCAAGTGTTCGTGGATTCTCTTTTCGCTGTTCTCTAAGTCATTGTCGTCGTCAACTACCCAGACTTGCAGTATCATTGCAGGCTCCGGCATTCCTGTCGTCTGCCGCAATATGCGCTCGCGGACATTCCCCCCAGACATCCCGATTTTTAGGTAGGTCCTATCATTGTAGCCATCCGTTCCCGGAACAACGGGATTGCGCAAGTAGTGCGGATAGGTGTACACATAAATTCCGGCCGTCTGGGTTTTTTCAACACTGGTCGTTTGCCGTTCGACTTCCGAATCCTCTTCTTCCAAAGCTTGGACATCGGACACCCAACGATCACATTCTTCTGCACGCTTCGTAAGCGTCCGGACAGTATAATCAGAGAAGTTCTCTTTGTGACGTTTAAGAAAATTCCGTAGCGCCCCACCTATCTGTTTTGCCATTGTTGGGCTTCTTGAGATTTCCCCCTCAATAATAGCCCTGATGTAACTTAAATATGTGTAAACGAAACCACTTGTAGAGACGTTTAGTTCTTCGGAAATATCGTTGGGAGACTTGCCTTCCTTGGTACGGCTCCAGACCTCCCCAAGGCGTGTGTTGTCGCTCCCAAGCGCCTCTTCTATCTCACGCAGGTATTCCTTCTCATCCATTATTCTTCTCCCCCATTAGTTCACGAATCGATTGCAGATGCCCAAGCTGTCCGAGTTCGTGGGTCAATTCTGCTCGCGTTCGCTCATCCCACATGGGTCAAGTTCGCTTCGCGTTCGAGAAATGACGTCAGTTCGATGTCTGCGTCCAGGTCGACAAGGTCCGCAGATCGCGTGAGTTCCAGGAGCAATTTTCCCTGGAGCCTGTAGAACATTCCTGCCGGACATCCCCTGACGGCGAAGTCAATATCGGATCGAGAGCTACTCCTCCCCTCGACAACTGACCCAAAGAGATAGACCGCTTCACATCCTCCTGCTTTCAAGATACCTATTCCCCGGTCGATGTCTTTACGCACCGAGTCAGATATGTCTCCGATGTCTTCGTACACATCCATATCCGGGTCCCTTTTCGGTCTGAATTATCATGGGAAATCTATCAAAAACGGCCGCTCGTCGGTGGCGTTACATAATGTGCAATAAAACTTGGATGTAAATGTATCATCTTTGGACCAATGCCGCAATACAAATGGCCTGAAATACGGACATCGGCACGATGCTCCCCCACATCGTTCATGCTGACGTATGCAGGTTGAGGGTGGGGCCTGCCTGCCAAAGCGTCACTGGCAGGCGCAGGCAGGCAGACATTCCAGTCTGCCCACGTCGATGGATTGCTCTCGATTAAAGGACATAAGAAACGCATGCCTTGCCGTCACCTCGCCATCACTCCCCCCTTGAGGGGGAGTCGCCTGCCTGCGCTACGCGGAGCGCGGCAGGCAGGCAGAAGCCGAGCCTTTCCCTGAGCTTGCGGTCCCTGAGCCTGTCGAAGGGTCGAAGGGCCGAAGGGCCGGCGACGGCTGATGCGGTGGGTGGTGAAGCGATCTACGCCCCTAAGGCTCCTTCCTGGGTGTCGCTTTTTGCGACACCCTAATCGTCTGGTATAATTGCCCCGACAACTCTTCCGATTTCCTTCAACTGGCATGTCACATCGTCCAACACCGCGCGATATTCCACGGTTCTTCTAAGCCGAATTGGAATCCAGCGGTCGAAGACTCGAATACCCAAGGCAGTGCCTATCGCAATCATGCTTTTTTGAACATCCTTTCCCACCCATAGCCACAACGGTGTATCGCTGTCTTCAGCCCATTTTTCACAGTTAACGCCAATCCAGAAGTCACCCTTTATATTGGAAAAGCGAAAAAACCGTCCGTATCCGTACACCTGAGGGGTGACCTTTAGCTTCTCAATGTTCAACCACTTCTTGGAAACTTCACGTTCGACCACATCATCAACGAGTGTTTTGTAGTTCGAAATGCGCCGCGCGACTTCAGGACTTACATCTTCGCAATGCAGGGGCAAGAACGCATGAGTATCCTGTCCCTCCGCAAGCCCCTGCAGCTGCAGTATGTCACCCTTGACTTCTTCGGTGTCCGCTGAAGCAGCCAGATGGGCGAGCAGGGTGCGCCAACTGATCAGCATCAGTCGCTTCTCTTCGCCTGCCAACCTCGCGGTTTGAAAAGCATCGGAACTGTCCATGGTATCCAATTTTCTTCTTCCATCGGCTTCAACTTGACGGTTAATCTGAGCCCATAGCGTCTCGATCCTCGCCTGGGGAGCGATAAACAGCAACATCGCAGCACCGGGTTCGTCAAGTTGCCCAAGATAATCGCTCGCCTGGGTTTCCCCTAAAGCTGCCCAGAACTTTACCTCCACGAGCAGACGTTTCCCGTCGTGTTCGTCATAGCCCGTCATGTCGGGACGCGTACCATCCTCGTACGCGACCTGGGACTCCACTCTGACAATGGGATTTCCCGAGAAACCGCCCTGCCGGAGCAGGCCGTTAAGGGCGTCTATCGCTGGTACCGACTTCTTAAGTATATAGCCAAGCCCATCCGTCGCAGCGTCTTCGACTCGTGAGGTCAGCTTGGGGACCAGATAGGCGAGCAGGGTGTCGTCATTTGACATGGAGAATCCTCATTTAAGCATCGTGATCGTCGTACGCGGGCGTCACCGGGTAGTCCTCAGGCCTCCCCATGTCCCCGGATTGAATCACAAAATCCCTCCGGTCCCGGTAGAGACGGGCGCGGTTGATGACGTAGTTAATTCCGGGCTCAATTTCGTCCCAGTGGGTCATCAGCCAATATTTGTAGTCGCCGATAAAGAGGTACGTATTCTTCGTACTGAAAAAGCGGCCAGACACACCCTCTCCGGTGCGGAACCGTTCCCGGATCGCTTCAAGAAGCTCAGTTTGTCCGTCCTCTTCGGACAACACGTACTCGTGAGGCCACGTCTTTCGATACGTAACCGCCTCCCGCCACGGTGCCCGCTCGATCAGTTCCGTTAGCCCAGCCGCCATGGTTCCCTTCCGTGATTCAATAGACCAGCTACGAATTTAAGGAACGGCATTGCCTGGTCAGAAATACCGATCATCCGACGGTCTGCGCCAACACCTCGCAATCACTGTCAAGCCGACGTAGGCAGTTTGAGGGTGGGGCAGACATTCCTGTCTGCCCACATCGATGGATTTCTGTCGGTGATGAGACCTACGAAAAGACCGCCGCGCCATCACTCCCCCTTGAGGGGGAGTCGCAGAAGCCGAGCCGGTTCCCTGAGCTTGTCGAAGGGCAGGCGACGGCTGATGCGGTGGGGGTACTGTTGTATTCCGCGGGAAGGCAAGTTTGGAATTGTACCGATGGTGCAACGGACACAAGAATCACCACTTGACATTTGTATCCAATAATGACCTAAATTCAAAATAATAGGTATCTTACATGCCTTTCATCCCACCTGGGTCAAGTTCGCTTCGCGTTCGAGAAATGCCGTCAGTTCGATGTCTGCGTCCAGATCGACAAGGTCCGCAGATCGCGTGAGTTCCAGGAGCAATTTCCCCTGGAGCCTGTAGAACATTCCTGCCGGGCATCCCCTGACGGCGAAGTCAATATCCGATCGCGAGTTACTCCTCCCCTCGACAATTGATCCGAAGAGAAAGACCGCTTTACATCCTCCTGCTTTCAAGATACCTATTCCCCGGTCGATGTCTCTACGCACCGTGTCAGATATGTCTCCGATGTTTTCGTACACATCCATATCCGGTTCCTTACTTCCCGGGTCACACGCGGGCTACCTCAAAGCCCGTGATATTGCGGGTATCCTTGCTGAACTCGACCCCGATCAGGTGGATCGGCTGGTTCAGGTTGCGGTATTTGTCCGCGTAACTCTTCTCCTGCAATTGCGCCATCGCCGCGCCCGCAGACGCCAGTTCCACCACTTTGAACTCGAAGAGGTAGACGTTATCGTTGAAGTGAACGGCCATATCCGCACGTCCCTGACTTGCGCTGTCCTCTACGGTGATATTGAGACCCAGCGCCGCGAAATAGGAATAGAACACGCTGGCGTAGTAGCCTTCGAAATTGGCGACGTCATTGTTGGTGTGCCATTCATAGGGAATACTGGCAAAGAAGGCGTGGAACAGGGTCTTGAGTCCCTCGAAGTCATTGATCAGCAGCAGATCATGCAAACGGGCACTGTGCTCAACGCCGCGCGACGAGTGTCCAATCAGGTGATTCAGCAGGCTCTCGTTCAAGCTCTGCCGAACTTCCCGATTCGGATACCCCAGGCGGTAGAACATCCTCCCGCCGCGCGGTTCCGTACGGAGGATGGTCAGATATCCGGTCTGAAACAGCAGGGCTTCGGGAACGATGGTGTCCACGTCGAATGTAGATAACAATTCATCGCTACCCAGCATATTGTCCAAAGCGATGGTACCTACGCCCCGATCCAGTAGTATCTCGACAAGGAACGCCGGCGTGCCGGTCTCGAACCAGTAGGCTTCGAAGCTGTGCCTTCTAAACAGCAGGAGGATATCGAAGGGGTTATAGACCTTCTCATCGCCCCGCCAGCTATAGCCATTGTACCAGTCGCGAATCTCTTCCCGATCCAGCCCCGGCAGTTCCGGCGCGAATACCACGTCGAGGTCCGTTTCCGTGTACCCGCATAAGTCGGAGTATTGCGGATCAATGGTGATGTCAGTGAGGTTGTTGAGGCCAGAGAAGAGGCTGACTTTGGAGAATTTGCTCACACCCGTGAGGAACGTGAATCTGATATGGGCATCATTGGACTTGATCGTCGAATACAGACCCCGAAGAAAGTCGCGGTTGGCACGGGCAATCTCCGGTGTCTCCAGCACATCCAGGATCGGCTTGTCGTATTCATCAACCAGCACGACAACGCGCTGACCAGCCTCCCGATGCAACATCTGGATGATATGGCGAAAACGTGCGGAAGCAGCATCGTAAGGGCTCTCTACGCCTGTTTCTCTTTCTATCGCGTCCAGCTGCGCCATCACCTCTTTGTGCAAGCTCTCCGGCTCATCAAGATTGCCGCTGCCAAAGTCAAGGCGTAATACAGGATAGCGAACGGACCAATCCCAGTGGTCGTGAACGTGAAGCCCTTCGAACAGCGGCTCATTGCCCTCGAACAGTTCCTTCATTGTGTCCAGAAACAGGCTCTTCCCAAAGCGACGCGGACGAGATAAAAAATAGTGCGTACCCTCGTCGATCAGTCGCCGCAGGTGGACCGTTTTATCGACGTAGTAGTAGTTTTCTTCCCTGATTTTGGCGAAGGTCTGAATGCCGATGGGCAGTCTGCGTCTGGTCATGGTTCACCCTGTACGGGCACGTAGGGAAACGACGAAACACGCGAAAGAACAAAAATCCCTAGAAGCGTTGTATCATGTTCGATAGAGTTCGGTCATCAATGTACCATCCTTGATCCAAAGCCGCAATACAAATGGGTCGAAAGACGCGCATTGGCAAGTCAGT
This sequence comes from Candidatus Latescibacterota bacterium, assembly GCA_963667175.2. Classification (GTDB taxonomy): domain Bacteria; phylum Latescibacterota; class UBA2968; order UBA2968; genus JAAXHE01. The sequence continues at coordinate 324,578 of CAXXXF010000014.1, read as the reverse complement.
CAGGCGCTTCTTCCCTCACGCCACCGCCCATCCCTCCGACAGCGCTTCCGCCTGTTCGATCACCGTTTGCGTGGCTTTTTCCTGCTTGTCCGGTGGATAGCCGTGCTTGCGGAGAATTCGGCGCACCAGCACCCGCAGGTTTGCGCGGACGTTCTCGCGTAACGTCCAGTCGATTGTCACGTTCCTGCGGACCGTGTCGACGAGTTGGCGGGCGATGTCGCGGAGCGTGTCGTCGCCGAGCACCTGCACGGCGCTGTCGTTCGTCTCCAGCGCGTCGTAGAAGGCCAGTTCGTCCTCCGAAAGCCCCAGCCGTTCGCCCCGTTCGTTGGCCTCGCGCATCTCCTTCGCCAGTTCGATCAGTTCCTCGATCACCTGCGCCGCCTCGATCGCGCGGTTCTGATACCGCCGCAGGGTCTGTTCAAGCATTTCGGCAAAGGACCTGGCCTGCACGACGTTCTTGCGTCGCCTCGTGGAAACCTCGCCCTTCAGCAGCTTCTGCAAGAGTTCGATGGCCAGGTTGCGGCGCTCCATGCCGCGGACCTCTGCCAGAAACTCGTCCGACAGTACCGAAATGTCTGGCTTGTCGAGGCCAGCCGCGGCGAAAATATCCATCACGCCCTCCGAGGCGACGGCGCTGGAGACGATCTGCCGCACGGCATGGTCCAACTCCTCCTCGGTGCGACGCTCGCCTGTCGATCGCTTGGACAGGGCCGCACGGACGGCCTGGAAAAAGGCCACGTCGTCCCGGATGCGCTGCGACTCCGGATGAGGCACGGCCAGCGCGTAGGCCTGGGACAGCGCCCGCACCGCGTTCAGCCACCGTTCCTTTCCGTCTTCCTGTGCCAGGACGTGTTCCTGGGCGGCGGGAAGCAGATTCAAACGCTCAGCCGGCGTGCCGTCGGTCCACGCGGCCCAATCGAACCCGTGCAACAGGCCGCAGCACACCTCATACTTCTCCTGCATCACCGCAACCGCTTCCTTCTGGTCCACGGCCGTATCGCCTGTGCCACCGCTCTCGGTATACGTAGCCAGTGCATGTTTCAGGTCCTGGGCCAGTCCCAGATAGTCCACCACGATCCCACCGGGCTTGTCCTTGAACACCCGGTTCACCCGGGCGATGGCCTGCATCAGCCCGTGCCCGCGCATCGGCTTGTCCACGTACATCGTATGCAGGCTGGGCGCGTCAAACCCCGTCAGCCACATGTCCCGGACCAGCACGACACGTAGCGGGTCGTCGGCGTTTCTGAACCGGTTCGCCAGGGCCTCCCTTCGCGGCTTGTTGCGGATATGCGGCTGCCAATCGAGCGGATCGGACGCGGAACCGGTCATTACGACCTTGATCGTTCCCCTTTCGTCAGATTCATCGTGCCAGCCGGGTCGCAATCGGACCAGTTCGCGGTAGAGGTCGATGCAGATGCGGCGGCTCATGCAGACAATCATCGCCTTTCCGTCCAGCGCTTCGAGGCGCTGCTCGAAGTGGTCCACGATATCCTCGGCGATCTGCCTGACCCGATTTTCGGCGCCGACCACCGCCTCCAACTGCGCCCACTTCGTCTTAAGTTTCTCCCGACGCTCCACCTCTTCGCCCTCAGTGGCTTCCTCGAAATCGGGGTCGATCTTCGGCTTTTCACGCTCATCCAGGGCCAGCTTCGCCAGCCGGCTCTCGTAGTAGATGGGCACCGTGGCCCCGTCCTGAACGGCGCGCTGGACGTCGTAGACGCTGATGTAATCGCCGAACACGGCCCGCGTATTGGCGTCCTGAAGTTCTATTGGTGTCCCGGTGAACCCGACAAAGGAGGCGTTGGGCAAGGCGTCTCGCATATGTCGCGCAAACCCGTCGATGAAGTCGTACTGACTTCGGTGGGCCTCATCCGCAATCACCACGATGTTGCGCCGGTCCGACAATTCAGGATGGGCGTCGCCCTTCTCTTCGGGGAAGAATTTCTGAATGGTGGTGAAGACCACACCCCCGGCGTTCACCGAGAGTTTGTTCCTCAGGTCGGCCCGGCTCTCCGCCTGCGTGGGCGGCTGGCGCAACAGGTCCTGGCACCGGGAGAACGTGCCGTAAAGCTGGTCGTCCAGGTCGTTCCGGTCGGTGAGTACCACCACGGTCGGGTTTTCCATCGCCGGTTCGCTGATGATGGCCCCCGTATAGAAGGCCATCGTCAGGCTCTTCCCCGACCCCTGGGTGTGCCACACCACGCCGACGCGCCGATCGCCAGGTTCCCCGCCCGGCTGCCGCCCTGCTTCGTACCGACCTCCGTTTTCGGCGGCTTGTCCGGTCAGTCTTCGTAACTTCGTTGCCCGCAACGTCTCGTCAACCGCAACCCTCACGGCGTGGAACTGGTGATAGCCCGCCATCTTCTTTTCCATCGCGCCGCTGCCGCCTGCCTGTCGGGCAGACAGGTCATCGTCGAAGACGATGAAGTCGCGTACGAGCGCAAGGAAACGGTTCTGTTCGAAGACGCCCTCCAGCATCACTTGAAGCTCCGCCAGGTGCTGGTCGGCCAGCGTCTCCCCGGCAACCGTGCGCCATGGCTTGAACCACTCCTTGCCCGACGTCAGCGTGCCGATTCGGGCTTCCGTCCCGTCCGAGACCACGAGCATTTCATTCAAGGAGAACAGGCTGGGCAGTTCGGCCCTGTACGTCTGAAGCTGGTTCCAGGCCGTCCAGACCGTGGCGTCCTCGTCGGCCGGATTCTTCAGTTCGATGATTCCGAGGGGCAGACCGTTGACAAACAGCACAATATCCGGCCTGCGGTTGTTCTTGTTCTCCGTGACGGTGAACTGATTGACCGCCAGCCAATCGTTCCTGTCGGGCTTTTCAAAGTCGATGACGCGAACCTGGTCGCCGCGCACGTTTCCGCTCGGATCTCGATATTCGACGTTGACGCCGTTTACGTGCATCCGGTGAAACGCGCGGTTTCGGGCTTCCGGGGTGGATCCTTCGGGACGGGTCAGCATGCGGCAGGCATCGTCCAGGGCGGACAGGGGCAGGGAGGGGTTCAACTCAGCGAGGACGTCGCGAAGCCTGTGCTCAAGGACCACCTGTCGGTAGTCGTCGCGCTCTGCATTCGGCATATCCGGCGCGATATCCGGTCCATGCAAAACCTGCCAGCCAAGACCGGAGAGCCAGTCAAGAGCCGCCTGCTCGACGTCCGCTTCTGTGAGAGTGGTCATGGGGGTTCCTGTGAAGGGATGTTTATCGGTCTGTACCCTGGACATCGACGGGCCGACGCTGAATGGCTTTGTCGTGCGTCACGCGATTCAGGATCGGAAGCGTACAAAGATGATGCCTCAGCCCATCCGAAAGATCGCGAGGCGTGAGGCATCAAACTGTCAGGCGCTCCGTTGGGGAATATGTGAGATAACAAACGCAATCCAACGGGATCGAGTCCAGCCGGGAGTTGCTCAAGCCGGGAATGCTACGGCCCCCTTCATAAAATGAACATCCGCGCCAGAAACGCTAATTCGACGAATTCCGTGGATGGCGCAACGAACGTGGACCCCGAATCCTTGGGTAAGAATCGCCTGGTCGTCTCATGGACGTATTGTAAGCGGTTCAGACGCAGACACCGCGTGATTCAGGTATCGATTGTTATCGATTGTTGGCACATAAGTTCGAAGCAATGCATCCCGCAACACGACTCTCAACACCGAAAGGACGCCATCCTTTTCAATTCCGAACTCATATGCGCAACTCGCGATTCTCATATTCCAATCATCGTCGAGCATTTCGTGCACGTAAGCGTTCGCGAATTCATCAATCTGAAACGGCTGTTTCCCCCCAACCTCATTGGACAGCGTCGGCGCCAGTGATCCTGCCCAATCGCGAGCCTGCAGGTGTTCCGCGATCCGTTCTCCGAAATCCGTCAGCCGGAGCGGACTCTCCGTAGTGACGGCCCTGGGAGGTAGTCGATCGAAAATCTCTTTGACGTCTTCGCGGATTTCCTTCATGAATTCCTTGATGTTTTTTATGTCCGCGTCAACTCCGCCCTTCCATTCTCCTTGATCCTTCAGACTCGCGTACCTGGGACGTCTCCAGTTGATGTAAACCGATATGGCGACAACGGCAAACATGCCCAGTGGCGTGATTACCCGAAGTCCTGTATCCAACCATTCAGGCATCTGTTTGCCCCCGATATGCGCTGCGCCTTCTCAGATACCGCATTCTCCTTCCGCCTCCCCACCAATCACCAATCCCGAAACATCGCCGATGGGAGACACTCCGGTTGTTCAGGAGTCCTGCCGAGCGTCCTTTTTGTAACAGGCCGCCCCTGTTTGGCCGTCTCCTTTCTCGCGGTCATCGGCGCCTTCCTTGTTCAAGTCGGCATCCCCTGCGGCATGATGAAAAAGACACGAATTTTGTCGGAGAAGTCAAGGAAAATGGAACCCAATACGCGCTGCCCGTGTCCGTTGACAGAAAATAAAGGGCCGCCTGCTCGACGTGCGATTCGCCGTCCAACCCGACCACGCCTCTCGTCACTCTTCCATTGAGGGGGAGTCCCAGCCTGTCGTAGATGGCAAGAACAGGTTGCGCCACTGGCTCAATCATGGGATCGGGCAATTGCGGAAGGAACGGTCGTAGCGCAAAAGGTCGTAAGCTCTATGCGCCACGCGAAAAAGGGGGAGAGATGGAGGAAGACGTGAGCATCGACGCGACCACCGAAGAGGTCGCTCGGGCGTTGTTTGCACGAAATCCGTCGGCTGTCAAGACGGGCAACAGCGAGGGGTCGAATCGATCGTGGTTTAGCAGTCCGGATGGACTTTTCCGACGGGCTGTCAGGAGGCTGAAAGGCGGGAAGGGAAAAGAGGGTGGCGTTTTTTCAGAGGCGCCTGAGGACTTCCAACAATCGATCCATTTCGTCATGGTCCCCAATGCGTAATATTCTCGCCGTATCTCCCTGCAAAACAAATGCGATGCGAAATTGATCGTTCAATCGGTACTTTTTGACGCCAGATGTTTGCGAAATGTTCTTTCCTCTTTTTGACAACTGCCCGTTTTCAAGATCACTCAGGAATTCTCGAAGCCGTTTCTTTACTGGTCCTGGCAATCTGCTTACGACTTTTACGACGCTATCATCTTGAAATACTATTCTCTTTACGGGCGGAAAGAATGATCTATCCACATCTAACGCCGCAGGCTTTCAATGACTTCACCTATTGGATAGGTAGGGCCAGTGCTTGGCGTTTTTTCCAGGTGCAATAGTGACAGCGTCCAACTCACTTCTCGAAGGAGTGCGCCACATGCCCGTACGTTTTCATCCACTTCCTCGAATTTCTCGTACGTGTCGGCGTCGCATTCCCTGAGTACTTTTCCGATGGCAGTCCAGGTTTCTCTGGGCAGACTCTTTCCAGACTCCTCCAGGCCAGTGATTACTGACTCCACGTCACCGTCTCGACACATTTCCCTGTAGTTCTGCGGATTCTGCTCAAGCATTTGCAAAAACCCGTACCAGTCAGCCATGACCTGCAAAACGTGCTCATTCGTCTCTTCGAGCCCGTGCCGGAATTGTTCCACAATAGAGGGCTGCGAGATTACATTCACGCATTTCTTTACTGGCTGTTCTGTTACGGGCGACAAATCTGCGGCAGGCATTACATGCGGGATAGAGGAGCCCATGGAATGCTCTCTTCAGAAGATTTTCGAGTTTACTCTTGTGAGCTATCTTGCTGGAAAAGATATGCCCACTTATCCATCTTGTCAAGTATCCTTACCAGATCAGTCAATAGGCCACCTGCCAGTCAAGGGCCGCCTGCGCTACGTCCACTTCTGTAAGGTTGGTCCTGATTTACCTATGCCAACATCAAGCGTTCGCCCCTGGGTTCCGGGATCGGGTCTCCAAACTCCCGGGCCGTTTCCAGCCACAGGTCCACGGCCTGATTGATGTTCTGCAACGCCGCCTCCTGGGTATGACCGTGGGCCGTGCACCCGGGAAGTTCGGGCGCCTCCGCCACAAAGGCTCCGTCTTCATTGCTCCAATAGATGATAATTTCGTACTTGTGCATTTCTCGCTCATTTCGAGATGGCATATTGGGACGACCGCTCACGTCTCTCCGTCGCAGTCTATCACCGGGATTCATTGGACTCCCTTCAATGGCGCTATCCGTTCCTTAGCAAACTCGGCAGCGTAGAGCAGGGTCGCCTGCACCGCCTCGCGCGATACGGACGGGTAGTTCTCGACGATCTCCTCAACACGCAACCCTTCTGCCAGACTATCCAGAATGACCGTCGCCATAACCCGCGTGCCTGTAATGCATGCCTTGCCGTGGCATATCGTGGGGTCTGATGAAATGTACTCTTGCCACCTCATACGAACCCTCCTGGGCGTTCAGATCGTCTATGAAGGCCCGGACCGGATTCTCCTTCGTCAGCTCCGAGACCACGTTCGTATCCAGGAGATACGTCCGTCACAAGTGCGAATGTACTGCGATACTGACGGAAGCGGATTGATGGTGGGGCAGACATTCCTGTCTGCCCGCATCGATCTCATCTGTCGCACGATGAACAAGCGTTAACACCTCTGCATCACTCCCCCTTGTGGGGGAGTCGAAGAAGCCGAGCCGGTCCGTGATCCTGAGGTCCCTGAGCTTGTCGAAGGGTAGAGGGGCCGTCGCCACCGCGTCCAATCAGATTGCCGCCGCAATCGTTCGGGCATGCGTGAGATCAGCGCCATCTACGGGACGCGCATGCGAGGCCAACACGGTAGCAATAGCCACCGTGGCGCCATCCAGTGACATGAACTCCACCACGAAGGCGGCTTTATCGCGATGGACGTGTATGATGGTGCCCACGTCGCCCGGTTTTAGTTCCTCTCCCTCGTCACCACGAACATCAGCGGTATGCACTATTTGATCGTGTTCCTTGAACACTTCTCACCTCCTGCGTGGGTGCGCGGTAAGGAACCTGGGATACTCACTGCCGGGGTCGACGCGCCAGTGAAGGGCCGCCTGTTCAACGTCCGCTTCGGTGAGGGTGGTCATGCGTCACTCTCTGATACGAATCCTGTTATCTTCGACGATCCACAACTGCCCGTGAAGCGAGGCGTCGGGCAACGTTCTGAGCAGTCTTGTGGCGACTTCCAACACATGGCCCGAGGCATGCCTCGCGAGCCTGAAGACCACCAACCCAGGATAGTTCCGCGGCGGATAGACCCTGATGTCGGCAAAGTCCATATCCAGCGTCACAAGGGCTCGGCCTTCGCTACGGCATATGGCCGCGAGATCAGGGTCGCTTGCGCCGTTCATTGCCTGATCCGTGACGGTGACTACATCGTGACCCGCCTCGGCGAAGCGTCCGGAAAGCGCTGTAGGGAGATTTTCGTCCAGCTTGAAAAGCATGGCGGACCCTATTCGCTCAAGGGCACTAGACGTTCCTTTGCCAACTCGGCAGCGTAGAGCAGGGTCGCCTGCACCGCCTCGCGTGATACTGACGGATAGTTCTCGACGATCTCCTCAACACTCAACCCTTCCGCCAGACTGTCCAGAATGACCGTTGCCATGACCCGTGTGCCAGTAATGCAAGCCTTGCCGTGGCAAACGTCCGGCTTGCTCGATATATAGTCCTGCCACCTCATACTAACCCTCCTGGGCGTTCAGATCGTCTATGTAGGCCGGGTTCGGATTTTCCTTCGTCAACTCCGAGACCACGTTCGTATCCAGGAGATAACCGCTCATTCGTCTGATTCCTCGATGAAGGGAATCTTGCGGCCACTCTCGCGACGCCTTGGGATTTCAAGGTTCGTGCCGCGCGGCGTGTTTTCAACCAGCCACTGACCCAAGGGGGTGGACGCCTGGTCTCGAGACTTCCATACGCACTCGGGTACGATGACGAATGGCTTCCGCGCGCCGATGCGTTGCGGCCCCTCCTCCTCGGCAAGGCGCAGGATTTCGGATAGCCGGGCCTTCGCCTCGGCCACGGTCCAAACACGTTGGGATTTGGTTTCTTGCATCGTGGCTCTCCCGGTGAACGTCGATTTGGTCTATTACAGACGATCTCACTGGATCAACCGCGATTTGCTTTCCGTGCGATGACGTTGCGGCGCACAGACCTTCCTCTTCGTAGCGCCACGACTGGATGCTCGCGGGCGTCTGTATTTTACCGTAATGGCATGGATCTGGTTGGTCATTACAGCAAATTCGCCATGTCGGTTTCGATGACCGAAGATTTGCGGGCGGTTCGCGAACCGCCCCAGCATCCCGTCATTGAACGCAATCCAATAAACCTGCGATTGTCAAGACGATTGTGATCGCCAAAGCCACGTGCAGCGCCCCGAACACAACAGGTACCCACTTTTCGAAGGTTGTTACTGTACGATAGGTCTTTCCTCTGCCCTCCTCAGCCAAATGCCACTCATATTTATACATCGCTGCTGGCAGATGATCCTCCAGTACGTAAATGATCTTGAACTTGACGCGGTTCAGGTCGGCGTGCGACTTGATGATCCGATACCAAAGCACGGATATTCTAATTCCCACAACGGGAATCAGCAACGCCCAATAGTTCTGGTCAAGATCTGCCGACTGAAGTCCGTACAACGCGACGAGGGCCGAGTTGAGTGTCAGCAGATATCGGCTCGATGCCACTCTCCGCGCGCTCACGTTCTCCGCCGACTGCACGTAAAGCTTATACTGCTCCAGAAGGTGCGTGTTGAAAGAGTCACCATAGTTCTCTTTCGCCTGACTGAACAGGACCATACTTGGCTCACCCATATTCCTATCTTTCTCCTGCAATCAGCTTCTTCAGGATTTTCCAATCCCACTTGTAAATCTTGTCGTTTGCATAGGCATTGGCGGGTTTCTTGCATATCTTTTTGGGTCGCCCCCAGAGCAAGAAATACGGTTTATTCTCTTTTTGGGCGATGGACACCTCGGCTGCCACGCCCTTCGCTGTGTGAGTGTGCTCACCACAAATCACGATCGTCAAGTCAGTTCTTCGGATTCTGTCCCTTACTTTCTGTCTCCAGTTGGAATCGAAGGGTTCATGTACCGACCAGTCTGAGATTCTGAATGGAGAGTCAGCATTTATTGCCTGACCCACCAGGGCGTCACGAAGTTCCTCGTCGTGATCAAAATCAAAGCTGATAAACGCTCGTTTTATTGCCATAAAAGTCCACCTACCAAATATGGGTTTATACGTTGGTTGCCGACACACATATAGCTGTGTCGCCCAAGTGCATCTGGCCAAGGGTGACGTGTCCGATCAGACGGAGACGTTTCTGCCTGAACGACGGCTGTGACTACCCTCTGGATAACGGATCTCCTGGAAAGCGATCGGACAAACTTTGTTTATTGCATTTCTTTGACTGTGACCACAATCGCGTTCGCCTTGCAGCTTCCACTACGACAACGCCCATCTGAGAGAATTCTCGATTCAAGCAATCTTCGCCTCGCACTCCGTCAATCAGATCAGGTTTGAAGTTCATAGTCCACTTAATCCCGCTTGTTTCCAAATCGAAGGTGATCGGATCTGGAAATTACCAGATAGAAAACACGGCACTTACTTGGAAACCAGCAATCTTCGTTGGTTATTTTGGATTGTTATAGACGGCCACAAACTGATAAGGCTTGTCCCAGGATTCGATCATTTTTCCGACTATTATGCAGCGAGATCGATCGTGAACTGCGAATTGACGGCGGGCTAATTCTTCAGCCACTTTGAAACGACCGCCGGCTATTGCATTGGGAAATACATAAAATATAATAAACGCATCGATGTGTTCTGCGGGAACTACAAACTCCGAGCAAATGTGTGCCGGGTCGCGATAAGTCTTGGCTACTCGTTTTCGTAGCCTCTGAACGTCCTGAAAAATCATCCTTTGCTCATCAAGAGATCCGATGCGCAGAAGATCAAGCGCGATTGTCGACCAGGCCTCCATCCGCTTATTCTGGATATAGAGGACGATTTTTTCTAATGTGCGATGGATCTTTGGTCGTGGTTTACGTACTTCGACACCAGCATCGGCACTATTGTAAAACTGATCCACTTGTCGAGACAGTCCAGAGGTGATGAATGGGCCCCCCTCAAGTTCCTTTTCTGCAATATTGAAACCAGTCTCCAAATAAAGGCCGAGCAAATCCATCTCATCGCCTATCAGATCGATCGTTTTCTGAGTGCGTTCACGTCCGGCGAAATAGTGCAGAAAATACGCTGGCTCGTGAAGTACGTCGACTACGGTTGCAAGATTTGCGAATGTCAATGTAGGTGCTATTTGGAGCTCAGGCGGAATCCATCCCGCTGCCCTCAGTTCCCGTTCAGCAATCGCCATCATGGAGAAATCGTCAAGCGTCACCGACATTCTAATGACAGTGTCTATTTTGTCTGGTTCCAAACCCAACGCGGAAATCGCGTCCGCTGCAACGGTCTCGCCTGACTTCGCTTGCCAGATCAATTGCTCAAGTCGTGCAGATTGCTTTGCTGGACTAACAACTAGGTCGTGCACATGACGCTTTATCCGCAAGGGAACTCCTCGCAGGCCTTGGGCAGTAAGCGCTCCGGACTTTGCTTCCACAATTAACACAACCCGATCGACCCTGCCGAGTAGGTCCGTCTCGAAACGGGTTCCATCAATTCGCCATTCTACATTCTTAGTCAAATGGGCAGAAGGAAGAATTCGACGAATCGTGTCATACACTCTATTTTCGAGAAATTTAGATCGTCGCTTATATAGTCTGTCTGTAAAACCCGCGCACTTGGCGAGAATGCGCATGAGCCCGTGGATGTGGCTGAGTACAATCTGCGGCATCGGGAAAAAGAAATCTCCCGCGGTGATAACACCAGGTGCAACCCAAATCGGGTTGTTGAGGAGAAATTCATGTGGTTTGTTTTGGGCGAGATCACCGGGACCCATAGATAGTTTCCGTAGTACTCGCGATACAATTTCGATTGATCGGCCGGATTCTTCGGCAACTCTCTCACAGTCGAAAAGAAACAGATGTAATAGATTGGTGTCCATAAGTGACCATATACGCGCCTCTACAGCGTTGTTATCAAGACTTTCCGGAAATGCACGTTCGAATTCACCAGGTTCGACCTCGCTGTCCGAATATTGGGCAAAGAGTCGTTTGGCGACCAGACGAACATTCCGCGATCGAAGAATCTCGCTGGCCATTGTCCAATGTTCAGCAGCGCGGTTCTCCATCACTCTGATGAGGGTTATCGCTACTTCAATCACGTCCGTTGCACTGAATCCGTAGTGGTTCTGTAATGTCGAGTCCAAGGGGCTGTACAGCTCGACTGAATCTTCCACCATAGCTGTACGATATCCCCAGTTGCGCGAAATCTGAGTGTGTGTGCGAAGTCGATCTCTTAAAGCCAGCACGGCTTGTTCTTCCTTGTCGTGTTCATTCTGCAATGCAGATTGCCGCATTATTCGGAACGATTCTCCCAACTCGATAACTTCGTCGATAGTCGCTTGGACAATGTCTGGCGTTACTGGCTTACTGCCCCACTCGTTTTTGGAAATCGTAAGCGCCAAGGCCTGTAGGAACTCAACGTGATACTGTTGAATCACGTCGACAAACGCCCTTTCACTGACCCCCTTGCTAGTTACCTGTCGATGTAACCCATAGGCCGCGACAATCGATATAATCTGTGGTGGATATCTATTGCGAAAACGACCAGACAGAGAATGGACTAGCTCACGAAACTTGACCTCACATTCGTCCTTTTTCACACGAAAACGCCCTTCGGATTTTTCGCGGTCGAGTCGGGGAGGTGAAAATCTGATAACCTGGAAGCTGTTCTCTTCAGGTTTCGTATTCCTTGCGCCGCGTTTTCGTTTCGCTCTTCGTCTTCGTTTCATGTTGGACCAACTCTCAATTGCAAACATCCTTCGAGGTTCATATTTCTTATACTGACATTTACTGACATTTTCTCGTTGGATTATCCAATCCGCACAATGCCGGAAACCAACCTCGGCAGCAGTTCAACCCTTTGCTTAGCGAGCATTCGACATTCGTGGATCGCTGACAGCATTCTCTCAATCCAGGGTTGGATGAGTGCATTGTAGCCACAGGCGATTTCGACGCCCGGTAGCGCAAACCCATATAATGCCATGTCTTTCCATTTGGTGCGCGGCATTCTGGTACCGGTTGATGCGGCATCCGTATAGTCAACGAATTGCTTGCTGGACGTGTGTCCAAGGACAACCCCGAACCAATGCGCAGATATTGGTGATATAACAACTATATCGGTCGAGCATACTCCTTCGACTGGAGCGACGCCTACCTTGTGGAAGTAAGGCCTTAGTTTGCCAAACAGGATGTCACCTTCTTCAAATCTGCTCTTTCCGCTAACGAGTCCATCCGCGTTGGTCCATTCCGAAAGTGCAATGGAGCGTTGGGGCATATGTTCAAGCCCTATATACGGCGCACTTGGGTCAATCTGCTCTGGAGTTAGTCCGTTTCTCCGTTGATTCGCTACATCCCCCAACGCCTTCACCTCCCACCCCTCCGGGATCTCGCCCAATTCCGAATCGACGAAGCGATCGGGGAACAGCGCCGCGATGGACGGGTCCATCTTGTCGAGATACGCGCGAGCCCGTTCGATTGTCCAACCCGATGACACCTCGCCATCACTCCCCCCTTGGGGGGGAGTCGCCGCCTCCGGCGGCGGAGGGGGGAACTCCAATGCGTCGAACACTTTCTCCAACACGCCCATACAACTCTCAAGAATCTCGTTGTTCCAGAACCGCATAACGCGATAGCCCTCGTTCTGCAAGAAGCGGTCTCGCTCTTCATCGTAGTCGTTCTCTTTCGCGTGGTGGCCGCCATCCAGTTCGATGATCAGCTTCCGCGACAGACAAACAAAATCCGCGATGTACTTGCCCATGGGATGCTGGCGGCGGAATTTGTATCCGCCCAATCGCTTATTTCGCAGGTAGTGCCACAGGAGGCCCTCGGCGTCGGTTTGGGTCTGGCGCAGTGAGCGGGCTTTTTCGAGGGTTTCTCGGGTGTATTTCCGACGGATATCCCCCCACCGGCGCGACGTCGGGCTGACGCCCTCGTCTTGCCGACTCCCCCCCAAGGGGGGAGTGATAGGTGGGTGGGCGCGCGATGAAGAACCTGCAGTTTGACTGAGCGCGGCTTTGGCGTGGACAGGGTCGAAGTCGACGAACCACGACTTGAAGAGCGCCCGCGCCATATCCTCCAGCGTTTCGTTCATCCGCCGGTTCAACTCGATCTTGTCGTCCAGCGTTCCCAAAACATGAGCGATAGCACGTTGTTCCTTCAGAGGTGGGACTTCAACTGGCAGACCATAAAAATCCTCACGGCTCGTTGACGGTATTGCAGAGCCGCTATCGAGGCCATTGATATCCTGAGTGAGCAGTTGGTAGTACGCCCACCGAGTATCGAGGTCTACCTTTGGTTTCATGTAAAATGCAGTATCGATTACAAAGAACGGATCAGGGGAGTAATGGACACCCCTGTACGCCCCCTTGCGCCCAATGATGACGCTGGCATGCCGACAGAGCGGCTCGTTGTTTTTGCCGATTGGTCCATTGGTTCCGTAGACCCTGTAAGGTCCTTCAGCCGAATCATACCCACGGAGCGACTTTCCATATTCCAACGTTGCAAGTTCGCCCCAAGTGGTGGCTGTCCACCTGCTTTCTGTTCCGCTTTGGTCCCCCTGAACCACCACGTAGTCCCGCTCTATCTCTGGGTGAAAACTCTCAGGTAACAGTGCCCAGTCGTGCGCCTGGACGAGGATCGGGATGTTCGATTCCTCGATCGCTTCCAGCAGGCTGAAGAAGCCGTCGCCCAGGGGCTCCAGTCCGGGTCCCCTCACCACCAGATCCAGGTCGCTGCCCTCGTGGCTCTCGCCTGTGATGCGGCTGCCGTAGGCCCACACCTCGGCGTCGGGCACATGCTCACGCAGCAGCCCCTCGAGTATGCTCCGGTATCTCTGCGGCAGGTCCAATCTGTCAGTCATCGTCGACCTCTGCGATAATTTTCGCCAGATTTCTGGCATCGACGATGAATTGCGGAAGCAATGTGAGTGTGGTTTCGGCAAAGGCTTCGCCATAGTCGTGGGCGGTGTCGTTCCGGTCGTCCCGGTAAGCAAACCAGCGTTCACAGGCTTCCACGGAGATGAGGTCGTGTTTGGCGGCGTGGTGGAACGCATTCTTGAACGTAAGCCTGTCCGCGTGTCTGTTGCTGGCCAGGTAGGGCCTTAGGCGCTTTTTCAACAGGCTGCCGGACTGTTCCAGCACAATCTCGAACTCTTTGACCGAAGCTGCGCGGAATATGTCGTAGAAGGTATCGGATGGCTCTCGCTGCTGCAACTCCTTGAAGGCCGACTCCAGTGTGTTGATGCATCGAATCAGGAAATCGGTGTTGATGCGCATGTTCTATTCTTCCGTTCCAAATCCAAGCCGTTGCAGGTTCGCCTCAATAGCCGCATCCAGCTTAGCGGCCTCGGCCTGCTGTTCACGCCTTGAATGGCCGATATTCCACCAATGCCGATCTGCCTTCGATTTGGACGACGCGCACGCACGTTTCGACGCCATTCGAATCTATGAGCCGCAAGTCTTCACCGAACGAAAAGTGAACGGGTTGCGGCTGGCCCTGGTTGATGGCGATGTTCGAGGCATAAAGGTAGGTCCGGTCATGTGCGTCTCGAATGGGATTAAGCTGTCCCTTGAGCCCCGGAATCTTGCCGGTTGCCTCGGGAAAAATCACCGCGCCGCCGCCGGAAAGCGGTTTGACTTCCACAGCCAGCGCGCCGTTCGTCGGAACCCACCCTTGTTCAACGTATGCTTTATAGCCCCCGGCTGCGACGAACACGGTCATGGGCAGATTTGTCGCGTACAGGTCCATCGCCGCTTCTCCATTCTCGTCCGTCGTGGCCCGTATCCAGGTGTTATCGGGAAAAATCGCCAGCGAATCGGCGCCCGAAATCGGGCGACCATCTCGTCGTACCGTCACCACGACAGTGGCTGGCGTGGCACTGGTGTCCCTGGCGGGCAACGTAAGAAAGAGGTCTGACTCGCCAAGTAGCCAATACCTGGGGGGTTTACCGCTCAACGCCTCGGTCTCGCGCAGGATAATGGGAACACCATCGCCGCGGCGTTCCATGAAGAATTGACGCATTTCAGACCCGGGAATGTCTCCAACGGGCATTCGCCCGAGCGCGGACGCGATGGTTTCGTTGCGCGTTGCCTGCCGTGCCGCCATGCTGTCGATGGTGAGGTTGTTGGCCAACCCGCCCGGCGAGTTGATTTCCACGCGGTCGGCAAACATGGACACTCGAATTCGACTGCCTCGTATCGTATAATCCCGATGGGCGACGGCATTTACGATCGCCTCGAAAAGTGCTTCGGCACTGTACTGCGGAAGGTCCATTCGGGCGGGTTTCTTGTACGCCCCAACGCGCATGTTGCGCATTACAAATGCCATTGCGTCCGCCACCTGCCGGTTGATCGGCCCGGTGATGATCTGCGCATCGAGTTGGCCGGATGCCCGGTCCTCGCCGCGATAATGGGTCGCGGTGATGCAAGCGCTGGGAAGCCACTCCTCAGGCGCGTGGGTGCAAAGGAGAATCCCAGCCACAGTGGCCCGAACTGCGCCGTCCTCGTCCCTGCCCAACAATGCCAGTTTTTCTAGGGCCGTATGGGGTTCGGCCCTCCCGCTCACGCTGAGCAAGGGTTTCCAAAGTGCCTCGTCCAGCGTGCGGAACCCGGTCTGAGGCAGGGGCTGCTCGTCAAACCAGCGAAAACGGGCCTGACCGCGCTGTTGTGCCAGGCGCATGCGTTCGTCGCTGCCCATTTGACGTTTGGAACTGCCCACGCGCCGGAAACTGCCACCCGGGCTGTCGTATTGCGCGGCGCCTCTGGCTACGGAGACGGACAACAGTGCTTTGCCATCCAGTTCGTGACGCGTGATTACGACGTCGAAAAGCGGGGGCTTGATCGATTGAGTACACAGCTCGACGATCGTGCGTTCCAGCACGTTCATCTGTTCACGCGACATGCCCTGTATATCCCCCGCGTCAGTGACGCCATATAGCAGTGTGCCGCCGTTCGAGTTGGCAAAAGCGGCGATCTCGTCGGCCCAGTCATCGCGGCCAGGATTTCTCAGCCGGTTCCCGGAAAATTCGATCTGCTTGAACTCCCAGTAGCTGTCCTCGCCCAGACGAAGTTGGCGTCTGATCTCATCGTCAGTGTGGGTCATCGATCGTCTCCAAAGCCAAGCTTTTTGAGATTTACCGCAATCGCAGCATCCAGCTTTGCGGCCTCCGCCTGTTGTTCGCGCCATTCGCCGTTCACATTCTGTCGAGTTCCTCTATGACCACGTTACCGCCGACCAGAGCGTCCAAAGTAACCCGGCTACCCCGTAGCAGGTTCATGCCCAGCAAGGGTTCACCCTCCGCTTGGAATACCCTGACCCGGCACGGCCTCTCATGCCAGAGTGTCGTGCCTTGCCAGACCCTCAGATGTACCTCGTCGCCGTTGGCCAAGACCACCGAGCGTTCACCTTCCGGTGTCATTCCGCATTGCCGTATTACCTCTGAGGGTAATGTCAAATCACCCGTAAACCCCGTATCCAGGCCAACTTCTACAGATCGGACAGAGGCGTCGTTGAGAATTAACTCAATAGGCAGTCGGACGCGCAGACGACGGCTTACTCGTCCCCTAATCATCAGTAGCCTCGATTCTTCCCCCGAGGCTGTACGCGACGCGATAGCCGATGATGACCCCATAGGTAACGGCGTTGGGCCGACGCTCTCGCAGCCGGCTTGAGGCGACCACGTCTTGTTCGTCTATCTCGTATTCGCCGCTTTCCACGTCGATGACGATGAACTTCCCATTTTCCTGAGGTTCCACCAGATGCTTGATCTTTTCCTGATAGATAGACTTGCCCAGACTGGAAATTTCCCCGGGCCGATAGTTCTGGACAGACATCTTGACCTCCTTTTGCGTTGCCGGGTTGACCCGTGCCGGTTCTTTTTCCGACGGCCTTTCTCAATGCTCGCGCGACATGCCCTGAATATCCCCCGCGTCAGTGACGCCATAAAGCAGTGTGCCGTCGTTCGAGTTGGCAAAGGCGGCGATCTCGTCGGCCCAATCATCGCGGCCAGGATTTCGCAGCCGGTTCCCGGAAAATTCGTTCCGTTTGAACTCCCACTGGCTGTCCTCGCCCAGACGAAGTTGGCGTTTGATCTCATCGTCAGTGTAGGTCATCGATCGTCTCCAAAGCCAAGCTTTCTCAGATTCTTCTCAATAGCGGCATCCAGCTTTGCGGCCTCGACCTGCTGTTCGCGCCACTGCTTCGCGAGACGGGACATCTTCTCCTCAAAGGGTTCACCATCTTCCGGCTGCGGCTTAGCGCCGACGTAGCGGCCGGGCGTGAGGACGTGGCCGTGTTTACGGATCTTTTCGAGCGATGCGCTCTTGCAGAACCCTGGAACGTCGTCGTAGCCCTCTCCGTTTTGCCAGGCGTGGTAGGTGTCCGCGACCCGGGCGATGTCTTCCGGCGAGAGGTCCCTGTGCGTCCGGTCGACCAGATGACCCAGCTTTCGGGCGTCGATGAAGAGGGTTTCGCCACCGCGCACCCTCGCGCCTCCCCCGGGTGAGGGCGCCCTTGACAGAAACCACAGACACGCGGGGATCTGCGTCGACCGGAAGAGTTGGCCGGGCAGGGCGACGATGCAGTCCACGAGGTTGGCCTCGATGATATTCTTCCGGATTTCCCCCTCGTTCGACTGGTTGGACGACATGGAGCCGTTGGCCAGTACGAAGCCGGCGATGCCGCGCGGCGCAAGGTGAGAAAGGAAGTGCTGCACCCACGCAAAATTCGCGTTACCTGCGGGTGGGACGCCAAATTCCCACCGTCTGTCCTCGCGCAACCTGTCGCCGCCCCAGTCCGACACGTTGAAGGGCGGATTGGCGAGGATGTAGTCGGCCTTCATGTCCGGATGCCGGTCGTTGTGGAAGCTGTCCCCGTGCTCGATTCGGCCGTCGATGCCGCGAATCGCGAGGTTCATCCTTGCCATTCGCCAGGTGGTGTAGTTGGACTCCTGTCCGTAGATAGAGATATCGCCCCTTCCGCCGCCTGCCTTATCTACAGTCATACCCTCTCCCTTTGGGAGAGGGTGACGCGTAGCGTCGGGTGAGGGTATCCCACCGGTATGGGCGTCAATGAACGCCATCGACTGAACGAACATCCCCGAGGAGCCGCAACACGGGTCGTAGACCCGCCCCTTGTAGGGTTCCAGCATCTCAACCAGCAGACGCACTACCGAGCGCGGGGTGTAAAACTCGCCGCCCTTCCGGCCCTCAGCCAGTGCGAATTGCTCCAGGAAGTACTCGTAGACGCTTCCGAGCACGTCCGTCGCCCGGGCTTTTGCCCCGCCCACGTTAATGTTGGTAACCAGGTCCACCACCTGCCCCAGGCGAGTCTTGTCCAGGTTGGGACGGGCATAGTCCTTTGGCAAGACGTCCTTGAGCACGGGATTATCCCGTTCTATGGCGGCCATTGCATCGTCAACCGCACGTCCGATGGCTGGTTGCCGCGCCTGCGCCTGAAGCTGTTTCCAACGCGCTTCCGGCGGCACCCAGAAGATGCTCTGGGCGCGATACTCGTCAGGGTCTTCCGGGTCTGCTCCTTCAGCGATTTCTTCCACGAGCCTGGCATGGGCTTCCTCGAACGCGTCCGAAATGTACTTGAGGAAGATCAGACCCAGGACGACGTGCTTGTATTCGGCGGCGTCCATGCTGCCCCGCAACGCGTCTGCCATCGCCCATAGTTTGGATCGGAAATCCGTAGCTTCGCTGGATTCGGCATCCGTCCTGGTCTTTTTTCGTCGACCCTTCGCCATCGTGTATAGCTCCCCGGTTTACCATTCCTTAGCTGATCTAATGTACACCTTTAAAGTATACCACGCAGGAATTTCAGTCAACGTAAAACAGGTTAATTGAAACCGGGATCGTATACGTACAACTGTCGCGATTCGCGACACTAAGCGGCGAGTACGCGCTGACATGCCGAATTCCTCCACCGGTTCACCTCCTCCCCAATCATACCCTCTCCCTCTGGGAGAGGGTGACGCGCAACGTCGGGTGAGGGCATCACCAAAACCAAAACAGGCTTGCGCCGCGTGGCGCAAGCCTGTTTCTGATTTCATGGTGGAGCTGATCGGGATCGAACCGACGACCTCATGACTGCCAGTCATGCGCTCTCCCAGCTGAGCTACAGCCCCACCGCTGGGCAATGTGGTGGAAGTGTAACAAAGCGTCGGTTTTCTGTCAAGCGAAAAGGCCTGAGTCGGGAGCTCCGGTCCGGGGATTACAATCCGTCGAGCGGTCTGCGACGGGCTTTCGCAGGTTGTTACTTTTCCCCAATCATCTCGGCGAATTTGTCTTCGGTCAGTATCTTGACGCCAAGGTTTTTGGCTTTTTCTTCCTTTGAGCCGGGGTTGTCGCCGATGACTACATAATCGGTCTTCCTGCTGACGCTGGAGGTGGGCTTGCCGCCGGCGGCGCGGACCGCGTCCTGGGCCTGTTGGCGGCCCCAGCGCGAGAGGCTGCCCGTGACGACGACGGTCTTGCCGTCCAGCGGTTTGGGCCCTTCCTTTTCCCGTTGTTCCGCTTCCAGGTTGAGTCCGGCCGCCCGGAGTTTATCGATCACGGCAGCGTTGTTTTCGTCTCCCAGGAATGCGTGGACGCTTTCCGCGATCGCGGCGCCGATTTCGTGAATGGCTTCGATATCCTCGGCGGAGGCGTCCCGGAGCCGGTCGATGGAACCGAATTGGTCGGCAAGGGTGCGCGCAACCGTCGCGCCCACGTGGCGGATCCCCAGGGCGAAGAGGACGCTGTGGAACGGCCTGGACTTGCTGCGTTCCAGGGCTGCCA
Source organism: Candidatus Latescibacterota bacterium (assembly GCA_963667175.2). GTDB lineage: Bacteria > Latescibacterota > UBA2968 > UBA2968 > JAAXHE01. Next base: position 304,725 of record CAXXXF010000014.1, on the reverse strand, counting down.
TCAGATTCTGGGCGGACTTCTCGGCCATCCGTTCCAGTTCGGAAACCTTCTCGACCTCGAGCGCGTAGAGATCTCCCACGTCCCGAATCAGCCCGTTGTCCACGAGCTGGTCCACCAGCGCGTGGCCGAGGCCCTCGATATCCATCGCGGTTCGGGAGGCGAAGTGGCGGATGCTGCCCTTCACCAGCGCCGGACACCGTGAGTTGACGCAACGGATCGCCACTTCGGTCTCGTCTTTCACCAGATCGGCGCCACAGATGGGGCACAAATCGGGAAAAACGAACGGACGGGCGTCCTGAGGACGGTTGGATTCGACCACTGCGACGACCTTGGGGATGACGTCGCCGCCCTTTTCCAGGACAACGGTGTCGCCTTCCCGGACGTCCCTGCGCTCGAGCTCCTCGGCGTTGTGCAGCGTGGCGCGGCTGACGGTACTGCCCGCAAGAAGGACCGGCTCCAATTCGGCAACGGGGGTAACCACGCCCGTGCGGCCCACCTGCAGGGCGATTTTCAACAGCCGTGTCCGAACGCGTTCCGCCGAGAACTTGAAGGCGAACGCCCATCGGGGGCTCTTGGCGGTGGCGCCCAGTCTGGCCTGCTGGTCCAAGGCGTCTATCTTGACGACGATGCCGTCGATCTCGTAGGGCAGCGATTCACGGTCTCCGTCCCACGTCCGCCAATAGTCGACGATTTCCCCGGTGGAGCCGCACTGCCGGCGTTCGGGGTTGACGGAAAAACCCAGCCGTTCGAGGCGATCCAGGCTCTCGGAATGGCGTTCACGTTGCGTTTGGGGCGTCAGGAGCCCGTGCGCGAAGAAGCTGAGGTTGCGTTCGGCAACCAGCCGGGGGTCCTGGAGTTTCAGGGAGCCCGCCGCCGTGTTTCGCGGGTTGGCGAACAGGGGCTCCTCCCTCTCCTCCCGCGCTTTGTTGATGGCATCGAACTTCTCGCGGGTGAGGTAGACTTCGCCGCGGATCTCACACCGCTCGACGGGTTCCCTCAGGCGAATCGGGATGGAACGGATCGTCCTGACGTTGGGTGTGATGTCTTCGCCCTGCAGCCCGTCGCCGCGGGTGACGCCCCTCGCGAGGAGTCCGTTTTCGTACGTCAGGCTCAGGGCCACGCCGTCGACCTTGAGTTCCGCGAGATAGACCAGGTCTTCCCCGGGCAGTTCCCGTCGAAGGCGGGCGTCGAACTCGATCAGGTCCGCCTCCGAGTAGGTATTGTCCAGGCTGAGCATCGGTTCTTCGTGCCGAACGGTGGGGAAGGTCCCGCTCAGATCGGAACCGACCCGGCGGGTGGGTGAATCGGGCGGGACCAGGTCCGGATGTTCGGATTCCAGTTCCGCCAGTTCGCCCATCAACCGATCGAATTCCCGGTCGGAGATGGTGGGCGCGTCCAGGGCGTAGTAGCGGTAGCTGTGTTCGTTCAACTCGCGGACGAGTTGCTCGATGCGGTTTCTGACCCGTTCGGACATGGGCGCCTTTCAGGCCGCTTTATTGAACCTGGCTTTGTAGTGGGACCAATATAATCAACGACTTGAGGCAGATGCAAGTCTCTCGCCCGGGTCGGCGGTCAGGAAGGAGATGCTATTTGCGCGCGGAAGGCGGGTTGCTGCGCGTCACAGCGCGCCGGCGAGGATGGCCAGCAGCCCGAGCATCATGCCAGCCTTCAGAAATCGGTTGATCAACCGGAGCCGTCGGGTGTCCGGGACGCGCAGGATGGAGACCATGACACCAATCAGCAGGACGTCGAGCAGGGAAACCAGGATGAGATACGGGAGGCCGTAAATGTCCAGCAAATACGGGACCGGCGTGAGGAGAACCACGAGCGCGAATGCGCCGGCGGCAAGACGGCAGGACCTGGCCGGCCCCCAGCGCATGGGCAGGGTGCCGCCGGGCGCCATTCGGTCTCCCGGGATATCCTGAGCGTCTTTGAGAATTTCCCGGCCGAGGTGGTAGAAGGCTGCAAACAGGGCGGGAACGGCGGCGGGCAGGGGCGCCCCCGCGGCGAACCCGCCGTAGAAGAAAGCCAGACCGCACAGGAGGCTCACCGCGACGTTACCCGCCAGCGGGACGTGTTTCAGCCGGCGATTATAGACGACGAGGCATCCGCACGCGCAGGCCGCGGCGGCGATGGCTTCGCGTGGCAGGAGAACGCTCAGGCCGAGGCCGAATGAGAAGAGGGCAATGCACGCAATGCCGGCGGCGCGGGGGGTCAGGCGGCCGGACGGAAGGGGCCTGTGAGGGTGATTGACGCGATCGGATTCCAGGTCCCACAGATCGTTGAGCGCATTGCCGCCGGCCATGACGGCCGCCGCGGAGAGTGCGGCGATCCAGAGCGGCGCGGGCAACGCGTGTACCCCCAGCCACCCGCCCATCAGCACCGAGGCAAAGGTGATCACCCAGTTCTGGGGGCGCGTGATCTGCAGGCCCGCGCGGAAGGCGGCGGCTTCGGAACGGTCAGACCGGAGCGGCGCCGGATCCCTCGAAGACATCGGCGGCGTCCCGAATGGAATACCGGTAACCCTGTTCGGTGAGAAACATCTGGCGCTTGCGCGCGAACTCCAGTTCCCGGGTGTCCCGGGTAACCAGGGTGTAGAAATGGGCGAGGCTGCCGTTGGCCTTCGGCCGCAGGATGCGCCCCAGCCGCTGGGCCTCTTCCTGCCGGGAACCGAACGTGCCCGAAATCTGGATGGCCACGTTGGCGTCCGGCAGGTCGACGGCGAAATTGGCCACCTTGGAAACGACCATCAGCCGTAATTCCCCTTTCCGGAAGCGATCGTAGAGCAGGTCGCGATCCTCGCTGGGCGTCTTGCCGGTGATTACGGGCGCATTCAGTTCTCTGGCGAAGGTTTCTACCTGGTCGACGTACTTGCCGATCACCAGGATCTGGTCCTTGTCGTGTTTCCGGATGAGCTGTTTGGCCAGTGGGATTTTGGACGGATTCTCGGACGCAATCCGGAATTTTCCGCGGCCCCCGGCAACGGCATAGTCCAGGCGCAGGTCCTGGGGCAAGGGAAGGCGGATTTCACGGCACTCCGCGGTGGCGATCCAGCCCCGGGACTCCAGGTCTCGCCAGGGCACGTCGAAGCGTTTCGGGCCGATCAGGCTGAAAACGTCCGCTTCCAGGCCGTCCTCGCGCACAAGCGTGGCGGTGAGGCCCAGCCGGCGTCTCGCCTGCAGTTCGGCGGTAAAGCGGAAGACCGGCGCGGGAAGCAGATGGACCTCGTCGTAGATGATGATGCCCCAGTTTCCCTGGTTGAAGATGGCGAAGTGGGGAAACGCATCGCCCCTCTTCTTCCTGTAGGTGAGGATATTGTACGTTGCGACGGTGATGGGGCGGATCTCTTTGACCTCCCCGGAGTATTCGCCGATCTGGTCCGGCTTCAGATCCGTCTTGTCCAGGAGTTCCGCTTTCCATTGTCGCGAGGCGGTAACGTTGGTGGTGAGGATGAGCGCCTGCGTCTGCAGGCGTTCGAGCGCGGCGATGCCGACGATGGTCTTGCCCGCGCCGCAGGGAAGCACCACCACCCCGCTGCCGCCCTCCGGTCCGCCGCCGGCGTGGAAGATTTCCAGGGCCTCCCGCTGGTAGTCGCGCAGGTGAAACGGCGCGCCGGCCAGGGTGTTCGCGCGCCGCTGCAGCGTCAGGCGCCGGCCGGGCACGTACCCGGCGAGGTCCTTGACGGGAAAGCCGATGCGGGTAAGCGCCTGTTTCAGGTGGCCCCGGTACAGCAGGTCGATTTTGAGGCGCCGCTCGTCGATCCTCCGGTTCAGATACGGCCGTACCGACTTGTGCCGGCAGATTTCGGTGATGAGCAGCGGATCGTCGGCGGAGAGGACGAGATTTTTCCCGGACCGCTCCAGGCGAATCCGGCCGTACCGCCCCATCGTCTCCCGGATTTCAACGGAGACGTTCTGAGGGATTTCGTATTTGCTGAAGGACTCCAGAGCGCCCGTGATTTCGTCGGCCGTGAGCCCCGCGGCGGCGGCGTTCCAGAGCGAAAGCGGGCTGATGCGGTAGCTGTGGATATACTCGGGGCTTTTTTCCAGCTCGGCGAAGCGGGCCAGAACGTCCCGTGCGGCTTCGTACCGCGGTCCGCCGACCTCCGCGAGAACGGTCATATCGCTCTGCACGATGAGTGGATTTTGGGCGTTGTATGACATAGAGGATAGAGACAGGCGGACGGTCGCCGGGAGAAAGGGGGTCGGCAGAGACCCGTTGCGGCACGCCGTTGCCTGCCGCAAGGAATTTCGAGAATAATGCCGTTGCAAAGGCGGGTTAAGGATACGCATGGCGGAACCCATTGTCAATCGGTTTCGACCGACCGGCTCCCGTGACGATTTCGAAGAGAATTATTTGACTTTAACGCCTCGTTTACGTAATTTTGCATGTCTGTTAATATAAAGTGGGCCAGTCGTTTCCGGCGTCAACGATCCACTTTGCCGCAGCGTATTTTCACGTCGTGCGGAGCGGATACGCGGTACCTGGCGGCCCATTACGGGAGGAGCCGCAAATCACGTGGAGGGGAGGGTCAGGATGGAAAATCAACTGCCGCGGTGTCTGAAGTGCGATAGGGGTGTTTTGCTGCCGCTGTCCGACTACGGGCGCGACGGCGCGCCCATTCACTATAAGGCCTGGGTTTGCAGCAGCCCGGACTGCGGGTTCAATCTGCGCATCGATAACGGCGAGATCAGCATGGGAAGAAACGTCGCCGAGTCGTACAAATAACCCGGACATGCGGCCGCGTCCCACTTGAGGGTCTCGCATCGCGCGTCCGGCGCCGATAGATCCGATATCCAGGACGGCGGACGGATTCTTCGCGGCCCCGGTGACTCGCTGCCACCGGACGCTGGCTCATCTCTTGAAAGTTTCTTTCAACCGGATTTCATTTTTTTCCACCTCGCGCGGGACCATCCCCTGATCAGCGGGGGTGGTGTCTTATTTCCGCCTCCCTTTGATTCTCTAACGCCCAGATGTCTGATCAATCCAGGGACTCCGTTCAGCCCGCATGGGATCGTCCTGTACTCGGCATCGAGACGTCGTGTGACGAAACGGCTGCCGCGGTCGTTGCCGGTGGCCGTATTCTGTCGAATATCATCTTTTCACAAACGGAGCACAGCCTGTACGGCGGTGTCGTTCCCGAACTGGCGTCGCGGAACCACGTGCGCAAGATCTTGCCGGTTGTACGAGAAGCCCTGGATCAGGCCGGAATCGGGCTGGACGACCTCGGCGGCATCGCGGTCACCCGTGGGCCGGGTCTCGTCGGGTGTCTTCTCGTGGGTATCTCAGCTGCCAGGGGGATGGCGCTTGGAAGCGGACGTCCGCTGATCGGCGTACATCATATCGAGGGACATCTCTTCGCGGGACTGCTGGCGGAACCCGACCTGTGCCCGCCCTTTCTCGCCCTGGTGATTTCCGGCGGCCATACCCAGTTGATCCACGTGCGCCGGTGGGGTTTGTACGAAATCCGCGGCGAAACGAGGGACGACGCGGCAGGGGAAGCCTTCGACAAGGTCGCGAAGATGCTGGGCATGCTGAAGGCCGGCGAAACGACCATGGGCGGCCCGGTCATTGCCGAACTGGCGGAACGGGGTGACGCCGACGCGTTTGCGTTTCCGCGAGGGCTCCGGCATCGGGAGGGATTCGAGTTCAGCTTCAGCGGGATCAAGACTTCGGTACTGTACCACCTGAAAAGCCGGTCCGATGCCGATGCGGCTGCGGAACGCGCGGACATAGCGGCCAGTTTTCAGGCCGCGGTTGTCGACGTTCTCGTGGAAAAGACCATAAAGGCCGCGCGCGCCCTGGGTCTGAGACGGATTCTGCTGACGGGGGGCGTGGCGGCGAATCGGCGGCTGCGGGAAGAGATGCGGCACGCCGCCCGCGACTTCGGCGCCGAGGTCTGTTTTCCGCCGCCGGTCCTGTGTACGGACAATGCGGCGATGATCGCCTGCGCAGGAGGGTTCCGGCTGGGCAGAGGCGAGCGGTCGGGGCGGGACCTGGATGCCGATCCCAGAATGAAGCTGACCTGACCCGGCCTCACGCGACACGATGAGTTCCCTATGTTCCGGTTGTCAGATCTGGATCTGAGTTTGCGCGACGGATTGTGGCTGGGTCTGCTGGTACCGGCCTGCATATACCTGGTCTGGCAGGCGTACCGCGCCAGAAAACAGGAATTTCGCTTGGTACGCTGGTTGCTGGTATTGCGGTGCACGGCGTTTCTTCTTCTGCTGGTGCTGATGATGGAACCCGTCCTTGCGCTCACGATGCGGCGCGAACGCAAGCCGCTCGTGGCCGTACTGGTGGACGAAAGCGAGAGCATGCGGATCGAGGACGGCGGGCGGACGCGCGGCGACCGTGCGATGGACCTCCTGAAGAGCGGTACGTTCGAAGCGCTGGCGTCGCGTGCCCGGGTGGCCAGGTATCGCTTCTCCGAATGGACCGCGCCCGTGCCGCCATCGAGCCTGGATTCGCTGCGCTTCGACGGGCGGGCAACCGACCTGGCCGCCGCGCTGAATATGCTGCGAGAAGAGACGGCCGGCGAAGGACTGGTCGCGGCGGTGTTGATCTCCGACGGGGCTCACAACCTGGGGGCGAGGCCGGAAGGGGCCGCGCTCGCGCTGGGCGCCCCGGTAATTGCGGTGGGCGTGGGGAACGCGGACGCGCCGAAGGATGCGGCAATCGTGTCCGCCGTGTGCGATCCGATGGGTTACGTCGGGCGGCCGCTGTCGATTTCGGTCGGACTGAAATCGAGCGGATGTGAAGGCGCAACGTCCTTTCTGGTTGTCGAAGAGGACGGGCGCCGGTTGGCGGAGGCGCCGGTCACGCTGACGGACGGCGAGCAGGAGGTCCGCTTTCGTGTATCGCCGGACAGGGCCGGACGGTCTGTGTACGAAGTGAAACTCCCCGCGCAGCCGGCGGAACGCTCCAGGGCGAACAATACCGCCGTCGTATCGGCGGAAGTTTTGGAGAACCGTCTGCGGGTTCTGATGGTTGCAGGTTCTCCGGACGCCGACCTTGCCTATCTGCGCCGTTTGCTGGAGGCCAACGAGAATCTGCAGATGGACGCGCACATTGCCCTAATGCCGGAGGATCGGCCCTATCGGATGCGGACGGCGTTGAGCGATGCCGGGGAGTCGGAACTCGTCGTCCTCTTCGATCTGCCCGGGGAGATGCTCCTGGGGCAGCCGGGCCGTCGGCTGGCCGAATACGTGGAATCGGGAGGCGCCCTGCTCGTGGTGGGCGGACGGGACGGATTCAACGGGGCATACGCGCGGTCGCCCTTGGCGCGGGTGCTGCCGGTCCTGTGCTCTCCGGACGAGATTACGTATCGTGAGGCGTCATTCCGGCTCGAAGTGCCGCGGTCCGGACCCTTGCATCCGATTCTCAGGGTCTCGGACGACCCCTTGACGGACCGGCAGGCCTGGAGCGATCTTCCTCCGCTTCTGGCGTGCAACCTCAACGAGGGTCGGCGACCGAATGCCGAAACCCTGATATTTCATCCGGTCGAACGCGCCGGCCGGGAAAAGATGCCTCTGGTTGCCGTGTGTCGCGCGGGCGCGGGCAAGGTGATGGCCGTGACGGTCAGGACGTTCTGGCGTCTCGGTCTCATGACGTGGGGTGTCGGCAGGAACGACGAGGCGTCGAAGGCGTTCTGGGCGAATTCGGTTCAGTGGCTGACAAAGCGGGAGGACGTAGCCCGCATACAGGTGGAAGTGGACAAACCGGTCTATCGCAGCGGTGCTCCGGTCACGTTTCACGCCCGTGTTTTCAACGAATTGCTCCGGCCGCAGGAAGGCGCTCGCGTGTCGGTCTCTGTCGTGGACGGGGACCGCGTGCGGCAAACCGTGTTGGACGATGAAGGCCAGGGTAGGTACCGCGGGCAACTGAAAGCGGGCGCCCAGGGCGACTATGGATTTGAAGCGCGAGCCCGCATGGGCGGCATCGACCTTGGAAGCGGCGCCGGGCGGTTCACCGTGGGCCGGTACAGCCTGGAGTATGAAGACATGCGAATGAACCGGGATCTTCTGGAGGGTCTGGCCGTGCAAAGCGGTGGCGTCTTTGCGTCGCCCGACCGTCTGGACTCGGTTCTGAACGATCTCGAACTGGCCCCCCAGCCGGTAGCCGAATCGTACCGGACCCGGCTCTGGGGGAAACCATGGCCGCTATTCGTTCTCATCCTGCTGCTTGGCGCGGAGTGGACGGCCCGGCGCAGGCGGGGCATGATATGATCGGGTATGCGACGCGTCGGACCCCGTGGATTCGCTGCAACGGGTCCTTTGCACTCGGCTGCATCGCGCTCCTTGCGGTGCTGATTTCATGGGGACGGGCCGAGAGTCGCGTGGTGATCAGCGAGGTGATGTTCGATCCGTCGGGCAGCGAGTTTACCGACGAATACATCGAAATTCAGAATACCGGCGACGAACCGGTGAATCTGGCGGGATGGAAAGCCGGCGACGGCGACGAAGCGGACGAACTGGTCTTCGAGGGCGGCGGGTCTCTGCTGCCGCCCGGGGCATTCGGGCTGATTCTGGACGCGGGGTATTTCGCGAACTCGACCCGTTACGATCCGCTGCCCGCTTCGGCGCTGATCCTCACGGTCTCAGACGCCACGCTCGGAAATTCCGGCCTGAGCAATTCGGCGCCGGAGCGGGTCGTGCTGGTTTCTTCGTCCGGCGACACCGTTGGCGCGATGGTCTACACCACGGGAAACAGACCGGGGTTCTCGGAAGAGAAAATCGACCCCGCGGGAGGCGACGGGCCGGATAACTGGACGGATTCACGGTGGGAGGGAGGGACGCCGGGGCGCGCCAACAGCGTCAGCCCCAGGGACTACGATCTGGCGCTGTCGAGGGTATCGGAATCGCCGTTTCCGGTACCGGCCGGCGTGACCCGCGATTTTGTCCTGGCGGTGGAAAACCGTGGGCGTCGACCGGCGTCTGTGTTCTCCGTGGAGGTCGACGGAATCTCCGGTTGGCGCCGGGATTTCCCGGGCCTGGGGCCGGCGGAAATTCTCCGGATCGAAACGCCGATCGGAATCGTACCGCCCGGACGGCACGAATACGTGGCCCGGGTCGCGTTCGATGCCGATGAGGAACCATCGAACAACCAGCTGACCTGGACGGTGTTGGGCGGCGCCGGACCCGGCGCCGTGGTTGTCAATGAAGTCATGGCTTCTCCGGCGGAAGGGGACCCGGAATGGGTGGAACTTTTCAACCGTTCCGGGAAGGCGCTGGACCTGGTCGCGTGGCGAATAGACGACGCGGCGTCCTCTGGAGGGAGGTTCGGACGCGAACCCCTTCTTCTGGCGCCGGATACGTACCTGGTGGTGGCCGAAGACGTCGACCGGTTCTACAGCCGGTTCCCCGACCGGACCGTCCGCGTTGTTGCGCCCGGACGGTGGGCCCGCCTGAACGACAGCGGGGACGCCGTGGTCGTTCGGGATGCAACCGGCGGGGTTGTGGATCGGATGTCGTACGGCGAGGCGCCGTTCGATGGACTGTCGCTCGAACGGATTTCGGCGTCGGGATCCGGCGATGACCCTCAGAACTGGTTGGCGAGCACCCACCGTGACGGCGCGACGCCGGGCCGTGAAAACAGCGTTGCGCAGGGAAGCGGCATCAACGCCGTCCAGCTCCTTGCCGAACCCAATCCCTTTTACGATCGGGTGGAAATACGCTACCTTCTTCCAGCCCCGCGCGCGGATGTGAATCTCTGGGTTTACGACAGGTCCGGCCACCCGGTCAAATCGCTCCTGAATGCCGCCGAAGGCGGAAGCCGGCGAAGTGTGACGTGGGACGGGACGGGTGACGACGGGGCGCCGTTGAAGCCGGGCATTTACATCTTATTTTTGGAGACTTTGCTGGAAGACCGTATCTTTAGGACCAGAGCTCCCGTTGTGTTTGCGAGAGGACTCTAGCGATTGTGTCATAGCCTGCAGGACCGGCGAATCCCCTGCGCCGGCGTCTCAGAAGCCGACTCGGAATGCCCCGCGCGCTCCTGATCCCGCGGACGGGTGTCGTTCAGGAACGGCCCACGCGTTCTTTCGTCCCCTTGGACGCGACAAGACAAGGGTGGAACTCATATGAGAAAGGAACCGTTTGAAGTCACCGAAGAATTGGATGATAAGCCGGATCTGGTCAATCAGGTCAGCGGGGTGCTCCTATTCGCGGTCGCGTTGCTGATGGCGGTAAGCCTGGTTACGCATTCCCCTCAGGATCCCCCGAATTCGGGCCGTGCGCCGGAACTGACGGAGAATATGGCGGGATGGATCGGCAGCCAGGTTTCCTTCTATCTTCTGTTCGCGGTCGGTCATTGCGCCTACGTGCTGGTCGTCATCGTCCTGATGTGGGGTTGGAACCGTTTCAGAGACCATCCCGCCCTGCCTCTTGTCTCCCGCAGCCTCTTGTTGCTGGCCCTGGTGGTGATATATTGCGGCGCGACGGGCGTGCCTTCGCGAGGGGAATCCCACCTTTCGTTCCTGATGGGCGGGTGGTTGGGCGTGACCCTGGCGTCCAGAATTCTGGTTCCCTATCTTGGCCTTGTCGGGGCGTATATTCTATTGAGCGCCCTGTTTCTGGTGTTCTTCATGCTCCTGACCGGCCTTCGCTTTTCCCGGATTCCGGACCTGTGGGCGGCACGTGCGAAGAAAAACCGGACCGGAACGAACGGCGAGGCCGCATCCCTGGTCCCGGAACCGGCACAAAGCGAGGAAGGCCGGGAATCGGAGCGGACGCAACCCGTCCTGCCGCCGCAGGAGGACGAGCCCTGGAACGAGGCCGGGCCGGAACCCGTCGTCGTGCCCGAAGACACGCTCTCCGAGCCGTTTCCCGCTTACGACAACGTGGATGAACCGGATGAGGAACCGGCGCCGTCACTCGATCCCGAAATCGTTGCAGACCCCGTCGAAATAGCTGCCGCGTCCGCACCGAAGCGGAAGATGGAGGCGCCGGAAGGCGAAGACGTCGAGTACCGGCTGCCTGACCCGGAACTGCTGAACGAGCCCGCGCAAACGGAAGAGGGACCCGACCGGTCGGTTCTGCTGGAAGGGGCGCAGACCCTCGAACACAGTCTGAGCAGTTTCGGTATCGAAGGCAAGGTGGTTCAGGTGAATCCGGGGCCCGTCGTCACCGGATACGAAGTGCAGCCGCCGCGCGGGGTGAAGGTGAACCGCATTGTCAATCTTTCGGACGACCTCGCGCTGGTGATGAAGGCGCGAAGCATCCGTATTCAGGCGCCGATCCCCGGCAAAGCGGCGGTGGGAATCGAGGTTCCGAATGCAAATCCGTCAACCGTCTTCCTGCGGGAGATTCTGGAATCCGATGCCTTTCATGGCGCCGACGACAGGCTGATGCTGGCGTTGGGCAAATCCGCCACCGGAGAATCCGTCTGCACCAGCCTGGCGTCCATGCCCCACCTGTTGATCGCCGGCGCGACGGGCAGCGGGAAGTCGGTATGCATCAACGTGCTGATCACCAGCATACTCGTGCGGTGCCGACCCGAAGAGGTCCGTTTCATCATGGTGGATCCGAAGATGCTGGAATTGTCGATCTACAACAGCATTCCACATCTGCTGGCGCCGGTGGTCACGGAACCACAAAAGGCGTCCGAGGCGTTGCGGTGGACGGTGGCGGAAATGGAGGACCGCTATCGAAACCTGGCGCAGTACAACGTCCGGAACATCACGGACTTCAACAACAAACTGGATAAGATGCGGGCGGAGGCGAATACCGAAGAAGACCGTCGTGAGGTGGCGTCGAAGTTGCCTTATATCGTCGTTGTGGTCGATGAGCTCGCGGACCTGATGATGACGGCGCCCGCGGACATCGAGGATTCGCTGGCCCGGCTGGCGCAGATGGCCCGTGCGGTGGGGATCCATCTGATCTTGGCGACGCAACGGCCGTCCGTTAACGTCATCACCGGAACGATCAAGGCGAACTTCCCGTCGCGCATCGCGTTTCGCGTGGCATCGAAAGTGGATTCTCGCACCATCCTGGACTGCAACGGCGCCGAGAAGCTCCTGGGCCGCGGCGATATGCTGTTCATGCCCGCGGGCAAACCGGAACCCGTGCGCGTTCACGGCGCGAACATGACAACCGAGGAGACCGAACGCCTGGTGGAATGGGTGAGCGGACAGGGCGTGGCTCTGGAACAGCTGGATCTCGGCGTGGACGAAAACGAACTGACGCTTGCCGAGGGGACCCGCGACAAGCGGTTCGACGAGGCGTTGCGACTGGTCGTTACGCATCAGCAGGGGTCTGCCTCGCTGCTGCAGCGCCGCATGAAGGTGGGGTACGCCCGTGCCGCGCGTCTGGTGGATGAGCTGGAGCAGGCCGGAATCGTCGGGCCGTCGGACGGCGGCAGCAAGGGGCGGGAGGTGCTGGTCGGCATTGAGTACCTGGACCGGCACGACGAGGACGATCCCGATGCGGCGTGAATGCCGGATGGCGAGCGGCGAAGGGCGGACCGAGGCGGGCGACGGCGCGCCAGGTGGTTCCGGCAGGCAATTTACGCGAGGGTAGGCGCATGGTCGTCGGCTGGCTCAAAATGCTGTTTTTCGCGTGCGCGGTTCTGGCGCCCGAGGACGTGCGCGGCATCGACGGCCGAGAGGTGATTCGCAGGCAACAGCAGCGATATGAAAAGCTTACGAGCATCAGCGCCAGGTTCAGGAAGAGCCACTACTGGAAACTCGTCGATCAGAAGACGGAACTGGGCGGCCGCATGTACGTCCGGAAACCGAATCAGTTTCGCTTCGAGACACGGGTGCAGACGGTGGTGTCCGATGGCGAACGCGCCTGGAACTACACGCCGGAGAACGAACAGGTACTGCTGAGCAGCTACGATCGGGCAACCGGCGACAGGAGTTACGAGAAGCTGCTCTTCGATCTCGTTCTGCTGGGAGGGTACGAGGCGCGCTACGACCCGCGGCTTGCGGGAGAAGAGCGCGTTGACGGCAAGCGCTGTTACCGCGTGGAATTGACGGCCAGGGAGGAAGAGAGTTATATCTCCCGTATCCGCCTGTGGGTAGACAGAAAGCTCTGGCTCGTCCGCCGGGCGGAGTACCTGAATCTGAACGACGATGTGACCACGTACGAAATCAGCCGTTTGAAAGTGGACGGGAAGTTGAAACCGGATCTGTTCACATTCGTGCCGCCCGACGGTGTCGAAGTGATTGACCTCAGGTAAGACAGAGGTCGGGCTCTGTTCTGTCACTGAAAGGAGTTGTCGGATATGGCAGTCGATCTGCAGTTTACCGATTTGAAATCCGGGTTGGCCGAAAGCCGCGACCGGCTGGAAAATCTCCGGAGGTTTCTTTGACCTGGTATCCCGGGAAGCCCGGATCGCCGAACTCGAAAGGTCGATGGAGCGTCCGGGATTCTGGGACGATCGGGAACGCGCCAGGCAGATCATCGATGAAGTGAATGGCCACAAAGATTGGGCAACCGGATGGCGTGGGCTGGATGAGCGGCTCACGGAACTGGAGGAGTTATACGATCTTGTCCGCGAAGAGAAGGACGACGAGACGCTGCGGGACCTTCACCGGGAACACGGGGCGCTGGCGGCGGAGCTTGAAGTGCTTGAATTCCGGCATATGATGGGCGATAAGGAGGATCGTCTGGATGCCATCCTGGCAATCCATCCCGGGGCGGGCGGCACGGAATCGGCCGACTGGGCGCAGATGCTGATGAGGATGTACAGCCGTTGGGCCGAACGCCGCGGTTTCCGGGCGGACGTGCTGGACCTTCTTCCGGGGGAGACGGCCGGCGTCAAGAGCGTGGTCATCGAAATGAAGGGAGAATACGCGTACGGATACCTCAAATCTGAAATGGGGGTACACCGGCTGGTTCGGCTTTCGCCGTTCGATTCCGGCCGCAGGCGACATACGTCCTTCGCGTCTGTTTCCGTGTATCCCGAGGCGGAGGGCGATATCGAGGTGGAGATCCAGCCGGAGGATATCCGTGTGGATACCTATCGATCCAGCGGGGCTGGCGGGCAGCACGTGAACAAGACCGACTCGGCCGTACGGATCACGCACCATCCCACGGGTATCGTGGTTCAGTGTCAGAACGAACGTTCGCAGCACAAGAACCGGAACTCCGCCATGAAAATCCTCAAAGCCAGGCTGTACCAGCACTACAGGGAGGAGGAAGAGAAGGCCCGCGCGGAGATCGAGAAGGACAAGAAGAAGATCGAGTTCGGAAGCCAGGTCCGCAACTACGTGCTCCACCCCTATCAGCTCGTCAAAGACCTCCGGACCGGATTCGAGACGTCAGGTGTTCAGGACGTCATGGACGGGGATCTGGACGGCTTCATGCGGGCGTTTCTGGAACAGAAGGGAGAGGCGTAATCTGTGGGGCAAAGGGCTTGACTTGCCCGTATGTATTGATTATGTTATTTTCGACCGGTTAATCCGGGCGTTGGTGTAAAATCATCAACCGGTTATTTTTGTTTATTTCGGGAGGGATCCGTTTGGCTCAGGAAGGGGCGTCTTCCGCCCCGGAGACGCAACTGGTTGCCCTGCGTCTGCAGAAGCTGGCGTCGATACGGGAAATGGGCGTGGAGCCCTATCCGTATCGGTTTGAAGTGACCCATCGCTCCGGGGAAATAAGGGAGGCGTTTCGGACGCTCGAAGAGGACGGGCGGAATGTGTCGGTGGCGGGGCGGCTCATGGCCAGACGGGACCATGGAAGGTCGGCCTTTGCCGATCTCCAGGACGAATCGGGTCGGATTCAGATCTACGTAAGACGGGACGCGGTGGGCGAAGAGGCGTTCGATCTTTGGAAATTGCTCGATATTGGAGATTTCGTCGGCGTCGAGGGGCCGGTATTCCGGACCCGTACGGGCGAGATGACGGTGAAGGCGCAGGCCTTCGAAATGCTTTCCAAGGCCGTGCGGCCGCTGCCTGTGCCCAAGGAAGAGGTGAAAGACGGCGAGAAGGTTGTCCACGATGCCTTCGGCGACCCGGAACTGCGGTACCGCCGCCGTTACCTGGACCTGACGCTGAATCCGGAAGTGAAGGACGTGTTTCGGAAGCGGACGGCGACCTTTTCGGCCATTCGCGATTTTTTTGACGCGCGGGGTTTCCTGGAGGCCGACACGCCGGTTCTGCAGCCGCTGTACGGCGGCGCCTCTGCGCGGCCGTTTACAACCCATCACAACGCGCTGGATATGAAGCTCTATCTGCGGATCTCGAACGAGCTCTATCTGAAGCGCCTGATTGTCGGCGGATTTGAAAAGGTCTACGAATTCAGCCGGGATTTCCGCAACGAGGGCATCGATCGTACGCACAATCCCGAATTCACCATGCTGGAGGCCTACCAGGCGTACGCCGACTACAACGACATGATGTCGCTGACCGAGTCGTTGTTTGATTCGGTCGCCAGGTCGGTTACCGGGGCGAGCACGGTTGTCTATCAGGGAACGGAGATCGACCTCAGCCCTCCGTGGCGGCGGTTGACCCTTCTGGATGCCATTGCGGAGTACGGCAACGTCGACGTGGCCGACGCTTCTGTTGAAGCGTTGAGGGAGGTCTGCCGGAGCTTCGAACTTGAGGTTGACGACGCTGCGCAGCGCGGCCATCTGATGGATGAGATTTTCGACGCGGTCGTACAGCCGCACCTGATTCAACCCACGTTTATTACGGACTATCCCGTGGAAATGTCGCCGCTGGCCAAGCGGCACCGGGAAAACCCGGAACTCACGGAACGGTTCGAGCCGTTTATCTGCGGTTGGGAGGCTGCCAACGCGTTCTCCGAACTCAACGATCCGATCGACCAGCGCAGGCGTTTCGAACACCAGGCCTCGTTGCGGGAGAGCGGGGACGAGGAGGCGCAGGTTCTCGACGCCGATTTCCTGAGGGCAATGGAATATGGCATGCCGCCTACGGGCGGGATGGGTTTTGGCGTGGATCGGCTCGTGATGCTCCTCACCGACGCGCGTTCCATCCGGGACGTCATCCTCTTCCCTCACATGCGTCCCGAGGAGGGCCGTCCGGAGACAGACGGCGATGCGTAGCCTGCTGGAGGCTGCGGATCTGGTAAAACGATACCGGGTCGGCCGTTCGGAAATACAGGTGCTCAGGGGCGTCGCGCTTTCCGTCGCGCAGGGCGAAGTGGTTGCCGTGATTGGCCCTTCCGGCGTCGGTAAGAGTACGTTGCTCCACGTATTGGGCGGACTGGACCGCCCCACCGGCGGAACGGTTCACGTCGATGGCAACGACGTCTTTGCGTTGTCGGATACGGAACGGGCGCGGTTCCGAAACGAGTCGGTCGGTTTTGTTTTTCAGTTTCACCATCTGCTGAACGATTTTACCGCGGAAGAAAACGTGATGCTGCCCCTGATGATCCAGGGGCGGCCCGCTTCCAAAGCGCGGGCCGCGGCGGGGGAACTGCTGAATGCCGTGGGGCTCTTCGAGCGCCGCGATCATCTGCCCTCGGAACTGTCCGGCGGAGAATCCCAGCGCGTGGCCGTGGCCAGGGCGCTGGTCGGGCGGCCCAGGCTGGTGCTGGCGGACGAGCCTTCGGGCAACCTCGACGCGGAACACAGCCGGGAACTGCACGATCTGATCTGGCGGCTGGCCGGCAGCCTGAAACAGACCTTCGTCATCGCCACGCACGATCGGACGCTGGCCGCGAGGGCCGATCGGATCATTCGGATGGAAGACGGCAGAATCGTCGATGAAGGACGCGGGGGCTGAAGCCGGGTCTCGCGCACGGAAGCAGACAGTCGAGACGCGGCCCTGCGGCCATAGATGAGGGTTCGGAGGAGACATATCCCATGAACAGCAGATTTTCGGATCGGGTGAAGCGAGTGATGCGACTGGTCCGCGAAGAGGCGGCCCGGCTGGGCAATAATCACATCAGCAGCGAGCACCTGTTGCTTGGCATCATCCGGGAGGGAAAGGGCTCGGCCGTTAACGTGATGTTGAATCTGGGATTGAACCTGGACAAGATCAAACAGTCGATCGACGACTATGTCGCGTATTCCGGCGGGTCGATGACCATGGGCGACGTGCCCTTCACGCCGAGGGCAAAGCAGATACTCGAAATCGCGGCCTCCGAAGCCAAAGAGATGAAGAGCCGGGACGTTCGAACCTGTCATCTGCTGGTGGCGCTCGTGAAGGACAAAGAGACGATTGCCGCGCAGATTCTGGTGGGATTTGGCGTCGACTACAAGACCGTGAAGGAGGAGGTGATTGCTGTTTTGCAGGGGAAGCCGACGGGTAAACGCGAAAAGAAGAAGAGCAAGACCCCGTATCTGGACCACTTCGGTCGCGATCTGACCGAACTGGCGCGCGAGGGCAAGCTGGATCCGGTCATCGGCAGGGAGCGGGAGATTGAACGGGTGTCTCAGGTGCTCAGCCGGCGCAAGAAGAACAACCCGGTGCTCATCGGAGAACCGGGGGTGGGGAAAACGGCGATCGTCGAAGGTCTCGCCCAGCGCATCGTGGAACGCCGCGTGCCGCAGTTGTTGGCGGACAAACGCATCGTTACGCTGGATATGGGCGGCATGGTCGCGGGAACCAAGTACCGCGGTCAGTTCGAAGAGCGCATCAAGGCGGTCATGAACGAGCTCCAGCAGAACAAGGACGTCGTAATTTTCATCGACGAGTTGCATACGATCGTTGGCGCCGGGAGTGCCGAGGGAACGCTGGACGCCTCCAACATGTTCAAGCCGGCGTTTTCGAGGGGCGAACTCCAGTGCATCGGCGCCACCACGCTGGACGAATACCGCAAGTACATCGAGAAGGACGGCGCGCTGGAACGCCGTTTTCAGACCATTCTGGTCGATTCGCCGTCGGTGGACGACGCCATAGACATCCTCAAGGGTCTGAAAGAGAAATTCGAGGCCCACCATCTGGTCACCTATACCGAGGACGCGGTTGAGAGCGCCGTTCGCATGGCCGACCGTTATATCAGCGACCGGCATCTGCCTGACAAGGCGATCGACGTGATCGACGAAACCGGATCCCGCGTACGACTCGGCCGGTTGAACCCGCCTGAAGAAATCAAGACGCTCGAACTCGAAATCGAGGACATTACGCGGCAGAAGAACGCGGCTGCGAACAGCCAGCAGTTCGAAGAGGCGGCCAAGCTCAGAGACCAGGAGCGGAAGCTGAAGGAACAGGTCGACGAGATGCGCCAGGAGTGGGAGCAGAAGGTCCGCGACGAAGTGGTGGAGGTGACCGAGCAGGATATCGCGGAAGTGATTTCCAGCATGACGGGCATTCCCGCGTTCCGGCTGGCGCAGGAGGAATCGGAGAAGCTGCTCCGCATGGGAGAGAAGGTGAAGAGCCGGGTGGTCGGCCAGGACGAGGCGGTCGATACGGTCTGCCGCTCCATCCGCCGGACGCGGGCGGGGCTGAAAGACCCGAATCGACCCATCGGCACGTTTCTTTTCCTGGGGCCTACGGGCGTGGGCAAGACCTATCTGGCGCAGGCGCTCGCCAGGTACCTGTTCGACGACGAGGAAGCGCTCATCACGGTGGATATGTCGGAGTATATGGAGAAGTTCGCGGTTTCCCGGCTGATCGGGGCGCCGCCGGGATACGTTGGATACGACGAGGGCGGTCAGCTGACCGAAAAGGTGCGCAGAAAGCCCTATTCGGTGGTTTTGCTCGACGAGATTGAAAAAGCCCATCCTGACGTGTTCAACCTGCTCCTGCAGGTCCTGGACGAGGGGCGTCTGACCGACAGCTTCGGCCGGAAGGTCAATTTCAGGAATACAATCCTGATCATGACGTCCAATCTCGGCACGCGCGACCTGGCCAATGCCGGAGGGCTCGGATTCAAACGGTCCGACAAGAAGAGCATCCGTGAAAAGATGGTGGAGCGCGTCGAGGAGGAACTCAAAAAAACGTTCAATCCCGAGTTTTTGAACCGGCTCGACGAAATGGTCGTCTTCAATCCCCTCGAACGGAAAGAGATCATCCAGATCGTCGACCTCGAAATTGCGGAGATATTCGATCGCCTCAAGGAGCGGGAGATCGCGATCAGCCTCACGCCGGGGGCCAAGGCGCTGCTGGCGGAAAAGGGGTACGACCCGACTTACGGCGCGCGTCAGCTGAAGCGCACCATTCAGAAGCTGGTGGAAGATCCCATGGCGGAAGAAATACTGCAGGGCAAGTTCACCGCCGGGAGCGAGGTGCGCATCAGCAAGAAGGGTGACGGGCTCCAATTTGTGGATGCCAATGCGGTTGCCGCCAACGCCGACCGGGAAGTGATGGATCGTGTTTCGGAGGAATGAAGGGGCGCCTGTCGCGTGGGCGTATACCGGGATTTACGCTCGTTTCACTGCGATCATGACCAGTTGGGTCCGGACGTACGGCCGGGCCCAATTTTGCGGTACGGAACAGTGGATACATTACGGGGAACATCCTGTACTTTAGATCCTCATACTCTCCTTTGGTGGGGCCTGGACGTCGCCTATTTGCCGCTCCAGGGTACAAATGGAAGGTGACGGCTGCTCTCACTGACCATTGACCACTGCCTTTACGTGGCCGGGAGGTGAGGGCGCCTGAAATCGGTGAGACGGGAGACGGTAGAAGACGTCATTGCCTGACTGGATGTTCC
This sequence comes from Candidatus Latescibacterota bacterium, assembly GCA_963667175.2. GTDB lineage: Bacteria > Latescibacterota > UBA2968 > UBA2968 > JAAXHE01. The sequence goes on along the minus strand of CAXXXF010000014.1, from coordinate 285,157 downwards.
TATATGCCTTTGGCAAGCAATGAAACCGCACGGCGCAATCATATCATCTCACGTCTAACGTCTACCCTCTCACCGCCTTTAACTGACCACTGACCACTGACCACTGCTTAAGGTGATGGCAGGAACTTTTGGGTTGACGGAGCGTTTGTTCGATGTGGGCCCGGGTTTGAAATTCTCTGAATATTTCAGTCTGGCGTTGCGGAGGCGAGCGGCTTTGTTCGGATTCTTTTTCGCAGTTTTCCTGGTGCTGATGGACTTTGCGTCTCCCGGTACGGCGACGGCGCAACAGGCGCCCGTCATCACCGAGATCAGGGTCGAGGGCAATCGGATCACCGAAGCGTCGCTGATCAAGTTTTCCTCCGGGCTGGCGGAGGGACAGCGACTCACGTTGCCGGACGACCCGCCGCGCGTGATTCGCAATCTCCACCGATTGAACATCTTTTCGGACATTCAGGTCTACGCCGATCCGAACGTGGACGAAGGCGTGGCCGTTGTGATCGTCGTGGAAGAACATCCCAAGCTGGACGACGTCCGTTTCGAAGGCAACAAGGGGATCAAATCCAAGAAACTGAAGAAAACGCTGGCATTCATTGAGAGACAGTGGCTGTCGCCGCATGACGTCAGGCGCGCAGAAAACAAGATCGTCGACCTTTACAAGGAAGAGGGATACCTCCTTGCCGGGGTCGAGGGGAAGCAGGGCGACCCGAATGAAGAGGGTCAGGTTCTGCTCACGTTCACCGTGAACGAAGGGCGCAAGGTGAAGCTGCGCCGAATTCAGTTCTTCGGCAATCAGGCGTTCGAAGGCAAGAAACTCCGCAAGGCGATGAAAGAGACCAAACAGGTCGGGGGCATTCTGCGCCGGAACCAGTTCGCGGACGACACCTATCAGGAAGACAAGCAGGCGCTGCTGGCGTTTTACCAGTCGAATGGATACCGCAACGCCGAGATTCTGCGCGACAGCCTGTATTACGACGACGCGAAGGCGAATCTCTTTATCGACATTTACCTGGATGAGGGACCTCTGCACAGGTTCGGGAAGATTACCTGGGACGGAAACGAACGCGTCAGGGACGCTGGTATCGACAGGATGATCGTTGCCAAGGCCGGGGACGTTTACAGTTCCGAGCTCAAGGACAAATCCCAGGTGGAAATCCAGAATCTGTACAGCGATATCGGCTATATCACGGCTTCCGTCGCGGTCCAGGAAAGACAGGCGGAGGCGCCGCACACGATCAACGTCCATTTCGACATTGTGGAAAACAAGCCGTGGAAGATTCGGCAGATTACCATTTCGGGAAATACGAAGACAAAAGACAGGGTGATCCGCAGGGAGCTCTGGTTACGCCCGGGCCAGACCTTTCGAAGGTCCGGCATCGAGCGAAGCATGAGGAATATTCAACAGTTGAACTATTTCAGCAACGTGGCGCCGGAGCTGAAACCCGTGGAGGAGTCATCCGAACTGGATGTGATATTTGCGGTGGAGGAGAAATCCACGGGCACGGCGTCCGTCGGCGCGGGTTACAGCCAGTACGACGGCCTGCTGGGAACCGTCGCGCTGCAGGTCCCGAACTTCATGGGCAACGGGCAGCAACTGGAATTCCAGCTGGAGTTCGGAGACAGGCGGCAGTCGTTCAGGGCCGGCTTTACGGAGCCCTGGTTGCTGAATACGCCCACGAGTCTGTCCGGTCTGCTGTTCAGAACCACCCGGCGGTACTACAGCGGTTTCGACGAACGCAGACAGGGCGCCCTGGCCACGGTTGGACGCCGTCTGGTCTGGCCCGATTTCTCACGGGTTTCCATCGGGTACCGCATCCAGCAGGTTGAATTCCGGAATTTCGCCGAAGACTTCGACCAGGCCTCCGATACTGCATTTCGCGACAACGTCACCAGCAGCGTGAATCTGAACTTCACGCGAAACAGCCGGGACCTGCCGGTTTTCGCCACCAGCGGATCCGTGTTTTCCTACTCTCCCACAATTGCCGGCGGCCCCCTTGGCGGCAATACGGATTTCTTCAAGCACGATCTCATCACCAGCTTCTATTTCCCGGTCGCGTGGCGTGTCGCGTTGAGTCTGAAGACGACTCTCGGTCTCGTGAAGCCGTACAACAGTTCCGACGTGCCGTTCAACGAGCGTTATGTGCCCGGAGGTGTGAATATATTCGAAGGCACGATGGTTCGCGGCTATCCCGAACAGTCGCTGGGTCCGCGTATCAGCGGCGTTCCGGACGGAGGGAATTCGCAGCTGCTCTTCAACCTTGAACTCACCCTGCCCATCGTGAAACAGCAGTTCTACGCCCTCGCGTTCGCGGACGCGGGCAATGCGTGGGACAGTATCTCAGAAGCGAGTATCTTCGATTTAAGACGGTCGATGGGCGTCGGATTTCGAATGATTGCCCCTGTTGTCGGCATTATGGGATTTGACTTCGCCTGGGGTTTTGACAGGCGGCGCGTGGATGGCCAGAAGCCACAGATGGTAACCCATTTCCAGTTCGGTCCGCAATTTTTCTAAGACGGTTGCCACGCCATGCCCCGTTGGGGCGCCAACGATGATGAAAATTGCGGCATTGCCAGGCTGACGTGCCACATTGTGGTTTTGCGCCTGCATGCGCAGTGCCCTGCCTGCCTGTGCGTGTACGCCTGCCTGCGCAGTGCCCTGCGCTGCAGGCAGGCAGACAGGCGCTGCATGCAGGCCTCTTGCGGCCATTGAATTCAGCTACGGATTTTTCGTTTTTTTCGCGTGTTTCGTAGTTTTTAAGTGGTTTCCAAACGTGGGAGGGAGATTCATTATGGATTTCAGATATCGCTTCCTGGTTTCCCTATGCGGCCTGACGGCGTGTCTGGTCGTGGCGTCCTCGGCCTGGGCGCAGGCGAAGATCGGCTATTTCGATCCGAACGAGATTCGGACGAAATACAAGCCGTTCCAGGAGGCCGAAAGAGAATACAACCAGTATGAAGGGGAACTGCAGAAGGAACTCAAGAAGCTCGAGAGCGCATACAGAAAGAAGCAGACCACCTTCGAACGCCAGAAGGTGATGTACATGGAGAACAGGCGGCGGGAAGAGGAACAGGCGCTGAAGCGGCAGGAGGAGGAATTGCAGCGGTTTCTTGCCCAGATTACAGATCCGGAGCGGGGTAAGCTGGCGCTGAAGCAGCAGGAATTGCTTTCGCCGTTGCTGAAACGCGTCAACGAGGTGATTTCCCGGGTGTCCAAGGAAAACGGTTACGACTTTGTGCTGAATGCGGCCTCCGTGGTTTATTTCAACGAAGACTACGATCTGACGGAGAAGGTGCTGGACGAGTTGAATAAAGACCTGGAGGCAGGCGACAGGCAGAGGCCGGGGTCAGGTGCCGGTCCGATCCGGTAGTGTTCTGGTCTGCCCGGAGTCCGGAATGAGAGAGGAGATCAGGCTGTGTTGGACGTAGACGCGATTCAGAGAATCCTGCCGCATCGGTACCCGTTTCTGCTGGTGGACCGGATTCTGGAGCTGGAACCGGACCGCAGGGTGGTGGGGCTGAAAAACGTCAGCGCCAACGAGCCGTTCTTCGCCGGCCATTTCCCGGGGCGGCCCGTGATGCCTGGCGTGCTGATTGTGGAAGCGCTCGCTCAGACCGCCGGTATCTTGATGGGAGAAGCGTCCGGCCTGATACCGATGTTCATGGGAATCGACAAGGCCCGGTTCAGACGTCCTGTAACGCCGGGCGATCAGCTGCGACTCGAGGCGGAAGTGTTGCGGAAACGGCGTAGCGTGTGCCGCGTTGCCGGCAGGGCGTTCGTGGGCGAGGACCTGGTCGCGGAAGCCGAGATGATGGCCGCGCTTGTCGCGCCGGAAGACATGGGGTGACGTTGGGCGGGATGCAGACCTCTCCCCCCGGCCCCCTCTCCCAGGGGGAGAGGGGGAGCAGAACCGGGCATACTTCAAGGGATGAAAGTTCCCCCCTTCCCCCCGGGAAGGGGGATAGGGAGTAGGTCTCGTATGAGACTCCGATTACGGTCGTCACAAACGAAATAGTCACCAACACATTTTCGTTCTTCCTTCCTCCTTCTTCCTTTTCCCTTCTTCCTTCTTCCTTTATTGTGTCAGTATCTGACTGAGAAACAGCTTTGTCCGGTCGTTTTTTGGATTGTCGAAGAACTCGTCCGGACTGTTCTCTTCGATGATTCGCCCTTCGTCCATGAAAATGACGCGATTGGCGACGGTTTTTGCAAATCCCATTTCGTGCGTGACCACCAGCATGGTCATGCCGCTTTTCGCGAGCTCAATCATCACGTCAAGCACTTCTTTGATCATCTCCGGGTCCAGCGCCGAAGTGGGTTCGTCGAATAGCATGATCTTCGGGTTCATGCACAAGCTGCGGGCGATTGCGACCCGTTGCTGTTGACCGCCCGACAGTTGCCCGGGATACTTCGACGCCTGTTCCGGAATCCGTACTCGCTTCAGATACCGCATCGCTGTTTCTTCAGCCTCCCGTTTAGGCATCTTTCTCGCCCAGATTGGCGCCAGCGTGCAGTTTTCCAGGACGGTCAGGTGGGGAAACAGATTGAACTGCTGAAACACCATGCCGACTTCCCGCCGGATGTTCGCGATATTCTTCAGATTGTCGGTCAGCGAGATACCGTCAACCGTGATGCGCCCGCGTTGATGTTCCTCCAGGTGGTTGATACAGCGGATCAGCGTTGACTTGCCGGAGCCCGAGGGACCGCAGATGACGATTCTTTCTCCGCGCTCGACGGTGAGATTGATGTCGTTCAAGACGTGGAACTTGCCAAACCACTTGTGCATGTCTGTAATTTCGATCGCAATCCGGTCGTCGCGTTCGCTGACGGCTGTGTCTGTTGCGTCACTGTTCATTTGATTATCCTCTAATCGTTCTTGTAGCCGGTATCCAGCTTCCGTTCGAGGTAGAGCGAGTATCGCGACATGGCAAAACATGAGATGAAGAAGCCCATCGCGACGAATATGTACAGTTCAGTCGATAGTCCCTGCCATCTTGAGTCGGCAAGCGCCGCGCGGCCGATTCCGAGAGGATCGAGGAGGCCGACGACGATGACCAGGGTCGTATCCTTATACAGTCCGATAAAGGTGTTCATGATGCCGGGTATGGATATTTTCAGTGCCTGAGGCAATATGATCAACCGGATGCTTTTTGCATAGTTCAGACCCAGCGCATCGGCTGCTTCGTACTGTCCCTGCGGAATTGCCGCCAGACCGCCTCGAACGACTTCGGCGAGATATGCAGCCGAAAACATGATCACGATAATGATGACGCGAAGCAACAGATCGAAGTACGTGCCGGGCGGCATGAAATAATTCAACAGCGTTGAGGCGACGAACAGCAAAGTGATCAGCGGTACGCCGCGGATGAATTCGATGTACCAGATGCTGAGCGTCCTGACAACCGGCATCGACGAGTGACGTCCCAGCGACAGCGCAACGCCAAGTGGAAGGGAAACGACGATTCCAGTCACGCCGATCAGCATTGTCAGCAGGAAACCGCCGAATTTGGATGACTCGACAGGCGCCAGTCCGAACCACCCGCCCCACAGCATACAGAACGCGAAGACCGGATAGATCAATGGTAACCGGAGCAGGTATCTCCGCCCTTTGACGCGGTCGTACAGCAACGGGATCAGGGCGACGAAAAGCAACCCAAACGTCAGATTGACGCGCCAGCGTAAATGTTCCGGATAGAATCCGTACATAAACTGATCGAATCGCTTCCACACAACGGCCCAACAGGCGCCCGCTCCGATTTCCCGGCACTCTCTTCGGTGTTCGACGTCTGCAAATACCGCGTCGAAGAACATCCAGTTGGCAATGGGCGGGATCAACTCGTACAGCAGGTAGATCGACAACGCCGTCAGTACGATATCGGTCGGGCTCGAAAGTAAATTCCCGCGAATCCAACCGACGACGCCAACCTGGGTCCTCGGCGGCGGCAATTCCTGATGGTTTTCCTGCTCGGGCGAACTCCCGGTCATCTGTTCATCGCTCCACCAGTGAGATTCTCTTGTTGTACCAGTTCATAAACGCGGATATCGACAGTGAGATGGAAAGATAAATGGCCAGAACGATGGACATGCATTCCAACGCACGGCCCGTCTGGTTCAGCGAAATACCGCCAATCGTTGCCACGATATCCATATACCCGACGGCGATGGCAAGAGATGAATTCTTGGTTAAATTGAGATACTGGCTGATCAACGGTGGGACGATAATCCGCAGCGCCTGCGGCAATATGATCAGCCGCATGGTGAAATTCGGCTTGATACCCAATGCGTAAGCGGCTTCGGTCTGGCCGTGACTGACGGCCAGGATTCCCGATCTGACAATTTCAGCGATGAAAGCCCCCGTATAGACCCCGAGCGCAAGTGTCAATGCGAGAAACTCCGGACTCAGGACCAACCCGCCTTCAAAGTTGAACCTCTTGAAGGCAGGGAATTCGAACTCAACCGGAAACCCGAGAAGCCAGAACGCCAGCAGCGGAAGCGCAATGATCGCTGAGACGTTGGTCCAGTACACGGGAACCTGTTGTCCGGTCCGTTCCTGTCTCTGTTTTGCGAACCGGTAAAAACAACAGGCGCCGCCAATAGCCACAGCCAGCGCCGCAACAACACCCCAGAACGCAGGTTCGAATACAGGTTTCGGCGAATAGACACCGCGATTGGTCAGGAAAAACAAATCGTACGCCGACAATGCCTGCCTGGGGTGAGGCAGATTGTGAACAATCACCCCATGACACAACAGTATCCACAGCAGAACCGGAACGTTTCGGCTGAATTCAACGAAACCGTAAGAAATCCTGTTGACCAGGAAGTTCGAGGACAGGCGCGCGACACCCGCGGTAAATCCAATAACGGTTGCGAGTAAGATTCCAAAAAAAGCGACCAGAGCCGTATTGATGACACCGACAATGGTCGCTCGAAGATGGGTGCTGCGCGAGTCGTATTCGATCAGATGTTGATTGATGTCGTAGTTGGATGGTGTGAACAGAAATGCGTAATTGACGTCTCGGCCAATCAGTTCGAGGTTGTTGAGCGCATTCCGACCGAAGAAGCCGAGTAGCGACAGTGCGGCGACAATCGCAACGATCTGAATGATCAGTTGCCGAGGCTTTTTTTCACGCCAGAGGTTTCCCAGCATAACTCTCACACGGAAAAACAATCGATGAATTTTCTCTGTCGGGGCTCGAACAATGTTGGCGCATACAAATTGCATGCACTATCTTCTTAGCGGTACGGAGGAGCGTACAGCAAGCCGCCATCGGTCCACAGAGCATTCACGCCTCGTTCAAGTCCGATGTCGGTTTTCACACCGAGATATCGTTCGAATATCTGGCCGTAGTTGCCAACCGAAGAAATGACGTTAACTGCCCAGTCCGGGCTCAGTCCGAGCATTGCGCCGTATTCGCCCTCAGAGCCGAGCATTCTGTTGATTTCAGCGTCCTTGCTCATCTGACCGGCTATTTCAGCGACGTTGTCTGAAGTGATCCCCTTTTCTTCAGCGATGATCAGAACGTTCAGTACCCAGCGAACCACGTCACCCCATTCGTCATCGCCGTGTCGAACGAGTGGCCCCAGGGGTTCTTTGGATATGGTCTCCGGCAGGACGACGTGGTCATCGGGATTGTCCAGGGCTGCGCGAGTTGCGGCAAGTCCCGAACGGTCCGTCGTATAGACGTCGCATCGTCCGCTCAGGTAATTCTGACGCGCTTCTTCATTCGATTCGATTGGAACAGGCTCGTAGTTCATATCGTTGCGACGGAAATAGTCGGCCAGGTTCAGTTCCGTCGTCGTACCGGTCTGGATGCACACCGAAGCGCCACTGAGTTCGGTTGCGCTGGAGACGCCTAACGATGCGGGAACCATAAACCCCTGGCCGTCGTAGAAACTCACGCCCAGAAAAGTCAGTTTGAGATCGACGTCCCGACTGTACGTCCACGTCGTGTTCCTCGAGAGGACGTCAATTTCACCTGCCTTAAGCGCCTCAAAACGGGTCTTTCCAGTCAGGTTGGTGTATTTGACCTTTGATGCGTCGCCAAATACCGCTGCCGCAACGCCTTTACACAGCGCGACGTCAAATCCTCTCCAGTTCCCTTGATCGTCCGTAAAAGCAAAGCCCGCCAACCCTGTGTTGATGCCGCATTGAAGGTGCCCTCTCGCCCGTACGTCGTCAAGTGTGCCTGCGTGACTGAGCCCGGTAATGGCAAACCCGGCCACCGCAAGGAAAAGCGAACGAATGGTCATCCGTTTCATCGATGATCTCCTTGTTGAAGGTCAACGTGCACAAAACCGCGGAAGAGTGCGCCCACAAGATACGAAGGCGAATCACGTTTCCCAAGTCGAAAAACAGCTATCAGCTTTCAGCGGTCAGCGGTCAGCAGTCAGCTTGAGTCAAATTCCAAGATCAAATTCAACATCCATATCTCTCCGCTCGTGCGCGACCTCTCCCCCCGGCCCCGTATCCCAAGGGGAGAGGGGGAGCCAAACGGAGAGACCGTTTTTTCGTAGGGGCGGTTCGCGAACCGACCGTGTGGCGCCGCGGACGGAGGTATGGATCCATCGGTTTTGCCCGGAATCGTGAGCATTTGTCCTGCTCTTTGGTCTTTATCCTGTTCATCCTGCCCATCCATGGTGCGCCGTGAAAAGGCGCGGAACTTCAGTGGGTGAGAGTCCCACCCGACAAGTGTTGCTGCGGTCGGTAGCAATCGGAGCGGGGACGTAGGCAACGACATCTCCGAAGCCTCCGGTGTAGAGGGTCGCAAGGCGACCTGGCGAGTATGCGGGCCGAAACGTGAGTGAACGCTGAGCAGGCCTCGAAAAAGGTAATGCGGGAGCCGACCCGCCCATGGATCGGGGAAGGCCGCCGTCGTTGGAAAAAGAGAGCAACGCGCGCATCCAACGGTCCCGCCGGGGTAATGGCGAAGGCACGTATACAAGGAGTTCCGACGCAACACGGGAAGCCCCCTCGGTGGTGTAAAGACACCAACCGGACGCCCGTGAGGGTCAGGCCGGGCCGTGTGGGGTGGCGGAGAGGCCCGTAGTACCCGAGAAGCCGGGTAATGCCGGTGGAGGGAAGGGGCCTTGGTTCAAGGGCAACGTCAAAGGAGCGAGAGCCTGGAGATTGGCATGAGCCTAAGACCTCCGGAAAAGGTTCGGAAGTTGCAGAAGACGTTGCATGCCAAAGCGAAGGAATCGCCCGGCTACCGATTCTACGCGCTGTATGACAAAGTATATCGCGAGGACATCCTGCTTTATGCGTACCGCTGCTGCAAGGCCAACGGCGGCGCGGCGGGCGCGGACGGCGAGACGTTTGCGGATATCGAGTCATACGGGCAAAAGCGGTGGTTAGGCGAACTGTCGGAAGCCGTAAGGAGCAAATCGTATCGGGTGTCTCCGATCCGTCGGGTATATATCCCCAAGCCGAACGGGAAGCAAAGGCCGTTGGGCATCCCGACGGTGAAGGATCGGGTGGTGCAAACCGCGGCGATGCTGGTCTTGGAGCCGATCTTTGAGGCGGACCTGCCGGCGGAACAGTATGCGTATCGCCCAAAACGGAGTGCGCACGACGCCATCAATGCGGTTCACAGTCTGGTGAGCCGCGGCCATACGCAGGTGATCGACGCCGACTTGAGCGGCTACTTCGACACGATCCCGCATGCCGAGTTGATGAAATCGGTGGCGCGACGCATCAGTGACGGGCGTATGCTGCGCCTGATCAAGCTGTGGCTGACCGCGCCGATTGAGGAGACCGACAAGCGGGGCCGCAAACGTCGAGCGACGCCGAACAAGGATCAGGGAAGGGGGACACCGCAAGGCGCCCCGATCTCCCCGCTGTTGGCGAACCTGTATATGCGGCGGTTCATTCTGGGATGGCAATTTCGGGGACATCAGCAACGTCTGGAGGCTCATATTGTCAACTACGCGGATGATTTTGTGATCTGCTGTCGCGGCAGTGCAGAAGAAGCGATGCGTGCGATGCGATCCATCATGAAAGCGCTTAAGTTGACGGTGAACGAGCAGAAGACGGGCATATGCACGCTCCCGGAAGGACGATTTGACTTTCTGGGCTACACCATCGGCCGCTGTTACTCGCCAAAGACGGGAAAGGCCTATATCGGCACGCGCCCGGCAAAGAAGGCCATCCGGCACATCTGCCGGGCCATCAGCGAGGCAACGGCGCGCCGGTGGTTGCTGAAAGACCATCAAGAACGGATTGCCCACCTGAACCGAATGCTGGCAGGGTGGGGCAACTACTTCCGTCTTGGTCTGGCCAGCAAAGCCTATCGGAGTGTGGACAGCCACACCCGGAAACGGCTCCGCTGGTGGTTGTGCAACAAGTACCGAATACCGGGAAAGGGAAGGTCACGCTTCCACGACCAGGTCCTCTACAACACGTTGGGCCTGACCCGGCTGGAAGTACAGGCGCGCAACCTTCCGTGGGCGAACGCATGACTCCTTGTCCGAGAGCCGGATGCGGTAAATCCGCACGTCCGGTTCGATGAGCGGGACGTGGAAACGGAGCACGGAGCGGCTATTGAGGCACCGCCAGACGAAAGGGGCGGAAACAGATAGGCCACTCCTAAACCACCGCGCCACATCTCGACTCTACTTAGTTAATGTTTAGAGTCTTACAGTAAGACTTCAACGCAAGATGCGTAGAAGTTTGTTCATGCTGCTTGGATAGGGTTTGTGTGCTTGTGGTATAGTGTCAGTGAAGTCGCGAGTGTGACGTGTCCGGCCTGTGTGACGCGCCATCTTCTGGACCGTGGGATTTTGGCGATCAGGCCTCGGACGTGTAGGCGTTTGAGAAGTCGGCTGACGGCGTTGGCCTGCCGTCGGCGCTGGTCGAGGGTTCTGGGTTGTTTGAAGAGGTGTTTTCGGATGTCCCGATTGCGGAAGCCCATCAGGGCGTGTTCGCCTTTCAGGACGGCGGTGAAGAGGTCGAGGTCGCGGGTGTCGGCGGGATTGAAGCCCCGATAGGTACGCCCCCTGTGCCTGCGTGGTCGGGCAAGTGTGGTGAGGCTGTGACGGCTCTTCGCGGTGTCTGGTGCTGCTGCCAGCGCATGAAGGTAGTGTTGGTTGGCCTTCAATGAGATTTCCCGATAGCGGTAGAGGTTGGCCACGCCTTTGGCCATGGGATACCAGCCCATCACGCGTTGTCCTTGGCGTATGCCCCAGCGGCGGACCTTGAACTGCCTTGGATGGTTGATCACTGTCTCTATGCGTAGTACGCGCCCGTGTTTGTCGTACATTTTCATCCAGTTCTCACACATCCGGTGTTTGACCCGTGCGCCGGGTTGGCGTTTGTTTTTGAAGTCCGTGAGGACTTCGCCCTGAAAGTTGCCGTGGAGTTTGCGTCCCAGGAAGGTCAGGATGTCCTGGGGGGAGAAGCACAGCACCGTATGTCTGAGCAGATTTTCATACAGCACCTTCAGGGCGTGGGGGCTTGTGAACATCACGTCGGTGGCGAACTCAGCCTGGTCAACGACCCAGTAATAGTCCATTCCCGAAAGCAGGTCTTTGAGCAGGGGGTTGACCCTGCGGGCAAGCCCGGAGAGAATGCGCGGCCAATTCTTCTCGACAAAACGATCGGCAAAGCGTTGCGCCCGGGCCACGTCGTCGATCCATAGAAACGCGTTGTCTGCTTTTTCATAGGCAATGCCGTTTTTATCGAGCTTGCGCGCCAGGTATTCGTGGCCATTGAGACAGACCTGCACCACCAGGGGGAACCAGGACTGGATGCGGATATGCAGCAACCCGAACTCACGGTCGATATAGTAGAAGTAGTAGCACAGGCACTTCCGCCGGGCGTTGAGCAGGCGAGGCCTTCCTTCCCCTGGAACCAGCTTGAAACTCTGACAGCCTTCCACGGCGCGGAACACACAGACCAGGCCGCGGGTGATCCCATCTCGTTGGGCGATGCGTCGCGCTTCCTCCTCTTTCCTGACGGTGTTGCGGTCGAGATAGAGGAACGGGCGCTTGTGCCTGCTCGCCACCGCCTCCGCGTGGGCTTTGATCGTTTTGGAATGCGACGTCACAAAACGCTTGAAGTCCTTCAACAAAAAACCCTGATTACCCATGAAACGCTCCATCGCATTGCCAAATCCCAGCGGCAGGTACCCCTTGAACAAAACCCGATCAAAACACGATACCACGCCACTGATTTTTTCATTATATTGGTCCACGAAGTCGTTCACGGCGTTCCTCCTTGGGTTGATGGCGGTTGGGACCACCATCATAAAGGACGAACGCCGTTTTTCATACCACAAAACAAACTGCTCTTGACTACCACCTTTTTGGTTGCGGCTGAGCAAAGCGAAGCCGCCTTAGGTGAATTATTCAGGTTAAGGAGATCCTGTGAAACGCGAACACATTTTCGCCCACTACGAACAGGACGCAACGCGGTACTGGAAATTGAGAGAGGGCGGTTACGCCAGTCCGATGAGTGTGTTTCAGGGAGAGGAAGTCACCTTCCATATCTCGAATTCCAGATCGTACTACGACGTGTTCGTGTACCACGAAGGCGCCCGCCGCCGTCTTGTCAAGGAGATCGCCAACCTGCGCGGCGCGCTTCCTCCGATCCCCGCGTTCGGCTATCGCGACGGATTCGACTGGCCCGAGACGGTGACGTTCCGCGTCCCGAACGACTGGAAGAGCGGCGTCTACGTCGCCGGCTTCCCCACCGCCCAGGGGGTCCGCGAAATCCTGTTCGTGGTCCGTCCTCGCGTTCCCTCCGCCCCGATGCTTCTGACCATCGAGACCAATACCTATGCCGCCTACAACCCGGTGGGCGGCAAGAGTCTCTTCCACTATCTGTCCACCGACCGAACCCACAGCGACCTGGTGACGTTCGAGCGTCCGCTGCAACCGGACATCATGGGCGGATTCTACGCCTGGGACCAGTTCATCACCTCCTGGCTGGACGCCGAGGGATATTCCGTGGACTATTGTATCAACGCGGACCACGACCGGGAACCGGAGCTTCTCGACAATTATGCGGCACATCTGAGGATCGGACACGGCGAGTATACCAGCCGGGAGGAGTGCGAACAGCTTCAGCGGTTCGTGGCCCGCGGCGGGAACCTGATCGTGCTGGCGGGAAACTCGTTCTCGCACCTGGTGGAGACGAGGGGCAACGGGAGACAGCTCTATTGCGCCAAGACCCGGTACAAGAAACACCCGCTGGGCACGCCTGATGACCCGCACACCTCCTTACTCCGCGGGATCGACAACCTTCGCCAGCGCACCATCGGGGTTTCCTATTCGGCCGCCGTCCACGCGAAGACCCGGACGCCCGGCGTGTTCATCGCGCCCACAAGCGGGGAGTACGGATTCTTTCGCGTGAGCCGGCCCGACCACTGGGCGTTCGAGGGGACCGGTTTGGAGGAAGGGGACGAGTTCGGGCGCGAGGACTCGATCGTCGGCGTGGAATGTGACGGCGGCGACATCGAGTTCAGGGAAGGAAAGCCGTACTTCACCGGCAGCGACGGGATCAGCCCGCACTACCGGATCATCGCCATCGGAGACGCCGAAGACCACGGATTCAACGCCGACCTCGGCATTCATTACGACCGGTTCTATGCGACCATCGCCGTCAACGAGACCGAGTTCAGGGGGACCGTCTTCACGGCGGCAACCATGGAATGGTCGCACGGCCTCTACCGCGACGACGGTCCCGTCACGCGGATCACCCGCAACGTCCTGGGCAGGCTGGGAGGATAGCCGGACAGGGGAGTACACAAAGAGTCGCCGGTCGGCTGTGCTTTCATTACGGGCTTGACTTTGTTCGGGGCGGGCTACATGATCCGTCCTATGGGAAACGGCGGGTCGACGGTTGACGTGGTGGTGGCCGGGCTGGGCGCGATGGGCAGCGCGGCGGTCTATCATCTGGCAAAGCGCGGACTGCGGGTGGCGGGGTTCGACCGCTATCGTCCGCCGCACGCGCACGGCTCGTCGCACGGATACGCGCGGGTGATCCGCGAGGCCTATGCCAGCGGGCCGGCTTACGTAAACTTGATTCGACGCGCTTACGCGCTGTGGGAAGCGCTGGAAGACGAAAGCGGCGCGGAGCTCGTCCGGACGTACGGCCACCTGTCCATGCGGCCGCCCGGCGGGGCCGAACGTCTCGGGGTTCTGGAAAGCGCCCGCGCGTTCAATATTCCAGTCGAGCAGGTTCCGGCTGAAACGGTGCGTCAGCGGTATCCCATGTTCCGGGTCGATGACGGCTGGGAGGGGATCTTCGAGCCGCGGGCTGGCGCCGTCTTTCCCGAAGCCTGCATCAACGCGCATCTGAGTCTGGCGGAAAACGCGGGTGCGGAGTTGAACTTCGATTGCCCGGTTCTGGACTGGACGCAGGTTGGAAGCGCGGTGCGGGTGAGATTGAAGTCGGGCGAAATATCGGCAGCCAGGCTCGTCGTCAGCGCGGGCGCCTGGGTCTCCCGGCTCGTGGCGAATCTGGCGCTTCCGGTCGAAATCGAGCGGATGACGCTGTTTTTCTTCCGGCCGCTGCGGAACCCGGAGATGTTCGCGTCCGGGTGCTGTCCCAACAACACATGGGTGTGTGAGGACGGGGTTTCGTTTTACTGCCAGCCGGATTTCGGGCGGGGTTTCAAGGCGGCATTGCACTGCGGACGTGCGGGCGTAGACCCCGAAACGCTGGATCGGACGACCACCCCGGAGGATGAGGCGGAGATTCGCCCGCTGGTGGAGAGATTTATCCCCGACGCCGCGGGACCCGTTGTCGAGAGCCACGTCTGCATGTACACGAATCTTCCGTATACGCGGTGGATCGTGGATTATTATCCCGACGTCGAGCAGGTGATCATTGCCTCGCCCTGCTCGGGGCACGGGTTCAAGTTCTCATCCGCGATCGGGGAGATTCTGGCGAAGTTGTGTACCGGCGAAGCCGATGCGACGAACCGCGAGATGTTCGGCATTTCACGGCTTCTGGCCCGAGGATCACGGACATGACGATTCAGGATCACGTCTCCTGGGCTGATTTCAACGATGAGACGCTGCGGTTTTCGCGAGCGATCGGGGCGGACATGATCTGCCTGGATATCCGCGCGATGCACAGGCTGGATCCGACGATGGATCTGCGCGACGGCAGGGACAGCCGCCCGTTCTTCGAAGCCGCGAAAGAGAAGGTGGAAGCCCACGGAATGGCGTTGTACAGCATCTTTATGGCCGGGTGGGACGAACTGGCGTTCGGCCTTCCCGATCGCGACGACAAGCTCGACGCATGGCGCCGCATGCTGCAGTGTATGGGCGAGGCGGGCATACCCGCGCTGGGGTACAACTTCAAACCGATGGGCAACTTCCGCACGCCCTCTGTGCCGCTTGGCCGGGGCGGGTCCGTATACAGCACGTTCGATTACGAGACGTTCTCACGAAACAGGCCCCAACCCCATGATCCTCCGGTCGACGAAGCGGAGATCTGGGCGAACATGAGGGTTTTCCTGGAGTGTGCGGTACCGGCCGCCGAAAAGGCGGGGGTAAAAATGGCGCTCCACCCGGACGACCCGCCCATCCCGGAACCGCTTGGCGGCGTTGCCCAGATCGTGTCCACGCTGGACCACTATCGGCGGATCTTCGCGGCCGCGCCGGGCGACGGCAACGGGATGCTGTTCTGCCAGGGCTGCGTGACCGAAATGGGCGTGGACGTGTATGAAACCATCCGCGAGATGGGGCGTCGCAACAAGATCGTATTCGTGCATTTCAGAAACGTGCGCGGGGCCCTGCCCAGTTTCCAGGAGGTGTTTCTGGACGAGGGCGACGTGAACATGCGCCGGGCCATGGAGGTCTACAGGGAGGTCGGGTTCGACGGACCTTTCATGATGGATCACACGCCGGGCATCCCGGGAGACGTTCAATCCAGGGCCGGGCACGCCTATGCCGTGGGATATATCCGCGCATTGATACAGACGGTCTACGGGTAGACGAATCTCAGTTTCGCAAACGGGAGGAATATCGAAATGTATATACAGGAACAGCTTCCCTGGGACCAGATCAACGACGATACGCTGAGTTTTTTCAAGGCGATCGGAGTGGATTATCTGACGGTGAACGCCATCCCGCCGGACGTCCGCCAGGGCAGGGACCGGACGGAACTCTGGAGGGACCTTAAGACGCTGGCCGAATCCCACGGGTTGAAGCTCACCAACCTGGCGGCAACCGGATGGGACGAGATCTCGCTTGCTCTCGATGACCGCGACGAGAAGATCGACGCATGGCGCCAGCTCTTGAGAAGTATGGGCGAGGTCGGCATTCCCACGCTGGGATACAATTTCAAACCCGCGGGAAATTTCCGAACCGAGTCCGTACCTCCCGGCCGGGGCGGCGCCCGGTACAGTACGTTCGATTACGAGAAATTCATGGTGGATCCGCCGTACTATCCCGACAAGGCGATCTCCGAGGAGAAGATCCTGGAGAATATCCGGTATTTCCTGGAACGCGTGATCCCGGTGGCGGAAGAGAACGACGTTCGCATGGCGCTTCACCCCGACGATCCGCCGATTCCGGAACCTATGGCAGGCGCTGCCAGGATCGTGTCCACCCTCGAACAATATCATCACATTTTCGATATGGTCCCCAGCCACAGCAATGCTATGTTGTTCTGCCAGGGCTGCGTCGCGGAGATGGACGAGGATGTATGCGGCGCGATCCGGGACATTGGGGGCCGGGACAAAATCGTGTACGTGCATTTCAGGAATATCCGGGGCGGATCCAGGAGCTTTCAAGAGGTCTTCGTGGACGAGGGAGACCAGGACATGTACGAGGCGATGCGGACCTACAAGGAAGTGGGTTTCGAGGGACCGTTCATGATGGATCATACGCCCGGTTTCCCGAACACGGACTCCACGTTCTGGGGAGGGCGCGCGTTTGTGGTGGGGTATATGCGGGCGTTGATCCAGGCGGTCTATCGTTGACCGTAACGGTGTATTTACCCTGTCGGGCTGACTGGAGGCGAGTGTGGCCAAGAGCCGGAAGAACGCAACAGCAGGCGAGACCCAGCCGAAGAAGACCGTCCGCGTGGCGATGATTGGCGCAGGAGGTCGCGCCACCAGCGCGCATTATCCCTCTCTCAAGGCGTTAGAGGGCGTTGAGATGGTGGCCGTCTCAGAACTGAGCGAGCAACGCATGGCGGACGCGGCCGATCGGTTCGGAATTCAGGGGCGGTATTCGGACTACAGAGAGATGATCGAAAAGGAAGAACCGGATGCGGTCTACGCCATCATGCCGCCCCATCATCTGTACGATATCGGGGCAACGGTGATGGAGATGGGTTGCCACCTGTTCATCGAAAAACCCCCTGCGATGACGACGGAACAGACCCGGCAGATGGCGCTGATTGCGAAGAAACACAACGTGCTTACGGGCGTGACGTTCCAGAGGCGGTTTGCGCCGGTGATCCGGTACGGCAAGGAGCTTTGCGAGAAGCGGGGGGCCGTTCACAGCGCCGTGTCCACCTTCTACAAGAACGCCGTGGGCGGGGCGCCGTACTACCGGGGAGCGATCGACATCCTGACGTCCGACGCCATTCATGCGGTGGACACGCTCCGCTATCTCTGCGGCGGCGAGGTGGAATCCGTGGCCAGCGACGTCCGGCGGGAGGGATCAACCCACACCAACATATACCTGGCGCTGGTGCGGTTCAGTACCGGGGCAACCGGCGTGCTGCTCACCAACTGGATGACGGGGCGCCGCATCTTCTCCGTGGAAATCCACTCGCCCGGCATTTCGGTATTCGGGGACCCGGAAGAAGGCGGAAAGGTATTCGCGGATAATAAGGACGATCCGGTGGAAGTGCTCGATCCGTTCCATCTCGGCGGCGGCGACGATACCTGGCGCGCGTACGGCGCGTACGATACCAACCGTCACTTTATGGAATGCATCCGAGCGGGAAATCAGCCGGAGACGTGCCTGGACGATGCGGTAAAGACCATGGATCTCGTCGACAGGATCTATCAGTCGCAGATATAGTATACTTTCTTAGTAGCGTGTCACTGTTCAGCTGACAATATCTCGGAAGGAGTTGGCAATGGACTTCATAGACGATGTGCGGACAAGGTCGAAGAGATACGAGGCCCGGCTCGAACATCTGAATACGGAGGAGGCGACAAAGACCTCCCTCGTTATGCCCTTCATTCAGATGCTGGGCTACAACATCTTCGATCCAACCGAAGTCGTTCCAGAGTTCATAGCGGACGTTGGCACCAAGAAAGGCGAGAAGGTGGACTATGCCCTTAAGTTGGACGGTACGCCTGTCGTACTCATCGAGGCGAAAAGGCACGGGGCTAACCTGAGGGTGGAGCAGGAATCTCAACTCTTCCGTTACTTTTCGGCCACCAGTGCCCGGTTCGGCATTTTAACAGACGGCATCGTTTATCGCTTCTACTCCGACCTGGACGATTCAGGGAGAATGGACATGAGGCCGTTCTTCGAGTTCAACATGCTGGACTTCACAGACTTGCAGGTCGGCCAACTCAAGCAGTTCCACAAGGACAATTTTGATCCTGAGGAAACCGTGGAAACTGCGCGAAAACTGAAGTACACCAATGAGATTAAACGTGCGCTTACCGAGGAGATGAGGAAGCCTTGCGACGACTTTGTACGACTAATCCTGACCCGAATTGACTATCCCGGATCCAAGACAAAGCAGAGAATAGAGCAGTTCACTCCTCTGGTTCAACAGGCTTTTGCACAGTTCGTAAAAGAGACCTGATCGACGCTCGACTAAAGTCCGCTTTGGAACGTGGCAATGAGCTAGCAGATGAACCTGAGGTGGAGGAGGGAGAAACCGACGAGGCTCTGGAGGATCTGGAGTACCCGTTGCATCTGTTGATGAACTCCAAAGGCGTACAAGCCAGAGCGCGTTATGACGGCGAAGGTAGCTTTGTGGTGCTGAGTGGTTCGCAGGCCGTGAAAGACGAACTTCCCACCCTGCCGAAACAGTACGCCACGATGAGGAAGGCCTTGATGGACGAGGGAATCCTGGTAGACGAGGGTACCACGCTTAGGTTGAGTTCGGATCAGACCTTCAATACCTCGTCTGGTGCGGCATGCTTCCTTTTGGCTGGCAGCAGAAATGGGCTAAGAGTCTGGAGAGACGCCGAGGGACGACCACTACGTGACTTAGTCGAATCATAAGCTCTCACGTTGGAGTTCACAAGGTGACTGCCGAGTACACAGACGCCTCGTCCGGAAACCCTTCCGCCAACTCGATCACCGAGATGCCGTCACGTTCTGCCTTTCCAGACCCCTTATGCGTCTCATTATGCCGTCCCATGTTCTCCACCATCCTATCGGCCCCTAACCTGTTGCACACCAATAAGATACAGAAGAACAACGACGAAGTCAAGTTAAATACGTAGTCTTGCGGAGAGACGGCACAACCTATCCCTTTTCGGCCCAAAAACCATTGACAAAAAGAGAAAAACACATTACCATGAAAGTCAGAGGTAGACCATCCCACAATCGCCGGAGGCTCTTGCAATGTCAGAGGACGAAAAGAAAAATGGGAACGGAAATAAACCGGACCCGGGAGCACAGGTAAGATCAAGAGATTATACCGAAAGTGTAGATCCTAAAGTAGTCGGAAGACAACCATCAGCTCCACCAAGAGGAACAGATCGAGGTCAAGGACCCAAAAAACCGAACAAATAGCCTGACAGCCGAGTGTTACCATTGCCCCTACGGCCATCCTCCATTTGCTCTCTATGAGGTTCAGGTTTTTGCCACAATGGTCGCCAGACCAGTAAAGGATCTCCCGCTTAAACGACACATCATCCATGTCTTGGTAATTCTCATGGATGAGTCCTGGATGCAGAAAAATGAGATGACCCCATAGCCTGCCGATGGCACACAACCCATACGTCACTACAAATAGACACAGGGCGAAGAAAAACCACCATGTGAACTTCTCGATGTTTAAAACTCTTACCAAAATGGGTACCGAAAGGGCCAACGACAGAGAAGTGGAAGCTACGATATTGAAAAACCGATTTACCTCGTCCAACCGAGCCCTAGCTGTCTCATAAGCCCGAATCGCAATGTCATAGGATAGGTCAAGCGTATCTTTTTCCATATATTGCCTCGAACAGCTTTTGAGATTGTTTGAAAGCAAAATACCGCTTTCCCTTTTTCTCCACAATAGCAAACCCTGACGACTGCGTCAGGGTTTTTTATTCCAGTCCAAGGAGCAACCATGAATTCGTCAGAGATCTTCTCCTCCATCCTCAGAAGGACTCCGAACCTCAATCAGCAATGACTTCACCCTGATCATCTGGATAATCGCCGTCCTACTCATGGTCTTTTTCGGCGATGAAGAAACATCCAAATCGGGACGCGCACTGCATTTCGTCACCGGAGGACTCTTCCTCTCCAGACGACTACGTTAATTAAAATGCCTAGTTTTTAGTCCGTCACACTCAAACCGTAGGAGGATAGAATGCTCTACATCTTGGCAAACGAGGTAGACGACAACAAATACCGAATCCAATTTGATGTCGTCTTCAAGAAAGATCTGGACATCCAGATTATCTATGAGATTGAGGACATTGAGGGCGTTGAGTCTCTCGATGATGCCCGGAAGTACGCCAAGTCTCAGTTGATCTCTCGTTTACAGGAGATGATCGAAGAGATAAGGGCCGACTCTTCTTAGACCCCGGTTCCCGTATAATGATCGTGATCCTCTCTTTCGCCTTCTTCTTCATTCCAACCTCCTATCTACTAATTATGTAATATTTCGATCCATAAAGACAATGGGAGAGGTCCGAGAGACGGCTGGAGACGTCTCGACGGTTCACCTCATGACCGGTCTACCAAACTGCGAGGGTCTTCCATTTCTCCCGACATTC
Organism: Candidatus Latescibacterota bacterium; assembly: GCA_963667175.2. GTDB lineage: Bacteria > Latescibacterota > UBA2968 > UBA2968 > JAAXHE01. The sequence goes on along the minus strand of CAXXXF010000014.1, from coordinate 264,298 downwards.
CTAAATTATTGTACACCAATAAGATACAGAATAACAACAATGAAGTCAAGCTAAATGCCTAGTTTTGCTCGCGAGGATTTCAGGTTGTGTGTTTGAGGTATTTTTGCCATATTCATGGGTCGATTACATACATAACTTCCCGAAGGAGGTTTACAATGAACGATCTCATTACTCACATCACCTTACTCGCACAACCCACTCAAGAATGGTTCGGAAAAACGCCGTCGGTTCAGCTTTCAGAGTCGATTCGCATTGAGGAGGTTCTAGGAGCACCTCAATATCTCCACCTAACGATAGACTGCACCCACTATAAGGAAAAACCGGACTCCCACGGACGCCCACAAATGATCCCATTTCATGAGTCGTATGCTCAGTCCCATGATGGTCATCGGCGACAGCTAGTGATCGTATTCGACCGAAAATATCTTCTATCTGTTTTTCGAAAATTCCTTCACGACCAAGACCCTCCAACGGAACTCGGAGAAGTATTGACGGAACTTCGCGGACTTCGACGAGATCTTCAACAATCAAAGGGATAGAACATGAAATATCTAATCAGCTACGACCTGATGAAACCTGGACAAAACCACGATAGGATAAATGAACGGCTCGAGGGGTTGGGGGCTGTCAAGGTTCTTAGAACCGTCTGGGTAATCGAGCGATATGGAACTACCGTTGAAAAACTGAGAGGAATGATAGACGACTGTATCGATCTGAACGACAGACTACTTATCGCCCGATTCAATGATGTCAATAGCTACAGAACCCTCACGAGGATCGACGACCTTTAAATTCTTGAAAAAGCGTATGAGTCAATAGATACAACGCCTCAGTCTCCTCCTGTGATTCAGGTTCCAGATGAACCCCCCCTTGCCACCAAAACACCGTCAGGACGACCTCCTATCTATTAATTCCGTAATGATTTACCCCAAAATCACGCTGTCAAGTTAAGTATATAAGCCCCTAATTTTTAATAACATTAGCGGAGAATGTAACGAAGACCTTCAAGAATTTGGAATCGAGCTGGCCGGCGCAGTGTTGGGGTGTCAGGTTGGCCGGATTGACCACGCGCGGTCTGTGGTGAATCGATTCACTGCCGTTCCTCGTTTTCTCGTGCCTTTCTCGTGTTTTTTTCGTTCTTATCCTGTCCATCCTGTTAATCCTGAAAATCCTGATCGGTTTCTGAATAAGAGAAGCCCGTCGCATACCGATGGAGAAACCCAATGAAAACCATCATGTTTACGAAACACCTGGAGGGCCTGGACGTGTCCGGCATCATCGGCGCGTTGAAATCGGTCGGCGTAGAGGGCGCCGACCTGTGCGTGCGCCCGGGCTATCCGGTACATCCGGAGAACGTGGAAACCGCGCTGCCCGACGCCGCCAGGCGGTTTGCCGATGAAGGGCTTTCCATTCCCCTGGTCACCACGCCGGGCGACTTTACCAGGCCGGAGATGGATTACGCGGAGCGCCTGTACGCGGCCTGTGGCGAAGCGGGCGTGAATCACGTCAAGCTGGGATACTGGCACTGGTCCGCGGGGATGGACTATTGGGAAGAACTGGACGCGGTCCGGGAGCATCTCGAAGGCTTTCAGACCCTCTCCGAGAGACACGGGGTCCAGACCGTGGTGCACAATCACTCGGGGTTGTCAATGGGCCTGAACTCGTGCGCGGCCATGAACGCGGTAAAGGGATTCGATCCGCGGCATATCGGCGTGTTTGCCGACCCCGGGCATCTTTCCGTCTGCGGAGAGCCGATCGAACTGGCGCTGAACATCGTCAGGTCGCATCTGTCCGTTGTGGCGCTCAAGGACCTGATCCGCCAGCCGCTGCTGCAGAACGGCAAATTGAGCTGGCGCGCGCGGGTGGTGCGGCTGGGCGAGGGGTTCGGAGATTGGCCTGCCTTGTTGCGCGCGTTCCGGGCGGTGAACTTCGACGGACCCCTGAGCTTCCACAGCGAGTACAGCGGGGAGCCGGTGGACACGGTCATCGACCTGGCCAGGGCCGACGTTCGGTTCTTCACCGCGTTGCGCGGTTCAGGTTAGCGGACATTCAAACGCGCAAACGAAAAGGGCGACCGGGAGAACCCGGCCGCCCTTTATTTAGTAGGTAACCCAAAGTCATATTTGGCTTCGCAGTCCGTTGAAAAGTCGCTCTGCAGGCGAGGCCGATCTATTGTGGTCGAAGACAAAACGCGCCTGTCTGCGTGCCTGCCTGCAGCGCAGGGCACTGCGCAGGCAGGCGGACACGCACAGACAGGCAGCCCGGATGGACTTTATCAACGGGGTGTCAGGGGTACGGTCCCCCGAAGCCGGAGATGGAAGTAGAGGTGAGCATTGACACCACGCAAAAGTTGGCGCGGGAGGTGGTTATGGACATGGAATTGAACACCGTGGATCGGAACAGGAAAAAGCGATAGGGAATTTTCGGTATGGCTTGAAGGATGGCAGGTGGTAAGGCGGGGGTCTATTTCAAGGCGTCCAAACGTGTTTCATTTCTGGCAATACGTTCACCAAAGGAATTGAGGCGGGTTTCGATCTTATCAAACCTCGTGTCTATCTTGTCTTCCAATCTGTCAATTCGTCTCGTGAGTTTGTCTTCGAGCCTTGAGGAAAAAGTCCACATCGTACCCCATGTCGAACCTATCAGGGTAAGCAGGAAGATAGCCATGCGGAAGTTGTCGGCGTTGAAAATCGACTTCGTATTCATCAAGGCAACCTCCGGTTTTGTATACTGGAAAAGTACCGGAGATTGTATGTCTTGTCAAGTATATATTTCGAACTTTCGGGTATTGACGAAGTAATGTGACTTTGGGTTATAATTCCCTTCACTGATGACCATAATCACGGATAAGACGACTTCACACAGGTGTGGTCTTTTTTGTGTTTTTGTGCCTCTTGTGGCTATTGCATTTGCCGGTCAATACGAACAATCGCCACAAAAAGCACAAAATGCACAGAACGGAAAGACCACTGTCGAGACGACTGCAGGCGGATTTTCAGTCCAGGGTCGCCCTGCAGTTGGACCGGATTCGGAATCGCCCGTCCCTTTGCCTGGTGGCCGTGGCCGTCGGCGTGACCGCTACCGTGTCTCCCGGCCCGACGTCGTAAAGATAGGCAATCTCGCCGACGTTGAACCTCGCGGCGAGGTCGTCTGCCTGTGCCGCCTGCCTGTGCGTGCTGTCGCCCGCACGCAGACAGGCGCCCGGCGCGGCAGACAGGTGTCTGCCCACCAGCCGGATGCCGGCATCGCGCCGCACGCCGGGGCTGTGAGGCGCGAGCGTAACGTCGTCAACGGGCAGCCAGACCGCGTGGTCCTTGTCCGTGAGCCAGGCGCCGCGATAATATCCCTGCGCCGCCATATACAGGTTCGTTTTGGTGGACAGGCCTGATCCATCGGGGTTGCGCCCGGTAATCTCGAACCGGCCGATTCGGAAACTGTCGTCGCCGAACCGGATGCGATAACGCCGCCCCTTGCCTTCCACGGCCGTGATATTGTAGGCGGTGGCGCGGCGGGGGTTCCCGATGCGAGCGACCTCACCCCTGAGACCCGCTGCGCGAAAGGCCTGGCTCCCGGGGGCGCGTTCTACGGTAATCGAGGAAGACCCCGGATCGATTTCCACGACTTTTCCCTGCACAGGCTTTTCAATGGAGAGGGAATGCCCACCGGCACTGATGCATCCGGAGCCTGACTGGTGCAGGGAAACCAGCCTTCCCTCGGTGTCGTGACGGGCCAGACTGAAGCTGCCGCCGGACGGGCCGGGGGCGTGGCGGACCGTATCTTCGCCGGTTCGATGTCTTACCTTCAGCGCGAGGGTATCGCCGCCGGCATCCAGTTGTTCGACGCCCTGGATTTTCTTTTCGCCTCTAAAGGGTTCGTGTACAGCCACAAAGCGGCTGACCGCGCCTTGCCCTTCGTTGCGCAGCAGCACCCAGGTGAGTTGCTTCGGATTGCCCGGTTTTCTGGGTGGGTCACCGTGGGCGACGATCGCTTCTTCGGAGGGCAGGAACGTCGTACTCAGGCCGATGCCGGTCTTCGGGTCGCGCCACGTCGAGGACCACGCCGCGATCGGATGACCGCGTTGCGCATCGTACAGATACGAGTATCCGCCGCCCCGGTAGGTATAATACGAGCGGCCCTTCTTCAGCGGGTCGGTAAGGCCGTCGTCGTCATATATGGCGCCGTAGGGCACTTCCGGACCTGCCAGTGTGCCCTGCTGCTGCGGAGGGGTGAGCGCGACATCGTCCGCCGCGAACTCGCCCTCGAATCCGTGCAGGCTGTAGTCGTGCCGCGTCCCGCCCGCCACCCGGAAGGCGTCGAGGACGTAGCGGGCGTCCTTCCCGACTTCGATGAGCGCGAGCGTCCGCCGGTACTCGGACGTATGGTGATAGGTTTCCGGTGCGTCGACCTGCACCCAGGTCAGGTCTCCCGCCCTCACGAATTGCTCCAGCCTGCCTGGCCCCTGTGTATCCTGCCGCCGGCCGTCCACGACGACCGTTGCGTGGGCCAGGGTGTTCTTGGTCCATACCGCGGGTCGGTCGCCCTCGGCGGCGTGTTCGCCGTAACCGAGGTCGGGGATGAGCTTTCGGCCGTACGCGAAGAGTTCGACGTTGAGACGGTCGAAATGCGCGTGCTCGGTGGCCGCCCTTCCGTAGTACAGCGCAACAGCGGTTCGTTCACGGCCTCGCCCGGACCGCAGCAGGGCCAGGCCGAAACCTCCCATGAGACGGCTTCCGGCATTTATTTCTCTGAGTGCAGCGGCGCCGTCGGCGTTCGGTGAAGGTTCAACAGGTTCTTCCAGCAGCGATTCGAAGCTGTTGAAGCCGGTTTTCTCCCTTCGCACCAGTTCGCCGACGAAAGGGTCTCCCGTGGCTCTGTACGCCTCCTGCAGGGTATCGCTTCCAGGGGCGACGTAGCCGCCCGTCGTGGCGCCGGCGTCGCCAATGCACGGGGTGAAGCGGTCGAGGCAGGTCATTTCCGCCGCCCAGCGGTACATGCGCCTGAACTTCGGCCTGTCCCAGAGCCGAATGCCCTGGTCTTCCAGCAGGCGGGCGATCACGGTAAGGTGCGCGACCCAGCTGCTGTTGTAGCTCGGGGAACTCTCCCAGCCCATGCCCTCACGGAAGATCAGGTTGTCCAGCGCGAAGTTGATCCCTTCCGCGTGCGCGGCCTTGTCGCGAAAGATGTACCCGTCGAAATGGGTGAGCATTTCCTTGAGTTCCGTGGCTTCACCGGTGTTGTTCATCGTCCAGTCGACGGCTTTTTCGATTTCATTCCGGTCTCCCGAGGCGAGTGCCGCGATCAACAGGGCTTCCTGGTGGCCGCCGTAGTTGCTTCGGACGTCGCCCCGGTAGATACCTTCGAGGCTCGCGCCGATAATGCCGGCCTCGATTTTTCGGCGGAGTCCGTCCGCGTCCGAACTGAAGACGGGGTCGTACGGGATGGCGCCGCGGACGGCATCCAGGGCGTGGCACAGCCGGCGCACGGTGCCCGATTCGGAAATAAGGTCGTTCATCTTCCCCGTATAGCCCGGCGAGAACTCCAGCGCGTACATGGATTGCCTGCTGTAGTCCATGTGCGGATAGACCTCGGCAAGTCGGTCCAGAATGACGAGCGCTTTGTGGGCGTACCGGCAGTCGCCGCTGAGCAGATAAGCCTGCGAGAGTGAGGTGAGGCCGGCGACGACGGCGTTCCACGTACTGCAACAGCAATAGGCGATGAACCAGTGCCGAAAGGGCGCGTTTTCGCCCCGCCAGCCCCATCCGTCGTCCGCGTAGGGTCCGGTGAGCAGGCTCCGGTCTTCCATGCCGCTTTGGTAGAACGCCTCGAAGTCGTTGCTGGGATAGGACTCGCCGCCCACGGCGCATGTCACGCGCCATTTGTCGGTGAAGGGGTCGTGTATCCACCCGCCCTGCGCATACCCGCCGTAACCGTCGGGTCCGCTGCCGTGGACGGGACACCCGCTGACGAAGTTGATCGTCCAGCTCCGCGGTATTTCGGGTCCGGGCATCAGCGTACGGATGAAGTCCTGGTCCCGCTCCAGCCACGGATTCGCGTCTTCAATGATACGCCCGGCGACTTTTTCCGCGTCGGGGTCAGCCGCCGCGCGTTGCCGGGCGAGTCGGATCTGTTCCGGTGTGTAGAGATTCACTTGCGCTCCTTGTTATCTGTGACACCCAACGCGGATGTTCCCTTTCGTGCAGGAGATCATCCACGCGCGGGAAGTTGTCAGAGGCGCCGTTTGCGCACGCGCGGGCATCGAAGAGGTACCGATGACCGGCACATCAGTATTTCGAAAGCGAGGTGAATCCGCAAGCGTAATTTGGACCGCCGGGACGGCAGGGCCCGGGGGCTCGGAAACCGGGGTCAGCGCCGGGAATCAGTCAGTCGTCGCTTGCCGAAGCGCTTGACGGTTGGCGCCATATTTGATAAATAGTCACTGCCGTCCAGCATAATTCGGAGAAGACGAACCTGGACAGGTGTGAACTCTTGTGTGTTGGTGCCCTTTGTGGCCTGTGTTTTTTCGCGGCAAACCGGCACAGTGGGACAATAGCCATAAAAAGCGCGAATTCCGGGGGATACCTGTATGAAATACGGCACGCTTGGACGAACCGGTCTTCGCGTTTCCGCGCTGGGCATCGGAACGGGCGGCCCGAGTCAATTCGGACAGAGTTCCGGCGTTCCGGAGGCCGATGCCGGCCGGATGGTGCGCAGGGCGCTGGAACTGGGTGTTAATTTCTTCGATACCGCCGCGGGGTACGGGGAAAGCGAGGCCATTCTCGGCAGGGCGCTGGCGGCCGTGCCGCGGGACGACTACGTGCTGGCCACAAAGGTACAGGTGGCGCGGGACGACCGCACCGCCAGGCCCGAAGACGTGGTCGCCTCCGTGGAGCGAAGTCTTGCGCGGCTCAGGGTGGACGTGATCGACATCATGCAGTTTCACGGCGTAAAGCCGGAAGATTACGCCCGCACGATCGACATCTTTCTGCCGGTGATGACGCGCCTGCAGGAGCAGGGGAAATTCCGCTTTCTGGGCGTATCGGAGACGTATTCACAGGATCCCCGACACGAGATGTTTCCAATGGCGCTGGCTGACGACCATTTTGATACGGCAATGGTCGGGTACAACATGATCAGTCCCACGGCGGAGCACAGCGTCCTGCCGATGTGCCTGGAAAAGAACGTGGGCGTGATCTGTATGGTGGCCGTACGCCGGGCGCTGAGCAGGCCGGAGGTGTTGGCCGAGCGCATCGCCTACGCGAAGGAGAACGGGCTGATAAAGAGGGATTCGGTGCCGGACGAGGATCCGCTGGGCTGGCTCGTCAAGGGACACGTGAATTCGCTGCCGGCCGCCGCATACAAATACGTGGCGTCCCATCCGGCGATGGGTACGGTGCTTACGGGCACGGCGAACGTCGAACACCTGGAAGCCAACGTGAAGGCCATTCTCGGGCCGCCGCTGCCGGACGAAGACATGGCGCGATTGAGACACATCTTCGGCGCCGTGTGGGAGCCGTTGGGGAATTGACACGATTCGCTCATCGCTCGTTTGCGTAAAGGAACGATCCATGGTACGAACAACCGCGGAATCCGAGGCGCCGGCGACAAACGGCCGAAAGTCCGATGTGACCCTGATCGACGCGGACGTCCACAATTATCCCGACTGCATCGACGAACTCCTGCCCCATCTGTCGAGCCGGTGGCAGGCGTACGTGAAGCAGTCCGGGTTTACGATCCCGTCGGTTTCAATCTATCCGAAGCTCTATGCCCAGGCCGCCCGGCGCGACGCGTGGCCGTCAAACGGAAAAAAGCCGGGGACAGACGCCGATTTCGCCCGGGAGCAACTGCTCGACACGTGGGATATCGACTATGCGGTCCTCAACCCGCTCGTCGCGGTGTCGTCCGTGCGAAATATCGACCTTGCCAACGCGCTGCAGCGGGCGGTCAACGAATGGACCCGGGAGGCATGGCTTGACGCCGACCGGCGCTGGCGCGGCTCCATCGTCGTCAATATCCAGGACGCAGAGGCCGCCGCGGCCGAGATCGAGCGCCTCGCCGTCGACCGTCGCTTCGTACAGGTGCTGCTGCTCGTGCGCTCATACGCCCCCTACGGCCGACGCGAATTCAGGCCCATCTTTCGCGCGGCGGCTGCCGCCGACCTGCCGGTAGGCATCCACTTTGGCGGCGGCGGCAATCCCATTACCGCCAGCGGCTGGCCGTCCTACTATATCGAGGATCACACGGGAATGTCGCAGGCCTTCGAAGCCCAGGTCATCAGCCTGGTATGCGAAGGCGTTTTCGAGGAATTGCCGTTCGCCCGGGCGGCCCTCATCGAGGGAGGATTTGCCTGGCTTCCGGCGCTCATGTGGCGGCTGGACAAGAACTACCGGGGGCTGCGCGGCGAAGTGCCCTGGCTCCGGAGGCTGCCAAGCGAATACATCCTGGATCACTTCCGCGCCACGACGCAGCCCATGGAGGAACCCGCCGATACGCGGCACCTGCTGTCCATTCTGGATATGATCGGGCGTGACGACTTCCTGATGTTTGCCACCGATTACCCCCACTGGGACTTCGACGCCCCGGACCGGGCCCTGCCGCGGGTCATCAAAGGCGCCCTCAGACAACGCATTCTGTCCGAAAACGCGGCGGCTTTCTATGGCCTTGAAGACAATCGATATCGGGTCAGTTGAGGACTTCGGGCCCGGCCGGCCACGTCGGGTGGCAGCGGGAGGGAGGGCGTTGACGGTGGTCCGACGCGGCCGCCGGTTTTTCGCGTTGCGCGATATCTGTCCCCATCAGGGCGCCCCGCTGTCCGCCGGAAACGTGGGCGGTACCGCCCTGCCGTGCCGTCCCGGCGAGGAAATCACCTACGGCCGCGTGGGCGAAATCCTGACCTGCCCCTGGCACGGCTGGCAATTCGACCTGGCCACCGGCCGCGCCCTGATCGAGCCCGATCGGTTCCGCGTGCGGGTCTACCCGGTCCGCGTTGTCGGCGTGCGCGTGGTTGTGGACGTGGACTAGCCCTCTGTTCTCGTCCGGTCAAATGTGCAAGGCAGGACACCCGAACGTCCTTCCCCCGATCGGAGCCACAATTGATCCGGATCGGCAATCCGTTTTCCGAATGGAACCGGGATTTCAAACTGCTGGCCGCGGCGGCGTTTTCCGTCGGCGTGTTCTTTGGCGTGCAACTCACGTTGTACAACAACTTCGCCGTGGATCGCCTGGGCATCGAGCCGCACGAACTCGGGTACGTGGAAGCCCTGCGGGAGACGTCGGGATTCCTGAATGCGTTCTTCATCGCGCTCATGATGCGCGTGGCGCCACCTGTCGTCGCGGGTGTTTCCCTGCTGGTGATGGGCGCCGGGCTTGCCGCGTACGCCGACGTGTATACCGTGTTTTCCCTCGCGGTATATTCGGCGCTGTGGGGCATCGGGTTCCATTGCTGGATCCCCATGGAACAGTCCATGGCGTTGCGGTTTTCGCCCGAGGGAAAGAAAGGAAAATGGCTGGGTCAGTTGCGGAGCGTTCATGCCCTGGCGTGGCTGCTGACCATCGGGGTCTGCAATCTCGTTTTCCATCTGATCCGCTACGACTGGCTGTTCGTGGGCGCGGGAGCGATCACCGCGCTGGGCGGACTGACGATCTTCTTCGCCAGCAGAAGGCGCCCGGACGTTCGGGAGAAGAGTTTCGTGTTCCGACGCCGCTACGGCCTGTATTACGCGCTGAATTTTCTTCAGGGTTGCCGAAAGCAGATGTTTATTACGTTTGCCATCTTCGCGCTGGTGAAAGTCCATGGGATGCCCGTGGAGACGACGATGGCGCTCGTGCTCATCAATCAGACGCTGATTACGTTAACGGCCCCGTTGATGGGCCGGATGGTGGACATGTATGGAGAGCGGGCGGTGCTCAGCTGGAGCTATATCGGGCTGGCCTTCGTTTTCTTCGGATATGGCGCAATTCAGCACCGTCCGACGCTGTACGTGCTATATTGCCTGGACAACCTTATCTTCTTCGGGGGCATCGCGCTGACCACGTACCTGCACAAGATCGCGCCGCAGGAGGACCTGAAACCCACGCTGTCCATGGGTGTGACAATGAACCATTTCGCAGCCGTGGCTGCGCCGCTGATCGGCGGGCTGGTGTGGCGTTACTTCGGCTACCAGGTGATCTTTTTCAGCGGCGCGGTCCTGGCGTTGATTTCACTGGTGGTGAGTCAGTGGGTGGATCCGGAGGGGTTGCTCCGTCGGGAACGCGAGGCGTTTGCATTGGCGGATTGACCCCCGCGCAGGCATCGTACTGATGAAAGAGGGAGGGCAGGATGAGGTCTCGGGAACTTGGACGAACGGGAATACGGATCTCGGAAGTGGGGTTGGGTTGCTGGCCGATCGGCGGCGCGTCATTCCGGGGAGGCAGCCCCACCGGCTGGTCCGGTGTGGACGTCATGGGGTCGATTGACACCGTCCGCCGTTCCTGGGCGCGCGGTGTGACATTCTATGATACAGCGGATGCGTACGGCCGCGGCAAGAGCGAGGTGCTGGTGGGTCTGGGTTTGTACGAAAACAAGAACGATGCCGTGATCTGCACCAAGGTTGGGATGAGTCTCGCGGCGCCGGGGCAGGATTTCTCCGAACCGTATATCCTTGGCGCGCTGGACGCGAGTCTTACGCGCCTGGAGCGAGATACCGTGGATCTGTATCTGTTGCACGGCCCGCCGCTGGAGGGCATGACCGACGCCCTGTTCGGGTTGATGAGAGACCTGAAGGGGTCGGGCAAGATTTGTGCGTGGGGCGTTTCGATCAGTCCGGTCGAAACCTCCGACGTGGTTGTGGAGGAAGGACTGCGCGCGATGGAGGGCGGCGCCGAGGCGATTCAGCTGGTGTACAACATCCTTCAGCAGAAGGAAGGCGACGCCCTGTTTCCCGCGGCGCTGGAAAAGGGCGTGGGCATGATCGCGCGGGTGCCCCTGGCTTCCGGCTGGCTGACGGGAAAGTACAATGAACGTACCGAATTTCCCGCGGACGACCTGCGGAGTATCAGGTACACGTCAGAGAGGGTGAGAGAGACGGCGGCGCAGGTCGGAAAGCTGGATTTTCTGCTGGAGGAGGCGGATTCCATGGTCGACGCGGCGTTGCGGTTCGTCCTTTCGAATCCCGCGGTTTCCACGGTCATCCCCGGGGCGAAGACGCCGGCACAACTGGATGACATCGTCAACGCCGCCGGGAAGACATTGTCGGCCCACGCCGTGAGTCGGGTACGGGAACTGTTCGGCTGATTCGCGGGACGAGAAGCAGCAAAAGGCAGCTTTCAGCTGTCAGCATTCAGCCGTCTGCCAAAATCAAAGACAAACAGCGAAAGGAAGACGGCGGAACGACTGGGACTCCGTGAGACAGACCTGCCTGGAATCCCCTTCGCCCGCCCGGTCGTCGGGTAGGGGCTTTTCCTCGCTAGTCCGTCCAGCACGAGCGTCCAGGAACGCCTGCGAGGGTTACAGGGCAACGGCGCAATGTTTCTTCACAGAGGCGGTTCGCGGAAAAGCAGCCCCGCAGCGTTTGAGCGGCCTGCCTGCAGCGCAGTACGTTGCGCAGGCAGGCGCCCTTCTTTTTCGCCCTTTTTCTTGGGCGAAGCAAGAAAAAGGGCAAGGGAATAGGGGAAGTTAAGGGGTGGGGAAGAATCCAAGGCAAAAAGAGAACTGTGGGAAATGGTGACGTCTTTTTGGGACAGATCAACAGGGGAGGCTATCAGACATGGTCGGATTCGCGGTTGTCGGCCTGGGAATGGGACACAACCGGTCCAGACTGATCCACGCCACGGACGGCGCGGAGTTGAAGGTCGTGGTGGACCTGGACCGAACGCGCCTGGAAAAGGTGAGTTCCGAACTGGACGTGGAGGGCACGACGGACCTGAACGCGGCGCTTGATCGGGCGGACGTGGACGTGGTGATGGTGATGACCCCCAGCGGGACCCACGCCGACCTGGGCATCCGGGCAGCCCGCGCGGCCAAACACGTGATCACGACCAAGCCCATGGACGTGTCGACCGACGCGTGCGACCGGTTGATCGCGGCCTGCGACGAGGCCGGCGTGCTCTGCGGCGTGGACTACCAGAGCCGGTACGTCGACAACAACTGGCGCGTGGCCGAAGCGCTGAGGCGGGGCTGGCTCGGCAAGCCCATTCTCGGCGAGGTGCGTTTCAAGTGGTTCCGGGCGGCGTCCTATTTCGAGGCGAGCGGCGGCTGGCGTGGGACGTGGAAGATGGACGGGGGCGGATCGCTCGCCAACCAGGGGGCGCACCTCCTGGACGTGCTGTGCTGGTTTATGGGCGACGCGGTTTCGGTCTATGGTGAAATGGCCGTCATGAATCACGAGATCGAGACTGAGGATATCGGGCTGGCGATCGTGAATTTCGAGAGCGGCGCGAAAGGCACGATTGTCGGAACCACCACGTTTCCGTCGAGTGCGTATTTCAGCGCGGAAGTTCACGGATCGGACGGCGGGGTGCTGATCGAAGACGTGCTGACCGGCGGCATGAAGGTATTCGGCGAGGGTCTGCAGGAACGGCTGGCGACGGTGGAGAATCCACTTCAGAATATCGTGGAGGACGTGGTCAGCGCCGTGGAGAGAAGGACGCCGCTCCGGGTCCACGGGCGGGAAGGCCGCCGGACAGTGGCGTTGCTGGAGGCCGTCTACAGGTCGGCGCGGGAGGGCCGGCCGGTTAACGTGGGCGCCTGATTGACGGATCGCAAGGTCGTTTCCGCGTCCGCAATCTTCCTGTCGATTCCACGGATCATGCTCGTCTCACGTCGATGGGGAATCGAGCCTGGCAACGCCGATCATCGCGTCGCGCGTGACGAGCGGGACAAGCGCCTCCTCGGTAAAGCCTTCCGTGCCGCCGGGACGTTCCGGGAGTACCATATAGCGGAGATCCGAGTTGCTGTCCCAGACACGGACCTCCACCGAATCGGGCAGATGAAGGTCGAACTCCTTCAGTACGGCTCTCGGTTCCCGGACGAGTCGGGAGCGGTAGGCGTAGGACTTGTACCATCCGGGCGGCAGGCCGAGCACCTGCCAGGGATAACAGGAGCACAGGGTGCAAACCACAACGTTGTGGACTTCCGGCGTGTTTTCCAGAACGACGATCTCAGCGCCCTCCCTGCCGCTGAAGCCCAGTTCCGCAATCGCCGCTCTGCCGTCTTCCAGCAGTCTCCGCCTGTAGTCGGGGTCCGTCCAGGCGCGGGCCACCACTCTGGCGCCGTTGAGCGGGCCGACGTCGTTCTCGTACATGTTCACGACTTCGTCTATGCGTTCGGTCGTGACCAGACCCTTCTCAACCAGGAGCGACTCCAGCGCTCGTGTGCGTAGCGCCGCGTCGGGCCCGCTCGGTACCGTGTCTTCATGTCTGCTCATGGCAACGGGCCCTCTCTGTTCCAGTTGTGATTACACGGGTTCCAGATAGCCTTCCCACATATCCAGATAGACTGCGCTACCGGCTTCGGCACACTCCCCCCACAGTTCGCGGGATGCGAAGCGCACGGCATACAGCGGTTGTTCGCGGCGCACGCACCCGCGGGGCAATTCGGCGTCCTGAAGGTCGTGGATACCGTAAAAGCGCGCGATCGTGCCCGTTTTTCCCCGGACGTACCGCGGAAGCCGGGTGTGCCCTTCAGGGTGGAGGTTCAGCGCCAGTACCGGGTCGCCTTCTTGATATTGCGGCCGCACGTCCGCTTGCGATGGTGTGGATGGAGCCGTTCCTCGGCTCGCGAGGTCAGCGCGGACGCCGTCCGGGTCGGGGTGGACCGGTGTTTCGGCGTCCGGCCTCTTCCGGAGCAGCGCCATTCTCGTCTCCAGCTCGTTCGCTGTAAGGGCGCCGGCATCGATCAGGCCCTTGACCCTGGAGTGTAGCCACTTTTCGTAGTAGGTGGACGACAGATAGTGGGCAGGGTCCATGTTTTCGATGTTGTTGCGCGAACCGCCGGGCACGGGCACGGGTGTGGCAACGGCGATGCCCAGCACGCGCCTTTCCCACTCATGATGGAACAGGGGTTCGTCTTCTTCGCGTACGACCGGGCCGAATCCGTGCATCCCGCCCATATCGTGTATGCCGTCCATCGGCGTCTCCTCTTACTCGACCCGGGGGAAAGGGTGCGGATGACCGATATAGATTCGTTCGCCCGCGACGAGGATTTTTTCAGGGTCCTCTTTGATGACGTCGTGGGCGGCGTGCGTCTGGTAACCCAGTGTCATGCTCCTTCGGGAAACGGTCGAATTGTTGGCGCCGGAACCGTGGAAGCATGCGTCGTTGAACAGCAGGACACCCCCGCGCGGCATCGGCACGGGGAGAGATTTGGTGAATAGGTCGGAGGTCTCGAACTCCCCGTCCGGACGTCGCGGACGCCTGAACGGACGCCGATGGCTTCCCGGCACGATGCGGACGCAGCCATTGTCCAGAGTGGACTCCTCGAGGTAGATGAGGGCCGTAACCAGTGCGGGCTGGTAGGGTTCTTCTCCGCTGTGCCAGTAGACGGTTTCTGATCCAGGCGGGCGGACCATGATGTGATTGTGTTTGTTCGTGAGCAATTCGATATTCGGGCCGAGAATGGATGTGAGTGGATCCAGAACACGAGGATGAGTGGCCGCGTGGAGATAAGTACGGTCACGGGAGAGGATCTTCGAGAGCCGGCGCACGTCGCCGGGTCCGCGAGAGCCGGATTTCTCCCAGACAACCGGTTCGATCATCCCCCGGATCTGTTCGTCGGTCACGGCGTTCAGGCGTCCGACGAGATCGTCCGGCAGGGTTTCCGGAACCCTGTAGATGCCGGTGTGGTTGAAATACCACAGATCCTCTTCGGTCAGGGCCAAGGCATTTCCCCGTGAATAGTGGACGAACAAATCCGGTGACGCCCGGACATGGCGTTTCTTCAATATGTTACGGCGGTTCCGGACGCCCTGTCAAGGGTAATCTCCTGTCCGTTCCGGAGCCAAGGGAACATCGGCCTGGCGGCGCGACGTTCCCGGCATCGGGGCCTCGAAGCCGGTCACTTTTACGGTGGCGCGAATCCCAAAAACCGTTATATTATAGTCTGAAAGCGCCTGATGTCCGCGCGGATCGGGCGGGTCGATGATTCAAACCGCCGGCGCGGACAGACGACCTGCTGCGATTGTCCGGCCGTTTCCGTAAGGGCGGTCTCTTTGTGTGTTCGTTGAAAGGGTTGGTACATGCCGAATGCGTTGCTGATCAGTCCCCAGAATCCCGTGACGTTCTGGAGTTTTGACGAAGCCCTGAAAATGATCGACAAGAAGGTCGCATTCCCGCCGCTGGGGCTCCTTACCATTGCCGGTATGATGCCCGATTCCTATAACCTGCGCATGGTCGATATGAACACCCACCCGCTGATCGACGAGGATCTCGAATGGGCGGATATCGTGATCACGTCGTCAATGATCATTCACTGGCACTCGTTGGAAGACGTGATTGCGCGCTGCAACCGAATAGGGGTTCCCGTCCTGAACGGCGGCCCGCTGCCGACCCAATATTACGAAGAAATCGAGGGTAACGGAGTATTCTACCTGGGTGAGGCCGAGAACGGCTTTATGGATATCGTCGACCGGCTCGCCAACGCTTCGGGAGAGGTCATCCGGGAATACGTGGACCGTCGCGGGAGTTTTCAGGATCTGGCCGTAACGCCGCTGCCCCGCTGGTCCCTCATCGACTTTGACGACTACAGCAATATGGTGATCCAGGTCACGCGCGGGTGTCCGGAAAGCTGTACCTTCTGCAATATTCCGTCGCTCTATGGGAAGACGACACGACTGAAGAGCAAGAGCAGGATGATTCAGGAACTCGATGCGCTCTACAACGCGGGATGGCGCGGCGCCGTGATGGCGGTCGACGATAACTTCGTAGGGAATCGGGAGGCCATCCGCCACGCGCTTACGGATGAGGTCGTGCCTTGGCAGCAGGAGCGCGGCTATCCTTTTCAGTTCCACACCCAGGCCAGCATTCGCGTCAGCGACGATCCTGAACTGCTCGAGGCCATGTACAGCGCGGGGTTCGACAAGGTATTCGCCGGAATCGAGTCTCCGGTAGAGGAAAGCCTGAAATTCATGGGCGCACAGAAAAACCTGCAGGGCGAGACGCCGCTCATGGACAAGGTGAAGATTCTCCAGGAGACCGGATTCGAGGTGCAGGCGGGCTTCATTATCGGGCTGGATACTGATCCGGACGATATCGCGGAACGGACCATCGCCTTCATCCGTGAGGCGGGCATTCCGGTAGCTATGGTGGGCATCCTCGGCGTATTGCGGGATACTCCGGATTATAAAAGATTCAGCCGGCAGGGGCGGCTGGTGGAAGGCGCGAAGTACACAGGAGATTCCGGCATTTTCAGTCGTGAATTGAGCTACGTCCCCGTGATCGACCCGGACGCGCTGCTTGACCGGCACCGGAAGACGGTCGAAATTTTGAACAGTCCGCAGGTTTTCTTCGAGCGGTGCCTGACGTTCTTCAGTCACCGGAAACGCCAGCCCGTCGGCAGCATGCCGATCCGGATGCAGGAAGTCAGGGCGTTCTTCCGTTCAATCTGGCGGCAGGGCGTCTGGAACAGGAATTACCGGTCGGAATACTGGAAATTCCTCTTGCAGGTGCTCGTCAAACATCCCGCCAGTCTGTCCGACGCGGTGCGGCTGGCCGTCCAGGGCCATCACCTGATTCTGACGACACAGCGCGCGTTGCAGGTCGACGAAGTGAAGACGTTTCTGGACGAGGCGATCGAGCACCTGGAACACTTCCGCAATGGTTATCGCGCGGCCTACCGAAAAAACATGGGGGCGTACGCCAGCCGTCTGATGCGGACGCTTCACGACCGCCTCGAGCATTTTCAGGACGACCACCGGACGCTTCAACAGCACGCCGCCGTGTTCCGCGGGGCGGCTCAGGAGTACTACCAGGCAACCTGCGAGGAGTTCCGGCACCAGATTCACGAGCCGGTGGAACGATTCCAGCAGGATACGGAACAGCTCCTGCAGACTTTCGCGGCCGAGCGCGCCGCTCTGCAACAGTCCTGATGTACTTTCCCCCAGACAGGTAGACGTTCTCCCGCCTGCCTGCGCCAAGCATCGCGCGGCAGACAGGTCTCGAAACCCCGGGTCGACCTCGCACGGGTCGCCTCCGCTCGGGCGCATTACAACTGCCAGTATTCGTCGATGTCGCGCTGGTAGGCGTTGACCTTTCCGCTGAGCACGTCATTTACCTTGACGACTTCGCGGGATTTGCCCGATTCGTACAGCGCTTCACTCACTGCCTTGCTGCGCAGACCTTCCTCCGCATCGATTTCCACGTTGCGCCCGGTGCTGATCGCGTCAATAAAGTCCCTGAGTTCCAGGGGCATGCCGCCGGTGATGCCATGGGGAAACAGGCGTTGGTTCTCTTCTTTGCTCAAGCTCCTCCGATACATACCCACAACGCGTTCCATGCTGTACGAAACGCCATCCTGCAACTGACACTCGCCGCGAAGCGTGCTTGCCGCCGGATGGAAGATATCGTACTCCACAAGGGTTCCCTTGCTGCCCGTCAGATTGAGTTGCAGGAATCCCTTGCCGGGGGCGCTGTTGGTCCAGGACCAGGTGCCGATAACGCCGCTCTTGAAATTGAAGATGCTGGTCCAGAAGTCTTCTCGCGTGTCGTTGATGATTCGTCGTCCCTTCCGGTGCGGGCGTTTTTCAATTTGCTCCACGCGGGCGTAGACGCTGTCTATTTCGCCGAACCAGTAGCGCATTGTATCCACCCAGTGGGCGCCGCTGTCCATCACCATGCCGCACCCGCCCAGCCGACGGTCCACGCGCCAGTGCCAGTCCGGAAACTTCTGCGGGTCCTGCCAGGTGGCGCTGGCAGCCAGCCAGAAGCGGGGTTCTCCCAGCAGCCCGCCCGCGTTGAAGGCCCAATGGATGGCGCGCTGTCCGACGCTGCGGCGGCACTGTTCGGCCGTTGCGGCAATGCGTTTGTGTTTCTTTGCCGCGGCGATTATCTTTTTCGTGGCTTTCACCGTGATGCCGATGGGTTTTTCGCAGAGAATATGCACGCCGCCGGCAAGAAGCTCGCAGGCCAGGACGTGATGCAGACCGTGAGGGCCGCAGATATCGGCGCCGTCCAGATGTTTCTCGCCGTTGAGCAGTTCTTCCACGGTCCTGTAGGCGTTTACCGGCTCGCCGGTGTGACTCTCAATTCGGTCTGCCATTTCCCTGGCGCGTTCCGGGACGTCGTCCACGGCAGCGACAATGCGAAAACGCGTTTCGTTTTTCTCGAGGAGTTCGGCGTATCCCCTGAGGTGCGCGCCGGCGATGCCGCCGCAGCCCACCATGGCGAGGTTCACCCGTCTTCCGTTGGATTGTCCGGCCATTCGATTCCTTTCCGTCATGAACGCGATACAACGTGGCGGCCGTCCGCGCAGGCGGGCCTGTCTCCGGATTGCGCGTCCCATATTATCGGGTTCGGGTGATTTGTCAAGTCGTTTGTTCGCGCCGAACGGAGGCCCGGCAGACCGGGATAAAACGTGGGAGATTTCTACAGGGAGGTAAGACAAGATGCTGATTGACGCCCACAACCATCCGAACTGGCACGGTTACGATGCAAAGAGGATTTTGAACAATATGGATGAACAGGGCATCGACAGGATGTGGCTGTTTACCTGGGAGGCGCCGGAAGACGAATACGATCCGTCCTATCACAAAGCCCTGCCTCCGGGCGGGGTGGGCATTCCGCTGGAAGACGTGCTGCAGGTGGGAAGGGAGGCGCGCGACCGCTTCGTGCTGGGCTATTTCCCGCATCCGAAACGGCCCGACGCGGCGGACCGCCTGCGGGCGGCGCATGAGATACACGGCATTCAGGTTGCCAGCGAGATGAAGGTGCGGGTCCTGTTCGACGATCCGGACGCGATTCAGCTCTATAACGCCTGCGCCGAAATGAAACTGCCCATAACGATCCACCTCGACTATCCCATCAATCATGGCCGGGGGAACTATCCCAGACCGAACTACTGGTATGGGGGGAGTATCGAGGCATTCGAGCGGGCGGTCGCGGCCTGCCCGGAAACCACGTTTATCGGTCACGCGCCGGGGTTCTGGGCGCACATCTCGGGAGACGATCTCTATGACAAAGAGTCGTACCCGCGGGCGCCGGTACTTCCGGGAGGAAGACTGTGGGAACTGATGCGCCAGTACGACAATCTGTGGGCGGACCTCTCGGCGGGTTCGGCCCTGAATGCGCTTAAGCGCGACCCCGCGGTCGGAAAGAGATTCCTCCTCGAGTTTCAGGACAAACTGCTGTGGGGTCGGGACTATTTCGACACGGCGCTGATGGATTTCTTCCAGGGCCTTTCGTTGCCACGGGACGCGTACGACAAGATGACGTATCGGAACGCGCTGCGTATCCTCGGCGAATCCGAACCGGGGTAGGCGAAACGTCCATGGTGCGCCGTGAAAAGGCGCGGAACTCCAGTGGGTGAGAGTCCCACCCGACAAATGTTGCTACAGTCGGTAGCAACCGGAGCGGGGGTGAAGGTAACGACATCTCCGAAGCCTCCGGTGTAAAGGGTCGCAAGGCGACTCGGCGAGTATGCGGGCCGAAACGTGCAGTGAACGCTGAGCAGGCCTCGAAAAAGGTAATGCGGGAGCCGACCCGCCCATGGATCGGGGAAGGCCGCCGTCGTTGGAAAAAGAGAGCAACGCGTGCATCCAACGGTCCCGCCGGGGTAATGGCGAAGGCACGTATACAAGGAGATCCGACGCAACACGGGAAGCCCCAGCGGTGGTGTATAGACACCAACCGGACGCCCGTGAGGGACAGGCCGGGCCGTATGGGGTGGCGGACAGGCTCGTAGTACCCGTGAAGCCGGGTAATGCCGGTGGAGGGAAGGGGCCTGACTTCGGATGTGCTTGTGAAGGGGACAACGGTCGGGAGAGTGGCGCAAGCCTATTACCTCCTCTAAAAGTAGATGAGGCGACTCCAGAGCAAGCTTGGGTTTCAGGTGAAGCTGTCCGGGCAGTGCGGGCAGCGTGTGCCTGAAGGCGACGTCCGTCGGAGAGCCGGATGCGGGAAATCCGCACGTCCGGTTCGACGAGCGGGATGTGGAAACGGAGCACGGAGCGGCTATTGAGGCACCGCCAGACGAAAGGGGCGGAAACAGATAGGCCACTCCTAAACCACCGCGCCACATCCCGACTCTACTACGCACAAACGCCTCCGGCCGGTCACCTCCGGAGGCGTTTCACATTCTGGAATCCTGTCAGTCGCGGTCCGGGATTCGCTATCCTTTCACGAATTCAGTCAATTTCCTGGCATAGGCCGCGTTGCCATACTCTTTGAGGATTCGGTCCTGCGCGCGCGCCGCGGCGTTTTTCCGCTGGGTTTCGTGTTCGAGCCACCATCGCGCTTTTTGCCGGAGTTCCTCCAGGTCGGACCACGTATCTATCTCCGTGCCGACGTCGAAGATTTCCTCGATGCCCGCAACGTAATCGGTCAACATGAATCCGCCGCTGCCGGTAATTGCGGTGTCCCGTTGATTCAGGTACCCGTACGCTTCGGGTGAGTTGTGCTGGTTGACGTTGATCTTCGAGGCCCTGTACACGCCCGGAAGTTCCATGTAGCTCCGGAAGCCGCGATAGGAATACCGGGGCAGGTTTTCGAACGTGCCGAATCCCAGGCCGCCGTAGACGTGCACCCGTCCCAGGTCTGTCAGCGCGGCGACCATGTCTTGCCGCAGCGCCCGCTGCCGCGGGAAGGGAATGGTGTGGGTGATCCGTTTGACCAGGTCTTCGGATTCCAGGTACTCCTCCGGGCTGCCGCCTTCTTTTGTGTAGAGCGACATGATGGTGACGGAGAAGTCACATTCCTCGTGTCGCGCCGGTCTCGAGAGCCGATGCAGTTCCATCGCCGGCGGCGGGTAGAGGACGATGGCCCGTATCCCGCGACTGGCGTAGACGTCCACGCTTTCTCTGCAACACGTGGCCGCGAATTCGAACTCCGCCGTGAAATGAGGGCTCCGCAGCAGGTCCCAGGGGTCGTCCTGCGTATGGGTGACGGTCTTGCACCAGGGGAATCTTTCCCGAAGTTCCGCGATGAGCCCGGGCGGGCGGTCGTCTTTGCTGAACCACCAGATGAGCAGTACCGGTTCGTGTTCGATAATCGTCTTGAACAGACCTTCCTGGAACGCTTCGATATCCCTGTATTTCAGGTCCCACGTTTCGTGTGGGGGGATGACGTCGGCCTCCTCCTTCGCCAGCGCGATATCGGCCTCAAGATGGGCCTCGATACACCCTCGCGTGGGTTGATAGAGGACGTCGTAGCCGATGCGCTTGAACCCCTGCTGAATGCTCCAGAGGGACTGGCCGGGCAGGAAGCCGCCCAGAAGGAGGACCTTTGGCATTCGTGGATCCTTTCACGTCAGGGTTTGTGGTTACTGGAATGGATAATGACCCCGACGTGTAGCATGGGCGACCGGCGGGTCGCCCATGAAGATATCCGGCATCCTCGGATTGATATCGCCAGGCAACCGGATCGTTCCCCCGGGCGTATACACGTACAGGAGTCGTTTCCGTCGATTCGATCTCCGTTCGGCGCCCTGTGGCTTCCGTCGGCGGCCGAAAGATAGGCGAATCGAAATTCCCGCGAAAGACCTAATGTCCTGTCCCGATAATACCTCACCATTCTTCCGCCGATTCATCCCGTCTCGCAGCGTTGCCTTCGCTCGTCGACCTGGCCAGGTCGCCTGCGCTCTGGCGCCTTGCGAGCCGGGCGACTCGACGGCCGAATTCAGGCAACTTATTTCCGGGACAGGACACTAGGCAGCCCGGGGCGCCCGCCTCGCTTTTTGGGTTGCCGGATGCGGACTTTTGTCCTTATTTGGAATCACGAGCCTTCGCGCGCGGCCCTTCGAACGGAGGTGATACGTTGACTACGGACACGGACCTGGCTGCGCCCCGCTCTTCATTGCGGGCATGGTGGTCGAACGACGGTCATCGCTTCCTGCCGCCGGCGCTCATCACCTTCATTCTCGTCGGCAGTCAGATTACGTTCGGCATTCTCGAGGGTCTGTCGAAAACGGCGTTGGCGATTGCGGTTGCCATTGGCGCGGAGGCCGTGCTCGGTTGGCTGCACGGAAGCCGCAAAGCAAATTTCGTGAGCGGTTACATTACCGGAATCAGTGTGGGGATTCTGATCCGCTCGCTCTGGCTCTGGCCCTATGCGCTTTGCAGCGCCGTGTCGATTCTTTCCAAGTACGTGATCCGCTGGCGCGGGCGGCATCTCTGGAATCCTTCCAATCTCGGCGTGTGCGCGGTGTTCTTCCTGGCGCCGGAGATGGCCGCCGGGCTGAGCGTTCAGTGGGGCAACGCCGTCTGGGTCATGCTGGTGATCTGGATCTTTGGCTGGATGGCCGTGTGGCGGGTAAAGCGCTTGCACATCTGCCTGACGTACGTGGTTTCGTTCCTAGTGCTGGGATTTGTTCGAAGTCACATGTCGGAGCAGGCGTATCTGGCCGGCATCGCGCCAATAACGGGGCCGATGTACCAGCTGTTTATCTTCTTTATGATTACCGATCCGAAGACAACGGTGAAGTCCAGGCGGGGCCAGTGCTGGGTTGCGTTTTTCGTGGCGGCGGTCGAAGCGGTATTGCGTTTGCATGAACAGGTCTATGCCCCGTTCTATGCGTTATTCATTGTGGGGCCGTTTGCGAACGCGGCGGAAATCTGGTTCAAAGGGCGAGGCGCCGTTTCAACGGCAGGTGGAACCCGTGGAGAAGTCGGCGGTTGATCGTGCAACCATGCGCAAGGAGGTGGCGATGAAAACGGAAATTACGGGGAAGAACCTGGAGGTGTCCGGCCGCTTGCGGGAGTACATCGAAAAGGAAACAGAAAAACTGAGACAGTTCTATGAACCGATTCTGGACACGCGGATCACCCTGGAGCGGGAAAACCGGATGTTCCGGGTTGAGATTGTGGTGCACGTCCATAACCATATATTGAAGGCCACCGACGAACAGGATGTCATTCACCCCGCGCTTGGCGGCGCGATCGACAAGATGGTCCGTCAGCTCAAGCGCGTCAAGGAGAGACAACGCAGGCCGCGGGCGCCTGCCCCGGCGCGGGACTGAGCGCCTGCGTTACGATCGAAACGCTTCCGGCAGTCGACGGGAGCGTTTTCTTTTTGGCCGGTCAGGGCGTATCGGCATTGACGTCGGCGTTGCGCCACGTCAGCCAGAGATTGCAGGCCAGAACTGCCGCCGCCGCCCATCCGAGCAGGCCGGAAAGGCCGAATGCGGTCATCGAGACCGGCAACCCGTAGGGAACGCGATCCAGAATCTCCGCGAGGAGCAAAGGCGCGATGCGGCAGACCGCGGCGGCGGTCGCGAGATAGAACGTGACAGCCACCAGGCCCGGAACGGCCACGCCGCGTTTGTGGAGGAAGCCGGGTACCATTCGAGGCGCCATCCCAAGGAGAAGGAGGGTGATGAACCCCGCGAGATGGGTGTGGCGCAATGCATCGGGATCGAAGGGAGAGGGGAGTCGAAACAGAGCGAGCGCGCCATCCAGCAGTTCGGCCGCAGAGGCGAGGGCCAGGAAGACGAAGGCGGCGTAGAGAAGGCGATCGAACCGGCCGAACTCCCCGTAGTCCGGCAGGCCCGGACGCGTGGGGCGCCTGTCGGGACCGGGTTCGCCGATGCGATTGACGGTCCATGGAGGATACCACCGAAGCAGAATGTCCAGTTTCCAGATGAAGAGAAGCAGGATTCCGCCTCTCAGGACCTTTCCGATGGGCGAGAGATGGGCTAGTTCCGGCGCGAAGGACGTCTCGGACAGCTGCGCCAGAACAGGCGCATGGATCAGGATGAGCGCGAGCAGATAGACCTGACCGTACCGGGCGACGGGCCAGCGGACGGCAGGCAGGCGCAGGTAGAGCGGAAACGTACGGACGGAAAGCGCCATCGCCATCGGAAGGATGACGAAGCCAATGAATAGTTCAATGCCGAATCTGTTCCACGCGATGTGCAGAAGCGGGCTGTCGCCAAGGCTCGCGTGAACCGCGAGGGCGCCGGCGAGCAGCGAATACAGTCCCCATCCCGCAATCGCAATAGCCAGGAAGACGCGCACCGCGTGGAGGGCGGGGCGATTCGGCGCGGCGCGGCGTAACGTAACGACCAGCAGCGCGATGTAACAGAACACGCCCGTGGTTTCCAGCAGCGCGGAGAACCCGAGCGCCCATTGAAGGCAGACGCGGATCGAACCTTCGGCGCCCGCGGCGAGCAGCGGCTGCGAAACGGCGCGGAGCAGGATGCCGGTTACGAGGAAGCGCAGAATCCACGCCGGAAACCGGGGATAGCGGAGCGGGGTACCGGCCAGACGAGGCAGGAAGTAGAGGCTGACGCCGATGATGAAAAGGCCGATCCAGCCCAGAAGCTGCGCGTGTCCATGGGCCTGGAGCATGGCGACCCACCAGGCGCCCATCGAAATCTGGAAGCCGATCAGTACAGCGAGGACAGCCGCGTACCCGAACCCGACCGTCAGCGCAATGAAGAGCGAGGCGAGCACAAAGCCGAAATGGAAATGGGAATGGTTGCGATTCGGGGTATCGGACATGGTCAGTGTAGCGGGTTCATTCGATACTTCCTGTACATATTGTCTATTCCTATTAATTCATGAAACGGAACAAACATGGATGGACAGGATGGACAGGATAGAAACCAAAAGCGAAAGAAAACGAACTTCAGAAACTACGAAACACGCGAAATACACGAAAAAGGCTACAACTCTGAATCATCCACAAAAACAGAACTTACATGGATGGACAGGATCGACACGATGAAAACCAAAAAGCGCGACAAAGGCACGAGAGAACCAACATCAGAAATTACGAAACACACGATAAAAACGAAAAAAGCCGTGTCTGAAGTTAGTTGCCAAACGAGGCGTAAATAAACGATATTGCACGTCAGCCTGACACCCCGCCATGACGCCGGTCAACTGGATTTCGGACGAATCAGGGTTTTCGTTATATTCCCCACTCATGTTATTGAAAATCAACCGATTATATAACAAACCCACCAGCTTTCATGAATAATTCGGGTTTCAAGATCATTTCCGCCGGAAAGCGTACCATTCAAAAGTTACCCCAGCGTAGTTTCAAGAGCATCTTGCCTACGCTGGGGTAACTTGACGAATTGTTTTTTGAATGAATTGCTATGGTTCTCGAATACCAGATCCGTAAATTGATAGAGATTGATCGTCTCTATATCCTCAAGGACTCCATAAAGGAATCCGCGGTTGCATGAACTCTATCAGACACAGGTTTGTCTTCTTGCCCCTGCTGAATCAGTATTTCCCATCTAAGTTCCTGCAAGAGTCCAATAAACGCCCTGAGCATATTCAAAAGTTCATTGGCAGTGGTGTCGTGTTGTTTCAGAATAGACAAAAACAATCGTTCTGCGAGCTTGGTTAATTCTTCACACTCCTCAACCGATTCCAACAGGCCGTCTTCCAGTGCATTCCAGCTATCTTCCTTAATCATAATTTCAAAAACACTCATCCAATCACTGAGCCATTTTGTCCGCTGGACAATGTCGTTCTTGAACTCAGTCTCAAGATTATTGGAAAGCGTGTGTTTTATTCGCTGGCAGGGCGCTTCGATCTTACTGAATGCTTCTTGAAAAGCCACTGCCTGCGCAATTGCTGCAGACATAAATTAGATCCTTTCTCACAAAAAAAATAACGATTGCATTACAAATGTCAAGCATTAACCTCGATTTGAAATGTTTCGGGAACGTTAATTCGAATATACGCAAGTAAATAAAGGCGATCTGACTTCGGATTTCCAGGAACCTTCAGGTCCCCGGACGTGAACGGAAAGGATGTCCCTTCGGACGCTCATTTCGGCCCGTTTCGAAAGGCTTCGTCGCGGCTCCGCGTTGCTGTTTTCTACGAATTAAGGTCAAAGGGCCTCTATATCTACTCGATCCCCCTGAACTGCCCATACCTCGTGGACAGATGAGTTGGAAAAACAGGTGTATAGGCCCCATTTAGTGGACCTTCTGCCGGAATACAGACAGAAGCAATCCGATGGATCGCGCCTGCGTTCTGCCAGTGGTGGCGACTGCGCGCTGTGACCCGGTCAGGGCGCCCAGCTTTGCTCCCCCTCTCCCCCCGGGAGAGGGGGCCTGCCTGCCGAGCAGGTCTCGGCGCAGGCAGGCCGGGGGGTGAGGTCTGCGCCCGTTACGACCCTGTTTCCTCACGGCGCAGACTTAAATTCAGTTGCTCTTGATTCAAGCCGACGGCTGAAAGCTAATGGCTGATCGCTCTGTCCGAGAGGGCGCCAGATTCGTTGATAGAAGTCGCGATGCCGCGTTATTCGAGATGAATGACGTCGCGGGGCACGTTCAGCCGAAACCGGTGTTCCGGCACGCCGGAATTGACCTTCCGGCGGATGACCTGAATCCGGATCCGGTCGCTGCCCTGGACAATCTCCATCCGGCGGGGAAGCGGGATTCCATTCTGCAGCTGGTATTCGGAGAGATTTCGGCTGGATATCAACAGACCCCGTGGCGAATAAACGCGTTCTTCGAGCAGGACGGCGGTGCGGGGATCGAAACGCAGGCGGCGCGTCCACAGCGGTTCGATGATTTCCAGATTGAGACTGTCCCGGTCGGCCTGGAATTCGCCGATGCGCGGCAGATTCAGCGGAGACATGTTGACGAGGCCCAGCAGGGCATGCGTGGCCCCGTAAGGCGTGAGATCCACGCCGGTGACGGTTCGGAGCACGTCCTCTGAAAGCCCCTCGAGAAAGTGGTTGGTTCTTGGCAGGTATATGGAGAGAGAGTCGCCGCGAGCCAGGGCCGAGAGGACGCCAAGGCCGAGCAGCGCGTCCTTCATCTCGATTTTCAGAGCGCCCGGCGCCCGGTAGAAGAGTACGACAACCCCCTTTTGCTTGACGCCGTCGACGCGCATGTTGACGCCGGCGCGGACCTCGAGATCCTTGAGGCTGTCAGCCCGCGCGGTGACAATGCGCAGCAGGTCGGCGGGGGTTGAGACCGGCGCCACTTCAGGGAGGCGGGAAAGAGACGCGGCGCAGCCGGGAAGCGCCAGGAGAAACAGATAAAGGAGCGGCGTTGACGTGAGGGATCGCGTTCCGGACCGCTGGCGGGTTGCCATGTCAGGGTCCGCTTGCGCTATCGGGGCCGAATGATTGCAGTTTGCGTCGTATGGACTCGTTCCCGGGATTCAGATCGGCCGCGCGCTGCCAGTGTTCGACGGCTTCCTCGACGTTGCCCAGGGCCCGGGCCGCATCGCCCACGTGATCCAGGATGATCGACAGATTCTCTCGCTGGCCGGCTGTGCGTAACGCCGCCTCGATTTCGTTGAACCTGCGTTCTTCGACCCTGAGCGCGAGCTTGAGGTACTCCATCGCTTCGTCGTATCGCCGTTGCTGGAAGTAGACCCATCCCATGCTGTCCAGGTACGCGCCGTTTTTCGGGTCGCCCTTCAGCGCGCGTGTGATATAGTCTTCCGCTTCGCCCAGGCGGATGCCTTTTTCCGCGAACATGTACCCCAGATAGTTCAACGCCTTGTGGTTGTCCGGGGCCCGGGCGAGAAGGTGCTGAAATACGGCGACCGCGCTGTCGAAGCGACCTGCGCGCTCGTAACTGTGGCCCAGGTCGAAAAGCACGTCCTCCAAGAGTTCCCTGTCGTCTTGAAGGCGATTCTTCAGGCTCTCCAGGGCGGGAATCGCCGCCTCCCAGTTCTTCTCGGCCAGATAAGTACGTCCGACCTCAAGTTGATATCGAAGCTCGCCCGGCCGGGCGTCAACCGCCTGGCTGTAGACCCTCCTCGCCTGTGCCGGGCGGTTGCTCACGACGTACGCCCATCCGAGCGCGGACACGATCCGGGGATAGATTTCGGAATCCGCGAGTGTCTCGCCGAAGAGTCCATCGAGAATCTCGATCGCGGAGTCCAGATCCCGTTCGCTCAGATAGGTGCGCGCAACGCCCAGACGGTACCAGGGATCCGGGTCAAGCGAGATCGCCTTGCGAAAGGCGCGTCTGGCTTCTTCCGGCCGGCCACTCGCACGGAGCAGCGATGCCTTCCGGCCAAGCAGATCGTGTCGTTCGGGCAGTTCGCGGATAAGGCGGTCCAGCAGGACCTCCGTATGTCGATAGCGACGCCTCACCAGGATGCTATCGGCGCCCGACGTCGGAATGCTGCGCGGAAGGTGGGCGGACAATCGGTCCAGGAAAAGCGTGTCCGGCGGGGTTTCCGAAACAAGCGCGTCCAGATGGTCTTCTCGGTCGTAGATGGCGATGAGCTTCTGCCAGAACGCCTGGGTCGTCTTGTTCAGGCGGTGTCGGAAGTGTGCGAGCCCCGTTCGATAGATGGCCGCGGCGCCCAGGGTGTCGCCTCCGGCGATTGTCAGGTCGCCAAGGCGATTCCAGATCTGCGCCTGCTCCGGATCGCGATGGAGGATGCGGCGGTAGATGCCGGCTGCCTTGCGAGGCAGATTCAGGCGCTGATAACCGTCGGCGATCAACAGATCGTACCGGATGTTCGGCGCCGGCACAGACGCGGCCCGATCCAGTACACGGAGGACTTCCTGGCGTTGCCGTCTGGCGGTGTAAATCTGGAGCAACTGGGCATAGGCCCGGAAATCGGCGGGATTCAGGCGGGTGACCGCCTCGAGCTGGGCCGTGGCCAGCAGCGTGTCCCGCTGCCCCTTGACCAGAGCGTCATAGAGCAGCCAGCGATGGGCCGGCGCCCGGGGCTCCAGCCGCACGGCCTTGCGCGCGACGTCGCCGGCTTCGGCGATCCGGTTCAACGAAATCAGATTGCGGGCCAGCGAACTGTGCAAGGTGGCCGCCGTGGAGTCGATGGCAATGGCCGCTCTCAGCGCCTCCACGGCGTCTTCGAGTTGCCCCGCAAGTTCGAACCGTTTGGCGTCGATGAAGTAACCCAACGCCTGCGGGTCGGCGCCGCGGGGTTTCGGCTGCGGCGGGTCGATAGCCTGCCGGGGTGCGGCGCAGCCCGCGATGCCCGTCAGAAGGACGAGCGAGATGATTTTGCGTGCATCCATGAACAGGCGCTGAAGAATTCGCAAGAATGGGTTACGAACCAGGCACTGACGTTCCGTTTTTTCTACGTTCTGGATCAAAAAAGGTTGCCCGCTCGTTTTTCAAGGAGCAGCTTGCCGGCCTCGTTCTCGATGGGGATCGGATAGTCCTGCGTAAAGCAGGCCGTGCAATACTGAAGAGAAGAATTGGGGGCAACGCCGAGCATGCCGTCCAGGGAGAGATACCCCAGGCTGTCCACGCCAAGGTGTTCGCGGATCTGTTCCACGGTCTTGGCGCTGGCGATCAGTTCCTTCTCGGTCTGAAAGTCGATGCCGTAAAAACATGGCCCCACGATTGGAGGGCAGCTCACGCGGACGTGTACCTGGCGGGCGCCGGCTTCGCGCAACATTCGAATCAGGTGTTTGAGCGTCGTGCCCCGGACAATTGAATCTTCCACGACAACCACGCGCTTTCCATTCAGAACCCCCCTGACGGGGTTGTATTTGAGGCGGACCTTGGACGATCGGCTGTCCTGACCAGGCGTAATAAACGTGCGTCCCACGTAGTGGTTCCGAATCAGACCGATTTCGTGTTTGATGCCGGATTGGTTGGCGTAACCCAGCGCCGCGGTATTGCTGGAGTCCGGCACGGAGATCGCGATGTCCGCGGCGGCAGGCTGCTCGATGGCCAGTTGTCTGCCCAGCCGGCGCCGGGTCTTGTCCACGTTGTCGCCGAAGATGATGCTGTCGGGCCTCGAGAAGTAGATGTATTCGAAAATGCAGAACGCGTGCCGGTCGGCCTCCTCGGTCGTGAAGGCGCGGAGACCGTGCGTGTCTATCATCACGAGTTCGCCGGGTTCGACGTCGCGAATGTAACGCGCCGAAATGATGTCGAGCGCGCATGACTCGGACGCAACGATCCAGGCATCGCCGAGCTGACCCAGACACAACGGACGGAAACCGAAGGGATCGCGGGCCGCGAACAGCTGGTTTTCCGTGGCCAGGACCAGAGAATACGCGCCGTCGATCTGCCTCAGTGCGCCTATGATGCGATCGACCATCTTCTCTTCCCGGGACCTGGCGACGAGATGGAGGATCAGTTCGCTGTCGGTTGTGGTCTGAAAGATGGCGCCGTCGTCCTGCATCCCGTTGCGGAGTTCGGCTGTATTGGTGAGGTTGCCGTTGTGCGCGACGGCCACGAAGGCGTCCCGGCACTCCGCCAGAAAAGGCTGGGCGTTGGAAAGGGTGTCCGACCCGGTGGTCGAATACCGATTGTGTCCGATGGCCAGGTGGCCGGGAAGCCGCTCCAATACGCCGGCTTCCGCGAATACATCGGCCACCTGTCCCATTTCGGTGTGGCGAAACAGGTACTCGCCGTTTCCGGAAACGATGCCGCTGCTCTCCTCGCCCCGGTGCTGCAGCGCGTGCAGACCCAGCGTGGTGAGCTTCGCCGCATCGCCATTCCCGTAGATGCCGAAGATGCCGCAAAAGTGTTTGACACTGTTGTCCATCGACCCTCCTGTCGGCGGTATGCAGGACTGTTGTGCAGGAAACTCGCGAATGGGTCAAAGTGCTCGCAGGGTCCGTAAACGTCAACGCCGGCGTCGTCGCCGCATGCCCGCTTTCGCTCTGCGGCGGCCGCGTTCGGCCGTGGACCCACCTTCTTTAAGGAAGAGATCGAGCCGTCGGAATCTCCGGTCGGCGCGTACAACCTGAACCACCACCGGGTCGCCCAGCCTGAAACGCCTGCCGCGGCGTTCTCCAATCAGGGCGCCTTCGCTTTCGTGATACACGTAGGTATCGTCTGCCAGCGTACTGACCCTGACGAGTCCGTCGATCAGGAATTCTTCGAGCTGTGCGAAGAATCCCATGGACCGGACGCCAACGATCACGGCGTTGAAGACGTCGCCGACGCGATCTTCCAGATAGCGGATCTGTTTGACCTTGATGGACGCTCTCTCCGCCTCCTGAGCCACGGTTTCACGGCCGGTCGTGATCCTGCCCAGAGCAGGCAGTCTTTCGCGGAGCCCGTTCATTCGTTCTTCGGTCAATCCGCCGGCTTCTCTCAGCAGACGATGGACCGTCAGGTCCGGGTATCGACGAATGGGGGAGGTGAAGTGGGTGTAGTTTTCGCAGGCAAGGCCGAAGTGGCCGACGTTGTCCGGAGAGTAGACGGCTTTCTTCATGGACTGCAACAACCGTGCATTCAGAACCGGGCCGACGGGCTTTCCCTCGACGTCCGCAAGAAACTTCTGAATGTCGGCCGAAGGTATCCGGTCCCGGCGTGGAAACCCGAATCCGAAGGCGGCCGCGGTGTCCGCGAATTCTGAGAGTTTGCTCGCATCCGGCCTTTCGTGAACCCGGTAAAGGCCGGGCAGATTCCGGTCGCGCAGATGGCAGGCCACGGTTTCGTTGGCCAGCAGCATGAACTCTTCGATCATCCGGTGGCTGTCGAGACGTTCGCTCCTGCGAATCGACGTGACGTTGCCCTCCCGGTCCACGTCAAGACGGGGTTCGGCAATGTTGAAATCGATCGCGCCTCGCTTCAACCGCCGGCGGGTGATGCGCCTCCGAAGGCCGTCCATCTTCCGCATCAGGCCGCCGTGGGGCGTTGACCCGGTCTGTCCGCCGTCATTGAGACACTTCTGGGCCTGCAGGTAGGACAGCTTTGCCCGGCTTCGGACCACGGACGGGACGATCTCCGCTTTCACCGATCTCCCGTTTCCGTCGAGATCGATGAGGACGCTGATTGAAAGCCGGTCCTTGTCCGGCAGGAGCGAGCACAGGTTTCCGGACAGCCGATCCGGCAGCATGGGAATCGCCCGGCCGGGGAGGTAGACGCTGGTCCCTCTCGTCAGTGCTTCCTGGTCCAGCGGGCCGCCTTCTTTGACGTAGTGGCCGACGTCGGCAACGTGCACGCCCAGACGGTATCCGCCTCCGGGCAGGTCTTCGAGAGAGACGGCATCGTCGTGGTCGCGGGCGTCTTCCGGATCGATGGTAATGCAAACGAGATGGCGGAGGTCCCGCCGGTTGCGGATTTCCGCCGCGGGAATCCGGTCTGAAAATTCCTCCGCGGCCTCGAGTACGTTCGGGGGGAACTCGATGGGCAGGTCGTACTCTTTCGCGATGGAAAGGACGTCGATGCCGGGGTCGTCGGGGGATCCCAGGATTTCGACGATCTCGCCTTCGGGATCGGGAATTTCC
This sequence comes from Candidatus Latescibacterota bacterium, assembly GCA_963667175.2. Classification (GTDB taxonomy): domain Bacteria; phylum Latescibacterota; class UBA2968; order UBA2968; genus JAAXHE01. The sequence goes on along the minus strand of CAXXXF010000014.1, from coordinate 232,021 downwards.
GGGCGCCAGGATCTGAGACGGACAACAACCAGCTGACCGTCCCGGGACCCTCCGGCGTCTTCCGGGGAGACGTAGACGTCCCTGGGAAATCGGGGATCGTCAGGTTCCACAAATCCGACGCGCGCACCGGCGCGATAGACTCCAATGATGCATCTCGCGCCGCGTTCCAGTACGCGGGCGATTTCGCCTTCGGGCTTGCCGCCGCGCCTGCGGGAAACGCGGGCCGCGACACGGTCACCGTGCAAAGCGCCGCGCAGGCCCCCGGGCCCCACGAATATATCCGGGGTTCCGCCGTCGCGACGGACGAAACCGAATCCGTCGGGATGGACGCTCAGCACACCCGTGGCGAGTTTGAGGCGGCCGGGAGGACCGAAGCGGTTGTTGCGCAGCCTGACGACGGCGCCTTCCCGTTCGAGTTGGATGAGCAGGCGCCGAAGTCGCCGGTAGTCGCGTTCGGGCACTTGCAACGCCCGGCTCAGTTCGCGAGGTTTGAGCGGGCGGCCCGCTTCTTTACAGATGAAATTCAGAACCCGGTTGCGGGTTATGGGCATCGCGAGTTTCCGTCCCGGTCACGCAGATCCTGAAACCATTCCGAAGGGCGGGCGCCACCGCTATTCTCTTGATGCACGGGGGCGAAATCCTTACCTTGTGGACGACCGTTCGAGTTCGCATTGAATATATAGGTTGGCGCGGGGAAAATCAAACGTTGTTCTGTCCCGGCAACGGATTATCGAAGCGTGCCCGCGGCGCGTGTCGGTTCGACAATCCGCTTACCCTCTTTCAAAGGAGTATCTCGTTATGAGGCGTCTGGTTTCGGCAGTTCTTTTTCCGCTTTTTCTTCTGACGTTTCACGGGTCTGCGGTTTCGCACTGTGAGATCCCCTGCGGGATCTACGGCGACGCCGCCAGGTTCGCCGCCATCGCGGAGAATCTGACGACGATCGAGAAGTCGATGAATCTAATCGTCCAGCTCTCAGCCGAACCGGGCAAGAACGCGAACCAACTGGCGCGGTGGGTGAACAACAAGGAAGCTCATGCGGACCGCATTCGCGAGATTGTGGCGCAGTACTTCCTGGCGCAGCGCATCAAGGCGCCCGAGGGCGACGATCCGGCTGCGCACAAGACCTATTCCGAGAAACTGGCGTTGCTCCATCAGATGGTCGTCTCCGCGATGAAATGCAAGCAGACCACCGACGTTGCCCACGTGAAGAAATCGCGGGAACTGTTGCGGGCGTTCGAGGCGCTCTACAATAAGAAATAGCCGGCCGCGGGCCATCCTGATCATGCGAGCCGCAGGAACAATAACACCGGGTCTTCCGAGAAGAATCCCGGCGTCTTTTGTTGTATTGGAACACGAGATTTTCCTTGCCAACGATGCGCCGGTATGATATATTTGTCGATCGTTAGCACTCAACGATTCAGAGTGCTAACAACGACGTTAAGCGATTTAAAAAGATCGAATAAATTTAACGCCGATCCCGTCTCATTTCTTCAAGGAGGTAAGAGACATGGCAGTCAATGTAAAGCCGCTGGGAGATCGAGTGCTGGTCAGGCCCCAGGAAGAAGAAGAGCAGGTGAAGGGGGGCATCATCATTCCCGACACGGCAAAAGAGAAGCCTCAGCGCGGTGAAATCGTGGCCGTCGGCGATGGCAAACTGGACGATTCCGGCAACAGAATCGCGCCGTCCGTGTCATCCGGCGACGTCGTGCTTTACGGCAAATATTCCGGAACCGAGGTGCGGCTGGACGACGAGGACCATCTCATCATGTCCGAGAGCGATATCCTGGCGATCATTGAAGACTGAGGCAGTTCCTTTTAAGATACCGTAAGGAGGTCGAAATGCCGAAGCAGCTTGAGTTTGACGTTGCGGCCAGGGATGCGCTGAAGGTCGGCGTAGACAAGTTGGCCGAGGCAGTAAAGGTAACGCTGGGTCCGAAGGGGCGGAACGTGGTGCTGGACAAAAAGTTCGGATCGCCCACGGTCACCAAGGACGGCGTGACGGTCGCGAAGGAAATCGAACTGGAAGACCCATACGAGAATATGGGCGCTCAAATGGTGAAGGAAGTCGCCTCCAAGACGTCCGACGTGGCCGGCGACGGCACCACCACCGCAACCGTCCTCGCGCAGGCGATTTACAGCGAAGGGTTGAAGAACGTCACGGCCGGCGCTAATCCCATGGACCTGAAACGGGGCATCGACAAAGCGGTTGGCGCTGCCGTCAAGGCAATCCATGAAATCAGCAAGCCCGTTGCCGGGCACACGGAAATCGCCCAGGTGGCCACGGTTTCCGCCAACAGCGACAAGGCGATTGGCGACCTGATCGCCGAGGCCATGGAAAAAGTCGGAAAGGACGGCGTCATTACCGTCGAAGAGGCGAAATCCATCGAGACCGGCCTGGAGGTGGTGGAAGGCATGCAGTTCGATCGCGGCTACCTGTCGCCTCATTTCGTGACGGATCCGGACAACATGGAAGCCACGCTTGAAGAGGCCTATCTGTTGATTCACGACAAGAAGATCTCGGCAATGCGTGATCTGCTTCCGGTCCTGGAGAAAACGGCGCAGACGGGCAAGCCGCTGCTGATCATCGCCGAAGACATCGAAGGCGAAGCCCTCGCCACGCTGGTTGTCAACAAGATTCGCGGCACGCTGAAGGTGGCGGGCGTCAAGGCGCCCGGCTTCGGCGACCGGCGCACGGCGATGCTGGAAGACATCGCCATCCTGACGGGCGGCCGCGTGCTGTCCGAAGACGCGGGATTCAAGCTCGAGAACGCAACCACGGCGGACCTGGGGCAGGCCAAGCGGGTCACGATCGACAAGGACAACACCACCATTGTCGAAGGCGGCGGCGAGTCGGCCGATATCCGGGGGCGGGTCGGACAGATCCGGCGACAGATCGACGAGACCACGTCGGACTACGACCAGGAGAAGCTGCAGGAACGGCTGGCCAAGCTGGCCGGTGGCGTGGCGGTGGTGAACGTCGGCGCGGCCACGGAAACGGAGATGAAAGAGAAGAAGGCGCGCGTGGAAGATGCGCTGCACGCCACGCGGGCGGCCGTGGAAGAGGGCATCGTTCCCGGCGGCGGCGTGGCCTTTCTCCGCGCGATCGCCGCTCTGGAACGGGCGCGGAAGGACGCGCGCGGCGACGAGAAGATCGGCGTGGAAATCGTGCGCCGGGCACTGGAGGAGCCGCTGCGCCAGATTGCCGACAACGCGGGCGTCGAGGGCGCCATTGTGGTCCAGAAGGTAAACGCCGGTGAGGGCGGTTTCGGCTTCAACGCCGATACCGAGGACTACGAAGACATGATCGCGGCCGGATTGCTGGATCCCACCAAGGTCGCGCGCACGGCGCTCGAGAACGCGGCCAGTATTGCGGGGCTGCTCCTGACCACGGAAGCCGTGGTGGCGGATATTCCGGAAGAAGAAAAGCCTCCGCCGGCGCCTCCGGGCGGCGGGATGTATTAGCAACGCGCGGTCTCCACTCCCTGAGAGGGAACGAGGAGAAAGAAAAAAGAAACGCGCCCTGAACGTTTGGGGCGCGTTTCTTTTTTTTGCGCAGACCCGGCGGCGTTTCAATCGTCCGCTGCGGCGGGCTCCGTAACGCCGCTGCAGAATGCGACGTAGTCAATCAGTTCGGTAATCTCCGGATTGTCCCCGCAGACCGGGCAACCGGGATCGCGCCGGATCTTGAACGTGCGGAAACTCATGGCCAGCGCGTCGTACATGAGCAGTCTGCCGATCAGGGGTTCGCCCTGGCCGAGAATCAGCTTGACCACTTCGGTGGCCTGAATCAGGCCCACGGTTCCCGGCAGTACGCCCAGAACCCCCGCGTCGGCGCACGACGGCGCCAGTTCGGCGGGCGGCGGTTCGGGGTAGAGGCACCGGTAGCAGGGCCCCTCCAGGTCGCAGGGATAGATGGTCACCTGGCCCTCGAAACGGAAGATGCTCCCGTCTACGATGGGTTTGCGCGCGAAAACGCAGGCGTCGTTCACCATATAACGCGTGGGAAAATTGTCGCAGCCGTTCACGACGAGGTCGTAGTCCGCGATTATGTCCATCACGTTATCGGAATTGAGAAACTCGACGTAGGGCACCACCTTGCAGCCGGGATTCAGGTCTTGCAGGGTCTCGCGCGCGGAGATGGCTTTCGGCCTGCCCACGTCGGAAGTGCCGTGCAGGATCTGGCGCTGTAGATTGGTCACGTCCACCACGTCCGCGTCCACGATCCCCAGGGCGCCAACGCCGGCCGCGGCAAGATAGTAGGCTGCCGGACAGCCCAGTCCACCGGCGCCGACCATCAGCACCTTCGCGTCCAGCAGCTTGCCCTGACCCTTTTCGCCCACTTCGGGGACCAGGAGATGCCTTGAGTAACGCTGGACCTCGGCTTTGCTGAGCGCTCTGTCGCGCTGAACCGGCAGGCCCGCCTCCACCCAGGCGTCGTAACCTCCCTTGAGGTAGACGACGTTTTCGTATCCCATATTCTGCAGATCTCTTGCCGCCAGTGCGCCCTGGTTCTCGTCTCCGTAGACCAGAATGGCGCCGGACCGGTCGTTCGCCATGGTTTCGATGCGCAGTTCGAGAAACCCTCTGGAGAGGTTTTCCGCGCCGTGGATATAACCCTCGGCGTAGTCCTCCCGTTCCCGGACGTCCAGAAGCAGCAGGTCGTCAATCCGCTCGCGGGCCTCTTCGGGTGAAATGCCCCGGACCTCGCTCCTGACGTTTTCCATGAGCGATTCAAATGCCGTAATCATAAGTTCCCCCTGGCGCAAAGAGGTTGTCAGCACGTGCGTGTAATGTATCCAATTCCGGCCCTGAAGGCAAAGGTTATTGGCCGTGTTCAGGAATTACATCACCTGACAATCGCCAGACGTCAGGGTCCGTCCTGACTGCCGGTAGACCCGGAACGTGAACGTATGGATTGGAATATTGTAGACTCGGATCCGCGCGTTTCACGATATCGTGATTTGAGGTCCCGGCTGCTCGAAGGCGTCGATCGGGTCCACGATCTTCCGCGCGATCTCGAGGAAGGTCCGTGCCACGTCGGTTTTCCCCGCCGCGATCGGGTCGCCGGCGTCGCCGCCTTCTCGAATGGCCGGAAGGATGGGCAGTTGACCGAGCAGCGGGATATTGAAGGCCTGGGCGATTCGATCTCCGCCGCCCGTGCCGAAGATGGCCGCGGTTTCGCCGCAGCAGGGACACGCGAAGGCGCTCATGTTTTCCACGGCGCCAAGAACGGGCACGTCCACTTTGCGGAACATCTCCACGCTTCGCGTCACGTCTTCCAGCGCAACGTCCTGCGGCGTAGTAACGATCACCGCACCGCTGAGCGGAACGGTCTGGGCGAGGGTGAGCTGGGCGTCGCCGGTCCCGGGCGGAAGATCGACAACGAGGAAGTCCAGCGCGCCCCATGCGACGTCGGACATGAACTGCTGGATCATCTTACCCACGATGGGGCCTCGCCAGATCACGGGAGTGTCCTCGCCCGCGATGAGTCCGAGAGACATCAGTTTGACCCCGTGTTTTTCGAGAGGGATAATCTTGCCGTCCACTGCCCGCGGCTGTTCGGTAGCGCCCAGCATCATCGGGACATTGGGCCCGTAGACGTCGGCGTCGAGCAGGCCGACGGTCTGCCCATTGCGCGCCAGGGCGACCGACAGGTTCACGCTCACGGTGGTCTTGCCCACGCCTCCCTTGCCGCTGGAAACGGCCAGGATATGCTCGACGTCGGGAATGGGGCGCGGTTTCGGCATGCCGGGTGGCATTTGCATGGGTTCGTTCCTTGTCGTGTGTTCAGTGGACTTGGGATTGTGCGCCCGGGAGCGCCTGCCTGCTGCAGGCAGGCAACGCCGTATTTCGGCCACAAGGGCCGGACGCCTGTCTGCGTGCGAACGCACAGGCAGGCAGCCCGGATGGACTTTATCAACGGGCTGCTACATGCGGGGCTGACTCGTGCTGCCGTAGGGTGAGATCTCCCGCAACCGACCGACTTCGCCGATGACTCGCCCAGCCACGTGGTCAATTTCGGTTTCGGTGTTGAATCTTCCAATGCCGAATCGGATGCTGCTTTCGGCCAGGCGGTTCGGAACCCCCAGCGCCCGCAGCACGTATGAGGGTTCCAGCGCCGCCGAGGTGCAGGCGGAGCCGGAAGAGAGCGCGATCTCACTCAGGCCCACCATGAGACTCTCGCCATCCACGCCTTCGAAGCTGACGTTCAGATTTCCATCCAGTCGCTGCTCCGGATGTCCATTGAAGAAGACGTCGTCGAGTCCGTCGAACAGACGGGTTTTCAGTCGCTCGCGCAATCTCCTGAGCCGGACGCCTTCAGCGGACATTTCCGCGCCCGCAAGTTCGCAGGCCGCCCCGAGGCCGACGATACCCGGCACGTTCAGCGTGCCGGAGCGCATGCCCCGTTCGTGGCCGCCGCCGTCGATTTCCGCCACGAGACGCACACGAGGCCGGCTGCGAACGTAGAGGGCGCCGACGCCCTTGGGGCCGTACAGCTTGTGGGCGGATATCGAGAGCAGGTCGATGCCGAGGGCCTGCACGTCGATGGGCAGCTTGCCCACGGCCTGAGCGGCGTCGCAATGGAAGAGGACGTTCCGTTCCCTGCAGATGGCGCCGATCTCGTCCAGGGGCTGCACGGTGCCGATCTCGTTGTTGGCCGCCATAACGGAGACGAGCACGGTGTTGTCGCCGATCTCGTCCGAGACGGTTTCCGGTTCGACGCGTCCGTAACGGTCTACCGGCAGGACGCTAACGTCGAAACCGCGCCGTTCCAGCGCTTTGCACGAATCCAGGACGGCGTGATGTTCGGTGGTCTGGGTGATGATGTGTCCACCCTTCTCGCGTCGCACGGCAGCCACGCCCTTGATGGCCAGGTTGTCGGATTCCGTCGCGCCGCTGGTGAAGACGATATCCCTCGCGTCGGCGCGGATCAGTTCCGCAATCTGCTCCCGGGCCCGGTCCACCGCGGCTTCAGCAGCCCAACCGAAGCTGTGGGTACGGCTGGCCGCGTTCCCGAATTCCGCCTTGAAATAGGGCATCATCGCGTCCAGTACTCGCGGATCCACCTGCGTCGTGGCCTGATTGTCGAGATAAATGTGAGTCATACAAAGAATCGGGTAGAGGTAAGATGGTAGACGTAAGCGTTGGCAACTTTCACGAATGAGACGTCCGCAAACGGACTTCTGTTGAATTAGACAATTGTTGGATTGCGAATGGTAGCGTGAGCCCGGTTATGCTGGTTTTACTCCCCTTTTCCTTTAGGAGAGGGGCCGGGGAGAGAGGTCTGCGTCCCTTCCGGTGCTTCATCATCACGGCGCCGACGTTAATGGATTATGTTTTTGACTCAAGCTGACGGCTGATAGCCGACTGCTGATAGCTGTTCTTTCCCTTTGTGTCTCCGTGTGAGCTGATTTTCGCTTCGAGCTGACGGCTGAGAGCCGAAAGCTATCAGCTACTTTTAGTCCCCTTCAAAAAGCGCTGTAACAAATGCTTCCGGTTCGAAGTCGCTCAGATCGTCCTGACCCTCGCCCAGGCCGACCATGCGGACCGGGAGACCGAGTTCGTCGGCAATCGCAATGACAACGCCGCCTTTGGCCGTTCCGTCCAATTTGGCCAGAACCAGGCCGGTAACGCCGACGTCCGAGTGGAACTGCCTGGCCTGGGCCACGGCATTCTGCCCGGTGGTCGCGTCCAGAACCAGCAGGGTCTCGTGCGGGGCGCCGGGGACGCATTTGCCCAGGACGCGGCGGATTTTCTTGAGTTCCTCCATCAGATTGACGCTGGTGTGGAGGCGCCCCGCGGTGTCGATGATGACGACGTCCATATCGCGGGACCGGGCGGCGGAAAGGGCATCGAACGCCACGGAGGCGGCGTCCGCGCCCGGCCGATGGCGAACGACGTCGGCGCCGGAACGTTGGGCCCAGATTGCAAGCTGGTCGATTGCGGCGGCCCGAAACGTATCGCATGCGGCCAGAAGCACCCGCTGGCCCCTCGCGCGGTACCGGCAGGCCAGCTTTCCGATCGTGGTCGTCTTTCCCGATCCGTTGACGCCGGCCACCAGGATGACGTGCGGCCTGGCCCGGGTGAGCGCCGGGGAAGGGGGTTGCGCGTTCCGGAGGATTTCCAACAGTTCGGCTTCGAGCCGGTCACGGACCCAGTCTTCCGTCCCTTCCGGCGCCGGTCCCTCCCGCAGGCGCTCGCGAAGACGGTCGATGATCCGCAGCGTGGCGTTCACACCCACGTCTGACCGGATGAGGATTTCTTCGATCTCCTCAAGGGTTTCTTCGTCCAGTGTCGGGCTACGGCGCAGAACCTCGGTGATTTTCCCTGACAGCCCTTCCCGGGTCTTCGAGAGACCCTGTTTGAATTTTTCCAGGAAATTTCCGAGCATTGTTGCCGCGAGCTCCTCGTGTTGACCATGGAAACGGGATAATCAGACAGGGGCACGGCGCGCCGTGCCCCCGGGGCCAATTCTCCGGTGGGGTTCGTCCGTCAGTAGGAAGTTTCCCGGAGGAGGTCCAGGATGCGTTCCAGATCGTCGTCGGTGTAGAACTCGATTTCGATTCTTCCCTTCTTTCCCCGGCGGTTGATGTTCACCCCCGTACCGAAACGACGCTGAAGGTCTTCTTCCAGCGAAAGCGTCTGGGGGTCCTTCCTCGCGGGACCGGCCCCGGGCGGTTTCCGGCGACCTGTTCTTCCGGCTTTGACAAGGGTTTCAACCTGCCTTACGGAAAGGCCGTCGGCGACGATTTTCCTGCAGAGATTCACCTGGAGACGATCGTCGGCCAGGCCCAGGAGCGCACGGGCGTGGCCCATGGAAATCTGATTGTCCTTCAGGGCGTTTCTGACTTCCTCGGACAGGTGGAGAAGGCGCAGCGTATTGGTCACCGTGGATCGGTTCTTGCCGACTTTCCGCGCCACCTCTTCCTGAGTCAGGAAACAGGTCTCCATCAGCGCCCTGAAAGCTCTGGCTTCTTCTATCGGATTCAGGTCCTCCCGCTGCACGTTCTCAATCAGGGAGATTTCCATCATTTCCTGATCGGACCCCACCTCCAGCAGGATGGCGGGGACGGTCGCCAGGCCGGCCTTCTTCGCGGCGCGGAGCCGACGCTCGCCCGCGATGAGCTGGTATCTCGACCCGCAGCGCCGGGCGACGACGGGCTGGATGACCCCTTTTTCCCGGATCGAATCGGCCAGTTCCTGTACGGCATCCGGATCGAATTCGGTCCGGGGCTGGTGCGTGTTCGGCTCGAGATCTCCGAGATCGATCTCAAGCACCCGCGCGCCCGGATGGAGGTCGCCCGTATCCGATGAACCGGCTGTCTGTTCCGGCGCGGGTTCATCGGCGCCGGGGATCAGCGCGCCCAGGCCTCTGCCCAGGGCGTTACGCTTTGCCATGACTGATGACCTCCCCGGCCAGGCTCATGTAATTCCGCGCCCCTTGAGACATAATATCGTAAAGGATGATGGGCTTGCCGAAACTCGGCGCCTCGCCGAGTTTGACGTTTCTGCCGATGATCGTGTTATAGACCCGCGTTCCGAAGTGGTGGCGGGCCTCGTCCACAACCTGCCGGGAGAGATTCAGCCGCGTATCGAACATCGTGAGCAGCACGCCCTCGATACTGAGCGGCGGATTCAGTTGGCGCTGGACCAGCTGCAGCGTATTCAACAGCTTGCCGACGCCCTCCAGCGCATAGTATTCGCACTGAATGGGAATGAGGACGGAGCCGGCAGCGGTGAGCGCATTGAGGGTCAGCAGGCCCAGGGAGGGCGGACAGTCGATCAACAGGAAATCGTAGTTTTCGCCGGCGCCTTCCAGCGCGACCCTGAGACGGTGTTCCCGGGCGCCGAGGTTGACCATTTCGACTTCGGCGCCGGTGAGACGCACATGCGACGGGGCCACGTTCAGGAAGGGAATCTCGGTTTCCCGGGTGACGTCGGAAAGCGGAACCTCCTGGACGAGTACCTCGTAGATGCAGGGTTCCTCACTCGCCACGGACACGCCAAAGCTGCTGGTGGCATTGGACTGCGGATCCAGGTCGACGAGCAGCGTCTTCTGTTCCGCGGCCGCCAGGCAGGCGGACAGGTTGACCGCGGTTGTGGTCTTTCCGACGCCGCCTTTCTGGTTGGCAATGGCAATGATTCTTGGCATGGATGCAAAACCCCGGGCGGCGGTCCCGGCTACTCGATGGCGGCCTGAGCGGCGGCCAGGCGGGCGATAGGTACCCGGTACGGCGAGCACGAGACATAGTCCAGGCCGATCCGGTGGCAGAACTTCACGGAGTTCGGATCGCCGCCATGTTCTCCGCAGATGCCCACCTTCAGCGATTGGCGCGCCGAACGCCCGTGTTCCGTTCCGATGATCACCAGTTGCCCCACGCCGTCCTGGTCCAGACTCAGAAAGGGGTCCTGTTCCAGGATTCCCTGTTCGACGTATGCAGGCAGGAATTTTCCGGCGTCGTCGCGCGAATAACCGAAGGTCATCTGCGTGAGGTCATTCGTACCGAAGCTGAAGAAGTCGGCGGACTCCGCGATGGCGCCGGCCACCAACGCCGCCCTGGGAGTTTCGATCATCGTGCCGACGAGGTAGTCGATCTTGGTTCTGCTGCCGGCCATGACCTCTTCACCCACGCGGTCCACGATCTTGCGGAGTTCGGTAAACTCCTTAACGGCGCCCACAAGGGGGATCATGATCTCGGGAATGACTTTGATCCGCCGCTTGCGCGCGTTGAGGGCCGCTTCAAAAACGGCGCGCGCCTGCATTTCGTAGATTTCCGGATAGGTTACGCCAAGGCGGCAGCCCCGATGCCCCAGCATGGGATTGAACTCGCGCAGGGTTTCCACTTTCTCCTGTATTGTCTTGAGCGGGACCCCCATCTGTCGGGCCATTTCCCGCTGCTGTTCAATCTCTTCGGGAAGAAATTCGTGCAGAGGCGGGTCCAGCAGACGGATCGTGACGGGAAATCCGTTCATAGCCCTGAAAATGCCTTCAAAGTCTTCACGCTGAATCGGCAGGAGCTTCTCCAGGGCGCTTCTTCGACCGGATTCGTCGGCTGCGAGGATCATTTCGCGTACAGCCAGGATGCGGTCCCCTTCGAAGAACATATGCTCGGTGCGGCACAGGCCGATGCCCTCGGCGCCGAACTTCCGCGATATTTCCGTATCCTGCGGTGTATCCGCGTTGGTGCGGACGTCGAGCCGCCTGATTTCGTCCGCCCATTTCATAATGGTCGTGAAATTTCCGGACAGCTTCGGGTTCCGCGTGGGCACACGCCCGAGCATCACTTCGCCCGTCGCGCCGTCCAGGGAGATCCAGTCGCCGGCCTTGACGGTTTTGCCGTCGACGGAGAACAGATCGCCATTGTAGTCGATCGTAATGGCGCCGCAGCCGGCCACGCAACACTTTCCCATCCCGCGCGCGACAACGGCGGCGTGGCTGGTCTGACCGCCGCGTGCGGTGAGAATGCCCCTGGCGGCGTTCATTCCGCCGATGTCTTCGGGCGAGGTTTCAAGGCGGACGAGGATGACGTCTTCGCCGTCTTCGGCCATGGTTTCGGCGTCGTCGGCCGTAAAAACCGCTTTTCCCGAGGCGGCTCCGGGTGAGGCGGGAAGCCCGGTCGCCAGGACCTCGCGGGGCGCCTCGGGGTCGAACGTGGGATGCAGGAGGTGGTCGAGCTGGGCGGGGTCGATACGGGCAATGGCTTCCTTCCTGTTGATCAGCCCCTCTTTCACCATGTCGACCGCGATTTTCAGCGACGAGGCGGCGGTGCGCTTGCCGGTCCGGGTCTGCAACATCCAGAGCCGGCCTTCCTGAACCGTGAATTCGATGTCCTGCATTTCCCGATAGTGCTGTTCCAGCTTTTTGTAGATCTGCTCGAGGGTCTCGTAGGCCTCGGGCAGCTGTCGTCTCATCTTCGCCACCGGCTCGGGCGTGCGGACCCCGGCCACAACGTCCTCGCCCTGGGCGTTGATGAGATACTCGCCGTAGAATTTCCTCGCGCCCGTGGAGGGGTCGCGAGTGAACGCCACTCCGGTAGCGCAGTCGTCTCCCATATTTCCGTAGACCATGGATTGCACGTTGACGGCGGTTCCCCAGTTGTGGGGGATGTCGTTGATGTTCCGGTAGACGACTGCGCGATGGCCGTTCCAGGAGTCGAAAACGGCGTTTACGCTACCCCACAGCTGTTCCATCGGGCTTTCTGGAAAAGACCGGCCGGCACGACTTCTGACGATATCCTTGAACGCGTCCACGAGTTCCCGGAGGTCACTGGACGAGAGGTCGGTATCCAGCGCGATGCCTCGCCTCGCCTTGACGCTGTCGATCGCGGCTTCGAAGGGATCGTGTTCACGCTCTTCAGGCTGAACGCCCATCACCACGTCGCCGTACGTTTGAATGAAGCGGCGGTACACGTCCCAGACAAAGCGTTCGTTTCCGGATTTTTCAATCAGTCCGGCGGCAATCTCGTCGTTCAGCCCCAGGTTGAGCACGGTCTCCATCATACCCGGCATGGAGACGCGGGCGCCCGACCGGACGGAAACGAGCAACGGATTTTGCGGATCGCCGAATTGCCCGTCCATCGCCGCCTCAACTTTTTTCAGATTCGACACAACCTGGCTCTTGAGCGTTGGCGGGTACTGCTTGTCGTGGCCGTAATAATACGTGCAGACGTCCGTGGTAATGGTGAAACCGGCGGGAACGGGGATTCCAATGAGGGACATTTCGGCCAGGTTGGCGCCCTTCCCGCCCAGCAGATTGCGTTGTTCACCGTCACCGTCGGCGGCGCCGTTGCCGAAGAAATAGACGTGTTTTTCAGAATTCGAATGCCGTTTCGACATGATTTCCCTCGTCTTTTAATGTCATGGGTTCCGTCCCGTTGCGGTTCCCTGGCCCTTATCGGCCGTCGTGGCGCTTCCGGATGACGCCGTGATCACCGTGTCTGACGCGGTTTGGCGGGGCGAGACGGGTTGTGCTTCGCCTCGTCCGCCTGGATTCTGGGATTCCTCGCGACTGGCCCGGACCACGTTTCGGTCTTCAATATTGAGGAGGGTCTTGAGGATGCTTCGCCTGCCCACAATAATGCGCAGGTCCGCCGTGGAGCCGTATTTGAGTGGTAGCGGGGTTTCGAGAATGCGGATTTCCAACTCGAACGTGCGGACGCCGCCGCCGTGGACCGCGTATCCGTAGAACCTGGAGATTTCGCCGGCGCCGATGAATTCTTCGCGGTCGGTGAAGAGATTGCTGAGGATTTCCACGGGGTGTCCGAGGCGGATCTTCCAGGCGTTGGTTTCGGGAACCCAGGCGTCGATCGTGTCGTCCCCGCCTTCGCCGGCGATGATGAGTACGATCTGCCCCTGTTCGGCCAGCATGCCCGGATGCAGGTCCCGCCTGGCCACAACACCGTCAACGGGCGACCTCATGGTGGTCAGCTCGAGGCTCTCGCGGGCGCCATTGAGGCTGCTGCGGGCTTTCGCGAGCGCCGCGTCGGCCTGGCGGACTTCGGCCGCCGCCTGTCGCAGTTCGGAAGGCGACGCGCCGCGCCGGGTGAGGCTGAGGACCTCGGTTGCGACTTTGAGATTGGTTTCCGCGAGTTGATGGTTGGTTTTCGCGCGTTCGAGTTCCTCGACGCTCCAGAGGCGCTCGCCCAGGTAGAGGTGTTCGGCGCGTTGCAGTTCCTGCTTCCTGGCTTTCAGCGCAATCTGTGCCTGCTCGACCCGGGATTCCGCAATTTTCAGCGCTTCCGCGGTCGGTTTTTCCTCCAGGAGCGCCAGGTTCGCCCGCGCGTGTTCCAGATTGGCCTCACTGCGCTGGACCTCCTTCCCGGCCGCTTCGACCGCGGACAGGAGGTCGCCGTTGTAGAGCTGGACCACCGGCTGACCGGCCTTTACGTGCGATCCGGCCTCGCAATGGATGGCTTCGATGACCCGCTTGAGCGGAGAGTCCACATAGATCTTCTTCCCGGGCTCCACGATGCCCTGGGCCATGACCACGTCGTCTATTTCAACAAGCGAGAGCGTAAGAATTACAGCCGCCAGCACGCCCACGATCCACAGAATCCACTTCAGCACGCGGCGCTTGCGTCGCCTGCGCATCATTACCGAAACCCTTTTTCTTGACAGGGGAGAACGGCTTGTCTATATTCATCACTTTGCCCGATCGCGCGGCGGTTTTTGGAGCGTGGTCCGGATGCGGAATGGGCCCGTAGCTCAGGGGTAGAGCAGCGGCCTTTTAAGCCGTTGGTCGAAGGTTCAAATCCTTCCGGGCTCATTTAACTAACTTAAAATAAACTACTTGCTATTATAAAGGCCCGGATCGCAACCGATCGGGCTTTTTTGTTTCCTGTTTCGGAAGGTTCCACGATTTCGCGAAACGCCAGCAATATTCAGTCTTACAAGTTATCATATCGTAATTCAAAAGTCAAGGCGATTCCAATCTTCGATCGCGCCGGTTCGGACCGTCTTCTTCCCGAAATCCGGCGCTCCGGACGAATGAATCGTTGAATTTATGACTTGACAGAGCGAGATGTTTTCATTATTCTTGACTAACTTGATTGACAATGTAATAAATATTGCTGGAAGAGGATCTGCAGCAGAGGACTTGCATGAGTATCGACCAGCAGGACGTCGACAGGTTCGCCGACGCATTGGAGGGCGCGCAACCGGAGGAAGTCCTGGAGTGGGCCTGGTGGAACCTGGGTCCCGCCGTCGCGATGAGCACGGCATTCGGGCCCAGTGGGGTCGCACTTCTTGATATGGCGCAAAGGGTGGTCCCGAAACTGCCTGTTTTTACCATCGACACCGGATATCTGTTCGCTGAAACGCTGGCGCTGAAAGAGCGCATCGAGGCGCGTTACAATATCCGAATCGAGTCGCTGCGCCCCCGCCTGAGCGTGTCCGAACAGGACCGCGCCTGCGGCCCCGATCTTTACAACAGGGATCCGGACCGCTGTTGCGCGATGCGCAAGGTGGAACCGCTGCAGCGGAAACTGGCAGGCCTGAACGGCTGGATCGCAGGTCTCAGGAGAGATCAATCCGGATCCCGCGCGGGCGTACGCGTCGTGGAAGCCTACCGGACCAGCGGGGGACGGGCCGTCGCCAAGGTGAATCCGCTTGCGGCCTGGACGCGAAAGCAGGTCTGGGACTACATCGTTGAAAACGGTCTGCCGTACAATTCGCTCACGGACCAGGGTTATTCCAGCATAGGCTGCTGGCCGTGCACGCAGCCGGCAGCGCCCGGCGCCGACGAACGCGCGGGCCGCTGGGCGGGCATGTCCAAAACGGAATGCGGAATGCACGCGCCGCTGATGGAGGTCGAGATACCGGAAGTGGAGGGTCAACTCGCGGCGGGATAATCGGGACCGGGCGGACAGACGGACGTTAATCGAACTGAATCTTCATCGGCGGAAGCGAACATGGCTTCCGCCGATGTTTTTCTGTACGGGAAACCCGTTGATTCTAGATTGCGGCAAGGGCTGGACATGAATATTGTCGGTCCGACCGAAAATCGCTGTCGTAGCACAAACTGTCAGTTTGTGCGCTGTAGCAAATCCCGTGAAGCCGCAGGCCATTTCGCGCCGCACGTGAATCTGTAGGGGCAACGCTTGCGTCTCCCGCTCTCCCCGGAGCGAGGGCACCTGCCTGCGCCCGCCTGTCCCGTTGGAGCGGCAGACAGGCCGAGACCTGCTCGGCAGGCAGGTCCTGCCCTCGACGCGCCACCTGTGTTTTTGTAGGGGCAACCCTTGTGGTTGCCCGTCTGTTGGCGCGGATATCAGAAATCCTCCGTGCTGGGGGGCATATCGTTAACCGCTTTTGGCTGACGGCTGCCTCCCCGCCTTCCCCCGTTCTTTCGTACGTGGGATGTTTCGCCCGGATATGAATTCGTGTCAAAGTCACTCCAATACCCTTGACAACGAACGCAGCATATGGGTAATTTAGACTGCATTCTACTTTCATGAGCCACGGTCTGACTCAAATGGAGGTGGAACAATGGTTTCAGAAACGACAAGGTCGATTGCGTGGGAAGGGCTTCTGCGCTCGGCGGCAGCAGAAAGATACTATGACGAACTCTCCACGCGGTATCGTATTTGGCACAGAATTGTCATGGGTGGTTTAGGTATCGCGGCCATGGTGGGTGTTGCGCTTCTTGCATTTGGCGAACATCTCCCGGCACTTGTGAAAATCGGGCTGAATGCGATTATTGTGTTCATCTCCATTTTGGGATTGTATTTTGACCTTCCGAGAAAGGTTGCGCTTCTAAACAACGTAGGTATGCAATGTTCCTATCTGAAAACGAAATATGAAACTCTTTGGTCCGACATTCAGACCGGCACACTGGAGGATAATGAAGCGTTGGAGGCAGTCAGGGAGTTGTCAGATGAAGGGTATCGAATTACAGATGCAATTGGGTATGCTGACATCGGACACAACGAAAAAATCAACAAGAAGTGTACTGATATCGCCGATCGGGAGATTGCAAGATTATACGCATGAACGAGGGAGCGGAAGTGAACAGACGCGATCCCGGAGGGCGGCCATCTCAGCCGCCGCGTCCACGGGCGCCACAGGAGAGATCAATCAGGCCGCACAGGCCGAGCGAATCGGATCCACCGCCGCCACCCCCTCCACCACCTCCACCGCCGCCTCCACCAGGGGAACATAATGAATAACGACAAAACCGGGCTCCTCAGGGCCCGGTTATTTTTTTTTGAAATGCCAGCAAGTGGCTTCGATGCCACATCGTTTCCGGGGGCCATTGTGTGTCCCTCTTCCGTCTCCTCGTTTCCCCGGGAGCGAGGGCACCTGCCTGCGCCTGCCTGTCCCGTTGGAGCGGCAGACAGGCCGAGACCTGCTCGGCAGGCAGGTCCTGCCCTCGACGCGCCCATTCGGTGCCTGTCGTTTCAGGGCGCAGACGTCAACGGTCTTTGATTCAAGCTGACGGCTGAATGCTGACGGCTGATAGCTGTTCCCCGCCTTCCGCCGTTTGCGCTTGACAAAGCCGGTCGTCACCATATATTGTTTTCTGCTGCTTGGTCCCTGGCAACACGGGGCCATTTTTGTAGGTAATGGAGGGGTGAAAACCAACCGTCGTACACGGCGGTTAGCTTGAGCGGTAGTTCATCGTCGGGCCATGTCGGGCGCGGCGGCGGCGATACTATCGCAATCACGGCTTAGGATCGAAGGGCGAGATGGATTTATGGAGGCCCTAAAAGAGGATACTGTCGGCGCGCATGATGCGGACATGAGCACGAAGAATGGAATGAGACCGGTTCATCCGGGTGAGATACTCCGCGAGGAACTCGACGTGCTCGGGCTGTCGGCCAACGCCTTGTCGAAGGCGCTGGGAGTGCCCGTGAGCCGAATTGCGATGATACTGAACTGCCAGCGAGGGGTGAGCGCGGATACGGCATTGCGACTGGCGCGTTACTTCGGCACGACGCCGCAGCTATGGCTCAACCTGCAAAAGACGTGGGAACTCAGAAGGGCGGAGATCGAGGCGGGTCGTGAGATCGCGGAGAGCGTGACCCCTCGTTTAACGGCATCTTAGTGGGGTGTGGCCAGTGTCTTTCCTTGATTACACGGGGCCATTTTTGTACGTGGTCGGAGCGTGGTTGTGAACCTGATCGATTATCACTGGCCGGAAGGAAATGCTGGCCATGGACGATGTTACATGCAATCGTGTCGGCCCTATGCTGAACCCACCGCACCTGGGCGAACTGATCCGCGAGAGCATGGATGACGTCGGCTGGAACGTCTCCGAGACGGCGGTACGCCTCGGCTGCGAGCGAGGTACGCTATCGCGCGTGTTGAACGGCAAGGCGGGGGTGTCCGCGAAGATGGCGCTTGCGCTGGAGGATATCGGCTGGGGCGCCACCGATCACTGGATGCGGATGCAGGCGAGTTACGTGCTTGCACGGGCACGCCAGGAACACGTTGCCTAATGGACCAATTCGCACGGAGGGGATTGATTGAGCCGCAGAGTTCCGTAACAATGGCTGTCTCCGCCAGTTTACGGGATAGCACACCCGCTGAAATGGTATCAACGATGAACGGGTGTTGGATTCACGCTCCGACATGATCCCAAAGAGGTCTTCTGTGGGATATCAGGTGCAGACGACAGAGAACAGTTCCCGGATTCAGCCGACCATTGTCGAGCACGTCGGCAGGACGCCGCTGTTGCGCATCCGGAAGTTCGCGGATCATCTGGACGGCGTTGAGATCTACGCGAAAATGGAGATGTTCAACCCCGGCGGATCGGTGAAGGACCGGCCGGCGCTGCAGATGATCCGGGACGCCGTCGCGTCCGGGGAGTTGACTCCGGACAAGGTGATCATCGACTCCACGTCCGGCAATACGGGCATCGCGTACGCGATGATCGGCGCGGCGCTGGGATATCGCGTGGAACTGGTGATGCCGGGCAGCGTGAGCGTGGAGCGCCGACACGTGATCCAGGCCTACGGCGCCGGCCTCGTTCTGAGCGATCCGCTGGAGGGCTCCGACGGCGCCATTCTGAAGTGCAGGGAGATTCTGGCGGCGAATCCCGAGCGGTATTACAAGCCGGATCAGTACAACAACCCGTCGAATCCCAGGGCGCACTATCTGCAGACCGCGCCGGAAATCTGGCGGCAGACGCGCGGCCGCGTGACCCATTTCGTGGCGACACTCGGCACCAGCGGCACGTTGATAGGCGCCGGCCGACGCCTGAAGGAATACAACCCCGACATCCGGATCATCGCCGTGGAGCCGCCCGAGTTTCACGGAATCGAAGGGCTCAAGAATATGGACGTGTCCATCGTGCCGGGCATTTACGACCCTTCGGTGTGGGATCAGAAGATCCGCGTCGAGACCGAAGACGCCTATGCCGCCGCTAGGCGGCTGACGCGCGAACTCGGCGTGCCTGCCGGGCAGTCGTGCGGCGCGGCCTTCGCGGGGGCATTGCGCGTGGCCGAGGAGGCGGGCGAAGGGGTGGTGGTTACGCTTTTCCCGGACAGCGGCGAGAAATACATGAGCACGCCGCTCTGGCGTCTGGACTGAAGGAGAGCGGATTTGGATCGGACGGTCTGGAAAGAGATTCACGAACACGCGGAAAGGGATTATCCTGCCGAATGCTGCGGGATTGTCGTGGAAGGGGCGGACGGCGGTTATCAGGCCCATCCCTGCGAGAACATACAGGACCGGCTGCACGCGCGGAACCCGGAGGAACATCCCCGTACCTCGAAAAACGCCTACCGGATGGACGATCTGGAGGTCCACCGGATTTTCGCGGAAACGGAGAAGGCGGGCGGACGGGTGGTCGCGTTCTATCATTCCCACGTCGACTGCGGCGCGTATTTTTCCGAGGAGGACCGCCAGGCCGCCATGTTCATGGACCAGCCGGCCTTTCCCGACGTGGTGTACCTGGTGGTCTCCACGTTCGACGGCGCCGTACGGGGCGCGGCCGGGTTCGCGTGGGACCAGCAGTCGAAGGAATTCGCGGAATCGACGCTGGAGGGCTGCGATCCGGCAATCCGATAGGACCAGGATCGCGGGTGCGTCTCGCGGAACAAAAAAACGGCGCGCACCGGAAAAACGTGCGATAAATCGCCACAAGAGGCACAAAAACAGCGATTCTGTTGCAGGGCGTATAACCGAAAGACATGGAAAACCCTGCAGGGTCACGGTGTTACGACACAAGCCGTTTGGCGCCAGTACCTTATGTGTTCTTTGTGTTTTTTGTGGCCAATTTAACGGTTGTATTTATTCGAATTGAGATTAATTTCGGCTATTCAGATCAACCACAATCAGGAGGCTTGGACGATGGGCTTGACCGTACGAATTCCGACGCCGTTGCGAAAATTCACGGGCGACCGCGCGGACGTTGAAGCCAGCGGCTCGACACTGGGCGAATTGCTCGACGACCTGGAAGCCAGACATCCGGGCATCAAGGAAAACCTGGTCGATGCGGGCACCGGCGGGCTGCGCCGGTTCGTGAACGTGTACGTCAACGACGAGGACGTCCGTTTTCTCGAGGGTACGGAGACGCCGCTCAAAGAAGGCGACAGCGTAACCATTGTTCCGGCTATCGCCGGAGGGCGACGTTGATTAGCGCCGGGGTCCATCTCCGCCAGGCTGTTCGGAGGCCGACGATGCAAATTTCCTCGAAGGGCAATTACGGAATGCGGGCCGTTCTGGATCTGGCGCTGCATTACGGCGAGGGGGTCGTGCAGAGTGCGGATATCGCGACCAGACAGGACATTCCGGAGTCCTATCTTGCACAACTGCTGAATCTGCTGCGCAATGCCGGGCTGGTGCGGAGCGTCAGAGGTCCAAGGGGCGGCCACGAACTGATTCGTCAGCCCGAAGACATTACCGTGGGGGCGGTCCTGGAGGTCCTCGAGGGTCCGGTCCAGCTTGCCGGAGAAACGCCGGAAGGCGAGCACGGGACGAAGGACGTTTTGCGGGAAGTCTATGAAAGTCTGGAGGCAGCCGTTGAGGAAGTCCTGGACTCGGTCACCTTCGGCGACCTCTGCGCGAAATATCGAACCAAAAGCGGGCGTATTGTCTTTCGGATATAGCAGTCCGGACGATTCTTCCCGCCTCCAGGACCCACCCAATGGATTCCCTCAGGAAGGGCGACAACATTCTGGATCTCATCGGCGCGACGCCCATGGTCCGGCTGAACCGGGTCGCGCGCCCTGAGGGCGCCGACGTGTGGGCCAAGCTGGAGGCATTCAATCCGGCGGGCAGCGTAAAAGACCGGACGGCGCTGGCCATGATCGAGGCTGCCGAAGCGCGCGGCGATCTGAAGCCCGGAATGAGAATCATTGAGCCGACCAGCGGGAACACGGGCATCGGGCTGGCGATGGTGGCCGCCGTGAAGGGGTACCGGCTGACGATTACCATGCCGGAGGGCGTCAGCGACGAACGCCAGAAGCTGCTCAGGGCGCTGGGCGCCGAGGTTGTGTTGACGTCGGCCTACGACGGGATGCAGGGCGCCATCCAGAAAGCGCTGGAGCTGGTCGAGGACGGTACGGAATGTTATCTGCCTCAACAGTTCGAGAATCCGGCCAATCCGGACGTGCACCGCCGAACGACCGCGCGGGAGATCCTGCGGCAGATGGATGGCGCGCCCGACGTCTTCGTCGCGGGCGTGGGTACTGGAGGGACGGTCACCGGCGTGGGTGAGGTCCTGAAAGCGAAATTTCCGGAAACCTGCGTTGTCGGCGTCGAACCCCAGGATTCCGCGGTACTGTCCGGCGGGCAACCCGGACCCACGGAAATCGACGGGCTTGGCGCCGGGATGGTCCCCGACGTTCTCAATGTGGATATCCTGGACCGCGTCATGCCGGTTACCAATATACAGGCCCGCCGGATGTCGCGCAGGTTGGCGAGAGAAGAGGGCATCCTGGCCGGCATCTCCTCCGGCGCCGCGGCCCATGCGGCCGCAGCGATCGCCCGCCCGATGTCGCCGGATGAACGTGTGGTCGTGATCCTGCCGGATACCGGCGAACGTTATATGGACGCCTATCTCTTTGCGTGAACGGGTCCGAAAAAAACGCGCCCGGTGTCTCAATAGACACCGGGCGCGTTTCTGTTTAGGAAAGGTCGTCTACAGGGCATTTGCGCGTCGCGCGAGGTCGGATTTGTACCTGGCAGCGGTGTTTCGATGCAGGACACCCTTCCTTACGCTTTTGTCTATGACCGATACCGCCTGTGGCATCAACGCTTCCATTTCCCCTCTGTCACTGGTATTCGCCGCCTTTTTTAAGACGGTTCTCAGAGCGGAACGCGCGCTTCGATTGCGTAGCCGGGCCCTTCGGTTCTGCCGGAGCCTCTTGTGGGACGACTTAAGCGTGGGCAACTCGTACCTCCTTCGCGCCCCCGCGGGCGGGAGCGAACGTTTCAGATTACATCAGGTATCGAAACGCGAAATGTAATAAAAAACGTCATTGTCCACAACAGATTTATTGAAAGTTGCTGAAGTACATATCGTGTCCTTTGTGGCGTAACCGCTTTATTTCCCGACAGATCGTGGAACTTCCCGCTGTGCGGACTGCTGCGCCGGTTCTCAATTGACCTTCAGTAACTCAACCTCGAAGATGAGCGTCGAGCCGGGCGGGATTCTGGGAATGCTGCGGTCGCCGTAGGCAAGTTGGGAAGGAATGTAGAAGACGTATTTCGCGCCTTCCTTCATCAGCTGCAGTCCCTCCGTCCAGCCCCGGATGACGCCTTTGAGCGGGAACGTGGCCGGTTTTCCGCGTTTGATGGAGCTGTCGAATTCGGCGCCGTCGAGGAGCGTGCCCCGGTAGTGCACCGTCACCTTGTCGGTGGCGGAGGGCGACTTCCCGGTACCCTCTCTGGTCATCTTATACTGCAGCCCGCTGGGGAGTTCAGTGACGCCGTCCTTTGACTTGTTTTCCACCAGGAACAGCCTGCCCTCCTCTTTGTTCTTCATTGCCATTTCTCCAATGTTGGGTCTCGGGCCCCGCGCCTTCATCTGCGCCCGTTGCCTTTCGATCGTTTTCTGCTTCAATGAAGCCATTGCGGCTTCGATCTCCTCGCTGGTCATCCGGGATTCTGTTTTCATGATACAGTCGCGGACACCCAGAGAGAACGCATTGGGATCGACATCCAGACCACCGTTTCGCCGAAGCCCTTCCACGACGTCCCTGGCCATCGCATACCCAAGAGAGTAGTTGAGTTTATCATTGTCCGACACCGCTTTTTCTTTCTGGAACGCCTGGAGCGTCTGCTCGATTTCTTCCCGGGTATAGAGTGTTCCCCCGCCCGCCGCCGCTTCCATAACGCCTTTGCAATACGAATCCGCATTGAGAACCAGCGAGAGTTTTTCCAGACCTCTGACAACGTCCTTCCCAATCGTGAATCCCAGGCTGTAGCTGGATCTCTCGTTTTCGGTTGCCAGTTCATTCTTGTCTGCTTCGCATGCGATAAAAAGCAGCGATACAAGCAATATCCATCCTGTTCTCATTGGTGTCTCCCGTCTGGCTGGGTGTATTTACGTAGCAGGATACCGGCGAATTGGAATCGAATCGGGTCGTGTGGTAGCCGGAATTCCGCAACAGGATATCGGGGACCGGCGGCCGACGCCGTTCGTGGTCAGCGTATGTAGATCCCTCCGTTGGCGTCGATGATTTCGCCTGTGATGAAGCTGCCCTGGTCCGATGCGAGGAGCAGCACGGCGCCGACCATTTCCTCGGGTCGGCCGACCCGTTTCAGCGGTGTG
Organism: Candidatus Latescibacterota bacterium; assembly: GCA_963667175.2. Classification (GTDB taxonomy): domain Bacteria; phylum Latescibacterota; class UBA2968; order UBA2968; genus JAAXHE01. Next base: position 208,803 of record CAXXXF010000014.1, on the reverse strand, counting down.
GCTTCTCCAAAGGATGCAAGTTGCTCCGCTGTGGAGTGCCGGTGCTGCATCGGCGTGTCGATCACGCCCGGCGCGAGCGCGTTGACCCGGATGTCGAACGGTGCAAGCTCTTTAGCGAGTCCCCGTGTGAAGGTATTGACGCCGCCCTTCGCCGTGCCGTAAGGCAGGGTGCCTCCTCCCCCTCCGGTATGACCGGCCACCGACGAGATATTGACGATGGTCCCGCCACCCTGCTCTTGCAAGGCGGGAATGGCCGCGCGACAGCAAAGGAAAACACTCTTCAGGTTGACGTTGATGATGTGGTCCCACACGTCGTCCGGGCACTCCGCAATGGACACCTTGTCCATCCACTGACCGGCGTTGTTGATCAGTACATCCAGTCGCCCGCCAAAGCGTTCGAGGGTGTGGTCCACCAGGCGCTGGACGTCTCCGGCGCTGCAGACGTCGGTCCTTACGGTCTCGACGCGGCCCTCCGACGTCGAGGCGTCTGCTTTGAGCGCGTCCGCGCCGGCCTTGTTGCTGTTGTAGGTGGCCATGACCGATGCGCCCTCGTTCGCCAGGGCGAGTGCGACGGCCCGGCCGATCCCGCTGCTGGCGCCGGTTACGATCGCGACTTTGCCGGTGAATTGCCGGTGACTCATATCTGTCCTCTCTCAGTGCAAGTTGCTGTTCGGCATCATTATCATGGCTTGTCGAAGAGCCTCTTCCAGTCCGAGAATGCCATCTGTCCACCGTCCGCGACAAGCGTCTGTCCGGTAATGAACCGGGCGTCTTGAGTGGTGAGAAAGTATGCAATACCCGCGATTTCTTCCGGTTCACCGTAGCGGCCCTGAGGAATGAGCTTGAGGTAATTGTCCAGGGTCTCCCTGTCGTCCAGCAGGTCGTCGTTCGCCGGCGTGTTGATCACGCCGGGGCAGATCGCGTTGACGCGTACGTTGTGCGACGCGAATTCTCCCGCGGCGGTCCGGGTAAAGGCGACCAGCGCCGCTTTGGAGGAATCGTACGCCGCGGAGCCCTTGCTGGATACCATTGCATTTCGGGACGCAATATTGACGACAACCCCGTCGCCGCGTTCGATCATGCCGGGTGCGACCTCCCGCGTAAGGATGAATGGCGCGGTCGCATTGATCCGGTAGATCTCCTCCCAGCGGTCGAGGGCGATGTCGACCAGGGGTTCATAGCACCAGGCCCCGGCATTGTTCACAAGTACGTCAATGGCGCCGTTCTCTCTTGCGACGCCCGCCACCAGTTCCGGTATGGACTCCAGATCGTTCAGGTCGAAGACGCACGGAATGACTCCGCAAATCCGCCCGGCCAGTTCTTCGAGGGCGCGCTCCGAACGGTCCAGGGCGATAATCCGATCACCTTCGTTTGAGAACCTTTCCGCAATCGCTCTGCCGATGCCGCTGGCGGCGCCGGTGACCAGCGCCAGCCTTCCGGACCTGTTCATGGACGAACGCCTCCGGATCGACGGACGACCCCGCAACGCGGGAAGAGAAACGACATGAATCCGCCGCCCTTTCGCCGCGTGATCGCGTCCACTACAGCCATCCCGCGACGGTCCACATGGCGCTCAGCCGCCCGAAGGGCGCGTTGACGAGTCTCCGGGCATCCGCCACAGGGTCGCCCCCGTAGGTGCGCATGAATTCGGCACGGATCCGTTCCTCCAGGCCCGTGGCTGCATTCAGCGGGACGTCGACCCAGCCGCCCCCCACGTCCGCGCTTTCCCGCAGCGCCACCCACGTTTCGTAGTCCAGCCGGCCACCGGCGGCGCCGTATTGCGGGTTTGTATTGCGGGTGACGGCCGTATGAAGACTCTCGAGGATGGCGGCTTTGGCCACGTCGTCCTGGCTGGAGACCCTGTACGGCTTGTAGGGATTGTCCCAGGCGACTGGAGGGTCCGTGTCCACCTGAACCCTCGCCAGGACCCGTTCTCCATCGACTTCCTCATAGATTTCGCGAATGGGATAGGTCTCGCGCCCGGCGGGGTTGTAAAGCGTCAATTCGCCGCCCGAGAGGTAGCCGTTCAGACCTTCGATGTCCCAGTTCATGCCGGAAGCGGCGCCGGGGGCGGTGGGCATCTCGTAGATGCACGCCACGTCGTTTTCGAATTCGATCACGCCGGATTCCCACCATCGGGCCGTTTCGTCACCCCCGCCGTAGTTCTTGTAGGGCGGTACCTCTACGGCCTGGGCGTAGCCCATCGCGCGCCGGGGCCTGCTGTCCAGAATCGCGCGAACGGCGTTCAGGCCGTGGTAACTGCCCGCGGGATACCGGAGCCGGGCATGGGTGAGCCTGCCCAGGACGCCTTCCCGCGCGATTTTCTGTTTGAGCCGTTCGCTGGGCCAGAGCCAGACGTTTTCAGCGACTTCCCATTTCAGTCCCTTTGCCCCTGCCGCGCGGTCGATCGCGTCTCCCACGTCCAGCGTGAGCGCATAGGGGATTTCGGTGACGATATGGCAACCGTGCGCAATGCCCGCGAGGGCCGCCACCGTCTGACCGTCGGTGGGGAGCAGAACGAAAAAGACGTCCGGTTTCTGTTCATCGAGCAGCGTTTCGATACACGTATAGCGCGCCGGAACTTCGAACAATTCCCCCGCCGCGTGCAGGGCGTCTTCGCCGGCGTCGCAGATGGCGCAAAGGTCGTAGAGATGCGCCAGCTTGCGGATCGTGGCCAGGTAACCCCTGGCGCGCGATCCCGGCTGGGCGCCGACACCGGCAACGGCCATGCGCAGCGTGGACATGCGAGCGGTTCCTCGAATTTATCTGCGGCGACCGTCCGGTCCGACGCGATGACGCTGAGATCGGGTCGAACGGTAGATGATTGTGCCGTGGGGGACCGCCACCGTGTACGCGAAAAATGGCTGAATCACCGTAGATGCGGTCACGGGATGTAGTCTTCAGCGCTGTCCTGAGGAACAAAGCCCAGAACGTCCCTGACATGGCCCATGTCAACCCAACAGTACCTGTTGTTGGAGATGCTGTAGAAGATATCGAAGCGGAGATCGTCCGGCGCGTTGATACAGTCCTCGGTGATCTTCACGACGTCGCGCTGGCTGCACCAGACCGCGGAAAGTTCGGGGCTGGCCGGGCGGTCTTCGGCGTTAACCGCCCCGATCCGCAGGGATATACACGATAGCCCGTGGACGTCGGCGTAGAATCGTGCCAGGGCTTCGCCCCAGACCTTGCTGGCGGAATAGGGTTCCGTGGGCCGCGTGGGGTCTTCGTGCGTAACGATGGGAATGGGATCGGGAACCTCGTCGAACCGGCACTCTCTAATGGCCTTGTAGGGTTCGTCGTCCTGATATCCCCAGTTGGTCATGATGGAACTTGCGTAGATGATCCGCCGGACTCCTGCGACGCGGCACGCTTCGAACACGTTGTAGGCGCCGATCACGTTGCTTTTCAGGATGTTGTCCCAACTTGCATCGGGCCGGGGATCGGCGGCCATCTGGACGACCGTGTCCATGCCGTTGACGGCGTTCTGCACCGCCTCCGGATCGGAGAGGTCCGCGAGGTGAAATCTGTCGTCCGGGATGCTGAGTACCCGCCCCCCGGGCGCCCGGTCGGAAGGATAGCGCCTGCGCGCGAGGGCGTAGGCGTCGTACGCGTCGGGCGACTGGATCAGATGCTCGTAAATGGCGCCGGGAATGAGGCCGTATACGCCGGTGACGAGAACTTTTCGGCGGGGCATGTCACCTCCCTGAACGGATGAGTTCGACTTTAACGTCTTGCCGCGTCGAGGGTCAGTTCAAACAGTGGAAATATATACATTCCAACGATTTGTACACGTCAATCGGACGTCCGAATCCCATTCCGTTGAGCAAACCGTGCGGCGTCGGGCCACGAGTCAAGGTAACGAATGTGCGTGAATCGTGAAAGAAAAAACGCAACTGCTCGCCTTATGAGGGGAGCGCAAAACCGGTGAGACGGGAAGAAGGAAGAAGGAAGAAGGAAAACCGGTTGGTCCGGGCGCGGTTAATCCAACGCGGCCGGACAGGTCGCCTGCAGACGGACAACCCACTCGACAATTGCCTACCTGCAAGAGAAATGCCTAAGCTCCCAATCACCTGCTATTTCCCTTCGTCCCAATCAAACGGCGGGGAGTCACGTAGCCCGTGCCGACTCGGAAGCCATCGTTGTTACGTCAAATAGAACGAACGGGTATTCATCTCCTCTCCCGTCTTACGTCTCCCCTTGAAGGCCTGTTGCCGGTGACTTGCCGATGGGGAGGAATTAAATTCCGTTGACACGCGCCGTGACGGTTCTATATTAAATCGGTATGGCATCCAGGACAGCGCCGCCGCGAGGCGTTCCGCGTCAGGCGCTCCCGATATCCCCATCGGGCCGCCGCGTGATATCGGCATAACCGGTTCCCATCGTCTGTCCCGGGACCGAACCATTCTGTTCCACTAACCATCCCTCATTTTCTTCCCATTGGCGCCCCGGAGTATACCAGAATCATGAGATACAGGCGAATTGTGCTTAAATTGAGCGGCGCTGCCGTCGCGGGCGATCGGGAATTCGGATTCGATCCGGTCGCTTTGGAATACATTGCGGATGAGATCCTGGCCGTTCACAGCATGGGCGTCGGCGTGGGTGTCGTCATTGGCGGCGGCAACATATTCAGGGGGATGCTCGGCGCGCAATGGGGAATTGAAGAGTCTGAAGCCCACAACATCGGTATGCTGGGTACGATCGTCAACAGCCTGATGTTGCGCGGCGTGATGACCGCCAGGAGCGACGCCGAAGTGCGCGTGATGACGGCAATTCCGATTAACGCGGTCGCCGAACCCTTTATCCGGCTGCGCGCCATTCACCATATCGAAAAGGGATATATCGTGATCTTCGCCGGGGGCATCGGCAATCCGTACGTGACAACGGACTATCCCGGCGTGCAGCGCGCCCTGGAAATTCGGGCCGACGCCATTCTCTTCGCGAAACACAAGACCGCCGGCGTCTACACCGACGACCCGAACAGGAGTCCCGAGGCGCGCCTGTATCGCAGCGTCGACTACGATACCGTCGTGCGGGAAAACCTGGGCGCGCTGGACCAGTCCGCGGTGATACTTGCCCGCGACAACCGGCTCCCCATCCATGTTTTCGATTTTGACACGCGCGGGACGATGGGCCGGATTCTGGACGGCGAAGACCTGGGAACGGTGATCGCGCATGGATCCGGAGACGAGTTGGCATAACGACTGCCGGGCGGCCCGCGGGGCGACGTCGAAGAAGATGCATCCCCGTTGCGCCCGGGCCGCCGCGAAGAGATGAATTCGAATTCGGGGGATTCGTGCCAATGAAAGTCCTGATTGTGGGAAAGGGAGGCCGCGAGCACGCGTTTGCGTGGAAGATCTCCCGGAGTCCGAAAGTGACCGGCATCTATGCCGCTCCGGGCAATCCCGGAATGGCAAGACATGCCACCTGCGTGGACGTCGGCGTAAACGATCTGGACGGTCTGGTGGGATTCGCGCAGCGGGAGCGGATCGATCTGACCGTGGTCGGGCCGGAGGAACCGCTTGCGGACGGGCTTGTAGACCGTTTCGAAGCGGTCGGCCTTCGCGTGTTCGGCCCCTCGCGGCAAGCCGCCCGAATTGAGGCCGATAAGGATTTCGCGCTCCGTCTGATGCGCAAATACAACGTTCCAACCGGCCAATATCGGACGTTTACGGACCCGGACGCCGCGCGCGGGTTCGTGCGGGATTGGGGGGCGCCGGTGGTGTTGAAAGCATCGGGTCTGGCCGCGGGAAAGGGCGCCCTGGTGTGTACTTCGGTTGACGAGGCGCTGCGTGCCGTGAACCGGGTGATGGTGGACCGGGAATTCGGCGCCGCGGGAGATAAACTGGTCGTTATGGAATATCTGGCGGGCGAGGAAGCGTCGATTACGGGGTTTAGCGACGGTGAACACGTGGTGTGTATCGTGCCGTCGCAGGACCACAAGACCATCGGCGAGGGCGATACCGGCCCCAATACGGGCGGAATGGGCGCGTACGCGCCGGCGCCCGTGGTGACGCGGGAGATGCAGCAATCCATTCTGGAACGCGTGATGATTCCGACCGTGAAGGCGCTGGCCGCGGAGGGGCGGCCCTATAAGGGGATCCTCTATGGCGGCCTGATCATTACGGACCGCGGCCCCCGGGTCATTGAATTCAACTGCCGTCTGGGCGACCCGGAGGCGCAGGTGGTGCTGCCGCTGCTCAAGACCGATCTTGTCGACATTATGGTGGCGGTGTCCGACGGCACGCTGAAAGACCTGGAGATCGAACTGGACAGCCGGGCCGCAACCTGCGTCGTTCTGGCCTCCGGAGGGTATCCCGGCGCGGTTGAAACGGGAGTTGCCATTTCGGGCATGGACGAGGCGGAAGCACTGGACGACGTGATGGTGTTCCACGCGGGCACGGCGCGGAGTGAAGGGGCAACGGTGACGGGCGGCGGTCGGGTTCTGGGCGTTACGGCCATCGGGGAGGACATTCGGGCTTCGGTCCGTCGCGCGTACGAGGCGGTCGGGAAGATACAGTTCGATAATGCAACCTACCGGAGGGACATCGGATACCGAGCGCTCGAACGCGCGGGAAACTGAGGCGATTCCAGTGAGGCGAATCTGTCATCAAGCCGTTCAAACATACCAGAGGAGGAGGATTGTGGTAGGCATAATTATGGGCAGCAAGTCCGACGAACCGATCATGCAGAAGGCAATACCCATTCTTGAAGAATTCGGCATACCGTACGAGATGACCGTGTCGTCCGCGCATCGGAACCCCGATCGGACGGGCGAGTTTGCGCGCACGGCAGAATCGCGCGGGCTGAAAGTCATTATCGCCGGCGCGGGCCTTGCGGCGGCGCTGCCCGGCGTGATGGCGGCGCATACCACGTTGCCCGTCATCGGGGTGCCGGTCGCCTCCGGGGCGCTGAACGGGATCGATTCGCTGTATGCGATCGTACAGATGCCGCCCGGAGTGCCCGTGGCCTGCGTGGGGATCGACAACGCGAGAAACGCCGCCGTGCTCGCCGCACAGATCATCGCGCAGACGGACGCGGGCGTCAAGGAGAAGCTGGAGGCCTACAAGAAGGGCCTCGCGGAAGGTTAGCATCGGATATCGACTGATTGGCGGATTGGAGGCGCATGCCGTGAGGGATGCGCCTTTTCTTTTCGTGAGCGATCGGGACGGCGGGGGTCAGGCCGGGGACGTCAGGCGGGAGGCGGCCGTCATTTCCCGAACGACGGACCGGGCATCGCCGGTCCTGTCCAGGATTTCCACCTGCCGCTGGGCCCAGGTCGGCCTGGCCGCCAGGTCCAGATTCCTCTCCAGGTAGGAAACGCAATCCAGGTCATCGGCGGTCGGCTTCAGTTGATCGACGAGTCGTCTGACCATTTCCCGCGCCGGCCGCAACTGGTAGGTATCGGAGTCGACGATCTGGGCATCGAGGCCGTAGCGGGCGGCGCGCCACTTGTTCTGCCGGATGAGCATCGGGTGGCAGTCGTGCTGATAGGCGCCGTGGTCGATGTGGTCGGAGAGGTATTTTACGAGGGACTGGATCAGAGCGACCAGGCCCAGGGTATCGTGGAAATCGCCTGGAATGTCGCAGATGCGGATCTCGACCGTGCCGAATTTGTTGTGGGGTCGGACGTCCCACCAGATTTCCCGCATGGTCTCGATATAGCCGGTTTCCACAAGGTGGTTCACCAGCCAGACGTATTCACTCCAGTTGCGCATCAGCGGCGGCAGCCCGGCGGTGGGCAGACCGTCCATGATCTTGGACCGCCAGGAGCAGACCCCGGTATTCCGGCCCTCCCAGAAGGGACTGTTGCAGCTCGACGCCAGCAGGAGCGGAATGTAACGCAGGATGAATTCGCAGATCATGACCGCCTTGTCGCCGCTGTCCACGCCCACGTGCACGTGAAGCCCGGACGTGACCAGCTGGCGCGCCGTGTCCTGCAGCAGGTCCACCAGGCCGGCGTACCGCCTGTTGGGCGTGATGTCCTGGTCCCGCCACGTCGAAAACGGATGGGTCGCGGACCAGAAGAGTCTCACGCCCTCCTGATCGGCGACGGCCTCGATCGCGCACAGCTTCTCCCTGAGATCCGCTTCGACCTCCTTGAGGTTCACGCAGACGTCAGAGTTGATTTCCACGTAGCACTGCATCAATTCCGGCTTGATCGTTCCCTCGAGGCGCGGCGGCACCCGCGCGATGAGTCCCTGGCCGGCGCTGCGCAGGGCCATCGTTCCGGAGTCCACGAGCGCAAGCTCGATCTCCACGCCGACCGTGGGCGCCGGACTGGGGTTGAACTCCATTCGACTCATCAATCTGCCTCTTTGTCGTGAGTTTTCGGTTTCGACCATGACACGACCGCGCGCGCCAGAATCTTCGCGCCGATGCCCAGCGCGCGTTCGTCGACGTCGAAATCCGGCGAATGCAGGCTCGTCACCGGCGCCCCCGGAGCCGAGCATCCGAGGCGAAACAGGCTGCCTGGAACGTGGTTGAGATAATGGGCGAAATCATCGCCTCCCATGCTGGGCTGCTCGATGTGCTGGACCCGGTCGGGCCCGAGCAGGTCGACCGCGCAATCCCGGATCAGATTGGTCAGGCCCGGATCGTTCAGGACCGACGGAGGCCCGGATCTGAACGTGACGTCGATTTCCGTGCCGGACGTGCGCGCCACCCCCTCGCCGACCTCCCGCACACGTTCGAGGGCCCGGCGGCGGGCGCCCTTGTCGAGGCTGCGTACGGCGCCCATGAGCACCGCGCGATCGGGAATCGCATTGTAACGTCTTCCGGCTGTCACGGAGCCGACCGTCAGGACCACGGTATGCCGCGGATCGAGCGACCTCGGCACCGCCGCGTAGAGCGCGTTGATCAACTGGGCCGCCGCGGCAATGGGGTCCCTTGACTCATGGGGTCGCGCCGCATGACCGCCGCTGCCCCGGACGAGCACGCGCAATATATCGCAATGCGCGGTCAGGACGCCCGATCGATGCCCGATGGTTCCCGCGGGGCGCGACGGGTCCACGTGGAGCGCCAGCATCGCCTTGACGCCCTCCAGCGCCCCGGCTTCGATCATCTCCAGGGCGCCCTGGTTGATCTCTTCGGCCGGCTGAAAGATGGCCCGCCAGGAAACGGGCCAGGGCAGGTTTCCGGATTTTCCGGCGGCGTCGAGCGCCAGAGCGGCCCCCAGCACGGCGGCGGCATGGGCGTCGTGGCCGCAGGCGTGCATCGCCCCGCGCACGCTGCTGCGATAGTCGACGGCTTTGGCGTCCTGGATGGGTAGCGCATCCAGGTCGGCCCTCATGGCGATTCTGCGCCCCGACCCGTTTCCGGAGGACTCGGCGATCACCCCGCGGCCGGCGGGACCCGTGCGGACGTGGAAGCCGTCGGACGCCAGCTGCGCTTCCAGGTACCGGGTGGTCTCCGTCTCCTCGCCACTCACCTCGGGATGGGCATGGAGATGCCGCCTGGTCTGCACCATGCGGTCCTCCAACCCATCGACGGCACGGTCGAGTTGCGTGATCCAGGAATCCTGATTTGTCGTTTTCATAAGGAAAGCGGGTCTGGTCGGGCGGTCGTCTTGCGGTCCTGCGCGGATGAACAAACGACGAAGGGACAGGCGCTGCGCCTGCCACGATTACGATTTCCCCGGAAATGCGGGAATTGACTGTACTCGCGCGCCGTTATCGGATACCTAATCCGCAACCTCTCGGGCGATGGCGACGCATTTGCCGGCGAAGGTGTCGTAGGCGTCCTGGAACTCGGCGCTGGTTTTCTGCACGGAACCGAAATCCGGCCAGTCGCCGGGTTCCAGGCCCCGGGTCTGCCAGCCGGCGACATCGATGCCGACGACGTTCTGCAGAAAGTCCTTGAGGGAGGGCGTCAGGTCGTATCCGCGGCAGAAATCGGAAAGTTCGCGCAGGCGCTGGTCCACGCCGGGTTCGTAGGAATCCAGCACCGCGTCACGGAAGTCCTCAAGGCTGAAGCCGTCGGCTTCCGAGGCCATCTGGACGGCACGCGCGTGGTTCGGAAACTCGGTGTTGCACATGTTGGACGCGCCCAGCGTGTGGAAGGAGTCTTCGGGAATGCGTTTGGAAGCGGGAAGGACGTCCATGGAATCCACGATCCACTCTGCCTGGTCGTCCGTGACGCCGCATGTCCTGCGAAGATGGGCGACCCATTTCGGCCGGTTCTCCGGGCTGAAGAAGACCCAGTAGACGCGGCGGGCCACCAGGGTGCCCGCTTTCTTCAGATCTTCTTCCAGCAGCAGGATCGCGTCCGCGGACTGGCCGGCGGCTTCGGCGGCTTCCAGGACGATGCGGTGGTCGAGGGATTTGAGATTCGCGTAAGCGCAGACGGCCCCGGCCCTCTCGGCCAGGGACCCGTCTGGCGTATCGCCGGCGTCCAGATCGGCGGCCAGGGCGTCGAGGAGTTCGCTCGCCCTGCCTTCACCCGCCCTAGCCGCGGCGTCGAGAAAGATCTTCTCGGCTTCGACCTCCCGAAGGTGACTTACGAACCGGCCGCCCATGTTGGTTTCGTAGGTGCGCACGACCTGTTCACCCGCCTTTGCGGCCCGGGCCTTGCCCTCGAACGCATCCAGGATCAACTGGACTTCCTGGGCCACGGTGTAGACCACGGTATTGTTGGAACCGATGGCATTGCCGTTGAGCGTCGTCGTTATCTTTCGGGCGGCCTCGTGGCTGGCGGCGACTTTGAAGACGATGTTCGGGTTCACCCGGCCGGAGCGTTCGCCCAGGCCCAGCAGGCGGTCGTATCCTTCGAGGAAGTCGGCGGCCAGCCCGTACGCGTTTCGCGCATCCTCGATACTCGCGTCGGCCCGATCGGCGATGTTGGGATTGAGCTGGAAGCTGACCATATAGTCTTCAAGGTCCGTATGCACCGCGAGCGGCCTGAAAATGGACAGGTTGGGCCAGAGGGCGATGAGGGTGGCCGCCATGGCGATTTCGTCGGCGTGAGCCTCGGGGTCCTGCGTCCAGTTGTCGTGCCTCGCGATTTCGCTTTTGAGCTGATCGGCAAGTGAATCGTCTTCGTCAAACGCCTTGGCCGCCAATACGGGGTTGGTGGAGACCTGGCAGAATCCGTAGTGGCGGAGGTATTCCAGACCTCGCGCAAAATCATTGCCGAATTTGCAGAAGTCCTCGCCGATCATTTCCCAGTAGACGCCGCTGCGCATCTGCCGCTTGAGCAGCGTCAGAAAAGAACCGCCCGGACTTGCCGGATTCAGGTCCGCTTCGATGCGCTCCGCGAGGAGGCCGGAGAGGCTGTCGCTCCCATTGACGGACTTCATGTCGGCGAGAAATTCAGCCACGACGTCCGCCATAACAGCCCCTTCGAGATCGTCGATGGCGGATAGGACCTGCTCGAGGGCCCCGTCCGCCTCGTCCGCGCCGTACCCCACGATCTCGGCGTCGCGTCCCACGAAGTTCATCCCAAGCCGGATCAAGGTTCGGCACACCCCGCTGGCCGGGCAATCGTTGTTCTGTATGGCCGACAGGAGTTCGTCCACGCGGACGTTCAGCGTACCGCGCTGCGGATCGATGAGTACCTGGTCGGCGGCGGCGAGTGTATGCCCACTCTCGATGGCTTCCGCCACAGCTGAGGCGTCGATTGCCATTCTGGGCCTCCCTTCACGTTACATAAGGTGCTCGACTGTTCCCGCTGCGTCTCAAGTCTGTCGTCTTGCGCATCGGCGTTAACGCCGGCGAGCCGTCTGGTACGCACGTGCCTCGCGAGATTCCTTACTCGATGCCCAGCACGTCCCGCATGGTGAACATCCCCGGGCGCGCGTTCACGACAAACCGGATGGCCTCGAGGACGCCCACGCCATAGGAATCCCGGCTCTGCGCGCGGTGAACCAGCTGGAAGATTTCGCCCGTGCCGCCGAAGATGACGGTATGCTCTCCCGCCAGGTCCCCGGCGCGGATGGCATGGATGCCGATTTCATCCCCGGTGCGGGCGCCCACTTCTCCGTGTCGTCCGAAAAGGGCCACGTCCTCCAGGTTTCGACCCAGGCCCGCTGCCGCTGCCTTCGCCAGCGCGAGGGCGGTTCCGCTGGGCGCGTCGGTCTTGAAATGGTGATGCGCCTCGACGATTTCCACGTCGTACCCCCGGCCCATCATACGTGCGGCGTCTTCGACGAGCTTCGTGAGTACGGTCACGCCAATGCTGAAGCTTGGCGCAAAAACGCAGGCGACGTCCTTAAGGGCCGTTTCGAATTCGACAAGTTGCTCAGCCGACATGCCGGTGGTGCCCACCACCATGGGCCTGCCCGCTTTCCCGGCGATCCGTGCGGCGTCCAGCGTGCCGTCGGGGGGCGCGGTAAAGGCGACGACCACGTCGGCGTTTTCAACGACGGATTCCGGGTTGTCGACAACGTGGTGACCCGTTTGCGCGGTTCCCAGAATCTCGCCGATGTCTCGTCCGATGGCGAGGTTACCGGGCGCCTCCACCCCGCCGACGACCTCGAGGTCGTCGGATTCCATGGCAAGATGGGCGATGCGTCCGCACATGCGTCCCGCGATGCCGCAGATAGCCAGGTTTGTCATTTGGATTCTCCGGGTGGGTTGTCTTCGCTGCCGGCTCCCTGACAGCCCGTTGACAAAGGCCATCCGGTCTGCGTCCGGCCCTTGTGACCGAATGACGGCGTTGCCTGCCTGCGGCAGGCAGGCGCTCCCTCCCCGAATCCGGGGATTCGCGTCGGTCGCGCGCCTTGTCTTCGGCCACAATGACTCGACCTCGCCTGCAGAGCGACTTTTTCAACGGACTTCTATGTGCTCAGCCGTTCCTCGAGAGCATCGAGTTCCGTTAGAAGCTCCGACGGCAGTCGATTACCGAATCCCGCGTAGAACCTGCGGATATCCGGCAGTTCGGCGCGCCAGTCTTCCGGGTTCACGGAAAGCAGTTCCTCGACGTCGGCTTCCGGGACGTGCAGGCCGTCCAGATCCAGGGCGTCGGCCGTGGGGATATATCCGATCGGGGTCTCAACCGCGTCGGCGGCGCCGTCGATCCGCTCGCAGATCCACTTGAGCACCCGGCTGTTCTCGCCGAATCCGGGCCACAGCCAGCCACCCTCGGCGTCTTTGCGGAACCAGTTCACGTAGAAGATCCTGGGCGCGTTGTCACCCAGCCTGGCGCCGATTTTAAACCAGTGACCGAAGTAGTCGCCCATATTGTAGCCGCAGAATGGAAGCATCGCAAAGGGATCTCTTCGCAGCTTTCCCACCGCGCCGGCGGCGGCGGCCGTGGTTTCGGACGCCATAATGGAGCCCAGGAAGACGCCGTGCCTCCAGTTCAGCGCTTCGAATACCAGCGGAACGACCGTTGAGCGCCTGCCGCCGAAGACAAAGGCTGACATGGGGACGCCCTCCGGATTCTCCCATTCCGGGTCGATAACCGGGCACTGTGCGGCGGGTGCGGTGTACCTGGCATTGGGATTCGAGGCTTTGTCCTCCGACTCCGGCGTCCAGGCGCGCCCGAGCCAATCTTCCAGTTGGGGCGGTGGGTCGTCCGTCATCTCTTCCCACCAGACGTCGCCTTCCGGGGTGAGCGCCGTGTTCGTGAAGAGGCTGTTTTTTTCAAGGGCGGCCATGGCGTGCCCGTTGGACTGCAGGCTGGTGCCGGGGGCGACGCCGAAGAATCCGGCTTCGGGGTTGATCGCCCGCAACCTGCCATCGGGACTCTGTCGCATCCATGCGATATCGTCGCCAACGCAATTGGCCTTCCAGCCCGGGACCGTGGGCTGGAGCATGGCCAGGTTCGTCTTTCCGCACGCGGACGGAAATGCGGCCCCGATGTAATGTTTGCTGTTCGCGGGCGACGTGAGACCCAGGATGAGCATGTGCTCGGCCATCCAGCCCTCGTCCCGCGCCATGGTTGAAGCGATCCGGAGGGCGAAACATTTCTTGCCGAGCAGCGCATTGCCGCCGTAGCCCGACCCGTAGGACCAGATGGACGGCTCATCGGGAAAGTGGACGATGTATTTCTGATTTGCGTCGCAGGGCCACGAGACGTCGGCCTGACCGGGCTCGAGGGGGGCGCCCACGGAATGCATGCAGGGAAGAAAGTCGCCGTCGGCGAGCGCATCCACCACCGCGTCGCCCGTTCGAGTCATGATGAACATGCTGCACACGACGTACGGCGAGTCGGAGATTTCAACGCCGATCTTGGACGTGGGCGAACCGATCGGCCCCATGGAGAACGGGATGACGTACATCGTCCGTCCGCGCATGGAACCGGCGAACAGTCCCTTCAGCGTGCGTTTCATCCCAACGGGTTCGCGCCAGTTGTTGGTGGGGCCCACGTCTTCTTCGTTCGGTGTACAGATATACGTGCGGTCTTCCACTCGCGCGACGTCGCCGGCGTCCGAGCGGGCGAGAAAGCTGTTGGGTCGCCGGTCCGGATTCAGCCGGATAAAGGTTCCCGCACGGCACAGCACGTCGGCAAGCCGATCGTACTCATCCCGGGATCCGGTGCACCAGTGGATGTCATCAGGTTGGCAGAGCTTCGCGGCTTCGTCTACCCAGTCCAGCAGTTTACGGTTCGTGGTACGTGCGTTTCTCATTCTACTCCTTCCAGGATTCATGGGTCAGTCTGCGTACGCCAGGTCTTCGAGAACAGAGGCGTCCGAGACGCGGTTTGAAATGTCCACGTTGAAGAATCGTTCGATGGGCGCAAAGAGTTCAGGGTTGTTGTCCTGCACGGTTCGGGCAATTTCAAGCACCTGCCGCAGTCCGCCGTGGTTCATCCGGCCCAGCGGCCGCCTGCACGGACCGGCCGGCATGCCGAGGATATTCATCAACGTCTTTATGGGCACCGGGTTGCGGGCCTTGACCTGCGTCGTTCCGAAGGGCGTCGCTTCCTCCGAAAGGATGGTGACCATTCCGAAGAGGGGCTTGAGGGCATCCGCAAGGCGGTCCGCTTCAATCATATCGTCGTTGAGGATCGCCTGAGTCAAGCGCTGTATGGGTCCGGGGACCACGTTGGACATCACGGAAATGACGCCGGCTGCACGGATTCGTGCGTCGGTCATCATGGCGTAGGTGACGTCATCGTCGCCGGAGAGTATGTAGAAATCGTCTCCGCAGACTTCACGGGTCCGGGCCATGTTTTCCAGGTCGCCCGTGGCTTCTTTGACGGCGTTGACGTTTTCGCAGCCGCGGTGCAGAATGGCCAGGTCTTCCGGGAGCAACTTCGTTCCCGAGCGGCCCGGAATGACGTAGGAGACCATCTGGATTTCGGGAAAGGCTTCGGCGACGGGCGCGACGTATTCCCGGCGGATTTCAAGCGAACTGGGACCGTTGTAATAGGGGTCTACCAGCAGCGCGGTATCGGCGCCGGCGTGCGCGGCGTGCTCCGTGGCGCGCAGCGTTTCCTCCGTGGAATTCCCTCCGGTGCCGGCAATGGCGCGGCACTTCCCCCGGGCCAGCGCGCAGACCCGATCCGTGACGCTGTTGTGTTCTCCCCTGTTGAGGGTTGGACTCTCGCCGGTGGTACCCACCGCCAGAACGCCGCTGACACCCTGTGATATCTGGAAATCGACCAGCTTTTCCAGCCCCGGTTCGTCCACGCCCTTGTGGGCGTCCAGGGGTGTGATGAGAGCCGTATAGCATCCGCTGAATAACATGGGGTCACCTCCATGTGGAATTGGGGGAAACCGGGTTACCCTTCAGGGCAAAAAAAACAGCCGGTTCCCGAGGAGGATGGAGGCAAGGCCGGCCGTGCAAGTTCCAGCATGGATGGCGCAAGAGAGCACTCCACGGAGGTTTCCGTGACAGTCCATCGGATCTTATCCGAAGTGGACCAGCCCCTTTCTGCGGCGGAGCAGATTCGGGACTTCGGCAGGCTTCCCCTTTCGCCGATGCGATGGTTACGCCTCGTTATCACCGGGTACTTTTGAAAACCTGCGCCTCTACCCTTGCCTGTCGGAAAGCAACAAATTAGCCAATGGCCCGGCCTGTGTCAAGTGGAAAGATGGAACGCGGAACCCCACGTCGGGTGATCGAGGAGGACCGGGAAGCCCTTCAAGCCGTGAAATGTGCGATCTGTCGACCTGTTTTTGCTTTCCTTTGTCCGCTCCCTGGCCTATATTCCGTCTTTCGGTTTCCAGCGGTCCGTCGGCCTATGGCCAACCCACGGAAGGAAGATTATGCATCCAGTTGAACCGCAGCGAACTACGTTGAATAATGGAATAGAGGTCGTCGCCGAGTCCATGCCCGGCGCCCAATCCGTTGTGGTTGCGTTCCGTTTCGGCTTCGGGGCGAAAGACGATCCTGCCGACCGGCTGGGCCTGGCCTGGGTCGCCGAAGAAACGCTTCTGAAGGGCACGCCGACGCGCGACGCGCGCTCGATCTACGACGCCTTCGATTCCCTTGGCGTACGACGCGGCTCCGCGACGGCCGTTGAATTCACGGAGTTTCAGGCGCAGCTCCTGCCCAGGCATTTTCGCGAAGGGCTCAGGCTTTTCGCCGAAGTGTTCCGCAGCGCATCGTTTCCCGATGAACAGGTTGAGGTGACGAAAGCGCTTGCGCTGGAGGAACTGAAGCGTCTGGAAGACAATCCGACGCATCAGGTTATGTATATGGCCTATCAGGCCGGGTTGGGGGATCCGATGGGGCGGAATCCGCTGGGAGAAGCCCCGACGATTAGCGCTATCGACCCGTCCGACGTCCGAGGATTCTGGCGGCGACTGTGCGGCCCGCAGCGTCTTCTGATCTCTGTGGCCGGCGGCCTGAAGGCAGAAGAGATGTTCAGCGCGTTGGAAGAGGCTTTCGGCGACTGGGGTCGGTCCGGTCCGGCGCCCGGCAATCCACAACCGGTATCCGTGGCGGATCGGTCCGTACACCGTCCCAAGGAGTCCGAGCAGGCCCACATCGGCATTCTTTTTGAAGCCGCGCCACGGGGCCACGAGTACTACTATCCCGCCCAGTTGGCGGTGTCCGTACTCTCTGGCAGCGGGTCCAGCCGGCTGTTCACGGAGGTCAGAGAGAAGCGGGGGTTGGCGTACAGTGTCTCGGCCTCTTATCGGGCGCGTCGGGGCGGCGGTCTGATTGCGCTGTATGCCGGCACCACGGCCGAACGCGCGGATGAAACCCTTTCCGTGTGCCGGCGGGAGGTCGGGCGGCTCGCGGAGGACGTGACGCAGGCCGAACTCGACCGGGCGAAGACCGTCCTGAAGGGTCAGTTGTTCACGACCGGCGATTTGCCGGAAGGCCGCGTGGGCAGTATGATGGACGGCCTGTTTCTGGATGGGCGGCCGCGTTCCATTCACCAGATTGCGGAAGGGATTGACGGCGTGACGCTGGACCGGGTGCCAGCCTGTCTCGATGCGTTTCCGCCGTCGCCGGCCACGCTTGTTACACTGGGGCCGAGAGCCCTGGACGTACAGCGTACCTGAGCAGAACGACGGGAGATTTCCATGCAGTCAACGTTTTCCACCCACGCGCTCGATAACGGTCTTCAACTGGTATTTGAGGCGATTCCCAGGATAAACTCCGCAGCACTGGGATTCTACGTTCATACCGGCTCGCGCGACGAACCCGCAAACCTGGCCGGCGTGTCACACTTTCTGGAACATATGTGCTTCAAGGGAACGGCAAGCCGGGACTGGCGCCAGCTGAGTCTCGACGTCGACGATCTGGGCGCCATGTGGAATGCGTATACCTGGTGGGAGGGCACGGCCTATTTTCACTGGGTTCAGAGCGAACGGGCCGCGAATTCGGCGGAAATTCTGGCCGACATGATGCGGTCGACGCTGCCGGAAGACCAGTTCGACGTGGAGAAGAAAGTCATCCTCGAAGAGATCGCGATGTACCGCGATCGGCCCGACGCGCTGATTATCGACGAACTGATTCAGGAAGCGTTCGCGGGTCACCCGCTCGGACAGAGCGTACTTGGCACCGAGCACACCGTCGGGTCGATCTCCCGGGAGCAGATGTCAGAATATTTCGGGGATCGATACGCGCCGGACAACATGTCGTTCATCGTGACCGGCAGATTTGACCGTGACGAGATGATTCGCGTGGCTGACGTCCAATGCGGCGCCTGGAAACCGAGTGAGGCGGCTCGGGAGCAGGCGGCGCCGGAATTTCGGCCTTGCAGGCGTGTTCTGGAGCGCCCGAACGTGATTCGGGAGCATATCGCCATGGCCTATCCCGCGCCGTGCGAATCCGATGAATGGTCTGCGACCGCCGGTCTGCTTTCCCACTACCTCGGCGCGGCCACCAACAGCCGTCTGTTCTGGTCGGTCGTCCAGCAGGGGTTGGCTGACGAGGCGTCGGCTGATTTTTACGGGTTCAGCGATACCGGTCTGTTTTACGTGTACGCCTCGGTCGATCCGAAGAACGTCTCGCAGGTGCTGGAAATCGTGCGGCGGGAAATCGACGCCCTTAAGCGGGGTGTGGATGAGGAAGCCCTTGCGAGGTCCAGAACCAGACAGGCGACCGCCCTCGTGATCGGGGGCGAGCACGGCCTCCGGCGGTTCTCACAGGTCGTTGGAAGCCTGAGTACCGGTACGCCGCTGAAAACACTGGAAGAGGAGCTGGCCGAGATCGACGCCGTGACGCCGAAACGGGTCGCCGAATACCTGGAGCGTTACCCGCTGGATGGGGAAGCGGCGATGGTCGCGCTCGGGCCGTTGACATCCATCTGAACGGCGATGGACGGGTCATGCGTAGCGGGCGAGGACGTCGTCGAGGGAGCGGGCGGGCTCGAAAAAGGAAAGGACGCGCAACAGCACTGCGTCGACAATGGCGTCCGGGCAGGAGGCGCCGGACGTCAGCGCCATGCACAAGGGGCGATTTCCCGGAATCCAGTCCGTCGTCAAGGCGGTTTTTTTTGTTTCAAGGTTGAAGTGGCGGATCATGGATTCCGAACGGATCTCATCAGCGTCCTTGATAAAATAGGTGGGCATCCGTTCGAGGCAGAGCTCCACAATGTGCGACGTGTTGGACGAGTTGTAACCGCCGACGACGAGCGCCAGGTCGGCATCCTGGTCGATCAGGGCGTAGGTCGCGTTCTGGTTTTCATTGGTCGCGTAGCAGAGCGTATCCGACGTGTCGGCGTAGTGATTCTGCAGGTTTTCCTCACCATAACGGTCCGCGAGGGCTTCGCGGATGACCTCGGCGATCTGCCTCGTCTCGGCAGCCAGCATGGTGGTCTGATTGACGATTCCGATGCGATCGAGGTGCAGGTCCGGGTCAAAGCCTTCGGAGCACTTGTGACCGAATCGTGCGAAAAAAGCTTCATGGTCTGAGGCGCCCCGGATGAAGTCGGCGAGGATGTGCGTCTCCTCCACGTCCATGACAACAACCGTAGGCGCGTTTCGGACGCTGTGGGAGAAGGTGGCGCGGGTCTCCTGGTGGGTGTCGTTACCGTGCACGACCACGGAGAATCCTGAATCGCCCAGTTTGGCGCTGCGGTTCCAGACCCGCTCCACAAAGGGGCACGTCGTGTTGTACGTGTAGGCGTCGATACCGCGGGCGGCAAGGGCCTCCTGAATCTCCAACGTGGTGCCGAACGCGGGCACCACAACGATGTCTTCCCGAGAAAGATGCTCCCATGGGATGAGTTGCATCCCGTACGGGTCGAAAATAAACTCCACGCCCCTGTCCTTCAGGTCGTTGTTGACGTTCGAATTGTGAATCATCTCGTTGAGGAAATAGATGCGTCGATCCGGGTGCTCGTCCAGGGTCTTGTAAGCGATTTCAATTGCGTTCTCCACCCCGAAGCAGAACCCGAAATGCCGGGCCAGCAGAAACCGTACCGGGCCGAAGTCGAGCACTGAAGGCGAGAGGTCCCGTTTGCGCATGTCCTGCATCTGCCTGAACGCCTTCACGCGTGAGATAACCGGACTCTTGTAGAAGTCGGGAATGTCGAACTGGCGTGCCATGACTCGGCTCCGGCCTGTGAATCGGACCCGTCCGGCAAGCAATAAGCCGGGGGGCCGCCTTATCCGTACCGTTAGCGTCCGGTGCTCCCGAATCCGCCCCGGTCGGACGCGCCGAGGGTTTCGGTCTCTGTCCAGTCGGCCTGGACGATACGGACGAAAATCCCCTGTGCGAGCCGTTCGAGGCGCTGGACCCTCACCTGACGACCTGTAAAGTTGTAGACCTGGACGTGGATCTCGTCATTGGGACCCCGGTAATCCTGATCGACAATGCCCACGCCGTTCGGTACCATCAGGCCCTTTCTGTGCGGCAGGCTGCTGCGGGCTGCAAGAAGGAGCATGTAACCGGGAGGTACCGCAACGATGAGATTGGCCGGAACAAGACGGATTTCGCCCGGCGGGACGACCATGTCCTTCCGGCAGAGCAGATCGAATCCGACCGAACCCGATGTCTGATGGCGCGGCAGAGGCAGCGTCGGGTCCACTCGTCTGACCTGGATTTTCCTGACTGACTCGCTCAGTGTCGCGCTTCCTTTCGTGGCCGGTTTGTCAATGTGACAATGTTAAGCATCGGGTCGCGGGCTGTCAAGGTTTTCCTGAAATCAGCGATGAGTTCCGTCGAATCGTCCTGCTGTTATGGCTTGACTTTCCGGGTTCCCGTTGCAATCATATACCGCGTCTGCGTCCGGTGCGACAGCGCGTACCCGTGGGACCACGCCGGCGGCCGACGGGCGGTTCGCGGCCGCGCACAAGGCCGTGGTCCGGGCGGGTTTCTTCGACAATCCTCAAACGTCGTCAATGCGGAGTTGACGTGCGATCAGTGTTCTGTCCCGGAAATACGTTGCCCGAATTCGGCCGAATGGCGAGGTGTTTTTGGGACAGGACACCATGGGGTAATTGAGGGATGGAAAGTCGATACGAGCAGTGGAAGCGTCACCTGCTGCCACTGCCTCACGAGATCGCGATCCAGGGCGAAATTGAATGTCGGCCCGAACAGGTTTCGATTGCGGTAAGGCCCGGAGCGGGCGCGGTCGAGACGCATGCGGCCGCGATGCTGGAACGCCTTTGCCTGCCTGCAGCGCAGGGCGCTGCGCAGGCGGGCGCCACCGGCGAGGGCGCGATGTCCGCGGGCACCGCTTTCGAAGTCTCGATCGGGCTGGTGGAAGGCGGTCCGGACGCGGATCTGCTGCGGGGGTTGCCGAATTGCGATCAGGCATATACGATCCGGCCGGCGGGTCGGCGGCGCCTGGAGCTTGCCGCGCTGTCCGAACCCGGAATTTCGTACGCGGCACGGACGCTCTGCCAACTGCTGGATCCGATGCTGACGCCCGGAAGCATCCGCGTTCCGCTCGTTTCGGTGACCGACTGGCCGGATCTGGACGAACGCGGCATGTGGAACTTTCCACCGCCGGAGGAGTGGATTCCGTGGATGGCGTCGATGAAATTGAACTACGGCAAAATGGCCACCACGGAACTGTCCAGGGTGGTGCGAGGGAAAGCCAACCGCGCCAGGATCGACACGGCTCTGATGGAAAAGGCGCGTTTGCTGGGATTTCACTATGTGCCGATGATCACCCATCTGAATTTCCTGCACGAACGCGGCCTGTACCGCGCCTATCCCGAGTTGGCGGGCAAGGGCGACGGCGCGCTGGCCGGGCGGTATTTTGCCCACAAGCAAGGCAAACAGCATCGAGCGCCCTGCGCGTCCAATCCTCTGCTCGTGGACATTCTGGCCGAGTGGATGTCGGACATCGCATCCCAGGGCGCGCTGGAGGTGGGCTGCTGGCTGACCGAGCGGCCCGCCCAGTGTGAATGCGGTGATTGCACGTCACGCGGGCAGTTTGTGCTCGAAGCCAGGGCGTTCGTCGACGCCTGGAAGCGGATTCGTCCCCGGTATCCCAAGTTCAACATTCGCGTGTTTCTTTCGACCACGACGTCTGAGCGGGATTACCGGGTCGTGGCGGAGTTGCCGCGAGAGGTCAAGATCGAACGCGCCTGCGCAACCGAAATGGAGCGCGTGCCGCACCTGCCCCGGGATCTGGCGGCCAACCCGCTTCTGGA
Source organism: Candidatus Latescibacterota bacterium (assembly GCA_963667175.2). Taxonomy (GTDB): domain Bacteria; phylum Latescibacterota; class UBA2968; order UBA2968; genus JAAXHE01. The sequence continues at coordinate 186,854 of CAXXXF010000014.1, read as the reverse complement.
TCACCTTGCCTCGCAGGGTCGATGGATCGCCAGCTACGACGTGCCGATCAACGCGAACGGAAGGGTGGATACCCCTGAATTCAAGGTTCCACAGTCGTCACCGCATCGGATCCGGGACTACGTGGGGCAGCTGATTCGCAGGCAATACAGCGGGGCCTACGGAATGATGGCGTGGGTCACCAAGGGCAAGGAGACGTGCGGGTACAACGTCGCGGCCCTGGCGGAGTATTCGTGGAACCTGAACGGACGTAGCGAAAGGGAGTTCGCCGCCGCGTGGGCCACGCGGGAAGGGTATCGGGACGCCGACGCGTTCGGGGAATGGTCGGAACGGACGGGGCCCGTGGCGTTCGACGTCTACGATTCGGATTTTCCGATCTGTTATTCCTGGGGCAAAGCGGCTGAGATGATTCGGCGGAAAGAGCGGCCGTATCTCGGCGAGGGCATGTTCCGCTATTTTGAAGATGAGAGGGCCTTTGAACAAAAGGCCGACGCGTGCCGTCAGGCAATCCGGATCGCTTCTGAATTCGAGCGTCCGCATCGCGCCAATGAGACACGCGTGGTGATGACCTACGTGGAACTGGCCCGGTGCATCTATTGCGTCGCGGAACAGGTGGCGACGTGCGACCTGGCTGACGCGGACGTCCAGACACAGTTGCATGCCGCGCTCGGATCGCTCGAGAAGGCGGGCCGGGACAACGTTTCGGCGATCCGGAACTGGCGGGCGGCGCTGGGACCGGAACCGTGGCACGTTCGCGTCCACGATGCGATTCGAGGTACGGAGACAACCGTTGCCGAGATAGCTGGGTTCCTCCGCGACCGATATTTGTATTAACCGGAGGCGAACGGCGCCTTCAAGGAACTAAGCAGCCCGTTGAAAAAGTCCAACCGGGCTGCGTCTGGCCCTTGTGGCCGAAATACGGCGTTGCCTGCCTGTGCGTGTCCGCACGCAGACAGGCGCGCCTTGTCTTCGGCCACAATGACTCGACCTCGCCTGCAGAGCGACTTTTTCAACGGACTGTTAGATGCCGATTTTGTCGCATGAAACCTTAAGAAAATGCGGGTACGCGGTATTTGTCGCCGCCGGGCTGCCGGAAGACCAGGCGCGGATCGTAACCGATCATCTCGTGGATGCGAATCTGATGGGACACGACTCCCACGGTATCCATCGTATGCCTGGCTATGCGCGCGGCGTGAGGGAGGGGGCGATCAAGCCCGCCGGAAACCATGAAGTGGTTCGGGAGACACCGGCTTCCCTGACCATCGACGCGGGCGGCGGAATCGGTATCGTGGTGGCAAATATCGCCATGCGCATGGCGGTAGACCGCGCCCTTGAGCACACGCTCGGGGCGGTTGCGGTCCATCGGTCCGGACATATCGGCAGGCTTGGCGACTTTCCGTCCGTTGCCGCGGCGCGCGATTGTATCGGAATCCTGATATTGAACGGAGGAGGACGGTTCGCGGCGCCCTTCGGCGGCACTGCCCGGCGGCTGCCCCCCAACCCGATCGCGATCGGCGTCCCCACCGGAGACGGGCCGCCCATGACGCTGGATATCACGACCAGCATGGTGGCAGGCGGCAAGGTGGACATCTGCCGTTTGCGGAAACAACGATTGCCCGAAGGCTGGATGGTCGACCTGGATGGAAACACCGTCACCGATCCCGAGGAATTCTACGCCGGAAACGCGGCCATGCTGCCCCTTGGAGGCCCGGTGGGCCATAAGGGATACGGTCTGGCAATGATGATCGACGCCATCGCGGGCGGACTTTCCTGGGCCGGATGCAGTACGGAGGCGCCCACGCGGGGCGCGAGCGGATTTCTTGCATTGGCAATAAAGATCGAGAGCTTCGTGGACGTGGACGATTTCAAGTCGGAGGTGGGGAAACTGATCGATTGGGTGAAATCGTCGCCGAAGATGCCAGGGGTAGAGACGATCTACGTGCCGGGAGAGATTGAAGCGGAGACGCGAAGGGAACGGGAGTCCGAAGGGGTGTGCCTGGAGGACGCGACGTGGTCGGAGATCCGTTCCGTGGCTGAAGAACTGGGCGTATCGGTGTCGGACACGGGCGCCGTGGCGTAAATCTAACAATGGAGACCAGGCATGACCGCTCGTCCGGGATCGGTTGTCAACTTCTGCAAGACGGTGTTGCCGCTTCTGCACGGGAAGACGGACGGACGACGGATTCTGCAGGACGTGCGCGAGGTTGTGGCTACCGACCGGTGGAATTCATTCGACCGGTTCGCGGACACCACGGCGTTACTTGTGCGTCGTTACGAGGAATCGGGCGCAAGGGCGGAAGTGCACACCATGCGGACCGGCGGAGCCATCGGATCGGGGCGATGGATCATTCATAAGGCCGCAGACGTGCGTTCCGCGACGATGGACGTGATTCGACCGGTGAAAACGCGTGTCCTGGATTACAGGGAGAATCCGTGGCACGTCATTCAGTGGAGCGACGCCACGCCGCCGGGAGGGATGGAAAACGAGCTGGCTGTCGTGGATTCAAAGGAGGCCCTGACCCGGATTCCCAGAGGCGGACTGGCAGGGAAGGTGGTTCTGACGCGCATGGATCCGCGCGGCATGTTGCGGTCCTTCTCAGAGGCCGGCGCCGCGGGGGTGGTCGCCGATCATCCCGTACCGAATCTGCCCGACGCGACCGCGTGGACGAAATTCGGGTGGGGTGGCGTCCCCATTCAGGATGCGGCCGTCCAGATGGTCGGCCTGGTTCTATCGGAGAACCAGGGAAAACGCCTGCGCCGCCTGCTGCGCAGGCACGGCGCATTGACCGTACGGACAGACGTGGACATTCGTCACTACCAGGGAACGCACGATCAGGTGAGCGGGGTGGTGCACGGTGACGCCGATCCACAGGATGAAGTGTGGGCGCTCGCGCACAGCGCGGAACCCGGCGCAATCGACAATGCGTCGGGGGTGGCGCTGTGCATGGAAATTGCGCGTGTCCTCGAGGAACATATCGCAGCCGGTGAGCTGGCGCGGCCCAGACGCACGATACGTCTGATGAACGCCTACGAGTGTCACGGATTTTTCAAGTATCTGGAGGACACACAGCGCCTGCAGACTCCTCTTGCCGGTGTTGTGATCGATTCGGTGGGAAGCAAGCCCTCGGTTTGCGGCGGCCGCATCGAGTGGCATGCCTCGATTCCAATGTCGGCCGGTTTCGTGGACCGGCTGGGCGAGACGATCCTGACGGAAACACTGCAGCTGCGAAACCCCGGCTATCGCCTGTCGATGGAGCCGTTCCAGCCCACCTCAGACACGCTCATCGGGGATCCGAAGTATGGATTTCCGTGTCCCTGGCTCACCACGCACCACCACAAACGCGGGCGGGGATTTGACGCCTACCATTCGTCCGCGGACACGCCGGCTCTGTTGAGCGCCAGGGGACTGGCGGCGTGCGCGACGGCGATGGCGGGGTATCTGTACTGGCTGGCGGACGCAGGCACGGAGGATATCGTCGACGTGGCCGCCGCGGAGACCGCGCGGACGATTGGGAGGTTGGGGTCGGGGAGCCTGTCGGTTGCTCAGGTCGAATACGAACGCGAGCAGCATCGCGTGAACCTGGAGAAGCTTCATCGTTGGATGTGGGGCGGGCGCAGGCGGGACGTCCTGGAGCAGTTCGCCGGGCACGAGCGCGAGGTGCGGGAGTCCGCGGCGGATGCCGCCCGGGGAAGGAGACGTCCGCGCCGAAGGCGCGTCGAGGGCGCGGACCGGATTCCGAGGCGCACCCGTGTGTTGTCTCCTATCGGGGAAAATACGCCGCCGGAGATCGCCGGACGTATCAGCAAAACAGGGCTTTCTCCCTGGGCGCTGTTCTGGGCGGACGGCAACCGGACGATTCAGGAGATTTCGCAGGCCGTGGCATGCGAGACCGGCAACGAAGTGAAGGTGGCGAGCGTCGTCGCTTACTTCGAAGCGCACGCTGAACTGGGATACGTAGAGCTTATCGAGAAGTCGGAACGGGTGACGCGCGCACGCCTTGTGGCGGACCTCCGCTCGCTGGGCCTGATCCGGGGCATGGACGTGATGGCGCACAGTTCCCTGTCGTCCATCGGGCACGTGGCGGGCGGCGCGGATGCGGTGATCGAGGCGCTGCTGGAGGTTATCGGAAAGCGCGGCACGCTGATGATGCCCTCGTTTCACCACCGGGCCGCACGGGTGTACAATCCGATGACCACACCCACGACCAACGGCGCCATCCCCGATGCGTTCTGGCGGCGTCCCGACGTGGTGAGGAGCGACCATTCCACGCACGCGGTGGCGGCGGTGGGTCCCAGAGCCGAGACCTTCTGCAGGGATCACGGAAAGAAAGGATTGTGGACGCCTCACAGCCCCATCGGCCAGCTCGTACACGGAAACGGGCACGTTCTGCTGCTTGGCGTCGACCACAATGCCACGACAGCCTACCATGTGGCCGAGTTATCGGTTCCCTGCGGGTGCATCGACCCGTTCGGCAATGTCTACAACGTCGTGGCGGCGGACGGGGGCGTGCGGCAGGTGAGGGGGCTGGCGTTCAGGTCGGCGCTGTGTCCGGTGCCGCCGGGGAAGCTGAACAGGGCGCTTGATCGCCGGGGCAAACAGCGCCGCGGGAAAGTGGGCCGGGCGGACTCGTTCTTCGTGCCGGCAATAGAGGTCTGGAAGGCGCGGCGGGACCACCTGCGGCGCGTTTGTCCGACCTGTGATATCCAACCTCGAATCGATGCGCCGGGAGCGGATGGCACACGATGAAAACGGTTCGATCCACAGCGCTTTTCAAGGCGAGTTCCCGATACCTCGCGATGGGTGTGTCGTCGGGTATGAGGCGCGCCGTGACGTCGCCGCCGCTTTTCTTCGAGCGGGCGGAGGGGCCGTACTATTACGACGTGGACGGAAACCGACTGCTGGACTATACCCTGGCGTGGGGGCCGTTGATTCTCGGTTCGAATCACCCGGAACTGAACGCGGCCGTGACGGCGGCGGTTCGGAATTCATACACCCTCGGGGCCCAGCATCCGGGCGAGGTTGCGTTCGCAAAACTGCTGGTGGAAACACTCCCGGGCGTTGACCAGGTGATTTTTTCCAATACGGGCTCCGAGGCCGTTCAGGCGGCCTTGAGGCTCGCGCGCGCCGCGACCGGTCGTACCAGGTTTGTCAAATTCGAGGGACATTACCACGGATGGTTGAACAACGTTCTGGTGAGTTATCACGAATCCGACGAAGCGCTCGGGAATCCGGAATCACCCAGGGTCGTGCCCGCCTGCGGCGGCCAGCCGGCGGCCGAATACGCGGAGACCGTCACGTTGCCATGGAACCGGCTGGATCTGCTGGAAAACCTGTTCTCCGAACGGGGGTCGGAGATTGCAGCGGTCATCACCGAGCCGGTGCTGGCCAATTCCGGATCCATCATGCCCTCGGACGGGTTCCTTCAGGGAATGGTCGATCTGTGTCGAAGCAACGGCGCGGTTTCGATATTTGACGAGGTCATAACCGGGTTTCGCCTCGCTCTCGGTGGCGCCCGGGAATATTTCGACGCGACCCCCGATCTCTCGGTCTACGCGAAGGCGTTGGCCGGGGGGTTCACGCTTTCCGCGGTGGCGGGTTCGCGGAGGATGTTCGACGTGCTCAGGAACGGCGCGACCATCCACGCGGGGACGTACAACGGAAGCACGGTCAATCTTGCCGCAGGCCTCGCGACGGTCACGATCCTGAGCGCGGATCCCCGGGCCTTCCACCGGATGCATGAGCACGGGTACGCGATTCGGCGGACTATCGAGGCGGCTGCGGCTGCCCGGGGAATCGACGTCTGCACGTCGGGCGCGGGCACGGTCTTCAACGTTCACTTCGGAGTACTGTCTCCCCCCGTTCAGTATCGGGACCTCACCGAGACGGACATGGCGCTCTATGCCCGGTTCAGGACCGGTATGCTGGAGGCGGGCGTTCAATTGTTGCCGGACGGCCGATGGTACGTGGGCCTGACCCATGGCGAAGAGGAACTGAGTCAGGTGCGCTCGGCGGTAGGGTCGGTGGTCGCCGCACTGTAGCGTCCCGTTCGCGGGACTTGTCCCCGTCGAATCGAAGGGTCAACCCGTCCCCCCGCGTCAGCCTGCGCAGATTCCATCGTAACGGGTCTGCGGAAACCGGCTGCCCAACCACGCTTCCGCCGGGGCGCGCTTGTCCTGTTTCCAGGGTCAAATACCTTGACAACGGTGAGGCGTTATGGTAAAATCACAGAGAGTTCCGGTATCGTGGTTGCAGTTCGAAGGGCCGCTCTCACCCGTGGGAAGCTGGAGGAAGACGTATATGGGGATGGATGACATTCAGCCACTTCTGGAAAGCTGGCCGTACGAGCCGGACAAACTCTGTGTGAGACGCATCAAGGGGACGGATGGCGAGGAAAAAATCCAGCTTCGCGTGGAGATGGGAATATTGCAGATGGAAGTCGCGGGCCGACCGGACGGACAGCGCCCCCACGGTTATGAGTCGCTGCTCCATTACTACAAGGAGAAAGTGCGGACGTCGCCGGAGGACACGAAGACGTACAGGCTCGATCCGGACGTCTGCCTGTCACTTCAGGTCGAAGGGCTCCAGTATTACCATCGACGGATCAGCTTTCTTGAACTGGGAGAATATCGACTTGCTCAGGATGACGCTCAGCGAAACCTCGATATGTTCGACTTCGTCAAGGAACACGCGCGTGAAGAAGAAGATAGCATGGTCCTTGAGCAATACAGGCCCTTTGTGATCGGACATCGCATACGTGCGGTGGTCCTGCAGGAACTCGAGGACGAGAATTTCGATCGGGCACTCCTGGAAATCCACAACGGCATCGAAGAGATCCAGGGGTTCTTCAAAGAGTACGACAGGCCCGACCTCGTGGAAGACAGCGAAGAGGTGGTATTTTTGAAGGAATGGGCGGAAGAAATCCGAAAGGATCGACCCAGGCCTCTGTTTCAGGACCTCAAGGAGCAACTCAGCGAGGCGGTTGCCATTGAAGATTTCGAGCGCGCCGCCCAGCTTCGGGATCAGCTCCAGGCTCTTTCGCCCGGCGCAGACCGAAAATCCGGATCCCGCAAGTAACGTCCGGCGCGCGCCGCGCCGGCCCGGAAGGGGACTGATCTATTGGCGGTGCATGAAATCATCACCTCAAGGGAGCCGGAACGCGCAATTCTGGTGGGCATGGCGCTTCCGGGCAATTCATCCTGGGATACGGACGACACGCTGAATGAACTTGCGTTACTGGCGGACACTGCGGGCGCGCGGGTTGTGGATCGGATGGTGCAGGAGCGGGAAAGCATCGATCCGGCTTTTTTTATTGGTCGGGGCAAGGCTGAGGAACTTGCGCTCCGCGTGAAGCAATTCCAGGCGCAGGTCGTGATCTTCGACGACGACCTGTCGCCCGCCCAGTTCAAGAACCTCGAGGAAGTGGCGGGCGCCAACGTCATCGATCGGAGCCGGCTGATTCTGGACATCTTCGCGGGACGGGCCAAGACACGCGAGGCTCAGACTCAGGTGGAACTGGCACAGCTCAACTACCTGTTGCCGCGGCTGACGCGCCGATGGACGCATCTGTCGCGCCAGGCCGGCCACGGCGGGACGACAGGGGGAATCGGCACCCGGGGTCCGGGAGAAACCCAACTGGAGGTGGACCGCCGGGCGCTGCGGAGCCGTATCGGGGTTTTGACCAGAGCGCTGAACAGGATCGCCCGGCGGCGTGTGCTGGGGCGCAAGCAGCGAACGGATACGTTCCGTATCTCCCTGGTGGGCTATACGAATGCCGGAAAATCGACGTTGATGCGCGTACTTTCCGGCGCCGACGTGTTCGTGGAAGATCGATTGTTCGCAACACTGGAATCCACGACCCGAAGGGTCTATCTGGGGTACAATCGGGAAGTCCTGCTGACCGACACGGTCGGGTTTATACGTAAGCTGCCGCATCACCTTGTCGCTTCGTTCAGAAGCACCCTCGAGGAGGCGGTGGATGCGGACCTGTTACTGCATGTTGTCGATGTGAGCCATCCAATGTGCGAGGAGCAGATCGAGGCGGTGCATGAAACGCTCCAGGGACTGGGCATCGCGGAGTACCCCACGTTGATGGCATTCAATAAGATCGATCAGTTTCACGATCCGTCTATGCAGAGGCGACTTCGGGCCGGGTATCCGGACGGCGTCTGGGTCTCAGCACAGGAAGCCCGGGGGCTGGACGATCTGCGGTGGGCGATTTACGACCGTCTCGAGGGCGAACGCAAGGTGATGCAACTGCGGGTTCCGCAGGCGGAAGGAAAGCTCCTCTCGGAACTGTATCGGGTGGGCGAAATATTGAATACGACCTATAGGGGAAACGACGTGTTTCTGGAGATCAAACTGAGCCGCCAGAATGCGAGGCGGCTCGTTCCCGACGGAAGGTTTCAGATCAAACGTTGAACTGAAGTTCGAACTCTGCGGGCTGACAAAATGAAACAGGCGTTTGCGGACGGGAACCGCGAACGCCTGTTACTTGTGTATAGCCGGTTTCTCAGGACACGCCTTCGTGTCAGGTCGAGGATTCATTCCCTGTTTCGCCAGGCTGAGATTCCTGGTTTTCAATCGCCGCGGGCGACGAAACTTCGTTTCCGGCGGCGCACTTCCCCTTGATAATGGCGCCCTCTTCCACGACGATGGAACGTGCGGCGATGTCACCCGTAAAGACGGCGCTGGCTTCCAGCTTGACGCTCCCGTCGGCTTCCAGTTTTCCGGTAACTTCCCCGCCTATCACCGCGTCACGCACCCGGACGACCTCTGCGTCCACCCTTCCGGACGGACCGATGACAAGGGTGCCCGATGCATGCAGTTCGCCCTTGAGCGTTCCATCCAGGCGGATGCTTTCATCCGTCGTAACCGATCCTTCCATCACCGTGTCTTTGCCGATCACCGTTTTAATGGCTTCTTTTTCCAGCTTTTGTTTGAACGCTAACATTCGGATGTCCGCTCACATGTCTTCTGTTTTGGAAGATTGTCCAAGTGGCATTCCCCCGCGTTGGGAATCACAACGTCCCGCGGATGGAACGGGGAGGTCGCGGAAAGGTCGGGAACCGGACGCCGGACGTCCTGTATTCATCTGGAATTCACGGAATCGCGGGGTGCCCCGGCAGCGCCCTTGACCGCGCTGGCGACGGGCGCGCCCAGCTTTCCGTTCTCCTCCCGGCGTCCGGAAGAAACCGCATTCGTGAAGGAAGCCTGCGCCGGCCCCGCGTCAGGCAACAGCATCTGACGCAGTTTCTGATTGGTTCCCTGGATTCGCTTCAGGGTAAGCGCGAGTTCCTCCACGCGTGCAACTTCCTCATTCAGCCGGCTGTTTTCTGCCTTCAGGGTCTGCGCCGACTGTCTCCACTCCTGAATCTTCCAGATGAACGCGAATTCCAGGATCAGCATGACGAGCAGCAGGAGAATCGCGCCGGCCGCCGCTCTGAGCGGCCAGGTACCGAGCTTGAACACAAAGGTGCGCGATCCGTCGTCGGGTATGAACAGAACCGACATCTGTCTGCGCCGTTGTCTGGCCACGCAATCGGTCTCCTCTTCGGGTTTCGCCGGGTGCGGATAGCGTCGGTCCGTTCAGATTAGCAGACGGCGCCGGTTTTGTCAAGCGATTTACGACGGGGCCGCCGCCCGATGCTCGAATAGCCAACGGGTGTCAGGTACAGCCCTGTTCACGTTTACGCGCGTTTCTGCAGCAGCCAGCCGGCCGTGAAGATCAGACCGCCGATGATCGCAAAGCGCACCTCCCGGCCGATGTCCTCTTCGTAGAGGCCGACAAACAGGCCGAAACCCATATAGATCAGCCCGGCAAGTTGAAGGATGCGAGCAAGCAGGCGCATTGAAAACCCTGTCCCCGCCTCATCCCGTCCCGTCCGAATTTAAACACGGCAGATTGCAGGAGGGCGTGCCTTATCAACGGACTGCTAAGGAAGCCGTGTCTGTGATGTCCATTAATTCGCGAGTCGGATGCATGAGTTGTTCGACGGTGCACTATCTACCTTGCTGATCGGGGACGATCTCTCGTTCCTGCATATGGTCAAACAGCCGGTCGCGAAGGAGAACACTCTGTTCCGAGTCACCTGCCTCTTGTCTGCGGGGGAGGGCATCCAGGTGGCGAGCGGGGTCTTCCTGCGTCGAGAGTCGGGGTAATTCGTCGGCAATCAGTCGTGCCGCCGTTTCGATCAGTTCATTGTTGTACGGCCCGGGCAGCAGATTCTGACGATCTTCGTTTGTTTTCCACGGCGCATTCAGAATACCCGCCACGAGACTCGCGGTATGTGTCGGGAAGAACGCCCAGAAATGTCCGGGGCGATCCAGTCGATCCAGCGGCGCCGCCCACGAGACCGGCACGTTGCCGCTGTCTTCGTTCAAGCCCCAGTCGCTTTGCGCATCGGGAGAAAGGGTATGGGTTGTGTTGAAAAGCCGCCAACGCGAAGTCTCGTCGCCGGTATCGAGATGGAACTCCTCCTTCCGATGCTGCAACGTGAAACTTCGGGAGACTCCTTCACATTCAAGGGTCAGGTAACGGACATGATCGACGAAAAGCAGAAATTCGGGTGGAAACTCCCTGATTTGTTGGGCGAGGCCATCATGCGCGCCGGGCTTCAGCGGCAGTCGAACGATGTTCGTCGCCCAACTCATCAGTTCCTGCATTTCCTCGTCGGAATCCCTTTCATGGGAGGGATCGATGGGTTCGGGCAAACGCAGCACAGGGTATCGCTCGGCCTGCGCGACCTCAGCTATTTGTCGCTCCGAACGCGTCTTATCGAACCAAAACGACCCGGACCGGCTGTAGAACTCTGGAGCATCCGTTATCCTCAAGACCGATTTGAAACCCTTCCCGAACCTGCCGATGGCCGCGGTGTTCCGTTTGCTCGACAGGCGGTCGAACATGAGCCCTACGACACCGTCCTCGTCGATGGGATCTCCGTCGTCGGCGCAGTAGAGGAAACGTCTCGTCAGGCGGATCAGGATGCTCTTTCCTTTCGGAGCGTCAAGCAGGGCATCCGCGCTGTTCTGCACGAGTTCGAAGAGTTGCCGATGAGTATATCCTCCGTGGGCGGTGTCGTATTCCTGGTTGGAATGCTCGGTTACCAGATGTGGATGCTCGCGATAGGCATCGAGGGTCTTCCTCGTCTGCTGGTCAATGAACCCGCCAAGCGGACCGTCGGGACCAACCCATACAACCTTCTCATCCGAGGTGGGTAAGCTCATCTTAGCGTCTAAGCTGAAAAACCTGCCGCGCTTGCCCTTTGAAAAGTCGTATTCGGTCTTCATTCGTCGGTCTCGTATTGGCGTCGCTCTTTACGGGTGGCTGCGCGAGCTGAAATGAGACGCACGGACACCTCCCCGCTGCTGTCGACATAGGTGTGGGATACGACCAACAACTGACCGTTTCGAGCGATGCCCACGGTTATCCACCGCTCCTCGAACTCGCTTTGATCCTGGTCGGGAATCGACTTCGAAAGTGGATCCACGAACACCGTGGCGGCAAGTTCGAAGCTGACGTTGTGCTTCCGTAGATTGCTCGCTGCTTTGGCTGGATCCCAATCGAACATACGATTCCATTCAAAGCGGCGATCGGTCGGCGGATTGGCCTATGCTTGAGACAATGGACTGGACTGCAAGGGATGAAATGGTGCGCGTACAAGAGATAGGAATATTTACATCTATTCACAAAAGGGGAACTGAGCATGGAATCCAATACATCCCAATTCACGAGCGAAGGAAAATACAGTGGACTGGAAGGAATGCGCGGTGAGAGGAGAGTCAAAACGCCTTGTTGAGGTTCAAACGGACGCCCCTGGTTTTGAGGTCGCCGTTGACGCGCAGGCCTACGCCTTTCATTTCGACCAGGTTGTTCCGCTTTTCCGGCGGCGGAAGTTCCTCGTCTTCATCCGAAAGGAAGAGGTGGACCGAGTACGCCAGGGTTCCGACGCCGAGCCCGAACATGATGGCGGCCCTGGTATCGCCGGATTTGCTCTCGCTGTAGAGGTCTCCCGCCGTCTGGGAGGAAGTGGTCGTTCTGTACCGTTCGTACGCGTCGTTTGCGTCTTTCCTGGCTGCGTGCGCCTCGGTGAAAAACCAGATGCTCGCACCCAGCGACAGCGCACCGTAGAGCTTTTTGGAGTACAGGAAGTCTCTGGTTTTCATCTGCGCCCGGGCCGGATCCGCTGAGACGCATAACGCGGTGACGGCGACCGAGACGGCGACCGCGCGGGTTCGACAACGGATGTGCATGACGTCCTCCGGGGGTCGAGTAAGTGTGTGGCGCAACTTCAGTTCACTCGTCGTTCTGAACGAGCGGCCCGCCGACGTGCAGTTCCAGCTGAGCCAGTTCGATCTGGTATTGGAATCTGTCCTGCACAAGCTGGTTTCGGGCCGAAAAGAGCTGGAGTTGCGCCTGCTGGCGTTCGAGAAACGTGCCGCCTCCCAGGTTGTATCTCTGGTCCTGAAGCCTGAAATTTTCTTCGCGGAATTTCACGGCCGCTTCGTTTGCGGTGACGCTCCGGCGAAGCCGTTCGAGGTTCAGAAACGACAGCCTGATATCCATGGCTTTCTGACGTTTCGCCTGGTCGAGTTGCTCCCGGCTCCTCAGGTATTCCAATTTTCCGATCTTGACGTTGTTTTCCGTAGCCAGCCGGTTGAAAACAGGCACGCTGACGCTGATGCCCGCACTGTAAGAGTAGTTCTTGACGAAGAGATCCTCCACGCCCGCGAAATTCTCGCCCCGGTTCAACTGCCAACCGTAACCTGCGCTTCCGCTAATGCTCGGAAAGCGAACGCTGTATCTGGTGGCTCTCAGCTGATCCCTGCTTGCGAGCATTCTGTGTTTTTGTGCCTGGATCTCGGGACTTCCCGCCAGTGCGCGATTCATCGTTTCCTGGTATGCGACCGGGGGCGGGGAGACTGAAAACGTCTTCTCCGTCGGAAAAATAACGACGTCGGGACTGAGTCCGAGAGAAAACGCAAGCTCGGCGCGGGCGGTGGCAACTTCGTTTTCCCTGGCGATGAGCGTCACGCGATCGCCCGCAAGCTGCGACTCGGTGCTCAGAACCTCGGCGATGGTGGAGGAACCGATTTCATACATTGTGTTTTCGCGGCGCAGGTCCTCTTCCGAATAGCTCACCTGCTCCTTCGCCAGTTCCAGTTGCTCGATACGTTGGAGAAGGATGAAATATCGCTGTTTCACCAGAAAAGTCGTCTGACGCCGGGTTACCGAAAGGTCCAACTCAGCCGCACGCGCCGACTTCTTGCTGGCCGAGAGATTCGCGAAATCGGCGGCGTTGAATATGGTAACGTTCAGACTCGACCCGACGGACTGAGACCCACCCACGCGGTCTTCGCCCAGGGTGGTGACGATTGTCTGCGTTGTCGCATCGAAGATTGCGCCTTCCCTGGGGCCGGTTACGCTTCTGGAGATGCGATAGTTGCTGTTCAGCGACGGCAGAAAGTTGTTTCTATTCTGGTCGATCCGGGCAACGGCAATCTCCCGCGAGAAGCGGGATTGCGTAATCGCCGAGTTGTTGCCCAGAGCGATTTCGATGCATTCGGCGAGGCTGAGATGCATGTCTCTGGGCGCCGTTTCCTCAGCCACCAGCGGTCCCGAGAGCATGGAAGCAACGGTGAACAGCAGCGCTATTCTCAACAGACGCGACGTACCGGGCGCACCAATTATCATCTCGTCAAAACCCTTTCGACGTCATGGAAGAACGTCGTAATCGGCTTTTCCCATATTCTCGACGTAGCGGTCACTCACTTAGACAACGCAAAACAGGAAAAGTTACCGGCAAACCGCTTCCCCGAGCCGATGACGACAAAAAAAGAAAACAGAATTCAGCAGAAAAGGAAAGTGAAAACTTCCGTGAATGGGGACCCGCGACACGTCACGGACGTCGGGAATCGACGGAACCTGCCATGCAAACGCCGTCACTCGGTCACAAGGGTCGGACACCTGTCTGCGTGCGAACGCACAGGCAGGCAGCCCGGATGGACTTATTAGAAGGCAATTTGCCACAAGAGGCACAAAAACAGCGAATCCGTTACAGGGCGTATAGCCGAAAGACAAGGAAAACCCTGCAGGGTCAAGGCGTTTCGACACACGCTGTTTGGCGCCGAACCCTTTTGTGCTTTTTGTGACTCATTTAGCGGTTATCTTCTTGGAATTAAGGTTAAATCCCTCAGTCCCCCCGATCCAGCAGGGAATAGACGGTCGGGATGACGATGAGCGTGAGCGCGGTCGAACTGATCAGGCCGGCGACCACTGTGATGGCCATGGGCGTGCGGATTTCCGAGCCTTCGCCCAGACCCAGCGCCATGGGCAGGAGTCCCAGAACGGTGGTTGCCGTGGTCATCAGAATGGGGCGCAGCCGCACCGAGCCGGCCTGTACGATCGCATCGGTCCTGGACCGGCCGCCGGCGCGCAGGTGGTTGATGTAGTCCACGAAAACGATGGCGTTGTTGACCACGATACCGGCCAGCATGATCAGACCCAGGAAGACCACGACGCTGAACGAGATTCCGGTCACGAAGAGGACGACGAGAACGCCGATCAGCGCCAGTGGAATCGTGAAAATGATGACAAATGGATGGACGAAGGACTCGAACTGGGAGGCCATGACGATGTAGACCAGAAAGACGGCCAGGCACAGCGCGAAAATCAGGCTCCGGAGGGAGGTCTGCATCTCCCGGTTCTGGCCGCCGATAACGAAGGAGACGTCCCCGGGAATCTCGACTTTCTCCAGGGCCTGCTGGATCAGCCCCGTTGCCGTCCCCAGATCGATGCCCGCCACGTTGGCCGATATCAGCACCGCCCGCTGCTGGTCGATGCGCCGGATCTCGCTCGGGCCCTCCCGAACCTGAATATCGGCGACGGCGGAAAGGTAGATGGGGGCTTCGCCATCCGGGTTGACCACCAGCCGCTTCAAATCGGATACGCCGGACCGATCGGCTTCGTCCACGCGGACCAGAACGTCGATTCGTCGGTCGGCCTCCCGGAACCGGGTGACCACGTCGCCCTGCACTTTTTCCCGAACCAGCGTGGCAACGCTGCGCAGATTGAGGCCGTACGAAGCCAGCAGGTCCCTGCGGTAGACGATCTGCACTTCCGGATTCCCGCGCTGGAGGCTGGATTTCACGTCGTAAAGCCCCGGGATACCCGAAAGGGCGCGTTCCACGCTACGTCCCAGGCTGGCGAGGCTGGCGAGGTCGTAGCCTCGAATTTCCAGCTCAACCGGCGTCTTGAACGTAAAAAGCGCCGGACGCGAAAAATCGACCGTAACCTGCGGGAGGTCGCCCAGCCTGTCGCGCAGCCGGGACATGAGGTCCGCCTCCCGTTTCGCCAGTAGCGTGTTGCCGGAAATTCCCGCCCATACTCTATTGGGAAACGTGCGGACGTCCTGCCAGATCCGGCCTGCGTCGTTTGCGCCGTTTGACGCCTCGTCGGATACGACGATGGTGACCCTCGAGGTATGTTCTCCCTGGTCGGAGGTGGATACGGAGGTCTTATCCACCCCAACGACGGTGGCAATGCGCGCAACGTCCCGCTCATTCAGAACCCGTGATTCCACGTCGGCAACGGTCTTCTCGGTGCGTTCCAGGGGCGTGCCCACGGGCATGGAAAGTTCCAGGTCGAATTCGCCATGGTGAACGGCCGGAATGAGTTCGCGGCCGATATGAGGCGCCAGAAAGTACCAGCACAGAATGAACGGCAGGAGGGCCATAGAGACGATGGTGAGCCGGTTATTCAGCGCCCAGCGGATCACCGGAGGATAGGCGCGGCTGATGGCGCCGAAGCCGACGTCAAAGGCGTGTATTGCGGGCGCGATCAGGGGAAGGGCGACGGCGGCCAGCAGAGCCGCGACCGTAACCCCGGCCGGAAAGGTTGTCATCAGCAGCAGGATCAGGAGTTTTCCCAGCAGCGAGACCGTCTGGAAGATCACGAATCGCAGAATGAAATAGCAAGGTCCGAGTCCGAAGAGCAGGACCAGCAGGAGAACGCCGGCCAGGGCCGCGGGAACACGCGGGACGATACCGAGACGGCTGCCGCGTAACGGCCACCGGCATGTACGTCCGGCGGCGCGCCACGTCCATCGTACGCAGCCGGCGAGTCCTTCGCCGAACGCGACGGGGGCATTGAATACCAGCAGATCGTGCCAGATGGCCCGGGCAATTCCGGATCCGAACGGCGCCGGGTTTCGGGTCCACGCGCAGAGATTCCGCCATGCGTGCGCGGGTTTTTTCCTGATCTTCAGGACAAGGACGGCGGCGGGAAAATACAGGATGGGCGCGAGGATCACGCAGGCCGCCTTTAGAACGACAATCACGATCGCGAGTACCACCCAGAGGGTGCGCCAGACGCATTCGAAGACCAGCCACGGCAGATAGACGAGGCCCTTGAGCACCACGAAGGGGACCTGTGTCAGGGACCGTTCGCCCGCGAGCGCCTTGAGACGAACGAGGGATCGGAACCGCAGCAATTCCGAGTTGAACACGCCGCCCGCGGACGAGCCCGCGCGTCCGCTTCCGGGTTCGCCGATGCGGATCCGGCGGGATGCCAGCATGGGAATGAAGAACAGCGCGACAGCGAGTGACGCCAGAAGCGAAAAGACCACGGTCAGGGACATATCTCCGAAGACCTGGCCGGCCACCCCTTCGACGAAGACAATCGGAAAGAAGACCGCGACCGTGGTGAGCGTGGAGGCAAAGACTGCGCCTCCGACTTCTCCGGCGCCTCTCACCGCCGCGCTAACGACGTCGTCTCCCTCCTCGCGGCACCGGAAGATGCTTTCCAGTACGACGATGGAGTTGTCGACAAGCATGCCGATACCCAGCGCCATGCCTCCCAGCGACATGATGTTCAACGAGACGCCGAACAGCTTCATGGGCGCAAACGTGGCGATGATGGAGATAGGGATCGCCAGACTCACGATGCCCGTATGGGAAGGATTTCGCAGGAAGATATAGAGCACCAGGATGGCAAGTACGCCCCCGATGACGGCGGTCTGTTTGACTTCGTCGACCGATCGCTCGATAAACAGCGACTGGTCCGAAAGCACTTCCACCTGCATGTCTTTCGGCATCGAATAGGCAATGTAGCCGGTCATTTCCTTGAGCTTGACGAACTGCCGCACCTGCGCGGCCCGGTTGGCGGCGTCCGCCGGCTCGATCTCTCCGGCATTCAGCCGCTTCACGTAGGCCAGTTGTTCCGGCGTGCCGAACAGTCGATCGCGTACCCGCTGCGCGGTGGCGACGATATTGGCGTCGGCTTCCTTGAAGACGTCGATTTCCACGCTCTCCACGCCGTTGACACGGGTAATGATCTCCCGATCCTTATGACCTCGGACAACATGGCTGACGTCTTTGAGCCGGATATCGGCGCCGTTTTTCTGTCCGATGACGAGGTTGCGGATTTCGTCGACGGTCCGGAATTCGTTCAGCGTGCGGACCATATACTGGGTCTGGCCGTCCAGAAGGCTGCCGCCGGCGAGGTTGACGTTCTCTTCACGAAGCCGCCGGTTGACGTCGCCGATGCCAAGCCCAATCAGGGCGAGTTGCCGTTCATTGATTTCGACGCGGATCTCTTCTTCCAGACCGCCGTGCACCCGGGCCGCGGCAACGCCTTTCATCGCCTCCAGCGCCTGTTTGATCTCTTCCTCGGCGATGAGCCGCAGCGCGTACAGGTCGGCATCGCCGTACAGGCCGATCCGCATGATCGGATCCTGCGTCGGATCGTAACGCAGGATGAGCGGTTTGTTGACGCCCCGGGGCAGGTTCAGCCGATCCAGGTTTTCCCGCACCGTCTGTACAGCGTCGTTCATGTCCGTGTCCCAGCCGAATTCCAGGATGACGTCCGACATTCCCGCCCGGGAAATGGAGACGATGCTGGCCAGGTTGTTGACGACCCCCAGCCGCTGTTCTATTCTCCTGGAAATCAGGTTTTCAACTTCCTCGGGCGCGGTATCGGGATAGTCCGTGCGGATGGTGAGGGTGGGATAGGAGATGTCCGGCATCAGGGTGAGCGGCAGTTGCTGGTAGGATATATAGCCGAAGACCGCGATGGCCAGGACGACCATAAAAATGGCCACCGGCCTCCGGGTGGTGATTTCGAACGTGCGGGAAGTATGGGTTCCGGCGCGGGAAGCGGGATTTCGTGATCCGGCGCCTGCGGATTCGTCGTCCATGCCTTCTGAGTCCTCGATCAGCGGCGCCGCCGCGCGTCGACGCCGCTTAGTCCGTGGTTTCCTGCGGCTCTTGCTCCGTGGTATCCGGTGTGGCCGGAATGCGTAGGCCCGTGCCTTCGATCACCCGGACCCGGGCCTGATCCTTGAGGCCGTTCTGGCCGACAACCACGATGCTGTCCCCCTGCGAGACGCCGCTGAGCACCTCCTGGTGCTGGGTGTCTTCAAACCCCAGGTCGAGCTGAATTTTGCGTGCGGTACTGTCCTGAACCACGAAAACGTGAGGATATCCGTCATCGTGGACGATCGCGCGTTTGGGCACCAGCAATGCTTCTTCGTGGGTGGCCGTGACGATTCTGGTCGTGACGAACATTCCGGGCCGCAACCTCTCCTTCGCGTCGTTGATCGCCAGCGTTACCCGGAACGTACCGCTGTTCGGATCGACAACGGGGCTGATGCGAATAATGCGCCCGGGGAAATTGACATCGGGAAAGAGATTCGTGGTGATGCGCGCAGGCTGCCCGACTGAGACGTTGGGCAGGTCCCCTCCCGGTACGTGTGCTCTGGAGATCAGGCTGTTCATATTGACCAGGGCATAGAGCCTGGTTGAAGGACCGATACGGTCGCCCAATCTGACGATCCGTTCCGCCACGACGCCGGCTATCGGAGATCGAACCAGGGCGTGGTCCAGATCCAGCTCGGCCCGCTGCCACCGGATTTTGGCCTGTTGCAGGTCGAACGCGTTACGTTCGTATTCTTCTTTGGAGAGCAGGTTTTTGTCGAAGATTTTCTTTTGACGATTGAAGTCGTTCTCCAGCTTGAGGTACGCGACTTTGGCTTCCGCTTCGGCGAGCTTGAGTTCGTCGTCGACCAGGCGGACGAGGACCTGATCCACCCGGACCCGGTCGCCTTCTTCGGCCAGCACGCGTTTGACGTGCCCGTTTCCGTGGGCGTAAACGTCCACGGTTTCTTCAGCCTCCACCCTGGCATGGTAGAGCAGGTATGAGGAAATGGCGCCCCGTTGAACACGATGCACCTTTACGGGAACGCCTTCCGGCGTCTTTTTTCCTTTCTCTTTTGCGGCTTTGGTCGTGTCGGTCGCCGTCGAGTCGGTCTTTGCGGAGTCGGCCGCGGCGCCGGTCTTGCTCTCGCCCTCAGCTTTTTCGCCGCCGCACCCGGTGAGTGCGCCGCACGCGAAAACCACGGCCAGTAAACCAAAGCGTCTTATGATGCGGCTTTCCATTATCCGTATATCCTTCCGGACGATGTGTGGACACTCCCGGCGGCATGCGGCAGCGAGGCTGCATCGCCGCCGAAACTTCGCCTGGTACGGCGCCGGTTCATGCGATGCCGGTTCGGGTGAAATCTCCCGCCGTCTTTGACGCTTCAGTGATGCCGGATGTTTCGCAAAAAAGCCAATGGGCCGCCATTCTTTCGACGGCCCAGCCTCATGGGACGGACGTCCGACGCGCTAACTCTCCACGGCCTTTCTGACGCTCGACGCAATATCGGCGTAACGCCGGGAGATCCGGGATTCGGGATCGACGGCCGAAACGGGGGCGCCGGTATCTCCGCCCCGGCGTATCCGCGTGTCGAGCGGGATTTCGCCCAGCAGAGGCACGTCGTATTCAGCGGCCATTTTTCTGCCGCCGCCCTGCCCGAAGATATCGGTCCGGGTATTGCACCTGCCGCAGATATATTCGCTCATGTTTTCGACGATACCCAGAACGGGTACGTCCACCGTGTTGAACATCCGGATGCCGCGGCGCACGTCCTCGAGCGCCACGGATTGCGGCGTTGTGACAATGACGGCGCCGTCAAGGCGCGCGGACTGAATCAGGGTTAGCTGAACGTCGCCCGTTCCGGGCGGCAGATCTATCAGGAGAAAGTCCAGCGGCGCCCACGCAACGTCCCGGAGGAATTGCAATACCATTTTGGCCAGCATCGGACCCCGCCAGATCACCGGAGCGCCCGCTTCGGTGATCAGACCGAGGGAAATCATTTTGACACCGTAGCGTTCGAGGGGAACAATCCCGCCGTTCGGATCCATGTCCGGCGTTCCGTCGATGCCCATCATGATCGGAACGTTCGGGCCGTAGATGTCCGCGTCCATGAGACCCACTGCGGCGCCCTGACGTGCCAGCGCAACGCAAAGATTGGCGGCTGTGGTGGATTTTCCCACGCCGCCCTTGCCGCTGGCGACGGCGACCAGGTGACGGACACCCGGAATTGGCGCGGGCCGGGGCACGGCTGCGTTCGTATTCAAGACAGGGCCTCCTGCGACGTGGCCTCGAGGAATGCATTCAACCCGGCAGTTTGCGGCTTCTGCGAATGCAATCGGCCAGTACGGGTATGCCGGCGCGTATGTCGTCGTGCGTTGCGAAGCCGAATGCAAGTCTGATGTACGGCACGTCTATATTGTACACGTGGAATGCCTTGCCGGTCGCGTAGTCGATTCCCATCGATTCGGCAAGCTGCTCACATGCGACGGTATCGGTGGCGTCGGGCAGCTTGACCCAGATGAACAGACCGCCGCTGGGACGGCTGAACCACTCGAATGCGTCCGGAAAACGCGAGAGCATGTCGAACATCAGATCGCGTTTCTTCCGGACGATGGCGTTGATTCTGTCCACGTGCGACCAGAGTTCTTCTCTGAAATATTCGCAGACGATGGCCGCGCTGAGCGCACTGGCTCCTCCGTCGCGCCGGTACTGGAGAATCCGGTCGAGCAGACGTCGGGGCGCCGCGAGATAGCCGAGACGGACACCGGGCCCAAGGATTTTGGACAGAGACTCTATGTGAATCACCGGCGTATCACGTTCGAGTGTCCACAGGGCGGGTTCGTGGCGGTCTTCGTAGACGGTGTCGGCGTAACAGTGGTCTTCAACCACCGGTATCCCGTAACGGCCCGCAATGTCCAGAAGTTCCCGGCGTCGATCGACCGGCATGATCGATCCCGTGGGGTTCTGGTAGGTTGCCAGCGTGTAGATGAATTTCGGTTTTCTGTTCCGGTACACCAGCTTGTCGAGGGTACGCTCGAGGGCGTCCATCCGCATGCCGTGTTCGTCGAGCGGGACGCCGACGAGTTCGGCCCCCTCCTTGCGGTAGGCGCTCAGGGTGCCCGAGTACGAGTATTCCTCGAGCACGATCACGTCGCCGGGCGACTCGACGAATTCCTGAGCCACGAGCGTTACCGCCTGCATGGAGCCCGTGGTGAGTGCGATTTGATCGACGGGCAGGACGACGCCTTCCCGGCGCGCGAACCGTTGAGCCATCAGTTTCCTGAGCGGCTCGTACCCGAGCAAACCGGGATAAGACGCCAGTTCGTCGCCCAGCTCCGGCAGAATGCGCAGGGCCGCATCCGCCAGGCCCCGATTGGGAAAGGAGGCCGGATCGGGACGGCCGCTGCCAAAGGGGTACGTCTTCACTCCGTAAATATATCCTTATTTTCCAGTTATTTATAATGAATCTTTGCGGACGTTCAGGTCGCTCGTGGAATCCACCGGCGCCGGCATCGGTGGCCGGGCCGGATGACGGATAGTCGCGAGCGCCTCAGAGCCCTTTCTCCTTCCCCCGGATTCTGGGATCGAGAGTGGCGAGAAGCTCGTTGTCCTCGGTGATTTCGATGGCCCGTACGTTGGCGGCCGCACTCCCCCTGCCCAGTGTGTATTTGACCTCCGACTTCAGGTAGTCGGGCGCGATTTCTCCAAACCCTTCTTCAACGGCGACCCATTCGTTGCCCTCGGAGTGTACTCTTGGCGCGCTGACCGCCCAGTCGAGGTCCTCGTCGAGCACCAGTCGCCTTGCGAGCACCTGAAACAGCGAGGAAGGAATGCGGGTTCCTCCCGACGCACCGAGCGTCATCACCGGCTCCCCGTCGCTGAGGATGAGCATGGGGCACATGTTGTTGACGGGCGACTTGCCCGCGTCCACCGAATTGGGCAGTCCCGAGCCGGGATCGAAGCGGGACATGCCGGCGTTCATGATAAGCCCCATTCTGGGTACGGTGACAAATGAACCGAAACCCGGTCCGTGGGTCAGGGTCAGGGAAGCCATGTTCCGGTCGCGGTCCACAATAGAGACGTGGGTCGTGCCGCCGTACGAAAGCGGGCGCAGGAGTGCCTGCCCGCGCGTTCCCTCCGACACGTGCTCCGCGATTTCGCGCCCCGTCGCACCGATCTGGACGTCGGAAGTCAGGGTTTCGAGGGGTACGTTGACAAATGCGGGGTCGCCGAAATATCGGTAGCGGTCCAGCCATGCGGCGCGGATGGTTTCGGTCAGGCCGTGGGCAAGGCGTGCGGCGTCGCGGGCCCAGAGGTCCAGTTCGGCAACTTCCGCAACGCGGCACATCTGCAGTACCGTAAGGCCGCTGGAACACAGTGGCGCGGTGTAGAGATCGAAACCGAGGCAGGACGCGCGGGCGGGTTCGACGTGGCGGGCCCGGAAGTCCGCGAAGTCGTCTTCCGTCAGTATGCCGCCGTTTTCCCGGATATATTTGACAATTCGTCCCGCGATTCTTCCCCGGTAGAACTCATCGACGCCGTTTTTCGCGACCTGTTCGAGGATCCGGCCCAGATTCGGATTGGCTGCCCTGTCCCTGGTGGTGGGCAATGAACCGTCGACCATCAGCAGACGTTCGGTATCCCGCGACGCGCGGATGCGCTTTTCATTCTCCGCGACGGCGTCTGCGTACTCGGGCGAAACCCGAAAGCCGTTATTGCATGCCCGAATGGCGGGAGCAAGCGCCTGATCCAGCGGAATCTTCCCGTATTTTTCAAGCGCCGCAGCCAGTCCGGCGAGTACGCCGGGAACGGAGACCGCAAGGCAGCCGATCTCGTTGGCCCGGTTCCTGACCAGCGACCCGAAGCGCCCGTCGGAGCGGGCAACCTGGAACATCCTTCCGGTAGCGGCGCCGGGCGCGACGGTATTGAAGTCGACGCACCCGACTTCACCGTTCATATAGACCATGAGGGCCCCGCCGTAGCCGCCGATTCCGGTGTGGTGCGGCGTCACCACGCAGGCGAGCAGGGCGGCGGTGACGGCTGCATCAACTGCATTGCCTCCTTTTTTCAATATGTTGACGGCCGCGGCATCGGCTTCCGGCTGCCCGACGACAGCGGCTTCCTCAAACTTGGCTGACACTGATGACGGCCCTCCTTCATTCGCTCGAAATCCACGCACAGACAGGTTCGATACACCCCGGGCAAAGGGGCGCCAGGGTCTACGGCGCGAGCCGGGGTTCGATAATATAAGCCTGCCCTGTGCAGGTCAAGGGTTTTTTTATCATTTGGCGTTTTTCGGTGGACCCGTTTACGTGCTAACGTAGATGGGACTCGTCCAGGCTTTGGCGCCATCGGTCTGGGTCACCCTGACCCAGTAGGGATGGCAGCCGTCCTGGAGTTCGGGCTCTCGCCAGGTGAAGGCTGCTTCCAGTCCGGCGTTTGCCGGCGCCTGCTCGAAGACAACGGCAATATCGATTCCGCCCGCGGGAATCCGGACAGGTCCCTCCGCGAGTTCCCCGAGCGTGACGGTATGGGACACGACGTTCGTCCTGAAGTCGATGGCTGCCCGGGGCGGACCGTCGACGCTGAGTATGACTCCGTCGGCATCACCGGTGGTGACGGATTTCCAGGTCACGGAATGGTCGGATACACTGGTAATACCCTCTGAAGCCGAATCGAAGGCATATCCTTCGGCGTCGCGTATCCTGCCCTGCGTAAGGGTGAGGCCGCCGTCCCAGCGAACCAGGCGATTTCGCGCACGGATGCGCTGCCCCGACCAGGCAATGCGGATTCGATCTCGCGACCGGGGTATGGTCTCGGGGTAGTGGTATACCCGCTTCAGTCCTCTGAATATCTCCACGCGTTCGATGGGCGCCGTGCCGATCACGTCGACCGCGACTTCCGGCGGTACCGACGCCTTCAGGTCCGAGCCCATCGGGTGTCCGTCGGCGGTGACGTTCACGAGGATCCGCTGACCCGTGGTACCGTAACAGCGCCGGGCTTTCAGCGCCTTCCACAGCCCGCCCCGGGTGAGTTCGGTTGCGAAGACGCACGTGAGCCCGCCATACACGCCGAACGAGCCGCTGCCGGGGTACGCGGCGCCGGGCCTGCCCTTGTGGTCGTCGCTTCCGGCGGTGAACCCCACCCGATAGCCGTTTTCGAGGGCCCACCTGAGGAACCATTCGAATTCCCCCCATTCGGAGTAGACCTCGACCAGTCGCTCGAGCTCGGGGTCGTGCCAGTCCAGATCGGCGTATCGGCCGCCCACGTGCGGCACGAGCAGGACGTCTCTTCCCTTCATCGCCCCGTAAAGGTCCGTTACGTGCAGGCAATCCGTATGGGCGTCGGATTTGTCCGGAATCAGGACGTGGCTGGAGCGATGGAGGGGACCGGTGTCGCCGGGGAAATACACGTTGTGATCGCCGCCGACCGGGGTGTTTCCCGACCATTCGTACCCGACGAACGTGACAAACCGCCCGGAATCGTTCTGCGTATTGGCCTGACGTTTGATTTCCTCCCAGACGGCTTCGGTGATCTGAAAATCGTTCCCCTGATGTCCCGCGAAGTCGACGAAGGCCGACTCCCGCGCGAAGCGAAAGTACGACGCTACCGGGTTGGTTCCCACGGT
Organism: Candidatus Latescibacterota bacterium; assembly: GCA_963667175.2. Taxonomy (GTDB): domain Bacteria; phylum Latescibacterota; class UBA2968; order UBA2968; genus JAAXHE01. Next base: position 162,037 of record CAXXXF010000014.1, on the reverse strand, counting down.
CTCTTCGCTCTGTCCGTGCAGGTCGCCCCAGAATGGACGGCGCCCCGTCCCGTTTTCGACGCACCGCAGCGGATTGCTTACGGCTTTCAGGCCCAGCCGCCCGTCGGAAACGCCGATGCGAAAGATGCCGCGTCCGGGGGCGCGGACGTCGTCGAACCGGCGGGTTCCCCGATCCTCCGGGCAGAAGCGGAACGTCTCCGGGAGCCCGGCAAGGCCGTCGGCATCCACCTCGACCTCCCCGGTGTAGTCCCGGCACGGGTTCCCCCACGCGTCCTCCGCCTTTATTCCCACCCAGGCGGATTCGCCGGGCGCGGTTTCCGAGGCGCAGACCGCGACAAGCTTGCGGGGGGCGCCGCTGACGATCGGTACGGCGGGCGAAGGCACGTCCACGTAGACCCAGGCGCCGCACCAGTCGACGGCTACGCGAAACTCAAACCGGTCCTTGCAGAAGGTCTGCGCGCGGATGCCCGGCGATCCCCCCGAGGTGTCTCCCAGGATAAGGGTGACCGTGTCGCCTTCGGCAAGCGAGTCGTCGAAGACGTCGATGGTGACGCACCGGCGCCACGGCCGCACGTAGCGTTGTTTTTCAAAGGCGGGGCGGAGTGACGCGGGTCCCGTGGTGGATACCGAGGCGTACCCCGGCGCGGCCGGATGGTCGAACCGGGGCGCTTCCCAGTCGCTGACGTCACGCCACGCGATCTTAATGACTCCGCCGTCATCCACGCCGTAGCGGCCGGCGTGATAGACGATACGCCACGTGCCGGTTGCGCCGGCCGTCACCGGGCGGTCCGGGCAGATTTCCGCCCATCCGTAACGCTCGCGAATTTCCGCTTCGCCCATTTCTGTTTTCCTTCGGGAAACCTCCGAACGCGGTTGCCGGGCGGTCCGTTCGCCGGGCGCTCCTCACGGGTTGTCACGCGTCTCCGCGAGGCCTTCGACGGCGGCGGAGACGGGCCCGGTGGCGAATCAAGATATGGCTTATTCAATGGGGAACAAGAGAAATCAGGGCCGGGATTCACGCGACTGTTCCGCTTGACCCGTATCGGCTTTCGGGTTAACTTTCAGCAGATTGCGTCGATCGTGGTACCATCCCTTCCGTCCGTCTTCAACCGTGTCCGAACTGGCCGGCACGTGGTCACAGCCGATGTCCGAAACCCTTCCCGTGGTCCGGCTCCTATCCAGAAACGACTGCCATCTGTGCGACGTCGCGAAAGGGCGCATCGAGTCGGCCGGAAGGCGTGTCGCGTTTCGGCTGGAGATCGTCGACGTCGACAGCGATCCTGAACTGGCCGCGCGATACAGCGAACGGGTTCCCGTCGTACAGGTGAACGGCGAAGAGTTGTTCGCTTTCCGTGTCAACGAGAGGGTCCTGGTGCGAAAGCTGAAGTCGCTGTCGGCCCGGCCGAGGAGAAGCTATGGGTGGGGATGATCTGTTCGCTGCGCTCGAACCGGAGGCGCCGCTTGCGGACCGCATGAGGCCGCGCTGCCTGGACGAGGTCCGCGGACAGGATCATCTCACGGCGGCGGGGGCGCCGTTTCGCAAGTTGATCGAAGACGACCGGGCGCCGTCGATGATCTTCTGGGGACCGCCCGGATCGGGAAAGACCACGCTCGCGCGTCTTGTAGCCGAGTCCACGAAAAGCCGGTTCGTGGCGTTCAGCGCGGTAACCTCCGGGGTGAAAGAGGTGCGGGAAATCGTTGCCCGCGCAAAGGGGGAGCGCAGGACGGGGAGGCGGACCACCCTGTTCATCGACGAGATTCACCGGTTCAATCGGGCGCAACAGGACGCGTTTCTGCCGCACGTCGAAGACGGTACCATCAGTCTGATCGGCGCCACGACTGAAAACCCGTCATTCGAGGTGAACGCGGCATTGCTTTCGCGCACACAGGTGTTCGTACTGAATCTGCTGGATATCCCTGCAATATGCGATATCCTGGACGCAGCGCTTGCCGGCGACGGGCGGGGGCTGCCGGACGTCAGCGCCGACGCCGATGCCTTGGAGGCGATTGCGGGCGCGGCGGAGGGAGACGCCCGACGCGCGCTGAATGTACTCGAAATGGCTTCGGCGTCCCTGGGCCCGGGCGAACGGTTAACCGCGGAGTCTGTCCGGGCGGCGATGGGCGGCAAGGCGTTTCTGTACGACAAGAGCGGCGAGGAACACTTCAATCTGATTTCGGCGCTTCACAAGAGCCTGAGAGACAGCGATCCGCACGCGTCGCTATATTGGCTGGCGCGCATGATGGAAGCGGGCGAACACCCGCACTATATCCTCCGCCGCATGGTCCGGTTCGCGTCGGAAGACGTCGGCAACGCGGACCCCCGGGCGCTTTCCATTGCACTGGCCGCAAAGGACGCGTACGATTTTCTGGGAAGCCCGGAAGGCGATCTGGCCGTCGCGCACGCAGCCGTCTATCTGGCCACCGCGGACAAGAGCAATTCGGTCTACGCGGCCTACGGCAAAGCACGGAAGGACGTTGTGGAACAGCCGAATCTGCCCGTGCCGATGCACCTCAGAAACGCGCCGACGGGTCTGATGCAGGAATTGGGATACGGACGGGGCTACCGGTACGCGCATGATGATCCGGAGGGATTCGTGGCGCAGAGCCATCTTCCGGAGAATCTGGAGGGACGGGAATATTACCGGCCCACCGATCGGGGATACGAGCAGCGCATCAGGGAATTGATGGACTGGTGGGACGCATTGAGAGCGCGGAAGTCGCAGGTGGAGAGCAACCGGAACGACGGTTGACGTTCCGGAAGTGCATCCGGGATTGTGTATAGGTTGGAGGCTGTCTCACGCAACATGAGCGCCCGAGGGTGCTTGGGTTTTTCACGTTCCCGCGATTCATCTGAAAACGACGAGAAGGGAGGCGAGATATGAGGCTGACCGCGACGTTTCACCCGACCTATCCGCCTCGTGAGGGTTTCTAAGGGATTCACAGCCGGTTATTTCGCAACTCGATTGCCTCTCCGGAGCCGCGGGTAGGGTTTTGTCCCGTGGTTTTTTTGTGCCCGTACGTGCGGTCTGTACGTAACATGGAGGAGATGATCGAGCTTATGTATCATCCGGATTTCTGGGAAGTACGGCTGGAACAGCGCGAACTGGAAAAGGTTCCCAACGAGGACGGCCTCTGGTTCGAGTCGCTGGAAGACAGGCGGCTGCGATACACGTGGGAGGACCGGGTCGCGGCAGCGGCGCTGCGGATTCTCGCTGCGGCGCCGGGTTGTCTGACGGAGAAACAGAGAGAGGCGACGCTGCTGTATTTCTGCCACGGGAAGACCCAGCGCGAAATCGCCGAGATTATGGGAATATCCAGGCGCGTGGTCAGCCAGCACCTGTTCGGCATTACCCGCGGCGGGCGGAAGGTCGGTGGCGCGGTACGCAAACTGCGGAAATTCTGTGAGGATGAAGGGTTGGGATTCGGCGTCCGCAAATCCGCATCGTCATGAACGTCGCCCCCATTGTCAGGCCGCCCATTTTTTCATTTTTTCTTCGTCGAGTTCAACGCCCAGCCCGGGCATTTCGAAGGGTTCCAGCGTACCGTCCCGGTACCTGAACGGCGTCTTGCAGACGTCGTCCACCAGGAGGGCGGGCCCGACGAGGTCCGAGGGAACGGTAACGTTTTCGGAAGCCACGGCGAGGTGCACGAATGCGGCGGTGCCGGGTCCCATCTCCACGGTGCTGCCCAGCAGCACGGGGATTCCGGCGGCCTGCGCGACGTGGATCAGGCGCTGGCTGCGCAGGATGCCGCCGGCCTGGGAAGGGATCAGGTTGAAGACGTCCACTGCCCGGCGGCGTACGAGCGCCGTGGAGAAGCCATCGTCGAGATCCGCCACGTGTTCGATAATCCGGACGGGGGTCTGTTTCCTGACGCGGGCCAGCGAACAGGCCGCTGCATCGGCGTTCCTGTTGATCCGCTCAGGATCGTCGTTGGCCACGGCGCGATTCACCGCGACCACAGGGGTTTCGCATGCGTCGATGCCGGCCGCGGCCATATCCCGGATCTTTGCAATGGCCTCGTCCTCTTCCCACGCGCCGCTGGCGTCGGCCTTCAGATAGACGTCGGGGCCCGCAACCTCGCGGAAGCGCGCGATACGGTCCAGGTCGCGTGAATGATCCTCGCCGACCTTCAGCTTGAATGCGCGTAGTCCCCGGGAGACCATGGTCCGGATTTCCTCTTCAAGCGCGTCGAGCTCTTCGCGTAGCGAAAGGCCCCGCCGCATATAGGCGACCCAGCAGACGTGCACGCGTTCGTGACGGCGTCCTCCAAGGAGTTCGTACAGGGGTGCGCCGTAATGTTTCCCGGCCAGGTCGAGCAACGCGATCTCCACGCCGAACAGGATGAGACCCCGGAGCTCCGGGTGAATGCCGGCCGGCAGTTCCGCGGCGACGCGTGTGTGCAGCGCGTGGCGATCGGCGACGTCTCCGTCCTTCAACTCCCGCAAGAGGAAATCGCGCAGATCGGCGCCCGCGAGAGGGTTCATGCGGTCCGCAATGTCCGGGACTTCGCCCAGCCCGACGTGCGCCGTATCCGTGAAGAACTCCAGAATCTGGTATCTGGATCGACTCAGGTCCTCGTCGGGTTGAAGGCCCTGCGGGTCTGCGGCATAGGTGGTGTAGATGCGCGGAACCGAGACTTCCCGCACGTGGACGTCGACGATCTTCATGGATGCGTACCTCCCGGTTCATACGGGGCCGGTCACGCCGAGCTGATTTCGCGAATACGACAGGAGGGCGGCCGTGAGGATGCTGGCAATGAGCAAAACGCCCGCGGGCATCAGCTTTCGGGTCCTGATGAACCGGCTCAGCGAAATCCCGGTAAGCAGCAGGGAAAGCATCAGTCCGATGAGTAAACCCGTTGCCGGATCGGTCAGCCCGGTCCAATAGGCGTAGAGCGCAACCAGACCGCTGATGCCGCCCGCGGCGAGCGAGACCGAACTGTCCGACTTGAGCTTGCCCATCACGCCGCCCGCGATCAGCAGGACGCCGTATAACGCCAGGACGGTTTGCGTGAGTTGAAGCATGGTTACCTCCGGTGATGGTTGAGATTCAGCCCGTGCGGTATTTTTCCACCGTCGCCATATCCAGCTTCACGCCGAGGCCCGGTCCTTCGGGCAGGATGAAGTGTCCGTCCTCTACGACCAGGGCGCCGTCCACGACGTCGGCCACGCGGGTGAACGGCAGTTCGTCGCATGGCAGGGTCGCGTTGGGTATGGTGGCCTGTACGTGCACGGAATAGGCCGCGAGGACGCCCAGGCACAACCCTCCCATCTGCACCCAGCAGGGCACGTCGTCGGCCTCCGCGAGGGCGGCGGCCTTCTTCACCTGCTGCGCCGGCCCCCCCAGGTTGACGTAGTCGATGCATTCGGCCTTCAGCGCGTTCAATACCCCTCCAGGTGGCCCCAGGTGCAGCGCGATGGGGATATGGGTCTTTTCACGCAGGAGTCGGTACCAGTCCAGGTTGTTCTTTCGCACGGGATCTTCGAAGTTGGCGACCGTCCCGAAGGGTTCCAGTTCTCCGGCCAGGCGCGCGGCGACGCTGGGTCGTTGAAATGCGGTATTGGGATCGACGCCGACGGTGTATTCGGGTCCGGCGGCCTCTTTCATGAGCCGGACCGTTTCCACGATGTTCCACGGGCGCGCCTTGAGCTTGTGGTTGGTGAAGCCCAGACCGGCGCCGATCCCGGCTTCGGCCGCGGTCTCATCGGGCTGCATGGCGCAGGACCAGTAGGAAACGGGGATTCGGTCGCGGACCTTTTCCCCAAAGAATCGCCAGAGCGGGATGCCGCAGGCCTGTCCGGCGACGTCCAGGAGCGCGCACGTGAAGGGATCGGGATGCGCGAACGGATCCAGGGAAAGGGCATCCTGCCCGGTGAGCGCGGAGGCTGTTTCGGCGAATTGGGCGGGTTCGCCCTGGCATTCGCCGATGCCCTCGATGCCGCCGTCGGTGTGGATGCGACACAACGTGATGGAGTAGATTTTGGGATGGTATCTGGCAATGGGCGGTATGGGCGGGACTTCCACTTCGAAGAGGTCGACTTCGGTGATGTTCACTGCGGGCCTCCTTTGATTCGGGCGAGCCGTCTGTCGGTCGCTACGGGCTACCGGCTTCGGGTTCGCAGACACTGCCTGACGGCCGCGAGGCATACTTCGACGACCGTGTCCGTATTCATCACGAGGGCGTGAACGTCGTCGCGATTGCCGGACATTTCGATGAGGAAGGCGGCCGGCGTGCCGCGCTCGGCCGCGTAGGAGATGCAATAGGGTTCGGGTGGACGGAATCCGGTAATGCGGTCCATATTGACCTGCTGGTACGCGCCGGCGTACGGTTTCTGGGTCAGATAACGGTCTTTCAGACGGTCCCGGATATCGGCGTGAATCGCTGCGAGCAGTTCGCCGTCTCCCTTGTGGGGCAGCATCATGATATAATCGGCCGTATGGAAGTCGATCACGCAGAGCGGCCGGCAGCGGTCGATGATGCGCTGGATGACCCGGGGTCTCCCGTTCGGACGCGGGATTGGCGCCCATGTAATTGTAGTCCCAGGGCATCCGCACGTCCCTGCGTGTATTGGAAGTTCTCCCAGTTGCAGTCGAAGTTGCGGTTCAGGTCTACGCCCCTCGAATTCTGGCGGGTGAACCGGTCGAATCCTCCCGGGTTCTGCACCGGCAGGATCTTGAAATGCAGGCTCCGGATGTCCATCCCTTCCACTTCCGGATTCCGGCACAGGACTTCCGCAAGGCGCAGCAGGCCGTACGCGTTCTCCCACTCCCAGCCGTGTATCGCGGCGCCAAAATTCATCGTGGGGCTGGCTTCATCGCCGATGTTCAGCGAATAGATCGGCCTGCCGTCGCTGGAACGTCCTTCGTCCTCGACGTGGAGGTCGGGGTACTGATCCGCGACGTCGAACATCAGGTCGACGAAACCGTCGTAGGAGAGGCGTTCCGGATAGTGTTTTCCGTAACGGACGGCGTTGTTGACGACGTTGCCGAGGAAGAGGTACTTGTTCGTGCTTCCCCAGGAATTGTACCACGGGCGCACCGGCGATACGAGGTCCATGGCCACGATGCGGCCGTCTCCGACTTTCTCTTCCAGCATAACGGCGCCGCTGTTCAGATTGGAGATGCCCAGAACCGTGACGTCTCCGGAGGTGTCCACGCCCAGGACCTGTCGCTGGAACATCTGGTTTGCATAGGTCTGGTCCGGCGCGCTGGTGACGGTGCCGTACCACCATAAGGCGTCGCCCGCGGCATAGCCGCGGGTCACGTCGTTCTCGATTTCGATTCGCATCTCCGGACGGATCCGGTCCTGCACGTGGGTTTTGCTGAAGTGCAGGCCGCGGTTGCGCGCGTACTCGAACAGGCAGGAGATGACCTGTCCCCCCGGATTCCGCGAACGCCGTGACGGCATTGTAGTCCAGCATCCGCAGATTTCGCCCGTCGTTCATCACGGTGATGACGAATTCATGCTCGCCGAGAACGCCCTCGTCGTGAGGGTCGCTCACGAAGTTCAGGCGTCTGACCCTGCCCGGGTACAGAATGTCGAGATCGGACGCGATCGTTCCGCCGGGACCGTCGGTAAGCAGGAGGATGTTCTGATCGGATGGCATGGTGTCGACGGGTCCTTTCCGCTTTCAGGCACGGGCGATCGGTGGAACCGTGGAGATCGAACAGCTACGATCCTCTGCCTGCCGGAGGGTTGACGATATTTCTGAGCGGCTGGCCCAGCAGGGCCTTTCTGCAGGTCTCGGCGGTGCTGGCGCGCAGGTCCGTCAGGCTCTGCTCCGAGTAGAAGGCGGAATGCGGCGTCAGGAGCACGCGATGGTGCGCGGGGTGGGCCGGGTCCCGCCAGGCGACGATGAGCGGGGTCTTCCTCATGGAGCTGTTCCCATTCGAAAACGTCGATCCCGGCCCCCGGCCAGACGACCGGACGCGACGGCGTCCGGGATCGCCGACGTGTCAACAATCGCGCCGCGGGCGGTGTTCACCAGGTACGCGCCGTCGGGCATGCGCGCGATGGCTTCGGCGTCGATCAGGCGGCGGGTCTCGTCCGTCAGCGGGCAGTGGATGCTGAGCGTGAAGGCCTGGCCGAGGGTGTCCTCCAGGGTTTCCACGCGACGTATTCCGAGGGCCTTGGCATATCCGTCCGGCTTATACGGGTCGTAGAAACACACGTCCATCCCCAGCGCCTTTGCGCGGAGGGCGGCGGCGGTGCCGATCCGGCCCAGACCGATAATCGCGAAAACGCTGCCGCGGATCCGCTGCAGAGGCGCGGCCTGGGAGGGCGACCAGGGTCCCTGGGCCGCGCGCAGCCGGGAGTTGAGAAACGCGACGCCCCGGATCATCGAAACCGCCATGCCCACGGCCGCATCGGCCACGTCTTCGGTGCCGTAATCGGGCACGTTGCAGACGGGAATGCCCCGTTCGCGCGCGCGGGCCACGTCAACATTGTCGAAGCCGACGCCGCCCCGGACGATGACTTTGCAGTTCTGCAGGCGGTTCAGGGTCAGCTCGGAGATGACGATATAGTGGTAGGGTATGATCGCGTGGGCGGTTTCGATCCGGCCCGCGAGTTCGTCTTCCCGGGTCGCGTTCAGAACCCTGACGTCGGCAACGCCGCGAAGGATTTCCCTCTCGAGATCGGGATTGGAAATGAAATCCGTGATGACAACGTCTGATTTCGATCCGGTCATAAGCGATCGTACCCCCAGCTTTCGCCAGCGCGCGCGAGCGGAATGGATGGCGTCCGGGCCCGGCTTCACGTAGCCCCGGGTGCTGGGGGGAGGCTGGCCGGGGCCGGCGTCTTCGGGATAGGGCGACCAGTGGTCCTCCGCGTAGGGCCTGCATGCCGTTTTCCGCCGGAAATCGGGAATCGGAAACGGAGCGCCGTTCTCCAGGCAGGAGCGCCAGGCCTGCACGCCGACGGCGGCCATCGCCACGCCCCGGTACACGTTCAGATAGGGCTGACGGCCGGATCGGATGGCGCGCGCGAAGTGGAAATTCGTCCAGAAGTCCCCGCCGCCGTGGCCCCGCCTTCCGGGCGAGATCGCCGTGTTCGGGCCAGTCGGCGGTGTAGGTCCGGTCCAATGGCTGACCTTTGGTCCGCAGCCAGTCTTCGTGATGAACGCGGACGCAGCTCCAGTGGTTGGGTTCAGCGGTGGCGATGAGACCCCGTTCGCCGTGAATTTCGTAGCGCACCCGGTGGATGGAACTCAGCTGCAGGCCCAGGATCCGGAAGACGGCGCCGTTGTCCGTCCGGACCAGGATCAGACCGCCCTGGTCTCCCACGCGCACGCGATACGGCGACTGGGTGGGTTCTTCGACGATGGACAGCGCGTTGACGGAAACGGGCATGGTCCCCGTGACGCACATCAGGGGCGCGAGCGCGTGGCTGCAGTAGTACGTGGGCGGAATCCAGTTTCGCCAGTGGTTCAGGCCTGGGGAGATGCCCAGTCGCCAGTTTTCCTCGGCTGCGTGGTTGTATTCGCCTTCGGCGTAGGTGACGTTTCCGATCTCTCCGCTACGGTAGAGCCTGCGCAGTTCCTGGTTTGCCGAGGAGAAGGGGTAGTTTTCGGCGAACATGTAGATGCGGCCGCTTGCTTCCACCGCTCGGCACAGCGCAACGCCTTCGGCGAGCGTCTTGCACGCGGCGGTTTCGCTCATCACGTGTTTTTCCGCCTGAAGCGCCTTGATTGCGAAGGGCGCGTGCTCGTGGCTGTAGTTCGCCAGGATGACCGCGTCCATTTCATGTTCTAGAAAACGGTCGTAGTCGGTGTAGGTGGGACACCCCGTATTCCCGGCCGACCTGTTCGAGCTTCTCCTTCCAGGTGTCGCAAAGCGCCACGAGCTTCATTCCCACGGCGTCCGTCGCGCCCCGGGCGAAGCTCCGGCCCCGTCCCACGCCGATGACGCCCACCCGGATGGGTCGGTCACGGGACTCAGGTTCTGGCATAGGCGGTGCTCCTTGCAGCCGGGCGAAGGCCGTTGGGGATTTTAAGACAGCTTCTCAAGCAGCCGCCTCAGATAGGCGCCCTGTTCGCCAAGCTTGGCGTCGTCGTCGCCGGGCCCGAAGTCTTCCAGCGAGAGGTACCCGGCGTAGCCGACGTCTTTGAAATCGCGGATGATCTGGCCGATATCGGCAATCCCTTCCCTCAGGTCGGCGAAGTCCCATTCCCATTCAAGGGCGCCCGTGCCGTCGCGCCCGGTGGAGACGGGTTTGCCGTTTCCGACGTGGCAGTGCGCGAGATAGGGGCCGAGCAGTTCCATGCCCATTCTGGTGTCTTCAAGGCCCACGCGGAGCATGTTCGGAACATCGTAGATGGCGCCGATATGCTCCGGCTCCAGGTCGCGCAGCAGTTCGATGGCGCGCGAACAGGTGACGGCGACGGTGCCCACGTGAATCTCGTAGAGAATTTTGACGTTATAATCCCGGGCGGTTTCAGCGAGGTTCGCGAGACCCGCTCGCGCGTTGAGGAACTGGGGCCAGTAGGGCTGCGTCCGGTCGTGCCGTGGCGCGCCGATGCGGATCATGGGCGGGCTGTCAGGGTTCAGCGCCGCCGCGCCGCGGAACAGTTTCTCCACGACGTCGGTGTCTTCCAGCGTGACGTTCGGGGCCAGGGCGATCACCTGTATCCCGGTACGCCTTTCGGCGGCCCGGATCGCTTCGGCCTTTTGGATGACGTTATCGGGGCTGACGTCCGAGAGGTGGCGGCCCCAGAATGAGGGGGCCTCCGCTATCGTCGCCGGGGTTGTAGCGGCAACGCAGTTCGATGCCGTCGTACCCGTGTTCGGCCAGCTTTTCGAACGTGCGGTCCAGATCCCATCGGGGCAGCATGACAGACGTGCAGGAGAGTTTCATTTTGCCTCCGGATTCGCTGCGCATTACGGTATAAACCGGGTTTTCGGTGTGGATCGCCAGGATGAATTCCGTGAGCAGGGCGACGGTCCGGTCCAGGTCCTTGAGAGACAGGATTTCCACGGGTGTGTGCATATAGCGCAGCGCCACGCTGACCAGCCCGGTGGCCACGCCGGCGCGTGTGAGCTGTATGGCGTTCGCGTCGGTTCCGGTTCCGCCGGACGCGGCTTCGATCTGAACCGGCACGTCCGCCTCTCGCGCCGCGGCCACGAGGCGCTTGAAGACAACCGGATTGACGTTGGCGCCGCGGGCGATGACGGGCCCGGCGCCCACCTTGAGGTCGCCGTCGCGGCGCTTGTCGACGTCGGGGTGATCGGTCGCGCAGGCGACGTCCAGGCCGATACCGAGATGCGGATCGATGCCGTACGCGCTGGTTTTTGCGCCGCGCAGGCCGATCTCCTCCTGGACCGTGGCAACGGCGAACAGGGCGGCCCGGGACGGTTTCGCGGAGCGGGCGACACGGCGCAGGGTCTCCGCCGCGATATAGGCGCCCATTTTGTTGTCGAAGGCGCGGGAGACGGCCAGGTCTCCGCGGATCACTTCGAAATTGGGATCATAGGTGACGGGGTCGCCGACGTCGACGATTTTTCCGGCCTCTTTCGCGTCTGCGGCGCCGACGTCGATCCAGAGTTCATGGACTCCGGGCGTTTTCTTCCGGTCCTCCGCCGTCATCAGATGGATCGGTTTCTTGCCGAAGACGCCCGGGACGGCGCCGGATGACGTATGGATGCGGACTTTCCTGCCCGGGACGATATTCGTGTCGAAGCCGCCGATGGTGTTGACGTAGATGAACCCGTTGTCGTCGATATGGTTGACCTGAAATCCCAGTTCATCCATATGTCCGGCCAGCATGATTCGCGGGCTGCCTTTGGCGTTGTGCACGGCAATCGCGTTGCCGTGCGCGTCGACCGTGACCTTGTCCGCCGTTTTCTTCGTTTCCGCCGTCCAGACCTCACGAACGGGACCCTCGTATCCGGATGGACCCGGGGCATTGAGCATGGCTTCGAGAAACGCACGGGAAGACTTGCGCATCGCTCTCCTTTCAGAAACGACGTAGAAAAATCAGAAACTGCGAAACACGCGAAAAATACGAAAAAGGCGACAACCTGAATCATCCACAAAAACAGCTAATCTGTTACAGGGCGTATCGTCGAATGACAAGGAAAACTCTGCAGGGTCACGGCGTTACGACACACGCCGATTGGCGTCTATACCTTTTGTGCCTTTTGTGCTTTTTGTGGCTGATTTGGCGGTTATCTTTTTCGAATTGAGGTTAAAAACAGCTTCTCAGAATACAGCCCGTTTTCGGCATTGTTCGATGACCCGTATCAGTTCACGCGATTCATGGGGCTTGACGTGGGGCGCCGCGTTTCGGGATAACGTCTCATGGACGTTCGCGTAGAAGTCGAGTTGCGCTTCAGGACGAATCGGCACGGCCTCTTCCCGCCAGGGGAGTCGGTCCTGGTTGTCGTAGCTGCGCCCCGGCGCAGCCCCTTCGATGACGGCCAGGGCCGGCGCCTGGTCGGGCTCGTAGTACCGTATGTGGAAGGCGTTCTCTGACTGTACGAGGGTTCCGTATTGCCCGCAGACGTGCCAGGGCGGAAGGGGCAGGGCCGCCGCCTGGTTGATTTCCAGATCGAGTAGCTGGTTCTCTTCGGTCTTGAGCCAGATTCTGACCACGTCGTCCGCGTCTCCGCGCGTCGCGACCGCCCACAGGTTGCATCGGATATCTGAAACGGGCGTGCCGTCTGAAAGATACAGCAACTGGTCGATGTAGTGGGCGCCGTAGTTATTGAGCATGCCGCCGCCGTTTTTTCGCAGGCTCTGCCAGTCGTTGCGCCGCACGTAACGCGTCAGCGACCGGCGGATGAGGTAGACCGGGCCGAGGATCCCGCTATTGATGATCCCTTTGAGCGTCTGCGTTTCCGCTGAAAGGCGATGCGGCTGGTAGACGAGCGCGCGGCGGCCGTTCCGTTCCGCTTCATCGACAATGCGGTCCGCCGACTTCAGCGTGGTGGTCATCGGCTTTTCGAGGATCACGTGACAGCCTTCGCGGAGCGCCCTCCGGGCGTGACGCTCGTGAAGCCTCGTGGGGGTCGCCACAACAAGCACGTCCGGGCGTTCCCTTCGCCAGAAAGCGTCCATGGTCCCGTAGGTCCGGCAACCGGAAAGCGCGGCCGCCTCTTCACGGCGTTCCGGGAGCGGGTCGATGACGGCGTCGAGATGAAATTCCGGCGCGTCATTGAGATCCTTGAAATGCTTCGACCATCCGGCGCGGCCCAGTCCGGCAATGGCCGCGTTCAACCGTTGCGCCATGGGCGTATGCTGAGGCATCTGCTGACGTGAGGAAGTTGACGGCGTTGCCTTCTCTGTCTATATTCCATAGAAAATAAAGTCTTCGACCCGAATGTCCATAAAAATCACGTGAGGGGTTCGCGCCGGGTGCGGGCGGCTGCGACCGGTGTAAACGGGTTGGCATTCACAGGCTGGAGGTCAGGAGTGGAAACGGAGTCACAACGGTCGGGCGCTTCCGAAGGCGTAAGATCGACGACGATGCAGGCGGCCATTCTGGGCATGCTCGTTGTGAATATTCCCCTGTTGCTGATGAGCTTCGGCATGGGGTACGCGTCGCGGTTCGACTGGATGTCCGTTAGCGTGGGCGCCCACCTGAAGGTGGGCCTTCTGGCCGCGTTTCTCACGGTTCTGACACAGACGACGACGATGTTCTACTTTATGGGCACGGGCTCGGCGATCAAGGCCGAGGTCAGGGAGCGAGGCCTGGACCCTGAGTTTCTGGCCCGCGCCCGCGCGTTCAAAGGCGGTTTCTTCTACCTGCTGACGTTCGGCATTCTGCTGATCATGGCAGCGGCGATGATCGGCGGCGGCGCGCACGCGGACCTGCTCTGGAGCGGCGGGGAAGGCGGCCGCACGTTTTATCAGATCCTGCACGAGGTCCTTGCGATACTGAGTCTGGTGGTGAATATGATCACATTTGCCCTCACCCCCTTCTATATCCGGAAGAACAACCTGTTGCTGGATGACGTCGGACGTACCCGGGCCGGGGCGCCGGAGTAGACGGCCGCGTTCAGGAGCAACCGCGCGGTTCAGGTGCGGATTTGAGCGAACGGCTGCGCGTCAGAGATACGTACCACCGCCCGAATGCTGATAACGGAGGCGTAATGGACAACCGGGACGTCGCGGAGATCCTGGAAGAGATGGCGGAATTGATGGCGTTGAACGGCGAGAGTGGATTTCGCCTACGCGCGTACGCCAACGCCGCCCGGGCAATCGATTCCCACGGGGAACCGGTAGCGACACTGGCAGCCGAGGGAAAGCTGGATACGGTCCGGGGCGTGGGGAAGGGACTCGCGGGACGCATCGGCGAACTCGTGGAGACGGGGCGTCTTCCCGGTCTGGAGGAATTGAAGGCATCCGTACCGGAAGGGCTGATGGAGATGACGGAGATTCCCGGGCTGGGGGCGAAGAGAGTACGGGCGATTTATGAAGAACTGGGCATTGTGGACGTCGATGCGCTCTCCAGAGCCTGCGACTCCGGTGAACTGGAATCGATGAGCGGCTTCGGCAGGAAAACCGCCGAACGGATCGCGAACGGCATTCAATACATGCAGAAGCACCGCGGCCAGTTTCTATGCAATAACGCACGCGATGAAGCGAAGAAGATTCAGGCCTATCTCGAGGACCGGGCGACCGTGGACCGGCTGGCCGTGGCGGGAACGATACGGCGCCGCTGCGAAACGCACAGCGATATCGACCTGGTGGCGTGCGCAAAGGATCCGGAAGGGCTTGCCGCAGCATTTGCGGGGTACGGGGAGGTGGAGGAAGTCCTGGAAACCGGAGCAATGCCGCTGCGTGTTGCGTTGAACTCCGGAATGCGCGCGAATTTGTGGATCGTCGAGGAGGAGGCGTATTCGGCTGCGCTTCATCACGTGACGGGCAGCGCATCGCACGTCGCCCGGATGCGCGAAAGGGCGTCGAAAGCTGGATTGAGACTGAACGAAGGAGGTTTGTTCGACGGCGATCGCCGGATCCCCTGTGAGGACGAGGCGGCGCTGTTCGAGGCGGTGGGTCTTGCCGAAGTCCCACCGGAACTGCGGGAGGGAGAAGACGAGGTCCGACGGGCCGCGGCCGGAGGGTTTCCCCGGCTGGTGAGACGCGAGGAATTGCTGGGGACGCTTCACGTGCATACCCGGCACAGCGACGGCCGGGCGGACGTGATGGAGATGGCGAGTGCTGCGGCGGATCTTGGATACGCGTATATCGGGATATGCGACCACAGCAAGGCGGCGGCATACGCGAACGGCCTGACGGAGGACCGGGTCCGCGCCCAGTGGGAGGAAATCGAGCGTGTCAACGCGGAACTCGCGGACGTCCGGGTGTTGAAGGGGATCGAGGTGGATGTCCTGGGCGACGGGCGTCTGGACTTCGAGGACGAATTCCTGGCGGAGTTCGACGTTGTCGTCGCGTCGGTGCATTCCAGGTTCGGCATGACCGAGGCCGAAGCGACCGAGCGGATCGTGCGCGCGGTGCGCAGCCCTCACGTGCACATTCTGGGGCACCCAACGGGCCGTCTGTTGCTGGCTCGCGAGGGGTATCCGCTGGATCACCGCGCCGTTATCGACGCGGCGGCCGAGTCCAATACGGCCATTGAGCTGAACGCCAATCCGCGGCGGCTGGACATGGACTGGCGCCATATCGGATACGCGCTGGAAAGAGGCGTGAAAATTGCCATCAATACGGATGCCCACAGTGTGGAGGGCCTGGAGCAGATGGACCACGGCCTGGGCTGTGGCCGAAAGGGCGGACTGACGGCTGAAGATGTACTCAATGCGATGCCCTTGGCGGAGTTTCAAGCCTGGCGCCGGAACGTGTAGAGCAAACTGTTAGTTTGCGGCGAGGTCCCACGACGGTCAATCGGCAGGAAGCGGGGCAATCCGAGCAGGACGTAACCTGGAGCGCGAATTTATATTCGATAACGTCCGGACTCTTGTTGAGGAGAAGGACCTCTATGCCGCAAGCGAATACGTGCTTGGGCTCGGGGATGCGTCCGACGTAGCCGAGGCGTTTGGAAACCTGGTCCTGGACGGCTACTGGAAAGCCAAATCCATCGATCAGGTGATCCACTTCGCGAACGCCGGTATTCACCATTGCCTCGCCCGGGCGTGCGCGAACGACGGCATCGAGGACGATGCCGCACGGGAGTTTCGATTCGCCGCCAAGAAGATGGCCACCAATGCCGCATCCTTCACCTGGATCGGCTGGGAAGAACCGGACGTGGAGATTTCCGCGGACCAGACGCGGCAGGGGCTCGCGTTCGCCCGATATAGCGTCAGGCAGCTGCGTGAACTGGACCCGACCGACGCTCAACTCGCGTTTACGTGCTGGTTTCTTGGCGCCCATTTGATCGCCGATGGGTCGTACGCGGAGGCGTTGTCGGTATTTGGAGCCGCCAGAGACCACAGCGCGTCGGACGACGGGAATCCGGACCAGGCGACCATGCTCGACGGATACATCGGGCTGACGAAAATCCTGTCGGGAGACAACGACACCGGCGAATCGGAATTCGATACGGCGGTTGCCGTCCTCCAATCCCGCGACAGCGAAGACGCCGCCTTCTACGCGAAGCAACTCGTCGACGTCAGGGCATTCTTCGAGAAGCGTTCAGGAGAGATTTAAGGGTGGAGAGAGGGTAGACCCTCACCCCGGCTGGCCTGCCCTGCGCCTCCAGTCGTACGCGTCCGAAGGCGAAGCGCGCGCCGCCGGCCACCTCCACGCCCCTTCCCGTCTGTCAGTCGCCGCCGTCGCGGCCGCCTTCCTCGAGCGTCTGGTCCGGGATCGCGGCCGCCACCGCCGGGGCGTCCGCCACCGGGCGCACCGTCACCACGACATTGGCGGACGCCGTCCCGCCGTTGCCGTCCGTCGCCACGTAGGCGAACCGGTCCTCTCCATAGTAGTCCTCGGCCGGGGTGTACGACACGCAGTCATCGACGATTTGCGCCATCCCGTGCGACGGGGCCGGTACCGACTCGACCCTCAGTGCGTCGCCGTCCGGGTCCGACGCCTTCGCCGTCAGGAGAACCTCGCCGGGACCGGAGACCTGCTCTCGTCCAAACGCGTCGGATATCGATTGGCGGTTGACAGGCAAACGATCGACGGGACCTGCGTGACGGATTCAGCGGCCATCAGGTGTTTCTTGTCTTTTGCGCCTGTTCAATGTAATATTCGGCTGGAGACGCGATGGTCTGTCTCAACGGACCGTTATGAGACAGGGAAGAAGCGGACGTTCGCGGAGGTTGCGGCAGGGATCAGTCGAGGAAGGCTGTGATGGACGAGGACATGAATGTCTACGACGCGCCGGAAGGAGCTTCCAGGGCGTTGTTTGCGCGCAGTTCCCCTGTGGCTATTTCAGGCAATTGGGTCAATTCAATGAAGGAATTCGAGGCGTGACCTGAAGGGCGGTAGGCACAGGAGGGGCTTACATCGAGGCGTCTAATCTGGCTTCGTTTTTGGCAATACGTTCACCGAAGGAATTCAGCCGTTTGTTGATTTCGCTCAGTTGTGTTTCGATCTTATCAAAGCGTTCATCAACTTTATCGAAGCGAGCGTTCATTCTGTCCTCAAGTCTGGTGGTAAGTGTCCACATGGCACCGATCAGAAGAAATAGAAAGGTGACCAGTTGGAAGTGATCGTTATTGAGGATTTTTCTAATCATGGCATCCGACTCCAGCTGTTATTTAACTGGAAAAGTATACAGGCTTTCAAGTCATGTCAAGGGTAAATATCAAACGTGCGAGAATTCGAAGCGCGGAAGGGGCGTTTGACTTTGAAAGCAAGTCTCGCGTCTTTGTCGCGCTTCCTGGTTTTCGTTTTCATCCTGTCCATCTACGAAAGTTTCGTTTCATGCTATCAATGGCGTTACGTGTGTAATTCCCCTTTAAAAGGAGTAACGGAACGAGATGGCTCCACGAACGAAAAAGACTGAACCCGAGCAGCCCACTGACCCCTTTTCGGAACTGACGTGGGACGACTTGGAGGAATGGGCCGGCAGTCGCATCGTCGCCCGGGGCCGGTCCTATCAGAGAAAGGGGGCCGTTCGGGAACTGCGGCGCGACGAAGAAGGCGCATTGGTCGCCTGGGTGGCGGGCAGTCGCCGCTACGCGACAAGGGTGAGCATCGAGGGAAGCGAGGACCTGATATGCGAATGTACCTGTCCCTACTGGACAACGTGCAAACACGCGGTGGCTGTCGTGGTGGAATATCTGGAGACGGCAAAGACCGGAACCGCCGTCGGCCGGGTAGAGGCAGACGATCCGCGCCTTGAGCAGTTGGACGCGATCACGGAAAACGACGACGACGAGCAACTGGCATTCGACGCGGAGGACCCGGATGAGGCGCCCGTCGAGACACGTTCCGATAGCTTCGGATCCGGGCAATCCCGGAATGCTTCCTTGCGCGCCTACCTGCAGGAGCATAGCAGGGACGACCTTGCAGAACTGCTGCTGGAACTCGCCGAAGCGCACGACGAGGTGCGCCAATCGCTCGAAGACCGCCGCAGTCTGACCTCGGGACAGACCCGCAAAGTCCTGCAGAGAATCCGCTCCGAAATCGCGGCCCTGGAGGAACCCGCCTGGGACGACCATCACTACGGGACCCAGGCGGTCAACACGGAGCGACTCAAGGCGATGCTTCAGGCGCTGGTGGCGTCCGGACAGGTTGACGCTGCCGTGCGACTGGGACCGGAACTGCTTGCCGCCGGCACTCGGGCGCTGGAATACGAGCACGAGGGGGAGTCGAGCGAAGCGATCGGCGCCTGCCTCGACGTTCTTTTCCGGGCACTGGACAGGTGTTCCATGTCGCCCTCGGACCGGATCGTATGGGTCCTGGATATGGCACAGGCGGACGAGTACGAACTCTGCTCCGAAGGATTTGCAAATCTCTGGGTTGAAGACTATGATAGACGCGATTGGTCGAAGGTGTGCGACCGCCTGGCCCAGCGACTGGATGCCCGCGAGCAACCTCCCGTAGACGACGGACGTTCTACTGACTACAAACGGGACCACGTCGTCGACTGGCTCATCAGAGCTATGGAAAAGGCTGGAAGGGAGGAGGAGATCCTGCCTCTGTGCAAGCGCGAAGCCCCCATCACCCTCACCTACAATCGCCTGGTGGACCGCCTGATGGCCGAAGGCGCGTGGGACGAGGCGCGGCGCTGGTGCCGGCAGGGGCTCAAGGCGCTTCAGGACAGGTATCCAGGACTGCAAGCGGAGCTTCGAGAGCGACTGCGGACAATCAACCAGCACAGCGGCAATCCGCTCGCCGGGCTGGCCATACAGGCGGAGGAATTTTTCGCCAGTCCCGACTCGGAGGGATTCCTGGCTCTGTGCAATGCCGCCCGCGGGCAGGGGGTTGGGGAGGGCGTCGAGGCGTGGGGCCGGCACTATCTGCAAACCGGCCGGCGCCCTCGTAGCGGCAGGAAGCGCAAGAGCGACCCGGAGACGGACTGGCCCCTTCCCGCTCCGGAAGTCGAAATGCCGGCGCCACGCGACAAGGTTGAGGCGCCGATGGTCGACGCGCTGATCCGGCTGGCCATTGCCGAGAAGAAGCCGGACGAGGTTGTGAAGTGGTACGACTATGAAAGCCGATCCGAAGCTCCATATTGGATGCACGGTGACTATCTGGACGACGACGTGGCCGAGGCCATCGCATCGACGCATCCCAACCGTTCGGTGGCAATCTGGAAGGACCTGGCGGAGGCGGAGATCGCCCGGGTAAAACCGGCGGGATACCGGGAGGCGGTTCCCTATCTGCGCCAGGTCAGAAACGTGCTCACCCGGTCCGGTCGCGAGGGGGAATGGCAAGAGTACCTGGCCGGATTGAGACGCCAGAACAAGCGCAGGGCCCCGATGCATCGAGGAGCTGGGACCGGCTCGAGGACGGCCGCCGTCGGATTTTGGACAGCTAAGCCGGGGCATCGACCAGGGGTTACGTCCGGCTCTCACCAAACGAAATCCTCACACAAAGACACAAAGGGAAAAACCGAAACCTGCAACTGTCGCAATTTGCGACATATCCCGAATATCGGTCACAGTGACGGTGTTCCGGATTTCTGTCGCGCGAGCGGTACCATGGAACGATCGATCAAGTTGGGAGTCGACCACACACCATGAACGTTGAAAACCGCCTGCTGCTTTCCGGCCGCAACCTTCTCGGCAGTCTGTCGCGCGACGACGGCTACCTGCCGTACTGGCACATGGCCGTCGACGCGGAACTGGGCGCCAGGTACGAGTTTCGTCCATACTGCACCGGCCACAACGTCGGACGCTGGTGGAACGCCATGCTGCGGCTTGACCGCGCCGCCGGCTTCGAGATCCCCGAGGAGATGGAAGCGGCGATGCTGGAGAACAGCCGGCGCCTGTCCGACAACGCCAGCGGCATCTTCCTCGAGGACGTCGACCCCCGGGACCCGGCGACCTGGTACATCCACTCCTACCGCGAGACCATGCTGTCCTTCGGACTGCTTGTCGAATGCCGCGGCAGCGGCCGCGCCGCCGAATGGGGCAACCGCGCGATTGAGGGCATGAGCCGCGCCAGCCGGGACCTGATGGCGTGGGAGTTCTCGTTCGACGGCGGACCCGCGCGGGCAAAGCACGGCGAAAGCGCCGCCCCGGCCTACACCCACGGCCGCGCCATCGAGGGCCTGCTCTGTTTCCACGCGGCCACCCGCGATCCGGCCGCACTCGAGGAGGCGGAGCGCCTGGGCGATTTCCACTTCGGAACCCTGGTGAACGCGGACGGCAGCCTCGCCAGGGGCTGCGGCCACCACACCCACTCGTACCTGAACACCCTCCGCGGCCTGCTGATGCTGGCCGCGCTCCAGGGTTCGCTTGAACGCCAGGAGCAGATTTACAGGACCTACCGGGAGGCCGTATCCGGGCTGATCACCCGCTCCGGGTTCATCACCCACGACGTCGGCGCCCGCTACGGCGGCGACGTCGCCTCGGCCGGGGATATCGCCCATATCGCCCTGTTGCTTTGGGACCGGTTCGCCGATCCCGGACTGCTCGACGATGCCGAGCGCATCGCGCGAGCCCGGCTGTTCCCGGCGCAGATCCGGGAACCGGTTCCGATCCGGCCGGCCGAAGCAGCCGATGCCCGCGACTGCTACCGCGACCTTCCCAACCGTTTCGTGGGCGCTATCGGCGGCTCTGTCGGCCACGTCAGCGGCCAGACCTGCGTCACGGATTTCACCGCAGCTGCCCTGCACAGCCTTATCGAGCTCTGGACCCGGACCGTGGACGTCGAGGGAGAGTTCGTGCGCGTCAACTTTCACTTTCACTTCGACCGCGATCTGCCGGAGGTGGGGGTGAAGGCGGAGCGCGACGAAAACGAAGGCCGGGTCACCGTGGTCAACCGAACCGGAAAGGAGCTGCGGCTGCGCTTCCCGGGCTGGGCGGATGAGGCGACCTGCTCGGTGACCGTCGACGGGCGGCCCGTCGAGGCAACGGTGGAGAACGGGTTCGTGGTGGTGGCGCAGGGTGATGGGGCTACGACCAGCCAGATGCGCTTCGCTCTTCCCGAGTACGAGGAGGAGGAGCTGTCGCGGGACGGAGTCCGCCGAAGAGGAGACGGTGACGTTTCGCTGGCGCGGCGACGAGATCGTCGGCGTCAGCAGCGGTGGACCCTACCTGAAGGCGCATCCGAAATTGCGCCGGTCGATGCTGTAGCAGTCCGGATGGACTTTATCAACGGGCTGTTAGGGAGGTTGCCGGGGGGCCTGGCGCAGCGGTTACGTCGGGCTTCCACCAACGCAATCCTCACACGAAGCCACAAAGACACAAAGGGAAAACCGAAACCTGCAACTGTTGCGTTTCGCGACACTTGCTCAGTATCGTTGTGATGATGGTGTTCAGTTCTACAAGACGGATTGCGCACTATTGTAAGGTAACATATATTCGGAGATTATAACTAAGAGTCCCTAAGCCTAAAATGCAACAGGGAGAGGCAAGTCGCCTCTCCCTGTTTTTCTGGTTGATGTGATAAGGAGAGATTATGGATTTAAAAGCGCATAAAATTCATCGTGATTATCGACCTCGATGATATTTATTGAAGTGATTTCTTCTTCGGGATCACAAATGCAAAATCCAATTCGATATTGTTGATTTAGTCGGGCCTTCCATACATTGTCGAACATATGTCCGTAATGACGGCTTGGTAACATCTTGCCTTCCTCGACTTCCTGTATAAATCTCTCAGCTTGGTTCTTGATAACCTTGTTACTGCGGCCGAGTTTATTTAATTTCTTTTTTGTCTTTTCATCAATATATACATCAACTGGTGGGATAAATTTCATAAATTAATCCCAAAGATTAGCAAGTGTCACCTTAGCGGAATTGTTAGGTCTACGCTGTTGTTTATTAGCGAGAGCAACAGTGATCCACCAGCGTATTTCTTGTAGAAAAGCAACTATCTCATAGGTGAGGTCAATAATGGTTTGTAGTTTTTTGCCTAATGTCGAACTCATACGCCTATACTCAGGCCTTAAGGATTCGAAAAACCGATGAAGGTCCTTATACGCATCTTCGCATTTGCGAATCCATACTACTAATTCATTAGGTTCATCTTCAGTGTGGTTTCTAATATAACCGAGAGGATCGGGTTTTAAAGCCTCGTAAAACTCCCTCATTTGGTCACGAAAAACTCTAGAATTACGAATATCTTTATTGATCATTTGTCGTTTTTCTTCGATTTCTTTAATTTGCTCATGCGTCACGGTACGATAACGCCAGTTCATTTTTGACTCAGTAATGTCAGGCGCAGGTAACGTTAAGGTAGCCATTTGTCTACTCCTGATTTAGTGAGTTGTCGCAAACTCATAATACGGAGGTTGTCTTTTCGTAAAAATCAATATATGGCAATTGTCCTAATTGTCAAGTTATATTAGAAACAGGCTTAATAGAGGCAAAAAACGCCCGGGAATCCCCACAAGACGGTTGTCCGGAACTGTGACGCTTAGGGGGCGATACCGACAGGAATCAGAGGCACTGCAGGGACTCCCCGCCTTGGCGGATGACGTTCAACAAATGGAGATATCAGACCATATATTGAGGTATTGCGTGATGCAAATGTGAAATGTCCCGTGATCCTGTCAGGGGGTTAGGCGATCTGGGTCTCGACTGAGTCGTTTCAATCGCTATTTCGTCCACCAAGATCTTGTATGATCTTATGTGCAATTGCGATCATATCTTCCTTAGACGCATAAAATCCTATATGGCGATGTGTTAGCATGTCTTCCCGACTGTCCTCTCTAAGACCATAACCGAAAACTAGCCCAACTTCAGATTGAGGATCCAACTCCGTCATTTTGGCAACAAAGAACTTTGTCATTGGGTGGAAGTCTGGCGCTGAATATTCTCTGGGCCATTCTTCCCCGCCAATTCGTATCGGTCCACGAATGTCAATTTTGCTCATTTTCCCTCCACCGTAGTCATCCTGTAGGTTGGTTTTTCCTACCTAGGCCTCTTCGATGATCTTTCCTTCATGAAGCTGTATATGAGGGTTCTTGCATCTGGTATTTCGACGACCTCCTCTTCTTCCGGTTTGTCTTTTTTGAACACTTCTTATACGACGGCACCGGCGTCTTTTCTCTTGATGACGTGGTCAATCAGGTCATTTGCTGTTTTCATGGTGCCTCCTTGAAACAATAGAAATCTCGTTGTCTCTTGTCAACCTATATTATATATACTCCAAACTGTCCGCAATTGAGCAGAGCCCGTCAACAGATCAATAACGACCCTCCGCTTCGTCGTGCGACCGAAACACTAACCTGTCCAGAACTCGAAAGGAGAATCCAAATGCCCGAACGAACAAGAACGCCATCCACGATAAGAGTCAATAATGTGACCGTTAATCTTGGATTGCAAAAACACGAGGCAATAGTTGTGTTTCACGGCCATTTGGTCGGCATCGACACTCCCTACGAATTTCCAATTCCCGTCGATTTGTCGAAATATGCCGATACAAGCCTATCAGTCGAGTTAATGATAAAGTACGTAAAAAGAGACTTGCTTACGGGAATAACGGACTGGGCAAAACAGCTTGTAGAGGAATAAGCCCCGGTTAAATAATCGGGGGTCCCTAAAAGGACTACCGCCGCTCAACTGGGGCCTATTTTATCTACACAAACACTCTTACGCAACAGCACGTCCTGGCGTCTGAGGCGAAGCCTCGCTAGATACTAAATTTAACATAGACATTGATTTGGGATGAGATTGGAAACGGTTTGTTGGCAAAAGCGACAGACCCTTTGGTAGATGTGGCACATCTTTAGCGGCCGTTGGCGAGAAATCACGATCCGCAAGCGGTTTTGGCGCTTGTGTCGAGATGCCTCCAAGACTATCTTCAACGCACACAAAGTCGCGCGGACAAAAACGATAAGCCGGACGGACGCGCCACTGTTGCGAAATGCGACACCTTTTTGGCACGGTCGCCTCGTTTTACGCGAAACAACTCGTCGTCCGGGCGCTGCTTCGGAAGCGGCGAAGAAGTGGCAATGAATTCAGCAAGTGAGGATTTTCCATGCCCCAAACAAGCGAAATCGCCTTCAATTTCGAACTCTCCAATGCACTGCGCTCGAAACATCCGCGCTGGCGCGACCGCACAAGTGCGGAACAAACGAACGTACTCCGGGAACCTGGCCTCCAGCCGGACGTGGTAATTCGACCGCCGGGAGGCGTCCCGGTCGTCCTCGAAACCGAATTTGAACCGGCCCGTACCGTAGAAGAAGACGCCAGGAAACGCTTGGGATTCCGTTTTAAGTACGCAGGAGACCCGATTGAGCAGACCATTGCCGTCCAGATACCAAAAGACCTGAGCCAGGCGCCTCAGGCGGACCTCAAGGACCGGATCGAGACCGCTGAGTACCGTTATTGCACGTATTCTCTACAAGAGAAGGACAGGCCGTTGCGTTGGCCGATCGCGGGATGGCTCTCCGGAAGTATCGACGACCTCGCCACGTTCATCGAGAACGTTTCGCTGTCCGAACGGCTACTGGCTAAGGGAACCCGCATTCTGGAGCAGAGCATTGGCGAAGCCGCCCACAAGTTGCGGGAGTCCGCGGGCGCGAATGCGCTGGCGCAGATGGCGGATTCCCTTCATCAGGAGGATGGAGAACAAACCTCGCGCATGGCGATGGCAATCGTCGCGAACGCGCTTGTCTTTCACACAGCGATTGTGGAGGCCCACGAGATTGCCACAATCGACCAACTGCGAATTCCGGGGAGAAACGACGTCAGCAAGAGTCGTTTGCTCGCCTGCTGGCAACATATCCTCGATCACATCAATTACTATCCGATATTCCGCATCGCCTCAGACTTGCTTCTGCCGATTCCCAATGGTACGGCCAACGCGGTGTTGAATCGCCTCGCTCAGGCAGCCAGCGATCTGGCGGGTCTCGGTGCGACAACCCTGCACGACCTTTCCGGTCGGATGTTCCAAACGCTGATCGCCGACCGAAAGTTTCTCGCCACGTTCTACACGCTTCCCACTTCTGCCGCTCTGCTCGCGGAGTTGGCGGTATCCCGATTGGACTCGGAAACAGATTGGTCCAATGCTGACGCGCTCACTCGTCTCCAGGTCGCCGATCAGGCGCTGCATCGAGACATGATGGAGAATGCCCTCATCGCGGCGGACATTATGCCAGCTGCGTCGCACCTTACCGCATCCATGCTGTCCAGCGCGCATCCCGGCACGACCTTTGGCGAGACACGCGTCCACGCGTTGCCTTACGGAGAGCAGAGTCAGGAAAAGCGCCATAGGATGGCGCTGGGGGCGCTTGATCTGATTGAGGATGACACTGCGCCGTCACTGTTTGGGACAGGCGCCACGGTGGCACACGGCAAAAAGGGGGATGTGGCAACGGAGTTGAGTCAAGACATGAACCTCCCTCGAGAAACAGCGGATCTGGTGATTATGAATCCTCCGTTTACACGACCAACCAACCACGAGAATATCGAAGGATCGGTGCCGGTGCCGTCATTTGCCGGATTGGATACGAGCGAAGAGGAACAGCGGCAAATGAGCACGCGATTAAAGAGAATTTGCGCCAAGCTAAAGAAGAGCGGACACCTGGCAGGCCATGGCAATGCAGGGTTGGCTTCGAACTTTGTAGATCTCGCGCACACAAAGGCGAGGCCGGGTGGCGTCCTTGCGCTGGTGCTCCCTGCGGCGTGTGTGATCGGTAGCTCGTGGCAGGGGACACGTCGATTGCTAGAACTCGAGTACAGGACCGTAGTTGTGCTTACCATCTCTGCTTACGGCAATAAGGACCGGGCCTTTTCGGCTGATACGGGTATGGCCGAGGCCCTCGTCGTGGCCACCAAATGCCACGAAGGACAAGAAGGATTAGAGAATACACTCTTCGTGAATCTCTATCATCGACCGCGCAGCATTGCGGAAGCCATTGAGATAGCACGGGCAATACGTCGCGTCTCTCAGCACGTTCGGCAAGGTCGCATCTGCGTGGGCGACCAAGAGACCATCGGTACCTATATCGTCGCACCATTGAAACACGGCGGTTGCGCATCCCTTCGCGAAACCGCGCTCGCCAACACCGCTCTTGGATTGTTGGAAAAAACCCTCCGGCTGCCCCAAGGTTTCTCCGCGCCGGTCTTCACGAGTCGGCTCGGCTCACTTGGCGAGGAAGGGTTATACCACCTCGACATCTCAGGAAAGGGCAGTGACGGAGTTCCACGTGGACCGTTTGAAATCGTCCCTGTCCAGGGAATACCAGAATATCCGGCGTTGTGGGGCCATGATGCCAACCGCGAACGAAGCCTCGTTGTTCCTCCCGATAGCGAAGGCGAAGTGCGCCAGGGCCGCGAAGAACAAGCAGTATCTGTCTGGAATCGGACGGCTTCGCAACTACACTTCAATCTCGATTTCAGAATCAACTCGCAAAGCCTCACGGCATGCCTCACGCCCTCCAAAGCGATCGGCGGCACAGCATGGCCCAACTTCATATTGGAGCGAGAGGAATGGGCCGTTCCACTGGTTCTGTGGTCGAACACGACGCTCGGACTCCTCTGCTTCTGGTGGATCGGAACTCGACAGCAGCAGGGCCGCGCACGACTGACGATTACTCAGTTGCCGCGATTGACGGTCCTGGATCCTCGCTCTCTAAACAAAGAGCAGTTGTCTCAGGCTGAGGCTATCTTTGAGCAGTTCAAGGAAAAGGAATTCCTGCCGGCCAATGAGGCGTATTGCGACGACGTGCGACAGGACCTCGACCGCGCCGTCCTGCGGGATCTGTTGCACCTACCCGAAGAAGCTCTCGAACCGCTCACCATTTTGCGAAACCAATGGTGCGCCGAACCAAGCGTCCATGGAGGCAAGAAGACGAGGATTGACACGTGGACCTGATCGCGCCAACACACATGCCGACTTGGATCCAACGCGATTCTGTATTGGCTTTGAGGATGCGTGAGGTATATCACGAACCGGGCTATGCGAAGATGGCGATTAAACGTACCTATCTGCTATCGCCCTGAAGGTTCAATCTGTGGGCTTCGGAACCTTAATACCTGTCCTGAGGTTGGTAAATCGCGGGTGAGTTCGCTCTTTCCTACAATGGCGACCTGAAAATCAATTGTGCAAAGTTGCTTCAGATCTGAAAGCAGATCGCAAAACACGAGGGGATTTGCCATGAGCGACTGGTCGGTGTATTTTGATGTTCTTCAGCTTGTCGGTATCTTCGTAATTTTAGTACTGTTCATCTTAAGGAATTACGTGACGCCCTACGCACGGAAGAAAGGTGAAAACCTTGCAACTAAACAAGATATAGCAAAGATCACCGACAAAATTGAAAAGGTTCGCTCTGTATACTCTGAGCGGATGGAAGAGATTGTTCAGCAGAACCGCCTTCTCGTCGAGCAGGCGAAGCGAAAACACCAACTCAGCATTGCCGCGCTTGATCGTCGTCTCGAAACTCATCAACAAGCATACACGCATTGGCGGAAACTCCGGTCGGTATTGAACAAAGATGAGGTAGGTAGCGTCGCTTTAGAGTGTCAGGAATGGTGGCAAGGAAACTGCCTGTACCTGGATGCTGATGCGAGACAAGCATTTTTGAAAGCATTCCAGGCAGCTTTTGCGCTTCGGCAGTTTGCTGGTGGAAATAGGGACAGTACAGAGGGAACGGAGATTATCAAGGAAAACTTTAGGGCAGTTATGAATGCTGGTGAGAAGATCGTCAAGGGCGTGGAACTTCCCAGCCTTGGCGAGGACGAGTACAAACCTGTTGATCCATTAGAGCCGAGCGACGTATAGCTCAGATTTTATTGTTAATCGATCCGGTTCAGGAATATCGACAAGGTTGTTGTTCGACCATCGCGGGCATGTGCATTGATCTCTCATCTACAACTGTGCCGAATTCAGAATAACCCAATCGTACTCACGTGTTTAGGTCTTTTTCTCCCGCATGACGATTTTAAGTGCCAAATGTTGTAACTCACGAAATATCTCAGGGTCTACGTAATTCACGTCTGCGTGGGCTATTTCATTTCGATGGTCCTTTACCCACTTGTCAATGACGTTTTGTTCATTCAGTTGAATCATACATTTCTTCAATTGCTCGTAAAGCCACACAAATTGCATACAATTCCGATAGGTGTCGTTGGAAGAAACAATCTGCAACGCAGATAACAACCCTTCCAGATTTTTGCCCGTTATGTTTGACAATAGTGATTCCGTACGCGCGGCGTGCGTCATAATACCATCAGACTCCAAATTTACCACCTGATATGCCCTGCGCGGATAGGCTCGATACGCAGCGGTTTCAGATTCGATTTGACTCTCCTCGTATACGAGATATTTGCCATCTGTAGAATAGCACCTTGAACTGACAAACTCGATGAAGTCCATGTCCCACATGCCGAATGCAATGCGAGTTGCCACTTTGACTGCATTTCGGATTGGCGTCTTCGTCTTTACGATTGGAGCACCGAGATTGGATGCCGACCTATGAAATCGTATGGTGTCCTTTTCGTCGTTTGGGTATTGGAAACACCCTTCCAATTGAAATCCGCGTAACTCTTCTTTATGCTCTTCTACAAGAAATAATGTGTTGTTTTCAACTTTTCGTTTGTCGACTGTTCTCACGAACCGCTGATCTATATCATAATTCGCCGACCAGTTGGTTTTCCTGAGATACGCGACGAGGCCGCTTACAATCGTTGCCCTGTATCCGTTCGAATCTTGGTAGACTATATGCTCTATCGGATGTCCACCAGCATCACTACGATAAATCCCGGGAATCTGATACGCAACGGTTCCCGTGTAGAATTGTAGTGTCTGTTTTCCTGGTACAAAGATGATTGGCATGTTGTAGTTGATGTCGACGGTTTTGGTGCTATTACGTGATTAGCCTTAATGCGAAATATTCATGCCGTTCCCGCTGAGATATATCCGTAAGAACACAGGCGATTTGATGTCACGAGTTGGTAATTCTTCAGCTCACTGGATGTGGACGGAAGAACGCCGCAATTCAACGGAAGAAATTGCTGTTTTCACTTGGCTTAGCTATACTTTTGACCGGATATTATCGACGAATTAAGGTTAGCCTTGATTCGAAGTTCTTCGGGAACGTGAATTCGAATAAACGCAGGTGAATCAAGGCGATTTGACGTCAGAATTTCAGGAACCTTCAGGTCACTGGACGTGAACGGAGAAAACCTGCCTTCGGACGACCTCTACACGCCGTTTCGCAGCCATGCCCTTCGTGTCTTTTGTGCTTTTTGTGGCTGATTTTTCGCTTGTCTTTTTTCGAATTGAGGTTAGAGTCTTACAGTAAGACTTCAACGCAAAGTGCGTGCATGTTTATTCGTGCAGATTGCCCACGTTCACGCGTTGTAATCCTCCCACCGCATCAGTCGCCTGACGGCTCGGCTTCTGCGACTCCCCCTCAAGGGGGGAGTGATTGCGACGTCAAACGGGCTCAGTCGTTCACTTCGATCTATTTGGTTGCGGCCGAGTACAGCGAAGCCGCGCTTAGCCTGTTCTCTTCCAATCAATATAGGCACAATTCCTTTCCCCCCTCCAGCTTCCGTTGGCTCTTCTTCGCGATAGTCAAACAAAACTCAAATGGCCGCTTACTTTCGATTGAATCGCTCGTCAATCTCCGTACGGTCCTCACGTTCCTCGGCAGGTGTGTACGTACCGGGCCAGAGTTGCCGGTAGAGCGTCGTGGCATCGTCTCGTAATCTGGGTAACAGCCTCCTTTGATTGGCCACCGTGGCGAGCAGCTTCAATACCAGCAGATTGTCGGTACGGTCGAGAAGGTTTTCGGGAAACGAACTGATCTCTATCGCTGTCTGCTCTGACTCATCGATGGCTCCAAGCAAAAGCCACAATTGGCCCCAAAATCGTAGTTCTTCAAGGTCAAAAGTCCCTTCACTGCGAAATCGATCTGCGGCGATTCGAAGAAGCTCAATTGTAATCGTCTGGCCATAATGGGCGGCTGTTCCGCCGTCCCGGGCGATCTTTTGGTCTCGTTGGTGAATCAGGGCCCACAAGGCGCGAGGTCCGACCCCTCGATTTCGTGCCTGATTCAGGAGCCAGGTATCGCTTGGATGGCCATATTCGACGGCGAGACGGACGACGTACTCTGATACGAATGACGTTTCCGGTTGGCTGCGGACGTACAGACTGGCGAAATCGCAGTGGTTCCAGCACATTTCCGCGAGTTCCCGGACTTCATTTGGATCTACGCAGCGGCCGAGTTCATTAAGGTACGGAATCGCAGAGAACGCAACGAGGAACCAGGTCTGAGCAGCCCGCTCGGCGCAATGAAAGACCTCGTGATTCTCCTCTGCGTCCCAAACGCTCAAGGGCAATGCTCGACACCGTGCCGAAAGCCACGTCGGCAGGTGAAGCTCATCGCTGGACAGCGATAGCGCAGCGCCAAGACCTTGGATCCACGCTCTGTATTCCCAGTCATTCCAGTACAGGAATATTCGATTCTCCTTCATCTGCTCGGCGATCTGTCGTTCGCCTTCGTGAAGAGCCGCTATTGCGACTTCGGCTGCGCGTTCAGGCTTAACGTCTCGGATCTCCCAGGCAATACTTGCCAGATGCCGGGACCAAGTCCCTCGACCTGCCAGCTGCAAACCGTTGCAAAGTTCGTCTTTCAGTTCCTCAGACCAGGATTCACGGAACAGGCGTCCGAGCAACTTAGTACACGCCTCTTCAAGCTGCTTAATACGCTTCGGGACTTCGTTATTTTCCCCTCGATGGATTATGTTGGGCGCGGTACCAAGCAATTCTCCGATCCACCGCGTGCACCGAAGTGGTTCGAAATCCGCCAGGCGATCAGTAATACCTGTAATCAGGCCGACTCCAGCTGAATCGAGATCGTCCCTTGGCGGGCGAAGTTCGGTACTCCAATTGTAGTGTTCTGCGTTACTGCGTTCGGCGTATCTGAGATCTTCATCCAGCCTGTTCACGGCGTTTAACGTATGGACAATTGCCAGTGCGACCAGGATGTCGCTGGAATCGTCTTTGATCCACTGCAGCGTCTTCCGGTTTTGCTTTACTCGAGTTCTTCCGATTACGCGGTTGGCCGCTCGGGCCTGCATTACAGGGTGCCCAAGCCTCCCAAGCAGGGATTCGAATTCCTCTGGCATCATGTCGAATATAAGGTCGATTAAATTGCCGGCGGTGCGCTGTAAACCCTCGTATACGAGTTCAAAACCATGGCTGTCGAGGTGCTGGAAGATTGCGAGCCATCCCGGGCGCACTACCGCGTTGGTTGGGACCCTCCCGTCGTTGGAATTCTGATTCGATAAGCGTGGAAAGCGTGCCGCGTCGAGAACCTTGTTTCGATCGCATAGCTTCTTTAATGCCTTGAATGTGGCATCGACGAACGAGTCGAATTCCTGCGGGCGCCATCCGGCACGTATTATGCGTGCGGCCAGATCGGGTTCGATAGAGCCGACCGCCCAGACAGCGCTCTCGGAACGCTCGCTTTTCATTCCCTCCAGGATCAAGACTGCAACCTGCTCGCCCATTTCAGACTTGAGCCAGTGGCGGTCGCCGTAGGACTCAAACCAGCCTCGGATCTCAGCAATTGCACTATTCTGATTGTGGAAAGGGACGTGTTTCTCGATCATTGGCTTGATCAGGCTGAAAGTTGACCGGCCCTTCAGTGGCGATTCACCTTCGCCGAAGATCCGCCAAACTACGGCCTTAGCTTCTTCAGGCAGCAAGGATTCTGTATGGCCCTTCTTAATCATCAGCAGACTTCCCGTACGAAGAGTCCTGTGTTCGTGGATTCTATTTCCATTGACCAAAAGTGTAATGCTTCGTTGCGATAGATTTCATATGGAAGGCCCGCAAACGTTACACCATCTGTCGCCCAGCCGTTTAGAGAGTGAGTGATGAGAGTCTCGTGCGTGGGCGTGATGAGAAAACGATCGTGAAATGCGCCTTTTTTGTCATTGGGTTTTCTGAACGACCGGACTCTTATGTGTGAGGTTATCTCATCGGGGAAATCCGACCACCACCACTGCGATGCTATGAGGCACTCGTTGGCTGTGCAGAGAATTCTAAGTTCCCGGTCCTTTGTCGCTGCGAACATTTCCAAGTATAGCTTTGTACAATTCGATTTTGCGGCCGGATTCATAAAGTACGGGTCAGCTAAATATACCGGGTCGTTATTATCGTGGTTTTGACGCAGCAACCCAATGAAATGGCTGACGGCTTCGTCGAACTCGTCAGGACCAAACCGGGCGAAATTGCGGTCGCGGCGTGCAATGGTTTCTTGTTCGTACGCCTTTTGCTCCAGCCAATGGCGTCGGATACGTTTGTCGAGTCCGCTCCTCTCGTGGTCTGATTCAACCGTTGTTGCGGAGTGATCGCCTGGAAGAGTGACACAAAAGACCGGCCCCTGCTTTATCTGATGGCGTAGGGTCCGACCGGACTCGACCGACATTTGAATTTGGACCTCCAGAACAATACGTACGTGCATCAGATCTATGCACTGACCGTCAGTCGAACGGTAAACCGCAAAGCCAATATCGTCGACATCGGATGTGGCTTCTATAGTGGTTTGGCCAGGCGTGACGGGTGTTTCCTTCCGAAGCACATCATCCCCGCTATGGCTCGCCCAAATCTCAGCGCGATATTTCTCGTGTAAATTGACTGCGTCGAAGTGGAACCGGAGGCTTCCATCACGATTTGCTGACAAGTCACACGTAATCTCGTCCAGGGCGCCGGCGATCATCAGGTTTCCGATCCGGTCCGGACCGCGGACGAGGGGGAACGGTATCGATTTAAGTCGGGACTCAAGCTTACCGCGTTGCGTCTTAAGCATCTCCAACCACCGTGAGCGAACATCCGGCACAAAGCTCCAGTACTCAATTACCTCCGCACTATGTCTTGAGAACGGGCTGCGCACAGAAGCGTCGTTCAGTGGTCGGTCATCTCGATAAGCCCAGTGGCATCTTGGGTGGGGTTCGAGATCGAAATGGACTGCAGTGTCCTCGATCTGCAGCGTGCCAGATTCGAAGATCTCATCCACCAACTCCTGGCAGCGCGTCAGCGGAGCATCGAATGTGAATAGCCATATTTCCTGCCCGAGGTCGCTGCTATGCCAGGTTCCGTCAGGCTCGCCAGCCCAGGGACCCAACGCGTCAGAGCGTCTGTGGCGCAGGAGCGTAAATAGGTTTCTCGCCACTGCGGCGGACTCCAGGATCGCAAGCACTGTGATTCGGGCGGTACGATCTTGTTTGGGTTGAGACGTGATCGCAACGTTTGCCGGTAGATCAAGGGGAAGCCCCCGTTCACGCGCCCAACGCACCGCCTCGTCAACCGAAACGCAAACCCTCCGACCCTTCCTGTGCGCCTTCAGATGCTTTCGATGAATATGCTGACGGAGGTAGTTTCCACTCTTGCCAGTTGCGCGGGATAATTCCGCAATCGTGAGGTCCACGCTCTATCCTTTACTGAATTTAACGATATTTCATTACTTCGTAATAATACAATGTAATATTACGTCTGTCAAGTGTGAATTCGCCGTTCCTAGGGCCGGACCTTTCCTGCACCATCCAGGATACGGTCTCCGCTTGCATCAACTGGCGACTTTGCATAAATTCCGCATTCGTTAAAGCGGTACCGGTTGTCAGCGCCGCGCGACGCAAATTCATCCGCACCAATATGCGGGCAACTTTGAAAGTTGCCCCTACAAATCCAACATCGGCGCATCGAGGTCAAAACCTGCCTTCTGAGCAGAACTGGGCCTGTCTGCCGTTCCAACGGGACAGGTAGGCGCAGGCAGGTGTTCTCGCTTCCGGGTGTCGCAACTGCAGGTTTCAGTTTGCAGCGGTAAACGGCACGGCCTGTCGGCGCCGAGCGGCGGCTTTTTTTCTCCCTTTTCCCTTAGCGAGAAAAATACTGGGCCTAAACAAATAAAAAACAATAAGCTATGATTTGCAATTTAGATTCCGTAATCGCGCAACTATATGGCGTAAGCGAGTCGCAGTTCATCCACATCTTCGAGACTTTTCACGAAGATTGGGAAAATCAAGCGCGGTTTGATGCAGCGCTACGCCATTTTCGGACATGGAGGAGTCGCCAATGACACTGCGCGTTGATGTCAAACCGGAGATGTTTCGCTGGGCGCGCGAGCGGGCGGGCATTCACGTCGACGCTCTCGTTAAGCGATTTCCCAGGTATCCTGAGTGGGAAAGCGGTGAGAAACAGCCGACGCTCAAGCAACTGGAGAAGCTTGCCCGGGTCACCTATGCGCCGATCGGTTCGTTCTTTCTCTCTGCGCCACTTGATGAACCGGTCCCTATACCTGACATGCGAACGATAGGCAATGAGTTCGTCGGACGGCCCAGCGTCGAACTTTTGGAAACTGTTTATCTCTGCTTACGGCGCCAGGATTGGTACCGTGACTATGCACGCATTGAGGGAGAAGATCCGCTGGCGTTCGTGGGTTCCACTACAACTGGCAGCGACGTTGAGACCACTGCGGAAGAGATTAGAGCCGAACTGGGTTTCGACGTCGAGGAGAGGAACGATCTACGTACCTGGACCGAGGCGCTAAGACGCTTTATTCAGCAGGCCGATGCACTGGGCGTATTGGTGATGACAAGCGGGATCGTTGGCAACAACACCCGCCGCAGGCTGGACCCCGAAGAGTTTCGGGGCTTCGCCCTGAGCGACGATCTTGCACCGCTTGTCTTTATTAACGGCGCCGACACCAAAGCGGCACAGATGTTTACGCTGGCACATGAACTCGGGCACATCTGGCTTGGCGAATCTGCGCTTTCCGATGCTGACGTGGTTTCCGTGCCTGCCCACGAAATAGAGGGTTGGTGCAACCGTGTCGCCGCCGAGCTTCTCGTACCACTCAGGTCCTTACTTGAGAGTTACCGTAAGAGGGAGGAACTTCCAATCCAGCTGAACCGCCTTGCTCGCCAATTCAAAGTCAGCACCTTGGTCGTACTGCGTCGGCTCCACGATGGCGGCGTGCTCGACCGTGATGCGCTTGGGTCCGCCTACGGCCGAGAACTGGATCGAATAGGGAACATTGAAAAGACGAGCGGTGGTAGCTTCCATCCCACGCTCAAGGCGCGTGTGGGTGGGCGGTTTGGCGGCGCCATTGTGACCAGCACACTGGGTGGGAGGACTTCGTTTTCCGAGTCCTTCCGTCTTCTCGGAATCAAGAAGGTATCGACGTTACGGGCATTTGCCACGAGTCTGAAAGTGGGATCGTAGATGGCATATTTGCTTGATGCAGACGCTTTTATCCGTGCCAAGAACTTGCATTACGGCTTCGAAATATGTCCTGGGTTCTGGAATTGGCTGGTCACGGCGAACGAACGGGGAATCGTTTTCAGCATTGAAAAAGTCGCCGACGAAGTCGCAGCCGGCGAAGACGACCTTGCGATTTGGGCAGACTGTCGTGGCGATGCCTTTTTTCTTAAACCGACCATGGAGGTGCTTGTAGCGCTTGGAACAGTCGGTGATTGGATAAGAGGCCACGGTTACCAGGCTGCAGCCATCGACACTTTTCTGCAAGTGGCTGACTGTTACCTGATCGCCCACGCGCTTGCAGGTGGTTATGACGTTGTTACACACGAGATCCCGTCACCATCTATGAACAGGATAAAGATCCCCAGCGTCTGTATAGGTCTCGGTATCAAGTGTCTGACGCCGTTTGAAATGTTACGCCGTGAAAAAGCTCGGTTTGTCTTGGCGAATTCTCCCTACGTGCTAATATAGAGTGAGACAGCTTCACCGGCGAGTTTGATGTCGTAAAATAGGCGGCGAGGAGAATCCTCAATGAACGATGGATGGGACGTGGATGCTGCCCAGACTCTCCTGGACGAATTTAGCAAACAGGTTCCGCCGCGTCCCGAGCGCCCGCCGACGTTGATGGAAATTTCAGGCTATCCTCACTACGAGAATGTGTGCAGCAACATTCTCGCCTTCTTCCTTGATCCCGGCAACCCGCATGGACTCGGAACGCTGTTTCTGGATGCTCTTGTGCGGGCTGGCTGCATCGGAGAACAGGGAAGGGAGATCGGTGGCGATATACAGATCCGCCGCGAAGAAACCACCCGGAAGGGGAGTCGGATCGACCTCTTGATTCAGTCTGAAAGCCATGCCATCGTGATCGAGAACAAGATTTTTCACGAAATCAGCAACCCATTTGAAGACTATATAAAGCACGTAGAAACGCATTACGTGCATCTCAAGAAACACCTGTTTATTCTGAGCCTCAAACCAGGCGGCGACGTCGAACCGTTCAAGAATATCACGTACGAGCAGTTGTTCAACGAAGTCAGATCGCAGCTCGGGTACAAAGTCTCAAGAGCGAATACCCGTTATCTCACGTTCATGCTTGATTTCCTGAATACAGTTGACGGTCTGCGGGAGGGCAGGATAATGAACGAAGAATTAGCCCGTTTCCTGGAAAATGATGACAATCTCACAAAGGCCACGGATTTCTTCAAGAGAATTGATAAGTTCAAGAACGAACTCCGCAGGAGAGTTTTGGATCTCGAGAAGGAGTTGGAAGAGTCTGTCGGCAAGATTTGTGAAAGCCAGCTCAAGTGGAGAGAGCCGCACAAGCTCTATGATGTTCTCTGCTATAATCTCAAGCACTCTTCGTTTTCCGAAATCATCGGGTTCAACACCGCAATTGACCCAAAAGGTTGGCGTTTTGAGGTATTTCTAAGAATCGAACCCGAGCCCCCCGATAACTCCAAGCTGGAGAAATTAAAGACGCTGCTACAAGAGCTTGGGATCGATTTTGAGGACGGATATAAGGTCCCTCTAAAAGAACGCTTTTGCTACACTGAGGAATTATCTGAAGTCGCTGCGTTCGTCCGATGCTTCGTAGACAAACTCAAAACAGACAGCGCTCAGCATCCTGCCAAAACCGATTAGCGCGACGGTATTGCGACGTCAATTGGCGATATCCGCACCAATATGTGGGCGACTCTGAGAGTCGCCCCTACAACTACCACGGCCGTGCTGCGAGGGCAGGACCTGCCTGCCGAGCAGGTCTCGGCCTGTCTGCCGCTCCAACGGGACAGGCAGGCGCAGGCAGGTGCCCTCGCTCCCGGGAGAGTGGTGAAACGTAAGACGGGAGAGGGGAGACGATCACCCGGTGTCCACTGGATATCCATATTGTCTGGCTTTGTCAATTCGTCAATTCGCGAAGGCCTGTCTCCTGCACGAAAGCAATTTTGAGTGGGTTGTCCGCCGACAGGCGACCTGTCAGGACACAATGGATAAGCCGCAGGATGACCAACCCGTATTCCTTCTTCTCTTTCCCGTCTCACCGCCTCTTGAAAGGGAATACGGGATTTTGTGGGGTGGGGAAGAGTCTACGGTAAAATAGATAATTGAATGGAGGTCTTCATGGATATGAATCTGAAGGGAAAAGTCGCGCTGGTGACGGGTGGGAACCGCGGGATCGGTCTCGCGACGGCGATGGGACTGGCGACGGAGGGATGCGACGTCGCGATCTGCGCGCGGCGGGAGGAGACGTTGGAAGAGGCAGCGGCGAAAATCGAAGCGCTGGGCGTTCGCGTTTCCGCCATCCAGGCGGACGTGCAGGACCCTGACGACGCTGAGCGGTTTGTGGAGGAATCCGCTGCACGGCTTGGCGGAATCGACGTCCTCATCAATAACGTGGGCGGCCGGTCCGGCGACAGGCTGATGGATTCGACCGACGAGGATTGGGTGGAGACCTTCGACAAAAACGTGTTCCACGGCGTGCGGCTGACCCGGCTCGTGGTCCCTCACATGCGAGCGCGAGGCGGCGGTTCGGTGGTGTTCATTTCGTCCATCTCGGGATGGATACCGCAGCTGAGCGGCGCGGTTCAGTACGGCGCGTCCAAAGCCGCCCAGATTTTCATGGCCGAACCCATGGCGCTCGAGCTGGTGCACGACCGCATCCGCGTAAACGTGGTATCGCCGGGGTCGATCATTTTCGAAGGCGGCGGGTGGGACGGGTTGCGTCAGGAAAAACCGGAAGTGTTCGCCGCTTACGAGAGAGACGGATTTCCCATGGGCGGCCTCGGATCTCCGGAAGACGTCGCCGACGTGGTCGTGTTTCTGGCGTCGGACCGCGCCCGCTGGGTGAATGGCGAGAACGTTCGCGCGGACGGCCTCGAACAGCCAGTCCCCGCGGTGCGGCCGTGGTAGCCGCGGAGCAGATGAGGAATTCCGATACGATGGAGCCGGACGAAGATCTGGTTGCGAGGCGGTCGAGGACGCGGGCGATCATCGGAAAGTTAAGGGGCGTCTATCCTGACGCCGAGTGTTCGCTGTCTTACGAGAATCCGCTCCAGTTGCTGATCGCCACGATGCTCTCGGCACAGTGTACCGACGAACGCGTCAATAGGGTGACGCCCGGTCTCTTCGAGCGGTGTCCGACGGCCGCGGATTATGCCGATGCGCCCCTTGAAGAATTGGAGGATCTCATCCGCTCGACGGGTTTTTTTCGCAACAAGGCGCGCAACATCCAGGGGTGCTGCCGGGCGCTGCTGGAAAACCACGGCGGCGAGGTGCCACGGACTCTGGATGAACTGGTGGCTCTCGACGGCGTTGGAAGAAAGACCGCCAACGTCGTTCTCGGCAACGCATTCGGTATTGCAGAAGGCGTGGTGGTGGATACGCACGTGCGCCGGATTTCCAATCGTCTGGGCCTTACCCGCAGGCAGGACCCTGTCAAAATCGAACAGGACCTGATCGGGCTGGTCCCAAAGAAAGACTGGGTGGATCTGCCGCATCTGTTTATTCATCACGGACGGGCGATCTGCAGCGCCCGGTCGCCGGATTGCGACGCATGCGGTGTGGGCGCGTTGTGCCCGTCACAGGGCCGGGCCTGACGACTTCCTCTGTGTGATACCGCCGCTCATTGCAACGGATTCCGACTCCACGGGAAGTATCGGCCGGCGTTTTTCCCACTGGCAGGAAATGAGGGTGTTTTTTTTCAAATTTGGGGCTTGACTTTCGATATTCGGAACGATAAATTTTCGTCCGAAAATTCCGATGAGGCACGCTCCGGTAGCGGGATCGGGGTCCGGCGCCAGTAGAGATCTGAACATTTTCGGGAGAAATCTATCGACATCTTTGCGCGGTGTCGATGGGGATGCAGGTTCCATGAGAAGGGTCTGGCGCCGCGGAGGTCGAAGGTGATATGCCCGAGAAACTGACACCTGAAAAGCTGGCGTTTTACCAGAAGTTGCTGCTGGATCGGAAGAAAGACCTGTTGAAACAAACCAGCCTGGAAGATGCCGACATTGACGAACTCAGAAAGGACCGTTCCGCGGATCCGTTCGACATGGCCGGGAACGCGATTTCCCTGGAGTTGATGGCGACCCTGGGCAACAACGAACGGCGCGAGCTGGCCGAGATCGACCATGCGCTGGGCAAGATCGAAAACGAAACCTACGGCATCTGCGAAGTGTCGGGGGAGATGATCGGCGAGCTCAGGCTGGAAGCGATTCCCACGGCCCGTTATACCATGCAGGTCCAGCAGGAGCGAGAGCGAAATCCTCAGAATGTCGACCGCCCGAGGCGGCGAGTCATCTCGGCTGAAGACCTGCCGATGAGCGGAGACGAAGATACCTGAGGTGGAGCGAGATGGGAGCAAGAGAGGCGATTCTGAGCGGGATCGCCTTTTTTTGTGGCGGGTCCGGACGCGTGCGTCCAGGAATCACGTCACGGCAATTGGTGAGAAGATACGAGACGGCTTTCGGTTCAAACCAGAGTCGCATCGGGAATCCGGTGAAACGATGGCAGACAAGAGACAGATCGTTCGTCAGCTGGATATGCTGCGAGAACTCGCATCGCGCAGATTTGGCGCGACGATCCACGATCTTGAGAAGCATTTCGAGGTATCGCGGAGGACGATTGAGCGCGACCTGCGCGACCTTGACGACGCCGGATTTCCACTGACTACGGAAAAACGGGGCCGCCAGAACACCTGGAAACTCCTGGGCGATAGCAGCGTTTCGCCTCTGAATTTCCCGGTCGGAGAGCTGATCGCTCTGACCTACATCACTGGAATCCTCGAGGAATCGCCCTTTAAGACCGAATATCAGAAAAGCCTGAACAGGATCCGGACAACGCTGCCGGAGAAAATGCGCGCATTCCTGGAACAGGCGGCCTATCATCCACATATTCGCGGACAGAAGGCTCAAGTTACCCCTCAGGTATTTCAAATCGCGCAAGAAGCAATCACGGAGCGAATAGTCTGCAACGTGACCTACCGCGCTATGAGTACCGGTGAAAGCAAGACCTATCCTGTGCTGCCGTTCAGGTTTCTGTACCATTACGATGGCGTGTATCTGCTATGCTGCAATCCGAAATACGGAAATCTGCTGACCCTCGCCGCGGAGCGGATTCAGGATATCCGGATTACGTCCCGGTCGTTCGACGCGTCCGAAGATTCAGGAATCGAGGAACAGCTCAATCAGGCATTCGGTGTCGTTCTTGAAGCGCCGATCGACGTTAGCGTCCGCTTCTCGGCATCCCAGGCGCCGTATATCAGACAACGGATCTGGCACCCGTCGCAGGAGATCGAGGAATTGGAAGACGAAGGAATCATTCTTCACTTTCGCGCAGGTGGCCTCTATGAGATCAAGGCGTGGATTCTGAGCCACGGCGCCAGCGCCGAAGTTCTGAAACCGGCCTCGCTTCGTGCGGAAATCTCGGAGGAACTTGAAAAAAATCTGGGATTTTACAAAAAAACCTGACGACATACGACGCGGTTCGTCGCATATCCTGTTTAGCTTGAGGCGTGTTCAATCGCGAACGCGCCTCTTTTTGTGTTTCGGCCATCGGAAATGGAACGGCGAATCCGGTGAACGCCGCGGGCGAAAATGCGAGTAGCGGAAGGGAGTGCCGGCTATGGGCAAACGAAATATCGACGATCTGTTTTCGGAAAGCAAACATCCTCCGGTGTTCGGAGAGTACACGTTGTATCTTGCGCGCAGATACATGGTGAATGTATTGCACGCAGCTCAGTTCAGTCGACGCATTCGGTCTGATTTCGAATCCTGGATCGATAATTCGGAACTGTTTCAAGAGTTGTTGGACGACCCGCAATTTGCAGACGTGCCATCGGAGAGTCTCAAAGTCAACCTGAAAATAGCATTTCAAGTCCTCGAGCAAAAGACAAGCCGCCCTCCCGAATTCAGCCGCGACGCAACCGCAACCCGTCTTGTCGTCGATCGCTTCTCGCTGGGGCCGGCGGCCGCCGCGCTGCTTGAACTCGCACACTGTTACACCCACTGTACTCTGGCCAAAGACATTTGGGATGGCATCGCTCGCTCGTGTAACAATCCCGTCGAGACAATGACGCTTATCCCGAGGCGCCCTCGACTCGAGATCGAGCGCGGCCTACGGGAACTGGCGGACGTGGGCATCGCCGATTGGGAAGTCGCCACCCGGGTGCGCGGCCACCACGACCCCGATGACCTGATC
Organism: Candidatus Latescibacterota bacterium; assembly: GCA_963667175.2. Lineage (GTDB taxonomy): Bacteria > Latescibacterota > UBA2968 > UBA2968 > JAAXHE01. The sequence goes on along the minus strand of CAXXXF010000014.1, from coordinate 120,100 downwards.
AACGACTTCATGTGGGAAGTCTGGCAGCCGCCGGTGCGCGAAATGGGCGAGTTGACGGCGCGTTTGGTCGGTGACCCATTGCAAGCCACATTGTGTCTGGACGACTTTGCGCACGTGGGCGAACGCGACGACACTCTCCGGTTTCTGCGTGCAACGAAGAATTACCGTACCGAGGGTTTAGATGCGCAGGGCGTCAACATCCTGCTTTGGGGCAGGGCCGGAACGGGAAAAACGGAATTTGCCAAAACTGTCGCAGCCGCCTCGGGTATGACACTTTTCCCGGTTGGCGAATTGCGACGTGGATACGAGGAATCCTGTGATACCGATAACGACAGGCGCGCCGACCGGCGCAATGAACTGCGCATGGCGCAAACACTGCTTCAGACCATGCCCGAAGCCGCGATTCTGTGTGACGAGGCAGAGGACGCGCTGGAATCCACCAGCGGCTCCCGCCTCGCCAACCACCGGCTGATGGAGGAGAATCCCGTTCCGGTGATATACACCGCGAACAGTCTGAAAGATCTGGACGAGAGCATGCTCCGACGCTTCACGATGGTTGTCAGGTTCACTGCCCACGGCCCGACGCGTCAGGCTGCTATTCTAGGACGAATGCTGGCCGAAAGCGGCATCGAGGGTATCGACGCTACCAAATGTGCCAGACGACTTGTGGATCGTCTCGAATGTCCGCCGGGCATCCTGGCGAAGGCCATTGAAACGACCTGCCTTGTGGGCGGAACGGAATCGGACCTTTACAATCTCTGCGAACGGTCCGAGCTCACAATCGCCGCCAATAGAGCGCGCCCACGACTGGGGGCGCCGGTACGGGCTGCCCTGCCGTGGACGGCTTTTGCGCATCTGGGGCCGGTCGCCGAAGACGTAAGACAGACCCTCGCGGCGGCGATGGATGCAAAGAAAAAGGGCATCAATATGCTCCTGTACGGACCCCCAGGAACCGGAAAAACCGAATTTGCGCGCACGCTCTGCGGCGAGGCGGGCGCACGGATGTACGCGATCGGCAACAATGAGGTCGGATCCCGGGAGCGTCTTTCAGTTTCACGCACAAAAACACTCGATTATGCGCTCGAATCGCTGGCCGACGAGCCCGACTCGGTGATTTTCTTCGATGAAATGGAGGACTTCGACAGCGTGGAGAAACACTGGCTGAATCGCATCGTCGAAGAAAATCCGGTGCCCATCATCTGGGCGTGCAACTCGATTGGCTTCTACCGGATGATTCAGCCGTTCTTCATCGACCGGATGATGCACGCGATCGAATTCCGCCGCATGTCCGTCGGCGCGAGGAAGCGTGTGTTCTCCGGTATCCTCACCAATGCACAGGTGACTGATCCGGAAGCGCGGCGACTTGCGACGGAACTGGCGCACGACGACAAAGTGACCCCCAGGCACCTGGATCTGGCCACGCATCAGGCGGCTATGATCGCGGGGAACGCGGATGTCATCCGGCGGAATGTTGAACAGAAAGTGAAACTGCGTTACGGCGTCCGTCCTTCCAAAGGCGAACCTATTTGGAATTACGATCCGACACTGGTCAACGCGGATACGAGTCTGGAAGCATTGACCGCACGGATGGTTGAAATCGGCGCGAAGCGTTTCGCGCTCTGTCTGTACGGCCCGCCCGGAACCGGGAAGACGGCCTTTGTGCGCCACATTGCCGAACGAATGGGGATGGAACTGTTGCCGAAACGAGCTTCGGATCTGTTGAGCAAGTGGGTGGGGGAAACCGAACAGCAGATGGCAGCGGCCTTTACGGAAGCCGTAGAGACTGGTTCATTCCTTGTGTTCGACGAGGCCGACTCCCTCCTGATGGACCGGGAGCACGCCGTGCGGTCGTGGGAAACCAGCATGGTCAACGAAATGCTCAGCCAGATGGAGCGGCACCCGCTTCCCTTCGCCTGCACGACGAATCGGCGGGAAGCGCTCGATCCGGCGGCCGCCCGCCGCTTCATGTTCAGGGTCGAGTTTTTCTACATGGACCGGGAACGCGTCGAACGGGCGTTCAGGCTCTTTTTCGGTTGTGAAACGCCCCTGGAGGCACTCGCACTCGAAAAACTCACGCCCGCGGACTTCGCGAACGTCCGCGAGCGTGCGAAGATCATGAATTTTCTCAATGACCCGGTGCGCATCGGCCGCGCACTCGCCGAGGAATGCCGCCACAAACCCGGCGTCGCACCCCTTGGCTTCTGATGGCTGGTTGCGACTGACTCATCCGGTGACAGCGTTTAAGCATTTGAGCCGAACAATGTACGTATCGAAATAAAAATATAATTAACAGTATATTATAAAGAAGGAAGATTAGAGGAAGACTCAGGAAAAGGGCGTCTGCGGCTCGACTTTCTCCGCAGAATCGGTCCGGGAGGAAAGATGACTCGAAGGGATTTTTCAATAGCGCGTTTAATCCGCCAACGGATGCAGGATCTCGGTATCGCCCGCGGTAAGCTTGTCCGGCGAATGGGATATGCCAATCTCGCAAAAGGTTGTCGTCGAATCGACCAGATCTATGGTGGTCGGGTTGAATTCGCGGAGAACCTCCGGGTCGAGCTTGCAGAGTGGCTTGAGGTGGAAGTCAACGTGATTGACGAGTCAATTGAGGTCACCCGCGCGGAACTGAATGAAGCCGAAGATCAGGCCTATCGTGCAACCTTCAAGCCTCACGCGGTGATTCTGACGGAGCAAAACGCACCGAGTCAGATCACGTTTTACGCGATGACCGGCGGATCCCGTCATCGGATTATTACGTTCAAGGACGGGTCGACTCCTGAATCGTACGAGAAACAGGCACGAGAAGCCCTACCGCGTGTGGTTCCCTTTTTAGGAAAGCCAAACGGTTATGTCATAAACTACAGTCCTGATTTTGCCCTGACATTCAACAAGGATGGGTGACCGACAGGAAAGCTCAACCGCGCATTTCGGGTGGGCCAATCAAGCGCCGTCGTCGGGGGCAAGGAAGTCGGAGAGAAAACATGGGAGTCGCTCCTTGGGGACGTTACTTTCCATTCCTCGCTTGAAATGGATTGATTCATATTGTATGGAGCGATCACTGCTCTATCCACTACAGATAAACAGACCGGGACCGAGCGTTCTAAACACGTGGAGACGCGTCATGGCGGACAAGAAAAACAAACCCCGTAACGAACAGGGCCGGAGACGTGTGGCAGTTAACGATGCGGCGGCGAAGAAGGCAAGGGCGGAAGCGGCCACGTGGCGGGAGATTGCCGAGAAGGCGGCCGTCGATTATTCGAAGCGGGAAGGCAATTTCACCAGGCGGTCTGCAGAGTCGGAGGCTCAGGGCGCCCTTGCGAGGGGATGTATTGCGGCGAAAGGAGCAGCCAAAGCCTGGGAGGCCGCGGCAGAGAAATGGAAGGCCGGTGATCGAGAACGAGCAGAGCATTTCGAGGAGGAAGCGAACGCTGCGATGATGGATTCCCTGGACGGGCTGGACAAAGCGGACGATCTATGGGAGATGGAGCAGGAGGAGAAATCGACCTCGCAGGGCGGCACGAAAACACCCTGGACCCAGAACCGGGGGCCAAGCCACCGTGATATTTTACATTGGACTCGGAGGGTGCGTGTTCTCACTGAATGTTGGCACAAGGGGGTCAGCATAACAAAGCCTGCCAATTGGCATACTGGCAGGCGGGCTGTTGACGAAATGTCGTGGTGCGGCGGATTCTTAATCTTTGGCGTTCAGCCTCGCTTCGTTCGCGGCGATGCGTTCACCGAAGGAATCCAATCGAGAGTCAATTCTGTCCAGGCGAACTTCGATTCTGTCGAATCGCCTATCCATACGCCGTTCCAGATCGCTTGTCATATAATACACAATTCCAAAGGTAGCGATGAAATTGGATGTTGCCAACGCCAGGACGGCCACGATGATTCTGGTGGTTTCGGCGCTCCAGAATTTACCGTTACTTGCATTCATTGGATATACTCATATTGGCTACTTGCAGGTAGCTGTGATACAGTAGAAATCTAACAGATCGCTGGGGCTTGTCAAGCCTGACCTTGACTTGAATTGACCAAGTTGATAGAGTAACTGAACCATGGCAATGCAATTCCTCTCCAAGTCCAGAATCATGGCAGGACCCACAGCGTACCCGTAATGTAAAGCGATGGAGCAACTCCCATCAGCCATATCGGCCTGCCTGCTGCAGGCAAAGAGGATCAAAGGATACCGATAAAAATATCACTTGCCCGATACCGGTGTCGAACGGCATGTATTGCGACTGCCCGAGCGGGTTTCCGATGCGGATGTGGCGTAACAGGTGAGAGAAGGAAAATGCGTGAAGCCGGACGATCTGAAAGATCGTCCGTAAATCTCGTAAGTGGATATAATAAAGACTCGAAGGAGGCGTAAAGTGGGCGGCGAAAAATACATGCAGGAAGTAAGAAAGGCACTTGATAGTGACGATCAGCTACTCGGAGACGTCTGGAAACTTACCTACCCCGAAAAAAAGACACCTGACGAGATTAAAAAGGAACTGGACAAAGCTACAAGGGGTTTTGTCTACAATTATAGGCGTTACCTCGGCGCAATTATAAATGGAGAAATACCTGACAAACCAACCCTTGCCAAACAGACTGAAAGCGCGTTGCGGAATTTTCGGACTCGGCATGGTGGAGTTCTAAGCGAAACCACTAAACGGAAGATTGAGGAACGAGAGAAAGAATGTGAAAGATATGCAAACGATCCCAAGGGAGTGGAAAGGGAGAATGCAGATCTTGAGAGTGAAACCATAAGACGAATTGGAGAATTCGAAAAGGCAAACGTACCGGGGATATATCTTTATACGTATCCTCGTTATTTGAGCGCGCCGATAAAACCGTCGAATGATGATTCCGCAATGAGGACATATATGAAAATCGGTTTGTCCAAGAAGAATGCGCACAAGCGTATTCGAGACCAGACTACGGGAATGCCGGAACCGCCAAAGATACTTGAAATCTGGGTCGTCGATGACGACGAACAGTTACATCGGTTAGAATCCAAAATCAAGCATCACCTACGCAGGATAATAGGTCATGGAATTCCGGGCAGCAAAAAGGAGTGGTTTTTGACAAACGAAGAAACAGTAGTATCGACTATCAATCTAATTGGTCTCAAGCGTTTCGATGATCACGTGAAAGAAACATCTGCAAACGTGAAGAAGGTAGGTGAATAGCCGACGGATCTTGCTCCTCGTCCAAGGGTTACGAACACGAGGTAAGACGCTGGAAGGAAGAGAATTGAAACCGTGACCACTGCTACGTAATGCGCGGTAACATCTGCCTGGGCCATACAGGGAATATTGGGAGTGATTCTGTATGAGCAGAACATACCGACGGCGGGCAAGTACTATTTTTAGTTGAAACGGGAGAGGCGTTTAGTCGGCGGCGAAAGCCTCTTGCGCGTCGTGATCGAGGTTGAGGTGTTTTTGTAGGGCAAGTCTGAGTATAGGAAGAAAGCGGTATCCTTTGATTCTCCGCAGTCGTGGCTCGATGTCTAACAGCGCGGCTGCCAACCACCGATATCGCTGATCGGAGTTGTTCCATCGTTTTACATTTCGTGTGCGCTGAGCGACCATGGCGTTGAGGGATTCGATACAGTTGGTGGTGCGGAACGATTGTTTGAGCTGTGGCATGAGCCCCAGCCGATGGAGGGTGAGGGTTTCTTCGAGCCCTTCCTCGAGGCTGTTCAGTGCCGATGCGTTCCTCAGCGCCAGGGAGGGTTTGAGGGCCTGTAGCGCGGCTTTGGCTTCGTTGTAGGTCTCCTTGTCGTACGCATCGTGGAGGGCCTTTCTGACCTCATCCTGCTGTGATTTTGGCAGATAGGCGATCACGTTTTCCCGTTTGTGCCACTGGCAGCGTTGAATGGCGACGTATCCGGATAGGGCCTTGGTCAGCGCGGTCCGCAACCCCTTCGAGCCGTCGATGAGGCACAGCAGCCCCTGGTGATACTGCAGTCCGCGATCGATGAGCGAATTGACAAACTGCCGGCACACGCGCTCATTTTCACTGGCGGCCTGCACGAACCCCAGCGGGACCTTGTCCCCGTCGATTGTCACGCCAAGGGCGATGATCATTTGCTGATCGGCAAAGGTCTTGCCATCCATAAACAGCCCCACCAGGTCATAGCCGGCAAGCGACCGTTCTTGAAACTGCCTCAGCTTGGCCGCTGATGTCTTTATGAACCGCTTCGAGACCGTCGACGAAGACAAGCCAAACGCCTCGGGTACCGCCTCTGCGCAACTGGCGTAAGAACGCGTGGCAAGGCCGCCCAGAACGCGAAGCAGCAACCCTTCGTCCATGTCTCTGGGGCGCTGCAAGCGGCGATACGCCTGTAGAGGCACCTCCTCATTGGCTTCCACGTCGCGCACCCTCGGTACCGCCACGGGCACTTTCTGGTCCGATAGATACACCGATCCACGTTGCACGCCCCACCGGCGATTCGGGGCCTTGTCTGCTTTACGACTGTATCTCTTGCCCGTCAACGCGGCGACCTCATTCTGCAAGATTTCTTCCACGGCGGCCAGACCCAGAGGGATCAGCGACTGGATCAAGGCCACACGGACGTCAACATCCTCCAGCATACCTGCGGAGACCGCCCTGGAACTCACAACACCTTCCGTGTTCAACTTGACTTCACGAGACTTCGATGATACCTTGCTCATTACAGGCTCCTTTCGTATGAGGATACAGTATTCTACTCGGGACTACTGTATCCAATTTACATCGGAGCCTCTTCTATTTCAACTAAGATAGGTACATTCCCCCGACGGCAGCGCCAGAAAGATAGTTATTACCGGTGGGTCGACGTCAATCTGGAAACCAAACCAGGACGACACTACGGGGATCGTCATATAACCAGAATGGAACACCTTTCGGCGCGCGTGTTCAGGGACGTCTGCAGGGGTGACTGGAGCGACGTGAGGGGCAATCTGCGTCTGGGCCGTGCTTTGCGGATTTGCTCTAAGTATATTATACGTCAGGAACTTGCCAAACTGGATCTTAAGGAAGGAGGAGAATCGCATGACGCCAGAGATGGCTGAAATTCCGGATAATTTCCGACATCTAAGGAAATTTCAATGAATCCCGCAATGGACACGTCCGACTTTTACGGATTTGCAGCAAAGGACACTCGCCCAGGACGCTACAATCACATACAATTTTTCGGACCTTGAACAGGCGTTCCGCGACACCGCTCGCGTCCGCCCTCGTTAGACTCGTCAGGTGCAGGTTGTGTGTTGGCCCAAGTCTCATCAAACAATCCGATCGGCGCGGATACCCATCGGTTGTGATAGTCAAGATCCGAGCTTTAACAGCCTGTTGAAAAAGTATGAATTTTCGAAGTCATGGTCAAAAAAGTATTGTTTGTGTCATGTGTTTGTTGGTAAGATAGAGGAAACGTGCAGTAAGCAGAGAAGTCGAGTGTTGAAGGAGGTCGGTGATGTCGATGAGCAGGCGTCAAGAAAGTCATCAGGAGGAAATGTGGGTGCCTTCCAGCACGCTGTCCGAGGGTCCTGGGCATCCGTTTTACACGCGCCTGAACAGGCTGCTGTCCGAGGGTGGTTTCGATCCCTTTGTGGAAGGGCAGTGCGCGCCGTATTACGCGGAGACGTTGGGGCGTCCCAGTATCGTTCCCGGGGTGTATTTCCGCATGCTGATGATCGGCTATTTCGAGGGTTTGAGCTCGGAGCGGGGCATCGCCTGGCGTGTTGCCGATTCGCTTTGTCTGCGCCGCTTTCTGGGTATTCCCTTGAGCGAATCGCCGCCGGATCACTCGAGTCTGTCGCGCATAAGGCAGCGCTTGCCGGTGGAGGTGCACGAAGCGGTCTTCACGTTTGTGCTGAAGGTGTTGGTCGGCCACGACCTGCTCAAGGGCAAGACGGTGGCGGTGGACGCCACCACGCTGGAAGCCAACGCGGCGATGAAAAGCATCGTGCGCCGGGACACGGGCAAAGCCTACCACGAGTACCTGGAAGGGCTGGCCCGGGCCGAAGGCATCCCAACCCCGACGAAGCAGGACCTGGCCCGGCTCGACAAGAAGCGCACGAATAAGGCTTCCAACAAGGACTGGGAACATCCCCATGATGCGGATGCCCGCGTTACCAAGATGAAGGACGGACGCACGCATTTGGCTCACAAGGCCGAGCATACGGTCGATCTGGACACTCAGGCGCTGGTGGCCATAACGGTATGTGGCGCCGATAAAGGGGACACCGAGTCGCTGGGCGGGAGTTTGGACCAAGCCGACCGGAATCTGCAAGCGGTCGGGGACATCGATGACAAGACGGCACTTCGCGAAGTGGTGGCGGATAAGGGATATCACAGCAATCACACCATGAAGACCTTGAAGACGGCAAAGATCCGCAGCTACGTCTCGGAACCGGATCGCGGACGGCGAAACTGGAAAAAGGATGCGGCGGCCAAGATGGCGGTGTATGCAAATCGCCGGCGCATACGAGGCGTCCGTGGGCGCGCCCTGCAGCGGCAGCGCGCCGAGGTGGCAGAACGCAGTTTTGCGCACACCTATGAAACCGGGGGGATGCGTCGCACGCACCTGCGCGGCCACACCAACATCTACAAACGGCTGTGTATACACGGCGGCGCTTTCAATCTCTCCCTCGTGATGCGACAGATCACCGGCAAGGGCACCCCGAGGGCGTTGCATGGGTTGCTATCGGCATTCGGCACCTTTGTTCATCGCCTCAAACGCGCTCTCGAGGCCCGTAAAACAATTTCACGGCGTCTTTCCGCATTCTTTCCCTATTTGAAAACTTAGTGCCCATTGCCGACACGCAACACACATCAAACATACCCTACCCTCTTTTCCACGATTCTTCGCTGAAATCCCGTTTTTTCAACGGACTGCTAAGGCATCCGTGGAAGGAAGATTTGAAACCGCATTGAGAGGCACTTAGCGATGAATGAGACGCAAAAACGCCTTAACCAATATTACGAGTGCAGTGGCATCGCGCCTGTGGATAGCGACCTTTGTTTCGAAGATAGGTTCGAAGCGTTTGGTTGTTCAAAGAAATGTGAATGTCGTGCAGCCTGCAGACAGAAAAAGAAAGATGCAGACTTTTCGCCTCCGACAGACGGTGTTTGCGTTAGCCGATACTACGAGGATAGAGACTTCCACGGCTACTCAATCCCCCGTATCCTGGTTCTTTCGCTGTCCCCGCCCCAACCGAAGAGGAACGTGAAACCCGATTGTCCGCAAGGGCATCTGAACCCTCACTGGCGAGAAACCTTGGGGATAGTGCGGAGCATCCTCCATCCCTTCATTGGGGAGGAATGTTTTCCTGAACCAGTAAGATACTGGGATGAGAGAGAAAAATTAGCGGTGATTCATGACCTCTTTGTTCACGTGAGAGCGGCGAAGTGTTGCTCTAACGCAAATGGAAAGCGCCAGGAGCCTCCGAGAGTTTACGAGAATTGCAGAGAGTATTTATCTAAAGAATTGCAGATCCTTAAGCCTGACGTGATCATTACTCAGGGCAAATATGCTCACGGAGTCGCAGTAGAAAATGCGTTCCAAATGGTCAATCGGGTGTCGGATATCGATGGTATCGATCCCCAGCGAAACGTCGCCAATATTGCACATTTAAGGCTCGATCGTGACGCACAAGCAGGAGATGACCATTCAGTGTTTTGGCTGAAGTCGTACCATCCAAGCTACTATGGGGGCTTTTATCACCAAGCCGGCGAGAAAATCGACGGTGAGAGAAATGAAAAGGGGAGCGCAAAGCGTTGGAATTTTGTGCGGTACGGCGAGGAGATTAGGAAATTTATCAACAATCGTACAACCTACGGTGAATATTAGGTGCGCCATCGTGCAAACGAGGGCAACCACAAGGGTTGCCCCTACAGTGCAGGGATCCGATCCACCCGAACGATCCGGTCTTCGGTCACGAGATACTCGGTGGCTTGGAAATGTCGTTGTCAGCCTGATTTTCTGTAGTAACATTAATTGTGCGGATCGAGTTCGACGAGGCGACGCCCACAGGATCATTAGCATGAGGAGGACAAATGAACGAGAACGACGGCTCTACGGCCCGAGGTTTTGACCCCGACACCGCACCCGATCTCTCGAAGGGCGGCTGGCCGGAGAAGCTCGCCAGAGCGCCCGTGCGTCGGGGCCGTCCCCCGAAGGCGCGACCGAAAGTATCGACCACTATCCGGTTGTCCCAGGAGGTCGTCGATCATTTTCGCGCCGGAGGGCGCGGCTGGCAGACACGGATCGACAACGCCCTGCGCGACTGGATCAAACGGCACGACGTCGCTTGATCGGATTCTGCCGCATGGCATTGCGGTAGCCGGTCCATGTAAGACTGGTTTACTCGCAAGAGCCGTACCGCACGGGGGTCCATCCCAGAACACATGCGGCAAGAGGTCTGCCGACGGGACTGGCCGGCCCCCGCATGATGGTGGTATCCGACGTGTGCTGCGATTGGCGATGAGGAATTGGCATTGTGTGGATTGCGCACGAACAAGGGGCGACTCCAAGGGTGGTCGCCCCTTTTGTTTCGGTCGTAATTGTAGTGTATTTTTCAGGATGCAATTGACTTTCTGCCTTGATCCCGTATCTTGTTTACACGGAGCCGTCCCGATCTCCACACAGGCCCCACGACTTCTCGCATGGCGAAATTCGATACCATCTCAAAACGCCTGATTCAGACAGGATTCTTCTCTGCGGTTGATGCGTTAGGCTGAAGAGTGATGTTTATACACATACCGGTTTGCAGCACGAGAACGAGAAGTGTGGATGTATAAACAAGGGGTAATTGATTAAGGGGAAAAAATGGGTGCTGGTGACGTGATGCGGGAGGATGAAAGTGATGCTAACGCGGAGGTAGCCAGGGCCTTGCGGACTTGCGGAGAATTGCGGACAGGCAAGAGCAGGATGTTGACGGAGGAGGAGACGGATCGGGTCTTTGACAAACTGAAGAGGAAATGGGGCAAGAGGTCCAGGAGGCGATAACGGGGGAATGCGATGAAGTGGTAGATTATGGTTGTAGAATCGGTATACAGCCCTACAAAGTCCAAGGGGGATAAGCGATAAAGTTGCCGAAGCGGTATGAATGACAGTCTTTCGATGACGTTGTGCCGGCGGCGAACCGTCCGGTAGAGTTTGAAGAGACGGATCGAACGGATAAGCGATCTTGAGGGAATTGACGATGGAAAAACACATATTCCTTGCCATAGGCGCCTCTGTTGCCGTTTTCGGTTTATTGATTACCGCGGCCGGTCTCGTCTTCAAGAGCGGGAAGTGGAAGGGAGAAGTTGACTCCGACAGGAAAGCGTTTAAGGAATTCATGGATAGAATCGAGAAGAAGATCGAAGAAGTCCTGGAACGACTTCCATCTCGCAGGGTTGTAACTCCGGCCAGCCCGTTGCAGTTGACGGATTTTGGAAAGGAAATCGCTGAAGAAATCGAAGCTGAGAAGTGGGCAGAGGGAATTGTCACACGTTTGACCAAAAAAGTTAAGGGCAAGGGTCCTTATGATATACAACAATATTGTTTTGAATATGTTGGTACGTTCGAATTCGATGAGATCAAGGATGAGGATCTACGGGGGTGCGCATATATGCGGGGGATTGAACTGGATGATGTTAAGCGAGTGTTGGCCGTTGTATTGCGGGATAGACTGTTGAGTTCTTGAGTGGGTGGCCGACCTGCCTTGTGCCATGTTTGATGATGTGTCTGCTGGCAAACATTGTAAATCGTTCCCATTGTATAGATCCCAGCCTTGACCGACACCCTACGTACCAATACGACGTTAGAGAGATCGTAGATGGGATCCGAATCGGAGACGAGTTTAGCACACGTACGATGTGATAGTCTGGTTTGCAAGCAAGTAGGGCGACTCGGAGAAGAGTCGCCCTACTTGCTGTTGCGTCTTTGTCCAGATTTCCGACGAATCCAGCGCAGTACGTTGCTGATATCCTGGTGATGCTCTTGCAACGTGGTTCCGTGCTCACTTCCTCACGCTGTTGACCATATCGCGGCAGCCGTGGAGATAGATGCCCGTATCGACCGAGAGCGCGATGTATCGCACGCCGGCGTCGATCCAGCGTTTTGCCGCGTCGGGGCTGTCCGCGAAGGTGCCCACGGTGAGGCCGGCCTGGTTGATCTGAACCGCACCGATTGAACGCGGCTCAATGCCCAACTCCTCAACGTACGACGTAAAACCGAACGCGGTCGCGAAAGCCGTGGGCATCGACGATTTCCAGAGCCTGTGTGCCCGGCGCAAGGGACACCGCCAATCGGTGGCGGTTTACGGTACTGCCCAGGTACCGGCGATTCACGTACCAGAACAATGCGCGCTCCCGGTGGCTGTGAGCCGCCCTGAGGATAATTTTCTGCCGGGCGCCGTCCAGATCCCGGCCAACCTGCAGGCGGGCTTCCGGCGTCGGATAGAGCACCTGCAGGGGCCTGGCTTCGGGTTGCGCGGGGCATTCCGCCCTGTGAGGCGGCGGATCGTGGAGCGCCTGCCCCCGATCCCGGAGATATTGCACGACGTCGGGCGGATAGACCGTTTGCGACGCCAATTTGTGGTCGCCCGGCTGCCAGCACAGAGAACACACCTGACGGGTGCCCGCTCCATTGAGGACGGCGCTCCGATGGTAGGCGCAGCGGTCCATGGGGCGCCTATAACGGGGCGCCAGGGTCCGGGTAGTACGTGGGCAATGGGGGTTGACGGGTCGGCCGCTTTCCACACACAACGTCGCGGCTTCCAGGTCGGCGTCGGGCCGTGGAAACCACGCCTGATCGAGGCTCCTGGGGACGCCGTTGAAAATGTCAAAGAGCAACGGACCGGCCGTTCGCGCGCCGCTCATGTCGGGGTTGCCTTCGCCCGTGAAGTTGCCGATCCACACGGCAATGGTCCATTCGAGACTCACGCCTATCGCCCAGGCGTCGCGCCGGCCATAGCTGGTGCCGGTCTTCCAGGCGAGGGGCCACTGGTCCTCGTACTGGCGCCAGTAATACTCGACTCCGGGCCGCCGCACGTCGCGCAACGCCTCCAGGACGAGATGGGCCGCCCCCTCACTGATGAGGGGCGCTGGCAGTCTGTGTTCCTTCTGCCCGTACAGGTAGCGCAGGGATTCGATCCGTCCCCCACGGCCAAGGCAGCGGTAGAGCCGCGCCATATCCCATAGGGTAACTTCGGCGCCGCCGAGTATCAGCGGCAGGCCGTAGTCATCGGCGGAGCGTACCAGGGTCGAGACGCCGGCGTCGCGGAGAAAGCGGTGAAAATTGAACACGCCATAGCGCCGCAGGAGACGCACGGCCGGCACATTGAGGGATCTCACCAGGGCCTCTTCGGCCCGTACCAGACCGTCGTAGCTCTTATCGGCGTTGCGTGGTGAGAACCCCCTATAGAAGGTGGGTACGTCCTTGACCATGGTCTCGGGCAGGATAAGGCCCTGATCGATGCTCAGTGCGTACAGAAAGGGCTTGAGCAGCGATCCTGAAGAACGCGGCGCGATCACGCCGTCCACCTGACCCTGGTGGTCTGCCATAAAGAAATCCCGAGAGCCGACGTAGGCCCGGACGTCGCCGCTGCCGGTGTCCACCAGCAGCGCTGCGCCATTGCCAATGCCCCGGTGATCGAGGTAGTCCAGGTGTCGCGCGACGGTGGCTTCCAGTTTCCGTTGAAAATCCGCGTCGATGGTGGTTCTGACGCGACCGCCGCCGCGGTTTCCCTTGATAAAACGAGACAGGTGCGGCGCCAGCACCGGAAACGCAAAGACTTGCATTGGCACGGGTTCGCCGCGGGCCAGGCGCAGGGTTTCGGCGTCGAAATGGCCGGTACGGTGCAGACCGGCGAGCAGTCGATTGCGCTTCTGCAGCAGCCGGCGGGGGTCGGCGTTGGGGAAGACGAGCCCGGGTGCGTTGGGCAGTACCGCAAGGGTCGCGGCCTCGCTCCAGGTCAGTTTATGGGGCAACTTGCGGAAGTACCTGAGGGTCGCGGCCTGGTAGCCCACGATGTTGCGGCCGTAAGGCGCGTGATCCAGGTACATACGCAGGATTTCGTTCTTGGTATGGTACAGCTCGATTTTCAGCGCCAGCAGCATTTCAAGCGTTTTGTTGAAATAGGTGCGCGGCTTTGGACGCATCAGCCGCGCTACCTGCATGGTGAGCGTACTTGCGCCGCTTTTCACGGACAGGGCCGCTGCGTTCTGATACAGGGCGCGGGCAAGCGCGAACGGGTCGACGCCCGGGTGGCCGTAGAAGCGCCTGTCTTCGAAGTGAAGGACGGCCGCCCGCAGTTTGTCGGGCGTTGCCAGGCTGGAATCGGGTGGGAAACACCATTGCTGGCCGTCGTTGAGAAAGGCACGCAGAAGCCGGCCGTTCCGGTCCACGACCAGCGTGCTGTAATCCGGCGTGAATAACGGTCGGGGCAGAGGGATCAGGAAATACACGACCGCACTCGCAACTGCGGCGGAGATGAAATAGAAAACGTACCTTTTGATGGGCATGACGATCCTGCGCGACGGCAGATGCTACGGTCCCACCGCGACCATCCCCCCCGCCTTGCGGGCGCGGTAGTCGCGGTCGTACATGGCTTCGACCTGCGTCGCAGGCAAGGTGAACGTCCCCTGGGTCACCGCGTTGAGCTTGACGGCGAAGTCGAGCGGTCTGCCTCCGCGAGGCAGGTCGAAGAACCAGTTGACGCGGTCGTCGCGGACGTCGAGGTATTCTTCAGCGTTGAGACGCCAATCGTTCATCCATCCGGGCAGGGCCGACTTGACCAGCCGGATGTTCTCGATCTCCCAGCCCGCGGGTAACAATTGAGTGAGGGCCACCTCTTCCAGACGGAATTCCCCTGCGTCGTTCTCAACGCGGATATGGCCCCAGAAAGTGGTACCCTGTGCCAGTGTGCCCGGATCAATACGCGCCCCGTCTTCGTCGAGCCATTCCACGTCGAGGATGAGTTGGGCCTCCTCGTCTCTTCCCTCGTCCCGCAGGGGAACGCCTTCCCAGTCGAGGGAGACGAAGGCCCGCGCCACGGTATTGGAAGGATCCAGCCGCACCTCCACCTCGTCGCCAAATCCACTGGCGATCTCCCGCTGAAAGCCCAGTCCCTCCACGTTGAAGGGCGCCGACCCGCCGCCGGGAAGACGGATGCGGCCGGTGAGCGGAGCAACCGCGCGGTTCCCGTGTTGCAGGGCGAGCACGTACTTGCCCAGGGCCAGCAGCGACACGCTGGTCGTCTGGGTGGCGTGCCAGCCCGTCTTTATGCTTCTGGCGACCACTTTGGCCAGCGAGTCGGCCATGCCCCATCGTTGGAAGGCCACCAGATTATCCAGGATGAGGGCCCTGTCACGCAGGTCCGACCCGTAGGTGTCGGCGAACTCCCGGTATTCCTCCACAGTGACGCCGGTGCTTCGCGCGACGTCGTTGGCTGTGGGTTCCATCCCCGCGTGCAGATAGGCGGTGGCCAACAGCCACCGATCCGAGTCTTTCATCCTGTGCAGATCGTTCTCTTTGAGCAGGTTCATCGCCCCGTGCGACGGATGGCCGGCCAGCGCCAGCAGATACGCCCGGTACGCCCGCACCTTCAGCGGATCACGGGTTGTGGCGCTCCGGGACTGCTGGTCGCGAAGCCATCCCTGGTACATATCCTGGGGGACGTGGTAACCCAATCGGCGTGCTTCGATCAGAAAGTGGCCGGCGTAGAGGCTGCCCCATACGGAGGTGCGGCGTTGGCCCGGCCACAGGCTGAAGGAACCATCGGACAGTCGAAAGCGCCGCAGCCGACGGATGGCTGCGTTGATTCGCTCGTCAATATCGGCGGCGACGACGTCGCGCTTATCAGGTTCAAGGTCCAGCAGGTCCTTGAGGTAGAGTTGGGGAAAGACGGCAGACACAGTCTGCTCTACGCAGCCATACGGGTAGCGGACCAGGCGCAGCATCTGGTTGTCGAAGTTGAAATCAGGCCGGCGGCGCACGTTGATCCGCGCCCGGTTGGTGCCGGGCAGGCCCCTGTCCGGCAAGGTGAACGACACCGTCTCCCCGGGGACGATCTCGCGTTCCACACTTTCGTAGAGGGCCGCCGCCGAGGGTCGCACCTCGAGGTCCGTCCGCCGCGATGCGCTTGCCCCCGCCGCTACCGCGTCAACCACGATGGTCGCCGGTCCCACCGCCTCGTCCGCCAGCAGCTCGAAGATTACGTCCTGTTCCCCCACGCCTGCAAATTCGATCTGCCTGCCCGGTTCGCCCACGATCGCGAGCGGTCCCTGAACGTTGATGGACACGTCGACGATACCGATACGATCTGCTGTGGCAAACGCGGTGACCGGCACGTGAATCCGGTCTCCCGGACCCATCACCCGGGGCAGGGTCGAGACCACCATCAGGTCGCTCTTGACCTCGGTTGTCGTCTCCGCGTGGCCGAAGCTCCTGTCCCGGGCGCCCACCACCATGGTCCTCACGGCGCCCACGTAGTTGGGCATGGTGAATTCCACCCGCGCCCGGCCCGAGGCGTCGGTGCTTTGCGGACCGGCGAAGATGGACACCGCCGGGAATCGCCGCCGTTTCCGGTCGGGGGCCGGTTGCTCGTCGGCAAAACCGCCGCCGATGGAAAAAGTCTTGAACGGGTCGCCTTTGGCCACGCCGATGACGTGGGCGAACAGGTCGGACGTGCGCACGCCCAAACTTCGTTTCTGAAAAAAGTACGCCCAGGGGTCCGGCGTTCGGAAATCGGTGAGGGCCAGCAGACCCTCGTCGACAACGGCAATGGTGAACTCGACCGAATCGGCGATGCTGCTCCGGACCGCTACCTGGAAGGGCTCTCCCGGACGCAACTGCTCGGGCATGAAGATATCGAAATCGAGGCGCGTGGCCGGATCGTAGACCTCGATGGGCAGGGTTCCAAACAGTCGTATGGGCCGGTCGTTACCGGACTGTCCGTGGGGCTGGATCAGGGAAACGGTCGCGTAGGCCGTGGGAATCATCCCCGCGGTCACTTCGAAGGAAATATCGGCTTCCTCCCCGGGGCCGTCCAGGAAAAGCCAGCGGGAATCCAGAACCCGGTCGCCCTGTTCGATGGAGAAAAGGACCGAGCCGGTCTTCGGCGCGGGAAAGCGGATACCGGCCTTTTCTCCGACGCGGTAGCGCTTCCGGTCGGATTTCAATACCAGCGTCCCCTCGCTTCCCTCGCCCGTCTGCGCGTGCCCCCAGGGAAAGGCTCGCACGAAACAGGACGCGGTATGGCCTTCGTCGCCGTCCGTGACTTCGATGAGGTATTCTCCCCGATCCGCAGGATTAAACATCAGATCAATGGGTTTCGGCGCAGAGACGACCCGCTCCTCCGAGACGAGCTCGGTGCGGCGGTCGCTCTTGAAGCGCCGGCGGAAGGCTTCGCGATTTTCGTATTCCCACCACCAGTAGGTTGTTCCCCGGTAAACACGGTAATTCAAACTGCGTCCGTCCACGGGGTTGCCCGTCACGTCGGTCACGATCGCGGGGATGCGCACCGGCGCGCCGACCCGGGTATAGCCGTAGTCGAACTCGGGTTGTTTCAGACCCACGTAGTGATCGTACGGGTCAACGGGAAGGAGGCGCCGCCGGACGTTGGGGCGGCCTCCTTTCTCCAGCACTCTGGCCGTGATCACGGCCTGGAGGGCCGAGGGCGCATTGACCAGAGCGGGGAGGGGCCATTCGACGCGCGCGCGGCCCTCGGCGTCCAGACGGCCCTTGAAGATCACGGCCTGCAAGGGCTTGTAGTCAATCAGCGCATTGTTGAAACTGAACGCCGGGTATTGCGGGAACGACCTGGGCGCGCTCTGGATGGAGACGGTCAGCTCGGTTTCCAGATCAGCGGCAGGAGTGCCAAACAGGTACGCGCTGCGCAAATCCGCGGTCAGGAACTCGTCCTCCGGTCCCAGGCGCTCACGGGCAGGCGTGATCCTCGTTTTCAGGCGATACGGCACGACCGTCTCGACTTTGAGCACGTGGTCGAAGGTGCTGTCGCCGATACGGATTCGGGCGCGCCAGTTTCCGGTGGGATCTTCAGGGCGCGTGGCGAAGGCAAACGTGTACATTCCCTCACGGCTTTCCAGTTGCACGTGTTCGAAGATCAGCTGATCTCTGGGATTGAATATGCTGCACGTGGCGGGATGGTCGTCGGGGAAGGTGTAGTCCTGATGACGGGCGATGACCGAGAGATTGATCTCGTCTCCGGGGCGGTACACGCCGCGTTCGGTGTAGATGAAAGCCCGCGTGCCGCCGGGACGCGCTTTCACGCCGCCAATATCGAAGCTCGACATATTCCAGGCCATCTTGTTGGGCCTGACCACGCTGCGCTGTCCCCGGTGTTCGGCTTCGACGTAATAGATTTGCTGTTTTACCTCTTTAAAACGCGCCAGCCCCTGAGCGTCGGTCGTGCGGCTGGCCGCGATCTGGTTCTGGTACGTGCGCAAGTTCACCCTGACGCCGGACAGAGGCCGCGCATCCTCAATGTGGGTGGCGTACACGAGGTGCTGGTCGTGACCGCGTTTGTAGGTCAGACCGACGTCACTGATGATCAAGGCCTTATAGGCCCGGCCGTGGGCGCGGATATAGCCGGAGTATTTCGGATTTGAATAATAGGAATCGCGCCCGCTGTCTCCGTTGGGGGAGGGGCGGTAGAGCATGTCCTCTCGCTCAAAACCCAGTTTGATGAGGAAAAGACCCCGCTCATCGCCGGTGATCAACGACCGCAGGTCGAGTTCATGCTCAATCCAGACGTTTCGGCGGCTGGATATCTCCAGCGTCTCGCCGGCAACCTGCACACCCACGCGCCGCACGTTGTGGTGCGAGAAGGAATTGCGTCGCTCCCCGCCGCTTTCCAGTTGCTCGGTCTGCAAGAACTGTCCCAGATTGGACGCGAAGACCTCTGTCACCTCAATGCCGACCCGTTGCAGATTGAGGGTGGCAAAGCGAATCCGTTTGTCTCCGGACGACGGCAGGAAGACCCCGTCGCGGGCAAAGCGTATCTGCGGCTTGCGGTCGCCGAATTGAACCGTCCTGCGCACGATTTTCTCGGTGCGCGTGCCCCAGCTGCTGCGAATGCCCGGATGGAGGTCCAGCCGGTAGGACTCCCCATGGGAAAAATCCCCATCCACGTAGAGGTGTTTGCCCGACGCCTTCAGGCGAATCCGCGTATTCGGATGTATCTGAATCAATCCCTCGAGCGTCTGGCGAACGTCCAGTTCGTCAGAGAAAACCAGAGTCAGACTCGGTTTTTCGCCTCCTTCGTCTCTTTTTACGTCCACCAGGGCCATATCCTGAAGCGGCTCAAGGGGAATCTCCTTCTTGTACGGTTGGGAAAGATCCAGTTTCCCGTCGTCCACGGTCAGCGTGTACTTCTTCCGGTTCTTGTCCCTTTCGACGACGGAACTGCTGAAGGCGAAGCCCCTGCCGGTGGCGTCCGCCTGCCAGGTCAGCGGAAATCGGGTCTCTCCCAAACGTAACGTTGTGGCCTCGCGTACCCTCTCCACGTCTGTTTTTTCAGTAAGCTCGAGGCGACCCCTGTAGATCAGATAGCGTGGATCATCGGCGACCCTCAGTTCGAAATCACCGTCGAGGGAAAGGATTTCGCGACCGGCGACTTCGAAACTGAAGTGCAGGGGTTGCAGGTGGGAGAATGCGGCCTGGAGAGCCGCTAGGTTCAGTTGTGCCTGGTAGGACTGTCGCAGGGGCAGCGGCCGATTCGGACGAAAGACGAGTTCCCGGGTGGTCTCCCACAGGGTCATGCCGTCGACGTGCGGCGTAAACGTGAACACCCGCTTTTTCAAGGCGTGGCCAACGAGACCGGTATCGATGGCCGGTTCGACGAACCTGACGTGAATCGCTTCGCGGGACGCCACGGTTCCCCGCGTTACCTGACTGACAATCTGAGCGAGTTCTCGCGAGACGGTTTGCCGTTGACCCTTGTCCGGGTCGCGCGCGCAACCGGTCATCAGGACGACCGTCGGGATGACGGAATGGAAGAGCATAGTCCGCGCGATTCTCATCAACCGCAGGTTCCCTTGCATGTCAATGCCCCTTTTTTCGGACGCCGCTGAATTCGCCCCTTTTGCCTTGATCGGATCATCGGTTCGGTTTCTGCGAGCCGGCGCCGTCTGCCTTTTTCCGCCTGTTTCTCATCCTCTCACGGCATGGACCATATCGCGGCAGCCGTGCAGGTAGATGCCCGTATCGACGGACAGGGCGATGTAGCGCACGCCGGCGTCGATCCAGCGTTTTGCCGCGTCGGGGCTGTCCGCGAACGTGCCCGCGGTGAGACCGGCCTGGTTGATCTGCGCGGCTGCCTCCCGCATCCGCTCCACCACCCGGGGATCGTGCACCTGGCCGGGAATGCCGAGAGACTGGGACAGGTCGTACGGTCCGAGGAACACGACGTCCAGGCCGTGAACGGCGATGATGGCGTCGAGATTCTCCAGGCCCTCCACGCCTTCAACGTGGATGAGGACCATGGACTCCCTGTTGAGCCGCTCGAAGATCTGGCCTCCCTCAGAGAAGTACCGGGCCGCGCGAGTATAGGGCGACACGCCGCGCATCCCGAGCGGCGCGTATTTTGCCGCCTGGACGAGGGACTCGGCGTCGGATCGGGTGCGTATCTGGGGGACCTGGACGCCCTCCGGGCCGACGTCCAGGGCGCGGAGCACCTGGGGCGGGTCGTTCTCCCTCACGCGGACGATCGAAGAAATGCCCGCGCCCTTCGCCACGCGGCACAGGTTCTCGGTGGTCTCGACGTCCAGGGGGCCGTGTTCGGTATCCAGGATGACGAAGTCGAAGCCGGCGTACGCGGCGATTTCGATGAGCGCGCCGGATGCGAGGTTAACGAACGGGCCGAGGACGACCTCGCCCGATTTCAGCTTGGCCTTCAGGCTGGTTTCAGACATTGCGCGTCTCCGTGGTGTGGTCCTGATCGATGAAACCGTAGCGTCGCGCAATATAGGTTGCGGCCATTGGCGTGTAAAGCGCAAAGGCCCGACGCCGAACCGGCTTGACATTCGAACGCCGCATCCGTATATATGGAATATGAGGTTCGCAACGGGAAGGAGGCCGGAGTGTCCACCGATCTGCGTGAATTCGCGTTACGCCTGAAAGTGATCGAGATCCTGAAGCGCTACACCTGGGTACGGCACCAGTTGAGGGTCATTCAGGTCTGGAAGAAACTCTACGTCCATCCGAATTGACGGCGATGAACCGAATGGCGGAATGGCGCTCGGGCGGGACGGTCCGGGCGCCGTTTTTCTTATTCGAAACCGCCGGCAGTTGGCCTGCGGGATTCGCCGTATGCAGGCGCGGGTACCTCGCTTCGAATTGAATAGGATTTGCTCTCCAACCGACGATTCGTTAGATTTCCGCCCATTATCAGCCCGTTGGAAAAGTCCATCCAGGCTACGTCCGGCCCTTGTGGCCGAAATACGGCATTGCCTGCCTGCAGCAGGCAGGCGCTCCCTCCCCGAATCCAGGGATGCGCGTCGGTCGCGCGCCTTGTCTTCGGCCACAATGACTCGGCCTCGCCTACGAAGCGACTTTTTCAACGGACTGTTATGGCCTCCGGACAGAACAGCATTCGCGCGGTTTACGACCGGTTGATGGACGCGTTCGGGCCGCAGGGCTGGTGGCCGTCGGAAACCCCGTTCGATACGATGGTCGGGGCCATACTCACGCAGAATACAGCGTGGGCGAACGTGGAACGGGCAATAGGAAGGCTGAAGGAGGCCGGGGCGCTCGACGCCCGGACCATGCTGGAGATGCCCGACGGCCAGCTGGAAACCCTGATCCGGTCCGCCGGGACGTTTCGCGTAAAAACCAGGAGGCTGAAGGCATTTCTGGCGTTCTTCGCCGGCAGGTACGGCGCCGACGTAGCCCGGATGAGGAATGCGCCCGCCGGTCGTCTGCGCGGGGAGTTGCTGGCGGTTTCGGGGATCGGACCCGAGACGGCCGATTGCATCCTGCTCTATGCGCTCGAGAAACCGAGTTTTGTGGTGGACGGGTATACGCGGCGGATTTTCGGAAGGCTGGGAGCGATCGACCGGTCGCTCGAATACCATGAAGTCAAGCGCAGGTTTGAAGCGGCATTGCCGGAGGACGTGGGAGTCTACAACGAATATCATGCGTTGATCGTCGCGCTGGGCAAGAACACGTGTGTGCCGGCGCCCAGGTGTGGACAGTGCGTGTTGAACTCATTGTGCGAAACGGGAGGAAGCGATGGCCAGGTTTGAGTTGTGTTTCAATACCAGCACGATTCAGCCCGCTTCGATCGAAGAGAAGATCCGGGCGGCGGGTGAGGCGGGATACGGCGCGATCGAACTGTGGTGCGAGGATCTGACGGGTTGGGAACGGTCCGGCGGAAAGCTGTCCGAGCTCAGAAAGTTGCTCGATGACTACAATCTCGCGGTGCCCGACTTGGTGCATTTTTCGGGATGGATGGACGCGACCGATTCGGCTTTCGAAACGGAACGCCTCGCCGAGGCCCGGCGGCTGATGGAGCAGGGTGTTGCCATCGGCGCGCCGCGCGTCATCGCGGGACCGGCGCGAGGTCGGGTGGACCTGAACCGGGCGGCGGACCGCTTCTGCCGCCTTATGGATCTCGGCCTCGAGGTGGGTTGCCTGCCCGCGCTCGAATTCCTGGGTTTCGTGGACCACGTCAATAACGTGGATACGCTGATGGACGTCGTAACCATGGCGGACCATCCCCGGACCACGGTCGTGATGGATGCATTCCACATTTATCGCGGCGGCGGGAAGGACGAGGATATCCTGAAGGTTCCGGGGGCGCAGGTGTACATTTTCCACATTGACGATGCGCCGAAAACGGACCGCGAACGCGAGGCGCTGGCTGACGGGGACCGCGTCTATCCGGGCGATGGAATCCTGAACCTGCAGGGGATGCTGGCGATGCTGGCGTCTCAGGGGTTCTCGGGTCCGGTATCCCTGGAGTTGTTCAACGAGGACCTCTGGCGGGAGGACCCTAGAGAAGTGGCGCGCATCGGCGCCGACAAGGTAAGGCGACTGATCGAGTCCGCGGCATAGCTGCCCGGGCACGGAGTCCCGAAATGGTCCACGTTGGAAAGACGGCAATTCCCGGCTCGACCGTACTGGCGCCGTTGGCCGGCGTGACGGATCGGTCCTTCCGGCTGCTGTGCCGGGAACAGGGCGCCGGTCTGGCCGTGACGGAGATGGTGAGCGCCCGCGGACTGGCCGACGGCAGCGAGCGGTCCAGCCGGTACCTCGATTTCGAGGCGGACGAGCATCCAATCTCCGTGCAGATATTCGGGTCGGAGCCCGACGAAATGGCCGAGGGCGCGCGGGTGGCGGCCGAACGGAAGCCCGACCTTCTGGACATCAACTGCGGGTGTCCTGTGAAGAAGATCGTGAACCGTCGCGCGGGCGCGGCCCTGCTGAAGGATCCGTCGCGGCTGGGAAGAATCGTCTCGGCAATGGCAAAGGCGGTTTCGATTCCCGTCACCCTGAAGATCCGCAGCGGGTGGGACGACGACACGAAGGCTTCGGAGGTTGCCCGTCTGGCCGAAGATATGGGCGCGGCGGCGGTCGCCGTACACGGCCGGACGCGGAAGGCCGGATTTACGGGAACGGCGGACTGGGACGTGATCCGCGACGTTGCCGACGCCGTTTCGATTCCCGTCATCGGCAATGGCGACGTCAGGGATCCCCTGGCCGCCAGGGAGATGATGGAACATACGGGGTGCGACATGGTGATGGTGGGGCGGTGGGCGATCGGCGACCCGTGGCTGTTCGGGCGCATCGAGCACTTTCTGGCCACCGGCACGCTGATGGGGGCGCCGTCCGCCCGCGAACGGGTAGAAATGGCCATCCGGCACCTGCGCCTCTCGGTGGAACACAAGGGGCTGCCCACCGGGGTCCGTGAGATGAGAAGGCATTTTGCCGCATACATCAAGGGCATCGACGGGGCTGCCGCGTTCCGGCGCCAGTTGATGACGAAGGATGATCCGGAAGGCGTCGTAACCATTCTGGAGGCCGTACGCCGGAGGGCGGAGGAGGGATCGGGTGACTCCTGAACAGGTCCGGCAGGTACTCGAAGCGGTGCGCGAAAACCAACTGGACGTCGACGGCGCGATGGATCGGCTGAAGAAGCTGCCGTTTGAAGATCTGGGGTTCGCACACGTGGACCATCACCGGGCAATGCGCCAGGGATTTCCGGAGGTGATCTTCTGCCAGGGCAAGACCACGGAGCACGTGGTTGAAATCGCGCGCCGGATCTCGGAGGCGGGGTCCGCGCTTCTGGCGACCCGGGCCGACCGGGAACAGGCGGATGCCGTGCGTTCGGCCTTGCCGGAAGCGGACTACAACCCGTTGGCCCGAACGCTGACGATTCGCGGGGACGACGCCGGCCACGCGGAGGCGGCGGGGGAGGTGCTGGTCATTTCGGCTGGAACGTCGGATATTCCGGTCGCCGAGGAGGCATTCGTGACGGCGGAGGCGATGGGCAGCCGCGTGAACAGGATGTACGACGTTGGCGTGGCGGGGATTCACCGGCTTTTCGCTCACCGCGAGCAGATTGACCGGGCCACCGCGATCGTGGTGGCGGCGGGGATGGAGGGCGCGCTGCCTTCCGTGG
This sequence comes from Candidatus Latescibacterota bacterium, assembly GCA_963667175.2. Taxonomy (GTDB): domain Bacteria; phylum Latescibacterota; class UBA2968; order UBA2968; genus JAAXHE01. Next base: position 95,495 of record CAXXXF010000014.1, on the reverse strand, counting down.
TGGGCGGGCTCGTGGATGTGCCGGTGATTGCGGTGCCGACCAGCGTTGGCTACGGCGCCAGTTTCGGTGGATTGGCCGCGCTGCTTGGGACGTTGAATTCCTGCGCGCCGGGCGTGGCGGTGGTGAATATCGACAATGGATTCGGCGCGGGCTTCTTCGCGAGTCTCGTCACGCGGACGCAGGACCGATCAAGGCAAGAGTCGTAACCGCTACCGGCGTCGAAGTCCGAGGCGGTGCTGGAGGGAAACGGGGCGGCCGGCGGTATCCGAGAGCGGTCGCGCCGGGAAAGAGCTCTTTGTCTTCAGGCTGAGAACGACCAGACAGACCAGCGCGACCGGGACGGCCAGCAGGTCCGCCGGCAGGTCCGGCGTGAGGTAGATGAAACAGATCCAGGCGGCGAATCCGGCGACCATGGCTGCGAGCGCGCCGGGCAGGTTGGCCCGGGACCACCAGATGCCGGCGGTGAGCGGCACGAACAGGGTGGCCAGCAGGATCGACCATGAATCTACCATCAGCGTATAGACGGTATTGTGCGCCAGCGCGAGGTAGAGGGCAATCAGGCCGAGGACCGGAACGCTGATGCGGCAGATCCTGAGGACCAGCCGTTCGTCGGCGTCCGGGCGGACGTAGCGGACCAGGTCCCATCCGATAACGCTGGCGGGGGCGAGCAGGGCGCTGTCCGCGCTGCTCATCAGGGCGGAGACGAGCGCGCCCAGAAAGACCGCCATCGCGAGAGGCGAGAGATATTTCATGCCCAGCTGCATCATGATCATATCCGGATCGGCGATATCGGGAAAGATGAGGGTCCCGGCAATGCCGAGAAACACCGGCAGCAGCCCCACCGTAAGATAGAGCGCGCCGGCAAGATAGGCGCTGTTCTGGGCGACGGACTCACTCCTGCTTGAAAGACTCCGCTGGATGAGGTCCTGCCCCGCCAGATTGCCCAGTCCGATGACCAGCCAGTCCCTGGCGTAGGCGAACCAGCCGGGCGCACCGGCGTTCCGGGGGTAGAGATAGAACCGGTCTTCGGGAATCCGGGCGCTGATGGCCGACCACCCACCCATATCGTTCAGCAGCAGCGGCGTGATCACCAGGAGCCCCACGGATAGAACGGCCACCTGGATGAAGTCCGTCAGCGTGACGGCCCACATGCCTCCCGCCGTCGTGTACACGAGGACGATCGCCGCGCCGATGCAGATGCCCAGTGTCGGGTCGATTCCGGTGAGCGACTGGATGACCCTGCCGAAGGCGACCATCAGGGACGCCACCCATCCCAGGTACGCCGGGATGGTGCACAGCGCAGCCACCGCGCCCGCCGTGCGCCCGAAGCGGCTTTCGAAGAAACCCGCGATGGTGGTCAGGCCCATCCTCCGCATGATCCTGACGTAGAACAAGCCCGCGAGAAACAGACAGAGTGCCGCGCCGAACGGATCGGCGATGACGCCCATAAATCCCTTCTTGTAGGCCTCGCTGGCGGCCCCGATTACGATCCCGCCCCCGAACCACGTGGCCGCGAGAGTCCCGGTGGCCAGCCAGATTCCCAGCCTCCGGCCGGCGACGATGAAGTCGGCGGAGCCCTTGACGCGCCGGCCCGCGTAGAGACCGACCGCAAGCGTCACCAGGATATAGGCCGCGAGGCCGAGGATGATCGTCAGATTGGGCATATCGTGACCTGGATGCAGAATCCGGAATCGGGCGACGGCGCAGCCGCCGGGTTCCCGATCACTTGATCCGGTTGTGTTGCTTCATGATGTCGACGAGTCGGTCCAGCGGGAGGCCGGGTATCGTCCTGTTGTCCCGTCCCGTCATCGTGTCCGCGGCGCAGAGCGCGTTGACGATGGCTTCCTCGGTGGCCTCAACGGTGGCCTGAAGAAGCGGGTTGAGGCGGCGGTCCCGGAGGGTCTTGACGGTATCCGCAGTCGCCGCGTCCCGGGGGACGCGGTGGGCGGTGGAAAACGCGAGAGCAAGGTCGCCACTGCTTGTGCGAGAGAAGGTTCCGGTGCGGCTCATGCCGAGTGCGGACCGTTTGCAGAGCCGCTGGAGTTGTAGGGGAATCAGCGGCGCGTCGGTGGCGATCAGGATGACGATGGAACCGTCCCGGTCCGGCGGACGCGTAGCCGGCAGGCGCCGCCCCACGGGGACCCCGTCGATGACCAGATTGGGACGACGGCCGCAGTTTGCCACGACCAGCACGCCCAGGGTATAGGCGCCCTGGGCCTTTGTGAGTACACGCGACGCCGTTCCGATGCCGGCCTTGAATCCGTACGCCCTCATCCCCGTACCCGCGCCTACCGATCCCTCGGCGACCGGTCCATCCGCCGCGGATTCGATCGCAAGGATGACGTGTTCCTCCTTTACATGGCGGCCCGCGACGTCGTTGAGGCCGCCATCGTAACATTCGGCCACGACGGGCAGGGGAACGCGCCCCTGGCCCTGCCGGAGCATATAGGCAACGACGCCGCTGTACGCCTCGCCGACGCTCAACGTGTTGGTGAGGACCACCGGAACCTCCAGCAGACCCCGTTCGTTGACCCACGCCATGCCCGTCATCTCGCCGTTTCCGTTGATCACTTCGGCAGCGGCGTACACCTGGTTCAGGTAGACGTCGTCGGGGTGGGGCACCACCGCGGTCACACCGGTACGGACGGGCCCCTTTCCGACAACCAGTTCCCCTTCGCCGCTGATGAGGGTGACGTGTCCGACCATGACGCCTGATACATCGGTGATGGCGTTATGGGGACCGGGCGGAAGAACGCCGATTCGGATACCCAGGCCTCTGGCGCGCGGGCGTTCGGCGCCCCGGGCGTCTGAACCGAGCGCGAGGATGAGGACGGCGAGTCCCCATTTGCACAAGTGTGGACGAAAAAACATGAAATAAGGCTCGAATTTGGAGTTCAACGCCATCACAGGGAGTACGTAGGGCAGGGGGAGAGGTCTGCGCCGATGTTGAAATTGTAGGGGCAACCCTTGTGGTTGCCCGCCATTCGGGTGTTTCAGGGTTCCCTTTGTGTCTTTGTGTCTCTGTGTGAGCTGGTTTTCGTGTCTAGGTGGTGGGTATTTCCGACGGCCGAATTCCGGCAATCTATTTCAGGGCCGGAACGCTCGCTTTCCCCGTGTCGCGCGGCCTGTGGACCCTTCCCTTCCAGACGAAACTGCCGAACGATCCGGAAAGCCCCACCAGAACCGTGTAGGGAATCTGCAGGAATTCCCAGACCGGCAGCACTGACAGGAGGTCCGTCCGTCCGAACCTCCGTGCGCCTTTGCAAACCACAGCCAGGTCCGCCAGGGTCCTGGCCGCGAAACAGGCCAGCGGCAGACCGACGCCGGTTCCGGCAATCCCGGAAATCAATGCAACGGGAAAGAACAGGTTGAGCGTAAACACGTTCGCGAGATAAGCGAAGAATAGGGGATTGAGCGCCGGCATGCACCGCGCGTTCGACGCCCATCGGCGCCGTTGGGTCCAGAATCCCGCCATGGTTTCGGCGCGACGGGTGCTGACGAAGGTGTGAGGGTCGTCTGCAAAGACGATCTTTGCGCCGGCCCGGCGGAACAACTGAAGCAGAAGGACGTCATCGCCGGACGGACGTTGCGCGATGTCCTCGAATCCGGCGACCCGCTCGAAAAGCGATTTCCGGTAGGCGAAATTCTGCCCCGATGCGGCCAGCGGCACGCCGAGGTTGGCGGCGCCGGCGGAAGCGGACATGAGCGCGAGAAAGTCGAACGCCTGGATGCGCTCCGCCAGGGTCAGCCGGTCCCCGGTGTTTTTTACCTGTGAGAACCCGATGACCGCATCCGCGCCGGCGTCGAAATGCGAGACCATCCCTGAAATCCAGGTGGGCGGGACGTCGCAATCCGCGTCGGTGGTCAGGATGATGCTCCCGCGCGCGGCCCGGATGCCCTCGGAGAGAGGCCGTTTCTTTGCCGCCATATGCCGGAACGCGTCCGTGACTTCAATGCTCCGGACCCGGGGGTGCCTGGCGGCGAATTCGGCCGAGATATCAGCGGTATCGTCCGTGGAGCCGTCGTCGACGACGAGGACTTCGTACCGGTCGGCCGGGTACGTCTGTCCGATCAGTCCCGTGAGGCAATCGGCGATCTGATCCGCTTCGTCCCTTGCGGCAATCACCACCGATACGAACGGAAAGGAGCGGGCGTCAGCGCGCCGGATCCGTCGCCGCAGGCCGACCAGAAACGCCAGGGCGGCGGCCGCGTACACAGCCGTCGAGACCATCAGGATCGCATGGATCAGGGTGGTTGACACGGGTATCCCGGCTGGGAACGGGTTGAAATCGGCGTGTGTGAATGAAAGAGCAGGAACGCGGGTCCCCGCTCCGGGCTGCTAATGCTTCACCACTTCGATGTCGTAGAATAGCCCCTTGATGCCTTCTGAACAGTTGTTGCAGATGGGCACGGCGGAACGGTCCTTGAGGATGGCGTTTCTGAAGCCGGTGTACGCCTCGCCGGACCAGGTGTCTTCGAAGTCCGGGTTTTCCAGCGCATTGCCCAGGCCGTAGTGGACGTCTTTGTCAAAACAGCACGGCGAAACGGCCCCGTCCCAGTTGACGACGGTACTGTACCAGAGGTGTCTGCAGGAATTGGTTATCCTGCCGTTCATTGTCAGCTTGTCCGTGTCGTAGCGATAGCGGCTGAGAGATTCGTCTTCGGGAAGGTACTGTTCCGCTTCGGCGTCCGTATAGACCTGGGCGGTTTTCAGCGACAGCCGGTCCACGCCGAGTTCCCGCGCGAGGCTCCGGGCGGCTTCGATCTCGGTCTCGTTGTGTTTGAAGATGATGAACTGCAGGTGGATGACGGGATGGTCCGCGTTCATCGTCTTCTTTGCCGCGCTGAGGAGGCGAATCCCGTCCAGGACCCGGTCGAAGTTGCCTCCGACGCGGTACTTGACGTAGGATTCCGGGGTCACTCCGTCCAGGGAGACCACGATTTCGTCCAGCCCGGAGGAGACGATATCTTCGGCGTCGCTTCGGCTTCGGATGTAGTGGACATTGGTGCTGGTGATGGTGGGTACGTTGTGGGCTTTGGCCAGACGGACCATGTCGGTCAGCCGCTTGTTGATGAAGGGCTCGCCCTGGTTCCACAGCATCAGGAGCACGAGGTCTTTCGCCTGCTCCTCGAAGATCCGCTTGAAGGCTTCGAATTCCATCGTGCCTCGGGGCCTTGTGAGTCCCCCGTTGCCGGATGGGCAGAGCGGACACTTGAGATTGCAGAGGTTTGTGGGCTCCAGCATCAGGATGAAGGGCCGCCCCATTCGGATATCCCGTCCGGCCATGCGCGAGAGGACGTAGGAGACAACCACCTTGACGGCGTTCCAGACGCGCCGGACCGTCAGCGTCCGATGGTAGCGAGCAACGGTCCCGGGCAACAGTCTGAGTGAGAGCATATCTATTTCCAGCGGGAGGGCGCCAGTGCGCCGGCGGCGCAGATGACGACGACGTACGGTACGGAAATCAGTTCAAGGAGCGGAAACAGCCGGAGGACTCTCCGCGCATTGAAACGGCGGGCGGCGCCGGACAGCAGCAGCCAGTCGGCGAGTATTTTTGCCGCGCCTATCATGCCGAAGGGGAATCGGAGCGCGGGATGCAGCCAGGCGAGGAAAGGCGCCGCGGCGAGGACCACGTGGAATATATAGAGACTCAACGCGACAGGCAAGACCGAAAATCCGTAATGGACCGCCTTTGACTGGTAGCGGACCTGGCGTCGGTACAGGCCGTCGGTATGCGGGGATGAACGCACGCTCGCGTTCGGGTTGAATCGGATGCGCCAGGCCGTTTTCGAGGCGATGCGCCTCATCAGCAGGACGTCGTCTCCACCGCGGATATGACCGATGGAATCGAATCCTCCCGCATCGTGGAAGGCCGACTTGCGATAGGCGAGATTCCGTCCGGAACACGTCAGCGGAAAACCCAGACCGATGCTGCCGGCGGTCAGGGTGGACACCACGAGTCCCTGCAGGGAAAGCAGTCCGGACAGGACCCCGCGCTCCGGGATCAGGGGCGCATATCCTGCAACCATGCCGACGTCGGGATCGAAAGCGCGGACCGTGGAAACGATCCAGTCCGAAGAGGGGATGCAGTCGGCGTCCGTGGCGAGGATAATTTCCCCGGCGCCGGCGCGGATGCCCGTGTCCAGGGCATTTTTCTTCGGGCAGGCGTGCGGGCCGTCGGTTGCCTGGACGACCCTGAGGCCGGGAATGCGGTCGGTCCACGCCATCGCGACGCGCGCGGTGTCATCCGTGGAATGGTCGTCGACGACGATGACCCGGGTGCGTTCCGGAGGATAGGTCTGTTCGGCGAGGGCCGAGAGACACCGGTCGATACGATGGGCTTCATTGCGGGCGGGAATGACGACCGTGACGTCGGGGGTATCGGCGTTGCTGCCGGCCGACAGGCGACTCAGACCTCTATGGATCGCGCCCGCGACGACGACGTAGACCAGGCAGAGGAGAGATGAGACGAATGCCAGCGCTTCCATCGGTGCCGTCACGTGTCACAGGGGCGGCCGGCGTCGCCGATGCACTGCCGGATCCAGGCCAGGTTGGCTTTCGGCATAATGCCGTAATTGTAGAACGAAAACCGGCGGATGCCCAGGCCCAGCGCGCGTTCGACGCTCGCGCTGAGTGTCCGGGCGTCCGGAGACGCGGGATGGTATGCCTGCAGACCCACGACGAGTTGCTGCGGGTTCTTCAGGTCGGGCACAATTTCGGAGATCGCCCCTTGAATTCGGTCGGCGTCCGGTGTGTAGGCGAGGGTCTCCGCGTAATCGGCGATGTTCGCCAGGCGCGAGCGGTCGACCGCCGCGTGAAACCGGTCGCCCATGAAGATGAACGAGACGGGAACCCCGGCGGCGGCTTTGACCTCTTCCAGCAGGCTCGCGACGACCTCGTCGCGCATCCGGATGAATGCCTCGAGTTGCGGCACCGAGGCGATGAGTTCCTCTCGGGACCCGGCGGGCGGGACGCCGGATGCCAGGGTCTGGCGCAGCCTGGATTCCACGGCCCGCGAAAGGGCGTTTGGATCCACGCCTTTTTCTATTGCCCTCGACCGACAGGCGTCGCAGAAGCAGAGGGAGAGGAGAAAGCGGCCGCCGGGTCCGAGGTCGACGCCGTGTTTGACGTGATAATGCGTGTGTCCGAACCCGCCGTAGGAGAGGGACTCGCACTCCAGGAGGGCGATTCCGTAGTTTTCGGCGAGGTCTCTGGCCAGCGCCGCGGCAAACGCGCGGACCCCCGGGTTGGCCGGGCAGAGCCAGGAGGTGCTGACGTCGCCGGTACAGGTGACTTCAGCGCATTCAGGATGGCGGCCGGCCTGGTACGAGTTGTGAAGAAATACCGTCCACGCGATGAGTTCCAGACCGGCGCCCGCCGCGGCCCCGGCGGCGTCCGCGTACCAGTTCTCGCCGCCCATGAGCGGGCTGACGTGAGGTTGTATGGGTGTGTCGGCATACAGGTTCGGATCGGGCTGAAAATAGACGGCGGCCTGAGGAATCTGGAGGAGCACCTGCGTCGGCGAATGCGGGCGCAGCATCTCGAAGGTGTGGTACGCCGAGGCCAGGCTGATGGCATCCAGGCCGATCTCGTTACGAAGCCGATTTGCGATGGCTTCGGGCCCGCCGTCGGCGAGGTCCCACGGGTAGGACCAGAGCGTGGTGTGCGGGTTTGACAATCGGGTATCTCCGGATGGGTTGCGTTGGCGCCGGACCGTCGGCCAATCGCGTTCTTCCCGTCGCGCAGCGTGCGACGTTGATGGTACCATCTATTGTTGGGGATTGCAAGGGATATCGGGGGCAGACATCCTCTCCCGTCTCACCGCTCTAAATGTATCCCGTCGACCCATCCGGGCGGACGGGGGCCGTGCGCTGCCAGTGGGGGACGTCTTCATCGGTAAGCGCGTCCTCGTTTACGTCGATGCCCAGCCCGGGACGGTCTCTGAGTTCCAGGTATCCGTCCACCGGCAGGTAGGGATCCGGGACGTACTCCATCCATCTCGATCCCACCGGGATGACGTATTCCAGGATCTTGAAGTTATGCGTTGCGGCGGCGAAGTGCACGTTGACCGCCGTTGCGATCGGTCCCATCGGGTTGTGCGGCGCGATGGTGACGTAATGGGCCTCGGCGATGGCAGCGATCTTCCGCATTTCGAGCAGGCCTCCGCAGACGCAGACGTCGGGCTGTATGATGTCGGCGGCCCTGGCGGCGATGAGATTCAGGAATTCGAACCGCGCGTAGAGACTTTCGCCGGTTGCCAGCGGTACCTGCATCTGGCTGCGCAACTGTTGCCAGGCAGGGATGTGTTCCGGCCGAAGGGGCTCTTCGTAAAACAGGGGATCATACGGCGCCAGCGCATTGGCCAGTTGCAGGGCCCTGACGGGTTCGAAGATCTTCGCGTGTGGATCGAACGCGAATTCCCAGTCGTCGGGAGTACAATCGCGGAGCTCTTCGAAATACGTCGCCGCGGCGTCACAGACCCGTCCCCAGCGGTTCGCGTCGGGACTCAACAGGAACGGGCTGGTCTTGAACGCGGTGAATCCCCATTTGTCGTTCAATCGCTGCGCCCCTTCGGCCGCAACCGCGCCGGTTGGCCCGCCGCAGCTCTGGTAGACTCTCACTCGGTCTCGCAGGTTGCCGCCGAGAAGCATGTATACCGGTACGTTTGCCGCTTTGCCGCTGATATCCCACAGCGCGTGTTCGATCCCTGAAATGGCGGCCAGGCCGGTACCCCCCGGTGGAAATCGGAACTGCTGATGGGTCTTCATCATCAGGTATTCGATACGGCGGGGGTCTTCGCCCACGAACCACGTGGCGATATAATCTACGATCGGCTCGACGGAGAGGTCCGGCCCGATGGAATAGGCTTCGCCCCATCCGTAAAGGCCCTCGTCGGTTTCGACCTTGATCAGCGCCCTGGGACGGTTGCTGTAGGTGACGAGAAAGGTCTTTATCGCAGTGATTTTCATGGTGGCGGGTCTCCTTTGCTTGGGGCCTCGGGCGTTGGGTCTGATTCGGGATTGTATAGGAAGAGGTCGCCGGGCGTACAATCCAGCGCCTGGCAGAGCGTTTCGATCGTGGCCAGATCGATCCGCTTCGCCCGGTTATTGAAAATGGCAGAGACGGTGTTGGCCTGAAGACCCGTCCGCCCGGCGATTTCCGAGATCCTGTACGGACGGTCCGGCCCTTTTTCAGCCATAAGGATATGGAGTTGGAATTTCAGCATAGGACGAGTCTGCGGCTCGGTTTTCGGGGTGACGGGTGGCGACAATGATCCGCCGGAAAAAAGTAATACAGATGGTTAAAAAGATAAAATATATTTTTTTTAACGTAATTAGTTACTTATTTATTGAAAGAAATCAATCTATCGGCGGATGTGGCGTCGTTGACGCAGGGGGGGCCAACCGGGTGACAGAAAGGGTCTGACAAGACGTCTTCGTCTGCAATTGTCGCACCGTGTTTCCTGAATACGCGGTGTTTTTCCTGCGCTTTCAGGGTCTCTCAGTCGGTGATGGTGAGCGAGATGCCCACCTTCGCGCCGTATTTGTCCTCCGTGTTACCGCCCACGCCCCGGTCCAGAGTGGTTTCGACGAAGATGCGCACCGGCCCCAGCCATTTGATATTCAGCCCCGCCACGGCGGAAACGAGCACTTTCGTGGACGATCCGTCGATCAGTGCGGCATCCGATTCCTGTCTGGTATAGATCACGCCGCTTCCGAAGCCGCCGTAAACGTGTAGCCTGTCTCCGAGACCGATCTTGTAGAGGCCCCGGATAGATATCGGCACGGTGATACCGCCGTCTTTCGTGTAGTATTCGCCGGCCAGCATGATCCCGGCCGGTTTGCTGCCGAACGGCAGGATGATGGATCCATGCCAGCCGGGTTCTTTCTCTTCGACGTACAGACCGCCGCCGGCGCGGAAGGCAATCTGGGCACGGGTATCCGTAGCGACGGCGCCCAGCAGGCAGAACATCGTCAGTGCCGGTACGAGAAATCGAAACATGAACTCGCTCTCCTTTCGTGATTGAAATGACGGGATCGGGACTCCGCCCTCAATACCCGTAGGCGATTCCCAAGCGAACCGCAGCCGACCGCAGATTGCCCTCGGTAGTCCACAGCAACAGGTCCGACAAGCGGGCGGAAGCCATCAGGTGCGCGTCGATATAGCCCACCCCCGCGGCCGACAACCGGTGGTGATCGATGAAATGCAGGACTTCCAGCTGGCTGGCCGCGGATGCCTGCGGAAGCGTCTGGATCAGCGCGAGGAATTCCGTTCTGTTGTCCAGCGTCCCGCAGGCGAGTTCTCCGACGATCAGCGGATGGCTGGCAACCCTGGCTTCACGAAGGAGCGTCCCCAGTCGCTTATTCCCTGAGCGAAGGAACGAGACCCATATCGGCGTATCGACTAGGACCATGGCGCCGGTTTTTCCGGTCGCCGCCTCGGGACCGGCAGCAGGCTTTCCTCAGAGCCTTCGAGTTCCGCGAGGCGTTTGCTGCTTTCGCGGGCGATCAGGGCTTCGAGGCCCAGCCTGACCAGGGCGGTCTTCTGTTTGATTCCGGTTAACCTGGATGCGCGGCTCAGCAGGGTATCGTCTATATTCAGTGTCGTTCGCATATGCTATAATATGTATATTTTATACATATAAGTCAATACTAATTATATGTATAGGACGAAGCGCCGCAGAATCATGCCAGGAGTCCATGCCGCACGAGATTTGCTTTGGCGAGTAAACGACGGTATGTTTGGTTCGTCGTGAACGGCCAGTATCCATTTTGAGCTGGGCAAGGTCTCTACCGGTAAAGCGATGCCCGATTTCCTGAATGCCGTCCGCCAGATCGTGAAGGTTTACCCCAGGTGTCTGAAGCTCGTCTGGCAGGCAGGACGGTGGGTTGCAATCTGCGCGTTCGGCTTGAGCATTCTCAACTCGGTAGTTCCGGTTGCGCAGGTTTGGATTTCGAAGGTGGCTATCGACACCGTCGTGGATTCCCTGGGCGACAATTCGGGTACCCATGCCATCGACTGGCTCGAATTATTGTCGCCGATCGGCGCCATTCTCGCGGTCTGGATGGCTGGGGGAGTCTGCCAGTCCGCTTCGCGAATGTTGTCTGAGCAATTGGGCCAGCAGGTCAGGAACTACTCGCAGGCACTGATTTTCCGAAAGGCATCCGAAATGGATATGGCCTTCTTCGAAAACTCCGAGTTCTTCGACGAAATGGAGAAAGCGAGGGGTGAAGGCTACCGTGCGAACAATCTGGCTGTCTTGTCCGTGAGCATCGTATCGTCATCCGTTTCTACGATCGCGATGCTGGCCCTGTTGTTGCATTTGCATTGGGCCGCGGTTCTGATTCTTGTCGCGACCACCCTGCCACAGGTGGTTGTGGCGGGCTATTTTGCCGGCAGGAGGTTTGCGCTGGAAGGCGCGGTCACCAGGAACAGGAGAATCAGTGATTACCTCTCGCGGCTATTGGGATCCCGTGAAGCGGTGAAGGAGATCCGGATCTTCGGCCTGCACCAGGAACTGTTGAAACGCTTCACCGGTTACTGGAACACCTACGTCAAGCAATCGACCCGGCTGAAGTTCCGCCAGGAGAAGCTCGGGTTTCTGTTCGGAGCGCTCTCGATGGCGGGAACGGCGGCGATTTGGGGATATGCCGTAGTGAGGGCGGCTGGCAGACAGATCACGGTGGGTGACGTGGCACTTGCCTTCCAGGCGGCTGAACGGAGCAGGTCGGGCCTGGTATCTCTGTTCACGGATCTGGGTTATTTCTACGAACATTCGATATTCGCCGGCATTCTCTTCAAGTTTCTGGATCTCGAACGGTCGTCGGTTGACGGGGCCCTCGCACCGATACCGGACTCGCCCGCACCGGTGCCGAAGAGAATCGATAGGGGAATCGAATTTCACAACGTATCGTTCCGATATCCGGGTACCGATCGTTTTGTTCTGAAGGATCTCTCATTTACAATCACGGCTGGTGAGTCCGCCGCGATCGTGGGTGAAAATGGCGCGGGAAAGACGACGCTTGTGAAGCTTCTTGCCCGGTTCTATGATCCGACTGAAGGCGTCATCTTGCTGGACGGAAAGGATCTTCGCGATTACGACCCGAAAGATCTTCACCGGCATATTGGCGTCATTTTCCAGGACTTCGTCCGCTACGACCTTTCAGCACGGGAGAACATCGGCTTTGGCCAGGTGGATCGACTCCAAGTTGAGGACGAGATCGCTGACGCGGCGCGAAAGGGCGGCGCCACCGAGGTTGTGACGAAACTACCCCGTGGATTCGATACGATTCTGGGAAGAACGCTCGACGAAGGGGTGGACCTGTCCGGCGGGGAGTGGCAGAAAGTGGCGCTGAGCCGGGCGTTCATGCGCCGGGCTCAGATATTGATTCTGGACGAGCCGACCGCAGCCCTGGATGCCTATGCCGAGTACGAGTTGCACCGGCAGTTCGCGGAACTGACAACCGGAAAGATGACGATCTTTATCTCCCATCGTTTTTCGACAGTCCGAATGGCGCGGCACATACTTATACTGCGGGACGGTCAACTGGTTGAAGAGGGTTCCCACGAAGAATTGATGGGTACGGGTGGATTGTACGCCGACATGTTCAACACGCAGGCGGAACACTACAGGTGAGGGTTTCACCCCGGGAGAGGGGCCACGGGAGCGAGGGCACCTGCCTGCCGGCAGGCAGGTCCTGCCCTCGAAACACCACCTTTTGGTCCTGTGATTTCATGGCACTGAGGTCAATGGGTTGGTTTTGACTCAAGCTGACGGCTGAATGCTGACCGCTGATCGCTGCCTCTCGACGGCCGGGGGGAGAGGTGGCCCGGGGGCAATCCATGGCCGAAAAATTCAAACTGATTCCTGAAGCGCATGTCTTTCTGATAAACGGACGCGGTGAAGTGTTGTTGTTAAGGCGCTTCAATACGGGATACGAGGACGGGAAGTACAGCGTGGTCGCAGGGCATATCGACGGGAACGAGGAGGTCCGGGCGGCGGCAATCCGGGAAGCGCGGGAGGAGGCGGGAATCCATATCCGGTTATCGGACGTCGAGGTCGTGGGCGTCATGCACCGCAAGAGCGACGGCGAACGGGTGTCGTTCTTTCTTGTCGCCTCCAGGTGGCGCGGCAACGTTGTCAACGCCGAGCCCGAGCTTTGTGACGACCTTTCCTGGCATTCGGTCCGCGATCTCCCCGAAAATATGGTGCCGTACGTCAGGCGTGCGATCGAGAATTACCTGAACGGCAGGTTCTACGACAGCTTCGGCTGGGACTGAGCATCCCGAAGTCACGGCAGGTTTGAGAGAGGACGACGATAGACATGAAAGACAGGACAATTGATCTCACCGTCCCGATACCCCCTCAATTAAGAGTTCTTCTGGTTATACTCGGCATCGTTCACGTCATTGGCGGCGCTCTTTTTCTCAGCACCGGACACGGCTTTTTCGGCATCCTGAATCTGGTCCTCGGTCCGTCGTGGCTGTCGTGGGGTCTATTCTACGACCGGATCAACAGGCACGCCGTCGAGATTCATGAGGGACATCTGAAAATCAGCAGGGGCCTCTTCAGAGGCCGCAGGATAGCCTGGGATTCAATTTCCGAGATTCGTCTGGCGGCGACGGGAATGGAGATCCGGGTAAGCGGAGGAAAAGGCACGACCGTGAACTTCGGCGGAATGAGTCATGCCGCGAATCAGACGATAAGAAGCGAGTTTGAATTGAAACTCGTCCCCGTCGCCGGAGCCAGGGGGATTCCGGTTGTAGAGGGGTAACCTTTCCAATTTAAAAACAGGAACTTAGTTCGATAGACAGGATGGAGTCCGAACGCCGAAAGAGCGCTCATCTTGACGGGTTACAGCGATGAATCCAGCCGGAGATCCAACATGAGCGACGGATCGCTCAAAGGTTTCAACTATTTCGCGGAAATCGCGGATTCGTACGATCGGATCCAGCCGGTCCTGAGCCCTCCTTACGCAACCGGTATCGAGATGATCGTCGATCTGATTCCCTTCGGCTCGGACGAACCGTTCGAGTTCGTGGATCTCGGGTGCGGCACGGCCGAGCCGACGGCGAGGGTGCTGGATCGCTTTCAACGGGCCGAGGGGATCTGTATCGACAGTGAACCGGAGATGCTGCGGATCGCGCAGCGCAAACTGACGCCGTACGCGGCCAGGATCGAAGTACGGGAAGCGGACATCACCCGTTGCGCGCTCCGGTCGTGCGACGTGGTGTTTTCGGCGAAGACCTTCCACCATTTACATCCCGACAATCTGCCCGCGCTGTTTGCACGGATCGCGGGCGCGCTTCGGCCGGGCGGTTGCTTCATCCTGTTCGACACAATGTCGGTCGGCCCCGGTTGGACGGCGGCGGTGCGGCAGCAATCGACCCGATACCGCGAACGTCACGTCCAGCGCGCGATCGACGCAGGATTGGTGACGCGGGAGGAAATCGACGCCAGGCGGGAATACAAACGAATGATGAAGGCGGCGGGGAAAGACAATGAATACGAACATCGCGCGGAGGACCTCATCCACGCGATGACGGAGGCGGGGTTGGACGACGTCGCCGTCGTGTGGCGGCTCTTCGCGGACACGATCCTGATGGCGTTCGTGCCGGGCGAATCCTGACGAGAATGCGCTCGCTCACTCGCTGGTCTCCTCCCGCAACTCCTCAGGAGAATAATTAAAGATAGGTGCCTGTTGTTGGCCAAGTAGCCCGATGAAGTCGCGCTTGGTCTGAGCGGTGGTTCTAGCCGCCTGTCCAAGTGACACTTTACCCGTCTCATAGAGTTTGATGGCAAGGAGTATCTTCGCTTCCTCTAGAGACAGTCCGGACGGAAGCTCGACTCTCAAATTCGTTGTTACCATAGTCATTCTCCCCGCGGACGATAATTCGCACGTCTTCGTGTCTTAAGAGTGCCACGTTCACTGTCAGGTAGAATATAAATTAACCAGGATCAAAGTCAAAACCCATAACTTCCGGATAACCGTCCGCCACTATTGCGGTCCGGCGCTGACCACGGGCTGCGTCGATTCATGAGAGCAGAGGACGACCAGCAGGTTACTCACCATATTCGCACGTTGTTCCTCGTTCAGCTTGATCACGTCGTCGTCCGTCAGTCGCCTCAAAGCCATTTCCACCATCCCGACGGCGCCGTCCACGATCTTCGCGCGTGCCGAAATGACCGCCTCGGCCTGCTGGCGCTGGAGCATGGCGTTGGCGATTTCCGGCGCGTAGGCCAGGTGGTTGATCCGCGCCTCCTCGATCTCGACGCCGGCTTCCTGGGCCCGGTCCTGAATCTCTTTCCCCAGGAATTCGGAGACCTCGGTGATCGAGGACCTGAGGCTGATCTCTTCGCCCTCCGCCTGATCGTACGGATAGCTCGTTGCGAGATGCCTGATTGCCGACTCCGACTGGACCTTGACGTATTGTTCGTAGTTGTCCACGTCGAACAGGGCCTGAGCGGCGACGCGCACTCGCCACACGATGACGGCGGAGATCTCGATGGGATTGCCCCGGCTGTCGTTGACCTTCAGACGTTCGCTGTCGAAATTCCTGACGCGCAGGGAGACTTTCGTCCGGCTCTTGAACGGGTTGGTCCATCGGAATCCCTGCGTCGGCTCGGTGCCCTTATACTCGCCGAAGAGCAGCAGGACAACGCACTGATTCGGCTCCACCGCGAATAACCCGGTCATGAGGATAATGTCGATGACGAGAAGCAGGATGGACGAGACGATGGGAACGGCCCCGCCGCCCGTCACACCATGTATAAACACCACCACGGACACGGCGAGAAGCACAAGCGTTACGAACAGCATCAGCCAGCCATTCATCTGAGGGGCGTTTCTATCTTCCGTCATGGGAGACCTCCGTATAATGAAATTGAAATGACCCGGATGTGTTTACGACGTCGAAGGGCGTTCCTGAGGTATTCAGGTCCGGCGCACACGCAGAAGTACGACGCGATAGCATTGCATTTTGTTTCGGATACAACAAGGTAGCCGCCGGCTTTCCACTGACACGCGATCGCTGGCGCCGCTCGGCGCGGAACCACATATCGGGCGATTCGCGAACCGCCCCTAAAAGACACAGGCCCTCGCCAATTGATGAATTGATACCGTCGTGCCATATCGATATCGTGTCGACGCGGGGTTATCCTCTCCCGTCTCCCGTCTCACCGCTTCTGTGGAGCCGATGATCATGCTGACGCAGGTTTCATCAACTGTTTTCTGCTGGTCCGAGATACATGGCGCGGCCAGAAACGAGCCCTATCCGTGGAACAGCTTTGTCATCCGGACGAATCCCGGTGACGCCCTGGTCCTCGTCGACCCGCTTCCACTTTCCGCCGAAGAAGAGAGCGAGATCGAAGCCATGGGCAGGCCCACGCATATACTTCTGACCTGCGAGTACCACCTGCGCGAATCGGAAGCCTTCAGGGATCGCTGGGGCTGCGACATCCTTGTTCATGTCGACGGAGCGAAATGTCCCGAAGCGACGATTGACGAGACGTTTCAGCACGGAGATCTCCTGTGGGACCGGATTGAAGTCATCCACGTTCCGGAAGTCTACTTCCCCGATGAGGTCGCGTTTCTGGCGCGGGGAGACGGGAACACGATGATCGTGGGGGATGCCGTCTGCGGCGGAAGAAGGGACCGAGGCGTTCCGGACGGTGAAATCTGGATCAACGCCCCGGAATATGCCGCCGATCTCTCACTGGCGCGAAAATCCCTTCGCAAGTTGGCGGGATGTTCATTCGATAAGATGTGCTTCGGACATGGATCCCCGATCACCCGGAACGCCGGCGGTCGGTTTCGCGAATTCGTCGAAGACGACGCGGCCTGGGACAAACTTGAGTCCGAGAAAACCGAAAGAACGAACCCAGACTCGCTGGCATTCATCAGGATAATGGCAGCGAGAAACCCGTTGCGGATGAGGTTGTGATCGGATATGGGTGAGACGTTCCCGGGATCGAGGGCACCTGCCTGCCGGCAGGCAGGTCCTGCCCTCGCCGGGTTGTGTAGGGGCAACCCTTGTGGTTGCCCGCCTGACCGCTGTTTCGGATATTACCGTTTGTATTTCGTTGTGCCTTTGTGTCTCCGTGTGATTTCATTTTCGGTTTCGGCATACGTCGCCGCCTGCTTTTGCTCCCCCTCGCTCCCCGGGAGAGGGGGCCTGCCTGCCGAGCAGAACTCGGCCTGTCTGCCGACAAGGCAGGCGCAGGCAGGCCGGGGGGAGAGGTCGCCAAGCAGCGGGGAGACGTGAGCCGGCAGACGGTAGAAGACATCATTGCCTGGTTGGTTCTACCTTTATGCCTCCGGCACAAAATGAAACCGGACGGGGCAATCACATCCTCTACCGTCTCACCTCTAGCCTCTCACCGCCTTTAGCTGACTGCTGAAGGCTTATTGCCTAATGGCTTATAAAAAGGAGGTTTCCCCATGCCTCAGGACAACGGCTCAGCCCTTTCGGTCATCGGTCAGATATCGGTGACCGTTCAGGACCTCGACCGTGCGGTCGAGTTCTATCGCGATCAGTTGGGAATGCAATTCCTCTTCCGCGTTCCCGGGATGGCGTTCTTCAACTGTACGGGTGTTCGCCTGTTGCTGGGTCTTTCAGAGGATGAATCGTCGGATGTAAACGCATCTGTGATTTATTACAAGGTGGACGACCTTGAAGGCACGCATGACGCGTTTCGGTCGCGAGGCATTTCGTTCGACAGCGGACCCCACAAGATTGCCGATATGCCAGACCATGAGCTGTGGATGGCCTTTTTTCGGGACTCCGAGATGAATCTCATGGCTCTGATGGCGGAGAAGCCACGAGATACGCAGTAGACCGCGCGGTCCCCAAACGTATCGGTCACGGTTCCCCCTGTCACGAAGGTAAATCGACAGTACAATTCGTATGGATCGCCCGCGCATGGACAATCGTCAAGAGCTGTCGTTTTCGTTTCACTGTATCATCGACCGTCCCGTTGACGAGGTCTTCACGGCCATCACCGACCGGGCATCGATCAGTACATTCTTCACCGACGACGCAAGCGCCGGGCTGGAAGCCGGGAAGACGGTCTTCTGGCGATTCGGCGACGTCGAGGTGGACGTCGTTGTGGAGGAAGTGATTCCGGCGCGGAAGATCGTCTGTAGCTGGCCGGCATCCAACGACGTCGGTTACCGGACGCGGTTCGTATTCGACTTCGAAACGCTGAACGGCGGGACGAGGATTTTGGTGAGCGAGTCCGGTTGGCGACCCGATCAGGCGGGCATCGACAGCGCCTTCGATCAGTGCTCGGGCTGGACCCATTTCTTCGCGAGCCTGAAAGCGCGCCTGGAGCACGACGTGAACCTCAAGCGCTTCTACGACGATTCCGGACAATGATCGGCCGGCGTCCGGCCGGCGATTTCCGTCAAATTGCCGATTAACCTTGAAAGAAACGGCGCGCTGCTCCCGAAAAACCGGCTGGCGGCGCGTTTTGTGTTTCGAAAGCGCCGTACACAGCGCGAGCCGGTCAGCGCGCTTTCGAACGGACCCTATGCCTGTTTTCTATCCTGACGGAGGTCAGGCGCCATCTTCTTCCGGTCCAGGCGTTTGATTCGATTCGGTCGTTCCGGAGTTTCGAAAACGGCGCCAGATCGCATGGATCAGCATCGGGATGCCCACAAGGACCAGAAACGGAACGAGTGCGTAGACGACCACCATATGCGGGCCGAGCAGTCCGCCAACGAGGCTGAACAGAACCGCGAGCGGTGTCGCTACCGCCAATCCGACCAGCAGCCACACGCGCCCTCGTCCGACAATGCCCCTCAACAGGCGCTGTGCCAGCAGTCCGATCAGCAGGCCGGCCACGAAGAAGAGGACCAAGCCGGACACGATGCTCGGGATCGCATAGAGCAGCCCATACGGGTTGGCGGCGGGCATCGTACCGAAGCGAATGACCGCGATCAGTATCTGGAGAATGCAGAATCCCAGGCCGAACCACACCGGCAGTTTCCAGTAGTCCCACGATCGCCGGTTCGGCGCGTCCGGTTGACCTGTCGCAGCGGCTCCGTCAACGTGTTCCATCGAAGTTCTCCCTTCGGCTATTCGATCGGAAAATCAAAGTACGTGTCCCGGAAGGGTTCATTTTCAAGCGTGTAATGCCACCATTCCTTGTCGTAATTCACAAAACCGTGCGCTTCCATAAACGTCTGCAATCGCTGCCGGTTGCGTTTCTGCTTTTCGGTGATCCGGGGGTCCGCGGTATTGGACAGTGTGTCGAAGTAATCGAAAGGCGTGCCCATGTCCAATTCCATTGAACCCTTACGCTCCACCAGGGT
The DNA here is from genome assembly GCA_963667175.2 of Candidatus Latescibacterota bacterium. GTDB lineage: Bacteria > Latescibacterota > UBA2968 > UBA2968 > JAAXHE01. Next base: position 76,178 of record CAXXXF010000014.1, on the reverse strand, counting down.
CAGATCCAGCGTGCTGCCCCTGCTGTGGCCCGAACGGTCCGCGATATATCCATTTTCTATGAGTCGGGATTTGTCTTCGTGGGGAAAGTACTGCGCTTTCATCCTGCGATCATTCGGATCGTTGACCCACTCGACAAAGTGGTCCACGGCCTGCTGGGGGCGGTAGCAGTCGAATATCTTCAACGTGTATCCCTCCGCGGTCACGTCCTTCTGAACTTTCCTGAGGGCTTCGGCAGCCGGCCGTGTGAGCAGGCATTTCGCGCTTTCGTATCCTCGCACCTTCGTTCCCAGGAAATTCTCTTTCGTATTATACCGGATATCGAAGACGAGGGACGGTATTTCGTCGTTGACCACCACGAAGTCCCGGGGCATGGTAGTTCCATCTCTGGCAACGTCGACGTCCGCCGAGCAATTCGAGAAGAGTAGCACGGCAGCCGCGACGGACGTCCTCTGCATCCTGAACGTGGTTCTCATTTCGCTCCTCTTATTTTTCTCCTGCCGAACTGCGTCCGTACCGGAACGCGCGACCAGCAGTCGAGCAGGGTGAAAAAACGGCTCGCCGATCAGCGGAAATCAGTCATCCTGTTTCCGGGACAGCAGACCAGAGTGAACCTTTGCCCGCTACGTCGCGCCTTGTAGGGCAAAGGACACGTGATCAAATGACCGATCCATACGACCAACTATTGGCGAAACAGGTTCAGCAGGGCAGCGAAGCCGCTTTCGTTACCCTGATCCGGCGCTACGAGCGCGTGCTCGCAGGCCTGATCCGCTCCCGGACCGGGTCCGGCGATCACATTCAGGACGTGCTGCAGGAGACCCTGGTTCACGCCTGGATGGGGTTGCGTCGGATGACGCCGCGCGACGTGCGTCCGTGGCTGCTGCAGGTGGCCCGTAACCGCTGCCGCGATTACTTCAGATCGCCCCAACGCCGCGAACTGTACGTCAGGAGCGAAATCCTGACGCCGCTGGTCAACCGCAGCGGGCTTGCGCAGTCACGGGAGCGGGAGGCCGCCACGGCTATCCTGGAAGCCATGGACGAGGTACCTGAACGCGAGCGCGCCGCCCTGAAGGCATTTTATCTGGACGGTCTGAGCATCGCCGAAATCGCCGCCCGCCACCGCAGTCCCGATGGCACGGTCAAACGCCGGCTTTCGCACGGACGCGACCATATCCGGAGGGCATTGGGAATCACCCCAACGAAGAGGAAGATTGACATGAAAGCAAGACAACAAGACTTTCCGCGACATCGCCCGGAGATTAGCATTCACTCCAGCGCGGAGAAGTCCATACGGATCGATTTCACGGAAATGGCATGGTGGTTCGTAAAGCCGGAAATCGGCGATCGCGTTGGCTGTGGTTATTATGACGGCGGAAAGGACAGCGACGCGCCCTGGCGTCTGACCGAAACGATCTGGCTGGCCGCGGGCCGGACGGCGGTGATCCACGGACGACCCTGTGTCGAAGTGGATGTCGAGGAGGTGGAGGTCGAGAAGATGAGTTTCCGGAAGAAGCCACTCAAGGAAAGGAGCCGCATCAAAAGGATATGGGGGCATTTGGCTGATGACGAGGTGGAGTGGATCGCCGTGGAAAGGGAAGAGGCCGACGGCGTGAGAGAACTGGAAACTTTTCTGGACGACAGATTCCACGACGACTGGTGGGGCTCAAGGCGCATCGTCGAGGACTGCGGATGTTTGTCCGAACGGGCCGATGGCACCTGGGTCAGAGGGCCGGATGCCCCCGCCTTCACAGGCGCTGGCGTGTTCGACGTCCACGTCGGCGGGCGTCAGTTCACCTGTTTGCGGGTCTTTGACCTCGAGAAAAACGCCACTGAGCGAGACTGCCTGGTAGTGGCATATATCACCCGCGCGGGACGCACGGTGCTGTTCCGACGATACAACGGTAGCCGCTGGGGCAAGAGCGACGTCCCGCCGCACAACTGGGGCGAAGCGATGACCTGGGAAGAGGAACTGCCCGCAAACGACCGCATCGTCATCGACGGGCTGACTTACGTGCACTATTACGACATCCTGTCGGCGGCAGCCTGCGGCCTCGTGGATTGAGTGCCTATCGCACGCGACGGTAGGTCATGGTGTGAGCCATCGTCTCCTTGCCGCCCTCAACCATCGTCCAGGTCTGGGACATCGTGTCCTCACCGTCAAACGCAATCGAGACGGAGTGCATGTGCGCCTCGTCGGGCGAATCGAGGGAGCCCTCCACCAGCGCCATCGTGATCACGCTGTCGGTTGAGCCCGTCAGACGCATCTGCGGCTGATTGCCCTTCGCGCAATAGTGGGTCATCCACAGCTTGCCGCGCCGGTCGTGGTACACGGAAATCATCTCCATCGGCGTATCCGGGAAGTTGCGCTCCACGATGACACTGCCGTTGGCCGCAAGCCGGTACTCCGTTGCAACCGTAGTCATCGCGCCCTTCCCGGCTTCGGAACCGCCGCCGGGCTTCGGCATCTCGGACTCCCAGCGTCCGACCAGCGCTTTCAGTCGCTCGAACTCCGCCGAACCGGCAGCTGGCGCGGCATGCGAGTCGCCTTTTCCTTCGGGCGCACCACCGTCGTCACCTGCAAAAACCGAAAATGCGGCGATCGCGAGCAGTATTGGCAGGGCGAACGTGACTCTTTTCATTCGGGGTGCTCCTTTCTGAAGCGTCGAAGACAAACCGTTCGAATTGTCAGGTCCTGCGGAGCGAGTTGGCGCCCGACCGTATCTTGTCCCGGCTTTCTGTCATATCGACTCGAGATATTTCACGACCTCGACCGCCTCCGCGCCTCCGTTCCTGGCATGCACGATCAGTGGAATCCCGTGCGGCCCCTTAACGTCTACGACCGCCGGATCGTCCGCGACCGCCGCCCGGACGACGTCGAGTTTGCCCAGCATCGCGGCGGCAAACACGTCGATCCGCGCGCCCCTGTCCAGCAGATACGCGGCGATTTCCTTGTGGCCGACATGAGCTGCCGCCCCAAGGCCCGTCTCCCAGTCGCCTCCGCCCCAATCCCAGCACGCATTGACCAGAGCAGGCTCCTTGCCGAGCAATTCCCTGACGCGGTCGAAGTCGCCATGGGCGCACGCGACAAACTCCCTGACGAGTTCCGATTCAATGGCCGACCTGTTGTCTGCGATGGTCATGTCCTTGGTCTGGGTGTCGTTTCGATATATATTCGTTGTAGCATCCGAATCCCGTTAACAACCGCGGTTTGTTTAATAAGATGCCGGGTTTTGCGAAAATGCGATCACAAATTCTGGCTCTGAACGTGCTAATTTGTTATCAGGTAATCGTACCCGCGAATTTACCTGCATCCGATGAGGTACGCAATACACAAAGTAAAACGCACGTTAGCGGATTGAGTCGCATTAGACTCACGGAAGGATTCAAAGAGCTCGTTTATCTCAAGGCCCATCCTCATCATGCCTTTGACGTTGATTCCCTGGACGTCACCGTAGGCTTTTGGCCATTTTCTGAACTCGATCCGCTATTGGCAGGACAAATCGACTCAGTCTTGTCGAAACAGGCAGGGATCAGCGATTCAGAGCAGCCGAATTACTCGCTACGTCTCGACGTTTTCCGTCGGTCGCCGTCAGAAGACCTGGTCTTCACAAGCCAGATGCCTCTTCGTATCAGTTCGATGAAGTTTACTATTCCAGTCACCGGACTCGAGGGTGTCCTCATTGGGAGACCACGAATTATCGATCCTCAGGGGACGATGCACGAGATTTGGTATTTGCCGGAGGTAGAAGGTGAGAAACCGTATGCGCCGACTATTTTCCTCGGGATTCATCGAGGACGCCAATATATCATGAAGTCAGTCGCTGATACAACAGGACCCGGATTCAGCCGGTTACGAGTTGTCGGTAATCCGAACCGTATCAGTTATCCAAAGGACGATACGCTACATAGTTTCGCTCGCAGCGTCTGGGATTTGCATCATTTCGCCGGACGCATATACGTTGGCGGTGGTGACTGGATTAACAATCAGGGGCCGGTATCTGTATGGTCGTTTGCAGGGGGGATCAGCCGTTCGAAATATCAATTCCAGCATGAAATCACCGTCGATGACGAGTCAGTAGATCGCTTCCGGACGTGCGCTGGACGACTCGTCGTGCCCGGTATAGACGCCACTGAGTCCTGGAACTTCGGCAATATCTACATTAAGGAAAATGGAAAATGGCGCAAGCAACGGACGATTCCAGATGCTGTCCACGTGTTTGACGCAGCCTACTTCGCCCAAAAGCTCTTATGTTACTGCTGACACCGAATTGGGGGCAGCGTTGTACGAATCGAGTGATTGGGGAAAAACATGGAGACGATTCAGTCACGACAATGTTGATGAATTCAGCGATGGCCGTTATATCGAGATGGCGGCACTTGAACAGGGTCTGATCGTGACGCCTGGCCAAGAGTACCTCTATCTCTTTAATAATATTAAACTTGATAGGTTAGTAATCCCTCAATTTCCAGGCCTGGAGAAAGACCGACAAATACCTCATCGGGTAACGCCGTTCCTGAATGGCGTACTTTATACGTACATGCGATGGAAGGAAGAACCGGCGCCGAAACCGCTATATTTCCTGTCGGATCTAAAGAAGGGTGCAGTTGTAGTTCAACAATTCCTGCATGACTGGGTTCAGGACATATTGGTACGAGATGATGTTTGCTATGTCCTCGCGTGTCGCAAAGAAGAAGCCGTTTACCACGGCTGCGTGTACCGGTCTCGGGACCTGAGGGAGTGGTCAAAGGTGGCACAGTTCGACGTGGGCGCTCTCCCGTACTCCCTTGAATTGATGGACGGAGTTTTCCACGTCGGTCTGGCTGCGCTCTCGGGCCAGGCCAATTCTGAGTCCGGCGATATCTGTCGCCTCTTGCCGTGAATTCCTCGCCGGCCACGTACACTGATCAAGTCTGCTTTCCAAATCCAGCTTCAAATGTGACAGTCTCAAGGCTTTGGATCCGGACTTTTGCGTGTGGATTTTGACTCAGGTAAGTTACGAAAACCCTGCTCGTGTTGGTTTCACGTCAGTTGAATGCCGTTGCGATTCCGGGCGCCTCTGGACGGTGGCAACACAATTCAAGGAATGATCTTCGATCAGACTACCGATACCATCGAGCCTGATTCCGGTACAATTCAGCGTACTGGCCGTTCATCGCCAGGAGTTCCCGATGACTGCCTTCTTCGACGATTTTACCGTCTCCCAACAGCAGGATCCGGTCGGCGAGTCTGCAGGATCCGAGGCGATGCGAGATCAGGATGACGGTGCGTTTTTCAGCAATCCGGGCAAAGTGAGTGTATACGTCGGCCTCCGCCTTTGCGTCGAGTGCGGAGGCCGGCTCATCGAGAATCAGGACTTCTGCCGGGCGCATATATGCACGGGCTATTGCAAGCTTCTGCCACTGGCCAATGGAGAGTTCGCTGCCACGTCGATAGGTCTTGCCGAGCGGGGTATCCAACCCATGAGGCAGGGTTTCAACCACTTGATAAGCACCGCTCTTCGCCGCCTCGTCTTCAACCGCGCCTGCTTCCGCCTCCATCCAACCGCAGGCTATATTCTCCCGCGCTGTGAGTTCATACCGGTTGTAATCCTGAAACACAACACCCGTGCGCCGGAGCCATTCGTCTGGCGCGACTTCCCGCAGATCGACCCCGTCGACAAGAATCCGCCCGGCAGTCGGGTCAAACAGGCCCAGAATCAGCTTCACCAGCGTGCTCTTGCCGGCGCCGTTCTCGCCGACGACGGCAATGCGTTCGCCCGGACGAATGGTGAGATTGAGATTGGAAAGCGCCGGAATATCGTTTCCCGGGTAAATAAACGAGACGTCCTCCAAGACTATTCCAGAACGCAGCGCGCGTGACAAGCGACGCGTTTTTGGCGATTCTTCAGTTGAGCAATCAACAAATTCGAAATAGTCCTGGACGTAGCGCAGGTCATTGTAGATGATCGATGCGCCCCAGACGAGACTGCGGTAGTGGCTCTGAAGTTGCTCGATCGCATAAAAGAAGGCGGCATACGCTCCGATTGTCGCGCGACCTGCAAAGAGGAGTCCGAGACTGAACGTCACCGCTGCGATATAGGTTACAGTGTTCAGACCATCCGATACGAGTCCGAGCTTCGCCTCTTTCTTCGCGAGGCGCATTCGCCTTCGGGAAAGCTTTTCCCACAGCGCGTCGGCACGGTTGATGAGCCAGGCGCCGAAGGCGAACATCCGGACTTCGGCCGCTGCTTCGCGACCCGACAATATCCTTTGGTAGATTTCAAATTTTCGCTCGTCGGGCGTAAGGTCTCGGACGGTAAGATAACGCGCCCTGTTGACGCGTTCGCGAAGGAATACGCCGGGACTCGTTCCAATGATCAGGATAAGTGGCAGCACCCAGTGGAAACTCGCCAGGTAAGACAGGAGGGACACAAGAGCTACGACGTCGCTCACGCTTCGCCACATAAAAGTCAGTGTGCTGAATAGCCGCCGCTCAATGCCGCGCCGCGCGCGTTGCAGTTGGTCGTGAAATGCCGCCGTTTCCAGTTGCGCCAGGGGAAGTGTTTGGGCCTTTCGATAGCATTGCTCCTCAATATGGCCGCGGAGACCCTCTTGAAAGTGGTGGGCCGTGGTATCGGAGATCAGGCCTATTCCGTATCCAACCAGGTTCAACCCAACAAGTGCTACCGCCCACAGGATGGCCTCGGCAAATTGGATCTCGCTCCGTACTACAGCCGTCGCGGCATCGATGAACCGACACAAGAGAACTACTTGAGCAGCGGAGACCAGGCCCCGTGAACCGTTCAGCACAAGCAGGCTTATCGCCACACTGCAATCGAACGCGAAAATCGTCCGAACGAGGCGTCGCAATGAAGAAAGACGTCCTTGATTCCAGCTTCCCAGTCCGATTGCACGCCCTTTCATCAAACGTCAACTCCATCTTCCCAGGCGTACCAGCCCGCCTGGAGGCGGTACATCCGAGCGTATTCGCCGTTAGCCTCGAGCAGTGCCCGGTGTGACCCCTCCTCCACAAGGCGACCTTCCTTCAGGACGAGGATTCGGCTGGCGAGGCGGGCCGATCCCAATCGGTGCGAAATGAAGACGGTACATCGCCCGCTGACTGCGGATCCGAAAACCCGATACACTTGCACCTCAGCCTTGGGGTCCAACGCCGACGTGGGCTCGTCCAGGACGACGACTTCGCAGTTTTTTCGAACGAAGGCCCTGGCCATCGCCAATCGTTGCCATTGGCCTGCTGAAAGTTCGACCCCGCCGTCGAAGTCCTTGCTCAATACGGACCGGAACGTCAAAGGCAGTTCGTTTACAAAGTCAATGGCGCCACTGCTCTGCGCTGCGTTAACGATCTCGGAAGATACGGCCCCGCCCCGGTCTCCCTCGTTCAACAACGAACTCCGCCCGAATCCGATGTTTTCATAAACCGTAAGTTCATAGCGCACGAAATCCTGAAACACGGCAGTCGCCATCAGACGCCATGCCCACAAATCCATTTCGGAGAGATCGACACCGTCAACTGTAATCCGGCCCCGTGTCGGCAGGTACAATCCGAGAAGCAATCGGGCGACCGTGCTCTTGCCCGCACCGTTTTCACCTACGAGTGCTACCCGTTCTCCTGGCGATAGTGTCAAATTGAGATCGGTGATCGCAGGGCGGACCGAACCCGGGTAGGCAAAACTCACACCGTGAAATCGGATACTGTGTTGCACGGAACGCGGTGGCTGCAGTTTGTTTCCAGGTTTCGTACTCTCGTCGGCCAATTCGAGAAACTCGCGCAGGTGTCGCAGTTGGATGAGGTGCTGAGTCAGTTGAGAAACACCAAATGAAGCCGACTGTGCCAATTCGCGAAAGCGAACGATACCGTAGAGCAAAGCCACCATGGTTCCCACACTTATGGTTCCCCGCGCAGCCAAGATCACGAGTGCCAGGCTGTTTGTCCATATAATGACGTCGTGTGCGCATGAATTTAACAGTTGAACGAAGGCCAGCCGAAAGCGGGCACTTTTAATGACAGCGACGTAGCGTTCAAAGGCACGCCGCCAGTACCCCAGCAAATATTCGCCCAACTGATACGCCCGGATTTCGGCGGCAGCGCGGCGGCTTGAGAGAAGCGCCCCCCAATAGTCGATTTCCTGCCGTTGAGGTGAGCTCTTGTAGTTGACGTCAATGAACTGAGCCACGTGCCTCGCGCCGATGACGGTGTTGACGATCATCGTCATAACCAGTACAACGGCCAGCGCCCAGTGGGCGTCAACAAAAAGCACTAGCAAGCCCGTGGCGCCGACCGCAATCGATATCAATGAACCGAACTCATTCATGATGTCGACGAAATCCGGGCCAATCGACCGCTTGCCCGTTTCCAGCTTGTCATAGTACGCACGGCCGTCAAAGGCGTTCAGCGGTACCGAGACCGACTTGCTGACGACGTCACGTTGCATTTCGCCACCGACCCGCTGATAAATCGCGGAAGCGAGATATCTGGAGTATTCCGCGTTGACGTTCCGGATGAGCAGAGCACCAGAGAAGGCTGCAAGCCACGGAACGACGTCTGGCCACCCGACAGTCGGACTGTCGCTCACCACGTCGACAAGACCTTTCATCCCCCACACAACGACCGGCGTAGCGACTCCGGATATCAGGCTTACCAGAATGAGCAGCGTCGCCTCGAGGAGGGCGTGACCCCTGAGCAACCTGATCAGATATCCAAGGCCCTCGAATCTGATCCGAATCCGCGCCAGGCGAGTGGTTCCACGGCGATCGGCGCTGGAATCAACCATACCGAAGCTCTCCGGTGTCGGCGAACGATTCCGCCAGTATCTGTGAAACGGAAGTCTATTTAGCGCTGCAGTACCTGGATCCCCTGGGGACGAACTCGGGCGGGCCCGAAGGTCGTGGTTCCGGTACGGGTACGTCGAGTCAGCTTGGAAGCGACTTCAGATTGGTTTCAGCTGGTGATGAAGTAAGGAGACAGGAAGAGGGTAAGGGCAGGCTGGTGGAGAACGCAACGTTTTAATAATAAACGGAATGCGCGAAAAAACTGGTGACCCCGAGGGGAGTCGAACCCCCGTTGCCGGGTTGAAAACCCGGTGTCCTAACCACTGAACGACGGGGTCACCCGAATCGAAGGTCGAAATCTATAGAAATCCCTTTTCGCTGTCAAGTTAATCATCGCGAACGCAGGGGATCGGTAAGCGGTTGTCTTCACTGGAATACGCTTGACAATTCCGGCTGGTTTTTGTTTATTCAAAGGTCTTGAATTCGGCACTTTTCCGCTATGGAAGCGACGATTTCACGCGATCCGACAACAGGGAACAAGCGTCAAGTGAACCGTCTGATGTCTTCAGGTGGGCGATTAGCTCAGCTGGTTAGAGCGCTGGTTTCACATACCAGAGGTCACTGGTTCGAGTCCAGTATCGCCCACCATGATCCGAAAAGCGAGGTGGCCCGGGTCTGTCCACGGGTGGATCGGGACGGCCGGCAATCGTCAGGGTGCATTCAATAAACGAATGCGCCCTGTTTTTTTGGAGACCGCGTATGAAAGAAAGCCTGCTTAAACTTTTGAATCTGCAGCACATCGATAGCGAATTGGACAAACTCAAAAAGGTGCAGTCGGATTTCCCTGAAGCGATCGCGGAACTTCGCGAAAAGCTGGAAACCGCGAAACAGGCGGTGGACGACAAGAAGCAGCAGGCTGCCGACCTGGAAAAAAACCGCCGTCATCTGGAGGGCGAGCTGGAGACCATACAGGCTGATCTGAAGAAACACCAGGATCGACTGATGGAAGTGAAGACAAACCGGGAATACGATGCGCTCCAGATTGAGATCGAAGTGCTGGGGAACCGCGCTGACGAGAGTGAGACCATGATCCTCGAGAGCATCGAACAACACGACGACCTGAAGACAATGCTCGAGGAAGAAGAGAGCGCATACAAGTCGCTTGAAGCCGATTATCTCGGCCAGATAAAGGACCTCCAGGGTCGCCTGGACCTGGTGGATGGCGAGGCCAGCGGATGGCGGAAAAAACGATCGGTTGCCGAAGAATCGGTGGACAAACCGGTGCTGTCCAATTACAACCGGATCCGCAGCGTTGTGAGGGACGGCGTTGCCGTGGTGCCGATCGGCAAAGGTTCCTGCGGCGGTTGCTTCAGACAACTGCCGCCACAGCTTCACGTGGAAGTCAGACGCCAGGACAGGATCATCCGTTGCGAGAACTGCGGCCGGATGCTGGTGTGGAGAGAAGAAGGTTGACATGGCGGACAACGAGACACTAACACTCTACGTGGACGGCGCGGCGAAGGGGAATCCCGGTCCCGCGGGCATTGGGGTCCGGGTCGAACTCAAGGGCGTGGTTCTTTCGGAACATTCGGAATTCATTGGCGAAGCCACCAACAACGTCGCGGAGTACAAGGCGCTCATTTACGGGCTGGAAATCGTCCGAAGGCTGCGCGTGACGCGTGTCAACGCCGTATCGGACAGCGAATTGATGGTCAGACAGTTGAACGGAGAATATAAAGTCAAGAACTCGAAGCTGTTGCCGTTGTACGAATTCGTCGTTGATATTGCCGGTTCGATGGACGGATTTACGATCCGTCACGTTTCACGTTCGGAAAACCAGCACGCCGACCGCCTGGCCAATAAGGGAATATCGGAGGCATTGAAGAGCAATTCGTGAGCCGGCGGGCGGTTCACGAGTCCACAATTCGGGCAAGCGGGCCGGATGGCCGCGCCCATTTAGGGTGAGGAAAGTCCGAGCTCCAGAGGGCAGGATGCTGGGTAACTCCCAGTCGGGGCAACTCGAAGGAAAGTGCCACAGAGAACAGACCGCCAGCGGGCGAGACCACGGTTTCGTTGCGGGCAAGGGTGAAACGGCGGGGTAAGAGCCCACCGCGCTCCCGGAGACGGGAGCGGCATGGTAAACCCCATCCGGAGCAAGGCCAAATAGGAGCGGAGAGGCGGCCCGTCTCGTTACAACGCTCGGGTAGGCTGCGCAGAGGCGCCGGGCAACCGGCGTCCCAGATAAATGGCCATCCGTCCGGCGCGCCGCGCCGGACGACAGAACTCGGCTTACAGGCCCGCTTGCCTGAATATCCACCCCGTCGTGGAGTTGGGATTGAGCTTTCTTCAGAAATTCCATCAGGCCGTCGACACCCGGAACAGCCGGGTGTGCGTGGGCCTGGATCCCGATCCTGAACGTCTGCCGGCCCACCTCAAAGGCGCCGCGAATCCGGTCAGTGCCTTTCTCAGGGAAATCGTCGCCGCCACAGAGGACCTTGTCTGCGCCTACAAACCCAACTTCGCCTTCTTCGGCGCGATGGGTCCGGCAGGCTGGCAGAGCCTCGGGGACGTTATCGGCGCCATTCCCGATACGATGCCCGTTCTGCTTGACTTCAAGGCCGGAGATATCGGCAACTCCTCCGCCCGGTACGCGCAAATGGCCTACGACGTGCTCGGCGTCGACGCGGTCACGACAAACCCGCTTATGGGCTTCGACGCCATGGGCCCATTCCTCGACTACGACGACCGATGCGCGTTTCTGCTCTGTCTGACCTCCAACCCCGGGTCGACGGACTTCCAGCGTCTTTCCACGCCGGACGGTCCTCTCTACCAACACGTCGCGAGGAAAGCGGTTGAATGGTCCGCTACGGGGCCGTGCGGGCTGGTGGTCGGGGCGACTCACCCGGGGGAACTCGCGACGGTCCGTCGTATCGCGCCCGAGCTTCCCATCCTGGTCCCCGGTGTTGGCGCCCAGATGGGCGATGCCGGCGCGGTGATCCGGTTCGGCGCCGACGCAAACGGAGGCGGGTTGCTTGTCAATGCATCCAGGAGCGTGCTCTACGCCTCGTCCGGCCGTGATTTTGCAGACGCTGCCCGGCAAGCCGCCGAAGGGCTTCGCGCCGACCTGGAACGGGAGCGGGCAGCATTGCCGATCGCGTAATTGAAGGGCTGCGAGCCAGCGCCGGAATACGGCGGGCGAAGCAGAACGCCGAATCGAACCCGGGAGGCGCCGCCATGGAACGTCGAAAACTGACCCGAGAACAGAGACAGCAGTGGGCGATCGACGGGTACATCCTGCTCAAGGGCGTCCTCTCGCCAGAGGAAACCGGAAGCCTCCGGCGGGAAGTGGATCGGCTGCATCGGAAATTTGTCCTCAACAAGGCCGGCGCGGACCCGAAGTCCGGCCTGGACCGGAGAAATATACTCCCGGACAGCGACGCGTTTATCCATCTCATGGACCATCCCGGCGCGTTTGACACTTTTCTGGAACTGATGGGTCCGTACATCCAGTTGAGCATGGCCGAGGCCGTTGTGCGACCGCCAAACCCGGGCTACAAGGGCTTTATCCACACCGACGGCGGCCAGGCCCTCCGCCACATCCGGGTTACCGAGACAAGCTGGCCGCTTCAGATCAAGATTCAGTATTTTCTCACGGACGTCAGAAAGCCCGACCGCGGCAACTTTACCATTTTCCCCGGCAGCCACCTGAGACCCTACCCGGAGGGAGAAGCGCCCATTACGGCCCGGACTCCCGGCGCGGTGCAGCTATGCGCTGACGCCGGAGACGCGGCGGTCTTTTCTCACGCGCTCTGGCACGGCGTTTCCCCCAACCTTTCCGGACGGTCCCGGAAGACCCTCATCTACTGCTACAGCCAGCAGTGTTTCCGGACGTTTGACTTTAACGGCCACTCACCTGAAGTTCTGTCGAAGTGTACGCCTCGGCAACGCCGTCTGCTGGGGGACCTGGGCAGTGACTGGCGCCCCGGCGCATACTTCTACAGTCCCGAAGACCAGGTGGAAATCATCGAACAGAAGCCCGAAGTCGCCTGAACGTCATTCCTCGCCCTCACGTCACGTTTCGTGCCCTGTCCCGCTCGCCTCGTTCCGGAATCTCCGCCACGCTTCAGCAGTTTCCGCGTCCGTACGTATTGCGGTCGAATCGCGTATCCATCGTACCCGAGCGGCGGCGCCTTCGTCCCGTCGGGAACGGCCGGCCTGTGGAGAAATACGTAAATGCCGCTGGTTCAACTCGAAAACGTCCACAAGTCCTACGGGGCCAATCCTGTGCTGACCGGGCTCACGTGGAAAATCGAAGCGGGCGGCCGCTTTGGCCTGGTCGGGCGCAACGGATGCGGGAAGACGACGCTCTTCCACCTCATCACCGGCCGCCTGCAACCGGACAGCGGGCGGATATACACGAAACGGAATCTGAACGTCGGATATCTGGCGCAGGACCCGCAGCTGAACGACGGATCGGTCGTGCTGGACACGGTACTGGACGCGTTTTCAGACCTGCTGGACATGCACCGCCGGATGGCCGTTCTGGAAGAACGGCTGACTGAAGGCGCGAATCAGACAGCGATGCTGGAAGAATACGGGCGCCTGCAACACGCCTACGAAGACCGGGGCGGCTATGAGATTGAAGGCCGAGCAAAGGCCATCCTGCACGGGTTGGGTTTCGGTCGGAAGGATTTCGAAACCCCTGTAAACCTGTTGAGCGGGGGCCAGAAAAACCGCCTGGCGCTTGCCCGCCTGCTTGTTCGCGAACCCGATCTGCTTCTGCTCGACGAACCCACCAATCACCTGGACCTGGTGGCCATCGAGTGGCTGGAAGGATTCCTGCCCGCCTTCGAAGGCGCCTTCGTGGTCGTCTCCCATGACCGGTATTTTCTGGACCGCACCATCGATCGGATCGTGGAACTTGAAAACGGCGTCCTGGCCGGGTACGCTGGCAATTACACTTTCTATGCCGCCGAAAGGGAGGAGCGTCTGGCGCGGCGTCGGAAGACCTACGAGCGGCAGCGGGAAACCATCCAGAAGACCGAAGACTTTATCAGACGGAACATCGCGGGTCAAAAGACGAAACAGGCGCAGAGCCGCAGAAAAGCCCTGGAAAAACTGGACAGACACGAGCGCCCCGGGGGGGAGAAGGCGTTCCGCCTGAGCTTCACTGCCGCCGAGAGAGGCGGCAACCGGGTTGCGGAACTCGAGCGGGCATCGAAGGCCTACGGCGACAAGGTCCTGTTCCGGGACCTGGATCTGCTCGTCCGCCGCGGCGACCGGCTGGGGATTATCGGACCGAATGGGTCGGGCAAGTCAACCCTGCTGAAGGTGCTCGCGGGACGCGTCGCGACCGATAGCGGGACCGTCAAAACCGGCTCGAACATTCGGGTGGGTTACTACGACCAGCATCGGGATGAACTCATCCCCGGACACACGCTGCAGGAGGAAATCTGGGCGGTCACGCCTGACGCGCCGGTGGGAGAAATCCGCAGTGTGCTGGGCGCATTTCTCTTCTCGGGCGACGACGTCGAGCGCAAGATCAGCAACCTCAGCGGCGGAGAGAAAAGCAGGGTGGCTCTGGCCAGACTGATGAGGTCCGAAACCAACCTCCTGGTTCTGGACGAACCCACCAATCACCTGGATATTCCATCCAGGGATGTGCTTGAGGCCGCCCTGATGACCTACGACGGAACCCTCATCGCCGTTTCGCACGATCGCTACTTTCTGAACCTGCTGGTGGACAGACTGCTCGTGCTCGGGAACGGGACGTGGGAGATTGTCGAGGGCAACTACGACGCCTGGCAGCGCCGGCGGAGGACGCGTAAGGATTCGCAAAAGCCGCGCTCACGCGGGAATTCATCCCAAAAGGACCTTTACGAACGGAAACGGGCCGACCGCAGGGCGCAGGAGGGGCGTCAGCGGCGTCTGGAGGCCATCGAGAAGGAGATCCAGGTTCTCGAGGCGGAACTCGAACGCCTGAACGGGCAGCTTGTGCTGGACGACCGGGCGTCGGATTGGGAGCACCTCCAGTCGGTCTCCGAGGAACGCCGGCGCGTCCAGGCCAGGATCGAGGAATGCATCGCGGCGTGGGAAACGCTTGAAACCACGGATGCGAAGGGCGGTGTATGACGTTCGATCGATCCCTGACGTCGCCGGCCGAATTCGAATTCGTGGTTCTGGCGGATACCCACTACATGCTCGACCCGGGGGGCCGGACGCTGGAGTTCGACTCCCGGAGGAAGCAGACGGCGAGAGCGGACGCGGCGCTCGGGCAGGCTGCGTCTCTGGGCGCGGACTTCCTTGTGCACATGGGGGACCTGGTCCAGGAATACCCTGAAACCAGGCGCCATGCGGAGGCATTGGAAGAGGCCCAGGCGCAACTGACGCGCCTGGGCGTGAAGGTCTTCCACGTTGCCGGCAACCACGACGTGGGCGACAAGCCCGATCCAACCATGCCCACCCGGGCCGTCACGTCCGGGTCCCTCAAGCGGCATCACGCGCTGTTCGGGGATTCCTGGTACAGCTTCGACCATCGAGGCTGTCACTTCGTCGTGATCAACTCCCAGATTCTCAACACCGGACTGCCTGAATCCGTATCCCAGCGCGACTGGCTGGAACGCGACCTGGAGGCCCATGGGCAGGACCGCGTCTTTCTCTTTCTCCACCTGCCGCCTTTCCTGGAGCGGCCAGACGAGCCGCACCTGGGCAACTACGACAATATCGGCCAGCCCGCGCGCCAATGGTTGCTCGACCTGACCGGGAGATACGGAATCGACACGGTCTGCGCCGCGCACGTCCATTTTGCGTTCCTGAATCGAATCGGGCCGACCCGCGTCCACAACGTGCCCTCGACCTCATTCGTGCGCCCAGGTTTCAGCCACCTGTTCACCGGCCCTGCGCCACCCGAGCAGGGGAGGGACGACGCGCCGAAACTCGGCTTCCATCTGTTCCGCGTTTTTCGGGATCGTACAGACGCGCACTTCATTCGGACCGGTGGCGCGGTCGCCCTGGAAGACGCTGCAGCGGACGGGCCGAAGCGACTGCTTACCCGGATTTCGGCCGGGTTGCCCGCCTCTCCCCTGGGGTTGACGCTCTTGCATCCTCTCGTGAACCGGGCCGATATCCCGATCGCGTTTCCGAGCGTCGTCCGGCAGCGGGTCAGGAACGACTATCCGCTGCTGGCCGCGGTGGAACTCGGCGCGTCCGCCGTGCGCTTTCCCGCCTCGGACCTCGAAGATTCCAGTCAGAGGGAGAGACTCGAAGTCCTCCGCGACGAGGGTCCGCGGATCACCGCAACGTTGCCCGCGCCTTCCGCGGCGGACCTGTTGCGTTACGTCCGGCGGCACGCGGATGCCGTCGATGCGTGGGAAGTCCAGATGCCTGGCGACCTGCTGCCTTCCGGCGACCTCATGGGGGCCCTCGCGGCGATGGGGAAGGACGATTCCATCCATATCTCTCTGGCGCCTATCCTTCCGGGTGAGGTCCGTCCGGGCAAACAGCACCCTCGCACCCGGATTGGATACCTTCCCGCCGAACTGTCCGACCTGGACAAGCTCCTGGCCGAACACGACGCCTCCGTCGACCGGGCCGTGTGCCGTCTGGACGGGAACGAACCGTGGAAGACCGGCCTGGAACTCCCTGGCCCCGGCGCCCTGAGCCACGTCAAAGCGGTGGACCTTGTGGTCTCCCTCGCCTCCCGCGACGACGCGCGGAATGCAAACGCCGCGGCCGAGTCGCTCTTTTGCGCCGCCCTGTTGCCCGGGACCCGCGTCTACTTCGATCCCTTTGTCGACCTGGACCGGACCCTGGACGCGGCTCACGGGCTCCTGGACACGTCCTGCAACCCCCGCCCGGTCTTTCACGTACTGCGCTGCCTGAATTCAGCGCTCTATCGCGAGCGGGTTTCGCGCAAGGATGCTGGAGCCGTCGAACTGCCGGGCGCCACGGTTCGGACGTTGACCGGTGGAGACGGCATCCACGCCCTGATTAGCGCCGAAGGCGGCGAACTTCCGGATCTCGGCGGCCTGACGTTTCCCGGGATCTCCGGGGATGCCCCGTCGCGTCTTTACCGACTTTCCGAAGGTACGGTTCAGACGGGTCCGTTCGAACCCCTCCTGGGATGCGCGAGGGGTGTTTCTAGCCCGGCGCTCCTTACTTCCGACCCGTAATGCTCCCGCCGATCTGGTTGACAATTCCCCTGGTTCTGTTGATCTTTTGCCGGAACGGTTCCGCACGTTTCAATTGAGCTTCGATCCCCGGTCCTGCGTACGAACCCACAAACAGCAAGGACTCGTCCCATGCCGAAAACGCTACGCGTCTGCTTGGCCGCGCTCAAGCAGCGGCCCTCCGTGCCGGAAGGAGTCGAAAAGCTGATTTCCGTCCTCCACGAGTGCCGGGACCGGCAGGTGGACATCGTCTGCACGCCCGAGACGTACCTTCCCGGCCTCAGAGGCGCATCGTTCGATCTGCCCCGCCCGGATCAGCCCGTCATGGAACGCGCGTTGAGGGACCTTCGCGCGGCATGCCGCGATACCGGTGTGGCCATGATCGCCGGGATGGAATGGCAGTCCGAACTCGGCCTCGAAAACAGGGCATTCGTCATCTCCCCTGCGGGCCGGGTGCTCGGGTATCAGACCAAAAACCAGATCACGCCGGGCGGCGAGTCGGAGAACTACGTGCCGGACGGGCGGCGACGGGTGTTTGCCGTAAAGGGCGTCAAATTCGGAATTACCATCTGCCACGAAGGCTGGCGCTATCCGGAGACCGTGCGCTGGTCCGCCGTCCGGGGCGCGCGGATTGTCTTTCAACCCCAGGTCACGGGCAGCGACGAAGGAGGAGAGGAGCCCGGGAAGTGGGGCGAGTCCTTCTACGAGAAGGCCATGCAGTGCCGGGCGGGGGAGAACAACGTCTACTTCGCCAGCGTCAATCAGGCCATGAAGGGCCAGAACTCGGCCACCAGCCTCATCGACCCTCAGGGCGATCTCATCGAAACCATCCCGCGCGGCAGGGAAGACCTTCTCATCGCGGACCTCGACGTGGAAAAAGCCACGCGGTTCTACACCAGGCGGTACCGGTCCGAGCTCTATCCGGACTGACCCACCCCGGAGGAAGATAAAATGACCAGGGTCGCACTCGTCCTGTTCAGCGTCTGTCTCCTCTTGAGCAGCAGCGGCGTCGCACAGGAAGCGCCGTCCGTCGACTTCGACGAAGACGGCGAAGTCGGTTTTACGGATTTCATCATCTTCGCGAGAGGATTCGGGAAAACCGATCAGGACGCCGGATTCGACGCACGGCTGGACCTGAACGGCAACGGGGAGGTGGACTTCCAGGACTTCATCCTCTTCGCGAGGGGATTCGGAGTCCCGGAACCGCCAACAGACGACAGCGATCGTGAACCCTTCGACCCTCGACGGATCTACGTCGTCGACACCTGGGCGGACAGGGTATTCGTGGTGGATGCACAATCCAACTTCTACGATCCCGGCCTTTCCGTTACCCTCAGCCAGCCTCGGAGCGTGACCTACTCATTTCGCAACAGGCGCTTTTATGTCACCTGCGTCGACTCCTTCTTCGCGCTCACCGAATCCAGTGAGATCGACTACCGGCTGCCGCTTGAGGACCCCCCCGAATCTTCAGGGCCAACCGGGGGCCCGCGCGGCGGCTTCCGCATGGCGCTTTCTCCGGACCATCGGCTGGCTTACGTCACCGAAGAAATCGCCAGACAGGTGGAAGTGATCGATCTAAAAGACGCAGAATCCGTCGCACTCATTCCGCTTTCGTATAAGCCAAGTGGCATCGCTGTCTCTCCCAACGGTAACACGGTCTACGTGGGGCATTCGGAATATCCGTGGATTTCGGTCATCGACGGCCCTCGACAGTCGCTTGAGGACAGTATCCGACTTGGCGGATGGAGCAACGGGCGGGTGGCCGTCTCGAGCGAGGGCGACAGGATCTATACCGCAACAACCCGGGGCGGCAACGACCCGTCTGTCCGGATCGTGTCGATCGACCCCGAAACCAAAGAGGTTATTGACGGGCTGGTAGTGGCAGGGGATTCGACCACGATCGTGCACGACCTCCAGGCGTCACGGAATGGCGAAAAGCTCTACGCGACCGTAAGGCGGCAATTTCTGGATGCAAACCATCCCCTGGGTATCGTCCTTGTCGGTTACTTCTGGACCATAGAAGCAGGCACGCTTGAGAAGATGAGCGAAATTCGGATCGAAGGGGAAGCCGTGAATTTCGGGGTTTCCCGCGACGGCAAGACCGCATACGTCGCCGTCGTCAATCTGCTTGCCGGATCGTATGGCCTCAAGATCCTCGACCTGGAGAACAACACGGTCCTCGGTGACGTTCCGGTGACGTTTCTCACGCCGTTTAACGTTAAAGTCTACGGCGGCAAGGCGGCATTGGGTCGCGTTGTGGTCCCTGAAATAGCCGTCTTCTGAGCCCCCTGGCGCATGGGCCGCGATTGTCGGCGCAAGCGCATCTGCCGCCCGCTGCAGCGTGAACTCTGTGTGACGTTTCGTGCTTGGATTTCGCGTTGCCAGTGTACCCGGAAAGTTATCCGGGAAGCGCGTCGGGACGAAATTTACCGATAAAGCGCTTGCGAACCGCACCGAATTCCAGTAAGTTTTCATATGGCAGGTTTGTACAGGATGCGCCACCTATTGAAGAGGAGCGAGGACAATGCTTTCATCGCTTCTTCTGGAACCCGGTCGGCTTGAACTGCGGGACGTCGACATTCCCGCCGCTGGCCCCGGGGAAGTCGTCGTCAGGGTTCGGTCCGCGCTGACGTGCGGCACCGAACTGAAGACCTTCCGCCGCGGCCACCCCAAGATTCCAACGCCAACGCCGTTGGGGCATGAGTTCTCCGGCGATATCTACGAAGTCGGCGAGGGGGTCACCAGATTCAAGCCGGGCGACCAGGTGATGACCGCGCCCACCGCGCCCTGCGGCAAATGCGTGGACTGCCGGAAGTCGAGGGAGAACCTATGCCGGTACGCCATCGACGAGATGGTATTCGGCGCTTTCGCGGAATACGTTCGCGTGCCGGCCCACGTCGTCGAAAACAATATGTACAAAAAGCCTGCCGATCTTTCCTACGAAGAAGCGGCGATGCTGGAGCCACTCTCGTGCGTGGTCTACGGCATGGACCAGGTGCTAATGGGCCCGGACGCCACCGTGCTCATCATCGGCGCGGGCGCTATCGGTCTGATGCATACGGCCGTCGTGCGCGCCTTTGGCGCAAAGCGCGTGATTGTCGCGGGCAAGCGCGAACACCGTCTCAGACTTGCCACCACGCTCGGCGCCGACGAGATCATCGACGTGGAAACGGAGAACGCGATCGACCGTGTCAGGGAGCTGACCGGCGGCATCGGCGCGGATCTGGTAATCGAATGCACCGGGCAGTTGGCCGTCTGGGAGAGCACGCCCGACCTGGTCGCCAAGGGGGGCACGATCGTCCTGTTCGGCGGTCTTCCGAAGGGCACCGTCGCCACCTTCGACACCACCCGGTTACACTACGATCAGATTACCCTCAAGGGCGTGTTTCACTATAGCCGCAGCGCCGTCAAGAAGGCCTACCAGATGCTGGTGGACAGGAAGATCCATCTCAATGGTCTGATTTCGGGCACGTATACCCTGTCCGACCTGAAACACGTCTTCGATCTTCTTCTGAAGAAGGGCAACGACGTCAAATACTCGGTTGTGCCTTCCGAGCCCAGCCCGGAAAAAGCAGGGTGATGCGCGTAGCCCGTCTGTACGACTACGGCGACGTCCGCATCGAAGAAGAACCGGTCCCGGTAATCGGACCTGAAGACGCCCTCGTCAAAATGGCAGTCTGCGGCATCTGTACCAGCGATACGCTGCCGTGGTACGTGCGTCGCAAGGCCCCCGTCGTTCTCGGCCACGAACCCGCCGGGACCATCGTCGACGTCGGCTCCGAAGCCACCGGATTCTCACCCGGGGATCGGGTTTTCGTTCACCATCATGCCCCCTGCAGGAACTGCCGTTTCTGCCGCCGGGGGCATTTTTCAATGTGCCCCACCTGGAAGGCCTCCGCGCTGGACCCCGGCGGACTCGCTGAATTCGTCCGCGTTCCCGGTCTCAACCTCAAAACCGATACCCTGAAGCTACCGGCTTCGCTGTCCCTGGAAGACGGCGCGCTCGTCGAGCCGACGGCCTGCGCGGTCCAGGCGCTGAAACGCCGCGCCCGCATGCAGCCTGGCGACCGCGTGGTGATCATCGGGATGGGCATTATGGGCCAGCTTCTCGCGCTGGTCGCCCGGCATTACGGCGCGTCCACCGTGATTGTGTCGGACATGGTGCCCTACCGGCTGGAAAAAGCCCTGGAACTCGGCGCCGACGCAGGCGTCGACGCCACGGTGGAGGACCTGGCTGAATCCGTCGCTGACGCCACCCGCGGGGACATGGCCGACCTGGTTGTGGTCGGTCCGGGAACGCTGACGGCGATGGAGGCGGGTTTAACCGCGGTGGGCGTGGGCGGGACCGTGCTTCTGTTCACACCGGCCGAACCCGGCCGGACCCTCTCTGTCGATCCTTACGATCTCTATTCCAGGGACATTACCCTCCTGACGAGTTATTCCTGCGGTCCTCCCGACACCGTGGAAGCCATGGACATCGTTGGCCTCGGGGTGGTGACCGCCAGAAAACTCGTTACCCACCGCTTCTCTCTGGAAGAAGCCGCCGATGGTTTTCAGACCGTGGCCGAAGCCGGAGAATCCGTCAAGACCCTGATCGTCATCGACGAAACCCAGGCGTAGGCACCGCCGTCCGCTGTCGTCCGCAGGTTCCGTGGGCCGTGCGGGCGTTGGTCGGGCAGACCGCGTTCGTCAGTTGCGTTTTGCATTCGATTCAAACTTGATACCCGGACGTTTTTCCTTACCTTACCCTTTGTTTTCGGTCACAGGACAGGGTCAGACCCTGCGTTCCACTGTTTTTCGTCATCGGAAAGGATGCCCGCATGCCCTATGTCAACGTGAAGATGCTCGACGGCCGCACGAAGGACCAGAAACGCGAACTGGTCAGGGCCATTACAGACGCGCTGCAGAAGTTCTGTGGAGCGAAACCGGAAGGCACGATGGTGGTCATCGAGGAAGTGACCCGCGACCACTGGTCGGTGGGCGGGGTGCTGATTTCGGACAGGGACACATAAGGTGTTCTGTCCCGGAAATCCGTCACCATTCGACCGTAGATTCATCCCGTCTCGCGACGTTCCCCTCGCTTGTCGACCTTACACGTGTCGGCTGTGATCTGGCGCGCGATTTTCGCGCGTTTGACCTTGACAGAATTCTACAGGCCGCCTATATTGCACCGATCCGACGATTGGTTCTGAAAAAGCGGTGTGATTCACGATGGGTTCAACCCTGCCAGAGGGTCGTGCTGTGTTTCCGTGCCTGGACGTACATCGGCCGAATCGATGGTACGGTGTAAAATAGAAAGGGGTATGACTTTGGACTTCATCATACAATACCTGCGCCGACCGGGCATTCTCGTGTTCGCGCTTCTTGTGTTGGCCTCCTTCGGGACCGCGCCTCCGGAGTTGTACGCCGCGAAAAAGAAGATCACTAAGGGCGACGCCAAGATTGCCAAGCGGTCCGCCCACCTCTACATCAGCCAGCGGTTGTTCGACAAAGCCCTCGCCCAGTTGCTGATCGTCATCGAAGGCGACCCCAACGACGTACAGGCGCACTTCATGTTGGGCGAGATCTATTCCGAGAAGAACATGCAGGACGAGATGAGAAAGGAATTCGAACTGGTCCTGGCAACGAAGAAAGGGAAGAAGAAATTCGCCAAGAAGATCCAGCCGTACCTGGACATGTGGTGGAGCCGGAACTACAACAACGCGGTTCGGGCGATTGGCGCCCAAGACTACGGCGCGGCCATCGAATCCCTCCAGAGAGCCATCGCGCTGGCGCCGGAGAAACCCATGACGTACCAGGCGCTGGGGGTGACCTACCTGAACATGGGCCAGGCGCAGGCGGGCATCGACGCCTATGAAAAGGCGGTGGAGCTCGACAGCACGGAAGCATCTTCGTTCGTCAACCTGGGCCGGGCGTATATGAATATGAAGAATTACGAAGAAGCGATGCAGTGCTTCGCCAGGGCCTGTGAGCTCGTGCCCGACAACGCCGACTATCTGAACGACCTGGCCCGCGCCCAGCAGTATATGGACGACAAGGTCGGCGCCCTCGAAACCGCGGAGAAAGCCCTGGCCATCGACCCGGATAATCTGGACGTGTTGGTCATGGCCGGGCAGATGCATCTGATGGGAGGCAATTACGCAAAGGCGGCCGAACTCCTCGAAAGGGTCGCCGCGCAAAGGCCCGAAGACGTCGATACGCTGTTCAATCTCGCGGAGTGCTACCGGAACCTGGGCAGAACCGACGAGGCCGTCAACCTGTTCCTGAAGAGCGTCCAGGCCAATCCGCAGGACGCCGACGCCTGGTTCCGGCTGGGACGGATTTATGAAAAGCAGGGCAAGCTCAAGGAATCCATCGATGCCCTCAAGATGGTCGTCAGCCTGAGAACCACCAGCGTGTCCGGCTGGCAGGCGCTTTCCCGATCGTGGGCCCTGCTTTCGCAGGAGCAGTCTGAGGCGGGTATGGACGACGCGGCATCGAAAAGCGCTAAGAACGCGGAGGAGGCCTTCAATATGAGTACGAGCCTGCAAGACCAGGCCGGCGAGTGAGTCGGACCGGCCGCCGGGAGAATGAACCGATGTACCTAACGGATGAGAAAGTCGCCGTTCTGGGTGCGGCCGGAGCCATCGGCTCCAATCTCGCCCAGACCCTGCTGGCGTCGGGTACCGCCGGCAGGGTATCCATGTACGACCCGTTCGAACCCGGGCTCGAGGGGGCCGCCGAAGAAATCTACCACTGCGGATTCCCCGGCGCGAACGTCACTTGGACCGCCGATGTCGCCGAAGCCCTTTCCGGCGCCGCGTACGTGATCAGTTCGGGCGGGGCGCCCAGGAAAGAAGGGATGACGCGCGAAGACCTCACGCGGGACAACGGTCTGATCGCGAAGCAACTCGGTCTGGATATCAAGCGACATTGTCCGGAATGCAAGTTCGTCATCATCATTTTCAACCCGGCGGATATCACCGGGCTCACCACGCTGGTGCACTCAGGGCTTCCCTCCGGCAGGGTGTCCACGCTGGCCGCCCTGGACAGCACACGGCTGCAGACGGCGCTGGCCCAGCATTTCGGCATTCAGCAGGACCTGGTCACCGGCTGCAAGACGTACGGCGGCCACGGCGAGACGATGGCCGTCTTCAAGAGTGGAACCGCGGTTGACGGCATTCCCCTCACGGAAATCCTGGCGGGAAAGACCGTAAACGGCGTCAGCCTTACGCCGGAGGCGTGGAGCGGCATCCAGGCCCACGTGACCGGCGGCGGCGCCCGGATCATCCGGTTGCGCGGCCGCTCGTCGTTCCAGTCTCCCGCGCAGCAGAGCGTCTTCATGCTGCGGGGGCTGTTCGGCGAACCCTACGACTGGCCGTGCGGCGCCTACGTCAACAACGGTGAATTCAGCGATATCATGATGGCCATGCCCGCCTCCCTCTCGTCGGAAGGCGTCACCTGCAGGATGCCGGTAGGAACGGAGGAAGATCTCGCGGCGTTGAGGAATTCCTACGCGCATCTGGTCGGATTGCGCGACGAAATCATCCGGGAGGGCATCCTGCCGCCGCTGTCAGAGTGGGGGCGCAGCAACCCGAATCTGGCGTAGCAGTCCGTTGAAGGCATTCATACGCCAAAGGGGCGCCCGTCGGGTTGCCCCTTTTCTCGTTTGCCGCAACTGGGTTTTTTCTTTATTTTCCGGCTGCAAGCGGCAGAAACCGGGGCATTTATCAGCCCCATTGTCGAGGAATCCTATGTCGGCGCCATACGACATGCTCATCAAGGGCGGTACGGTGATCGACCCGGCGCAGGATCTGCACGCGGTTCGGGACGTGGCGATTGCGGGCGGACGGATCGCCGCGCTGGAAGATGAGATCTACGAAGAGAAGGCGCAGACCGTGGTCGACGCGACCGGGTACCTGGTAACCCCCGGCCTGATCGATCTGCACGTTCACGTCTGGTGGGGCGTCTCCCATTACGGCGTGGCGCCCGACCCCACGTGCCTGGCCAGAGGCGTGACCACCGTCTACGACACCGGTTCCGCGGGCGCAGACACGTTTCAGGGTTTCAAGAAATACGTGATCGACGCCAGCGCAACCCGCATCAAGGCCTTCCTGCACGTCTCGTCCCAGGGTTTGTTGTCGCCCGATATTGGCGAACTCACCGATCTCCGGTTCGCCGACGTGGACCGCGCTGTACGGATGTGTGAGGTATACAAGGACGACATTGTCGGCGTCAAGATCCGGATGACGACGAAACTGGTTGGTGAGAACGGCCGTGAAGGGCTGAATCGGGCGCGTGAGATATCCGACGCCACCGGTCTCCCGCTGATGATCCACCCCAACGCCAGCCCCCTGTCATTCGATGCCATGATCGCCGAATTGCGTGCGGGAGACATCGTCACCCACTGCTTTCACCAGAGCGACACCGGCATCCTGGACGACTCAGGCGCGGTCCGTCCCGCCGCGCGAAGGGCCGCGGAAAACGGGATTCTCTTCGACGTGGGCCACGGCCAGGGCAGCTTTGTGTTCGACGTTGCCGAAGCCGCGATGGCCCAGGACTTCCCGCCGGACGCCATTTCAAGCGACCTGCACGTCTACAATCTGAGCGGGCCGGTGTTCGACCTCCTCACCACAGTCTCCAAATTCCTCTTCCTGGGTCTGTCGCTGGATCAGGCCCTGGAGAAGGTGACGGCGGCCCCGGCGCGCGCCATGGGCGTACTGGGTGAAATCGGCACGCTACGTCCCGGCGCGGCGGCGGACCTGGCCATCCTCGAACTCAAATCCGGCAGCTTCGTTTTCACCGATACCCGCGGCAGGACCCGTTCGGGCGAACAGAAGCTCGACGCGGTATCCACCATCCGCGCCGGCAGGCTCTATGCGCCGTCGGCGTTCGAAGACTGACCACGGAGTGCCCGTTATGAATATCATGGTGCTGTGCGACCTGGAAGGCGCCGCCGGCGTTGTCGACTTCCACACGCAGACCTATGACAACACGCGCTACAACGACCAGGCGAAAAACCTGTCCACCCTCGAAATCAACGCGCTGGTGGACGGCGCAAGAGAGGGCGGCGCGGACCAGGTCATCGTGCTGGACGGACATGGCAGCGGAGGCATCAACATCGAAATGATCCACTACGAAGCGAAGGTGATGTTCGGCCGTCCGCTGGTTTCCGCCTGGGACCTGGGCATCGACTTCGACGCCATGTTTCTCTACGGCCACCATGCAATGGAAAACACCCCCGCGGGCGTGCTGTGCCACAGCTGGAGCTCGCGGGTGATTTCCAACTGCTGGCTGAATGGAGAACTCATAGGTGAAATCGGGTTCAATATCGCCCACGCGGGGGAGGCCGGCGTTCCCACGGCTTATATCAGCGGCGACCGGGCAGCCGTCGACGAAGCGCGTGAGTACGTGGAAAACATCGAAGGCGTGGTCGTCAAGGAAGGACTCAGCCGAACCGCGGCGCTCACGCTGTCTCCCGCGAAGGCCCGGGACCTCATCCGGGAAGGCGCGGAAAGGGCCATGCGCCGCATCGCGGAATTCCGGCCGTACCGCGTTCGGGGACCCTACACGTTTGAAACGGAATACAGGGCCGAATCCAGCGCCGCGTCCAGGGCGTCCAGCCGCGGCGTCGAGCGCGTCGATACCCACACCGTCAGAGTAATCGGCGACACGCTTGCAGAGATCGCGAAGAAGAAATAGCCGCGCCGGTCATCAAAGGAATCGTGAATGAGCTACTCTCCCGTGGGACTGGAAAAGTGGGACCTGGATACGCCGGCTCTGATGCTCGAACTGGACCTTCTGGAGAACAACGTCGCCCGGATTGCCGCGCGCTGCAAAGCCTGCGGCGTCCACTGGCGTCCGCATACCAAGGGAAACAAGACCCCGGCCATCGCGCACAAACTGCTCGACGCCGGAGCGATCGGCATCACCTGCGCCAAGCTCGGCGAAGCCGAAGTCATGGCCGCGGCGGGCGTCAAGGACATCCTCGTTGCCAACCAGGTTGTGGGCGACAGGAAGATGGCCCGGCTGACCCACCTTCAACGGCACGCCGACGTCATGGTCGCCGTCGACCACCCGGTCCACGTCGACATGATCTCGGAAGCGGCGCAGGCCGTGGGCGTGAGCGTGAGGGTGCTGGTTGAACTGGACGTCGGGATGGGGCGCTGCGGGGTGGGCGCCGGGAAGCCCGCTCTGGAAATGGCGCAACGGGCCGACGCCGCGCCCGGCGTGAGGTTCTCCGGCCTGATGGGTTACGAGGGCCAGGCGATGGACCTGCCGGATCCGGAGAAAGCCTCCGCCTGTGCCGAGGCCGTCTCCCTGCTCGCGGGCTCACGCGAGCGCGTCGAGGCGTCGGGCATCGAATGTCCGATCGTCAGCGCAGGCGGGACCGGAACGCTGGCCTTCACGCCGGCGTGCCCGGGCCTCACCGAAATCCAGGCCGGCGGCGGGATTATGATGGACACCTTCTACGCCACGTCGCTGGGCGTGAGAGGACTGGACCACGCCCTCTCCATACTGGCCACGGTGGTCAGCCGACCGGCGCCGGACCGGGCTTACATCGACGCCGGACGAAAGACCACGAGTTCGCAGTTCGGCCTGCCCTGGGTGAAGCACAGGGACGGTATCGACGTCGTCGGCCTATCCGCGGAACACGGGTACCTGGAACTGCAGAATCGGGACGATCCGCTGAAAATCGGCGAGAAGGTCGAACTCATTTCAGGATACAGCGATATGACGGTCTTCCTCCACAACCAGATCTACGGCATCCGCAACGACCGGGTGGAGGCCGTCTGGGACATCCTGGGCCGGGGCAAATTGCAATGAACGAAGGGGAGCCGCGCGTCGTGGTGGACCCGTCCGGCAACCGCGTCGGCGTCCTGCTTGACGTCGACGAATACGAACGCCTCGTCAGGGCATCGGAAAAGCTGGAATCCCTCATGGCACGGGAAGAGCATAAGGGAGCCGGTCCGGACTATTCCCCCGAAGAAAAAAAACTGATGGAAGACCGGCTCGAGTCTCTGGGCTATCTCTGAGGGTCTCTTTCGTCCCTGTCCACCGACCGCCCCCGGGCGGCGCGATCGCACGAGTCCCATGGTCGATCCCAATGCTATCGTCGTGGTCTCCGGCCTGCCCCGGTCGGGCACGTCGATGATGATGCAGATGCTCGAAGCCGGCGGAATGGACGTGCTGACCGACGGGCGAAGAACCGCTGACGAAGACAATCTCAGAGGCTATTACGAATACGAAAAGGTGAAGGCGCTCAAGACGGACAATAGCTGGCTTCCGCGGGCGGCGGGCAAGGCCGTCAAGATCATCTCCGAACTGCTGAGGCACCTTCCCGAGACGCATATCTACAGAGTCATCTTCATGCGGCGGGCCATGGAGGAAATCCTCGCCTCTCAGGACAGGATGCTGATCCGGCGCGGTGTGGCGCCGGGCGGGCAGGCGGACCGCGGGGAGATCGCCCGGATCTTTCGGAAGCATCTTCAGCAGACGGAAACCTGGCTTTCCGGACAACCTTTCATTCATACCCTCTATTCTGACCATCGACAGGTCCTGGCGAATCCTTCTCGCGAGGCCGCCCGGATCAACGCCTTTCTGAACAACCGCCTCGACGAAGCGGCCATGGCTGCCTCCGTAGATGCCTCGCTCTATCGCCAGCGTCGATAGAGCCCACTTCAAAATCGCCAAGCTCGTACCGAAGGGCGTCCTGTCAGGGCGCGTTTTTTTTATAGCCATCAGCTGTCAGTCAAAGGCGGTGAGACCTGAGAGGATAACCCGCGTCTACGGGACGGCGATGCGGCCTTGCGAAATTTACCGACGATTGGCGCGCAGACCTCTCCCCCCAACCCCCTCTCCCGGGGGGAAAGGGGGAGCAAGACCCGGAGACCAAATCTTCGTAGGGGCGGTTCTCGAACCGCCCGTGTCATGGGCGGACGGGGTAACAGCGGGCAACTACAAGGAATGCCCCTACGAATGCAAATTGGACGGGGCGCGTCGAGGGCAGGGTGCGCTCGGTCTAGGAAGAGCGGGGAGACGCTAGACGTCAGACGGGAGAGATTGACTGCCCTGTGTGGTTTCACACCTTGCCGGAGGCATAGAGGGGCAACCTATCGAGCAAGGATTTCCTCTGCCGTCTTGCGTCTTACGTCTCCCCGGTTTTGTTGTCTGTATTTCGGCCCGAACAATGTCGCTCAGGTTCACAAGTGTGACGATACACAACAGTTTTGCGAGCTCATGTGCATTCATATCTTATTGTTTATACATCGGTTACATTTTTGGCACGGTGATTGCATGCACTCTCCGCGACAGGCGTGATCGCACAATGGCAGCTATCCTTTTTCCAAACGGGAAACCGGCTGACCCGTAGACATCCGGAGCCTTGATGAAACACCTGTTGAGAATAGAATTCGGCCTGTTCCTTTGCTTTTTTTCAACGGGCTGCGCCACGTATACCCATAACGCCGCCACGTTCAGAAACAGCCTCGCTCGCGGACACTACGAAACCGCGCTGCAGACGCTCGGAAAGGCGAGGAAAGGCCCCGCGCGACTGCTCTACCTCATGGAGAACGGCCTCATCGCTCACTATAGAGGTGAATACCACGCATCCAACCGGTTCTTCGAAGGCGCCGAGCGCCTCGCGGACCGGCTCTTCACGCGCTCGCTGTCGCGGGAGGCGGCGTCGCTGATCACGAACGACCAGGTGCGGTCTTATCGCGGCGAAGAGTTCGAACTCGCGTTCATCAACTATTACCGGGCGCTCAACTACTGGTATCTGGGTGAACCCGAAGAGGCGCTTGTGGAGTGCCGCAAGGCCAACCTGAAACTGGACCGCTACGCCGCAGAGGCCGACTATGACGCCACGTACCGGAACGATGCTTTTATCCACTATATGACCGGCCTGATTTACGAAGCCACGGATGAGCTCAATGACGCCTACGTGTCTTACCGGAACGCCCTGGACGCGTACGAGACGTATCAGAACGTCTTCGGCCTGGAAGCACCGGCGGCCCTCCGGAAGGATCTCCGCCGGGTCGAGGAAGACCTCGGGTACGTCGAGCGCCAGGACGGCCGCGGCGGATCCGCAGAACCGGATTCACCCCCGGACGGCGAACTCGTTCTCTTCTCGGAAATCGGATTCGTGCCCCACAAGATCCAGGAAGAAATCAACCTGCCGATCTACGAAAACGAGGTCGAAAACGTCTCGAAAAAACGTCTCGACGGCCTCTCACGGAAAATCGCGCGCCGCCACTACAGACCATACTATGCGGGCAAATCGAAAGTCGAATACTGGATGCGCGTTGCCCTTCCCGCGTACGAGGACGTTGCGCCGCGTACCCATGCCATCAGGGTCAGCGCCGCCGGACGTCAGACGGCGACAATCCTTGCGGAAGACCTGGCGGCCATCGCCTGGCAGACGTTCCGGGACAAACAACCCGTCGTGCTGACGCGTACGGTCGCCCGAGGCCTGATCAAGTACATGGCGTCGGAAGAGCTAGAAGAGAAGAACGAAATCCTGGGCTTCCTCGCCAATCTGTTCGCCGCCGCCACCGAGGCGGCCGATACTCGAAGCTGGGTCTCGCTGCCGAATAACGTTCAGATTGGCAGGCTCGCGCTTCCCGCAGGCACGCATACGCTCACGCTGGAGTCGCTGGACGGTCGGGGACGCGTTATTGAAACCGGGACCATTTCGGATATACGCATCCGACCGGGAACCCGAACCTTCGTGAACTACCGGACGTACAAATAGCCATGGCAACCGAAAGGAGGAACACCATGAAGCGACTCATCGGGATCTGCTTGACCCTGGCCCTCGCGGGGTGGAGCCAGGCGGGATGGGCGGCGGACGTCCCCACCCGTGGCGACGTCATAAACATCGTGACCTGGGACGGCAAGAATCTGCCCGCCATATACGAACGTTCCGACCAGCTTCCCCTTACGATGGACGACGTCATCAATCTCAGCCGGAACGACTTTGACGACGTCGCGATCAGCCGGATGGTTCGCGAACGCCGGTTTGCGGGAAACGCTTCGGCCGATGCGCTGATCGAGCTTAAAAAGGCAGGCGTATCGCAGAGGGTCATTCAGGCGATTTCGCTCCACGCGCTGCCCCCCAACCGTGCGATGACCCTTACCATTCAGCTTGAATTCGAAGGCCTGTCACGAAAAGCCCGCAGACGCTACCTGTACGTGATCATCCCGGACGGTTCGGTCGAGCGCGTCTTCACGGCAGATCTCGGCGCCGTGCTGGCGGGACGCTGGCGCCGCGACGAACGGGTGGACCTCACCGACCCGCTGCTGCCCAAACAGGTCCGGCGAATCACGTTTGCGGACCGTGTGCCGCTGAAGACGTATGGGTCCAAAACGGTTCAGGTCTTCACCTCGACCAAACCGGATCTCTTCCGGTCGTCCGATATTCCGGATTCCGACCGCGCCGGCGTCCGGGAGTTCAAATTCGACTATCCCGTCAGTTCGCCAATGCAGGACTGCCGGCTCCAGGTGCGCTATCGCCAGGACGTTCAGCTGAACTACAGGTGGCACATGGCGGCCGCACACTTCCAGTGCGAATGGAATTGAGTTCGCAGCCATTGGCGGCGCGCCGCGCGTGGAACCGCATTGCCGCCGAATCGTGCCATCCATCACGTACAAAAGGGGAATTGCCATGAAACCAGGAATCTGCATCACCCTCGCCGTCGTTCTCGCGTTCGCCGCCGGCTGCGTGGGACCCAGAGCCTTCACAAAAGGCACGTACGAAGATCCGAACGCCATTGCGCTGCTGGATGACCGGTTCAGCGAAAACGACATGCAACTCATCGCAAAGAAGATGATCGAGTCCATGGCCGCCACCAATATTGCGGGAAGCAACGGCCTTCCGGTGGTGATGGTCGGGAAAATGCGGAACCGAACTTCGGAACACGTCGACATGACCATGCTGTCGAACAAAGTCCGCACACAGCTCATTCGGAGCGGCAAATTCCGTTTTGCCGACGTTGAGAGTCGTGGTGAGATCGCCGAAGAATACGAGTACCAGCAGTCCGGATACGTGGACCCGGCTCAGGCCAGGGGCCCGGGAAGCCAGACCGGGGCCGAATACCTGCTGACGGCCACGCTTACGGCGAACGTTCAGGAGGTTGGAAAGGACAAACTGATCTATTACAAGGCGACCTTCAAATTGACCAACCTGCTCACCTCGGAAATCGTCTGGACCGACGAAAAGGAAATCCGGAAGGCATACAAGAAGCGTCACATCGGATTCTGAACGACAGCCCGACGGTTTTTCACTGCGAATAACCTGAAAGGAAACGCGCCATGAACGCTTCAAGCTTTACCATCATCGTCATCATATGCGCTGCACTCTTCTGTACGCCGCTGGACGCCGGGGAGCCCGGTCGAACCGACGGTCCCGAGGGCAGCGAACTGGGCCGCGGCGGCTATCCGTTCGGCGGTCCGGACGGCCGATTCTACGTCAACCCGGCGTTCGGCTCCGGGCGCTTCGACCAAACCGCGACCGGCAACCGCTCCGGCCTGCTCTACGGCGTGGACCTGGGCTATGAGCGGTACGGCTGGTTGGCGATAGAGGGTGGTTACGCCTATGTTTCGGACAGTGAGCTGTCCATTTACAGCCTGGGCTCCCGCATGGACTACAACGCCGATCCCTTTGTCTACTACGTCACGACGCATGCGGGCCTCTACAAGCCCGTCAAGGGCCAGAGCAACTTCGGCCTGGCCCCCGGCGCAGGCATCGACGTCATTCTCAACGACCGGATCCGCATCGGCCTCAACTACAAGCGGGACTTCATCTTTGCCGATGAGAGCACCCGGAATATCGATCGCGTGTTTGCCGGGCTGAAATTTTACTTCTGAGCAAGCGGACCTGGCGAACGCACGGATTCGCCAGGTCCGTGTGTAACGCAAATCACGTAAACTGACCAGGCGGGCTGCCCGATTCCAGAATGGGCGGCCCGTCTTGCGTGTGGCGTTTCCGTTGCTACGCGTATGACGTTTTGTTACCTTTGGACGGCCGCAGAACAGGACAGGCGGGTAACGAACGCGTTCGGCCATCGGGGCTTCGGTTTATGATCATTCGCGATCCCATTCACGGAGATATCCGCTTCAATGACGTGGAGCGGCGCCTGATGGATACCCCACAGTTCCAGCGCCTGCGGGGCATCCGGCAGACCGGGACGGCCTATCTCGTGTATCCGGGCTGCACGCATACGCGGTTCGAGCACTCGCTCGGAACGGCGGCGATGGCCAGACGCATCATCGGGGTTCTCAGAGAATCCGGTGTGGGGGTGAGCGCGGAGGAGGAGACCACGGTCGTTCTGGCCGCCCTTGTCCACGACGTGGGCCATTTCCCGTTCGGCCACACGTTCGAAGACGAACGCAAGCTGTTTCCCCGCCACGATACCGCGGAACGGATGCGACACGCGCTTTCCCGGGACGAACTGGCTGGCGCTCTCGATGCGTCCGGGCAGCGCGAACCGGTGGTGGCGCTCCTGACCGAGCGTGGTTTCGATCCGCCCTGGATGCGTCAGATCGTGACCAGCACCGTCGATGCCGACCTGCTCGATTACCTTCGCCGCGACGCGTATTTCGCCGGACTGAAACACGACTATGACGACCGCATCCTGAGTACCTTCACGGTTGCGGATGGAAAACTGGCCATCAGCCTGGAGAAGCTCAGCACGCGGACGGAACTGCTCCATCTTCTTCGCCTGCGCTATTTTCTCACCGAACGCGTCTATTTTCACCACGCGAAAGTCGCTTCCGGCGCCATGATCGCAAAGGCCATGGAACTGGCGGTTCAGCAGGGACTGCGGCAGGAGGATATCTACCATCTCACGGACGGCGCGCTTCTGCGGTCGCTCACCGCGAGAAAGGACGAGCGCATCGATCGCCTCGTCCGGGGCGTGGTCTACCGCAATCTGCTGAAGCGCGCGTACGTGCTGTCCACCGGCGAAATCGGAAGGCGCGCCCGGGATGAACTGATCGCCTCGTACAACAGGTCCGTCGAATCCAGGCAACGCGTGGAACGCGAAATCGCCGACGCGATCGTGGTCG
The DNA here is from genome assembly GCA_963667175.2 of Candidatus Latescibacterota bacterium. Lineage (GTDB taxonomy): Bacteria > Latescibacterota > UBA2968 > UBA2968 > JAAXHE01. The sequence continues at coordinate 42,197 of CAXXXF010000014.1, read as the reverse complement.
AACCCGACCAGGTTATCCTGTACTGCCCGGATATCTCCTCCATCAAGGAGGCCAGGGTCTTCACGAAGACCAGGAACGGCGTTCGCCGCCTCAACGAACCTCTCGACAGTCCGCCGTTCGACGTGAAGGCGGTGGAGGACCAGTACGAACGCCTCTGGAAGCTGTACGTCTTTGTCCCAGACGGCTATCAGGACCGCGCCGGCAAGGTCTGCGAACGTCTCTTCGGCGAGAAGAACGCGGTTTAGCGGGCGATACTTAACACCGCTACTCCGAGCGGCGTCCGGCTTCCATATTCAATTCCGTTTTACGAATTTGCTCTTGATGAAGCGATTCGTCCTCTTTTCATTCTCTAATGAAAATCGTAAGAGTTATGCGTCGACCGTTCGTTTTGATCCTATGAAGATAGTTACCTGTTGTTTTTATTAAGGATGTGGATTTTATTCTTGGAAATCTGGAGCGTCCACCCGCGGAAATTTGGTGCAGAATAACACATACGGAGGTGTTGCCTTGGCGTTCGAAATAGCAGGCTACAAGATAGAAGGTCGGAATCCCGAAAATCCGGTCTTTAGTATGCCGTTTATCCGTTTATTGTTAAACGCATACTCAAGCGAAGAATTGTGGTCGGCTTCAGAGATAGATGGAGCGGCCGACTTTCTCATTGATGAAATAAACCGAGCGAGAAGGAATTCAAAGAGGAAGCTTAAGAAAGTCAAGGAAGAAGATAGAAGGAATTTGAAGACGAACTCAGGGTAAAGCACGGGAGGAGTTTTGATTCACGTTAGATCTCACGTATGGGGCCGGGCGCTAAGTACAGCAGGAGGGCCGTTGAAACAGGGACTTGCCGGGTTAAACAAGACGGTTTAAGACGAATTCTTCAGAAATCCTGGTGGAGATTTGAAACCGTCCGGTCCTTTTCCTTTTTCATTGTTATACCATTCCAGGAATTTCTTGTCCCTCTCCTGTTGCCCTTCTTCTCGACCCTTTTCCAGGTTCTTCTTCTTAACTGCTTCGTAGATGCCTAACATAAGATCAACTCCTTGCAACACGAAAAACGAACCGGCGACGGAAAACATAATGATCGTGAAAACGTCTTCTACAACAGCGAAAGATATCGTGAGTTCGTACGGACCCCAATACCGCAGAAACAGCCCAATTCCAAACAGCGCAATAGACAAAATTGCGAACTTTTCACGATTGGATATACTCCAAATGGATTCCCGTTTCACTTATACGCTTTTCTTCCCCAAATACCGCCATCCATCTGTCAGTCCTCCGCCCGACCCGGAACCACCCTCGCGCAACCGAGTATATCGGACGTACGTTGCGGAATCTGAATATCTCCAGGTACTCGACTCAGCGGGTTCCAATGAAGTAGCAAATTCGACAAATATGGCTGAAAGACTGTCTGGAGAATAAGTACTACGAAGACAAATATAACCAGACCATGTAGACGTTTCAAGTTGTTTTCTTGGCGCAATCCTGACGTTTTTGTGAGTGTGGCAACGTGCCGGGTCCTGGACATGGATTGCGGCCAGCGTGCTCTGGCTGCGTCAAACGTCGCGGCACGTGTCGATTCTAAGGCGCGAATGATTGCGTCGTCGGCTTTTTTGTTGATGGTGGGTTCGACATAGCGCGAAGAATCCCATGAGTCTTTGTAGGTTCTGGTGGGGGACGTTAACTTATACCGTGCGGCGTCAGACCGGACAGACCATAGCATGCTGGTCTCGACATGACACATTGACGATAGTCGGCAAATTGGCTTCGCACGCACACAAGCCGTGGCAAGACTTGCACGATCACAGACTAACCCAACTGCTGGTCGGGGGCGTTGAACTCCAGGATGGAGGCATCAAATTCGCGGCTTGTTTCCACAGGCCGCGCACACCCCTAAACACGACATGTGACGATATCTCCACCGGAGGTCGCGAAGTGAATAAAAGAAAGATGCTTAGATTGGTCGTGGTATCATTCCATGTTTTCTGTCTGGGCATACTTTCCGGCACAGCCTGTGGACGTTCCGACGACGAGAAGTTGTCGGGGCTCTGGGAAGACGCAGGTGGACTTGAAGGATCACCTAAAATGAGTTTTTATGAGAATTGCGAGTACGAGATTTATAGATATACGGTGGATCACTCGAATAGGATATTTATGGACCGTGGAAGATGGGCACTAAATTCCGGAAAACTGGTCCTGATAACCCAGAGGCCAGGTACTGTCGCTCGGGTTCTCAATTTGTCAAGGTTGGACATAAATAAGGTGATCCAACAACGGACCGGAGTTAATCGACCCAAATGGATGAAGTCGGAAGAGTATATCGTCGCGGTCGATTACAGGATTATGGGCTGGAATGAACATCGCAACCTCCTAATTCGAAAAGGTAGACTAAGGCTTTTGGAAGAACCGAGCTGGAGAGATTGGTTCAGGCCCGAGACACATCCTGACGGCTATTTGCGCGTAACGTCCCCCTCCGGAAAATTCCGAGATTTCTTCAACTCCGCAGGATACGGACGGTTCACCAAATGTCGCTAGAGCCACGGACTAAATGCGATGATGTACAGGGAGCAGGATAAGGCGAAGCGAAGATACACGTCTTTGTTTTCGCGGTACCGGATTGTTGGCGTTGGTCGGCGTAGCAATTCGGGAGTCGTATCCTTTGACAATGGCCAGTTTTAGCGCCGAACGGCTGGCTTTTTGCGCTACGTCTCTGGCCTTTGGGGCATTAAGGCTTGTCGCGTGTGGGTCCATTGCCGCCTCGTGGGCTATCTCGGCGCATTCCGGCTTGGTACTGGTTGTTATTCATGCGTTTTTCTTATGTGTACAGGCATCCGGCGGTACTTTACCTTGGCGCCAAGACGGCCGGCGGCGCGTTGGGCGGCATTGGCGGCGCGTTGAGCGCTTCTTGCTGCGCGTGCAGCATCTACGGCCGCGAAGTTAGCGGCATCCACGGCGGCCATATCTGCATCCATGACATCGAAGTCTGCGGAGATATTTACCGCCAAGTTAGCCCGTGTGGCATCTAATGAGGCATTCGCTGCATCCAGTGCGGCCCTCTGAGCTTTCTTGGCCAATTGTTTCGTTCGCTTGGCAATCTGTGAAGTCGCGTTGAATGTCTCCCACGCTACCACGTAGGCAATGTGCGCGGCCTCGATTGCGGAGGCATCGGTGGCCCTATCTACGGCGATTCTTGCAGCGCACGCCGCCAGGTAATTTTTCCACCTGCTCTTTTCTGCGGCTGACGCGAAGTTAGCCGCACGCCTGGCATCTTGGGCGGCTACGACTGAGGCAGTCCTCGCGGCCTTTGTTGCATCCTGCGCGGGGAAATCGGCATCTTGGGCTGATACAGCAGCATCCAGTGCGGCGAAATCGTCCGCTCGGCGCTTGCGGCGAGAACTCCAAAAGGCGGGCCGTGAAGCGGCAACTGCGGCGTGCACGGCATCGTTGGACTTGATTGTAATGGTCGCAGTATACATAAAGCGTAATTTATCCATTGCGGCGGCTTCGGTCAAGTCCCAGGGGGGATTGAAATTTAGAAATTCTGGACATTTCCAGTTCGAGCCGAGTGCAATGCAGTGTGCATTCGTAGGGTAATGGGGATTTGACCGCGGTACCGGGGGTACCGGACGGTCGCTGAGGGTAAGGAGTGGCTTAAAGAACGCGAGCCAGCTACGGCATATCTGGCGCTGAAAGCAAATGAGAGCCGTCGTGGGAGGAGTCGACATCAGGGACATAATAGGTGAAACCGTGTCACGCGGGTCGCCCGATACACACTCATCGGTGTACCGAAAAAACACCTTCCTCGATGTCAGAAAGGAGGGTTGACCCTGAGTTCCGACCCTGCATTATTCTGACTTAGAGCGTCATTCTTGCACCCGCCGCTGACCGGGATGTCTCACCTCGTGGAAGAGAGGAAGTTCGTCTCTCAGCTTTGCCTCGAGGCGTTTGTGGCACGACGCGCAGACCGAGACCAGATTGTCCAGGCGGTTGGCCGCGACCGTCGACGCGAACAGACGTACGGGCGTCGCGTGGTGGACGTCCAGCTGTCTGCCCAGCGATGCTTCGGTAACCCCGCAATTCCTGCAGCGGAAGCCGTCTCGTTTTCTCGCCCGCGTAGCCTGCACTCTCCAGTTTCCGCCCCTGTATTCCGGGCGTCCCCTCAAGACCATACGTTTCCCGTCGTCCGGAAGTACCGACGTCCACGCGTCCAGGCAGGCTTTGCCGCAGAAGTGGAGACGGAACTTCCGCCTGGCGATCCAGACCGGAATACGATTCGGCTTCCCGCAGTGTTCACACCGGACGGTCTCCGCCTGAGCGTCGGGCGTCCGCGTCGAGCCTGGAAAACGCAGCTGCAGCTGATCCGAACGAAACGGTGAACCGCTTCCCGTGTATCCGTGTCCGGGCATAAATGGTAGCAGGTCTGGCTAAGCGTGGTCATTGAGCATGCCTGCATTGAGCTTGTCGAAATTTCGAAATGCGCACGCTTGGCTAACCTTCGACGAACTCAGGGCGGCGCGCTCAATTTCCTTTCGATAGGCTCAGGACACGCCGTTTGGTAACCCTCGGGACCCTTTGCCGACCCTTCGACAAGCTCAGGGAGCGGCGCAGGGTGCATTCCAATAAATGTCCGTCGCGGTCGTTGTGCATGTCCAAGGGTGTCAGCCGGGCGATTCGTCCGAATGATTGTTCCTATAACATATTGACTATAAGTGTGTTATGAGAATAAGTCAAATCTCGCTCGGTTTCAGGAGCGACGGTCGTCGCCGATTTTGAAGATTTTCCGACACAAGGTGCAGTCGTCGGACCGGATCTGCAGACAGGGGACGTCTCATGACCGAACCGGACATTTATGCGGAAACCCGAATCTCCATGCTCACGCCGGACCTCAGGCAGAGAGTTCGGGACAACCTGATCACGTCGCAGTTCAGGAAAGCGGGTTGCACCCGGCCCGACGGAGAAGAATGGCCGGCCTGGTTCGAACAGGCGCCGGTCTGGAGATCGCGGGTGGCAACGGGTACGACGGCGTTCGGCACCTACAATCATCAGGCGGGGATCTGCAGTTGGCGGGGGGCCTACTGGTACGTGTTCTCGAACGGCGCTGTTGACGAAGAGGCGCCCGGCCAGCAGACACTGATTGTACGCAGCGAGGATCTGTCAGGCTGGTCGCGGCCATCCTGCGTGGCGCCGGGCGACGTCTCCGGCAGGATGTGGCGTAATACCGGCGGAATCATGGGCTGCGAAGACCGTCTCATCGTGTTCGTGCAGACGAAGACGGGGGGCGGGGTGGCCCGCAGGCCGGGCATGAGCGCCGGCGACGAGAGGAGAATCACTTGTAGCGTCGGTCTCTGCATCTCCATGGACGGCCAGCGCTGGACGGAGCAGATTGTCGCCGAAGACTGTTACTGGTTCGAAGCGCCCAGGCTGACGCGGGAGGGCAGGCTGCTGTGCGCCGGGTCGCGGCGGGGAGTTCCAATTGTGTTTCTGTGGCCCGGTAAGAGTCCGCTGGAGCAGCCGGAGATTGTCGAGATTCCCCACGACGGCTCTCGAGGAATGGATTCCGGCAGGTTTCCGTACGGCGAGGCGTCGTGGTATCAGACGGACGACGGCACGATATTCCTGTTTCACCGGAACGAGACGGACGAAATGCGGTTGCGGGTGGCGCTCAGCGAGGATGGGGGCAGAAGCTGGACGCCGCCCATGCTCTCGAATATTCCCGATTCGAAGTCGCGCGTCTGCGCCGGGAGCCTGGCGGACGGGCGTTACTTTCTCATCAACAATGCCATCGCCGACCTGTTGAACCGGGTCCCGTTGATGATTTCCATTTCGACCGACGGCGTGATGTTCGAGCGGCAGTACTTTCTGATCAACGAACCCACCGCCATTGCGTTTCCCGGCGCCCTCAAGGCGCACGGACATCAGTATCCATGCGCGCTGGTCGAGAAGGACCGGCTGATCGTCGCGTACTCTGTCAACAAAGAGCACATGGAACTGCTCACGGTGGATCTTGGAGAACTGTAAGGCAGCCGTATCGGTCAATCGGACAGCCGAAACCGGATGGGCATCGTCATTTTTACTGCGACGGGCCGGTCGTTCTGCGCGGCCGGCTCGAATAGGAATTGCGAAACCGCCTCGACCGCCGCTCTTCTGAAGATATCCGCACCCCGCAGCACCCGCACGTCTGTGACGCTTCCGTCGGCGCCAACCGTGAACGCGACGAAAACGTCTCCTTCCAGCCCCGCCCTCATCGCAACCTCCGGGTAGACCGGCGTCATGCTGCGAGTCAGCACGGGTCTCCGCTCAACATGCCAGAATTCCAGGACTTCCTCCTCAACGGGCGCGGCCTCACGGCGCAGGGGCGGGGGCAGGTCCACGGGCGCCCGGTCGAGATTCAGTTCGGTCGGTTCGATCGTTACATCCTCCGGTACCTCGTCGTTCTCGGCTTCCACGGGCACGACGGGCCGCTCGGGAACCGAAGGTCGTATCTGCCGGGTCTCGTGGACGTGCTCGAAAACCAGCACCTCGTTCGGTCGATTTCGCGCGGAGGCGTCCATTTCGAACGAGGGAAACATCGCCGCGAGCGCGAGTAGAGACAACGCGGATATTGCCACACTCCGTGTCATCACCTTCGGGTACGCCAGCTTCAGGTCTACATCGGGATTCTTATAGCGTATCATCGTCAGCCTCCTTTCGGGTGGGTCCTCACCGCCCGTCCCCCTACCTAGGGGAGACGTAAGACGTGAGATGATGTGATTGCCCCGTGCGGTATCCTCTCTTGCCGACGGCATTAAGAAAGGGCTTGAAAAAGGGGAATTTAGAGGGTGGGGGAGAATCTAAATGCGCGTAGGACTAATTCTTTAATACTTAAGAAAAAAGAGCGGCGACAATCTGTCCCAGTTGACAGGGGGGGTCAGCGACGCGCGGCCGTAGCGAGCCGGTCGTCGTGGAACGGCCCCGTCTCGAACGTCCTCGCAACGACATCCAGCTGACGAAGGTAGGATTCCTTTCGTCGATTCGGGCCGTAAACCCCGAGATCCAGAAAGTAGAGCCTGTCCTTCTCCCCGTCTACCAGAACGTAGCTTCTGAAGGGCCCGCCCTTCCAGTCACGATTGTTCTGCCAAATGCCTTCCAGGTACACCGCCAGCCGGCTCCCCAACTCCCGCTGACTCACCTTCAGGCCTGTCCGGTCTACGACGTCGTTCTCAAAGAATCGGGCGGCAATCTCGTTCCGCTTCCGGATGCACCACGCCTCTGTCAGCCGGTCCGGAGGCACGCCTTCCTCGCGGTAGACAAACAACCACTGTGTCACGCGCGCGTGGGTTCGGGAGAACACGACAAACCCGCTATCGGCATGGGTATCGATCAGATTGAACCCGAAGGGTATTCGCATACGCCATCCGAACCGGCCCGCCAGCTCCGATGCGAGCGCCTCTCTCTCGCCAAAACGGAAAAGGTTCCCGGCGACCCGTTCATCGCGTTTTCCGTCGATTGCGCTGTAAATCCGATCGGCCTCCGTCATCATATTGGCTCTCAGCGCATCGCGGTCTTCACCCGTAACCAGAACCACAACCTGGTCGTCAGCCCAGACGTCCCGCCGGATGACGAAAGGCGCTGCTCCGTTCCGCATGGCATCTCTGTGTGCCTGAGGCACGAGGGAGCGCACCAGCCCGGCCGCTTCGTGGACACCGTCCAGCGGCGCGGCGATCACGATATTCCTGCGTCGCAGCCTTTTGAATTCTTCGGGATGAGCGAACAAGACACGGTAGAGACGCTCCTTTCTTGGCGTGAGGATTTCCCTCTCCATAACTTCCAGGAAAGGTTTCCGAAACGTCCGGGCGTCCATGGAATCCGCAATTACCGTGACCAGATCGACACGTCCGGAACCGGGAGGCAGTCTATCCAGCCGCAAATGCGCAAGCAGCCGGTCCTTGAACGCCGCCAGCTTCACGAACGCTTCGGAACGGCCCGGAACCTCGACCACGGGGCCCACGCGTCCGCACTGCACCAGCACCGCCAGAATCAAGCCCGATGCCAGCAACAGACCTGAGCGGGAGAGGCGATGTTCGGCGCCTCGTCTGGCGTTCAACAACCGTTTGACCCGACGTACGACCTGCTTCCGGTCTCCTCCGGCGCCGAAGCCCATCGTCGAACCGACCGGCGACGCCATCATCTCTGTCAGGCGCGTCAGGCAGGCCGCATAACTTCTGGCTCCTCCCGTAATGCCCACCACCACGTCGTCACAGGCGGCCTCCCGATCCAGGTCCATCTGTCGAGCAATCCACCATACGGCCGGATGGAAGAACAGAACGCACCCCGCCACCGCCTGGAAGAGTCTGGTCCAGTCGTCCAGCCGGTGCAGGTGCGCCAGTTCGTGCAGGACCACCTGATCGAAATCCTCATCCGTCAGCTCGTCCAGCATGGTCTCCGGGATCAGAATGACGGGTCTGAAGAGACCCGTCGCCGCGGGAGACTCCACGTGTGCCGAACTGCACAGGCGCACCCAGCGCCGGGTCTCGCAGGAGCGGATCAGACGGCGTAACTTGCCCTGATATCGGGCGGGAAGGGGCTCCGCGCTCCGTTTAAGGCGCCGGAGGAGACAAAAACCCCGAAAGAGTCTGGCCGAGAGTGCCAACGCGACCAGCATCCAGACCGCGAAGACGACCGGAGGCCACCGCCCGGGAGGTTCCGGCGCAAACGCCGGTCCCGAGCGATCCGTGTGTACCGGCTGATCAGCGCCCGGCGACGAATCAGAGGCGTCCGCATCGATCGGCCTCCGTGAACCGGGTTGCCCGTGAACGTCCGTTTCCACAGCGTCAAACCACATCCGTGCGGTCGCCGCACGATCGGGCGGGCTCCAGACCCCGGACCAGGTCAGCCCGAATACCACGATCAGCGTGGCCGCCCAGATTACGTACCGGGTCCGGGCGTTCAGCCACCGGGCCAGGTTCAGCAGGCACGCGACTGCAAGAGTGATGACCATGCCCTTCCAGAGACCATCAAGCATGGAGGACACCGTCACACGGGAAACGGCGTCGAAAATCTCATAGGCCGCCAACATAGGCCATCCCTAACCGTTGTCGTCCACCATTCGTTTCAAACGATCGAGAACGTCCCCGTCGACCGCTTCGTTCTCGACGATGTTCAGCATCAGCGCTTCGGGCGAATTGTTGAAGAACCGGCTCATCATGTACCGGACCACGCTTCTTCTGGCTTCCTCGCGTCCGACTACGGGCTGGTAGACGTAGGCCCTGCCCTCCTTTTCGTGGGACACGTAACCCTTCCGTTCGAGAATCCTGAGCGTTGTCAGCACCGTGCTGTAAGCGAGCGGCGCCGTGCCGGGCAGCGCCGCGACAACGTCGCTGACGGTGGCCGTCTCCTTTTTCCACAGCACGTCCATCAGTCTGAGTTCGGCTTCGGTAAGCGTGGGTGACTTCGGCCTTGCCATACAGTCTGCTCCTATAAATAATCATCCGATATCGACGAGTCCTTTTCGCGCCGCTCGCCGGTCTCGTCATCGGGAGACGATGGTCGGTCCGCTGCAGTCTGAGTACCTGGGGCCCGCGACCGGAACGATTCCGCGGTTCGCGCGGGATGGACCGCGTAGCGGCGGCGTGCGATTAATTCCTTAATATGAAGTATATCGAAATCTTAGACGTTTGTCAATTAGAAAATTAATAATTCGGCCGGGGAACCGCCCGGCCACGATGTGTCGATCAACGGCAGTCACCCCGGTGGAAACCAGGGACTCTCAATAGCCCCGGGAATTTCCAAAAGCAGCCGAATCTTCTTGACATTTGCCATGTGGATGGATTAATTTAAACGGTCGTTTAAATCATACGTTTGATTTAATTTTTCCTTTAAATCTCTGAATCACATGAACCAGACCGATACCCACAACCGGTTGCTCGACGCTGCCGAACATCTGTTCGCGGAACATGGAATCGCGGCCACGTCCTTGCGGGCCATCGCCTCGGAGGCGCCGGCCAACCTGGCGTCAATCCACTATCACTTCGGGTCCAGGGAAGCGCTGGTCGAAGCCGTCTTCGCCCGGCGGCTCGAACCGCTCAACCGGGAGCGGCGCCGCCTCCTCGATCGGGAGGAAGCCGCCGCCGACGGCCCGCCGCCGGTCGAAGCGATCGTTAACGCCTTCGTCGCGCCCGCAATGCGCCTGGCACACGATTCCGGCGGCGGCGGCGAGCACTTCATGTGTCTCATGGGGAGGCTGTATTCGGAACCCGGAGACCTGGCGTACAAAATCACCGAGCAATTCGAGGAAGTCTTCCTTCGATTTACCGCGGCGCTGTCCCGAAGCCTGCCCCACCTGTCCCGGGCCGATCTGCTGTGGAGGTTCTTTTTCATGGTCGGCAGCATGAGCATGCCGCTGATGGGCAGGCACGTCATCCCGCGCAGGACCGACGGGCTGTGCGATCCGTCCGACGTCGAAAACAACATCAAACGCCTCGTGGCGTTTCTCGCGGCGGGGCTCCGAGCCGCCGCCCACAACGGAGGCGCACCTTGAGAACCGTTCTGTCCATTCTCTCGCTGGCGGTCGCGGGTTGCGCCGCGGCGCCGAAGGTGAACCCCCCGGAAGTCGGCGTGACGCTTCCGGAGGACTGGTCCGCGGGACCCGCCGGGACGGCGCCGGCGGACACCCTGTGGTGGCGCGCATTCAATGACGAAACCCTTTCCGGTCTGGTCGCCGACGCGCTCGCAAGAAACCACAACCTTCGGGTCTCCGCCGCCAGGGTACGCGCCGCCGCGGCTCGCGCGAGGATTGCGGGGGCCCCTCTCTATCCCGATGCCGGAGGCCGGGCCAGCGGGTCCCGTCGGAAACAGAACTTCATCGGTCTGCCCATCCCCGGATCCGGAAACGGCGTCCTGACTTCCACTTCGAGCAGCTTCGGCCTCTCCCTCGACGTTTCCTGGGAGCTCGATCTCTGGAACCGGCTGGGCGCCGGCGCGTCGGCGGCGCTGGCCGACGCGCAGGCCGCGCGCGCGGATCACAACGGCGCGCGACTCTCGCTGGCAGGGCAGACCGTCAAGTCCTGGTTCGCCGCGGTGGAGGCGCGCAGGCAGGTCGAACTCTCGGAAGCCACGGTTGAGAATTTCAGGACGTCCAGCGAGGTCGTTCGGGAACGGTACCGGCGCGGCCTGAGGCATGCACTGGACCTCCGCCGCGCGTTGTCGAGCCTTGCCGGGGCCGAAGCCGCACTCCAGCAACACCGGCTGGTATTCGGCGCAACCCGCCGCCAGCTGGAAGTACTCCTGGGCAGGTATCCCGCCGCCGCCGTCAGGCCGGGCGTAACCCTGCCGGAACTCCCGGAAACGATTCCCGCCGGCCTGCCCGCCGACCTCGTGGCGCGGCGGCCGGACCTCGTCGCGGCGGAACGCCGTCTGGCCGCATCCTACGCCCGGTACACGCAGGCCAGGCGAGCGCTCTATCCGCGCATCAGCCTGACGGGCTCCGCCGGCGCCACCACCAGGGACCTCGAGAATCTGCTCGACGGCGACTTCAGTGTCTGGAACCTGGCCGGAAACATCCTGCAACCCCTCTTCCAGGGCGGGCGAATTCGCGGCGGCATCCAGTTGGCCGCTTCACAATCCGAGCAGGCCGTTTCCGCGTACGTTCAGAGCGTCCTGTCGGCCTATGCCGAAGTCGAAACAGCGCTCGCGGCAGAGACGCTTCTGGCGAAAAGACAGGCGGCGCTGGAAACCGCAACCGAGCAGGCCCTCGCCGCGCGCCGTCTCGCCGAAGACCGGTACGCCGGCGGGCTCGCGGACCTGAACACCATGCTCGATGCTCAGCGCGGGGCCTACGCGTCCGAGAGCCAGCTCATCGCCGTACGCCGGCAGCGCCTGGAGAACCGGGTCAACCTGCACCTCGCGCTCGGCGGGGGCTTCGGGGATGCCCGGAGGATGGTTTCCACGACGCCTACAACGCAAACGGAAGGACTGTAGAACATGAGCATCAAGCCCTTGCAAAGCAGGCATCCGGACAAGCCGCGTCTCTTCGCACGGTTCTGGCGCTGGATTCGACGGCATCCGAAGGCGCTGCTCCCGCCGGCGGTGATTGCGTTCGGAGGTCTTTGCGCGTTCGTCCTGATCGTCACACGGTCCGACGTCGTGGTGGCGCCACCGGAAACACCGCCCCCTCTCGTCAGGGCAATGTCCGTCGAAATCCAGGACGTACAGCTCGCATTGCAAGCCCAGGGCACGGTCGCGCCGCGTACCAAGACCAGCCTTGTGTCGCAGGTTGCCGGCCAGATCATCTCGGTCTCTCCCGCGTTCGCCAACGGCGGTTTCTTCAGAGCCGGCGACGTTCTGCTCGCCGTCGATCCGCGCGACTACGAACTCGCGGTGGACCGCGCCCGGGCCGTGGTCGCCCAGGCCGAGGTACGTTTGGCGCGGGAGGAGGAAGAAGCCGACCTCGCCAGGCAGGAATGGCAGCGCCTGGGCCACGGCGAAGCCACCGACCTGGCCCTTCGGAAACCGCAGTTGGCCGATGCCCGGGCCGCCCTCCAGGCCGCGCGGGCATCGCAGGAGCAAGCCCGGCTCGCCCTGGAGCGGACCCGCATCCGGGCGCCCTACGAAGGCCGGGTGCTGTCCAAGATCGTGGACCTGGGGCAGTACGTCAATCCCGGCGCGCCCGTCGCCCGCATTTACGCCGTGGACTACGCCGAGATCCGCCTGCCGGTGCCGCACGAGCAACTCGCCTATCTGGACCTGGTCTACAACGCTCGCAGCGAACTCGCGCCGGCCTCCCGCCCGAAAGCCCGGGTTCATGCGGATTTCGCCGGGGCGCCGCACACATGGAGCGGCGAAATCGTCCGCATCGAAGGGGAGATTGACGCCCGCACGCGCATGGTCAATCTGGTCGCGCGGGTCGACGCGCCATACGACCGGGGCGATGACAAGAGCCGGGCTCCCCTGTTCGCCGGGTTGTTTGTCGAGGTGGAAATCCTCGGACGCGTCGCCAGGGATATCGCGGTGATTCCCCGCACGGCCCTGAGGGGCGCCAACCAGGTACTTGTGATCGACGACGACGAACGTCTGCGTTTTCGTCAGGTCGATCTGTTGAGGCTCGAAGCGGAGAACGCCCTCATCCGGTCCGGCGTCGCCGGAGGGGAACGGGTCTGCATCTCCACGCTGGATGCGGTTGTGGAGGGCATGCAGGTGCGCATCCTCGCCCCGGAGAACGAGGCCGCGACCCGGTCTGAAGGAGGCGCCGGATGAATCGCGCAATCGCCTGGTTCGCCGAAAACAGCGTCGCGGCCAATTTGCTCATGGTCGTTATCCTGGCCAGCGGCCTGATCACGATCGGCGGAATCGAACTTGAGATCTTTCCCGAGTTTTCGGCGGACGTCGTAACGGTGTCCGTTGTCTATCGCGGGGCGGCGCCCGAAGAGGTGGAAGAGGGCGTCTGCGTGCGGATCGAGGAAGCCGTTCAGAGCATCGAAGGCATCGAACGCATCCGTTCGACGGCCTCCGAAAACCGGGGCAGCGTGAATATCGAGCTTATACCCGGCGCCGATGCACGAAGAGTCCTCGAGGACGTCAAGTCCGCCGTCGACGCCATCGACACCTTCCCTGACGAGACCGAACAGCCCCTCATCCAGGAAGTGGTCCTGCGTCGCCAGGTGGTCAACGTGGCCGTCTCGGGCAACGCCGACGAGGCCACCCTCAAATACCTGGGCGAACAGGTTCGGGACGAGATTACCGCCATTCCGGGAATCACCCAGGCGGAACTGAGCGGCGCGCGTCCCTACGAGGTCTCCATCGAAGTCTCTGAAGCCGCGTTGCGGCGATTCAACCTGACGTTCGACGAAGTCGTGAGGGCGGTGCGCCGCTCCTCGCTGGATCTGCCGGGCGGCGCCATCAAGACGGAAGGCGGCGAAATCCTGCTGCGGACGAAAGGGCAGGCCTACCGGGGCACGGCCTTCGAGAATATCGTGCTGCGTACCCGGCCCGACGGCGCCGCACTCACCGTGGGGGACGTGGCAACGGTCGTGGACGGATTCGCCGACGCGGACATATCGGGACGGTTCGACCTGGAACCGGGCGTGATGGTTCAGGTCTTCCGGGTGGGCGACCAGGACGCACTCGAAATCTCCCGCAAAGTCAAGGAATACATCAAATCGGCGGAATCCCGCATGCCCGAGGGCATTTCACTGACCATTTACGCGGATTTCTCCAGGATCCTCGAGGGGCGGCTGAACCTGATGCTGAAGAACGGCCGTGGGGGATTCATCCTCGTCCTCGTCATCCTTGCGCTGTTCCTGAGACTTCGCCTGGCCTTCTGGATCGCCCTCGGAATCCCGATCTCCTTCCTGGGCGCCATCGCGTTGATGCCGACCGTCGGGGCATCCATCAACCTGATCTCGCTGTTTGCGTTCATCGTCGTACTCGGTATCGTCGTCGACGACGCCATTGTCGTCGGCGAAAACATCTACCGGCGGTTCCAGCAGGGCGAGCGGGGCCTTCGGGGCGCCATCGCCGGCGCCCAGGAAGTGGCCGTGCCGGTCACCTTCGCGGTGCTGACGTCCATCGCCGCGTTTTCGCCCCTGCTGATGGTTCCAGGCACGTCCGGGAAGATCATGAGGCTGATCCCGGAAATCGTCATCCTCACTCTGATCTTTTCGCTCGTCGAATCCCTGTTCATCCTGCCGGCCCACCTGGCGCATGCCAGGCTCCGCGAAAGAAAAAAGACAACCAGCCGGATCGGCGGGACCCTGAGACGGTTTCGAGACGGCTTTTCGTCCCGCCTGGACTGGATCATCCACGAGGTCTACCGGCCGTTTCTCGAACGATGCCTGGAGTGGCGATATCTGAGCGCGTCCGTGGGGGTGGCCGCGCTGACCCTGACGGCCGGCCTCATTCTCGGGGGCTGGATCGGCTTCGTGTTTCTGCCGCAGGTACCGGCCGACAACGTGGCGGCGATTCTGACCATGCCTCAGGGTACGCCCGCCGAGGCGACCGCGCGGGTCGTGCGCAGGCTGGAGTCGTCCGCGATCCGGCTGCAGCGGGAGCTCGAATCGGAAACCGACGAGAAGATCTTCACGCACATGCTCGCGCTGGTCGGAGACCAGCCTCTCCGCGCGGCCCAGCGTGACAACCGCGGACGGAACGCCTCCTACTCCGGCGCCCACCTCGGTGAAGTCAACATCGAACTCACGCCGGCCGAGGAGCGGAGCATCAGCAGCATCGAGATCGCCCGGCGATGGCGCAAACTCGCCGGCCCCATACCCGACGCGACGGAACTGACGTTCACCTCTTCTCTCTTTTCCGTGGGCGAACCCATCAATATCCAGCTTACCGGGCCGGACTACGGCGAACTACGGGCTGCTGCCGAGAAACTCAAAATGAGGCTGGCCGAGTATCCGGGTGTGCTGGACATCGCCGATTCGTTTCGCCCTGGAAAAAAGGAAGTGAAACTTGCCCTCACCGAAGAGGCCCGCCTGCTTGGCCTGACCATGGCGGACATGGCCCGGCAGGTCCGACAGGCGTTCTACGGCGAGGAGGCGCAGCGCATCCAGCGGGGCAGGGACGACGTTCGGGTGATGGTCCGCTATCCCGAG
This sequence comes from Candidatus Latescibacterota bacterium, assembly GCA_963667175.2. Lineage (GTDB taxonomy): Bacteria > Latescibacterota > UBA2968 > UBA2968 > JAAXHE01. Next base: position 26,631 of record CAXXXF010000014.1, on the reverse strand, counting down.
AGCGAGCGGCGGTCGATGAACAACCTGGAGAGCATGCGTTTACGCACCCCGGAAGGCGTCGAAGTGCCCTTTTCCGTCGCCGCGCGGACGGAACTGGGGCGGGGCTACGCCGCCATCCGCCGCACGGACCGGCAGCGCATCGTCAGCGTCACCGCGGACGTCGACGAGGGCACGACCAACGCCAACGTGGTCCTGGCGGACGTCACCGCAAGGGTGCTGCCGGCAATCGTCGCGGACCACCCCCGCGTCCGGTTCAGTCTGGAAGGCGAACAGAGGGAGCAGCAGGAGTCCATGGCGGGTCTTACGAGGAGTTTCGGCATGGCCCTGTTCGTCATCTTCGGCCTGCTCGCGATTCCCTTCCGCTCCTACCTTCAGCCGCTCATCATCATGGCCGTGATCCCCTTCGGATTCGTCGGCGCCGTGATCGGGCACATCATCATGGGCCTCGACCTCACGATTCTGTCGATCTTCGGCCTGGTCGCGCTTTCGGGCGTGGTCATCAACGACAGCCTGGTGATGGTGGACTTCATCAACCGCCGGCGCAAGGAGGGCAACGACCTGCAGGATGCCATCCGACAGTCGGGGATGGCGCGGTTCCGCCCCATCCTGCTCACGTCGCTCACCACGTTCGCGGGTCTGACCCCGCTGCTGTTCGAGAAGAGCCTGCAGGCGCAGTTGCTCATCCCGATGGCGACCTCGCTGGGCTTCGGCGTCATTTTCGGTACGGCGGTCATCCTGATTCTCGTTCCGGTCACCTATGCCATCCTGGAAGACATCAGGCACGGCGTCGCCGGGCTGTTCCGCCGTCGGCCGGCCCCCGAGCCGGAAGCCGCGCCGCGTCCCGCGGATGACTGAAACGGGATTCCCGCGTCCAGGTTTCTGACGGCGTTTCCTTAGGAATCCGTTAACGGGCTGGAATGTGCACGGGGGACCCCGCTACAGGAGCGACCTGACAAAACCCCCGTCCACCTGCAGTGACGTGCCCGTAATGTAGCTCGACCGCTCCGACGCCAGAAAGACAACGTAGTCGGACAGCTCCTGCACGGTCCCCAGGCGGCCAAGCGGGATTTCGTCGGCGAGCGGGCGCATGGCATCCTGAACGGAGATGCCCTCTGCCCGGGCGGTTTCTTCGAACTCCTCCCGCAATAACTCGGTGTCGATAAACCCGGTACACACGTTGTTCACCAGAATCCCGTCGCGCGCGTGTTCGTTCGCAAGGGTCTTCGCCGCGCCCGCAACCGCGGTCCGCAACACGTTCGAAACCGTGTTACCCGCCGGTTGCCTGACCGCAAATGCGCAGAGGTTGATGATCCTCCCGCCACCCCGCGCCTTCATCAGCGGAATGGCGCGCCTGCACATCCGGAGTACGTAGTTCAGGATCAAATCCGTGTATTCACCCCACATCTCTTCCGTCACCTGCGCGAACGGGACGGCGGGCGGGCCCCCGGAGTTGTTCACGAGAATGTCGATTCCGCCAAACGCGTCAACCGTCTCCCGAGTCAGTCGATCCACGGTACCCTCAGTTGAGAGGTCGCCGGCAACGGTGAGCACGTCCGAACCCGTAGCAGCCCTGATCTCCGCGGCGGCTGCTTCCAGCCTTCTCTCGTTTCTCGCGCACACGGCCACCCGCGCCCCCTCCCGTGCAAGCGCCATCGCGCATCCCATTCCCAGTCCGCGGCTTGCGCCCCCGACGATCGCCACTTTGTCCGTCAATCCCATATCCATCTGAAGACCTCCCCTTCGTTAATCGTGACACCGGCCTCCGGTTTGCCCATGCGTACGATTCGGGCATCTGACGTCCGCATTTTCATTGACATTCGTTCCCGCGGCGCGCATGATACCGGCCCGGACCCATGGCACGGTCCCGGCAACCGTACAGCGCCTGCGCAACCGACGAAGGGCAAAGGAGTTCAAACATGAGAAAAACCCGGGCACTCGCGGGAAACTTTCGCCATCACGGCCCCGCCACGCAGAGCAGCCACCCGCGAGGCATCGTCGCGGCAGCGGGCGGCGACGGCCGGAACGTCGTCCTCGTCTGGCTGTTCGACCACCGTGGCGGGTACGCGCTGCTCGTCATCGACGCCGCCACGGGCGAGAGCCGGGAGTTCCCCGTACCCTTTCCTCCCGGTGACGATTGCCCCTACGCGTCGCTCCTTTCGTCCAGGAACCGGTTCTACACACACTTCAACGGCTGGTTCGTGGAGTTCGACGTCAATGCGATGGACTACACGTTCTGCCGCGAGACCGCTCCGCGCATGGCGATGGGACTGACCGAAGACGACACGGGAATCATCTGGTCTTCGACCTATCCGCAGAGCGGGCTCGCCTCATACGATCCTGAATCCGGCGAATTCAGGGACTACGGTCACCTCTACGTGCAGAACTGGCGCCAGTATCCCACCACCCTCGCTGCCGACGACGCCGGCTGGGTCTACTTCGGCATCGGGACCACCCTGTGCCAGATTATCGCGTTCGATCCGGAAAACGAAAAGGCCGCGCCCCTGCTCGCGGAGCACGAACGTTCCCGAGGCAGTGCGTCCGTCTACCGGGACCTCAACGGGAGAGTCTACGCCCTGCCGCCAACGGGAACCCCCTGGCCGGGGGACAACCCGGATGCGGAAACATGGTACGAACTCTACCGCGGCGAACGCAAGGAAGTATCCAGGCGGGAACGGCGCGAGAAGTTCTATATCGCGGGCGACTCCGGTCATTTTCATCCGGACTTCCCGGACGGGAGCCGGCTCGTGGACTGCAGTATGGTCGATCGGGTGATATCGGTCGAAGATCCCGATGGCAATCGCCTGGCGGGCGTGACGTTCGACTACACGAGTGAAGGCGCGCACATCATGGGCGTTGCCGCGGCCCCCGATGGAACCATCTGCGGGGGCACCTTCTTTCCCAGGCGTACGTTCAGCTATCGTCCGGAAACCGACACATGGATCGAGCGGGAGAGCTTCGGCCAGTGGAATACCGTGGGCAGCCAGGGAGGCCGGTTTTTCGTGGGCGGGTACGGCAGCGGTACACTCCTGGAATGGGACCCGTTCAAGCCATGGGTGACGACGGAAAAGGAGAACCCCGCGTCGAACCCCTTCTTCCACCGGACCTGTACGCCGACCATGCACCGGCCGCACAAGCTGCTCGTCCATCCGGACGGCAAGACGCTGGTGGTCGCCGGAACCCCTGGCTACGGCTATACGGGCGGCGGGCTGCTGTTCTGGAACTGCGAGAGGCGGATCGGGACCCTGATGGAACACACCGACCTGTTGCCCGATCACTCAACCGCAAGCCTCTCGGCGCTTCCCGGCCGAGAGCTTCTGGGGGGCACGACAACCAGCCCGGGGACGGGCGGCGAACAAAAGGCGGTCGAAGCGGAACTCTACGTTCTGGATATGGAAACGGGAAAGCTGGAATGGCGCGGCGTCCTCTTCCCGGGGGCGCAGGAATACACGGACCTGTGCACGGGGCGGGACGGTCTCGCGTACGGCTTCGTCGACCGGGTCCGCTTTTTCGTCTTCCACCCCGGGAACCGCGAGTTGCTTCATCAGGAAGACACGGAACGGACGTTCGGATTGACAGCGCACCAGCAGGGGCCGCGGGTGTTCGTGACGGCGCCGGACGGTACCGTTTACGTTCTGTTTGCAAAAGGCATCGGGCGTATCGACAGTCGCACGTTCGCGATCGAAATGTGCGCGCCTTCGCCGGTGTCAATCAGCAACGGCGGGGACTGCCTCGACGGCCGCATCTATTTCACCAGCAACTCGCACCTCTACAGCTGGGAAATCCAGTAGCCTGAAATCGAGGGTTCGGAGGGCCTCTCCTGTGCGTCCCGATGCCCGCCGCCGGACCCCGACCTCCGGTCAGTATGCAGAGCGGTCGGATGCCCAATCAGCCCATTGAAAAAGTCCATCCGGGCTGCCTGCCTGTGCGTTCGCACGCAGACAGGCGTCCGGCCCTTGTGACCGAACTACGGCGTTGCCTGCCTGCAGCAGGCAGGCGCTCCCTCCCCGAATCCAGGGATTCGCGTCGGTCGTGCGCCTTGTCTTCGGCCACAATGGCTCGGCCTCGCCTGCAGAGCGACTTTTTCAACGGACTGCTATGGATTCAAACCAAAGGCTCTTGTCTTCCAGTTTTCGTAAAATCGCCTCGCGTATTCCCTGAAGACGTCGAGACGGTCCGTCACGGCCCTTTCGAAATCGAGCATGGCATCCCCGCCCAGTGTATCCAGAAGGGCGTCGTGATACGCGGGCACCGCGTCCCATTCCCTGACCGTCTCCGCCGTGATCTCAATGTGAAACTGGGCGCTAATCGCGTGTTTCCCCATAGACATCGCCTGTACCGCGCACAATTCGGACGACGCGAGGACGTCCAGTTCATTTGGAACGGTCCTTACCGCCGAGCTATGCCACTGGAGGCAGGGAAGCGTTGAGGGGAAACCCGTAAAGAAGCCGCTTCTTTTTCCGGATTCCGTCAGGGAAACGGTCATCACCCCGACCTCCGGGCTCTCGTTCGGACCGACGTGCCCGCCCAGTGCCGAGGCCAGCAACTGGTGCCCCAGGCAGATGCCCACAAAGGGCATCTCCTTCTCAAGGACCGCGCACCGAATGGCGGCTTTCTCCTCCACCAGCCACGGGTACGTCTCCTCCTCCCAGACGTCCATCGGACCGCCCATTGCCCATAGCGCGTCGTATGCGTCCAGATCCGGGATAGGTTCTCCCGCATCCAGTTCCACGGCGTCCCAACGGACTCCGTCCTCGGCGAAGAACTCGCGAAAGAGCCCCGGATGTTCAACGTCGAGATGTTGGAAGACCAGCAGTCGCTGGAGGGCCATGATCGCCTCCCGGGTTTTCCTTCTGGATGCCGGACCTCGGAATCGATATCTTGTCATGCGGGGCCGGACAACGACATTTTGCCAAATCTCGCGGAGGCGGACAACGTGAATCTGTTGCGAAAATGCGGTGCGGAATTCATCGGCGCCTTCTCCATCGTGCTGGGCGGGTGCGGCGCCATTGCCGCCAACCAGATCAGCGGCGGCGCCGTGACACACGTGGGCACCGCCACGGCGTTCGGCCTCATCGTGATGACAATGGTCTACGCCACCGGCCACATCTCGGGCGCGCACTTCAATCCCGCCGTGACGATCGCCTTTTCCTTCACGCGCCACTTCCCCAGACGGGAGATCCTCCCGTACATCGGCGCCCAATGCCTCGGCGCCGTCCTCGCCAGCAGCATCCACGCCGTCACCCTGTCTCCGGTTCTGAATGCCAGGCTTCCCGGACAGGAGCTCGATATGGGCGTCACCCAGCCTCTGGACGGCGCCTGGACCACGGCCTTCGTCTGGGAATTCCTGCTCGCCTTCCTGCTGATGGTAGTGATTATGGCGGTTGCCACGGATTACCGCGCCACGGGCCAGGCCGCCGGCCTCGCCATCGGCGGCACGATCTGGTTCGAAGCCATGTTCGCCGGCCCCATTTGCGGCGCGTCCATGAATCCCGCCCGCAGCCTGGGTCCGGCCCTGGTTTCCGGCAACTGGCTGCACTACTCGGCGTATGCCGCCGGACCCGTTCTGGGCGCGCTTGCCGGCGCGCTCTTCTACGAATTCATCCGCTGCAACCGGGACGGCGGAGCGGAAGTCAAGGGATGCTGCTGAGGCCGGGCCCTCTGCAATCCCGGCGGCGCCGCAGCGTTTGCGGAAGGGTACGGAGAGCCGGCTTACAGCACCAGCGCGACGGCGAGAACGGCCAGCGCCACCCCGGCCGCGGCGACCCGGTTGAGACGTTCCTTCCAAAGGAAATGGGCGGACAGGTTGTCCAGCAGGATCACGGTGCATCCCGTGGCCGGAAAAAACAAAGTCCCGGGCAGCCGGCTGAGGGCAACCATGATGACGGAAAGCGCAAGGGCGTTGTAGGCGCCCAGACCGATCCCCGTCGCGAATTCGGGCCGCCTGGGGCGCCGCATCCTTCCGGCAATGAAGATATAGCCGATGGTACCCGCGGTGGCGCCCATCACGGTCAGGATCTGAAGGAATTCCCCGTCCAGGCCGGCATAGTGGACCGACCGAAGGCAGGAGTGGCTCAAACCCTGCAGAAGGAAAACCGCGAACAACAGTCCGAACGTCTTGCCTCCCCTCTCGCGGGCGCTTCCCCCCGCGCCCGAAGTCATCATCATCAATGCGGGAAAGGCCAGGGCGATTCCTCCGAACTGCGATGGTACGACCGGCTCCCGCCAGAGCCAGATTCCCAGGGCAACGGGCACGGCAATGGAGATGCGGAAGGCCGTCAGCACGGCTCCGACGGACGCGATTTCCAGGACGCGCATCATCAACGACATCGAACTGATGAATACGGCGCCCGTAATCAGACCGGTCTGTAACGCCGCCGCCGAAAAGGCGAACCGGCCGGTGGTCAGAAGATAGGCGGAAAGGACCGCACAGAGCACCAGGTAATTCGTAGATACGACGACGGGCGCGTAATAGCCCCTGCGCTGAGAGAACTTGCAAATCTGGACAAATCCGAAATCGAGCAGAATTGCGAATATCAGCCAGGACAAACCAGGCGCCTTTCCCGTCCTTTTCGGCAGATTACCGTGGACCGGTACAGAGAGTTCGCGTTCGAGAAGTCCCGCGTGTGTGCCTGGAAGAGGGTTTAAGGGTACGGCGGGGGGAGGGAGTATGCGCCGTATCGAAGTTGCACGTGGCTGCACGCGGGCCGTTAGAAGCGGCCGGCAGGCAAGGCGATCGCAACGCAGGGTGACCTGCCCGCCGCGACGCCCGCGGCGCAGGCAGGGATGAATGGCGAGGGTTTCTTCAGACGGGACACTAATTTCTCCATGCCTCCCGGACCCATGGCACGGCCGCGCGCAACGGCGCAATAAACAGTTCGATCTGGTAATGCGTCACGTCCTGGACGACAATCATCTCTATCTGAACGGCCGCCTCTTTCAGGGCCCGCACGGTCGTTTCCACGGGTTCGAACGGAATCACCTCATCGGCGACGCTGTGGATCACCAGCAGGGGAACCTGCCAATTGACCTCGACGGCATTCTCTTCCGGCGCCGCGGCCATGGGAATCGCCGCCCGGAACAGGTCCGGGCGCCGCGCCGCCAGATACCAGGCGCCCCGCCCGCCCATGCTGAAACCGGTCACAAGCGTCCTGGATTCGTCGATCATGTAGTTGGCCTTGATCGCCCGGATCAGATCCAGCACATTCTGTTCGCTCTCCGCGTTGTCCCAGCCCTGAACCACCGCTTCCGGCGCCACGATGATTGCCCCGAGGTCTTCCAGCGCGGGCATGATCAGGACCTCCAGCAAGCGGCTGCCGTAATACGGCACGACCACACCGCCGTAATGCAGCGACAGAATGAGTGGCGTCGGAAGCCCGGCGTCGAACCCGGACGGAATGAAAATCGTGTACCGCTGGTTTCCGGGCGGCAGCACTCTGTTGTGGATTCCGGGTGTGAGGGGCATTCCTTCGTCTTCGGGCCCGGCAGGATCGTCGGACCCGCAGGCTGCCGCCATGGCTGCGAGCGCTGCCGCCAGCAGCCAGTGGACGGCTGGCGATTTTTTGTTTAACCCCTGGTTTAGGTTTGTCATATCTTTCCCGTTGTTTTCTCCTTCCACCGAGTTCAATATAAATTAACCACGACGCAGAACAAAGCAAGTATTGAAGGAAGAACCATGACTGGCGCCGACGTCCTGATCCGGAGCCTCAAAGCCCAGAACGTACGCTGTATCGCCGGCATGCCTGGCAACCAGAATATCGACATTTACGACGCGCTGTTACGGGCAGGCGGTATCGATCATTACCTCATCCGAAACGAACAGGGCGCGACGCTACTCGCCAACGGGTACGCCCGCGCGTCCGGCGAAGTCGGGGTTGCGCTCACCGTCCCCGGGCCCGGCGCCACGAACGCTTCCACGGGGATTGTCGATGCCCACACGGACTGCGTTCCCGTGCTGCTGATCACCGGCGGCACCGAAGTGGCGTTCAACGGACGGGACAGGAGCAAGTGCTTCCACGGCCTGGACCAGGCCGCCTTCTTCGCGCCGATCACCCGGTTCTTCGCCCGGCCGGAGCGCGTCGAAGACATACCCGAAGCCGTCACAGGCGCCTTTGCCGCGCTGCGCGCGCCGAGGCCGGGCCCGGCTGTGATCGAACTGCCCATGGACGTTGCCGCCGCACAAGGGGAGGCCGACGTCCCCGCGTACGTAAACGGGGACCGGCCCGCGCCGGACCCTGAGGACGTCCAACGCGTCGCGGAAATCATCTCGCGCATGGAGCGGCCCGCAATCCTCACGGGCGGCAACACGGCCGATGCGGACGCGGCCTCCGAACTTCGGGCGTTTTCTGAAACGCTGAACGCCCCCGTCATCTTCAGCCGGCTCGGCAAGGGCGCGTTTCCAGAATCCCATCCGCTGTCCGCCGGTCACTGCCGCGCCCGGTTGGCCAAGAGTGTCCTCAAACAATCAGACGGGCTGATCGCCGTGGGATGCCGGTTCACGCAGATCGACACGTCCGGCTGGACGATGGAACTGCCCTCCGCGCGCGTGCAACTCGATCCGGATCCGGCCGAACTCGGCCGGGAAATTTCCATCGACGCGGGTGCGGCGGGGGATCTGAAGCAGTCTGTACCCGCGCTGCTGGACGCGCTGGGCGAGACCGGAAGACCGTCCGCGGTCTGGAGCGAACGTCTGGATTCATCGCGGCGCGAAGTCGCCAGGTCCCGCCGGCCGTTGCCGATCATGTCCGCGATGAGAGAGTGTCTCGACGCAGACGCCATCGTGTCCGTGGACGTGACTTCTATCGGGTACCGGTCCTTCGATGAATTCCCGATAGACCACCCCCGGTGCTTCATGTATCCCTGTCATTCGGTCACACTCGGTTTCGCGGCGCCGGCGGCGATTGGCGCGAAACTCGCCCAACCCCACCGCCAGGTGGCGGCCTTCTGCGGCGACGGCGGATTTCAGATGACCGCTTTTGAGCTGGCTACCGCCGCCGAACACGGCATCGAAGTCATCTGCGTCGTCATCAACGACGGCAGCCTCAGCGCCATCCGGGGCGCCCAGGCCAAGGCATTCAACGGACGGGTCATCGACACCGACATGCAGACGCCCCGGATTGCCGACCTTGCGCGTTCCATGGGCGCTCGGGGCGTGCGGGTGGAAGCGCCCGACCGTTTTCCTGCGGTTTTCGCCGACGTCATCGGCCTTGAGGGCCCGACGGTCATCGAAGTTGTGATGCAGAAGCAACGCGATGACCTCATCCGGCAGGTGCCGTGGCTGTATCCCGATCAATGAAATCGTAAGAAAGAGAGGCGCGATGAAGATTACAGAAGTCAAGACCTTTCCCGTCTTCTACGGTTCCCGGAACTACCTTTTCGTCAAGATCGAAACCGACGAGGGCATCTACGGTGTGGGCGAATTCGGGATCACGTGGAAAGAGCAGGCCGGCGTCGGCGCGATTCGGCACATGGCCTCCGATCTCATCGGCCAGGACCCGCTCAACGTCGAATACATCTGGCAAATCCTGTTCCGGGGCGATTTCTTCCCCGGCGGCCGCATCCATATGGCCGCGATAAGCGCGATCGATATCGCCCTGTGGGACATCAAGGGCAAGGCCCTGGACCAGCCGGTCTACATGCTGCTGGGCGGCAGGCTCCGGGACCGTGTGGTCTGCTACACCGGCATCGGCGGCAGGACGCCCGAAGAAACGGCGCGTTCAGCGAAGGACCGGGTCTCGGAAGGATGGAAATACCTGCGAATGTCCGTTCTGGACCGTGACGGTATCCTCGAGCCCTCAGCGGCAGTTCGAGACTCTGTCGCGCATTTCGCCGCCGCTCGCGAGGCCGTCGGACCCGATATCGAGCTATGCATCGACGTTCACACGCGTCTGGACCCGCCCGACACCATCCGCCTTGGCCGCAAACTGGAACCGTACGATCCGTTTTTCATCGAAGACCCGCTCAGGTGTGAGAACCCGCAGACCTACCGGCTGGTCCGCAACCACGTGAACTGTCCGCTGGCCGTGGGGGAACACTATGCAACCAAGTGGGAGTTCCGTCAGCTCATCGAGGAAGAACTGGCCGACTACGCGCGAATCGACCTCTGTATCGTGGGGGGGCTGACCGAGGCCCGCAAGGTGGCCAGCTGGTGCGAGACCCACTACATCAGGATCGTGCCCCACAACCCGCTCGGGCCGGTTTCGGCCGCCGCCTGCCTCCACCTGGACGTTGCCACGGACAATTTCGCCGTTCAGGAAGGCGGCCTGGTCGGGCGCACCGTCATGGAGGACCTGTTTCCCGTGCAGGCGCCGTACGAATCAGGTTACCTGCTCGCGCCCGACCGCCCGGGGCTGGGGGTTGAATTCGACGAGGCCGCGGCAGCGAAATATCCGTTCCGGTGGGGGCATGGTCCCCGGCTGAAGCGGGAAGACGGTTCGTTCACGAACTGGTAGGCATACCGCGTGGCGCTCTCCGATCTTTTTTGGGAAGGCGCCAACGAAAAAGGGTTACGTCGTTTTGACGTAACCCTTGTTTTTTGGTGCCGAAGCCGAGACTCGAACTCGGACGGGCATGCGCCCACTGCGCCCTCAACACAGCGTGTCTACCATTTCCACCACTTCGGCAAAATGAAACCGGCCGTCTGCCGAACCGATCGGACCGGCGGAACGACCGACAGTGGCCATCGTTCGGATTCGGGAAGTCGCCGGGAATCGCTACCGTACGGTATCGGCGGGTGAAGTTGCCGGCTGGGTACGTTCGGATGCCGCGCCCCGTCCGGACGGGGCGAGAGGCTGAGGCAGGCCGGACGGCGTGCTCTGAAGCGGAAAGGGCTGTTCCCGGAGGGCACGCTCGGCCGCGCTCTCCGGGACCGAGCTATCGCCCCGGGAAGCGTACCAGAGTGCGATGCAGGTCAGAAAAAAAACAACCGCCAGAACGGTGGTAACCTTGCTCAGAAACGTGGCGGCGCCGGCCCCGCCGAACATCGCGCTTCCGCCGCCGCCGCCGAAAGCGGTGGAAAGTCCGCCCCCTTTGCTGGCCTGCAGCAGAATGGTTACGATCAATACCAGGCAAACCAGAACATGAACGATGAGAAGAAGCGTAGTCATTGTTGATTCCTACTGAATTGCAGCCTTTACGATGGCCGAGAATGCATCGGACTCGAGCGAAGCGCCTCCGATCAAACCGCCGTCGATATCGGACCGGTTAAACAGATCGGCGGCATTCTCCGGCTTGACGGAACCGCCGTACTGGATTCGCACCGATCTCGCGACGTGGTCGCCGTACAGGTCTTGGAAGCCCCTGCGGATTGAAGCGTGAACGGATTCGGCCTGTTCGGGCGTTGCCGTCCGTCCCGTGCCGATGGCCCACACGGGTTCGTAGGCGACCACGCACCCCGTCGCATCCGATGCGGTCACGTCGCAGAAAGCCGCCGAAACCTGCCGCTGAATCACCCGTTTCGTTTCCTCGAACCGGCGCTCGCCGATGGTTTCGCCCACACAGACGATCGGTTTCAGCCCGGCGTTGAGGGCGGCCCTAAGCCGCTGATTTACAGTTGTATCCGTTTCGCCGAAGTACGTGCGCCGTTCAGAATGTCCTAATATAACGTACTCACATCCGCATGTCAACAGCATGCCCGCCGAAACCTCCCCTGTAAACGCCCCTTCATCCGCCCAGTGCAGATTCTGCGCGCCCAACTTTACGGCACTGCTCTCGAGCACGTTACGCACGCGCTCGAGAACCGTAAAGGCGGGGCATACCACGACCTCAACGTCCGTCGCGCCGTCCACCGAGTCCAGAATTCTCCGCGCGAGGTCCTCCGCCTCGCCCGACGCCATGTGCATCTTCCAGTTTCCCGCCACAATGGGTACTCGCATCCCGGTCTCCGTACGAAATCGCCAGGTCACAGGGTGTGATTCACGGTTCGCGATCCGACAGGGCGGCCACGCCCGGAAGCACCCTGCCTTCGAGAAACTCCAGGAAGGCCCCGCCGCCCGTTGAAACATGGCCCAGCCTGTCCGCGAGACCGCACGTTGTCAGTGCTTCGACCGTCTCTCCGCCGCCAGCGAGGGTATTGGCGCCGTGCGACGCCGCCTCGGCGACGGCGTACGCCACCGCCTCCGTACCCGGAGCAAAGGTGGAAACCTCCGACACGCCCATCGGTCCGTTCCACACCACGGATCCGGCGCTCAGGATTTCCGCCGAGAATTTCTCCCGTGTGTCGGGTCCGATATCGAACCCCTCCAGGTCTGCAGGTATTTCGTCAAACGGTACAACCTGTACCGCCGCGTTCTCACGCGGCTCGGCCGCAACCACACAGTCCGTGGGCAGCAACAGCCGGACTCCTGCGTCGTCAGCGCGCTGCAGGAGGACCTCCGCCATCCCGACCCGGTCCGCCTCGAGAAGGGACCGCCCGATTTCCAATCCCATCGCCCTGAAGAACGTGTACGCCATGCCTCCGCCAATCAGAAGCGTATCCACGAGGGTCAGCAGGTGCTGAATGACGTCGATCTTTCCTGAAATCTTCGCGCCGCCGAGGAGGGCGACAAACGGCCTGGCCGGCGCGGACAGTGCTTTTTCCAGCGAATCCAGTTCCCGCTGCATAAGGAACCCGGCAGCGCAGTCGACGAAGTTGTGGGTGACGCCTTCGGTGGAAGCGTGCGCCCGGTGCGCCGTGCCGAAAGCATCGTTTACGTACACCGAAGCCATTTCACAGAGCTGGCGGGCGAATTCGGGATCGTTCGCTTCTTCCGCCACGTAAAACCTCAGGTTTTCGAGCAGGACCACCCCGTCCGCGCGCTTCGCGAGCGACTCCGTTTCCGGACCCACGCAATCTGGCGCCATCAGGACCTCTCGTCCCAACAATTCGCCGAGGCGTTCGGCCACGGGCGTCAGAGAAAATTCGGGATCGGCGCGCCCGCCGGGCCTGCCCAGGTGGGACATCAGGATCGGAACGCCTCCGCGATCCAGAATATATCGGACCGTGGGGAGCGCGGCACGAATGCGCGTGTCGTCCGCGACCTCGCGGTTCCGGAGCGGCACGTTGAAATCCACCCGTACCAGCACCCGCCGTCCGGCCAGCTCCAGATCCGTAATCGAAAGTTTCGCCATATCGCCGATCCCCGGCGCCAGCTTCCTGCGGTCATAAGACAGGGAGCCGTCCTGCGCTCATTTCGTGCGTAGTCTGGCTCCCGAATACCCGCTCACCGGCAGCTTTACCGAAAGCGGTCTACATATATACGTTTGTTGCGCAACGCCGCCTTGCTCCGGACATGCCTTCCGCGGCGGCGTCTACGCGTCCGCCCACCGGGCTTTATCCAGCGTTTCGACGAGATCCACGCACCGGCATGAATACCCCCATTCGTTGTCGTACCAGCCGCACACCTTGACCATCGTCCCGCACATGACCGTCGTCATTTCGGAATCGAACACGCAGGAGTGGGGGTTGCCGATGATATCCGCCGAGACCAGGGGCTCGTCGGAAAACTCCAGGATGCCCTTGAGACGGCCCCCCGCAGCCTCCTTGAACGCGTCGTTGACCGATTCCGCGGTCGCCGGGTTCCGGAGTGTCGCCACGAAATCCGTATAGGAGCCGTCGGGCGTGGGAACGCGTACGGCCATCCCGTCCAGGCTTCCGTTCAACTCGGGGATGACCCTGCCCACCGCGCTGGCCGCCCCGGTGGTTGTGGGGATCATGGAAAGGGCCGCGGATCTCGCCCGGCGCAGATCCGAGTGCGGCGCATCGATCATGCGCTGGTCGCCCGTATAGGCGTGAATGGTCGTCATCAGTCCCTTTTCGACGCCGAAGGCCTCCTGCAGGACGCTTACCATGGGGGCCAGGCAGTTCGTGGTACACGAAGCATTGGAAATCACCCTGTCGTGTCCGGACAGGGTCTCGTGGTTAATGCCCATCACCACCGTTGGCACGTCGCCCCTGGCAGGAGCGGAAATGATCACCCGCCCGGCGCCCGCGTCGAGATGCTTGCCGGCGCTGTCCTTATCCGTAAAGAACCCCGTTGATTCGATCACAACGTCCACGCCGAGAGACCGCCACGGCAGCATCACCGGATCCCGCTCGGCCAGTACGATGACCTCGCTGCCGTCCACGGCCAGCGATTTTTCCCGGATTTCCACGTTGCCCGGATATCTGCCGTGCGTCGAGTCGTACTTCAGCAGATGCCCGAGCGTACCGGCGTCGGTCAGGTCGTTCACCGCCGCCACGTCGATGCCGGGTCTGCGCATCGCGGCCCGAAATACCAGCCGGCCGATTCGCCCGAATCCGTTAATGGCCACTCTGATCGCCATTCTGTCGACCTCCCGATCAAATTGAAGCCCGCCGGCCGCTCGCCGCCGGGGACACGCTGGCTAGACAGCCCGTTGAAGAAACCCATCCGGGCGGCCGAATGACTGCGATGCGCTCCCGGTTCAACCGTTCTGCAAACCCGGTATGACGGGTCAGCCGAAAAAGACCCTGGCGATGTCATACAAATTCATGTCGACGGTGCGCAACTTGGATACCGCGTCTTTCAGCGGTACAGATATGATATCCGTACCCCGCAACGCCACCATCTGGCCGAATTCGCCGGCGTGCGCGAGGTCGATCGCAGCGATGCCGAAACGGGTGCCCAGAACGCGGTCGAACGCAGTCGGATTGCCTCCGCGCTGGATGTGCCCCAGCACGGTGACCCGGGTTTCGAAGCCCGTTCGCTTTTCTATTTCTTCACCAAGTACGATGCCGATTCCGCCCAGACGGACGTGCCCGAAGGCATCGCGTTCCTCGGACTGAAGAACGTGCGACTCGTCCGACAGCCTGGCGCCCTCGGCAACCACCACGATGCTGAAGGTCTTGCCGCGGTCGTGGCGTTTCTGAATGGACGCGCAGACCATGTCCAGGTCGACGGTCTGTTCGGGTATCAGGACCATGTCGGCGCCGCCCGCGATGCCCGCTTCCACGGCGATCCAGCCCGCGTGACGCCCCATCACCTCCACCACCATCACCCGGTTGTGGGACTCGGCAGTCGTATGCAGCCTGTCAATGGCGTCCGTGACGGTATTGATGGCCGTATCGAAACCGAAGGTCTGGTCCGTGCCGTCTAGGTCATTGTCGATGGTCTTTGGCACGCCGATGACGTTGACGCCTTCTTCGTACAGCTTGCTCGCCACGCCGACCGTGTCGTCTCCGCCGACGGCAATCAGCGCATCCAGCCCCATATTGACCAGATTCTCCTTTACGGTAGCGCTGCCGTTGGGCTCCTTGTACGGATTGGTCCTGGACGTGCCGAGGATGGTACCTCCCCGGGGCAGGATGCCCGAAACGGCATTCAGGTCCAGCGGCATGGTGATCGACTCGAGCATGCCTCTCCAGCCCAGCATAACACCCACGATTTCGTAACCGTAAGCGTCTATGCCCTTGCGGGTAACCGCCCGTATTACCGCGTTCAACCCGGGGCAATCGCCGCCGCCGGTTAAAATGCCAACACGCCTGATCGCCATGGGAGCGCTCCGCGTCAGGTCCGATTGTCACGCATGATTTATCGCACGGACAGGGTCCGTTTACACGGCTGCCCATCCGCAAAACGACTCGTTCGCAAACAGTAAATTTAACGCATCACACGCTCAGTGTCAAGTTGTTTTTTTTGTCAAAGTGTTTGGAATCAACGCGTTAGATGAAAAGACGGGCGTCGGTGTCGTCCGTTTGGGCGCCGGTTTTTTTCGCATCGAAATAGGGACACGCCGCGGTCGCCACGTCGACTCCGGATGCGCCCGCTTCGAGCAGCGCCGCGGCACAGGCGTTGGCCGTAGCCCCCGTGGTAATCACGTCGTCCACAAGCAGGACCCGGCGGTTCTTGACCCGATCGCGCCGGCGACAGCGGAACGCGCCCTCCATATTCGCGCCGCGTTCCACCGAGTCCAGGTTCGTCTGGGTTTCCGTGGCGCGAATACGCTTGAGCGCACGGTCCTCAACGGTCAGATCCAGCACCCGTGCAAGGGCGCGGGCGATCAGTACGCTCTGGTTGTACCCCCTTTCGCGCAGCCTGCTGCCGTGCAGGGGCACCGGCACAACGACCGGCCCGGCTTCCGCGAGCGATTTTCCTTCCAGCATCCGACCCAGGGCCCGGCCGAGGGTCTGGCCGGCAGCGGTCTGCCCCTGGTATTTCAACATGTGAACCAGCCGCTGCGCCGGCTGGCTGTACGTCGTAAGCGCAAACAACCGGGAAAATACAAAGGCCTTGTCCGCACAATTCGCGCACGGCCGGGAGACGCCCGGACAGCCGCACCGGCCGCACCGCGGATCATGGATGATGCCCAGCGTCTCCCAGCAAGCGGGACATAACCCGTCGGTTTCCTCGAGCGGTGTCCGACAGAGCAGACAGTGCGGGGGATATACGAACCCGAGGACGGAATCCCGAAAGGATTGAAGAAACTGATTGATGGCGTCACGTTTCAAATGATCACCGCCGGAATGACGAAAATTGGCTTGCAAATGCAGCCCGTTACCGATACATTCTCACACTCGATCCCACCGTCCGCGCACGGTCGGTGATACCGGCTTCCACTGTGCGATTCCGTCTCCTCGCATCCGCACGGCCACGCCCCATGTGTTCCGTCCCGGTCGACAACCATGAAAAATACCCGCGCGATCATTTTCGATCTGGACGGCACCCTCTTCGACCTGGACCCGCTGGTTCAGGCCGCCCGAAAGAGGGTCGCGCGGCATCTCCATGCCCATGGTTTCTTCGCCTCGGAATCCTATGCCCTCAGCCGGATCAACGACCTGGAGCGGCGGCACGGGTCCTACTATTCTTCGTCTCCGTACTATTTCGCATTCTACGACGTCGCCAAAGCCCTCCAGCGCGACAAGCCCGATCGCCTCACAGATTACATCAACAGGCTGCGTCCCAACCATCGGAGTCTGGAGGAAACCGACTCCATCGAAGCTTTTGTTGCGGAGCTCGAATACGTCTACAACAGCGAGGCCGTTGAAGACGTCAAGCTCTTTCCGGGCGCACTCCAGACGCTTCGGGAACTTCGCGGCGCGGGCTGTCTGCTCTTTCTGGTCACGTTCGGGCGGACGCTTCGACAGAAAAACAAGATAAATCTCCTGAAGATTGCGCCTTTTTTCCACACCATCGTCAACGAAGGCCCGCCGTCTCACGACTACTGGTTCGCCGAACTCATCAAAGACCATAAACTCTCACCCGAGGAAGTCGTTTGCGTGGGAGACCGCGCCCAGGATGAGATTCGGGCGGGCAACCGGCTCGGATGCACGACGGTCTGGATGCGACGCGGAAGATTCGCCGAGGAGGAGCCGGGTGAAGGCGACCGGCCCACCCATCAGATCCGCCTCCTCCCTCAGCTCTCCACCCTGATCCATCTGGCTCGCATGGACAAGGACCGGCGTCGGTTGAAGGTGGCCGCGCTCGGCGGGGGCACCGGGCTTCCGATCGTACTGCGCGGAATCCAGACCTACGCCGACAACCCCACAGCGGTGGTCGCGGTTACCGACACCGGGGCCTCCTCGGGACGCATCCGCTGGAATCTGGGGGTGCAGCCGCCCGGCGACATCCGCAACGCACTGACCGCGCTCGCCGATCGACGCCGTGTCTCCTCGGGACTGATCCGCGTATTTCAACACCGATTTCCGAACAGCGAACGGGAAGCCGGGATCTTCCGGAACGACAACATCGGCAACTTCCTGATTGCCGCGCTGACCCAGCAGCTCGGAGATTTCCAGAAAGCCATCGAGACGGCCGGCGATATGCTGCGCATACGCGGGGAGGTCTTTCCCGCCACCAACCAGAACGTGGACATCTGCGCCGAACTCGAAAACGGTGAACAGCGCTATACCGAGTGGATGGTGCGCAAGACCGGCAAAGCCCCTCTAAGGCGCGCGTACCATGTGGCCAACAGCGACATCCTTCAGGAGTTACAACAGCCCGACGGCGCCCTATACAGGGAGGAAGATTCCCAAACCGGCCAGGTGGAGGTCTACGCCAGGCCCGGAAGGGACTTCCAGCCCGCCAGGAACGAGGCCCGCGCGCCGCGCGCCGCCGTGCAGGCCCTCTCGGACTCGGACATTGTGGTCCTCGGTCCCGGCAGCCTCTTCACGAGTGTGATTACGAATCTGCTGGTGCCCGACGTCACCCGTGCGCTGTCCGCCCGTCGACACGGCAAGGTCCTCTACGTCTGCAACATCGTGACTCAGCCGGGGCAGACCGACGGGTTCGCCGCGTCGGACCATCTCCGCGCCATTTTGCGACACTTCCCGGAGAAACACACCGGTATCCTGGACCACGCGCTTGTACAGGATCCGGACGCGTTCCACAGGCCGGGAGGCGGAAAATGGCAACCGGTGCTGAACGCGTACATTCGTGACGGCAAGGAACCCGTGCGATGCGATCCCGATGAGATCCGGCGTCTGGTAACCTGTACGATAACCGATCTGCTGGAGGACTACACGTCCGAAGCGAGGAGCCGTAGCGCGGGAGACTTTATCAGCCACAATCCGGACAGGGTGGCCGACGCGGCCTGCCGGATATACTGCGGGTTGGATGTGCCGGACTACGGGGAGCTGGACAATGGCTCGGCGCCGGATTGATGCCGTCATCTTCGACCTGGACGACACTCTTTACGACTGCACCGGGCAGCTGACGGAACCGGCGCGCCTTCGGGCGGCTGAAGTCCTTGCCGCGGCCATTCCCGATTCGGACGCGCACGTCCTGCGTCGCCAGCAGGGGGAATTGGTCGACCGGTTCAGTTCCTCCGACTCCATTCGCGAAATCGCCGGCCGGCACGGGCTGTCGGCCGACGTCGCGGAAAGCGCGCTCTCCGCCTATCATCGGGACGAGGTGGAAGACATTGTCCCCTTTCCGGATTCGCTCGCAACGCTGGATGAACTCGCGCTCAGGAATTACCGGCTTTGCCTCGTGACCACCGGCCGTCCGGAACGGCAGCGGCGAAAGATACACCGCCTGGGCCTGTGCGGTTATTTCAGCGAGGGGGAAGGAACCCTCTTCTTTCACGACGACAGGGACGACCGTGAAAAAGACGGAGCGCTACGCCGGGCGGCCCGCCGATACGAACTTTCGCCCGGCCGAATCCTGTCGGTGGGGGACAAGCTGGATTCCGAGATCGCAGCGTCCAAACGGCTGGGCATGCGCACCGCCCGCCTGCGTTTCGGCAGACAGGAAAACCAGCGCCCTCGAACTCCCGAGGAACGCCCGGACCACGAACTGAACCGTCTGTCGGACCTGCTCGATTTGCTACCCTGAAACAACGTGCATTTACGTTGGCCCCGTGCGCGCCCCGGCATCCACAGTGACCCGATCGCCTCGACGCAATCCCAATTTCCGCGCCGCATTGCCTCCGTTGATCGCGACCTCCAACGTATCTTCGCTTCCATAGAGAACCAGCGTTTCACCCTTCGGCACGTCGGCATACGTCCGCGAGATGCCGTCAAACTGGTTCTTCCCGATACGAACGCGGACCTCGCCGCATCCCACGTGCTGCCTGCCAAGATTGCTGATCGCATTTCCGAAGCCATCGACGTGCACGATCCGACCGACTACCTGGTTGCCGCGTGCGTGTACCGTCCACAGATCCAGGCGGTTCGGGTCCGCAACCGGCGGCCCCAATTCCTCCGTCGGGACTCCGTTGCTCAAATGCGCCGCAACGGGGCCGAAGACGTCCCGGCCGTGAAACGTCGGGCTCACCGCGGGTCTGAAAAACGCCGGTTTGCGGATCTCAACGACCTTCCACTTCATTTCGCGCTCGAATACGGCGCTGAACAGCCCGTTGTCCGGACCGACAAACAGGTAATGCGGAGTTTCCACGACGATTGCGCGGCGGGCGCTTCCAACCCCGGGGTCCACAACCGCGAGATGGACCGTGCCGACCGGGAAATAACGGTATGCGCTGGAAAGGACATAGGTCCCGGAAGCCACGTCTTGCGGAGGGACCCGATGGGAGACGTCCACCAGGGTGGCGCCCGGAGCGATTGCGAGCATCGCGCCCTTCATCGCGGCCACGTACCCGTCGCTAAGCCCGAAATCCGATGTCAACGTGATCACAGCCAAACCACACCTCCCGAGCCGGCCGGCGCCGGACGGACGACACGACGTTCGGAAACTCCGTGGAACGAACTCTACGATATATTACGGGGAGCACCGTATTGTTTACATCCTCCCACTCTTGCTTGGTGGAGCCTGGATGTCGACTATTTGCTGCACCTGGTAATAACGCATCACAAGCGGCCGCGCGAAACCGGTTTCCTGCCGGCCCTCCGAACAGGTACAACCCTCCGCCGGTGTCCCCGGGGCAGCATGAACGATGTCCCGTCGGACAGCGCGTGGTCCCGGCGCCCACGTCATCGTTACGTTTCCGTTCCGTCAGAACAGTTCCGCCTCCTTCATGCTCAGAAACCGCTCCGCCCCAAGAATGATGTGGTCCAGCACCTCGATGCCCATAATCTCCCCCGCCTGCACCATCCGCCGCGTCAGTTCGACGTCCTCACGGCTCGGCGTGACGTCCCCCGACGGGTGGTTGTGCGCCAGGATGACGCTGGCGGCGCTCGTGCCCACGGCAGGGAAGAATACCTCGCGAGGATGGACCAGCGACGCGTTCAGCGACCCCACCGACACTTCCTCCCTGCAGATGACCTGGTTGCGGGCATTCAGGAAGACGGCCACGAAATGCTCTCTTCGCCGATCCTTGAATTCCGCCAGCAGTCCCACCGCGTCCGCGGGCTTCGTGATGGAAGGCTCGATGCCCATGCCCTGGTTCAACGCCCGTCGCGACAGTTCGAATCCGGCCACGAGGCCGGCCGCCTTCGCCCTGCCGATGCCCTTGATGTCCGTCAGTTCCGCCAGACCCATCGCCATGAGCGACTGGAGCGCATGCTGTTTCAGGATCTCGCCGGCAACCTCCAGCACGTTCCTTCCTTCGTAACCCGTCCGCAGAAGGACTGCCAGCAGTTCCTCGTTCCTCAGCGCTTCGGCGCCAAGCCGTTCCAGTTTTTCACGCGGCAGGTCCACGTCCGCGACACCGTCGATACCCCTGCGCCGGACCAGCGTTTCCATACTGTCGTATTCCCGGTTGGAGTGAGCCGATTCCCAACGAACAAGCCGTCACCGTGGGTCTTTCCCGGCGAAACGGGCCGATATGGGTAGGGGCAGGTTTCAAACCTGCCCCTGCGGTTAAAGCAAACTCCGTTCCGGGACAACGACAAACGTCAGTTCCCGTCCAAATCGCGGCGCGCCGCCACGTCGCAGCACCAGTCTGCCGGCGCAGGCCGTTCATTCTGTTCAATGCCGTGGATGCGCACGGAAAGATTCGTCCATACGAGCGCTGAACGCGAGAAGCGGATATTCGGAAAAGAATTCCGAAAAATGCCGACCTTTTGGTTATATTTCGAACCGCGCAAGGTTCGACAAGGAACCTTTAGTGAGGAGGCAGTTGTGGACGTGAATCAAGCGGTGAGCCTGTTCGAACAGAACTGGTTTCTGCGCCACGTGCAAAAACTGGATCTCACTGGAGCGGAACGACAGTTCATCTCCGCGGCGTTCGGGCCGGCGCCGAAGCGATGGGCCGGGGCGCCCGACGTCCGCCGGATGACGGAGTTGCTGGCCGCGGCGCCGGCGGTGCTCGACCGCATCGGCGCGCGGCTGCTGACGGTGCTGATCGGCATGAGGGGATGCGGGCCGGCCGTGACGTTCCTCCTCGAACGGGGTGTCCCGCTGGAGATCGACAGGACGTCGTACAACGTGCTGCACGAAGCGGCCTGGGGTGGTATGGTCGATACGCTGCGGGCGGTCTTCCAATCTGGCGCCGCGGACGCGACGTGTGTATCGGTAAAGAAGCCGCACGTCGGGTGGCCGGATAACCTGTCGCTCATGTACTGGGCCGCCGCGGGCGGATACCCCGAATGCGCCGAGCTCCTTATTCGGCACGGCGCCCGCGTTCACCATGAACTGCAGATAAGGGGCAACGGCGAGCGTGGAACGACGTCCCTTCAGGAGGCCGTCGCGCCCGGACGTGAGGATGACTCGAAGCTGGAAGGCAGGCTTGCGGTTGCGCGAATTCTCATCGAAGACGGGGCATTCTACGACGTGTATTCGGCGTGCGCCCTGGACGATACGTCCCGGCTGAAGGAACTCATCGATCGGAATCCGGGGGTCGTCACCGCCTCCGACGCCTACGCAATGACGCCGCTGCATTGGGCGGTCCGGGCCGGTTCGATGGCTTGCGCGGAGAATTTGCTGGCGTGCGGCGCCCTCGTCGACGCCAGGAACAAAGCAGGTCGGACCCCGCTGCAGCTGGCCGCCGAGGCTGACGGCGCGGAGATGATTCGACTGCTTGCAGACCGTCGCGCCGATCTCAACACGCAGGACAGGAAAGGGCGCACCCCGCTCCATCGCGCGATGTACGAGGGCCGGGTCGCCGCTGCCGAAGCCCTGCTCGAGGCCGGCGCCGATCCGACCGTGCTGAACAAGAGTGGCAAAAACGCCTTCGAAGTCGCCAGGAAGGAAGCGAAGAGGTTCAAGGAGCGGGTGTGAGGGAGGCCAGTTCGGCCGTTGCTGGAATGAAAACTCCAAACCTATACGTAGGAGGCCGTTCCTGGTTCGTCGCTGAAGACCTTGCTCGCGCCGGACAGGAGGTTTTGGACCCGGTCGCCGGCCTTCATCACGCCTCGGATCCGCCGCAGGCAGGCCACGTCCTCCAGGGGGTTCCCGTCCACGGCGATAATGTCCGCCAGGTAACCCGGAGCGAGGCGTCCCACCCGATCCGCCATTCCCAGCATATCGGCCGTATTCGTGGTCACGGCCCTGATCGCGTCGACGGTTGACGCGCCGAGGTCCGTCATCGCCCTGGCCTCCCGCCACAACGTCGCGTGCGTACTGTCGGTTCCGAGGCAGATTTTCACCCCGGCCCGAACGGCTTCAGGGAGGTAGCGCGCCGTGCGTTCCCTGGCGCGTTCCACGCGCTGCCGCCACCAGTCCATGCCCCAGGTCTCGAAGGACTCGAATCCAACCTCCCGGTCGAAGAAAAGCTGGAGATTGGGGTCGCTCAGGTACGCGCCGGACCTCACGAACAGATCCACGTCTTCGGCATCGAGCAGATTTGCGTGTTCGATACTGTCGATCCCCGCCTCCATGGCCCATCGCATTGCCGGGCCGCCGATCGCGTGCGCGGCTACCGGAACGCCCAGATCGTGGGAGACGCCGATGGCCGCCTCGATCTCCTCTCGCGAATACGCCGCCACGTCCGTAAGGTCGCCCCGCAGATAGTCCTCGAACGCATCGCCGTCTCTCACGTTGGTGATGAACAGTTTCGTCCAGTCCGCCCCCACCGACACGTTTTCACGGATCCGCGCCGCGAGTTCCGCTTCGCCGTCTGCCGGAAAGGAGAGAAACGGCGCCGTGCCGTTCGTCGGTCGCAGCGCCCGTACGCAGACCTTCAACCGGGGACCCGCGGCTTCCTTTCGATCAATGGCCTCCTGGAACGGCTTTTCGACGCCAGCGCGGTCTCCGAGCGTCCGCATGGTGGTCACGCCCGTGGCCAGGTCGCTTCTGAGATTCATTGCTCCCCGCAGAACCGCGGTTGCGGGATCCAGCTCGAAATGGACGTTCAACGGAACGCGGAAGCGGTTGTTGGCCGTAACGTGGGCGTGGCCGTCGATCAGGGCCGGCATCACCGTCCAGGACGACCAGTCCAGCGTCTCCCACGTCGGATCCGCGTTCAGGGTCGCCTGAGCGCCCGCACCCAGGACGCGGTCGCCATCGAGGATCACGATCCCGCCTGGTACGGGCGCCTCATCGGGATCCGTGATGAGCAGCTTCGATTTGATCAGAATCGGCATGGGCGGGCCGTGAACCCTTCCGGGGGATGACGACCGGCTTCAGACGCGGACCAGCTTGCGGAAACTGCGCATTTCTCTGGGCGGGTCCATTTGCGAACCGAATGCGCTCCAGGACACCTCCCCGACGTATATATCGCCTCGAGAGTCCACGGCAACCCCGTGCGGCGCCGTAAATTGGCCGGGACCCTCGCCTGCCCGGGGGTCTCCCAGCCGGGCGAGACGCGTGCCCGTCCGGTCGTGAACGCTCACGCACGAGCCCACGTTCGGATAGGTTGCGTTGACCTCGAGTTGGGTCGGCAGTTGTCCGATATAGACGAGGTCGCTGTCGATATGCAGCCCGCACGGGCGGTGAAGGTTGTTCCACTGCCTGAGATAATTGCCCTGCGGATCGAACACCTGTACCCGGTGGTTTTCCCGGTCGGCAACATAGACCGCCCCCCGGCTGTCTGTACAGACGCTGTGCGCCAGGTTGAACTGCCCGGGATCGGTCCCGTAGTCTCCCCAGGAGAAGAGGTGTTTGCCCGTCGGCGAGTACTTGTGCACCCGCGCGTTGCCGTAACCGTCCGAGATGTAGAGATCTCCCGTGCGCGGGTCGAAGGCCACCTTCGTGGGCTGATTGAATGGCGCCCCGCTCTGGTCCGGGGCGCCCCGGCCAGGCGTCCCGATGACCATCAGCACCTCGCCTTCGAGCGTGCACTTGCGAACACAGTGGCCCTGGTCGTCCACGCAATAGAGCATCCCGTCGGGACCCAGGGTGAGGCCATGGGGGCGTACGAACAGGCCCTCGCCCCATGAACCCAGGAATCGTCCGTCCCGGTCGAATACGATGACCGGGTGTTCGCCACGGTTGAACACGTACACCCGGTCGTCCGAATCCACCGCCATGTCCACGACGTCTTTAAATCGCCAACCTTCGGGCAGACGCGCCCAATGGGTTTGTTCTTCAAACTGATATTCACCGCTGCCGAGAAGCGCCATAAAGTGCTCCAATTTATCCGGGTTAATGGATGACCCGACCGCTCCGGTCGGGCGATTCCGGGAATCGCACGGTTCTGCGAGGGTACTCGGATTTCTCAGCCAATCCGACCGGTGTCCAGTATACGCCTCCGCGTTCGGGCGTGTCAACAGAAACGCGCGCCCGCGCTGTTCGTCGGGACGCCTGCGCGGCGGGTTTAGCACGCACAATTTGCTTGTCCGCAACCATACACCGCGCTATCTTTTGTCGCAGGAAGAACGAGCAATGCGTGAATCGGGCGGACCGACACAAAGCCGGAGACCGGAACTATGCACATTTCTCCCGTTCAGGTGGCCTTCCGGGGCTTTCATCTCGATCTCCCGGATGCCAGAATCCTGGACTGTATCCATCAGGGGCTGAGTGCGGGAAGGGTGAAGCGCCCCCCGTTCACGCGCTGGCCCGGGAGCGAACCGATCTCCGTTCAGATCGGCGAGTCGCACCTGGAAAACTGGAGGCGCCAGTTCGAAGAAGGCGTGAGCGTGGACGTCCCCGAGGAAACGGCGCGAGAGCTGGACGATATTCTGGGCGTCCCGGACGTTCCTCCCCGCAGCCCCCGCTCCTCCGGGGGAGAGGAGATTCCCCCTCCAATCTGCAAAAGGAGCCTGACATGGACGATGAAGAGAGATATTTCTTTGATCTCAACGGCTATCTCGTGGTTGAGAACGCGCTCTCCTCCGAGGAAGTTGCCGCCTGCAACGAGGCCATAGACCGGAACGCCCCACCGCGTTCGCGAACGACCCCGGCGAACAGTCCCCTGTCCCGGAAAATCCAGAACGCTGAAGGGTCTGCAGGGCCGAGGCGATCTCGGCGGCATGCTCACGTGGCCGAAGCCCTGGTGCCAACCCTTCAGGAATCTTCTGGCCCATCCCGCGATCGTGCCGTATCTCAACGAGGTGTTGCGCGAGGGCTTCCGCCTGGACCACGTCTACGGCATCATCATGCGCAAGGGCACGGAAGGACACGTGCTGCACGGCGGCGGCACCACGGATGACCTGACGCATTTCTACCAGTTTCACAAACGGCAGAATGCGCTGCGGCCTGACGGTTGTCGCATGGATGTTTTACGGATTGCGGGCCCGGGGGACGGCGGTTTTGCGTGTATCCCGGGGAAGCCACAAATCGAATTATCCAACGCCCCGGGGCGTGGCCCTGCTGGACAAAGACATCGGCGTGGTGCGGCAGGTGGAGGCGAAAGCGGGTTCGGCCGTGATCTTCACCCGAAGCCCTGACACACGGAACGATGCCGTGGACGGCCGACCACCAGCGGCGTTCCATCCTCTACAAATACTCGCCGGGCCCGCTGACCTATGCAAGCGTCTACGTGCCGGAGGGCGTGGATGAAGTGCTGGGACGAGTTCACGCCCCGGCAGCGCGCCGTTGCTGGAGCCCGCCGTACCGCCCGGCCCGGCCGACCGTGTCCGCCGGCTGAACGTCGTCATTCCCCGCCTCCCGGCGCCGGTTGGCGGATCGACATACGTGCAAATCCGCATTGACCCAACGCGAAAGCCCCGGTTGGATTCAAACCGGGGCTTTCGTACGTTCGCGATCTGCAACGGCGCCGGAACCGCGGCTAAAGGTAGTTCACACCGTACCCACAGCGCCGGAATCGGGAACACCTCCGCCAAAACCTCGCCGGCGCGCCCTCCTGATTCAAGCAGCGCGTCTTCGGCGCCGTCGAGCGTGCCGAAGATCAGCTGCACCGCGGCGCCCTGGTCCGGCGCCACCACCCGGTCGCCCCCCATACGAGAAGATCATCTCGTCTCCC
>CAXXXF010000013.1:0-240704 GCA_963667175.2 Candidatus Latescibacterota bacterium | reverse complement strand
ACAGGCACGCGTTCTTGGCCCCACGGTATTACGCCAACAATCGGCTTATTGTATCTGATAGCAATATCGATTTCTTGCTGAATCCACTTTCTGTGATTGACATACATTCCGGAAACCACAAGAAAGCAGTTAATTGGAGCAATTTGCCGATAAAGTGCTTGACGCAGTGCCTGATCTGTCTTTGTTCCTAGTGGATCGTGCTCGGGAACAGAATAATTCCGCCAATAGAAGTATGGCGCTTCGTAGAGAAGATTCTCGAGGCGGTAGTATTCGGAGTTTTCGGCGCTTCGCCATACGTGGCTTAAAAATAGGTCATAGGTTTTTAATTGCGGCATGCCTTGTGCTCCCCCAGTTTTTCGGGATCCGCGTTAGTCACGTAACTCTGCGTATAAGCGCTACCTGAAGACCGCCGTGGCGGAAACGACTCGGGTACAAACATAATGAATCCGACTTTCAACTGTCTGTCAAGGGATTTAGCACACCCAACAGCCTGCTGGGAATCCCACTGGCCGTCTCAAGTCTTGTCGGTAGAACTCTTTAAAGGCTTTGACGCTGGTCGATTTCGACACGTTGTCACCGAAGCTCGGCTGACAAATCTCTTTCCAAGTCGAGGGGTACGTCTCATGATCCTCGTTCAGGTTTCGCGGCTCCGCCCGAAGATCTTGTCGATAAACGACCTTCGCGAAAGCCGTTCCAGCGCGATTCGGGTGCTGCGGATTTCGGACGAAAGCTCGTCCACTGTGCCGAGTTTTGCAGTGATTCCTTCCAGTTGTTGCTCGATCTTGACGAGCTTGTCGCCAATCAGTACCGGGTCGGCGGCCTGCAATAGATCAACGGCCTTCCGGAATTCAGCGAGGACGCTGTTCAGCGAATCGACTACGGCTCCCGCCGCAGACGCGAGTTCCGAGACGTTGGTATTGGCTTCGCCGAGCCCTCTTCCGGCGTCTGCGAGTGACCGTTGTAGCTCATCGAATTGCTCGAGCCGCCCGACCACCTCCGCGGCACGCCGCTCCGTTTCTCCGAGCCGCTTCTGGAGTTCCTTCATGATATCCATTTACGCTCCCAATACCTCTGCCACACCGGGCGTTTCATACTGTCGCGCGACCCGGTCGCATACGTCGTGCAATTCATCGAAGACGTCGCGAATGCATCTAGCGGCAATAACGGCACGGACTTGAGGATCGTCCAGTTCAACCGCACGCTGAATCCCCTTCTTCTCCACGTACGCAAAATCAGGCTCGGCATCAGCGAGATCAAGTAGCGCGAAGGTGAGGGGCGGACCGAGATCGCTCGCGCGGGTCGCCACGAGGTCGTACATCTGGTCGATGGCCGTTTCGATATCGTTACGGGAAATGCCGTATTTCTCCACCCCAGACCGGATGGCGGCGCTGATTCCCCTGGCGCTCACGTTTTCATCGTGATCGGGGCACATGGACTCGGAAAGCGCGCGGGCGATCAGAAGCCCCGGATGGTCCGGGTAGGACTCGAGCGCGCGAATGCACAGACCCCGAAGCTCGCCCGCGTCCATCGCTGACTGCACCTTGGCAACAAGATCCCACCACGCCACCAGCTCGACCTCCTCATTCTGTAGCAGTCCTTCAATGTGTTCGGCGCCGAAGCCTTCCTGAAGGTAGTCGAGCAGCCGCAGACGAATCTCCGCGTCGTCTCGCGCCTGACGGGCCAGCAGCAGTGCTTCACGGATCATGCCACGCCGGGAACGTTCGACCAGGTCGTACGTAAACTCAATCAGAATCGTGGCAAGTGCAAGCGCCGCTTCCTGCGCCTGGCCGGTATCGACTTCATTCACTTTTCGAACGAGGGACTTGCTCCTTCCAGGTTGCGCCGAGCGGACGAATTCAAGCAGTCTGTCCCTACATCGCTCGAAATCGAACGCGTCCACGTGAAGCACAAACCTGCGGGATCCGAACTCGACTTCATAGTCGTCAATCACGCCAATCCTGAGAAGCCGATAGACGGCTTTTTCCTTTCTGATACGGTTTTCGTCGTCCTCAAAGGGTCGTTCAATGCGTTGTCTGGAAGAGAGATCGCCCAGATCGTTCAGCAGATCGGTCACGTCCTCGATTTCCTGTGCCGCACCGCTGAACGAGCGGAGGTGGAACCACAATGCACGGTTCAGGTCATCCGCGGTACTGCGATTTCCTTCAATCACATCAAACTTGTCGCGAAGTGCCTCGATATCGAGATCGGGATCGATCAACTCCGAGGAGCGGGCCGGGTCGTACTCCGAAAACACGACGGTTGCGCGCGCGAGTTTTCGGTCTCGCCCCGCACGGCCTGCCTCCTGATAGAAGCTCTCGAGCGACATGGGCATTCCGAAATGCACCGTATACCTGATATTCGGCTTGTCAATCCCCATCCCGAATGCCTTGGTCGCGACAAGCACGGGTACACGGTTGGACTTAAAATCGGCCGCGTTTTCGCGTTTTCGAGCATCCCACTCGCCCGCATCCACGGACCGGGGATGGCCGCCGGAATAGATCGTGACTTCCGCGCCGGTTGCTTGGCGCACGACACTGCGGACGGCCTGGACCCCGTAGATACGGTCTCTTACCGTAGGCACGAAAACGATACCTGAAGCTGTGTCGGCGCCGGACGACCGATAGAACTCAGCCCGGGGCAAGCCGAATCGTCCGGGCAGTGCATTCAGCACGCCGCGCAGGGCCGCCGACGAGTCTTCGACCGGCGACGTGCGCACGATTTCAAAGCGAATTTCGGTACGGTCGAACGAATCCGGACGAATCAATACATCCGAGCGATTCCTGTCGATACCGAGGTCGGCGAGCATGTCCCGGAGGACGGCGCGCGAGGCGGTCCCTGTGAGGGCCAGGAGTGGCGGTGGGCTGGATTCGCGGTCTGCCCCGAGCCTTCTCAGATTATCCGCGAGTTTCAGATACGCGGGCCGGAAGTCGTGCCCCCACTCGGAAACGCAGTGAGCTTCATCGACGACCGCCAGGTTGACAAACGTGGACTCCACCAATGCGCGGAGCGCCGTCCGAAACTGGGGCGACTGCAATCGTTCGGGCGCAAGAAGCACGAACAGGTACTCGCCTCGTTCAACTCGGCACAGCAGGCGCTCGCGATCTTCCCGGCCGGCAAGGTAGCTTGTAATTGAAGCCGCTCTGTCGATTCCGTAAGACCTCAGTCCCTCAACCTGGTCCTCGATCAACGCGGTTATCGGATCGACCACCAGTGTGACGCCGGGCATAAGCAGACCCGCAAGCTGGTAGACGATACTCTTTCCCCCGCCGGTCTGAAGCAACACGACGCTGTCGTTTTGTCGCAGTGCGTTAACGATGGCCTGACCCTGCATCGGGCGGAAATCTCGTTTCCGAAATATGTTCCGGAGACAAAACCGGAGCGGACCCTGAGCTTCTTCGAAGGTCGACACCTCCGCAGCTCTTCTTCGCAAGTCGAACGACGGCGCGGCCGCGATCAATGCAGGGACGTACACTGAGCGAATGACGAAATCCTGTCCTTCGCGTGAAATGGCATGGTACGGGCTGGTTCCCGTTTCGACGCTGATGCGCAACGGTTCTCCGGCCGTTTCGAAATCCGCGGCCTCGATCCACCTGTCCTCGTCTTCGCGCATCCAGGTCGTTGCGAACCCGTCGTCCGCCCTCACGGAACATCGTTCCGGGACCGAACAACCGCCATACAGAACGTCGATGCCGGCCATGAACCGAAGCACATCCAGCACGCCGGCCGCGGCGGGCGCTCCGGCCCCACGGATGTCAATGGCCCATGTTCCGCCGGGCGTCAGCCATCCGTACTCCAGGGCCCTGGCGACCACAAACTGCACCTTGGCCGAATTAGCGCAATCGAGAGCGAACGACGCGACGTCCTTCTCGTTGCCATTGGCACGTGCGAATGACGTCAGGGAACGTAGACATCGACCGCGAATCTCGTCGAGCGTGGTACCGCGGCCATCCAGCACTTCCGCGTTGGTGATACGTAGAACGTCGATCCCTGCGGATCGCAGTGCTTCATCACGCGCCTCGTCCACCTCGACCGCACCAGCGTGTTCCGGACCGTCGATCTCTACGGCGAATGGGGTCCCACCTGGATGGCTGAAGAGAAAGTCGACGCGGCGGGCGCCGTTCCCGTATCCGCCCGAGGACTCAACAAGCCGGTCAAGCGGCGCCTGAGGGGTGAACCAGTGACCGGCGCAGGGCCCGAGCGCCGCAGGCGCCCACTGATTGAGAAACCAGCTTTCCACATGGCTCTGCAGCAACGACGCTTCCGAATCGGGATCGAAGTCGAATGCGGAGTCGAGAATGAACGGGGTCTTCTCTGTAATCCTCGCAAGAATGGTTTCAGCGGTGAAACGCAACGGCGGGCCCGCCCGCAACTCCCAACCGACTTCCGCCTCGTTCTGGCCTGCTGCGTTAACACGATCGAACAAGCCGTGGGTGCGAAGCGCTTCGCGTTCGACCTCCAGAGTTGGCATGGGCGTCTGCCCGCGACGCAGCAACTTGAGCAGGAGCGAGACCGCGAAGCGAACGTACTCGACGGAATCTCCGCGCTCTCGGCTTCTTCGCGAGAGCAGAACACACTGACTCAGGGCCCGCGTCAAACGCGCGTCCTGACCGAGCCGATCATTTAGGATCCCCGGCCTCGCTCCCACGGACACGTATTCCGGGATGAAATCGTTGCGGCGTGCGCCTTCGATCCATTCGACCGGAAGCAATTCCCGATGAGTTGAATGGACCGCGGGGGAAGTATGCTCCGGCCTCCGCTCTTTACCGTGCCGCCTCGTACCCCGGCACT
This sequence comes from Candidatus Latescibacterota bacterium, assembly GCA_963667175.2. GTDB lineage: Bacteria > Latescibacterota > UBA2968 > UBA2968 > JAAXHE01. Next base: position 235,916 of record CAXXXF010000013.1, on the reverse strand, counting down.
TGGGAAACTTCGTGCAACCCCAGAACCGCTCTCCGGGGTTGGGTCCCCGCTTCGCCGTACGAAGCGCCATTGGAGCGCCGCATGTTGGACATCCTGGAGTGTTGGACTCGCCAGTTGATCTGTTCATTTCTGTTATTGTGCTGAACGACTCGAACGGCGAGTCAATACGCGGGCACGCCCGTCTTTTCGCCAATCCAATCAATCATGGCGCGAAAGGTCGGACACTGCGTTGCGACGTCGTGAAGATCCGCGCATTTCAGGATTGCACCGCTATCCGTGATATCATTGTATCGTCTTTTAAGACTTGTGCGAAAGAGTTCCTCAACGACTCTCTTCGGTGGCTTGTTCTGGTTCTGATGTTCCGGTGGTCGTCGCCAGCCGCGCGGCTTGTTCGCCATTCTGAGGCGGGACTGAAGCTGACCGGTCGCTGCAAGAAGCAGGACTTCCATGTCGTATTTGAAAGCACTTGCATAGAAACGCGTTATATTATCGCTATAACCCGCACTTGCAGCCAGCTTCCGTAAGTCACTTTCTACCAGGCGAGTCTGTATGTCGCGCAGTTCGGTCAAATTCTCGTGCTTGTATACCGGAGCAATTCCTTTGATCGGATATAGGTCTGAAAGGCCCACAACAAGATCGCGCGGATCATCCAACAATTTTTCGCTCGCTCGCGCGGTGATTTTTCTGAGGAATTTTTGTTTATTTGCGAGAGGGACGAATCGTATTCCCCAACCTCGTTGTCCGAGCCTTCGCATCCATCCGCCCCACAATGCCTTCAGTCCCTCAGCGTCCGACTTTCCTTCCACGTAAATCCACACCTTCATGCGCCTGCCTCCAATTCGCCTGAGCGATGAAGGTCTCCAAGGGTTTCACCCGTTACGTTCTTAAGCATTTCCACAAGCGTACTGCGGTTCGCCGGACGATGCCAGAGGACCCTTGTATTGTCGTCATCCCGAGCCATCACCGCAACGTCTTCAATGTCAAAACAGTCAAGCAGATCCGGGCTGTGGGTCGTCACAAGCACCTGCGTGCGTTCTGCGGCTGTTTTGATCATCTCCGCGACGACAGGCAACAATCCAGGATGCAAGCCCAATTCAGGTTCGTCTATAGCTATGAGCATCCCCGGCCTTGGATTCAACAAAGCTGTCGCCAGACAGAGAAACCGAAGCATGCCATCAGAAAGTTCCCACAGAAAGAACGACCGGGCCATTCCCTTCTCGCGGATCCGAACGAGAACCTGAGGCGGCGTTCCGAATGTAGTGTCGCAATGGATCTCTTCAAATGCAGGATAGGCTGCGCGAAGAAACTCCCGCAACTCCTCAGCAGCGGAACGGTAGTCATATCGTGTCAGAATCTCGTGCAGTACGGTACCAAGGTTGTCGCCGTTGGCCGATAACGTCGTAATAGGCTTGATATCCACAGCTCCGGTACGGAGCTTGGACGACCGTGTCACATCGAAACCCGGATAGAACGCCATATTTGTAAATAAGAAACGCACCCAGGAAGCAACGGGAAACTCATTGAAGAATCGAATCTGTGACAGTAGCAATGCCGGCTCCTGTTTTGCCGGTTGGTCCGGATTGCGCATCGCTTCGATTTCTTGTGAATCAGGCTCATTGACGACATCATTTGCTGTTTGCGTTTCATCAAATGGGATAAACTGTCGTTGTTTCCTGTCAAATATGTGACGCCGATACGGGGTCACCTCCAGAAACTTAAGAGGATTGGCGTGCCCCTGTCGCGGCTCTTGAGTCCTGAATACCTCGTATTGTGGATGGATCTGGCCATGTTGGTCGGCCCGGAGAACAACCTCGTATACTAGAGATTCCCCGAGTCGCAGTGGTAAAGCATCCGACTTAGCCGGATTGCGAAAAGTGATATTCCAGTTCATGCGCATATTCTCATTGCCCGAGGTTAAAATGGAAGCGGCTCCATAGTGCCACCCGAACGCGGTATTCAGCGGTACTTCACAGCATTCGCCTATCAGCTGCAAACAATCAATTAGCGTACTCTTTCCCACGGCATTCGCACCAATCACCACCGTCAGCGGCTTGAAATCGGCCTTGAAGTCGTCGAGTAGCCGGTAACCCCCGATTTCGATTTCAGTAATCATGGGTACAGCCCTTTCAATCCGATTGCCGACTTTACGTGAGTCGGACCATCTTGCGGCTTGTTTCTTGGCAAAAGCGTGAGAATCTTACAGTTAAGGCTTCTACGCAAAATGCGTGCATGTTTATTCGTGCAGTTTGCTCATGTTAACGCGTTGGAATCCCCCCACCGCATCAGCCGCCGCCTGACGGCTCGGCTTCTGCCTGCCTGCCGCCTGCCTGCGCCGCTGCGCTTCCCGCGGCAGGCAGGCGCTCCGCTTGGCGCAGGCAGGCGACTCCCCCTCAAGGGGGGAGTGATTGCAACGTCAAACGGTCTCAGACGTTCAATTCAATCGATTTGGTTGCGGCTGAACAGAGCGAAGCCAGGATAGGTTTTTGGCACGAACGACCGGCTACCTGCGATACCGTCCAACCCGGGAATTCGATCCCGTTGGCCATTCATCCCGGTCTCAACCGGATGTATGTACCTGATATAATAAATGCCCCTTTTCAGATTCTCTGTCAAGGAGCATCACACAGGCAATGATTGTGCCGGCTCAGCTACGTTTCACTCACCATTCTGACCGGTGATCGCAATACGGACGGTTGGGGAGATTCGGTCCCGCCGGCTATTTCAATTGAACTCGGGGATCGTCCTCGTACGCTGAATCTATATGGACCGGCCACATTCTACTCCACCGCGAACAGGCGGTTGCGCGCCGGGAGGCTGACGATCTTCGAATAGTGGTGGACTTTCAGATCGGAATTTTCTGGATCCACGGGGGTGGGCGCCTCGATGACGAAATCGGCGAAGTGCGGCGCGTTGAAGGCCACGAAGGCCAGCGACAGGCAGTCGACGAGCCGTTCGCGCCGCTTCGAGAGGTCCGGAAAGGCGATCGGACCGGTATCCACCTGATAGAGATCGCCTTCGCGGCGGGTGTTCATGGTCTTCACCGGACATTCGATGACGGCCCTGAGACCGGTGTCCTCGTTGTGGATTTCGGTCTGCGAGACCAGAGGCGCGAACCGGTACGTTTCCTCGCGGATGGCCGCGTTCGACGGCAATTCGAGAATCTTGCCACCCTCGACCAGGTGAAGGTCGTAGCCGCCGAACATCTCCTCGTACACTCGCGTATCACGGTAACGGTGACTCAATCGGGCGTGACGGCGGAAGATGAGTCCGTAACGTGCGCTGAAGATCGGGAGGTAATCGTAATTGTCGCGTTTGAACAGGTCCCTTTCCTGAAACGTGTTTTCGCTCTTGCATGAGGCGGTCTGGTAGAAGTCCTCGCTGTTCCCCTCGACCTCGTCGATGACGCGGGTGCGTGACTCGATCCAGAAACGCACCTCGTTGGCGGCCCCCTTTCCAATGAGGAACGAACGGCCGTAATCGAGAGGGGTCATTTCGATTCCAACTACCCGAGTACCCATGCTATCGCTCCGTTCCCAACTCAACCCGCAGACGCCCGGCGAGCAGGTATCGATACAGCTTGAGGGTAAGCTTCTGCTCCTTCTCCTCCAGCCTGCCCAGATCAACCGGCGTCAGCACCAGGGTTCGGCAGGGTTGGTCCGCAACGATCAGGGCCGCCGTCTGCTCGGGCGCGCCCGCCGGCCAGATCGAATCCCCCGGGCCGAGTTGAAAAAGGCGGGCGCCGGCGGAATCGTACCCGGTGGCCCTGCCGGAAAGCAGCAGTTGCAGACCGCCTTGCGGCCTGTCCTGTCCTGCGAGGGCCTCGCCGGCAGAATATTGACGAGGGTCCAACCACCTCCTCAGTTGCTCCGTAAGGCTTTCGAAATCGATCTGGCGCGCCAGGTAGCGCTCGAGGTCTTCGGCTGCGTGTTCCAGCAGAGAGGCGCGCCGCACCTCGGTCCTGTCGTCGTCCGCCTTCCAGGCAGACAGGAGGATCTCCTCCCCGCGCTCGAGTGCGCGATCCGCATCCGGCTCAACCTGAATCCCGGCAAATACGACGGGCGGAAGGTTGTGTTCCAGCCCGGTCTGCAAACCTATGGATAATCCGCTGAGTACAACACGTACGCCGGACGCGTTTGCCGCCTGCAGAAACCTGCTCAGGACGTTAACCGCCGAATAGTCGAATCCGGAAACGGCGCTGAAGTCCAGTATCAGGCATACGGGTCGCGAATCGCCTTTCAGGGACTTCCTGAGACGGTCAACGAGAGGGCACACGCTACCGAAGAAGATGTAGCCCCGCAGTCGGTAGGCCCGCGCCCGCTCCCCTTCTTCCATCAGGATGGCGCGATCGGGGACGGGACGGACCCTGTTGCTCCTCCGTTCGCGCGCGGTGAACTGCGATTCGATCGGGTCTACGCGGCTGAGGCGCAAGGCGAAGAATACCAGTGTGGCGAGCATCCCGACGCCCACGCCCTCGATCATACCGAAAGACGTGATCACAACGAAGATCAGCAGAATGATGCCGTATTCAGACCACGGGAGCCGCCTGCGGCTTGCCACGAGACCCTGGTCCAGCAAGCCCACGCCGGCAAAGACCAGGATTCCGCCGACGAGCGGCGCAGGAACGAATTCCAGCATCGCGTCACCAAGAAGCAATGCCCCCCCGATCACCAGCGCGGCGACCGCTCCGGTCAACCTGGTTGTGGCCCCAAGCAACTTGCTGCGCAGGGAGGCCGGCACGACTATCGTCGCCACCGTGCCGCCGCCGAGACCGGCGACCATACTCGCGACGCCCGTCACCCGGAACTCCCGGTCCCAGTCCAACTCCTGATTCACTGCCAGTTCCAGGCCGGCGAAATTCATCACCACGGCAATGAAGGCAACCAGAATCAGCGTCAACATGTGGGGGGCCTGTCTGGCCATGGAGGACCATTGCACGTGTGCCAGGTCGGCCGGATACACGGCCGGCCACAGGTTCCCGTCCGTCGTTCTGCTGAGCAGCAGGCCCTCCGCACGCGCCGTCTCGCCCGAAATGCCGAGGCTGGCGAGCGCGAAATGGAACGCGACTACGGCAAGCGCGACGCTCACCGGCAGGATCAGCGGGTTCGCCCAGCGCTTCATCGCGAGATACAGAGCGACCCCATACACCGCGCCCGGGCTCCATCTCCAGAACGTGGATGGGTCGAAGAGCGCGGGAATCGCTTGCCAGTCCGGTTTAGAACCCATCAGCGACATCGCGGCGAGGCATACGGCTCCACCGATTCCGGCCACGAATCCACCCGCCACCGGATAGGGGATAAAGCGCATCAGGTTTGCGAGCCGGAAGCGCCCGATGATGAGACAGCCCGCGCCCGTGACCACCGCGGTCAGGTTGAGCGCGACCGACGTCGTGACGAAAAGCGCGTGGCCCTCGGCATCCATCGTGGATCCGACCGCAGCCATCACGACGACCAGGACGGGAGACAATCCGGCAATGGCGCCGCGGTACCCGCCCCCGAGGGCGATGAACAGACACGCGGCGAAATTCCCGAACAGCACCAGCCCGACGCCCTGCGAGGAATAGGACGCCAGAGGTCCCGAGAAGATAAAGCTCGCGAAGGCCACCTGGGCAACCAGCAGCCCCAGGCCCGCCGTAAATCCGGCCGTCAGTGCCGGAACCGCTTTCGCTGACCGCAGGTCGGCGCGAAGCTCGAACGCGAGATCTCTGAGAAAGGAATTCATCGTCAATCTTCCAGCGGCAGCCTTATCGCCTCACCGGTCTGCGACGATCGGTAAGCGGCCAGGGCGATCTCGACCGCAGCCCGGCCGTCTTCCCCGGTAACCGGAGGAACGGTGTCGTTAACGATACAGTCGATAAAATCCCGCACCTCGTCGGCAAACGCTTTCTGCCGGGGATCGTCCACCGCCGCGTGGTCGTACACGGTTTCCCATTTCGACGCGCCGTCGCGGGCGACCCTGACTTTATTGTAGGGATCCACCTCCATCAGGCCCCTGTCACCGACGAGTTCCGCGGCACAACTGAAGCCCCTCCAGCCCGGCGGGGGAAGGGCTTCGGAGTAGATGAGATGAGCGCTGCCGCCGTTCCGGAAGCCAATCATCACCATGTTGGACGTGACGTCGCCGGGCACTTCCGTACGTAGCGAATAGGACCGGGCGAAAACATAGTCGGCATCGCTTTCGAACCACCAGCGCAAACGGTCGATATTGTGTACGCCCCACCCGATCAGGCCGCCCGGGCCGTAGAGATCCAGGTCTGTAAACCATGCCCGGTCGGGATTGGGCTTGCGGTACCCGGGCGTGGCGAGGGTGTCCCGGCACATCAGAAGCCGGCCGATGGCGCCTTCGTCCAGCAGGCGTTTGGATATCGCGTCGCCTTCCCAGTACCGGTGGCTCTGTGCGACCATGAGTTTGCTGCCCATGCGGTCTGCTGCCCGAATGATGGCGTCGCACTTCTCCAGCGTAATTTCCAACGGTTTTTCCACGAGGACGTGCTTGCCCGCTTCGAGCGCGGCGATGGCGTGTTCCGCATGCATGGCGTGTGGCGTGGTTACGATAACCGCGTGAATATCGTCTCTGGAAACCAGAGATTCCAGGCTTTCCTCGTAGTCCAGGCCGTATTCGCAGGCGAGGCCGGGACCGACTCCAGGCAGGCGGGCCGGGTCGTTCACGGCAACGGCTTTTCCCTGCGCCACGTCTCTCAGGGCGTCTATATGCGTACGCCCCATTTTCCCCGCGCCGACGATGCCCACGCGAACGCTTTCCATGGGGTCCTCTCAATCGTTGGAATCGGCCGTAAGCTGCAGTTCTGCTTTACATCAGGCGTTTGCGCTTGGCAAGATAATTGAACAGCACCGTATCGAAGGGCCTGGCAGTATCCAACAGCACGTAGTCGATGAGGCTTTCCCGGCATTCGAGGCCGAATTGCGCGGTGAGGGCGTCCATGCGGTCCCTGTAATCGGTTGCGATATGCCAGGGCTCGGTGGTCACGGAAGCGCCGGATTCGAGGTCGACGAATCGAGTTTCCCGACCGAAATCGAGGTCCCGTTCCCTCGGGTCCAGTACGTGGAAGACGATGACTTCGTGCTTGCGGTGACGGAAGTGTTTCAGGCCGGAAAGCAGTGAACGCGGGTCGTCCATCAGATCGGACAGAACCACGATGAGGCCCCGGCGAACAATGCGTTCGGCAAGGCTGTGGAAGGTTGTGGCCAGGTCTGTGTCTTCGCCTTTCGGATCGGTACTCTGAAGCGTTTCAAGCAGGGCGGGCAGATGGGTCCCCGCGGACCTTGGCGGCAGGTAGGATCGGATCCCGCGATCGAAGGACACCAGACCGACCGCGTCCCGCTGGCGCAGCATCAGGTACGACAGCGCCGCCGCGGTAAAGGTTGCGTACTGAAATTTCGTGACGGCGCTCGATCCATAGGCCATTGACGCGCTTGCGTCCAGCAGGATGTAGGCCTTGAGGTTGGTTTCTTCTTCGAATTGTTTCACGTAAAGCCTGTCGGTTTTGCCGAAGACCTTCCAGTCGACGTTGCGCGGCGGGTCACCCGGTATATACTGACGATACTCGGAGAACTCAACCGAGAATCCGTGGTACGGACTCTGATGCAGGCCCGTGATGAATCCCTCGACCACGAGGCGGGCGACCAGGTCGAGGCCGGACAGGCGGGCGACGACTTCGGGCTGGAGATAGGTGCGGAAATCGGACATGGACGCGGTGAGCCTGTGGTGTCAGGCGGGTTCTTCCAGAAGGCGCTGCACGAGTTCGAGCGCGGTGACCCCCTCGGCCTCGGCATTGAAACTGGTGACGATACGATGGCGCAGAACCGGAACGGCGACGAATTTGACGTCGTCGATCGCGGCTGCGTACCGTCCTTCCAGGACGGCGCGGGCTTTGGCGCCCAGAATGAGGTACTGAGAAGCCCGCGGCCCCGCGCCCCAGTTGACCATTCGGGTGACATAGTCCGGCGCGCCGTCCGCGCCCGGCCGGGTCCTGCGGGCCAGGCCCACGGCGTAGTCGATGACATAGTCGGCCACCGGGACCTTTCGGATGAGATGCTGGAGTTCGACGATTTCACGCGCGTCGAATACCGGTTCGATTTCCGCCGTATAGGCGCTGGTGGTCGTGCGAACGATCTGTCTTTCTTCTTCTTCCGAGGGATAGTCGATCCAGAGGTTGAAAATGAACCGGTCGAGCTGCGCTTCGGGAAGCGGATACGTGCCTTCCTGCTCGATCGGGTTCTGCGTGGCCAGCACAAAAAAGGGCTCTTCCAGGCGAAACGTGTCGCCGCCGGCGGTCACCTCGTGCTCCTGCATGGCCTGAAGCAGTGCCGCCTGGGTCTTCGGCGGGGTGCGGTTGACCTCGTCCGCCAGAATGACGTTCGCAAAGAGGGGCCCCTTTACGAAGCGGAAGGCCTTATGGCCGGTGCGCTGGTCTTCTTCGAGGACTTCCGTGCCGGTAATATCCGACGGCATCAGGTCCGGCGTGAATTGAATTCGGCTGAAGCGGAGGTCGAGCGCCCTGGCAAGCGTGCTGATGAGGAGCGTCTTTGCGAGCCCCGGAACCCCCACGAGCAGGCAATGACCGCCACACAGGAGCGCAATGAGCAATTGGTCCACGATCTCCTTCTGCCCCACGATGATCTTGCCGATCTCGTCCCTGATACGGGCGTGAGCGGTTTTCAGTCTTTCGACGGCTTCGAGGTCGTTCTCGGGCTGTTCGGTCATGGGCGGGCATTCCTTCGCGGTGCGGGATGAACCCTGGTCGCGGACGTTTCCGGATGACGGGGTCGCGTTCACGTTTTCCGTTTCTGTTTTTTCGCCGCGGGGAACAGGATGTTGTTCAGAATCAGTCGATACCCGGGCGAGTTTCGACGCAGCGCGAGCTGGGTGGGGGGGTCTCCCACGAAGTGGCGATAGTCTTCCGGATCGTGCCCGGCGTAAAAGGTAAACGTGCCGCGGCCTACGTTTCCGTGGATGTACTTCACCTGATCCGTACCGCTGACCTCGCCCATAATGGTGACGGACTTCTTGATTCGATTCCTGCGAAATGCCGTGGTCTGGCCCAGAAAACCGCGGACGACGGGCACGTGGTTCTGGGTGAGCATGGCGGGCACGGGATCGAATTTTGCCGAGAATTCAAACAGGGTGAACGCGTCGGCGTCGGGGCCCATAAGCCGCGCGCCGGTGGTGGGCGAGACGTCGATGTCCGCGTGCTCATATTCCATCGGGTCCGAGACCAGGGAGAAGTTCTCGAAGGCGAGCGTCCTCGAAAAGTCCAGTCTGGACTGCGCCTGAGGGTGGGGCGGGTCGCCGTCGTAGACGGTATCCACAATGTCGACACCGGTAGCAGCCAGCGCAATATCGAAGGTATCGGTCGCGGAACACATTGCAAACATGAACCCGCCATCGGAAATGTACGCCAGAATGGCCTGGGCAACGGCGCCTTTTTCCGTGGAGACCTTCTTGAAACCGAGGCGGATGGCAAGACTTTCGAACTGGGCCTGCTGGCGCCGGTACCAGAGTTCATGGCCATGGCTCCGGTAGAATTTTCCGTACTGACCGGTGAAATCCTCGTGATGAAGATGCAGCCAGTCGTACTCGGCAAGCTTCCCCGCCAGCACTTCCTCGTCCCAGAGGACGTCGTACGGGATTTCGGCGTACGATAGCGCCAGCGTGACGGCGTCGTCCCAGGGCTGTTTGTTGGGTGGCGTATATACTGCGATCTTCGGCGCCTTCTCCAGGCGGACGGCATTCATGTTTCCCTGTTCGATCTCCGCGTAAATGCGTGCGGCATCGGCTCCCGAGACGCGCTCGTAGTCGACGTCGCGCAGACGGGCTTCCCCGGCCGCCGATTCGACATAGTCCAACAAGAAGGCGCCGCCCCGGTAATTGAGCAACCACTCCACCACGAAGCTTTGCTGAAGCGCCCAGTAGGCCAGACCATAGGCCTTGAGGTGATTCGTCTGCTCGAGATCCATGGGAATGAGCAGCTTGTTCGCAACCGCATTCGAAGGGGCGCCCAACAGACACACACTCAGGACGAGGACCCTGAATATGATGCCGTTGCAGGCGCCAGGAAGGTTTTCAAAATCCGGTTCCCCGGGTGGAACCGCGCCAGTCGTCTTCAGGTTCGCCCGTCCGTGAGGTTCCATCTATCCGGGCTCCTCGCGGGTGGTTTCCAGGGCTTTGATTTTCTCTCGAAGCGCTCGAACCCGTTCCCGGGCTTCCCCGGCCTCCAGGCTGTGCGGATATGCCGCCAGCACGGATTCGTAGGCGTGTAAAGCGTCCTGGTATTGCCCGAGTCTCCGGGCGTAGATCCTTCCCGCGGTCAACATCGCCTGGGGACACAACGGACTCCAGGGTACGCTTGCCAGCAGGCGCCGGGACATCCGAATGGCTTCGCTGTACCTTCCGAGTCTTTCCAGGAGCGTCATCTGATTTGCAAGGGCACGATCCAGAAGGCCCGATTTCGGATGGATTTCCACAAACCCGCGGAACGCGTTCAGGGCCGCTTCAGGCATCTGCCGGCGAACGAGCCTGGATGCCGCAGCGTAGGTTCGAAGCACCCCGACGTCCTCGCGGTCGGCATGCTCGAGCAGAACCGAGAGCGCCAACGCGTCATTGTACGCGAATCGATTCGACGCCCCCGACAGCAGCGTGTCGATCATAGCCCGGGCGGCATCGACGTCGCCCGATAGATAACGACATTCGGCAATGCCGAAACGAGCCTGAACGGCGTCTTCCTTCCCCTGCTGTTCCCCGGCAACGCGAGCGTACACCGATTCGGCCTCGTCAAGCCGATCCGCAATGAGCATGACGTCCGCGATTTCGAATAGGGCCCGATAGCGCCAGGAAGTACGCCTTTTCGAACCGGCGACCGCGCGGAACGCATCCAGTGCGGCCGCGGTGTCCCCGTAGACGCGGCGCAGGAGGCGGCCCAGCCGATACCCGGCCTCATGGGCATAGAGGGTTCCAGGATATCTGCCAATCAGGTCGTTGTACAGGGCCGCAGCCGTATCGACCCGCGCCAGTCCTTCGTTGGCCCTCCCCAGGCCCAGGAGTACGCCAGGGCGTCGGGCAGCGGCCTCGGAGGCCGACAGGAGCAATCGGTAGGCGGTGGCCGCCTGCTCGAACCGGCCGGCATCGAAGGCGTGCCTGGCCAGACGCGACAGAAACGTCGCTTGATTCGGATGAAGGCGTGAAAACGTTGCCAAGACCCGTAGCGCCGGCTCCTCGCGACCTGCCGCCATGGCGTATTCCGTGAACAGCCTCAGAGAGATATCGTCCCGGGGATGCGCCCGAAGCTCCCGGCCCAGGATGGCAAGAATCCGGTCGTGCCGGTCGCCCTCCCGCGCGTAACGCCTGAATCGGGTTTCGACCGACCCGACGGCGTGCGGCTGCTGGCGAACATAAACCAGGTACTCGGCGACAGCATCGGGATAGCGCGCGAGTCGCTCGGCGATTTCAGCCATCTCCCTTGCGAAAAGCAGCGGGTTATTCAGGGTCTTGCGTCCCTGCCGGCACACAGACAGGGCTCGCGACGGAAGGTTGTGTTTCAGGAAACGCCCCGCAACCAGCGCAAAGGCGCCCTTATCGGATGCGTTGGCGACGATAGTGTCCCAGTGTGAAATGGCCTCCTTCAGGTTGCCCGTTTCGGAATGGACGTCCGCCAGCCTGAGACGGACCGACCGGTCTTGCGGTCGCTCTTTGAGATGGGACGCCAGAAGGCGTACGGCCTCGGCGCGGCGCCCGGTGCGGACGAGGATCGATTCAATACGGAGGAGAACGTCGGCGCGGTAGGGATACCGTTTCAGAAGCTTCCGGTAGAGCCGCAGTGCGCCCCGCAGGTCGCCCAAGGCTTCCATCGCATTGGCCTGTCTCAGGGTTTCTCGGGGCGTGGCGGCGGGGAGATCCACCGGCGCGATCAGGAGAAACGCAACGAGAACGGAAACGGTATGGGGTAAAGTCCGTGTTTTCATCGGGCATCTTCGCGCTTGAGCGCGTCCTGCATCAATGACTCGAAGTAGCTCCGGATGAGCCGCTGATATTCGACGGCGAACCCTGCATCGAGCGCCTCCCGGAGACGTTTGCGGAGCGGATTGTCGGCTTCGCCCAGATTCCCGGGCAACGAGCCCGGACCCTGGTACGCCAGGTCTGAACCCCGTCGTGCGCGCCGTTCCGAGCTTCGGCCGCGCTGGCGGATCGATCTCTGGGCATCCAGCAGGCGAGAGAGAATCCTGCGCTGGCGCTCCAGCGTTCCGCTGCCCGCGCGCCGGTCCTGCATCTCCTGAACCACGGCTTCCATCTCGGATGCGATATGATCCAGATCGCCGAGCAGCGCCTGCCGCCGGCTGCCCATCCACCGGCGGACTTCCTGCAGCGCCTGCAGGATGGCTCTCTGCCTGGCCGCCATCCGGGCGAAGCTCATCGGGCGACTTCGCCCCTCGGCCGACGGACGCCGCGAATCGAGCAGGGATTCGCTCAGGGTGTTCAGGCCCGACTGTTGGTCGGCCAATTCCTGCATGCGCTGGAGCATTTCTTCCAGGCCCACCGAAGAACCGGCAGCGGAGACGTCCTCGATTACCTTTCGGAGCGCGAGTGCGGCGTCATTCAGGGCGCCCATGGCGTCCTTGCCGGTTTCGGCTGCCCGGGAACCGGCGCCGGCCTGCATATGACCGGCAGCCTCCCTGATCCTGATGAGCGCCCGACCCAGCGCGGCGCCGGTTTCGGGCGTGACGAAATAGGTCCTGTGAGCGGCTTCCATCAAGTGGTTGGCCAGACGGGTCGCGCCGGCCAGTATACGTGCCTGTTCAGCCGCCAGCACTGCCGGATCGCTGTCCCGGGAGAATTCCTCCGCCTTGCGCGCGGTCTCTTCCTGAGCGGTCGAGAGGCCCAGCAGGTTGTGGGTCAGCTGATCGAGTTGACGGGTCAGCGCTTCCTTCCGTCGGTTGACAAAAGCCTGCCTGACCGCGTCGAAGTCCTTCGCGAACCTGTCGAGTTCTCCGGCGATACGTTCGCCCCGGGTTCGAGCCGACTGCGCCGATTCCTCGCGCAGATCGCGGCTCACGAGGCGCATGCGTTCGGGTATGCGCTGTGCTTCGAACCGCTCCGCCAGGCGTCTCAGCTGATTCGCGGCCGTGGGGTGCTCCGCTATCTTCCCGGTGGTTTCAGCGAGTTCGTCTTCAAATGAACCTGTCCGCTTTCTGATCGCGTCCTGCCGGCCTGCCAGTGACGAAGGCGCGTGATCATCGCCGATGTTCTCGACCACGCGACGTTGCTCTTCCGAAAGCGCTTTCAGCGCCCGGGTCAGGGCCTCGAGGGCCTGTTCCGATCGAAGTTGCCGCAGCAGGTCGATCGTCCGCGCCAGAGACCGCTGAAACCCTTGCTGTTCGCCTCGGAACGCCTTCAGGGCTTCCTCGACGGCTGCGGGATCGACGCGCTGCATGGCGTCCCGGAGTTCCTCCATGGCTTCTTTCAATCCGGGTGTCTCGATTTCGGAGAGCAGTTCCTGTATCTGGGTCAGCTTCTGCAGGGTTTCGTCGCCCAGAAGTCCGCTCTGTTCCAACCTGTCCAGTGTTTCCTCAAGTTTCTCGCTCACCTTCTCAAGACGTTCCCCGGCGTGGGCCTGGTCGTCGATCGCGGTTTCCAGTTCCTTGCCGTGCTGCCATTGCATCTGTCGTTCTTTCAACAGTCGATGGGCGAACGCTTCCAGTCGTTCCCGTACCGCCTCCCCCTCCTGCCTGATGGCGGTCATATCTGTCAGACCCTCTTCGTGGGCCTGCTGCGCCTGCCGATGAATCTCCAGCAGAGAAGGAAAACGGACGGTGAATGCCGGTGTTTCCGTCATGCCTGGTCCGGAAACCGTGTTGGCGTCGTACGCGCGCAGCCTGAAGACGACTCGATCGCCGGGCAACAGGTCCAGGCCCGAAAGATCCCATACATAGGACCGGGTGAGCTCTCCGACACCCGGTTCATCCAGGGGGAAGGGGAGGATCTCCGCCGCCTCGTCATCGTTCAGGCGGTATCGAATTTCGATCTTTGCAACGCCGAAATCATCTTGGGCTTCCACGAACAGGGGTACCTGCATGTCTTCCCCCAGTTCGGTGACTCTTCCCGGCCGGAGCAAGCGGATTTCAGGAGGACGGTCCTGCAGGGCCACGATGCGGTATTCGACAGGATCGGTGCTGGCGATATCATGCGTATCGCGCAGCGCGATTGTATATCGCCGGTCCCGGCCGACAATCAGATTGAAGAGAGCGGATCGTCCGTCTATTCGCGCCATTGACCTGATGCTGTCGTCGAAGACGATTTCAGCGGCGCCCAGCGGCAGGCTGGATCCCACGTGAAGGGCGGTCGAGGTTCCGGTGACGGCCACAATATCGCCGCCATCCACGCCGTGGACTTCCTCATGCCGGGTATAGGCAGGATAGCGGTTGTCGTGGCGCAGCCGCACCACCATCGGCCGCGGTTTCGCCGTAACCGTGTAAACCGGCGTTACCGCGTCGTTTGCTTGAAGTCGGTACTGAAGTGATCGGGTAACGGCGGGAATCCTGTGCTCGATCCGCCCGTTGCGCACCGAAAGCTCGAGGGGCGTCCATGCGTCATCTTCCCGGAGGGTGATTCTGGCCTGGAGGGGCACGAGACCGGTGAGTGTCGCCTCGATTGCGAACGGCTCGCCGGCGACGATCTCGGCGCTCCCGGAATGGACCGCGATAAACGTCTCGGGCGGGCGGGCGTAGGCGGTGGCCGGTCGGGAAATCCGGCCCGCGGCAGCGGTTAACGGCCCGGGAAGAATCGCGAATGCCACGAGAATGGCGACGCCAAGCGCACCGCAGAGAACGGCCATCCGCAGAGGTTGGACGCGGGCGACCAGCGGATCCAGATTCAAGCTCGCGAGGGCTTCGTCCGCCTGAATCACGGCGGCGTCGACCATCCGGGCAGAATGGTCGACGTGCCTCTCCGTAGTCCAGAGCTGCAGCGCGCTGATCAGACGCTGATGAAGTCCGCCGAACGCGCGTTCGACCTGCAGGGCGACGTCTTCCGGCGACGGCGGAAGGAGTAACGGACGAAAGCAGTACAATACCGCGAGAAAGGCCAGAACAAGCCCGATAACCCCCACCACTACCACCTTGACCGTCGGCGGGAGATAGAGGGCTGTTTCAAGGAGAAGCAAAACGAAAAAGCACCCCAGCGCGCAGCAGAGCGTCAAACCCGCGCCGTACAGGACACGGGCGGCAATCTGCCTCTTCCGAAGCGCGTACAGCCTGCGCAGCAGGTTCCGGTACGCGGCATTTGCGGATGTTCCGGACATAAAAGTGAGGGGAGCGCCGTTTCGGAGGCGTCGAGCGGTCAGTGCGTAAGCGCCCAGACGATAACGTTTGTACCCATCTTCAATGCGGCATCCCGCTTTTCCGGCGGATCTTCGTGGACAGCCGCGTCGTTCCAACCATCCCCGAGGTCGCATTCGTAATTGTAAAAGACCACAAGCCTTCCTTCGTGAAAGATGCCAAAGGCCTGTGGTCGTTTCCCGTCATGCTCGTGGATCTTGGGAAGGCCGTCCGGGAACGAGAACGGGTGTTGAAAGATGCCGAACGAGGGCGGCAACTCGACCAGTTCCTTATCCGGAAACGTTCGTCTGATTTCACGGCGGAACGCTGTGTCCAGTCCGTAGTCGTCGTTGGCAAACAGGAAGCCGCCATGTTCAAGGTACGTGCGCAAGCGCCTGACCTCGTCTTCGGAAAATCGGATATTTCCATGCCCGGTGAGGTAAAGTACGGGATAGGCGAAGAGGTTCTCGTCCATGATTTCGACCCTGGCTTCCCGGTCTGCCGTTTGGATCGTCGTTTGACTTCGGATAAATGCCAGAAGGTTGGGAATCTCGGTGGGCCCGTTGTACCAGTCGCCCCCCCCGCCGAACTTGAGCCGCGCAATCGTGAACGTCGCGGGAGGTCCCGGAAGTTGCGCCGGAGTGCGGGCGGAGCCAACCGCCAGAAGGCAAAACAAGGCACAGGGCACTCCCCATCGGGCGGATCGTCCTGCGGCGTTGTCGGGCATTGAAATCCTGTTTATCTGTCTCTGGATTGCGACCGGAATCAGCGAAACTGGGGCCGGGCGAGGGGAACGGAGGCGTGTGTGGCCCGCGTTCCGGCGTCCGGCCCCAGTTTAGACGTGACAGGCAATGGGAAGTTCCAGGGCTCCGGTCAATCGGAATCGATCTGAAGCAGTCGTCTCGCCCGGCCCGGCGCCGGCGCGGGGTTCTTTTCAAAACTGAACGTGCAATCGAACTCCACGTCGGCCAGACATCTTTCGTCGATCGGAAACGCGTCGCACTGAAGCGGCCGGTTTTCGTAGATGCTGCAAACTGAGATTCCATCGTCCTGTTTGACCAGGAAGGGACATTTGAAGAGAATCTCGCAACAATTGCCGCACCGGTTGCATTCGCCCGCAAGGAGCGTTGCCTGCTGCGCAACATAGGACTTCCGAAAGTGAACCAGGATCAGTCGGCGAACTTTTCCTGCGGCCTGACGAGCCCTGAACGGCAATTTCATGTGTGCTCCGTTTCTCATCTGTCGCAGAGGTTTCCTCAGGGAACTCCTGGCCCTTTCCTCACGTTGGGTCCCGTTCTACGCCTGTCGGAGTCGACAGCCGGAAGAGTTGCCGAATCTCCCCCCACTCTCCGGCTTCAAGGAAGTTCCAGCCCCACAGGACGAACGGATAGGCCAGCAACAGAATGCACCGGGTCGCGACGCCGGACGGGCTGGCATCGGAAACAGTTCCGGATACGACGAGAAAAACGATGCCGCCGGCGACCGCAACCTTCCCCAGACGGGCGTATTCGTAGGCGACCGGGTAAAACCGTCGGGTGTGGAGATAAAGGAAAACGACCATGACCCCGTACGCGGCCAGCGTACTCCAGGCCGCACCGATCACGCCCATGCGCGGGATGAGCAGGAGGTTGAGTCCCACGTTGACGCCCGCGCCCAGGCCCACAATGAAGGGCAGCATGCGTGAACGCCCCTCCGCGTAGACGCCGGCGGTCAATATAATGTAAATGCCGGACAAAAGGAATGCAAGGGTTACAATGGGGATGACACCCTGCGCGGGCAGGTATTCGGAGGCCATGTCACCACAGCCCAGCAGGATGAGATCCCGGGCAAAGGTGGAAAGAACCAGCAGCAGCAGGGTCGCTCCAGCGGCAAAGTACGTGGTCATCCGGGCAACGACGTTGCGGGCTTCCGTTCTGTCCGAAATGGCAAGGACCCCGGGCGCCCACGCGGCGCGGAATACGCGCGTAAGCATCTGCATGGGAAGACAAAAGCGGAAGAGGATCTGAAGGATCCCGACGGGATCCTTGCCGATTAAAAATTTCAGAAGCAACCGGTCGGACAGGTTAATCAGCAGAAGGGCCGCGGCGGAGGGAACGAAGGGCAGGCCAAAGTGCAGAAGCTCGCACAGGATCGCACGCGAATAGACGGGCCGGAGTTCACGGAAACCCACCGGACACAGGGCAAGAAAGGCAAACGTCGAGCTTGCCAGGTTGCTCCAGAATATGGCACGCACCCCGTGTCCTTCCCACGCAATCAGGTAGACGGTGAGGCCAAGCTGCAATGTGTGCTGGACGAACCGGACAGCCGCGTAAATTCCGGATTGCTGCCGCACCCTGCACAACGTGAAAAAGGGCTCGGAAAGGGTGTCCAGCAGCAGAATGGCCGCGGTTATCCGGAAGACGTCGGCGTAGGAAGGGGAATTGAGAAAGAAAACAGCGAGGCGCGCCGAGGAGGTCCATACGAGGACAGAAAGAAGGATGCCGACGACCAGAAGTGTCCAATATGCCGTGCTGAACTTGAGGCGAGCGCCTTCGGCGCCGCGCTCGACGGAAAGATGGCGGACGAGCGCGTGGTTCAGACCCAGTGCGTACAGGAGCACGCTGAAACTGACAAACGCGTACGCCAGGGCCATGTCGCCGTTCTCGGAAGGCGAGAGGAGTCGGGCGTAGACCGGCACCAGCAGGATGCCCGTCGCCTTGCCGAGCAGGTCGCCCATCCCATAGACGGCAGTGTGTTTTGCGAGCGATTTGACGTGACGCAAGCGCATGGAGAAATCGCGGCCATCCAACTTCACCGGTGTCGGACACGACCGCCGCCGCGCCGCGCTGGAACCGGAGAACGCACGTCGGAATCCGTGCCCAGGCCGACGCGGCGCCGGGTCGGAAGGATGGGATGTCTACAACATGGAAACAGGATCGATATCCACGTCCAGGGTTACTGCGGCGCCGCGGTTCCGGGCGAATTCGCGCACGGCCCTTTGGGCGAGGACGTTCAGTTGTCTGGATGAGGGCGTTTTAAGCACGACCTGCCACCGGTAGTTCCTTCGGATACGGGCAAGCGGCGCCTGTGCGGGTCCCATCACGTCAACGCGCGGCAATGCCATTGCACGCAGGGCCTCAGCGCACAGCCCCGCGGTTCGTTCGACGTCCCGTTCATGTCTGCCTTTAAAGAGAAGCAGGGCCATCCGACCGAACGGCGGATAGAGTACGCTGCGTCGGCCCACGAGTTCATGCCGGGCGAATTTCAGAAAATCATGTTTCCGCGCGCAGCGCACGGCTTCGCCCTCAGGCAGGTGGGTCTGTATGACGACCTCACCCGGTGAGTTCCCTCGTCCGGCCCGGCCGCTCACCTGCGTCAGCAACTGAAATGTGCGTTCACCGGCTCTGAAGTCCGGAAGATGAATGCCGGTATCTGCAGAAATGACGCCGACAAGGGTGACACCGGGAAAATCCAGGCCTTTGGCGACCATCTGCGTACCCAGCAGAATATCCGCCCGTCCCAACCTGAAGGATTCGAGGATGCGGTCGTGGCCCCCTTTTCGGCGGGTCGTATCGACGTCCATGCGAAGCAGACGCGCGTCGGGAAACTGTTCCTGAAGTGCTTCTTCCACCCGTTGCGTACCTGCGCCGAACTGCCGGAGGTTGTTTCCATCGCAAGCGCCGCAAACGGACGGCGCCGGGGTATCGAAGGCGCAATAGTGGCACAACATCCGCCGGCCCTGGGCATGGTACGTGAGCGTGACCCTGCAATTCGGGCATTGTACGCTTTCACCACAATCCTGACATTGGACGAAGGGAGCATAACCTCTTCGGTTTTGCAGCAGGATGACCCGCTCCCTTCTATTCAGGCGATCCCTGAGTTTTTCCCTCAGGACCCGGGAAAAGAGCCCGCCGCTCTCCTTCTTCATATCGACCAGGATGACTTCGGGCAGGGGGCGGGAGTCGATCCGTTCGGGCAGGGTAAGCAGATGGAATTTTTTGGTGTCCACGTTGTGAAAGGACTCGAGCGCGGGCGTCGCCGAGCCCAGAATGACAGGGATATTTTCCATTTTTGCACGCATCACCGCAACATCGCGCGCATTGTAACGGGGCGCCGGCTCCGACTGCTTGTAAGCGCCATCATGTTCCTCGTCCACAACAATAAGACCAAGGTTCGAAACTGGCGCGAAGACGGCGGATCGAGCGCCGATGACAATCGTCCGGTTCCCCTCGCGGACGTCCCGCCAGGCGTCGTAGCGTTCGCTTTCCGACAGTGCGCTGTGGAGAACGGCAACCCGGTCGCCGAAATGGGCTCTGAAGCGGCGCACGGTCTGAGGGGTAAGCGAAATCTCGGGTACCAGAATCAATGCGCCAAGACCGGATCTCAGAACATGGTCGACAGCCCGGATGTAGACCAGCGTCTTGCCGCTGCCGGTCACTCCGTGAAGAAGAAAGGAACTGAATTTGGGGGGCGTGAGTGACTCCTGGATTTGCTCTATCGCTTTCTTCTGATCCCCGGTGAGCGTAAACCGTTCGGGAGTAGCGGACGCCACGTCCGCGTATGGATCACGCCGGACTTCCCGCTGGAAGATCCGGACCAGTCTGCGGCCGGCCAGCGCTTTGAGGATGCCCGCCGCGATCCCCGCGCGGCTGAGTGCGGCAGCGGGCATCGCGCCCCCGCATGCCCGAAGACGCGTGAGACATTCCGCCTGTCGGGGCGCCCTGCGTTTCAGAGCGGGCCATTCCACTTCGAACCACCGCGCATCAGGCACCAGTTGAACGACGCGCTCCCGTTTGGGCCTGACCCGGGGATCTTCGATGATCTGATGGGTTGTGAGCATGCCCCGTCGAATCAGACCGTAGACGGCACTGCGGACCCCATTCCCGCGCAGACGAAGCTGCAGCTGGCGGAGGCTGGCCGGGCCCCGCGACTGCAGGTGGTCGAGCACCTGCCGTTGGCCGGGTGTTATCGCATCGCGACCGGCGCCATTGAGGGCGTTGACGGCTATGCGTTGTCCGCTATGGGTATGGATGCCGGAGGGAAGGGCGGCCGTAAGCACTTCGGACAAGGTGCAGACATAATAACCCGCCATCCAACGGCAGAGGTCGAGAACGCCCGGAGAGACGACGGGATAGGGGTCGAGCAGAATGCCGATAGACTTGACGTTTTCCAGGTCGGTCGTGTCTTGAAAACCGACGACGATGCCTGTCGTCCACCTGGGCCCCAGCGGAACAAGCGCCCTGTTTCCGACTTGAATCTGCTGTCTCAGGTCGTCGGGAATCCGATACGTCATCTCCCTGTCGATCGGCGTGGCAAGGGGAACAATTTGCGCGTAGTTTGAATCCATTGACGGATCAACGCACGGGGGGCTGGGCCACGGATTCAATCTCTTCAACCCAAATGGTGGATCGGGAGATGAACAGACGGTGCTTGCGGCCGTGTTTTGCAGGTAGGGAAACGGGCTTGTCCTGCAGGGAGAGGGTGACGGCTGCGGGGTCTTCAATTTCCACACGGAACCGATCGCGTGCGGTCCACTGGCGGCTGGTACCGGACAGCAGGCCCCCTTCAAAGGAGGAATCACCGTCGCTGAAGACGCTCATCCTGGTGTCCAA
Organism: Candidatus Latescibacterota bacterium; assembly: GCA_963667175.2. Taxonomy (GTDB): domain Bacteria; phylum Latescibacterota; class UBA2968; order UBA2968; genus JAAXHE01. Next base: position 215,002 of record CAXXXF010000013.1, on the reverse strand, counting down.
CAGCGCACGAGCGGACAGGATGATTTCGTCTTCCCAAATGCCCGAATACTGCTGCGAAAGCGAATAGGACGACACCACCTGTTCGCCGTGTAGGGAGTTCAGCGTATTGTCCGGCTCCTGTGGCGGAGCAGAAAGGGATTCCGGCTTCGCTGCGGCGACGTGGCCGGTGGCCGCTTCAGGAGGGATCACGGGCTCCGGCGCCGTTGAAGGTTCCGGTGCGGACGTCGTCGACGGTACGACGTTCCCCGACGTCGGCGTTTCCGTCACGACCTCCGGCGCGGAAGTCGAATCTTGCCTGAGGAAAACGTACGCGATAACCACAACGAGCGTCAGCACGCTCAGAATCGCCAGGATGCGTCCGAGAGGCAGGGAACGGTCGCGCGGTCGGCGCACAGCAGTCTGACCGGAATCCGGTAAGGGCCTGACTCTTTCGTATTTGCCCAGGGTCTCCTCGACGTCGAGGCCGACTTCCTGTGCGTATTTTTTCAGGAAGAGTCGAACATAGATTTCCGGAAGAATGTCGAAGTTGCCGGTTTCAATAGCGCGGAGATACTCCGGGTTGATCCGCGTCCGGTCGAACAACTCTTCCAGTGACATCCCGCTGGCTTCACGATGGGTCCTCAACTCTGAAGCGAATTCCCGCATGAAAGGCTCCGAAATCAGTCCTTGCGTTGTCCGGCGGCAACCATCAACGATGACGCGCCCACCATGCGTTCGAGGAGTGAGCAGAAGAGCGAAAGCGGCAACCCCACCACATTGTAGAAACAGCCGGAGATGGAGTGAACGAACGCTGCCGCCTTGCCCTGAACCGCGTACGCGCCCGCCTTGTCCATGGGTTCCCGCGTCTGAACGTACTGCCGGATCTCCTCAGGTGTGATCGGTCTCATGGAGACATCCGTGACGGCAACGTCCTGGAGAGAACGACCGGACCCGGTATCGATCAACGCCAGGCCGGTATATACACGGTGCGTCTTTCCTGAGAGTCTGCCCAGCATTTGTACCGCTTCGTCTTCCCCTGCCGGCTTTTCTAGAATGTCGCCTTCCAGCACGACAACGGTGTCGGCGCCAAGGACGATTTCCTCGTGAAAGTTGGTGGCGACCGCCCGCGCCTTTCGACTGGAGATTTCGCGGACGTAGTCGGCGGGTGGAATCGATCGGTCCAGGTTTTCCGAAACGTTGCTCGGCACAACGTCAAAGGACATGCCGAGAAGACGCAGAAGGTCGGACCGCCTTGGTGATGCTGAGGCCAGGATGAGTCTTTTCATGATGGGAAGGGTATTGCCCGGTACGGCCGCGCGACGGCGAAGCTCCGCTTCCTAGGTTTCTATCAAGAAGGTGACGGGGCCGTCGTTGTGAATCTCAACCTGCATGTTGGCGCCGAACCGCCCCGTGCGTACGGACACACCCCGGCTGCGCAACGCGTCCACGAAATCGTTATAATACGCCTCGGCCATCCCGGGAGGGGCCGCACCTGAATAGCCGGGACGGCGGCCCTTCCGGGTGTCGCCATAGAGCGTGAACTGCGAGACAACCAGGGCCTGCCCGCCGACGTCGACGAGGGAACGGTTCATCTTTCCCTGCTCGTCTCCGAATATTCGAAGGTGGATGCACTTTTCGGCCAGGTACTGAACGTTGGCGGGAGCGTCCTGCCGACCGACACCCAGAAGAATCAGCATCCCCCGGCCGATTTCGGCGCTGAGCTGCCCGTTGATGGACACCGCGGAACGACTGACCCGTTGTACAAGCGCGCGCACCCTGGTTCCCGGAATTCGAAAAATACCACCATCAGGTGGGTTGTGTAAGAAAATTCGCGACACGCGGCACAAGCCGTCATGCCAATGTCTAATTTAGCCGATTCACGAGGGCGAAGCAAGCGAAAGAACGCGCCGCAAAACCGGACACCGGAACGCTGGACGGCGCGGCCGGATCCGGTTTCCTGACGGCCGTTCTCACAGCCCGAAACCGCCCCGGCGATGTTCCAGTTTGATCTGGGGGAACTCCTTGATATTGAGCTTGAAGTGGAATCCCTTGTTAAAGCCCGTGGGATACCAGCTGAACGTGGCTTGCCAGCAGTGAAGGTCCCTGTAGACATAGACGGACTGAGAGATAAGCCGCGTGTTTATCGGATCAAAGTTGACGGAGTAGTTGACGCGCCAGGCGCGCGTGGGATTCAGGGCCAGATCTGCCTTCAACCACGAGCGCTTCGTGGATCCGAAGCCCGCGGCAAAAGACTCCCGATGGCTGAAATAGTGTCCGAGGTTGAAATGCCACGGTTGTGTGACGTCGCCGAAGTCTCTGTAGAGGTCGTCTTCAAAATTAAAGCCTGTACCGGCAGAGGGCAGCATGGATCTGTGGGTCCGGAGCGAATCGGATCCCCGATCGGTCCGGCCGCTGAAGCGAAGACTGGTGTTGACGGTGAGGCTGCGAAGTCGAGGGCGATGCAGGATCAGACGGTCCGCCTCGTCGTAAAACGTGTGGGACGTATTCAGGCGAACGTCTATCCGGCGGGCCGGCTTTATCGAAGCTGACGTGCGCAGATCGCGCCATCGCCGCATCGGGTTGGTGTCGAAGTCGTACCCGGTAGAGAAACTCGCCGTGGCGAACGTGGATCGCCGCACTTTGTCGTCCACCTCGGTCTTGATTTCGATTGTGTTGTTGAGCCGCATATTGAGGGTTCGCCTGGGGTCGTTCCAGTCCCGGCGGCCGTGAAAGCCCAGAGTGGCTCCCTCGACCCTCGCGCTCTGGGAATACCTGAAGTCGATCTGCGGCTGAAACCGGTGCCGGATACCCCTCAACCGTCCAACGCGTGGCTTAAAGATGCCATACAGCGCGGTACCTGCGGCGAGACTGGCGTTGTAGGACTCCCGGCGCGTGCGCGCATCCGGGTTCAGACGCGAGGAGGTCTGACTGACGTTGACTCGATGAGCGAGATCCAGCCATCCGAACGGGCGGTGCTGGCTGCTGAGCCCGAGACGGGAGTTGAGAGTCAGATTGCGCGTGTTGTCCGACGGGTCCTCATTGCGTGTGAAGGCATTGGTCAGGCCGCCGGAAAGGTCGTAGTAGAACGCGTGGTACCATTGGGCTTCCCGCGTTGTTTCAGGCTGGCCGAAAACACGACGCCTTCCCTGGCGGAACGACAGGCGGGGAAATCCCTGAAACCGGTTCTGGTTCTGGTCGAGGTCCCGGTAGTAGTTGAGATTGATATCCAAGCTCCTCCTGGCTTCCGTCCAGCGCTTGTCCATGGAAAAGGACGACCTGAGTTGTCGATTCAGATAACGATAGAGGTTGTTGGAATTGTGAAGGTCGAAACTGGAGCTGTTCGTAAAGTCCCCCCTGGCTCTCATGTTGAGCGTCGGATTCAGGCGGTGCTGATGGTGGAAGTTCAAACGCCAGGCACGATGCGAATCACCCGACGGCCGCCGGCCCCGCTCAAAGGAAAGATTCACGTAGCCGCTGAGTCGTCTGCGCACGGCGTAGTCGATGCCCGCGTCAAAGAGGAAACCGTTGCGCTCCCGCAGGGCCGTCTTCAACGTGGCGTCCCAATAGTCGCTCGGCGCCCAATAGTAGCCGATATTGCTTACGGTTACGCCGTCGCGGCTGTTGCTGCCGACGCGGGGGGTCAGAATGCCGGAACGCCGGCCCTGCGTGAGCGGAAAGACGTAGAACGGCAGCCACATCAAGGGGACCGGACCGACGCGAAAGGTAACGGAGCGCGCAATGGCCTTGTCGTTCTCAACCACCTTCAGCGCCTGGCACAGAAAGTCGTAGTGGGTGTGGTCTTTGTCGCAGGAGGACATGGAAATCGCACGGGCGTGAAGTTCACGCCGGCGATCGAGGAGGATCCGCTCGCCCCGATAATATCGACGCCGGTGACGGGCCCGGCCTCCTTGCACCCGGCCGCGGCCGGTCTCCAGGTTGTAGACCATCGACGAACCGGTGAACCGTTCGCTGCCACGGACGAACTCGGGCATTCCTATGGTTTTCGCCCCGGAGGAATCCGGCAGAGCCTCGGCCTCCAGGCGCTTCGCATCCCGGTACAGGACGATACGACCGGCGCGCAGTTCCACGTCCCTGTATTTGACGACGACGTTTCCCGTGAAGACGACGCGACCCGCTGCAACGTCGTCCTCAACCCGGTCGGCTGAATACTCGTAGAGCATCGAATCCATCGCGATTGCCGCCGGACGGACGCGAGTCGGCCCGGGCGCCGTCCGCGCAAGCGCCGTACTGACCAGAAGCGACGCCAGGAGCAGAAGCGCGCCGGAAGCGCGGTGAATCGCCTTCCAGGGTGCAGATACAGGATGTGACTGATGCGAGTTCATGTTCTCAAGGCGCCGCCTGTTTTCGCGAATGAACGAGAGGCATCCTGAAAAAACAGCGGCGACGCACTCCTGGAAGGTCTCGGGGCGTCCCGTTTCACGACCTTGCAGGCTGTCTCAGCGCCCGCGTCTACATGCGCCGGACGGGAACGACACCGCGGTCAGGAGAAGACAATAGCGGTTGACTTTTTTGTGTATTTCCCGTTATTTTAGGCGGTTGCTCTATAGCACGACGTCGCTTGGAAATGACGCGCAGTGCGGATGATTTCGAAGGGTAACGCACTGTATTTCATGCGGAAGTGGTGGAATTGGCAGACACGTCAGATTTAGGATCTGGTGGGCATTGCCCGTGGGGGTTCGAATCCCCCCTTCCGCACCAGTGTTGAAGCCGGACGGCGGGCTGCGAAAACTCGGGCCGTGCGTTGCTGCACTTCTGGCGCACGGCTTTCCCATTGTACAGACGTAATGCAGACCAGCCCGCAGCACAAGGTGATTTAATCAATATTCCGTTTTTCGGAAAGTGAGTCAAGCCGAATTCCGGCAATTCGAAGCTCAGCAGCCCGTTGAAAAAGTCCATCCGGGCTGCGCCCGGCCCTTGTGATCGAGATACGGCGTTGCGCTCCCTCCCCGAATCCGGGGATTCGCGTCGGTCGCGCGCCTTGCCTTCGGCCACAATGACTCGGCCTCGCCTGCAGAGCGACTTTTTCAACGGACTGTCAGGGAGCGAAGATGGATCAGCTTGCGTTCTTGACCGAGGAAAAAATCCGTGAGATCGGGCGCCGGTTCGGCACGCCTGTCTTCGTCTATGATCAGGCGACATTGGAAGCCCGGGCGAGTGACGTGCTGGATTTTCCGCATGCCTTTGGATTGACCGCCCGGTACGCAATGAAGGCGTTACCGACAGCGGCGGTTGTGCGAATACTCAACCGGGCGGGGTTGCACATCGATGCCAGCAGCGGTTACGAAGCGGAGCGGGCCATGCGGGCCGGCGTGCCTCCAGGGCAGATCCAGCTTACGGCACAGCGTACGCCCGAAAATCTGGAAAGCCTGGTGAAACAGGGCGTCAGATTCAATGCCTGTTCTCTGCAGCAGTTGCGGGACTACGGGGAACTGTTTCCGGGATGTTCCCTGACCGTACGAATGAACCCCGGTCTGGGATCGGGCCATAGCAAGAAAACCAATGTCGGCGGTCCATCCGCCAGTTTCGGAATCTGGCACGAGCATCTGGATGACGTGCTGGCTATCGCCAGGGTCTGCAACTTGCGGATTTCGGGTATGCATACCCACATCGGTTCTGGAAACGATCCCGAGGTCTGGGAACACTGCGCGATGATTTCTCTGCGCATCGCCGCCAGGCTGCCGAAGGTGGAGGTGCTCAGCCTCGGAGGCGGATTCAAGGTAGGACGTATGCCAGGGGAGGCGTCTACCGACCTGAAGAGGATCGGAACGCATGTTATGGAAGCGTTTCGGGCCTTTCGGAGCGATCATGGGCGCAGGCTTCGGCTGGAGGTCGAACCCGGCACCTTTCTGGTGGCCAATGCGGGAGCGCTGATCTGTTCGGTGATCGACTGTGTCGATACGGGCAGGGACGGGTACGAGTTCTTGAAGGTGGATGCCGGTATGACCGAGCTGTTGCGCATCAGCCTTTACGGTGCGCAGCACCCGATCATGACCGTGCCCGCGCAGCCGGGGTCGCGGCGGCAGAGAGAATATCTGGTTGCAGGACATTGCTGCGAAAGCGGGGATGTGCTGACGCCGGCCCCTGGAGATCCCGAAGGATTGCGACCCCGCCTGCTTGCCGAAGCGAGGATCGGCGATCTGCTGGCGGTGGGCGGGTCCGGCGCGTACTGTTCGGGCATGGCGTCGAAGAATTACAATTCGTTTCCCGAGGCCGCTGAGGTACTGCAGGCCCCCGACGGAACGCTGCGCCTGATTCGGAAACGACAGACGCTTGAGCAGATAACGGCGAACGAGGTGATGCCGGACCTGCCCGATACCGGGCCCCGCTCACGTTGAGCGCGTCAGGTTAATCAACCCGGCGCGTTCCCCTGAGACGATTGCCTTCCGATTCCCGATCCGCCCCGCGTTCGGACAATCCACCTCCATCCTCAGGGGCACTGCCCCTCAGGGATCGAAGGTGTATCCGTGGTTTCCTACGCTTCCGGGACCCTGTAGCTGTATACGTGGGACCCGCTGCCGAAGTAGATGCGGCCGTTGAGGATGTCTCCTCCCGGACCGATGGGTACGGGCGATTCCGCCAGCAACCGGATCGCGTACGTGTCGGGATCCACGGTGGCGATACCCTTCGTGAAGAGGATGTAAACGGCGCCGTCCGGCGCGGTGACGAACACCCTCGGGCCCTGCTGAGACGTTGTAGGGCCGAACTCGGATTCGAGCTCCTTCTGGTGGACCACCCCCCTGGCTCCGGGATCGAAGACGAAAAAGCGCCTGCGGTCGACCACGCCGTAGACGACACCATTCGGCCCCGAACACATATCGGTATACCCCTGCGCGCCGGGGAACACTACGGCGTGCCAGTCGAGCCGCTTCGATTCCATGTCCATGATATAGAGTTCTGCTTCACTGGCTTTCTGTTCGCCGCCCGTACCGGCGCTGGTCGTGGTGCCCCCCAGAAGCTTGCCGTCGGGCAGGGGCGCCAGGCTCATTGTGGATTGGTCGGGCAGGACGTCGGTATGCTCGAGCAGGGTGTGCTTGCGGGTCTGCCTGTCCCAGAACAGCATCCCGCCGCCTGTCAACCCGTATCCGGGGGTACCGGCAAGGACGACGGTTCTCCCGTTCGGATGGGCAAGCAGCATGTGAGGCCGGTTGATGACCTCGTGGCATTCGTATAGCAAATCCGGGTTGCAGCCGGCCTTGCCACGCTCTGTGTGTACCCACGGTCTGGCCGGGTCCCATTCTTCAAGCAGTCCGTGGGTGTATGCGCCAATGAAGAACATTCCACCTTCTCTGGCGACGGTATTCCACTGCCCCAGTGCCGGACGGTTGGTCCAGGCGTCGGTTTCCGGATTGAAGCTGAAGAAGTGCATGGGAAAGGCGGTGCCCCCGCAGACGGTATTGTCGGGCGCCGTTGCAACGCCCATAATGTGGGCGCCTTCGCTCGAATAGTCGAATGAAACCCGGCGGATTTCGCCGGAACGGGGATCCTCCACGTCCAGAGTACGGTCGACCAGGCTGCATGCGACCATACGCCTGCCGTCGGGGAAATCGGTGTGGAAGAGGCCCTGACTGCCGGCGATAAAGGGTTTTTCACGTCTGTTCTCGATCTTGCCGACGTCCGTTCTCACACCCCGATACAGTTCCATCCACCCATCTTCGGTTCCGCCGCTTGTGTGCCCGTAGACCTTTCCGTTCAGGTCACGGTACACCGGCGCGTGGGCCTGGCTTCGCTCGCTTTCGACAAGGAGAGGTTCCGCCTTTCCGCTTTCCGGATCCAGGGAAATAATCTGACTGGCGGTGCTGCCGATGCCGAAATAGACCCAACCGGTATCGTCGGCCGCGATCGCTCTGGGATACTGACGCCAGTTCTGGTCGTAGAGATTGCCGTAGTCGCGGAACTCTCCGGTCCGGGGGTTGTAGGATGCCACCGCGCTGTTTGGGTACGTTCCGGACCAGATGCGGCCGTCGTCGTCCTCGGTCATGCTCATGGCCATCTGCGGCACGGTCTTGTGATGGAAGGTGAATGCGCGCTCTTCGGGGTTAAATTCCACAAAGTGGCTGTTGAAGTGGGTGTAGTACCTGTTTCGGCTGGACAGGATGGCCGCGAAGGGTCCGTCGCCGCCCGGCGGATACGGCATGAGGAATTCTTCGCTCTTGCCGGTTTCCGCATCGATCATGAGAAGCGCGTATCCGCCGCGGTGGTCGTAAAGCCAGATCAGAACAACGTTACGGCCCTCGCCGTCCACCGTTACGGCCGTGCCACGATGGTTGCTGATCGGGGTGGCGACGCCGTGATGAAAAAAGCCGTTACCCATCGCTTCGGTATTTGAACCAGACATAGGATTGCCTCCGTTGGGTTTCCGCGCGGCGCCGGGGAGCGGATGTTTCAGATGGAAGGGTGGATCGATCGGGTCAAATATAATATCAAGACACCGGCGGAAAAACCAAAATAGGCGGACGGTTTCTGATGACCCCGCGTCCGGGGCTGCGGATTCAGGATCGGGGTGTCCCGGGTCGCATTTGCAGGGAGAACGGGTAGACCCCGAAGACAAGGTGGCCCAGCCGCGCGGGCCGCGGCAGGGAGGGATGATTGCAATTGGGATGGGAGTTTCACCCATGCATCCGGACCCACTTCCCCACGATACGGCTCAGACGCCCCGCGCGGACCCGCCCCACGAGGGGGTAAACGGGAAGGAACAGGAGTTGCGGCCACAGCGCCCTGACGAAAGTTGGCGCCTGGCCCGGCAGATTACGGTCTGGCGGGACCACGCATAGCGACGGCGGCCACAGGTGCGCGTCGAAGCCGGCGTCCCAGAGTTGCCGACACAAGTCCGCGGCATTTCCGACACGGACGACGAAGAGCCAGTACGAGTGGTCCGCGCGTCGGCCCGGATAACAGAGTTCCGGAACGCTTCGATGAAACGCGATGACCTCCTTACGGCAACCCGTGCGCTCCTGTGCATTGGAGCGCAGTCGCCTCGACAATAAATGCAAAAGGGCGCCGCAGGGTTGACGGCGGATTTTCTTGAGCAGTTCCAACCCCCGGAAACCGCGGGTTGCGCGGTAACTCACGGCATCGTGCGACATGCCCAGCAGGCGGCACGCGGCGCATAGAAGCGTATAGGGACCGGGTCTGTTGAGCAGGAGAACGACGCCGTATTTTGCGAGGCGCAAGAAGAACCGTGCCTTGCCCTGGACCGGATAGCTGTGATGCAACCGTCTGACCTCGTCTCGGAGGTCGGGATCGCGCACGAAGAGCAGGCCGCCGCCCAACGCGGTATAGTACTTGATCGGGCCGAAGCTGAACATGCGCACGTGGCTCTCCGGATGACCAGTAAAGCCGTCACCGCAATAGGCCTGGGCGCAGTCTTCGAACAGCACCAGGCCATGCTTTCGCGCGAAGCGCACCAGGGGATCCATTGGGATACGCGCCCCGAATAGATGGGTGGCCAGCAGCGCGACGGCTCTTGGCGTAAGCCCGCTGTTCAGGCTGTCCGGATCGGGTTCGAGCGTTTGGGGATCCAGATCGACCGGAACGGGCACGAGACCGTGGCTCCTGATGATTTCGAGTATGTCGGGGATGGTGATGGCGGACACGAGGACGTGCGATCCACGCGGAAAACGGGCCGCCTGGAGAACGGCATCGAAGCCGCTGCGAAGCGAAAGAAAGAAAAGGGCCTCGTCGGGATTGCCGGTGTTTTCGCGGCAGGCAGCGTGCCCTTTCGCGCGGTTATCGCCCGATAGGCATTGGCCCATGCCGAAGAAGAGATCGCGCCAGCCGATGTCCAATCTTTTTCGAGGAATCATAACCGATTCACTCGTTCGCCGGCACGGCCGGGCATTTCGGGAGGGTGTGGCGGAACCGATTCCACATGAGGCGAGCGCTTTTTCGGGAAGAGCCCGAACTTCCGGCCCTGAAGGATAGTACTTCCTCGGCGCAGGCGGTCTTGCCAACGGATCGCCTCCATAATAGCCATTACGCAGCACATGCTGCAAGACTTTAATTGAATTCGAAGTGTCAGCACGGAAACGCGGGCGACCGCCCGCGGCTTCGCGAAACCCTGGATTGTTGGCGAACGTCCCGCCCCTGGCTTCGCCTGATCCACGGATCACGTTATCGGTCGGCAGATCTGACACAGGAATTCGTACGGGTCGTGACATCAGGCGGGCTCCTGGTCCTCCGGCGCAACGACCGGCTTCGCTTCGCGCTGCGCCATCTGCTTGAACCACCACAAACCGGCCACGGCCAGGACGATACCGCTCGCAAACAGCCACCAGGGAAGAAACTCTACAATATGCCAATCCTCGTTAGGTCGGAATAATTCCATACGCACCGTTATCAGTGACAGGAAATTGTTCAGCGCGTGACCGAACAACGCCGGCGCCAAGGAACCCGTATGTACGACCCACCACGCAAATACGATACCCAGTATCAATGTTCCGGGAAATTGCCAGGGATTCATATGGAGCGCGGCGAACAGAAACGCGGACCACAGCATGGCACGCCCCCGGGTTCCGTGGGATAACAACCCGCCCAGAATAACGCCTCTGCAGAGGACCTCCTCGGTAAGCGGCGCTTGAATCGCCAGAACATAAAACGCAAGACCAAATGGTGTTTTACTGCCCATTAAATCAAGAAACATGCCGAGTATTTCTTCTGGGATTGGAATCAGATATTGAACAAAGCTCGCAAGGTTGGATATGAAAATGCCCAATCCCACGATCGAGACGGAAATGGGAAAGTACATTTTCCACGGCACTGTATTGAAAAGCAGGACTTCGGACCACGGCCGACCGGATCGACGTTGCGCGTATAGCACGAACAGACCAATAACGGGCAGATTTGCGATCAATGCCAGGTAATAAAAGATCCGTGTCGCATTGCCCGACGCGGCGCCGAGGAAATGAAGCACCAACCCCAATGCGTTCATTGCTACCAAAAGCAGGACCACCAACCAAACGGATTGCTTCAGATTCGGATAGGCCATCTACTCCCTCCTCATTCGAACGTCATTTGCCGGCAAATCAGATATCCGGAGGACACTGCCGCCGCAGACGATTCTTCATTGTCCATTAGATCCAGGTTCGCGCGCCGGTAACAAGCGGCGGACTTCCCGGATTCATCATTCCGGCGCATCCCTTGCAGTGAGAGCCGCGCCTTCAGAACTGAAGGATCGGCACAGTCGAACTACCCCATCAACCGCTTCCGCTTCGCGTATGATGAAAGTCCTGCTATACTGATTCCCTGACCGGATAGCGAATGTCCGCCCGTTGCATCTCCCCGTGCAGCCAGTGGTTGAACAATGTGTCGCGAATCTCGTCGATGACGCGATCGGCCAGCGTTGCCGGGTAGCTTCTCTGCAGCATATACAGCGCGAAGCCACCCGGCGCTTTTTCGGGACCGAAGATTTCACCCGGCGCGGCAGCGAAGAGGCGCGCGGCAATGCCCTTCGGCAAATGCTCTCGCCGCAACCGCCCCATAAACCCGCCTGCCGGCCGCGTGCGCTCATCCTGAGAGAATTCGCGGGCGAATGCGCAGAAATTGGCGCCCTCTTCACGGGTCTGAGATCCGATTTCGTCTATGACGCCACGATTCTGATGGAAAATCCAGCAGACCTCGGCCTCGTCGAAATCCAGCGTGTGCTGTGCGAAGTAGGCTTCGATCCTTCCCTCCGAGACTTTTTGGGACATCATACGCTCCAATCGTCTTACCTGGGCGTCTTCGGCGACGTCACCGAGCGTAATGCCTCTGGACAGGAGCCAGGCTTCCGTATCTTCCACGCGTTCCAGGCGCCGTCGATACCGCCAGTCGTCCACGTCGCGCTGGATATCCTCAGCCTTCGCGTGGATGCCCTCCCTCTCCGCGAGTTGCCGCACCAGTTCTCTTCGAGCGTAGTCACCGAGGAATCCGAGCTTGTCTGCGACGCCCAGATGTCGCACGACCTGCTTCAGGGACACGTCGATTCCATTGACCCGAACCAGCGATGCAGTCCCGGCCGCGTTTGTGGCTTCGTGTTCATCCTCACGGCGCATCACGTTTCACCCCGGCGCACGGACGGCATTGTCGCGGCGTCGTACGTTGCGGATTCGTACAGCTTTCGCAATGGACTCAGCAGCATCAGAAGGACCGACTGACGGTCCGTCATGATCTCCGCCGTGCCCTTCATGCCGAAGAGGAGCGGCTTTTCCTGTCCTTTCACGGCCATGGTGGTCTCCTCCAATTCAACGACGCCTTTGAATATCGGTCCTACGGTCTCGTCGATGACGGCATCCGGCGAGATCTGCTTGAGCCATCCGCGTTTGATTCCGAAGTCCTGGAACGCGAATGCGTCGTATTTCAGTTTGACGATCTGTCCCGGCTTGAGCAGGCCCACGTCCTTGTTCAAAACAGTCAATTCGGCGACGATCGGCGCGGACGCCGGCGCCAGTGTCACCAGAGCCTGTCCTTTGTTGATGACCTGTCCGAGCGTATTCACCTCCACCCGGGTTACCATTCCGGACTCCGGGGCCAGAATCAGGTCCGATTCGGCGTCAAGCTGGCGATCGACGCGTTTGTGCGCCTGATCCAGTCTCAGCCGCGCGGTCTTGTGTGCGTGCCTTATCTGCGCGGCCTCGCGACCGTGGGCGATGCGAGCCTCGAGAATCTGGCGCTTGAGATCCTGGACCGCCGTTTCGTTCTTGTAGATTTCCGACATGCGTCCGGGAAGCGCCGCAAGGGCGCTCAGATATCTGACGCGTGCGCGATTGATCTCCGCCCTGCTGATCAATTGGCGTTCGTACAGCATTTTCTGCTGCGTGTAGTCCTGTTTCAGATGGTCGATCTCGGCCTGCCGAAAGCTGATTTGCGCCTGCAGTTCCCCGTCCGACGGGCTCCTTCCGGTGGCCTCGACGTCACCCGAGTCGGCCTGGTAGTCCTCCAGGGCATTCTGATGTGCTGCCGCAAACCGCTCCAGAACGGCAAGCCGTTTCTTCAGCGAAGCGATCGTCTCCCGGTTTAATCCGGTCTTCTGAGGCAACACCTGGTGGAAATCGTACTCGGCCTTCTGAAACGCTACTTCCGCCTGTTCGAGTTCACGCAGGTCTCCCCAGGTTTCCCACGATTTGAGCTTGAACAGCAGTTGGCCTTCTTCGACGTGGTCGCCTTCCGCGATTCCGATGTATTCGATCTCACCGCCTCGACGGGCCTGCAATATCTTCACTTTTCCGAGCGGCACGAGCCTGAATGGCGCTGACGCGACCACGTCTACCTCGCCCCACCACGCCCAGACCACCGCGATGCCGACAAAAAGCAGCACGATATATAGCAGCGCCCGACCCCAAAACGGTCGAAGAGAACCGATAAACGCGCGCATGTCTTCTGCGGGGTCGTCCCGTTGCCCGGCAACGACCGGCGGCGTTGTGCCCGGTGAGGGTTTCGGCGGGTGTCCCGTCATAGTACCGGCGCCTCGTAGGCAGGAAGTTCAAGCCATATGCAACTGCTGGCCGGCCATGTGGTAGTAGAGGCCGCGGCGATCCATGAGTTCTTCATGCGTCCCCGTGTCGACGATATGGCCCTTTTCCAACACGACAATCACGTCTGCATCCCGCACGGTACTCAAACGATGAGCAATGATCATCGCCGTGCGGTTTTCGAGGAAAAGGTCCAGGTTGGCCTGGATCGCGCCTTCGGAGTCCGTATCCAGCGCGTTTGTGGCTTCGTCGAAGATCAGGATTCCCGGATCACGGTACAGCGCTCTCGCTATCGCAATCCGTTGCCGCTGTCCGCCGGACAATCCGATCCCCTGCTCACCGACTCTTGTCTCAAATCCCAGGGGCATCTCGGTCACAAAGTCCTGTACACAGGCCATTCTCGCCACTTCAAGGACCCGATCCATATCGGCGTCCGCTTCTCCGACCGCGATGTTTTCCGAAATCGTGCCGCTGAACAGGAACGGATCCTGCATCACCATGCCCACCTGGCGCCGAAGCCAGTGCGGATCCAGGTCGCGCACGTCCACCCCATCGAGGGTCACCCGCCCTTCAGAGGGATCGAACAGGCGCGGCACCAGCTTCACCAGCGTGGTCTTGCCCGCCCCGCTCCGCCCTACGATTGCGACTTTGCGTCCCGGTTCGAGATTCAGGTTGATATTGTTCAACACGTAGGGTTCGTCGGAGCCCACGCCGTACCTGAAAAACACCTCGTCGAATTCCACGCGCCCTCTCACCCGTTTCAGTCTCATGCCTTGTCCTCGCTGGCGCGCGTCCTCCATCTTCGCGTCGTACACGTCGTTCAGCCTGTCCAGTGCGACGCGGGCTTCCTGCACTTCCGGCCAGACGCCGATCAACCCCATTACAGGTCCCATAACGTTGCCGATGAGCGCGTTGAACGCCATCAACTGCCCCACGGACAACTCCCCTTCCATAACCAGGGACGCGCCGTACCACAGGATCACGGTTGAACTCAAAAGATTGATCATACTGCCCCCCGCCCCGAACAGCATCTCCATCTTCAGACGCTTGAACCCGATCTGGATTTCTTTCGTGAACTTCCCTTCCCATTGCCAGCGGGTGACGCGTTCGACGGCCTCGGCCTTCACCACGTCGACGCCGTGCAATGAATCGATCAGCACGGACGATTGTTCCGCGCGGGCAAGAAAGGCGCGCTGGCTGAAGGACTTCAATATCGGCGTATAGATCAGCGTGAGACCCACGGATAGCGGCGCGAAAATCAACATCACGAGCGTCAACTCCCAGTTGTAATAGAACATCAGCCCGAGGTAGACGAATAACATGATGAAGTCCAGTATCGCGGACACGGTTGTATCCGTAAACAGGCGCTGGATTGTGGCATTCTCCTTGAACCGCGTGGTCAGATCGCCGGTGCGCCTGAGCGCGAAGAACCGCATGGAAAGACCCAGCAGGTGCCGGTAGAACCTGGACAGCATGGTCAGGCTGAGACGCGCGCTGATATAACCGATCAGATAAGCCCGTAACGTCGACGTGCCCATCTGGAACAGCGCCACAACGACCATTCCCGCCAGCATCAGGTTCAACAGATCCCTGTCATGATGCACAAGCACCTGGTCCACGATTGTCTGCGTGAATACCGGTGAAGCCAGCCCGAACAGGCTGAGCACGAGGGACGCCAGCAACACCTCGATCAGGATGGGCGTATAGGGTTTGATCAAGGGGAAGAACCGTTTGAAGGAAGACCTGGAGGGTTCATTCTCGGACACCTGATCCGTGTATTCCAGCAAGAGGGCCATATTGGTCCAACTCTTCTCAAACTCCTCACGGGAGAGCGTGCGGATACCCAGGCCGGGGTCGGCGATTCTCACCTTCTTTTTGAATATTTCATACAACACCACAAAATGGTTGCCTTTCCAGTGCAGAATCGCCGGAAGCCCGGTCCGCATCAGCGCTTCATAACCCGTGCGCACGCCCCGCGTGACGAACCCGAGCGTCTCCGCCGCCTCGGCCAGCGCCGCCATCGACGTGCCGTCGCGTGAAACGTTGCACATATCGCGCAGCCGGTTCAGCCCGATCGGCATCTTGTAATACTTGCAGATCATCCCCAGACATGCCGCGCCGCAATCCGACTGATCGTGCTGTTTCAGGAATGGAAAACGGAACGACGACGGCGCGCGGTTTCTGCCCTGTTCCGATTCGCCGCTCCCGATTCCGGTTGCCGGTCCATTCGCGTCGGTGACGTCTTTCCCATCTGGCGATCGGGCTTCGACCAGGGCGCGCGCCTCGGAAGGACGGGTCCCGAGAGACGGTGACACGTTCGAATTCTCTGCTGCGCGCAATTGGCGCACCAGGGCGGTCGCCGACCCCAACTCGGCGGCCGCTTCGCCAAGTACCCGAAAGTCGCTCTCGTCCAGGTAGAACAGAACACTGTCCCGGGAACTGCGGACAACCGGGGTCTCTCCGTCGGAGTGATCGGTTTCCTCGTAGAAATGACCCGCGCCCAGACGATGGTCGCCGCCATCCCCGGACGTCATCACCAACTCGCCGCTTCCCACCACGCAGAACCGCCCTCGCGAGTGACCGGGACCGGCAACCGTCGCTCCCCTCGCAATCTCCTCCCGCTTCAAACGACGGAGCAGTCTCCGCGTCCCGTCGCCGGAAACGGACCCCTTCAGATATCGGGTGAAATTCCTGTGCGCGATATTCGCCACATGATCGTGGAGATGTGCTTTCAGTTCGGGTTCTTTTCTCAATAACCTGGCGAAATCGTCCCGGGACACCCGCAATACATCTGAATCCTCCACCGCGCGCACCGATGCCCGGCGCCCGCGACCGGTCAGCAGCGCTCCCTCACCGAAGTGGTCGCCGGGATACAGGAAACCGATCGTTTCGGAATCGCCGTCCGCATTACGCCTGATCACTCGCAACCGGCCGGATTGGACGACGTAGAACGCTTCGCCGGGCTCCCCTTGATCGAAGACGACCGACCCGAAGGGAAATCGAGCGGTTTCCGACCGAATCGACGATTGTGAAAAGAACTCGAGAACGTCCATTGTACTCTTACGCATACTGGAGGTTTATTCGATTGTCTGGATCTTAACCAATGTCCGACGGGCTACCGCACGTTGTTTTCCGATTCTGTATTTACTATATATAGTATGTAGGCGCTCGTGATCCACCGTTTTCAGCCGTAGCAATGGACCCGCAATCGACGCCGCTACGTTCAGTGCCGGACATGGCCCATCAGTCGCTATCCTGCATCCGTACCGACGTCTTCATGCAGCGTCTCACCCCCGGAATCGTGTTGAACGGGTACTGCAACCCGGGAAAACCACCACAGTCCAAGCGTAGCGAGCGCCAGCCCGGCTACACCTAACCACCACGGAAGAAATGACGCATTATCGAGGTCTTCTGAAACCGGGTGCGATGAGTTAAGGAGATGCCCAGTCGTGGCCGCGACGAAGTTGATCAGTGCGTGCCCGAATAACGCGGGAAGCAAGGACCCGGTCCGGACCACCCACCATGCCCAGACCAGGCCGGTAAAAAAGGACAGCACAACTTGCCAGGGGTGGATATGATAAACACCAAATAAAACTGCCGACCACACTATTGCAGAGGCCCTTGTGTAGTGTGCCAGCAGGCCGCTCAGGATAATACCCCTGACAAGCAACTCTTCCACAAACGGCCCAATAACGACCGAGGTGACGAAGATTGACCATATGGGTGTTTCGCGTCCGATCTCCGGAGAAAAGGTATCGTGCAGCCACTCCGGCAAAGGAACGATTCGAGTCAATGCATCAATCAGAACAACGTCAAATATAAGCACGCCAACGATCGTAATTACAACGCAGGCCCAGACCCGCCAATCGAAACCTGTGCTGAATAGCTGCCGCAGGTATTTCCAGTCCAGATCGGTGCGGCTGGTCACGTAACCCAAAATGACCAGGAGACTCACGAACGACAGAATTCCCCACAGGAGTTCGTTTTCAAGTAGGCAACTGTCGACGATACCTACAGGCACTGCTAAAACCCCTTGAAAAATAAAAAATAAGGCAAGCAACCAAATCGCCTGCTTCAGGTTTGGGTACGCCACCTGAATACCTTAGCCTTACAGTTTGACTTCAACGCAGAATGCGTAGAAGTTTAGAAGTTGGGGATGAAGAATGCGGGTCGTTCCGCATTGGTTCGTAGGGTTCATCATCGCGTATTATCGGCGTCTCTCTGGATGACAACACGTAGAATCCGACTTCCGACGGATGATCCTGAATCCATTTGTCATTCTCTACTCCACGAATTCCGAAAACGACGAGCACATCTCCAGCACATCCGCAGAATACGACGCTGAAGAATAATAGCGACCAGATCGCCGGGTCCCACCATATTATCAGACCAGCGACCGGAGTGGTCACGATCATCGGCAAGATCGCGAACATCCGGTAAGCGCTCACCGTCATGGGCCTGTCCGCGTGACAGTAAAACACGATCAAGCGCATGTTGAATCCGAAGTGCAGCGATTTAATCGGGAACTTTCCCCACGTTATTGCTGCAAGACCGTGAAGTGCTTCGTGAATAACGAACAAAACAACAGTACTTCCCAACAGAATCAACAGATCGTCGACGGGAAATCGAAACTCGATTTCCCAAGGAAGAAAGGCGCCCAACACGAAAATCGTCATCCCCAAAAACCAGAGCATCAAGAAGGACAAATTGTAGATATCTTCCTTGTCGTAGATCACTTCCATGACCTTTTGATCTTCACCGGTTTCTTTTTGGCCGAAATTCGGTGAATAGAGTTTGCAGACGGAGGTCAATATTCTACCAGCGTACTCGGAGAATGTCTTTTGGAGGATTAATAACGTAAATGCTTGACCAACGAGAATTGCTAACAGCACTGAATTGTCCAGATTAAAGACGAATCTGAGAATAAGCATCGCCGGCGCAACGGAAAAGAACGCATATAACAAAGCCGTGAGAAAAAAACGTCTCCATCTCCCACCGAGTACCGAGTACTTCATTCTGGACCTCCACTGTTGAATCAACCGAACTTTTTCGGGATAGGAGCAGGTTTCGCGAGTTGCCCCTATCCCATGTTCAGAACTACTGGTGCTTACTTCTCATTTTTTGCAGCTGCAGCTACAGCACTTGTTGTCGTCTTTGGACGTTAACTCAGCGACTGTCACTCCAACAACGATAGCAGTCACACCAGTCGCTACGTAGGGTGCTGCAGCTTTGGCGGCCACGATGAGGAATGGTATAAAGATACCACCACCCTGAGTTTCTCCCATCTGTCCATTATCAAGCAATTCTTCCCGTCGCTGCAGTGTGTTGCAGGCTACAAGCTTGTGACCAGCATCGGTCACCGCCGGATAAGCCAATGCATGTGTCATGATGTCCTCCTGAAGAGTTAATCGGATTTGCGGTCTTGCAGCCAAATGGCCTGAATCTCGGGTTACGGATACGGTGTCTTTTCCGGACGGTCATTGGGTTCGAGAATCGAGCTGCATTCTTGGGTGGGACTTCAAATTCAGTGCTCATTCGATAGCCCTGGCGGTAGATCGGCGTCCGCCTTTCGAAAATCCACTGGACCCCAATGTAACATGGACCGTCACTTTATCACGGCCTTTCTCGATCGCTTCAGCAAGGCCCGGCAGGATCCGGCTACCGACTCTGAATGCAACCTGGGCAATTCTCCGTTGGGTTGAATTGCGGACGATTCCGTGCTGGCTTCACGGAGTCTTCTGAGAAGCCCGCTACATCAGTAGTCGATATCGGCAGGATGGATTACTTTCCGCCTGACAGGCCCCGCACTCAATTTCAGTCGTCGAAATAATCTACGACTGCCTCGGCGATAAGTCTGGCAATCGCTACTGGTAAAATGGGTGGCATACCAATTCCACCAGATGCATTCCTCATCTCAGGCGGTGCAAGGTTGGTTTCCCGCCCTGGAAGTTGGCCACAGGCCAAGAAGGCATGTGCCGGCTGCGGTCGGATTCGATCAGTCACTTCGTCAACTCCTTTCTGAATTGTCTCTGCGATGCCTCTCAGTCAGACCTGATTCACGAGTTCCTTCACCACTACAGTACCGAACCGGAATCACCCGTCTCCGGCGGATCGGCGCCGAATAGTTCTCCGAATATGTTCCACCAGCGTATTCTTCCTCCCGAGACCCGCGCGGTTTGCCCGGCGGTCAGGTCTTCCGTCTGAACCGGCAGACGGGTCGGAACTTCGTGAGACGCCGCAGGGCTCGATGCAATGCTTCTGTTCATGTCCCTCACCTCCTTTCGTTCACATCTCAGCGATGCCGGAACAATCTTCAACGTCGCAGATCAGTGCGCCGGCTGCGCGTCGCTGAAATGCCAGGATGTCCGAAGCGTTTCGAATGGCGTCTGACGACCGCGGCGTACCTGCCGCGGGGTCCGCTTCGGCTGCGAATCAACGGAATTGCCCTGTCACGCAACATCTGCCGTTCGTGACGCCGTCGATGCAGTTGACTCGCAATCCTCGTGCCATTCGCAATGCCCTCGGCGTAACTGGCTGGCCCGCAAATGCGAGTTTATCTTCAACCCTTCGCCAGGCGGCCGTCCCGCTGCGGAACGTTGAATGATCCGTTCCAATCGTCATCACACGTCTGAAACGATGTTGCACTTTGCACGGTCTTCAGCCTGCCGCAACCTCTGCTTCCCGCAAAAAAAACACCGGCGACAAAAGCCGCCGGCGCATCAATCGATAACAAATCGAACTGAGGGAAGGTTTCGAAGTGGTTGACCAGGGCGGAAGCGCTCGGGCACGAAGCACTAAAGGAAATGCCCCTGGCGGAGCTGTACTACCAGAAGGGAAGGCTGCTGAAGAACCAGCGATGGACGAACGCAATTTAGAGGATTTTTCTTCCAGCAATCGCTTGACACGACAGAACAGCATGGGTATTATCAAGGCACGACCAGGATCACAGCCGCCTGTCTATTCCACAAATCCCGGGGTGAGTTTTCCGCGCGTTAGAAGCCAGTCGCGTCGTGGAGGTCCGTACAGTGAGAAACGTCGACATAGCGGTGTCCGGCGCCGATGGAACACTCCAACTCGTCCTGGAAATTAAGAACGTACCCGGTGCATCTGCCGAGTGGGTCACCCTGATGCGTCGCAACTTGCTGGCCCATTCGTTTCTGCCTCCTGCGCCCTTCTTTCTGCTAGTACTCCCCGACTTTCTATACCTTTGGACGGAGTCTTCTACAGCAGATCGTCTGGCAAAACCTGACTATAAGATCGAGGCTGGCGACATACTCGCACCATATCTCAAATACAACCAATCCCTTATCGAACTAAGTCGATATGGGCTGGAAATGCTTACGGTGTCGTGGCTGGAAGATATACTTCATGCGGACCTGAGACCTGACTCGATTGACGGTAATCTCAAATGGATATTTGACTCGGGATTATATAGAGCAGTTACAAACGGTTCCCTTGAACTCGAAGCTACGACATGATTGTATACCTGGAGTCGAATTTCGTACTTGAACTGGCATTTCTTCAAGCCGAGCATGAGCATTGCTCGGCACTTTTGCGTCTATCGGAATCGGGGGAGATTCGTATGGTGTTACCCGCATTCAGTATCGGTGAACCTTACGAAACGTGGGTTCGCCGCTCGAAGCGAAGAGTCGGGATTCACGAAGATCTTACAACAGCCATTCGGGAACTTTCTCGTTCAAGTCCTTATGAGGATGCATCCAAACATTTCGACGAACTCACCGGCGTGTTGATCCGAAGTGGTGAGGAGGAGAAGCGCCGGTTGGATGAAACCCTGGAAGAAATCCTGGGGACCGTTGAAGTAATACCGACTGGATTGAATATTATCAGAGCGGCGATAAATTTCCAAAGGACGCTTACCCTTTCTCCGCAAGACTCGATCGTTTACGCTTCGGTTGTCGATCATCTGAACAGGAGTTCTCCCGAGTCACGCTGTTTCATAACCACAAACTCCAGAGATTTCGCCAATCCGGACATTGAAACCGAACTGACTCAACGCGATTGCCGACTGCTGACAAAATTCGTCGACGGCTTAGGGTATATTCGAAGTGTATTGTCGTAATTCGATATCCTTCGCAGCCTCGTCGGCACACCTGGCGTCTCCGTCGACGGTGCAAGCCACCTCAGCCGTGAATGTCGTCCAGCTCCGGCAGCAGCCGGACGCTTTCCTGTTCGTTGGGGTCGGTGCGGGCGATCACGGCGGTGCAGGTTTCGGTCTCGCTCGGATTATATGGAAGGTGGGGGATGCCTGGCGGGATGTAGACGAAATCGCCGCTGTCGACCCACATGTGCTCCTCGAGTTTGTCGCCGTACCACAGTCCGGACCTGCCGCTGATGACGTAGACCGCGGTCTCGTGGTCTTCATGCAGGTGGGCCCGGGCGCGTTCGCCGGGCGGAATCGACAGCAGGTGCATGCATAAGGCACGCGAGCCGGTGTTCTCGGCCATGACACCCTCGAGATACGTAAAGTCCTGCTTGCCGGTGTAGCGTTTCTGCGAGCGAATCAGCTTGCATGTCGGAACGGTTGTCGACGGCATGGTTTCGATCTCCCGGTTTCGATGGTTGATGCAAATCGATATAGGGCGGTTTCAGAGATTTCCGACTCTCCGTTCAGATCTTCACCGCCCGACAACAGAAAACCGGCCAGTAAAACGCGAAGTCGTCGTCGCCCGAACGGCAAATCCCAAACTCGCTCTTGACGTTCTCCGGCGCGGCGGCGAACTCCCGATGCAATCTCTCACGGGCCGCTGCTGGCGTCCCTGACCTGTCTATCCACTCCCGAAGCGTCATGTCCACCCGTGTGGCCGCGTCATGCGTGACGTCGAAACCCGTCTCCGTCACGTATCGGCGCCACTCGGACGGTGTTGCCGCGGTTGCATGCGTGGGGTCCCGAGCCACCTCCACGCGATGGTGCCACGCCGCGACGTCCGGGTCGTCCGACGTCGTGGTGTCGCACAGGAGAAAGACGCTGTCTGGTCTCAACACCCGGTGGACTTCTGAGAGGAATTTCCGAACGTCCTGAAAATGGTGGGGCGCGGTCCGGCAGGTGACCAGATCGATGGATGCGTCCGGATACGGAATATCTCCCGCGTCGATGATCTCGAACCGGACGTTTGCAATGCCGCGTTCGGCCGCGATTCTTCGGGCCTGATCCAGCATCCCCGGGGCGACGTCCGAGGCGACGACCGTATCGCAGAACGCTGCAACCGCAAACGCCGTAAACCCGGGACCGGTGGCGATATCCAGACCCAGCGGGTAGCGTTCGAGGGCTGCCCACTCCGTGAGGATGCGCAGGCTTTCTCCGGAGGAATGTGCTTCGCTCACCGCGTATTTCGCCGCCTGGCGATGGAACTGTTTCCCGGCTGAATTCAATCTCATTCCCCAAGTGGTAACGTCGCCGTACAGTCAGGCGCCGATCATCCGGCGCGGTTGCCACCCCCATGCCGCTTACGCCGCGCCCAGAACCTCCCGCAGGCGCGTGGCGACGACGCCCAGGTCTTCGTCCGTCAACGTGGGCACCGACACGTGGAGCGCATTTGCGGAATCCCCCAGCACGATACTCGGGCGGCCCTCCTTCAGTTCGGCCAGGACCTGCGACCGGGTCTTGCCCACGGCGTTCTCGTCGAACCGGATCAGCAGCCCGCTTCCGAGCCCGCGCTTTTCGTCGACGTGATTGACTTCGACGTGAACGACGCCATCCAGGGCGTGAGAAAGTTCATCGGCCTTGCGCCGGTGATCGGCAAAGCGCGCGTCGTGGTCCATCTCGAACCACTCCTTCAGCGCGGCCGTGACGGCAATCACCTCCTGGCGGTCCACCTTCATGGGGCGTCCCACCGTGCGCCGTTCCTCGGTCTCGAATCCGATAAAGCCCTGCGTGAAAGCCGCGTCCACCAGGTCTTTCCGCCCGCACATGATCCCCGTGGAGTTGCACGACCCGAAATATTTGGCGCCGTACCCCACCACGTCCGCGCCCATCCTCGGATACCGGCACATGTCGTCCAGCGGGAATATCTGGGAGGCCGCGTCTACGATCACCGGTACACCGCACTCCTTCGCGACGCCCAGGGCGTCTTCCAGCGGAACGACGCCATCCCCGCCCCCGGGCGCAACGTAGAGCAGGCCGGCCGTTCGACCGGTCATCGCCTCCCGCAACTGGCTCGCGGTCGTGCCGCTCTCGGCGCCCACCTCCACCAGTTTTCCGCCGTACACCGTCACACAGCGTTCGTACTTGTAACGCTGCCGGGACTGAATCAGAAACTCGTCGCGCATCCCCGCGGTGTCCGGCAGCCGTTCCATCCTTCCAGGGTCGTTTCCCGTCATGCACGCGGCCGACCCCAGCGACAGCACCGAGGCGCACCCGGGCGTCACCAGCGCCGCCTCCGCCCCGAGCATCCCGGCGATCACTTCCCCCGAGCGCTTCAGCAGTTCCTTCATATCCACAAAATACCGGTTCGCGTCCTGCATGGCCCGCAGCACCCCGGGAGACAGCCGTGAACCGCCCAGAACGGTCTGGCTGCCCATCGCATTGATCACGGGGTTCACGCCCAAATCTTCGTATATCCGACGCCCTCTTTCGCTGTCCATACCCACCTCTTGTACGGGAAGTACTCTACGCAAAGACTGAAAATCGGCGGCGCCATTCGCTTCTGACACCGCCGACAAGATACCTTTGGCAATCCAGCCGATCAATTCCTTTCTGACAGCAAACCATTATGACAACGGGCGACCACAAGGGTCGCCCGTACGTCCGAACAGGTAACCGCGCGACGGTTTCACTGCACAAGGCAGTTCAACCGCCCTGCGTCAACGTCATCTCTCGCCGAGAGGCTTCCAGCGCCGGTCCGTCGCGCCGACGTATTCCGCCCGCGGCCGGATGATCCGGTCCTGCGCCCGCTGCTCGAGTGCGTGCGCCGTCCACCCAACCACGCGGCCCACCGCAAACGTGGGCGTGAACAACGCGGACGGCAGGCCCAGACCGTGCAGCAGCAACGCCGTGTAAAACTCCACGTTCGTCTCCAGATTCCGGCCCGGTTTGAATTCGGCCAGCAGGCGCACGGCGGTACGTTCCACCTCGAGGGCGAGATCGTACACCTTCCGGTCGCCTTCTTCGCTGAAGAACCGCGCCGCCTCCGCCGCCAGCACCGACGCGCGCGGATCCCGCACCCGGTAGACCGCGTGGCCGAACCCCATCAGCCGCTCCCCGCGATCCAGTTTCGCACGCAGATACGGCTCCACGTTTTCCACGCTCCCGATCTCGAACACCATATCCAGCGCCGGTCCCGGCGCGCCGCCGTGCAGCGGTCCCTTCAAAGCGCCAATGGCGCCCGTTACCGCGGAGACCATATCGGATCGCGTGGAGATAATTACCCGCGCCGTAAAGGTGGATGCATTCATCCCGTGGTCCATCACGGTATTCAGGTAGGTTTCGATCGCGCGGACCCGGGCGGCGCTCGCCTCCTCGCCATTCAACATGTATAGATAGTTCGCCGCATGACCCAAATCGTGACGCGGCCCAACCGGTTCCTCGTCGTTCAGCAACCTCCAATATGCCGCGACCAGCGTGGGGAACCGGGCGACGACAGTCAACGCGTCCATCCATGCGTCCGAGTCTTCATCGACCCCGAGGCTCAACGCGGCCGTGCCCATTCTGAGCGCATCGATCACCGGCGCGCGCTTCGCTGCCGCTGCCCGGAGTACCGCGTGGGTCGCCTCAGGAAGCCCGCGCCGTATTGCCAGCGCCTCCGTGACTTCGTTCAACTTACCGGCATCCGGAAGCCGATCGTGCCACAACAGGGAGAGCATCTCTTCAAACGACGCGTTGCGCGCCACCGATTCCAGCGGAAACCCGCCAAGGATCAACTCGCCCGCATCGCCGTCGATCCTGCTCAGCCGCGTCCGCGCCGCGACCACGCCCTTGAGGCCGGGAACGAATTCCAGTTCCGGCATATCGTCCTCCTGTAATCTTGCCCGCGTTCGCGGGCGTTTTGCACACACCGAATTGCCGCTTGCATTCGCCGTTTCTGTATGAATTCTAAACAATTGATATATATTGTCAACCTTGATTGTAAAATCAATATATCGTATATTTAATCGTATTCTCAGAAAGGGCTTGGCCATGAAAAACGCCCGATACCTCACCGCCCGGGAGGCGGCCGGCGAGTTGAACGTCTCCGTGGACAGCCTCTACGCCTACGTGAGCCGCGGATTGATCCGCTCCGAGGCGTCGGGACACAACCGTCGGACCCGCAGGTACCACGCAGACGACGTGCGGACGCACAAGGCGAGGAAAAAGGGCCGCAGGAATCCGGAGACCGTCGCGGAAGACGCCTTGCACGCGGGCGCGCCGGTCCTCGAATCGGCCATTACCCTCATCACCGACGATTGCGTCTACTACCGGGGCCGCAGCGCGATGGTTCTCGCCCGGCAGCGCAGTATCGAACAGGTCGCGGCGCTCATCTGGACGGGCAACCCTGAAGCGGAAATTCCCGAATTGGTCTCTTCCGGCGGCAGCCTTGTCTCTCCGACCCTCGAGATGGGTCTGCCTGCCTTTCCGGACATGCGGCCCGTCGAGGCGCTCCAGACCCTTCTGCCGCTGGCCGCGCGTGAAGACTACGCGTCCTACGACCTGCGAACGGAATCGGCCGTCCGGACGGGCAGCCGAATCCTTCGCCGGTTTGCAACCGTCGCCTGCGGCGGGACCCATGGCGGGGGCATCGCGAGTACGCTCCAGCAGGCCTGGGCTCCCTGCGACGACCACGCCGAGTTTCTCATCAATGCCGCGCTCATCCTCTGCGCCGACCACGAACTCAATGCTTCGGCCTTCACGGCGCGTTGCGTGGCCTCGACAGGGGCGACGCTCTATGCCGTCGTGACGGCAGCACTCAGCGCCTTTCAGGGCCATAAACACGGCGGCGCCAGCGAACAGGTCGAGGCCCTCTTCAAAGAGTTGGAGAGCCGTCCCGACGTAAAGCAGGCCATGCGCGACCGCCTCAAGCGGGGCGAAGCCCTTCCGGGCTTCGGTCACGTCATCTACCGGGACCATGACCCCCGGGCGAGACTTCTGCTCCGGATGCTCCGGGAAACCCATTCGGAGCATCCGGCCGTGGGTCTCGCGTTCGAGATCATTGCGGCGGCGTCCGAGGTCACCAGCCTTTCGTATAACGTCGACCTTGCGCTGGCAACGCTCGCCCGCGTTCTCAACCTGCCGCCAGGGGGCGCGATGACGCTGTTCGCGATGGGCAGAACCGTCGGCTGGATCGGCCACGCGATCGAACAGTACGGCATCGGACGGATCATCCGCCCGCGCGCGCGGTACGTGGGCGAACTCCCGGAGGAAACGACGTCAATCAGATAGGGCATGAAAAATGGGGATCCCGTTCCCGATCCATTGGAAGGAATCCCCACGCCATCCGCGTCTTCAATCGGCTCTTTGCTATAGCCGCGGGCGGCTGCCCGTCCCGTACCCCACGAGTTCCACGTAACCCCGCCCCATAGATTTGCCGTCGGGGCCGGTGATTTCCACCGCGCCTTCCCAGTAGAACATCGATTTCATCAGCCGGCTGCGGTTCTCCTGGTCGGCCATGACCGGCCGGATCAGCATCCGAAGGCCCTCGCCCGGCAGCGCGATCTCCCATCGCGCGGGATAGACCGCGTCGGTCTCCGGGCTCTCCCACGTCTCCGTCGCGCGAATGGAAAACGCTTCCGGCGCCAGATAACGGGCGTCGCCAGCCGCCGAGACGATGGTCGCTCCCGAAAAATCCACGGCGCCAGTCGTATCGCGAAGCACGTACAGCATCGCCTCCCGCCCGTCGTCAAGCTGCAGGCTGAACCAGTCCCACCCCGCCTGATGGGGTTCGAGTTGTTGCGACCCGAATTCCTTGTCCATCCAGCTCTGGCCGGTTACCGCCAATCGCTCATCGGCCAGCCTGATCTCGCCGGTCGTCGCAAGGCGCGTAAAGCTGTAATACTGGCTGGCGGACGCCGGTCCCTTTCCTTTTCGGCTGTATCCGTCCGGCCCCTGAAATACCAGCGGCTTCGCCGGCGTGGTCGACAGCGAAAACGCGATACCCTGCCGGACGTCGGTCATCGAAAAATCGAAGCCGGACCCGTTCCAGCGCAGGGTCCACGTCCCGTCCGTACCCGCGGGCGCCCGGCTCCAGGCGATAAGCGCGTCGGGATACGCGCCGAACCCGCCCAGCAGCGGCGTGACCCGGTAGATGATCTCGCTGAACAAATGCCGTCCCGTAGCCGGATCGCCGATGGCCGCGTGGCCCATGATCAGATCGGCGGTCGCCCATTCCGACGCCAGCGAAGGCGTTTGGGGCAACATCCCGACCCTGAAGAAGGTGAACTGGTACCCGAAACGCCGGCCGTCCGCGGACGCCAGATGCCCCGTGAAGTACCACCACTCGGTCTTGTATCCAGCCCGGGCCCAGTGATCGCGCGGAAAGGACCACGCGTAATCGGGGCGCGCCGCATTCCAGTCCTCGGCGTGGACCGAAGGCGCGGCGCCGAGCAGGCAAAGAGCGAGCGCGACCCTCATTCTGTTAACCCACGCGGGGGCGCGCTTCATTTTTCTTTTCACTAAGCTTAACAGCCCGTTGAAAAAGTCCATCCGGGCTGTGTCCGGCCCTTGTGACCGAAGTACGGCGTTGCCTGCCTGCGCCAAGCGAAGCGCGGCAGGCAGGCGCTCCCTCCCCGAATCCAGGGATTCGCGTCGGTCGCGCGCCTTGTCTTCGGCCACAATGGCTCGGCCTCGCCTGCAGAGCGACTTTTTCAACGGACTGTTAACCCTTTGCCAGCCCCAGGAAACCTTCCCGCCCGCGGCGGAAGAGTTCCCGCACGTCTTCGCGTTGCCGGTCGGTGTTGAAACGTCCCCAGGTGTCGATCCATTTGAGCGAGTCGTCGATCCCGTTTATGAAATGCCGGGCGGAGTCCTCCCGTTCGGCGGGCGGACGGCCACACGAAAAATAGACCGGGCTGCTGTGGGCGTAGATGGACTGGTCGAAACTGTCGCGCCCGTCGCCCCAGAGCCGCGCTGCGATCCAGCCGTCGCGATCGACCTCCGCGCGGTGGCGGAGCGAGCCATCGCGTTTGCCTTCTGGCTCGTACTCGGAGTGAATCACGCGGCCGTTCATCACGATCTCCGCGCGATGAACGGGGTAGAATGACGTATAATTTGCCTCGACGTCGAGGGCGCCGCCGGTGGGCAACTGAACCGTAGATCCCATCGGGTGGTCGTTGACGCGCAGATCGACGGCGGGACCGTTGGTGATGAACGTATTGCCCGCCTTCATGCCGGCGATCCAGTTCTCGTAGGAGAACGTATCGCTGGTGTTGACGTACACGCGGTTGTTGGAGCAGACGAACCAGTCCGTGCCGGTGGAAGCGGGCAGAGCGATGCCGCAATTGAGCAGCTTGTACCAGAGATCGTATTCGGGGTCCATCCAGAATGGATCGAACAGATTGAAGGCGTCCAGTTTCCCCAGCACCGCGGCTGACGGGCTGGACGAGGTTCCGGATGTTGAGAAACATCACGTGTCCGTATCCGAAACCCCATGGCGAGCTTTCACCGTAGTGGCGGTTCTCTTCACCAATGTCCAGCACGTGATGGGCGGTGGTGAAATCGTTCATCACGCCAATGGGATATTTGTTGCTGGCGTACGGAAGTTGCCTTCTGTCCAGAACGCTGACGACGGTCACGTTATAGCCTTCGACGCTGCAGTCGATCGCCAGCCTGTCGTCAGGCCGCGTTTCCCTTTCATCGTAGTGGATGTGGGTGTTGCCGGGATACCAGTTGTTCTCCTGCGGGAAATACCATCGGTTCAGGACGATCTGGACGTCCCTGGCGCCGTGTTCCGGCATATCGATAACCGTGCGCAGGGGCTCGTACTCCGTGCCGCGTTCGACCCGAACGTCGGTGCGTCCACGACCCGTCCGAACCTCGAAGGAACCGTCGCAAAAGAAGAACGGCGTGCCCGGGCCACGCTTCAACACGGCGTCGCGTGGTTGCGTAAAACGGCCGTCGGACGTCAGCACGTGGACCTTGGCGTCGATTGGCTCTCCCGTCGCGCCGTCGATAATGTGGCCTCGCAAGATACCCATCGTAGACTCCCGGGTTGGAAGCTGGCACAAATTCAGGATCTTTTTTGGTACTGGCGTGAGTCAGTCAGCGGAAGCATCCTCACGCGACGTGAAGCGTGGGTCCGCGTGCCAAACACACAAGAACCAAATGGTGTCGGTCTTTCAAGCCGAAGTATCAAGACAGTCTCATACCCGATCGAACCGAATATATGCCGTTGACAAATCGATCAACAGCGAATACATTAGCAATGGTGGCGCCGTGAGAATGTATTTGGGAGCATGGTTTACAGGCGAAGGATGCGAATGGAATTCGGCCAGTACATGCGTTCGCTGAGAGAAAGGGAAAATATCAGCTTACGGTCACTCTCGTTTGCGATTGGAGTCGACCCGGCTCACCTGTCACGAATCGAAGCTGGAAAAGTCCGGCCATCTGAGTCGTTAATCTTACGGCTGACCCAGATTCTGAAATGCGATCCGGAGGAACTGCAGCTTCTGTCCGGAAGACAAACAACCTCGATGAGGGAGTTTATAAAAAAAGATCCTGAATTTGCCACATCCGTCCTGCGCCGTGTGTCGACGATGTCCGTCGCAGAAAGCGTCCCTGCATATCGAGTACCGGACTTAGTGGATTTCAGTCTTAAGTTGGGTGAAGACGCTCTATCAGAACGGCCTATTGCTCACCGCAAGCAAAACGGCCAATTCCTCACGCCCGAGCTGGTTGGCCGCTTTATGGCCGGGCAACTCGGGCCGGTGCGAGACGGTGAAAGGTTGCTCGATCCATCCATTGGTTCCGGCGTTTTGGCATGTGCGCTCATTGAACGCACGATAATCGCAGGCCGCCCGATGGAATTATGGATCGACGGATATGAAATCGACGAGGGCTTGTCTGAAGTTGCCCGCACGGCACTTGAACGGGCAGCAAGACGCGCTCAAGAAAGAGGCATTACCGTTCACGCACATGTATATAATCGCGATTTTGTCGTTGATTGCATCCCATCGCCTCAGCCTTCGCTCTTCCAGGTCGACAATCCAGTCAATCCGAGAAAGCCATTACTGTATGACAAGATTATCGCGAATCCACCGTATTTCAAACTGAATAGCAACGACCCTCGCGTAAAAGCAGTAGCAGGCCAGATAAAAGGACATTCGAATATCTATACACTGTTCATGGCGCTCTCCGCAAGAATGCTTGCGCCTCAGGGATGCGCGTGTTTTATCGTCCCACGAAGCTTCTGTTCGGGCGCTTACTTTTCCGCATTCAGGCGGGAGTTTGTCGACCTAACGCTCCCTGTGTCTGTTCACTTGTTTGAATCGCGCCACGACACATTTGGTAAAGATTCCGTCCTTCAGGAAAATGTTATCGTTGCGTTCCGAAGATTACCGGACGAAAAAGCACCCGAGTCTTCATTTATCAAGATTTCATCATCGAAAAACGCGCTGGATTTGGGCGAATCGATAGCCCGCATGGTGACCCGGAGGCATTTCATACGGGAGTACAAGAACAAGCTCAATTTCAGATTGCCCACGAGCGAGTTCGACGAGCAGGTTATCGAAATCGTGGATCGCTGGCCGGGCACCCTGCAGAAATACGGTTTGGAAGTGTCAACGGGTCCGGTGGTTGGCTTCCGTGCCAGAGGGTCTCTGACAGATGAAGTCGCAGTTGAACGCGACCACGCGGTCCCGCTTCTGTGGATGAACAATGTGCGACGCCGAAAGGTTGAATGGCCCGCGTTAAAAGGCGCCAAACCACAGGGCCTTTCTCTCGGTGAATCCGCTGAGGATCTGTCCGTCCCGGTTTCGAACTACGTCCTGCTTTGCCGGTTTAGCGCAAAGGAAGAACCACGTCGTCTGATTTCAGCGCCGTTACTGAAAGACCAATTTAGCCATAAGAGGATCGGGCTTGAGAATCATCTCAATTACATATACAGGAAGAACGGCGAACTCGACGTCGAAGAAACGCTTGGACTGTCAGCCGTGTTAAATTGCGCGCTATTGGATCGGTATTTCCGCATTTCAAGTGGAAACACCCAGGTAAACGCAATGGAATTGCGCGCATTGCCGCTTCCGCCCCGAAAAGTCATCAGGCGAATTGGAGAACGGCATCGGTCAGTCGAAGAATCAAAAAAAGGAGTGGATTCAGACGCTCTGGTTTTTACCACGTTGAGAGAAACCGGATGTATTCCGAGAGATTTCCCTACAATAAAGGAATCCCGTATGTCAATCGGAAGAATACAGGAGGCTCAAGAGGTATTGAAATCCTTAGGGCTGCCACCCGCACAACAAAACGAAACGTCGGCTCTGACATTGCTTGTCCTTGCGCAACTTTCTGAAGATACCCCCTGGGCTGAAGCGAGATCCCGTAGTTTGCGGATTCACGACGTATTGGAAGAAATCAGGGACAGATACGATCGCGAATACGCGGAGAATACGCGAGAGACCATTCGTCGCCGGGTCATTCATCAATTCGAGCAGGCAGGTCTCGTAATTCGAAACCCTGATGACGTGTCCCTCCCGACAAACAGTCCGCGCACCCATTACACACTATCTGAATCCGCGATTCGGACAATTAGCGCGTACGGTACCGAGATGTGGCAACAGGCAATCGCATCCTTCAACGAGGTAAAGGGCGCACTCTTCGAAGTCTATCAGAAACGCCGAGATCAGCACAGAGTGCCTTTACAACTGCCAACTGGCGAGGAATTTCACCTCTCGCCCGGGCAACACAACGAATTACAGGCCGCCGTTGTTGAGGAATTCGGGCCAAGATTCGCCCCCGGCGCCCAGCTTCTCTATCTTGGCGATGCAGAAAATAAGTCGTTGATCCTCAATGAAAAAGGTTTCGACGGGCTTGGTCTACCTGTTCCCAGTCACGACAAATTGCCGGATATCGTACTTTATGGAGAAAATCAGAGTCGACTGTACTTGATCGAAGCCGTCACATCCCACGGTCCGGTTTCTCCGAAACGCCACGTCGAACTCGAGGAGATGTTTGGAGATTGTCCTGCCACCCGAGTTTACGTGAGTGCATTCCCGGACTTCAACATCTTCAAGGATTTCATCACCGAAATCGCTTGGCAGACGGAAGTCTGGTTATCCGAAATACCGGATCACATGATTCACTTCAATGGAGATCGATATCTGGCGCCGAGGTAGACGCATGTCAATGATCCCGCACGAGAATTCCACTAATATCTGAAACTGCGGATTTTCTGCGTCAGTTGCTCTCGAACGTCGCTCCCGTCGACGGTTTTCTCAGCGACGATAAAAAGACCCTTCCCCTCGCTCGCTTTCTCCCATAGGGCGCCAATCGTGCGCTTTTCAGCGGTATCCGGCCCATCAGCAATATGCGCGCCTTTGTATTCGACCACAAAGAGGCGGCTATCCGACATTTGCGCTACGAAGTCTGGATAGAACTTACCCGTCGCAGTCGGCAACCAGAACGAACTCGGATGACGCGCCACGTTGCGAATCCAGTATGCGACTTCCGGGAGGCTGTCGATTACCTGAGCGCACTGAACCTCCTCACCGTCTTCAGCGCCGTCAAAGGCCGGAACGTTATCTGAACCCAAGTAGTGCTTTCGTGGTTTCCAGCGCCCGCGATAATTTCTTTGATCCCGGTACATACCGGCTTGGAACGAAAAGGCGTTATCGAACGATACCGATACTCCAGACCCGGGCGCGAATAGGTAACGCTGGTATACGGCGTCCCGTTCCATCTTGCGAATACCGTTGATCTTGTCCTGAATCTTCCTGGCAAGCAGAAATTTGCAGCGCATCAGCGCAGAGATGCCCATGCCGCGTACGTTAAGCAGATGGCCAACCAAATCGCGCAGCCATCTTAATAGTTCGCGCTGATGAATATCCACCTGGCGCACCTTTCGGTCGAGCCACAGGACGAGTGCTTCCGGTGTCCAACCTTCCACGTCGACGTTCAGCGTCATTTGTTCCTCCGTGCTGGCGAAACGGTAGGTAACGCGCTTACCGTCCAGGTCGATCTCGAAGCTGCGGGCAGTCTCATGGATCGAAAACTCGTGCTCATCAATCTTTGGAGAATGGTTGAGCAACGACCATTCGTTATATTCCATGAACACGTCGGCATCGGCGAATTCATGCGTCCCCTGAATTTCCGACATTAAACGCGGAACCTGGAATTCCAGGCCCTGTTCGGCGGGTGCGACTTGATCCTTGACGTTGACGCGATATTTCGCAACGGCATTGGCGAAAGGCTTTCTCTCCGGCGCAGGCAACGTCTCCCAAATGGCCTTCTCGCTGCTCTCGTTGATCCAGCCCGCTATCGCGATTTCGACCTTCCCCTCAGCCGTTTCGCGCACCAGCAATCTCTCGTGGTTGACCTCCTTGAGTGCATACAAGACCTCGGTAGTCGCTGTGACCTCGTGGGCAAATATCGGATCCTGCTTGTCCCGTGTGCGATACAGGTCACCCTCATCGTCGAACGTGCGCTGAACATGCTCGATATTTTCCAAAGCCTCGTCTTCCTCAAAGCCCATGGCCACAAGCTTGTCAGCAAGCCCACGCGCAGCCTGTCCAAAAGACGGTTCGGAAAGGAAGGCATAAGCCTTATTGAGATCTGCAACCTCTCGCCTTTTCGCGTAAGGCATTCGAAGCACGCGACCGAGTAACTGCTCCACGTCTTTCGCGCTCTGAATGCGCGAGACAGAGCAGAAAACGTACGCAAACGAACAGTCCCACCCTTCCTTGAGCGCCTCGACCGTAATGACGTACTCGATAGGGCAAGCCCGGTCGAATAGGTCTATACCGTCGAGCTGCCGCTGATCGCCGGTCGCCACAGCGATCTTCTCTTCAGTTACCTGCTCGACGTCAATCAAATGCGCTTTCAACGCCTGAACCGGCACGTCCTGATTTCTCGCCTGCGCCTGTAAGAGAACGATTGGACGGACGTAGGCGGAGTCATCCCGGGCTTTTTCCGACAACGCGGCACGGGCGGCCACTGCGCCGTTAACGGCGCTCTGCCACGTGTCGCACTCGGAAAGTGCGATCGGCAACTTGATCATCTCCTCACGCTTGAGTTCGAGCGCGGAAACGCTGTGCAGAATGTTTGATCTTGTCCGTGGCGTAGCGGTAAACTCGATAATACCGCATGGGTTTACTCGCGCCTGCATCTCCCTGGTGAGCCCGGTCACGGCGTTGTGCGCCTCGTCGACCACCATCAGCGGGCGATGCAGATGCAGCAGGTTGGCAAAGGAGTATTTGGCCGTTCCGTTATTCAGCAACTCCAGACCAGGCGCCTTCATCGGCGCCCTGGCGAAGTGGGGTTCCATTTCTTCGCTGTGCGCGTAGACCTTGCGGCCCTCGGTGCTTCTCACCCTCAACGTCTGGATCGTACCCACCACAATGCAGCACCGGTCTCTCAGGTCGTGAGGGCGGATATACGTGAAATCTGAGATGTCAAATATTCGCACTCGCCCCTCAAATGCCTCGTCCAGCACCTGCCGATAACCGTGGCGCGTGTTCTTCAGCGCGTCGACCGTCTGCCGACGGATCGTATTCGTCGGCACAAGCCACAGAACCAACGGATAGTCCTTCTCAATCCATGCGCCCTGGGCAACGGAAACGGAATGCGCAGCCAGGATGGTCTTGCCACCGCCCGTGGGCAGGCGCAGGCAGATATACGGAACGTCAGGCAATTCCATCAAGGGTATATATTCTGCGCAATATCCGCCAAGCCGCGCGGCCTGCTCCGGTTCCGTCGTTATCGCTTCATAGGCGTTCTTCGGCCCGGCGATTCGTGCCTCCTCAAAAAACCGGCGCAGGACTGAGAGAGTATCTATCTGGAATTGTTTGAGTTGCATGGATCAGTTCCTGAAATCCTATCTAAATCGCAGCCGACTCTGAAAGCGTCGCTTCACTTTTGAGGCCGAGGTCGCAGAGAAGAGCCCTGGCTTTCTCGGTCCGACCACCCGCGGCTTTGATAGGCTTGCGCATTTTCAACTCTTCAATTGGCCGCTCACTATAACCATTTTCCTTCAGAAATACGATAGTAGCGGCGAGTTCCAAAACGACGTCTGATACCTGCGCCATTTTCTGTAGTCGTTCCCGAGCATCGGCGGCTGAAAGTTCGCCCAGGTTTTCCGGATGGGCATCGGCCGCTTTCTTCTTGAAACTCAAGTATGAGACATCGTACCGGCCGAGCTTTTGCTTGATTTCAATCCGATCTTCGGCTTTTGCGTCGGCCCATCCATCCGCTAGCTCGAAGGAATACGGACCGTGATGGTAGTAGAAGAACGAGATCCCGAATTTCGCCCCGCAGCGATCCAGCAGGTAGGCTTCCCTCTGCAGCCGGGTCTGGCCGTTCAATTCGTGACCGCTCAGTTTAACTATGTCGACTACGACGTCTTTCGCGTTCATTTATTGATCTCCTCCATAATGCGAGTGATTTCTTCTATTTGGCGTTGGCACGGGGCGTAAACCCGCTGAATACGCTCCGCGTCTCGAAGCGCAGGTACAATGCTCGACACGTTGGCGATGTCCTTTGGTTCGTGATCTTCGGCGCGCGTCTTGACGAGTATTTTATTGAGTGCAGAGGAATCCTCGAAACTGTACCAGTCGTATAGCGTGACCGGCGCGTCGTCGAACAGAAGGCTGTCGAAGCCCAGGTAACGATACCTCAATTCTCGCCGGAAGCGGAGGAATAGATTGCCTTGTGCTTCGTCCTGCGCCTGCATTCCGACGTCCAGGCACTTGTATAGACGGCGTTCGCGCAGACGGCTTGCTAACTCAGCGACGTGAGTGTCGGATGAAGCAGCAAGAGTCGCCAGGGTGGTCCAAACCGACGCATCGTCGAGTTCGAGATACGAACCCAACGACGGCGATTCGTCCACAAAATACCGCAATAATGGCTCTTGCTGTGCCAGTTGGCTGTCTCGATAATCCAGCGTGAAGGTTTTTAGCATAGAGCCAAGCATCTTCTCGGCGGCCCGTGTGGTCTTGTGCATATAGACCGCCTTGTAGAGGCGGAAACGGGCCTCCAGATATTCCTCCGCCACTTGCAGACCCTTGAGATTGAGATATAGACAGGGTACCCTTACCGGCGCATCCTCATCTATTGTGACCGAGCCGACCTCCAGGCAGTCGAACAGCCAGTCACGATCGAGATGCGCGAACTCGACACCGGTCATCAGGCGGTCCCGCTGCAGGTAGTCGAGTCGGTCGGCGTCGAACTGACTGGAAACCACAGTGGCGTAGATGTCCTTCGGCTCTTCCTCCTTAATAACCGCGCTAATTT
Organism: Candidatus Latescibacterota bacterium; assembly: GCA_963667175.2. Classification (GTDB taxonomy): domain Bacteria; phylum Latescibacterota; class UBA2968; order UBA2968; genus JAAXHE01. The sequence goes on along the minus strand of CAXXXF010000013.1, from coordinate 178,192 downwards.
CTCTCGGTAACCCCTTGTCCACCTCCTGTAATATGCTGTTGACCTCCGTATCTCCCTGGAGGATCTCCGCACTCCAGTCTTCATGGCGTTTTGTACCGCCCGTGGCCTGAGACGCTTGTTCGAAGACGTGACTCAGAGGCCCATGCCCGATATCGTGCAGAAGCGCTGCCAACAGCGCAACCGTTGCTCGTTCCTTGTCAAACTCACGGTTCTTCAGGCGGCGCCTGATCACTTCAATGAGCAGACGTGCTGTGTGATAGACGCCGACCGCGTGTGCAAATCGGCTATGCGTCGCGCCGGGATATACCAGGTCGGAGAAACCCAAGTGGCGGATTCGGCGCAATCGCTGAAACTCGGGCGTATTGAGCAGACGCCAGGCGATGTCATCCGTCTCGTTTCGGGCTTTGTCATTTCGGTCCCCGAACACAATTAGCCCATGGACCGGGTCGCGGATGCGCGATGTTTCACTATCGATCGTCCATTCTCCTCGTGAATGCTCCTCCGTAAATGACAGCACGACGTAGGATTACACCCACATGCTGACGCATTCCGCAGGTTCATCGACTCACTTTGACGTCATAAGGTGTCTGCTTGTAAACGATGCCCTCACGATCGAGAGTTGAAGGCGATAAGCGCGACTGTTCGCCGTAGATGGTCACTGGACCGTCGAAACCCGCATCCTTTCGCGCAATCTCTCGACGAATCATCGTCAGAGTCCTTCGGGTCAAGACATTGCCGGGGCCCGGTTGCCCGTCGCCGAGGATGCCGTTGTACAGTAGCGCGTAGGCGCGCCCCTCGTGCAGACCGAGGAGTGGCGAATCGTCGTTGCCGCGCCAAGGACGCCCGGTCTCGCTGAAATAGACATGTGCGGCCAGCACGGAAAAGCGGATATCCGATCGAATGTGCCCGTCCTCGTCGAAGACGGGCGGACCGAGCCGATAGAAGCGAAATCCACCACCGCCCTGCCAATTTACAAGCTTTGAGATGCCGCCCTGTTCGCCGTCGATCACTTTCCTCAAACGCGGAACACAATGTGTCACCGCGTGTTGACCCATTTCTATGCCAATGTACCGCCGACCCATCTTGTGCGCCACCGCTGCGGTCGTGCCGGAGCCGAGGAAGGAATCGAGGACGAGATCGCCTGGATTGGTAGCGATATGAAGGATTCGTTGAAGCAGACGTTCCGGTTTCGGGGTTGAAAAAGGTATCTCTCCAGGAAACAGGCCCGTGGTTTCACTTTTTGCTTCTCCAGTCGTACCGACGTCTCTGTAAAGCCAGAGTGTAGATGGAACGAGTCCTTGTTGAACTTCCGACAGGAATTTCTTTACCCGGGGGACGTTAGTGCCTTCAGTTCCAAACCATATACGGTTGTCTGCAACCATTTCTGCAAATCGCTCTTCCGTATATAGCCAGCATCGGCCCGGAGGGGGATTAACCGTACGTCCTGTTGGGGTAGTCACTGTGAAAAACTGTTCCTTTCTGCGGCCCTTCTCAGCCTTTGCATGGGCTGGAAGCGAAGACCAAGAACCTCTTGGGTCATTATCTGGATTTGTGAATCTTTCAAGTTGACTCTCTGACGCAGGAAGGACATTTCGAACTTCCTTCCAAGCATCCCGGTCGCGTGCGAAAAGTATTATATGGTCATGTACAGCCGATACATCCGTTCGATTCTCTCGTGTGTGGGTCTTCTGCCAAAACACGTTTGCCACGAAATTCCTTCTTCCGAATACTTCGTCCATAATGATCTTGAGATAGTGCGCCTCGTTGTCGTCAATCGACACCCAAATCGAACCGTCCTCCGCCAGCAAGTCGCGCAGGAGTTCAAGGCGCGGCCACATCATCGCCAACCATTTCGTGTGTTCGAGGTTGTCGTCATAATGCTCAAAGGCCGAACGCGTGTTGTACGGCGGATCGATATAGATGCACTTCACCTGCCCCGCGTAGAACGGCAACAGCACACGCGGTAGGGTTTGAGTTTCGGCTTGCGTCGGAGGAAGGAGAAAGTTTTGGCTTCACGTTTTGCTCGTTCCCAGTCGTGCTTCAGTAGTCGCGCTATCCGTTCGGCGAATTCCTCAGCGTGCACCAATTCACCACCATTTTTCGGAAGTTCAATGCACCGAATAATGCTCATGTCTTCACAGTCGAACGGATTGAGTAGCGCACGAAACTCATTTCTATGCCGATCGAGATCTTCTTCACTTCTCTTGATCATGGCATCGTGAACGAGCATCGCTCTCTCCCGAACTTTTTCACGCCATTTAGCTCGCTCGTGAGTGATGTTCTCGATGACGGTACGTTTTGCTGCGATCAGCCAAGTGACAAACGCGGAAATTAGCGCGCCTACAAAACCACCAGCAAGAATCTTGATCATATCCATAATACACTCCATCTGGCGTAATAGGTAACGGGCGGTATCTCGGTCGGCGCCCCTTCAACCTCGTCATTATTCTCTCTATAAAGGAGAATTGTCTCATTAATATATCGGTACAACGGGATCCAATTACTGCAGCGAGGTCAGCTTCGTACCCGATGTAGACTCCGCAATGGTCATTGGTTGATTACGTGGTCTCGCACTTATTACGGGGAGCACCGTATTGTTTACATCCTCCCACTCTTGCTTGGTGGGGCCTGGATGTCGACTATTTGCAATTCATGAAAATAAACGGAAGCTGACAGTGCGCCGTGGGAAGGCGCGGATCTCCAGTGGGTGAGAGTCCCAACCCGACAAGTGTTGCTACAGTCGGTAGCAACCGGAGCAGGGACGTAGGTAACGAAATCTCTGAAGCCTCCGGTGTAAAGGGTCGCAAGGCGACCCCGCGAGTATGCAGGCCGTAACGCGCAGTGAACGCTGAGCAGGCCTCGAAAACGTTAATGCGGGAGCCGACCCGATTGTCAGCCGGGGAAGGCCGCCGTCGTTGGAAAAAGACAGCAACGCGTGCATCCGACGGTCCCGCCGGGGTATTGGCGACGGCATGTATACAAAGGAGATCCATCGCAACACGGGAAGCCCCACCGGTGGTGTGTGTTCACCAACCGGACGCCCGTGAGGGACAGGCCGGGCCGGATGGGGTGGCGGACAGGCTCGTAGTACCTGTGATGCCGGGTAACGCCGGCGGAGGAAAGGGGCCTGACTTCGGATGTGCTTGCGAAGGGGACAACGGTCGGGAGAGTGGCGCAAGCCTATAACCTCCTTTAGAAGAAGACGAGGCGACTCCGGAACAAGCTTGGGTTTCAGGTGAAGCTGTCCAAAATCAGTTTCTGTCTTGGACAGCATCTGGTTCACTTCCGCGAAGCCATCCCTCGACCAAGATCGCCTGAGATTCACAAAATGCTTATTTCACGGGCTTATTGAGATGGAAACAGCACAATTATGGCCGCTGGAAACGTCACCTTGTTCTTGGACAGCATTGCGCAGACGATGGCAAACCTGGTTTTCAATATCCGGGTCAAACCCGTCCAAAATCGCCTATTGAAGCCATTTTTCGAACCTTATCTCTGGGAATCCGACGGTTCTTGGACAGCAGTGGTTTCAGGTGAAGCTGTCCGGGCAGCGCGGGCAGCGTGTGCCTGAAGGCGACGTCCGTCGGAGAGCCGGATGCGGGAAATCCGCACGTCCGGTTCGACGAGCGGGATGTGGAAACGGGGCATGGAGTGGCTATTGAGGCACCGCCAGACGAAAGGGGCGGAAAACAGACAGGCCACTCCTAAACTACCGCGCCACATCCCGACTCTACACTGCTCTTCCTGACCACCGGCCACTGACCACTATTTGCTGCTCCTGGTAATAGGTTTTATTTTAATCTTAGCAAGCCTGCGTTCGAGCACCCTGAAGATTGGATCGGGCTCGCGTCGCAACCTGTCCAACGGCTCAGAACCTGTGGGACTTTTGTCAGAGGATCTATCTAACGAGCCAGCAATGACATGAAAAGCAGATGCCAAGGCATGTAATTTATTATCCTGCAATCTTCGGGCATCCGATCGTGCATCCGAATACATTCGATGACCCTCGGCTACATCTCCTGTCTGGAACGCCAATAGTCCACGAGTCGCTTTAATAGCAACGCGCTCCTGCTTAGATACAGGCAAATGATCCACTCGCGAAAGCGCTCTTTTCGCTTTGTCAATGTCACCCTTCCCGCTACGGTTTATTAACGCGAACGCCATGTTATTCAGCAACGTGACATTAGCCGGATTAGCCTTTAGACCGGGTTCGGCAAACGATGTACTCGTATCGTAATCTTCAAGCGCAACCGCTGCCACATAGGAACCTAGAACACTTGGCCGACTCGAAAATGGTTGATCTGACTGCCACAGCCGGCATTCTTCGATTACCCGGTTCCACTGACTTCGATTGTAAAATGACCAAGCGCGTGCCTCGAATGTATTGGGGCGATCCAAATGTCCCTCGTCGATGCAAATTGACGTGTTTTGTCTCGATGCCCAAGCGGCTTGAGCAATACTGTTTTCAGTCGGATTTTCTAGAGATAGGTCAAAGAGCTGACGAGATCTTTTTACGTTTCCATGATTGAATTCCAATGTGGCTATCGCTGACGCAAGTTCACTTATGTGGACACGCGAAAAATGGCTTTCGTGAAGCATTCGCCGTGCAGCCTTAACGAATCTTGGTTTCCTTCCATCAATACTACCTATCGCGATCTCGGCAGCCAACAACCACGGATCAAAAGGGGTTCTTTCTGATTTGGCGATTATGTCGTGCGCTTTCTCCGGATCCTTGCGATGTACCCAGAGCCTACTCGCGGCACGAAGAACGAAACGGTTGTCAAAAGCAAGCTGCAACGCAACGGTCATAGCTCGTTCAGCCTGTTTTCCGTGCCCAAGAATGGTATATGCGCGCGAGAGTTCCACCCAAGTGATTGGATCCCTAGGTTCGTTTCGAAGCAGTTTACGTAAAGTTGCGATGCTATTTTGCGAAAGTTCATCTCCAGTTACGGCTGAGATCGGATTTGCCTTATCGATGTATGTAGTCTTTAACGCGTGCTCTGCAAGCTCTCTAGCCCACGGCGATGCATTGCGATCGTCTTGCAATAGAAACTTTGCAGCTTTGGCGACCTCTGTTTCTGCACCGAGTGTGAGACTTGCACCAACAAGATCTGCCGCATGGCCTACCGTCTGGTGTTCCAACCAATCCATGATTCTTGATTTCAAGGAATCGGCAGTAACCATCTGATAGGCGAGAGGTGGCGCGACCGAATTGAGTTCGCCAAGCACAATAGTCTTGTCGAGAGTTCTCCAACGAGGGATGACTCTCCGGTCTTTGTCCGTACTAAATCCGGCCATGGCTAGTTCGACCTCCTGATCGGATCTCTACGCGTCAGTGACCATTCTGCCTTCTTGGCGAGAAGGTTAAAAATGGACACATACCGCTCGAGAGAGTACTGGTTGCGGTTAAATTTGTTGTTCTTGGGATGGCCCCGCAATGTGGGATCAGGATTACAAAGCTGTTTCACTATATCTGCGATTTCATCAGCGAAGTCTATCCGAATCATCCCACGTAACTCCCGAATGATCTGCATTAAACGATGTTGGAGATATGGCAATACCTCTTTGTACGTGCCGCCCCATTTCGTGGGTCGGTGTTCCTCGTCAAGCCTCATAAGAAGCAAGTGAGTCAGGGATACTCCCGTGCAAAAGAACACTACAAGACTGCCCAATAGGTACAGGTCGCATCCTAACCGACGAACCCTCCAGTCTGCTGGAACATGGCTATATAATAGCTCCGGCGGCGCATAGGTTAAATCACCCGCGCAGGCTGACTCGTCATGAGGCGACCTGCTGTGGCGATCAAATGCTCGTCCCAAATCTGCCAACTTTGATTGGTCATCTTCAAAAATCAGAACGTTCGACGGTTTTAGATCTTGATGGGCTATTTCCAAAGAGTGAAGTTGCTGCAATGCCGCTGTTGCCTGATGCATCGTACGCAATGACCAAGCTGTATCGAAATTTCGCTCCCAACCTACGAATGACCGAATGTCGTGTTTTGCCAATTCGAAAATCAGATACTGGACCACGCTACTTGGATTACCCTTTTGGGACGGGAGCGTTCCGTAGTCAAGAACTCTAACAATGCGAGATAGGTGTTTTGATTTACATTTTTCTAGTATGTCCCGTTCGAAGTTATACGCAGCCGTCATTAATTGCAGTGCCCGTGCCGGGTCCGGTGACTCAAGCGCTTTGGTGTAATCCATTGCCTTGAGAAATGCCTCTTCCCCAGTTTCAGAGCGAACGATGTAAGACGTGGAGAAGTGTCCCCCGGTTGCTGTTTCTGGTCGCTCAATCAACTTACCGACCTTCCAACCATTAGGCAGGTCTCTGCCTGCGAGTTGCTGGGCAGGAGTCGCGTGATTATTACCCATTATTCCCCTCTACTGTAGCAAACGCAAACTACATTGTTCTCGAGTTCATATGGATGATCACACCTGTCCAAAATCAGTTTCTGTCTTGGACAGCATCTGGTTCACTTCCGCGAAGCCATCCCTCGACCAAGATCGCCTGAGATTCACAAAATGCTTATTTCACGGGCTTATTGAGATGGAAACAGCACAATTATGGCCGCTGGAAACGTCACCTTGTTCTTGGACAGCATTGCGCAGACGATGGCAAACCTGGTTTTCAATATCCGGGTCAAACCCGTCCAAAATCGCCTATTGAAGCCATTTTTCGAACCTTATCTCTGGGAATCCGACGGTTCTTGGACAGCAGTGACAGCGAATCAACTTTCAGCAACAATCACCCGAGCCTGACGGTCGAGTCCTTTTATGGCGTTCTGAATCGCGTCGACTTCGCGCTCTTCGAAGTAGGCCTCGCCACATTGGGCACAGACCCACGCTGGAACGGTATTGAAGACCAGGTGATAACCGCTGCGGTCAACATGGAAGGGTGCTTTCGAACGCGCCATTTGCCCATGGCAATGGATGCAGTTCATCGTCATCTCCTTGTCCGCAAGTCTTGCTCCCACTCGTCATCTGAGGGCAGGTACGCAGTGATTACTGCAACGAAATCTCCTTTCGGAGCGCAGACTACGTGAATATCTCGCTGGTCACTGCCTTGTCCGTGAATAAGGCAACTGTGACCGCGAACATCATCGGGATAATCCTCGATTAACTCCCCGTGCATGATAACGGTACGAATGTCAATTGCCGCAATCATTCTGTCTGGCCTTGCCATCTGGCGAACGGCATGGGGGAGAAATAGAATGCGGTGAGACGCGGCGAGACGTACTTGCTCGAGGATCTCCTTCGAAGCCATTCCTCTATCCTCGTTCGTTTCAGTTTCCTTGAAAAAACGCCGCGGTCCTGCCTGCCGTCTCCTCTGCCAAAAACCCTACGACTATGGTGACGGCGTCTCGTCTCAGCCATCCTCCTCCGACTCCGCCGCCGTCGCCTCCTGGTATTCCGCGATCCATTTCTCGGCTTCTTCTTGTGTGTAGGAACCGGTAATCGTGCCGCTATCCTTCAGTGGGCTATGACGTATTGGTTGACAAATATGAGATGCCAACACTTCACGCAGCGCATTTGCTGATTCGCTGAACACACCTTCTCCAATGGAATCCAAATCCTCGTTCGTTAACCCACCGGCGAATATTGCTGTCGACAAATCACTTTCGCTGTCTACTACCTGCATTATTCGTTGCGCGAATATAGCAGGTAAACACCCCTTGCATCTGACGCCACGAAGGTCTGCTCTGTCAAGAACGGCATAATTAAAATGAGCTTCTGAAACACATGCCCCTTGTAGGTGTGCGCCGTTGAGATGAGCCCCGTAAAGCCGCGCGTGTCGGAGGTTTGCCCCTTGCAGGTGTGCGTCATTAAGATGTGTTCCGTGAAGGCGTGCACCCTGTAAATTCGCACCTTTTAGGTCCGCACCGGAAAGCAGGGCTTCTTGCATGTACGCATGGCTGAGGTTAGACCCCGTCAAGAATGCACCGTCAAAATCCGCTGCTTCCAAATGTACCATCCGAAGGTCTGTCCGTTCGAGATGCGCATCCGCCAGGGTTGCGCCTTGCAGATTTACATCATTGAAGTTCGCCCCGATCAGAGTTGCACTATGAAGCTTTGCTTCCTGCATGTGTGCACCTTGAAGAATCGCCCCTTGCAACTGCGCCCTCGCCAAAACAGCCCTTTCCAAGTGGGCACCGATAAGATCGGCCTTTTGCAAATTCACTTCTCGTAGAATAGCCGCTCTTAATCGTGCGTTCCGAAGCTCAGCCCCTGTTAGCCAACTTCCCCTCAAGTCTATCGGCAAATCTTCAAATACATCATGCTCCTGAACAAACAACATGCTCAGAATGCTCTGGATTTCTTCCGACGGATTAGACTTGTACTCTTCCCGATACTTCCTTTCGCCTGTCGTCCGCCGGATGTGAGCGCAGAGAATGTCCAGTACCGTCTGACACATCGATTTCGTGTCTTCCGCCAGATGGAACAGTTCGTATGCACCTCCCAGTCGCACGGAATCCGATTCATGCCCCAGGTGTTCGATGGCGTTTTTCAGGCGTTCCTGTCGCTGTCCTTGCTCGGTGTGCTGGTTGGCTTTTGCCTGCTCCTCCGTGGCTCTGGCCTGCGTGTTCGCCGCATCCGCTTGTGCGTTCGCCGCATCGGCCTGGGCTCTCGCGGTATCCTCCAATGCCGTGGCGCGCTTGTATGACATCAGGGCTTGCACGGCGATCAGGATTCCGCCCATGGCAAATCCGATAAATTGGAGAACCTCGGATTTCTCCCATATGTCAAGCCGCGAAGAAACGTACTTTTGAAAACCATCGCAAAACAGGACACCCATGAATGTCCCGAAACCCAGGACGAGCAGGAAAACAAGAAAGCTCAGAAGAGGATTCTCTTTGATTTGAGAAGGAAGTCTCACCGTGAATTTCCCGAAACGTAATGAAGCGGGTTGTGTTATAGCGCTTCAATGCGAATGATCTGCCCGCGTTCCGTTGCGAAGGGCGCGAATCCGTTCCGCGGTAGGGTCATCCACGATTCGGCACGGAAGATCTGTTTCGCCACGAACGTGGGCGAGCACTTCCCCAAGTGCGGTCTCGATTTCCTGGCCCAGCTGAGTTCGATCTGCCATCATCCTTCTTCCTCCGACTCCCCCACGGCCTCCTCGTATTCCGCGATCCACTTTTTGGCTTCTTCTTCCGTGTAGGCGCCTGTGACCGCGCCGCTGTGTTCCGGAAGTTCGTACGTGACGCTCTTGTCGACGTGGGGCGTCAGCTTTTCCCGCAGGTCGTCTGCCGCGTCGCTGTACATCCCGCCAAGAATGGACTCCACGTCCGTCGGTTTCAATCCGCCTCCGAAAATCGCCCCGCTCAGGTCGGTCTCTTCGCCGATGGACTGCGTGACGCGCTGGGCGAAGGATTCGGGGTAATCCACGTGACTCCTCACGCCCTGGAACTGCGCCTCCGTGAGGTCCGCGCCCTGCAGATTCGCCCCCACAATAAACGCGCCCTGGAGATGCGTACGGGATAGTACGGCGCCGCGCAACGTCGAACGGGCAAGATCGGCCCCGTGGAGATTTGCCCTGGAAAGGCTCGCGGCATCGAGTCGCGCCCCAACCAGGTCCGCGCCCTGTAACTTCGCCCAGGTAAGACCGGACGCCTGCAGGCGCGCCCACGACAGGTCGGCGCCCTGGAGTTGCGCGCCGACCAGGTCCGCGCCCTTCAGCCTCGCCTCCGAAAGATTGGCGCCGCAAAGGTACGCGGCGCAAAGCGTGGCTCCGTTCAGCCAGCTTCCCTGCAGGTCGATCCGAAGACCTTGACAGATCACTTGACGCGACGTGAACAGCAGGGTCAGCAGGCTCTGGACCTCTTCCGAAGGGTTTGACCTCTGCCTACTCCGGTACGTGTCCTGGTTTGTCGTGCGGCGGATATGTGAGCAGAGAATGTCCAGCACGGTCTGGCGCAGCGTCGCAGTGTCCTCGGCGAGGTGGAAGAGTTCGTAGGCGCCGCCCAGCCGCACCGCCACCGACTCGTGCCCGAGGTGTTCCACGCCCTGGTGCAGGCGTTCCTGCCGCCGTCCGAGTTCAGCGTCGCAGGTGGCTCGCGCCTGCTCCGTTGCGGCCCGGGCCTGTTCGCGCGACGCGACGGCCAGTTCCTTTGCGACCCCCTCCATTGCTCTGGCGCGCCTGTAGGACGTCAGTGCGTTCAAGGCGACCAGGATACCCGCAACGCCGATTCCCAGGAACTGAAGCGCCTGGGCCTTCTGATACAATCCAAGCAGTCTGGATATCTGCATCCCGGCGCCGGGGAAAAGCAGAAGGGTTACAAATGCCCCGAACGCCAGTACGAGCAGGCCGATAGCGACGGTCTGCAAAATCGAATGAAGATTCATCGGGTCCTCCCGGTTTAGTGTCGGCTATGAAAATGGTGCGCCGATTGTCTTCCTGAACCGCCGCCGCGTGATGTATTCGCTACACGGCGACTGAATCGCGACGTTGGAAATATCCCTCTTCGTATTTCCGCTGGCAAACAGAATCCGAGGCGCGCTGCGATTCACGCCATCAGGTCGTCCCGGCCCAACTCGGCAGCCGGTGTACGGCTCGCGCGCATCGCCGGATAGAGACTCGCCAGGAGGGCCGCGCCAAGGATGGCCGCCACCTGCTGAAGGACAGGTCCCCACGGCCAGTAAACCTGTATGGTCCATCCGAAATACGCCCGGTTGATCTCGAAAACCAGAACCCCGGCCAGCAGGACGGCCCCCACAAGTCCCAGCCCCAAACCCAGCAATCCAAATCCCAACCCCTGGCCCAGGAACACCCCGAAAACCTGCCCGCGCCTCGCGCCCACCGCGCGATACAACGCCAATTCGGTCACCTGCTCGCGCACGAGCACCAGCAGCATCAACATAATCCCGCACACGGCGATCAGCAGACTCATGCCCTGCAGAACGCGTGTGACCAGAAACGTCTGGTCGAATATCCGGAACACTTCGTCTCTGAGCCGGCGATTGCTGCGAATCTGAAGCGGCGCCTCTGAAAACCGGGCCTCAAGGCTCTCGACGACGGCATTTCCGTCCCAGCCTGATTTCAGGTATAGCGCCGCTCCGTTGACCGGTCCCGGGCCGATGAAGGCCTCAAGGGTTGTCAGATCCATGACGACCGCGCCGCCGCCGGTATGGTAGTCGTAATACACGCCCGCCACGGAAAACCGGACCTCCCCTTCCGGCCCGGCAATCGCGATTTCGTCACCGGTCCATTTGTTGACCCCCCGGGCCAGCGTTTCGCCGACGAGAACCGCCCCGTCCTCACGTACCCGCCGAAACGCTTCATCCACGTTCCCATCCAGAAGTGGAAAACGCACCTCGCCCCCGGGGAGCTGCATGTCCACGCCCGCCAGTCCGATCTGACGGTCGCCGGACCACGCAGGGAATCCGCGGAGGCGGTCCACCGCCGCCACCCCCGGATGACTCGCCAGGGCCTCGACCAGCTCATCCTCCAGGGTACCCGCGGTTCCGCGCCCCCGCCACGACGCGGGCGAAATGTACACGTCCGCCCGGATTGACGCGTTGACCCACACCTCCATGGTCCGGCGGAAACTCCCGATCATCAGCGTGATGCCAACCAGCATGCTTACGGCAATGGCCAACGACGCCACCGCGAACGACGCCGTGCGGATCCGGACGCTCAGCCCTCTCAGACTGTACCCCGGCCCGAATCCCCTTACACGCACCCGTCCGCACACCTGGCGGATGGCAAACGGCGCGCACAACGGCAGCCCGATCAGGAGCGCCACGCAGAGTACGAACCCCGCGTGTTTCCATTCACGCCCCCATCCCAGGTACCAGAGGCCCGTCGCTGCCAGAATGCCCGCGCCCGCTGCAAAAAGACGGAACACCAGCGATTCCGTCCGCTCCTGAAGCGGAACCGCCGAAAGCAAAGCGCGCGTATCCCGCCGGCTCATATCCAGCGCGGGCGCCAGCGCGCCCGCCAGGGCGCCGCCCATTCCAATCGCGGCGCCCAACCCGTACAGCCAGCGCGGCAGCGCCAGGGATGAAATCTCCTCCAGCAGGTACAGATTCGTAAGCGTCGCGCTCACGACCTCGAGGTTCGCATCTGCGGCCCAGTAACCCAGCGGCAGGCCAAGCACGACCCCCAGCGCTCCCAGAAGCGCCACCTCCCCGAGGATCAGCGCCAGGACCTGAGTCCGCGTCGCGCCCAGAGATCGCAGCAGCCCGAATTCCATCCGCCGCCGTATCAGCCCCGCCTGCGTGCTGCTGTAGACGAGAAACAGCCCCACAAACAGGCTGATCAGACTCATCGCGGACAGGTTCAGCCGAAACGCCGAAAGCAGTCCTTCCGCTTGCTCCGAACGCTGCCCGGGCGTAACAACCCGCATCCCGGGACCGAGCCGGTCCTGCAATCGTCTCCGGACCCCTTCGGCGTCCGTGCCGCGAGCCGTACGCACGTCGATCTGATGGAGTTCGCCTCGCCGACCCATCAGCGCCTGCGCCTGCGCAATATCCATCACCACCAGCTTCCGGCTGGCCAGCGGGCTCAACTCCTGAAAGTCCACCATCGCTCCTACGCGCAACCGCACCCGTCGAACCCCGCTGTGAACTTCGAACGTGTCGCCCACGGCCCAGCCGAACCGCGCTGCAAGGGCCGGCGTAACCGCGCTCCATCCATCTCCCGCAAGCGCCGCCGAGACGTCGTCCGGGTCGCCGCGCCACGGGATCCGCATGGGCGTAAAGAAGTCGACCCCCAACACCTCCAGATAGAACCTGTCGCGATCCGCCAGCGCCACGTCCACCCGATAGAGCGGCCAGGCCGCCGCCACCCCATCCACGGACAGCACCTCTGCGTAATGTCGCTCCGGAAACGCCGGCGTTTTTCCAAAAACGCTTATTTCGGCCTCCCCGCTGACGGCTCGCACCGTCCCCTCGAAGGCGGCCAGTGCGTTGTAATTCACGATCTGGATAGAGAGCACCGACGCAACGCCCAGCGCCACCCCGAATACCGTCAGCAGGTAAAGACTGCCTCCCGAGCGAAGTTGCGCGCCCAGCGAATGTGTAAAATATCGGACCAAAAGATGTGCCCTGATGTCCAGAGGAAGCAGTGCAACCCGGAACGCGGCCACGGGCGGGTCACGCGGAGCGGCGCGGCGGAAGACCGATCTTGCCGCTGTGCAGCTCCCAGACCTCATCGGCCAGCGAGGCGAACTCCCGGCTGTGGGTCACGTACACCAGCGTCGCGCCCTCATTCTCAACCAGATCCATCATCAGGTTCATGACCCGCCGGCCGTTTTCGTCGTCCAGATTGCCCGTCGGCTCATCGGCCAGCAACAAACCGGGCCGGCGCAACAACGCCCGGCAGATGGCCACCCGCTGCTGTTCGCCGCCGGACAGCTTCTGCACCGGGTCCAGCGCCCGGTCAGCCAGTTCCACGCGCTCCAGCAGTTCACGAACCCGCGGGCGGTACGTTCGCGGCTTCTCCCCGGCGATCATCGCGGGCAACGCGACGTTCTCGGCAACCGGCAGGTGCGGCATCAGATAGAAAAATTGAAAGATAAGGCCGATCTCGTCTCGTCTCACCATCGTTCGCGCTTCTTCAGACAACGCGCTCAGGTCCCGTTGTCGCACCCGCACCACCCCCTCGGTGGGAACGTCAATACCCGCCGCAAGGTGCAGCAGGGTCGATTTCCCGCTGCCGCTGCGCCCGACCACGGCCACCCTTCGGCCGGGCTCGACGTCGAAGGACACGTCGCGCAGCGCGTAACGCAGCCCGCTTCCAGCGTCGTACGCCCTGGAAACGCTATCGAACGAGAGCGCGGGCGTCGTGTCAATTTGAACTTTCATCAGGAACCATAGCGGGGAGGACGGGCCGAACCGGTCCGAGGATCCGGCAGGCGTTCGCCGTTGGAATGGGGTTGCAATCGGGACTCTTTTCCCGTATCTAATTCACCATCGTTCGCAATGCGCGTAAATGTCAGGAGACGTCCTGGTGTCTTCTCTCTTCAGAAAAAAACACACCCTTACAGGGCTTGCGCGGACCTGCGGCTGAGCGGCCAAAGTCAGTCCGGTCGGACTGAAGCAACTTCTGGACCGCCTGCCTCAAAACGTCGATCCGAACCTGTTGGTGGGATTTCAGACCAGCGACGACGCCGGTGTCTACCGTATAGACAATGAGACGGCGCTCGTGCTTACGGCGGACTTCATCACGCCGCCGGTGGACGATCCGTACCTGTTCGGTCAGATCGGCGCGGCCAACGCCCTCAGCGACGTCTACGCGATGGGTGGACGGCCCGTCGCGTGCCTGAACCTCATCGGATTTCCATCCCGGAACCTGGGGCCGGAGGTACTGGAGGGCATCGTCGAGGGGGCGCTCAACAAAATCACGGAAGCCGGCGCCGTGCTGGCGGGGGGGCACACCACCGACGACGAGGAACCCAAATTCGGCCTTTCCGTAACCGGGGTCGTGCACCCCGATAAATACTGGCACAACGCCGGCGCCCGTCCGGGAGACGCGCTCATCCTGACCAAACCCGTCGGCAGCGGCGTTCTCTTCAATGCAAATCTCAAAGGATGGGTCACGGATGCGGCGATGCGGGCATGCCTCAACACCACGGCCGCCCTGAACAAGACCGCGGCTTGTGTCATGGCCGGCTTCGACGTTCACGCCGCTACCGACGTCACCGGCTTCGGACTGGCCGGCCACGCCCTGGAAATCGCCAGGGGTTCGGGCCTCACCCTGGAGATCTCAACCGCCGACGTCCCGGTAATGCCGGAAGCCATCCAGATGTACGTTAAGGGCGTGGGCACCGGTGCCAACGCCGCGAACAGGGAACTCATAAAAGGCGCGGCCCGATTCGACGCGGCCCTGCCTGAACGTCAAAAAGAGATATTCGTCGATCCCCAGACCAGCGGAGGTCTGCTGGTCTCGGTTCCGGCCGATCAGGCCCCGGGTCTCCTGTCCGCCCTGAACGACGCCGGGGAGGCCGGCGCCCGCGTCATCGGGACCGCCAGACCGCTGGATGGCGCCGCGCAGATCGTCTTTGCCTGATTGCCGTGTCAGAAAACTGGACGAAACGACCCGACCCTGTAAGGCGCCTATCGCCCCACCGCGCTTTCCGCCACCCTCAGGCCGGAGCATTTCGCCAGGACCAGTTCTCCTACCCTGCCCACCGCCTGCTTCACCCCCCAGGTGGGCCGCGGCTGCCCGATCGGGGACAATTTGACCAGCACCCGGTTTCCGGGGCGCGCCAGAACCAGAACGCCGAAGTGCTGGGAGAACGCGCCCTCCTTCACCATCGTCTCCACCAGACAGTCCCCGTCTGTGTCGGTGTACACGGCCACCAGCTTGATCACCACGGTTACGCCGTGGTGGTTCGTCTGCCACGAACAGGGCTTAAAGTCCGCCGGTAATCGGGCACGGTCGTACTTCCCTTCCAGCAACATATTCGGCATCGTTCCGACCTTTTCAACGGGCTTCGGGAGGGTCGCGCGGGCATCTCGCCGCCAGACGAAATAACTGACGGGCGCCCCGGCATCCAGGGCCTTCCGTTCGTATTTGGTGGGATTCCGCCCCCGCAGCCCCGGCGCCGATGCGGACGGATAGACGGATCGCAGAAGCGGCTGACCTTCCAGCACCTCTGCAATCCACGACGCGTATTCCCCATGGTCCGTCGCCACGGTCACCTCGCCGCCCGGAGACAGACGTTCCGCCAGCGCCTTGACGAATGCCGGCTGAATGAGGCGCCTGCCGTGATGCCGCTCCTTCGGCCAGGGATCCGGGAAGTTGATATAGGCCTCTGCGACGCTATCCACCGGGAAGAGGCGTTCGAACGCAAATTCCGCTCCGCCGTGAACCACGCGCACGTTCTTCGTCCTTTCCCGGTCCATCCGCCTGAACAACCTCTGAACGGACACCCATGACCGCTCGATGCCTACGAAGTCCAACTCCGGACACGCGAGGGCCCGATCGACCAGGAACTCTCCGGTGCCGAAGCCGATCTCCACGACCAGCAGCCCCGAACGGCCGAAGATCGCACTCCAGTCCGGCGGCCAGTCCAACCGGGTCCAGGAGACCATATAATTCAGAATGGCTTCGCTAAGCGGCCGAACGGCCATAACACCGCTCCATGCGGGAGAATGCCCACCTCGAAATCTCTGTTGAATTTAGGGGATATGAGAACCCGAATCAAGGGGCGCGTTCTCCCGACGCCGACGCCGAGAAAAACCGTTGACATCGGAATTCTCACAATGCATGTTTTGAACGACGTGAGGATACTGGATTGAAGATGAATAAAATCAACTAGATAAGAAATCCGTCAGGTTCAGCCGGAGGCAGTAGCCGCCGGACGTGGACGCACGTCTCCGCTGGCGCCGCGCCCTCCCGAGGCGGTCCGATTACAGACCGCTGCCTACAGCCTGAACAGACGGATTTCTCAACGTGCGACATGCCTCCGGGATGGACGCCGGTATCGCGCGCGTACGTGGATTCCAGGGGACAGGTTTTCAACGGACTGACAGGAGGGATTGCGATGAACGCATTGGTACTTTCGGGAACGAACCATGGGTTCGATCAGAGCGCCGGCTTGATCCGCGGCTTTCTGGATGCCCAACCCGATATTTCGGTGGACTTGAGCGCAGACAAGGACCTGCTGGCGGGCGGGATGGAACCGTACGACGTCTGCGTGTTCGGAACGGGTTTCACCCGGACGGTAAAACGGGAGGACGGTTCGATCGCGCGCGAGCCGGACCTGACCGCCGCGCAGGAGGACGGTCTCTTCGAGTTCGTTTCGAGTGGCAAGGGCCTGGTTGGAATTCACGGATCGGGCTGGTGGATCGGCGGACGCGCGGCGGATCTGCTGGGCGGGCATGCCAATTGGCACCCGCCCGGTTTGACGTTCACCGTACGGGTGGAAGATGAGGCTCACCCCGCGATGGAAGGTATCGATGATTTTGAGGTGGACGATGAAATCTACCTATCGGCGTATGAGCCTCAACTGCGGATTCTCGCCTCCGCGCAATGGCATGGCGGGACGTTTCCCGTTGCCTGGGTGAAAGCGTACGGATCGGGGCGGGTCTTCTACACGGCGCTCGGCCACGGGCCGGGGACGTTCGCGAGGCCTCCGGTTCAGGCGATGCTCTGCCAGGGCGTGCGCTGGGCCGCAGGCTGAACGTCACGGGCTGAATGCTGTGCTTCCAGCGACGTCTATACGCGTTTGAGGCCGCGGGGACCGGATCCGCGTGCGTGGGGAACCTCAACATGGGTTGGCAGGGAAGGAGGAATCGAGATGCTGGAATTGAATCTGTCGGGCAGGGTAGCGCTGGTGACGGGGGGCAGCGAGGGCATTGGAGAAGGAATCGCCCGCAAGTTGGCCGGGGAGGGGTGCAGGGTTGCCGTGTGCGCGCGGCGTGAGGACGTCCTCGCCAGCGCGGCACGGGCCATCAGGTCGGAATGCGGCGCGGAGGTGCTTGCGTTGCCGGCGGACGTGACGCGAGCGGCGGACCTGGAGCGGTTTGTGGACGCTGCGGTTTCCGAATTCGGCGGCGTCGACATTCTCGTGAACAACGCGGGGCGTTCGGAAGGCCATCACTTCGAGGACGCGGCCGAGTCGGTCTGGCTGGCGGACTTCGATCTGAAGTTCTGGGCCGCGGTACGCGGCTCGAAACTGACCGTTCCGCATATGAAGGCCCGCGGCGGGGGCAGCATTGTGAATATCACGCATCCGGGAGGCAAGGCGCCCGGACCGGGCTCCGTGCCCACGTCGGTGAGCCGGGCCGCCGGTATCGCGTTGACCAAAGCCATGTCCAAGGATCTGGCGCAACATATGATCCGGGTGAACACGGTATGTCTGACGAACATCAGGTCCGCGCAGGCGCAGCGGGCGTGGACGGCGTCCGGCAGCGACCTGGGTTTCGATGCCTGGTGCGAAGAACTCGGAAAGGACGTCCCCCTTGGACGGATGGGCGAACCCGGCGAGGTGGCCGATCTGGTCGCGTTTCTGGTGTCGGACCGGGGAGCCTTCATTACCGGCGCGGCAATCAATATCGACGGAGGATCGGGAGAGACGGTCTAGCCGATTTATATGGACAGCTGGTGCGCCCGCGTAAAGCAGCGGCGCCGGACGACGTGCACGACGATCACGGAACCGATGGCGGTGGCGGCGACAATCATCAGCATCACGATGATCTGATACTTGATCGCGGTCATCGGATCCGAGCCGGCCAGAATCTGGCCGGTCATCATCCCGGGAAGGGAGACGAGGCCGACGGTCATCAGGGCGTTGATGGAGGGAATCATGCCGGCTTTGACCACGTCGCGCAGGATGGCGGTCGTGGCTTCCTGGTAAGTGGCGCCGAGGCAGAGGGCGAGTTCGATCCGGGCTCTTTGTTTCCGCAAATCGGAGAAGAGACGTTCCAGCGCGATCGTGACCGCGTTCATGGAATTGCCGACAATCATGCCGCCCAGGGGAATGAAGTACTGCGGCGTGTACCAGGGTTTGACCTGCACGATTGCGGCGGTGACCAGGATGGACACGGTGGTGTAGCTGGCGACCATGGAAATGAAGGTGGGCACGAAGTAGGCCACCTCCTTTTCCTTCACCCGGCCACGGATGGCGTGAGCGGCCCAGAAGACCATCCAGACGAAGAGGATGAGAATCAGGTACGGGTTGTTGATTCGAAAGATGTATTTGAGGACGTAGCCGACCAGGAAGAGTTGCGCGAAGGTGCGCACCGTGCCCCACGCGAGGTCCTTTTCCAGGTTGAGCCGGAAGATGACCGAGCCCGTGCCCGCGATCAGGACGAATACGAGACACAGAAGCAACTGCAGCGGGGAGATCTCGATCAGGTTCATCCGCAGACCTCCCGCAGATCGCCATCGAGGCGATAGCGTCGGGCCCCGACCCGATCCGGCCTGAAGTCCAGATGGGTAACCTGCACGATGCCGATGTTCTGCTCCAGCGCGAGGCGTTCCAGCCAGGTTTCGACCACCGATTTGGACTCGGGGTCGAGGGCGGACGTGGGTTCGTCACAAAGGAGAAAACGGGGTTCGGACAACAGGGTCCGGATCAGGGCGATACGTTGCTTCTGGCCCACGGAGAGGGTTTCCGCGTCGTCGTCGAGGTCCACGTCCTGAAGCAGAAAATCGTCCAGAAGGGTTCGGAGTCTGTTTTCGTCCGGCAATCGCTTTTCGCGGGCGGCCCTGAACGTGAACGACAGGGTCAGGTTGGAACGCACGGCACCGACGGCCATTTCGGGTGTCTGCTGCACGTAACCGACCGTTCGCCGCAATTCGGTGACGTTGTGCCGCCTCACGGAGAGGCCATCCAGCAGGATCTCGCCCGAGGCCGGTTCCTGCAGCCGGCTGGGCAGCCTGAGGAGGCTGGATTTCCCGCTTCCCGAAGGTCCGTGTATGAGGATGAAATCTCCGCTGTCAACGGTGAGATTTACCCGTTCGAACAGGGGGGGTTTTGTGCCGTACCGAAGTGAGAGATTTTTGATCTCGAGTCGCATGGCTGCCTGAAATTCTCGAGTCGCTACGTGTTTTCGAAGACTTCGAGCACGTCGATGATGCTCAGGCCGGTGTGGTATCCCGGGTCCGCGTCCGCGGTGGCGGGTATGACCGGCACGACCCGCCCGGCTTCGTCGCGGGTCTGATAGGCCATCAGATGAAGGTCCGGACGAACGAAGTGCCTTGTGAAGGCGTTGTGGCACGCGCTGAATATGCCGAGGGCGTTCCGTCGTTGCGCCCCGGTTCGGGCGATCGAAAAACAATACGCGGCGGCGCGCAGCGTCTCGGGCAGGTTCCACCACGGCATGTCGGTATTGGCGGGCGTGCGGGAAACCAGGTCGAACGCCTTGCAGATGCCGCCGGGACCAGGCTGGAACCCCCCCGCAAAGGTATGTGACAGCAGGGCGGGCATATGGGATTCGACGCCGTCGATTTCCTCGATCTGGTCAGCATCCGCGAGGCCGTTCTTTCTGACGGCCAAGGTGAATTTCAGCGTCAGGCCGATGAATTCGAGGACGTGTCCCGGATCGCAAAGGACCCTCCCGTTCTCCTCGCAGGGCCGGCCGTCGTCGTCCACGGCCTCCCAGAAGTCGTACTCCCGGAGGCGCGGAACCCGTCCATCCAGGTTGACGTAGGTCTGCAGTTCGTGACGGATGAGGCGGAGCCCCATCTCCACGCCGTCGCAAACGCCGTGTTCGGCCAGCAGCGCCGCCGCGCCGATCTGAATCATGAACGCGCCGTGAGGGTGGCGGCCCGGCCGGGGCCCGGTGGGATTCCTGGGATCCAGCGAAATCTGGTCGGTGGTAAAACGGCCCTCGTGAATGGCGTCGTCCACGCGGCGGCAGTATTCCCTGGCTTCCGTTTCGGCCTCCCGCAACCCGAGGTATCTCGCCGCGGCGACCATGCCCTTGGCGCTGAACAGGTCGCTGAAGCCGTAACTCGACTCCTCCGAGAACCTCAACGTCCGGATCCCGCCTTCCCCGTCCGGCGCAAACGGAATCCCTCGCGGCGACATGAAGAACGAAAGGTGGCCGGCGTTTCGGTCGCGAACGTCGAGCAGCGCCTCGAGTACGTCGGCCGTGATGCGCTCCAGGCGGCGTCGGAGTTCCGCGTTCAGGTTGTGGCGGCGCATCCAGCGGCAGTGCCCGGCCAGAGATTCCAACCCGCGCCCCTGAATCCATCCATAGACCGCGTTCGGACCCTTCAGAGGATCGTCAGCATCGAAGTCCTCGCCGCTAATGAGATCCAGTTTGGTATCGATAAATGGGTACCCGGGGGTGCGTTCGTAGCGGTCCGCGATGGCGGCCATCACGGCAAGCAGCATGGCCCGGTAGTCCGGCAGGACCGACTTGACGTCGGCGGTGGCAGGGCATTCCGGCAGGAGAATTCCCCGGTACACGACTTCCGGCATGGCGGCGGCTCCAGGGATCCGCTTGTATTGCTCCCGGACAAGAGACGCGGTGTGAGACCGGCTACGGGGGGCGGGTTTCGAGCGTGGGCCACGGGATCGTGCTAGGCCCAGACGTAAACCTCGCCATCGTCGTCGGAATAGCCGATAAATACGGCCAGGACAATCCTGGGATCGCTTCCCTCGACCGCGGGGACTTCGTGAATGCAGCGGGTGTTGAAGAAGTACAGGTCGCCCGGTTCAAGGGCGACCCGGCAGCGCTCGACGTTGTTCAGCCGGGCGTATTCGTGAAAGGTGTTTGCGGCAATATGGACCTCGACGTCCTCCGTCCACAGGCAGCGATGCAGGATGGCCTGGGTGGCCGGTCCGGCCTGGTCCGCGTTCTGGAAGCACAGCACACCCGCAAACTGGTGCTCGAACCGGGAGACCTCGTAATCGAAACGTTTTTCACGAAGCGAGACGTGGTCGATGTGCGGCTGGTAGACGTGATGGGTGTAGTGAATGCGGAAGATGGCGGGACCGTATCGGCGGCCGTCCGGTTCACGCGCCGTCATCACCCGTTTGCCGCCGGCAAGAGCGGCGAGGCTGTTGTAGATGACGTCGACCGGATTGTCGAAACCGTCGAAGAGGCGTTCGAACAGGGCGTGGGTCTGTCCGGCGTGTTCGAAAAACCCCTTCCGGTCGCCGCCCCTGTTTCCGAGACTGGTGCCGACGTCGATACGGGTGCGTGTATCGCCGGACGCCGTGTCCGCCGGATCCCGCATCAGGCCGCGGTCTATGAACCGGCGGATAAGGCCCTCACAGTGGCCCGGGTTGTAGGCCTGCCTTAGAAGGATGGCGGGAATCTCGGCGGCTGCCAGGGCGTGGAGCGGGTTTGCGTATCGGGATGCGACGGACGTGAGGTCCGAACCGGCCGGCAGCCAGTCGGCAGCGGGCATAGCGGATTCCTTTCAGGCGAGATCCTTGAATTCGATGTGCACGTGCTCCCGGTGCCCGGTAAGTTGCCGGTAGACGACGCCGGCGCTGTTGAACATGCGTCTGGAGGCTTTGACCGAATCGGTCTCGGCGTATTTGTCCGCCAGGTAGATGACTTCTCGAATGCCGGACTGAATGATCACTTTCGCGCACTCGTTGCAGGGAAAGTGGGTGACGTAGATCGTACAATCGTAGAGGTTGGTGTCGATCTTGTTCAGGATCGCGTTGAGTTCGGCGTGGCAGACGTACGGGTATTTGGTGTTGAGAAAGTCGCCCTCTCTCGCCCACGGATATTCGTCGTCCGAACAGCCGAGGGGCAGGCCGTTGTAACCGATTCCGACGATTTTCTTCTTCTCGTTGATGATACAGGCGCCCACGCGGGTGTTGGGGTCCTTGCTCCGGAGCGCGGAAAGCAGCGCAACGCCCATGAAATATTCGTCCCAGGACAGATAATCTTCGCGTTTGTTCATTCAAATTCCGGGTGGCGCGGGTGCGGTTCGCATCTGATCGTGGGGCCTGGAATCGAAGATCACGGTCGTTCAATCCAATCGGGGCTCCACTCGAACGCCGTTAATATGCCGTTTGGGTATCGAGTTTGCAACGTTTTCTTATGCCGCGGCGATATCGGTAAATTTGAGGCGAATCCAAATAGAAAAGGCACCCGCGAGCCTGCCGGATGCCTTCCTCGAATTCGTCAACCGGAGCGGGCTGTCAACCCCCGAGGCGATAGGTAACGGCCAGCTTCACCCGCCGGCCCTTCGGATCGTGGGTGAAGCCGTCGTAGGCCTGCTCCATATTCACGAGCGGGGGCCTCTTATCGAGCAGATTCACCCCGGACAGCGTAAGGTTTATCCCGTTTGGCAGGTTCCACATGAACGTCGCGTCCCAGGTCAGATGCGATTCGATTGTGCCGAATATGCTCTTGATCGTCGAATTATCCGATGCTGTCGACCCCCGGTCTTCGTAAGACGAGATGTAATTCAGATAGCTCGCGAAGGTCCAGTCTTGCCTGTAATAGCTCCCGGAAATCCGTCCCTTGAACTTGGGAAGCGACGTTGCGATCGGATTGCCGAAATTCAGGTAGCCCGCGGCGTCTGCGGCGTCCTGAAGCGCCAGGCCGCCCAACCGCAGGGATTTTGTCTCGTACGCCAGCGTATAGGTGCCTTCCAGGCTGGCCCTGAACAGCCCCGTGCCACGCTGCGCCCGCGCATTCAGGTGCAGATCGATTCCGGAGGTTTTGAGCCCAGGCCAATTCACGATGTCGACTTGCACCCGCTCGAGTTGGGAGGCCTCGCACGTGCCCGTGCCCAGCCCGTCGGGGCAGACGATGAACTGTTTCAGCGCATCCTTATTTGCTTCAACCGCGTATAGGGCGGTAATGGCGCCGTGGGGCATGGAACCGATCACGTCGCTGAAGTCGTAACTCCAGTAGTCCACGGTCGCTTCGAATCCCGTCTCGGTAATAAGCGCGAGGCCCGCGTTATAGGTAAAAGCCTGTTCGGGTCTGAGGTCCTTGCTGCCGATTCGGTCCACCGCTTGATACGCGCCCGTTTCGTTGATCCACTCGAGCGTCGTCAGCGGGCTTTCATTCACGTCGTCCAGGGACGGGGTGCGAAACGTCGTTTGAACTGAGCCGCGGAGAAACAGGGATTGCGCCGGGGAATCCACCAGCTGATAGCGCCAGCCGAACTTGGGATCGAAACTGCTCGCCACGTCGTGAAACTCGTAGTTGGCGGCGAGCTGGACGTCGAAGCGCGACCCCAGGCGCAGGGGAATTTCGGAAAAGAAGCGATGCACGGTCTGGGATTCGTCGTACGGCAGATGCACGTTGGTAAACGCGTAAGGGCCGAACTTATCCTCTTCCGAGCAGCTCTTGTCGCCGATGACCGGGCAAGGGTTGCGGGTAACGTCGCCCTCATCGTTGGGATCGCCGGTGGCGTTGAGCAGGCGGAACTGGTAGCCCGCCGCGTAGCTCGCGACGTCCTCAATCCAGATTCCGCTCAGCGTGGCGTCGGCGACCAGCATATCCGCGGTGCTCTGCAGATCGACTTCCTGATTGAGCCATTGCCTCAACTCCGGGCTGTTGGCGAGCCCCGAGCGGTAGTCGGGATTCGCCCTGTTCTCAAATGCCGAGCCGGGTTGCTGCGAGTACTCGATGGCGTTGCTGAACGGGTTGTAATACTGGCAGTCGCCCTGGCCGGCAACCTGGCCGCTGAGGGGGCCGAGCCGCATTCCGGCGAGGGACGCAGGGTCTGCCACGACGCCCACTCCGCAACGCGGGCCCCCGAATCCCCGGAAGCCGAGGAAGAGCCGCTCGACGTACACCCCGGGCAGGTTGTAGTTGCCGGACGTGCCCGAGTAGGCGATACCGAGATCGAAATGGGCGTCTCGACCGCCGATTCCCTCGAAGTCCCCGTTTAAGGACGCCGCCATGCGATACGTGCGGGATTTGCGGCTTAAGAGACGTTCCGGGCCCGAGTTGCCAAAGGGGCGTCCGTTGAAATACCAGTTCTCTTCGCCCTGACATGCTTCGTAATACGGGTCGGTCGGATCTGCGCCGTAGTCCGCGCAGAAGGCCTGCCTGCCCGGATGGTTCGGCGCGGCTTCCATGATGCTCGTGTCGGTAAGGGGAAAGGGCGGGTACGAAGGCGTGGTGTACCAATTGGGAATCCTGGCTTCGGACCAAAGACCCTCAACGTGATATTCAGCGCCGTTGGCCAGCTTGCCGTTGACTTCGGCAAAAACGCGGCTATGACTCATTTCCTCGATCAGATTGTCCCATGGCTGATACCGAAAACGACAGGTCCAGGATTCCCGGAAGCCGCCGAATTCCTCGCAACGGGGCGCGTGGATGGTCGCTGTCCACGGGGCTGGCGACCCGACGGCGAAGGTGCCGGGATTCCCCAGGCTTGACCATCCCAGACGCTGCCCGCCGCCGTGCCATGGCTGCAGCAGATATTCTCTTTCCGATAGCTTCAACTCCCGCCGGCCCCGCCACTCCGCGGCGACAACCGCGTGGGCTTCGCCGATTTTCCCGCCCCAGATTGCGCCTGCGTTCGTGTCGCCTGCATTGGCGAAATAGTCGTGCTCGGCAGAGACCTCGAAGCCCTCGAAGTCGGAGCGGGTCAGGAAATTGGCGACGCCGCCCACCGCGTCCGATCCGTAAATGGCCGAGGCGCCCTCCTTGAGCACCTCGACCCGATCCAGAGCGATGGCGGGGATGGCGTTCACGTCGACGAAGCGTCCTCCGATCAGACGCGCCGGGACGTAGGTCTGGCGGCGACTGTTGATCAACACCAGGGTGCGCGACGCTCCCAGGCCCCGCAGGTTCACATTGGCGATGCTCTCGGCAAGGGTGGCGGCCTGGCCTGCGTTGTACCAACTGCTGCGCTCGCCGATCACGCCGTGGCTCGCGCCCAGGTTCTTGAAGAAATCAACGGCCTGCGGGGAACCCTGCTCCGCCATCTCCTCGCGTCCAACCGCCACAACCGCGTATGGCTGGTTTATGGGAGATTTCTTGACGGCCGTGCCGGTCACGACGAGCTCATCCATGAACAGCAGCGCCAGCTCCATACGCAACGCAACGGTCAGGGTCGCTCCGGAGGTGACGGTGATCGCGCGTGGCTCGGCCGTATACCCGATGAGTCGCACGCTCAGCTCGTGGACGCCGGCCGGCACGTCTCGGATGGTAAAGCGTCCTGCCGGGTCCGACCACTGGTTCAGCTTCAACGCCTCGATGGACACGTTCGCGCCTTCCAGCGGCTCCCCGGTCTCCGCGTCGACCACGGTTCCGGTCACGGTGCCGGTAGACTGCGCCCACACCCATTGCGCCGAGAGAACAACGGCAACGCATACAAGAAACGACAGATGCATCCCTCTGCACTTCATGCGAACCTCCTTGTCACGTGTAATAAGGTTTGGAAGAAAGCTGGCGCGCAGGCCCAGCCGAGGATGCGGGTTTCACGTCCGTCCCGAGTGAGTTTTGCTTCAGGACAACTCGCGCGATTCCCGGCGCAGCCCTCGCCAGACGCAAAACGCCATTCCCAACAGAACGATGGCAAACGGGAGACCGGTGGCCAGCGAGGCGGCCTGCAAGGCCTCCAATCCTCCGCCAAGCAGGAGCGCAATCGCCACCAGCCCCTCAATCGTACACCAGAAAACCCGTTGCGTCACCGGTGCGTCAACCCTGCCGCCGGCCGCAATCGTGTCGATGATCAGCGAACCGGAGTCCGACGACGTCACAAAAAAGACAATCGTCAGAAGCATCGCGACACACGATAACGGGACCGACGCAGGCAATCTGTCCAGCATTTTGAATAGCGCGATCTCCAGTCGCGATGCCTCCACGTTCTCGGCAACCCCTGCGTAACCCTCGACGATGTACTGGTAAAAAGCGCCGCCGCCGAAGGATCCGAACCAGATCAGGCCAAACAGAGTCGGCAACAACAGAACGAAGATCACGAACTCGCGAACCGTGCGTCCCTTCGAAATCCTGGCGATGAACGTCCCCACGAACGGCGCCCAGGCGAACCACCATGCCCAGTAGAACGTGGTCCAGTCTCGAACGAATCCCGTGTCCTCGCGGCCGATCCAGTTGCTGAGAGGACCGATCTCTGTCAGGTATCCGCCAAGCCCACGGGCGATACTGCTCAGGATGTAAGCCGTCGGACCGAGCAGGATGACGGCGAGAAGCAGCCCAAGCGCGACGACCACGTTGAACTGACTCAGACGTTTGATGCCGACGTCGATACCGGTCAGCACCGAAATCAGGGCAATGGCGGTGATCGCCACAATCATGACCACCATCGTGGCGCTGCTTACCGGAACGTCGAACAGATAGTTGAAGCCGGACGTTACCTGTTGAACCCCGAGACCGAGCGACGTTGCCAGCCCGAACAACCCGGCGAATATTGCAAACGTGTCGATAACGTGGCCAGGCCAGCCCCAGACGCGGTCGCGGAAAAGGGGATAAAACGCCGAGCGAATCGTGAGCGGTAATCCGCGGTTGTAAGCGAAATAAGCGAGCGACATTCCGACGACGCCGTAGATGGCCCAGCCGTGCAGGCCCCAGTGAAACGTCGTGGCCGCGATGCCCGCGACGACGGCTGCCTCCGTCCCGGGCGCGATGCCCAGCGGCGGGCTCATGAAGTGGTAGACCGGCTCCGCGACTCCGAAGAACAGAAGACCGATGCCTACGCCGGCGGCAAAGAGCATGGCAAGCCAGGAGACGTTCGTGTATTCCGGTTTCGCGCGCGGCCCTCCCAGGCGCACCCGCCCCATCGGCGAAACGGCGACGTAGACGCAGAAGAGTACGACGAGGTTGGCCGCGCTCATAAAGAACCAGTCGAGATTCGTTGTCAGCCACGTGCGCGTCTCTTTAGATACGACCGTCGCGGTTTCCTGGAAGAACAGCGCCCCTGCAACAAAGGCGACGATGCTAATGCTGGATATTACAAACACGGGTGTCAGGTAGATATCCAGGCCGAGCAGCCTGCGGTGCTCGCCGGCATCCTCCGACGGCTGTGGTTTTCCCTCAATGGACATTCTGCAGTTTCCTTGCGTTTCCATACAAGGCAACGATGGACCGGGAGGCGCAAGCCGGAATGAACTCTTCAATTGGCCGCAACGTCGTTCGTCTTATGATAATAATGTAAGCCATTACTGCATTACGGCAAGCCGAATCGACCAGATACTTCCCATCGTGGCGGACGATCGACCGGTACTTCGCGCCTGCCGCGCGTGACCTCGACCGGTTTGAAGACCGTTACGCGATCGGGTCCTCGCCGGCGTTTGCGGACGTCACTGCAGAATGGGCATTGCGATCAGGCTTCCCGGGTTTCTCCGGCGCGCGTCAGCGCATGTTTCATCGCGATGGGGCCGATCATCTGATTGACCGCGATGACGGCGACGATCACGGTCACGAAGGCGTCTCCCCAGCCCGGAAAGCGCCGGGTGACCTCCATAGCCAGGCCCAGACTGACGCCGGCCTGCGTGAGATAAGTCAGGCCCGCGAGCCGGTTGAAGCGCGGCGGGTCGCCTCCGAGACGGCCTCCGGCGTACGCGCTCAGGTAGATGGCGCCGGTTCTCACGGCCACGAGCAGTATCGCGATGGTCCACGTCTGCCTGAGGGCGTCCAGGTTCAGGCCCGCTCCGGCCAGCGTGAAGAACAGCACGTACACGGGAAGGCTGACGGACTCGATTGCTTCTATGAATCGGAAACCCTGGCGGGAGACGTTCTGCACGGTGAAGCCGGCGGTCACGCAGATCAGCAGGGGCTCCGGGTGAATATTGAGGCCGTAAGCCTCCTTCAGATACGCGGCGAAGCCGTGCGAGATGCTGGTCACCAGAAGGGCAGCGCCCAGCAGCAGAAGCGGAAGGTTCACCCGAACCCGGTCGATATAGTAACCCAGGGCCAGGCCCACGACCAGGCCGGCGCCGATACCGAGGAGAACCTCGCCGCCCAGGGTGGCGACAAATCCGGTGTCCAGGGCGGTAGCGGGAGACATCACGACCTCACAGAAGGAAACCGCGGCGCCGAACAGTATGATCACCAGGACGTCCAGCGCCACGGTGACGCCCAGCGCGGTTTCCGTGAACGGACCCATCGCCCGCGTCTCGTTGATAATGGCGATGGCGCTGGACGGCGAACGCGCCACGGCGAGCACGCCGAAGAGCATGCCGACGGTGAGTATCTGCAGACTGGTGAAGGTGGCGGTGAAGGGAAGCAGCGGCGCGGCAAGGAACACGAAGACGGTGACGATGATGAAGACAACGGTGGTCTGGGAGAGCATCGAAAGAAAAATGACGTTCATCCGCTCCCTGAGTTGGGCAACCCGCAACTCGCCCCCAGCCGCCAGTGCGATGAACGTCACGGCCAGTTCGTTCACAAAACCGAGTTGGCTTACGGCTTCTCTCGTCAGGAAGCCCAGGAGAAACGGACCCGTGAGCATGCCCACGCAGAGGTATCCCGTGATCCGGGGCAGCCGCAACGTCGCGAGGACATGACCCGCCACGTAGCCGGAGAGCAGGAGCAGACCCACAACCAGGGTCGCGTACGCGCCGGGCGCGTCTCCGGGCGGAGTGGAGCCGGCCCACGCCATGAGCAGACTCAGAGCGATAAAGACGAGAATCAGCCTCATGGGGCGTTTTCCAGCAGGCGTCGCGTCGAGGCCGGAGCAATGAGCTCGCTGAGGATGATGCCCGGCAGCACGACGGAAATCACGGCGTCCGTCAGTTCGGAGCGGTGGATCTGGTGCAGGTTGACCACGATGGCCACGGCCATTCCCCCGTGAGAAAGCAGGCCCAGGCCCAATTTACTCAGCGCACGTGACCCGGGCAGAAACAGGCGAACGGAGACGGACCCGCCAGCAGCCTTGCCGAGCGTCCGGACGAGAACGTAGACGGGCACGAGCGCCAGAATCCAGACGGATTCGATTCGCCATCCGGCGCCCACCAGGATCAGAAAAATGATGTAGATGGAGTGTTCTCCCCTCAGCAGTACGCTGCGAATACCCGCTCTGGCGCGACCTCTCGCCATGTTTGCCACAATGACGCCCGCGATCAGATTAACGAGCAGTGGAGACAGGCTGAGATACAGCGCAAGGCCACCGGAAAACGTGATCGCGCCGATCACGACCAGCAGCATCTCGTCGTTCCTGAGGCGGTAGGCGGTGAGGGCGACGACCAGCAGACCGACGCTAAGACCGAGCCCCACGGAGACGCCGATCCAGAGAATGGTGGATGCGCCCGCGTGCAGAACGGCCAGGCAGGAAATGAGGCCGAAGGCGGTGAGACCGACGACGTCGTCGATATTGGAGACGTTCGTGAGAAGCCGCATGAGGGGACGCGCGCGAGACGGGGTGTCTCGTGCGAACAGCGTCAGACCGCTTGAAGCCGTGCCGGATGCCGCGGCGGCCAGTGTGACCGCGGCGATGACGAGGAGTTCCGTTCCGTGCGAAAAAAAGCGGCTGAACAGCAGGAAGAACGGTACCGCAACAACGAAGATGGTGATCAGACTCTGTACGAACGCGACGCCGAAGACCCTCGCGGGAATGTGGTTCAGCCGTCGAAACTCCCACTGAACACCGAAGAGCATGCCGATCCACGAGAGACCCATGCCCAGGAACGGATAGAGACCGTCCAGGGTCTTCACGTCAAGCAGATCGAGGACGGCCCCGCCGAGAAGAAAGCCGACCAGGACGAATTCCATACCGGTGAGAAAGAGATTCCGGACGCCGAGGGGCAGGCGGATTTGGACGAAACTGAGGCGGGAACCGACGAATGCGATGGCGACGATCAGAATGGCGGCGACAACCAGCTTCATGGAGGTTCTCGACTTTCCGGTCCAAGGCAGAAATCGACAGGCAGCAGAAAGAGCCTCCCGACGCCGGGCTGCTTGAAGTCGACACCGGTTTCTCTGAAAAGCCGGACGAGCGGCTCGAGCAAGGCGCGATCGTCGAGGGGCGCCGCGATAGCGCTCGTCCGACCGGGTCCGGCCGGCAGCAGACCCGCGAAAATGGGCACTTCCTCGGCGAGGATGCGTTCCATGGCGGTTCCTTCAAGAACCGTCGCGCCCGTGATTTCCAATTCCACGAGGCCGGAGAGGACCTCGTCGAGGAGGTCCTCGCGATAGAGAGTGATAAAGAGCAAATGCATGGCAATAGGCGACCTGACGGGGATCGCAGCCGGACGTCGAACGGGATCCGGTGTCCCGGCTTTTAAAACGGCTCCTGTGCGCGGATGATTTCCATAATCTCGTCGGGCGACGCGGCCCCCAGAACCTGCCGCCGGATCGCCTCGCGGTCGAAAATGCGGGCGGTACGGCTCAGAACGCTCATGTAGGCCGGCATCGACGCTTCGGAAGAAAGGATCAGGAAGATCAGGTGTACGGGTTGCCCGTCGAGGCTCCGGAAGTCGATGCCGTCTCTGGAAATACCCAGCCCCACGACCACGCCCACAACGTCGTCCGTCCGGGCGTGCGGAATCGCCACGTCCTGGTCCACGCCGCTGGTTTTGATGGCCTCCTGTTCAAGGATCAGGCCAAGCAGGGCGTCGGGATCGGGCAGGTCCACCGACCGGCCGATCATTTCGATCAACTCGCGAATGGCGCCGTTCCGATCGGGGCTGGTCAGATTGAGTTCGATACGGTCGCTGACCAATGCGTCGCAGAGTCTCATGGCGCTGATATCCGGTTTACTGGAGTTCCAGGGTGGTTGTTCGACGTTGCGGATCGACGGCGATGAAGGTTGCGCCGTTCTCCTCGTAGAAGGTCTGACTTCGGAATGCGGCCCTGATCGGGGCGCGGGCAAGCGGCGCACCGTCTGCCGCCACGGACCTGATTCTCTTCTCCCTCACGCACAACGTCAACTCCGGCACGCGCACGGGCAGGTCGAGCGTGACCGTGTTGCCTTCGAACGTGAGTTCGGCCATCTCCCGCATGATGGCGTAGGTTGTAATCTCGCTGCATTTGCGCCACCGGGTGCGTTCGCCGGCAGGGTCCCGTTCTTTCAGCCGGCGGACAACGGTCTTGAAGGCATTGAATCCGCGGCGGTCGGCGTCGTGGAGGCCATAGAAGCCCTGCCAGTGGCTGATGAGGACGGCGGGGTCGGCCGCGTCGATAAGGGCCGGCAATCGCCCTCCCTGAAGGTCGGCCGTGATGTATCGATCGGGGTTGACTTCCCCGTATCCCGTCCAGGACCCTGTCCAGTCTCCCGTGCCGGCGATGATCTCGCCCATCGCCGTTCCCGCGTCGCGGTCGGGGTGCCACACGGGCGTCTCCACCGCGCCGTTGGACACGCGTTTGAACAGATAGGGCGTGGGGTTGCCGGTGACGCGGCGGCAGGCGGCTTCGGCGCATCTGGCGTAGAAGTCGAGCGGATTGCCGAATCCGCCGGGCGAAGTGACGCCGTCGGGCGTCAGGCCGACGTTGTGGAGAATCTCACAGGCAAGCGCGATGTAGTCGGTCACCAGGTCCTCCCGGTCCGTGGGCAACTGGTTCCAGCCCCACTGTTCCCAGAGGTTGGGGTCCACCGGCTTCAACGTCTCCAGGTCCACCACGAACGTGTGGGTCATCATCTCCGGTGTGACGTCGAAATTGGGTACGATGAGCTCCCTGCACATATCCAGCCAACTTTCCTGCTGCGCCTTGCTGAAGAGCGGCAGCCCATGGTCGATCCGCCCCAGCGCCGCCGGACATGGGACGACGCTGAATTTCCCCTTGACACCCTGGTCGAGGCAGTACTCGGCGAATTCCCGCGTGAAGGACTCCGGGTGGACGACCGGCACGTCCTCCCATCGGCGGCGCTGGCCGTCGATGGGGTTTCTGTCCCGCATGAAGAAGTAGTTGAGGTTGACCAGCAGGGTGGAGTCGTCGAAGATGATGGAGAGGGGGACGCGGTCCAGCGCATGGCGGGTGATTTCGACGCGCATCAGGGCCTCCGTCGGGGGCCCGGATCGGCGAGATGCGCCGCGTGCGGGCTATCGTGACCCGATTGAAATTTCAGTTCGGCAGCGCGGCTTCGAGGACCTGTTTGAGGCGGCGGGCGACGAGGACGTCTTCGCCGGATTCCATCATGTAGGGCATAACTTCCACGCCGCTCCCCGTGTGGAAGAGTTCGATGCGCGGGTTGCCTTCTGAAAGTTGCCGCCTGGCCTCTTCCGGCGTAACTCGGACGGCTTCCGGATCCCAGTTGACGGCAAGCACCGGGGCGACGTTGGACCGGCCGGGCTGAAGGATTTCCGACGTCAGGGTTGGGATATGCGCGACCTCATTCACGATGGTTTCGAGGCGGCGCTCCCACTCCTGCCATTCCGCGACGTGGTCTCGCCTGACCCACTGTTCCACCGCAGCGAGGAGTCCCATCACTTCCTCCTTGCCCGCCTTCATCGGACGGGCAAGCGAATGGTGCGGCGCGCCGTTCATAAAGGCGGCGTGGAGGACGTCTTTTCGTCCCAGAACCAGACCGGACGCCTGGGGACCGCGAAGGCACTTGCCGCCGCTGTACGCGACCACGTCCACGCCGTCCGTCAGATAGGGATTGGGCACGTCCGGACGTTCCGCGGCCGCGTCGACGAACGTCGGCACGCCGTATTTCCGGGCGATGCTGACCATGGCGGGCACGGAGATCGTGCCCCGGTCGGCCGCGTCGCCGAAAATGGCGATCATGGCGGTGGATTCGTCGATGGCCGCCTCCATCTGGCGAAGGGTTTCGACCTCGACGATTTGTACGCCGACCATTCGGATGGCGTGGTCATAGACGTGCCGGTGGGAGGGCTGCGTGATGACCCGGTTCTTCATGCCGGAGGTATCGGGCAGGCGTTTCATGCGTTCAGGATCCATGCCCGCCACGCAGGCGGCGGTGACCTGGCACAACGCGGCAGCGCAACCGCTGGTAACCATGCCCCATTCGCATGCCATCAGTTCAGCGATCCTGGCGCCCACCCTTTCCATCAGTTCGTCCAGATGCACGTACGCTTTCGAGGCATCCTGTATGGCCTGGCGGACTTCCGGCAGCATCAGAGAACCCGAGATGATGGTGTAGGTTCCCATACAATTGATCAGGGGGCGAACCCCGAGAGACTCGTACGTGACGCAGGGTTGAGGCGGCGCGGACATGGACGGAATCCCGCTGGAGAAAGGTTCGGCAGATGAGGTGTATCGTTCCGGCGGATGCCGGCGAGGATCGGCGCGCGCGTTCCTGCGAAACCGATATCAAGAGTCTACAACATACCCGCCGGGATTGCAAGTCTGATATCGCCCTCGAATTCCGGGGCCTCCGGGATGCTCGTCGGGTGGCTGTCCAATGCCGCATTTCCGCAATATGGGCGACTTTTTCAACGGACTGCTATTCGAGACGTAAAATGGATCCGCCCGGCTGGAGAGTCCGGGGGTTGATGGAAAGGGGCAGCATACCGGCTGTTTTCTGCGACTCCAGGTGGGTCCGCATGCCGTCTTCGTGTTCGATGAAGGCGCGACGGTGCGGCGTCCGGATGGAGAACCGGGCCGGGGCTGTGGTTTGTACGAGGAAGGCATCCGCCGAAATCTGTTCGATCCGGAAGAGCGAGGAGATTTGCCAGGACACGCCCGCGTTGAAGGGAAACTCGTCCACGTCGATCCGGCCGGCGGTCGCGGACCTGATGCGGTAGGCCGTCCAGCAGCCCTGCTCGGGATCCTGTACCCGGACGAAATGGTCCGCGAGGGCATCGGGATACGGGAGGGTCTCGCCGATCCTGAACCCGGATTCGTCGCAATCCGAGATTTCCCCCTTGATCGAGTCTGCATCCAGGTCGACGGCCAGGTCGGGGGAAGCAAAACGGGTCGCTTCCGCCAGAAAGAGCGATGGACCGGTAGCGTCACACCGGGTGTAAACGGCGGCGCGACCTGCAAAGGCGACGTCTCCATAGGTGCGTTCGGTCTGATCCATGGTCTGGATGACCGTGTCGACTCCGGTCCGGCGGCAGATGCGAATCGCCACCGGTCCGCCGGCGTCGTCGGGAAGACAGAGAGGTTGAACCTCGCGGACGTCGGGGTCGCTCCGGAAGTGGTCGATCACGGCCACAAACGTGCTTCCGTTTCCGGCTTCCGTCTTGCGCGCGAAGAGGTAGTCGTTACGGGCGCCGATTTCCGCATGGTCCCGCTGTCCCGGGCCTTCGCCCACAATGACTTCGTCCACGGGCGACATCAGCCTGGCGCGCATGGTCATGCCGCTGTCGGTCCAGGACACGGTCCACGGGCCTGCAGGTCGGCCGACGCGGAGCTTCTCGATGTCTCTCCCCATGACTCCGGGACGGCGCCTCAATGGAATCGGCCGGTCGTCGGCCGGCTGCGCGCTGATGCGGCCCTCTCCGTGGATGGCGTAGTCGTGGACCGCGCCGCCCTCGACTCGGAACACGTCGACGAGATAGGCAGGGCCGGTCCCCCTGTGGACCATGGCGCAGAAGCGGCGGTACGTTTCGGCCTGTTCGTAGGCGCCGCAGTCGGCTTCGATCACTTTCGTCGCCTGCGATGCGGCCAGGAGTTGGAGATTGCCGGGAGGCCGCCGGCCCCGTAATAGCTGCTCCTGCTCGTCGACGACCACCAGGTTGTGTTTGAGCGTGCTTCGGATACTCGCGTTCAGAGGATGGTCTCCAATGTATCCGAGATCGGAAAGGACTTCCACGCCCTCCACGTTCATGGCAACGTTGAGGGCGTCCGGGTGGTCGTGGCCTTCCGGCTGGTAGAAGTTCATCAGCAGGGTGGCCGTTCCGGTGAGGTCGGACGGGAACATGCCGTCGTAGCCGGTGTTGAAGATCGCCAGCAGCCATCCCGGGAAGAACCGGTCGCGTACCGGCGGCGGAGGGGCGGACCGCAGTTCCGCCGGCCGGTTGAACAGGGCGTACGCGTCCCCCGTGTCCATGCGTACGAATGGCGCGAAATCGTCGCCCAGACGCACGAGACCCACGTTGTGAATCCACGCCGGATACGGCCAATCGGACGGCCCTTCTCGGGCGTCGGCCGTGTGCGGCAGGCGTCCGTCGGGCAGGGTCATCAACGTCCGTGCCCGGAGTACGGTGTGGTAGGGCCCGCCAGGGGCATAGAGATTGAGGTCGTCGTAACGGTCTCTGCCAGCGTAGGCTGGCGGATCGGAATACCCGTGGGCCGCCTCGGGCAGGTTTCGCACGTTGGCCACGGCATAGAGATAGTAGCTGGCGCCTTCTGCCGTGCTGCCGTCGAATTTGAAGAACCCGTTCAGGTATGGCTCAAACCCCTCGACTCCCCGATGCACGTAGTCGGGAACGCCCAGAAACCGCCCGAGAACGACTTCGCCCTCGCGGCAACCCGCGACCTTGTTGTTGATGCCCTCCCAGTGCGTAAAGGTGAAGAGGCCCTCCACGAGCAGATCTTTGACGATGCGCTCGCGTTCCTGTTCCGTGAGGTAGAGGGCGCCGCGGCCATCCCTTTCGTCCCAGAGCAGGTCCAGGGCTTCGGCCAGCATCGAGATGAAATGGGCTTCGGACTGCACGCCGCCGCCGGACAGGCGTCCGCAACCCCAGAACGTCTGAATGAGCCTGCCGCTTTTCATTGGCGAACGCGCGTTCTGGTCGGGACACGGGTTGACTTCGTACCGGGCGATATCCCTGTCCTGCGCCATGAGTTCGCACGCGTACAGGGGATCGCAGTCCATGTAGGTGTTCCAGTAGTCGCGGAACAGGTAGGCGGGATACACGGCGGCAAAGCGTTTCAGGACGGCTGCCGACGCGCGGGCGTAGCGGTCCTCGCCTTCCATCCGATAAAGGATGGCCAGGTTCCGCGCCACCGCCGGCATGCGGTGGACCTTCTGCTGCCGGACGGCGCCGCTGTACGATGAGTGGACCCGGCGCCCCGCCCAGGCGAAGGCGTTTCGGCCGGTCGTGAACTCCGGGTCGTTTTTCTCTTCAGGCCGGATGTAATACGTGAGGGTCTGGCCGGAGCGCGGCAGATCGAGGCGCCCCTCTTCCGGAAACGCCTCGTCGGTCATGGCGGCGCCGCAGTGGAAACAGACCAGTCTGTCCGGAGCGCGATCGTTCCATCGCATGTTGTAGGTGTTGTCCGCGCCGCAGACGGGGCAGAAGGTCCCGTAGATCTGCGCGGGGCCTGGTTCCGGGACCATACCGGCAATCCACGCGTCGGAACGGTCTGCATAGTGATCGCCCAGTTCGAGCATACCCTCGTAGTGCTTTTTCGCCCAGTCATGGCGGCGGATATTGGCGCGGGCGATACTGACGTTGTCGTCCCTTACACTGAGGCAGGGGTGTTCGACGTCTCCGGCGCTCCGACTGTACATTGCCTTCCGTTCTTCAAGTCGACGCCTGCATTCTCTCTCTTCGGTGCTGTTCCAGGAGGGCATGGGATCTCCTTCCTCAAGAGAACGACCGTGCACGAACCACGACACGTTCGATCGGTTCGCCGATCGAAAAAACCAAAATGGAGAACGAGTTCGCGCCTGTCAAGAGTAAAGGAGGATTCGTACGAATTCGGCGCCTTTGACGGCGCCCGGCCGGTGATTTCATGCCGGAATTCAGAAATGAACCGTCATATCATATTGAATATCAATAACTTGTTCGGATCGTCCCACGCGTGGATCCTGCCGGGAAACGTGTCCACGCACGCGAGGAAAACTTGTACGGAAAAACCGCTTAAAAAGGGTTGACAATTGAACCAAAATGAATTATTATGCATCAATTGGCAACATGACGTAGAAGGATGAAGTTTCTGTCTCCTTTGCAGTCCTGAAGTGTGTCTGGCAAGGATCAGAAGTTCCGGTCCTTGCCGTTTTTGGTTTCATCGATATTCTAACGCTGAAAGGTGGTGAAGCACTGTGCCAGAAGGTCGCGTGAAGTGGTTCAACGACGCCAAGGGTTACGGCTTTATCGAAAGGGATGAGGGCGAAGACGTCTTCGTGCATTTTTCGGCTATCCAGGGCGAGGGATTCAAGTCGTTAACCGAAGGTGAAGTCGTTTCATTTGAAGTTGTGCAGGGGCCCAAGGGCTACCAGGCCGCGGACGTCGTGAAACTGGGGCAGGTTTAACCGGTAGGCACGGTCCATTTTTCCGCATCTGAATCCTCTATCGATCCATTCGAAGGACGCCGATTCCTGAATCGGCGTCCTTATTTATTGCGCACGTAAGGTGGCCGGAAGGCTTTTCGGATTCCGGGACAGGACACAAGAGAGGGCTTGATATTGTGCGCAACAATCCTTTACTTTTACCGGGGATTCCGGGTGTGATCGGGCGCCCCGGGTATGCCGGAACGGGTTCGAAGTCGCCGGCGCAGGCCCTCGATAGCTATTTCCTGCAACCGTGTGAAGAGAATCCTGCGTTATGGAAAACCACTACGACGTAATCGTCATTGGGAGCGGTCCGGGCGGAGAGGGGGCGGCGATGAAGGCGACCAAGGAGGGAAAGAGGGTCGCCATGGTGGACGACCGGCCCTCGGTGGGAGGAACGTGCACGCACCAGACCACGATTCCCAGCAAGGCGCTGCGCCACGCGATCCAGCAACTGGTGGATACGGGCCGTACCCGTGATTCCCGATTTCAGGACCTGCTGCGCGAGGCGGAGGGCGTCATCCGGCAGCAGGTGGACTTACGCAAGGGATTCTACGCAAGGAATTTTGTCGACGTCTTCCACGGACGCGCCGCGTTCGAAGACAGTCATCGAATTCTGGTTCGCCTTCGGAACGGGGGCGCGGGACATTGTCGCGCGGACGGATTCGTCATCGCCACCGGCGCAAGGCCGTACCACCCGCCGGACGTGGACTTTTCACATCCGCGCATCCTGGACAGCGACTCGATTCTGGAGCTTAAGGACCATCCCAGGTCGGTGACGATATATGGCGCGGGCGTGATCGGCTGCGAGTATGCATCCATTTTCAGGGGCCTGCAGATCAAGGTGAATCTGATCAACAGCCTGGATCGGCTGCTGACGTTTCTGGATGACGAGATCGTGGACGCGCTCAGCTATCACCTGCGCGAACAGGGTGTGCTGATCAGGCACAACGAGGAGTACGAGAGGGTGGCTGCGGACGACGACGGCGTGCGCCTGCACCTCAAATCCAATAAGGAAATCCTCAGCGACTGTCTGTTCTGGGCGCAGGGCCGAACGGGGAATTCGGACGGCATGGGCCTGGAGGAGATCGGTGTTCAGAGGGACATTCGGGGTTCGGTTGTCGTAAACGATTCCTACCAGACCGCCAGGAAACACATCTATGCGGTCGGCGACGTGGCGGGATACCCCAGTCTCGCCAGCGCGGCATACGACCAGGGGCGGTTCGCGGCCACCCACCTGATATTCGGGGAATGTGAGGCCCATCTTGTCAAGGACATTCCGACGGGGATCTATACCCTGCCCGAAATCAGTTCCGTGGGACTGACTGAAAGAGAATTGACGGCGAACAAAATCCCCTACGAGGTCGGCCATGCGTCGTTCAGACATCTTGCGCGGGCCCAGATCACCGGACGGACCACCGGGATGTTGAAAATCCTGTTTCATCGGGAGACCCTGGCGATTCTGGGCATTCACTGTTTCGGGTCCGAGGCGTCGGAAATTGTCCACATCGGCCAGGCAATTATGGCGCAGCAAGGCGCGGGCAATACGTTGATGTACTTCATCAACACCACGTTCAACTATCCGACAATGGCCGAAGCATACCGGGTGGCGGCGCTTAACGGGCTGAACAGGGTGCGATGAATGCTCTTGACGTCATCTATATGGACAACCACCTGCTGGTGGTCCGGAAACCCGCGGGCATGCTCGTCCAGGGAGACCGTACCGGCGACGTTTCGCTTCTGGAACACGGCAAGGCGTACGTGAAGGAGGCGTTCAACAAGCCGGGCGACGCCTTTCTGGGGCTGGTGCATCGGCTGGACCGGCCGACGTCCGGCGTCATGGTATTTGCCCGGACCTCCAAGGCGGCTGCCAGACTGTCCGAACAGTTTCGCGCCCACAAAATCGGAAAGGTGTACTGGGCGTTGGTGGAGGGGAAGACGCCGGGAGAGGGCCGGATGGCCGACCGGCTGTTGCGCGCCGGACCGTCAAGCGCCGTGTCCGGAAGGGGCCGGGAGGCGGTGCTCGGGTTCCGGCGATTGCGGTTCGAACGCGGGATTTCCTGGGTGGAGGTGCGGCCGGAAACGGGAAGGCGCCACCAGATCCGGGTTCAGTTCGCGCACCGCGGGCATCCTGTTCTCGGCGATTTCCGGTATGGATCGAGGATCCGATTTCCGGAGAAAAGCCTGGCGCTCCACGCGCGGTCGCTCACGCTGTCGCATCCGACCCGAAGGGAGGAGATGACGTTCAATGCGGCGCCCGAGGCGTTCTGGCCGTCGAGATTCCGGTAGGGCAATCGCCGCAAAAAGCACAAGAGGCACAGAATCCGTAAGGCAGTTCGGAAACGACTGTATTCCGGGACAGAACATGAGCAGCCCGTTGAAAGGAGAGAGTTGGTGAACCGAAACGAACAGCAGCCGCTGGGCGAGATACAGGTTGATCGGACCAACCTGTACCGAGAAGAGAACTATACAGACCTGAAAGTGGCGTCGATTCGGAGACTGGTACCGATAAATCAGGATGGATCTCCGGACGGGTCCCGTCGCCAGAAGTTTATCGGACAGACCCATCTGATGTCCCAGGTCGGCCCGCTCCCCGTGCAATGCGACATCGAAGCCGCAGACCTGGAAGAAGCGCTCCGGAAGTTCCCGCAGGCCCTTGCAAGGGCCGTGGAGGAGATGATGGAGGATGCCAAGGAAAAGCGGCGACAGGAGTCCTCCCGGATCGTGGTGCCGGGCGCCGGCGGATTGCCGGCCGCGCCGCCGCCGGGCGGCGCCATAGATCTGACGTGACGCGCCGGCCTGAGCGAGGTTTCTGTCCCGGAAGCCGCCGGGTAAAGGCGGCGGGTATCTCCTGTTTCCGGCTGTGAACAGGGCGCATCGGAGTGCGCCCTTTTTTTCAGTCCAGCAGGGGTTTCATGGCCTCTCTGAGTTCGGCCGTTTCAATTTCCGTGAGGGGCTTGACGGGTTTGCGGCACGGGCCCACGGGTCTGCCGGACAGATTGGTTGCGGCCTTTA
The DNA here is from genome assembly GCA_963667175.2 of Candidatus Latescibacterota bacterium. GTDB lineage: Bacteria > Latescibacterota > UBA2968 > UBA2968 > JAAXHE01. Next base: position 137,761 of record CAXXXF010000013.1, on the reverse strand, counting down.
CGGAAGCGTTGTATACGTGGGTCCAGAAAAAGCGGTTGGCGGGAAACATGCGGCGCCAGAGGTCCCGGGCTTCGGCAAGACTTCCCCCGGCGACCAGATTGTACAGATCTACGGCTTCTTTCGGCATGGCGTTGACCGCCCCCCAAACGCAGCCGGGGCATCCTGCAACCAGGCTGAAGAAGGCGATGGGATCCCCGCCATTGAAGACCCGTGCGCCAACGGCCAACAGTTCCTGGATGCGCAGAACGTCGGCCATGCTGTCCTTGATGTATTGGATGTTTTCGATTTCCATAAGGCGCCTGAAGAAGGCAGGCGTGACGTCGATGCCGGTATGGACGGGGATATTGTAGACCATCATGGGCGTGCTGACGGTTTCGGAGATTTCCGCGTAGTGCTCGTACACGCCTTCCATATCAGGGCCTTCAAAATAGGGCGGGAGTACCAGGAGGCAGTCCGCGCCGGCGCCTTCCGCGTGTCTGGCGTATTCGATCGTCTCCGACGTACTGACCGCGGAGGCCATGGCAACGAAGTCGGCCCTGCCGTCGATGTGTTTGGCAGCCAGTTCGACCAGCTGCCTGCGTTCTTCCGGTCGCAGGCAGGCGAACTCGCCCGTGCCGCCGTTGATGAGGATACTGTGGACGCCGGCTTCCAGCATGGAGTCGATATGATGTCTCAGCGCGGTTTCGTCGATGTGTTCGCCGTCGTCCGTAAAGGGGGTGCAAAGTGCCGCGCAGATGCCTCTGAGCTGTTTCATTCCGGTCTCCTCAAATCGATGAATCGGACGCCGCGGCGTGGAAGTCGATGCCATCGCCGAGGTGACGCCGGTGGCCGGTCAGATGGACGTTTTTCGAAGGTAAGTTGAGATTCCGTTTTCTCCAAGGACGCATTCGGGAGGGTGAATCGAGTAGAGGATCACGGGGTGAGAAGGGCCTTGACACTGCCCGGGGAAAGATCAATATTGGCGGAAATCGGGAACGGCCCGGACTCCGGGCACAACGCCGACAGCGGGCTCGCATCAACGGCTTTTCGGAGGAGGTTGACATGTCGCAGGTGAGGGAAGTTGGCATTCCGGTTCGCGCGGTAAACCGGGCGCAGTTATTTGCAGGGCGAAACGGCGCCGGCGACCCGTGTCTGTATGCGACGATGTCGCAACAGGCAGCGAATCTCTTCGTCTTGCAGATCGATCCGGAAACCGGGCGGCTGCGTCAATTCTGGCCGGACGTTCCGGATTCGAACTATACCACGGCGGTATATCAGGCCCGAAACGGGCGGCTGTACATCGGGGCGGCGCACTCCGGACAGCTGTACTGCTTCGATCCGGAGCAGGACGATCTGGTGAATTTCGGCACGATCAACGGAACGGCGGCCATCTTTCCGTGCAGCATCGACGAGGATTCCAGGGGACTGATCTGGATTTCCAGCTACGGCACGGCGGACCTGACGAGCTTCAATCCCGAAACCGGGGAGTTTACCCGGTACGGACGGCTGGACGAAGTGGATATGTACGCCTACTGCCACGTGAATACCGACGATACGGTCGCGTCGCTGATCATGCAGACCCGGCCGCACGTTGTCGTCCTGGACCCGAAGACCGGTGAAAAACGGACCGTCGGGCCGGTGGTTACGCGCGGCGACGGGTCGCTGAACCTTCACCGCGGGTCGGATGGCAACCTCTATATTGAATCGAGCGAAGGGAATTTCCGTCTGGAGGGCATGGACGCCGTCCCGGTGGAAGCAACCGTACCGGCGGAATCCGTCACGCCGAAGCTGCCGGACGGCAGCACCTTCCGGTTCGTGGACGCGGCGGAGCAGACGTGCCGGATTCTCGAAGTTACAGACCCCGGCGGCGCGGCGAAGACCTTCAATATCGAATTCGAGGCGGCCGGAACGGATATCTTCTGCCTGCACGGCGGCCCCGACGGATGCGTTTACGGATCCAGCGTCCTGCCGGAGCGGCTGTTTCGCTACGACCCGGACGGGGACGACCTCGCGGACCTGGGCATCTGTTCGACGGCTACCGGCGAGGCCTATTCGATGGCGAATCTCGACGGGAAGGTATATATCTCCTCGTATCCCGGTGCGAGAATCTCCATTTACGATCCGTCGCAACCGTACCGTTTCGGCGAAAGCCGGGGCAGCAACCCATGGGACATCGGGCGGGTGGACGACATATCGTACCGGCCGCGTACGACGTTGGCGGGTCCCGGCGGAAAGGTCTGGCTGGCATCCATTCCCGACTACGGGATGTGGGGCGGGCCGCTGTCGTATTACGACCCTGGAACAGAGGAGAAGAAGGCATATTATCGAATTGTGGGAGACGGAAGCTGCTATACGCTGGCGCATCTGGAGGCGGAGTCTCTGATCGCCGTCGGCACAACCATCAGTGCGGGAAGCGGGACCCAGCCCAGGGTGGACGAGGCCGTGCTTTTCCTCTTCGATTACAACAGGGAAGAGAAAGTGTGGGAAGGCGCGGCCGACCCGCCGGTACACGTCTTCAATGCGCTGGCAACCGTACCGGAGGGAAGGCTGTTCGGGACGTTCAGCGGCGATGAGCGGGGACCTGAGCTCTTTGTGTTCGACCCCGCGACGCGGGCGTTTACGGACCGGATCGCCGCGCCGGAGGGCGGCCCGGTGGACAACGGGCTGCAGCTTGGGCCGGACGGGATGATCTACGGCCTCACCCACACCCTGATCTACCGGCTTGATCCCGGTTCGCTGACATTTGACGTGATCGTGGAATTTGATGAGAGATTGACCGGCCACGCGGCGGCCGGGCCCATCATTGGCAGGGATCTCTATTTCTCTTCCGGGCACCGGTTGATGGCGGCGGAGATATTGTAAACGACCAACCTGGAGGACGCATTGGCGGAAAAAATCGAGAAGACCGACGAGGAATGGCGGCAGATGCTCACGCCGGAACAGTACCACGTAACGAGAAGAAGCGGAACGGAACGGGCGTTTACGGGCCGGTATCACGACTTCAAGGGGACGGGGATCTACCTTTGTGTGTGCTGCGGAAACGAACTCTTCCGTTCGGACACCAAGTATGATTCCTGTACGGGCTGGCCCAGCTTCTGGGCGCCGACGGATAACGCAAACGTGGAAACCGAAGCGGATTCGTCCTACGGCATGGTGCGGACGGAGGTGAAGTGCAGCCGGTGCGACGCCCATCTCGGGCATGTGTTCGACGACGGACCTCGGCCCACGGGGTTGAGGTACTGCATGAACTCCGCGGCGCTGGACTTTGTGGTGAAAGACGCGGACGACGAAGATTGAGCAGCCGGCCGCGGCGCCCTGCCAGGTCTTGCCGCCTTACACGGACGATTTGAACTCCGGTCCGAAAACACCCTGATCATTGAGGAGCCATCGATGCGTTTGAATTTCGCTACAACGGAAGTCGAGTCGCAGCCCTTTGTTGGCATCCGCGCCACAACCTCGATGGAGGAGATCGCCCAGGTCATTGGCGCTCTTTTCGGCGAGATCATGGAATATCTCACCCGGAACGGTCTTGCGCCGGCGGGAATGCCCTTTACCGTTTACCACGAGATGGACTCCGAAAAGCTGGAAATGGAATGCGGGATGCCGGTGGCTTCGGCAGTAGAGGGCGCCGAAAGGGTCCGACCGGGTGAACTGCCCGCGGGAAAGGTCGCAACCGTTACCCATATGGGGCCATACGAGCAGTTGGGGCAGACATGGTCGGCGCTGAAGGAATGGATGGACGAGTCGGGTTTGCAGGCGGCGGGAGCGCCATGGGAGGTCTATATGACGGATCCGGGCGAGGAGCCCGACCCGTCGAAATGGCGCACCGACGTCTTCTTCCCAGTGCATTGAGCGGAAGCGCGGGAACGCAAGTCCAGTGGACTCCGGATGGGCCGTTTGCGGACAGGCATCGGCCCTCGTTTGCGTAATCGGGATATCAATGGCGGCTGAAGGAGCAGAGGATGAAATATCGATTTGCCGAGATGATCTGGTATGAAATCAAGGAAGCCGCGGAGCAGGACCGCGTCGCGGTACTGCCGGTGGCGACGTACGAGGATCACGGACCCCATCTTCCGGTGGATACCGACGTTGTTCTCTGTACCGGAATCTGCGAACGGGCCGTGTCGCGGATCCCGTCCGAGGCCGTTCTGGTCCCGGCGGTTCCGCACGGGTACAGCCCCCACCATATGGATTTTCACGGGACGCTGACGATCACGTGGGATACCTTCATCCGATACGTCAAGGACGTCTGCTGCAGCCTCGCCCACCACGGCTTCAAGCGGATCCTGGTCGTGAACGGCCACGGAAGCAATACGTCCCCGCTGGATCTGGCGGCCCGGCTGTCGGTCATCGAATACGAGGGCAGAATTCTGTGCGGCTCGGTGAATCATTGGGGGCTCCGGAAAGTGAAAGAAGCCGGACGCAAGTTGAGGGAGTCGGACTACGGCGGGACCTCGCACGGAGGAGAGTTCGAGACGTCCCTGTATCTCGCGTTGAAGCCGGACCTGGTGGACATGAGCAAGGCGGTCGACGAGAGGTCGCCCCTCTCGAACAGTTTCCAGTCCGATCTGCTGTCAGGCGGCCATCCGGATGGATCCAGCGCGAATTTCACGCCGTACTGGAGCACGAAAACGGCGAGCGGCGTGATGGGCGACGCGACAAAGGCCAGCCGCGAGAAGGGGGAGGAATTCCTGGAGGCGGCCACAGAGGGCCTGATCGAACTGGTTCGGGAACTGAAGGCGACGGAGATCATGGACCGGCGCGACCAGCATTGAGGGAAACGCGTGAAGACGAATGTATTCACCAGCGGACGGGATGGGTACCACACGTACCGGATTCCGGCGCTGCTTGCTGCGCCCGGGGGATCGCTGCTGGCCTTCTGCGAGGGCAGGCGAAACAGCCGGGCGGACCACGGCGATATCGATCTCCTGGTGAAGCGTTCGGAAGACGGAGGGCGTACCTGGTCAGAGCAGGCAGTCGTCTATTGTGAAGCGGGAGAGGTGACCATCGGCAACCCGTGCCCCGTGGTACACGCGGAGACGGGCACGATCCGGATGTTGTTCTGCAGGGACAATATCGACGTGCTGCTCACGCACAGTTCCGACGACGGCCTCTCGTGGTCCGATCCCATCGACGTCACGCAAGACGTGAAAGAGGAGGCGTGGTCCTGGTACGCGACGGGTCCGGGGGTGGGCATCCAGCTCAGGAGGGGCGCGCGGAAAGGGCGGCTGCTGATTCCCTGCGACCACCGGAATCCGGAAACGTACGACTGCGGTTCCCATTCGGTGTACAGCGACGACGGCGGGGCGTCCTGGCGGCTCGGGGGCTCGGTCCGGCCGGGGGCCAACGAGTGCCAGTTCGTCGAACTCGCGGACGGGACCGTGGTCATGAATACCCGGATGCAGACGCACAGCGAAGGGTATCGCGGAACGGCGTTCAGCCGGGACGGCGGGGCGTCCTGGACCGGGTTCACACACGACCGCAACCTTCCCTGTCCCAAATGCCAGGCCAGCATGGTCGAAGGCATCGGGAAGAACAGCCTGCTGTTTTCGAATCCCGCGGCGCCGGAGCCCGCAAGCCCGGATGGAGGCGAGCGGGTGAATATGACCGTCCGATCGAGTAACGACGGTGGCATGACCTGGTCCTCGGCGAAACTGCTGCACGAAGGACCGGCGGCGTATTCGTGTCTTGCGTTGCTTTCGGACGGCTCGGTCGGCTGCCTGTACGAAGCAGGATCGGAATCCCCCTACCAGCACGTTGTTTTCGAGCGTTTCCGGATGGATTGAGAAATCGGCATGGATGAGACATCGGCTGAAAGCAGGCCGTCATCGGCGGAACGTTACCGTGCGGGGAGTCCGCGCTCCGGGGCGGCCTTCGAGCAGGCCAGGTCGGTGATGCCCGGCGGGGTGAAAGGCGCGTACTATTACGAGCCCTATCCGCTGACCGTCGAGCGAGGCGAGGGGTGTTACGTATACGACCTGGACGGCCGCAAACTGACGGACTTCAACAACCACCATACCGCGCAGATTCTGGGCCACAACCATCCGGCGGTCGTAGCCGCCGTGCAGGGACAGGTTTCCCGAGGCATCGCGCTCAGCGCGCCCGCGGGGGTAGAGACAGAGCTGGCCGAAGAGATGTGCGGGCGAGTGAAGTCCGTGGAAAAGATCCGGTTCTGCAATTCCGGCACCGAAGCGACCCTGCACGCCATTCGCCTGGCGCGGGGCGTCAGCGGCCGGACGAAAATCGCCAAGTTCGAGGGCGGGTACCACGGCAGCCACGACGTGGTGGAGGTGAGCGTGGCGCCGCCGCTGGAAAAGGCGGGCCCCGCGTCGGCTCCGCATTCGGTTTCCACGGCGGGCGGCGCATCACCGAACGCTGCCGGCGAGGTGGTGGTCCTGCCGTATGACGACGAGAACGCGGTTGAGAGATTGCTCGCGCGACACCGGAACGAACTGGCGTGTGTGATCTTCGACCCCAGGGCCGGCATCTTGTCTCAACGCGCGGAGTTTGCGCAGTTCGTGTGTGACATGGCGCGCCGGATCAATGTGCTGGTGATATTCGACGAGATCGTGGGGTTCCGGGTCGGCGCCGGGGGTCTGCAGGAACACTACGGCATCGCGCCCGACCTGACGACGTTTGGAAAGGTCATCGGCGGCGGGTTTCCTGTGGGGGCCTTCGGAGGCCGGGCCGACCTGATGGATCGCTTCGATTCGTCCCGGGGGCCGACAGGTTTCTTTCAGAGCGGCACGTTCAGCGGGCATCCTGTGGCCATGGCCGCGGGCCTGGCGACCCTGAAGCAGTTGACGCCGGATGTATTCGCGCACCTGAACCGGCTGGGAGAGCGGCTCAGGCATGGGTTGAATCGCCTGTTTTCGGCGAAAAATGTGAATGCGACCGCGGTCGGTGTCGGCTCACTGTTCAGCATTCACTTTTCGTGCGAAGAGATGCTGAATTACCGCCACCTGGCGGGAACGGACAAGGCGGCGGCGCACCGGCTGTTGCTCGGTCTGATCGAAGAGGGATATTACCTGGGGAACGGCCTGGTGATGTGCGCCGTCTCCGCGCCGATGGACGAAAGCCACGTGGACGGATTGATCGAGGCCGTGGGCAGGGTCGTGTAATTCCAGGGACGAATAAGCGGGAAGTTGAAACCGGAGGGACGTCACATGCGATATATCGACACGCACGCCCATCTGGGGCCGTGGTTCGACGACGTTACAACGTTTACGGCCGAGGGATTCGTGGCGCTGCAGGAGCGCGCGGGCATCGAACGGACCGTGGTCACGTCCGGTTCCGCGCTGTTTACGGAGCTGACGTACGGGAACGAATGGACCATAGAGCAGGCTGAGAAGCTGAACCATCTGCTCGTCTGGCTGGTTTTGAACCCGCTGAAAATGAGCGAGTCGCTGGAGTTGCTGGAGCGGTTCAAGGATCATCCCATGGTCGCCGGCATCAAAATCCACCCGGTACAGCACAAGTATCCGGCCGACATCAAGCCCACTTTCCGGCTTTTCGAAAAGTTGGAGCCGCTCGGGCTTCCCGTGCTTTCCCACGGAGAAAACGAGTCCTACGCGGCCCCGGCCCGTTTGCGGCGGCTGGCCGAAGCATTCCCGTCCCTGACGTTGATAACGGCGCATTTCGGCGCCGGACAGCCGGGCCAGACGTACGAGGCGATCGACGCGCTGCAGGATTGCAGAACGGGCAACCTCTACACGGACATGGGCACCGCGCGGGCGATTCGGACCGGCATCATCGGGCTGGTCGTGCGTGAGGTGGGCGCGGACAGGGTCCTCTTCGGAACGGATTCGCCTCTGTACGAGCCGATGGCGTTCCCCACCCTGCTGGCCGCGGCGGATATTACGGAACAGGAAAGGGAGCAGATCGCCTACAAGAATGCGGAACGGCTCGTGCTGGCGCCTAAGAAGTTGTTTTAAAATTACCGGTGAGTTCCCGAGCACGAGCGAAAAAGTGGCGGTCAAGGCGGGAAAATCCGCCCATATTTGTCTATACGGGTGGGTTTGACCAACGCCGACCGGCGCTTTTGCAGCCGCCTGCCTTGCCTGCGGCAGCAGGCAGGTGCGAAGACCGCTTGGAATTTTAAGACAGCTTCTAAGGGTTTGTCGTAGAGGTTGTCGATGACGTTGAGGCCATGAGGCCGGAGGAATGAATAGATGAAGCTGGACGGCCGCCAGCGGCGGCTCCTCGAGCGGACGTTTCTGGATTATCAACAGACGTCGGCATTCCTGGAGCGTCCGTTCGTCGTGAAGAAAGCGCACGGAATCCACTATTGGGATACGGAGGGCAAACGTTATTTCGACGGGATCGGCGGCATCTTCGTGGCCTCGCTCGGACACGGGCACCCCCGGGTGCTGGAGGCGATGCGAACGCAGGCGGAGACACTGGGATTCTCGCCGCCCATGCACGGGCTTTCGGACGTGGCGCTGGATTTCGTCGAGAAGCTGAGCGAGGTGACGCCGGAGAATTTGAATTTCATCAAGTCCTACAGCGGTGGATCGGAGGCCGTGGAATCCGCGCTGAAATTCACGCGGCAATACTTCAAGCAAAGCGGCTATCCGGGCAAGTACAAGTTCGTCAGCCGTTACTTCGGGTATCACGGCGCCACCTTCGGCGCAATGGCCGCCAGCGGGACGGGAAAACGCAAGACCCCGTTCGAGCCCCAGCCGGGCGGCTTTCTGAAGGTCTTTCCGCCCACCTATTACCGAGACCGGTTCGCTTCGTGGGAGGATTGCAACCGCTTCTGCGCGGAGACGTTCGAGGACGTGATCGTCAACGAAGACCCGGACACCGTGGCCGGCGTCATTCTGGAACCGATCGGCAATACCGGTGGGATCATTACGCCCACCGAGGAGTATTTTCAGATTGTCCGCGACGTCTGCGACCGGCACAACGTGGCGTTGATCTACGACGAGATCATCACGGGGTTCGGCAAGACCGGTTCGATGTTCGCCGCCCAGACCTTCGGGGTCACGCCCGATATCATCTGCGCGGGAAAGGGAATCTCCAGCGGGGCGTATCCCGTGGGCGCGATGATGGCGCGGGAGGATATGGGAGCCGTCTTTCTCGGCCCGGTGGAGGCGGACGTCAACTTCGCGCACGGACATACGTTCGCGGCCAATCCGGTCGCCTGCGCCGTGGGTATGGCCGTAATCGATGAAATCGTCGAGCAGGAACTGGACAGGAAGGCCGGGGAACTCGGCCGATACCTGGCATCGAAGCTGGAAGGGTTGAAGGACCTGGGCGTGGTGCGCGAGGTGCGGGGCCGGGGGCTGTTGCAGGGCGTGGAACTGGTAAGGGACACGAAGTCGATGGCGCCGTTTCCGGAACTGGGCCAGGCGCTGAAACGTACCTCTCTGGAAAACGGGCTGCTGATCCGCGTCGACCCCACATGGTTCGCCGTGGGCCCGGCGCTGATCGTACAGCGGGAGGACATCGACGAACTGTGCGACCTCGTACGCAAGAGCCTGGTCGACGCGCTGGAACAGGTGGCGACGGAGAGCGTGTAAATCAAGGTATCGGAGAGCCCGTTCAAGTGGCAATCACGGCGTTATTTGATCAGGCGTCAATTGCCTCCAGCTTGACGATAATCGTAATCTGCCGTACATTTTCGCAGGGCCTTTCGTGATAATTGCTGTTTCAAGCGGTAACTCTGCGAGCGTGGTTGAAAGATGCGGCGCCTATGGACAAATTCGCACCATATCTCGACTACCTTCATTCCTTGATTCTGGAGTCAGTGGATCTATCGGAAAATGACGACACAATTGCGCGCATCGACGACGCATTGGATGGTCAGCCTGCGCAGGAACTGCGCAGGCTCGTTTCGTTGACGGAACTACGGACGTCGGGTGCTTTCTTTACGGGTTCCGATTTATCACAAATCGCGGTGAAATCCTTCGTTGGTACGATTGACGATCGATCAGTCATTTTGGATCCTGCATGTGGCACTGGTGATTTGCTCATCACATGCGCTACCAAATTAGGCAAAAACAACGATCTTGATACTACTCTGAAAAGTTGGGGCGCCCAGATAATGGGCCGCGACATCTATCCAAAGTTCATTCAGGCCGCAAAGGCGAGGCTCTTACTAGCTGCATTTCGCGACAATATTCGGGATAAATGTAGTGTCCCCAATGTTCAAGAGACGTTTCCCAAGATTGTCTGTGCGTGCGGGATTTCGGACGAGGACGCGATCAAGGCGGCTACACACATTGTCGTAAATCCACCCTTCGGTCTGTCAACCGCACCTGAAAGTTGTAATTGGGCCAGCGGAAAGGTAAATGCCGCCGCGCTCTTTATGGAGGCATGCATTCGCCACGCGAATTGTGGGACACGAATCGTAGCAATATTGCCTGATGTGCTCAGAAGTGGGTCTCGGTATGAAAAATGGCGAAAGTTCGTTGAATCACGATCGAGAATGCATCGGATAGAATTACATGGCAGGTTTGATAGGTGGACCGACGTTGATGTATTTGTTCTGGATGTTGAGATTCACGAAGAAACTAAAGGATCGAATGGTTTTCATTGGAGTAGACCAATTAGACCGACACTTTCAAGTGTGGGGGAATGGTTCGAGGTATGTATCGGTCCTGTTGTTGACTATCGAGACCCGCATGAAGGACCTTCGCATCCTTTCGTACATGCTCGCAATTCATCATCATGGCAGACGGTCAGCGAAGTTTCGCAATATCGTAGGTTTAAGGGCAAAGTCATTGCTTCGCCATTTGTTGTGGTTCGGCGGACCTCAAGGCCGGGAGATAAATTCAGAGCGCTTGGGACAATTGTTAATACGGAGAGTGCCGTTGCAGTTGAGAATCATCTTCTTGTCTTGCGCCCAATGGATGGGACAATTGAGGCTTGTCGCGAGCTACTCGAAGTTCTTCGGAATCCAAAGACGACCCAATGGTTAGATCAATATATCTGCTGTAGGCACTTGACAGTGTCAGCGATTGCGGATCTGCCTTGGTGGAGGGATGCCGAATGAGCAGTGTACAAATACGATTTGCAACTGACATTCTACGTCGACTTGGCGAGGAATTAAACCCTAGCCCCGACAAGGGGATTATCGAGCTTGTCAAGAACGCATATGATGCGGATGCACGCACCTGCAGGATAGAATTGATCCAAACTGACCAACCGGGAGGATCTGTTAAAATCGTCGACGACGGCGACGGTATGGGCGCGCAAGATATCGAAAACGGATGGCTTGTAATTGGAAGATCGGGAAAATCATCCAATCAACGCACGCGCCGTGGCAGAGTACCCGCAGGTAGCAAAGGCCTCGGGAGGCTGGCCGCATTGCGTATGGGCTCGTCCGCTTACCTTACAACTTTCCCAAGGACAGAGAAAGCCACTCAGTACGACCTGCTGATTGATTGGAGGGAATTTGAAGACGTTGAGCACGTCGACGAAGTTACACTTTCCATTGAGAAAAGCTCTTGTCCCGAGAGAATAAAGCCGGGTTCGGAGATATATTTGGAAGATTTGAGTAATCGAATTGGGCGGCTCGACGTGAAGCGATTGGCTAGAGAGCTTGTATTGTTGGCCGACCCATTCGGGGATGACCCGGAAGGGTTCAAGCCACAATTAAAGGCGGAAGAGTATTCAGACCTCGAAGCGATTGTTCAAACGCGATACTTTGGTGATGCGGAGTACCACTTAATCGCTTCAATAGACAACACCGGCACAGCCAGAGCGTCCGTTGTCGACTGGCGCGGCGAGGAATTGTTCTCAGCTGACAATGACGAATTGACCGTTTCCCGTGACGATAAAAAATATCGATGTTCGGTCGTTAAGTTTGACCTCTGGGTTTACATATTGAATAGGTCGACTTTCTTGACTCGTTCATCCACGCTTGGTGAGGTTCGGACGTGGCTCCAGGAATTCGGTGGAGTCCACCTGTATCATAATGGGTTACGAGTTATGCCCTACGGTAACCCTGGGGATGATTGGCTGGAAATGAACCTAAGTAGAGTAAGGAGTCCAGAGGAGCGGCCGAGCACCAATACAGCAATAGGTCGGGTCAGAATCTTCGATACCGAGAATCTGTTGGTTCAAAAAACGGACCGATCCGGATTTATAGAAGGGGATGCCTTTCTTGAGATGAAGTCGTTTGCTCAAGATGCAATGGAATGGATGGCTAAGAGAAGGTTGGAGGTGGCCGAGAAACGAAGAGCCAGGGCGCGTACCGACGCACCAAAGAAAACGAGCAGATCGAAGCAAGATCTCAATGCTGCTATAAGTAAAGTACCTACGGAATCTCAACAGTTGTTGACTGATGCTGTGGATGCGTACGACCGGTCGAGAGACCGAGAGGTTCGAAATCTACAGAATGAAGTTCAGCTCTATCGGACACTCAGTACTGCCGGTATCACAGCAGCAACCTTTGCGCATGAGTCGAATGCCAATCCAATAAAGAGTATCACGATGTCCATAGATGCAATTGAGAGACGCGCAAGAAAGGCACTTCGCAATACATACGACAGGTTGTTTCTTAAGCCAGTTCAAGGGATCAATCGAGCGATTGCGAGCCTTGAGGTACTTGGGCAAGCGACACTCAAGCTCGTTGAACATGAAAAGCGTAGAATCTCTCACGTCGATCTACACACAGTCATCGAGAGCGTTATTGAGACATTCCAACCGTTTCTCGAAGGAAGAAACGTTAAAGTTGAACTTTGTCTCTGTGATGGCGCGCCTTTTTTGAGTGGAAGTGAGGCCGCGGTAGAGTCCATTGTTACGAATTTAATCAACAATAGTCTTATCGCATTTGAACATTCCACCACAGAAGCAAGAATGATCCTTCTCCGTACCGAAGTTGACGGCGGGATTTTTAGGCTAAGGGTTCTTGACAATGGTCCTGGCATCGACGGAATACCCAAGAAGGATATTTGGTTGCCTGGTCAGACGACAAGAAAAGATGGAACGGGGCTTGGTCTAACTATCGTCCGGGACACCGTTAAGGATCTTGGCGGGGAAGTCGATGCAATTGAACGCAGTAAACTTGGAGGCGCCGAAATTCGAATCGATGTACCGATCCTGGGAGTATGAGAAATGCCATTGCTTATAGACAACAAGACATTCGCAAGCGTTTCAATCGTCGACGACGACAATGAAGCGAGGGATAGCTATGAATACCCCATAGAGGAATTGGGACTGACAGTTGTCCCTCAGGCCAAGCCTCTCAAAAATCTGCAGCAGTTTGTGGAGGCGTTACCAACTCGAGCGGATGCCGTCCTGTGCGACTATCATCTGCGAAAGAAAGGGAATTACGCGAATTTCAATGGTGACGAGTTAGTTGCCGCTTGTTACCGAAAAAGATTTCCAGCTTTACTCTGTACAAGCTACACCGATGTGGATGTTTTCCTTATGAGAAGCCGTAGACGCTTTATACCGGCGCTGTTAAAGCCCCGTGAACTCGATCCTGAAAACATCGCAAAGGGTTTTGAGCAATGCGTCAGAGAATTTGGAGGGGTATTTCAGCCGAGTCGAAGGCCCTGGAGAACGCAAGTTCGAGTCGAAGAAGTGGTGGATGAAAGGGAGTATTTCTACGTTGTCATCTCAGGTTGGAGTTCAAGAGAAAAAATACGTGTTTCGTATGATGACGTGCCTCCGAAAATTCAACCACTTATAAAGCCAGAGAGGCGACTTCATGCTCACGTAAACGTTGGAGCCGAGAAACATGAAGAACTTTACTTCGATAGCTGGGAAGCCGACTAATGGTAATTCGAAACCTGCACTTAATCATTGTCTGGCCATCCTTGATGTAGGACATGGTAACAGTGCAGTCCTTATCGACTCTCATTGTGTCGTGGTTATCGATACGGGTCTTGGAAGTTCCTTACTTGAGTACCTGTTAGCGAAGGGAATCACTGCAATTGACTCAGTATTGCTTTCTCACGCGGATGATGACCACATCGCAGGTCTGGTTCATTTGCTGTCATCCGGAATGTTCCGCATCAGATCGGTGCATGTGAATACTGACTCTGCGAAAAAGTCTAAACGTTGGGACGATCTCCTGTACGAGCTTGACAGTACCGACCTGAAGGGTGAGCTTGATTTTAGTACGTCTTTGACGAGAGGCAGTGAAGCGAAGCTCGATAGCACCGAAGTGCAGATCGAGATCCTCGGCCCAAGCAAGTATCTTGCCGCGAAGGGCCCGGGTAGCACGGACCGCATCGGTCGAAAACTGACCAGTAATTCGGTGAGTGTAGTTACGCGATTATCAAAGGGCGGGAAGCCAATTGCACTGCTTCCCGGCGACCTTGATCACATCGGTCTGGACGACCTTCGCGCTTCTGAAGTGGACGCGACTGCCCCTATTGTTGTATTTCCACATCATGGTGGCAGAACGGGTTCCACGGACTTGAGCGCTTTCGCAAAGGACCTCTGTGAGCTTGCTTCTCCGGCAATGGTAATTTTCTCAATCGGTCGGGGTCGACACAGCACGCCTCGACCTGAAATCGTCGCTGCAATACGCGAGGAATTGGCCGAAGTCTGGATCGCTTGTACGCAACTTTCGGAACACTGCGCATCAGGGCTACCAACCTCATCGCCCAAACACTTGAATGATTCATTCGCCCAAGGTCGAGAAGGACGAAAGTGTTGTGCTGGTACCATAGTTATCGATCTCGATGATCCCAGGACGATTTTGCCGCAGAGATCCAATCACGAATCATTCATTAGAGAAATGGCTCCAACAGCCTTGTGTCAGAGATAATCTCGGTCATAGGGTCTTCTCTGCTATATGCCATCATTGACGAAAACGCTGAGTACTCGTGTACTTTCTGTTCCTTTATGCTTTAGTGAAACCGGATGGATTTTTTTGGGCTAGAATTGTGTGGGACAGGCGAAAACCGAAATACGGCGTTTAAACATGCCTTTACTTTCTTGACAGACAGCAGGGCAATGTTGACAGTCTGAGAATCCCAATATGATTACGCCAAAAGAGATAGTTGAACTGGTCGACCGTTTTGACCGTAATCGCGATTCGTACAGATCTGGGTCATACAACGAGACTCAACTAAGGCGGGAGTTTCTCGATCCATTTTTCGAAGTTCTTGGCTGGGATGTGAGCAATAAGCGGGGCTATGCAGAGGCATACAAGGACGTCATCCATGAAGGCGCCATCAAAATCGGTGGCGCGACAAAGGCGCCAGATTATTGTTTCCGAATAGGCGGTACTCGAAAATTCTTTCTCGAGGCAAAGAAGCCATCAGTAGACATCAAGGGCGACACCCATCCAGCCTATCAACTTCGCCGCTATGCCTGGTCGGCTAAGCTACCCCTTAGCATACTCACCGACTTCGAGGAATTCGCAGTTTACGATTGCCGGGTTAGGCCGACGCAGGCGGACCGCGCCGCAGTCGCGCGTATTTTCTACATTAATTACGCCGATTACATCGACAGGTGGAACGAAATCGATTCGGTATACTCACGCGATTCGGTCCTAAGGGGTTCATTTGACGAGTATGTTGAATCAAGCAAAGGAAAGAGGGGAACCTCTGAGATCGACTCGTCTTTTTTGGAAGAAATAGAGTCGTGGCGAACGGCACTTGCGCGCAATATTGCCCTACGGAATCCCAGCTTAAGCCAGCGTGAACTCAACTTCACCGTCGGCCGAACAATCGACCGGATCATCTTTCTTCGCATTTGTGAAGATCGAGGTGTAGAGGACTATGGCCAGCTCATGGCGCTTCAGAATGGTAGAAATGTGTACGCACGTCTCTGCCACTTGTTTCGACGGGCCGATGAACGCTATAATTCAGGTCTGTTTCACTATAGAGACGAAAAACAAAGGTCAGGCCACCCAGATGTGATAAGTTTTGGCTTAACGATTGATGACAGGACGATAAAGCAAATCATCAAGAGCCTTTACTATCCCGAAAGCCCCTATGAATTCTCGGTATTGTCCGCTGACATTCTTGGGCAGGTATACGAGCAATTCTTGGGCAAGGTAATTCGTCTTACAACGCAGCACCGTGCAGTCGTGGAGGACAAGCCCGAAGCAAAAAAGGCGGGAGGCGTCTACTACACCCCTACCTACGTCGTAGACTACATCATAGAGAACACGGTGGGTCAGTTGCTGAAAGAAAAATCCCTTAAGCAGGTCGGGAAGCTAAAGATCCTCGATCCGGCCTGTGGTTCCGGGTCTTTTCTCATTGGTGCTTACCAGTGTTTGCTTGACTGGCATTACGATTTTTATACAAAAAACGGTCCCGAAAAATGGTCGAAGGGACGTTCACCTTCCCTCCAACAGGATGCGAGCGGCGGTTGGCGGCTAACAACTGGCGAAAGAAAACGAATTCTTTTAGACAATATCTACGGTGTCGACATTGATTCGCAGGCGGTGGAAGTCACCAAGCTATCGCTGTTGCTGAAGGTTCTGGAGGGGGAGACTGAACAAACGCTGACACGTCAGTTCAGGTTCTTCCGCGAACGTGCCCTACCTGATTTGGGGAACAATATCAAGTGCGGGAATTCCCTCATCGGTCCAGACATTTATGTCGAACAGCAGATGAGTCTACTCGACGAAAACGAACGTTTCAGAATCAACGTTTTCGACTGGGAAGATGAATTTCAAGCAATAATGAAGGTAGGCGGTTTTAACGCTGTAATCGGAAATCCGCCTTGGATTTCTTTGAAAGGAAAATTCGGTGCCGGAATTTACCCTAAGCACGAAATAGACTACATGATCGAGAAGTTTTCCGGCAATACCTACATGCCCAATATGTACGAGTACTTCATCGCACAAGGAATCCGTCTGATTATTGATGGTGGTTATTTTGGTTATATCGTACCTGATCGATTAGGATTCAACTCCCAGTTCCAGAAATTGCGAAGAGAGATATTGAAACAATGTCAAGTTCTATCACTGGTTTATAAGGTTCCGTTTCCTCGAATTACTGCCGACACCTTGGTGTTCGTTTTTCGACGCAAGAATAACCCGGATCGAGACGAGCTTGTTGCGATCGGAGAGTACGGAAAGGAGTCTCTAGACATTCCGCAGCGAGAGTTTGAACAGAGTCCAACCCATACTTTTCAATACTATGAGAATGTTGAAATAAGGAACGTGATAAAAAAAATCGAATCTTCATCAAATGTTTGCCCTTTGGGCAACCTCTGTGAGACGACTTCTGGATTCGGAGGAAGATCAAGTTCTATTACTTCAAAAAGGACGAGTAACTTACAGATCGAGACGTTAAAGGGAGACAGCATAGGCAGATATGCTCTCAAGAAGAAATATTGGTTTGAATTCAATCAACAAAACATAACGGGCCGCACGACGAACAAGATAAAGTTGGGAGCAAAACCAAAAATCCTCCTGAGGAAAACAGGAGCCCGAATACTCGCTACATTTGATGACTCGGGGATATTTCCTGAGCAATCGTTGTATTTTTTATTTAACAACCGCAGTAATCTTGACTTTATGTATCTGCTTGGCATTTTAAATTCGGCTGTTGTGAACTTTCTCTTTACAAACAGATATGTGACGAATAAAAGAAGTATCGCTCAACTCAAAAAAAACCATCTTGACGAAATACCCATCCCCAACATCGATGCTTCCGACCCCGTTTGCACGGCCTGTCATAGCCAAATGGTGGAATTGGTCGAACAGATATTGTCTCTTCACAGACACTATGCGATTGCGAAGACGCACCACGAAAAGACAACTATCCAGCGCCAGATTGCTGCGACAGATCAGCGGATCGATCGTCTCGTTTATGATTTGTACGACCTGACTGAGGACGAAATACAGATCGTCGAGACTGAAATCAGTTAAATTCTTCAAATAAAATCAATTGTCAGTGTAGTCATTCCACGAGAAACGTGGAAATAACCAGGCCAAATTGCGCCGTTTACCAAGTCAGGTTCACTGACCAAAGGATGCGAGGAATTTCGACGTAAATCCGCCGTTGTTACTTTGAAATAATCCATGTAAATGTCGCCGCAATGTTGACGAATTCACGTCCATTACGCAAACGCCAGAAGTAAAAAACTTCGAAGGGAGACGTAGATGACGACAATGAGAACGACGGTACTGTTGTGTTTCCTGCTGCTGGCAACGCCGGCGATGATATCTGCAGGCGAAATGGAAAGGCGGTCCCGGATTGAACTCAGGATGGGACTGCGGCATCAGGGAGGAAATAGCGGCGCGGCGACAACGATCGGTCCGTTGGGGGTTGAAACGACCGCCGGGTCGGGCGGCCTGTTTTTCTCGCTGGGCTATTCGCGCTGGATGCGGCAAGACGTGGCCGGTTACGCCACGGTCGGCGTCATGGCCGTCGAGGCGAGTTCTCGGGTTGGGCCTTCGGGCGTCTCGCAGCGGGCGGCAGTCATCTGTCCGATAATCGTCGGCGTGAGATATTACACGGGCACGCCTGCATTCCAAACCCGGTTCAGACCCTTCCTGACCGCGGGGATTGGACCCGTCGCCGGCTTTGAAGCCCGGAACGACGTCGGAATACAGGTGGTTCAGAAGGCCGCGACAATGACGGCATTCGGGGGCCGGGCGGGCGCGGGGCTGGACGTTCGGATGGGCGGGTCCGTTGTGACGAATGCGACCCTGGGATTTAACCTGATGACGGACTTTTCGGAAGCGTTGGGGGGCAGGCGCAACTACAGCGGGTTTGAATTCGGCCTCGGGATTGGGTGGCAATTCGGCGGGATCGCGGAAAACTGAGTTCATTGTTGGTGGCATTTGAATGAAAGAGGTTCTGATGACGAAATATCGCGTGGCGATCATCGGCACGGGCCGGGTGGGATACCAGTTCAGTTTCGGGGACCTGCCCGACAACCACGCCGATGCCCTGGGCGAACACCCGGACTGCGAACTGGTGGCGGGGGTGAACCGGGGTCGCGAAAAACTGGAGATCTTCGGGCAGCGATACGGGATTGAGGCGATCTATCACGACTACCGGCGCATGCTGGACGAAGTCAGGCCGGATATCTGCATTGTGGCCACCCATCCGGAACTGCATTGCGAGATGGTGGAAACATGCGCCGCGGCGCCCGCCACGAAGGCGATCATCTGCGAAAAGCCGATGGCGCTGTCCCTGGAGGAATGCGACCGGATGATCGGCGCCTGCGACAGCGCGGGCATCCTGCTTCAGATCAACCACAACCGGCGATGGTCTCCCGAGTGGAACATGGGACTGCAACTGCTGCGGGACGGCGAGATCGGAGAGCTGAACCACATTTACTGTTATATGGACGGCGGCAAGCCGGACCCTTCGTGGCGAAGCGAGAATGAGGGTCCGTTTCTGCACGACTTTACCCACTATTTCGACCTGATGGACATGTACGCCGGAGAGGTGGCCTGGTTGTGCGGGATGGCCGAGCAGCGGATGCGTCCCTGGGCCGTGGAGGACTTCGGCGCCGCGATCATGAAATTCAGGAACGGTACGACGGGTCTGGTCCACGGCGCCGAGTTGACGTCCTATACGGACAACGCGTTCGAGTTGCGCGGGACCGAAGGCGTGATCCGTTTTCTCGGCGAACGGGTCCATCTCTTCCGCGCGGTAGAGGACGACTACGAACCGGACAGCGGGTTTCAGTGGCATTCCCTGAAGCACACGCCCGTCGACCATCCATCGCCCGCGTCAACCTACGTTCTGGCGCTGAACGAACTCGTCGATGCGCTGGAGGACCGCGGGAAATTGCGCAGCGACGGACGGGTGGGCCTCAGGTCCCTGGAAATGGTCATGGCGATCTACCAGTCCCAGTTGACGGGAAATCAGCCCGTCGATTTCCCGCTCGCAGCGCGCGGTTCGGGCGTGGCGGCCCTGCGGGACGCCGGACATTTTGAAGACCGGCAATGAGCGTCAAACGGTATTGGAGAGGATTGCAATGGCGGCATCCGAGGTAAGGGGATCGTGGATCGAATACGAAGTGATCGTCCGCAGGAACGTGATGGTACCCATGCGGGACGGCGTGAAGCTGGCGACCGATCTGTATTTCCCTTCGAAGCACGGAAACATCGTACAGGGCGCGTTTCCCGCGGTAATCGAGCGCACGCCGTACGATAAGGAGTCGAAATTCAGCGAAGGCCGGTATCTCGCGCGAAGAGGGTACGTGGGCGTGCGTCAGGACGTCCGGGGGCGGTTTGAATCGGAAGGCACGTGGCATCCGTTTGCAAAGGAGGCGCCGGACGGGTACGATACCGTGGAATGGGTGGCCGCGCAGCCCTGGTGCGACGGAAACGTGGGCACGATGGGCGGATCGTACTGTGGAAGCGACCAGAGCGCGCTTGCCACCCTGAATCCGCCCCATCTGAAAGCCATGGTCGTCGCGGTTGGCACGTCGAACTATCACACCAGTTCGATGCGGCAGAACGGCGCCCTGGAGTTGCGGTTCATGATATACGCGTTCCGGATGGCGACAACCAGCAGGGAGGCGCTCGCGGACGCGGCGCTGAAGGCCGCACTGGACGCGGATTTCGCGAGGGTCGGCGAATGGCTGACACGGACGCCCTACAGGAAAGGATCGTCCGCCCTGCGGTTTCTGCCTTCCTATGAACAGTGGGTCCTGGATCTTCTGGGAGAAGGCGATTTCAACGACTATTGGAAGCAGCGGGGATACGCGATCGACCACTACTACGACGAACACGCCGACGTGCCCACGATTTATCTGGGCGGGTGGTACGACACATATACCCGGGGAACCACGGCGAATTACGTTTCGTTGTCGAAACGGATGAAATCCCCGCAGCATCTGTTGATGGGCCCGTGGACCCACGGCGGCTGGGGGAACTCCTTCGCGGGAGACGTGGACTTCGGATCGGAATCGGTCCTTGACGATTACGATGGGTACCGGCTGCGCTGGTTCGACCGTTGGCTGAAGGGAATCGACAACGGAGTCGACCGCGAAAAGCCGGTTCGTATCTTCGTCATGGGCGGCGGTGACGGACGCAAAAACCGGGAGGGGCGCCTTAACTGTATGGGCGCCTGGCGGGACGTTGAGGACTGGCCTTTGCCCGGAACACGGTTTACGCCGTATTATCTGCATTCGGACGGCACGATCGCAGAGGACATGCCGGAGCCCTCGGAGCCGAGTCGTTACACGTTCGATCCCCGGGATCCGGTTCCCACGGTCGGCGGCAACCTGTCCGCGGGGGATCCGATTCTCGTTGCCGGCGCGTACGACCAGCGCGGCGACTCGCGCTTTTACGGATGCATGGACACCCTGCCGTTGTCGGCCCGCGGCGACGTCCTCGTCTTCCAGACCCCGGAATTGGACAAGCCGCTTGAAGTGACGGGACCGCTAACGGCGAAACTGTGGGCCTCCTCGTCGGCGAAGGATACGGATTTTACGGTGAAGCTGATCGACGTGCATCCACCGAACGAGGACCATCCCGACGGCTTCGCGCAGAATATCACGGACAGCATCATCCGGGGTCGGTACCGGCGTTCGCGGGACAAACCCGAATTGATGGCGCCAGGCGAAATCTATGAACTGGAAATCGTCATGTATCCCACCTCAACCGTCTTCGACGCAGGGCACCGGATCCGGCTCGACGTCTCCAGCAGCAATTTTCCCAGATTCGATATCAATCCGAATACGGGTGGCGCGTTGGGCCGGGACCGCCGCGTTGCGCTGGCGGAAAACGTGATCTATCACGACCCGGATCACCCCTCTCATATTGTCCTTCCCGTTATTCCGGCGTCCCGGCAGGAAGATGGATAACGATTCCGGGATTACCTATCGCGATCGAAGGTCCGGACGGACGATAGCGGAGCCGCTGTCCTACGCCTTCTTCCAGCGAGTGTTCCACGCTCCTTTCGTCCTGGGGCTCTTCCACCTGCTGCTGAACAACTCCGTTTTCTGCCGGTTGTATGGCTGGTTGCAGACGCGTCCGGGTAGCCGCCGGAGAATCTCCCGTTTCGTGCGGGAGTACGGCATCGACGTGGAAGAGATCGAATTTCCCCTGGATCGGTATCCGACCTTCAACGCGTTCTTCACCCGCCGGTTGAAACCCGGCGCCCGACCGTTCGCCCCGGAACCCGGCGCGCTGTCCTGCCCCGCGGACGGGAAAGTCCTGGTCTATCCGCAACTCATTGAAGGCGCACGGATCCCTGTCAAGGGAGCCCCCGTTCCCCTGCAACGCCTGCTGGATTCCGAGGAGGAGGCGGTTCCTTTTCTCCACGGCTCGGCGCTGGTCGTGCGGCTCGCGCCCTGCGACTATCACCGGTTCCACTTTCCGGATTCCGGAACGGCCGGTCCGGCGCGCGTGGTCGCGGGGCGGTACTTTATTGTCAACCCGCTGGGCCTTGCCAGGGCGCCCGGCGTATTCTGGCGAAACAAACGCGCGATTACAACGTTCGATTCGGACGGGTTCGGGAGGATCGCGTACGTGGAAATCGGCGGCTTTGCGGTGGGCAGCATCGTTGAGACGTACACGCCGGGCCGGGTCGACCGGGGTCAGGAGAAGGGTTATTTTCAGTTCGGGGGATCCACGCTCGTGCTGTTGTTCGAGCCGGGAAGGGTCGTCTTTGACGACGACCTGATGGAAGACTCCGGGCACGGAATCGAAGTACACGTACAGGCGGGCGCGAGGATCGGCGGGAGACCGGTGAGATAATTCTGGAACAGGACGCCGGATCCGGGCCATGTGCTATTGCGCATGGTCCATTTTTTCTTCAGGCCCCAGGCGGACGAATTCCGTCGGATTCGAAAGATTCTGATATGTGGCATTGATCCACCGATCGGATCTGGCCGTCGTCGAGATGCGGACCTCATCGATGTCGCCCTGGAACGGCGCCCCGCCGCCCGCGAGCCGGCCGATGCTGATCGGAGTCTGGCCGGACCGGACGGAGCCGGATGCTTCGACCGAGTCCACCGGCCTGCCGTCGATATAGAGCGTCGCCCGTTCGCCGTCGTATACGCCCGACAGATGATGCCGGCCCGGGCTCAGCGTCCTGTTGGCGCGCACGCTCCGGGTGCCGCGTTCCGTGTTGATGGTGAAGGTCGGACCCGGGAGCGAGGCGCAAAGACCGCCGTTGTGACCGCATTCGGCGTATTTGAGCGCAAAGGAGGCCTCATCCGCGGTATCGTAGCGCAACACCTTTCCATGGGGCGTGTATTCGCGGTTGTCGCTTTCATCCGGGTCTTCGCGCCACGGCGAGAAGTACACGTATCGTCCGTCGAACGCGCCGCCATTGAACCCGCCCGGGTTCGGCGGGAAGGTGAAAACGCCTCCGTCGGCGGCGTCCCACGCGGCCTTATCGGTGAAGTTCATGCAGGTGTTGTAGCGCAGGACGCGGCAGTGGAATCCCCGTTGGGGTTCGTCGCCCTCGTAGAACGGTACGTAGTAGACGTATTGGCCGTCGAAGGCCGCGCCGTCGTAGCCTTTTGTGTGCAGGCCGGACGTTCCGGCCGCGTCGTAGGCTTCCCAGCGGTCCGGATCCTTGAAGTCGCCCCGGGTATCGTATCTGACGGCGTTGCTGTGGGCGTACGGGACGTAATAGACGTAGCGGCCGTCGAAAACGGCGCCCACGCACATCCCCATTCCATGAGCACTGGCATCCAGCGCCTGCCAGGCGGCAGGATCGTCGAACCCGCCGCGGGTATCGTGGCGGAGCACGATGCCGCGGTCGTTGAGCGGCGAGTAATAGACGTAACGTCCGTCGAAGGTGGCGCCGTCGTAGTTCCTCGACTCCAGACCGTCGGTATTCCCGGCGTCGAAAATCACATAGCTGTCCGGATCCTTGAAGCCGCCCCGGGTATCGACACGGAGGGCTTTACCCGATTCGCCCGAATCCCCGTAGTATCCGGGCGACAGGTAGATATATCGACCGTCGTACGCGGCGCTCTGGCAGGCCATGGTCCTCCCGATATCGTATGCCTCCCAGCTACCAGGATCCCGGAACTCCCCGCTCCGGTCATATCGCAGAATGCGGCTGTGAAGGGTATCGCAGTCGGTACGCGGGACAAAATAGATGTGGTTCCCGGCGTGCACGACGCCGTAGTACCCTTTCGTGTTCAGGCCGTCGGTGCAGCCCGCGTCGTATCCTTCCCAGCTATCGGGATCGTCGAACGCCCCCCGGGAGTCGTATCGCAGGACCTGGCCGTGACGGTCCTGGGACGCATTGAGCTGCGGTGCAAAGTATACGTAGCGTCCGTCCGAGACGGCGCCGAAATAACCCTTCGTGTCCAGGCCGTCGGTGTCCCCGGCATCGTAGGACTCGAACCGGTCCATTACCGGTCGCAACGACCACCTGGCAACCAGGACCTGGAAGGCATCGGTGTTCGACTGTCTGCTGTCGATCCAGGCCTCCACGGTGAGGGCCTGGACGTCGTCGAGCGATTCGGATCGCGCATCGCTGCTGTGGAGGCGGACCAATTTGAAATGTGGATCCCATACACGATCCGGGGATGAAACCGGTACTCCGCCATAGCAGAGGTACAGACTTGTGGCCCCGGTGAAAGAAGGGATCCTGACCCGTGCGCTCAGGGCGCCGGTTTCGGGAACGTAGGACTCGATGCAGTACGCCAGCGCATCGCCTTCGAGCGAGACGAAGTGGACGTCGCCGCCGTCGTCTCCACGAACACGCCCTCCGTTGTCGGCGGATTTGAGTCCATCGTCGCGCAGGACCACGAGGAGCGGGAAATCCTGAAGATTTCCGACGTCACCGGCAGGGTTTACCGTGAGTCTTCGGCGAATGAGCTTCCCGGTCTCTTCCATTGTATCCTCTCCTGGTCAATATTGAGAATCAGCCTGGCGCAAACATGGGCAAGTAGGGGCAGGTTTGAAACCTGCCCCTACGGTCCGGACGCCGACATGCGCCTGGAACGTCTACAGTCCCGACGTTACCTTGATTGAACGGTCGCCGGAGAAACCAAGATAGGACGAAACAACACAGATGGCAACCGAATCGAATGGATTGGTCGCCAGGGTTTTTCCTTGTGCCCGCCTTCCCCGCGTCTTTACATTGCGGGTGTAGAATCCCCTTTGCTTGCAGACCAGATTCAAAGGAGTGGTTGATGGACCGTCGTGATGCGATGTGGTTGCTGGTTTTCGTGGTACTGGGCGTGGGCGGGTTGGCGGTTTTTCTGAATTTCTATCACGAGGCGATTCCGTCCGCGTCGCTGGACTTCAAGCTGAGCCGCGACGAAGTACACCAAAAGGCACAGGGTTACCTGGAGAACCTGGGGTACGATCTTGCCGGCTACGAGAGCGCCCAGATATTTTCAAGCAGCCAGATGCAGCAGATTTTCCTGGAGCAGACGCTGGGCCTGGAGGAGACGAACCGGCTCGCCAGGGAATGGTTGTCGGTCTGGGCCTGGAGCGTGCGGTGGTTCAGGCCGTTGCAGAAGGAGGAACTTCGGGTGGGGCTGGATCCGGGCGGGCGAATCGTCGGATTCTCGCACCGCATCCTGGAATCGGACGAAGGCGCAAACCTTGCGCAGGACGACGCGCTGGCAATCGCGTCTGATTTCCTGAGAGAAACCCAGGGGTACGACCTTGACGTCTATGCGTTGATCGACCGGTCCAGCACGGAACGCAAGGCGCGGGTGGATCATCAGTTCGCGTACAGGAAGAAGGACTTCACGGTAGGTGACGACGGGCACTACCGGCTGGACGTCGTGGTTCACGGGGACCGAGTCGGGCGGTTCAGCGAGTACCTGAAAGTGCCGGACAGTTTCTCCCGGAGTTACCGCGAAGTGCGTTCGAGGGCGAATCTGTTGACTCAGGTCTTTCTGCCGTTCTGGCTCGCGCTCGGCGTCGCCATGCTGGTGATTCTGGTCAAGAACTATCGCCGGAAGCGGTTGCGCTGGCAGGCCGGACTCATCGTCGGTACACTCGTGGCCGTCGCCTGGCTTGCGGCAAACGTCAACGCCTTGCCGCTTGCGCTGTATAATTTCGATACAACGATCTCATACGGCGCCTTTCTGGTGACGGTTCTGTTCAGTGTCGTTCTGATCGCGGCGGTTTACGGCGGAGTCGTCTGCCTGGCCGGGACCGCGGGCGGCGTTCTGGAAAGAGACGTAATGTCCGAGGGTCGCGCGAGCCCGATCGGGCGCCTTTCGCTCAGAGGACTTTTTACGGCCGGATTCCTGCGGTCCACGGTTGTGGGTTACGGCGCAGCCGGGGCCGTTCTGGGATACGTCGCCGTATTTTATCTGCTGGGCGGACGGTATTTCGACGTCTGGGTGCCCGCCGACGTCAGCGAGTACGACAACGCGTTCAGCACGGCCATTCCCTGGATCTACCCGTTGCTGGTGGGACTGTCCGCCGCGGCGGTCGAGGAGTTTTTCTTCCGTCTGCTGGCCATTCCCCTGCTGATCAGGTGGTTGAAACAACGGTGGCTGGCGGTGTTGCTGTCAGCGATCGTGTGGGCGTTCCTGCATTCAAACTATCCCCATGAGCCCATATACATACGAGGAATTGAGATCACCGTCATCGGGATCGTCTTTGGCATCCTGTTCCTGCGTTTCGGGATCTGGGCGCCCGTCATCGCCCACTACGCGATTAACGCGTTCATCGTGGCGCTGCCGATGGTGAAGTCATCCAGCCTCTACTTCCAGGTGTCCGGCGTGCTCGTCATCGGAATCCTGCTGGTGCCGGCCATCCCCGCGGCGTTCGCGGTCCTGACCGGGAGGTCCCGATCCGAGGAAGTTGAAGAAGCGGTAGATGAAGAGGCGCCTGATGAACCGGCCGAAACGGAGGAACCGGCGCCCGAGCCCGTTCAGGCGTCCGTCACTCAAAGAGACCCCGAAGCGTACTTGCCGGATCGACAGAGGTGGATTGCCGTCGGGGTGTGCATTGTCGCAGGGATCGCGCTGATGATCGGGTTCCAGGTGGATCGGTTCGGCTCGCGCACGTTGAAGCTCGAAGTAAGCCGGCGCCAGGCGATAGGTGTCGCGGAGGCGTTTTGTGAGGAACTTGGATTGGATGTGTCGGAATACCGCAGGTCGGTACAGTTTCGCAGCGGAGTTGGCTCCTCCCACTATACGTATCTGATCCGAAACGCGGGGGTTGCGCGCGCGGATACCCTCATGGCAGAGAACACGTCGCCCTGGCACTGGCACGTACGCTGGTTCAAGCCGATGGAGAAGGAGGAGATCCAGGTCCGCGTGGACGCGTCGGGCAGCGTTGTTGGCGTCAACCACATCATCCCGGAGACTCGGGCGGGACCCGAATTGGAGACCGAAGCGGCGCGAGCGAAGGCGGAGGCGTTTGTTGTGGAGAGGTTCGAGCGGCCCGTGACGGATTCAACGCAATACAAGCTGCTGGAGGCCCGTTCGGAGAAGGAAAAGGAACGGATGGACCACCATTTCGTCTGGGAGCGGATCGACCGGAAAATCGAGGACGGCGAGTTCCGCGTGAATGCGCGGGTCCAGGGCGACGAGGTGGGATTTTTCAGTGCGCAATACAAGGCGCCGGAGGAGTTCCTTCGATCTCTCCGGGAACGCGGCACCGGACAGGCGTTGGCTTCAATTGTGCCCGTCCTCCTGGGGCTGGCGACGCTCATACTGGCCGGGGTCTATTTCTTCCGACTCTACAGGGCGAAGGAGATGCACTGGAGGCTACCGATTACCATCGGCATTGTGGTTGTGTTATTGATGCTGTTGAATTGGATCAACTCCTTACCCGCCTTCTTCCATGGTTACGATACGAGCCAGTCGATCGCGACCTACCTGGGGATCCAGGGTGTCTTATGGTTGATTGGCACGCCGATTATGGGGCTGGCGCTGGCCGTAGTGTTGGCGTTAATGATTGGGTTGAAGAGGTCGCTCTACCCGGAAGAGATGGGGACCGGCAGATGGCTGGGCCTCTTGCGGATGCGGGAGGGAAGCGCGCGATTCTGGGCGGGCACGCTGGCGCTGGGCGCAGCATTCCTGTTGCTTCGGGCGGGCACGGAAAGTATCGGTTTATATGTGAAGTACAATGGTTTGACGGAGTATCTGGAGGCAGGCGGATTCAACATGCCGCGGGTAAATGCCTTTCTTCCCTTCTTCAACGCCTTCAGTGACGCGGCCCTGGACCTGATCGACCCATTCGCGGTGCTGGCAATCCTTTTGGTCTGGAAGACCGGAGTGAAACGACCGTGGCTGATTGTGGCAGGAATCGCGGTTGCCATGTTGTCTGCGGAGGCGGTCGCACCGGCCAGGAGTTTTTATCACTTCACCGTTCTGGCCGGCATCGCGCTTGTGGAACTGGGCGTACTGGTTTTCCTGGTCGCCTGGCTGATCCGGTTCAACCTGATGGCCTATCTCGTCGCCGTCTGGTCCGCCGCGCTCATCCCGGGCCCTGGAATCGCGTTCATTCAACGGACAACGGAATCCGTTTATCAGTGGAACGGCATTGCAATGGTCGTGCTCGGCCTGGCGCCGCTGCTCTTCCTGCTGGCTGCGTATCTGCGCGAGCGGCGGGAGCGGACGGCCGGATGAACCGCTGCGGGTGACGCGATGATCACTCTGATTCCAGAATGCCGGGATCCATTTCATGCCAGAACACGTCCCCGGATTCAATGATGTCCCGAATGCGATGGTCTCGATATAAGCCGGCGACTGCCGCGTGAGCGCGTCGCTGCGTAAACCGCGTCAGGAATCCGGCGTTGCGAATGGCCCTGGCGGTGTCCCTGCCGTTGACCGTGAATGAAATTTCCACGGCGACGTAGCAGGTCTCTTCCGCAGGGTCTATGGCTTCCATAACCAGATCCGCCCTTCGGAAACTCCTGAGATCGCTTGGGGGAATATCCGATGTATCGGCGGCGTCGACGAGGTCCCAAAGATCTTCCTGAGAGAGTGTCTTCAATCGCCGCAAATCCATCTCTCTGGCAATGAGAGCGGCATCTTCTAGGGCGGCATTTCTGGCGAGAATGCCTTTGATCTGCCCCACGTCAGCTTCAAGTCTGTTGAACCGATTGTCTATCTGCGTGAACCGATTGTCTATCTGCGTGAACCGATTGTCTATCTGCGTGAACCGATTGTCTATCTGCGTGAACCGATTGTCTATCTGCGTGAACCGATTGTCTATCTGCGTGAACCGATTGTCTATTTGAGTGAACCGCTTGTCTGTCTGCGTGAACAGCTTGTCTATCCGCTCTTCCAGGGCATCGAATCGTCTGTTCGCGACTTCGACGAATCTGTCTAATTCGGCGACGAATTTCGTGAACTTTTCAGGCAGTTCGATCAGTTCACGCGTTAGCAGCCGAGCGCGCATGGCGTCGGCCCATTCGGGCTTTTCGTCCAGCAGTTGTATCAGGTCTTCTATGGTATGAATCGTATTCATGCAGTTCTTCGGCGAATGGAGATCTGTTGAATGAAGTGGATTCTAAGTGAATGACCTTTCGTTAGAGATGCGCCGTCTCGATTTCAAATATATCCTTCCCGGCTTCTCAAGTCAAATCGCCGCGCCTCTATAACGCCAAAATTTCCCGCCAGCAATCATCCGCAACGGGGATCCCCAACTTCAGATTCTCCTCCCGGGTCCTGAACATCCGCTCGCCTGGATAGGTCGCCGGTTCGTTGCCTTCGAGGGGCTCGGCGGCGTGAAAATCCGCGAGCGTCCGGTCCACGATTTCCCGCATCCGGTCACCCGCGACAGCGCCGGCGTGGATGGCCATGAAGACCTGGGAGACACCGTATTCGGATTCCTCCTGCGCGATTTGAAAGGTCGAACGGCCCCCAGAAAGCAGTGAGGCAACCAGGTCCAGCGACATCGCGAGTCCGATGCCCTTCCAGTGACCGATAGGAAGCGGACGGCGTGCGGCCTGAATGGCGCCGGCGTCGAACGAAAGCTCTCCCCTGTCGTCGTAGCCGCCGGGGACGGGGAGGCGCCGGTTGGCAACGCGGTACACGTCGAGCTTGCCGTGGGAGTACTGGCTCAACGCCATGTCCAGCAGGAAATGCCGCCCTCCCGGCCGGGGGATGGAAAAAACCAGGGGATTGTTTCCCACCTTCCGATCGGCGGAACCGAACGGCGGGATCAGCTGGGTGGTATTCGTCCAGCAGATGCCGATGCACCCGGCGTCCGCGGCCCTTAATCCATACGTACCCGCCCGCATCCAGTGGTTGGTGTTTCTGAGGGCCACACAGCCCATGCCCTGTTCTTCAGCGACTTCGACGGCGCGGTCCATGCACGTGCACGCATTGAGGATACCGGGGCCCAGCTTTCCGTCCCACTGCTCCAGTACGCCGAACGCGCCCGCTCTTTCGGGCTCGGCGCGGAGGTCCATGCCTTCGCCTGAACGGGCGTGCCTGATAAACGGCAGGAACCGGTTGACCCCGTGGGAATAGACGCCGTCGCGCGTGGTTTCGGCGAAAATCCTCGCCAGGCGATCCGCGCGGCTGTTGGCGAAGCCGGTATTGAGCAGGACGCGGCGTAATTCCGCAACCATCATTTCGAAGGGGATGCGGCGCATTTCCATCGTGCTTCCAATCCTCCCGGGATGTGGATTCGAAAAAGGTTACAGATCCTCATATCTTGGCAGACTGCGCAGGAACCGGTAGCTGCGTTCCTTGCGGTCAAGGGCGTAGCAGTAGTGCGTGACTCCGTTGGTCACCACCAGATAGTCCGATCCCACAGTGGTGTTGTAGCGGGCGATCTGATCGAACGCTTCCTGTTTGATTTTCACGTCGGGCGCCTTGCATTCAGCCATGAGAACGGGTTC
This sequence comes from Candidatus Latescibacterota bacterium, assembly GCA_963667175.2. Taxonomy (GTDB): domain Bacteria; phylum Latescibacterota; class UBA2968; order UBA2968; genus JAAXHE01. The sequence goes on along the minus strand of CAXXXF010000013.1, from coordinate 107,153 downwards.
TCCCCTGCCGTTGTGGACGATCACGTCGGCGCGGTGCCGGACGCCCTTATGTGAAAAGCCCGATTCGACGGCGGTGCGGCCCGGTGGAAATCCCATGTCTTGAACGAGGTACTGCACGAGGTTCTGGCGCACCCACTCTTCCGGCGTGAGTCGCACGTGCTTCCGGCGAAGCGGATCGAAAATCGTCTGTCTCCCGCCGTTGGCGCGAATGTCAAATTCGTACTGACGTGGAAAGTTGAGAGGTTGCATATTACCAGGAGCAGTAAATAGTGGACAGTGGTCAGTGGTCAGGAAGAGCAGTGTAGAGTCGGGATGTGGCGCGGTAGTTTAGGAGTGGCCTGTCTGTTTTCCGCCCCTTTCGTCTGGCGGTGCCTCAATAGCCACTCCATGCCCCGTTTCCACATCCCGCTCGTCGAACCGGACGTGCGGATTTCCCGCATCCGGCTCTCCGACGGACGTCGCCTTCAGGCACACGCTGCCCGCGCTGCCCGGACAGCTTCACCTGAAACCCAAGCTTGTTCCGGAGTCGCCTCGTTTTCTTCTAAAGGAGGTTATAGGCTTGCGCCACTCTCCCGACCGTTGTCCCCTTCGCAAGCACATCCGAAGTCAGGCCCCTTTCCTCCGCCGGCGTTACCCGGCATCACAGGTACTACGAGCCTGTCCGCCACCCCATCCGGCCCGGCCTGTCCCTCACGGGCGTCCGGTTGGTGAACACACACCACCGGTGGGGCTTCCCGTGTTGCGATGGATCTCCTTTGTATACATGCCGTCGCCAATACCCCGGCGGGACCGTCGGATGCACGCGTTGCTGTCTTTTTCCAACGACGGCGGCCTTCCCCGGCTGACAATCGGGTCGGCTCCCGCATTAACGTTTTCGAGGCCTGCTCAGCGTTCACTGCGCGTTACGGCCTGCATACTCGCGGGGTCGCCTTGCGACCCTTTACACCGGAGGCTTCAGAGATTTCGTTACCTACGTCCCTGCTCCGGTTGCTACCGACTGTAGCAACACTTGTCGGGTTGGGACTCTCACCCACTGGAGATCCGCGCCTTCCCACGGCGCACTGTCAGCTTCCATTTAGTTTCAGGAGCAGCAAATAGTCGACATCCGGATCCAACCAAAGAAGAGTGGGAGGATGTAAACAATAGGGTGCTCCCCGTAATACGTACCGGTTGCGAAGCGTACAGCCCCTGCGGTGGAAGCCTTTCGCACTGCCGGCCGGCGCGATCTCGCCGAACCGGTCAGGCCCGCGGGAACGCCTCTGATCGCCTTCAGCGAGCATGCCAGAGTTCGGGGCGTTCGACGTGGCGTCGGACCGTGTCCAGGAACCGGGCGGCCGGACCTCCGTCCACGACGCGGTGGTCGAAGGTGAGGCTCAGGGCGACCATGTCCCGGGGCACGACCCGGCCCTGGTACACGGCCGGTTTCGCGGCAATCCGGCCCACCCCCAGAATGGCGCACTGCGGCAGGTTGATGATGGGCGTAAAGACGTCGATTCCGTACGCGCCCAGGTTCGTAACCGTGAACGTACCGCCCTGCAGATGTTCCGGGCCCAGGTCACCCTGCCTGGCTTTCTGAACGAGGTCCGAGGTCTCGCGGGCGAGATCGGGCAGGTCTCTGGCGCCGGCGTGCGTGATGACGGGAACCAGTAGGCCGGCGTGTGTATCCACGGCAATGCCGATGTGTATCTCCTCATGCCTGCAGACGGACCCGTCCTGCCAGGAGGCGTTCAGGTCGGGATGGTCGGCGAGCGCGAGGGCGGTCACTTTTACGAAGAGATCGTTGTACGTCAGCAGGGGGACGTCGAGTTCCGCGCGCAATGAAACGAAGTCCGTCGCATCGGCTTCGGTGGAAAGCGTCACGGGCGCCGTTCCGGTGTGACTCTCGGTCAGCCGCCGCGCGATGGTCCGTCGCACGGCGCCTTCGGTACCTATTCCGGACGGCGCAGGGACCGCGGCCCGGACGTCGCGCTCGACGATACGGCCGCTTCGACCGCTGCCCTGGAGCGTGTTCCAGTCGACACCCAGTTCCTCTGCCAGGCGAAGCGCCCTCGGACTGATCGCGGACCGGCTCTTTCTTCCCTGCGGTCGATCTGTGCGCGGTCTGGAAGAAGTCGCCCGTTGCGGCTCTGGTTCCGTTTCCTTCTCAGCCGCCGGCGGGGCGGGCGTCGCGGCGGGAGGTTGTTCGCCCGGCCCCAGCAGGAAGCCCAGCACCGCGCCGATCGGCAACGTGTCTCCGGGTTGAGGCGCATCGGGCGGTATATACAGGGTCCCGCTGTCGAAGGACTCGATTTCGTTTATCGCCTTGTCGCTTTCAACGGTGAAGATGACGTCTCCGGCCTCGACCTGATCCCCGCTCTGCTTGAGCCATTCGACCAGAACGCCTTCCTCCATGGTCCATCCCAGGCGGGGCATGACGATTTCTGTGGGCATGGAGGTCATCCTCGTGAAGTGCCCGCGACTATCAGTCCGTTGATAGAGTCGCTCTGCAGGCGAGGCCGAGCCATTGTGGCCGAAGACAAGGCGCGCGACCGAGTCCCATCCTGCGATTCGGCGAGGGAGCGCAACGCAGGTTTTCGACCGCAAGGGCCGGACGCAGCCCGGATGGACTCTATCAACGGGCTGCTATTCTTCCATCAGGTCGCGGATGGCCTGGGAAATGGTATCCGGCTGCGGCAGGCAGGCAGCCTCGAGCGGGGCGCTGTACGGCGTGGGAACGTGCGCGCCGTTGAGGCGGCTTACCGGCGCGTCCAGATCGTCGAACGCCAGGCTTTGAACCTGAGCGGCGATTTCGGCGCCGATGCCGCATGGGCCGAAGGCTTCGTCCACGATGAGCAGACGACCCGTCTTGTGTACGGATTCCAGGATGGTATCCATATCCAGCGGCGCCACGGTGCGCGGGTCGATCAATTCAATCGAGATGCCCTCGGCGGCGAGCGGGTCGCAGAGCTCCCGCGTCACCGGAACCATGTTGGCGAGCGCGATAACGGTGAGGTCCCTGCCCTCGCGCCGCACCTCGGCCCGTCCGAAGGGAATGGCGTACGGCGTTTCGGGCACCGGACCCCGATGGTTGAGGATGGACTTGTGCTCGAGGAAGAGAACGGGATCATCGCCTTCCAGGGCGGTCTTGAACAGGCCCCTGGCGTCGTACGGCGTGGCGGGCAGGGCCACGCGGAAGCCCGGCAGGTGCGCGAAAACGGGATAGTAATTTCCCGAGTGGTGGGTGGCGGCGGCGCCTCCGATCCCCACGCAACCCCGCAGGACAACGGGCATGGACAGTCGGCCGCTGCTCATGTACTGCATCTTGGCAACCTGGTTGACCATCTCGCCGAAGCCGTCCAGAATGAAGTCGATGAACATGAAATCCACCACGGGCCGCGCGCCGGCCATGGCTGCGCCCGTGCAGAGCCCGATAAAGCCCCGCTCGCAAATCGGGGTATCGCACACTCGCATGGGTCCGTAGCGTTCGTAAAGTCCGGTGGTGGTGTTGAAGTTGCCGCCGCGTTCGCCCACGCCTTCGCCCACGACGAAGATGGTCGGGTCCGCAGCCATGGCATCGGACAGGGCTTCGCGCGCGGCTTCGGTGAACGTGATCTCACGCATGGTTCGCTCCCGTTCCACCGAAGACGTGGTCCGTTACCGTGGCGGGGTCCGGCCACGGGCTCTTCCCGGCGAACGCGACGCCCTCTTCGACGGCCGATCGGACCTCGCTTTCGATCCCTTCGAGCGCATCCCGGTCGGCGATTTCTTCCTCCATCAGTTTTCCTTCCAGCAACGCGATCGGGTCTCTCTCTCTCCAGGCGTCCACTTCGTCCCGCGTGCGGTAACCGGTATCCCGCATCCCCTCCGCGTGGGGTCGGGTGCGATAGGTCTTGCAGTCCAGCAGCGTAGGGCCGCCGCCTTCCCGTGCGCGAAGGACGGCGTCGCCGGCTTTTTCAGAGACGTCGAGGACGTCGTTTCCGTCAACCTGAACGCCGGCGACGCCGTAGCTGTCCGCGCGCTCGGCGATGTTCGTATTGCGGGTGGCGTACTCGAAGGCGACTTCAGTGGCGTACCGGTTGTCTTCCAGGACGAAGATGACGGGCAACTGCCAGATGGCGGCCATGTTCAGGCCTTCGTGAAAGGCGCCGTTGTTGACGCCGCCGTCGCCGAAGAAGGCCGCGCTGACGCGATCGGTTTCGAGCATCTTGAACGTATACGCTGCCCCGGCGGCCTGAAGGATGCTGGGGCCCACGATGCCGCTGGTACCCATCAGCCCGATTTCCGGCGAGAACAGGTGCATGCTGCCGCCCCGCCCGCGGGCGCATCCCGTGGACTTGCCGTAGAGTTCGGCGATAAGTTCGCGTATGGGAACACCCTTGGCGAGCGCGTGGCCGTGGCCCCGATGGGTGCTGAAGATCGTGTCCTCAGTGCGCAGGTGGGCGCACACGCCCGCCGCGATGGCCTCCTGGCCCACGTACGTGTGGCAGGCGCCCGGGATGAATCCGGCCTGGTACGACCTGGCAATCTGCTCCTCGGTGCGCCGGATCGTGAGCATCTGCCGGTGAAGAGAAAGGAGTTGCTCGGTACTGAGGTCGCCTGGCATGAAGGTCCCCTGCCTTGTAGATGGGGTGACGGGGATGGAACTCCTCTATCCGCTGACGATCGGGCCGCCGGGATAGGTTCCTCCCGCGTTCATCGCGAGGTTTCCGCCGTCCATGGGCAACATCACGCCGGTGACCCACGCCGACGCGTCGGATGCCAGGAAGATGGAAACGCCCACGATATCCTCCGGCTCGCCGAACCGGCCGGACGGAATCCCGCCCAGCCACGTATCGGCCATCCGGGGTTCGGCGCGCAGGCGTTTTTCCAGGAACGGGTTCATGACCTGGGCGGGCAATATGGCGTTCACGCGCACGCCGCGGCTGCTCCATTCCGTGCTGAGTTCCCGGGTCATCTGCGCGACGGCGCCCATTCCGATGCTGTAGGCGACGTGTCCCCGCCCGATCGCGGTCAGGCTCGCCAGAGAGCCGATGTTGATAATGCTGCCCTTGCCGGCGGCGAGCATCCGTCTGCCCCCCTCCTGACAACTGCAGAAACGCGCGATGACGAGAGACTGCATGCTCTCCTGAAGCTGATCCAGGGTGAGGTCCTCCGGTTTGCCCAGCATGGTGGCGCCGGCGACGTTGCCCAGGACGTGGATGCGGCCGAATTCGGTGTCCAGCCGGGAGAACATGCCGCGGACCTGGTCGACGTCGGAAACGTCGCACCGCACGGGAATGACGCGCCGGCCCAGCGATTCGATCTCGTGGGCGGTTTCCTGCGCCCCGGGTTCGTTGACGTCGGCCAGCATGAGATCCGCGCCGGATTCCGCGAATCCGATCGCCATCGCCTTGCCCATGCCGGCGGCCGCGCCCGTTACGAGGGCGACGCGGTCGGTGAGGTCGAAGATGGGATGCGACATGGTGGATCTCCGGTCTTGCGTCTGGAAGCGCCTGCGGTTCAGGATTGTCCGGGGACTCGCTATTTACCGAGGTACGCGACGGCGTCGATTTCCACGAGGATGCCCTTATACATGTCGCCCGCGCCGACCAGACGCCGGGTGGGCATCCGGTCCTTGTTGTTGAAATACCGCATATACGTGCGGTTGAATTCGTCGCGGTCCGCCATGTCCAGGAGGAAGACGTTGACGCGGACGACGTCGTCGAAGGATGCGTCTTCGCTTTCCAGCACGCGCGCCATGTTGTCCATGGTAAAGACGGTCTGTTCCTCGATATTGCCGCCGACGACCTCACCGCCTTCGACCGGGCCGAAACCTGAGAGGAAGAGCATATCGCCGGCGCGCCGGGCCATGGAATAGAAGGGTTCGGGACTCGCGTTTTCAGTCATGCTATCGATCTCCTGAAGTTTTTCGTCTGACGCAGCGACGATGAACAATGCGGCGCCGGATATTCCCTTGCGGCGGGTATTGAGGTCCGGATTCCGGACCGGTCAATTCCGGTCGCGCAACGCCTTGTCCTTTCGATGATCGAACAGCGAGGGATCGTGTTCCACCAGCGGGACCCGCGGGCGCACACCGGTGTTGACGACGTTGTCGGGATGGGGCCAGCGGCCGCTGAGCACCGAGACGAGGTTCTCCACGCCGGTGATTGCCACTTCCCGGGTGGCCTGGACGGAGAGACCGGAGATGTGCGGGGTGAGCATGACGTTGTCGAGCCTTGTCAGCGCGTGGACCGGCGGAGACTCGTTCTCTCCGAAGATCTCGATATCGTCGAAGGTGTCCAGAGCGGCGCCGGCCAGATGGCCGCTCCGAAGCAGGTCGGCGAGCGCGCCCTCGTCCGTGATGGCGCCGCGGCAGGTGTTGATGAAGAAGGCGCCCGGTTTCGTTTTTCTCAACCTGGATGCGTCCAGCAGGCGATAGGTGTCGGGCGCGAGCGGCAGGTGCAGAGACACGAAATCCGAGGTCTTCAGCAGCACGTCCAGATCCACCATACGTACGCCCAGGGCATCTGCCTCGTCCCTCGGCGCGCGCATGTTCTTCCGCGTGGCCTGGATTTCGAGGCCGAAGGGACGCGCGCGCTCCACAACCGCTTTGGCGGAGGCGCCGAAACCGATCAGCCCCAGGACCATGCCCGATACGCGATGAAGCCGCAGGCCTTCGTCTCGTGCCCGCTGATACGCGCCCGCGTAAAAGTGCCGCGACATTTTCGGGATCTGCCGGGCGAGGCTGAGCAGGCAGGCCATCACGTGGTCGGCCATCTCTTCGTTGCAGAAGGAGGGGACGTTGGAGACCACGATGCCCTCGGCGGTGGCGGTCTCGACGTCGATCTTGTCCGTTCCATTGCCCAGCCGGGAGATGATCGCGCATCTGCCGAGGCTCTTGATGACCACCTCAGGAAGCGAGGCCGAGACGACGGCCATGGCGTCGCAGTCCGCCACGCGCGCAATAATGTCGTCCGGCTCGTACGCGTCCACCAGAACCGGCGCGATGCCGTAATGCCCGTAGAGCGCCGCCTCGGTTGGATTGATCTCGATGATTTCGGCGTTGAGGCGGGCGAATCGGATGCGTTCGAAACCGGTGGATGACATCGGATGGACTTTTTCAACGGGCTGCTAAGGTGAAAACAAAAGCAGTCCCGACACGGATGCAAAATGCCGATCCATTGAGACCAGTCGCAAACCGTGCTCCATGGCCTGCGCCGAGATCCAGATGTCGTTCGTCGGGATCGGGGTTCCGGCGCTCCTCAGCTGGTTGAGAATCTCGGCGTAGAACTCAGCCGTATCCTCGCTGACGCGGCATATCGACACGCGCGGCGTATCGAGAAATTCGGCCAGTTCATCGCGGTTTTCGCGCTCCCGGGCGCCGCCCTTGAACCCCGACAGCAGTTCCCCGATACTGATCGAACTCATCGCGATTCTCGAAGCTCGCTGAAGCAGAGACACGACCGCCGGGTCTGCGCGCATGGCGTGCGAGTAGATATGGGTATCGATCAGGTATTCGTTCACCGCCACAGTTCCGAATCAACGCGCCGCTCGGAATCGAGCTTCTGCTGAATCCGGGTGAACTCATCCTCGTCCCAGCGTCCGAAGAGGTGATCCAGGTCGTGATGGACCTCGGTAAACCGACGGGATTTGTCCAGTCCGAGCTGATTGCGCAACGCGTCCAGCACCGTCTGGTTCATGCTCTTGCCTTCCCGCCGTGCCACCTCCCTAAGCCTGGCGGCAAGCCGGGGATCCAGCCCGCGCAGGGTCATGCTCTTCGGAACCTTCGCCAAAGCGCGCTCCCTTCTACGACTGAAGTCAACATATGATGGCGAAATGATATCAATATATGAGATCAGTCACCCGAAATCAAGGCATGGTCCGCCTGCCGCATTCGAGGCAATCCGCGTCGAGGGGATCCGGTCCGCGTTCCACTGCGTCTCCGAGGAGAATCTTCAATTCACCGAATTCGGCCGCGGGCGTGCACCGGCCAGATGGCTTCGACCGTTCCGTTCCGGGTGGCGACCATTTCGTCGTGTTCGTTGACGCAGGGACAGGGGTGAACGGGAAGCACCTGCACGCGTTCGCCGATTTCCGGCTTGACCGGGCATCGGGAAATATCCACGTGGCCGTGCTCTTCGGAAGCGATTCCGATCAGGGCGTCGGGGTATTCGACGATATGCCCCATGCAGTCTCCCCGGTCGGTCTTGTAGATGGAGGCGCTCAGCGCTTTGCTCCCCGCGTCCAGGAACATCCGGTCTCCCGTGGGCCTGCTCACCACGGTGGTGATCACCCGCAGCGCGCACTGATCCAGGGTGTGCCGCCCTTCTGCAAAGTGCATCGCCCCGCCGACCGGATATTCCCCTGCGCGGTATTCCGTGAGTTCGGGGATTTCGTGCGCTTCCATGGCGTGCGGGGTGCCGCCGCCGCTGACCACGTCGCGAGGCAGTCCGGCTTTGTCGAACCGATCGATGGTTTCCTGGATGAGCGGTCTGGAATCGGGGGGCGTGGGAAACCCCATGAATCCCCTGAGTTCCAGTCCGGGAAGATCGTGGACGAGTTTGGCCAGTTCCGTGGCCTCCCGGGGCGTGGGAACGCCCGTGCGCTCAAATCCCATTTCCACTTCGATGAGGATGCCGATGGAAACGCCTTCGGAAGCGGCGGCGCGGGAAAGGCCCATGACGGTGAATTCGGAGTCGGGCGCGAGGGTGACCGGCAGTCGTTTCGCCAGGGCCGTCAGCCGGTCGAGTTTCTGTGCGCCCATGACGTTGTAGGGAATGAGCAGGTCCGTCTGGATGCCGCCCGCCGCCAGGACTTCGGCTTCCCCGAGCTTCTGGCACGTGAGGCCGATCGCGCCGTATTTCATCTGCATATGGGCGACGGCCAGGGTCTTGTGGGTCTTGACGTGGGGACGAAAGCCGATGCCGTTTTTCTTGAAATATCCGTGGTATCGCTCGAGGTTTTCTTCCAGCGCGTCCAGATTGACGGCCAGGAAGGGCGTGTCCAGTTCGTCGATGCGCATGCAGGGATCCTCCGCAGGGCGTGGTCTGATTGACCTCAGTGCCACTAAATACCTTGCGCGGCGGCACAGGTCAAGGGTTTTCGCAAGGGGAGTACGCGGGAACGCTTTTCGCTTGACATGCGCCGTCCCCGGCCCAAGTTTAGCTAAGAAAAACAGACCTCATCATCCTGTCGATCCGGCTCTTGGAGTAAGGCTATGAAGAACCGAACCTGTCGTTGCGGCCCCTGCCGTCCGGCCCGCCTTTGTGTCTGGGTGTGGGTTCTCGCTGTTGTGGCGGCGCCTGGAATACCCGCGGGTGAGCAGTCTGAACCTTCCATTCGACCTGCCGCGAGGGACTCCCTGGTTTCCGCGTCCGAACAACGTGCGCAATCGGGGGCACACGCGGAAGCAGCCCGGATTCTCGGGCGGCTCGTCGAGGCATTTCCGGAAGACGCCGACCTCCTGACGCGCCAGGGGAACGCCCTCCTCAAAGCGGGAGATTTCGAATCCGCCATCGTTGCCTTCGAATCGGCGAAGAAACTCGACGCCGACCTTCCGGGCGCCTGCGTGGGGCTCGGACTCGCCAGATTACGAAACTCGGGAAGAGGTCTGGAGGCATTTTTCAACTTTCGCCAGGCCGTGGGCGAAGCCAGGTCCGCCATTGAGATCAACGCGGCCTACGGACCGGCGTACCGGCTCCTCGGGGAGGCGTACGGAAGATTCGAAGAAGACCACGAAAAGGCCCTGGGCTACTATACGACGTACATCGAGCTGGAACCCGACAACCCCGAAGGACGCTACGAATTCGGACTCTCGCTGGTCCAACTCGGGCAGTACGACAAAATCGACCGGTACATTACCCCCTTTCTCGAGACGCACCCGTCGGAAACCCGGCTGCTCCCCCTGGCCGCGCAGGCGCACTTCTACCTGGAACGGTTCGGACGGGCGCTGGAGCACTTCGAGCGGTATCTGCAGACGCTGGACCCCACGGAGCGCGGTGTCTATACAGACGTCACGCTGGTCGCCTCCGCGGAAGAACTCGAAGCGTACCGGACCGCCGCAGGGGAGGAAAAGGAAGCCTTCCTGAAAAGGTTCTGGCTGAAGAGAGATTCCGATATCCTGACCGCGATCAACGAACGGCTCATCGAGCACTATCGCCGCGTCTGGCACGCCCGGACCTTCTTCTCGAAGGGCGCCAGCCCCTGGGACAAACGCGGTGAGGTCTACATACGCTACGGAGAACCCGATTACCGTTCCCGGTCCACCCGCAGGCAATTTGTGCAGAATCCGAAGGTCCAGGCCGTCCGCGACCGGATGGCTGTGGCGCTCTACGGCGACGAGGCCGCGCTGTTGACGTTTACAGGCCCCGTGTTTCCGATTCGGGCGAATCGCAGCCACCTGGAGGCCACGCTTTTCGACGAGAACGTTATCGCGGACGCAGCCGGCGCGACGACCGCTGACGACGACGTCGGCGTCGACGCCTCCCAGGTGTCCGCGCAGGCGGAAAACGAAGTTGACCCCACGGCAATGATCAGGGAAGACAGCCGTTTCGACGAGTTCGGGAATCTGAATACCCGGCTTAATTTCGGCGGGTACGCGCCGATCACACTGGACAACGAAGTCGGCGCCGTACCCTGGGAAACCTGGACGTACACGGGTATCGGAATTGGCATGGAAATCACGTTTACGGACGAACGGGGAACGGGGGCATTTGACTTCGCGCCCATCCCGCCACCTTCTCTGGACACGGACGTCTCCCGGATTGCCAGGTTCACGGAATACGCGCCCCGCGTGGTTTTTCGCAACGCGGTCTCCCGCATGCCCGACGTCTACCGTCCCAGGTTTCACCATCCCCCGCTGGACTTCTACTTCGATCTCGCCAGTTTCCGGGCGCCGGAGGGCGGGTCCACGCTGGAAGTCTACTACGGGATCCCGGCCGCACAGGTGAGGGTCGGACAGAGGCGCGACGTGTCGTACATCCAGGTCAAGTGCGCGCTTGCCCTGGCCCCGGCGGATTACAGCGTTATCCATCGTACGTCGTCCAGTCGCGCGTACAGGGTCGCGAGCGATTTCAGCGGCGCCCAGAAGGCGTTTATGCCGGAACTCCTCAAGCTCCGGGTCCCGCCCGGGAAATACGACCTTCAGGTTCAGATCAAGGATCTGCTTTCCGGCCACAACGGCATCTACCGGCAGACGGTGGACGTGGAGGAATATCCCGATGACCGGCTTCGGATCAGCGACATTCAACTCGCCGCCACAATTGGAGAAAAGAAGCTGCAGGAGCGGTTCAAGAAGGGAGACGTGTGGGTTGTGCCCATGCCGACGCGGAACTACCGGGGCGCCCAGCAGGTATACGCCTACTACGAGATCTACAACCTGAAGAAGGACCGGTTCGGCCAGACGCGTTTCAAGGTCAAGTACGCTGTGCGGTACGTTTCGAAACCCATCCGCGGCGCGCTCGGTTCGGTGGCGTCAGGTCTCCGCTCGCTGTTCAGAAGCAAGAGACCGTCGGTCTCGATTTCGTACGAACACGAGGGTACCAATTCGAACGAACAGGGATACCTGGAATTCGACCTCGACAAGGTCAAACACGGCGTGAACGTGCTTGAAGTCGAAATCAAGGACCTTGTCAGCGGCAAGAGCGAGGACCGCGAAATCCGCTTTCAGTACGGCGGTTGACGGAAAGCCGCCGCGTGATTCAAACGGCAAGGCGCTCGGCAGGGTCTGCGTGGCGCTGACCAACGCGCCGCAATCGTTCCATTACCGCGCTACCACCTTCCGGACGAGGACCCACCCCGGTTTTCTTCTGCACGCTAACGGGAAGATTTGTATCCGTTGGCGCTTGGTGTTATATTTGCCATCATATCCCATTAGAAGCAGAAATACCCGGCCGGTCTCGTGGATCAGGGCGGCCCGTAAAGCTTTCGACAGCTTTGCCCAGGAGCCGCAGAACGCGATCCTGCGGGCGCTGACGGTCGCGGCCGAAGGCCGTAAAGCCGACGTCGCCAAACCTCTGAAGGGTTTCGGCTCCGGCATATTTGAGGTGGCGCTCAAACACCGCACCGATGCGTATCGGGCAGTCTACGCTGTGCGATTCAGGGAGCGGATTTGGGTCCTGCACGCCTTCAAGAAAAAGGCGGAGCAGGGCATCAAGACCCCAAAGAAGGATATCGATCTGATCCGCGAGCGGCTAAAGCGATTGAAGAAGGAGTTACAGCAATGAGTACAACAGAAGACGATTTTGAGTTGGTGCATGGCAGCGGCAATGTTTTCCGCGACTTGGGCCGCGCTGACGCCGACGTACAGCAGACCAAGGCGCTTCTGGCCGCCCGCATCATCGGCATTCTTGACGACGAAGGGCTTTCAACGCGCAAGGCCGAGGTCCGAACCGGCATCAACCACGCGGACTTTACTCGTATTCGCAACGTTCAGCTTGACCGCTTCACCATTGACCGTCTGATGACCGTGCTCAATAGGCTCGGCCAGCGCGTAGACGTGCAAATCAACGTTCATCCGCGTGAGGCCGCTGAAGAGGCGCCGGCGCATCGTTGAGAGGCTTGTACGGAAATGAAACTTTGCGCCGGATCCGCCATGGTCGCGGCGGTCGCCGTCCTCACGGTGCTCGCACGCCAGGAAGCGCCGGCGCAGACCGCCGGGTTCGACCCGGAAGCCCTGGCGAAGCAGTTCGTGGGCTTCGACGTCTCGCGAAACGCGGGAAAGGGATTCTCCGAAAGCGCGAGTTCCGCCACGCTGGCATGGGGCGAGAGTTACTACCTGAACGCCTACGTCAAGATGTACCGGGCAACCCGGTATACCCGGTGGCTGGACAAGGTCGTGGACCACTTCGACCGGATGGTCGCCAACATGAGCGACCACGACGGCGATGGCATCCCAGGGTGGCACACGGACCGGTATTCGGTGTCCAGGATGCGGGCCCGGGCGTTGCACAATCGGGGAACGGCGTCGATCAGGCCGGAAGAGGCCACTGTTACGAACATCGAGCAGGCCCACGAGGCGATCGACGCGGAATTTATCCTCGAACGGGTCGCATCGAACCGGTACGTGGTGCGGGACCTCGCCCGTTCGGTAGTGGTCTATGAAGGTCCATATTCCCTGGGACAGGACGTCCCCGGCATTCCGGGTTTCAAATTGCGCCTGGACAGGCTCCCCGAAATCGGAGACAAATTCCGGGTGGAGACGTGGGCGGTGCGTCCCCTCGAATACGCCGTCCACGAGGGGATGATCCTCTACCCCATCGCGCAGTTTGTTGAACTGGCCCTCAGGGACGATAGTCTGAAGGCGCGCTACGGGGAAAAGGCCCGCGCCTACCTCGACTTGATCGAGGAGCGCGTGTTGAGAAAACAGGAGCGCCATTGGGTGCAGATGGCGCCCGGCATGGGGGCCTACCGGTTCACCGAATCATCGGCCGAACGATTTCCCAACCGCATCCTGCCGCACAACCAGTACCTCGCGCTCGGCCGCGTCTACCTGGCGCTGAAAGACGTGTCGGACGAGCCGCTGTTCGAAGAGCGCGCCGCGCAGATGGCCGCGTTCTTCAAGGATTCCTTGAAGGAAACGGGAGACGCGCATACCTGGGCTTACTGGGACTGGGTCGAGGCGGGCAGACCGGATCAGAGCGGCGCGGAGGACACGAGCCACGGGCACATCGACGTGGAGTTCGCAGTCGAGGCTTACCGGCGGGGCGTGGTCTTCACGAGGGCGGACATGCTCCGGTTTGCGCGGACGCTTACCGACCAGATGTGGAACGGGTCGCTCTCGAACCCGAAGATCGGTTCCCGCGTGGACCGGCAGGACGGAGACGCGACGATCATCCGGGGCTGGATCGAACTCTGCCGGTGGGACCCGCGGATCTGGGACATCTACTGGGCGCTGTTCGACCACATCGGCAGACCCGGGCTGGAAATCCCCCACGTCCTCTACACCAGGACAGCGCTCGATGGCCCGCCGGAGATCAAGTCGCCGGACTTCAACGGCGACCGAAAGGTGGACTTTCAGGATTTCATTGCGTTCGCGCGGCACTTCGGTTCGACGTCCGGCGCCGGTTCGTTCGACGAAAGGTACGATCTGGACGGCGACGGCAGCATCAGCTTCGCGGATTTCATTGCCTTCGCCGCCGCATTCGGCGCGTGACGCGTCCGTAAAGACAGATACGGAGGACGAACATGCTGAAATTAAAGGTCTTGCAGGCCGCAGTCAACCGGGTGCGGCTGGGAGTGGACCTTGCGGGTCACCCCGGCGCCCGCATCTACAGGTCGCGCCGCGCGGCGGGGCCCTATGAAGAGGTCGGGGTGGCGTTCGAAGAAACGTACGACGACACGGCGCACCTGGAACCGGGAAAGACCTGTTACTATCTCGCGGCGGAGTGGCGGGCCCCCAGCCTGATTCCGGAAACGAACAGCCTCAAGGGGGCGGACCCGCTGCGGGTTGCGGTACCCCGGGCGCAGAAAGAGCGGAGTTCCGTACTGACGGAAAAGCGTGAGGAATTCACGATTTCCATGGGCGGGAACCTGGACGAATCGAATACGGTCACGGTGGGCCCGGAAGTCTACTGTCCCGGTCCGAATTCAAGTATGCCGCCCTACGACCAGGTCTTCGAGCCCAACCAGTACGTGGTCATCGAGAACCTGGGAGAGACCGACGTGGAGAACCCGTGGGTGGTGGCCAACGGGAAGCGGGACTGGTGGTCGGCGGAGACCATGACGAAAGAGATCGCCGGCATCGTCGGGGGCGGGCGGCTGGACGACCGGGACAAGATGATGGCGATCTGGAAGTTCGTGGTCGACGAGCTCTACGACAGCCGGATCGGACTGTCCTGGTTCGACCGGACCAGCGACCCCGTCAGACTCTTCAACGTGTACGGGTTCGAGGGCTGCGTGGCCAACGCGATCACGAGCCGTCGTCTCGCGGAGGCGATGGGCGTGAAGAGCCGGGAAATCTGGCTTGGCGGCACCATCGACGGATACGGACGCGGGCGCAGCTGCGGGCACGATATCTTCGAGGCGTTCGCGGACGGAGACTGGCATTTTCTGGACACGGACCTGATGGTGTTCTTCCTCAGACGGGACAACAGGACGGTTGCCGGCGCCGAGGACCTCTCCCGGGACATCGACCTGCTGCGCCGCTCCCACCGCAACCTGGGCCTGTGCGGGCGAGACCTGCCCGAGAAGGACTATTACTACACGCCCTTCCGGGAACGCCAGTACGTCTATCCGCCCAACAAGGGCGGCGCGTGGATGGACGCCGGGGGGAAGATAAGACAGACGCCGGGCGAATACCCGCCGGCGCAGACCATGGCGCTGCGGCTCCGGCCGGGGGAGAAACTCGTCCGCTACTGGGACAACGTGGGAAAGAACGTGATCCGGGGGAAACGGCTTTACCCGACCGTTCGGTATTCCAACGGGAAACTGGCGTACCGGCCCGACCTTCGCGGTCCGCTCGGATTGAAGGGGACCGAATCTGCGATCAACGTCGCGCAGGAGACTTCCGGGAGGCGCGTCGCGCTGCACCCGGAAAAGAAAGGCGAGGTTTCGGAGGTGGTGTGGCGGGTGGCGTCTCCATACGCGATTGCGGGGGCGCGGCTGGGTATCCGGTGTCGATGCGACACGCAGGAAGATGGTCTCGAAGTGCTGTTTTCCAAAGACGGCGAAGACTGGCGGTCCCTGTGGGTCGCCATCGGACGGCGTCTGGACGCGTGCGTGGACCTGGACTGGTACCTGAACCCGGCGCTGAACGACTGGCGCGGGGAGACCGACCTCGGATGGCGGATGGGGCCCTGTTATCAGTACTACATCAAGGTCGCCATGTGGGCCGGTTCCCGGCCACACGGTGTAGGCCTGGACGCGATCCGCTTCGATACGGACATCCAGTGCGCCACGCGGTCCCTGCCTTCGCTGTTCTGCGGCGACAATAGGATCGCCTACCGCGACGACAGCCCGGGACAGCGGAAGGTCCGCGTGACGTACGGATGGCGCGAGGAGCGGTCGATCCGTCCGCCCGGCGCGCCCGGGCTGATTTACCCTGACGATGGCGCCGACGTCGACCGGCTGGATTTCGAATTCCGGTGGAAGCGCCCGCGCGACGGCAGCGGAAAGGTGGACGATTACCATATCCAGGTCAGCCGATACGCGGATTTCAGATGGTGCGTGTGCCCCGCGTTCGACCGGTACGTGGGACGGACCGCGTACGCGGGCGGGACGAAATGGCAGGCGGAGTTTCCGAATCTGCTGAATCCCGACGAGGTCTATTACTGGCGCGTGCGGGCGCGGAACGATAAGGGGACGTGGGGAGACTGGAGCGAGGCGCGGTCATTCGCGCCCCACGGCCCGTGTCTGCCGGTGGACCTCCGGGTGGAAGGCCGGGGCGGAAAACGGTCGCTGGTGTGGTCCGCGAACGAGGGTGGAAACGTCGCGGTGCGATATCGTGTGCATGGATGCCCGGAACCCGGAGGATTCTCCGCGTCGAATGAAACCCTGCTGGGCGACGTCCGCGAGACCCGCTGGCCGCTGAATGACACGGTGAAGGGGACGTCCTTTCGGGTCGTGGCGGTGGACGCCGGCGGCGTCCCGAGCACGCCGTCGGAGTACATAACGGTGTGAGGGCCAGGGGTGAACCATGACCAGACGCAGACTGCCCATCGGCATTCAGACCTTCGCCAAAATTCGGGAAGAAAACTACTACTACGTCGACAAAACGGCCCACCTGCGGCGGATGATCGACGAGGGCGCGCACTATTTTCTATCGCGTCCGCGTCTCTTTGGCAAGAGCCTGTTTCTGGACACGCTGAAGGAACTGTTCGAGGGCAATGAGCCGTTGTTCGAAGGGCTTCACGTCCACGACCGCTGGGACTGGTCCGTTCGGTATCCGGTTTTGCGCCTTGACTTTGGCAGCGGCAATTTTGATGAACCGGACAGCTTGCACAAAGAGGTGATGGCGCAGCTGGACGCGATAGAAAGAGAAACAGGCGTAGAAAGCCCTTACGATGCTGCTTCCGCACGTTTTCGCCATATCATCCAGATGTTGCATCGGGAGGCTGGTCAGCGCGTTGTCGTTCTGGTTGATGAATACGACAAACCGATCCTGGATGTGCTGGAGATACCGAAGATTGCCCGTGCCAACCGCGACTTTCTGCGGGGTCTGTATTCGACGATCAAGTCCAATGATGCCCATATCAGATTCACGTTCCTCACGGGTGTGAGCAAATTCTCCAAAGTCCGCCTCTTCTCTGGCCTCAACAACCTCACAGACATCACCATTGATCCGCAATACTCCGACTTATGCGGGTACACGGAAACGGACCTCGACGTGGTATTCGCGCCGGAACTGCCGGGGCTGGATCGGGAAGAGATTCGCGACTGGTACAATGGCTATAGCTGGCGGGGCGATGAGAAGGTCTATAACCCCTTCGATATCCTCCTGCTATTTAGAAGGCACAGCTTCGAAGCCTACTGGTTCGAGACCGGGACACCGACGTTCCTGATCGAAATGCTGCTCAAACGCCGCGTCAGTTCCCTGGAACTCGGCGCGATGGAGGGCAGCGACGAGCTGCTCTCGACCTTTGACGTCGATGACATCGCCACCGAGGCTCTGCTGTTCCAGACCGGCTACCTGACGATTACCGACGAGGAGGACTTAGGCGGCGAGCGGGTCTATCGCCTGGACTATCCAAACCGCGAGGTGCGCCAGAGCCTGAACCGCAGTCTACTGCGCTACCTGGTGCGGGATGGGACGCGGCAGCGGGCCAATAGCACGCGGTTGTACCGGCTGTTGGAAGCCAACGACTTCGCCGGGCTGGAGACGTTGTTTCACGCTTTCTTCGCCAGCATTCCCTGCGAGTGGTACACCAACAACGACGTTGCGCGGTACGAGGGCTACTACGCCAGTGTGTTCTATTCCTATTTCGCGGCGCTGGGTCTGACTATTACCGTAGAGGACAGCAGCAGTCATGGTCGTGTGGATATGGCGGTTTTGTTCAACGGCAATGTCTACCTGTTCGAGTTTAAAGTGGTGGAACTGGCATCGGCGGGCGCCGCGATGGCGCAGCTGAAGGAGCGGCGTTACGCCGACAAATACTGCGATTTGGGACAGCCGATTCACCTGATCGCGGTCGAGTTCAGCAAGGAGACCCGCAACATTACGGCCTTCGAGGCGGCCCGTGCTTGATCCGGGAAGTGGGGTTGCGAAGGACGATGGCAGAAGAACGTCTGACGTCGGCGTTTCAGGATGGACAAGGTCACGGGGCGTGAACGGAGAAAACGTCCGGTTGGACGACCTCATACCCCGTTTCGGCAGGTCTTCGCCGTGGCAACGAAAAACTGCAGGATCTCGGCGTTACGACACGCGCCGTTTCGCGCCGGTACCTTCTGTGCCTGCCTGCGCAGCGAACTGCCTGCCTGTGCGTGTACGCACGCAGACAGGCGCTGCATGCAGGCCCTTTGTGCATTTTGTGGCCGATGCATTTTTCGACTTGAGGTGAATTGACATACGGGGGTGATCCATGTCCGAACGCGAATACCGCGCGGGGATCGTGGGCCTGACGGGAATCGGGGCCGGACGTCCGGCCGAACCCGAGGGCCTGCCTGTCTATGGCGCGATGCCGATGTCGCATGCCTCGGCCTATTACCGATGTCCTCAGACCCGGCTGACCGCTGTGTGCGACCTGCGTGAGGAGGCGCTGGAAAGTTTCCGGGAGAACTGGAATGACGTGTGGCCGGAAATGCGTTACTACGTGGATTATCGGGAGATGTTCGAGGCGGAAAACCCCGATCTGGTGAGCGTCGCGACGTCCGACCACTTCCACGCGGATATCGTGGTGGACGCGGCCGAGCGCGGTACCGCCGCGATTCTCTGCGAAAAACCGCTTGCGACAACGCTCGAGGACGCCGACAGGATGATCGCCGCAGCCGAAGCGAACGGGACCGTTCTCTCGGTGGATCATTCCCGGCGGTGGTACCCGCATTACCTCAAGGCCCGCGAGATCGTGCGAAGCGGCGAGATCGGCCCTCTGCGCACCGTCGGGTGCGAGATGTTCGGCCTGCGTTCGATGTTGTTTCGCAACGGGACCCACGCCCTGGATACGGTCTGTTTTTTTGCAGACGGAGACCCCCTGTGGCTGGTGGCGGACCTGGAGGACGGGTTCGAACATTTCACCGAGTATCGGGGAGGCGGAGGAAAGGATGCCGCGAGCGATCCGTATGCCTCGGCCTATATCCGGTTCGGGAACGGCGTCAGGGCTTTTTTCAACTCGTTCAAGACGGCTTTTCCCGGGTGGCGGTTCGTTCTGACGTGCGAGGACGGGCGGGTGGAAGCGACCGATAAGACGGCCAGGCTGATCCGCGGCGCTTCGTTCGAGACCTCGGAGATCGTCCCGGAGCACTACATGCTGCATTCCAAGGGCGCCCTGGTGGCGGAGCTGGTGCATCTGCTGGAACACGGCGGAGACCCGGTGTCGCCCGCGCGGGAGGCGCGAAAGTCGCTGGAGGTCATCCTGGGCATCCTTAAGTCGCACCACGCGGGCAACGCGCGGGTCGACTTTCCACTGTCCTGAGGAGAACGCCACATGAAAATCGTCGATCCCGCCGCGGTCTGGGACGTGCGCCCCTGGGGGTGCCCGGCGTTCACGGTCCGTGACTTCAACGGAGACGGGAAGAACGAGGTCCTGTTCGTGCAGAACGCGGGCGCGCACGCCAACGAGGCGTTCGATCCGCGGTTCAAGGACGTTCAGGGGTACAAGACGGGCGTGGAAGACCAGGAGCTCTTCTGCCTGACGCTAACGGATGGCGAGGGTCGGATTCTCTGGCAGATTGGGGCGCCCTGGGCGCTGGAACGGCCCTTTTCCTGGAACGGGAGCAATTTCTGCGAGGTCGTGGACCTGGACGGGGACGGCCAGATCGAAATCATGATCATCTACAAAGCCGAGTTGCTGGTGTACAAAGGCGCCACCGGCGAGTTGTGCAGGCGGCACGAACTGCCCCATTCGGGGTTCTATTACTCGCGGGCGGTTCGAACCGATCACTCCGGAAGGGTTCACGTCTTTACCAAGAGCGTCACGTCTTCCGCCACGCATGGGTACGGCAATCCCAGCCTGCTGCTGGACCATAACTTCAACGTGGTCTGGGAAAAGGAGGTGGACGGCGCCGGGCACGGCGGCGACTTTGCCGACGTGGATGGCGACGGGCTGGACGAACTCCTGATCGGCTTCAGCCTGTTCGACCACGACGGCAGCCCGCTCTGGTCGCATCCCCCGATGTCAGAAAACGACCACCTGGACGATTCGGTTATTGCCGATATCGACGGCGACGGACGCTTCGAGTTTGCGCTGGCCCACGACGGGCACGACGCGGTTGTGCACGATTCGGACGGGACCGTGCGGTTCACCGTTCCCATGAATCACTGCCAGAACATCCTGCCGGGAAGATTCTTCGACGCCGAGCCCGGACTTCAGCTGGCCTTTGTGGACAAGGCGTTGGGACGCGCGGAGGAGCGGGAGGCCGCGATCGTCAATGCCCAGGGCCGCGAGCTTTCCAGGCATCGGACGATGGGCTATTACTCGGTCATCGGCTGGTCTACCGACGTGGGCGAGGACAGCCTGATGCGTCTCGAATGGCCGACCGAGCCCGAAGCCGACCACCGCGTCTTATGGGTGGATCCCACGGGCCGGGAACTGGCGCGGCTGAAGGCGCGGGGGAACTTCCACGACCGGTTTCGGAAGTTCGGCCTCGAAAACTATCCCGGCGGCGGCCGATATTTCGGCACGAGCCACACCGCGGCGATCGGAGACCTGGACGGGGACGGGCGCGACGAGTTTCTGGTTACGGACCGGGAGAAGGTCTGGATCTTCAAGAAGCCGTGACTTTTGCACCTTGACCCGCGCCGGGCTACGGACGCCGACACGGGATCAGACCCTCAAGGAGACAACAAAAGCGTGAAACCTGTTTCTCGACACGCTCAAGGAAATGTTCGAGGGCAACGAATCTCTGTTTCAGGGGCTGGACATCCACGGTTACTGGAACTGGTCCATACGTTGTCCCGTCCTGCGTCTGAGCTTCGGGAGCGGGCACTTCAAGGAGCCGGGCCACTTGCATACGAACCTGATGGCCCAATTGGACGCCGTGGAACGAAAGGCGAACGTATCCTCGGAGTACGTCACCGGTCCCGAACGGTTACGGCGTCTCCTGGAAGTGCTGCACGGCAAGACCGGTCGGCCCGTCGCAGTGCTGATCGACGAGTATGACAAGCCGATCCTGGACGCCCTGGAGACGCCGGACGTCGCCCGCGCCAACCACAACTATCTGCGGGGCCTCTATGCAGTCGTCAAGGACAGCGACACCGACATCCGCTTCAGCTTTATTACCGGGGTAAGCAAGTTCTCCAGAGTCAGCCTGTTCTTCGGCCTCAACAATCTGGTCGACATCACCCTGGACGCGCGCCATTCGTCCATCTGCGGGTACACCGACGAGGATATCGACACCGTGTTCGCGCCGGAGTTGTCCGGCCTCAACCGGGAGGAGATCCGCTACTGGTACAACGGCTACAGTTGGCGGGGCGATACCAGGGTATATAACCCCTTCGATATACTGCTGCTGTTTCGCAACCGTGAGTTCGCCGCCTATTGGTTTGAGACAGGCACGCCGACGTTTCTGGTCGAAGCGCTGTTCAAGCGCCAGGTGAGTTCTCTGGCTCCGGACGAAATGCTGGGCAGCAGCGATCTGCTGTCGACGTTTGACGTGGACGACGTGGCCACCGAGGCGCTTTTGTTTCAGGCCGGGTATCTCACAATAACAGACGAGGAAGATCTCGGCGGCGAACCTCACTACCGTCTGGGCTATCCCAACCGGGAAGTGCGGCAGAGCCTGAATCGGAGCCTGCTGCGCTACATGGTGAAAGACGCGTCTCGGCAGATGGCGAACAGCGCGAAGGTTCCCGCTAAGGATCGCGAACATCACACATAGAGGGGGAATCACCATGAACACCGCGACGCCCGAAGCACCCGCCAGCGCCGACTTCGAGGCACGCCTTGCACGCCTCGAGGGCACGGTAGAGCAGATGAACCAGCGCCTTGCCAACCTGGAGCGCGGGCAACGCTGGCTTATCGGCCTCCACTTTACCAGCTTCATCACGCTTGGCACGCTCATTCTCTTCAAACTCTAACCCTCGCACGGCGCCCATGAAAGATGAAGAAAATGGCTAAGGGCAACGACGCGGAGCAGCGTTCAGAGCGTGGGGACAGGCCTGCTCGAACCACCCCATCGGCGGCCAAGCTCAAACAGATATTGGGCGACTCGCCCGCCTGCCGGAATCTGACGCCGTACGAGATCGAGCTGCTTCGGAAGGCCGCGAAGGAAACTGCGGAGATCGTGAGCGAAGTCCTGGCGAAGGAAAAAGAGGCGGCTCGAGATCAGGATGAAACGCGAGCAACGATGGAAGCAGACGAACAGCGCGAGGATTCCCGCTAAGGTTCGGACCATCAGCGTACACTGCTCATCAAGCGCCGGAAGGACGGCGAGTAGGGATACGGTAGTTATGCACTCAATCATCGAACAACACCGCGCCGGGATTCTCGCCCTTGCTGAACGGCACGGTATTACCGACGTACGTGTGTTCGGGTCTATGGCGAGGGGCGATGCCGATGATTCCGGTGACGTCGATCTGCTGGTGTCGCTCCCGCCCGATAGAACGGGCCTCGCGCTCGGCGCGCTGTTGATGGACGTGCGGGACCTTCTGCAACGCCGCGTAGAAGTCGTCACTGAAAAGAGTCTTCATCCGGCCCTCCGCGAGCGCGTTCTGAACGAGGCGCAGCCGTTATGAAACCCGATGCGCAGTCGGATAGAGTATTGCTGGAACACATACGCGAGTGCATTGAACGCATTCGGGAATACACCGGCAGCAGGCGAGCTTCGTTCTACGGTTCACGCATGGTGCAGGATGCCGTCGTGCGAAATCTGCAGACGCTCTCGGAGTCAACGCAGCGCCTGAGCGACGCAGTAAAAGAGACCGAGAGAGACGTTCCCTGGCGTGCCATTGCAGGGTTTCGCAACGTGCTTGTGCATGGTTATTTACAGGTTGATCTTGATGCGGTTTGGAGCGTCGTCGAACGCGACCTCCCTGAGTTGGCCAGAGCGATCGAACGTATTGCTCGTTCTGTCTGATTCCTGGAGTGATTTCGTGAACGTGCCTCTTGAGGTTGCCGATCTGGAGGGTCGCCACTATGTATGGATCGAATACTCCAGTAAGGAGGTGAGCATGTTTACTTGCCCGGTCTGCCATTCCCAGGAAAGCCGTGAGGAGTTGGTCGACGAGGTGTTTCGCGTTGATGGGCGTTATGCCCTGGTCGGGAGCATTCCGGCTGTGGTATGCGTCCGATGCGGCGAACAGGCGTTTCGTCGCGAGACGACCGAGAAGGTGCGACTGATGGTCCACGGAGAGGCTGAAGCAACAACGTCCATACCCATTGCAGGTCTTTGACGTCGCCTGATGGGAATAGACTGCCATTTGGGTGAGAGGACGTCGCCCCTCTCGGCAGTCCGCCGATCGAAAATAGGCCGTTCGAATCGGTCTCATCGTAATATGGCCCCGGCCATCGGTAAATCTCCAACGCGGCTTTGCTTTGCTCAGCCCGAACCCAACGGATGGAAGTAAACGTCTAAGCCCGTTTGACCTCGCCATCACTCCCCTCTTGAGGGGGAGTCGCCTGCCTGTCCCGTTGGAACGGCAGGCAGGCAGAAGCCGAGCCGTCAGGCGACGGCTGATGCGGTGGGGGGTTGCCTGCCGTGAGCACGTTGCCCGTGAAGGACAAAGAAAATGGCTGAGCACAACGAAGTGCAGCAGCCCTCAGAGCGTGGGGACAGGCCTGCTCGAACCACCCCGTCAGCCGCCAAGCTCAATCAGATAGTAGGCGTCTCGTCCGCGCCCCGGAATCTGACACCGTACGAGATCGACCTGCTGCGGAAAAGCAAGAAGGAGATGGCCCAGGTCTTGCGCGAAGTCTCTGCGAGGAAGAAAGCGGCTCGAGATCAGGATGAAACGCAGGCAACGATGGAAGCAGACGAACAGCGCAAAGAATCCGGCCAGGGGTCGCAACCAACACACAAAGAAGGGAAACCATCATGAACACCGCAACGCCCGAAGCACCCGCCAGCGCCGATTTCGAGGCACGCCTTGCGCGCCTGGAGGGTACCGTTGAGCAGCTTAGCCAGCGCATCGCTGCCCTCGAAATTCGCGTCGATCAGGGTTTCCGCTGGATGATCGGCATTCAGTTTACCATGTTTATCACGCTTGGCACGCTGATTCTATTCAAACTCTAACCTTGATTCTGCATTTTTAGCGGCCTAAAATCGGATTTGCCCAGAAGATCAAAGGCAAATTGAGGTCGCGAGTAGACGATTCTTTAGGTCATCGGCGGTGATCGGAGAAGAACCGCATTTGAACTAACGAAATGCCCCATTTCTTCAGCGTTTGACCGCGTTTTCGATTGCCTATTTTTGAGGAATTAAGGCTAATCCCCGCACGGGCGCCGGTCGTTTCCGCGTCTGAGAAAAATGAAGAAAATGGCCAAAGACAACGACGCGGAGCAGCGTTCAAGGAGCCGGAACAAGCCTGCTCGAACCACCCCTTCGGCGGCCAAACTCAATCAGATAGTGGGCGTCTCGCCCTCTCACAGGAATCTGACGCCGTGCGAGATCGACCTGCTGCGGAGGAGCAAGAAGGAGATGGCCCAGGTCTTGCGCGAAGTCTCTGCGAGGAAGAGAGCGGTTGGTGATCAGGATGAAACCAGTGGATAGGCTGAAAATAGACCCGAATCTATTGCGAATGTTACGCGGATATTATCGACGTTTAGACATGAACAGGAGGACGTCGATGCCCGACATGCATTGGAGGGAGGCCATCGAACAATGGCGCAACCTCCCGGCGGAGGAGCGCCGGTGTCGGCATCTGAAGGCGATTCCCCGTCACGTGGCGAACTCGATGGCGATGGAGGGCGAGCCGGTAGACGAGGCCTGGATTCGGGAACGACTCACCCGCTCCACCGAATTTGACGCCATGCGAAATCGAGTTGGTACAGAAAAGAAAGAACGAAGAAGATAGCCCGATAGCAGTTGCTCTCTGGACGAAGGGCCATCGCCTGTTGCTGCCAACTACTGCAATGAGGCCGGGCCTTGCGGCCCGGAAGTGACACATACAAAATGCTAAAAAACAAAACTCTCTATCCTTCAATGAGGCCTAAAGAGAGAAAACACTTGACAATGACTTCAGGGGTTGTTATATTCTATTTCATAGAAAGTTTCGTTTTATAAATCCTCTCGTAAGATATACAACTTCTGATGCGAAAGCAACAAAAAAAGACGACGCGCGTAATGGACGTTGGCGATTTTGAAGGGAGAACATCATGGAGTCTATTCAATCTCGCGTGTACGAATATCTGAAGCGCCGGAAAAACGGCGCTTCCGTGCTGGAAATGGCGACAGCCGTGAACTTAGACTGCAAACAGGTACGCGGCGGCATTGACCGATTGAGAGACCAAGGCATTGAGATCGACAACGAACCCCCGCAAAGTAAGAATTTCAAGCTTCGCAGGTAAGCCCATATCTACTTACATAATCCCTGCAAATCCAATAGCGTATCAGCCCGTAAAGAATACTGATGCTGACGTGGACACCTGAAGAAAAAGGAGGAACGAATGCCTCAACTCACATTTGATCGGCTGCTTGACGCCGTCGCAGGCGACGCTGTAGCGTTGCGGTCCCGCATGACGTTACAACCTGCGGGTGGCGAAGGAGACAAGGTCTTTCCGCCAACTTATGCGGTTGACGGACGTCCCGAGCACAAATATGCCGTTGAAGAGCGCCAAGTCGGCGAAGGAGACAAGACAACCTTTACCGTCCTGCTGGACTCCGTGGCGTCGCAAGCAAATCGGGCGGAGTTGGCTCTGCTGGAAGGGTGGGAGCGAGACGAGCTTTCTTTCCCCGTACCCTACGTGGACTTCACCCGGGACGACGGCGCGACGGACTATGAGAAGCTGACCGTGTTGGAAGCTCCCCATCGACTGGCGGACGCGATCTTCCGAGACAGCTTGTTGAATGGAACGCTGTTTCGCTTGTCGGATATCGGACAAGCCATTACCAACGCAACGCCGCGCAACGCCACCGACCTGTTCCGCTATTCTCCCACCTCACTGCTGTTCGGTATGTGGGATTCCACCGGACCGAAGGGCGGGCTCGGATCGAAGTTCCAACGGGCTTACGTCTCCGAGATCGTCGGTTTCGACGCCGCTGTCGGCAAGAAGGTTGGGAGCCGCATCGATCCTCTCCAGATCGAAAAAGTTGCGCCAGAGGATCGAGTGTTTAACAGCGATGACCCGGCCGAGGTATGGACTCACGACCCAGATTCAGCCGAGAAAGACAAGAAGGGTAACCTTGTCCACGCTTCAAGAGGCAGCGAGAGCGGCGAGGCTGGGCAGCCGTCCAAGATCAACCACGGGAACATCCCCCCTTCGATAGATGCCCAGGCAGGCGGCGTTACCATCTCCAAAGCCGCGCAGACCACTGTCATTTCCTTCGCGGCGCTTCGTCGTCTGCGTTTCAAGGGATTCAGCAGGAAGGCCGAAACGGCCGCTCGCACCGCAGTCTCCGGGCTGGGCGTCGCTGCAATTGCCTATCAGTACGAAAACGACCTGGACCTGCGTTCCCGATGCCTGCTGCTCCCGGCGCATCCGCCGCGCCTCGAATTATTGAGCCGCGACGGTTCTGCTGGCGAAGTTGTGGAATTGGACAGAAGCGCGGCTACTGAGATCCTGTCCTCGGCGGCAGCGCACGCAGCAGCGAATGGAATCGCTTGGGAAACGAGTGACATTCGCCTTACCCCCGCACCGAAGCTGATCGAACTGATTCGCCGCAGCCGCAAGCTATCGGCAATTGAACAACCCTCGGAGTAATGAGAATGTCTGTCGAGGAGAGATTCTGCATTGAGGTGAACTTTCTGACGGGCCGGTACGTCGCCACCTTCCACAACGACCGCCGACGTTCGGAGTGGCCGCCGCACCCTGCGCGCCTGTTTTCGGCACTCGTGGCGACATGGGCCGAAGCCGACGAACCTGATGTAACCGAGCGTGAGGCCTTGGAATGGCTTGAAGCCCAAGGGCCACCCGCGATCGCCGCGTCTGAAGCCGTGCCGCGCAGTGTGGTTTCACATTTCGTGCCGGTGAACGACGCATCCATCGTAGGCGGGGCTTGGCAGGCTACAAAGGCCAAAACAATAACTGGGTTGCTGGATCAACTTGATGAAGAGCTTCTCTCTTCGCATGGGGAGATCACGAGGAAGGCGTCGCGGATACAGGATAGATTGGCCAGACAACGGGAGGTCGAAACCCAGATCAGTCGCGCGGGTAACACGAACCCGTCTTCTGCCGTGAAGATGCTGCCTGACTATCGGAGCAAGCAGGAGCGGTTCTTCCCGTCCGTCACTCCCCACGACGCCCGGGTAACATATCTCTGGGACACCACCGCCCCAGAAGCAGTTTGCGAAACTATAGACCAGCTACTCAGTAAGGTCACCAGGCTTGGCCATCCGTCATCTTTGGTATCGTGCAGGGTGATCCTGGAGTCGCCTGCCGTTACCCATGCGCCAAGCGATGTCGGACAGAGTTTGCGGACCGTAAGGCGTGGTCAGCTCGCCGAGCTTGAGCGGCAGTACGTCCGCCACCAAGGCGTCAAGCCTCGATTCCTGCCTTACACAGACGTTCGTTACAATGCCACTACAGAAACCGTGCAGCCGGAGTCAACACTGCAACCCAATACCTCCGGTGAGTGGATCGTCTTCGAGTTCGCTCACAACTCGCGCTCCTTCCCGGCCACGCGAACCGTGGACCTGGCAGCTGCAATGCGAGGTGCCGTGCTCAACTACGCCGAAGATCCGATCCCGGAAACGCTCAGCGGTCACAGGCCGGATGGAAAGCCGACGTACGATCCGCATGTGGCATTCCTGCCCCTTCCCCACATCGGCTCGGATTATGCAGACGGTCGTTTGCTCGGTATCGCCCTGTCGATGCCGAAGTCGTTGGGAGATGACGTGCGTCGCGCGGTGTTCCGCGCAATCGGAAGATGGGAGCAAGCGGCTCCGCAACACCCCTACCCCCTGAGACTCACTCTAGGATCTCAAGGCGTCATCCACATGACCCGGCTGCGTGGGCATGCCGACTTGGTCGCCTTGCGACCCAGGATTTGGAATCGTCCTTCGATCCGATGGGTTTCGGCGACACCCATCGCCCTGCCCAGACATCCTGGCAGCCTGAGCGGGGGGACAGCGGCTGCTCGTGCCAAGGCTTGGGATTTGGCCGAAAAAGTGGTGGCAACTGCCTGCGAGCATGTCGGTTTGCCGGAGCCCTCGTCGGTAGAGGTTGCACTGAATCCGTTCATCGTCGGGGCCAAGCCAGCCAAGCGCTTCACGTCGTTCAGCCAGAATGGCCGGGAGGGTAGACCGGTCAGGCGCCAACTCATTCACGCATCATTGACATTCGAACATACCGTAGAGGGACCACTGATGCTTGGGACGGGTCGGTTTATGGGACTGGGGCTGATGCGCCCGATACCGGAATCTGGCGATTCCTCTGAAGGCCGGACCGATGAGTGAAAAGCTGACACGCGACGACTTTCGTTCTTTCTTCCTGGACGTCCACGATCAGGAGCCATTTCCCTGGCAGCAACGCCTGACAAGCCAAGTGCTCCACACCGGAGCATGGCCGAAGGTGATCGACCTGCCAACCGGCACCGGGAAAACCGCCGTGCTCGACACCGCCGTGTTTGCCCTCGCCGCTCAACCCACAAATTCGCCACGGCGGGTTGTATTCGTCATCGACCGGCGCATCGTTGTCGATCAGGTATACAAGCGAGCGCAACGGATCCGCTGCCGAGTGGAAGCGGGTAATACTCCAATCCTGCGAAGGGTGAGAGAACGGCTGAGGGCTCTAAGTGACGGCGAGCCATTGGGGGTCGCTGCGTTGCGGGGTGGCGTTCCCCTGGACAATGACTGGACTCACCGACCGGACCAACCGTGGATCGTGGTCTCTACCGTGGATCAGTTCGGCTCCCGCTTGCTCTTCCGCGGCTATGGCGTGAGCCAGACAATGCGGCCGATTCACGCGGGACTTGCAGGCAACGATTGCCTTGTGATCATGGACGAAGTGCATCTGAGCGTTCCCTTCGCGGAGACAATGGCGCAAGTGGCCGCATTGAGAACCCCGGGGCTGCCCCGGCGCTTCGGCGTAGTTGAGATGTCAGCGACGCCCAGCAACAAGGACGCTGAGCCTTTCAGGCTTGATCCTGTCGCCGATCTGGAAGGATGCGAGGAGTTGCGCCGCCGGGTGCAAGCGACCAAGGAAGCGGAGTTGGTTTCGGTGCGGAATCATGACGCCTTGCCGGCCGCCGTTGTGAAGATCGTCAAATCGATCGCCAAGTCAAAAACCGATCAGAACATCCGCAGTCTTGGAATCGTAGTGAATCGAGTGAGAACCGCCCGCGAGATCCATCAAGCGCTCGAAGAAAGTGGCTTCACCACATATCTAATCACCGGGCGCATGCGGCCGCTGGACCGTATCGACACTTTGAACAAGATCGGCCCCGCCGTTGATCCCGATGGCGAACGGCGTGCCGAGGGATTGACCATCGTGGTTGCGACGCAGGCCATTGAGGTTGGCGCCGACTTCAGTTTCGATGCGCTCATTACTGAGTGCGCAGCGGTTGACAGTCTCAATCAGCGATTCGGCCGCCTTGACCGACGTGGGACGTACTTCTCGCAGACCGGCAACGCTGCCCGAGCCTGGATCATCGGCCCCAAGTCGGTAGTTACCTCTAAGAAACCCGACCCGATCTATGGAGATTCCGTCAAAGCGACCTGGGCGGAACTGAAACGCCGGCAAAAGGATGGTCCGATCGAGGTCGGATCTCGCTCTCTTCAGGAGTTTTCGCGCGAGGCAGCTGCTCCGAGGGCTCAAGCCCCACTGCTGCTGAAAACACATTTGGACGCCTGGACACAGACCAACCCGGAACCAATCGTGCAGCCAGCCGTGGACTGGTTTCTTCATGGAATCGATCAGGGCCTCACTCCGGATGTCTCGATCGTCTGGCGATGGGACAGATCCGCCGATGTGCTTCGGCTTGTTCCGCCACGGCAGGCCGAGTTCCTGCCGGTTCCCATTGGTGCTGCTAAGTCCTGGCTGTCGAACGGCGACGAAGTGGATGTGGCTGATGTCGATAAAGGTGTTGAATCAGAACTTGATATTCCGGCGTCCCAAGGAAAGGACATCGACTGCGTACGCTGGGAAGGATTTGACAAAACTCCGAAGCCCATCGACGTCAATGAGATTCGTCCAGGTGACATCCTCATCGTAGATCCCTGCCGAGGCGGTCTTAGAGCCGGGACATGGGATCCTTCTTCGGAAGAACCTGTTACGGACTTGGGGGATGCGGCACAAATCGCCTACGGCCGCAGGGCAACCTTGCGCCTGGACCCACGATTGCCCGGTATGGCTTCTCTGCCATTGCCGTCTGACGAAGCCGAGGCGGATTTACCCGTCCGTGAGCGCATTAACGAGTGGTTCCTGGCTTGGACTGTCGAGACCGGCCAAGGACTGGACTGGATACCTGAGACCCGTGAGAGGCTGGGCGACAACTTTGACGTAAAATCGGTCGGCTTGGGTGAGGAGAGTTCGGACGACAGCTATTACCTCCTGACAGAACGGTACTCCACATCCAAAAAGCCGGTCGTGGACCCGACAACCATGGATGGTTCTGACAAGGCCGGGTCTCTGACTGGAACGGGTGTGACACTGAGGCGCCACCTCGAAGGTGTTGGTGGCCGTGCCGGGAACATCGCCGGGCGTCTGGGTCTCCCCACCGAATTCGAGGAGGACCTGCGCATGGCCGGCCTGCTTCACGACCTCGGTAAGGTGGACCGGCGATTTCAGGCCCAATTGGTAGGAGGCGATCCGGTGGCCTTGGAAATGCAGAGCGAGCCGCTCGCAAAGTCCCCGCAGGGAGCCCGAAGAGATCGACAATATCCAGCGGGAATGCGCCATGAAGTGGCAAGCGTAGCCATGGTGGAGTCGAACCCCAATGTGCTCAACGGTGTCCATGACAGGGACCTGGTTCTCCACTTGATCGGAACCCATCATGGTTGGGGGCGTCCGTTGCTGCCAATAATTGAGGAACAGGACCCTCAGAAACTCACATATACGCTTAATGGACATATCATGGAGAGGTACTCCGATTTCGTCGAAAGCGCCCTGGCTCTCGAAATGAGCGACCGGTTCTGGCGCCTGGTCGAACGGTACGGCTACCACGGGCTGGCCTGGTTGGAGGCGATTCTGCGGCTGGCCGATCATCAACAGAGCGCCGAAGAGGCGGAACAACCATGAACCAAACCCGTCTCACCGGTCTCGAAGGAACAAATCCGCTGGGCTTCCTGGCCGCCCTCGGTGTGCAGGTGGCATTCGCTTCGGAGAGTGAGCAACCGCGCCTTTGGTGGAGCGACGACATCATCCCGCACGCGGTCGTGGATGAGGAGTTCGATCTTGAGCGCATAGCTGATCAGTGCATTAAGGTGTTCGCCTTGTGGAGAGACAGCCCCGCCATTGCCCCGAAACGGCCCGACGGATCGGACATGCCCAAGGGTGACGAGTTGAAACTGAAACCCGACGACATCCGTACGTATCTCCAGCTCATTAATCAGTGCGACCTTGGCGAAGGCCTGATTACCGCGCTCGTAGCTGAAGGAAGTCTGGACAATCAAGGCGTCGCCAAGCCTTCAGACCTCTACTTTACGGCGGGTCAGCAGAAATTCTTGGCCACGGCTCGCCAGATTTTGGCCGGAGTCTCCGAATGCGACATGCTCTCGGGCCTCGAAGGTCCATGGAATTATGAAAGCGTGCTCCCTTCTCTCGGCTGGGACGTCGTCGATGACCGCATATATGCTCTGCGTGCCAGCAATCCCTCCCCCGAAAGGAAATTTACCAATCCCGGACCTGAGGCGCTGGCCATCCTCGGATTAAGCCTGCATCCCGTTTTCGGGAACAGCGATCGAACGTTCACACAAGGGTGCTCCGGCTTGTGGAAGGCGGGTTCCTACTCTTGGCCTCTCTGGAGTAAACCTGCTTCATCGTATATGGTCAAATCACTATTGGCGCATGGCTATGACCCGGCTGCCTCTGATCGTAACCGCTGGTTCCGCTCGTGGGGTATCTTCAGGATTCTCCGGTCGCCCATTCGCCGTTCCGGACAAGGCGGCTATGGCACGTTCGGCCCTTCAGAGGTCGCGTGGCAATAAAATTGACATTTGGTCTTTACAAATGAAGCAAAGACATCTACACCGATTCATCTGGCATCGGCTGTGGACTCTTCGCTATCGTGGAAGGCAGAACACCAAACAACGCAATAGGCTATGACGACGAGTAACAAGCCGTTCGATGCCGTCTGGATGATGCGTTTGATCCGGGACAGACTTAGCGAACAGATCAGCGGCATGACGTTTGAGGAAGCGCAAGCCTACATCCGGTAGCCCTTCGCGACGAGCCTGTGGACAGTAACTCCGCCGCTGAACTTGAGGACGCCGTTCAGAATCGTAGCGTCGTGGAGAGCGGTGGAAAGCCGTAATGCTTGATGCCGACGTTTAGTGCATGTTCGGGATGCTCTATGTTTAACTTAAGTTGAACTTGAACGAGCCATGACGATGCCGGAGGTGACCGGCGCCGCCCCGCCCCCAAGTCGTCTTCAGTATGTCCTTGATTCAGTGTGCCTCGAGATGCAATTTATCTACATGCAAGGCGCTGTTCTATCGGACACGTCGGCTTGATTTCCCGTGCAACGCTGATTTTCGGCCGGAAGTTGGACGCAGTAGACGGGAAGGTTTCTGTTCGTAACTGCCCGTTTTGGATAAACAAAAGGGGGCGACGATGACGGTACAAAACCTGTCAAGAGTTAAGGATGTTGTCGAAACGACTTTAAGAGAACGATGCGGTGACGTGTTTGAATTGGTTGCGGTAAGGCCGGATTTCGATGAATATGGGGACGAGATCCTTGTGATAAAAGCTGTCTTCAACAAGGACCGCCTCGGTGCTCGGCGTACTTCAGGCCTGAGACGCGACCTGCGTCGCAGGGTGGCGAAGGCGGGCACGGATGCGTTTCCGGTTGTCTCCTTTATCGCAAAATCCGAATTGCGGGACCGGGACCTTGAAGCCCTCCGATCTAACCTCGATTCGTCATTATTCGGTGACGTTAAATCGAATATAGGCAAGTGAATAAAGGCGATGTGACATCGGATTTCCAGGATACATCAGGTCACCGGACGTGAACGGAAAAAACATCCTTTTGGACGACCATTACGCTCCGTTTCGGGAGTTTTCTCCTCAGTGTCGGCTTGCTGGAATTTTCGATTGAAGGCAACTTGCCACAAGAGGCACAAAAACAACCATCCTATTACAGGGCGTACCGCCGAAAGACAAGCAAATATCTGCAGGGTCACGGCGTTACGACACACGCTGTTTCGCACCGATACCTTTTGTGTCTTTTGTGCTTTTTGTGGCCAATTTAACGATTATCTTTTTTAAATTGAGGCTAATTGAAACGGCGAGAGATCTGACGCGCCACAAGTTGCTCCCATGACCCGACGCAGACTCCCCATAGGCATTCAGACCTTCCGCGAGATCCGCGAGGAGGACTGCTACTACGTCGACAAGACCGGCTACATCCGTCGGCCTCTCGACGAGGGCAAGCACTATTTCCTGTCGCGTCCGAGGCGCTTTGGCAAGAGCCTCTTTCTCGACACGTGCAAGGAGCTGTTCGAGGGCAACGAGCCCCTGTTCACGGGGCTGGACATCCACGATCACTGGGACTGGTCCGTTCGTCACCCCGTCCTGCGCCTGAGCTTCAGCAGCGGTACCTACCTGGAGCCGGACGACTTACGGAAGGAAGTGGGTACTCAACTGACCGCCCTGGAGGAGGAAGCGGAAGTCACTCCGCGCGATGACGACACCGCCTCGGCGCGCTTCCGCCGCTTGACGAAGGAGTTGCACGAGCGCACCGGTCAGCGCGCCGCGGTGTTGATCGACGAGTACGACAAGCCGATCCTGGATGCCCTTGAGACGCCGGAGGTCGCCCTGGCCAACCGCGACTTCCTGCGCGGCCTCTACGCGACGATCAAGGACAGCGACGCCGACATCCGTTTCAGCTTCCTCACCGGCGTGAGCAAGTTTTCCAGGGTGAGCCTGTTCTCCGGCCTAAACAACCTCAAGGACATCACGCTGGACCCGCGCTATTCCGCCCTTTGCGGCTACACCGACGAAGATATCGACACCGTATTCACGCCGGAGTTGCCCGGCCTCGACCGGGACGAGATCCGCGACTGGTACAACGGCTACAACTGGCTGGGCGAGGAGAACGTCTACAACCCCTTCGACATTCTACTGCTCTTCGACAGCCGCATGTTCAAGGCCTACTGGTTCGAGACCGGTACGCCCTCGTTCCTGGTCGAAACCCTGTTCCAGCGCCGCGTCCGCTCGCTGTCCCTGGAAGACATGGTGGGCACCGACGATCTGTTGTCGAAGTTCGACGTGGAGGACATCGCCACCGAGGCGCTGCTGTTCCAGACCGGCTATCTCACCATCGCCCGCGCCGAGCCGCGTGGCGGGGAGATGTTCTATCGTCTCGGCTACCCGAACCGGGAGGTTCGGAAGAGCCTGAACCGAAGCCTTCTGAGTTCCTTGACGGGAAGCCCGCCGCAGCAGGCCGAGCACAGGGCCCGGCTCTACGACCTACTGCTGGCCAACGACTTCGCCGGGCTCGAGACCCTGTTCCGTGCTTTCTTCGCCAGTATCCCCTACGAGTGGTACACCAGCAACGACATCGCCAACTACGAGGGCTACTACGCCAGCGTGTTCTACTCGTACTTCGCTGCCCTGGAATCGGACGTCACCGTGGAGGACAGCAGCAGCCACGGCCGCCTCGACATGGCGGTCCGCTTCAACGACAACGTCTATCTCTTCGAGTTCAAGGTGGTCGAGCTGGCGCCGGAGGGCGCCGCCATGGCCCAGTTGAAGGAGAGGCGCTACGCCGACAAGTACCGCGGCCTCGGCCAGCCGGTCTACCTGATTGCCGTCGAGTTCAGCAGGGACGCCCGCAACCTGGCCGCTTTCGAGGTGGAGCGCGCCTGAGCGCGCCCCCGCGCCGGAGACCTCCCATGACCAGACGCAAACTCCCCAATGGCATCCAGACCTTTCGCGAGATCCGCGAGGAAGACTGCTACTACGTCGACAAGACCCGGTACGTACGGCGACTGCTCGACAGCGGCAGTCACTACTTCCTCTCCCGCCCGCGGCGCTTCGGCAAGAGCCTCTTCCTCGACACCTGCAAGGAGCTGTTCGAGGGCAACGAACCGCTCTTTGAGGGGTTGCACATCCACGATCACTGGGACTGGTCGGTCCGTCATCCGGTGGTGCGCCTCGACTTCAGCGGCGGCGACTACGGCAACTACCGGGGGCCCGAGGACATGCGGACGGAACTGGCGGCGCAATTGCAGGTCCTGGAAGACCAGGCGGAGATAACCCCTCGCGACAACGATCCGTCCTTCCGCTTCGGGCGCCTGCTTGAGGAGTTGCATGAGCGTACCGGCCGGCGGGTGGCAGTCCTCGTGGACGAATATGAAAAGCCGATCCTGGACAACCTCGACAACCCCGAAACCGCCCGCGCCATCCGCGACTACCTGTTCGGCTTCTACGCGGCGATCAAGTCCAGCGACGCCGACGTCCGGTTCAGCCTTCTCACCGGGGTCCACAAGTTTCCCCTGGCCGGACCGTTCTCCGGGCTCAACAACCTGATCGACATCACGCTGGACAGGCGCTATTCCGCCGTCTGCGGCTACACCGACGAAGATATCGACACCATATTTGCGCCGGAGTTGCCCGGTCTCGACCGGGACGAGATCCGCGACTGGTACAACGGCTACAACTGGCTGGGCGAGGAGAACGTGTACAACCCCTTCGACATTCTACTGCTCTTCGACAGCCGCATGTTCAAGGCCTACTGGTTCGAGACCGGTACGCCCTCGTTCCTGGTCGAAACCCTGTTCAAACGCCAGGTGAGTTCTCTGGCACTTGACGACATGTTGGGTAGCAGCGATTTGCTGTCGACCATTGACGTGGACCACATCGGTACCGAAGCTCTGCTGTTCCAGACCGGCTGCCTGACGATTACCGGGGAAAGAAAACTGGGCGTCAGGACCCTGTACCATCTGGGATATCCGAACCGCGAGGTGAAGCAGAGCCTGACAGAAAGGTTGTCCGGATGCGCAATTCCTACGTCGTCTCCTACGACATAGCCGACCCAAAACGTCTGCGGAAGGCCGCACGGGAAACTACCGAGATCGTGAGCGAAGTCCTTGCGGGGAAATTGGTCAATGGCGATGTTATAGTTGAGAACTGACATTGACACCATGATCCGAGGCGTCACGTATACAGGAGAGACGAACTATGAAGATTGATTTGCAGACTTTGCAATCCGCGGTCGCCGGGACGGCCGCAGCGTTTCGGTGCGTGACCGACTATCAGCCCGCAGGAGGCCCCGGCGACAAAGTGTTTCCTCCGACGTACGAAGGGGGTAAATACGCCACCGAAGAGCGCATCGACCCGAAGACAAGGGAGACTCGACAATGTGTTCTCCTGGATTCGGTGCAGTCGCAGGCCAACCGCATGGAGTTGGCGCTGCTGGAGGCACACCGTGCCGGAACGGTACAGCTCCCTCTGCTGGTAACACGTTTCGATCAGGAACTACCCAAAGAGTTCTCAGTGTCCAGCCTGGAGGCGCCCCATCGCGTCGCGGATGCGCTATTCCGCGACAGTCTTCTGAACGGGACGATTTTTCGTAAGTCGGAGAAGGGACGAATACTCGACACCGCGGAGGTGCGGAATGCCACCGGCCTATTTGGCTTGTGTCCGACCGCACTGATATTTGGTCTGTGGGACTCGACTGGTCCTCGTGGCGGTCTGGGGTGTAAATTCCAGCGTGCGGTGGTTTCGGAAATTGCAGGATATGACGCGATAGCCGGAAAGAAAACGTCCAGCCGAATCGATCCTGCGGAGATCATGCGCGATGCGGCCACGCTATATGAGCGCAAATCTGAAAGCGACGATGCGTCCCACTGGACGTTGAATAAGACTGACGGGAAGAAGCTCAAGACAGGAAGGCCATCTGAAGCGAACCACGGAAATGTCACTCCCGATTACGCTTATGCGAAAGACCCAAGAGGACAAATCGTCTATGATACTATTATTGACTCAAATGGACAGGAACGCAGAGTACCGCGGATTATCGGCGGTTTTACAATCTCCAGAGCCGTACAGACCACGGTAATGTCACTAAGTGTCCTACGTCGCCTCCGCTTTCCGCTCAACGGCGCCGCGGACTCTGACCGCGACACTGATCTGGCCGCACGCACCGCGTTGGCCGCGCTGGGGCTGGCCGCCGGAAGTTTGGCGAGAGTCGATACGGACCTTCGCTCTCGTTGCCAGTTGTTCGCTGAACAAGAACCTGTGTGGGAGATGCTCGATCGTCCCGGAGAATCTCCTCGGAAATTTGAACTTGATCCCGAAGACGCGCTTGAATTGTTGAACGAGGCGACTGCGGCCGCCAGAGATGTCGGCCTTCCCTGGGAGGGCGAAATTGAACTGACCCCATCGCCCGACCTCGTCGAACTGGTCCGGCGGAGCCAGGAATTGGCCAGCGCCTCGGGAGAAGGGGACGGCTGATGTTCTCTCTTGGCATCCATTATCTGAATGGATGGTCCATGGCAGCGGCGGACGGGGCCCGAAAGGAACAGGCCGAATGGCCGCCGCATCCCGATCGGGTATTCATGGCGTTGGCAGCAGCCTGGTTTGAGACGGGCGAAGACCCCGCCGAAGGCGACGCACTGCGTTGGCTTGAAGCCTTGCCGCCACCTGCGATTGCCGCGTCGGATGCCCACAGTCGCGCTACTGTTGTCAGCTATGTGCCCGTCAACGACGCGAGTATAAAGCGTCGGCTGCCTGCCATCGGAAATCTGAACAAACTGAAGGATGCCGGACTGGCCCAGCTTCCGGAGTATCGGTCGCGCCAGCCCCGTGGTTTCCCGGTTGCCATCCCTCACAACCCGAAGGTGTATCTGATTTGGCCGGAGGCCGAGTTGGGTACACATCGCGCCACCTTGGAACGGCTGGGCGCCAAAGTTACCCACGTGGGACATTCGGCTTCTTTTGTACAAATGTGGCTGGAGACCAAGCCGCCGCCGCCTGCGTGGATTCCAGCGACGGGCGTCGCCCGTCAGCGACTCCGCGTAACGAACCCCGGGCGCCTGCAGATGTTGGAAACGCGCATGAACCGTGCAGCGACAATCGCCTACCACGATCTTCAAAGTGAGATTAAGCAAGCTGACGCGGACCTCAAGGAGATGAAGCCACCGCCAAGGGCGCCTTGGAAGGCATTCGCGAACGTGGTGCTACTGGCCGGCGAATCCGAAGTCAAACAGCACCCCGAATATCCTGGCGCAAAATCGGCGCGCGACGCCGAAGCCGCGACGCGCCTCGTCGACAGCCTGGTCGACGAGAGTGGAATCCGTGCGGTGCAGTTGCTGGCTTCCGAAGCAAGTGAAAGTGGCGATCCCGTGTTGGTCAGCGCACATGCTTGGGAAAGCCAGGGCCTCAATGCCATTCCGGCTGCCTTGACAAGACTGCTGCACGAGCGGCTCGGCATCCCCCGCGAGACGGCTGTCGTACAGACGAATATCGTCTCCCATACGGGCGCCGACGGCTATGGCCGGCTCGCGCGTCAGGCTTGCTTCGATGGGCCTGTCGAAGCAGGGCGAGAGTACGTGATGGTGGACGACTTCATCGGTCAGGGCGGTACTTTGGCGAATCTGCGCGGCTGGATAGAAAAGCAGGGCGGAAAAGTCGTTGGCGCCATTGCGCTGACCGGCAAACCCTACTCTGTCAAATTGAACCCTTCACAGGAGCAATTGCATGAACTCCGACAAGAGCACGGATCAGACTTCGAAAAGTGGTGGAAGGCCCACTTCGGCCACACCTTCGATTGCCTTACTCAGTCAGAGGCTCGGTACCTCGCCCGCTCCCCGGATGTTGACACCATCCGAAATCGACTTGCTGCGGCAAAGCAAGGCGGAAGTGGACCGTGCATCGGGCGAAATCCTCGCGAACAGAGACGATACATCAAGGAGTTGAAAACGCGTTCGGAAGACCGGTTTCCCAACGGAAAACCCGTGAGTCTGAGCCCGGTACCGGGCCGTTGGCAGGGATACGATAGACCCCCGAAAGACGAGGCCCCCGAAATCCCCGCCTCGGTTTTCGACCCTCAGCTCATTGTCCTCGGTATCAAAGGCAAGCGCGTGTCTCTACCGGCGACGCTCAAGCTCACGGCGGCCCTGCGCGGTTTATTGATGAAAGAGTGTCCCGAACAACCCCCGCCGGAGTGGTTCAGCGGCCATCGACCGGAGGGCGGACCTACCGCTGATCCCCATCTGGCACTGACCCCTCTCCCATTCGTCGGTGCAGAATATGCAGATGGCCGGGTCATGGGTTTGGCCATAGCCCTGCCGGCGGACCTGAATCATCAGGATGCCGGAAAATGCCTTGCCCGTTTTCTTCACGATTCCACTACCGGCCTGCCGTGCGAACATCGGTTGTTTGATGGCGCGTGGTTGGAGTGCGCTATTGAACTGGAAACCCGCGAGCGCCCGCCGAAAAACCTTAATCCGAATACCTGGACACGGGAATCCCGCATTTGGGCCACCGTGACCCCGGTGGTCCTGAACCGGCATTTCGATGGCAAGGACAAGTGGAAACGGGCGGCCGAAAGCGTGAAGGACATGTGCGGGCACATCGGTCTGCCGCGCCCGCGCGAGGTTTTGTTACACCCGGTTTCCTTAGTCGAAGGGGTTCCTCATTCGAGGGAGTTCCCGCAA
Source organism: Candidatus Latescibacterota bacterium (assembly GCA_963667175.2). GTDB lineage: Bacteria > Latescibacterota > UBA2968 > UBA2968 > JAAXHE01. The sequence goes on along the minus strand of CAXXXF010000013.1, from coordinate 67,189 downwards.
ATGGCGCGCAAGAACCACGGCGGACGCCAGAGCCACAACCACGCGGTGATCGTATTCGACGAGCCGGCGCGAGGTCCCGTGCTTCTGGGGGCAGGACGATTCCGGGGATATGGACTGTGCCGTCCGATGGATGAGCGAGGACAAGAAAGTGACTGAGTTTCAGTCAACTTGGCGAAACGGGAAAGAGCCGCTTGCCCATCAACTGGAGGCCAATAGAAAACCATCACCTGAAACGGGGTTTGCGAAGTGAGTGGTCGACCTTTCAGCTCCTTCTTCGTAGCAGCGACCGGCCTGCGGACAGATCCACATGAGTACCAGGAGAATCTTGCCGAATACGGGTACCTGCCGGACATCCTCGCCGTGCCCACAGGGTGCGGGAAGACCGCTGCGGCCGTTCTCTCGTGGGCATGGCGCCGGCGAGAGTGCCCCGACCGCGACATCCGGCAACGCACACCCCGACGACTGGTCTACTGCCTGCCGATGCGATCGCTCGTCGAGCAAGTGCACGACGACATCATCGAATGGTTCGCCAACCTCGGCTGGCTTCAACGCCCGCAGCCTCTGGCTGATCCGTATCGGCCGAACTGGTGCAGCGATGCCGTTCCGGTATTTAGGCTGATGGGAGGAGAGGAAGCCGTGGAATGGGAGGGTCACCCGGAACGCGACGCCGTGCTCTTGGGGACCCAGGACATGCTCCTCTCGCGCGGCCTGAACCGCGGGTACGCGATGAAGCCGTACTACTGGCCGATCGCATTCGGACAGGTGAACGTCGATGCACTCTGGGTCCTCGACGAGGTGCAACTCATGGGGGCTGGCCGGACCACAAGCGTTCAGCTCCATCAGTTTCGACATTCACCGCAGCACCTGCCACGCGAAAGTCTCTGGATGAGTGCGACGATCGGCACTGCGACCCTCAGGCAGGCGGAAGGGCAACGGTGGACGCAGCAGGCCCCCCTATGGATGCAGACGCCGGAACACGGAAAACGGGACGTCACCGTGCTCGGGCTCGGAGAAGCCGACCGCAAGACGATGTCCGATGTGCTCAACGGATCGAAGCGTGTGGAACGTCCGGCGGTCACGGTCGAGGACACGTCTTTGGCCGAGCAACTTCTGTGTCACGCATCCGGCGGACGACTCGTTCTGGTGATGGTCAATCGTGTTGTGCGCGCCCAAGAGCTGTTCCGGCGGGTCAAGGCAATTGTCGCTCACGACGACAGCCCCCCGGAGCTTCTGCTCTTGCACTCCCGCTTTCGACCCCGTGAGCGCGCCGCGGCCATGGCCCGGCTCAGGACGATCACTCCGGACCTGGGACGAATCGTGATCAGCACTCAGGTGCTCGAAGCCGGTGTCGACCTCGACGCGGACATGCTGGTGAGCGAAATCTGTCCTTGGTCATCCCTGGTGCAGCGCCTCGGGCGACTCAATCGTCGTGGACGGAAAAAGGGCGTCGTCCATATCCTGGAGGCCCCAGTAGAAGTGCCGACCGGAGGCTGGCCGAAGAAGAAAGCCGACCGAGAGCAGGCCGAAGAGAAAGCCCGGAGCACGGCCGCATTGCCTTACAAGTGGGCGGATCTCGAGTCTGCATGGATTCGAGTGGATCGCCTTCGTGGAGACGCATCGATCTCGACAATCAAGAAAGTCGACCAAGCCGACCCGCACCTTGTCCCGGTCGAAGGACCCGTGCTCCGACAACACCACCTCGACGACCTCTTCGACACGGACCCCGACTTGTCGGGTGGACATCTCGACGTGTCCCGGTTCGTGCGCGGCGACCGAAGGGATCTCGATGTCGCGGTGCTCTGGCGGGTGCTCGACAACGTCGAGCCGGAGGAGACCCCAGCACCGCACCCTGACGAGATCTGCAAGGTCTCGATCGCTGCCCTGCGCGAGCTTGGTCGCAAACTGGGTCCTGACAGCCGGGGCTGGTTACTCGGGTTGCAGCGTTCTCGTCGTCAAAGCGGCGCCTGGAGAGAGATCCGGCTGGATGACCCGGGCATTCGACCCGGGGATACGGTGATGCTCGACGTCTCCCTCGGCGGCTACGACGATGCACTCGGTTGGGTGGGCTCCGAACAGAGCCGGCCGTCGTGCTGGGTGGCTACCGTTGACGGACATCGCTCATGGGTACAAAGCGACGGCGACACGGTCGGCGGGATCGATGATCGAACGGAGGGGTGGGCCGGCAGCCAGGAAGACCCGCACAGCCACACCCGCCGCTGGATGGAACTTTCGCAGCACCTCTCCACGGCGGAGTCGGCGGCGCGTCAACTCGCTGGGGCACTTGTTCCGGATCTGGAGGACGTGCTGGCAACGGCAGGCCGTTGGCACGATATCGGAAAGGCCCTCGAGCGGGAAGACGCCGACGGACCCTTCTCCCCGTTCCAGGAGATGCTTCGCGATGCAGGCCACGATGAGCCCCCGGACCCCCGAGACGGTGTCTACTATGCAAAGTCCAACGATCATCGCAGACCGCGGCGCAACACCCAGCGCTTCCGCCACGAGGTGGCGTCCGCGTTGGCGTACCTTGCCCAGAAGGACGCCGACGATCTGGTCGCGTGGCTCGTCATGGCACACCACGGGAAGGTGCGGATGACACCCACTCCCTGGAACGATGACCGGCTGGACGACGTCGCCGGTGTCCAGCCCCACGACCGCATCCCTGCGCGAGCCATGTCATTCGTTGCACGTGAGGAAGCGTGCGAACTCGACCCCGACCTGCTGCTCCCTTCGCTCGCCCACCCCGGTTGGCAGGGACGGGCCGTGAAGCTGCTCAAAGAGAACGGACCCCAGTTTCTGGCGTACCTGGAGGCCCTGGTCCGCGTCGCCGACTGGAGGGCCAGCCGATGACGGTCGAGTTCCCGGGCGTATCGACGGCCTCGCTTGGCGCGATGTTGAAAGGCTATGGTGTCATGGCAGGCGTCGGCGTAGCGTGGTCGGATGCTCGCTTCTGGTGGACATCGGCGGGTGCGCTCGAGACCGACATTCCAGCGCTTAAAAACGTAAGTTCAGAAGCGCAGCATGAGAAGGTTCGGAGTGCACTCGCCTTACTGGTCGACTGGGCGAATGAAACTGGGCGAACCTTCGCAAAGGCCGACGGAAGTGATCCACCACTGAAGGATCCCTCGGTTTGGACGGAGCTCGATCCGGCTGCGGCAGTAGACGCCGAAGCTATCGGCGTCTATGTCGGCAGAGAACTGCCCCAACCGAATCCCGTCCTCGGTAGCTGGGGGCAAGCTATTGGCGGGAGAGCGAACCAATTCAATACCCTTCGGGAAGCTGCCAAACAGGCTCCAGAGGCCGACATCGATTCTGCGGTCTTCAGCGAAGAACGCGTGCCCAAGGGCCGATTGAAGAGAGGTGGTGGCCTACTCTTCCCCGAGGGTATCAAGCGCTATGCCACCGGGGCCGCTTGGATCCATGAGGCCAAGAAGCCACTCAGCAACTGGGACTATATCCTCGCGATGCGAGGCCTGCTGCTCCTGCGTGGCGCCGCCAGGTCACCACGCGGCTCACGCCGCTCCTATCCTGCGTTTCCATTCGTTCTTCCGGGCTCTGTCATCCGGGCCCAGGGCTCAATGGTAGAGACGCAGGAGGTCTTCCTTCCGACTTGGAGCAGCGACCATCCCAGGACGCTGTCCGAGTTCCAGGCGCAAGTGCGGGGCTTCCAGGCACGAGTCGGTCAGAGGGACTTCGCTTCCGGTGCAGCCGATTTCCGACGAGCCGTCGCCAGCAGGGCGATCACGGGTGCGTTCGATGCGTTTCATCGCTTTGCCCTCGAACCGAGGAAACCCGGCCAGAAGGCCCCTCAGAACCAAGCGGTCTCCCGCGGGGCCACAAAGGTCGGGCCGACGTCGGCTGCACGGGACAGCTTGCGGTTCCTCCTCGCACCGCTCGACGATTCGGGATGGATCGAGAAGTTCCGGTTGAGCAGGGTGGACGACAGCTCCGAGAAGCTGGCACTGGCCAAGACGCGCTTCGATGAGACTGTCCACGCCGCCATCGACGTGCCTGAAGACGCGAACCGCGTCAACGTGCTGAAGGCGCTGTGGAATCTCCAAGTCACCTTGTACACGACGGTATCGGAGCGACCTGGATCTCAAGCGACTTTCCGCCCGGTACCGCTGCTGGAAGGGCGCGCGTGGGGACGGGTGCTGTCGGAGCTTCTGGCGGACTCACCTGCCGCCCGTCTCGGATGGGCCCTTGCTTCCCTCGGCTGGGCCGCCGTGCCGGATGACAATGGGCAGATGGTCCGGATGCCGGTCATCGAACAGCTCATGTCCGTGACAAGTGACGGCCAACGCGGACTCCGCGTTCCAGACCCTCCGCCTGCACAGCGCGTTCCGCAACCCGGCCGCAATCCGGCCCGAGAGCTTGCGACGCTGCTCTGGCGCAGGTGGCTCGATACCGCGAGCCTGCCGGTGCTTCCGGCAAGGGGAACTCGTCCCGCCGCCGCCGCCGACGTGGTCGCTCTGCTCCGCGGTGACGTGCCGGTGAAGGATCTACAACGCTACTTCCTGGCCTTTCTGGTACTGGATGGGAGTGGACATGCGCCGCCGCCGGCTTCTGCGAATCGACCGGCCGGGCCTGTCTACGCCGCACTTCGACTCTGGCTCGAGCTGTCGGCCCGACAGACGCCGGGCGAGCGGCGACCAATGGACGGTGACGTGCCGCGAGGCATCGCCACCGGTACCGCGAGCTCGGTTGCAGCTGCCTGCGACGCCGCCCTGCGCCGACTGCGTATAGCGGGTTTGCCGGGTAACTGGCCGGACGACGTTCGTCCGAGCGGGAAGAGCGTGGCGCAACCCGACGTCGGTCTCACATCCAAGCAGGCAGAGCTGATGGCTGCGGCCGTGCTCATTCCGGTTTCAGAAGAAAGTGTGGCGTGCCTCGCAGACACCCTGCTTGTGCCGTCCACTTCTCGCGAATCAGACACCAACCCCGAAATGGAGACTGCTCATGTCTGACAACAACCTCGTGGACGTACTCCTGGACCAAGACCGCGTCCTGATCTCGGCCAAGCTTCACCTTGCGAACGGCTCGTTCTTCCAGCCGACGGGGTTCCCGGACATTGGAGCCTGTGTCTACACCGACGGCAAGGGGAAACGCCGATGCTTGGTTGAGAGCGAGCAGAGCATGGCCAACCGGCTGGAGGCCGTCTGCATGCGGTCCCCCGGAGTGTGGCGGGAACCGCTCGCCGCACAACTGCCTGTCATCCGGGTCATGGATAAGAAGAACCGTATTCTGGCGACGAACCTCACCGAACCCCACCGGGTCGCTTCGTCATACGTGCTCGAGAGCGATGTCAACGGGACGCAACCTGCGAAGAACGACCGCACGACCCTACAGGAGAAGCTGGAGGAGCACCTCCGCCTCGACGGCAAGACCTGGCCGCTGGACGGCCGCGAGAAACTCACTCAGGCCGTGTTCGCGCTGGATCCGGCCGCGATACTGCACGGCTTCCAGTTCATGCAGTGGGAGGCCGTCGGCCTCCGTGCTGCCCGCCTGCTCCACGCGCGGCTGGAGGCGACTCTCGCAGAGGACGGCGAGGTCCACTATGGGCTCGTCAAGGTCGACGGCATCGAGCCCGAGTCGTCAGCTGCCAAGAAGAGCAACAAGGGCCAGAGCATTGCTCACAAGCAGCGCTACGTTTCCGAGTCGATTCAGGCCACCTTCGAGATCGACGTGCTGGCGCTTCGGGAACGGTCGCTTGTCGCGGCGCCCGACGAGGCGGGTTCCGACGACGGCTCCGGCAACTGCGCGGCCCAGCGTTTCCTGCTCGCGTTGGCCCTCTGGAAGATCCATCGGTTCCTCACGAACGGGCCGGCATTCGACGCCCGTACCGGTGACACGATGGGCGCCCTCCGTCTGCGTGCCGATTGCTCCTTGGCGGTCGGGTCGGTGAGTTGGTCAGGGTCGAAGCAGGGCGCCCCGTTCGGGGACAATAGCCCGTTGGATCTGGAGAGGCTTGTGACACCTCCATGTGACGGCGGCCTGACTGGCCTCCTCTCGGACCCGCCGATCTTTGAGGAACTCTTGAAAGAACTCGAACTGGGACTTGAGACCACCGTCACCTACGGGAAGTAGTTCGTGTCACGCACTATCGTCCAAGTGAGCCTGCTGTCGGGGCGTTACCACGCGCATCCTTGGGGCGAGGCGCAGCACGCGATGGCGGGACCCGAGTGGCCCCCTTCTCCGTGGCGGCTGCTGCGCGGTCTGGCCGCTGTCTGGTTCGACGCCAACCCGCCCCCTGTTACGGAAGTGGAACGAGACGACCTGCTGCAAGCACTCGGCCGGGCCTCGCCTCCGGCGATGTGGCTGCCCCCGGTGTCGTTCGCCGAGATTCCGTACTACCAGCCCGTCATCGTCGAGACCAAGGAGCCGAAGCGCGTTCTACACTTCGATCACTTCGCGGTGCTCTCGGAAGGCGATGACGGCGCATGCTTCTGCTTCGACTATGATGTATCCCTCTCGGCCCGGCAGCGGAGCGGCCTCCCGCTTCTGCTTGCGCGCATGACCTACTTCGGGCGAGCGGAGTCGAGGGCCCGCCTCGCGCTTGTGGAAGCCCCTCCGAGGCACTTGCACAGGGTAGCTCCGGCAGACGGCCGTCCCTTGTCGAACAAAATCCGGCGGCGAGTGTTGGTCACCCGCGACGCCTTCTGCGCCCCCGACCTCTGGGCGGGAGAAGCCGGTGGAGACCATCTCGTCCAAACAATGATCGTCGAGGGTCGAAAGCGACCTCCGAACACGGACTGGATCGACTACGCGTTGCCGCCGATGCTCGTTCGTCCCCGGCTTGCTCGACGCCAAGTAGCCTCGTCAGAGGAGCGCCCACGCGTTGCAGCGGTGCGGTTCGGCCTGTTCCGCCGTGTTCCGATCCACCTGTCGGAGCTGGTACGCGTAGCTCGGCAGATTCGCGATCAGGCCGCCTCACGCTTCGAGTCCGCCGCTGGAGTACCGTCCCGCCGGCTCACCGGCCGGGAGCCTGATGGCAACGTCGCAAAGGGGCATCGGCACGCGTTCTGGTTGCCGGAGCCTGATACGGGAGACGGGTACCTGAAGGGATGCACTGTGTGGCTTCCGGACGGCTCAGATGGCATCGACCAAAGAGAGCTGGACGCCCTGCTTGGAGTCCAGCGTATCTTCCGCGATGAAGACTATCCGATCCTCGTGGTCGTCGAGCGTGTGATCGAGACATACCCGGAGCCGACGCCGTCACGGTGCTGGCGATCCCTGACGCCCTTCCTAGCGCCGTTGCACGCGCGTCGAGGACGACGCGGACCGACGCCATCCGAGCAGCTTCAGAGAATGGTCGAAGAAACCACGGCCGCACGCCCCCGAGCGACGCAGACGTCCGGCCCAGGGTCGCTCGGCAGGCTCACGCCGGTTCGCACCCACCTCTACCAACGTGGCACGTGGCGCTGGACCAGGAGAGCTGCCGGCTGGTTCGAGCTTGAATTCGATCATCCGGTTGTTATTCCACGCCCTATGGGAGTAGGCGCACACTTCGGGCTCGGCCAGTTCGTTCCGGTCGATGGGCATACATATGGGACAAACCAACCTGAATAGCACCCACTTCGCCGAATTCTTCGCCGCGTTGTGGGGCCATCCGCCCTTCGCCTGGCAGCAGGCGTTGGCGGATCGAGTCCTGGAACGGGAAGAAGCTCCATGGCCGGAGGCCATAGCCCTGCCAACGGCTTCCGGTAAGACCGCGTGCCTGGATATTGCAGTGTTCGCCTTAGCGGCCCAGGCGTCCCGCCTGTCCCGGAAACAGACCATCACCGCACCTCGCCGCATTTTCTTCGTGGTAGACCGGCGCGTGATCGTTGATGAGGCGCATAAACGCGCCCGCCGTTTGGCCGAGAAACTGAAGAAGGCTGAGAAGGGCATTCTGAATACTGTCGCCGGAAATCTCCGGCAGGTCGCTGGTGCTGAGATGAACGGTTCCCATGATGTCTGGCCGCTCACTGCCCATGTATTGCGCGGCGGGATGTACCGGTCCGAAGGGTGGGCGCGCAATCCTCTGCAACCGTTGGTGGTAGCCTCGACCGTCGATCAGATCGGCTCCCGCTTGTTGTTCCGTGCTTATGGGCGCCGCCACGGCGCCTGGCCGGTCTACGCGGGACTCGTCGCTAACGACAGCCTGATTCTGCTTGATGAGGCGCACTGTGCACAGCCGTTTCTACAGACCCTGCAAGCGGTCCGACGTTTCCAGACATGGGCGCACGCTCCGCTCGGTCGTCCATTTTATCCCGTGGTAATGTCAGCCACGCCGCCGCCGGGCATAGATGATGTATTTGAGGATCAATCCGACGAAGGCCGCGATCCTGCCCATACGCTAGGATGCCGCCAGTTGGCGCGCAAGCCCGCAACCTTGAAGACGATCAAAAGAGCCAGGGGAAAGCAGGCCACAAGCGTACTGGCTGGTGCTTTGGCCGAAACCGCATCGGGGCTGGTCAACGAAGAACGCCGAGCTATCGTGGTGTTCGTCAATCGTGTTGCCACAGCGCGGGAGACATATCGGCTGTTGGCCGCTGAGTACGGAAACCGAGCGGTGTTGCTCACTGGCCGGATGCGCCCTGTCGATAAGGACACCGTAGTTGAGCAGCATTTGCAGCATCTCCATTCCAGCAACTCCCCAAAACGTGTCCTGGAAAAGCCTGTAGTGGTAGTTGCCACTCAAACTTTGGAAGTAGGGGCCGACCTTGACTTCGATGGTCTTGTCACGGAGTGCGCGAGCCTCGACGCCCTGCGCCAGCGCTTTGGCCGGTTGAATCGCATGGGACGGAAAATTGATGCGCGAGCGGCGGTTCTAATACGCGGCGACCAAAAAGGCGACAAAGGTGATGATCCCGTGTATGGCGAAGCCCTTACCAAGACTTGGAATTGGCTCAACGAGCACAAAAACGAAAATGGCGAGGTCGATTTTGGAATCGCCTATCTGCCGGACGGCGACTCTTCGCTCAACGCACCTTCCGCCGATGCCCCGGTGATGCTTCCCGCCCACGTCGATTGCTTGGCGCAGACAGCGCCGGAGCCAAATCCTTCGCCCGATTTGGCTCCGTTTCTGCACGGTCCCCGTGAAGGCGCGGCGGATGTTCAGGTCTGCTGGCGCACCGATATGGACTTAGTTCAAGAAAAGAAAACGGCGCTGGGACTTCTGGCCTTGTGCCCGCCGAGCAGCAGTGAGACACTCCCGGTGCCGGTCGGTATGTTCAAGCGTTGGTTAGCCGGAGAGGACGCTCTAGACGACAGCGCTGATGTGGAAGGAATAGGCACTCAGGCCGACGTCAGCGGGAATGGTTCGTCCACAGTGGAACGATTGGTCGTGCGGTGGCGGGGGGCCGAGACGGAAGCTGGGGAGGACATCACGGCGGAACCCAAGAAGATTCGTCCCGGCGATGTTATTGTGATCCCAGCCAACCATCCGGGGGATCCGCGTCAACTCGGAGACCTGCCGCCGGACGCGGACCTGGACGTAGGTGACCGCGCCTACCGTCTTGCGAGGGCCAAGCCCATACTTCGCATACACCTGAAGTTGGTGGACGCTTGGCCGGATACCGATACGGCCAAGGAAACCGCTCGTGAGTTGCTGAACGATATGGAATGGAAGCTCGACGACGACCCGGATGTGATTACCGATGCCCTGCACGACCTTCTGGCGGAACTTTCCAACCCAGCCGAACAATCTTGGCTGTGGAAGGCTGCTAACGAACTCTCCCGGGAGTACCCCGGCTCCAGACTGGACCACGCCTACCAAGTTGTCGGCGAAAGTATCGTCCTCGTCGGACGCCGCCGCATTCCTGAACTCGCCCACGAAGCCGACAGCTTCAGCGACGAGGACGATGCCGCCGCGTCCGGCATTTCGAACCGCAACGGGCATCCCGTCAAGCTTCAACTCCACCTTCCCGGTGTCGAAGCGTTCGCCCGCTGTCATGCCAAGGGTTGCGGCTTGCCGAAGGACCTGGTTGAGACCATCGCCAGGGCGGGCCTGTTGCACGACGTGGGCAAGGCCGATCATAGATTCCAGTCCTGGTTGCAGGGCGGAGCTTCTTGGCTGGGCGGAGAGCTATTCGCCAAGTCTGCTCGGTTGCCGAGATCGTTTGCTGTTCGCGAGCGCGCCCGTAAGGACTCTGGGTATCCGAAAGGAGGGCGGCACGAATTGCTTTCGGTGCGCTTGGCCGAACGTGCGACGGCGCTTTTGCCGGAAGATGACGGTCTGCGCGACCTGGTTCTACATCTGATAGCCAGCCATCACGGTCACTGTCGACCGTTCGCGCCGGTGGTCTTTGATGAGCAGGGCGTGGATGTAGATTTCGAGTTGAGTGGCCATCGGATGCACTGGTCCGGTCCTACTAACCTTGAGCGCCTCGATTCTGGCGTCGCGGATCGCTACTGGAGGCTGGTGCGGCGTTATGGCTGGTGGGGCCTGGCCTGGCTGGAAGCCCTGCTGCGACTCGCCGACTGGCGGCAGAGCGATCTGGAGGAGACACATGACGGCAAATGAATCAGCAGCTTCAGGTCTTCTGCTGAACGGACTCGACGGCAGCAACCCGCTCGGATTCCTCGCGGCCGTTGGCACTGCGGTTGTCTTGCAAGATGTATTCCCGGAAATATGCCTTGGCTGGCAACAAGCAGAAGGCGGTTGGAGGCCATCCCTGGTGGGTTGTGACGACGATGAGCAGAAATTCTCGCAAAAACTCTTGGAGACGCTGCAGAAATCCTCAATGGCCGCTTTTGATATCGACAACAGGATGCCCTTTGACGCCGAGAAATTTTCGCAAAAACTGCGAGATGTTCAGCGCAGTTCATCCATTGCCGATCGGCGGGATGCCGATTTTTTCTCTGGTTTCGGAACCGAACTGTATCCCGATGATAAGAGTGGACAGTTCCAGGATTCGAAGTTCAGGATGGTACGTAGCGGAGACAGTGCGGGACAAGGATTACCGTTCTATGCCAGGGAAATGCGAAAAAAGGTTGGTATAGATCACATTCAACGCACTCTCTTTCATTCTTGGGATTACCAGGACAAAGGGTATAGCAGTCTTCGTTGGGACCCTATTGAAGATCAGCGGTATGCCTTGCGTTGGCACGATCCAAGTCCGAGCAAGTCAAGACAAGGCACCATGTTAGCGGCAAACAGTCTGGCGGTTGAGGCATTACGGTGGTTTCCTACGGTATTGATTGGAAGTCAAGCACGAACCACGGGATTTCGCCGGGTTGGTAGGAGACAGACTTATTTCGTCTGGCCGATCTGGACACCTCTGGTGAGTTTGGGAACGGTGAAATCTCTGCTGACCCTCGACGATCTCTTTAAAGATCCCATACCCCGCTCATCCCTTTTCAGGCGAGGGATTGAAGAGGTCTATCGAAGTCAGCGCATCCAACAAAACCAGTACTACAGTAACTTTACCGTTGCTGTCCCAGTGTGAGACCGAGCATTGGCAATCAGTAACAAGCCGTTCGATGCCGTCCGGATGATGTGCTTGATCCGGGACAAACTTAGCGAGCAGATCAGCGGCATGACGTTTGAGGAAGAGCAAGCCTACATTCGACAGCGCTATCGCGGCGGGCCGGTGGACGTTATTACGGGGAGCACCGTATTGTTTACATCCTCCCACTCTTCTTTGGTGGGCCTGGATGTCGGCTATTTGCAGTTCATGAAAATAAACGGAAGCGGACAACTGCTCTTTCTGACCACTGACCACTGACCACTGACCACTATTTACTGTTCCTGGTAATAACTCCGCCGCTGAACCTGAGGACGTCGTTCAGAATCGTCGCGCCGCGGAGAGCGGTGGAAAGCCGTAATGCCTGATGCCGACGTTTAACGCATGTTGGGGATGCGTTATGTTTAACTTAAGTTAAACATGAACGAAGCATGGCTTTGCCGGAGGGGGTCGGCGCCGAAGGGCCCCCAATTCCTCATGCAGGATGTACTTGATTCAGTGTGTCTTGAGGTGCGATTTATCTGTATACTTATGACAATAATAAATATATATACTTATGAAAATGGGGGCGACAGATGGCGGAATTCAAGGTCTGGCTGTGTCGATCGTTTGCGGTCTCGTTAGGGGTGGGAACCGCCGGGCTGATCGTGTATTGGATTTGGCGTCTGATCGAGGATTACAGACAACAGAAAGCCATCGAGGGATTTATGGAGTTTCTTGGCCATCTTGCTTGCTGAAAGGGGAACGTATTTGAGTGAAATAGAACACGACACTATACAGCCAGGGCTCGTATAGGAGTTCAGTGGCGCGTTATAGGAGCTTTCATGCTTCGATACGACGGCCGTGGAACCCAAAGGGCTTTGACCACGCCACGGAAGACCGATTCGATGCTCTGGGTTCATTGAATCCATTGCTTTGAAAGCTGTAAACGGCACCTATATTAATACGATATAGAATCTTACAGTAAGACTGCGGCGCAAAATGCACGTATAATTGTTCATGTTACCTGGATACGGTACGGCGTTGAAATCCCCCCTCCGCATCAGCCTTCGCCGGCCCTTCGACAACCTCAGGGCAACGGCTCGGCTTCTGCGACTCCCCCTCAAGGGGGGAGTGATTACACCGTTTGATGTGCGCGCGGTCACTACCACATATTTGGTTGCGGCAGAGCACAGTGAAGCCTCAATAGGATAATTGAAACGGCGATGGACCCGACGCGCCCCAAGGTGCTCCCATGACCAGACGCAGACTCCCCATAGGCATCCAGACCTTCCGCGAGATCCGCGAGGAGGACTGCTACTATGTCGACAAGACCGGCTACATCCGTCGGCTGCTCGACGAGGGCAAGCACTATTTCCTGTCGCGTCCGAGGCGCTTCGGAAAGAGCCTGTTCCTCGACACCTGCAAGGAGTTGTTCGAGGGCAATCAGGCGCTGTTCGAAGGCCTGGATATCCGCGATCACTGGGACTGGTCCGTTCGTCATCCGGTCCTGCGCCTGAGCTTCAGCAGCGGTACCTACCTGGAGCCGGACGACTTACGGAAGGAATTGGGTGCTCAACTGACCGCCCTGGAGGAGGAAGCGGAAGTCACTCCGCGCGATGACGACACCGCCGCGGCGCGCTTCCGCCGCTTGACGAAGGCGTTGCACGAGCGCACCGGTCAGCGCGCCGCGGTGTTGATCGACGAGTACGACAAGCCGATCCTGGACGCCCTGGAGGAACCGGAAATCGCTCGCGCCAACCGCGACTTCCTGCGCGGGCTCTACGCGACGATCAAGGACAGCGATGCCCACATCCGCTTCAGTTTTCTCACGGGCGTGAGCAAGTTCTCCAAGGTCAGCCTGTTCTCCGGCCTCAACAACCTCAAGGACATCACGCTGGACCCACGCTATTCCGCCCTTTGCGGCTACACCGACGAGGATATCGACACCATATTCGCGCCGGAGTTGCCCGGTCTCGACCGGGACGAGATCCGCGACTGGTACAACGGCTACAACTGGCTGGGCGAGGAAAACGTGTACAACCCATTCGACATTCTTCTGCTCTTCGACAGCCGCAAGTTCAAGGCCCACTGGTTCGAGACCGGTACGCCCTCGTTCCTGGTCGAAACCCTGTTCCAGCGCGGGGTCGGGTCGTTAGCCCTGGAGAACATGGTAGGCACCGACGACCTGTTGTCAAAGTTCGACGTGGACGACATCGCCACCGAGGCCCTCCTGTTCCAGACCGGCTACCTCACGATTACCGAGGAGAGAAAACTGGGCAGCAAGACCCTGTTCCGTCTGGGCTATCCGAACCGCGAGGTGAAGCAGAGCCTGAACGAGCATCTGCTGCTCACCATGGGGCCCGACCCCTCACGGCAGGGTTCGCACGACATCCGGCTCTACAATCTGCTGCTCACCAACGACTTCTCCGGGCTCGAGACCCTCTTCCACGCCTTCTTCGCCAGCATCCCCTACGAGTGGTACGCGAACAACGATATCTCCCGCTACGAAGGCTACTACGCCAGCGTGTTCTATTCCTGGTTCGCGGCCCTGGGACTCGACGTTACCGTGGAGGACAGCAGCAGCCACGGCCGACTGGACATGGCGGTCCGCTTCAACGACAACGTCTACCTGTTCGAATTCAAGGTGGTCGAGATGGCCCCGGAGGGCGCCGCCATGGCCCAGTTGAAGGAGAGGCGCTACGCCGACAAGTACCGCGGCCTGGGTCGGCCCATCTACCTGATCGCCGTCGAGTTCAGCAGGGACGCCCGCAACCTTGCCGCTTTCGAGGTGGAGCGCGCCTGAGCGCTCCACCTCGCCGGAGACCTCCCATGACCCGACGCAGACTTCCCATAGGCATTCAGACCTTCCGCGAGATCCGCGAGCAGGACTGCTACTACGTCGACAAGACCGCTTACATCCGGCGTCTCCTCGACGTGGGCAAGCATTACTTCCTCTCCCGCCCGCGGCGCTTCGGCAAGAGCCTCTTCCTCGACACCTGCAAGGAGCTGTTCGAGGGCAACGAACCGCTCTTTGAGGGGTTGCACATCCACGATCACTGGGACTGGTCGGTCCGTCATCCGGTGGTGCGCCTCGACTTCAGCGGCGGCGACTACGGCAACTACCGGGGGCCCGAGGACATGCGGACGGAACTGGCGGCGCAATTGCAGGTCCTGGAAGATCAGGCGGAGATAACCCCTCGAGACAACGATCCGTCCTTCCGCTTCGGGCGCCTGCTTGAGGAGTTGCATGAGCGTACCGGCCGGCGCGTGGCAGTCCTCATCGACGAGTACGAAAAGCCGATCCTGGACAACCTCGACACCCCCGAAACCGCCCGCGCCATCGGCGACTACCTGTTCGGCTTCTACGCGGCGATCAAGTCCAGCGACGCCGACGTCCGGTTCAGCCTTCTCACCGGTGTCCACAAGTTTCCCCTGGCCGGACCGTTCTCCGGCCTCAACAACCTGATCGACATCACGCTGGACCCGCGCTATTCCGCCGTCTGCGGCTACACCGAGGCGGACCTGGACTCTGTGTTCGCCCCGGAACTCCCCGGCCTCGACCGGAACGAGATCCGCGACTGGTACAACGGCTACAGTTGGCTTGGCGAGGAGAAGGTCTACAACCCCTTCGACATTCTCCTGCTCTTCGACAGCCGCGAGTTCAAGGCCCACTGGTTCGAGACCGGTACGCCCTCATTCCTGGTCGATACGCTGTGCAAGCGCCGCGTCAGTTCCCAGGAACTGGGCGAGATGGTGGACAGCAGCGACCTGCTGTCGTCCTTCGACGTGGATCACATCGGTACCGAGGCCCTCCTGTTCCAGACCGGCTGCCTGACGATTACCGGAGAGAGAAATCTGGGCGGAATGACCCTCGTACCGTCTGGGATTTCCGAACCGCGAGGTGAAGCAGAGCCTGACAGAAAGGTTGTCCGGATGCGCAATTCCTACGTCGTCTCCTACGATATAGCCGACCCAAAACGTCTGCGAAAGGTCTTCAAGACCATGCGGGCCTGGGGCGACCACTTACAGTTGTCGGTATTCGAGTGCCAGCTCACGCGTAAGGATATGGTTCGCCTTCGGGCGGAGTTGGCCGAGATCATTCACCACGACGACGATCAGGTGCTGTTCGTCGATCTGGGGCCGGCCGAAGGGCGCGGGGATCGCGTCATCGCCGCGCTCGGGAAGCCCTACGTCCATATCGACGCGCCCTTGATCGTCGTCTAACGGAGGTTAGCGTCATGATGAGCGCTCCCCCCGCTCAGGGACACTCCCCGTCCCGCCTGCCCGACGAGAATCCTTCGCGGACAGGTCGTCCGTTGCCGGACTATCTCCCGGCGCGCATGATCAACCAGTACGTGTATTGCCCGCGGCTGTTCTACTTCGAGCACGTGGAGGGCGTCTTCGTCCACAACGAGTACACCGCCGAGGGCGAAACGCAGCACAAACGCGTCGACAGGAAAACACAACCGGCGCCGCCGCCGGACGAAGCGCGCGAAAAACCCGTTGTCGCCCGCTCGATAACGTTGTCGTCGGATGACCATCGAGTGATCGCCAAGCTCGATCTGGCAGAGTTCTCGGAGGGAAGGGCAACGCCCGTCGATTACAAACGCGGCCGGCCGATGGACGGCGAGGACGGTGTCGAAGCATGGCCGGGCGACCGCGTTCAACTCGCCGTTCAGGCGCTCGTGTTGCGCGCGAATGGGTATCGTTGCGACGAAGGGGTCATCTTCTACCACAAGACGCGCCAGCGTGTGCGCGTTCCGTTCGACGAAGAGACGATTGAGGAAGCCGAGCGAGCCATCGCGGACGCATGGGCCACGGCCGAGGCCGGCGAGAGGCCGCTTCCGCTC
Source organism: Candidatus Latescibacterota bacterium (assembly GCA_963667175.2). Classification (GTDB taxonomy): domain Bacteria; phylum Latescibacterota; class UBA2968; order UBA2968; genus JAAXHE01. The sequence goes on along the minus strand of CAXXXF010000013.1, from coordinate 50,910 downwards.
ATCGACTCGCCGAAATGTCCCGGCTGCTCCCTCGTCGGCATCTGCATGCCCGATGAGACCTGGCAACTCAAGGCCAATGGCGAGACCGACGTTGCGCGGCAACTTGAACTGTTTCCCGGCGCGGGGAAGAGTCCCAATGCCGTCCCGGAGGAAGTGCGGCGCATGGTCGCGCCCCGGACGGACAGGAAGCCGCTGTATCTGAATTCTCAGAGACTTCGCGTGGGCAAGAGCAACGGGGTACTCCGGGTCAAAGAGCGCGATAAGGTCGTTCAGGACGTGCGCATCAACGAAATCTGTCAGGTCAGCCTGATGGGCAGCGTCCAGATGACGACGCAGGCCGTGCAGGCGCTGTGTACCGCGGAGATTCCTATCTGCTACTTCTCTCAGGGAGGGTGGTTCTACGGGGTCACTTCGGGACTGAACACGAAGAACGTCTTTCTGCGACAGGCGCAGTTCCGTCTTTCAGACCAACCCGGGTACTGCCTGCGTCTTGCCCGCGAACTCGTGGCAGGCAAGATTCGCAATCAACGGACAATGCTGCGCCGCAATCACGTCGAACCGTCCCGGGCGGCGTTGCGTGAGTTGTCGTGGATTGTCGATCAGGCGGAGACAGCCGGATCGCTTGAGGAACTGTTGGGAGTAGAAGGCTGGGCGGCGCGCATCTATTTCGGATTGTTCGGAGGGATGTTGAAACGCGAGGAAGAACAGGGCGGCGAGACCGGGTTCACCTTCGATTTTCGCGCCAGAAACCGCCGGCCCCCGCGAGACCCGGTCAATGCCCTTTTGTCGCTCGGTTACAGCCTCCTGACAAAGGATCTGACCGTTGCCTGTTACGCGGTCGGCTTCGACCCGATGGTAGGCTTCTATCATCAGCCGCGCCAGGGACGCCCGGCGCTTGCGCTGGACCTGATGGAACCGTTGCGACCCCTGATCGTGGACTCGGCCGTGCTGAGCGCGGTGAATACGAAGATGGTCTCGGAAGGCGACTTCGTATTGTCGGGGGACGCGGTTTCGCTGACGCCCGCGGGTCGAAAAGGATTCTTCCGTGCGTATGAGGCCCGTATGAATACACTGGTCACGCATCCGCTCTTCGACTACCGGGTCAGTTATCGACGACTCCTCGAAATCCAGGCCCGCCTACTCGCAAAGACGCTCCAGGGGGAGTTGGGCAGTTATCCGGTTTTCGTGACGCGCTGAGCAATACGAACGGCGAGGCGATGAAAATTTCCCGGGGGATGCTCGCATTGCACAAACGAAATATTTACAATCACTTAGATAAGGGAGGTGTCTATGAAAGATTCGCGTACCCGCATCATGGAGGCGGCTGCTCGCAATTGCGATGGCAAGTTGTTGAAAATAAGCTGTGTAGGGTAGACGCTATTTCCGCGATCATCTGATCGCGGCCTCATTGAAGCTTGGCTGAAGCGTTGGGAATCGGACTGTCCAGCGATAAAATTTCCGCGATCATCTGATCGCGGCCTCATTGAAGCGCCGTCATTGTCCTTGGGCTTCACAATGGAATCCGCCAATTTCCGCGATCATCTGATCGCGGCCTCATTGAAGCACCCAATACCAGCCGGTATCTTTGCACTGCGAGCATATTTCCGCGATCATCTGATCGCGGCCTCATTGAAGCTACGACGTATCCCCCGTCACGTTCCCCGCATATCCGGACATTTCCGCGATCATCTGATCGCGGCCTCATTGAAGCAGTTGGACGGCCAGCTTTTCCGCATCCGCCGTGCAATTTCCGCGATCATCTGATCGCGGCCTCATTGAAGCTCCATTTCAGCGATCTCAGGAACCAGATTTCTAACCACATTTCCGCGATCATCTGATCGCGGCCTCATTGAAGCATGGTGGGAAGCGGACAAAGGCTGTGAGGAATGCTTTATTTCCGCGATCATCTGATCGCGGCCTCATTGAAGCTTATCCTCCTTCAGGCGGAGCGTGTCCGCGGTGTTCCGCATTTCCGCGATCATCTGATCGCGGCCTCATTGAAGCTTATCCTCCTTCAGGCGGAGCGTGTCCGCGGTGTTCCGCATTTCCGCGATCATCTGATCGCGGCCTCATTGAAGCAAGTCGGGTCTTGCCAGGGCATCACAGAAGCTGAAGGATTTCCGCGATCATCTGATCGCGGCCTCATTGAAGCGCGTATTGCAGCAGCCTTTGCCTTCTCGGCCTCTGCGGATTTCCGCGATCATCTGATCGCGGCCTCATTGAAGCGATGAGGGGGAGGAATGAATCTCGTAACGAAGCGTACGATTTCCGCGATCATCTGATCGCGGCCTCATTGAAGCGAAAATTTGCGAGCCGACATGGGGCTCTGGCGTGTAACAGATTTCCGCGATCATCTGATCGCGGCCTCATTGAAGCGATTAAATGTCTTGTCCTTATTTAAATACCGGTCTATATTTCCGCGATCATCTGATCGCGGCCTCATTGAAGCGGGTTGCGTCCGCGGACCACAGTTGCCGCAACTGCGGAATTTCCGCGATCATCTGATCGCGGCCTCATTGAAGCGACACGGTCTTCGCTCGCAGTGCGGAAGTCCAAGCAGCATTTCCGCGATCATCTGATCGCGGCCTCATTGAAGCGGTCGCGCGCCGGCGCGCATTGATGATATCGGCATGCATTTCCGCGATCATCTGATCGCGGCCTCATTGAAGCGAACAGCAGTGGCCAGTGGTCAGTGAAAACCAGTGGCTGGATTCCTACCGTCATCCGATTGTCTGACCGCATCGCGATGCCAATCAGGTCTCCGCGCCAATGTGTTTTCCGCGTTGCTGTGTTCAGGACGACCCAGAAGACGGGAGATTCTTCGTTGCGCTCAGAATGACAGGCCGGCCGCTCTCCAACATTGTCATCCTGAGGAAGCAACTGTTGAAGGTGGGGCCTGCCTGCCGCGGGAAGCGAAGCGGCGCAGGCAGGCGGCAGGCGGGCAGACATTCTTGTCTGCCCGCATCAGCGTTCTGCTGTCGGAATGCGGATTGAGGCAGCGGCGGGCAGGTTTGAAACCTGCCTCTACCATTGGATTCTCCAGCCAGATTCCCATCCTGACGAGGCCGCCGGGCCGACCGCTTCGCGATGCCAAATCAGGACCGTGGACTTGGGTTTGGCAAACCGCAATACTTCCCTTATCTTGATCGGAACATGGCGACCGATATGCCTTCAAGCATCTTGTCCCACAGCCTGCGGGAAGCGGGTTCACCGCGATCGCCTGCAAAACTGTGCGTCTTCTCGGCGACTGCGCCTTTATCCTGCCCATCCTGTCGATCCAAGTAAGATCCTTTTGATGTTTTCATGAAGGGTTTATGGGGTTCAGTCACGGATATTTCGTTTTTTTCGCGTGTTTCGTAGTTTCTGAATTTCGTTCTTTCGTGTTTTTGCCGCGCTTTTGGTTTTCGTCCTGTCCGTCCTGCCTGCCTCGCCTGCTTCAGCCCGCCTGGCTGCGCCGGCTGGACAGGCAGGCAGGTCAATCCATGTGAGTTCCGTCTTGTGGATTTATTGTGACCATGACGCCTGAAGCCGTTCTGAACAAGGTCTGCGATTCGATCGACGTGCTGATTGAGGCGGGAAAGCCCTACAGCGGTCTGTTTCCATCCATGCTGGATCTGGAAACGCACCGGATGTTGACGGAACTGCCGCCGCCGATTCACGGACAGCGCATGGGCGACCGCGCCTTCCTCGGCAGCAATCTCATGCACGACCAGCACGTGCTCAAGATCATGTACGCCCTGGACCGCGACGGGTACCGGGACGCGGCTGACCGATACCTGCGCCGGTTTGCGACCCATTGCACGGACACGGTTACCGGCCTGTTCCCGTGGGGCGAGCACGCGTACTGGCACCTTCAAGAGGACCGGGTGGGCGACAGCCATCGGCTGGCGCTTCCGGAGAAGGCACCGGGGACCACGCTGCACGACCATCTGCGGCAGGCGCCGGTCTGGCTGTGGGAAAAGCTGTATGGATTCAATCCCGGGTGCGTCGAGCGGTTTGCCGAAGGACTGGACTACCACTACAAGGACGGGGCGCCGAGGGAATACATCCGTCACGCCCATATCGAGCGCAAAGAGCGCCTCGAACGCGGGCCGGCGTCTTCGGATTTTCCGCGGCACGGCGGGTTCTACATTCTGGATTGGTCGTTTGCCTTCGTGAAGTCGTCGCGCGCGGACTTCCTGAGGCAGATCGAGATCATGCTGGACTACTGGTGGCCTCGCCGGGACGCCGCCGGTCTGCTGCTGTCCACGTCGAGGGGACCTCAAGCGCCGGCGCCGATGCACAACGCGAACACCCCGCCGCAGACGGTCTCCCTTGCGGCCAGCCTGTTGGAAGCCGCCGAACTGCTCGACGGAAGCGCCCCCGATCTGACCGATCGGATGCGGAAGCGCGCCGGCGTGTATATCGAAGGCTTTCTGTCCGCCCCACATGATCCGGACGCGGGCGTCTTCGTGGCCGCCTGCCGGCGTGAGACGAATGAGGTCGTGAGCACGAACCCCGTCTGGGGAAGCGTATACGGAAATTGGCCGTTTGCTTACGTGGCGCTGATCGCCCTGTGCATCTACAGGCTGACGGAGGACGAACGGCTGCTGAAGTGGGCGGAACTTGCCGGACGCTGGCACCTGAAGACCCCCTTCCCCGAAGGCGTGCCGATCCCGTCGATGGATGGCGGACAGGCGGTGGAGTTGCTGGCGGACCTCTACGATTTGACTGGCGATTCCCTCTGGCTGGAACAGGGGTTTGAACTGGCCCGGAAGCTGGTTTCCATCTATATGGATCGGGATCTCGTACGGGGCGCGGCGGGTATCGACTGGTACGAGTCCCAGATGGTCCCGGGAGACCTGCTGCACGGGCTGGCGAGGCTGGCAATGCTCGCCATGCACGGGGACCGCTGCCCCCTGATCTCAAACTATACCGCGAAGTGAGGATGGCGTGAGTGCGCGAACGTTCAAACTGTGGGCGGGAGGCGACGCGCACGTGGGCACGGACCTGGCGGCGGCGAATCGGCGCAGCCTGGCCGAGGCCATTCTCCAGGCCGAAAACGGCGGTTCGGAAGGCGGACCGCCGTTCGAGTGGGACATTATGCTCGATATCGGGGACCTGTCCGGTTCGCAGACGCCGCCGGACGACGAGGAAGGAAAAGAGGTCGTCCGGCAGTACAGCGCGTCGACCCGTCATCCCCGGGAGGATTTCTACAATATCGTGGGCAACCACGACGCCAGCGGCCCGGACGAGCCCTGCCAGTGGTGGTTTCGGAAATGGGTGGACCCCACAGGCGAGAACACCGCGTATTCCAACGTCCACGCCGGCAGGCGGCCGTATCCGATCGAGGGGACCTGGGAGCGGTATTCGTTTCAGGTCGGGAATATCCTGTTTCTCGCGATGGGAGACCGGAACGACGGCGGACCCCCGGTGGGTCGGGCCGCCAGAGGCGGGTTTCCGGCCGGCGCGGTGACGCGGGAGACGTTCGAGTGGTGGAAAGAAAAGGTAGAGGCGAACCAGGACAGGATCATCGTAACGGCGCACCACCACATGCTGCGGGACACGACGGTGGCGTCCGGACCATGGGAGGGCGTGGACGGAGGATATCACGGCCGGTTCGAAGCGGGCGCCCCCGTTGGCGCGTCGTATCTCTATTTCGTCGGCGGGAAGCCGGATGCCGGGGCATTCGAGTCCTATCTTGAAGCGCATCCGGGCGCCATCGACCTCTGGCTGGGCGGGCATACCCACACGAATCCGGACGACACGTATGGCGGGCGGTCCCACGTGGAGCGGAAATGGGGGGTGACCTTCGTCAACGTGGCGGCGATTTCGCGATATCACGGAAAGAAGAACATATCGATGAGCCGGCTCTTCACGTTCTCGGACGGGGCTTCGGAGGTCAATATCAGGTGCTATCTCCACATGGACGATTACGCGCCCCGGGGATGGTACGACAGGGCCGAGAGGAAGGCGCCGCTGCGGACGGAATTCTCAACTTGACCGGCGGACGGAGCGGGAGATGAAGACGTTCGAGATCGAAGGACGGGACAAGCGGGGACCCATCCGGCTGAGGATAGAGGTCGACAACCCGTTCGAAGGCGGGGGTCGCTGGCTTCGGGGCGGCCTGCATTCCCACGTGGCGCAGATGGGAGAGTCCCGCGAAGTCTGCGAGCACTACAGGAACCTGGGGTTCGATTTTCTTGCGACAACGGACTATCTCAGCATCACGCCGATGCCGGAGTCGTCGCGCGCTTTCACGCCCGTGCCCGGGGCGGAGATGTTCTGCCCTGACGGGGACGATCTGACCCACATTATCTGCCTGGGCCTCCGGCATCTGCCCCGGCCGCTTGACGGCACGCTGGAAGACGTCTCCCGCCTGGTTCGGGACACCGAGGCTCTGGGCGGACTGGCGGTGCTGGCGCATCCCGCATGGAGTGACTATCCCTGGGAGAAAGCGTATGCCCTGGCGAAGTCCGGGATCGTCGGGTTCGAGGTGAGCAACAGGCTGACGTGGCAGATCAACGGCAAGGAGCGTTCGGAGGAACTCTGGCAGATGCTCTTCAACGCAGGGGTCCGCCTGGCCGCGATCGGCGTTGACGATGCGATCGTGCTGGAGGACGCGGACGTGACGGGGCGGACCTGGACCGGGGTGCTCGTACGGCGACCGGGAGTCGAGGGAATTCTTGAGGGGATTCGCGCGCACCGGACGTACGCCAGCGAGGGGCCTGAAATTCGCGATTTCCGCATCGAAACACGGGGCGCGGTCGTCGTGGAATGCAGCCCCTGCACGGCGTGTCACGTGCGGTCGAAGGGGTTCGGGGTCCGCAGCGTACAGTCGGCGGCGCCTCTGAAACGGTTCGAGGTCGACCTGACGGTGGAAGGTTACCGCATGCGGGACTGGGTATTCGCGTGCGTGGAGGACGCAACCGGGCGCCGGGCCTGGACCAGCGCCATACCCGTCCGGGTTGAGAAGACAACCCTTTATTAATCGGAAAGGGTAAGGATGAAAAGGACCATTCGACGGACGGCGATGCTGCACTTCGAGAGCGCAAGTTATTCCCGGGACTACGTCAAGTGGGTCAGCGAGGAAGGGTTTAGCGACGTCGGACTGGGACTGAAACCCGACGACGACAAAATGACCGGACAGGGGTACACGTGGGAGAAGGTGTGCCGGCTGGCTGAGTGGTGCGAGGAATTCGATCTGGGCGTCATCGTGTTTACAGGATACATGAAGTATCGCGAGACGTTTCTGCGGACTCATCCGGAACGCAGCCTGGTGTGCGTCGGGGGAAGCGGCACGGCCCTGGACAGCGACAACATCGTGAGAACCCGTTGGCTCTGTCCGTTCCAGCCTGAGAACAAGGCGGAATACATGGACATGATTCACAGGGTGATCCGGCTGCCGTCGGTTCGGGAAATCCATCTCAACGACGAGGCCGAGATCGGGTTCTCAAACGGAGACGTGGGCTGCTATTGCAAACACTGTGTCGCGGAATACGAACGCGATACCGGCGAACCACCGCCCCGGGAGGTCGACTGGGCGTCCCCGGCATGGTGGCGGTGGGTGCGGCATCGCATGGACGCCTGGACCGGGGTACACGCCTGTTTTCGCGCGGAAATCAAGGAGGCGCGGCCCGACGTCGTGGTGGGCATCCAGCATTCGCCGAAGGTCGTGACGTTCAACGACAACCCCTGGCTGTCCGGGATCGATCTGTCCCGCGACGCGGAGGCCATGGACGTCCTGTGTACCGACCCGTACCACCACATCCACTACTCCCACTTTACCTATCGTCCCATGCGCCGCATTCAGGCGGAGGCGACGCGCGCGCTGGCCGGAGCGACCGTCGGACGTTCCCTGTTCATCTATCCCCAGGGATTCATGCCGCCGTCGGGGAGCCTGGAGTTGACGCGCCGGGACGGATTCATGGCCGGGTCCGTTCCGTTCGCGCTGGGCGCGGAGAATATCTCGCCCTATACGTTCGAACTGTGTCAGATCATCCCGGGCTACTACGAAGGGCTGCAAGAGGCAAAGCGGCTGATTCCGTACTTCGAGAAGACCCGGCCCTACAGCGCCGCCACGCTGATCAAGCCCTCTCAGACGGAAATCTACGGGTATCCCGACCGGCGCTGGGGCCGCGATACCCTGGCCGTATGGCCGGACGTGATGAATCAGGTGGGGCTGCCCTGGCGATGGGTCTTCGACGGGCGGCTTTCGGACGCGGAAGAGGCGCTGAGCGGCCCCGTGATTCTGCCGGAGACCCATTGTCTGACGCGGGAACAGCGCGCCGTGCTGGACGCGCACGCGAAGGGCGGCAACGGCCTGCTCCGGGTGGGGCGAACGCCGCTCGGGAACTGGCCCGGCGAAGGCGCCTTTCCGCCGCCGTCCGGCGCCGAGGCGGGGCTTTCGGAGTTGAAGCCGGTCGTCTCCGAACACCCGCTGCTGGAGGGCATCGATGCGCCCATCATGCTGGGATCGGGATTTCTGGAATCGGGTCTGGAAGGAGAAACGATTGCCGAAATTGACGGTCGTCCGGCGCTCATCGCGCGCGAGTCCCCGGACGGTCGGGAGGTCTGGCTGGCCGGAACGCCCCTGTTCAACTACGTGGAACCCGGCGATCACGGAGCCGTACGAACGCCCACGGGCGGGATGACGCTGTTGCGGAACGCGCTGTCCTGGTTGTCCGCGGACGCGCCGGCGGCCAGGCTGTGGCCCTATCCTCCCAGGAACGACTATGGAGACCTTCGCCCATGGGACCGGCGGGACGTACCCACGATGGAGATGTTTCCGATGCTGGGAGACGGGTGTCTCGTCTGTCTGATTTTCAACTATCTCGGTCTGGCATACGAGACCAATCTGGTGATGCGGGCGCCGGGAGGCGCCGCTGCCACGACGCTTGTGGATATTTTTTCGTGCGAGGACCTGATGGCCTCCGCGACGGTCGACGGACAGGTCGTCCGGTTGCCGGTCAACATGCCGGGCGACCAGGACTATCTGGCGGTTGAGCTGCGCTGGGAGTAACGTGAGAAGATAAAAGGAAGAAGGAAGAAGGAGGAAGGAAGAAGAAAAACCTGAAAGCGGTAAGACGTAAGACGGGAGACGGTAGATGACGTCCTTGCCCGATTGATTCTACCTTAATGCCGCTGGCAAGAAGTGAAACTACACGGGGCAGACAATCTCTCCCGTCTCCCGTCTAACGTCTACCCGACTTTTGAAGGAGGCTTAAAGTTTCTCCCCTAAATCCAAGGAGGAATCGATGTCCGAACGAGCCGACGCGCATATCCATCTGTTCGAGGGAGGCTATCAGGATTCCTTGATGAAGCGATTTGGCCGGCCCGTCGACGAAGCCGTGGTTTACGCGTCGCTGGCGAAAGACCACGGGGTAGAGGCCGCGCTGATCGTCGGGTACGCGGACGTTCCGTGGGCCGCGGAAAATACCCGCTATCTGACACAAATGGTGAAACAGTACGACTGGGTCCATCCCGCGGCCTATTTCGATGCATCGGCGCCCCCGACGACGGAGGAGTTGACGCGACTGCAGGCAGACGGATTCGTGGGGGTGAGCTTCTATATATTCGGACAGGATCGCGTGGACGCGCTCCTGCGCATATCGGACGAGGTATGGAGCTGGCTGGTTTCGAAGCGCTGGCTCGTAAGCGTCAATTCAAAGGGGGACGATTGGAACGCCTGGCAGGAGGTCCTCACGCGCCATCCGGAGTTGCGCCTCGTCGTCTCCCACCTGGGTCTGCCCCCGAAACAGGCCGAAGCGCCCGACGCCGCCGGCGCCAGGGAGGCCATGGCCAGCGTGCTGGCGCTGTCCGGGTATCCCCAGGCGCGGGTCAAGCTGAGCGGCTTCTACGCGCTGACCGATCCGGGCCACGACTATCCGCACCGCGCGGCGTGGCCCTACGTGGAGGCCCTGCTGGATGCCTACGGCGTCGAGCGGTTGCTCTGGGCATCGGACTATTCACCCTGCCTCGACTGGCTGACGTTTCCACAGACGTACGACCTGTTTTCCAAGATGCCGTTCCTGAACGACGCGAACCGGAAGCGGATCGAGGGCGCCAATCTTCTGGCTTTGCTGGATGAAGTCGAACGGTGACCCGGGCGTCGACACGGGAAGAATCACGGCGGGACCGTTGCCGGACCGCGGGACCCGCCGGGGAGGTCTTGTAATGAAGAAACTGGGCGTGGGAATCGTGGGGATCGGACACGCGGGCCGGGAACACTTCACGGCGTTCGATGAGCATCCGGATGCCGACGTGCGGGCGGCCTGGGCGCCGAGCGTGCGCAGGCTGGATCTCTTTCCGGGCGCCATGGACCTGTTTTCCCCGACCTTCGAGTCGATGCTGGAACGCGACGATATCGATATCATCTCCCTGTGCAGCCCCAACTACGCGCACGCCGATCAGGCGGTTGCCGCGCTGGAAGCGGACAAACACGTAATCTGCGAAAAACCCCTGGCAACCACTTTGGAGGACTGCGAGCGGATCGTGCGGACGGCCGACGTGAAACCTTCGTTGAAGTTCATGGTGGGGCAGAGCGCGCGGTTCAATCCCATCTGCAAGACGATCAAGCGCATGTACGACGAGGGAGAACTGGGAGAGGCCTTCTACGCCGAGGCGGACTATCTGCACAACATCGGGAACCGGATCAAGGACTGGTGGGTGGACGACCGGAATCCGCATTTCGGACTGATGGGCGGCGGCGTCCACCCCATCGATCTCCTGCGATGGATCGTGGGGGATATCGAGGAGGTGTTCGCAATATCCAACCATAAGGTGCTCGCGGAATTCCCCCACGACGATGCATACCTGATGAATTTCCGATTCGAGAACGGCTGCATGGGCAAGATGGCCGCCTTTCTCGGTTGCCAGCGTCCGTACGAGCTGAACCTGGCCATTTACGGAACCAGGGGAACGGCCATCAACGACAGGCTGTATCTCAGCAAAATCGAAGAGTTGGAGGATTTCATCCGGCTGCCGATCACCATTCTCGCCGAACATCCCACGTTCGCCGAGGAGATGGCGCATTTCGTGGACTGTATCCTGAACGACAAAACACCCATGATCGACGTGCGGGACGGCGCGAAATCCGCGGCCACGTGCATCGCCGGCGCGGAGTCCATCGAAACCGGCAATCCCGTCCCCGTGAGAAATGCGTTTTGAATTCCGTACCTTTCAGGAGATCCTGATGAAACTCTCCCTGTCCGGCAGGCTGATTGAAACGACAAAGCGGTCCTACGCGATGACGGTGGAAGAATTCCTGCAGCTGACGGTCAGGGCTGGTTATCAGGGCGTGCATTTGAGGGACGGGCAGATCGATCACCTCATCAAGGAAGAACGCTTCGAAGAGTTGGAAGCACTTTACGGTGACCACGGGCTGGGCTGCAGCATGCTCTGGGGTAGGCTTGATTCCGCATCGTTCGACGCGGATCTGACAAGGAAGAAGCTGGCCTTTCTGCCGAGGGTCGGCCTGGACCAGCTGATGATCGGGTATCCAACGGATATCGAATTGATCCGTGAATGGTGCGAGTTGGCGGCGCGTCAGGAAATCGTGCTGGTCATCGCCTGTCATTTCAACAGCATGTTCGAGGATATCCTACGCGCCCGCGATTTCATCGGGAAGGTCGACCGCCCGAACCTCGGGCTGAACGTCGATCCGTTGAATATCCACATGGCCGAACAGGACTACGGCCTGGCCACCCTGGAACAGGTGAGAGACCTGCTCCGCATCGTCAACGTACAGGGCGGCGTATTGTACCAGGGCGAGCAGACCATTCGCCGGTATTACCTGAAGACCACCCCGACGTTCCGCAGAGTGTACCTGTGCGAAGAGGACCATCTTGACGTACCTCAATTCATATCGAATCTGAAAACCATCGGATATGAAGGGTACGTCAACGTCCTGGAACCGTATTCGAAGGACCATGACCTCGCGCGGGTCGCATCGGAAACGGCACGCCTTCTGCAGGGATATATCGACGGTTGAAGCCATCAGCCGGCTCTCGATTTCTTCAGGGAAGCGAAGGGAACGAAGTTTCGGCCTCGCCTGCAGAGCGACTTTATCAACGGACTGTTAACCGTTCGTGACCGAACCGCGACATTACTGTAACACAGTTTCCTTTCCTTTCAGGATGAGCGGCATCGCTCGCCTCACCGGGGTCGGCGCGTTCGGGAGACGGTTATTAGATTCTTTTGAATTCCGGATGAAAAGCACTTGACAACCATGATCCTTGTCCATTAATTGCGATTCGTACTAATCCTGCGATCGAGAATAATTCGGTATCCGTTCTCACCTTTTCCTGAACCATTGCGCGTACACGACAGACAATTGCACGAAGGAGGTGATGGTTCGACGGGACACGCAGTATGTTTGGCATTTGGCGCCGGGTCGTCCGGACGTTGCACCAGGAATCTGAATTATTGAGGAGGTTTTATATGCGTAACGGCATATTGGTAGGGTTCGCTGCGGCGTTGCTGCTGCTTTCGGCGGGAACGGTCTACGGGGGCGGCGTGGCCGGCAGTTGGGGACTCGGCACGTTCCTGGACTACAACCGGTCGATCTTCAAGCTGAAGGACTGGTACGAAACCGGCCGGGGCCAGGCCGGCGTGGTGTTCACCTACGTGATGAGTCCGCGCACGAGCGTGGAGATGGAATTTCACCGGTCCATATTCGAGAACGGCGCCCTGGAAGACCGGGCGTTTACCTGGCCCATAGACGGCAGGGACTATAAGTCGCCGGACGCGGTGAGCGAGATGCGCATCAGCAGCTTTCTGGTGAACGCGGTGGTCAGACGCGGAGGCGGAGGCATCCTGGCCAAGGAGAAGTATTCCACCTACGTGACCGTCGGCGCGGGATTCTACGACTATAAGACGGACGTAAGCGGCCTGATCTTTCCGGGTCAGCGAGAGGCCCCTCTTGACAAGGAGCTCGTCATAGAGCCGTTCAGCGATACGAGAACGGCGCTCGGCGCCAACGTGGGCGTTGGCGTGGAAGCGTTCGTGTTCGACAACATCTCGCTGGACGTGCGGGCGCGGTACAATCTGCTGCTCGGCGAGCTGAGGCCGATGGAGGCATGGGGCCTCGAAGGCCAGACCTTTCCCATGCAATTCCTGAACGCGCGGGGCGGCATCCGGTTCTACTTCAAGAAATAACCAGGCAGGCTTGGTAGCCCGCTGGTCTTCAGTTGGAACGTCATGCAAGTGAAACAAACGCCGCGAAAAGGAGGAACCATGTGCAGGCTCAGATTTTTGACGGGCGCTGTGGTCGTGCTGTTCGCCGTGTTCTTTGCCGCGGACGCGATAATGGCCGCGACAACCGGCAAGATCGTCGGTCGCGTGACGGACGAGAAGGGCGAACCCCTGCCGGGGGCGAGTGTCGCAATCGAGGAAATCCGGCTGGGTGGAACGACCGACGCGGACGGATTCTACGTGATCGTCTCCGTAACGCCCGGCCAGTACAAGTTGACTGCATCCATGGTGGGGTATCACTCTGTGGTCAAAGAGCAGGTAGGCATACGGGTGGACTTCACGACGACGGTCGACTTTCAGCTTCGTGAAACCGAGTTGGAACTGGAAGAAATGGTGGTGGTCGCCGAGAGACCGCCGGTGGATCCCGACAAGACGGACAGCCGTTACGTCGTGACCGCCGAGGAGATCGAGCGAACGCCCATTCTGAGAAACGTCACCGAGGTCCTGGAGCTGGAGCCGGGCTATGCCGTTGACGGCAGCGGCGCGATCCGGGGCTGGGTGGCAAGCCACAACGTCGTCTACGTGGACGGCGTTCCCGTGTCCGGCAGAGACGGGCGCGGTATCGGCGGCGGATGGGGCGACGGCGGCGAGAGACAGTGGTACGGCGTCAACTTGAAGGCGGTGCAGGAGGTCTCCGTCATCACGGGCGGGATGAACGCCGAGTACGGAAACGCGCAGGCCGGCGTCATCCAGATCGTTACGCGCGACGGCGGGGCGCAATATCACGGCGAGGCGGAGTATCGTATGACGCCCGCCGGTAAGAAGCACTGGGGCGAGAACGTCTACGATGCGCCGGAGTTGCGTGGAAACGCGAAGTGGAACGATCCGTCGTGGACGTCCGAGGTGGACCCGGAGACGGGAAATCTGGTCCACCCGCGTACCAATTATACAGATTGGCGCGGCCACTACCTGGATGGCTTTCTGAGCGGACCGCTGTTCGGGCAGTCGTCCTTCTTCGCCAGCGCCCGGCACCTGCGCGACGCCGCTGTGCTTCCCGGCCCGTGGCGCACCCGGCCGGCAAATCTGAGGACCACGGCAAAGCTGACGGTCCCGGCCGGGTCGAACATGAAGTTGCGGATCGGATGGATGTACGACTTCTCGGAGGGTATCAACAACGGCCGCCTCTCCAGGTACAGCTTTCCGAACGTCATCCGGGGTCCGGGACGCGACCTCTTCATTCCCGATGGATCGGTCGCAGGTGAGGAAAAACAGACGGACAACATGATCTACGGCGTGATCACCCACACCATCAGTCCCAGAACGTTCTACGAAGTGAGCGTATCGCGCTATGGAAGCCGAACGGACACGAGCGGAGTGGGGAACAAAACCACGGCCGTCAGGACCGACAGCGAAGGATATTTCTACATCGGCCGGGAAGACGTTTGGGCATTCAAGGTGGGCGAGCAGAACCGTTTCGGCCTGAAAGCCGACCTGTCCAGCCAGATGACGCGGGGCCATTTCGCCAAGACCGGCTTCGAGTTCATGACGTTCGAGAACTGGTGGACGTGGACCGGCATGACGCCCGGCGACGCGAAACGGGATATCCGTTACATCGGGCAGCCCGAACCCGGCGAGGCCGTGACGCCAAAACAGTTCGGCGCCTACGTCCAGGACAAAATGGAGTTTGAGGGGCTGATCGTCAACGTCGGCTTGCGCTACGACCGCATGTGGGGTCAGGACGTTCAGTTGCTGCCGTCGTTCACGTCGGGGTGGTACAACGCAATGGATACGTTCATCCAGGCGCCCACGGGACCCATGCGGACCATAGAAGGATGGAGCCCGAGGCTGGGAATCTCGCACCCCATCACGGCCAGATCCAGCATGCACTTCTACTACGGCCGGTTCATGATGCTCCCGTCCTTCCGCCAGCAGTTCGGCAGCCACTGGGAAACGGCTTCCGGTCCGGTGGGGATTCCGGGCGTCCCGTGGAGTCATTTCAACGCGAAAGACGAAAGCTACGGCGCCAACGTCATCAGCCCGGTCTGGGACCACGGCCACCCCACGAACAGTTTCGAGGTGGGTACCGACTGGAACTTCGTAAGCGACTATGTCTTCTCTCTGGCGGCGTTCTACAAGAGCGGCCACCTGCAGAGCACCGGCATCTGGCACGACGCCGTCGATCCGGTCACGGGCAGGACGGGCGCCATCGGGGGCACGTACGGTTCCGAACGGACGGAAGACGTCAAGGGTTTCGAGTTCAGCATGCGAAAGGGCTTCAGCAACTATTTCTCGTTCCGCGCCGCGATGAACCTGGAGTGGCTGGAAGCCATCCACTGGCTGGGCGACCTCGAGTCGGTTGCCAGCGTCCTGGTCTATCCCGACCGGAGTTTCATCGCCAGCGGAAAGTATCACAAGGAATGGCGGGCCGCGGGCGGCCGAAGGGAACCGGTCCCGCTTACGGCCGAAGAAATCAAGACGCTCGGCGACAAGGCGGAAGAGAACCTGCAAAAGGTCCGGGAGAATGTTGATGCCTTTCTCACCAGCGGCGGCGCAGGTCCGGTCCAGCCGGCGTGGGAAGTCGAGGGTCTTACGGACGAAGCGAGGCAATACCTTCAGGGCATCTGGTTCCAGAAGCTCTGGTTCAGTACCGGCAATATCTTCACGCGCGGACGCCGCAGCCAGGGCAGCCTTCAGATGTTCTTCGCGTCCCCGCTCGACTACGGTCCGGGCGCGCAGTACGCGGGCGCCACGCTGTTCGGCGGCATCAACGCCAACCTGATCTACCGGATCTACACGGGCAGCAAGTTCAATTACATCAAGCTGACCGGAGCCAACACCCCGGCGAGACGGCCCTTGCACACGGAAGCCGACCTCAACCTGCAGAAGCACTTCCGCTTTGGGGACGTGAACGCCGACGTGTTCGTGGAAGTGTTCAACCTGTTCAACCAGCAGGACGCCAGCGGCATCACCGGAACGGACTACATGTGGTGGGGGCTCCAGCAGCCCAGGCCCGACGACGCGACTTACCTGAATTACGGGGACGTTTCAGACCGCTCCCGCTATATCGGCAATCCCCGGATTACGCACGTGGGAATCAGGTTGAGCTTCTGACGTGAGCGAACCCTCCCGAAGTGGAGAACCTGAACCCAGTTGGCATTTTTGAGGAGGTTAAGGTGATGAAAAAGAAAATGTTACGGGCGATCGCACTCCTGGTCATGACCCAGGTGTTCGCGAGCGCCGGAGATGCGGAACTCCGGGTCCAGTCCCGTGCGAAGGTGTGGGACATCTACTGGAACTCGGGCACACAGGGCGTGCGCGCCGCCACGCCGATGAGCTGGTACCGGCCCGTCGGCATGTCTTATCCGGGAAGGTTCTGGGTGCAGTTCCCACAGGAATTCGTGGACTACTGGGGCACCCGGCGCTGGGGCGTCCGGTCCGAGTGGGTGGTCTACTACAACGAATTGTGCGGCACCATGCCCGGCTGGAACCAGTTCATCGCGACACGGGTCGGAGGCGATTACCACGTTTCCGAGTCGAAGGCCACGCTTGAATCGGAGGACGTGGTCCCGATGGCCTACGATCCTTCGCAGGGGCCGGAGAGCAATATCGGCTACCGGAAGGTGTCGCCCCTCGGTCCCGTGATGGCCAATTGGTGGTCGGGGCAGCCCGCGCCGGGGCCCGGTTCGCCGGTGGAGATCCACAATTACCGGTACAGCGAATATATGGAGGCCGACAAGGACAATTTCCCGGAAAGCATTATCGTCAGCAAATGGACGACGAAGAACGGCATCACCGTAACCAAGAAGTCTTACGCATGGAGCTATCCGGACTTCGACGACTTCCAGATTCTGGAATATACGTTTGAGAATACCGGAGACTCCGACGGCGACGGCGTGGCCGACCTCGGAGGCGGTGGGCTGCAACTGAACGATACGTTTCTGATCTTCTCCACCCGCTTTTACGCCTCCCAGTGCGGCCAGGCCCACTATGCGGGGGATTCGTTCTTCCGGCGCACCATTCCGATCGCACTGGACGACTGGTACAAATACACGGAAGCGGCCAACTTCGACGGGCCGGGCGACGCGTTGGGGCTCAAGATGTGGTACGCCTTCGACGGGGAGAATCCCGACCTGCCGGGAAACGACGTCGGCAAACCATATAGTGAGGAACGCGCGCATTCGAGCTGGCACCAGTGCTGTCTCAAGCAGACGAAGATCGAGGGGGAGATGGGGGCCTTCCAGTACATCGGCGCCGCCCCGCTGGCGTACACGCCCGGGTCGGCCAACGATGCCTCGACCTTTACGTTCGACACCGGCGGAGACGCAAGCTTTGTCGCGCCGCGGGTGGCCGACCAGCCTCATACCGTCAAGTGGTGGGACTACCGGGACCGCACCGATTTCTCGGAACCCGGATCCGAGAACAGGAGTTCCGAGCAAATCTACAACGAACTGACGAGTCCCGCGCCATTCATCATGGACAATCCCACCACGATAGACGGGCTCGTTGCGTCCTTCGCCTACGGGCCGTACGACCTGGCGCCGGGTGACAAGGTGAGAATCGTCTACGCCCTGGTCGCGGCCGCACCGGTGGAGGAGAATATCTATGGTTGGGCCAAGCAGAGCCGACAGGAAGATATGTTGTCGGACAAGCCCATGAACAACCTGCTCAAACACCACAAGGCCGCCGCCGACGCCTTCAGGTGGAACTACGATCTGCCCGATCCCCCGCCTGACGTAAAGACTGAGGTGACCGCTTCAGTCGACGGATTCAACCTGATCAAGTGGACCGACGCGGGCGACGACGCGACCGACCCGGACTACACGGGCGCCGAGGCGCAGGACATCGTGGGCTACCGGGCCTACCGCTCGGAATATAAAATCGACGACTGGAAGCTGATGGCCGAAATTCCGCTGAAGGACCCGGAGTACTACAGCGGCGGCGTCTACCAGATTGAGGACCGGAAGTCCGTGGCGGGTTTCGAGTACACCTACCGCGTGGCCGCCTACGACTCCGGGCACGACGACTGGAACGGTACCGGGATGGCCATTCCCTCCATGGAGGGCGGCAACAGCGCGCCCGAGCAGTGGGCGGGCGGCGTTATGACCAGCGTTCCCTTCGTGCCGGCCAACGCCTCGGCGGACCAGTTGGCGCGGGACGTCATCGTCGTACCCAATCCGCACAAAGTGGACGGCGCCCACAATTACCCGTCCGCGGGTCTGATACGGTTTACGAATGTCCCGCAAAAATGCACGATCCGAATCTACACCGTGGCGGGCGAGCTTGCCGCCCTGATTGAACACAACGACCCCGCCCGGGGCGAAGCCGGATGGGACCAGATCCCCCATTCGCGCGGCGGGGACGTGCCCGCCGGCGTCTACTACTGGATCGTCGAATCCCAGATGCCGGGGAGCGCGGGCCGGACGCAGCGGGGCACGTTGATGATCATCAAGTAGGGGCAGATCTCTATTTCTGCTCGGCTCAGGTCCATACTGAAACTCAAGGAGATGACGCGATGAAACGGACGTTGTGGATCGGACTGACAGCGGCGGTGATCTGCGCCCTGCTCTACCCGCGGGCGGCGGATGCCCAGGACCAGCGGCGGTTGGCGCGGATGGTCCTCCCTGTTCTGAAGATCGATCACGGAGCGCGAATGGCCGGTATGGGCGGAGCGTTTGTGGCCGTATCGGACAATATCGATGCTATCTTTTCGAATCCGGCGGGTCTCACGCATATCGAGCGTGGCGCGTTTACGCTCGGATACACCCGGTGGCTGATGGGCGACCCCATCCTTACGGGTGGAATGGCCTACAACACGGCGCACGGCGTTCTGGGAATTAACGTGGTGACCTTCAGCCCACACGAGTTCGAAGAGACGACCATTTTCCAGCCCACCGGGACCGGACGGCGCCCTGATATGGGCGATCTCTCGCTGGGTGTGGTCTACGCCAGGAAACTGACGGACAAACTCTCCGTCGGCTCGATGTTCCGCTGGACGCAGCAGACGCTGGACACCGACCGGCTGACCGCGTGGGACGTGGGCGTATCCACCTTTTTCTACACCGGGTTCAGAAGCCTGCGTCTCGGCATGACCTTCGAGAACATGGGCAAGGACGTCAAGGTGATCGATGACGTCAGAAAAATGCCGGTTGCCTTCAGCACGGCCGCGGCAATGGAAATTGTCGGCGCCGTGGGCGACCCGACCTATATCACGGCGACCTTTGAAAACACGTACGCCACGGATTTCGCAGACCCGCAGTACCGGTTCGGCGGCGAACTCTGGCTTCAGAACAACTTTGCGCTCCGGGCGGGCTACAAGGCGAACTTCGACGAAGAGTCATGGACGGTCGGGGCGGGATTGAAATTCTCGATGCCGAACGGACGGATGGTGCAGGCCGACGTCGCGTACAGCGACTTCGGCGCATACCTGGATGCTCCGCTTCGGTTCACGCTGAGCGGCGCGTTCTGAGGCTTCACGTGTAATCGTTAGGGAAAAGAAATGGCGGTCCCCCGGGATTGCCATTTCTTTTTGTAAAGCTACTTGGGAAATAGCATAAGCAACGACAAACACGCGAAAAATTTGAATTAAAGAGGTTAAGTGGCGGTCAGGGGCGAGCCGTGGGTCGATTTCGAAAGTACTGCCTGAGGTGCGCCGCGCATCAGGACGATGCCGCGGCCTTGAATTGCGGTGTGTGCGGGGGACCGCTGGGTTTTCGCTATAACTATGTCGATGTAAAGTGGGACGACCGCTTCGAAGGCTCGATGTGGCGCTACTGGCCCCTGCTTCCGGTCGCCGGCCCCGACGGCGCCGTCACCATGGGCGAAGGCGGCACGCCACTCCTTCCCGCGCGGAGCTTCGACGGACGCCGGGTCTATCTGAAGGACGAGACCCGCAACCCCACAGGGTCCCACAAGGACCGTTCGCTCTCGGTCGCGATCACACACGCAAAGTCCGTGGGCGCCGACCTCTCCGTCATTGTATCAACGGGCAGCGCGGGCATCTCGAACGCCGCCCTGGCGGCCAGGGCCGGAATGCGCAGCGTGGTCGTGATGACGGAAGGAACGCCGCCGGAGCGGCTCTATCCCATGTTCGGCCTCGGCGCCGTGCTGCTCGAGGTGAGCGCGCAGATCGACCCGATCGTGGAGGGGGTGATTTCCGTCTGTCGGGCGCACGGCCTCTATCTGAGCACCACCAGCCGGGAATCCAATCCGTACCAGTCCGAAGGGAACAAGACCATCGCCTTCGAGATCGTGGAGGAACTGGGGCGCGCGCCGGACTGGGTGGTGGTTCCCGTGGGCGGCGGCGGTACGGTTTCAGGGGTCTGGCGCGGATTCCGGGATTGCCGCGCGCTCGGGCAGATCGACTCCCTGCCCCGAATGGTTGGCGTGGTCCCGCGAGACTATAACGCGCTGGAGGCGGCCTTCGATCGCGGGCTGGAACAGTGGGACGACGTCCTGGCGCTGCCCTATGACAACCTGCCGCCTTCGATTCTTGTAAAGCTTGCCCACAGCTACCCCCCCGACGGCATGGAAGCCCTTCGGGCCATCCGGTCGTCGAAGGGGTTTTTCGTTTCCGTAACAGACGACGAGGCACTGGCCGCCCAGGAGGCCTGCGGACGGCGGGAAGGGTTGTTCGTGGAGCCGTCCACGGGCGCCTGCCTGGCCGGAACCACCCGCCTGATGGATTCGGGCCGCGTCCGTCCGGAAGACGTCGTCGTCGCCATCGTCAGCGGCTCCGGATACCGGGAAACGGCCTGTACGATGGACTCGCGCCCGTTGCGGAAACAGTCCGTTTCGCTCGACGAACTATCCGGCGCCCTTTCGGGGCTCTAAAGGATCCGATCAATGTCCATGCATCTGTTGAAATGGCAGCGACGAAATGAGCCGGTCCTGTCGGCCCTGACCACCAGACAGGACTGGTCCCGGGTTGAACTCTACAACCCGACGGTGCTGCGCGTCGCGGACCGGTACATGATGTGGTACATCGCTCACGGTACCGCCACCCGTACGGACGATTCGGTCGTGGGCTTCGCCGATTCGGACGACGGAATCCACTGGAACGAGCATCCGGACAACCCCATCCTCACCCGCGACGATCTGCCCGCCTGCGACGCCTGGCAGACGCCCCACGTGATCTTCGACGCGGACGAGGGCCTGTTCAAGATGTGGTTCATCATGTCGACCGTTGTCCGGGGCGGTCCAACCTGGCTCGTGAGCTTCGAGCAGCAGCTGGGGTATGCCACCAGCCGCGACGGGCTGAAATGGGACGTGCATCCCGAGCCGATCTACCCCAGCGGGCGACGTCCGTGCGTGATCAAGGACGGTCCCGGCGCCTACCGGATGTGGATGAACTCACTGCCAACGCCAGACGGGAGCTTCGACGACCTGGTCCATCACATCTATCGATTGGAGTCCACGGACGGCATCGACTGGACCCGGGACCCCGAACCTGCTGTCAGCTTCAACGAGAAGCTCCGGGGAACGGTCTATCCGTTCGTCATGCAGGACGGCGACGGATACACCATGTGGTACGGGGCCTGGCCCGCCGACGGCGAGGTGTTGATCGACGCGGGCGCCGAGACGCCGCTGGTTCGCCCCGTGTTCGAAATCTACTGCTCCACGTCGGCAGACGGCCTGGACTGGACCCACCACCATGACACGCCCGCCCTGGCCGCCACGCGGGATCCCGTCGACTACGACGGGCGGTATACCTCCACGCCTTGCGTCGTCGACGGCGGGGACCGCTATCTGATGTACTATTCCGCCAGGGACTGGGGTACCCTCTATAGAACCGGCGCCGACACGCTGGGCATCGATAGGGCCGGTATCTACCGCCACATCGGCGTGGCGATGGCGCCCAAGATCTGATATGTCATCCATAAAGAGGAGTATGAGTGGAAGGCTCCCGAGCACAACGCCTGGGGAATCGGGCCGACCAACAACACGCGTCTTCGGAGCATCAACCCGGGTCTTCACGGGACGGCCTGACGTTGCGGGCGTTCCTGATCGGGCTCGGGCTTTGCGTGTTCCTGGGTGTCGCGCTGACGCACAACCGGATGGTCGTCCAGGGGCCCTTCATGGGCAATTACTTCATGGACCGCGGCGTGCTGTTCGTTTTCTTTGTCCTCGTCCTGGCCCTGAACCCCCTCGCGGCGGCCCTGAAGCGCCGCTTTGCGCTGGGACGGGGCGAGTTGCTGGCCATCTACGTGACGTTGCTGTTTCTGATGCCGGCATGGAAGATGACCAAGGCCCTGTTGGGCTTCATGACGGGCGTGACCTACTATGCCTCGCCGGAGATGCGGCATCTGGAAGCCGTGTTGCCCTATGCCCTTCCCTGGCTGTCGATTCTGGATACGGACGCCGTAAGGGGGCTGTACGACGGTCTACCCGCCGGCGACCCGGCGCCCTGGTGGGCCTGGGCGGTACCCACGTGGAGTTGGGGGTCGTTCCTGGTCGTACTCTACGTCGTGCTCGTCTGCCTGGCCGTCCTGATGAGGAAGCAGTGGGAGGAGCACGAACGATTCGCGTTTCCCATCATGCAGGTCCCGCTGGAGATGAGCGAGGCGGGCGCCCGAAGGGTGGGTCCCCTGTTCCGCAGCAGGGTGACGTGGGCCGGATTCGCGGTTCCGTTTCTGATCGGTCTGTTGAACGGCCTTCAGCGATACTACTATTCGCTTCCGCGGATTCCGCTGAGAACGGTGATCTGGATCTTTCGCCGCGCGATCCCCTTGCATATCGGTCTTCATTTCGCGATCCTTGGGTACTCGTATTTCGTGAACACGGACGTGAGCCTGAGCATCTGGCTGTTCAACGTCATCGCCAAGTGCGTCAGCGGAATTCTGGCCATCGTAGGAGCGGAAACCTACGGCGTTTCCGGGGTTGTCGGGCGGCACAGTTCGCAGGGATCGGCCTTTCTGGCGATGATGGGCATGGGCTATATGCTCGGCCTGGCGGGGTACAGTCTGTGGATCGCGAGGGGGCATCTGCGGGAGGTATGGGACCGGGCGATGGGCAGGCCGTCGCGCCTGGACGATTCGGAAGAGGTGATTCCCTACCGCTCCGCCGTGGCCGGCATCGTTGCGGGGACGCTCTATCTCGGATGCTGGCTCTATCAGGCGGGCATCTCTCCCCATCTCGTCCTGCTGCTGGGCTTCTTCTGCTTTGTCGTCTTTCTGGTTCTCGCCCGCATCGTGAGCGAGACCGGATACTCCGTCGCCTATTCTCCGCTCAACCCGTCGGAATTCGTGGTGTGCGCGGTGGGTTCAGCGGCGTTCGGTCCAACGGGACTGACTTCTCTCGGGGTCGGCTTCGCCTGGACGATGACCCGGTTGAATACGCTGATGCCCCGGGCCTCGGGCGCGCTGAGACTCGCACGGGAGATCGGACGCAAGCGGGGTCTGGTCCTGGCGATGGGGGCAGCGCTTGCGGCTGGCCTCGTCACCGCAAGCTATACGACGCTTCAACTGGGATACGAGCACGGTGGCCGCAACCTGGATTACTGGTTCAGAGACGTCAACGACTGCGCGCTTCCGTTCGACGAATACATCGGACGCCGGCTGCTCTCGCCCACCCCGGTCTTCTACCCCGGATTTCTATACACGGCGCTGGGCGCCGCCGTCGTCGTCGTTCTGACGTCGCTCCGGTCGCGGCTCCCGTGGTGGCCGCTGCACCCGGTGGCGCTGCCGGTGAGCACGATCGCCTATACGCATCATTACTTTTTCAGCGTGTTTCTCGCCTGGGGAATCAAGTCGCTCGTGCTGCGGTTCGGAGGCGCCAATCTCTACAGGTTGACCCGGCCGTTCTTCATGGGAATCATCCTGGGCGAGGCCGTCTGCCTGGGGACGTGGATCGTTATCGACAGCATCACCGGTAAAGTGGGCGGGATCTGGATCCTGCAGCCGTAACCGGGCGCCGGCATTGAATGAGGCTGCGTGAGGTCGGTCAATCCACGGAAAGAGAGTTGCAGACATGGAAGCGGGAACGGACGTGGACGAGCAGACGCAGGGCAAACTGAATCAGATGCGCGTCAACGGCTGGTGTGTCGTCGAGGACGTCATCCCCCGGGAACGGGTCGCGGCGGTGAGCGCGCGCGTGATGGACGCCGTGCATCGGCACGCGAACGCCGAAACGCTCGAGGACAAAGGCATCGGGCACGTCTCCGGCTTTGTCGCCCGGGAGCAGTCTTTCGCGCCGTACGTGGCGGATTCCGGGGTCATGGGGGTCGTCGAGGGCATGCTGGGCGACCACGTCCGGATCTCTTTCACGACCGCAACGGTCAACTTTCCCGGAAACCCGCGCGGCGGATGGCACGCCGACTGGCCCTTCAACCAGAACAACGCCGGACATATCTCCGCGCCCTATCCCGACGCGGTGATGCACCTCACCACGCTATGGATGCTCTCCCCCTTCAGCGCGGAGAACGGAGGCACCCTCATCCTTCCCGGCAGCCACCGTTCGAACAACAATCCAAGCGGGGAGAACGGATTCGACCCGCTCGGCGCGATTCCCGGCGAATGCAACGCGGAAGGCGACGCGGGAAGCGTGCTGATGCTGGACAGCCGGCTCTGGCACGCCTCGGCCCCCAACCGTTCCGACGAGCCGCGCGTGTCGGTCGTGATTCGCTACGCCCCTTGGTGGCTCGATACAAGTGTCCTGATGCCCGGGTCCGATGAGCGGAAACTGATGTTGGAGGCAACGGGGCTGAATTCGCCCGAAGTCCCGCCCGTTCCGCGTGACGTCTACGATGCCATGCCGGGCAAGGTGAAGCCCCTCTTTCGGCACTGGGTGCGATCAGAGAACCAATAAAAGAATGGTCAGAGCTCCGCCCGTGGCCGGGCGCCTGCCTGCGCCTGCCAGTGACGCTTTGGCAGGCAGGCAGGCCTGCAAGGGACGGCCCTGCAACGCGATCGGCACGCGTTTTTCCTGGCGACTTGTCGAAACCTGCCAATCTTGTCCGGAGGTGCAGCGAAATGGCCGAGACATCCAGGACAACCGCATATACCGCGCCGAATCCCGGTTTCGGATTCTCGGACGTGCCGCAGACCGAATTCGACTTTCCGTTCCCGGCCCTGACGCTGGAACAGCGGATGCGGTTCGAACTCTTCGGGTACACCATCGTCGAGGATCTGTTTACGGAACAGGAATTGCAGTCCATCGAGGCGTCAGCCAACAGATTGAAGGCGGAAATCCTGGACGCGGCCGGCGACGTCGAGATCACGCCGCCTCCACCGCCGAGGAAATACGAGGACTTCAGGGACGGGGCGATCTGGCGGGCGAACCGGAGAAGGACGGCTTCGGGCGACCTCCACCTGGAGCGTCTGGAGATCGAGAACGTGCTGGGGCTGGACCCCATCTACCTGTCGGTGCTGACCAGGCCGCGCGTCCTCGGGGTCGCCACGGAACTGCTGGGCGGGACGTTTCGCTTCCACCAGGTCGCCGTCCGCTTCAACCGGCGTTCCGAAACCCCCGTTCTGGGATGGCACGGCGGGGTGACCCGGCACAAGGACCGGGCGGTCCGAAAAAACGGATGGTTCCATACGCAGATCCTCGGCCTGATTCTCTACCTTACGGATGTTGGCCCGGGTGACGGCGGTACCGGGATCTTTGCGGGAAGTCACCGACTCGACCTCTCATACGACGACTTGAAGCAGTACATCACGGACCATCCGGACTCCGAGTTCTTCCACCAGACCACGGCGAAGCGGGGCGCCGCGCTGCTGTTCGCCGACGGCCCGCTGATGCACCGGACCATCAACATCGAGACGGATAAGGAACGGCTCATCATGCTCTCGAGGATTGTCCATTCAGACTACGAGTTCGGCGGCATGGAGTCCCTGGGGCAGACCGACCACGTACCGCATGAGATCATGCCGCTGTTCTACGGACGAGCGTTCACGCCCAGATATCGGCCTCGAGGGGAATAGCACGCGGAGGTGAAACCGGTGTCAGAGTGTATTCCCGTACCTGCGTGGTATGCCCCACGCATCTGCGGTGTCGACCCGACGGGACGGACGATTTCGGTTAAGGCCGGTGAGACCATTGCCCTTCGTCTCGAGGTAGAGCCCTGTCAGTCGCTTCCTTCCCGGCAGGACTGGCGGCGCCGTTCCGAGCCGATCCTGTCGGCCTCGACGACGAAACAGGACTGGTGCCGCGTGCTCCTCTACATGCCCTGCGTGCTCAGGGCGGACGGCATCTACAAGATGTGGTACGTGGGCAGTTCCGACCACGCGCGCAACCCTTCGTACATCCACCTGGGATACGCCACGTCGACGGACGGGCTGCGCTGGGAACCGCATCCGGACAATCCGATCGCCACCGACGATGCGATTCCGTGGGGCCGGCGTTTCCAGGCGCCGTACGTGCTCTACGACCCGGAGCAGAAGATTTACAGGATGTGGTTTACCGCCGTCGATGAAGTCGACGCGGAGGGACGCCCGTGGTTGAATCAGAGGGTGGGGTACGGCGAGAGTCCCGACGGGATTTCATGGACGTTCCACCCGGAGCCCGTGCTGCGTACCGGGCGGCGACCGTGTGTCCTGAAACTGGATGACGGGACGTACAGGATGTGGGTGAACGCGCCGTCCCGAACGGATCCGGATCTGCAGATGACGCTGAACGTCATTTCCGCCCGTTCCGGGGACGGTCTGCGCTGGGAACACGAAGGGGACGCGGTCCGGTACGGCGGGATCTATCGCTCCTGCGTGTATCCCTTCGTGATGCGTGACCGGGACGAACTGGCGACGTGGTTCGGCGGTCACCGGGCGGGCGGCGTTTTCGATATTTCCTTCGGGCGCACCCGCGACGGCCGCACCTGGTACTACCAGAACGACGTGCCGACGTTTCCCCCGAACCCGCGCAGGGAAGCGTTCGACGGCCGGTACACGTCCACCCCTCACGTATTGAAATTGCCGGGCAGATACCTGATGTACTATTCCGCGCGCGACCTGGACGACGGCTGGATCGCGCCGGACGGTTCCCGCCAGCGGGACGCCGACGGGGTGTACCGCCACGTCGGCTGCGCCGAACTGCCTGTCGACGCAAGGGAGGATCCGGGCCTCCGCTTTTCGTGGACGTCCGATGGCAAGGCAATACCCGGAAACGGCGGATCGCTGCGGTTCGAGGCGGACAGGGCGGGCAGGCATTCGATAACCTGCCGCGTGGAAAATGACAACGGATCAGCCGCGTACACCTGGGAGGTTGATGCAGGCAATGGATAGATCCGTGATCCTGGCGGCGGACCGCCGCGCCCGATGCGCGGTGGAGGCGCCCGCGAATCCCGTGGACGGCGCCTACCATCTGGGCGGCATCGGGGGGAAGCGAGGGAATATCAACAACTTCCTGCTGGGGCGCCTCTGGGGAATCGACAGGATTTGAGGAGCCTGGCGCGGCATCGTCTCCTCAGCCGCTACCAATCGGTTGGGCCTGCCAGCCGCGCGCTCACCAGCCGGTTCAGGCTCACGCCCTGTTCGGCCGCTTCGATAACCAGGGCGCGGTGCGATTCCGGCGGCAGACGAACCAGGAACTTACCGCTATACGCGCGGTCCGCCAATGGCGCCGGGGTTGGTTCACCGTTGGCGCGCATGTCGTCCATGGATTCCCGAACCAGCCGCAGGATGCCGGACAAGGCCTCGTCGGGTGACGGCGCGAGCCAGCTCAACGACGGAAATTCCGCGCAGAGACCCACGTGTTCGCTGTCTTCCGCGGACCACGTGATCCGGTAGGTGAAATGATCGTTCATTTTAAGTCCTCGAGTTTGTTGATTGCCCTGATGACCTGGCGCACCTGATACGGCTTCGCCATGCCTTTGTGATTTTGGATGTTTATCCTTGGATCGCCCGGCCATGGCATCCGGTAGACCCGATGGCTTGTCCCTTTCTGGCGTGGTTCCCCGAAACAGTCGTCGCAGAGCTTTACAAGATCCGTAAAACGGACCCCTTTCTGATTGTTACGAAGCGCTTTGAGGATTTCCGTCGTGCTCACCATGATGTATGATATCAAAAATGATACTAATAGTCAAGTGGAATTGTTTTGTGCCTGTAACGACGGGCGAGCCGGAACACACTCTCGATCTGCATACGGTGACACGCTGATCGGACTACGAGTTGACAAAGGTTGCCTGATACCCTATCGCTAAGCAAGAAAGGTGCCTGCATGGAACAACCCATCCTGATTCTGCGCGCGAGAAGCGACCCGTCGGAAGACCTGTGCGCCGAGGCGCTCCGGTGCGAGGGCTTTCCCTGGCTGGAAGAGCGCCCCGCCTCGGAATTCGACGGTGTGCCTCCCGGCGTGAGCCTGGTGATTCTCGCAGGCGCGGGCATCGGCAGAACCACCGCCGAACGCCTGGCCGGGGCTGTCTCCTCGGGTGTGACGCTGATCGCGCTCGCTCCCGACCCCGCCGTCGCGGCCGCGTTCGGCGTCTCCGTCTCGGATGCCATCCCCGACGCTCATTTGTCCGTAACCGCGCTGAATGGCTGGGAACACGGCGACGTGCCGCTGCTGTGCCCCGACGACACCGCCCGCCCCCTTCGCGGCGGCCGGGAAGCGGCGGCGTTGCGGTCGGCTGACGGCGAGCGATGCGGTTCGGGAATCGTATCCGCCCGTCTGGGAAAGGGAACGGCCTGGATCTACGGCTACGACCTCTGCCGGACCGTGGCCACGCTGCGACACGGCACGGGAGACGTGCGCGAGCGTCCGGCGAAGGATATGGGGCCGCTTACCGGGCCGCGGCATATCTACGGTTTCTTCGACCTTTCCGACAAGCTGCCCCGGGACGTGCCGGTATGCGACCTGCATCAGGATATTCTGAGAACGCTCGTTCTGTCCTCCCTCTCCGGTAGCGGTCTTCCCCGGCTCTGGCACTTTCCAGACGCCGCCCCCGCGCTCTGGTTCGTGAAGGGCGATGGCTGCGGCGAGGTCGGCGCGGACGTGGTGGTCCGGGTCGTCGAGGAATACGACGCCTATCTGACCTTCAACAGACCCCCCGTGAGCCGTTTCGGCGGCGACCTGATGAAGGATTGGCACGAGCGGGGGCACGGCATCACCATCGAAGCCAACCTGGACGACGTCACGCGGCCCGTCGCCGAGGTCTCGGGACAAAAGGTCCGCCGGTCCCGCACGGCTGAGGACCTGAACGAAAACGCGCTGCCCGATATCCGCGCCAACCTCGAGACGCACCGCGACAACTTCTTCCGCGACACCGGTCTGGAGATGGACACGATCTGCATCCACGGCTGCCAGTGGTCGGGGCAGCCCATGGCGGAGATGGTGGTCGACCTCGGCTGGCACACGCCCACCCACTTCATATCCCACGATCCTCGCATGCGCCATGATGAGCGCTACGGGCCGTACATGATCTCGACCGCCCTGCCCCTCCGATACTTTCAGCATGGCGTGGGGGTCCTGGACTTGTGGCATATGCCGGCGCAATGGGACGAGAGTCAGACACTGGGCGAAGAGGACCCCGGAGATCCGAAATCCACCGGAAGGGTGGGCCTTTCGACGGAAGAGTACGGCGAGGAGCTCACCCGGTTCGCCGAAGACGCGGCGCGGGGCTGGCACGGCTGTCAGATCGCCAACTTCCACCCCAGCTACGTGGCGATGTCCCAGGACCATCCCCGGGCGTCCCGCCGGTCGCTCGAGATGGGCCTGGACGGCGCCCGGGCGGCGGGGTGCCGGTTCGAGAACCAGGAGCGTTGGTCCCGGTTCTCCAGGGCCCGGGCGGAGGTGCGGCTCGTGGCGCGGCGGGAGGAGGGCGAAGCCGTCTTTCTGACCGTGGTCTCCCCGGCAGACCTGCATGGACTCACCCTGCTGCTGCCCGATCCCGTGACCGGGATCCGCGTTGCCGAAACGGGGAACGCCCTGGACGTCCGTGAGGTGGTGCTGGAGGGACGGCGCCAGCGGGCGGTGACCCTGGATCTGTTCGCTGAAACACCCCGTACCCTTCGAATGGACACCGCGACCTGAAGTGACGTTCTCAACCCGGGAGAAACCTGAAGGTAATCCGAATCCCGCCGGCGTCAGGGGGAAGATGGAAGAGACGGGAACTTCACGGAACGGCGCTGGTGAATATGGGAATCCTATTTTGACATTAGAACATGAAAGCCATAATATAATTATGGGATTTGTGATATATTGTCATATTACGAGGATTGGCCATTCGGAAGATAGATCGATAGGTCCATAAAAAAAACCCGGGAAACGCGATAGAAGGTCAAGTATGCCCGTCGTGAAACATGAGGCGTTCTTTCGCATGCATCCGATCTTCACCGGAGAGGCGCTGGCCGCACATCTCGCCTACCGAGGCGAGGTCGGGGCAAGAGGGCAGGAAGCGCTTCTGGCCTATTACCGGAAGACCGGTCGGGTCATTCGAGTGCGACGCGGGCTTTACGCGGTCATTCCGTCAGGCGCTGACCCCGATTCCTATCCGATCGACCCCTACCTGATTGCTGCCAAGCTGACAAGGGATGCGGTCCTGTCACATCACACGGCGCTTGAGTTTCATGGTCGGGCGTATTCGGTCTGGTACCACGTGATCTATTCCGCGGCCCGTCCGGTCGGATCGCTTTCATTTCAGTCTCAAGTCTACCGGGGCGTCAAGTTTCCCGATGCACTTCTCCGCCTCGGGGCCGAGCACTTTGACGTGCTGAACTCGGAGCGCTCAGGGGTTGCAATGCGCGTCACGAGTCTGGAGCGGACGCTGGTGGATGTCCTCCATCGCCCGGACCTTGCGGGGGGCTGGGAGGAGATCTGGCGCTCGCTGGAATCGGTGGAATTCTTCGACGTCGACCAAATCGTGGCTTATGCGCTCCTGCTGGGCAATGCGACGACAAACGCGAAGGTGGGCTTCTTCCTGGACCAGCATCGCGACGCCTTGATGATTGAGGAGCGCCATCTCAGGCCACTTCGGGATAGGCGCCCCCGTCAGCCCCATTACCTGGACCGCGCCAGACGCAAACCCGGATGCCTCATTGCCAAATGGAACCTGGTGGTTCCAAGAGACGTATTCGAACGGTCCTGGGCGGAGGTCGTTTGAGAATCTCGCCCGAGAAGCTGTCCGCCGAAGCCGAGGCGACGGGATTCAGAGCCGACATGCTCGAAAAGGCGGTCCGACTTCTGGATCTGCTTGACGCCTTGCACAGTCACCCCTTTCTCGAGCGAAAACTGGTCCTCAAGGGCGGGACGGCTTTGAACCTGTTCGTCTTCGACGCCCCCAGGCTTTCTGTCGACATCGATCTGAATTACGTGGGTGCAAAGCGTCTGGACGCCATGCTGGCAGAGCGTCCAGGGATCACGAAAGCGGTACAGGACGTGTTCCATCGAGAGGGATTTTCAGTCAGGCGGATGCCTGAAGAACACGCTGGCGGGAAATGGTCGCTCCGCTATGAAAGCGCAGCAGGGCAGCACGGCAGACTCGACGTGGATGTCAATTTCATGTACCGCGTGCCTTTGTGGTCCGTTACCACGATGGACTCCCACACGCTGGGTAGCTGGCAGGTCACGGATATCCCCGTGATGGATATTCACGAACTCGCGGCAGGGAAGCTCTCGGCGTTGTTGGCGCGCCGCAGGGCGAGGGATCTATTCGACGGCCGCTTGATCTTCTCCATGGACGATCTCGACCTCGATCGACTCAGAATCGCCTTCGTCGTCTATGGTGCGATGGACCGGAGAGACTGGCGCACGATTTCGGTCACGGACGTGGATTTGGACGTTGCAGAGCTGGCCAGCCAGCTTGTGCCTTCGCTCCATACGGGTGCGATACAGGGGCACCGCGAGGCGACGGCCTTTGGAGAGATGCTCGTCAAGGAATGCCGGCAAGGATTGTCATCTCTGTTGCCTTTTTCTGACGCTGAGCGCACATTCCTTGACCTTCTGCTGGATAGAGGTGAAATCAACGGGTCGGTATTGACAACCGATACATCCCTGCAGGAACGCGTCAATTCCCAGCCGCTTCTCGAATGGAAGGCTCTTAACGTGCGGCGCCACAGAGGATTATCCAAATAGAAGTTGTGCATTCCCGATAGCTGACGAGACTGACCTTCCAATGCCGATGCAAGAAGTTGGGAAGCGGAGTGGTCGCCGGAATTGAGCCCACTGATCGTATCCAACCCAGGATGCGGAGAGGTTGAATGAAACGGACGATACGACGTACGGCGCTTCTGAATATTCAGAGAGTGAGCTATTCCCGCGACCACGTGGCGCGAGTCCGGGCGGAGGGGTTTACGGATATCGGCGTCTCCCTGAAAACGGGGGAACGGAAATTCACGGGCCAGGGATTCGACTCGGAACAGGTGTGTCAATTTGGCGCGTGGGCCGATGAATTCGGCCTGGGGATGACCGTTTTCACCGGCTACATGAAGTACCGGGAGACCTTTCTGCGGGACCATCCGGAACGGGCCATGGTATGCGTCGGCGGTTCGGGGACCGCGATGGACAGCGATAACCTCGTGCGCACCAAATGGCTGTGCCCGTTCCAGCCGCAGAACAAGGCGGAATACCTCGATCTCCTGAGGAGCGTCATCGGACTGCCGGCTCTCCGCGAGATCCATCTGAACGACGAAGCCGCGATCGGATTCGCCAACGGCGACGTCGGCTGCTATTGCGACCACTGCGTAGCCGAATACGAAAAGGAAACCGGAACACCGCCGCCCGTCGACTTCGACTGGGAGTCGGAGGCGTGGTGGGCGTGGGTACAGCGCAGGATGGCACGGTGGACCGGGGTTCATGCCTGGTTCCGCGAGCAAATCAAGAGAGAGCGCCCGGACGTGCTGGTCGGCATTCAGTATTCGCCGGTGGTCGTGTCCTTCAACGAAAATACCTGGCGCGCGGGGATCGATCTCTCGCAGGACGCGCTGGCTCAGGACGTGCTCTGTACCGATCCCTATCACTACAACCATACGTCGCATTTCACCTACCGGCCCGCGCGCCGGATCCTGGCCGAGGCGACCCGGACGCTCGGCGGCGCAACGGCGCGGCGTTCGCTGAATATCTACCCGCAGGCGTTCAGACCGCCCCTGGGCGGCCCGGAGCTGACCCGCCGCGACGGATTCATGGCGGGCGCGGTTCCCTACGCGCTGGGCGCGGAGAACGTTACGCCGTATTCCAATGATCTGGCCCGCGTCATCCCCGGATTTCTGGACGGATTCCACGAAGCCGGGAAACTCATCCCCTATTTCGAAAAGACAAGACCCTATGCGTACGCCACCGTTGTCAACCCCACACAGACGGAAATCTACGGGAATCCGGAAACCGGCTGGGGCCGGAAGGCGCTGGCGGTCTGGCCCGACGTGATGAACCACGTGGGGCTGCCGTGGCGCTGGCATTTCGACGGGCGGCTTGTTGACGCCGGGGAGATGCTGGATGGGCCGGCGATCCTGCCCGATACCCATTGCCTGACCGGCGAACAGAGGGCTGTACTTGAGGGGCATGCCGCATCGGGAAACGGCCTGCTCCGGGTGGGAAGGACCCCGAACCGGGATTGGCCGGGAGCAGGGCCCTGCCCACCGCCGGAGGGGAAAACCATCGACAGCGCGGAAATGCGGCCCCTGAAACGCGACCATCCTTTCCTGGCGGGCGTTTCGCGTCCCGTGATGCTGCAGGCCGCGTTTTCGGCGCCGGGCATCGAGGGGGAGACGGTGGGCGAGATCGACGGAAGGCCGGCGCTGGTCGTGAACGAGGAAAACGGCGGCCGACAGGTCTGGCTGGCGGGAGTCCCGGAGTTCAGCTACGTGACGCCGGGTGACCACAACGGCGTCCGGACGCCAACGGACGGTATCCCTCTGCTGCGGAACATCCTGAAATGGCTGGCGCAAGACGAACCGGTTGCCCGCCTCTGGCCCTACCCGCCGGCGAACGCCTACCGTGACCTGCGGCCGTGGGACCGCCGCGACGTGCCGACCATGGAGCTGTTTCCGATGATCGGCGACGGCTGCCTGGTCTGTCTGATCTTCAACTACGTGGGCCTGGCCTACCGGACGAATCTCGTGATGCGCGCGCCGGAAGGAGCCGAAGTCACGTCGCTTGTCGACGTCTACAGCGGGGACGACAGGCTTCCCGCGTCGGAGGTTCGCGGCAGCGAGGTCATCCTGCCCGTCAGGATGTCGAATGACACCGATTTCCTGGTCGTGGAAATGACGTGGCGATAGCGTCCCGTCCCGAATAGGGGTTGCCGGCCGACACCAAACGGATACGGGAGATCGAGGTTATGGAAGACGTAGGTCAGGCTGAAGCGCGTGTGGCCGCGGACGTGCTGGAAACATTCGTGCGCGACCTGTTTCTGGCTGCCGATGTACCTGGAGACGATGCGGAAACCATCGCCCGGGCGACACTCGGCCAGGAAATCCGCGGCAACACGACGCACGGACTTCGGCTCACCCATTTCAATCTGCGGGGGCTGGCGGACGGGACGATTCGGGCGAATCCCCATCAGCCCGTCCTGAGCGATCGTGGGATGACCGCGGTCATCGAAGGCGACCACGGCGTGGGCATCGTCGGCTGCATGAAGGGGATGCGGCTGGCGATCGACAAAGCCCGGGAGGGCGGCATCGGCATCGCCCTGATCGTTCGCAACAACCACTTTCTCGCCGCCGTACCGTATTGCCTGGAAGCGGCCAACGCAGGCATGATCGGCATCGCGTTCTCGAACACCAGGGGATCCATGGGATATCCCGGCGCCCGCGGCTCCGTCATCGGCAACACGCCGATGGGATTCGGCATACCGACCGCGGGCGGCTTTCCGATTCTGTTCGACGCGTGCATGACCGCCTCCGGGGGCAGGATGAGGCAGTGGATCCGGGAAGGCAGACGGCTTCCGCCGGATATTCAGGGCTTCGACCGGGACGGCCGGCCAACCGACGATCCTCAAGCCGTCGTCGTCGGCGGTACGACGTTGCCCATCGGCGTCCACAAAGGCGCGGGGCTGGCCATTCTGGTGGAGGCGCTGACGGGCGTGCTGGGCGGCGCGGCTTTCCTGAGCGATATCACCCCCCGGGACCAGGCGGACAGAACGGACAAGACCCACGCGGTGAGCCACTGCTGCATCGCGATCGACGTCGGGGCGTTCATGCCAATTGAGGCATTCGAAGCCCGGATGGCGGACTTCATCGCCGACCTGAAGGGCAGCCCCCCGGACGGCGCGTCAGATGAGATCCGGCTGCCCGGCGAGAGGATGGAGCGGACCCGGCGGGAATGCGAAATTCACGGCATCCCGCTGGAACCGGACGTGCGAGAGGAACTGGAGGGGTGGGCCGAACGGTTGGGTGTGCGTTTCCCGGACTCGCTTTAGGCCGCCACGTTACTGATGCGAGAAGAAATGGACGACAGATACCGGATTCGCGCCGCCACCGCGGACGACCTGGACCGGATCGGGGAAATCATCCGCCAGGCGTGGGCGCCGATCTTCGGCCTGCACGAAGAGAACTGGGGCGAGGAACTGTTCGCCGTCCTGTATGCGAACTGGCCGGAAAATATCAGGGCCAGCGTGGGACGCCACCTTGCGGAACACCCGGACTGGGCGTTTGTCGTGGAGGCGCGCGACAGCGGCGAGGTCGTGGCGTTCATCACCTATCTGCTGGAACCGAAGAGAGGGATCGGAATCGTCGGTCTGAACGCCGTGGCGGCCGGGTTGCAGGGGCAGGGAATCGGCACGCGGATGTACGATTTCGTCATGGATCGGTTCCGTGAAGCAGGACTCAAATACGCGCAGGTTCGGACCGGGCTGAACGACGCGCAGGCCGGCGCCCGCAGGGCCTACGAGAAAGCCGGGTTCAACATCGAGCGCAGAGAGGTCATCTATTACGCGTACCTGTAACTCGAAGCAAGCGTCCCTTTTTCGGTAACGTCAATGATCTGAAGTGGACGAGCCACCTCTTTCCATCTAATGGATAGCGGGAACAAACGCATATGGGTATATTGTAGACGTTCTTGGGTTGATCGTAGCTTACAATAGGATAAGACATGTCTCGGCTCAGGATTCATTTGCCTCAGGCCCGGATTAAGGATTTCTGCGGTCGCTGGAATATCAGCGAATTGGCTGCATTTGGTTCTGTGCTTCGTGAGGACTTTGGACACGACAGCGATGTCGACCTGTTGGTTACATTCACCCCGGGCGCACAACACAGCTTGTGGGACCTGGTACAAATGCAGGAGGAATTAACGGAAATCCTCGGACGGGCTGTTGACCTCGTAGAAGAACAGGGGCTTCGAAATCCTTTCCGCAGGTATGGCATTCTTAGCACCAAAGAGGTGATCTATGCAGCCTGAAAGCCGGGACTCTGCTTATCTGTGGGATATGTTGGAAGCAGCCCGTTCTGCCATCGAGTTTGTCGAAGGTTTGACGTCCGATCAATTTCTACATAATCGAATGGTCCAGGCAGCAGTAGAACGGCAAGTGGAGATTCTGGGTGAGGCGGCCAGACGCCTATCCGATTCATACAAGGAGGCTCACCCTGAAATTCCGTGGCACAGGATCGTGGGGCTGCGCAACGTTCTGGCGCACGAATATGGCGAGATCATTCAATCGCGTATGTGGACATTGACTGTCAACCAGATTCCTGAGTTAATCGCCCAGTTGGAGCGAATAATTCCGCCTTCGCCACCGGCGGCATCTGACAACACATAGAATGGATCCGGGAAATTGGATAACAGAAAACCGGAGAAACCCGGTTGAGAAACGGCCTAAAAGAATGAATAGACAAGGTCATATTATCTATCAAATGAACGTCAGTCGATTGAGTCTGATAAGCATCTGCCAGGACTCTCAATGGAAAAGGGGCAATCCTTGTGATCGCCCCTTCGGTTTATTTGGACTGGTCGACGTTCTATCTGCCAATAGTTTGGCGCAGTTGAGGAGCCGTCAGTCCTCCAAAAGTCTGAGATCTCTGAGTAGCTCCCGGGCGTTCCGGAATCGCTTGCCCTTTCCCGCTTCCAGTTCAGCCATGGCTTCGACGGTGGCGGCATTCGGGACCTTCACGGTGAACGGGAGGCGCTTCTCTTCCGCTATCTGCAGCAACAGCATGCGGATCGCATCGGAGACGGAGAGACCCATGGCTTCGAGCGCCTCGGTGGCGCGGGCTTTGACGTCGCTGTCGATACGGGCCCGTACAACAGCATCGTTGCTCATTGGCACATCCTCCATTTTGTAGCTACAATGTAACTACACCCACAGTTCATGTCAAGGATGTATCCTGTTGATATTGTCTCGGAGCGATTGTAAAAAGGGCGCAAAGATGGAAAAATACACCTTTCGCGGAGGTCCCGCCGAAGCGGGACGTGCGCAGGGCGCGCTCGATCCCGAATACGCCAGGCGTGAGTTGGAGAAGCGGTTGGAACAGCCCCAGGACTTCGAGGATAGCTACTTCCGGGAGAACATGGCCTTCATGCGGCGGGAGTTCCCGGAACTGCTCGAGCAGATGGAGGCATACGGCGACGCGGCGGGAATTGAGAGCTTCGATCATACGTATCTGCTGCACGTCTACTTTACCGCCGCCGAACTGGACGGATGTTCGGCGCTTGGCATCATGCTGAAGGACGACGGTCCGGCGATGTTGAGGACCTACGATACGAGTTCGGCCGGCAGGGTTGAGGATTTCGTGAAGGACAAAATCCTGATTCGTCTACCGGACAGCAGGCCGCGCGGACTGGTCGGCATCGGGGAGCGGTTCGGCACGACTGTGGGCACGGCGATCAACGACACCGGGCTGCTGATCGGCAGCGCGTCGGGCCATCGCAAGTTCAACCCGGGCGTCAATCCGGAACACGTCAATCTCTATTTCACCGCTCACCTGCTCGCCCAGTATTGTTCCGACTGCGACGACGTGCGGCACTTCCTCCGGCAGTACAGGATCTCGGGCATCAAGGGTCTCACGGGCGTGGCAGTTGACGCGTCGGGCGATATGGTCGGGTTCGAACTGGAGTCGGAGAACATTGCCCTTCGGGAACCTGAAAACGGGATGGTGATCGAGACCAACCACTGGCAGGACCCGGACCTTCAGCGTCCGTCCCGAGAGGCCGATCCGGACTGGTGGGCGAGCGCCTCGTACTACAACTCCCAGAACCGCATCCAGTACATGGCCTGTCATCGGGAAGCGTTCGAAAGCTTGCGCACCGTGGATGAACTGACCGATTTCTCGTTCGACGTACACGCGCCGGGGAGGATTCTGCAGCGTCCGGAAACCAATATCGGAAACTGGCACACGACCCACGGGATCTTCATGTCCTCGCGCGATCGGAAGATACGGGTTCACCGGTACCCGCTGGAGAAGGGCCAATTCACGGAAATGGCATACTCCGAGTGACTTGGGTGAATACGATCCCTTCCCTTTTCGGGTGCACAAGTAAATCGTCCCAAAAATCCAAAAACCCCGGCTATTCGCCAGGGCTTTGGGTCATTGAAACTGTTTTTCAACGATCCGGTATTTTTCGTTTCATGAATTTGACGGGAATGCCGTAGGCCGGACCACTTACATCGCCGACATTTCGATGAACAATATCTTCACGTCGTCCCAATTTGCTTGTCCAATGACCGTTGGGCAATTGTCGCGCTGCATGTGTGGGAACAGGATGTCGACTAAGGCCATCCCTGGCGAAGAGCGCGATTTTCTCGAATCCTTCTTCGATCTCGCTATTCCTGCATTCTTTGTATCCCAATCCTTCAAATGCCCTTGAGAACGCTTCTATGGACACTTCCCGCGGAACTTTAGAGGGCCAATAATACGAACCGAATGGCTGATCAGGCGAGATGGGCCACCACCATTGATCGTCCCTTCCTGCAGTCCAAGCAATGCAATTGTATTTTCGACTTCGGTCGCTTGTTATAGCATAATTTGCGGAATCAAGATATGGCAAGCCGTATTCAGCCCACATATTCGCCACTATTCTTCCTCCACCACTCTAGCCACGCCCCAGCCATGTTTAGCGTTTTACCATAGTCTTTCTCGGGAACAGGGTCTTCGCCAGTAATTTCGGATAGCGCCATAAACCAATGATCCGGATCATTCAAATTAGCCGCTAGCTGTTCCATAATAAGAGGAAGCGCTCTGCGTCCCATTTTGACAATCTTCCGATAGGAGTCGCACTCGGCCATTTCAATTGGAGAGGATGTAACGCCCGCTTCTTCATCCCATCTTTGCATATGCAGCAAAAACAGAGTGTCGTCAGGGAGACGCCCGATTTCGGGATCAGAGGTATCACAGACATCTAAGCTCGACTCAAATTCGTAAAACTCGTTGTGTACAAAAAAAATATGACTGATATTGTCGTTCCAAGCCACCTCAGTTTGTTGATACTTGAGGATCGGGACATCTTCGGGGGGGTAGTTGCCTGCCCTAATGCGCGCGCTTACCATCTCAACGCTCCTGAGATAACGGGCTGCTATGCACGGTAATTACGTTATTGCTATTTACCACGTAGATGGGATTACCGGTACGGTCATACCGATTGTCCACACGAAAGACTTCTTGCGGAGATGCCTTTATGTTCAATATAGTCCCGTCATCTAGACGAATCTGGCTAAACCTCTCAACGGATTCGATAATATTGACTTTCTTGCACTCGACTTCCTCGTTATTCAGTCTAATCTTGGGCGACATCAAGATTCTCCAACTCAAAGAATACAGGAAATCACGGAGGTTGTCAAACTGTGGCCTGGACTATTAGAGCGGTATGTATAGGGCACTAACACTCGTCTGTCAAGCGGAACTTAACTCCTGATTTTTCCGTGGAGAAACCAATCTGTCGATTGCTTTTTTTGTAATTCATGGCATACCATCAACCCGTTGTCTCACTAGAGAGGGCGCACAACAATGGCAGGGAACTCCGATGAGGCCGGGAACCTGGGCCGGTTGAACACGAATGCCGGCAGCGCGGACAGTTTTCTGTTGATGGACGGGATCGAGTCCGTTCATCACGTGGCGCAGGCGGTGTGCGAGGCGGAAAAGCATCCCCTCAATCCCGTGCTTCCGGTGGGCGACTCGCACGAGTGGGATTCCACGCACTGCGCGCCGTGGTCGTCGCCCACGGTCATCTACGACGATGAAGACAGGCTCTTCAAGGCCTGGTACGCCGGATCGGACATCGCGCCCTCGCGGTGGTGGGCGATGGGGTACGCCGTCAGCGAGGACGGGGTCAACTGGCACAAACCCGAACTGGGCCTGTACGAGTACAACGGGAGCAGGAAGAACAACATCGTCCTGGACGGGCGCGGGCCGATCATCAAGGACGAGACCGAGCCGGACCCGAACAAGCGATTCAAAGGCATCAAGCGCAGCTTCGGCGGACAGAAGGTCTATGCCGGCAAGGGCGCCCGGGCCAACTACTCGCCCGACGGGATCCACTGGACCGAGGGCCCGAACATCGACCTGCCGGAGTGGTTTCGCGGCCCGCCCGATATCGGCGTGCTCGTCCGCGACGACCAGGACCCCGATCCCTCGCGCCGGTACAAGACCGTCTTCCAGGAGATGGTTCCGTTCGAGAAGCCGGACATCAAGCGAAACGCCGCGCGGTACCGCGGCCTCGGGCGCGCCAAGATACTGGCGTACGGCCCGGATATCGAGCACTTCCGGAGGGCGGAGGAAAACCCCCTGCTCTCCCCGGCCGACGGGCTCGAGTACGAAGACCATCACGTCATGATGTCGCCGTACGGCGGCGCGTGGATCATCTGCTACGAGTACGGCTGGTACGTGCCGAGCCGCTATGGCTTCTACGGGATGTACTCGGCGGACGTACGCCTGGCGGTCAGCGGCGACGGGCTCAATTTCCACCGCGTCAACCCCCGCCAGAAAGTCATCGCCCGCGGCGCCCACGGCGAATGGGACGGGGGGTTGCTCATCATTACGGATAAGCCGGCCGTCAAGGACGGGACCATCTATCTGTTCTATGGCGGAGCGGGCGAAGAATTCACGAGCTGGCCGCCGGAAAACGAGATCCCCGAATTCATCCATGAGATGGGGAGCGGGAGCGCGCGGATGGCGCGGATGGGCCTGGCCACGCTCCGCGAGGATGGCTTCACCTGCCTGGAGACCCCGGACCGGGAGACGCCCGGACACGCGACAACCGCGCCGCTGGAACTGACAGACCGTTCGACCGCGCTTACCGTAAACGTCGGAGACGTTCGAATGAACCGCAACTGGGTCGAGGTCGAGGTCCTCGACGCGGATTCCGATGAACCGATTCCCGGATATGGATGCGAGGACTGCGACGATATCGACGTCGACGGACTCCGACGCCCCGTGACGTGGGGAGACAACCGTCTTGCAGACGCGGGTCGGGACCGGTTCAAACTGAGATTCCATCTATACGGCGCAGCCCGGCTGTACGGATACAGATTCGATTGAGGGACAACGCGATCCACGCCGATTGGAGAACTCACGTGAATGACGAACAGACGCGCGACGTGATTGTGGCCAGAGACGTGATGGTCCCCATGCGGGACGGCGTGCGCCTGGCGACCGATCTGTACTTCCCCGGAACGGTCGCGCGTCAGCGCGGCGAGACCTTCCCGGCCGTACTCAGCAGGACGCCGTACAACAAGACCGGCGGCGCCGACGCGGCGAGTTTCTTCGCGCGCCGCGGCTATATGGCCGCGGTCCAGGACTGCCGTGGGCGCTACGGTTCCGAGGGCGCGTTCTTTCCGTTCGTGGATGACCCCGAGGACGGGTACGACACCATCGAGTGGATCGCCGATCATCCGTCGTGCGACGGGAAGGTGGGCATGTACGGGTGTTCCTACGATGCCTGGGTGCAGTTCCACGCGGCCACGCAGAATCCCCCGTCCCTGGCCACGATGATCCCCTTTGAAGGCCCCATCAACGCGTATCATTACAGCATGCGCGAGGGCGGCGCCCTGCACCTGGGGCTTCTGAACTGGGCGGTCCGGATGTCGACCACCAGCCAGGAGGCGCGGGCGAACCCGGCGATCGCGGAGGCGATAAGGCCCATGTCGGGGGACGGGCCGCAATTCCTGGAGTGGGCGTCACGTATCCCCTGGCGGCGCGGTCAGACCCCGCTGGCGGTGGTCCCGCAATACGAAGACGCGGTCTTCCGGCTGTATTTCGAGAACAACGACTATACTGAGTTCTGGCGGCAGCCCGGGCTTGCCATGGACGAGTATTTCGATGCGTTCCCGGACATGCCCATGCTCTGGATGGTGGGCTGGTTCGATTGGTACCCGAGGACGATTATCGACGGCTTCCGGAAGATGCTGAGTATCGGACGCCGGAACCAGCACCTGCTGGTGGGTCCATGGACGCATGGCAACTGCGAACCGTCATGCGGCGACGTGCACTTCGGGCCGGAAGGAGGTCTCCCCTTCCACGAGAACTTCCTTCAGCTCTACCTGCGGTGGTTCAACCGGTGGCTGAAGGGGGACGCGAGGGCGGACGTGGGCAGCGCGGTGCGGATGTTCCGGATGGGCGGCGGGGACGGCAGCCGGGACAGGGACGGCCTTCTGCAGCACGGCGGGAAGTGGTTCAGTGTGGACGGCTGGCCGCCGGACGGCTCACGCGCAACACCGTACTATATCCACGAGAACGGCATGCTGTCGCTCGAAGCGCCCGCCGGGGAAGACGCGTCGACGACCTACACCTATGACCCGCGCAATACCGTGTCCAGCAACGGCCGCTGTATCGTCCCCTACGGTCCGATGAAGGAGGGGTGGTTCAAGGGGATGGGGCCCCGCGATCAGATCGAGATCGAGACGCTACCCGGCCATGGGATCCCGGGGATGCCCATCGCCTCGCGGCCGGACGTTCTGGTTTTTCAGACCGGGCCATTGAGCGCGGACCTCTCGATTGCCGGGAACGTCAGGGGGGTTCTCTGGATATCCTCCGACGCACCCGATACGGACTTCTTTCTAAAGCTGCTCGACGTGTATCCCTCAAGTCTCGATTCTCCGAACGGATACGCGCTACCCGTTTCCGAGGGCATCCTGCGCGCGCGGTACAGAGACAGCTTCGAACAGCCGCGTCCGATGGAACCCGACGTCGTCTATCGCGTCGAAATCGACATGCAGCCGTCCGCGAACCTCTTCCAGGCGGGCCACCGGATCCGCCTGGATATCTGCAGCAGCAACTTCCCGAATTACGATATCAACCGGAATACCGGCGATCCGGACGACAGAGACTGGCGAACGGCCCGGAATACCGTCTATCACGAGGCCGCACGCGCCTCGTACGTCGAACTGCCCGTCTGGACGGCGTGACGACAATCACTGAGGAGGAGTCACCGATGGAAACGCGAACGTTTCGCGGAAGTCCCGCCGAAATCGGCAGGGCCCAGGGCGCCATGAACCCGGAGGCCGCGCGGGACTATCTGGCGTTCTGGCAGGCCCGCCCGCACGACTTCCGGAATGCCTACTTTCGGGAAAATCTGGCTTTCATGCGCCGGGAGTTCCCCGATATGATCGAACA
This sequence comes from Candidatus Latescibacterota bacterium, assembly GCA_963667175.2. Classification (GTDB taxonomy): domain Bacteria; phylum Latescibacterota; class UBA2968; order UBA2968; genus JAAXHE01. The sequence continues at coordinate 7,339 of CAXXXF010000013.1, read as the reverse complement.
GATCGCCGCGTTCGGCGAGGCCGCCGGAATGGCGTCCTTCGAGCACGCGTATTATGGCCACGTGCTCTGGTCGGGACCGATGGGGGACGCCTGTTCGACCCTGGGAATCGTGCTTCAGGAAGACGGTCCGGCTATGCTGTCCACCAACGACGGGGGCACGGACACGGTCCCCGGCACCGTATCGAATTCCGTTGTCTCGTTTTTCCCCGACGCGAAACCGCACGGGATGATGGGGTTCGGCGCCCGGCGGCAGGTCACCCTGGGAATGGCCGTGAACGACGCCGGGCTGGCCGTGGGGGCCAACTCCGGACACCGCAAATACAACCTCGTCTCCAATCCGGAATACCTCAACCTCTACTTCGTCGTCCACCTGATCGCGCAGCACTGCGGCGACTGCGCGGACGTCCGCCATTTCGTCGAACAATATCGCATTTCGGGCCAGAAAGGCATGAATCTGGTCACGGTCGACGCGGACGGAAACATCCTCGGCCTGGAACTCGAATCGGAGAACGTCGCCATTTCCGAGGCGCAGGACGGCATGCTCCTGGAGGTCAACCACTGGCAGCATCCCAGGCTCCAGAATCCGTCGCGCGCGGCCGATCCAGAGTTCTGGGACGGGCCCTACTATTACAACTCCCAGGCGCGGGTCATGTACTTCGCGCACTATCGGAACGTGTTCGCGCGGATGAAGACCCTTCAGGAACTGGTCGACTTCTCATTCGACGTGCACGCGCCCGGGCGCATCCTTCAGATGCGCGGGCTGAACGTGAGCGATCTGATCTCCTGCCAGGTGATGTTCGCAACCACGAGAGACCGAAAGATGCGCCTCTACCTGCATCCGATCGAAAAAGACGACTTCGAAGAGTTCGTGTACGCGAACTGAGAGCCGGGCGGTTGGCGCCTTACAGAGACACGCTTCGCATTGACGCCGATGAACGCTGACCAGGGTCCCGCGTACTCGGCCATTCCCATGTGACAGCCGATGCGAGGCGCGTTGAATACGTAGACGGGCTGGTTCGCCTCATCTCCCGGCTTGCGGCGTACTTTCTTCACCGCGGTTCGCAGCGTTCGCGTGTCGTCCGCGTGCCTCCTTCCCCAGACCCGTTGCAGCAATTCGTCGTACGTTACGATCATGCCGGCGTTGAATGAAAGCTCCGCGAGCAGTCGATACTCGATTCTGGTAAGCGGGACCGGCCGGCAACGGTCATCTGGCGCCGGGCGCCTCGAAGGCAACCTCCTCGGCTCGTATCGTCTCGCCCTTGTTCAGCGCCTCAGCCGAAGCCAACTCCACGAGGGACGACTCCCGTCCGTCGGCCCGTCGGATGGTCGCTTCGCTCAGCCGGGTAAGACGCTCGCGTTCGGTCTGCTGATCTCGTTCGAGTTCCTTCACCCGATCCATCGCCATCTCCCGAATCCGGCCGCGTGCGCGCCGGTAAATGCGGTACTTCAGGCCGGGAAAAGAGTCGGAAACCCTGAAAGTCACCAGAATATCACCGAATCAGCCCGAAAAGTCGCAAATTAATCACAGGCCATTGGTTATATTGTCTTTTCAGCTTGCCTCGTCGTTGTCCCCGTTCTCTGGCTGATCCGCAAATTACGTTGCATATCTCCGCGGTGTCCAATATACTTCGACTGGCAAGACAATCCAACAGGCAAATATTCCAGAGAGTCCTGACGAATGAACCCTGCAACGCGAGCGGGCGCGTCGCGGACTTCACCCTCGATCTACGTCGGTAGTTTCAGGAAATCCAACCGGACAACCGGAAACGCGTCGGCGAAGTCGGCCATCAATACGTAAATCGGCAATCATCGTTGGAAGGGCAGGACAACATCATGACAAACGCAAAGATACTCATTGTCCAGGAGGATCGGTCCGCCGCTGAACAACTCGAAGAACACCTGACGGATCGTGGCTATAAGGTCTGCGCCACCGTAACTTCCGGCGCTCAGGCGGTTGAAAGAGCCGCTGTCCTGTCTCCCGATCTGGCGCTGATCGATCTCGAACTCGAGGGGGAAGTCGACGCCATTGACGCGGCCGAACGGATCGGCGGCAAGTTTGAGGTGCCCGTGGTCTTTCTGACGGACGACGCCGACGAGGATCTGCTCCAGCGGGCAGAGGCGACGGGACCGTCCGGCTACGTGATTAAATCCATAGACGCGCGCCAACTTCACCTGAACGTCAAGACCGCTCTCTCCCTGAACGGAAGGCGCAGGGAGACCGAATACGACTTGAACCGGAAAATCGGCGATCTGCAACGTCAGGCGCAACGCCTGGAGACCATTCTGGACGGCATCGGCGACGGCGTGATCGCCGCCGACGAAGACGGAAACTACCTGACGTTCAATTCAAGCGCGAAACGCATCGTGGGAGACGAAATCCCCGGCGTCGATCTGAAGGAGCGGTCCGAAGCATACGGCCTCTATTGTCCGGATCGCGCCACGGTGTTTCCCAGCGAAGACCTCCCGCTCGCCCGCGCCATCCGCGGCGAACCCACCGACAACGTGGAGATTTTCGTACGCAGTTCCGCCTCTCCCGCAGGCGCGCTTCTCAGCGTCAACGGCAGACCGCTGCCGCGCGACGAGAGCGGGGCGAACTGCGGCGTGATCGTGTTTCGAGACGTCACCCGAGACAAAGAGGCGGAAGCCGAATTGGAGCAGGAAGTCGGCGAACGGCGCGATCAGGCCCGAATTATGGAAGCCGTCTTTGAGAACATAGACAATGGCGTTGTCCTGTCCGACGCGACAAACCGCGTCCTGTACATGAATTCCGCCGCGAAGCGGATCGTAGGCAACGTCTCAGGGGAAGACGTCCCGGATATTTCCGTCAATGAGCGATCCGAAACCTACGGCATTTTCTATTCAGACAAGACAACGCTCGTGCGAACGGACGACCTTCCACTCGTGCGCGCGGTCAAGGGTGAAGAGACGGAAGAGATGAACCTGTTCATGCGCAACGAAAAAAATCCGCAAGGCACTCACGTCGGCGTGCGGGGGATCCCCATCATGGATGGCGGCGGCTCGAAGGTGAAAGCCGGCATGGCCGTACTTCGCGACGTCACCGAACTCAGAGAGACGAAAGACAGACTGGCGCAGCTTACGGTCGAACCACGGGATCAGCGCCCGCTGTCGGAATCCGTTTCCCGCAACGACGAGAATCAGTTCACGGCCGATGTTTCCGATTTGCCCTCCGCCGATGACGCAAAGCGGATGGAAGGAAAATCGGTCGTGATCATCGAGGACCTGCGCAAGCAACTCCAGCTCCTGGAAGCGATGTGCGACAGTCTGAACGACGGCATCATTGTCGCCAATCAGGCGGGCGAGATCGTATTCGCCAACAAGACCGTGGAGAGAATCTTCGGCACGTGGATCGTGGATCCGGAACCGGGCGAATGGTCCAGAAAGTTCGGCGTCTTCTATCCCGACGTCAAAACGCCCGTCCCCGTCGAGCAACTTCCGCTTACGCGCGCGCTCCACGGCGAGACTACCGAGGAGATCGAGTACTATATTCGAAATCAGAAAAACACGGAAGGGACGCACATTTCCGCTCGCGGCCTTCCCATATACGCCGGCGACGGGATTAAGGTCGTGGCGGGACTGGCCATTATCCGCGACCTCACGGAGGAAAGAGAAGCAGACGCGAGATTGGCGAGCACAACCGACGAATTGCGCGACCAGACCCAGCTGATGGAGGCGGTCTTCGAAAGCATGGAAGAAGGGGTGGTGGTTGCCGATACGACCGGCCGCCTGCTCCTTGCCAATTCGAGGATGGAGCAGATTCTCGGCAAGGGGATGCTCGAATCGGAGCCGTCCGAATGGTCCGAGACGTACGGCGCTTTCTATTCCGACACCGATAACACGTTCATTCCAACCGACGATCTTCCGCTCGTGCGCGCCATCCGCGGCGAGAGCACCGACGACATGGAGGTGTTTGTTCGCAACGACGAAAGACCGAAAGGCGTCTGGGTCAGCGCCACCGGGCGGCCCGTCCGGGTGCCCGGCGATCCCGAGATTCGCGCCGGCGTGGTCGTTTTTCGAGACGTCACGCACGTCAAAAAGTCCGACGCCCGATTGAAACGGACGGTAAACGAACTCAGGCAACAGACTCAGCTTCTGGAAACCGTTTTCGACAATATGAGCGAAGGCCTTGTCGTCTCGGATACAACGGGCAGCCTGTTGTTCTACAATTCAAGCGCGGAAGAGATTTTCGGCATCGGGGACACAAAGGTGAAACCCGCCGATTGGCCTGTATCCTATGGAATCTTTCTCCCGGATGAAAAAACGCCTGCGCCATATGAACGGCTTCCGCTCGTGCGCGCGCTTCGCGGCGAAGACGTGGATGACGTGGAATTGTTCATTCGCAATGATCAAAGGCCCGAAGGAGCGTACGTCACGTACAGCGCAAGCTTCATTACGGACAGCGACAATCGAGAGGTAACCGCGGCGGTCGGGATGGTGCGCGACGTCACCGAGCGCAAGAAGGCGGAGATCGTGCTGGAACAGACCGTGCGTCAACTTCACGATCAGAGCCAGCTTCTGGAAACCGTCTTCAACAGCATCAGCGACGGGGTGGTTGTGGCCGACGAGGAGGGGAGATTCACCATTTTCAATCCGAGCGCCGAAGCAATCGTGGGTATCGGTATGCTGGAAGCGCCGCCCGAACAATGGACGGACCGGTACGGCATCTTCTTCCCTGACGGGAAGACGCACGTGCCAACCGAACAGCTGCCGCTGGTGCGCGCCATCATGGGGCAACACACGAACGAGATGGAGTTGTTCATCCGCAACGAAAGGAAGCCGGACGGGGTGTATATCAGCGTGAACGGGAGGCCCCTGTCAGCGGACGTCGCAAATCCGGGCGGCGGCGTGATCGCGTTCCGCGACGTCACCGAGCGCAAGAAGGCGGAAATCGAGCTGGAACAGACCATGCGCAGGCTGCAGGATCAGAACGAAATGATCGAGACGTCTTTCAACAGCATCAGCGACGGCATCGTTGTGGCCGATGAAAAAGGCGAATTCCTTTACGTGAACGCCAGCGCCGAAGATATCGTCGGCATGGGCGCGACCGAGACGCCCACCGATGAATGGGCGGAAACGTACGGCACGTTTTATCCGGACGAAAAAACCCCCTATCCTACCGAGGACCTGCCGCTCATCCGAGCCATCTTCAAGGGCGAACCCACAGACGACGTGGACGTATTCATTCGCAACGAGAAACGGCCGGACGGCGTATACATTCGCGTAAGCGGACGTCCGCTCCGAAACGAGATCGGGGGGATCAGAGGCGGCGTGATCGCGTTCCGCGACATCACCGAGCGCAAGAAGGCGGAAATCGAGCTGGAACAGACCATGCGCAAGCTGCAGGATCAGAGCCAGCTTCTGGAAACCGTCTTCAACAGCATCAGCGACGGGGTGGTCGTGGCTGACGCGGCGGGGAAATTCACGATTTTCAATCCGAGCGCCGAAGACATCATCGGCGTGGGTATGCTGGAGGCGCCGCCCGACGAATGGACGGATCAGTACGGCATCTTCTTCCCTGACGGGAAGACGCACGTGCCAACCGAAGAGTTGCCGCTGGTGCGCGCCATGATGGGGCGACACACGGACGATATGGAGTTGTTCATCCGGAACGAGAAAAAGCCGGAGGGGTTATATATCAGTGTGAACGGGAGGCCGTTGTCAACGGACGACGAAAGTCCGGCCGGCGGCGTCTGCGCGTTCCGCGACATCACCGAGCGCAAGAAGGCGGAGATGGAACTGGATCGGACGGCGGGTGAGTTGCGGGAACAGAAGGAACTGATGGAGACCGCGTTCAACAGCATCAGCGACGGCATCGCCATTGCCGATCTGACGGAACGTTCCTTCCACGCCAATCACAGCGCCGTACAGATTACCGGCATCGACTCGGTGACGGGTCCGCTCGCGGACTGGCCGGCAAAACACGGGGTTTTCTATCCCGATCGGAATACGATCATTTCCGTCAGAGAACAGCCGCTCGCGCGCATCCTGTTCCGCGGCGAGGCGATTGACGATTTCGACATGTTCATCCGGAATGAAAAAAAGCCGGAGGGGGTATACATCCGATTGAGCGGGCGGCCGCTTCGCAACGAGAACGGCGAAATCAGAGGGGGCGTGATTATCTTCCGCGACGTCACGGAGCAGACGGCCAACGAAGAAGCGTTGAGACAGGCGTTTGCCCAGGGGCGGCTGGAGGTGGTCGATACCATTCTCCACAACATCGGCAACGCGATCAACAGCGTCACGATCGGGATGGATACGGTTTTCCAGGGGCTGAAGGACGATCTGATTTCGCGCCGTCTTTCCGCGGTGGCCGACGCAATCGAAGCGCGTCGGGGAGATTGGGCGGATTACATCCGGAATGACCCGCAGGGCCAACGCGTGTTGCCGTTTGTTATCGCGCTCGCGGAAGACCTGAGCCGGCGGAACGCGAATTTGCTGAGTACGGTTTCGCGCGTCAACGAGCGGACGAAACACATCGCCGATATCATTCGCACGCAAAAATCACTCGGCGGTCTCACCATGGTTCGAAAAGAGGTTGATCTTCGGAACGCGATTCAGGGCGCAGTCAAAGTGCTGCAGGAATCGGTGGATAGAAGAGGTATCCGGACGACCGTCGATTGCAAAGACGCGCCGCAAGAGATTCAGATTCAGGAGAGTCAGTTTCATCAGATGATGGTCAATCTGATTAAGAACGCAATAGAGGCCATTGATGAACTCGCCGCAACGGACGGACTCGACGATCCGCCACATATTCGGGTACACGCGTACTCTAACGTCAATTATCTCAACGTCGACGTCAGCGATAACGGCATCGGCATTGACAAAACGGACGCCAGGAAGATCTTCTCTGCCGGTTACACCACCAAACGGTCGGGAAGCGGTCTCGGGCTCCATTCGGCCGCCAACTTCGTCATTGGCGCCGGAGGTCAGATTCAATCGATGAGCGACGGTATCGGTCGCGGAACAACCATACGAATTATGCTGCGCCTTTCTTCTATTGTTCCAAAACGGCAGCAGTTGACTTCCGATTAGTCGCGACACGAAAGCGATTCCGGTCGCTCCAGGCGTTTATCGTATATAGAGAGGAACGTGATGCAACCCGTTGATAACAGGACCAACCGCGTTCTGATCGTCGATGATCAGAAAGATATTCACGACGACTTTGTCGAGACGTTGAAGCCCAACGATGAGAAATTGGCAACCGATGAAATTTCGGCTGCTTTCATCGTCGAAGAGAATCGGAACTTTCTGCCCGAGGTTGAGCTGTTGCACGCGACTCGGGGGGAAGAAGCCTGCGAAATCTTGAAAGACGCGAAGAAGT
>CAXXXF010000012.1:0-304256 GCA_963667175.2 Candidatus Latescibacterota bacterium | reverse complement strand
TCAGCCACGGTGGCCACGCACAACTGGCAACCCGCCGTCTCGTCACGGCTGCCCAGCACGAAGAACTCGTCGCTACGGGTGTCCTGCCAGTCGGCCAGCCATTCCTGATGGCTGGCGTAGCCGTTCTCCCCAAGGTGGTGCTGCTTGTGCCATAGTCTCTTTGACCCGAAGCATAGTCGTACTCACCCCTGCGCAATATCGTCCTCCAACGCCGTCAGCCTGGATTGCAGGGTTACCGACCGGCGCCGTTTCTGGTGGACCTGGTCCCACCGTCCGCGCTTAGCAGCATCGGCATCCGCCCCTGAGCTCGAGCAATCCGCCGGCCCAGGCTGTCCAGCCGCAGCTTCTGCTGCTCCCGCACCGACGCCACCTTCCCATCCAGTGACACCCGTACCCCGTTGAACATCCGTGCCAGTATCCCGTACCGTTTCAGCTATCCGCTCTTCAACGATGCCGCGGTCTTGCCCGCTGCCACATCGGCGAACAACTTCCGCTTCACTCGACCATACAGTTCGGCATAGGATGACAACGCCGCGTCGCCGGCAGACCGTTCCATACCCCCGTAATCGCAGATGCGGGTCTGGTAGGTGGCCATTGGCGAACTTCGTGAGGATCCCAAATTGCGCCGTTGCCTATGAGCTACCTGATCTCTTCCTATACTCCCATCATATCAGAACCGACGTGCGAGAAGCTGTCGGCTGGTGACTGAGGAAAGGTACTTCCTTGGCAAAACCGCCGTTGCGACTATCATCAACGATCACCCACCTAAGTCAACTAAATCTGCAACAGTTGCCAACCCCATGCTTCTGCGCATTTCACCCTGGCTGTGGTTTAGAAGTGGATCACGTTATCCCACAGCGCGCTGGCGAGCAGGAAACATCGAGAACCTGCAACTCTTGTGCGCCCACTGTAATCGGGTTAAGGGCGACTGGCCGCAGAAGTACTTGGTAACTAGGCTGCGGGAGTTAGGGATCGGGGTATAACTATCGTTCCTGATCGGGCGCTAGCCCACGGTTTCGACAGTAACGGATTGGACCTCGTAATCGCCAATATCAGATGCGCCCCCGACTAGTAGACCAACCGCTTTGAAATGATGGGAATCCGTCTTCACGCCTTGCTTTAGACCGACTTCGCTGGAGAACCAGGACGAAGCCAGCAACTCATCATTTCAAAAATTTCGGACCACTAGCTGCCGACGCCAAGAACCCCCGCCTGATTCTCACCGAACTGACACGGTGAACGGGGAGAAAGTCAGGGCAACCCTACGGGGATATGGCTACTGTCCGACTCTCCTGAACTTGGGCAGGGTTATCTCGTCGTTGACCGCCTCAAAGACTACCTCCACTTCCATGCCGATCTCGATGTCGTCCGCGTCACAGTCCACCAGATTGCTGATAAGGTGGACCCCCTCCTCCAGCTCAACTTCCACCACGCCCCAGGGGAGACGCTCCCGGAAGGCCGGGTTCACCGGCTGGCGGGTTATGACGTAGGTGTAAACCTTGCCCTTCCCCGGCGACTCCACCCACTCCAGGTTGGACGAAGCGCAGTCCGGGCAGTTGGGGCTTGGCGGATGGTGGAAGGAACGGCAGTCCAGGCAACGCCGCAGCACCAGCCGGCGCTGCCGGCACTGGTCCCAGAATTCCTGGTTGTCCAGGTTGGGCACCGGCAGGGGAAAATTAGCGGTAGTCACAGCTGAATCACCTCCTCAGTATCAGGGCGCCCGAGCCGTCGCCACTGTCAACCAGACCCAACTCCGCGCCCTCCACCTGGGCCGGCGACTGTCCCCGCAACTGACGCACCACTTCGATGATCTGGTTCATGCCCTGAAGGTAGGCCTCGGATAGATGCCCGCCGGAAGTGTTGACCGGCAGTTCTCCGCCCACTTCAATCCTGCCCCCTTCGACGAAGGGCCCGCCCTCGCCGCGCTGGCAGAAACCGTAGTCCTCCAGCTTGGTGATAATCACCGGGCTGAAGTGGTCGTAGAAGCCCACCACGTCAATGTCCTGCGGGGTGACCCCGGCCTCACCGAACAACTCGGGGGCCATCAGGGCTCCGCCGCTTTCGTCCCAGGAACGCCCGTGCCCGCCCATGCCGGCCAGCAGCGTTTGGGCCGCGCTGGTGATGTACACCGGCGGCTGTTTCAGGTTGGCCGCCCTTTCCGCCGAGGTGATGACGAAAGCGTTGGCCCCGTCGGCCTCCAGCGCGCAGTCCAATATGTGCAGGGGGTCGAAGAACATTCTGGAGGTCAGGTAGTCCTCCATGGTGATGGGCCGCCCGTGCATGATGGCCTTGGGATTAAGACAGGCGTTGTTTCGGAAGGCCACCGCGACCTCGCCAAAATGCTCCATCTTGGTGCCGAACTCGTGCATGTGGCGACGCGCCCTCAGTGCGCTGGATTGCCCCGGCACCAACAGGCCGTAAGGCTCGGTGAATGCGGAGCTGCCCAGGCCCCGGCGGGTGGTGACGGTTCCGGAGCCGTAGCGTTGCCCGGAGCGGCCGTTGACTGAACGATACACCAGCACGTTGTTGACCAAGCCCTGGGCAACGGCCATCGCCGACTGTATGACCAGGCCGCAGGCGGCCCCGCCCAGCGGCCCCAATTCGCCGTAGTACCGCAGGTAGGGAATACCCAGGCAGGCGGCCAATTCCCCCTGGGGTGTGGAGTCGGCGGTAAACTTCACGATGCCGTCAATATCCTGAGGAACAAGACCCGCGTCGGCGATGGCGCGGTTGGCCGCCTCCACTGCCATGTTCAACTCGGTCCTGCCGGAGTCCCGGTTGTAGACCGTCTCTCCCACGCCAACGATAGCGCATTTGTCCTTCAAGGTGCTCATGTACGGCCCTCCTGTCTTGGCCAAACACCCGCCGCCGCAAGGAATGGTGGTGGTTATCGGCGGTGGGCGGGGCACGAATTGGGCTGTGGCCTCTCCCTGGTAGTCCCAGGCTAGTAAACCAACAGCTTTGAATTGATGGTTGAGTAATTGGCAGGCTGACGGGAGAGCAGCGATGCCCGAAGATTCCTGTGCAATCAGGCTAACCTCGACTAACCGTCATATCGAAGGTATTCGACTACTAAACTAAAGCCAAGGTGAAATGCGCAGATGGTGGGGGTCAAACGACGGAGCCGGGTCGTTCTCCAAGTACGGATGAGAGGGATTCACGGGCTTAACCCAGCTGATCATCATCGCCACTGAAATGTATATCACACCTTGGCTTTAGTTTAGGTGAACCCCTATTCGTGTAGGGAAGCCATTGTGCTGTCGGTGCCGAACACCACCTTGACCGGTGAACCCCTACGCTTGTAGGGAAATTGCTCGTGTGAGCGGTCTGTTCCGCTGGTCAGGCTCTCATGAACGTGAGCGATCGGTTGTCGCCGAGTGAGGCCATGTGGCGCTCTGCCTCGCGGCGTGCTCCTTCGATGCCGCTGTGTAGGTTGCTCTCTCCGGATGGGTAGCTCACCCGCCAGCGTGGCGTGCTCAGGTCCAGGTGGACCTGCATGATTTCGTTCCCGTATTGGTCTTTGCAGCGGTACGACGGTCCGAAGTTGGTGTGCCAGACGTAGGTGGTCGCGCTTGTGGTCATGTTGCTCTCCGGTGCTGGGGTGGTGGTCCGGTTGGCGTTGGTCGCCAAGGTGGGTTAGATCCAGATGGGTGCTTCGACTTTGCCCGCCACCCGTTGGTAGCTTCGGGTCCAGCCCTGCCAGGCGGCTCCCCGGTGGGTGAGGGCGGCGTGGAACCAGGCTTGGGGCGTCTTGGTCAGCAGTTCCAGGATCACCTCGTCGGCGGAGTCGATGGCATTCTCGGCGTACACGAACGCCACGTTGGCCTCTCTGCTGCGGTCGTCTGGGTCGGTCCGCGCTGACTGGGCCATTTGGAACAGTTCGCTGGTTTGTTCCTCCCGGGGGTCTCCGTAGAGGCGGCATTCGCCCCGCCAGGTGGAGTAGCGTTTGTCCGTGGCCCAGCGGTTGGGGTCTTCCTCGGGCAGGTCCTCGTCGGGTTCCTCGTATGGGACCTCGTTGAGCCTGATGACGAGTTTGACGTCGTCGCCGGCGCTGTAGGTGCACACCTCGGAGTGGTTGCGCTCGATCCGCCTTCCCAGCCGGTGTGACTGTAGTCGGCGCTGGCTTCCGGCGGGATGTTGTGGGGCAGTCCTTGGGCGGTCAGTCCCTGCATGGGGAGCATCGGTCGTTCGTCTCCTGTCGGTGGTTGGGTTGGGTATTTCGTTCCGGTGTCTGTAGGCGGTGTCTGCAGGAGTCCTGCCGTTTGCTGAAGATGCTGTTGCTGCCGCAGTGCTCGGTGTCTTGCCCGCAGGTCGCGCAGGTGTCGATGTTGTCGGCCACATGGGTGCAGTCTTGGGCGTGGGCTCCGCTGATCACCATTCCGCAGTCTTCGTGTTCCGTGACCGTGATGCCGCCTCCGCAGGGGCATGGCCTGGTGGTAGCCTCGACTATGGCTCCGCACCAGCAGTTTGCTTGGGTGGTTTGGCTAGTCTCTGGGGGCTTGGTGGTCATGTCGTATGGAGCCCTTTGGAATTGGATAGCAATCCGTCCCGGATTTCTTGGGCTCACGTTGCCGGCTTGGCTTCCGCTTCAGTTTACTTTCGGCCCCGTTCGGTGGCAACGGCCTTCTGACGCGCGTTCTAGCCGTGTTGGGCGTGCGGTTCTTCAGAGGCGACTCTGCCGTCACGGACTGAGCGGCTGAGTGGTTGGCGCGGGTGCCGGGGCCGGGGACAACCGCACCAACTGACAGAATCGCTGAGCACTATCCGGGTGGCTTCATTAAACCGTTAATTCGGCTCATTTCTAACCCGTCATTGACACGGCCGACTGGATCGGCGATTGGTGCGCACCTTTCTGCTGACCTTGGTGTCCATGGTGCGGATGCGCCACAATCGTTACGGGTTGCTCTTGAGCGAGTTGGGCGCGCACATCATTAGTCCCGACCGTGCGCCGGCGGGGACCAAGCGTCTCAGCAATCTGCTGCGCTCATCCAAGTGGTCCCATACTCTTGGTCCCATACTCTCCTGGAAGAGTTTCTTTGGGATGATGCCGACCGGCGGCTTACGGAGTTGGCCGCCGCTGGGGAAGGGGCGTTGGCCATCTGGGATGAGAGTGTCCTGATGAGAGTGTCCTGGAGAAGCCGGAGAGCATCGCCCTGGAGGGGTTGTGTCCGGTGCGCTCCAGCAAGGCGGCCCGTCTCAAGCGGATCAAGCCGGGCTACTACAACCCTCCGGGAGGACCGCCCGTATTCGTGCCGGGGATGCAGTGGCTCACGGTGATAGTGGCTGGGATGGCGGGCGCGCCCACCCTGGCTGCCATGGGTTGGTGGACCAGCCGAGGCCCCCTGGCCAGCCACCGGCGAGCGCAGGCCGCCACACTGCTGGCCCGATGCGCCCAGCGTTGGCAGCAACGGGTGATCCACCTTTTTGATCGGGGCTACGCTGGCGCTCCCTGGCTGGAGGAACTGACCCAACGTCAACTCCGCTTCATTATGCGCTGACCTACCCGCCATCGCCTGGTGGATGCCTTGGGCCAGGAGAGTTTCCCAAGGCAGATCTTCCGAGGCAAACGCTCCCAGGACCACCGCATGATCTGGGACTACAACCGTCGACAGTACCGCAAAACCGGCATCCTGACCGTGCCAGTACACCACCCCCAGTTGGATCACCCCTATGGCTGGTGGTCTCCAGACCCGGTACGGGACGAACACCCGGTACCTGCTGACCAACCAGCCCATTGCTTCCGTTGACGACGCCTGGCGGGTGGTCATGGCCTACGCTCGCCGCTGGCAGGTAGAGCTGTGCTACCGAGCTTGCAAGACCGACCTGGCCATGGAAAGCCCCCGCCTCTGGTTCTGGGAAAACCGTCTCAAACTCCTGCTCATGGCCTCCCTGGTCTATGCCTTCCTCCTCCACCTGCTCACGCCAAGCCGCAACCTCTCGTCCAAAGCCTGATCAGAAACTGGTGCCACCGAACCGGGGAGCGGTACCGACAAGCCAAATTACCGCTCCCCAGGCTTCGCTCCCCACTCAGTACCCTCTGGCTAACCCACCCACCGTCCTTCCCTCACCTCAACCCAAATTCGGGATGACTCATGTGTTGCTGTTTACGCAAACGCGGATTTAGTTCCGCAATTTTCCGGTACCCGAAAGGGAAGACAGCAACACATTCCGGCCGCTCAACGGCCATTGTTGTTGTTCACAAGAACGCGAACCTACAGCGTGTTGATCAATTGAGCACGATACCAGGAAATCGGGGTCCCGGCTACTTCGTCGGAAGTGTCCGAGAGTGTTTTACCGAGCTAACACTATTTGAAACACTTTTGGCGTCTGGGACCGCCGCTTGAATACGACGGTCCGGCCTTGGGCCACGGACCCTTCCGCCGGAGCGGATCGTCGCGGTGCCTTCCGGCTTGAACACGCTTAGCCCCAGGCCCAGCGATGGTTGCGCGGGTCCGGAGCCGGATGGCTGCTGTTGCCACCCGGTGGGTGCGGTCAGTACGTCCGGTGTATGACCGTGCTGCCATTCACAGTGCCGGACGTAAGTCCGATTGCGGATGATGACGGCGGCAGTCCAGTCGGCGTGGGCGTAGAAACCGCAATGCCGGCACCGGAACACCGCTTGGCTCTCGCGGTTGCTCGGGTGCCGGTCTCCGCAGCGCGGGCAGGTCTGGGACGTCCCGTGCGGCGGGACGGAGACGGTGGGAATGCCGAGTTTGGCGGCTTCCTCGCGTAGTAGCTTGCCAACGCGGCCGATGGCGGCTTCGGCGAGGCTCTCGTTCAGTTTTCGTTTGGCCTTGACGTTCTTGCCCGGCGCGGCGATGGTGCCTCTGGCGGAAGCCATCATGCTGATGGGGTGCAGGCTCTCAACGGCGACCATCTTGGGCTGGGCTTCCAGCAGTATCTCCCGGATCTGCCGGCACATCTCTTGGTCGCGGTGCTGGGCGTAGCGACGGGCGTGCTCCCGATGCTGAGCAACGGCGTGCTGTCGTCGTTTGCTGTTACGGGGCTTGCCGGCGATGTGGCTTTGGTGCTTGCGTCGCCGCTTGCCCTGCTTCCGGGCTCCCGGATGGTGGGCACGGTGTCCCGAGCTGACGGCTACGTGGTTCTTTCGGCCCCGGTCCGCGCCGAGTATGTCCTCTGGGGCTTGGATGTCCAGTTCTTCCAAAGGCATGGGCTCCGGCACGGCGACCTGCCCATGCAGGCAGTAATGCTGATGGTGCAGAGGGGTACTTGGTCGGTAGTCCTTGACCGGCACGAGCCTTATGGAGCGGATGTCCAGAAATCTCAAGTCCTGATTGCCGCGCAGCCTGACCGAGAAGCCACATTGGCGGCTGGTGAGGGTCTGGTAGTCGTCGCTGACCTCGAAGAGCCTGCGGTCCGTGATGGTCAGGCTGAGTGGCCGGCGTTTGCGTGAACGATGGCGCAAAGTGCGCCGGTGGGGACGCACGTCGCGGTGTTTGGGTTCCTCTCCGTCGGCGATGGCTTGTGAGATCCGCTCCAAGCGTTCCTCGCGCGCATCGCGCATCCGTTGATTGGCTTCCCACGCTTCCTCGGCACCCTGCTGGTGAATGTAGTATGGAGCGTTGGGCTTCTGCCGGTTGGCCTGCCGCCAGGCGGTGATGCGCTTGTTCAGGGCGTCGGGGTGGTTCCTGCCGCTGCGCTTGGGCAGTTCTGGCTCTCGGTTGAGAACGTCAACGGCGATGTTGTACGCGGCGTTCTGCTGAGTGGCGTGATACCCGATGGCCCGCTGTTGTCCGGGTCGTGGCGGAGTGCGAATTTGAGAGTGCGAATAGTCATGATTTGATGATAAACTGGTTGGAGAAATCTTTTGTTCGCGCTGTCCAATCGGACAGCGCGTTTTTATTTGTTAACAGACCCTAGTTTCGCAATTTTCTGCATAGTTAACCACGATGAATGTCGGCGCCGCGCTGCTTACACGACGCCGACTGGACGAAACCTATCGGGAGGTTCCGGCCATGGAGTATGGTATCACCGAATCGGGCGGGCTTTCGGGTCCGCCCATTGAAATTGCACGACAACACCTGACGGTGGCAATCGACGGTTGTCTGACCGCTGACTTGGCACCGGCCGAGATCCACGAACTGTTTCTCGATGCCTTGTACGAAGCCGACATTCCGCTGCCGCCGGTGGCGGACGGACCGTGCATCCACTGCGGCGCTTTCCTGTTCGCCTATACCGCGGACGGCTGGTCCAACTTGGTGGAAGAGCCGTGTTACCGCTGCGGCCTTTACCGCTGGTAGTATGGAGCAGGAAAACGTCTTGGGCACCCAGTCCACCTCCTGCCATGCTTGCAAATCACCAGTGATGGTCCGGTACATGGACCAAGAGACGCCGCTGAATTCGGAGCACTGGAGGACGTTGCAGATCAGTTGAGACGGGACGAAATCGCCTGGACGATGCTTGGCAACGCTGGACGATCAACCCAAATTCTGGAAACCTAGAACCATGCCGCCAAACGCCAACACCGACCTTCCGTTCGAATTCACCATCCAGGGTGCACCGTTGTCGCTGAACAACAACAACCCAAGATCACGTAGACGTTGGTGTAGACTCGTTCGGCAATCGGCCCAGCGGCACTGGAACAACCGCCAACCAGTCAGTCAAAACGTCATGGTGACCATCACCTGTTTTTTCAATCGGAGTAGCGCCCCATTCGATGTCGATAACGTCCCAAAAAGGATCCTAGACGCCCTGAAAACGATGATTGTTCATGACGACGGTCAGGTCACCGACCTAGTTTGCCGCAAGCGTGATCTGGACCATAATCTCCAAGTGACAAACCTGTCGCAGGTCCTGGTGAGTTCTTTGGCGCTAAATGATCCCTTCATCCATATCGTTTTTACACCAGCTCCCTACCTAGAGGTGCCCTGATGCTGCACGACACCCTAATTGCAGAAAAGCGCATGGCTGACATGAAGGCCAACCAATACCGTAGCGAAGGCTATGAGGTATCCCGTGGAGAAGACTTAGATTTTCTGCCCGGTTACCGGGCCGACCTAGTGGTTCGCAAAGACGGGCACTCAAAAGTCATCGAGGTTATGACTCGTACGACGATGAACGCGACCGACAACATTGCCGAAATTGGCCAACTGGTCAATGACCAACCGGACTGGAGTTTTGAGCTTTTGCTGATTAGCGAACCTGAACGACTGTCGCCACCACCTGGAACAATCGCTTTCGAGGAAGACGACGTTTCGCAGCGAATCGACGACGCAGAACGAGCGTTGGAAGCGGGATTCCCGGAACCCGCTTTCCTGTGGGCATGGTCCGCAACCGAAGCGGCCGCCAGGGTGCTGCTCGCCGCCAGAGGTGTGACCATAGATGGCATCACATCAGCCGCTTACGTCCTTAACCAAGCGGCTTTTCACGACGCGATCCAATACGAGGAATATGAACGGCTACGTGAATTGATCGACTACCGCAATGCGATAGCACACGGGTTCAGAGTGACCGACTTCGACAACACGATGGTCACCAATTTGATCGCCGTCGCCAGGCGGTTCGTCGCCACGGCCCGCCCTGCCGTCGATTTCATCGCCCGCATTGATGAATTCCGAACTCTTCAGGACGGCTGGCTCATGGGTAGCGGCGTCGCCCCTGATCAAACAGGATTAGATTGGCTCGCCATGACATTTCCGACGTTTTTCCCTTCAGACGCTTTTCTACCGCTCGTAACCCTCACCCCGACCGGCGATGTCGAGCTGGTTTGGTCAAAAGACGCCAACACAGTTAGCCTCGAAGTCAACCTAGGACGACGCCGCGGGCGATTGTTCACGAACGACCGCCGAGCCGATATCGTCCACGAACGCGAATTGGACTTGGACAGCGCCAAAGATTGGGAGAGCTGCTCTGAGGAGATCCGCAGCCTAGTGGGGGGGTAGCGTCTCCCGTTCAGGTTTTTGCAGTCAGCGACGCTCCGCCGCCCGAATGCCACAAGCTATTTCAGTATTGCAGTGGTCCGTCGCCCCGTCGGCGAAGTGTGTGGTTTCATCCAGGCATGGAGATAATCGTCGCAATGCTAACCGTTGGGCACCGTTCGCCCACGATCTCAGCACCGCAATGTAGCGCCAATAGTTTGAATCCCGAGGTGTCACAGCGGTGGTGCATGTTCGCCGACCGCGTACACGGGATCACCCCGCTTCAAGGTCTAACGACAGTGTGTGGGCCCGATACACTGCGAGCGCGGCTACGTCAGTGCCTTGCTCGACGTGCGTTGCTACACGGTAAACCTCTCCTGCAAAACTCTGGCTTGGCCACAAGACTCGTTCTCTACGCGGCTGAGCAGACGGGAGGCCCCGTCCTGCAGGGACGGATGACAAGCCTCCGCCGCTGAGCGTGCCGAAGCAAGACGACTTTCGAAGGCTTTCTTGTCCCCAACCAAACCCGCTCGTTGACGCAGCCTGAACAATGAAGCTGCACGTGAAGCTCCCACGAGTTCGTTTACGAAGGCGTCCCAAGCCTGGAGGTGGGCCGCATTGACGACCTCGATACCCAACCGCGAGGCAACCTCCAGCAGGTCGTCAACGTTGGCCGGCCGCCATGTGGACAAACCGAGTTTCACCGCGTAATCCGGCAGGATGTTACCGCCGGTCTCCCTGAAGACGACCAATGTTCGGAAAGCAAGTTGCTGGGCCATTGCTGGGTCAAGTCGATCCAACCACGCCGACAAGTCAGGCAGGTCACCTTCAAGTGAAACCAACACTACCCACCAGTCCGTAAGGAGCCGCCCGCATTTCATGTCTCGGTAGTCGATCCGAGAGATTTCGCAGGCCGAAAGGCCCGTTCCCAAAGCCTCTTCCAAGGCTTCCTGCTCGGCTCGGTATCCGGAAGCCGCAACCGCGGCTACCAAGCGGCGAGCGACGTCCACCCAGGACTCCGAACGAGCCCTGCGCGAAACATCTGACGGCATTGGCCGCTGCTCCGCGCGGGCGATAAGAATCTCCGCTAGCAGCGAGAACATTTCAACTAGAGCATCCGGCACCGGATCGCCCACAGTCGAAAGACTGGGAAGATTGCCCTGGCGAACCTCCACCAAACGAGCGACGACGTCTCTGCACCGGACGCCTAGACTCCGGCTGTCGCGAGCGTCTGGACGTTCCGCAGCCGCAATGTCGCGAATCACGGAAACGGCGTTGCTCATGGCCCCCATCGCGTTGTTCCGCTCTCCGGCGTCCTCGTCGACAACCGGAGATCTGGGTCCAGCGGCGAGCTCGACCATCAAGGATTCGAGCTGTTTAGCCGAATCCAATCGCTTCCGCCTGTTGTGGTGCGGATTGATGAGCCAAGACGCCGCATCGTTCCTCAGGTGCAGGAGTTGGCCAGCAGCGCCGGCAAGTAACCTTATTGGCTCGGTCCAATAACGGGAAGACAGCAATAACCTTCCCGCACGAAGGGAATTCGAGTTGTCCTCCACCTGTCGTAGACGAGGCAGGTTTTCCCGTGGAATCCTCTTGTGCCCTTCTTCGTAGTTTTCCACCGCAAGACGGTCACCGTCCGGAGTAATGACGATGGTTTCGGCGATCTCCGCTTCCGGCAGCAGATCGAAAATCAGCCTACAGGTGTCGACGCTCCGGTCATTGAGCGTCGTATCATCGCCCGGCGGCAGAAGGGTCACAGTCACCACCCGACCGTCGGATCCGTCCTGCGACGACACCCCCACACAATCGGACAGTTCGGCTGCCAGTCGGCCCATACGATGGTCAAAATCGCCGAAGACATCGTGGTCGGGCGCGGCACCCTTGTCACCGGACAGCGCCCTGAACGTGGCCGAAAGGGAAGCAAGGACGGCGAGTGGGGTATCGCTGAAATGCGTCGCCATGTCATGACTGCTGATCGCTTTGGCCACCCCGGTTCCTTCAAGAGCCTCAAACCACGCGACCGCTTGGTCCGGTGTCCCTCGAAACGCGATCTGAACAACTTCGTCCGAAGACAGGCCTTGGAGGCCAATCTCCCGCAGCGATGGCGGACGCTCGGGCAACAGGTCTGCCACCTGCACCAGACGCCTGAAACCGGGATTGTTATCTTTGAGGGTGTCGAAACTCACCCCGGCAAACCGGTGCGCATATGCAAGGTTCAGAACAGTTTCAGGGTCGAGCCTACTCGGCCGGTTTTCTTCTATCACACGCAGACACATCCTGGCATGCCGGTAGTCGTCGGCCATCGCCAAGGCATGGACTAGTCTCGCCCCATCCTCGGCATTGGCCTGCCCTGACCCGAGAATGTGGGCTACCGCCCGCGCCGCATGTTCCAGATCAATTTCCGAACGGGCGTAGAGTTCGATGATCCGAGCGGCATCGCCGATTGGAAGATGTTCCACCAGACTACGAATTGTCGCAGCCATGGTCGGCGGCGGGAACTGGTGGAGGTAATCTCGAGCGACAGTAGAGCGGAGTTCGTGCAAGCCCCGCCAGTACCCTCCGTCGTTTGCAACCTGTATGTGTTCCCGGTTGAGCACGGCCAACGCGGGAATTAGATCCCGGTCGGGAAGCAGCGTCTTCAGATCTTCCGCTCGGACGCCGATGCCAATGGAGTGGGCCGTTGCCACGTAGCGCAGGATGTCGCGCTCCACAACCCTGTCTTCCTTCAGCCGGTCCGCTACCTGTTGCTCGACGACCTGTTTCAGGCGACGGCCCGTCAACAGTAGGGACAAGAACTCCATCAGCAGACCTTCCGAAGCGTTGAAGGCCTCTGATACGTCCAAAGTCGTCTGAACTTTCCTTTCGGCCATTGCCGCCGCGATTGACTCCGCTAGTTCCCGATCCAGTTTCGGGTCGACGATGGTAGTCCGGCCAACTTCCAGATCTCGCCGGTGATCCTCCTCCCGACAGGCTCCCAGCAGGAGCACGCCTGAGGTGTCGATGAACTCCGTTGCGAGAGCAGTCCACCCATCATTGTCGCGGCGACCGAGGTTGTCAGCGCAAATCAGCAACGGGCAATTGGCCGACGGCTCCTGAAGCTGTATCCACCGGGAAAGGGACGGCACGTCCTCCAGCGAGAGCCGCCGCAACCGGTAGGGCCGCACCTGCCCGGCAAGTTCACAAGCGACCCGCCAGAGCAACGCCGATTTACCTGCTCCTGAGGGTCCGACCAGCAGTGCCGAATGTCGCTCCCGCAGGCCTTCAGTGAGCGCCCCCACTTCGATGGGACGGGGTAGATCCAAGTTGGCAGCGATATGGGCCGGCAGAACGTCGACACCAGCTAGGAATTCCTCCATCGTGAGGTCGGCCTTCACGCTGAAATCGACTGGCTCGATGATCCCCAGCCTGACCGCCTCGTCGAGGCTGTCCATGTCAACGGTTTCCGCCACCCTTCTGACCAGGGAATCCAGATCGGAGGCGGCGATCCACTCGGCCGCGTCGGGAGCGGACGAACGCTGCCGCACCGTTACTTCGGTGATATGCTCCAGTAGTTTGGAGTACGCTAACGCAGCGACGGAAGGATGAATTCGCCGAAAATCGGCCAGGTTGGCGCGACTTCTCTCAACCACGTCCCAATCCACTTGGACCACGTGGCAACGGGACAGGATTTCGTGAGGGTCATCGAAATCGCCGGCGAGGTGTTCAACCAATGTATCAAGGTCACTTCGGGAGAGGCAGTCGGAGAGTGATCGGTCCCAGCCGGTCGGTGCCAAGCCCAGGCCCAGGATTGCGTTGGTGGCCAGAACAAACCGGCAATTAGGGTCCTGCGAGAGCACATGCTTTTTGCCTCTTAGTACCTCCAAGAAGTGCGAACGCCCAAATCGTCCGGTTGGAGACCGCTCCTTCACCTGGACGAGCGAACGGGTTTTGTCGGAAAACTCGACGTCGATGTCCTCGTAACCTTCGGGAGCAACCCTCGTCAGCGACGACTCAAAAGATCACGCCCCGACTAGCAGTCCCGCCGTGACGGCCACTTGGAAGGTCACGCCGGCAACGTTGTGGGCCCCCGTCCGGCTCCAGTCCTGCTCGACCTCTCGGGGAGGCTGGGATTGTTTGGGCAGTACGCCTTTGCCCGTTCTTATGCGCCGAGATTTCTTCCTGGGACTCACCGTGGGTACCACTCCCCGTTTGCCTGCGTCGGAGATTTCGCCACCTATCAGGATAACCTATCGCGTCGAGGCGACTCGGTCGCCGCCAGGATGCCGGCTCCATCTGCGCCCGTGCTCGTCCCGCCTCTTGCGGTAGCCGACGTTAGGCGCGGTCAGAACATAGCGGGGGCTGTCGGCGTCGTCGCCCAACTCCTGGCGCAGCCTTCTCACGTTGGTCCGATCCAATTTCGCATTGCCGGAGTGGGCCACACCCTGCACCAAGCTCAGCAGTTGGTAGTCGGTCAACACCATGCCGGCTTGGGACGAGATGTTGTTGAGCACACCGTACTCGGTGGCGGTCAGCTCCACCGGTTCCCTTGCCAGGATTCCCTCGGGTAGTACAGCAACGGTCCGCACCTTCATCCGGACCTAGCCGAGACCGAGACGGACCGGTCCGGGATCAGCGCGCTGCCGGAGACACAAAATGGGACTCCGGCCGGACTACCGGAGCGTTGGTCGGGACACCAGCGCTGGGCCGATAGCCACTCTCCGCTGTTCTGCACCAGTGCGTAGCTTTTAGCATTCGCGAAACAGGCGCTTGCGACCATACCTCCGTTACGGCGGAAGTGGGGGAGTTTCGGAGTAGAGCCAGGCATCAAAGAGTTCATCGAGCTCCTTGCCGGAAACGTCTTCCGCCACTTCTATGAAATCAGCAGTCGATGCGTTGTCCCCTCCATGGCGAGATAGGTACTCGCGAACAATCTCGAAGAAGTACGCATCACCTACTTCCTCCCTCAGGGCGTGAACCACCAAAGCGCCTCTCTGATAGACCCAGGCAAATGGAGCTTCCGGAACAGGTTTCCCTGGCGGGCCCATCTCGTCCGTCCACATCTCGTCCCAAAAGCGACCGAACGCCTCACGGTCGTATTTGTGGTCGTACCACAACCATGCCGAATACGTCGCGAATCCCTCGCTCAGCCACAGGTCTTCCCATGTCGCTGGTGTCACAAAGTTCCCTAACCAGTGGTGGGCCAGTTCGTGCGCCACGGTTGCCTCGCCCAACCTACCTGACAGAGCGTTCGCGCCGTACACCGGCCTCGTCTGCGTCTCCAGCGCGGGAAATTCCGCGTCAATAACAATTGCGCCGAATGTCTCAAAAGGATACTCGCCAAAGGTATCGCTGAAATACTCCATAATCTCGGGCAACTTTTCCAGGCCGGAAAATGCCGACCGGTCCAACGTCGTTTCGATGTAGTCGACTATCTCTAATCCTTCCGGACCCTCTGTGGTCACTCTGTGAAATTGCGCAATCGCAATCGCGACCAGATAGCTCGCCATCTCGTCACGCGCTTCCCACGTGTAAGTGCTCCTGCTTCCATGATCAACCACGTCCACAAGCTCACCTACTGCAGCAACCTCGTAGGGGTCCGGGACCGTCACTAGGATTGTGTAGGAAGCCTTATCCGAAGGATGTTCGTTGAGCGGATGCCATGTCGACGATCCCCACGGTTCTCCCGCTGCGAATATGCCCGTTTCATATTTCACCCAACCCATCCGGAAGTCCAGACCCGGAACGACTTCGGGCACAGGGTTCCCCTCGAATGCCACTTCCGCCGTGAAGGATGAACCGCGCCGAATGGCTTCTGCGGGCGTTACTGTCAGTTCGTTCCCTCGGCGCCTGTGAGTCGCGCGCTGACCGGAAACCCGTGCCTCAATGACTTCCAAACCGCGCAAATCTAGATTGAACGCCGAGAGCGCCTGGGTCGCCGTCGCGTCAATCCTGGCCTCTCCGTGAATGAAGTTCGCGTCAACGTCTACATCCAAAATAAGTGTGTAGTGCAAAACATCGTAGCCGCCGTTGCCCAAGCCTGGATACAGCGGGTCGCCCAAACCCACCGATCCCGGTGAGGGAGCCCCCGTCGTACCACACCCCACAACCAGCAGCAGCACCAGAGTAAGTGCCGCCAGTGGTGGGGTTGCCGGAGGGATCTTGGGAAACTTCGCCGGTCGCTTCCAATCCTGCCTGAAGACCCCTCCACAAACGGACGTGTTCGCTGAACTGTTAGCTACCGACCGGATTGCAGACCGGTGCCATCTCCGTCTTGAAATCGTAGTAGCCTCCGTGTCTTGGGTTAGTGAGCTCTACAGGGTGATGTGCTCGTCCGCGGTGGCAAAGATGAGGGCGACGTTGGAGTTGACGCTGTCATGGCCGTCGAATTCACCTTGTATGCTGCCGGGTGTTTCCTGGCCAGCGAGTGGGAGTTCCGTGCAAGGGTCGGGCTGTGAGTGATCGGCACCTGCCTCGACTGCCTGTTGCTGACAGGTACGCCTAGTACACATCGGTGGGTGTAACTTCGTCGCGAACAGTTCTCCCGACCAAACAGCAAGCCACCGGCGCGTGACAGACGACAATCAAGGAATGCGCAAGGGACGGCGACTGGTCAAGAACGTGAACATGGACGTGAAGCACATCCGCGGCATGCACATGCGGTGACAGAAGTCGGCCGAAACGTTCGTACGGATCGTCTGCTTCGTCATGGGTAAATCGCTCCCGGGCGACCCACCGTGGAGCCAGGTCCGGCCACGATGACACAGTAGAATCGTGAATGTCCGCCGGCCACGACAATAGGGCCAGTCGGCATGCTGAACCTTGAGCACATGGCTGAGTGACAAGTCTCCCGAGTCGCATCTCGGCGACAGGTGTCAACCCACCGGCGCCAGGCCGAGTCCCGCCGTCCTCTGCCCCGAGGTCTCAGGGACAACACGCCCATTACAGCGTTTGTAACATAGGTTTCTCCGCATCGTCAAAGCCGACCGGATGAGCCCACCGCCTACCGCAGAGGAGGATGAATAATGAAATATGTGGGGTTGGCAGCGGCCATCGGTGTCTTGGTCGTCTCAGCGGTTGCTGTGGCTTTGTCCTTCAGGCTGGAAGCTGCCACGGAGATCAGTCCTCCCGTGCAAGTACGTTCCGCATCGACACCATCTCATCAAAACTGGCTCCGCTCCGGTTACGTACCTACGACGTATAGTCCGTCTAGTACGCCGGCGACTGCGACACCAGCCTACCGGCCGTCCCGCACCATGACTGGTGCTATGCCGACCGACTTGCCATCCCGCGCTGCGCCCCACTTTGCGCCTGCCTCCCGGTACCACCCGGAACAGCAGGTTCCGATATGCAAGCCGGGGCAGAGGCCGATGGTCAAGCAGCCAAGCGGCGAATGGTGCTGGCCTGACCTTTCGCCGCTGCTGGAATACAATGGACCGATGTTGCCAGTGCATGGCTACTTTGAAGGCGCCTACATTAACGGTTTGTCCGTGATCCCAATCACCAACGGCCTGGACGTCATATGGACATCGACACCTGGAATATCGTCGTCTGGACCAATGTCCGACATTACGGGGTACGAGTTGCGCTACCGCGCCACTGGCACCAGCCCGTGGACAAGTATAGCGGTTCACCCACACACATTCTTTTTCAACATCCCAGGCCTCACACCCTTGCAAGAATACCAAGTCAAGGTACGAGTAAACCGCAATGGAGGGTATTCGCCGTGGGCCCGCACAACGGGCACGCCTACGGCGCCGTAGACGATGGCAGCACCTCTGCATCCCCGGCCCCAGCGGATCGAAACGCTGCGGCTGTTGCGCCCACGTATCAAGGATAGCGAGAGACCGGCAAAATCCGTGTCTTGCCATTGACAACAACCAATCAGCCCAACTTAGCTGCGCCCTTGTATCTTGGCCTAGTGGCGGATAGTTTTCTGTCCAATAAGCCGTATAGGGTGCGGTAGACCGATACGCCCTAGGTCGCAGTAGACCGTTGTCAAGCTTGGGTCGCCGCACTCTTCTCCGAACAGAGCCCGAACGGTTGCCTGGGTTAACCAAGCCCGCATATTCGAAAGGCCGACGGTCCGCGTTCAGCGGGCCATCGGCCTACGCATCGACCTCGCGCCCCGGAAAGTTGAAGGCGTCAATCCCACAATCGGGGCTACATTTGGATCGTGGCACCTTGCGCGTTTGGTACCGTACTGACCTGTTCAGTAACGTAGCCTACTGTAGGTTTGTCCCACAATTGTCCCACATTGGGACGGGCCAGCGAGCGATCCAAGCCATTTTTGAACTCGGTTTGAACTCAAATTTCGGTGCGATTGAGAATTGGTGCCGAGGGAGGGATTCGGATATACCCACTCGCAGGGTGCTGCAGGGGGTGCTTCCCCTACTCAAACCTGCGGTCTGATGCTGTCCGATGTCCTCCCTTTTTGAGAATTTGGTCGGCATTTGGTCGGCAATCAGGCCGCCGCAGTTTCAACAACTTCGTCGGATGCCAGATCCTCCGTACCCTCCTGGTGCTCGGCCATGACGCGGGCAAAATCGTCCGCCGCCTCCTGCTGCCAGCCGGGCAGAACGTGGGCGTACATCCTCATGGTGATGGCAGGGTTGGAGTGCCCCACGCGTTGCGACGTCACCGCGGGGTTGACGCCGTTTTCCAAGGTGACCGAGCAGTGGAAATGACGGAGACTGTGCGGTGTGACTTCGGGATGTCCCACCATCCTGCCCAGGCTCTGCACCTTGCGGGTAACCATCATCGGATTGAGCCAGTTGCCCAGCGGGTCCGCGAACACGATGCCGTTGTCGGTGTAAGCGTCGCCCAGTTCCGCCTTCTCCAGGGATTGCCGCGCCTGGTGCTGGCGCAGCACATCCAACGTGGCGGCGTCCAGGCTCACGACGCGGTTACCGCGGGCGGTTTTGGGCTTGGACAGATTCAGGCCGTTGGAACGCCGCCCCAATGACGCCGCGATACGGATTTCGGACTTCTTGAAGTCCACCATGTGCCAAAGCAGGGCCAGGAGTTCCCCGCGACGTATTCCGGTGTACGCCAGTAGGTGCAGAGCGGCATAGAGCCAGTAGTCCTGCTTTTTCGCCAGAGCCAGCATCTGCTTGACGGCCTCCATGGGCGGCGGCTGGACTTCACGGTCCGGTTCGGGCGGCGCCTTGACCGCCGCCACGACATTTCTCGAAATGTGCTCCAGGCTCACGGCGTGTTTCAAGGCTCCCGAAAGCGCCGTGCGCACCAGGTTCACGCCCACGGGGTCCATGCCGCCGTCCAGCAGGTTGTTCTGCAAGGTCTGGACGTGGGACGGACTCAACCGCTTCAGCTCGATGTGGCCCAGAGCGGGGATCAGGTGGTTGTTGACGATGCCGCGGTAGCGGTCCTGGGTGGCCAGGCTCAGGTGTCCGTCAACGCAATCGGTCATCCAAGTGTTCAGCCAGTCGCGCATCAAGATGCGCTCGGTGGACGGTACGATGCCGCCGTCAAGCTCCGTGAGTATCTCGCGCAACCGCTGATCGGCCTGCTTCTTGGTTCCTTTGACCGAGGCGTAACGGCGGATGCGCTTGCCGTTTTCGTCGCGGCCGAGGTCTATCGTCAGCTCCCAACTTCCGGGACTACGCTTTCTGATGCTTCCGGTCATGATGTGTGCGCTCCACTGCGGTTATGAGGAACCCAGACAAGCTGCCCGGGTGTTGCTCACAATCTATTATAATCCGCACCCGATTTTGCCGCTCGTCGCCGGCGCAAAGGAAGCTCTCGAACTTGGAGGCAGCCGCTTACCGGGCCGACGCACGATGCTGGATCGTCCAGGATGATCCGACCATGCCGGTGGGCATTGGCGTGACTTGGCAGGTACACCCCGAACTTTCAGGGCGGGCAT
This sequence comes from Candidatus Latescibacterota bacterium, assembly GCA_963667175.2. GTDB lineage: Bacteria > Latescibacterota > UBA2968 > UBA2968 > JAAXHE01. The sequence goes on along the minus strand of CAXXXF010000012.1, from coordinate 284,516 downwards.
CTGTCCAGTTACGAATCCCGTTTTTGTCAATGGGCGGAAGTGCGCTTCTCCAACGAACTGCGCCAACCCGCCATTACCAGCAAACGCAATGGTCGTTTCGTTTGAGGACAGGCAGGGCATTCCCTCTCCGAAAGGTAGAGCGCTCGGTCAGAAGCCGATGTATAGCTCGGCATCCAGTCTACGGCCCCCCTTTGCGATTTCGTGAGTTAAGGAAACTCTGAACAAGCCAGTTTGATTGTGACATAATTCGCAGGAAGAGTTTGACCAGCCCCGAGGGAGAGCGCAGGATGGACCAACCGAGTTTTGCCGACCTGGAACAGGCTCGCCACAAGCGTAAGCCCCGCCGCCAGGTGTTCCTTGAGAAGTTGGAAATGTTGGTTCCCTGGGAGAAACTGGAGGCGCGGATCGAGCCCTACTACCCCAAGGCGGAGAAGGGACGACGACCCTATCCACTGTCGCTGATGCTGCGCAGCCACGTGGTGCAGGTGACGCACAATCTCAGTGATCCGGCCATGGAAGATTTGCTGTACGAGGCGGAGTCGGTGCGGCGTTTCGTGGGGCTGGGCCAGAGGGACTCCATACCGGACGAGAGCACGTTGCTGCATTTCCGGCATCTGTCGGAGCGGCACGACCTGGGTCAGGGATTGTTTCAGGAGATCAACGAGCATCTGGCGGCCCTGGTTTTCGGCTGCGGGAGGGGACGGTAATCGACGCCACCATCATCCAGGCGCCGTCCTCGACCAAGAACCGGAGACAGGAGCGGGATCCCGAAATGCGCCAGACCAAGAAGGGCAACCAGTACCACTTCGGCATGAAGCTGCACGTTGGAGCCGATGCCGAGACGGGATTGGTGCACAGTTTCACCACCACGGCAGCCAACGTTCATGACATCACCCAAGCGCATCGGCTGCTCCATGGCGGGAGCAGCGGGTCTGGGGTGATGCGGGATACCTCGGGGTGGCGAAGCGGCCGGAGGTCGTGGAGCTGGACCGGGAGTTGGACTGGGTGGTGTCGATACGACGCGGGCAGCGACGCCAGTTGCCTCCGGAGGGATTGGAGAACTGGTGCGAGAAGCGGAAGTCGTCGATCCGAGCCAAGGTGGAGCATCCCTTCCACAAGGTCAAGTTGCTGTTCGGATACGCCAAGGTGCGCTATCGGGGTTTGGGCAAGAACACGCAGCGGTTGGACGTGCTGCTGGGACTGGGCAACTTGCTGACCGTTGGGCATCAGCTGGCGCCATGATCCCAGGGGCGCAGTCTGTCTGCAGTTGGCGGTCGAACCCAAGATGGGCGGCTGAAAGCGGAAACGTCGCCTGCTGCATGGCCTGAATTCATCGGGAATCCCGTTCATTGACCATGCCATTCTCGAAAGCAGCTACTTCAGAGGTTCCTTTGGTCTTTGAGATCATGATCCGGCAGCTGGTGATGCGCTGGTCCGGGCTCAGCCCCAGCCAGGAGGCGATGATGGGCGTCTTGGGCGAAATGGTGGCGGGTGGTGTCGTCCCAGTGGGTCGTTGGTGTCGGTGCCGGGTAACAAAAAGTGCAGATCTTTGGAGCTGACCTTTCTGCCACTGCTTGTCGTGATGCTTACTCCTGCTGTGGCGCTTCTATTCGCGTCGGGTTGCTGAGCCCGCCGCCCGGTCTGCTCGTCGCTGTTGTCAAGGGCGACAACAAAACGTCATACCGGGGCTTACGAGTATAGAGCCGTCCATGTGGTTCACTCTACCACCGCCTTTTACGACTCTCTCGAAACTCGCTACGGCTTCGAGATCAGGCCGAGGACGCTTGCAGTTCGGTCAGTTCATGATTGATATGCCGATAAAAGCCGCCAGAGCAGGATGTTCAAGGCACGTGGATACACCCGGTCACCGTTGGCCTCATCCGCGGTATCTGCAAATGTCTGGGTTTTGGACCATTGATGCCTTCTCGCACAAGCAGTCTGGATTACGGTCCAAACTCCACGACTTCAATGCGTCCCACTGATTTCAAGATCCAGTCCAGTTGCGGATAGCGGAACCTTTCGACTTCAGCTATCCGACGCTGGCGTTCCGAGGCCAGATTCGTTGACAATTCTTCAGCTGTTCGGAGATTGGCTTCCCAAACCGGGAGAATCTGACGTTGTGATTCTTCGGTGCTTTCGCGAATGCGATTGAGCGTTTGACGGGTTGCTTCGACCTTGTCGGCAGCCCCGCGTTCCTTGTAGTCGAATAAAGCTTCAATCCTAGACATTTCCCGGTCGGTGCGGACCATGGCATCAGCCTGCGCTTCTGTGCGTATTTTTTCGCTCTCTGTGCCGGCAAACTCCTTCGCTAGAGTTTCAGCGTCAATGAGATTGTCCGGTATGTCCACCCAACCGATTTCCGTCTCGTCATCATCAAACCGGAAGGCATTTTGCAAGAGGCGGTGTCCGGCTGCGACGTCAACCTCTCCGGCGTCGCTTACGAAAACCGGCACAATATGCTCCACGGGGCGTACGCCGGAGACGGTGAATTGGTAAGTGAACAGCCACCCGGTCATGGGAGTGAGTCCCCCGCCGGCCGGAATACGACGGGTGCCGGTTACGCCCTCGTATCCTTCGCTGAGTACGATGTCCACTATGGCGTCGACTACCTTGTGACCAAAGGCCATGAATTCGACATCCTCCGCATCGGGCCTGCTGTCCGGACGAAACACTGCCCGCATTTTCGGACCGGCCGGGAAGATGTGGCGTATATCAGGGCTATCGCAGAACTCGCTGCGAAAAGTCAAATCGTACACCTCGCCGTCACGCCGGATATAGGTGCGCACGTCGGCGAGGAGTTGCCCGATGTACCTTTCAAAATCTGCGTTGTCGATAGGCGACTGTTGACCGGCGAGACGCTCGGCTATTTCTTTCCGATACGATTTGGTGTCCATAATGAAATCACCAAGCAACTCTCCAGCCTCCCTGGCATTGCGCATTTCCTCCTCAACACGCCTACCGAGCGCATCGAGGGCCGCGTCACGGTCGGCGGAAACGGTTCGCATAATCCGCCGGATGTCGTTCTCCGTATCACCTAGTATGGGATCGAGACCTCCCACCGTCTCCTCGAACACTCTGATGCGTTGTTCGAGTACCTCCAGAACACGGGCTTCGACAGTGTCATTAACCCATAGGTTGAAAATGCTGATGGGGTGATCCTGCCCGATCCGGTCGATGCGACCAATGCGTTGCTCTACCTTCATTGGGTTCCAGGGCAGGTCATAGTTGACCAAAAGGTGGGCGAATTGCAGATTGCGGCCCTCGCCGCCTGCCTCCGTACTGATCAACACCTGGGGACCACTGGCATCTCTGAACTGGGCCACGGCCGCGTCTTTCCCTTGTGTGCTCAACTGCCCATGAAACAGGTTGACGCCCCAGCCTTTGGCCGACAATCGTTCTTCCAGGTGCCGTTGGGTCTCACGGAACTGCGTGAATATGATGATTTTTTCGTCAGGGGTATCCTCAAATATTGTGGCGAGCCGGTCCACCAAAACCGTTGCTTTGGAATCGCCCTCAACAGCATCGAGAGCGTTGATTGCCTGGTCGAGCCAATTGAGTTCCAGGTCCACTAAAGTATTGGTGCCGACGACGTCGCTGGCGTTGTCATCGTTGTCAAACCTGTCCTCGAGTTCCTCGGCGGATTGCCGGGTAGCGTTTTGCTCTTGAACCCGTTCTCGCCGCCTGCCTAAAGACTCCCGTACGGCGGCAATGCTGGAACCCATAAGCTTCTGGAAAGTCGTCATCACGAAGCCGATGGCATTGTCATTGCCTCCCTCGGCCATCTGAAAACCGTATTGGACGTATGCCTCAACGGCTTGCAGGGCAACCCGCTCTTTGGCTGTCAGGTCTACCGGCCATCGATAAGCACGGCGTGGCATAAACCCACCAACCACCGACTTGCGGTTACGAATCAGCACTTCGGTGAGGCGATGCTTGTCCTCTAACTCCTGAGCCAGCGTGTCCAAGGCATCCCTGTTGTGGGTACAGTCCGCCAATCGTTGGCGGGCGGCTTCGTAGTCGAGGTCGAGCCACTCCGCGACATATTTGGCAGTGTCTGACGGTTCTTGGTCAGGCAATGGAAATCCGTGTTGATAGAGGCCCTCCACAAGTTTTGACAAGCCGGGTACTCTACGCCGATGCCTTTCGAATTCTTCAGGGGATGGGAAAAGAGTTGGATTGAGCAGCTCGACAAGTGAATACAGTTCGTGGGTGTTCATCTGCATCGGCGTCGCCGTTAGCAGTAGCATACCCCGCCGATTGATGTGTTGCGACGGCGCCAGATCCCGCACCAGTTCGTACAAGCGGGTGGTGCTACCGTCTGGATGACTTCGGGCGTGGTGGGCCTCGTCAACAATGATGAAGTCCCAATCAACGGCGGCGCATTCTTTAGCCCGTTGCGGGTTGGCGACCCAGTTGGCGGAACACAATACGCTGTCTGAATAGGTGAAGGGATTTCCACCAAAGCCCTGCCTTGCCAGATAGCGGACCGTGTTCGTGTCCAAAACCGAGAAACTTTCGTTGAACTTGGTTTTCATTTCGAACTGCCACTGGCGAACCAGGTTCGGCGGAACGATGGCAAGGACCCTCTGTGCCCCTCCTCGGGCTCTCAATTCCTTGAGGGCCATTCCGGCTTCGATGGTCTTGCCAAGCCCGACTTCATCGCACAATAGAAAACGATGGGGGTAGTCCGAAATCACTTTGTGTACTACCGAGACCTGATGCGGCTTTATATCGACTTGCACCTGACCCAGAGATACCAGGTCATCGTGGAGATGCTGAACCCGATACCATCGGGTCACTTCCTGTAGCCGATATTTTTTCATTGAACCGATGTCACCGGTCCGGAAGCGTTCCATTGGGTCGGTGATCGGTAGTGGTCGCAGATCCTCTTCTGCCACGTTGGACATCATCGGACTTCCCGATTTGGGGAAGATGCGGCAGTTCCAAACAGGCATTGCTCCCGCCACCAGGTTCAGCACTGCGACATCCTCTCCGGTTGACCTCCGGCATACCGGTTTGCCAATGAGATCCACCCGGGATAAAGGTGGATCTGCGGCCCGCAAATTGAGTGGGAATCCCCTCCGCATCCCAGCGCACTGTGATCAATCGCTCATCCATCGCAACGACCACGCCGTAGCCGTTGCCCATGGTCCACTGAACCAGTGCTCCCCTGACCAAATTGTTCCCACCGGTTGCCATAATTTATTTGTCTCCCTCTGTATTTTCGTCCGTCTCCAGATGCCAACATACCACCAAGCACTGACCGCGGCAAATAACACGGAATTGGTGATTGGCTGCTCTGATTTCGCAACGGCGCAATTCGGTTCGGTACCGAGACAAGAGCCAGTGAAAACCATAACTGCTTATTCCTTTTGCCGGCCTTGTGGACCACCAAATCGTGGCTTAGACAGATTATCCTGAATCCACCGAATGGTTACGGTGGCGGCGGTCAGACGATGGATGAGGTGTCAGGAAACGGGCTGGCGAGGACCTGATGCGATGGAATGGACGAATGCGGAGTGTGGCTGCCACGCCACGGGGATGTTGACGGCCTGTAGCAGCGGCATTGGCAGTGATTTTCAGCGCAGATCGCCGGCGGAGACCATCAGGGGTCCAGCCTGGGTGCTGATCGGCCAGGCGTATGGTGTCATCGTAGACAGGTGAAACCCCGAGGACGGCGATCAGGAAGGGAGCGGCAGGGCGCGCAATCGAGCCAGAGCGCTGCTGAGCTGGTTTTGCCAAGGCCAGCCCTGTGGCAGATGCAGGGTGGACGTCAGGCCTTGCGGGTGATGCGTCCCGCCAGGGAGAAGAAGCGCGATCGGAGGGTCTTGGTGGTGGTCATCGGCTCACTCAGTCCGATGCGAGTGGTCCAGCGTGCCAGGTTGTGGGACAGCACCCCGTATCGAGTACGGGGCAGGCTCTGCACCACCAGCCAAGCGGCATTGGCGGGGAAACGTCCCGATGGCAGGTGGTTGAGCCCCACGCCGTACTTGAGGTCGCGGATGGCATTCTCGATCTCGGCGTGACGGCGATGGTCAGCTTCCAGATACAGGGTGTCGCCCTCACGGTCGGTGATGAAGGCGTGATAGCTGTATTTGGCAAGCAGGGCCAGATGGGTGTCGGGCGTGGGTTTCACCCGCCGGGCGATGAGCCGGACCGGTACCGCGTCGCGCTTGTTGGCGAAGGGAATATAGATGGTTTCCGCCATGTCGGCGCCGCCTTCCATCCAATAAGGTATGGGCGTCCAGTCCACTTCAGGTATGGCGTCGATGAGATTGCCCAGTTGCGGGTGCTGGCGGACGGTGATGGAGAAGCGTACCTTCTGGTCACGACAGGCGGCCACCATATGGTCAGAGGCTCATCTCCAGGTTCCGCACCAGTAGCCCAAGCTCTGGCCAGCACCTCACGGCTCACCCGATCCAACTGGCGCACATGACCCCACCGGAAACTCCTCAGAAACGTACCCAGCGTGGATGGCGCCTTGACTACGCAGCCGAGCACCCGCTCGGTCTCGCCAGCGCGCAACACGTCGGTGTCGTCAATGCAGTCGCCGCCGGCCAGCGCCGAGGCCGCCAGCGTCAGCGCCTTGTCTCCCGCGTTGGCCCGACCTGGCGCATCTCCCAGGTGAACGTAGCGGTCCACCAGCTTTCCCAACCACAGATGATTGGCCAGGGTGACGAGCAAAATCAGCCCCGCATCGGCCACGAGGAGCTGATAATCAAAGGCAATATGGATGCAGTCGGGCGGTTAAGGCGGTAGCATCCGTCGGGTGCTCCTCGTTTCGGGTCGGTTTTCTGTATCAAAAACCATTATCCCCGAAGCCGGGAGCACTTTCTTATCCCGTCAGCACGCCGACACCCTCATCCTTTCGGTGGATTGGGGATAAGGCGGCGTTGATTTACCCCGTCGAGTCCGACGTAATCAGCCCTTCACCCTGGAATGACGGTGTCGGTCTCATCTTTTGGGCGATTTCACAGGCCGTATCAGGACACACTGCCCTGTCGGGATAAGCGTCAAGAACGATTGTGGGCAGCAATCTTTGGGTGAGATCCGAGTACGTAAACCCGCAATCGTTCGAACCAGGGCCGGTGGCTTCAACTATTGACCAGACCTGCGATTTCGAGAACCCCAGCTGTTCAAGGGGGGTCTTCAGCACTTCGAAACGATGGTCAGCGTCGGGACGGGTGAAGATCAGAATATCGGCTGCCCTACGGTGCACAGCAGGATCAAGTTCGGAGAGCCGGTTCGTGCACATGATGACGGCCGCCGGAAGCCCAGCGGTGGCCAAGCGGTCTACACCCCTGATGAAGGCGTTCACACCTGCACGATCTTCGTGGTGCATCTGAGACGCCTCACGGGACTGCGCTAAAGCGTCGGCTTCATCGACCAGAAGTATCACAGCGCTCCGATGGGGCCCATCGTCGGAAACGTACTTTCTGGCTTCATTGACAGTATGTTCGAATGCTGCCGCCAGCAACTGAGTCATCTCACCGACACGGCCCTGACCGCGTGTCGAAAGGCTCAGTGGGAATAGCGTGAGATCAACGTTCTGCTCTCTGGCTACCGTGTCGCCAATGGTTTCTGCGAGCTGTGATTTTCCGCAACCCACATCGCCGGCGAGTATTATCAGTGGCGGCCTCCTGAGCAACCAATTCAACGCGCTGGTAGCGCCCGGGTGGTGATTTTCCAGCCAAGTTTCCACCACCGTTGGGTTTATCAAAAGCCCCAAAATCTTGCTGAGACGGGTCTTGTACGCATCCAAACCAACCAGACACGCCAGACGTTCTCGGGCATCTGGGTCGGGATAGTTGATCCGCGCTTCAAACAGGTCATCAAAATCGGGTGTCGTGGTCACTAGAAGCTCCTCACGCTGCCGCGGTCCAACGCGCGCCCTCCGGCCGAGTAGATTCGGTCCGCCGACCAATAACCATTCACTCCCGGCTCTGCCGCACCAGTACGTTTGACTGGTAGCCGTTCTTTGACGGCTTGCCGCTGCGACTCGGTCAGTGAGTCCCAAGTGTGACTGTAGGTCAGGTAACTCCAGAATGATGCACCACTAACGTCTGCCCTGGGACGCACACGGCCTGGGTCGTCGTTGCCGGCAGTGCCACCCGCCAAATCTCTAGCGGTGTACTGTAGCGTAGGCTCAATCCAATAGCCGTTTCGCCTGAATCCATAGGTTACTTTTCCAAGGTAACCGTCTTTCAGAAGTTCGATGACCTCCACTTCGTAATCGGCGATGTCGCTATCGGACGGACTGCCGTAAAATCGCTGCATCCTCCTGAGATCAGTTGCAACCTTGGCCGCCAGGTGCCGTGCGTGGGTGCGGGTGAAGGTGGACGTTTCGGTGAAAGTTTGACTGTATGTCATTGTTCCTCTCAGGCTTGGAATGATGATCCGAATACCTTGCGCCAATAACGCACGGTTTCGCTCTTCGTGGGCGCAGACAAGGCGGCGTCAATGGCGTCTCCCGCCTCAAGGGCCGCGTCGACAATCGCGTCCGCTTGGCTGTTGGAGTACAACTTGGCTACGTTGTTGTCCTCGTTGACGGGGTCAATTATCCGGACCGGTTCACTGAACCGGCCGACTGAACTGGCGTGGTAGTAATCGGTGAACACGATCTTCTCGCGCAAGTCGCTCTGCGCCACGTATGTGAAGAAGTGCTGAAGTGCCTCCGGATAATCGGCGAAACTCAAATTGTCGTCACAAAGGCGTGAGAGGATCATCTCGATCATGAATGATTTGAACCGGAAATCCGGTCGTTCCCTTTTGATCTCGCCCGCCCAGAATTTGACGAGACGCACCACTTGGGCGAAGTCGGTCTGTTGGGCTTTCTTCCTCTTGTCGATGAATTCTAGATGTCGGGGTATACAGGTCCAGAGGAAAGAGCCGTCTTCCTGGTTTACCAACTTCCCGTACCAGTCCGGGTCGTCGTCATAGAGGACCGGAACCACGTCCACATCGAGACCGGAGCCACGGAACGATACCTTCACGCAGTAGGTCTGAGGTTGCACCTGGTCCGGCTTGAAATTTGGGAACGCCGTGCGAAGACGGTCGGCCAGGTAATCGAGCAATTGCGCCACCTCGTTGGGCGCATCGGCGCCGTTGATGTAGCACGCCAAGTCGATATCGTTCAATGAGCGGAGTGCGGTGCCTTTAGCGATGCTGCCAGACAGCAGGATCTTTTTGAGCGTGAAGTCAGGGTGTTCGCTCACGTACGCGTCGAGCCTTTCGCGGAGCCTGCGAGCCTGCGCACGATACTCACTCGCTCTATCCCGAGGAAGGTTCACCCTCTCTTGAGCGAACCGGGCAACGTCCCCATGTCCTACGTGTTCTCTCGACATATTTTGACCATCCATGAGAATGCCCGGTCAGATCCGGGCCCTAACCATTATACGCTCGGTTAGCTAATCCGAACTTCTGGCGGCAACCTTTGAGGAGCGTATTCCGCTTCTCAAAATTAAACGTGATCACTCCATGGTCGCACTCGAGCGAAATCGCCTGCACGAGAGGTGCTGCTATCGATGCTGCGCCGCTAAGCCCCGCGCTTCTATGAGCCGGTCGACAGGGAGACTCTTTCAATTGGGCTGCCGCCGGCGCCCGAGCGAACTACCAAACTCGGTAGGTAACGCGGCTCAATGATTTCCCCGTAGTCGTTCGGACCATCCTCCCACTCATAAAGATAAACTCGGAGAGTGTTGGGGGCGAGGCCGCCGTCAGGAACGTTGCCACGGAATTGGACGTTCCGTTCTACACCGGCGCCCGTTACCGCGACATGCTCTCCGACCATCCGCAGATCGAAGCGGTGATCGTTGCCACGTCCGAATGGGCGCACGCCGATCCCGTCTCGGTCTGCCTGAATTCCGGAAAGCACGTGCTTGTAGAAAAACCGATGGCGACGTCCCCTTCCGATGCCGCCCGGATGGTCCGGGACGCGGACCGGAACGGCGTGCGCCTGATGGTTTGTCACAGTCTGCGTTTCGATCCCCGGTTCGCCGCCATGCGGGAAGCGGTCGCGGGCGGCGAAATCGGCGACGTCCTTCATCTCTACAGCCGGAGATCCTCCCAACCCGCCGCCGTCGATCGGGTGCTGGGCCGGTTTCCGCTGGCCTATTGGCTGCTGCCGCACGATATCGATCTCGCGCTCTGGACGTCGCGAAGCGGGGTCGCCCGGGTCATGGCGTACGCCCGGTCCGGCGGGCGGCGCCGGCAGGATCTGATCGTCGTCGTCCTGACCTTTGACTGCGGAGCCGTTGCCGTTCTGGAAAATGTCTGGGGTTCGCCCACGCGGGCCGGACGGCCGCAGAACCAGCTCTTCACCGTACGCGGCACGGACGGGGCCGTCGAGGTCCTTCCGTACGAAACCGGTCTTGCGGTCTATCGCGCCGACGACGTGGAATATCCCGACACCTCCGTCGCGCCGCAGGTACACGGCCAGACCGAGGGCATGTCACGTTCGCTGATCCGGCACTTCGCGGGCGTGGTACGGAACTTGTGGAAACCTCAGATTACACCCCGGGACGGGCAGGCGGTTGTCCGGGTGGCATCTGCGGTAGACGCGTCGCTGAAGGAGGGCCGTGAAATCATCCTGTCACCAACGGAGGACGCATGATCCGATCGATCGAGCATATCGCAATTGTCGCGGCCGATTCCAAAGCGCTCGCCCGTTGGTACTGCGACATTCTTGAATTCGAGATGATCCTTGAGAACGAAGAGAGCCGGACCTATTTCGTGCGCCTCCCGGGAGGCGGAATCCTGGAGTTCCTGCCTTCAAACGACCGGACGCGCACGCCCGGCGCCGCCGACGATGCGGGCATCCGGCATATTGCGCTCTCGGTGGATGACTTCGATTCGGCGTGCCGGGTACTGGAGAGCCGCGGCGCCGCGTTTGTGGGGCCGTACCGGGAGACTTCCGCGGGGACCCGGTTCAACTTTCTGGCGGATCCCGAAGGCAATCTGCTGCAGATTTTGTACCGGCCCGAGTCTCTTTAGACCGGGGTCCCGCCGTGTTGGTGAACCGTCAATGCACAATGCGGCCTCAACGCTGATATTTCGGCTCGCGCGGCGCCCTGTTTCTCTGCAGACGGTACCTGCTGCCGCGTATCGGCAACTCGACCCTCGCTCCGCCCCGCACGTGAGATTCGACAAACGCGAAGATAAGTTCGGTATTGGCGCGTGCCGTCCTCACGCCGCCGCGCGGCGGTTCTCCGGTGTCCAGCGAGTGGACGAGGTCTTCGATCAGCCGGACCGTTGAACTTGCCGGTTTGAAGGCCGGAAATTCCTGCGGCACCAGCACGGGCCGGCCGCGATGGTCTTCGGCGCCGTGTGCTCGCAATTCCCACGCCTTGCCGTTATGCGTTCCCGTGACCACGCCGCTGTCGCCCACCGCCTCCACTTCCATCCCCCGTCCTGAATTCAACGCGTACGCGGTGACGCCGTTTTCGAATTTCATGAACCCGTGCCCCACCGGGTCCTCGGTCAGGCGTTCGCCGTCGATCACCTGGTCTCCGTTCGGCAGGTGGGCCTGAACCCAGGCAACGGGGTTGTCGCCGTTGAGCCGCATCAGCAGGTCGAAGCTGTGGCTGGCGCCGTTGAAGAGGGGCCCGGTCTGATGGATGATCAGCGTGCGCAGGCGGCCGATCCGCCCGCCGTCGATCAACTCCTTCATCGCGTCATAGCCAGGGTCCCAGCGGCGGTTTGTGCCCATGTTGAAGACGGCGCCGTTCCGCTCGACCGCTTCCACCATCGCGTCGGCTTCGTCGAGAGATGCGGCCATGGCTTTTTCGCCATAGACCGCGCGGACCCCCCGTTCGACCGTGTCGACGACGATTCCGGCGCGCTGCTCGGGCTGGGTGGCTACGCTGACGATTTCCGGGCGCTCGCGTTCGATCATCTCCCGGTAGTCGAGGTACTGCCTCTCTTCCGGCACGCCATAGCGGAGTCCGGCCTGTTTCATGGCTTCCCCGCGCAAGTCCGAACAGGCGACCATTTCCGTTCTTTCGCACGCCTCGTATCCCGCCGCATGCGAATAAGCGCCCCAGGATTCAGGCACTTCATTGTCGATGAAGGCGCCCATTCGGCTGCACCCGATCAGTGCGGCTTTGTAGGTTTTCATGGTGATTCTCTACCCCTATCAGCCCGTTGAAAAAGTCCATCCGGGCTGCGTCCTGCCCTTATGGCCGAACTACGGCGTTGCCTGCCTGCAGCAGGCAGGCGCTCCCTCCCCGAATCCAGGGATTCGCGTCGGTCGCGCGTCTTGTCTTCGGCCACAATGACTCGGCCTCGCCTGCAGAGCGACTCTTTCAACGGACTGCTATTGCATCAATTGGCGCCAGGAAGCACGCCTCCGGGTTGACCGGACCGAAACCCGCGCTACCTGCCCTGACGACCCGGAACCGCCAATATTCGGCCTTCGTCCGTGGATGTCAAGCGCAAACGACCCCAAACCCGGGTCGCCGCCAGAAAATAGACGGGTCGCGCGACGGCTGACTGCCATCGGATCAGGCGCCGTCCGAGGCAGCCTTCCGGTCCCACATTCCGCTTGACTTCGCCCACTGTTTCGTATAGATTTTTTGTCTGAATCGGCCGGGGGGTTCGCGCCTCGGTACGAACGGATGACCAGATTTCGCGTCGCAACTCGTTAACGAACTGCGAACTGGCTGTCACCGGATTCCCGGCGCTCCACGTAACCGGTTCGAAATGGACGGGCGATTAGCTCAGGTGGTTAGAGTGCTTGCTTGACATGCAAGAGGTCACTGGTTCGAGTCCAGTATCGCCCACCATTGAAATTTACAGAAAGCAAGGGACCTGTGATGAATACGTCACAGGCCCTTTTTCGTATTGATCGACGGCGCTGTCGCCTCCCGGCCCCGATGTGCCATCGCTGAAACAAACCTTTTTGTGGTTTCGCAGGCAGATGGATAAACGCTCACGTGCCGGGCACGCTACCGGGATAACGACCGGGAAACGCCCCATGTGGACGGGACTCCGTTATCGAGAGTCTGTAGTCGTTTTTCTTGCCATAACCGTTGGATTTCAGTACCATACCGCAACGTCGACGAAAGGCTGCGAACCGGCCGGTGCGCGTCACGGGCGCGACCGCAATGCATCCGGTATCGTTTCCACAATTTAACGAGAGAAAGGACCTGTAATGACGCCTAAATCCGCGGAAGCGGCGCCGGCTGGAGGGTCGACGGCTTCCCCGGCGGGCCATGGATTCGGCACGGCGCCGGTCTTTCTCGCGTCCATCAGCACGATCCTCGGCGCCATCCTGTTCCTTCGATTCGGATACGCGGTCGCGCACACCGGACTCTGGGGCAGCCTGATGATCATCGTACTCGGGCACCTGGTGACCATCCCCACGGTCCTGGCGGTGTCCGAGATCGCCACAAACCGCCGCGTCGCGGGGGGCGGCGCCTACTACATTATCAGCCGGTCGTTCGGCACGAGCATCGGCGGTACGATCGGAATCGCGCTCTATCTCTCCCAGGCGATATCGGTGGCGTTCTATCTGGTCGCGTTCGCGGAGGCGTTCGAGCCGGTCTATGCGTGGGTCTACGATGAATACCAGGTGGAGGCCGATCCGCGCTGGGTGAGCCTGTCCTGTGCCCTGTTGCTGATCGTCCTGATGCTCGTCAAAGGCGCCGGCGTGGGCGTCAGCGCCCTGTGGGTCGTCAGCGTGATTCTCGGCGTGTCCATCCTGTCGTTCCTTTTCGGAACGGCTCCCGAGTCCATGCGCCCTGACGCGCTTCATCTGACCGCCAGCATAGAAACGCCGGACGCGTTCGGCGTGGTCTTTGCGACCTGCTTTCCGGCTTTTACGGGGATGATCGCCGGGCTGGGACTCTCCGGAGATCTGAAGAATCCCCAGCGGAGTATCCCTCTGGGAATCATCGCCGCGACCCTTGTAGGCATGGTCGTGTACGCGGTGGTCGCGGTCAAGCTCGCACAGAGCGCGACGCCGCAAGCCCTTGACGGCGACCAGTTCATCATGGCGCAGATTGCGATCTGGGGTCCGGCAATTCATATCGGCCTGGGGGCGGCCGCGATTTCATCGGCCCTCGGTTCGATCCTCGTGGCGCCGAGAACCCTCCAGGCCCTCGCCCGGGACAAAGTCTTTCCCATCCCTCGATTGAACCGCCTGCTTGCGAAAGGCATGGGCAGGGCGCAGGAGCCCGTGTACGCAACCACCGTTTCGAGCGCGGTCGCCGTGGTATTCGTCGTTCTGGGAGACATCGACTTCATCGCGCAGATTCTCAGCATGTTCTTCATGGTCACGTACGGCGCTCTGTGCGCGGTTTCTTTCCTCGAATATTTCGCCGGGAATCCCTCGTACCGCCCCACGTTTCATTCGCGATGGTACGTGTCGCTGATCGGCGCGGTCATGTGCGCGCTGATGATGATGCAGATGAGTTTTCAATATTTCCTGATATCCATCGTGCTCATGGCCGCGATATACTTCGGGCTGCGGCACTCCCGAAAGGGAGAACGAGACCTCACGGCGATCTTCCAGGGAACGATGTTCCAGTTGACCCGCCGGCTGCAGATCACGCTGCAGAAGAACCAGGTTGAGAAATACGACGGCGGCTGGCGCCCCTCGATTGTCGCGGTGACCCGATTCGGCGACCGGCGATTGGGACACTTCGATCTGTTGCGCTGGATCAGCCACCGGCACGGGTTCGGGCATTTCATCCAGTACTTTCAAGGCGAATACTCGCTCGACGGCGAGGCGAACGCCCGCACTCAGGTGGACAAACTCATCGACCGCGCGGACGTCAGCGGGGCGGGCATTTTCGTCGATTCCCTGATCTGTCCGTCGTTCGGCCAGGCGCTGGCGCAGACGCTCCAGATGCCCGGCATTTCCGGTCTGCCGAATAACTGCGTGCTGCTTGAGTTCGACAAAGCCCAGCCCGATGAAATCGAGGAAACCGCCGAGGGCGCGCGCCTCGCGGCCGAGTCGATGTTCAACGTCCTGGTCCTGCGGTCCACGAACTACCGGTTCGGTTACCGGTCTTCGATTCACCTGTGGGTGACGGAAGAGAATCTGGCAAACGCGCCGCTGATGCTGCTTCTGGCGTACATCGTCGTGGGCCATCGCGACTGGCGACGGGCAGAGATCCGGCTCTTCGCCTGTCATGAGTCTGGAGACGCGGAACGCGAGACGCGCAGGCTGTCCAGTCTGATGACGGAGGGCCGGCTGCCCATTTCCATGCAGAACGTCACCTCCGTCGAATGCGCTACAGATGAATCCGTCGAGGAGGAGGTCTCCCGCCGCTCTTCCGAGGCCGACCTGGTGATCGCCGGCCTGACCAGAGACGAGGTCCGATCCGATTCGGTGGCGGACGCGCTTCGCCGCTACGACGGCGGGCACGACGTCCTGTTCGTACATGCGAGTGAAAACATCGCGATCGAGTAACAGGCGCCTGCCGGTGAAATCGCCGATTATCTGCCTTTGAAGCCCGGACGGCAACCCGCCGGTCCTGCAAGGAGTACGTGCCATGAAGACCCATGGAGACGCGGAAATCCGACGAGGCGAGCGGGCGGACCGGAACCTTCCGATGTCGGAATACGAGAAATTTCTGTTCGACCTGAAGGGATATCTGGTGATTCCGGAGGTGCTCACGAACCATGAAGTCCAAACGGTTCGCGAGCATCTTGAGGTTTACCTGAAGGACTCCGCCAGCCTGCCCGAGCAGCACCGGGCGCCCATCGCCGGCCCCGCGGAATTCCTGATCGATCATCCCAGAGTCATGGGGATCCTGCAGGGAGTGATTCATCCCGAGCGCGATCGCATTCGCCTGGAGAGCGTCTTTGTTTCCGCAAGGTCGGCCGAGACCACTCAGGATCAGTGGCGGCCCCACGTGGGCGGGACGAATCTCGAACCGTCCCTTTCCTACCGCTTTCACAACGGTCGAATCTACGGCGGGATGACACGTATCGTATGGGAACTGAACGAAGTCAAGAAGGGGCAGGGCGGCACGTGCCTGGTGCCCGGGTCTCACAAAGCCAATCTGGTTTCGGCTCAGGATGGGACCTGGCCGTCGCAGGCGGACGATCCGGACTCGGGACTCTGGGAGACCTACGGGTGTCCGCCGGGGAGTCTCGTCGTCTTCTCCGAAGGGGTGCGGCATACCGGATCCGCCTGGACGAATCGGGACAATCCCCGGCGGGCCATTCTGATCGCTTACAATCACGTGACGGTGCGGTTCCATGAACCCAAACCATGTATGAATCCCGTGGTGATCGGCGGGTTGGCCGAAGCGCGTCAGAGATTTTTCCGGGACGTCTGGATCCTGCCGAACAGGAGATGAACCACAAGTCGTCCATCACTCGCAATCACAAAAAAGCCCGGCCAATCGAATGGCTTCGGGCTTTTTCGGTTTCCGAGCGTTCATTCGGATTCGGGTCCGGGTCAGCGCTCCCACCGCCCGGGATCGATTGCGGCTGCGTCGGTCTTCATCCCTTTGGGTTTGTGGGGCTGATTCCAGTCGAGTCCGGTCGTGTTGGGGCTTTGCAGAAAGCGCTTCGTTTCAGCCGGCGCGCCGGCAACGAGTTCCGGGTCCCACTCCGGCATCGGTTGTATGGGGCCCGCCCAGGCGGGCCGGTACCCCAGCTGAACGAGCGTCCGCTGGGCGTCCGACCGGTTCGGATGGGTACCGTGGAAGAGGTTGATCGGGATGACGAGCGCCGTACCGGCTCTGACGCAGAGGGTGACCTCCCCCGGGTGGTATTTGTAGCGCACGTAGGGGTTCGCTTCCGCGTGGAACGACAGGTGGGATCGGGGCACCAGGCGGAACGGCGCCCGATCGGGCGTCAGGTCGTCCAGGTAGTACAGAACCCGCAGCAGTCGCGGGCAACTTCCTTCGTATCCGAAGATGGACGACCCGAAAGGCTGGCCGTCGGTGTGCAGCGAAATGGGCGGCGAGCCCGAGAGCGTCCTGGTGAAGAGTCCCCGGGTGAACACGACGTCTTCCCCGAGCAGCGTCTCCAGGAATTCGATCATCGGCGGATGCGCGATCAGTTCGGCCAGGGCCCGGCTGCGCCATTGGGGCTCGAGGCAGAAGGTCTGCGCGTCGCTGTAATCCTTCGTCTGCATCGGCGCATCGGCCATTTCGCGCTTGATCCGGTCCATGTGTTCCGCGTCGAGGACGTCCGGGAGAACGACGTAACCCTCCACCTCGAGGCGACGGACCTGTTCTCCCGTCGTAAGGCTGCTGTAGTCAGTTTCGTCCAGGTTCATGAAACCGATCTCTTCGTTCGGATCGATTCGTACGTCGGCTTGCATAACGGTTCTCCTTCTTTCAGGCGCCGCCTGTGCTTTCCGCTTCGCAAGATTTCAGGGCCGGTGATCCGTCACGTCCGGACGTCGGTTTTCGTGCGCCTGCAGGCTCGACGCGTGGGCATCAGCGCCCGGCCGCGTCCGCGGCGGCGCGATAGACGTCCAGAACGGGGACGTCGCGTTCCTTCGCGATACGCGCGCAATCTTCGTATTCGGGCGCGAAACGCGTCCTTCCACCGTAGTCGGCCACCTTTACGGTCACGGGTCCGAACGACGTTTCGACGATCTCCGATCGCCTGGAAACGGTCTGGCGGTCGACGCGGCGGATCCGGACGCCAAGCGTTGTGGTTTCACGAAAGATCCGGTCCGTGACAGACTGTGCGCGGTCCGGGTCGGCGAGGACGCTGAGCATCACTCCCGGGCGCCCCTTCTTCATGATGACGGGCGTGAGATACGCGTCTCTTGCGCCGTCGGCGAGCAGACGGTCGATCAGGTAGCCGTAGATTTCAGGCGTCATGTCGTCGATGTTGGTTTCTATGACGGAAATGTCGTCTGTATGCGGGACGGACCCGGAATCTCCGATTTCCATACGGAGGAGGTTCGGCAACTGATCCAGGTCGCGGCTGCCTGCCCCGTACCCGATGCGCCGGGTGCGAAAAGGAGGGCTGCCGCCGATCTGTTCCGCGAGCGTGGTGAGAATCGCGGCGCCGGTCGGTGTGACCAGTTCGAACGGGACGTCGGTCCGCTGGGCCGGCACGCCTCTGCAGAGGGCGACCACGGCGGGAACCGGAACCGGCAGTGCGCCGTGGCAACTTCGGGTGGTTCCGTAACCGAATCGAAGGGGAGAGGCGTAGACCCGTTCAACGCCGAGACGTTCCAGGCCGATAACGGCGCCGGCGACGTCCGCGATGGCGTCCGCCGCGCCGACTTCGTGAAACTGGACGCGGTCGACGCAAATGCCGTGAACTTCGGCTTCGGCTTCGGCGAGGCGGCGGAAGACGTCGCCGGCCTGTTGTCTGGCTCTGCTTGAGATGTCCGCGCCGTCGAGGATGCGCCGCACGTCCTTCAATCCTCGATGCGGGTGTCCTTTTTTCGCGACCACGTCGATCTTTGTGGCGGCGATGCCGTGCCGATGGACCCTCGCGGCCTGAAGGCGGATTCCGTCCAGGCGGAGTTTGTCGAGTTCCGCCTGCAATACCTCGATACTCAGGCCCGCATCCACAAGAGCGCCAAGAATCATATCGCCGCTTATTCCGGCGTGGCAGTCGAAGTGCGCAAGTCTCAAGTCGATACCCCTATAAGGGCCTGCAGACTGCAGGGCGCGGCCGATGCCGCGCGACGGCTTCAGGCAGGTATTCTCGTCTCGGTAACTCGGGGCGTCGATCGGATGGAAACGGGAGATTTCGCCGCCGCCGTTCCTGGGAGCCACGTGGTCTGCAACGGACTGCTCGCTCGCGAGTTCAATTCGTTCCGGGCTGGCTGCTGTTGGACGAGGCAGGGGGGTGAGGAGATCCGGGCGGGGCCTGAAGGTTGGTCACGAGCGACGTCGTCGGGTCGTCGAACAGCGCCAGCAGGCGGTCGCGCTGTCGCCTGAAGCTGGCCAGCAATTCCGGGGACAGCGGCCTGGCCCTGGATCGATTGACCACGCCGGCAGGGTTGCTGAGGCGATAACCCTTGCCGCTTCTGACGTAGAAGTTGTAATGAAGGTGCGGCCCCGTCGAGCGACCGGTCGATCCGACAAAACCGATGGTCTGCTTCTGTTTGACGTACATGCCCTTCTTCAGCCCGCGCGGGAACTTGCTCAGGTGGCCATAGCCGGTCTTGTAGCCGTTAGGGTGCCGGATTTCGACGTAGTTGCCGAGAGCGCCCTTCCACCCTTTATAAACAACCCTACCCGGGGCGGTCGCCCAGACTCGCGTGCCGTACGCCGCGGCATAGTCGATGCCGTGGTGCGGCAAATACTTTTTCAGGATGGGGTGGAACCGGCGGTTGGAATAACCCGAACTGATTCGGCGGTAGTTGAGCGGGGATTTGAGAAACAGGCCGCGCAGCGACTTGCCGTTCGCATCGTAATAGGCCACCCGGCCGTCGGGCGATTCAAACCGAAAGGCGTGATGGTTTTTTCGTGCCGTCTGGTATTCGGACGAAAGGATGTCCCCATACCGAAGGAATCGGCCGTCCTTGTAGAGCTTCTCCAGTGCCAGGGCAAAACGGTCGCCGGCGCGACAATCGACCATGAAGTCGATTTCGTATTCGAAGATGCCGGACATCTTTCCGGACAGCACGTCGGCTTCTTCGCCGGTTTCAGACAAGGCGTCCCAGAGGGTCGTCCGGATTTCACCTGTTACGACGGCAACCCGGCGTTCAAGCGGCATGCGCTCTTTGTGCGCGCTCAGTCCGCCGTTCTTTCGTGCGGCGACGTACCGTGTTTCTACAGCGCTTTTCTTGATGAACTCAAAGGCCTGAATCGCGCCCAGGCTGTCTATACTCAATGCGTAACGGTCTCCGGTCCGGACGACTCTGGGATCGAATTCCTTCCGGGGAATTCCCGTCTTCAAGGCATTGAGCAACTCGTGGATCCGGGTCGGCGCGACGTCCTCACGGTTCAGCGCGTCCCAGAATGTCTCTCTGTGACGGATGCGCCCGACGATTCCCGAGAATTGCGGCTCAGGGTCAGCCGCAATTGAAGCTGCTACAGAGGGCGTTTCCGGGACGAGGTCGGAATTTTGCAGGGTCCCGATCTCGGGCGTCCGGGAAGCCGCGAGCCAGATCAGCGCCGCGAGCGGCAGGAAGATCGGTACAAACTTCGCCCGCCTGAACCGGCGACCGAATCGTGAACGTCGGTTCGTGCGGTAAGGGTTACGTATTCGCATATGGCTTCGTTGCCTGGAAAGCCGGAGGGGGTCCGGGGACCTATCGACAGATCCGGCGGATACAAGCGGAAAAGTGACGTAACTCGTTGTTCTGAGGGAAGAACGGCGTCTGAAGATAGGACAAAACGCACATTCTGTCAACCCAATTTTTCCTTGCCTCCGGAGCTCCGGGCCGTTACCCTCAACGGATTGACGTGAATACAGGGGACAGGTAAATGACGGGATTTTCGACGTCCGGCGGCCGTGTCGACCTCAAGGGATACTATCCCGAGGAACTCGAGGCGTTGGTGACTTCACTCGGGTTGGAGGCCTATCGCGCCCGGCAGATCGCCGCGTGGATTTACAATCGCGGCGCAACCGACTTCGCGGAGATGACCGACCTCGCCACGGCGGTTCGCGCCACGCTCGCGGAGCGCGCGTCGATATTGAATCTGAGAGTGGCGGCACGGGCGGGCGGCGGTGGCGGCGACACCGTGAAATACCTGTTTGAACTTCCGGACGGCAAGCGCGTGGAGAGCGTACTGATGCGCGACGGGAGGCGCCGTACCCTGTGCGTTTCGTCGCAGGCAGGATGCCCGCTGGATTGTACGTTCTGCGCCACCGGTCGGATGGGGCTGCTCCGCAACCTCTCCGCCAGCGAAATTCTGGATCAGGTGATTTGCGTCCGCCGCGAATTGAGAGAGCGCGGAGACGACCTGACCAACGTGGTGATGATGGGAATGGGGGAGCCGCTGTTGAACTACGGGAACGTCGTTCGTGCGATCCGGCTGATGAATCTGGATTACGGGCTCGCGATCGGAATCCGCAGGATCACGCTCTCCACCGTCGGCTACGTGCCCGGCATATTGAGGTTGGCCAGGGAGGGAGTGAACGTCGGCCTTGCGGTTTCCCTGAACGCGACTGAAGATGAACAGCGCTCGCGTATCATGTCGATCAACCGGCGCTGGCCGATTGCCGAACTCCTGGCCGCCGTCAGGTCCTATCGGCAACGGATTGCGCGGCGGGTGACGTTCGAGTACGTCCTTCTGCATGGGTTTAACGATTCGAAGGAAGATGCCGGTCGCCTGGTGGCGCTGGTTCGGAACATCGGGTGCAAAGTCAACGTCATTCCCTGGAATCCGGTCGACGGCGCGCCGTTTGCGCGGCCGCCCGCGATCGCGGTGGACCGGTTTGTGCGGATCCTCAGGAATGCGCATCTGACAACCACGGTACGGCACAGCAAAGGGGTGGACATCGCGGCGGGATGCGGTCAGCTCTATATCCATCCCGGGGCCGCGGAAACCGCTTCGGACCTCTGATTGGCCCGGAATGCCGCGGACGGCGGGCGCTCGCGTCGCCGGACCGGCCAGTCGCGCGGGACAAATGACTTGATTTTTTTATAAAGATATGATATATTGTAACTTATCAAGATTTATGCAGAATGTCCGTTCGCAGGACCGAGCATCGCCGGAGCGCGTGTTCCCATGGAACAGTTCGTAATCGAAGGCGGATTTCCACTTTCCGGAGCCATCACGCCTATCGGAAACAAGAATGCCGCACTGGCACTCCTTGCGGCGACGCTGTTGACGGACGAGACGGTGGTGTTGAAGAACGCCCCGCCGATTGGAGACGTACTCACGCTGGTCAAGCTCCTACGCGATCTGGGCGTCTCGGTCCGTCATACGGGCCGGACTGAACTGACCGCGTGCGCCGCCTCGTTGCGTAACACCGCTCTGAATCCCGATTTGTGCAGCAAAGCCCGCGGGAGTATTCTGCTGGCAGGCCCGCTGCTGGCCAGACACGGTCGTGCGACCACGCCCCGGCCGGGCGGCGACAAGATCGGCCGCCGACGCGTGGATACCCATCTGCGGGCCCTGGAGGCCCTCGGCGCGCGCATCCGTACCAACCACGTGTACGAAATGCGCGCGCCGGGTGGCTTGACGGGCGCCGACATTTTTCTGGATGAGCGAAGCGTCACCGGCACGGAGAACGTGATCATGGCATCCACTCTGGCCGAAGGCGCGACCGTCGTCCGCAACGCCGCATGTGAACCGCACGTGCAGGAATTGTGTCATCTGCTCAACGCCATGGGCGCACGGATTTCGGGCGTGGGAACGAACGAACTGACCATTGAAGGCGTAAGAACGCTCAGCGGCGGCGAGCATACCATCGGACCCGATTATATGGAAGTCGGAAGCTTCATCGGCCTCGCGGCCGTCACCAGCGGAGAGATACGGATAAGAGACGCCGCCCCGCGTCAGATGCGCCGGAGTCTGATGGTATTCGAGCGGCTCGGTGTCCAGGTAGACATTGACGGAGCCGATATTCTTGTTTCCGATCGCCAGAAGCTCGAAATCGTCCGGGACGTCGGAGACGCAATTCCGAAGATATCCGACGATCCCTGGCCCGGGTTCCCGGCTGATCTGATGAGCATCGCGCTCGTGGTGGCCACGCAGGCGCGGGGAACCGTCCTGTTTTTCGAAAAGATGTACGAGAGCCGACTTTTCTGGCTGGATCGGTTGATCGAGATGGGCGCCGAGATCATCCTGTGCGACCCCCACCGCGCGGTTGTGGTCGGTCCTTCGAAGCTCTATGGGGATCGAATAACGAGCCCCGATATACGGGCCGGGATGGCGCTGCTGATCGCCAGTCTGTGCGCCGAAGGCCGGAGCGTGATCCGGAACATCGAACAAATCGATCGGGGGTACGACGCCATCGACGGTCGTCTTCGCGCGCTTGGGGCCCGGATCGAACGTGTTCCCGTACCCCTGGATTGAACGTCATGCCATCTGCTCGAGACACGGCAGTCGAAGTGGTCCGACGCCTCCACTCGCACGGGTTCAGGGCGTTGCTGGCCGGCGGGTGCGTACGGGATCTCCTGCTCGGGCTGGAACCCGGTGATTACGACGTCGCAACCGATGCCGATCCACATCAGGTGACCGGCATTTTTACACGCGCCCGGCCCGTGGGCGCGCACTTCGGCGTTGTGGAGGTGCGGCTTGGCGGGCACGTCTTCGAGGTCGCCCGTTTTCGTCGTGATCTCGGCTACAGCGACGGGCGCCGCCCCGACGGGGTGGAATTTGCGGACGAAACCGAAGACGCCCGGCGTCGGGATTTCACCGTAAACGGGATGTTCTGGGATCCCCTGACGGATCGGGTGCTGGATTACGTGGGTGGACGTGCCGATTTGAAGGGGAGAGTAATCCGAACCATCGGCGGCGCCGCCGATCGGTTTGCGGAAGACCGGCTGCGGATGATGAGGGCCGTGCGATTCGGTTGCCGTTTCCACTGGAGGATCGACGGCGCCACGTTTTCGGCGATACGGCGTTTGAGCGGAAACCTCACGGCGGTCAGCAAAGAACGCATCCGGGACGAATTTGTCAGAATACTGATGGAGGGGGGGGCGCCTCAAGGGGTGAGATGGCTGATCGATTCCGGGCTGATCACCGGCATCGTTCCGGAGGTGCTGGCGCTCGACGGCGTCGCCCAACCGCCGGAGTTTCATCCGGAAGGGGACGTGCTTACCCACACCCTTATCATGCTGGGGCTGATGCGCAATCCGTCTCCGGAATTGGCCATCGCGGTGCTGTTGCACGACGTGGGCAAGCCCGGCACGTTCGAATCCGCCGACCGTATTCGGTTCGACAATCACGCACGTGTGGGCGCACGGATGGCGGAAGCGATATGTCGCCGGCTTCGGTTTTCCGGGGAGGCAACCCGCCACGTCGTTCGACTGGTGGCGGACCACCACCGTTTTATGCACGTACGCCAGATGCGTAAGAGCAAACTGAAGCGGTTCCTGCGGATGGAGCGATTTGAAGAACACCTGGAACTGCACAGGATCGACTGTCTGGCCAGCCACGGGAATCTGGAGAATTACACGTTCTGCCGGCGGGCCCTGGATGCTCTGGCGCCCGACGAGATTCGACCTGATCCGCTGGTTACGGGCCGGGACCTCATCGAACTCGGCTACACGCCGGGGCCGGCCTTCAAGGCGGCGCTCAGGGCCGTGGAAGACGGGCAACTCGAAGGCCGCGTTAAAGACCGTGAAAGTGCGCTGCTTGTCGCGCGGGGTCAAATTGACAGGTTCGTGAAGTCCCCGCGCACAGGTCCGGCCGGGAACGGATCCGCAGGGGAAGCCGTGGATTAGCGGCGGCCGCAACCCGAGTCCTCGGGGTGTGACGGCCGCTTCGCGTAGTCCGTCTGCGGCATCGGGATGCATTGATGGAACCATCACCCGGCAGCGGCGTTTCCAGTGAGAGAAGCGCGCTTTCCCTAACCGACTCACCCCTGCTTCGGAACTGGTGTTCGATGTCCGGCCTGATTCGATTCGCTGTGACCATCGTTGTTCTCGCCATCTGGGCCCCGCGGTCCGGCGCGACGTCTGTTGTACGGTTCGCGTTCGATTCGCTGTGTGAAAAAGCGGAGACGATCGCCCATGTTCAGTGCGTGTCGCGCAGAAGTTTCGTGGATGAAGGCCGTGGGGAAATCGTAACGGAGCACAGGTTCCGGGTGATTACGCGTGTCAAGGGAAATCCGGGCGGCGAAATCGTCCTCACGCTGCCGGGGGGAACCGCCGAAGGCCACAGACTTTACGTACCCGGCATTCCCGAGTTCGGCGTCGACGAAGAGGCTGTTCTGTTCCTCACGGCCCCGGACATGTACGGATCGCCGTGGCCTCTGGGGCTCGGGCAGGGCTGTTACCGTGTACCCGAAGCCCAGGAGGGCCGCGCGCAGGTCAGGATGCAGCCCGGCGCCACGCCCCTGCCGGCGGGAGCGCTCTTCAAGCCTGCCTTCACCCGACCCTCCCGGCCCTTCAATGTGCCGCTGCAGCATTTTCTTCATCAGATCCGTCTGACGATTCCCGAAGCGTCCGACGAAAGGTGAGACGCCGGCGAATGTCCGGCGACAGTGAGCGGATGGCCGAAACGTCCGCAGGCGTTTGCGTAGCAACGGGCGGTTACGGGATCAACGGATGCATGCTCGCCTTCATCCATTGATCCTCTTTTATTTTGCTTGACTTTGATCCGACATTATTGCATCATATTCGCGCGGCGGTATAGTTCGTTAATTCGCGTATAAAGTTCTGAAATTAAGTGACTTTGGCACATTCGGCATGCTTCGAGGCCGGCGTTGTGCCCTTTTTTTGTTGGATTCGAACCGGGAAGGAGGCGCAGTAATGTACAAACTGCATTTTGACATTCGGGACATCTTTCGGGTGGTACGGCTCGGATGGTCCGGAAAGAAGATCTGGGTAGGTTTGTGCGGCACGCTGATTGCCTACGCCGGATACACCATCCTGGCTATTGCCGACCACCTTCTGGCTGGGGCTGCGCTCCAGGAGATCTGGCAGAAGTACGGGCTCTTTCCCGGTCCGGATCCCTTTCCGGCCACACTGGCCGGCATGGCGATCTATGGGGTCGCAATGCTGTACGTCTGGATCGTCGTGTTATTGATGACATGCATGATCTGCAAGATCACGTACCAGCAACTGAAGGGGGATGATTTTTATTCCTCCGGCGACGCATGGAGATTCATCTGTCAGAACTGGGGCGGTGTGGTCTGGGGGCCGGTGGCCACGCTGGCGCTGTTCGTCTTCTTCGTGGTCGCCGGAATCGTCATCGGATGGCTGGCCGGGATGATTCCATGGGCGGGTGAACTGGCATTCGGAATTTTCTTTATTCCGATCTTCTTCGCCGCGCTGGTCGCTGTTTTCATTTCGATCGCGTTTGTCGTGTCCATCACCATGTCTCCGGCCGTCGTGGGGACTGTCGGCGAAGACGCGCTCGAGGTGGCCATCCAGTCCTTTTCGCTGGCCTGGAGCCAGCCCTGGCGGTTGGTACTGTATCTGGTCTGGATGAAGATTTCCGTATCAATAGGGGCCGTCTTGCTGGGAACCTTCATGGCCTCCGCCATGGGCCTGGTCAGCTGGGCTGTCGGCCTGTTCATGAACGAGAAACTGGCCAATCTGGTGTACGTCGCGGGACAGTACGTTCCCTATGACTTCACCCGAAGCGAGTGGCTCACCATGGACATCACGGCGTTTCTGCCGGCTGCCGGCGTCCCGACGGGTTCCGAACTGCTGGCCGGCGGCATTCTGGGTGTGATGTTGATTCTGCTCACGGCCATCTTCAGCGCTTACGTCCTGTCCGCGTACGCTTCGGGCATCAGCCTGATCTACGTGATTCTCAGGAAGCGCAAGGACGACGAGAATCTTCTCGAATGGGAAGACGACGAGCCGGAGCAGGAGGAGGAACATCCAGGGGCCGGGGAGGCGACCGGGAACAATGGCGAGGAGACGGTTGAAGACGCGTCCGCGGCATCGGAGAACGGAGACGGTGAGGCGTCGGACACAAAATCGGCACAGGACTGAAGGTCGGCATTCAGAAAACGTGCTTGCGGACGTGGCGGCCGACGCACGCCTGGCCGAAGGACCTGAAGGCGTTCGACAAATTCTGAGAGCCGTCTATCGGGCGGGTACGCTGCCGGTCAGGGACCTGTCTCGCGAGACGGGTCTGCCGGTACCGGTGGTGGCAGCGGTTCGCGGCGAGTTGGAAAAAAGAGGTTGGGTGCAGAGGCGAGGGGGAGTCGTCCTTTCTTCTGCCGGTCGGAGTGCGGTTGAAAAACGCCTGGGCCTCGGTTGCCGGCGGCGGTTTCGCAGGCCGGCATTTCCCGTGCTGGACGACGAGATGCGTACGTTGCGGGCACGGATGGCGGCGTACGGGGAGCGCAGGCCGGCTGTCGACGTGCGGCTGGACCAATCCCATGCAACGGCGGAAACCGCGTTGCGCCGCGCCTTGTATCTGTTTGAGAACGACGGGCTTGAAGGAAGGGACATCCTGATCCTGGGAGACGACGACCTGACTTCCCTCGCAATTGGCCTTCTGGCGGAATTCCTGGGGATTTCGGTGGGCCGGGTGGTGGTGCTGGAGTGCGACGCGCGCCTGGTGGCCTTTCTGAACGCCGCATCGGGTGAAACACAGCAGGCCATCGAGGCCGTCGAACACGACCTGAGGGCCGATCTGCCTGGGGAATTGGTCGCCGGCTTCGATGTGTTCCTCACCGATCCGCCATACACACTTGCCGGGTTGTCGTTGTTCATCTCCCGGGGCGCAGCCGGACTTCGACAGGAGGTGGGCAAGCAGGGCTATATCTGTTTCGGCAGCCGGAGGCCGGATGAAACGGTAGCCGCCGTGGCCGAAATTACGGAGACCGGGCTTGCCCCGGTCGAGATTATTCCGGATTTCAATCGGTACGATGGCGCCCAGATGCTTGCCGGTGTCAGTCATCTGATTCGCACGGTTTCGACGGCCAGGCTCACACCACGGGTCCAAGGCATCTATGAAGGCGCTCTCTACACGGCCGACCGGACGCGGATGACGGGATGAATCTGCCGTTCGCAGCGGAACCCGTTCACCCCGGGCATACGCGCCGCTTGCAGGGAATATTCGCGTCCGCCCTGAAGAACGCCTGGTGTTACTACGCCCCGTTCATCTGCTGTTTCAGCCTGCCGCCGGGGCGGGAAGTGTTCGTGGCCGAACACGATGGGGCGCTCTGGCTTCCCGTGCGCCGCGCTGCGAGAAACGGCCGCGTCTGGTTCGATTTCGTGGTGCCTCCGATTCCGCTTTCCGCCGGGTCTCTCGTTGCGACGCTGGACGAGGTCCGTGCGATCAACGGCGGCCGCCGTCCGCGTATTTTGTGGGTGGATGAGGAGGACAGGCGGCGCATGGCGCCTGATGGACTGGAAGTCAGGATCAGCGCTCACGAATATCTGTACGAGCCGTCGAAGGTCGTGGCGGCGGCGGGGCGGGCGTACCGTGACGTGCGGAAGAGACTCAGGCGCATACGGAGAGAGGCGGATCCGCATTTTCGGGAAATGACGCCTGCAGACGTCCCGGCCTGCCATGCGCTGCTGCGATACTGGAGGAAGCGGCAGGGTCGCAAGCGGGAATTCCTGCTTGACTGGGGATATACGCGGTCCGCGCTATCGAGGTACGGACATTGGAATTCGGAAGAACTCCAGGGGTGGTGCGTGGAGGTGGATGGCCGGGTCGCGGCTTTCGCGTTCGCCGGACGCATGCACGCCGGGATGGCGAATTTTTTCGTGGCGAAAACGGATCCCGACGTCCGGGGACTGTCGGAATATCTGCGGATGGAGGTCTACCGGGCGTTGATGGACTACGATCTTGTCAATGACGCCGGAGACCTGGGTTTGCCGGGCTTGCGGCAGCATAAGCGGAAGCTCCGGCCCGTCGGGCGGATTCCCGTGTACAGCGCATCGTATTCGGTCCCAACACAAGGAGGCGGTTCTTGACGGCAGCGAAAGCAACCAATGTTGTCTGGCATGAAGGACATGTGAGTCGTGCGGAGCGTGAGCGTATGTTGACGCAGGCGGGGTGTCTGGTGTGGCTGACGGGTCTGCCGTCCTCCGGGAAGAGCACCATTGCGTTTACCGTGGAGCACGCGCTGGCTGCGCGGGGTCACATGGCCTACGTGCTGGATGGCGACAATATCCGGCATGGGCTGAACTGCAATCTGGGTTTTTCGGCTGAGGACAGGGCTGAGAATATACGCCGCATCGGCGAGGTGGGAAAGCTGTTCGTGGATGCCGGGATCCTTACGATAAGCAGCTTCGTGAGCCCGTACAGGGCCGACAGGGACGGCGTACGGGGAATGCTGGACCGGGGCGACTTTCTGGAGGTCTACGTGGACACCCCACTTTCGGTCTGCGAGGAGAGGGACCCAAAGGGACTGTATCAGAAGGCGCGCGCGGGTGAGATCCATGATTTCACCGGGATCTCGGATCCCTACGAGCCCCCGGCGGCTCCGGAACTCGTGATCAAGGCGGCCGAATGTTCGCCTCAGGCGGCCGCGCGGCAGATCCTCGATCTGCTTGAGTCCGGGGGAAAGATTCCGATCCGGGAAGGGGTTGAACCGTGACGTCGCTGGACGGGCGGCGAGTGCTTGTGATGGGTCTTGGTCTGTTCGGAGGGGGCGCGGGCGCGGTGCGGTTTCTGTGCAGGGAGGGAGCGCGCGTTACCGTTACCGACCTGCGGCAGGCCGACGCGCTTCGGGAGTCGTTGCGGACGCTCGAGACGCTGCCCGTCGCCTACAGGCTGGGCGGACACGAGGCGTCGGATTTCCGGGCGGCGGACCTTGTCGTGGCCAATCCCGCGGTGCCACGGTCATCCCCGTTCCTGAAGGCTGTCGAAAAACGGGGTATCCCCGTAACTACGGAAATCTGCCTGTTTGCTGAGCGGTGCAGGGCGCCGGTCGTGGGGATTACCGGCACCAGCGGAAAGACGACGACCGCGTCTCTGGCGGCCGAGATGATGCGGCGCAAGTCACCGCGGACGCTGGTGGGCGGAAATATCGGGGGGTCTTTACTGGAACGCCTCGAGGAGATCACTGTGGACACGCGTGTGGTCCTCGAACTGTCCAGCTTTCAGCTCGAGCGGCTGACCGAATTGAAATGGAGCCCGGAGACCGCCGTCATTACGAATTTCGCCCCCAATCACCTGGATATGCACGGTTCGCTGGAGGCATATAGGCAGGCGAAACGACAGATAATCGCGCACCAGGGCGAAGGCGACGTGGAGGTGCTGAACGGCGACGACCCTGAAGTCCGGCAGTGGCGGGGGCGCGGACGCCGCGTCGTATTCGGCGCGCAACGGACGTCGGATTGCGACGTCTTTGTGGAAGACGGAGAGATAAGACACCGGATCGCCCAATCCGAAGAAGCCGTCTGTCCGGCTGCCACGGTCGCTCTGCCCGGACGGCATAACCTGGAAAACGCGCTGGCCGCGTGCGGGGCGGCGCTCTGCAACGGCGTGACCGAAAAGGACGTCGCGGACGCGCTTCGCAGTTTCAAGGGCGTGCCGCACCGGCTGGAGCGGGTGGCGGAGTTCCAAGGCGTTACGTATTACAACGATTCGATCGCCACCAGCCCTGACCGGACTCTCGTGGCGCTCTCGGCCCTGCCGCCGGGCGTTGTGCTGATCGCAGGGGGCTCCGACAAGGGTCTGTCATACGTTGCGCTGGGCCGACACATCGGGCGCAGGGTGTCCCATCTGATCCTTACGGGCGACACGGCGGACGCGATTGCGGCTTCGGTCCCGTCCGGATCTCCCACGCATATTTCACGCGTGGACTCGCTGGACGATGCCGTGCCCGCCGCAACGCGGCGGGCGGGAACCGGCGGTACCGTTTTGTTTTCTCCGGCATCGGCCAGCTACGATCGCTTTCTCAATTACGTGGAGCGCGGAAACCGGTTCAAGACACTGGTTCTGGATTCTGGGGGCTGTGATGGCTGAATCCATCGACTTGCGGGCGATCGCTCCGACCGTTGCCCGCGTACTAAACGTGCCCGCCCCCCGTGGGGCCGAGGCGCCGCCGATCGCCGCCGTCATCGAGACCCTGGCTGCGGCCGACCGGCTGGCACTGGTGGTGGTTGACGGTTTCGGTTCGTCGTTGTGGGCGTACGTTCGCGATTCCGTGCCGGTGTTCAACCGGGTCGCGGCGCTTCGGCGCCTCGAAATCCAATCCGTGCTGCCGTCCATGACGTATATCTGCATCTCGACGATGTTGACCGGCAGTTCTCCGGCCTCCCATGGCGTGACGGATTTACA
Organism: Candidatus Latescibacterota bacterium; assembly: GCA_963667175.2. Taxonomy (GTDB): domain Bacteria; phylum Latescibacterota; class UBA2968; order UBA2968; genus JAAXHE01. Next base: position 253,758 of record CAXXXF010000012.1, on the reverse strand, counting down.
GACGATGATCCACGCGACACGATCCCCGGATATGGATTCCGTTTTCGATCGAGTCAGGGCCGCGGGCGGACAGACGTTGATGGCCGTGCACAAACGGGACGTGGCGGGTCTGGATATCGAACGGTTTGCCGACAGGACCGTCCTGGCCGAGGAACGAAACGATCTGGAAATCTACAGCCGGGTGCCCGACTTGATTGTTGAAGATTCGCCCGGATTCGCGTTCGTACATCTGCTCGATATAGACGAAGCCGGTCACAGATTCGGCCCCTATACGCCGGAGGTCCGCGAGGCCGCCGTGAACACGGACCGGCGCATGAAGGGCCTTCTGTCCTCTCTCGCGACCTCCGGATATGCAGTCGTGATCGTTGCGGATCACGGGATGCACGAGTCTCCGCGCGGCGTTGAGGACGAGAGCGGGAATCTCGGTATGCACGACGGTTCGGTTCAGGAGGACCTGCTCGTACCACTGCTGTGGGCGACGGCGGAGGAAGTGGGCGTAATTGCCGGCGATAGGGGATGAAAAAAACCGAGGCCGGACGTCCGGCCTCGGCCTGAATCGTTGTACGGTTCCGGTTCACGCGCCGTCGGAATAGGGCATGAGTTTTCGTCCCCGGGTCGGGTGGCGAAGCTTCCTGAGTGCCTTTTCCTTGATCTGCCGGACGCGTTCACGCGTGAGCCTGAACCGGATGCCGATTTCTTCAAGGGTCATTTCGGTATCGCCGCCCAGGCCGAAATAGAGTCGAATGACCTCTCGTTCCCTCTCTTCCAGTGTGTCCAGTGCCGCGAATATTTCATCTTCAAGTGAATTCCGCATGAGCAAATGGTCGGGCGATTCCTGGTTTTCGTCCGTCATGATTTCCAGAAGGCTGTTCTCCTCGTCTTCGCCGAAGGTCATGTCGAGCGAGAGGATGCGCTGTCCGCTGGCAAGTGTATCGACCACCTGTTCGACCGTGATGCCCAGCTCCTTCGCGATCTCTTCTTCCGGGGGTCGCCCGGACGTCTCCTGTTGTCTGTTGTTCACGTAGCGGGAAATGCGGCGCAAGAGATCCACCCGGTTCAGCGGAAGGCGCACGACCCTGGAGTGTTCCGCCAGGGTTTGCAGGATGGACTGGCGAATCCACCAGACCGCGTAGGATATGAACTTGAACCCCCTGGTTTCGTCGAACCGCTCCGCCGCGGTGATGAGCCCGAGGTTGCCGGCGCTGATCAGATCCCCCAGCGGCACGCCCTGGTTCTGATACTCGCGCGCCACGGTGATGACGAATCGAAGATTGGCCTCGACGAGTTTCCTGCGGGCGTCGAGGTCTCCCTTCCTGATGCGGCGCGCAAGGATGACTTCCTCCTGGGCCGTCAACGGTTCGGACGTGGCTACGTCTTCCAGGTAGCGGTGCAATGAATCTTTCACGTCATTGCGGAAGATTCCGCTCTTTCTGGTCACGAAGATCACCTCGAATGGATACGCGGAAGTTGGATGGGAAAGGGCAGCCGGCGGGAGGGCGAAAGGGAAAGAAATCGAAGGAAATATTCGGCGTTCTTCCCTGGATGTCAAGCGAAATTTCCGATGAAGACCGCGGGAGTCCGTTTCCGGAAGTTCCGGTAACTCTGGGACGCGCGGACAACGGATTCTCGGCCGTTCCGATGCGACTTCATCCCGGCTTTCGCCCGACGCCGGCCGCAAGATCGGCTCTCCGACCGGCCCCGTCTTGACCGCGTCACGCGTTTGACGTAAATTACGCGTCGTTCATTCCGGTTCGTGTTCGTTGCACGTCCGATCCGGCGCCGCGACGGCGTACCGGGCGAGGTCGAATGGAGGCATTCCGATGGATGTGCCGATTGACCGTTTACGTCTCCTGAAATTGCTGGAAAGACTCCTGAACGCGCATGCCCCGCCGGGGGCCGAAGGGGAAGTCGACGCCATTGTAATGGACGAGGCGCGACCGTTCGCGGCGTCGGTCTGGCAGGATGCGGCAGAGAGCATCGTGATCCATTTCGAGGGCCGCGGGGACGGCGCGCCGGTTGCCGTCACGGCACACAAGGACGAGATCGCGCTGATGGTCAGGCGTGTCCAGGACGACGGTCGACTTCGCGTCCGACCACTGGGCGGGCTACATCCCTGGGCCGTGGGCGAGGGTCCGGTTGACGTTCTGACGGAAGGTGAACCGGTAACGGGGATCCTGTCCGTAGGGTCGAAACATGTATCCGACGAGAGTCCGGCGGGTCCTCTGAAGTCTGGCAGCGCGATAAAATGGGAGACGTTCTGGATCGAGACCAAGCGCTCCGCCGGTGAACTGCGCGAGCTCGGCGTACATCGCGGCAGCAAGGCGGTTCTCGCAAGGTCCCGAAAATCACCCGTGTACATGGGTGATTTCATTTGCGGTTACAATCTGGACTGCAGGGCCGGGCTGGCCGTGTTGCTCGAGGCGGCCAGGCATCTGGCGGAAACACCGCCGCCGCGCGACGTCTATCTCATTGCAAGTTCAGAGGAGGAGATCGGCGCGCAGGGCGCCGCGTTTTCAATCGGACAACTGCCCGCCCAGACCGCGGTCGCGCTGGATATCGCCCCGGTTGCCGAGGAGTACCAGATTGAGAATTGCGGCAATCCGGTTCTGCTCTGGGGCGACGCGTCGGGCGTTTACCATGAACGGACGTTGCGCTGCCTGAACGGGCTGGCGGACCGGATGGGGTTCCAGACGCAGCCGGCCGTGGTGACTTCCTACGGGAGCGACGCCAGCATTTCGAAACGCGTCGGGTCGGCCGGCAGGTCGGCCTGTATCGCGTATCCGGGAGAGAATACCCACGGGTACGAGATTTGTTCGGTGGAAGGGATTCTGAATTCGGCGCGGTTGCTGATGGCGTATCTCAGCACCTGACCGTCTTATTATGCTATTTGAGAATAAAAAAGGTCAATATCGATTCCTCAAAGGAATTGATCCCTATTCGTGCGGCGTTATTGCGGCGCCCGGGTACGAGATCGTACACGTGACGTTTATGGACGCGCCACCGTGGCGCGAGGGATTCCGGAAAGCGGAGAGGCATCTTCGCGCCTCGGGCCGGGGCCGGCACGCGCTTTGCGGGGTGGAACTGCGCTGTCCCGAACCTCATCCGATGAAGGGGTTCCTCAGGTTCAACGCGGACTATCGCGACCTTCTGGCGTCCTGGGACCTGCGCGTGGAGGGGTTGAATCCGGTTGCGCGAACCAACGTTGCACCGGTGCACGATCCGCCGGGTGAGACGGTGATGCACGCATTCTCGTATACCGTGCCCTGTCGTGAACAGGAAAGCCGGACCTTCGTCATCGCGGGCGCCGGTGAATTGCGTGACGGCGTGCTGACGGCCGGCGGCATTGTGAGGCGGGGTGAGACAGGCTCCGGCGCACTGCGGGAAAAAGCGGCGTACGTGGCGCGGGTGATGGCGGATCGGCTGGCGGGCCTGGGCGCGGACTGGGACCGGGTGACCACGGTGGACGTCTACACGGCTCACCCTCTGGAGGGCATTCTGGACGAGGTCGTGCTGCCCTGCGTCGGAGGGGCGCAGCGCCATGGCTTCCGGCTGTACCGGGCGCGGCCACCGGTCATCGAGATCGAGTTCGAGATGGATATCCGGGGCGTCATGCGGGATATCCGCATCTGAGGTGAACCGCCGCGTGCAATCGCGCCGAGCGGCTTTCACGCGCGCCGCCCGGTGGCACACGGAAAACGGGACGAACGATCGGTTCGCCCGGTATTTCTCTGTTTCCTACGGGGTCAAGAGCACTTTGCCCGTTGTCTGTCTGCCTTCCAGGAGTCGATGGGCTTCCGAGGCCTGCGACAGCGGAAGCGTACGGTCGACGCGGAGTCTGAGCCTGCCGGACTGCAGCCAGCCCAGCACCTCGCCGGCGCGAAGTTGCAGTTCCTCCCGGGTCGCAGTATAGTCGACAAGGGTGGGGCGCGTCAGGAAGATTGAGCCGAGACGGCTGAGCAGCAGCGGATCGACCGGCGGCACCGGGCCGCTGGCATTGCCGAACAGCACGAGGTAGCCCCTGGGGCACAGGCAGTTCATGCTCTTTTCCCACGTGGTTTTCCCCACAGAGTCGTATACGACGTGCACGCCCCGGCCGTCCGTGAGCCGTTTGACTTCGGCTTCGAAATCCTGTTCGGTGTATCTTATGACTTCATCTGCGCCGGCGCCCCGCGCCAGCTGCGCCTTTTCTTCCGTTGACACCGTCCCGATGACGCGTGCGCCCCGCATTTTCGCCATCTGTACCAGAATGAGACCCACGCCCCCCGCGGCCGCGTGGATAAGTACGGTGTCGCCATCCAGGACGTTGCAGGTACTGTGAACGAGATAGTGGGACGTCATCCCCTGGAGCATGGCGGCCGCGCCGGCGGGGGCGTCCATCCCATCGGGAAGTCTGACGAGCCTCTCCTGCGGCGCGGCGACGTACTGGGCATAGGAGGCGGGAACTCCGGCGTAGGCCACGAGATCACCCTGCCGGAACTCGGTGGCATCCGGACCCAGAGCCTCCACCGTACCCGCCGCTTCGAGTCCGGGGATGAAGGGCAGATCGAGCGGATAGAGGCCCGTGCGGTGGTAGGTATCTATGTAATTCAGACCGATGGCGTCGATTCTGACCAGGACCTCGCCGGAGGCGGGTTCCGGACTGGGGACGTCGATGTAGCGCAGGACCTCGGGTCCGCCGGTGCGGGAAACCTGGATCGCCTTCATGTGAATTCTCCTTAACTGGTTCAGTACCGTGCGTTAATGCCGAGAGAGATACGTCTGGGCGACCCCAGATTGCGTTCCACAACGGCGTAGTTGTACGCCAGGGCGTTATGCGCCTTCAGAACCACCTGGACTTTGCCGATGGCGTACGCTGTTGAGAGGTCGATCAGGTAGACCGGAATCAGATCGCGGTTCCCTTCCGGCAGGAGTCCGGATGCGCGCAGGATCCGGCTTCTGAACCTGAAACGGCCTTCAAGCGTCAGGCGGCCCGACGTGGCCCGTGCACCGGCCGCGGCAATGTGCCTGGGGCGATAGGGCAGCGGCAGGTCGCCGCCGGGCAGATTCTCGATCGCGCTGATAAAGGTATAGTTCCCTTCAAGACGAACCGGACCCAGCGCGGCCGCCAGACTCGTCTCGATACCTGCCGTCCGGCCCATGGCGACGTTCCTGAAACTGACCCGCCCGGTTGCGTCCGGACGGGCTTCGACGAGATCCTGATATCGACTCCAGAACGCCGCGGCGTTTACGTGTGACCACGACGTCGGCCGGTGATCCAGGGCGATTTCCGTGGAGATGCTTCTTTCCGCCACAAGTCCGGTATTGGGAACGATGGGAATCGCGGAGAAGGTGGCATTGGTGTAGATTTCAGCGATCACAGGGCCTCTGAAGCCCCACCCCAGGGTCGCGCGCAACGTGGTTCGCCTGGAGGGGCGATACGAGAAACCCAGCTTGGGACTGAGGCGGTTCTCGGCGGCGCGGTCGTCGGTGCGGTACCGATCGTAGCGGCTGCCGCCGGACAGCGTCATCCGATCCGTGGCTTCGATTTCGGCCTGGGCATAGGCGGCAAGGTTGAGCCCGGTGTGATTGCCAAAGAGGTGATCCGAAGAATTCACAACGTCGCGAATCCACTGAGCTCCGACGGTAAGCGCCACCTTCCCGGTTGGCTGGAGGTCCAGCTGGAGTTCCTGCCCGATCTTGTAGGCTTCCGACGAGGTCCGACTGCCGATTTCGTTGTCGAATTCCGTGCGATACACAAATGACTTGAGACGATAACCCGTCTGCGGATTGAGCAGGTGATAGAAATCGACGTTCAGGTTCAGCTTCTGGGATACGGTCTTGTCGTTCTTGGCGCTGTCGGGCACTTCCAGGGGCTCGTTTCGGTCTTTCCACAGGACGAACGCACCGTGATCGTCCAGGGCCCAGTTGGATGTCGCGGTTATCGTTGCCGCGGCCTTGAATCGATGTCTGAGTTTGGCGAAGAGTTTGTATCTCCGGTGCCATGCATTTTCTCTGAACCCGTTCGTCCATTTTTGTCCGGCCCCCAGAATGAACCCGGTATTGCCTGACTGCCGGGAATGGCTGATATCCGTTCCTTGGAAGTACCGCCCGCTCGACGACCATCGCCACTCCTGATGCACGGGTTCGCTGTATCGACCGCCCAGGAACCGGACGTGCGTCTCCGGATCGGTCGACGGATTCCGGGTAATGACATTGATGATGCCGCCAAGCGCTCCGGTGCCGTAAAGCGCGGATCCGGCGCCCTTGATGACTTCCACGCGTGCGATCTGGTCGATGGGTATCGCGTCCCACTTGACGTCGCCGTTGTCCGCGGACAGCGCCGGAAAGCCGTCGATCAGCATCAGCACGCGGCTTCCCGTTCCCCTGGAATATCCGCTTGACCCCCGGATGTTGACCTGGCCTCCCACCATATTCACGCCAGGCACGTATTCCAGGGATTCGTTCAGGGTGACGGAATTGTCGGACTGGATTTCCTCAGAGCCGATGAGCGAGACGCTTGTTGGCGCGTCGACGACGTTTCGCGCGCGCTTGCTGGCGGAAACCACAATCGCTGGCATGTGGATGGGCGTCGACGAGAGTCCAACGGACAGCCGGAGGGTATCGTTCGCGGCAACCTCAACGTCTTTCGACACATGAGGCGCGAAACCCAGCAGGGAGACGGAGACGGTATAGACGCCCGGCGGCAAACCGGTCAGGCTGAATTCTCCTTCGACGTCGGATTCGGTTCCGATGCCGGTACCCAGCAATACGACGCTGGCGCCGGGTAGCGGTTCACCGGTCGCCTTGTCGATTGTTCGTCCCGACATCGCGCCGGAGGTTTCCGCCCGCAGCGTTGAGCCCTGAAAGAGAGGGCAGAGGAGGCAGAAAACCAGTGCAAATGTGCCGATCCGGCCGGTCGGCGCCCTGCACGAGGTCGAAATAGGTTTGAATGTCGACATTTTTCGTGGTTTCACCTGTGCGAACCGTCACCGGTGTGGGCAGGGTGTCGTTCCCAACGTGGTAACAGCCAAGCAGCGATTCGAAGTTCCAGAAGCCGCCCCGGGGCCGCCAGGCCACCACAATCCACTCATAGGCGCCCGGCTCTTCCAGGGGGACGAAATACTCGTACCGGACCGCCCCGATCGTCACGGTGGTGTCCCAGCCCGCAATGTTGAAGAATTCGGCCAGGGTTTGCGGGCGACGGCGATAGACCGCCACGGCGACGTCGTCGGTTTCCGGCGGCCACTCGCCGTTGAATATGAGGGTTCCCTTGATGCCCGTACCGTCGGGCGGCCCCGGACCCAGGCCGCCGCCGCACGCGATGAGCGCCAGAAGGACCGTTGGCAGAAAGCGTTTCATGTCGGATACGCGGCGCGCAGTCGGGGATTCGGAGGGTTGTCCGGAATCCGCGTCGCCACCCCGGTTTTGCTTGACACGCCCTGGGGTTCAAAATAAGTTTCAGCAGGTCGTAACAGTGTGTGTTCGGCGTTCATTCGGGAGGTCGCTCAATGACTGTTCCATCGTTGCGGGAAGCCAAACTGGCGGCTGGCGCGGTATTTGAACCAATCGACGGCATGGAGGCGGCTGCGCATTACGGCGATCCCGCGTCCGAATACGCTTCTGTTCGAGAGGCCGCGGGTCTGGTCGATCGGAGCAACCGGGGCAACCTGCTGGTTACCGGCTCGGATCGCGCGCGGTTTTTGCACGGGATGCTGAGCAATACGGTCGAGGGGCTGGAATCCGGGGCCGGCAATTATGCGACGATGACCACGCCACGGGGACAGACCCTGACGGACGTATGGGTGTATCACCGAGCGGATGGGTTCCTGCTTGAGACAGAGCCGGGATTGCAGGAAAAACTGATGGCGTCCCTGGACAAATACCTGGTCGCGGACGACGTCGACATCAAGGACGTAACCGGGGCACAGGCCACGTTGGGCGTACACGGGCCGCGCTCCCGCGCCTTGATCGCGCGTGTCCTGGGCGAGGCGCCCGTCGATCTTGCGGATTGCCATACCGTTTTCCGGACCCTGGAAGGCGCGGATGTGTCCGTGACCGCGCGCGCCTATACCGGAGAGCCCGGCTACGATCTCCGGACAGAGGCGGTCCCGGCCCGCCGCCTCTGGAGCGCGTTGGCTTCCGCCGGCGCGCGCCCCGTGGGTGTCCGGGCACTGGAAGCAATGCGTATAGAATCCGGCATTCCGCGCTACGGAGTGGACGTGGACGAGCGGGTCGTGCCGCTGGAAGCGGGCCTCCATCACGCCGTCGATTTCGCCAAAGGATGTTTTATCGGACAGGAAACGATCGCCAAAATGCACAATCTGGGCAAGCCCAGGCGGTATCTGGTTGGCCTCCTTGTGGACACGGAAACCGTTCCGCCGGCTGAAACACCGCTTCGAGACGGCGAAAGACAGGTCGGATGGATAACAAGCGGCCTGGACTCCCCGGCCCTGCGGCGGGTGATTTCGCTGGCCTCCGTCCGTCGGGGATTCGAACGGCCCGGCCGGATGCTGTCCGTAGACGGCGGAGGCCGCGCCGAGGTCGTCGAACTGCCGTTTGTACGGCGATAGACGGGTCGACCCGGATACAGCGCATCGTCGTACAATAACGGCGAAAATCGGCGTTGTCAAGGGCTTTTTGTCTCAGGAGCACGCGGTTGCAGGCGAGGTCCACCGGCGCCTGAGTCGAGAGGTTTGTTGACTCTGCACATTTGTTCATTTATATTGATAAACGAACGAAGGGCAGGGCGTCGGGCGTCCCCCGCGTCGCGGGCCGGACAACACGGCGCAGTCAAGGGTTCCGACGTCGGCTGGAGGTGGCTGAAACTGGCAATGGGAAACGACGTGTTGCGCCTGAGAAACATGAGGTTTTATGCCTACCATGGGCTGTTTCCCGAGGAGGCGAAGCTGGGGCAGTGGTTCGAAGTGGACGTGGAAATCTTTTCGGACTTCCGGGGCTATGCCCGCGGCGGCGGCGCCACCGCCGTCGACTATTCACGGGTTTATGAAACGACGAAGTCGGTCGTCACCGAAGAACGATTCGGTCTGGTGGAAGCGCTCGCAGACCGCATCGCGGAGGCTCTGCAGTCGAGTCACCAAATTGAGCGACTGCGCGTGAGGGTTCGCAAACCCAATCCGCCCATCCAGGCGATGTTCGACGGCGTTGAGGCCGAAGTGGAGCGAGGATGACCCATGGCGCTCTCCTACATCGGTATGGGGGCGAACCAGAACGACCGGACGGCTGCATTGCGCCGGGCCGCGGCCACGCTCCACGAACACGACGGACTCGACGTCAGGAATGCCTCGCCGGTTTATGAAACCGCGCCGATCGGTGTCACCGGGCAGCCGATGTATCTGAACGCGGTGCTTGCGGTGGAAACGGATCTCGAACCGAGTGCGCTGCTTGCGTGTCTGTTGGCGGTCGAAAGGAGGTTCGGGAGAGTCCGGAAGCAGAGGTGGGGCCCGCGGTCCCTCGATCTGGACGTTCTCCTGTACGGGAATGAGATAATCCGTGGTCGGGAGCTGCAAATCCCCCATCCCAGGCTGCACGAGCGGGCATTTGTGCTGATTCCGCTGCGCGAGCTGGCGCCGCGCGGCCGCCATCCCGTGTTCAACAAGACCTTTTCGGAATTGGCCGAATCGATCGTTCCGACGCAGCAAGTGAGAAAGCTGCACGGGGTTTCGCTGCTGTCGGTTTGCACGTAAAGGCGTCATCTGTGGCGGTACGATATCTCGCAATCGAAGGCCCCCCCTGCGTGGGCAAGACCGATCTTGCCCGGCTCCTCGGAAGGTCGATGCAGGCGCGCCTGGTCCTTGAAGAAGCTGAAGAAAATCCGTTTCTGCCCCTTTTTTACGAGAATCCGGAGCACTACGGGTTTCAAACGCAGGTCTTTTTCATGTTGCACAGGTACAGGCAGCAGCAGGACCTGCATCAGATGGATCTGTTCGAATCCACCGTGGTCAGCAACTACCTGTTCGCACGGAGCGACATATACGCCCACGTCTGCCTGAACGACGCCGAGCTTTCGCTCTACGAACGCGTGGCCGAGACGATCCAGGAAAAGGCGCCGAAGCCCGATCTGGTCATATACCTCCACAATTCGACCGAGAGCCTCCTTCAACGAGTTCGCCGGCAGACGCCCTCTTACGAGCGGCTGATGACGGAATCTTACCTTGAAAGGCTCGTGGAGGCGTACACGCATTTTTTCTTTCACTATACCGACTCGCCGTTGCTCATCGTCAATGTGTCGCAGGTCGACTTCGTACGGAATCCTGAGGGTCTGGAGGAACTGCTGCGGCAGGTGAAGGCGCCACCTGCCGGCACCCGCTACTATCGTCCGTCCCGCAATGAGGCCTGATCGCGGAATCCCGTTATGGAATATGCAGATACAGTCAAGGGAATTCAGGAAGCGCCCGACGCAGAATTGCGTGCCGCACCCGGTTTTCTGACGGAGATGAAGAGGCGGGGCGAACCCATCGCCATGCTCACCTGCTACGATTTCCCCTCCGCCATCCTTCAGGATGCGTCGGACGTGGATGTCATCCTGGTTGGCGATTCGGTGGGGATAAATATCCTGGGGTACGAAAGTCCGCAGCAGGTTACGATGGAGGACATGCTCCACCATACCCGCGCGGTCCGGCGTGGCGTGCAGAAGGCAATATTGTTGGCCGATCTGCCATACCGGTCCTACGAAACGGATTCCAATGCCGTAGAAAATGCCCGGCTGCTGGCGCACGCCGGGGCAGATATGGTGAAGCTCGAAGGCGCGGAGGAAGTGGCGGCAAGAATCGGGGCGATAACCGCCGAAGGCATTCCGGCCGTCGGCCACGTCGGCCATATGCCCCAGACGTGGAAGGGTAGCCGGCATGTCTACGGAGACCGCGCCGATGAAGCGGCACTGGTTCTTGCGGGTGCGCTCGCGCTCGAGGCTGCGGGCGCCGTTGCCGTGGTGCTCGAATGCGTTCCCGAGCAGGTGGCCGGGGTTGTTTCGCGGGCGCTGGGCATTCCCACAATCGGTATCGGATCGGGTCGACGGTGCGACGGACAGGTGCTTGTGGCGCCGGACCTGCTGGGCCTCAACGACTTTTCATTTCGGTATTCCAAACGCTACGCGGAGTTGGGAACCACCATTTGCGACGCGTTTTCGGCCTACGTCAAGGATGTAAAGGCGAAGCGGTATCCAGCCGAAGAACATCGATATCGGATCAGAAACGAAGAATTGAGGAAGTTCAAGGCCCTCGCGGAGGATTGAACGCAACGTCGAACAATCGGGCGACAACACCGTGGGGCGGGGATCTCCCGCCCCTTGTCTCTTATCCGGAGACAGGCGGCAGGCGAACCATGGGAACGGTCAGGGTCATACGAAATGTGCGGGAAATGCACCGAATTGCAGACCGGATGCGCCGGGAGGGATTGCGGATCGGGCTGGTACCCACCATGGGATCTCTGCACGCTGGCCATTCGAGCCTGATACGCCTGGCGGGGCGTGCGTCCGACCGTACCGTCGTGAGTGTCTTTGTCAACCCTTCGCAGTTCGGACCGCATGAGGATTTCGAAACGTATCCTCGGGATTTCGAACGCGACCGGGCCATGGTCCGCGACGAGGGAGGCAACCTGATCTTCTCGCCGTCTCCGGAAGAGATGTATCCGCGGGGTTATGCGACCTACCTGGAGGTGGAGCGACTGGCGGACCATCTGTGCGGCGCTTCCCGTCCCGGTCATTTCAGGGGAGTCGCCACGGTGGTGACCAAACTCTTCTCGGCCGTGAAGCCGCACGTGGCCGTATTCGGACAGAAAGACGCCCAGCAGACGGGTGTTGTCCGCCGGTTGACGAGAGACCTCGACTTCGACGTGGAAATCCTGACCGCGCCGACGGTGAGAGAGGCGGATGGACTGGCGAAGAGTTCACGCAACCGCACCCTTTCACCCCGGCATCGGCGGCACGCCGCGGTAATCTACAGGGCCCTGCAGGAAGGGAGGGACCTGGTGCTGGCGGGCGAAAAACGCGCGTGCGCGGTCATCGGCGCCATGGATCGCCGCGTACGCCGGAAACCGGGCGCGGAGGTCGATTACATCGCCGCGGTCGATGCCCGGGATTTCCGGCCGCTCGAAGCGATTGAAGGCAGGGTCCTCCTGGCGGCGGCCGTCCGTTTCGGCCAATCCCGGCTTATCGACAACGTCGTCGTGGAAACCGACGGACGGGCGGTTCAAGAAATACGATAAGTGTAAGTTTTTGTTATTTTTGTTATATGTGAGGGGGGCTGGAAATCGCTTGACGCTAAGCCTGGACTTCGTTATATTTCGTCATATTCTTACATCTGATCGTTACGTCCGGTTCAGTCAACCATCCTCATTCAATCTTAAGGAGTGTACTCAATGGCACATTCACTTCCCGATCTGCCGTACGGTCACGATGCTCTGGAGCCCCATATAGACGCCCGCACCATGGAGATTCACCACGGCAGGCACCATAACACCTACGTCACCAACCTGAACAACGCACTCGAGGGGCACGACGACCTTGCCGCCCGGAGCGTGGAAGATCTGATCAGCAATCTGGATGGTGTTCCCGAGGGGATTCGCACGGCGGTTCGGAACAACGGCGGCGGCCATGCCAATCACAGTCTGTTCTGGACGATCATGTCGCCCGGTGGAGGCGGAGACCCCTCCGGAGACCTGGCCGACGCCATCAACGCCGCGTTCGGCAGCCTGGACGCGGCTCGTGACGAGTTCGTCCAGGCGGCAACCACCCGCTTCGGCAGCGGATGGGCCTGGGTGGTCGTGAAGGACGGCAAGCTGGAAATTCTCAGCACCCCGAATCAGGACAGCCCGCTGATGACGGGCGACGGTACGCCTATCCTCGGACTGGACGTCTGGGAGCACGCCTATTATCTGAATTATCAGAACCGGCGCCCCGATTATATCGAGGCCTGGGGAAACGTGATTGACTGGGACGCGGTGGCGGCCCGATTCGCGGAAGCAGCCGCGTAACCACACGGCGGAACAGTGTTGACGGTCGTGCAGTCAGTGTGAATGTGCGGCCGGTATTCCGGAAACACACGAAAGGATCATCACCATGGGGATAAATGTAGGCGATCAGGCGCCCGACTTCACGCTGACGAGCAAACGCGGCGACCTGGAGGACGTTGCATTGAGCAGTTTCAGGGGAAACAGAAACGTCGTGTTGCTTTTTTTTCCTCTGGCGTATACGTCGGTCTGCACCGACGAAATGTGTTCGGTGAGCGGAGGTCTTTCGGAATATGACAATCTGAACGCGCAGGTGCTGGCCATCAGCGTGGACAGTCCCTTCGCTCAGGAGGCCTGGGCGGATCAGAACAACATATCCATCCCGTTGCTGAGTGATTTCAATAAGGAAGTGAGCGCCGCCTACGGAGCCCAATATCAGGATCTTCTGGGTTTCAGGGGTGTCGCAAAACGAGCGGCGTTCGTCGTAGACAAGGAAGGGATCGTCCGGTACGCGGAGGTCTCGGAGGACGCGACCGTACTGCCGGACTTCGACGCCGTAAAACGCTGTCTGTCCGCAATCGGATAAGCGGAAGTGATTCAAGGTCGCCGGGAACGTCGAGGGTAAAATGGTTAGGGTCACCGAAGCTGCCGCGGTAAAGATCAAGGACCTGCTCGAACGCGAAGGCGTTCCGGATGCGGGTCTCCGGATGAAGGTGGTTGGAGGCGGATGCTCCGGGCTGCAGTACCAGTTGGGCTTCGAAGATGGCCCCGGCGAAGACGACGACACCATAGAGTGCAAGGGCGTCAGGGTGTTTGTGGACATGAAGAGCGCACTCTATCTCGCCGGGTCCGAACTGGATTATGACGATGGGTTGATGGGGGCCGGCTTCAAAGTGCTTAATCCCAATGCCACGAATCAGTGCGGCTGCGGGGAATCGTTTGGTGTATGACGAATTGAACCGGTTCGGCCTGCTGTGGCGGCCGGTTGATTTCCGGATGATCAGCCCGTAGAAAAAGCCCATCCGGGTTGCTTCCCGTCCTTGTGACCGAATGACGGCGTTGCCTGCATGCGCCAAGCGAAGCGCGGCAGGCAGGCGCTCCCTCCCCGAATCCGCGGATTCGGGGAGGGAGCGCGCCTTGCCTTCGGCCACAATGACTCGGCCTCGCCTGCAGAGCGACTTTTTCATCGGACTGTTAGGGGAGGGAGGGGTTCGGTTCGGACGCCTCCCTTTGTTATCCGATCGATCTGTTGAACCGGAGTCTTATGTTGTTTTTGCTGCACATTGCATGCCTGCTCCCGAAAGGGCGGCGGCAATTGGCTCTGTTCGGGAATTCCGGAGAACCGGCGTCGCACTGTTGCAGGGAGAAAGAGCGACAATTCACGGCGGGGCCAAACGTGCGTAAATCGATTGACCTGGACCTCAATTTTCACGAAAACGGGAGGCTTCAATGGCGCTGGATGCAACCTCAGTCAGCCTTGCCATTGCATGCGCGATTCTCCTCTTCGTTGCCGGATGGTTCTTGTGCGCGAGGCTCAAGGCCCGCAAGATTCAGGAAATTGAACACCACACCGAGCGTCGCATTTCAAAATTGGTCGAGAAGGCGGGCCGGGAGCGCAGAGCCACGTTTCTCGAAGAGAAGAACAGATGGTACGACGCCAAGAACACGTTCGAGCACGAACTGGAAACAAAGAGGCGCGAACTGGAACGCCGGGTTGAGGACCTCAACCAAAAAGAGAACGGAATACTCGAGCAACGTGAGAACCTCAAACAGCGAACCAGGGAACTGAATCGCCGGGAGCGCGACGTTCGGCAGCGCGCGGTACGACTGGATCAGCATCATCAGGAACTCGAACAGGTGCTGACTGAACAGCGCGGCCTGCTGGAACGCATATCCGGCATGAACGTCGACCGCGCCCGTGAAATGCTCCTGGAGAATATCGAGACCGATCTCCAGCATACGGCAACCGCCATGGGTATGGAGATCATCGATCAGGCCAGGGAGCGGTCCGAACGGGAATCGAAAAAGATCATTGCGCAGGCGATCGAACGCTGTTCCACCGATCAGACCGTGCAATCGTCGATTTCGGTCGTGGCGCTGCCCGACGACGATATCAAGGGGCGAATCGTCGGCAAGGAGGGGCGGAATATCATCTCGTTCGAGGCCGCCACCGGCGTGAAGGTGATCGTTAACGATACGCCGGAAGCCGTGGTTCTCTCCAGCTTCGATCCGGTAAAGCGGGACGTGGCCAGGCTGGCGATGGAACAACTGGTGAAGGAGGGGCGAATCAATCCCAGCCGGGTGGAAGAGGTCGTGGCCGAATGCGAGAGCCGGATCGAGACCCTGATCGAAGAGGAGGGTCGGCGCGCGGTCAGGGAAGTCGGCATCGACGACATGCACTCCGAACTGGTAACGATGCTGGGACGCCTGAAATACCGGACCAGTTACGGACAGAGCGTATTGGGGCATTCCAAGGAAGTCGCCTTTCTGTCGGGCGCGATGGCGGCGGAACTCCGGATGGACGAGATCCTGGCACGTCGGGCCGGCCTGTTGCACGACATTGGCAAGGCGGTCGATCAGGAACAGGAAGGAACGCATACCGACATCGGCGTCGCGATGGTGCGCCGGCACGGCGAGGGGCCGGAGGTTGGGAACGCCATTCTCTACCATCACGGAGACGCTGAAGCCAGTTCTCCCATTTCCTTCCTGGTAAAGGCAGCCGACGCCATATCTTCGTCCCGCCCCGGCGCCCGGCGTGACGATGCGGAAGGGTATATTCGCAGAGTGCGGGATCTGGAGGATATCGCGCGGGGTTTCCATGGCGTTCGTGATGCGTATGCCATTAACGCAGGCCGGGAGATCCGTGTGATGGTAAATGCCGGCCGGGTGGACGACGAGCGCGCCAAGGGGCTTTCATTCGAAATCGCACAGCGCATCCGGGAGGGAATGACCTATCCCGGGGAGATTCAGGTTACGATTATCCGGCAGACGGTCGCCACCCAATGGGCGGGCCGTTCAAACAAGCGGCGCAAAGGCAGGTCCCGGAACAGGAGAGGAGAACGCCGTTATGAAAAAGGTCGGTCACGAAATGACGCTGACCGAAAAAATGTATCTTCCGGCAATCACAAAGGGTCTGTCGCTGACCTTCAGGCATCTGCTCGGCAAAAAGATCACGATGCAGTATCCGGAGGAAACCTGGACAAAACCCGGCGGGTACCGGGGGCTGCACAAGCTAACGAAGGACGATAAGGGCCGCCCCAAATGTGTTGCGTGCTACATGTGCGCCACGGCGTGTCCCGCCGAATGTATCGCCATAGAAGCCGAAGAAGCGCCCTGGGAGGACCGGGAAAAACATCCCAGACGATTTGACATCGATATGTTGCGTTGTATTTTCTGCGGCATGTGCGTTGAAGCCTGTCCTGAAGACGCGATCGTCATGACGGAGCGAACCGAACTGGCGGCGGAAACCCGGGCCGAGCTGATTTATACCAAAGAGCAACTCCTGGCCGTGGAAGACCGGGTAACGCTTACGCCGCCTCGAAGGCCGCTGGAAAGTACCCGGTGAGCCGGCGGGTGGTTGGGCTCCATGGCTGAGATTTATAGTGAAATTGCCCTCGATCACTTCAGGAATCCTCGCAATGCCGGAACGATGCGCGATGCGGACGGCGCGGGCTCCGTGGAGAATCCGGCATCCGGCGCGGTCGTCTCGATACAACTGAAAGTTGTCGATGAACGGGTCGTCCGGGCGGTGTTTCAGGCCCAGGGCTGCACGGCCACCATCGCCGCAGCTTCCCTATTGACGGAGATGGTGGCGGGCCTGCCGGTTGCGGCGGCGGCGGCGGTTACGCGGGCGGACGTCGAGGCCAGGCTGGGCGGTCTGCCGCCTACAAGGAGACATGCCGCCGCGCTGGCCAGAGATGCGGTCAGGGCGGCGCTGGCGGATTTCAGGGCCCGGGTGAAGGCCTGACGGCTCTAATTCTGATGTACGAAAAAGGACAGGGCGCGTCCGTTCCCTGTCCTTTTGGGCTTGTTTGGCAGCCACGGCGGAGGATATGGTCATCGAAAAGCGGCAGTTGACGGCTCAGATCAAGCGGAAGGCGCGCGGGATGGGGTTCGGCCCCGTCGGGGTCGCGCCCGCCGGCCCGCCGGAGCACTGGAACTTTTTTCTGGACTGGCTGACGCGGGGGTATGGCGGCCAGATGGCCTATCTCGGTCGGAATCTCGACCGCAGGTCGCATCCCGGGCAAGTGCTTCCGGGCGCCAGGAGCCTCCTCTGCGTGGGGATGAATTACGATCAGGAGCCAGGCGCTCATCCCGTCAACGGGCGGCCCAGGGGCAAGATTTCCAGGTATGCCAGGGGCGACGACTATCACGACCTGATGACCGCCCGTCTGAAGCGCCTGCTGGAATGGATACAGGTGCGGGAACCCCGGGCGAAGGGACGGGTCTACGTGGACACCGGACCGGTGCTGGAGCGCGATTTCGCCGCCCGGGCCGGCATCGGATGGTTCGGAAAGCACACCAATCTCATCCACAAGCGCAGCGGATCGTGGTTCTTCCTGGGCGAAATCCTGCTGACCATCCCTCTGGTCTACGATCGTCCCGTCGCCGACCATTGCGGGACCTGCACGCTGTGTATGGATGCCTGCCCCACCGATGCGATTCCACAGGCCTACGTGCTGGATTCCAACCGATGCATCTCGTATCTGACGATTGAGCTGAAGGGCGCCATTCCAAGGGACTATCGGAAGAATATGGGAGACTGGATCTATGGATGCGACGTATGCCAGGAAGTCTGTCCGTGGAACCGGAAACACGCCGACCCGTCGACGGAGCCGGCACTGAAAGCCCGAGAAGGCCTGGATGCGCCCGATCTCTCCGAATTGCTTGCCATGGACCAGGCGGCGTTCAGCCGGCGGTTCCGCGGAAGCCCCATCAAACGCGCCAAACGACGCGGTTTGTTGCGGAACGCCGCCGTAGCCCTGGGCAACCGGGGAACAGCGGACGATATTCCCGCTCTGTCGGGGGCGCTTTCCGACCATGAGCCCCTTGTGCGCGGACATGCGGCATGGGCGTTGGGCCGCATCGGCGGTCCGGAAGCCCGCCGCGCGCTTTCGGCGGCCAGCGGCTCCGAGACGGACGAGGCCGTCCGAGAGGAAATCGGACAGGCAATAGACGAGATCGACCGGGACGTCGAAGACCGGGGACACCGCTGCCGGAAGCCGGAGGTCCCCGTCAAACCGAAGACGGGCCATCATCACGGAGTGCCGCATGCAGCTTCTTGACATCGAACGGCAGCCGGACAATTCCACGGCGGAAATTTCGAACCGGCGCGCTTCCGCGGCGGCGCGACGGATCTATATCGAGACCTATGGCTGCCAGATGAACGTGTCCGACACGGAACTGATGATGGGCGTTCTGAAAAAGGCGGGTTTCCGCACGGCGATCGGCGTTGAAGACGCGGACGTGGTGCTGTTGAACACCTGCGCCATCCGAGAGCGCGCTGAAGAGCGGGTGGTGGGCCGACTCTCCCAGCTCAGCCAGGCGAAACGGTCGCGCCCGGACCTCGTGCTCGGCGTGAGCGGATGCATGGCCAAGCACCTTGCCGAGCAACTCCTCGACGAGTTGCCGTACGTGGACCTCGTGGTCGGGCCCGACTCCTATCGCCGCCTGCCCGAACTGATCGGTGAAGCCTCCGGGAATCCCGCGCTGGACGTGCGGCTCGACCGGCGCGAGGACTATCTGGAACTCGACCCCGTACGCCAGGCGGGTACCAACGCCTGGATCACGATCATGCGGGGATGCGACAAGTTCTGCACGTTCTGCATTGTGCCCTACGTCCGCGGTAGAGAGCGGAGCGTGCCTGCGGCCGACCTGTTGCGCCAGGTCCGGATGGCCGCTTCGGAGGGGTTCCGGGAAGTGACCCTTCTGGGGCAGACCGTGAACTCCTATGACGATGGAGAGACCGATTTTGCCGACCTCCTGAAGCTGGTGGCCGGTGTGGAGGGAATACGGCGGATTCGCTTTACCTCGCCGCATCCCAGTGACTTCTCACGGAAACTGATCGACACCATGGCAGACGAGAAAAAAATCTGCCGGTTCATCCATCTGCCGGTACAGTCCGGTTCCGACCGGGTTCTGAAGGCGATGAAGCGGACCTATTCCCCGGAAGGGTACCTGGACCTTGTCGCGCGCCTGCGGTCCGCCCTGCCAGGACTCTGCCTGTCCACGGATATCATCGTGGGATTCCCGGGTGAGGCGGATTCGGATTTCGAATCGACCCTGGCGCTGATGCGGCATGTAAGGTACGATTCGGCCTTTATGTTCAAATATTCACCCAGGAAGGGTACGGTGGCCTACCGGGAGATTCCCGATACGGTTCCGGAGACCGAAAAGGCACGGAGGCTGGAGGCCGTGATTGCCCGGCAGACGAGCATCTCCGGAGAGATCAACCGACGTTACGTCGGAAAGCTGCAGGAGGTGCTCGTGGAGGGGGATGCCAGGCGGGGCGAGGGACAGGCGGTGGGAAAGTCAGACGGATTCAAAACGGTGGTGTTTCCGAGAAACGGGATCGAGACGAATACATTCGTGAACGTCAGAATCACCGACGCAACCTCCCGCACGTTGATCGGTCATCCCGAAAACTGAGTTGTCGTGAGGGGCATGGCAATCGACGCCGTGCCGCGACGCATTTATGATCCTGCAAATCGAAAACCAGAACCCGAGAAGAAACCGGCGGTTGCCCGACTGGTTCCGGGTACCCGCGCCCGGCAATGCCGGGTACCGGGAATTGAAACGCCTGATGCGGGAACTGGACCTGCACACCGTTTGCGAGAGTGCGCGGTGTCCGAATATCGGCGAATGCTGGGGGGCCGGTACGGCCACGTTCATGATCCTGGGAGATATCTGTACCCGAAGTTGCGGGTTCTGCGCGGTAAAGACCGGGCGGCCGGAGGGCCTCGACCTGGAAGAACCCGGCCGGGTCGCCGAAGCTGTACGGCGGCTGGGCCTGAGACATGCCGTCGTGACTTCCGTGAACCGTGACGAATTGCCGGACGGAGGCGCGTCGATTTTTGCAGCCACCATCCGGGCGATCCGCCGGTTGCGGCCCGAGACACGGGTGGAAGTCCTGATTCCGGACTTTCAGGGAAACTGGCCGGCTCTGGATACAGTGACGTCCGCCGGTCCCGACGTTCTGAACCACAACGTGGAAACCCCGCCCAGACTGTACCGCCTGATGCGCCCGCAGGCGAATTACGCCAGGTCTCTCGAACTGCTGAGGCGCGCCCGAAGGGCCGACCCCCGTATTGCAACGAAGTCTGGAATCATGGTGGGCGCGGGCGAGAGCGTGGACGAGGTGTACCGGACCATCGACGACATTGCCGAACAGGGAACGGATATACTCACCGTGGGTCAATATCTGCAGCCGTCGCCGACCCATGTTTCCATCGCCAGATTCTACCGTCCGGAAGAATTCCGGAAGATCCGGACTTTTGCGGAGACGCGAGGTTTTCGCCACGTGGAGTCGGGTCCGCTGGTACGGAGTTCCTACCACGCCGCAAGCCACGTTTCTGCAGGGTGAGTGCGTGTTCAAGTTGAATCGACGGCGTCCGAAAGACCGGTGTGGAACCGGTCGGTCCGCCCCCGGCGGCTCAGGCTGCGGCCAGCGGTTCTTTCGCGTGGCTTCGATGCAGGAAGTCCCGCCCGGAAAGGGCAAGCTGGTGACGATGATGGGACGTGAAATCGGGCTGTTCAACGTCGGCGGCAGAATCGAGGCGATTGACAACTTCTGTCCTCACAACCATCGACCCATCGGCACGGACGGGATCAGCGGCGGCACGGTGACCTGTTTCTGGCACAACCTCACGTTCGATCTCGAGTCCGGCGCCTGTACCGAGGCGCCGCATTTCAAGGTCAGAAAATATCCCGTACGTATCCGGGAGGATGAGATTTTCGTCTCTCCCGACGCCTGAGTCTGACGGGTTGCCCGGGCGCTTTGGAGTTGACTTGAATGCCGGCGTGCCATACATTGCCTGTTTCGGCTCCGGGCGGGAAGCCGCCAGGCCGCAGTTGAATTTCGGTGTTCTGTCCTGGGAGATGATCGCCGGAATCGGGGGAGAGTGGCGACCTGTTACCGGCACGGGACACCGGATTTGAATCGTTACAGACAATCTCGGAGACCTGGGAAATGGGATCTGCAGACCGGCTATGGATAGGCGTCCTGATGTTTGCCGGCGTTTCGTTCTGGTGCGCGAACGGGCATTGCGGCGAGGCGACGGGCGTGGACCTGCCTCTGATCGGCGAAGGCGATCTGGCGTTTTTTACCGACACCGCCGGCTTCCAGGCGTCGGTCGGATATACCCGCCAGGAGATTTACGTTCTTCTCGATGCGAGTCAGTTGAAGTTCAGGCGGAAGAGAAAACGATACGAAGCCGAAATGGAATTGTCCGTTTCCCTGACCGACTCCGCGGGCGCCGTCGTCAACGAAGAGACCTGGAAACGCAAGGTGTGGGTTGAAAGCGCCGACGACGTCGAAGGCGCCGGATTGCCCTTTCGCGATATGATCGGATTCGATCTGAAGCCCGGCGCCTACCGGATGACCCTTTCGATTCGAGACCTCAAGGAGAAGAAGAAAGCGGTGGCGGAAGGAGCGTTGCAGGTTCGGAACTTTGAAGGGCAGACCTTGAAATCCAGCGATCTTCTGTTCGCAACGGGGCTGTCAAAAGCCGAGACGGACAGCCGGTTTTCGAGATACGGCTGGCTGGTGACCCCGAACGTCACGCGGACCTATCCCGCCGGCGGAGATATCGAAGTCTATTTCGAGATCTATCACCTTTCGCCTCCGGCTGAGGGAGCGGACAATACGTTTCTGCTGGGGTACAGCGTGCTGGATACAGCCGGCGCCGTGCTTGCGAAGTTTGCCGACCAGCGGCTGATGAAACCCGGGACCAGCGCCGTAAAAACAGAGATCTTCAACACCGGCGATCTGCCTCCGGGCACCTACTATCTTCACGTCGAAGCGCTGGATCGGAGCAACCGCGCGGTACACAGGGTGAAGCGGATGGTTTCGCTGGCCAGGCAGCAGGAAGTCGTCGAATTGACCCAGGAGGAACGGGACAACATTCGATTTTACAGAGATATCCGATATATCGCCAGGGGTTCGCAGGTAAAGGAATACAGGAAACTGACGAACCGACAGGACCAGATGGTGTTCCTGAAAGCATTCTGGAAGGACCTTGATCCTACGCCGGCCACCGACGAGAACGAACGCCTGATCCAGCATATTCAGCGGATGCGTTTTGCCGAGAACAACTACGCTGCCAGCCGGGGAAAGCGGGGGTCGGATACGGACAAGGGCCGGGTCTACATCAAGTTCGGCGAGCCGAGCGACATACAATACAATCTGGCGGCATCCAACGAGAAGCCGTTTGAAGTCTGGACGTACGAAAACCAGCGGGGTGTCCGGTTCATTTTCATGGACCGGCGCGGCGCAGGTGTTTTCGAACTCGTGCACTCCACCCATCCTGCGGAAACGTATAATCCGAACTGGCGGCTGATCGAGTAGTGCGCCGTCAGGGGCCGGGAGCCGGGGAACCCGTGCGGTTCCGGGTTCGCGGCAGTTGTTGTATTTGGCACGGAACTATCCAAACAGCCCGTTGAAAAAGTCCATCCGGTCTGCGTCCGGCCCTTGTGACCGAAATACGGCGTTGCCTGCCTGCAGCAGGCAGGCGCTCCCTCCCCGAATCCAGGGATTCGCGTCGGTCGCCTGCCTGTGCGTGTCCGCACGCAGACAGGCGCGCCTTGTCTTCGGCGACAATGACTCGGCCTCGCCTGCAGAGCGGCTTTTTCAACGGATTGCTAAGGAATTCGCCGTGGATCCGAGATTTCTCCTGGAAGAAGGCGTGGGGATCTTTACCGGCAATGAGCTCATTGTCAAGGGCGGTCTGGAACATCGCATGGGGATGCTTACGGGCTACCCGGGATCTCCGGTCGCCGAGGTCTTCGATGCCGCGGAACGCATCCGGGAACTGCTGGTGGAGCAGGGCGTTGTCGTGCAGATCGCCAACAACGAAGCGCTCAGCGCCGCGCGGCTCAACGGTTCCCAGATGGCGCCCGTGCGCGCGATGGCGGTGATGAAGAGCGTGGGCGCCCACGTGGCGTCCGACGGGCTTGCTCTCGGCAATATGGCGGGCACGGCGCCCGGAGGCGCGGCGGTGGCGGTGTTCGGCGACGATACCTGGTCCGAAGGCACCCAGGTGCCGGCTGATTCCCGGTTTATTGCCAAACATCTTTATATGCCCATTCTTGAGCCCAGTACGTTTCAGGAAATCAAGGACTGGATCGGGGCCGCGTTCGACCTGTCGGAAAAGACACGCCTTTACGTGGCCTATCTGGTTACCTCCAACCAGGCCGATGGAGGAGGCACGGTCGAGGTGGGGCCCAATCGTTTTCCCGATCTGACGGCGAACACGCCCTTGACCATCGACAGCGGGTCGATTCCGCTGGACGACCGGGTGATCATCCCGCCAAGCACGGCCGTCAAAGAGGAGGACGTCCTTCATCGACGGATGCCGGAGTTTCTCGAATGCGCCCGTGAATACAATCTGAATCGCATTCTGTATCCGCCTGAATCGGGGAAAAAGCGAGTGGGATTCATCAGTTCCAGCCTCGCCTACTGCTATCTGGAGCACGTGATGAATATGCTGGGGCTGGAAGGAAGCTTTCCGATTCTGAAATACGGGCTGACGTATCCCGTAGACCCGGAGATACTGAAGGACTTCGTGGCGTTCGTCGATGACGTCTACGTCGTGGAAGAGAAACGCGGATTTCTGGAGGGACAGGTCACAGCCGCGCTGCAGAGACTGCATCAGGATGGTATGATCGGCCCATTCCGGGTCTGGGGGAAGCGCTTTCCCGGCGGTCAACCGGGCATTCCGGACAGCAAGGGGATGAATCCCTCCATTCTGCTCAAGGCGCTCTCGCCCGTGCTGCTGCAGCTGGACGATCCCACGGTCCCCGTCGACCGGGACCGGATTTCGCGGGAAGTGGACCTTGTAAACGAAACGGCCGACTACCGGGTTCAGGCGGAGGTTCGCACGCCCTCCTTCTGTCCCGGTTGCCCGCATCGGGACTCCGCCAGTGTGTTGAATCGGGTCATCGACGACTTCAGCAACGCGGATTATATGAGGAAACACCACCAGAAAGATCCCGCGGACCTGGTGTTTCATGGCGACATCGGTTGCTATTCCCTGCTGAAATACAAGCCTTTCGACCGGCTGATGCACAATTTGTCCGGTATGGGTCTGGGCGGCGGCACGGGCGCCGGGATCGATCCCTATATTGATAACAAGCAGCTTGTCTTTATGGGAGACTCGACTTTCTTCCATAGCGGCATGGCGGCGATTTCCGATTCCATCAAACATGGCCAGGACATTACCTACGTCATTCTGGACAACAAGACGACGGCGATGACGGGGCACCAGCCCACGCCTGGCGTCGACGTGGACATTCTCGGCAAGCCGACGTTCGCACAGGATATCGAGCAGGTTGTGCGGGGTATGGCGGGCGACGGAGAAAGCGTGTTTATCGCGCGGATGAATCCGGCGGAGCGGACGTCCTACCGGCAGACCCTTGAGCGCGCTTTGTTGAAGGACGGCGTGAAGATCATTATTGCGGACAAGGAATGCGGAATCACCTTCCACCGCAGGCAGCGAGCCCTGCAGAACGATATCGTTCAGGAAAGGGGATACCTGCCCGAGGAGCGTCACGTCAACATTACGCCGGAGGTCTGCGAATATTGCCTGGAATGCACGCGGGCAACCGGTTGCAGCGGATTGACGGTGGAGGAGACGCTCCACGGTCCGAAAATTGCCACGGATCTGTCCCTGTGCGTCGCGGACGGCGCCTGCACACGGGTGACCGTTTCGAACGGCGACGGCACCTGCCCGTCGTTCGAGGAGGTCATCGTAAAGCGCTCCCGGGCCACGCGGCGACAGACGGAAGCCATCGACCTTTCGAATCTGCCGGCGCCCGACGTCAAGGCGTTTGACGCCACCTGGTACGCGTACATCGCCGGGGTGGGCGGCATGGGCATCAATACCATCGCCGCGATTCTCTCCGTGGCCGGCGCCCGGCAGGGGTATACCGTCCGGTTTACCAACAAGAAGGGGTTGGCGATCCGAAACGGGGCCGTCTATTCCCACGTGAGCTTCGCGAAGGGCGACCGCGTGATTTCCCAGATCACCCCCTACGGTCATGCCGACTTGCTTCTGGGCCTGGATATCCTGGAGGCGGTGCGCGGTCTGGAGTCCATGGGTAACGGGCGTGTGGCCAGCCCGAGACATACAACCGCGGTGGTGGAGACGGGGAAGCGGCACACGGTACTTACGCTTACCGGCCAGGACGAATTCGATACCGCCCGGTTGGAGGAGGTACTGAAGCGTCACACCAGATCCGAGGCGTATTTCGGGATGGACCTCGGGGAAATATCGGAGCGTTTTCTGGGCAACAAGATTTACGCGAACAGCATCCTTCTCGGGGTTGCGTATCAGCGGGGCGTGCTGCCGCTGGATCTGGAGAACATAAGATGGTCGATGCGGCGCAACATTAAACGCAGCGACCTCGAGTCCAATTTCAGGGCCTTTGATCTGGGCCGCAAGATCGCCATCGATCCGGAAGTCGTCGCGAAGGAGAAACCCTCGCTTTCCTCCAACGAACTGATTGAAGACAAGGCCGGCATTCTTGAACGGGGACGGGGCAGGAAAGCGAGCGCGGCGTACCTCGAACTGACCGCCGAGGCTGCGCCGCTGGACCTTGCCGAAGAGGATCGTCTGCAGTTTGCCCTGGGTGTGTACGATCTGATGCAGTGGGATGGCGCGGACTACGCCAGGTCTTACGTGAGGCGGGTGCGAAAGGTGTACGAAAAAGACCGCCCCGAGGAGGGATACGAGGCGACCCGCGCGGTCATCAGGTATCTGCCCCGCGTGATGGCTTACAAGGATGAAGTGTACGTCGCGCATCTGCTGACAAGTGAAGAAAAGTACAGGCGCGACCGCGAGCGATTCAACGTGAGCGCCGAGCGCGGAGACCGGATTTCCTACCGACACTTCAACCGGGGCAATTTCAATATTCTCGGGTTCAACGTGTATCTCAAGCTGACCACCCGGGACTGGATGCTGAAGTTGATGAAACGAATGAAATTCCTGCGGAAGTTGATGCCGGCGTGGCATCGGGAGGAAAAGGCGTACCGCGACTGGTACGTCAATTTCGTCGACCGGTTCGAATTCGATCATGACGAACGTTACGGGGACTACGTGCGGGTGTTCCGCATGCCGGAGGAAGTGCGCGGTTATCGCGAGGTGATCCGCCCCAAGATCAAGGCGGCGTATCAGGCGGCCGCGGCGATGATGGACGGCAACGGACGCCCCCGGTCGGCCGAACCCTATCTGTCCATCGAGCCCGTTGTTGAGCGGGTCTGATGCGGAAGACGGTGACGGCCCTGAAGTCTCACGGATCCGTCCCGTCCTGCCCGGGAAGGAGATATGTTAAAGGTCGGGGTTGCCGGTTTGAGGCGTGGCCGAAGCCTTGCGAATACGTTTCAGAACCATCCGGAAGCGCGACTTGCGGCGATCTGCGATCCAGTAGCGGAATGGCGGGAGCGGGCTGCAGACGTCGTTCGCACTGAATCGGCGTACGCGGATTTCGACGCGTTTCTGGCGGCGGATCTGGACGTCGTCGTTGTGGCGACGCCGGCGCCCATGCACGCGGACCATTCCATTCGGGCAATGGAAGCCGGCGCGCACGTCCTGAGCGAGGTTCCAGCCGCCTGGTCGCTGGACGAATCCGACGCGCTGGCCGAGGCCGTTCGCCGCACCGGGCGGATCTACATGATGGCAGAGAATATGAACTTCTACCATTATGTTCAGGACTGGAAGGCGAAGATTCAATCCGGCGCGATTGGGCGAGTCTTCTATGCCGAAGCGGAGTATATACACGATTGCAGGAAACTGATGCAGGGTCCTGGGGGAGAACTGACGTGGCGGGCGTCGATGCCGCCGATTCATTACTGTACCCACAGCCTCGGTCCGGTATTGGATATCCTGGACGACCGATGTGTTTCCGCGGTGGGCATGTCGACGGGCACGCATACCGAGCCCGAGATCGGCTCGATTGACATGCAGGTGGGGTTGTTCCGGACCGAGAAGGGTAACGTCATCAAGATCCTGTGCGGGTTTACGGTGACCAGGGAGCCCGGGATGCACTGGCAGATCTTCTACGGTACCGAGGGTACGCTGGAAAACAGACGGGCGACTTGGGAAGACGCCAAGATTTTCCGTGCGGGTGAGGGGGCAATGGAGAAAATCCAGGCACTGGACTCCGATCCCGACGCGCCTGCCGGGGCGCGTGCCGGTGGGCACGGGACCTCGGAGTACTTCATGGTGGACCGGTTCGTGCGGGCCGTTAACGGCCAGGGTCCCGTACCGATAGACGTCTACCGGTCCCTGGACTTTTCGGTACCGGGTCTGTGCGCGCATCTGTCGGCTCAACAGGGAAGCGCGCCGGTCGCCGTTCCGGATTACAGGATCCATTGAGTTCCGGCGTTCCGGTACGGCGCGGGCGACGGCCCGGTTGCGCATCTGATTCCGGCTCCTCGTCCGCAATCTTGTATCGGTCGACCCGATTGCGTATATTCGACGGACAATCAGGCGGATTTTTGGAACCGGATCCGGTCCGAGCCACCGCGGTTTGACCGCATCCAATCCTATTTTCAATTTCCAAGGAGGGCGTGTTTTGGCTGCCAATGAGTGGACGACGGTCAATGCTTCGGGGAATCTGCGCGTGGTGGTTACCAAGGAGCTTCCCGGCGACCGCTGGCTGGATATTCTGAAAGGGGCGGGCTGTCGCGTTGAATACAGTACTTCCACCCGGATCCTGCAGGTGGATGAAATCACGGCCGCAATCGGCGATCGTTGCGACGGCGTGATCGGGCAGCTCACCGAAGATTGGGGCGAACCGCTCTTTTCGGCACTGAAAGCGGCCGGCGGCAAAGCCTACAGCAACTACGCGGTAGGCTATAACAACGTGGACGTGGAGGCGGCCATACGGCATGGAATTCCCGTGGGAAACACGCCAGGCGTATTGACGGAAACCACGGCCGAAATGGCGACCGCGCTGACGTTCTCGGCCGCGCGCCGCGTGGTGGAGGCCGACGAGTACATGCGCGGCGGCAGGTACGAGGGATGGCTGCCCACGCTGTTCCTGGGGCAGTTGCTCAACCGGAAGACCGTCGGCGTGATTGGCGCCGGGCGAATCGGCGCGACGTATGCGCGAATGATGGTCGAAGGATTCAAGATGAACTTCATCTATTACGACCCCTACCCGAATGAACGACTCGAAGATTACATTCGGGACTACGCCGCGTTTCTGGAGGCTCACGGCGAGGAGCCCGTGAGTGTTCGCAGGGCAGACACCGCGGAACAGGTGTTGCGCGAGGCCGACGTGGTGAGCCTGCATCCGCTTCTGGATCCGACGACCCACCACCTGATGAACGAGGAACGCCTGAACCTGATGAAGTCCGATGCGATTCTCGTAAATGCCAGCCGGGGCCCCGTTATCGACGAAACCGCGCTCGTGGCGCACTGCAGGAAAAATCCTGACTTCAGGGTCGGGCTCGACGTTTTTGAAGACGAGCCGGAAATGAAGCCCGGATTGAATGAACTGAACAACGTGGTGATCGTCCCCCACATCGCGTCTGCGACGAGTTGGACCCGCGAAGGTATGGCGACACTCGCCGCCAGCAATGTCGCCGGCGTTCTACGGGGCTTTCCCGCGTGGGCGGACCAGGACGACGTCCTGCCATTTCTGGGCGACGGCGCGCCCAACGCCTGTCCGAGTATCGTGAATGCGGAAGAACTCGGACTGCCGGCCGCCGGGTAATTGAACCGGTCCGGCTGCGGTTGACCAGGACCAGAGCGGCGGGGTTCCACGCGCACGAGGCGTGAAATCCCGCCGTTCGGTTTTTCGTGGCACGGCGCGTGTCACTCCGTTATCTTCGCAATTGCGATTCCGTATTCACCGGCGACGGAGTAGAGAAGATAGGTATCGGGGTCCTCCTTCAGGCCGGCTGCAGATTGACGCGGGCCGCGCCGCCGCCGGCCGTACGGTCTTTCACCTGAGCCGGAGTCTGACGTTGGCGGAAGAGACGTTCAACAGACGCCTGTCGGTCGCACCGATGATGGACTGGACGGACAGGCACGAACGGTATTTCCTGAGGCTGTTTTCGCGGCGCATCCTGCTCTACACCGAGATGATAACCGCCGATGCGGTCCTCCGGGGCCGACGCGAGCAGCTTCTGAAATACCATCGCCGGGAGCATCCGGTGGCGCTTCAGCTGGGAGGAAGCGATCCGGCGGCGCTGGCGCGCTGTGCGCGGATCGGCCAGGACTACGATTATGACGAGATCAATCTCAACGTGGGCTGCCCGAGCGACCGCGTGCAGGCAGGCCGGTTCGGCGCCTGCCTCATGGCGGAGCCCGATCTGGTCGCACGTTGCGTGGCGGCCATGCGCGAATCGGTGGAAGTCCCGGTCACCGTGAAGACGAGGATTGGTATCGACAACAGGGATTCCTACGCGGACCTGGCGCATTTCGTACGGACGGTTTCCGGCGCCGGATGCCGCGTGTTCGTCATCCACGCCAGAAAGGCGTGGCTGCAAGGATTGAGTCCGAAGCAGAACCGCGAGATCCCCCCGCTGCGATACGACGTGGTGTATCGTCTGAAACAGGACTTCCCGGACCTGGAGGTCGTCCTGAACGGAGGAATCACAACCCGCGAGCAGGTGCGGGAACACCTCGAAACCGTGGATGGCGTCATGATCGGTCGCGAGGCCTATCAGAATCCCTATTTCCTGGCGTCGATGGACCAGGCGTTCTACGGCGATACGCGCCCCGTGGCCGGGCGGGGGGAGATTCTGGATCGATTCTGTGAATACGTCGACGATCAGCTGCGCATGGGGATGCCGCTGGCCGGCATGACGCGGCACATCATGGGCCTCTTCCAGGGGTTGCCGGGAGCCCGCGCCTGGCGCCGGCACCTGAGCGAGAACGCGCACAGGCCCGGATCGGGCGTCGAGGTGATCCGGCAGGCCGCCACCTTCGTCCTGGGGCCGTCGTGACTCGCCCCACACCTGACGATGAAGGACTCCTTTCCGAACGGCTGCTCACGGTTGTGACGCCTGCCGGCAGGCTGCAACCAGTTCGCTGTGGGACGTGGTGTATCCTATATTGACTTCCGTATCGATGACGGCGGCCCGGGACAGGTCCAGATTTTCGGACGTGTCCGCGACTTCGATGGCGGTGGTGCAGTCTCTGATGAGGATGATGTCGTACCCGCGGTCTTTCATGGCCCTCATGCCGTAGTCCCTGAAGGGGACGCACATGTTTGCGGCGAAGCCGGCGTAGAACAGGTGCAGGATCCCCCGGTGCTTCAGCAGGCGGTGCAGCTGGGCGCCGGTTACGACAACCTCGTCGCCGTCGCAAGGTTCGGCTTCGGGAATGATGCGGCGGTTCCTGATGGTGTCCTCGAAATCCTGATCGTGCGGGTCCTTCGGCTGAGCCCACGCTTCGTAGTCGCCCGTCCTCGAGCGGAATTCCGCGGGAGGCCAGTCGTCGGGGGCCGGACCGGGGCGTCCGAAGACTTCGTCATCGCCTGCAAAGCGGGTCCACGCCTCATAGCGTTTGGCGCAGTCCGGGCTGGGCGCGTGGATCACCGCGGCGCCGACCGATCGGAAGGCCTCCGCAACGGGAATGATGCGTTCAAGGGTGATGTCTCTCCCGCGCTTCAGGTGCGTGCTCACAAAGTGGTCGCTCCACACGTCCACCAGCACCAGTGCGGTCCGGTCCGCCGGATAGTCTCGCCGCAGTGTCCGGAGATGGAATTCGTCTTCGGTCACCCTGGCTCGCCGGGTGAGGTGATAGTACCGGACGTCCAGCCGGATGTTCTTCATGGCGGACCTTTCGTTTCGGAGCGAAGATTTCGAACCATCTTTCCAGGGGGAATATTGCGAGGATTGAACGCCGGTGTCAAGGACAACCCGCGGCCCGGGGGGTTTCGGCGCCACCGATCCGGCGTGTACGGGCGGCATGGGTTTTCGGAAGGTCAACTTAACAGAGGAAGGCGGCATTCGGGATGAAGAGAGAACACATCTGGGCGCATCATGAGTGGGACGCAACGATCAACTGGAAGTTGATGGAAGGCGGCTACGCCGACCTGCAGAGCGTGAGGCCGGGCGAGGAAATCACGTTTCACGTTTCGAACTCACGGTCGTACTACGAGATATTCATCTTCCGGGAAGGCGCCAAACGGGAACTGGTCAAGACTATAGAGGGGCTGCGGGGCGCGCTTCAGGAGGTTCCGGAACAGGGCTACCGGGATGGCTACGGGTGGGCGCCGGCGGCGTCCTTCGTCATTCCGGACACCTGGAAGAGCGGAATCTATATTGCGACCTTCCCGACCGGACAGGGGCTGCGCGAGATTTTCTTCGTGGTACGCCCCAGGTCACCGGAATCTCCGATGTTGCTGACGGTTGCGACCAATACCTACCAGGCCTACAACAACGTGGGCGGCAAGTGCTTTTACGATTATATATCAACCGACCGGCAGCACGCCAAGCTGCTGAGTTTCGAACGCCCCCTTCAGATGGAATGCCTGGGCAACTTCTACATCTGGGACCAGTTTTTCACCTCGTGGCTGGATGCGGAGGGGTACGGCGCCGATTATTGTGTGAACGGCGACCACGACGCGGAACCCGATATACTGAAAGACTACCGGGCGAACGTGCGCTTCTGTCACGACGAATACAACAGCAGAAACGAGTGCGAACAGTTACAGCGTTTCGTTCGGAATGGAGGCAATCTCATCCTGTTCGGCGGGAACTGTTTCTGCCAGGAAATCGAGTTGAGAAACCACGGCAGGCAGATTTATTGCGCAAAGCCCTACTATCACGATCATCCCACGCCCGAGCGTCCGGAAACGTCGTTTCTCTGCTTTCTGGACGACCTTCGCCAGCGCACGATCGGCGTGTTCTACACGTCGTTTGTCCACACGAAGACGTCAGATCCGAACGTTTTCCTGGCGCCCACGACCGAGGACTGGGGGTACTACCGCGTGTGCGACCCGGAACACTGGGTGTATGAGGGGACGGGGTTGGCCGAAGGGGACGAATTCGGACGGGAGGACTCGATCGTCGGCGTGGAGGCGGACGCGGCGGACCTGAAATTCAATGACGGCCGGCCCGTGTACACGGGCGCCGACGGGGTATCGCCGGAGTACAGGATCGTGGCGCTTGCGGATTGCATGACCCCCGACGGTCACCGTCTGGCGAAGGAAGGGGGGAAAGAGGGCGTTGCGCCGTGCTACGGCACGGTGGCCATCAATGAAACGGAGTTCGAGGGCACGGTCTTCAACGCCGCCACCATCGAATGGGCTCATGGGTTGTACCGCGATGAGAGCGTGGTGGCCGGGATTACCCGCAACGTTCTGGACAGATTGGCGACGTAACGGGGACCGATCCGGTTTCTCACGGCAACACATGGTAACGCTTCGAACGGGGTACAGCCAATGTCTGATGC
Organism: Candidatus Latescibacterota bacterium; assembly: GCA_963667175.2. Classification (GTDB taxonomy): domain Bacteria; phylum Latescibacterota; class UBA2968; order UBA2968; genus JAAXHE01. The sequence continues at coordinate 221,185 of CAXXXF010000012.1, read as the reverse complement.
GGGTGTGCGAATTCAACTGGACCTGAGCATCCCGATGAGAGACGGGGTGACGCTCTACGGCGCGGCATATCGGCCCGCGCACGGCGTGCGCTTTCCCGTTCTGCTGATCCGGTCGCCCTACAGTACCGAGCATCCCAGATACGTGGACTGGGCGGTCCGGTTCGCGAGGTCCGGCTACGCGGTGGTCATGGTGGACAGCAGGGGGCGGTACGAATCGGAAGGGGAGTGGCGGGCCTATGCGGACGAAGCTCGCGACGGCTACGACACGCAACAATGGATCGGGGCGCAGGCATGGTGCGACGGCAATATCGGGATGTTCGGGATTTCCTATCCGGGCTTCACCCAGATTCTACCGGCCCCGTTCCGGAGCCCCTTCGTAAAGGGGCTGATGCCCATCGCAAACCAGGAGGACAACTACGGGCACCTGCGCTACAATGGTCTCCTTCAGCTGCAGAATGCGATGAACTGGATCTGGCTCGGAGGACGGACCAACCAGAACGCGCCGCGGGACCTGCTGGACTGGGAACGCATCTACCGCCGGCTGCCGCTGATCTCCGCAATGGACGGCATCGCGGAACGGCCTTTTTTCAGAGAGGTGGTCCGGCACGGCGAATTCGACGAATTCTGGTCGTCAATCAGCATGAAAGGCCGGTACCGGGAAGTGAATACGCCGGCCTATTTCGTCACGGGCTGGTACGACAATCTCGTCCACGAGAGCTTCAAGTGTTTTCGCGGCTGGCGAACGGAGCCGGCAGACGCCCGGACCCGATCGTTGACCCGCCTGTTGGTCGGCCCGTGGACACACTCGCAGATCGGGAGCGCGGCGCCGTACGGGGATATCGATTTCGGATCGAGTGCCGCGGTGGATATTCCCGGCGAACACCTGCGCTGGTACGACCAGCGGCTGCGCGGAATCGATACGGGGATCGACGAGGAGCCGCCCGTCAGGATTTTCGTGATGGGCCGGAATTCCTGGCGGTGGGAAAACGAGTGGCCGCTGGCGCGAACGAAATACACGGCATACTATCTCCACAGCGGCGGCCGCGCCAATACTTCGCTCGGCGATGGAACGCTCAGCCGTGAAGCGCCGGGGGACGAGCCCGCGGACCGGTTCGACTACGATCCGGAGGATCCGGTGACCACCGTGGGCGGGCAGAGCTTGTTCCCCGCCAACACGGGTCCCCGGGACCGGCGAGGCTTGGAAACCCGCGAGGACGTGCTGTTTTACACAACGGAAGCCCTGACGTCGGACGTGGAGGTGACCGGCCCCGTGGAACTCACCCTGTTCGCCGCATCGGATGCGCGCGATACGGACTTTACGGCCACCCTGGTCGACGTGTATCCCGATGGCGCGGCGATCCACGTTACGGAGGGCATCGTGCGGGCCCGTTACCGAGAATCCTTTCGCAGGCCGAGTCTGATCCGTCCGGGGGCGGTGGTGGAATACCGGATCGTACTCTGGGAGACGAGCAATTTGTTCAGGGCCGGCCATCGGATCAGGCTGGAGGTCTCCAGCAGCAACTTTCCCCGTTTCGACCGGAATCTCAACACCGGCAATATCCCCGGCCTGGACGACGAAATGAGAGTCGCCCTTCAGACGATCCATCACAGCGGCCAATATGCCTCCTTTCTGCGTCTCCCGGTCATTTCCCAATGAATCGGACTTCATATCGAATCGGCGCTGACGTTGGCGGAACCTTCACGGACGTCATCCTCATGGACGGCGAGGGGAATCTATGGACCCACAAGATCCCCTCGACGCCGCCGGACTTCGAGCAGGCCGTACTGGACGCCATCGCCCGCCTGCTGGGAGATTCCGGCATCCCGGGCGGAGAGATCGGTGACGTCTCCCACGGGACCACCGTGGCGACGAATGCGGTCCTGGAGCGGCGGGGCGCCAGGACCGCGCTGATCACCACGCGCGGATTCCGGGACGTTCTGGAACTGAGGCGCATCAGGGCGCCGCAGATGTACGATCTGTTCTTCGACAAGCCTGAACCGCTGGTGGCCCGGTATCTCAGGTTCGAGGTGACCGAACGCTTTGCCGCGAATGGTGACGTTCTGGCGCCCCTGGACGAGGCGGACCTCAAGGCCGTCATCTCAGCGCTGGAGAAGGAACGGGTGGAGTCGATTGCGGTCTGCACGCTTCACTCGTACGCGTATCCCGAGCATGAACACGCCATTGGCCGGTGTCTAGAAGGCGCGTGTCCCGGCGTACCGGTGTCTCTCTCCACGGAGATTCTGCCGGAGCGGCGGGAGTACGAACGTACGGCAACCACGGTGCTGAATGCGTACGTGCGTCCGGTGATGCAGCGTTATCTCACGGCGATGCGGGATGGGCTGAGTGAGCAGGGCATTCTGACGCCGGTGCTGATCATGCAGTCCGCCGGGGGACTGACGCCTGAAGCCGACGCGGCGCACCGTCCGGTGTACGTGCTCGAGTCGGGACCCGCGGCCGGGGTTTTCGCCGCCCGTTCCGCCGGCGAGCAACTGGAAATCGACGACCTCATCACGTTCGATATGGGAGGCACCACTGCCAAGGCGTCCATCATCGAGAATGGCGAGATTTCCTACAGCCCGGAATACGAAGTCGGCGCATCCGTGTCGGCGGGAAACAGGTTGGTGGGCGGAGGAGGGGAGCTGATCCGCGCGCCCAGCATCGATATCGCGGAGGTGGGATCCGGTGGTGGCAGCGTGGCCTGGCTGGATGGAGCGGGCGGATTGCGGGTCGGACCCAGAAGTGCGGGCGCCGAACCGGGCCCCGTCTGTTACGGCCGGGGCGGAGACGAGCCCACCGTTACCGACGCCAACGTCGTGTTGGGGTATATACGGCCTGGGGAACTGGCAGACGGAGAAGTCTCCATCGACCCCGAGAACGCGAGAAGGATCGTTCACGATCGGATCGCGGCTCCACTGGGCCTGGGCCTGCTCGAAGCGGCCGAGGGCATACACAGGATTGCCAATGCCCGGTGTATGCGGGCGCTTCGGTCCGTGTCCACGGAGCGGGGCCGTGATCCCAGGGCGTTCGCCCTGATCGCCTTCGGCGGGTCCGGTCCGATTCACGCAGCCGGGCTGGCCAGTGAACTTCTGAGCCCCAAAGTCATTGTCCCTCCGTTGCCCGGGTTGTTCAGCGCGCTGGGACTTCTGCTCTCCGGCGTGGAACATCACGAAGTTTACAGCTGTTTGCTTTCGGGCGACGCACTGAACGCGGAAGCGTTGGGCGAAATCCAGTCGGACCTGAAACGAAAGATGCTTGCCCGGTTCCGGGCGGAGGGGTATTCCGCTGAGCAGGTGGCGCTTGGACACAGTGTCGACGTGCGCTTCAGGGGCCAGGCTTCGGAAATCCGGATTCCGGCGCCGGAATCCCCGGCGACGGACGCAGCTATAGGTCGTCTGCGCGGAGCGTTTGAACGCGCCCATCGGCAGATGTACGGACATTCGTCGGACCCGGACAATCCGGTCGAGGTGGTTGCCGTTCGTCTGATCGGCAGAACCGCCCGCCGCGACGCAAGTGGCCGAATGCGCGCCCTGCGGCGCAGCGGGCCGGGCACCTCAGCACGTCGGGCGTATTACGGAAAGGCGTGGGGAACCGTGGAAACGCCCGTGATCGAACGAGCGGATCTGACTGCGCCGCGGGTCGGGCCCCTCCTGATCGATGAATACGACTCCACAATCGTGGTGCCGCCGGAAATGCGGGCGTATCGGAATCGGCAGGATTACTTGATTCTGGAAGCCGCCGGGGCGCGGGGATAAGCCGCGGCGCGGCCTGGAAGGTCGATGGCACGATGACGGAAATAGACCCAATCACGCGTGAGATCATGCAGAATGCACTGGCTGCGGCCGCCGACGAAATGAGCGCCGCGCTGTATCGCACGGCCTATTCCACCATCGTGCGCGACTGCCTGGACTACTCCACGTCGCTGTGCAACGCGGATGGTCAGATGATCGCGCAGGGCGTGACCATACCACTGCATCTGGGATCGGTCCCGTATGCTCTGAATGCGCTGCTCGAGCGGTTCGAGGATAACATCGACCCCGGCGACGTGTTTATCCTGAACGATCCGTTCGACGGCGGGATGCACATTCCGGACGTCTTTATCGTACAACCGATCTTCTGGAACGGTGAGCGGGTGGCGTTTGCGGTGAGTACGGCGCACCACCTGGACCTCGGAGGGCGCCTGCCCGGCAGTTCCGCGTGCGACAACACGGAGATCTTTCAGGAAGGGTTTCGCATTCCGTGGCTGAAGCTCTATCGCCAGGGTGAGCCCGACGAGTCCATATTTTCATTGATCCGGGCGAACGTGCGGGTGCCCCAGATGACGATTGGGGACATCAGGGCGCAGCTGGCGGCCTGCCATATGGGGGAACGGGCAGTGCAAGCGCTGATCGAGCGGTACGGATCCGGGACGTTTCTGGCGTGCGCGCAGGATCTGATCGACTATACGGAACGCCTGGTACGGTCGGAGATTGCGTCCTGGCCCGATGGATCCCATACCTTTACCGATTTCCTGGACAGCGACGGAGTGGGCGGCCCCCGGGTGCGGATCCGCGTGACCGTGACCGTGCGGGGAGACTCGCTCACCGCCGATTTCACGGGGACGGACCCGCAGGTTCGGGGCGCTGTCAACAGTACGCTCTCGTTTACCGCGGCCGTCGTGGCCCTTTGCGTGCGCGCCGTAATGCGGGAGGAGATTCCGAATACGGAAGGGATGTTCCGTCCGCTGGAGGTCATCGCGCCCGAGGGCACGCTGGTGAACGTGCGCATGCCGGGCGCGTCGTCGATGCGCGGCGTGACGGGCTTCCGGATGGCGGACGTGGTGTTCGGCGCTCTGTCCGGGCTGCTGCCCGACCGCGTGCCGGCCGCCGGCGAGGGGGGCAATTCGCTGGTCATCATCGGCGGCCAGCGGCAGGACCGGTCGCACTATGTTTACTATGAACTGCTCTCCGGGACCTGGGGCGCGCGGCCGGACCGGGACGGAAACGACGGGCTGTGCAATCCGGCGAACGTGGCCAGCAATATTCCCGTTGAACAGGCGGAGTGTGAATACCCGGTGAGAATCGACCGGTACGGACTGGTTTGCGACAGCGGGGGCGCCGGACGTTTTCGGGGCGGAATGGCGATCGAGCGGGAGTGGACCCTGCTTTCGGGAGAAGCGCACCTGGCAATCCGGTCCGATCGAAGAGACCACCTGCCGTATGGCCTGTACGGCGGAAAACCGGCGACGGGATCGACCAACGTGCTTTACGGAAGCGACGGCGGCGAGGAGTTGCCGACGATGATTTCGACGACGATGGGGGCCGGAGAGCGGATCTACCACCGGCAGGCGGGCGGCGGGGGATGGGGAAATCCGATGGAGCGGGACCCAGGGGCGGTCGCGCGCGACGTAAAGAACGGAAGAGTTTCGGTGAGCCAGGCGCGGGAACTGTACGGCGTGGTGATGGATCGCGGGACCCTGTCGGTCAACGAGACGGAAACCGGGAATACGCGGCGGCGGATGTCGGCGCCCGGAACCCCGTCCCGCAGCCACGGCGAGGGTTGACTCGAACGTTGAATGGCGGTATATTTGAATCGGGGCTGAAGGTAGTTGAATAGGATTCATTTAAGAGGCGACCTATGTCCAGAAAAATCAATCAATTCGTACTGGTTCTGCTGTCGTTGGGATTCGCGTCCTGCGGCGCCCCGCTGACGGAACTGTCGCGGCGCGGAGACGTCAACGGCGTTCACCGGGCCCTGGAACGCGGACGCGACGTAAACGCAAGGACGCCGCAGGGCCACAGCCCGTTGACGCTGGCGTCGAGAGAGGGTCACCTGGAGGTCGTTCTCTCCCTGCTGCAAGCAGGCGCGGACGTCCACGCCGTGGCCTGGACCGTTGGCGCGCATACCATCGAAAGCCAGGACCGACACGGCGGCTACGCGTTCATCAGGGAACGGTACGTCAACCCCGACAGTTCCGGCCCTCAGTCCAGGTTCATGGCGCAGCGTACGCGCGGCTCGGCCGGATGGGTGCTCAGAGACGGGAAGACTGCGTTGATGCTGGCTGCCGAGGCCGGTCACGAGGACGTGGTCGAGGCGCTTGTCGAGGGCGGCGCCGACCTGTTCGCCACCAGCGGCGGTGAAGTCGTGACCGCCGGGATGCCTTCGTTCAAGGATTACGATGCGTACATCTCCGGATATACCGGGGCGCAGCCCGAAGACGTCGGCCGCGAAGAGGATAAACATGGCGGCACTTACTACGGGCCCGAGCACGGCCGCGTTCTCTATTACGATATCGTCCATTCCTATCCGGAGCGACCTTCCTGGTCGATCGGCGGAAGCACGGCGCTGGACTTCGCTTACCGGAACGGACACAAGGAGATAATCGAGTGCCTCCTGGAAGCCGGCGCGGGGATGACGCCGTCGAGTCTGAAACGTGAACATTCATCGCCTCGTGAGGACGTGACCGATGACTCGAACAATTGATCGTCTGAAGGCCTTGGTCATTCTTTTGGCCGCAACGGGCTGCGGACCTTCGTTGATTGAACTTTCGGAGCGTGGAGACTTGGACGGCGTTCGGCGAGCCCTTCGTCGTGGAATCGACGTAAACGTCACGACACGCCGCGGGCACACCCCACTGACGCTGGCGGCCCGGCAGGGCCACCTGGAGGTGGTTCGGGCCCTGATTCAGGCCGGTTCGGATCTCGAAGCCAGGGCCTGGAGGATTGTCTATGTAGCCGAGGCCGAGGATTATACGCGCGATTCCGAGTATACCAGGGAACGGTTTGTCAATGCCGACAGTTCCGGCCCTCAGTCGCTATTTATGGCGAAGCGAACAACCGACAGTGATTTAATCGGGATACCGACAGACGGGAAGACAGCGCTGATGTTCGCCGCGGAGATGGGCCACCGAGACGTCGTTGAAGCGCTCATCCAAAGCGGTGCGGACGTACGCGCGAAGAGCGGCGGGTCCGGTGAACACATCTACAAGCCTATCCGCAGCCGTTACCATGCATATAACCGTCGGCTCTACGGTTCACAGGACCGAAAGACCGCGCTGGACCTCGCATACAAAAAGGGGCACTCGGAAATCGTGGATCTCTTGCTGGAAGCCGAAGTGGACAGTGTCGTGGGGAGTTCAAGGTAGGTACCCGGCGGGTTCTTGCTCTTGAGAATCGGTCTCGTAACAGCGACACATTGCGAGACCGTTTTTTTATCGGGCTATCGATGTCCCGGGATGGGGTACTGACGTGATGCAATCATGGATCTGGTGATTTCGGGCGGTACGGTCATTGACGGTACCGGCGCCGCTCCCGTCCCGGGCGACGTGGCCGTGGCGGACGGACGGATCGTCGACGTGGGCCGGTTCCGGCGCCCGCAGGGCGTACCCCGCGTCGATGCGGCGGGGTGTTACGTATCCCCGGGTTTTATCGATATTCACAGCCACTCCGATTTCACCCTGGTCGTGGACCCGCGAGCGGTGAGTTCGGTCACGCAGGGCGTGACGCTCGAGGTGGTGGGGAACTGCGGGCACGGCTGCGCGCCCATCGTCGACCCGGCGCGCGCTCGTGCGAACATCTACGGGTGCAGGACCGGGCACGAGATCCAATGGCGTACCGTCGGCGAATACCTGGACGTCCTGGAGGCGCGGCGCCCCGCCCTGAACGTCTTAACGCTGGTGCCCAACGGAAACCTGAGACTGGCGGTCTGTGAGTCGGTGGATCGACCATCCACGCCTGATGAACTCGCCAGAATGAAACGGATGCTGGCGCAGGGCATGGAGGAGGGCGCAGCGGGGTATTCCACGGGTCTGGAATACGTCCCCGAGCGGGACTGTCCCGAGAAAGAGATCTCCGACCTGTGCGCGGTCGCCGCCGGCTACGGCGGGGTCTACGCAACCCATACCCGCAACCGGATGGGGGAGGCGGAGGAGACTGTCGCGGAGGCGATCCGTACGGCCGAAACGGCCGGCGCGCCCCTCCAGATTTCCCATATTTCATGCGTCGCGCGGCTCGAGGACGACGGCGGGCGGGCGGTCGAACAGGCCATCGAGCAGGTCGACCGCGCGCGCAACCGCGGCCTGGACGTGCAGTTCGACATGCACACGCGGCTTTTCGGGACCACCAATCTGAGCGCCGCGCTGCCGTCCTGGGCGCTGGAGGGACATGAGGGCGACGTTGCGAGGCGCCTGCGCGATCCATCCCTTCGGCGGGAGATGGAAGACTGTGGGAGTATCGTCTCCGCGCTGGCGCGCGGCGACTGGGGGCGGATCGTCATCTTCCATTCACCCGTTCAGCCGGAGCTGGCGGGGAAGAGTATCGCGGAACTCTCCGCCGCCGGAAACGGCAACGCCTTCGACACCATCTGCGACGTCCTGTACGCGGCAGTCGACCGCCTGCACGAAGTCATGGTGATCGCGTTCAGCTATCGGGAGGCGGACGTCCGGCCAGCGTTCGAACACCCGTTCTGTATGGTCGGATCCGACGCGACCGCGCTCGCAACGGATGGGCCGTTGAAGGACGATACGTTCCACGGCGCCTTCACGTGGGCATCCTGGTTCTTCCGTCATTTCGTTCGGGACCGAAAGCTGTTCAGCCCGCAGGAGGCCGTGCGCCGGCTGACGGCGCTGCCGGCCGCCCGCCTGGGGGTCGCCGACCGGGGCGTGATTCGGTTAGGAGCGCGCGCGGATCTGGCCGTTTTCGATCTGGATGGTTTTTCCGAGCGCGGGACCACGTTCGAACCGAACCGTACGGCCGCGGGCATGCGCCACGTACTGGTGAACGGCGGCTTCGCGGTGAAGGACGGCGCCCTTACGGGAAAGCGGCACGGCCGGGTACTGCGTCGCGCCTGACGGCCTGCGGACGCTCGTCCGTCCATACCCGGTTATTCAGACGCGGAGGGGATCCTTGGAACGGAACCTGCAGCCAGAACGCATCGCCTGGAGATGCAGCGGCGATCATCCGGTCATCGCGCCGGGACAGTTGCACGCGGATATGGACAGCCGGCGCGCCGGCGCCGCGCACGTCGTGCAGGTCGGAGACCGGTACCGGATGTATTACTGGGGTACCGGTGTGAACGGGTTTCATCGCATACTGATTGCCGAGAGCACGGTGGATGCGCCCAACGAATGGCAGCCCGCGGGCGTCGCGCTCAGCCGGCAGCGGGACACGGACTATAACGACCAGGGTCCTGGGTTTCCGTTTGTGGTTCCGCGGGACGACGGCCCATGGCTCCTGTACTTTTGCGGTTGGGGGAAACCCAGGCAGGACGGCAAATTGCCCAATACCACTGGCGTGGCAGTCAGCGACGACGGCGGATACAAGTTCTCTTACCCGAAAAGGGTACCGATTCTGCCGCTGGATCGGGACTGGGACCGGGAGGGAACCGGAAGTGTATGTGTCTTGCGGATCGATGACCGGTACCATATGTATTATACGTCTATCGGGGCCTATTTCAACCGTCCCGAAGGCGCGGTCACGGGCCACGGAGACGTGATTCCACGCATCGGCGTTGCATACGCGGCGTCGCCGGACGGAATGGTGTGGACCAAACCCACAGATGGTCTGATGGTCGGACCACGGGGCTTCGACACCGAACTCTATGAGTATATCTGTTCGAAGCCCTTCATCTTAGGGGACGGCGGAGGCTACCGGATGTGGGTGAATACGTTCGGCACGGCCTATCGGATAAGGAGTCTGGTCGGACGTGACGGCCTGACCTGGTCCTGGCGCCACAGCGGGCCCGACGGGGAACTCGGCGTGGGAAAGCCGGGCGCGTTCGATGATAAGCAGCGGTGCTACGTGAGTGTCGTAAAACACGGCGATGAATACCGATGCTGGTATACCGGAAACGGGTTTGGCGCCACGGGGATGGGTTACGCGGTGGGAAGGCTCGTAGCCGGTTGATTCCGATGCGGATTCGACAGGTCGGCTTCCGGTGTCGTCAGGATCCTTGGAGCTCATCGTCAGAACGGGAGAATCGGGAGAATTACCCATGGAGCTGGATGAGGCGAAACTGCGGCAGTACCGGCAGGATGGATACACAACGGTGGAAGGGCTGATTTCGACCGCCGAGGCGGCCGCGGCGCGAAAGCGGCTCATGGAAGTACTTGAGGGGGAGCACGACTGGCCGGACCTGCACTTTCAGGTCCTGGACCCCGCGAAGTACCGCAACGAAAAGGGTGGATACGTGCCGATCGGCGTACAAAGACCCGCCAGGCAGGAGGCCGTCTTCCGGGAGGTTGCGGACCACGCCAATCTGAGGGGGGCGATGTCGCAGTTGCTGGGTGGGCCGGTGAAACGATTTACGGATCAGGCGCTCATCAAGAACCGCGCGATCGACGGGCAGTCGTTCTATCACCAGGACTCCTATTACTGGAAAATCGAGCCGAATCGAGGGTGCAATGCATGGATCGCGCTGGATGAGGTGGGGGTCGACGCCAGCGCGCTGGGCATCCTGCCCGGATCCCACGCGGACTGGACGCTGACTGACCACGAGCGCTATTACGATGAGCCCAATTACTACGCCGCGCGGTCCGGAGAAGCGTTCACCCGGTGGCGGATTCCCACAGAGGGCGTCGACCTGTCCCGTGAAGTGGTGCTGCCGATGCGGCCCGGCGACGCGGCGTTTTTCTCCAATTATACCTGGCATCGTTCGGAAGTGAACCGGTCGGGCGAGCACAAGACGGCCTACGCGATCGCGTACCAGTTGCGGTAGAACCCGAAGCCGGCGGCGATGAGAGCGGCGAAGCTCCCGAACGCGCGCACTTGCGTGCGCGCGGCTGCGTCATTGAATGCTGAGAGAGGGTCCGGATGGTTCGAAGAACGGAACGCGCGCCGACCTCCCGCGTGCGCTTTGGCTTTGCGAGAGTGGATATAACGCCGCCGGTGGGGATCTACCATCGGATGTGGGGCGCCGCCCGGCACGACAGGGCAACGGGGGTTCACCGCCCGATTCTGGCCGACGTGCTCGCGTTCGCGTCGGTCGACTCGCCGGGGAAAGTTGCGCTGGTTCGGGCGCACCTGGACCTGGTCGGTCTGGTCGCTCAACAGTACGCGGCGCTCGTGAAGGCCCTCTGCGACGCCGCGGGGGTCGGGCCGGATCGGGCAGACGTGACGTTTTCGCACACCCATGCCTCGGGATGGTACGCACCGGATCGGTTCGGCATGCCGGGAGGCGAACTGATACAACCGTTTCTGAAGGACGTCGGAGAGAAGCTCGCGCAGGCCTGTACGAGCGCGGTGGCGGGGATGCGGGAGGTGCTGGTCACCTACGCGGACGGGCGTTGCAGCATGGCGGCGGACCGGGATTACCGGGATGACGCGTTCGGCGGGTACGTGTGCGGGTACAATCCGGACGGCGAGTGTGACGATTCGCTGCTGGTGGGACGGATGTGCGACGTGGACGGCGCGACCGTCGCGACGATTGTCAATTACGGATGCCACCCGACCACGCTGGCCTGGAAAAACACCCTCATCAGCCCGGACTACGTGGGCGCCATGCGGGAGGAAGTCGAGAGGGCGACCGGGGCGCCATGCACGTTCGCGCTGGCGCCCTGTGGAGACCTGGGACCGAAAGACGGGTTTGTCGGAGATCTCGCGGCGGCCGACAAGAACGGCAGGCAACTCGGGTTTGCGGCGCTGTCCGTCCTGACGTCGATGGGCCCGCCGGGTATGGACTTCGAATACCGGGGGCCCGTGATCTCGGGCGCCACGCTGGGCACGTGGGCGCATTCGGCATTCGGCCGGGAGCGTTTACGCGGAGCTTCTCTTGTCGCCGGGGGCGTCTATTCCGTGGATCTGCCGATGGTGGAACGGCCCGACCGGGAAACGCTCCGGGAAGACGTGGCGCGGTGGTCCGAGGCTCAACGGGCCGCTGACGCGGAGGGGGATGCCCTGAAAGCCCGGTCCTGCGGCGCCCGGGCCGAACGGGCCAGGCGCTGGCTCGCGCGGATCGCGAACCTGCCGCCGGGCGAGTCATATCCCTATGGATTTTCGGTTTACCGAATGGGAGACGCAATCTGGGTGACCTGCGGCGGGGAACCCTACAGCGATCTTCAGGTCGTGTTGCGCCGGCGGTTTCCCGGGTTCGCGATTCTGGTTTCCCCGCTCGCGGGCAACGTGCAGGTCGCCTATCTTCTGCGGAGAGAGGCGTACGGCAAGGGACTGTACCAGGAGGAGCCGTCGAGTCTGGCGCCGGGTTGCCTCGAAATCCTGACCGAGGCCATGGCGGAACGAATCGAAGAGCTCGCAGCTGAATAGCGGCGTACCGAGGAGGACCGAAAATGGCCGAGCTCGTATATCTCCCGGCTACCGACACCTATCGGTTCGAGACGGAAGCGATGTCCGGCGAGATTCGCGCGTCGGGCGACTATCACGGCGTGTGGACGCTCACCGACAAGATCACCGGCAGACAGGTGATTCATCCAGATTATTCGGCATTGAACCTGTTCCGGCTGTTCGCGGTTCACCAGGGCCTGGACCAGCCGCGCCTGATGGAACGCACGACCGAAGCCGGCAACAACACCGTTGACGTGCATTGGCCCGTAACCGAAACGCACCAGGGAGCGCTGACCGCACGGTACGAGGTGATCGAGCCCAACGGGATCGACCTGACGGTGACGGTGAGTTGCGAAGGTACCTATGCGGGATATGAGCTCTTCCTTTCCAACTATTTTCACAAGACACTGCGGCCGCACGTCTATCTCCACGGAAGCCGGTACGGCAGGGCGAGCACGGCCCCGGAGCTTGTCGTTCCCATGGTCAACGACGTCTTTCGCGGCGCCGTCGTCGTGTTTCCTCGGGACCCGCACGCCGCCCGGCGCTGCGTGGACGGGCGGTGGAACCGCAGCGAGGGCAACTCGCCCACCGTGCAGATGTGTCCGGTGCGGTACTACGGGTATCCGTTCTCCTTCCTGACGGACACCGCGAACCGGCTGGGCGTGGTGCTGATGTCCACGGAAGCGGACTGTTATGCCATTAGTACTCGGTACCACGTGGAGGACGAAGCCGACCGCATGACGGATTACAGCGCGTTCGATTTTTCGCTGTTCGGCGACGACCTGGTACCCGGCAGCCGACGCACGGTCCGGATGCGACTGGTATTGACGGAGCTCGATGAAGGCATGTCCCAGCCTCTGGCACACTATCGGGCGTTTGCCGGGGTTTGACGGTCCCCGGCCGTTATGGCGTTCAGGTCGCGGTTCGCCGGTGGGACCGGCGTACAGGGCTCAATGCGCGCGATTCAGGCAACCGAACCGATTTCGGGGTTGAATCGCGGCTCGCTTGTTCCTATTTTTACAGAGATGAAATTACTGAAACAGGTGTGGGTTCGGCTCGCGTTCGTGGTCGGGGCTTCCGCGGCCGTGGCGGCTTGCGGAAAGACGCCTCCCACCGTGGACGACGATTTGTACGAAGAGTACCCGGGGTTGCCCTACGGGATCATGATCACCCTCGCCGGCACCGGAGACCCGGGCAGAAGCGCCGCGGGATCGGGTCCTCTTGACACGAACCTGTATTTCCCCCAGGACGTGGCCGTCGGCCCCGACGACCGGACGTACATTCTGGACTGGAACAACAATCGGGTTGTCGTGATCGACAACGGAATCGTCCGACCGCTCATTGGCAACGGCGAACCGGGCCATCCGCTCGCGGGCCCCGCGCTGGAGACGGGCGTCGATCACCCGACCCATATTTCCTTCGATCTCCAGGGACGGCTGATTGTGTCGGCCTGGCAGAACGCCACGATCCTGAGATACGACTCGACCTCCGGTCGCGTCGAACCCATTGCCGGACGTGGCGACCGCGGATTCGGGGGTGACGGCGGCCCCGCTCTCGAGGCCTCGCTGAACCTGCCGAGTTCCACGGGTTTCGATCCAGCCGGTCGCATGTATATCTCGGATCAGGGCAACCTTCGCATACGAATGGTGGACCTTGACGGTGTGATCTCCACCGTCGCGGGCACCGGACGGGAGGGGTTTTCCGGGGACGGCGGTCCGGCTGTCCTGGCCGACCTCTATGCGCCCACGGGAGACGCCGCGCAGCCGGCGGGCCGGATTGCGATGGATGGCAGGGGCAACCTGTATATCGCCGATACGTTCAACAACCGCATCCGCATGGTGGACGCCACGGGCAGGATCAGTACGGTGGCCGGCGGCGGCAGCATCGGCCCCACCGCCGGCACGTATTCAGGAGACGGCGGCCCGGCGGTCCAGGCCAGCCTTTCCCGCCCCGGCGACGTGGTCGTCGACGCGGAGGGAAATCTGTACATTGCCGATACCGGCAACCACTGTATCCGCAAGGTGGATACGGAGGGGACCATTAGCACGCTTGCCGGCAGGTGCGGAGAGCCGGGTTTCAAGGGCGACAGCGACCATCCCCGGTGGGGCAAACTCCGGAGTCCGTTCGGAGTCGCGCTCGATCAGGACGAGAATCTGTACATTGCCGATACGTTTAACCATCGCATCCGCGTGGTGTACAAGCACGTCGCCAGGAGATAACAGTCCGTTGAAAAAGTCGCTCTGCAGGCGAGGCCGAGGCATTGTGGCCGAAGACAAGGCGCGCGACCGACGCGAATCCCTGGATTCGGGGAGGGAGCGCCTGCCTGCTGCAGGCAGGCAACGCCGTATTTCGGCCACAAGGGCCGGACGCCTGTCTGCGTGCGAACGCACAGGCAGGCAGACCGGATGGACTTTTTCAACGGGCTGATAACCCTTCGGCCGTTCGGCTGGAGACAGGGGATCTGGGATCGGATGCCGTTTGCTGAGGGTTCGATTGTGGGTGGAATGCAGTTGCTCCGGATCATGGGTGTCGTGCTGACTGCGGGTCTGTTCGTTTTTTTTGTTGATACCGCCGCCGCGGACGACAGACCCGATCCACTGCCTCTGGTGCAGGTCGTCACGCTCGAAGGAGATACGCTGAGTCTGGCCGACGTCTGCGAAGGCAGGACGTCCTTCGTCTATCTGTGGGCAACCTGGTGCAAGACATGCAAGAGGGAGTTGAAGCGCGTCTACAAGCTGAGGAAGAAATACGGAAACAGGGTGCAGGTCTTCGGCATCGCGTGGAAGAACAGCGCGGAGGAAATACAGACCTACTTCGCCGACAAGAAGGAATCGCTGCTCAGCTATATCGATTCGGATGGTCGGGTGTTCGAAGCCTTCGAGACCCGCTTGACGCCCACGGTTGTCATCGTCAACGCCCGGGGAGAGGTCGTTTTTTCGGGTTACGGATCTTTTCGGAAATACCGAAAGATCCTGGATAAGTCACTGAAGCGTTCAGTCCCGGAGGAGTCAGGAACATGAAACGTACGTTGCAGGTGCTGCCGTTGATTCTGTTCGCCCAGCTGATTTTCGCAGGCCGGTCCGTTCAGGCGCAGCCCGGCGTGAGTTGACGCCGTCCCGTGCTCCCGGGCGGGAGAATGCTGCAGGGCAGTCTGATCACCAGGGACCTGCTGGTACTGAGCGTGAATTACGAGTATGAGTACCTGGGCGATGCGATGTACGGTACCGGGCCGATCCCCAACATCAACCAGGAAGTGACCAGCATGTCCACCGTGTCCGTATTCGCCAGTTACGGGGTCAAGGATTGGTTCGGCGCCGCCGTGGTTCTCCCGTTTCGTTCCATAACCAACGACAAAATCCTCCTTCCCGGTCAGTACGACAACCAGTATGAGGGCGGCAAATATATCCGGCATGCCGCGGGACTCGGCGACGTCGTTCTGATGTTGAACTTTGCTCCTCCTCTGCCGGAATCATTGCCGGGCCTGCTCTTTTCCGCCGGCGTCAAGCTCGCGAACGGGTCGACCCACGCGGTCGACGAATACGGCGAGCGCTTCGCCGACCTGCTGCAGGTGGGGTCCGGAAGCATGGACCCGATTTTCTCGGTCAGTCTGTCGCATGCATTCGACAACCTGTTCTTCAACGGTATGCTGTTCACCCGCATTATTTCCCGCGAGAATGTATACGGCTACAAATACGGAAACGAGTTTCAGGGCATCTTCTCGATGGATTACATGCACGGGGACATGCTTATCACGGGTCTCAGCCTGAACCACGTCTACACGTCGCGCGATTACTTCCAATATGGAAAGATCGCCCGAAAACGCGGCGGCGCCTGGCTGTATCTCGCACCAAAGCTGGGCATACGGGCAACGGAGAATCTGAGCCTGGAGGCCCGGCTGCCGCTACCGGTCTATCAGAACGTAAACGAGAGCCAGCTGACGTCCGACTACCAGCTCCACGTGGGCGCCACGTATCACTTTTTCGCTCGCTAGCGGCTGTCGGTATGGTTAGGAGGTTGCAGTGGCGCCCAGAGAAACCGAAAAAATGTGGGCCGCCCTGGCGCCGTTCTACGACGTGATGTACCAGTGGAAGGATTATCGGGCCGAGTCGGAGCAAGTACATCAACTGATCCGGGCAAGGCGCGCGTCATCCGGCCGCTCCCTGCTGGACGTCGCGTGCGGGACCGGAGAACACACCCGGTTCCTGCGGGAACGCTACGACGTGACCGGACTGGATTTGAACCGTGAAATGTTGAAGGTGGCGCGCAGAAAGAATCCCGGAATCCCTCTACGCTGTCGCGACATGACCTCCTTCGACCTGAAGCGCCGCTTCGACGCCGTCGTCTGCCTGTTCAGTTCGATCGCTTACGTCAGGACCTACCGGAATCTTAGACGGTCAATCGCGTGTTTCGAAAAACACCTGAAACCGGGCGGCGTCCTTGTCGTCGAGCCCTTTTTCACGACCGAGACGTTTCTGCCCGGGTCGATCCACGGCGGCACCATGGCAGGAGAGGGTGTCAGAATCTCCAGGCACAGCGTGAGCAGGCGCCGCGGAGACCTGGCCGTTCTCGATTTCCATTTTCTCCTATCCACAAAAAAGGGCGTACGATACTTCCGCGACACCCACGAACTGGCGCTCTTCGACCGGTCGCGGTTCCTTGAGATCCTTTCGGACGCAGGTCTCCGCACCCGGTATCACGAGGATGGATTGACGCCGGGTCGAGGGTTGTACGTATCGTTGAAAGCGCTCCGCTAAGCTTCAGGTCAGCGTTGTGGGTGGGGCTGAACCCGTTGAACCCCACGACGTTTCCTCCTTTGACAGCGCGCGACCCTTCCGTATTATCTACCGTTTACTCCCTTCCATAAAAAGACAATCGAACGCTTCAACGCGCGTCGCTCCCGGAACCGCGAGCATTCCGGGCCGACGCCAGGAGAAACGGGTTATGGATACACCCGGAAATGACGTTTCCGGAAATGGCCGGCATGACCGGAACCCCCAGGTTCTGGGCAGGAATTTCATGTTTCCGCCCCACGTGATCGACGACATCCACGTCAAGGCGAATCTGGGGCGGTACCGAATGCGGGGCATGGCGCTTTTCAAGCAGATTCCATCGTGGGACGACCTGACGTTTCTTCCCGGCACGCTCACAAGGTTCGTGATCGAGGGATACCGTGAGAAATGTGAGACCCGGACGGTGATCGGGCCCGGGGCCGAACGGCCGCTCGTGCTGGATATTCCCGTCTACGTTACGGGCATGAGCTTCGGCGCGTTATCCTACGAGGCGAAAGTGGCGCTGGCAAGAGGGGCCACGATGGCGGGCACCGCCACCTGCTCGGGAGAAGGGGGCATGCTGCCCGACGAGCGCCGGTATTCCGAGAAGTGGCTCTACCAGTGCATCCAGTCCCGCTACGGGTTCAACCCGCACCACATGCGCCTCGCCGACGGCGTGGAGTTTTTTATCGGCCAGGGATGCAAGGTGGGGCTCGGCGGCCACCTGATGGGCCAGAAAGTAACCGACCAGGTGGCTGAAATGCGTTCGCTGCCCGCGGGGATCGACCAGCGTTCGCCGGCGAGGCACCCGGACTGGCTGGGCCCCGACGATCTTGCCCTGAAGATCGAAGAGATCCGGGAGGCGACCAATTGGCAGGTGCCGATTCAATTGAAGCTCGGCGCGGCCCGTGTTTACGACGACGTGCGGATGGCAGCGAAGACGGGGCCCGACAGCATCTATATGGACGGGATGGAGGGCTCGACGGGGGCGGGGCCCCATCTGGCCACCGAGGAGACGGGCGTGCCGGGGATCGCGGCCATCCGGCAGGCCAGAAAAGCGCTGGACGACGTGGGCAAGACCGGAGCGATTACGCTCGTCTACGCGGGCGGGATTCGCAACGGGGCCGACGTGGCCAAGGCGCTTGCGCTCGGCGCCGACGCGGTGGCCATCGGTACGGCGGCGATGGTGGCGCTGAATTGCAACAAGGATATCCCCGAGGCGGATTACGAAGGCACGGTAGGCGTTCCGGCGGGGCAATGCTATCACTGCCATACCGGACTCTGCCCCGTGGGCGTGGCCACCCAGGATCCGGACCTGCGCAGCCGGCTGGACCCGGATGACGCGGCCGAGCGGGTGTATAACTTCCTGCATACCCTGGCGATCGAATGCCAGATGTTCGCCAGGGCCTGCGGCAAGACCGACGTTCATTCCCTGGAGCCGGAGGATCTTGCCGCGCTCACCATGGAAGCCTCCGCCATGGCGGAGGTGCCCCTGGCAGGTACCCGCTATACGGTCGGACATCCCGAGATGAACAGGTATTGAACGGCGGAAGCGAGTAACCCACCGCACGGCCACCGGTCCTGCGCTCGCAATTCCGGGGGCAGGGCGCCGCGCCAGGAGAATCCGATGGACGAAGCCAAAGACGTGAACTACTACCTCGAGTCCACGGGGCTGGACTCGGACCGCGAGAAGGAAATCGGCCAGCACATCGGATACCGGTTACGACGTGAACCTGCCGCCGGACTACGGGCTCCTGACTCCGTTCCTGAAGCGATACATCGAGGTTATGGGGTGGCGGGACCTGAACTGGTTGGAAGACGTGCATATGGGATACGAAGACGGAAAGCCGGCGGTATTCGACCGGAACATCAACGGCTGGGTGCTGGTTCCCGTAGACATGGCGCTGCCCGACAACCAGCAGGAGCGTGATATGATCGCACGGGAGCTGCTCGTCAAGTTTCAGATGTCCGATAATCATCCGATGATGGAACTTGGAGATGCCTACGGCATGAATCTTGACGACGACGCGCATGGCGCAGTCTCAAACCCGGCAACCTGAAAACCCGGAGGCGCAATGAGCAATACGAAGACGTGGGGCCCGGAGGCGTTCTGGGGTCTGGACTACGATTGGGATCCCCAATGGGTATTGACGCCCGGGCAGCGGGCGCTCCAGGAGAAACTGATCGACCTCTGCCGGACAACGCTGCGGGACAACGCGGTAGAAAGCGATCGCAACCTCGTGTTTCCACGGGAAAACTTCGAAGCGCTGGCTTCGCTGGGTCTGCTGGGACTGAACGTGCCCCGCGAATGGGGAGGTCTGGGAGAAGACCACACGTGTACGGCGATGGTGGTGGAGACGATCGCGCGTTACGGGTGCGCCAGTACCGCAATGTGTTACACCATGCACGTCGGGGCCGTGGCCGCCGCCATGTTTCGGGCGCACGACAATGCGACGCTTCAGGGGCCTCATGAAACGCCTCGACAGCGACGTGCTGGTGGGCACGTTATCCTATTCGGACCCGGAGACGGGCTCTCATTTCTGGTACCTACCCCGTTTCTTCCGGGGCCGAGCGGGTGGAAGGCGGCTGGAAGGTGCGGAAGAAGGCGTCCTGGACGACGTCCGCGGGCTTCGCCGATTGGTACATCGTGCAGACGACGAGTCCGGATTTCGCGGGTGACTATTCGAATCTTTCCTGCTTTCTCGTTATGGCCGACGAGGTGAAAGCGGAACCGTCGCTGTGGGACGGCCTGGGTCTGCGCGGGAATCAGTCCGGCACGCTGGAGGTCGACAACGTCACGATGCCCGAGAGCAGGCTGGTGGGGCCGGTGGGTGACGGGGCGAATTCGAACGACGAGACGGTGGATCCGTTCTTCCTGTTGTGCTCATCGGCCTGCTGGAACGGCATTTCTCTGGGGATGATCGACATCGCCAGGCGGCATACCACCGCCAGGCGGCACGCTGACGTGGGCATGCGGGTGGCGGACTACCCGACAATCCAGGACTACGTGGGCGAAGCCGTGATCGATACCAACGCCTCCCGGTCCTTTGTCTACCTGATGGCCCGCGCGATGGACGACGTCACGAATCGGTGCGACTGGTCCATCCACCGGGACCTTCTCCTGCATGCCCAGGGCGGACGTGCTGCACTGGATGTGGCAGGTAAAGTTCACCGCGGCGAAGAACGTGGCAAACGTCTCCGACAAGATGCTCCATGCCTGCGGCGGGACGGGGTACAAACCCGACCTTGGGATTGAACGGTACCTGCGCGACGGCAAGGCCGGCTGGGTGATGGGCCCCACGAACGAGGTCCTCCGCCAGTTTGTGGGCAAGAGCGTGCTGCTGGGATTCGACTCCCTGGACTACTGGAACCAGTCGGTGAACGAGCGGTTGTTGAGGAACGAACTCAAGAAAATGGACGGCGAGAAGAAGAAGGAACTCGCGCGCCAGCTTCTGGCTGAAACCGAAGAAGGGTGATGCCTGCGGACGTCCAAATGACGGGGACGGGACTGCTGAGGTGGACGCCGGGCAGGGAGCGCTATCGGGTGCCGGGCGGCGGGGCGATCGCCCTGGCGCTGGCGCCTGGCGACCGGCTTGCGGTTGTGGACGTGGAGGGGCGCCAGCGATGCGAACTGGGTGTGTTCGGTCCGGACGGCAATGCCGATCCGTCCAGGCTGGGACTCCGGGCGGATGGCGCGATGGAAGGTTTCGCGGCCGCGCTCAGGCGGGGCGACGAAAGCGCGCAGGCGGCCGACGCGGCGCTTCGGCGGCGCGGCGTTGACCTTGCCCCGCGCCAGAGCGGTGCAGGTCTTCGGCGGAGAAACGGAAGCCGGCGCCGAAGCGTGTTTCCACGCCGCAGACGACGCCGTCTGCCTGATTGCGGCGCCGGGGGCGCCGATGAGGGTGGATGCCCAGGACCCTCCCACGGACCTCGACGTGGTGGTCAGGCGTTCGCGCGTTGAGGCGCCGGAACGTCCCCCGCTTCCGTCGCCTCTTGGCGACATGCGCCTGGATCTGGAGGTGGAGAAGGCGTCGGCGATCGCATACGAGGTAAAGGCCGGAGAGTTCATCCAGGTGATCGACGCCGCCGGCCGGCAGTGTTCCGATTTTCTGGCGTTCGACGCCAGGCGGTTGCAACGGGGCATCGAGCGGGGTCTGGACGCGACCCACGACGCGGACGCTCATGGGCGCCGCTTATCCCGGTCCGGGACTTTTCTCGAAGTTTTACGACCAGGATATGCAGCCGCTGGTCGAAGTGGTTCGGGATACGGTAGGTCGGCACGATACGTTTGCGCTTGCGTGCACCGCGAAATATTACGAGGATATGGGTTACCCGGGCCACGTCAACTGTACGGACAACTTCAACGCGGCACTGGCCCCGTATACGATTCAGTCCCGCCGCGGCTGGCCCGCGGTGAACTTTTTCTACAATACGAGAATCGACCTGAATAACGTCCTTGTCATGGACGAACCATGGTCTCGTCCGGGGGACTACGTGCTGCTGAAAGCCCTGACGGACCTGGTCTGCCTGTCGTCCGCGTGCCCGGACGATATCGATCCGGCCAACGGTTGGGAGCCAACAGAGATCCAGGTCCGCGTCTACCCCGAACGGTACCGGTTTTTCCAGAGGAATTGCGCACCGGATGACGGCAGACGCCGAACCGAGGTTGACGAGGGAGACGGCCTTTCACCGGCGAACCTCGGCCCTGACTCGAAATTTCGAGGAATACCGCGGTTTCTGGCTGCCGTACTCCTTTACGGGGAAGGGCGCCGTCGAGGAGTATTACGCCTGTCGTGAGGCGGCGGCGGTGATGGACCTGTCCGCGCTTCGCAAGTTCGAGGTCCTGGGGCCGGACGCCGAGGCGTTGCTGCAGCTCACGCTCACGCGAGACGTTCGCAGGATTTCGACGGGCCAGGTGACGTATTCCGCCATGTGCTATGAAACCGGCGGCATGCTGGACGACGGGACCCTGTTCCGGTTGGGTCCCGAGAATTTTCGCTGGATCTGCGGAGACGACTACGGCGGGGCGTGGTTGCGCGAGCAGGCGAGTCGCCGCGGGATGCGGGTATGGGTCAGAAACGCCACGGACCAACTCCATAATCTTGCCGTCCAGGGCCCGAGAAGCCGGGATATTCTCAAGGAAGTCATCTGGGACGCCTCCGTCGCGTCCGTCCCTGGTCGAATTGGGCTGGTTCCGATTCACGGTGGGTCGAATCGGCCATGGAAGCGGAGCGGCGGTTGTGGTCTCCAGGACCGGCTACACGGGCGAACTGGGCTATGAGGTGTGGTGCCATCCCGACGATGCGCCCGAAGTCTGGGATGCCATATGGGAATCGGGGCAGCCGCATGGCCTGACCCCACTGGGGCTGGAAGCCCTGGACATGCTTCGGATCGAGGCGGGTCTGGTTTTCGCCGGCTGCGAGTTCGACGATCAGACGGATCCGTTCGAGGCGGGCATCGGCTTCACCGTTCCGCTCGAACGCAAGAAAGACGATTTCATCGGTAAAGAGGCGCTGATACAAAGGCGGTCCCATCCGCAACGCGTGCTCGTGGGCCTGGAGTTGTCCGGAAACGAGCCCGCCGCCACCGGCGACGACGTCTATGACGGAAGGGCCCGCGTGGGCGTGATTACCAGCGGCGCCCGCTCACCCATTCTGGGCCAGGAATATCGCGCTGTGCCGTCTGGCGACCGGGTACGCAGCGGTCGGCGTGGCCGTGGAGGTGGGAAGGCTGGACGGACATCAGAAGCGCATACCCGCCCGCGTGGCGCCGTTGCCGTTCTACGATCCGGAGAAGACCCGGCCCCGGTCCTGATCGATAAGCGAAACCTGGGACGCTTCAACGGGTATCCCGGCGGTCCGGTTCACAGCGTCCGGACGTCCGGCGGCGGACGAGGCCGAATCCTGCGCCGCGGCCATTGAGAGGGTATCGGAATGGCGTTCGACCCGATGGAACAACGGCGGATTATGGGTTGTTTCGCGACCGGGGTAACCGTCGTGACGACGGTTGCGGGAGGCGAGTCCCGGGGGATGACGGCCAATGCCGTGACCTCGCTGTCGCTGGACCCGCCCCTGGTCATGGTCGCCGTGGACAAGGGGGCGCAGATGCACGCCCATCTGACCGCCAGCCGGCAATTTGCATTGAATATCCTCAACGAGGATCAGGAAGCGCTTTCCGTACAGTTCGCCAGGCCGGGCCCGAAGGACTTTTCGAACGTGGCTTCCTCCGCTGGCCGGACGGGATCGCCCGTCTTCGCGGACGCGCTGGGCCACGTGGAGTGTCTGCTGATCGAGGTGCTGCGGACCGGCGACCACGACATTTTCGTTGGTGAGATTGTGGCGGGCGACGCCGGCGTGGGTCGTCCGCTGCTGTTTTACCGGGGGAAGTATAGCCGGATGGCGGAAGGGTCCGCGGAGGTCTGAAGGTTTCTGTCGCATGCCTGTCGGCGTATTCAAGCACAATAGGGAGGAGTGGAATGGATAACGAACTCAGCGCATTGACGGTCGTGTTTACGGAGTTCTATTACTGGATATGCATCGTTCTCATGTTCCTGATCCACGTCGGCTTCTGTCTGTATGAAGTCGGCGTCTCCAGGCGGAAGAATATGATGCACACCCTGATGAAGAACGCGATGCTGATTCCTCTGGTGACCATCACGTTCTATTTCTTCGGGTGGTGGATCTACTTTGCGGTCCAGAACGGGCCCGGGATCACGGGCGGACTCATACAAGCCGCCTGGGCGGCGCCGTGGAATGAACTGATGGGGACGCATAATGGGGGGAAAGCCGCACTCCGGGGGCTTGACCGGGGATGATACGGCACTCTGGGCGCGGTTGAACGGCGTGTTCTGGGCGGCGTTTCTTCTGTTTTCGTTGACGGCGGGATCGATTCTTTCGGGGGCGGTCATCGAACGCATCCGATCCGGCGCGTTCTGGATTTTTGCGGTGCTGGTGGGGTCGGTCACCTGGGTGATCGATGCGGCGTGGGGATGGTCCGCGGACGGCTGGATGGTGCAGTTGCTGGGTTATCACGACGCGTACGCGTCCGGCGTGATCCACGCGATCAGCGGCGGTTCCGCGCTGGCGATACTCTATCACCTCGGGCCGCGCATCGGCAGGTTCAGGCCTGACGGCTCTCCGAGGAATTTCCCGCCGCAGAACACGTGGCTGGTCATTATCGGACTGTTTCTGATCTATACCGGATTCTGGGGCTTCTACGCGGCCTGCAACGTTCCCATTATGGACGTCGATGCGGCCGACGGCAGGTCGTTCTTCTCGGCCACCACGATTTACCTGACACCCACGACGCTCAGCGCCATCACCTTCAACTTTCTGATGTCTCTCGCCGGCGGATTGATCATGGGGTATTTCGTGTCCAAAGGCGATCCTTACTGGACCTTCTCGGGCGGACTGGCCGGTATCATCACGGCGTCGGCCGGCAACGACCTGTATCATCCGATGCAGGCGCTTCTCATCGGCGCATTCGGCACGTTCTGCATGTACAAGCTGCACAATTGGGTCGAACGCCGCTTCAGGATCGACGATGCGGTGGGCGCCGTGGCGGTGCATGGCTATGCCGGGGTCATCGGCGTGATTGTCGCGGGATTCGTTCTGTGGGGGTATCCGGGCGCGAATCCCGAATACGCCCCGATAACGCCGTGGGGTCAGACGCTCGGCGCCGTCATCATGTTTTTCGTGCTGGGTTTTCTGCCCTGTTACGTGGTGGGCGCGATCCTCAAGAAGCTGGGCGTTCTCCGCGTTCCGGGGCGAATCGAGCTGGCGGGTCTGGATCACGCGACCATCGAGAACGAAACGGCGGACGCGAACGAACTCGTTCAGGCGGAAGTCGACGAAGCGCGGGGAAACTGAAGGGAATCGATGGGCGAACAGGGGATACTGCCGGATATCGAGATCGCGAGGCAGGCCGATTTGCTTCATGTCGGCGAGGTCGGGCGAAAGCTGGGCGTTCCGGAAGATCAACTGGAGGTCTATGGCAGGCACAAGGCCAAGGTTTCGTTGGATTTCTGCGACAGCCTGGCCGGAAATCCCACCGGAAAACTGGTGCTGGTCTCGGCGATCAATCCGACGCCCTCCGGCGAGGGCAAGACCACCACAACCGTGGGTCTGTGCGACGCGCTGAACCGGCTGGGCAAGCGCGCGGCCGTGTGTCTCCGGGAGCCCTCTCTGGGTCCCTGTTTCGGCATGAAGGGAGGCGCTGCCGGCGGCGGGGCCTCGCAGGTCGCGCCAATGGAGGACATCAACCTGCACTTTACGGGCGATATCCATGCCATCGGCGTCGCCCACAATCTGCTGGCCGCGGCAATCGACAACCAACTTCATCACCGGAACAGGCTGGATATCGATCCCCGGCGCATCCTGTGGAAGCGCGCCATGGATATGAACGACCGGGCGTTGCGGGACATCGTCATCGGTCTTGGGGGCACGGGGAATTCCTTTCCTCGAGAATCCGGGTTTGAGATCACGGTCGCGTCCGAAGTGATGGCGATCTTCTGCCTGTCCGAGTCGCTCGACGAGCTTCGTGAGCGGCTGGGTCGAATTGTCGTTGCGCGCACACGGGCCAACGAACCGGTCACGGCGGCAGATCTCAATGTGCACGGAGCGATGGCCGTGCTGTTGAAGGACGCGTTGAAACCGAATCTGGTCCAGACGCTCGAGAACAACCCGGCGATCGTCCACGGGGGTCCGTTCGCCAATATCGCGCACGGATGCAATTCGGTGATCGCGACGAAGTTGGCGATGCGTCTGGGGGAATACACCGTGACCGAAGCCGGATTCGGCGCGGACCTCGGCGCGGAGAAATTTCTGAACATCAAGTGCCGGCAGGCCGGCATCCGCCCGGACGTAGTGGTGCTCGTGGCAACCGTCCGGGGGCTGAAATACCATGGAGGGACGTCGCTCAGGAGGCTGGCGGACCCCGATCCGGCCGCGGTGGAGAAAGGGCTCGTAAACCTCAGGAAGCATATTGAGAATATCCGGCGCTTCGGTCTGCCGGCGGTCGTCGCCGTGAACCGGTTTCTTTCCGACACCACCCGTGAGGTCGCATTGATCCGGGACAGGTGCGCCGACATGGACCTGCCGATCGTTCCTGCGGAACACTGGGCCGCGGGAGGGGCCGGCGCCGAAGCGCTTGCTCGAACGGTGGTCGAAGCCGCGGAAACGGCGCCTGCCGATTTCAACCTTCTGTATCCCGATAGCCTGCGGTTGTGGGACAAGGCCAGGATCGTGGCCCGGGAAATCTACGGCGCCGACGATATCATGGGGGACAAACGTCTGAGAGCCCGGTTCGGAAAGCTCGAGGAAGCGGGGTACGGAAGGTTTCCGGTATGTATGGCCAAGACCCAGTATTCGCTCTCGACCGATCCGGGACTGAAGGGCAGACCGAGAGGCTTCAACGTGCCCATCCGCGACGTGCGGGTGTCTGCCGGGGCCGGTTTCGTGGTGGTGTACACCGGCGACGTCATGACAATGCCGGGGCTCCCCCGAAAACCTTCAGCCGAGGCGATCGACTACGATGAAGCCGGACAGACCGTGGGGCTGTTCTGACGTCGGGGCCGCGATCCGTCGAGCGTGCCGATTCCAGCGAACCGCGCTTCCGGGAATTCGATATTTCGGGGTCTGAGACGTACTGTTCAAGATTCCGAGCGGGACAACTGATTTTCATACACACGATCGGTCAAGGAGGTGGCAGATGAGAACGGGTTTGGTAGACACGTGGACGGGAAATCCGGCTGACGTGGGTCCCATGTATCCCTTCGTCGGGTACGAGGTCCCTCTCTTCGTGGTTTGTGTTGTCCTGTGGCTCGCGTACACGGTCTGGCAGATGAAACACGAGAACGCGGTCTATCGGGACGAACTGGATCAGTTAGCGGAAGCCGGTCCTTCCGCATCGGAAACGGAAGACGAGGGCAAGGATTCCTAACGATGATTTTCCGGGGGAGAATTCGCGATGACGCTGGACCAGGTTAAAGAATACGTAGAGAGAAATGGAATCGACTTCTTTCTGTGTTCGTTTGTGGAGATGAGCGGGATGCCGAAGGCCAAGGTCGTGCCTGTCACGCACCTTGACGACATGGCCTCGGAGGGCGCGGGGTTCGCGGGGTTCGCGGCGGGCAATATGGGGCAGGGACCGCACGATTCCGATATGATGAACATACCGGATTTCAATTCGATGACCGTGTTGCCCTGGCGAAAGAATACGGCGTGGGTGGCGGGTAACATTCAGGTCGAAGGGGAACCCTTCGGATATTGTCCCCGGACGATTCTGCAGCGCCAGCTCGAGAAGGCGGAGACAAAGGGATACCGATTGAATCTGGGCGTGGAAGCGGAGTTCATTCTCCTGAAAAAGGACGAAATGGGCAATTACTCGCTGGCCGATCCGATGGACACGCTGGAGAAGCCCTGTTACGATCTCGTCACCCTGCATCGCAACCTGGACGTGATGACCACGCTGATCGGATATATGCAGGATCTGGGTTGGGAACCCTATGCCAACGACCACGAAGACGCCAATTGCCAGTTCGAGATCAACTGGACCTATTCCGACGCGCTGACGACCGCCGACCGCCAGACGTTTTTCAGGTGGATGGTGAAGGTGAACGCGGAGCGTCACGGATACCATGCGACGTTTATGCCGAAGCCGTTTTCTCATCTCACCGGCAGCGGAGCGCATTATCACATGAGCCTGTGGGATCCGGAGAACAGGACGAATCTGTTCCTAGACGAGGCGGACGAAAACGGACTGTCGAGGGAAGCCTACTGGTTCATGGCGGGCATCCTCAACCACGCCAAGGCGATTTCGGCCGTTTCCGCGCCGCTCGTGAACAGCTACAAGCGCCTCACGAGGGGCGCGCCCCGGTCCGGCGCGTCCTGGGCGCCGATCTGCATCACCTACGGCGGATCGAACCGGACGCAGATGGTCCGCATCCCGGACGCGGGCCGTATCGAGAATCGGGCGATCGACGGGGCGGCCAATCCCTATCTGACGGCCGCGGCGATGCTGGCGGCGGGGCTCGACGGCATCGAAAACCGCATGGATCCGGGCGAACGCAACGAGGGCAACCTCTACGAGGTGTCCGAGAGCGAGTTGGAAGCGCGGGGCATCGATCTGCTGCCGGGGACTCTGGCCGAGGCGGCCGACCACCTGGCGTCCGACGACGTGCTTCGGGAAGCGCTCGGAACGGAATATGCCGACTACTACGTGCAGGTGAAACGCGAAGAGTGGGCGGAATACCATCTGCACGTCGACCAGTGGGAGCGGGAACGCTATCTGCCGGTGTACTAGCGTTCAGCGCACGTTCGGGGCCTGGCTGTTTCACCCCGCATGAACGTTGCAGTGTCGGTTGACGTCGCGAGGACTGACGATGGCGAATGCGACCGAGCGGTCGGTGCGCGAGGCGCCGAGGGGCATCGGAGGATTGCTCCGAAATATCGGTCCGGGCATGGTTGTGTCGGGGTCGGTGGTTG
The DNA here is from genome assembly GCA_963667175.2 of Candidatus Latescibacterota bacterium. Lineage (GTDB taxonomy): Bacteria > Latescibacterota > UBA2968 > UBA2968 > JAAXHE01. The sequence goes on along the minus strand of CAXXXF010000012.1, from coordinate 192,681 downwards.
GATCCGGCGAGTTGCTGGTTACCACGCGCATGGGCGCCGAGGTGGGCTTCGTGTTCCTCTGGGGGGTGATCCTGGCCTGTCTGGTCAAGTTCTTCATCCAGCTTGAACTCGGGCGCCAGTGCGTTCTGCGCAACAGTACGACGATACAGGTGCTGGATCGCGTGCCCGGAATGCGGCTGGCGAATACCTCGTGGGCGGCATGGTTGTGCGTGCTGGGATACTTCTCGGTGATGATCGCCGTGATCGGCATCCTGGGGTCGGTGGCCGGACTGATGGTGACCCTCCTTCCCGGGGTCCCGTACAACGTTTGGGCCGTTCTGGTATTCGCGGCCATCTCGATTCTGCTGTACCGGGGTCTGTACGCCGACCTCGAACGCATGATCACCGTACTGGTTGCGGGCTTCAGTCTGGTCGTTATCGGGTCCGTCGCGGCGATGCAGGCAACGCCCTACGCCGTGGGCGGCGACGAGGTATTGTCAGGGTTTCGCTTCGCCTTGCCGGCGGAGGGGGCCTTCGTGGCATTGGCTGTGATGGGGTCTGTGGGCGCGACGGCGGTGGAGTTGTTTATGTATCCCTACTGGGTGAGGGAGAAGGGGTATGCGGATTTCGTCGGGCCCCGTGAGGATACGCCCGAATGGCGGGCGCGCTATCGGGGCTGGATGCGGGTGCTGAAAACCGACGCGCTGGTCTGTACGGGTATCGCATTGGTGATTACGTGCGCCTACTATCTGCTCGGGGCCTCGATCCTCAAGAAACTGAACGTGGTTCCCCAGGGCATGGAGGTCGTCGAGCAGGTATCGCTGATCTTTACCCGCAGCATCGGACCGTGGACCAAGAACGTGTTCATGTTCGGCGCGTTCTGCACGCTGTTTTCCACGTTGCTCGTCTTTACCGCCAGTTCGGGGCGCATCAGCGTGGATTTTCTGAGGCAGACGGGCGTCGCCAGTCTCGATCACGAGGACGGCCGGCTTCGGCTGCTGAGGGCATTGCAGATCGCGTTTCCGTTTCTGTGGCTCTGTGTGACCATTGCAACTCCCGATACGCCGCTGGCCCTGGTGCTGATCGGGGCCAATGCCAACAACCTGCTGCTGATTCCGATGGCCTACGGCGTGGTGCACCTGGCGATGCGCGCCGCGGACGCGGAACGGATGTCCGTCTGGACGGAACTCGGATTGCTGCTGACGATCTGGGCGATCGTGAACTTTACCGCGGTCAACCTGTATTTGAACTGGACGCGTTAGGGATCCGGACAGATGCGAAGTCCAGAAGGGCAACCGGTCGCGGCCGCCCTTTTTTGTCGTGTACAGGCTCCCCGAGGGAGCCAAGTGGGCGGTCAATCCGACGTCTCCACCCAGATGGGTGTGCTCCATCCCTTCGCGCCCCTGGCGTGCGCGACGTTGTTGGGGTATTGGGGGATGGGTTCGGGCGACAGGACTTCGAGGTGGTAGTAGTGCCTTCCCGGGCGGTACCGGCGCAACCGGAATTCCGTTCGCTCTCCCCGGGTCCGGCCGATGAACCTGTCGTCGTGCATCAGACGCCCGTCCCGGTGGATGCGCAGGATGTATTCCCGGCCGGCTTCGCCCACGACGCGCCACTTCAGCACCGGGTCGTCCCTGACGAGCAGCGAACTGCCCATCATCCGATCGTTGATCGTGAATTCGATCAGGATCTGCTGGCCGGCCGTCGCGTAACAACGCCTGGCCCTGATCGCTTCAAGTAGAGCGTCGCGATCCAGCCGATCGGCCCAGATGCCGGTGAGCGCGCCGCTCAGGCCCGGATTGCGGTGGTGGCTGTCGCCGCTGCCGGTGAAGGCAAATCTGTGACCCGCGTTCAGATATTTGAAATAGATGTCGTACAGGTCGATGTTGATCATCCAGCCGGCGCATACGTCGACGCCCCATTCGACGTCCGTGTCGTAGAGATTCCATTTCCCGTTGTGGGGATGGGGGAGAGGCAGGTAGCCCTTTTCCTTGAACCAGGCGAGGCACTCCCGGGTGTCCTTGTGGGTATGCCGCTCGCCCTTCGTGTGAGCGTCTTTGTACTTGAAGTGCAGCAGGTCCATCTCCATGTCGTCGTCGTCCGACATCACGGACCGGTGATCCCGGCCGGAGTCCACCCGGTCGGTGATGGTCATTTCGTAGCCGGGAAACATGGCGAATTGCCCCGGATCATTCAGGACCATGGCGTTGCCCTTCACGTAGTCCCACTCATAGTCCTTCAGGTGCCGCACGTTCCGGCGCGTGGGTAGATTCCAGAAGCTGTCGTTGTCGGAAACGGTCAGTCCGTCTATCTGCGCCTTGTCACGGGCGTAGTGACCCAGCTCATCCGGCTCGCCCTCCACTTCGATGGATGCCGCCGAGTGGCAGTGCAGGTCCACCCAGAAGAGGCGGTACTTGCCGCGTTCCGCGCCGGGCAGTTCGTTGCCGGGCCGGTCCGTGCGCCGCCGCTCTTCGAACGGAAGCCGGACTTCTTTCCATTCGGTCAGGTCGATACGACGGTATTCACGGGGCACGGTAGGGAGATCGGGGCTGAGGCGCGCCGTTTCCAGGTACCGCTCATCCGTAATCATGTCCTGTGACATCAGGTGAACCCCGGTACCGACCGTGCCGTTGTGGGGAAGCTCATAGAAGACGTTTCCTTCGGCGACAGTGCGAGGATCCGACCAGACGCCGTCGACGCAGGGTTGGCCGAAGAGGCGGCCCGTGGAAGTGAGCGTGCCCTGTTCGCTGTCGGCCTTGACCTCGTAGAAGAGCCACACGCCGCCGGATTCCGCCCCTTTGACGATGGGGAAAAGCCGCCTGCCCATGTGCCCCAGGTTGGGCGGTTTCGGAAACTCGGTCAGCAGCCCGTAGTGCAGCGGGGCGATCTCCGTCCCTCCTTCGGCACCGGAAACCGGCTCCCAGGACAGGCCGTCCAGGCGGGCGCCACGCAGGGAGTACTTCTGCTGGAGGGTGCTGTCCCTGTACATGACGTCCACGCCGCGCACCCACACCGTCCAGAGTGAACCTCCCGTGTCCCTGCAGAGCGTCGACCGGTTCTCCCACTCCTCGTCGGTGCTGATCCGGACCACTTTCCGCGGGCCAGAGGGATCGACAGCGCAGCCGAATATGTCGTAGGTGCGTTCCACGTAGCTGTCCCAGACGATATAGATGCCTTCCGGCCCCCATTCGACCATTCTGGGCCGGTAATTGTAGCGTCCTCCGTTTCGAATCGACCAGGTCGCGGTTGTGCCGTCAGCGAGTGTTCTCGATATCTCGATGCTGCCGCCTTCCCTGACGGATTGCGCCCAGCAGATCCACAGGGCGCCGGTTTCGTCGAGGAGGGCCTGAGGCTCCCAGACTTTCGCCGACGCAGGCAGAGTCAGGCAGGTCCGGCAGGGACTGAACGAATTTCCATCCCGCCTGCGGGTTCTGAACGCGTATTGACGGCCTGTCTTTTCCAGCCAGACGAATACCACTTCATTCCCGTCGGGTATACAGATGGGACGGGTCTGCATGGCGTCGTTCGTGGATATCGGCTCAATCGGACCCGCGGTCTCTCCGGCGAACTGTCGAGCGAAAACCCTCGACCCCTCGGCCGCGTAAGCCGCCCAGGCCGCCCAGCAGATGTTGCCGTCCGGCAGGGTGCACAGATTGGGTTCGTAACTGTCGTTCGAATACACGCCCTCTGTGACGGCAATTTTCACGGTCACGGTTCCTTGTGCAGAGATGTTTTCGGGGAACGTCAGGTGTCCGGGAAGGACCGGTGCCCGTGGTTCGGATGCCCGGCATGGAACGACTTAGTAAGGTACTGGCCGTCCTGGATCGAATTCGAGCTGCTATGTTCGTTTCCACGGTTCTCCGGCTGCAGTCACTTCCTCCCGGGTCGTGGCGTCGGGTCCAAAGCGGATGTGTCGGAAGGCGAATGGGATATGGCGTCTGCCGAACAGGGCGTGGGTAAGTCCCCATTCTGACAACGTAAAGGCGACTGTTGCCGCCAGACCGACGCTTGTTGTGTATCCGATCCACGCGGCGAAGCTGCCCGCGGACAGAAAAAGGGGTTGATGAAACGCGTCGGTCTGGACGACAAGCGCCGCGAGAATGGTGCAGATGACGGCGTTGAATGTAATCACGCCCTCGGTGACCAGACGCCGCGGTGTGAATTCGACGATCTTCAGTGCGAAGTTGAAGTTGACGACCCACCACAGGAAGACCAGATAGAGGAGCTGGCCCGTACCCGTCCAGGTATCGGGAATGAATGAAAGCGGCTGAGAGCGGTGCGCGTGCATCAGCCAGAACAGGGCGATACCGATGGCAATGTATACCAGTTCAAGCCAGCCGATCCACCCCTTCGACCGCACGAACCAGCCCGCAACCGGCAGGCCGTAGGGCCTCTTCGACAGCGACGCCACTTTATCCACCCAGTTCAACGGCGCCTTTCTGTGATTGAGATAGGTGAGTCCCACCAGGACGAATCCGGTCGCGAACATCCCGGTCCACCCGGGCGGCGGGCCGGCATTCGAGCCGGCAGGCGCGACGGTCGATAACAGCCCCATGCAGACGGCGATGGCAATGCCGAACAAAAGCCCCTGGGTCTGCTCCATGACACTGTGCCAGTTGGTCTGTAAACCGGTGCGAATGTTCAGCAGCTTCAGGAACTGGCCCAGCCCGAAGCCGATGCCGCCGATGAATCCCGTGATCAGTCCTGCAAAAGCCGGACCGTAGAGGTCGTACTGCCAGCAGTAGATCAGCAGACCGGCGGCAAGGCCGACACACCCGGCCCAGTTGTCGCCCCTGGGCGGGGTCATCCGGAGCTTGAGGACGACGACAAGCACCAGGAAGGACACGAACCACCCGATGGTCATGTGGATCACAAGCGACGTGGCAATATCGAAGCCGCCGCGGAAGAGAGACACGATGATGCCGGCGGCCATCGCCACCAGGTTCGCAAGCCAGTCGGTATCGTACCAGGAAAGAGCGGCCCTGCCTGATTGGCCGCCACCCGAAAAAAGCAGGTCGACCACGACCGACTGCAGCGCCCACCCCGTAAAGATCGCGGCCAGAGGGGCAAAGAAGAGGGCAAGCCGGTCTCCGGTGAAGAACACGGGAAGCGCGGTTCCCGCCCCGCCCAAAAACGCCCACAGGAAGCCGATGACGAAGAGGTTGGCGAATCCGTACAGGACGGAAGGCGGGTGGCCCGAGTGCGTGTATCCAACCACGCCCATATATGACATGCTTCCACCGAAAGACCAGCCGAGCGCGCCGAACATGGCGAAGTAGTGAACGTTCGCAAGCCAGTCGGAACGGCCGGATACCAGAACGGCCGCAATGGCCGCCAGCGCACCGGGTATGGCCGCTCCGTATTCGTGGCCGAAGTTACCGCGAATGCCCCATCCGACAGAAAGAGAAAGGCCGCAGAAGGCCACGAGTTGCCAGGTAACGCCAGCCGCCGCCAGATGGAGATCCATGACGTTTCTCTCAATCGACGTCGATCAGGAGATTTCCGTAGTCGTCCACTGTTACGGTACAATCGGGCGGAACAAGCGTTGTGGAGTCGATTTCCTCCACGATGGCGGGACCCGTAAAGCGGTTGTTCGCCTGAAGGCGGTACCGGTCGTAGATCGACGTGGGCGCCGGTTCGGTGGAACCCGGCATGCGGACGTCGCGTTTCGCCTTCAGGGCCGTGCGCGAGGATGGTCCGCCCTTGGGAACCTGCCGCCGGCTGGGGCGGGGCACGGCGCCCACGGCTGAGAGACGCGCGTTGACGATTTCGGTGGGCTCGTCCCGGGTCGCGAAACCGTACTGGCGCCGGTGGGCTGCGAAGAAGGCGTCGTTCATCTTCCCGGGAAGGCTTTCCGACAATCGGGCAACGGGTACCCGAAGTTCGTAGGACTGGCCCAGATACCGCATATCGGCCTCGCGGACGAAGCGGACGTTGTCGCGGGAGACCCCCTCGCTCAGAAGCAGGCCGGTCGCATGGTCTTCAAACTCGCGGTAGATGGCCGTAAGGGCCGGCAGGTCCAAATCGTCCGTCTTCGAGATATAGGTGCGAACGTAGTCGTGGCGCAGGTCCGTAACGAGCAGTCCGAGCGCCGTGGTCACGCCCGGGCTGGGCGGTACGAGGACGGTGCGGATGTGCAGCGCCTTGGCAAGCGCGGCGGCATGGAGGGGGCCGGCGCCGCCGAAGGCCACCAGGACGAACGCGCGAGGGTCCACGCCTTTCTGGACCGACACGAGTTGGAGGATGCCCGTCATATTGGCATTGGCGATTTCAATCAGACCGGCCGCAGCCTCTTCGACGGCCATATTCAGGGGCCCTGCGATGCGCCGGTCGATTGCCAGTTCCGCGAGCGATCTGTCGAGGCGGAGTTCACCACCCAGAAAGTAACCGGGATCGAGGCGGTCGAGAACGAGGTTTGCGTCCGTCAGCGTGGGTTCCGACCCCCCCTTTCCGTAACAGGCGGGTCCAGGCGCCGCGCCCGCGGATTGCGGGCCCACGGCAAGCGCCCCGCCCGGATCAACGTGGCCGATGCTCCCGCCGCCGGACCCGATTTCAACCAGATCGATCACGGGCGTTTTTACGGGATAACCCTGACCCTTGTCCCGGGTGGTGGTTGCAACCGCCGCATCGCCGACCTCGAATTCGGCGGCCAGGCGCGGCCGTCCGTTCTCTATAAGCGCCGCCTTCGCGGTTGTGCCCCCTATGTCCAGCGCAATCAGATTTTCGTACCCGGCCAGCCGGCCCACGTACGAAGCCGCGATGACGCCCGCTGCCGGACCGGATTCGATGAGCTGTACAGGCTGCTGCCTGGCGGTCCCGGAGGCGATGATGCCGCCGCCGGAAGTCATCAGGAACAGGCCGGAACCTGGGTTTACCGCTCCGAGCCGGTCCTCCAGGCGTTCCACGTAGGCGCCCACCGCCGGAAGCAGCGCGGCGTTGACGGCCGTTGTGCTGGCGCGGGTATATTCGCGGTATTCGGGACAGACGTCGGAGGAGACGCAGACGGGCAGACCGGGACATGCTTCCCGGATGATCCCGGCGGCCCGCCGTTCGTGCGCCGGGTCCCGGTACGCGTGCAGGAAGCAGACGAGTATCGCTTCCACCCCGTCCTCGGCCAGTTTGCGAGCGGCACGGTACACGGCGGCCTCGTCCAGGGGGACGAGCACCTCCCCATGGGCATCGATACGTTCGGGTACGCCAATGCACAGGTGGCGCGGAACGAGCGGAGGAGGCTTGTCGTAATCGAGGTCGTAGAGGTTGGGCCGAATCTGCCACGCGATCTCGAACAGATCACTGAAACCTTCGGAGGCGATGAGGCCGATCCGGGCGCCTTTTTGCTGGATGATCGTGTTGGTCGCCACGGTCGTGCCGTGTACCACGAAGCCCACCTGCCGGGCCGTGAGCCCCTGGTTGTCGAGGCCGCGGGTATACGCTTCCATGAACGCCCGTGACGGATCGTCAGGAGTGGAGGATACCTTGACGGGGCGAAAGTCGCCCGTGTTCTCGTCCATCACCACGGCATCCGTAAACGTGCCGCCGATGTCGATGCCGATGCGGTATGAATCACTCATCGAGTCGAACTCCGTTCGAGGCGTTCGCGCTGCGCCAGCGTCGCCTCGTGGGCCACGGACCATGTCGCCGCGTCATAGATGACTCCGTAGGTTTCACTCGCGGTCCGATGTGATACCTTCCCGTCTCTCACGTCTCTCACTACGGCGTCCGGTTCCCGTTCGAGGGGGTGTCCGAAACCTCCCCCGCCAGGGGTCTGCACGCTGACGCGGCCGCCCTTCGGCACCGTGATGCTGACTTTGGAGGGAAGTCGCTCCGCGTTGCCGTCCGGATCCAGAATGAACCGTGCGGTGCGCCCGTCCCCGCCGCCCCTGAGTCCCCATGGTGGAAAACGCGTGCCGTCTGAGAGGACCGTGAAGATGGTATCGCAGTCCGGAAACTCAAAATCCCTCCTGATGCCGAGGCCGCCGCGGAAACGACCCGCGCCCCCGCTGTCGGGTATCAGGCCGTACCGGGCGAAGCGGATGGGATAGTTGATTTCCACCTCCTCGACCGGCGCGTTTTCCGTATTGTGGATGGTGGTCTGGATGGCATCCGGACCGTCCTTGGCGGGGCGGGCGCCGTTGCCGCCGCCAACGGTCTCCATGTAACAGTAATACGCTTCTTTACGCGGATCGTTTCCCGCGAAACCCAGGTTGCAGATAATGGCTTTGCCGCAGGCGGGAATCCGGTCCGGCAACGCGTCGCGCAGGGAGGTGAGGGTCAGCTCCGCCGTGAGTTGCGCCAGTTCCCACGCGCCGACCACGGCGGCGGGCCAGGTTGCCGTGAGCACGGTATTGTCCGGTCCGATCACGTCCATGCATCGGTAGAGCCCGTCGTTGACCAGGATGCGCGGATCGATCAGGCTCTTGATGACCACCGCGATGGCGGCCAGTGTGTTTGAGCGCGTGGCGTTCAGCGGGCCCGTCTGCTGCGGCGCGGACCCGGTGACGTCCAGTCTGGCGCTTCCATCGCGGAGTTGGACGGCAACGGCGATTTTGACCGGCTCGTCGTCGAATCCGTTGTTGTCGCGATATCCCTCAGCCTTGTATACACCGGCCGGCAATGCGGCGATCTCACGCCGGGCCCAGCGCTCCGTATAATCCAGCAGTTCGTCGAAGAAGGCCTCCACCTGGCCGACGTCGTAACGGTCCATGAGTTCGGCGATGCGTATAGCGCCCACCAGGTTCGCACCCATCTGCGCGCGCAGGTCCCCTCCGGTTTCGTGGGGCGCGCGCACGTTTTCGAGGATGAGGCCCAGGACGTCGTTGTCGATCTCCCCCCGCCGCATGATTTTCGTGGGGGGGATGATGATGCCTTCCTGGTAGATCTCGCGGTTGACGCCCAGGCTGCTCGGCGTGCTGCCCCCCACGTCGACGTGGTGGGCCATGTTGGCCAGGTACCCGATCCGGGTCTTTCCGGCAAAGACCGGCGCGATCAGGGCGATGTCGTTCAGATGGCTGCTTCCGCGGTGAGGATCGTTGAGGACGAGGCCGTCGCCGGGATCGAGGTTCTCCGCGCCGTATTCCCGGAGGGCGTTCGGGATCGCGGTCTTCATGGATGAGAGGTGGGGCGGCTGCGAGAAAGACTGTGCGACCACCCTGAATGAAGCGTCGAAGAAGGCACAGGAAAAGTCGGCCCGGGTCTTGATATTCGTGGAGTACGCGGTTCGGCGAATGGTGTATGCCATCTCTTCGGTTGCGTTGAGCAGTGCGTTCTTCATCACTTCGAACGTGATGGGGTCCATGGTCAGCTGAGATGATCGATCGGACATGCACGGCCTCCTTGAACCGCTTCCACCGCCGTCGGGAGCCACTGCTTTCTGCGCGCGTCCGGCTCAACCAACACCGTCTTCGGCGATCTTTGCCAGGCGTTCGCCGTGACCGGCGACTTTGGAAAAGGCAGCGGCAACCTGGTCAACCCACGCCGGATCCGGGTCAACCGGCGTTGACAGCCAGAAGCCGGAATCGTGGATGCGTTCGCTGATCGGCAGGTCGCCGCGGCTGTACGGGATCCTTGCGTCAGGAGGCAGGTCGCCCCAGGGGCCGCCAAGGTCGTCGAACGGGAAATCGTTGAAGAGCGGTTCCAGGTGCATGGCGCCGTAGCCGAACGGCGTGATGGCCGGGGTGGTCGCCACGCCCTCCGCCACGAGCGCCTTCAGGACGGCGGAAACCGGGGCGCCGATTTCCGCCGGATCGATAAGCCCGGTATACAGCAGGAGCCCGCCGCGTACCGCCTGCGTGTAGGTTTTCTGCGGGTAAAAGCCGGGGACAGATTTCAGATGGCTGTCCAGCCGGCCGAACCAGGCGCGCCTCTTTTCGTTCAGTCCGGGCAACCGTTCGAGCTGCGCGCGGGCCAGGGCAATCCCCAGAGGGTTCGCCCGGTACTTGACGCCCAGGCCCATGTTGCGGAGGTCTCTGAATCTGTCGGTGACGAACGCATTCTCGCACCGTCCGTAGTGGCCCAGGGCCAGCATCCGGTCGTAGAGGTCTCCGTCGTCGGTCACGACCACACCCGCTTCGATCCCCGTGACCGGCTTGCTACCCTGCAGGCTGAAGCAGCCGACGTGGCCGAGTGAGCCGACGGGCGTGCCGTTCCAGAGCGCGCCGTGGGCGTGCGACGCGTCTTCGATCAGCGTGATGCCGGTTCCGTCGACGAGATTCCGGAACGCGTCCATATGGGCGGGGTTGCCGTAGACGTGGGTTACGATGATCGCGCACGTGTTTTCCGTAATTCGACGTCCGGCGTCTCCGGGATCCGCGCAGAAGGTGTCCGGGTCCGCGTCACAGAAGACCGGTGTCGCGCCGCAATGCAGGATGGGCGTGATGCTCGCGTGCCAGGTCACTGAAGGCACGATGACCTCTCTGCCGGCCCGTGCGCCGGAGGCGAAGATTGCCGAATGCAGGGCCGCCGTGCCATTGCAGGTGGCGATGGCGAATCCGGAGCCGGTGAAGGCGCGGAATTCCTCCTGGAATCGGTCGATCTCGGAATAGGAATCACCCACGCCGCCGTCCAGAACGCTCAGGACGGATTGTCTCTCCAGGGCCGTTATGGTCGTCCAGCCGTCATCCTGCGGGTCGGTGACCGACGGCGGACCGCCGTCAAGTGCCAGTTCGTCAGACATAATCAATGATCTCCCGGGGACGTCGATTCGCGTGAACGGACTCACGCACAGGGAAGAAGTCGTCTTCGCCGGTTTTTTCGGGGGGGCGACGGCTGCCGCGGAGGCGATCCATAATAGCATACGCGGCACGAATTGTCAAAGGTGAAGGCGACCCGTGGATGCTTGACAGCCCCGCCGACGTGTGTTATATATTATCGGTATCATTCATCCAGGGGAGGCCACTCAGATGTCTCGAGTAAGGGTCATATTACAGGCGATGATTATTCTGGCGGCCGGAACGGGCGCGGGTCTTGCGTACAACGCGATGTCCGACTCGGGCATTCCGCTTCGGACGCCCAGGACCGTAACGGCATCCGAGCATGTGAACTGGAGCCTCTATCTCGAAGGCGTCCGGGCAAGTCTCGCGGACGCGAAAGCGGCGTTCGACTCCGGGTCCGTCGTCTTTATGGATGCCCGCGGTCCGCGTACCTATGCCGGCGGACACATACCGGGCGCGATGAATCTGACGCCTCACGACGTGAGCACGGACGGCAGGAACAAGCTCGCCGGTATCCCAAGGGACGCGCAAATCATCACGTACTGCGGCGGCGCTCGATGTCAGGCCAGCGTCAAGCTGGCCCATCTGCTGAAGCAGGGCCTGGGGTTTACGCGGGTGCGGGCGTTCTTCGATGGATGGGGCGCCTGGGTAAACGCCGGATATCCGGTAAAAAAAGGGAATGAACCATGAGGTGGGTCCGGTACGGAATCCCGGTCGTTCTGCGCGTCGCGCTCGGCGGCGTGCTGATCTGGGCAGGCCTGGCCAAGGTGTCGGAACCCGCGTTGTTCGCCCTCACCGTGCGGGCGTACAACGTGCTCCCGCATGCGTTCATCAACGGATTCGCGGTGGTCGTCCCCTGGATGGAAGTCGCCGCCGGCGTGTGCCTGCTGGCGGGATTCTGGTCCCGGAGCGGCGCGCTCGCCGCGCTCGCGTTGCTTGCGTCGTTCGGCATCGCCATCGCGATAAACCTCTACCGGGGCGCGGATCTGGACTGCGGCTGCTTCGGGTTGGACGGCGCACGCGGTTCACTCGATGCGGCGCTGGCCCAGGATCTCGTGCTGATCGGGTGTTCGCTCGCGCTGTTGTACGTGCGCAATATGCCGGTTTCGCTGGATCGGTGGCTTGAGGGAAGAGCCGGTTCGTAACCCGGGCGGCGCGCAACAGGCAACGTGTATTCTGTTTTGGCGTGATCAGGAGCGGCGCCGTCTTGCCACGGTTCCGCCCTTCTGATTTAAGGCGAAGACGATCGTGCCGTTCCCAGGGGTGGGACCATGAGATATCTGTCCATCGCGCTTGCGCTGATCGGTTTGACCGCGGGCTGTGAAACGCCCGTTCCGGAACCCGGTAGCGAGGCCTACCGGAGCGCCGTCGCCGACTTCTACACCGGCCTTGCCGCCCTCGACGTGGGCGCCCGGGACCGGGCGGCCGTCGCGCTTACGCGGATGACCGAGAACGCGCCGGGCGAGCCCGCGGGTTGGGCGAACCTGGCGCTGCTGCAGTTCTCGATGGGCAGGGAGGAACAGGCGCTCAGATCGATCGAGCGCGCGCAGGGACTGGCGCCGGAAAACGGGCGTCTCGCGCTCCTGATGGGGGCATTCGAGAGCCGTCGCGGACGGACGGACGAGGCGGTTTTTCACCTCCGGCGGGCAGCGGCCCTTGCCGGTCCGGCCCACCTCAAAGCGGGCTACGCGCTGGCGCGTGAGCTGGAACGGAAGGGAGACACGCGAGAGGCGCTCGCCGTGGTGGAAGGGATGCTCGGCAACGCGCCGCGGAATCTCGCGCTCCTGCTGGAACGGATCAGGCTGGCGGCGAAGGCGCGGGACGCGGAAGGCCTGAGGGTTTCGATTGCGCGGATCACCGGGCGCGCCGGCGCGTGGCCGGAAACGGCGAAGGATCAGGCGAGGGCGCTCGCAAATGCGGAAACGGACTTCCGGCTCGCCGCGCGGCACGCGGCGTTCCTCCACAATGCGCTGTTGCGGACGCCGTCCTTCCGAAGCGACCTGAGTCGGTTGCGTATTCCGTCACAGGCAGTCGGCGAGCCACTGCGGCGGTTCCTGAAGATGCAGAGTCCGCCGGCCGATCCCGCGCCGGCGGATACGGCGCTTGCATTTGTTCCGCAAACACTCGGCGAAGCAACCGGTCTCAGGGCGCTCGGCCTCGCCCCGGAGGATCCTCCGGTGGTGCTGTCTGCAACCGAGGAAACCATCCGCTGGCAGGATTCGTCCGGCCGAACCGTCCCATCTCCTGCCTCCATGCCGTTGGGCGCCAACGGTTTGCTTTCGGTCGACTGGAACAACGATTTCAGGCTGGATCTGGTGACGGCAGGGGAAGGCGGCATTCGCCTGTTCCGCCGGGACGGGGACGGGTCGCCAGTCGATGTTACGGATCAGACCGGCCTGGACCGGAGTGTGACCGATCGGGCGTATGGTGGGGTCTGGGCCGCGGACGTCGAGATGGACGGGGACCTGGACCTGGTCCTCGGGGGGCGGCATGCCTGCCGGGTATTGCGAAACAACGGGGACGGTACGTTCGACGTCGCGCAACCCTTTGCGGGCGCGGCTGGCGCGCGGGCGTTCGAATGGACGGATCTCGATGGCGATGGCGTACCGGATGCGGCGCTGGTGGACAACCGGGGCCGGCTGCTTGTATACGTCAACGAGCGAAGCGGGTCGTTCGAGCATTCGTACGAGAGTGGTGACGAGGTCCGCGCGATCGCGTCCGGAGACGTGGACGGCGATGGAAGTCTGGACCTGGTTGCCCTCTACCCGGATGGACGGATCACTGCGATTTCGCGCAAGAACGGGCGATGGGAATTCAGCGAACTGGTCAACACGAAGGGATACGAAGACCCGGCGCGCCTGTTTCTGGCCGATATCGACAATAACGGGCAGCTCGATCTCGTTGTCGGCGGCCGGGTCCGAGGCGGGTACTGGCTGGGCGATGCCGAAGGGTCCTGGCGTTACAACGCCCTGCCGGACGGGTTGCGAATCTTCGGGATATCCGACATGACCCGGGACGGTCGCCTGGATCTGCTGGGACTCTCTGACGCCGGACGACCACAGATTCTCGTGAACCGGGGAAAACGCGACTACCACTGGCAGGTCGTCCGGCCGCGGGTGCGGGCGATCCAGGGGGACGGGAGGATCAATTCATTCGCGCTGGGCGGGGAGGTGCTGGTGCGGTCCGGGCTCCTGGCACAGCGCCGGGCGATCAGGACGCCGGCGGTACATTTCGGTCTGGGCGAGTACGACCTGGCGAACGTGGTGCGCGTGCAGTGGCCGAACGGAACGGTACAGGCCGAGTTCGACGTCGCGGCCGATCAGACGATTCTGGCTCAGCAGCGCCTGAAGGGATCCTGTCCCTGGGTGTTCGCGTTCAATGGCGAAGAATGGGCCTTCGTTAAAGATTTCCTGTGGCGATCCCCGCTGGGGATGCGAATCAACGCTCAGGTGACGGCCGGCGTGTCTCAAACGGAGGATTGGATCCTGATCCGGGGCGATGAACTCGCGTCCCGGGACGGAACCTACGACGTACGCATCACGTCCGAACTGTGGGAGACCCAGTTCGTGGACTGGGTGGAACTGATGGTCGTCGACCACCCCGCGGACGTCGCCGTATTTGTGGATGAGCGTTTTGCAACGCGACAGCCGGAACTCAGGGTCATTCCAACGGAAACGCCCGTCGCGGTCCGTGCGGCGCGGGACGAAACGGGGCGTGACGTGACGGATCTGGTAACGGCGAGAGATGGCCGGTATCTCGATACGTTCGACGTCGGGCGATACCAGGGCGTGGCCGCGGACCACTGGGTTGAGGTGGATCTGCCGCGGGCGGCCGAGAACGGGGGCGGATGGTTGATCGGATACGGATGGATCTATCCCACCGACAGTTCGATCAACGTCGCGATGGGTCATGGCGCGCACGCGAGACCCCGGGGGCTCCGTCTGGATGCGCAGCGGGACGATGGAACCTGGGAAACCGCGGTACCGGATCTGGGGTTCCCCGCCGGTAAGTTCAAGACGATCGCGATCGATCTGTCGGGTGTGACGTCTCCCCGGTTGCGTCTCCGGACAAATCTGGAGATCTACTGGGACCGGCTGGCGTGGGCGGAAACCGCAAACGACGCGCAGTTGCGGACCCGCCGGGTGACGTCTCAGACCGCGGTGTTGAGAGGCCGCGGGTTTTCGGAGGTCTCGCAACCGGATCGGCGATCGCCCGACGTTCCTTTGTATTCGTCTCCCGTAAACCCCGCGCCCCTGTGGTGGGACCTGAAGGGATATCACACCCGTTTCGGTGACGTGCGTCCACTGCTGGCCGACGTAGACGATCGATACGTGATCATGAACGCCGGAGACGAGCTTGTTTTTCGTTTCCCGGATCCGGGTCCGCCGCCGTCCGGATGGGTGAGGGATTTCGTGCTGATGGGCGATGGCTGGGTAAAAGACGGTGACTACAATACGGCGTATTCGAAAACCGTTCTGCCGCTGCCTTCTCATGCCTGGTCTACGTACGAAACCCCGCCGGGTCGGCTGGAAGACGACCCGGTCTACCGCCGCAATCCCGCAGATTGGCAGGAATTCCACACCCGGTACGTCGCGCCGGAGATTTCCCGGATGCACGCCGGCAGATAGACAGTGAGTGTCCCATGTCACGTCGAGCGGTACACGGCGTCCCGATCGCGATCTTTGTGATGCTGCTGGCGGTACCCGTCCTCCAGAAATCCGGTCTGTGGCCGCCGAAAAAGAGGAAAGTGGTCCACTATGGATTCGCGCTCGAGGACGTCACCGGCAAAAGCGGCATCGACTTCGTGCACCGCGGGCCCACGTTCGACGCGAAGCTGACCCATATCATGCCACACGTCGCCGCAATGGGCGCCGCGGTGTCGGTCGCGGACTTCGACAGGGACGGCTGGCAGGATCTGTACGTGACCAACAGCGCGGAAGGCGCGGCGAACCGGCTCTACCGCAATCTCGGTACAGGGAAATTCGAAGACGTGGCCGACAGGGTCGGCGTGGCGGACCTGAATCGGGCCGGCACTGGAATTTCGGTGGGCTCGGTCTGGGGGGACTATGACAACGACGGCTTCGAAGACCTTTTCGTGTACAAATGGGGTCGGCCGGAGCTGTATCGGAACGAGTCCGGACAGAGGTTTAGGCGAGTGAGCGAGGACGCCGGGCTGCCCGCCTGGATCAACGCGGGAAGCGCCGTCTGGCTGGATTACGATTGCGACGGGCGTCTGGATCTGTTTGTCGCCGGATACTGGCCGGATGGGCTGGACCTGTGGCGCCTCGAATCCACCCGCATGATGCCGGACAGTTTCGAATATGCCGAAAACGGCGGTCGGAAGTACCTGTTGCGCAATCGGGGCGACGGACGTTTCGAGGACGTTGCCGAACGGCTGGGCATTCGCAGTCGTCGCTGGACCCTTGCCGTGGCTGCGGCTGATTTGAACCGGTCCGGTTATCCGGATCTGTTCCTGGCCAACGACTACGGCGTCTCGGAGCTCTACCGTAACCAGGACGGAACGGGGTTTGAGGAGATCGGGCGGCAGGCGGGCGTCGGATACCAGCCGAAGAGCGGAATGAACGCGACATTCGGCGACGTGCTGAACCAGGGTCGCCTGGCGATCTACGAGACCAATATCTCGGAGGCCGGAATTCTGCTGCAGGGCAACAACCTCTGGGTCGCCCGGAAGGACGGTGAGCTGGCGTTCGAAAACCTGGCGCAGGTGATGGGCGTGGAGCTGGGCGACTGGAGTTTCGGCGCGCAGTTCGGAGATCTCAACAACGACGGGCGCCTGGATCTGTTCTTGACCAACGGCTACGTGTCGGCCTCGGAGTCGGAGAGCTATTGGTACGACTTCTCACAGGTGGCGGGCGGACACAGGGCGATCATTTCAGATGCGAAGCACTGGCCCGCGATGAAGGGACGCAGCCTCGCCGGCTTTCAGCAATCGCGTGTGTGGGTGAACGACGGGATGGGACGTTTCGTAGACGTGGCTCGCGAGGCGGGGGTGCACGACCGTTTTGACGGGCGTGCGGTAGCGCTCGTTGATCTCTGGAACCGCGGGGTGCTTGACGTTGTGGTGGCCAACCAGCGCGGCCCGCTTCTCGTATACAGAAACACAGTGGATCCCGCCCGCCAATGGATCGGATTCGATCTGGCGGGCGTAACGAGCAATCGCAGCGCGATCGGGGCGCAGGTGAGGCTGTTCTGGGATGGACAGGAACAGATGCAGGAGGTGTCGGGCGGCAGCGGCTTCTCGTCGCAGAATCAGAGAAGGCTGCATTTCGGGCTGGGGGTACGGCCTGACCTGGAAAAGGTTGTTGTGACCTGGCCTTCCGGGCGCAGCCTCACCATGGAAAACCCGGCGCCGAATGTATACCATCGCGTTGAGGAACCTTAGCGGTACGGCTAACCGTCGGCAGGCTTGTCCGGATTCCTGCCGAACAGGAGAAGGATCGCAGGGATCGCGGTAAAGCCGATGACAAGCCCGATCCATCCCGGATAGAAAAAGGCGGCGCCGACGTACCCCGCGAGCGCGGCGACGGCCATCGTGGTGAGGGCGTAGGGAAGTTGCGTTTTGACGTGGTCCAGGTGGTCGCACGACGTTGCGATGCTCGACATGACCGTCGTGTCGCTGATGGGTGAGCAGTGATCCCCGAAGATGGCGCCGTCCAGTACAGCGGCCGCCGCGAGAATGGTGAGCGGGAGGCCGCCCAGGCCGTGCGCGAGGGGAACCGCGGTGGGAATGAGGATCGCCATCGTCGCCCACGACGTCCCCATGGCGAACGCGACCGAGGCGGCCAGGAGGAAGATGAGCACGGGAAGCAGGCCGGGGAGAACCAGGGGCGAGAGCGCCGCCGTGAGGTACACGGACGTGCCGACGTCCTTGCAGATGGCCTGAATGGCCCAGGCCATGATGAGGATGGCAATCGCATAGTGGATTCCCGTTACTCCCATCGCCCACGTCTTCACTGCCGAAAAGGGTGAAATCGGGGCGGATCCGTCGGTGCTGTGACGCCGCGTAACCGCGATGAGCAACGCCGCAACGGAACCGAGTACGGCGGACACGAACAGCACCCGCGGGTTGTCCGCATTGGAAAAACACGCAGTCCAGAAGGACCAGCTGGCGAGCGAATCGTTAATTCGGACCGGCCGTACGCTGGCATGAGTCCACGTATCGGCGGCCATGCCGAAGACGACGGCAAACACAACGATCAGAACGGGAACGGCCGCGGCCCACCAGGCGGGTCGAACGCCTGCTGCCGCCTTTACCTCTGTGCCGCGGAGTCCCGTCAGGGGCGTGGCGCCCGGCCGAAGCACGCGGCCGGTGGTTTGCGCGCGGTACTCAGCCCGGTACATGGTCCCGTAGTCCCGCTGGAACCACGCCGACGTGGCGACAAACAAAAGGGTAAAGAGGCAGTAGAAGCGGGCGGGAAGCGCGTGGAGGAAGAGCTGATATCCGGAAACACCGGTTCCGAGATCCCGCATGAGGTCCCCGAACAGACCCACTTCGAAGCCAATCCAGGTGCTGATGACCGCCACGCCGGCGACAGGCGCCGCGGTGGAATCGACGATGTACGCGAGCTTTTCGCGGGAGATCCGGAACCGGTCCGTCATGGGCCGCAGCGTCGTGCCGACCACGATCGTGTTGGCGTAGTCATCGAAGAATATCGCCAGGCCCATGAGAAACGCGGCAAACCGCGTGGACCTGGCGCTTTCGGCGCGGGCGGCCAGCAGCGCGGCGATGCCGGCGTTTCCCCCGGCGAGCGTGGTAACGCGCACCATGCCGATCAGCGCCGCCGTAAAGCCGAGAATGAACAGTTGGAAGGACGAACTCAGCGGGGTCCAGACGTAATCTACGGCCGCCCTTTCCAGGGCGGCGAACGGGAGTTCGTACAGGGGCGCGTCGCCCGCGCTGAGCATGCCGCCGGAGAGTACGGCAAGCGCGAGCCCCAGGAGCACGCGACCGCTGATCACCGCGACAAAAATGGCCGCGATCGGTGGAAACAGACTCCAGCCGTCGACGGGTTTCAGGCGGATCTGCCGATGCATTCCGGCAGTCGCGGCGGTCAGGATCAGACCATCGGGTTCTTCCCGGCACGTCAACGTGATCGGGAGAGAATCGGTCTCGGGGGTTGTTCTCCGCCGGTTCACTTCCTCGTAACCCGAGCGGCAGCGCGGATCGTCGGTCTCCGCAAGACGCCACGGGCCGCCGCCCGCCGCTTTCGCAAGTCCCGGCAATTCGGTCACGATCTGCTGATGAATGACGCGGTCCCGGTTTTTCGGCAGCACGGCCGTGAATACCGTCGCCAGGACCAGTGCCGCGAGAATGCGCGCGAAGCCATGGAATCTGTTTCCTGCTTCCGCGTTCCGATTCATCGGTCTCCAATTGTTGATACGGGTTTGCCGAATGACGATTGAGGCGGCGATTCCGCGCGGGCGATGCACTCATTGGAAAAAGACGTTTCCATTCGAACCCTAGAATCCTATCTTTGAGATTGCCTGCGCCGACGCCCCGGGGCTGGCCGGCGGCGGACGCGGCGTGCCGACGTCAATCGTGCGAAAGTGAAAGGACGCCCTCGTGCATCGGTTCAAAGAACGGACCAACCAAATCCTGGACAAGGCGCAGTCAGGCGACCGTGCGAGTCGAATGATCGACCTGTTCATCATGGGGTTGATCATCCTGAACGTTGTGGCTGTCATCCTCGAAACGGTGCAGGCCGTCCTGGTGTCGTACAGGTGGCTGTTCGAAGCGTTCGACGCCTTTTCAGTGGGTGTGTTCAGCATCGAATACCTGATGCGAATGTGGTCATGTACCGCCGATGAACGATTTGCCAGGCCCGTTCGGGGTCGATTGCGTTATTTCTTTACGCCGCTGGCACTGGTGGACCTGATCGCGATCCTGCCGTTCTACCTGCCTCTGGTAACCACCGTCGACCTCCGCGTATTGCGAGCCATGCGGCTGTTGCGGTTGTTCAAGCTCGGACGGTATTCCGCCTCTCTGCAGACCCTCGCCAACGTGTTGCGGAAGCACAGCGGCGAATTGCTGGTCACCCTGTTCGTCCTGCTGATCATGCTGGTCATCGCGTCGACGCTGATGTACTTCGCGGAAAACGGCGCTCAACCCAACGCTTTTTCCAGCATTCCGTCGGCCATGTGGTGGGGTATCGTGACGCTGACGACGGTGGGATACGGAGACACGTACCCGGTGACCGGCGTGGGAAAGGTACTCGGCGCCGTGATCGCGCTTCTGGGCATCGGGATGTTTGCCCTCCCGGCCGGCATCCTGGGATCGGGGTTCGCGGAAGAGATCGACCGGCGCAAGAAAGAAGGCGGCATCTGTCCGCACTGCGGGCGTGAAATGGAAGAGTGATCCGGCGTTTGTCCGGACGAACCAGCAAAGGAGCGACAAGGATGGAATTGACGGTTGGATGTACGACGCGGCCTTACGGCCAACTGAGTTACAGCGAAGCGTACAGCCGGATTGCCGAGGCCGGCTATTCGGACGTGGCTGTATTTGCCAATGACGGGCAGGCGCCGGTCGGACCGGACAGCTCGCCCGCAGAGGTCGCGGACGTGCGCAAAGCGGCGGAAGACGCCGGCGTGGTTCCGTCGATGCTCATCGGCGGCACGCGGCTGGGCGACGGCCTGGATGCCGCGGTGGACGACTACAAGCGACTGATCGACAATGCGGCCGCGCTGGGCGCGAACTGGCTGTTGGACTGCGGCACAAGCAATGAAGCCCACTTCGACGACTATTTCGAGTTGATGCGGCAGGCCGCGCCCCACGCGGATGAGGTCGGCGTGAACGTAACCATGAAGCCCCACGGGGGGATCAGTCTCACGGTGTCCCACCTCCTTGCGGCCAACCGGAACGTGAACCACGCGGCGTTCGGCATCTGCTACGATCCGGGAAACATCATCTACTACACAAAGGGTGATCTGCGGCCCGAGACGGACGTCTCGGAAGTGGCGCCGGTGGTGACGACGGGGATCATCAAAGACTGTACGGTGGTCGACGGCGTGCCCGACGTGATGGTCACGCCCGGCGACGGGCTGGTGGATTTTCATTCGGTGTTGTCCGGTCTGGTCGCCGGCGGGTTTGACGGTCCGCTCTACGTGGAATGCGTGGGAGGCAAAGAGCCGGACGAGGTGGACAGGGACGTGGCGTTTGCACGAGGTTACGTCGAGGGGATCCTGTCCGGGATGTAGCGCTGCCGCGGGCAGATCAGGCCAGGACCGCGGTGACTTCGATTTCGACGTGCGCCCCGGCAGGGAGCGCGACCACCTGGACGCAACTCCGACCGGGAGGGTCGCTCGGGAAGTATCCCGCGTAGACGGCGTTCATTTCGGCGAATTCCGAGATGTCCGTCATATACACAACCGTGCGGACCACGTGGCCCATCGTCGCGCCCGCCGCGTCCAGGATCGCCTTGACGTTGTCGAGCGTCTGCCGGGTTTCCGCGGCAATGCCGCCGCTGACGATTTCGCCGGTGGCGGGGTCGATTCCCTTTTCGCCCGCCACAAAGATCAACTCGCCTGTTTTGATGGCCTGCGAATAGGGACCCACGGGAAGGGCTGCCTTGTCGGTGCGAATCACCTCTTTCTGCATGATGCGATATCTCCATTCGATTGTTCGGGACGTACTGTGTACGTGGCGAGAAGACGGTAGACACTTTCACCTTCGTGGTCGTTCTTGATAACGTCAAGAACACGGATTGTCAAGGAGAATCCCCCACTCGGCCGGCGGAGACGTTCGTCGCGCCGGTGAACGGTACGAGGGAATGCGTACATGGGTATCGAGTCTCGTAACGTCAGACGACTGGAGTTGCCGAGTTGCGTAGAATCGCTTCATAAGGTGGTTGACGCTGCTGCGCAGGTCACGGCCGATCTGGCGATGAGCGAGGATGCCTGCGACGAGGTGGCCATCGCGCTGACGGAAGCCGTCAACAATGCCATCTTCCACGGCAACGGCGGCGTGCGGGAGCGATCGTTCACCGTGGAATTTGCAGTAGCAGACGGGATGTTACGCATCGCGGTCCGGGATCAGGGTCCGGGATTCGACCCGGCCGCGGTTCCGGATCCGCTTGCAGAGGAGAACCTGTTGAATTCGTCCGGCCGCGGCCTGCTGATGATGCGCGCGATGGTGGACGACGTCGCACACCAGTTTTTCGAGACCGGGACCCAGGTGGTTCTTTGTAAACGCATCGCATCCTGAACACAGGAGGTCGCGCCATGCGTATCGAACGAATTGAGACGGTTTCGCTGTCCTGTTTCTGGGGGCCGTCCGATCGGGGAGTCAAGCGGTCCTGGCCCCTTCACTTTGTCCATGCGGACAACGGGCTCGCCGGCATCGGTAGAGGGGGAAGCGCAGAACTGATCGAACGTGAATTCGCGCCGCTGCTCGTGGGCGAAGACCCGCGCCGCCCGGCGCTGCTATGGCAGCGGATGTACGATCACGCGTGGCGCTTTCGCGGGCCCGGCCGGGCCGCGATGGGGACGATCGGCGCGCTGGACGTGGCAATTTGGGATCTGTACGGGAAGGCGTGCGGCGAACCGGTCTGGCGGCTGCTGGGCGGGTATCGGAACCGGGTCACCGCGTACGCGGACGGGATCGGCTATGAGCATCAGAACGCCGAGGAGGTCGCGGCCCTCGTCAGGAAACACGCGGACCTCGGATTCAGGGCCGTGAAGTTCCATCTGTCGGATGACGATCGCGAACTCGCGTTCGATAAGGTCCGGCTGTCGCGCGAGGCCCTGGGCGACGGACCGAGGCTGATGATCGACGTCCACCGGATGTGGGAGGGAAAAACGGCCGCGGACATGGCGCGACGGTTCGAGCCGTACAACCTGTATTGGATCGAGGAACCCGTCCGGGGTGACGACGAAGCGGCGCACATGCGGATGGTTCGCGAGGCGACGAGCGCGCTGGTCGCCGGCGGCGAGAGCGAAGGCACGCTGTATGGCACTCGTCATCTGATCGTCGACGGCGGCATGCAGGTGGTTCAATCTGACATTATCGGCGGCGGGGGCTTCACGGGTCTGATGCGGATGGCGGCGCTGGCCGAGGCGCACCACGTCTACGTGGCGCCTCATGGGGCCTCGTTTCCGGAAATCAACTGCCACCTGATCGCCGCCGTGCCCAACGGGCTGATGGTCTCCGCCTGCCCGCCCACCGAGCCGTACCAGATCTGGTCGCAACTCTACGATCCGCCCTTCCGCATCATCGATGGACTGATCCACATGGGAGACGAACCCGGCCTCGGACTGACCGTCAACGAGGACTTCATCGAAGCACATGGGGTGTGAGGGATGAGTTCCCGCGTGCGGTCAATAGAAACGGAGCAAGTTTCGGTTCGTGCAATGCGGTCCGAGTGTGGCGCTCGCAACGATAATAGACAACGGGAACGGCATGAATCGGTACTTGATCGTCATCGAAGTGACGGAAACCGGGTTTTCGGCATATTCTCCCGATCTACCAGGATGTGTGTCCGCCGGCGCCACGCGGCGGGAAGTGGAAACGAACATGAAGGAGGCGATCGAATTCCGCCTCGATGGAATGAAACAGGAACGCTATCCGATTCCCGAACCAACCTCGGATTCGATGTACGTTGAGATAGCATCATAAGTTCAGATGTCTCACCAATCCACCTGACGCTTACGACAACAATGCGTGACACCTGTGAAGTGAAACCGTCCTATGATCGCGCCGGGCGGCCTGATCTTCAATGTCGGATTCGCAAGCGATCGAGCAGATGCAATGTCTCGCGAGGACGAGGCCGGTATAACGAAGTCTCACACGTTTCCCCTGTCCGCATCACGAAATTGCAGGTTCGCTCCAAATGGGGAGTTGAGATATGGACGCCAAACTCATTCAATCCGATCCTGTCGTCATGATGGGAAAGCCCGTCGTCGCGGGAACCCGCATTACCGTTGAGTTGATCCTGGAGAAACTTTCAGAAGGCGAGACAATCGATCAGATACTCGAAGCGCATCCCCGTTTGACCAGGCAAGGCGTTCTGGCGGCCCTGAGTTTCGCAACGCGCAACGACATGCCCCCAGGAAGAATACCACCTCTGCAATAGAAGGGGGCCGCGGATGCTGCACGACGTGGTTTCGGCAACTTATCAGGGCGGCTATCGGATTGAACTGGAGTTCGATGACGGCCGGCGCGGGAACGTTGACTTCGCGAAATATCTGGACCGACAGGGTGTTTTCGAGCGATTCAGGGACCTTGAGTTCTTCAGGAATTTCACCGTTTACGAGGAGCTTGGGGTTCTTACGTGGGGAAACGAAATCGACGTCGCACCGGAGACTCTGTATGCAGAGGCGACGGGGACCCCGCTTCCCCAGTGGATGAATCCTGACCGAGTTGAACAATAGCACCACGCTCCGTCCGGAAAACGCTCATCATTCTGTTTATGGATCCGAATCCGCATGAAGACATGGACATCCATCGATATATGGATATGAGTCGGAAGGGATCCTGGTGCCGCCAAAGGTGAGGGAATTAGTCGCAGAACTCGCGCGGGCTGGATTTGTGGATAGGGGCGGCAAGGGTAACCATAGGAACTTTGTACACCCGAACCTGAGTCAACCGCTAACGATCTCGGGTAATTCGGGTGACGACGCTAGGCATTACCAAGTTCGTGCCGTACGATTGGCAATCGAGGAGTCAGAAAAATGAAAGCCAGCGCGAGGTACGCAAAGATTGTCGAATGGTCGGAGGAGGATGGATGTTATGTCGGGAGCGCGCCCGGTCTGATTTACGGCGGCTGCCACGGAGACGATGAACGGGCCGTCTTCGATCAACTCTGCCAGATTGTAGAGGACGCAATTGAATTATATCAGGAGGACGGGAAGCCGTTGCCCCCGGCGACGTCGACCGTCGAATTAGCAAGCCGATGAGCCGTAAAGACGTGCTCAGTAGTCGCCGCGACCTGGTGATGGGGTCTTTCGTTGCGGTGGTTTTACACTATACAAATGAGCGAGAGGATTCAATTTGCCCGAGATGTCCTCACTGCGGGTATTGGAAGGGAGACTGGCTCCGCGGATTCTGGGTCTGGTCGTCGAGTGGGCGTCCCAACATCAGCCGGAGTTGATGGAAAACTGGGATTCGACGTGCGACGACATGCCCCCAGGAAGAATACCACCTCTGCAATAGAAGGGAACCGCGGATGCTGCACGACGTGATTTCTGCAACCTACCAGGGTGGCTATCGAATAGAACTGGAGTTCGATGACGGCCGGCGCGGGACCGTTGACTTCGCGAAACAACTGGAAAGGCGTGGCGTGTTCGAGCGATTCAGGGACCTCGAGTACTTTCGGAGCTTTAACGTGAACGAGGAGCTTGGGGTACTTACGTGGGGAAGCGAAATCGACATCGCACCTGAGACTTTGTATGCAGAGGCGACGGGGACTCCGCTTCCCCAATGGATGAATCCTGACCGAGGTAGACAATAGAACCAAACACCGTGCAGAAAACGTCCATCCTGCGGGTTAATGAGGCGAGACTGTCGGAATGGGTGGGCTACGTATACCTTGATCTCCAAGAAGCGGTCACAAATTGGGAACACAGTTCTTGTAAAGCTTGCCGGTAGGCTACGGAGAGATGGGTCGGTGCGAGTGGACGAGACGGAGTGGCGGCGGTATCGGCTCTTCTCCATAGTGTAAGCTGCAATTCGGGAGACGGCGTCTCCCGAATTGGACGTGCAAAGGAGTACGATCAATTCGGTTCAATCGATTTCATTCGTCGAGATTTCAAAGTCCCGCGTAGTTGCTTCTGAAACCATCCCGTATATCACTGGATGGCTGGGGTCGATCTTTTCCACCTGATCGGAAAATCGGTGTTCAAGAATCGCAGTCTTTGTCTGGAAACGGATTTGACGAGGGGTATGTAAAATGACAAAAATAGCTGAAATAAAGGACGCGATTATGGCGCTTCCGGAATCTGATTATGTTGAATTAAGACAATCGTTTAGCGAATTGGACTGGAGAAAATGGGATCGGCGGATTGAAGCGGATTCAAGGGCCGGCAAATTGGATTTCTTGATCTCGGAGGCATTCGAAGAAAAAGAAAAGGGTCGGCTGCAAGGCATATTGCGGGCAGGCGACACTTGACACGATCTACCGAGAACGAAATAGCACATGAGCCAATTTGACTACAAGCCGTACTATCGTCGCAACCTGCCGCATATACAGCCGCCCGGCGCAACTTTCTTTGTCACGTTCCATCTTGCAGGTTCCCTGCCGCGGATCGTCTTGCAAGAATGGGCGCAGGAGAAACACCAACTCGAAAAAGAAAAAGAGCGTCTTGCCTCGTTGCGGAGCCGCGTTGCCTCAGCAGGACGCGTTACACTCGACAAAGAACGTGATGCGGAAGATCGCGAGTCGGAATGGCAGCGACAGTGGTTCCGGAAATTCGAGACAACGCTGGATAGTGCGCAAAGTGGACCCTTGTGGCTCAAAGATGAGCGAATCGCTAAAGAGGTGGATGAGAGTCTGCGCTACCGAGATGGGAAGGTGTACCGGTTGGATGCCTACTGTATCATGGCCAATCACGTTCATATTGTGTTTGCGCCACTTGTGACCCAACCGTCCGTAACGCATTCCGACAGCTTGCGGGACAATTCGGCTGAAGCGGGCGATTCGTGCTATAACTCGCTTTCCTCGATTATGCAATCGCTGAAAGGCTATACAGCATGGAAAGCAAATCGGCTATTAAGGCGGCAAGGGTCATTCTGGCAGCACGAAAGTTACGATCGATGTATTCGGGATGCAAGTGAATGGGAGCGGATTATAACGTACATTCTTAACAACCCGGTGAAAGCGGGTCTCGTGGAAAATTGGGAAGAGTGGCGTTGGAGTTATCGCCGGGCATCGGACCGTAGCGCAAACTGTCAGTTTGCGTGCTGAGGACAGACGTGGATGGGATTTCTTACGGTGCACAAACTAACAGTTTGTGCTACGACCCACTTGCTTTTTTGACGGTGTAATTGGCTTCTTTATGGTCTCAGAGCTCGTGCGGGCCGGATTTGTGGATAAGGGCGGCATTTCCGGGCCTTCGAAGGTAGCGCAAACTGTCAGCTTGCGTGCTGAGGACAAACGTGGATGGGATTTCTTACGGTGCACAAACTAACAGTTTGTGCTACGACTCACTTGCTCCTTTAATGGTATAATCAACTCCAATGTCGTCGCTGAACTCGCGCGTGCCGTCTTCGATCACCTATGCCAGATTGTCGAGGAGGCGATCGCGATATATCATAAGGACGGGAAGCCTCTGCCACCGGCGACGTCGACCGTCGAATTGGCAAGCCGGTGAACACGAATTTGCGCTCCTTTAAAGAGATTTCCCCCAACATCCTTTTGACATCGACCTGAGTTCAACGATGCGGAGCCTTCGCGAATGACCAGACCAGGCCAGTTGGAGCGCGCCGAACTGAATCCGGAGCAGGCGCGCATCTACGACGCGATCCTCGAGTCCCGGGGCAGCATTTCCGGGCCGTTCGGCGTCTGGCTGCACAGCCCGGAGTTGGCCGACCGCGCCCAGAGCCTGGGTGAATTCGTGCGGTACCGCACGAGCCTGGCGCCCAGGCTGAGCGAACTGGCCATCCTGGTGACCGCGCGATTCTGGGACTGCCAGGTGGAGTGGTCCCTGCACGAACCCTTCGCCGTCGAAAGCGGATTGAGTCAGGAACTCATCGACGCGGTCCGGCACGGACGGGCGCCCGGTTTCGGCCGAGACGACGAACGCGCCGTTTTTGACTTCGTCAGCGAATTGTTGGGGAAGCACGTTGTTCCGGATGGCGTATTCAGCGCGGCGCAGGAAGCGCTCGGCAAGACCGGTGTTGTGGAGCTGACGGGAATCGTCGGCTATTACAGCCTGGTGGCGCAGACCCTCAATGCGTTTCAGGTTCCCGTTCCCGAAGGCTGCGCGCCAACACTTGTGGGCTGCCCCACATTCGGACCTTAGCAGCCCGTTGATAAAGTCCATCCGGTCTGCGTCCGGCCCATGTGGCCGAAACACGGCGTTGCGCTCCCTCCCCGAATCCAGAGATTCGCGTCGGTCGCGCGCCTTGTCTTCGGCCACAATGCCTCGGGCTCGCCTGCAGAGCGACTTTTTCAACGGACGATAGATGCCGGAGAAGCAGATATCCGATTGCGAATTCGACCGCGCCTCCGGCCGGAACGAAGCAGACGCCACTGGAAGGATCGAACCTTCTGAAACGGCGTTGTTGAGTGAACCCTCACTCGCTGACGACTGGAATCGTCCGGAAGAGGATGCCGCATGGGCACACCTGCAAGAGGGGTAGTCGGCTTGGTGTCGATTCACCGCTGTCCGGGACAGAAACAGATTTCCCTTTGTGCCTTTTGTGGCAAATGCCTTTGTCGCGCTCTTTGGGTTTCCCGTTTTCTCGTGCTTTTTGGTTTTCGTCCTGTCTATCCACGTAAGTTCCGTTTTATGACTTAACTAGGTTCAGTCAGGTATTTTTCGCGCTTTTTCGCGTGTTTCGTAGTTTCTGATGTTCGTTTTCTCAATTAAATCGTCCAATAAGAGAATCACATCTTCCGCATGGCGTCAAACCGGCACATTAAGAACCCGAATCTCCGCCCCCGGTTGCGCGCCGCGGGGCTGGCGCTGCCGCTGATGGCTTTTGTCGGTTTCACCTTCGTCGCGCCGCTTGCGACGATGCTGGTGCGGAGCGTGTACGATCCCGTGGTCTCCGACGCCCTGCCGCGAACGCTGGGGCTGTTGAACGACTGGGACGGCAGCAGCACTCCCGCGGAGGCGGTCTACGAGTCGGCCGCGCGAGAACTGGTTCAGGCGCGCGAAGATCGGACCCTCGGACAGATTGCCAGCCGCGTCAACCGGGTCCGGAGCGGGCTCCGAAGCGTGTTGACGAAGAGCGCCCGGCGGCTCCGTCAGGTCGACAGCGGTCCGTGGCGCGACGCCATGACCGGCATCGACGCCGCCTGGGCGGACGCGCGGACCTGGCACGCGATCCGGAGCGCCGGGGAGCGATACACCGCGCGTCACTATCTGAACGCCCTCGACCTTCAACGCCTGCCGAACGGCGCAGTCGGGCGGCAACCCGAAGAACGACGCATCTATCTTCCCTTGCTGTGGCGGACCCTCTGGGTGAGCCTCACCATCACGGCGCTGTGTCTGTTGCTCGGTTACCCGATTGCCCGCCTGATCGCGCACGCGCCCCCGCGCATTGGCAATCTGCTTCTGATTCTTGTGCTGGTCCCGTTCTGGACGTCGCTGCTTGTGCGGACCACGTCCTGGATCGTGCTGTTGCAGACCCAGGGCGTACTCAACGACCTGCTCGTGACTCTGGGGCTGATCGGCGACGACGGCCGGCTCGCCATGATTTACAACATGATCGGCACGCTGGTGGCGATGACGCACGTGCTGCTTCCCTTTATGGTTCTCCCGCTCTATTCGGTCATGCGCGGCATTCCGCCCATTCAGATGAGCGCTGCGGCCTCCCTCGGCGCAAGTTCCTTTCAGGCTTTCTGGCGTGTGTACTGGCCGCAGTCGCTGCCCGGCGTGAGCGCGGGATCGCTCCTGGTATTCATTCTTGCCATCGGGTACTATATCACACCCGCACTGGTGGGCGGGAGCAGCGGGCAACTCATCTCCAATATGATTGCGTTCCACATGCAGACCTCGCTCAACTGGGGGCTTGCCGCGGCGCTCGGCGGCATCCTGCTGGCCTGTGTGGGGGCGTTGTATCTGCTCTACGACCGTCTGGTGGGTATCGAGCGGATGAGGTTGGGTTGAGATGGCGACTGCCGGAACGCGGGAACGGGTGGGCCGTTTCATTTACGTTGGCTTCTGCACGGCCGTTTTCCTGTTTCTCATTGCGCCGATCCTCGTGATCGTACCTCTGAGCTTCAATGCGGAGCCCTACTTCACCTTTACAGAGGGCATGCTGCGTCTGGACGCGGACGCGTATTCGCTGCGATGGTACCGTCAGATCGTCGAGAACGAGGTATGGACGCGCGCGCTCGTCAACAGTCTGGTCATCGGCATCGCGTCCACGGTGCTGGCGACCGGACTCGGAACGCTCGCCGCGATGGGGCTTTCCAGCCCGGCCATGCCCGGCCGCCGCTGGGCGATGGGCCTGCTCATTTCGCCCATGGTGACCCCGGTGATCATCGCGGCGGCGGGGATGTTCTTCTTCTACTCGAACCTGGGTCTGGCCCAGACCCATATCGGGTTGATTCTGGCCCACGCCGCGCTGGGAACGCCGTTCGTGGTGATTACGGTGACCGCCACGCTCTCCGCGTTCGACACCAATCTGACGCGTGCGGCCGCCAGCCTGGGCGCGGGGCCCGTGCGCGTCTTTCGTCGCGTCCAACTGCCGTTGATCGCGCCGGGCGTGATCTCGGGGGCGCTCTTCGCGTTTGCCACGTCTTTCGATGAAGTGGTCGTGGTGCTGTTCATGGCCGCCATCGAGCAGCGTACGATTCCGCGTCAGATGTGGGCCGGAATCCGCGAGCAGATCAGCCCCACCATCCTTGCGGTGGCGACGTTTCTGATTGTCTTCGCCGTCCTGCTGTTGTTTGCCGTTGAATGGATGCGAAGGCGTTCCGCTGCAAGATAGGCCGCCGCGGCAGACCGCCGCGTTCGCGAAACCAGTAAACCGAACACCGTTCGTAGAGGCCGCCTCAATGCAAGGAAACGACAACGCGTACGTCGAGTTCGAGGGTGTCAGCAAGAGCTTCGACGGCAGGACCCTGGTCGTCGAAAATCTCGATCTCAGCGTGAAAAAGGGTGAATTCCTGACCATGCTCGGGCCGTCCGGATCGGGCAAGACCACCTGCCTGATGATGCTGGCCGGTTTCGAAACGCCGACCTCGGGCGCCATTCGCATCGACGGTCGGTCCGTGCATGAACTGCCCCCGCGCAAACGCGGGATCGGCATGGTCTTTCAGAATTACGCGCTCTTTCCCCACATGACGGTGGGCCGGAACCTCGCCTTTCCGCTGGAGGTGCGGGGACTGGACGAGGCGCAATGCCGGGAACGCGTGGCTCGCGCCCTCCGGCTGGTTCGGCTCGACGGGCTCGAGGACCGGCGGCCCGGGCAGCTCTCCGGCGGCCAGCAGCAGCGCGTGGCAATCGCTCGCGCGCTGGTCTTCGAGCCCGAGCTGGTATTGATGGACGAACCCCTGGGCGCGCTCGACCGGCGCTTGCGGGAGGAGATGCAATACGAAATCCGGCGCATCCACAAAAGCCTCGGCGTCACCATGGTGTACGTGACGCATGATCAGGAGGAGGCAATGGTCATGTCGGACCGGATTGCGGTGCTGCGGAGCGGAGACGTCGAGCAGGTGGCCGAACCCGAGGTCCTCTACGAAGAGCCGGAACGCTCCTTCGTCGCCCGCTTTATCGGGGAAAACAACCGTCTCCATGGCCGCGTGAGGAGCGTCGACGGGGACATCTGCGAGGTGGAAACCGGCGGTCAGATCGTCCGGGCGCTGCGCGTTGCGCCGTGCCGGCCCGGCGACGCCACAACGCTTTCGATTCGCCCGGAACGCGTCGCCGTCTCGCCGGAGGCGGGGCTGTACACGAACGAACTGGATGCGATTATCGAAGACATCACGTTTCTGGGCGACCATCTGCGAGTTCGCGTCAACGTCTGCGGCCGGTCGGACTTTATCGCGAAGATACCGAATATCGTGGGGCACGGCGCCATGCTGGTGGGTGACAACGTCCGGATCGGCTGGACGCCCACGGACTGCCGGGTACTGGACCCGGAAAACGAGGAGGAATCTACATGAAGGATCTATGGAGCAACATCGTTCGCATCGCGTCGTTGGCGGGACTGTCCGTGCTGATCGCGGGAGGCGCGCTCGCCGGCGATCGGCCATTGACCGTGGTTTCGTGGGGCGGGTCCTACGCGCGCGCCTGCGTCAAGGGCTACCACGAACAGTTTACCGCGGACACGGGTATCAAGATCAATCTCGAAGATTACAACGGCGGCCTGGCGCAGATTCGCGCGCAGGTGGACGTGGGCAACGTGTACTGGGACGTGGTCGACCTGGAGACCCCGGACCTGGTCCGCGGTTGCGACGAGGGGCTGCTGGAACCCGTAGACGCGGCATCGCTGCCGCCGGGAGCCGACGCAACGCCCGCGGCGGAGGACTTTGTGCCAGAGACGATGACGGACTGCGGTCCGGCAACGATTTTCTACTCCACCGTATACGCGTACAATGAGAAGCACATCAAGGGCGAGAAACCGGCCGCCATTGCCGACTTCTTCGACCTGGAGAAATTCCCGGGGCGTCGCGGGATGCGGCGTTCGCCGCTGGTGAACCTGGAGTTCGCGCTGATGGCCGACGGTGTGTCCATCGATTCGGTGTACGCCGTCCTCGATACGCCCGCCGGCGTGGACCGCGCGTTCCGAAAACTGGACACGATCAAGGAACATATCGTATGGTGGGAGGCCGGGGCGCAGCCGCCGCAGATGCTGGCCGACGGGGAGGTGGCGATGAGCACGGCCTACAACGGGCGCATCTTCAACGCTCAGGTGCTGGAGAACCAGCCCTTCGTCATCGTGTGGGACGGCCAGGTGCTCGACACCGGCGGGCTGGGCGTTGTCGCGGGCACGCCCAATATCGAGGCCGCGTTGAAGTTCCTGAGATTCGCGTCAACCGCGCAGTCCATGGCCGGCGTGGCCCGGCATATTGCATACAGCGGAACCCGTCGCTCGGCGACGCCGCTGATCTCGACGCACGCCGAAAAGGGCGTGGATATGAATCCCCACATGCCAACCAGCCCGCAGAATTTAAAGCGCGCGCTGCGCAACAACTGGGAGTGGTGGAGCGATCACCAGGACGAGATGAACGAGCGCTTCAGCGCCTGGCTGGCACGGTGAAATGGCACGAAAGTTTGCAGTGATCTTTTCGGCGACACGAACCATGGTGCTGGACCTGCCGAAAGGAGATTCACGATGGGCGCGACCTACGTAGACGTAACGATCCGAAATCCGGCCGATCTGCAGCGAAGCTGGACCGGCGCATTCCTGGTGGACACCGGCGCGTTCGACTCGCTCGTGCCCAGGGCTCGGTTGGAAGCCATCGGACTCACGCCGAAGGGCCGCCGCGAGTACACCCTCGCAGACGGGACCGGGATCAGCATGGAGATAACGACTGCCGACCTTGAATTCGAGGGAGAGGTCGTGGGCGGCACAATCGTCTATGGCGAGGAAGGCGCCGAACCCCTGCTTGGGGTGACGGCGCTTGAGTCCGGCGGCTTCGAGGTGGACCCTCGCAACCAGGAGTTGAAACGGTTGCCGGCCATTCTGCTAAAGTCGTTCGGCGCGTGACAAGGGTTGTGAGGAGACCCCTATGGGCCAGGATATAAGAGTCGAAGAGGGCAGCGGCAACGTCTTTACAGACCTCGGCTTTGGTGATGAGGAAGCCAGAGAGGAACTGCTCAAAGCAGAACTCGGCGCGGAAATATTCCGGATTCTGGAACATCGCAGGCTGACTCAAACGAAGGCCGCGAGGATCATGGGGGTTAAGCAGCCGGAGATCTCCAGACTGAAGAACGGCAAGTTTTCCTATTACAGCGTCGAAAGGCTGATGCGGTTTCTCGAGCGTCTCAATTGCGACGTAAGCATACATATCGATTGGCCGGAACGGGAAGGTGTCACGAAGGTCATTGCGATTTAGCGGAAGTGCTATGTTCACGCCGTACAATCCAAAATGAACATTGACACGGCACTTGGACTGGAATTCTAACGAAATGCAATCACAACAAAACCTCGCGCTTAATGATCCCTACTCCCGCACGCAGAGTGGGGGACTGGACGTCGTGTACGCGAGCGCCAACGAGTCAGAGAGATTTGATAGAGACGCCCTGTTCGGGGGCTTCACTTCCATGCGTGCGCTCACGTATACGCCGAGCATACCGATGATCCTGGCGTTGCTCAGGGACTACGACTACGAGGATTTCGAATGTATTTTCGGTCACAGCGGCATTCTGCCTCGTGACGCCGCCGATGTGCTGGGGTTCCAGGCCGTCGTGGATGAAAAGCTGAACAAAGGTTTCGTGGGTATCAAGGGCCTGTCCGAAGAACGGAAGAAATTCATCTATGATCGCGCCGTGGATGAATCCGCCCGCTTTTTTGTCGTCAAGGACACGATCGCGCACGCCAAGATTTACCTGCTGGAGCGGGAGGGACTACGTCGGGTGATCGTCGGCTCGGCCAACCTTTCGGAGACAGCGTTCTCGGGGAGGCAGGCCGAAACATTGATCGCGTTCGACAACGACGACGTTGCGTGGGACCACTATCGCCGGCAGTACGACGCGGTTCGCGACGTCGCTTCGAGCCGGGTACCACTGCGTGAACAGCCGGTTCCGGCGGAACTCTTGCCAATTGAGGAGACGCCTGCACTGAAGGAGGCTGAACGCAGCAACAACGGCGTCTCGATTTTCGTGCCGTCCGAAGAGGATAACGAGCCCGAATACAGTGTGCCTCGAGTCCTGTCTCAGGTTGAACACATCAAGCCGTCACGCAGGCAGGCCCTGGCCGACATCCGCCCCGACAGAAAGGGAATCATCAAATTCACGTCGTCGATCGTCAAGCAGATGACGCGAATCCGCACGTCCAACCATGAAAATGACGGACCGAAGACGTTCCTGTCATACAACGGAGGTGTCTTCTCGCTCTCAGGCCAGGAACTCAGCCTTGACGTTGACCCGTCTCAAGTCAGACGTGACGTCGACGCCTGGTTGGAATTCTTCGGCAATTATGAGAATCGCTTTTTCGGTGATATCGCCCGATTGCAGCGCGATTACTTCACGTTCATGTGCTGGTTCTATTTTTCGCCATTTATGTGCGACCTCAGAAATGCCGCCCTGCGGCGGAGTCGTTTCAGCTTCGACCAACCGATGTTCGCGGTACTCTACGGGCAGAGCAATTGCGGAAAGAGCAGCCTGATCGAAACGCTGATGTCGTCCATGTTTTCTCACCCCCGAATCGTCGAAACGCAGTATTTCACGCGAAGCAACCTTCGCGGATTGCAGGAATCCTATAAGCGATTTCCGGTGGTCTTCGATGACGTCACGCGCGACCGCTTCAGCCGGCACGCCCCCGAAATTATCAAGGATGAGACCATTACGTATTCCGAGTATCCGTGTTTCGCGCTATCCATGAATGCCGACGCGAGAAGCTTTCTGCCGGAAATCGTGAAACGATGTCTCATGATTTATACAAGGACGTCTCTGCCGGGTGACGATCCGACAGCCCGGCGAAGACTCCAGCGGTCGGTCGCATCAATTCGCGAAAGGCTGAGTACGGCGCTATACCAGTCGTATCTGAAGCATATGCTCGCGGAAATGGACGGACTGCTCAGGTCTGACGGTACGGATGGTGATGACGTGGACGCCCTTGAACTGTCATCGGAGGTCCTGTGCCGTATCTTCCGGGAGAACCTGCCTCCAGGCGTTGAAATGCCCGCGTGGTGTTCACCGATGACCCTGAGTGAGTATCAGGAGCGGGCGTTTGAAAGGCCGCGCCTCATTCTCGGGAACCTGCTGCACGCTGACAAATACAGCGGCGAACGCAAGCCGCCATCCGGCAGTTGGACGCTCGCTGGGGACACGGTGATCATTGCTGCGGA
Source organism: Candidatus Latescibacterota bacterium (assembly GCA_963667175.2). Classification (GTDB taxonomy): domain Bacteria; phylum Latescibacterota; class UBA2968; order UBA2968; genus JAAXHE01. Next base: position 157,352 of record CAXXXF010000012.1, on the reverse strand, counting down.
TATTATGGCGTCAAGCCGGATGAAGAGCGATATTCCGGACTGGATTCTGGACGATACCGCCAGTGTAGCGGACCAGATCGTACTGAAACGCGACCGGTTGGAGTCCTTCCTGAACCGACGTGTAAGGCGCTCGAGTCGCTGGCTGAAACTGTTCCGGAACTGACTCGAACTTCGTCTGTCCGGAGATATCCGACAGCGTCGGCCGGATCGCAAATGGAAACACGAGAATTGCGATACCGCCGTATTCATCAGAATTGATGGCCGAAAATGCCCGAAGACCGCAAACTGAGAATCGCCCAGGTGGGCTGCGGCAGCCGGGGTCGGGCCGTACGGCTTAACGCGATCCGCATGATGTCGGACGTGTTCGAGCTGGTCGCCGTCTGCGACGTGGACGCGGAAAAGGCGAAGGCGGTCGGCGCCGAATACGGGGTCCCCGCCTATTCGCGGGTACAGGACCTGGCGGCGAATGAAGATCTGGATATCGCGGCTGTCAGCACCCCGGGCGATTCCCACCACGCCGTCGGCGCGTATCTGGCCGAGCGAGGCGTCAATCTCATCGTGGAGACGCCGATCTCACCCGCGCTGCAGACTGCGGACGTCCTTATCCGGGCGGTCGAGCGGGGCGGGGTAAAGCTGGAGGTGGCCGAGCAGTTCTGCCGGGAACCGATGCATCTGATGAAGCGCAAGGCGATCGAGGCAGGATTCATCGGGGACGTCCTGAGGGTATTCTCTCTGTTTCAGACCGGCGGCTATCACATCGTGAGCAACGTAAGGGCGATGGCGCGCGATTCGGAAGCCGTGCGGGTTACCGGCCTTACGATGAATTCGCCGATTCCCAGGGTGAACATCAGCGAGATCCGGCAGTATGAATCCGAAGCCTGGACGATGGACCTGGTCGAGTTCGCGAACGGGGCGCTGGCCGTCATGTCGTATTCGTCCATGTACCACGGCCGGGCGCTCGGACGCAAGAGCAAGACGTTGTTCCAGGTGGACGGCACCACAGGGACCATTGTGGAAGACGAACTGCATTGGACCACCGAAGCTCAGCGCCTGAACGGCGGGCGCGCCACGGTCTGTCCGATCAGGACGGAAACTCGGGAGATGGACGGGACGCAGGTGCTGGACCGGATGGTGGTCGATACCGACCCTCCGCTGGTCTGGGAGAATCCCTGGCCCCGTTACAGGACGTCTCCGCGCGGGCTGGCGATCGTGGAAGAGATGGACAGTATCGCAAGGGCGGTGCTTGAAGACGTGCCGACGCGATACGACGGGCGCCGCGCGACAAAAGACGTGGAGATCGAACTCGCGGTGGCGGAGTCCGGGCGGTTGGGACGGATACCGGTGGACCTCCCGCTCCGGGAACCCACGGCGCGGGAAACGAGGTTTCTGGAGAATTTCGCGCGGGAATACGCCTGCGATCCGTTCGACGTGGAAGCGTGCGTCGACATATTCTTTCCGAAGAGGTAATGGAATTCGGCCGGATCCACGAGACCGGGAGAAATCGGACATGGGGAAGGGTCGCACGTTCGAATCCGAGGTGAGCGCGCTGCGTGACGACAGGACCGGCGCGACCATCCTTCAGATGACGGATCATCCCTCCGTCAATCACAATCTGTACTTTTCGAATCCGTCGTGGACCCCGGACGGAAACACCATTGTCTTTACCTCGTACCGCTCCGGGAAGCCCGATCTCTTCAAGATGGACGAGGCCGGCGGCACAATGACGCAGCTGACCGATATGGAAGGATTCGGGGGATTCGCCGCCTGCCCGTCGCGAGACGGTAGCAGGGTGTTTTACAATGCGCGCGGACAGGTACGCGCCGTGGACCTGGACACGCTGAAGGAATCGGTCCTCGCCGATTTCGGAAGCGGCAGCGCGGGTGGGTGCAGCCTCTCGTCGGACGGCGCGCGCCTGGTCACTTCCTTGCAGCGGCACGGAGCATCGGCTGTGGTCGCCGTGGAAACCGACGGGTCCGGATACCGGGTGGTTCGGGAGCCGCCACGGGCCGTCGGCCATGTCCAGGTCTGCCCGGCAGACCCGGACCTGATCCTGTATTCCAGCGACGTGAATCAGCGCATGTGGGAGGTAAGAATCGACGGAAGCGGTGAACGCGCGCTTTTCGTGCATGACAAATCGACGTGGATTACGCACGAGACGTTTCTCGGACACTCCGATACCGTCATGTTCGTACATTGGCCCTTCGCGCTACGGGCGATCAGGGTGGGAGCGGACGAAGACCGGACCATCGCTTCATTCAACGTCTGGCATCCTTCGCCGCGCCGGGATGGATCCCTCATCGTGTGCGACACCACCTGTCCGGATATCGGACTGCAATTGATCGATCCGGATACCGGGGCCCGCGAAACGCTCTGCTATCCGGGCAGCTCCAACGGAGGCGCCCAGTGGGCGGAGACGATCCCCGCGGATGATGACAAAACGACGCCGGAAACGTACGGTCCGCAGTGGTCTCATCCTCACCCTTCGTTCAGTCCGGACGGAAAACGGGTGATCTATACCTCTGATCGAACCGGCACGAGCCAGATTTACGTGGCGGATGTTCCGGATTAATGCTCACCGTACGGCGTCGCGGAATATTGGAGTGACACCATGCCTGCGCCCGGCGAGTGGGCAATTACGGCAACCCGTCCTGTATTGATCGTGTCGGACGTCGACCGCGCCATGGCGTTCTACGGGCGGATCGGTTTTGAACGGGAATTCCGCAACGGCGTCGTGTACGCCGTGGTTCGCATGGGCGCGTTCTCCATCCATCTCGGCACAAGAATGGATCCGGTCGTCCATGGGGTGTCGCAGGCGGTGATCGAAATGCGGGGCGTCGACGCCTATTACGCTTTCTGTATCGAGCAGGGGGTGAGGATCCATCGTGAAATACAGGACCGCTTCTACGGAATGCGGGATTTCCAGTTGACCGGACCCGGACGGGAACATCGTGACCTTCGGAGAGCGGGCGCCTTCGGGCGGATGAGTCGGGGCTGTATGCCGCGTTCACGCACAAAAAACGCTTGACTCCAGGTGGGCAAACCGTTAGATTTCCGTTCCGCCTTGCGTCGGATTATCCTCAATAAAATAAAGAAGATATAGATGCCCGTGCCATCTGCTGACCCGGATTGGCGCGGCCGGTTCCTTCCGGGACGCTTCCCGCGGACGCGGTCGCTGAATTTCAACGGGGCATCCAAAATTCCGGAACCGGGATTCGGTTGAAGTGTATTTCTATATAATAATAGGGAGAGGACGTCGAGAATGATCCGATGGACATGGGTTCTGGGCATGGCGCTTCTCGTCGGATGCGGCCGCGAATCCGCGGATGAGCTCTTTGCAAAAGGGGAGGCGGCAACGCACAAGGAGTCGACCTATCCGGAGGCAGAGGCGCATCTCAAGAAATTCCTGGACTTCTATCCTGACGATCCGAGGGCGGACCTGGTCCTGCACGCGCTGGCTCGCGTGCTGCTGAATCGACACAAATTCGACGAGGCAATCGGATCCTATGAGACGCTGGTATCGCGTTTCCCGGAGAGCCGATACGCGGACCAGGCGCAGTTCATGATCGGGTACGCCTACGATCTCCAGGGGAAATATCCACAGGCCCGAGAGGCTTATCAGAAAGTCATCGATCTGTTCCCGAAGTCGGAATTGTACGACGATGCCGCTGTTTCCATCAGGAATCTGGGGAAGCCGCCCGAAGAGTGGTTTCCCGTCGATTCGACCTCAGCCACAAGCGTAAACTGAACCGGGAACGGGTACGTGTTTCGACAGAGGTCGGTACAGGGTCCCTGTCGACGCGCCCCGATCCCACGCGTATCGCCGTTTCAGGCTGTCGTTCCGTTCTTGAAGCCATGATTTCTCGATTATCCATCAGCACGTCGCAGCCGGACGGTATCGGTGCATGAGGAAACCGTCCGGTGTTCTATTTTGGGATTCCAGGATGATGATCGCCGCCGAAATCCAGCAACTGAACGATGAAGTGGAACGGGAGAGCGCCTTTGTCCAGCGCCTCACGGGTGAGGTGGGCCGTGTGATCGTAGGCCAGGAGCCCATGGTGGAACGGCTGCTGATCGGACTGCTGTGCAACGGCCACGTGTTGCTCGAAGGCGTGCCCGGCCTGGCAAAGACCTTGACCGTCACCACGCTTGCAAGCGCGATCCAGGCCTCGTTCAGCCGGATTCAGTTCACCCCCGATCTGTTGCCCGCGGACCTGATCGGTACGATGATCTACAACCAGGCCACCGGCGAATTCGCGCCGAAGAGAGGTCCGGTCTTCGCGCAACTCGTGCTCGCCGACGAAGTGAACAGAGCGCCCGCCAAGGTGCAGAGCGCCATGCTTGAGGCGATGCAGGAGCGGCAGGTGACCATCGGCGACCGGACCTTCCGGATGGACGATCCGTTTCTGGTTCTGGCCACGCAGAATCCCATTGAGCAGGAGGGAACCTATCCGCTGCCGGAGGCGCAGGTGGACCGGTTCATGATGAAGGTCCGCGTCACCTATCCTCGCCGGGAGGAGGAGCGGGCGATCATCGACCGGATGGAGGGCGGGGAACCCCCGGCCCCGAACCCCGTGGTCCGGCCCGAAGATATCATCCGCGCGCGTGGGGTGGTCGACCGGGTGTACGTCGACGACAAGATCAAGGACTACGTCGTAAACCTGATGCTGGCAACCCGCGACCCCGCCGCGTTCGGGATTCAGGATCTCAACGCGCTGATAGAATACGGATGTTCGCCGCGGGGTTCCATCTTCCTGACGCGCGCGGCCAAGGCCCACGCCTTTTTGCGGCAGAGGGGATACGTGACGCCGGAAGACGTGAAAGCCATGGGCCTGGACGTGCTTCGTCACCGGGTGATCGTAACGTACGAAGCGGAAGCCGAGGAGGTCGATTCTGAGGAGATCGTCCGTCGGATTTTCGATCATATCGAGGTGCCCTGACGCGATGATTCCCGCCGAGATACTCAGGAAGGTGAAGCGCATTGAACTGCGCACGAGGCGCCTGGTCGATACCGTGTTTTCGGGAGAGTACCATTCCGTCTTCAAGGGCCAGGGAATGGCGTTTGCCGAAGTGCGTGAATACCAGGTGGGGGACGATATCCGAGCGATAGACTGGAACGTCACCGCCCGGATGGGACATCCCTTTGTCAAGGTGTACGACGAAGAACGCGAACTGACGGTGATGTTGATGGTGGATGCCAGCGCCTCCGGCGATTTCGGAACCGTCTCGCAGATGAAGGGCGAAATCGGCGTCGAGATCTGCGCCCTGCTGGCATTCTCGGCGATACAGAACAACGATCGGGTGGGGCTGATTATCTTCACGGACGACGTGGAGGCGTTTATACCGCCCAAGAAGGGCAGGAAGCACGTGTTGCGGGTCATACGGGAACTGTTGTACTTCCGGCCCAGCCGGCGGGGAACGGACGTCGGCGCCGCCCTGGATACCCTCAACCGGATCAACAAGCGGAAGAGCGTGGTGTTTCTTGTTTCCGACTTTCTGGCTTCCGGCTACGAAGCGGCGCTTCGTGTATCGTGCCGGCGGCACGACCTGATCGCGGTTGTGCTTCAGGACCCGCGGGAGCGTGAATTGCCCGACGTCGGTCTCGTCGAAATGGAAGACGCGGAAACCGGCCGCGAGATGCTGGTGGATACTTCCGACCGGGAGTTTCGGGTTCTTTTCCGGCAGTTGAACGACAAGGCGGAGGAGCGGCGGGATCAGCTGTTCCGTTCCGTTGGCGTCGACCGCGTGGATATCCATACGGAAGCGTCCTACGCGGATGCGCTGATGCGATTCTTCAGAAAGCGGGCGCAGCAGATCGCGGCATAGGAGGGCCGGCGTGATCGAGGTTGATCATCTGACCAAACAATATGGGTCGCTGGTTGCGGTCAAGGACCTCACCTTCAACGTGGAAAAGGGAGAGGTCGTCGGATTTCTCGGCCCGAACGGCGCGGGCAAGACCACCACCATGCGCATCCTGACGTGTTTTCAGCCGGCCACGCTGGGCGCCGCCCGGGTGGCCGGCTTCGACGTGTTCCACGACCCGATGGAGGTCAAGAGGCGAATCGGGTACCTGCCGGAACACCCGCCGCTGTACAGGGACATGTACGTAAGGTCGTACCTGGATTTCGTGGCGCGGATCAAGGGCGTGCCGTCGCGGAATCGCGGGACCCGGGTGGACGACGCGATGGAACGATGCGGGATCAGGGACCGGGCGAAGCAGATCATCGGCCAGCTTTCCAAGGGATATCGTCAGCGGGTCGGCATCGCCCAGGCCATCCTTCACGACCCGGACGTCATTATCCTGGATGAACCCACCATCGGGCTGGATCCCAACCAGATCCAGGAGATTCGCAGGGTGATCCGCGGCCTGGGACGCGAACACACGGTGATTCTGAGCACACACATTCTGCCCGAGGTCGAAAAGACCTGCGATCGCGTGATTATCATCAACAGGGGTCGGATTGCGGCCGTGGATACGCCGGAAAACCTGACGGCGGGCGCGTCGGGCAATCGGCGGTATTACGTGGCGGTGTCCGGCGGCCTGGACGCTGCCGCCGAAGCCATCCGGGAGGTTGCGGGCGTGGTGGACGTCAGGAGGGCGGACGACAACCAGGCGTTACAGATCGAGGCGTCCGGCGAAACCGACATGCGTCCGTCGATCGCAGCGAGGCTGGTGGAGCGCGACCTTGGACTGGTGGAACTGAGACCGATAACGGCCGGATTGGAGGACGTCTTTCGCGAATTGACAGGACACGAGGAGGCAGGCGCCTGATGGGAAATATCGCCGCGATTCTCTGGAAAGAGATGCGTTCCTATTTCGGCTCTCCGATCGCCTACGTGGTGGCGACCGGTTTCCTGTTGATGATGGGATATCTCTTCCAGAACGAAGTCGTCGAGTTTCGCGCGAAATGCCTGAATTATTCATTTCAGCATCAGGAGCACGGCGTGGATGCGCCTAACGTGAACGAGGACGTTGTGTTCAACTTTTTCCTCAGCCAGTGCCTCGTCTGGCTGGTGGTGACGCCAATGCTGACGATGCGGCTGTTCGCGGAGGAGAAGGGCTCCGGGACCATCGAACTCCTGATGACGTCGCCCCTGACCACCTGGCAGGTCATTCTCGGCAAATTCGCCGCCTGTCTCGGGCTGTACGTCATCATTGAACTGCTGCTTCTTTCGCTGATCTTCGTCGTGTCGTTTTACGGCGATCTGAATTGGGGCCGGGTGCTGTCCGCATGTGTCGCGATCCTGCTGCTGGGAGGTTCGTTCATCAGCGTGGGCATACTGGCTTCCTCGCTGACCGACAAACAGATTGTTGCGGTCGTCATCGCATTTGTCCTCCTGCTTCTCCTCTTCGTGGTGCGGTATTCGCCCGAGCTAATTGGACGCGAATGGGCCACCGTTCTCTTCTACCTTTCGTTGATTGATCACACGAGGGATATGGCGCGGGGCGTGATCGACAGCAGCGACGTGGTCTTTTTCCTCACCTTTACGTTTTTTTTCCTGTTCCTGACGCACACCGTGCTTGAATCGCGCCGCTGGAGGCGGTAGACAATGATCGGTTTTTTCGGAACCCGCCTGGTCAGATACGGTTCGAGTACCCTGGTTGCCGTCCTCGCCCTGCTTGCGATTCTGGCTGCAGTCAACTTCCTCGCCACGCGCTATCACCACCGGATCGACGTTACGGAAGGCGGAATGCACAGCCTCTCCGACCAGACCGCCACGTTGCTGGACTCCCTGTCGACGGACGTGCGCGTGCTGGCGTTTTTTCACGAAACCGACCCTGAGGCGGTCGAGTTCAAGGAAAGGCTGGAAGCCTATGCCTATCATTCGGAACGGTTTACCTTTGCCATGGTCGATCCCGCGGTTCATCCCGGCGAAGCACGGCGGTACAGGGTGGGCAAGCCGCGAATCTCGGTAGTCACGTCGGAAGGGCGGGAAGAGCGGATTTCGGGAACCGAGGAGAATCACCTGACCAACGCGGTGGCCAAGGTCGTCCGGGAACGCGGGAAAACCGTCTATTTCTCGGCCGGACACGGGGAACGGACGCTGAAGGCCCCGGAAGGCGATTTCATTCGCGTCGGGCAGTCATTGCGGGAGGCCGGGTACGGGGTTCGAGATACGCTGGTGCTGGATGCCGGCACGGGCGTACCGGCGGATTGCGATCTGTTGATCGTGGCCGGGCCGACGGCCGCATTCTCGAGTATCGAAACCGATTCTATCCGAAACTTCCTTGCCGGTGGGGGATCCGCGTTGTTTTTGCTCGACCCGGGAGGCGAAACGGGTCTGGAACCCCTGCTGGCGGGATGGGGCATCCGGGTCAACGACGACTACGTCCTGGGTTGGGGGCCGGGCGATCCCTCCATGCCGGGATCGGTCTGGTACGCACGACATCCGGTATCGGAAAAACACCGCAGCCGCAATTTGAGGACGTTTTACAGGCTTGCGCGGTCCGTGTCCCGCATCGAAAACGCCACCGGAATGCAGATCCACGAACTGCTAACAACCCATCCGCGAGACAGTTGGCGGGAAGACAAACTGCCCGATGCATCGCCGGTCTACGATCCGGGAGCGGACATGCCGGGTCCGGCGTCGCTCGCTGTCGCCGTGCTCGACAGGCCGAAGTACCGCCGCCATGAATCCTCGGACGTCGGGTTGCGCCACACCCGGATCGTCGTTTTTGGGGACTCCGATTTTGCTGGCAACGAGTTCTTCGACGCCGTGGGCAACGGCGACCTGTTCATGAACGCGGTGAGCTGGCTGATGGAAGAGGGGGACCTGATCTCGATCCGACCCAAGATGTGGGCGTTCAGGGGCGTCGTAATGACGGCGGAAGACCTCATGTGGCTTTCATGGCTTTCCATTGTGATTCTTCCGGCGATTCCCGTCGTCGTCGGGATCGGCGTCTGGCGCAGGCGGCGCTGACGCCCGGCCATGATTTTCCAGGAACGGAGAAGCCGGTCAGGCATTTTCTATGAGTATAAGGACAACAGGTGGTCTGGTGCTGCTTCTGGCCGCGCTGGTCGGTTTTGTCTATTTCTACGAAATCCGGGGCGCCGACGAGCGTTATATGGCCCGAACCAGGGCAGGGCGCCTGCTGCGCCTGGAAGCAGACGCGGTCAACGGGCTGACGGTTCAACGGGGCGATACGACGATCGTCATCGAAAAATCGGAGGACGGATGGCGGATCCTGCAGCCGGTAGCCACCGGCGGCGACGACGGCGAAATCACGGGATTGATCCGTACGTTACAGAATATGGACCTTGAGCGCGTGGTCGCGGACAGCGTCCGAATCGCGCGAGGGCAGGCGCGTCTTTCGGATTTCGGCCTCGACAGGCCGAATCTGGCACTGGCGATAACGCAGGCGAACCGGGTAGATTCCCTGTTCTGGGGAGATCGGAGTCCGACCGGTCGTTACGGCTATATCAGGTGGTCCGGGCATCCGGGCATTCTCGCTGTCGCCGCCCCTTTCCGGATGAGGTTGGAGAAAGGGCTGTTGCGACTGCGCGACAGGCGCGTTGCGGATTTCAAACGGAAAGCCGTGCGGAAAATCGAAATTGCCAGAGGGGACGCCAGGGTCGTCGTGGAGAAGCTCTCGGAAACATGGCGCATGACGGTTCCGGTAAACGATCGCACCGACAGTGACGAGGTCCAAAAGCTGATTCAACGGCTGTATACTGCCGAATTCACGCGTGTAATCGCTGAAGGGCCCGGGGACGCCGGTGATTACGGCCTGGAAAATCCAACGCTGACGCTATCGATTTTCGACGGCCCCGATCAGCGGAAGAAGACCGTAAGGATCGGACGCCGAATGGGCGCGAGCCGGTTTCCTCCGTTTTTCGCGACTTTTTCCGCCCGTCCCATGGTATTTCTGGTCGATTCGACCCTGGTCGCAGATCTGAGAAAGACGGCGTCTGATCTGAGATTCAAGCGTATCTTTGCGTTCGACACCGCCGGAGTCGACCGGTTGAAGCTGGCGTTTCGAGACCGGGCGGTGGAATGTGTCAGAGATCAACGCGGCGAAGGCTGGCAGGTGCTGCAGCCGAAGCTGCATATCGTCCTGGAACACCGCGTCCGACGTCTCTTTCGCACCATCGAACTGCTCGAAGCCGAAGAATTCGTCGCGGAAGCGCTGGCAACGCCGGACGCATTCGGTTTTGACCGCCCGGCACTGGAGATCACCGCCTGGCGTGGCGACGCGGTGGCGCAGAAACTGAGTGTCGGTGAAAGGGATGGCAACCTCTACGCACGGGGACATCAGCGTCCCCAGATCGTCAGGATCGATCCCAATATCCTGACGAAACTGAAGCTCGAACTCATCCCGGTGAAACCGGACGTGGTTCAACCCGATACCGTACGGCTGGGAGTACGGAAGGTCGTCAACGGAATATGGCCCGCGTCCTGATATCGGTCTGGATTGCCGCGTGCGGCCTCTTGATTTCATCGCCCGACGCCCGCGCCGAAATTCTGTTCGACTCGGCGGTCAACAGGGACACGCTGACGGTCGGCGATCCCGTACTTCTGAACGTGCGGATCCTGCGTGAATCGGGAGACGTCGTCGCATTGATGCAAAACGAGGACTTCCTCGCGCCGTTCGAGGTGCGCCGCCGGGTACCGCCCTCGGTTCGGGAGACTCCCGACGGACGGGTGGAGGAGACACTCGCCTTCGAACTTGCCGTGTACCGGCCGGGTGAGGTCGAAGTGCCCTCGCTTGTGCTTCAGGTGCGGACGGCCGAGGGCGACTCCGGCCTGATTGCCACCGGACCGATACCGGTTGTGGTACGTAGCGTCAGACCGCCGGGAATGACGGATATCCGGGACGTGAAGCCTCCCGTCGACGTCGACGCCAGCATACCGGCCTGGTTCTGGATCGCCCTGGCCGTTCTGATTGGCCTGGTGGCCGCTTTCCTGTGGGTTTGGAGTCGCCGTCGCCGGAAGCCGGGGTCCGATCCGCCGGGGCCGCCGGTTGTCTGGCCGGACGAAGTCGCAAAGATCCTTCGGATGCGGCTCGTGGAAAAAGGAGCGCTGAAGCGGTATTACAGCCTGCTTTCCGAGGTGACGCGCCGCTACCTCGAGGATCGGGTCCGGGTGGATGCAATGGAGTGTACTACGCGCGAACTGGTGCGGGACCTCAGACGTGTTCCGGTCGGGGAAGCGGAGGTATCGGCGCTCGAGCGGCTGTTGTCGGAGGCGGACCTGGTCAAATTCGCAAAGCTCATGCCCCGCGATGAAGTCGCGTTGAAGGCCGCCGATTCGGTGCTGGATCTGATGCGGCGGATGGACGCGCAGGTCCAGACGGATCAGGACGATTCGGTGATTGCGGCGCCCGCGGAAGCCACGGCATGATTGAATTCAAGAATCCTGAATGGCTGATCGCCCTTGTCTTTGTACCGGTGCTGATCTACCGATACGTACGCCGGCAGCGGCAGAAGCAGGGCAGCATCCGTTTTCCGGACCTGGGCGTCATCGGGCAGATTCCGCCTTCAGTCGTGCTGAAGTTTCGCCACGGTCTCATTGCGCTTCGCTGCCTGGCGCTGATCCTGCTGATTGTGGCGCTGGCGCGTCCGCGTTCCGGACGCGAAGGAAGAGAAATCCTGACCCGGGGGATCGATATTGTACTCGCCCTGGACGTGTCGGGCAGCATGGCGCACAAAGACCTGGACCAGCAGCGAAAGTCCCGGCTGCAGGTCAGCAAGGAGGTCGTGACCCAGTTCGTGCGGGGGCGGGTCAACGACCGGTTGGGACTCGTCGTCTTCGCGGGCGAGAGCTACACGCAGTGTCCGCTCACCCTCGACTACGGCATATTCCTGAGCTTTCTGAATGAGGTGCGGCTCGCGGAGGATTCCTGGGACGGCACGGCAATCGGGACTGGCATCGTTACTGCGCTAAACCGGTTGCGGCGGTCGGAAGCCAAGAGCCGCGTCGTCATCCTGTTGACGGATGGGGTAAACAACAGGGGAGAAGTGGACCCCGTTACGGCCGCCCGTGCCGCCATGGCGGTGGGCATACGAATATACACCATCGGTGCGGGAAGCGATGGGGTGATCGTGACGGGCCAGGGCCTGCTCCGGCAGCGGGTTCGGGTGGAGATCGACGAAGAGACCCTCCGGGAAGTCGCCGATATCACCGGCGGCCGGTACTTCCGGGCGACCAGCGAAAAGAAACTCGAGGAGATCTATCGCGCCATCGGCGAGATGGAGAAAACGGAAATCAAGACACGCGACTACGTGGACTACTCGGAGACGTTCACGTATTTCCTCTGGCCGGGTCTGGTTCTGCTCGGCGTCGAACTGATGCTGGCCAACACGCGGTTTCGGAGGATTCCCTGAGGTGCGTTTTGGCGACGTTCAGGCGTTCTGGTACCTGTTGTCCGTGCCGGCGGCCGTCCTGTTTTTCGCCGTCGCCTACCGGAAGAAAAGGCGGGCCCTCGCGCGTTTCGGGAGCCCGGAACTGATGCGCAAGCTGACCGCGGCCACGAGCTGGAAGCGGCAGTGGGTGAAGGCGGCGTTGACGGTCGTCGGACTCTTCTTTCTGGTCGTCGCGCTGGCGCAGCCCAGGTACGGGATGCGGCTCGAACTCCTGCATCGCAGGGGCGTTGACGTCATGGTCGCCCTGGACACGTCGCTGAGCATGCTCGCGGAAGACATCCGGCCCAATCGGCTGACGCGCGCGCTGATTGAGATCGAGTCCTTTATCGACCGGCTCGAAGGCGACAGGATCGGCCTGGTCGCGTTCGCGGGTCGCAGCTTTACCCTCTGTCCGCTCACCCTGGACTATGGCGCCGCGAAGCTGTTTCTGGATTCGATCGACACCGATATCATTCCGGTGAAGGGCACGGCCATCGCCGAGGCCGTTCGCGTAGCGACCCGGGCGTTCGGAAGCGAAGAACGCAAGTACAAGGTCCTGGTGCTGATTACGGATGGAGAGGACCACGCCGAAGATCCGGTGGAGGCGGCGGAAGCCGCGGCGGAAGCCGGGGTGCGGATATTTGCGGTTGGGGTCGGGACGCCGGGCGGCGAGTTGATCCCGGTCAAGCGGAACGGACGGACGGAATATCTGAAAGACGGCCGGGGCAACTACGTCAAGTCGCGCCTGGACGAGGCAAGCCTGCAACAGGTGGCAGGGGTGACGGATGGGGTCTACATACGGTCACAGGCGGGAGGCGTCGGGTTGGACAGGGTAACCCACGAGATCTCGCAGATGGAGAAGAAGGAACTGGGTTCGCGGAAATTCACGCAATATAAACACCGGTACCAGTGGCCGCTGGCCGTCGCGGTCGTCTGCTTTGTCAGCGAAGCGTTGCTGTCGGATCGCAGACGGGTGCGAACACAGTGGCGAGGGCGATTCCAGTAAATGCAGCGACACAGGAACTCCCGGGGAGTCTGCGCCATGCGCCGGTATCTGGTTGGTTTCGCCGTCGTACCGCTTCTGGGTTTCACGTTTCTGGATCCGGCGGCGGACAACAACCGGCAGGGCAACCGCCTGTTTCACGAAGGCAAGTTCGAGGAAGCGCTTGAGTACTACCGGAAGGCCCAGGTGGAAAAACCCGACGCGCCGGAGCTCAGATTCAACGCGGGTGACGCCTACTTCAAAAAGAACGCCTTTCAGGATGCGCTTCAGGAGTTTGGGCACGCGCTGAAGAGCCGGGACCCCTCGCTTCTCTCTCTCGCGTATTACAATCTGGGCAACGTCCACGTTCGCCAGCAGAACCTGCGGCAGGCGGTCGAGGCCTACAAGCGCTCGCTGTCGATAACGCCGGACGATCTGGACGCGAAAGTGAATCTGGAATGGGTTCTGGAGAAAATGCGGGAGCAGGAGAAGAATCAGAATCAGGAGCAACAGAAGAACCGAAAGGACGGTCAGGAGAAGAAAGAGGAGGGGAAGGAACAGAATAACGAGGACCCGAACGACGAAGGAAACCGGGAACAGCCCCCGGAACGGCCCAATCCGGACCCCGATGGGAATCGCGATCGGCAGGACGGGGAAAGACAGGGCGATCCGCAGGAGGACCGGGGCGGACGGAGCGATCCCTCAGAAGGGCAGACCGGGAGTCAACAGGAAGGGCAGCCGGGCTCCGGGGAGCTTGGCCGGGAAGAGGCTGAACGCCTGCTGGATGCGATGAAAGACAGGGAGATGAAATCCCAGAAGTACCGCCGGCTGCGGGTATACGGCAAAAGATACAAGGGAAACGAGTGGTAGGAATGACGCGAAAGCCCTTCTGTGTTGTTGCGTTCGTTCTTCTGATTTCCTGGGGTGCGGCGCACGGCGAAACACCGCGTCTCGAGGTTTCTGTCGACCGGACGCGCGTGGCAGTGGGCGATCAGGTCACGCTTACGGTGACCTTGACGGCCGAAGGAGACGTCCCCGCGCCGGAACTGCCGGTTCCTGACGGATTCGACGTGATCGGACGTTCGACCTATGCAACGCAGCAGGTCAATATTACGAACGGCCGCGTCGTTGCAACGCGAAACAACTCGTACGTCTATACGTTGCGCGCCATGCGCGAGGGCAGTTTCGCAATCGGACCGGCGCGCGTGATGCTTGAGGGCCGGCGGCACGAGTCCTCCACGGTTGGGGTGGACGTCGAGAGGAGCGACCGGAGACCGCGCAATCGACCCGCGCCGGCGCCCGGACCGTCCCGCCGCGGTCCCGATGCGGGGGAACTGGATGAGGACCTGTTCGTAACCACAACGGCGAAAAAGAGAAGGGTATACGTGGGAGAGCAGGTCACCGTCGACTACAGGCTCTACACTCGCCGGACGCTCCGAAATATCAGCTACGGCCGCCTGCCCGCCTATACCGGTTTCTGGTCGGAAACCCTGTTTGACGCGCAGCGCGCCAGTTTTGACCGGGAGGTCTACAACGGCCGCGAGTTCGACGTCATGCGGCTGAAGACGATGGCGTTGTTTCCAACCGCTTCGGGAAAACAGGCCGTGGACGAGCTTGAAATCGTCTGCCAGGTTCAGGAACGCGCGCGGCGCAGAAACCTGTTCGAGATGGACGATTTTTTCGGTTTCGGCGCCACCCGGGAAGTGCGCGTACGATCCGAAGCGGTGGAGATCGAGGTCACCCCTCTGCCCGCGGGCGCACCGGCCGGGTTCCGCGGCGCCGTCGGTCGGTTCGATATATCGGTTGCGGCATCGCCGGTGACGGTCGAGGCAGGAGATCCAATTGCAGTGAAGGTGAAGGTGCGCGGTACGGGTAATCTGAACGCCGTGGGCGAGCCCGTTCGCCCGGCAGGGGACGCTTTCGAATTCTACGACCCGAAGACGACAGCAAGCATGGGAAACAGGAACGGGCGTATCGGCGGTGAAAAGACGTTTGAATACGTCGCGATCCCCAACCGGCCGGGAAACGCCGGCATCGGTCCGTTCGTATTGCCCTTTTTCGACCCGGAGAAAAACCGTTACCATACCGTGCGAACACAGGAGCTTTCGATCATCGTGAAGCCGGCCCGGCGGCAAGCCGCTTCCGGGCCCGGTTTGAGCCGGAAAGAGATCGAGAGGCTCGGACAGGATATTCGTCACCTGAAACCGGATCTCGAAGTTCTGGAAGATCACGGCACGCTGCTGTACAGGAAACCCTGGTTCTGGGCGATTCAATCTGTGCCCGTTCTCGGTTTGCTCGGGATCGCCGCGTTTAAACGCCGGAGGGACCGGCTTCTGGGCGACGTGGCGTACGCCCGAAGGCGCCGCTCGGGTTCGGAGGCGAGGAAGCGCCTGATGCGGGCCCGCGCGCGGCTCGACGAAAAGGACGGCGCCGCGTTTTTTGTCGAAATCGACCGGGCGCTGGCCCAGTTCCTGGCGGATCGGCTGAATCTGCCGGTCGCGGGCATGACCCGCGAGTCCGCCGCGCAGGCGCTCCGCGAGAAGGGGGCGCCGGATTCCATTGTGTCCGAAACGCGGGACGTCTTCCTGCGTTGCGACTACGCACGATTCGCCTCGGTCCGGATACCGGAGAGTGAACGGAAGGAACTCTTTGCCGCGGCGGCGGCGTTGATCGATGACCTGGGAGCCAGGATATGACGTGGGTGCGCGCGCCGTCCGGCCGGCTGGGGAAGCATTGCCGGGCTCTGGATGCCGCCATCCCTTCGGCGGGTTCGGTCTCGCTGACGGTACTCACGTTTCTGCTGTTCGCCGCCGCCGTCGACGGGGCCGGGACCGGAGCGAGCATTTATAACGAAGCAAACGCCCTCTATAGGCAGGGCGAATTCAGGCAGGCGGCGGGTCGGTACGAAGACGTGGTGTCGCAGGGTGCGCGGAACGGCTACGTTTTTTTCAACCTGGGAAATGCCTGGTTCAAGGCCGGTGAAATCGGCCGGGCCATCCTGGCCTATGAGCGGGCCCTGAAGTTGATGCCGGGCGATGAAGACGTTCTCTCGAACCTGCAATTTGCAAACGCCCGCAAAGAAGACAAGAGTCCGGAAGAAGACGTCAATCTTCCAACCCGCCTGCTGTCGACCGCCTATGGCGCGCTGAGTGCCGACGTGCTGGCCGTTTTGAGCAGCGTCAGCCTGTTTTTGACGTCGGCGGCCACCGTTCTATTGCTTTATTCGACCTCTCGCCGTTCACTCTGGATCGGGCTGCTGGTACTGGCGGGCGCGGGGTTGTTCGGTTCAGGATCCCTGCTGACGTACAGGGCTTATGGCGAGGCGTCGGCTTCAGAAGCGATTGTCCTGGCGGACGAAGTACAGGGTCGAAGCGGTCCCGGGGACGACTATCTGCTCGTTTTCACAATCCATGAAGGTACGAAGGTGGCCGTCGAACGGCTGGAAAGCCGCTGGTATCTGGTACGACTGCCAAACGGGATTGGCGGGTGGGTGCCGGGGGAGACGGTGGAGAGAATCTGAAGTGCGCATCGCCGGCTCAGAAGGCGACGGTGCGCTCGATTCGGGCCGTCACGAACAGAAACGACCCGTTTTCCGAAACGTGTCTGTATCTGATTTGAACCAGGGGTCTGCATGACGCCCTATAGCGCCTGGTTTCGGTGTTTCAGAGGATGCGGCGGTCGTTATCCGCTCACGCAGATCATCTACGCGTGTCCGAAATGCGGCGGACTGCTCGAGGTGCGCCACGACCTGGAAGCGCTGCGCGCCAGATCCCCGGAGGTTTGGCGTCGGCTGTTCGATAGCAGGTATATGCGCACGCAATGGCCGTACGGCAGTTCAGTGTGGGGCAAGAAGGAGATGGTCTGCCCCGTGGTGGACGATGACAACGTGGTCTCGATGTATGAAGGGGGAAGCAATCTGTTCTGGGCGGAGCGCCTCGGACGAGAGATCGGTGTGGAGGATCTGTGGGTCAAGCAATGCGGAAACAGCCACACCGGTTCGTTCAAGGATCTGGGAATGACGGTGCTGGTATCGATGGTAAAGCAGATGGTTGCGGAGGGCCAGCGCATCCCGGCTGCCGCGTGCGCCTCGACCGGAGACACGTCGGCGGCTCTGGCCGCATATTGCGCGCACGCGGGCATACAGGCAGTGGTGTTCCTGCCGCGGGACAAAGTCTCCACGGCCCAGCTGGTCCAGCCGATGTCCAACAACGCGCTCGTGCTGAGCCTGGATACGGATTTCGACGGGTGCATGAAGCTCGTTCAGGAGATATGCCACAGGGAGAACATCTACCTGGCCAATTCGATGAACTCGCTTCGCGTGGAGGGCCAGAAAACCGTCAGCGTGGAATTGCTCCAGCAGTTCGATTGGGACGTGCCGCAGTGGATTGTGGTTCCCGGCGGCAACCTGGGAAACGTCAGCGCACTGGGCAAGGGGTTCAGCGAGTTACGGGAGATGGGGCTGATCGACCGCGTGCCTCGAATCGCGGTTGCCCAGAGCGCGCGGGCGAATCCGCTTTACCGGAGCTACCGTAGCGGCTTCGACGTCTTTGAGGCGCAAAAGGCCGGAACGACCCTGGCCAGTGCCATACAGATCGGGGATCCGGTCAGTACCGAGAAAGCGATCCGGACCCTGAAGAACATCGGCGGCGTGGTGGAGCAGGCAACGGACCAGGAACTGTCGGATGCGGCGGCGCGGGCGGATCGAACCGGTTTGTTTGCGTGTCCGCATACGGGCGTAGCCTTTGCCGCGCTGTTCAAGCTGGTGGAACGAGGCGTCATTCGGAGAGATGAGCGGGTTGTGGTGATATCCACCGCCCACGGACTGAAGTTCGCCGAGTTCAAGATCGGATACCATCAGGCGGAACTGGCGTCGTTCGACGTCCGCCCGACCCATGCGAATCTGCCCGTGGAATTGCCTGCGGAGTACGGACGGGTTCGGGACCGGATCTTTCGCACGCTTGATCTGAACGGTGGTTGACAGAGACGTGAGAATTGCTTACATTGCTTGGGCATGTTCAGCGTAGTGGTGATTTGAGGCATATTGCAGCCACTATAAAGAAATCGCTAAAAAGCTGATGACCAGTACGATCGACGTTTGCGTATTCACGTTCTCTGGGGCTTTTTAGCTTCAGTTTTTTTTTGTGGATACCGGAGGAGGCAATGAAAAAAAGCCCATCGACTGATGGCGCCTGCAGTTCCACGCGTGCGGTCCACGCCGGAGAAAAGGGCGGGCATTGGGGCCATTCCCTCACGGTCCCGATCGCGCAAACGTCGACCTACGTATTCGAGAATACGGAGGCAGTGGTCGATTTCACGTCCGGACGATCGCCCCGCCTCGATTACGGTCGCTACGGGAACCCGACCCAGCAGATTGCGGAACGAAAACTGGCCGAGCTTGAAGGAGCCGATGCGGCGCTGTTGTTTTCGTCCGGCATGAGCGCCGTGACAACGACGCTACTTGGCATGTTGTCCACGGGTCACCACGCCGTGATCGCCGACGACTGTTATCGAAAAACCGCTCAGTTCTGCGAACAGGTGCTGAAAAAGTTCGGAATTGCCACAACTTTTGTTCCCGCGGGCGATTATGGGCGGTTGGCTTCGGCCATGCAGGAAAATACGAGGGTCGTAATTGCGGAATCTCCAACCAACCCGCATCTGAACGTGATGGATCTGGAGAGGGTGGTGCCCATCGCAAAGGCAAACCGTTCGAAGGTCGTGATAGACAGCACGTTTTCCACGCCGTTCAACCAGCGTCCCCTCGAGTTCGGCGTCGACCTGGTCATTCACAGCGCAACCAAGTACCTGGGGGGGCATAACGACCTGATTGCAGGCGCCGTACTCGGCGCCGAGCCCCTGGTATCGGCCATCAAGGACTATCGAGGTATCCTGGGTGGGGTGATCGACCCCCACTGCGCCTATCTGCTGATCAGAGGCATCAAGACGTTTCCATTGAGGATGGCGCGCCAGAATGAAACGGCGCTGGCGCTCGCCCGCTTTCTGGAGGGAAACGTCAAGGTGCGTCAGGTTTACTATCCCGGACTGGAGAGCCACCCGCACCACGGGGTCGCACGGGAGCAAATGCGCGGGTACGGCGGCGTGGTGAGTTTCGACCTGGATGCGGATCTTGGCGGAACCATGGCGTTCCTGGATCGCCTGAACGTTCCGTGCATCGGGGCGAGCCTTGGCGGCGTGGAGAGCATCGTCTCCCATCCGTCAACCATCTCCTACTATGAAATGGCGCGGGAAGACCGGGTGGCCGTCGGGATCAAAGACGAACTGGTACGCTATTCCGTCGGTGTCGAGGACGCGAAAGACCTGATCGAAGACGTGGAACGGGCCCTGGAGGCCATGTAACGAGATGGGGGAGCGAGGCCGCGGTGACGCGGCCCTTCGAATGTATGTTCGGTCCGTTCCTTATGTTCGCTTTGCGGGCGCCGTTACAGGACGTGCGCTGGCGGCAGAAGATCCTGCTGGGTGGGTTGCTGTCCCTGCTGCCGAGTCTGGCCCTGCTGCTCGCCGTTTTTATGGCGCTTGGGAAAGTCACCGTGTTGCTGGCGCCCGTCGCGGTGGTATTCTTCGTATTTCCGACGCTCGTTTCCTGGGGGTATATGTATCGCGTCTTTGTCGACGCATTGAACGGAATGGAATTCAGGCAGCTTCCCGATTGGGGCGCATGGAGGCAATACGCGGGCGTGGGGGTGCGGCTTGGCGTAATCTTTTTCGGATACCTGTTTCTGGCCGGTCTGGGGGCGCTTGCCGTGATGGCCGTTCTGGGACTGGTACCGCCGGGAAAAGACCCGACCCGGCTCAGCGCGGTCACATTGCTCGCAATCGCCGCCGCAATGCTGCTATACGGGCTCCTGCCCGTGGTATTCGCCCGGTTTGCAGCCGAGCGCAAGATATGGGCTTCATTCGATCCGGGCGCAATCCTGTCGGACATTCGGCGGGTCATTCGCGGCGGGCGGTATACACAGGCGTGTCTTGCGTTTTATCTCACTTACGGATTGCTGCTTTTTCTGAACCTGCTGCTGGGGGCCGTGCCGCCAGTGGCGATGTTGATCGGTTCGATTGGCTCATTCTACCTGATGGTGGTTTTTGCCTGGGTATTCGGATGGCTGCTCGGGGTCCGGGGTGGGGAGCGTTCAGACGGGTAACGCCGTTTGCCGGCCGCGTCGGATTCGGGGAGGGAGCGCCTGCCTGCCGCAGGCAGGCAACGCCGTATTTCGGTCACAAGGGCCGGACGCAGACCGGATGGACTCTTTCAACGGGCTGTTAGATCAGACCTTGGATCAGACCTGCGCCCACGCAGCGTCGAGAACCCTCTTGGCGTTGGCGATGACGATTTCAGCTGATTCTCCCTCCATCGGAGAAACTTCGAAGCTGAGAACGGGACGCTTCTCAGGATCCAGAAAACCGACGTCGAGCAGTTCGCTGAGGAATTCGACGGCTTCGGGAACGTCGTTCTCTCCATCTTCGCAACCGAAGCGGGGATGATTGTCTCCGTATGCCGGATGACGGGGGTTTCGCATCACGCAGTTGCCGATATGGGCGTGGACCAGGTGGTCGCGAGCGATTCTCAGCGCGTATTCCGAGGTTTCGCCCTGCAGGGGAAAATGACTCAGGTCCAGCATCAATCCAAAGTTCGGGTACTCCCGCCGTACCCTGGAAGAAACTTCGACTGCCAGGGCGTTCGGGCCGACGAGGCAATTCTTGCCAAAGGGCACGCGATCGAACGTTTCGAGTACAATGTTCATGTTCCTGCCGGCCGCTTCTTCGCAAAGGCGATACAGAGAGTCGACCAGCAGGTCCACGCCCCGTTCGCGGGCTCCAGGACCGGGATCGGCGCCCGAAAGCAGAGCGACCCCCGGGGCCCCCAGCGCTTCGGCCTGCCCGATGCCTGCGATGACCGCATCCACCGCACCGAGCCTGTGGTCCTCGTCGTCGGCGTTGATGTTCAGGTTGCCGCCCAGAAGAATCGGTTGGGCGCCGAAGGCCACGTCCATATGGGCGGCCTCGAGCAGTTCGGCGGCTTCCGCCAGCACCTTTTCGTCCTTCATATGGGTGACTTCCACCGCCTGAAAATAGGGATCGAGCGCGATCCTTTCAAGTGTCTCCACAATCGGCCCTTCGCCGCCGATGCAGGATTTGTAGGCCATAAAGTGTACGATGCCGATTCGAGCGTAGTTCTGAATGGGTTCGGTCACAACAACGACTCCTTTCCTGCCTTGCGATTTCGCTGGTCCGAATCGTGAGGGGAGCGATTTGGCAAACGGGCATGCGATGCCGATTCCTTCCAGCCGGAACGCGGCGTTAAGACGGTTCGGTCGAAGACCCCCGGAAGGCATCCGGCGCTGGAGGAACGGCGGGGGCAAAATACGCATTCATGCCGGTTTTGTCAAACGGCAATTCGCACTTTTCCGCTTGACTTCAGGGGCGTTGCCCTGTATTTTCTCTGCTTCGATTGCACAGCATGTGGGGAGGTACCCAAGCGGTCAACGGGGGCAGACTGTAAATCTGTTGGCTGACGCCTTCGGTGGTTCGAATCCGCCCCTCCCCACCATGATCCGGGCCCTGCGCCCCTCCTCAAACGGAGGGGTTTTTGTTGGTTGTCGTGGCAGGTCCGTCGCCGGGAAAGATCCCTGAGGAGCATCTTCTCTCCGGCAGGCAGGCGAGTCCCGCGGGGCTACGCCCGCGCCGTTTCCGGAACGTGGATGTTTTTCTCAAGAAGCGGTATTAACAAAAAATCTTGACATCCATACTCGTATATTATAACTTCTCAAGTCTGGAAACTTTCAGGGCCGGCATTCGTGCGTGTACGGCCCGCAGAGAGTCGTTTCCTGTTCTGCGCGGGAATAGCTCAGTTGGCTAGAGCGTCAGCCTTCCAAGCTGAATGTCGCGGGTTCGAGTCCCGTTTCCCGCTCCAATTTCCTGCGGGCTGCGTTATCAGCCCTTTTCTGTCGTGCAGACAGGGTACAGGGCCCATGTAGCTCAGTCGGTAGAGCACCTCCTTGGTAAGGAGGAGGTCACCGGTTCGAGTCCGGTCGTGGGCTCCAAAACAACGTCCGGTACCCATCGATGCCCAGAGATCTGATTACATTGGCCTGCGCCGACTGCGCGCGCCGGAATTATACGACGAGCAAGAATCGGCGATTACACCCGGACCGCGTGGAATTCAAGAAATATTGCAGGTTCTGTCGCAAGCATACCCTGCACCGGGAGACTCGCTGAGATTCATGATTCAAAGCAGATTTTGGGGTTAGGGCAGTAGCTCAATTGGTAGAGCACCGGTCTCCAAAACCGGTGGTTGCGGGTTCGATTCCTGCCTGCCCTGCCATTTTCCTCCGAAACAGACACCTGACCCGCGCCTGAGTTCCGCTGGAAGTTGCAGGAGCCGGGTTTCTTTTCCGCATCCCCATCTGCCTTTGTCGACTGCGGCATACGCGAGCCCGCTTCCGGGCTGTTTCAGGTGTTGGGGCGTTTCCCTGGCGGTGTACCCGATGTTCGCGAAAGTGGCGCAGTTCATTAAAGACGTCCAGCTCGAAATGGGCAAGGTGACCTGGCCTACCCGTGAAGAGCTGATCGCTTCGACAACGATTGTGCTGGTGGTTTCGCTGGCGCTTTCCCTATTCATCTTCGCCGTCGACTTCGTGCTTTCGCTGGTTCGCAGATTTGTAATGAGCTGACGACCTCTGGCTTTTCAACAGAGAGTGATACACCATGGCAATGCGCTGGTACGTCGTGCATACCTATTCAGGACACGAAAACAAAGTGCGTTCCTACCTCGAAAGCGCCAAGGAAGGCACTGAGGTTGCGGAGAGGATCAACCGGGTCGTCGTACCTACCGAAGAGGTTGTCGAGATGAAGGATGGACGGAAGACGACCTCCTTCAGGAAATTCCTGCCCAGTTACATTCTAGTCGAAATGGAAATGGATAAGGAGACCATGCACTTCGTCACGAATGTGCCAGGTGTCACGAGCTTCGTCGGGCCGGGGAAGCGCCCCCAGCCGCTCCACGAAAAAGAGGTGGAACACGTGCTGGGTCACGTCGACCGGCGTCAGGTCCAGGACGATCAGGAAATTCCCTATCAGGTCGGAGACCGTGTGAAAGTGATCGACGGCCCCTTCAGCGAATTCATCGGGATGGTCGACGTCGTGAACCCCGAAAAGAGAAAGATCAAGGTGATGGTGAGCATCTTCGGAAGGAACACGCCCGTGGAACTGGACGTCCTGCAGGTCGAAGAAGCCGTGGAAAGGTAGCACGATGGCCAAGAAGATTATGACGACGATCAAACTGCAGATTCCGGCGGGCCAGGCGTCCCCGACGCCGCCTGTCGGTCCGGCGCTTGGACAGCACGGGGTCAACATCATGGAATTCTGCCAGGCGTTCAACGCACAGACCAAAGACAAGCAGGGATTGATCGTTCCGGCGGTCATTACCGTGTTTGGCGACCGCAGTTTCTCGTTTATCACAAAAAGCCCGCCGGCCGCAGTATTGCTGAAAAGGGCCGCGGGACTCGAGAAGGGATCTCCCGAGTCCAACCGGACCAAGGTCGGCAGTGTGAATCGGGATCAGGTTCGGGAGATCGCCGAGATGAAAATGGAAGATCTGAATGCGAGCAGTCTGGAAACCGCCGTGCGCATGATCGAAGGAACGGCGCGCAGCGCCGGTATCACGGTTGAGAATTAGTGTCCTGTCCCAGAATACCCCACCAATCGGCCGACGATTCATCTCGTCTCGCGGCGTTGCCCAGGTCGCCTGCGCTTTGGCGCCTTGCGAGCCGGGCGACTCGACGGTCAGACACAGGCAGCTTGTTTTCGGAACAGAACGTTTAGGAGGTCATTCATCATGGCTGGGCGCAACGGGAGGCGTTTCAAGACGGCGCTTTCTCAAATCGACCGACGCGCGCAATATTCGATTGAAGACGCCGTAACGATGCTGAAAGACATGCCGGCGCCGAAATTCGATCAGACGGTCGAAATGGCCATCCGGCTGGGCGTGGACCCGAGGCAGGCCGACCAGCAGATCCGGGGTACGGTGATGCTGCCCCACGGGCTTGGAAAGACGATTCGCGTGGTCGTGTTCGCCAAAGGCGAACAGGCTGCCGCGGCCGAGGGCGCCGGGGCGGACGTCGTGGGCGCCGACGATCTGGCCGAACGCATCAACGGGGGCTGGACCGATTTCGACGTAGCCATCGCGGCGCCGGACATGATGAGGGTTGTCGGACGACTGGGAAGAATACTCGGGCCCCGCGGGCTGATGCCCAATCCCAAGAGCGGCACGGTCACGCCGGACGTGGCGCGGGCGGTGGCGGAGGCCAAGGCGGGTCGCGTGGAGTATCGGGCCGACCGGAATGGAAACGTCCACGCGCCCGTGGGCAGGGTCTCGTTCGAGAAGAACCGATTGGTTGAGAACGTCCAAACGCTTTTCGATACGATTCTGCGCGCGCGTCCTTCTTCTACAAAAGGGCAATATGTCCGGTCGGTTACCCTGGCGACCACGATGGGCCCGGGTGTCCGTATCGATCGGTCCAGTGTGGCCAGCTGACGGGGAGCGTGCCCGCAACGGAAGGGAACAGGATGCCAACGGCTGGAAAAATCAGCGCGGTCGAAGAATTGACCCAACTCATGCGCAGGTCCCAGGGGTTCTATCTGGCCGATTTTACCGGTCTCGACGTCCCAGAGGTCACGCGGCTCCGCAAACGGCTGCGCGACGAGGAAATCACGTACAGGGTCGTCAAAAACCGCCTGGCGTTGATTGCGGTAAAAAACGCGGGTATTCAGGGTCTGGAAGAGGTTTTGCAGGGGCCAACCGGTCTGGCCAGTTCGGAAACCGATCCGGTGGCGCCGGTGAGGCTGCTTCACGAGTTTGCCGAGGAGTCGAACGGCCTCCCAAGGGTCAAGGGCGGCTTTGCGGACGGACGGGTCTATCGGGAAGATCAACTGGAGGCGCTTGCCAAACTTCCCTCGAGGGAAGTGCTGTTGGGGCAGGTGGTCTCGTCGGTCCAGAGTCCGTTGAGCGGGCTGGTATTCTGCCTGGGCGGCATGCTGCAGAACCTCGTTCTGATTCTGAACGAAATTGCCAGGAAGAAGGGTGAGGCCGGGGTGGATGACTAGGCATTCCGGGCCACCTAAAACCGTTTCAATCATCAGGATACGACGTATGGAGGATATCCATGGCAATCGCAGACATTATCGATGAAATCGAAAAGCTCTCCGTTCTGGAACTGGCCGAGTTGGTTAAGGCGCTCGAGGATAAATTCGGCGTGAGCGCCCAGGCGATGGTTGCCGCGCCGGCGGCCGGCGCCGTCGCCGTCGCCGACGGAGAGGCGGAGGAAGAGGAACAGACGGAATTCGACGTGGTATTGAGCGCCATCGGCGACAAGAAGATTCAGGTGATTAAAGTGGTACGCAGCGTCACCAGCCTGGGCTTGAAAGAAGCCAAGGAACTCGTCGACGGCGCGCCTCGCAGCGTGAAGGAGGGCGTTTCCAAGGAGGAGGCCGACCAGATCAAGGCCGAGTTGGAGGAGGTTGGAGCCGTGGTTGAAATCAAATAGACTCGCATCACGGCATTCCTGCCCTCAATCAATGGTCGATTTCACCGGAGGAGCGTGATCATCTTGGCGAAAAATGGACTTATAGACAGGAAGTCTTACGGAAAAATCGCTTCAGCCATCGAAATGCCGAATCTTCTGGATATCCAGATAGATTCCTACAACTGGTTCTTGCAAAAGGACGTACCGCCTGGAGAACGTGGAAAACAGGGCCTCCAGGCGGTTTTCCATAGTATCTTTCCGATCAGCGACGTCCACAGGCTCTTCTCACTCGAGTTTGTCGACTATTCCATTGGCACACCGAAGTACGACGTGGGTGAATGCCTGGAGCGAGGAACAACCTACGCGGTTCCGCTACGCGCCACGTTAAGGCTGATTTCCCGCGAAAAGCAGGAGAACAAGGAGTTCCGGATCAAGGATATCGTTGAGCAGACGGTATTCCTCGGCGAACTGCCGCTGATGACCGACGAAGGCACGTTTATCGTCAATGGTTCAGAACGGGTGATCGTAAGCCAGTTGCACAGGTCTCCCGGCGTCTTTTTCGACGAAACCATTCACCCCAACGGAAAGCGGCTCTATTCCGCGCGGATTATCCCGTACAAGGGCGCCTGGCTGGAATTCAGCCTGGACATAAACGATATCATGTACGTGCATATAGACAGGAAGCGGAAGTTGCCGTTTACCACGTTTCTGCGCGCCCTGGGTTTCAGCCGGAACGAAGAGATTCTCGGCCTGTTTCACGAGAACACGACAGCGAAGGTCGACGAAGACCTGGTCGGCGCCGTCGCGATGGAGGACGTGGTCGACAAGAAAACCGGCGAAGTGATCGTCGAGTCCAGCCAGACGATAACGGAAGAACGCTTGCGGGCGCTGGAGGGCGCCGGGATCAACCGGCTGACCGTACTCGACGTGAATGCCGAGAACGATGGCGGCGTGATTGCCAATACCCTACAGAAAGATCCTTGCGACAACGAAGAAGAGGCGCTCTCACGAATCTACAATCTGCTGCGTCCGGGCGATCCGCCGAATCTGGAGACGGCGCGCGGTCTGCTTGAGCGACAGTTCTTCAGCCCCAAGCGTTATCAGCTGGGCGAAGTCGGGCGCTATCGCCTGAATCAGCGGCTGAATCTCAACATTCCACTGGAGTTCACCACCCTGTGCATTGAGGATTTTCACAGGGTCATCCAATATCTGCTGGTCCTGTTCAAGGGCGAGGGCTATACAGACGACATCGACCATCTCGGCAATCGGCGCATCCGGACCGTGGGCGAACTCCTGTCCTACCACTTTTCAACCGGCCTGGTGCGCATGGCCAGAACGATCAGAGAGCGGATGAGTCTCAGGGATACGGAACAGATTACACCGCAGGATCTGGTCAACGCGAGGACCGTGTCGACCGTGGTTCAGGCGTTCTTCGGCAGCAGCCAGCTCTCCCAGTTCCTTCAGCAGACCAACCCGCTGGACGAACTGTCGCACAAGCGGCGGCTGTCGGCGCTGGGTCCCGGCGGCCTGACGCGCGACAGGGCCGGCTTCGAGGTGCGTGACGTTCACCATACCCACTACGGGCGGATTTGCCCCATCGAAACGCCGGAAGGTCCCAATATCGGCCTTATCGCCAACATCTCCACCTACGCGAAGATAAATGCCCTCGGATTTCTTGAAACGCCGTACCGGGTTGTGAAAGACGGAAGGGTGACTTCGGAGATCAAGTATCTGTCCGCGGATGAGGAGGACAAACACACCATCGCCCAGGCCAATGCCATGCTCGACGCTGACGGGCGATTCCAGGATTCCGCCGTGCAGGCCCGCCGGCGTGGCGACTTTCCCCTCGTAGCGCCTTCGGAAATCGATTATATGGACGTCTCACCTTGCCAGCTGGTCAGTACGGCGGCGTCCCTGATTCCGTTTCTCGAGCACGACGATGCCAACCGCGCCCTGATGGGCTCGAATATGCAACGACAGGCGGTACCGCTGCTCCGGACAGAAGCGCCGTTCGTCGGTACCGGAATGGAACACGCGGTCGCCGTGGATTCCAAGGCGGTCGTAACGGCGAGGAGCCCCGGAACGGTCACCTACGTGAGTGCGGACAAGATCGTCGTGAAGCGTCGAAAGGGCCCCAACGTCGAAATGATCGATTTGTTCGACGAAGATATCTACAGGCTTATCAAATTCAAACGGTCGAACCAGGATTTCTGCATCAGCCAGAAGCCGCTCGTGAGGGTCGGCGACAAGGTTAGAGCAGGCGATCTCCTGGCGGACGGCTGCGCCACGGACCGGGGGGACCTTGCCCTCGGAGCAAACGTGCTATGCGCGTTCATGTCGTGGAACGGGTACAATTTCGAAGACGCGATCATCGTTTCCGAGCGGCTGTTGAAGAAAGATATCTTCACCTCGATATCCATAGAGGAATTCGAGCTCCAGGTGCGTGACACCAAGCGGGGGGTGGAGGAGATAACGAGGGAGATTCCGAACGTCAGCGAACAGGCGGTGCGCAACCTGGATGAACAGGGCATCGTCCGGTCCGGCGCCGAGGTGACGTCCGGCGATATTCTCGTGGGTAAAGTCACTCCCAAGGGAGAAACCGAACTGTCTCCCGAGGAACGCCTCCTGCGCGCGATTTTCGGAGAGAAAGCAGGAGACGTCAGAGATGCGTCCTTAAAGGCGCCGTCCGGAATGGACGGGGTTGTCATGGACCGGAAGGTTTTTTCGCGTAAAGACAGAGAAAAGACCCGAAAGGCGGATAAAGAGAAGACAGCCACTGTCAAGACACGGATCCAGGAGAAAGTCAAAGCGATCAAGTCCAGCCGGGACGAACAGGTGGCGGAGCAGTTGCGGGGAAGAAAGCTGAAGCTGCTGCGGCATACCGAAGACGGCTCCGTCGCGGCCCGTTCCGGAAGGGTATTCGATGAGAAGCTGGCCCGGAAGCTCGACCTGGACGTCGTTCGGCCGGACGACGCATGGGTCGACGATGCCGAAGTCGACCGGAAGGTCGACCGCATTATCGAGCTGGCCGAGAATCTGATCCGTGCGGCGGATGACGAACTGGAACGGGAGCTGGAAAAAATCGCACGGGGCGATGAGCTTCCGCCGGGAATCGTCCAGCTCGTCAAGGTGTACATCGCCCGAAAGCGCAAACTGATGGTCGGGGACAAGATGGCGGGACGCCATGGCAACAAGGGTGTCGTTTCGATCATCGTACCGGAAGAGGATATGCCTTATCTTCCCGACGGCACCCCGATCGACATTATCCTCAATCCGCTGGGCGTCCCGTCACGGATGAATCTGGGGCAGATTCTCGAGACCCATCTCGGATGGGCCGCCCAGGCGCTGGACCTTCACGTCGCCACGCCCGTCTTCGACGGCGCTACGCTCGAGGACATCAAGTCGGCGCTGGGCAGGGCACGGTTGCCGGAAACCGGAAAAACCGTATTGTACGACGGCAAGACGGGAAAGCCCTTCGACAAAGAGGTCATGGTCGGTTTGATCTATATGTTGAAACTGTCACACCTGGTCAGCGACAAAATCCATGCCCGATCCATCGGACCCTATTCGCTGGTGACGCAACAGCCCCTTGGCGGAAAGGCGCAATTCGGCGGCCAGCGGTTCGGTGAAATGGAGGTCTGGGCACTCGAGGCCTACGGCGCCGCGTACATGCTGCAGGAGATGCTGACCGTCAAGTCCGATGACGTTGCGGGACGTTCAAAGATCTACGAAGCGATCGTAAAGGGCGAAAATCCGCCTGAGCCGGGGGTTCCGGAATCCTTCAACGTGCTGGTGAAGGAGTTGCAGAGCCTGTGTCTGGACGTGGTCCTGGAGAACGGTCAGGGTGGGTGACGTTCACTGGCCGGGTTGTCACTTTTGGCCTCAATTCGAAAAGAGACAACCGTTAAATCAGCCACAAAAAGCACAATCGGCACAAGGGGTAGCGGCGCGAAACCGGGCGTAAAGGTCGTCCTGGGCGACGTTTTCTCCGTTCACGTCCAGTGACCTGAAGGTTCGTGGAAATCCGACGTCAAATTGCCTTTATTCAATCGCGTATATTCGAATTAACGTTCCCGAAAAATGACGAATCGAGGTTAGAATTTCGATCGCAAAAAGGGGGTAAGGCCCGTGGCGGACATCAACACTTCCAAGCGGCCCACAGAGTTCAATTCGATCCGTATTCAGCTGGCTTCTCCGGAAACGATTCAGGGCTGGTCCCGCGGTGAGGTGACCAAGCCGGAAACCATCAATTACCGCTCGTTCAAGCCGGAACGCGACGGTCTCTTCTGCGAACGCATCTTCGGTCCGGTCAAAGATTGGGAATGCAGCTGCGGCAAATACAAGAGGATTCGCTACCGGGGCGTGGTTTGCGACCGGTGCGGCGTCGAAGTCACCCAGTCCAAGGTGCGACGCGAGCGTCTGGGCCATATCGAACTGGCGGTGCCGGTTTCGCACATCTGGTTCTTCAAGTCGCTGCCTTCCCGCATGGGCTATCTGCTGGACATCACCATTCGCAATCTTGAACGGATCATCTATTACGAGTCTTACGTTGTATTGGATCCGGGCGACGCGCCCGATCTGAAGTATAAGGACCTTCTCTCCGAAGACGAGGCATTTGAACTTGAAGCGAAGGGATACAACTTTACCGCAGACATGGGCGCGGTCGCGCTCAGAAAACTGCTCAGCGAAATTGACGTTGAGGAACTTTCCGCCGAGTTGCGCACACAGGCGCGCATGGAAACCTCCGTTCAGCGTAAACAGGAGGCGTTGAAACGGCTCAAGGTCGTCGAGGCGTTTCGGCAGTCCGACAATCACCCGTCCTGGATGATTCTGGACGTCATTCCCGTGATTCCACCGGACCTTCGACCGCTGGTCCCTCTGGAGGGCGGGCGGTTTGCCACGTCCGATCTGAACGATCTTTACCGCAGGGTCATCAACCGAAACAACAGGTTGAAGAAACTGATCGAAATCAAAGCGCCGGAAGTAATCCTCCGCAACGAGAAACGCATGCTTCAGGAGGCTGTCGACGCGCTCTTCGACAATGGTCGCAGGTCTCGCGCAGTGCGCGGCGACGGCAACCGTTCCCTGAAGTCGCTCTCCGATCTGCTCAAGGGAAAACAGGGCCGCTTCCGCCAGAATCTGCTCGGCAAGCGGGTTGACTATTCCGGCCGGTCGGTCATCGTCGTCGACCCCAATCTCAGGCTGCATCAATGCGGGCTTCCGAAGCACATGGCGCTTGAATTGTTCAAGCCGTTTATCATCAAAAAACTGGAAGAGCGTGGATTGGTCCAGACCGTGAAGAGCGCGAAAAAGCTGGTCGAGCGCGAACGGGTCGAGGTATGGGACATTCTCGAAGACATCATTCAGGATCACTACGTCCTGCTGAACCGTGCGCCCACGCTGCATCGGCTGGGCATCCAGGCGTTCCAGCCCGTGCTTGTGGAAGGAAAGGCGATTCGAATTCATCCTCTGGTGTGCGCGGCGTTCAATGCTGACTTCGACGGCGACCAGATGGCCGTCCACGTGCCCCTGTCATTCGAGGCGCAGATCGAAGCCCGAATCCTGATCATGTCCGCGAACAATATGCTCAAGCCGGCGGACGGATCGGCGGTGATCGTGCACAACCCGCAGGACATCGCCATGGGCTGTTATTATCTGACCAAAATCGTCCAGCAGCCCGACGGGAAGCAACTCAAGGCGTTCGGAAGCCCCAATGAAGCGCTAATTGCGCACGATTACGGCAAGATCGACCTTCACGAAGCCATTCGTGTCCGGGTCGACGGCGAACTGCTGACGACCACCGTAGGCCAGGTGATTTTCAACGAGATCCTGCCCGACGGGATGCCCTTTATCAATCAGATGGTTGACAAGCCGGTGATACAGAAAGTAACCACCGACGTCCATCGGCGATTCGGCAATCGGGCAACCGTGGAATTCGCCGACGGCCTGAAGCGCCTGGGTTACGACTACGCCACCCAGTCCGGCGTGACTGTCTCGATGGACGACGTCGTGGTTCCGCCCAGGAAACAGGAACTCATCGACAGAGCCAAAGGCGAGGTCGATCGAATCCTGCAGCAGTACGTCCACGGCGTCATCACCGAGGGCGAGCGATACAACAAGGTCATCGACGTCTGGCAGCACACCACGAACAATATCGCCGAAATGATGAACGAGGCGCTTGAGCATTCCGAGGCGGGTTTCAACTCCATCTACATCATGAAAGACTCCGGCGCTCGCGGCAGCGATGATCAGGTGAAACAGCTGGGCGGTATGCGCGGGCTGATGAACAAACCCCAGAAGAAGCTCACCGGAGCGATCGGGGAAATCATCGAAACGCCCATCGTTGCCTCCTTTAAAGAGGGCCTTTCGGTACTGGAGTACTTCATATCCACGCACGGGGCGAGAAAGGGGCTGGCCGATACGGCGCTGAAAACCGCTGAGGCAGGGTACCTTACCCGCCGTATGGTGGACGTGGCGCAGGACGGCGTGATCAACGAAGGCGACTGCGGCACGATCATGGGCATTGAACTCGAAGCGCTCAAAGAGGGCGAGGAGGTGGTCGAGCCCCTGGCGGATCGCATCGTCGGCCGAACCCTGTTGGAGGATGTTTACGATCCAATTGGAGGCGAGATCATCGTGGAAAGCGGTATGCTGCTCGACGAGGCGACCGCCGCCAGAATCGCCGATGCGGGCGTGGAACGAGTGAACGTGCGTTCGGTACTGACGTGCGAAGCCCGGCGGGGCATCTGCGCCAAGTGCTATGGTCGTAATCTCGCCACTGGAAGGCTCGTCGACATCGGCGAGGCAGTCGGAGTGATTGCCGCACAGAGCGTCGGTGAGCCCGGCACCCAGCTCACGCTCCGTACCTTCCATATCGGCGGCACATCCAGCCGAATCGCGGAGCAGGCCGAAATCGTCGCCAAGCGGGCCGGCATGGTGCGGTTCATCAACATCGACTGCGTTACCCGCAGCGACGGGCAGCGCATTGCGGTCGGCAGAAACGGCGAGTTCGATGTACAGGACGATCAGGGACGTCCCCGGGGCGGTCACTATTACGTGCCCTACGGCGCCGTGTTGAAAGTCGAGCACGAGCAGACGGTGGACGAGAGCCAGGTTCTGTACGAATGGGATCCCTACAACAATATTATCGTCTCCAACCGGCCGGGCATCGTCGAATTCGTCGACCTTGTCGAAGGGGTAACTTACCGCGAAGAGGCCGATGAGACCACGGGTCTGGCGGCACAGGTGGTTACCGAGCACCGCGACCGTACGCTCTCTCCGCGAATTCGCATTGTCGACGCCGCGGGCGATGAAGTCGGCCACTACATTATTCCCGTAGGCGCTCGTCTCGTGGTGCGCGACGAGGACCGGATCGGCGCCGGCGATACCCTGGCGAAGATCCCCCGTGAACGCAGCAAGACGCGGGACATCACCGGCGGGCTGCCCCGCGTCGCGGAACTCTTCGAGGCGCGGCGCCCCAAGGATCCCGCCGTGGTCACGGAAATCGACGGTACAGTCAGTTTCGGCGGACTCGTTCGGGGTTCCAGGACGGTGATCGTCACGTCTGACGACGGAGAAGAGCGGAAATATACGATTCCCTATGGAAAACACCTCCGGGTTCAGGAAAACGACCGGGTGCAGGCCGGCGAACAGCTTTCCGAAGGGTCGGTGAATCCGCACGACATATTGCAGATTCAGGGTATTCAGGCGGTGCAGGAATATCTGGTGAACGAGATCCAGGCCGTGTATCGCATGCAGGGCGTCCGGATCAACGACAAGCATATCGAGTGCATCGTTCGCCAGATGCTGCAAAAGGTCCAGGTTACGGATCCGGGCGATACCAATTTCCTGGAAGGAGAAACGGTAGACCGCTTCCGCTTCCGCGACGAAAACGACAAGGTGATTGCCGAAGGCGGCGATCCGGCCACGTTCCACCCGGTGTTGCTGGGCATTACTAGGGCCTCGCTGATGACCGACAGCTTTATTTCAGCCGCGTCGTTCCAGGAGACCACGCGCGTCTTGACGGAGGCTTCCGTTCAGGGCAAGATGGACGGCCTGCTCGGATTGAAGGAAAACGTGATCATAGGGCACCTGATTCCGGCTGGGACCGGTTCGGAACGGTATCGCGAGGTCCAGGCGGTGTCTCTGGAGAGGGATGCCGAGGAGGTCCCCGACGAGGGTCTCGAAAACGTCGGTCTTCCGCCGATAAATGCTTGACAAGTAAGCCTTAAATTGGTATAATGCAAGTCTGTGGCCGAATTTAGCCGTGAGCGGCAACGTCGACCATGTTGGCCCGGATGTGAACCATACAGGAGGTTGTTTTGCCCACCATCAACCAGCTGGTGCGCAAAGGGCGCAAGTTGAAGGCGAAGCGGTCGTCCGCCCCGGCATTGCGGGCGTGTCCGCAGAAGCGCGGCGTCTGTACGAGGGTGTACACCACAACCCCCAAGAAGCCGAACTCAGCTCTGCGTAAGGTTGCCCGCGTCCGCCTGACGAATGGGATGGAGGTCACAGCTTATATCCCTGGCGAAGGCCATAACCTTCAGGAACACTCGGTTGTGCTCATCCGGGGAGGCCGGGTGCGGGATCTGCCGTCGGTTCGTTACCATATTATCCGTGGCGTACTGGACACGACCGGTGTCTCCGACCGGAAACAGGGTCGGTCCAAATACGGCGCCAAGACGCCTCAATAGGGCTTGCGGGTTTCAAGTAAGGGTTTGTTTCGGGGGATAACGCTGGAGTTGGCAGCAAACGGTGTGTCCCCCTTGTTTTGAGGGCGTTATGAGAAAAAGGCGGGCCGAGAAGAGAGCGCTTTCACCCGATCCCAAGTACGGCAGCGTTCTGGTGACGCAGTTCGTAAACAGCCTGTTTCGAAAGGGCAAGAAAAGCATCGGCGAGAAGATATTGTATCGCGCGCTGGACCTGGTCGCCGAACGGTCGGACAAGACGGGCCTGGAAGTTTTCGAGCAGGCGGTAGAAAACGCCAAGCCGATCATTCAGGTGAAATCCCGGCGCGTGGGCGGCACGACCTACCAGGTGCCGGTCGAAGTACGGTCGGATGAGCGGCTTTCTCTATCGATCGGCTGGCTGATTACGTTCGCGCGCGGGCGCGGCGAGAAAACCATGTCACAGCGCCTCGCGGGTGAATTGATGGACGCGGCGAGCGGTCGCGGGCGGGCGATGCAGCGAAGAGAAGAAACCCACCGCATGGCCGAGGCAAACAGGGCGTTCGCACACTATCGTTGGTAGACGAAATGTCACGCAGAGAACAACTGGAACGGATTCGCAACATCGGCATCATGGCGCATATCGATGCGGGTAAGACCACCACGAGCGAGCGTATTCTGTACTATACCGGTCGGCTGCATCGTATGGGTGAGGTGCACGACGGCGCCGCTACAATGGACTGGATGGACCAGGAACGGGAGCGGGGAATCACCATCACGTCGGCCGCCACCACCTGTTTCTGGGACGGACACCGGATCAACATCATCGATACGCCCGGACACGTGGACTTTACGGCCGAGGTAGAGCGGTCACTCAGGGTTCTGGACGGGGTTATCGGGATCTTTTGCGCCGTCGGCGGCGTGGAACCGCAGTCGGAAACCGTCTGGCGACAGGCCGATAAGTACAGGGTGCCCCGGATTGCATTCGTCAACAAGATGGACAGGACGGGCGCCGACTTCTTCCGCGTACTTGAAATGATGAGGGAACGGCTGGCTTCGAATTTCGTGCCGGTGCAGATTCCCGTGGGCGCGGGCGAGTTATTCACCGGATTGATCGATCTGGTGAAGATGAAAATGGTCTCCTATCAGGAAGACACGCTGGGCACGGTCTTTACCGAAAGCGAAATTCCGCACGACCTGATGGACCGTGCGCAGACCTATCGCGAGCAGATGCTGGAGGCGGTCTCCGATTTCGACGATACGCTGATGGAGAAATTCCTTGAAGGCGAGCAAATCGCCGAAGAAGAAATCAGGCAGGCGCTTCGTCTGGCAGCCATCAATGTTCACGCCGTGCCCGTATTCTGCGGGTCGGCTTTCAAGAACAAGGGCGTCCAGCGCCTGCTTGACGGCGTTCTGGACTATCTCCCTTCGCCGCTGGACGTCCCGGCGGTAGACGGGTTCGATCCGGATTCGGGTGCGGAGGTAACCCGGGCGCCTTCCCATGACGAACCGTTTTCAGCACTCGCGTTCAAAGTGAAGACCGATCCGTACGTGGGGCATCTGACCTATTTCAGGGTTTATTCGGGTTGTCTCAAAACCGGTTCGTACGTAAGGAATTCCAACAAAGGGAAACGGGAACGAATCGGCCGGGTACTCCAGATGCACGCCAACAAGCGCGAGGAAATCGATGAGGTCGTTACCGGAGATATCGCAGCCGCCGTGGGATTGAAAGCGACGGCCACGGGGGAGACGCTCTGCGATATCGATCATCCGGTGGTTCTGGAGGCGATGGACTTCGCGAAACCGGTCGTGTCCGTGGCCATCGAGCCCAGGACGAAGGCCGACCAGGATCAGCTGGGGACGTCGCTGGGAAAGCTGTCCGAAGAGGACCCCACGTTTCACGTGTCCACAGACGAAGACACCGGGCAGACGATCATTTCGGGTATGGGAGAACTGCACCTGGAGATCATCGTTGACCGCTTGATGCGGGAATTCCGCGTTGCGGCCAACGTGGGCAAGCCGCAGGTGACCTTCAAAGAGGCGATTCGCGAGACGGTAAGAGTCGAGGGGCGGTTCGTACGGCAGACGGGCGGCAGGGGGCAATGGGGCCACGTCTGGCTGGAGATGGGTCCGGGCGAGCCGGGAAGCGGCCTCGTATTCGAGAACAAGGTCGTTGGAGGGTCCGTTCCGACCGAATATATCCCTGCTGTCAGGCAGGGTGTTCGGGAGGCCATGCAGTCCGGCGTTCTGGCCGGATATCCGGTGGAAGACGTAAAGGTCGTGCTATACGACGGATCGTCCCACGACGTCGATTCTTCGGAAGTGGCGTTTAAGGTGGCCGCATCCATTGCGTTCAAGGACGGCGCCCGAAAAGCGGATCCGTACCTGATGGAACCCCTGATGGACGTTGAGGTCGTCGTACCCGAAGAGTATATGGGTGACGTAATGGGCGACCTGAATGCCCGGCGCGGACACATCGTGGGCATCGTGAACCGTCCGGATGCTCAGGTGATCACGGCAATGGTACCCCTGACCGAGATGTTCGGCTACGCCACGCGCCTGCGCTCCCTGACCCAGGGGCGCGCGATCTATTCAATGGAATTCTCAAGGTTCCAGGAAATTCCCAAGGCGCTTGCACAGGAACTTACCGACAACTAGCCATCGGGACGCCCGTTCCACGTTCACGGCGGGCAACCACAAGAGCCCAACAAATAGTTTTTCGGGACGTTTTTTGCACAGGAGGAAGGTCATATGGCAAAGGAGAAATTCGACAGGAGCAAACCCCATGTCAATATCGGAACCATCGGGCACGTTGACCATGGCAAGACGACGTTGACGGCGGCCATTACAAAAACGCTGGCCGCGAAGGGATTGGCTGACTATTTGCCGTTCGAGAATATCGATAAAGCGCCCGAAGAAAAAGAGCGCGGGATCACCATCAATACCGCGCACGTGGAGTATTCCAGCGAAAACCGCCACTACGCCCACGTCGACTGTCCGGGACACGCCGACTACGTCAAGAACATGATCACCGGCGCCGCGCAGATGGACGGCGCCATCCTGGTGGTGAGCGCCGCCGACGGTCCGATGATTCAGACGCGCGAACACATTCTGCTCTCGCGGCAGGTGAACGTGCCGTCTATCGTCGTCTACCTGAACAAGGTCGATATGGTGGACGATCCGGAGTTGCTGGAACTGGTGGAACTCGAGGTGCGCGATATGCTCAGCGATTACAATTTTCCGGGCGACGACGTTCCCGTGATTTTCGGGTCCGCGCTGCAGGCGCTCGAAGCCGACAGTCCGGACGCCGAGGAATGCGGGTCCATCTGGGAACTGCTCGAGGCGGTCGACACAGCCATTCCCATTCCCGAACGCGACGCCGACCGGGATTTCCTGATGCCTGTCGAAGACGTCTTCAGCATAACCGGCCGCGGTACGGTTGGCACGGGGAGAATCGAACGGGGCATCGTCCATCTGAACGAAGACGTGGAGGTCGTCGGTATCAGAGAGACGCGCAGTACCGTCGTGACGGGAATCGAGATGTTCCGCAAGTATCTGGACGTCGGAGAGACGGGAGACAACGTCGGTCTGCTGCTGCGGGGTGTCGACAAGGAAGACCTCGAGCGCGGCATGGTCGTTGCGAAGCCGGGCTCGGTTACGCCGCATACCCGGTTCAAAGGCGAAGTCTACGTGCTTACGGAAAAGGAGGGCGGTCGGAGCAAACCATTCTTTACGGGTTACCGGCCGCAGTTTTATTTCAGGACCACCGACGTTACGGGTGCGGTCCAGCTGCCCGAAGGCGTCGAGATGGTGATGCCGGGCGACAACGTTACGATGGACGTCGATCTGACGCCTCAGCCCATCGCCATCGAACCACAACTTCGATTCGCGATACGTGAAGGTGGCCGGACAATCGGGTCTGGCGTGGTCACAGAAATCCTGGATTAGTGTCCTGTCCCAAAAATACCTCACCATTCTTCCGCCTGCCTGCGCAGCGTACTGCGCCGCAGGCAGGCCGATTCATCCCGTCTCTCGGCGTTGCCTTCGCTCGCCGACCTGGCCAGGTCGCCCGCGCTCTGGCGCCTTGCGAGACGGGCGACTCGACGGCCGAATTTAGGCAACTTATTTCCGGGACAGAACACTAGGGCCGACGGAGGGGCAGGTGCCAGCACAGAAAATTCGAATTCGGTTGAAGGCTTATGATCATTTCGCCCTTGATCGGTCCGTCGACGAGATCGTGCGAACGGCCAAACGGACCGGGGCCCTGATTTCCGGTCCCATTCCATTGCCCACCAAGCGTTCATTGTACACGGTCCTTCGAGGCCCGAATATCGACAAGAAATCACGGGAGCAGTTCGAGACCCGGGTACACAAGCGCTTAATCGACATTCACAACTCGACGCCTCAGACGGTCGATGCATTGATGAAACTGGATCTGCCGGCGGGGATCGACATTGAAATCAAGGCCTAGTGACGTGTTGGGACTGATCGGAACGAAAATCGGGATGACCCAGGCCTACGACCAGGACGACAACCTGGTCCCCATAACCGTGGTTGAGGCGGGGCCATGTCCGGTTGTACAGGTCAAGCAGGACGGGTCGGATGGATACCGCGCACTGAAGCTCGGCTTCGGCGCGACCTCAGAGCGGCGGCTTACCCGGCCGCACCTGGGCATTCTCAGGGAGTCCGGAGCGGGCCCACACCGCGTCCTGAAGGAGTTCCGGGTAGCCGACACGTCGGAATTCGAGGTCGGCCAGATCCTCGATTCCGGCATATTCGAGCCCGGAGAAACCGTCTCGGTTACCGGACGTACCAAAGGCAAGGGCTTTCAGGGCGGGGTCAAGAGGCACCATTTCAAGGGCGGTCCGAAAACACACGGGCAGTCCGACCGGCATCGGGCGCCCGGATCCATCGGACAGAGTTCAGATCCCTCGCGGGTGTTCAAGGGGATGCGGATGGCAGGCCATATGGGCCATCGCCGGGAGACCGTGAAAGGGCTGAAGGTCGTGCGGGTGGACAAAACGCGCAACCTGTTGCTGCTCAAGGGCGCGGTGCCCGGGCCCAATGGCGGGATCGTAAAGGTGCAGAAGCAGCGCAATTAACGGGAACCTATCGTGTTATGGCGTCAGTTGAGGTAACGAACCTCGAGGGCGAGGTCGTGGGATCCGTCGACCTCCCGGAGACGATCTTCGGAATCGATCCGTCCCACAATGCCATATATCAAACGGTCAAGATGTATATGACCAATCAGCGCCAGGGCAACGCACACGCCAAGACCCGTGCGGAAGTCCGGCGCAGCAAGCGCAAGATGTATCGGCAGAAGGGCACCGGACGAGCGAGAGCCGGCGCCGCGTCGTCCCCGATTCGCGTCGGTGGCGGGGTCGCTCACGGCCCCAGGCCGCGGGAGTTGAGCGAGCGTGTGCCCAGGAAGGTGCGGCGTCTGGCCCTGAAGTCGGCGTTTTCACTGAAGGCGCCGATCGGGGCGATCAAGGTGGTGGAAGACTTTGCGTTCGATGCGCCCCGTACGAAGCGGATGGCAGGGATGACGCAGGCTATCGAAGTCGACGATCGAAAGGTTCTGCTGCTCACTCCGGAAGCGGCGCCGAATGTCGTGAAGTCATGCCGGAATTTGTCCAACGTCCGGGTGGCGCCGGTCGCACAGGTATCGACGTACGACGTCGTTAACGCCGACGCGGTCGTCTTCACCCAGGAAGCCCTGGGAAGGCTGCGGGCCATCTGGGGGTCGGCATGAAAAAAGACGTCAGAGAGATCATCCGCAGGCCGCTGATCACCGAACGGGCTTCCGAACTGCAGGAGGATCACAACAAGTTCGTATTTGAAGTTCGGGTCGATGCCAACAAGCTGGAAATCAAAAGGGCAGCCGAAGCGATGTTCAATGTACGGGTGCTGAACGTCAATACGTCGGCCGTATCTGGAAAGCTGAAGAGAATGGGGCGGTTTCAGGGCCGTCGCGCCAGCTGGAAAAAGGCGATCATTACGCTTGCGGCTGGCGACGCCATTGACTTTTTCGGAGAATCCTGATCGATGCCTGTAAAAACGTTCCGACCGTTTACGCCCTCTCTGCGGTTCAAAACCGTCTCCTCGTTTGAGGAAATCACCCGTTCCGACCCCGAAAAGTCCCTGGTCGAGGCGAACAGGAAGAGCGGCGGCCGCAACAACATGGGCCGCATCACGAGCCGTCGTCGCGGCGGAGGACATCGCCGGCACTACCGTGTCATCGATTTCAAACGCAACAAACTGGGTGTTCCGGCAACGGTGAATTCAATCGAATACGATCCGAATCGCTCCGCGCGAATTGCACTTCTCCACTATGCCGACGGCGAGAAGCGGTATATTCTGGCGCCCGCGGGACTGAACGTTGGCGTCCGGGTCGTA
Organism: Candidatus Latescibacterota bacterium; assembly: GCA_963667175.2. Taxonomy (GTDB): domain Bacteria; phylum Latescibacterota; class UBA2968; order UBA2968; genus JAAXHE01. Next base: position 116,434 of record CAXXXF010000012.1, on the reverse strand, counting down.
TCCGGGCCCGACGCCGACGTGCGGCCCGGCAATGCGCTGCCTCTGGAGAACATCCCGCAGGGAACGCATGTTCACAACGTCGAATTGCAGCCCGGCAAGGGAGGGCAGTTGGGCCGGTCGGCAGGATCTGAAATCCAGATCATGGCCAAGGAAGGCAAGTTCGCGCAGCTCCGCCTGCCTTCGGGCGAGGTGCGGTACGTTCCGGTTGCCTGCTATGCCACGGTGGGTCAGGTGGGGAATCAGGAGCATGAAAACGTCGTTCTGGGAAAGGCGGGTCGAAACAGGTGGCTGGGGAGACGGCCGTCGGTGAGGGGAGTGGCGATGAATCCTATCGATCACCCGCATGGCGGCGGGGAGGGACGGGCGTCCGGCGGCGGGCATCCGGTAACGCCCTGGGGGGTGCCTACGAAGGGATACAAAACGAGAAAACGAAAGAAACAGTCCAGCAAGCTTATCGTTAGAAGGCAGAACAAGAGATAAATAGCCCCAGGCGAGGATTGAATGGCACGGTCGCTCAAGAAAGGTCCCTACGTCGACGCGGGTCTTCTGACGAAGATCGAGGGGATGAACAAGACGGGCAACAAGCGCGTGATTCAGACGTGGGCCCGCCGTTCGACCATTTCTCCCGAATTTGTGGGTCATACGCTCGCGGTTCACAACGGGAACAAGTTCATCCCGGTGTACATTACGGAAAATATGGTGGGCCACAAGCTGGGTGAATTCGCCCCTACAAGGACGTTCCGCGGACATTCGGGAAGCCTGACCGAGCGATCGACCGGACTGAAGTAGTTCCGGCAACCGGTTCAGGCCGACGCCCGCTTGTCGATGTACGAATTCGCGCCCCTGCAGCCCGGATGGGCGATTCCAACGGGCCGTCAGGGCAAGGAAGGGATTTGATGACGGCCAGGGCAGTCACCAGATACGTCAGGATCTCGCCCCGAAAAGCGCGTCAGGTGGTGGATCTTGTGCGTGGAAAAGGGGTTGAAGAAGCGTTTCATATCCTTCAGTTTACGCCCAAGAAGGCGGCGCGGATCGTAGAACGCACGTTGCGGTCGGCGGTAGCCAACGCCGCCAACACCGAGTCGTCCACGGTTCGGGAAGAAGACCTTTACGTTCAGGAAGCGTTCGTGAACGGCGCCATCGCCATGCGTCGTATTCGCCCCATGCCGCGTGGCGCCGCGGGATTTATTCGAAAGCGCTGCAGCCATATCACGCTCGTCGTATCGGACGACGATTAGTCGTCGGGAGGATCGCTCGTGGGCCAGAAAACACATCCAACCGGATTCCGACTGGGCATTGTAAAAGACTGGCGTTCCCGCTGGTTTGCCGGTAACGATTTTGCCGAGTTGCTGAAGGAAGACCTGATGCTGCGACGTTACATCCAAAGCCGACTCCAACGTGCGAGCGTGTCTCAAATCGAGATCGAACGGGCGCCGAAACGGGTGACCATTTCGGTGCATACCGCTCGTCCGGGTATCGTGATCGGCCGTAAAGGGCAGGAAGTGGACAAGCTCAGGGACGAATTGAAACATATTACCGGCAAAGAGATTTATATTAATATCCAGGAAATCAAGCGTCCGGAACTGAATGCGCAACTGGTCGCAGACAACATCGCGCGCCAGCTGGAGCAGAGAGTTTCGTTCCGTCGGGCAATGAAAAAGGCCATTGCTTCGGCGATGAGAATGGGCGCCGACGGCATTAAGATTGTATGCGGCGGTCGTCTGGGCGGCGCCGAAATGGCGCGGATCGAAAAGTCGGAACCCGCCGGCCGAGTGCCGCTGCATACGCTCAGGGCTGATATCGACTATGCCACCTCCACCGCCTTTACAACTTCAGGCACGGTGGGGGTCAAGGTGTGGGTGTGCCACGGAGAGGTCGTGGATCGTCGCGCTCCGGGAGGGCCGGGTCAGTAGGCCGGACCGGGTTTCGTAAGGATATGACTCGATGTTAATGCCTAAGAGGGTCAAGTGGCGAAAACAACAGCGCGGCCGTATGCGCGGCATGGCGTACCGGGGCAGCAGGATTGCTTTCGGGGAGTTTGCGCTTCAGGCGCTCGAGCCGGCCTGGATAACCAGCCGGCAGATCGAAGCGGCGCGGGTGGCCATCACGCGCGCGCTCGGACGTGGAGGCAAGGTGTGGATCCGTCTGTTTCCCGACAAACCGGTTACCATTAAACCCGCCGAGACCCGGATGGGCAAGGGTAAAGGGAATCCGGAATACTGGGTCGCCGTCGTCAAACCGGGCCGGATAATGTTCGAAATCGACGGTGTCGAGCGGGAGAGCGCGCGGGAGGCCATGCGAAAGGCGGGCCACAAGATGCCCATCAAGACCCGGTTTATCGAACGCGGAGAAAGTGAAGAATGAAAGCCAGCGAAATTCGTCAGATGACATCGGGCGAGGTTGACGAGCTGTTGGTCGACAGGCTCGAGGAGTTGTCCAATTTGAGAATTCAGCTTGTCACGCAGCAGCTCGACAATCCGCTTCAGGTCAAGTCCGTCCGACGGGATATCGCCCGGATCAGAACGGTACAGCGGGAGCGCGCAGAGGATTCGAACGCCGCAACCGGCGGCGACTCCCGGGGATCGGAAGGAAATTAAACCATGGCACAAACCGCCGCGCGCGGTCGTCGCAAGACCCTTGTGGGCCGGGTGCTGAGCAATCAGGCCAACAAGACAATCGTCGTGGAAGTCACCTGGCGCACCCCCCATCCGCTTTACGGCAAGGTGGTGCGGCGCCGTTCGAAATTTGCCGCGCACGATGAAAACAACTCGGCAAATACAGGCGACACCGTATTGATTTGCGAGACCCGCCCGATCAGCAAGACCAAACGATGGCGTCTGGCCGAGATTCTGGAAAAGGTTCAATAGGAGTATTGGGGGATGGTTACGGAGCAGACGGTATTGAACTGCGCCGACAACAGCGGCGCCCGCAAGGTGATGTGCTTCCGGGTGCTGGGCGGGTCGCGGAGAAAATACGCCGGTCTCGGCGATACGATCGTGGTCGCCGTGAAGGACGCCCAGCCCAACAGTGCCGTGAAGAAGGGAGAAGTCGCGCGGGCGGTTATCGTTCGGACCAGAAAGGAGGCGCGGCGCTCGGATGGTTCTTATATCCGGTTCGACGACAATGCCGCGGTTTTGATCAATGCGGAGGGCGAACCGCGGGCAACGCGCATCTTCGGGCCGGTTGCACGGGAACTGCGCGACAGGCGATTCATGCGAATTGTGTCTCTGGCGGCCGAAGTGGTCTGACGTTTCCACAGCGAGGGGAGTCGAGCGGTGAAAGTTCATGTGCGCAAGGGAGATCAGGTCGAGGTCATCGGCGGGGTGGATGCAGGGAGGAGAGGGCGCGTCCTGAAGGTATTTCCCAGGAAGGGGCGGGCGCTGGTGGAGGGCATCAACTTCATAAAGCGGCATACCCGACCCGGCCCCAAGAACCAGCAGGGCGGCATTATCGAAAAAGAGGCGCCCGTGCATATTTCCAGGCTGATGTTAATCGATCCTCAATCCGACGAGCCCACCCGGATACGCCGGAAGAGACTGGAGAACGGTGAACGGATACGGCTCGCGATCAAGAGTGGCGAACAGATTTCCGAAGCGAGTTCATAAGCGAGGGTTGAATGGCTGCGCGGCTCCGAGAAATGTACAACAATGAGATCGTCCCGGCGATGGTTTCGCATTTCGCCTACAAGAACAGGATGCAGGCGCCAAGGCTCGAGAAGGTTGTCATGAACATGGGTCTGGGAGAGGCCGTCCAGAACCCGAAGGCGATCGACAGCGCCATCGCCGACCTGTCAACCATATCGGGACAGCGACCTTCCATTCGTCGGGCCAAGAAGTCGGTCTCGAATTTCAAACTGCGCGAGGGCATGCCCGTCGGGTGCGCCGTTACGCTCCGGCGCGATCGGATGTACGAATTCCTCGATCGTTTCTTCACCTTTGCCATACCCCGCACGCGCGACTTCAGAGGGTTGTCTCCCAATGCCTTCGACGGCCGCGGGAATTATACTGTGGGTGTCCGGGAGCAGATTATCTTTCCGGAGATCAACTATGACCAGATCGACCAGATCCGTGGGCTGGACGTGACCATTGTAACCACGGCCCGGACGGACGAAGAGGCATTTGAGTTGCTCAAGCGCTTTGGCATGCCGTTCCAGGCTGCCGAAGCGGCCTGATATCAAGAAAGCGAGCGTACCAGTGGCAAAAAAGACATTGATCGTCAAGGCAAACAAAAAACCGAAGTTTGCCGTTCGCCGCTATAATCGTTGCCATCGTTGCGGACGCCCGAGAGGCTACATGAGGCAGTTCGGAGTCTGCAGGATCTGCTTTAGAGAACTGGCGTTGCTGGGTGAGATCCCAGGCGTCTCGAAGGCGAGCTGGTAGCAACCCGGACAGACAGGAGGCTGTTGACGCTATGAGTATGAGCGATCCGGTTGCGGATATGCTGACCCGTATTCGGAATGCGGCCCGTGCAGGGCACCGCAAGGTAGACATTCCGGGTTCCCGGATAAAAACTGAAATTGCGCGCATTTTGAAAATGAAGGGCTTTATCCATAACTACGCGTCCGTGGAAGACAACAGGCAGGGCTACATCCGACTGTATCTCAGGTACAGTTCGGACGACGAAAGCGCCATTCAGGGATTGCAACGCATCAGCCGACCGGGGCTGCGTCGTTACGTAGGAGCCGGTGAAATCCCCAGGGTACTCAACGGTCTCGGCGTGGCTGTGCTTTCCACGTCCCGGGGTATTCTCACGGATAGCGAGGCTCGCACGGCCGGGGTCGGCGGCGAGGTCCTCTGCCACCTCTGGTAACCGGGAGGATTCAAGGTGTCACGCGTTGGAAAACAACCGATTCCCGTTCCGGATGGGGTTCAGGTACAGATTGGACCGGACGGCGTGCAGGTGAAAGGGAGCAAGGGAGCGTTGACGGTGCGGATTCATCCGCTGACGCAGTTACACCAGGAAGACGGGACGCTGCGCGTCACGGTTGAGGACGTCGACGACAGGGAGTCAAAGGCGGTATGGGGCCTGACCCGGTCGTTGCTCGCCAACGCGGTTGAAGGCGTGCGCAACGGATTTGAAAAACGGCTGGTTGTCGTGGGAGTGGGGTATCGCGCTGAAATGAAGGGCAGGAATCTGGATTTGCAGGTCGGTTTCAGCCATCCCGTGATTATAGAGCCGCTCGACGGCGTCGAAATGAGCATTGAGGCGGCTCCCGCCGAAATTGAAACGGCCCAGTCGTCAATTGTCGTCCGGGGAGCAGATAAGGAACGGGTGGGACAGATGGCTGCCGATATTCGAAAAGTCCGTCCCCCGGAGCCATACAAGGGAAAAGGGATCAGATACTTTAACGAGTATGTGCGTCGCAAGGCCGGCAAGGCCGCTGTTACGTAGTATTGAGAACCCACGGAGCGGATTGTCATGGCAAACCCACAGATTCAGAAGGCCAATCTGAGACGTCGTCGCCGATTGCGAATCCGAAAAAAGATCCGCGGCACCCCCGGGCGGCCCCGGTTGGCGGTGAGCAGGAGCCTGAACCACATTGAAGTGCAGCTGATCGACGACACGACGGGTCGATCCCTTCTGGGGCTCTCGAGCAATTCCCGTGAAATCCGCGATACGCTCTCGGGCAACAAGAGCGAGAAGGGGCGCAAGGTGGGGCGTGCGGTGGCAATGAAAGCGATCGAGGCCGGCATCAAAACCGTTGTATTCGATCGGGGCGGCCGACTGTACCACGGCCGGATCAAGGCGTTGGCCGACGGCGCCCGCGAAGGCGGATTGTTGTTTTAGCCTGGTTGCCCGAATCAAAGGAGTACGCATTTGAAACGCATAGACCCTTCGGGATTGGATCTGACTGAAATCGTCATCAACAACAGCCTCAAGCGGGTGTCCCACGTGCGCAAGGGCGGACGTCGCTTTGCCTTCAACGTGATGGTGGTCGTCGGCGACCGGCAGGGCCACGTCGGCGCCGGAATGGGCAAGGCGGGAGAGGTGGCCGAAGCCATCCGCAAAGCCACCGAAAACGCAAAGAAGGAACTGGTGCGCATACCGGTCATCAACGGGACATTGCCACACGAGATCATCGGTGTCTTTGGCGCCTCCAGGGTATTGTTGAGGCCTGCTGCGCCGGGAACCGGGGTGATCGCCGGGGGGGGGATTCGAGCGGTTCTGGAACTGGCAGGTTTGCAGAACGTATTGACCAAATCTCTGGGTTCCCAGAATACCCACAATACCGTAAAGGCGACGCTCCAGGGGCTGGCCAGCCTGCGCGACGCGCGGGCGTTCGCGCGGCTGCGGAACGTCGACGAAGCAGAGCTGACCGGCGTTCGGGAGTAACGCGGAATGGCAAACGATGGGAAGAAACTGAAGATCACCCAGGTTCGCAGCCTGATCTCGCGCAATGAAAAACAACGGCGCACGCTCGCGGCGCTTGGCATTCGACGAATTCGTCACAGCGTCATCCACAACGATACCGTTCAAATCCGTGGAATGGTCAATTCGGTAGCGCACCTCGTCGAAGTGAATCAGGCGGACGGCTGATTTCGGATCAGGGCTCTTAACGGTCGCGACGGCCGGACCGGGCCCGCTTACCTTCATGCGTAAGGACTCGGGAAGATGGAACCAGGAAAGTTCAAGCCCCCCAAGGGCGCGGTCACGAATCGGAAACGACTTGGATGCGGCGTCGGATCCGGCTGCGGAAAAACCAGCGGAAAGGGACACAAAGGCCAGAAGTCCCGTTCGGGCGCCAAGTTGAGGCCGTGGTTTGAGGGTGGGCAGATGCCGTTGCAGCGCAGACTTCCCAAGGTCGGATTCAACAACCCGTTGAAGGTGGTCTATCAGGTCGTTAATCTGGACGATATTGTCAAACGGGGATTGTCCGGTTCGGTGACGCCCCAACAATTGAAGCAGTCGGGTCTGATACGGTCCATCCGGCGGCCCGTGAAAATACTGGGGCGGGGTGAGGTCTCCGATCCCTTACAGGTTCACGCGCATGCGGCATCCAGGTCGGCCACAGAGAAAATCGAGTCGGCCGGAGGAAGTGTCACCCTGATCGACGCGGGTTCCGGAGCGGGTTAATTTGTAGTTAATTTGTAGAGGAGGCGGCGGTGCTCCAGAGTTTCCAGAGTGCCTTTCGAATCCCCGAGTTACGCAATCGCATCCTGTTTACGCTTGGGATTCTCGTGGTCTTCCGGATTGGCACGTACGTGACCATTCCCGGCATCGACCCCAGGGCCCTGGACGAGTACTTCAGCAGTGCCGCAACGGGCGTCCTGGGATTCTATGACATGTTCGCCGGCGGCGCATTCGGCCGCGCGACCGTCTTTGCGCTGGGCATCATGCCGTATATCAGCGCCTCGATTATCCTTCAGCTGATGGGCGCCGTCATTCCCTTTTTGCAGAAACTCCAGAAGGAGGGCGAAGAGGGGCGGAAGAAGATCACCCAATATACCCGATACGGGACCGTTGCGCTGGCGGCAGCTCAGTCATTTGGCGTCAGCCTGTTTATGGAAAGCCTCAGGTCGCCCATCACGGGAATGCTGGTGGTGCCGGATCCTGGCCTGGGCTTTCGCCTGCTGACGATACTGACGATTACCGCCGGTACCGTATTTGTCATGTGGCTGGGAGAACAGATCGACGACCGGGGTATCGGCAACGGCATGTCGATGTTGATTTTCATAGGGATCATCGCCCGCGCGCCCGCGGCCGTGATCCAGGAGTATCAGGACTTTGTGGCCAACAACAAGCCCATCCTGCTCGAGCTGTTCGTCGTCGTCATCATTGTCGCCGTTACCGCGCTGGTGGTTCTCATTACACAGGGAACGAGGAAAATACCGGTACAATATGCCAAACGTGTTGTGGGCCGGCGGGTTTACGGAGGCCAGAGCACACACATTCCGCTGAAGGTGAATACCTCGGGTGTGATGCCGATCATATTTGCGCAGGCCATCATGTTTTTGCCATCCACGCTGGCCAATTTCTTCCCGATGAATGAGTGGGTGCAGGACATGGCATCCCGGTTTTCGCCAGCGACCACCCTTCATGCGCTTCCGTACTGGATACTCTATTCCGCAATGATCATCTTTTTCGCCTATTTCTATACGGCGATCGTTTTCAACCCTGTAGACCTGGCCGATAATATGAAGCGGCAGGGCGGGTTCATACCCGGCATCCGTCCCGGCAAGCGCACGTCCGATTTTATCGATCGGATTCTGACCCGGATTACGCTTCCGGGATCCATCTTTCTGGCAGCGATAGCAGTCTTCCCGTTTTTCGTGATCAGTTGGGCCGATGTGAATCCCGGCCTGATCGACTTCTTCGGGGGGACCGGGCTTCTGATTATCGTGGGTGTGGCGCTCGACACGTTACAGAGGGTGGAATCCCATCTCCTGATGCGCCACTACGACGGCTTTATGAAGAAGGGCAGGCTCAGAGGCCGAAGGTGATCGAAAGGATTTCAGAATGAGGGTTCGCGCGTCCGTAAAAAAACGATGCAATCACTGCAAGATCATCCGGAGAAGGGGCGTGGTGCGGGTGATATGCAAACACGATCCAAGTCATAAACAGAGACAGGGCTAGACCCGATAACAGGCGACCCGAATTCGACCGCCGAGCCGCCCGGCCGGTATCCCTTCGATCCATTGACACGTTCAGGACAGGGCTCAGGGACCGGCGCATGCGCAGGACGTGATGAATCGGCGGACGGATGGGAACAGATTTCCGGGACCGGACACCGGGACCTTCGGAAATCAAACAATGGAGGAGAGATCATGGCACGGATCGCAGGGGTAGACGTGCCGCGCGACAAGCGGGTGGAAATCGCGCTGACCTACATTTACGGTATTGGCAGAAGTTCCTCAAACCGGATTCTGGAAAAGACACAGATTTCCCCGGATACGCGCGTTGACGCATTGAGCGAGGAAGACGTTACGAAACTCCGGAGTGTGATCGAGGGGGAATACCGTGTGGAGGGCAACCTGAGGAGCGAGGTGGCCATGAACATCAAGCGTCTGATGGACATCGGCTGCTACCGCGGACTTCGCTGGCGGCGGGGGCTTCCGGTGCGCGGCCAGCGCACCCGGACGAACGCCCGGACGCGAAAGGGACCGAAGAAGGGCCAGATTGCCAAGAAGAAGAAAGCGCAGGTTTAATCACCACTAAGGAGGCGATCAGTTGCCGCCGGAACAAAGAAGAGGCCGACGCAGGAGCAAGCGGGTCGATGGACAGGGTGTTGCCCACATTAAGGCGACGTTCAACAATACCATCGTCACCCTGACCGACAGGGACGGGCACGTGATTTCGTGGTCCACAACTGGAAAGGTGGGTTTTAAGGGTTCCCGAAAGAGTACGCCCTTTGCCGCCCAGCTGGCTGCGGAAGCCGCGGCAAAAGAAGCCATGTCCATGGGGCTGCGACGCGTTGAGGTATGGGTCAAGGGTCCGGGCGTCGGCCGGGAAGCCGCCGTACGTGCGTTGCAGGGCGCCGGACTGGAAATCGCGGCGATTCGCGATGTCACTCCGATTCCTCACAACGGCTGCCGGCCGCCCAAGCGACGTCGGGTGTAACGGTTTCCGACCGAGGAGGTCCATTGCATGGCAAGGTATACGGAATCGAGCTGCAAATTGTGTCGCCGCGAAGGGGTTAAGCTGTTCCTGAAGGGCGAGCGCTGCTACCTGGACAAATGCTCGTTCGAAAAGCGCAGCTACGCACCGGGCATGCACGGGCAGCGGCAGGGCCGCAAGCCTTCGGAATATGCCCTGCAGCTCAGAGAGAAGCAAAAGGCCAAGCGCCAGTACGGTGTGCTCGAAAGCCAGTTCCGCGGCTATTATCACAAGGCCGCCCGCCGGAAGGGCGTGACCGGGGAGGTTCTCCTTCAGACGCTGGAGAGCCGCCTGGACAACGTCACACACAGGCTGGGGTTCGCGCCTTCTCACAAGGCGGCGCGTCAACTGGTGCGGCACCGCCACATTATGGTGAATGGGCGTATCGTGGACGTCCCTTCTTTTCAGGTCACGCCCGGCGATACGATTCAGGTACGGGAAAAGAGCCGGCAACTGGCGTTGATCCACGAGTCCATCAAGCGGATCGGCGAGGGGCGACAGGCGGCGTGGCTGTCTCTGGACAAAGTGAATCTCACCGGAACCGTTCTCGACGTTCCCGACAGAGAAGGGATTCCGACGCCGGTAGAAGAGCAACTCATTGTGGAATTGTACTCGAAGTAATCGCATCGGCTTTCATGAGGAGCGGCCGCGTATGCCTGGAACATCGGGGATGCCGCGTTGTTTCTTGGTTGATCCAAGGAGAATGCTTGTATGAAGCCCAAAAACTTCCAGATGCCCAGGTCCGTCCAGATTGATGAGGACAGCCTCACCAGTTCTTACGGAATGTTTACGGTGCAACCTCTGGAACGTGGATTCGGAACCACAATCGGCAACGCATTGCGCAGGGTATTGCTCTCATCCATAGAGGGCGCCGCCGTGAAGGCCATTCGGGTGAAAGGGGTGCAGCACGAGTTCTCCGTCGTACAGGGCGTTGTCGAAGACATGACTGAAATCGTCCTGAATCTCAAAGAGGTCAACCTGCGAGTGCATTCGGAGGAAGACAAACAGCTACGAATCGACAAGGCGGGGCCGGGCGCGTTGACGGCCGCGGAACTTGAGGTGGACGCGGACGTCGAGGTCATGAATCCCGATCAGCACATCGCGTCTCTCGATCAGGACGGCCACCTGGAACTGGAGGTCACCGTGGGCAACGGACGGGGGTACGTTCTTGCCGAAGAGAACAAAGTCACCGATCCCGCTACGGATACGATCATGCTCGACTCCGCGTTTTCTCCCATCCGGAAAGTGCATTACGAGGTGGACAATGCCCGGGTGGGACAACAGACGGACTACGATAAACTGACGCTGACCGTCTGGACCAACGGAACGGTCCGTCCGGACGACGCCGTGTCTCATGCGGCGAAGATACTGAAGGACCATCTGGAACTCTTCATCCACTTCGAGGAAGAGCCGGAGGAGGAGTACGAGGAAGTCATCGACGAAGACACGCAGCGTGTGGCTTCACTTCTTCAGATGCCGGTAGAAGAACTGGAACTATCGGTACGTTCGGCCAATTGTCTGAAGGCTGCCAATATTCTGGCCCTCGAGGACCTCGTGCAAAAGACCGAGACAGAGATGCTGAAGTTCCGGAATTTCGGCCGCAAATCGCTGAACGAGCTGACGGCCATCCTGGAAGGTCTGGGACTTCAGTTCGGCATGGATATTGCGAAATACAGCGGGATTGCCGCCAGGAGTGATGAGGTGGCGGTGCTGGAGGATGAATTCTAAGACAGCTTCTAACGGGAAAGATGGGCTATGAGACACGGAAAGCGGGGACGCAAGCTCGGACGTACAGCAAGCCACAAGAGAGCGATGATGAATAATATGGCCGCGTCTCTGTTCACGTACGGTTCGATACGTACGACCCACGCCAAGGCCAAGGAGTTGCGCGGTCTGGCCGAACGCCTGATCACGTTTGCCAAGCGGGGCGATTTACACGCCAGAAGACAGGTTCTGCGGCGAATTCAAAATCAGCGTGTGGTTGCGAAACTCTTCGACGAGATCGCAACGTCCCACTCCGAACGGAACGGGGGTTATCTGAGGTTGCTCAAACTGGGCCCCCGCCGCGGCGACCGCGTCGAAATGTGTCTGGTGGAGATGGTTGGAGAGGAGTCAAGGGCCGATTTCGCCGCGGGTTCGAAATCACTCGACGAAGTCGATACCGGGCCTGACGGCGGGGAAACCGAAGAAGGTTCCGCTGAGGAGGTCGCGCGCGGGTCGGGCGGGCACTCGTCGGCTCCGACCGTTGAGGGAGATTCCGGGAAAGCCGTCGAATCCGGAGAGGAACGTAAGCGTACGGCATCATGATTCCGTCACGTCGTGACAATTTCCGGATGAGAGGGCAAATCGACAAGCCGGTCGATTTGCCCTTTGCCTTCCGGCGCGTTCCCGGGAGCGGACTCGCCTGCCTCTGCCTCGTGCTTTGCCTGTGGTCGACTGCCGTTTCCGGAACAGGCAGGCCGAATGACGAATTCCGCGGATTGTGGGTGGTTCGCCACTGGCTGAACGGTCGGGAGCAGATCATGCGCGCGGTGCGCACCGCCGTGGACGGGCGGATGAACGCCCTCCTGGTGCAGGTCCGGGGCCGAGGAGACGCCTTCTACGCCAGCCGCCTGGTGCCGCGTGCCGAATCTCTGTCCGAGACGGACTTCGACCCGCTTGCGCTTCTCGTGGAGGAGGGGCGCCGGGCGGGGCTGGAAGTGCACGCCTGGGTGAACGTCTACCTCACCTGGCACCCGACGGAGCGCCGTCCTGAGTCGGCGCAGCACGTATTTCTGCGGCATCCCGAGTGGTTCATGCATTCTGCCGACGGGATCGACCTGGGGCGCGTTGCGCTGAACGGGGTCGATCTGGTCAAACGTTCCGTGGAGGGGCGGTACCTTTCGCCCGGCAATACCGAAGTCAGGACCCATTTGCTGGGAGTCATAGAAGAGATCGTCACTGAATACGACGTCGACGGAATTCACATGGATTACGTCCGGTATCCGAACGTCCACTATGACTACAATCCGGCCGTGACGGCGGAGTTTACGAGGCGTTTCGGGTTCGACCCCGCGGAATGGAGAGAAAACAGGAGCAAGCCCGGTGGCGACGGGTCGGGTGCGAGCGAAACACGGGTGGCATGGGAAAAGTGGCGAAGCCGGCAGGTCAGCGTGCTGGTCGGGCAGATACGCGAACTGCTTTCGCGCCTGAGGCCCGGTACCAGGTTGTCTGCGGCCGTCAAACCGGACATAGAATTGGCATATACGCAATATGGCCAGGACTGGACCGGATGGATAAACGGGGGGCTCGTGGATTTTGTGGTGCCTATGTTCTACGAAGGATCCACCGCCGATATCGGACATCAGATGGCCGAGGCCCGGAAGCGGGTGAAAAGAGGGCGTCTGTACGCCGGGATCGGCATTTGGAATCAGGGCGTCGACGACACGGTCGCCCAGATTGACGTCGCTCGCCGCGCGGGCATGCAGGGCGTGGTGTTGTTTTCCGCCGATGGTTTTGTCCGGCAGAAGAGTCTGGCGGGCCGGTTGCTGGAGGGTCCGTTTCGTGAGCCGTCGCCGCTTCCGGCGCCGAAAGTGAAAGAGGAGGGCACCTGTGCCGAAACCCAGGCGCGGCGACCGGATAGAGATTGACGTCGAGAGGCTGGACAGGAGGGGAAATGGCGTGGGCCGCGTCGGCGACTACACGCTGCTGGTTCGTGGCGCGGTGCCCGGAGACCGGGTCCGGGCGCGGGTGCGCAAGGTCCGAAACCGATTGAGAAGGGTCGAAGCCAGAATGGAGGAGCTTCTCTCCTCCGAAATTCAGCGCGCCGGTGCAAGCTGCACTCACTTTGGTCTCTGCGGCGGGTGCCTGTGGCAGGATATTCCTTACGAGTCACAGGTCCGACTGAAGCAGGACATGGTCAGGAACTGTCTGCTTGAGGCCGGAATCGATACGGAACCAGACGCGCCGATACCTTCCGGGGCGCCGTTCTACTACCGGAACAAGATGGAATTCTCCTTTGGCTCGGCGCCTGACGGGCGAAACGAGGTGGGGTTGCACGTCTGGGGGCGATTCGACCGTGTATTCGACCTGAACGCCTGCTATCTGCAGTCGGAATCGTCCAACCGGATCGTTGAACACGTGCGCAACGTCACCAGGTCTTTCCCCGTTTACCACTTGAAGCGGCACGACGGCCTGCTCCGGTTCCTGACCATACGGGAAGGCAAACGGACGGGTGAAACCATGGTTGTGCTGACCACGTCGGGTGATGCGTTTCCCGGGGCGGAAACGTTGGGAAAAACGCTGAGAGAGTCCTTTCCGGAGGTGAAAAGCGTGATCCGCAACGTTAATCTTCGTCGGGCTCAGGTGGCCACCGGCGACCGCGAAGAAGTGCTTGCCGGAACGGGCTCGGTGAAAGAAAACCTGGGTGATTTTACTTTTGAGATATCACCGGGTTCGTTCTTCCAGACCAACACCCACCAGGCCGAACGACTCTACCGGCGGGTCGTCGAGCTGGCCATGCCCGGACCGGACGACCGGATTCTGGACGTGTATTGTGGAACGGGCGCGATTTCGTTGTATCTTTCGCGGAAGGCAGGATACGTACTGGGCATCGAGGTCGTTGACGGGGCGGTTCGGGATGCGATTCGCAACAGCGCCATCAACGGCGTGTCCAACTGCCGTTTCATAGCGGGCGCCGCGGAGGATGTCCTGTGGCAGATCCGGGAGCAGGGCGAGCGATTTGAAACCGTGGTCACCGATCCTCCGAGGCCGGGAATGCATCCAAAGGCGTTAACCGCGATCTGTGATCTGCGCCCGGAGCGCATCGTTTACGTCTCGTGTAATCCGGAGGCGCTGGGTACGGACCTGAAGCGACTGGAGGCGGGGGGCTACAGGACGGACTACGTGCAACTCGTGGACATGTTTCCCCACACGCCCCATTGCGAGGTTGTGGCCCGATTGGCGAATATGGTCTGATGATCCGGCATGCCGCACGACACGCACAGGAAAGCAGAGGACCCGGGCGCCCTCTGCTTTTTTTGTTTTTCCGAGTGGAAGGATCAGTTTCTGCTGATGTCCAGAATTTCGTACGCCAGCGTACCCACGGGAACCTTTGCTTCCACCTGCTCTCCAACGCCTTTGCCCAGAAGCGCCCGGCCCACGGGGGATTGTGTTGAAATCTTGTTCTGTTCGAAATCGGCCTCGTCGGTGGATACAAGCGTATACCGGATCTGCTCGCCGGTCCTGCGGTCCTTCAACGTGACCGTAGCGCCAAGATATGCCTTGTCCTTGGCCATCAGGCTTTCGTCGATGATTTCAGACCTGACCAGCTTGTCCTGGAGTTCGGCGATCTTCTTTTCGACGAACATCTGACGCTCTTTCGCGCTGTGGTATTCCGCGTTCTCACTCAGATCTCCGTGTTCCCGGGCCCTGGCGATGGCCTCGATAACCGCCGGCCGTTCCCGGGTTCTGAGACGCTCCAGTTCGTTCCGGATCTTGTTGTAGCCGTCTTTCGTGAGGTAAAGCCGATCCATTGTCCTGTCTCACTTCCTCGATTGCGATTCGCAGGGACTCACGCGCCCTGAAATTTTCGAAAAAAACGTCGAGGGTTCGGAACCGGGGACAGCCCCGCTACGTACGCCGAATTCGAATTTGGCGAATCCGAAAATGGACGCTAAGGTGCTCAAAATTAAGGTCTTTTTTGAATAAAGTCAAGATCAAAAGATTCCTGGCAGGTTCGGTTTGACATCTTTCAGAAAGGTTGGTATACTATATGTTGCGTGAGTCCTTCCACCTGAAAAAGCGCGGCGAAACACGAACGAGTGAGGGAATGGATACCACGTTTGTGCGTGGGCTGATTCCGGCACTGATTACCCCGATGACCTGCGATGAAGCACTGGATGAAGCGGGCCTTGAGCGCCTGCTGAATTACGTGATCGACGCGGGGGCGCATGGCGTATATGCAGGGGGTACCGCCGGAGAGTCCTGGGCTTTGAGTGTGGAAGAGAAGATTCGGCTCTACGAGTGGACCGTGAATTATACCGCCGGACGGGCGCCGGTTTACGCGGGTACTTCGGCGAATTGCACGGCCGAAGCCGTGCGGCTGGCCGAAGCGGCGCAGGAGGCGGGCGCCGATTGCCTTTCGGTGCTCACGCCCTACTTTGTCACGCCCGGTCCGGGCGAAATGTACGACCACTTTGCCGCCATCGCGCGGGCGGTGGACCTGCCCGTGCTCTTGTACGATCTCCCGGACAGAACGGGAAACAGCCTTTCGGTAGATCTGGTCATGCGGCTGGCGGCGGCATTCGGCAACATTATCGGAATCAAGGAAAGTTCGGGCGACTTTTCCCGTACACTCGAGTACCTTCGGATCGCCCCGGAGGGCTTTCGCGTGATTATGGGCCGCGACACGCTGATCTACGCCGCCCTCGTTCACGGCGCCGCAGGGGCAATTGCCGCAAGCGCCAACGTGGCGCCTGAACTCGGGGTTGGCGTTTACGAGCGGTTCCGGGCGGGAGACACGGACGGCGCGCTGGAATTTCAGTTGCGGCTGGCGCCGTTGAGGTCCGCGTTTTCGCTTGGAACCCATCCGGCGATGCTCAAGGCCGGGGCAGACCTCGTCGGCGCCTGTGGAGGGCCGCCCCGTCAACCCGTGAGGCGTCTGTCGGGCAGCGACCTGCAAGCGTTGAAGACCGTGCTGGCAAAGATGGGAAAGCTGCGAGCGAATGCGTCGTATGAGTGAATCGGAAGGGCGAAGGCCTGGACGTATCGACGAGCGGGGGAATGATGGATCGACGGGAGAAGCATCGGACGATTCTGGTCGTCGGCGCACCCGGATCGGGCAAGGGAACGCAGGGGAAAATCTTGGGAAGGATACCGGGATTCCACCACCTGGCCTGCGGAGACGTTTTCAGGTCGCTGGATCCGGGCAGCGAGTTGGGCAAGATATTTCTGGCCTATTCCGGCAAGGGCCGGCTGGTTCCGGACCAGTTCACGGTGCAACTGTGGCTGGACCACATTCGAGGCGCCATCCACAACGGCGGTTTTCGACCTGAAGAGGAAGTGCTCGTTCTCGACGGCATCCCGCGCAATCTGCGCCAGGCCGAAATGATGGTCAACTATATCGAAGTCAATCTGCTTATTCATCTGGATACAGCCGACGACAACGTCCTGGTTGAACGCGCGCTTCGTAGAGCGCTCAGAGAGAACCGGCTCGACGATGCCAGCGAAGCCGTCATCAGGCGCCGGATGCGCGAATTCGAGCGGGAGACCGCGCCTCTGCTGGACTATTATCCCGCAGAGGTGATACGTCGCGTAGACGGAGACCAGAAACCGGTAGACGTTTTGCATGACGTCATCGGAATCATCCAGGAAGTCGACGCAGTGACAGGTTTCTGAGATCCGCTGTCGATCGACGTGGATGACGGTCGCCTGTTTTCGGGCGGCCGTCGCATTTTGGGTATCAAGGGAATTCGGGATCCCGGTTCCGGGTCTCCGCGGTCCCGGCGCGCCCCGCCGGGCTTCGTTTTGGGGCCGCTCCCATCTCGACGCAGGAGCAACAGCAGAGATGACTCGCTTGAGTTTCGGCCTGATACTACTGTTTATGGCGTCGCCGGCCGTGGCGTCGCGTGCGATGACGGATTGGGTGGTGTACCAGCAGGACGACGGGCTTGCCCACAACGTCGTGACCGCGGTCGTGCAGGCGAAAGACGGCGCAATGTGGTTTGCCACGCGCGGGGGTATCTCCCGATACGACGGAAGGACCTGGCGGACGTTTAGCGAAACGCAGGGATTGCCCGGCAACGGTTTCAGTGAACTGTACGAAGCCGAGGATGGCGTCCTGTGGGCCACTGGAGGACTCGGTTTTCGCGGGCAGATTGAAAACCACGTCGCCCGGCTGGCCGGGGACCGCTGGGAGCCGGTCGAATTGCCCGGAAACCTCGCGGACGTGAACGTGGGGCCGGTGATCGGCGTCGGCGGAGGCGGCCTGTGCTTTGCCACCGGGGGTATGGGAATACTTCACTATACCGGTGACGAATGGAAGACGATCGATGAAGGGGACGGGCTTGCGTCAAACAATGTGCAATGCCTCTTGCGGTTGAAAGACGGCGCCGTATGGGCCGCGTACACGGGCCGGCGTCGGGGTGTGCCGTCTCCGCCACGGTCAAGGCGGGGACGTGGTGGGGGCATGAGCCGGTTCGACCCGACAACCAATGAATGGGTGGACGTCGTCCCGCCTCGAGAACTGGCGGGTGGAGCGGTCACGGCCATGGCCCAGGCGGTCGACGGCGCCGTCTGGCTGGGTACGCTGAATCGCGGCGTCATGCGTTACGACGGTTTACATTGGCAGGGATTCACGGTGGAGGACGGACTGCCGGCGGATCGGGTATTGTCAGTGGCCGCGGCGCCCGACGGGTCGGTCTGGGTGGGAACCGTGGGGGGTGTCGTGCGGTTCCCGGCATCCGGAAGTGAATCGCAGGCCGGGGACCGCGGTCGGGTTCTTCAGGTCTTTACGGAGGAGAACGGGCTTCCCAGCAATCTGGTGACGTCCGTCTGCACGAGCACGGACGGTTCCGTCTGGGTGGGAACGGCATGGGGTGTGGCGCGATACGGCGCCACCGGCTGGGACCACCACACCCGGTGGGCGGGCGCGTCCGACCGTGGCGGTGTGGCCCTTGAACGTACGGCGGACGGCCGTTTGTGGGCGGCCACCGGAGAAAGGGTCTACGAATTTGACGGCGCCAACTGGAACGAGGCGTACCGGATTCGGAGGGACGGCCGCCGAAGGCCCGGGCGCGTCGTGGCGCTGAAAAAAGGACGGGCCGGCACGCTCTGGGCCGCCGTCGGCCGGCGTGTGTTGCGGTTTGACGGCGTCTATTGGAAGGAATTCGGACTGCCCACGTCGGGCCCCGGGTCGCGGATTCTGTCTATCTTTCCCGCGCGTTCCGGCGGGACCTGGGTTGGCACGCGCGCCGGGCTGTTTCGATTCGACGGGGAGGAATGGTCCGCGCATACGCCCGGGGTTTCAGGAGGGGTGAATGCGGTATACGAGTCAGGCGATGGCGCCCTCTGGCTTGGCGCCGCCGCCAATGTGGTTCTGGAGAAAGACGGCGAACGAAGGACGTTTGGCACTGTCCACGGGTTGCCCGATGAACCGGTTATCGCACTGGCGGAAGCCCAGGGCGCCGTATGGGCCGCCACCCGCTTTAAGGGCATGTTTCGGTACCATCAGGGTGCGTGGGAGGCCGTTCCGAGCGGAGACCAGACCGTTTTCGGCGGGGCGCACAGGCTATTCGTGGATGACGACGGCATACTCTGGCTGGCGTCGCTTGCAATAGGCGCCGTCCAAACCGATGGGGAGACATGGACGCGATACACGACGCGCAGCGGCCTGCCAGGCGCCAGTGTGTGGGACATCGCACAGGACAGGCACGGTCGATTCTGGTTTGCAACGGATAGGGGGTTGGGATGCTACACGAGGGATGCGACGGCGCCGGAGACAACGCTCTCCATGCCTTCCAACGAAGTGGCGCCTTACCAGAGTGTGTTGTTCAAGTTCTCCGGTCAGGATGCATGGAAGGAGACCCCTACACGGGAACTGAAATACGCCTGGCGGGTGGACGGCGGCGACTGGTCGGTGTTTTCGGGCGAGGACCAGGCGCTCCTTGGCCGCGTGGACCCGGGACCTCACACATTCGAGGTGCGTGCGATGGACCGGGGATTCAATGTAGATCCGACACCGGCTCGCCGCGCCTTCGTGGTTCTGGCGCCGGTCTGGCAGAGGCCGTGGTTCGTCGCGCTCAGTGTGTTCTCTTTCGTGGCCCTCTGCGTATCGTCCGGCTACGCGCTGCACCGTCATCGACGATGGCAGGAGGACCAGGCGCGGCAGATTCAGGAGCTCGAATCCGAGTTGCAGCAGGCACACAGGATGCAGATGGGTCTGCTGCCCACAGGCCCGATCCGCGACGAATCCTTTGAAATCGCGGGGGTCTGCGCGCCGGCGAACCACGTTGGCGGCGACTACTTCAATTATTTCTGGCTGGACGAGCGTACGCTGGGCTTCGGCGCGGCGGACGTATCGGGAAAGGCGATGGAGGCCGCGGTTCGTGCGATGCAGTTAAGCGGAATCTTCAGGTACGAATTTCGAGGCCGGAGGCCGCTGAACGAAGTTGCGGTGCGCCTGGACGAGGATTTGAGAGAGCAGATGGACGAGGCCAGTTTCGTCACCTGCTGCCTCGGCACGCTGGACCTCGACACACGGTGCGTACAACTGATCAATGCCGCCCATCCCTTTCCGTATCACTATTCCGCCAGCGCTCAGGAGTTGCGCGAAATCTGCCTGCCGTCCATTCCCCTGGGCATCGTGTTGCCCCCGGGAAGCCCCGGGGGGCACGCGGAGGCCGCCATCCGCGTCGCGCCGGACGACTTGCTGGTGTTCTACAGCGACGGTGTAACGGATATGAGGAACGCGGCAGGGGAATTCTACGAGACGGATCGTCTGGAACAGACCATCAAGGCGCACGTTCAGGCGGGCGCCGCGGATCTGGTCTCGGTGATCCTCGAGGACGTGTACCGTTTCAAGGCAGAGGCGTCTCAGCCCGACGATATCACGCTTCTGGTGATTCGAATGCTGAAGGCAGGCCGCGCGGAAACCGGCGGATGAGTCCGACACACCCGGCGTGTGCAGGCGGCGTCACGTCGCGTGACAGGATGCCTGTGCGCATTCGTTTTCGTCCGCTGGCCCGACCCCGGGATTCCGCGCTTCCGCGGATTTCACCGTCTGGGCGATCAGGGTGGCAATGGTCATCGGCCCGACGCCACCGGGTACGGGCGTGTAAGCCGCGCATCGGTCCACGACAGTAGAGAGTTCCACGTCGCCGACCGGCCCCGGATGGTAACCGGCGTCGATGACGACCGCGTCGTCCGCGATCCAGTCGGCCCTGATGAACTCCGGTCTCCCGACCGCCCCGACGACAATGTCGGCCCCACGCACAATGCATGGCAGATTCCGGGTTCTGGAATGACAAATGGTCACGGTGGCGTTCGCATTCAGCAGCATCATGGCCATTGGTTTGCCCAGAATGGGGCTCCGACCGACCACAACGGCGTTTCTGCCCTCCAGTGGGATATCGTAATGCAGGAGAAGCTTCATGATACCCGCGGGTGTCGCCGCGCCGTAGGCCGAGGCGCCCATCGCCATCAGGCCGAAGCCGTGCGCCGTGACGCCGTCCACGTCTTTGCGGGGCGAGATCCGGTCAAAGCACGTCCGCTCGTGAATATGGGCGGGCGCCGGATGCTGCAGAAGAATTCCGTGCACGCGGGGGTCCGCGTTGAGCCTGTCGATTTCGGCCAGGAGTTGGCGCGTGGTCGTTTCTTCCTGCAGCAGGACTCGAACTGAATCCATGCCCACCCGTTTGCAGGCGTTTCCTTTCATTCGCACATAGGTGGCCGAGGCCGGGTCGTCTCCCACCAGAATGGTGGCCAGTACGGGGACCATGCCGTCCGTACGGTCCCGGATGCGCGCCACCCGTTGTTTCAGATCGAATTCAATCTGTCCGGCGAGTCTCTTTCCATCCAGAACCGTTGCAGGCATCCCGCCTCCCTGTCTGCGGTCTATCACCCTGTCGCGTCCTCCGGTTGTCGCAATCGACCTCCCGGACGTGACGGCGCCGGCCCGTCCACCCCTCGTAACGTCTCCTGTTCTTTCCTACCTTTCCTCGCACCACTTCCGGGCATTCTGAAAAAGCTGCAGCCAGGGCGAAGCGATAAGGCGCCTCTTCCAGGATTCCGGCATCCAGCCCCACTGCCATTTCAGGAACGTCCTCTCCGGGTGCGGCATCATCGCCAGGTGGCGACCGTCCGGGGAACAGAGGGCGGCGATGCCAAGGGGAGAGCCGTTGGGATTGAACGGATAGGCTTCACTGATTCGATTGGCGTCGTCGACGTACCGGATGGGGGCCAGGCTTTCCTGGATGACCCCTTCCAGCGTTTCAGCGTCCGGGAAATGGATTCGACCCTCACCGTGCGCAACCCATATTCCCAGGGTGGCGCCTCGCATGTCTCTGAGCATTACCGCCGGACTCTCCTGGATCTGTACCGTGACGAAACGTGACTCGAAACGCCCGGATGTATTCTGGATGAATCGAGGCTGACTCCAGGTTTCGATGCCCGGTCGGGGTACCCATCCGAGCAGGGCCATCAGCTGGCAGCCGTTGCAGACGCCCAGGCTGAAGGTGTCCGGCCGTTCGTAGAACGATTGAAACTGGTCGCGCAGCCCCGGACTGAACCGGATGACTCCCGCCCATCCCTTGGCGGAATCCAGGACGTCCCCGTAACTGAATCCCCCGACAAACGCGATGCCGCGAAAGGCATCCAGTCGGACCCGGTCTTCCTGAAGGTCCGACATGGTCAGGTCCCAGGGCTCCAGACCTGCCGCATGGAACGCCGAGGCCATCTCACGGTCGCCGTTGCTGCCTTCCTCGCGGACGATGGCAACCGGAACCTTTGTCCGGGACGCCAGAATCTCGGGCGCGGTCAGCGCCGGCGTGAACGGTACCGTGTATCGGGGCGCCGCTCGCTGCCTCAGCGAGCGGCGTTCCTGTTCCACGCACTGCGGGTCTGCCTGAAGCCGCTCGAGACGGTAGCTCGTTTCCTCCCACAGGTCGCGAAGGTCCGCCATGTCATCGTCGAGTACGGTCAGGCCGTTCACGGCGATCTGTACCGACGAGTCTTCCGTGGTTTCGCCAATGGGAATGCAGGGCACGTCCGCGGCCTCGAGAGTTTCGAGAACATGGGATGCTTTCTCGGCATGTACTTCGAATACCAGGCCCGTTTCCTCGGAAAAGAGGGACGAGATCGGATCTGAAGACGCCGGAAGATCGATGCGGATGCCGCAATTTCCGGCAAACGCCATTTCGAGCAGACAGGTGACGATGCCGCCGTCGCTACGGTCGTGACCCGCGGCAACGGTGTTTTCGGCGATGAGTCGCTGCATGGCGTTGAACGCGCGTTTGAGCCGACCGGGGTCGTCAACGTCGGGCGGCGTATCGCCGATCTGGCTGTACACCTGGGCAAGGGCGGAACCGCCGAGGCGGTTTCTTCCGCCTGACAGGTCGATGAAGAGCAGGCGACCGGTTCCGGGGAGTTTGAGGTCCGGCGTGACAACCCTGGTGACATCCGGACAGGTTACATAAGCGGAAACGACCAGGGCGCCCGGCGCGGTCACGGTCTCCTCGGTCCCGTCGGGTCCGGGGGCCAGCGCGGCCATGGACAGGCTGTCTTTCCCGCCGTCGATGGCGATACCCAGTTCAAGCATCATGTCCACCATGGATCTGGCCGCATCGTATAGCGCGGCGCCTTCGCCCGGCAGTTTCGCGGCCCACATCCAGTTTCCGGAGCACTTGACGTCTTCCAGTGAGCTTATCTGAGCCCATACCAGATTGGTCAGTGCTTCTCCGACGGTCATCCTGGCCATTGCCGCGGGGTCCAACAGACCGATGACGGGCTGCTCCCCGATGGCCGTGGCGGCGCCGGTGACGCCGAAGTGGCTCTGCGCGATCACGGCGACGTCGGAAACCGTGAGCTGAAGCGGACCCGCGCATTGCTGGCGAGCAACCAGTCCGGTGACGCTCCGGTCGACCTTGTTGGTCAGAAACCGTTTGGAGCCAACCGAAACGAGGCGCAACACCCTCTCCAATGCGGACTTTACGGTGACGTCTTCGGGCAATTCGAGGGGGGCCAATTCGGGTTGATTGCGGTAGAGTTCGAATTGCTTCCGGGGCATGTCGCCCAGCACTTTGTCCAGTTCCAGGTCAACCGGGGTGGTGTTGTCATCGCCGTCGTACAGGACGATTCGTCCGCTTCCGGTGACGTGCCCCACAAAGGCCGCCTGTATCTTTTCGCGGCCGCACAGGGCTTTGAACGCGCCCGCGTGCCGGGGATGCAGAAGCAGGGCGTCGTTTTCCTGGTATTCGGCGCCCCAGATCTCCAGCACGGACAGCGACCGGTCGCCCACGGGCAGCTCGCGAACGTCGATGCGGGCGCCTTCAGGCGCGACGATTTCCTTGAGGACGTTGCAGTTGCCGCCGGCCCCCTGGTCGTGGATGCTGACGATGGGGTTGTCTTCGCCCATTTCCACGCAGGCGCGGATGACCCGGTTTACTTTCTGCTCCATTTCCGCGTCGCCCCGCTGTACCGCGTTGAAGTCCAATTCGGCCGTGTTCTCGCCCTGCACCATCGACGAAGCCGCCCCGCCTCCCATCCCGATGCGGTACGCGGGACCTCCGAGCTTGACGACCCACATCTTGTTTTTGGGGCTTCCCTTGGTCGCGTGGCGGGCGTCGATCTGGCCGATGCCCCCGGTGAACATGATGGGTTTGATCCATTCGCGGCGCTGTCCGTTCGGCAGCCGCAGACCAAATGCGCGGGTATAGCCCTGAATGAGCGGCTCGCCGAATTTGTTGCCGTAGTCGGACGCGCCGTTGCTGGCTTCGATCTCGATCCGGACGGGAGACGCCAGATTGCCGGGATATTCGAACGTCCGGTCCTCCCATGGCGTCTCATAGCCGGGGATGCGGAGATTTCCCACGCAGTAGGCCGCGGTACCAGCGACGACAAGGCCGCCCCGACCGACGGCATGCACGTCCCGGATGCGGCCGCCCGTGCCGGTTTCCGCGCCCGGGAACGGCGCGACTCCGGTGGGAAAATTATGCGTTTCAGCGGTGAAGACAATGTCATAATTCCGTTCGGAAGCGGCGAAAGGGCTCGGTTCTCCGGGCCTGGCGGGCAGGATGGTTCTTGCGGAATACCCTCTGATGCCGCTGGCGTTGTCCCTGAACGCGATCGCGCTGTTGCCGGGGTTGGCCGCCAGGGGCCGTTGAATCATGCCCAGGAGATGTTCCTGAATCTCTTCGCCGTCGATCGTCAGCCGGCCTCGAAAAAACCAGTGCCGCGAGTGTTCGCTGTTGGACTGGGCGACGTCGAAACACTCCACGTTCGTGGGATTGCGTCGGAAGTGATCCAGAAAGAGGTCCGTATAATAGTCGAGGTCCCATTCGTCGAAGGCCAGGCCCAACGTTGTGTTGATGCGTTCCAGCGCCGGCCTGCCCTCCTGGATGAGCGGTACTTCGGAAACGGGCACCGGTTGTGTGCCGGTTTCGAAAGTGGCCAGCGGCGAGGGGTATTTGCATTCGGTCATGCGGTCATGGACCAGTTCGAGGAATGCGGATTCCTGCTCGTGCGTCAGCCGGGGCCGCAGCAGATAGCGCCTCGAGCGTTCGATGCGAGTGATTCCCGTCAGACCGCATGCGCGGCAGACGGATACGGCGTTCGTGGACCAGGCCGTGCTGAAGTTCAGTCGAGGACCGACCTCGATCAGCGTGCCGTCATCGTCCAGAAACGGCGTTGGGCCGAACTTTTCCGGTTCGAAGGTCTCGCTCAGGAGCCAGGTGAGCCGCTCCCGTTCCACGACGGTCAATGAACCCTTCAGTTCGACATTGAAGCAGGCTTCGGTTTCAAGCCGCGCAACACGGTGACAAATGGTCTCTCTGACCTGGCCGATCAGGGCGTCGGTCTGAGCCGGCGACAGGTGCGGTGTGCGGTATAGATGAAGAAGACCCACGTATCGTTTCAGTTCCTTTCCGACGCTGTCCATTGGGAAGCACCGTTACGGGTATGCAGCAATTCGGGCAGGGATCGGATGATTCGATCCGGGCGAACGTCGCTGTCGTCCGGCAGACCCGCCCCTTTGGCGTCGTTCCAGATGCAGTAGATGCCCAGCTTCTGCGGAACGGCAACTTCCCACTCCAGGTTGTCGCCCACCATCCACGCCTCATCTGGCGCGGCGTCCAGGAGGCGGAGCGCATCCGTATAGATTCGAACGTCCGGCTTCCCGTAGCCGCACTCTCCTTCGATGAGAATGGTATCGAAGAATGGCGCAAGATTGAACCTGCGTATCTTGTCCCGCTGGGGTTCGGCGCCTCCGTTCGTTACCAGCGCCAACCTCACGCGTCGGGCGCGAAGCATTCGAAGCGTTTCGAGGGCGCCGGGGAACGGTTTCATCGTCTTCAGGCGCGCCTGGTGGTAGGACCGGGCGATTTCACCGGCGAGGTCCCAACTTTCAATTCCAAGACGACACAAGCCATGATGGACGACACGCTGGTACGCACGCGGCGCGTTCTGGCGGTTCGCCCGGTGCCGATCGGGATCGGCCCAGAACCACGTTCTGGCTTCGGTCAGCGTCCTGTAAAGCGTGTCCGCATCGACACCGTCAATCCCGCACGCCGCCTCCTCGCAGACCCGCTTCCAGCACGGACCCGCGTGGGTGGAATAGGAGACGATGGTGTCGTCCAGATCCATCAGCATCGCGGCGGGAAGGCGCAAGGCGTAGCCCCTTTCGATGGTCGAGTTCAGCGTTGGTTCGGTTGTGGCGCTCATAAGGAGGCATGCAGGAAAGACGGTAACCGCGCGGCCAACCGCTATAATGATAGCGAATCGCGGCGCATATCGCCAATTTATAAATTTGATTAAATCAATAAAATATATTTATGAATCGAGCATGTCCGGACGCCGGGGACGCTCCACGCGTTTCGCCGGCCTGCCGAACCCGAATTGAGTTGACAACCCGATTTGATGGCCCTATTTTCTTCGCGGCGTCCACGCGACGTCGTTTTCGGCCTTTGAGGGGTTCGCCGGGAGGGAACCTTCGAGGGCCGTTTTCACATGGCAGTCTTCTGTCTCGACGGGAGTGAGCATGAATCTCCGTCCGCTCTGCATCGGCGGTCCCCGGATTTCGGAAGTCGGACTGGGCGCCGGGCCGTTCCGGGGATTGGACTGGGGACCCGTGAACGACGAGACCTCGGTCCGTACCGTGCACCGGGCGCTCGACGTGGGCGTGAACTTTTTCGATACGGCGGACGCGTACGGGAACGGTCGTAGCGAGCGGGTTCTGGGCAGGGCGCTGGCGGATCGGCGGGAACAGGTCGTGCTGGCCACCAAGGGCGGCTGGTGGTACGTCGACGGCACAGCCTATAGCGATTTTTCGCTGATCTACCTCTGCCGGGCGGTAGAAGCCAGTCTGCGGTCTCTGAGAACGGACTATATCGATCTCTACTACATCCACGATCCGGATACCGAGACCATTCGGCGAAGTGGTATTTTCGAGTTTCTGAACCGGTTGAAAGAGGCGGGAACCATCCGTTTCGCCGGCGTTTCGGTCGATACGGTCGAGCAGGCGCGGCTGTGCATCGACTCCGGCTGTGTGGACGTAATTCAGGTTTATTACAATATCCTGGACCAGCGTCCGGATCCCGGTCTGTTCGCAGCGGCGCGGGCCGCGGGTGTCGGAACGGTGATCAAGGCGCCTATGGCGAGGGGTCTGTTGAGCGGGAAGTACCGAGAGGATTCCCGATTTCCAGGAGCGGACTTTCGGTCGGATTGGCGCAGAGACGGCCGATTGCAGCGAGCGCTTGCCCAGGTGGCGAGGGTGGAAGCGCTGGTGGGCGGCCGGAGTCCCACGCTTGCGCAGACGGCCCTCAGGTTCGTATTGAGCCATCTGGACGTGTCGTGCGTGATTCCGGGCGCCAAGACGCCTGAGCAGGCAGAGGCAAACGCAGCGGCGTCTGAATTGGGGTCGCTGGACGCCGCCGACGTTGCCGCGCTGAAGTCGCTCTACGCAGAGATGGCCGGTCCGGTTGATGCCCGGTAGCGGCGCGGGGAAGGCAGTGCATGGACGGGTTGCTCATCCGTGCATCCACAAGCAAAAGAGGCGGGGTTTAACCCCGCCTCTTTTGCTTGTGGATGCCATTTGCAGATGCGGCTTCAGTCGGCGGCGGTACCCAGGGGTTCCACGCCGGTACTCGCCTCGCCCGCCAGGGCCTGCCTGGCGCCGTCCATAAACTGCGCGATGCGCGTCTGAAGGTCTTTGGCTTCCGATTCAAACCGATCCAGCTCGTCCACGAGATCCTCATAGTCGAGGCGTGGCTCGACGCCTGCGCGGTTCGCCATACAAAACACTCCCTTCGTGCAAGGGGAATCAGGGAGAGGGGGGAGGTTGATTGCCGTACACGCTCGGGTTAACTACGTGAGGGATCAGAATATAGGACAGGGTGAGAGAGGGGTCAAGAGAAAAGGCGAAAACAGCAGATTTCCCGCGGTCAGGAATGCGGCCCGCGCCTCGTCGGAGCATCCATCAGAGCCCTGATCTGAGCCTCGCGCGGCAGCGCGGACTGCGCGCCGATCCGGGTCACCGCGAGCGCGCCCGCGCAGTTCGCGAAGGCGACGGCGTCGGGTAGGGATCTCGCTGCGCAGAGTGCGGCCGCGAGCGCTCCGTTGAAGGCGTCTCCGGCGCCGGTCGTGTCGCGAACGTCGACCCCGGGCGGCGGGAACAGCATGGCATTCCGATCCGTGGCCAGAAGCGCGCCGCGTGCGCCAAGGGTGATGATGACGTTGTCAACCCCCCGGGCCATCAGGACGTCTGCGGCACGGCGCGCCGCCTCTTCGGTATCCGGGCGAACGCCGGTCAGAATCTCGGTTTCCGTTTCGTTCGGCGTGAGAAGGAATAGATCGGAAAGAAGACGATCGGGGAGGTCGCGGGCGGGCGCCGGATTGAGAATTACCGGGACCCCGTGGTCCCTCGCAATCCCCGCGGCGTGGAGGACTGTCGGCAGAGGCGTTTCAAGCTGAAGGAGGCACGCGGAAGCGCGGTCGAAAAGGGATCGGGCGGCGTCAATCTGAACGGGAGAAAGGGCGGCGTTGGCGCCCGGAACCACGGCAATGGCGTTCTCGCCCCTGCCGTCCACCAGGATTGAGGCGATGCCCGACGGCAGATCCGGGTCTCTCGTCACGCAGGTCGTATCGATGCCCTCCGCTTCCAGGCAGCGCAGGGCGTCCGCGCCGAACGCGTCCCTTCCGATTCGCGCAACGAACGAGACGCGCGCGCCTGAACGGGCCGCCGCGACCGCCTGATTGGCGCCCTTGCCTCCCGGCAACGTGACAAACGCATCCGCGATGATCGTCTGGCCGGGGCTCGGCAGGCTCGCCGATCGGACGATCAGGTCCGTATTGGAACTTCCGATGACCAGAACGTGCGGACGCGAAACCATGGGAATCTCCGTATCAATCGATGGGCGCCGCTACGGTCGGGCTGCGAGATATACCGCACCGGTCTCGACCCGCCCCCGGACGCCACCGAAGGGATTTCGGACCGGAATGCAAGGTAACCCTGTCGGGACGGGTTCGTCAAGATGAACCTGTGCGAATTCGCCCGGTCGCGACGGGAAGTTTCGGACCTCATTGTATTCTCTTGACTTGCCTGTGGGGTTTGCTTAAGTTTTCCCAATCTGCCGAAGAAAACGTTCAGGAACCGGACGCTTCCGCGAATACGGTCCGAACCGCCGGCAGCGATTCCCGCCGGTCTTGTACGGAACCATCCGCGGGTTTCCGGAGTCAAAGGTAAGAGCGTCGGCTTTGCCGATTGATTCCATGGCATACGCCACTCGAAGACGTCCTGGTTGCAGGGTGGTCGATCGCACTGACCGTTCGGGGTTGGGATAAACACGGCCCCGATTTTCTGTTATTGCGAAGTAGGATGGGTATGATGACGCGCTGTGTCATCGTTCTGTGTTCAATTGGCCTGCTGGCATTGGGCGGATGCGCCCAGAACAGGTATCGCCATCCGAGTGCGGACCTGTACCTGGAAATGGCGAACGAAGCGCTCGAGCAGAAGAATTGCTGGGAGGCCCAGAAGTTGCTCCGAAATCTGCTGTCGGACTTTCCGGGGTCACATCTGGTCGACCGGGCCCAATATAAACTCGGCTTCGCGTTTTTGTGCGACAAGGACTACGTGACGGCGGTATTTGAATTCGAGCGGCTGCTGAACGAGTTTCCAACCAGCTCGTTTGTCGACCAGGCGCGGTACCAGATCGGGGTGTGTTACTACCGTCAGTCGCGGGGCATCCATCACGACCAGGATGAGACCCACAAGGCCATCAGGGAGTTCGAACGGTTTATCGAGGATTTCCCCGATAGCGATCTCGTCCCGAGCACGCGCGACAGAATACTGGAACTTCGGACCAAACTGGCGCAAAAGAAACTCATGGTCGCCCGGAACTACATTCAGTGGGACATGTTCGAATCCGCCGCGCGGTATTGTGAGATCGTCCTGAAGGAATTCAACGATACCCCGCTCGCGGCACGTGCCAGGTTTCTTCTCGCACGCACAAGACACCAACTGGGCGACCTGGACGAAGCGCTCGAGATGTTGAGGCTCCTGGCCGCGGACGGGGTTCAGGACGAACTGAAACGTGAGATTGCCGAAGAGATACGCCAGATTGAGAAAACCCGGGCCGGACGGAAGACCGAACACCGGAAACCGGCGGCGAAGACAAACGGCTCCAGCGCCGCGAATTCCAGGTGAGGCGGCATGGGCGGAAGGATCGGCATCCTCGGTGGCACGTTTGATCCCATTCATCTCGGCCATCTGATAATCGCCCAGGAGGCGCTGGCACAATGTTGTCTGGACCGCGTCCTGTTCGTACCCTCAGCGGACCCTCCCCACAAGAACGCCACAGACGTGGCGCCGGCCGAAGCGCGCGCCAGAATGGTTGCGCTTGCCCTCGACAGACAGCCCGGGTTTGAGCTGTGCCCGATCGAGTTGGAACGAACCGGCAAGTCCTATACTGTTGAGACCCTGAGGCAACTGCGTGGAAAATTCGGGTCCGCGACTGATCTCTATCTGATCATCGGCGCCGATAACGCGCCAGAGATGTCGACGTGGTGCGATCCCCAGGGGGTTCTCGACCTCGCGCACGTAACGGTGATGGGTCGCCCCGGGTTTCTTCCCGACGACGTCGACAAACGAATAGCCGCTCGAATGCGTTTCCTTGAAACGCCGCTTATAGAGATTTCTTCCACACAGATCCGTTCCCGTATTCGTACGGGCAGGCCCATTCGATATTGGGTGCCGGACAATGTCGCGCGGTATATCGAAACACGCCGCCTTTACGGTTAGAATAGCGAGTGCTCGATGGATGAATCCTCGAGGAGCCATACACAAAGAAGCGCGCAACTGGGCGGAAAACCCGAGGGTCGAATTCAGCGGTTTTTCTGTGTCGACGATGAAAAATACCACGCGTTCGCCAGAGTTTCCAAGGACGCAACCGTATTGCGTCGGAATCCCAAGCGGATTCGGGTGATGGGCAGGGACGTGGACGGTTGGGTTGTGGAGGTAATGGTACCCGCGACGGACGGCGTGGTTCGGGTGGATCCGCTTGAAGCCCCGAACAAGATTTGAGTTCGGCGTCAACGGCGCTTGAACGTCGGCCCGGTCTTCCCGTACCGCAACGCCACCGGGTCACAGATAACGGGAGGCAGGAACCTGCGGATAGATCAGTAAATCGACGGGCGAAATCGGCGAATGCCGTGGACCATTGACCGGAGTTCCGATAATTCGCGAGAAACTCAGGGGGTAGCATGTTACTTTCGGACGGCCGCGACCGGGCTGAAACGACCAGCGTTACGATCTTCGGGCGCCAGTATCCCGTTCAAAGCCGGGAGTCGTCCGACTATACGCATCGGGTCGCCGATCTGGTCGACCGTCGGATGACGGAGATCGCGTCACAGCAAAAATTGGCCGAACCGACAAAAATAGCCATCATCGCGGCGCTGGATATCGCCGACAGGTTGTTGAAGGTTCGGACGGGACGCGAAGCGGCAGGCAGGCAGGCCCAGCGGGTGGCCGCGCGACTGACCATGTTGCTGGACGGAGAACACGGGGGCACTTGCGAAGAGTCCGATAGAGCCTGACTTCACAGGTCGACCGCGGCGTCGAGGAGGCCGGATCGATTCAATGCGGGCTGGCGGGTGAGGATCCAGGTGGTTCCAGGAATCGGTATCTGAAGATCGTGTAGAGGATTTTCCAGCCCGCCCGGATCGTGCCGCTCAGGGTTCCGGTAATCTTGGAAACGCCAATACGACGTCGGTAACTTACCGGAACGTCCAGGTGCCGGAGGCCCATCCGGGCAGCCTTCACCTGCATTTCCACCGTCCAGCCGAAGGTCCTGTCCTGCATATCGAGCGCGACAAGCGCCGGGTACGATATGGCGCGAAATGGTCCGAGGTCGGTGAAGTCGGCGCTGAACATTCGACGGATGAGCCACGTGGCCAGCCAATTGCCGAAGCGGGCCTGTGGAAGCAGCGCGCCGGCCTCCCGGCGGCCCAGCGTACGCGACCCGATCACGAGGTCCGCGCGATTCTCCGCGACGGGCGCCACCAGCAGCGTCATTTCATCGGGATGGTCACTGTAATCGCCGTCCAGGAAAACCACAATATCGGGTTTCTCCAGGGCGGCGATACCCGCCAGGCAAGCCCAGCCGTATCCCCGTCGATCTTCGTGTACGACGCGGGCGCCCATCTGTCTGGCCAGGTCGACCGTACGGTCGGTGGATCCGTTGTCCACCACCACCACGTCGACGTCGAGATGACCTGGAATATCGGACAGTACGTTCTGAATGGCGTCCTGCTCGTTGAATACCGGGATGATCACGGAGATTTCGGGACGGGCGCGCATGGCAGGAATGTCTGTTCGTATCGGGATGAAACGCGTTCACTTCCGCTCCGGCGGCTTTCGTATCATCCGGTTCGTTCTGGCGTTGCCCCGCCCCTTCAGGCGGGCGACCAGAATAAAAACGCAGAAGACAATGCCCAGGATAACGGCGCCGGCGACCTTGTCCGGATGATCCGCAAGCCACATCAGCCCCAGCGTGACCAGCAGGCAGATGCCCGCAATAATGCTCTCTCTGGTCATCGGATCCGCCTCTCATTCGGGTCGTGGATCGAAGGAGTCCGTCTCGGGAAATCTAACGGACGGCACGAGCGTTGTCAATGGATTCGGCCCGAAGGCGGCCGTTCGCAGACTGGCTGGCAAACCCGGTTCACGGCTCCTGATCCGATTCCGGCGCCGGAAGTTTGGTACAGCTTCCGTTCACCCGCACCGCCAGGGGCGCGGTTTTTTTTTGCGCGTCCGGTCGGTCACGTCCGTCGCCGTGCGGAGCATGGCCGGGAGATGCTCCGTCCGTAAGCGTTTCCGGCACAAGAAACGCAAAGGTACCCGCGGCCAGCAGGCCGAATCCCGCGATTGCGAACGTTGCAGGGGAAAGACCGAGAAGGTCGGCGATGCCCCCGACCACAAGCGGCGCGCCCGTATGGCCCGTATCGCCGACCAGGCGCCAGGCCCCCAGAAACTCACCGACCGATTCCCTTGGCGCAAGGTCGGCGCCGAGGGTCATCATGGAACCGGAGCCGATGCCGTTGCCCATCCCCAGGACCGCCGTCGCCAGCAGCAGTCCCGTAAAACTGTGAGTGAATGGTATGGCAGCCATGGCGACCGCCTGGATCAGAAAACAGGGCACCATCGCGAACTTTCTGCCGAATCGGTCCATGACGTGGCCGGCGGGATAGAAGAGCGACATGTCGACCAGCGCGGAAATGGTGATGATCCATCCGATGGCCTGAACGTCCAGACCGATCACGCCGGCCGCGTAAAGGGGCACGACAACGTGGCGTCCGGCTCGGATGGTCTGGGCAAAGAGCTGCCCCGAGCCCGCGATGGCCAGTTCCCGAAAGTGCGTTTTGAATATCGTCAGAAGGGGTTTCAGACGTCCGGCGCGGATGTGCCGCGCCGCGGACGACGGTTCGGTTTCAAACCGCCACGCGGCAATGATAACGACGAGAGCCGCCAGACCCCCGAACACGAGAAACGGCGTTTCCAGACTGTAGTGTGCGCCGAGCGCGCCACCCGCCGCCGGCCCCGCGAAGGTCCCGATGCGTTGAATCCCGCCGAAGATCGAGAGTGCTCTTCCGCGGTGAAAGACCGGAGCGGCGTCCGCCAGATAGGCGTGACATGAGATGTGCCAGAGGGATCCGCCGACCCCGGCGGCAAGACGGTAGCACACGACTTCGTAAATGTCCTGCGCCCAGAACAGCGCGAGCGTGGACAGGGCGACGCAGCTGACGCCAAGAACCATGACGGGTTTCCGACCGAAGTTTCCGAGAAGAAACCCTGCTGGCAGCGCGACGACCAGTCTGCCCACGCCCTCGGCGGCCAGCACGACACCGATGAGGCCGTACGACGCACTGAAGGTCTCCGCGTACAACGGGAGGATCGGAATCAGCATCCCGTTGCCGAACATCAACAACAGCGACGGAACGTAAACCGGCAAAACGAGGGGATTGCGGACGGGTATCTTCATTGGATTCCAGGGGGTACCGGGGGTCTGGAAGACGGGTATGTTAAACAGCGGACGGGGTTTTGTCAAGGAGCGCGTCGGCTTGAACGGTCGTGGCTGTACGGCGTGTCGCGCACCTATTCAGGAAGGCAGGTTCAACCATGAAGATCGTTCTGTGTCCGCCGGTGAACGAAGCGTTGTGTGAGCAAGTACGCCAGGCAGCGCCCGGCGCGGAAGTTGTGATGGCAGCGATGGATGATGCCCCCGCGGTCGTGGGCGACGCCGACGTGATCTTCGGCATGTATACTGAGGAGATCATCCGCGCGGCCCGGCGGGTCAGTTGGATCCAGACCACCAGCGCGGGCATGGACACGTTGATGGACGTACCCGGTGTCCGGGAGGCCGATTTCAGGTTGAGCAACGCCAGCGGATTGCACGCCCTTCAGGTGGCGGAACACGCCTGGGCGCTGACGTCGGCCCTGTTCCGGGGCCTGCACGTAACCGTGCGCAATCAGCTTGCGCACGAATGGAGAGGCGCGCCGATCCGGGATCTGTACGGGGCCACGGCCGGGATCGTGGGATTCGGCGGAATCGGGCGGCGGTACGCCCGGCTGGCCAGTGGATTCGAACTGCGAATTCTCGCGGTTGACGTGCAGCAGTCGGAAGTGCCCGATTACGTGAAGGCGCTGTGGGGAACGGATCGGCTGGAAGCATTGCTGGCGGAATCCGACGTGGTGTTTATCGCTTGTCCCTGTACGCCGCAGACCGAGAGGCTGATCGATGCGCGTGCGTTTCGCACGATGAAGAATTCGGCCTTCCTGGTCAATACGGCACGGGGCCCGATCGTCGACGAGGCGGCGCTGATCGATGCGCTGACGTCCGGTGAGATCGCCGGCGCGGGCCTGGACGTCTTCGAGACCGAGCCGCTGCCGGAGACCAGCCCGCTCTGGGAAATGGAAAACGTGATCATCACCACCCACTCGGCGGGTGTATCGAGCTACCGCCCGCAACGCACGGTCGACTTCTTCTGTGAGAATCTGAGACGGTTTCTGGCGGGGAAGCCGCTGTTGAACGAGACGGACCGGGAACTGGGATATCCCACGCTGGAAAGCCGCGTCGATTGACCTGTACCACCCGATTCCGGAGAGATTGAAGATGGCGGAAATAAGGGCCTTTCGTGGAATCCGATACGCGACCGACAGGATAGGCGACGTTGGGGACGTGGTCTCGCCCCCCTACGACGTTATCGATCCTTCGATGCAACGGGCGCTGTACAACGCTCATCCCAACAACGTCGTACGCATTATTCAGGGCGAGGAATACGCAGGAGACTCGGTCGACGAAAACCGGTACACCCGTGCCGCGGAGGCCTATCGAAGCTGGCTTGAACAGGGTGTCCTGATCCGGGACCGGGAGGAAGGGATTTATCTGTACGCACAGGATTTCCACGTCAGTACTCCCGATGGGACAACAAAGAAGACAAGGCTGGGGATCGTCGCGCTGGTGCGTGCGGATGCATTGGGAGAAGGCGCAATCCTGCCGCACGAGAATACGATGCCGGGTCCGAAGGCGGACCGGCTGGCGCTGATGCGGCACACCCGGGCGGCGTTCGGCCAGATCTTTTCGTTATACTCCGACTCCGGCGGACGGGTGCGGGATATCGTGGCGCCGGTCCTGGAAAACGAACCGCTGTTCGCGTTCACGGGGGACGATGGCGTCGGACACCGCTTCTGGCGGGTCAGCGATCGGGCGACCGTAGACCGCGTCGCCCGATCGCTGAAAGACAAACCGTTTTTCATCGCCGACGGCCATCACCGATACGAAACCGCGGTGGTCTACCGGGATGAACGCGCGGCGGCCGAAGGCGGGCAGTGGCAGGGCAGGCCCTACGGGTACCGGATGCATACTCTCGTGAACATGGACGATACGGAGGGGATGGCCATCAATGCGATTCACCGTGTGGTCATGGACCTGGGCGCCGACGGTGTCGCAAAGCTCGTCCGGGGACTGACCGAACTGTGCGACGTAGAACGGGCGCCCCTCAGGGAACCCCAATCGGTTTTGCGGGAGTTGAAACGGCGCGGCAGCCGCGGAACCGTGTTCGGATTCTGCCACGGAGCGTGCTCTGAGGTACACTACCTGAGGTTGAAGCACGGCGTGCGGCCGGCTGACCTGGATAGCGAGGATCACTCGGAGGCGTGGCGGTCGCTGGACACGGGGCTGTTGCAGCTGATTGTGGGCAGGGTGCTGGATCTCGACCGGGAAACCCTGGCCAGGGGTGAAAAGGTGGCGTTTGTAAAGGTTGGACGTGAGGTGCTGGACCTGGTGAAGGCGGCGCCCGATCGGGCGGGTTTCTTTCTGAATCCTACGGGGATGGAGCAACTGCGTAACGTTGTGCTGGCCGGCGAGCGTATGCCTCCCAAGTCCACGTTCTTCTATCCGAAAGTCTATTCGGGATTGGTAATACAGGATCTGCAGTCGTTCTGACAGCGACTGCGAAACCAGGTAAAATCACACGGGAAAAAGGGGCGCCATGCGCCCTTTTTTTGAATTGGTCCGAACGCCGGACTCAACTCTCACAAGCGCTTCGCTGGCATCCTGAGTGAAATTACAGGACCGGCAATTCACGGGGTGCGGGTTCCGACAGGATTTCGCATCCGGTATCCGTCACGACAACGTCCTCTTCGAGCATGAAGTACGCGCCGTCCGTGTATAGAGAAGGTTCGACCGTGAGCGCCATGCCTTTCTCCAGAATGGTGTCGTCTTCGAGTTCGATGAACGGGGGTTCGATGATGTCCAGACCGATGGCGTGTCCGATCCCGGTGACCTGCCGCGCCTGCTTTGCGTACCCCGCCCTCGCCAGCGTTTCGTTCGAAACGCGAACCAGGTCGGATATTGGAATGCCGGGGCGGACCGCGGCGTTTGCCGCTTGCAGGCACTCATACACGGCGCGGTACGCGTCCTTGTGTTTCTGTTCGGCCCGCCCTACGGCGAACATGCGCGTGTAGTCCGACCAGTATCCCCGGTATACGCCTCCGGCGTCGTGCGCGATGAGCTCGCCTTCGGTCACGACGCGGTCGGTGTGCCGGCGCAGGCTGCGGTTGCTGCTGCGCGCGTTGCCGGGGACGTACGTGGCCAGGGTGATCGAACCCGGGGCGTCCATCCCCCGTTTCATGTGCTCTACACAGAGCAGGCGATACAGGTCCCTCTCGGTCATGCCGGGGCCGACGGTCTCGAAGAGCGCGCGGAATGCCTGGTCGGTGATCCGGACGGCCTTGCGAATGTACGCGACCTCGGCGGGAGACTTGGTGAACCGTGTCTTCCAGAGCGTTCGCGAGGCATCCGTGAATCGTACGCCGGGTAGATTGGCCTTCAGCCGGCCGAAGTCGTCGTATGGCATTCGCGACCAGAGGACGCCGCCCAGTTCAGCGCCGATGCGGGCGCCGTGGAGGCCAAGTTCGCGGATGACGTCGGTCAGGAGCGAGACCCCCGCCCGGATACGGATGGGCGGTTGATAGGTGCGCAGATCTTCGACCCATGCGTCCTCCTCGCACATTCCGGTTTCCAGTGGCGGGACGATGAGCACCGGGTCGCGATTGAGCGGAAGCAGGGCGAACAGAGACGTGAATTTGTGCCCCCAGCGATGGGTCCAGTGCCCGGTGAAATAGCGATGGTTCGTGTCCGTGCTGATCAGCACCGCGTCCAGGCCGTCGCGCGACATGAGATCCCGCAGCCTGGCCAGGCGTCGTTCATATTCATGCGCGTCGAAGTCGGCGTAATCGCTGGTCAGCATGACGGGAATCCTTTGAGACGGGCAGTGAGATGAGTCCCCGAGTGACAGGGTTACGGGTGGCCTGCGCGCGGACGATCGCAGGGATGCGATACGGGTCTTGAATTCAGCCTGACGTTACCCGGCGCACTGAGGCGACGCGATGCCGTTGCAGGCCTTTATTCTGGTGATGATCTCCACGGTCCTTCACGCCGCCTGGAATTTCGCGGTGAGAAAGGCATCCGGAAACCTGGGTGTCTTGTGGCTGGGTACGTGGTTCGCGTCCGTCCTGTGCCTACCGGCGGTCTGTCTTGTTCCCCTTGGGTCTGGCGCGCTTACGGCCGGATGGCCCTTTATTGCGGCGACCGGTTTGACGCATTCTCTGTATTTCCTCATGTTGGCCAAGGCTTACGAAGAGGGAGAAATATCGGTCGTATATCCGATTGCCCGCGGCACGGGCGTGGGCGGTACGGCCCTCGCCGCGTGGATGCTGATCGACGAGAGGCTTACCGTCCCGGGTGTTGTGGGCATCGCAACGGTCCTGCTCGGCGTCATCCTTCTGGGGCTCGGTGGCGTAAGTGGGCGAGAGCGGCGCCGTTCCATACCGTATGCGCTCATCGTCGGCGCGTCGATCGCCGTCTATTCCGTCGTGGACAAGCTGGGCGTAGCGTATGTTCATCCCGTGCATTACGTCTTTTCGCTATTCGTCATTCCGGGGGTGATCCTCTCTCCGCACGTGCTCTTGCGGCACAGGCCCGCGGTTGTCCGGACCTGGCGCGGAATGAAAAAATACGCGCTCCTGGCAGGGCCGGGTTCCATGGCGACCTACCTGCTCGTTCTGTATGCCATGCGCATCGGAAAGGTCAGCTATATTCTTGCCGTCAGGGAGTTTTCGGTGGTCATCGGCGCCCTGCTGGGGGTGCTTTTCCTCGGCGAACGGTTTGGATGGCAAAAGAGCGTGGGCATCGGCGCGGTGGTTTTGGGTCTGGTGCTGGTGAAGCTGGGGGGATAGTCGACCGGCCGCCTGGAAGCAGCGAGAACCGCTATCAGCTATCGGGCGTCAGCTTGAACCAAGAATCAATCAACTGACGTCATCGCCGTGAAGAGGCAGCACGGGAACCGGCGCCGCGAGACCTGCCTGCCGTTCCAACGGGACAGGCAGGCGCAGGCAGGCGGGATGAATCCGCGGTTCAAGATAGCCGGTCGGAAGGGGAGCGTCAAGCCCTTAAACCCTCTGCGAGGATGCCGTGAGAAAGGCAGATTTCACTTTACAGGTCATCGGCCGTTCCGTATCATGCGGCCGCTGATCATGGCGGCCCGGTAACGCATGACCACCGATCTGAACGATCGTCGAATCCTTCATGTCGAAAGAGGCAATATACGTCGTTCCGTTTTCGCGGTTGACGCTCTTCGGGTTGGGCGACAAGGAGGCGTGTCAGTCTCGCGGCGCGCTGATTATCGCACGCGTTCTGCAACTGTTGGAGGCCAGGGACGACTTCAGGTTCCTCATTGAAAATCCGGTCCATCTGAGCGCTTTTCTCGAGGCGCATCCCGAGGCCGCGGAGCCGGTCCGGGACGCGGTTTCCAAGGGCAGGCTGGAGTTGGGCGCCGGCTGGACCCAGATGGATCACCGGCTGTCCGCCGGCGAAGACCTGGTTCGAAATCTGCTCTACGGAAAGTCCTTCGTCCGCGATACGCTTGGCGCCGAGCCGACGATCGTGAATCTGGGTGACGGGCGGAGCACGACTTCGCAATACGTTCAGATTGCGGTCAAGTGTGGTGTCGAACTCGTCGTGCTCACGGGCAACGGGTGGTATCAGGACGTCCTGTATCGCTGGCCGGGGCCCGACGGATCGCGGGTGATCTGTTGGGATGCCGTGGGCGGCGGCCACCTGCTCTGGGAAGCCATTCGTGGAGCGCCGCAGTCCAGGCGGGCCGCAAACGACGTGATTGCCGGCATGCGCGAAACGCAAGATGGCAGATTGGCGCTGCACTGGGGCGGGCTGATGGTTCAGCCCAACGAAGAGACGCTGGCGCAGCTTGAAGCGTGGGCGGAAGAACAGGACGTCGCCGTTGAACTTGGGATTCCCTCAGGCCTTCTCCCGAAATCCCGGACAATGGCGCCACTCAGAGAGGCGCGCCGGCAGAATTCGTCCGGCGGACCGCATCCGGAGCCCATGTATCCGGAGACGGCGCCTCTGAACGACCCGGCCGTCCGCGGGCTGTTGCGGGCCGAACAGATGTCGGCAATGGCGGAGACGTTTCTCAAGTCGGAATATCGCGGAGAGGATCTGAAGGCGGCGTGGCTGCGTCAACTCGAGGCAACGTCGTACCGCTTCGACGGAGCGGCTGCGAAGGAGGGGCTGGAACGAAGGCGGAGCGACCAGCAGAGCGTCGTCGACACCGCGGAGCGCATTTCACGGTACGCCGAGGGGGTGATCGCAGAGCGAATCATCCCCCGCGACGGTCCGGACGGCAGGTTGCCCATTGTCGTGTTTAATCCGCTATCCTGGCCGCGCACCGACCTTGTGGAAACGCACGTCACGTTTTACGGTGAGGTGGAGGCGACCGACTTTGCCCGATACGAAACGTACAGGCTGGCGGACGCTTCCGGGCGTCAGGTGCCGTTCCAGGAACTGGCGGGAAGGCAGACGGAGACGGCCGAGATACGCCTGGTCTTCGCGGCGCGGGAGGTTCCGGCCAACGGCTACGTAACGTACTATCTGATTCCGGGTGTTACGGAAACGCAGCCGCTCGTGGGCATTCAGCCATCGGAGATGATGGCGCCGGGGCAGATGGCGCCTGAATTTCCGGAGCCTTCCTTCGTTCTGGAGGACGTCGAAGACCGCGTGACCGAAGCATTCGGGGGCGTGCGGATCGGACGCCGGTTCAGGACGGCTTCCATCGACCTCGAAGTCGACGAAATCACCGGCCGGGCGCAGGTGTCGGACCGAACCACCGGTGAATTGCTGGTAGACGGCATTCATCTCGTTGGGACCGAGGACGCGCTGACCGACGGATGCGCGGTCACGGGAAGGCGGTTCGAGATGGCCGTCGATCGCGTCGACCTCGAAGAAAGCGGCGAGGTCCGGGCAACGGTGCTGGTGGCGGGGAGACTGTTGTCGTCTCCCTGTGAGATCAGGTACCGTCTGTACGGCGAACCGGACCGCGTGGACGTGGACCTCCGGCTCCAATGGCGCGACAAGAAGCCGGTACTTGTGCAGATGGTCTTCCCGGCCGCCGGTGACATGATCCGGTACGGAACGCCGTACGGTCAACAGTTGCTCGAGCAAGACGAGCACGAGGATGATTCGTCCGACGTCCGGCGGGTCTGCCAGGGATGGGTGGCCGTGGAGAGAACGGACTCCGGCTTGGTGCTGGCCTCGGACCGGAAGGCGTTTCGGTTCGGTCCAGGCGAGGTCCGCGGCGACGTTTTGCATTCGGGTCTCGATCCCGCATCGTATTCTTACAATGTCATCTGGCGCTCGTTTCCTGAAGAAGTGACGTGCGGTTACTCCATCAGGGGATACCGTGGCGACTTCGCAAGGGGAAACGCATTCCGCGACGGCTGGAACCTGGGCCAGCGGCTGAGCGCCCGGGTCGTGTACGACACCGTTTCCGGGAAGTCATTGTCGGATCGAATGCAATTCATCTCCCTCGACGGCCCCGGAGTCGTTTGCACGACGATCAAACGGGCTGAAGACGGCGAAGGACTGATTCTGCGCGCGTACGAAACCGTTGGCAGAACCTGTGAGGCCCGCCTGGTTTCCTGCCGTGACGTCGCCTCGGTTCTCGAAACGGACCTGATGGAGCGGCGCGTGCGCGATCTGGACTGGGATGCCATTCCATTCGCCCCCTTTGAAATCAAGACCGTGCGGGTTCTGCTGAATTGACGTCAGCCGAACGGAAGGCGGTCGCCGTCGTTCGGTCACAAGGGCCGGACGTAGCCCGGATGGACTTTTTCAACGGGCTGTTAGGAGGTGTCTCTCATGACAAGCATCGAGATCCCGGTACGTTATTATAAGGATTACCCCGGCGGTTACGATTACGGGTACGAGGACTTGAAGCTGCCGTTCGAGCGTTGTTGTTTCCTGCTTGTCGACGTGGATGGAAGCTATTCGTACAAGGGCGAAAAAACGCCGCATCCCACAACGAGGCATTACATCGCGCCGGCCCTGGATGCGGCCAGAGCCATAGAGATGAAAGTGGCGTACGTCCACAACGATCTGAGGCTGGTGGCCGATCCCGGTTGTATTGCGGGTCAACTCTGGAGCAGGACGAAGGTACCCAACGGCGACGTGATGGAGAGTTGGACCAGAAGGCCGGATTACGAACCGGTCTACGTGGATTGCGTTGCGCCACGACCGGGCGAGCCGAATTTCCCCAAGTGGATGTGGAGCGGGTTCCGCGATACGTTTCTCGATCAGAGGCTCCGCTCCTGGGGTATCGAGAATCTGTTCGTGGTGGGCTACAGCCGGCGGGCGTGCCTGCACTACACGTGCGCGGAGGCGATGGGCCACAACTACCGTGTCATCCTCCTGCGTGACTGTTCCAATCCGCCCGGAGAGATCGAATTTCCCGATACGCTGGACGACAGCCTGCCGGAGGGCGGATGGGTGAATCGCATGATGCTTCGCCAGTTCGAGCACCTGATCGGATTCACCACGACGTCTGCCGAGTTCGTTGCCTCCTGCAGACAACTGGAGGCATCGGAATGAAGATTCGCGACATCGACTCGATACTGATCGACTCGCCGGGGCGAAAGTGGACGATCGTAAGGGTGCATACGGACGAGGGACCGGTGGGACTGGGCGAGGCCACCTACTCGCAAAAAGAGCCCGTGGTGGTCTCGGCGCTGGAACACATGAAACAGGAACTCGTTGGCGAGGATGTATCTCGAATCGAGTACCTCTGGCACAAGATCTATCGGATTTCCTCACTCAGCGGAATCTGGCGGATGGTGGGTCCGGTCTGGATGAGTGCCCTGAGCGGGATCGACCAGGCACTGTGGGACCTGAAGGGAAAGGCGGCCAATCTGCCCCTTGTGGAATTGCTGGGAGGCAGGTTCCGGGACCGGGTCCGCGTTTACACCCACTTCAGCGGCGCCACGCCGGAAGAATCGGCGAAGCGCGCCAGGTTCTGGGCCGACCGGGGCTATAGGGCCCTGAAGACTGGCGCGCGTTCGAATACTGGCCGCCCGTTCGAATTCTACCTGGACGATGGCGCGCCGGAAGAAACGGCGGCGCATTTTTCGGCAGCGAGAGAGGCTGTCGGGCCGGACGTCGCCCTGCTGGTGGACTGCCACGGGCGATTCACCGTTGGCGGGGCGGTTCGGCTGGCGCGCGCGCTGGAACCCTATGACCTGTACTGCTTTGAAGACCCGGTTCCCCCTGAAGATCTGACCGCGTACCCAAAGGTGAGATCGCAGACGAGCATACCGATCATGGGCAGCGAACGGCTGAACACCAAGACGCAATACCGGCAACTTCTGGAGCTGGACGGTATCGATATCGCACAGCCGGACCTCATCTACGCGGGAGGAATTACCGAGGTGAAGAAGATCGCGGCAGTCGCAGATACCTATCATGTTCCGATATCCTTTCACAATACGAAGGGACCCGTGGGTAT
Organism: Candidatus Latescibacterota bacterium; assembly: GCA_963667175.2. Classification (GTDB taxonomy): domain Bacteria; phylum Latescibacterota; class UBA2968; order UBA2968; genus JAAXHE01. Next base: position 73,243 of record CAXXXF010000012.1, on the reverse strand, counting down.
ACTGGCAGCGGCTCATCTGCTGGCGTCGATCCCCAACGAAGCGCCGATGGAGTTCGTCACCGGTATCGAATGGCGGGATGAAATTCTGGTGGAACCCCTGAAGATCGAAGCGGGTTGTCTGGTGGTGCCCGAAGGGCCCGGACTCGGTGTCGAACTGGACGTGGAAGGCGTGGAGAAACATCGGTGGCGCGTGGGAGACCCCTATTGACGCTTCCGCGAATCCCGGCCGTGCTCCGGTCTGTCCCGTCGATACCAGGCCGTCCTGCCCCTCGATCCATTACATACCGGAAATGCTCCGACAATGCTTGACGTCCTGATCCGCAACGCCAGTATCGTCGATGGAACGGGCGCGCCCGCCAACGTTGGCGACGTGGGTATCGATGGAGGCGAGATTGCCGCCGTCGGCAGCGTGTCGGGCCCGTCCAGGGTGGAAATCGACGGGTCCGGTTTGACGGCGGCGCCCGGATTCATCGACATCCACACCCACTCGGACTACAGCCTGCTGATCGACGGGCGGGGTGAGAGCGCACTCTACCAGGGCGTGACGACCCACGTCTGCGGAAACTGCGGGATATCGGCATTTCCGGCAGGGGCCAACGGATGCTATTTCGGCCCGTTGGATTCCGCTCGGCTCAGATCGGAAATCGCCGTGGGCTGGGCATCCGCGGCCGGGTATTTCGAGACGTTGGAGCGGCAGGGCGTGGCGATCAACGCCGCGTTTTTTGTGGGACATGGCTCGGTACGGCATACGGTCATGGGGCAATCCGCGCGTCCGCCCCGACGGGATCAACTGGAGGAGATGAAGTGTCTCGTCGACGCTCAGATGGCCGAAGGCGCGCTTGGGATCTCCACCGGGCTCACCTATATGCCGGGCAGCAGCGCGACGACGGACGAAATCATCGAGCTGGCGGCAGTGACGGCGCCCTACGGCGGCATATACGCCACACACATGCGCAACTACACCGCGTCCATCATGGAAGCGCTGGAGGAGGCGATTGCGATCGGGAGGGCGGCCGGCGTTCCCGTTCACGCATCGCACATTACGCCCTGTCCGCCGGCCACGGGCAGCGCGCCGCGTCTGCTCGAACGCATCTGCCGCGCTCGAGCGGAAGGGCAGGACGTCACGGCGGAGACGGAATTCTATGCGACGGGATCCACGTCCTTGAAATCTCTGCTGCCGCCGTGGGCCCTGGAGGGCGGAAACGGGAGGATGGCGGATCGATTGTCGACGCCTTTACTGCGAAGGCGCATGTGGCGTGAGATTCGGGAAAGCGGATCGGAACTCGGCGGGAGCACCAAGACGGGTTTGATGCAACGTGGTCTCTGGAAAAAGCTCTGGCTCGGAAACTGCGCGGTCAACGCCTCGCTGACGGGCAGGAGCTTTGCTGAAATCGGCCGGCTTCGCGGCGTCCATCCGTTCGATGCCGTCTGCGATATCCTGATCGAAGAGAACGGCGCCGTGAGCTTTTACGGCGAAGACAAGGCCGACCCGGATATCGACTGTCTCGCCAGGGGGACCCATTGCGGCGTAGGATCGGACGGGTTCGCCATGGCCAATACGGGTCCGCTTGCGGACGAAAGGGAGCATCCCCGCTGCTATGGAGGCATGGCGTACCTGATTCGAACGCTCGTCCGTGAACGGGGCGTGCTTTCTCTCGAACGTGTGGTGGAGAAGCTCACCCGGTTTCCGGCCGAACGGATCGGGTTTGAAGACCGCGGTCTGCTTCAGGATGGAAAAAAGGCCGATCTGGTCCTGTTCGATCCCGACGGGATGCGCGATCTGGCCACGATTCAGAATCCCTGTCGCTATTCGGAAGGGGTTCGCTGGCTGTTCGTCAATGGCGTCGCCGCAATTGCCGATGGAAAGACGACGGGCGACCGAGGCGGTCGCGTGTTGCGGCGAGGGATGCCCGGCAACTGAGGCCGTGATCGAGGGACGGCGTGCACGCGGCGGCCGTTCGATGCTTCCGTGGGGCCGCGTGTCGAGAAAGTCAATTCCGCGAACCAGATATTCAGCTATGCAATCACGATACATCATCTCGCGCGATCCCGGACGGATTCCGCAATCGGGCTCAGGACGCGCACGCGGCGTATTCCTCTCCTGGTGCGCGACGTCGCGGACTCTGATTTTCGTTGTCGTCACGCTGGTTTGCGCGTTCCCCGCAGCCGCCGCGGATACGGCGCTTCCGTCCGCCTTTCAGGATAGCGCAGCGATGCTGCTTGCCGAGGTCCCGCTGGACTCGGTCCTGGCGAAGTACGGCGATTCGCTGTTCAGTCCGCCTGAGGGCAGGGCGCGGATATTGAGGGATCGCTACGGCGTGCCTCACGTTTACGGCCTTCGAGACGTCGACGTCGCATACGGATTCGGCTATGCCCAGGCCCAGGATCACCTGGTTCCGATGTTGTTGAATTACCGGGCGGCGTCGGGTACGGCGTCGGAAGTGCTCGGCGCCGGTCATCTGGAGAGCGACGAGCGGGCGTTGCTCTGGCGGATCCGGGACGTGGCCGTCGCACGATACGGCGCGCTGCCCGCCGAAACACGGGATCTGATTCGTGCGTTTGCCGACGGCGTAAACCACTATATCGACGTCTACAGGGAGGGGTTGCCCGACTGGGTAACCCCTGTGGGCGGTACGGACGTCGTGGCGCTGTCCCGATGGCTGTTCATGTTGTTTGCGGAGCGGGCGGGAATTCTCGAATTGCAGGATGAGGGCCTGGCGCCGTTGTTGCGCGCCCGCCGCACCACGTCGAATACGTGGGTGGTGGGAGGTTCGCGAACCGCATCCGGAAACCCGGTTTTCGTGATGGACGTGCACCTCCCGTGGCGCGCTCCGTTTCAACCTTACGAGGCGCACCTTATCAGCGGGGAAGGGCTGAACGTCGCCGGCGTGACCGTGTTTGGCCTCCCGGTCATTCTGGCAGGACATAACCGCCGCATGGCGTGGTCGCTGGCGGCGAACGACGCGGACGTGTTCGATCTGTATGAACTGAAACTCGATCCGTCAAACCGTAGACGGTACGTGTTCGAGAAGGAAGTGAGGCGCATGTCGTCTCAGCGGGTGCGCATTCGCGTCAGGGAGCCCCGGGGAGTGCGTGAAGTCGAACGCGAGTTGCGCTATTCGCACCACGGACCGGTCTACAAGACTGCCGATGACCGGGCCTATGCGGCGCGCTGCAGCGCCGGGGACGTCGTCAATGCCATCGGGCAGTTCCATATGATCAATCGGGCAGGCGACCCGGAAGCGTTCGAACGTGCGTTGCGAATGCTCCAGTTGCCCATGTTCCATGTCCTGTACGGCGACGTCGAGGGCCGCATGTTGTACGTCTACAGCGCGCGCAGCCCGGTACGAGCGGAAGCATTCGACTGGAGAAGCCCCGTTCCCGGTTGGGTTCCCGATACGGAATGGCGGAGTATCATGGGGTACGAACGGCTCCCGCGAATATTGAATCCCCCCTCGGATTTCTTGCAGAACTGCAATGTTGCGCCGAATTTCGTTACGCACGACAGCGGTCTCAAGCCCACGGATTTTCCGCCTTTCATGGGTTGGGGCGGGCTGGACGACCGCGGGCAGCGTCTGCTGACGTGGCTGTCGGCCAACCGGAAGGCGACGCTGGGCCAGTTAAAGGAGCTGGCCAGAGATTCCTATCTGATCGCGGCGGAGGAACTGAAAGGCTTCATCCTCAGGGCGTACAATCGATCGTGGTGGGACATCTACGACCCGGACAGGCAGCTGGCCCACGCTGTGGAGCTGCTGCGCGGCTGGGACAACCGCGCGTCGGTCGACAGCCGCGCGACACTCCTGTTTTCCATCTGGAAGTCCAGGTTCATCGAGCTGTTTTCGGGGGTTCCGCCCGAACAATTGAACCAGGTGCGGGTGATGGAAGAACTTGCCCTCGAGGGGCTGAGAATGACCGTGGAGCACATGATGACGACATACGGGCGGCTGGACGTGCCCTGGGGCGAGGTGCACGTGATTGAACGGGGTGGTCGCCTGTTTCCGGTGGGAGGTTCGGCGCCGGGCACGTATGCCCTGCATACCACGCGGTCCATCCCGGGCGATGACGGTCTGTTCCGTGTCGAGAGTGGATCGGCCTATACGATGGTGGTGGAACTCGCCAATCCGCTTCGATCCTGGAGTCTTCAGTCTCTCGGAAACAGTGAGGATCCCGATTCGGACAACTATAGCGACCAGGCGGCGATGCAGGCAAGCGGGGAACTGAAGCGCTTTCGGCAGGACAGTGAAGCAATTACGGCCGATCTGCAGTCGGTCGTGACTGTGCCACTCGAGCAGGCAGAGGTCGACCGGGAGCAGTTTCGCGTCCGGTGGAAGCTGAAGTCGGCGTCCGACGAGACTGCGGACTCGGAGCCGGTCAATGGAGGCGGTTGAATCGTGTTGCCCAGCATGCGCCTGGAAGACAAGATCGTGATGGTGACGGGCGCGGGCTCCGGCATCGGCCGGGCCGTGGCCATCGCGGCGGCCGAGGCGGGCGCGCACTGTGTGCCGTGTGAACTGCCGGAAAAGACCGATGATCTGGCGAGCGTCTGCGCCGATATCGAACGTCTGAAACGGCGGGCGTTGCCCGTATCCCTCCGGCTGCCGGACGTGGGGAGCATTGAACTTGCCGTTGAGCATGCCGTGAAGGAGATGGGGCGGATCGACGTGCTCGTGAACAATGCCGGCGTGAATATTCCCAGAAACGCGCTGGACGTCGACGAGGCGGACTGGGACGGCGTGATGGACGTGAATCTGAAGGGCCTGTTCTTCATGTCTCAGCGCGTCGGGCGCCGGATGGTGAACGCCGGAGGCGGAAAGATCGTCAATATGGCTTCACAGAACGGCGTGATTGCTTACTATCGCCGCGCGGCCTATTGTTCCAGCAAAGCTGGAGTGGTGAATCTGACACGTGTGCTGGCGCTCGAGTGGGCCCCTTACGGAATCAACGTAAACGCCGTGGGACCCACGTTTATCCTGACGCCCCTCACGCAGTCCACCTTTGACGATCCTGCGCTCCGGGAGGATCTGTTGAAGCGGATCCCGCTCGGGCGGGTTGGGCGGCCCGAAGACGTCGTGGGGGCTGTGGTTTTCCTGGCGAGCGAGGCCGCGGACCTGATCACGGGGCATACGCTGCTGGTAGACGGCGGCTGGACGGCGGTTTAGCAGTCCGTTGAAAAAGTCGCTCCGCAGGCGAGGCCGAGGCATTGTGGCCGAAGACAAGGCGCGCGACCGACGCGAATCCTTGGATTCGGGGAGGGAGCGCAACGCCGTAGTTCGGTCACAAGGGCCGGACGTAACCCGGATGGACTTTTTCAACGGGCTGTTAGGACGTGGGTATGGTCTGATTCAACGATTGCAGGAAACGGTCGATCCCGGCTGGAAATGGATGGTTAAATGGATTCGCTTGGCATTTCTGCAGTCGCCGTAGTCGGGGCGGGAACCATGGGCGCCGGTATCGCCGGCATGTTCGCCCGGACGGGACGTCGCGTCCATCTCGTCGACTTGAGCGATGCGCTGCTGGATCGGGCCATGGCGCGCCTGCGGCTGGGTCAGGATGCGCTGGTCGAGGCCGGCCTGCTGCGCTCCCGCGACGCGGATGCGTCGGCAGCCCGGGTGACAACGACAACGGACCTGGCCGAAGCGTGTGACGGGTCGGATTTTCTGCTGGAGGCGGTGACCGAAGATCTGGCGTTGAAGCAGGAGGTCTTTGCGGCGTGTGACAGACTCTGTCCGCGGGATACGGTGCTGGCCACCAATACGTCGGGCCTGTCGGTGACCGCCATTGCGGGTGCGACCGGTCGTCCGGACCACGTGGGTGGGTTGCACTTCTGGAACCCACCGCATCTGATTCCCCTGGTGGAAGTGATCCGCGCCGACCCGACCTCCGAAGAAACAGCCGAACGCCTGAAGGCGGTTGCCATCGGGCTGAACAAGAAGCCGATCATGGTGCGAAAGGACGTTCCCGGGTTCGTGGGGAACCGCCTGCAGTTCGCCGTGGTCCGGGAGGCGCTGCATCTGCTGCAGGAAGGCGTGGCTACCGCCGAGGATATCGATACGGCGATGACGGCGGGCCCCGGCCTTCGCTACAGTTTTCTTGGCCCGCTGCGGACCGCCGATCTGGGCGGACTCGATGTGTTTCGAGCCATCAGCAGCTATCTGTTCGCCAGTTTGAGCGCGGACCGGGAGGCGCCCGAGGCGCTGCACGCGCTCGTCGAGGCCGGGAAGTTCGGCGCGAAATCCGGCGCCGGGTTCTATGAATATTCCGACGCCGACCTGGGGCGGTTCATGCGCCGGCGGGACCGGACCCTGCTGAAGTTGACGGAGGTTCTGGAGGCGGAAGAGGGCGTGACACATGGCTGATCTGGCATCCGGTTCGGGCCCGATGTTTACGGATCCGGATCCCGAGGCGGCGCGACGGGTCTTCCGGAAGAAACGCGCGGCCTTCGAGGACAAAGTGACGTCCGTCCGGGACGCGGTTGCGCGATTCGTGAAAGACGGGGACTATGTCGCATCGGGCGGGTTCGGCGCCAACCGGATTTCGACGGCGTGCATGCACGAGATCCTTCGGCAGGGCAAGCAGGATCTGGGTTTTGCCGGTCACACCACAACGCACGATTTCGAAATCCTGGCAGCGGGGAATCGAAGCGGCCGCAAGCTGTTGTCCCGGGTGGATGCTGCCTATATCGTCGGACTGGAGGCGCGGGGCCTGTCGCCGCAGGCAAGGCGTGTGATGCAAAGCGGCGAGGTCGCCGTGTGTGAGTGGTCTAACTTTGCCCTTGCGGCGCGCTTCCGGGCGGCGGCGGCGGGGGCGCCGTTTATGCCCATGCGGAGCCTGCTTGGTACGGACACGTTCCAGCGCAGCGCGGCGAAGGAAATCGCCTGTCCGTTCACCGGGCGCAGGCTCCTGGCCGTGCCCGCGCTGTACCCCGACGTATCGTTTATCCACGTGCACGAGAGCGATCCCTGCGGCAACTGCCGGATTCGCGGGATCGCCGTGGCCGACTTCGACCTCGCGCGCGCCTCCAAACGGCTGGTCGTGACAACGGAGCGACTCGTCACCACCGATGAGATTCGACGAACTCCGGAGGCCACGGTGATTCCCGCGTTCTGCGTGGACGCGGTCTGCGAGGCGCCGTTCGGTTCCTACCCGGGAAACATGGCGGGAGCGTATTTCTCGGATGAGGACCACCTCAAGGAATGGCTGGAGGTCGAACGGGATGAGGACAGATTCGAAGCCTTTCTGCAGAAGTACATTTACGGGGTGGAGCGTTTTGAGCAGTACGTAGAGCTGTGTGGCGGGGCCGAACGCCTGAAGGAACTTCGGGAAATGGAGCTGCATCCGGGGTTGTAACCGGTCAGCTTGTATTTCACAGCGTATCCGGACGATGCGGTCGTATGGAGATGGGCATGCCCGATTACAGCGCCACAGAACTGTCGATTTGCGCGGCATCCAGAATGCTGGAGGACGGCGCGACGGTGGGCGTGGGGACCGGAGCTCCGTGCGCCACGGCGATGCTCGCGCAAAAACGGCATGCCCCGCGTCTGCTGGTCGCGTTCGAAGCAGGCGGCCTCGCGCCGCTGTTGCCGTCCATGCCGATTTCGGTGGGGGATTCCAGGACGTTCTATCGGGCGCAGATGGCGACCAGTATGGGCGACGTCATGGAGGCGTGCCAGCGCGGGATGATGGACTATGCGTTCCTGGGAGGGGCTCAGATCGATCCGTTCGGCAATCTGAACTCAACGGTGATCGGGGATCACGAGCGTCCCAACGTGCGGTTTCCGGGCAGCGGCGGCGGAAACGACTTCGCGAGTCTGTGCTGGCGCACAATGGTCATGACGGAGCACGATCGGAGGCGGTTCGTGGAACGGCTGGATTTTCTGACCACACCCGGTTTCCTTACGGGCCCGGGCGCCCGGGAGGTGGCAGGGTTGCCGGGCGGCGGCGGACCCCATAAGGTGATCACGGATCTGGCGGTGATGGGGTATGATCCCGAGACCTGCCGAATGCGCGTGGAGAGTCTGCATCCCGGGGTCACCTTCGAAAGGGTTCAGGAAAACACCGGATTCGAGTTGCTGCAGGCGCCTCACGTGCGTGAAACGGCGCCGCCGGACGAGGACGAACTTCGCATCCTCAGAGAAGAGGTGGATCCCTACGGGTATATCATCGGCAGATGAACGGCGGAGACTTCGTATGGCATCCGTAACAGAGATTTACCGGTTTGACGAGTTGACGTGGCCGGAGGTAAACGAAGCGGTGGCGATGGGCAAGATCCCAATCATTCCCACGGGCTCGGTCGAACAGCACGGTCACCATCTGCCGCTGAAGGTGGATCACCTCTGTGCCAATGCCGTGGCGACTGAGGCCGCGAAGCGGAAGCCGGAACTGAGTCTGGTATTGCCCCCGGTCAGTTACGGCTACGTCCACCACGTGATGGACTTTCCGGGGTCGTTGAACATCCATTACGAGCATTTCATCCAGTACGTTCTGGATATCTGCAAGAGTCTGGCCTATCATGGATTCAAGAAGATGATTCTGGTGAACGGCCACGGATCCAACCACAATCTCGTGGACATGGCGGCCAGGCGCACGATCGTGGAAACGGACGCAAGCTGCGTGTTCTGTTCCTGGTGGCAGTTGTTGAAGGTGAATCCGGACTTCGATAAGGAATGGCGCGAGAGCGTTTTCCCGGGAGGTTGCGCCCACGCGGGTGAACTGGAAACCTCGATGATGTTGTACCTCGCGCCCGAAAGCGTGCGAAAGGACAGGATCAGGAGCGAAATCGCGAAGACGAACGAGCTGGGATCGAAGTTCGTCTGGACGGACCTGTTCGCCAAGGGCGCCATGGGGCTGATCGAGTGGACCAGCCAGTATACGGACAGCGGTGTGATGGGCGAGGCCGAAAAGGCGACCGCGGAGAAGGGCAGGATCGTCTTCGAGGAAGCCAGCGGGAATCTGGCGGAGTTCATCGAGGAATACCACGCGATGGAGATTGCCGGGCGCACGCGGCGCCAGAAAGATGCGCCCACGTTTCCGCTGTCGTTTCCCACGGACTGAATTGACGGATCGGAAGCATGCTTCCGGGTTCTGCGGATACTTCCTGGCCATTCAGGCGGATTTCTGTTTCTGAAACAGGGAAAAAAAGGGGGTGCAGCATGAAACTCGTAACCTATGGGATTGGTAGAGACCGGTACGTCGGGGCCGTTGCCGCCGATGGCGGGATCGTCGTGGACCTGGCGGCCTCGGAAGAGGAAATGGCCAACAGCGCGGGCCGGGAGGCGCGTGGTACGTTTGGCGACATGCTCAGCCTGCTCGACGCGGGCGGGGCGGGGCTGCGAGCGGCGAAACAGGTCGCGCGATTCGCCGAGGACCGGCTTGGAGGGAAAGCGGACGGCCGGCTCGGCCATCCGATCGGCAAGGTACGGCTCAAGGCGCCTGTGCCGAATCCCCGAAAAGTATTCTGCCTGGCGGGAAACTATCAGGACCATATTGAAGAAGGCGGCGGCAAGATGGCCGTCCAGGACAGGGAAACGCCGCGGGTGTTCATGAAGCCGCCGTCCACGACCGTGATCGGTCCCGGAGAGCGCATTCTGATTCCGCCCGTCGCCCGGTCGATCGACTGGGAAGGGGAGTTGGCCGTGGTGATGGGCAGAAAGGCCAAAGCGGTCAAGGCGGAAGACGCGCTGAAATACGTGGCCGGCTATACGATCATGAACGACGTGTCCGAACGGGACCTGGTGATCAAGGAGCGCACGGACAGCCGCGAACGCGACAAGTGGTTCGACTGGTTGAACGGAAAGTGGCTGGATACGTTCGGGCCCCAGGGACCGTGGATCGTGACGTCGGACGAGATCGAGGACCCCCAGTCGCTGGAGATCAGCACGTACGTGAACGGCGAGAGAAAACAGAACAACAACACGGGACAGATGTTATACCCTGTCGATATGATCATCGAGTATATCTCGGCGATCATCACCCTCGAGCCGGGCGACCTGATCAGCACCGGCACCATTTCCGGGGTGGGCGCGACCACGGGCACGTTCATGAAGCCGGGCGATCGCGTGGAAATCGAAATCTCCGGAATAGGCGTGTTGCGGAACGGCGTGGCGGCAAGCAAGCGTTGACTTCGCCGCGTGTCGGAATTTCCCAGTGCTCAAGAAGGTCGCCGTCGACCAGGCGCCCGTGCGTTCTGGCGATCGAGGGATGGTGGAATGGACGCGAAGGATAAACGCAAGATCAACTGGTACCGGTGTCCCTTGGACAGGGATGCGCTGAACGCGTTGAATCGGCGCAGCGACGTCCTGGGGTTCATGCAGACCCTGGGCCATCTTGGCGTGCTCGCCCTCACGGGCGCGTTTGCCTGCTATGCATCCGAACGTCTCGCATTTCCCTTTCTGATCCTGGCCCTGTTCCTGCACGGGACTGGATACGCGTTCCTCCTGAACGGATTTCACGAGTTCTGCCACGGCACGGTGTTCAGATCGAAGTGGCTGAACGTGGTGTTCCTCAAGGTCTTCAGTTTCCTGGGCTGGTACAATCCCGTGTTCTTCTGGACCAGCCACTCCAAGCACCACCAGTACACTCTCCATCCTCCCGACGATATGGAGGTTGTACTGCCGGTGGAAATAACGCTCCGAAGCTTTCTCAAGGCCGCGGTCGTCAATCCCTGGGGTCTGTACAACCGATTGAAAGGGGTCGTTCGCCTGTGTTTCGGGAAGTTGGAGGGGCCATGGGAACATGTCCTGTTCCCGGAGTCGGAACCCGCGCTGCGACGGCGCCTGTTCAACTGGGCCCGAATCCTGCTTGCGGGGCACGGGCTGCTTGTCGGCGTGTCGATCTATCTCGGTCTGTGGATGCTTCCGGTGCTGGTCACGCTGGCGCCATTCTACGGCGGGTGGCTGCTCTTCCTCTGCAACAACACGCAGCACGTGGGCCTTCAGGACAACGTGCCCGATTTCAGGCTGAACAGCCGGACCGTGATTCTGAATCCGCTGTTCCGATTTCTCTACTGGCATATGAATTACCACGTCGAACATCACATGTACGCCGCGGTACCCTGCTATCGTCTGGGAAAACTGCACACGTTGATCAAGGCGGACATGCCCCGGTGTCCCGTCGGCCTCGTCTCCTGCTGGAAGGAGATCGTCGGCATTCTCAAAAGGCAGAAAGCAGACGCCGGATATCAGTTTGTGGCTGAACTGCCCGCGCGAGCGGACGATTTCGAGCCAAAGCCCGCGGATTGACCTCCTCCATAAGCCACACACAAGGACACATCGACACCGTGGCCGACCGACCGAAGATCGCCGCCGTCGTTACCGAGTACCGCAAGTACTCGCACGCCCAGCACATCTGCGACCGCTTCCTCGAAGGTTACGGCTGGAACGGCAGGCATCACCATCCGCCCATGGACCTGGTCTCGCTCTACGTGGATCAGCGCCCGGAGGGCGACCTGAGCAGCGAGCGGGCCGCCCGTTTTCCCGGCATGGCCATCCATCCCACCGTGGGCGATGCCCTGACCCGCGGCGGGCGGGACCTGGCCGTGGATGGCGTCCTTCTCGTGGGCGAACACGGACAGTACGGCACGAACGACAAGGGTCAGCACCTCTATCCGCGGTACGAGTTGTTCAAGCAGGTCGCGGCTGTGTACCGCACGTCCGGCAGGAGCGCGCCGGTCTTCAACGACAAGCATCTGTCGTGGCGCTGGGAATGGGCGAAAGAGATGTACGATGTTTCACGGGAGATGGGGTTCGCCTTCATGGCGGGCTCGTCGCTCCCGGTGACGTGGCGGACGCCCTCCATCGACATGCCGCTTGACGCCCGCGTGACCGAAGCCATGTGCGTCGGTTACGGTGGGGTGGACAGCTATGATTTTCACGCTCTCGAGACGCTGCAGTGCATGGTGGAGCGGCGCCGGGGAGGCGAGACGGGCGTCCGGTGGCTCGACACGTACCGGGGCGAACGCTTCTGGGCAGCCCACCATGACAGTGTCTGGTCGCGGGAACTCTTCGAGTCCTGCCTGGCGCGCAGCCACACGCTGGCGCAACCTCGCGCGGGTTTCAGCCACGTGCTTCCCACACTGGACGAGATGAAGTCGCTCGAGGACGACCCCATTGCCTACCAGTACGAACACAACGACGGCCTGAAATCCACCATGATTCTGCTCAACGGCGTGGTGCGGGATTTCAATTTCGCGGCGCTCCTCGCGGGTCGGCGCCATCCTCTGTCCACCCAGATGTACCTGCCCATGCCGCCCGCGCACACGACCCTGGCGAATTTCTTTTCGCCTCAGGTCAACAACGTGGAGCAGATGTTCCTCACCGGAGAAGCCACGTACCCCGTTGAGCGGACCCTGCTCACCACGGGACTCGTGGCCGCCGGGGTGGAGAGTCTGAACCGGGACCAGGCACGGGTTCAGACGCCGCATCTGAACGTGCGCTACCTGCCCAATCCCGAATCGACCTTCTGGAGAACGTGAATGGATTGCCGCGGAGAAAAGGGCACGCCGGCTGTCGCGCCACGGCGTCTCGCCGTGATCGCCACCATCTATCGCTACCTCTCCCACGCGCAGCATATCGCGGATCGGTTCGAGGTCGGGTACCCGTATGAAGGGCGGTGGCGGCGGCCGAATACGCGCATCGTTTCGCTCTACGTGGACCAGAGGCCGGAGGGTGACCAGAGCCGGGACCGCGCATGGGAATTCGGGTTTGACGTCTACGACTCCATCGCCGGGGCGCTGCGCTGCGGCGCCGACCGGCTGGCCGTGGATGCGGTGTTGATCATCGGGGAGCACGGCGAGTACCCGAATAACGACAAGGGGCAGAAACTCTATCCGCGGTATGAGTTCTTCAAGGAGTGCGTCAGAGTCTTTGAGCAGGACGGCGTTGCCGTGCCCGTGTTTAACGACAAACACCTTTCCTACAGCTTTGGGAAAGCCCGCGAGATGGTGGCTGACTCCCGACGCCTCGGGTTTCCGCTTCTGGCGGGGTCGTCGCTGCCCGTAAGCTATCGGCTGCCGGACCTGGAGTTGCCGCTGGACTGCGGCGTTCAGGAGGCCCTGATGGTGGGGGTGGGCGGCTCGGACGCCATGGACTACCACGCGCTGGAGGCCATGCAATGCATGGTCGAACGCAGGCAGGGCGGGGAAACCGGCGTCAGGGCTGTACAGATGATCGAAGGCGACGCCGTCTGGCGGGCCGGCGAGGAGGGCCGATGGTCCCGGGACCTGCTGGAAGCGGCGCTTTCGCGAAGCGATACGCCATGCGGCCTGCCCGAAGAAGACGGCCGCACCCGGGACCTCCTGGGGGCCGGGGAGTTGCCGGGTCTCGCGAAGAATCCCGCGGCCTACTTTATCGAGTACCGGGACGGCTTGAGGGCGACGCTTCTCATGCTGAACGGGGCCGTGCGCGACTATTGCTTTGCCGCGCGGGTGGACGGACTCGACGCGCCGGCATCCACGCAGTTTCTCCTGTCGCCCACGCCCAACGTCACCTACTCGGCGAGCCTGGTCCACAAGATCGTGGAGATGATCGAAAACGGAAGCGCGCCTTATCCGCCCGAACGGACGCTTATCGTCTGCGGAATTCTCGAGGCCTGCCTCACGTCCGGACTGCTGGGCGGGAAGCGCCTGGAGACACCGGACGTTGACGTAGCCTACCAGGCGTCGGCGGAGTCTCAGCACGCGAGGGCGTGATCCTGCGCGTCCCAGGATGCGCGTCGAACACAAGGGAGGTGTCCATGAAAATGCAGGCATCGGTGCTGGTGGAGCCCCTCAAGCCCCTGGTCGTGGAGGATCTGGACCTTGAAGGGCCGAAGCAGGACGAAGTCATGGTGCGGATGGTGGCCAGCGGGGTCTGTCACAGCTGCCTGCACGTGGTGGACGGGGGCTGGAAGGGGTTTCCGATGCCCATGGTGCTCGGCGATGAAGGGGCCGGTGTGGTCGAGGAGGTGGGGCCCGGCGTGACGAACGTGAAGCCGGGCGATCACGTGATCCTCTCCTGGGCGCCCACCTGCGGGCGCTGCCACTACTGCGTCACGGGGCTTTCCCACCTGTGTGAACGCGGCGTTCCGTCCAACGGCGTGTTGATGGATGGCACCTCGAGAATGAAATTGAGGGGCGAAACGGTTTACCACTACGGGCCGGCGTGCAGCTTTTCCTCCTATTCCGTAATGCCGGCGTCGTGCGCGGTGCCCATTCGCGAGGATATGCCGCTCGACGTGGCCGCGCTGATCGGGTGTTCGGTCATGACGGGCGTGGGTTCGGTCATCAACACCGCCGCGGTGACGCCGGGGGCGAGCATGGCGGTTTTCGGCTCGGGCGGAATCGGTCTGAACGCGGTCCAGGGCGGCACGCTGGTGCAGGCCCATCCCATCATTGCCGTGGACGTCAATCCGTCGAAGCTCGAATACGCAAAGTCGTTCGGCGCCACCCACACGATCAATGCCGCCGAGGAGGATCCCGTGGAAGCGATCCGCGACATTACGGGACGTGGGGCCGACCATTCGTTCGTGGCCGTGGGAGAGCCGCGGGTGATCAACCAGGCGTGGGACTGCCTGGCATCCCGGGGTCAGTGCGTGCTGATCGGGCTTCCGCCAACCGGATCCACGGTGACGTTCGATACGGGAAACCTCCAGTCGAACGAGCGAATCATGCGGGGATCCAAATACGGAAGCGCGCGGACGTGGGACGATTTCCCCCGGATGGTCGAACTCTATCTGGCTGGAAAACTCAAGATTGACGAACTGGTGACCCGGAAATACGGCATGGATGAAGCGAACGAGGCGTTTGACGCGCTTACGGCCGGGGAGGTGGCTCGGGGCCTGATCGTCTTCTGATCAGGGTCGAACGGGCGCGATCCACTTTCAACCCCGGTTTCCCCTTGTCTATTCGTTCGATCGGTCGTCCCGCCAGGACGGCTCGGTCCACGTGTTGCGCCAGTTCCATTTCCAGAGTACCCGCTTCGACGGAAGTTCCACTTCGTATTCCACCCCCGCCGTGAAGGGCAGCACGCGGGTTCTCTTTCCGACGGCCTCCCGAATCCATTCGATGAACGCGCCCACGTCCGTGACGTCGGGCGGCCAGGTCCCGTGCGGGATCGGGTCCGACGCGCGGTCGGTGCGGTAGTGGATGGGGATCAGGAACTCCGGCTCGACGGCGTCGATGCATCGGAGGAGCTTGTCCGTGCGGTCCTCGCCGCCCCACTCCGTGAGGCCCAACTTCATGTGAATGAGGTAGGTGACCCTTCCGCGCAGCTTTTCGAGCGCGCGGTAGGGTTCGGTGAGGTCACCCGTGTGCAGAAACGAGACGCCGAGGTCCCGGACGGTGACGAGGTATCCGCAGTTGGGCAGGTCCGGCCTCTGGTTTTCCCCGCTTTCGATGATGTCCACGTGAATGGGCCCGAGGTCCAGTTCGAAAGGGCCCGGAAAGACGCGGGACTCCCCGCCGACGTGGCTCAGGCGCCGCGGAAAGACAACCTGCACGACGTCGGGGTCCAGGGTTTTGGTAATGGGCAGGTCCCGGTCGAACGCGGCGTCGCGGTACTTCTCGTCCACGGGCCGGTCGGGGTCGCAGCACCCCGGGCTGACGAAGATTTTCTTGAATCGCCCACCGCGGCAGAGCCGGCGCAGGGTGGCGGGATGGCAGTGATCGAAGTGTTCGTGGCTGATGAAGATATAGTCGAAGTCGGGCGACGCGTCAGACAGATGTTCTCCGAACAGATAGGGATCGAAGGCGAAGTTGATCGTGTCCGTACGGACCTCGAAACCGCCGCAACCGGTCCATTTGAGAAACATCGGGTTCATGGAAGACTCACCCGGACCTCTATCCCCAATAATTCACAAAACAAAACTCACATGGATAGACAGGATGGACAGGATAAAAACCAAAAGGCACGAAAAAACGAACTTCAGAAACTACGAAACACGCGAAAAAGCGCGAAAAATGCACGAGAAAAAACCGAAAAGCACGACAAAGGCGCGAGAAAACGAGGAACGTCAGGGAATCGATTCGCCATAGAACGTGGGTCATCACTCCGCCCACCACGAAACCCCAGCGTTTGCCGGCCAGCCCGACTCCGGATTCTTAATGGATTTCGTTACATTTTCCGCTGATGTTATTGAAAATCAACCGGTTATATAACAAATCCACCTGTTTTCATGGATAATTCGAGCTATAATTCAAAGACCCAAACTTAGTAGAGTCGGGATGTGGCGCGGTGGTTTAGGAGTGGCCCTTCTTATCTGTTTCCGCCCCTTTCGTCTGGCGGTGCCTCAATAGCCGCTCCGTGCTCCGTTTCCACATCCCGCTCGTCGAACCGGACGTGCGGGTTTCCCGCATCCGGCTCTCCGACGGACGTCGCCTTCAGGCACACGCTGCCCGCACTGCCCGGACAGCTTCACCTGAAGCCCAAGCTTGTTCCGGAGTCGCCTCATCTACTTTTAGAGGAGGTAATAGGCTTGCGCCACTCTCCCGACAGTTGTCCCCTTCGCAAGCACATCCGAAGTCAGGCCCCTTCCCTCCACCGGCGTTACCCGGCTTCACGGGTACTACGAGCCTGTCCGCCACCCCATACGGCCCGGCCTGTCCCTCACGGGCGTCCGGTTGGTGTCTATTCACCACCGCTGGGGCTTCCCGTGTTGCGTCGGAACCCCTTGTATACGTGCCTTCGCCATTACCCCGGCGGGACCGTTGGATGCACGCGTTGCTCTCTTTTTCCAACGACGGCGGCCTTCCCCGATCCATGGGCGGGTCGGCTCCCGCATTACCTTTTTCGAGGCCTGCTCAGCGTTCACTGCACGTTTCGGCCCGCATACTCGCCGAGTCGCCTTGCGACCCTTTACACCGGAGGCTTCGGAGATGTCGTTACCTTCACCCCCGCTCCGGTTGCTACCGACTGTAGCAACATTTGTCGGGTGGGACTCTCACCCACTGGAGTTCCGCGCCTTTCACGGCGCACCATGGATGGACAGGATAGACAGGATAAAAACTATCTTGAAGAAGGGATGCTCCGTTCCAGGAATAGGTCGATGAATCCTTCCGCCCTGGACCGCGCCGTCTCCCGTATAAGACCGGACACCCGCCCGGATAACATATCGATCGCGAATCGGAAAGCAAAGCACGGAATGGGGTGAGCCTGTGGCACGAAGCGCTGACACGCGCGGTGAGTCGAATCGCGGGACGCCTTCCGGCGTTCAGCCAGCGGGGCACCAATCCAGTCTCACGATCGCCCTCTTCGTCTACGGCACCCTGAAGCGCGGTCACTCGAACCACGACGGTTACTGTCGCGGCGTGCCGGCGATTGAGCCGGCGGTCGTGCGGGGATGCGTTTACACCCGGCCCGATCGGATCCCCTTTCTCAAGGTACCGGACCGGGATATCCTCGCCATCGGAACCGCCGATCCCTCGGCCGATGCGGCCACGCAGGAACGCTTCACTCGTCTTATGGCCGCTCAGCAGCCGGCCGCGCGTCCGCCCTGTCCGAAAGAGACCGGCGAGGGCGTTGTGCATGGGGAATTGCTCGTTTTTAACGATCCCGAGACCCGATTGCCCGCCATCGACCGCCTGGAAGGCTTCCGCCCCGGCGGTCGAAGTCTGTACCGCCGCGTGCTCGTGCCGGTTCTCGTGAACCGGACCTGGCAGGTCGCCTGGGCCTACGCAATCGAGAAAATACCCCCCGAATGGCCGAGGCTGGAATCCGGGTGCTGGACGGGGTGATAGAGTCACACTGCAAGAACGACCCATCGAGTTGATCTAAACGACGTGCGCAACGCGGTGGCAACGATACCAACCATAAGAACATTCTTGATACCATAAGAATGTTTATCACTGCTGTCCAAGAACCGTGGAATTCTCAGAAATAAGGTTCGAAAAGTGGCTTCAATAGGCGTTTTTGGACGGGTTTGACCCGGATTTTGAAAACCAGGTTGCCATTGTCTGCGCAATACTGTCCAAGAACAAAGTGACTTTTCCAACGGCCATAAATGTGCGGTTCCCGTCTCAAAAAGCCCGTGAAATAAGCACTTTGTGAATCTCAGGCGACCTCGGTCGAGGCATTGCTTCTCGGAAGTGAACCAGATGCTGTCCAAGACAGAAACCGATTTTGGACAGGTGTGAATGTTTATGATTTCTTCTTTTCAAATCTCAGGAATCTACGTCACTGAAATCCGGATATTGGATGAGTTACGAGGCGAATTTAACGTGTGATTGCCAGGTGTGGACATTGGCACGTGGTTTGCATATATTCATTGTCAGTCAGTTTCGCCGCGCTTTCAGTGAACGGTTTGATAATGACCTTCACGCGATGTGCGATGATCTCAGACGACAGGATGAAGAGTCGGACCGGAATTTTCGTACTCCTGCGGCTGCCAATTGCAGCGGCATTCGGCATAAACAAAGTGTTCTCGTCGCCAAGAAACCGCGTACCGCCTGATTCTTCGACAGCAGAGCGCATTAATCTTGTCCCCTGTACGGGAAATCTGAGATATGAAAATTGCCCCGAATTTAGAATCGTGGACGCTTTTCCTTGTCCTGGTGGTGCCAGGACTTATCTCGATGCACGTATACCGGGTTCTTTTCGCGGCACGAGAGATTGATTGGAAGGGCGGGCTCGTGCAGGCCCTTTTTTACAGTAGTCTCAATCTTGCCGTTTGTTTACCGCTTCTCGTCCCGATTCACCGGGATGATTTTATCGTGAAGCATCCATACTTGTACACTGCAGGCTTGATGTTGGTCTTGCTTGTGTTACCAGTGGTCTGGCCTTTGTTGTACCGGCGTCTATTAAAGTGGCAGTGGTTAAATTCAAAGATCCAATTGCCGTACACGACTGCCTGGGATTTCTTCTTCGACCGCCGGGAACCTGTTTTCGTTTTGGTGCAACTGAAAAACGGCTCTATGCTTGGTGGGTACTATGGTTTTCGGTCCTATGCGACGTCATTTCCTACGGAGGGCGACATTTATCTCGAAACTGTGTACGAAGTGGATGAAGCTGGGACATTCAAGGAACCCATTGAAGACTCAAATGGCGCGATAATTCGAAAGGATCAGTACGAGTTAATTGAGTTTTTCAAACCACTGGAGGAATAGCACAATGGCAAAAAACGATCGAAATTCAACAAGATCGGAAGAACGAGGTTATCGACCCCTTCAGGAGGGATACAAGCCAACACACAGTTCACAATCCTCCCAGAGCGGGCAGTCAAACCAGAATCAGCCGAAGCCACCCTCAGGACGTACGGGTCAGTCTGGCCCCCGACGGGGCTCTGACGACAATACCTGAGTGAGCGCGCGCAAGTGAATTTGCGCCGCGCGACCAACGCCTCGATAGAATACCAGTGAGAAGAAGGAGTCCGGTGTCTCGTCAGATTAAACGCAGACATCGAGGACTGATGTTGCATCGAGGAGTCTCGACAGATGACCACAAAAGCCATGCCGTTCTTCAATACGGCAGGTCCCATCGATACGGAGATGCACTACCATATCCCGCCCCTGGCGCGGCTGGACGCGGAGGAGTTCATGCTGCTCATCCGGCAGCGAAAGTACTTCGTCCTGCACGCGCCTCGGCAGACCGGCAAGACGTCGGCGCTGTTCGCCCTTAGGGACGAGCTCAATGCCAGCGGCGAGTTCCGTTGCGTCTACGTCAACGTCGAGGTGGGCCAGTCGGCGCGCGAAAATCTGGAAACGGCAATGCGCGCCATACTTGGCGAACTGGAGCTGGGGGGACTCGACGCGCTGGGCGCGGAGTTGGCCGGCCGGTGGCACACGGCGCTGGAGAGCACCGGGCCCAGTGGTGCGCTACGCCAGGTGCTCGCGCACTGGTCAGCTGCGGATTTGCGGCCCCTGGTACTGCTGATCGACGAAATCGACGCGCTGGTCGGCGACACCCTGCTGGCGGTGCTGCGGCAACTTCGTGCCGGCTATCCCGAGCGCCCGCGTCGCTTCCCGCAGAGCGTGATTCTGTGCGGGGTGCGGGACGTGCGGGACTACCGTATCCGGTCGTCCGCCGAGAACGCCGTCGTTGCCGGGGGCAGCGCCTTCAACGTTCGCGCGGAGTCCCTTCGGCTGGGGGACTTCACCCGCGCCGAGGTCGAGTCGCTGCTGGCGCAGCACACCGAGGAGACCGGCCAGTCGTTCACGAACGAGGCGCGAGGCGATGTCTGGGAGCTGACCCGGGGCCAGCCGTGGCTGGTCAACGCCCTGGCCTACGAAGCCTGCTTCAAGAACAAGGCCGGGCGAGACCGCAGCCTCTCCATCACGGCCGGCGCCATTCAGGAGGCGCGCGAGCAGCTGATCCTTCGCCGCGAGACGCACCTGGATCAACTCACCGACAAGCTGCAGGAGGAACGCGTGCGCCGCGTGGTCGAGCCGCTGTTGAGCGGCGGTGGCGGCGATCCGGTTGCGGACGATGACCTTCAGTACGTCCGCGACCTGGGTCTGGTGGGCCAGGGCAAGCCCGTCGCGATTGCCAACCCGATCTACCGCGAGGTGATCCCGCGCGCCCTCACCTATACCACGCAGGAGATGTCGATCCACCACGACCCGTCCTGGTACGTCGACGTCGAAGGGCGATTGGAATGTGACAGATTGCTGGCCGCGTTCCAGGCATTCTTCCGTGAACACTCCGCACACTGGGAGGAGCGATTCCAGTACAAGGAAGCCGGACCGCAGTTACTTCTACAGGCGTTCATGCAGCGCATCGTCAACAGCGGGGGACGCATCGAGCGCGAGTATGGCCTGGGTCGGGGACGCACGGATTTGCTGCTGGTGCGGCCGGTGGGCGGGGATACCGGCCGTACGCAGAAGGTCGTCGTCGAGTGTAAAATCCTGCGCCAGGGGCTTGAACGGACGCTGGTCGAAGGATTGGCACAGACGCGCGCCTACATGGATCGCTGCGCCGCGGCGGAAGGGCACCTGGTGCTGTTCGATCGGAACAAGGACAGGTCGTGGGACGACAAAGTGTATCGCCGAGAGGAAACCGAAGGCGGCGCGCCGGTGACAGTGTGGGGGATGTGAGTTACGGTGACGAGAAAACTCGGGGTCAATACAGATGAGTGAATTGAGTGTGCTGAGGGGGGTTTACGCCGACGTCGAGGTATATGGTACCTTGATAGACAGAGTAATTGAACGGCTGGGACAGGAGGGGACCGGTTCGCCCGATCCGGATCAGAAGAAGCTTGGGCAGCTTCTTATCGATGCCAGTGATCAGGGCCTTGAATCGCAGTCTCTTGAAGCGCTGACCCTGGACAGTTTGCTTCGGTCAAACACCGGCGAACCTTTCGAGGGTCCGGATCTGAAGCAACTTGGTGAAAACCTTCTGAACGGTCATGTCGATGCCAGCTATCATCACCAACTGGAGATGCTTGCCCAAAGACTGGAATTGGAACGTGCGCAGATCGCCCGCCGACTCCGGAGGCGTTGATGATCTAAACCTATCTCATCGGGTCGATCGACCAGTCGCTGGGTCGAATATGGAAACTGCGCCAAATTGTACAGAGACCGTATCGGCGGGAGTGTGACGGCTTCCGCCAAATCTGTCTAACCCGTCTTGATGCCGCACAGATAGCCCTTCGGCGCTTCGCTGACGAGACGGTCGTAGATGCTGCCCGACAAACTCCTTGACGCGTGAGAGAATTCACACGTATGCTGAAGCAGATGTTCCTCGACTCGGTACAGCGTGACCACCTGCGACCTGTTGCAACGCCACGACTTTGACATGGAAAAGCCCCGGTCGGTGTCTGTATTCTCTACGCCCGTTCTTGCAACCAATCAGACAAAGACCGGTCCAACCGCCACGTTTTTATTGCCCGATCAGGTATAGAATCGGACGACGAGTTTGTCTCTGCGCCTCTTCGTTGTGGCGATACCAACGATAAGAATATTCTTGAAACCATAAGATCCCTTATGGTTTTTTTGGTTTCAGGGTAACCTACGTCGCCGTAACCCGGTTATTACGGGGAGCACCGTATTGTTTACATCCTCCCACTCTTCTTTGGTTGGATCCGGATGTCGACTATTTGCTGCTCCTGAAAATAAGTGGAAGCTGACAACTGCTCTTCCTGACCACTGTCCACTGTCCACTATTTACTGCTCCTGGTAATATTTGATGAGATACGAGGCAGATTTCGCGTGTCATTGCCATTGGTGGACAATGGCACGCGGTTTGCCTATATTAACTGTCTCTATGGCACAGAAATCACAAGTGAATGTGACCGGAAGCGAGGCGGACGCCCGCATCGCGATCGACGATCTGCTGCGGCAAGCCGGATGGGACCCCGCGGACAAGTCGATGGTGCGTGCGGAGGTCCATCTGTCAGAAGCCATTGTCGCAAGAGAGTCGGCTGACGGATACGGCGATTCGTCCGCAGTGACCGATGAATCGGAGGGCGAGCCCGCCGGCACAACTGGCTCGACGCGCGGGCGCGCGGATTACGTCCTCTACGACGGTCGCGGCCGTCCGCTTGCGGTGATCGAGGCGAAGAAAAACGCCATCAACCCCTACGTTGCCAGGCAGCAGGCGTTGCCCTACGCAAAGGCGCTCGGCGCCCCGTTCATCTTTCTGACCAACGGCGAGCTGATATACTTCTGGGACTACGGGAACGCCGACGCCCGCCCCATCACCGGCTTCTTTTCGCGACGCGACCTCGAACGCACGGTCACGATGCGCGCAGGCCGGCGTGCCCTGGCGACGGTGGAGATTCCCGAGCATTACATCCGCCAGGGCGAGACCCGCACGGTGCGGCCCTATCAGGTCGAGGCAATGAAGGCGCTCGACCACGCGATGGAACTGGGGAAGCGCCGATTCCTGATCGAACTCCCGACGGGTACGGGGAAGACGGATCTCATTTGCCTTTACCTCAAACGACTGTTCGACGCCGGCTGGGCCGAACGTGTGCTCTTTCTGGTGGACCGGGAGCAACTGGCAAAGCAAGCCCTGGAAGCGATCCAGGATATTCTTGCGGTTTACCCGAGTTACTGGCTGCGCCCCGGGATGGCGAGGCAGGAACAGCAGATCACGGTGGCATTGCTTCAGACCATGATCGGACGCATGGAAGCGTATACGTCAGGCTACTTCGACGTCGTCATCGCCGACGAGTGCCATCGCTCCATCTACGGCGCATGGCAGGCGGCGCTCACCGGATTCGAGGCTTTCCACGTCGGCCTTACCGCGACACCGGCCGCCTGCATCGAACGCAACACCTACGACTTTTATCAATGCGAACAGGGCAGCCCCAACTTTGCCTATTCGATCAAGGATGCGTTTCGCGAAGAGTACCTGGCGCCGTACCGATTCGCAACCGGCATCACCGAGATTCTCGCCGAGGGCGCCGACGTTGACGACGAGCGCTACGACCCGGTAGCGTTCGAGCGCCGCTGGACCAACGAGGAGACGAACCGGCTCATGATGCGGGAATTCGACCGGTTGGCATGGAAGAGCTATGTTGAGTTGGCGCCCGGTCAGGATCCCGGCCCCGGAAAATCGATCGTTTTCGCGATTACAAAGCGTCACGCAGCGCGACTGGCGCAGGTTCTCAACGAACTGCATCCGGAAGACAAGGGACGATACGCCGAAGTGATCACTTCCGACGTCGCCGATCCGGACGCTCTGATTCGGAAGTTCAAGACCGAGACGTATCCGATGATCGCGGTGAGCGTTGGGATGCTGGACACCGGCTTCGACTGCCGGGAGATCCTCCATCTCGTGCTTTGTCGACGGGTGCGAAGTCCGATCCTCTACCAGCAGATGCGAGGCCGCGGCACCCGTACCGCGCCGCACATTCAGAAGAGAAAGTTCGTGATTTACGATTTCTTCAGAAATCACCAGTACTTCAACGATAGTGACACCGACGTCTTCACGGGCGCAGGTGGCGGTCCGGCGCCGGGCGCCGATCCGATGACTCCGGACCCTTCTCGCGAGCTTGTCGAGTTGGGCCTCGACGATGAGTGGCTCGAAGCGGTCTCCTACATTGAAGTGGGCCCCGAGGGAGAGCGCATCGACAAATCGGAATACGTCACTCGATGGGAGGAATCGGTTCAGGTTGGGTTGGACGACGATCCATTGCTCGGCAAAGTGAGGGACGACAAACCCCTATCTCCGGAGGAGGAGGAGGAACTCGTACGGCGTCTGAATCGCCCCGAACATTACTTTAACGAGGATAACCTGCGCCGCGCCTACGGAGACCCCGGCGGCAACCTGATCGACTTCATTCGCGCCGCCCTCGGCAGGCTGACCATCAAGAGCCGAGAGGAAAAGCTGGAGGAATCCTTCCGCGCCTGGCTCGTCTCGGGCTCATTCACGCCACGTCAAGCCGAGTATCTCTGCCTGCTCAAGAACCGGGGTATCGCCACCGGTCACGTTCGCCTCGACGACCTCTTCGAACCCCCGCTATCCATCCTCGACGCGGCCGGGAAGGGAGTCGAACTCTTCGGCGAGGACGGACTCAGGCAGGTGGTCGAGCGGCTGGACGCAGACGTCTTCAGAACGGCGAGCTGACACTTAGCCTCAAATCGAAAATAGACAACCGAAAAATCAGCCACAAAAAGCACAAAAGACACAAAGGGCATGGCTGCGAAACGGCGTGTTGAGGTCGTCCAAAGGCATGTATTCCCGTCATTGCCGTTCCTCGTTTTCTCGTGCCTTTGTCGTGCTTTTTGGTTTTCATCCTGTACATCCCGTCCATCCATGTAAGTTTCATTTTATGAATTAATGGGGCAAGAAAAGAAAAATACGTGGCTGAAATCAACTGCCACAACCATATTGCCCCCGGCGACTTGAGAACGTGCTAAAATGGACCAGACGCTGAGACGAAAGCTCGACCGGATCACGGATATTCTGTGGGCGGGCGGTGTGACCAATCCGGTCACGTACATCGAGCAGATTTCGTACCTCATCTACCTGAAACTTCTGGATGAGGAGGAGTCCGTCCGAGAACTCCAGGGTCGCCTCGGCGCTGGAGATGACGCCCGTCTGTTTCCAGGCCAGACCGACCGGTTCCGCTGGTCCGGTTGGCATTTCAAGAGCGGGGAGGAACTGCGGAACTTCGTCCGTGACGAAGTGTTTCCGTATATGGCGTCGCTGGTGAAGGACGACCCGCAGGTCGCGGAGTATTTTCGCGACGCGGTGCTTGAAATCGTCGATCCGAACGTGCTGAAACAGGTGGTTGACGAACTTGATGGAATCGATTTCCGCAAGCTCGGCCCGGACATCAAGGGTGACATCTTCGAGTACTTGCTAACCCATCTCGGTCAGTCGGCACTGAACGGTCAGTTCCGAACGCCTCGCCAGATCCGTGCCTTTATGGTGGAGATGGTCGATCCCGATTTGGGCGACACGGTGTACGACCCGGCATGCGGTACGGCCGGTTTTCTTATCGACGTTGTGGACCACGTCCTCGCACGCTACAGCGAAGCGTCTCAGGAAGTGCCCATCTACGGCGAGGACTGGCTCGAGAATCGAGGTCAGACGCTGGATCAGGTCAGGAAAGAGATTCCGAAGCTTCAGACCTACCGGAAGGGCGCCGGAGAGAAGATCCCGGATTGGGGTTTGTTCGAAGCCTCCATCTACGGTACCGACGTATCTCGGCAGATGATGCGGATCTCCATGATGAACCTGGTGCTGCACGGCATCCGGCGGGCAAATCTCAAGCGTGGAAACGTCCTGTCGGAAATGAGCGGTCTTACGGAAGACGATCTGAACCGTCGCTATCGCGTCATCCTCTCGAATCCGCCGTTCGCCGGGCAGATTCCGAGCGAGTCGATCCGCCAGGACCTGCCTTCGAAGTCCCGGAAGAGTGAACTCCTTTTCCTGGGTCTGATGCTGCGCTCGCTGGCGCCGGGCGGGCGCTGTGCGGTGGTCGTACCCGAAGGCGCGCTCTTCGGCTCGACGCGAGCCCACAAGGACCTGCGGGAAAATCTGTTGCGGCAGTGCGAGTTGTTGGCCGTCGTATCGCTGCCCGCGGGCGTATTCAAACCCTACGCAGGCGTCAAGACGTCAGTTCTCGTGTTTCGCCGCCCGGTGTCCGATCTCGAGGAAGGGCAGACCGCCACCGGACGGGTCTGGTTCTATGAGATCGGGAACGACGGGTACGATCCCGACAAGATTCAGGGCGGCGTTCGCCCTGAGACGCCGGAGAAGAACGACGTCCCCGGCCTGCTTTCGGCGTGGAGCGAATACAGGGCGTCGCGATTTGAGAAGCCGCCGGGGGAAGCGGCCAACGCCCTGCTCGAACCCGGAACGGACGAGCCGGCGTGCTGGTGGTCGTCGTACGAAACAATCGCCGAGAACGACTACAATCTCGCGGCTTCTCGTTACAAACCCCGTGTAGCGGAACCCGTTCCCGACGAAGATCCGGCCGAACTCATCCGCGAAGTGCTGGCGATCGAACGAAAGATTACAGAAGGGTTGGAGAAGCTGCTAAAAGAGGTAGAAAAGTAACCCGACGCGCCTGCCTTCCCGCTGTATCCCCTGTCAACAATCCCCGCTTCATTGACACAATTCCCGCGTTTCAGTATACTTGTGACGTAGCGCAATTGTCATCACTGACTCCAGGTTGCTGGCCGAACTCCCGGAAGGGATGCAAAGGAGGTAAAACAGTGAAATCGATTGACAAAGATATCGTGATCCCTGCGGACGGCACGTTGCCACAGGACTTCCGTGAAGCATTTGGCAGGAAGGCCCGAGTCGTCGTCTACCTGCAGGACGACGAGATACAAAACACGCAGTCCAACCAACGCCTGATGAGCCTCGCTGGCAAGATTCAGGCATTTCGAGAGGTTGACGATCCGGTTGGATTACAGCGTGAACTGCGAAAATCGTGGAAGCGCGGCTAGGACCGATGACTCACGTTACCGACACTTTAATCGACGACATGGTTCAAGCGATCGTCGACGAAGTCGATCCGGAACAGGTGATCCTCTTCGGCTCCCGAGGGCGCGGCGATGAACGGCAGGATTCGGACGTGGATCTGGTTGTCGTGGAAGCCGAACCCTTCGGCCCGAAGCGAAGTCGCCACAGAGAAATGGTCAGACTCTACCACGCGGTGGCGGGCTTTCCGGTCGCAGCCGACGTCCTTGTCTATTCTCGCGAAGATGTTGACTACTGGCGTGACTCCCTCAACCACGTGCTGGCGCGGGCGCTGCGGGAGGGCAAGGTGCTCTATGAGCGACGCTAAGTGTGCCAGGATGCTGTTTCGGGTGGCGGACCGCGATATCACCGCGCTCGGATTCACGCACAATCCGAATACACGCCGTACGCCGTCGAGTCTCGTTACCCGAGTCTTGCCCGGATGCCGAGCCGATCAATCGACAGGAATCCCTCAGGCTCGTAGAAACAATGTGGGATGAGATCGTGCTGCAGTCTGACGAAGGGGAGTGCGGGTGATGATATGGGATACCGCAACGATCGCTGACGTCTGTGAACCGACTGGGCAATTCGATCCGCGCCGGGTCCCCTCACGCGAATTCCATTACGTCGATATCGCGGGAATCGACCGCATTCACAAGACGATTTCAGAATACCAAACCATACTTGGTGTAAACGCTCCAAGTCGTGCGCGAAAAGACATCCGTAAGGATGACATACTGGTTTCGACCGTTCGGCCGAACCTCAACGCGGTCGCAATGGTACCCGAGCATCTCGACGGCCAAGTTGCGTCGACCGGATTTTGTGTCCTGCGCCCGAAGCGCCGGGTCATAGAACCTCGTTATTTGTTTTACCGCACACTTGCACCTGAGTTTATCGCAAGTTTGACGTCCAGCGTAAGGGGTGCGAACTACCCAGCGGTTTCGGATAGCGATGTCAAAAGGCTCGAAATCCCCCTTCCGCCTCTGTCCGAGCAGCGCCGCATCGTCGACATTCTCGATCAGGCCGACCGCCTCCGCCGCCTCCGCGCCAAAGCCAATGCCAAAGGCGCGTGCATTCTGCCAGCGCTTTTCATCAGGATGTTCGGCGATCCCGCGACGAATCCGATGGGGTGGCCATTCAAGCGCTTTGACAGTATCTGTGAATCCCGCCTTGGCAAGATGCTGGATCAAAAACAGCAGACTGGCCGACATCGACGTTTTTATCTTAGGAATGCGAATGTTTATTGGGATCGGTTGGACCTTCGCGAAGTTCTTGAGATGGACTTCGACGAGGCAGACCGCGATGAATTCAGACTAAGGAAGGGAGACGTCCTGATCTGTGAAGGTGGAGAGGTTGGTCGTTGCGCTATTTGGAATGACGAGTTACCGGAGTGCTACTTCCAAAAAGCCCTCCATCGTGCACGTCCCTTTCCGAGCACTGCGACTTCTGAGTATATCGTATTTCTATTTCTGTTGTTGGCGCAGCGCGGCGCTTTGCTGGACGCCGCCTCCAAGGTGACATTTTCACATTTAACCGGCGTAAAGCTAAAAGCCCTACAGATTCCTGTTCCGCCTTTCGCACTTCAGGAAGAATTCTCCGTACACGTGCGAGCGACCAAGACGGCTTTGGCCGAAACCGTCTTGGCTCAGAAAAAAATGAGTTCGTTGTTTTCAGGTCTTCTGCAACACGCCTTCTCAGGGACTCTTTTCGAGAACTTACGATGAGTACACAGCGATGAGTTAGATCATTTGCCGGCGCAACAAACTCACTACAGCGAGGGATCGGCATATGCCCGAAGAACCCTTGGAAAAATCCTACCTGGATCGCAAGTACTTTATAGATTCTAACCTTGATTCGTAGTTCTTCGGGAACGTTCATTCGAATAAACGCAGGTGAATCAAGGCGATTTGACGTCGGATTTCCACGAACCTTCAGGTCACTGGAGGCGAACGGAATAAACGTCCTTCCGGACGACCTTTTCGGTTCGTTTCGCAGCGATACCCTTTGTGCCTTTTTGTGTTTTTTTGGCGAATTTAACGGTTGTCTTTTTTCGAATTGAGGCTAAGCAGCAAAAAACTGGCAGGTGTTATGATTTCGTCTTACAATCAGTCCTGATTAAGGGTTCCGCACATGAGTCAACGCAAGCAGGTTTCAGGAAACATCCTTGGTTCAGCGCGAGCCGAGGCGGATAAGCGTATGCTCGGAGAGGCCTTTGTCGAAACAAGCGACTATCTTGCCCTTAAGAATACAGACGACTTCAATTTCATTGTGGGTCGCCGTGGTACAGGTAAAACGGCGCTCTATCTCAGACTAATCTCTGAATGGTCTCATGATAAACGATCGATTACGCACTCTGTGAAACCCGAAGAGCACGATTCGCTCATATTTCTGAAACTCATCCGCAAACTCCGTCTTGATTCATATGAGCATGTTCGTTCTGCATCGAGAGTACTGTGGAGAGTTTCGGTGCTTTTCACCGTCGCCTCCGATCTGTGCAGTCACTGGAAGTTCAATGCAACTCGAGATTATGGGATCCTTAATGCGTACCTCACGAAGCGAAAAAACATTCTGAAACTCAATGAACTACAGCGATGTCACGCTCTGCTTAATGAGGTGTTGAAGGCTTGTTCCTCGCCTGACGAGTTGCCAGCTCTAATCGCTTCCACTTTCGAACTAAGTACATTGGAGCAGGTAGTCAGGAATGGTCTGGAGAGTACCGGATCTCGGTGTGTGTTCCTTTTCGACGGCCTTGATGAGGGCTGGAGCACTGATACTATCTCAATCGGTATTCTTGGCGGGCTAGCAATTGCGATTTCCGGCTTCAAGGACGCTGACTTGCCCGTACAGGGTCAGGTCTTTATTCGAGACAATATCTTCAGATCACTGGCAGCCCAGGATAGCGACTACTCCCGCCATATTGAAGGAAACACCCTGCGACTTCACTGGGATGAAGACTCCTTGTTTAACTTCGTCACCAATCGGTTGCGGGTTGTTCTTGATTTGCAAGATATAGAGAGCAATGTCCGCGTTTGGAATCGTTTTGCTCACAGGGGACTAAGTGGTCGAGAAGGGTTTCAGCGCTGTCTCCAACACACACTGTACAGGCCGAGAGACCTGTTGGTACTGTTGAATAGCGCAGCCGTCAGGGCCGACCGCACTGGTAGAAAAGACATCATTGAGGACGACATCCAGATCACCTCGAAGCAAGTTTCGTTGGATAGACTTACAGATTTGAGGAAAGAATACGAGGGCGTGTTTCCTGGCTTGAGCATCGTTATTGATCACCTCGTGGGAGGTGAGGCTTTCCAGACACTTGATTCCATTAAAATTGGTCTTCAGAATCTAGTTGAGAGACTAGACTATTCTCAACCCCAGTCTGGGGACATCGCAATATTGGGCAATGGTTCGCAAGTACTGGACGCGCTATATAGCATCGGACTCGTGGGATTAATTGAGACGGCGACGAATGCCGTGCGATTCTGTCACGACGGAGCTCGGTCTAGTATATCGGACTTGCCAGGGAACAGACGCGTAGCGGTGCATCCCTGCTACTGGAAGGCTTTGGATATTCGCGAGGCAGATGTTTCCACTGATGTTCTTTTGGAGATCCACGATGACTACGAGATAAGGCCCTCCGATACCGCGCCGGCACTGAGAAATCGGCGGCTTGGACAGTTGGTTGCAGATCTTACGGATGTTCGACATGGACGAGATGGAGCATCAGATTTCGAGAACTGGACGTTGCGTACCTGCAGAATCCTGTTTTCTGGCCAACTGAAAAACTTCGAACTGCACCCGACCACCGGCGGTGTACAGCGGCGGGATGTAGTTGCGACGAACAATGCCGAGAGCGGATTCTGGAAGCGGGTACTTGATGACTACAAATCAAGACACATCGTGTTCGAGTTAAAAAACTTTGAGGATCTCTCCATTGACGACTTCCGTCAATCATTGTCATACTCTGGCAGGCAATACGGACGCTTTGTTATCATTGTTCACCGTAGCGACGCGGAGGGGTTAAGTCAAAAGGTGCGAGCGTGGGTCAAGGAGTTTTGGGACCAACACGAAACACTCGTGATGACGATACCTACAGTTGTATTCGCAAGGTGTTTAAGGAAGGCACGAAGTCCCATAACCAAAAGGCGGAGCTATGTTGATCGAATTCTTAGCAAGCGCCTTGATACATTTGAGCGTAAATATGTGGCCTTGCACCAGGGCCGGAGATCATGACAGAACGTGTCAATAAACACGACGCGAACCGGCAGGGATCATGGAGTCCTTGGGTGGAAGCCAGGCGTTATCGGGAACGAGAGACCGATGCATTTCCTGATCGGATACCCGGAACGTGTCAATAGAAATGAGACACCTCCCGTTGGGGTTTAGTGTAGCAGTTGTTGGCATTCGATGGTGTTCTGTGGTTGGTTAATCCAGACTTGGTCCGGAACGTGTGGTGGTCGAGGATGCCCCTTAACAAATCGTTCAGGGTGGTTGTGATAAGCCTGATCCAGCACCGATTGTCTGGCGGCTTGCACCTGCTGTGTGAGCCCATGGTGGACGGTGTCGGGCGTGAGTAAGCCCAGTCCACTGTGCCGGTGTTGCGTGTTGTACCAGGAAAAGAAGGTCTGTAAATAGGTACGGGCTTCTTGCGGACCGGTGAAGCGCCCGGGGTATGAAGGCGCGTATTTGAGCGTCTTGAACTGGCTTTCGGAATACGGGTTGTCATCGGAGACGCGGGGTCGAGCGTAGCTGGCCAGGATGTCGAGGTCCATCAGCAACTGCGAAAACGTCTTGGCTGTCATGGGTGCGCCGCGGTCCTGGTGCAGCGTCAGTTGTCGGGGTTGAATGCCCTGCTTGTTGCAGGCGTTGGTGATCAGGCGCTTGGCGTATGTGGCGCTTTCTCTTGTGGCGACCATCCAGGCCACGACATAGCGTGAGAACAGATCCAGTACGACGTAGAGGGGATAGGTTTCCCACTTGCGGGTTCCTGGCAGCCGCGTGATATCCCATGTCCAGACCTGGTTGGGCGCATCCGCCATCAAGCGGGGCGGTTCCAGACGTGGATGACGCCGCTGGTGTCGCCGCTGGGGCACCTCTCCTGCATCGTGCAGCAGACGGTACATGGTCCGGATCGAGCAGACATACCGCCCTTCCTCGAGCAGCGCGGCGTAGACTGCCGGTGGCGCCTGGTCTACGAAGCGGTCCTCGTGCAGGATGTCCAGCACGGTAGCGCGCTCGTTTTGGGAAAGCGCACGTGGCGACGAGGACCGGGCGCCACGAGGCCCGCGTTGGGCTGGCTGACGCGCACGGTAGACCGATGCCCGCGCCACACCCAGCGCCCGGCACGCGGAAGTCAACCCGACCTTCGGGGCCAGTTGTTCTGCCGCCCGTATCATACGTCGTCGTCGCCTGCTGGCGGATTCAGGGGGATGCCCAGGATCTCGGAGGCTTTTTTTTGGATCTCGAGGATCGTGTTCGCCTGTTCCAATCGTCGTCGCAAACGGGCGATCTCCTTGCGCAGTTGCTCGTTCTCGACGGATACCTCGTCGCGGCGACGCCCTTTCGGTCCCCGCAGCTTCAACAGCGCCTTGAGCGACCCCTCGCGACGCGCACGACGCCACTGCGTCAACTGCGAGGAATACAGACCCTCGCGGCGCAGCAGCGCGCCGACTTCACCAGGAGCGCGACACGCATCCGCCTCTTCCAGGATGCGAAGCTTGTACTTTGCCGTGAAACGGCGACGCTGCGCACGCGCCGGCACTTCCGGATCCGGCCTCGTGGTTGTGGAGGTCCCGCGCGGGACCTCCACAACCAGAGACCCCTTGCTGCCGTTGCCTACAACATCGGTCCTTGACCTCATCTCTTGTTCTCCTCTCCGCCCATGATACGACATTAATCTCGAAGGGGGAGTTGTCTCACCCTATATTGGCACGTAGGGACCTGTAACCCCGGGACCGCCTCTA
Organism: Candidatus Latescibacterota bacterium; assembly: GCA_963667175.2. Taxonomy (GTDB): domain Bacteria; phylum Latescibacterota; class UBA2968; order UBA2968; genus JAAXHE01. Next base: position 40,458 of record CAXXXF010000012.1, on the reverse strand, counting down.
CGGCATATCTGACGTTCACTCCATTGCGTACGAATTCATCGCTTTCTCTACCGCTCATCGATGCCTTCAAGACCGACTGGGGAACAGAACGACATTCCGTAGAAAGTTTTGTGCTAAAGGCATCCGCGAAAACGCACAAAGGAATTATAAAACGGTCCTTTGGCGTCTATGTGGCAACTGTAGTGAGGCTGGACCTGAGAAACGTAGTTGTCAATTCGCTGATTGAGCTACTTTATCGGCCGACATTTTTTCATGGCACTACCAGGTGGACCTGCAAACAAACTCGGCAACCGCTACGAGAATTGGTGGACGGTTTCGCAGTTGGTTCGAATGCTCCGAGGCGACACCGATGAAATCCGTATTGAGGATCCCGGATTCGAGAAGGCGGAGTTTGTCGTTAAAGCCGGGTCCTGTCGAGAACTCCATCAGGTGAAACGCAGCCATCCTAACGGTAAGTGGAGCCTCGCGGGACTCAGTGCTGACGGGCTTCTTCAGGCCATTGGCCAGCAGTTGGCGGGCAACAATGATCGATTCGTCTTCGCGTCGGGTAGCGGCGCTCCAGAGCTGTCGGAGCTATGCGAGGCAGCGAAGTGCGCGGAGTCAGTGGAGGAGTTCAAACAGGCCTTTCTCGCGGCCAATGAACGGAAGGAATGGCTTAAACGGCTGCTTTGTCACTGGAAGTGTGAAGTGCCAGCCGCGATTGACCAACTCCGACGGGTGGAAATCCACACGATTGACGAGCGTGAACTCGTAGACAAGGTGCAGTGTGGTGTACAGGCGCTTTTTCTCGCGAATCCGAACAACGTGGTGGAGAAGCTACGGGCGATCGCTGAAGATTCCGTGCATCGCACGCTGAGGCGCCAAACGTTGGTCCACGAACTTGCCCAGCACGGATATCAACTGCGACGCTTGCGTAGGCCGATGCACGCTGGTGATGCTGTAGAAGCTGCGACAAATCGGTACCTGGACGGAGCACGAATCAGGCTCATTCAGAAAAAGCTCGTCCCGAGGAAAGCTGCGGAAACGCTACTTTCGCAACTGAAGAGGGAGGCGACCGACAGCGTTCTGACCGGCAGGGCAGGCACTGGGAAAACGGCTTGCGTCGTTCAGGTCACAGAGTGCCTCCGCGCACGGGGAATTCCCGTGGTGGCGTTCCGGTTGGATCGGGTCCTTTCAGCATCTACAACTACGGATCTTGGAAAGTTTCTGGATCTCGAAGAGTCGCCGGTTCTTGTGCTCGCGGCGGCGGCAGAAGCCGAAGGGCCTCCGGGCGTCCTCATTGTCGATCAACTGGACGCGGTGAGTACCCTGTCTGGTAGGAAGTCCGAGGCATTTGATCTCGTCGAGTGGCTGCTTCGCGAAGCCCGTGGGACACGAACGCGAGCCAATATACATACGGTTGTCGTCTGCCGGGCGTTCGACTGGAAAAACGACCCGCGTTTGCGCAAGCTAATGCCGAATTCACACCCCCAGGTAGACGTCATCGAATTTACGGTCGAGGAAGTCAAGGCCATTTTGGGGGACGCCGGTTTCGATCCGGCGTTGTTCCAGAAGCGCCAGTTGGAGCTACTGCGGCTTCCACAGAACCTATCTCTTTTTCTCGATGCCGACATTGACGCGTTGCAGGCACCCACGTTCGGTACTGCCACAAAGCTCTTCGAGCAGTACTGGGACACCAAGCGACAGGTCGTATTAGAGCAAGTCGAGAGCGATCTGTGGATGGAAGTCATGAAGACCCTCTGTGATGAGATGACCTCCACTCAGCAGCTTTCTGTGGCCAAAGAGAAGCTGGACATCATTCAGCCCAATTACTTGCACAGTCTGGCTTCGGAAGGCGTACTTAACTGCGACGGGCGGCGGTACGGATTCGGTCACGAAAGTTTCTTCGACTACTGTTTTGCGCGACTGTTCTTCAATCGGTCTGAATCGCTCGTCTCGTTCCTGAAAAAATCGGAGCAACACCTGTTTTGCCGCGCTTTGGTTCGGCAGGCGCTGGTTTACCTCCGTGACGCTGACTTCCCTCGTTATGTGCAAGAAGTCGACGGCCTGCTCTCGGACGAAGCAATCCGGCCCCACATCAAGCATCTAGTTTTCGCGCTTCTCGCCGAAGTTACCGAACCGACCGAAGAGGAATGGGACATCTGGCAGCGGTGGTCAGCCCCGGCGCTAATAGTGATCGAGAACGGAACGCCAAACGCGGGCAAGTTATCGGCCCTCGCTTGGCAGCGTCTCTTTGGGTCATCTTCATGGTTTGCGTTCATTGGGATGCAGAAGCTGATCAAGCAATGGCTGGCCTCCGGCAAAGACCGCCTGGTGGATGAGGCTGTAGATTACCTGAGGATACACCACCGCCACTCGCCGGATGTCGTCGCCGATATTTTGAAACCGTACGTTGACTGCGGCGGCGAATGGCCGCGACGGCTTTGCTCTATTATCGGTTTCACTGACCTCGGCGCTAGCCGAGAGGTTTTCGATATCTATCTACGTCTTGTCGAAAACGGGGGTCTATACGATTCCCGGAAGCCTGTCGCCATAAAGGACACATTCCGGCGTATTTTGTACCGTCTCGTTGAATGCAGGCCAGAGTGGGTGCCTGAGGCCCTGGCCCAAAGGCTTCGGTTACGGTTTACAACCATCAGGGATGCAGGCGAGGACGTGCGCCACAAGCAGTTCTTTGGATATGACGACTCCGCAATAGAGATTTTGGATAAGGCAGCGGCCAAGGCCCCCGCCGCTTTTGTGGAGCATGTGCTGCCGGTTGTTCTCGAAATTTCGGATTCCGCTCAGATGGGCGATGAGCCGCCGAAGCGTGATGGCGTATGGTCAATTTTCATAAGGACCGAACATCCAGATGGCAAAAATGCCTGTCTGTCGGGGTTGGCCATGGCGCTCGCCGCGCACGCGCGCGAGGGGAAAACCGATCTGTCCAGTGAGATCGCGGAGTTGCGCCGCCGAGATACACACGTCGCAAACCATCTTCTCCTGGCTTTGTACGGTGGAGGTGCGGCACGATACGCGGACGAGGCGGTTCTGTTGCTGTGTGATGAACCGTGGCGTTTTAAGTGTGGGTTCTCTGGCAACCGGTACTGGTGCGCGATGGAAGCGATTCGGGCTTTGTTCCCGCACTGCAGTGCAGGGAATCGCAACAAGCTTCAAGCCGCGATTCTGCGCTATGCGGATCCCTATGAGCGCACCATAGAGGGACGCAGAGAAAACGGCCGGGCGCGGTTCAACCTGCTCTCGGCGATTCCACCAGAGCTGCGAAGTACTCGTGCAGGCGCGCACTTCGAGGAATTGAAGCGGAAGTTTGGTGAACCGGAAGGCAAGCCCCGCAAATTCACGGCAGGCTTTGTCAAGTCACCTATCGAAAGGTCTGCAGCGGAGAGAATGACAGACTGCCAGTGGCTCCGCGCGATTGCGAAATACAGCACGAATCGAACCGACGACACGGCCGACCCGATAAAGGGCGGTGCGCCAGAGTTGGCGCGAATTTTGGAAGAGCGGGTCAATGAGGAACCGGTTCGATTCGCGCGCCTTAGCCTCAGGTTTCCTGCCGATGCCAACCCGGTGTATATTGATGTGGTATTGGCCGCGTTGACGGAATCTACTGTCCACACCGCACTCAAACTTCAGGTCTGTCGCAAGGCCTTCCAGGAATCACGTGCGCACTGCGGCAAGTCGATCGCGGACGTCCTCGGAAGCTTAGGGGAGGCACTCCCGGACGAGGCCGTTCAAATGCTGCACTACCTGGCAACGGAACACGACGATCCGGATCGAGAATTGTGGCGTAGGGAAGTCGGCAATGGCGAACCCTTTTACGGTGGTGATATCTATATGAATGGAATCAACACCACGCGGGGGCGAGCGGCCAATGCCATTCGTGACCTCATTCTCGGAGACTCGACGTACGTCGACCGTTTTCAGCCCACTTTGGCAATGATGATTCGGGACCCTAGCCCCGCGGTGCTGTCACGTGTTGCAGGTGCAGTCGACGTCGTTGCTTTTAACGACGTGTCGCTTGGAATGTCGCTATTCCGTGGCATGAACCTGTCGGAAGACCGCTTGCTTGCAACAAGAGATGTCTACCGCTTAATTCACCATGGAATTCACGCCTGTTTAGACGAAATGTCGCCGATCATTAGTCATATGATCCGGTCATCCGAGCCCGATGTACAGGAGTCTGGCGCACGCTTGGCCTGTATCGCAGCACTGATAAAAGAGAATTCCATGCAGGCTTCGGACCTTGCAAATGAAGCCTTTCGCGGACCCGCCAGGTGTCGTCTCGGTGTGGCGCAGGTCGCGTACGCAAATATCGCTGTACCTGAGTACCGAACCTGGGCCGAAGAACGGCTATGTCTATTGTTCAACGACGACGATAATGAAGTACGGCGTATTGCTGCCTCATGTTTCGACAAACTGCGCAATGAATCCCTCCAAACATACGAAGAATTAATCACGTCATTCTGCGACAGCAAGGCATTTCACGATGAGTCGACATACCTTGTCGAAACAATGGAAGAATCGTCGAGGCGTTTACCGGGAATCACGTGTGTGGTTTGTGAGCGATTCCTGGATCGATTCGCAGATGAAGCAAGAGACATCAGGACCAGTCGTTCAGCCGACGCACACGGTATCGCGAAGCTCATATTCCGGACGTACCAGCAGCACGAGAACGACATCTGGGGGGCGCGTGCATTGGACTTGATCGACCGGCTTTGCCTGGAAGGGCTGGGGGATTTTGGAAATGAACTTGAAGAATTCGACCGCTAATTATTAAATATAAAGAAATTACACGGAACTTTGTGCCTGTTGGAAACCCGATGCTAACCAATCTAACCATCCGTAATTTCAAGCGCTTCGGCGAGGTGGAAATCGAATTGGGGAGTCCGGTGGTGTTCATCGGACCGAACAACTCGGGCAAGACCTCTGCCATGCAGGCCCTGGCGCTATGGGACGTCGGGCTGATGCGCTGGAATGAGAAGCGTTCCGGCAAGAGTACGCCCGAGAAACGCCCCGGAGTGACGATCAACCGGCGTGATCTCGTTGCAATTCCCATACCAGAGGCGAACCTTCTGTGGCGAGACCTGCACGTGCGGGACGTGCGGATCGTGGATGGAAGGCAGCGCACCAGCAACGTTCGCATTGACGTCATCGTGGAGGGAGTAACCGAGGACAAACGCTGGCAGTGCGGCCTTGAGTTCGACTACGCGAATGATCAGTCCTTCTACTGCAGGCCGTTACGCCTTTCGGATTCTAGAACACCGTACCGGATGCCCGTACCAAACGAAGCCGGAAGCATGCGAATTGCCTTCCTGCCGCCAATGTCGGGTTTGGCCGCGACGGAAACGCGCCTCGACGAGGGGGCCGTCAACGTCCGGATTGGGGAGGGTCGTACGGCGGAGGTTCTGCGAAACCTGTGTTTCCAGGTCCATCAGACGCAACCGGAAAAGTGGAACATCCTTGTTGAACACATACAGACACTGTTCGGGTCACGGCTCGACCCACCCGTGTATATACCGGAACGGGGCGAGATCGCAATGACGTACCGTGAACAGCGGGTCAGGCTCGATCTGTCGTCCGCGGGGCGCGGACTGCAGCAGACATTGCTATTGCTGGCGCACATGTATTCCAATCCTGGGGCCGTTCTGCTCGTGGAGGAGCCGGACGCTCACCTGGAGAGTCTCAGGCAGCGCCAGATCTTTGGGCTGCTCACGGAAGTAGCGAGAGCAAGCGGGAGTCAGATCATTGCCGCCACCCACTCCGTAGTGCTGCTCAACGAAGTCGCAGGTCGGGACATGGTCATCTCGTTCGATGGAGGGCCGCATCCGATTGACGACGCCCGAGAGCCGGGACGTGTTAGCGCTGAATGAAATCGGTTTCTGACCGGGGCCAACGAACGTGGAAATCGTGGACTATCACTAACCTTGATTCGTAATTCTTCGGTGACGTTTAATCGAATATATGCAGGTGAATACAGGCGATTTGACGTCGGATATCCAGGATACTTCAGGTCACTGTATGTGAACGGTAGAATTGTCCATTTGGACGACCTTTACGCCCCGATTGGCACCGATACCTTTTGTGACTTTTGTGCTTTTTGTGGCTGAATTAGCGGTCATCTTTTTCGAATTGAGGCTAAGGAGAACTGTGATGACCATACCCGCGATTCATCCGGGAGAACACCTTGCCGAGGAGTTGAGAGAGCTCGACATAAGCGCAGTTTCGCTCGCACGACATATTGAGGCGCCTGCCAGCCGAATCGCCGAAATCCTCAATGGACGACGTGCAATCACTGGCGATACGGCCCTGAGGTTGGCTCATTTTTTTTACACCAGCGCGGAGTTCTGGATGAATTTACAAAAGCTCTATGAATTACGGATTGCTGAGGAGATAACAGGCGACGCCATCAGAGCGCTGCCAACACTCAAGAACCGCGAGGCTGTGCAGACCTGAACGCGCGGGAGGCGAGTGTGAACCGGAGCCCCACTATCCGAGCGCTGGCACAGCCGCTCATTGAACTGGCCGCCCCCGGTTACCACAAGTGAATAGCTAATCGGAGAAAGCATCATGATCACGTCGATTCGCCTCGTGAATTTCAAAAACTTCGCCGACGAGACCCTGCGCGTCGGCCCGTTCACGGTCATCGTAGGCGCGAACGCCAGCGGCAAAAGCAATATCCGCGACGCCCTCCGCTTCCTCCACGGCATCGGCCGGGGCTATACGCTGGCGGAGATCATGGGCGGGAAATATGGCGGCGGCGGCCAGCAGGTATGGGAACCCATCCGAGGCGCTCCAAACGAGATCATTCATTTTTCCGATCCATTCGAACTCTCTCCTGTTGTGCCTGCCGCGTTTTCCCTGCATATCGAACTGAATCTGTCGGGGATGAAGACCTTCTATTCAATCAAGGTTGGATTAGACCCAACAAACCCAAACGGATTCGGTGTGCTGGAAGAAGAGCTACGGACGGAATCGGCGATGATCTATAAGACCGTGGAGAGTGGTGATCCCGGCCTCTGGCTGGCAGTGGGGGAGAAGGCTGAACGCGTAATTGGGCTTAGCCAATCTCAACCTGGCCTGACTCAGTTTCTTCAGAACGACAAGGAGATATGGTACCAGAAATTGTCCGAATTGGGCATTCAATCCGCGTTTGAACGTATGCGATTTTTTGACTTCGTGCCGGATCGAATGCGTGAGCCCACGTTCCCAGGCGCAAACGTATTGGGCGATGGCGGTGAGAATTTGCCGACCGTGCTTCAGGCAATTTGCGCCGCCCCACGGCGAAAAGAAATCCTCGCCAATTGGCTGAACGAACTCACACCCATGGAAGTGGCCGATTTCGAGTTTCCGAGTGACCCGAGCGGTCGGGTCCATCTCATGCTCTGCGAGGCAAATGGCGGCAAAGTATCTGCCTATAGCGCTTCGGACGGCACATTGCGTTTTCTCGCCATACTGGCTGTGCTGTTCGGCGAAAATCCGGCCAGCTTCAATTTTTTTGAAGAAATCGACAATGGTATCCACCCGGTGCGGCTGCATTTGTTGACGGATTTAATCGAACGACAAACTGCGAAGCACGGTATTCAGGTGCTCACCACGACCCATGCGCCAACTCTGTTGACCGTAATGAATGACAATACGTTCGAGAATACCTCTGTCGTCTGCCGCCTTGAAGACACTTCCGACGCTATCATCCGACCGGTCGCCGAACTGCCCGACGCCGGGAAATTGCGCAAGTCCGGGAGAGGGTTGGGCGACCTGCTTACCGAAGGCTGGATGGAAACCGCACTCGCCTTCACCGAAAACCGCAACGAAGCGCCTGCCTGTGCCGAGCCGCGCTCGGTGGTCAGCGAGGGAGCCTGAACGCGACGTGATCGGATGTACTTTGGTATCGAGACATATTACGGGGAGCACCCTATAGTTACTATCCTCCCACTCTTCTTTCGTGGGGTCTCGGTGTCGAATATTTGCCAATCCTGAGAATAAATGGAAGTGAGCGACTGCTCTTCCTGACCACTGGCCACTGTCCAATATTTACTGCTCTTGGTAATTCCTCGTGACCTTGCCGAATAGAGCCGGGCTGGCCCAATTCGTGAATAAAGGATCATTGCCGTTCCTTAGCAGGCAGGATTGGATGCTTTGCGTGTTCGTGCTCGAATGAGGAACGGCTTCTTCCCTCCAAATAGGAATTGTCGCGAACTGATGCTGACCAAACTCACCATCCGAAATTTCAAGCGCCTCGGCGAGGTGGAGATCGAATTGGGGAGTCCGGTGGTGTTCATCGGACCCGACCACTCGGACGAAACCTCCGCCATGCAGGCCCTGGCGCTATGGAACGTCGGGCTGATGCGCTGGAATGAGAAGCGTTCCGGCAAGAGTACGCCCGAGAAACGCCCGGGAGTGTCGATCGACCGCCGCGACCTCGATGCGATTCCGGTTTCTGAGGCGGACATTCTGTGGCAAGATCTGAACGTGCGGGACCTGAGAACCGACGATGGAAGGCAGCGTACCAGCAACGTACGCATTGAGATCATCGTGGAGGGGGGTATTGAGGACAGACACTGGCGTTGCGGCCTGGAGTTCGACTACACGAATGACCGGTCCTTCGACTGCATGCCGCTTCGCCTGTCGGAAAGCAAGACTCCGGACCTCATGCCCGTTCCCGACGAAGCCGGAAGAGCCCGGATCGCCTACCTATCACCATTGTCGGGTCTGGCCGAGACGGAACCGCGCCTCGACGTGGGGGCCGTCAACGAACGAATTCGGGAGGGTCGTGCCGTCGACGTGTTGCGAAACCTTTGTTTCCAGGTCCACCGGGCGCAGCCGGAAAAGTGGAACGTCCTCGACAAAAGGATACAGACTCTGTTCGGGCTTCGTGTCAATCCGCCCCGATATATCGAGGAGCGGGGCGTGATTGCGATGACTTTCGGTGATGAGCACATCGAGTTCGATCTTGCGTCAGCGGATCAGGGACTGCACCAGACGTTGCTGCTGCTGGCGTATATGTACTCGAATCCAGGCGCCGTCCTCCTTATGCAAGAGCCTGACGCTCACCTGGAGATTCTCCGCCAGGACCGGGTTTGTGGACTGCTCACCGACGTCGCAAGAGAAAGTGGCAGTCAGATCATCGCTTCCAGTCACACCGAAGTGAGGCTCAGCGAGATTGCAGGTCGGGAGGTGGTCTTTTCGTTCGATGGAGGGCCGCATCCGATTGACGACGACGGCAGCGATGACGTTGAAGCGCCGGATGGGATCGGCTTCGAACAGCAATTTCAGGCCCAACTTACCGGGTGGGTTCTCTATCTGGAAAGCTCGAAGGACCTGTCGATGCTTCAGACGTTCGCCAGGCGACTCGGACACAAACGCGCCGTCCGGGCGCTCGAACGGCCGTTTGTGAAATACGTACTAGACCAGCCGGCAGCCGTTCGGCCACATTTCCACGGCTTGCGCGAGGCGGTCCCGACGCTTCGGGGCGTTGCCCTCTTCGATCGCCTCGAATCGGAGAGCAGCGATATCGTCCCGATCCAGTGTTTGACGTGGACGCGTCGAGTGATTGAGAACTACGTCTGCTCGCGGGCGACGCTGGAGGCATACGCGACGGGTACCGCGGAGGACGCCTCCGTGGGACCTTTGTTCACGACGATGGAAGTCAGCAGACGCCAGAACGCCATGCGCGATGCGATTGCGGAAGTGGCGTCGGAACTAAAGGCGCTGGGCAGGCCGTCGCCGTGGAGCGAGGACATCAAAGCGCGCGATGAATTTCTGGCTCCGCTGTTCGCTTCCTATTTCAAACGACTTGATCTGCCGAACCTGATGGCCAGGAAGGACTTCCACGAACTGGCCGAGTACGTTCCTCAGAACGAAATAGATGCCGAGGTCTGCGCGAAACTCGACGCCATCGCGGACGTCGCGGACAATGCGGCGCCCGGGGGAGAATGAACGTGAATTTAACGGCTTTCAGTATCGCCAACTTCAAGGCGTTCGCGGCCTCCCAGCGCATTCCACTGCGGCCGATCACGCTGATTTACGGCGCCAACAGCTCCGGCAAGTCGAGCGCGATTCATGCGCTCGCACTTGCGCATCACGCCATCGAGACCGGAGATCTCGACGTACAACGGACCCGTATCGGTGGCGAGTCAATCGATCTTGGCGGTTTCCGGCAGTACGTACATCGGCGCGATCCGGGCCGCCAGGTCGAACTCGGATTCGAACTTGATCCGAAACGTCTCACCCGACGCTTCGGGGAGTCTCTTCGTACACTGCGCCGGATTCGTGTAGATTTGGGAATAGGCAAGGGGTTTGAGAGTGCGCAGCAGACTCTCTTTGGGGATAAGGTGCGCGCGTTCGAGCCAGAAGGTGTTACGCGTGTGGAGAGATTCGCGTTGGATGTTGATGGAACCCTATTGCTGTCCATGAGCGCAAGACCCGATGGACGCCTGGCCATGGACCGGCTGGAACACGGCCACCGAAGTCGTTCGTGATCTGTGTCGCCAGCGCCTGAACCAATTGAACAGCGGGCAGGAGCCCCTCGAAAGTGCTTACGATACCTATGAAAAAGCGCTCGACTTGCTGGTACCCAATATTACCGCCAGGAGCGACGGGCTCTTCCCTCGAATCGAAAAAACGCCTGAGCCGAACGTAGCGCAGGCGGAAGTCCGGGACAAAGTCGTGCGTGGGTTCATACCGCTTGAGGCGTTGCGTGATCTGATGGAGGGACTCGGCGCCGCGTTGGAGGATGAATTACGTAGACTGAGGTATCTTGGCCCGCTAAGATCGTATCCGCCCAGACATCTGGCCTTTTCTCAGCATCAAGACCCCAACCGGTTCGCAGGCGGGGGCTACGCCTGGGACGTGGTTCGTGACAATCCGGAAGTGCGCTTTCTCGTCAATGAGTGGTTGGGCGACTCGGAACGGCTGAAGACACCCTACGAACTCCAGGTGCGTGATTTACTATCGACAGACTTGGTGTCCCGCGATGTGCCAGGAAAGCTCCGCAAGGCGTTGCACGATATTCTCGCGTCACTTCTCGGCGGAATGGATGCGAACAAGATGGTCGACCTGTCGGTGTTGGCTTCCCGACTTGCTGAGCAGATCGCGGAACTCGACCCCGAAGATGAGGAGGATTTGATCCCGGATATTGAGGAACTCGTATCCTCGATGAGTGACGAGGGCGAACTATCTGATCGATGGGTGGAGGAGATGTTGGCGGCGCGGTCGGAAGCCCTTCAACAGCTTGTTCTCATCGACAAACGCACCGGTACACCCGTTAGTCACCGTGACGTGGGAATCGGTGTGAGCCAGGTGTTACCGGTTCTAGTTTCGGCCTACGCCTCGAATAACAAACTACTGGCAATCGAGCAACCCGAAATTCACCTCCATCCCGCGCTTCAGGCCGAACTGGGCGACGTTTTTCTTCAGTCAGCACTGGGCGAAAGCGGTAATACATTCCTCATCGAGACACACAGTGAACACCTTCTTCTGCGTATCCTTCGAAGAATTCGCGAGACGTCTGATGGTGAGCTTCCAGAAGGCTTTTCGGAAGTCGATCCGGACGACGTCGCGGTGCTCTTCGTGCAGCCTGGATCCGATAACACTGAGGTCACTGAAATTCCGGTGACTGCCGAAGGCGAGTTTGAACGAGCCTGGCCGGGGGGCTTCTTCGCTGAGCGGGCAGAGGAGCTTTTCTGAGAATGATATACGAGTACGCATTGGAACCTGAGCTTGTAGCCACCTGGACCGATCGCCAAGTATGTGGTTTCATCAAGAAGAGCTTTGAATTCGGCACGGCACGGGTTGTTTCGCAGTACCCAAGACGTTGGAGAGGGCTCGTTTGGGATGCTTATGGCGGCGGAGGCGACTTAAGGAGGAAACGACTCGAAGTACTGCTGGATCACCTATCCGAGCAATCCATACGACGTAGGAATTATACCTGGGAGCCGGATGTTGGAGGATGGATCGAAAACGCCCAGCGCGAACATCGGAAATGTCCCTTCCACGCTATTGTTGTTCGAACCGACCACAGGTGCCAACCTCACGTTGTAATCGAGGATGACCTTTATTCAGGCGAATCCAATCGTTGGGCTGTGAGCAATAGCTTGGTCGTCGCAAGAGAGGCCGCGGCTATGGCTGACGCCGTGGCTTCATTGCTCCGAATCAGCAGGCGAGTAATTTTCGTAGATCCCTATTTTGCCCCAGGTGAACAACGTTATTTACGTTCGTTTAGGGCTTTTTTGGATCGACTGGTTCACTCTCGTCCCGGCGACGAACCTGAGCGTATTGAAATACATGCGTCGACAAAGTACGAGTGTACTGAAGAATTCTTCCGAGGAAAATGCACGAAGGTGTTTTGTCGATCGGTTCCACAAGGAGTGCGAGTCTTTGTACGCCGTCTGAGCCAGAAACCAGGCGGCGAAAGCCTGCACAATCGATACATTCTTACAGAACGAGGCGGCATTTACTTTGGTGCCGGCCTAGACGAAGGAAAGGAAGGGGAAAGTGCTACGGACGATCTCGCATTGATGGATCGTCACCATTATGATCTTCGCTGGTCTCAATATGGTGGGGATTCACCGGCAGGTTTTAAGCAGGAAGGAGATCCGATCGAGGTGGTTGGAATAAGGCGGTTGGCCACCCCGTAGACTGCGTTGGGGATTGATGATTCGCTGTTCCCTATCGACCGCCTGGAAGTTTTCCGTCCCGGCGGTCGAAGTCATTGCGGCCGTGATCGTAATCGGGTTTGTGGGTATCAATCACAAGGAGATTCTTGAAACCACAAAACCCCTGAGCTATGTTGTAAGCACCTGAGAATACGTAGGGAGTAATGTATTAAGTGACCGAAAGCATGGACGCCCATTTGGTTCGTTGCGACGCCCGGAACCTGAAACTGCGCATGAGTGGACGATGGCACGCGGATTGCACGAGTTTTCGTCTGCGTCGGAAGCCAAACAGAAACGAGAAGACAATGCTGGATTGGTAGACGACTTTCGATTGACATGTAACTATTTAATGGTTACATTCGATGTATCGAATCCTGATAAGGAGAAGCGTATTGCGGCGGATTCAGAGGCTACCAGATTCGATTCAACGCAGGGTAGCCAACCTTGTCGAGGAACTGCGGGATTACGGGCCGATCCGAAACAACTGGCCCAACTATGGCAAGCTGTATACAGACATGTACCACTGCCACCTCACACGTAGCTGGGTAGTCTGCTGGACATACAGGAGAGATGTTAAGACGATCGAGGTCTATTATGCAGGCAGTCGTGAAAACGCCCCGTATTGAGATCTTTATTAAGGGGGAGATTCCCGCAAGGCTGCTGTCCGTATTGAATGAGGAGTACGGCGGACAGGTTCGGTTATCGAAAGACAAAGACGACGAACTCGTCGATATATTCGAGACCGAATGGTACCGGAGCGTCAAATCGGGAATGACACCAGGCGGCAATCTGAGGATATACAGGGAGAATCACGGATTGACTCAGACAAGGCTTGGCGAGATGCTCGGCGGTGTTCCCCGCCAGCATATCTCGAATATGGAACGGGAAGTCAGATCGATCAGTCTGAAAACCGCTCGAAAGTTGGCAGAAATTTTCCGCGTGTCCCCTGACAAGTTCATTTGACTATCGACGTAACGGAAATACTTTCAACGAAATGAAGAAAATGACCGTTTTATTCAATCGTCATGTCGGTGGATTCCGTTTTTTGCGCACCGGCGATTGACCATACGGGAAAGGCGCTGAACGAGCAACTCCGGGGCGAAGGGAACGCTATAGACGCATTGTTTATGGAGATGACGCGCTCTTCCATTTGGTGTATACACGGTTACTTAAAGCATCTCAAACGAGGACCGAAAAATGCCCAGGATAGAAGGTTTCAGGGTCAAGAACTTCAAAGTGCTCAAGGATGTCACACTGGGCCGCCTTTGGAACCAACAGGGAAACCAACCGCTAACTCCGATGACAGCGGTAATTGGGCGCAATGGGGTTGGAAAGAGCGTCCTTTTCGATGCGTTCGGATTTCTCGCTGACGCCCTCAAGAACGGCGTCGAGGAAGCCTGCGACGCTCAAGGGCGCGGTGGATTCGAGAAGATGCTGACGCAGGGAGAAACTGGCCCTATAGAATTCGAGGTGTATTACAGGGAACACGGAAACTCGCGTCCGATTACCTATGAAATCGCGATCGAGGCGGACAAGTACGGACGGCCTTTTGTATTGTGTGAAATTATGGAGGAGGACACGGGAAATAGCCCACCACTTTCGTTCTTGTTGCTCAGTCGAGGCAAAGGCGTGGTCTGGAAGGGACACGAGGCAGGTAGTCCGGTCAATAAAACAAAGGAAGGCTTCGTTCTCTCCGAGGTTGCTATGTCGTTAGCAAATTCGATTTTGGAGGAGAAAGAAGCTGTAGAGTTCAAAGACGCCCAGATTATCGAACTGGAAGATCGACGCAGGCTTGGCATAGCGACTTTAGGCGCCCTGAAGCAACATCCCAGAATCTCCGCCTTCAGGCGTTTTATCGAGGGATGGTATCTCAGCTACTTCACGCCCGACGCGGCACGCAGTCTGCCGCTGGCCGGACCCCAGAGCCGTCTCAGCATCCACGGCGACAATCTTGGCAACGTCGTTCAATTCATGGAACGCGAACACCCTCAGCGGTTTGAGTCCATCTTGAAAGGGATTGCAGACAAAATTCCGGGTATCGAAAGGATCGACACAGAAAGGTCGAATGACGGGCGGTTGCTGATTCGATTCAACGATAAGGGTTTTCAGGATCCGTTTTACGCCCAGCAGATGTCCGATGGAACGCTGAAGGCTTTCGCCTATTTGTTGCTCCTTGAAGATCCTGGCCCGCCTCCATTTTTGTGTATAGAAGAGCCTGAAAACGGCCTGTATCACAAGCTCCTTGAAACTCTGGCGAGCGAATTCCGTGAACACGCCAGGAACCCACGAAGCGGATCTCAGGTCTTTGTGACCACGCACCAACCCTACTTCGTCGATGCCTTAGAGCCAGATGAAGTTTGGATCCTGGAGAAGGGAACGGATGGATTCTCAACGATTCGCAGGGCGAGCGACGATCCGATCGTGAACAACATGGTCGAGGAAGGTTTGCCACTGGGCGGCCTCTGGTTCAGCGACTATCTGGACGCGAGGTCTTGGCCGACGCGGTATACACCGGCGGGTCTAATGCACTCAAGAACCGTGGTTGGCAGGAAGTAGGGAGGGAAAAATCCGTATGGTCCGAGAGAATCGCGCCCCTGATGGACGTGGAAAACAACGCGTCGCCCAGTTTCTGCTATTTTCGAGAGAAGCTTCGTGAACTTACCTGAGTATTCAGCGCGGGTGGAACGATTGAGGTGAATCCATGTACAGCAAGGCGATCAACCGAAATCCCGACATTCTCGGAGGCGCCCCAGTATTCTCCGGAACGAGGGTACCAGTACGTATTCTGATGGAATATCTGGAGGCAGGGGACCGTCTCGACGATTTCCTGAACAGCTTCCCCACGGTGACACGCGACCAGGCGATTGAAGTCCTCAAAACCGCGAAGATGGCGCTGACGGGAGATCCGGATGAAGCTGTTGTTTGACGAGTCCGTGTCGAGACTTCTCGTGGCGTATTTCCCGATCTGAGCCGCGTCGCCTGCGAATCTGGGCGCGACGAGGAGAAAAAGGGCGAAACTGACGCCATCACATGGTGCGCACTTGACGCGAACCCTGCTTAGCTATATATTTAGCTAAGCAGAATTATTATGCCACGAATGAGGGTGCTCCACGATGTCAGTATTCAATGTACATGAGGCTAAGACACAGCTTTCCCGCCTCCTGGCGCGGGCGGAGGCGGGTGAAGAGGTCGTCATTGCCCGTGATGGCGAGCCGGTCGTAAGGCTCGTACTATGCGAAAATCGTCCCGGAATCCGGCGATTTGGCGCCATGAAGGGTCTGGTTGTGGTTGACGACAGTTTCTTCGACCCACTTCCGGAAGACGAACTGGCCGCCTGGGAGGGGTGATTGCGTGCGCATTCTACTCGACACCCATGCCTTCCTATGGTGGCTCGCCGGCAGCGATCGTCTGTCTGGGGTTGCCCACGATGCAATCGCCACCCCGGGTAACGATATCCTCATCAGTGCGGCGTCAGCCTGGGAGATCGCAACGAAGCATCGCCTCGGGAAGCTCCCGGGTGCCGAAGTGGTCGTGCATGACGTCGCCGGCTGCATTGCGGGCCAGGGATTTCAGGAGTTGCCCATTACCGTCCGTAACGGCGAACGCGCCGGTCGACTGCCGGGATCGCATCGCGACCCCTTTGACCGGATGCTGATCGCTCAAGCCCTCACCTTCGATGTCCCGCTTGTTTCGATAGAGACTTTATTCGATCAATATGGCGTTAACCGAATCTGGTAGCGACGCAATCTCACACGTAGCTGGGTAGTCTGTTGGTCATACAGGAGAAATACGAAAACGATCGAGGTCTATTGTGCAGGCAGTCGTGAAAATGCCCCGTATTGAGATTTTCATCAGAGGAGACATCCCGGGCAAGTTGATGTCTGTACTGCATGACGAATACTGCGAACAGGTTCGGCTATCGGAAGACAACTGATGGCAATAAATAAAAAAACGGTATATATCGAGACCTCGATCGTGTCATACTTGACGGCTCGACCTACGAGGGATCTGCTGGCGTCTGCCTGGCAAATGACCACGGTTGAGTGGTGGTCAACACAGAGTAACCGATTCAATCTCTACACCTCTGATGTTGCACTTGAAGAGGCTGGAAAGGGCAACCCAGAAGCGGCGGCACGACGTCTTGAAGCTTTATCCGGCATTCCCATATTGCCCATAACGAGAAGCGTCGTCACGTTGTCCAAAGTTCTTCTCCAGGGTCAAGCCCTGCCTGCCGGGGCCCTGGACGATGCCCTGCATATTGCCGTATCCGCAGTTCACGGCATCGATTATCTTCTGACGTGGAACTGTCGGCATCTTGATAATGCCGAAACCAAACCCATCGTGCGCAGCATTTGCAGCATACACGAGCATACCAGTCCCGAAATATGCACCCCTCAAGAACTTATGGGAGTAGCTGAAGATGTCTGACCAAATCATCAAGGAACTCTGGCAGATCAAAGACAGCATCGCCCGGGAACATGACTATGATATCGAGTCCCTGGTTGCCCATCTCAAAACCAGACATCGGTCGGCGGGTCGGCAAGTTGTGGATCTGAGCGCCCTGAGGCGAACCGCCGAGCAGGGTGGGCCAGGAGCGGCGGAAAAGCCGCGCCAATGAGATAGACTGCCTGAACATTCCATCCTGCAGCAGTGATCCTGGTTTGCGACCTCGACCACAGGTGTCTAAGGAGGTTTCGTCAGAGTCTCTTCTCGGTCTTGAACGCATGCAATCCAAAACCGATCACGCGTTTTTGTATTGCAATCGAGGAAGGCGAAGCCTGGTTTCTCGGAGACGTTGGCGCGGTCAGGACAGCATATCCGAAACGCAACGACCACGTGCTGAATGGATACAAGAACGACTCGATCTGCGGCACATGGGAAGTTTTGGCCGACGCGGTATACACCGGTGGATCAACTGCGCTCAAGAACCGTGGTTGGCAGGCAGTAGGGAGGGAGAAATCCGTATGGTCCGAGAGAATCGCGCTGCTGATGGACGTGGACAACAACGCGTCGCCCAGTTTCCGCTACTTTCGAGAGAAACTTCGTGAGCTTACCTGATATTGCAGCGCGAGAACGCGCCAGGGCAACCAATCATCGTTCCCTGCAGAAATCGTCAATTCCTTCCAAATAACAGGTCATGTCCATTCTCCGTTTCGTACATGCCGCTGACCTGCATCTGGACAGCCCCTTTGTCGGCTTGAAGGCCGTCGCCGACAACGTGGCGAGCGCGTTGCGGGATGCCACGTTCAGCGCCTACGAGAACATCATCGACCTGTGCATCGACGAACAGGTCGACGCGCTGCTGGTCGCGGGCGACGTTTACGACGCTGCCGATCGGAGTTTGCGCGCCCAACTCAGGTTCGTAGAGGGGTTGAGACGGCTCGACGAGGCCGGTATCCGTTCTTTCATCTGCCACGGCAATCACGATCCGCTTGACGGATGGGAGGCGCGCCTGGTTTATCCGAAAAGCTGTACGCGCTTTCTGAAGGAGGCCGAGGTCGTACCGATTCTCGAGGAAGATCCGGGCCGCGGCGTCGTGCATGGGATCAGCTATGCGACGGGCGACGCCGCCGAAAACCTCGTGCCGAGTTTGGGCAAGGGAGATCCCGAGACGTTCTCCATCGGTCTCCTGCACGCGAATGTAGGTAGCGACGCCGCCCACGAGAACTACGCGCCCTGCTCCCTCGACGATCTTGAAAGGTCCGAAATAGACTACTGGGCGCTCGGACACGTGCATAGCAGGCAGGTCCTCAGCGAACGGACCCCGACCGTGGTGTATCCGGGCAATCCGCAGGGAAGGCATCCGAACGAAGCAGGCGCGCGCGGCGTCTACGTGGTCGACGTGGATGAGGGAAGAGACGTCCGCCTGGACTTCAGGGCCGTGGACACGGTGCGGTGGGCGCAGGCCGACCTGGACGTCTCCCGAACAGACACGGTACCGGACCTGATCGAAGGACTCCACCAGCGCATTCAGGACGCGCTGGCAGAATCGGACGGACGGTCGGTCGTGCTGAGGATCAGGCTGGCGGGACGGGGCGGTATCCACGCTTCGTTGCGGCAGCCTCGGGTCATCGAGGATCTGATGAGTAAGGTAAATGATGAGTGGGCGGAGCGTTCTCCGTTCGCGTGGTGTGAGCGCATCGAGGACGAGACGGCGGCGCCGTTCAACCGGGAGGAGCGCGTAGAAGGCGCCGACTTCCTGGCCGAAGTGCTCAAGACCGTTGATCTTGCAAAGGACAACGCCGAGTTGCTGGACCGTCTTCGCAATGGGCTTGGCGACCTTTATGAGCACCGCCGTTATCGCAGTCACCTGTCGGAACACGCTCCCGTCGACGACGACCTTGTCCTGCTGATCGACGAGGCTGAGGCGATCGTCGTGGACCTGCTTGCAGGGGATGACGACGCATGAAGATCCGCGACATTGGCATCGACGGATTCGGCCGTTTCTCAGACGTGAAATTCGGGCCTCTGGCGCGTTCGGTGACCGTTTTCGTCGGCCCGAACGAGGCGGGCAAGAGCACACTGCTGGAATTCGTCCGCAGGATGCTCTTCGGATTTCCCCGTAAGAGTGGAAGAGTAAACCCCTATCCGGCATTGGGCGGGGGGAGATATGGCGGTCGCGTTTCCATCGAAAGTATGGACGGTCGAGTGTGCAACGTGCGGAGAACGACGGGGGGAAGTTTCAGGGGTGACGTGGTCCTGACGTCTGCATCCGGGCAGCCTCTCCCGGAAAATGAACTGGCGGCACTGCTCGGGAACCACTCGCGGGACGTCTTCGAACAGGTGTTCGCATTCACGCTCGAGGACCTCTTCAGCGACGCATTGTTGAATGACGAAAACGTAAATAGCCAGATTTACAGTGCGGGAATGGGTGTGACGTCGCTGCCAGCCGCCGTCAGATCGATCGAGTCCGACCGCACGGGCATCTTTCTGAAAGGAGGAAGCAGCCAGAAGGTCTACGACGTCCACGGCAAAATCGTGGAAATGGACAACAGGCTGAGGGAAGTCTCCAACAACGCGACCAGGTACGGCGAACTGACCGATCGCCGCCGGCATGTCGGGGATGAGCTCGAAAGCCTCGGCGTCCGGCGACAGGAGATTCAATCCCGGTATAACCATCAGGTCATGCTTCAGAATGCCTGGGGGGGGTGGATCGACCTGAATTCCGCCGAGGAGGAACTGTCTGATCTGCCGGCCATTGACGATTTTCCCGCGGATGGATTGAACCGCCTGGAAGCGCTGCAAGAGCGCTCGAGGGCCGCTCGGCGGGAGTACGAGTCCGCGGAAAACCGGGTGTCTGATGCCGAACGGGCAGCAGACGTCAGGATAGAGCACGAGGCCATTCTGGAATACTCGGCCGAAGTGGGCCGCCTGCAAAACGGCCGCACCGCGTTCGACGGGTCCGTAAAGGACCTTCCTGAACGCGAAACCGAACTTGAAAGCCACAGACGAACGCTCGGCGAATCCCTGAAAGACCTGGGGCCGGACTGGGACGAGCGCCGGTTGGAAGAGTTCGATCTGTCAATTTCCGTCCGCCAGCAGATTTCCGAACACGGTGAGCGATTGGCCGTCGCATCCGCCGAACTCACCGACGCCAGATCGACCCTGAGTCAGGATCGTACGGCGTTAGAGGAAGCCGAGGACGCGGAGAGCAACGCCGGACGGCAGCTTGAGGCCGCAGAGACGCCCTGCCTCGATGCAGACCGGATACGAGGACACCGCCACCTCGTTCGGGCGACGAGATCGCAGCTTGATGAGATCAGCCGGCAACGACAGAACGTGATGAATCTGAAGAATCAACTCAAAGGCGTGGAAGGCGCGGCGCCCGCTGCAGGCGCGCGAGCCGGCGGCCGAATCGCCGCATCCTTCAGCTTCGCATTTGGAATCGCGTTCGCTGTCGCAGGAGCGATTCTGGGAGGCGCGGCTGCCTTCATCAGCGCGGTTGCCGGCATTGCGTTTGTCGTCCTGGGCATTTATCTGTTCACGTCCGTAAAGTCCGGTCCGGCGCCTGCAGGGGAATCCCCTCTGGCGCAACCCATTCGCGAGTCCATTCACCACGCCGAAGCGGACATAGAGGATCGGCAGTCAAGGATGAAGCACGATGCGGCCCCCCTCGATCTCGAAGAGATCGATGAATCGTCCCTCCTCGCGGCCGAACAGAAGATTGACAGGGAGGAGGACTTGCTGCGGGAACGAACGCTGCTCGCCGAAACGCTCGCGGCCGCTCAGCAGTTCGCAAAACAGAGGCAGATCCGCGCCGATAAATCTGCGGTTGCCGTCGAGGACGCGGAGGGTCGGCTCAAGACGGCGCAACGTGAATGGCGGGAATGGGTGACGGCGCGTGGTCTTTCCGATACCCTTATGCCCGAGACGGCCGACGTGCTGCAGGGACAGGTCGAACTGGGACGAAGCCGGCTGGAAGACGTGAGAAGTTGGCAGCAGCGCATCCTGGCCATCCGGAAAGACATTGACGAATACATTGAGGCTGTTGAGCCCCTTGCGACCGCTTTCGACGTCCCCATTGAACGGAACGACCCACGCACCGTAGCTGTTGCCGCCGACAGGTTGGTCGAGCTGATGGATGAGGTCCGGGAAGACGTCCGGACCCGGACCGACGCGGAGGCGGAACTGGAGGACGCCAGGCGCCAATTGAAAGACCGTAAGGGCGATCTACGGAAGGCAGACGAGGAGCTTGGACAGTTGCTCCGATCGGGAGGCGCCGAGGACGTGGAGAATTTCCGCGTGCGCGCAGGTCTCTTCGACAGGCGGACGAAACTGGACGACAATGCTCGCGCCGCGCACGACGGGCTTCGACGCCTCAGCGGGCCTGGCGATCTGCTGGAATCGTTGAAATCGGATCTCGGCGAGACGAACCCTGATTCCATCGAAAACGAGATTAACCGGCTGGAGGCAGAACGGGCCGACGTCGATGCTCAACGTGAATCACTGTCTACCGAGCAGGGCGAAATCCGGAAGGAACTGGATGGTCTGATCGGCGAAGAGGAATCGTCGCGGCTGCGGATGGAGCGAAACGTGCTCCGGGAACAACTCAGGGATCACGCACGTGACTGGACCCGGCTTACGCTCGCCCGGAACCTGCTTGACGAAGCGCGGCGAAAGTTCGAGCAGGAACGCCAGCCCGGAGTCGTGCGTCACGCTCAGGAATTCTTCGCCGCGATCACCGATGGACGGTACCGGCAGGTATACGCCCCCCTCGGTGAACAGACGATTACGGTGACGGACGCCGACGGGCGGACGAAGCAGCCGTCCGAACTCAGCCGGGGCACGCGGGAGCAACTGTTTCTGTCGCTCCGATTCGGGTTGATCCGGGAACTGGGGGAGCGGACGGAGCCGCTACCCGTCGTGGTGGACGAGGTCCTGGTCAACTTCGATCCGAACCGCGCGCTTCGGGCCGCCGTCGCCTTCACGGAACTATCAAGAACCAATCAGATCCTGGTCTTTACCTGCCATCCGACGACCGTCGAACTGTTCCGAAATGCGGCAGGTGAGTTGGACGTAGAGAATCCCGACGTCGTACAGATTGTTTGAGTTGTTCGGATCGCGCACGATCCGGTTCGGCGCGCCGAAGGAGAAAGACGGCGGCCTGGAGCCGATGGAAATCACAGCGCGGCTGAAACAGGGGTGAACGCCCCGAGGACCCCATGAACTGCGAGGCCATTCGTTTCGCGAGAAACCCGGGAGGGAGACCATGAAGACGACCGCACTCATCCTGATCCTGACCGCAACCCTGGCATTTGACACGATTGTACCGGGCGTCGTGCACGCCGCTACGCGACCTCTCGGCTCGGACATTCGAAAAGAGGAAGCAGCAGGTTCGGTCAGGGAAATGTCGCGTTCGGATCTTGATCGCTCGATGCTGTCGTCAGGATCGTACGTGTCTGTAGTCTATATGTCAGAAGGCGGTCGGAGAATTGCCAGCGGCGAGATTGTGGCCAACGAGGCGGATCATCTTGTGGTTCAATCCGTGGCGATACCGTGGAAGAAGTGGAAAATCGTGTTCAGCGACATTGAAGTACTCGCTGTTCATCATAAATGGCGGGAGATTGACAGGTGGCGACGCGCAAAAAAAAAGGCCGTGCATAGGCTCGAGGAACCAAATTCACGAGTTAGAATTAAGGCGCATTCGATCTCGAATGGATGGATCAGCGGAGAGTTTTCCAGGGCTACCGTGGACACGATCCGGATACACAATGAAACCGGCCCTCTGTTGATTGCTGTTTCTTCGATCGATAAACTTGAAGTAAGCCTCGGACGACATAGAAACACATTAAAAGGCACGAGTGTTGGTTTATTCGTCGGGCTGGGTGCTGCGTTTTTGATGTACCGTCACGGTGAAAGACGGTACAGGGAATTTGGCGGCTGGGAAGGCTTTGAATGGGCCTGGGCCGCTGTTTTGACTTTGCCGACAGCGACGCTTTGTGGTACGTTGATCGGCGCCAAAACAAAAACCGAGAGATGGATCGAAGTATCTCCTTCTCGGATCAATCTGAGCGTATCTCCGACAAGAGACAAGGGCCTTCGAGCCGCGCTTTCGATTGACTTTTAGCGTCAGCCAGGGTGTCGGATGTCGCGATTGCTATGACGGTCAATCACCAACACAGGTGACAAGACGCTGGATACGGGGAGTAGACGGGAGAGGGTAGACGGTAGAAGACAACCTTGCCCGTTAGGTTCTTCCTTGGTATGGGGTTTATTCTCGCTCGCTCGGGTGATTAGCAAAGTTGAAGTCCCGGGAATTTGCTGCCGTTCGTGCTCTATTTCAAACCGCTTGAGTTGCATCCGGAACCGGGGAAGCCCTTCTCTGTTTCCCGACGGAAATCCCTCCTACGCCAATCCTCTGGCACGAATAGTTCGTTCAGATGTCTCCATCCCAGCGGAAAGACAACGATGCAGGCAGGCCCCACCCGCATGCACGCGTTCTTTAACCTGCAGGTCCTTGCGTGACGAACGCGCTTCCACCCGTCAGGCGGAATGACGCGCAAAATCGATCCGCGGGGTGCACAAATGCGGAATTTTGTAGACATATGCGGAAGAAAACTTACGATTGCGCCAACCCCAATAATTCAGTCACAAATGAAAGAACGCGACACCCCTAAGTGCTGCCGACGCACCCAAAATTGCTCATCACCGCGGCGCCAACACCTCATCCTACTGCTTTCCCTTCTACAGAACACTTTCTACTTACAAAAACACTGTTCCGAACAGTTTCATGAATTTATCAGGATATAACTATCGGACGGCGCAAGACTCTTGGAACTACAGGGATTTTCAGGTGAAATGGCTTGACAGGCTGTATCGGTGTCCATATTTTTTTTATACGTCCGACTGAGTCGTCTCCCAAATATGGAGGCAGAAGATGTCCACGGTTTTAAATATGTCCTGTGTGTCGCAGGTCGCTTCTGTATGGGCGCAGGGCAATACACTTCCAATCAGCGGGAAAGATGGGAGAATAAGAGACCTGAAGCGGAGGATGGACGATTTTCGAGAACTATCGTCCCGGACACGGGAAGCTCTAAGCCGGCTCGATCGTCTGACACTCGAAGCCATCGGCGAATTAAGAAGGGGATTGGATTTCCTGGAGAAAAATCCGGAAAAATATCTGGTTCTGTGTAACGGTGATGCGAAATCTGCAATTGAGGAGATGAACAGCGGAGAATCAGTCGCTAATGAGATCATCGATGAGATTTGCCCGTTGTTAGCGTTATTCGATGAATTTGATGAGCCGCTATTCGATTCAAGCAGGGCTGTCATTGACAATCTTCGATCGCTTTCAGCATTGATTCGGGAAGTCCGATGGGTTATCACAATCCTTCAGAGGAAAAACGAGCCTGCAACTGGAAGCGCCTATACGGTGGATGAAGCTATCGCCCAACTCCGGACTTACCCCTCATACCATCCTGCCTGAAGCGCCCACATCCGGGCGTACTCTCCGCTATTGGCAAGCAGTTCATCGTGGGCGCCGTATTGGACGAGCCGTCCTTCCTTCAGGACGAAGATCCGGTCGCACATTCGCGCCGAACCCAGCCGGTGCGAGACCACGATCGTGGTGCGTCCGCCGGCCATGGCAAGAAATCGCCGGAACACGTCGGCCTCGGCCTTCGGATCCAGGGAAGCCGTCGGTTCGTCGAGCACGACGAGGTCGGCGTCCCGCATGAATCCCCTGGAGATCGCGACCCGCTGCCATTCTCCGCCGGACAATTCCGTGCCGCCTTCGAATTCTCTTCCAAGCAGCGTCTCGTACCCTTCCGGGAGCCGGTTCGCGACGGCGTCCGCCCCGCCCCTGCGCGCCGCGCGGTTGATCTCGGCCTGTTCGCGCATCCGCTCCCAGCGGCCGAACCCGACGTTCTAGCCCAGGGTGAAGGCGAAGCGGGTGTGGTCCTGGAAGACCGCGGTGGAACGGTTCCACAACGTCTCCCTGTCCGTCCGTTCTGCGGGAAGGTCGCCGTAGCGCAGATCGCCGGCCGTCGGGCGAAAAAGCCCCAGGAGTACCTTGACGAGCGTGGTCTTGCCGGATCCGTTCTCGCCGACCAGGGCGACCCTCTCCCCAGGTCGGATGGCTAAGGTGACTTCGCTGAGGGCGCGACGCCTGGTCTGAGGATATCGGAAGGAGAGGTTCCTGGCTTCAATGGTCCTTCCTTCAACCGATGCGATGGCGGCTTTCCGGGACGGCTCTTCCGGGCCGAGGTCGAGGTAAATGAACAGGTCGGCGATGTTCAACAGCTGGATAGCTAGAAAGCTCATGCGGTTTACGAGGTGGTCGACGCCTGTACGTACCTGACGCAGAGCGACCAGCATTGCCGCGAACTGTCCGGCGGACAGCCCGCCCGCGAGGACCGCCCACGCCGACCAGCCGACGGCGCAGGCAAATGCGAAAAGGCTGACGGCAGACAGGCAACCACCGGTGGCGTGATGCCTGCGTCTCTGGCGGTACAGGGGGTCGGCGACCTGCCAGTAGAGGTGATCCCACCACCTGAACAGGACGGGCGCAATACCGAAAACCCTCACCTCCTTGGCGCACTCCCTTTCGGTAAGAATACTCTCCAGATATCCGCGCAGTCGATCCTTCTGCGTCTGGCGGCGTTGCAGATAGAACTCGTGCACGTTATGGTAGAGGCCGGCAAGCGGCGGCGGCAACGAGACGAGGACGATTGCCACGAACAGGTACGGATCCCAGAACCCGACGACGATGCCAACGGAAACCACGGTCAGCCCTCCGGTCAGGATCCGGTAGATCGCACCAAGCAGGTTCAAGAAGAAGCCGGGCGTCGCCGCCACCTGCGCGCGGCGCAACAGGTCGTGGAAGTCGGCCCGCTCAAACACATCCAGACGGAGAGACCGTGACTTGATCTGGAGTTGCTTGAGAAGTCGGTCTTCCATCTCCTGCTTCAGCCGCTCCAGCAGGATGGTCCGCGACCACGTCCGGAGGCCGGTCTCGACGAGGGTAGCGGACGCCCAGCCCGCGAGCCACGGCAGCATTGAAGTGACGGGCGCCACACCCTGGTAAACACCGACGCCGAGATCGAACAATTCCCTCACGATCCAGACCGTCGCGGCCGGCAGCAGGCCAGCCGTAAACTCCAGAGCCAGGGACGTAACTGCCCGCCATGGATCGGTGCGGATCATCCAGCCCAGGAAGCGGATGAGGGTCCGCGGTCCGCGGGGGCGCTGAAGAATGGGGTCGCTCTCTACCGGTACCATGACGCCTGTTCCTCCCACATGCCTGCGTAGACGCCCCCGTAAGCCAGGAGGTCGTCGTGGCGCCCCTCCTCGACGATGCGGCCCTGCTGGAGCACGAGGATCCGATCGGCCATGCGCGCGGAGCCGAGCCGGTGGCTGATCAGCAGGGCGGTTCGCCCCTGAAGGAGTTCGGCGAACTGCCGGTACAGAGCCGCCTCTGCGACCGCATCGAGGGCCGCCGCCGGCTCGTCGAGGATGAGCAATTCCGGATCGCGGGTAAACGCGCGGGCGATGGCGATTCGCTGCCATTCGCCGCCGGAGAGACCCTGTCCGCCGTCGAGGACGTGCCCGATCGGCGTGTCGTAACCCCTGGGTAGGCGTTCCGCCAGTTCGTCGACGCCGGCGCGGCGTGCCGCATCCGCGACCGCCGCCATATCCGGTTGCAGCCAGGAAGGCCACAAATCGGCGGCGGGCCCATCGTGGGCCCCGCCCAGTGTGCCGATGCCGATGGATTGGCCGAGCGTGAATTCGAACCGGGAGAAATCCTGGAAGGCCGCGCTCACGGCGTCTGACAGGCTGGCCGGGTCAATTTCAGCATAGTCCAGACGGTCGGCGGTCACGCGCCCGTCGGTGGGCGGATAGAGTCCGAGAAGGATCCTGGCCAGGGTGGACTTTCCGGCGCCGTTGTCGCCGACGAGGGCGACGCGTTCACCGGGCTGCAGGTGGAAACTGACCCCCTGCAGGACAAACCGGCCCTCCTCGTCAGGTGTGTACGCCGGGTACGTGAAGTGGACGTTGTCCACGACGAGACCTTCCCGCAGGGGTCGGGGAAAGAGGGTAGCGTTCGACGTTGGGTCCGTGCCGGGAGATGCTTCCGTTTCCGGTCTACTGCCATCCGGTCGGTCGAAGAACTCCCTGACGTAGCCGACCTCCGCGGAACGAGTCTGCAACTCCCTGGAGCTGAAACCGAGACTGCCTCCTGCGTGCAGCATGTCGCCGACGCCCTGAAAGAGCGCAACAAATCGTCCGGGCGTGAGGACTCGGTGACCCAGCAGGAACGCGAGGATAGCCGCGATGCCAACTCCCACTGCCACGTGGAACCCCGTGGCAGGTATGCTCACAAGGACCTGGCGTTGCCGCTGGTCCAGCAGTCGTTCCCGCAGTACCTGGCGCATCCTCCGCCAGCGTCCGGTCAACGGCGCGTGCAGGCCGAAGAGCCGCATTTCCTTCTGTTCCGACCGACCCGTCAGGATCCGGTTCACGTACCCGGCACGGCGCTCCTCCGGTGTCTCGCCGTAGGTGAACGCCATGAACATACGGCTCTGTCGGATCTCCAGGAGGACAAGCGGCGCCAGCGCTCCCAGCAAGGCAACGGAGATCCATATGGAAACCGGCGCGAACATGGATGCCACCGAGACGGCTGTGACCGCGGCCCTGGAGAAGTGCAGCGCGTTGGAAAACAGTCGACCGAGTTTAGATCCCGGATCGCGCGCGCGTTCCAGACGGTCGTACGTCTCGCTGACGTCGAAGAACAGCAGGGGCAGGCTCGACGACCGTTTCAGAAGGCGGCGGCCCAGAACGTGGGAAAGATCCTGCTCCAGACGCAGGTAGAAGACATCGCGCAAATGCCACATCACATCGTTGGTAAGCAGTTGGATCAGGCCGAATGCAATCAGCCACGGCAGGATGTCGTCAAACCCGGACGGGCCGCCGCCGGCCGCATCGACGACGGCGTCGACGAGATGCCTGGTCACGTGGATGAGCAGGGCCGGCTGCACACCGAGGAGGAGGTGTACAACGATGAGGAGAAGCGCCGCCGTCCTGCCGTGCGCCCGGACGTGGCTCCAGGTCCAGCGCAGGTTGGCGAGAATGGCGCTGGCGCTCTCGCTGTGGCTCCAATATTCGAGATCGGATCTTGGCGGCATCGAATGCCCCGCTCTCCTATCGCGGCTTCGCTTTGTTCAGTTGCAACCATATAGATTGAAGTGAACGTCTGAGCCCGTTTGACATTACAATCACTCCCCCCTTGAGGGGGAGTCGCAGAAGCCGAGCCGTCAGGCGATGGCTGATGCGGTGGGGGGATTCCAACGCGTTCACGTCAGCAAAAAGCACGAATAAACGTGCACGCATTATGCGTAGAAGCCTTACTGTAAGACTCTAACCACGGGGACGTACTATCGGGATCGGCCATGCGATCGGGAAGATAATTCATCGCGCGAACGAAATCAATGGATATTATGCACATAAATATATATTTATAAATAATTTATATACTTGACTTTTGCGCGGTTTTTTGGTATATTATTTACGTGGAAAATCAAAGAGGGAGCGAAAGGCGACCGCCTTCCGCTCCCTCTTTTTCGGTAATTTCGATCGGGCTTTTCAACCTTGCGCCGCGCCGTATCCCAGGTCTGATCAGCCGGGGCACGATGTCACTCGGACGCGATCAGTCGGGGGCGCCTGTCCGATCGTATCGCCGATCGCTCACGACCGTTCACCCAGATATTGCTCAGTGTAGATTTCCAGCACTCTCCGGATCATGCTCTGATAGGGCACGCCATTCTTCCGCGCGTTCGACTTGAAGAAATCCACGCTTTTCTTGTTAAGATTAAGGGTCACCCGTACGGTTTCCTCCTTGAGGACAAGCTGATCGGGAGAAGGCAGAAAATCCGGAATGATCCTGGCCTGTTCGATGGCATCTGCAAGTTCAGCAGGCGCATTTTCATATTTCGCATTGCTCATATCGCTTCCTTCCGTTTGGTTTTTGATCCAGTCCATCCATGTTAATTCCGGTTTGGAAAAGAACAACGCCGGAGCCTGTCAGCGGTGATGGAATCCGTGACCCAATTCCAGCCGGATGCCGAATACCAGCGCATTCTCGAGCGTCCTGTCGGCGCCGGGGTTGATGATATACTGGATATCAGGCTGGATCTGCATCCGGTCATTCACCCGGGCGCGATAGGTCAGTTCGATTGCCGTTTCGTGGCTGCGCGCGTCATTGGCGGCCCGATAGTCCGACCCGAACCGGGCTATCGCTACGGAAACCCCGATCCGGTCGTCAGGACGGCGCGGGACGAATCCCGACAGCACCGCCCCGGCGCCGGCGTAACGATCAATGGGATTGAGCGCGCCGTTGGCGGTCCCGTACCGAACGAACGCCGACGCGCTTCGCTGCGCGACGTCGTCCGCGTAAACGATGCCTTCCGCGAATCCGTACAAACCGCGATTGCCGCCTCGGCGCACGGGATTTCCCCACGCGTCGGTTTCACGAGTCGCCTCGAATTCCGCGCTATAAGAGAATGCGCCGAGACCCAGGCGGAAGGCATCGGATAAGTCACGGGTATATTCGAAGGCATGCAGAACGCCCTCGCGGCTGCTCAACCTGACTGCGGTGGCCGACGGATTGTCGGGGGCGCCGGGTACCGCGTCGAGCAGCGCGTAACGCAAGAGGTTGTTTTTGTCAATCTCCCATTGCAGGCGTGCCGACAGTGACGTCGCCGGAAATATCGATGGCCCGTTCTCTCCGGTCTGGGAATACGTGGGTATGATTCCGTGTGAGCTGTTCAGGAACAGCGCCGCCGAATCGACCGCGTCAAATTCGCTGTTGAGATCGTAGAGCCCGATTTTCAGACGTAACGCGTCGCCAAGACGGTGTTCGTACCAGAGTTCATAGAGGCGCAGGGCCCGTTCCGCATCGATGTTGGAGACGACCTGCGCGTCGCCAGGGTAACGATCCGAAAACGTCGACGCGTCGTTCCAGAGCAGATAGGCGAACAACGCCCCGGCCCCCCCTCCGACGACACGTCGGAGGTCGAACTCGATCGTCGCATCGATATTCTGCAGATACGCGGAACCGTTCCGGATGCCCCCGGATGCGTTGTGGAGGGCATCCGCGACGTATCCGAATTCCGTCATGATAGCGCCGGATTCGCCCTCCGACTCCGCGGCTGCGGGGTCGGGTGCGGCGGCGGTGATCAGCAACAGGCAGACAATCGGACAGAGCAGTCTGCCGGCCAAACCAATAATGACCATTGCCGGTGCAATGGCCGATTCGGCGGAGTATGGGAAGACCGGATCGCCGATTGTCATGGTCATTGAGTTGGTTTCACGTCTAGTACCAGTCGAAAACCGCGATTTTCGGCGACACGATAGGTCGAAAAGCCGCGGCGGTCGAGCGTGAGGACGTCGAAGCACTTTAATTGTTCTGCCAGCAGCACGAGGGTGGCGTCGGCGTAGTCCATCGGTGTGTCGGCGTACTTTTCCATAAGCGTTGCGCACGCGCGCAGGGCCGAGGGTTGAGCGAAGTCGAACACCCGAATGCGGGCCGACGTGACGAATTCCGAAAGCAAACGGGGACCGGACCGGTTACCCGACACGAAATGCATCGCTTCGGTGACCACCGCGCCGGTCGTACAGAGTTGTCCCGTAAAGCCGTCGAGCGCGTCTCCAACGCCTTGATGTGCCGGGTCCGAGGCGTTCAGATAAGCGACCAGCGGACCGGTATCCAGCAGCCAGACCGTCATCCGCGCCAGTTCCGTTCACGAAGGCGATTGCGCCAGGCGTCGGAATCGGGGCCTGCCAGTTCGAGACGTCCTTTCAAGTGCCCGGCGCGTTGCGCCAGGGGACGTTCTGAAATGGCGTCATCAAGAAGCCGGCGAACCAGTTCCGACACCGTCAATCCCTGTGTCCGGGCGCGTTCTTCCAGCGCCTTGCGCATCGCCCGGTCGGTCCGTACTGTCAGTGTCGTATTCATGTATTACAATATACGACAATGTAAGACACACGGCAAACGCTGTTTCGGTAAATTTGGATCAAACGTCCACGCCGGACCGCCGCAGCAGATCCGGAATCATATCGATGAACTCATCCCGATCCCCCTGACCCCTGTCGCGGAGCCGGACCATGAGGTCTCTCACGAGCGGAGAGACCTCGAGCGGCACCCCGAGCTCTTTACCGAGCGCAACCCCCAGACGCATATCCTTCACGGCAAGGTCAGCTGTCGATCCCATCCGACCGTTGTTCAGAAACAGGGAGAGCGTGCGATCGAGAATACGACTCTGACCCATACTCGCCTTCACCGCGTCCAGAAGCAGGCGCAGGTCGATTCCCGCCCTGGCGCCCATGGCCACGCCTTCGCACGCGCCGGCGAAGTTCACAAACATCATCAGGTTGTTGATCAGCTTGACCACGTTCCCCGATCCGGCCGGTCCGACGTGAATCACCCTGTCGCCGACGCACGCCAACAAGGGTTGCACCCGCCGCAGATCCTCTGATTCACCCCCGACGAACAGGGTGAGCGTCCCGTCGCGCGCGCCGACGATGCCACCGCTGACCGGCGCGTCGAGCACGCGCAAACCGCGTTCGGCGCCAAGCGCGGAAATGCGGCGCGTCACGGCCGGCGCGACGGTGCTGGTGTCGACGTACGTCGATCTTGGCGCAATACCGGCAAACACGCCGTCGTCACCCAACACCACGTCCTCGACGGCCTCGCCATCGGGCAGCGACGACAACACCACTTCGGATCGAACCGCCACTGTCCTCGCGTTGTCAGCCCATGTCGCGCCCCCCGCCTCGAGGTCACGTCCGGTATGACGCCGGGTATCGTGGATGGTCAGTTCGTGACCCGCGCCGAGAATATTGGCCGCCATCGGCTGCCCCATGTTTCCAAGGCCGATGAACCCGACTCTCATGGGAATCCTTTCACGGAATCAGCGCTGTTCGTCGTGGGTGTCGAATTCGGCCGGCATGGTGATCTCGATCACTTCCCAATCATCGGAGTATTCGAGAACTTCATGCCGGATACCCGGAGGCTGATACCAGGCGTCACCCGCTTCGACCCGAATCTCGCCGATGTCCTCGAAGTAGAGGCGGGCCCAGCCGTTGATCAGGTAGACCATCTGAAATTCCAGGTCGTGGGAATGATAGCCCAGCGGGCCGGTGCAGGGTTCGTGAGCGCGAATGACGTGGGCCAGCACGCGCCCTTCCGTCGCATCCCTGATACCCAGATCGCGATAGCTGAAGTACGAGCGCAATCCCTGCTGCACCCAGCGGGCATCCCTGGCGTGGGCGGCAAACGACTTGACCTTTTTCTCAGGCATCGTGGAATCCCCTTTCTTCGTGGTGGTATTATCTATTGATAAGAAGATAACCGTCAAATTCGCCACAAAAAGCACAAAAAGGCACAAAGGCAATCGGCGTCAAACGGCGTGTGTCGTAACGCCGTGACCCTGCGGGACATTCATCGTCTTTCGGCGATACGCCATGTAACAGGATCGCTGTTATTGTGCCTCTTCCGGCATTAGAATTCAGCCATGTATTTTTCGTTTTTTTTGCGTGTTTCGTAGTTTCTGATGTTCGTTTTCTCGCGCCTTTGCCTCGCTCCTGGTTTCAAATCCTGCTTAATCCTGCAAATCCAGTAAATCCTGATCGGATTTTATCCTGTTCATCCCGTCCATCCATGTCTGTTCAGTCTTTGTGAATCAAAGGGGTTTATCAAAGCGGTTTCCGATCCTGAACATTTCGCCCATCGGGTTCTCACGGTCCTCCAGCGCATCGGCGATCACGGGTCCGATAGCGCCGCCGAATTTGAATCCATGGCCGCATCCGCAGCCGGCAATCAACACGCGTTCATATCCCTGCGCCCAGTCGATGACGAACGCCTCGTCCGCCATATTGGCCATGTTCGTATAAAGGCAGGACCGCCCGCCGACCAGTTGCGCCTCGCTGAGACCGGGTATTCGCCGCGCGACGAACTCCCTGGCCCATGTCAGGAACTCGGGCGTCGGGTCACGTGAGACGTCGACTTCGGCATCGTCCACCTTGCTGTCTTCCGCCACCTTCACGAACCCTTCGTGCAGATAGGGGAACCCGTACCACAGGTTGCCGGGGGAAAGGATCGACCACACCGGAAAACGGGACCGCTCGAACGGCCGGGAGTCCTCGGGTGCGAAGAAGGCCATCTGCTGCCGCGTGATCCGTACGCGTTTCTCCATGGCGGGTAGCTGTTCGGCTACCCATGGGCCGGCCGCGACGACCGCACGGTCGCAGTCCTTCCATTCCGCGCCGGTTCGGACTCTGGCCCCGCCATCCGTCTCTTCAACCGCGGTGGACGGGCGTATTCTCAAAAATGGTCACGCCCGCTTCACGCGCCAGCGTCGCCAGGTCCCCCAGCGCCTGACCGCTGCGCAGGTAGCCCCGCCCATGGGTCGAAGAAGAGCCTGTCCTCGTCGCCTACGGTGAACTGCGGAAACCGCTCGCGGACCTGGCCGGCGGTGAGCTCGAAGACGTCTTTTCCCAACCGGCTCAGGGTCTCCCAGCCCGCGTGCGCTTCGTGATCCGCATCCAGATCGCGTGCGACGATCAACTTGCCATTCTGAAAGTAAATCGACCGGCTCGTGCGGTCGTGCCACGCCCGCCACTGCGCCGCGGCCCTCGTTACCAGTTCCACGTATGCCTCGTTCGGGTACATCGTGCGCCGGATCACTTTGGAGACATCCGTGCTGGATGCCTCCGGGTTGGGAATTTCGCCGCGCTCGATCAGCGTGACGTCGTGACCGCGGTTACGCAACTCCAGTGCCGCGGCCATGCCGAAAATCCCCGCACCGACAAGTGCAGACATTCATGGGTTTTCTCTCGAATCGGAGTTGGCGGGTTCTGCGGCCGGGCGGGGGCCGGGCGCATTCGGACGATCGAACTCCGGTCAGGCCGAGGCGCCGGAATAGTGGCGGAGCCCCCACCGCCAGAACAGGCGCGAGGCGATCAGCAAACCGGCCGCCAAGAGAAGCGCAGCCGTGAGAGACTCCGAATCGAGCCTGCCGGTCAGGGCCCGGGCCGGGACCGTGGATCGCGAACGCGACGGGAACGATAAACGTCAGGACGAAACGCAGCCAGTGGGGATAGATGCCGATGGGCCAGCGGCCGGCCTGGCACCACCGCGTCGAAGATATTGAGGATGTTTTCGACCTTGATGTACCAGAACGAGATGGTGGACAGGATCAGGAAAAAGCTGTAGATCGTGGCCGCGCCGCACAGAAGGACGAGGCCGAAGGTGAGGGCATCTAAGGCGCCGACTTCCATGCCCCTCTTGTACAGGGCATACGACAGCACGACCGCGCCAAGAACGAAATCGGTCGCCTTCCAGACCTGAAACTGGCTGATACTGACCAGAAACTGCGCATCCTCGGGCTTTGTGAGCGTATAGTCGAGCGTGCCACGGCGGACGTCCGTCATGAGTTGGGCCATACTGGGCCGGATCACGATTGCAATCGCACCGCCGATAATGACGAATACGCCGATCAGGGCGAGCAGATCGTAGGACCTCCAGTCGCCAAGTGTTTCGGTGTGCAGAAAGACCACGTAGACACCGAGCAGCGCCTGTACGAGGCTCGCCGTGGACCGAAAGATCTGGACGTAGAAGTTGGCCCGATAGGCGAGTTCGTTGAGAATGCCGATCTTCAGGAACGTCCATATCACAATTGCCTTGTGCATATCCGGATGCTCGGCGCAAAAGCGGTTCTCAGGAGCCTACGGCGGAATATTTCCTGATTCCCCGGCGCCAGACGAGTTTGACGATGGCGAACCCGATGATGACCCACACAACCTGCATCGTGAAGCCATGCGTAATCTGGGCCCTTTCGAGCCTGCCAAGGGCAAGTTCTACGGGAAAGGCGACGGACCATTTGAACGGGAGCGCGTCGGCGGCCGCTCGGGTCCATCCGGGCAGCAGATCCAGCGGAGCGATTCTGCCCGACAGGAAGAGGCCGAAAAAGTAGTACATCTGATTCACCGCCTCGTTCCGGGTCGTCCAGAACGCCACCAGCGCGAGCGCCCACTCAACAAAGAATCTGAGTACGTAGGCGAGGATCAACGCAACCACGAAAAGGAGCGCGTTCTTGGTTTCGAATTCAAACGTAGGATTGAACAGGAGGCCGAGAACGACCACGGACGGGATCAGCACGCACAGCGTCAGGGTCTTGTAACCGATGTTGTCGGCAATATCGCTGTGAATGGGATGAATCGGCTTCAGGAGCATCGCCGACAGTTCGCCGTGCTGGACGCGATAGCCCATCTCGTGCATGATCCAGGTGAACGTCCACATATTGACGACCATCAGGACGATGTAATACGCGGCGAATTCACCCGCGTCGTAACCGGCCACGTCTCCGCCTCGGGCCAACGCGACGGTTGACCAGACGACGCAATAGATCGTCGGTTCGAGAAGCCCCCCGATCATCCAGATCGCCATGGCAACGCGATACTGAAACTGAAGCGCGAGGGTGGTTTTCAGGTATGCCCAGTAGATCGCAAGCATTGGTGTCAGCCGGCTCCCGCCGTCCCGGTGTCGGCTTCCGGCGTTTCAACGGAGAAGACCTGCTCGATGACTTCCTCGATGGGGGGTCTTCGACGGTCAGGTCGAGTACCGGTAAATCACCCAGAATCCTCGCTGTCACCTGCGGCGTAGCCTCTTTAGGCACGCGCAGCGAATAACGCAGGCCGTCGGCTTCAACCACCTCTCCGTACGGAGAGAGGTCGGCGTTTTCGTTCTCGAGTTCCACGTCAATGGTTTTGTGCGGGGAGAACCGGGTGACAAGATCCGATAGGGCGCCATCAAATAGAATCTGACCGTGGTGGATGACGACAACACGCTTGCAGAGGGCTTCGACGTCGGCCATATAGTGGCTGGTGAGAAGTACCGTTGCGCCGTGGGCGCGGTTGTATTCTTCGACAAAAGTACGAATGCGGCGCTGCATGGTCACGTCGAGACCGATTGTGGGTTCGTCGAGGAAGAGGACCTTCGGACGATGCAGGAGAGCCGCGGCGATCTCGCACTTCATCCGCTCGCCGAGGGATAGGTTTCTGACCGGTTTTGGCAGAAGCGATTCCAACTCGAGCAGATCCGTCAGTTCATCCAGCGTGTCCCTGTAGTCCCCGTGCGGGATCCGATAGACCGCCCGATTGCGTTCCAGAGAGTCGATCATCGGAATGTCCCAGATCAGCTGGTTACGCTGGCCCATCACGAGCGTAATCTGGCTGAGAAAAGCCCGCTCACGCCGGTGGGGGACATGGCCGAGGACTTCGTACGTGCCGTCTGTTGGATAGAGCAACCCCGAGAGCATCTTGAGCGTCGTGGTCTTTCCCGCCCCGTTGGGACCGAGAAAGCCCACGACCTCTCCGTGTTCCACGTTGAAGGAAATCGCCTCAACGGCCCTGACCTCCCGCGTTTTTCGTCTTACCAGGCTTACGACCGCGGCGCGCAGGCCGGCGTCGCGTTCGGGTACGACGTAGGCCTTGGAAAGTTCCTTAACCGTGATGGCGTGCATGTGACCCTGGAAGCTGGTGTTGTCGTCGGCGCCTGATCAGGTATTTGAACCAGGTCTTGCCGGACTCGCGTCATTCGTCGGAATGACAACGAGCCGCCGGACTCTTGAACTCGGCGGCCCTGGACGTCGGGAAGAACGAAAACCGTTCCAGACGATATCAAATGCGAACGTTCAATTCCGGATGCGGTCCCGTATCACCTCCCAGTCCGACTCCGTCATGTCACTGTAATGCCAGTAAATGAGGGTGGTCAGGCCGCCCTGCTCAACGGTCTGCAGCATATGTTCGAGTTCGCGGCTGTCCATGCGGACACCCCCGTGATGAAGTCCCATCCAGGGGCGGATGCGGGAAACGTCGCCCAGCCGCTCTCTCATCTTGTGAATCTCGCTCAATGCCACCTGCTCGAAGAACGCCGCGGGCAACGGCCCGTCAAGGTCGGCGAGGCGCTGTGTGCCTGGCACCCAGAGGGCGAAGAGTTCGCGCACGCGGTCGAGCGCCTCCGCCTCGGTCATACCGGGATTCCACTCGCAGAGTGTCTTCCCGTAGCGGTAGAGCGTGCCCTTCAGGCCGTCGATGCCGTGCTGCCAGAAATAGAGTTTGGGGCACTGAAAATCGACAATTCCCGCGAGGCGTCCGAAATTGTAACCTGTGAGAGGCGCAAATGCGGGCAGTCGGGGTCCGCAGGCTATCTTTCGCGGTGGATCGAGCGATCGGGCGGTGTCCGCGAAAGACCGTACATAGTGCTCGATGCTGTCGGTCTTGAAGCGAAACCAGTCGAAGAGACCGGGATTGGCAATCAGCGCGTCGAGACCATCCATAAGGCCGCGTTCCCGGCGACCTGGCGGGAGGTCCCCCAGACTCCGCAGACTGTCCTTGAGGCGTGCCCGTGCCTGCCGGATGACATCGAAGTCGTAGCCCCATTCCGACGCCCTGTCGCGGCAGTCGTCGCAGTCGCAACGGAACAGATTGCTCCGATAGTCGGGCGCGATCTCATACCCCCACTCGGGCCCGTCCAGGATGAATCCGTCCACACCGGGGAAACTTCGAACGACGTCCCTCGTCCGCGCCGGCCCGTACCTGACTTTCTCCGGATTGTTGATGCAGCCTGGAGCCGATTGAAGCCAATCGTGCAAGTAAACGTCGAATTTCCTGTTTTTCGCCTTTTCAACGGCCCGTTGCAGCGTCTCGAACCGCGGGACGTCTTCGTGCGACAACTCCGGGGGACGCGTTTCGCATCCCTGGTACAGTTCCGGCGTGGGCGGATACGCGGGAGACGACCCGAATCTCAGGTCGCCGATCACGATGTTGGCGATGCCCACTCCTTCCAGGCGGTCCAGGATTCTGTCGGCGCCTTCCTCTTCGAAGGCGTCGATCCGGCCGATAAACATCCATATATCGAGTGGCATGGGGTGTCCACACAAAAGAAGGGCGGGTATGAAACCCCGCCCCCGAGGTTCGGGTTGCCCTTGAATTCAACCTATTTCCAGCATCCGGTCCACCGCGCGTTTGGCTCGGATACGGATTTCTTCGGGTACCTCGATCATCTGCTCGTTGTTCTTCAGGGCGTTCAGCGTGTCTTCGAGTGTGATCTCGTTCATATGCGGGCAGCGGATGCTGCAAAGCCGCACCATTTCCTTGTCGGGATTGTCGGCCATGATATTGTCGCCCATGCTGCACTCTGTAAGCAGAAGATAACTGGACGCGTCTGTCTCCTGCACAAAGGCGCTCATCTTCGAGGTACTGCTGGAAAAATCGGATGCGGACACGACTTCGGGACTGCACTCGGGGTGGGCGAGAACGAGCACTCCCGGGAATTGCTTTCGGACGTTGGCGACGTCGTCGACCGTGAATTTCTCGTGCACTTCGCACCGGCCATGCCAACCGATCATCTCGTAGTCGAGTTCCGCCCTCGGCGCATCGGGTTCTTCCCGCGTGGGGAAGATGATGCGTTTGCCGGTTTCCTGGGCTACGTTGGCCGCCAGGTACTCGTCCGGAAGAAAGATGACCGTATCGCACCCCAGCGATTCCACAACCATCGCGGCGTTGCTGGACGTGCAGCACACGTCGCATTCCGCTTTCACGTCCGCATAGGTGTTGATGTACGTGACGATCGGGACACCGGGGTACTCCAGTCTGAGCCTGCGTACGTCTTCGGCTGTAATGCTTGCCGCGAGCGAACAGCCCGCGATTTTTGCCGGCAGGAGTACGGTCTTTTCCGGGTTGAGGATCTTTGCGGTTTCCGCCATGAATCGCACGCCGCAGAACACGATCGGATCGCAGTCGGTTTCAGCGGCCTTCCGGCTGAGTTCGAGCGAATCGCCCACCACGTCCGGCACCGTATGGAAGAGCGCCGGCTCCATGTAATTGTGACCCAGAATGATGGCGCCGCGCGCTTCCTTCAGGCGGTTGATCTCGTAGACCAGTTCGGCTTTATACAGCAGCTCGATTTCCGGCACGAGACCACCGAGTTTGCGCTCCATCAGTTCGTACGTTTCCTGGAGCGTATCTGCCAGAATTGCCATTGAGAACGTCTCCGCGCCCTTCGAGGTTCGGTGTTATTCGCGCTAAAGATAACCAAAGTCTTTTGTATCGGCAAGGGCATACCGCCCATGAATTTTCGTTTCGTTGGCAGTCTGTTGAAAAAGGAGCTCTGCAGGCGACGTATGGTGTCCCGTCCCGGAAATGAGTTGCCTTACTTCGGCCGGAGAAAAGCAGCGATCGGCGGTCAGCTTGAGTCAAGAGCGAAAATGACAATTCCCTTTTCGCCGAATTTCCTGAAGACGGAGAGATGGGAGAGGTAAATCCGTTGTCCCCCAATGGGTTAGTTCCAAATCCCGTTCATCCGCCAACAGACGAACTGAGCATTGTCGACAAGCTTGCTTTGACGGGCTCAGCAACAGCAGCGCAAGCAACCCAACGAGACGGGATGAATCGGCGGCCGTATGGTGAGGTATTTTTGGTACAGGGCACTAATCTCTGAGGTCCTCCTGCCGCGAACGTTTGAGGAGTTCGGCTTCCGCCGCGCGCCTGTCCGCGTCGGTTTCGAGCGCCGTTATGGTGACGCCCGGCGCCGGCGCCGGTGAAAGGATCCGGCTGGCGCCGGCGTTCCGCAGCGCCCTGGCGACCGGTTCGGGTTCCGGCGCCAGGGCGATAATCGTGCCGCCGGCGCCGGCGCCGGCCAGCTTGGCGCCGAGGGCCCCGCCGCTCAGCGCGGCCTCGATGAGGCGTTCGTTCTCCGGGCCGGAACCGCCAAGGTCCCGCTGGATTTCGTGGTTCTCGGCCATCAGTTCGCCCAGGGTTCGCCAGTCAGCTTCCAGAAGCGCCCGTTTTCCCATTCGCGCCACGTGGGCGATGCGGAGGTAGCTGCGAACGACTTCCCGGTCGCCTTCCAGCCAACGTTCCCGGATCGGCTGGTGTACCCGGGCGGAGTTGCGCTTTACGCCCGTATGGGCCAGGATGAAGGGGCAATCCTCCATGAACGGCGCGAGGGGCTCCACGGTGGCGTAGGGTTCGTCGGCCAGCGCCCGGTAGAACTGTTTTTCACGGAAGTCCATAAAGTTCAGACCCCCGATCGTGCACATATATGCGTCCTGATATCCGCACAAAACAAGATAGTGCAACTCGATGTGGCGGGCCATTTCCGCGCGGTAGTACACGTGGTCCGACCTGCCCATGTAGGCCAGCACAGCGTTGAGGATGGATACAATCAGGGCGGATGAACTTGAAAGACCGGCACGGAATGGGACATCGCAGGCCCAGCGCAGGGAGAATAGCCCGTTCTTCAGGTTGA
>CAXXXF010000011.1:0-120330 GCA_963667175.2 Candidatus Latescibacterota bacterium | reverse complement strand
CGAACGTCATCGGCCTGCCCACGAGGCCGTCGACCGTCAGCTTCCAGCCTGTCGCATTCGTGTTCTCCGGGGGAAATCCGTTGTTCCGAATGAAATGCCTTTCCGTGGGCGTAATGGCGTCGTCCAGCAGGTGGGCAGGGGTTTCGGCATTGACCGGGCGTTCGTTGATCACAACCAGCCCGTCCTTGCCCCGTATAACCCTTTCCGAGGCCAACACGGATGGGATGAAGTGTGCGGGAATGGTTCGGTGGAATGGAATGGTCGATCCGACCATCGCCCCCATGATGGCCATTCCCGCGCCTTTCAGGAATTCGCGCCGGTCG
This sequence comes from Candidatus Latescibacterota bacterium, assembly GCA_963667175.2. Taxonomy (GTDB): domain Bacteria; phylum Latescibacterota; class UBA2968; order UBA2968; genus JAAXHE01. The sequence goes on along the minus strand of CAXXXF010000011.1, from coordinate 120,007 downwards.
GGATGGGACTCGCGTCCGAACAGGAGCCTGTCGGCCTGGTCCGGATCGCGCCTGTAGAGTTCGGACAATCCCGGATGATTCGCCTTTTTCCCCATGTCAATCCTCGCAACGGATGTCTGGATCGCATTGAAGCGTGCTCTCAGGTCGCCAGCGCGGCGGGTCGCCGGATTGCCGATTCAGTTGCCGAAAATCCGCCTGGCATTGAGTGTCAGCGTCCATTGACGGGCCCCGGCGAACGTATTGTGGTTTGGGAAGTCCGGATCCAGGCTGTGCATCGGATGCGTCGAATATTTCCCGCGGACTTCAGCGCCGCCGGTCATCGAGAACGTCAACTTCAGTCCCAGTATCGTCCTGTCGCCGACCGTGTAGTCAGCGCCCGCGTGTACGCTCCCGACCGGAACCGCGTCGGAGAGGTCTCCATCCTGGCGGCTGTTGTAGAATGAAAGCGGCGGATCGTAAACCTGGCCGCCGACCGATGTTTCCTGGTGGTCGTTCGAGAAGTGCGCCCCGGCCATCACGACCTGCGCCGCTCCCAACCCGAAGCCTATATAGGGTGAAATACCGATGCGCGCACCAAGTAGATCGTAGTACGCGTTGAGCGAAAACGAGCGTACGACGAGGTCGTCAATCGAAGCCCGGGTGTTGGAGGCGATCGTGCCGCCCCGGCGGTCCTCCATGCGCACGCCGTCGTAGTTGGTGAAAAGACCTGGCTGACGCCGTTCTTCTTCTGCGCGAGCGATAGCTCCAGGCGTTTGCGCCCGAGCACGCGTCCGAAAGAGACCTCAAACGCGGTGCCGCGGGCGGGTTCGACGTTGTAATGCCAGCGGTACCCCGAGATCCGGGGAATGGGGTCCAGATCGAAACAGGCGTCCGTCGGATAGCAGAACGTGTCGCGATTCCATCCGTTCTGATCGACGTCGGACGCCCGGTTCACGCCCAGCGTGGCGCCGACGTACCATCCAGAACGAGACAGGTTGTACGGCTCCGCCTGTGCGCATGTCGTCGAACCGCAAGAAAGCAATTGCAGTCCGAAAACGGTGGACAAGATAACCAACCGAAGACGCATATGAGGACCCCCGTCGAACTGTCTTGCAACCGAAAAGAACGCCATCGCGGCCTGATTGGAGCAAATGTCCGGATTTTCCGATAGTTTCGAAAACGACGCCTCAAAAGTCAAGTCTGTTTTTTCAAAGAGAAGCGCGGCGCCGGGAGTCCGGGTACTCGACCTGTCACGTCGGAACCGCCGCGATTGCCGTGGGTCCGGGCGCATGCGCGCACCGGATGTGGCAGATGCGCTGGAGCGATCTGGCGCCGGAGGCGTGCCGGTTTTTGATTGCGCTGCAGACGCCCGCCGACCGGACGCTCGAGGTCCGATGCGACGGAGGGGATGTTGAAGAGCGGAGACTGAGCGCCGGTTAAAGCGGATTGCCTAATCATTGCTATCGCCCGTTTCTACCCATCGGTCACCATTTCCCACGGTTCCAGCGGGCCTTGTTGTCCTTCATCTCGTCATTCAGAGGTACGGTGCGCGAGGTGGTCTGCGATCTCGCGTCGTACAGCCAGTTCCCGCGGTTGTCGCGCCGCACGGCGAGTCGCTGGTCCACCGGCGGCGGCGGGCCGGCGGCGCGGGGCCGGTCGCCGTACCAGTAGGCCACGCTGCTCATCTCGTTGCACAGATGGTTCCCGTGGCCGTGCTCGATCGTCACCCTGATCTCCCGCTCGAATCGTACGGGATTCTCCAGGTGGTGCACGTAGCTGGTCTGATAACCGTCCGTATCGCGTTCGTGGATCGAGGACCCGTTGCGGAGGAACGCATTGGGCTGCATGCCCCATGCCTGGTTCAGGTAGTCCTCGCTGCCGGTGCCGTGCAGGTCAGGCGGCCATTTGTACCCGTCCACCCAGATCATGTCGTCGCCCTCGCCCCACCAGGTCCCCTGGAAGTTGGTGACGCTGAGATTGCAGCCGATGTAGTGGCCGCGCCCCCCGGCGTCCAGGATGACGTAGTTGTTCTCCCAGGCCTCGCGTCCGGTATTGATGATGTCCGATTCCGGTGTGTTCACGCGGATTTCGTGTCCCCAGCCGCCGAATGGGTTTTCCCGCCGGAATTCAGCGTGAAAATACCCCGTGTCGGCCGGCAGTCCGTCCGGACAGGTCTCCCAATCAACATAGAAGTACTGCCGGTGGGGCTCCAGGCTTTCGTTGACCAGTTCGACGAGGCCACGCTCCCGAAAGGGCATGGGTACGTACGCGTTGAGCGAGCAGCCGGTTTCGAACCGGTTGTTGTCGTTGGTCGACGCGCTAAACAGCAGCGACTGGTAGGAGTTGACAATACCGTGGCCCAGGCCGAAGAAGTCCCCAAGGGGACAGAGAACACTGGGTTCCTCCGCATCGTCGTACGTGATCTTCAGCAGGCACTCGCGGTAGTGGTCGCGTTGGGTAAACCATAGATGGGTGATGCACGCGGGGCCGTCGATATCGGACAGAACCCGGGTCTCGCCGGGTTCGATGATCCACGCGTCGCTGTTTCGCCCGGTCGTATCCCACGAGGAGAAACGGCCGGTCCGTTTCGACTGCAGCCGGGACAGTCCGCCCGGAATATCGTACATAACAGGCTCCTGAGTCGGAAAATCCAAAGACATAAACATACATGGATGGACAGGATGAGCAGGATATAGACGCAATGGCCTGGTACGGCTTCCATTGACCGACCGGCTCTTCGTTTCTTTACAGCAGCCCCTTCCTTCGCCTGGACGCGATCACCTCGTCCACGAAATCCGGGCCGCAAACGTCCTCCAGTCCGTTACCGGGAAAGCGCGCCGCCCAGTCGTACAGACTGCGTACTCGATCCTCATTGAATTCAGCGACAGGCGGTTCGGCGCGGACGGCGTCCAGTTGTTCGATGACGGCGGAGGCAATTCTGGAGTACAGCCGGCTGGTGCAATCGCTCACGCCGGCGGCGCTGTCCCGGGCTTCCTGGTACCAGGTCATCGCATTGAACTCGAGCCGCCCGACGCGGGGATAGAAGGAGCACATCAGGTTCCAGTCGTCGCCGTCCTTGTCCTGGTCTCCGGAGGAGCGGAAGTCTGAGCGCAGAATGACCGACGGTATGTCCAGGAATTTGGCCAGCATGAACTCTACTACCGTGCCCGAATCCAGGTCCGTGCCGTCGAAGTTGAACAGGCCCAGGTCGCAGGCCATGACCTGCTTCAAGTCCTGGTTCCGGACGTCGACCGCCCGTTCCGTGGCCTGTTCGAGATGCTGCGGAACCACGCAGGCGTACCGCCCGCCGGAGCGGCGCTCGATGGCTTCTGCCAGGATGGCATTGCCGATGAGATGCTTGTGGTCGAAGAGCTCGCCGGCGAAATAGACGCTGTACGTGGTCATGCCGTGGTTCCCAGGTATCGAGCCACTCCGGTTCGAAGCGCGGGTTCAGAGTCCGTAACGTAGCGAAATGCGAAGTCCGTGGCTGGACAGATTCGCCCACGTCTCCGCCAGTTCGAGTTCCAACGGCTCGCGGCTTCCGTCGCGCCAGACGATTCGGCCCGTTGCCCTTCCCGTCTCCACGACGCCGGAATCCGTGTACCGCCACCCCACGTCCACCGTCATCTTTTCCCGGATACGCACCGCAAGCCCGGCGCTCAACATCCATGCGAATCCTGTCCGGCTCGCGCCGGGGACGATGGTGGTCGTCCTGGGAAACGTCATGCGGGTCTCGCCGATGGAATTGCGAGACAAGCCGCCGCCGCACCCGAGGAAGGGGCTGAACGGCCCCCGTTCGGGGAGGTCCGCAAAGGCGCTGACCAGCGCCGAAAGGGAGGAGACGTCGGCCGAGACCTCCTGCCGGCCCGTGGTCTGCACGAAGTTGGCGTTGCCGTTGAAGGAGAACTTCGGGCGGTACCGGACGCTGGCTTCGACGCGGATGTGTTTGTTTGCAACGTAGCCTGCGCCCACGTCAAAGCCAGGCGCCCTGGCGAATTCTCCCGAGGCGCTCAGATTGTCGCCGTCCACGCCTGTTCCGCATCCATAGAGTGCCGCCGGCGTCTGACTCAAACAATCATTGTCCTGGAACCGCGAGTTGGCCCGCAGGTCCAGAACGGCGCCGGCGCGAAAATAAAAATCCTCCCGAGCAATTGAAGCGGATCGGGACTTCGCGGGGGCGTTTTCAATATTCAGGCCGGACGCCTGTGCGCATGCAACAGTCGGAACGGTGGGGGTCAGGACGAGCACCGTTCCGAACACCAATCCACGGAAACCGAACCTCGTATCATTTGGATTCGTCATTAATTCGCCTCGATTTGTATAATATCGGCAACGTCAACCTGGATTTATCAAGAATAACGAAAGCGATTTGACGCCACAGACCGGCAATCCACGAGATCACCACGTGTGAGCGGAAAGACAGCGGATTTGCCAGACGCTGTCTGGCAAATCGCGTGTTGAGGAACTCGATCAGATTCGCCAGAAAGTGCCTGGCGAATCTCGTCACCTGCCAATTTTTCAGACGCCGTCTGAAAAACTCGTTCGGCTGACCATCAAGCAACGCGGCCGATGGAAACCGACTGTCATCCACCGGCCCACGGATCGACGACTTCAGCACCGGTGTTGCGGAATTCATTTGCGTTTCGCGTGACGATAGTGAGGCCGCGCCGGGCCGCCGTTGCCGCGAGAAAGGCATCCGGCAGGTGGTCTTCAAGCGCTTCACCTCTTCGCCGCTTCTCTTCCATGATACGAGCGCACTCCCAGGCGTCGTCCAGGTTCCAATCGAATATCCGATCCTCGAAGAGATCGTCAAGCAGTCTCTGGAACCGCTTGGCGAGGTCGTCTCGCCTCCGTCCGGCGTCCAGGCGGCCAATGCCGTTGAGGATTTCCCAGACGGTGATGGATGCAAGACCAATTCCCTGGTCGGAGATCTCATCCAGAAACGCAGCCACGCGCGGCTCTGGACGCGGGCGCATCATCTCCGATACCACATTCGTATCGAGGAGCCAACCAACAGGAGCGTTCACGGCTCATTCTCACCGGCGAACTCGACGTTCCGATATGCGTGGCGTCCAGGTCCAGGCAACTCGACCCCATGCTCGGGTCCAAAATACCGCCTGAAAGCCTCGGAAGGCGTTGCGCGATGCTCCGCCCTGGCGCGCTTCTCACGGATCAGACGGCGGATGAACTCTTCCATCGACACGCCAACCTGGCGCGCTTCCAGTTTGAGCCAGGCTTTGTCCGCCGGGTCGATATCTCGGACAGTGACAGAGGAACTCATTGCGGCCTCCTTAAAGGAAATTGTGTTTGATGAAATGGGACAGCCGAGTGACAGCAAAATGTGCTGTCCGGGATCCCGCTACGGCGAAATCCGTGCTGAATCGACTTCGACGCGACGCTTGCATTCAAGGTGGATCATAGTATGCGTTCCTCGGCCCATTGAACAACGGATCCAGCGATCTCAACTGATTGCGTGTATTCCTGCACACGAACGGGCTCTTCCAAACCTGGATATCGTGTGTGCGTGGCAAAGTGAGTGAGTCTTGTGGCACGCCGAACCGTTTCCGGAATGCGCTCACCGCTGGCTTCAAGGATTGACATCAAACGGGCTAAATCATGAACGTACGGAAATTCGATGCCGCGCATAATCATCACCGACTTGATGGCTTTTTCGGCAGCCTGTTGGGCCTCAAAGCACAGGTCTTCCAGATAGGCGTCAGGAATTCGGTTCTTCGCGATTGCCAGGCTACTTCTGGCGCGGTTCAGCCATTCCCGCGGATCATCGGGCGGGAAGCGCTCAGGAGGACTCATAGACCACACTCCCCTCACACAGCGCGGGCTTGATGATGAGCGCATGGCTATCCTTGTAGCGCTCCACGTCTTCGGGCGTGACCACGACCACGTCGACCGCCGCGCCGACGCCGTACAAATTCTCGTAGATCCGCCCCGTCATGCGTCGTCGATGCACACCCTCTTTGATGACAAGGAGATCCACGTCGCTGTGGCGATTCATGTCGCCGCGAGCGGCGGATCCGAACAGGATGATCTTCTCGGGATGGGCGACCTCGACAACGCGCCGGATGATTTCATCCAGCGTACTCTGGTCGATTTCTGTTGTTTTCATAAGTATATCAAGCGCTTCCCTGCTAACGGTGGGCATATAGCAAGCACGCCTGGATGTCTTCTGGCTCGAGAATCGGGTATTCCTGGAGGATGGTTTCTGCGGTATCGCCGGCCGCCAGCATTCCAAGGACGTGTTCCACCGCGATGCGCATGTCGCGAATGATGGGCTTGCCACCAAAAACATCCGGACGTACGGTAATACGTTTGAGTAGTACAGAATCAGTGGTCATGTCTTCCTCCATTATGTACGACCCTGCCTTCTTGCAACGCGGGCTTGATGATCACAGCGTGGCAGTCTCTATCCCGCTCTACATCGTCGGACGTTGGGACGACAGCGTCGACGCCATCGAGATTCATATAGATTTCGCCCATAAGTTCCAGCGCATCCGCGCCATTTTTTATGATAAGCAAGTCCACGTCGCTGTGACGGTTCATGTCGCCGCGAGCGGCGGATCCGAACAGGATGATCTTCTCGGGCTCGGCGACCTCGACGGCGCGCCGGATGATGTCGTCCAGTGTGCTCTGGTCGATTCCTGTTGTTTTCATGAGTATGTCAATGTCGTCCCAGCGATTCGAGTTTAGATACCCAGCTCGCGAACCGTGGGCATTCTTCGCGAATTGTTGCCAGGCCCATCTCCATTGCCAGAAGCGGGCCGTGTACGAATTTATGGTACGTGTTTATCGCTTGCTGAATACGCTTGCTCGGCGCTGTGTTGCTGTTGTCGTTAATGTCCTCAGGCGTCGGGAATTCCTCACGAATAGTGCGTAATTCATTAACTGCCTTTTGAGGCGCATTGATCGCGTCTCCAAAAGCATTCACGTCTGAGAACAACAATCCCTCGAACTCATGCCGTTGTACATACGGTATCACGGTCTCCGGATTCCATACCTGACCGAATGTCTCGCCAATGCGTTGTACCAACTGTTCCTCCAGCTCTTCGACATTCATCTCCCCTTTCTGTCGAAAACCGTAGAAGTCGACCAACGACGTCACCCTATCGAACGACCGGAGCAAATGAATCAACTCCGGTACCAGCCGATCTATTGATACGTTCCCGCCGCCGTACCGACCGCGGGCACGTCCGAGCAAGACCGGCGTGGTCTCCACGCCATGTAATCGCAGATGTTCTGCAAGTACTCTATTTACGAATTGTTCTTCAGTGGGACCCTCTACTGATATCGCCAGTCTGATCACGGGCGTCCTCCGAGCAGGTTCTTCTGCCAGAGTTCGCCTGGAGTAAAGTTGTCATCGAGCCACTCGCGATATTTGTCTGGCGCCAGTTTGTCGAACTCGGTTCGTCCATCCACCAGGTTCAGCACGAAAATCTCATTGAGAGCGAACTCATCCACAAGTAAGGGCGACTGTGTTGCCACAATGACTTGCCTTTCCCTGGCGAGTGCTTGAATCATTCCCCCGACTAATGCAACGGCGGCGGGATGCAGTCCGAGTTCAGGTTCATCCAGGAGAAGCACGTCTGGCAGCATCTCCGGCGGCAGATTCAACAGCGTCGCGAGTGAGAAGAAACGCAGCGAGCCATCGGATGTCAGGTGCGGATCGAACGTCTTATCCGTACCTCTGGCCTTCCATCTAAGAAACACTTTCCCGTAGCTTTCTTCTATTTGAAATCGGTCGAATACAGGCAAGACGCGGCCGATTTGCTCGCAGATCAGTTCAAATCGCCTGATATCCTGCCGTTCCAAACGGTACAATACGGCTGCAAGATTGCCGCCGTGCGCTTTGAGATAGTTGTTGTCTTCAATTTCCCATTTCGTTTTAAGATCAGACGTGTCTGACGTGTCATGGAACTGGTATGCCGCGCAGTTGCGAAGCAAATTCACGATCACGCGGGCGATGGTGTCGGATTGTGCCTCTTCGACAATATTGGCCTCCGAGTGGCTGCTGCCGAGATGTCGCCAGTCTACCTCTGAATCGAATTCCCGGCGGCTGAAACGAAATGCCTCATCCATGAATATCAGGCGATCGGGATGAGCATGAGCAAGCGCGAAACGAAAGTCGTTCCGGCCTGCATGGGTTTGCAATGTTACCGACGCTTCCATTCGTCGGGTGTGTTTGCCGCCGCGAAACAACTGATCGTCGGCCCCTCCCTGGCGCTCGACGAACTCTGCAAATCTGCGCGCACCGAGCATCCAGCGTAGCATTTCAAAGAAACGAATGAAATTTGACTTTCCTGAGCCGTTGGCGCCAATCAGGACTGCCGTCCTGGGAATGTCCGAGAGCTCGACATTCGCCAATGACCGGAAGCCCTTGATGCGGACGGATTCGATCATTGTTGGTTCCATATTGTTCCTTTCACCTCGGAACCGCCAACAACATAGCGTCCAGCAGGCGTTTTTCGTTGCTGCCTCTTGGATAGAGCGCAGACAATGCATTCGCAAGTCGAAGGAAATCTGGCCCGCGTTCCTGTTCTGTGTCAATCAGTTCATTTAACGCCCGTGTAAAACAGGTGCGCGAGAAAAACTGCACAGGATCGCTATAGTCCTCCGGCGCAGTTCCGTTGACGACCTGCTCGAGGGCAATCGCGAACTCGTCCGGGCTGAACGAACGACCTTCCCGTACTTCCTTGCGAAGCGTAGTTGCCTTGTACCAGGGATCGAGAGGCATTCCTGAGGTCCTATGGACAATGGAGAATCGCTATTCTGACGACTCACGCGTATTGAGCGATGCTGCGATACGATCGAGTTTTTCGCGTATCTCGGGATGGATCTCCTCTTCCTCCATAGTCGTAGCTAGCAAATATAGATCTCGCTTCGGTGTCCTCTTGCCGACCTCGTCCAAAAGTGGCACAAGAAACTCGTCGCTGGCTTTTACGCGTTCTAACGACACGTGGTTTCCAAAGAGATCGGTACCGCGGGGCACTTGACTCCAGAATGCGGCATCAATTCTTGAATTCATAAGCGGGAAGTCGACAAAACGCTTTATTGCCTCCGGCTGTAAGAGGTAATTTTCAATCTCGTAGCGACGCCATCGAAGTAGTTCGAGGCCGGCGCCCGTCATTTCCGAGTCAGGTCTGTCGAGATTGTCTCCGTCGAGAAGACAGACTGCGGGCAGTCCGGGAAACACTGCTTGCATTGCGAAAAAATGCGCTTTCGCCTCGCGCAGGCTTCTTCCACTCAACCAATGGACAAAAGGCCGCTCGAAGAAGAGTCGAGCAGGATGATCCAGGAGATGCGCCCATTCCGAGAGGATCCTTTCGTCAGTCTCGCTTTCTACGTAGAGAACGGCGCCGACTTCCTGAGCCAGCAACAGATCGGTCGTGGTAACGCGTTTGAGAGCCTCCCTGAGTTGATTACGTTCGGTCTCGTTAGCCAGCGAACGCGGCGCTCTTCCAAAAAGCCCGATCACCCGCTCGGGCTCAGTCGCATCAAGAACGACCTCAGAATGTGTCGCAACAATAATCTGCCCGCCACGTTCGTGCGCAACTTTGCGAATGAGGTCGTAGACCTGTCGTTGAAGAATGACGTGCTGGTGGGCGTCCGGCTCGTCAAGCAATATCACCGTTGCGGGACGGGCATACAGGAAAGCGAATAGGAGAAGCACTTGCAGTGTCCCGCTTCCTGCATTTGAGAGATCCAGTGGCCGGGTGTGCCCCGGTTCTCGGTACTCGCACACAATGTATGGTTGCGCAGGAGAATAGACAGGCTTAAGCAATTCGATCCGAAAGAGTTCCTTGATGTGCCGTGCAAGAGATAGCCAACGCCCTCTTTCTTTGCTCTCGGCGATTTCCAGGAGGAGATTGCGCAGGATTTCGCCTGGCCGACCCTGTCCCACCAACAGGTCCTGCATTCCTCTGTCACGCCGCGGCTCATCGCGCTCAACGCCGGAAAGCGGAGGAACGTGAACGATATTTAGTTGTCGCGCCGCCTCCGGAGGGAAATTTCGCAATGTTTCTCTATCCAGGCTTTTCGCGTCCTGTGGCCGTACGTATGCCAACTCGGGATTGGCGTACTGGAGTTCGATGCCACAGGTCCAGGATTCCCCGTTCGCTTCGCCTTCTACGACGATTTCGATAAGCCGCCGGCTGCCCGACATCCCGCGCGGCCCGGTGACCCGACGATCTTCCCAGAGCAAGTTCATTTCACGGAGCGGGACAGCAGTAATATCGGCTCGCGGTATCGCAATGCCGGACCTGGTAACGGTCCTGCCTCCCACGCGCTGAGAGATCCAGCGATCCAGACCGAACTTCCACATTGTAATCGCCTGGAGTAACGTGGACTTACCTGCATTGTTCGGTCCGGCCAGTACGACTGAATCCGCCAGTTCAAAGGCCTGGTTTCGGAAACGCTTGAAGTTCGTTATCGTAACTCGCCGGATCACGATTGCCTCAACAAGTGCTATTTAAGAGTGTGACGGGTACGCTGAAATCGTCGAAGAAAACCGGCCATGTTTGCGATTTCATCTCGGACGTGAGAATTGTCGAACACATCTCGGTGAAAGTCATCAATTTCTGTGATATTTGCGCCTCCGAACTCATTCATAAGGCCTTTAGCGGCTGAGAAGACTGCCTCCTTGACTTCGACTTCAAGGTCGAGGATCGCTGCTCCAAAACAGGCCGCACCAGACGTCGGCCTGCGGGGCGTTGAAACACGAATTCTTAAGATAGACTCTTGGCGCTTCGTTCTTTGCGTGAATCAGGTCGCTTCTGGCGCGGTTTATCCATTCCCCAGAGTCGTCAGGCGGAAAGCGTTCAGGATGCTTCATAGACGATCCTGCCTTCTCTCCCAGCAGCAAGCCGCGCCTGCCCAGTGCCTCTCGCGTACGGTCGATGTCCGCCGCCATGATCGGCTCGTCCGACAAAGCAATTTCATATTTGGCAGCCATGGCGTCGTCAGTGGAATTTGACAGACGCCGTTTGGCAAATCGGTTCTCGTAGAAACGACTATTTCGTCCATCCCGTCGCGTTGCCCTGGCAGTTTTTAGCCAGCATCACAAGATCATCATCCAGGCCATGCCGCAGCACATCCAGGCGAGGTGTTATGGACGCCACTTGCTCGGCTGTTACGGGCGCCAATTTGAACGGAAATATGCTCGGACTGTCGACCAAGTCTCTTAAGGGGGCAGAACCGTTTGGACGAGCATGAAGAGAAGCCTCCACCATCCAGACGATTAGTCTGGATTCTTCAACCGAGTACTGCTTTCCTTGTCCATAGATCCCTTTGTCACTCGTCTCCTTCAAGACGCCCCAATCGATGAACGAACGTAACACACGTCGTGCGGCACGAGATGCGGTTTCCCGTTCTCCGTATTTCTCTTTGATTCGCCGCTGAACATGCGCTGCCGCGGCGGTTCCTTGAAGCCGCAAGAGCCTGCCTGTATGCGCGGCGACCGCGCCCCAGAAGGGATAAGTTGCCATTGCCATTGCCCAGTGTACGGCAATTTGGTCTTCACGAGAGAGCCCGCGGAGCAATTCCAAGCCCCCTTCCCGCAGTTTCTCCAATTCGGTAGGTACGGTAAGCCAGGTCTTCAATAGAATCGTAATTGCCTTTTCCCTATTTCCTCTGATGGACCTACCTCCGACGGAAACTTTGTCCTCCAGGATCCTTTGGAGTGAACTGTTGATTGTGGTCCTGTCGTTGCCAGCAAGAATCAGATTGGCTGTCGTCTCCAGCCATTCCAGGCGGATACGTTGACTGAACCCAATCTGAGTAAACCGTCCGTTCATGCGTCCCTTCTTTCGATCTCAACAAAAGGAACAACCAATTCTTCAAGAGACGCTCCGCCGTGACTGACAATCCGCTCACTCTCACCCACAAATGCAGTGCGCCCGGCGGCAAACAAAGGCAAATAATCATCTGGTAGTCCAACCGGTCCCCATTCCACGGCGCCTGGAAATCGCTTTCTTACCTGACTGCGCAGCAAGGGATCTCGATAGATTCGAGCGCGCTGTCCTCGCACGTCGGCTGCGGCGCCCTCACCAGGACGGCCACATCCGACCGCCTCGATGTTGCCATGATCCGAAGCCAGATAGACGCGAAAACCGTTATTTAGAAGAAGATCGACAAGATTCGCTATGAACCCTAGACGGACCCACTGCCGGACTTGATTGTGCATCCCTGCAGCGCCAAGCTCCATGCCGTGCATGATTCTGTCCACTTTGTCGACAACCAGACCGATGACCCGCGTCATCGGATGGGCGACGATTTCTTCCACTGTTTCGAGGCGGCCGTCACCGAGAACCTTTGCGTATGTGACTTCCTGTAGGGCCAGGCCTTGATCAACCCAGAATTGCGCCCAAAATGCCGGCTCATTGTCCGTCTTATGTATGTAGTTTGGAAAATAAAAGGGCGGCTTTCCAGCAAAGGCCGCCTGACGGGAAACCGAGGTGATAGTGGGTATCCAGGCGAATACCGTGTGCTCTCGGAAATGGTACGTGGGGTGTTGCTTGGAAAGCTCCTTGCGGGTGACAATCCACTGATCGAGAGAAAGACCATCTACCAGGACGAGCGCCGCCTTGTGTTCCGTGCCATCCGTGACATGCCTGGCAAGGAAACGGGGAATGTGATGCAACATAACAGGTGGGTCCGGCGGCAGGCTGCTCAGTCCTGCATAGCGGTTTGTCAGCCAGGACACAAGTGAATCGTCAATATTAGCTTTCAGTGTCTCCATCTTTCGACCTACAGGTGCCGGCAACTGCGCATCCGATTCATGAGATAATACTACCAGTTCGGCCCAAGTTTTAGCAAATCGGAACCAATCGCCGTGTCGTGCATCCTCGTTTGGAATAATGGAAGCCAAAGTGCAGAGAAGACCATCTACGCGACGTTCTCGATCCGCCTGTTCATCCCTTCGGATACCAATAACGAGCCATGGTTTTGACAGCGATTCGGCCTGGTCGTATGGAACGGCTTCAAGCAGTCCTTCGAGAAACAGGTTGTCTAAATATACACGGATGTCGTCGTGATCGAATGGCAAGTCCATAGGGCCTGAAAACTTCAATGCATAGGGTTCCGCGCGCTCCCGGACGCAGAGACCCTCTTCGCTCGCAGACCGGTCCAGAAAAAAGGGCCAGCGTTCCTGAAGAAAATCGAAGAATGCCTGCCGGTCTGAGACAATCTCTGCGAGTGGCCATGCTCTAAACAAAGGTTGCTGGCGGAGCAGCTGAACCAATCGCTCGTTCAACATGGACGGAATCTGCTGTTCTCGGTAATGGCGACGCAGCAGTACACGCAATAAATCGGATGGCTCTTTGATGAATTCAGGTGCAATATCGAACACATGGCGCAGGATGAATTCCTTCGTCGCATTATCGCCCAGCACACCCGAAGCGTGCCGTTTCTGAGCATCGTAGAGCGTGTCAAAGTCTCGTCGGTCCAACGATGCCACAACCGAATAGCTCAGATTTGTAAAAATGTCGCCAAGGTTGAACCACAGCTGACGACCAGCCTCGAGCAGGTCGTATGGCAAGCAGTTGAGATCGCTCTCCTCGGAGTGCAGTACGACCACCAGATCCGTCTGCGCACCCTGGTCCCAGCGGGAACGGAATCTGGATTCGTAGGCATACCGAAAGGCGATAGCGTCCTCGAACGGAATCAGTTCAAAGCCCCGTTCGCGTATGCCCGCGAGTATACCTTCTTCCAAAAGCAGCCCGTCAGGATCGGCGACAAGGGTCAGACGGGCTACGTTGGGAGCGAATTCCTTCAGGATCCGGTCGCGCCAGGCACTCATTGTGCATCCGATTCTGAACACCAACCGTTTCGTGTATCAATGCTCGTCGGCACGTTCCATACTCCCCGAAAAAATGGTCAGTAACAGTTCGGAATCGTCAATGAGTCGAAAAACAGGCTTCTTTCCCGAGAGTTTTTCACTCTCGTCCAAAATGATTGGTACACCCTCGCCCCGCTTTTCCATATAAAAACCACGCCCCACATCGCCAACTGTTTCCGCCACTGAAGTCTCTGCAAGCAGATTGGTAATCAGTTCGTTTCGGGTAGCCTGACGGAGGGAGATGCTGTCAATGGTCACGGTATTCGGGAGCGTGCCTGGCGAGTAGATTTCCAACCGATCTTCAAACATAAAGAACCGTATTTTCGAGGCGAAAATGGAATAATCGCGGTGAGCCACAGCATTGACTATCGCTTCAAAAACCGCTCTTTCGCTGAACTGCTGCACTTCGACCCGGTGCGGACTTTTTACGGCTGAGACCGTCTGGTTTCTCCTGAGAAAGTTCATTGCTTGTTCAATCTGTTGATTCAACGGGCCGTAAAATTTCTGGGCGTCTATCTGATAATTGGAATTCTGCTTTCTTCCGCGATAGCGCACGGCTTCAATATAGGCGTTGGGCAAAAAGCGCTCCGGCCTCCCGCAGCAAAACAGAACACCGGCGACGGAAGCCCGCACGATACCGTTTTCCTCCTTCGACAATAGTCCGCGCTTAAGGAGCACGACGTCTTCGGATTCACTGGATCGCGTCGTGTAGTTTGTCCGGAGTTCTCGCGACAAATTTTCGATGCTCGATTGCGGTACCGGTTGTTCCTCGAATCGAATCAGCCGAGCCTGGCTAAGTTGCTGGGATAGTCGTATCAGGTAATCAGGTGGCATTTCGCGTTTTGAACTACCTTGCCGAAAGAAATATCCACCTGGGCTCCTGTGGACAAAAAGGCTGCGCGGGATTTCTACGTTGAGCACAGACCGGAGTTGCCCCGTGGCATCAGGGAGTTGCATACGGAAAGAACGAAAATGGACTGGCGGCGTGATGCTCTCATTGCAAATCTCATAGACAAAGCGTTCGACTGCGTCAAGATGGTCTATTGGAATGCCGATGATGTCGCGTGTCCTGTCGTCCACACCCAGGACAAGAGCACCGTCGTGAGTATTGGCGATGGCCGCCAACTCGTCTGCCCACTCATCATCTCCCCTAAGCCCCGAAACACGGTCACCTCTGAATCGGACGGCCTTGAGTTCCAGCGAATTGTCCTCATCCTGGCGAATTTTCTGCAGCAACGCTTCCGGGCTGTTAAACATGTTGTCCTTCCAGCGAGATGCGGCGGGAGTGGTCTTCAAAGGCCTTACGTCCACCCTCCATCACCGCGCAAATGGTATCTCTTACCTGCTGCTCCCGCAGGCTGCCTTCACATTCTGTCTGCATTGCTCCGCGACGTGCGGCGAGCCCTACCAGCAAATTCGCATCACCATTGACAACGATGTCTGCGTTGTGTGTGACGACGATGGCCTGTCGACGAAGTTTGATCGCTCGCAATTGGGTCACAATCAATTCGTAGATCAGATGATTGTCCAAATCGTCTTCCGGCTGGTCTAGAATCAACGGCTCGTCCCCGTATGAAAGCAGAAACGCCAGGAGGGCCGCTGTCTTCTGGCCAGGTGAACCTTCTTCTATTGATCTAAAACGCTGACCATCGCCCCTTGCGCTGTATCGGACCCTTAAAGAATCTTCTGGAAACCAGAGTTCAATGCGGTCAATAGCTTCAGGAGGGAGATTGCCGACGTGAGTTGCAAAACGCCGATCAGCCACTGACCTAATGCCGGGTTCACCTGACGCGATCTCCTTGACACGGGTCTTTATATTCAGGAGATTTTACTCAATCATCTCAGCACCGTCATCCACACCATAGATTTCCCCAAGCAATCCCCCGCCTTCCGGCGATCCAATGTCTTTCTCGAACCTGCCATCCTCTCTCTGGAGTAAGCGTCGCAACTGTCCTTCGACCGTTTCATGAGCACCGTAGGGATCAACCTGTATCTGTACATATGGGTTATCTTTAAGGACTGCTTTGAGGAAACTTCGACGAGACGCTGTGAACTCCCGGCGTAGTTTCAGCAAATTTTGCAGGTGTTCATCTGCCTGTTCATTCAGAACCCTCACCTGTTTTTCCCGTTTCTCCAGCTCTTCTATCCGTTGCTCTATGACCTGGCGCTTCTGTACGAGTTCGCCGTAAGCCGCGGGGTCGCCGGCCCCTTCTCGGGACAGATTTTCTGTCAATTCGTTGTATTCTTGCATGGCAGCATCAACACTCTGTTTCCAGGTCGACGCATCCTTGCTTTTTCTCCAACCGGACACAACTTCATCCGCTTGCGACGCGATTAGTTCGACCGAATTTCTGATTCTATCGACTTGGCTGTGCGTTTTCGTCGCACGCTGCTGGAGATCCTCATCTGAAGGTGAATCAGCATTGAATAAAGAACGATCCAGGTGTTCTGGGACTATTTCTGCCGCAACTTTGCGCAACCGGTCGCCTGTTCCGGTCCAACTTTCTTCCCAAGTCTCGACTTCGCGATATTGACGGGTCCGTTCTTGATAGGTCTTGAGGATTTCGGAGTGTCCCGACTGTTCAAAGATCTCCAGCTTTCGTCTAACGTCTTCCAGCTCTCCCCGAAGGCGCTGTTCCTCTGCAAGACCTGCCGTGATTTCTCTTGCCATGGCCCGTAGAGAAAGAAACCGGCCTTCTTGTATATTCCTTTTTTCAATTAAGGTATGTAGATCAACTTCCGGTGCGTCATCGATGATTCTTAGCAACGCAAGCGGGGCTCTTGCCAGTTGGAAGATTTGCTTCTGACTGTAAATTCGCACTGGAAATCGCTGCTGGATTTCGCCCTCGGCGCGTTGCCATTGTCCATCAGTTTCTCGCTCGATTGGTTCAAGCTGGCCTGCCGAATTCCACTGGATACGAAACCGCTCTCCCTCTTTCCGACATGTAACCGTGATACATGCATCTTCCGTTAGCAGTCCGCCGTCTTGCCCATTTACTTTGCTATATTGTTCAAGTTCAGGCTGCAAGTCCTCCGGCAATTCAGCCTTCCGTCGTAAGGCAATGCGGAGAAACTCTACTGCCGTCGATTTACCTGTGCCTCGGCCACCGATGATAGCGTTGAACCACGGGTTGAATCCGATAGTGAAAACTTGGGTGCGGCCCATGTAGCGCGCTCGCGAAACCTCGAATGATTCCAACACCAACGAAGCGTGTTCATTTGGGTCATCCGTTCCCTGGTCGGATCGACGCACAGACAGCGCACCGTCTAACAAAGCTAACCGCAATCCCTCGATGCTGGGCGATCCCATTTTGACCCACGTGACGTGGCTACCGGGATAACGCTGTTCAGTGTTACCAGATGGATGGTGGGCGTCCGCCCCGACGACTTCAGTCCAACGCAGACTCTTGTTGTTATAGAGCTGTGGTTTCTGATACGCTGGGTCCGTAAGCTCCATTGCGACAATTTCTCTGCAGTCCAGTGTCTGCTCTAACGTGGTCCCTTGCAACTCGAAGAGTCCGTTGAAACCATCCACATGGGCCGGAATCGCAATGCCACCAGCATTTACAATGGCTTCGACGACCTCAATGAACGACTTTGTTGTTACGGCGTCGCTTGAACCCTTGTGTTTCGAAGGAAACCCAACGGCGCCAAGAAGCGAGTCAATGTCCGAAGTCGTCGATTCACCTGCCAGTATCGCCAGTAGGTGGACGCCAGAATTGACCGAAATTTCCACGCCCGGGAATATGTGGAGCGGTCTAAAGCCATCTGGATTTTCTGATTCGAGTTCAATCAATGCAGACTTGGCACGATCAAACCATGCTCCGGTGTTATGGTCTGTGATTGCGAGGCAATCGACTTCCGCGTGCATGTAGTCGAGTAGCCACTCCCGAGGGGATCGACCCTGAAGAGCCTCTTGGTTTGGTCCTTTCCCATAGTCTTTGGATTCAGGGGAATGCGTGTGCAAATCACACTTCCACCAACGTGCCCCATTCCAGTTCCACTCGTTCATGTCTACTCTCCCTTGCGTGTGACCGCCTGATCGTACCACATTAGTAGCTTTGGGTCCTCATGCAAGATTTTTTCTGGTATTTTGCGCGCTACCGAGATGATCGTGGCGTAATCGCGTTCTTGCCATGCCTTCTTAAATCCTGTGCGGACTGCTTCGAGGCGAAATACCTTTAGTCGTCTCTGTTTGGATTCACGGTATTCCTTAAATTCCCGCAATAGAGTTCGGTCGCGCAGCTTCTCCAGGTCACCAGTCTTGTTCGGGTCGGGCACGTACCAACGGTCCTTGGCCTTAGCCTTGAGCGATGAGTTGCCCTTGACCAGGTTGCGGAGTTCCTTGAAGTTCGACGAAAGATAGCTGTGAATCTGGCTCGGTACCTCGCCCCGACCGTCGTAGCACAGGAAGTTCTGCTCCAGCAGTTCGGAAAGCTCTCTAGTCTTTTCATACTTCTGCCAGCCGCCGATCTCTTTCAAGAATTGCGGATGGATATCTTGGAAAGTCTGTGGTGTCTTCGCGAGTTTCTGCTTGAGCCACAGAATGGCCGACGCCTCGTCAGAAACGAAAACGTGCAGTTGGAAAACCTCTTTGACCGTCATACGTTTCTTGTCGTGCTCAGCCGCCTGATCAGGTAGGAAATACATGCCGTCACGTTGGGGAAATCGTTGTTCCAGACCTGCGTAAAACTCGGCAGCGGATAAAGGAACCGTCACTCCGCGCTGGACATGGAATGCCACCATACGGTCGAAGAGTAGGAAGTTCTGACGTTCCGCAATGACTTCAGCTTGACCGTCCTTGGAAACAAAAACCGGAAGCTGTTTCAGGTGGGTTCGGATAAAGTCCCATAGTCCATCTTCCGTCCCGGCAGTAATCCTAAAACGTTCCTCCAAACCGCCGTTCGGTTTGTAAGCAGAAATCACGAGGTCTTGTTTAACGGCACCGGCTCGATTGACAACATTGAATGTGCCTTGCTTCTTGTCCAATACTCGAACATCAGCGATGTTGAATCCTGCATGCCAAAGAGCTTCTTGTATTGCTATCCATACACTGTTTTGTGAGTTGTGGAACTCTACAGTTATCCACCTTCCTGGCTTCAGAATTCTATACGCCTCGCCAAATGCTCCAGACATTAGCCTCTTGTAGAACACCAAATCCTTCTCATGAACGTAGTTAAGTACGCAATCATTCTCCAATCTGGTGTGAATACGGAACCAGGCCTCATGAAAGAAATTGAGCTCGCCGTACTGGAGTGATTCACCGAACGGTGGATCAGTGAAGATGTAGTCAATGGAATTTGACGCTATGTTCCGCAAGTCGTTGTGAGATTGACAGGTGACGACTGCATTGCACCTCCTTGTCTTGAGGTTCAGGGCCGAGAATGTTTTCCTCTTTCTCTCGATAACGTCAAACGCATTCTTCTCTATCTGAAGCGACGGAACGTAAAGGGTTCCCGACTGCGCCCCCTTTCCAGTTCCATCTCGATAGCGTTCTCGTTTCGAGAGAAGTGTTAGAGTTGATGAAAGCAAGAAGAGAGCGGAAGAATTATAAGCGCTCCGTTCTACCTCAGTGATCCGACTCCATGCACGGCTAATTATAGCAAGCGCACGAGGTGTGAACATTTGTACGATTGTGGCAATTCCTGAGCCTGATTTTACTTTGCGGGTTTGCCGACCAAGTGGGAATTCTCGTCTAGGGACCCAATCAAATCCCCTTCGTTCGACAGATTTGAGCACATCACGGTCAAACTGCGTCGGAGAAAATCGAACCGTGCGGTCGCCGAATTTCGCGCAGACTTGCACGAGTCGGCACTTCGCCACCCTTGCGAACCCATCACCAACCTCCCTGGTTTGCGTCGTCCAAACGCGGTCCAGATTCTCCTTGGCAAGCTCAGCGTTACACGAGGGACAGGGAAAACTATGCTTTAGCTTGTATGTAGATTGGTCTACCGCAAATTCAAATAAACTTGAGGAATAAGAGCAATCGGGACATGAGAAAACATCGGACCATACGTAGAATAGTGCACGTCCAGAACTGCCAGAATGGGGATCTTCTGTATTGTATAAATCTTGGAAATCTGCTTCGAGCGACTTGATTAGATCCTGGCATTTCTTGTCCGAATATTGAGAGGAATCAAAGTCGTTATATCGCGATGAAACATAGGTCGCCAGGGGAGAAAGATCGCTAATGATTGTCTTTCGTCGACCAAGTACTGAGCATGCATGACCTTCTTCGTCAGCAATTGTGCCGTCTTTATCTATTTTGAGGCCAAGCCCCTCAACGACACTGCGGTTACCGCATAATTGGGCTGCCACCCCAGCCATACCAGTCCCGCCAAAACCATCAAAAACGACATCCCCTGGTTGTGTATAGTGAAGGATATACCGCATGACAGCCTTATGTGGCACCTTCGTATGATAGGAGTGAACATTATAGATCGGGTCGTTTTTCCCCTCGCTCACATCCGCAGCGAATGGTTCGCGACGATAGTCATCGTTTCCCGGGTCATACGGCTTCCCATAGTGATTGATGAAATCCGCAATGAACGGGTTTGGGCATGCCGTGTAGTACGGCGGATCGGACAGTGCCAGGATGTCCTCGTCTTCGCCAATGGGGAATCCCTCGATCTTGCGGAACTCAGGGTCCTTGAGTTTTCCGCGTAGCTTCTCAAGGAAATACTCCCGACGTTTCTCGTCGCTTTCGAAGGTCATGCCGAGACATTTCACCGGCCCTTTCGGCTCGACGGAAGGGGCGGCGGAGAACAGGGACGAGTTGTCGTCATGGTTAGCCATTTTTGTTCTCACTTCGGTCGTTTTTTTCTAACGTACGCCGTGCCTTCAGTTGGACCCCCGCTCCTGTAATGACGTATTTCTGATTCGACGCCCTGGGTTTCTCCGGGTTGGTCATTGTCACAATCCCGGATTGAATCAGCGGGTCGAGGTGGTGTTCCTTGAAATAACCTCGGTTGGTCACGCCAAGGGCTTCTAAAATCTCGGTCAGCCGACGGGGCACGTCGCAGAAGTCGATTATTTCCCAATGGGTAGCAGAGAGCTCGTTCAGAGGGGGAACTTGTGCAGTGGACAAGTCATCGGAATGTCCCTCAACTTGTGCAGTGGACAAGTCGGGCCGCCCGGACTTAACTTGTGCAGTGACCAGGTCCTCACCCCGTACCCTGGGTTGGTCAGCAGCTTCGTCAGTTTTGCGAATCCGATCCACCAAATGCTCGGCCAGGGCGTACTTTCTGCCGGCTTCGATGGTTCTGAAGAGCACTTTGGTGACCAGGGCGTCGGCAAGCTCCACACCATCTGGTCCTGCAAGGCCGGTCACGGCCTTGATCTGGGGAAGCGTGATTGCCTTTTCCCGACAGCCAAATGCGAATACCCTTGCCTGTTCGTCGGTGAGTTGCACGCCGAGGCTTGCCTGGTAGAGAATCTGCTGCTCCGACAGAAGCTCTTCCTTTCTCAGGATGAGTTCAAAGCACTTGCGTCCCTTGATGTTGGCGATAGTAGGTGGAACGTGACCCAATTGCTGCCAATTGCGGAAGACGTCGCGCAATCCCCATCCGGCATTCTCGCTCAGTCCGATGCGCCGAAAAGCAGTCACGATTCGTGGGTTGCGAACCTCCTTTTCACCTGGTTCCAGTAGATCAACTTCGGTCGCGAAGGCATCGCCGGGATTCCAGAAAACGGTCTGGTCGGTATGGTGGCGGATAAACGCCTTCCGAGAATGATCGGAGTAATCCTGGTGGATGAGAAGGTTGACCATAGATTCGCGAACGGCGCGGTAGTCCGGCGGCGCATCGTCACGCAGCAAGGTTGCCGGGTCAATTCGGAACGGTCGATCCACGGATTTTTGGTACCAATCGATAAGGGCCTGCCAGGTACGGATGAGGTTTTCGTCAAAGACGAGGCGGTCGATCCAGCGTTCAGCAGTGTCGGCCCTGTCGTGAGCCTGCAAAAACCGCTGGCAGTCCACTACGGGACGTGGCAGAAGTTGTCGGAAAGTCGCATTGGCGCCAAATAGTAGAATCGCAGCGCACGACGGTGATACCTGGCCGTGCTCTTCGACAAGCAAGCCCATCTCGTTGAGAAAATCCGTGTCGGATAGCGTTGCATGAGATCGGTTCCCCGGCCGTCCTTCGTAGATTGCTCGGTACCACCTGATGCTATCCGAGTCGAACGCGGTATCCAGGTTGAAGTCGACGGATTGGCTGTCAAAGCGTTCCGCCGCCGCGTCTACGAGAAATCGGTTCCGCTCGCTGTCCGAGCAGCGAATGTCGCTTCCTCCGCTTCGAATGAACGAGCGGCGAATGTCCCCGTTCAGAAAGACCGGCTTGCGCGAACGATGCACTTCTGGCACATAGAAGATGAGCAGGTCCGACTCACCATGTTTTCGCAGTTCTTCATGGACACCCACGATGACGCTCAGTTTGTCGGGTTGCCGTAACGTAGTCAGGAAATCACTCTGAACCTTGTCAATGTCAAGAACGCCAACGACCTCGAAGCCTTGGCCGTTTTTCCTGACACCGAACACAAGATGACCACCGTCGGTATTTGCAAAAGCAGATACCGTCTCGTAGGCGTTTCTTGGCACATCGGTCTGTGCTTCTTTGAACTCAACGTCACGCCATTCGTGCGCATTGAGCAGTTCTATCAGTTCATCCTGAGTCATGCAGTTACTCCAGCACAATCCGCACCTTGTCAGAATCCTTTCCCCGAGTCAGTTCTTCCAGGTACTCTTCAAACCGCTTCTTCATTTCCATCGGTGTTGCCGGGGAACCGCCGGAGAGCAGGACGGCGCGCAGGTCAGCGGTCTTGATCGGTACCTTCTGGAGCCCGGAAAGCACCTCCCTCAGGGCATGGATAAAATCCTCGTCGAGTTCGTCCGGAAGGCCCCGCTTGTCGATGAAGCCGTTCACCAGCTTCCTTGGCTCCGGCTTGACCAAATCCAGATTGCCCTTTGTCGTCGGATCCTCCAGGTTTGTCAGTAGCGTTTGGGTCCAGTCTGCGACCAGTCTGTCCAGTTCGTCGTCCAAACCATCCAGCTCTGTTCCCGCAGGAGCCGTGGCCGGCTCTGCGCCTGGTTTGAAGCCACAATGCGGGCAGACGGGCGCGGTGTCCATCTCCTGTGCTGTGAGGACAAAGCAACTCTTCAATCCGGCCAGGCGATCTTGAAAGTAGGTCAGATGCTGGCGGGGCATCAACTCAACGGTGGATAGCTTCTTCAGCAACTTGAGCCGCTCGTCATTCATCAGCTCGGTCTTGCGCTTGTCCTCATTTATCCCTAGTCGCGCCCTGGTGTGCATATCCAGATAGGTCTGTATATAGGCCTTCTTGAGAACGATCAGTTGGCGCCGGGTCTGCTGGCGAAATGTGGCCGCGCCGCGCTTGTCCGGGTCGCCGAGTTGGGCGAGGACCCTATTACGTGCCTCTTTTGTTTTGTTCACCCACTCATGTTCCGCAGGCAGTACCGCCTCGGCGGTGGAAAGAAAGGACGCAGTAGTGCCAAGATCGGCCACCAATGCCTCGAGGGACTCGATCTCAGCCAGGGAACTGAGTCCATCCTGATGGGACGCGACTTCCTGAGCATCGTAGCGGAAGTTCTTTAGCTTACCGGGCGAGACATAGGCCTGGAGCGATTCCAGAAAAGTCTTGGTCGCGTCGAGCCGGGTGCGGAGTTGCTGCGTCTCTTCCTCGGCCAACAGGTTGCGGTCCCAGAAGATCAGACCGACTTGCAGGCTCTGCTGCAAGAGCACCAACTTTTCTACGGATTCGGAGATGGCTATCTGCAGCTGTCGGACCGGTTCTTCCTTGCTCTGGGTGACTAACTGAGCCAGGCCGGGTGTGAGACCGAGCAGTTCATACAGCGCCTTGAGCGCGGGTAGGTTCCAGTTCCTGGGCCGTTCGATGTGTTTGAACTCTTTGAGCTCGCCAATGCCAAAACCTGCCAGTTGCTGCAGGCTGACGGCGTCGAACTTATTGCCTGGAGTGGCGAGAACCAGGTCGCCGGAATAGACCAACGCAGCCAGGACGACCGCGACCCATTCGGGTTCCAGCCGCTGTCGGTCCTTGTCCATGTATTCCACACCATTATCTGCCTGTATCAGGTCGGAGCGATTGACCACCTGGCCATGTCCCTTGTGGCTAAGCAGTTCAAGAACATGCTTGGCGTGTATTGATTTGTTCGGATCCAGGTGTTCGCCGTCGAGCAGTTCGAGAGCGTCCAATACAGCGACCGCCTGTCTGGTGCGGTTCTGGCCGGCAATCGCGCGCAGGGCATCTTGTGCGGCCTGTTCCCGGTTTTCCCTGGTGACGAGAACTGAGAAGCAAGGATATTCAGGCGCTATGTCTTCGAAGTGTGCTCCCAGGCAGACACCGGCGATGACGTTGACCAGGTCACGGAAGTTGAGGCGCTCATTAGGTCCGATGCCAGACAGTTCTCGAATAGACTTGCCTTTCGCCCACTCCGTGATCGACCTGGCACGCGCCTGGTAGGTGACCTCGAAGGCATCTGCCATTTGCTTTTGAAGCCACTGTACCAATGTCCGCAGAAAAAGCGACGACTTGGACTCGTAGATAGACTTGGCATGCCCGGATGAAGTGGAAGCCAGGTCCAGAGCCGCAGCGTAGTTTCCGAGCGCCGCGCGGAATTCGTCGTCTGCGCTTGTCAACCGGAGGAACAACTCGTCGGGTTTCTTTTCGTCCTTGAAATGCGGTACATCAAACGGGGGAATGAAATACAGGTAAAAATCCCGCGGAGGTACGGCGGTGGAGCGTTCATTGGGCGCGCCGAAGAAGAGGTAGCCATGCCGCACGGCCTTCCGTTCCAACCATTCCAGGTCGTGCTCCCAGATTTTGTACCCGGTGACGTAGGTTTGATCTGTGCATTCCATGACTCTCTTGAGGGCCTCGTAGTAGAACCGGTCCAATTGGGACGTGTCGAGGCTTTCGGCACGCCTCTCGATCAGTGCGTCAAAGTCCTCGGTCTTATTCAGGTCCAGATAGTACTGTTGGTTATCGGGGTTGGATGAAATGAACTGCCCACTGACCGTCTTATGGATTGCTTGCAGGACGGTCTCCACTTGTGAAAGCAGGTCGTCGGCCGGGTCGCCGCCAAGGTCTTCCACTCCCGGTTGATAGAGGCAGAGCCCGTCACGTAACTCCCTGGCCGTTGCACCCAGTGTAGCGTAGATGTCTCCGGTTGTAAGCCGGTGTACCGAAAGAGCATGGATCACCTGCATCGCCATGGGTCGATAGGTCGGACGTGTGAAGGCTTGCTGGATCCGGGCCTCCAGCACCTGGCAGCAGTCGATGACCGCTCTGATGTCCGGTACGGCACGAAACGATGGATTCTCGCGGAGGTTCGACCAGTAGGTGTCGTAGGCAATGAGCCCGGGACGGGTGGCTGGTACGTCTCGGTCGAGCATCTTCTTCATCGCCAGTGAGAGTGTCCTCAGAACCTCCCGTTTCTCTACGGCCGTCACCCGTTCAAACGTTTCAATATAATCCGGGTGTACAGGGAATAGGCGGACGAACTCGTCCATCCGCTCGTTCATGTGGCCGTAGAACTTGCTGAATCTTGTCAGGTACTGGCGTATCCTGGCCTGTTGCTCCCCGGTCTTCTTGAGCAGACGCTCAGCCACCACGAATTTGACGTCTTTTCGGGCGATGAGTACTTGCTCGAACCGATCTTTCACCCGGCGGATACTGTCGGCCACAAAAGAAAAGCGGGGGCTGTCGAAGATGGCTTCCTGTACACCCGCGATGAAACGAAAACGCAGGTCATTGCAGACCTCGCCGATTTCACGTAGGAAACTCAGGTCCAGGATGAGTTCCTGGTCTTTGCGAGCGCGCAGGTAATCGAGCAACTCGTCCACCACGAGGAGCAGACCATCGTCCGGGAACTCGTCGTGGAAAGCGGTCATCATCTCTTCGAACGATCGTTTGTTGTTGGATACCTGGTCGGAAGAGGGGAAACTGTAACTCACACCCATCGCTGCAAGACGTTCCTCCAGTTCGGCTACAAGGATGTCCCGCAGGGACATGGTGGTGGCGCCGATTTCGGTGCGGACCACCTTGAACCGTCCACCGATTTTTTCGGCAGCATCCGCCACGTCGGCATTGTTGAGACTGGATGCAAGTCCTTGATTCTCCGCGAGCGCGGAGATCACCGACATGAGGTGGGACTTGCCCGTGCCGTAGTTGCCGACGACCAGAAGTCCTTTGTTGTCGGTCGGCTGCTCAAACTGCAACTGAGGGATGACCACATCCACCAGTTTCTCAGCCATCTCTCCGGATATGACGTAGGTCTCCACAAGCTGCCGAGCTGCAGTCGCTTCGTTAGCGTCCCGCAATTGGATTACGGACTCTATGGGCTCAAACTGAATCAGGTCCCCGTATTTCATAGCGCCTGCTCCCGTGCGATGGGAATTGCTGTCTTCATATCATCGGCTCCGGGCTTGCCACCAGAAAATCACGCACAGGATAGCGTCTGTACTCCTGATGGGCCGGAGCGGCATAGATCAAAAGACCTTCAACGATGGCGCCGTTCCACGCGGCCACGAAGGTCCTGTTGCGTGAGAGTCCCTGGAGCAGTCTAAGCGGATCCTGCTTTAGGGCAACGTCAAAGATGAGTTCAATGTTGTCGAGCAGGATCATTTCATTGCCGCCTTTGCTGACAATCTCTTGAAATTGACGAGGCATCTGTAACCCCCGCTGGCGCTCGGTCAACTCCAGCATCCGGCGAGAAAGCTCGAGGTTGACATTCACCAGAGGCGCACCAGTGCGATATTGCACATTCTGCAACGCAGTGGTTTTGCCTGTTCCGGTGGGTCCGACGACCAGGAGGAGCCGGTAATAGAGCTCATCGGCCTGCTTGACCTTTCGCATGATTTGTTCTGCAAGGGGCTCCGCTATCATGTTACTCCTACGAACTCGTTACATCGTTGGATATTTTGCCCAAACTATCGTTATTCTTGAATACTCCGTACATTCTTCGAGCACATTACAGTCTGTTGAAATTCGGTCTTCCCTGCGTAAATATCGAGAGGTCAAATCGAGACAATTCATGGTGTACGAACGACTGCATCGTGCTCAATTACGCGTTATCGGTGTCACTCATTGACGACGATTCACAGACGTCCAGGCAACCAATATCCGAGACCGGACGCAACTGTCATATAGCTTACAATTCTTGCTGATTATTGACAAGCGTTTTCTTGCGCATTGTAGCGAGATTCTGTGTCAGGTGACGCGCTGAAGGACAGGTCGAGTTTGATTGAATTTCCCCGGTATCGGCATTGTCTCGGAGCTTGTATTTCGTCACCGGAAACGCTATACTGGACAGTACATTTCCTGCCTGACGACATGGTAGTTCGTTTGTTGCCGTGTGTGAGAACGCCATTCTGAAAAGGGTGGTCGCCAGATCTCAGCATCTGTGATTCAACTGTTGCAATCATCCAATCCGGGTTATTGCCAATAGCGGACGCTCCATGGACGTTGCCGTCGAAGAAATCGCCATCTTTGCAATTGGCGTTATGGCTGTGGTGATCGTCGTCGTGTTTCTGACGAAGCACCAGATGCGTCGATGCCGATGGTGTATGAGATCGATGGCGCCGATCGAACTATTGCCGCGTGACGAAGGGGAAAAGGTACGGTGGCTGATTCACGAAGAGGGAATGCCGGGGGAGCCGGAGAAGTACGAGGTCTGTCCGAAGTGCAAGCGCATTTACGACTGGCGCTGGTTGAGCGACAATCGCCCGCACCGCATGGACTGGGAGTTGATCGATCGCCAGTGCGCCTGTGGCTGCGACCTGTCGCGACCCGCCTGGATCGTCGATACCGATGCCCTGAAATCCGCGTTGCGTGGAATTCCACCGGAAATCATGGCGTATATTGAGCGAAAATACGGGAAGGAAGGGCTGCACGAACGTCTGTACTCGTCCGTGTCCAACGACCACATCATGTTCGTCTGCAGAAACTGTTTCAGGATCTATATGTGGTTGCCCGTCAAGGGCTTTCAGGTATTCCAGGTTGTATCGGGCTGCACGGCCAAATACGATCGGCCCGACTGATGTCGGGGAGCGAATGATGTCTACCGGTTTTCCGGGGAGCGCGTTGATGCCGGGCTCCGGGCTCGGCGAGGGTCAATTGCAATGATAATCTGGTATCTGATTTTCGCAGCAGTTTTGATCGGGGGAGTCATCGCGTTGATGGTGTTTCTCCGGAGGGGCTCCCACCTGTGCGCCTGGTGCCATTCGCCAACACGAAAAATCGGGGATTTACCGGACGCGGAGCGTGCGCAGATCGGCGATCTCATCCGGGAAGAAGGTATGGATCCCGAGGTTTCGTACGAATTGTGCGAGGCCTGCCGGCGAATCTATGACCAGTGGTGGTTTGGGTCGGACTGGGATATGCACGACAGGTGGTGCGCTTGCGGCTATGAACTGTCGATTCCGTGGGATGTCGATCCAAGGAAACTCAGGCAGGCGGTGGCGGACCTGCCTCCGGCTGTTATCACATTGCTTTCAGAACGCTACAGCCCCGACGAGATGGCGCACCTCCGTCGCGGATATGACGATCTGGATTACCGCTTCGAGAGGAGTCCGGAAGAGCATCCGCTTCGGGTGTGCGATATCTGCCACAGGATATATATGTGGGTTGAGATCAAGGGTTTTCAGGTTTTTCAGTGTGTTTCGTCGGGGCGTGAAAAATACGAGGGGGTATCGGACCGCCGCCAGATGGAAACCTGAAAATACGCGGAATCTCGTCGCCGCGCGCCTGCAGGATCGGCCGGACGCGACAGATACGACAGAGACGCGAAGCCTTCGTACGACATTTGAGGTCGGCGACCGCCACCGGAATCGGGCTGGCCAGTACAATGTCGGGTTTCAGAGTGGGCGGAATGACGGCGTGCGGTCTATGGTGATTCGACTCACTGCAGTTACTCGTTTTCCCGCGTTTTTTCGTCTTATCGTTTCCTCGTGCCTTTGTCGCGCTTTTTGGTTTTCATCCTGTCCATCCCTGTGAGTTCTTGTTCTTGAGTTTTTTCGTATTTTTCGCGTGTTTCGTAGTTTCTGACGTCATTTTTTTCGTCGTCACGTAAGAGGAACCAGGATGCGATTTGTGGCGGACGTACATCTGCACTCCCGGTTTTCCAGGGCCACGAGCCGTCAACTGAACCCGGAGAATCTCTACAAGTGGTCCGCGCTGAAGGGCGTGAACGTGGTCGGGACGGGCGATTTCACCCATCCTGAGTGGATCGAGGAATTGAAGGACCGCCTGGAGCCCGCGGAGGAGGGGCTGTTCCGGCTCAAGCCGGCACTGCAGGCCGCGGTGGACGAAGACCTGCCGGAGCGGTGCCGGGGTACGGTGCGTTTCGTGCTGTCCACCGAGATCAGCGTGATCTACAAGAAGAACGACAGGACCCGCAAAGTGCACCACGTCGTTCTGATGCCAGGTTTCGAGGCGGTGGAGCGGTTGAATGCGCGGCTGGGTGACATCGGAAACCTGAGATCGGACGGGCGGCCCATCCTGGGACTGGACAGCCGGGACCTCGTCGAGATTTGCATGGAAGCGGCCGACGACGCGCTGTTCATTCCGGCGCATATCTGGACGCCCCATTTCGCCGTGCTGGGCGCCAGTTCCGGGTTCGATACGCTCGAGGAGTGTTTCGAGGATATGCTGCCGGCGATCTTCGCCGTGGAGACCGGACTCTCGTCAGACCCGCCGATGAACTGGCGCCTGTCGATGCTGGACCGATACGCGATCGTCTCCAATTCGGACGCGCATTCCCCGCAGAAACTGGCGCGGGAAGCCACCTGTTTCGACACCGAACTATCGTACCGGGGCATGTACGATGCGTTGAAAACCAGAGATCCCGATCGGTTCCTGGGGACGCTCGAGTTCTATCCGGAAGAAGGCAAGTATCACCTGGACGGGCATCGGAAATGCGGAATCTGCTGGGCGCCCAGGCAGTCGCTCGACGCGGATTGTGTGTGTCCGGAATGCGGCAAGCGGCTGACCGTGGGCGTGTTGCACCGCGTCGAGCAGTTGGCGGACCGGGAGGAGGGCGGTAGGCCGGCCGTGGCGCCGCCGTATGAAAACCTGATCCCGCTGCCGGAGATTATAGGATCCGTGGTCGGGGTGGGGCCAACCAGCAAACGAGTCCAGGGGGTGTACGATCGGCTGCTGGCGGACCTGGGGCCCGAACTCGGCATTTTGCGCCATGTGTCCCCTGAGGCGATTGCCGCCGCGGGCGAGCCGCTCGTGGCGGAGGGGGTGCGGCGAATGCGGGCCGGAGAGGTGGAAATTGCCGCAGGCTACGACGGTGTGTACGGACGGATCCAGGTTTTCTCGGAGGAGGATCGCGCTCGCCTGAGCCGCCAACCCGCTCTGTTCGATCTGCCGGAAAAACAGGAAGCGGTGCCACCGGAGCGTAAGGAAGCATCTGGCGGGAACGGTGAAGCGCAAGGGACAGACGGCGCCGCGGACCCCGGCGGATTGGACGAGGCGCAGCGGTCGGCTGTTTTCTGTGACAGCGGGCCGGTGATCGTGGAGGCCGGGCCGGGCACCGGAAAGACACGGGTGCTGACAAACCGCCTGGCCCGCCTTATTTTGGAGAAGGAAGTCTCGCCGAAGTCCATCCTGGCGGTGACGTTCACGAATAAAGCCGCCGCGGAGATGCGGGAACGCGTTCGCGCGCTGTTGCCGGACGAAACGATGCTCGACGGGCTGACGCTGGGGACGTTTCATGCCGTGGCGCTGGACCTGATGAGGTCCTGCGGTCCGGGACAAATGCGTCAGGTGATCGACGAGGTGGAGGCCGCGCAGGTGTTGGCCGAGGTCCTCGCCGATGCGGATGCCGACCTATCCGTCCGGGATGCCCGGTCGGCGATTTCACTGGCGAAGACCGATCCGGAGGAGGAGGCGCCGAAGGCGTTGCGTGACGTCTACGAGGCCTACCAGGAACGCTTGTGTACGCTGGGCGTGTGGGACTTCGACGACATTCTGCTGGAATTTCTGGCCCTGCTGCGGAAAGGAGACGAGGGTTCCGACCGGGTCCGGACCCGGTTTGTTCACGTTCTCGTAGACGAGTTCCAGGACGTGAATGCGGTGCAGTATCAACTGTTGGCTGCCCTCGGCGGCGACGGCGGCGGTCTCTTCGTGATCGGCGATCCGGATCAGGCCATCTACGGATTCCGGGGGGCGAGTCCCGCGTATTTTCGCAGGCTGCGCGAGGAGAGGCCGGCCGCACGGACGTTTGTTCTGGAGAGGACGTATCGCTCCACGCGGCAAGTTGTCGATGCGGCATCGTCAGTGATCCGGAGTGCATGTCGGCTGGATGCCGTTCGCGGAGAGGGCGTTGCCGTCCGCATGGTTTCCGTCCCAGGGGAGACGGCGGAGGGGATAGCGGTGGTCCGTGAAATCAGCCGGATGATCGGCGGCGCCGATATGCTTCAGGCCGGCGAGATCGGGGGTCGGAATTCGGTGGCGGGACCGGGCGACCGCAGCCTGTCGGATTTTGCCGTGTTGTTCAGGACCGGCCGGCAGGCGGAGGCGATAGAGCGTTGTTTTGTGGAAGAAGGACTGCCATACCGCGTCGTGGGTCAGAAGGGGTTCCTCTCGGCGGAACCTGTACGGCACGCGCTGGCGTTTTTCAACTACGCGTTTCGACCCGGGGAACGCGTACGTCTGTTGCGCGCGCTGGCGATCCCCGTTTTTTATCCCGGAAACGCAGCGCTCGACCGGTTCCTCCGAACGGATGACGGCATGGACGATAGCGACCTGCCGTTGTCCATTCGGGAGAAGGTTTCGGCGCTGAACGATGCCGCCTCGGTGTTCAGAACAATGGCAAAGACGGAATCCGTCGAGGCGCTGGTGAGTGCGTGGCAGGAAGTGGCGGCGGCGGAAGAAGATGAGGATCTGGCCCGCCTGGCGCGGATGGCGGCCGGCTTCGAAACCGTGCGAAGTTTTCTCGATACGCTGGTATTGGGCGCCGATGCAGACTATCTACGCATCGGCGGTGCCACGCGTCCACGGGCCGAGGCGGTCACGTTGTCCACCCTGCACGCCGCCAAGGGGCTGGAGTTCCCGGTGGTGATTATCTGCGGCGTGGAGGAGGGGCTGATTCCGCACGCGGACGCGGACCCGGAGGAGGAGCGGCGGCTGCTGTTCGTGGGACTGACCCGTGCGATGGACGAGGCCGTGATGCTCAGTGCGCGGAGCAGGTTGCGTTTCGGCGAACGGATCCGTCCGGAACCGTCCCGGTTCCTTGCGGATATTCCCGCGGAACTCCTGAAGCGGGAGCGCCTGACCGCGGAACGGCGGGCAAGGAAAGCGGACCAGCTCAGCCTGTTCTGATTGCCGGCTCAGACGTCTCGGGTCTGGTCCTTCACCAACCGGCGAAACCGGCCGTACGCGTCTTCCCACGCGTCGCCGTCGTCAGGCTCGAGGGTCGCGAGTTCCGTGGAGTTGCGAACGACTTCGCGGATCCCGTTCAGCGAGCCGATTTCGCCGCGTGCGAAGGTCTGCATGAGGATATTTCCCAGGGCAGTGGCCTCCGCCGGGCCGGCGACAACGGGCCTTCGGGCCGCGTTGGCGGTAAACTGGTTCAAGAGGGAGTTCCGGATACCCCCGCCCACGACGTGGATGGTGTGCAGTTTCCGTTTGAGGACCGACTCGAGGTCGTCCAGGACGAAGCGGCACTTGAGAGCGAGGCTCTCCAGGGCGCACCGGATGACGGCGCCTTCGGTGGCGGGCTCGGTCTGTCCTGTGCGTCTGCAGTACGTACGGATGCGGGCCGGCATATCCCCGGGCTCCAGAAAATCCGAATGGTCGGGATCGATGAACGAGGACAGTGCGGGCGCCGCTTCCGCCAATTGGACGAGGTCGGCGAATGAATAGGCGTGGCCGAGGTTCTCCCAGGTGCGTCTGCATTCCTGGACCGTCCACAGCCCGGTAACGTTCTTGAGGAAGCGAAAGGCGCCGCACACGCCGCCCTCGTTGGTAAAGTTGTGTCGAAGGGCTTCCGGGGTTACGTTCGGGGCCGGCAGTTCCGCGCCGAGAAGCGCCCATGTGCCGGAACTGATATACGCCGCATCGGCGTCCGAAAAGGGAACGGCCGCCACGGCAGACGCGGTGTCGTGGCACGCCGGGGCGATTACGTCGCCGGACCGGATGCCGGCATCCGCTGCAATCTCCGGACGAAGTGGGCTCAGCGGCGTTCCCGGCGGGACGATTTCGGGAAGCATGTCTGCCGGGATCTCAAGCAGTTCCAACAGGTCCGTCGCCCAACCTTCCTTTCTCGGGTTGTAGAACTGGGTTGTGGTGGCGTTCGAGAATTCGCAGACTTTTCTCCCGGTCAGCCAGAAGTTGAAGAGATCGGGCATCATCAGGAACGTGCGGGCTACGCGCAGGTGTTGCGAGTTCTTTTCTGCCATGGACAACAGCTGATAGAGTGTGTTGATTTCCAGAAACTGCAGACCGGTCCGCTCGAAGATTTCCTCCCGGGAGACGCGGCTGAACGCCCTTTCCATCATCCCCTGGACGCGCGGATCCCGGTAACAGCGGGGATTCCCCAGGAGTTCGTTTCGGGCGTCCATGAGTGCGAAATCCACCCCCCAGGTGTCGATGCCGATGCCCGCGAGCTCCGGTCCTGAGACCTGCACGCACTTTCGAAGCCCGGCGAGCAATTCTTCATAGAGCCGAAGGGCATCCCAATACAGCCCGCCCGCAACGGAGACCGGACCGTTGGCGAAACGGTGGATTTCCTCGAGTTCGACGACGTTTCCGTCGAAGCGGCCGATCACGGCCCGTCCACTGGACGCGCCGAGATCGAACGCGAGGTAGGTCTGGGGCATCGCGACTCCTTCCGGATTGCCATCATCGCGTTGTGCGGAAGTTGACCGTTTGCGATATTATGCGATGCGGCGCGGGGTGTCAAGTGTTTCGTCGTAGCGTGAACACGCGCCGACGGAGAATTCGAGATGCCTCGTGCGCAACGTGCATCAGTTTCATCGTGAGAGGTAGTCAATGCCGGAAAAGCCGACGGTGGCGCACTGCGCAAATCCGTTTCTGACCCTGACCATGGTCTGGTGTTTCGACCAGATTCGCAGCCTGTCGCGATATCGACCCGTCGTGCTGACGCGGGCCCGGCGGAACGAGGACGTATTTCCCGTTGAGACGCTCTATTCCAGCGAAGATCTGTCCCGGCTGCGCCGGTCCGCCTACCGGGTCGTCCGCAAGATCCGGGGAACGTACGCCGGATACGGCGGAATTCTTCGGGAGGAACGGGCCGCGATCATCCACGCCCATTTCGGGCAGGAGGGTTATTTCTGTCTGGCGGCGCGCCGCGGCGCCGGGGTTCCGATGGTCACCACGTTCTACGGGATGGATGCTTCGGCACTTCCCCGGAAGCGGCTGTGGAGACGGAGGTTTCAGCGGCTGTTCCGCGAGGGAGAACTCTTCCTGGTTGAGGGTCCGCACATGGGCGAATCGCTCGTATCCATCGGTTGCCCTCCCGAAAAGGTCCAACTTCACCGCCTGGGCGTTGACCTGGGGAAGGTCGCACAGGCGCCGCCAGAAGCCAGGGAGGCGGCGGTGGTTCTGATGTACGCCAACTTCAGGGAGAAAAAGGGACACGTCTACGGGCTCCGAGCATGCAGAAAGATCCTGGGATCGCATCCCGGTCTGAAGGTGCGCATTATCGGCGACGGCGAACTGCGATCGGAGGTGGAAAAGGAAATCTTCCGACTCGGGCTCGGCGACCGGGTCGCCCTGCTGGGAATGCTGCCCCACGGGGCATGTCTGGAGGAACTCGCACGGGCAACCGTGCTGTTGTATCCCAGCGTGACCGCCGCTGACGGCGATACCGAAGGCGGCGCGCCCGTGGCGTTGATCGAGGCCATGGCCTCGGGGGTGGCAATCGTATCGTCTCTGCACGCGGACATCCCAACGGTAGCGCCCGACAGACGGTGCGCGTTGTTGTACCCGGAGCGGGACGTGGACGGACTGGCCGAGGGCCTGGATGCGCTGCTGCAGTCCAGCCGGTTACGGGAGGAAATGGGCGCGAGGGGCAGGGCGCACGTCGAAGACGCACACGATATGCGGAAACAAGGGGGGCGGCTGGAGACGTTGTACGACCGGGTGAGATCCTCAACGGGCCGTTAAGGTGAGGTACTCTTGGGCGGGACACCAGGTCCGGATAGAGACCCGCGGGCTGCGCAGCAACGCGCACGTGGCGACCGGCATTGACATTCGACCGGATCGCGCTTATTTTTCAGAAAGTTGAGTGAGTGGATACCGATGCGCACGCGGGGCCCCGCTATGAAATTGTCGCAAACGCAGGTCGAGGCCTTTCGGGAACAGGGGTTTCTGGTCGTGGAAGGTCTGTTGAGCGATGAGGACGTTGAGGCGATTCGTATGGACGCCGTAAAGCTCTGTCGCGGAGCTTACAAGAGCGAGAATCTGAAGCCGGTACCCAACGCGATGTCCGACGAAGCGGCCCTCTCGCAATACCTGTGCATCCACCAGCCGCACCGCATCAGTCCGTTCATGCGGAGGGCCCTCGCACATCAGGGGGTTTCCAGAGCGCTTTCAGGGTTGGTGGCGCCCAACGTCAAGTGCATGCAGACCATGCTGTTCATCAAGCCGCCCGGGTTTCCCGGGCAGGCCTGGCATCAGGACGAGGTGTACATCCCCACGCGCGACAGAAGCCTTACCGGCGCATGGTACGCGCTGGACGACGCGACCGTGGAGAACGGGTGCATGTGGGTCCTGCCGGGGTCCCACCGGAACGGCTATCTGTATCCCCAGCGTTCGCACGGGCGGCCCGAGGAGTTCGACTCCGCCCAGGAGTCCTACGGCTTCGACGATCATGGCGAAATACCGGTGGTGTGTCGAGCCGGCGCGGTGGTCTTCTTCAATGGATATCTGTTGCACCGGTCCCGCAAGAACCGGTCGGACCGGTTCCGGCGGGTCCTGGTGAATCACTATATGAACGCTTACTCTCTTCTCCCATGGCATACGCCGGTCGACGGACGCATGGCGCGCGCCGATTACCGGGGCATCGTGATGGTCGCGGGAGAAGACCCCTACGCCTGGAAGGGTACGGTGGCAGGCGGCGACGCACACGTGCGCACGTTCGACTCGGCCGCACTGGCCGACGCGTAGACGGGTTCCTGCAGCGTACGTCGGCCACAGGCCGTCGCATTTCAATCCGGATCGCCGAAATGGCAATCGATGAAACGACCATCGAACGCGCCGAGGCCTGTCACGTGATGGCAAAGCCATCCGGCGCGGTCTGCAATATCGACTGCAAGTACTGCTTTTACCTGGAGAAGGAAAAGCTGTATCCGGACGCCGGCGGGAACTGGCGAATGGACGACGACACGCTGGAGTTGTACGTCCGGCTCTACATCGAAGCGCAGGACGTCCCGGAGGTGCATTTTGCCTGGCAGGGCGGCGAACCCACGCTGATGGGCGTGGATTTCTACCGGCGGGCCACGGACTTTCAGGCGAGGTATGCCAACGGCAAGACCATCACGAACGCGTTCCAGACCAACGGAATCCTGCTCGACGACGAGTGGGGGGAGTTTCTGGCTGAACACCGGTTTCTTGTGGGATTGTCCGTGGACGGACCGCGGGAGATGCACGACAGGTACCGTGTGGACAAAGGAGGGAAGCCCACGTTCGACCGCGTGATGGCGGGCCTGGACGTCCTGAAGAATCACCGGGTGGAGTACAATACACTTACGGTGCTGCAGGCCCATAACGCGGGATACCCATTGGAAGTCTATCGCTTTCTCAAGTCCATCGGGAGCCGCTACATGCAGTTCATCCCGATCGTGGAACGGATCGCGGACACCCCCGGTGACGATCTCCTGGAGCTTGTGGCGCCTGAGTTCGATGGGCGGGCCCGGGTTTCGAAGTGGTCGGTGGGTTCTGCGCAGTACGGCAGGTTCCTCTGCGCCGTCTTCGACGAATGGGTCCGGAAGGACGTTGGCCGGTATTTCGTCCAGATGTTCGATATCGCGCTGGGAAGTTGGATGGGGCAGGATGCCAGCCTCTGCATTTTCGCGGAAAAGTGCGGCAGGGCGCTGATCATCGAACACAATGGCGATTTGTATTCTTGCGATCACTTCGTCTATCCGCAGTACAATCTCGGCAACGTCCGTGAAAAGAGCATCCGTGAGATGGTGGACAGCCCCCTGCAGGAAAAATTCGGGTCCGACAAGCACGATACCCTGCCAGCGTATTGCAGGGCCTGCGACTACCGTTTCGCGTGCAACGGCGGGTGCCCCAAGCAGCGGTTCATCCACACGCCCGACGGAGAGGCGGGGCTGAACTACCTTTGCACGGGATACAAGACGTTCTTCGGCCACGTGGACCCCTACATGCAAATGATGGCGAAAGAGCTGGCGGCCGGCCGGCCCGCGGCGAACGTGATGCATTGGGTGCGGGCCAGGGAATCCCGACGGGCGGCCTCCCGGGCCCGAAGCGTGGGCCGGAACGAGCCCTGTCCCTGCGGCAGCGGCCGGAAATTCAAGCGGTGCTGCGGGGCTGCGCGATAGGGGACGCGACGCCAACCAGGTTTTGGCTTGACTTTTCGCCTGTACCGTGCGATCATCCGTACCCGCTTCACCGAAGTTGGTACGGTTTTTTTATGTCATTCCGGAGAAGAAAACAGTGTGCGGCATCGTGGGGTTCTTGAACCGGCAGGAAGATACCAGCGGGCTCGGACGGACGATTCTGAAAATGCTTGGCGCCCTGGATTGCCGCGGGCCGGACTCGGCAGGCGTGGCGCTGTATGGCGAAGGACAGGACGGGCGTCTGGTGCTGCGCGTGAGTCTGGGAAAGTCTGCGGATTACGAGGCGACCGCACGGCGGGTCGTCGCGCGGGCGGAGGCATTCGGCGCGGTTTCAGAGTACGCCCGCACGGCGGAGTACCTGCGTCTGGTTCTCGCGAATGGAGGAGAAACGAGACCGCTCGAGCAGGCGATCGAGGGCGCGGGCGAGGGTGTGGAGGTGGTGAGCATGGGGCGCCGGCTGGAAATCGTAAAGCAGGTCGGATCTCCGCGTAACCTGGACGAGACCTACCGGATTTCCTGCTTCGAAGGGACGCACGGCATCGGCCATACCCGCCTTTCCACCGAGTCCCGGATCGATCTGAGCCACTCCCAGCCTTTCTGGGCCCACGGACATCCCGACCTTGCCATCGTCCACAACGGGCACATCACCAACTATCACAAGTTGCGCCGCATCTACGAGCAGGACGGCGCAAGGTTTTATACAGAGAACGACTCCGAAATCATCGGGATGTACCTGCGCCGGAAACTTGCGGACGGAAAGGACCTGGAGGCGGCGATGGCCGCCTCTCTGGTAGAGTTGGACGGCTCGTTTAGCTATCTGGTGGCCACACCCTACGCCGTCGGCTTCGTTCGGGACCCCTATGCGTTCAAGCCGTTGCTCTTTGCGGAAACGGCAGATTTTGCGGCGGTGGCCACGGAAGAGATCGCGTTCCGTTCGGCCCTCGATGGAGACTACGACGTGGTTGAAGCCCGTGCCAAGGACATGCGGCTATGGCGCAACTGACCTGCAACGGGAAGACGACGCGGGAGAT
This sequence comes from Candidatus Latescibacterota bacterium, assembly GCA_963667175.2. Taxonomy (GTDB): domain Bacteria; phylum Latescibacterota; class UBA2968; order UBA2968; genus JAAXHE01. Next base: position 81,560 of record CAXXXF010000011.1, on the reverse strand, counting down.
CAACCGGGAGATCAGGGCGTTCGTTGCCGCGGGGGAAGGCGAAGTGCGTGTCCTGGATCCGGGCGCGCGGCACAACCTCGGCGTGGCGCTCCTGGATCCGGTCCATCTCACGCTGGAGGGGAGCGTGGGATACTATTGCGCCGGGATGATCGACGGGGCGACCGTGGAGGTGAAGGGCAGCGCGGGATGGGGCCTGGCGGAGTCGATGATGAGCGGGAAGGTCATCGTGCACGGCAACGCGGGCAACGGTTCCGCGGCGTCCATTCGCGGCGGGACCGTGGTGGTCCGGGGTCACGCCTCGGCCCGGCTGGGCGTGGCGATGAAGGGCGGGCTGATCGTCGTCGGCGGGGATTGCGGGTATATGGCCGGCTTCATGGGACAAAGGGGCCGCATTGTTGTCTGCGGCGACACCGGCGACGCCTTCGCCGATTCGATGTACGAGACCGAATGTTTCGTTGGCGGAGAGATCGCGGAACTCGGCAACGACGCGGTGGTCGAAACGCCCGGCGAGGCCGAGTTCGCTTTTCTGAGCGCTTCCATACAGGAACATCTGGACAAGCAGCAGGACGTAACGTCGTTCAAGAAAGTGGTGGCCGGGCGCAAGCTCTGGAATTTCGACAAGGACGAGCGCGCGGTCTGGCGGGAAGCGTTGTAAGGCTGAACGGCAAGATCTGTCGGCGCATGCCGGCGGCGGCGTCCGGATCCGCATTCAATCCGAACAGGGCAACGATGGTGGAAGATCAAAACGGGAGCTTTCATCCGGCGCAGGCCAGCGGCACCTTCACGCCCGCCGTGATCGAAGACATCCAGGTGAAGGCCGAACTGGGCCGGTACCGGATTCGCGGGTTCGGCACGTTGCGGGAGCGGCGGTGGCCCACGTTCGATGATCTGACCTTCATTCCCTGTACGCTGACGCGAATTCCGCTGGAGGGATACCGGGAGCGTTGCTCGGCTGAGACGGTACTCGGCGGTCGTTACGCCGAAAAGCCCATCGTGCTGGATACACCCATCATGATCACCGGCATGAGTTGGGGCGCGCTGTCCTACAACGCCAAGGTGGCGCTGGCTCGCGGCGCCAACATGGTCGGATCCTCCAACACGACCGGAGACGGCGGGATGTTGAAGGCGGAACGGGAAGAAAGCAAGGTGCTGGTCTACGAGGTTCTGCCGTCCCGGTACGGTATCAACGTGCACGACCTCCGCGTTGCCGACGGGATCGAACTCACCATCGGACAGGGCGCAAAGCCCGGCACGGGGGGATTGCTGCTGGGCGCCAAGGTGCTCGGCGACGTGGCGTCGCAGCGGGACCTTCCCCTCGGCGTGGACCAGCGGAGTCCGGCGCGGCACCCGGATTTTCTGGGTCCTGACGATATGATCATCAAGATCGAAGAGCTTCGCGAGGCCACGGACTGGCAGGTCCCCATATTTGTCAAGATGGGCGCCACGCGGGTGTTCGACGACGTTCGCCTGGCGGCCAAGGCCGGGGCCGACGTGGTCGTCGTGGACGGCATGGAGGGCGGCACAGGGGCGTCCGCGGAAATCTGCCAGGAGCATACGGGCATTCCCACGCTGGCGGCGGTCTGCGAAGCGCGCGCGGCGCTCGAAGATATCGGAATGTACGGAAAGGTGCAGCTGATCATCGCGGGCGGCATCCGGAACGGCGTCGACGCCGCCAAGGCGATGGCACTGGGCGCCGATGCGGTATACATCGGCACGGCGGCATTGATGGCGCTGAACTGCAACAAGCCGATCCACGTGGACGACTACCGGGCGCTGGGCGCCGAGCCGTATCGCTGCCATCACTGCCATACCGGTCGCTGCCCGGTGGGAATTACCACGCAGGACCCGGATCTGATGGCGCGCCTCCATGTGGACGAAGCGGCTGAGCGCGTGGCCAACCTGCTGCAGGCCATGACGTCGGAAATTCAGATTCTGGCGCGCGCATGCGGCAAGGCCGACGTACACGATCTGGAGCCGGAAGACATGCGGGCGCTGACTTCCGAAGCGTCCATGATCTGCAATCTCCCGCTGGTCGGGACGAACCGCGTCGCCGGGGGCGGGCCGGGCTGGCAATAGAAGAGGAACCCCGGGTCGTCCCGGACCACGTCGGGGTTATCAAGGACAGTGACGTGTCGTTCAAGCTGATCCGGCAGGCGCTGAACGGGAACGGGCTGTTGCCCAGGATGTGGCGGTCCCATCCCGTCAGGGACCGTTACGACGTGGTCATCGTGGGCGGAGGCGCCCATGGACTGGCCTGCGCCTACTATCTGGCCGCACAGCACGCCATCACGGACGTTGCGGTTATTGAGAAAGGGTACATCGGTTCGGGCGGGAGCGGGCGGAATACCGCCATTATCCGCAGCAATTACCTGACCCCTGAAGGCGTGCGCTTCTACGACGAAAGCGTGCGGCTGTACGAGCAGATGGCGACGGAGCTGGATTTCAACGTCATGTTCAGCCAGCGCGGGCACCTCACGCTGGCGCATACCGACGGGGCCGTGCGCACGATGCGCCGGCGGGCCGAGGTGAACAAGCTTCAGGGGGTGGTGTCGGAGCTGATCCCACCCGACGAAATCGAAAGGCTCTGCCCGGGCATCGACGTCAGCGACCATCCCCGCTACCCGATTCTGGCTGCGCTGTACCATCCTCCCGGAGGCATCGTCCGTCACGACGCGGTCGTTTGGGGCTATGCCCATCAGGCCGACCGGAGGGGGGTGCACATCCACCAGCAGACCGCGCTAACCGGCGTCGACGTGCGGGGCGATAGCGTCGTGGGCGTGGAGACGACGGGGGGATACATCAAGACCGGTACGGTGTTGAACGCGACTGCGGGTTGGGGGTCGACCATCGCCGACATGGCGGGCGTTCGCCTGCCCCTGACCACCTTTCCGCTGCAGGCGTGCGTCACCGAACCCCTGAAGCCGTTTCTGGACGTGGTCATCGTGTCGGGCAGTCTGCACGTGTACGTCAGTCAGTCCGACCGCGGCGAACTGGTGATGGGCGCGAGCGTGGATCCCTATACGTCCTACTCGATGGATTCTTCGCTGGCGTTTATGGAGGGCATCGCCGGACACATGCTGGAACTGTTTCCGTTCCTGAGCAGGGTGCGGGTGTTGCGCCAGTGGGCGGGGCTGTGCGATATGACGCCGGACTATAGTCCCATCATGGGCTTCACGCCGGTGCGCGGCTTTCTCGTGGACGTGGGTTGGGGCACCTACGGGTTCAAGGCGTCCCCCATCTGCGGGCGCACCATGGCCGAATTGATCGCCGGCGAACGCACCCCGGACCTGATTCGACCGTTCCGGCTGTCCAGGTTCGAGGAATTCGACCTGGTCGGCGAAAAGGGCGCGGCGTCGGTGGGTCATTGACGGTCGAGTGGCGAACAGGGTCGGCCTTGCGGACATGCAGGTTTCCGCGCGGACCCGGAATCTGAGCGTTTGATGTTGATCCTATCCTGTCCGAATTGCGGCGAACGTAACGTCAGTGAGTTCCGCTTCGGGGGTGAGTTCAATCCCCGGCCTCCGAACCCCGACGCTTGCGGCGACGCGGAACTGGCCGCGTATCTCTATTTGCGCGACAACAGGCTGGGCGTGGAGAAGGCGTGGTGGTATCACCAGGCGGGGTGCGGCCTGTGGTTTCTGGCGGAACGGCATACGAAGACACAGGAAGTCCTGAAGACGAACGTCTGGCAGCCGGACGAGGCCGGGGAGGGCGCCGATGGCGACTGAAATGACCCGTCCTCAGGCCGGTTCCCGTACGGATGCCCACAGGCTCCCGCCGCGTAGCGGAGAGGTGATCGATCGCGGGGCGCGGGTGGCGTTTACGTTCGACGGGCGGGACTATACCGGATACGAGGGCGATACGATTGCATCGGCAATGGCCGCCTCGGGCGTACGGGTCTTCAGCCGGTCGTTCAAGTATCACCGGCCCAGAGGTCTGTTGTGCTGCGCGGGTCAATGTCCGAACTGCCTGGTCCAGATCGGGGACGAGCCGAACGTACGGGCGTGCACGCGCCGCGTCGAGACGGGAATGGCCGTTTGTTCCCAGAACGCGCAGCCGTCGCTGGACCGCGACCTGCTTTCCCTTACCCAGCTGGCGGCGCCGCTGATGCCGGTGGGTTTCTACTACAAGACCTTTATCCGGCCTGCCGCGCTCTGGCCGTCCTACGAGCGCGTGTTGCGCCGAGCGGCGGGGCTGGGCAAAGTGGACCTCGCGTCCCGGCCCGGCGCGTTCGACAAAGAGTACCTGCACGCCGACGTGGCGGTGGTCGGCGGCGGACCGTCGGGGATGGCCGCGGCCGTTGGGGCGGCGGAACAGGGCGCAAGCGTCGCGCTTTTCGACGTCGAGCCGTCGCTGGGCGGTCGCCTGCGCTACTCGCGGTCCCGGTCCGGCGGGTTCGCAAGCCTGCGTTCGTCGGTGGCGAACCGTCCGGATGTCGACGTTTACACGGATACGTCCGTCCTGGGCTGGTACCAGGACAACTGGCTGGCCGCGGTAAAGGGTTCGCGGCTGTTCAAGATACGGGCGAAGTCCGTGGTTGTCGCAACCGGTGCCATCGAGATGCCGCTTCTGTTCGACAACAACGACCTCCCCGGTGTGATGCTGGGCAGCGCCGCGCAGCGCCTGGCCCATCTCTACGGCGTGAAGCCCGGAGAGCGGGCCCTGGTTCTCACCGCGAATGACGATGGTTGGGACGTGGCGGTAGACCTGGCGGAGGCTGGCATTGACGTCGCCGCGGTCGTGGATGAGCGGCACTCGTGTTCGAGTTCGGCCGCTAAAGCGTTGATCTCCCGCGGCGTGCCCGCGTATTTCCGGCATACGATTCTGGAAGCCGTTGGATCGAAGCGGGTCCGGGCCGCCAGAGTCGCCCGGATCGATCCGTTGGGAGAGGCGGATCGATCCGCAACGCGAAACCTGCCATGCGACCTGGTTGTGGTGAGCATGGGCTGGACGCCGGACCTTGCATTGTTCCACATGGCGGGCGGGAAGTCCGTTTACGACGAGCAACGATCGGAACATCGGGCGACGGACGCGCCGGAAGGCATGTTCGTGGCGGGCCGCGCCGCGGGCGCCGGCACGGCAGCCTGCGCCATGGAAGAGGGTCGGATCGCGGGAAAAAGCGCCGCCGCCTTCCTGGGCTTCGGGGACGGACCCACAGCGTCCGAGGTCTCCGACCTGCATGCCCGGAAGGCCGGTGAACCGGTGCGGACGTCTGGACGTACGATCGTTCCGGGCAGGAAAAAGCGGTTTCTCTGCTATTGCGAAGACGTCACCGACGTGGATCTGCAGACGGCAATCGTCGAGGGGTACGACAGTCTCGAACTGCTGAAACGGTACAGCACGATTTCGATGGGTCCGTGCCAGGGCAGGATGTGCTCCATGAATACGGTGCGCCTCTGTGCCCGGGCGAACGGCACACACGTGCAGGAGACGGGAAAAACCACGTCGCGTCCGCCTGTGGCGCCGGTAACGCTTGGCGCGCTGGCCGGTCAGAACATGGAGCCCGTTCAGGTGTCTCCCGTGCATCAGTGGCATCTGGACCGGGGCGCCGGAATGATGGTGGCGGGCCTCTGGCTGCGCCCGGAAGACTATGGGGACCCAGTCGCCGAAGTGAAGGCCGTGCGCGAGCGTGTGGGGCTGATGGACGTGAGTACGCTGGGGAAGATCCAGCTGACTGGATCCGGCGTGCCTGAATTGCTCGAAAGGCTGTACGTCAACCAGTGGCGTAAGCTGGGCGTCGGCCGCGTCCGATACGGCGTGATGTGCAACGACGAAGGCGTGGTGATCGACGATGGCGTCTGCGCCCGCGTGCAGGAAGACGAATGGTATATGAGCACCACGTCCACGGGCGCGACGACGGTTTTCGAATGGATTCAATGGTGGGCTCAGTCGGGCTGGGGAGACGGGGTGCACGCGGTCAACCTCACCGATTCCTACGCGGCGTTCAACCTGGCAGGTCCCAGGTCCAGGGAGGTGCTGCAGCTACTCACGGACCGGGACCTGGGCAATCCGAAGTTTCCGTACATGCGTGTCCGGTCGACCCGCGTCGCCGGGGTGCTTTGCAGGGTTCTGCGTATCGGGTTCACGGGCGAGCTTTCCTACGAAATTCACTGCCCGGCGTCCTTTGGAATGCACGTTTGGGAGGCGCTGATGGCGGCGGGGAAGGAATTCGACGTCGCGCCGTTCGGCGTGGAGGCCCAGCGTGTGCTCCGACTGGAAAAGGCGCATATCATCGTCGGCCAGGACACCGACGCGCTGACCGATCCCTTTTCCGCGAATATGGAATGGGTCGTAAAATTGAACAAGCGGGATTTTCTGGGCAAGCCCATGTTGACCAGGATGTCGGAACGGGGGACGGCGCAGCGTCTGGTGGGCTTCAGGATGGCGCGACCTGACCTCGTGCCGGAAGAAGGTCTGCAGGCGGTGTGCCGGGACGGGAACGGCAGACAGGAGATCATCGGCTGGTTGACGTCGTGCCGCTTCAGTCCGGCGCTCGGAGAGACCATCGGACTGTGCTGGCTGCCCGCGAACGTGGCCGCGGAAGCCGGAACGCCGTTTCAGATTCGAAGAGGCGGTGAACTCGAAGAAGCCTACGTCCACCACGGTCCCTTCTACGACCCGGCCGGAGAAAGGTTGCAGATGTGAACACGTGGGCGGCGCCGGTGAAATTGTCGCCACTTCACGAAACGGCGCGGGACCTCGGGGCGCAATTCGCGGAATCTTCCGGATGGCAGATTCCGGAAGCGTATTCCACGCCGGATGCGGAAATTTCCGCCGCGAGACGGGGCGTGGGGCTGGCGGATGAGACGGCCAACGGCAAGCTCCGGGTCGAGGGGGAGGACGCGGAAAAGGTCTGGGGATCGCAGCCGGCGGCAGTCGGCGGCCGGGCGCCGGTTGACTCTGAACGCGTTTACCGGCTTCGTGACGACTGTTTCTTCGTTAGCACGACCCCCGGTCGGGACATCGCGGTTCGCAGAAGACTGATGGAGCGGGCGTCCGCCAGGTTCGTTACGGTGACGAATCTGACCCATGCCTGGTCTGAGATCCGGGTACTGGGGACGTCCGCTTCGACGTTGATGAGCCGGGTGTGCGGTCTGGACTTCTCGGACGGCGCGTTTCCCGACGGCGCCGCGAAGCAGACCAGCGTCGCCAGGACGACCCAACTGGTCATTCGACGCGACGCGGCTGATCTGCCTGCCTTTTCGGTCCTCGGGGCCCGATCGCTGGCGGCGTATCTTTGGGATGTCCTCATGGCGGCCGGGGCGGATCTCCGGATCGGGCCGGTCGGCCAGGGCGCCGTCCGGGTACTGGAGTCCCAATAGCAGTCCGTTGAAAAAGTCGCTCTGCAGGCGAGGCCGAGTCATTGTGGCCGAAGACAAGGCGCGCGACCGACGCGAATCCCTGGATTCGGGGAGGGAGCGCAACGCCGTATTTCGGCGACAAGGGCCGGACGCAGACCGGATGGACTTTATCAACGGGCTGATAGGCATCCGCGGACAGAAACGCCATTTTCAGAGAGGAAGGGGTGTCAATGTCGAATCATGCCACAACGGATCTGGAAGCTTACGTCCATGCCGAGGGGCGGGAAGAGCGGGTGCGCGAGGTACGCGAAAAGATCGACGCGCTTGGCATCACCTATATCTACTACCAGTTTATCTCGGTGACGGGCCGCGTGGTGGGCAAAGGCATTCCGGCGGACCACTGGGAGCGGACCGCGGACCGCGGATTCCAGCTTGTCTACGGCGCAACGGCCAACCTGTTCATGGACCGGTTCGACAACTATATCGGGTACGGTCCCGAGGCGTCGGAACTCGTGGGGATTCCCGATCCGGAGACCTTCGTGCAGTTGCCGTGGGACAAGCGGCTGGCGCGGGTCTTCTGCACGCTCTTCCGCAACCGGGACGAGCTGGAAAATCCCGGCGGCAATCTCAGCGCGGACTGCAGGGGCAACCTCCGGCGCATCCACGCGCAGTTCGCGCAGGACCACGACGGAATGCAGATGCGCCACGGCGCCGAACCGGAGATGATGTGGCTGCAGAAGGGTCCCGACGGCAAACCCGCGGGCGGTTTCAGCAAACCCTACTGCTACCACATCGATCAGTTCGAGTCCCTCCGGCCGGTGGTCATGAAAGTGATCGAATACGGCCGGGCGATGGGGCTGGACATGATTCAGGGAGACCACGAAGACGCGCCGGGACAGCTGGAGTTGAACTTTACCTTCGACGATGCGCTGGCCACCTGCGACCGGCTCACGACCTACCGTCAGATCTGCGCGCAGGTCGCCCGGGAGCACGATCTGATCGCATGTTTCATGTGCAAGCCCTTCATGGGCGTCTCGGCATCGGGCTGCCACCACAATCTATCGCTTTGGCGCGGTGGCGACGACGTGCTGAATCCGCTCGGGAATGCCACGCTGCCCGGAATGGCGGACGTCTTCATGCACAGGGAGGGCGGGGAGAATCTGTTCATGCCCCTTCCGGGCAGGCGGGAGCCGGCTCCGACGGGCCTGCAGTGCATCGGCGGGGTGATTGAACATCTGCCCGCGCTGACCGCCATCGGTTGCTCAACGGTGAATTCCTACCGGCGACTGTGGGAGACGGGTTTCTGGGCGCCGGTCTATTCCGACTGGGGGTATCAGAACCGCACCTGCGGGCTACGGGTGTCCGGCCCGGGGCGGTTCGAGTACCGTGCCGTCGACGCGATGGTGAACCCCTACCTGATGGCGGGCGCGCTGCTGAAGGCGTTCGACGACGGAATCCGGCGGGACATCGATCCCGGCGAACCGGAGCACCGCAATATCTACGAGGCGATTGAAGAGGGCAAGGAGGTCGCAAAGCTGCCCACCACGCTCGGCGATGCGCTGGACGAACTGGCGCGGGACGAGGTGATCCGGTCTTCGCTCCCTGGCGAGATGTACGACGTGTACATGCATTACAAGCGCGACGAGTGGGAGCGGTTTCTGGCAACGGTGACCGACTGGGACATGGAGACCTACTGGGATTGCCTGCCATAACCAAGAGGCGCGTATGTGCGGGATCGCGGGGATTATCCACCGGAACAAGGCGGGTCGCATCGGGAGCGAGATGACCATGATGCTTCAGGCGATGAAGCACCGCGGTCCGGACTCCACGGGTTTCGCGGTATACGGACCGCCGGCCGCCGGGGTGCTGGCGATGCGTTTCAAGGCGGCAGAGAAAGAAGACCTCGGGTCCGGGTTTGAAATCCAGGATCAGATCGCGCGGCGCCGGGCGGAGGTGGATGAGCGAATCGGGTCGCTCGGTGGCGAGATCCTCAAGGCCGAGCAGCCCACGGAGTACGCGTTCCTGTACCGCGTCAGATTCGATGGGGACCTGCGCCGTTTCGCGGATTTCATCGAAGACGTGGACGGCGTGGAGGTCCTGTCCATCGGCAGTGCGCTGGAACTCGTGAAGGACCTGGGCGACGCCAACGAGGTGTGCGGGCAGTACGGGATGGGTTCGTTCGTGGGCACCCACGCCATCGGGCACGTTCGCATGGCCACAGAGTCCGACGTGGACATTCGTTCCGCGCATCCCTACTGGGCGTATCCGTTCGGCGATATCTCGGTCGTACATAACGGACAGTTGACCAATTACTGGTCCATGCGCCGCGACCTCGAGCGTCGCGGACACCGCTTCGTGTCGGATTGCGATTCGGAACTGATCGCGGTGTATATCGCGGACAGCCTGGATCGCTCGGTTTCGCTGGAGGATGCGATGGTGCGGTCCGTACAGGAACTGGATGGCGTGTTTACCTATCTGGTCGCGACAACGGACAGCCTGGGCATGGCCAAAGACACCATGGCGGCCAAGCCGATGGTGCTCTACGAAGGCGAAGGGGAAACCCTGCTCGCCTCCGAGGAAGTCGCGATCCGGACGGTCCTGCCCCAGGAAATCGATACCGTGGACCCCTACGCGGGAGAAGTTCGGGTATGGCGAAATTAGAAGCGGGCGGTGATAAGACGCACCGGTCCTACGCGATGGGGCTGCACGACGAGCCGCTGGCGGACCGGACGAACCGGGTGTTCTTCCGCGCCGAGGCCGGAGACGATTTCGTCTACCCTCGGTCGCTGCGGGTGGACTTTGAAAAGCGCGCGGCGTTCGATGCGGCGCCGATGTCGATCCGCGAGGTGAACCGGAAGATCCGGCAGCTGATGGAAGCGGGTTACGGCCACGTCGTGGTGCGGAACCCCAACGCCAAGCACTCGCTCGGTTCGGGGATTCTGAATCGGCTGAAGCTGGATTTCGAAGGGTCTCTGGGTTATTTTGCCGTGGGCCTCATCGACGGGCCGAACGTGAGAATCCGGGGCCGCGTGGGCTGGTCTTGCGCTGAGAATATGATGGCGGGCGCCGTGGTTGTGGAGAAGAACGCCGGATCGTCCTTCGGCGCCGCGTTGCGGGGCGGCGACCTGGTGTGCAGGGGGGACGTCGGCGGGCGGACGGGCATAAATATGAAGGGCGGGACGATCCTGGTGGCCGGCCGAACCGGCATGCTCTCCGGATTCATGATGCAGCGCGGTCGGATGATCGTGCTGGGGGACGCCGATGAGAATCTCGGAGATTCCATGTACGACGGGACGATCTACGTGGGCGGGCGGATCGCCTCGCTGGGCGTGGACGCCGTGCGCGCGGAGCTGACGGACATCGAGGTCGCCTGGCTCGACCGCAAACTGGGGTTGTACGGCCTCGAAGCGCCCGGCGGCGCCGGCAACCTGAAAAAGGTCGTTGCGGGCAGGCAACTCTGGAATTACGACAACCTGGAGCCGGCCGAGAAGAAGATGGTACTGTAGCCGGTTTTGCGTCTGAATCGAAGACTGCAGAATCCTGTACCGGCGATTCGGGAGGAAGAGTATGGGCGACGTGCTATCCGTAGGCATGATCGGCGCGGGCGGTATCGCGAGATCGCATATGCGGGCCATCGCGGAAACAGAAAACATCAGAGCTGCGGCCGTGATGGACATTTACGCGGAGCCGGCGGAGGCGGCCGCGGCCGAATTCGGCGCGAAGGCGTATACCAACCTGGAGGCCATGCTGGACAATCCGGAAGTCGAGGCCGTCCACGTGTGCACGCCGCACAACCAGCACGGCGCGCAGGTGGTGGCCGCCGCACAGGCCGGCAAACACGTCCTGGTCGAAAAGCCCATGGCGCTGACGCTCGACGAGTGCGACCGGATGATCGCGGCGTGCGAAAAAGCGAACCGCGTACTGATGGTCGGCCAGGTGATGCGTTACTATCCCGTCAGCCGCAAGGTCAAGCAACTCATCGCCGACGGCGTCATCGGCCGGGTGGGGCATCTGCTCAGACGCCGGCTGGGGAACTTCAATCCCGCGCCCGCTCCGGGACAGGATACCCATTGGTACCTGGATCTGGAGGCCGGAGGCATCTGCGTGCTGTATTGTTTCGGGCCGCATGAATACGATATCCTGCACTGGTACATGGATTCGCCGGTTGTCAGGGTCTTCGCTCAGGGATCCGAGAGTACGGACCGCTACCGTGGACAGAAGGACTCCTATACGGCGGTGATGAACCACGCCAATGGCGCGGTAAGCGTGCTGTCGCAGTCGGTCGTCTGCCACTCCGGGCAGCATGACCAGTTCATCATGGGCAGCCTGGGATCGATGACGTTCACCCACGGGCGCCTGTTGCTCAATGGCGAGGAAGTGGAGATCGGGAGCGCTGGCAACGGGATGGGGAATCAGATACGCGAGTTCGCCGACTGCTGTCTGAAGGGGGGTACTCCCGATGCCAGCGGCCGGTCGGTTCGGCATACGATGGCCGTCATCGAAGCGGCCAAACAGAGCGCGGAGCGGGATGAGGCGGTGCTTGTGTCGGAATTTGAATGAAAAACGTCGTCGCCGCCCCGTCCGGTATGGACTATAACACTGAGGTTTTGGACGCCGAGATCGCGTTCATTCCCCGGAAGCTGAAGACCCCGCTCCATCTGAGTTCCGGTACAATTGCGGAACTCACGGAAGCCCGTGCCGCCGTCACCGTTCGCGTGGGCGGGCGCGAAGCCCGGGGCAGGGGAGCCATCTATCTCAGCGACGTCTGGGCCTGGCCGGACCCAGAGTTGACGCACGAATTTCGGGACGAAGCGCTGCGCGGATTCTGCAGGCGTCTCGCCGAGGGACTGTACGCGCGCTGCGGCGGCGAGCCCGCGCATCCGCTGGTTCTCGGGATGCGGCTCCACGGTGCCGTTGCGAGCGAACCATCGCCTCCGATTCTCGCGCGCGCGATGTGCGCTAGTCCCTTCGACGCCGCCATCCACGATGCGGTCGGCATTGCGGCCGGCGTGTCCTCGTTCGGTTTCTACGCCTGCGCCACGCCGTTTCCGGACGTCGACGGTTACTTTTCCTTGGTCGGCGCGTGCGCGGCGATTCAGCGTTTGTTTCAAACGCCCCGGTCCCGGCTTCCCGCGTGGTGGGTCGTGGGGAGTTCCGACGATATCGAGTCGGATCTGAAGCGGGTTATCAGCAAGCGCGGCTACCGCTGTTTCAAGCTGAAAATACTGGGGAGGGACAATGCCGCGGACGCGGCCAGGACCGTCGCCGTGTACCGGGCCGTCCGCGCGCACGGCGTTGCCGAACCGGCGCTCACCGTCGACAGCAACGAAGCCAATCCGGACGCGCAGAGCGTGCTGGATTATCTGGAACGCCTCGGGGCCGCGGATACCGGGGCCTTCCGCGCGTTGAAGTACCTGGAACAGCCCACCGGGCGGGATATCCTGCGGCATCCCCAGGACTGGCGGAAGGTGACACGACTGAAGCCGGTGTTTCTGGATGAGGGTCTCACGAGCTTGAGTCTGCTCGAGGAGGCGAAGCGTCAGGGGTGGAGCGGGCTGGCCCTGAAGACCTGCAAGGGCCACAGTTTCGCGCTGTTGGCTGCCGCGTGGGCGCGCGAGAACGGCATGCGGCTTGCGCTGCAGGACCTGACGAACCCCGGGCTGTCGGCCATTCACGGGGCGCTGTTCGCGTCGCACGTGCCGACGGACAACGGCGTCGAAATCAACTCCCCTCAATACACGCCGGACGCCAACGTCGAATGGCTGCCGCGCATGGGGGGGATTTTCGAGCCCGTGAACGGGCTGCATCGAATAGACAACCCTAAAACCGTGGGGTTGGGTTCCACGCTCTGACGGTTGCGGGACCCAGGATTGACGTGATCAGCCGGCAATGAAGCGATCCGAATCGTCCAGGAGGGAAACCGATGGATGCCGCATGTCTTGAAAATGGATTGACCCGCGAGGAGAAGTCGAAGTTCGAACGCGACGGCTTCCTGATCATTGAAGATGCAATTCCTCCCGAGCGGGTCTCCGCGTTGACCGTTGTGGTCGACCGGTTGTACGAGACCTATCTTGCCGAGAACGGTCTGGGTCCTGGGGACCGCATGAACCTGACGGACTTCGTGGGACGCGACGATGAGTTTCTGGCATTGCTGGACTGGCCGGTCACGTTCCCCAAGGTATGGGGTATCCTCGGATGGAATATCCAGCTCTACCACTCCCATCTGATCGTCACCCCGCCCGAGCCGGCAGAGGAACGGACACGAGAATGGCGCCTGGGCTGGCACCAGGACAGCGGGCGTCTGAACATCGAACTGGATGCCACGCCCAGGCCGCGTGTTTCGCTCAAGGTCGGCTATTTCCTGACCGACACGACGGAACCGGATCGGGGCAATTTCCACATTGTGCCGGGAAGTCATTTGAAAAATCGATTGAGCTTTCCGGAAGACGGTGCGTCGGATCCGCCGGACGCCACGCCGGTACGGGTGCCGGCGGGCACGGCGGTATTTTTCGATCGCCGCCTATGGCACGCGGCAGGGAGGAATCATTCGAACGTGACGCGGAAAGTGCTGTTCTACGGCTATAGTTACCGCTGGTTGCGGCCGAGGGACAATATGACGGTCGACCATTACATGGACCGGTGCGACCCCGTCCGGCGCCAGTTGCTGGGCGCGGCAACAGGAGGAATGGGATATACGTCGCCAAACGACGCGGATGTACCCCTCAAGCACTGGATCCGGGAAAACATTGGTGAGGCGGCCGTCGTGCCGTGAGGTGTCGCGGTGCAGGATTGGCGTCAAGCGCGACCGTTGAGACAGGACACCGGGCCCCGCCCGAAGCAAGCTTCGGCGCGGGGTTCGTAATCCAGGGAATAGGAGACCGGAAATGGCGCGGGACCTCGCGATTCTTGGAGGAGAGAAGGCAGTTACGGTCGACGGCGGGGAGCAGTGGCGGCGCCCCGTGGAATCGGAGAAAGCGGCAGTTTGCGCCCTGATCGACGAAGGAGTTCTCTCCGGGTCGGGATCGGGGGTTCCGAAGGAATTCGAAGAACGATTCGCGGAGTACGTCGGCTGCAGGTACGTGCTGTCGACCAGCCACGGACATACCGCGCTGGCCAGCGGATTCTTCGCCGCGGGGTTGGGCGCGGGCGATGAATTCATCACACCGTCAGTCGGTTACATCGGCAGCTACGCGGGCGCGCTGCATATGGGCGCCACGCCCGTGTTCTGCGAGATCGATCCGGAAACGCTGCTGATGGATCCGGCCGACGTGGCGGGGCGCATCACGGAGAGGACCCGCGTGATTTCGCCGATCCATTCCTGCGGTCGGGTGTGCGATATGGACCGGCTGCTGGACCTGGCGGACGCCCACAACCTGGTGGTCGTGGAAGATGCGGCTCACGCGCACGGCAGTGAGTGGGATGGCGTGAAAATCGGCAATCTGGGGCATATCGCGTGCTTCAGCATGCAGGGCTCGACGCCCGGGGGCAAGCCGGTCGCGGGCGGCGAGGCCGGCATCGTGGCGACGAACGACCGCGAGTTGTACGAGCGCGCGTTGATCTACTGCCACCTCCACCGGCCGGGCGCGTTGCAGGAACTCACGAACCCGGTCTACCGCGAATTGGATCCGCAGCTCCTCGGCTGGAAATGGCGGCCGCATCCGCTGGCTATGGCGATCGGCCTGGTCTCCCTCGAGCATCTTCCCGACCGCCTGGACCGGTTTGAAGCCAACCGGGAAGCCCTGTTCCGAAGAATCGAGGGGCTCCCGGGCATCCGGCCGGTCTGCAACTACAGGAAAGCCCGGGGCGTGGAGCTCTACGGCGGAATCAAGTTCATCTACGAACCGGAAGCGCTGGGCGGGTTGCCCGCGTCCCGCTTCGTGGCAGCCATGCGGGCCGAGGGCGCGCCGCTGAATGGCCCTGGCGTGGGGCACATGGAACATCTCAGGTCCATCTACACGAAGGACCTGCCCGGTCTCTGGGGAGCGGGTCACGATGGGCCGGCAAATGTGCCCCTGCCCCGCTATCGCGAGGGAGATTTTCCTGTTTCGGAAGCGATCCGCGGGCGGGTGCTGTCCTATCCGGGGCATATCCAGGCCGCGGACGGGTTCATTGATCAGTTCGCGGCGGCGTTCAGGAAGGTCGTGCTTCAGCACCAACAGCTTCTATAGCAGTGGGCTGACAGGGAGGAAAACGGTGTCGGAACCCGTGACGTTTCGGTCTCCCCTGGAGGTGCGGCTGGCGTGCCGCCGGAATGCCCTGAAGACCGTGGCTTCGCGCGCGCTTTCGGGGTACCTCTGCGTGAACGTGGTCATGATGGACCGGGACTACGCTAAGGAGTTCGAGGGATTCTGCAGGGCGAACCCGAAGCCGTGTCCGCTGCTGGCCGTGATGCCCGCGGGCCAGACCGATTGTCCTGAATTCGCGAGCGGACTCGACGTCCGCACGGACCTGGGCTCCTACGACGTGATCCGGGAGGGCGAGGTGGTCGAGCGGCGGCGTGACGTGGTCGACCTCTTTTCCGGGCGCATGGTCACGTTCCTGATCGGTTCCAGCGTGTCTTTCGACGGGCTCCTGGTGGAAAAGGGATACAGGCCCGCGTTCGGACCGTGTATTCAGCTGACGGACCTGGATTGCGAACCGGTGGGCAGGTTCCGGAACAAGATGGCGGTGACCATGCGCAGCTTTCTCCCGGAACGTTGCGACGACGTGTGGGAGTACACCAGCCACTTCCCGGAATGCCACGGGGCGCCGCTGGGCAGGAATAGCGGCCGGGAACTGGGCATCAAGGAACTCGACGCGACGATTTCAGGGAACGCAATACAGGTCCCCGACGGCACGGATCGTCTCTACTGGGCCTGCGGCGTAACGCCCAGCCTGGCGGCACAGCAAGCCCGGCTTCCGCTCGCGCTCTCCTACACGCCCGGCCACGCGCTGATCACGGATGTTCCGACGGAAAGTCTATATAAACCTTAACAAACCTGGTGAGACGGGCGGAGGTGAGGCGGGCAACCACAAGGGTTGCCCCTACACATGTAACGTGGCCCCGGCCCCTTCCTGGAGTTAGGACGTGAGCGAGTCGAATTGGCTGGACGCTGCAACGGCGACCTGGCCGGAATGCAGGGACTTCCTGAGGGACACGCCGTTCGCGATTCTGCCTCTTGGGGCAACGGAGCAGCATGGTCCCCACCTGCCCCAGAATACGGACACGGTGCTTGCGGAGGCGCTGGCCCTGGACGTCGCGAATAAGAGTTCGGGTCTCGTGCTGCCGGCGGTGCACGTGGGGTACTCCTGGAGCTGGCGCGACTATCCGGGGACGCTGACGTTCTCCTTCGATACCTTCAGGGAGGTGGTGAAGGACCTGTCGCGCAGCATGCACCGCAGCGGCTGCCGTGCGCTGATGACGCTTTCGGGGCACGGCGCGAATCCCGGACCGCTGAAAATGACCGCCCGGGAACTGGTCGACGAACTGGAGTTGAAGGTACTGAACGTTTTCTATCCGGGCCTGGATGAAGTGATGGCGGACGCGGAGTCGCCCCAGTGGATGCCAATGAATTTTCACGCGGAGGAGTTTGAAACCTCCCTGATGCTCTACCTGAAACCCGAATCCGTCAGGATGGACCTGGCCGTGCGGGAGTATCCGACCCTGTCGGCGGCGTACGAGATGTCCACGCTGCCCCTGGGCAGTCTGTCCCGATCGGGGGTGTTCGGCGACGCCACGGTCGCTTCCGCGGAGAAGGGCGAACGGTGGTTTCGCGGGTGTGTGGCGCGCATCGTGAGGGCGTGGACGGAATTCCTTTCCGGGCTGGAACATGAGTAGGGGGGCGTGATGGGCACGGTGATGACGGTCCGGGGGGAGATCGACGGGCAACAACTGGGCGTTGTGGATTACCACGAACACCTCTATTTCGACGCCCCGGACTGGCTGCTCAGGGAAGATGGAGATTTCCGGCTGAACGACGTGGAGCGGTCGGCCGGCGAGCTTCGTTCCTGGGCGCTCGCGGGCGGCAGGACGCTGATCGAGATGTCGGCGATTGACTTCGGCCGCAACGTGCGGCAGGTCGTCCGGATTGCGGACCTGGTGCCGGACGTGCACGTCGTTGTGATCACGGGATACAACAAACCGTATTTCTGCGACCGAGCGATCCTGAACCAGGACGAAGATTCAATGATCCGAAGCTGCATCCGGGACATCGAGATAGGGATCGACGGCACCGGCGTAAAGGCCGGCATTGTCAAGGGAGGCAGCGGATACAATAGGTTTCAGGAGGCCGACCGGAAGCTGATGCGCATCGCGGCGAAGGCGCACGCGGAAACCGGCGTGCCGGTGATGACGCACACGGAGGCGGGAACGATGGGGTACGATCAGGTGGCGCTCCTGGACGCGCTGGGTGTGCCTCCGGCCCGGGTATGCCTGAGTCATATGGACAGGAATCCGGATTTCTGGGAGCACCGGCGCATTGCGGAGACCGGCGCCTATCTGGGTTACGACTGCCCCGGTAAAGTGAAGTACGGCCCCGATGAAATGCGCATTTCCGTTCTCAAGCGGATGATCGATGCCGGGTTGGGCGGTCGTATTCTGCTGGGCAACGACCTGGGCCGGCCCAGTTACTGGCGAAGCTACGGAGGCGGTCCGGGTCTGGACTATGTGCTGACCCGTTTCGTGCCCCGGCTAAGGGACCAAGGCGTGTCCGACGGCGCCATCAGGGATCTGCTGGTAGACAACCCGCGGCGTTTCCTGGCGGGCGCGTAACGCGGCAGGCACGTCGCACGCATTGCACGGTCTGATCTATGCCACTGGTAATCGGAATTGACCTGGGGACGTCCAGCGCCAAGACGGTTGTTCTGGATGAAAGCGGCGCCGTAATTGGCTCAGCCGGCGCAAGCTATGCCATGCAGACGCCGCAGCCCGGCTGGGTGGAACAGAACGCGGATGACTGGTGGGAGGCGATCTGCAGAACAA
This sequence comes from Candidatus Latescibacterota bacterium, assembly GCA_963667175.2. Lineage (GTDB taxonomy): Bacteria > Latescibacterota > UBA2968 > UBA2968 > JAAXHE01. Next base: position 63,299 of record CAXXXF010000011.1, on the reverse strand, counting down.
CCCGCGCGGTGGCGGTCGAACTCCGGAGGCAGGGGCGGTCCGTGAACGATGTCCGGTGCGTATCACTGTCCGGGCATATGAACGGCGCCGTGTTTGTGGATGGCGCCGGCAATCCACTCAGAGCGCCCATCCTGTGGCTCGACAGGCGGTCGCAGGCCGAGTGCGATGCGGCGAACGCGCGCGCGGGCGGTCTGCTGCGGTCCCGGGCCCTGCACGTGATGAGTCCGATCAACACGCTGGCCAAGGTGTTATGGGTGCGGGCTCGCGAGCCGGACGTCTACCGGGACGCGCGGTACGTGCTGATTCCGAAGGACTGGGTGCGGTTCCGGATGACTGGAACGTTCGGCTCAGACGTGTCGGACGCGTCCGTCACCGCGGCCGCGGACCTTCGGGCGAGGGATTGGAGCGGCGAGATTCTGGACGCACTGGAAGTGCGCCGCAGCCTGTTTCCCGACGTATCGGAGTCTACCGAGGTGATCGGCGCGCTGACCGGCCGGGCCTCACGGGAAATGGGACTTGCCGCAAAAACGCCCGTTTGTGCGGGCGGCGGCGACGTTTCGTGCCTCGCCGTGGGCAGCGGGGTCATCCGGCCCGGGGTCGTCAACGTGGGCATCGGTACGGCGGGGCACGCGCTCGCGTTCGCGGAGAAATTGGACCCCGCCGCCTTCAACAGGCTCTGGCCGATGTGTCATTCGGTCCCCGGCGCCTTCTTCTGGCTGGGGTGTTCGTACACGTGTGGCGCGAGTCTGGCCTGGTTGAGCGAACAGTTGGGCGATGAAGTCACCGCGCTGACGCGCCAGGCGGAGGACGCCCCCGCGGGGTGCGAAGGGCTCTTCTTTCTTCCCTGGCTGGAGGGGTCGGCAACACCCCATCCCGACGCGCGGGCACGGGGCGGATGGATCGGGCTGACGCTTCGTCACACGAAGGCGCACCTGGCGCGCTCGCTGATGGAGGGCGTTGCATTCGACCTGAAGCGCTCTCTGGCGTGTTTCGAGGACATCGGGCTGCCCATCGAGGACCTGCGAATCGGCGAGGGCGGCGCGAGGTCCGCGCTGTGGCGCCAGATCCAGGCCGACGTGTTCGGACGGGACGCGCGGGTGCTGGAGGTGCGGGAGGCGTCGGCGCTCGGCGCGGCGGTGATCGCCGGCGTGGGCGTGGGTGTGTTTCCGGGTTTTGAAACGGCCTGCGAACGCTCTGTAAAGTTGGGCGAATCCGTTCGGAGCAGTGCGAAGCGCGCGGCCGATTACGAGAATCAGTTTCACCGGTACCGCGAACTGTATCCGATCCTGAAAGCCTGGTTTCACGAGAATCCGGTACCCGGGTCCTGATCCGCCATTCATACCGGGATGAGGACTCATGAGAGTCCGATCCTGAACCCTGTGGCCTCAATGAGGAGTTCACGGAATGGTTAGAGCTTTTGAGCGACCCTACCGACCTTTGAGAGTTAACGAGACGTGGATCGAGTCTTTTCCGTTACACGCCATGGCCGAACAGCTTATGGTGGAAGACGCCTTCGCTGAATCCGGTCGGAACGCGCTTTCCCTGGTTCGAGGGGATGAGATGACCGTGGTCCTTACCGTTATGAAGGAGGGCGCGGTACTGCGCGAACACAGGGCCCCGGGCCCCGCCACGGTGGTTCTTCTGAGTGGACGAATCCGGATATCGTCCGTAGCCGAGGAGGCGACGTTGGAATCGGGTTCTGCAGCTTCCTTCACGGCAAACCTCCGCCACGCTGTAAAGGCCTTAGAAGAAAGCGCGTTCCTCATCGTCATCGGCGGCCGGTAGACGAGACGCGCGACAACGTAAGGGAGACTTCCTGTTATGGAATCGCTGAGCGAAGCGCAGGTCGCTTTTTTTCGTGAAAACGGATACATCCGTCTCGAAGGCATGTTCTCCCCGCAGGAAGTCCGCGAGATGGGCGATGAACTGGAATACGTCATGGAGGTGTTCGCAAACTGGGACTCCGCCTGGAAAGGGCCCTGGCGGAAAGAGTATATGGACGAAGAGGAGGACGCGGTGGCAACGCTGGTGGCCATCCACGAGTTGCAGCATTATTCCGCGGCCTGGTCCCGTGCCATCACGAAGCGGGAATTGGGCGCCTCGGTCGGCGATCTCCTGGGATCGGATGCCGTTGAATTGCACCATGTCACGCTGCACGCGAAGCCGCCGGACAAGGGGGCGCCGTTTCCGATGCACCAGGACTTGCCGTTCTTTCCACACGAAGACGGCCGGTACGCGGATTGCCTGGTGCACCTGGACGACGCCGACGAAACCAGCGGATGCATCAAGTTCCTCAAGGGGTCCCACCGGCTCGGCAAGCTGCAGCATATTACGGGCGCCGGCACCGCCCCGCATCTTCCCACGGACCAGTATCGGCTCCAGGACGCCGTATCGGTCCCGGCAAAAGCCGGCGACGTGGTCCTGTTTTACCTGTGGACCATTCACGGGTCGGCAGTCAATCACAGCGGCAACTGGCGCCGCCTCGTGCGGCTGGGATTCAGGGACCCCCGCAACCGGCAGGAAGGCGGGCAGGGCATGGGGCGTCCCGGCTTTATCGTAAAGGGCGTTCGGCCGAGGGTGGAGGGAGTGGAAGTGGACGTGTACGGAAACTGGGCGAAGAACTGAACCTTCGCCACCGGATCAGGGACTGCAGCGACCTCGCGCGAGGTGGCGTCCGGGGTTCCAGGAATATGATCGGCGACGACGGTCGATATCCGGGGATCGACGCCGCGTCATTTGCGCCGGATCGGCTGGTTCTGTCCCGGAGACAAGCTGCCTGAATCCGGCGGCCGAATGGTGAGGTAGTTTTGGGACAGGACTCCGGGTCATATGAATGAACCTGTTGTAGTGCTTGAATGCAATCGTTCCGATCAGGATGGCGCTTCATACACGTTTTCCGGATGCGTCGATCAGGTCGTCGCCCGCTGTCCGGCGGACGTGCACGCGGCGCTGACGGAAGTGGAACGCGCCGTATCCCGCGGTCTGCACGCCGCGGGATTCATCGCGTACGAAGCAGCCTCCGGATTGGATCCCGCGCTGAAGACCCGTCCGCCCGGCGCATTGCCCCTGGTCTGGTTCGGGTTGTTTGAGCAGCGGACGCCGGCCACGGTTGGCCGTTTTTGCTCCCATCGCGCATATTCGCATTCGGCGTGGCGCTCGTCCATCGGCAGGGATGAGTACGAAGACGTGGTGGCCGGGATTCGCGCTTACATCGCCGCGGGCGATACGTACCAGGTCAATTTCACCTATCGGATGCGGGCTGATTTTGAAGGGGACGCCGCCGCCTTCTATACAGACCTGTGCCGGTCGCAGCCGACGGCGTATTCGGCTTACGTGGACTCCGGGCGGTTTCAGGTTCTGTCCGCGTCTCCCGAGCTGTTCTTCCGCTTGAAATCAGGTGAACTCACGGCTCGTCCAATGAAGGGGACACGGCGTCGCGGCCGGTGGCCGGAAGAGGACCGGCTCTTGTTCGACGACTTGAAGTGGTCGCCGAAAGATCGCGCGGAGAACGTGATGATTGTGGACATGCTGCGCAATGATCTGGGGCGGGTATCTGAAACCGGCAGTGTCCGGACACCGACGTTGTGGGAGGTGGAGCGATATGAAACGGTCCTGCAGATGACGTCTACCGTGCAATCCCGTCTCCGTTCCGGCATGGGCGTCCCGGATCTCCTGTGGGCGGCCTTTCCCTGCGGGTCCGTCACAGGCGCGCCGAAGGTGCGGACCATGGAGATTATCTCGGAATTGGAGGACTCCCCTCGCGGAGCCTATACAGGCAGTATCGGATATATATCTCCGGGCCCCGAGGCGCAGTTCAACGTCGCCATACGGACTGTGACCGTCGATCGGGAGAATGGCCTCGCGGAATTCGGCGTGGGAAGCGGCGTGACCCACGATTCCAGTGCCGGGGGCGAGTACGAGGAGTGCAGGACCAAGGCGCGCATGCTGTCGGACACGGGGACACAGCCGTCCAGGGATTCTCTCTTCTGCGAAACGGAAGCCGATTATGAACGCGCATAGGTTTTCCATTGCCGGCGCGCTGCGGTACGGTTGGCGGACAACATTGGACAACCTCGCGTTTTTTGTCGGGCTCGGGCTGCTGTACGCGGCGATCACGCTGATCCTGAACGGCATCGTCTTCAAGGTGAACGCGTACTCAGAGGGCTGGGCCTTTTTTATCGGGATCATTGCATTGATTGCGGGAATCATTATGGACGTCGGGTTGACCGTCATTTCTCTGCGTTTTGTCGACGGTCGGAAGGCGCGGGTCGCGGATCTTTTCATTCACTATCCGCTTGCGCCGGCGTATTTTATCGCATCCCTCTTCGCCGTTCTGATGGTATTTGTCGGCCTGGTTCTGCTTATCGTGCCCGGGATTTTCCTAATGGTGCTGTTTCAGTTCTACGCCTTTCACGTCGTAGACGAAGGCACGGGCGCCGTTTTGGCCCTGCGCCGCAGCGCCGAAACCACCCGGGGCGAAAGGTGGCGCCTGTTTCTTTTCGGTCTGCTCGCGGTGCTGATCAACGTCGGTGGCGCGCTCTGCCTGCTGGTGGGCCTGTTCCTGACCGTGCCAGTGACGTTCCTGGCGTATGGGCACGTCTTCAGGCGTCTTCAGACGAACGGGTCGGGGGTGCGAACAGCGGAAGTGTCCGTCCCGTAACCCGAAAAGGAGTCCGTTATGTATCGCATCGGCGACCTGGAACTGGGGCGTGTCAAACGGCTGTTCGACGATGGCGGCATCTTCCGGTACGGACGCACGGGAGAATGCGATCGGTTCGAGGCCGCCTGGGCGAAGCATCTGGGCGTGAAGTACGCCAGGATGACCACCAGCGGGACTTCGGCGTTATATTGCGCACTGGTGGGGTTGAAGGTGGGCCCCGGCGATGAAGTCATCGTCCCGGCGTGCACTTATATGGCCACCGCGCTGGCCGTGCTGGCGGCGGGGGCGATTCCCGTCGTAGCCGACGTGGATGAATCCATCACGCTGTCGCCGGAAGGCGTCGAGCGCCGCCTGACGCGCCATACGAGAGCGATCATTCCCGTGCATATGTGGGGTCTGCCTTGCAATATGAAAGCGCTGATGCGTATTGCGCGCAGGCACAAGTTGCTCGTGCTGGAGGACGCTTGCCAGGCGGTAGGCGGCGCCTACGAGGGCAGGATGCTGGGTTCGATCGGACACGCGGGCGCATTCAGCTTCAACTTCTATAAAAATATCTCCAGCGGCGAAGGCGGCGCGTTTGTCACCGGCAACAAAGCGGTTTTCGGTCGCGCCTCCGTGGCCTCGGATTGCTGCTCGTATTATTGGAATCCGGACCAGAAGAAGGAAGATGAGCAGTTCGCGGGCATGAATTTCAGGGCCCCGGAGGTTTCGGGCGCCATTCTGAATGCCCAGTTGCGACGACTCGAGGGGATGCTGGAAAAGATGGTCGCTCACAAACGCCAGTTGCTGAAGGCGGGGGAAGCGGCCGGACTGACCTCCATCGTCAACAACAGTCTCTCGCACGAATGCGGCAGCAACCTGGGATTCATCTTTCCGAGCGAGGAATCAGCGAGGGCTTTCGCGGACGGCCTGCGCGAGTGCCGCGCTCGAGGATTCCTGCCGATCGACACCGGGCGGCACGTCTATACCCGGTGGGATCCCGTCATGAGAAAGCAGGGCGCGCATCACCCCGATATGAATCCGTACAACTTTCCGGCGAACCGCAAGCTGAACGTGACCTACTCGATGGAAATGTGCAGGGATTCGCTGGACATACTCAGCCGTGCCGTGTTGATCCCGATGCATCCCGACAATTCGCAGGCCCGGGTTCGAAAGCTGGCGGAAGCCATCAGGTCTGCGGCCGATCAAATGTAGCGAAAACAGCTGTCAGCTCTCAGCATTCAGCTTGAACCGGTTAGCGATATGGCGCGGCGATGTCGATCGCGGCGCCAGCGCCATGACGTGGGCAACCAACAGGGTTGCCGCTACAAATGCAACGATGACGCGACCAGGGATAGGGCGAGGAGTGAAGTCATGAAGGCGGCGTGGGACTGGCATCTGCCGGTGGAGACCGAAGCGCAGCAGCGGGAGATCGTGGAATTCGCGGGCGAGCTGGGCTTCGATACCCTGATCGTGCGGGATCCGTCCGAGGCGATGGTGCGACGCGGCGCCGAATTGGGCGTGAAGATCGTCGCCATCGTGTACGCCAGGCCTTCAGACGCGTTCGCAATCGCGCATCCGGAGTGTCTGCAACGGTTGCTGTCCGCCGAGGATGAAATCGCCCGCACGGGGCACGAGGGCACGCCGGCCAATTTCCAGCTCCTGTCGCACCGGTGGTTTTCCATCGTTCAGGACGGCCCGACGCTCTGCTTCGAGCACGAGGCGTCGAGATCGTTTCTGAAGGAGCGGGTAAGCCGGGCGCTCGAACTCGCGGACGGCGTTGCGTTCGACGGGTTCGGTTTCAGGAACCACTATGCGTGTTTCTGCGATCGATGCGCGGCCATCCGGAAATCGATGGAAGCGGAACGTCCCGGAGCGCACGAACCCGAACTGCTCGCGCGAATGTCGGAAACCAGCCTGATAAAGGTATCCGAGGTGCTGTACGAACACGCGAAGGCGATCAAACGGGATGCGATTGTAACCAACCACGTCTGGCCGCCGTTCTATCCCAACGAATATTACGGAAACCGGCTGCGACTGGACTATTGTACGCAGACGATTTCCTGGTTCTATCCTCCGCACTGGAGCCTTGAGCGCGTGGAATTCGAGACCGCCGAGATGAAGCGGCTCGAGGACCCGAAGCGGAACACGTTCGTGCCGTTCATCGGGCTCTATGCGGATCCGTATCTCGTTCGTTCTCCCGACCGTGTGCGGGCGGAGTTCGACATCGCTCGCAGATACGTCAAAGACCACGTCGTATTGTGCAACCTCGAAACACCGCGTCGCTATCCAGAGATTGCGGCCGTGGTCAGGGACGCTTTGGAAGCATGAGACCGGATGTCAGGCACGCACGGGCGCGGGAACCGGCGGATATCCGGCGCCTTCGTGATCCAATTGCATCTGGGCGCCGCGCCCGATGATCCCTTCTGTGATGCCGTCAGGCTACTCCAGATGAATCTTTCCCAGGTAGGTTTTCTGAAAGGTACGTTTCCACCAGTCGCCGGTCCGGCGTTTTTCGTCCGGAGTCGTGAAGCGATAGTCGTACAGTTGCGCCCGCAGGTATCGCGGGGGGCTCTCGGGAAAGGGGTTCCGCGCAAGCAGGCCGGTAACCGGCGGCGATCCTTCGAGGAGCCGCCGACAGAAGTGGACGAACCAGGGACTCTGACGGTAGTGGCCAAGCGCGGCGAACCACATCTGCCAGTCGAGACGGGGCTGGTGCGGCGCTGCAACCGGGGGACGTCTGCCCGGTGCGCCCGGTTTGTAGCGAAATTCGTAGGGCAGCCAGGTCTTGCCGTCCCTGCTGCCTTCGAGGACGATTTCCGGCCTTCGGGTGGTCATCACCTGGAAGAGGCCGTAGTTGTTCACCATGTTGAACGGGGCCACGGCCCTGTTGAGCGCGACCAGGGGTTCAGGCCATCGGGATCTCATTCGCAGGCTGAAGCTGTAGAGGTACACGAGGCTCAGGGTCACGATCAGAACGGCAAGCGGAACGCCCGCCAATCTTTGCAGTTTTGGGGGTCCAGGATCGGAGTCGGTACGCGGCGCTCTCATGCGTTTCGGCCACGACACGTCGTCGATCAGCCAGAGACAGAGGGCCGCCGCGAGCAGATTGAAAAAGGTGTAGTTTCCCGTGAGCGCGATAACGACCTGCAGGCCGGCAAGCAACGCGCAGGCCGCAATCCGGAGGCGTCGCGGCGCGAAGATGAAGAAGGGAACCGCCAGCTCGATGGTGAACATCGCGGCCACGGAAACGACGTGGATGCCTTCCGGCAGATGGTGCGCGTACCACGCCAGCGGATTGGGAAGGGGCTGTGTCTGGTAGTGGTACGTGAGTGCGCTGAGGTCGCGCCAGGTCGCGTCGCCGCTGGTGAGCTTTACAAGGCCGGAGGCGAACATGAAGCGGAACAGCAGCCAGCGATAGAGCCAGGCGACGAGTCGTGGGGGCTTATGGGCGCCGCGCCTCACCGATAGTTTCCAGGGCGCGAGAAACGCGGCCAGCAGACCGGCTTCCAGGAGGAGGACGTCCCATTGAAAGGACAGAAAGGGGCCGCCGCCCGTGACGATAGAGAGGTATCCGATCCACAGCAGCAGGAAGAGCGGGGCGGAAGCGGGAACGAGCGCGGCGACGATTGCAAGCAGCGTACCCGCGCCGCAGAGGCCGTGGATGAAGGCGTCGCTCTGATCGAACCAGAACAGGGTGGGGAACCGGAGCGGGTGGCCCTTTTCCGCGGCCAGTCGAACGGATTCGTCGATCGGGAGGATGCCCTGGGCGCCGATGAGGCCGTGCGCCTGCACCCAGAACGACAGGAAAGCAATCAGGTAGATCACGGCCAGGGCGCGCAGGAACAGGTCGGCGGACGTGCGGTAAGCGGGCCGGCGGAGGTCCTGCCCCCAGAGCCATCGGGTCACCGTTGACACCGTTTTCCGATTGCGGGCGACCAGACGGTAACACGCTTCCGCGCACGCGGCAAACATGGGCAGGCGTCGGTAAGCCCACCACAGCAGTTTCCCTGCCGGCCCGGTGAACGCGAGCGCGCGCAATGCGGCCTCGGCGCCGCTGCAGACTTCGCCGTCCGGACCGATCCACCAGACGGCGTTTTCGAATTGCTCCGGAGTGATCTGCGGAAACCGGCCGCCGGCCTCCTGTGAAGGCGCGAACGCCGCACGGTCACCGGCGGCGCCACGAATGCGTTCCACCCATTGCGCGCAGAAGCCACAGTTGCCGTCGTAAACAAGCATCGGATTACCGGACGAAACTGGCGACGAGTCCGAGGAAACCGCCGAAGACGCCGCCCCAGACCACAAGCCAGCCAAGGTGTTCGCGGATCATATCCTGAACGATCCGCTTGACCATTTCGGGTGTGAGTTCCTCCAGCCGGCGCGTGACAATAGTCTCCGCCCTGGCCACCAGGGCTTCCCCCGCGTGAGCGCTTTGCAGCCCGGCTGCCATGGCGTCGTTGAAGGAGCGCGAGAGCAGCATATCGCGGAGTTCCTCCTTCATCTTGGTCTTGAAGGGGTCGCGCAGCGGTTCGAGCGCTCTGGCGCCGCCCACGATTCCGAGCATGCCGCCGAATGGCGAGGCGAGTACGACGTCGACGAAACCCGCGTAGATGCGGTCGTAGTCAACGGCGTTGACGACGGGTTCCGGGTTGAAGGGCTCGCGGTCTTGCGGGGATTCCATGGCGAGGAATTCTTCCACCTTCTCGCGCGTGAAGAACTGCTCCATGATGAGCTTACGAATCCCGGCTTTGAATTCTCCGAAGCGCGCGGGGACCACGCCGGAGCCGTAAAGCCCGGGTACTTTTTCAAAGAGCATGTGGACGGCCAGCCAGTTCGTGAACGCGCCCGACGTCGCGAACAGGCCGACGGTCAGGATCTGCTCCCGGAATACCGGGCTGATCGCGCCGGCGCCGATGAGCGCCAACGATATGAGGTTTGTCAGCAGACTTTTGTTCATAGACTCAAACTTACATGGATAAACAGGATATTCAGGATTAAAACCCTTCGCGGCTTCGCTTTGCTCAGCCGCAGACAAATTGGCAACAGAGAACGCGTGCGCCCGCTTTATGTACCAATCACTCACCCCTTGAGGGGGAGTCGCAGAAGCCGAGCCGTCCCCTGAGCTTGTCGAAGGGTCGGCGACGGCTGATGCGGTGGGGGGACTACAACACCATACCGTATGCAAGCAGCATTATCAAACAAGAACGAACCTTGCGTTGTTCGACGTTTGTTTTATATATTTATCCTTTAATATTATTAATTATAAGTTGAATAAATCGAGGAAATTTGCCCGCCGCCTGCCTGAAAGGCAGACAGGTGACACCCGTGGCTTGTCAATGCGCTGGCGAATCCGGTGTGAAGGTGGGGCCTGCCTGCAGCGCAGTTCGTTGCGCAGGCAGGCAGACATTCCTGTCTGCCGCTTTCATTAATCGATCCTGCCACGGCGTTCTCGCGGGACCTCTGCAATATCTCTCAAACGACCGCACCAGTTCAACTCGCGCACATTTGCCGGAATTGCCGAATACACATGAAAGTCACTCACACTCAAGGACGCTCAAATACCGGTTTGCCATCCTTATCGCGGATGATTATATACCCACCCAACACATCCGTCCCAACGGCAGCCCTCGTATTCCCCTGCAGGTCGCGGAAAGATATCCCGCCGCCGTTCGCGACCGGACCCAAGATAGCGACCGCTTTTTCCCCGCTTTTCCCGCCTGCTGCCGTGTAGTAGACTTCCATCTGCCCGGCGCCGAGCACTTCTCTCGTAATCGCAACGAGCATCTGGAATCGGTCTAAGATTTCCAGCCTGCCACCGCCGTCCGCGTAAAGTCGGGCAACCTGATTGCCCGCCGCGTTCTGGACTATCAGCCTGCCGCCTTCCAGACCTGCGGCAACCACGGCAGCGGTTTTGCCCGCCGAGTTGAGGACTGCCAGACCGCCGCCGTCCCGATCCGAGCCAAGCACGACGACAGCATTGCCGTTCGCGTCAGAAATAGTCAGATTGCCACCGTTGACGATTCGGATTTCTTGCGCTTGGATTGTCTCAAACCGGGTTACGCCCGGGTACCACCTGTTCGCGCCCGCCGCGCCGACCCCGCCGCCGATGATGCCCAACGCCAGCCCAAACGCCGCCCATTTCAGTTTGTCCTTGCTCAACTTTCCCTCCCTTGCTTCGAGTTACGCCAAATGTGTCCTGCGATATACCGTTAGGGTTCGCCTTCTGCGCGTTTCCGCCGTACCGAGTGCGAGCAGCTTAGACACGGACGTAAATTGCGTAGAATTTTACTGGAAAACAATAATCGACCAACTTCACCGCCATTTAGGCTTTTCGAGAACCTGACGCATCTGATGTGAAGCTGGGGCAGGCATTCCTGCCTTCCGCTTTCACTTCCTTATTATCCGCTCGCACACCGCACCGGAGGAAAGCCGAATCCCCGTGTAAGCCGCCGGTACCCGGGTCCGGGAGCCGTCTGAGAACGCCGGAAGCGGTCTGAGACGTGATTGTCGCGGTCGTCCGAACACGGGGAAGACGCCGGGAACGCACTCGAATAGCCGGATTTAGATACACCTTTGGGGTTCCGGCGGGCGTTTCCGCCCTTGAGTCCGTGCTTCAGGGGGCCAGCTTGCCCGCCGCCCTTAGTATGCTGGCAACTTCGCCATGGCCCTCTTCGATTGCCACCTGCAGCGGCGTGTTGTCTTCGATGCCCCTGGCATTGACATCTGCGCCCGCGTAGATCAGCAGCCTGACAACTTCGGCATGGCCCTCTCCGGCCGCCCGGAGCAACGGCGTGTCGCGACTGATGCCTTTAGCATTGACATCCGCGCCTGCGTCGATCAGCAGCCTCACGGTTTCGACATCGCCACTATGTGCAGCCTCAAGCAGCGGCGTGTTGTCTACGTGGACGTGCCTGTACTCAGCCTTGACAACCCCGTCGGCATCGACATACTGCGTGATACTCTCGCGGGGAACTTCTACATTGACATCTGCGCCCGCGTAGATCAGCAGCCTGACAACTTCGGCATGGCCCCCTTCGGCCGCCCGGAGCAACGGCGTGTTGTCTACAATGTCTTTGGCATCGATATCCGCGCCCGCGTCGATGAGCAGCCTTACGGCTTCGGCATTGCCCCTTTCGGCCGCTAGGTGCAACGCCGTCCAAAATGCATTCTTGTGCTTAAAATTCACATCCGCGCCTGCGTCGATGAGTATTCTGACGGCTTCGGCATTGCCCCCTGAGGCCGCCCGGAGCAGTGGTGTGAAGTATCCGCGTCTGTCCTTGACATTTACATCCGCGCCCGCGTCGATAAGCAGTCTGACAACTTCAGCCTGGCCTGCTGAGGCCGCCCGGAGCAGCGGCGTGTTTTCGTATCTGTCCTTAGCATTTACATCCGCGCCCGCGTCGATGAGCATCTTGACCGCTTCGGCATTGCCTTTATATGCAGCGTTCGATAGTGATTTGTGCTTGACCAAGTCTTCCTCCAGGATTCGATTTTGCCGCGGCTCTGACGGCGCACTACCCTACTGCGACGGAGATCTGCACAAGGTTTGAGTCCGGAACCACACCGATATAGGCAACCGGTTCGCCCGCAAATTTACTCCTTTTTGCGATGGTTTTTGTTGCACATTCGAGCATGGGGATTTATTCCTGAGTTTACAACCTCGCAGGGCTCAACGCTTTTGCCGCCGTATGTCCATTGCCCATAACGTGGCGATCACGAGACCCGCGAAGGCGCCGAGAAAGCCGCCCCACTCCGCAGCCGAATATCCGTCTCCAAGATAGCCGCCCAGAGTGCCTCCAATGAAACCCAAAAGGAACCACCGCCAGGGCGAACGCCCGCAAAGAAGCCCAAGCCCTGCCGAGAGCAAGCCGCCCAGGCCCGCAAACAACATCCAGATTGTCAACGCCTGAAAGTTGGCCCTGTTCTGAGATGCCTGAAATATCCCCCAAATGTCAAACTCCATACGACCATCTACTCCTCTTCGCTGTCCGCTTGATCATCAAGTCCAAAAAAGCGGTTCTTATAAGGGTTTTCGGCCGGTTCATCTGTGGACCTTTCCGATCCTGCCTCGCCTGCTGGACAGGCAGGCAGGTCCATCCATTGTGAGTTTAAGTTTTCTTTGGTGGTCAATACTTACCGGTAAACACGTCCAGATATTCCGCCGTGGTTTTCTCCCAGGAATATTCACGCCGCACGAAGGCGCTGACGCGTGCTCTCTCCCGTTCCTTATCTTCGGGGGAGAGGTCCAGGTACCTGTGGATCCGCTCGACAAAGCCGGAATAGTCGCCCGGCGGGACGCCGTAGCCGCCGTCGCGAAGGCTTTCGCCCAGGGCGTCCACGTTGAAATAGACGACCGGCAGGCCGGTGAACAGGCACTCGAGCGGGGCGATTCCGAACCCTTCCGCGTCGTGCCTGAGATGGATGTTGGGCATCAGGAAGAGTTGCGCTTCCCGGCGAAGCATCGCCAGGGTCGCATCGTCCAACCGGCCTGGCGTGAAGATTCGGCTTCCGAGATTCCGGGATTTGACGGCAACCCGTATCCCATCCTGCATGGGGCCGCTGCCGCTGATGATCAGACGGATATCCTCCCTCATCAGGAAGACGCCGTTTTCGATGAAGTCGACCACGCCCTTCCGCCGGACCTGACGCCCGTAGTTCAGGACAACGGGGTGTTCTTCCAGGCTCAGTCCGTGCGCCCTTTCAAAGCGGTCTTTGAGCCGTCGATGCTCGGCGTCGGGCGGGATGGCGACGTGAATGCCCTGATAGATAACGCGCGTTCTGGCCGCCGGCAGGCCGATCCCGGCGGCAAGCGTACCCGTGGCGCGGCTGACGGTTACGGTCCGGTCGCAGGCCAGCGCGCCCGCCCGCATCAGGTGGCTGAAAACCGCACGCCGGAACGTCAATTCCGTGCCGTGAAGCGTCACCGCAAACCGCGCCGGCGTAAAGGGGCGCAGAAACGGCGCCAGGGCGGCCGTAACCCCGTCCATAAAGAATACCACGTCGGGACGGCGACGGATTATGTGAAACACGGCAGCGCAAAACGCGTAGGGCATGAACCACGCCAGGTGAACGAGCGGGTCCAGGCCGAGGGCGATGAGCGTTACCGGACACCGTTGGCGAAGCCGGGTATAGAGTTCCTTCGCGTAGGTCTGGATGCCGCCAACCGACGGCGGATACCGCCGGGCGATAAAGAGGATGCGTGGTCGCCTGTGTTTCCCGGGACCGGCCCCGTTCCCCGCGCGTCGAACTCCGAATCATCCCAATGGAGACGCGGCCGGGGCGGTTCGTACGTACAGCGGACTTTTGTGTTTTGACAGTCCCGTCCCGGAAGGTATCTTTTGACGCCGCGGAGTTCTATGAGCCTTAGGATCCATTCTTTGTTCGATTTCAGACGTTCGACGCCCGGTTCCGGTTGGACGCACCGGCGAACGCGCCGGTTTCATCAGTTGCCTGCCTCATTGCAATGGAAGGCTGAGTCATGAAGTCACCGACACAGGGACTGGAACGAGGCGAGCGGGCCACGGACTTCGTGCTTCCGCTGGCGCCTGACGGCAAGCCGACCCGGTTCTATTCAAGGGCAGGCGGCGCCCCCGCCGTCCTGATCTTTTCCCCTGGCGAGGATGAACGCCTTGCGGGCTTTCCAACCGCGCTGGACGGATGGGACGTGGACCTCTTCGCGGTCGTGGCTTCCGGAAAAGCGACGGATTCGCAGTGGCCCCATCCGGTCTTCGTGGATGCGAAAGGCGTGGTTCGATCCGCGTATCGGATCTCGGATTCCGAATCTTCCGTCGTATTCGTGCTGGATCCGAATCTGCGCGTGCTTGCGTCGGTCGTGCTGGATGACCCGCGCAACGCGGCGCGCAAGGTGAGAAACGTGCTGGATTCAAGGCGGCCGGAGACCGAACCCAGGGTGGTTGACGCACAGGCCCCCGTCCTGCTGGTTCCCAATGTGCTGGATCCCGAAATCTGCAATTTCCTGATGCGGACGTGGGAGAACAGAGGCAACGTGGAAACCGGTGTGGAGCAGTCGCAGGGTACCGGGCGGGGAGACCGGATCGACGCCGGACGGAAGAGCCGCAGGGACCATACCGTAGAGGACGACAAGCTGGTCAGATTGCTCTCGTCCACCATCGGCCGCAGGGTGATTCCGGAGTTGCAGCGGGCGTTTGCGTACCGTGCCACGCGTTTTGAGGGGTTCAAGATTGCCTGCTACGACGCCGCGTCCGGTGGGTTTTTTCACGCGCACCGCGACAACCTGAGCCCGTCGACCGCGCACCGGCGGTTCGCGCTCACGTTGAACCTGAACGAACGGTACGCGGGCGGGCGCCTGCGGTTTCCGGAATTCGGCCCCCACCTCTACAAACCGGGCGCGGGCGGCGCCGTGGTATTTTCCTGTTCGCACCTGCACGAGGTCACGGAGGTGACGTCGGGCAAGCGCTTCGCCCTGCTTTCATTCATGTTCGGAGATGAGGGGGTGCGTTCCCGTCCGCGCAACCCGTGAAGACGTTGGGTGCGTTTCACCATGTGTGTACCATTTTCCCGTCTCCGGGGAACCAGACCGCATCGGTGAACGTGGAGATGCCCACGCCCAGGGTGTAGCCCATCAGCAGACCCACGAAGAACGGCTGGAAACTCCGGTAGAGCGCAATGCCGCCGAACCGGAGCACAAGGGCCTTGAAGGCCCACGTGAGAAAGACGGTGAATGCGGTTACCCGCACGGGGAACGCATATCCGACGGTAAAGCCGACGGGGTGCAGCGGCCACCAGGGAAAGCGCAGCCGGAGCATCCCGAGGAGCAGGGTACCCAGCACGCCGGCCCCAATGAATGCGAGTTCCGTTCCCGTAAAGGTGGGCGGCGCGCCGGCCCACGTGACCACGCGATCGAACATGCGAAGGCCGTAGCCGCCGAATACGTAGACGTGGCGGATATTCGCGGCGCCGGTGGCGCTGTAGCAGAGATTGAGGGTATACGCGACGGAAGCGACGAAGCCGGCGACGAAGGCCGCGCAGAGCGCCGCGGTGACGCGGGATCGGCGCCAGCGAAAGCTGTGCTGGATTCGGGCGACGTGTACCAGCGAAGGCAGGATGTATTGCCTGTGGCTCTCCACGACGTTGGCCGACAGGGCGAGGCCCACGTGGTCGGCCGTCTGAACCTGTGTGCCCAGGATGGCCGCGGTCAGCGCCTGGGTTCGCTGCGGCGTTTCGATGTAGACCAGGCCGGTTTCGGCCACGATTTTCGACAGGCCCAGGAAGAAGACCAGAAGCAGGCCCAGCTGGACGATTACGGCCAGGATGGAAATGCCCAGCGCGTGGAGCCAGGCCACGGCGTAGGCGAGGGACAGGAGAAGGCCGACGACCGCAGTGCGATAGGACAGCAGTTCGTCCCGGTCGTCCATTCCCGGCTGCCGCCGCCAGGCGCTGCGGAACACGCCCGCGACGTGCTTTCGCGCGATGAATAGACCCAGAAACAC
The DNA here is from genome assembly GCA_963667175.2 of Candidatus Latescibacterota bacterium. Taxonomy (GTDB): domain Bacteria; phylum Latescibacterota; class UBA2968; order UBA2968; genus JAAXHE01. The sequence goes on along the minus strand of CAXXXF010000011.1, from coordinate 47,189 downwards.
GAGGGCCGTGAAACCCCCGGCCTGCTGCAGGAGAACGCCCCCGTGGTATTCGCTGCTCACGGCGATGCCGAGTCGGTTGGTCAGGCCGATCTCGAAGAGCGAAAGGAGATGGAAGAGCCAGACGGACAGCAGCACTTCGAGGTTCGTGAGATAGCCGAACGCGGCCACGACGAAGTTGAATTTGATCTGCAGCGGAGGGAAGTCGTGGCCGAGGGTGAGGGCGCTGGAAAACGTGGGGCCGAGTGGGATGTAGGGCACGCGATGGGAGAATCGCGGGAGGACGTTCCACGCGAGAACGAAGATGCCGATTCCGAATCCGATCCAGAACCGCCGGTTGTTGAAAAGCGGAATGGCGCCCGATCCGGGGTCGGATATCATCATCAGCGGCAGCCGCGCCAGGGGAAAGACGATCCGTTCGTGTTCCACCCACTGTTTGCGGAGGATCACGGCGATGCAGAGGCAGGCGAAGAAGAGCGCGAAGAGCAGGGTGAACCACCAGAACAGAGGCGCCACCCACACCTCCCATGGAACGGGCTGGCCCCTGGGCAGCCCTTCCCACAGGTGGGTGATGGCGTCGCTCCGGTTTCCCGGGACCGACCAGGGCCGCAGGTGTTCCGTGACGTATTCTCCCCAACGGTTTTCGGGCGTGGCCTTGTAATATGGCGTTGCAAGGACCGCGACCAGGCGGCCCGCGATATTCTTCGTGGGGAACGCGCCCCCGATGAATCCCATGCAGAGGACGAGACCGAGTTCCCCGGCGTTCAGGGACCAGCTCGGACGGAGGTTTTGCAGAATCCTGTTGCCCAGGAAGAGGAGCAGGAACGGTAGCCAGAGGGACATGGGCAGGTGCCCCAGGGAGACGCGGGAGGCGCGCAGGCGGTAGGTGGTGTCAGTCGCGAAGAGGCAGATGACGATGGTAAGCGCAAGACCGATGAGGATGGATCGACGGCTGACAATCTGTGCCATAACAGTCCGTTGAAAAAGTCGCTCTGCAGGCGAGGCCGAGCTATTGTGGCCGAAGACAAGGCGCGCGACCGACGCGAATCCCTGGATTCGGGGAGGGAGCGCAACGCCGTATTTCGGTCACAAGGGCCGGACGCAGCCCGGATGGAATTTTTTAACGGGCTGATAAAGTGGGGTCCGGGCTTCTCCGCGGGATTGTGAGGACGTGGGCGCCGTGGACGGTTCAGGTCCGGGATTCGACGCTCCGGCTGTTGCGGGCAGGGCCTGAAGTGGCGATAATATGGAGTGTATGGATTGCCGTGTCAACGGGTGAGTCGTCCGTCGGTCGCGCGTTGCGTTCCGACTGCCGTCGGTGCCACGGGCGGATGCAATCCGTGGGAGGGCGTGTGTCCAATATCGAGCAAGACCTCCGCATCCGGACGATGACCCCGGCGGACGTCGCGACCGGCATGCGGTTCAAGACGCTGGCCGGCTGGAACCAGGTTGAGGGGGACTGGCGGCGTTTTCTGGCGCTTTCTCCCGACGGTTGTTTTGTCGCCGAGATCGGGAGCGAGCCCGCCGGAACGGTCGTGACGGTGACGTTCGGCGGGGTCTGCGGCTGGGTGGCGATGGTGCTGGTCCCGCCGGCGCGACGGCGTCAGGGAATCGGCAGCGCGATGTTGCGGCACGGGATTGCGCACCTCCAGGCCAGCGGCGTGGACACGATCAAACTGGACGCGACGCCGATGGGACGGAACGTGTACGTGCCGCTCGGGTTCCGGGACGAGTACGCGCTGGAACGGCGGGAAGGGGTCGGACGGGCGTGCCGGTGGGCGACGGTGCGCACGATGCGCGGCGCGGACCTGCCAGACGTGATTGCCTTCGATACGCCCCGCTTCGGCGTTTGCCGCGAGGATCTGCTCAGGCATCTGCACCGGGATTCAGGGGGCCTTTGCGGCGTTTTCCCCGGAATCGGGCGCGAGATCGAGGGCTACGTGATGGTCAGACCGGGCAGCAACGCGTTTCAGATCGGCCCCCTGGTGGCGGCCCACGAGCAGGCGGGCAGGTCGCTGTTCTGCTGGGCGCTGGACCGGCTGGCCGGGGAACCGGTTTTCTTCGACGTGCCGCTCGTCAATCCGGACGGTACGGCGTTGGCGAAGGAATTCGGGTTTTCCGTACAGCGCGGATTCACGCGGATGTACCTGGGCGGAGAACCCTTCAGCGGCCGTCCGCGGCACGTCTATGCGACTTCGGGTCCAGAAAAAGGATAGGCGACTCGGCGGGTCGAAACCGGGTGGGAACACCGAAGGGTGATACGATGACACCGCGTCCATTGCTGGGGATCACGATGGGGGACGTTTGCGGCATCGGCCCGGAGGTGATCGTTAAGGCGTTGAGTCACCCGGAGGTCTATGCGTTCTGCCGGCCGCTCGTGGTCGGCGACGCGGACGTTCTCGCCGCAAACCTGTCGCATTCGACCCGCCCGCTCGATTTCCGGACGGTCGACGCGCCCGAACGAGGCCGATACCGCTTCGGAGAGATCGATCTGTGGGCGCCAGTGGACCTGGATCACGCGCGGGTTGAGACGGGGCGGGTCTGTCCGGAGGCGGGCCGGGCGGCGGTGGAATGGGTGGTTGGAGCGGCGGACCTGGCCGTGGCGGGGCGGGTCGACGGGATCGCAACGGCGCCGCTGAACAAGGAGGCGATGAACCGGGCCGGGTTCAGGTACGCGGGTCATACGGAACTGCTGGCGGATCGCCTCGGCGTTCGGGACGTCCGATTGATGCTGGCGTCGGAGCGCCTGAACGTGGCCCACGTCACGGGTCACATGGCGCTGGGCAGGGTGCCGGAGCAGGTGACTAAAACGCGCGTCTTCGACACGATCAGACTGCTGCACGGCGCCCTGGAAGACATGGGCATGCCGGATCCCCGCGTCGCCGTGTGCGGCCTGAATCCGCACGCAGGAGAGGCGGGAATCCTGGGCGATGAAGACGTGGAACGGATCCGGCCGGCCATTCGGAAGGCGAAGGCCGGGGGGATGCGGGTTGCGGGACCGCTTCCCGCGGATACGGTTTTTCTGAAGGCGTACAACGGCGGTTTCGATGGCGTGGTGGCCATGTACCACGACCAGGGCCACGCGCCGGTCAAGCTGGTGGCCTTTCACGACGCGGTCAACGTCACGCTGGGTCTGCCCGTCGTCCGGGTGTCCGTGGACCACGGCACGGCGTTCGATATTGCGGGGCAGGGCGTCGCGGACGAGGCCAATATGCTCGAGACGCTGCGTCTGGGCGCACGCCTTGCGCTCAAACGGCGGGACAGATCGGACGATGACGCATGATCCGATGACGGGTCGTCACGCCGCCGGTCTCAAGCCATACCTGCGATAAAATCCATGGTCACCAGGTAGTCGCCGGTGTCGGTGAAAACCGGTGAACGCGCCGGCGGGTTTTCCGGGAAGAAACCGGCATAGGCGTCGTTGAAATCGGAAAACAGCGACCGGTCTTTCAGAAAGACGGTGACCTTGAGCACGTTGTCCAGCGACGTGCCCGCGTCCTCGAGAATGCCGGCTACGTTGGTGAGGATACGACGTGTCTGGGCCTTTACGTCGCCGGAATCCACGTCTCCCGTTTCCGGATCCACCGGCGGCTGCGCGGAGATGAATATCAGGTCGCCGTATATGATGGCCTGAGAATACGGGAATTTGGGGGTGTTGCCTTTCGAACTCGTGAACGGTCGTTTCTTCATCGGGACGTCCTTTCGAATAAAGACGGGGTTCGAAATCGCTGAGTGCCGTATCGCGGCTTCGTTTTGTTCAGCCGCAACCTGATTGACTGAAGTGAACGCCTGAGCCCGTTTGACATTGCAATCACTCCCCCCTTGAGGGGGAGTCGCCTGCCTGCGTCCGCAGCACAGGCAGGCAGAAGCCGAGCCTGTTCCCTGAGCCTGTCGAAGGGCAGGCGACGGCTGATGCGGTGGGGGGATTACAACGCGTGAACGGGAGCAAACTGCACCAATAAACATGCACGCATTTTGCGTGGAAGTCTTACTGTAAGATTCTAATATACGTCGCGTGAAACCCGCGATTACAGATTTTTTGGAGCGTAGATGACCGATACGAAAAAAGCGGAATTCTCCGCGTACGAGCATATCCTGGACAATCGGCGCCATAGCGTGGCCGACTTTCTGCGGGCGCACTTGCCGGATGCCGACGTGTACCGCCTCGTTTCAGCGTATTTCACGATTTACGGGTACGAGGCTCTGGAATCCGAACTGCGGGGCGTAAAGGATGTCCGCTTTCTGTTCGGCGATCCGGCATCCGTGGGCGAATTGGACCCAGGAGATAAAGAGCCGAAATCTTACGATCTGACGGAAGATGGACTGTCGCCCCATCACGTTTTGCAGCAGAAACACCTGGCCCGGAGGTGCGAGGAGTGGGCGCGGAGAAGGCGCGTGAGTATTCGCTCCATCGGCAAGTCCAACTTTCTTCACGGCAAAATGCATCTGTTCGAGAACTCAGGTAGAGGTTCGGCGGTGGTCGGGAGTTCCAACTTTACCAGGAGAGGGCTTGGCTGCGACGGGGGGGCAAACGTCGAAATCAACCTCGCAGCCTCCGATTCGGTAATTCGTGCCGAATTGCGCACGTGGTTTGACGAACTCTGGACAAACAAGGAACTCACCCGAAATGTAAAAAGGGAGGTCATTGACGCATTAAACCGGATCGGCAAGGACCATTCCCCGGAACTGATCTATTACAAGACGCTCTACCAGCTGTTCTTGGAGGAAATCGAAGCAAGAAAAGCCGGGGACCGGAATATAGAGGAAACACAACTGGAGGATACGTTAATCTGGAAACAGCTGTACAATTTCCAGCGGGATGGCGCTAAGAGCGTCATTACGCGCCTTCAGAAACACAACGGCTGCATCCTGGCAGATAGCGTGGGGTTAGGGAAGACATACACTGCGCTCGCTGTTATCAAATATTTCGAGTTGAAAAATGAACGGGTTCTGGTATTGTGCCCCAAGAAACTAAGGGAAAACTGGTCACTTTATCCGGTCTACTACTCCCATACGGACAATCCATTCGAAAAAGACCGTTTCGGGTACACATTGCTGTCGCACACAGATCTATCCCGCAGCAGAGGAAAATCGGGTGACATCGATCTTGCGAACTTTAACTGGCGTAATTTTGATATGGTGGTCATAGACGAGTCTCATAATTTCAGGAATGATTCAAAACCGAAAAGGGATGAAGAGGGTACTATCCGACACAGCCGGTATTCTCGTCTGCTTGAAGAAGTGATAAAGGAGGGTACGCAGACAAAGGTGCTGATGCTCTCGGCAACGCCCGTTAACACGTCGCTAATTGATCTTCGCAATCAGATTTACCTGATGACCGAAGGACGCGAGGATGTGTTCCGCGAGAGTCTGGGAATTGGCAATATCGGCGAGTTGCTTAGACAGGCTCAAAGGGAATTTAAGTCATGGGAGAACACCACTGCACAGACTGGTAAAAAAGACAAATCGAAGCTATTGGTACAGCTGGGCGCAGATTTCTTCGGATTGTTAGGCGGAATTTCGATTGCCCGGTCGCGACGCCAGATCGAGACATTCTACGCCGACGAAATGGATCGCATCGGTGAGTTTCCCAAACAGTTGAAACCCAAGAACCACCATCCTCAGACCGACCTGACTGGTCGACTTTCGTATCAGAGTCTAGCGGAACAAATAGATGCATTCGCCCTTTCTGTATACAGGCCTTCCAGATACGTCACGAGTGAAGAGGCAAAACAAAGACTGGCGGATGAAAAACGAACATTGAGTTTCAACCAGGCGGACCGTGAGCGCTTTCTGATTGGCATGATTCGGACGAACTTTCTAAAGCGCTTAGAAAGCTCCGCCCATTCACTCTCCGAAACGCTGGGTCGGACCGTTGCTAAGATTGACGACTTGGTCGCAAAAATCGACAGTTTCCTGGAAACCCGGGCTACGGTGTCATCTCAAGCCGATATCCTTCCGGACGATGACGATGAGGAATTCCTGGTCAATCGAGCACGCAGTCCCTATCGCCTCGGTGAACTCGACTTGCCACGCTGGAGGAATGATCTACTGAAGGATAGGGAAACGCTTGCTTCGGCATGGCAGAGAGTCCGGGGGATCTCACCGGATCGGGACGGAAAGCTGAGAAAAATCAAGGAGCATGTTCGAAGCAGGGTGAATAGACCAACGAAAGACAAGGATGGCAGGCATAATCGCAAAATCCTTATATTCACCACGTTTAAAGATACGGCTGTTTACCTTTACGATAACCTACAAAGCTTGGCTGAAGAATTGGGTTTGAATATGGCCCTTGTCGCCGGCGATATGACGCGTACAGAGTTTGGCGACAACAACTTCAACGCCATTCTAAACAACTTCGCGCCTCGTGCGCGTAGGCGCGCTGGTGACGTCAACGGCGAAATTGACTTGCTAATTGCGACCGACTGCATCTCGGAGGGTCAAAACCTGCAGGACTGCGATACCGTTTTGAACTACGACATCCACTGGAATCCCATACGAATCATCCAGCGTTTCGGGCGCATTGACAGAATTGGTAGCCGCAGCAATGCGGTAAAGATGATCAATTATTGGCCTACCGACGATATGGAAGTCTATCTGCGTTTGCAAAGCCGCGTTCAGGCGCGTATGGCACTTGCCGACGCGGCCGCAAGCGGGACCGATGATCCTCTGGACGAAGACACATTTGACGGGGTCCAGAGAGAACTGAATTTCCGCGATAGACAGCTTCAGCAACTACGCGAGGAAGTCATCGACCTGGACGAAGTTACGGATGGCGTCGTAATCAGTGATTTCACGCTGGACTATTTCTTTGCCCAGTTATTACTTTATCTGGAAAGAAATCGGGAGGAGCTGGAAGCAACGCCGAACGGTGCGTATGCAGTAACCCACGGCGAAGATAGTCCCTTAGAGTCTTACAGTAAGACTTCAACGCAAGATGCGTAGAAGTTTGTTCATGCTGCTTGGATAGGGTTTGTGTGCTTGTGGTATAGTGTCAGTGAAGTCGCGAGTGTGACGTGTCCGGCCTGTGTGACGCGCCATCTTCTGGACCGTGGGATTTTGGCGATCAGGCCTCGGACGTGTAGGCGTTTGAGAAGTCGGCTGACGGCGTTGGCCTGCCGTCGGCGCTGGTCGAGGGTTCTGGGTTGTTTGAAGAGGTGTTTTCGGATGTCCCGATTGCGGAAGCCCATCAGGGCGTGTTCGCCTTTCAGGACGGCGGTGAAGAGGTCGAGGTCGCGGGTGTCGGCGGGATTGAAGCCCCGATAGGTACGCCCCCTGTGCCTGCGTGGTCGGGCAAGTGTGGTGAGGCTGTGACGGCTCTTCGCGGTGTCTGGTGCTGCTGCCAGCGCATGAAGGTAGTGTTGGTTGGCCTTCAATGAGATTTCCCGATAGCGGTAGAGGTTGGCCACGCCTTTGGCCATGGGATACCAGCCCATCACGCGTTGTCCTTGGCGTATGCCCCAGCGGCGGACCTTGAACTGCCTTGGATGGTTGATCACTGTCTCTATGCGTAGTACGCGCCCGTGTTTGTCGTACATTTTTATCCAGTTCTCACACATCCGGTGTTTGACCCGTGCGCCGGGTTGGCGTTTGTTTTTGAAGTCCGTGAGGACTTCGCCCTGAAAGTTGCCGTGGAGTTTGCGTCCCAGGAAGGTCAGGATGTCCTGGGGGGAGAAGCACAGCACCGTATGTCTGAGCAGATTTTCATACAGCACCTTCAGGGCGTGGGGGCTTGTGAACATCACGTCGGTGGCGAACTCAGCCTGGTCAACGACCCAGTAATAGTCCATTCCCGAAAGCAGGTCTTTGAGCAGGGGGTTGACCCTGCGGGCAAGCCCGGAGAGAATGCGCGGCCAATTCTTCTCGACAAAACGATCGGCAAAGCGTTGCGCCCGGGCCACGTCGTCGATCCATAGAAACGCGTTGTCTGCTTTTTCATAGGCAATGCCGTTTTTATCGAGCTTGCGCGCCAGGTATTCGTGGCCATTGAGACAGACCTGCACCACCAGGGGGAACCAGGACTGGATGCGGATATGCAGCAACCCGAACTCACGGTCGATATAGTAGAAGTAGTAGCACAGGCACTTCCGCCGGGCGTTGAGCAGGCGAGGCCTTCCTTCCCCTGGAACCAGCTTGAAACTCTGACAGCCTTCCACGGCGCGGAACACACAGACCAGGCCGCGGGTGATCCCATCTCGTTGGGCGATGCGTCGCGCTTCCTCCTCTTTCCTGACGGTGTTGCGGTCGAGATAGAGGAACGGGCGCTTGTGCCTGCTCGCCACCGCCTCCGCGTGGGCTTTGATCGTTTTGGAATGCGACGTCACAAAACGCTTGAAGTCCTTCAACAAAAAACCCTGATTACCCATGAAACGCTCCATCGCATTGCCAAATCCCAGCGGCAGGTACCCCTTGAACAAAACCCGATCAAAACACGATACCACGCCACTGATTTTTTCATTATATTGGTCCACGAAGTCGTTCACGGCGTTCCTCCTTGGGTTGATGGCGGTTGGGACCACCATCATAAAGGACGAACGCCGTTTTTCATACCACAAAACAAACTGCTCTTGACTACCACCTTTTTGGTTGCGGCTGAGCAAAGCGAAGCCGCCTTAGGGGAGGGAGTGATTTTCTTTCTCAGGCGGCGACGGGCGGCCCAGGACAAAAGGGAGAAAGTTGCGAGCCCGATATTTCCTTATTATTTGGTGTTCGTGCGAAACAACGGGGAAATTCGGTACGGATGTGCAAACACGCGACAGGTACTCGAGTTGTTCGAGTCGGTGGCCGTCGAAAGGGCGGCGCCTATTCTTGGATTATGTGATCAGTTTGACCGCGAAACCAATAATGGCAGCGACATGACACACTACGACAATCTGCTGAAAACAGTAATAAACCACATCAGCAGGGCGGACAAAGCCACGCAGATACAACAACTGAGTATTCGCGGTCAACGCGACTTCAGACTCCCTACTCAATCCGCAAAACCGAGTAACTCTGATATTGAGTTAATCACCTGGCTGATTGTTTCAGAAGCGTGAGCATGTCCGACATCCGAGGAAAAATCAAAGCCGCTTTAGCAGGGAGATCAAACAACGACCTGATTGAGGCAGCGAAGGACCTGCTCGCAGTCCTCGGCTATCGGAGTGACCGGACTTTGGTACTTGATGGCGGGGTGGACAGCTTTATCGACGAGTTTCCGGCACTGGTACGACGACCGCATATAAATACTGAGTCCGCGGGGAGTGTTCGGCTCGGTAACGATAGATAACTTCGGTCGACCCGGCGCAACGTCTTACCGAAATCCCAATCTCGCGGAGGCGATGAGAAACCTGGGATTTGTGCAACGTTACGGCATAGGCATTCCATTGGCCAATCGGCTGCTTCAGCAGGCCGGGCATCCTGAAATGGAATTCATCGTTGATATGAACAATGTTCAGGTCACGATACCTTCTTGCAAAGACGACAGGACATTACCGTTCCCGTTTTGACCTTTTCAACAATAAAGGCGGCGTTGGCACGACGTCCCTGGTCTATCATCTCGCGTGGATGCTGTCCGACGTCGGTTGTCGGGTGTTGGCCTGCGACCTAGACCCCCAGGCGAATCTCACTGCCGCATTTCTGAATGAAGAAAAACTGGAAGAGTTGTGCCACGAAGGCGACAACGCATCCGCCCGCACAATCCAGCAGTGCGTCCGGCCACTTACAAAGTTCGGCGACGTCACAGAACCCGTGCTCGAGAAAATTACGCCAGAGCTTCGCCTGATACCGGGAGATTTGGCCCTGGCGGGATTTGAAGACACGCTGTCGGCAGAGTGGCCCAGGGCTCTGGGCTCCAACGCCAATGAGCTGTACCGTTCCTTCAGGATTTTGACTGCCTTCTCAACCGTCATGCAGTCAGGTGCGACGCAAATGAACGCATCGGTCATTCTGGCCGACGTCGGCCCGAATCTCGGTGCGATCAATCGTTCGGCGTTGATTGCAACGGATCACATCGTCGTTCCGCTGGGCACCGACCTGTCTTCCCTTCAGGGCCTGCGAATCCTCGGCGCAACGCTGAATCGGTGGCGGGAAGACTGGAAGCGGCGAAAGGACAACTGGATACAGCCGGAATTTCAGCTGCCGTGCGGCGAGATGCGACCCGTAGGGTACGTCGTGCAGCAACCCGGTCTACGCCTGAGCCGTCCCCTAAAAGCGTATGACAAGTGGTTCAATAGAATGCCGGCAGAGTACGCTCGCAACCTTTGTGGCGACAACGAAGGACCGTATCCGTCCACGCCGGCGCAAGATACGGAACACGCTCTTGCCACCGTCAAACAGTGCCGGAGTCTTGTCCCAATGGCTCAGGAAGCACGTAAACCCATTTTTCATCTGACGACGGCTGATGGAGCAATCGGCGGCCATGCCGCCGCTGCAAACGACGCGCGCCAGGACTTCAGGGAATTGGCGATGAAGATCGTCCAGCGAATCAATCTCGGGAATCGGTTCCGATAGGTAGTCAAATTGGGTCCATAGGGGCATCTTGTATTGTCCAACCGGAATCTCCGTTCGGGGCGACCCTACAGAGGGGACGGATGCCATTGGCAAGGAGAAAAATAATTGAATATCAATGCCAGTATTGTCGATCAGAGGATAGCGGGTATCGTTGAAGATCACCCCGAATGGCTGCCGGAAGGGAACGACATCAACAAAAAGAAGTCGGCGGCATTTGTACTCCTGTGCATGTCAACGTGCCTTGAAATAACGCTTCCAGACAGTACCGAATTGCTTACCGAGGGTGGGAACGATGCCGGCGTTGATGGGCTTCACGTTGGCGAGGTTGAAGACGGTGATTTTCTGGTCACGATCTTCCAAGGCAAGTACAAAGTCAAGGATCTAGGCGGCAAAGCAAACTTCCCAAAAAACGATGTGCAAAAAGCTATAGGTACCGTTAGCGTGCTGTTTGATCCCAATAGGAGCGTAACGCTAAACAGAAAAATAGCCCCTAAAATTGAGGAGATTCGCTCTTTGATCCGTGATGCGTATATCCCCAATGTTCGGGTAATCCTTTGCAATAATGGAGAGCGGTGGACATCGCAAGCAGATCATTGGATAACTGGCGCAGAAGAGGATTACGGCGACAAGGTAAAGTTCCTCCACTTCAATCACGATTCCATCGTCAGCATCTTGCAGCGCAGCAAACAGGTGGATACCACCCTGACTCTGAGTGGGCAAGCTATTGTAGAAGATATGAACTATATGCGCGTTTTGGTTGGGCGCGTTTCCGTTCAGGAGATCCAACGACTGTTTAACGAGCACGGAGACAGCTTGCTCGAGCGCAATATCCGCCGCTACCTTGGGCTGCACACCAATCGCGTCAACACTGCAATTCACCAGACACTTTGCGCTCCGGACAAATCTGACAAATTCTATTTCTACAACAATGGCATTACCGCAGTCTGTGACCGGTTTGATTACAACGCCTTTCAGCAATCAGACTATCAGGTGCAACTCAAGAATATGCAGGTGATCAACGGGGGGCAGACCTGCAAGACGATTCAAGAAACGCTAAATGGCAGTTTGCCCAACCTATTCGGCGAATCAGCTTATCTGTTAATCCGCATTTACCAGTTGGCGGATACACATAAAGAGTTTGTCCAAGATATCACCTGCGCCACTAACAGTCAGAATCCAGTGGACCTCAGGGATTTGCGATCCAACGATGAGATGCAGAAGCGGTTGGAGTTGGGCCTGTCTGGTCTGGGCTATACGTATAAACGCCAGCGAGAGGAGGGCGGGGGTGAGTCAGTGGTCATTACCAGTTCGACTGTAGCAGAAGCCGTGCTGGCAATCTGGCGAGAAAGGCCGCACCAGGCCAGATTCCGCCGAAAAGAGCATTTTGGCAAACTGTACGAGGATATTTTTAAGCCGCTCAATGCAGCGCAGGCACTGCTTGCGGTTTTGATTTTCAGAGCTGTGGAGAACGAAAGAAAACGCCCGACAACGGCAACGCCACCGGACTTTCTGCCCTATTCGTCCCACTACATCGCCATGTTGATCGGCCGCAAGCTGTTAAAAGATGAGGGGCTCACCCTTGACCTGGTTTCCCATCGAAACGTTCAGGGACTCCTACAGGTGCTTAAAGGCGAGCGAGATCAATACTATGCGGATGCCGTCCAGGCACTGAAAAATGCTTTAAAGGCTTGCTATGGCGACCGGGCTGTTTCACTCCAGCAGTTGTCGGCGACCTTCAGGCGCGGCGACCTATTGGAGATGCTCGACGACAGCGAGAAAATGGAGCAGGCATGAGAGAGGACATCCAAGCCGCCTTGGTTGGGATTCCAAGCAATGACTTTAAGGCGGCAGTGCAGGACCTGCTGGCGGTCCTTGGCTACCGCGGCGAGCGGACGTTGCCCGGTCAGACGGGCGATGTTGACGACTTTATCGCGCAGTTTCCCACCCCGAAGGAAAGTACCAGGACGGAGCAGGCATTCCTCGAGCTGGTTCGGTCCGTGCGGCTCGTTTTCCAGGTGACAAGCGACGAAATCGCCGCCAGCAGTCAGCCCACGTTCAATCTTGATGCCGCTTCCTTCGATAAGGGACACGAGCAGAGCTTTATTTTCTTCGCAGTCGAATTGAACGGCAAGCAGTACCCGCGCGGCCAGTATGCACAGTTCACTCGCGAGATCAACAAGCGTCTGAGCCAACCCTCCGTCGTTCTCTTTCGCACTTCCTCCGACCTGCTGACGCTCGCCTTTGTTCACCGCCGTCCGCACAAGCGCGACCCGGGGCGGGACGTGCTAGGTACAGTGTCGCTGATACGCGAGGTTGACCCGAAGGGTCCCCATCGTGCTCATTTGGACATATTGGCGGAGTTGTCGCTGGCCGAGTGCGCTAAATGGATGGATCTCAATAACAAGCCACACAATTTCGACGGCCTCCTGGCCGCGTGGTTGGACAAACTGGACACGGAGGAACTCAACCGGCAGTTCTACCGCGAACTATTCGATTGGTTTGAGTGGGCGGTTGAGAGTGCCAAATTCCCCTCGACCGTGCCTGCGGAGCAACAGGTAATCCGTTTGATAACGCGTATCCTTTTCGTCTGGTTCATTAAGGAAAAGGGATTGGTTCGGGAAGAGTGGTTCGTACAAGCCGAGATGGAGAAGTTGCTGAGCAATTTCGGCGGCTCCGACTACTACCGCGCTGTCTTGCAGAATCTCTTTTTCGCAACGCTAAACACCGAGATGGGATCGCGCGGATTCAGCACCCGGCAGGAACCCAACCACAGGGTCTTTTCGCGTTACCGCTACAGATCGCTCATTGACGATGTCGAGCGCTTTGAGGAACTGATGAAGCAGACACCGTTCATCAACGGCGGCCTGTTTGACTGCCTCGATGACGAAGAATCGAGAAGCGCCGGGGGTAAACGCATCGACATGTTCAGCGACCCGGACCCGGACGAGGGGCCCAGCGCCGCACAAGCCCGTCGTGAAGCCTGGCGGGAATTGGACGTCCCCGACGCACTGTTCTTCGATGAGGAATATGGGCTATTCCCATTGCTCAACCACTACAAATTCACAGTCGAGGAGAACACGCCTGTCGAGCAAGAAGTCGCATTGGATCCTGAACTGCTGGGCAAGGTTTTCGAGAACCTTCTGGCTGCTTACAACCCAGAAACCAGGAGCACAGCGCGTAAACAGACCGGCTCCTACTACACGCCCCGTGCGGTCGTGGACTATATGGTGGACGAGGCACTGGTGGCGACGTTGAAACAGAAGTGTTTACCCAAAAACGGAAACGCCGCTGATTGGGATACCAGTTTGCGCTGGTTGCTGGACTTCGCAGATGAATTTAATGACGTCGATGCCTTGTTTGACAAAGCCGAAAAGGAGAGCATCGTTCGCGCAATTGCCGATCTCAAGGTGCTTGATCCTGCGGTTGGTTCAGGCGCGTTTCCAATGGGCATATTGCATAAGCTAACTCTGGCATTGAAGCGGCTTGATCCCAACAATGAGCGATGGGAAGCATTACAAAAGGAAAGGGCTCTCGAAAAGGCAAAGTCGGCGTTTGATAGCAAGGAAAAGCAGGTGCGAAATAGACAATTGCTGGAGATCAGCGAAAATTTCCAGTTGTACTCAAGCGACTTTGGTCGGAAACTCTACTTGATCCAGAACAGTATCTTCGGCGTGGATGTCCAGCCGGTAGCTTGTCAAATCGCAAAACTGCGGTTCTTTATCTCTCTCGCGATCGAGCAGGAACCAGACAAGAATGCCGAAAACTTCGGCTTCAAGCCCCTGCCAAACCTCGAGACACGTTTTGTCGCGGCGAACACGCTTATCGGTCTCAAGGGAGACCCACTACTAAAGAGCAGGAGAGCGCAAGAATTAGAGCGCGAATTAAACCAAAACCGCGAACACCACTTTCACACCAAAACGCGTCTAGAAAAGCTCGAATGCAAGGGCACTGACAGGATGTTACGACGAGAACTAGCGACTGAACTGGAAAATCTCGGGCTTCCCACCGATGCCGCCCAAAGTATCGCCCGATGGGATCCATATGACCAGAACGCAACGGCAGATTGGTTCGATGCCGGATATATGTTCAACGCCGTCACTGGTTTTGATGTAGTGATTGGAAATCCGCCATATGTTGAATCTCGTAATAACCTGTTGTCGCCCGAGCTAAAGGATTCGTACGGATATCAGGTATTGCAAGACTGGGACAAATCCCTGCCTCGGGGTAGTGACCTGCTAATCTACTTCTACGCGCGATCACCTAAGTTCCTAAATGGATCGGGCGTAGGCTGTTTAATAACCCAAAACGCTTGGCTCAACACCGACTACGGACTGAAGTTCCAGAATTTCTCCGTCGGAAAGTTAACATTCCAAAAGATTATCGACACGTCCGCGAAGTTCTTTTCTGACACCAATAGCCAGAACATCAACGCTGTAATTACAACCTTTACGAAGACCGGATCGCAGAACATCGAGCATGTCGTGGTCGACAGTGACATGAATGTTACATCAACAAGAATCCATAAGCCTAAACAGAATATATGAAGTGGGGACACATTTTCTTGATGCCTCAGTTTTATACTGAAATCTTGTCTCGTATGATGCAAGATTCAGGCACAGGAAAGGCGGTTAATTTTGGGCAAGGGATAAATCCTTCGAGGCGAGATCTCAATTTGCCTGGCTACGGATTACCCATAATCGACAAGGATGTACAGTTTGTCGTAGAAGCGGCCAACCGAAGTATCGGACAAAGGAACGTAAGCGCCACGAGAAGAAAAAAGATCCCCGCACTTATCCTTCCGAGAGGTATAGGGGATCGCCATTACTGTATTTTCAATCTATGCCGAGCACTTTCCTACAGCCATGTGGAGACATACCTACCCAATGCCCTTTGGGAATCAGATTTCCACTATTGCCTCTGGGCCTACCTCAATTCGTCGTTCGTATGGCTCTTCCGAGAGATTACGGGTAGAAAAAATCTCGGAGGAGGCCTTCTGAAAGCTGAAGCCACTGATATGAAGGCACTGCCCGTTGATTTTAGCTTCGATTTCGCAAACGATGCGAAGCAAGTATTCGAGAGCAGCAGAACCCGGGAACCACTGGCTGTTAGGGAGGAAGTTTTTACAGAAGATCACTTGGCCATCGACGATATGGTTGCAAGATATTTTGGTTTTTCACATCAACAGCAAGGTATCCGGGATGCTCTCGTAGAGCACGTGAATTCTCGACTTTCGAGAGCAAAGAGATGATCCCCTTAGACACGGTTATTTACGAGCTAACAAGCTAATGTTCGCACGAACCTATCAGGGTACAGGCCCCGTCGGTCTTGCGAGATCTTTGAGCCACCCCAATTGGCAGCAGTCTTGATCCTATCGGAGACAAATGGTGGATGTTGTTAATTTAACCATCTCCAAGTTAACGCCCGCGGATTTGGATGCGGTGGATGAGTTAATGAAACTACACAGCCAAACGCTTGGTTTCCTCCCCAAAGTAGCCTTGTGTGACTACCTTAAAAAGAAGGGGGTGATGGGGGCCAAAATCGACGACCAACTCGTTGGGTATATTCTCTACGGAATAAATCGTGACTATTTTCGTATTTGCCAACTTTGCGTTATGCAACGGTACCGAGGTCATGGTATAGCACGACGGCTTTTGGACTCCTTGAAGGGATCTGCAACTACCCAGAAGGTCATAAAGCTCCATTGCCGTCGTGACTTTCCAGCCAATGAAATCTGGCCAAAACTCGGATTCGTGGCGTTGGATGAAAGGCACGGGCGATCTAAGGAGGGGCATCTGCTTACGCTTTGGTGTCTCACATTGGCGCCCGCCGACCAATTAAGCCTTTTCCAGGCAAAGACATCAGACGAGACACTTGATATTGTCATCGATGCCCAGATCTTTTTCGACTTTCATGAACCGGACAATGATAAAACAAAGCCATCTAAAGCTCTTCTCTCCGATTTCTTGATAGATTCGCTGAAACTTTGGATAACTGATGAACTCTTCAATGAAATTGATCGGCAAGAAGATCACGAGCTGCGTACAAAGTCCAGAAAAATTGCACGAAACTTACCTACGGTTGAACCGGACCGGCGAATGACCGACTACATTGAAGACGGCTTAAAGGATGTCCTCCCCACCCACAGGCCAAGCCAGGAGTCCGATGTTAGACATTTGGCGAAGGCTGCGGCTTCCAACGCAGACACTTTTGTTACCAGAGACCGTACCCTCTTGAAAATGTCGGAGAAAATAGCCGATCTGACGGGACTCACGGTGTTAGAACCCGTGGACTTGATCATAAGACTTCACGAGTTATCCGCAAGACAGTCTTATGCACCTGATCGTATTGCGGGCTTTAATCTTCGCTGGCATCGCCTGACTTCCAATGACCTGACCCCTTCCCGTTTTGACTCGTTTCTCGAGCATCGGGAGACGAGAGGTAGATTCAGACAAAAGTTAGAACCTTTAGTCGCTCAACCGAATTATTACAAATGCGAGCTTCTTCGTTCAAGAGATGAAGTTATCGCCATTCGAGTTCTAACGAACAGTTCAGACGGCATGCTAATCACATCCTTTGCGAGAGTTACACGTTCCACTGACCGCTCACTGTTCGGACGTTTTTTAATTTCGGACACTGTTTCCAAGGCCGTTGAAAAAAATCTGGAGGTTGTGAAGTTTGAGGCCTCAGGCCTCTCGCCCAGCTTGATACCAGACCTGTTAGCGATGGGATTTACGGAATGTAGCGCCAGTTTCGTCAGATTTTGCTTTTCTCGTTGTCTCGACCGCAAGAAAACATCGACTTCCATTTCCGATCTATGTCCTGAATCCACAGTCCATTACCAGGATATGTCAGATCTTGAGCTTGAAAGGTGTTGCTCTCCCCTTGCTTTGAAAGCCACTGATCAAAAGTACTTCATAGTCCCAATCCGTCCAGGCTACGCCATTAGCCTTTTTGATAGACGCCAATCGGCCAACGATCTTTTCGGAGGTAAGAGAAGTGTGTTGTTGCGTTGGGAAAACGTGTACTATCGACACAAAACTCACCATAAAATGCTCAAGCCACCTGCTCGGATTCTGTGGTACGTCAGCGGAAATTTAAAAGAAATCTTAGCAGTATCCAATCTTGACGCCGTTATGGTAGATATCCCCAAAGCACTTTTCAGGAGATTCAGCAAATTCGGGATATTGGAATGGAAAGACCTTTGTGACATATGTGACGGTGATCCATCAAAAGAAATTATGGCCCTGAGGTTTTCGCACACCTTCCTTTTTCGAAAACCGGTCTCTTTGGAAAAGTTGCGAGATGTCTACAAAAAAGGTGAAATTGGGCTAACGCTGCAATCTCCTTCAAATGTGCCAGCAGAAATATTCCGCGAATTATTCCAACTTGGATATCCAGATCAGTTATGAACGCGACAACAGCACCATTACTCTTTTCCTTGAAACCCTGCTATGCAGACCTGGTTTTTGAGGGTCTCAAGGAGGCTGAGCTTAGAAGGCGGATCACTCCATATATAGAGAATCGTGATGCATTTATTTACGTTTCCAGTCCGGTCAGGCAACTGCGTGGTGGCTTTCGCGTTGGACACGTGTGGAGTGGTCCACCTGAGGAAGTTTGGACGCAGGTGTCCGCACTTGCGGGGATTGAAAAACGGGATTTTGATGCCTATTACGCGGGGCGGACAATTGCTTTTGCATTGAAAATCACAGAAGTTTGGGAATACAAAAGCCCGGTTGACCTGAACGAGCTGAGAAGTCAATTCCCGAATTTTGTTGTCCCGCAGTCTTGGCGATACGTTAGGCCTGAAGAACATCCCAAATTTCGTCCGGTTATAGACCAATTCACGAAATACGAAACCAGTTAGGCGGTGTAGGTATGCTTGTGTGACCGACGATGATATGACCAAGCTCTATCCGGTGTAGAAGGCCATCGCGCAAGAAGAACTGCATTTAGGCATCGCATCCTTCGGCACGGTTGGCCGCATTATGATGGCCAAAGTCACCGATCCAGCGATCAACATTGCCGAGCGGGAAGAGCATTTGGAGACCGGTTCCGGCTTATGCGCTGTACGGCCTGACAGAGGAAGAAATAGCAACAATACAGGTGAAAACATGAAGATAATGGTTGAAAACTTAGGGATCCTCAAACAGGCGAAATTTGAACTGGGTGAGTTGACCCTCATCTGTGGCGGCAACAACACGGGTAAGACATACGCGACGTATGCCCTGTTCGGATTCTTGTCGCGTTGGGAACGTCTTCTTAAAGCCAGAATTTCCGATGCTGCAATCCAGGACCTTATGAGCGACGGTGTAACGCGGGTGGATATTTCGTCCTATGCGAACGAAGCGAAACACATCCTGAAACAAGGATGCTTGGAATACACGCGTCAGCTTCCAGGGATCTTTGCGTCAATTCCCGATCGTTTCGAAGAGACGAAATTCAGAGTGTCTATCGACACGGAGACGACGTCGCCATTGGCGAATTGTGTTTTTGAGCGCACGACACGGTCCGCGGATGAAGATCTTCTATCGCTGTCAAAGGTTGAAGGCGACGACGATCTGGTGATTTCTTTGTTGATGTTGAAGCGAAGAAACCCGCTTCCCCAGAATACACTTAAGGAAGTCATATCAGACGGGATTGTTAAACTACTCTTCGAGCGTTTTTTCCCTCGGCCATTTATCGCCAGCGCAGAGCGTACTGGAGCGACGATTTTTCGAAGAGAGTTAAATTTCGCCCGGAACCGTCTGCTGGAAGAGATGAGTCGAACAGACGTAGACGATGCCGCGATGGGCTTAATGTCAAAGTCCTACCAGGACTATGCCCTGCCAGTCGAAGTCAACGTGGATTTTGTTCGGCAACTTGAAAACGTCGCCAGGAAAAACAGCTATCTCGTCGAAAACCATCCGCACATACTAAGTGAATTCGCCGACATTATCGGCGGAGAGTACATTGCTGGAAGCAATGACACGATATATTTCAGACCCGCACACAAACCACTCAAGCTGACCATGGACGAGAGTTCCAGTGCGGTTCGTTCGCTGTTGGACATCGGTTTTTATCTGCGTCACGTCGCAAAACCGGGTGACCTTCTGATTGTGGATGAGCCGGAATTAAATCTGCATCCGGAAAATCAGCGACGAATCGCCCGCCTTTTTGCGCGCCTGGTGAATCTGGGTATCCGCGTCTTCGTGACGACGCACAGCGACTATATCGTGAAGGAACTCAATACGCTGATCATGTTGAATCAGGACAAACCCTACCTGAAGAATATCGCGCAACGGGAAGGGTACAAGCACGAAGAACTGCTTTGCGCTGATAAGATCAAGGTTTACGTTGCGCAAAAAGCGTTGATGAATCTGGAGGGCAGACGCCGGAGAAGCCGACACCCAACGCTCGTGCCGGCAAGGATAGATCCGGAAATGGGAATTGAGGTTCAGAGTTTCGACGAAACCATCAATAAAATGAACGAGATTCAGGAAGCCATTGTGTGGGGCGGAGATGAATGATGTCAGACTTTGAAATCTTGCAAGATATGATCAGAGACGAGATACGGGCGCTCGTTGAGTATGAATACAACAAAAAGACATTTGTGCTGCAGGAACCTGGTAATCGACCTCGGCCGGCATATTCTCTGAAGATTCGCAACTTGCCGGACGAAATTATCGCATTTAAAGCGGATGCATTTCCGCCCGCAACAGATATCTTCAAAAACACCAGAGGAGAATGCAAGCGGGCTGATTTTGTGCTTATCGGCAGTAACGAAAGAGGTAATTGGATTGTCTACATTGAAATGAAAAGAGGCAATTCGGGTTCGGTACGTGCAATCGAGCAACAATTGCGTGGCGCACAATGCGCTGTTTCCTACTGCCGTGCCATTGGTCGGGAATTCTGGAAAGAACCGAGATTCCTGAATAAATCCAACTACCATCAGCGATTTATCAGCGTAAAGGAAATCGGGATAAACAAACGGCCGACATTTGTGCGACCAGAATCCGGGCGCCACGACACTCCAGAACGTCCGATGAAGATCAAGGCGCCAGCGAAAGGCGCCTTGCAATTCAAGAATCTGGTTGGATCACGTCGTCGTTGAACTGAAAGCGGTCATTGCACAGGCGGCTGTTCACCTTTCGATTCAGATCCTGACGATTGCGCGGACAACGGATACGAAAGCCGTCCGCCCGCAACGGACCCAGCGAAAATAAAATAGAGACGGCCCTGTGATCAAGTCAACGCTAACCGATAAATGGCAAACCACCATCCCGGCCGAAGTCCGTAAGGCGCTGCACCTGAAGCCCCGGCAGCAGCTCATCTATGAGTTGGCTGACGGCGCCGTTGTGGTGAAACCCCAACTCGATACGCTCAAGGACTTACACGGCTGTCTTGCAGATGGCAGGTCCTCTGCGTCCAAATCCGGAGAGCGAGAAGCAGCGCGCCAGGCAAGAGCCGTCAGATACGTATGATCAAGTGACTTTTCGACGCCAACGTTCTGCTTCGTTTCCACGCGGAGACGATGCTAAGCACGCCCCGGCCGCCCGGGAATTGTTTTCGGACGCTTGCGATGGGAGATTTGTGCTGATATTAACCGATTTATGGATTGCTACCTGGCTGCGGCGTCCGGCGACCATGTGGCGACATTTGACACGGACTTTGTCCGATTTGAGGAAATAAAACGCTGGCAGTTCATTCGGTGATTGCCATGAACGCTCATCAGGGTGCTCGCCGCCATTCGCCCGAGTTAGCCATTTCGCACTCAGAATGAATTCCTTCCGCAACGACCGCCTGTGCGACCACGAAACACCCCTGAGCACCGTGTGGCTGCTCAACGACATCGCCGAGTCAAGGGGGAAACAGGAGCTATTCACCCGGCAGTCGCCGCAAGCTCTCAAAGCGCTCCGCGACACGGCTGTTGTTCAGAGCGCTGAATCTTCCAATCGCATTGAGGGGGTGACGGTCGCCCATGCCCGTCTTCACCCGCTGGTACTCGGCCAGGCGAAACCCCGCGACCGCTCTGAGCAGGAGGTGCAAGACTATCGACGTGCCTTGAACGAGATTCACTCCGACTTCGCCGCGCTTTCAATCTCGCCGGACACCCTGCAACGCCTGCATGCTCTTTGCCAGTCCGGCAGTGGCGACGCAGGTCAATTCAAACGAGTCGATAACGACATCGTGGAATTCCTGCCTGGACAGGCCCCAGTGGTCCGGTTCCGTTGCGTGAAGGCCGCGGAGACCCCGGCGGCTGTAGAAGAACTCTGTCAGCGTTACCAGCACGCTCTCGACCAGGAGAATATCCCGCCGCTCATCGCCATCGCCGCCCTCGTCCTGGATTTCCTTTGCATCCATCCTTTCCGGGACGGCAACGGCCGCGTGGCTCGGTTGCTCACTCTGTTGGCGCTCTATCAGCATGGCTACGAGGTAGGTCGCTATATCAGCCTGGAACGCCTCATTGAGGAATCCCGGAAATCCTACTACGAATGCCTCCGGCTAAGTTCACAGCGCTGGCACGATGGCAAACATCAACTGACGCCCTGGTTTAACTTCCTTTTCGCGATCATCCGCCGCGCTTACGTCGAATTGGAGGAACGCGCCGATCAGTTCAAGGCCCCGCGGGGCGCCAAGTCCGAGCGGGTGCTCGCCGCCATTCGTGCCAATCCAGGAGAATTCCGCCTGAGCGACCTCGAACGCGCTTGCCCCGGTGTCGGCCGCGAATGGATTCGCACTCTCTTGGCGAAGCTGAGGAAATCCGGCGATGTAGTCTGCCGCGGGCGAGGCCCAGGGGCGCGCTGGCGTTTTGTAGGGAATAAGGGTAGTAATAATTGAGTAAGGGTAGAAATAAGGGTATTAGTCGGAGTGATCATCATCCACGATAAAATTCCAGCCGGATTGTCCACTTTTTGATAGAAGATGATCATAGCAACAATTGTGGGGACAATCTCGGGGCAAAGCGTCTGGAATTCAAACGGATACGCTGCTGTCTAGGAACCGTGGGATTCTCAGAGATGAGGTTCGAAGAGCGGCTTCGACTGGCGTCTCATCCGGCTTTGACCCGGATAACGAGAACGTGGTTGCAATCGGTTCCCGTTTGCGGACGAAATTCACCGCCGGCTATTTCGTGCAAATTCGCGCCTCTCGTAGGTATGCTGTTGCCTTTCAGCCTTTTCCCAGTTTTTCGTAGTCTCGTCTATTCGCGGTTTCGACTTTTCGCGCAATTTCGCGTTATTCGTAGTTGATCTTTTTCCGTTTTTGGACAGGTGTGGCCACACATGAATTAATCCTGTTAATCCTCTAATCCTGTAAATCCTGATCCAGGGGGTAGTATTTTGAAAATCCGCCCCGACCTTGTTCCCGTGTCCGAGAAGGACAACCTTGAGGTCGTCCAGCTCACGGATGAATCCGTCCCGTCGTCGCACGTCTATATGGAGGCGCAGATCTTCACGCCGGATTCGCGGCGGTTTGTGCTCCACCGCTCCGCGCATCCGCACGGTTCCGATCCCCGTGACCCCGAACACCGGTACCTGGTCTGCGACCTGGAAGACCACTGCCGTTTGACGCCGATCACGACGGAGCCGGGAACGACCGCGCCGTCGATCTCGCCCGACGGGAAGTGGCTCTACTATTTCGTGGATGAAACCGATCCGGCGAATCCCGGGCCGCTCACGCTCAAACGGGTGAGGCTGGACGGGTCGGGCCGCGAGGTGGTCTTTGTCCTCGACCATCCGGTACCGGACACGAGCTTCCGGCTCAGCCGTCCCTATCCGCTTTCGACCATCTCGTCCGACGGCAGGCGAATCGCCATTTCGGGATTCCTGGGCGACGGCGAGACCGTTGGCGCGCCCTGGGGCCTGCTTGTCTTCGAGATTGACGAGCCATCGGTGCGGTTGGTTTTTCAAGGAAGGACATGGTGCAATATCCATCCTCAGTACACGCGGCAGACCGGGGCGGACGCCTCCCACGATATCATGATTCAGGAAAACCACGGCAACGTCGCATCCCCCGACGGCAGGATCGAGAAGCTCACAAGCGGGCGGGGCGCCGACATTCACGTGATCCGTGACGACGGGTCGTCGCTACGGGACTTTCCCTGGGGGCGGGACGGGAACGAATTCTGTCAGGGACACCAGTGCTGGCACGGGCAGTCCGACGTTGCGATCACCAGCACGTCCACACGCGACCCGGATGAACGGCAGCTCATTTCCGGTCGCGCGGCGGCCCACGCCGGCCATTTCGGCAACCGGACGCCCGGCGGATGGCGGAATGACCTGTCCCGCTCTTTCAACGCGCCGGATTTCTATCACTTCGCCACCGACGTTGCCGGACGCCGCCTGATCACCGACGCCGGTCCGCGAGACGGCGGCGGCGCCGTCTGGCTGTTCGACTTTTCGGAAGAAGAGAATGGCGCGCTGTCAAATGCGAGGAAGGTGGCCGGTCCCGCGTCGTCGTGGCGAAAGGAGTCGCACATCCACCCGCTCCTCTCGCCGGACGGACGCTCGGGGTTCTTCAACTCCGACGAAAGCGGCCTGCTGCAGGCGTATATGGTGCGCGGGTGGTCCTGATCGTTGCAGGAAGCCATTCGACGCCCTGGCGGTCTTCCAGCGACGGGGATCGCGACGGTCGTTCCGTTTGACATCGACGTTCATTTTTCAGGGAGACTCACGATGGCGCTGGAAGTCTATCAGTACGCCAGGTGCGGCGCCTGCCGTAAGGCAATCAGATTCCTGGACGACCTCGGCATCGAATACAACACCCGTGACATTACGGAAACCCCGCCTTCAGCGTCTGACTTGCGGGCGATGCTCGACCACTGCAACGGCGAGATCAGGAAGCTCTTCAACACGTCCGGCCGGATGTATCGCGAGTTGAACATGAAGGACCGGCTCCCCTCGATGAGCACCGGGGAGGCCATCGACCTTCTGTCGCGCAACGGAATGCTGGTCAAACGGCCTTTCCTGTTGACGGGGGACGCCGGTCTCGTTGGCTTCAGGGAAGACGCCTGGCGCCGCGTCCTTGAGTAGATCGCACGTTCGACGCACAGCATATCTTGTCTATCGACGATGGGCATATCATCTTACGGAAGTGACCCTGAGAGGCGTACAATGAAGAAAGCGTTGTTGGTATATGGCGGCTGGGAGGGGCACGAGCCCGGACAATGCGTGGATATTTTCGCGCCAATCCTCGCCGACGAAGGATTCGACGTCACGCTTTCGGAGTCGATGGACGTGTACCTGGATGCCGGACGAATGGCCGAATTAAGCCTTGTCGTGCCCATCTGGACGATGGGCACGATCGAGCGGGAGCAGGAGAAGGGTCTGTTGGAAGCCGTCAGGAGCGGCGTGGGCATTGCCGGCTGGCACGGAGGAATGGCCGACGCGTTCCGGGTGAATACCGAATACCAGTTTATGGTTGGCGGCCAGTGGGTGGCCCATCCCGGTGGCGTTATCGACTATGAGGTGAACGTTGTGGAACACGAAGATCCGGTCACCCGCGGCATTCCGGACTTCAGGATGCATTCGGAGCAATATTACATGCACGTGGACCCGTCCAACCGCGTGCTGGCGACGACGACGTTTCAGACAACCGTGGCGCCATGGGTGAACGGGTGCGTCATGCCGGTCGTCTGGAAGCGGATGTGGGGCGAGGGACGGGTGTTCTACTCGTCGCTGGGGCACGTGGCCCGGGACTTCGACGTGCCGGAGGCGCGGGAGATTCAAAGGCGCGGGATGCTGTGGGCAAGCCTGTAACCGGACCTGAAATCCCGCAATCCCGTGCGTGGGGCTTGACAACCGATGGCAGGTATTGTATTTTCAGATCATAACGCGAGGCGGCGTGGCCAAGTGGTAAGGCAAGGGCCTGCAAAGCCCCTATTCGGCGGTTCGAATCCGCCCGCCGCCTCCATTAGAATGGTGGTTACACGACTGTCTGATAGAGATTAGTCGTTGTTTTTTTTGGAAGTAGGATAAGCGAATGATCCCGCTTGACAATGTTCAGGCGGATCGCTATTTTCGAACCCGGTGCCGGAGTGATGGAATTGGTAGACATAGGGGACTTAAAATCCCCCGGGCCGACAAGCCCGTGCCGGTTCGAGTCCGGCCTCCGGCACTCACTCAAGACCGAATCCAAGAGGACCATCCAATGAAAATTGGAAATAAGGAACTGATCATTGTCGGGGACCGGGTCCTGGTGAAGCAGGAGGAACTCCAGGAACGTACCGAGGTGGGACTCTACCTTCCGCAGACGGTTATAGAAAAGGAAGAGGTCCAGGGCGGCCGGATCATGCTGACGGGTCCGGGCATGCCGCTGCCGCAGCCCCACGACGTCGACGACGAGCCATGGCGGAGCGTACCCGACGAACCGAAGTACCTTCCGATGCAGGCCCAGGTTGGCGACTATGCCCTTTTCATGAAAAAAGTGGCGATGGAGATCAAGTTCGAAGGTGAGAAATACCTGATTATTCCGCACAACTCCATACTGGCGCTGATCCGGGAAGGCGTTGACGAACTGGAGGAATTCGAGGACGTGGACGATTTCGAGACCTGATGAACCCGTGGGGATCCGGGCGCCGGGTATCTACGTACAGTCCTTGTCGGAAGGGTCTGCAACCGGCGGGAGGTTCGCAAGGGGACCTGGCGGCTTATCTGATGGCGACGATTTCAGCGCATCGGGAATGACGACCCCCGCCGAGACGATCATCTGCATGGCTTCTTCCACGGTGAGGGAGACGTTCCGCACCTTTTCCGGCGGAAACACGACGGTCCAGCCCGTAGCGGGATTGGGCGAGGTTGGAATAAAGACACAACAACCCGTCCGTCCTTTCTCGTCCATTGGAATATCGCCGGTGGCGAAACCCAGAATCCAGAGTCCTTCGGTGGGATATTCAGCGAGAACGACCCGATGGAATCCCCGGTCTTCTTCAGGCGAGACGACCGATTCCATAAACTGTTTCACCGGGCCGTAGATGCTTCCGATAACCGGAAGCCGCCTGATCAGATCGTCTCCTTTGCCGATGACGCGTCTGCCGAAGACGTTGCCGGCCAGCAAACCGGCAAGCCAGATCAGAATGAGCGTCAGGACCAGGCCCAGACCGAAGACGTCGTTTTCAGTCTGGAATATGCGTTTGACCAGGGGCTGGGCAAGGCCGTCAATCCACTGAAAGACGATCTGCAGGACCATAAAGGTGACCGCTACGGGCACCAGGAGCGCGATCCCGGCAAACAGGGTGCCGCGAAAGCTCATCCGCGCGCGTTTTCCCAGACCCGAAAACCGATTCTGCCTGCCCATCGATCCCCTGCTCCGCTGGCGTCGTGCCGTTTCATTGGACGATTAACAATCCAAATTATACCCTCTTCGCGAGCGAAACGCAAGGTTCAGGGTGTCGACTCCACCTGGGCGAAGGTCCTTGCCATAAGGTCGATCTGGCGAAGATAGGGTTCCTTCCGCTTGTTTGGTGAATATACCCCGCAGTCGATGTAGAAAAACCGGTTGGTTTCCACGTCCACGAACGCGTAACTCTTGAATGGGCCCCCGGCCCATTTTCTCTTGTTTTCCCAGAGGCCTTGCAGAACAAACGCCAGTCTTCCTCCGAACTCGTGCTGGCCGATCTGCAGGTGATCGTCAACGATCCGGTCCTGATCGAAAAACCTCCGCGTAATGTCGTTCCGTTTTCGAATGCACCACTCTTCCGAGAGATCGTCGGGAGAAATGCCGTCCTCCCAGTAGACGAACAGCCACCTGTTGGGTTCCTCTTTGGTCAATACCACGAATCCGCTGTCGGGGTCGGCCTCCAGGATGCGGTATCCGAAGGCCACGCGCACCTGCCAGCCGAATTCCCGTCCAAGGCGCTCGGAGACGTCCGTTCGTTCGCCGTATCGATAGATCAACCGTCGAATCCGCTCGTTTCGGGCGTCTTCGATCCGCTGGTAGAGCCGGTCCGCCTCCATCCGGATGTTGTCCGCCAGGGCGGCGCTATCCGTGCCTGACACCGCCATGAGAAGCTGCTCTTTTGCCCATACGTCATCCTTCCAGAATACGCCGGACCGGTTCCTGCGCACCGCGTCTTGCACGTTGGGACTCAGAATACTTCTCAGGAATCCCCCGGTGGCGTGGGGAGCGTCAAGTTCGGCGATAACCAGGATGTTCTTGCGCCTCTTGTTCTCGAACCGGTCGATATTGGCCACATTTTCGAACTGCAGCCGGAATATCTTTTCTTCCTGGGGAGTATAGAGGACTTTTTCAAATACGTCCTTCAGGTGCGGTTCCAGGCGCTTCCTGTCGGACGGATCGACCAGCACCAGTATCTCCTGCGCCGGCCCTACCGATTCGGGCAGCCGGGGGCCGCATCCGGACAGAACCGCCCCGCACAGTGCGGTCCCGAACAACCAGAATCGCATTCGTCTTTTCTTTGCCATGTCCCGCTGACCGTTTCGATGAAAGCGAAATTGCCGGCGGGCGGACAAAAGTCGCTGCCGGCAATGGGTTCCAGGTGCTGAGTGCCCGTTTCGACCGCTGGATGGGCATAATACCTAATTATCTGGACTACAGAAAGGGAAAAATACCGCACGCGTTCCAACCGGGAATAGCTCTCCGAAATCAGGGCGGCCAGGCCGTTCCAATTGTGTCATGAATTGCCGCTTTTTTGCGCAGGGCAGGTTTCAATCCTGTCCCTGCGATCTGGTTATTGGCACATTTCCCGCGTTTACGAGGCCTATTTCCTGGTTCCGAATTCGATCTGGGATGCCCAGGTGTTTGAGGCGCCGTTCCGGGTGTCCTTTACGGCGTAGCGCACGGAAACGCGGGCACGCGATCCGGCGTAAGTAAGCCGGATTCCGGCCGATCGGCCTCTGCCCGACAGGAGTTGCATGCGGCTGCCTCCCCATACGTCGGGCTCGAACGTATAGATGCGGGAATCGAAGTGGGTTACGTCGAACAGAGCCAGCCATGCGTCGGCCCGGAGTCTGGTCCCACGCTGGATCCGGAGGTTCATGCCCGCCGCCCGGCCGCCGCTCTCGCGGATTGGGGATCGCGCGCCCGCGCCCTCCAACCAGAGATTGAGGCGTGGACGCGACCGCGGGATGGCGACGCGAAGGCGGGCGCGTCTCCGGACCCGCACGCCTGTAATGCCTGACGTCGTCACGGTCTGGTGACGCGTGCCCATCGTGAGCTGAAGGGTCGCGTATTTCAGGCGACGCTTCAAGTCGAACGAGAATCGCTCTCCCCGTCCCGGCAGCGCGTCCTTTCCCTCGGGCGCAACGCGGCCGTGCCGGTCCAGCGTGGCCTGGAACCGTGTCCGCCGGTCAGGCCGCCATACGGCGCCGGCGAACAGACCCCACTCGTTTCTGCCGCTGTACGCGGAGAACGGGCGACCGCGCAGGCTTGAGAATCCGGCCGGGTACCTGCGGGCGAGGATTACAAGCCGGAGGCGGTCGAAGCCTGCGCGCGCGCCCGTCAGCCAGGCGACGGCGTTTCTTTCCGAAGCGGCGATCTCGCCGAAAACGTCCAGCCCGCTCCCGCGCAGGTTCCAATCCAACCCCGCGGAATGCCTGCGTCGAACGTGCTGAAGCGAGGGTGAGAACGTGGTTCGCACGAGGGTGGCGCCGATCCTGCCCACCGGCAGTTCGACGTGGGAGCGAAGGGCCGCCAGGTATTCCCGCAATCTGCCCCTGCGTTCCCGTTCGGTTTGCGTGACGTGCAGGTCGGCTGTGCGGATTGTCGCGACGCCCGCGCTGTCGATGGCGGCATCCCACCTGTTCCGGGTACCCATGGCCGTCCACGTGACGCGGCCGGCCCGGCCCTCCGCAAACACGCCCCGAAGCGCGCCGTCTTCGGTCGAGGAGCGATATCCCACGCTTCGCGTGCTGACCGGCCGGGCCCACTCGAGGCCGGTCGCGGATCGGTTGTGTCGGCTGAAAAGGAGTCCCTGCCCGTATCCGGGTCGAAAGGCGCCGACGAGCATCCGCTGCACGCCCGGTATGGCCGCGACACGCACGTACCCGGTGAGAAAGTCCGCGAGCCGTCGTTCCAGGGGATCGCGTTCCGTGAGCAGAACCCCTTCCACGCGCCATGCCGAGATCACGGTCCGCTGGTAGACCCTCAGATTGGTCCAGGCGGTGGGACGGTTGGAAGGTCGTGTGAACCGGAGCGACGTCCGGACGCGGGGACCGCGCCGGGAAGATACCGACAGGTAGGGACGGACGGCCGCAAGGATCTCTGACGTGACGCCGGGTACCCTGAGAAGATCGTCGAGGCGGCGAAAGGGCCCGAACCGCCTTCGATGGGCGACCACCCCTCGCGCCGCCTCCGGCGAGATCCAGGGCAGCGCCGTCAGGTCCTCCGCGTTCGCCTTGTTGACGTCGATGACCCGGCCTTCCAGGTCTCGTAAGACGGTCAGGTACGTTTCCGCGGTTTCAGGACTGAGGGATTCCTGCGCACGTGGCGCGCCAGCGGACAGCATGCAGACGGCCAGCGTGATGAACGTCAGATTCGGTCTGGCCCCGCCGAATTGAAAGAAATCGATCAGCACGAACGTCCCCCCTGGCATGGCTATTGTGCACGAATGATTGGCAACAGGCGATTTATCCGCGGCCGACGATGCGTTCGGCGGTCGCTTGCCGTATCCAGTGCAATAGAGATGCCAGCGGGGAGCCAATGGCGTTGCGACGAGGAATTTTTCGGGTGACGGCGATCAGGGCTCTGGCACGGTTTTGTCCGACCGGCCGATGGAGAGAAGCTGGATCTTTCGCTTGCGGATGGTCAGCAGATACATCCAGGCGTTCTCGCGATTGCCTCTGCTGAAGGAAATCTTCCCGGTAGCGCCGGGTATCTCGCCGAGATTCTCGAGCGCGTTCTGAAGTCGCCGCGGAGACGTTCCGCCGCTGTCGATGGCGGTCAGAACGGCCTTCATCGCGTCGTATCCCAGGGCCGACGCAATGCTCTGATCCCGGTTGAACCGTTCCCTGAACGCGCCCAGGAACTCGCGCACGGACAACAGGTGGCTGCGAGTGAAGTATTTGGCGACAAAAACCGCGCTGTCCGTATAGGAATCTCTCGCGACTTCGTGGTGATTCCATCCGTCGCTGCCCAGCAGTCGCGAGTGGATCTGGTGGAAGGCGACCTGGGGCGCGATCAGCAGGACGTCGTCCTTTCCCCCGGCAATGAGCAGGCCGTCCAGCGTATGTACCGGCGCCGGTTCCACCGTATCGGGATCGACGACATTCGGCGCCGCCGCCAGGCGGATGTCCCCCAGAAGCAGTGAGTCTGCTTCAGCGGCCAGGATTGCAGGTGGGTGCAGCGCCAGGCCGGCGTCTCTGATTCGTTCCAGTTGGCCCTTGTAGTCGGTTGTGCCGGGTTCGTACCACGTCTGAACGATGACGTCCGAACCCGATTCCTCGGCACGGGCCGTAAACTCTTTCACGATTCGTTCTCCGTAGGAGTCCCGGGACGCGAGCGTCGCCAGCGTGCGCAACCCCAGATCTCCAACCGCGTGGTCGGCAATGCGGCGGCCCTGCGCCCCCGGCGTGGCGTTGATCTGAAAGACATAGGGATTCAGGGTCGCAAGGCCATCCTCTGAGGCCGTTGGCGCAATCAGCGGGATTTCGTAGGGCCCGGCCAGCGCGGCGATCGGAAGGGTTTCTGCGCTTGTCAGTGCGCCGATAATTGCAATCACACCGTGTTCTTCGATGAGGCTTTGAGCGGCCTTGATCGTACGTACCGGACTGCCTTCCGAATCTTTGAAAACCAGCGCGACGTGCTCTCCGGTCTTGAGCTGATGCAGCTCTCTGGCAAGCAGGACGCCGTCGACCATATCCTTTCCCGGGGGGCTCGCAAGCGGCGCGATCACGCCGATTGTGTATCGCGCATCGTCCGGCGTTTCGACAATGCCGGCTTCAGGCGTCTGCTGTCCGCCGGACCGGGCCGGCTCAGGGCGCTCCGGCCCCGCATATTCCTCCCGTACCAGCGTCGCAAAAATACCGTTGGGATACCGGGCCAGAAAGCCGGTCATGGCCTGACCGGACGGTTCGACCCCGGCGAGTCTCGACGGCCAGCGCGCCCGGCCGAACGCGACGGCCTCCGCGATGACGCCGGTCCCGAAGTCGCTCTTCAGACGGTCGACGTCGCCAGCGTTGATTTTTCCGGTTCCCGCAAGTTGTCCCAGTCGATCCGCCGCCCTGGCCTTCAGACGGACGTCGCCACGTCCCGACACCACGCGCGCGTACCGGGTTGCGGCTCTGTAGACCTGTCCCAGCTTGAGCTTGCAGTCGCCGACGACGAGGTCTGCGTCCGGAAGATATCTGCTGCGCGGGAAGGTTGCGTGGAGTCCGGCCGCCGTAGCCACAGCCAGGCTGTACTCTTTGAGTTTGTACTGCGATTTGGCCAGCATCAGCCGGGCGGCCGACGCGCGCGGGCTCGAGGGGTCGTCCACGGCCAACGCCTGGAAAGCCCGTTTCGCCGCGCGATAGCGGCCGTCGGCGTAGTCGTCAAGCGCTTTTTCAAACCGGGTTTCGGCTTCGGCACGGCCGGTGGGGGAAAGGGGAGATTGTGCGGCTGCGGGATGAGCAACCAGGACTAGCCAGGCAATACAGCACGCTGAAGCGATCCGGTTCACATCCGGTTCCTCGAGCAGAAGGCACCCCGAACCCCTGGATCGTCAATCGGGCTGAAGTCGTTTCCGGCCGGACGCGTAATCAGGCGGAGGGGTGAGGATGGAAGGCGTTGTGTTTGCAGGATGCCACGATCCTAAGGTTCAAATATACGGACAATTCACGTGATGGGCGAGAATTTTGTATTCCGTCGACCGGATTTCGAATGCTGACTTTCAGCGCCGTACCGCAACGGTTCCTTTGATATTGCTATTGACAAAGCTACTGGAGGGATTTACCGTATATTGAGATTGACCATTGGCGAAAGAATCCTGTGAATCCTGATCCTGAGAGGAGATGAAATGAAAACCGACAACTCATCCGCTGCGGGAGCGGATGCGCAGGCGGAATCCGCCTACAGGGCGCCCGCCTTCGCCGACGCAAATCCGGAACTCTCGGCGCCGGGCGCCACGCCCGAGCGGCTGGCCCATCTGAAGGAGCACGGTTTCGTCATCATCAACGACTTTGTCGGCAATCCCTGGATTCCGGTGCTCCGTGAAGCCGGCCGCCGCGTTACCGAAGCCTGCGCACCGGAAAACGGCTATGACAGGATCGACTGTTCCCGGGGTTACGTCCACCGGACGGGCGCGGACGAACCGTGGGCGATTCGCGGTCTGGTTCATCCCGCGTTCAATGAGCCTTGTTTCGCGGAATTTCACGGCTCGAACGACTTTCTGGACTTCGTGGGCTCCTGGTGCGACGGGCTCGGGCCCGAGGAGGTTACGTACGGGGGGCTGCTGTTGTGGTGCAACCCGCGCAAGGCGGAACACGCCCTCGGCTGGCACCGTGACGTGACGTGGTGGGGAACCGGAAAACCCTACTTCGCGCAACGCGAGATCCGGGGCGAGGGACCCGAAGCGTATTCGGAGGAGGTTGAGCGGATACGCTGGAAGGAGATTCGCGAGAACAACGCCAGGTCGATTGTTGAGCGGAACGGCGTAAGCATGTTCCTGGCGCTGGTCGACGACGAGTGCCACGAGCTGATACCCGGCAGCCACGATCGGTGGCGTACGCCCTTCGAGCATGACGTGCTCCTCCCGAAAGCCATGAAGGAAAAGGGAGTGCCGTACACACCCAGCTGGAACGGCACAGACCCGTTGCCCGGCCAGGTTGCGGTCCGGCTCCGGGCCGGTGAAGCCCTCATCCGAATCGGCTCCAACGTCCACACGGGCCACACCGTCCCCGACAGGGAACGGAACACGCTATCCATCGGATGGTCCCGGTGGTCCGGGCCATTTACGGGTGAACCCGCGGTAGCCGACGTGCGAAGCGCATGGCAGCTCGATCCGGCCGTACGGGAAGCCTTGCCCTACGAATGGATGAAGACTGGGTGGGACCGCTGGGCCGAAACGCAGAAGCTCGGCGATACGCTCGAAGATCGATACGCCGGGTATGACATCGCGAGGATCAAGGGCGGAGAGGTCGTGGGCTGGCGCGGCGAGCTGGAACGCCAGGCGGCCGCGGCGGGCGAGGCCTGGGATCGATTCCAGCGGGCCGGATAGTCTTGCGCGTGGTCTTCGCCCAGGATACCGGCCGAAGCGGCGCCGATCATGCGCAGCGCGGGCGCCGCCACTTCCTGGAATCGGCGGTAATGTGTCCGTCTGGCGGGCCGGAAATGCGGGGTCGCCCGGACGGCGCACAGTCCCGGTACCCACTTTTATTGAACAACCGGGCTTGACAAACGTATATGAAGTACCGTTAATCTCGACACGCAAGCCCTTGTGTGAGGCAAGCCGTGATTCGCACCCTCTCCATCTCATGTCTGGCCATAGGCTTCGTTCTTGCCGCCGTTCAGTGTCTGTGCGTGATGCCGGTTCAGGCCGAGGCCTGCCACGTCCAGCCGGCCGGGTCGAACTGCTGCTGCGCCGGGAACGATGCCAGCGTCACCGACCAGCCCGTCCAGCTGCCGCCGGCCCTGGCGGCCGTGAGTCCGAGAATCCAGGGCGCCGACGTCCATGCCGCATTACAATCGACCGGCACGCACGAGATTCTTTCTTCGGGCCGTTGCGATGGGTGTGCGTCGTCCGCGGTTTCCGCCCCTGTATTGCCCCCTCTGTACGTGATGAATGCGTCGTTTCTGATCTGATCTCCCGCCCTGCCCGCGACCTCCGCGGCAACGCAGGTTTGACCTCTCTTTTTTCTGTCCGAACGGCCATTGGCAGAGGCGAG
The DNA here is from genome assembly GCA_963667175.2 of Candidatus Latescibacterota bacterium. Classification (GTDB taxonomy): domain Bacteria; phylum Latescibacterota; class UBA2968; order UBA2968; genus JAAXHE01. The sequence continues at coordinate 12,906 of CAXXXF010000011.1, read as the reverse complement.
TCCCTTGGCTTCGTCTCTGGTATCCATAGTTGTGTTTCCACGTCTTTCTGTCAGGGAGGTGACGTGTCTTGAAGGGATTCCTGATTCTCGTTGTCCTGTGCCTGGCGCTGTATCCCGGTATCGCCGGGGCCGGTCCGCCCGACCTGGAGGGGTTGATCGACACGGCGCTGGCGAACAATACCGGGTTGAAGGTTCTGGAGCATCGGCTCGCGGCATTTGAGGCCAGGGTTCCCCGGGCGGGCGCTCTGGAAGACCCGATGCTGCGCCTGGATCTGAAAAACGTCCCCACCGGCAGTCTGGATTTCGACAGTACGCCGATGTCCGGAAAACAGGCGTCCGTCAGCCAGCGATTTCCCCTTCCCGGCGTGCTTCGCGCCAGGCAGCGGGCGGCGGAATACGCCGCAGGCGCGGCCAGGGAAGTGCTCTCGGACCGGAAGGTCTCAATTGTCAATCTGGTGAAGCAGGAATACTTCGCGCTGGCGTTCTACGACCGGGCTATCGAGGTGACAGAAAAGAACCGGAGCCTGCTCGAAGACCTGATCCGGATCGCGCAGAAAAAATACGAGGTGGGCAGCGGGCTGCAGCAGGACGTCCTGAAGGCGCATGTGTCGCTGTCGGCGTTGAGAGACCGCCTCATCAGGTTGGAATCCGGGCGGCTGCTTGCGATGGCGCGGCTCAACCGGGTGCTCGACAGGCCCCCGCAGACATCCGTGAACGCACCCCGACGGGTGAAGCCGTCGCCGTTCGAGCATTCGGTACAGGAGCTACAGCGACATGCACTTGCGCACCGCCCGCTGCTGAAAGAAATCGAACAGGCAATATCCGGCTGGGCGGCGACCGAACAGGTTGCGCGGCGATCGGGATGGCCGGACCTGACGTTTCACCTCGGATATTTGCAACGCGAAGCTACGGGTTCAGACCCGGTAAAGGGAAGCGACTTTCTGTCGTTCGGCGTGGGGTTGAACCTTCCCGTCTTCAATGGAAGAAAAAGGGATTCCAGGGTTGCCGAGGCACAGGCCCACGTTCGAATGGGACGCGCGCGCAAAAAGGACGCAAGGCGGGAGATAGAGTTTCTGGTCGAGCGGATCTGCCTGGAAATCGAACAGCACTGGAAGGAGGCGGAACTGTATCGCACCGCAATTCTTCCCCAGGCGCAGCAGTCGCTGGAATCCGCGATGGCCTCATACCAGGTGGACAGGGTGGATTTCCTGACCCTGCTGAACAACCAGGTTTCCCTCTTCGATTTTGAGATCGAATACTACCGGCATGTGATCCAGCGCGAGAAGAAACTGGCTGAACTCGAGTCGGTCGTGGGGAAACGCCTGCACTAAAAACCGTTTGGAGACCGTGCGCGCGCACGGCGAATGAGAGAGGTCGCGTCATGAATCCAAAGACGATCGTCGTGGTAATTCTGGCCCTGGGCGTTGGATTTGCGGCTGGAATCTGGCTGGGCGGGGAGGAGGCGTCGGAGTCTCACGATACCGGACCGGACGTCTACCGGTGCCCGATGCACCCCACGGTCGTGTCGGACAGACCGGCGGGCTGTCCCGTCTGCGGAATGGACCTGGTTCCGGATCAGCCGGGACGGTCGGGGCACGAAGGCGGCCACGGTGAAGCGGTTTCCGAGGTCAGGATCAATCCGTCGACGGTTCAGAATATGGGCGTCAGGACCGCGGACGTGGAACGGCGGGCTTTGAGCCGGACCGTTCGCGCCATGGGCCGCGTCGATTACGACGAGACCCGGATGACGGACGTCAACACGAAGGTGACCGGATGGGTGGAGGGACTGTTCGTCGATTTCACCGGGCAGGAGGTGAAGAAGGGCCAGCCGCTGCTGCAGATCTACAGTCCCGAACTGGTCGCCGCGCAGGAAGAGTATCTGACGGCGCTGGACTATGTTCGACGCCTCGAACGGAGTGCTTCGGCGGAAGCCCTGAAGGGCGCACAGGCGCTCCTGGGCGCGGCCAGGCAACGCCTGATTTACTGGGATATTATGGAAGATCAGATTGCCGAACTGCAAAGGACGCGGCAGACAAAGCGTACGATGACCATCCACTCTCCCCAGGAGGGCGTGGTGGTGCATCGAGCGGTATTCGACGGGGCATATATCAGGGCCGGAGAGCATCTCTATCGCATCGCCGATCTTTCCCGGGTCTGGGTAGTTGCCGATATCTACGAATACGAACTGCCCTGGATCGAGAAGGGGCAGGCGGCCGAGGTCGAACTGTCCTACGCGCCGGGGCATGTTTTCAATGGAGTGGTGACCTACGTCTATCCATTCCTGGAATCGAAGACCCGCACCGCAAAAGTCCGGATGGCATTCGACAATCCGGAACTGGACCTGAAGCCGGAGATGTTTGCCACGGTAAGGATCCGGTCGGAGGTGGCAAAGGAGGCCGTGGTCGTGCCCTCTCAGGCGGTGATCCGGTCCGGGGAACGGAACGTGGTGATCCTGGATCTGGGTGAGGGTCGCTTCGCGCCGCGCGAGGTGACGCTCGGCGTCGAAACAGGCGACGTCTACGAGGTGACCCATGGGCTGCGGGGAGACGAGCGGATCGTCGTTTCGTCGCAGTTCCTGATCGACTCGGAGAGCAATCTGAAGGCGGCGCTGGCGACAATGGGCGGGCATCAAGGGGCGGCCGGGTCGAAGGGTCATCAACATTAGCGTCACGACCCGGATCCAGGCGATCCATTTCCGGGACAGAACTCCAGGAGCCAACGTATGATCGGTCGAGTTATTGAACTCAGTCTACAGAACCGGTTTCTGATTGCCGCGGCCACCGTGTTCGCGATCGTCTGGGGCGTCTATGCGATACTGAACACGCCTCTGGATGCGATCCCGGACCTGTCGGACGTGCAGGTCATTGTGATGACCGATTTTTCCGGCCAGGCGCCGCGGGTCGTGGAGGACCAGGTCACGTACCCGCTCACCTCGGCGATGCTGGCGGTGCCCTATGCGAAGGCCGTGCGAGGGTTTTCCTTCTTCGGATTGTCGTTCGTCTACGTGATCTTCGAGGATGGCACCGACATGTACTGGGCAAGGAGCCGGGTTCTGGAAGCGCTCAACACCGTGTCGAATCGATTGCCCCGCGGCGTCGCGCCCCGGCTCGGCCCGGATGCGACCGGGGTAGGATGGGTGTACGAATACGTGCTGGTGGACCGTACGGGACGTCGCGATCTGGCGGAATTGCGCTCCATCCAGGACTGGTACCTGCGTTACGAACTCAGCAGCGTCCCGGGCGTGGCCGAGGTGGCAGCCGTGGGGGGGTACGTGAAGCAGTACCAGGTCACCGTGGACCCGAACCGTCTGCTGGCATACAATATTCCGCTGCAAAAGGTGAGTTCGGCGATTCGGCGGAGCAACAATGACGTGGGCGGGCGGACCGTGGAGTTCGGGGAAACCGAGTTCATGGTGCGCGGACTCGGTTATATCCGCTCTATCGACGATATCCGGAACATCGCGGTGGGGGTGGATGCCGGGGGAACGCCCGTCAGGGTCGGAGACGTCGCTACCGTGCGGTTGGGGCCGGAATTGCGCCGCGGGCTTGCCGAATGGAACGGAGAGGGCGAGGTCGTGGGCGGGATTGTCGTCATGCGCTACGGCGAAAACGCCCTTGCCGTGATCGATCGGGTAAAAGAGAAGATCGACTCGCTCAAGCCGGGTCTGCCCGAGGGCGTTTCAATCCGGACGGCCTACGACCGGTCGGCGTTGATTCGCGGCGCCATCGACAACCTGCGAACCAAACTGATCGAGGAAATGACGGTCGTGGCGCTGGTCTGCGTCGTGTTTCTCCTGCATTTCCGAAGCGCGTTTGTCGCGGTCTTCGCGCTGTCCGCGGGCGTGCTGATCTCGTTCGGCGTGATGCACACCCAGGGGCTGAACTCCAATATCATGTCGTTGGGGGGGATTGCGGTCGCTATCGGGGCCATGGTCGACGCGTCGATCGTGATGATAGAAAATGCCCACAAACACCTGGAACAGAACAACGGCAGGAAGGGGCGCCTGGAGATCATCGTCGACGCCTCGAAAGAGATCGGTCCGGCGCTGTTTTACTCGCTGCTGATGATTACGGTTTCCTTTCTTCCCGTCTTTGCCCTGCAGGAGCAGGAGGGCCGGCTGTTCAAACCGCTGGCCTATACCAAGACCTACGCGATGGGCGCCGCGGCGCTGCTGGCGATCACGATCGTACCCGTGCTGGTGAGTGTTTTCGTCCGGGGAAAGATCCGTCCCGAAGCGCGCAATCCCAGCAGCAGGTTCTTCATCTGGATGTATCGACCGGTAATCGCGTGGGTCCTGAAGCACCGGGCCGCCACACTGGGTTTGGCGGCGGCCGTTTTGCTGGTTTCGCTCTTTCCGTTCCGCAGCCTGGTGCTCGACCGGTTTTCAGACGCGCCGCAAAGCCTCGCGTACCGGGCCCTGGTGAGATTGGACCGGCTGTTCCCGCTGCAACGCATCGGGTCGGAATTCATGCCGCCGCTTTACGAGGGGGACCTGCTCTATATGCCCACCACCCTGCCGGGGGTATCGGTGACAAGGGCGCGCGAATTGCTTCAGCAGACCGATAAGATCATCAAGGCTTTTCCCGAGGTACAGGACGTCTTCGGCAAGATCGGGCGGGCTGAAACCGCGACCGATCCGGCGCCGCTGGCCATGATAGAAACCACCATAACACTGAAACCGGAGCGCGAGTGGCGCCCCGGAATGACGCCCGAAAAGTTGATCGAGCGTTTGAACCAGGCGATCCAGTTTCCCGGCCTGACCAATTCGTGGACGATGCCGATCAAGACGCGCATCGATATGCTGTCCACGGGCATCAAGACGCCGGTGGGCATCAAGGTCGCGGGTGAAGACCTGGAGGTGCTGCAGCGCCTGGGGGAACGGATCGAGACGGTGATTCGCGATCTGCCGGGTACCCTGAGCGTGTTCGCGGAGCGGGTCGCGGGCGGCAACTACCTGGATTTCGAGATCGACCGCGAGGCGGCCGCCCGTTACGGGCTCACCGTTGGCGACGTCCAGGATGTGATTATGTTCGCGATGGGGGGGAAGAACATCACCACAACCGTGGAGGGGCTGGAGCGCTATCCCGTAAATCTCCGGTACGATCGAGAACTGCGGGACAACCTGCCCGCGCTTCGGCGCGTGCTGGTTCCCACGCCCACGGGCGCCCAGATCCCGATCGGGCAACTTGCCGATATCCGCATCAGGAAGGGCCCGCCCGGGATCAAAAGCGAGAACGCGCGTTTGAATGCCTGGGTGTACGTGGATATCCAGGGCATTGACGTCGGAACCTACGTGAAACGTGCGCAACAGACGGTACTGGAGAAGGTGGCCCTGCCGCCGGGCTATTCGGTTTCCTGGAGCGGTCAGTACGAGTACATGCAGCGGGCGGAAAAGCGGCTGAAACTGGTGGTGCCGCTCACGCTTGGAATCATCTTCCTGTTGTTGTATCTCAATTTCAGGAACGTGCAGGAAAGCCTGATCGTCATGCTGTCCCTTCCGTTCGCGATGGTGGGCGGCATCTGGCTGATGTACCTGCTGGACTACAACATGAGCGTTGCGGTGGGCGTCGGCTTCATCGCGCTCGGCGGCCTCGCGGCGGAAACCGGCGTGGTTATGCTGGTCTATCTGGATCAGGCGTACGATCGCATTCGCGCGGCGCGGGGAGGTGATATGAACGCCGCGGACCTCCGGAGGGCGGTTGTCGCGGGCGCCGTCGAACGGGTCAGGCCGAAAATGATGACGGTGCTGACAACGCTGCTTGGGCTGCTGCCCATTATGTGGGGGCATGGAATCGGGTCGCAGACCATGAAGCGCATCGCGGCGCCGATGGTGGGCGGCGTCGCCTCGTCCGCGTTGCTGACGCTGATCGTGATCCCCGCGGTATACGCGTTGTGGAAAGGCAGATCGTTGAAAGATGAGCGTTGATTATCGATGGGTGTTGTCATATATTCGAAGTTGTGGACGTCAGATCACGGGAGTGCGCCTAACGTTCCCTTTTATCAAGGAGGTTGATTCATGCGCAAGATCATGTCTCTCGCGCTCAGCTACGCGCTCGCTTTCGGCACGCTCGCAGTCGCCGCCTGTTCCACGGCGGAAACCCGTACGGCAAAAATCAAGGTGCCCACGGCGCAGTGCATGATGTGCGCAAACAACATTGACGAGGCCTTGAAGAAGGTTGACGGCGTGACAGAGGTGAACGTCGATATGGACGTCAAGGTTGTTCGCGTAACCTACGACGCGAAGCGCACCGATACGGCCACGATGGAACGGGCCATCGCCGCGGCCGGCTATCAGGCGAATCAGGCCCCTGCCGACAGCACGGCCTACGCGAGTCTGCCGGGTTGCTGCAAGGTCCCGGCGCCCCAATAAACGTCGCAGTCGCATCGCATGCCAGGTCGACGTTCCGGGGGCGAGCAACTTCCGTCATCTGTTGCGGACGTGTGCAGACAGGAGAAAAGACGATTGCGCCCGTGGATCACTCGGGCGTCGGGCGCCCGCGAAAGGGGCGCTCCTGGCATGTCGTCATTAAAGAAACCCTCAGGGGGCGCAGATGTTTAGTAAGGAGATTCAGTCAGCGCTGAACGAGCAGATCAACAGCGAATTCCTCGCCTGGTATACCTACCTGGCCATGTCCTCCTATTTCAAATCGGTCAATCTGAATGGATTTGCCAGGTGGATGGGCAAGCAGGCACAGCGAGAGATGACGCACGCGATGAAGATCTACGAATTCCTGCACGAACGGGAGGCGCCGGTCGGATTCAAACCCATTCCAGAACCACCGACGGATTGGGGTTCGCCCCTGGACGCGATTTCGGAGGCGTACCGGCGGGAACAGGAAGCCAGCGGACGGATCGACAATCTGGTCGATCTGGCAATGAAGAACCGCGCCCACGCGACCAACACGTTTCTGCAGTGGTTCGTAAACGAACAGGTGGAGGAAGAGGCCCGGCTTCGCGCCATCGTGAAAAAGCTGGAGCTTGTGGGCGACGATCGATACGGGCTGTTTCTCATCGATCGCGATATGCGCTGAATCCCGCTGGCGTGAGTCGGGTGGCGATCTGAAAACGGCCGTTTCTGGATTGGGTACCGGGGCGGCCTTTTTCTATACCGGGGATTTGCACCGATGGTGGACGTCGTAGACCTCTGGAAGAGATATCCTGGCGCATGGGCGCTCAGGGGCGCCTCGTTGACGGTGGCGCGCGGCAGGGTGCTGGGCGTGTTGGGAGAGAACGGAAGCGGGAAGAGCACGTTGTTCCGGATTCTCGCCGGGGTGACGCGATCCACGCGGGGGCGGGCGCTGATCGGGGAAATCCCCGCGGGGTTCGCCACAAAGCGAATGGTGTCCTATCTGCCCGAGATCGATCCGTTCTATACCTGGATGAGGGTGGACGAACAGCTGAAATTCCTTTCGGCGTTCCATCCCACGTGGGACGCACGGAAGGCAGAACGACTGCTCGAATTCATGAATCTGCCGAATGACCGGAAGGTGGGCGCCCTCTCGCGCGGGCAGCGTGCAAGGCTGAAAGTGGTTTCCGCATTCTCGTGGTCCCCTGAAGTGGTGCTGATGGACGAGCCGCTTGGGGGCATCGATCCGCCGTCGCGCGCCCGCATTCTGGACAGTCTTTTCAACGAGTTCCGGCGTGAGGACCAGACGATTCTGATTTCGACGCACCTCGTATCGGAAGTCGAGCCCTATCTCGAGGACGTGGTCTTTCTCCACAACGGAGAGATTCCCGCGTCGGGCAGTTCGAGTCAACTGCAACGGGACCACGGGAAGTCCTTGTCCGAGATCTTCGCGCGGTACGTCGATTGAGCAAACGGGGGAAGCCGGTTATGAGGATGTTCATCGCGCTCTACGTCAAGGAGGCAAGGGACGTCCGGGGCGCTTTCTGCGCGCTTGCCGCCGGCACGCTCGTATTGCAGGGTTGGGTTCTCCTTGCCGTAGAGAATCAAACGATCGGCCTTTTTCTTTCCTGGCTGCCCATGTGGGCGGTTCTGTTTGTTTCCCCATTCATGCTGGCATCTTCGTTCAGAGGGGAGTGGCGCGGCAATACGAACCATCTGCTGTTCGCGCTTCCCGTCCGCACGGGCCTTACGGCATTGTGCAAATGTGTCGCGATGCTGAGCTTCGGCCTTGCGCTCTTCGCAATCGCGGGCACCGGGATCTTTCTCGTCGCCCAACGTGAGCCCCTTTCGGTCGTGTTTCAGATAATGAATCAGATCGACGTAACGCCGGTCGGGGTATTCGAAACCGCCATGGGCTTTATGGCGTCGTGTCTGGTCTTGTCGCTTGGCGTCGTAACGACCATGGAGGGCGTCAAATACACGGCCGCACGTCTCAGAGGTTTCGCGGGAGCCGCTTCACTTGTCCTATGCGCCGTCATCTATCTGACGCTGGCGGGTGACTTCATGGACGCCGCACAGGGGTATCTGTCTGCCGCCGCAGCGCTGATGGCGTTCACGTTTCTTGCAGGCCTGGTCTTTCTGCTGATCGGGACGTTACTGTTTGAAAAATTCGTTGAAATATAGACCTTTCGTAATGTGTGCGAGGACGAACCCATGCCGGACAACAGGAAGGCCCTACCGAACCTGAAACGGCCGAAGAAACGCTACCCGGACACGGTGCTGGCGGAACGAGGCGAACCCGCATCCGCGATTGTCTGTCCTGACGACGCGCGCTACCTGGAACTGGCTTCCGAACTGCGGGACGGGATCCGCGAGCGGTCGGGCGCGAATGTCCCCCTGGCGACGGATACGGAAGCGAAGATGCCTCCGGACGGGCATCTTCTTCTGCTCGGGAACGTGAATACGAACCGGGTCGTCCTCCGTCTCTACGCCTACAACTACACCCCCGCGGACGATGTGTATCCGGGGCGCGGGGGATATCTCGTGCAGACCATTCACGACCCGTGGGGGAACGGTACGAACGCGGTGGGGCTGCTGGGCAGCGACCTTGAAGGGGTCCGCGCGGCGGTCGGCCGGTTCCTGCAGTCGTTACCGGAGGACAAGACGCTTTCGACGGGACCTCGTTTCGACGTCCGGTTCGGGCCGGACGCATTGAAGATTCCAAAACTTGAAGACGTGCCGGACGTGGATTCGGAGATGGAGGCCGCCGAGGAGGCGTTGCGCCGGGGCGAACATACGGGCCTCTGGAGCCGGATCGGAGAACGGGGGTTGTTGTACGGGCTCACGGGGAACGACGCCTACGCCGAACTCTATAAGCGCCTCGTCTATCGCATGTACCGGCATGCGATGTCCGATCCGGACAACTACGGCGGCATCTGGGGATTCGACGCGGATTTTGCCCTGCACAAGGTAATCCCGGGGTGGGACCTCGTGGAGGAGAGTCCGGTCATCTCGGAGGACGATCGGCTGCGGATTACCCGGATCCTGTTCGAGTTCATTAGCGACTGCGTAGACCACGTGGGCGATATGAAAGTCCCCCACGTAAGGCACAACCACACCACGTTCGCCGCGTTGGGTCTGCACTACGCGGGCGCCTATTATCGAAAATACTACGGATTGCCGGAGGCCGACGCCTGGCTGGCGCTGTCCGACGAGTGCTTCCGGTTCCAGGCGAAGGCATTCAAACCTCACGAAGATTGCAGTGGATATCAGTGGCTGACCCACTACCACCTGACCAGGTATTCTCTCTCCAGCGGAGATATGACGTTTTTCGAGAATGGATGCGCCCGGAAGGCGGCGGACTACGCGATCCTGACCACGGACAATCTGGGCTATGCGCTTCCCTACGGAGACAATGCGTCGCCATTCGGCTGGTGGAGCGAATTGCCGTATCTTCGTGCGGCGGTTTTCGCGCTGGGGGACGGTCGGCATCAGTGGATGCTGGACAAGAAGACGGCCGTCGAGCCTCAATTTGCCGCTTACGAATATCACAGGCGGATAACCCCCGTCGAACCGTCGGATCTGGACGGGACTCAGGTGTTTCCGGTGGACCCTTTGTATTACGCGTCGAACAGCGGCGAGGATCATCTTCCCCTGAAGAAGACGTTCGACAAGGTGGTGTTCAGAGACGGGTACGATCCGACGTCGCAGTACCTCTTTCTCGACGGACTCTCCAACGGAGGACACAAGCACTACGACGGGAATTCGATATCCCGCGTCACGCAGCGGCGGCGGATCTGGCTGGCCGACTGCGACTATATCAAGTCCCTGCCCAAATTTCACAACGGCGTGCTGGTTTTCAGGGATGGACAGTCCGCCGAAATCCCCCCGTTTGTCGAGCTCGAGCGCGCCGAGAACTTCGGTTGTTCGGGTTTTTCCGAGACGACGCTTCGCAACTATAGCGGGGTGGACTGGCACCGCAACGTTCTCTGGCGCCGGGGCCGGTTCTTCCTCGTCATCGACGAAATGGAAGCACTGTCCGACGACGAATACGGTTTCCGGGCCGTATGGCAGACGCTGGGCAACGTGACGTTGCGAGGCGGAGGACTGGCGGTGGAACAGGACGGGGAGCGGTTCTATATCGAAGGACTGAAGGGACCGTCGCTTAAACTCGAAGACGACCACGAGACCGGCAGAAACTGGACGGACTATCCGCACGCGGAACCGGTCGTGCGGATTCTGCAGCAGATCGTGGACGTTCGTTTGAAGGCGGGCGAGACGTACCGGTTCTTCAATCTGCTGTACTGCGGCGGCGAGCCGTCGACGCGGCGCCTGAAACTGGCGCAGTTGGCCGAAGGGGCGGTGCGGATCGACGGGGGCGAGGAGGTCATGTTCGCCGGCGTGGGGGAGAGCGATGTTCCGGTCGGAATTCCCGATGGTCCCACCGTGGCCGCTACGCAGTTTATGGTGTCTCCGTCCAGGATTGCGATTGTGGACGGCACACGGGTCTCCTGGGGCAGCGTACAGCTGAGATCGGTGCGCCCGGTTTCCGTCGAGTACGATCCGGTTCGGGGAGAGGGGCGCGCCACGGTCCGGCAGGCCACGCGGATGTGTCTGTGGTCGGATGGTCGGTCAGGCGTCACTATCAACGGAAAACCCGTGGATGCGTCGGTTTCCGACGGGATGGTGTCATTTGCGTTGCGGAAGGGGAACCATCGATTCACCGTGGCGCCGGACGCCGTGACGGCCTTACGAGAGGCGGCCACCCGTACGGTCCGCACGAAAGTGGTTCAGCCGGCGCTGATCCGACCGCGACGGGGTCGCGTGGGCCGGTTGAAGGCGTTGTGGGCGTACGGGAAGGAGGGTCCGTTCCTCTCGGTGCAAGGGTCTGATCTTCTGAGAGACGGGTCGGACGTACTCGTGGCGGGCGGCCGGGGCGGGTCGGTCTGCGCGCTGCGCGACGGTGAAGCGCTCTGGCGTTTCCGTACTGGAGGCGAGGTCCGGTCCGTCTGGGCGGCGGACCTGGCTCGGGACGGAGGGACGAGGGTGATTGCCGGGTCTGCCGATACGAAGGTCTACGTGCTCAACGCACGGGGAGAGTTGAAATGGGACTATGAAATCCCTCTGTACTACCGGAAGCCGATGTTGAAAACCGTATTTGCCGGCGACGTCGACGGGGACGGTAAACTGGAGGTGATCGCGGGGGCGGAGTCCTGGCGATACTACGCGTTCACCCACGATGGCAAGCTGATCTGGTATCAGATGACGGTGCACTCCTCCACGCACGGATGCGCGGCGGACATAGACGGCGACGGCAGGGATGAGGTGATTGCCGGAACCGAATATCATCGCTGGCACTGCATTGACGGCAGCGGAGAGATCCGGTGGTCCTACCATCCGCGCACGGGCCCTCGGGCCAACTCCGCCGCAACGGGAGACCTGGATGGCGACGGACGCAAGGAAGTGATCTTCGCGGGGGCCGATACGCATGTCCACACCCTGAACGCCGACGGCGAACTCCTCTGGCAATTCAACACGGGGGATGAGGTGACGCAGGTCGTGACGGCCGACGTGGACGGCGATGGGTTGGACGAGGTCGTGGCGTCATCGATGAGTTTCAACGTGTACGTGATCAAGGGCGACGGACGCACCCTCGTCTGGCGGGCGGACCTGGGGGAAGTCGTACGTTGTATTGCCGTGGGTGATTTCGACGGCGACGGCAGACCCGAGGTCATCGCTGGCGCCGAGGATGGCGCGGTACACCTGCTCGCCAACGAAGACGGACGGACGGTCGCGCGGTTCAGGACGGGTGGGCCGTTGTTGACGATGGCTGCGGCGGACGCGGACGGTGACGGCATCCCGGAGATCGCCGCTGCATCCGAAGACGGCGTGCTGTACGTGTTGAAGAGGTAGCCTGTGTGGGAGACCTCGAGGCCGCGCCCGCCGCCTCTGGCGATCCCGCGGCCTGTCTGTGACATCGGCGCGGGCAGGCCCGGAGAGCCACGGTCCCTCTTCTACAGGCCCAATTCCCGAGCGATGCCGGCCATTGCATCGCGCACGAATGCAATGTGTTCGTCCAGGTCCACCCCCAGTTCCAATGCCCCGGCGCGGACGTCCTCCCGACTGACCGCCCGCGCGAATCCCTTCTGCTTCAGCTTCCGGCGTACGGACGACGTCTTCAGGTCCGCCAGTTTCCTGGAAGGCTGAATCAGCGTAACGGCCACGATGAATCCGGTGAGTTCGTCCACGGCGAACAGGGCCTTGTCGAGCAGACAGTCTCTGGGCACGCCAAGATAGGTGGCGTGGGATTTGATGGCGTGGAGGACTTCCGGAGGATATCCCTTTTCCGAAAGGATGCCGACGCCCACCATCGGATGTTCCTTGGGGTCCGGGTGTTTTTCGTAGTCAAAGTCGTGCAGCAGCCCCGTGATGCCCCAAAGGTCCTCGTCGTGTCCGAAGCGGCGCGCATAGGCTCGCATTGCGGCTTCGACAGCCAGCATGTGCTTGATCAGATTCGGATTCCTGGTGTGTTCGCACAACAGTTGAAAGGCTTCATCTCG
>CAXXXF010000010.1:0-93342 GCA_963667175.2 Candidatus Latescibacterota bacterium | reverse complement strand
TGTTCCCACCTATCCGTCCTATTCGGTAAACGTCGCCACCGTGGAGGTGGACCCCGGCACCGGACAGGTCCGGCTGATCGACCTGGTGGCAGGGCAGGACGTGGGCAGGGGCGCTCAACCCGCTGCTGGTGGAGGGTCAGATGCAGGGTGGCGCCATCCAGTCGATCGGATTCGGTCTGATGGAGGTGGTACCGGTATGACGAGGCGGGCCGGATGCTGAATCCAAACCTTCTGGACTACGCCATCCCCACGGCGCTGGACGTGCCGAATATTCAGACGGTGATGGTCGAAGACCCGTGCGAACACGGGCCCTACGGCGGCAAGGGCGTGGGGGGAGCCCCCAATCATTCCGGGGGGCGCGGCGGTGGCAAACGCGATCTTCGACGCGGTGGGCGCGAGGGTCCGGGAACTCCCCATGACGCCGGAGCGGGTGGCGGCGGCGCTGCGGGAAGTCGACAGTTGACGGCAAAAGGAGGTTGAAGTCTTGAATCGTTTTGAATATTTCGCTCCAGGAACCGTGCGCGAGGCCGTTGAGGTACTGAAAGGCCGTCCGGGCGCGAAGTTGCTGGCCGGAGGCACCGACCTGCTCGTTCAGATGAAGGAACGCGCGCGGACTCCCGATACGCTGGTGGACGTCCGGCGGATTCCTGGCGCCGACGAACTCAGCTTCGACGGCAATCCGGACTCACGATCGGAGCGGCCGTGACCATGCGTCAGGTGGAGCTCATGGCGGCCGCGCAGTTGCGCTACGCCGGTCTCGCTGAGGGCGCCCGCGTGGTGGGTTCCTTCCAGATCAGAAACCTTGCCACGATCGTGGGCAATATCTGCAATGCCGCGCCTTCGGCGGATGCTGCGCCGGGATTGATCGCGCACGGCGCGAAGGTGAAGATCGCCGGTCCGAACGGACGCCGGACGATGCTCGTGGAGAATTTCATGACCGGCCCCGGCCGGACCACGCTCCGGGACGGCGAATTCGTGGTTGGCATTCACGTTCCTGTTCCGCCTCCGCGGACCGGGTCAGCCTACGTGCGGCATACGCCCCGGGGCGCCATGGATATCGCGATGGTGGGCGTCGGCGCGGCCGTGACGCTCGCGCCTCGCACCCACGCCTGCCGTGACGCGCGCATCGTGCTTGGGGCCGTGGCGCCGACGCCTCTGCGCGCGAGGGCCGCGGAGCGCATGCTGACGGGACAGCGGCTTACCGATGATCTGATCGCGAAGGCGGCGGAAACGGCGGCTGAAGAAGCCCGTCCGATCAGCGACGTGAGGGGCTCGGCGGATTTCCGGCGCGAGATGGTGCGGGTGCTGACGGGGCGGATGGTGAGCGCTGCGTTCGGTAACGCGCAGGAACGGTCGGGCAACAAAAGGAGGGCTGCGTGAACCACCAGATCGAACTGAACGTCAACGGAACGGTTAATGACCTCTCCCTCGAGCCGCGCAAGACGCTGCTGGCCGTCCTGAGGGATCGCCTCGGGTTGACCGGCGCCAAGGAGGGGTGTTCCACGGGCGACTGCGGCGCCTGTACCGTTCTGATCGACGGTGAGCCCGTCACGTCCTGCCTGGTACTCGCCGTTGCCGCCGATGGGCGGGAAATCACGACCGTGGAGGGTGTGGCGGACAGGGAAGGCCTGCATCCGGTCCAGGAGGCCATGGTAAACTCGGGCGGGCTGCAGTGCGGATTCTGCACGCCGGGATTTATTGTCTCAGCCTATGGGCTTCTGCGGAAGAACCCCTCGCCTTCCGAGGACGACATCCGGCGTGCCCTCGCCGGCAATCTCTGCCGGTGTACCGGGTATACGAAAATTGTGGAGGCCGTGCAGGAGGCCGCGAAGCAAATGGTCGGCAAGAAGGGTGGAAAACGGGCTGCCGCGTAGGCGATTGGACTATCGGGGCTGATCTGGTGAATTCGGTTTCGTCGAGCACGCCGTGTCGAATGACGCGGCGTCGTTCGATTTTTGGGGAAACCCTGAAGGGAACCGCGCGGAGATTCGGCCGGTGCTCTGACCCGGAAACAGGATGCCTGAACCGGTCGGACGAATGGCAACCGATTCCCGGGACGGGACAATTGGATTCGCGGCTTTTTGACGAACCCCGTGCAAAATGCCGCAGACGGAGACGCAACAGGAGGGTTCGAGGATCTATGGCGACGTTCAGAGCGGGCATCATCGGGTGCGGGGGCAGGGGCCGCGCGCACGCGCAGGGGTACGCCGCATCGCCTGAAGTTGAAATTGCGGCGTGCGCGGACCCGGCGGAGGGGGCCAGGGGAAACCTGGCGGAGCAGTTCAACGTTTCGCGGACGTACGGGGACTACCGGGAGATGCTGCACCGGGAGGACCTCGACTTCGTCAGCGTGTGCACCTGGATCGGGATGCATCGGGAGATGGTCACGGCGGCGGCCGAGAGCGGCGCGCGGGCCATTCACTCGGAGAAACCGATGGCCCCCACGTGGGGCGACGCCAAAGCGATGTGCCAGGCGTGCGACGAACGGGACGTCACCATTACGTTCTGTCACCAGCGTCGTTTCGAGCGGCCTTTCAAAAAGGCGAAGTCTCTGGTACGCGAAGGGGCGATCGGGCAGCTTGTCCGGGTGGAGGGCGCGTGTCCGAATCTGCTCGACTGGGGCACGCACTGGTTCGATATGTTTTTCTTCTACAATGACGACGAACCCGCCGAGTGGGTGCTCGGGCAGATCGACGCGTCGGAAAAGCGGGAAATCTTCGGTGTTGAAGTGGAGTCGGGCGGTCTCTCGTGGGTGCGCTGGCAGAACGGTCTGGAGGGATTGCTGGCTACCGGCGACGCGGAACTCGCGGGCGTTTCGAACAGGCTGATCGGCGCGGACGGCATCATCGAAGTAATTGGCGGGCGAGACAGACCCCCGATCCGGATCATGCGCTCCGGATCGGACTGGGAGGTCCCGGACCTGCCGGCGCCTCAGGTGAACCCGACCGTGCTCTCGGTGCTGGACCTGGTGGATTGCGTCAAGACGGGACGGGAACCGGTGCTGAGCGGTCGGAAGGCGCTGCAGGCGACGGAACTGATCTTTCGCGACATACGAATCCAGCCGCCGCCGCGGGCGGGTGGACCTTCCCCTGGACGTGGAGGATTCGGCGCTGTTGACCATGCTGGAAGACGGGACGATCGGTGGGGAGAGAAGCAATTAAGTCGCAGCGAAATCGGACAAGCTTCGGGTAAGGGAAGGGTATCGCTGACTGGCTATCACTAACTGATCTGGAGGCAATATGCTGCCGGAAAACCGAATCCCGACCCATCCGGGGGAAGGTCTTCTGGAAGAATTCCTGAAGCCCCTGGAAATTACCCGGGTGGCGTTCGCCAGGCACATCGAAGTACCTCTCCAGAGGGTGAACGAGATCATCCGTGGAAAACGAGGCGTGACCCCGAATACCGCCTGGCTGTTTGCTCAAGCTCTGGGAACAACGCCGGAGCTATGGCTGAATCTACAACGAAATCATGACCTGGCCAAGAGCCGACCTGATAAGGAGATAACAAAACTTCAGGCGGTGGGATAAACCCGGTTTCAACAGGAGGGTCCCGTGAATTTTCAGGTTTATGACAACCGCAGATTCCGCTCGCCCGTCGAGGGTCCGGCAGTCGGGCCGATTGGTACCGGCGAAATCGCGAGGGCCAGGCGGAACCGCTCGGGCGGCAGAGCCTTCGGGGTTGAACGCGGGGGACCGGTTCCTGGTGTGCGACCTGACTGCGGGCGATCGGTTCGAGGTCATGCGATCGGCATACAGGACCGTCGCGTGAACGTCAACACCAAAAAAACGGCCATTACCAGAGGCCCCAAGGTAGTGGTATCTGCGGGCTGACGATCGACTGAACGATTCTCAGGTGCCGCTAAAGGTTGGCTACCTCTGGCGCCTGGGCAATGGCTTGCGTGACAAGATAGACCGGCGTTGGCGGGATGTCAATCAGAAAAAACCCATCCATCTTCCCTTTGTGTCTCCGTGTGCGCTGATTTTTGTCAGGACGGAATCAGGCGGTTCGGATCAGGGCGATCAGGTCTCGGGTGGCGGTCTCGGGATCGGCCTTGCAGCAGACGGCCGATATCACCGCGACGCCGTGTGCCCCCGACCGCGCCACGTCTGCCGCGTTCCCCGCGCCGATGCCGCCGATTGCGATGACGGGCGCCTGCAGGGCGCGGGCGAAGTCGGCCAGCTTTTCCAGACCCTGCGCTTCGCCGGCGTCGCTCTTGGAACCGGTGGGAAAAACAGGCCCGAATCCCACGTAGTCCGCGCCGTCCGCGATGCCCCGTCGGGCTTCGTCGAGACTGCCCGCGGACACGCCGATGATCCGCCCGGCGCCCAGGAGACTTCTGGCGAGCGAGACCGGGAAGTCGTCCTGTCCGAGGTGTACCCCGTCGGCTTCCGCGGCGAGGGCGACGTCGACGCGGTCGTTGACAATGAGGGGCACGCCCGACCTCGAGCAGAACTCCCGCATGGCGCGCGCGGTCTCGATCATGTCACGGGTGTGTCCGGTTTTCTGCCGGTACTGAACGGTGTCCGCGCCGCCGTCGACGGCCATGCGCGCAAGGTCTGCATGGGAGTAACGGGTCTGCAGAACGGTATCCGTAAGCACGTGGAGCGCGCCGATTCGATTCATTGCCGGTCGTCGAGAAAGTAGAAGTGATGGGTGGGTCCGCGGCCGCGTCCGATGGAGAGACCGTGACGTACGGCTTCGGTGACGTACGTTTTGGCGTTTTCGACGGCGGACGTGAGGTCGCGGCCTTTGGCGAGGTTCGCCGCGACCGCGGCCGACAGCGTGCAGCCCGTGCCGTGCGTGTTCCGGGACGGAATTCGTTCTCGTGAAAAGACGGTGACTTCGGATCCGTCGTACATCACGTCCACCGCGGTGTCAGGATCGCACAGATGGCCGCCTTTCACCAGAACGGCCCCGGGGCCGGCGGCATCGAAGATGATGCGCGCGGCGGTCTTCGCGTGATCCAGGGTCTCGACGGGCGCGCCGGCCAGCATCCCGGCTTCGCGCAGGTTGGGCGTAACGAGCGCGGCCAGGGGAAGGAGGCGCTCGTTAACGTCGCGAACGGCATCGGGTTCAAGAAGGTCGGCGCCGCTGGAGGAGACCATCACCGGGTCGACGACGACGTTGGGCGCCCGGTGTCCGGCGAGTCTGTCGGCGACGAGGTTGACCACCCGCTCCGAAGACAGCATCCCGGTCTTCACCGCGGCAACGTCGAAGTCATCGAATACCGCGTCGATCTGGGACTCGATGAGGTCCGCGGGCAGCTCGAACGACCGCATCACCTCTCTCGTGTTCTGCGCGGTCACGGCGGTGATGACCGAGAGACCGTAGACGCCGTTGGCGTGAAAGGCCTTGAGGTCGGCCTGGATACCCGCGCCGGCGCCGGGATCGGAACCGGCAATGGTGAGGACCTGTTTCATGAGGGCTGCGGATGACGGGGGCCGGGCGCCGACGCCCAGGCCTCGATATAGCCGGTCACGGCCGACGCGATGTCTTCCGCGGCGAGAATTCCCGACATGACGGCAACGCCAGCGGCGCCGTTTTCCTTGCAGGCGGCAGCCCGTCCGGGGGTGACGCCGCCCAGGGCGTAAACGGGAAGGGATGAGCATCCCGCGGCGTTGCGAAGCGCCCTGAGTCCCTGCCCGGGACCGGTTCCCGGTTTCGAGATCGGACGGTAGACGGGGCTGAACGTGATGAAGTCGGCGCCGTCGGCCTCCCGGCATTCGTCCCGGTTGTGGGTTGAACGGCCGATGAGCAGACGGTCTCCGTATTGTTGTCGAATACTCGACGGGGCGGGCCCGTATGCCGGAAGGTGCACGCCGGCCGCGCCGACGTCCCGCGCAAGCGCGGCGTGCGTATTGACGAGCAGGCGCGCGTCATAGTTCTCTACGCGTTTCTGGAAGCGTGACGCCAGGCGACGGAGTTCACGGGTCTCGATGCGTTTTTCCCTCAACTGCACGAGACGGACACCGGCGTCCAGCGCCTCGGCAAGAGTGTCCTCCAGGTCACGGGGCGCGCACGTTGCCCGATCCGCAATGAGATAGAGGGGGGGCAGGTTCTTCGCGCGCGCTGACTCATTCATGGCCGGCCACGCCCTCCATCGGCGTGGAAGCCGTGGCATATAGTTTTCGCGGGATGCGTCCGGCCTCGTACGCGAGCCGGCCCGCACGGACGGCCTGCCCCATGGCTTCGGCCATCAGTACCGGGCGGCGGGCGCCTGCCACGGCCGTATTCAGCATCACGCCGTCGCAGCCGAGCTCCATCGCTTCAGCGGCGTCGGAGGCGGTGCCCACACCGGCGTCGACGATCACGGGGACGTCGACGGTATCCAGAATGATGCGGAGATTGTAGGGGTTGCGAATGCCCATTCCGGAGCCGATGGGCGCGCCGAGGGGCATGACAGCGGCACAGCCGGCGTCTTCCAGCTTCTTGCAGGTCACGGGGTCGTCGTTACAGTAGGGCAACACCGTGAATCCGTCCCGAATCAACTCGTTCGCCGCTTCCAGCAGTCCGGCAACGTCCGGGAAGAGGGTGCTCTCGTCTCCGATAACCTCCAACTTGATCAGGGCGGTGTTCAGCGCTTCGCGCGCGAGCCTGGCCGTGAGCACGGCGTCCCGAGCGGTGAAACATCCCGCGGTGTTGGGAAGCAGCGTGAATCGGTTGCGGTCGATCAGATCGATCAGACTCTCGCCGGAGGGGTCGTTCAGGTTGATCCGGCGGATGCCAACGGTCACGATATCCGCGCCGCTGGCGCGGATGGCGTCCAGCATAATCTGCATGTTGGGATAGCGCGCGGTCCCGATAATGAGCCGGGAACGGTACGTCGTGCCGGCAATGGTCAGACCATCGGACATATTTCCCCTCGTTGAACAACGATCCGGACACGCGGGCATCGAGCGTTCCGGAGACTATCCGCCCTGGACCGCGGCGATGACGTCCACCCGGTCGCCGCTGCCGAGCCGCGTCGAATGCCACTCCGCCCGGGTCACGATTTCGGCATTGACGGCAACCGCGATCCCTTTGCGGTGCGGGTCGTGCGAAAGGTCGATCAGCAGGTCCCGGATGGAGATGCCGCTGTCGACGGTCCTGTCTTCTCCGTTCAGCGTGATCTGCATGGCGAATTGTTTCATGCGGCGAATCGGTCGATGCCGAAGGGTCGGATTTCCTCCGGCGTGTTGCCGGTGAGCACGAGTTCGGCGATGGCACAGGCGGTAACGGGCGCCAGCAGAATGCCCTTGCGATAGTGCCCCGTGGCCATGATGAGCCCGTCGACCGGCGTTTTTCCGAGGATGGGCGCGTCGTCCCGGCTGCCCGGCCGAAGACCGGCGGCGGTTTCTACGATCGGCAGGTCGTAGATTCCGGGAACGACCTCCCAGGCTGCGCGCAGGAGTTCGAAAATGCCGCCCGCCGTGAGGCTGCTGTCGTACCCCATTTCTTCTGAAGTGGCCCCCAACACGAGGAGCCCTCGATCTTTCGGACACAGGTAGGCGACCGCCGCCGACGCGGTGCGGTTGTACCAGACGATGGTTTTCAGCGTGCAGTCGTCCGTCATCCGCAGCCGGATGATCTGACCCCGGACGGGTCGCACCGGTGGCTTTGCGGCTTCCGGCAGACCCGGAATGAGCCGCGACCAGCAGCCCGCGGCGAGGACGACCGTCGCGCAGGGGTACGATTCATCGCCGGCCACAACGCCTACGACCCGGTTCCGGTCGATATCTATGTTCTCAACCGGCGTGGATTCCGCGAGGGACCCGCCGGCCCTGAGGAATGCCTGCCGCAGGGCTTGCACCAGGCGCCGGTTGTCCACCTGGTGGTCTCCAGGACACCAGACTGCGGCGCCGATCTGGGGCGAAAGTTGCGGCTCCCGCGCGCGGGCCTCGACGCCGGTCAGCCATTCCACGGGAAGGCCGAGGTCCTGCTGGTAGTCGTAGCGGAAACGCAGGATTTCGATATCGTCTCGGGTGACACCCACCAGAAGGACGCCGTCGGGGCGATAGCCGACGCGCATCCCGCTCTCGGATTCGAGTTCCGACGCAAAGTCCGGAAAACGCTCGAGACTCCTCAGGCCAAGCCGAAGAAGCCCTTCCTCTTCGTGTCGCACCTCGGCCAGCGGCGTGAGCATACCTGCGGAAGCCCTGCTGGCGGCCTGGCCCGCACGGTCCCGATCGAAGATCAGGACGTCCCGCCCCGCCCTGGCAAGTCGCCAGCCGATGCCGAGTCCGATTACGCCGGCGCCGACGATAATGATCCGGTCCGATGGCAACGGATAAAATTCCAAAAAAGCCGCCCTCGAACAGGTCGAAAAGCGGCTGGGGTGCGGTTCCTGGACTCCCTGCGCCGGCATAATCCGGATCAGGTTCAAAGGGTATGTTCTCAGCTCGGCGGGCGAGCACCCCTGCGTTGTTGTCCGTTAAGATAGCGGTTCGGCCGCCCTCCGTCAAGCGATTCCGCTTGACATCTGTGGACGGTTGATTATTTAGAGGCGGTGAGAGGGTAGAGGGTAGAGGGGAGAAGACCGATTTCTCTGAGTCCGAAAGTCGCCGAACTGTGACTTCAGATCCCCTTTCATCTTTTTGAAAGATCCAATACAACGTCGACAGGATATGACGAATTTTGGCCAGCAACTATCCGTTTCAAATTGAATGAGGCGGAGTAGATTACGTGCTCTTCCTTCTTCCTTCTTTCGGGGGTTATGTTGTGGGTTTCAAGCTAAGGGTCCACGCCGGGCCCCACCGGCGAATCAACTGTCCGGTTTCCATATTTCTAGCCGGAACTGAAAAGACGCATCCTGTTCTCGATCGTCTGGATCGGAACGGGTCCGGTGCGGGGATTGGAAATCTGGTTGGCAGGAACGGCAATACCCCCTGCCAGGTGCGTCGTGAGGGGGACGGCTTCCGGCTCAGTTGGATTGTGGACGATCTGCCTGTGGGGGAATCGGCGGACTTTGGCCTGGAAGCAGGAGGACTCGCGTCGTCCGGCGGCGGGGTCGAACTGTCGGAAGCCGGCGATCGCGTCCAGGTGCGGATCGACGGTACCCATTTCACGAGTTATTGCTTCGGCAAGGACCTCGTCAGGCCGCACCTCTACCCGGTCATCGGGCCGTACGGGGACGGGATCACGCGACCCCTGATCAACGAGGGAGAGGGCGACCATCACCACCACCGCTCCGTCTGGATTTCGCACGGCCACGTCAACGGATGGAACAACTGGGGTGAAGGCGAGGGACACGCGTGGACCCGCCACCAGCGATTCGACGGCCTGGAGAGCGGCCCGGTCTGCGGCCGGCTCGTATCGGTCAGCGACTGGGAGGGCGCCGATGCATGGCGCGGCGAGCATGGGTCGAACGTGATCTGCGAGGAACGGGCGGAGTGGACGTTCTACCGGACCGGGCCCCACGTGCGGATCTTCGACCTGCGCCTCACGCTGACCGCGCCGAAGATCGACGTCCTTTTTGGAGACACCAAAGAAGGCGGACTGGCGTCGATCCGCGTGGCCGAATCCATGGAAGTGCGGTCCGGCGAGGGCGGAAAGATCGAAAACGCAACAGGGGGTGTCAACGAGGACGAAACATGGGGCAAGCGAGCCGCGTGGTGCCACTATACGGGGCCGGTAAACGGCAACCGCGTGGGCGTGGCCATCATGGACCATCCGGACAGTTTCCGGCATCCTGTTTATTGGCACGTACGCAACTACGGGCTGATGACGGCCAATCCGTTCGGCCATTCCCATTTCTACGGTGACCCGAATCGACGGGGCAACCACGTGATTCCGCCCGGCGAGTCCCTCAACGGCCACTACAGGTTCTACGTGCACGAAGGAGACGCGGCCGAAGGTCGGATCGCAGACCGCTATCACGACTTCGCCTACTCTCCGACGGTGGAGGTCGCGTAGACAACCTCCGCAGGGCGCCGGCTCGAGGAAGGCGGGGGACTGCCTGATGGCCGATTCCTTCGAGCGACCGCACATCGTCTTCATCTTCGGGGCTGTAACGGATGTGCAGGGGGAGGTCGAATCTTTGTGGCCGAATCTGTTGAAGAGCGTCTGGGCCGCCTGCTGGCGGAACGGGGCTGGACCCTTTCGGTCGCGGAAACGACGGCGGGCGGGCTGATCTGCGCGCGCATCGTGGGCGTGCCCGGCAGTTCGACCTGGTTCGAACGCGGCGTGGTGGCTTACAGCGCAAAAAGCAAGATTCAATGGTTGGGCGTTCCGGAATCATTGCTGGATCGCCACGGGACCGTGAGCGGGGAAGTGGCCGCGGCCATGGCCGAAGCGGTGGGCAGGGTGAGCGGGTCTACCCTCGGACTGGCCGAGACGGGCATCGCCGGTCCGATTCGCGGACGGTCGCCCAAGCCGCTGGGGACCGCGTATATTGCGCTGTGGACGCCGGTGGAAGTTAAATGCAAACGCTTCGCGTTTGAGGGCGACCGGAGCAGGATTCGGGAGGGGATTGCCGAGCAGGCCCTGGTAACGGTAGCGAATTTTGTGCGAGATGCGGCTTGACACCGGCTGTTCATTGACATACATTGACACCTTCACCTGACGCGGGTCTCCTGACTTCAATCCGGAGGTTGCATGGCAAAAGAGGAAAAGGTCTCACTCGAAGGAACCGTCACGGATACGCTTCCCGACGGTCAGTACATGGTGGAAGTGGAGGGCGGACATCAGATTCTGGGTTATACGTCGGGCAAGATGCGGCGGTTCAATATCCGGGTTCTGGTTGGCGACCGCGTGACAATCGAGACCTCGCCGTACGATTTGAATCGCGGGCGCATCGTGTGGCTGCACCGGTTGCCCCCGCCCGACGATGCCGGCGGAAAGCGCCGAGGCGGTGGCAACCGACCCAGGCGCCGGCGATAGTCGGCTGGTTGTTCATTCCTGTAATTACAAGAAGCTCCAGTCCATTCGGATTTCTGCACGAAAGGCCTGCGCCAAGCGCGACACGTATCGTACATTGAATTCGAACTCTACGCTCCGGGCCGTATCAGAATATTGATCGGCCTTTTTTCATTCTCGTCTGCGTTCGCCATGGATAATGGAACGTGTACGATAGAGACTTCGGACTATGCCCGATTCCTGTCGGAATTGGAGGATCAGAGCGTCGATCTGATCCTGACCGACCCTCCCTACACGATCAGCCGCAAGACCGGATTCAAGCACGTCGGGCCTAAGAGTGTCGAGCGGTTCGCCGTGGACATGGATTTTGGGGCATGGGACCACGCCAGAATCGACCTGGACGTTCTGGCCGAACAGGCATTGCGCGTCCTCCGTCGGGGTGGCACGGCGATCATCTTTTACGATCTCTGGAAGATGAGCTATCTGGCTGACAGCATGAACAGAGCCGGTTTCAAACAATTGCGTTTCATCGAGTGGGTCAAGAAGAACCCCGTACCGCTGAATAGCAAACGCAACTACCTCACCAACAGCAGAGAGATTGCCGTATCGGGCGTCAGGACGGGCAATCCTACCTTTCACAGTGAATACGACAACGGGATCTACTCGTTTCCCATTCCGAACGATGGCAGACGGCATCACCCAACTCAGAAACCCACGTCGTTGTTCAGAGAGTTGATTGAGAAACACAGCAACGCTGGCGATCTGGTGGTCGATCCATTTCTCGGTTCGGGGACCACCGCGATCGCTGCATTGAGCCTCTCAAGGCGTTTTGGCGGGTGCGATATAGACAATGACTACGTCAGGATTGCGAGAGACAGAGTCGATGAGGCGAACCAGGGCCAGGCATGACTATTGAGCTCGCTGTCGGAATCGACGAGGACGGACTTACAAGGTAAGTGTCCGTAAGTGAGTGAGTTCTCCGGCCAGGGCAGCCAGAATTGTAAATTTCCGTCGTGACAACACAGGTAGATAAACTTGACACGAGTGCCGCGTTAGTGTACCGTTTCCACAAAGGTACCAACACGTACGACTGGGAGCGTGTGCCATGGGCACGACAGTCGGAAAGCTGGCGAAGGATCGGAGAAGGAGAGGATAATATGGGCGTTGTCGATCTTGTAATGGGTATGATTGATCGTGTCCGTTTGGGTGAGCGTCCTGAGGATGTCGTTCAGGAGGCAGGGGAAGGCGATTGGGAGCGCCGTCGCGCTACGGAACTTTATCAGGATTACAGGAATGGAAAGATTAAGTTTCTATCTGCCGAGGAGACGAAGGAGTTTGTACGTGACTTCGGATGTTGCACGTCAGCCTGACACCCCAACATAACACCGGCCAACTCGATTTTGGACGAATCAAGGCTTTCGTTATATTCTCCACTCATGTTATTGAAAATCAATCGATTATACGAAAAATTCACCGGTATTCATGGATAATTCAGGAGAAGCAGGATTTCGTTGTCGTGAGGTTTTAACTTGGCAAGTTAGCAAGATTTCTACTTGACTCTGGTGGATCATTAGCGTAATCTTTCCATCGAACTTCCAGGAGTTAACTCAGAAGGTAACCTGAAATAAAACTGGTAAGGTGCGCTATGAACACTTCCGACAGCAAATTTTTCAGTGCCGACAATTTGAGAGTGGCAACCCTGCTGTTTTTCTTGTTGGGCGCGATGTGGGCACTGAATGTCAGACTCGAAGACAGACTCACGAAACGGATAGACAAGCTTGAAGAAAACATGAATGATCGCTTTGAGAAAATCGACGCCCGCCTGGATTCCTTCGGTGAGCGTATTGCCAAAAACGAAGCCAGATTAGACGCCCAGTAAACGCCTACCGCTTATCCCTCCGGCTTTTCAGCCACCGCAACCACGCCGGAAGATCCACCTCATAACAGTCCGTAGAAAAAGTCGCTCTGCAGGCGAGGCCGAGTCATTGTGGCCGAAGACAAGGCGCGCCTGTCTGCCGCAGGCAGGCAACGCCGTATTTCGGTCACAAGGGCCGGATGCAGACCGGATGGACTATTTCAACGGGCTGATAAGGAAGGATGTTTTAGTTTTCCTCTTGACAAGCTGTGACTCTTTGGCCAAATTTTCCCGAAAAGATAGTTAAAAGACAACCGATGTCTTTCCGGGAAAATGCGCTATGGAGTCTACAACCTTCAGCATGCTCTTATCCAGTTTGGGAACCATAGTGGCAATTGTTGGCATCGGATGGTTTGGTCTCGACAGGATGGAACAGAGAATCAAAGCCGATGCACAAAAAGCCCACGATCAAATACGCCAGAACATAGATACATTGCGTTCTGAAGTAAGTGGTATGCGTTCCGAAATTACAGACTTAACGGGCCGGGTAGGACGTATTGAAGGCCTGCTTGAAGTAATGCGCGATGGCACACAATCTGCCGTCCAGTAATCTCCTACCGCTTATCCCCCCGGCTTTTCAGCCACCACAACCACGCCGGAAGTTCCACCTCATCCGGACAATCGTTTCGGCCTCACGCGCATTGTGACGGCCCGCAAACTCCCGGGCATAAATTACCCTTGATTTGAGATCATTTGGCTGTATTATGCAAATGTGGCGTCGTGTGGGATCAAGCCCGATGCGGGGGCAACGGAGTTCCATAGACCACGACGGCGTCGCGAATCGGCGGACCACCCGGGATCAGGCGTCCGGCTGTGAGCGGAATTTTTCCCGGCTGAACCACGTGTCCTCCGGAGTTTTCATGGGGTCCTGGAGATAGGGTGATCGTTCTCCAAGGACCCTTTTCGTTTTTGGATTACGCCTCGCCGGGACGAATTTGCCAGTCGTTTTTGCGGAAAAACAGGCGTATATTAATAAGGGAGTGCTAAACATAGGTTTTTTCCGTTTTCAGCGATAGTAATTGGGCATTCCTGTCCGAAATCGTGCTTGTAGGGGCGTCCCTTGTGGGCCTGACTGAAGCCCTGTCTGCCAGGCAGCGCCTCCGTATCACTTCCCTGGGAGCGCGGGCATCTTGCCCGCAATTGCTGACATCAGAACCAAATGCTGACATCAGACCTCAAACGAACCTATGTTGTTCTTCGCAGGAAAACGCCATGACGACAAAGAAAACCAGGACAAAGCGCAAGAGCGATCGTACACGCGCCAGGCCATCTTCGGAATCGGTCGACGAAATTCGCGAAAACGTGAAGCGGGCGCCACGAAACGTCGGCCAAAGAGTACCTGGCGGGCGGAAGTACCTTGATCGGAGCCGATGAGGGGTCGTTGATCCCGGCGATAATTCGAGTCACACGACCGCGGACAGGTATGGTTATGTCAGGCCGTTTATTTACAGACTACTTCCTCACGGACGGCGTCAAGGGTACCGACGAATGGAAGTCCTCGGTTGAAGACGCGGAGGCGTTTGCCACGTTCCGTGACGGCGTCCGCCAGCGTTACGACGCGCTTTATCAAACCGAGAATCCAAACGAAGCGGTGACCGAGCAGGAGTTGATCCGACCGGTTCTGGAATTGCTGGGGTGGGCGCACTATCTGCCCCAGCAGGGCACGGCTGCCAATGAGGACATTCCCGATCATCTGCTTTTCGCCGATGCCGACGCCAAGCAACGCGCCGCTAAGGAAACCAACGCGGGCGCCCGGTTCCGGAACGCCGCCGCGGTGGAGGAGAGCAAGCGCTTCGGGCTGTCCCTGGACCACCGTGACAAGGACGACAAGATCCGGGGCGCCGGAACGCCGCACGGCCAGATTCGCAGATACCTGTCGACGGCCGATATCGAATCGGAAGGTCGGATTCGATGGGGTATCCTGACCAACGGCAGGGTTTGGCGTCTCTACGATCATCGCGCCCGGCCCCGAGCCACCGGTTACTTCGAAGCCGACCTCGAAGACCTTCTCCGGCCTGAACGAGAAGACGGTCTGCGCACTTCCTATCTCCTGTTTCGACACGATTCGTTCGTGCCGCAGCAGGGCGCAACAGTAACGTTCCTCGAATCGGCGCTCGCCGAGGGGCGTCACTATGAGGACAGGGTCGCGCAGGATCTTTCCGGGGTTGTCTTTGAACGCGTGTTTCCGGCTCTGGTGGAAGCGCTGGCCGATCATTCGGGCGAACCCCTGACCGATTGCCGGGACGCCGCGCTGATCCTGCTCTATCGCCTGCTCTTCATCCTCTACGCGGAGGACCGGGGCCTGCTGCCGGTCAACGATTCACGTTACGACGATTACGGCCTGCGCAAGCGGGTACGCGACGATATAGCGGACAGGATGGCCGTTGAAGACGCCTTTTCCTCCATTGCCACCAACTACTACGACCGCATTTCCAATCTGTTCAAACTCATCGACAAAGGCGATCCGTCCATTGGCCTGCCGCCCTATAACGGCGGCCTGTTTGCGACGGAGGCCGCTCCGTTGCTGGAAACGGTCCGTTTGACCGACGTGGAGACCGCGCCCGTTGTCTACGACCTGAGCCACGGCAGGGATTCGCACGGAAAGCGCCGGTTTGTGAACTACCGCGACATGTCGGTACAGCAACTCGGCTCGATCTACGAACGGCTGCTTGAGCGCGAGCCAGCCCGAAACGAAGACGGCAGGGTCGTCATTCGACCGAATCCGTACGCCCGCAAGGACAGCGGCAGTTTCTATACGCCACAGGAACTTGTGGATCTGATCGTCGACCGCACCCTCAAACCGCTGGTTGACGAGCGTCTACGTGCGTTTGAGGCGAAGTCCGACGCACTCACGAGCGACCGCAGGCCGAAGGCGGAACGAAGGGCTCAGCTCGAACGGGTCGATCCGGCGGTCGCTGTCCTGAATCTGAAGGTGCTGGACCCGGCGATGGGAAGCGGCCACTTCCTGGTTACCGCCGTGGATTTCCTGTCCGACTACGTCGCTGAATTGATCGAAACCCTGCCCGCGGCGCCTGATTGGCTCGGTGGCGAATACGCGTCGCCGCTCGTGGAGCACGTGGAGACGATTCGCGATGAAATCATCCGTCGGGCCGGGGAATTGAACTGGGTGCTGGATGAATCCCAGCTCACGGACGAGGCCATTATCCGTCGTATGGTGCTCAAGCGATGCATTTACGGAGTTGACAAGAATCCGTTGACGGTTGAGCTGGCCAAGGTGTCCCTCTGGTTGCACAGCTTCACCGTGGGCGCGCCGTTGTCCTTTCTCGATCATCATCTGCGCTGTGGGGACTCGTTGGTCGGTATGCGGGTGAGGACCGCGGTCAATGATCTTCAGGAGATCGCTCACCTGTTTCTCGGTCGCGCAATTCAGGGCGCAGAAACCGCGACCATCGCAATGGAGCGTCTTGAGGAAATACCTGATACCGACGTGTCCGAGGTGCACGATTCCGCGGTGCTGTTTCAGAGTGTCGAGGAGACGACCGCGGATCTCCGTGGCCTGCTGGATTTCCTCTGCGGTTGGCGCTGGTTGACGGCTGGAATGAGGAAGAAGGATTACAAGGCTTTCGAGACGCCGATGATCATGACGCTCACCCAGCGCGCGGCGACGGCCTATAAGATTCTGGCCCGCGGTCCTCAGGAGATGGATTACGACCCGTCCGAACCCAATGCAGCTACGTTCGCGCGTTTTTCCGAATTGTGGCGCCAGGCGCGAAACATCGCCGACCGCGAACGATTCCTGCACTGGGAGGCGGCCTTTCCGGGTGTCTGGCGCGATTGGCAAAACAGCCGTCCGAAGGGCGGGTTCGACGCGGTGATCGGCAACCCGCCGTGGGACCGCATCAAGCTGCAGGAGGTGGAGTGGTTTTCAACTCGTGACGCCGCACTCGCACTGGCGCCGACGGCGGCCGCCCGGCGAACGGGCATCCAGCGATTGCGAGATCAGCATTCTCCGCTCGTCGACGAATTTGACGGAGGCCAGGGAACGATCCGAAAGGCTAAGCCGGATGGTCCGCACCCACGGCGACTACCCGTTGTTAGGTCGCGGTGACGTTAATCTGTATTCGCTGTTCGTCGAACGGGCAATGAATCTGATCAAGCCAAATGGTCTTATTGGCCTTCTGACGCCGTCGGGAATCTGCGCCGACAAGACCGCGGCCCGTTTTTTCAAGGAAGTTTCTACCAGTGGACAGGTGGGTGGGCTCTTCGATTTTGAGAACCGCCGACTCGGAACCGATTTGCCTCCTTTCTTTCCTGACGTCGACTCGCGCTTCAAGTTCTGTGCGCTCATCTTCGGTGGAGAGGAGCGTCGATTCGATGAAACCGAATGTGCGTTCTTCCTGCAAAATTCGGATTCAATAGGCGACTCGGACCGCTGCTTTCCATTGACGCCCGCGGACTTCGCCAGAGTCAACCCGAATACGGGTACAGCCCCTGTATTCCGAACCCGTCGAGACGCTGAAATTACCCGTCGAATCTACGAACGGCATCCGGTGTTGGTGGATCGCAGAAATGGCAAAGAGAGGCGCGTGTGGTCCATAAAGTACTTGCGGATGTTTGATATGAGTAACGACTCACACCTTTTTAGGACGTCTGCCCAATTGGACGAGGAAGGATTTTACAGGGTCGAGTACAACAGGTGGAAAAGAGGAGTGGATTTGTATGTGCCACTCTATCAAGGTCGGATGATTAGTCAATTTGACCATCGGACGAATTCGATAGAGTTCAATCCGAACAGTACCATAAATCCATATCTGAGCGTGCCAGTAACTGCAGCCGAACACGAAAATGCGGGATTTTGCCCGATCACGTATTTTTGGGTCCCGGAGCCTGCCGTAGACCGGAAATTTACTAAAGGGCTTGGCTGGACAATTGGGTACAGGCGTTCTGCACGTTCTACTGATGTTCGAACCATGCTTGTAGCCGCTGTACCGAAAGTCGGACTGAGCGATAGCATCTTCATTTTGATGCCTGAAACGGATTTTCTTGCAACAGACGCTCCTTTGGTAATCGGGAATCTCAACAGCTATTGCTTGGACTATGTGATCCGACAGAAGATCCCCGGAGCAAATTTGAGTTGGTACATCGTCGAGCAACTCCCCGTCATCGCGCCTGGTGACTACGAAGCTCGTTTTGGCGACGTGTCCGCCCGCGACCTCGTCCGGGACCACGTACTCCGACTCACCTACACTGCGCATGACATGGCGGCGTTCGCCCGCGACCTCGGCTACGATGGCCCGCCCTTCGCCTGGGATGAAGAGGAACGCCGCCACCTGCGCGCCCGCCTCGACGCACTGTATTTCCACCTGTACGGACTGTCGCGTGAGGATGCCGGCTACATTCTCGACACCTTTCCAATCGTCCGACGCGAAGACGAAAAAGCCTTCGGCCGCTACCGCACCCGCGAGATGATCCTGGCCTACATGAACGCCCTCGCGGCAGGAGATACGGATACGGTGGTGGATGTGTGAGGGTGGCAACTCACGTTCGACGCTAAGTGAGGATAACTTGCATTCTGACAGGAAGTTAGGTATATTTTCGGCAACAAACGTATACATATTTTCGCGCGACCGGCCCTGGGAAAGAATCCGCAATGGATAACTACCTGAAATTGTTAGAAAAAGCAAAGAAGCAATTTCAGCAATACGTAGGAGTCAGCGAGCTTTGTGAGTTGGTAGATGATGATGAGCCGAAGAAGACGCAGACTCCCAGCCCTGAAAGTCCGTCGACGACCAACGAAATTCATTCCAGTGGAAAAGATCAATCAACCTATAACGTCCATTGTCAATATGGCGATTTTTTGAATCCACTCGTGTTGAACAGGCGATAAATCTTGATTAAGCAGAGCAATGGCGAAACATTTGGGATACGAATGGAATTTTCATACGAACAGTACTTCAATGCAATCTATGTGGTCCAGTCCTTGGATGAGTGTGAGCTAAGTACAGGAAAGAGACTCTTTGTTGACAAAATAGAACCGCTTTGCAGCCAAAACGACTTGGCTTCATCCTATTACGAAGTATCAGGTAAACTGGGATTCCTTCATTCGATTCGGAAAATCTGGAAGGAATGTGAGACCAAATCCAAATTACCAATAATCCATATCGAATGTCATGGAAATTGTGAAGGACTGGAAGCGTCAAATGGGGAAGCTATTCGATGGTCAGAGATTGTCCCCCTCTTTAAGGGAATTAATCGAGCTTGTAATAACAACCTATTGTTGATAATGCCAGCTTGCCACGGATATGAAGCCATTCGAAAATCGTCATCGATAAAGGACACATGTCCATTTTGTACTTTCATAGGTCCGAAATCCACTGTCACCGCCGGTGAGATTCAGAACGACTTTCCGAAGTTCTATGAGCTTTTATTACAGACAGGTGATATTGAACGGGCCTACCACCAACTCACCGACGGATATGGAATTTATAAATGCGAAGAGGTATTTTTGGAATGCATCGTGCGGTATGTCAATGAACACTGTCGAGGCAAAACCAAGAGGTGGCGACAAGAGAGGCTCTTGTCAGAAATAATAGAGAACATTGATAGTATGGACATTTCAATTTCTGAAATGCGCAAGAAAATAAAACAAGCGATACGGATCGAGAATCTAAACTTTGAAAAATATCGCAGGCTTTTTTTGATGTTGGATGTTCCGGGTAACGACGGCAGATTTTCTGCAAGTATTGAAGATGCGGTAAATGTAGCATTTGGGCGCGATCTAATGTAAATTCAAGGAAAATAGCGGTATGATTTTTGCGTTTTTGAAGCGATGTTTATCGCAGCCTCTCAGGCCGAGCGGCGTGTATGTTCCGCTCCGAGCCAAAGACATTGATCGATAAAGATTCGGCAAGTTCCAATGTTTGGAACCTGCCTCGATTATTCTCGGTGGTATCCGTCGCGATTTAATCTCAGACTCTGGTCTGTTCGACTGCGGCGATATTCCGTTTCAGTTTGTTATCCGACATAATGGCCACACGTAAATCTGGTTTATTGAAGCAGGTGGTTTCGCGAGAGGCAGTAATCAACAGATCGGGTTTTGAGATTGTCATCGATCGCGAGTTGCCGCCACTTCGAAAAGGGTATTATTACGCAGAGGCCAATCAAGTTATCGCGGGCGAGGCTCCGAAGGACTTTATACGTGCGTACCACTATGGAAGGGCCGACCGATCCAAGCCCCGTAAATGGCCTGCATATATTGCCAAGGTGGGACATAAGTGGTATCCCAATGAGTCGATTACAGAGCACTTGCTAACCAGGTTAGGGCAGATACTTGGCTTGCAAATGGCGGAATCGTCACTCGTATCTGCACATGGGCAGGTCCGATTCTTAAGCGAGTATTTCTTGAGGCCCCACCAGAGTCTCGTACATGGCGCAGAGATCTTCGCTGGATATTTGGAAGACGATGAGTTTGTAGAAGAGGTTGACCGCCATGGAGCGACCCAAGATATCTTCACATTTCAGTTTATACGGGAAGCTGTACGGGAGCAGTTTCCGGATCAGGCACGTTTCATCCTAGCCAACTACACGAGGATGCTTGCTTTTGACGCTATCGTTGGTAATCATGACCGTCATCATTACAATTGGGGTGTCGTCGTGCATGAACGTCGGCGGCATAAGCCCTACTTTTCTCCGATCTACGATAGCGCACGAGCACTATTTTGGAACGATCCAGAATCTAAGCTAAAATATATCGTGAAGCATCCTGATCCGAATAGACTCTCGAATTTTATCCGTAGATATGTCGATAAATCGCGACCAAAGACGGGCTGGAATGATGAATACAATCCAAGTCATTTCGATTTGATACTAAAGATCGCCGAGAACTATCCAGATCTTCGCCAAGTGTTGTCGAACATCAGACACGGCCAACTCTTAAGACGCGCAGGACAGACGCTAAATAGCGAGTTTAAGTCACTCATCAGCCCGATTCGGAGGGAATCGATCGAATGTTGTCTCATGCATCGTTTGCAACTATTCAGAAAAGCGATCGGTGTTGATTGACAGGTTCAACCGATTTCCCCTACGGAGTAAACCATGATTTCGACGATCAAAAGCATGCTGTTCCGCCAGGACGGCCGCGAGCATCTCCGCACGCCCCAGGATGAAGACGCCGAGTTTCTGCTGAAATTCGACGGAATGGACGTTGGGCGTCTAACGCTTCATGCGGGAAAGTGGCGTTTCGAGTACGCCGAAGCATTTCGCAACAAGGAAGGTGTTTCGCCGATTGTCGACTTTCCACGTCTTGAAAAATGCTACGAATCTGAGGTACTGTGGCCATTCTTCTTGGTACGTATCCCCGGCCTGGGCCAGCCAGCTATTCGCCGCGTCATTCAAGACGAGAATCTCGACAAGACCAATGAGGCACAACTCCTCAAGCGTTTCGGCAAAACCACGATCGCCAATCCTTTCACTCTGGTTCCCGCCGGAATTCCAGCGAAATCCAAAGCTCGTTGATCCGGGAGATTTTTCGTATCGTCTAACCCGACGTGCCAATATAGAGTGATGTGCGTCTGCCCACTCACAGATCAATGTTGCCTAAAGGACGAAACAAAGGACGTTTTCGATGCCCATAGACGACCGTTACGTTAGAACCTGCCTGACATCTACCGCGACATTCTTGAGACTTATCCCAAGTTCAATTCGACGCGCATTGCCGGTGACGGTCTGGCTTACCAAACGTTGTATTCGGCATTGGCGGATGAAGGGAAGGGATACAAGATGGGCCAGATAATCCGTGCGTGTGAGAACATGGCGGAGGTCGGTCTAATGCAGATCAAACATAAGATTTTCGCCTGTCCGACACCTCTTGGGGAAGAGTTGATTACGGCAATAACGGGCCAATCCGTGCCAGTGTCGGACGTTCCCCCTATCGAGCCACCGACGTAGGTTGCGATTTGCACAGGGTAAGGCCGTTGACTCAGTCGTTCAGGGCGTGCGATGACATGCCGGAGATCGCTAACCCAACATGAGACGTCCAATGGCCAAACAGACAAAAAGCCTAAACGTTCCGACCGTAAGCAAGAACATGCCACCATGCTAAAAGAGGCTATAGCCCGCCCAGGTGTCCGTGAAGGGGATTGAGACTCTGTTATTGGGGATTGTATGGAAAGGCCGGAGATTGTTCGTGTGCTGGAAAGGTATTCGGGAGGAGCAGAAATCGGTACGATTGCGGAAAAAATGGGACTGACTGAGCGCCAAGCCCGCGCCCGTATCGGCGCTGCCCGAGGCTACGGGTGGAATATCAAAAATACGGGGCCGCGAATGTTTCAGTTGTTTGATGGGGAATACAAGGGACGCTACGGTGGGTGAAAAGCCTGGGAGAAAAGCGGTGGAGGATTACTGGGCGTTTAATCTGGCTTCGATTTTGGCGAGGGATCGAAAAAGGAGAGGATAATATGGGTGTTGTCAATCTTGTTATGGGGATGATTCACCGTGTTCGGCTGGGCGAGCGTCCTGTAGACGTGGCAAAGGAGCAGGACGAAGATCCGTTTTTGGCGCGGTCGTTACAGATAGATGAGGATATCCGCACGGGAAAGAACCGGATGCTGGCGGCTGAGGAAACGCGTCGGTTTTTCGACAGAGTTAAGAGGCGTGGCAGTGGAGATGGATGAGGCGCACCGTCGTCAACGAACAAGAAGAGCGAGGCGTTCAGAGGCGGAATCAAAATCATCGGAACCGGAAGAACAGCAGGTTTTAATTTCTGCTTCTGTTGCCAAGTTTATAGACGGTTTGCAGGAAAATGTCCAGAACGCGGCATCGGACAGGATTAAAGCTCTTGGCAATCCGGCAAACATACGGGGATCAACAAAGATCAGGGGGCGGCCCCGGAACGATCCGATGTTCAGGATTGAAACTGGGAATTACCGGGTATTTTACAAGAGGATTGGTGGGAAGGTTCATGTGGTAGAGATGGAACATCGGCAGGGTGCGTATGGCAAGGGGAAGCAAAGGGGAAGACGAAGGTCAAAAAGTCGATAGTTGGGATTTTTGACGCGAAGAAAGAGGGAAATCGTATGGATTCTGAATCTGTAAGGAAGAAGCCGGTCGTAGAGGTTGCTGCAAGTAAGTATCAGCCGGCGAAGGCGGAGATGGAAGAGGATGTGAGTATCGACGCTACGCCGGAAGGGGTTGTGAAGGCGTTGTTTGCTGACGACCCACCGGTGGTGAAGTCGGGCAAGGGAGAAAAATCAAAGAAGGAATTTGAGGCGTGGCTTAAACGGCGGTAGTCAGTCTATGGTATTGGCATCTTCAAAGTCCTGTGTTTCCGGTGGTGGAAAGCCAAACCAATTGTATCTGAACACACGCTCCCGGTCACTATCAATGTCCCCTATCGTAACGAGTCCATCCCCTGGCAAACCAGTTTTTTGGTTGACAACCAAAATAGAAAGTGGGGGTAGGTTGTTTTCCTCGCAGTAAAACATGATTGGGCCGAGAAAATTCCCCATCTGTCCAGCGCCTTTCATTCCGAGTATTTTGGCAATCTCACCGTAGGTTAGTATTTTACGCTCTCGTGCGGCACACACCAGCAACATCCAGATTTGCAATGCCCGTTGATAGATCGTCATTTTGCTCTCCTTTGCGTTGTGTTTGACTGACCTTTGTGGTGTGAAGCGGCAGGGCAGCGCCGGAATATGGGAATCCCGGCATGTGGCTGTCCTTAGAGTGCGCTGGCACGCTCGTTCAACCGCTGCACATCACTATTTACGGATGAAAATTTCGATTGTCAAGCGGGGATTTTCGGAAATATCCGGCACGGTGTTTGCGTCTGGCACTTTTCTGCGTAATCCCCATTCGTTTGCATATCGTCGCTCCCGCGCATAAACGGGATAGGGTTCTACATGAGATCAGAAGGCCGGAATTCTCGCTCTTGGAGAGAGGCCCGTTGTACGATCAATGCTCGTTCCTCGCTTATGACTCAATCGATTCGTTGGCTGAAGCGAAATACCTCTCCCATATGAGTGACTCGATTATTGGCGAATATGAGGAGTCTGCCGAAGTATAAATGGTCGGCCACTGAATTTCCACGCGCTGAATCTTAATATGTCTACTTGCCATCCGAATGCGCCATGATATCGGCACCCAAAAAGCTTCTGTTCCGTCAGGACGGCCGGGAGCATCTCCGAACTCCTCAAAATGAGGACGCCGAGTTCTTGCTGAAATTCCACGAAATGGACGTTGGGCGTCTAACGCTTCATGCGGGAAAATGGCGTTTCGAGTACGCCGAAGCATTTCGCAACAAGGAAGGTGTTTCGCCGATTGTCGACTTTCCATGTCTTGTAAAATGCTACGAATCTGACGTACTGTGGCCATTCTTCTTGGTACGTATCCCCGGCCTGGGCCAGCCAGCCATTCGCCGCGTCATTCGAGACGAGAATCTCGATCAGACAAATGAAGCTCAACTCCTCAAGCGATTTGGCAGAACCACGATCGCCAATCCCTTCACTCTGGTTCCGGCCGGAATTCCAGTGAAATCCAAAGATCGGTGATACGTGAGACTTTTCGTATCGCCTAACCCTACGTGCCAATATAGATTGATGCGCGCCTACCTACTCAAAGATCAAAATTGGACACACGACGAAATAGAGGACGTTTACGATGCCCATAGACGACCAATACGTTAAGGACCTTCCGGACATCTACCGCAACATTCTTGAGGCTTATCCCCAGTTCAATTCGACACGCATTGCCGGTGACGGCCTGGCTTACCAAACGCTGTATTCGGCATTGGCGGATGAAGAGAAGGGATACAAGATGGGCCAGATAATCCGTGCGTGTGAGAACATGGCGGAGGTCGGTCTAATGCAGATCAAACATAAGATATTCGCCTGCCCGACACCACTTGGGGAAGAGTTGATTTCGGCAATAACGGGCCAAACCGTGCCTGTGTCCGACGTTCCCCCTATCGAGCCACCGAGGTAGGTCGCGATTTGCACAGGGTAAGGCGGTTGACTCGGTGAGTTGATTCGTGGCCTCCGGTCTGCGAAAAGAAACGTTGGAGGATTTGCCCATAAACGAGGCATCGACAGAAAGGCCGCTTGAGATTCGGGTATCCAATTTTGGACCCGTCGACGAGGCGGCCATTGAGTTGCGACCCTTAACCGTCTTTGTGGGCCGTGGAAACACCGGCAAGTCCTCCCTTGCCAAGTTGATCTACGCACTGCATCGTTTCTTTAATTCCTATTCTGAAATTTCCCGCTACGGACCTGCGTATCCCGTGTCAACCCCGAACGATCCGTACCGGGATTCCGATATTCATCCTTCAGACGATGACATTGAGAGACTCTCCGCATGGACCAAAAAAACACTCGATGATACCAGAATATCCGTTGGTAGCGGAGGCGCTGTATGCGAACTGCCGCACTCGCTTGCCGCTCTGATACGTCCGACTTTGAATCGCGCCGCGAATCTGACCAGCTCTTTGGAAGGAGAGATCGCAAGGTGTTTTGGGATGGATCGAACAGAAAACCTGACTACATATCCAACGGTAGACGAGGCTGCGTACTCCCTGATTTCCGTTACGTCTGCCGAAAGCACACCTGAAGATCCCATAGTTGAACTACGCTTTGCGGGGGACGAGAAAGAGATACGAACGCGTATTGGGAGAGATACGCCCTTACGATTTGAACGGGATTCTCTGGCGAGACGCGTTGAGGCGGAACGGTTGGCGCAGCAACAATCAGATAGAGAAGAACGAGAATCGATCGCGAGAGACATCCCTGGCGTCATTGCCGGTGCGGTAATTTCATACATTGTCGATCCACTGTCGCGTCCGGCTCATTACCTTCCCGCGGAGCGAGCCGCCCTGGTGCATGCTTTTCCATCGGTCGTCCGCGGATTGATCGCAAGCGCGTCACGAACCGTATTGCGCCAAGATTCGCCAATGCCGGTAATCTCCGGGGTTCTCGGCGACTTTCTGGAACAGCTGATTGCACTGGCGTCGTCTTCGACGCGTGGGAATCCTGAAGGGGACAATGAAATCGCTCTGCGTATGGAACAGGCGCTCTTGCGGGGCACCGTCCACGTTGAACGGTCGGAAATTGACTACCCATCGTTTGTGTATCGCCCGGATGGCTGGAAGAAGGATCTGA
Organism: Candidatus Latescibacterota bacterium; assembly: GCA_963667175.2. Classification (GTDB taxonomy): domain Bacteria; phylum Latescibacterota; class UBA2968; order UBA2968; genus JAAXHE01. Next base: position 67,485 of record CAXXXF010000010.1, on the reverse strand, counting down.
AGCTGATGAATGCGTCATCGATGGTATCGGAGTTGGCGCCGGTCGTGCTGTACCTGCGCCACGCCGTTCAGCAGGGCGACCTGCTTATCATCGAAGAACCTGAGTCGCACCTGCATCCGGCAATGCAAGTGGAATTTGTCCGCCAACTCGCGGCGGCGGTCAAATCCGGCATCCGAATCCTTATAACGACGCACAGTGAGTGGGTACTTGAGGAATTGGCCAATCTGGTCAGGATGTCGGACCTGGACGAGGAGAATCGTGAGGGAGTTGAGTCTGCGGATCTGCAATTAAGTCCTGAAGAAATAGGCGCCTGGCTGTTTGAAAGAGGATCGGAACGGAGCGGTTCAGTCGTACGGGAGATTCCTCTGGATATTAAGTCGGGGACGTTTCCGGCAGGGTTCGGGCTGATTACCGAAGATCTCTATAACCGGTGGGCTGAAATCTCGTCCCGGATTCAGGAAAGTAGTGCCAGTGAAAGCGGTAGAAGCTGTCAGAGAAGGAACTAGCCTGCTTTGCCACGCAACAGTGTGCCGAGAGGGAAGCTGCTCCTTGTCGTTGTCGGCGGCGCCTGCGCCATCGGTATTGGTCGACCTGGAACACGAGGCATCCCCGGTAGTGGCAGACGAGGCGCATCGTGACTATTTATTCGTTGGATGGGACTCCGCAAGGAAGGAATCGTGGGTTTCACCAATAGAATTAACTGCCAGCGCCGCGCGCGTAAGCAAGTTCCTGCCCCAGTTACGCGGTGGCGCCGGTCTGGCCGATAACTTGCTACCGGGAGACCTCCGTATCAAGTTTCGTCCCGTCGCAGCTTACGGGGGCGAACTCCGTCGAATTGAACGCGACCGATTTCTAAAGCCTGCCAATCAGGTTGTATTCAGAGGGAAGCTGGCGCCCGTAAAACTGGTTCGATGCGGTTCGCTTTTGACGAAGGCTCTTCATGGATGATCGCCTTCGAATCGAAACTTGCTGTATGAGTCGGAAGAGCGACCATCACCACACAACCCGATTGCCGCCTTGGATCTTTCGAAGTTGGTCTACCTGTCGCCGCGATCAATCGCGAGTCTGCCCGTGTGAAGTTGATCAGACACTGCCATCGGTCTACGTTGCATACATGGCGGGCTCGGCCCCTCCTCCATAGTGATCGAGCAAGTGACTGACCAAAAGAGGTTGTCGATGCCCATTGACGAACAATACGTTAAGAACCTGCCGGATATCTACCGCGACGTTCTTGAGACTTATCCCCAGTTCAATTCGACGCGCATTGCCGGTGACGGTCTGGCTCACCAAACGCTGTATTCAGCTTTGGCGGATGAAGAGAAGGGATACAAGATGGGCCAGATGATCCGTGCGTGTGAGAACATGGCCGAGGTGGGTCTTATGGTGATCAAACATAAGATATTCGCCTGCCCGACACCTCTTGGGGAAGAGTTGATTACGGCAATAACGGGCCAGACCGTGCCAGTGTCGGACGTTCCACCTATCGAGCCACTGACGCAGGTTACAATTTGCACAGGGTAAGGCGGTTGACACAGTTGTTCAGATCGTGCGATGACATTGCCTGAGACCGCTAACCCAACATGAGACGTCCCATGGCCTAACAGACAACAAAGCCTAAACGTTCCGACCGTGAACAAGAACATGCCGCCATGTCAAAAGAGGCCATAGCCCGTGCCCGTATCGACGCTGCCCGGCGCTACGGGTGGAATATCAAAAATAGCGGGCGGCGAATGTTTCAGTTGTTTGATGGGGAATACAAGGGACGCTACGGTGGCTGAAAAGCCGGGGAGAAAAGCGGTGGAGGATTACTGGGTGTCTAATCTGGCTTCGATTTTGGCGAAGGATCGAAAAAGGAGAGGACAATATGGGTGTTGTCAATCTTGTTAGGGGGATGATTCACCGTGTTCGGCTGGGCGAGCGTCCTGAAGACGTGGCAACGGAGCAGGACGAAGATCCGTATTTGGCCCGGTCGTTACAGATTGATGAGGATATCCGCACGGGAAAGAACCGGATGCTGACGGTTGAGGAAACGCGTCGGTCTTTCGACAGGAGACACGACGCGATGAAGAGAACGTTGACCATCGAATACGGCGATGACGTCTTGCTTGCCCTGGGATATTCACCCAGCCAGTTCAGCGAAGAGGCGAGGAACCTCGTCGCCGTCAAGCTATACGAGTTGGGACGGTTGTCTTCGGGGGCGGCAGCGAAGCTGGCCAATATTCCAAAGCCGTTGTTTCTTATGAAACTATCTGACTACGGCGTTGACACCTTCCATCAAACCGAGGAAGACCTCCATCGGGACCTGGCCAGTGCCCGGCGTCATTTGTAATACGTCCCCGCCCGCGAGATGATCTTGGCATACAGGAATACCGTCGCAGCCGGTGATACGGAGGCGGTTGTGGGTGTGTAAGTCGCCTTGACATTGGTCGTTGTCGGCAGATATCCTCGTGAAAAAAAAAGGTGCGATCTCGTCCACTCCTCGCGACTTCCTCGACGTTCGGTAAGCCCCTGTATCTGCGTCATCCTCGTGTGCTTTCCATCACTCCAGTTTACCCACCCTTGACACCTCAAGTAAACCTGACTACATTCCATTACAAACGGGTCTTGATTTACCGCGGACAAAATCGTGTCAATCTTATTGAAATGGTATTGTAATGATTCAAATCCCAGAGTGGCGTACTGAGCCTCAGCAAGTTTGGATTGCTTGTCGTCAATTTCGCAAATTGGGATCTTTTGATGAATATCTGGTTCAATTTGACGCAAACGGAGTGACCTATACGGCATTTGCGCCGGCTCGGTTTTGTGATCATTCAGAATAAAGCGCTAAGAGGATCAATTATTGCCGATTACAATGATGATTTGCTTGTTGATCTACCTACGGAGACTTTGACTTCGGGACCGAGAATTCTGGTGCGGGGCGCAGAACGAGAAGCTGTTTTGCAAGAAACCGAATAGGAATTCTTGATGGTCCTTAGTGATCGGGAAATTTGGGCCGAGATTGAGAAAGGAAAGCTAATAATTGAGCCCGATTTAGAACCTGCTCAAGTTGGTCCTTCATCCATAGATCTTCGTTTGGGAAATCAATTTACCGTTTTTAAGTCACCGGAAAAAGGATTCGAGACGATCATCGATTTGGCGACAAATGGCGATACGGAACGAGTTGCAGTACAGTTAGGCACGAGTGAAGATTAGAAAGAAGGAGAGACGTTTGTTCTGCATCCGCGTGCGATTAATCAGGAGGAGATCTAATGGAAAAACGAGATAAGCGGGAAGTCGTCTCGGCTGACTATCTGAAGACCTTAGAAAAGGTCAAGAAGCAATATCAACAATACGTTGAGGTCAGCAAGCTTTACGAGTTACCTACAAATATAGCCGAGAATCCTGTGCGGTATCAACCTCCGAGCCCTGAGAATCCTCTTACAACAAATGCAATTCGCATTGCCTAAGCGGAAATAACGTGCCCTCGTGGAGTGAACTCTTAGAGAGTTTTCAGCAAGAGCTATCTAAGGCCCAAGATCCCAATTGGCTTGTTAAGAAGCTGATCGAGTGCCTGGATGCGATCTCAAGGAATCGTGGCGGGACCTCAGTCATCTATTACGCATCCGCTTTTCTACAAAAGACGGACGACGATGCAAGTATAACTCGAGAGGATGTCAATGGATTCATGAACGCGCTTTACGAAGCGCGCACGGACAAGGGCCTTCTCTTGATACTGCATACTCCTGGTGGAGACCCTAACGCGGTCGAGAGTATTGTTGAATATCTACATGCAAAATTTGATCGGATTGATGTGGCCGTACCGTATCTTGCAATGTCGGGCGGTGCGATGATATGTCTCGCTTGTGATTTGTTGGTACTTGGCAAACAGAGCCAGCTTGGACCGATCGATCCGCATTTTGGAATAGGAAACAAGACCCATTCAGCGAGGGCAATTCAAGAAGGATTTAATCGCGCGCGCGAGGACATCCAAGAGGATACTAAATTAGCCCATCTTTGGGCGCCGATTTTGCAAAATATGGGACCTTCGCTTGTTCTGGAAGCCCACAAGGCGTTAACATACAGCAAGGAGTTGGTGATTGATTGGCTACAGAGCCGAATGTTCAATAACATAAGAGATGAAAGCAGCAGAACAAAGAAGGCCGAGATCGTCGCCGCATATTTCAACGCAGAGGATACATCGGACCACGGTCAGATCCATGTTCATGGCCAGAGGATTGGCACCGATAAATTGAAGGAACTCGGGTTGAATCTGGAATTCCTGGAAGACGATCAGGTTCTACAAGATTACGTCCTTACTGCCTATCATCTAATGACATTGATTTTTGAAAATTCATCCACTGTCAAGTTTATCGCGTCCAATAAAGGAAAAATGTGGGCTAAGCATAAACAGCAGATTACAATTCCCACGCCTTCAGACGTCGCGCCGCAACCGCCATCGAGCGATCCATAGATTCACCTCGCTTCAAGTACGAATTATTCCATTGCTTCGCTGAGTCCACATTTTACATGCCAGCAAGCCGCCAATTGGCGAGTGGAACTTCTGTTGGTCTGGTAAGGACCTTTGTTTGCCGACTGCGATTGAAGGTACGGATTTTAATTCACGCAAGTTGTCGGCGTTTCGGCAATCCAGTGTCATTGTCCAACTCAAACAGCCGCCCATTTCCTCAATGGACGGCTCCTTTTTTGGTGGTGCGCAATCTTCGGTCGTTCTCGCCACATCTCCCTCGCTGATTTCCCTATCCTTTCTCCGTGCTTCCCCCGCCTCACGGCGCCTGCGCCCCGACCGTTTCCACGTAGACCGAGAACAGCGATTGGGAGCAGGTCATGAACAGCCTGTTCTTCTTTTCCCCGCCGAAGCAGAGGTTCGCGCAGGGGGCGGGGAGGTGGATCTTGCCGATGAGGGCGCCGTCGGGCGCGAAGCAGTGCACGCCGTCGGCGCCATCGCCCGCCCAGCAGGCGCCGGCCCACAGGTTGCCGTCCACGTCGGTTCGGATGCCGTCCGCGGAGGCGGGTTCCATGTTGACGAACACGCGGCCGTTCGTGATCCGGTCGCCATCCACGTCGAACACGCGGACGTGGGCGGGGTATTCGGGTCCGTCCGACCGTCCGGTGTCCACGATGTAGAGCAGCGATTCGTCGGGGCTGAAGCACAGGCCGTTGGGACGCTGGAAGTCTGAAGCCACGACGGTGGCTTCGCCGGTTTCCGGATCGAGCCGGTACACGTTGGTGTCGTTCTCGAATTCGGCCCGGTGCCCCTCATAGTTCATCAGAATGCCGTAACCGGGGTCCGTGAACCAGATCGAACCGTCCGATCTGACAGCGACGTCGTTCGGCGCGTTCAGCGGCTTTCCCTCGAAACGGTCCATCAGAACCGTGATCGAACCGTCGTATTCCGTCCGGGTGACCCGCCGCGCGTCGTGTTCGCACGAAACCAGCCGGCCCTGTCGGTCGCGCGTATTGCCGTTCGTATTGTTCGACGGCTTGCGGAACACCGAGACGTCTCCCGTCTCTTCTTCCCACCTGAGAATGCGGTTGTTGGGAATATCGCTGAACAGCAGATAGCGCCCGTCCCCGAACCACACCGGTCCTTCCAGCCACCGGCCTCCGGTCCAGAGCATTTCGATGGCGGCGGTTGAAAGTTTGTACTTCGCAAACCTTTCGTCGAGCACTTCGACCCGGCTGTCCGGGTACCTCACGAGTTCCGTCATTTCGTTTCTGTCCCTTCAGAAGATTCGATTACGTCGAATGTCTGACGAATGACCGTAGAACTGCAATAACGTCCGGTTTAACGACGGGTTTGGCGGCGGAGGATCCACGAACACACTGACAGCGCCCCCGGCTGCCAGACCCGCGCTATCCGCAGGAAATATACGACGGCAAATTGCGCCTCGGCAACAGTCTTGTCAACGGTTTTTCGGGAAGCCGGAACCAGTCGGCCGCCGCCGGTAAGGTCAGCGGTCGTTAAGCTTGCCACACCTTGACAACATTTCAGACGCCCTTTATATTGCAAGATAGCACACGAAGAGCCTCGTCGCGCCAGGACGCCGTCAAATTGCGAGGTGGAGCAGGGCCACCGAATCCTGCGAATCGTCCTCGCGCGTCCACGTCCCGTGACGGTCGAACACGGGTCAAAGTAGCGCGGGCGAGCACTTGATCGGACCGTCAGGCCAATCCATTGTCGATATGACGAGACGCCGGTACATTCGGGGACTGAACCTGGCAACCGTCCTCGTCTGTTTATTTTCGCCGAATCAGCCGACGCGTGGCGAAGTGCGCGCTTCCGGACCGGCGTACCAGATCGTAAGCCGGAAGGAAATACTGGACGCGATGCGCCAGGCTGGCGATTACGACCCGACGGCGACGACGAACGGCGCCCGGTTCCAATGGGAGGTGATCTTCCGTCTTTCGCGTCTGGCGTGGGAGCGTGACCCGCGTGGAGGGCCGCTGTTTATCGATTCGGAGGATTGGTTTCGGGCGTTTATGGCGGCGACCGGACTCACGGACGACGAAATGCCGCTGTACGCGCGGCTGGCCTTTGAACACAAACAGAATATGGAAGTGGAATATCGAAGGGACCGGATTATAAGAAAAGTAATCGAGGGTCCGGAGCCCAGGTTTGCGTTGAACGTCCGCATCTGGTGGGAGAACCAGCCTGGAGCGCCTGACCGGTATACCTTCCTGGATACGCTCTCGACGCCCCATCTCAAGGTGACCAATCATCGATCGATGTCCTATCGATTGTTGGATCTTGGAGATTGGTTTGCATGCGACAGGATTAGCGGAATCCGGGGGCGCCCGACCACAGGCTTGTTGGGGTTTATTTTTCGCATCATCGGCAATGCGCGGTTCGTTCACACACGCATGACGACGTCGAACGACGGTCTTCAGATTGTCCGCGCGACGTCGAAGAAGGGGTTCATGGGAAAGACCACAACCGCCACCATTTATCCGGATGGCGAGATGATCAAGGATCTTCCGGATGGACGGCCGGATCTCCTGGAACTGAAGCGACGCATCAAGCAGCCGCTCGAAATCGAATACGTGGAACTCCCGGACCGCAATTTACGGAAACCGCAAAATCCGGTCGAAAAAACCAGAAAACCCGCCTATGGAGGAGCCTTATGACCGAACGTAACAGCGACCCGAGATACACGATGGGGCGCAGCAAGGGGGAAGAGGAGCGGTTGATTCATCAGTCGCAGCTGTACGACGCCATCACCCGACGTTTCTTGAATGAAGCGGGCGTAGGGACGGGGATGAAGGTGCTCGATATCGGCTGCGGCCCCGGCGACGTCTCCATGACGGCGGCCGATCTGGTCGGACCCGCTGGAAAAGTCGTGGGCGTGGACGTCAATCCGGCCATTATCGACACCGCGCGGGAACGGGCGCGCGGCGCGGGCTTCTCGAACGTCGAATTCAGGACGGGCGACGCGCGGACCCTGGACGTGGGAAGCGACTTTGACGCGCTTGTCGGCAGGCTGGTGCTGATGTATATGGGCGACCCCGCGGAAGCCCTGAGACAGTTGACAACCCGGCTGCGCCCGGGTGGGATCGTGGCGTTCCAGGAGGCCGATTTCAGCTACTATCACAAGCGGTCCGACACGCCGGTGGCGAACGACCTGATCGAATGGGCCATCGCGGTATTCGAACGATCCGGCGCCCACACTGAGATGGGACTCAACCTGTACGGCGCGTTTGTAGACGCGGGACTGCCGGCGCCGGCGATGGATCTCGCTGCGCCGGTTGGAGGGCCGGAGGACTGGCCGGGGTACCAGTTCGTCGTGGAAGCATTTCGCAGCCTTGTTCCGCTGATCGAAGAGTTCGGGATCGCAACCGCCGAGAAGGTCGATCTGGATACGCTGTCAGACAGGCTGCGAAACGAGGTGGTGGCGACAAAACGCGCGTTCATGCTCCCGCCCCACGTGACGGCATGGGCGGTGGCGCCGGAATAAGGGTTCCCCGACGGATTCGTCATTGGCGATGGGAAGCGCCGCGTATCGCGTCAGATGGATTGCCCTCTGCTTCGCAGGGGCAACGCACGCGTTGCCCCTTTTGATTTCGATTCAATGGTCGGGCCGGCCGGCGGCGCGGACGCCTTCCTTTTCGTCGACCCACCTCAGAATCACGCCGCCGGCCGCGAAAAGCACGGCGACGATCGAGATGCCCGCGCGCTGGGACTGAAAGACGCGAGTGAGTTCGCCCAGGGCGAGAGGACCGAGGAAGGCCGTGGCTTTTCCCGAAAATGCGAATAGACCGAAAAACTCGTTTTCCTTCTCCCTCGGAACGAATCGACCCAGTAGCGAACGGCTGGCCGACTGGTTCGGACCCGCAAAAAACCCGGCCATGATGCCGGAAATCCAGAAGACGGTCTTGCTGTGGGTGAATACGGCCAGCAGCGTCGCGAGGAAGAGAAACACGAGGCTGACCTGAATGGTGCGTTTGCCGCCCAATAGATCGTCCATGAAACCCATTGCAAAAGCGCCGATTCCAGCCGCGACGTTCAGGACAATTCCGAAGACCATGATTTCGGTAAAGGTGAAACCGAAGACGCTCGCCGCGTAAATGCCGCCGAACGCGAAGATGGTGATGAGTCCGTCGTTATAAACCAGGCGGGCGATAAGCAACTTGAGGATTTCCTTATATTGCCTGGCCTCCCGGAACGTCCGGACGAGCTGGCGATAGGTGGAAGCCAGGAGTCCCCGTACTTGAGTGACGGGGGCCTTCTTTTCTCTGACCCAGAGGAAGATGGGAATGCTGAATACGGCGAACCACGCGGCAACCAGCAGATTGGTTGCGCGGATGTTGACGCCGGCCTCCTTTGTGAAACCGAACCACGGGGTTTCGGGACTGACGAATCCGACCATGGCGACGCCCATGGCCATCAGGCCGCCGATATACCCCAGGCCCCAGCCGTACCCCGAGACACGACCGATGTATTTCCGCGGCGCGACGTCAGGAAGAAACGCGTTATAGAAGACGCCTCCCATATCAAAGGCGAAATTCGCCACGACGAACCAGATCAGAGCCTTGACAACCTGTCCCGGGAGGGCCGTGTAGAGACCGGCGGTAGCGGTGACTGCAGTCACCGTAGCGATGAGAAGGAAACCCTTCCGGTACCCGCCCCGGTCCGCCAGGGCGCCCGCAAAAGGCGAGAACAAAGCAACGGCCAGCGCGGAGAACGTAATGCCTCGGGACCAAAGCGTGGTACCGATGATTTCGTCTGGCGCGACGGATTTTACAAAGTACGTGGAATAGATGAAGGTAACCACGAGGGTGGTGAAGGCGGAGTTGGCAAAATCGTACATTGCCCAGGACGCGATGGTCTTTTTGTCAATTCTGTTCAAGAGCGCGTGAACCCTTCCGAACTGCGTGGGGGCGACCAAAAGGGTCGCCCCCTACGAATGCGGATCGAGCGTGTAAAAAACGCCTGACATCGCCGCGGTTAAATTTGTAGGGGCGACCGGCCGGTCGCCCCTACGTTGAAAAAACCATCTCTGAACGATCTCGCCTGGCCGTATCGCTAACCGCCTGATGAGAGCTGAATCCCTATCGCCTAAAAATCGGCCGTCAGGCCGACCGAAAGGAGGCGGCCGATCTCGGGAGCGCCGACGAATTCGCGATGCTTCTGGTTGAACATATTGGTAGCGTTCACGACGAGCGCGACGGTCCCGTCCGTGATCATGGACGGCAGTTCGTACCTCACGTTGGCATCGAAGATCAGGGAGGACTTGACGTCGCCGATGTAGACGCCGGAGTTCATCGGGAATCCGCTGCGTCCGCGCAGGCGGAATCCGATCCGGACCCCGGCATCCTGCATATTGGCCTTCGCGCCCAGGGTGAATTTGTTTCGAGGCGCGTTGAGCGCGATATCCGCAATGCCGGCCAGATTCTTGAAGAGGTCCTTGTTGACGTGTGAGTAACTGCCCGAGAAGGTCCACGTTTCGTCGGCGTAGTATGCAAAGCTGACGTCGAAGCCGTAGAAATCCACGTCGCCGAAGTTACGATAGGTCAACATGACCGCGTGGGGGTCGGAAGCTTGCAGGGGTGAAACGGTGCCGAAGGGGATGAAGGACGCGCCGTTGTCATTTGTGCCGGCCACGAAGAGTCGGGTGATTTCATCTATCGGCGTGTTATTGCCGTTGCCGCCCTGTTCCGGCGCGTCGAGGACGCCGAGGGCTGCGGCCAGAAGCGCCGCTGAGGGGTCCTGCAGGGCCTGGGTGAGAGCGGCGGACAGCGAGGCCGCGAGCGCGTCCGGATCCAGGAAGACGTTCGGCGTTTCCACGCGCAATGGCGCCACGAAGTCGTGGGTGCGGGTACGGTACACGTCCGCCGAAATGGCGAACCGGTTGCCGAAGACGCCCTTGTAGCCCACCTCGTAGGTTTCCGTAATCGTGGGTCTGATTTTGTCAATATCGCGTATGGTCGAAGCGCCCAGGTCGGGTACCGGATCGAAGGCGCCCGTCGATGGATTCAGAACCCGGAGGGTATTCCGGAGGCCCGGCAGGGTCTTCGGTATGAGATTCTGAAACGCGACTGCCAGTCCCTCCGCCTGCTGGGCCGCCATGGCCGGAATCTGTTCCGCCGGAACCCCTGCGGCAGCGAGCTGTCCCGAAATCACTGCCGCTGCAAGTTGCTTCAGGGATGGAAGCGCGGCGGCCATGACGGCGCTTCGACCGATTCCCCACATGACGTTGCTGAACCTCGCGTCGTTCATCCCGATCTGGTGTGAAGGCGACAGGCCGGTGACCTGGGCGAATGGCGAACGGAAAGTGGGAACGCCCCCGGCGTCCCGGCTCCATGTAAATCCATCCTCAGTGCCCTGCGCACGGACGTCGAAACTGGGGCTGAATCCCAGAACCGGTTGAAAGCCACGACCGGTGCCGAACGCGTCTCTGGCCTGGGCAATGTCCAGAAAGAAGTTGCTTGTGGAAGGCGTGCTGAACGCCCGGTTATACGTCAGCCGGAAGGTCTGCAGAGGGTGGGGTTTGACAACGACGGCGGCCCTTGGCGAGAAAACGCGCTCGTCAACGTGGTTGTGGTCGTCGTACCGGGCGGCCGCCACCAGGGTCAGATACTCGTTAAGCGTGCTCTCCCCTTGCGCGTAAACCCCGTATTCGTCGATATTGTCTCGGGTTTCATTGGAACCGGTTATGGTCCCTCCGGTATTCGGGCGGGTGAACAGACCGTCTACGCCGTAGGTAATCCGGTTTCGGCCGCCGAAGCTCAGGCTGTGCTGGGCCTGAAGGACCGTAAAGGAGGACTTGTCCACGATGGGTTCATTGGTCCGCAGAAGCTTGGTGTCCCGGGCGTCGCTGCCGTTGTGAAAGGCCTGAATGAAGACGTCCTTGAAGAGCAGCCGACCCTGGAGGGAGAAATTGGTCCACCCGTCGGCCTGACCCGCGCCGATGCCGGTCATTTCAATGCTGTTGATCCGGGCGAAGCCGGTGGAAAAAATGGCCGTGAACTCCTCGGTTGGACGAACGTCGAGTCGCAGTTCCCCGCTGATGCGGTTCGTGTCGTAGTCTCTGGGATTCCTGCCGCGCAGCCGCACCTCTTCCGGGTCTTCGAATTCCCAGTCCGTTCCGGAAAAGTACTGACCGGAGAGTTTGACGCCCACTTTGTCCGTCGTGGCGGCGTGGCGGAAGGAGAGTTTCCGCAGGTCGCGTTCGCCGCCCATGACGCTCACGGAGGTGCCTTCGGAGCCGAAGGGCGACCGGGTGATGACGTGCATCACGCCGTTTGCGCTGTTGGGACCGTAAAGCGCGGACCCGGGGCCAAGGACGACCTCGACCCGGTCGACGTCGTGGTTCGTAATGGGAATGAAGTGATGCGCGTTGAATCGCAGGGAAGGCACGCGTGAAATTCGGTTGTCCACCAGGGTAAGCAGCGTGCCGGAGAAGACGTTGTTGAAGCCGCGCGCCACGGTATTGCCCTGGAACAGTCCGGTCTGCGCGTTGTCCACGCCCGCAAGCCCCACGATGTAATTCGCGGTGCTCAATCCGCGCTGAGCGTTGACGTCATCGGTCCCGACAACCGAGACCGATGCCGGCGCATCCAGGACTTTCTCGGGCCGGCGGGACGCGGAGACAACGATCTGGTCACCGTGGAGGACCTCGACCGCGAGGCTGACGTCCAGATTGACCTCGCCGCCGTCGGAAATGCGAACGTTGCTTCGGGTGGCGGTCTCGTATCCGACAAATGATACCGAAACTTCATAGACGCCGTCCGGGAGATTCCCGGCCTCGTACTTCCCGTTCTCGTCCGACACCACGGTCAGTGGACCGGAAAGCGCGGAACCCTGGACGATGACGTTGGCGCCGAAAAGAGGGGCCCCGTCGTCACCGGTGATCTCTCCCTTGATGGAACCCGCGCCCTGGGCGAAGGCAGGCGTGACGAAGCATAGCAGAAGGGTCAATGCGGATCTTACGGATGACATACGTTCACTCCTTGCGTTTGAAGGCGGTTCTGCGGCTTGTACGTGGAGAATGGACGATAATGGGAAAATCCTGCGAGTCTCAATTTTGACCCGGTTCCGTGGGAGTCAGCGGCGCGCTGTTTTCTTGAAATCTCCCGCCGTCGGGCTTGCTGATTATACTTGCGTCACGTTACGTTCACGACCCTCCGCTCAGTCGAACGCCGCCCTGACGGCGTCCGCCAGCGGTCCCGGAGAAGCCAGATATTTGCGTTCGCTCGAGAAGACGCCGCCGCCGATCGGTTCGCCGGGGAGCCTCGGTATCAGCTGAAAGTGGAGATGGGACAGCGGCCCGGAACACATGGTGACCTGATAGACCTTGTCGCAGCCGGTAACCGATTTCAGAGCACGGGTCAGTTGGAGCATGACCGTCATCAATTCCGACCCGAACTCGTCCGAGAGCCCGGCGATGTCCGGGACGTGGGGTTTGGCGATGAGGATCGTGTGGCCAAGTCCACGCGGGTATTGCTCGAGGATCGCGAAACAGCGGTCGTTTTCGAACAACAGTGCGCCGTCCGAGTTCGACGTTGCTTCTCCTCCGGCGATGTAGTGACAGGTATGGCAAACGCCCTGTTCTCTGAGCCGCTTCCACTCGCGACCGCGTTCCGCGCGCTCGCGCGTCTCATGTGCGGTTGCGGGTCGTACACAGCCCCGGAGACGAACGAAATCGGCAGCCCTCGGTTTACGGTTTCGCATGTAGGCTCAAGTATCGTGAATTGCCACACATATTTTTCTTAATATAAGGGATTTGTTGTTTTCCGCCCAAAGAAATCGACTTTTCGCAATCCGCCCGCGGCATGACGTCTGAACCAACGATTCGCTCGAGGGCGTCTTACGGAAGATCGAAATACAGTTGTCATTGCCCCTTTGGGGCGCACATCGTGATGAAAATCGTCGCATTGCCAGGCTGACGTACAATAATGTGGTTTTGCGCCTCTTGTGGCAGTTGATTTCAGCCACGGTTTATTCGTTATTTTTCGCGAGTTTCGTGGTTTGTAACGTTGTTTTCCGAGTAGACGATAGCGCCTTAAGGTACCGCGATTTTGCCCAGGTATTCCCTGAGTTTGGGCGGAACGTGTTTTCGTATCAGGCTCTTCTCCAGCGTCCAGGCCGTTTCGGCGTCAAGCTTGGTCTCAAAGTGAACAGTTTTGCCTTCGTACCTGGCAACGGGTTCCCCGTCACGGTACAGGATCCGGTTTCCCGGCGTGGCCGGGAGTCGCTTGCCCGGCGTCACGATTCCGACCAGATTGACCGGATCGCAGGCGCTGACCGACACGAGTTCGCCCCGCTTCTTTTCCCGCTTGAGCGACCGGATGACGGTGACCGCCTCCGGGAGCGCGTACTGCTCTCCCCATCGTTCCACGAATCGGCCTCCCCGTACCTCCCCCCGGTCCTCCATTCGCCTCAATACCCGCACCAGGTCGCGCCACGGCGGTATACCATTCTCCCGTGCCAGTACCCGGCGGAACACAACCCCGTAACGTTTCAGCAGAATCCGCGCGCACTGTTCGATATCGGCGGGGTCTTCGGTTTCAGCCCGGATCACGGACCACCGGCCGGCCTGCTCCATGCCGAAGACGGGCCCCCGGTTCCGACGGGACCGCACCTTGAATTTCTCGGGTATCAGAAGCGCCCGTAATCCTGCAAAGCTGTCGCACGTGAGCAATCCGGCCGCCACCAGCTCGGCAATGGCGCTCTCTACTTCGCTCTTTAGCATTTTCGACCGGGCTATGACGTCGCTGTAGAACAGGGCGCCGCCGGCCTCCAGACATTCGAGCACCCGTTGCGCGGACGGCGTCAGCACAGGATCACAGGACTCCGAAGGGCGGAACGGCCAGGCCGCGAACGTGGCCCGGTTGACCAGGGTGATCGGCGTGGTGCGAATGGGGGTGTTCCCGGCCCTGACGCTTTGCGTCCTCAGATACCGGCCCCACGTGGTTTTTCCCGACAGACAACAAGCGTCCAGCCATTGATGGTCATAGTCCTTGATGCGCGAAGGCAGGACGTCGCTCTCCCACGCGATGGCCGGGCAGGAAAATCCGTCGAGCTGGTCCAGAACGTCGTTGAGCGCTTCGGCGCCCTCTTTCCGCGTGCCTTCCGTCAGGCCGTGCCAGCGGAGCAGAAATCGCACGTAATCGGCGGAAGAAATGGGCTTGATTGCCCGGCGCAGCTTTTCGAGCGTATATCTGTGGATTCGCGCGAGCAGGCGGCGCTCGCACCATTCCGTTTCCGCGTCGGGTGGCAGGTCCGGCGAGAAGTGGCCCCTGATCGCGAAGCCCTCGGTCTCGAGCGCGGCGAGCGCCTGGTCGATCCTCTGTATGGGCAGGCCCATATCGCATGCGATTGCGGACGCGGTTGTGGGCCCCAGCAGTTCGATCCTGCCCCGGATTACATCCGTGAGCACCTGCTCCGGATCTTCCGACGAAAACTCTCGGATGGAGTCGTGGACCGCGGTCTCGCTGCCTTTGACGGCTTCCGCGTACAGGACCTTTAATTGCGGAATCCGTTCGACGGCAATCCAGAGTTTCGGGCCGTTCGCGCGCTCGACGGGCGCCGCCTGGCCCGATTCGACCAGGGACGACAGGAACGGGCGCCACGTTCGGTCGCCGCCTTCCGATATTTCCCTATCGGTCAGAAACCCATGCATCACCAGGACGTCGTACAACTCGTCGGCGTCCGTTACCGCGGGCCAGGCCTCCGCCTGAACCGCCTCGATAGCGCCCTTCTCGAGCTTGCCCAACTTCCTGGCGTCTTCGGGCTCCAGCCTTCTGCGCGTCCTGACCGCCTGTACCCGCCTTTCCTCCAGAGGGGCGTCGTCCAGAAACGCGTACGGCCGCGCGTTGAGGATGCTTTCGGACATCGGCGAAGGTTCGCGCAGGTCTCGTGCCGACACGTCGATTTCGCCGGTGTGTATCCGCTGGAGGAGGCCTTCCAGGGCGTCCACGTCCATCGCCTCGTGGAGACAATCGTGAATGGTCTGATAGACGAGGGGATGGTCCGGCGCCTCGCGGTCGCCCGGGATGTTCTCCAGGCAGGCGAGCTGGTCGGGAAAAATGAGCGCCAGCAGGTCTTCGGCGTCGGAACGCTGGATCTGGGGCGGAACCCGTTCCCCGCCCCTTCGTCTGAGCACGGCCAGCGCGGTGGAGGCGTTCCACCGCCATCGCGCCTGGAACATGGGCGCGTCCAGCAGGGCCTGCACGAGCACCTCGCGGACCGTCCGGTCGTTCAGATAGTCGACCACTTCCTTGAGAGGGAAACTGTGCGTGGGGCCGAGCGAGAGCACGAGACTCTCCTCATTGGCCGCCGCCTGGAGTTCGAAGTTGAACTTGCGGCAGAACCGTTTTCGAAGCGCGAGCCCCCACGCCCGGTTCAGCCGGTTTCCGAAGACCGAATGAATGACGAGATGCTGGTCGCCCACTTCGTCGAAGAAACGCTCGAGAACGATGTGTTTCTGGGACGGGACCAGGTCCAGGGATGCCTTTGTTGCCGCCAGGTACGTGACCACCTGATCGGCTGCCTCCGAGGTCGTGCCGACGTCGTCCGTGAGCCATGCGGCGGCATCCCGTTTCCACTCGCCCGACCCGTCGTCATCGAGTTCATCGAGGTCGATTCGCGCAGACACTTCCTCGCGGATTCGGGAAACCGCGGTTGACAGTTCCGCTGACCTGCCCGGGGCTTCGCCGATCCAGAACGGCATCGTGGGGGGGAGGCCGTCGGCGTCTTCGACGCGAACCTTGCCGGTCTCCACTTTGAGGATTCGCCAGGATGCCGTGCCAAGCTGGAAGATGTCCCCTGGAAGGCTCTCGACGGCGAAATCCTCGTGGACCGAGCCGATCTGAACTCCCGAGGGTTCGAGCCGAACGTCGTAGTCGAACTGGTCGGGAATGGTTCCTCCGGAGACCGTCGCGTTGAGGCGGGCGCCTTTTTTGGCCCTCAACGTCTGTGTGACGGGATTGAAGTGGAGATACGACCGTCTCGTGCCTCTTCTGAACGTGAATCCGTCAACGAGCATCTGGATAACGCCGTTGAACTCCTCCCGGCTCAGGTCACGATAGATGAACGACTTGCGGACGAGGTCGTAGAGCGCGTCCGCCGTGTTGTCCTCGCAGGCGACTTCCGCCACGACCTGCTGCGCAAGCACGTCCAGCGGCTTGCGGGGAAGGGGAAGGCTGTCCAGTTCGCCCCGGCGGACGCTGTCCAGCAGCGCCACGGCTTCGACCAGTTCGTCTCTGGTGAGCGGAACCAGCTTCCCCCTCGGCGTGCCCTCGAGGGTGTGGCCGGAACGGCCGACGCGCTGGAGCAGCGTGGCGATGGCCTTGGGGGATCCGATCTGGACGACCAGATCGATGGACCCCACGTCGATGCCCAGCTCGAGAGATCCGGTGGCCACCAGGGCCCTGAGGGCGCCGGCCTTGAGTCTCGTTTCGGCGTCGAGACGTTTTTCCCTGGACATGCTCCCGTGGTGGGCGGAGACGACCTCGGGGCCCAGACGTTCGGACAGGTGATGCGACAGGCGTTCGGTCATCGCGCGGGTGGGCACGAAGATCAGGGTGGTCTGGTGCTGTGCGATGGTGGACTCGAGGGACTGATGGATTTCTTCCCAGACCTCGTTGGCCATCACTGCGGTGAGCGGGGATTCGGGCAGTTCGATCTCGAGTTCCAGCTCGCGTTTATGTCCGATATTGAGGACCGCGCAGGATTCCGCGCCGCCGGTCAGATAACGCGCCATCCGGTCGATGGGCTTCTGGGTGGCGGAGATGCCGATCCGGTGCAGCGGGTTCCGGCTCAGGCGCGCCAGACGCTCCATCGAAATGGACAGGTGGGCCCCGCGTTTGTTTCCGGCAACGGCGTGGATCTCGTCGACGATGAGGGTGCCCGCGTCGCTGAGCATTTCACGCCCGCCGTTGCTTGTGAGGAGAAGGTAGAGGGACTCCGGCGTGGTCACCAGAACGTGGGGCGGCGTCCTGACCATCTTCGCCCGCTCGGCGCTCGGGGTGTCTCCGGTTCGGACCATCGCCCGCACGTCGACGTCGGGACAGCCGTTCTGCTCCAGGAGCGCCTTTATGCCCTTGAGCGGAAGCTGCAGATTGCGATGGATATCGTTGCTGAGCGCTTTCAGCGGCGACACGTAGACGACCTGGGTCCGGTCCTCCAGCGTGCCGTCCAGGCAGCGCTCGAAGAGGTCGTTCAGGACCGCCAGAAATGCCGCGAGCGTTTTCCCGGATCCGGTCGGCGCGGACAACAGGACGTCCCGCCTGTTTCCTATTTCAGGCCAGGCCAGCGACTGGATTTCGGACGGACCGCTGAAATTCTGGTTAAACCACTGCCCGACAGCGGGATGGAAGTTTTCTACAGACATGCGCGTTCCTCATCCGGTGTCCGTCGACGCGGCGACGAGATGAGTTGACCACGATGGAAAGGGGAACATCCGTTCACTAATATAATGAACGACAACCTCAAATGCAAGGCAGCGATCAGCGGTCGGCTCTCAGCCGTCAGCGGACCACCCTCCGCCCCGCAAACCTCTCCCCCCGGCCTGCCTGCGCCGAGTTCTGCTCGGCAGGCAGGCCCCCTCTCCCGGGGGGAAAGGGGGAGGAAAACCTGGCGTCAGCTATCAACCGTCTGCCAATACCGTTTGCGATTGGGACCGGCGGCACGAATTCCCGGACGCCTGTTTCTTGTAGGGGCGGTTCGGGAACCGCCCGATTGAAATGACGAAGGGGAAGGCGGGCAACCACAAGGATTGCCTGCCTGCAGCAGGCAGGCCCCTACAGGTCAAATCAAAGCCAACGAGGGCAAGATGCCCTCGTTCCCAGGTGAGGCAGAAGACGGGGATCAGCCATCGGCCGCAATCGGCTGACGAAATCAATTCATCGCGTCTTTGATTATCGTAGGGGCAGGTTTCAAACCTGCCCCTGCTCACGGCCTGAATTCGTCCCAGCGGGTGATCGAGTCAGGCCAGGTCTGGGGGTTCGCCGTAGGCCGGTCGTGAGACCGATCGAAAAAGATCGCGTCCATGCCCGTCGACTTCGGTGCCAAAACGTCGTTGCGCAGATTGTCCCCGATGAACAGGACGTCGCCTGCCTGGTCAACACTGAGGCCGGCCTGGCGGAGGGCTTCGCGATAGATTTCAGAACCCGGTTTTCTGAATCCGATCGCCGCGCTGTCGATGACGAATTCGAAATAACGCGACAGTCCGTGAGCCGCCAGGAGTCGCTCCGGCCAACCGGTCAGGTAGAAATTCGAGACGACGCCCATTCGAACCCTGCCGCGCCACGACGCCAGCATGCCCGCGACGCCCGGGGTTCGACGGACCTGCTTCGGATAGGACCTCTCGAATTCATCGACCATTTCCTGAACGAGCCGGTGTACGGACACTCGACCGGTCTTTCCCGAAGCCGCGAGCACCTCAGTCAGACGATCCGCAAGCAACACCTCCCGCGATTCGCCGGTCAACCGGTTGTGCCGCCAGCGCGAATACGCGTTCACGAAGTCGTGCGTTGTGGCGAAGTATCCCTCCCGGACCGGCAGGTCGAGAATCGAACTCAATCCGGACTCGTCTCCGGTTTCGTCGAAATCATCGAGAAGGGTATTGAAGCAGTCGAAGAAGATCCACGTGGGCGTGCGGTCGGACATGGGATCATCGAGGGCAATTGCGAGGGATCGGCATCAGCCGGCGGGATTGTCGAGGGTCCATTCGAGGACGGAATCGAGGCCGGCGAGATGCGCCGCGGTTCGCTGCGCCATCGGCCAGCCCGTGGGCGTCTCGAAGATGAGCGCGTGGTCCGCATGATAATGATATACGTACGGGACGATCCCGCCGATCCCCCACGCGGGATCGACTTTGTAGACTCCGCGGGAAACCGGGATGTCATTGTCGTCCTCTGAATCCGGATCGATGGGGCCCACCTTCTCGACCTTGCGAACGACGTCCGGCCCCGCGTATTGTCCATCGCGCCTGACTTCGTACATGTAGAAACCGGCGGCCTCCCAGTCTTCGTGAAGATCCACGTAAAGGTCGAACCGCTCTCCCTTCAACGTTCGCCGGCCGATTTCGCCTTCGGAAACACCGGACTCGGAGAACGATCGGTTGATATCCTGACCCCTGCTGTTTTCCCGCTTGTTATTGACGTACCCCCAGGGATTGACACACGGCAGAATCAGGAATACGAAATCCTCCAGCAGGTCTACCGGATCTCGCTCGAGGAATGCAAGGACCGACTCCGGTCCCGCAGGTTCGTCACCGTGGACTCCGCCGGAGAGAAGCACCCGTTTCCTGCCAGCCGGGTCGCCGCCCAATCGGATGCAATAGATGGGATAGTCGTCCGCGTATCCGGCCGTCTCCATCTCCATATCCACCAGATCCAGCGCCTCCAGACGTCGTGTCAATCGGTCGAAATCGTGGCTTTGCATCTCTTCAACGTGCCCTTCCTCCTGTAGCAGTTGTTGGTCTGTACCGTATCGCGTGGTGGTCGTAGTCGCTCGTGATGGGCACGGGCTTCCCGTCCAGGAACGCCCATCGCCCTACGTCGCAAGCGGATGCGCGGACGAATCCGTTGATGTACGATCTCCGGGGCCGGTCCGTCATATTCGGCGACGATCCGTGGACCGTGTACGACGTGAACATCAGCACGTCGCCCGGCAGGGCCTCGCAGGGCGCCGCGGAGGAGACGTCCAATTGCGACTCGACGCTTCCTTTCGCGTACCGTTTCACCTTCAGGTTTCCCAGCTTATGGCTGCCCGGGACGACGTACAGACATCCGCTCGCGACGGTCGCCTCGTCCACCACGACGATCGTCTGCACGTAATTGTTTACCTGATCGCGAAACGCGGGCGTGGGACGGACGTCCTGGTGCCACGGGAATTCGATGTTCCCGCCCGGCATCTTGAAGTTGATCTGATTGATAAACTGCTTCAACGTCGTGCCGATCAGCGGCGCCAGGAGTGCGGGAAAATTCGGACTGTTGCGGATCTCCTCGAACGCCGGATGAATCAGCGCGGGCCATTGGACCTTGCGCAGATATCGTACCGCGTCCGGGCCGGCCATCGGGCGGGGTGTCTGCAGGTGAATATGCACGTCGCGCCGTCTGCCGTTGAGGACTTCATCCGGCAGGTCCGTCCTGGTCGCCAGGTCGAGGATGTAGTCGTAACCCTCGCGCAGTCGTGCGATCTCATCCCGCCCGAATACGCCCCGCGCCACGTGGTACCCCAGTTCACGGAACGCTTCGACGTCTATCCCGCTGAGCGTCGTCATCGATCATTATCCCGATTCTCAATTGCAGAATGTGTTCGTCAGCTGCTCGACGCTAATCCAGTTCCGGAATGTCCTCCGGGTGCAGGAGAACCCTTATCGAGCGAGCCTGACGAGGGATTCTCGCGATAAGGCCCGCCTCATCCAGTCGTTTGAGCATGCTGTTTACGGTTGGCGGCGTGACGCCAAAGTAGCGCTGAATGTCGGCATGGGCCGGCGGGATGCCGTTCACCTTCGTGTAGTAATGGATGTACGAAAGGTATTGTCCCTGCCGATAGGTATAGGAGACCTCCTCCATGGTATCGAAGAGCGCGTCCAATTCGAATCGGGAGAGGATTTCATTGACAAGGGCGATCGGGTAGTGCTCAGGGTCGAATTCGCCGCCAATCCATTCGATGATCGAGGAATACTCCGGATGGTCGCCGTCCGCCAGGGCCTCCAGGAATTCCGCGTATCCCGTGATTCCGCCGACGTTCTCGGGCGGACACGACCGCTCACCCGCGAGACACGCGGGCTTGAACGCTTTCGACTCGGGTTCGGTGATTGCCTCGACTTTCACCAGATGAACCCAGCTGTCTCCGAAATCGTATTCGTAGAGAAACTCAACGCCGACGAACGGCGCCGCCTGCTCGAGCGTGATCAGATCTTCGTCCTGCACGTCTTCGTCGAAATCGTCCAACGCCGGGTCGCACGTTCCGTAGCGGGAGTTGCCGATGCGAAACTCGTGGAGATGGGAATTTGTCCACCCCATCGCGATTTGAAAAATCAAATGGAGGTCGCCCAGCGAACTCTCGCCGTCAACGAGGACGCGGCGCCATATCGGCGGCTTGATGTCCTGCATGGTGATCCTGAGCTGGTAGATCATGCGTTAATCCTTTCGCTCTATTCGGCCGACGACTGCGTGTCCGCCGGCTCCGGTCTATTCCTTCGCGCCGTATCGCCTGAGCAGTGCGCCCAGGTCTGTTATCTCCGTGTCGAGTCGAGCATATTCTTTGTAGCCCTGCGGGTTTTCGCTCCAGGCCAGAGGCGTCGCCCAGGGGGCGCCCGCCAGATTCGGGTCGGCGCCCTTCTCCAGCATGAACCCGGCGAGTTCGGGCCACTCGAAACGCACCGCCATTGCGAGCGGCGACGATCGTCTTTCTCCGCCCAGCACGTTCAGCTCCGCGCCGCGGTCGATCAGCTTTTCCGCGAACACGATTCGATCCTGCTCACTGACGTGCCAGGTGATCTCCGCGGTCCAGTGTAGCGGCGTGAGGCCGTCCTTCTTCTCGCGGGCGTTCGGGTCGAATCCGTGATCCAGGAGAAGCTCGAAGCAGGTGTAGAAGTGCTCGGCCCGGGCACCTCCAGGATTGCCCGGGCACCGCAGCCGCCACATGCGCATGGCCAGGCACATCACGTCGTGCATTTCGGGCTCGGAAAAATCCGGATTCTGCGAGAGGCAGACTGCCACGAGGTCCGGATGCCCGCCATGGACGGCGCCCTTCAGGACCTCCTTCGCACACGATGGATCGGAGTTGACGAGCGCGGCGTCGACGGAGATATTATCGCTGTTCGCGGCGTAGAATCCAGGAGATGCCTCGTCGTCGAACCCTGGGAACGCACCATGTCGCAAGAGCAGTTTTTCCAACGCGTCGTTCCCGTTCGCGATCGCCCAGTTCAGGGCGTTGCCGGATGCATCCATTACGGTATGCGCCGATGCCCCGTGTTCCAGCAGCAGCGTTGCCATCTCCAGATCGTCGTTGAGGGCCGCCGCGTGCAATGGCGCGCCTCGCTCGGCCACGGGGTATCCTTCGTGCTTGTCATACGGCGTGTCCGGATCGGCGCCCCGTTCCAGGAGGAGGCGCACCACCTCGCGGTGTCCCTTGTCGGCGGCAATCGAGATCGGATACGCGTCCATCCCGGGATAGTTCCGGGCCCAGTCGTTCACGGAATCTGGATCGGCATCCAGGATCCTCCGCGCCCCGTCGACGTCGCCGATGGCGCAGGCAATCCACAGGTCGTATTCGGCGCCGTGTCCCAGCAGAATTCCGCCGATTACCGGCCACAGGGGGCTCGGCGGCGGGTCCCATCCGCGTTTGGGCCGCGGTCCGAGCGCAAGGTGGATGGGCTTCTTCCCGCGCGCGTTCGCCCGATTCGGGTCGGCGCCTCGATCCAGCAACTCTACGACCCCGTCCACGTGGTGGTTCTCCACGGCCACATGGAGCGCCGTATCCCCGCTCCTGTCGACCGAGTGTATCCCGGGCGGGTCGGCGTCAAGCAGTTCCCGCATCGCATCGACGTCCCGCCTGCCGGCGGCCTGGCAAAGGAGGATTCCCGATTCCGTCTCTCCCGAGTGCCGGGACCGCCACGCCTCCATCACGTCGGCCACTTCGGCATGTCCGTGGCGCCGGGCCATCTCAATCGCCGACACGCGCTCCCGGTAGGTCATCCGGGTCGGGCTGGCCCCGGCCGCCAGGAGCAGCCTGACCACCTCCAGGCGCCCCTCCCTCGCCGCAAGGTGGATGGCCTGATAGCCCTGTGGACCGTCCCGACGCGCAAGCTCGGGTTTCTTCTCCAGGATGGACCGGACGCGGTCCACGTCGCCCTCGCGCGCCGCCTTACAGATTTCCGCGACGCCGGCGGATTCGTTGTCCCGGGTCGGTCCATTCCTGCGAGATATTCTCTTTGCCATCGCAAACAGGATCCTCCCTGGCCTGTTCGACCCCGATCGTGAACAGGTGTTTGCCGTCTGTGCAGGTTACCGGCCGCAATTCATGATCCAACCAGATCTGCGGTCTCGACCAGTTTCCACGTCCTTCCGCCGTCCGCGGACATCATCAGCGCGCGGCGGCTTCCCTGGTGGTCGTTCCTGTAGAACCAGTAGGTGGAAAAGTAGTCGTACGACAGAAAGAGCCTTCCTGCACGGTCGATGGTCAGGCGGTGGTAGAAGACGCTGTATTCCGAAAACGGAGGCACGACAAGCACCCGGGGTTCCTGCCAGGCGTCGCCCGGGGGACGACGCTGATGCGCGAGGGTCGCATAGTTGCCGGCCGGGAAGTAGCTCGTGCCGTTCCACCAGAGCCTGAAAGCCGAATGCAGCGTGTCCTCCGGATCGCAGACGAAGCCGATGTAGGTCTGGCGCGCATCCGGCCAGGCGGCATCGGGCACGGTCCAGCCGGCCTGCGCGGTGTTCGGAGCCAGCGAGCGGGCATACGGGAAGGGGCATCCGTGGGTTCCTGACAGGGCATGCAGATAGCCCTGGCCGTCCATGGTGCGCCGTGAAAAGGCGCGGAACTCCAGTGGGTGAGAGTCCCACCCGACAAATGTTGCTACAGTCGGTAGCAACCGGAGCGGGGGTGAAGGTAACGACATCTCCGAAGCCTCCGGTGTAAAGGGTCGCAAGGCGACTCGGCGAGTATGCGGGCCGAAACGTGCAGTGAACGCTGAGCAGGCCTCGAAAAAGGTAATGCGGGAGCCGACCCGCCCATGGATCGGGGAAGGCCGCCGTCGTTGGAAAAAGAGAGCAACGCGTGCATCCAACGGTCCCGCCGGGGTAATGGCGAAGGCACGTATACAAGGAGATCCGACGCAACACGGGAAGCCCCAGCGGTGGTGTATAGACACCAACCGGACGCCCGTGAGGGACAGGCCGGGCCGTATGGGGTGGCGGACAGGCTCGTAGTACCCGTGAAGCCGGGTAATGCCGGTGGAGGGAAGGGGCCTGACTTCGGATGTGCTTGTGAAGGGGACAACGGTCGGGAGAGTGGCGCAAGCCTATTACCTCCTCTAAAAGTAGATGAGGCGACTCCAGAGCAAGCTTGGGTTTCAGGTGAAGCTGTCCGGGCAGTGCGGGCAGCGTGTGCCTGAAGGCGACGTCCGTCGGAGAGCCGGATGCGGGAAATCCGCACGTCCGGTTCGACGAGCGGGATGTGGAAACGGAGCACGGAGCGGCTATTGAGGCACCGCCAGACGAAAGGGGCGGAAACAGATAGGCCACTCCTAAACCACCGCGCCACATCCCGACTCTACGTGATGCTGGGCGAATTGTGGACGTCGTTCGCGGGCGGACCGTAACCCACCAGCGCGGGCTCGCCCATTTCCCGGGTCTCCCGATCGATGGTGGCGACGTACGTGGGAACGCCCGGAACGTCCTCGTCCGGATCGGTGGCTTCGGCCCAGATGACGTGCACTTTTCCATCTTTAGAGACCACGGAAGCCGGGATTCCGGAGTGCTGAGAGAGCCCGATGCATTGGTCCGAAACGAGAATCGGAGGGCCCAACGACAAGCCGCTGGACGTCATCTCCGGCAGAAAGAGTTCCAGGTCATTGACTTTACGCCAGAAAAGGCGTACATCTTCACCGGTACGGGCATAGCGGAGGACGGGCGGCGGGCCGTCGCAGGCGTTGTGGCCGGTAAACCACTCGATATCAAACGTGAGCGGATGGTCTTCCTTGCCCGCAATCGCGCAGGTGGAAAAGGAAAGGCCCTGATCCGCTGAATACAGCAAGTTGGGTTGGCCATTGACATTGGCTACAAGATATAGTAGATTCTCGGAGTCAAAGGCGATCTTCGTGGACGCGGCCCCAAAAACCGCGTTCTCCACGCCCTGTACGGAACTCCTGAAATCCGACGTGGTCCATGCGCCGTCGCGCAACGTGGCAAGTCCGGTTTCGGTCCGGGCGAATGGCCGGTTGTCCACGTCGAAATAGATCTGGTTTTCCATGGGCAGATCGGGCGCATAACCGAATTGCGCGTTCTCATGTTCGTAAGGTCTGAAAACCAGTGGCAGTTGGATGGGACGCCGGACAGGTGACGTTCCGGCCCTCAACGTTATCGTCGAATACGTGGAGACCTCTGGAAATCCCTCCGAAGTCGCCCGAAGCCGGCACTGGAGGACGTCTGTCGAAAGGGGCATGCTGTAGCGGGCGGCGACGCCGGCGCTTTCCATTGGGCCGAGGTCCACGGTGTCCGCGGACAGCAGGACGGGAAGGGCGTCGGCCCCGTCGCATTCGGCCTCCAGTCTCACCGTCTGCGGGCGGTTCGAACTGTTCCGGATCGTAAAGTCGATCGATCCGGACTCCCCGGGGCGGACGTACAGGTTCCTGTTGTATGGCGTCAGAAGCCAGCGGCAGGGGTGGAGGGGAAAGAAAGAATCCCGGCACGGGGTCCAATAGGACATCTTCGCGTGCGGGTCGCCGTCGCTCCAGCGCGTGACCCCGTCGACGTGGATCACGGCTTGCTGCGCGGGCAGGTGGAGGCGCCAGGGCGCCAACCGATGCGTTTCCGCGGCGAATGTCCCGGTGGCGCGCCCGTTCTGAACTGCCAGGGTATCTGCGAGGTTATCGACCTCGTCGAACACGGACACCGTCTCCACCGTGTCTGGCAGGTCTTCGATTTCAACGGCGAATTCGCCGGGTGGCGGCATAAAGCAGACGTTGCCGGGATACTCCGGCGCGAGCAGGACGATGGGTTCCTGGTGCGCGGCGTCCTTGTGTCCGCGTGAGGTCTCGATTAGGTAACGCTTGCAGTTGGTTCGAAACGCCCACACGATCTCCTCGCCGTACCTGTCGTTGGAGATGGTGACATTGAGTTTGTAGATGCCTTTTTGGTTGACATGCGTCGCCAACCGTGTATGTTGAAGCGGTCCCGCGCTGTCGCCCGGCCCGGTATCGGGCAGGGTCACGTCCCGCAGGACATTCCGGTCGGGCGAAACCAGAAGCGCGCGCAGGTCCGTGCGGCGGTTGTGGACGTTCCGGTCGCGTTTCTGGAGGTCAATGACAAGCTCACCGGGCTCGGCGAGAAAGTACGCGCCTCCCGCGCCGCCGATACCCCATCGAGTCCTCGAGTCCATGGCCTTCGCCTCCGGATAATCATCGATGCCAGGTATTGGTACAGGTATAGTGTTAGAAGTATAAGGTCGAGGGCCGTCAATTAAAACGAAAATAAGCCGGGGGCAGGTTCCGAGGATCTGCTCTTCGTCGGCCGGCGCCCGGAATGCTTCGCCTCGTCCGCTTTCAGACTCAACGTCGGATTTTTGGAACGAAGAAGCGAGTTGCGAAGTCGAAATGCATTGAAGGAACCACGCCTCGTCGTCGGTTCGTCTCCACAGGTCACAGATTCACAACCTTCACGTAACCGATCCGTAACACGATAGATATACGTTGTGATTCTAATCGCTTTTACCGTTGAAAGAGGAAATACCTTGAGGGGGGAGAGATGAAGTTCGTGCTGCATCGGTTCGACGGATCCATCCTGTCGACTCTGGCTGCCCAGCGGGATAAACGCAAGCGTTTTCAGTTGCTTCTGGCGGACCGGAGAACCGGGATCCAGGTGGAAAAGCGGGAAAAGGAACCGGAGGCGGATCTGAAGCGACGATATCGGCAGGTTCTGGGCTTTTCCTTTGTGTTGTCCGCGGCGATTCATGCCGGAATTGCCGTTCTGTTTCCAACCCTGGACATTCAGGCCACAACTGCCAGACAGGAACAGATCGTGATTCAGGTCGAGGACCTTCCGGAGACCCGGCAGCTCACGCGTCCGCCGCCGCCGCCCCGTCCGGCTATCCCGATTGAGACGGAAAGCGAAGACGTACCGGACGACGTGACCATCGAGACGACCGATCTCGAATTGGAAGACGTCCCGGTGGATCTGCCGCCGCCTCCGACGGCAGAGAATGAAGCCATTCTCATCGAAGAGGAGGAAATCCTGGAAGTCTGGAAGGTGGAGCAGAAGCCCAGGCTGATCAGGCGGGCGATCCCTGTATATCCGGAGTTTGCGCTGCGTGCCGGCCTGCAAGGATCGGTGATGTTGAAAGTGCTTCTTGGCAAGGACGGCAAGGCGGAGTCGATCCAGGTCTTGAAAGGGGAGCAGATCTTCCGGAATTCGGCCAAAGAAGCCGTTGGCAAGTTCCGTTTCGAGCCGGCGCGCCAGAGCGATCGGCCCGTCAAGGTGTGGCTCGTGATTCCGATACACTTCAAGCTTGAGGAATGAGAGCGGCGCGTCCGCCGATCCGAACATACGACGGGCTCCGGAAAAACCGGAGCCCGTCGTATGTTCAGGACTATTCTATCTTAGAATCTCCCCATACCCATACTTCCCTTGTCTCTTTGCCCTTTTTCTTGTTTCGCCAAGAAAAAGGGCGAAACAGGGCACGAAGGCGTGATTTTTTGTCATTGCAATATGGCGGAAAATCCGTTACATTCGGTGATTGAGTGTGGCGTCCCGAGAATGAATTCACCTTGCCGTCCCTCTCAATGATAACTCTTCTTTCCAGCAGAGACAACCGACAGCTTCATCAGAGATTCCTCAGGTTCACAATTGCAAACGTAACCCATGGAGTCAGCCTTGTTTACCAGGATTCGCAGTCTGTTCGTTTTCTCGCTCGTCGCTGCCGTGAGCTGGGGTTGCGTTGCAGATGGTCTGCCCGAAAAGATCGAGATCGGCGTCGCGCTCCCGCTGACCGGCCCGCAGATTTTATACGGCGCGCCGGCGTGGGAAGGCTTCCAGTTCGCACTTGAAGAAATCAACGGTTCATCGATACTCGGGGGCTCAAACATCGAGTTCATCAGGGAGGATTCCCGAGGCACGGTTGATGCCGCCACGAAAGCGTTCAATAAACTTATCAAAGAGGACGGTGTGTCCGTCATCCTGGGTCCCGGTATTTCCACCGTGGCGAAGGAGGTGTTTCCGATCGCTCAACAGAGCGAGGTTCTGGCTTTAAGTTCGACGTCGACCGCCGTCGGCCTGAGCGCGATCGGCGACTATATCTTCCGCACAGGCCTCAACGTTGGCACGCTCGCTCCAGGCGCCGTCAAGGGTACGAAGGAGAAACTGAGGTATCGAAGAGTGGCGATTATGGTCGATTCGACCGACGTGTATTCCCTCAGCCTGGACGAGGAATTGCGCAAGGCCCTGGCCGAGAACGAGGTCCAGATTCTGACAAGGGAGACTTTCGCAACGGGCGACACCTCGTTTGCCAACCAGTTGAGCAGAATAATGGCTTTGAAGCCACAAGCCGTGTTTGTCTCGTGTCTGGCGGCGGAGATGATTCAAGTTCTGGTCAATGCCCGTGAGGTTGGCATCACTTCAATGATTCCTATGATCATACCTGAACTGTCCCTGGCCGAAGTTAAGAAAGCGGGCGACGCCGCCGAAGGCGCGATTTCCGTATTGAGTTGGGCAAGCAACGCTTCCACGCCTGGGAACCAGGCCTTCGTTGAAAATTACGTCGCCAGGTACGGCTATGAACCGCATCCATGGGGCGCGATTTCTTACGTCTCGCTGCTTGTTCTCGCCAAATCAATAGCGGAAACCGGATCGATGGACGCGAGTGCGATCAAACGCGAGATGATCAATACCCGGGAGGTCGATACGATTCTGGGGCGTTTCTCGTTCAATCCCGATGGCGACGCGGTTTACAATCCCATTGTGCTGAGGGTGCGGAACGGCGCCTTTGAAGTCTTCAAGTAAGCCAATCTATAGACCCCTGCTGAGATCGTGTAACGGGCGCGACCCCGCTGTCGCCCGGCGGTCTTTCTGCGCCATTTATAACGCGTTTGACGAATCAACTGTACCGATATCCGGCGACGGTCTCTTCCAGATTTCCGGTTAGCCCGCGACTCGCCGGTCAGGATGTTCCGCCCCGTCCGGTTGGGAACGAATAAATGACAGGCAGTGAAGGCTGCCTGTCATTTTGCGATTTATAGGAAGACGACTTTCGGACCGTTTCGTATCCCTGTTGGCTGCGCGTTAAACAGCCCGTTGAAAACGTCCATCCGGTCTGCCTGCCTGTGCGTGTCCGCACGCAGACAGGCGCGCCTTGTCTTCGGCCACAATGGCAAGTGTTCTGTCCCGGAAATAGATTACCGAAATTCGACCGCCGAGTCGCCCGGCTGGCAAGACGCCTGAGCGAGGCGACCTGTCCAAGGTCACCGAGCGAAGGCAACGCCGCCAGACGGGATGGATCGGCGGATGAATGGTGACATATTTCCGGGACGGGACACCATGCCTCGCCTGCAGAGCGACTTTTCCAACGGACTGTTAAGCGAGGTTTTCGTTGATGTAGGGGCAGGTTTCAAACCTGCCCCTACATTAGTCGGACATTCCTGAGTTGACATCGCGTGTCCGTATCGCTTACCGCTTCTGGCTGATCGCTAATGGCTGATCGCTGACAGCTGCTCTTCCAGGAACGCATACGCCAATTCGCGGTGCGCCTGGGCGAAGCCATGTCCCTCTTCGTGAAGGACGTGGCGGAAGTTGTCCGCCGCGCCGTAGAGCGAAAAAACGGCGGAGACCGATTCGGCCATGCGCTCGAGGACCGGGCGCGTGAGACGGGTTTCCTCCTTGCTGTACTGAAAGTCATTGAGCGCGGTGACGTGCATGATGGCGCGGGGCGCGGCGAGGGCAAGGGTTTCGTGGAGTTCGATCGGAAAGGGTTTGCCGGCCTGACAGTACGGCCTGAGAAAGGGGCGCCCCACCCACCAGCCCGTCCGCGCATGATTGAAGGGATTCTTCGAGAACCGCGCGGGCCAGTCGCCGCAGCTGGCGACGCCGGCCGAGACGCGCGGCTCGAGCGCCACCGCGTGGATCGTGATGCCGCCCCCCTGCGAATGTCCGATGGATCCGACGCGTTGCGCGTCGGCCTCCGGGATGGTTTCGAGCAGGTCGATCGCCCGGCTCAGGTCCCACAGGTCTTTCCCGCGGACGGACCATTCCGGGAATTTTTCATAAAAGGGCGCGGTGTCGAAGTCGCGAAGCCCTTCGTATTTGCGTTCGTTGGCGCTCAACAGGTCGTACGCCAGGGTGATGAAACCGCGCCTGACGAGGTGAAGCGCGTATGCGCGGTCCTGGCCCTTTTCGGTCCGGTCGTTCCCGATGACCTGCTCTCGCCCGAACGGCGTGGTGGGGTGGATGCAGAGCACGGCCGGAGCCCTGCGGTTCAGCCCGTCGGGGATGAGCACGTCCGCGACAATGCGTTCATCCGGCTCCACGTTGTAGGCAATGCTTCGCTTGACGTGGTCTCCGTGGTTCGTTTCCGAGACAACCTCAGCGTCCAACGGACACACCTCCGAGGGGCCTCGACCCAGAGTCTGGCGGAATATCGACCGCAGCGCATCCGCTTTTGTTTCCCACTCTTCCACCGTCTCGATTTTTGCGATACGTGACGGCCCGCCGCCCATGGTAAGGCCGGCTCCGCCTCTTCGGATTTCCAGCAGATCGTCGAACGTGACATCGGCCATATGCAACCCCGGATCAGGATTTTCAGGATGAACAGGATAGATCAGGATAAAGCAGCATGAATGGGATCAATCAGGATCGTGAGGATTAACGGAATAAGCGGGACGCAGGCGCAATTCGTCCTGGCGCGGCTTCGTTCGCCTGGGCGCCGCATGTATACCAGTCATAATACGGGATTCCGGCAATATACACGGGTCTTTGGAACTGGCGCAACCACGAAAAGGCCCGGCGATATCGGTTCCCGTATTGATGGTATCTTGCAGGGGCGAACGGCCGGTTGTCCCTGCAGAATCAGCGACGGCGCAGACCTCTCCCCCCCCTCTCCCGGGGGGAGAGGGGGGGGGAAAACCGGTACGTGCCGGAGCCAGGGCCGCTGCCGGCAGGGATCGGCGAGACGAGCGAGAACGACTCCGATTCCGGTTGCGGCGACGTTGATGGGGTGAGGGTGGCACGGGAGGACGCACGTCCGATGCATCCATCGCAGTGACGGTACGGGGGGGGTTTGTCTTCCCGGGTTGTGCCAAGGTTGGCGGAAGGGGGTGAGGCGGTGCTTCAGGTACATAATTTACGCGTTTCCTACGGCGCGGTATCCGTGCTGGACGGCATTTCGTTCAGCCTTCACGGCGGCGAGGTGGTCGCGGTCGTGGGAGCGAACGGGTGCGGAAAGACCACGCTGCTGAAATGCCTCACGGGCGAGAACGCGGATTTCGAAGGCGGCGTCTCCCTGCAGCGGTCCGCAAGATGGGCCTGTGTTCCGCAGGAGAGCCCGGCCGGGTTCGAGGGGTCGGCGCTGGCGCGCGCGCTGTCTTTCGACGCGGAGTTGGCGCGGCTGTACACCGGTATTCAGGCGGGGCGGCACGATTTCTATCAGGACTACTACGAGCGTGGCGGGTTCGAACGCGAGGACCGGGTTCGAGCCTTTGCGGCAAATTTCGGCGTGGATCTGGAAACGCCGTACGGGAGCATGTCCCGCGGACAGCAGCGAAAGGTGGACCTGACGGGAGCGCTGGCGCTGGACGCGGACATGATGTTGTTCGACGAGCCGCTGAACTACCTGGATATCAGGGGCATCACCGCGTTCGAGGAGGCCATCCGCCTGGTCAAGCGACGGGGACGCGCGGTGCTGATCGTAAGCCACGATCGGGAGATGATCGACAACGTGGCGGACCGGACGGTCTACCTTGAACGGGGGAGCATGTTCTCGGTCCAGGGCGGCTATTCGACGGCGCTGGAGCACAAGGAGCAGGACTTTCAGGGCAGGATGGACAGGGCGAGGACGCTCAGAAAGAAGATTTCCGCACTACAGGATGCGATGCGGCGGCGGATGGCGTGGGGGGTGAGCCGGGAGAACGAGACGACGGACTCGTCAAGCCGTCGTCTGGCCGCAAAGGTGATGAAGGGCGCGAAGGCGATGGAGCGCCGTCTCGAACGGCACACGTCTCATCTGGAAGCGGAGAAGCCCTGGATCGAAAAGAAAGTCAGGATGAATTTTCCTCCCTACGAGGTGGACCGGCGCCTGGTGGGGCGGATGGAGTCGGCGGGGAAGCAGTGGGATGGCATCACGGTCCTCGAGGCATTGAACCTGGTTGTAGAGACCAGAGACCGGATTGCAGTCATGGGGCCGAACGGGGCCGGCAAGACAACGCTCCTGAACGTGATGACGGGGAAACTGCCGCCGGATTGCGGCTCTGTTTACTATAACGCCAACGTGAGGACGGGATATGTAACCCAGGGCCTGGACGGATTTTACGACCGGGAAATCTTCCTCGATAACTTCCGGGACGTCGATCGAGATGAAAGCGAGGCGCGCCAGTTTCTGGGAGGGGCCAAACTGCGCGCCGATAAGGTGGTCCGGCCGGTGCACACGTTGAGTTACGGCGAGCGGATGCGCGGCGCCATTGTGAAGATGATCCTGAAGCGGATGGAGTTTCTGGTGCTGGATGAGCCCACGACGCATCTGGACGTCGAGTCCGTAGAGGTGCTGGAAAAGCTGCTCGAGGGTTTTCCCGGCGGATTCGTCGTAGTCAGCCACGACCGGCGTCTGGTTTCCCGCGTGGCTGATGAAATCTATATGCTGGAAAACGGAAAGCTGGAAAGGCTGTAATGCCGGACGCGATGGATTGTACCGCAGGCACATCCGGAACCCGTACGGAGTCGCAATGAGAGTCATCTATTCGCCCAGCCACAGACGCCACGCGCCTCCATTTCAGTTAATCGAAGGCGGGCTGAAGCCCTATCCCGAAGTTCCGGCGCGGGCGGAGGCGATTCTGCGCGCGATCGAAGTGGCCCATGACGTGCTGCCGCCGCGGACGTTTTCGATGGATGCCATTGGCGCGGTTCACGACGCGGGATATCTGCGCTTCCTGGAGCACGTCCACGCGGCGTGGACGGACCGAGGTGGAGGGGGCGACACCGGACTGATCCCCGATACCTTCGCAGCCCGCGCGTCGGCCCGCCTTCCGCGCGACGTCACACATCAGGCGGGTTACTACGGCTTCGAGACACAGTCGCCGATCATGGCGCACACATTCGAGGCCGCCCGCGACGCCGCGTTCTGCGCGCTGACCGGCGCCGCGATGCTGCTGGAGGGAGAGGCATCGGTCTACGCGCTCTGCCGTCCGCCGGGCCATCACGCGGCGGGCGACCTTTACGGCGGCTATTGCTACCTGAATAACGCCGCGGTCGCAGCGAAATTTCTAGGCGCCGCCGGACGCGTGGCCGTGCTTGACGTGGACTATCACCACGGGAACGGGACGCAGTCCATCTTCTACGGATCGGACGCCGTCCTGTTCCTTTCAATCCACGCGGACCCGGAGGTCGAATACCCCTACTTCAGCGGGTACGCGGACGAATCGGGCGCGGGCGCCGGGCGGGGGCTGAACGTGAATCTGCCGCTTTCCATAGGCACGGGCGACGCGCTGTACCTGAAGACGCTGGACCGGGCCCTGGACGAAGCGGACCGGTTTGCCCCTGCCTTTCTCGTGGTTTCGCTGGGCGTGGACGTCTGCCGGGACGACCCGCTGGGCGAGTTCGAACTGCCGGTCTCTTCGTTTGAGGCGATCGGACGTCGCCTTGCCTCGCTCGGCGTGCCCACGCTGCTTGTGCAGGAAGGAGGTTACGACCTCGAAACCATTGGCCCCTGTGTGCAGAATGTGCTTGATGGATTTGGGCGATAGGCGTTAATTGTCGGTTCGGACACCCCGCACGAAAACTGGCGGTTTCGGCGCCAAAGCCCTGCTGGCGCCCGTGTTGGCCGGCGAAAGGTGGAAGCCATGATTCTCGCTGAAATGACATCCCCGGAAATCGACGCCCTCCCCCGCGATATCGTCGTGCTGATTCCGGTGGCCTCCTGCGAACAGCACAGCCTGCATCTGCCCGTGTTTACCGACAGCCTGATCGGCGGCGAGGTGGCCAGGCGCGTGCACGAACGATGTCCGGACGACGTGCTGGTGCTGCCCGTGCAGTGGCTGGGATACTCCCAGCACCACGTCCGTTATCCGGGTACGGTGAGCGCAGTCTCCGATACGCACCTGTTGCTTATGATGGACGTCGTGGCGTCGATGGTGGGGCACGGATTCCGGAAGATCCTGATCCAGAACAGCCACGGCGGCAACGGCGCGAATGTTTCCGTGTTGCTGCAGCGGCTGATGGAACGGTACCCCGAGGGCGACGTGGAGTTCTACTCACGCTGGGCGTGGGCCTCCGGCGAGACCCTCGACAGGATACGGCAACTCGGCTCGGGCGGGTCCGGCCATGCCGGCGAGACGGAGACATCCATGATTCTGGCCATCCGGCCCGAACTGGTGCGTATGGACCGTCTGGACGCGGACGGCGAGCGGGAGGGCATGCGGGCGCCGGGCGTGGCTTCCTACTACCGGTTCGATCAGCGCACGAAACACGGCGGGGTCGGCGATCCGCGCCCCGCCACTGCGGAGCATGGGGAGCAGATGCTGGATGCTTCCGCCGACGAGGTGGCGGAGGACGTGCGGCAGATACGGGCCCTGAAGCCGTTCGGTTAACCGTCCGTTGAAAGAGCCGCTCTGCAGGTCGCTTCCAGGGCGATTGCCTTTACGTATCAGAACCGACTGCATAGCCACAAAAAGCACAAAAGGGAAAGAAGGGAAAGAACAAACCGGTTTGGCGGCAAGCGACACGATCCAGTGAGATCGGAAGGCTGAAACGATATTCAGAGGAGACTGCATGCGCGCAAATCGACTGAGTGAATTGTTGAAGGCGGATAAGCCGAGCGTGGGCACCCACGTCCACAGTCCGTGGCCGACCGTGATGGAACTGGTGG
This sequence comes from Candidatus Latescibacterota bacterium, assembly GCA_963667175.2. Taxonomy (GTDB): domain Bacteria; phylum Latescibacterota; class UBA2968; order UBA2968; genus JAAXHE01. The sequence continues at coordinate 32,252 of CAXXXF010000010.1, read as the reverse complement.
GTCTTTCCGGAATGTTCGACTACGTGGAATACGTTTCGGAATACGCGCCGTACGACCTGCATACGTTCGAGAACCTCGCCAGGGCGATTGAGCTCTACGACATGTCGTCCATGATCAAGGTGGAGCAGGAACCGAGATCGCATCTGGCTTCGCGCGCCGTCGGCGCGGGCATTCAGAACGTGCTGTTCGCCGACGTGCGGTCCGTTTCCGATGCCCGCGAGTGCGTGAATGCGGTGCGCGCCGAAACGCCGAAGACGGGCGGGCAGCACGGGGCGAGCATGCGCCGGACCATGGGGTTCGGAATGGCCGGAGGACTGCCGGAGTTTGTCGACGCCATGGAAGACGTCGTCATCGCCCTAATGATCGAAAAAGCGCCGGCGGTGGAAACCCTGGAGGCAATCCTGTCCGTGGGCGGCATTGATATGGTGCAGTTCGGCCCTGGAGACTATTCCATGAGCATCGGCCACCCGGGCGAGTACGGAAGCGAGCGAGTCAGGGAGGCGGAGACGTTCGTCGTCGAAACGTCACTGAAGATGGGCGTCGCGCCGCGCGCGGAAATCAGCAGTCCGGACCAGGCGAAGCGCTATCTGGATATGGGGGTGAAACACTTCTGCATCGGTACGGACGTCAGCATCCTGATGGACTGGTTCCGCACTCAGGGAGAGGAAATGCGGCGGGTACTGGAAGGCGCATAACGTACCGCGGCCGGCCGAAAGAGACCGGCGGCGCGGTCTTGGAGGCCTGCGAGGCATGCTCGGCAGGCCGAAGGGAGGCGAATTTCTGATGGCAACGGAATCAGTTGATAACGGCCGGTCGGATCCTCACGGACTCTGGAACACGGAAAGTCCCCGCATGCACGTGGGTACGCAGCGGTTCGACACAACGGATGAACACCTGTCCTTTCTCGCGCGCCACGGCGTGAACAGTATGGCCGCGAACGACATCACGTTTCACCGCGATCGGGGCTGGGATGCCGAGGAACTTGCGGCGAAACGTGATAAGTGCGCTCGTTACGGCGTGGACCTCGAGATGGTGGCGCTGCCTCTCCACCAGTTCAACGAGGACGGTGGTTCGGTGCCGAACTACATGCTGGGCAACTGGAAAAAGGGAGAGAAAGAGATCGAACGCGTGTGCCGGATGGTGCGCGCCACGTCCGATGCCGGCATTCCCGCCATCAAGTATTTTCTCTGCGAGATGGAAAACCAGCGGACGGAAAGCGTGCCGCTCGGGCGCGGGGGCGTGCGGTATTCCACCTGGGATCTCTCGAAGGCCGATTCCGGTACGCCCAGGTACGATCAACCCGTGACCGCCGAAGAAAACTGGAAGCGGGTAACCTTCTTTCTGGAGCGGGTGATCCCCGTCGCGGAAGAATGTAAAGTCCGCATGGCCTGCCACCCGTGCGACCCCTGGTTGCCCCCGGGCTACAAGGGCGTGGACCGCGTTCTGGGCGGAGCGGAGGGATTCAAGCGGTTTATCGAGATCTGCCCCAGTCCCTATCACGGACTGAATCTCTGCCTGGGCTGCATGGCCGAGAGCGTGGAAAATCCCGCCGCGGAGGTGCCGGATATCATCCGCTACTTCGGGGAGCGAAAGAAGATTCACTTGATCCACTATCGAAATATCTTCGGCGGCCGCAACAAATTCCAGGAAGTCTGGCCCGATGAAGGCGACATGAATATGTATACGTTGATGCAGGCGCTGAAAGACGTAGGCTATCCCCACATGGTCGTGCCCGACCACGCTCCGGGTCACAGCGCGCCCGGGAGTTTCGAACAGGCCTTCGCCTTCCAGTTCGGCTACATCAAGGCGATGATGCAGGCGGTGCTCTCGGCCGGTTGAAATCGGAAGGATAACAGCATACCCTCACCGTCGATCCGGCGTCGGCAAGGCGATATTCTTTCGAGGGAACACGCGTATCCCCGGAGTCGTGACGATGTTCGATACGAGCAGTTTCGACCGGGCTCTGAAGAGACGAAGAGAGAAGCAAGACCGCGAGAGAACGGAATGTCTGCGTTCGGTTACGGCAACTCTGAAGCGGATCCGTGACGAGTACGACATCTGTGAAGCCTACGTCACAGGTTCGCTGCTGGTAGCGTTCAGATGGAACAAAGCGTCCGACGTCGACGTGGCAGTCAGTGGGTGCTCCCGATCGGTTCTCGACGTGATGAAAGCGCTGGAAGATGCTACCGGCAGGACCGTGGACGTCATCGATCTGGAAATGCATCCACATCCCGATGAGGTCAGGAACGGGGGATTGAGAGTATATGGATGAAACCAGGGTGGCCATCCTGAAAGCCGAAATCGATTCGCGTGAACGTGACATCAACGGTGTCTACCATCGGATCGAGAAGCGGCGTGAGTCGTTCAGCGATACGCCCGAAGGCATGGACAGTATGGCCTATCAGATCCATAACCTCTATTCCGCTTTCGAGCAACTCTTTGAAACCGTCGTTCGATTCTTTGAGAACCGGCTTGAAGAGGAGCGGTATCACGTAGACCTCTTGCGCCGGATGCGGGTGGAAATCGATGGCATCAGGCCGGCCCTGGTTTCCGGAGAAGCCTTTGATCTGCTGGATCAATTGCGCAGGTTCCGGCACTTCTTCCGACACGCTTATACGGCCGAATTGAATCCACAGTTGCTGGAGGATCATCTCATCAACGCCGAACGCCTGCGACAGATCCATCGGCGGGATTTGGACGATTTCATAAGGCAGTTGACGGCATAGGCGTATACGCGCTGCATGCAGGCGGTGCTCTCGACCGATTGAAATCGGAAGGATGTCCCGATTAGGGGAAGTGCAGGCGTGAAGCAACGTGGAGGATGAGTTGAATCTGTTTTCGCTTGAAGGACGGGTCGCGCTGGTGACGGGCGCCGGACGCGGGATCGGGCAGGGCGTCGCAAAGGGTCTTGCGGCCCACGGCGCCAGGTGTGTATGCGCGGCCAGGACCCGTTCCCAGCTCGACGAAACCGCGGCGGCGTCCCGGGCGTCGAACTACGTCACGGGACAGCACATCTACGTCGACGGCGGATTCATGGCCGGGGAGAAGTGGCCGTTGCCCCCGAAAGGGGGTCAGTAGGGCTCATGTCGCTGGATGCCGGCAGGATTGAACGACAGATCGCCTTCATTACCGAGATCGACAAGCTGAAGCATGTGCTCCGGCAGACGTACCTGATCGACGGAGAACGACGGGAGAACGATGCGGAGCATTCCTGGCATCTCGCCGTCATGGCCGTGCTGCTTGCGGAATACGCCCGGGAAGAAGTGGATTTGATGAGAGTCGTGAAGATGCTGCTGTTTCACGACGTCGTGGAGATCGACGCTGGAGATACAATATTCTACGACGAGGCGGCCCGCGCCGACAAGGAGGAAAGGGAACGGCTGGCCGCTGAACGGATATTCAACCTGCTTCCAGGCGATTTGGCCGGGGAGGTATCCGCACTGTGGGAGGAATTTGAAGCGGGCGAGACTCCCGAGGCGAAATACGCGGAAGCGATGGACCGGCTTCAGCCGATCCTGCTGAATTACGGATCGGGCGGGATCGCGTGGCGGGAGCACAATATCAATTCGGAACAGGTGATTGCGCGGAATCGACACATCGAAGCGGGGGCGCCCGGCCTGTGGACGTACGTCCGGGGGCTGATTGACCGGGCGGAGCAAGCCGGGTACCTTGCCTCGAGACCCTGATCGGGCGGGAAAACAACGTCGGGTGATTTCGCGGGAACGGACGGGATAGACCTGACAGGAGGTTCGGGATATGGCACAACAGCAGCCGGAATCAATGTGGTTTTACGTGGGCGGCGCCGGGATTGCGGTCTACCGTCTGGACCTTGTTGACGGCGACTTGACACTCCAGAGTACGGTTTCGGAAGTAAAGAACCCGTCATTCCAGGCCATCCATCCTTCAAACCGGTTCCTTTATTCCGTAGCTGAAGTCAATGACGGCGGGGCGGTGCACGCGTTCGAGATCGATCCGGCCACGGGCGGATTGCGGTCGCTGAATCATCAGTCCAGCATGGGCGCCGGTCCCTGCCACGTGAGCGTGGACGCAACCGGTCGCGTGGTGCTGGTGGCCAATTATTCCAGCGGCGGTGTGGCGGCGCTGCCCATACTGGACGACGGCAGCCTCGGCGAGGCCGCTTCCGTTTTTCAGCACGAGGGTTCCAGCGTAAATCCGGGCAGACAGCAGGGGCCGCACGCGCATTCCATCACCATCGATCCGGGCAATCGATACGCCGTCTCGGCCGATCTTGGAATCGACAAAGTGCTGGCCTACCGCCTGGACGCGGAAAACAGGATGATAACGCCGAACGATCCCCCGTCGGTGGACGTTCAGGCGGGCGCCGGGCCCAGACACTTCGCGTTCCATCCGAACCGGAAACACGCGTATCTGATCAACGAACTTGACAATACGGCCGTGGCGTACGTGTACGATGAAGACCGCGGAATCCTGGAGACGGCGCAGGTGATTTCCACGTTGCCCTCCGACTTCACCGATACGAGCTATTGTGCGGATATTCACGTGTCGCCCGACGGACGCTTTGTCTACGGCTCCAACCGGGGGCACGACAGTATCGTGATTTTTGTAGTCGACCCGGATACGGGGAAACTCTCGGTCGTGGACTACGAGTCCACCCGCGGCGAGTTCCCCCGCAATTTCGCCCTCGATCCCTCCGGACGGTACCTGTTCGCCGCCAATCAGAATACGGACAACATCGTCACCTATCGAATCGACGGACAGACGGGGAAACTCACGGCAACCGGGCAGGAGGTGGAGACTCCTCAGCCGGTCTGCATCAACATGATCCCCGCCGCATAGCGGCAATGGCAGACACGCGGTTCAAAAGATCGTAATGACGGAAGTGTTGTGCGGTAAATCCGTAGCGGTAAACAGCAAGTACGACGGTTTTCCTTCCGATAGGCCAGGTTAAACGCGCTACAAAACGGGTTGACGACGGCCCCCCGGTTCGATAGATTTTCAATAGAGAAGACGGACTCGTTAAAAAAGTGAATGTCGTGAAATCCCGCGATCGCAAGTACGGCTTGTGTACAGGAGGAAATGCCATCTAGCGTCAATAATCCGTGGTCCCAGGTTACTAAATCGCGGGCGTTACAGGCCGGTGTGGAAAAGTAAGACGGGGCGTCCCGGGAGAGAAACCGATGCGCGAGCGCATGCCCGATTCGGCTGAAGACGTCGCTAATGCATAGTTTCGGGATGAGCCAAACCTGAATAGCGAATGGCGGTACCACCAAAGGACGAGTTCTTCAATGGATCGGGAGCCAATTTGGAGTGTCAGCGAACGCGCGTGGTTTACATGCATGTCCGTGGCGCTGTTTATTGTCGGCTTAGTTATCCGTTACCACGGCCCACATCAGTTGGCGTTGGAATTCGATGCGCTGAAGGACATTACAGCCATTGGGTTATTTGCGGTTACAATGGCATTTTTCGCTATGGAAGGATGGGATATTATGGGACTTGCGACAGGCGTGATCAAAGTCTTGAGGGAGAAGCAGCGCGACAAAGGACGAAAAGAGCAAGACGAGAAGTTCAGGAAATGGTTGGAATCAGAGAAGAAAAAAGGGACGGTTTTTCAGTCACCGCCGCCCCTTCTGAACAACGGGCAAGTTGACGAATAGTCTTGACGTACTTGGCCTTCAATGTCCAGGCTTTTTGCCAACCATACGTGAATCGACGATGCCCGATAGTTCCGCGGTTTGGGCATCCCGGACACTTCGCCGGCCGTAATTTTCGTTGATTTGACGATTCAAGTGCCGGATGTTCAACTTGCGTCGTGTTTCGTAATATTCGCACTTTGGTAGTGTGCGAAAGGACTCAAAGTCGTCCGGGTCGGGTCTGAGCTTTCACGAACTTCACGACCGAGAGCCTTACGTACCGATGCCTCACGCCTTGAATTCACATGTATAGGCTGAGGCATCGTCTGTATATGGGGTACCGCCGTTTTCTCCATAACGGAAAAACTCACGCCAGGCCTGATCCGTCGAACGATTGAGATACTTCTGCGTCGACCTTATCGATAGTCTTCCCGAAAGCGACGGCAGGCCATGAACATCGGCACGTTGCTGACGAAATCCGCGCGCACGTTTCCGGAGAATCTGGCGCTGGCTTGCGGCTCCCGGCGATGGACCTATGCCGAATTCAACGGGCGCGTGAACCGGCTGGCGAACGCGTTTTGCAGGCTCGGGCTGCGCCCTGGCGGCCACGTCGCCATCCTCATGCAGAATCTCCCGGAAATGCTGGAATCCATGTTCGCGTGTTTCAAGCTGGGCGCCGCGGCCGTGCCGATCAACTTCCGCCTGCATCCCGACGAATTCGCGTTTATTATCGATCATTCAGCATCCGAACTGGTCATTATCTCCTCCGAATTCAACGCGCCGTTTGCGCGGATCAGGGATCGGCTTCCGCGGGTCCGGCACGTCGTCACCGTTGCGGAGGCGCAGGATGGCATGCTGGATTACGAGACGACGATTCGCGCCGAGCGTGACGCGTTCGGCGACGTGCCCGTAGGGCCGGACGACGTGGCGTGGGTGTTCTACACTTCCGGCACCACGGATCAACCGAAAGGGGCATTGCTGACCCACCGGAATCTGCTGGCGATGACCATGAACTTCTACGCGGACGTCTGCCAGGGCTTCGGGCCCGACGACGTGGCGCTGCACGCGGCGCCGCTGTCCCACGGCAGCGGCCTCTATGCGCTTCCGAACGTCGGCAAGGCGGCGGCCAACGTCATTCCGGAAACCGTCACCTTCGATCCCGACCGGATCCTGGCGGCCATCGAAACCTACCGGGTCACCAATATGTTCGCCGCGCCCACCATGGTGAAGCGCCTCGTGGAAAGCCCGGCATTGCACCGGTACGACCTCCGGTCGTTGAAGACCCTCAACTACGGCGGCGGCCCGATGCTGGCCGAAGACCTCCGGACTGCGATCGGAAAACTCGGACCCTGCCTCGTGCAGGTGTACGGTCTGGGCGAATCTCCGATGACGATCACGTACCTGCCCCGCCGCGACCACGTCCTGGACGGCGCCACACAGCAGATGAAGCGGCTCAGTTCCGCGGGGTTCGCGCGTACCGACGTCGAAGTCAGGATTCTTGACGACGAGGGGCGCCAGCTCCCGGCGGGAGTTATCGGTCAGATCGTCACGAGGTCGGATATCGTCATGAAGGGGTACTGGCGCAATCCCGACGCCACCGCGGCCGCCCTGAAAGACGGTTGGCTGCATACGGGCGACGTGGGGTACATGGACGAGGAAGGCTACGTTTTTCTGCTGGATCGCTCGAAAGACCTGATCATCAGCGGCGGCGAGAATATCTACCCGCGCGAAATCGAAGAGGCGCTCATCCGCCATCCGGCTGTATCCGAGGTCGCGGTTATCGGTGTGCCCCACCCGGAGTGGGGCGAGGCGGTCAAGGCGGTTGTCGTGAAGGAGCCCGGGCGCGACGTGTCAAGCGAGGAGCTGATCGACTTCTGCAAGGGCCGGATCGCGAGTTTCAAGAAACCGGAGTCCGTGGATTTCGTCGAGGAATTGCCGAAGAACAACTACGGAAAGATCGTGAAGAATCTCATCAGGGCGCCGTATTGGGGCGGCAGGCAGAGCAAGGTGATCTGACCGGTTGTCGAGGCGATGTGAGATGATCAGGAAACGAAGACTCGGACGCGGTGTGGCCATGGTGGGCGCGGGCATGTCGCCGTTCGGCATGTTCCGGGACAGGGATTCCAAAGATCTGTTCACGGACGCCTTTCGCGCCATGATCGCGTCGGTGGACAAAGGTCTGGATCCCGGCGATATCGACGCGCTATACATCGGCAATTTCACCAACGATTTCTTCACGGGTCAATCCCATTGGGGCGCCGTTCTCGCCGACGCGCTGGGTCTGGTCCCCCGGCCGGCAACGCGCACCGAGGGGGCATGCGCCTCCAGCGCAATCGCCTTCCGCGAGGGCGTTTTTGCCATCGCGTCGGGATTCTACGATATCGTCCTGGTGGGCGGCGTGGAGGATATGTCAAAACGCTCCACGGCCGACGTGGCGGAGGGCCTGGCATCGGCGGCGGTCCCTTACGAAAGAAAGTCCGGCTTTACCTTTCCGGGGGTATTCGGCGCGATCGCGACGGCGTATTTCCACAGGTACGGCGCGACGCGCGAGCACCTGATGGACGTGACCATCAAGAGCCACGAAAATGCCCCGTTGAACCCGAAAGCGCAGTTCCAGGCGTCGATCGCCGACATGATGGAATCCAGGGTGGCGCGCGCCAGGGAAAGCGGTGCGGCCGTGCCCGATTGGACAGACGAGAAAGACTTCCTGCGAGACCCCGGCGTCAACCCGCCGGTCGCGTGGCCCATGCATCTGTTCGATTGCTGTCCCATCAGCGACGGGGCGGGCTGTATCCTGCTGGTCGGTGAAGAGATGGCCAGGCGCTTTACGGACGACCCGCTATACGTGGTGGGCCTCGGCCAGGGCAGCGGCAGAGGGCTGCAGTCGGCGCCGGACCTGACGGGCTTCGAAGCCACGCGCCAGGCCGCGGGGGAAGCCTATACCATGGCCGATCTCGGTCCGGACGACGTCCAGTTCGCGGAGGTGCACGACTGCTTTTCCATCGCGGAGATCATCCACGTCGAGGACCTCGGCTTCTTCGGACCGGGGGAGGGATTCATTGCCGTGGGCGACGGCGCGACCCGGTTGCAGGGCCCGAAGCCGATCAACACCTCGAGCGGTCTGAAGTGCAAGGGGCATCCCGTCGGAGCGACAGGCGTTGCGCAGTTGATCGAGGTATGGGAGCAACTGAGACAAGAGGCAGGCGACCGGCAGGTGCCGAATGGTGACCTTCGCCTGGGCGCGGCCCACAACCTGGGCGGCACCGGCGGCACTTGCACGTTTACGATCCTGGAAAGGCGATAGAAGGTGACGACGCCCCCGATCGGCGACTACTGGTTCGAAGTGTTCCTCGGCGAGGAAAAACTGATGGGTTCGAAGTGTGATCGATGCGGCGCTGTTTACGTACCGCCTCGACCTCTGTGCGTGGAATGTCGGAACACGGAAATGCGGTGGACGCGAATGAACGGAACCGGCAAACTCGCCGCATTCACAAGCATATCCATCGGACCGCCCGCCATGCAGGCCGAGGGCCACAATCGGGACAATCCGTATTGCACCGGTGTCGTCGAACTGGACGATGGCCCCAGAGTCGTCGCCCGCATAGAAGGCGTCGACGCGCGGAATCCGGATTCCATCGAGATCGGAACGCCCGTAACCGCGATGTACCTGCATCGGGGCGGTGGCGAGGATCGCACGACGCGACTGGCCTTTCATTCCGTGCGAGGTCGTGAGCGATGACGTTGATCACTGTTTCTCCGTTCAGGTTCCGTGAACACAGGAATCGCCGAATGGCGACGTCAGATCGCCTTTGTTCGCCCGGGCGAATTCATGCCGACCTTACCCGGATATTTCGAATCGAGGCTAACAGCCCGTTGAAATAGTCCATCCGGGTTACGTCCGGCCCTTGTGACCGAACTACGGCGTTGCCTGCCTGCAGCAGGCAGGCGCTCCCTCCCCGAATCCAGGGATTCGCGTCGGTCGCCTGCCTGTGCGTGTCCGCACGCAGACAGGCGCGCCTTGTCTTCGGCCACAATGGCTCGGCCTCGCCTGCGGAGCGACTTTTTCAACGGACTGCTAATCCGTCGGGCGCTGGCCTTGCAAAGCACTCAGGTTTATTTCACAGGCGACGTCGCCCTGTAATCGGAATGGAATATGGACGCCTGTCTGCGTGAGATGGAATCCCTCCGGCCTCATGGTATCTACGGCGCCGCGCAGACGGACGTGGGGACCGACGTCGCGTTCTGCGATGATTGCTGATAACTCTTCGCGCAATGGCGCTATCGGGAAGGCAAGTTTCTCTTCGACGGTCGTTCGGAGATTCGAGAAAATGAGGTCCCCGCCGATGCGTTCGGCGATTTCGACGAGCAGACTCCTGGAAGCAAAGGAATAGCTGAGTTCGGTCACGGAAAGCGAAATCGTCGTGGCGTCAAATATGGGTGTTCCAAGCAGGTAGAGATGTCCCTTCGCGCGTAGGAACGGGACCGAGAATCCGACGCCTGCCGCGAGTTGCGTGCCACTGCCGTAGAGCGTTAGATTCTCCAGGACAATACTCTTTGTTTCGTGCTCTCTTTCGACGAGTGATCTGCCGAAGGTCTCGAGAACGGCGTACGTTGCCTGAATGGGGGCAATGACGTGGTAGCCGGACTGGATTGAATCCACAAAGCGGATATCCGGCAATTCGGTACGCGGTTCCGCGGGCCATGGAAAATCAGCGGAGACGTCACCAATATTGGCTTGAACATAGGTTTTGATACCGACGTTGAGGGAAAGTGTTTCGCCGTCACTTGATAGCTGTTGCGCGATGATTTCAATCGGCGCCATGAATAGGATGATCGGGGGCTCCCGGTTCACGACGATCGGCTCGCAGAGCTTCGTCCACAGGCTGGCAACGTGGGTCTTCAGGTCTATATTTGACACGTATTCGGTGATGCCTGCTTCCAATTCGGGCAGGAATTTTTCCTTTGCCAATCGAGTGAAGATGCCGCGAATTGAGGTATTTCCGAAGCCGAAGAGCCCTTCGGTTTTCACTTCTGCTTTATGTACGCGGGCGTCAGCGTGGGTCTCTGCCGTGATCCGCCAGTTCGAATGCAGCGTTGGCGCAAGGGTTAACCATACCGTCGCCTGCCCCGTAATGGTCCCGACTCTTTCGAGTACAGTTATCCAGAGATCGACGGGAAAGCGAGCCGATCCTCTTATCTGAAGCGAGATTTCCGCCGACAGTGTCCCGTCACTGTTGCTCGTCATCTCCATGGCGTTGGGGTGCAGGTTGATGGAAGCGGTCGTCGCGCCGTCTTTCCAATGAATGGGTTTGCGGAGAAAATTTCTGAGCGCGGATTCTGCCAACTGCCTGATCTCAGGTATCGGCAGGCCCGCGCTCACGGCAATCGTTGAGGGCGCCGGCGGCGGCAACGGCGCCGGCGTCACGTCCCGAGGCGGCGCGGGAGCCTGAACGGTGAGGTTGGAACCGCGAGGCGCAAACAAAAGTAGCGTGGCGAGAACGATTGCAACACCGGCGGAAATCGCGACAATCAGCGTTTTTCCCTGTTTTTCCATGACCGGCTCCGTACTTTCGGAGATCCATTGCCGGCGCCCACTCACGCCTGTTTTGCACGATCCAAGAAAACAGGGAGTTCGAATTAAGGCAATCTATTTCGGGGACGGAACGTGAACCCATTTCAGTGTCGTTTTGAAATAGCGTCCCAACGTCGCCTCAGACGGAATCTGCCGTCGGCCATTCCCGATTGAAAAACGGGAAAGCATTGCGGCGGTTGGCTCCCGTGGTTATATTTGAACGCCTGGCTGTCCTCGCCGAGAAGTCGTCGATTGATTCATCCATAGACGTGTTATGCCGCGGTTCCGGGAGCGGAAGTCAGACCGGATGACGCCTGGGTTCCAGTGGAAGGAACCGCTCCCGGATCCGGCAAAAAAGGAGACTTGCGGATATGAGTCGGACACTCAAAGACCTGATGAACGAGAGCTTTGCACAACACGCGGAACGGACAGCGGTACGCGTCCTGAGGCAGTCCGATCAGCAGGACGAACGGGGGTTGCGCTACGTTCCGATGACCTACGCGCAGCTCCGGGAACAGCGGGACCGGGTGGCGTCCGGACTGGCCCGTTCCGGTTACGCAAAGGGCGAGCGCGTGGGGATACTGACGGACGGCGGTCTGGAGTCGGTGCTGATCTTCCTGGCGGCGGATCTGCTGGGGTTGTCTTCCGTGCCGCTTTGCAACAAGCTGCCGGACGATATTCTCAAGTATATGATCGAACATTCGGGCCTCGAAGTGCTGTTCCTGGACAGCAGGAGCCGGGAACAGGCGGACCGGATACTTCCAGGTTTGGTGAAGTCCCCTAAACTGATTCTGACGGAGGGCCAGTCCGATGACGTCCGGTCATTTTTCGCCCTGGCGCAGGACGGCGGCGAGGCGCCTCCGCCCGACGTGGAAATCTACCCGGACGACGAGTCGAAGGTGGTCTACACGTCGGGTTCGTCGGGTCTGCCCAAGGGCGTGGTGCAGACCCATCGCAACCTGGTTGATAACGTCAGGTCGGTATGGGACGGGATCTCCCGTCGCGAACAACCGGTTCTGTTCAAGTCCGCGCCGGATTACCATACCATGGGCATCCTGAACGTCTACTATCCCCTGCTCAAGGGCTGGACGTTGGATCTCGCGCGATCCCCCGACCGGGTGCTCGTGGACATCCGGTATTCGGAACCGCACGGCTTCCTGACGGTGCCGCTGATTCTGGATAAGGTCTACGGCAACGTCCGGAAGGAAATTGACGCCGGCGGGGTCAAGGGCAGGCTGGTTGAGCGCGCGGTCCGCGCCAAGCGAAACATCGCGCGGGGCGAGGCGTCAGTCGCAGACAAAGCGGTGTATGGACTGATCGGGAAGAAGGTGGTGGCGGCGATCAAGGAGAAGCTGTCCCAGCGCGTTGGCGGACGGCTGGAACTTCTGATCGTGGGCTCTGCCAAGGCTGACCCCGATGCGCTGGACTTCTTCCAGGACGTGCTGGATATCACCTCTCTGGAAGGATACGGAACAACCGAGTGCTGCCCGCTGATCGCGGTCAATACGCTGGACGCCCAGAAGACCGGTACCGTGGGAAGGCCTCTGCAGGAGGTGAAGCTGATCACTGAAGAGGGCGAGGAGGTCGGAGCCGGAGATCCGGCCACGCAGACGTACCGGGACAGCAACGGAAGAGAGGGAGAACTCTGGGTGCACGGGTCCCACGTGATGCGCGAATATCTCAACGATCCCGATCGTACCGCGGAGACGCTGGTGAAGGACGAGGCCGGCAAGACGTGGTATCGGACGGGCGATCTTTTCAGCATCGACGGTGACGGGTACCTGACGTTTCGAGGACGCCTGGGCCGGCAGTTCAAACTGAGCAACGGGGAGTTTGTGAATCCCGAGTTGCTCGAACGGCTGTACGCAAGGGTGCCGTTGGTCGAACACGTAATCATCTACGGCGATCAGAGCGGTTCCTTTCCCATGCCGGTTGTCACCGTGAACGTCGAAGAGGCGCGGACGTTGTCCGACATCCAGGACCTTCCTGACGACGACAACGCGGTGCGCAGGCACTCGGGCGTGGCGGATCGTCTGCGGGAACTCCTGCTGAACGAGGCGACCGCTGCCGGCCTGCCCGGACATGAGCGTCCCCAGAGGGTGCTGGTGCTGCCGGACGCGCTCAGCGAGGAGGCGGGTACGCTGACGAGGGGTCTGAAGAAGGTGGTTCCCGGGGCGATTCTGGAACAGTACCGCGACAGCGTGGAGGCGGCGTATTCAAGCTAGGAAGCCTCCCGAGCAGTAGATCTGTGAAGAGGAGTATTAGAATGCCGGTTTTTTCCGCGGAGGAACTGCGCCGGATAGGGCGGGACATCTACGAGCGCGCCGGCGCCACGTCCGAAGAAGCCGAAACCGTCGCGGGTCAACTGGTGGAGTCCAGCCTGTCCGGCCACGACTCCCATGGCGTTCTACGCCTGCCGCAATACGTGGCGGGTGTGGCGTCCGGGCAGATTGTTCCCGGCGCCGTGGTCGAGGTGGAGCGGGAGACGCCCGCAACGGCCGTGTTGAACGGGAACTGGGGGTTCGGACACGTGACTGCGGTGGCGGCAATGAACGTGGCCATTCGCAAGGCCCGCGAGGCCTCCGTGGGGCTGGTCACGGTTCACCGGTGCAACCACGTCGGCCGGCTTGGCGCTTTTTCGCCGCTGGCCGCCGAAGCGGACATGATCGGAATGCTGGCGAACAACGGACACGGGGCCGATCTGGCGATGCCCCCGTCGGGCGGGATCGGCCGGGTACTGCCCGCGAACTGTCTGGCGGTGGCGTGTCCGTCCGCGGGGGAATTCCCGATTGCCCTGGACTTTACCACCGCGGTGGCGGCAGGCGGCAAGGTTCGCGTGGCGCTGGCGAAGGGAGAACGGATGCCTGACGGCTGGATGATCGACCATCGGGGTTATCCTACGAACGATCCCCGGGAGTATATGACGGAGCCGAAAGGGGCGTTGCTGCCGTTCGGCGGTCCCGTGGCCCACAAGGGATACGGGCTGGCATTCGTCATCGACATCCTCTCGGGCGCCCTGTCGCCGGCAGGTTGTTCCCGCGAGAATTCGAAGGAAACCGGCAATGCGCTTTTCGTGCAGGCGATCAATATCGAAGCGTTTCAGCCGCTGGATGCGTTCAAGACTGAGGTCAAACGGTTCATCGACTACGTGAAGTCGGCCAGGCCGGCGCGGGGGTCGGACGAAGTGCTGGTGCCCGGAGAGCGATCGTGGCGCACCCGGAAGGAGCGTTCGAAGTCCGGCATCCCCGTCCAGGACGCGACGTGGGCGCAAATCGTGGAAACGGGGCGAGAGGTCGGTCTCGACCTGTAGCACATCCTGTCCCTGGACTGTCGGGTCCGCCAACTGGTAACGTTCGGTCGACGGGTGCGATCACTGTGATCGGTACCGAAGGAGGTTGTGGGAAGTGTCCGACGAAATCAGATCCAGAGCCGAGGGCGCCCGTTCCGCGGCATTGCAGTTGAACAACGTGTCCGGGGAGGACAGAAACGCGGCGCTGGAGGCGATCGCGCGGGGTCTGGAAGCCAACGCGGGCGCCATTCTGGAGGCGAACCGGAGGGACCTGGAAGCCGCAGAGGTCCTGCTTGCCGAAGGCAGGTTGACGGGCGCGCTGGTGGACCGGCTGAAGGTGGATGAGGTCAAGCTGCGTAGTGAAATCATCCGGGGTGTGCGCAGCGTACAAGCTCAGGATGACCCGATCGGCCGGACGCTGGCGGCGACGGAGATGGACCATGGGTTGAAACTGTATAAAGTATCGGTACCCATCGGTGTCCTTGGGATCGTGTTCGAGTCACGGCCCGACGCGCTCGTGCAGATCGCCGCGCTCTGCCTCAAGTCCGGCAACGCGGTGCTGCTCAAGGGCGGCAGCGAGGCGTTTCATACCAACCGCGCGCTGGCGAACGTCCTCATTGCCTCGACACGCGGCTTGCCCGGCATTCCGGATGGCTGGATGCATCTGATGGAGGCCCGTGAGGACGTGCAGGCCATTCTGGATCTGCATCATCTGATCGACCTCATCATCCCCCGGGGCGGCAACGAACTGGTCCAGCACATTATGCGGAATACCAGGATTCCGGTGATGGGGCACGCCGACGGCATCTGTCACGTGTACGTGCACGCGGCGGCGGACCTTGAGAAGGCGAAGCGGATCTGTCTGGACGCCAAGACCCAGTACCCGTCGGGGTGCAACGCGGTTGAAACACTGCTTGTAGACAGTGATATCGCAAGCGAGTTTCTCCCGGAAATGGTCCGGCTATATCAGAAAAACGGGGTTGAGGTGCGAGGTGACGAACCGACGCGAAGCCTCGCTGGAGGAGGGGCACTGGCCGCGGCAGCCGAGGAGGACTGGGGAACCGAATACCTCGACATGGTGATCTCCGTCAAAGTGGTGGACGGCGTTCAGGAAGCGGTGGATCACATCAACCGCTACAGCAGCAACCACACCGATGCGATCATAACGGAAGACAGGGAGGCGGCGTCCCGGTTTCTGCGCGAGGTGGATTCCGCGTCCACGCTGCACAACGCGTCGACCCGGTTTGCGGACGGGTTCCGCTACGGTCTGGGGGCCGAGGTGGGCATCAGCACCAACCGGCTGCACAGCCGGGGGCCCGTAGGCCTCGAGGGCCTCGTCATCTACAAATACATCATCGAGGGGAACGGGCAGATTGCCGGCGATTATCTTGGTGAAGACGCGAAGGCGTTCACCCATCGACCCCTTGACGAGACGTGGACTCCGGAAAGCTGAGGATCGGTTCGCCGGACGCGACCGACGGATCCTGACCTCTGACGGCGAACACCGGTTTCGCCCGGACCGTGTAATCTCGACAGGTTTCGGATGACAAATCTCGCGCGATGAAGATCGGCGGAGTCCCGGCATGTTCGGATGCCGGGACTCGTCTTTGACGTGTGACCCGAAAGCGGGGTCGAGGAGCGATCGATGGCGAGATTCGAACGGGCGGCGGACGTCAGGACCGGCGTGGTCGGGTACGGCGCGGCCTTCGATATGGGGCGGCGTCATCTTTCGGATATGCGGAAAGCGGGCATGACGCCATGCGCCGTGGCGGAGATGGATCCGGAGCGGCTCGCCGCCGCCGGCAGAGATTTTCCGGGGATTGAGCTGTATCGCTCCGTCGGGGAGATGTTGCGGAAGTCGGCCGTGAATCTGGTGGTATTGATCACACCGCACAACACGCATGCAAGGCTGGCCCTGAAGTGTCTGCGCGCGGGACGTCACGTGATCACCGAGAAACCCTTTGCCATTACGACCGCGCAGTGCGACGCCATGATACGCGAGGCCGAAGCGCGGGATCTCATGCTCTCGGCGTATCACAACCGGCACTGGGACGGGTGTGTTCTGGAAGCCCTCAAACATCTGCACGAGGAGAAGGCGATCGGCGAGATCTACCGTGTGGACGCGCGAATCGGCGGATACGGGCGCCCGGGAGACTGGTGGCGGAGCAGCCGGTCCATTTCCGGGGGCATCATGTACGACTGGGGGGTGCATTTTCTGGAGTACGCGCTCCAGATCATTCCCGAGAATATCGTCGAGGTCGCGGGCTTTTCAAAGACCGGATTCTGGGCGGGACCAGACCCCGTGGAAGGACGATACGAACGAGGACGTGGCCTGCGCGGTGGTCAGGTTCGACAACGGCGCCTGGCTGAGCCTCACGGTATCGTCGCTCGAGTCGAATCCCAGGCCGGGGCAACTGGAGATCTCGGGAACCGAGGGCAGTTACGTCTTCGACGGGCGCACGTACGAGATGATACGACAACGGGGAGATGAGAAGGTCGTGACGAAGGGCGCCAACATGCCCGGCCGGTGGGAAGCCTATTATGAGAACGTCGCAGGACACCTGACGGCCGGTAAGGGTCTGGTCATCACCCCGGAGTGGGCCAGGCGGCCGATCCACATTCTGGATCTTGCGGCGAAGAGCGCGCAGCGTGGACGGGCGATCAGGGCGAAATACAAATGAGGGGATCGAGATGAAGAAGGACACACGGAATTCACACGCCATCGTGCCAGGGGCGCACCCTCCGCCCGACGTGTCCAGAATGCAGGGTTACGCTTCCCGCCTGAGCGCGTCTCCGGACGACAACATCGCCTTTCGGATGACAACGAACGCCCGGAGCTATGACGTCTCGTTCAGGCGTCTCGGCAATTCCAGCGTCGACGTCGGTACGGTGAAGGGGCTGCGCGGGCGGATGCAGGCATGCCCGGAGAATGCATGGGAGACCGGCTGCGGCTGGGAGTCGGATTTCTATTGGATCGTTCCCGAGGAGACGCGGTCGTGGATCTATGCGGCGGAGTTCGTAGACGAGAGGGGCGTTGGGTTTCACGTTCCGTTCGTGATCAAACCCCGGTTTCACCTCAAGGGCGACGTGGCCGTGCTGGCATCCACGAACACCTGGCATGCGTATAACGGATGGGGCGGCCGGTCGGCATACAGCGAGCCGCAGCCCACCACCCTGAGCCTGGACCGCCCCATGCCCACGGCGTCGCCGGAAGGAGAGGGCAGAAGCCACCTGTTGCGGGCCGAGATGTGGATCCTGGACTGGATGGCGGCTTGCGGCTACGCGGTGGACGTCTATTCCGACCTCGATTTGCATCGGGAATGGGCGTGGCTGGCGGACTACGGCGCTCTTGTGATCAATACGCACAGCGAGTACTGGTCGGAGCCGATGCGAGACCATCTGGAGGCCTATCTGGATGCAGGCGGGAGTCTGCTGTATCTTTCGGGCAACGGTGTCTACTGGAAGGTGACCTGGGATTCCACCTGCCGTTCCATGGAAATCCGCAAGGACGGCAAGCCGCATTACCAGAATGGCGAAGAGGGCGGGTTGTGGCGGAACCTCGGCCGGCCGGAGCACGCCGTGCTCGGCGTGGGTTATTTGCGGCCGGGATATATGACGTTCGCGCCGTACCGGGTCGAAGCGGCGTCGCACTGGGTATTCGAGGGCCTCGGACTGGAGAACGGAGATCTGATCGGCCAAGAGGGCGTCAACGGCGGAGCGGCAAGCGGCTGGGAGGCGGACCAGGTGCGGCAGGGTTGGTCTCCGGAGAACGTCACCGTGCTGGCCAGGGGAATCAACCCGGAAGACTATGTGAACGACGGGCGATCGGCGGTCTATCCGAACGACGAGTTCGACTGGGACGGCTCGGGAGGCGCTCACATGACGTATTACGACCATCCCGGCGGGGGCGGTGTGTTCTCGGTGGGTTCGATCGCCTTTGGAGGCAGTCTGGTCGTGGACCCGTTCCTGCAGGGCGCCGTAAGAAACGTACTGAATCGGTTTCTCCGCCGATGAATCGAAGGAAAGGCCAATGACCGACACACAGAAGACCGCACGCTACGATCTTCATCTGCACACGTACTGGAGCTACGACGCCCTGGCGCAGCCGCAAAGCCATTTCAAGCGCGCCCGGGAACTCGACGTCGATTGCTTCGCCGTGACGGACCACCACGTTCTGGATTCTCTGCCGGAGGTGCTGGAGATCGCTCAGGGCTGTCCGGAGATTCGCGTCGTGCCGTCGGCTGAGCTGACGATGACCACGTCGATTGGATCGGTGGATCTGCTTTGTTACGGCTTTCCGGCGGAACTGCCGGAGGCGATGGTGCAGGTTCTCGGCGCGTATCACGACTGGCAGCGGGACTACGGAGCGGCGATTTCGAAAGGCCTGCAGGCGCTCGGATTGGATTTCTCCGATGGCGACCGTCTCGAACTGTTGAAGTCGTACAGACCGTCGAAGACGATCGAGTTGCAGGGAAATACCCACGTGAAGGGTGGCGTGATCCAGCAGTACTGCGTGGATCGCGGGTTCATCGACCGGATCGAGGACTTCGGGGACCTGATGTCGCGAGCGGGTTCCGCAACACGATTTCCATCGTATCCCCACGTAAAGGACGTGATGCCGGGCCGTGAAGGAGGCGGGCGCGCTGGTGGCGATCGCGCATCCGTTCGGCTATTTCAGGAAAGACAGCGTGGAACGGATGGATGCGTTGCGCCTGGAGTGCTCCCTGGACGGGATCGAATGCGCCCATCCGGGCGTGCCGCCCGAGTTTACGGGGAAGTACCGCGAGTATTGCGAGCGCCACGGGCTGTTCTCCACCGGCGGGTCCGACTGTCACACCGATGAGGACGTGGCGACGGGTTTCGCCGGGCACGGCGGTCCCGACGAATGGCTGGACGAGTTTCTGGACCGCCTCGACTGACGAACGGCGTTCTTCCCTGGGAACGAGGGCACCTGCCTGCGCAGTGCCCTGCGCTGCAGGCAGGTCCTGCCCTCGAATACGCGTGACCCCAGGGGGCATTTCATCTATTGGGAACGAAAGCGGGACAAAGCGGAACTCGAAGGCGTTTTGGGTGGCCATCTCGCGCTCTCCGTCTTCCGGATTTTTGTCAGCGAAAAAACAAAGGAAATCAGACGTATTGCCGCGAGAGTTGATACCATGAAAGCCTCGGATCTATTCGTTAAAGCCCTCGAGGCTGAGGGCGTGGAGTTCATCTTCGCCATCCCCGGCGAGGAGAATCTGGACCTGCTGGAGTCATTGCGCCACTCGAGCATCAGGGTCATTCTCAACCGGCACGAACAGGCTGCGGGCTTCATGGCCGCGACGTACGGCCGCCTCTCAGGAAAGACCGGGGTGTGCCTGTCCACGCTCGGGCCCGGGGCGACGAATTTCGTCACCGCGGCGGCGTACGCGCAGCTCGGCGGCATGCCGCTGCTGATGATCACGGGCCAGAAGCCCATCAAGTCGAGCAAACAGGGCCATTTCCAGATTGTGGACGTGGTGGAGATGATGCGCCCGCTAACGAAGTACACCACCCGAATCGTCAGCGGCGCGACCATTCCGCCGCGTGTGCGGGAAGCGTTCCGCGTGGCGGAGGAGGAAAGGCCGGGCGCCGTGCACCTGGAGTTGCCGGAAGACGTCGCCGCGGAAGAGGCGGAGGGGCGCCTTTTTCCCAGGGACCGCGTGCGGCGGCCCGTGGCGGAGGACAAGGCGATTGCGCGCGCCGTTTCCATGATCCAGGAGGCCCGCCGGCCTTTGCTCCTGGTGGGGGCCGGCGCGAATCGCAAGCGCACGTCGAACATGTTGGCCCGTTTCATCGACAAGACCGGCATCCCCTGGTTCAATACGCAGATGGGCAAGGGCGTTGTGGATGAGCGCCATCCGCTGTATCTCGGAAACGCGGCGCTGTCTTCGGGCGACGCCATCCATTGCGCCATCGAAAGGGCCGATCTGATCATCAACGTGGGTCACGACGTGGTTGAGAAGCCGCCTTTCCTGATGCGGGAGAACGGCCTGCAGGTTATCCACGTCAACTTTTCTTCCGCAGAGGTGGACCCCGTCTATTTCCCGCAACTCGAGGTGATCGGCGACATCGGCAACAGCCTGTGGCAGATCTGGCGGAAGATCGAGCCGCAGTCCCACTGGTCGTTCGACTACTTCATCCGGGTCAAGGCGTGGGCGGACGGGAAGCTGGCCGCCGGGGACGACGACGACCGCTTTCCGGTCCTCCCGCAACGGATTGTGGCCGACGTCCGACGCGTGCTGCCAGACGACGGCCTGATCGCCCTCGACAACGGCGTCTACAAGCTCTGGTTCGCGCTCAATTACCGCGCCCACCAGCCGAACACGGTGCTGCTGGACAATGCCCTGGCGACCATGGGCGCCGGTCTGCCTTCCGCCATGGCGGCCAGTCTGCTCTATCCCGATCGTGACGTGGTGGCGGTCTGCGGCGACGGCGGCTTCATGATGAATTCACAGGAACTGGAAACCGCCGTCCGGCTGGGCCTGAACCTGGTGGCGCTGGTGCTGCGGGACGACGGCTACGGCATGATCAAATGGAAGCAGGCGCACATGGGGCTGGCTGATTTCGGGCTGGATTTCGGAAATCCCGATTTCGTGCGCTACGCCGAGAGCTATGGCGCCGGGGGGCGCCGGCTGGAACGGACAGACGCGCTGGCTGGCATGCTCAAAGGCTGCCTCAAAGAAGGCGGCGTGCACCTGATCGACGTGCCCGTGGACTATTCCGGAAACCACAAGCTGCTGGACGGGCAACTCGTTTGTCCGCTTTAGAAAGAGCCACATCTCCCCCAGCCCTCCAAGATCAGCTCACACGAAGACACAAAGACACAAAGGGAAAACGGAGACATCCGAAGAGCGGGCGACCACAAGGGTCGCCTGCCTGCGCAGCGTACTGCGCTGCAGGCAGGCCCCTACAGATGGAAGCTGGTCGCAAGGTAGGGGTATGGCAGGGTGGTCCCATCAGAAATTGGATACTTGGGTAAAGGGGATTGCATAAGGATGTTGGCAAGCGGGTAATTTGCCATTGTCATTTAGTTGTCTTTTTTGTACCTTTTCTTATGTACAGCTTACGAAGTAGACTGCGTTTGGGGAGCTAAGACGGGGGTATTATGCCGACGGCTTTATCTGGATTACCTGCGATTTTCACATTTTCTCCTCTGAATCAGCAGGAGTGGGTTTCGAATACTATGGGGTCTTTCTTTACGGAGAGAGAATTGAGATCCCGGATTTGGGTTGATGCTGAGAGACAGAGCCGGAAAGTTATCGATGAGTTGCGCGAGGAGACTGATCTTTGGTGTCGGTGTTATGGGGAGATGTTTAAACGGGTTAAAGAGAAGCCTGAGAGAATCGGGTCGTTTTTCAGCGATTTGGAAGCGGCTATTGAAGGTTTTAGGAAGCTTGAGGATGTAAATAAGGAGAATATCCCAAAATACGAGTTGTTGGGAGAGATGGCATCGAATGTTGAGACGAGGAAGGCTATTGATCGTCTTATAGAGTCTCTTGGGGAATTTGTGTCGGTTTGTCAGGATCTTCGCTGGTATATTGGGATCTATGAAGGGCTGCTGCAACCTCGAGCGGAAGAACCATGTGAGACGGCTGAAGAGTTTATCAAGAATATGAGGTGTTCCGTTGCTGCTGGACCTGCCCGTTAAACTTGATCCACTGACCATAAAGCAAAAACGTAATCTACAGAAGGTCCCTCCGCAGGTAATAAAGAACGTCGAAGATGTTGTGAAGGAATTTTACGAAGGAGAGCTTCCTCCCGGTCGCCGGGTGGAGTTAGCGGATGGGTTCAGTGATGTTTATGCAGTGCGCTTGAACGACTCGTACAGGATGGCAATCCAATCAGAAAACAAGGGAACCGGTCGGGTAATCCTTATAGACGTGCATGAGAAGTTTTATGATCGTCTAGATCGCATGAAGTAGGACTCTGTCCTGAACCTGCTCTTCAGGTTCCCCTTCAATAGAGTGAAGGGTACCGAGAACGGGTTTTTTCTGTACAAAAAAAGAAATCTACGAATTTTATTCGGCCTGTTGGTTGCACTTCTGTATAGTTTCTGTTAACGATAAACGTCTAAATAACAGTAGTGTATTGCATACACAAGGACAAGAATGAGGTCAAGGCGCCGGGAAATCGTGCGGCGCCCGCCGTGCTCCAAACTGCAGGAGGTCCTGGATGGCAGTACTGGCCCCATTTTCTCCCGTGACAGCCGAAGAACTGTTCCACATGCCGGACGGCGGTGGACGTTGTGAGCTTGTAAAGGGAGAGATCATTCGCCAGAGGCCAAACGGAGCGGAATACGGCGTCGTCAGGGCACGCATTGGGCGCCTGCTCGACGAGTACGTAGAAGCGCACGACCTCGGCGTCTCATGCGGGGCCGAAACCGGATTCATCCTCCAACGGGACCCCGACGTCGTTCGCGCCCCGGACGCCGCCTTCGTCGCAAGCAACCGCATTCCCGAAGCCGGCGTCCCCGTAGGCTACTGGCCATTCGCCCCCGATCTGGCAGTCGAAGTGGTTTCGCCGTCGGACCGCCTCGCCGACGTCCACGCCAGGATTGTCGATTACGTCGCCGCCGGAACCCGCCTGGTCTGGCTGGTGGAACCCGAAACGCGAATGGTCCACGTCTACCGTTCGACCCGGAAGGTTGACGTGCTGGGAACGGATGACGCCCTTGACGGCGGGAACCTACTGCCCGGGTTCCGAACGCCCGTCCAGCATCTCTTTCCCCACCACAAGAAAGTCACCGGAAAAGCAAAAGAATCCACCGGAGGAGTAAAGGAAGTTTTGAATTTTCTCTTGACAAATTGTGGCTCTTTGGCATAATTTTTCCCGAAGAGATAGTTAAATGACAACCAGATATCTTTCCCGGAAGGTGCGCTATGTCTGCCGGTCAGCAGGACTATCAAGTCTATCACGCCGAACGATTGGCAAAGTTAGAAGGCCTATTCGAGCAAGGAAACGAGCGCATCGAGTTTATGGAAAAACTCTATATCAGCATCGACCGCAAGCTATGGGCAATCATCATTCTTGTGGTTGGCGCAATTATAATTCCTTTTATCAAAGGCTGATGACACGAACCGGGGGTGCGACATGCCCACCGGTTCCGACCTCTTCTCCCTCCCTTTCAGTCACCGCAACCACAACCGACTCGATCCCTCGCCCTTGCACGATTTCACAACTGAAGGGTCGCCAGCGGCGAGCTTCCTCAAGTTCCACCCCTCTTTATCCTTTCCAACTCTCTCCTGGTCTCCTCAACCGATAACGTCCTGCTCTTGCCAGTACGCATATCCTCATCGATCTGCAATGACTGAGCCAGAAAGCGGTCTTCGGTCGTCTCTTCAACCCCGTCTTCAGGGCGCTCGCCCCAAAAAATGCGGTTGATCAGTTTCCTGGCGCCACTTGTGGCGCCCATATCAACCTCCTCGCTACAAAAAGGCCCAACGACCGGTACTACCTGATACTGAGATACACCTTGCTTCTTCAGAAACCGCCGGGATTTTTCGATCCGCTTTCTGGCTCTTGCTCGCCCCCCGCATCCTCACCCTAAAATACCGCCGGACAACATCCCCAGCATCATTCAGGGCCATGCTCTCCCGTTTCATCTGCTGGAACCGTTTCAAGAGATCGTAGGAAATGTAGGTACCACATGTAGAATGTAATTGCAATCTTAATTATTGACACATGACGGTGAACTCAGGCGCAATATGTCTGCAAGGTCCGTTCCTGTTGAATCAGACGAAACGTGGTCGCTATCGTCTCCTTCTCCCGTCTGCTACTCGTTCACCCGTACTGTCATCCTGAAAACCGTCCGGCAGACGAAGGACTTCCTTCGGCATGGGATGAACGTGCGCGTTCGTCATTCGTCCCCGCCCTACAAGCCTGCCTGTCGAAGTATACTGAACATGCAGCGCCGCCGCTCCTTCCCTCGGTGCCGGTTCCCCGATGATCCCCTCGACTGTCGCAATTCCGTGTCTCATTGGCAAAAAACACTGGATTTCATCAAAAAATCAGCAACAACATCTCATTTATCAGCATTTATTCAACGAAATCTTATTATATTGGCACGTTGACGCAATTTGCGACACGGGTTTTACCTTTTTTCACAAACAGCCGAGCCGACGTCGTGGCGAAAACTTCGTTGGATACTCTTGGAGGGCGTTCGTGGAGCCAATGAACCGCACAGTTTCAGATGTATTCAATGGAAGCCTGATCTATGTTGTGCCGCGCTACCAGCGTCTGTACGTTTGGACCGAGGAAGATCAGTGGGCTCCTCTCTGGGAAGATGTAACCGAAATCGCGAAGAACCTGTGCAGCCAGGTGAAGAAACAGGAATCGAATGAGAACGAGCCAACGGAGTCCCATTTCTTCGGCACATTGGTGCTAAAGCTAAGTGGGTATACGCCAGATGAGGCTAAGAAATGGCGAGTTATAGACGGACAACAACGCTTGACGACGTTGCAGTTGATGATGTCAGCCGTATCGGACGAATTGGGTGAACGAGAATTGGCGAATCAAGCCGGACCGATAGTGCGATTGACTTCGAATGAACCCCAAACTAACGCGTTTTCACCAGAATACCTCAAGATCACTCATGGCAGCGAACACTACGACGGGTTCATCGAAGCGATGAATCCTGCGGCCGACAAGATGGACATCAAAGGTCCGATGGGTGACTGCTACAGGTATTTTCGTGAATCGGCCAATCAATGGTTCTTTGTTCAAAACGGTTCTGTCGAGGTGCTCGCGATTGCCTTGAGGAGAGCGATCCTCCACGGTTTGAGGGTGGTGGCGATTTATCTCGACCCCCACGAGGAGGAGCACAAGATCTTTGAAACGCTGAACGCCCGCGGCGCACCTCTGACGGAATGGGACAAGATCAAAAACTTCATGCTATTCAAGGCCGATGCCGAACCCGACGTAGACCAGGACTCGTTCTTCGACCGATATCTTGACACATTCGATCAGATGTGGTGGCGGAAAGAGGTCGGGCGGGGTGCACAAAAACGTCCTCGATCTGACGTGTTTGCAGATTATTGGCTGGAGTCGAAGACGATAGAGATGGTCGGCGTAAGGCGGGTCTTTCGAGAATTCCAGAATTTCGTAAACTGGCGTTCAGAACGTCTGGTGGATGTCGGAGAAGAATTCATTAGCGATGCCGGATATTTTGAGAAATACGAGCAACGTATCCAGCCGGCGACTACCGTCGAACGGCGTTTCCACAATCGGCGGCTTCGGCTTGATGTAGGGGCGTGGTGGCCTTTGATCTTCGAACTGAATAGAAGGTTTAAAGAATCCGGGTGCCCTGATGATGTTCGTGCCGAGAGTTTCAATCACCTCGAGAGTTTTCTGATTCGTCGGTTGGTAGTCGGTCACCAAGCCCGCAGTTACGATAGAATTGGGTTGGAAATACTGAGGTCGATTTCAGAAGAAGACCACAATCACGACGTACTGGCGAATATAATTAGGGACCGCCTGATGCTATACACACAGGCCAACAGTCGATGGCCACACGATGTGGATGTCCACCACGCGGTCGTGACACGCAAGATACCGCGGCACGTCCAGCGGCTCGTATTGGAAGCCATAGAGGAAAGTCTGATTTCGCAAGACGCTGGGCAGCAGATGGTTCCCGATGGTCTCGAAGTGGAACACTTGATGCCGTTTGGTTGGCGAGACGAAGAATGGCCAAACCTGCTCGACGAGGACGATGATGAGGTTGGTGCACGTCGAGACGCCATGATCCAAACGCTAGGCAATTTGACCCTGATCAGGGGTGGCCTGAACAAGCGTATGAGCAATCGTTCATGGCATTTCAAGCGTAAACTAATAGGGCATTCGGACAACTTGTTTATGAACAATAGGCTGTTAAGAGAGTCTACCGATAGTTGGGATGAGAACCACATCGAACAGCGCGGTAAGTGGATGGCAAATGTTGTCTGCCAGATCTGGCCGCATCCGGAAACTCCGTCCGGGCGCAGTCCACAAGTCGGTTGAATTTGTGATAGATGGGTGACGATTTCACTTGACAGAGATGGTCTGTTTTGTAGTTTGGTTGGCGTTTGCCAAAACGCCAACGTAGAGCGAATTACACAGCAAAACGGCCCGATCTCTGATCGGGCCGTTTTGCTGTGAGCGGGAATAGTTCAATGAAATTTTCCCTTTGTCTTGACCGTTTACTTTGTGCTCGTGTCTTCTGGAAACATTATACCACTTCTTATTTGAATCACACCTGTCCAAAAATCGGTTTCAGTCTTGGACAGCATCTGGTTCACTCTCGAGAAGCAATGCCTTGACCAAGGTCGCCTGAGACTCACAAATTGCCTATTTCACTGGCTTATTGAGACGGAAACAGCACAATTATGGCCGTTGGAATAGTCACTTTGGTCTTGGACAGCATTGCGCAGACAATGGCAACCTGGTTTTCATTATCTGGGTCAAACCCGTCCAAAATCGCCCATTTGAAGCCGTTTTTCGAACCTTATCTCTGGGAATTCGACGGTTCTTGGACAGCAGTGTATTTGAATACCTGAAGGATATCCAAGAAAAGTGAGTCCCTCTGTTGCTTTTTTGCCAGTGTTCCTCACCAAAATAAACTGTGCGCGTCTTGATTTCGATTGAACGTTCGTAAGGGCCCATGTTATTCCCCCTATGAAAAGGTTGGAGTAACGATCTGCTTCCTGGATATGTAGTCAAACCCCTGGGTTTTGGTAATGGTAGCAATATCAATAGCGCCACCAACTCCTCTAATGCCAATACTCCGGGATTGCAGCAGCATCGTGGTTTTTATTAGAAATGCAGAGAAATCAACACTATCTTGAAGTGTAAGGAACTGATAGGGTATGGGAATCGCTAATTTGCCAATGTGGTTTTTTGAAAAAGTCTCGCTTGTTTTCTCATCCATCCCGGATTCTCTAAGATATGACGGTAGATTGGGATCATAGCCGTTTAACAACCTTTCCATAAATTCTGTTTGTCCACCAGGAATGACGCCGAAATTTGCTCCTATGAATTCTTCTTCGGGTTCAGGACTGGAAGGTATGGAGAAGCCGAACACTTTGCCATAAGGCTCATCCTTGTCAAATCCAGCAATCTTAAAATAAATATCTGGTCCTTCATATTTCTCAGCCGTTGGCATTCCGGTCTTTTGCCATTCAGTACTAAAAAATAAACTAAGCCCCATCGCCAACAATGACATTGTGAAGGCGTCACCCATTTCATTTTCTTCAAAAATGATCTTTTCAAATTCAGACACATAGCTGAAAACTGTTCTTGGTTTTTCCAATCCAATTGCACCTAAACCATAGGTGACAACACCAGCCACAACCGATCCGTATTTACGGTCATGGTTGAGGCCGAAAAGTTTCGTTGTGTTGTCATAGGTAGAAAATACTTCCCTTTCAACGTCTCCGATTTTTGACTACTTGTCATAGTAATTCGACTGTCTGTTGCCATTACAATTCCATCTGTTCCTTTAAATACAATTGCTAAAGAC
This sequence comes from Candidatus Latescibacterota bacterium, assembly GCA_963667175.2. Lineage (GTDB taxonomy): Bacteria > Latescibacterota > UBA2968 > UBA2968 > JAAXHE01. The sequence continues at coordinate 4,266 of CAXXXF010000010.1, read as the reverse complement.
ATGCACCCCCCACGTAAGATAGGGCAGTTTAAAAAACCATAGAACATCGTGCAAATAGTTATGATTTGTCAAGTAGTAGTATTTTAAACGCTTGTTCCATAAGCAAGTTTCCTGATGGCGAGGAAGTGATTATTACCGAAGAAAGCGGCCTGGCATTTAAACTCGTCCTTATCAGCCCGTTGATACAGTCCATCCGGCTGCGTGCGGCCCTTGTGACCGAAATACGGCGTTGCCTGCCTGCAGCAGGCAGGCGCTCCCTCCCCGAATCCAGGGATTCGCGTCGGTCGCGCGCCTTGTCTTCGGCCACAGTGACTTGGCCTCGCCTGCGGAGCGACTTTTTCAACGGACTGTTATGTGACAGGCGCCCGGTTCGCAGGACGACAATCGAGGGAAACTCTTCAATCCCGAAGGCCTGTGGGAACAGGCGAAACCAATAACTTCTGAAGATATCGCTGAAGTGCGAAACGAAATGTGGCGAACGTTCGATCAAGGAGTCAATAAATGAAACCATTCTCTGAAGATCTGCTCGCGAAGCTGGCGAATGCGACGGTGGCGCCGCCTGAGACGCGGCCGAGAGTCCTGCTGGGCGCTGAGGAGGTGAACGGGGCTCGAGAACGGGCGAGGGCGACCCCGGGGTTTGTCGACAAGCTTGCGGAGGCGGCGAGAGAAGCGTCTGCCAGCGAAGATCTCTTCGGCGCCGAGCCGGAGCTTCCGTACTTCTGCCAGACGCCGCTGCGGGCCCTGGCGAGTGCCGCTTTCATCCTGGAGGACGAGGCGTTCGCGGCCAGGGCGCTGGAGGGCGTGGAGGTGATGTTCTCGTTTCCGCCGGAGGAGTGGGTGGCGCGGCCCCACCGGCCCATGCGATGCGATCACGCCATGCTGAACGTGGCGTCGGCGATCGGTATTTCGACGGATCTCTGCGCGTCGGCATGGCCGGACGATGCGGCAACGTCGATTTCAGAACGGATCAACGCGTACACGGTCGCGCGGTTTCTGGAGACGTGGGAAAAACAGGACGCGCACTGGTCCAGTCCGGACTACCACTGGAACTGGAAAATCATGTGCTGCGGGGAAATGGGTACGGCGGCCCTCGCGTGCGCCGAGGAGATCTCGGACCTGGACGCGGTCCTGCCGGCCGCGCTGGCGGGATGTCTGGATATCCTGGATTTCGTGCCGCCTGAAGGCGACTGGGCAGAGGGCCCCGGATACTGGCTGGGCACGCTGGGACACGGCGTCAAATTCGGCGTGGGACTGAAGCGGGCGACCGGCGGCACGGTGGACCTGTTCGAGCATCCGGCGTTGCGCATAACGGGCGATTATATCGTACACGTCACCGAACCGGACGGGCAGGTCTACAATTTCAATGACAATGGAATCTCCCTCGGCGCGAGTCTGGATTATCTGCTGCTGCTGGCCGGGCTGCGCCGACGAGGCGACTGGGCCAGAACCGCGCGCGCAAGCGACCACGCAACCGTGGAACGCGTAATCTGGGACGACCCGTCGCTGGCAGACGCGATTCCGGAGGAGACGTCCCGAAGTTATCCGACGACCGGTGTGGTGACCATGCGCAGCGGGTGGGATGATCGGGCCACGTTCGTCGGATTGAAATCGGGTTCGAGCGCGGTCGGCCATTCACAACTGGACGCGAACTCGTTCGTCGTCTCCTCGCGCGGCGAACGGCTGCTGATCGACGAGGGGATCTGGCCGTACGGCCACGACCTGGGATTTTTCGACAGCGCCGGCGGACAGCGGTGGAACTTCGACGGGAACGGGACGATCGGCCACAATACGCTGATGGTGGACGGGGAGGGTCAGCGCTACGGCGCCGAGTATCCGGGCAGGATCGTCTCTTTTGATGCGGGCGGGGTGGTGGACGTAGCCGTCGGCGACGCAACGGCGGCATACGGTGGGAAATTAGATCGTTACCTTCGCACGCTTGCTTTTCTGAAACCGGACGTGGTCCTGGTCTACGACCGGGTCTCGTCGGAGGAACCCCGGATCCTCGAGTGGCTGTTTCATCACCGGGCGGACGTGTCCGGCGACGAACGGCTGACCGAATTCCGGCGGGAACGGCGTGACGTTGTCTCTGTCCAGAGTGATTCCGGAACAGATGGAATGCTGGCGGATGAGCGACGTAAAACGGACCAGCGTGTACACGGAATCCAACCAGTACCGCCGGCATCGCGTCGGCGTTGAATATCGGGGGTTCGGGCCGTTTCATCCGTGCCGGGAAATCGAGGTGTTGTGGGCGATTCACGCGGGGGACGCTTCTGATCGGCCGGAGGTCGAGGCGTCGGCGGGGGATGCCGGGGTGACAGCCCGCGTGGTGTTTGGGGACGGGAACGAGCGAATCGTGACGCTCCCGAAATAAGCCACCGTGCCTCGTTCAGTTCGACGGCGGCGCCTTGCTTTCCGACACTTGAGCCGGTTCATCGCGCGCCGCACGTTGTTCCGCATTGATCTTATGGATCAGCCAGCCGTATTGCTGCAGAACGGGATCGTCCGTCAGCTTCTTTTTTGACAATTCGAGGTACTTCTCGAGGTACGTCGCTCCCCTTTCCGTCAGGCCAACCCGGATCAGCCCTACGTACGCGCCGGCCGACAGCCCCGATTCGGCAATCCTGCGAAGTTCCCTCTTTGCGTCGGCCTGTCTGCCCTCAGCAAGATATACCTCGCGCAGTAGAAGGCGTCCCAGCGCAAACTCCGGCTTCACCCTCAGGCTGCGCTTGAAAGCCCTTTCCGCTTCCTTCCAGTCATTGCGGCGGTAGGCGTCTACGCCGTCGATGACGTATTTGTCCGGGAGCGCCGGATCCGTCCGGATATCCGCCTTCCACCGATCGAGCAGTTCCCGAAGGTTCGTGCTGGTACGCCGGTACACCACAACGCGGGGATGGTCGAATCCCGTGATCGTGGGCTCGGCGTCGGCTTCGGAATAGGTGAATCCCAGGACTTCCGGGGCGACCTTGAATTCCGCGACCCGTTCGAAACCCAGGGCCTGTTCGGACAGGCGGCGGTAGTAGGCGTGGGCGATCGGGAATCGCCGCTGCACGTTCCTGAACGGTATCGTCCGGTTTTCCTCGATCACGACGATCCAGTCGATGCCGGACAGACGGTTCTCAATGAATTCGACGTGCGCCTCGTAGGGCAGGTTGCCGTCGGCGGACAGAAACCAGGCAGCCTCGTCGAGCCTGCGCTTGTACCGGTCCGCCGGCGCCATCCAGGCCGTCGGATACCCGCCCCGCTCGGTCAGCACACCAGCCCCTTCGGGGATATTCCGCTCAATCCATCCTGCAGCCTCGAACCGGCTGCTGGAACGGTAGACGCGCGACGTCGCGATGCCGTAGGCGGCCGTGGGAATCACCACCAGCGCCACGGGCAGAGCGTAGACCCAGAACTGTTTCCGGCGCCGGCGCATCCAATCGGCTGCCTCGACGCAGGCCCATGCGCCGATCACCGCCATAAGGGGTAGCATCGGTATGGTATACCGAAGGGGTTTGGTGTGTAGCCCGGCCACCATATAGAAGTACGGCGCAAGCCAGGCCAACAGAATCCACCAACCTCTCTGCCGCTTCCATAGGGCCAGCGCAATCCCGCACAGGGCCGCAATTTCCACGGGCGTTCCCAGCGCGTACCGGAACAGGTGGGTGACGAAGAACAGATAAGACGTGGTGGCGTAATCGTAGAGGGCCCAGATGCGGACCGTCTCGCCTTTCGCGATCTTCAGGCTGGGCAGGAAGTTCCGCATGTCTTTCGAACTGAAGAACTCGCCGGGCTTGAGCAGGAGGGGTTCGCAGACCACCGCAACCGCAACCACGACCGCTGCGCAAAGCAGCGTTCGCGGGGTGAACGTCCGTTTCAGACGGTCCCGGACCCATAGGGCCCCGGCCGCCATCCAATTCAGCCTTCGTTTCCGCTTCCCGCGTTGATCTCCTCCGGTCTCCAACGGCGTCTGCGCGGGCCATACGTGCGCCAGCAGAAAGGGCAGACACAGCATGCCCGCCATCAGCCGTGTGCCGGCCGCCATGCCGCAGACCAACCCGCACACCAGGTAGAGGGGAGTACGGCGGGACGGCAGTTTCAGGATCAGGTAGACGCCGAGGGTCGTCCAGAACGCGAGGGACACGTCCACGGTATAGAAGTGGCACTGCTGGATATGCCCGGCGCAAAACGCCAGAAAGGCCGCGCCAAGCACGCCCGTCCGGATGCCCGCCAGATGGCGGCCGATGGCGAATACGACCCACACCGTCAGGACGCCCAGCGTCGCGG
>CAXXXF010000009.1:0-45970 GCA_963667175.2 Candidatus Latescibacterota bacterium | reverse complement strand
TGAGGGTGTCGGGCGCCACCCGCCGGATCGCGCGGACGGCGACCTCCGTCGCCCTGGTGTCGTTGATCGTCACCACAACCAGACGCGCGTCACTGCACCCGAGTTCTTCAAGGACCTCCGTCTGGGTGATGTCACCGTACACCGCCAGGTCGCCGGCCGCGTGCGCTCTGCGAACGTTGTCCACGTTGACGTCAACCGCAACGCAGGCGAACCCCGCGTCCCGGGCCGCGTGGCAGACCTCCCGGCCCGCCCGGCCGTATCCGGCGACGATGACGTGGTCGCTGTGTGGTTCGTGCGTGTCGATCCCGGGGGGCTCGGCATCCAGAATCCGGTTCAGCCACGGAATTCGGGTGACCCCGAGCGCAAGGTGAGGGGCGAAGGCGATGGCGATGGGGGTGAGCAACATGGACAGGATGATCGCGAGGAGAAGGTTATGGGATAGTGATGGGTCGAGGAGGCCGGTTCCGGAAGCCGCGTTCAGGAGTACAAACGAAAACTCGCCGATCTGACACAGAGTTGCCGCGGACTGGATTGCGACGCGGAGCGGAAGCCGAAGAATCAGGCCCATCACGAGCACGATGACGAACTTTCCCGCGAGAATGATCGCGCAGAGCCCGAGCGTCGGCAACAGACGCGCAAGTACCTCTGAAACATCCAGCAGCATGCCCACGGATACAAAGAAGAGGCTGGCGAAGGCTTCGCGCACGGGTATCAGGTCCGACGTCGCCTGGTGACGAAACTCGCTGCCGGCGACGATCAGGCCCGCGAGGAAGGCTCCGAGCGCCAGCGATATTCCCGCCATAGACAGGACCCACGCAATGCCGAAACACACGAGAAACACCGTGAGTACAAACAACTCTCTCTCGCGCGACCTGGCAACGAATGCGAGTATGTAGGGGACCGTACGGTTGGCTGCAACAAGCACACCCGCCAGAATGGCGAGACCCGTGGCGGCAGCGACCGCGATTTCCCACGTGGTACCATCCTGACCTGCCAGAAACGGCACCGCCAGGATCATCGGAACCACACACAGGTCCTGGAAGATCAGGATGCCAACGGCCAGGCGGCCATGCGGCGCGTCCAGTTCACCGCGGCTCGAAAGCCCTCGCAGCACAATAGCCGTGCTGGAAACCGCGACAACGAAACCCAGAAACACGGCAGGCCCCGGTTTCATGCCGAACCATCCTGCCGCAAGTGCGGTGCACAGGATCGTGGCGGCCACCTGGATGCCGCCGCCCAGCAGGATGGCATTCCACATGCGCCTCATATGGCTCAGCGAGAGTTCCAGACCGATCCCGAAGAGCAGGAGGACAATGCCGACCTCGGCCATCATCTCGACCTGATGCGTGTCGTCCACCAGGCCAAGCGCCGTGGGCCCCGCGAACATACCCGCAAGAATCAGCCCCGCGATCGACGGGATGCCCGCGCGGCGCAGTACCGTTGCGACCAGGACCGCCGAACCGAGTATGATGATCAGATCCCCGAGAAAATCGATTTCATGCACGGGTGATGACCTCAAGGTAATATTGGTGAAAACTGCGCCGCCGAAGTCGTACCGCAATCCGCGAATCCGACCGGCCCGGCGACGCGGACGCGGAATGAGTACTGAATATATATGGGTTCAATGAGTTCAGGTCAATTGCGAAGTTTGAAATATGACGAAAAAACGTATGATTTGTGCAGAAAGTCCGAATTTGCGGGCGGATACCGCGTCGGATCGGTCTGGCACGTTCCCTCCGTCGGCAAAAGCGCCTTACCCAGATGTATGTATGATCGCCAGTTTGCGAAATTATGGTGAATTCACTATATTAAGACGTGACCACGAACAAACCCAGACATGTCGAATGGATTGGCTCCAGCAAATCGGATCTCATGTCGTTTCCGAACGCCGTACGGCAAATCTTCGGCTACGCTCTATATCAGGCACAGGTCGGACTCAGACACCGGGACGTCAAACCGCTAAGAGGTTTGGGAAGTAACGTCTTGGAAGTCATCACACGTCATGACGGTGATACCTTCCGTGCGGTTTACACTGTCCGATTCCGAGCAGTCGTCTACGTGCTGCATGCATTTCAGAAGAAAGCAAGGCGGGGCATCGCAACCCCGAAGCCTGAGATTGACCTGATCAGGCTGAGGCGTAGCAGCCCGTTGAAAAAGTCCACCCGGTCTGCGTCCGGCCCTTGTGGCCGAAATACGGCGTTGCCTGCCTGCGGCAGGCAGGCGCTCCCTCCCCGAATCCAGGGATTCGCGTCGGTCGCGCGCCTTGTCTTCGGCCACAATGACTCGGCCTTGCCTGCAGAGCGACTTTTTCAACGGACTGTTAGAGCGGCAGAACAACATGTTAGCGAGAACTTTGCAGGAGGTTATATCGATGAAGACCGGCAATGTGAAGATCGAACGCAGCAGCGGAAACGTATTCGCTGATCTGGGGCTGCCGGATGCCGACGTGCGCCTGCTTAAGGCCGAATTGGTCACACGGATCGACAGGATCATTCGCCAACGCGGCCTCAAGCAGGTCGAGGCGGCGAAGCTCCTCGGGCTATCTCAGCCTGACGTGTCGCGTCTGCTGCGGGGCGACTTTCGGGAGTATTCCGTGGAGCGCCTCTTGCGGCTGCTGACGTCGCTTGGGCGTGACGTGGACATAGTTATCCGTGAATCCCGCTCCGTCCCGAATGGACGGATTAGAGTCGAAGCATAAGCCACTCTTTTGAGCGAGAATGATCCGGATTGAACGGAACCGGTAATGGATGCACTGGCGACGTGTTATCCGGACAAATGGGAAGGATGGAAGGTCGGACAATAAACAATTGAAAACACATCGGATACGACAAGACCCCGCGGCTATTTCGTCGCGGGGTCTTTTTTGCGCAATCGGTCTGGCTGCTGCCGGAGTTCGGTCTTTTTCCTGCGGACGGATTTCTACGTACCGTTCCAGTCGCGCGACGTCATCGTGTCAATCGAGTGGAACGGGCCCCAAGAGAAAGGACTTGCACAGTGAACGGTCTTACCGTACACTTGTATTATGGTTATTCGGTCTGTCCGCCATCGGGGATTGCGTCAATTGCTTGAACACGATAACTCCCGGTTCGTGCGACAGAACCTGGTCGACCGCGTGCGCAAGATCCTGACGGTCCTGATTCTGTCTGAGGATCTCGGCAGTTTCATAGACGATGCGCCTCGTGGTTGGCGGGTACATCGCCTCTCAGGCGATCGTCAGGAAGATTGGAGCATCTCGGTCTCTGAAAACTGGCGGATTACGTTTAATGAAGATGGCGGTAGCATAGACGGCTTGAACCTGGAGGACTACCACTGATGGATACAAACAGAATTGACGTAAGCATGACCCCATCGCATCCGGGCGATTTTATCCGAACCGAGGTCATCGAGGAATCGGGATTGAACGTGACACAGGCGGCGCGTATGCTCGGTGTCCGCCGTGCGACGCTTTCGGCCCTGTTGAACGGACACGCCGCCCTGTCGGCGGAGATGGCTCTGCGCATCGAGAAGTCCTTCGACGTAAGCATGGAGATGCTCCTGCGGATGCAGGCCTGGTACGACGCCGCACGGATGCGAGCCCGGTCAGGCGAAGTCAACGTTAAGCGGTACGAGACCGGCTGAAAGCGGGCCCCACGCATCGGATACGACAAGACCCCGCGCGCATTTCGTCGCGGGGTCTTTCTTTGTGCAACCGGTCCGAAAACAGATCGAGAACGGCCTTAACAGCCTCAATCCTGCGGACGGATTTGTACGTACCGCTCCAGCCGCGCGACCTCGTCTTCTTTCACGTACTTGCCGATTTCACGCCTGAACTGTTCCATGCTCGTATACGGGCGGTACTCCTCGAACTCATGCGCCATGCGTTTGCCCACGCCCGGGATGGACAGGATCTCCGTTTCGGTGGCCGTGTTCAGGTCGATGGGCACGAAGACGTACCGCCGCATGCGTTCGATCTCCGCGTCGTCCACGTATTTCCCCATCTCCCGCTCCCATTGGGCAATGGCCGTATACGGGCGGTACTCCTCAAACTCGTGTGCGATCCGTTCTCCCACGCCCGGGATGAGGCGAATATCCCGGTTGCCGGCACGGTTCAGGTCGATCGGAACGAACATGTCCACGTAGAGCTTTTCAGCGTCCTCCCGGCTCACATGCTGTGCGACGACCGAGTGTAGCGCTTCCATATTGAGGAAGGGACGCTGCCGCAGGATGGCGTCGGCGAGCTCCGGCGTCATCCCGGGGAGTGCGGTGAGTTCGTCGCCAAGGGCCAAATTCGGATTCACGATCGTCACGCCGCTTCCCGCCTGGGCAGGCGATTCATCGGTAGAAGGAGTCTCACTCATCTCAGGGTCGGCACAACTCCAGAGCGTGAGACACACAAGCAGCGCCGTCAGGCTGCCAGACGCAGGTCTGATTCGGTACACGTTCATGTTTCTCGAAGTCCTTTCTGCGGTGAATTCAGGACCGGGCGGTCCCGCCCGAAGCTTGTCGGGGAACAGGGTGCCTCAACTCACGGATCGAACGTAAGGGGAATTCAGAACCCGCGCCATCCCGGCAGGGCGGCCGACTGCCGGACCTAGGCCGCCATCTGAACTTCGTCGAGTTCGTCTTCGTGGACGTCGACCCAGCGCGAATCCTTGTCTTTGCCTGAACCTGGAGGGACAGGTTGCAGCAACGCGCCGTTGAGGAAGGTTACTTTCACGTAGCGGGCGAACACATGGCAGCTCACGAACCAGCCCTCGCCCTCGATCCCGTACCAGGGTGAATTCCACCGAACGGCCTTGCGCACGTCGGGCACGTTGCGCACGATAAGGTCGTCGAGGCGGCGTCCGACGTCGCTCTTCCAGCCCGGCATGGCCGCGATATAAGCCTGCACCGGTGCGTCCCCGTCGGCCTTCGCAATCTGAGGGTTTCCTCCCGAGAGGAGGACCGGCTCCTTGCCGGCCTCCGTTGCGTCTCTTGCTGGCTTCGCGGCGGTCATCGGTTTCGCTCCAAACCGCATGTCGCGGCTCAAGTCAGGCGCGAGGCTGGAGGGCCGATATCGTGGATCATCGGTCCGACGCGCGTTTTCCTCCCGAATACGAAGCGGCCCCGAAGGACTCGCTCTCCGGGGCTTTGGGTAGACCTTTGAGTCGCTGGCGACGTCGGTCGAAAAATTGGCTCCGGCGGTAGGACTCGAACCTACGACCTAGTGGTTAACAGCCACCCGCTCTGCCAGCTGAGCTACGCCGGAACCCTGGCATTCAGAATGCTGGAGAAAATAACCAGAAGGGGCCCGCGGTGTCAAGCAAAAAATGGCGTTCGACGTCCTTGCCGACGCCGCAACGAGAGAGGTGCGAGCGTTCCATCGCGCCGGTCTCAGACGTCGTCCGTGTGCCGGGATTCGGGCTTGACATCCTCACATGGGCGGTCTATTATTCGACCTTGTCTTTCAACGTTGCGCACCTGTTCACCAGGAGCTGAAATGAACCCTGACGCGCGCCGGATATTGAAGCGCCTGCAGCGTCCCGGGAGGCTCGGCGAAACGCCATGGCCGGATGAGTTCATATGGCCGGCGTACGACGGGTACAGCGTGGCGAACGTGGCGCCCACGGTGCTGCGGCACTTCGGGATCGGCGGTGTGGGATCGCCGGAACTGGCCGACGAGGTCGTCGGGCGCGAACTGGCGGGCGCCAATAAACTGGTCGTTGCGCTGATTGACGCCCTGGGCTATATCACCATGACCGGCGTCCTGGATTCCGGACGGACGCCGGGGTTCAGTACGCTTGCGGAGCGGGGGCGGTTCGTGCCGATCACGTCGGTCTTCCCGTCTACCACGGCAGTTGCACTGTCGTCGTTTCACACGGGTCTGCCGCCTGCCGGACACGGCGTCGCGGGGTACAGGATGTACATGCCGGACAGGGGATACGTGGCGAATATGATCCGGATGAGTCCGGAGGCGGACGAGCGGTACGGCCGGATGCTGCAGAACAGCGGAGACGCTCGCGTTTTGTTGGGCGTACCCACCGTGCACAGGCTGTTGACCGGGGCCGGGGTTGCGTCCTATTGCATGATCCATCGCTCGCTGGCGCACAGCGGCCTGTCCGAGATGCTTTACGACGGCGCCACCGACGTGGTCCCGTTCGTGAACGCGTCGGATCTCTTCATCCAGGTTCGAAGGCTGGTGACCGCAAACCCGGGACAACCGGCGTGTCTCTGGCTCTACACGGACACGATGGACACAATCCAGCATCGATACGGCGCCGGAGGCGAGGAATCCGCGGGGGAGATCCACAGCCTGGGCTACGCGATTGAGAGAGAGTTGCTGGCGCCTCTTGAGGGTCAGGACGCGGACGCCGCGTTCATACTCCTTGCGGACCACGGGCATCTTCAGGTGGACGAGGAGGATATCGTGCCCGTCGATGCAATTGACGGGCTGGTCAACCGGCTGGCGGCGCCGCCCACGGGCACGGCCCGGTCGGCGAATTTCCACGTGTGCAACGGCGCGGTCCCGGAGGTGAAATCCGCCCTGGAGCGCGGGCTGCGCGGATCGGCATGTGTTATCGAGACCGAACCCGCGCTGGCCGCCGGCCTTTGGGGAGACGGGCCGCGCGCAGGAGGACTGTCGGGCCGGATCGGCGACGTGCTTGCCCTGATGCGGGGCAGCGCCACGCTGTTCCACGCCTATCGGGACGACGCCATGCCGTCCGACCTGGTCGGAGGCCGTCACGGCGGGCTGCACGAACGGGAGATGCTGATCCCGTTCTTCGCCATGAAGCTGGGCGCCGCCTGATGAGAGGCCTCAATCCACGTTTCCACCAGTCCTGCGGTTCGCCGGAGCCGTGCCCTGACGCGTTGGTTTCACAGGGAAAATGATTGACGCAGAACGGGTAAAGCGGTATATTCGTCTGCCGATCCGGAACCCTTTGATGACGTGAATCTCCGCCCGATTGGTGCGCGAATTGAACGACGCGGACGAAGCCGGAATGCAGCTGGCGCTGGCCGAGGCCGAGGGCGCCGGAAACGCCGGCGAAGTGCCGGTGGGGGCGGTCATTCTGCTCAATGGGGAGGTTGTCGGGCGGGGGCAGAACCGTGTCCTGAGGGACAACGATCCCACGGCGCACGCGGAGATGCTGGCCATCCGGTCCGCGACGGCGCGCACCCGCATGAAGTGGCTGGCGGACTGTGTCGTTTACGTCACGCTGGAACCGTGCGCGATGTGCGCCGGCGCACTGGTGCTTGCGCGGGTGTCCCGACTGGTGATCGGCGCAGACGATCCAAAGACCGGCGCCTGCGGTTCGCTCAGAAACGTGGTCGACGACCCCAGGCTCAACCATCGGATCGACGTTCGCAGAGCCGTCCTCGAAGCGCCCTGCTCGAGGATTCTGAAACAGTTCTTCCAAACATTGCGCCAGAGAGACCCGTAAATCCGCGGTGGTGGCTCGCCGCGGTCGGGTGGCGGAAGCCGCAATCCGGTACGGGTTCCTGGCGCGCCCCGCGTTCGAGCGGAGAGGTGCTGGAGCTGGTTGAACAGGCCGGTCTCGAAAACCGGTGTACCCTCACGGGTACCGTGGGTTCGAATCCCACCCTCTCCGCCAAATATGTGATTTAAATAATCGTAAATAAACCATTTATTTGTATTCTTCGGCTTGGAATTGCAGTTTACACTTGAAGTCTCAAGGTGGGATAGGGGTTGGCTAGCCCAGCCTCGGGGAACACGGTCGCAGGATGGTTACGCTCACCGACAAGTAGACCGCTGTCGCGTACTCAATGCGGTCCGGCAAGTCCAAAGTTCTGCACAGAGTCGAATGGGCTATTTGTTGGTTCAAGGCGGTGGCAGTACTCCAAAGCCATAGGGGAGGTGTCTACACGACGACATGACGAAGAATGGCATTGTATCCACCACCGACTTGGCGGACGCCGAAATTCTCTGGAAGTCGGCAGACGCCTTGCGCGGTCAGATCGACGCTGCCGAGTACAAACATGTCGTCCTCGGCCTGCTCTTCTTGAAGTACATTTCCGACTCCTTTGAGGCACGGCGCGGCGAGCTCAAGGCCGAACTGGAAGCCGAAGGCATCAGCGGGCCTCAGATCGAAAGCCTGTTGGAGAACCGTGACGAGTACACGGCCGAGCGAGTCTTCTGGGTGCCGCCCGAGGCACGCTGGCAGAACCTTCAGAACCAAGCCGCGCGACCGGACATCACCACGCTGATCGACGACGCCATCCTCGCCATCGAGCGCGACAACCCGAACCTGAAGGGCAAGCTGCCGCGCGATTATGCCCGCCGCGGCATCGCCTCGGAAAAGATGAAGGGGCTGATCGACCTGATCGCCGACGTCGGTTTTAAGGACGACCGCGCAAAAGCCCGCGACGCTCTCGGCCGCGTTTACGAGTATTTCCTCGGCAAGTTCGCCCAGGCCGAGGGCAAGCTCGGCGGCGAGTTCTTCACGCCGCGCTGCGTCGTACGGCTGCTGGTAGAGATGCTCGAACCCTACGAGGGCCGCGTCTACGACCCTTGCTGCGGTTCGGCCGGCATGTTCGTGCAGTCCGAGCGCTTTGTGGAAGCCCACGGTGGGCAGAAGACCGACATTTCGATCTTCGGCCAGGAGTCCAATCCCACTACCTGGCGGCTGGCGCACATGAACCTGGCTATCCGCGGCATTGAGGCCAACCTTGGCTCTCACCCCGCCGACAGTTTCCTGCGCAACCTGCATCCCGACCTAAAAGCCGACTACATCCTCGCCAATCCGCCGTTCAACGTCTCGGACTGGTCGGGCAAGCTATTGGCCGACGACATGCGTTGGAGCCACGGCACGCCGCCGGTTGGCAATGCCAACTTCGCATGGATTCAACACTTTATCCACCACATGGCCCCGCCCAACGGGCATGGCGGCGGCGTCGCCGGCTTCGTCATGGCCAACGGCTCGCTCTCGAGCGGTTCGGGTGGAGAAGGAGAGATTCGCCAGCGCATCGTCGAAGCCGACCTGGTGGACTGCATCGTCGCGCTGCCGGCACAACTCTTCCTGACCACCGGCATATCCGCCTGCCTGTGGTTCCTCACTCGCGACAAGATCGGCCGGAGCCTTAAGCACGGTGGGCGCGACCGCAAGGGCGAGACCCTCTTCATCGATGCCCGCAAGCTCGGCACTATGCGGACTCGCACGCTCCGCGTACTCACTGGCGGCGACGATGGCGAAAGCACGCTGGCCGGCGGCATGGGTGACCCGAACTTCGATTCCGACCTCGGCCGCATCGTCTACGCCTTCCGCCAGTGGCGGGGTGAGCCCGCGCCGGATTGGTGGGTCGACGCGCAGCATGGCGAATGGGTGTACAGCGACATTCCTGGCTTTTGCAAAGCGGACACGGTCGCGAAAATCGGCAAGCACGACTTCGTACTAACGCCCGGTCTATATGTCGGCGCGGAGGAAGTCAAAGACGATGGCGAGCCCTTCGCGGTAAAATACCCGCGCTTACTGGCCGAGTTAGAGAAGTGCTTTGGAGAGGGGGAGCGGTTGAAAGCGGTGGTTCGAAATCGACTAATAGAGATCAATCCGGATGAATGAATGGCGTCAGTCTACGTGGGGCGACGAAATCTCGCTCGAGTATGGAAAGAGTCTGCGAGACTATTCCAATGCTGCTGGGCATTTTCGCGTATTTGGCGCCAATGGTCCGATCGGTTGGACCGAAAGGCCACTTGCTGATGGCCCCGGTGTAATCCTGGGTCGAAAGGGGGCGCATAGAGGCGTTCAGTATTCGGCCGATCCGTTCTTTGTTATTGACACCGCGTATTTTGTCGTTCCCAAGTCAGATCTTGATATGCGGTGGCTATACTACGCAATCATTCACCATCAACTCGGCCAGATCGACGACGGCTCACCCATCCCGTCAACCACGCGTGCGGCGGTGTATCCACGCGAGATGGTCGTGCCCGACCCTGACGAGCAGCGCGCTATCGCTGGTGTCCTCGGAGCCCTCGACGACAAAATTGAACAAAACCAGAGATCGGCACGGGCGCTGGATCGGCTGGCAGGTGCAATCTTCCGGTCATGGTTCGTAGACTTCGAGCCGATGAAGGCCAAGGCCGCCTGCGCGACCTCCTTCCCTTCCATGCCCAAGCACGTCTTCGACGCCCTGCCCACCCGCTTTGTCGATTCCGACGTCGGTCCCGTGCCGGAGGGCTGGAAGATGAAGGGGATCGCTTCGATCGCGACGTTCCTGAACGGACTCGCACTTCAGAAGTACCCGCCTCGCGGCGATGGCGAAGACCTGCGCGTAATCAAGATCGCCGAACTCCGCAAGGGTTCGGTAGAAGGTGCTGCTTGGGCGAATGGCGACGTGGCCGAGCAGTATGTGATCGACGATGGCGATCTGTTGTTCTCGTGGTCCGGCACACTCGAAGTCGCGTTCTGGTACGGTGGCAAGGGTGCCCTGAATCAGCATCTGTTCAAGGTCACATCGTCGCGTTTCCCGAGTTGGTTTTGCTTCCTCTGGATTCGGCGGCACCTGCCGTGGTTCCGCGCCATCGCGGCAAGCAAGGCAACAACGATGGGACACATAAGGCGCGGACACCTTCAAGAAACGCAGGTCGTCGTGCCTCCGAATGAGGTCCTTCATCAAGCGAACGAAGTGTTCGGCCCGATTTTCGATCTCTTTGGTCAGTTGATGATCGAATCGCGAAGGCTGGCGGCGATGCGCGACGTGCTCCTTCCGAAGTTGCTGTCCGGCGAAGTACGGGTACAGGTGGATGGAGAGGTCGAGAGTGAGTCCTGACCGACCCTTCGAACTCCGTAGCTGTCGCCAACTCTTCGAACGGTATCCGACTGCGACATCCTTGAGACTCGCAGTCGAGGCCATCGAACGAACAATCCAGGATGACCCCGGAATTGCATTCACACACTGCCGAGGCTTACTGGAAACCGTCTGTGTCACGATACTCTTGGACCGCGGCGAGGAGGTCCCGGAGAATTCACAGCCGAATTGGCTCATGACGCAGGCAATCAGGACATTGCAACTGACAGCCCTGGATCCCGACGACAAGGACGCTGAACGTGGCGTCGCCAGTATCCTGCGGGGGCTGAACTCACTGGTTGACGGTGTCGTGGCCTTGCGCAAGAGCCAGGGAGTCGGGCCACATGGTCGTGATGCGCTGGAACCCGTGCTTTCCGTTGACTATGCGATGCTCACGGCAACAGCGGTCGATGCCGCTGTCGGGCTCATGTTCCGGTTACATCAAGAGCAAATCGGCCGCGATCCGATCAACCACTTGAGGTTCGGAGTTCACACGGATTTCGACAGCTATCTTGACGCCAAGTACTCGGACATCGAGATCGAAGAGGTTCCGATCAGCGCGAGTCAGGCGCTTCATCACCAGGATCGTCTGGCCTATCGCAAGAGCCTTGTGGAGTTCAGAAACCGATCCGAAGCGGAGAGCGAGGAGATCGCGGAAGGCGAGAGCATGTCGGAGGACTCCGATGGATGAGCTGACTGCAGAACTCTCTGCCGCTGCGTGGTTCGAGTCCGTAAGGATTCCCGTGATGTCGGCATCCGAACTGACTGAAAAGCATTGGTTCGGACCGGGAAGCGTGATTTTGACCACGATACTGAGCGGTGTCGTTCATCGTCTCAACCCCGATCTGCCACACGACACCATTGAAGAGGTCGTGCGCATCCTGTCGCGCCCACCGCACCCGACGCTGATCCGGAACAACCGCTGGTTCCACGCGCTGGTGACCGACGGTGTCGAGATCGAGTACCAGGAATCGAACAGCGGCGAGAGGCGCGGCGGCCGCGCGCGGCTGGTCGATTTCGACAACCCGGCCGCGAACGATCTGCGCGTACTGCGCCAGCTCGGCGTCGCCGGAGCTTCGGACAAGATCATCCGCCCGGACCTGACAGTGTTCCTGAACGGGCTGCCGATCGCGTTGATTGAGCTGAAAGACCCGACCGACACCCGGGCAAACCCGGGCGTGGCCATCGACCAGCTCGACCGCTACATGCAGACCGCCCCCGACCTGTTCGTGTCGAACCTGGTGCTCGTGGTCTCCGACGGCATGCTGACCCGCGTCGGCTCGATCACCAGCAGGCGCGGCCGTTTCATGCCCTGGCGCCCGATCAACGATCGCGAAGATGGCGGCGCGCCGACCCTGGAGGCGCTGATCAGGGGCCTGTTCGATCCGCGGACATTGGTCGACTACCTGCGGACTTGCGTCACCTTCGAGGAGGACGAACGTGGCGAGATCGACAAAAGGATAGCGGGCTACCATCAGTTCCGCGCGGTGCGCAAGGCGCGCGCGCGCGTGCTTGCGCGTCTCAAGCCGCCATCCGGAACGGGCGATGGCCGCGGGGGTGTGGTCTGGCATACCCAGGGTTCGGGAAAGTCGCTAACCATGTTGATGTTGGCCGGGGGGTTGATCCGAGAGTCGCGCATGACCAACCCGACGATCGTCATGGTCACCGACCGCAACGATCTGGACGATCAACTATTCGAGACCTTCGCTGCCGGGCGCGTGCTGCTTCGTCAGGATCCGGTCCAGGCCGTGAGCCGGGAGCATCTCAAAGCCTTGCTCGACCACGCGGCAGGCGGGGTGGTGTTCACAACGATTCAGAAGTTCGCTGAGGCGCACGGTGTGATCTCGGAGCGCTCGAACGTGGTCGTTATGGCCGACGAGGCCCACCGCAGCCAGTACGGCTTCGTCGAGGGCGGCGCGCGCTGGATGCGGGAGGCGCTCCCGAACGCCACATTCGTCGGCTTCACCGGCACGCCGCTGGAGCGCGACGACAGAAACACGACTCACGTCTTCGGCGAGTACACGGACGTCTACGACATTCGCCAGGCCGTCGAAGACAGCGCCACCCGGCCGCTCTACTACGAATCCCGGATCATCAAGCTGAAGGTGGACGAGGAGGGTGCGCGCGTCGCCGAGGAGGTGGTCAAGTACGTCGCCAACCCCCACCTTGGCGGGGAAGGGGCTGAGGACGGCATCCGAGTACCGCTGGAGTCCCTGGTCGGCGCCCAAGAGCGCATCGAACGCCTGGCGGCGTTCATCGTCGAACACTGGGAGAAGCGCCGTGCCGCGATGGAAGGTAAGGCGATGGTGGTGACCATGAGCCGCGACATCGCCGCGCGGCTCTACGAGGCGATCCGTACGTTACGCCCGGACTGGCACGAAGTCGATGACGAACGTGGGGCGATGAAGGTGGTCGTAACCGGCAGCAACGAAGATCCCGAGCCGCTCAGGAGCCATGTGCGTACCAAGGCCGCCCGCAAGCGTCTGGCCGAGCGCTTCAAGGCCCCTCACGACGATCTGCGCTTGGTGATCGTTTGTGACATGTGGCTGACCGGCTTCGACTGCCCGCCGGCGCACACCATGTATCTGGACAAGCCGCTGGCCGGGCACAACCTGATGCAAGCGATTGCGCGCGTGAATCGTGTCCACGGCGACAAGCCCGGTGGATTGATCGTGGACCTGCTGGGCTTGGCCGATCAGTTGGCGGATGCGCTCGCGACGTACACCCAGGCCGGCGGCACGGGCGAGGCGGTCAGGAGGGTGCAGAACGAGGCTGTGCCTGCCATGCAAGCGGCCTTCGAGAAGCTGCGTGGCTTCTTCCACGGTTGCGACTACGAGCAGGCGCTCGACGCCAAACCGCAATCCGTACTTCAGGTGTATCTGCGCGCAATCGATCACGTTTTTGGGCAGAACGACGGCTGGAAGCGCCTGCGCACGCTGGTCAAGGAGCTGTCGGCAGCCTTCGCGCTGGCGGTTCCACGCCCGGAGACGGAGGCCGTCGCTCCGCACCTCGCGTTCTTCCAGCGCGTGACGGCGATGATTCGCAAACGCCTGACCGACGACACCGGCGGTGACGCCGGTCAGGCACGGCAGCGCGACATCGACGCCGCAGTGCGCCAGGTGATCGGCGGTGCGGTCGATGCCGACGATGTGATCGACCTGTTCACCGTCGCGGGGCTGTCGGACGCCCGCCTTGATATCCTTAGCGACGAGTTCCTCGGTCGGGTGGCGGCGCTGGAGCAGAAGAACTTGGCCTTGGAGACGCTTCGCAAACTGCTCTATGACCAGATCCGTATCACGGAACGAACGAACATTGTCCGGAGCCGCAATTTCCGGGAGGCGCTCGACGACGCGATGCTGCGCTATACGAACAGGACGATCACCACCGCCGAGATGATCTCGCGGCTGATCGACTTGGCGAAGAGTCTAAGGGACGCGCAACGCCACGGTGAAGAACTGGGTCTGAGCAGCGAGGAAACTGCCTTTTACGACGCCCTGGCGGAGAACGAGTCAGCCAGAGAAGCGATGCAGAGCGATACATTGCGTCTCATGGCTCGGAAACTGACCGAAATGGTCAAGAGCATGCCCAAGCTCGACTGGACTCAACGTGAGTCCGTACGGGCAAACCTGCGGCGCAATGTTCGCCGGTTGCTGGCAAGGTATGGCTACCCTCCGGATCTGGCCGAAGACGCGACGCAGCTCGTCTTGCGACAGGCGGAATTGTCAACGGAGAACTCGGAGTAAACTTAGGTCCGTCCACCGAGACATCCACGCCAAAGGGAGGGGAATCGGCATCGTCAAAAGGAACATGCTAGGCGCCAATTGAGCAAACACCCGCAGCACGAAAGGAAGCGACCCGGGACGGCGCGCCACCGATCGACTTGATAGACGGCGACGAATTGTGCGAACTCATCGCCAAATACAGGGTCGGTGTTGACGTTACCGAGCGAATGGTCGCGGAAGTCACGATCAACGACACTTATTTCGACACCATCTGAGTGTGTGACGTACCAGGATATGCCTACTGCTTGTCGGTCCAAACTCGTGAAGCGAAATCTTACTAAACACCGAAGACTCACGATGGCATCCTCAAGTAACCTGCAAGGCCGTGTAACGGACCGTCGGAATTTGGCACATAAGAGGAACGGCGGGAGATACGTAGTGGGCTACACGAATCCCTCGTCGACGAGGCGGCTTCCGCGCGGCGTAATCTTGTGTCGCTGTCCCGAACCTCCCACCACGCGGCACCAACTTTCGGAAACGAGCTGAATCTCATCACACTCAGAACGCAGCCAATAGTGGAATCCACCCGCCATCCCTGGTACGGCAAACCACATTTCCGGTTGATCCAGTTCCAGCAACGGCTCCAATTCCGGCAACCGCAGTCTCTGTTCGACCACGAGGTGTTCTGCGCGGACGCGAATGACGGCATGGAAGTGCGCTTGAATTTCAGATAGGTCCTCGCGAGGGACGTCGTGCTTGCATTCGGGGGCCAGAACGTGTAGCAGGCGGCGGTTCCCTCTTCGATTGGCAACGTCCAACGGCCGCTCTCCCCGGGCATTCCTGAGCGTCCGCCACGCGCCCAGACCGATCAACCGTTCGGCGACTGCGACCGCCGCGCCGTGCCAGGCAGCCTGATGCAAAGGGGCGTACCAGGACGAACCGTCAAGCCGGGTGGCGTTGACCCAACTCCCGTGCCGGGTCGGGTCCCACCATTTCCGGTAGTTGGTGAGAATCTCGAAAACGCGGGTCCATTCGGCATCCCTGGCGGCATCGGCCAAGGCATGCCGGGCGATGGCTTCGTCGGCGCTGCAGGACCGACCCTGCGTAAGTCCGTCCCAACAGATGGTGTCGTTCATTTTCGGAAATAATCTCGTCTCGTATTTCGCCGCGAATAAATGATCTATTCCATCCATGGTATGCCTTCGCAATTTAGCGAAAACTGTGATACGGATCAAGAAAGGTAGGACGACGAAGTCAGAATCCGAGGCTCCCTCTACACTAAACAGGGCAATCCTGATTGATACCGAAAATGTTGCGGATATCCGTGGATTATTGTATCTTAATATTTGTAGGGAACGGCGTGTCCCGGCCGTTGAGAACCGCCTGGGATTTGCGCGACGGCAAAATCGAGGGCGGGACTTCGATACACGCGTTTTTGTTTGATTGCTCGGGTCTCGAGCCGCTTTGTGGAGAGGTGCTGGAGCTGGCTGAACAGGCATGACTGGAAATCATGTGTATCCTTTTTGGATACCGAGGGTTCGAATCCCTCCCTCTCCGCCATGAATCCTGTCGCATCGTCTACTCTCCGGTAAAGGGTGGGCGGATATAGCGCTATAAGCTTGAATTAGCGGGCATTCCGGACTTCCGTTTTACATCCTGTCCGACCATGTGTGGAGTCGGGTTTGTCCATGGAAGAAGCCAATGGCGCAATCCATTAAGATCACGGTGGGGGAAATCGAACTGGCCGCGGAGTTGAACGATTCCGAAACCGCGTCC
Organism: Candidatus Latescibacterota bacterium; assembly: GCA_963667175.2. Taxonomy (GTDB): domain Bacteria; phylum Latescibacterota; class UBA2968; order UBA2968; genus JAAXHE01. The sequence continues at coordinate 29,711 of CAXXXF010000009.1, read as the reverse complement.
AGAATCCTGGCTGAGTTGCCGATCCGTAGCGACTTCAATACCTGGGGCGACGAGATCTACTTTCAGGTCCCCGTCACCGCCGATCCGGAGGACCCTCAGGAAATCGTGGAAGCGGGCGATCTCGCCTATTGGCCACCAGGCAAGGCATTCTGTATCTTCTACGGCCCGACCCCTGCCAGCCAGGGAGACGAGATCCGGCCTGCCAGTCCCGTAAACCCCGTCGGACGCGTGCTTTCCGGCGTGGAGGCGCTGAAAGCAGCCTCCCGGGAAGACGGGATATCAATTGAAAAAAGCGAAGCATAAAATGAGGACATGCCTTTCCGGCATTGTGCTTCGCGCGTCGTGAGCGTTGCGTGGGGCTGTAGCTCAGCTGGGAGAGCGCCAGAATCGCACTCTGGAGGTCGTGGGTTCGAATCCCATCAGCTCCACCAGAAATTGCAGCCGGTTGCCCTCGGCGGCTCCCACCGCTCCAAGACCGGCTGCTGAACCTGAACTCAGGTCGTGCTAGACGGGGGAGTAGCGGCGCCCTGTAGCCCGCAATCCGCTATAGCGGGGTTGAATTCCCCGTCTGAGGCTTTTCATACCGGAACGTGTTTCGGTCAGAACGTGGTGTCGATCGCCAGGTCCTGCGCAACGGACGATTGCCGAACCCCGTCAGGACCGGAAGGTAGCAGCGGTAGGCAACCCGGCCCGTGTGCCGCGGGAGCCCCTGGCGGGAGCTGGCGCTTTCCGAAGACCCCGGCGTGAGAGCCGAAGCGGGGTGCACGGCCTTTTTACGTCCCTTCCCGATGTGTTATCCTGTTCGTGCGTGACGGATGGATGGGTGCGAGGCTTGTCCCTTATGGCCTATCGTGTGATCGCCCGCAAGTGGCGGCCCAACGTGTTTCATGACGTGGTGGCGCAGGACCACATCGTCCGGACGCTGCAGAATGCCATCCGTTCGGACCGCGTTGTGCAGGCCTATCTGTTCTGCGGCCCACGGGGAACCGGCAAGACAACAATGGCGCGGTTGCTGGCCAAGGCGTTCAACTGCGAACAGGGGCCCACGCCGGAGCCGTGCGGCAATTGCGGACTTTGCAATGCGATCGCCGACAACAAGAGCATGGACGTCCTGGAAATCGACGGCGCGTCGAACCGGGGCATCGATGAGATCCGTCAGCTGCGGGAAGAGGTTGGCTTTGCGGCGACCAGAGGCAAGCGCAAGGTCTATATCATCGATGAAGTTCACATGCTCACGGCGGAGGCCTTCAACGCGCTCCTGAAAACGCTGGAAGAACCCCCGCCCCACGTGGTGTTCGTGCTGGCAACCACCGAGCCGCACCGGATGCCGGAGACGATTCTTTCCCGCTGCCAGAGATACAACTTCCGTCGGATTTCCACCGAGGCCATCGTCGGCCAGCTCCGGAAGATCACTGAGGCCGAGGAGGTCGCGGCGGAAGACGAAGCGCTCTTTCTTCTGGCCCGAAAGGCCGACGGCGCGCTTCGCGACGCCGAGAATCTGCTCGACCAGGCCATCGCGTATACGGACGGACCCGTTTCCGCAGGGGCGGTCAGGGACCTGCTCGGTGTCATTCCCGTCGACGTCTACTTCGAACTCACGCAGGCCGCGCTCGATTCAGACGGGGCATCCGCGTTGCGTGCGGTGGAACGCGTCCTGGATGGCGGCGGCGATACCGGCGAGTTCACCCAGGGTCTGCTCGAACACGTGCGTTATCTTCTGGTGGCGCGCGTGTCCGACGGCCTTGCCGGAGACGATCTGTCCCCGGCCGACCAGACGCGGTACAGCGAGGCGGGCGCGCGATTCCAGGAGGAAGACCTCCTGCGGATGTTACAGGCGGTTTCCGACCTGGAAGCGCGGCTTGGCCGGGTTTCGAATCCGCGGTTCTGGCTGGAACTGACCGTGATGAAGCTGGTGAAAATGGCGCCGTCCCAGGCCGTCGACGAGGTGATGGCCCGGCTGGACCGGCTCGAAGGCATGCTGCGTACAGGCAAGGCCGCGCCCCCCGCGACGTCGCGTCTCGAACCGCGCGGCGAACCGGGGCCGACGGACCCACCCGTGTCGTCCGACGTTTCCAGTGAAACGCCGCCTACCGAAGCCGAGGCTCGGGAGGTTCCCGGCGCGCCGGTTCAGGCCGAACCCGAGCCGTCCCGGGGCGACGGATTGACGATCGAGGCCGTCCGGGAGAAGTGGCCGGACTTCGTGGCGCACGTGAAGTCTGAGAAGGTGAGTCTGGGGACGTTTCTGGCGGAGGGCGCGCCGGCGACACTGAGCAACCGCCGGCTGGAACTCGTCTTCAAGTCGGGCAATTCGTTCCACGCGGAACAGGTCCGGCGCAACGGGGAGTTTCTGGATGGAGCAACGGGCGATTTTTTCGGCGTTTCCCTTCGCGTCGATTGTGACGTCGACCGGGTGGAAGACGGCGGCGCGGCGCAGGACGATCGGGCGGCGACGGACGAACGCGTCCAGATGGCACTCGAAATTTTCGACGGGGAAGTCGTAAGCCGGTAACGGGGAGGACGCGATGGCGAAGGGCATGGCGGGAATGATGAAGCAGGCCCAGAAGCTGCAGGCCAAACTGGCGAAAGTGCAGGAGGAACTGGCGTCCCGGGAGGTGGAGGGCTCCGCGGGCGGCGGCATGGTGGTGGCGCGGGCCAACGGGCAGCAGCAGATCGTTGGGGTCAGGATCGACCCGGAAGTGGTGGACCCCGAGGACGTGGAGATGCTGGAAGACCTGATCATGGCCGCCATACAGCAGGCCCGGGAAAAGGCGCAGGAGATGGCCGACCGGGAAATGCAGAGGGCAACGGCAGGGATGTTGCCGCCGGGCGTCGACCTGGGCATATAGCAGGTGTCGATCGCTTGAAATGCGGAAAACCCCGGTAGAGAGACGGAAAGTCCCGGTAACCGCATTCGAGGAGAGTGAGGATGGCGTCCAATGCCATCGACCGGCTGGCGGCCGGATTGGGACGGCTGCCGGGGATCGGCGAAAAGTCCGCGCGACGGATCGCGCTGGACGTTCTCACGTGGAAGACCGAAGAGGTGCGCGCGCTGGCTGAACTGATGGTGGAGGTGAAGACCCGGGTCCGGGCGTGCGGCGCATGTTTTAATCTGTCGGAGAGCGATCCCTGCCCCATATGCCAGGATGAGCGGCGGGACCGGTCGCAGGTGATGGTGGTCGATTTCGTCGGCGACCTGCTGGCATTGGAACGGATGCGGGCCTATACCGGCCTCTATCACGTCCTTGGAGGACGGATCTCCCCCCTGGACGGCATCGGACCGGACGAACTGAACATTCAACCCCTTGTGGCGCGGCTGAACGGCGGCGGGATTCGGGAAGTGATTCTGGCGAACGGACCCACCGTCGAGGGCGACGCAACCGCGCAGTACCTCAAGCAGATCCTGGAAGCGCACGACGTGACCGTAACGCAGATCGCCCGCGGGCTGCCCGTTGGGAGCGACCTCGCGCTGGCCGACCAGGTCACGCTTGCCCGAGCCCTGGATGGACGAAGAGAACTATGAACCGCACCGATACACTTCGCGGCAGGCCGCAGGGGATCCGGTTGCCGAAGCCGCAGCCCGCCGACCGGATGGTCACGTTTCCAAACATCCTGACCGGATTGAGGATTGTCCTGACACCGGTCTTTCTGGCGCTGATTTTTTCGGACAGCGGATTCAACAAGATCCTCGCGTTGCTGGTGTTCACCGTGGCGTCGCTGACCGATTTCTTCGACGGCTGGTTCGCCCGCCGCGACAAAACGGTCACCAGCCTCGGGCGGTTCATGGATCCGCTTGCCGACAAGTTGCTGGTTTCCTCGGCCCTCGTTTCCTTCGTGCTTTTGGGGATGGTCGAGGCCTGGCTGGTAGGCGCCATGCTGATCCGCGATGCCGTGATTACCAGCCTGCGGGTGTACGCGATCCGCAAAGGGCGTCCGGTGGTCACGTCCCGGCTGGCGAAATGGAAGACCATGCTGCAACTGGTGCTGGCATTCGGCATCCTGGTCTTCATCAACGTGCGCGTGATTACCGCTGAGTTGACCTCTCAGCCTCTGGTACTGGTGGATACGGGTTCGCAGATGGTGCTCAACGTCCTTGTGGCGGCGGTTACCCTGCTTGCGGTCGTGTCGGGCGTGCTCTACCTGGTGGAACACGGCCGGGACCAGGGCTAACAACCTGAACCGGGGATCGGAGGCCGCTGGTTTGAATCTGTGGACCCGGGTGCTCGCCACGGGATTCTTCTCCGGATACGTCCCGGTCGCGCCGGGCACGGCGGGCACGGCCGCGGCGATGGTTCCGTACCTCGCGGCCTGTTACCTGGCGCCGGCGATTGGATTTCCTGCCTGGTGTCTTGTTCTGGTCCTGACGGTTGCGGTGGCCGTCCGTACCGCCTCCGCCGGAGAAAAGGCCTGGGGTCCGGACCCCGGACCGGTGGTCATCGACGAGTTTGCCGGATTCTATTTCACGGTAGCCTTCCTGCCGCTGTCGCCAGGGATGGGGGTTGCCGGATTTTTTATTTTCCGCGTGTTGGACGTCCTGAAGCCGCCTCCCGCAAGGGCATCCGAAAAACTGCCCGGAGGGTGGGGTGTGGTCACTGACGACGTGATCGCGGGGATTTACGGAAATCTTCTGATTCGGGCGGGCCTGGCCCTGTGGAGCGGTTAGCGTACCATCCCCGTAACAGACTGCCCGACCTGTACCCTGTTCAGGGACGGGGCATCGATGACGACGTTGCGCACATTTGTTGCCGTTGAACTCCCAAGGGCGGTGATCCCGGCCTGCGCGGCCGCCCGGAGATGTTTTGCGGACCTGGATGCGAGGGTCAGGTGGGTGAGGCCGGAGGGTATGCATCTCACCCTCAAATTCCTGGGTAACGTGGAATGCGCTTCGGTGCCGCTCATCCTGGAGTCCATGCGGACGGCGGCCGGTAGGACGCCGCCTATGTCGTTGCACACCACCCACGTGGGCGCGCCAAACCCGGATCGGGCGAGGGTGATATGGCTGGACGTGGGAGGGGAAACCGCGCTTCTGGGCAGGCTCCGGGCCGACCTGGAAGACGCGATTTGCAGGATCGGGTTCAGGAGGGAGACGCGGCCGTTCCATCCGCATCTGACGCTTGGGCGCGCGAGAAAGGGCGCGGTGCGCCTGCCCCGCGAACTGGCAGGCGCGGTCCGGTCGGTTCGTTTCGGAGTGGACCGTATCGTCTTGTACAGCAGCGATTTGAGGTCGGGACTCGCCGAATATGAAACGCTGGGTCACGCGCGTCTTACCGGGTCGCGAAAGTCGGGCTGACCGGTTCGAAAGCCAACGTGACGTCCGGATGGCTTTTTCGAGCCGGGGAGGGCTTGACTTCTCATCCGACTGCGGATATATTAATTCTTGTATCGTGTGTTCCGTCCCATGTTCGGGCCACCCCATTCCGGGACGGAACACCGCGTGGCTTCTCCGGTCCTTCCGGGGAATTTCACGCGCCATCCGGCATCGATTCATGGACGGGTGTTCATCATAATTGGCGTTCGCATGTGTTTCGGCGCAGGGAATCGGGCTCCTCACAGGCCGTGGGCTGCGCCGTGATCCAACGGGCAAATCCAGTCAGGAGGGGCAACGAGATGTCGAAACGGAATGGCGCCGGCAAGGAGAAGGCCATCGATCTGGCCATCTCGCAAATCGAAAAGCAGTTCGGCCAGGGTTCCATCATGCGGCTGGGCGGCGAGGAGAACGGACAGGTGGCAGTCGAAGTGATTCCGACCGGTGCGCTCGCGCTGGACGTCGCCCTCGGCGCGGGCGGCGTACCGCGGGGCCGCGTCGTCGAGATTTACGGCCCGGAGGGATCCGGAAAGACCACGCTGACCCTGCACGTCATCGCGGAGGCGCAGCGGACCGGCGGGACGTGCGCGTTTGTCGACGCGGAACACGCGCTCAACGTCGAGCTCGCCGAGCGGATCGGAGTCGATCTGGAAAACCTGCTCATTTCCCAGCCGGATACCGGGGAAGAGGCCCTTGAAATCACCGACACGCTCGTGCGCAGCGGCGGATTCGACGTGGTGGTGGTGGACTCGGTCGCGGCGCTTGTGCCCCGCGCGGAGCTCGAGGGAGACATGGGCGATTCCCACGTGGGATTGCAGGCGCGGCTGATGTCCCAGGCGCTGCGAAAGCTCTCGGGCTCGATCAGCAGGTCCAAGACGTGTGTGATGTTCACCAACCAGATCCGGATGAAGATCGGCGTGATGTTCGGCAATCCCGAAACGACCTCGGGCGGAAACGCGCTCAAGTTCTACGCGTCGGTGCGGATGGACATCCGTCGGATCGGCGCCATCAAGGACGGCCAGGAAGTAACGGGCAACCGGGTCCGCGTCCGTGTCGTCAAGAACAAGATGGCCGCGCCGTTCAAGGAGGCGGAGTTCGATCTGATGTTCGGAGAGGGCATCTCGAAAGAGGGCAGTCTTCTGGATATTGCCGAACTCCACGGCATCGTGAACAAGAGCGGCACCTGGTTTTCCTACGGCAACGACCGCCTGGGTCAGGGGCGGGAGAACGTCAAGAACCATTTGAAGGAACATCCGGCGCTCGCAGCGGAGATCGAGACCCGCGTGCGCGAGGCCGTGGGCCTGGCGGATAACGGGGCGGCGGCGGCGAGCGGCAACGGCTGAACCGGGTCGGGCAGCGCACGCGCCCGGATGGTCTCTTCCAACGGACTGTCAGGCCGGGAGACAGGAGATCGAGTCATCGAGGCGCCGCGGATGAAACCGGATTCCCGTTCGCCGTCGGATCGACAGATGGAGGTCGAAAAGGCGAAGAACGCGGCGTTTCGACTGCTGAGCGCGCGGGCGTACTCGCGTGCGGAAGTAAAAGAGAGGCTGCGCCGGCGAGGGTTTGGCGAGTCGGTGATCGAGCAGACCCTTGAGGGTTTGCGCCGGCTCCGGTTGGTCGATGACCGGGATTTTGCCCTCCGCTTCGTTCAGGAACGCATGCGTCTTCGACCCTCGGGCCCTGCCCTGCTCCGGCACGATCTGATGAAAAAGGGCATCGCCGCCGCGACGGCCGATGAGGTGCTGGATGAGGCGTTCGCCAACGTAGATCCGGAAGCCGTCGCATTGGAGCTGCTGAGGTCGCGCCGCCGGCAATACGACGGCGTCGACAGGCGGAAGGCGCTCTCGAGAATGTACGGGTTCCTGGGGCGTCGCGGATTCGGGGACGTGGCACAGGCGGCGGCGCAGCGGGCCTGGCTTGAATTCAGCGAAAGCGGACGCGACGGCGCACCGGAGGCGTAAGCCGGAATCGACGCCTTGATTCCCGTGCGCCCGAGCCATCGCGGTTTCGAATCATGAGAACTTCAACCGACATTCGCGCGGATTATCTTCGGTTTTTCGAGGCCAGAGGTCACAGGATCGTGCCGAGCGCGCCAGTGGCGTCACAGGACGATGCCACCCTGCTGTTTACCAATGCGGGGATGAATCAGTTCAAGGACGTGTTTCTGGGAACCGGCCGGCGGGAGTACAGCCGGGCGGTGGATACGCAGAAATGCATTCGGGTCTCGGGGCGCCACAACGACCTGGAGGAGGTGGGCTTCAGTTCTCAGCATCATACGTTTTTCGAAATGCTGGGCAACTGGTCGTTCGGAGACTATTTCAAGCGGGAGGCCATCGCGTGGGCGTGGGAATTGCTGACCGAGGTCTGGCAGTTGCCCAGGGAACGGCTCTGCGCCACGGTATTCGGCGGAGACGACGCAGACGGGCTGGCGGCGGACGAGGAGGCGGAAGCCCTGTGGGTGGAAATGACGGACCTCCCGGCGGAACGGGTGTTTCGGCTGGACAAGACCGATAACTTCTGGCAGATGGGCGAGACCGGTCCGTGCGGCCCGTGCTCGGAGGTGCACTACTATCTCGGAGACGATCCCGCGTCGTGGTACCGGGAGGGCCCGGACCTGGACGGGCCGGATTCGGTTGAAATCTGGAATCTGGTCTTCATCCAGTTCAACCGAGACGCCGACGGCGCGCTGCATCCGCTGCCCGATAAGCACGTGGATACCGGAATGGGATTCGAGCGCATCTGCACCGTGCTGCAGGGCGTGGAATCCACGTACGATACCGATCTGTTCCAGCCCATTCTTGCCGCGATCGGCGAGATCACCGGGAAACCGTACAACGACGAAAACCGCGTGGCCATGCGGGTCATCGCCGACCATGTCCGCACCCTCTGTTTCGCCGTCGCGGACGGCGTGCTGCCCTCCAGCGAGGGACGCGGGTACGTGCTCCGGCGGATTCTGAGGCGCGCGGCGCGATACGGGCGCACGCTGGGGATGCACGATCCGTTCATTCACGGGCTGGTGCCCGTCGTCGTACGGGTCATGGGGGACGTTTTTCCCGAGGTGGCGGAACAGGCCGGGCATATATCCAGGGTCATCCGGTCCGAGGAAGAAGGGTTCGGGAAAACGCTCGACCGCGGGCTGGAGATGTTCGAGGTCGTCTCCCGGGAGGGGAGAATATCCGGCCGGGACGCGTTTCGCCTGTACGACACCTACGGTTTTCCGATCGACCTCACTCAGCTGATGGGCGCGGAGCGCGGTCTGGCGGTGGACCTGCAAGGGTTCGAAAGGGAGATGGCGGCCCAGCAGGCGCGCTCACGGGAGGCGGGGCGCCGGGTCTTCGCGTCTCAGGAGGCGGTTTCAGACGATTTCCTTCCCAAGGAACATTCCGTGTTTCTGGGGTACGAGCGTCTTGCGCTGGATACCCGCGTCGTGGCGTGGAAATCCGGAGCGGACGGGCGGGTGGACGTCTATCTGCAGGAGACGCCGTTCTACGCCGAAGCGGGTGGGCAGGTAGGCGATCAGGGGCTCATCGGGAACGGGGACGTGGAGGTCCGGGTCGAGGAGACGTTCCGGTCGGGTGAGGGCATTGTGCATCGGGGGCGTCTGTCGCGGGGATGCGCCGACACGCTGGAACGCGTCCGTGTGGAGGCGCGAGTCGACGTCGGGCGCCGGACGGATACAGCCCGCAATCATACGGCCACCCACCTGCTTCACGAAGCCCTTCGCCAGGTGCTCGGCGACCACGTGAATCAGGCCGGTTCGCTGGTGGCGCCGGGCCGGCTGCGTTTCGACTTCAATCACTTCGAAGCCGTTTCACCCGATCAGCAGGAGCAGATCGCGCAACTCGTGAATCGGGTCATTCGCCGCGACCTCGCCGTGGAATCCGAAATGGTCGGCCTGAAGGAGGCCCGTCGGATGGGCGCCCGCATGCTGTTTTCCGAAAAATACGGCGACGTCGTACGGACGGTGCGCGTCGGGGACTTCAGCCTGGAACTTTGCGGGGGCACCCACGTGGGTTCCACGGGTCAGATCGGCATGCTCCAGCTGACGGCCGAGACGGGCACGGCGTCCGGCGTCCGGAGGGTGGAGGCTGTCACCGCGGCGGGCGTTGAAGCGCTCATCGAAAAGCAACGGTCCACCCTAACCGTTCTGAAGGGTCTGATGGGCGTGGAGGCCCACGCGCTGCCCGATCGGGTCAATCGGTTGATGTCCAGAAATCGGGAGCTCGAACGGACGGTTCAATCCCTGCGCCGCGCATCCGCGGGGGAGCGGATGCGCGACCTGGCCGTCGAAGCCATCGACGTGGACGGGGTTCGGGTGGTGGCGACCGCCGTCCAGCCGGCGGACGTGGAGGCGTTCCGGGAAATGGGCGACCGGCTTCGGGAAACCCTGGGCTCCGGCGTGGGCGTGCTGGGCGCGGCGTTGAACGGAAAGGCCTCCCTGATCGCGGTGGTGACGGACGACCTCATCCGGCGGGGCGTGCAGGCGGGACCCATCGTCAAGGCGGTGGCTGTACTTGTGGGCGGCGGCGGCGGCGGACGTCCCCACCTCGCGCAGGCGGGTGGCAGGCATCCGGAGAAGATGCCCGAAGCGCTCGCCCGGGTTCCCGGCATTGTTCGGGCACAATTGGGAAGGTGAGTCAGAACTCATGTCGACCTACGACCACCTTAAAGCGGTTCTCAGACGGCGGGGCACGGGCTTTCTGTGCCTTCTGGATCCCGACCGGATGGACAAGCAGGACGTGGTCCATGCGGCCGCGACGTGCGCCGAAAACGGCGCCGACGCCCTCCTGCTTGGCGGCAGCTTTCTGCTCTACACCGATTTCGACCGGGTGGTCAGAGAGGTCAAACGCGCGATCGGAATTCCGGTGCTGATTTTTCCCGGTCCCGATATGAACCAGGTCTCGTCGGCCGCAGACGCCATACTCTTTCTGTGCATGATCAGCGGGCGCAATCCGGACCTGCTGATCGGGCAGCAGGTGAAAGCGGCGCCCATTGTCAGGGCATACGGCCTGGAGACGATTTCAACCGGCTATATGCTGGTGGATTCCGGGCGACAGACCACGGCGGAGTTTATCAGCAACACCAAACCGATGCCCGGAGACAAGCCGGAGATTGCGACCGCGCACGCCCTGGCCGCCCAGTATCTGGGGATGCAGTGCGTCTATATGGATGCGGGCAGCGGGGCGGAGCGGATGGTGTCCGACGACATGATATCCGCAGTCGCGGAAAACGTCGCGATACCGGTGATTGCCGGGGGGGGCATCCGGAAACCTGGCGATGCCGGGGCGAAAGCGGCGGCCGGCGCCGACTTTGTCGTGGTGGGCAGCATTCTGGAAGCCCGACGGGACCCGGCGCTGGTGCGCGAGTTTGCCGGCGCCGTACACGGAGGGTAGGAATCCGCCGGCCGGAGTACAGGGAGGTTTCAGCCGCCCGGGAGGCGCCGGGCGGTTTTTTCTTGCGGCGCGGCCGCGGGGTATGAAGGGGGTGGAGGCGGTTCCGGACAGACTCGGCGGCGCTTGACATGACGGCGGGATTTAGATAGATTGTAGCCTTCCTGCATGGGCTAACGTAGCGATACGAACAGGTTATGGCGGAACGACAAGCCACGGTGAAAAACAGGTTGGGTATCCATGCGCGGCCGTCGGCCCTTCTTGTGCAGGCGGCCGCGAAGTTTGTATCGGAGATTACCCTGATCAAGGATGGGATCGAAGTCAACGGGAAGAGCATCATGGGCGTGATGATGCTTGCCGCGGAGACGGACTCCACAATTCGCGTCCGTGCCGCGGGGCCGGATGAAGAGGAAGCGCTGGACGAAATCGTGCGGATGATCGAGGGCGAATTCGATTGACGTTCCGCACCGGTAACCGGTATTCGGAATCCGCCGGCCGGCGCGCCGCACGACATCGCGGGATTCCCTCCCACTCGAAGGGCTGCATACCGATGAAGGTAATGGAAGGCATCCAGGCGTCGAATGGCATCGCCATCGGTCCGGTCTATCTTCACGACCCGGAAGAGCCGTGGGTGGACTACCGGCGCATCTCGGACGATGAGGTCGAGGGCGAGGTGAGACGGTTTCAGGATGCGCTGGCTTCCGTCGCGGAAGATCTGAAGGGCACGCGCGCCCGGGTCGAGGAGAACCTGGGGCCGGAACACGCCCAGATATTCGACGCACACCTGACGATCCTGGAAGACCCGGCCCTGCAGGGGCCCACCCTGACTTCGGTCCGCAAGGATCGGGTGAACGTGGAATATGCGTTCTGGCTGACCCTTCAGAAGGTTCGCCGGCAATTCGAGGCGATCCAGGACGAGTATTTCAGGGCCAGGCGCGCTGACATCCTGGACGTTGAGAAACGGGTGCTGGCGAGATTGTGCCGGCGGGAAGACCCGTTGCTGGATGGGATGACCGCCCCGGCAATCGTGATCGCTCACGAGCTGACACCCTCCCAGGCAGCCCGCATGAAGCGCGACAGCGTGCTGGGCGTGGTCACCGTAGCGGGCGCGGCAACGTCGCATGCGTCCATTATTGCGAGAGGGCTGGAGATTCCGGCGGTGGTGGGTGTCGAGGCGGCCCTGACATCGGCCGAGCCGGGCGATACCGCGGTTGTGGACGGGAATCGCGGGCTGGTCTATATCCGGCCCGACTCGGAGACGCTCGGCCGGTACCGCGCCGAAGCCAGCAGGTTCACGGAATTGCAGAAGGGGTTGCTGAAGTTCACCAATGTGCCCGCCGAAACCCTGGACGGCGTTCGCGTGTGCCTCCAGGGAAACATCGAATTGCCGGAAGAGGGACGGTCCGCACTGGCGTATGGCGCTGAGGGGGTCGGCCTGTTTCGTACCGAATACCTTTACCTTGCCGGATCGAGTCTGCCCGGCGAAGACGAACAGACGGCGGCGTACACACGCCTTGCCGAACAGATGGCGCCCCATCCGCTGGTGGTTCGCACGCTGGACCTGGGCGGAGACAAGCTGGAGCACGCCTCGCATGGCGACGAAGAGACCAACCCGTTTCTGGGCTGGCGCGCCATCCGGCATTCCCTGGCCAACAGAGACCTGTTCCGGATTCAGTTGCGCTCCATCCTCCGATCCAGCGCACACGGAAACGTAAAGCTGATGTTCCCGATGATATCGGGCGTGGAAGAACTGATGGAGGCCAAGTCGGTGCTGGGCGACGCCCGTGACGAACTGAAGCGGACCGGCGTGCCGTTCGACGAGGGTTGCGAGGTGGGCGCGGTGATCGAGGTGCCCTCCGCGGCCGTGGTGGCGGATCAGCTGGCGCGCGAGGTGAGTTTTTTCAGCATAGGCACCAACGATCTTGTCCAGTACACTCTCGCGGTGGACCGGGGCAACGAGCGGGTGGCCTACCTGTACGATCCGTTTCATCCCGCTGTATTGCGCCTGATCAAGTCGGTGGTGGCCGCAGGGCGCCGGCACGGCATCCCGGTAACGGTCTGCGGGGAGATGGCGGGCGACCCGCACAGTTGCGTTCTGTTGATGGGGCTCGGAGTCGATGGATTCAGCGTCGGCCCGCGTATGGTTCCGGAGATCAAACAGGCGATTCGGTCGATCACCATGGAAGAGGCGAGAGGGCTGGCTGACGAGGTGCTGGCCCTGCATACCAGAGGCGCCATTCGGGAATACCTGTACGCCGCGCTGGCGAAAGTGCAACCCCGGAAGACACAGGACAACCTGGAAAAAGTGCCAGCCGGACTCGAGAAGCTGTCTTAAAATCCCCAGCGGTCTTCGCGCCTGCCTGCTGCCGCAGGCAAGGCAGGCGGCTGCAAAAGCGCCGGTCTGCGTTGGTCAAGTCCACCCGTATCTCTAGATATGGGCGGACTTTCCCGTCGGCGTTGCGCGCCCCTCGCGCCTCATAACCGTCGCTTCTTCGCTCGCGCTCGGGAACTCGCCAGTGATTTCAATACAGTTGTCATGCCCCTTTGGGGCACCCATAATGATGAAAATGGTTGCGTCAACAGACTTGTGTGGTAGGTTGTTGGCCACCATAACCCTTGGCTGGTCGAAGGTCGTTTTGTAGATGGTGCTATGAGCCTGAAAAACAGTTGGACCTGGGTATCTGGAGGTATCCATTATTGTCGCCCCCTGTAAAGGGAGAGCCCGCCAAGTAGACTCTTATCCCAGCAGATACCCGACCAGCCGGATCAGACACAGGAGGCCTGCGATGCATGTCATCTACCCTTGTTGCGCTGGTTTGGATGTCCACAAAAAGACGGTCGTTGCCTGCCGGATGAAGGCCGAAGGGTCAAAGCCGAGCCGGCGAGAGGTAAAGACCTTCTCCACAATGACCCGGCAGTTGCTGGCGTTGAGCGATTGGCTTTCTCAGTGGGGCTGCACCCACGTGGCGATGGAAAGCACCGGCGAGTATTGGAAGCCCATCTTCAACGTGCTGGAAGCCAACTTTGAAGTCTTGCTGGTCAATGCGCAGCACGTCAAACAGGTGCCAGGACGCAAGACCGATGTCCGGGATGCTGAGTGGCTGGCCGGGCTGCTGCAACACGGCTTGCTCAAAGCGAGCTTTATCCCCCCTGCCCTCCAGCGGGATTTGCGTGATCTGACGCGGTATCGCACCACATTGGTGCAGGAGCGCACCCGGGTGATCAATCGGGTGCAGAAGGCTTTGGAGGGCGCCAACATCAAGCTGTCCAGTGTGGCCAGCGATACGCTGGGCGTGTCGGGTCGGGCCATACTAAAAGGGCTCATCCAAGGCCAGGAAGATCCAGCAGCGTTAGCGGAGTTGGCCAAGGGCCGCTTGCGCAACAAGAAGGCCGACCTAGAGCAGGCGCTGACCGGCTTTTTCCGACCCCACCATCGCTTTTTGTTGAGCCACTTGCTGGTGCATCTGGACTTTCTGGAAACACAACTTTCTCAGCTGTCCGACCAGATCGCTCAACACATTGAGGCGATGGGTGTGCCCCCAAAAGACCCGCAGCCTCCTTCGGGCGGTTCGCCCAAGCCTGCGCAGTCACCAACCGCCGCCTCGTCCAAGCCTGCGCAAGCTTCTCGGCTCCTTCCCAATCAGGCCATGGCCTTGTGGGATACGATTCCTGGCGTCAACCAGACCGTGGCCGAGGTTATGGTGGCCGAAATGGGCGTGGATATGGGCCGCTTCCCCACCCACCGGCATCTGGCCTCCTGGGTCGGCTTAGCGCCTGGAAACCATGAAAGCGCAGGGAAACGTCAATCGGGGCGCACCACCAAAGGCAATCCTGCGTTGCGTCTTGCCCTCGTCCAGGCGGCCTGGGCGGCCTCGCGCACCAAAGACACTTATCTGTCCGCTCTCTATCGTCGGTTGGCCGCACGACGGGGCAAGAAACGCGCCTTGGTGGCAGTGGCTCATTCCATTCTCACAGCCGCCTATCATATGGCCTGTCACACACAACCCTATCAAGATCCGGGCAGCAACTATTTCGATCAGCGCAAGAAACACGACGTTGTCTCTCGGCTCTCCCATCGCCTGGAAAAGTTGGGGTACAACGTTGCGCTTACGCTACAAGCTGCTTAAATAAAAGAAAAACAACAGGATTCTTCGAAATCTGAAAGGTTATTTTCTAAGTAGCTTCTGAGCGATAAAACGGGCGTACACCCGAGATCGCGGGCATTTTCGGAATTCCTGTGACAGGAAAAGAGGCATTCATGCGGCGCTTATTTACCTCAGAATCGGTCTCCGAGGGCCACCCGGACAAGATCTGCGATCAGATTTCCGATGCGGTCCTGGACGCAATGCTGGAAGAGGACCCCCGGTCGCGCGTTGCGTGCGAGACCATGGTGACCACGGGGCAGGTGATCGTATCGGGCGAGGTGACCACGGAAGCCCGGGTGGATATACAGGAACTTGTGCGAGACGTTATTCGATGCATCGGATATACGGACTCGGCGTACGGATTCGACCACCACTCCTGCGGCGTGCTGCTCGCACTGCATACGCAGTCGCCCGACATCTCGCAGGGCGTGACGGAGGGCGAGGGCCTGCACGAAGAGCAGGGCGCGGGCGACCAGGGCATGATGTTCGGGTACGCCTGCCGGGAGACGCCCGAGTTGATGCCGATGCCCATTATGCTGTCCCATAAGCTGGTGATGGCCCTGGCGGGGCTCCGCCACAGCGGAACGCTTCCCTATCTACGCCCTGACAGCAAGTCGCAGGTCACCGTGGAGTACGAGGACGACACGCCCGTGCGCGTGCACACGGTGGTGATTTCCACGCAGCACGACCCGAACGTGTGCCACGGCCGAATCCGCCGCGATATGATCGAGCACGTCGTCAAGGAGGTCATCCCGGCGCGTTACCTCGACGGCGACACGGTCTATCACGTCAACCCCACCGGGCGATTTGTGGTTGGCGGACCCCACGGAGACACGGGGTTGACCGGCCGGAAGATCATCGTGGATACGTACGGCGGCGTGGGACGGCACGGCGGCGGGGCATTCTCCGGAAAGGATCCCAGCAAGGTCGACCGGAGCGCGCACTATGCCGCGCGTTACGTCGCAAAGAACGTGGTGAAGGCCGGCCTCGCCAGCCGGTGCGAGGTGCAGCTGGCCTACGCCATCGGGGTGGCGGAGCCGGTGTCGATCGTGGTGGATACGTTCGGTACGGGTACGATCGGCGAAGCCGATATTTCGACGCTGATCCGTTCGCACTTCGAATTGCGGCCGGCCGGCATCATCCGGTCTCTCAATCTGCTGCGTCCGGTGTATAAACGCACTGCCGCCTACGGACATTTCGGCCGGGAAGAGGAAGGGTTTACCTGGGAACGTACGGACAAGGCGGAAGCCCTTAAGGCTGCCGCGCGGAAACTGGCGTAGCCATTGGTGGATCGAGAGGAGAAAGGCGTGGGATACGAGGTAAAGGACGTCGGTCTGGCGGAACAGGGGTTCAGAAACATCGAATGGGCCGAGAAGCAGATGGGCGCGCTGTTGAAGATACGGGAACGTTTTGAACGCGAAAAACCGCTCAGCGGATACCGGATCGGCATGGCGCTCCACGTCACCAAAGAGACGGCCGTGCTCGTGCGGACGTTGCGGGCCGGCGGCGCCACCGTGTCGATCACCGGCTGCAATCCGCTCTCCACACAGGACGACGTGGCGGCGGCCCTCGCTGCCGAAGACGTTGCGGTCTATGCCTACAAGGGCGAATCCCGAGAGGACTACTACCGGTACCTCCGCGCGGTTATCGAGACCCGGCCCCACGTGACCATCGACGACGGCTGCGACCTGGTCAACGAGGTGCACACGAATTACCCGGATCAGATTCCGGGAATCGTATGCGGCTGCGAAGAGACCACAACGGGCATCATCCGGCTGCGCGCGATGGAGAAGGACAATGCTCTGAAGTATCCCATCATTGCCGTCAACGACTGCGACACCAAACACCTGATGGACAATTTCTACGGCACGGGACAGTCCGCGCTGGACGGTGTCGTGCGGGCGTCCAACCTTCTGATCAGCGGCAAGGCGGTCGTCGTCGTCGGCTATGGAAGTTGCGGAAAGGGCGTGGCTTCGAGGGCGAGGGGGCTGGGAGCCGAGGTCATTGTCACGGAAGTGGACCCCTTCCGGGCGCTGCAGGCTCGGATGGACGGATTCCGGGTGATGCCGATGGCGCACGCTGCCGGGATCGGCGACCTGTTCGTCACGGTAACCGGAAACAAGCACGTCGTGAGCAGGGAACATATGAAGGTCATGAAGGACGGCGCGGTGGTGGCCAACGCCGGCCACTTCGACCTGGAGATTGACGTCGACGGGCTGGAAACGATGGCGGAAAAGAAGGAGGAAGTGCGCCCTCTGTTTCACGAATATCACCTGAACGGGCGGTCGCTGTTCCTTTGTGGCGAGGGTCGTCTCGTGAACCTGGCGTGCGCGGAGGGGCACCCGTCCACCGTGATGTCACTGTCGTTCTGCGATCAGGCACTTGGGGTGGAATACGGCATCAGGAACGCCGATAAGCTGGAGCCGAGGGTGTACCGGCTGCCCGACGATATCGACAGGGAGGTCGCGCGGCTGCAGCTGGAGGCGATGGACGTGGAGATCGATTCGCTGACCGCAGACCAGGAGCGGTATCTCAGTTCCTGGCAGGAGGGCACATAATCCGGAGATCATCCGGCGCGCGGTCCTCGGATTTCACATGCGGCGGCGGCGGAACATCGCCGGACCGCTGAAGTGCGGACGCTGACATGCGAACAAAAAGGGCCCCGGAGGGAGATTCCGGGGCTTTCTGTCATTCATGCGCTCGGGTCCGAGGGCTGAATCAGAGACTGAACCGGAGCCTGAGAGAGAGGCCCCATGCGGCATCGGCCCTGTCGAGCCGGCGGGCCACGTTCAGCCTGAGGAGCTGACGCGGAAGCGCAATGCCGAGGCCGGTACTTGCCCTGAAGGAGGCGAGGTCCAGGTCTCCGAATCCTTCGGTCAGACCGGCGGATTCCGGCGCCAGCACGGCCCATCCCGCATCCGTGAAAACGGTGAGGTTGAGCAGACGAAATCCCTTGAAGGGGATTTTCGGAAGGACGTCGCCGCGAAAGGCGTATTCGAGATTGAACAGGACCAGCCGGTTGGCGGTGAATTCCTTGATGTCGTACCCGCGCAGGGTGCCGACGCCGCCCAGACCGAAAAGAAACTGCGGCGCCGTGCTTGCGCGGGCGCTTAACCGGGCCCGCACAATCAGGCCCTGGCGGCCGAACCTTACCTTCTGGTAGCGCTTGCCCTCCAGGGTGAGCCCGTGGAAGGCGAAGTCCCGAAAGCCGCGCTCAACGCGCACTCGTCCGTGCCAGGCGTTGCGGAAGAGCGGGCTCCTGACGCGCGTGTCGACCACGACGCCGGCGTACAGCATGCCGACGTCGCCGCGCCGGGCAGGCGGGTTGATCCGATACGGGCGATCGGGGAAGAAGAGGCTCCAGGCGGTCCTGACCGGCAGGGGTTCGCAGCGGTACGCGGTCAGGCCCCCGACGACGGAGAGCCTCCGTTTCGGCCTGAGGGTGACGTTCGCTTCAAATCCGTTCTTCGCACGGAAGTAGTCGCGGTGGTCCCATTTGAAGAGGAGACTGAGCAGGCTGTTTTCGGTGGCGCCGACAATGCCCCGGTCGGGCGTGTCGGACCTGTCGAAGACAGCGACGTTCAGGCTGGTTACCGGGCCCTGGTAGCCCACGCCCGCTTCCCAACGGATCGAGCCGCTGGCAGTGCCGTATCCACTTTCCGCAAAAGCCGTGAGACGCGGCCGATCTTTGCGGCGGACGGACAGGCGATACCCCAGGTAGGCGCCGTCCACGCGATTGTATCGGAGCCGTGCTCCCCGGTAGAGCTTCTCGAACCGGGAAACGTCGTCCGGCTGCGCGCGGGCGTCCTGAACCCAGGCAAGGATCGGGAGGAGGATGAGGAACGCCGTTTTCAATGGTTGTCTCCGGACCGCGGCGTCCGCGCGTGCGGAAACGCGGCCGTCTCCCGGCCTGTCAGCGCTCGATATTGTAGTACTTGATTTTCTTGTGGAGGTTGGTGCGGTCAACGCCCAGGAATCTGGCGGCCCTCGTAACGTTCCAGCCGTTTCTTTTCAATGCATCGGAAATGTAGGCCTTTTCCACGGCTTCACGGACTTGATGCAGGCTCTTCCCGGACGCGACGCCGGGCAGTGAGCGAACGGCCGCCGGAGGCTCGGCGCCGCGGCCGAGTTGCGGACCGTCCAGGCCTGGCAGATGATGGTCGTCGACCGTATCTTCGGCGACCATAATGGACAGGCGTTCTATCAGGTTCTTCAGTTCCCTGATGTTGCCCGGCCATCCGTGATTCTTCAGGGCCTCCATTGCCCCAGGGCTGAGCTTCTTGGGACGGAAGTCGTTTTCGTCGGCATATCCCTTGAGAAAATGCGCCGAGAGCAGGGGTATGTCTTCCTTACGGTCCCTCAATGGCGGGGCCGTGATGGGCACGACGTTGAGCCTGAAGTAGAGGTCCTCCCGGAATGCCCCGTTCTCGACCTGTTGTTGAAGGTTCTTGTTGGTTGCGGCGATCACGCGCACGTCCACTTTCAGGGTTCGGGACCCGCCAACCCGCTCGAATTCCCCCTGCTCAAGCGCCCGCAGGACCTTGGCCTGGACGCTCAGGCTCATATCGCCGATTTCGTCCAGGAAGAGCGTTCCGCCGTCCGCAAGCAGGAATTTTCCGTCGCGGGTCTTCACCGAGCCCGTAAACGCGCCGCGGTCGCTGCCGAACAGCTCGCTTTCGATGAGTTCTTCGGGAATCGCGGCACAGTTGACTTTGACGAACGGTCCCGTGGATCGACGGCTGTTCCGGTGGATATCCCGGGCAACCAGTTCTTTGCCGGTGCCGCTCTCGCCCAGGATGAGGACGCGGCCGTTCGTTGGGGCGACCTTCGCGATCTGTTCGCGAACGGATGCGATGGCCTGGCTTTCGCCCACCATCTCGAATCGCGTTTCGAACTTTCGGCGCAGATTGCGATTTTCTTCGCTCAGCTCGATACTCTCAAGTGCGTGGGAGAGGGTCAGCAGCACCTTTTCACGGGACAGCGGTTTTTCCAGAAAATCGTAAGCGCCCAGCTTCGTCGCCACAACGGCGTCGTGGACGGTTCCGTGGCCGGAAATCATGATGACGGCCAGGTCGGGGTCGCTCTGCCGTGCGGTTTTCAGGATTTCAATCCCGTTCGATCCCGGCAGGACGATATCCAGCAGGACCACCTGCGGCGATTCGGACTTCATCACGGCGAGGGCTTCCTGGCCCGAAGCCGCGCAGACCACCCGGTATCCTTCCGCAGACAGGATCATCTCCAGGGTCCGACGAATGTTGCGTTCGTCGTCCACCACCAGTATGGTTGGTTCTGTCATATCCTCTCCTCCGGCTGTCTGGACCGTTCCTCAGGAACGGGCAGGGTAACCTCAAACTGTGCGCCCCCTCCCGGCGCGCCCGCCGCGACGATCTGGCCGCCGTGGCTCTCGACAGTGCTGCGGACTTCGGCCAGTCCCATGCCCATGCCGCTTTGTTTGGAAGACACGTGCGGCTGGAAGATGCGCTCCCGATCCCGTTCCGGCACGCCTGGACCCGAATCCGCCACCAGGAGCTTGACCGCGTTCGGATGACGTTCGGTCCGAATGACGATCCGGCCCCGCTGTCCGGCGGCTTCCAGACCGTTTTCGATCAGGTTGATCAGCACGCGGCGCATCTGTTCGATGTCCAGATCCAGATCGGGAATCTCCGGTGTGAGTTCAAGGGCGATTCCGGCTTCAGGATAGAGCCGCACGATATCGGCAACCACCCCGTTCAGGCTGTGCCTCCCGAGCGACAGGGAAGGCATGCGAGCGAAGTCGGCGAATTCCTGAACCAGTTTTCTCAGGCTCTCCACCTCTTCCGTGACGATTTCGGTACAGTCCTGGACAAGCTTCCGGTATGCGGGGTCTTCGCCCGGGTATTTGTCGCGGATCTGCTGGACCGTCAGCTGAATCGGTGTCAGCGGATTCTTGATTTCGTGGGCAAGGCGCCGGGCGATCTCGCGCCAGGCCGCGACCTTTTCCGCCTCGAGGCGCTGCCGCCGGTTCTGCGTCAGGTCCTCCGCCATCCGATTGAAGGAGCTGATCAGCAGTCCGATTTCGTCGTCCCGTCCCGGGGGAATACGGTAGTCCAGGTTGTCCTGCGCCAGTTCGCGGGTGCCCTTGACGAGTTCGCGCAGAGGACGGGTGGCGCCGAAGCCGATTCGAACGCCCACGAGGCAGGCCGGCACGAGAAGCGCGACGGTTGCCAGCGCGAAATAATAGAAGAACTCGCCCCTGAGGTCGCCTCCGATCATGCGCAGGTACTGATGGGCCTGGACCGCCTGCTCGACGTTGTTGAGCTCAACCATCGGGCTTGTGATGACGAGGACCGCTTCCGCCGGTCCAATCTCTCCGGCGGGCACGTACAGTTCCAGCGACGCGTCGCGCTCGCCGGCCCTGCGCACGGCCGGGCCGAAAGCGTTCGCCCGCAGGTTGAGCGACGCGACTTCATCCGCATCCGCGAGCCGCAGACGTGTGTCACCCAGGTCGTGACGGTCCAGGAAGGCACGGACCGGCCGCAGGTCTCGCGTACGGACGGCTTCCGACGGCAGCGGAGACCGGAAAAGGCGGGTCCCCGCGTCGCCGAGAGCCGTCTTGCGGCTCTCGTAATGGCTCCTTGCCAGTTCGACCGCGTCGTTCAGTGCCCGGCTGGTGCTCGCGCTGATGTTGTCCTGCAGCCGCAGGCCTGACTCCAGGAAATGTTGGGCAAGCAGGGACAGTGCCAGTGTGGTGCCCAGCGTGAGGGCGATGAGCGCGATGACGATGCGCCAGCGCAGGGGTAGGGATCTCATTGCAGATCCTCCGGCGAGAATTGGCTGACATCGATCCACGGGGTGCGTTTCGTGGGCCGGTCCAGCGAGATGAAGAGCTCAAGCAGGCTTCCTCTCTGCAGGACATTAAGCCAGCGGCGTGAGCGTTGCTCCTGTTCTACGGAAATGGGGGTGACGCCCACGCGAAGGCGCAGCCTGAAATTGCGGCCGTCGGGAAGCGGCCCGATCGAGAGGCCCTGGAGGACCGAGCAGAACGTCTTGACCGTATCGAAATGGGCCGTCTGCAGGGTGTCCAGCCGGCCGGTGTTGCGCACCACACGATACCTTCCCTCCCAGATGTCGTGGTCCAGACGCATCCCTACCGTGCGTTCCAGCGCTTTCGAGTGCCGGTCCGATTCCAGCCGGAATTCCATGACGACCGACGTGATCAGGCCTGACGCGATGGCATCCAGTGCGCGACGCGAAAAGAGAGAATCCAGTTCGATATTCAGTTTCAGCGTGTCCGCCCGCACGTAGACCGTCCGCGCCGCGACGGTGACGTCCCGGGCGCCGGAATCGACGGGGAACGCCACAAAAAAAACGAGGCAAGCGCAAATGCCGACAATTCGCGTGGACGCCTCTGCTTTGCCTCGATAGGTATGCATTTCGGGAGCTTGGTCTGTTTCGTTCGGTATGGGCGGGTAACCGGGCGCCGTTCCCTCCGGCTTACAGACCCATGTTGATTCCGCCGAACCGGTGGAATTTCACGATGAGCGTGCCCCTTTTCAAGCCGTAGCTGATGTCGATCCGGTTAAACAGCAATGCGCCGATACCATAGGTGCCGTTCGAATCCCTGACGTGACCCTTCCCGACCGGTCGGCGAATCGCGGCCCACTCGGTAAAACAGTAGATCCTGCCGATAGGCCGGGATGCGATCGCATAGACGCCTTCTATCGAAACAAACTCCGTGCCGCCCTCGGGGCCGATCGCGCGCCGTTCGAACCCCCGGAGCTGATTCTGACCGTCGAAATAGAACCGGTCAAAAAACGGGGGTGTACCGAAGATGTGACCCGCGCGTCCCCCGATACTCAGGATCTGGCCGGGAAGGGATGCGAAATGGCGGTAGGCCTCCACTCGGGTCCGCAGGTAGCTCGGGTTGTTTCCCAGGGCGCCGGGTGCGAAATCCATTCGGAAACTGAAATCGAACCCCGGGGTGCCGCCCCGGAATCTCGAGGGGGGCTGCCGGTAGAGTTTGATGCCGAAGGTGGATATCGGCGTGCGTCCCAGAGCCGCGCTGATCTCCCGGGTGAAGTCCGGTCCCGAAATGAAGACTTCCGGTTCGTCGAAGTCGTTGACGCGAATCTCGTCGAAGGCGTAACGCGCGACCAGACGGTATTTCTCGCGGACGGGCTTGCCAATGCCAATGGCGCCGCCGAGTCTGTCCACGTCGTACAGGCCGCGTTTCAACGGATCGGAACTGCGGTACATGTCCCGATCGGCCCGCGAAAAGTGGGCTTTCGCATGAAAGGAGACGCACCCGCTGGTCAGCCAGGGGTCGGCATAGCTGAAGCCAAAGCGCTGCAGTCGCTCACCGTGCGAATACTCGACGCCCACGGTCTTGCCCTCGCCGCCGAGGTTGACATGGTAGGCGTCGGCCGCAAGCCCGAATCCGTCCAGTTCGGTGTATTCGAAGCTGATGCCGGCGTCGCCGAACCGCTTTTCGTCGACGTAGACCACCAGCACGGCCTTGCCCTGTTGGGTGCCGGGCTTTGGCGCGACGTGCACCGTCCGGAAGAGGCGCGTGCGGTAGAGCGATTCGCGGCTGGCATCCAGTCTGCCTGGTGTGAGCCGGTCACCGGTGTGAATTGGAAGGGAACGAAGGATGATATCGGCTTTTGTCTTGCGATTGCCGCGAACCTCGATGCGTTCCACCACGTATCCGGTGCCATCCTGCGCGTACAACAGCGAGGCGTCCGCACATGCGAAGAGGAGGGCAAGCAGGACAATCCGGCAGCAAATCGCGCCAGTGTCCGGTCGCGTAGACCGGTTGCCGGAATTCGGCCGAATCGTGAGATATCTTGGAGACATGGCGCTAACCTCCGCGGGAATCCGCCCGACCTCGTTCAAGGAGGTTAATCAAATTCCGCAAAAACCGTACCAGGATAACCGCCTTGCGTTTATCTCGAATCGGATGCAAAACAGGCGTTTGCGCCCGGATCCTGGTCCGGCGCATCGCCTGGCCCTGTGAAAGAATAACACAGACGTGTATATTTTGCAACAGCAATGCGGATTCTGGAGTACGCCGGGAGGTCGCGGAGGGCTTGAGGTCGAGGGTTGAGTCAGGCGGCGTATCGGCCCATGCGGGAAGGAGGACGCCCGGCATGGGGTTAGCAGCCCTTTGAAAAAGTCCATCCGGGCTGCCTGCGTGTGCGTTCGCACGCAGACAGGCGACCGGCCCTTATGGCCGAAATACGGCGTTGCCTGCCTGCGGCAGGCAGGCGCTCCCTCCCCGAATCCAGGGATTCGCGTCGGTCGCGCGTCTTGTCTTCGGCCACAATGACTCGGCCTCGCCTGCAGAGCGACTTTTTCAACGGACTGTTAGAATGCCGATATGGGGGGGACGTCGACCATGGTACGCAGGCCGGGCGGCGCACGGTGGACAACCGGAATCGCATTGGCGACGATGGAACAGGTGGCGACGTCTCCATTGATGCCGCCGGCAACGGCGAGATCGATTTCCGGAGTGCCCAAGACGCGGATGCGGTCTCTGGGGCGCGGTTCGCCCACGGCTGCGCGAAAAACGAGCGTGAGCACCTCCCGGTTGTCCATGTAACCCCTGCCCGTCTGGTTCACGCCCGTGACCCGTCCGGCCGGAACGGACCAGTCCTTCCCGCGCGCCTCCGTTCGCGCGATCACCGGTTCCACGATATCCTCGGTCCTCTCCAGCCGCCAGCCGAGTCCGGACGCGACCATATGCATGGACTGCGTCAGTCCCACGTGGCGGATCTTGCGTCCGCGGACGCGTTTCTCGAAGGCGTCGACGGAGAGTCCTGCGCCGATTTTCTCGCGGAAGGGCAAACGCCGCTGCGAAGCGTCCTGGATGCGTTCGACCCGGATGGACTCCACGTTCCGGCAGACGGCGGTGGCCGCGGTCGGCAGAAAGTCCATCAGGAACCCCGGGTTCACACCGGTGCCCAGTACGGATACGCGGTTGGCCTTCGCAGCATCGTCGATGCGACGGGCGAGTTCCGGTTCCGCAACCCAGGGATACGCCAGTTCCTCGCATGTGGAGACCACGTTCAGGCCGCCCTCCATGATTCGTTCGAGCGTGGGGAGCAGCGCGCAAAGTTCGGACACGGTGGTGACGACGGCGACGTCCGCGACGTTCATCGTCCCGGCGTCCGGTTCTGACGCCACGGCGACGTCCAGCGGCCGCTCCAGGCCGTACAGGGTCCCCAGGTCACGGCCGGCCATTCTCGGATCGACGTCGACGGCGCCGACCAGTTGCAGATTATCCTTTTCCGCCAAATACGGTCCCAGCATCTGTCCGAGCGGCCCCAGGCCGATGTGCAGAATGCGAATGGGCTTCACCATTGGAAGTGCTCCGTGGGTTGACGCGCCGGCCGAAACGGCGGTGGCCCGGATCTCCCGGCAACCGCAGGGAACGCACGACCGCATCGCCGGTGACAATCGGCAAGAATCCGGTCTGACGAGACGCCGAACCGGCCTCGATTCCGGAGCGACGAATATACGTTGCCCGCGCAACCGCGACAATCGAAAACGGACCGGTTCGGAAGCGCGGTCCGTCCGGGTGACGGTTGACCCGGGACCGTTTTGCGCTTACCTTGTTTGCGCCCGAAACTCATGGTGTCGGGACGTCATGGAAAGGGGGGAGTGATGGCGGCCGAAGTCATCGAACGGTTTGTATCCAAGTACGAAACGCTCTCGGGACGCGTACACAGAGTCGACAGCCTGGCGGCCGCGGCGGAGGCGGTGCTCTCGGTCGTTCGCGAGTGCGGGGGGACCCGGCTGGCCGCGGCTGAGCTTCCGGAAGCACTGATGCGGGAACTGGCGTCGCGGTGCGCTGATGCGGGGGTCGGGCTGTCGAGGCCGCCCTACGACGGTTCAACGCTGCCGGGCGCGATCGACGCCGTGGACGTGGGGGTGTCCTGGGCGGAGTTTGCCGTGGCCGACGCGGGCGCGCTCGTCGAATTCGCGACAGACGACGCGACCCGGCTGGTTTCCACGCTGCCAAGGGCGCATCTGGGCGTCGTTCGGGCCGAGGAGATTGAGGAGACGCTGATGGACGCAGGACCCCGGATTCGTGAGTTTATGACAGATCAGCCGGAGAATGCCACCGTGACGTTCATATCGGGCCCGAGCCGCACTGCCGATATCGAGATGCGGCTCACGCTGGGTGTCCATGGCCCGGAGATGGCTCACGCTGTCATTCTGGACGCATAGGATACGTCCTGGCGGTTCGAATTCAAACCAGACGGTTTTCGCGCAAAGGAAGTGGACGATGCTGAAGGGTCGGTACCAGCGACTGGAAGAAAAAATCGACCGTGCGCTCGAAGCGCGGTCCAGCAGGACGGCGCTTTACCGCGCGATGAAGCGCGGCCGCGACAGCCGGCACAAGGCCGTGGGCGCGCTGCCGGCGGGCGAGGGGTTCCGGAACGCGGTTCGTTCGGTCAAGGTCCGGTGTCTGGAGCAGCAGGACGAACTGTTGGAACGGTTTTCACGCAAGGTGCGGCAGCGCGGCGCGGAGGTTTTCAGGGCGAACGACGGCCCCGCCGCGATTGCGTACATTCTGGACGTCGTGAAAAAGCGCGGGGCCAGGACCGTGGCCAAGTCCAAGTCTCTCACGAGCGAGGAAATCGAGGTGAATCAACCTCTGGAAGAGGCGGGGGTGGACGTGATCGAGACGGACCTGGGTGAACTGATCATCCAGAAAGTGAAGGAAAAGCCCTTTCACCTGGTCTTCCCTGCCGTACACAAAACGGCGGTGGAAGTCGCGGAAATATTCCGGGAGGTGACGCAGAAGGACGTGCCGAATGACGTGGACGCCATCATGCGAATCGTGCGCAAGTACCTGCGGCCGATTTTTCTGAACGCGGATATCGGGATGACTGGGGCCAACGTGGGGGTCGCGGAGACCGGTGCGATCGTCATCGAGACCAATGAGGGCAACGCGCGCCTGGTTTCAAGTATACCCAACGTCCATATCTGCATCATGGGGTGTGAGAAGATCGTGGATACGGTCGAGGATGCGCTGCAGATGATGCTCGCGCATCCCATCAGCGCCGTGGGGCAGCATCTGACGACGTACGTGACAATGATGGGGGGGCGGTCTCCTCTGGGAACGGGGGACGGACGTGGACCGCGGGAGTCGCATATCATCATCCTGGACAACGGACGCAGCCGGATGCGTGAGGATCCCCTGTTCAAGGACGCGCTGAATTGCATCCGCTGCGGGCGCCTGCATGAATATTTGTCCCACCTACGGAGTGGTCGGCGGGCACACATTCGGCCATATCTATCCGGGACCGATCGGGATCCCCTGGACGTCGGAGGTCCACGGACTGGACAAGGCCGCCGAGTTCGCGCCGCTTTGTATCTCCTGCGGGCTCTGCAAGGAGATCTGTCCGGCCGAAATCGATATTCCCATGATGATTGCCGGCGTGAAGGACCGCGACGGCGAGGAGAACGGTCACCCCCGGGTCAACCGGATTCTGATGGCCGCGGAAGGGATGGCGAAGTTCGGCTGTGCCACGGCGCCCGTCTCCAACTGGATGATGAGGAACCGCGTGTTCCGGTGGGCGATGGAGGCGTTCACGGGCATCGACCGGAGGCGGGCGTTGCCCCCGTTCAGGCGTCAGACGCTGGCGAAATGGTTCAGGATGCGGGGCGCGGCGCCTCGGGTGGCGGAACCGGCGGGCCGGGTGGTATTCTTTGCCGACCTCTTCGCGAATTACAATGCGCCGGAACTGGGCCGGGCGGCCGTAGAGGCGCTGGAAGCGCTGGGATGCGAGGTGGTTCTGCCCAGGCAGCGCGGCAGCGGCTACCCGTACATCGGCTATGGAGACCTCAAGCGGGCAAAGAAGCTGGCCGAGGAGAACGTGCGCCTCATGGCGCCCTACGTCGAGTCGGGCTACGATATCGTCGCCACGGAGCCGACGGCCGCGTACTGTCTGAAGATATCCTATCCCAAGCTGTTATACGGTCTTGCGGATGCGAAGGCCGTGTCGGAACGGACGCACGAGCTGTTCGCGTATCTCGAAATGCTCGAGTCGCGCGCCGGAGGCGGGGCCCCTTCGGCTGACTTCAGGGGCCGCCGGTTCGGATTCCACGTCTCCTGCCACCAGCGGCCCCTGGATGCGGGCCGCCAGGCCATGGACTATCTGAGGCGGCGCGGCGCCGAGGTTGAGCTGATCGAGACGGGCACCTGCTGCGGCATGGCGGGAACGTTCGGGATGAAGAAGGGAATGCTCGGATACGAGCTTTCGCAGGCCGTGGGAGAACCGCTGTTTCAGGCGTTTCAGGAAGCGAAGGTGGACACCATCGTCACCGAAAGCAGCGTTTGCGCCATCCACCTGCGCGAGGGCACGGGCATCAACGTCATCCATCCGCTGGAGCTGTTGACGGGGCGGAAGGATTCCGGGTGAAACACTCGGTCTGCAACCGTAGGAAGGAACGGAAAACTCACGATTCGGCTTGTTTTTTGTTGAGTTGTAATGATCCGATTGTAGACAACGTCCTGGCTTCTTGCGTGAAACGCTATAGAGCCAGGTGGCTGACTCATCCGTCGACCACGCGTACATTATGTTCGAAGGCGTATCAAAACCGCGGTTTAGGATTGATGACGCGGATGCTGTGCCTGCCGACAGCGTCAGATCCGCGATAGGGTTTCTGTGCGATTATTCCAACGCGCTGTCTTCACGGGGCTACGTCGAGGAGGCCAGGGAGAAGGCACAGGATGCGTGGTCGCTGATTACAGACGACACTCCCGATGAGAAGGCGATGGTTCTGTGCCAGTTCGGTATTCTCAACGCCCGTTCCCGGTTGTTCGACGCGGCCGAACGGGCGTTTCTGGATGCGATTGCAATCTACCGAAAGCTCGGGCTTCCAGAGAAAGAAATGGATGGGAGGGGGTGGCTGGCAGACCTTTACGTGCGGATGGAACGGCGGGAGGAAGCCAGGGTGCAACTGAGGCGCATTTTCGAATATTTCGAGAGGGCCGATGACGCGGCGAGCAGGTCGAAAGCCAGCTATTTCAGGGCTTGCATCGCCCATCTGGACGATCGTCTTGGAGATGCTCATATCGGGTTCCAATCTGCTCTGAAACGGTCGGACAAAGCGGTTGGCCGGGCCAGTCCCGTTGGCGATATGCATCTAACCGGCACGGCCGCTTTTCAGACCGGAAATTTCAAACGTGCTGAAGAGTTCTTCCGCGCACAGTTGGAGGGCAGACCGCGAGTGGAGACGAACCGTGGCGGAAGGTGTGAGCCAGTTTTACCTTGGTTCGATCGCACTGGAGAAGAACGACGCGAAGACCGCATCCGTATATGGAAGAATGGCCGTTGAGATTCTGTCTCACTTTAAGGACGCGCATCAGCTCTACTGGGCGTTCGGCCTGATGGCCGAGGCCTGCTCGGCCCTGGGGAGCTCCGACGAGGCGGTGAGATGGGCGGCAAGCGCCCGCGCGGGCACCCGGATGGCCGGCGAAACTCCTACGGTGACCTGGCGCGGGATCGGGGTCGCGATGGCGGCCGCGAGTCGACATGCTGAGGCCGAAGAGGCGTTCGAGCGGTCCGTCGAGGGCGACCGGTCAAGCCGGCGATTCGAATGGTGCCGCTCGCTGCTGGCGGCCGGCCGGTATTATCTTGAGCACGGCAAACCGGATATGGCGCGGTTGCGACTCGAGTCGGCAGCGCGCAAAGCGGCGGTCCTGCAGACACCCCACTATGTTCGCCAGGCGTCGAGTCTCCTTGCCAGGTTGGCCCGGCCGAAAGATCAATCTGAACCCGTGGGTTCGCCGGCGCGTCGACCGCCTTTCGACCGGCTTTCGGCAGTGTCCGACCTTGCTGCGGATCTGGGGCGGGGCCTCGATCTGACGTCACTGAT
>CAXXXF010000008.1:0-51623 GCA_963667175.2 Candidatus Latescibacterota bacterium | reverse complement strand
TGAGCGACGACAAGGCGTGGGGGGCGAAGTTCCAAATTTATGTTCATTGACGGCGCCACCAGCCGGTACGCACTTCCGATAAAACACAATATTGACTACACTCGAAGTATTCCGGACCTACGAGCAAAAGACAGCGAACTTCAAGCCCACAAGCTACATGACGGTATCAAGGACATGATGGGCGGCTATTACCGTGCGTCAGGAGACGATATACGGTTTATATCCAAGGCTAGGGGAAAGGGCCGCAGCTTCAACATACCGCTGCACGCCGCCTCGTCATCCGCCCGCGGTTTATCGGATTTCTACTTTTTCCTGCGTCATGTTGCAAGCAACGGCCACCTTCTTGTCATTGACGAGCCGGAAAGCCATCTCGACACGGCGAACCAGATTCTATTGGCGCGATTGTTGGCGCGATTCGTACGCACTGGGTTGAAAGTGCTCATCACGACCCACAGCGACTACCTAATCAAGGAGATCAACAACCTCGTCATGCTGAACAGCACATTCGCCGAAAAAGAATCGCTTGTGAAAAAACTAAAGTATCAATCGGACGATGCGCTGGAACCGGAATCAATTCGTGCATACGTCGCTGAGAACAATGGGTTAACGAGGTGTGACGTTGATGAACTCGGCATCGATATGCCGGTTTTCGATCAAACCATCGACGAGATAAACAAGGTCGCAAACGAACTGGCATCTCGACTTTCGGATGACTCGGAGGGTTGAAGTGGGGTTTGCTGCTTTTCTGAAGAGAATCCTCGATTCCAAGATTCTGGTTTCGAGAAGACACGATGGGAGCATGATTCTTCAAGAAGAGGGAATAATGAAAGTCGAAGTAGCCAACACCCCGACATGCATCGTGGGGATTCATATAGAAAGAATCGGTAAGTTTTCGGGCGTAAAGGACGGTGAATGGACGAAGAGATGCGATTACCTGTTGGTCCGTGAGGACGAAAGTTCGTGTTTTGCGATATTCATCGATTTGAAAAAGACGATACGCGGCGACGGAGAGCCCGAGGAGCAACTTCGGTGGTCACTGCCGATTTACAGGTATCTTTGTGCAATTTACGAGATACACACTGGCCACGAATTAAAGCGTACGGGCATGAACGTTCTTAATTTCATAATCGGCGAAAAATACCATCGACGATTCGACAAACAGCCTGTTAGACCACAACCGGGAGTCGTTCAAAAGGAAACATATAAGGGTATGGAAGTGCATACGTATGTAGGACCGAGAATTCCATTCGATTTGCTTCTGCGCGGCGCAACTGGAACGTGATGGGAGTCACGGCTGCGAGCAACTTGACGTTGGAAGGGAATGGTGAACTTGCCGAAATGAACGCGCGCATCCAAATACCCTTAGCGTGAGATTCGCCGGACGCAACGCCTGGGTATTCCACTCGATGGCCGCGATCATTCTCAAGCTTTGCTTGTAACTTAAATCCCACCTGAGATCCATCCCGATGCTGACGGCAACCGATCCATGTCCCTCCCACGATCTCGTCTAACGCGACAGTCAGCAAGAATATTCATCCTATCAGCAATCGGCATCGGCATATGCACGGACCCGTGCCTCGCGTACCGGCTCGTCGGGTCGGAAGCGCTGTCAGATGCCCTCGTCGCACATCATTATACGATCAACGCCACTCTCGACGCGGTGATTGTAGTTGATCGTACCATGCCTACGTTCGAATACCAGACGTTCTATGCCATGGGTTACGCCGATGAACCGGAAGGCGAACTGGGAAAGCTGCACTTTCTCGAGCATGTTATCGGGGGTATGGGTGGCTACCCGCCGGGTGCGCAGGCGGAGTTGATGGGCAAGAACGGCGGGAATTCAAACGCCCGGACTGGCGCAGACATGACGTATTTCACGATGAGATTTCCCAACGATAAATTGGCTCTCGCAGTCGAGATCGACCGTGACAGATTCTACCGTACGTTGTTTGACGCAGAATTTATAGCAAACGAAAAACAGGTTGTATTGACGGAACTCAGTGGAAGCAGCACCCGTTCGACGCGGAGATTTTCCAAGCAGTTCTGGGGGTTGGTCTACGGACGGGAGAACTTCGATGGGTTGGGCACCGCCGCGTTGATTAAAAGAACCGAACCCGGGGATCTAAAACAACTCTTCCACAACGTTCTGCGCCGCAAGAAGCGACTGGTTGTCGTCATCGGAGATGTAGAACTGGACAACGTCGTCACGAAATTGGCCGATGCATTCCCTGGCGGGGACAGGCGACAGGAAGATAGGTCGCCTCTACCCGTGTTTCCAGATCCCGATGCGCTTGGCGAGAGATTTCAAGTGAAACACGAAAGACTGAGCAAGTCCCGGTTCAAGAAAGCCTGGCGCATACCGGCCCTTGGCCATCCGGACTACGCGAGTTTCTGTGTTCTCACATCCATCCTGGCGAGACCTTCAAACTCGCTCCGTTCCTCTCTATTGGATTCTCAAGTCGTGAGTTCGTTTCGCGTGTGGGCAAGTAGCCATAAGGGATTCGGTCTCATGGGATGTAATGCCGAGATGGTTCCGGTCCGATCCATAAACACCGTAGAGAACGCCATACGTTCAAGATTAGATGAGAT
The DNA here is from genome assembly GCA_963667175.2 of Candidatus Latescibacterota bacterium. Lineage (GTDB taxonomy): Bacteria > Latescibacterota > UBA2968 > UBA2968 > JAAXHE01. Next base: position 49,034 of record CAXXXF010000008.1, on the reverse strand, counting down.
AAGGACGCAAGGCATCACCGAAAGTGAGCTCGCGGCAGGCAGGAATATTCAACTGCGCAAACAGTATTCGCGGCTTTATGACCGGTCTGCTATGGCGTGGAGATTCGCCGCGGCTTTTGTCCGGGGCAGCGACCCACTCCTATATCCGAGGTTGATCCGTCAGATCCAGCGGGTCAACGACGACGACATTCAACGGATCATTAGTGAACACCTGATTAGAGAAAACTCCATCACGCTCTCGTGGACAATAAAAAAGAAACACCCGCTGTGGGCTCAGATCGTTGCAGTTGTTTTCATCATTGCTGTTCTTGGTGGGATCTTATTTGTCTTCGTCTGGATTGTCAGAAAGTGTATCCAGATATCTACCCGTGAGACTGTCAAGGATGACGCCACACGCAAATTCGACTCTTAGGATCGCGGTATTCTGTGTTCTTTTCGCGCTGCCGGCTTCTGCGGAGATTCCCAATCACCGGGTATTCTATCAGCACGATAGCCGGGCGCCGCTGACGATGTTGGACATCGTCTTTCTTGGCGCCGGAAGCATCCGGGACGATACGTCAAGGGCCGGTCTTGCGGTTACGTCCGCCAGACTGTTGAATGACTATTCGAAAAAGCACGGGTATACTGCTAAACTGGATGCCTTAGGCACGGAGTTCGACGTCGATACGTACTTTGGATACCAGGTGATTTCCATATCCGCACTGTCGACGAATTTCTCCAGATCGGTAATTATCGTGAAGGACCTGATGCGTCGGATGAGCGCTGCTGATCTGGACCTGGACGCGGCAAAGCGAAAGTTGCAAGAGACTTACGAGAATGCCGCCGATAGAGGAGACCACGGTCTTCTGAGAAACTACGCGCTTGCCCGGTCGGTTGGGGTGGATAGATGGTACTCACGGGAAGCCGTGAAGCGAATCACGGAAGAGGAAGTCAGGCGGAACTGTGAGAGATTTCTAAACGCGGAAGTGGTGTTCTTCAAGGCAATTTCCGACCTTGATTCCACGGCAATCGAGAAAGCGCTCCTACCGATCACGGAAAACCGCCAGCGAGGGGGTTTCTTCCGGTCACCGCCAACGCCGAAAAACGACCGTATTCCGCGACACTCCGCATTTGTCTTCGAGCGTTACTCTCATCTGAAAAACGTCTACTGTTACTGGCTCATCCCAATTGGAACCGTCGGCGAGGACAATTATGTTCCCAATATGGTGTCCTGGACGCTTGGGCGCGGCACCAACCGGGGCTTGCTCTATGAATATCTGCGAGAAAAGTTGGGGCTTGTTTACGGGACTTCCTGCTCCTTTCGAAACGAAGACGACGTCAGGGTTCTGGAGATTTCCGCTGATCCGCGGCTCGAAAACAGCGAGAAACTGTTGACAAGCGTGCAGGAGATGATCGTCGGGCTTGCCGACAGACCTGACTTCTGGACCTCTATAGCGCAGTTGCGCGAAAACCAGGACGCCATCGAAGCCCATATACATGGCGAGTATACTCCGCGGCGCAAACTGAACAGTGCGGTCGACCGGGCAATCTACAACTTTCCAAGACGGGAAGGTGGAATTAGATCCGTCACGAATGCAGAGGTACGGTCATTCATCGAGAAATACTTCGTCGCGGAGAATATGGTTTTGATGCTTTTCGGGCCGAAGGACCACATTGTCGAAATTCTGGAAAAACACTGGCCGGATATCACGATTCACGTACAGCCCGTAGAGAAGGCTATCGAATAGGCGACGTCCCCAACCCACCTATGTCCCGCCCGCAATCACCCTCCCATCCCGATACCGACCCACCCGACCCGGCGCCGGTGCTCCCGCAGGTCTGGGCGATCGCGTGGCCGGTGGTGGCGGCGTCGATGCTGGACGCCATGGAGGGGCTCGTCGACATTTCCATGGTAGGGCAACTGGGTCCGGCCGCGATATCAGCGGTGGGGCTGAGTCGGCAGATCCTGTTCGTGATCATGGTCATGGCGATATCGGTCAGCACCGGGTCCCGCACCCTGGTCGCGCAATTCTACGGCGCGGGCAGGCACGCCGACCTCAGCCATACGGCACAGCAGGCTATCCTCATGGGCGTCCTGCTTTCGGGGGGGCTGGCTCTCGCCGGGAGCGCAATCGCCCGGCCGGCCCTGGTGCTGCTGGGCGCGCAGGAGGACGTGCTCGCCCACGCCGTGCCGTTCATGCGCGTCTACTTCGCCGGCATCGTCTTCATGATGCCCAACTTCATCATCGCCGGAATCTTCGGCGGCGCGGGGGATACCCGGACGCCGTTGAAGATCTCGTGTCTCATCATCTGTCTGAAGATTCCGCTCTCCTACGGTCTGATCTTCGGGGCGTGGGGACTGCCGCAACTGGGCGTGACAGGCGCGGCGCTCGGCAGTGTCGTCTGTCGGGCCGTCGGCTGCGCCATCGGCGTGTACCTGCTCACGTCCGGACGGGCGCGGGTCCATATGCGTTGGAACTGGCGGCTGCCGTTCAACCGGGACATCATCGGTCGGATGATGCGCATTGGCGTGCCGACGGGGGTTCAGGGCTTCTTCCGCAACGGCGCGCGGATTCTGATCTATCGCGTCGTGGGATGGACGAGCCGGCCCACCGCTGCAACGGCCGCGCTCACCATCGGCCTGCAGATGCGAATGATCGGCATCATGCCGGCCCTGGCGTTTTCCGTGGCGGGCACCGCGCTGGTCGGGCAACGATTGGGCGCGAGTCAGATCCGCGAAGCCGAGCGCTTCGCATCAAACACGATCCGGCTGTGCATGACGTTCATCACCGTCTGCGCCGTCCTCATCTGCGTCTTCGCCCGGGAGATCGTCGACCTGTTCACGGATTCCGCGGCGGTGATCGACATGGGAACCGTGATGCTCCTGTATTTTACGGTCGCACAGGTCTTCTCCGCGCTGTCCATCGTCGCCGGGGGCGTCCTGGCCGGCGGCGGTGAGACCAAGCCCCTGCTCTACTATACGATTGTGGCGCAGTGGATGGTGATGCTGCCGCTCTCTTACGTCCTGGCGTTTCTGGTGGATATGGATGCCGCAGGTATCTGGATCGCCTGGTTCATCGGCGGGGTCGCACAGGGAATCCTGGCCTGGACTCGATATCGGAAGGGCGCGTGGAAGCAGACGGTCATTTGACGCGGATGCGGAGCGGCAACGGGAGATGACGTGGCTGAGCAAAGAAGGGCGCCTGCCTGCGTAGCGTACTGCGCTGTAGGCAGGCCAACAAGGGACGCCCCTACACGGCCAGCGAGGTATTCGGAAATGAAGATGCGTAATTTGGCGCCGTGAACGCGGTGGTGATTCTCTATTCCCGAAACTGCTTCACTTTACGCCCCATCTCTGCGATGCCCGGCGCGTTGCCGACCTGCACGTATCGCCGGTGGGCTTCCTCGAAGGCGCGCAGCGCTTCCTCGTTCTTGCCAATGCGTTCAAGAAGCATGGCGAAACCACGGAGCGCATTCGCGAGGGAGTGCGCCGGTGTGGGGTCGAGATCGCGGTACATCTGTATTGCCAGCCGGAAATCCCGTTCCGCAACGGCCGCGTCGCCGAGATCCCTGCGGACGTCCGCGACGTGACGAAGCGAATGCGCCATCTTTTCGGCATGGTTCCCTGCCACGTAGTGGTTGTATCCCTCCTGGTAGAAGTGGAGGGCGCCCTCCCGGTTCCCCTGGTCCCTCTCGAATTGCCCGTACACGTGCGCGACCCTGCCCAGAGATTCGTAGTCGCCTTCGCGGCAGAGCCCCGCCGCTTCGTCCACGAGCCGCCTGCCGCGTTCGTAATCCGCGTCTCCCCTCGTCTTCCATGCCTCGTCCAGCAATTGCGCGATTTTCTGCTTCCTTGTCATCCGTTCCCTTTCTGTCTGGAGACTGGCTGTTTATCGCTTCTTCGGCGTGTAGAACAGCAGGGTCCCGATCTGTTCGTAGCCGATCGACGCGTACAGCAATGCGCCCGTGTGGGTCGCGGTCAGAACGGCCAGCTGCGAACCGTTCGACCGGTCGTCGCGAAGCATTCTGCACATCAATGCCCGGCCGATCCCCCTGCGCCGGGCCGCTGGGGCCACGTGCATGTTCGAACACCACGTTGCGGAATCCACGACGATGCTCTGGACCCAGCCCACGGGCTCATTGTCTTCGAGCGCGACGTATTGCCTGAGCGGTGCGCCTGGGGAAAGATGTTCCGGCAGAATCTGCCGGACACGGGTGGTACGGTTCAATCTGTCCGCCAGTTCGGCGGTGAGAACGCGCTCGATGGGCAGTGGATCCACGGCACGGGGTATGCGCCGCAGACGATGCACCATAACCGGTTCGGTTGAATTCAGACGGTAGTTGAGCGCTTTGAAGTCCGCCCGCATCCCTGCGTCGGATTCACCCTCGGCGCAGATCGCGCTGATGCCGAACCGGCCGCGAGTGTTCTCCTTTGCCACCCTGTCGATCTCGCCGGCATCCACGCCATGGGCGATCCACTCCTCCCTGCGATACGTCCCTCGTTTTCTGGGCGCATCCCTCACCACCCAGACGGGACCCTCCCGGCTCGCGGGATATGGATGCGTAAAGCTCCTCGTAAAGCTGAAGCCGCGGGCGAAAACCTCCAGCGCCGGCTGCATGAGCGCGTTTTCGGGCATTGTATCCTATCTCTCCTGTATCGAAGTCACATGAGCCGGGCAGTCGTCCGGTATGCGTCCAGATTCAACTGGACAGCGGACGGGACGCCCCATAGTTTTCGAAGACAGCGGAAACGATCCTGTTTCAAGAACTTCGGAAAGTTTGTAACCTGACGCGGTCGACCCTTTGATGCAAAATACACCTTCGTCGCCCCCGGGGAAATCCCAATCGCGCCCGGCTCACGCGGGCGATCCACGGCTTCGGCCCGGCGATCGCCTGGGGGTCGTTGCCGACTCCCACGGACTTATGAGACCGGAAGTGCTGGAACTCCTCAAGGGCGTCCACGCGATCGTCCACGCCGGCGACGTGGGGAAGATTTCCGTCCTGGAGCAATTGGAACGAATCGCGCCGGTGCACGCGGTGCGCGGCAACGTCGACCTGGCGCCCCCTTGCAGCGACCTGCCCGAAAACCTCGTGCTGTCCGCCGGCATGCGCCGGATTCTCGTGACGCACATTCTCCAAGAAGCGGAAGTCGCGGGTTTCGATCTGGTGGTGTGCGGCCATTCTCACGTCCCTAAAATCAGCATGTCCGGATCGACCTGCTGCCTGAATCCCGGCAGCATCGGGCCCCGACGTTTCAGGCTTCCGGTGTCCATGGGCTTCATCACCCGATCCCCGGACGGCGCGCTGGTTCCGGAACTGAGAACCGTGGAGACAGAATAACGGAACGCCGGATGAATTGAACCCGCAGGAGGATTCATGAAATGAAGAACAACGTCGTTAAACCGGATGGCGCCCATGCCGAATGGGTCATTTCGCGAATGAACAAGCCCCGGGAACTGGAAGCTTCAGCCGACGACGTGCGAAAGAAGGGCACGGGCGCGGAGGTGTGGGCGATGTTCATGGCGACGATACGGGGCGAACTGAATTCGATTCGAAAGCTTGTCGAGCGCAACCCCGACCTGGTCCACTGCGTCCACTACTACACGCAGCCCATCAAGTTCGCGGTTCGAGAGGGACACGCGGACGTCGTGCGTTTCCTTCTGGATAAGGGCGCGAGCCCGTTCTATCGGACCCGGATCTTCCACGATTCGCTGGTCGACCTGGCGGCGGACCGGGAACATGGTGAAGTCGTCAGCATCCTCGAAGAGGCCATCAGCAGAAAGAGCGGGGGTTACACCCGGGAGACCGAGCCCCTCGCGAACGAACTCATCGATGCCGTTCGCGCGCGCGACTACGAGAAAACGGCGCGCATCGTCCGGAGTTCGCCCGAACGTGTCAAAATGAGCAACGCGAACGGGACCACCGCCCTCCACGAGGCGGTTGAAATTGGCGACTTCCACGCAACACGACTGCTCCTGGACAACGGCGCAGAAATTCAAGCCCAGGCCGGCACGGGTTTCAGCGTAGGCCGGAAGCCAATCCACGTGGCGCTCTACGCCGGATGGCGGGACAGGATTCTGATACGGAAAAAAGCGGCGCTGGCGGGTTATCTGGTCGGCCGGGGCGCGGACTACAATATTCTGGTGGCCGCCGCGTTCGGCGACACCCGGCGCGTCCGGGAGTTTCTGGACGCGGATCCCTCCCTTGCCAATTTTCGCGACACGTGCGACCGGCCGCCCATATCCATCGCAGCCGGCCGGGGCCACCACGATATCGTGGAGCTTCTGCTTGAAAGAGGCGCCGATCCGAACGCGCCGGAACCGGATGCGCCCCGCGGCAAAGCCCTGCTGGAGGCCGTATTTCACGGCCATATCGCCACCGCCGAACTGCTCCTGCAACACGGCGCCGACCCGAACGGCAACGTGGACTCGACGGGTACGGCATTCGTTCATGCAAGAAAGCACCCGGAGCTCTATGAATTGATGAAATCACACGGGGGCAGGACGGATATCATCCCGCCCATCCGCGGGGCGGTAAACGCCAACGACCTAGCAGCGGTGGACGAAATTCTCACGCGAAAACCTGAAGAGATCGCGAACGCGCCGCTGGGAAATCCCGCTCGGCGCGGCAGGCTGAAGATGGTGAAACTTCTGCTGAAACACGGCGCCGCCGTAACCGACGAGAATCACGGAGGGTTCTTCCGGGTCTACGAAACCGCGAAATTCTTCCTCGATAAAGGGGCAGATCCCAACCACAGGAACTGGCAGGGGATCTCGTCTCTCCATATGATCGCGCACGAGGGCGACGTTCAAAGAGCCGGCCTTCTGCTCGACTACGGCGCGAAAATCAACGCAATAGAACCGGAATACTGCGCGACGCCCCTCGGCCTGGCGTGCCGGGCGGGCCATGCGCCAATGGTCGAGTTTCTCCTCGCGCGCGGCGCGGACGCCGGCCTGCCCCGCGAGCATCCCTGGGCGCGGCCTTTCGCGTGGGCGGAGAAGCGGGGACACGCGGCGATTGCCGGGACGTTGCGGGCACACGGGACCGGATAGCGGGATGTATCTATCCTGGAAGAGGATGGCGGACGTGCTTGCCGTAAGGCCGGTCGACCTCCCGGGTCAGCGTCGTCTACGGGAATCCCACGACCTGGCGATAGGAAAAGGAGCATAGACAAGGGAAAACATGGCCAGTCCGACGACGTCGAGCACAACGAGGTACCAGGGCCAAGGAAGGAAGAAGAAGGGCGATACCGTGCCCCATGGGGGTTCGGAAAGGTACATGTAATTCGAAACGCATAGGTAATTGACAACCGCGACCACCGCCGCCAACACGTGAAGCCCGACAAACGCTCTGAAGAGCCCGTTCAGCGTCGGCCGCATGTTCAGGCCCCACGTGGCGAACAGGACCCCCGCAACAATGCCCGAATGCGAGATGAAATACTGGAAGAACCGGTACTGTGGATAGTCAACCGCCAGGTTGCCCGGCGTGATCACCGCGTTCGCCGACCCGACCAGGCCCCAGAAGTAGGCGATTTCGTACACCTTCTGGTTGCGAAACAACAGGGTGATCGACGTCAGAAAGATCGCGATACCGCACAGATGGAGAGGCAGGAAATATCGAAGGAAGATATCGAGACCATAGCCGGTGATCCGGAAGCCCCAGTGGATCAATTCGTTGCCAAGGAGGAGGACTGCCAGCACAAAGCCGATGGTGGCGGCCGTCCGTGGGTCTGTCCGTTTCGCGATCAGCGAAAGCAGCGCCGGCAGTGCCACCGTCAACGCCATCGCAACCAGATGCGGCGGCCCGAACGTCTGAAATCCGCCGGTCAACGCGCCCACCCCTCGCCGGAAGCCAGGTCTCTTCCCACCCGCCATGTCTTTCCCGACACGGTGACCGTCATTTCCACGCGATCGTCACCAGCCCGTACGCCCGCGGGCAATTCGGCCGAAACCGCCGGCGGCTCCGTGCCGCGGTAGGGAACGACCATCGTCGCGAAAACCGCGGGCGCCTGGTTGTCCAGCGCGAACCGGAACGCCTTGCGCGACGTGCGGTACCCGTACTCCCAGGCGAACCAGCCAGTCTCTTCGACCACGGTCGCCGGAGCTCCCTCTGCGGCCTGCACCAGAACGTTGGCGTCGTCAAATCCCGTGAACGCCCGGCTTCTCCCATTGTCGAACGTGACGTCTCCCGGCGCGAACTGAAAGTGAAGATCCAGCTGACCGGACGCGCCACCGATCGCCTCGTCCAGCAACACGAAGAAACACCTGTCCACGAACCAGACCGAGCGACGGTGCGTCAGTCCGGGATACGACCCGTTCTCCACCGCCAGGACGTCTGAGCCGGACCCTTCGGAGACCCACATCAGGTGGCGCGCGTCGTCGGCGATATCCCCGCCATCCAGGGTCAGGGTCTGATGCACCGAGGTCCGCCGGTGCCAGGCGCGCGCCTCCCCGTCCCGTCCATAGGTATAGAAGCCCGTGTCGGGCATCAGCCAGCGGCCGTACGCGTACAATTCGAAAGTTCCGTTATCGGGCTGATCGTGACTCGAAATCGCGGACGGAGAACAGTGCAGGGCCGCGTAGATCTGGTCGGGTCCCCAGGCGTTGCGCATCACGTAGAATCCGGCCTCCGTGAACGCGTGGCTCTTTCGGTCCGGCAGGGCTTCGCGGTGCAGGTTCGCACGGGCCGCGTATTTGGGATCGCCCAGCAATTCGGTCGCCTTCACCAGTTCGTCGTAGAGCGGCCACTCTGTCCGGACGTCCGTGGTTATCAACGGACGCGAGCCGTCCCCGAACATGGGCGGACCCAGGTCCGGCGTTGCGATCCAGAAGATGTAGTCGTACATCTTTCGGACACGCTCCAGGAACGCCTCCGGGATCTCGATGTCGAACGCGTCCAGGCGACCGAAGATTTCCACGGCGTCCCTCAAAACGCCCTGGTGATAGCCGAAGGACCACTCTCTCTGCACCCCGTCCCCCGTTGTCTGCCCCAGGATGTTTTCTTCGACGCGCGCCAGCCCCAGCGCCATCCACTCGCGAGACTCCCGGAACTCGCTGAACGTGTACGCGACGTTGATGAATCCGCGCTGCTCGAACACGGCCTTGTTGTGGATGAGGCCCATCGGAATCAGCTTTGTCTTCGTCTGGTGGTCGTACAGGCTCGCGAGCAGCACGCCCAGAAACTCCGGCGTGAACGCCTCGGCCTGCACCAGGCCGCGAAACGCCGCGCAGATATTCGTCGCCCGGATGCCCGTCTGCAGATCCAGCCAGGCGAATCCCTTCCAGAATTTGTAAACGGGATGGGTTCTGGTGTGTTTTTCGAGCGGATGTCTCGATATCCAGTCGGTCGCCAGCTCGACGAATGCCCGCGCGTACTTTTCATCGCGCGTAGCCGCATAGGCGTTGACGAGCGGCGCGGCCCAATAGAAACGATAGAGGACGCATACCCATTCGATATCCCCGGGCGGGTCCCACTCCCAGTCCATATCCTCGCCGTACTGCGCCTCTTCGTACGGCCCCCATTGGAAGATGCGGCGGCAGATCTTGTCCGCCTCTGTATGATTGCCTCCTCCGTGAGGTTCTTCCAGCGGGTATTTCGCCCGGTAATAGTCCAGCAGCGCGGTGAGGGCGCCCAACCGGTCGCCCGCATCGGCCGCGTGTTTCACCGCCTCCAGCCCCGCGCCTGTCAGTTCCAGTTTCTCAAGAATGTCTTTCGGGTCGAACGACGAAAGCGGCATCTCATGATCGATCCGGTCCGCGCCCGCGGGGCGCTCCACAACGTAAGTCATCCGGCTTTCCTCTTTGACGGTTATCGCGCAATGGCTCTAGGTGTACACACTCGACTGCGGCCTGCACTGCCCACGTAACTTACGCTCCGTCCGGCGCGTTGGCAATACAATTGTTGTGTATTTTGGCGGAAGGGAATACAAAGGTTAGGCAGATTCGGCAGGACGACAGACGAAAGGCTGGATCTGCCGGTTGGAGACGTTGAAGGGAAACTGTTCCCCAGATACCGGAACGTCGATGGGTAGATTTGAAAGTATCACTTGCAAATTTAACATCTTCGCAGTACATTCGCTGATACTATGGTTACTCGAGAGATTACAGACAGGCTGGTCGCACTATTCAAACAGTACCCCTTTGTCACCGTGACCGGCCCGCGGCAGTCGGGCAAGACCACGCTCTGCCGCGCCGCGTTTCCCCATCTTGAGTACGTCAACCTGGAAGCGCCGGATCGACGTCTCTTCGCCGAGTCCGATCCACGGGGTTTTCTTTCCCACGTCGGCGATGGGGTTATTCTGGACGAGATCCAGCGCGTTCCGCAACTCCTTTCCTACCTCCAGGTCCTGGCAGACGAAACAGGCCGAAACAGTCTGTTCGTCCTGACAGGCAGCGAGCAGTTCAGGATTTCCGATACGATCAGTCAATCCCTGGCGGGTCGTACGGCGCTGCTTTGCCTTCTGCCATTCTCTCTGGATGAACGGAGACGCGCGGGCGCCAGCGGCGAGGTCGACGACATCCTGTACTCCGGATGCTACCCCCGGATTCACGATCAGAGACTCGAACCCAGGCAGGCGCTCGGCGACTATTTCGAAACCTATGTCGAGCGAGACGTGCGCCGCATGGGTGAGGTCCGCAATCTCTCCGGCTTTCGTCGATTCGCGCGGCTGTGCGCCGGGCGCGTCGGTCAACTTCTCAATGTCTCGTCCCTGGGGGCGGACGCGGGCGTTTCGCACACCACGGCGCGGGAGTGGCTTTCGATTCTGGAAGCCAGCTATGTTGTCTTTCAGCTCCCGCCATTCTACGCCAACATACGCAAACGCCTGACGAAGTCACCCAAGCTCTATTTCTACGACGTCGGTCTGGCGAGCTATTTGATCGGCATCGAACATGCGGGGCAGATTGCAACCCACCCTCTGCGCGGCGCGCTGTTCGAAAACGCCGTCGTCTCAGAGGCAATGAAGTTTCTGTTCAATCGAGGTCGCCGTTCCAATCTCTCATTTTTTCGCGATTCCCGCGGTCTGGAGTGCGACCTTCTCTACGAGCGGGGCAGTCGAATCGGCGCAATTGAAATCAAATCCGGCGCGACCGTGGCATCCGATTATTTCGACGCGCTGAATCGGGTCGCAAGACTCCTGTCGCAGGTCTCCGACAGAGGATTGGTCTATGGAGGCGCGACGCGGCAGTCCCGGAGCGACGTTGAAGTGGTGACGCTCACCGACGTCGGCGACCTGCTCGAGCGGTTCGACAATCGAACCGAGGGATGAACGATCCCGTCTCGATCCGCGCGGGATCAGCAATCCCGTGACTGTGGTGCGAGGGCGACGTCATATACTTCTAAATAACTGGAAAACCGGGATATATAACCATGGATTCGATTCGGTTGGGACTGGTCGGTTCGGGCGGCATGGCGCACGGCCGGGCACGGGCCTTCACGGAAACACAGGGATGCCGGTTGACCGCCCTGGCCGCCCGGAACCCGCGCACGGGCGCGGAACTGGCCGAGCGGCATTCACTGCCGCTGCTGGGAAACTGGGAGGACCTGATCGGCCGATCCGACGTGGACGCCGTGGCGGTCTGCACCAATAACGACAGCCACGGTCCGATCGCGCGGGCCGCCCTGGAGGCCGGCAAACCCGTCTTTCTGGAATATCCCGTTGCGCGTCGCGTAGACGAGGGAGAAGGTCTGGTCGAACAGGCTCGGGAGACGGGCACCGTCCTTCGCGTGGCCCATCCGGAGGTCGTATCCGGCGTCCACCGGCAACTCAAAGAGACCGTCGGTTCGCTGGGCGGTCTGCTGGCGGCGGTTTTTACGCGCCTGACGCCGGGGAGAGGGGCGCGGCCGGAAGTGCTGTTCAACCTCCCCGCGTCGGGGCCGCCGAGTCTCTTCTTCGTCTATCAGGTCTACCCGCTGGTCGACCTGTTCGGCCCCGCGTCGTGGGTGGAAGGGTACGCCCATTACGAGGGAATGGACGACGCCGGAACGTACAGACGCTTCGTGAACCGGGTCGTCGTTGGGTTTTCGGGCGGAGGCACGGCCGAATGGACGTGGGCCGGCGGAATATCAATCGGGAAGGCCGAACAGTACCAGCGGATCGTGCTGGAGAACGGGACGATGCGCCACGAGGGCGGGGGCTGGCGGCGTTCCACCGCTGACGGCAATGAGGCACAGCTTTCGTCACCTGGAACGGAGACGTCGCTGGAAAGCCTCTTTCTGGAAGAAGTGCGCGGCGGACGGGACGGATGGCGAGCAGACCTGGACACGGCCCTCGACGCCATTCGCATCGGACTGGGTGCGGAGGAGGCCGCGAACCGGGGCGGGCGCGTGCATCTCGGGGATGGCGGAACCGGCGGGTGAGGGTTTACTCTTCTCAGGAATATATCCGGCCGGCGACCGGATGCCAGGCGCCTTCGATGGTTCCCAGAAACCGGACGGGGATCGGAATGAGACGTACTTACACGATGGAGATCTGATGAATTCGAACGATCACGCAAGCCACGTTGTACGGTCAATCACAGCGGCGGCCGGGGTCCTGGCCCTTGTCGCCGCGGTCGCCTTCGCGCCCTCGCAAAGCCGGGCGGGCGGTGACACGTTTACCTTTGCCCTGATCGGAGACGTGCCCTACGCCCACCGCGACAGCCTGCGGTTCGCAAGGGTGATCGACCAGATCAACGCCGATAGGGACGTTCAATGGGTCATCCACGCCGGCGACGTCAAAAGCGGCGGCCAACCCTGCACGGACGCATTTCTTGCGGAACGCCTGGAGAGATTCAACCGCTTCGAGTACCCGTTCATCCTCACGCCGGGCGACAACGAATGGACGGACTGCCATAAGAAGAATGCCGGCCGCTTCGATCCGCTGGAACGCCTCCGGAAACTGCGGTCACTGTTCTATCCCCGCGCCGGGATGACGCTCGGAAAGCGTCCGATGCGAGTTGAATCCCAGGCGTCGTTTCCGGAATACAGCGAGTTCATCGAGAACGTCCGCTGGGAACGGGCCGGGGTCCATTTTGCAACCGTTCATATTGTGGGTAGCAGGAACGGGCTGGCTGCGTTTCAGCGCCGGGACTCGACCGAGGTTGGCACGATCCCGATGAGGACGGAACGGCACGACGCGGCGGTCGAACGGCGCACCCGGGCCGGTATCGCGTGGCTTCGCGAAGCTTTCGCCGCGGCAGGTGAATCTGGCAAGGGTCTTTTTCTAACCCTTCATGCCACGATGGGCCTGGAGCAGAAGCCGAAACCGGACCCGCCCCACTTTCAGGAGGTCCTCGACGTGTTGCGCGAGGAAACGGCGCGATTCGGCCGTCCCGTGGTGCTGGCGCACGGCGACTCCCATTATTTCCGGATCGACAAGCCGCTTCGGCGCAAGGGGGGCGGGAAGCGCATTGCGAATTTCACGCGCGTGGAGACGTTCGGCGCCTCCGACGTACACTGGATCGAGGTAACGGTGGACCCCGCCAGCGAGAACGTGTTCCGATTCGAACAGAGAATCGTGAAGGAAGAACGGACGAACGGAAGTCAACGCGAATCCACGGAAAGGATCGGGATGAACATCGAAAAAACCGGCGAATCGGATCGAACGCCGCAGGACGTCATCGACGCCATGCATCGCCCGTCCTGGTGCGTAGAAACGGAGGCGGGGCGCCTGTATTGGGAACTCATCGGCGCCGCGATCCGGAATGACGCCGACGCCCTGCGCGAGCACCTTCGCAAGGATCCGAACCGCGCCAGACTGCAGTTCTGGTATACCCCGCCGCTCCACTTCGCGGTTCGGGAGGGCAATCTCGACGCGACACGGGTGTTGTGGGAAGCCTATGCACACGACGAGGTGTCCGATCTGATTGTCATGGCCGACGACCGCGGCCACGCGGCAGTGGCCGATTATCTCCGCAAGGCTGTCGGCGCCGGCGAGGCGTCGGATCTTCCGCTGCACGAGGCCGTGAAAGCCGGAGATCACGCGAAGATCCATCGCCTTCTCGAAGATTCGGACGGGATCGCATCACAACGGGACGCAGAAGGCAGGACCGCGCTGCACGTTGCGGTCGTTGAGAACGACGAGACAGCGGCTCAGATTCTTCTCAAGAGCAATATCGAGGTCGACGCGACGGACCATGCCGGGTTTCGCGCCGTCCACTATGCCCGTTGGCGCGACCTGATGTGGCACCGTTCAAGGGTGAACCCGGAACTGGCTGAACTGCTTCGAAAATCAGGCTCCCGCGACAGCCCCACGCTGGCCGCGGCGAGGGGCGACCTGGATGCCGTTCGCGCGTTCGTCGCGGCTGATCCCGCGGCCGTGAACGACGGCGACGGAATTCGGAAGCGTCCGCTCTCGGCCGCCGTGGAGCACGGTCATCGCGAAATCGTCCGATTTCTGCTGGACAGCGGCGCGGACCCCATCCTGCCGGAGGGTCGCATGTGCCCCTACGGGTCGTCGCTGATGAGCGCCACCGTGGAGGACGACCTTGAAGTCGCGAGGTGGCTTCTGGAGGCCGGGGCCGATCCGAACGGACACGTCAACTCCTCGGGTTCCCCCGCGATCCGCGCCCGTACCGACGCCATGCGGGGTCTCCTGTACGGCTATGGAGGGCGCGCCTCAGGCGCGTGGGGCTACGTGCAGCGCGGCGAGCTCGAAACCGTGGCGGCGATTCTGCGCTACACCGACGATCCGTTTTCCAATGAGGAGACCGAGTATCTGACCACGCCCTACACCGCCGTCGTCAGCGGCTGCGGGCGCAAGGAGGACCACGGAGAATCCACGGACGCCCACGAGGCCATGCTCAATATGTTCCTGCAGCGCAAACACCCGATGCCGCACGTGCTTACCGCATGCAAGACCTACCTGTACCACGTGCCGCGTATGACGCGCCGGCTCCTGGAACACGGCCTGGACCCGGACCTGCCCGACTGGCAGCGGCGGACCCCGCTACACGACCTCTGCAGCGGCATCCGTGCCGTGTCCGACCCGGCCGCGATGGTGCGTTTGTTCCTTGAGTACGGCGCGGACATCAACGCAATAGACGAGGAAGACCGGTCCACCCCGCTGGGGATCGCCGCCCGCGAGGGAAACGCGGAGCTGGTTGGGCTGCTGCTGGAAAGCGGCGCCGACCCGAACGCTGCCGGCGCCGAGTGGGCAGCGCCCATGGCCTGGGCGGAACGCCGCGGGCATGCGGAGATCGCGAAGATGCTCAGGGACGGGGGCGCGCGGTAGTCGGACCGGAGTCAATCCGATCAACCGGAAACGGAGACACGGTTGCACATGTCGGACAAGACCGAAACACAACCTCGATTCCTCGCGCTCCTCCGGGGGATCAACGTGGGCGGAAAGAACATCGTGCCAAAGGACGCGCTCCGCGAGTGCTTCAAGACCCTGGGGCACCGCAGCGTCCGAACATACATCCAGAGCGGCAACATCCTCTTCCGGTCCTCCGAAAACGACGTCGTCGCGCTGACGGACGAGATCGAACGAGCCCTTTCGGTTCGATTTTCATACGATGCCCGCGCCGTCGTCCTGTCGCGCCGTTCATTTCGAACCGCGGTCGATTCGGCGCCGGAAGACTGGGGACGCGACGATGACCGCATGCACCATGCGCTGTTCACACTGGCGGGCGCCGCGCCCGATCGGATTATTACCAGACTCCGGACCCCGAAACCGGCGTGGGAAACCGTTAGCGCCGGGCCCGGGGTGATCTACTGGTCGGTGTCCAGGGCGCACCCGACCCGGGCGACCTGGGTGAAGCTGCCGGCGTCACAGGAATACAAGCAGGTCACCGCCCGAAATCACAATACGGTGTTCAAACTGAGAGAACTCTTCGAGGAAATCTAAACAGATGGCCGGCGACGAAAAACTTACCGGGCGGATCCGTTCGATTCTTTCTCAAGAGGAGGGATTCTCCGAGAGAAGGATGTTCGGCGGGGTCTGTTTCATGATCGAGGGGAACATGTGCGCGGGGACGTGGAAGGGTTCGCTGATCGTCCGGCTCGACAGAGCCGATCACGACGAGACGCTTGCGCAGCCGCACGTGAAGGCGTTCGACGTCACGGGCCGGGTCATGAGAGGGTGGGCGATGGTAGGGCCGCCCGCGATCGTATCGGATGAAAGTCTTGAGGAATGGGTGTACCGGGCGGTCGACTTCGTCCGGACGCTCCCGCCCAAATGACGGGGACGGCATTGATTCGAAACAGCTTAGCGAGGCGCCGCTATTGCAACGGCGAGAAGGAAGTCGGGACGAGCACGTGGGAGACCACCTCGTCCACGATGGGCCCGTTGGCTTCGGTCCGTTCCCGGGCCGCGATCCATTCGGGGTCCGCGCGAAATGAATCCCACGCGGTTTCCATCGCTTCTTCGCTTTCGAATGCACAGAGGTAGATCTACTCGTTGGCATCCCTTCGGGTCCAGAAACCGACGACCTGAATGCCGTGCCGGTCAAAGATACCAAACGTCGTATTATTGAACCGGTCGAGGATATCCGGCATCCGGCCTTCAGGGATTCGGTAGGTACGGTGTTCGTAGATCATCGGGCTTCTCCCTGGTGTGCAGGATCGTAGATGAATGAGATATTCGGTCGGTCTGCGCCGTGCCATGGTAATGAGAATCGAGGCAGATGGAAAGGGCTGGCTTTCCCGGTCGTCGTACATCGGCGGAACGCGGATTGATGTGCGTCGATGAGAGGGAACGCGATTTCAACCCAACAGGAGCGATTGATGTCCACAACAACCGACGCCTTTGATCTGCTGATTAGGGCCGGCCGCGTCTTCTGTGCCGAAACCGGCCTGGACGGGCCCGGCGCGGTCGCTGTCCGCGGCGACCGCATCGTCGCCTCAGGCCCGGACGTGAGCGGCGCCGCGTCCCGCGCCCTCGACTTTCCCGATGCCCTGCTTCTGCCGGGGCTGGTGGATATGCACGCGCACCCGTCCCGGGGCGGCTCGCGGTTCGGCGTCGATCCCGACGCGCACTTTCTTCCGTGCGGGGTCACCACCTGCATGTCGCAGGGCGACGCGGGCGCCCTCAACTGGCCTGCGTATCGGGAGAAAGTCTTGCATGGATGCCGCACCCGGGTGAAACTGGCCCTGCACCTCTCGAAAACCGGCGAAACGCCGCCGGATCACTGCTTCGAACAGCTCGAGACCGCCGACGTCGGCCTCTGCGCGGAAACCGTCGCCGCAGCCGGGGACGAGATCTGGGGGATCGCGTTCAACACCGTGCTCGAACCCAGGCTTGCCCACGACCCGAAAGAGATCATGCGCCGCGGCGTGGATGCCGCCGAACGCAGTGGACGCCCCATCCTGTACGGGCCGCGCTTCAACGTGGATTTTCCCCTCGCGGAACAGCTGGCGCACCTGCGGTCGGGAGACGTTTTCACCTACACGTTCAGCCCCCGTCCCGATAACGTCATCGCAGACGGAAGGGTGCGACGGGCCGTCCGCGAGGCCAGGGACCGGGGCGTCCTGTTCGACGGATGCCACGGGGCGCAATCGTTCAGTTTCGCCCACGCGGAGCCGGCCATCGCGGAAGGATTCTACCCCGACACGGTTTCCACCGACCAGTACATCGCTCACGTCGGGGCCGATCCGCCCCACCACCTTCCAAGAACGATGTCGAAGTACATCGCCGCCGGCATGCCCGAAGGGGAAGTCTTCGCGCGGGCGACGGCGAGACCCGCCGAGTTGCTGGGGCTGAAGGGCGAGGTCGGCACACTGGCGCCGGGCGCATGTGCCGACCTGGCCATCCTCCAGTGGAACCCCGATGGACGTCTGTACGACGTGCTGGGCGTGGAACGCCCGGGCGGGTCGTGGGAACCGCTGGCGACCGTGAAATCCGGAGAACTTGTGAATCAGGACTGAACGGCCGAACACCCGTGAGCGACAGGGTCCAGGCCGTCAGCATCCCATCAATCAAAGGAGGTCCCTATCAGTCAGGAAGTCATCATGATCGGCGGGTTTCTGCTCGCTTCGTATTCGATCGTCGGCAACGACGCCATTCAAACCCTGGGGACCTTCCTCAGTTCCAATGCCAGGCGCCCGTGGTGGGTGCTCTGGATCTTCGCCTGCGCCATTCTGGTTGCCGTCCTGTCTTACGGATGGTGGATTCACCACGACGTCTCTTATGGCAGATTGGAGACGATCCCGGAACCCGAACAATGGACGTGGATCTACTGCGTGCCGCCGTTCGTCCTGCTTCTGCTGACTCGCTCGGGCATCCCGGTCAGCACCACCTTCCTCACCCTGACGATCTTTGCGCCCAAGGCGTTGCCGAGCATGCTGATCAAGTCGTTGAGCGGCTATGCGACGGCCTTCGTAGCGGCCATCCTGATCTACCGATGGGTGACGGGGCGCCTCGAGTCCCGCTTCCACAAAAGCGAAGGGCCCAGCAGC
This sequence comes from Candidatus Latescibacterota bacterium, assembly GCA_963667175.2. Taxonomy (GTDB): domain Bacteria; phylum Latescibacterota; class UBA2968; order UBA2968; genus JAAXHE01. The sequence goes on along the minus strand of CAXXXF010000008.1, from coordinate 30,680 downwards.
GGCTGGTGGGTGGTGGCGCAGTGGTGTTCGACCGGTTTTCTATGGAGCCAATGGCTGATACAGGACCTGGCCAACATATTCGTTTTCCTTCCGCGCGACCTTTCAACGGAGTACTTCCTTCTGGCGATGGTCGTCATGCTGGTTCTGCACGCCGCGATCTTCTATACCCACGGCGGCGCGATACAGAGGGTGGTGCTGACCAAGACGAACACGACCGACATCCGTTCGGCGACGTTCGTCGATCTGATCTACGGGATCGTACTGTTCCTGTTCAAGGAGGTCTCCAAGCTTCCGATGAGCACGACCTGGGTCTTTGTGGGTCTCCTCGCCGGCCGCGAGATTGCGGTCGCCTGGAATCAGCGTCACCGCAGCCGCCCGGAGGTCACGCGCCTGGTATTGATGGATTTCGCGAAAATTACCGGCGGGCTCATCGTAAGCGTCGCCCTCGCCTACCTCCTGCCCGAATTGCAGGCGATAATCGGTTGACCGGCTGCCTGTGTATCCGGTCGCGGGAATGGAGACAGGCCCGGTACAAAACACAAGGATCGAGGGAGAACAGTCCCTTGGACGTCAACGCGGATTCGTTACCCATCTTTGTCAAGATAAATCTTGACAGATGCAGCAAAATGCCTCAATTTCACTGAAAAAACGGGGTTCTGCGCTATGAATTCGCCGCGGGAAAAATTCTCGAGCCAGGTGGCGCCGGAGTTGCTGTGTACAATGCGGGAGATTGCCCGTGAGGAGGGGCGTCACTTTCAGGCGGTGTTGGAAGAGGCCATGCGGGAATACATCGACAACCGGTCCCGGCAGAAGCCCCGCGCCGAGGTCATGGCGCACTTTCAGGCCAGCGTTGAGCGAAACCGCCAGCTGGGTGAAATGCTGGCCAGATGACCCGTGACTTCCCCACCATACAGGAAGTCATCGTCATCCACGGCGTCCTGATCGAGACGTTTGGCGGGCCGCCGGGCATTCGCGACGAAGGCGCCCTCGCGTCGGCGCTGATGCGCCCCCAGCTTGGATACTACGAAGGTCTGATCGAGCAGGCGGCCGCGCTCATGGAAAGCCTGGCCAACAACCATCCCTTTGTAGACGGGAACAAACGGGCGGCCTTCTTCGTCACCGACACCTTCCTGCGCATGAACGGCCGCTTCATCGATTGCGACGACGATGAGGCATACGCGTTTATCGTCGGGATGCTGGAGGCCGGTTCATTCCGGTTCGCTGAGTTGAAGGCATGGCTTCAGGATATGGTCGCAGCGCTGCCGGGTGTTCGATAGCCATCCAGGACACCACGCGATGTCACTGTCTGTCTGTTCCATGCGGGAATCGGGCGAAGAACGGCAGGTACCAGGGAACGCCCCAGTTTCCCGGTAAACCGTCAGGGAGAAACCGGATGCAATACCAGACGACGCGGACCGACGGGCAGATCGAGGCCGCCTTCCAGGAGGCTGCCGAACAGTATGCCTCCTTCGGCGTGAACGCGCACGAAGCCGTTGACAGAGCGCTGGGCGTGCCCATTTCGCTTCACTGCTGGCAGGCCGACGACGTGGCGGGGTTCGAGACGAAGGATGAAGCCGTGGAAGGCGGCGGCATCATGGCCACCGGGAACTACCCGGGCAGAGCGCGAGACGGCGAGGAGCTTCGCGGCGACCTGAAGCAGGTCATCGGCCTGTTGCCCGGCCGGCACCGCGCGAACGTCCACGCGTCCTACGGCGATACGGGCGGCAAGGTCGTGGACCGGGACCGTCTGGAACCCGTACACTTCGCCGGATGGATTGGCTGGGCGAAAGAAAATGACGTCGGGCTGGACTTCAACCCCACGTATTTTGCCCATCCGAAGGCGAACGACGGGTACACCCTGGCCCATCCTGACAAGGATATCCGGGAATTCTGGATCCGGCACGGTGTGGCCAGCCGGCGAATCGCGGAGGTCATCGGGATTGCGCTGGCAGACGAATGCGTGAACAACCACTGGATCCCCGACGGCGCCAAGGACCATCCCGCGGACCGCCTCGGGCCTCGCGAACGCCTGGTAGCGTCGCTCGACGCCGTCCTGGACCCCGCCCTGGGCATCGGGCCGGCCTGCGTGGACGCCGTGGAGGGCAAGCTCTTCGGCCTGGGCGTGGAAGACTACACGGCGGGGTCCAATGACTTCTATGCGAACTACGCCCTGTCGCGGGGCGTAGTTCCGTGCCTGGACATGGGCCACTTCCACCCGACGGAATCCATCGCCGACAAGATCTCGGCACACCTTCCCTTCCACGAGAAGCTGCTCATCCACACCAGCCGGCCCATCCGCTGGGACTCGGACCACGTCGTGCTCTTCGGCGACGACGTGCGAGACGTCTTTCTGGAAGTGGTGCGATGCGGCGCGCTGGACCGCGTGTACGTGGCCCTGGACTTCTTCGACGCCAGCATCAACCGCATCGGCGCCTACGTGATCGGCACCCGCGCGACCAGAAAAGCCATCCTCTACGCGCTGCTGGATCCTACGGAAAGTCTGAAGGAACTCGAACGGGAAGGAAAACTGGCGCAGAAGCTCGGCCTGATGGAAGACATGAAAACCATGCCGTTTGCCGCCGTGTGGGACATGGCCTGCCTGGCATCCGGCGTCCCCCCCGGCGCCGCGTGGATTCCGGAAATGGAAGCCTACGAAGAACAGGTCTTGTCAACCCGGACATAAAGAAAAGCGGGCACTATAACCTTACCGGCTTACGTCCCTGGCGGGGTTGGGGGTCCTGACCTAAGCGGTTTTTGTAGACAAAAAATCGGGCGAGTCGCGCTTTGCCTACTTTTTACCGTACCTATAATATTGGGCTAAATGAGTCAGAGGAAAACCCTACGTGCCAATATAGAGTGAGACAACTCCCCCTTCGAGATTAATGTCGTATCATGGGCGGAGAGGAGAACAAGAGATGAGGTCAAGAACCGATGTTGTAGGCAACGGCAGCAAGGGGTCTCTGGTTGTGGAGGTCCCGCGCGGGACCTCCACAACCACGAGGCCGGATCCGGAGGTGCCGGCGCGTGCGAAGCGTCGCCGGTTCACGGCAAAGTACAAGCTTCGCATCCTGGAAGCGGCGGATGCGTGCCGTGCCCCTGGCGAAGTGGGCGCGCTGCTGCGCCGGGAGGGGTTGTATTCCTCGCAGTTGACGCAGTGGCGTCGTGCGCGTCGTGAGGGGTCGCTCAAGGCGCTGTCGAAGCTGCGGGGACCCAAGGGACATCGCCGCGACGAGGTGGCCGTCGAGAACCAGCACCTGCGCAAGGAGAACGCCCGTTTGCGTCGACGATTGGAACAGGCGAACACGATCCTCGAGATCCAAAAAAAAGCCTCCGAGATCCTGGGTGTCCCCCTGAACCGGCCAGCAGGCGACGACGACGTATGATCCGTGCGGCAGAACAACTGGCCCCGAAGGTGGGCTTGGCTTCCGCGTGCCGGGCCCTGGGTGTGGCGCGGGCTTCGGTCTACCGTGCGCGTCAGCCAGCCCCACGCACGCCTCGTGGCGCGCGGTCCTCGTCGCCACGTGCGCTTTCCCAAAACGAGCGCGCCGCCGTGCTGGACATCCTGCACGAGGACCGCTTCGCAGACCAGGCGCCACCGGCAGTCTACGCCGCGTTGCTGGAGGAAGGGCGGTATGTCTGCTCGATCCGGACCATGTACCGTCTGCTTCACGACGCAGGGGAAGTGCGCCAGCGGAGACACCAGCTCCGTCATCCACGTCTGGAACCGCCCCGCTTGATGGCGGATGCGCCCAACCAGGTCTGGACGTGGGATATCACGCGGCTGCCAGGACCACGCAAGTGGGTGACCTATCCCCTCTACGTTGTACTGGATCTGTTCTCACGCTATGTCGTGGCCTGGACGGTCGCCACAAGGGAGAGCGCCACATACGCCAAGCGCCTGATTGCCAACGCATGCCAGAAACAGGGCATTCAACCCCGACAACTGACGCTGCACCAGGACCGCGGCGCACCCATGACGGCCAAGACCTTTTCGCAGTTGCTGATGGACCTCGACATCCTGGCCAGCTACTCTCGACCCCGTGTGTCCGATGACAACCCGTATTCCGAAAGCCAATTCAAGACGCTCAAATACGCGCCTTCATACCCCGGGCGCTTCACCAACCCGCAAGAAGCACGCACCTATTTACAGGCCTTCTTTCCCTGGTACAACACACAACACCGGCACAGCGGACTGGGCTTACTCACGCCCGATACCGTCCACCACGGGCTGACACAGCAGTTTCAAGCCGCCAGACAATCGGTGCTGGACCAGGCCTATCACAACCACCCTGAACGATTTGTTAAGGGGCATCCTCGTCCACCACGCGTTCCAGACCAAGTCTGGATTAACCAACCACAGAACACCATCGAATGCCATCAGTTGCTTCACTAAATTCCAACGGGAGGTGTCTCATTTCTATTGACACGTTCCGACTGTATTATATGAAATACGAACAAAACCGACATAAGTTGTTGACAAATAACGTTAGTAAATTCAGATGCTTACGAAATATACAAATTCCAAACTTATGTAGAACTTATAACGTAATTGCGTTTTAAACTTCTTCAGGCATAATGTCAATTGGGGTGCGTCCCGGGAACCAGCGAGCGGAACTGGTGTTTCCTTTTTTGTGGATCTGTCCTTCAACCCTTAAATCCTGGATCAACCTCTGGACCTGAACATACGAAAGAGCTGGCAGTACTTGAACGAGTTCACGTAATCGGCTCCCTTCTTTCCGGTTATCTTGAATGTGCTTCAGCAGCAACATCTTATTCGTCCGACGGTCCAATCCAGGTTTGAAGCTCGGATAGGGATATTGTCATGGAGTTATATTTGTCTGATGCTGTGATTTATACGCCCTCGACGAGGGGGTGGTAGGAAAGTGCGCTTTTGGCTTGTTTAGTCCCTCTGATGCAATTCCGGTGATTTTCGACAGCAATGAACGGCGTTTCTGACCGCGGATTTCAGAACCTACACGTTCGTGAACGGGTTTATAATCCGGAGGCCGTCGTAGTCCTGATCCGTGCTCAAATCCTCGGTGTACACGTCATCGCAGCCCATGGCACGGGCTGCGGCGAGAATTGCGCCGTCCCAGTAGGACAGCCCGAAACGTTGGCTGATGGCGATTGCTGCAATGAACAAACTGAGAGTGATGTCCTGCACCGGAAAGTGACTAATGCTCTCGATGAATTGCAGCGCGTGGTCCTGGGTGATCGCTCCAGGACGGCTGGAGCGCGTAGACTGGTGATAGAACTCCTGGAGTACCTGGACGGACAACGCAAGATCTCCCTCTTCCAGCAGCCGTTGAGCCGAACGCTGCTTGCCGGCTTCATCAGGAGCGGGGCTGGCCGCGTATATCAGGACGTTCGTATCGACAAAGCGCACGGCGCTCACCCGCCCCTGGGATCCTGGCGTTCGACAACGGCCGCTGCCTCGGCTTCGGCCCTTGCCCTGGCCCGGTCGTACAGCTCCTCTCGAGACAGGTTGTCGGCGGCCCTGAATCCGGGTGAAGTGGTGCGAATTTTCTCAATGACCTCGCTCAACATCCTACGCCGACGCTTGGCCTCTGGCTCCGTAACCGTCCCGTTGTCGGCTGCGCCGCCTGCGCGGTCCGATGCCAGACTCTTCAGGTAGTCTCGCACGAGGGCCGATACCGACGTGTCCAATTCTGCCGCACGGATGCGCGCGAGCCGATGTGTCTCTTCGTCGACGGATACGGTGATGTTTCTCATAGTCACAGCCTCACAGTTCTGTGTATCACAATATACGCATTAGCCGGCCGATGGATAACAACAGAGGTGGCAAGGGAGCTCAAATCGTCAAGGTTGAGGTTGGGTACGGTGGATCAGCAGATTGACCCAGCCAGTTGGCGGCTCCGATCTGACGGTTTTCGCACTGCTTCGGTTCAAGGTCGTATTCGGAGTTGTCGCTGTTCTTTGTGTCACTCGCTTCTCATCGGGATGGGGACTTCCCGGACTTCTCCGGGCTGAATCCCGTCAAGGACGGTGCGAATATCCTCAATCCTGGGCTCGATGAGCGGCCACCGGTTCGCCCCAAGAACGATTAGTGCGAAGCTACGGCTTCCGATATTCTGTTGGTTTGGCATGTTCCTGTCCGCAGTAATGACAACTCCATATCCGGCTTCTTCCGCCCGATCCAGCAATTCGCCATTGTCGAGCGTTGCCCACCCGCGCTCTTCAGCCACGTCAACATCGTGGTCGACGAGGTGACGCCGAAGCTGCCGTGGCGCATTGTGGTCAAACAGGATTCGCATGCGAGACCCCGGCGACCCTGGCATCAAGTTCTTCCGCTACGAATTCCAGAACCGCACGGACCTGTGCTTCGTCTACCCCGCCGAACCATTCGATAAAGTCGTCGACCGTTGCGCCCTCCGCAAGGTTGCCGAAAAGGGCCGACACAGGCAGCCGGGTCCCGGTGAACACCCAGGCCCCGCTAACCCTGCCAGGCACGCTCTCCACCGCCGGGCACTTGCTCCAGTCCGTCAAACGGTCACCTCCTTTTCGATTGTGTGCTCTTCAGCCGATTCTTCTGCGTCCGCCAGGCGTCTGTGGTCAAACCGTAACCGTGTCGCCTTTCACCACAACCGAATCGGCCGCCGTTGGCCGTGAGCTTTTCAATGACCTCTCGCAACATCCAGCAATGGAGTTAAACCTCCTCCTCTACTCTCGGCCCTCTGGCCATTGCGCTGGCGCGGTCCGCTGCCAGACTCTTCAGGTAGTCTCGCACGAGGGCCGATACCGACGTATCCAATTCCGCCGCACGGATTCGTGCGAGCCGGTGGGTCTGCTCGTCGACGGATACGGTAATGTTCTTCATAGTCACAGCCTCACGGTTTCTGTGTCCAACGGTTCTGGTAATAATTGGCCGAACGGCAACAACTTCGTCGATGAGGAGGGGGATAGCTGAATCCCGCTAAAAGGATTCTATCCCCGCCGGAATTTTCTGCCCATCCGGATCTCTTGAGCGGTAAACAGGCATTGTCCAACGGCATCGATGTGCGACTTCAGGGGACGAGACGTCAGGCTATTATAGCTGGCGACGTCAACCGAGAACGGCAGGCTGCTTTCGTTGAACAAAGTCGACAGCCTGTCGATCGTTGTATCCTTGACGTCTCCATGAACCGCGAGATCGACGTCCGAATTCCCCCGGTGGTTTCCCGTGGCTCTGGATCCGAACAGATCAACCCGTGTGATCTCATCGGCGAAGTTGGCCAGGACGTCCCGGATCGTTTCGACGTCTTCATCCAAGAGTCCGTGTTCAGGCATTGTCCGCCTCCTTCTCCAGGAGAAACATGTAAAGGTCTTCCATCGCGGCAAGATACGTGCTGCGGATATTTTCTATCACGACTTCGAATTTCTGGAAATCGTACGTGTGAGACATCCTGTTTCTCGCATCGAGCGCGTCCATCCATACCCTCCCGTGCTCGGTCAGGTTGGTCTCGAACGCCTTCCTGATGACGCTCCTCGGCGTGGTTTGTCCAAAAACGACGCCTTCGTGCTCCAGATAGTCCTTCATGACGTTCCACGCAAGTTCCATCGTGTATTCAAACCTCTGGATGGTTCCTTCCTTTTCAAGCTGGCTCAGTCCGCTCTCACTCAGCGCCTCAATCGCCTCCCGAAGCAGCGTAAACGCCCGCTTGTAGTTGGAGAACCTGTACCGCCACCGCGGCGTTGAGTCGTTCATATGACGCAGTGCCTCCTGCTGTTCATGACCTCACTCGCTTCTCATCGGGATGGGGACTTCGCGGACTTCTCCGGGCTGAATCCCGTCGATAGCAGCCTGGATGGCTTCCGTTCCCTCCAAGGGATAGGGCCAAGTGGTGGAGAGCAGTACGATCACAGACAGAGGCCGATCGACAAGGTTCTGCTGATGCCTCATGCTCTGGTCGGTAGTGACAAGCAGTTCGTATCCCTCACTGTTCGCAACGTCCAGAAGCTCACCGTTGCCAAGCCTGTCCCAACCTCTCTCTTTCGCAGTATCGACCGCGTGGCCGTGGAGGTCCCTTCGGAGTGGCGCAGGAGTTCCGTGGTCAAACAGAATCTTCAAGGCTGGTCACCGGCACAGGCGCCTTCAGGGAGGCGGCCACGTGCTTGAGGACCGCACTTACCTTCCATTCATCCTCCATTTGGAACCACTCCATGAATTCCTCCACGGTGGCGCCGGCCTCCAGGTTCTCAAACAGGGCCGATACGGGCAGTCTGGTGTCGGTGAAGAGCCAGGCGCCGCTGACCTTGCCCGGGATTCGCTCCACCCCAGGGCACTTCGACCAATCAATCATGTCCACTCCTCCTCTGCAACCGGGTACTCTTCTGCCGATTCTCCTGCGTCCGCCAGGCGTCTGTGGTCAAACCGTAACCGTGTAGTGGTTCACCACAATCGAATCCATCGCCGTTGCCGGTGGGTCTGCTCGTCGACGGATACGGTGATGTTCTTTATAGTCACAGTCTCACAGTTTCTGTGTGCCACAATATACCCAACAATCGGTCGACGGGCAACAGTGCGGTCGGCGCCGGTTCGCGGTAGGGGCGACCGGCCGGTCGCCCCTACATCATTGGATGATCGATCATGTTGCCTTCCGCCGATTCTTCCTCATCGCCGGTCACGTCTTCCTTAGGCAGGTCAGCCGCCGCTTCGCGCACGTCCAGCTTTCCGGTGACGACATCGGCGATCAGGCGGGTGCGGTATTCGCTCAACAGTCTTTTAAGGTCTTCTGCCTGTTGGCGAACGAACTTCTCGCGTTGCAGCATTTCTACTATATCCGATTGCTGGCGAGGACGCGGCAGAGGTATCTTCTCTTTCAGAAGGGTTCTTGCATTGAGAGGCTTGTTCCGTCCCGCGGCACCTCTCGAATGGTGATCAAGAAGAAGCTGGCCCCAGTCTGTCTGGAAAAACGCCATCAAGAATCCCGAATCCAAAACGTCCTGCCTACCCCGTAGGATAGGATAGCGGTGACTTGCAACGCACCCGGACTCAGTGTCATCTGCTAGTGCGATTGCCCCTTCCCAAGCAAACTGTCCGCTGAGAACCAAATCACCTTTTTCGATCCAGAAGAAATCGGAATCTCCCAGTTCACTGCCGTTACGAGGTTCCTTTTTAAAGATTCCTCGTCCTCGGTTGTAAAGACCAATCGGGGTGTATGTGTCGGTGGCGACTCGGTGAACCGGCCTTTCGACCAAGTCTGCAACGACCTCAATCTTATTCGAGGTAACACTCCGTGATTGAATCACTTCTTGTGTAGTGGCCTTGCGCTGCTCCTCCATCAGCGCAATCAGCTTCTGCTTGGCGCGGATGTAGCGCTGGATGCGCCTGTCGGCGTGATCAAGGAAGCGGACGATGGCGGCTTGTTCTGAGGCAGGTGGTAGCAGTCCGTTGAAAAAACGGGATTTCAGCGAAGAATCGTGGAAAAGAGGGTAGGGTATGTTTGATGTGTGTTGCGTGTCGGCAATGGGCACTAAGTTTTCAAATAGGGAAAGAATGCGGAAAGACGCCGTGAAATTGTTTTACGGGCCTCGAGAGCGCGTTTGAGGCGATGAACAAAGGTGCCGAATGCCGATAGCAACCCATGCAACGCCCTCGGGGTGCCCTTGCCGGTGATCTGTCGCATCACGAGGGAGAGATTGAAAGCGCCGCCGTGTATACACAGCCGTTTGTAGATGTTGGTGTGGCCGCGCAGGTGCGTGCGACGCATCCCCCCGGTTTCATAGGTGTGCGCAAAACTGCGTTCTGCCACCTCGGCGCGCTGCCGCTGCAGGGCGCGCCCACGGACGCCTCGTATGCGCCGGCGATTTGCATACACCGCCATCTTGGCCGCCGCATCCTTTTTCCAGTTTCGCCGTCCGCGATCCGGTTCCGAGACGTAGCTGCGGATCTTTGCCGTCTTCAAGGTCTTCATGGTGTGATTGCTGTGATATCCCTTATCCGCCACCACTTCGCGAAGTGCCGTCTTGTCATCGATGTCCCCGACCGCTTGCAGATTCCGGTCGGCTTGGTCCAAACTCCCGCCCAGCGACTCGGTGTCCCCTTTATCGGCGCCACATACCGTTATGGCCACCAGCGCCTGAGTGTCCAGATCGACCGTATGCTCGGCCTTGTGAGCCAAATGCGTGCGTCCGTCCTTCATCTTGGTAACGCGGGCATCCGCATCATGGGGATGTTCCCAGTCCTTGTTGGAAGCCTTATTCGTGCGCTTCTTGTCGAGCCGGGCCAGGTCCTGCTTCGTCGGGGTTGGGATGCCTTCGGCCCGGGCCAGCCCTTCCAGATACTCGTGGTAGGCTTTGCCCGTGTCCCGCCGCACGATGCTTTTCATCGCCGCGTTGGCTTCCAGCGTGGTGGCGTCCACCGCCACCGTCTTGCCCTTGAGCAGGTCGTGGCCGACCAACACCTTCAGCACAAACGTGAAGACCGCTTCGTGCACCTCCACCGGCAAGCGCTGCCTTATGCGCGACAGACTCGAGTGATCCGGCGGCGATTCGCTCAAGGGAATACCCAGAAAGCGGCGCAGACAAAGCGAATCGGCAACACGCCAGGCGATGCCCCGCTCCGAGCTCAAACCCTCGAAATAGCCGATCATCAGCATGCGGAAATACACCCCGGGAGCGATACTGGGACGCCCCAACGTCTCCGCGTAATACGGCGCGCACTGCCCTTCCACAAAGGGATCGAAACCACCCTCGGACAGCAGCCTGTTCAGGCGCGTGTAAAACGGATGCCCAGGACCCTCGGACAGCGTGCTGGAAGGCACCCACATTTCCTCCTGATGACTTTCTTGACGCCTGCTCATCGACATCACCGACCTCCTTCAACACTCGACTTCTCTGCTTACTGCACGTTTCCTCTATCTTACCAACAAACACATGACACAAACAATACTTTTTTGACCATGACTTCGAAAATTCATACTTTTTCAACAGGCTGGTAGGGGCAGATAGGAACGGGTGAGTCTCTCGTAATCTATGTTTTGACCCTGACGAATACCCGTCACAAATAGCGATAGATTCTCGATGTAGGGACGTGATTTGAAGATTCTGGCAAGATAAGCTTGGTGATTTGGTTCGATTGGATACAGTATCGTGTATGCAGGACTGATTATCCCTTGTTCCCGTGCATACTCGATACCGCCCTGAAAGGACCTAAGGCTGATTACAAAGTCGCTGACGCGCACGATTTTGAGCAGATCCAGATCCTTCGTTGCCAGAACTGTCCGGTTCTCATATTTTTCCTTGCGAACAACCCCCTTTGATTGAGTCGCTGCCAGTAATGGTTCATTCGGAAATCCCTTTTCGCTTCGTTCGCGTAGGAGACTCTTGGTTCTCCTGAGGTCCCAATGAGCGGGTACCTCACCCAGCCATTCTACGCCGGAGTCCTTATAGGTCGAATAGGATTTGAGATCTGGGGTCATGATCACATTCACCATTGTAGGGGCGACCGGCCGGTCGCCCCTACACCGAATGGTTGAATCGGGTGTGTGTCAGGCCCTGTTCGGTCGTCCCGACGCCGAATGGCCGCATCAATCGCTTGTCGCGTCCTGTTCGGTCGCCCCTACGGCGATTAGATGGACCGTTCGTTCGACGTTAAGGCCGGTCTCTAATCAGCCAAATGTATCCCTACGGCCCCTCACGGCAGGATTCTCCGGGTCTTCCGACCATCCGGCAGGGTTCTCCGCGATGCATTGCCGAATCTGATCCAACTCGGATTCCTTGCTGATAACACGTTCGTAGTAGGGGCAGGTTTCAAACCTGCCCCTACATCATTCAAACATCCGACGGCCCGATGCGCCGGCACTCGCCCCAGCCATTCTACGCCGGAGTCCATATAGGCAGGATAGGATTTGAGATCTGGGGTCATGATCACATTCACCATTGTAGGGGCGACCGGCCGGTCGCCCTAAACCGAATGGTTGAATCAGGTGTGTGTCAGGCCCTGTTCGGTCGTCCCGACGCCGAATGGCCGCATCAATCGCTTGTCGCGTCCTGTTCGGTCGCCCCTGCGGCGAATAGATGGACCGTTCGTTCGACGTTAAGGCCGGTCTCTAATCAGCCAAATGTATCCCTACGGCCCCTGACGGCGAGATTCTCCGGGTCTTCCGACCATCCGGCAGGGTTCTCCGCGATGTATTGCCGAATCTGATCCAACTCGCATTCCTTGCTGATAACACGTTCGTAGTAGGGGCAGGTTTCAAACCTGCCCCTACATCCTTCAAACATTCGACGGCCCGATGCTCCTGCGCCGGCACCTTCCCCAGCCATTCTACGCCAGAGTCCATATAGGCAGGATAGGAATTGAGATCTGTGGTCATGATCACATTCACCATTGTAGGGGCGACCGGCCGGTCGCCCCTACACCGTATGGTTGAATCGGGTGTGTGTCAGGCCCTGTTCGGTCGTCCCGACGCCGAATGGCCGCATCGATCGCTTGTCGCGTCCTGTTCGGTCGCCCCTACGGCGATTAGATGGACCGTTCGTTCGACGTTAAGGCCGGTCTCTAATCAGCCAAATGTATCCCTACGGCCCCTCACGGCAGGATTCTCCGGGTCTTCCGGCCATCCGGCAGGGTTCTCCGCGATGTATTGTCGAATCCGATAAAGCACGGATTGGTTTCTGATAACGTGTTCGTAGTAATTGCGTTGCCAAACGGATGCACCGGGCGCGCAACGAATCGAGTTGATGCGTTTGGTTGCAGCAGATTTGAATCCTGCCATCATCGCGCCGAGAGACCTCGATCGTGGTCCGCTTGGGGCGACCGGCCGGTCGCCCCTGCTGTGTTCGTCGGTAATGATGACGATACCATGGACATGGTTGGGCATGACAATCCAGGCGTCCAGTTCGATCTCGTCGCGGATCCGTGCAGATTGCAGCCATTCCTCTGCTGCAATACGACCAAATTCGTTTAGTTCCACGTCACCATCACTCACATTGCCAAACAGTAGTTCCTGCCCCTTCGTGCAGACAGTGACAAAGTATGCGCCAGATCGCGAATAATCGTAGTCACGCAATCGGATCGACCGACGGTGATATTTCTCCAGATCGCAGGAGGGGTTCATTTTTCCTTCAGATTTTCGTCCAAATACCCCTCTGGCCTCTCTCTCCACTGACGAAATATCGGCACGAATTTCTTCCAACGTCCGCATCGGCTGGGGTTTGTAGAAGTATCGCGTGAAGCTGATTTCATAGCCGATCTTGAGGGTGGTCAGGTCCCAGGTGTGAGCAGCAGAGGCCAGACCCGGGCGTGGTCAGAATTCATGGGTCTGAGTTAGCAGCCCGTTGAAAAAGTCCATCCGGTCTGCGTCCGGCCCTTGTGGCCGAGTTACTGCGTTGCCTGCCTGCAGCAGGCAGGCGCTCCCTCCCCGAATCCAGGGATGCGCGTCGGTCGCGCGCCTTGTCTTCGGCCACAATGACTCGGCCTCGCCTGCAGAGCGACTTTTTCAACGGACTGTTAGCCACGACTTCCTTGTGTTCTACAGGTATTCAACATGCCCGGCCATCTCTTCGGCTTCCAAAACCTGATAGTTCAACATCAAGCCACGAATTATCTCACCAACCGTGTTTTCTTGAGACGTGTAGACAATTCCTCTGTGGTCAGGTACAAACGCTGCAAGACGAAGAAAGTCATCGTCCTGCGTGAAGATGACTCGTTCTGTTTCCCTGGCAATTCCAAGGATTGCCTCGTCTGACGCACCAAGATTCCCGGCTTCGGCAACAGTCAGTACGTCCACGCCTCTCCGACGGAGTCCCATTACAACTGCTCTGGAGACATTCTCATCGGTCAAAAACTTAATCGTTGCCATGTTGGGTCGAGTCTTGGATCTTTTGGGAAATCTTCGAAGAAAACTTCTGACGCAAGGAATCTACAAATGCTCGACTCTCCTCAAGCGATCGGTCAATCTCATTCTGATGATCGAAATAGTAAGCCAGTGCCGCGTACACATCCGCCAGGGAAACGTCGTAATCACTGGCGATTTCGTCGGCGCTCTTGCCCAGGCGCTCGTGCCAGATGACGATATTCTCGACGGCAATTCGACGACCGACAATGCGCGGTTTGCCACCTGAAATGCCCGGGGTGATCTCAATATGCTGATTCAGGGTTTCCGTTGTCATTTCCATCTCCTCCCGAATTCGGCGGCTGTCACAGCGTCAATGCAGGCGCAGGCGACCGGCCGGTCGCCCCGACGGCGATAGGATCCTGGCCATACCTAACGGCAGAATTCTACCATTCCTTCGACCATTGGGCCGGGTGATCCGCGATGTATCGCCGAATCCGATTTGGCTTTGACGTGTCTAGTTGCGGCGGATTTATATGAATTAACGTGCAAACCCTGTCTCTTGCAGGCTGCACGACCGGGTAAATATCAGGGTTCACCCTCTTATGTCCGTGTCCGATTCGCGCAATGGCGCCGCCAGTCGTTCCAGAACAGGATCTTCATAGCGATACGTGCGATAGTACTGGATGCGCTCTGCAGGGCTCATGCCGGCTGTTTCTGCGGCAATCCTCGCACGAACCTCACGCACAAAGCGGATGCAGTCGAACCTCTCGGTTGCGGTATCATTTGTCATAGCTGATCGCCTCCGGGGATAGGACGTTCAATTCCTCGTACCCCATTTGCCGGTTGACTGCGTTGTACAACCGGTTTCGTCGCCAGTTCACCATGTGCCTGAAATTCCAGCTTGCCAAAACGTCGGCCTCAGCCAGGGTTGCCAGGGCGATATGCTCCGCGTCGGCGCGGTTCGCAAGGCCCAGAGCCCCGGAACCAATGTATGCGTCCGCAAGCCGTTCTGCCTCATCTGTGAGAAAGAGCATCTCTTTGTTCGCAGCGGGAATCTGATCGATCACATTGCGCACGCTTTCCGGTGCCCCCGCCAGTTCCCTGAGAATGACTTCTGAATAAATGAGGATAGCATCTCCGTGCTTGAACTTATCAAACAACTCCATGGATGCCTCACGGACCTCCTCGTCCAGACACCCGCCGATCACCGAGGTGTCTACGTAGATGCGCGGTTTGCCGTACACAGCCGGCGGTTCGCGCACCAACGGCAGGTCGCCGAGCAGCCCTTCGGTCTCTTTCTCCAGCGCTTTGATATCCGCCCCTATTTCCTCTAACGTCCGCATCGGCTGGGGTTTGTAGAAGTATCGCGTAAAGCTGATCTCGTAGCCGGTCCGCACGCTATCGGGTCGATACCAGGCATCAGTCGCGGAGAGCAGGATCTGTTTCCTTGGGTGGACGGGCCTTGGACGCCAGACGGGCCAGCACCGGGTCGGTGTACGTCTGGTTTCGATAATAGTCCACCTTCTCCTCTACAGTCATATGCGCGGTTTCCTTGTACAACTGCGCACGTACTTCGCGCGTGAACTTCACGCAGTCGAATTCCTTCGGGGTGGATTTACTGCTCATGAGTAAATACCTCCGGGGATCGAATGTCTATAGCCGGATAGCCGAGCTCCTGATTGACTCTGTTATAGACCTGAATGCGGCCCCAGTTTACCATGTGCCTGAAGTTCCAGCTTGCGATGACGTCGACTTTGCCCAGGCTGGCGATCGCCACGTGCAGGGCATCATTGTATTGGGCGGGGCCTATCGCACCGGATGTAATGTAAGCGTCAGCAAGTCTTGACGCCTCTGCAGATTCCGGAAGTGTCTCCACGTGAGGATCGGGAACCTGATTGAAAATGGCAGTTACATCGGGTGGCGCGATCTTCAATTCCGCGAGTGTCACTTCCGAAATGACCAGCGTTGCGTCGCCTCGGCGAAAAAGCTCGAACAGGCGCAATGAGGCTTCGCGAAACTCATCGTCATGGCAGCCGCCGATGACCGAGGTGTCCACGTAAACCCTGGGCCTGGTCGTGTAGGCGGGTTTGGCCTCGCGTACCATCGGCAGGTCGCCGAGTAACCCCTCGGTCTCTTTCTCCAGCGCTCTGATATCCGCCCCGATTTCCTCCAGGGTCCGCATCGGCTGGGGTTTGTAGAAGTATCGCGTAAAGCTTATCTCGTAGCCGATCCTGACACTGTCCGGTCGGAACCAAGCGTCGGGCGCGTAGGGCAGGACCTCCCGCTTCAGGAACGCTTCGATGCCGCCTTCCTCCTGAAGCTGAATCTGCTCGGTGTCGCGCAGGTCGGTGTCCGGCTCGTACTCGACGACGGTTGGCTTGCCGTCGACACTCGCCTCGAACCTGCCGCAAAGCGGGTCGGCTTCCGTGCCCTTTTTGTGGATTTTCTTGATGACAGGGGGCGCGGTTTCGCTTCGCTCGCAACTCTCCTTCAGCTTCTTGATTTCGGAGGCCTTATAGACGCGGTCGGGGTCAATCCCTTCGAGCCGCAGCGGCCGTTCGACCGTCACCTTCCAGTAGCCGAAGGCGGCGTTGTCGAAGATCTTGCTCTGCTCGGTTTCCTCGAAGGCCAGGAACGTGTCGCAGATGCGCCGGACGTTTTCCTCGCCGAGTTCGCAGTTCTTCTTGCCCAGGTTCTTGCGCAGCGGCCGGTACCACTCCGTGGCATCGATCAACTGCACCATGCCCCGGCGGTGCTCCGGCTTTCGGTTGGTGATCACCCACACGTAGGTCGCGATGCCGGTGTTGTAGAACATATTATGCGGCAGAGCGACGATCGCCTCCAGCCAGTCATTCTCGATGATCCAGCGGCGGATGTTGCTCTCGCCCTGGCCGGCGTCGCCTGTGAACAGCGAACTGCCGTTGTGCACCTCGGCGATGCGACTGCCGCCCTCCTTCATCTTGGAAAGCTTGTTGGCGAGGAAGAGCATCTGGCCGTCGCTGGAACGTGTGACCAGCGAATATTCGGGATCCTCCGCGTGCTCGATCACGAAACGCGGGTCCCGCATTTCCTTCTTACCGCCCATGCGCTCCAGATCGGTCTTCCAGCTCTTCCCATAGGGCGGATTGGAGAGCATGAAGTCGAACTCCTGGGACGGGAACGCGTCGTTGGCCAGGGTGGAATGCTCCGGACCGCCCACGATGTTGTCGGCGGCGTCTCCTTCTCCCTTCAACAGAAGGTCGGCCTTGCAAATCGCGTAGGTCTCTGCGTTGATTTCCTGTCCGTACAGATGGGTGGAGACCTGTTCGCCGCGCTCGGCGGCGAGTTGCTGAAGTACCTCTTCGGCCACGGTCAACATGCCGCCTGTACCGCATGCGCCGTCGTAGATCAGGTAGGTGCTGGATGTGATCTCGTCAGCGACGGGCAGAAAGACCAGCTTCGCCATCAGCGTGACGGCGTCGCGCGGGGTCCAGTGTTCTCCCGCCTCTTCGTTGTTCTCCTCGTTGAAACGCCGGATCAGTTCCTCGAAGATCGTGCCCATGCCATGGTTGTCCAGGCCGGCGTGCCTGACCGTTCCGTCGGCGTTGTGCACCGGGTCCGGGCTCAGGTTGACGTCAGGTGACGTGAGCTTTTCGATGAGCGTGCCCAATGCATCGGCCCTGGATAGCCGGGAGACCTGGTTTCGGAACTCGAAGTTTTCAAGGATGTCCTGGACGTTCGGCGAAAACCCGTCCAGCCACGCCCTGAAGTCGGCCTCGAGCTGCTGGCGATTGGCGCGGGCGCGCAGGTCGCGCAGGGTGAACTTTGATGTATTGTAAAAGGCCTGTCCCGCGACTTGTCGCAGGGTTGCGTCCTGCTCGATAACCCCGGCCTTGTCGAGGTTGGTCTTCATGTCCAGGACCGCCTGCTTGCTTTCCTCCAGAACCGCGTCCAGCCGGCGCAGCACGGTCATCGGCAGGATCACGTCGCGGTACTTGCCGCGCACGTACATGTCGCGGAGGACGTCATCGGCGATTCCCCATATGTAGTTGACAATCCAGTTCAGGTTGGCGTTGGTTGTCATCGGAATTCCTTGCAGGGGCGACCGGCCGCTCGCCCCTATTGGTAATCAAGACGCCCGGTTGGCCTCTGCACTAACGAAAGAAAGGCGAATCACCGGTGGCGAGTCGCCTTCCTCGAAGATGGCTTCCGCTTCCCTCACCCCCGGTTTCCCCCTCCCCACGCGGACGAGAACTGTTCGGACTCAACGAACCTATCGGGACGGAACGGGCGCAGTTCAGGCTTCCCGGCCGTGGCGCGGCTTCATGGCAAACTCTGGGTCTCTCCACTGACAACAGCGATAAACTCGTCCGGCCTCGACCAGCGCGACACCATAGATAGCGGTTCAACCAACCGAAAGTCCTCATCTGCCCAGACGTCGGCAGTATCGTCGAACAAGGAGACGAAAGTCAGTGCCTCCGGCCCTGATGCAAGGTGATTCAGATCGTGCCAGGCAGCCAACACGTGCTCGGAAACTCTGTGCGCTGCAGCACGATTCCCGGTGCTCAACACCTGTACGAGAGAACTCCTGTACTCCGCCCGGACGTGGAAGTCGACCGTCCACCCACGTCCGGATCGGCCGGCAAGCCTTTCGGAACGCTCGTAACCCAGCTCCCGCTCTGAGAGGATATCCGCAACTTCATCCGTAACGGATTGCACGGACTGTGTACGAAACGTGAACCACAAATCGGATACCCGAAGCGCCGCCTGAGCTACACGCGTTACAACGTTCGCCAACTGATCACCAGGTCGACACCGGGCTTGAAGCATGCCGCGATAGAACTCTATCCCATGGGTCAAACACGCATCTTCAATCAGCCGTCTCTGCTTCGGGGAACGACGAAGAGTCGACGACTGCATTCGGAGCCAACCGGTGGTTTCCGCAAGGTCGGTTATCGTCAACAAATCGTTGGAGACCTTACAGAAGAGGTCGATATTGTCGCCATCCGGATAGAGAAATGGCGTTCGAATACGGTGAAATTCACCTTGTTCCGAGCACGTAAACAAGACGCCGATCTCCCGTTCCAATTTCTGACACAGATCCTTGCTGTCCATTACCACAGTTCTCCTTGAATAGCAGGCGGTCTACTCATCACGCCATCGTGTCGAATGCCTGCTTCAATGCAGAACTCCTGCCAAACCGACACGGGATCCGAAACAAGTGCTTTAACGTCGCGCGGTACATATGCTTCATTATCACTGTAACGTTCTGACCACCTATGCTTGTGCTTTTCCCCAACCTGTTCACATTGCGGATTGTGATGATCCTTTCCGAGGTCAAGACCATAGATGCGGCCCACGGTTGTCAGAATTAGCGCGTAGGTCAGCGTACCTGCGAGCGAATTGAAACGTCCATTGACGAACAGCGGCCAACCACTCTCCGACGTGACGTTGACGCGGAATTCAAATGCAGGGGAGTGATCCTCGTCCTCAACCCAGTTAACGTCACCATCAATCCGCTTCGTATCGTCATTCAGGATTGAGGCAAATTCGCCATCGGACAAGGGCATTGCGGTACTCCCGATGTTCAGCTCATGGCTTTACCGGGGCAGCACAACTGCACAACTGCTCCCTTATCCAGCACGAGCATTTCGGACCACCTGCGGCAGTTTTCTCAATATACGGCATTTGGTGTCTAATGGAATAGCGATTTCGGAATTTGACGCGACGGTCGTGCAAAAGTGGGATCGCAAGAAAGGTCTCTCGGAAAAGTCTGAACAAGTTTATCCCGCCTCAAACGAAACGAAGGCGAATCGCCCGTTGAGCGCCGCCTTGGTTGGACTCGTTCCCTCGAGATCAATTTCCGCTTCCCTCACCCCCGGTTTCCCCCTCCCCATGCGGACGAGAACTGTTCCCCCTCGATGAATCTGGAGGGACGGAACGGGTGCAGGTCGAACGCCGGCGTCCGGCCGAGGATCACGTCGCTCAGCGAATCGGCGATGGGCGGCCCCAGCTTGAACCCGTGTCCGCTCCCGCCGAAGAAGGCATAGTATCCCTCCAGCCCCGGTTCGGGTCCCACCAGCGGATGCCAGTCGTCGGTAATCGTATAGACCGACGCCCACCCCTTCAGGTATTCGCACTCACGGAACGCCGGCACCCGTTCGAAGGTCCCGTTCTCGATGCGGCGGCGCGTGGGTTCATCCAGGTCCGGATCGTACGCGTCGACGTCCATCGGCTCCACCTCTTTGGGAAAACTCAGGCCGGCCAGCAGCCCGTTGTCGCCGTCGGGACGGAAGTAGACCCTCAGATTGGGATCGGAAACGACCGGAAGGGGCCCGTATCCATCCGGCAGGCGCAAGACCAGATCGCTCTCCCGGCTCCATCGCAGCGAATAATTCAGCCCCGCGGACAAGCCCATCCGTCTGCCCCAGGGACCCGCGGCGTTGATCACCAGACCGGTCCGGATTTCGCCGGCCTCGGTTTCCACGCCGGTCACCCGATTGCCGGACAGGCGAATCCGCGTTGCCTCCACCCCCTCGCAACACGCCAGACCCCATTCCTGCGCCCGCGTCACCAGGTTCCGGACCGTCTTGACGGGGTCCGCGTACCCGGAAGCAGGTTCGTAGATGCCCGCGACGATCCCGTCCGTGTTCACACCGGGAATCAGTTCCCCGATCTCGTCCCTGTCCACCTCCACGGCGCCGGTGCCGTTCCGCCGCTC
Organism: Candidatus Latescibacterota bacterium; assembly: GCA_963667175.2. Lineage (GTDB taxonomy): Bacteria > Latescibacterota > UBA2968 > UBA2968 > JAAXHE01. The sequence continues at coordinate 10,199 of CAXXXF010000008.1, read as the reverse complement.
CGCCTCGAGCACCGCCCGTCCCGCCGCGGCAGTATGCTCGCCCAGAAGACAGACATATCCCGTATTGCGAAAGTCGCAGTCACCTCCCAGCGCTTCCTCCCCGTTCGCGAACATCTGCAGCGCCGTCGCGGACGTCCGAATGGTCAGGTCATTCGAGTAAAACGTGCGGATCACAGCGGCCGAATGCCCCGTACTCACGGCCGCCAGCGACCGTTTTTCGAGGAGCACGACGTCGCCGAGGCCCTTCTTCGCCAGAAAATGGGCCGCGCTGGCCCCCATGATGCCTCCGCCGATCACCACGGCGTCTGCTGTCTTACCCATTCGCATTGCTCCCGCGCCACCCTTAACAGTCCGTTGAAAAAGTCGCCCAAAATGCCGGCTCGTCAACCCCGGCGACACCGGTCAGACCTTGACGAAGACCATTGTCACCTGCGACCCGCCAAGACTCGAGGTCAATGTCAGTTCATTCCCGTCGACGGTGGCATTGGTACCGATCAGGCCCAGTGTCGCCGACTCCTGGAACAGAATGCTTGAATCCTGTATGGTGTAGGTTCCGTCGGAGTACCGGTCTTCAAGCTGAAGCGTCGGAATGCTCAGACTCATCGAAAAGTCGCCCGTTGTGGACAGAACAAGCGTGCCGGTTGCTTCCGGCGGACGGAGTGTCTGTGTTTGTGAACCGCCAGCCAACTGTATTTCACGCAACGTATACGTCCCTGCCAGCGTATCGTAATTCAGCGGACTGTCTTCACCGCAGGACATCAGAAACAGTGCCACGACAATTGAGAGCGGAAGAAACCTCCTCATCGCGCACCTCCGGAACCGTTGTCGTTCATGAAATTCGAGACGTCGTTAACGTATGACTTCCTCCAGATACGTCTTGGCCGCAAGCAGGCCCTCCTGATTCAGAGCCGTGCTGCCCATATACCGGTCGTCTTCCAGCTCGATTGCCAGCGGCCCGTCGTAGCCGAATTCCTCGAGCCGCGCCACAATCCATATCCAGTCGGCTTCGCCCCAACCGGGAATGCAGTAGCGCCACCAGCCTTCCCCGTGGCCGTACCGCTTGCCGAAACTCTGGCCCAGGCTGCCGTACAGATACAGGCCGTCAGCCAGCAGTTCCGTATCCTTGGCGTGCACGTGCCGGACGCGATCTCCGAATTCCATCAACAGGCGCTGATAGTCCACGCCGATCCGAATGAAATGGGAGGGATCGTAGCAGATCCCCAGATGAGGCGAGGGTACAACCTCGAATACCGCCCGGAGCGTCTCGGGGGTACATCCCAGATTGCCGTATCCCGGGGCGCCGCCCGGATAGGGTTCGATGGCAAGGTGCACGTCCAGCTGTTCCGCGAATTCGACCACGCCGGGATAGACCTCCTTGAAGACCTCGAAACTTTCGGATCGGGACTGCATCGGGTCGTCCGGCGCCAGACACAGGAAGACCACGCCGGAACCGTGGGCGCCCGTGGCCCTGATGCGATCCTTCATGGCCGAGACCGCCCCGCTTCGCGCCTGCGCGTCCTTGCTCAACAGGGCCCCCCCCACGCCCCAGTCTACCGTTCCGATTGCCAGACCTGCATCGTCGAAAACCTTTCGAATTCTCCCATCGACCTCCGGGACGTCCACCGATCCGAATCCGCACTCGCCCGCCCAGGCCACTACACCCTCGAGGCCCAATTCCCTTCCCATGGGTGGAATCCGCATCCCAACGTGCATATTGCCCTCCCGTAAGAACGTGAGAAGATCTCCACTGAACCCCGCCCGGACCCGGTCTGACGGAACCCGCCTAAACCTTCCAGAGTTCCGCGACGTCGGACAGGATGGCGTCCAGTTCGGCGTGATCGTGCGCATCCAGCGGGCGGGTCGCCGCCGTCCTTACGTATGCCGAGCGAATCACCCCGCGGCGGCGCAGCACTTCCTTGTACGCGTGCACGCTGTGAAGCATTTCGAAATTCAACAGCGGCAACAGGCGGTTGAAGACTTCCCTGGCGCCGGACACGTCGCCCGCCTGCCAGGCATTCCAGACCGCGGCGTGCACGTCGGGAACGTCGCAGGCGGGCATCGTACCCGCGGCGCCCCGTCTCATCTCATCCAGTATGAACCGGCCAGCGGCGCCGCCGAACACGCCCTCCACCGACTCTCCGCAGGCCGCGATATCGGCCGAAACCGAATGTGTGACCGGGGGGACTTCCTCCTTGACGTAGCGCACGCGTTCGATCTCGCGGGCAAGTTGGCCCAACAGCGCGGGCGACATCGGAACCCCGATCGGCAACGGATAGTTCTGTATGAAGACCGGCAGACCCGTCGCTCCCGCGATCGCCCCGTAATATGCCCTCACGCCATCGGCAGGGGGCTTGGAAATATACGGCGGCAACGCGATCACGGCGTCCGCCCCCTCGGCCTCGGCGTGTTTCGCGAACCACACGGCCACCGGGGCGCTCACCCCGGACACGCCGGCGACGAAGGGCAGCCGCCCCCCCACCGCCCGTCCTATGACCTCGATCACCCGCAATCGTTCGGGATCGGACAGCGCGTTGAATTCGCTCGCGTTCGCCGGCGAGACCAATCCGTGCGCCCCCGCCGCGATCGAGAACTCCACGACGTTTTTCAACCCGTCTTCGTCGAGCGAACCATCGTCCGAAAACGGCGTTGCCAGGATGACGAACACCCCCCGAAACGGCCGCCCCGCCATTCATCGCCCTTTCAATCGGGATTTTGCGACTGACCCGACACCCCATTCAATGGTAAGGCGGAGAGGCCAGATGTCAAGCGGAAAATCCCCGTGATATTTCGATTGACTTGCCCCGGACCCCAACCTACCATATCCATTCCACGGACCCGAACGCCACTTGTCGCGAACCCATGCGGATCGATCCGAAAAGACTTCGTGAGCTCCACGCCTTCATGGCCGCGCTCGAGCCCGACGGTCCACCGCGGGCGGCGTTTCTCCGCAGGGCGGCGAGCCGTCTCACCCGTCCCGGCCGCAACCTGGTTGTGATGGATGCCTCGTTCAATCCCATGACGGTTGCCCACGAAGCCATGCTGAATTGCGCTTCCGACGTCTGCAGGGCCGGCGAAGCCCTCCTGCTGCTGTCTCACGCAAACGTGGACAAGAACGTCTACGGGGCGACGCTGGCGCAGCGCCTGGCCATGCTCGACCATTACGCGGAATCATTTCGAAACCTCTCCGTTGCCGGTTGCAGCCATGCCAGGTTCGTCGATAAGTCGCGCGCCCTTGCCCCCCTCTACCCGAAATCGACCCGTCTGTTTTTCGTGGTCGGGTACGACACCCTGCTGAGGCTGTTCGAGCCCCGGTATTACGGCAACTTCAGGGATGAACTGTCCGCGTTCTTCGCCAGTGCACGCGTCGTCGCGGCCAACCGGGCAAATACCGACCCGGACGCCATGCGAAGGCTGAAGACCAGTCCGGAATACGGCGCATTTTCGGACAGAATCCACTTCATCGGCCTGGGCGGCGCGCATTCGCGGATATCCTCCACCGAAGTTCGGGCGATGAAAGCAACAGGCGGCGCAATCGGTCACATGGTACCGTCCCGCATCGGGGACTCCATCGATGCGCTGCATCTGTATCGCGCCTGAGGGAGCGCCGCTTGCGCCGGCGAACGACCTCGGTGCCTCTTCGTGCGCCGATCATCTCGAACCTGAAAATCCCTGCAAGGACTCATTGGAGGACCGTACATGAACGGCGCGGATCTGCTGATTCACATGACGCCGTACCAGCCGTACTGATCTTCCGGTACCAGCACGAAATTGGACCGCGCCGCGGGATACCAGGTGTTCGGGTTCTTCTGCCGATGATCGTCCACGGCGCGGACCTCCACGTAGTACATCCGATTGGCCTCCGGCGCCTTCCAGACAACCGACGTGTCACCGGTCGTAACGGACATCACTTCCTCGCGACACGCCCGATCCGAGAACACGCGGACGTCGTACTCGATCCTGCCGCCGCCCATCTTTATGGACCGCGCCCAGTTCAACCGGACCTCCTGCCGGCCGGCGCGCTGCGCGGGCAGCGGCAGAGGGAACGTTGGCGGATGCGCCTTTTCGGCCCCGAGATAATACGAGTAATACGGTTCCGACCCCCAGATGCCGAAAACGTACCCCAGAACCCAGAACCGGTCCTCGCTTTCGAGCAGTTCGGGATCATACGCGAAACACTCCTGCGCAAAGCCGTCGGCGAAATAAACGTCCGACTTCAGCTCGGCCACGGACAACACGCGGCCTGCTTTGTGCGGCTGGTTGGCGCCGAAGAACAGCGCGTCCACGACATGGTCGCTGCCGTTGTACGTGGCCTCCGCGACCACGTGGTGGGAGAGCCCAACTGATCGCACCGGAATGCCGAGGGCCTCCAGAATGGCCACCGTGACCGTAACGCCCTGCCCGCACCGCGCGTCGTGCCCCTCCAGAATGGCCACCGGATCCTTCGTGGCGGGAATCTGAATCGGATTGTAGTACAGTGTCCGGTTCACGTAACCCGCAACCTGCCTGACGGCCTCCGCATCCGTAGAAGCACCGCCGGTGATGGTCTCCGCAAGATGCCCGAAGTATTCCGCCCGGTCGGTTGCGGCGGCGCGGCGGATCAACTCGGCTTCCATCCCGGGCGGGTAATCCGTTGCGGGACCCTCCATATTCACAGTGGGCGGCGTCCACGGCACATGCGGCAGATACAGCGACCTTTTCGCGCCGTAGGTCCGCCGGTACCGGCTCAGATGCGCCTGCCTGTCGAAAGCCACGTCCGGAAGGCCGAATCCCGGCTCCTGCGCGGCCGGTTCGCTCTGTATCACAAGCCAGGACCCGAAGATCTCGCCTGGTGTGCCGGGTTGCGCGTACGGGACCGTCGTGCCCGTAATGGCGAACCGATCGCCGTCCGTCCAGTGATAACAAAGCAGGGCAGCGCCGTCCGGCTGTTCCGGCGCCGCCAGGTAGTCGAAGGTCCCGGCGTCCGGGTCATATACGAGAAAGCGGTCCAGAAACCTGGGCGGCCTGCCGTCGATCGTCAACGGTCCGTCGGGGACCACAATCCGGCCGGTTTTGGGGTCCAGACGACTCGGATGCATATAGGTGCTCAGGCAGATATAGGCGCGGCCCCCGTAACCGAAGCCCCCTCCCATGAAGCCGTAGGTTTTCCCATGGTCCGGCGTCGAAATCCCGTCTCCCCAACGACCCCGATCCGGTTCCAACGGAAAGATCCGTCCCTTCGAGACATCCCATACATAGAGCACGCCGCGATGCAGGAGGTGACCCGACAGAGCGGCCTCCGGGCAGGGCCCCGGGCGCTCGTCTATGAATCGTTCCGTGCCGGGATCGAACCTGATGATTCGCGACGGGTCGCACACCGGGAAATAAACCATCCCCTCAACACACCATCCGCCCGCCAACTGCCCGTGAAACGGACAGACCGCAACGCGCGGTTCAGCCAGCGGGCCGTCCAGAATCAGAATCCTGGATTCCGACCGCTCGAACAGCAGCACCTTACCACCGGGCGTCTTCAATCCATACCAGACGATGGGCCTGGCGCCCGGGATTCCCCGTTTTTCACAGGTGCGTCGTTCAGGGTCGAAAACCAGGTAGTACGGAACGTCCCCAAGGGTGAGCACCAGCTTCTCGTTCCAGGAAATGACCTGGACCACCGATCTGCCCGCCATCTCGGGCACGGAAATCCGGACCGTCTGCGCGGTACGTAAATTATGGCCCGTCAATCGGTTGCGACCACATCCCTCCCAAAGCCAGTCCGCGGCGTCCACGTCCACGCCGTACGGCCTTCCGGTCTGGATTTCGTCGTGTCTGTACAACCACACCTGGTCGCTCATCGATAGACCCCTTGTTCGCCGCAGTGCCGGCCGAAACCCCCGATCGGGAACGGGGCGCGCGGCGGCCGGCAGGAGGCACCGGCCGTTAAATCCGTTGACAAACCGAAAATACTCACTAACTTTTGCCGATCTTCAAATCTCGTCACCATCCGCTGTATGACGACGTCTCACGTCAGCGAGGCTCACCATGGGTGTGATCACCGTATCAAGAGAATACGGCAGCGACGGACGATCGGTCGCGCAGAAAGCCGCCGATCTGCTGGGCTATCTTTGCATGAACAAAGACCTGCTCGTGGAAGTGGCCAACGAAGCCCAGGTCCCGGTCTCGGAGGCCGAACGTTTCGACGAGCGTCCCGAACATCCCGCGATGCGCGTGATCAGAAAATTCCTCACGCCCGGGCACCCGGAAGCCGTCACCGGTCTCTCGGAGTACGAATGGTGGGCAACCGCCACCGTCCCCGAACTGACCGGGCGAAGCGATTCCGGTCTGCCTCTACCGGATGAAGAGGCGTTTGTGAACATCACGCGAGAAGTCGTCACGCGCCTGGCCGAGCGGGACAACGTGGTCCTGGTGGGTCGGGGCGGGCAGGCCCTGCTGAGAGATCGACCCGCCACGCTGCATCTGCGGGTGGTCGCCGCGATCGACTTTCGGATTCAGGTGGTGATGAAGCGGGAAGAACTGGATGCCGACGCCGCGGCCAAACGCATTCGAAAAATGGACGAATACCGGAGACGCTATCTCAAGAGGCACTACGGAATTGCCTGGAGCACCGCGGAAAATTACCACCTGACGCTAAATACCAGCCAGACCGGCGTCGAGGGCGCCGCCAGCATCGTCGCCGAAGCCATGCGGTATATGGTGAAGTCGCGGCAAAACTGACCGCGCGCGGTCCGGACGTCCGGAGAACGCACAAAGATGCCCCGGGGGTCCCTCCGGGGCGTCTTCTTTGCGAACCGATCCTGCACGGGCTCAAGCTTCTTCCGCGAGCATCTCCGCCAGCATCTCCAACGCCGCGACGTAGCCCCGCCATTTGAAACCCGCAACCTGCCCCACCACGATCGCCGAAAAGCAGGACCGGCTCCGGAACGCTTCCCGCGCATGGATATTGGACAGGTGCACCTCCACCGCGGGCAGCCGGCTGTCTTCGATCGCATCGCGCAGCGAGTAACCGAAACCGGTCAGCCCCCCGGGGTTGAGAATGATCCCCCGGACACGGTCCCGTTCCACCTGGACCTTGTCGACGAGGACGCCCTCATGGTTGGACTGCAGGAACTCCAGCTCGCAGTCCAGCGCTCGCGCCCGTTCCTGGAGCCGGCGGTGAATCTCGTCCAGCGTGATACGCCCGTAATAGGCGGCCTTCCGCTTTCCGAGCATATTCAGATTGGGTCCCTGGAGTACCAGTATTCTCATGTCGACTTCTCCGTTCCGGTTCGAAACGCCCCGAGGCCGCGTTCACGGTCCATTTCGGCCAGCGCGTCCGGAAAACATTCCGACGTCCGCCCGGCGCCGTCGATCCGGCGTTCGGATCCGGCGACACAATCGACCGCTAAAGATATCCCGCGCGGCCATCCCGCAGGGCCGCGACCACGTCTCTGACGCGCTGGGCACGGTCACGCCGACAGATCAATAACGCATCCGGCGTATCGACGACGACCAGACCCTCCACGTCCACGAGGGCGATCAGCTTGCCCTCGACCCCAAAGGCGGTGACATCCCGCGAGTCAAGATTCAGCACGTCGCCGGCAATCAGATTGCCGTCGGCGTCGACGGGAAGGACGTCCGACAACGCGCCCCAGCTGCCGATGTCGTTCCAGTCTATATCGGCTTCGAGGGTGGCCACACTGGGGGCTTTTTCGATGATGGCATTGTCAATGGCCACCTCCTTCATACGGGGATATTCCCGTTCGATCGCGGCTCTCTCCGCTCCGGTGCCTACCGCTGCCTGAATACGCATCAGAATGCGGTGAAGATCGGGTTCGAACTGCTCGAACAGCGCCAGAACCGTCCTCGCCTTCCAGACGAACATGTTGCTGTTCCAGAGAAAGTCGCCACTTTCCACGTACGCCCTTGCGGTCGTTTCGTCGGGTTTCTCCCTGAACCGGGCCACGCCGTACACCGGAACGCCATTGACCCGCCTTGCAACGCCGCCCTTCTGAATGTAGCCGTATCCCGTTTCCACGCGGGTGGGCTTCACCCCCAGCGTAAACAGGGTATCGGGGTCCTCCTCCGCGGCTTCCCCGGCCGTACGGAGCAGACGGCAGAATTCCTCCGGCTTTCCGATGTGGTGGTCGGAACCAAGGCTGGCCACCGTACAGCCCGGGTACCGGCTCTCGAGAAGCACGCACTCGAGCCCCACGGCCGGCCCCGTATTGCGTAACGCCGGTTCGACGACCAGTCCGGTCGGTGGAAGTTCGGGGAGCTGTTCCCGAACCAGCGCAACCAGTTCGTTACCCGTTGAAACGAGGAGATCGCGGACGCCGACCAGCGGCCGGATCCGGTGCACGGCCTCCTGCAGCATGGTCCGTTCGCCGACCATTCTGTGGAACTGCTTGGGGCGCGTCGTCCGACTGAAGGGCCACAGACGGGTGCCGAAGCCGCCGGCTCGAATCACGAATTTCATTGGTCTTCCCGTTGTCCGGACAATCCCCCGATTCCCGGCCGACTCACTCTTACAATACTGATGGCGCCGCACGTCGTCGCTTCTTCTACCGCAAAATACACGTCTGAAGAACCGGACTCCGCCGCCGCAAGCGCCAGATTCAGCGCGTATCCGGCGTTTTCGACGAGATCCAGGTCGCCCACGCGGTCCAGCGCAACCCACTGCAGCCGGCCTTCGGTACAGGGCGTCAATGTCTCACAGCCGGTTTGCCCTGTAAAAAACACCACGGTGGCGACGTCTCCGCGTTCCGGCCTCGTGAGCACGACGCGCATCTCGAGGTTCTCGACGTCGGCCGCTCCGATTCCGGTTTCCTCGCCCACCTCGCGGAGCACCGCCGCTTCCAGATCCCCCGTCTCCTCCGGTTCCACCCGACCGCCGACCCCTGTCCAGCGGCCCGGCGCAAAGACCTTGTGAGACGCACGCTCAAGTAACAAAACACGGTTTTTCCGAAAGAGAAAAACCGCCACGTAGACGTTCAGACCCGTGCCCATTTCCGCCTCAAGGAAAACCGCCGTCCGGGCGCCGGAACAGCGGGGCGACGGGGTCGCGGTCGTGCCGGACTCGGGCGGGTCCCACGGTCAGGCGCGCACGTCCGCGCCGGATCGCGGGTTCAGCAAAAGGGAAAACAGCCTGGCCAGCATCTGGCGCATTTCGCTGCGCGGCACGATCATATCGACAAATCCATGCTCCAGTACTTTCTCCGCGCGCTGTGCGCGACGAAGGGCTTCCAGTTCCTCCTCTCCCACCGAACTTCCGGTTATCCGCTCCCCCGTAAAGCCGATCAGCGCGTTGGGTTCCGCGATGTTGATATCGCCGATCAGCGCATAGCTGGCCGACACTCCTGCCGTCGTCGGATCGGTCAGGATGGAAATGAACAGGAGTTCCTCGTCTGCAAACCGGGCCAGCCGGGCGTTGATTTTTGCCAGCTGCATCAGGGAGAGCGCGCTTTCCATCATCCTCGCGCCACCCGAGCGACAGATCAGGACCAGCGGCAGGCGCTCGACGATGCAGCGGTCGATCAGCCGGCAGAACCGTTCGCCCTCCGCCGAAGACAGGGTACCCATGATGAACGACGGCTCGTGGATGCCCACGCCCACGCGCCAGCCATCGAGCGTACCGATGCCGACACAGACCGCCGCATCCAGTCCCGTGGCCTTGCGACCCTCCCGGATCCGATCGGCATATCGTTTTCTGTCTTCGAAATTCAGGGGATCGGCGGCCTTCACCTCCGTGGCGATCTCCTCGAAAGAGCCCGGATCCAGGATGTGGTCCAGATACTCTTTGTAGCCTATTCTGAAATGCGCGCCGCAATGGGGACAGATTCCGTATTCCTGCCGCACTTGCTTGCTGTAGAGCGTCTGGTGGCAACGTTCGCACTTGATCCACAGATTGTCGGGCATCGTCCGCCGGACAAGCGTCTGAATGCCGGATTTCAATCGATCGAACCAATTCACGATGGAGTTTCCCTGTAAGGTCCCGCAGTGTTCTGTCTTCATGCCCCCGGATCCCCTCCGGGCGGAACGCGAAATATACCCCCATGGGGAGTTTGACACAAGAAAATTAAACCATAGCAAGCAGTTAGCAGTCCGTTGAAAAAGTCGCTCTGCAGGCGAGGCATGGTGTCCCGTCCCGGAAATATGTCACCATTCATCCGCCGATTCATCCCGTCTGGCGGCGTTGCCTTCGCTCGGTGACCCCGGACGGGTCGCCT
>CAXXXF010000007.1:190000-204795 GCA_963667175.2 Candidatus Latescibacterota bacterium | reverse complement strand
TGGTCCGCACCAGACGGCCCAGAAGTCCACCAGCACCGGAATGGAGGACTGTACCACTTCAGTCTGAAAGCTGTCGTCGGTTATTGCGATTGCATTTGCCAACGCCGCACCGCCTTTCGTAAACGGGTTCGAGTAACGTTGAAGCGATTATTGTGACACCGCCAGGCGCCGCGCCAGGGGGGCGCCGATTTTAACGGCCCGTTGATAAAGTCCATCCGGACGGGTTGTCAAATCTACCATGTTTTCAAGGGCGTGTCAAGAATCAGTAAGCGGTTGGGGACGCGCCGGAAGGAGCGGGTTTGCGTCGGTTCAGCCGGCCGGCCCGGCACAGATTCGGCAGATGAGCCCTGTGAGCGTCGCGTGAGGCGCGCGAGACCGAGATTTCAGGCGGTTGTCCGCGTGCAGGAGCGCTTCGTAAGCGTGCCACAGGTTCCGTTCGTCGAACCGCGCGGCCTGATCGAGATAATTGGCAACAAAGAACGGAGGAACCTTCAGTTTCCCCGCCAGTTCGGACCGCGGCAGGCCCTGATTCCGGAGCCACCGGGCCTTGCGAAGAATCCCGATGTGCCGGGTGAGCATTGCCACAATTGCCACCGGATTGTCTCCGCGTTCCACAAGGCGGTGCAGAACGGCCAGGGCGTCGCCCGCTTTGCGTTGCCCCACGGCATCGGTGAGTTCGAATACCGTCGCATTTCGCGAAGCGCCGGCAACCAGGATGACGTCGTCGCGCGTGATGGTATCGCGATCATTTGTATAGATGGCCAGCTTTTCGAGTTCGCTGACCAGCTCCCCCGGATTCGGCCCCACACCCAGGTGAAGCATGTGCGCGGCGTCGGGTTCGATGCGTTTCTTCAGGGTGGCCGCGCGACCGCGAATCCACCGCGGGAGTTCATTCTCGTAAGGCGGCTTGAATTCCACCGAAACGGCGTTCTTTCGCAAGGCGGCGGAGATCTTCTTGCGGCCGTCCAATTTGTCCGCGGTAAATACAAGGACGGTGGTCTCAACCGGTTTGTCGATCAGGGGCAGAAACGTCCGCGCTTCCGTGTCCCGCAAACGATCCAGGCGTTTGACCACCACAACTCGACGCGACGCCATCATTGGAAAGGCGGTTGCCCGGCTGACCGCGTCGGCCGCGTCCATCTCCTCGCCGCGGAAGACGTCCAGGTTGAAGGCTTTCGACGCGGGTTCGACGGCAGCGTCGACAAGGGCTCTCAGGCTTTCTTCCTTGCTGACGTTTTCAGATCCATACAGCAGGTACAGCGGCGCGAATTCGCCCCGTTTGATCTGCGCGGTCAGTTTATCCTGAGAATTGCCGGCTCTGGCTTTGGTTTTGGCCACGGTCGTGTTGGATGGGAAAGAAGCGAACAACCATAAGACATGTGACGTGCCGTTGCCCGTCGGCGTTGCGCGGACAGAGACCGGACACTAACTGTCAAGGTCGCGAAATTCCGCGTCCCGGATCCGATTCTTGCTGTCGCGCCAGGATGGCTTCTTCCCGTCCGTACGGGCCTGGTCCTTTGCATTGACGACCCGTCGCAACGCGGACCGAAACACGTCCCGAAACACGCGGTAAACCAGACACAGCAACAGGACGAAAAGGAAAATGCGCAGCAACATGGCTTACTCCAGCTACAGGATTTGAACACCGGCGCCAGGATCTTTCACAACTTCCCCGACGACGTAGCCTGCCTCTCCGCTTTGCCCCAATGCTTCTATCGCCTTCTCAGCATGGCCGGAAGGCACGACAAGCAGCATGCCCAGACCCATATTGAATACCCGGAACATCTCGTCGGCGCCGACGTCGTCGCCCACCCGCTGCAATAGGCTGAAAACGGGCAGTTCGGGCCACGTTCCGCGATAAATACGTGCGCCAAGTCCGTCCGGAAGGGTGCGTGGGAGGTTGTCGACGATCCCTCCGCCGGTGACGTGGGCCATCCCCCGAACGGACACGGCTTCCATGAGACGGAAGACCGTCGACACGTAGTTCCGGTGAGGCGCCAGCAGGGCTTCGCCAATTGAGGCGCCGAGTTCGGAAAGGTGGGTGTCCACTGTCCATCCCGTGGTTTCGAAAAACAGCCTGCGCGCCAGGGAATACCCGTTTGTGTGAAGGCCGCACGACGGCAGTCCGATAAGCGTGTCGCCCGCTTGAATCCTGGAACCGTCCAGAACGTCTTTCCTGTTGACAATGCCCACGATCGTCCCCGCCAGGTCGTATTCGCCCTCCGCATAAAAGTCCGGCATTTCCGCCATCTCTCCGCCTAGCAACGCGCATCCGCAGGCCTTGCAACCGTTTGCGACTCCCTCGATGACGGCCTCGGCCACGAAGGGTTCGTGTTTCCCCATGGCGAGGTAGTCCATGAAGAAGAGCGGGCGCGCGCCCTGTACGAGAATGTCGTTGGCGCAGTGCGCCACGAGGTCGGCGCCGACCGTATTGTGGACACCGGTCATGAAAGCGATTTTGAGCTTCGTGCCCACGCCGTCCGTTCCGGCAACCAGGACCGGGTCCCGGTACGCCTCCCACTGCGGAGCAAAAAGGCCGCCGAATCCACCGACGTCGGTGAGGACTTCAGGGCCGAATGTCGATCGTACCAGGCTTCCGATGCCTTTTTTCGTTCGACTGGCGCGCTCGATGTCCACGCCGGCGGCGGCGTACGCGCCGGGTTTCTCCTTCATCGGGTTACCGTCCGTCGTTTGCAGATACTCAGTGTTCCGTCCCGGAAACAGGTTGACCCGTTTGCGGGGTTGAATGTCCGCGTGCCACCGGGAGGCCCGGATTCCCACCGGGCGTCGCGCTGTCTGCGTCGCAGGCCGCAACGATCCGTTCGGCGACCCGCACTGCGCGAACGGCCGCGCAAACGTCGTGCACGCGCAGAATGTGAGCCCCGGCGGCCACAGAGAAACCCACTGCGGCCAGAGTGCCCTCCAGCCGTTCTCCCGGCGGAAGTTCCAGCGCGGCGCCGATGAATTTCTTGCGTGACGGGCCCACCAGCAGCGGGCAGCCGAGGCCGTGGAATTCGTCCAGACGGGCGAGGATTTCAAAGTTATGGCGATTTCGTTTTCCAAATCCCAGACCCGGGTCGATCAGTATGCGGTCGGGAGCAATCCCAGCGTTCAGAGCCGCGGACCGGCGAGTGTTGAGAAAGTCGATCATTTCACGCAGCATGTTACCGTACGTCGGCTTGATCTGCATGGTTCGGGGCGTGCCTTTCATGTGCATAAGCACAACCGCCGCGCCCGATCGTGCGACGGTTTCGGGCATCAAGGAGTCGAATCGCATCGCGCTTACGTCATTGACGATGCACGCGCCCAACGCGATCGCTCTTTGCGCGACTGCCGCTTTGGTGGTGTCTACGGAGATGATGAGATCGGTTCTGGACGCGATTGCTTCGATCACGGGCGCTGTACGCCGGATTTCCTCTTCGGTCGAAACGGGATGGGCGCCCGCGCCGTACGTGCCGGCTGGACGGGTCGATTCCCCGCCTACGTCGATGATATCCGCCCCTTCTTCGACCATGCTGAGCGCGCGTTCAACGGCCGGCCGCGGCTCGAAATAACGTCCTCCGTCGGCGAAAGAGTCGGGCGTGACGTTGAGAACGCCCATGATCAGGGTTCGTGAGCCCAGATGCAGGATATGATCCCGGCAAGCGAGCCGACGAGAGGGGGATTTCCTGTATCGCATGGAAAAGCCGGACATGCGAAAGGGATGGCAAAATGACACGGCCATTTACCATCCCTCGGTGAGAATCGAGATCCGCGTTTACGTGTCGTTGTCGGATGCTTCCTTGGATTCGGCGGTCCCTTCCTCCGCGGCGGTTGGCTCCGAATCCTCCGCGTCGACAGCCGCTTCCTGTTTGGGCCGTCCGTTGTGAGACTCCGACGGTTCCGGCGGCTTTTGCAACTTTTCTCCAGCGAGTATACGGTCGAGCTGGGAGTCGTCGAGCACTTCGAACTCCAGAAGCGCGTCGGCCAAAACGTGGACCTGGGCGATATTCTCCCGAAGGAGGGATTCCGCCCGTTCCTCAGCGGTGAGGACGAAGCTGCGGATTTCGTCGTCGATGACCTGCGCTACTTTTTCGCTGAAGTCCCGACGCTGGGCCATTTCGCGGCCCAGGAAGACCTCGTCCTGTCTGTTGCCGTAGGAAATGGGGCCAAGCTTCTCGCTCATGCCCCAGTCGCAGACCATCCTGCGGGCCAGGTCGGTGGCCATCTTGTAGTCCTGCTGCCCGCCGCTGGATACTTCTCCAAAAACGATTTTCTCCGCTACCCGCCCACCCAACGCGTAGGTGAGAACGGCGTCGCTGTAGCTCCTGGAATAGTTGTGGCGCTCGTCGATCGGCAGATACGTGGTCAGGCCGAGGGATTGGCCGCGGGGAATAATCGTGACTTTATGCACCGGGTCGGACTCGGGAACGAGCTTGGCCACAAGCGCGTGACCGATCTCGTGGTATGCCGTACGCTTCTTTTCGGAGTCGGAGATGACCAGGCTGCGCCTCTCCACGCCCATGATGACCTTGTCCTTCGCATTCTCGAAGTCTTCCATAACCACCGAGGTTCGGTCGTACCTGGAGGCAAGCAAGGCTGCCTCGTTCACCAGATTCTCCAGGTCGGCCTGCGAGAAGCCGGGCGTGGCGCGCGCGAGCACGGCCAGGTCTACGTCCTTGTCCAGCGGCGTGTTCCGGATGTGGACCTTCAGCACGCCTTCCCGGCCCTTGACGTCGGGCCGATCCACAACGACCTGCCGGTCGAAACGGCCCGGCCGCAGGAGTGCCGGATCGAGAACGTCCGGCCGGTTGGTGGCCGCGATGAGAATGACGCCTTCCTTGGAGTCGAATCCGTCCATCTCAACCAGCAACTGGTTGAGCGTCTGCTCCCGCTCGTCGTGGCCTCCGCCGATGCCGGCGCCGCGGTGTCTCCCCACCGCGTCGATTTCGTCGATGAAAATGATGCACGGCGCATTGGCCTTGCCCTGTTCGAACAGGTCTCGCACGCGGGAGGCGCCGACGCCCACGAACATCTCGACGAAGTCAGAGCCGCTCATACTGTAAAACGGCACCCCGGCCTCGCCGGCCACGGCTTTCGCCATGTACGTCTTCCCGGTACCCGGCGGCCCGACGAGAAGGACGCCCTTGGGGATCCTGCCACCGAGCCTCTGGAACTTCCGGGGGTCCTTGAGGTACTCGATGATTTCCTGGAGTTCCTGTTTGGCCTCGTCGGATCCGGCAACGTCTTTAAACGTGACTTTCGGGCGGTCTTCCGAAACCAGCTTCGCCCTGCTCTTGCCGAAGCTGAACGCGCCTTTCGGACCACCCTGCATCTGCCGGAAGATGAACAGCCAGAGGCCGACGAAGAGCAGCCACGGCAGGAAGTTGAAGAACACCTTCAACCAATCGAAGGGTTTTTCCTGGAACCGAAAGTCGATCTCGTACTTTTCCCAGTCGGCTATTGCCTCTTCGCCGATGACGCCCAGGTTGACCACAAAGGTGCGGTACGCCTGTTGCGAGCCCCGGCTGGTTGCATATTCGGGTTCGCGCAACGTACCATAGAAATCACTGTCGATGATGACGGCGCTTTCGATCTTGCCCTGTTTCATCAGCGTCCGGTATTCCTTGTAGCTCAGGACCACGTCGCCCGAGCCGGTACTGCTTCCGAAGAACCGGGTCGCGAACAGGGCGACCAGGACGAAAAAGACCCAGAATGCGAGCGTCTTTGAGCGTCGACGCCATTCGCTGCCGTCGTTCTCGGGACCGGACCCGGGCTCCCGGTTCTGCCGCGGCCGCTGCCGGTTCCTCGGCGCTTCGGGCGCGTCACGGTCTCCGTCGGATTCAGGATTCAGTTCCGGCACAGGCGGCTTCATTTCCTTCTGTTCCGCGGCCGGAGTCTCTTCCTGGTCTTTACGCTCTGCCATAGATAGCGCCTCGACGATATTGCTCAAGAGGAAGCGATTGCGCGTCCCCAACCACCCCTGAAGGCGACGTCCAGCACGGTTTTTGCCCGATGGGTGACGGCCGTTGGACCGGCGGTACGCAAGCCGACCACCCAAAGGATGGCCTTCCCGTCCAGAAGCAGCGGGATTTCGTCACGCAACGGCCTGGGAATCTTGAGGTTGATAAACAGGTCGCTGATTTTTTGCGTTCCATTGAGGCCGAACGGCGCGAACCGATCCGCTCTGCGCCGGTTTCTCAGCGTCAGGCAGCCGGCAAGCGCATCCCGGTCGAAACAGGCGCGAAACGGATCGCTCGTCAGATCCTGCTCCGGCGCCTGGCAGGCTGGACGGATTCTCGTCTCCAGGACCGCGCCGATTTCCGGGATTTCGGTGACGCCCGGGACCGCCACGTCGGTCTCGAACGCCGGCGTTGGCCGACTCACGATAAGCCATGGGCCGGCACGATGAACGGAGATACCGGAAACCACCTGAACCGCGCCGGCAGGTGCCTGACTCAGGGACTCCATCCGACTGACACTCTGCTCGTCCAGGTCGCGCGCGCGGCCCCGAAGCCGAAAAAAGGCCGTTCTGAAAATCCTGCGTCGAAGTGCTATATGATAACGGAAAACGGCGTTCTCATCAAGAATTATTTTTCGCTTGCCCTCGTAGCGAAGAGCCATTCGGTACGCCGATTCCGCCTGCTGATCGAGCAGTTGATCTTCCCCCTGTATGATCTCCGCGGACCTTGCCAGGGCCGCCTCGACGGCGGGGTTGTATTCCGAGGCGAGCTTCGGCAGGAGACGATGCCGGATCCGGTTCCTGAGAAAGCGGGTATCGGCGTTGGAATCGTCGCAACGTACCTGCAGGCTCCGGTGGTCAACGTAGGCCTGAATCTGCTGGCGAGAAACCGCCAGGAGGGGGCGGATCCAGATGCCGTCGCGGATCGGTCTGATCGCGCCCAGTCCGGTCGGGCCGGCGCCGCGCAACAGGCGCATCAGTACAGTTTCAGCCTGATCGCCGCGTGTATGGGCCAATGCGATCCGCGAAGCGCCCGCGGTTCGCGTTACGCGTTCAAGAAACGCGAGTCGCGCTTCGCGGGCAGCCGCTTCAGGAGACTCCCCCTGCGGCAGGGTGGCTCTCTCCGAATAGAACGGGAGACCCGTCGAGGCGGCGAGGTCCCTTACGAATCGCTCGTCCATATCGGATGCCTGGCCCCTGAGTTGATGGTTGAGGTGGGCGACGCAGAGCCGGATACCGAGAGATTCGCGAAGCCTGACCATCAGATCCAGAAGCGATACGGAGTCCGGGCCGCCCGATACGCCGATCACGATCCTGTCCCCGTTCCGGATCATTTCGTGCCGGTCAATGTAGCAGAGCACGGCCTGGAGCAGGTCGGGCGTATCGGTATCCGGGACTTTGTTCGGTTCCATGGTCGAATTGCGCGAACGTGCGACGGTTGCGCGCTGCAATCGGGCCGTACAAAATAGAAGCTTCGCGATATCTCGGCAAGACAGGACAGGAAGAGACACGCTGAAACCAGCGTGTCTCTTCCTGGAAATGAACGTCTTTGGCTCAGGGCACGCGTTTTCCGAAGTTCTTCGCGAATTCCAGAAAGTCCTGGAAGTCGACCAGGCCGCTCCCGTCCAGGTCGAAGGCGGCATTGTCGGTATTGAAGGCCCGAGCGAACTCGAGGAAGTCGCTGAACCCGACTTCGCCGTCATCGTCGAAGTCGGCCCTGGGATTGACGGAGACATCGATAGCCGTTCCTGAAATAGCGACCGTAACGCTGCTGTTTTCAGGGTCGTCGCTGGAAATGGTAACGGCGCCGGAGAATGGACCGCCCTCCGAGGGTGTGAAGGTGACATCGACGACACCGCTGTCGCCGGGCGCGACCATGAGTCTCGTCCGGCTGAACGTGACGCCCTCGAGGTCGGACGCCATGTTCGAAATCCTGAGGGACTCCCCTCCGGTATTCTTTACGACGAGCGTAAGGGTCCTGGCTTCTCCGGCGGGAACGTCATCGCCGAAGTCGAGAGATGTATTGGCGAGGCTGATTGCCGGCGGCTTGACGGCCAGCAATTCCCGGATACTCGCCGCCGCGGTGCTAAGACCGGAAGCGGATCGTCCACCGACGTGGCGGACGATCCCGTGGCGGTCCGCGACCAGCAACGTGTGCGTCCCGTGGGTCTTCTTGATGCCGCCGGCCTGCAGCAGAAGGGGGAACGTGATCGACGTCGCTGCGCGAAACCCTTGAAGTTGGGACTGGCTGCCGTTGTAGACGTCGAGTCCAAGGACCGCAACGCCGTCATCCTGAAACGCCTTCCAGATCTGCTGTTCTATGGACGGACCCGCCGCCCGGCAGGTGGGTCAGTTGTGGCCCAGGTAATAGAGAACCAGAACACGGCCCTTGTAGTTCGCGGCGGCGTAGGTTTTCCCATCCAGCCCTGTCAGCGAGAACGCGGGCACCGCGTCGCCGACGCTCTGGGCATCCGCGGGTTCCGGCGGGTTGAGTCCGAAGAGGAGCATAGACACAAAGCACGTCGCGATTCGACTCATCGAAGGCCTCCTTTGAGAGAGTGGAGATTTGCTTCAAAAATAGGTTCTGAACCGCATTTCAAGTCCGTTGAACGGCAATACCTGGTAGCATGTCCCCGAAGTGCACGCGGCGCCGCCCCGCCTGCGACCGGCGAAGACGAGGGCTTCGTATCTATCGAGGAAGGCGGCGTTGAGACTGACTGCCAGCCAGGTCCGCGTACCCGTTTCAATCCGGTCCGTCGTGGCGTTGTCGTCGACTTCGAAAGGGTCGCTGGTGCGGTCCCATACGAGTGCGGCGCCCACGCCGGAGGGGTGCTGGAACGAGAACTGGGTATAAACGTCCCAGAACCCGGGTTCATTTCCGGGTAGTCTGGCCGCGCGCCGAACCTGCAGATCGAAACCGGCGACAGACCCGCCGGGCGTCGTGGATTCGATCCCGGCGCCCGCCGTCCTGTGCTTCCCGATCCCCTTCAATTCGTCCTTGCCCCAATCCACGAAGAGGCTGGTTGATATCGCGCGGCCGTGGACTTCAGGCTGGTGTTCGACGTCCAGGCCGACGTACCGTTCATTGAAAGTCGTCGCGAATCCGGGCGCCAGCTCGTTCTCTGCCTTACTGATGTTTGCCGTCAACGTGGCCAGTCCGAAAATCGAGTACGTGGCCTCCGCCTGATAGCCCTGTTCCGTATCGGCAATCAGGGCATGTGTCGCCCGGTTGAGCAGGACGGCCGAGTGTTCGCGGACCAGGGAAGGGGGATCGTTGAAACTGAAGGCGAAATTCTCGTAATCCTTGTATTCCAGGCTGACACCCAGATTGGATATCCCGGCGTTGGCCGAAAGATACAGAGCGCTGCCGTCCACGTGCGCGTCATTCAGTCCGGCGTATTCGGCGTAGACGGTCGCGTACAGGTCAGAGAGTCCGGATGCCTCAAAAGCCGGTGTGACGTCCAGCTCCAGGAAACCCGACCAGGTTCGGGTGGAATCCAGTCTGGAGGCGTGATGACTGACTGCCGTAACGCCAACCTTGACCTGGCTGGCAGGCCGTACTGAGACCTCGCCTCCGGCAAGCCAATTGTCGCGCCGCGGCAGGTTCCGGAGCGGATCTCCCACTCGAACCGCGGGCGGAACGTCACTAAATACAGGTCGCCCGATCAGGGCTTTGGCCTCGGCCCGAGGCCCCGCCCAGGTTGCCACGCCGCCCTCCAGGTCCCGGGACGGCGAATAGCGGCGACGGAATTGCCCGTTCTCCAGAATGACGCCCGGAAGATCGAAGGCCCTGAGTGTGACGCCACGACCCAGGATGGCGTAGTAGTTGCCCGCAACCAGCTCCACGGGCCCCCGCGTCCAGCGCAGGTGTTTCTGGGACACGTGCACAACCTGGTATTCGACCTGCGAAAGCGGCGATCCCGGAGCGGTGTTGCGCCATGAATTGAAGATCTCAGCACGAAGTCCGGCCTGAAGCCCGTGCCGGGTATAATCGACGTCGAACTGCTCATATAGTGTCGAAACCGCCTGCGAGTCAGAGCCCGGTACGCGTCCCCGCTGGATTTCGGTCAGACTGGATGCGGTCACCTGCGCGCCGACCGGTTCCACCGTCGCCAGCAGAAGGAGCGTCATCAGGCTATTGATCGGCGCTCGCATCGGCGTTCTCCTCGTCGTTGGCGCCGGAGTCGGGGAAGAGCGCTTCGACGGCCGCCAGCAGCACATCGGCGTTTTTGGAGTTGTATCCGACCTGGCGCAGTACGATCTCCCCGTCGGGTGTGATCAGCAGCGTCGTCGGCAGGACGTTCACCTGCAATCGCCGCATGACCGCGCTGTCGGAGTCGAGGGCGATGGGAAAATTGACCTTTCGCGCCCGGAGGAAGGGTTTCACCCTGTTCTGGCCGCGCGGCCCGTCCACGTTGACGCCAAGTACCGTGAGTCCGGATTTGCCGTATTTCTCGTGGATCTTCTGAAGTTTGGGCATGGCCTTGATACAAGGCTTGCAGTACGTCGCCCAGAAATCCAGAAGCACGGGTCCCTTTGCCAGCAGGGTCTTGAGGTTGACCCGTTCGCCCTGAAGGTTCCGGAGGTTGAAGTCGGGGGCGGCGGCGCTCGCGGATGCGGCGATCAGGGTGATCGAGGCGGCGACGGCCAGCAGTCGAATTGTCGATCTCATCCCTGCAACCTTTCGTTTTTGCCACCCTGGCTCAAGGGGATTGCCCTTTGCCTGCAAAACGTCCCTTAGATTCTGTATGGTTCCGGCCCCGACGACGCCCAACGCGAAACGCGTGGTACAGAATGACGGCGAATTGATGAACAATAACCGAAAAACTCCGCTTCATCAAGGGCTAATTTGTGACGTTCTGTCAACACCCCCGCCCGTCCGGAGCGATATGGCGTCTACCGTCCAGGCGCATTGCGCCACGGCCTCGTACCCGGCGATCCGTTTCCGCTTGCCGCGCTTTTCCGTTCCGCCTATATTGATAGCGTAAATCACATCTGCGGAAGCCGGCAGATGCGGGAACAACAATGTCCTGAAGGCGTCAGGATCGTGACAAGCGTTCGCTAACGTGGCGTCAACAACCTGGCCGGACACTGGGCCGTCCGTTTTGCGGACGGTCGTTGAATTTCAGGGGAAGGGCTCGCCATGCTAAACATCGGCATTATCGGCATTGGATTCATGGGGATGACGCACTTTCGCGGCGCCCGCAAGGTGAAGGGAGGGAAGGTAACGGCGATCTGCACGCGGGACGAAAGAAAGCTGAAGGGAGATTGGAGGGGAATTCATGGCAACTTCGGCGAGGCCGGGGGAATTGAAGACTTGTCCGGGATACGGACGTACCGCAAGATCGATGATTTGCTGGCCGATCCCGGGATCGATCTCGTGAATATCTGTCTGCCCTCGGCCATGCACAGAGACGTCACGATTGCGGCGCTGCGCGCGGGCAAGCATGTGCTCCTGGAGAAGCCGATCGCGCTGAACCCTGAAGACGCGGACCGGATGGTCCGGGAAGCGAACGATGCCGGCCGTTCGCTGCTGGTCGCGCAGGTGCTGCCGTTCTTTCCGGAATTCGCCTATGCGCGCAAGGTCGTCGCGGCCGGCGAATACGGAGCGCTTCTGGGCGCGCATTTCAAGCGTATCATCTCGCAGCCCGACTGGTCCTCCGAATTCAGCGACGTCGAACGCAGCGGCGGGCCGGGTATCGACCTGCACGTTCACGACACGCATTACATCCTGTTGCTGTGCGGTGTGCCCGACCAGGTTTCGTCCACCGGGCGACTGGTCAACGATCGTTACGCGGAGTATCTGTGCACCAGCTACCGGTACCTCGACAGCCCCGGCCTGAGCGTCAGCTGCGCCTCGGGAGCGATTTCGCAGCCCGGCCGCGCGTTTGCCCACGGTTTTGAAATCTACCTTGAGAAGGCGACGTTGATTTACGAATTCGCCACCCTGGGCGGCAAGCCCGTTCTGTCCATGCCGCTCACGCTTCTGACCGATGACGGGAAGGTCCGGAAACCCAGGCTGGGTTCGGGGGACCCGGTGGTGGCGTTTACCCGGGAGATCCAGGCGGCCGTAGATGAAGTGGCGAAAGGGGTTCCCGCCGAGGCCCTGTCCGGGGTTCGGGCGGCGGACGCTCTGCGGCTCTGCTTCAAGGAAGTCGAGTCCGTGCGTCACGGACGGGCGGTGCGGGTGAATTGAGAGAACGCCGGGGCGCCGCCGGGGCTATTTGCGGAACGCGAAATCAACCGGATTGCCCTGGGCGAACTCCGCTTCGACGTTGCTCAGACCGAACAGGGTCGCCGAGAGGTCCAGCAGGGAGAGGGGTTCGGTTACGCGCAGGCCCGCGGGCATATCGGGCCCGACGAGCAGCGCGCGGCCGCCAGCGGGGTCCAGTACCGCCAGGGTCGTACGATTCCGGTACCGGTGGTGTTCCTGCGCGGTTTTCCAGAGTTGCTCGATCGTCTCACGGCAATCGGGGCCGTCGATAAGCTGCAAAAGCATCAGGTCCGGTTGCGCCCTGGAGAGACAGGTAAGGGCGAGCGAACTCACGAAGGCATTCGCGAGTTTCAGGTTCTGATCGGACGAAACAAGCGTCTTTACAATGAGCCTCGCCAGGACTTTGTTTTTTACCGTTTTGGTGATCTTGAGTTTCTTCGGATCCAGCCTCGGGTAGACGACGTTTTCGATGAACGACTGGGACCTGCCCTCCGAACGGGCTTTGTGGAGCGCCTCACGGACGGTTTCCGCCGCCCCGGTCAGCGACGAAGCGCGCACGGTCTGGGGGCCGAATTTCCTGTATTTCTTATGGTTGCTTCGCTCTGGCGGCGCGCTCTCGTCCAGATAGAGCGCGAACGCGCGGGTACGGGTCTTGTCTTTATGGGCGTGATTGTGAACTTCGAACAGGCTGGGGTGCGCGAGTCTGTCGCCCTTGATCGCGTTATCGCGACCGGTGAGCAGGGTAGCCAGCCATCGATTCGACGGATCGGGACCGGGGACGGTCCGCAACAGCGTTCCCTGAGAGAGCAGGCTGTCGGTGAACGTTGAATCCGATGATCCGGACTGCGCGGGCATGATTGCAATCGCGAGAAGCGCGGCGGGGAAGTCCAAACCCCTATAGACGAACCGATCGAACGCGGTTTCAATCCTTGCCCTCTGTTCGGGCAGGAGCTGTATATCGGGACTTCGACGCCGCCTTTGCGCCGGGTCGCCGCGTTGCCCGATTTCCCCTCGACCGCCGGGGCCGCCCCGCCGTCCTATGCCTTGCCGCCCTTCCGGACCGCGGCGTTGACCGGGGCCCATCCGCCGCGCGAAGATGCCCGCGACTGCGTCACCGAACGCGGCGCGCAGATCTCCGTCCGATGCCTCACCGGCCTTCACGAAAAAGCGTCTGAAGCGCTGCTTCTCCCGCGGGAAGAAATCATCCCAGTCCGTCAATGAATCCAGAACGAAGAATCTGATGGGGAGGGGCAGCCGGCGGAACGTCTCCTCGTTCCCCTTGACCAGATCGTAGGCGCCTCCGGGGAGGTTGGAGTACTGGTCGTTTCGGATTGGACTCAGGTCGACGCCGCCTCCACCGCCTCGTCTTCCTCCTCCGCCTCTCCTTCCTTGCGCAAGTGCGTCCTCACAGACGAGCAGGAAGACGAGCACGATTGCCGCGATCGATTGGATACCTTGAGAGAACGTACGGAAACTTTGCATTTTTCGCCTCCCTGAGCGAAAGCCATCAACTGCCGGACCCATTTATGGCGGGTTCAGAGGTGCGTTCGAAGCCACTGAAGGATTTCCGCGCGTGCGGACGGGTTATTCAGAAGATCCAGTCCGTTGGCGGTGCCCTGAAATCCGCTGACCCTCACGGGCTCTCCGGTTTCCCGGGCCAGCAATTCGGACGACGTGTACGTGTATCCGTCGCCATGCGACGCCATGAACAGGACCGAACGTGGCTGAAAGTTCTCGACGTTCGTGCCCAGCAGCAGGTCCTGCCTGAGCCGGGTAATCAGTGAGATAACCACGGACGTCTTGACGTCCGGATAAACGCCGGAACTGACGTAGGCGACGTTGGCCCCCAGCGCGGCGCCCACGAGCCCGATGCGCGCGGCATCGACGTCGGTACGGGTCTTCAGCCATGAGATCGCGCCTTCGACGTCGAGCGGCATTCTGTCGATGTCTTCCGCCTGGAACGTGCTTCGTGGAAAATACACGTTGTTTTGAAACGTGCTCCCGCCGTGGCCCCGGACGTCGTAGGCAAGCACGTGGTATCCCTCGTCTGTCAGGTCCGGCACGAAGGGAATCCAGATGCCGAGATTCCGGTCGAAGGGATGAATGAGGATAACGACGGGTCGGCGCCCCGCCTGGCGGTTGGAGGTAAACCAGGCCGCGAGAATTCGAAATCCATCCCGGGTGTTGAATGAAACGGTCTCTCCCGTGACCAATTCCGCTGGGGTTGAGATCTCGCCATCCGTGGGCTGCCTGCCGCATGCCACGAGGAGAAGCGCAGTGATCAGGACGGTCGAATACGTGGTTGGCGCCATGCCCGGGATTTCCTCGCTGAAATGCGTTATTACGGGGAACACCCTATAGTTTACATCCTCCCACTGTTCTTTCGTGGGGTCTGGGTGTCGACTATTTGCCGATCCTGAGAATCAATGGAAGCGAGCGACTGCTCTTCCTGACCACTGGCCACTGTCCACTATTTACTGCTGCTGGTAATAATGCCTGCGGTTTGCGTACAAATAAACGACACGGCGTCCCCGAAAACAAGCACGTCGTGAACGCAGGCGCCCGTCCACGCTTCTTCCCGATCACAACCATGCGGGTCGAGTGATGATCTGCGCTTGCGGTAACGATCTTTAGACAATA
>CAXXXF010000007.1:0-185000 GCA_963667175.2 Candidatus Latescibacterota bacterium | reverse complement strand
AGAAAAACCTCTATGTGAGTCTCTCGGGTGTCCGTACCGCAAACCGACACAGGTAGACGGGGAGAGAATCCCAAGGTGCGCGAGAGAACCCTCGTTAAGGAACTAGGCAAATTGGCTCCGTAACTTCGGGAGAAGGAGCACCTCCAAGTAGGTGATCGGACTCGCTCCGTGAGCCGAAGGGGGTCGCAGAGAAACGGCCTGGGCGACTGTTTACTAAAAACACAGGTCTCTGCAAAGTCGCAAGACGACGTATAGGGACTGACACCTGCCCGGTGCCAGTCGGTTAAGAGGAGGGGTCAGCCTTCGGGCGAAGCTCTGAATCGAAGCTCTGGTAAACGGCGGCCGTAACTATAACGGTAGGATCGGGAGTGGTTTCCCGAAAGGGCCGTGGATAAATTCGGCTATATGCTGGAACAGCTCGTGTATCCCATGCTACCGAGGAGGTGAAAAAGTATGGGTGGAGCCAATCAGCAGGAAAGGCTTTCGCATACGAAAGATGCAAGGTGGTATCTTGCAGGTTTCATCGAAGGGGAAGGCTGCCTGACCGTCAGCGTCAAGAGTCACCCCGGCGCCCGCTTCGGCTTTTACGTTGATCCGGAATTTTTCCTGTATCAACACAGGAGCGGCCGTCGGATTCTCGAGATGGCCAGGGAGATCTTCCAGACCGGACGCATATACCCCAAACCGGGGAATCCGGACGTGCTGACGTTTGCAATTACGGCCCGGCGTAGCCTGGTGGAGAAGGTTGTGCCTTTCTTCGAACGCTACGTCGTTCCATTCAGCTGTAAACGTGAAACCTATGCACACTTTCGTGAAATCTTGGAATTGATGGAACGCAAGAAGCACCTCAGCCCCAATGGTCTGGCGCGCATAGTCGAGAAGGCATATGCGATGAATCCGGCCGGAAAGGGACGGCAGCGGCTTCGGCCGCTGGCGGAAGTACGCGAGAGAATCCTCAGAGGCCATACGCCGAACATCCCGACGTCGGGATGAAGATATGGTCCAGTCCGTGTGGCGACACAAGGTTAGACTGCCTAAGGTAGCGAAATTCCTCGTCGGTTAATTGCCGACCTGCACGAATGGTGTAACGGCTTGGGCGCTGTCTCAACGAGGGACTCGGCGAAATTGTAGTTCCGGTGAAGATGCCGGATACCCGCGGCGGGACGGAAAGACCCCGTGAACCTTTACTCCAGCCTGACACTGGGTTTCGGCACAGTATGTGTAGGATAGGTGGGAGGCTATGAAGTGGGGGCGCCAGCCCTCATGGAGCCGTCCTTGAAATACCACTCTTATTCTGCTGGAATTCTAACCTGGGCCCTTGAATCAGGGTCGGGAACACTGTCAGGTGGGAAGTTTGGCTGGGGCGGTCGCCTCCTAAAGTGTAACGGAGGCGCCCAAAGGTTCCCTCAGCGCGGTCGGTAATCGCGCATAGAGCGTAAAGGTATAAGGGAGCTTAACTGCGAGACATACAGGTCGAGCAGGTGCGAAAGCAGGGCTTAGTGATCCGACGGTTGCGCGTGGAAGCGCCGAAGCTCAACGGATAAAAGGTACTCCGGGGATAACAGGCTGGTCCTCCCCAAGCGTCCATAGCGACGGGAGGGCTCGGCACCTCGATGTCGGCTCATCACATCCTGGGGCTGGACAAGGTCCCAAGGGTTAGGCTGTCCTCCTATTAAAGTGGTACGCGAGCTGGGTTTAGAACGTCGTGAGACAGTTCGGTCCCTATCTGCCGTGGGCGCAGGATATTTGAGGAGATCTGTCCTTAGTACGAGAGGACCGGGATGGACGAACCTCTAGTGTACCAGTTGTCTCGCCAGAGGCATCGCTGGGTAGCTATGTTCGGCAGGGATAAGCGCTGAAAGCATCTAAGCGCGAAGCCTACTCCAAGATGAGATATCCCGTGGGTTAACCCACCTGAAGGCTCCTTGTAGACTACGAGGTCGATAGGTCGCAGGTGTAAGCGCAGCAATGCGTTCAGCCGAGCGATACTAATCAGCCGTGCGGCTTGATCAATTAATGGCTTCTCGGCGGATCGCCTGTGCGTTCTGTATGCAGCGAGATCCTGTTCCGTATTCGGTTGTCTCTTTTGTTTTCCTGGTGGCTATAGCGGAGGGGGCACACCTCTTCCCATTCCGAACAGAGAAGTTAAGCCCTCCAGCGCCGATGGTACTGCTTGGGTAGCCTTGTGGGAGAGTAGGTCGCTGCCGGGAAACTCCAACAGGGTCCGGGATTCATCCGAATTCCGGACCCTGTTGACGTTTTTGCAGGAAGAAAGTATGACTTGACACGCGTGGCGATTCTGTATTAATTATCGGCTTCGTGTCTGGTTCGTGTAGGCGGCCGGCGGTCTTTTTGCCTTGAGACCATGGCACTGGCGGATGGCGGACACGCCGTTGCTTTTCCGGGTAATTACAGGAGGAGGCGCGTGAATATCGAGACGCCTGACAGGATACGGAACATCGCCCTCGTGGGACACAGCAGCACGGGAAAGACCTCGTTGGCCGAAGCCCTGATTTTTGCAGCCGGCGGAAGCAATCGGCTGGGGACCGTCGATGCCGGCACGACGACGTCGGATTTCACAGAAGCAGAAATCGCCCGAAAGATCTCCATCAGCATGTCAATGCTGCACTGCGGTTGGAAAGGCAATAAAATCAACATTTTAGACGCACCTGGCTATGCGGATTTTATCGGCGACGCCAAGGCGGCGCTCTGGGCGGCGGACAATGCGGTTCTGCTTGTCCACGCGGCCAACGGCGTGGAGATCGGGACGGACAAGGCATGGGGATTTGCAGAATCGTTCGGGCGACCTCGTCTGTTTTTTGTCAACCACCTGGACAAGGAATTCGCCGACTTCGAAAAGGTATTGAACGCACTCCAGGAGCAGTACGGGCGACGCGTGCTGCCGTTTCAAATACCTGTCAACCAGGGCGCGGGCTTTAGCCGGATCATCGATATTCTGCATCAGAGGCTTCTGACGTATCCGGCCGACGGAAGCGGAAATCCCGAGGTCGGCGAGGTGCCTGACGAACGTCGCGACGAAGTCGAGTCCCTCAGGGAACAGATCGTCGAAGCGGCGGCTGAAAGCGACGATGAGCTGACGGAGAAATACCTGGAGGACCTGGACCTTTCGGAAGAGGACCTCCTGCGCGGACTGAAGGTCGGCATCATGAACGGAACAACGGTTCCGGTCCTGTGCGGCGATGCCTCATCGAACGTCGGAACGGATCGATTGCTCGATTTTCTCGTTGACAACATGATGGCGCCGTCTGAATTGCCCGCCACCTGCGGACGGTTGCTCGCTACGGACGAATCGACCGACCTTCTGCCGTCGGCGGACGCGCCGCTCGCCGCCGTGGTATTCAAGACCCTGTCCGAAACCGTCGGTGACCTCTCCTTCGTGCGCGTGTTTTCCGGTACGTTGCCGGCATCCTCCGAGGTATACAATTCGAGCGCAAAAACAGTCGAACGGATCGGGCAAATCTACACCCTGAACGGTCAGGATCGTGAGGAGATCGAATCCGTTTCCGCCGGCGACATGGGAGCGCTGGTCAAGCTGAAGGACACGCACAGCGGCAATACATTGTGCGACCGCCGCGACGCCGTCGAGGTTTTGCCTCTGGAATTCCCCCATCCGCTGATCCGTATCGCTCTCGAGCCGAAGTCACGCGGCGACGAAGAAAAGATCAGTATGGGATTGCAGCGCATCCACGAAGAGGATCCCAGTTTCATCGCCGGGTACGATCCCGAACTGAAACAGATCATCGTTCAGGGCCAGGGAGAATTGCACCTGGACGTCGTTCTCGACAAACTGAAGCAGAAATTCGGCGTTGAGGTCAATACGATTCAGCCGAGGATCCCGTATCGCGAGACAATCACCTCTCACGCCGAGGGGCACCACCGGCACAAGAAGCAGACGGGCGGGCGCGGTCAGTTCGGCGAGGCCTACCTGCGAATCGAGCCCTCGAACCGCGGCGACGGGTACGAATTTCAGGACGAGGTCGTGGGCGGCGCCATTCCACGCAACTATATTCCCGCCGTCGAAAAAGGAGTGGTGGAAGCCATCCAGCGCGGTGTGCTTGCCGGCTACAACGTTGTGGATACGCGGGTCACGGTCTACGACGGATCCTATCACCCGGTAGATTCTTCCGAAATGGCCTTTCAGATGGCGGGTTCACAGGCGTTCCAGAAGGCATTCATGAACGCCAGGCCGATTCTGCTGGAGCCCATTTATCGTGTTACGGTGATGGTGCCCGATAAATTTATGGGGGATGTGATGGGCGACCTGAACAGCCGTCGCGGGCGGATCCAGGGAATGGACCCCGAAGGCAGCTTTCAGGTCATCCACGCGGAGGTACCGTTGGCGGAGCTGTACAAGTACTCCACGTCGCTCCGTTCGATGACGCAGGGTACCGGTGATTATACGATGGAGTTCGACCACTACGAACCCGTACCCGCCGATCTGACCCGGAAGATCGTAGAAGCCTCGAAGAAGGAGGGCGAAGCCGTAGAGGCGTAAGTCGGAACGATGAACCGACGGCCTCAGGGCGATGTCCTCCTGGACATCGCCCTTCTTTCTTTTTTGGCAGACCATTCTCCGTAACGGGATGACCTCGGAATCAATCCGAGGTCTGGAGGGGGAACGCGTTGCGGCGGCCGGGCCGGCATCGAGTGACTGAAGCTCGCATCGCCCGGAATACATCTTGCGGCCCGGTGCTTCACCGCGGTGTGGAGCCTGAATCGGCGAAAGCGAATACGCATCTGAATCCGCTCCTTTTTGTATTGCCTAAATACCTATTTGTTTCTATATTATCAAATAGTTAGGGCGATTTTTCGTGAGGGATTCCTTAGCCATCCGAAGGAGGTGGGCGGTCCATGGCCGGTCATTCGAAATGGGCGAATATCAAGCACAGGAAAGGACGCGCGGATGCCGCCCGCGGCAAGCTGTTTACCAGGCTGATCAGGGAAATCACGGTAGCCGCGAGGGAGGGCGGCGGCGACGAGGCGAACAACCCGCGGCTGAGGGCCGCCATTTTGAACGCCAAGTCGGAAAATATGCCGGCTGCCAACATCGAGCGCGCCGTAAGGAAGGGAACAGGCGACCTTCCGGGCGAATCATACGAGTCGGCGGTCTACGAAGGATACGGTCCCGGAGGCGTCGCCATCTTCATCGAGGTGTTGACGGACAACAAGAACCGCGCGGTATCGCAGGTGCGCCATCTTCTCAACAAGCACAACGCCAGCATGGCCGAAAGCGGATCGGTAGCCTGGGTCTTCGATCAGAAGGGGCTGGTTGTCGTGTCGCGTGACAGCGTCGATGAAGACACGTTGATGATGGCCGCCCTCGAAGCCGGCGCTGAAGACATCATTGAAGAAGACGCCGTGTACGAGGTTTACACCCCGTCGCAGGGCTTCGACGCGGTGCAGAAGGCGCTTGCGGCCCGGCAGATTCCCATTGAGCGCGCAGAGTTGACGCGGGTGCCGCAGAATACGGTTCCCGTTGAGGGAGCGACAGCGGCCCAGGTGATTCGGCTCCTGGAGACGCTGGAATCCCAGGATGACGTACAGCGGGTCTATGCGAACTTCGAAATGGATGACGAGCAGCTCGCCGCATTGATTTCGCCATAGCCGTCCGGGCCCGCTTGCAGGACTGCGCACGGAAGCCTGGCGCGGTCTCCTGAACGCACGTTGAGTACACCTCGAAAGGCGGACCTTTTGCGCGTCATAGGTATCGACCCGGGCAGCGTCATCACCGGTTACGGAGTTGTGGAATCCCGGCGCAGGGAGAGCCGGCTGGTCGCGTGCGGGCGCCTGCGACCCGACGCAAGGCTTTCTTTTTCCGAGCGGCTGCTGGAGATTCACGTTGGCGTGCTGCGGCTGGTTGAGGAATACGCGCCTGACGAGGTTGCGGTCGAACACGCCTTCTATCAGGCCAACGTGAAAACCTTGATGAAGATGTGCGAAGCCCGCGGGGCGATCATGGTGGCGCTCGCCAGGTCCGACCTTCCCGTCTTCGAATACGCGCCTCGGGAGGTAAAGCAGTCCGTCGTGGGTCGCGGGGGCGCATCCAAGGAACAGGTGCAGTTCATGATGCGAAATCTGTTCGGTGAGAAACGCGTGACCGGTTCGTACGACGTTGCCGACGCGCTGGCTGTTGCAGTGTGCCACGTGAACCGGCTTCGAGTGCCGGGCAATCTCGGCCAGCGTGACGGGGCCGCCGGCCAAAGGAGGACGGCGACCGTCGCGGGACCCGCGCGCGAAGGGCGGATGGACCGCTTGAATGAGAAGCTCTCCCAACTGGGCGTCGGCAGGACCCGGGCAACCGGGGCGAAACGGAAGGGTCGGTAGCTGAATGTTCGCCTATCTCGAAGGCAAGCTGGCCGAGAACAGCCCGACGCATCTGGTTATCGACGTTGCAGGCGTAGGCTTTTGCGTTCACATTCCGTTGTCAAGCTATAACGCCAGCCGGGCGCCGGGCGAGAATCTCAGAATATTGACCCATCTGCACGTCCGCGAGGACGCGCTGACGGTCTATGGGTTCGCGACGGAGGCCGAGCGGGACCTGTTCGAGCTGTTGATCTCGGTATCCGGCATCGGGCCCCCGTTGGCCCAGAAGATTCTTTCCGGCGTTCAAATCCGGGTTTTTCGCAGGCTGGTGGCGTCTGAAGACGCCCGCGGACTCACGCAGATCAAGGGGATCGGCCAGAAACTGGCGCAGCGGCTGGTGCTGGAATTGAAGGACCGGATCGGCGATGTTCCCGATGACGAAATCCGGGACCGGGTCTCGCCCGAGGTTGCGGGAAGGGCTGAGGAAGCGGCAATGGCGCTTGCGGGTCTGGGCGTCCCCCAGATTCAGGCCCGCAGCGTGGTGAACCGTGTGATTGGCGACCAGGGTAACGAAGCGCCCGTAGAAGAGATCATTCGAGAGGCGCTCAGGCGACTGTAGAAAACATGCAAGGGTCCCGTACGATAACGGAAGACAGACCGGCATGGATGGACGGATAAGCGATCCCGATATGCAGGACCAGGACCGGCTTGAAGGCGAAGACCAGTTGCGCCCGGGGCGATTCGCCGACATGACCGGGCAGGAGAAGGTCAAGGAAAAACTGCGGATCGCGGTGGATGCGGCAATGCACCGGGGAGACGCCATGGACCACGCGCTTCTGTACGGTCCACCGGGGCTGGGTAAGACAACGCTGGCGTACGTGGTCGCCAACGAACTCGGGGCCGAAATTGTGCCGACTTCCGGGCCCGTGCTCGAACGCGCCGCGGACCTCGCCGGCCTGCTGACCAACCTGGGCGAAAAAGACGTCCTCTTCATTGACGAGATCCATCGGATGAACCGGGTTGTGGAGGAAACGCTGTATCCCGCGATGGAGGACTTCGTGCTGGACATTATGCTCGACAGCGGACCCGGGGCGCGTTCTTACCGGGTGCCCCTCGACCGCTTTACGCTCATCGGCGCCACCACGCGCTACGGCCTGCTGACCGGTCCGATGCGGGACCGGTTCGGAATCGTCGAACGGCTGGACTTTTACACCGAGCCGGAATTACAGACCATCGTTGAGCGTGCTTCACGAATACTGAAGATCGACATTCAGCCCGAGGGGGCTTTCGAGATTGCGCGCCGGTCTCGGGGTACCGCACGGATCGCGACCCGGTTGTTGCGTCGGTCGCGGGATTACGCGCAGGCGCGCGCGCAGGGAACGATTACCCTCGACGTCGCAGGTCGCGCATTGGAACTGGCCGACATAGATAACGAAGGACTGGACGAGATGGACCGCCGGCTTCTTGCCCTGCTGGTCGAGAAGTACGGCGGCGGTCCGGTTGGCCTGAACAACCTGGCAGCGGCCCTGGGCGAAGAATCCGATACCATTGAGGACGTCTACGAGCCGTACCTGATTCAGGAAGGCTATCTGCTGCGTACCCACAGGGGGCGCCAGGCCACGGCGCTGGCCTATCGTCACCTTGGACTAACCCCGCCGGAGGGAAATCAGGGGCGCTTGTTATGACGTCGCCGGGCGGCGCGATGTACGTATTGGGCATTGAAACCTCGACACCGGTGTGCAGTGTCGGGCTGGTGGACGACGATCGGGTGCTCACGTCCTTTTCGCAGAATACCGGGCTGCGGCACTCGGAACGGACGATGGCGATGGCTGAACGGGCCATGGGGGACGCGGGAGTCGAATTCGCGGACCTGGCCGGCGTGGCGGTGGGGTCGGGGCCGGGTTCGTTTACGGGGCTGCGTATCGGCATGGCCGCGGCGAAGGGCCTGTGTCTCGCGTTGAACCTGCCGCTTCTGGCCGTGCCGACGCTGAAGGGCCTGGCGGCGCAGGTTGTGATTGAAGGGCTGCCGGTCTGTGCAATGCTCGATGCCCGTCGCGGAAACGTCTATGCGGGCGTGTACGGTCTCGACGGCGGCTGTCTGGCGGCGCGCCGTCCGGACACGGCGACGCCTCTCGACGAATTGATGCCGAGGCTGCCAGGACCTGTGCTGATTGTCGGCGAGGGCGGCGTGACTTACCGGAACCGGATCCGGGAGTATATGGGCACGGACGCCCGGTTCGCCCCGGCGTTCATCCATCCCAGCGGCTCATCCGTCGCGCTTTTGGGGGTTGAAAGCCTGCGGGCCGGAAACGCGGTCGACGCGACGACGGCGGAACCCGAATACCATCGCCTGAGTCAGGCGGAGAGTGCCGGCATTGCACGATAGCGGGGCGGCGCCCGCTACCGGGAGACCGAATTCGATGCGAGACAGGGCGACCTCCGATTGTATGCTCTGCGAAATGGACGCAGGGCATCTCGACGCTGTATTGGAAATCGAACGCGAGGGTTTCGCGGACCCGTGGCACAGAACGGACTTTGAAGACGCGCTGAACCGGGGAAACAGGTATTGTCCCGTTTACATGTGCGGCGAACGGGTCGTCGTGTATGCGGTTGGCTTTCTTGTGGCCAATGAATATCATCTGGCCAATCTTGCGGTACATCCCGGTCTTCGGCGACGCGGACTCGGGCGGCGGTTTCTGGAGGCCGTGATGGAACGGTTGCCGGGTCGAAACGTGCAGATCGTAACCCTCGAGGTGCGCGTTTCCAATCGGTCCGCGATCGGGCTCTACGGAAAACTCGGATTTCGGACGGTTGCGATTCGTCGCGGATATTACCGCTCGACGGGCGAAGATGCATTTGTGATGTTGAAAGCGTTGAACGGACGTTCTTCAGACCACGTGAACGCCGCAGGCGCGGCTTTACATTAATCAGGTTACGGGCGTCGGCGCATGTTCAGCCACGCAGTGACAGGGCAGAAACGCCTGATAGAGAGGCTCGAGCGGATGGCTCGCGGTCCGAATCTGCCGCACGCGCTCCTGTTCACCGGACCCGAGGGCGCGGGCAAGACTGCCGCAGCCCTTGAAATGGCGCGAAGCCTTTACTGCGACCAGGGGAGGGCGGGGTGCTGCGAGAATTGCCGTGGATGCAGGAAGACTGCGGCTTTGAACCACCCGGACCTTACCCTGCTGTTTCCGTTTTCAGCGCGAACGCCGCCCGATATGGAACGAGAGACGTTGCGGCAGGTCGCAAGCGATCCTTACGGCTATCCGCTGCCCGCCGATCACGCCACGCTTTCCATCGAGCAGATTCGAACGCTTCAGAAGCAGTTTGCATACGGCGCGTTCGGTGGCGGGTGGCGGGTGGCGGTCATCCTGCACGCGGATCGGATGCGCGCGGAAGCTGCCAATGCGCTGCTCAAGACGCTGGAAGAACCGCCTTCACGGTCTCTGTTGATTCTAACCTCATCCATGCAGGAGACCCTGCTTCCGACCATTGTCTCCCGATGTCAGTGGGTGGCGTTTCCGGCAGTGGCGATTGACGATATGGTCGGGATGTTGATGGACGGGTCAGGAGTCGACGCCGATACGGCGACGTCCGTCGCGCGTTCCTGCGGCGGAAACCTGAGGCGCGCGCTGGACATGATTGAGAATGAAGTCGATGACCTGCAGGGCCGGGCGTACCGGTTCCTGGCGGCGCTCCTGTGGGACGACGAGGCCAGAACCCATGCTGCGCTTGAAAAACTGGCTTCAGACCGGGATGAAGCCCTGCGACTGCTCGGCGGCGCGGAGGTGTGGCTGCGGGACGTTCTGGTACTCCTCTATGGCGATTCCGGCAGCGTGACCCACCGTCGAAGGGTTGACGATATACGACGGCTGTCCCGCGCGTTCGGCCTTGAGGACGTGCAGCGCGCGGCTGCAAAGATCGAGTCGTTGCGCGAGATGAATCGCCGCAACGTCAATCTCTACGTTGGCCTCGTTTCACTCTGGCGCGAGATCAGGAGCGTAGGCAAACAGGCTGCGCACGGTCAGAACGCCAACTCAGTATGAACGATGTGTAGCTGGGCGTAATCCGGACGATGGCCGGATCCGCCACCAGGGGTCTCTCGCGCTTTGACGCTTCTTTCGTCTCGCGTCTGCCGTCTCACGGCGGGTTGGCTTCGACCGGCGGCGCAATCGCTGACAGCCGGTCAGAAACGGGGAAGGTTGGTTGAATGGGGCGGTTCTACATAACAACCCCGATATACTACGTGAACGACGAGCCGCATCTGGGACACGCGTATACAACCGTCATTGCGGATGTGTTCGCCAGATATCATCGGTTTGCGGGCGACGAAGTGCTGTTTCTGACCGGGACGGACGAGCACGGTCAGAAAGTGGCGCAGGCGGCGAAAGCCCGAGGCGTGGACCCGCAGGATCATTGTGACGAGATGGTCGAACGCTTCCGCAGGCTCTGGTCGTCATTGAATGTCTCGTACGATGACTTCATTCGCACAACCGAACCCAGGCATCGGCGCGTGGTACAGCGCATTCTCCAGCGCCTCTACGACGCCGGAGAAATCTACGCCGACGACTACGAGGGCTGGTATTGTGTGCCGGACGAACGGTTCTGGACGGAGAAGGATCTGGTCGACGGGAAATGCCCGGAATGCGGGCGGGAGGTGACGAGGATATCGGAGAAGAATTATTTCTTTCGAATGGGGAAATACCAGGCGTGGCTGACAGACCGCATCCGGAACGACCCGCGGCTTGTGCTTCCCGCCACGCGCAGAAACGAGATGCTCGGCTTTTTGCGCCGGCCGCTGAACGACCTGTGCATATCCCGCCCGAAGGCCCGATTGTCCTGGGGCATTCCGTTGCCATTCGACGAATCATACGTGTGTTACGTGTGGTTCGACGCGCTGATCAACTACATTACGGCTGCGGGTTATCTTCAGAATACCGAAGCCTTCGCACGGTGGTGGCCGGCTTCCTGCCACCTGATCGGCAAAGATATTCTGACGACCCATTGTATTTACTGGCCGACGATGTTGAAGGCGATGGGCGTCGATACTCCCGAAACGGTGATGGCCCACGGGTGGTGGCTTGTCGACGAGGAGAAGATGAGCAAGTCACTGGGCAACGTGATACGACCCCTGGATCTGGCGGAGAAATACGGCGTAGACGCTTTTCGATATTTCCTGGTTCGCGAGATGGTGCTGGGTACGGACAGCACCTTCGGCGAAACGGGATTTATCCACCGGTACAATTCCGAGCTGGCGAACGATCTGGGCAACCTGCTGAATCGCACCGTGGTCATGGCCTGCCGGTACCTGGACGGGCAAGTCCCCGAATCGGATGTGAATCACCCCGCACTTACCGCGTTGAAGGAGCAGGCGCACCGCACACTGGACGGCGTGATGGATGCGCTGGGCAACATGAACCCCACGGGAATCCTGGATGCGATCTGGGACCTTGTTCGGCAGGCCAACCGGTTCGCGGAAGCGCAGGCGCCCTGGAACCTGGCCAGGGATCCGGAAAACCGGGAGTTGCTGAAGGCGACGATCTACGGCCTTCTCGAAACCATGCGCTATCTGGCCGTGCTGCTCTTTCCGGTGCTGCCGGATAAGGCGGACGAGATGTGGGAGCAGATCGGCGCCGATGGCGACGTGAAAACGCAGACGATACAGGGCCTTCGCCTCTGGGGCGGACTTCGCGCAGGAGCGCAGGTGAGTGCGCGCGGTCCGATTTTTCCCAGGATCGAATCGATCGAACAGGATTTCTCGGAGACTATTGAAATGGCTGAAAGGAAAGAGGATCTGGTACCGTTCAAGGAGTTTCAGAAGCTCGAGTTTCGCGTGGCCAGGGTGGAGTCCGCCGAACGGGTCTCCGGCGCCGACCGGTTGCTGACGCTGAGGGTCAGTCTGGGTGAAGAGCGTCGGCAGATCGTCGCCGGAGTCGCGGAACACTACCGCCCCGAATCGCTGGTTGGCCGTCAGATTGTGGTGGTTGCGAATCTGGAGCCGGCGACAATCCGCGGGGTGGCGTCGGAAGGGATGCTGCTGGCGGCGTCGGCGGACGGGCGTGTCGCTCTGCTGCAGCCGGACGCCGATGTTCCCGACGGAGCGGAGGTGGGTTGAGGACAATGCTTGTCGATACCCATGCCCATCTGAATTTTCCACAGTTTCTCGGGGAGGAAGCGGCGACGATCCGGCGGGCCCGGGCGGCAGGGGTAACCCGCATCGTGAACGTCGGCACAAACCTGGACGTAAGCCGGCGTGCGCTGGATCTGGCTTGCCGGCACGAGGGAGTCTTCGCAACTGCGGGATTCCATCCGCACGACGTCGAACTGGCCGACCCGGACGGCCTGGCGGCGCTGGGCCGGCTTGCCGCGAATGAAAACGTTGTGGCGGTGGGTGAGACGGGTCTGGATTTCTTTCGGGACTATGCGCCCCGACCTCTCCAGGAGCGGATTTTTCGCTTCCATATCAACCTGGCGCTTCAGGCGGGACTTCCGCTCATTATTCACAGTCGCGGCGCGGAGGACCGGGTGATGGACATCCTCGAGGCCGAGGGCGGCCAGGCGGCCGGCGGGGCATTGCACTGTTTCGGCGGACGTGAGGGCCAGGCCGGACGGGCCGTGGATCTTGGCTTCCATCTGGGATTCGGCGGAACGGTGACCTATACACGTTCCACGTCGTTGCCCGTGGCGATGGGCGCTCCGCCCGATCGGGTGCTTCTGGAGACCGACTGCCCGTATCTTGCGCCGGCGCCGTATCGGGGACGGCGGAATGAACCGGCCTACGTCAGGCAGATCGCCGAATTTATCGCGGGCTGCGCGGACGAGCCATTGGAAGGCCTCGCAGCCCGAACCACCGCAAACGCCGTTCGGCTATTCGGGTTGACGTGATGAACAAGCCCAAAAAGGGCCTGGCACAGCATTTCCTGACCGACACGGGGTCTGTCCACAGGATCGTGAAGGCGGTCTGCGCGGGCGCCGACGATCTGGTCGTCGAAATCGGCCCCGGCCGCGGCGCACTGACCGGCCGTCTGCTGGCGGAATCGGCCAGGGTGATCGGCATCGAGCGGGACGAGGCGCTGTGCGGTTTTCTGCGGTCCCGATTCGGTAGCGAATTGCGCCTGCGCAACCAGGACGTACTGACGATCGATTTTCATGACCTGATTCGCGCGGAAGGATTCGAAAGGGCGGTTCTGGTCGGCAACCTGCCGTACAACATCACGGGCGCGGTACTCCATCGGATCCTGGAATCCCGTTGCCGGTTAAAGAGAGCCGTCCTGACCGTTCAGCGGGAGGTCGCTTGTCGAATCGTCGCCGCGCCGGGCAGCAGGGAATACGGGGTCCTCTCGATCTCCGTTCAGTTGTATTCCCGGCCCAGGAGGTTGTTCGACCTGAGTCCAGGCGTGTTTTTTCCGGCGCCTCGGGTCTTTTCCTCCGTGATTCGGCTGGACTTCCAGGGGGAAGTTCCCTACCGGATTCAGGATGAGGATTTTTTCTTTCGCGTGGTCCGGACGGCATTCGCCCAGCGGCGAAAGATGCTGAAAAATACCCTGCGTGGAATCGTGAACGGCGGGACTGCGGCCCTGGAACGCGCGGGCGCGGCAGCGGCAATCGACTTCAGGTTGAGACCGGAAGCGATTTCCATACCCCAGTTTGAGCGTATCTGTCGCGCGCTCAGGGCGTCTTGCGATACCGTCAGGCAGAATTGCAAAAGCCAATAGCGGCAACGTGGGATTCGCCTTCGTGGGTTGCCGATGCCGGCATTATTTCCGCTGGGGATTCCACGGGAAAAGCGTCCATTCATCCAAAAAGGATTAGAAATGCCTCCGATGCCGAAGGCGGACAAGATCTGGTTCAACGGAAAGTTCGTGGATTGGGACGACGCGAGAATTCACGTGCTGTCGCACGTCGTGCATTACGGATCCAGCGTATTCGAGGGTGTTCGTTGCTACGAAACGCACAGCGGGCCGGCCTGTTTCCGGTTGGCGGATCACGTGAACCGGCTGTACGATTCGGCCAAGATTTACCGGATGCCAATTCCGTACGAGCCTGAGGAATTGTCTCGGGCTATTCTGGAATCTATCCGCACAAACGGCCTTCAGGCCTGTTACGTGCGTCCCGTGATCTTTCGAGGATACGGAAGTCTGGGTGTGGATCCCTCGTCCTGTCCCGTCGAAGTCGTGATTGCCGTGTGGGAATGGGGCGCCTATCTGGGGGAGGAAGCGCTCGAAAAGGGCGCCGAGGTGCGGTTCTCCTCGTGGAACCGGCTGGCGCCGAATACGATGCCGTCGCTCGCCAAGGTCGGCGCCAATTATATGAACTCGCAGTTGATCAAGCTGGAAGCGATCGCCGACGGATACGTGGAAGGAATCGCGCTGGACGCGCAGGGCCACGTGAGCGAAGCCAGCGGAGAAAATATCTTCATGGTGAAGAACGGCGCGATTTACACGCCCTCCACCGGATCGTCGATTCTGCCCGGCATTACCCGTCACTCGGTGATCACGCTGGCACGTGACCTGGGCTACGCGGTAACGCAGCGCGCCATTCCGCGAGAGTCGCTATATATCGCCGACGAAGTCTTTTTTACCGGCAGTGCGGCCGAAGTGACGCCAATCGCGAAAATCGATCACATTCCTATCGGAGCAGGGACCCGCGGGCCCATCACGAAAGCCCTTCAGGACGCTTTCTTCGGCGTCGTTTCGGGGGAGACGGAAGACCGTCACGGCTGGTTGACCTTTGTCAACCGTTGATCCCCAAACCTCCAGAACACCAGGGAGCCGCGCAGGCGCGGAGAATCGAAACACCCATATGGATGAGATAAGCAGCAAGAGCATCGCCGTCATTGGCGCCGGAAATATGGGTGGCGCGTTGATTTCCGGTCTGGCGCAGTCCGGCGCCGTCGCGCCGGAACGGGTGACGGCCGTGGATATCGATACGACGTTGCTGGAGGCGCATCGCACGGCGCTGGGGGTGAACACCAGCCGCGACGCCGCGTCCGCAGCCGCCGAACACGACGTGGTCGTGCTTGGCCTGAAGCCCCAGATCTGGGTTTCGGTTGTCGCGCCCGCGTCAGCGGCCCTTACCGACCGGCAGACGGTGCTTTCGATTATGGGCGGCGTACGGACCGGGGCGATCGAGGAAGTTCTGGGCGGGAGGATCCCTGTCGTGCGGGCGATGCCGAATATCCTTGCGCAGATTCGCGTGTCCGTTTCCGCCATTTGCGCGGGCCGTTTCGCGCAGGAAACCCATATCGCGACCGCTGAAGCCATTCTGGAGACGGTCGGTGAGTCCGTACGCTTGAGTGAAGCACAAATGGATGCCGTAACGGGGCTCTCCGGCAGCGGCCCCGCCTTCGTGTACGTGATGATCGACGCGCTTGCTGACGGGGGCGTCAGGATGGGGATTCCGAAGCCCGTCGCGCTCAAGCTGGCCGCGCAGACGGTTTTCGGCGGCGCGAAGATGGTGATCGAGAGCGGGCAGCACCCGGCCGTGCTCAAAGACCAGGTCGCGTCCGCCGGTGGCACGACGATTGCCGGATTGCAGGCCCTGGAGCTGGGCGGATTTCGCGCCGCGTTGATGAAGGCGGTGGAGGCCGCGACCCGGCGATCCGAGGAGCTTGGAAAGTAGGCAGTCGGTAACGCGGGGATACGGACGGAGCATCTGATGATCGTGATTGTAGACTGTGGCGCGGGCAATCTGCGCAGCGTGCAAAAGGGATTTGAGCGGGTCGGTCACGCCGCGTCGATTACGGACCGCCCGGAAGACGTGAACAGCGCCGCCCGCGTGGTCTTGCCCGGGGTCGGGGCCTTTGGAGACGCGATGGTGAATCTCAAGGCGGGCGGGCTGATCGAGCCCCTATTGGATTCGATCGACAGCGGCCGGCCATTCCTGGGCATTTGCGTCGGTCTCCAGCTTCTTTTTTCCGAAAGCGATGAGATGGGGCGACATCGTGGACTCGGCGTTTTCCCGGGGAAGGTACGGCGGTTTCCCGACGGTGTGCGAGTCCCCCAGATTGGGTGGAACCAGGTTCGCATCCGGAGGCAGACGCCACTTCTCGAGGGCATTCCCGACGATGCGTTTTTCTATTTCGTACATTCGTACTATGTTGATCCCGACCTGGAATCCGATTGTGTGGCAACAACGGATTACGCGTTGGACTATACGTCCGTCGCGGGCCGCGGGGCCGCCTACGGCCTCCAGTTTCACCCCGAGAAGAGCCAGGACCTCGGACTGCTTATCCTGAAGAATTTCGCGGAGCGGGTATGCTAGCAAAGCGCATCATACCCTGTCTGGACGTCAAGAACGGGCGAAATGTCCGAGGTGTGAGATTTTCGGCGGACCGGGACGCCGGAGACCCCGTCGATCTGGCCCGCAGGTACGACGAGGAAGGGGCTGACGAACTCGTACTTTACGACATTACGGCGTCGGCCGAGAAACGGGAGATTGTGGCCGATCTCGTGCGCCAGGTGTCAGAACAGGTGTTTATCCCGTTTACGGTGGGCGGCGGCGTCCGGACCTTTGATGATATCCGCACAATCATCGAAGGCGGCGCCGAAAAGGCATCCATTAATTCGGCCGCTGTTCGTACACCTGAGTTGATTACCCGCGGCGCGGAGCGATTCGGGACGCAGGCGATCGTGGGATCCATCGACGCGGTTCGCCGGGGGGGAAAGTCCGAACGGCCGGAATGGGAGGTCGTGATCAACGGAGGCAGGACGCCGACGGGCAAGGATGTCCTGGAATGGGCGCTGGAACTGGTCGACAGGGGCGCGGGGGAGATCGTGTTGAACAGCATTGATGCCGACGGCACGAGGGAGGGGTACGACGTCGAGCTGAACCGCGCGGTGGCAGAGCTTGTGGACGTGCCGATCGTGGCTTCCGGGGGTTCGGGCGGGCCGGAGCACATGTATCAGGTGCTTCATCGGGGCAAGGCGAGCGCGGCTCTAGCGGCGTCGATCTTTCACTATCGGCAATATAGCATTCCCCAGGTGAAAGCATACCTGGCCACGCGGGGCGTGTGTGTACGGCGCCGTGTCAGGGTGGAACTGTAATGGATTCTTGCAAGGCGCGACCAGGTAAGAGGCTTCGAACCGGGGATGGATCGATGGGCGATTTCGGGCATGGCGCGGCATGTCCGGAGCGAAAGGAGCTCTTTCGGGGTATCCGGCGTGTCGTGGTAAAGCTGGGGACCCGTCTGGTGACGCAGCAGGATCGCGCGCTGAATCTGCAGCTGATAAATCGTCTGGCCGCTGACGTGGCGGAATTGCGCCGAACGGGAACTCAGGTCGCCGTCGTCTCATCGGGCGCTGTAGGGGCCGGCATGGGACGGCTGGGCCTGGTCGAACGGCCGCGTCGCCTGGCAGCGCTGCAGGCAACGGCGGCGGTTGGACAGGGGTTGCTGATGAACGCGTACAAGCTCGCGTTCCGAGCCCATGACGTTCCGGTCGGGCAGGTTCTGCTGACGGCCGATGACCTGGACAACCGGAGACGTTACGTCAACGCGCGGAATACGCTGGATTCGTTGTTTCGATTCGGCGCCGTTCCGATTCTCAACGAAAACGACAGCGTGGCCGTTGAGGAACTCCAGCTTTCGGTGGGCGACAACGATCGCCTTTCCGCGCTCGTCACGCATCTGGTCGACGCCGACCTTCTCGTTATTCTCACCGACGTGGATGGACTCTTCTCTGAAGATCCCGACCGGAACTCACGTGCGCGCCTCATTGCACGGGTTAAGGAGGTCCGCCCCGATATGATCGAAAGAGTGGGGAAAGCCGGCGGCGGGGTGAGCCTTGGCGGCATGCGTTCAAAGCTGGAGGCGGCGCGGAGCGTGACGCGGGGGGGCCGGCTGGCCGTCATCGCAAACGGCCACAGCATCGGATTGGAACAGATCATCGCAGGGACGCCGGCGGGCACGTTGTTTCTTGCCGCGCGGAAGAGACAGCCCGGCCGGAAGGCCTGGATTGCCAATTCTCGTCGCAACGGCGCCGTGGTTGTGGACGACGGCGCTGTAGAAGCAATCGTGAAACGTGGAAAGAGCCTCCTGCCTTCGGGTGTCCTGGAGGTGGTCGGCGTCTTTGAGGCCGGAGAGTTGATTGCCGTTGAAGACCGGCGCCGGCTGGAGGTGGCGCGCGGCGTGGTCAAGTACGGTTCGGAAGACGTGCAGCGTATATTGGGCATGTCAACCGGCGAGGCGGGTTCGATTCTGGACGTGGAGACGGGAGGAGAGGTGGTTCACCGGGACGACCTGGTGGTGCTTTAGTCTGGCCTCGCCAGCGCTTTCGGCGTCCTGTTTCTCCAGTTTGAAGTCTTCGGCGTTGCCACCATCCAATGGGGTCATCGTAATGAAATTCTATCGAGGCAAACGGGAATTTCTGTACGCGCCTCGCAGAAGGGTGTATCGATTTTTGTGGGCGCTGCCGGCGCTGTGGTTCGTGTATTTGTTTTTTGCGGGAGACAGCGGCTACCTGCAGATACGGGAACGGGCCCGGCAGATCGAGGCCTTGCGCGGTGAGATTGAAACCGTGGAGGCGGAAAACAGGCAACTGGAGGCCGAAGTCGAAAAATTGAAGAACGACCTGGCGATCATTGAGAGAATCGCGCGTGAGCGGTACGGTATGGTAAAGGAAAACGAAACGGTCTATATGGTTTATCCCGGAGCGCGCGACCCGGCCGCGGTCACCCGAAGATGATATCGAAGACCGAGGGCCTGGTTCTGCGCGGTTATCGGATGAGCGAGAGCAGCAAAGTGGTGGTCATCTACACCCGTTCCACCGGGAAGGTACGGGTTGTCGCCAGGGGCGCCCGGCGTCCCAGGAGCAAGTTCGGCGCAAGCGTAGAGCCGTTGACCTGGGGAGCATATGTCCTGTATCGCCGCGCAAACAG
Organism: Candidatus Latescibacterota bacterium; assembly: GCA_963667175.2. GTDB lineage: Bacteria > Latescibacterota > UBA2968 > UBA2968 > JAAXHE01. The sequence goes on along the minus strand of CAXXXF010000007.1, from coordinate 165,800 downwards.
AGATCTGCAGACGCTGAGCGAAGGCGATATTCTGCATGCTTTTGAAGGCCTTAAGGGAGATTACAGGCGCCTTGTCTACGCAAGCGCGGTGTGTGATCTCCTGGATCGCCTGACACCTGATGAAGATCCGAATTCTCTCCTCTGCAGCGTTACCCTGGACGCGCTTCGATGGATGGAGACGATCGAGGAATTCGCAGTTGAGTTGCCGCTCTGGTATTTTCAACTGAGGGCGTCTGCTGCGCTGGGTTATCGTCCCCATTTGAGCGGATGCGTCCAGTGCGGCGGGGGGATATCCGGCGACCGGGTCTGTTTCGACGCAGGAAGGGGCGGCACGGTCTGCCGCCGTTGCGAGCGCGGCGGAATCGGGGTTAAGATGCCCACCGTTCAATTCCTTGAGCAACTTCAGACAGCGCGTGCGGACCGAGTCGAAGAGAAGGGGTTCCGGTCGGTCGACGTCAGCGAAGCGCGGCGCGTCTTGCGCAGCTTTCTATGGCGCCATATTGAGAACCGGGGCCAGGTCAAGTCACTGGACTTTCTGAATCGCATGCTGGCTGCGGAGTCGCCATCGGCGCCCTACGGAAGTTGAAGACCGGACGACGACCGGGCTCATACGAAGACAACAATCTGAGTTTCCGTCTATCCTGAAGTGGTGCGGATTGGCGGTACGGGAGAACAGGCCGTGCTCGAGAAAAAGTACGATCCGGGGTCGGTGGAAGCAACCTGGTACGCCTTCTGGGAAGAGAAGGGCTATTTCAGCCCGGAGTTCCAGGCGGCCGGAAAGGCATATGCCATTACAATTCCGCCGCCGAACGTCACGGGAGAGCTACACATGGGGCACGCGCTGCAGCATGCGATACATGACGCCGTGGTGCGTTGGAAGCGCATGCAGGGCTATCGGACGCTCTGCCTGCCCGGCACCGACCACGCCGGAATTGCCACCCAGATGAAGGTGGAACAGCAGCTTTTCGCGGAGGAAGGAAAAGGGCGCCACGATATTGGCCGGGAGACGATGTTGGGACGAATCGTCGCCTGGAAACAGCAATACGGGGGAACCATACTCAAACAGCTCCGGGAAATGGGATGCAGCTACGATTGGGACCGGGAACGGTATACCATGGACCGCAGCTACGCCCGGTCGGTCCTGTCGGCTTTTGTGAGATTCCATGAACGGGGATGGGTCTACCGAGGCAGGCGGATGGTAAACTGGTGCCCGAGTTGCGGCACGGTCATATCGGACCTGGAGGTGGAGGAGCGGGAACACGAGGGACACCTGTGGCATATTCGCTATCCGGGTCTGGAGGGGGGGCCGGACGTGGTCGTCGCCACGACGCGACCTGAGACGATGCTGGGAGACACCGGCGTGGCGGTGCATCCGGAAGACCGGCGCTGGCAGCGGGCGATCGGCAAACGCGTCATGTTGCCGATCATGGATCGCCCCATTCCCATCGTGGCCGATCGGTACGCGGACCCGGAGATGGGCAGCGGCGCCGTTAAGGTGACGCCCGCGCACGACCCCAATGACTACGATATCGGGCTGCGGCACGGGTTGCCCGAGATCCAGGTGATTGGATTCAACGGAGAGATGACCGGCGAGGCGGGGGCGTATCGCGGCATGGACCGCTTTGCATGCCGAAACGCGGTGATTGCCGACCTGAAGGAATTGGGACTGCTCGAACGCATTGAGGATTACGAACACATGGTCCCGCACCACGATAAGTGTGGCACGTCCATCGAGCCGCTGCCGATGGACCAGTGGTTTCTGGCTATGAGGTCCCTGGCGGATCAGGCGCTGCCCGCTTTGAAGAAGCGTAAGATCAAATACGTACCGGATCGGTTTCGGGAGTATTCCGTTGAGTGGTTGGAAAACATCCAGGACTGGTGCATCTCCCGTCAGATCTGGTGGGGACACCGGATCCCCGTGTGGACCTGCGAGGGGTGCGGAAAAATGCTGGTTCGAGTGGATGCGCCCGATCGCTGCGATGCCTGCGGGAGCCGGGACCTTGCGCAGGATCCGGACGTTCTGGACACCTGGTTCTCGTCGGCCCTGTGGCCGTTCGCCACCCTGGGATGGCCCGATCAGGCCGAGGACCTGAAGACGTTTCATCCGACCGACCTGATGATCACCGGCAGGGATATTCTCTACCTCTGGGTGGCGAGAATGATCATGACGGCCGTGGAGTTCGTGGATGAGATTCCCTTTGGGACCGTACTTGTGCATCCGACCGTCCAGACGCGTGACGGGAAACGAATGAGCAAGTCGCTGGGTACCGGAATCGACCCCAGGGAGTTGATCAAACGGTACGGCGCCGACGCCACGCGTCTTTCGCTGCTTTACCAGTGCGGCAGTTCGCAGGACGTCCGTTTTGACGCCGACGTCGTCGACAATCATCTGCAGGATTCTCCGATTACGGAGTCGTGCAGGAATTTCTGCAACAAGATCTGGAACGCGGCGCGGTTCGTGCAGATGAACCTGGAGCGTGACGACGTCCATTCGGCGGCGACGCCGCAGGTGGATCCGTTCGATACCGCGGACCGTTGGATACTCAGCCAGTACAACCACACGGTGTGCGCCGTGACCGGATCACTCGAGGCCTACCGCTTTGACGAAGCATCCAGGACCCTGTACGAGTTCGTCTGGAACGCGTATTGTGACTGGTACCTGGAAATCGCCAAGGTGCGGCTGAATGACGTCGACCCGGAACCGGGAACGACCGCGCGTCGCGTGCTCGTCCACGTACTGGAGGGCGCCCTGCGTCTGCTTCATCCGATGGCGCCGTTTGTCTCCGAGGCACTGTGGCAGCAACTTCCCCACTCCGGGGAAGCTCTGATTGTCGCGAAGTGGCCGGAGGCGGACCGGAGACGATTCGACGAGACGGCGGAACGGGAGATGGCGCTATTGCGGAAGGTGGTGGGTACAATCAGGAATATTCGTGGCACGATGCGCGTGCCGCCTGGCAGGCGCGCCGACGTCCATTTGAAAGTGAATTCGGTCGAGGTTGCGAACGTCCTTACCCGGTTCGAGGTCTACCTTGGCGCGCTTGCCAGGGTGGCGGACCTTCGCATCGGCGCCGATATCGTCCGGCCGCCGGCTTCTGCCAGCGCCGTGTTGAAGGACGTCGAGATCTTTGTGCCGTTGCAGGGGCTGATCGATCTCGATCTGGAGCGTAAGCGTTTGAAGAAGGAAATCGAAAAGATGGAGGCGCTGCTGGGCGGACTGGATCGGAAGCTCAGTAACACGGGTTTTCTGAACAATGCGCCCGCCGAGGTAGTCACAAAGGAGAAGGGACGCCACGCACAGTACCGGAGTGCGCTCGGCAGGTTGAACGAGAACCTCGAAGCGGTGACGTCCTGAAATGCTCGTCTTCGGGTACGATCGGACTGCAGGAAGTAACCTGATGCGAAATTCCCGGCGCTCCTCCGGAAATACGGGACGTCGGCTGAGCCCCGGGCCTGATTCAGATTGGAAGTCTGCAACGTGATGAAATTCTACGTGCGACGCATCCTGCTCTATTGCGGTGTCTGTGTGCTGGTATACGCGGGCGTGGCGGGAGGGGTGGTGCTGCGATTCAAGGACGAGTTGCCGTCGTTTGCGCAGCTGGAGGAGGTGGAACCCGCGCGGACCACGAGCATCATTTCCGCCGACGGAGCGGTGCTGAAGCGGTTCTGGGTCGAGAATCGGGTGCCGATCACGTACGACCGGATTCCCGACACCGCAATCTGGGCGCTGACCGCGACGGAGGATCAACTCTTCTGGCGGCACTGGGGCGTGAGCCTGCCCGATATCTTTCGCGCCGTATTGCGCAATCTGACGCAGGAAGGCAGTCTGAAGGGCCACGGCGCCAGCACGGTTACGCAGCAACTCGCCCGGAATCTGTTTCTGGATCAGAAACAGACGTGGACGCGGAAGGTAAAGGAGCAACTGACGGCGGTGCTGCTCGAACGGACGTACACGAAACGGGAAATCATCGAGATCTATTTCAACAAGGTCCTGTTCGGCAACGGCGCGTACGGCCTTCAATCCGCCGCGGAGCGGTTCTTCGGCAAGGACGCGTCGGAACTGACGCTGGACGAGTCAGCACTGCTGGTCGGACTGCTCAGGGGACCCTACTTCTATTCACCGATCAACCATCCACAACGCGCTATAGATCGTCGCGACCTCGTACTTCGTCTGATGCGAAACACGGGCAGAATCACTCAGGACCAATACCTGTCCGCCACGCGGTTGCCCATTGTCTTGAAGGATACCGCCGATGAAGAGATCGGCGAAGCGCCGTATTTCACGGAGTACATTCGTCGATACCTGGAGAACAGTTACGGCTGGAATCTCCTGTACAAGGACGGCGCGTCGGTGCATACGACGGTGGACAGTCGAATCCAGTCCATTGCCGAGGAGACCCTGCTGAGCCACCTGAATGCGACACAGAAACGGGTGGATGCGAAAAAACGGTGGAGCCGGCCGGATAAGGCGTTCTGGTCTGGTATCAGAACCCGGGAAGACACGTTGAGGGCGACGGTGCTACAGGGAGCGCTGGTCGCGCTGGATCCCCGTACGGGACACATTCTGGCGATGGTAGGCGGCCGCGACTTCACCAAGACGAAGTTCAACCGGGCCGTTCAGGCGCTGCGCCAGCCCGGATCGGCATTCAAGCCGATCATCTACGCGTCGGCAATCGCACAGAAGATCCCACCCACGCGCCGTTATCCGGATACGGCCGTCACCGTGGAGATGTATGACGGCAGCTTGTGGCGGCCTCAGAACTACGATCGGAAGTTCTTGGGCTGGATGACCATGCGGGAGGCTCTCGCCATGTCCCGGAACGTGGTGACCACGAAAATTCTGGAAGACGTCGGACCGCGGACCGCGGTGCGGCTGGCGAACCGGATGGGGATCAGCAGCGAAATCCGGGCGGTGAAGTCCCTGGGCATGGGCACCAGTGAAGTGAAATTGATCGACCTCGTAGCGGCATACGGGACGTTGCCCAACGGCGGCATCCTGGTGGAACCGGTCGCCATCTTGAAGATCGCGGACAAGGATGGCAACGTTGTCGAAAGCCGGGTTCAGGGCAAAGAGCACGAGGCGCTCAGTGCGGAGGCGGCGGCTGTTGCAACGAGCCTGCTCCGGTCCGTCATGGATATGTACAAGCGGACGCCAAAGGGTACCTGGCGCGGTACGGGTACAGGCGCTCGATCATACTACGGGTTCAGGCGGCCGGCAGCCGGAAAGACGGGTACCACACAGAATTTCGCGGACACGTGGTTTGTGGGCTTTACGCCGCAGATCGTGGCCGGCGTGTGGATTGGCTTCGACGATTATCGGGTTTCTCTCGGAAGCAGGATGTCAGGCGCGGTCGTGGCGTTGCCGGTGTGGGCGAAATTCATGAAGAAAGTACATCGCGCACTCAATTTACCCGAGGAAGATTTCGCGCTGCCGCCGGGCGTCGCCCAACTTGAGGTATGCGGCGATACATTTGACGTGGCGTCCATTTACTGCCCGACGCGATTCGAGGAAGTCTTCGTGCCCGGCGCCGAACCGACGTCTCCCTGTCCGGACCATACGGCGGCTGTCGTCCGGCAGCCCGACCTCCGGAAACAGGATCGGGAGAACGCGAAACGGGCGTATCAGTTTTAGCGCCCCTTTCCGCACTGACCGGTCAAACCGGTCGCGGACAAATAGAAAGAGCCCGGCGGTATTCTCGCCGAGCTCTTTGTGGCATTCGGGTTGCCGTGTTACGCGCGCGCGCGGCGGGCGGTCGCGGCTGCCGCCTCCTTGCGGCGGTCCGCCGCATTCTGCCAGACCAGCACGAGAGGACTGGCCACGAACGACGAGGAATAGGTCCCTACGATCACCCCGATCATCAGTGCAAACGCAAAATCGCGAATGACCTCCCCGCCGAGGAGCAGCAGGCCCAGGACAACGAGCAACGTTGTGCCGGAGGTGAGAACGGTACGATTGAGGCTCTCGTTGATGCTCCGGTTGATGACCTCTGCCGCACTGTCTCGCCGGTAAAGCTTTCGATTTTCGCGAATACGGTCGTACACCACGATGGTGTCGTTCAACGAATAACCGACGATCGTGAGCAGCGCAGCCACGATGGCAAGAGAGATCTCCTTGTCCATCAGGGAAAATACGCCCAACGTGATCAGCACGTCGTGGAACAGAGCCACGACGGCGGCGATACCGAACTGAATCTGCTTGAAGCGCCACCAGATGTAGAGCACAATCAGAACCAGAGAGACGAGAATCGCGTTGACCGCGTTCTGCTTGAGTTCGCTGCCAATCTTGGGCCCAACGGCCTCCTGGCGCCTCAGCCACTGCGCGGGATCCGGAATGCTGGACGCGAATTGCGCCTTGAGCGTGTTCTTTATGGCGTCCGCCGTGACTGTCCCTTCCGCTTCTTCTTCAACCCGAATCAGAATATCGGAAGCAGGTCCGAAAACCTTGATTTCGCTGTGTCTCAGGTCCCGTTTTTCCCCCTTCACGTCGACGTCTTCAAGGGCATCCCGAAGGCTGGCGACTTGCACCGGAGGATCAAAGTGCAACTCAAGCAGCGTGCCTCCCGCGAAGTCGATGCCGAGGTTGTAGCCACCCCTGGTAATTGTGGAACCCAGACCGATCAGGATAACAAACGCCGATAGCACGAACGCGGGCTTGCGCAGACTGAGGAAGTCGAATGACGGTCGGCGGAATATGGTCAGTCTGCCGATGCTGATGGAGCTGAGTTGCCAGCGATTGATCGCGATATTGAAAAGGGTCCGTGTGACGAACAGCGCGGTGTACATGCTGCAGAGGATACCGACCATAAGCGTCAGCGCGAAGCCCCGGATCGGACCCGTTCCAAACTGGTAAAGCACGACCGCGGTAATGACCGTGGTGATATTGGCGTCGACAATCGTAAGCAGCGCCCGGCCGTACCCGTCTTCGACAGCGACGCGAAGGGTCTTGCCGTTGCGCAGTTCCTCGCGAATGCGCTCGAAAATGAGCACGTTGGCGTCCACGGCCATACCGATCGTGAGGATAATCCCGGCGATTCCGGGAAGGGTGAGCGTGCCGCCGAAGCCGGCCAGGATGGCCATCACAAACACGAGGTTCAGGAATAGCGCAAAATTGGCCACGAGCCCGGAGAGGCCGTAGTAGAGAATCATAAATACCATGACAATGGCCAGGCCGATCAGCGCGGCTTTCCGTCCCTGCTCGATGGAGTCCCTTCCCAGCGAAGGACCAACCGTCCGGTCTTCCACAATCGGCGCGTTGGCCGGCAGGGCCCCTGCCCGCAGCACGATAGCCAGGTCCTTTGCCTCTTCCAGGTCGCCGCTGCCTTCGATAATGGACCGCCCATCCCGGATTTTTGCGCGAATGGTGGGCGCCGAGTAGACCTGGTCGTCGAGAATGATGGCCATGCGTTCTTCGAGGTGGGCCCCGGTCACACGGGAGAAGAGCTTGATGCCGTCGTTCGTTGTGGTAAAGTTGATAATGGGCTGACCCGCGTTTTCAAAACTCTGACCCTTTGTGACCTTGGCATCCTGGACGATTTCGCCGGTCATTTCAATGCGTTTATACAGATAATAGAGCCGGCGGTACTTCTGGCCGTCTCCGAGTTCCTCCACTTCATTTCCCCACAGGAACTGGGTATCGCCGGGGATGAGTTCCACGATTTCCGGATCTTCAAACAGGAGTGCCTTTACCGTCTGTATCCTGTCGGCGGGAACGATCAGATCTTCGCCGAGCGAGAGCACGTACCGTTTGATTGAGGGTTTTTCATCCACGGCGTCCTCTTCAAAGAGGCCGGCCGCGTCCTTTCTCGCGGTGTCTTCCCCGGCGCGCGCGGCCAGGCGCGTTTCGATTTTGTCGAGTACGCCGAAGCGGTCGGGTACCGGCGCGAGGATCTTGAATTCGAGGCGCGCCTGCGTCTGTATGAGGTTCTTGGCACGCTCCACGTCCTGTACGCCGGGAAGTTCGACCACGATACGCCACTCGCCCTCTCTATGGATAATGGGTTCGGCCACGCCGAACTGATCGACCCGGTTGGTGATGATTTCCTTGACGCGGTCCACAACGTCCGTCCGTTCGTCTTCGGAAAGACCGGTGGGGTCCACTTCGAGAACCAGATGGATTCCGCCCTGGAGGTCCAGGCCCAGGTTGACGGCTTCCCGTTTGACGGCTTCAATTCGATCAGGGTCCGCCGGCGGGTCGAAATAATACCGGTACGTCGGAAAGAGGTAGTACAGGGCCAGCAGGATGGACGCGAGGATAATCAGGATTCGGACGTTTTCTCTTTTCATTTTATGGTCTTGACTCCTGTAAACGCGACGGATCCGGGAGTTGGATATAGGGTCGCGTCGACCTACTTACGTCGATCGACCACGTGTCTTACGGCGAGTTCCAGCGCATTTCTGGCGTCCGACGAATTCAGTTCGGCCAGGCTCTTCAGGCCGGAGGAGGCGTACTGCCGCGCTTCCCGGCGGGCGGCTTCGATGCCGTCGTAACGCCGTACGAAATGGAAGACGTCCTGGAGTTCGGCATCGGTTTCAATGCCGTTGCGCACTTTTGCCTGGATCTGTTCGGCGTCGCCGTTGGGGCAATTGGCCAGAGCGCGAATCAGTGGCAACGTCAGTTTTTTCTCACGGACGTCTGTGCCCACCGGCTTTCCGAGTGACGCTTCGTCCCCGATAAAGTCCAGCAGGTCGTCGGTGATCTGGAAGGCGATACCCACTTCCTTGCCAAACGCGGACATCCGTGAGACCTGCTCGGGGGTGCCGCCCCCCAATATGGCGCCAACCTCGCAGGCCAGTGCCATGAGCGATGCCGTCTTCTTGTCGATCATGTTGAAATAGCGCGCCGCTTCAGCGTCGTTTCCGCTCTCCACCTCCAGAATCTCACCCTCGATCATCCGGCTGACTGCGCGTGTGGCGGCTCGCATGACCTCCATGGAATCGAGACCGACCAGGAGTTGCAATGCCCTGGCCAGCAGGAAGTCGCCCATCAGAACGGCTGCTTTATTGCCCCATCTCAGGTTGAGCACCTCCGCGCCCCGGCGTTTGTCGGCAAGGTCGATGACGTCATCGTGGATCAGGGTCGCCGTGTGAATGATTTCAATGCCGGCGGCGGCATCCACCACCCGGTCCGAACATCGTCCGATGGCCTGTGCGGTAAGGAGAGAAAGGGCCGGACGAATGATCTTGCCCTTCGTCGTCAGGATATGGCTGCCCATGGCCTGAACCAGATTGACGTCGGAGGCCAGCGTCTCCGTGAATCGCCTTTCGAAACGCCGGATCTGGGGCTGAATGGGCTGAAGTATCTGGTCTAACATAGGGCTTAGAGACGGCGGTGTGCGAGCCTGGAGTCAACCTTCGAATGCTGGCGTTGCAAGATTGGGATAAGACCTTTCAACGTAACAAAATCGACCGAATTTGTCAATCATTAGCTGGATGTTCGGTACTGACGCCGGATACGATCTCCCACGTCTTGGCGGGTATGGCATCGTACCCGACACCGTCGCGTTTGGTGTAGACGCGTGCCGATCGGTCGTGCGATTCGACGTGAAGGATGGGAAAACCCGTGTCATAGGGTCCCCCCCGGACCAGCAGCGTGCCGCCGACCAGACCCCGTTCGGTCAGCGGCCGGTCGATTCGGTACAGGCTGTTGACGTTGTCCGTGATCACGTCCGAAATTGCGCCACCCAGAACCGGGTCCCGCAGTTCGAGCACGTGGAGGTTCAGTCTGGACGTCGTGCCGCCGATAAGGTACGAGAACCTCAGTTTTCCGTCGTGCGCCAGGGAGAATACGGAAACGCGGCCATTCGATTCGAGAGTGCCTTCCGGGAAGTCGAGAACAGCGGTTCGACCCTCCCGGCAGACCGCTACGAGATCTGTGCCCGATTCGTGTGTAACACGGACACCCACGGCATCGCGGGTCCCGGACGTCACGCGCTCCACCGAGGTTACGAACGGACGGGTACGGGGACTGACGTCGAAGAGGCCGAGATAGACGCTGCCGGCGGGGGCGCCGGTACGGCGGCGGATGACGTAAGGAACGGTCTCCCCGGTCCGGACGTTTTCGCGTGAGCCGGTGCCCCGTTCGCCCCATCCCTTTCCGACAAGCACCTGTTCCCTGCCATCCGGCAGCGCGTAGGCGGTGAACCGCTGGCCGTCCCGGTCGAAGTGGATGGACCACGGCGCGTCTGTCCGAGCGGCCGTCACGTTCTCCAGATCGTGCCAGGCGGCGTCGGTCGGTTGAAGCTCCAGGTTCCGGAGCGTGCCTTCCGCCGCCGGCCCGTGGAACAGATAATCGTGAACACGGCCGCCGTTGACGCTGAAGCAGTCGAGCAGATAGCTGTCCCCGGCGCCGTGGTCGATTACGGCGCACAGGCGGCGATAGGTGTCGACGTCGTAAGCCCGGGACGAGACCTCGGCCACCTTTACGGGTCCGCCGGTGTCAAACAGGTGCAAGCTGCCGCCCCGCCCGTCGCGTTTCTGGTCCTGCTCGTCAACGATCACGGTGTTGTGCGCGATGGAACGAACGGTATTGAATTTGTCGGGCCGGTCCCAAAGGTATCCGAGGTCGGTCAGGGCTTCGTACCCGTCCTTCCAGTAAACAAGGTTCAGACTGTCCTCGTGGTGATGTCCACCCCAATCCGAGGCGCTTAGAAGAGCGGTACTCGCGCGTCCGCGTTCGCCGGTGCGCAGGAGGCCGATGCGCAGGGCGGGAAAGAACCGGTCGGTCAGGACGAGGGGCGCCGACGGGTCGGCTTTCAAGTCCGGGGCGCGGTGGAACAGGGCGTACTCCCCGCCGTGATTATCCAGATCGAATTCGCACAGCTCGGCGAGGAGGGCGACGTGGTTCGCGCCCCCGTATCGGGCGGCGATGATATCGGCGATATCGACGGACATCCTGCACGCGGTTACGTCGTCGGCGATGACGCCATAGCCCAGATCGGGCATGGGACTGGCGACGTATCCCTCCAGCACGGCCCTGTAACGGCTGTCGCCGTAGACGTCCAGTTCCTGCCGGCGCCCTTCCGGCAAGGCGGCGTCCGCGGGGAAGGAGTACCCATGCGCCGCGTCGGCGAAATGCCGAATGCCGTTGAGCGTCATGAATCCGTACCCGGGCGATTCGGAACTCATGCCGTCTTCCAGGAACCAGTCGTAGACGAAATGATTGAACCCGTCCAGGCCAAAACGGACCAGGTCCGGATCATCGAGACAGAGGCCGACAAGGCCCGCGGCAGAGCGGTTGGTCGCGCTCTTGTTATTGAAGTTCGGGTCCGCGAGCAGCAGGATCGTACTTTCAAGCAGGAGGTCGCGTTCAATCTTCCGGCAATCGACCGGGGTGTACACGGGTCGGCCGTCGGTCTTCGCGCCGCGTGTGAGGTCGTAGGCGACGGTGACGTCGGAGACGAACGTGCCCTCCATGCCCACGCCCGTCGCGCGTCCGGCCATCCAGTACCCCACGTGCAGTTTTCGGTCCGGCCGGTTTGGCGGCACCACCAGTTCCGGCCTGGGCAGATCCAGGATATTTCTCGCGGCGACCTCCGCCGGCGCGTCCGAGAATTCGCCGTACCCGGAGTGAACCATATAGCCGGGATAGACCTCGGCGAATCGCAGGAGGATATCCCTGGCGTTTTCGGCGTGTCCGACCTCCTGCGTCAGGACGTAGGCCAGCGCGCACTGTCGCGCCATTCGCGCCATATACTCGCATTTGCGGGCGCGGATATTGGCGGTCCATGACGAGACAAAGGGAAACCCGATGAGGTCCCAGTGCCGGCCCGTGTAGTACGTGATTTCCTGACCCCCGCCGAAGTCGGTCCTGAATACCACCTCTTCGGGGAAGTCCGAATTGGGGTAGACGGTCCCGCAGGTCGTGCAGACCAGCTGGTCGGGATTCTCCGGTTTCCATTCATAGTGTCCGTGCACCGGGGCCGCTTCGCACGCGGGACACATGGTAAACAGTTCGCTGTTTGGCGTTTCCCGGGGAATCCAATCCTTCAGATCGTCCGCCGTCACGTGGCGAACCGTGGCCACCGCCTCCAGGAGATTCTCCAGAAATCGCCGCGCCCACGCGTGGCGCTCGATGTTTTCGCGGGCGACTCCCAGATCCTGTGACTTGAACAGGGTCCTGGGGTGTCGTACTGGATGGGCATGGGTCTCCATAGCGCTCTCGCTTCGGGTCTGACTTCGAACTTCCGGGGTACGGCCCCGGATGGATTGCTGAGTTTCGGCAGGTGGGTGAGCCGGTTCGCGGCGCACCGTCGACGTGAAGCCCGTTATCCGCGCGCCCGGCCCAGGTAGTCGGCCGCCCCGGCGGCGATCCAGGGTCCGATATTGGTCAATAGAAAGCGTGCGCCGAGGCCCGTGTATTTCTCCACGTTATCATTTCCGGTCAGGGCGCCAGGCGTGCGTCCCGCGTCCCCGATCCGGGCCAGGGTCTCGTCGACCGTGCGCTGAACGTCGGGATGGTCGTTGTTTCCGATATGGCCCATCGAGGCGGCCAGATCCGAAGGAGCGACAAAGAAAACGTCAATCTGATCCACCCCGAGGATGGCATCCAGGTTTTGAACCGCGGCGATATCCTCGATGAGCACGACGAGAAGGGTCTCGTCGTTCGCGGCGCGCAGGTAGCCGGGGACGCCATAGCCCTGGCGGCTGGTGAAGAGGCCGCGTTTGCCTGCCGGCGCGAATTTGCCGCCGTCGACGACGTTGCGCGCCTCCGCCTCCGTGTTGACGTGGGGTACGACGATGCCCTGCGCGCCCCGGTCCAGGGTGCGGTATATCAGGGCCTGATCGTTGCGGTTGACCCTGACGATCGAGGTCATTCCCCAGATGTCGCTGGCCCTCGTGAGGTTGCCGAGGTCGGCCGCGTTTACGGGGCCGTGTTCTCCTTCCAGCCAGACGCCGTCGAAGCCGACGGGGCCAAAGGCGTCGACGTCGTCGGGATGTGTCAGACCGCCCGCAACGCAGGCGATGCCGCCGTCGGCGAGTATTCGTTTGACTCGGTTGGGTCGGATGGTCAAGGGCGACTCTCCTTTTCGTGTGGACCGCGGGCCTGAACCCGAACGGGTGTTGCGCGGGATTCGTTAGAGATCGATACTGACGGGGGCATGGTCCGAAACGGTCAGCCCGGACCGGCGGTGAACGGCGGCGCTACGGAAACGTCCGGCGACCGCGGCATTGCCGAGCAGGTAGTCGATTCGCCAGCCCCTGTCCAGTTCGCGGGCCCTCCCGCGATTGGACCACCAGGAATAGGGCCCCTGGACGTCTCCGAAATGCTGCCGGACAAAGTCGTTCCAACCCTCGGCCAGCAGGTCGGTCATCCACTGCCTTTCGTGGGGCAGGAATCCCGAGTTTTTTTCGTTCCCTTTCGCATAGAAAATGTCTCTCTCCGTGTGAGCGACGTTGAAATCGCCGCCAAGAATCACGGGCTCGTCCCGTTTCGCGTATTGCCTCGACCAGGGCAGAAACCTGGCCATCCAGAGGTCTTCCTTGATCTTCTGACGGTCTTCGCTGGATGAGCCCGAGGGAAGGTAGACGTTGACCACCCGGACACCGTTTACCCGTGCCTGAAGGATGCGTCCTTCCGGATCGGACTCATGGATCCCCTTGCCGAGGACCTCGATCCGATGGCGGGACCAGATCGCAACCCCGGAATACCCCTTGCGTTCCGCGGGATGCCAGTGGACATGCCAGCCGCGCGGATTCATCCACCGGCCGGGCAGTTGCTCGGGGAGCGCGCGGACTTCCTGGAGGAGGAGCACGTCCGGCGAGATTCGTCGGACGTGCCGGGCAAAGCCCTTGCGGAGTGCGGCGCGGAGGCCGTTCACGTTCCAGGTCGTAATTCGCATGGGCCGGATGGGTGTGAGACCGTTGTGGGTGTGCCGTCGGTTAGACCAGTGCCGAGACGAGGCTGAGTGCGTGGTTCGGGCTGGAGACGGTGATGTGGCCGTCGGCGTATCGCAACGCCACGTCTGCCGTATCACAGTCAATGCCGAAGGCGACGGCGAACCTGGCGCGTCCGGGCTTCAGTTCGGTCTCGATTTTGAGATATTCGACTTCCAGACTCTCGGCGTCGCCGTGCCCGGGTTTCAGGTCCTTGTGTCTACCCGTGGCGAACACGGCGCCCGACGGGGTCAGCAGCCGGGCGTTCACTACAGGTTCTGCCGCCGCGATCATGGCCGACGAACCCGAGACCTGTGCCGTCCCGGAAACGTGAATTCGGGATTCCATTCGTGTCGTGTCCGTCACTTCGATCTCGTCGATGACGATAAAGTGCACGGGTCGCAGGAAGACGTAATGACGGACAAAGACCGGCAGTTTGTCGATGCCGTAAGCCGGGGCGATGGAAGCCCTGAGCGTATCGTGCGTACCGGTGAATTCAACAGTTTCCACGGTTCCGACAAGGCGTCGTTCATCGGGTTGACCCTGCCCGTCGAAGAGCGGCAGATTGTGACCGTGGGTCGATTTGAAGATCCATTCGCCGGGGTCCCCGTAGCGCCCGATGCCCAGTTCGCGCACGACGGTTCTCTGGCCGGCGTGGATTATGTAGTTTCCAACGTCGGCGTGGCCGTGGGGCTCGACCGTCGCGCCGATCTTCAACGCCAGGACCGGGGCGTCGGGATCCTCCCATGACCCTCGCATGACGCACCAGCCGGCATCGGGAAAGTAGGCCGACGGATGGGGAGGGGAGGGGAGTTCCGGAACGGTCCCGGACGCGTCCCATAGAAGCTCCGCCAGTTTGATGGACGGCCGGCGATCGGTTGTGAGCCGGTCGAAGTGCGCCGCGGCACGGTGGTCATATTCAAGCGCGAATTTGCGGAAGGCCATTCCCGCGGGAAAGTGTTTGCCGCAGTCGGCGAAATTGACCACGCGGTCGGGCGGGAGAAAGCAGTTGATGGGAAAGTCGACCGTATTTTGGAGTTTGGGATGATCGTAGAGGTTGATCTGCCCGCGGGTGAGTCGCCTGAGTGCGTCGGAGAAGGGAAAGGACGTACTGATGCCGTAATTCCAGTATCCCGGACCCTCTTTCCAGGAGCCGTCGTTCTCAATGGCGTCGTAAAATTTCGTGACGCGCTCGACGCACTCCCGAACAACGCCGAGCATGGCTTCACGAGGGCGAACTCCCGTCCGAAGATGGACGTGCTTTGCGTCGAGCAGGGCCATGGCGCACAGACCCATGTTGGAGACGCACACGGAACACCAGTTGCTGTCGTATCTCGACGCCCAGAAATGGTGTTGCATGCCCCCGATGCAATGGCCCAGTCCACGCGCGAAGATCATGAATTCGAGCTCGCGGCGCTGATTTTCGGAAAGCGCATCGTAGAGCAGGTCGTACGCGGCCGCGAAACTCGCACAGGTATGGCTGCCGTCCAGATCCAGAAGCATGAATTCGTGGACCGGGTGGACCCACGAAGGCCAACTCATGATTGAAGCGAGGCCTTCCCATGCCTTTTCGAAGTAGGCCGGGTTCCGGTCGACCGTATAGGCCAGTACATAGTCTTCCAGGAGGTTCCGGGCCTCGGCGGACAGCCGGCTGTACGATTCCCAGACGCCGTTCCGGTAGCTTTCCTCTCTGGGAGGCGGCGTCGGGAACGGTTGATCCAGTCGGGCGTCGAGTCGCTTGCGCGTCTGTGTGTAAACCTCCGCGTGGGAGCCGTCCAGGCAGAACTCCCGAATGCGTTCCAGGTCGGAGCCGGAGAAGTAGAGGTACGGACGTTCCAGCGTTTCGGGAATGAGACGATCGACGTCGGGAACGGTCATCAATGCTCCTGAGATCCGGGACCGGGCAGGTGCCCCGGGTCGCCGCCAGCACATGGTCTCGAGGCCTGTTTTTTCGCGGTTTCCTGCGCTAATATAGCGACCGGCAATTTGGGGGTCAAGGAGATGTGTTGGAGGGAGGGGTGTCCGCTACGTGCGTTTTCTCGCCAGCAGGACGCGTTCTGTTCCCGTCAGGTCCGGGACAGTCCGTTCATGGCTGAGTCCGGGGGCATCCGCCAGCAATTGCGCCACGTCGGCAGCGGCGCCGTCGGCCACTTCGAGAGCCAGCCAGCCGCCGTTGTAGAGGAGCGCCGGCGCCCGCGCGACGATCGAGCGGTGGAAGGCCAGCCCGTCCGGGCCGCCATCCAGTGCGAGCGGCGGGTCGAAGCATCGGACTTCGGGCTGAAGCGCCCGCAGGTCGCGGGATGCGACGTAAGGTGGGTTCGAGACAATCGCGTGGAATACGGCGCGGGTTCGGAACGCGGTAAGGAGGTCTGCACAGACGAAGGCGACCCGTTGCAGCACATCGTTGCGACAGGCATTGCGGGCCGCCAGCCGAAGGGCTTTTGGAGAAACGTCGGTTGCGATCAGACGGCTCTTGGGAAGCGCATGCGCAAGCGCGACGGCGATGGGACCGGCGCCGGCGCCGATATCCAGAATACGTGCTCCGGTGTCGGCATCCAGGCAGTCGACAAGCGTTTCTACCAGAATCTCGGTTTCGGGCCGGGGAATGAGCGCGTCGGGGCCGACGTGGAACGGCAGGGAGAAGAATTCGGTCTCGCCCAGCAGGTGCTGAAGCGGCACACGCAGGCGCCGTCGACGAACATGGTCTTGAAGGCGTGTATGCTGCCCCGGCGTTAGCCGGGCACGCGCATTCGTATAGATGCCGGAACGCCCGGTCTTCAGAACCGCGGCAAGCAGCCACTCGGCGTCCGCGCGAGGATCCGGCACACCGGCCTCCGCGAGGCTGCGCTCCACGCTGGCGAGGACGTCGGAGACGGTAGGCGGAGTGAAACGTCCGATCATGTTCTTCCCGTCGAAGCCCCCGGACCGGGTCGGCATCAGGCGGAAATGGCGGGCTTCTGTTCGATGTCTTTGATTTTTTCGGTATGGTCGGCCAGGCGCAGGGCGTTGATGAGTTCGTCCAGGTCGCCCCCGAGCGTCTCTTCGAGCTTGTGCAACGTCAGTTTGATCCGGTGGTCGGTGACCCGGCCCTGGGGAAAATTGTAGGTGCGAATCTTAGCGCTTCGGTCCCCCGTGCCCACCTGAGCCCGCCGGTTTCGCGACGTTGTGTCCCGTTGCTCCTGCACGGCGCGGTCCAGGAGCCGGGCGCGGAGAACCTTGATCGCTTTGGCCTTGTTCTTGTGCTGGGACTTCTCATCCTGGCATTGTACGATCAGGCCGGTGGGCAGGTGCGTAATTCGGACGGCGGAATCTGTCGTATTGACGCTCTGGCCTCCCGGCCCCGAGGAACGGTAGACGTCAACGCGTATCTCTTCCGGTTTGATTGCGATATCCACTTCTTCCGCCTCCGGCAGGACAGCAACCGTGGAAGTGGACGTGTGAATGCGACCGCTGGATTCGGTCTCGGGAATCCGCTGCACCCGGTGGACGCCGCTTTCGTACTTCAGATTGCCGTAGACGTCGCTTCCACCAACCGAGAAGATGACCTCCTTGAACCCGCCGATGCCCGTCGGGTTGGCATTGAGGAGTTCGGCGCGCCATCCCTTCGATTCGGAGTAGCGGGCGTACATCCTGTACAGATCGGCGGCAAACAGGGCCGCCTCGTCGCCCCCGGCGCCCGCACGGATCTCCACGATTGTGTTTTTGCTGTCGTTGGGGTCTCTGGGGATCAGGAGGAATTGAAGTCTCCCGGCGAGTCTGGCTTCATCGCGCTCGAGTTCGGCGTGTTCCTCCCGGGCGATTTCAACAAGCTCGGCGTCGTTCGAGTCCCGGATGATTTCTCCCGCTTCCGCCAGGTTCGCCGCGACTTGCCGGTATTCGCGATAGGTGTTGACGATTTCTTCCAGACCGCGAAACGCCATCGTGAGTTCCCTGAATCTATCGGGATCGGCAGCCACGTCGGGCCGCGCCATTTCCGCACGGATCTCTTCGAAACGTCTTTCCACGTCTGACAGTTGACCGAACATGCAACTCCCTCATCAGTTTTTCATTTGGCAGGCCTGCGCCCTCACGACAGACAACAAAAAAGGCGAAGCGGTACGCGCGGCCACCGGCGGGTGGACGATGCCGTTTCACCTGGTTTTCCAAAAATATGGTTTGCTAATCTACGGCGGCTTCCGGCGCTTTCGTGGGACTCGGATCTTCGCCTGCTTCCGCGTCGTTCATATTGTATCGCCGCCGGTATCGCTCCACCATACCCGCGGTGTCCACCAGTCGTTGCTTGCCCGTGTAAAACGGATGACAGTTGGAGCAGATGTCCACCCGAAGGCCGGGCACGGTCGCCTGGGTCGTCAGCGTATTTCCACAGGCGCAGGTAATGGTGGTTTCGACGTAATCGGGATGAATATTCGGTTTCACCTGGTAAACGTCCTCTGATTCGTTGAAGTCGACGATGAACTCAGAAACGTAAATATATACAAAACAGAATCCGTACGCAAGATTTCAACATGCGAGGGGAGCGCCGGATCGCGGGCGGCGTCAGTCCGCGGAGGCGAATCGGTCCGGCGGGTAGCCCCTGTACGGGCGGTTTTACAACTGCCTGTTCATTGAATCCAGGAAGGCCTCGTTGTTCCTGGTGCCGGCCATCTTTTCCTTGAGGAACTCCATGGCGTCCAGAGCGGGCATCTGGTTGAGCAGTCGTCGCAGGATCCAGACCCGATTGAGTTCCTTTTCGTCCAGCAGAAGTTCCTCTTTCCGGGTCCCCGACAGGGTGACGTCTATGGCAGGATAGATGCGCCGGTTGCTCAGCCGCCGGTCAAGTTTCAGTTCCATGTTGCCAGTGCCCTTGAATTCTTCGAAAATGACCTCGTCCATGCGACTCCCGGTTTCGACGAGGGCCGTAGACAGGATGGTCAGGCTGCCGCCCTCTTCGATGTTTCGGGCGGCGCCGAAGAATCGTTTGGGCCATTGCATGGCGCTTGAGTCGAGGCCGCCGGTCAGGATGCGGCCGCTGTGAGGGACAACGTTGTTATACGCGCGGGCGAGGCGCGTGATGCTGTCCAGCAGGATCACGACGTCCTGCTGATGTTCCACCAGGCGCTTGGCCTTCTCGATCACCATATCCGCGACCTGGACATGCCGCGTCGGCGGCTCGTCGAACGTGGAACTGATGACTTCGCCATTCACGGACCTCAGCATGTCCGTGACTTCCTCCGGACGCTCGTCTATAAGGAGCACGATGAGGTTGACTTCGGGGTGGTTCTCGGTGATGGCGTTGGCTATTTTCTGAAGCAGCATGGTTTTGCCGGTAAAGGGAGGGGCGACGATCATGCCGCGCTGACCCTTGCCGATCGGGGTGAGCAGGTTCATAATACGTGTTGAGAAGTCGTTGGAATCGTATTCCAGTTTCATGCGCTGCCGCGGATGCAGCGGCGTGAGGTTGTCGAAAAGGGTCTTCTGCTTGGCCTGTTCCGGATCTTCGAAGTTCACAGCCTCAACGCGAATGAGCGCGAAATACTTCTCGTCGTTCTTCGGCGGGCGGATCTGTCCCGATATCGTGTCACCCGTGCGAAGATTGAACCGTTTGATCTGCGAATGTGAAACGTAGATGTCATCGGGCCCGGGGAGATAGTTGTAATTCGGCGACCGGAGAAATCCGAAGCCGTCTTCCAGGATTTCCAGGACCCCTTTGGCCAGTATCAGCCCGTTCTTCGCGGTCTGCGCCTGGATGATCGCGAAAATCAGCTCCTGTTTCCGCAGGCTTCCGTAGCTCTGGATTTCAAGGCTCTGGGCCAACCTTGCGAGTTCGGAAATGGTCATGTTCTGGAGATCCAGTACTTCCACGCCATTTGCCCGGGGCGACGATTTTCGAATTTCCCTGGTTGTCTCGGTTGCCATTGGCGAATCCAATTTGCTGAAATTGCGGAATACATGATACGGACGGTTGATCTTTCGGGGATTCTGGCCGGATTCGGCCGGCCGGAGAAACCGGCGGAAACGTGAATCGGATGTGTCTGACAAAAGGAGGCGGTTCGAGGAAGTCCGGGTAACCAGGGATGCCTGAAGCGAGGAGCCGTCTGGTTGTGTGCGGTGAAAAAGTGGGAAGGAAGTTGAAGAATACCACCGAAAAAGTAAACCAAGACGTGAGTGTTGTCAAGTTTTTTCTTTATTTTTTCTAAAGATAGAGAAAATAACAACCGGTTGTTACACGGGATCGATCCCTTGTCGGAGCGAACGAAACGGACCCGTAAACAGCCGGGTCGTCCGGCGCCGTTTTCGGTCTTCGCCTCCCCGTCTCGCGGAGTCCGCGCACGTCCGCGTCGCAAAGGGAACGTTCGTCTTCGAGGTCGAAATCGACGAGGGCCAGGTTCAGCTGTCCTGCGTCTGAACCTCCTTCGCCACGAGAACCAAAGCGCGTTTCAACTCGTTCCTGCTGAAGAAGTTGTGCGTATGAACGTCGGCGCCGGATCGGGCGGGTTCCTTCAGTGGCGCCCGGCTGGAACCTCCGTCGGGTCGTGCCGTTCTGACAGAGAATCGGTCTTGCCTTTTGGAGATGGGATGCATACGTTAACAGCCCGTCGACAAAGTCCATCCGGGCTGCCTGCCTGTGCGTTCGCACGCAGGCAGGCGTCCGGCCCTTGCGACCGAAATACGGCGTTGCCTGCCTGTAGCAGGCAGGCGATCCTTCCCCGAATCCAGGGACTCGAGTCGGTTACGCGCCGTGTCTTCGGCCACAACGACTCGACCTCGCCTGCAGAGCGACTTTTTCAGCGGACTGTTGGACCGGAATGCAGCCGACGGGAGAGCCGTCATGGCGAAATCTGCCGCGGAATACAGCATCGAGTTGCTGGAGGGCCTGAATGAAGGCGTAATCGCGTTCGACCGTCGTCGTCGTGCCGTGTTGGCCAACGGGGCGTCGATTTGCCTGCTGGGACTGGCGGAGCGCGACGTGATCGGCCGCAGCGTCGACGAGCTGTTTGACGGGCATCCCGAACTGCTGAAGATTCTGAAGGCCGGGTTTGGAGGGAGTCTGTGTCATGAACCGAAAGACGTGATATTGCAGCAGGAAGAGGGTGGAATGCGTCGATTGGGTGCTACCACGTCGTGCCTGAACGCGGATACGGGCCAGGGAGTGGTTCTGGTTGTGCAGGACGTTTCGGCCCTGAAACGGATGGAGTGGGGGATGTACCAGGAGGAAAAGATGAGCGCGCTCGGGCGCCTGGCTGCATCCGTCGCTCACGAGGTCCGGAACCCGCTGGGCGCGGTGGACATTCAACTGCAGCTCCTGGAAGATGACCTTAAGGACGCGGAACAGGGATTGAGGGGCCGTGTCTATCGCAGGCTCAATATTGCGCAGATGGAAATGAAGCGGCTTGACCGGATTGTACACAATTTCCTGAGGTTTAGCAGAACCCCGAGGCTGGATCTGCAGCGGATAAGCCTCAACAGCGTGGTGCAGCACGTTTTCGACCTGGTCTCACCGGAGGCTCGCGAACGGGGCATTCGGCTGAATCTGGATCTCCTTGAAGGTCTTCCCGCGGTGGATGGAGATGAAAGTCAACTGGGCCAGGCCGTCCTGAACATGACGGTAAATGCGTTCCAGGCCATGACGTCGGGCGGGGAACTCTCCGCCCGGACGCGGTTGGATTCCGACGGACGTCAGGTCTGCCTCTCGATTTCGGATACCGGACGCGGGATTCCGGACGAGGAAGTCGATCGGATTTTCGAGTTCTATTATACAACTCGTGATGAAGGAACCGGCCTCGGGCTCTCCATCGCCCAGCAGATCATCTTTCAGCATCGGGGCCACGTCGAGGTGGAGAGCGAAGCGGGAAAGGGCGCCGTTTTCAGGGTTCATTTGCCCACCGCCGAACCCCGGCGTTAGCGGTCCGGCGCCGGAGAACGGTACCGATTCGCTCCGAGTTCGGGGTCGGCTTCCGCGGACTCGCACGAACGGTCTTGATTTTGCGTCACCACGGCGGATGCCGGCCGCACGCGACCGAACGTAACGGACACATGGACGGATAGACATGGAAACCAAAGATATCAGGATCTTCGTTGCCGACGACGAATACCACATATGCGAGGGACTTAAAGAGTCCTTGACGAACGTCGGGTATTCGGTCGAAGTCGCATATAATGGCGTGGAAGCGTCCGAACGTCTGAGTGCGCGAGTTTACCATGCGGCCATTCTGGATCTGAAGATGCCGGGAATCGACGGGATTGGCCTGTTGAAGCGTCTGAAGAAAACCAGCCCCGATACCGGCGTTATCATGATTACCGCCTTTGGTGAGGTATCCACGGCGGTAGACGCCATGCGCCTGGGTGCGTATGATTACCTGGCGAAGCCGGTGGATCTCAAACGCCTGCACCTCTCCCTGCAGCATCTCCTCGAGCATCAGGCTCTGGTCGCGGAAAACAAGGAACTGCGGGCCTGGCTGGGATCGACCGAGGCTTTCGGAGAGATCGTGAACCGGAGTCCGGCCATGCGGCAGGTCTGCGAAACGCTGGCACAAGCTGCAATAACGGATGTGCCCGTACTGGTGATGGGCGACACCGGCACGGGCAAGGAGCTTGTGGCCCGGGCGATCCACCAGCGGAGCAGCCGCCGCGAGGGTCCCCTCGTGGCCGTGAATTGCGGCGCCGTTCCGGAAACGTTGTTCGAACGTGAGTTGTTCGGTCACGTCAAGGGTGCGTTTACGGGCGCCCACGCCGACGTGCCGGGCCGGTTCGCCGCCGCGGAGGCCGGCACGCTGTTCCTGGACGAAGTCGGTGAGATTCCACTGGCCAACCAGGTGGACCTTCTGAGGGTTCTGGAGGAGAAGGTATATACACCGGTCGGCAGCAGCGTGTCCACAAGGGCCGACGTGCGGATCATATTCGCCACGAACAGAAACCTGGATCAGGAATTGAAGGAGGGTCGTTTCCGGGAAGATCTGTATTACAGGATCAACGTCGTTCCCATTCGGCTTCCGCAACTGAAGGACCGCAAAGAGGATATTCCGCTGCTTGTGGAGACCTTTCTGGATGAACTTTGCGCGTCACATCGCAAACCCAGGAAACGGTTTTTGCCGGACACGATGCGGATGATACTGAACTACGCCTGGCCGGGAAACGTCCGGGAGTTAAAAAACACCGTGGAACGGATCGTCGTGACGTGTCCGGAGACCGAGGTCGGTCCTCAACGTCTCCCCTCGGGCGTCCGTGCGTCCGCTCCGGTTCCGAAGAATCTCGTCATTCCACTGAGTACCTCAATAGAGGAAACGGAACGCCTTCTGATCGAAAACACGCTGGCACACGTCACGTCCAACCGTCAGGAAGCCGCCCGCGTGCTGGGTATCAGCGTCCGGGCCCTGCATTACAAGATCAAGAAATACAGCCTCGGCTCCTGAGCAGGAGAGACTGCGCATCCGGTTTATTCGGCGCCCCGGCCGCGCCCTGCTGCAAAATTTGCGCAATCTGTCGGATTTTCGGATGCAAAATTTGCGTTATCTGGCAAAGTGAGACAAGTCTGTCGCGCCCGGCGTCTGGAATCGGCGGGCGCAAGTTTTTTAATATTAATCATTTATGTTTTTTTCGAGAAATCTGGCATTAAAGTTGCTTAAAGTCTATGGCGACCATTCCATTGGAATCTCTGATACGTTAGGTTTTTATCAAAACCGCGAACTTTGCGTTGGTTATCGAGCATTTTTTGTCATGTGGCGACTGACGGTTCAAGTCGAACAATCTGCACAAATTGCACTTGGCGTCATGCCGGGCTCATCCCCTGCAATTCGATGCGGATAAAATCGACCCCGTCTGTTCGGATTCTTAACCCCCGCGTACGCGAAATACAACATGGCGCTGTCAAAATTCTACTACAGCAGTGAATGGGAAACGGACTTGAGCGGCGTGGTCGGCTTCCATCCGGCGACGATGGTCGCAAGCCTGGCGCCCCGCGACCGTATGGGCGCAATCAAGGCGCTTGTCGACCGGCTGCACGCATCGGGGTACGTGACCGACAGTCTGCGGTTCCTGCAGTCGGTTCTGGACAGAGAAGACCTGGAGAGCACCGCGGTCGGGAACGGGATTGCTTTTCCCCATGCCCGTTGCGGTTCGGCTGCGCATCTGGGTATGGCGCTGGGCATTTCTCCGGGCGGCGTCGATTTTCACTCGGAGACGCACCGGGAGCCGGTTCGACTCATCTGCCTTGTGTCGGTACCCGGGGAGGGCGACATAAGATATCTGCCCCTCCTGGGCTATTTGTGCAGGCTGTTCCATGAAGATTTCACCGCAACGTTTCTCATGTCCCGTTCGGCAGAGGAGATGAACGGTCTGCTGATGCGGCAGATGCGCCTGCACGGCGCGATGCCGGAGGCGCTCAGGGCGCACGTTTTGACGACGTAAACGTGGATAACGCACACTAATACTCTGGAGGTCGGACCGTGGCTGGAATCATGATTCAGGATAGCGAATCTCTGGACCTCTACCTCAGGGATATCGCTTCTTCGGAACCGCTGACTGCCGAGACCGAGATTGCGCTCGCGCACCGGATCCGGAAGGGAGACCAGCGGGCCAGGGACAGGCTGGTTGCATCGAATCTCCGTTTCGTCGTCAGCGTCGCCAGGGAGTATCAGAACCATGGCGTGCCATTGGCCGATCTCATCAGTGCGGGAAACATGGGTCTGATGACGGCCGCGGAAAGATTTGACGGGACGCGCGGGTTCAAGTTCATATCCTACGCGGTCTGGTGGATCCGCCAGGCCATCCATCAAAGTCTTGCGCAGGATTCCCGCGTGGTCCGGTTACCTATAAACCGAATCGATCTGTTGCACAATATCGCGAAGGTGTCGCGAGAGATTCGGCAATCTGAAGAGGCCGATCCCGATCCCGAGACGATCGCTGAAAAGCTCGGCGTCTCGGTGGACATGGTGCAGGATACCCTCCTCAGGGCACGGGATGTCTGGTCGCTCGATGCGTCGTTCAAGGACGACGACGACCACAGCCTGCTGCACATTCTGCCGGACAGCTCTCAAAAGGCGCCGGACCTTGAAGTGGTCGACGAGTCCGTCAAGGATCAGGTCAGGATGGTCCTTGAAACACTCGATGCGCGGGAAGCAGAAGTGCTGCGGCTCTATTTCGGGTTGGGCGACGAGGAAGCGATGACGCTGGAGGAGATCGGCACCAGGTTCAGCCTTACGCGGGAACGCGTACGGCAGATAAAGGAAAAGGCCCTTCGTCGACTTCGCCATCCGCGCCGACGGCTGCAACTCGAACCGTTGATGGAGTCGGCATAACGGTCCGTTGGAAAAGGCGCTCTGCAGGCGCGGCCGGACGCCTGTCTGCGTGCGAACGTACAGGCAGGCAGCCCGGATGGACTTTTTCAACGGGCTGATGAGCTCCCGATGTCCGACGCGGCGCGTTCCCGTTCTGCAACGGGGCGGGGACGATGCCCGGGGGATTCGACCGGGCGGAGATGAGAAACGATCTCCGCCCGGTTTTTTGCGTTCTTCAACCGCGAGCGGGTACCGGCGATTCAGGTACACCGGGACGAACCGGTTGTATTCCGGTTCGTTGTGATGATTGGATGGGTATTTCGGTCCGCGCATTGTTGCTCTTGTGCTGCGGTATCGGCGCACTTGACAAATTCCCACCATCGGGCCTATATTCAGGGCAAATTCCAGAAAGGGGGTGAATTGCCATGTCGAACAGGGCCGATCTAGTCGATGCAATTGCAAATCAGGCCGGTCTATCAAAAAGGAATGCGGAATCCGCACTTCGTGTCGTTCTGAACGAAATCGCCGATTCGCTCAAAAACGGTGATCGCGTCGCCATATCCGGGTTCGGGACGTTTTCGATCGGAACCAGAGCCGCACGAACCGGTCGAAATCCTCAGACGGGTGAGACTATTCAGATTTCCGCGGGCAAGACCGTTCGTTTCAAAGCTGGAAAAGCACTTAAGGAAGCCGTCAATTAGCCGATATTTCTTCGATTCTGACCAGGGAGCCTCGAGAGCAACACTCGATCGGGGCTTTTTTTCTTGACAGGGCGGATTCCCGGAAATATACTGTTCTGCGTGTTACCGGATGGCGGATCAGGCAACGCCGGTACGTTCCCGGCGACCCTTACGGAGACTGGAATGAATCGCCGATTGACGTTCGTGATTCTAACGCTGAGTGCGGGGTTGACTCTGGGCTGCAGCGACCGTCTGGCACAGATGCAGGAGCAGCTTGCCGGCACGTGGGAGCTTGAGTCCCGAACGTTGCCGGACGGGACGGTGCTTGGACAGTCCGAGGTTTCGGGCGTGTTCTCGTGGCAGCCGATCGATTCGCGAAAAGCCCACGTCACCCTGAACCTGCTCGTGGACGCGGCCGGCGAAAAACCCAGGACATTCGATTTCTCCGCCAGCAAATACGAAATCTCGACCTCCGCGATTACGCGTTCGCGGTATCTGCTCATGCGGCAGGGTTACCGGTCGTCATCCGAATCGCCGATCACGATATACCATAAGGCCAAGGTCGAAAAGGGTAAGATTTCACTGGAAGACGGGCTGATTCGCATCTCGCACGAGCGAGGGTACAGCGAAGAGTTCGGGGGCGATCGGATGGTCGCGTCGTTTCCCGGTGTATTTGTGGATACCTGGAAGCGGGTGCGGTAGGGTGGGTGGCGGCACGGCGGGCAACCCCGGACAGGGGCGGTTCGCCACGCAAAGTGAGAATCGAAAGTAGTGAAGCGTCCTGAATTTCCGATGGACGCGCTGGTTTCCCGAAGAACGAACGTCGTCCGAATTGCAGCGGAACGGGAAATGAATCAGGCCGGACAATTCTCCGAGCCTTTTTTTTATCCGCTTCACGGACTCGGACCGCCCGCGGCGCGGCCGGGCGGACGTACCGCAGGCGATGGCGAAGCCGCGAGGAGATTGGGTATGGCGGGGTTCTTTGAGCCACTGAAAGGCTTCGACGTCAGAACGATGCCGGCACGAAAACCGTCTTTCTGGAAACTGGCCGGACCTGGCGCCATTCTGGTGGGGCTTTCCATCGGCGCCGGCGAGATCGTCATCTGGCCGCGCATCGTCGCGGAATACGGGGCAAGCATGGTGTGGGCGGCCTGTCTCGGCATCTTTCTGCAGCTCTGGATCAACTTTGAAGTGGGGAGATGGACCATTGCCACGGGCGAAACGGTATATACGGGGTACAGCAGGGTGTGGCGCGGATTCGCTCCCGTATTCATTCTGTTGACGATATTCAGCTGGATCGCGCCTGGTTGGGGCCGCGCGTCGGGGTTGGCCTTGAAAGCGCTGCTGGTGGGGCCGCACGGATGGGGTTCGGATGCATTCTGGACGGTCATCACCTTTGCGGGAGTGGCCCTGATTCTGTTCGGGCCGAAGCTCATCTACCAGTCCGTCGAGCGTAGCATCGAACTGCTCGTGGTGGTTGTGACAGTCGGTCTGATTGTGGTCGCGTACGCGGTTGGGTCGGCGGAGACCTGGACCTCGCTGGGGAGGGGTGTTGTCAATGTCGGCTACATCGATCCGGGCATGAGCGTCAAGGCGATGTTCATCGCCCTTGTATTTGCGGGCGCCGGCGGCACGGCCAATCTCTTTTATACATTCTACCTGCGGGACAAGCATATCGGGATGGGAGCGCATTTGCCCGAAATGCGGAACCCGCTCCGAGGGCGGACCGAGGCGATGCCCTCCACGGGGTTCCGGTTTGAGGAGACCGAAGAGAATATCGGTCATTTCAGACGCTGGTTCGACTATGTGAAGAAAGACCAGATGCTGTTCTTCTGGGCCCTGAATTCCGTAACCATCCTGCTGTTTATCTTTGGCGCGCTTGCAGTCCTGCATCCGAACGGGATCGTCCCGGCCGGGGGCACGCTGATCTGGGACGAGGCCGAGGTCCTGGCAACAGTCTGGGGCGAGACGGGGAGATATGTCTTTCTGGTGGTGGGGCTGGCCACCCTGTTCAGTACACAGCTTGCGCTCGTCGACGGGGTGTCGCGGTCCATTGCCGACATGGTGTACACCAATTTCAGAGGGGCGAGGAAGCGGGAATTGAGCTGGTGGTACCTGGTCGTGGCGGCGACGTGGATTGTGGCCGGTTGCGTCATTACCTATGTGATGGAAGCCCGCGGGGTGAGCGAACTGGGATTCCTGTTCAACGCCGCCTATATCGGCGGTTTCGCGATGGCGATTTATACCCCCCTCACGCTCTTCATCAATCATCGCCACCTGCCGGCGGCGGCCCGGCCCGGATGGGTGTGCACCCTCATGATGGGAATTGCATCGCTCGTATACATTGTATTCGCCGTGGCTTGCCTGCTCTGGGAATTCGGGTGGATCTGAGTGTCACGTGAGGAATTCGCGAGTATGTCGTCCGACGGGGCCATCTTCCGCGTGGCGCTGACCGCCGATTTCTACGATGCCGACGGAACGTGCAAATTTACCGATATGGGCCTTTCCGTATTCGACGACCATGCCCATATCCGGACGTCGGTATTCCGAGGACGTCGGCCGGAGATCGGACCGGATCAGGTAGAAAACGTCCAGGGCGTGGTCGTACTGACGCCGGCCGTTACCGCGGCGACGGTTTCGGCATCGGAAAACCTGCTGGCCATCGGCCGTTTCGGCGTGGGGTACGACTCGGTCGACGTGGCGGCATGTACGGAGGCCGACGTGGCCGTACTCATTACGGCCGGCGCCGTCGACCGGTCGGTGGCCGAGGCAACCGTGGGCTGGATGATCGCGCTGACCCACCACATGCGCGTCAAGGACCGGCTGGTGCGTACCGGCGGGTGGGATGAACGAACGCGATATATGGGACGTGAATTGCGCGACCGCACGTTCGGCGCGGTGGGGCTGGGCGGGATCGCACGGGAGACGGTCCGGTTGCTGGGGACGTTCGGAATGAGTACGCCTCTCGCATTCGATCCGTACGTCGACCCACGGGAGGCGCGGAAGCTGGGCGTGACCCTGGCGTCGCTCCCGGATCTGTTGTCTGCTTCCGATTTTGTATCCATCCACTGTCCGTTGACCGACGAGACGGAGGGCCTGATCGGCGCGCAGGAGCTGTCGCTGATGAAACGCAACGCCTATCTGATCAATACCGCGAGGGGCGGGATCGTGGATGAGGATGCGCTGTTCGACGCCCTGGAAGCGGACTCGATCGCGGGCGCGGCGCTGGACTGTTTCGCGGTGGAACCGGTTGTGAAGCCGCAACGGTTCGGCAGATTCGAAAACGTTCTGCTTGCGCCGCATTCGGTTGCGTGGACGGAGGAGCTGTTCCGCGACATCGGACGAACGGTCTGCCGGAGTATGGTGGCGCTGTCTCTCGGAACGAAACCACCCGGCGTTGTGAATCCCGACGTCTTCCGCCGCCGCGGATTTCAGGAGAAGTGGTCCCGGCTGCGTCGGAAACAAGCCGGCGACGCGTAAGCGATCATTGCCGCCGGATGCATGTTCATTACGAGGCGCATTCACGCGAACAAGCAGCCCGTTGAAAAAGTCCATCCGGGCTGCCTGACTGTGCGTTCGCACGCAGACAGGCGTCCGGCCCTTGTGGCCGATATACTGCGTTGCCTGCCTGCAGCAGGCAGGCGCTCCCTCGCCGAATCCACCGATTCGACTCGGTTGCGCGCCTTGTCTTCGGCCACAATGACTCGGTCTCGCCTGCAGAGCGACCTTATCAACGGACTGTAAGGGGACGGATGGTGTCTGAGGTGATTCGAATTCACCCCGAAAACAGAAAGATCTTCGACTATCGCGGACGCGCGCTGGCGCTGGTCTGCGCAACCGAACACTACGGGGCCGTGATGAACAGGCCGTTCCGGTTCGAACGCTATCTGCAGGACGCCGCGGAACGGGGGCAGACGCTCACGCGGTTGTTCACGCTGTTCAGAGAATTGCAGACGCCTGTGAATCCGTACTCGACCTGCAAGCCCGAATCGCCGGACTATATTGCGCCGTTCGAAAGGACCGGGCCCGGAAACGGGATGGACGGACAGCCGCGGTACGATCTGACGCGCCGGAACGCCGAGTTCTTCGATCGGCTGCACGCGTTTCTGTCTCTTGCGGAGTCGTATGGGATCATCGTGGAGGTGGTGCTCTTCAGCAACACCTACAAGGACGAGATCTGGGCGCTCAATCCGCTGAATCCCGCCAACAATATTAGCATGGAGCCGCCGGATCAGCCGCCGCCCTGGCAGGAGTATATGACGTGCCGGCGGAAGGACCTGTTGGACTGGCAGCGCGCGCACGTGCGCCGCATCGTCACGGAGACCAACCGGTACGGGAACGTGATCTACGAGATCTGCAACGAACCGTGTCATTTCCCCGGTCCCGACGATCTGCCCGGTTCGGAGGAGGTAAACGGCTGGCAGGCGCAGTTCATCGAACAGATCCGTGAACTGGAAGGCGGGATGCCGAAGCAGCACCTGATTGCGGGACAGGAAGCGATGACGATCAGGCCGTTCGATCAGCCATCCGACGGATCGTTCAGCGCCATGGATTTCGACGTGGTGAATATACACCCGCTGCCCAATACCCTGTGCGATGGTCGAAGTTACGATCTCGGCGACTTCATGTCCAAGCAGCTCAAGCTGCGTCCGTTGCGTGATTTTTCCCTCGCAGCCTATGAACGGGCGAAGCCGCTGAATCACGATGAGGACAACGTCGCAACCCAGTACAAGGAAGTCGAGGGATGGACGGTCCATCGCAAGCGGGCCTGGACTTCGCTGTTTGCAGGGGCCCACTACGATATGATCGACTTTTCGATCCTGCCGTACCTCGAGGCGGGAACACCCGAGTCACGAAACGGGATTCGAAGGTGGATGGGCAACCTGTCCGGGTTTATCCACTCGATCGATCTTGTGAGGGCGCGCCCGGTGATGCCGGGATGGCTGAGGGAACGTCCGAACCACACGCTTGAATCGATTTTCGCGGTTGAAGGAGAGGACTACTGCATCTACCTGGCCGACGACCGCGAGCGCGAGGAAGCCGGATGCGGCGACCCGATTGAGGGACGGCTTTGCATTGAATTGCCGCCAGGCGCGTTTGAAACGTGCTGTTTTTCGCCGGTAGACGGCGTCTATTCTCCCGGTGTGCCGATCGGCGGCGGCTTGCGCCGGCTGGTTGTGCCGCCGTTTCGACACGACGTTGTCGTTCGCGTGAGGAAAGTCGAGTAACGGATGGGACGCATGGACGGACAGGTCGCCTGGGTGAGCGGGGGCGCTTCCGGAATGGGAGAGGCCACGGCCGAACTGTTCGCCTCCGAAGGCGCCAGCGTCGCCGTTGTCGACGTCCAGGAGGAGCGTGGCCGCTCGGTGGCGCAT
Source organism: Candidatus Latescibacterota bacterium (assembly GCA_963667175.2). Taxonomy (GTDB): domain Bacteria; phylum Latescibacterota; class UBA2968; order UBA2968; genus JAAXHE01. The sequence goes on along the minus strand of CAXXXF010000007.1, from coordinate 134,624 downwards.
CGTATCAGGAAACGGGGAGGTGAGGCGATCTTTCTGGGGTGCGACGTTGCACAGGAAGAGCAGGTGCGGGAGTCCATCGAGGCGACGGTGACGAATTTCGACGGCCTGCAGACGATTGTCAACTGCGCGGGAATCGTGCATGTTGCGTGCCTGCACACGTATTCCGGGAGGGACTGGGACCGTTTGATGGGGGTCAATCTCAAGTCCGTTTTCTTTTCGGTCAAGTACGGCATTCCGCACCTACGGGAGCATCGGCGAAGTTATATGGTGAATATCGGATCGGTCGGCAGCTTTATCGGTCAGGCGAATACGCCCGCCTACACCACGTCCAAGCACGCGGTGCTGGGATTGACCCGGTCCATTGCGCTGGACTACGCGGGAGACGGGCTGCGCTGCAACTGCATCTGTCCGGGCATTACGGACACACCCATGTTACGGTACCATCTGAACACCACGCCTGACCCGGAGGCCACGCTGGCGCAGCGCCTGCAGCGCGTCCCGACGGGCGCCGTCATCAGACCCATGGACGTGGCGCGGGCAGCGCTTTACTTCTGCACGGAAGCGTCCGCCGGAATCACCGGGCACGTCACTGGTCGTCGATGGCGGTTACATCGCCGCGGCGGAGTGGGAGACGGCGGGTCCAACACGTTTCCGGGAGGAACCGTGACCATGAATCTGGCGTGCTCGGATTTTACGTTTCCCCTGCTTCCGCACGACGGGGCGCTTCAACTGGTCTCCATGCTGGGGTTCGAGGGTGTTGACGTCGGTCTCTTCGAGGAGAGGTCTCATCTGTGGCCCTTCGCGTGAGTTTCACGACGTGCCGCGCTCCGCCCGCAGACTCAAGAGAAAGCTGGACGGCTTCGGACTGAAGCCTGCGGACGTTTTCTTGCAGACGGCGATGGATTTCGTGCCCTACGCCATCAATCATCCGAAGGAGGCGCGACGTCGGAGAGCGCGCGACTGGTTTCTGAAGACGCTGGAATACGCCGCCGAGTGCGGTTGCGCGCACGTCACGACGCTTCCGGGTGTCTATAACGAGGGCGAGTCCCGGGCGGATTCGTTCAGCCGGGCCGTCGATGAATTGAACTGGCGTGTGGCGAAGGCGGGCGAGCACGGCATCGTCTTCGGCGTTGAGCCGCGCACGTCGGTTCTCTCGCTCCCCGTCCGAAATCGGTACTGCGGCTGGTACAGGCCGTACCCGGCCTGACCCTGACGCTGGATTACACGCACTTCACGAAAGCCGGCCTTCCGGATTCCGACGTGGAGCCCCTCATGGCATATGCCAGCCACTTCCATGCGCGCGGCGCACGCAGAGGCAGGATACAGACGTCCTTCGATCACAACGTCATTGACTATCGGCGGGTTGTGGACGTGATGAAAGCGACCGGATACCGGGGATGGCTGGGCGTCGAGTACGTCTGGATCGACTGGGAGCACTGCAACGAGTGCGACAACGTCTCGGAGACGATCAGGTTCCGCGATTTTTTCCGGTCCCTGGCCTGAAGGGCGGTTCGGCGTCAACTGTCGGCGGCGGCCGAATTTGGAAACTTATTTCCGGGACAGGACACTGATGTGGAGTCGTGTCTCGAATACAGGCTAAAGAGGTCGTTTATTCCGGGCTCTGTTGACAAGCCGCGGAATCGAGAGTATATTCGATTGAACGCTATTTCGCCAAGGATTGTGCCATAATCCATAAAAGATTGATTTTATTTAATTTAAAGGAGATTAGCCATGGCACGTGGTGGAGTGGAACAAGGTGATCCTCATTGGCAATATCGGGGCGGATCCGGAATTGCGATACACGCCGAACGGGTCGGCGGTGTCGAACTTCAACATCGCGACAAACGAGAGTTGGAACGATAAATCCGGCGAGCGCCAGGAACGTACCGAGTGGCACCGGATCGTCGTATGGGGCAGGCTGGCGGAAATCTGCAATCAGTACCTGCGGAAGGGCAGCAAAGTTTTCATTGAGGGGCGCCTGCAGACCCGTAGCTGGGAAGGACAGGACGGGCAGAAGCGCTATACGACCGAGGTGGTTGCCAGAGATATGCAGATGCTGAGTGGGCGCGACGATCCCGATGCCGGTGGCGGTTTTTCCAGGGACAGCGTCCGCAGGCAGAGGGAGCCTCCGGCAATCGGCAGGGTACCGCCGAAACGGGCGGCAGTCCGGACGCGGGTCAGGGCGGGTCGGGCCCGCCGGACTACGGCGCCGACGACGATCTCCCGTTCTGAGCACGGAGGAGCCCGGCATCGCGAGGGCGTCCGGAAACTTTCGAGATTACAGGGCTGCGAATTCTTTTTGCAGCCCCATGTTCTGTACGTACATTGAACAGCGTACCTGCGATGGGGATGAATTCCTCGCCGGACCGTCAATCGAACGTCCGTCGGGTCCGGGTCGACTCATGCCAGGGTTTGGCGGGATATGTTGAAGCTGATTGCTTTTTTTGCCGGCGCCGCGCTGATGGGGCTTGAGATCGTGGGCAGCCGGGTGCTTGCGCCGTATTTCGGCAGTTCCGTTTTCGTCTGGGGCAGCCTGATCGCCGTCGTACTGGCCGCGCTGAGTCTGGGCGCGTATTCCGGAGGGAAGCTGGCGGACCGCATGCCTTCGGGAACGCCCCTGGCCGCGTTGCTTGGCCTCGCGGGGGCGCTGGCGTTGTTGCTGCCCTGGGTGGCGGCGTCGGTGAATCGTGCCGTTTTTGCCATGGATGCGGGTCCGCGGGGCGGGCCGCTGCTGGCTTCGATCGTGCTTTTTGCGATACCGGGCGTGGCATTGGGCGCCGTCACGCCCTTTGTTGTCCGGATGCTCGCGGATCGGGTCGACAGGGTCGGGGCCGTTGCGGGGACGGTATCCGCGTTGTCCGCGGCGGGAAGCATCGCCGGGACGCTCGGCACCGCGTTTTACCTGATACCCGCCATGGGGGTGCGGCACGTACTCCACCTGATCGGCGCCGTACTCCTGGTGCTGGCGGCGATGGCGATGTGGGGTACGCACGGGCGGGCCGTATCGCTCGAAGACCGGTCGTGACCACGCGCGCGCTGCGGACGAGACGAGGGAGAGGATGCGGGTTATTCGCGTATTGTCGAAAGCGCAGGACCGGACGGGATGCGCTGCGTTGTACGTCACGCCGGGTGTTCCCGATCATCGTCCTGCGATCAATCGGTTTCCGTTCGGCATTCTCCCTCTGGTTCTGTCGGTTTTTCCCCTCGCGGCATGCGACGTCCGACCGGGAATCCCGGAGCAGGAAAAGCCGGTCTACGTCCACGACTCATTGTACAATCACATCGTGGTATCGGAAGACCGCGAAGCCCGCTACCTCCGATTCGGTTACGGCGCGAAACAGAGCGCGATGACGCTTGCAAACCCGACGGCGCTGCGCGTTCCGTACACGGCGTACCTTGCGTTGGGAATGGCGTTCACGAAACCGGAACGTGTGCTGATGATCGGACTGGCGGGGGGATCGGTCGCACGATTCGTCCGGTCCGCCTGTCCGGAGGTCGCGATGGACGTGGTCGAACTGGACCCCCACGTGGTTGGCGTGGCCAGGCGTTTTTTTTTGGCGTCGAAGCGGACGCCGCTCTCAGAATCCACGTGGACGACGGGCGGATGTTCGTAAAACGGACGGGCGAACGTTACGACTGGATCGTACTGGACGCGTTTCATGCGGACTCCATGCCGCACCACGTGGCAACGGAGGAATTCTTCAGGGAGGTGAAGGGAATCCTGACGCCTCGCGGCGTTGTGAGCATGAACGTGGCGCCGCTCGGGCCGGGTGTCCTGTACCTGTCGCTAATACGGACGCTGGCCCGGGTATTTCCGCAGGTGTACCTCTTTCAGGTGCCGGAGCGGAGCAACATTGTGGCGGTCGCCACGCTGGATGCAAACCGTCGCAGCGGAAGTGAAATCGTACGGGCGATACGTGGCTTGAAATCGGAAATCGGCGACGCGTTGGCGTTGCTGATCCCGACGACGCCATTCGGCGAGCGCAAGCCCGTGGTCCGCGGCGTACCCGCGCTGACGGACGACTACGCGCCCGTTGACTGGCTGCGATTCCGGCGGGCGCCCGAGGCAAGCATACGATAAACGCGGCGTCGGGCCGTGGCCGGGTACACGGCCCGACAGCCCAATTGGAAGGAGACATTGGATGGCAAAGGGTTGGAGTCCTGAACCGGAGTTGCTGGCGTCGCTGGATGCGGCGGTACCGGACATCCTGGCGTCTCAGAAGGAGAACGGACAGTTCGGAACGGAGCCGTGGATCTGTGGCGACCAGAACGTGATCTTCCCCCTTGCAGCGGCCTGGCGCCTGGAGGAGAGCAAGTTTTACAGGAACGGCGAGGTGCTGGAAGCGATCGTTCGGGGCGGCGACGCGCTGATTCACGCGCAGGATGAGGAAGGGAAGTGGACGTTTCTGAAGAAGGACCATTCGGAGTGGGGACAGATCCTGATGCCCTGGACCTACAGCCGCTGGATGCGCGCGTATCAGATCGTCCGGGACGCATTGGACGCCGATGCGCGCGCCCGATGGGACGACGCGCTGCTGTTGGGGTTCGACGGCATCGCCAGGACCTGTCTGGCACACGTCCACAATATTCCCGCGCATCATTCGATGGCTCTGTTCTGCGCCGGTACGGTATTCGGCCGGGAGGACTGGCGAAACCAGTCGCGGGCGTTCATGGCAAAGGTGGCCGGCGCGCAATCGCCCCACGGGTGGTGGCCGGAGCACAATGGACCGGTCGTGGCGTACAACTACGTCTATTCGGAATCGCTGGGCATCTACTACGGGATGTCCGGCGACGCGGCGGTGCTGCCGGCGCTGGACCGGGCGGCGCGTTATCACGCGAGTCTGACCTATCCGGACGGCAGCCCGGTAGAAACGGTGGACGGGCGCAATCCGTATCACGCGGGAATTCGCCTGGGCAATGCGGGTTTCAGCCACACGGCCGCAGGCAGAGGGTATCTGGCGCGCCTGCACGGGCTGTTTCTGGCGGAGGGCGCGCGGTTCGATCCGGATTATGCCGCGAACCTGCTGCTGAACGGCGGCCGTGGAGAGGCAGAGGAGACCGCTGCCGGACGGGCCCGGCACGTTTACCGGATGGGGGACGAGGCGACCGCGGTGAGGAACAGCCCCTGGTTCCTCTGTCTATCGGCCTTTGTCGTGGATTTTCCCCAGAACCGGTGGGGCCAGGACCGGCAGAATTTCGTCAGCGTGTTTCACGACGGCGTGGGGCTGGTGCTGGGCGGCGGGAATACCAAGTTGCAGCCTCTGTGGAGTAACTTTACCGTGGGCGACAAGGGACTGCTGGCACACACGCCCGGAGACGAGGATCCTGACTTCAACGTGCCCGACGGATTAATCCACGTGCCGGATGAACTCTCGTACGATTCGGACGAAGCCGGCGGGCGGCTGAGGATGCGCTACGGAGAGGAGACCTGCGGGGTGGAGGCGAGGATCGAGTCCGAAACCGAGCTGACTCTGGTGTTTAGCGCCACGGCGAACTCCGGTTTGCCGGTAGACGGACACGCGACGTTGATGCCGCACCTGGATCGGGAGGTGAGATTTGCGTCCGGAGAGGCCGCGATGCTGGGTGAAGCGGAGGCGGAATGGGCAGGCGAGGCGTGGCTGGAACACGCGGGCTGGCGATTGCGTCTGCCGCCCGACAGCCGCGTGGTGTGGCCGGCGCTGCCGCACAATCCCTATCGAAAAGCCGGGGATTCGACCATCGAGGAGGCGCGGCTGGTGGTGGTTCTGCCCTTTTCCGCGGACGTGGACCGGCATGTGCTGAAACTGGAGGTCCTGTAGCAACGCGACAACGCCGGTTCAACGGGGATTCGGGCATGGATGGCAGGGTTGAGGACCGATGGTTCAGGATCGACGTGAGCCTGCCGGCGTACGCGTCGGAAGCGGTTTCGGATCTGCTGTTCCGCCTGGGAAGCAGCGGACTGGAGGCGCAAGGTGGCGCGGCAGGCGGCAAGACCGGACTGAAGGCGTACTTTCCCCCTGAAAAACGCAGCGTCCGCGTGGTATCCGGCCTGTGGAGCGGACTGGTATCGACGTTCGGAGATCTGCGGTCCGTGCGCGTGGAAGTGGCGGAGGTCCCTCCGGAGGATTGGAAGTCGTCGTGGAAGTCCCGTTTCCGGCCCGTCTACCCGGTTCCGGCGGTTGCGGTCTGTCCGCCCTGGGAACGCGTCGGCGATCCGGAGGGCGGATTCACGCTGGTCATCGAGCCGAAGACGGCCTTTGGAACCGGTCACCACGAATCGACACGGCTGGCGCTGAAGATGATGCACGCCGTCGTGAAACCGGGCGACACCGTGCTGGACGTGGGCACGGGCTCAGGGATCCTGAGTCTCGCCGCGGCCAGACTTGGCGCTGCGCGGGTGACGGGTATCGATATCGATACGACGGCCGTGCAGAACGCGTGGTCGAATATGCGCCTGAATGAGATTGCCGGCGACGTGGTGTTCCGCGTGGGAACCGTTGACGGGGTTACGGGTGATTTCGACGTGGTCGTCGCCAATATCGACAGCGGGACACTGCGCCCGTTGCTGCTTTCGCTGGCCTCACGCGTGGCCGCGCGGGGCAATCTGATCCTGGGGGGCGTGCGGGTTCGGGAACGGGCGACGATTCTGAAGGCGGTGAGGACGGCCGGTCTAAGGGTGGAGGAGGTCCTGGACGAGAACGAGTGGCTGGGCATTCGGGCGGCATGACGGGCTACGGTTGCGGTCCGCGAAGCGTCAGTCTTCGGCCAGTTTGAGCATCTTTTCAGTCGACTTGAGCCCGTGTCCCGTGAGTGGCGCTACAATACGCTCGCCAACGGTCTCCGGGGTTTTCCTGAAGGCCGCGATGGCGGTTGCTGAGGTGGGTTCGGCGTAAAGGCCCAGGTTGCAGATTTCCAGCAGGGCATTTTCGATTTCGTCGTCGGTCACGGAAATGACCTGGCCGCCGGTCTCCCGAACGACGTCGAGGATCTGCGAAGCGCGCGCGGGTTCGGCGATGGCAATTCCCTCGGCAACGGTGTCCCCGGAGGAGGCATGGGGAATCTCCGAGAGTTGATCCCGCCACATCCGGTAGATGGGTGCGCAGCCCGCGGCCTGCACGGCGATTATTCTGGGTAGCCGGTCGATCAACCCGTTCTTCAGGAGGTCCTGGAATCCAAGAAAGGCGCCGATCAGCAGGGTGCCGTGCCCGGTGGGCACGATCAGGGTGTCGGGCGCCGTGAAACCGAGTTGCTCCCAGATCTCAAATGCGTACGTCTTGGTCCCCTGAAAGAAAAACGGGTTCCAGACGTGGCTTGCATAGAAGTGGCTGTCGGCCGCTTTCATGGCCGCACGCGCCGTGGCTTCCCTGGAGCCGGGTACACGGATCAGCTTCGCGCCGTAGAGTCGGATCTGCGCGAGTTTTCCGGGTGAAGTGGACTCGGGAACGAATATCTCACACGCCATTCCCGCCTTTGCCGCGTACGCGGCGACAGCGGCGCCGGCGTTGCCGGAGGAGTCCTCCACGACCTTTTCGACACCCAGCTCGAGCGCGCGACTGATGAGTACGGATGCGCCGCGGTCCTTGAAGGAACCCGTGGGGAAGAGGTTCTCCTGCTTGACGGTAAGGCGTCTGCCGTCGATCTGTGTCTGAACGAGCGGCGTAAACCCTTCGTTGAATGAGACGACGTGGCGGTCCGCGCTGACCGGCAGCGCTTCCCGGTATCGCCACATTCCGGGAGGCCGCCCGGCAATCCGGCGCGTGTCGATGGCGCCCTCGAAGTCGACGTCGAGGGGCCCGCCGCAGGTGCACCTCCAGCGTCCCGTCGTCTCGGGATGGGTGGCGCCGCATGTCCGGCAGACCAACTGCATAGTCATCGCTGGACTCTTCCCTTCAGCATGCCGGAGGTGATGGCGATCGCCGTGCGGCGCGGGATGAACCTTCCCGTGAAATTGAGCATCCTGTTGACGAGGCCATGGATCACGGAGGGTCTTTTCCCGAGACTCCTCAAAGCCAGGGTTACGACGGCATCGGGCGCGGCCTCTCTGAGGCCGCTCGCATCCTTCATGCGGGCGACGCGGGTGAATTCGGTTCTTGTAAAACCGGGCGAGAGCGACAGCGCGTCGATGCCTTCCTTCCTGTATTCCTTCCAGAGGGATTCGCCCATCAGAAGATTGAAGGCTTTCGTGGCCCCGTAGACGCCGAGATACGGTGTCGCCTGGTACGCGGCGGTCGATGCGAGAAAGATCAGCCCGCCCCGGCGTCTCTCGAGCATGCGGGGCAGGTAGTGGTTGGTGAGCTGTACCGGTACCACGCAGTTCAACACGGTCATGTTTACGACGCGGTCGGGATCCAGGTCCGTGTAAGCCCCGGAGAGGCCGAAACCGGCGTTGTTGACCAGCAGCCCGACTTCAAGGTCGCCGGTCCGGTCTTCGATCCGCCGGCAGGCGTTGCGGTCCGTGAGGTCTGCGGATACGACGCGCGTCTGCACGCCGTGAGCCCGTCGGACGCCGCGGGCGAGCGCTTCCATCCGTTCCGCCCGGCGGGCAACGAGCACGACGTTCAGGCCCCTGGCCGCGACCTGCTTCACGAATTCGGCCCCCAGGCCCGATGAAGCGCCGGTGACCACGGCCCACTCGCCATATTTCTCCCGCCATCTCAAGGTTTCTGCTCCCCAATCGCCCGTTGTGTCAATGCCGTGTCGGGGTTTCACGAACCGGTTCGGATGCGATCCCCTGGGACCCACTATCGCTTCAGCGCGGATTCGGCCAACGCGTCCGTATCGGCCACCATCCGAGCCCATGCGCTGTCGGTATAGTCGGGACCGAAGTCGAAGGGCGGGGTTTCGATGCACATGGTGCGTTCGTAGCCGATGTGAGCGGCATGCCGGAAGAATACACGCCAATCCACTCTGCCGTGGCCGGGGGCAAGGTGGGAATCCCGGTCGCCCGCGTTGTCCGCCAGATGAAAGGCGACGATGCGAGGTCCCATGACTTCAAAGAAGCGGTGCGCTTTGCCGCGGCCGGCCACCAGCGCGTGGCCGGTGTCCAGGCAGAAGCCCAGGTTGGGATGGGCGAAGTCCCTGATGATCCGCTCGAAATGTTCCGGCCTGGACGTGAACCGACCGCCGCCCGAGGGCAGCATATTCTCAAGGGCGATCGTGAAGTCGAGAGCTTCCGCTTCCCGCAGGAGCGTGTCGAGGCTCTTTCCAATCTGGCGGAAATAGGTCTCCAGGCCCTCCACGCCGGCGTCGGTCCGATTGATCGTTGGATGCTGGATGCCAACGGTGGCGCCGAGGAGCGACGCTTTTCTCATCCAGAAGCGCATATTGTCCACGGCCCGCCGGCGTGTCGTTTCATAGAAGGAAGCGATGTCGTCGTCGGCAGAAAAGGGCAGATGAAACGTCTCGATGCAGAGGCCCGCGTCTCGATAGCTGTCGCCCAGTCCCTGCAGTTCGGTTTCGGATTTTCCTTCAAAGAGCGGCGGTGAGCCCTCGATGCCCGCCAGCCCCGCGAAGCGACAGGTTTCCACGATTTCATCGTGGGACTTCCCGGCCAGTGTATACCCTGTCGTGGTCCACGTCCATGCCTTTCGCATGATGGTTTCCTTCCTGAATGCGTGAAACGCGTGTGATCGCGGGCCAACTCCAATGGTCGGCCGCTACAACGGACTGCTACGCCTTTGCCGCCTGCGCCCGTTTTCCCTCCCAGCGATCGTACCAGTCCAGCAGTTCAGGCGTTGGCGCGAAGTCATGAATGGTTACGCGTTTGCGTCCGGGCAGATAATTGCCGATATGCCATCCATTGGGATGGTAGAGCGCGAAATCCCCCGCGTCCAAATACAGCCGCTCCGATCGCGGCATCGCCTGGGCATACTCCAGACACGCGCGTTCCCGCGCTTCGTACGGTGCGTCTTCCGGAGGCAGGGGAGCCCCGGCCGCGTCAGTCTCGTCGGGCAGATCGTCTCGCAGGTAGCTGCCGGGTACATACCAGGTGCAGTTGTCCTCATAGAGGGGGCAGTTGATCTGGTTGAACCAGAGCGGGTCGTGGTTCACGCGGCGAAACTCCTCCACGTCTGGTACGTTGGACGTTTCCCGAAGATCCCGGTGCCACCCTGTACACCAGGGCTTGTCCCTCGGTTCCAGCAACAGCCCCGTTCGCTTGAGTTCGCTATTGGCGATTCTGTGCTCGGGGGTGAGCACCCGGCTGACGGCGTCAACCAGCGGGGGAAATTCCGCGTAGTCGTGAAACGGCCGCATATCGACGTCGTAATTGGCAATGGGCTGGAGGCGCTGAGCCTGCGGGCCCCGTTTTTCGCGTGCATAGACGTGCGCCTTCGCCGTGGCGCGGCGGAGGTCGCGGATGAGCGACGGCGGCAGGATCTGCCGGAAGATCACGCAACCCCGTACGCGGTAGTCGTGGATCATCGACTCATGGAATCCGAAACCCATTACGCTAAACCTTTCTGACGCTATCGCCGACCCGAACGGTGCCCGGCTGGACCACTCGCGCATTGAGACCGCGGAGCCGGAACCGCTTTCCCTGGCGCGAGTTGACGAATTTCATCGCATCCGCGCCGAAACGGGATACGAATTTGCGGCAGCCGGTATGGGGTTGCTCCGACACCCGGATCACGGCGCCGCCGATCGCCAGCCGGGCGCCCGGCGGCAGATTTTCTTCGCTCAGATCCAGGTCCACGTACAACTGGTCACCGGCGAGTTGCCAGCGGCTGTCGTCCTGTGCAACCAGGGCGGCGCACCGGGCGTTCATAACGTTGAGTTGCATATCGGGGTTCGCGGATCCGTCGGGAGTGCTGGAACTGCCGCGGGACTTCCAGTTGTCGCCGACGAGGCCCTCAGCCGGGTGAAGATCGCCTTCGGCGAGGACCTCACGCCGGTCGATTGCCGGTCGCCGCACGATCAGTTTCAGGACGCCCGCGTCGTCCGGTGAATTTCGCACGTGGCCCAGTCCCGCTTCGAGTTCTTTCATTGTCAGGTGTCTTGCGTCTTCCATATCCGCCCTCCGTCTTCAGGTTTGACAACAGTTGGAATAATGCCGTCGCGCGTGGACTGCCCTCGGTCCGGGCTTCACGCGGCAATGCTGTTCCCGGACGATCTTTCAGGTTGGAGACGCAGGCCAGTCGAACCCGTAGCCGACCCCTCTTAGCGTGGAAATGACCCCGTTGAAGCCGGTCAGCTTCGCCCGGAGTCGCGCCACGTGGACGTTGATGGTGCGCATGCCGCCGTGATAATCGTACCCCCGGATGCGGTCAAGCAAGTCCGAACGGGTGAACACGCGGCCGCGGTGGACAACAAGGCACTTCAATAGCTCGTACTCTTTCAGCGTCAGGGCGACCGGCGCGCCGCCGACCCGGACTTCGTACCGGATCAGATTGATGACCAGGTCGTCCAGCCGGATCGCATCCCGTCGTTCCCCGCGTCCGAGGATGAGTCTCAGGCGGGTTTCCAGTTGCCCGGGGGAGTAGGGGCGGGTGATGAAGTCGGTTATTCCGGCGGAGAAGTCGAGGTTCGAGACGCGGGCTTCGTCGGTGATCAGCAGCAATGGCGCGCTTCGGGCGCCCGGAGACCGGAGCAGGCGTTGAACGCGAACGGGCAGTTCGCCAGGGAAAGTCTCATCGTCGACGACAATCAGATCAGCGGAATTGCCCGGCAGGCCGCGGGCGTCGGGCCTGACAGCGGAATCCGGGTTCCAGGCCGGGCGAGAAACGGTATGGCCGATCGATTCCAGATTTGACCTGAGTTGATTGCCCTGTGTCTCGCCGGCAAGCAGCAGGACGTGGGACATAGCGTATGCGCGGCGTCCTGCCGTGAATGCACGCCGGAAAAGGCATCCGGAAACCGGGGTCCGTTCGAGCCGTCTCCCGTTCCAGGTGAAACGTATGATCTGAAGGCTGAAAACTACTGTGTCCGGCGCGACTCTGTCAAGGGTTATCTGTCATGTAGCAGCGCCCGAAAAACACTGAACTTCCGGCAGTTCGAGGGGAGGGTGAGGTTCATTCGGCGATGCGGGAGTCATCCATCTATCGAAAAAGGCCGAAACGCCTTGCGGCATCGGCCCTCAGTTCCCTTGCTTACCGGCAATAATATAACAATAAGCGGCCGAAAAGTCAATAAATTTAAATCCTTTAAAAACAGAAAATTATATTGACTTTTCCGGGTGCGTTCGGTATTTTTCGTTATTCGATGACTCGCCCCGAGTGACGGCTTTCCTCTTCCACCGGCTGAACGAGGCCTGTCTATGGATCCGAAACCGAAACCTGGCGCGTGGAAGGAATGTGCGGTGTGCGGCGCGGAGATACCGGAGGACCGTAGGGCGGTCATGCCCGGCGCGTCGACGTGCGTGAAATGCCAGGAGGAGCGGGAACTCGCGAACGGGACGGACGACGTTCGAGACGGGACGTCCGGCACGCCGGCGTCCGCGGAACCGGGTTCGGTAGAGGTCAAGGGGAATCTGGTTATATCGGGGAACTGGTCCGGGAATCTGATGGACCTGATCGGGCGCGAAAGCGAGTTCAGGCAGTTATTGGCGTCCGGCGACGTCAAGCGCGTGCGATCGCTGATGCAGGCGCTTCCCGTGCAAGAGCAGGCCGCGCTGGTGGCGATGAGCGATGCGCCGGAGGAGATGCTCTCGATGACCGGCGCGGATCGTTCCGGCGTACCGGGGTACAGCCACAGGGTGGTGGAGCTTCTGCCCGCCGAGATCCTGGGCAATCTGGTTTCGGTCAACCCGGATGAATGGAAGTTCAACACGGAACTGATCCGGGCGATGTCACCCGGTGTTCTGCGGCGCACAATGGCGGAGACCCTGGACAGTGTGGACAATCCCGCCTTGCGCGCCCGCGTGTCCTGGGAGTGGCTGAAGGCCCTTGCGACGCTCAAGGAGTTCAACCGACGGGCAGCGTTGCTGCGCGCCGTGGACCCGTCTCTTCTGGAGGATGCGCTGCTGGACCGCATGGATGATCTGAATCTGAATGAGATCGTCGGACCGCCTGGTTTTCAGGTCTATCGTTTCCGGCTTTTTTCCGCCGAGGGGCTGGGCGGGACCCGTCCCAGCGCGTTTATCGACGATCCGGAAACCGGCATCGTCCTCGACGCGCTCTATGAGGCCGCGCCGACCCTGCTTTCCCGTGTGATTCGCGGGGCGTGGGAGCGGTCCGAAGCCGAGAAGGATGAAAACGTAACACCGGCGCAGCAACCGGAGGAGAATCAAGCGGACACCGGAGGAGCAGACCAGTGAACCCTTTGGCGGTTGTCGACCTGGAGGGGCTCAGGCTCGATTCGGAGGGCTTCCTGGGCCAGGCGATTGCGTTGGGCGTGAAATATGACAGACTCCCCCGGCACGCCCCCGACGTTCTGCTGGCCTATTTGCGAACCGAAGGCGCCCGGTTCGGCCGGCGGTACCGGACCGGGATTGCCGTTTCGCGTGACGTTCTGTTTCAGGGCGTGCGCCAGGCGCTGGTCAGCCTGGAACTGGGTCTGACGGTTTCGGCAAAGAACGATCTCAACCGGGCCGTGGATCTGCTGGCAAAGGCGGAATACGAGGAAATACGCAAGCGGGGCCGGGAGGAAGCGCACGCGCGGCTGGAGGAGATGGGGCGGGTCTGCCGCTTGATTTCGGGAAGGCCGGAGGCGCGCCTCCTGCAGGATTACGGCTGGCAGATCGATCGCTGGTCCCGCGTCGTTCCGGAGACGTGGAAGGTTTCCGCCGCGGAGGACGACGAGGTCGCGGAAGTGGACCCGTTGCAGGATTATCCGCAGTTTCTGGCGCTGCGCGCCAGATTGAACTTTGTGCGGATTCTGCCATCGCGTGTCCTGCTGCCATTTGCCGAGGCGGTAGACGAGTGCGGATTCAGCGATTTCCTGCGGCACATGGTTCTGGCCCTGGCGCTGGAACGGGATACCCTCGTCCCGGATGCATCTGCTGGCGCAGCATTTGAATCCGAGTGTTTCGGTTCTGAAGGGATGGCGCCGTGGGCGCGGGACAAGGTGATGAGGAAGGTGAAGGAAATGGCGCGCCAGGCGGTTGACGATTCAGGTTTACGGACGCTGTTGATTCAGGACGTGGAAGCGGAGATCTCCGGTCTCGAGGTCGCGGAAGCGTCGCTCACGGACCTGTTCGCGACCGATTCCTGAACTTACGTCCCGGATTCTTTTTCAGCGGCGCGGCGGCGGGATTCCCGGCCTTTGTCGGGGGTCGGGTCTCTTACCAGGCCGTAGGATTCCCGGCCTTCGTGTCCTTCAGGAAGGTATTCGGTGACGGGCAGGCCTTCGGGGGTGACGAACAGGAGGCAATGGCAGTACTTGTAGATTTTCATCTCGTCGCAGGCGCAGATCCACTCTCGGCTGCGTTCGAGTTCGGCTTTCTTATCGGGGTAGAAGTTGCACGGGCACAGTGGACGACCGAGTTCGTCGACGTGTGCCGCTAGGCCGTTGACGACGGCCTCCGTGATGCCCGTGTCGGGATGACCGGTCGTGCCGGTCTTCTCGCAATATTTCTCGAAGTAGACCCACATCCGCTTCAGGCTTTTTTCCGATGGCTGGTCCATTGGAGATCTCCGGTGTGTCGGGGGTTTGTCAGTGCCGATCGATACCGCGACACCGCAATTCGCCCGGTTTCCCGGGGTGCTTGCGGACGCCGCCCGGGTGGCCTTTTCGACGGGCCGTTAATGCAGACTGTTAAGGTAGTCCATCGATTTCCTGAGCTCGGATTTGGGATCGCTTCCCGGCGGGATCGCGCATTCGAAGCCGCAGTAATGGCGATATCCGATATCTTCGAGAGCCTGGAGGGCGGGTCTGAAGTCCGTGTGCCCGTATCCCGGCAGAATCCGGTTGCTGTCTGCCAGGTGCACGTTGGTGATCCGTTCGCCGCCACTGCGAATGGCTTCCGCCAAGTCGGACTCTTCAATGCTCATATGAAAGAAGTCGGCCATGATGGTTACACCCGGACTATTGACGGCTTCGCAGATTTCCAGCCCTTCCGCGAGCGTGCACGGCCACCACTGCTCGTACCGGTTGAGCGGTTCGATAATTACGCTGCACCCGCAGGATTCGGCGTGCGGGGCGACGTCGCGCGCAAGAATGTCGGTGAGCAGGCTGGATTCCACCTGCGCGGACGTGGCAAAAGGGGAGAGATCCGGAATTCGATGACCACCCTGAAGCTTTATTGCGATCAGCGGCGGGAAGATGACGCCGACGCCGCCAAGGTCGCCGCACAGTGTGAGCGCGTCTTTCAGGTCTTGCGTCGCCTGCCTGCGTTCAGTGAGCCTCGCGTCCAACAGCCCCATGGTGCCACGGATCGAAAAGACGTTGGGGGATACCCCTGTTTCCGCGGACGCCTGACGGATCTCGTCGGCGTATTCCACGGAACTGCTGCTTGTGATCTCGATGCCGTCGATGCCTATGTCCGCGAGGCTTCGGAATTTCTCCAGGATGGAATTTCCCGGCGCCATGTTTTCACGAATGGAGTATTTAAGGGGCATACGGGTTTCCCGGAATGGCTCGCCATCGGCACGCGGATCGACTTGAAACGGCGGCGGCCGCCATGCCGATGGGGGTCAGCCGCCGTGCGGACCGCGCAATATAGGCGCTGTACGGCGGCGCGTCAAGGAAAGCGCCGTCCGTTTTTACGGGGTCGTTCGATCGCAGCCGGCAACGATCCCATGAAGACCGACGTCGCGTCACTCTGCGTGAGAAGGGGTCAGCCTCGCGCTCCGAATCCTGTCGATCCGGAACGTCCGTTCGCCTTTGCGGTGCCTGCAAAAGCCGCAAAGTACGCCGTGATCTTCATAGATCGGCTCGATCGAACGAGATGAGGTTCTCGCGACGCGTTCGTCGTGGTAGTCGATTTCCAGGCCGAGCCGATGGTCTATGGCGTATCCGATGAGGAATTTCACGTCGGCCGCGGCGGTGGCCGGATTCGCGCCCGGGTATCGCCTGAGGGTCTGGAATCCGTCGTGCGGCCGCCCGCTTTTGAACAGGGTTTCAAAGGTCTCGCAGTAGTCGCTCCGGGCGTCCCGGTATTCGCTGTCCGGAATGCTTCCAAGGCTTCGGCGGAGACGTCTCAGCAGACGTTCCAGGCCCTCAGGCAGCGGAACCGACCTGGCGGCGAAGGTCTTTGCCGCGGTTTCGAGAAACCCCGCCAACTGTAACAATTCCGGACCCTCCAACACCATCCGTTGTTGTTCTTCGTTTGATTCTTCGGGAGTAATATTCGGCATATAGCCGCATCCGTTCAGGGCATCCACGAGTTGCTCGACGCGTGTAGACGGGTCGAGCGCCGCCGTTGTGGGTGAGAGTCGAACGCCGAGAAGGGATGAGATCTTGCTCTGTACGAGGAGTTCGTCCAGCAGTTCGGGCCGTTCACTGACGAGATAGCCGGACGCCGGCGCGATTTCAATTTCACCGTGTTTGCTTTCGCACTCCCGGAGCAGGGCGTCTACCACCTCCGGCAATCCGGTGGCGCTGTGGTCCCGAAGAAACGCTCTGAGTGAGGGGCCGTCCCAGCCCCTGCTCATGGCCGTGTGAACGGATTGGGGAGATATCCGAAACTTTGCCAGGACGTCGACTTCCTTGAGTTCCGCTATCGAAAAGAGCCGGATGTACAGGGCGGATGGCAGATCCGGCGGTGAGAGAATTTCAAGATTTGGTTGCAGTACGAAATTTTCGTCGGTACGGCCCGCGGTTTCCACCGACGTACTCTCAGGTTTACGTTCGTTGAGAAGCGCCGCGCCCGGGCCGGTCAGTTTGAAGACCCCCGGATGCCCCGGTTCGAGGCCCTCGCCGAACGATTCAGGATTTCCCAGGCTGATCAGCCCCATCCATGTCAGCGCCGACACGAAGATGCGCCGCAGCAGTTCGTCCGCGCCGCCGCCGATCAGGTTCCGCCCGGACGGGGGACGTCCATCGAGATGGGCGAATGTCTCGGACCTGCGCGCCAGCAAGCCGTAAAAATCCAGGTACGAGATCCAGCTGTTTTCGGGACAGCGGGCAAGGCAGTCGAGCAGTTCGCTACGAAGGGCTTTCAGGGTGTCATTCCTGTTGCGGATCCGCGCGCCGGGACGTTCGGTGGTCCACTCGTTCCATCGATCGGTTTCGCGCCAGAGTCTGAGTACGGCGTTTCGGACGTCATGCGCGCGGGAAAGCCGGTCGGCGGCGTCTTCCGCAAGCCGCCATGTTCTCGCGTCGCAACGGATGAGTCCGGCGGATTCCGCAAACAGGAGCAGGAATTCGGAGTACCCCGGTTCCGCGTGTCCCCGGTAGTATTTACTGACGTCCCGGAGCCGGGCCCGGGATACGCCGCCGTGTTTGAGTGCGCGCGGCCTGCGCTGATCGATGAATCCGAGAAGCGTGCAGAGATCGGGTACCAGGCAGGACGTCTGCTCCCGGGTTCGGGAGGGGTTCGGTCCGTTGCTTGCAACGACCGCCTCGACCATGTCTTCGATTCTGCCGTCAAGGGCCTGAATTTCAGGCTTCAGGTCTGAAGCAAGTTGGAGGGGCGTATCTGTCAGGAGCCGATCCGTGGTGTGGAAAAACAACGGCGTCTTCCAGATCATTTCGTCCAGCGCGCGAAGCCCGCCCTCTCCCATGTCACACAGGATTTCATCCTGTGTGATGGCATCCGTGGCCAGGACACGATCGAGGATGGCTCTCTTGGCTTCCGGCAGATCGATGATGTAGGCCTTCAGATGATCCTGATCCAACAACCGCTTGCGAACGGCGCGCGCCACGAAAACACGGCGGGAGTCTTCGAACGGGCAGCCAAGTTCTCTCGCAAAGGCGCGAAGCAGACCGATGGATCGAGATTGCATTACGCGGCGGAGCCGACCCTGGTTCCCGGCTCTCAGCGGGATGGCCTTGAGGACCGATTCCGGTATGCCGACCAGGCAATGGTCCGCCCCGAGTGTTTCGACGTCTTCGAAGACCAGACCGAGTTCGGAAACCGCGTCCTGCATGATCTGGAAGCGGTGGGTGAATCCCGCGCCCAATTCGTCAATGGCATCTTCCTTGAGCAACTCGCCGCCCTCTGCGGCGAGATTGACGACGTACTCCCGATGCCCGGGTTGAAGCGCATCGATTCGTTGGCGAACCTGCGCCGGGTTGGAAAGATGGCGGCACAGCTGGTCTATCAGCACCGACTTGTTGGCGCCGTGGTAAACCGGGAGGTCGGTCGATGCAGCGATGCGGTGGAGCCTGTCAGTGGGCTGGTGGCTGAGGACGGCTCGCAATTTCATAAGGCACCGTAGGACGTTTCGTTGTCGAATCCGGAACTGTGCGCAACAAATGAAAAAAACCGACTTTCACACGCCGGTCGTTCATCCCGACGTCCTGTAACGGACAGCGATGGCCCGACGGGCGACCATCTTTCCGGAATAGGACGCTAAAGCAGTATATATGAATCAGTAAGCCTTGTCAAGCTGCAATGCCCGGGTCTGGCCTGAACAGAAGAGGGAGGGATTCCAGGCGATCGATTCGTATATTGTCTCGCCGTTTCTACCGTAGTTGCGCACGCAGTACCGGAATTCACGCAAAGGACCCATGCGACGACTTCACCCCCGGCAGGTTGCGGCAAGGACGCTATCGGCGGTATTCAGTCCACCGCTGGCAGCGGCCGGCCTGTTGACGATGCTGATCTGGCGGCTCCCGGCGCCACCGATGCAACGCGTCGGTTGGCTCGGCGCCGGTCTGCTGTTTGCGACCTGTCTGCCCACGCTGTACGTGGGTCTTCTAGTCGCGCGCAGGGAGGTGGATGGATTCTATATTGCGGTGCGGTCCCGCCGGCGGAAGCCGCTGCTGGTGAGTTCCGCGAGTTGCCTTGCGGGCTTTGTCGTAATGTGGGTGTCGGGCGCGCCGCCGCTGATACGCGGTTTCCTGCTGGGTTGTTTCTTCCTGGGGCTGATTGCCGCCTGGACGACCGTGCGATGGAAGATCAGCCTGCACGCTGCGGGCGTGTGCGGCCCCCTGGCGATACTGCATCTCTTGCTCGGACCTTCGTCCGTCTACTGGTTGCCGCTGGCGCTGGCGGTCTGTTGGGCGCGCGTTGTTGTTGGCGCGCACTCGATGAGGCAGGTTGCGGCGGGCTGCGGGGTGGGCTTTGTCGTTGTATGGGTTGTAGCCGCCATATATTCGGCCGTCTGAACCCTCGCAATTGCCTTCCGCCCGTTTAACAGCCCGTTGATAAAGTCCATCCGGGCTGCGTCCGGCCCTTGTGATCGAACTACGGCGTTGCCTGCCTGCAGCAGGCAGGCGCTCCCTCCCCGAATCCAGGGATTCGCGTCGGTCGCCTGCCTGTGCGTGTCCGCACGCAGACAGGCGCGCCTTGTCTTCGGCCACAGTGGCTCGGCCTCGCCTGCAGAGCAACTTTTCCAACGGACTGCTAAGGACGGACAGAAACCGGGGGTTTTCGTCCTGCCGGGGTCTACCTGAAGAACATCGATACGCCGACCGACGCAACGTGACGGTTAGAGCGCTCGTCCTCGGCAAATAGCGCCACGTACGAGTATCGGGTGGTGAGGGCCGTCCGGTTGGAGAGTGCGCGCCTGAACCCGACGCCACCGCCGACTTCGCTTACGCCGGACCACCCCCAGTAGTCTCGGGCGGCGAATGCCTCCAGGAAGGGCCAGGTGCGCCTGTCCACTCTCAGCGGAACGTTGAGCCGATAGAAGCCGGACAGCGAGGAGCCGAATCCGTCTTCGGCGGACGCGGGATATCCGGCTCTGGTCTGCACGGGCGGCTGCGGTGTCTGGAGAACGTCCGTTCTGTCTCCCCGGCGATCATATGCCCGGTTGCCGACCACGAAGGCGCCGCCGACCTGGTGCAGCCGGCTCAACGCAACCCCGATCGACACGCCGCCCTGGTAGACCACCGAACCGTCGGAAAGACCGACCGACAGAATCGGGATGACCTCAAGGCGGCCGGCGCGAATGGGGTTCAGGGTCACGCCCGCTTCAACTTCGGATTCCTCTCCCGGAAAAATGTCGGCGTGCGCGGGGTGCGCCCAGGCCAGCAGGCCGGCCGTCAGAAACACAACTGAAATTCTCATCGCGCGACTCCTTTCGTTATGAGGCATTCGAACAGCTTCTCAGATACAACCCGGCGTGGAGGCGCCCCTGACCAGCATGGCGTCGTTCTGTTCTGCCGGGCCGGTATATCGGCACCGTGCGCTGACGTAATGCGTGGCATATCCCCGCCGGCGCAGGTTGGTCTGATTCGGCCTGCTGCAGTGAAGAATCAGGCCATGATGAAAACTGCAGCTGCCCGCTTTCAACTCGATGGCCCGTTCTTCCGGCAGTCTGCCGTCCAGTGACATCTGTTCATAGTTTGCCCATTTCTCCCTGGGAATGATTCCGAACCGGTGGGTACCCGGCAGCATCCAGAGGCAACCGTTTTCCACGGTTGCGTCGTTCAGCGCGGCCCAGCAGGTGACCATATCGGGCGGATCGATGTGAAATCCGAGCGGCATGTCCTGGTGGTAGGGTTGCCTGGAGCCGATTCTCGGGGGTTTCATGAACCACTGGTCCTGATAGAGCTTCAGGTCCGGACCGAGCAGGGACTCGATCACGTCCAGTACCTTCGGGTTGCGCGCATGGCCTTCGAACACGCTGTCGCAGAACGCGAGATGGCTCATCTTTCGCAGAGAGTCCGCGTACGAGTCCGCCGCCGCCCTTCCCGCGTTCACCTCGGGTTCCAGCTGCAGACGCTTCCTGGAAACATGCCGCGCGCCACCGCTCGCCACCCATTCGGCCCTTGCGAGGAGAGCGGAAACCTCATCGGCGTCAAGCAGATCCTCGACCACCAGCACCCCTTCTTCCCGGAACCTGTTCACCTGAACTTCCGACAGTTTCATCTCATCCCCTACTTTCTCCGGGATCCGGATGCGATACAACGGACGCGCGCTCCCGTGCGGCCGTTTGCACCGTCGGCCCGCGCGTTACCGTGCGCTGTCGAAAGCGCAGGGGTACGAATTCCGGATGCCCGGCACGTACCGGATCGGGACCGTTCATCTCGCGACGGTACCGTGGTTCCGCGGAAATGGTTTTCCAGTATAGGAAAGGCCGAGGACCGTCATCCAGCCGGCCGGATAGTTCCTGCCGGCGACGGAGACGTTTACGGCAGTTTCCACGCTGAACCCGCGAAAAGGCCCAAGGTTAATTTGCGGAGACACATAAGTAATTCTCTTGACGTCGGACTGGATTCTCGCGCCAAAGACGGTAGCAGCCTTGCCCCGGATGCCATGGATCTTGATTCCGATCAGCGCGAACCGGCGCACCGCGTAGCCGCCTTCGGCCATGAAGAACCATTCGTCGCCGGGATCGCGGTCGATTTCACCGTTCCTGCGGCGAAGCCGGTAACCGACGTCCGAACTGACGTATGCCGGAACCGGCCAGAAGGACCGGCCCAATTGAACGACAGCGTCGAAGTCCCACTGTCCTTCCCCGACGGGAATCAGCCCGTCTTCGTTTACGAATTCGCCGGTCGGCGCCTTGAAACCCACCTTGAACGAGCCCACGGCGGGCCGGTTCAACAGCTTGACTTTCAGGAATCCGCGGATATCTCCGAAACCGGTTGCTCTCCGGGGTTCGCCGAAGCCGGTAAGGAGGGCGGCGTCCTGATATTCCTGACGGAAAAAGGGCACCTGTATTCCCACGTCCACTCTGTCCGTCGTACCGTAGAACAGGTCGAAGAACAGGGCGCGGGAACGGTATCTGCCGTCAAATCGATACCTGGCGCGGTTTCCTTCGCTGTACACCCTTCCGAGATCCGGACCTCTTCCCGATCCGGCGGCGCCCACGTATTCTTCGTGGGTGGTCTGACCCAGGAAGGCGACCTTGCACCAGACGTGATTCCCGGGCAGCGTCCAGGCCCCCGCGATCACATTGCCGGGAATATGACAGGCGAAGACTGCGAGAAGGGCGGCCGCGAGCGGCCTGTGGCGCACGGAGGTCATGGTACGGACTCGCGGGTCGGGTCCCGGAAGCGTGACTTTCCTCATCGATAGCGGACTCGCGGTTACGGCCCATTGTACATCCGTCCGGCCCCGGCGCACCGGGCGTTCGGTAATCGATGGTCAGGGCGAGTAGACTCCGGTATCCTGCCAGAAGGTCGCCCAGGCGAACCAGAATGCGTTGGGTGCCGGAATCTGGTAGAGTTGGCTTCCTCGGAGCTCACCCGCCAGGGCTGCCCGAGGAGGTTTGGTCGCGCCTTTCTACAATGAAATTTAAGCAGATTGCACGCCAAAAAAAAGCACATTAATCGGCAAAATCCGTTTTTTCGTGGCCGATGCCGGAGTTGACCATCCGCCGCGGGTCAGACCGCCGCGTGCAGGCGGTCAGATTCCGACCTCGTCGACGGACCGGCAAGCTGCGCATAGTTCTTGCTTTTGCATCGTTCCATGTCTAAATTATCTATACATTTGGTCACTGTTCTTCGGCGGTAAGACGATCACGAGGACGACGATGACGAGATTCCGGGTTCAGGCGCCGTTTGAACCGGCGGGCGACCAGCCGGAGGCCATCGACGAATTGGGCGAGGGTGTCCGGAGAGGCGACCGTTTTCAGACGCTCATGGGGGCGACCGGCACCGGCAAGACCTTTACGATTTCGAAGGTTATCGAGGCGGTTCAGATGCCGACCCTGGTGATCTCGCACAACAAAACGCTGGCAGCTCAGCTCTACGGCGAATTCAAGACGTTCTTTCCCGACAATGCCGTGGAATATTTCATTTCCTATTACGACTATTATCAGCCGGAGGCATATAAGCCGGTCACCGATACGTTCATCGAAAAGGAATCGGATATCAACGACGAGATCAACCGGCTTCGCCTGCGTGCGACAAGCGCGTTGATGGAACGACAGGACGTGATTATCGTGGCCAGCGTATCCTGTATCTACGGCATCGGCAATCCCGAAGAATACGAGGGTATGCACGTCATGATCGACCGGGGCGACAGGCTGGACCGGGACGAACTGCTTCGCCGGCTGGTGGATATTCACTATACGCGGAACGACGTGGACTTCGGCCCGGGCGCCTTCAGGGTGCGCGGGGACGTGGTCGAGATCTATCGGCCCGAACGGGACGATCCGGTGCGCGTCGAGTTTTTCGGAGACGACGTGGATGCGATCAGTCTGGTGCAGCCGGTGACCGGCGAGGTGCTGGAGACGCAAGAACGGGCGGCGATTTACCCGGCGCGGCACTTCGTGACCAGCGGCGAGCGGATCGAACGGGCGATCGTGCAGATCGAGGTTGACATGGCCGCGCAACTGGAAGCATTCAAGAACCAGGGAAAACTGCTGGAAGCCCAGCGGCTGGAGACGCGCACCCGGTACGATATCGAGATGATGCGAGAGATCGGCTACTGCGCCGGAATCGAGAATTATTCGAGATATATCGACGGGCGGGAACCCGGTCAACCGCCTCACGTGCTGCTTGATTATTTTCCTGAGGAATTTCTGATTGTGATCGACGAGTCGCATGTGACGCTGCCGCAGGTCCGGGGGATGTGGAACGCCGATCGATCGCGAAAGACGACGCTGGTCGAACACGGATTCAGGCTGCCTGCCGCGCTGGATAACCGCCCGCTCTATTTCGAGGAATTCGAAGGCAAGATGCAGACGGCGATCTTTATGTCCGCCACGCCCGCGGACTACGAACTGGAAAGGTCGGAGGGCATTGTCGTCGAGCAGATCATAAGGCCTACCGGCGTTCTGGACCCCGAGATGCTGGTGCGTCCGGTCCGCGGGCAGGTGGACGATCTGATCGACGAGGTCCGGGAGCGGGTCGGCCGGAAGGAACGGGTGCTCGTAACCGCGCTGACCAAGAGAATGTCGGAGGACCTGGCCGAATACATGCGTGACCTTGGGATCCGCGCCCGCTACATGCATTCGGAAATCGACTCACTGGAGCGCGTTGAGATCGTGCGAGGATTGCGGCTGGGTGAATTCGACGTTCTGGTGGGCGTGAATCTGCTGCGGGAGGGGCTGGATCTGCCGGAGGTGTCCCTGGTCGCGATTTTGGATGCGGATAAAGAAGGCTTCCTGCGCTCGACGCGTTCCCTGATTCAGACGGCGGGCCGGGCGGCCAGAAACCTGGCCGGCAAGGTCGTCTTATACGCGGACGAAATTACGGATTCCATGAGGCGGGCGATCGAGGAAACCAACCGCAGGCGTCAGGTGCAACAGGCGTACAACGAGCGGCACGGGGTCGCGCCGCAGACGGTCTACAAGAGCAGGGACGAGATCCTGCAGGCCACGGCGGTCGCCGACGCCAGGCAGGAGGAGGCGCCGCTTGCGGCGGAAGAGACGTCCGGGTACGAGGCCGGCGCCAATCTGGTCGACGTCATCTCCGATCTCGAAGAAAAGATGGCCAGGGCCGCCGCGGAACTGGCATTCGAACGGGCGGCGGAATACCGGGACGAGATTTCCAGGCTGAAAGCCGGCTTGAAAGGAGTCTCGGACGGCGCCGCACAGGCTTGATGGCATGGCGAACCTGACGGAATGGGACGGCATCGACCGTGTCGTGGACGCGGCGATCCGGGAAGACGTCGGCAGCGGCGACATTTCGACCGCATGGACGGTGCGCGAGGCGGTTCAGGCGCGGGCATTGCTGATTGCGAGGTCGGCGGGCGTGGTCGCGGGCCTGGCTGTGGCGGAGCGGGTATTTCAGCGGGTCGATTCACGAATCCGGTTCGCGCCGCGGATCGAGGACGGCGCGCGCGTTGACAGCGGGGACGTCGTGGCGGACGTCGAGGGCCCCGCCCGGGGCATTCTCACGGCCGAACGGACGGCGCTGAATTTTCTGCAGCGGATGTGCGGAATCGCAACGGCGACGGCAGCCTACGTGTCCGCCGTCAGCGGGACCGGCGTGCGGATTCTGGATACCCGGAAAACGGCCCCCGGACTTCGGATGCTGGACAAGTACGCGGTGGTCGCGGGGGGTGGATCGAACCACCGGCTGGGACTCCACGATATGGTGCTTCTCAAGGAAAACCATATTGAGGCGGCGGACGGCATCGGGCCGGCGGTGGCCGCGGTGAGGTCGGCGATGGCCCGGTCCGGGAGGACGGTGATGATCGAAGTGGAGGTGAAAACGCTTCGCGAACTGGACGACGCGCTGGCTTCGGGCGTGGACCGGGTGTTGCTGGACAATATGGATCTGGACACCACTCGCCACGCGGTGGCAACTGCGAAGGCCTTCGGGCCGGATGGCCCCCTTCTTGAAGCATCCGGCAACGTCACACTCGAAACCGTTCGAACCCTGGCTGAGACCGGCGTTGACCTGATCTCGGTGGGCGCGTTGACGCATTCGGCGCCTTCAATGGATATGAGCCTGCTGTTCCAATGATCGAAAAACGTCCTGATTCTTCCGCGGGAACATCCCCGTGCAACGGGGGTGTCGCGACCACCGTTGCCTATCGCGTACTCGAAGCGCTTGACGGACAACGGGCCCGGCGGGCGCCGGTCGAAAGTCTGGCCGAAAGGCTGTCTTGCAAGCCCGACGATATCCGCGTCGCCATCGACGCGATCCGGCGCCTCGGGTATTCGGTATCGGATCGACCGGATGCAGGGTTTCGCCTGGACACGGACGCGGACGTCATCGTCCGGTCCGACCTTCTCCGACGCCTGAGGACACGTGCGATGGGTCGTTCTCCTGTTTGCTTCCTGGAGTTGGAATCCACGAATGCGCTCGCCACGCGGGCCGCTCTCGCCGGCGCACGGCACGGCACGGCGGTTGTCGCGGAACATCAGACCGCCGGACGCGGGAGACTCGGCAGAGCGTGGTTTTCGCCGCCCGGGGTGGGACTCTGGTTCTCACTCATTCTCCGTTACGATCTGGAAATTTCACGCGCCTGGATGCTTACGCTTGGCGCCGCCGCCGGGATTGGCGCCGCCGTCGAGGCTTCCACCGGCGCATGCCCAGAGGTCCGCTGGCCGAACGACCTTTACCTGAACGGCCGCAAGCTGGCGGGCATCCTTACGGAGGCGAGGGTCGGCGTCGGAGGACTGCGTTTCGCCGTTCTCGGGGTCGGCATCAATGTCAACCACGAAGCGTCGGATTTTCCCGCCGGTCTGCAGGATACCGCGACGTCACTTCGGTGCGGCACGGGCCGGGTACACGGTCGGACGAGACTCCTGGCGGAAATCTTCCTGGCGCTGGAGCAGACATATAACGGCCTCGACGCCGAGAGGATCAGGGCCTCGTGGAAACGCAAAGCCCGGATGCTGGGCAGGCCGGTTCGCGTGATGACGGCCGCGGGGCCGGTCAGCGGCGTGGCGGAGGACGTGGGCGCCGACGGCGCTCTGCTGGTAGGTGGCGTCGATGGCGGGACCACGAGGGTCACGATGGGCGACGTGGGCGGCGAAGCAACGGGTTAGCCAGACACGGCAGGTGAATTCCCGCCTGTAAGCGCATGGCTTCCGGGCCGGATGCCCAATACCGGGGTTTCGAGTGTTTCTCGCGTTAGACATCGGGAATTCCAGTATCGGCTGCGCCGTATTCGACGGCAGCGGCATGCGGACTCGCTGGTTCATGGATACGGATCCCGGGCGCCGCAGTGCGGACTACACGTCACGCCTCGACGCCGAATTTGAACGGGCGGGCATCGAAATCCGGGCGCTGGACGGGGCGATCGCGTCGTCGGTGGTTCGGGGCATGACACGCGTGATGAGCCGGGCGGTCCTGTCGTCGACGGGGCGTGATCTGATCGTGGCCGACTCCGGAACCGATTTCGGCATCGATATCGCGGTACCCCGGCCCGAGGACGTGGGCGTCGACCGGCTCCTGGCGGCCGGGGCGGCGTTCAGGCTGGTCGGCAATTCCGTCATTGTGGTCGATGCCGGAACCGCTCTTACAGTCGACCTGGTCTCAGTCGGAGGGTGCTTCCAGGGCGGCACGATCGCGCCGGGCCTGAGGGCCATGGCGAATGCGCTTGCATCCGGGACCAGTTTGCTGCCGGAGGTGAAGCTCGAAGCGCCGCCATCGGCGCTGGGGCGGGATACGCGGGAATGCATACGGGCGGGGGTGGTATTCGGAGCGGCCGGCGCCGTGGACCGTGTGGTCGAAGAACTGATTGCCGCTGCGGACCCGGCGCCACGTGTCCTCCTCACCGGCGGCGACGCGACGTTCCTTTCGCCTTACCTGAAATCGTCGCACGATTCCGCACCCGATCTCGTGTTGCATGGATTGGCATACGCGTTCAGGAAACGGAATCAGTCAATGTAGTACCGCGGCAAGAATAGAGAAATCCCGCGAACGGCGACGCTGTCGCGGGATTTTTTCGTACGCATGCATTGGAACGCGCCGTTTTCACGCGCCCGTCTAAGAATTCGCGTTCCCGTCGGATTCCGAGCCCGCCGATTCGACCAGGGATTTCAGGGTTCTCAAGTTGCGTTCCGCGGTGGATACCGCGTCTTCCAACGGCGGCGTTTCAAAGACGAGCGGGCCGCGGTACTCCACCTCGGCCAGCGCTTTCAGGCAACCCTTCAGGTCGACGTCGCCTTCGCCGACGTAACAGGGCGTCCGGTCCTTTCGCGGGTCTTTGACGTGGACCTGTACGATCCGGTCGCCCAGGCAGTGGATATCGGCGACCGAGTCGCTGCCGAGCATCTGCGCGTTGCCGACGTCGAAGTAGGCCCCTACGAACGGATTGTCCACCGCCTCGATCAGTTCCCGCATCTGTTCACCGGTAACGACGTGGCTGCGCCCCACGTTTTCCAGGCCGATGCTAATGCCCATTCCGGCCGCTTGCGCGGCAACGGCCCTGCTCTCGTACGCCCAGCGATGAGCGGCTTCGTCAGCGGGCAATGCCAGCGGATTGGTGACGGGGATGAGTATGGCGCCGATGCCCAGTGCCTTGCATGCATGAATGGCGTGAAACGCAATCTGTTTGGCCATAAAGCGGTTCGCGACGTCCGGGTCTGCAAAGGAATACTGCCAGAACGTGTGCAGGCAGAGGGAGAATATGGGTATGCCCGCGGATTCGGCGCGCTGCCCCAGGGCTTCGATACCCTCCTCCATCCAGAGGTCTGACGCGCGATAGGTGTTGCCCCGAATGCCCAGTTCGACGCCGTCGTAGCCGAGCGCTTTCGCTTTCGGAAACACATCCACCCAGTCCGACTGAAGAACGTCTTCCAGAATACCGAATTTAAACCGGTTCATTTCCTTCCCTTCCTGAATCGATCATTCCAGTTCAGCATGAAATCCGGATTATCGCATACTGCCTGGAGCGGAGCCGCTTGGTGCGCCGGTAACGGACTCCCTGGATCCTGATTCCTGTCAGACTGAAGGAAGAGCGGACCGGTATAGGAGCCCTGATTTCGCGTCATGCCGCTAAAGTACAAAAGGTCCGGAGTCCTGTCAACAGGATCGTGAATTTACATAGGCCCGGTGTCTCGCGGGCACTTCCGCGGTCCTTTGTTCCCCGCCCGGGGTGAAGGAACGTCCGCGAACGCGGCGGACGAATCTTCGCCTCCACCGGAACCGGCAACCGGCATCGGGAGACTTCCATTCGGATTGACATCGGTCGGCGGCCGGGGTATTATAGTCCGATTTCGGTGGAGGGCCGACAATGAAGACTGCACTGTGTACCATTGCCTTTAAAGACAGGCCGTTCGAAGACGTCCTGGATCTCGCGGTCCGGGCCGGTTTCGACGGCGTCGAACCGTGGGGAAAGCCGGACCACATGCCCGGCAGCTATCGCGCGTTGGCCAACCGGCGCATTGCCGCGGCGATTCGGGGGAGAGGGCTGGAGGTGTCGCAATACGGGTCCTACGTCAATCCGGTCGCCGTGGATTTTGCGCGTGAGATGTCGGAAGGGTTGGACACCGCATCGGATCTGGGGACGGAAACAATTCGTGTGTGGGCCGGGTCCTGCGGCTCGGCGGAAGCGACGGATGAGGACTGGCGGACGGCGATCCGGGGATTCCGCCATTTCGCAGACAGGGCGGCGGATTGGGGGATGCGTCTGGCCGTGGAGATGCATCTGGGGTACCTGTCCGACACGACCTGGGGCAGCCTGCGCCTGGTCGAAGGCGTGGACCGGCCCAATTTTCTGCTGAATTTCCAACCGATGGTTACGGACAGCGCCGATCGGGTGATCTCGATGGCGCGGCAGGTCGGGCCTCGGGTGGCCACGGTGCACGCGCAGAACTATACCGCTCCCGGACGGAACGCACGCAGCCTGATCTCGGCGGGTTACGTGGACTAT
This sequence comes from Candidatus Latescibacterota bacterium, assembly GCA_963667175.2. GTDB lineage: Bacteria > Latescibacterota > UBA2968 > UBA2968 > JAAXHE01. The sequence continues at coordinate 105,433 of CAXXXF010000007.1, read as the reverse complement.
CCCGCGGTCGTCGGGGAACTCTCGGCGGCGGGTTTCGACGGATTTCTGGAGGTCGAGTTCGTCAGGGACGACGACCCCGAGGCCGCGCTGATGGCGGATGCCGCGTTTCTTCGCGTGTTGTGTGAGAAAACGGCTTCAAAATGAGCTTCCATAACAGGAGGTCGGTCAATGGAATATCTGCTGGCGTGTCTCGCGTTTGTCGTGGTATTGTTGACGGTGGATTCTGCATTTGCCGGAGGTCGGCCTAGCTATACCATCTACCGGGCGGGGACCGCGATTGCGGTAGACGGTCGGCTGGACGAGCCGGCGTGGGTGGCTGCGCCCGACGTGGGGGCGTTCGTCTTCCCGTGGTACAGCGACGGCAAACAGGAGCAGACGGTGGCAAAGATGCTCTGGGACGACACGCATTTGTACGTGTCGTACATTTGCGAAGACGCCCACGTCTGGGCGGACCACACCGAGCGCAACAGCGACGTGTACGACGACGACTGCGTGGAGGTGTTTACGGCGCCGGATCCGGACCTGCCGCACGTCTATTTCAACATCGAGATGAATGTGCTGAGCATCTTTCTGGACCGGTTCAATCCCAGGGGCGCCGGCGAAGTCGTCGATACGGGATGGCGGGCGCAGGGACTTCAGGTTTCGACGTTTATCTCGGGCACGTTGAACGACGACACGGATACCGATTCGTACTGGGTCCTCGAGGCGGCCATTCCGTTCGAGAATTTCGCCGGCGTCGCGAAGAACACGCCGCCCGCGCCGGGCGACGTGTGGCACCTGAACCTGAACCGGCTGGGCGGCAGAACCAACGCGCAGTTCAGCCAGTGGTCCGCCAGCCGGACGCCCGAGCCGCAGTTCCACGCGCCGGATGACTTCGGCCGGGTCACGTTTTCCGATGCGGCGAGTCCGTTCTGGAAGCGATAGCGAAATGAACGGGGCGGTCAGGCTACCGGCAGGAAACCGAATCCGGAGTTAAAGAGGAGAACGCTCGATGGCTGACGGGAGCGATGCGGTCCCATTTCATCGGGACGCACTGGTGATCGATTCACACAACGACGCGATTGTCAATCACATTCGCCGGGGGAATCTGGGGTTTTCGGGCAATCCGCCAACGGACGGGGATCGCCGGAACGGAACCGTCGCCTATTTCAGAGGCCGTCTGGATCGGGAGGCCATGGAAGCACCGGTTCAGATCGATTTCGTCAAGATGCGCGAGGGGGGGCTGGACGCTGCCTTTTTTGCGGTCGACGTCACCCTGGCAGTCAAGAACCATCTGACCTACGCGCTCGACGCCGTTGGATTCTTCGACTCCGAACTGGATGCGCACGGAGGCGACGTGGTCCTGGCGAAATCCGCCGGAGACATTGTGCGCGCAAAACAGGAAGGCAAACTGGCGGTCGTGCTGGCGATCGAGAACAGCGACGGGGTGGAGGGAAGCGTGAACGTGCTGCGCATGCTGCACCGGATCGGCGTCCGTTCGATCGGCCTGACGCACGATGTCAGCAGTCTGGCCGCGGACGGAAATGCCGAGGCGCGCACCCGCGGCGGACTGACCCGCTTCGGCGTGCGTCTCGTGGAGCAGATGAACGCCCTCGGCATGCTGGTGGACGTCTCCCACGTCAGCGAGGCCGGGTTCTGGGACGTGATGGAGGTGGCACGAAACCCGGTGATCGCTTCGCACAGCAACTGCAAGGCGTTGTGCGACCACCCGAGAAACCTGAGCAACGAACAGATCAGGGCGCTGGCGAAGAACGGCGGGTCGATGGGCGTGACGTTCGTGCCGCGTTTCGTGGATTCGACAAGGCCCACGCTGCCGCGCCTCCTCGACCACGTGGACCATACCGTACAGCTGGCGGGCGTGGACCACGTGGGCATCGGTTCGGATTTCGACGGCGGCGGCACGCTGCTGGACGACGCGACGTCATTTTCCCGAATTACCGAGGGACTGCTGGCGAGGGGTTATTCGGAGGTCGATGTACGAAAGATCCTCGGCGAGAACCACCTGAGGGTGTTGAGCGAAGCCATCGGCAGCTGAATCCATTCCATGACCGGGGGACTGGACCCGCACGCAGATTGCGTTCGGGTGTTTCACGACGGGTCCCGCCCGCGTGTCGCTACCCGATGGACGGCACCGCGATTTTCTTTTTCTCCCCGATGGATCTCTCCAGCGCTTCCAGGACGGCAACCGGCATGAGCATCGATTCGCGCGTCTCGTCGGTAACCCCGGTCTTGAACATGTCGCAGAAGGCCTCTGCGCCGCCGAGGTATGGGTTTTCGTCGTACCCGATCGCACGGTCGCCCCGCCCCTTTTCGCAGATGACCGACACATGGAAGGCGCTGTGTCCCTCGGTGAAGAGATTGAGCGTGGAGACGGCGCCGCTGGACGAATACAAAGTGCCGGTATGGTTCTTGTCACCCAGGTTGACCTGTGCATGGGTGACGTCGTTGTCGAGCAGGCGCACGGCCATATCCACCTGGTGGATGCCGTAGAAGAAGACGCCGCCCCACTCGGATTCGACGTCGCACGGGCCGGTTGTGATCACGGAGACAACCCGACCCAGCCCGGCGATGTCCTGCTTGAGCTGACTGAAGGACGCTTGTCTGGGCAGCACCGAAAAGGAGCAGACCGGGACCCCGAGCTCCGCCGCACGATCGAGGAATCGCCTGCCCTCCGAGACGCGGTAGCAGAACGGTTTGTCGACAAAGACGGGAATTCCGGCCTCTATGAGCGGCCAGACCGCGGGCAGGTGGTATTTCGCGTCGCGGTGGTCCACGCACGCGGCGTCCACGTGACCGATCATATCTTCGGGGCTCTCGACGATATTCGGAATCTGTCCCCGATCCTGGGCGTCTTTGGCGTACCGGGCGGCTTCACCCCAGACGTGGGTGACGCGGCAGCCCGGTACTTTTTTGTCGATGTTCAGCGTTTTCGAGATGGCGACGGTGTGGCTGTTCTCCGCGCCGACGATTCCTATATTGAGCATTCGGTTCCTCCCTGGTTGGGTTTACCTCGTGGATTTGGCTTGATGCAGTGGTACGTATATATACCTGGCATGGATGGACAGAACCGCATGTCGCTCAGGGCCTGGCGGGCGAGCCGTCGGGCAGGCGGGCCTGCGTCCAGTCGATGATCTCGTCTCGGCAGGGGTAACCGGCGGCGAGTTCTTCGTCGACGTCAATTCCGAGGCCCGGCCGGTCGTTGGGGTACATGTAGCCGCCTCTGACTTCGGGGGTTCCGGGGAAGATTTCGGACACGCGTTCGTCAAATCGGCACCACTCCTGGATGCCGAAGTTGGGCGCCCATAGATCCAGGTGCAGATTCGCGGCGTGGCCGACCGGCGAAACGTCGCCCGGACCGTGCCACGCGGTGCGAATGCCGTACATGTTCGCAAGAATTGCGACGTTTCGGGCGGGCGTCAGGCCGCCCATCTGGCTGATGTGCATCCGGACGAAGTCGATCAGCCGGTCCTGCACGAGCGGAGTCCACTCCCGCGGGTGGTTGAAAAGCTCCCCCATGGCGATGGGCGTGGCGCATTGCCGGCGGATGTTGCGGAACCACTCGAGGTCTTCCGGCGCCAGCGGGTCCTCCAGGAAGAACAGCTTGAAGGGCTCCGCGTCTTTCGCGAACTGGACCGCGTCGATCGGCGCGAGGCGTTCGTGAACGTCGTGGAGGAGTTCGAGGTGCGCGGCGGTGTTCGCACGGACGTGTCCGATCATGTCTAGGACCCCGCGAGCGTATTCCCGAGGGTCATAATACGCGCCGTCCGGCGAGCCATCCGGACCGCGGAGGCGGGACGTCCTGCCGCCGTAACCCCCCATCTGAACGCGGATGTGCTGGTAGCCCTGTTCCTGGAATTTCAGGACGTTGGTCAGGACTTCCTCCTTGTCGAGGCCGTCGGCGTGCGCGTAACAGGCCGCGGCTTCGCGGCATTTGCCGCCCAGGAGCTGGTACACGGGCATGCCGGCGCGTTTGCCCTTGATGTCCCACAGGGCGATGTCGACGCCTGAAATCGCGTTGTTGAGTACGGGTCCGTTGCGCCAGTACCCATTGACCATATTCATCTGCCAGATGTCTTCGATACGGTCTACGTCCCGGCCGATGAGAAAGGGTTTCAGGTGTTTCTCGAGGGCGGTGTGGACGGCGTGGAAACGCTGGGTGAACGTGGCGCATCCGAGGCCGTACAGGCCCGGCTCGGACGTCAGGACTTTGACCACGATCAGGCGCGATCCCGCAGGCTGGGTGAGGATGGTTCTGACGTTGCGGATGGTGACGGGCACGAAAGACTCCCGGGCGATCAAGATGGACAGGACGTCTGATCCGCTGTCCGGCCCTCTTTAATAAGGGTTGTACGGTGAAATGTCCACGGATATTTTCAGGCGTGGCCGGGGATCGACGCCGGGCCGGTCCCGCCTTCGATCGGTCCGGTCCGGAAGTGGACTACAACCGTCCTTCTCTCTGCAGGATGTCTCCCGCGATGGCGTAGGTCGTGCCGTGCATACCGATCACCACGAGGCCCAGGCCCTCGGCCAGGTATCCGCCGGGGTACATGTTGGGTATTGTCGTGGACTCGTAGTTGTGGGGATGCGTGGGCAGTTGGTGGACCTGGAAGCGGTAATTATCGTATTTGTCCACCGGACGAAGGGGTGGGAACCCTTCGAAAAGCGAGTAATCCGCGATGCCGCCGATCTCCAGGATGGCGTGGTCGATTTCCAGCGATTCGCGGGCGCCGTTGCGGCCAAGCGTGGCAATGCCGCTGGAATCCGCCTGCTCGAAACCGAGAACCCGGGTCTCGTAATGAGTATTCAGCCGGGGAGACCGGCTTTCCATGATATCGGCGATGCGCGCGTAGTAGGGCAGGCCATAACGGCTGTCCGATATGAGCCGCCAGTGACGGTCGAAGGGCTGTCGCATCACGTAGTGGATCTGTTTGCCGGCGTCGTGCAGTTCGGTCGCCGCCCAATCCGCGGATCGGCCGCCTCCCACGACAAGAATGCGGTCCCCCGGATAGCGTTCGGGTTGATCGTAGCCGGAAGTCACGAAAGGGAGGTGTTCGCCCGGTACGCCGAGTTCGCGCAGAATGCAGCGCTGCCCCACCGCGTAGACGAGGTACTTGCAGGTGTATCGACGTGGGATTTCCGAACCGACGGCGCTGGATGTAAGCAGAAAACCGGCGTCGTGGGGTTGGATGCGCGTCACGCGCTCGTTCGTGCGTACGTGGTCGGTGACTTCGAAACGGCCGGGGACCGCGTGATAGTAGTCGAGGAGGTGACGTTTGGCGATCAGCGCGTTGACGTCGAGATTGATCTTTCGTTCGCGACAGTGCTGGTCGAGAGGATAGAAGGCGAATTCCATCCACTGTCCGGGTGACAGCGTGAGCATGTTTTCCGGCACGTTGTTCCACACGCCGCCGACCTCTTCCCCGGTGATGAGCAGGACGTCGACGGGCTCGCGACGGCGGAACTGCAGGGCGATCTCCTGTTCTCCGCGGAACTTCAATCCGGGATGGTGCAGCAGGCGGAACAGGTCCACGGGCCGGATTCCGGCGTTCACCACGGTTCTGAAATCGAGGCCGAGCAGTGTGCCGCTTTCGCCGCGAAGGGCGCCGTCGACCTGCTCGTATCGATTGCGGAAGAGGTCCCCGCCGCGATAGAACGGATGCCATCCGCCGAGTACGACGGCCAACGGCAGCCCGGCAGGGCCGCCGCCCACGATGACAACGGTATGGTGTTCGGGTGTGGCCATGGGGTTTCCGGGACTGCGGTCGTTCTGGGCATCGCCGCGGGACGTCGACCGCGGGGCGCTCGCGACGGGATTCAATCCCGCGCCGTGAAGCGGTCGAATCGATAGGTTTACGCGGGTCTTTTGAAGCGGGGTTGACCTTGACTTCAGCCGTTGAATGCCGTATGATGGTGCTTCTGAACGAACCGCTGAAAAGTAGATCTCACACCGGGTGGAGTCAAGCCGAATGTTGTCAATGAGACCGGGAGAAGCCGATGGCGGACGAACGTCAACTGGACGTTGGAGAGATTCGGGCGCAGGACCGCGCGCACGTGTGGCATCCGATGATGCAGCATCGGACTCTGGAGCACCGGGACCTGATGGTGGTCCACAAGGGAAAGGGAACCAGGGTCGTGGACGCGGAGGGCCGGGAGTTCCTGGATGCTTATTCGGGACTCTGGAACGTCAACGTCGGATACGGCCGCCGGGAGATTGCGAAAGCCGTGTACGAACAGATGCTGCAGCTTTCGTATTATCCCCATCTGCACGTCAATCTGCCCGCGGCGAAGCTGGCATCCAGGCTGGCAGATCTGCTGCCCGGTGATCTGAACCATCTCTTCTTTTCCAACAGCGGCTCCGAAGCGAACGAGACCGCACTGAAGATTGCCAGGCAGTATGGCCGGCAGAAATACCCCGGCGAGAACCGGTTCAAGGTGATTGCGAGATACCAGGGTTACCACGGGTTCACCTTTGGCGCGATGTCCGCAACCGGGCAGGTTGCCAGACGGGCCAGTTTCGAGCCGCTGATGCCCGGCTTTTTGCACGTGAATCCGCCCTGGTCCTTCCGCTTCGGGACCAAACTGACCTATCCCGACGGCGGTGTGGCGTGTGCGAACGAGGTTGAAGAGGTCATTGTCCGTGAGGACCCCACAACGGTTGCGGCGGTCATTGCCGAGCCGATCATCGGCGGCGGCGGTGTGATCGTCCCGCCGGACCGGTACCTGCCGCGCCTTCGTGAAATCTGCGACCGATACGGCGTGCTGCTGATCCTCGACGAAGTGATTACGGGATTCGGCCGGACCGGCAGGCTGTTTGCCTCCGAGCATTGGGGTGTGGTTCCGGACATGATGACGTTGGCGAAAGGGGTGTCCAGTGGATATCTGCCCCTCGGCGCCTGTGCGGTGACGCCGGAGGTGTTTGAAACCTTCATGGGCGAACCGGATGAGCATCGGGAATTCTCCTCGGTATCCACCTATGGCGGGCATCCGGTCTGCTGTGCGGCGGCCCTGGCGAATCTGGACATTCTGACCGCCGAACGACTCTGGGAGAATTCGGCGGAAGTTGGCGCAACCCTTCTGGATGCGCTGGAACGACTGGATTCTCCGTTCATCGGCGAAGTGCGAGGCAAGGGACTGATGATCGCCGTCGAACTGGCAGCGGATAATGGAGACATGCTGGACCCGGACCGTGTCGCGGCGGTGCAGGCCGGCATTCTTGAACAGGGCGTGATCGTGGGCCGCATGAGCCACGTGACGCAAGGCCCGGAGAGTATTTTCTTCCTGGCGCCGCCCCTGATCCTGACCCGGAGTGAAGCGGACCGGATTGTGTCGGCGTTCGATTCGGGTCTCAAACGCATCTCCTGACAGAGGACATTTGGACGGATGACCGCGGAACATCCCAACCACCCTGCCGCAGGTCCGGCGCGCGGCCGACGCGGCGGGTATCCTCACTTGCCCGCGGAAGGCGACGCTGCTCCTGAAAACGTCCTCGCAGGCCTCTTATGAAGGCCTGTTTCTTTCATTTTGCCGCCCTTCGGAAGGAGATGGATGCCTGGTTGGCGCAGAGCCGCCGCATGGATCCGCCCGGGCGGAATCGCGGCGGCGAGGACGAAGCCAATTATGCGCTCGCCTGGTTTCCGCACGTTCTGGCGACGGGCAGTCCGGCCGTGGCGGAACATTTCGATACGCTTCTGGACCAGCTTGCGGGCTGGGTCCGGCGGGAATGCCTGCACGGATACGAGCCAGAGGCCGAGGCGCACCACGGCACCGAACCGTTTCTGCTCTTTCTCCCGCGCTATCTGGGTCTGTTTCCCGGGGACCCGGTGGCGGCGGGACTGCTTTCCGATGCGGCTGAACACATCGGGAACTGGGTGGAGGGGGTTCCGGCCTGGTTCGACTGGGACGGCAACCGGTTCTACGGGTACCACATCGGAACACGGACCGTGGGGCGGGATCCGGAGCATGCGGTGGAACTGGCGGAGCACTTCCGGTTCATTCACATCGCCCTGGCCGCGTACCGCGTGTCGAATCAGGAGCGTTATCTGGATTGGGCGTTGCGGTACGGCCGGCGCCGGGCGGAGATGATCGTGGCCGCGCCCGAAGGCCCGTTGCCATTGATGTGGGGTCCGGACGGCCAACCGCTTGGCGTCGACGGGCACACCGGATCGCGGCGTCGGATGAGCGGCGCGAGCCACCATATGCCGGGCGATCCGGCCAGGGGCGTGGAGGTGCTGCTGGCTTCCGGCGCGGTCAACGCGCTGGGCGATCTGTTTCGACAATCCGGCGAGCAGGTCTTTCGCGAAGCGGCGTTTCGGGTCGTCGAGCCGCTCGTCGACATGCTTCACGACCCCTATTGCGATCCCGGCGCCGCCGCGATTTCCTTCTTCCGCGGCGCATTCGGCGACGACACCTTGGATGGCCGGATCCGGGAAGTGGTCGGGCGGTTTCCCGGAGAGGAAGCCGGCGAACTCGTGCTGATGGTGCCCGAGATTCCGAGGATGGCCTTTCCCGGCGTCGGGAAGCGGGCGGACATGCTGCACTGGGGCGTGCAGGCGGATGGCATGGGCCGGCTGGAGCCAACGCGCGAGCCGTGTACTGCCGCGCTGACATTGGCCTATCAGATTACCGGCGACGTTTCATTCGCGTCGCGGGCGTTAAGGCAGGCGGCGCGAAAGTTGAAGGTGGCGCGGCACGTGTTGCGGGGCGGACGGGAGCACGCGGACATGGGCGGAGCGGTGTGCTCCGTGGCGGCCGGTCATGGAAGAAACTGGGGTACCGGAGCGGTGACCGGGTGTTACGGGCCCCTGTTGCTTGGCGCCGCGGAACGCCTGGGCGCGTTGACGCCCGCGGTGGAATTCCGTCGGTCTGACGGGGAACCCGGATTGCCGGAGCAGGTGGTTTCCCTGGTCGTTCCGGCAGGCCCGTCGACGGGAAACGTCCGGATCTACAACGGCGGTGACGAGGATACGGCAATGTCGTGGCGGGAGACTGGAGCGGCGTGGCAGGACGTCTCAATCCCGCCCGGCGGTGAAACGAGGGCGGTCCTGGAGGAGTTTGCCTGATGAGATACCGCTTGTTGGGACAGACCGGACTGATGGTTTCGGAGATCGGACTCGGCGCGTTTCCGATTTCGGGCATGCAGGCCCGGGCCGACGGTACGGCGTTCGGGTGGACGGGTACGGACGATGCGGAGTCCATCGTACTGATTCATCGCTGCGAAGAACTCGGCGTCAACCTGATCGACTCCGCGGAGAGCTACGGCGAAGGGCACAGCGAGGTGCTCACGGGCAAGGCGCTACGCGGACGGAGAGACAAATGGATTGTGGCCACCAAGGTCCAGCCGAACGAGGGCATCGATCCCGAAGCAAAGGATGTGTCCGCGGTCCGGCGTCGGATTAAGGAATCGTGTGAGTTCAGCCTCAGACGATTGGCGATGGACCATATCGACATATACCAGTTGCACGCCGTTCCTTACGAATGGGCGATGCCGGCGGTCATGGACGCGCTGGCGAAGCTCCGGCAGGCTGGCAAGGTGCGGTGGTACGGCATTTCGACCAACGACCGGAGCGCCATCGACAAACTCCGATTGCTGGGACCCATACATATGTTACAGATCGGCTATAATCTTCTGGAGCGTACGGCGGACGGGTTGCTGCACTGGGCGAAGGCCGAGGAAATCGGCACGCTGATTCGCGTGCCTCTCGCGAAGGGACAGTTGACCGGCAAGTATTTCGGCCCGAAGGCGCGCGCTGTCCCTGAAAACGACGTGCGGTACGAACGATTCAACAAACCCGAAACACTCGACGGCCTGAAACGTCTTCCGCAGTTGCTGTTCCTGCGGAACCAGTCGCGAACCATGCCCCAGGCGGCGCTGCGTTTCGTACTGGACCACCCGGGCGCGTCGTGCGTGATCGCCGGGGCCAGGAACCGCCGGCAGGTGGAGGAGAACGCCCGTACCGTAGAAATGCCGCCCCTGACCGATGCGGAGCTCGAACGGGCGATCCCCATCGCGGATACGATCGGTACGCCGGGCTGGATTTAGCTGGAGATCGCAAATGTCGTCTTCGGTTCGAATTGGCATTGTGGGTTGCGGGCGGATCCTGAACGCGCACCTGCGCGGGTTCCGAATCCTGCAGGAAAGGGGATTTGGGGATCTCTTCCGGGTCACGGCGCTTTGCGCGAGGAGAACGGAGGACGCCCTCCGATTTCGAACGCGGGGCGAAGGACCGGGACCCAGACCGGCGCCCGTGGAAGCCCCGGGCGACCCCCTGAACGCCCCCCACGCCTACATCAGCGACCTGCATCCCGGCTGGGAAACGGCGATTTACACCGACTATCGCGAGATGCTGGAACGCGGGGAGGTCGACGCGGTGTGCGTCCTGACGGGACACGACAACCATCACACCATCGCCATCGATGCCATGCGCGCCGGAAAGCACGTCATCGTGGAAAAGCCGATGGCGATTTCGGTAAGGGCTGCGCAACGGATGTGTGAAGTCGCATCCGAAACGGACACGGTGTTGAGCGTTGCGGAAAACGTGAATTTCACCCCGGCGGTACGGGCGAACCGCTGGGCCGTAAGACGGGGCCTGATCGGCGACGTGCAGATGGTCTACCGCGGCGCGATCGGGTTCCGTTCTCACCGCCCGGACCTGGTTGCCGCGCGCACGCCGTGGCGACAGTCAAAACTGGGTGCGGGCGGCGGGGTGTCCATCGATCTGGGGGTGCATCTCTTCAACGGGGTCCGGACGATCTGCGGGCCGGTGCGTTCGGTGCAGGCCCTGTGGCGGATTCTCGAGCCTGTCAGGGTGTTGATGTCGGACGACGACCGCAGGGTCTCGGACGAGGTGAAGAACCAGGTGGACGACGTTTTCTTCACGAATTTCAGGCTCGGGAACGGCGCCATCGGGCACATGGCGGTGGCCAGAAGTGCGAGGGGAACGCAGATCGGGGTGCCGGGAGGAACGAACGTATTCGGGAGCGAGGGGGCGTTGTCCGACGGAAAGGTGTTCAGCGGGGATGGTGAGGCGGAAGACGTTCTGGAGCGATTCGGGCGGGAGGCCCCGGAACGGGACCGGGAAGAAACGATGCCCGTGGGGATCACGGATGCGTTCGCGCTGGAGAACCTGGACTGGCTGCGTGCGATACGCGACGGATTGCCGGCGCGGATGTCCGGGGAGGAGGGGACGATCGACCTGGCGCTGAGCTACGCCGTCCTGGAGTCGGGGATGCTGGGCCGAGAAGTGACGCTGGACGAGATGTTGACCGGAGAGGTGGACGGCTACCAGAAGCCGATCAACGCACACTACGGGTTGTAGTGCGCATGTCTCAATTGGGGTGACGTTCGGGAGGCGCCTTTTTCTGCCCGCGCTGAAGGCAGGTGTCTATTTGCTTGACACGGCGATGACGACTGAAATTGCCGTGCCGACGTTGGCTAGCAGAACCGTGATCAGCAAACCGACAATCCACCTGAAATTGCTGGCTTGTCGATTTTCCATACTGGTGAAGCGATTTTCCATACCGGTGAAGCGGTTGTCCATGTTGTTCAAGCGGTTGTCCACGTCGCTCAAGCGGTTGTCGAAGCGCGTCTCAAGGCTGGTCAATCGGCTTTCGATGCTGCCCAATCGCTCGTTGATTTGCGCCTGAACAGCCTCAAGAGAAGCAACGCGGGTTTCGACGCTCGGAATCTGCATGGTGTATCTCCCTTTGCGCGGTGGCAAGCGATCCGCTTGCCCCCTTATTCTGTACAGGTATGAATATACAGAATATCCGCTGATCTGCCATAATGAAAAATCAGACGCCAGAGATTGCCACAATCCCTGTTATTGACCTATTTGCCGGGCCAGGTGGACTTGGTGAGGGGTTCTCTGCTTACAAGATTTCCGATGTGCAGCCATTTCGGATCAAACTCTCTATAGAAAATGACTCTACTGCTCATCAGACACTTCAGTTACGTAGCTTTTTTCGCCAGTTCCAGCAAGACCAGGTTCCTGATGCTTACTATGTTTATTTGCAAGAGGATGATGTGCCACAAGATGAACGGCGAAATAAGCTGTTCAGTCAATACCCTGAACAAGCGAAGCAAGTTCAGCGGGAAGCACGTCTCACTGAACTGGGAACAGATGACCCTGATACAATATACCAATGGATCCAGGATGCAATCGGCGAAGACTGTGAGTGGGTTTTAATCGGTGGCCCTCCCTGCCAGGCATACTCTATTGCGGGCAGATCTCGCAATCGCGGCAACGATAACTATAATGCAGAAGAAGATCACAGGCAATATTTGTATCTAGAATATTTGCAAATCATCGCGGAGCATCAGCCAGCTATCTTTGTGATGGAGAACGTCAAGGGATTATTATCTGCTACTTTAAATAACCAGTACATATTTGAACGTATGCATGAAGACCTGCAGGAACCGGGTGAAGCGCTAAAACGTGAGGACCGTCTGGTTCAGATACCTGAGAATGTCCGCAAGCCATGTCGGTATAAATTATATTCGCTGGTGAAACCTGGTGAAATCAGTAACTCGAACCTATCTGATTATGTGGTCTATATGGAAAAATTCGGCATACCTCAGACTCGGCATCGCGTCATTATCCTCGGAATCCGTGAGGATATTGAGGCCGAACCTAAAACTCTCGAGGAGCAGAGTCCCGTCGCCGCAAACAAAGTGCTGTCGGATTTACCCAAAGTAAGAAGCGGATTATCCAAAAGAGATGATAGCGCCGACGCCTGGCGTGATTGGTTAAATAAGATGGCCCTACGTGCCAATATAGGGTGAGACAACTCCCCCTTCGAGATTAATGTCGTATTAATGGGCGGAGAGGAGAGCACGAGATGCGGTCAAGAACCGATGTTGGAGACAACGGCAGCAGCAGCAAAGGGTCTCTGGTTGTGGAGGTCCCGCGCGGGACCTCCACAACCACGAAGCCGGATCCGGAAGTGGTGGCGCGTGCGAAGCGTCGCCGGTTCACGGCAAAGTACAAGCTTCGCATCCTGGAAGCGGCGGATGCGTGCCGTGCCCCTGGTGAAGTGGGCGCGCTGCTGCGCCGCGAGGGGTTGTATTCCTCGCAGTTGACGCAGTGGCGTCGCGCGCGTCGAGAGGGGTCGCTCAAGGCGCTGTCGAAGCTGCGGGGACCCAAGGGAGGTCGCCGCGACGAGGTATCCGTCGAGAACGAGCAACTGCGCAAGGAGATCGCCCGTTTGCGACGACGATTGGAACAGGCGAACACGATCCTCGAGATCCAAAAAAAAGCCTCCGAGATCCTGGGCATCCCCCTGAATCCGCCAGCAGGCGACGACGACGTATGATCCGTGCCTGCCTGCGCCGAGCCCCGCGCGGCAGGCAGGCGGCAGAACAACTGGCCCCGAAGGTCGGGTTGGCTTCCGCGTGCCGGGCCCTGGGTGTGGCGCGGGCATCGGTCTACCGTGCGCGTCAGCCAGCCCAACGCGGGCCTCGTGGTGCCCGGTCCTCGTCGCCACGTGCGCTTTCCCAAAACGAGCGCGCTACCGTGCTGGACATCCTGCACGAGGACCGCTTCGCAGACCAGGCGCCACCGGCAGTCTACGCCGCGCTGCTCGAGGAAGGGCGGTATGTCTGCTCGATCCGGACCATGTACCGTCTGCTGCACGATGCAGGAGAGGTGCCCCAGCGGCGACACCAGCGGCGTCATCCACGTCTGGAACCGCCCCGCTTGATGGCGGATGCGCCCAACCAGGTCTGGACATGGGATATCACGCGGCTGCCAGGAACCCGCAAGTGGGAAACCTATCCCCTCTACGTCGTACTGGATCTGTTCTCACGCTATGTCGTGGCCTGGATGGTCGCCACAAGAGAAAGCGCCACATACGCCAAGCGCCTGATCACCAACGCCTGCAACAAGCAGGGCATTCAACCCCGACAACTGACGCTGCACCAGGACCGCGGCGCACCCATGACAGCCAAGACGTTTTCGCAGTTGCTGATGGACCTCGACATCCTGGCCAGCTACGCTCGACCCCGCGTCTCCGATGACAACCCGTATTCCGAAAGCCAGTTCAAAACGCTCAAATACGCGCCTTCATACCCCGGGCGCTTCACCAACCCGCAAGAAGCCCGTACCTATTTACAGACCTTCTTTTCCTGGTACAACACGCAACACCGGCACAGTGGACTGGGCTTACTCACGCCCGACACCGTCCACCATGGGCTCACACAGCAGGTGCAAGCCGCCAGACAATCGGTGCTGGATCAGGCCTATCACAACCACCCTGAACGATTCGTTAAAGGGCATCCTCGGCCACCACGCGTTCCAGACCAAGTCTGGATTAACCAACCACAGAACACCATCGAATGCCAACAACTGCTACACTAAACCCCAACGGGAGGTGTCTCATTTCTATTGACACGTTCCGCAACCAGCTTTGTTTTGAGTGTGGCTATGGCAGCGCATCACTTCGTGAACGTATCTACTGCGATGAAGAAGATCATTCCCATCCAATGAGTGGGGTGCTGATTTACACAGCATCCGGAGACTCTGAAGGGACGTTGGGCGGTCTTGTACGACAGGGAGAAAGGGGCAGGCTTGAACGAGTTTTGATCCGTGCTCTTCGGACTGCGCGCTGGTGTTCTTCCGATCCAACTTGCATAGAGAGTCGTGGTCAAGGTCCTGATTCGTGTAATTTGGGCGCCTGTCATGCGTGTGCTCTCCTGCCTGAAACTTCCTGTGAGGAGGGAAACCGCCTGCTGGACAGAGCGATGGTCGTTGGGTTACCGGAACAACCTGAGCTGGGGTTCTTCTCAGACTATCTGCGTAGCCTTTCGTGAATGGATGAGGTGGACTTCCCGCGAGAGAGTCGCACTCCATGTGGTGGCGAATGCCACACGGGTTCTGATGGGTTGATTACCTTGCTGACGGAACACCAAAGCTCACTCATCATCGCGTCATCAACACCTCATTCTACTGCTTTCCCTTCTACAGAACACCTTCCTTTTACAAAAACACTGTTCCGACCCGTTTCATGAATGAGTCCGGTTCAGAGATGAAAAAACACACTGATCAGGTCCAGGGCGCCATGGCTGGTAGTAACTGCAGCGGAAAGGGACCTCCAAGCGCCGGGGTTCGTGCTCATTCCCAACTGATTCATCGCGCCGCCCGGCTTGTAGCGTATGCTCTTGCCGCAGTCCTGTTCGTGATGACCGCGGCGACTGTCGCTCAGGCCTCGCCGAACATTCAGGCAATCTCGCGGGAAACTCCGACCAGCGAGCATACGAACGCCGATGTGCTCACATGGAAGATCACCTTCTCCGAGCCGGTTGCGAGTGCGACTCACCACACGAAGAACGTGGATCCGACCGACTTCAAGGTGTCGGGCACGACGGCGACGCTTACGTTGACGCCCCTTGCGTTGGACGAGGAGAAGTGCAGCGAAGTATGGCATGCGACGCTGTCCGGCGGGGACCTCGCGGATCTGAACGGTACGGTGACGATCGAACCCAACGTCATCGTCAAGGACGGTTTGGACTTCGACGGCCATAACCCCCTGGAAAAGCCGGACATCTGGGGCTGCATCGGCGACGGCGAAGAAATGACGAATCCCGGCCCGCTCGGCCAGAACGACAACACGTTCGTCCTGGACAACCCGGACAACCCGAAGCCGGAGGTGACGATTACAGGCGTGCCACAGCGCACGACCAGCACGTTCACCGCGACCTTCACCTTCGACGAGACGGTGAGCGGTTTCGAGGCGGCGGACGTCACCGTCACCGGCGGAACAAAGGGAACGTTTGCCGAGGTGACCTCCAGCAGGGTCTGGACGCTGGTGGTCACGCCCAGCGCGGACTACAGCCTCGCGGTTGCGGCGGACGTGGCGCACGATGTCGATGGCAACGGCAACGTGGCGGCAACCGCCAGCGGCGAGTACGCGGAGCCACCACCAACCCCGCAAGTGACGATCTCGGCGGGCACTTCGCCTGTGACTGAAGGGACAGCCGCAACCTTTGCGATTACAGCGAATCCTGCACCGACAACTTCTCTGGCGGTGAATGTAGACGTCAGCGAGACTGGCAACGTCATGAGTGGGATACCGCCTTCGAGCGTGACCATCAGCGCTGACGACTCCAGCGCCACGTTGACAGTAGCCACGGACGATGATCAAGCCGATGAGTCCAATGGCGTGGTGACAGCGGAAGTGGCGACTGGAACAGGCTATACGGTGGGCAGTTCATCTTCGGCGAGCGTGACTGTTCAGGACAACGATGATCCTGCGCCACCGACAACCCCACAGGTGACCATCTCTGCGGGTACTTCGCCTGTGACTGAAGGGACGCCTGCAACCTTTACAATTACAGCGAATCCTGCACCGACAACCTCACTGACGGTAAATGTAGACGTCAGCGGGACCGGCAACGTCATGAGTGGGAGACCGCCTTCGAGCGTGACAATTAACGCTGACCAGTCCAGTGCCACGTTGACAGTAGCAACGGACGATGATCAGGCCGATGAGTCCAATGGTGAGGTAACCGCGGAAGTGGCGACTGGAACAGGCTATACGGTGGGCAGTTCATCCTCGGCGAGCGTGACTGTTGAGGACAACGATGATCCTGCGCCACCGCCACCGACAACCCCACAGGTGACCATCTCTGCGGGTACTTCGCCTGTGACTGAAGGGACGGCTGCAACGTTTACGATCACAGCGAATCCTGCGCCGACAACCTCACTGACGGTGAATGTAGACGTCAGCGAGACCGGAAACGTCATGAGTGGGACACCGCCTTCGAGCGTGACAATTAACGCTGACGAGTCCAGCGCCACGTTGACAGTAGCAACGGACGATGATCAGGCCGATGAGTCCAATGGTGAGGTAACCGCGGAAGTGGCGGCTGGAACAGGCTATACGGTGGGCAGTTCGTCCTCGGCGAGCGTGACTGTTGAGGACAACGATGAACCTGCGCCATCATCATCGCTCTCTGCGCCCACGGTGACGAGGGCATTGGCAACCAGTATGGCCGTGAACTGGGCGCCTCCAACCGGTTCGGTCGTCTCAAGCTATGACCTGCGCTATCGACAGAGCGGCGCCACAGACTTTATCGACGGTCCGCAGGACGTGACCGGGACCAGGACGATTATCTCAGGACTGAATCCCAATACGGTATACGAAATACAGGTGCGGGCGAGCAATTCTGCAGGTGATGGCGATTGGTCGGAATTGGGCACGGTGCGTACCAGCACGCTCATTGCGAGTGACCGATTTTCTCTTTCTCTGGACGTGGATGATTCAGATGATGATCAGTTCATGTCCTTTCTCTCGGTTGCTCCTGACAGCCTTGTTTCTATACAGATTTTTGGGAGAAGTCTTAAAGCGATTCCCGTAGACGATCTTTCCGTGCGCTTTGAATACGATGCAACTCAGGTGGCCTACGAGAGATTCAGGAGGGGGCCCGTTTTGTCTGGCGCCTCTGCGCTTGCTGGCCAGGATTTGGCAAACGTCGGGATGACGTTACCTGATAGCGTGGCAAGGGTCGATAGTGGTCTTGTGGGCACAATTCGCTTTCGCGCCACGGATGCGCTTTCAGAGACCGAGATACGGATGGCGCAGGTTGAGCTATTGCGCGGAGAAGAGTCTGACACCATACCGTTGTTTCTCAGCGTTGCTTTACAGGGGTCTTCTCTTGGGTTATCGAGCAGCGATCCTTCTCCCGATTTTAACGGCAACGGGACAGTAGATACCCCTGACTTTTTGCTCTTTGTGGATGTGTTCGGATTGAAAGCGGGTCAAGAGCGATACGAGGCAAGATACGATCTGGATAGGAATGACGAGATAGGGTTTCCCGATTTTCTGATCTTTGTCCTTCACTTTGGCAAGGTAGTGCCCCGGGTGCCAGTTTTCACGTCTGCACCTCCTGTAACGCGCTTCATAGAGGAGAACACGCCATCGGGACCGCCCATAGGCGAACCGATCTCAGCGACCAGTGCAGATGGTGAACCTCTCACGTATAGTCTGTGGGGCGTCGATGCTGGTTATTTTGCGATTGACGCGAGCACAGGGCAGCTTGAGACGAAAGGGACGTATAATTTTGAGGAGAGAAACTGGTATTCTCCAATCGTGCGCGTGAGCGGTGAGAAGGGCGGGCGCGTGAGTATTGTGGTGGGTATCGCCATCATTGATGTTGCAGAATAGCTTGCTCGTTGACTGCTCAATGAAGTTTAGAAGCCCACCTGCTGAGGACCGGGTGGGCTTTCTGTTTGGATGTCGCGTGTCAGCGTTTTTCGATTTCGATGTTGC
This sequence comes from Candidatus Latescibacterota bacterium, assembly GCA_963667175.2. Lineage (GTDB taxonomy): Bacteria > Latescibacterota > UBA2968 > UBA2968 > JAAXHE01. The sequence goes on along the minus strand of CAXXXF010000007.1, from coordinate 87,169 downwards.
GGAACCAGATCCGGCTGTTGTGGTCCTGAAGGCCGAGGTGCCCGGTTTCGGTCATTTCGCAATACGCGCGATTGAACTTGTTGGGCGTGCCGTCCGGGTTCCGGCCCGGTGTGATCCAGCCGCTCAGATCCATTTCGGTGACGTCCTTGCCGTTCAAAGTGACCCGGATGTCGTTGTCCACGGCGTAAATTCCCATTTCATTCCAATCGCCGGCGGGTTTGCAGGCGTTGTGCGTGGGGGCCTTCACGTCATAGACCGCGCCGCAGCATTTCCTGGTTGCGGGTTCCCGTCCGTGCGTATCCAGGATCTGGATTTCTATGCCGGTCTGCACGGGGTCGTCCAGATCGGTCCATCGGAAGAACACGCCGCTGTTGGCCCCGGGCGGGTGCTTGTACTCCAGCGTAAGCTCGAAATCCCTGAATTGGTCGTCCGTATAAACCAGGTATTCCCCCTTTTCCGCGGTGCAGAAGATACACCCTTGATCTACCGTCCAGCCATCGGGATTGCCTGTGGCGGCCCAGCCGTTAAGGGTTCTGCCGTCGAAAAGCTGCATGGAACTTCCTTTCGGTGATGGAGTATCCGAAATCCGCTGCCGGAAGGCTCATCCCGTCCGGCAGCGGCGCCTGCGCAAACGAAGAGACATTTATCAGGCAATATCCGTCAAATTGGATGAAAATCAAGGTCAAAGTGACGCCAAATGGGAGGAATCGACATGGTCGGTCACATTGCACGCCCGGTTATTTTGCTTGCGCTCTTTCCGCTCGGTGTTTACGCCGATAACTGGCCGGAGTGGCGGGGGCCGCGGCAGAGCGGGGTGAGTTCCGCCCGGAATCTCCCCACGTCATGGAGCCTTGAAGAGAATATCGTCTGGAAGGCTGAATTGCCTTCGTGGAGCGGCAGCACACCCGTTATATGGGAAGACCGCATATTCCTGACGTCTCCGTCTCCCGCCCAAAAGCCGGAGGAACGGGAACCTGGCGGGCCCGAGATATACATCCTGTGTCTTTCGAGCAAAGACGGCAGTGAGCAATGGCGGCACAAACTGGGCGACGGCAATGTATTGTGGCGCAAACACAACAGCACGTCCCCCTCGCCGGTTACCGATGGCGCGCACGTGTGGGTGGTCACCGGAAACGGTGTGGTGACGTGCCTCAATATGGGCGGAAAGCCTATCTGGACGCGCGATATTCAAAAGGACTACGGAGATTTCGGTCTGAATTTCGGGTATGCGTCTTCGCCGATCCTGGTTGACGGCAAGCTTGTCCTGCAGGTGCTCCACGGATCTTACACGGATGATCCCTCGTATATCGTCGCGCTGGACGCCGCAAGCGGAAGGGAAGTCTGGCGCGAAGCGCGCGCGACCGACGCGGTGCGGGAGTCTCCCGACTCGTACACCACCCCCGCGCTGCTGGAGCACGACGGCAGGACGCAGATTGTCATTACGGGCGGGGATTGCGTGACGGGGCACGATCCGTTGACGGGACGTGAAGCCTGGCGGGCATACGGATTGAATCCCGAGCGCCGGGGCAACTATCGGATCGTGGCGTCGCCCGTGGTGGTTGACGGGATGATTTACGCGCCGACCCGGCGGCGTCCCCTGCTGGCCCTGGCTGCCGGCGGGGTTGGAGACGTGTCACGGAACGTGAAGTGGAAGTGGGAAGGCGCAGGCGCGCCGGATGTGCCCACGCCGGTCTGTGACGGGAAGTACTTTTACATGGTGGATGACCGCGGTCTGGCGACATGTCTCGACGCGAAGACCGGCGCCGTCGTCTGGGGACCTGAGAGGACGGCGCAGGGCATCGTGAGCGCGTCGCCTCATCTCGCCGACGGCAAGCTGTTTCTGCTGAACGAATACGCCGTGACGACCGTGCTGGCCGCCGGTCCCGAGTTCAAGGTCCTGGCGACCAATGAACTGGACGATACCTACACGCTTTCATCGCCCGTGTCCGCAGGGTCCAGGCTCTTTATACGGACGGCGACGCACTTGTATTGTATCGGGCATAAGACCGAATAAGTAAGGGTCATCGTTGCGAATTCGGATAGCCGTTGACACGTTGATGCAGAATCATATATTGATGCGGTTTGCGACGTGCCGTACGGGTAACAGGTTGCCTGCATCGTCGGTAGATTGGCGGGGTATGTTCGGGACAGGGCGCCGATGCGGATTCGAACACGGAATTGTACAAGGGGGAATCTATGAAACTGAATATCGGCCTTCTGGGATATTCGTTCATGGGCAAGGCGCACAGCAACGCGTTCCGGAAGGTCCCGATGTTTTTCCCGGATACGGGCGTCGAGCCGGTGATGAAGGTGATTTGCGGTTCCAACCGGGAGAACGTAGCTGAAGCGGCGCGCACGTTCGACTGGGAGGAGTACCATACGAACTGGGAGGACGTGGTCGCCCGCGACGACGTCGACGTGATCGATATCTGCACGCCCGGAAACCTGCACATGCCGATGGCGATCGCCGCCCTGGAGGCCGGGAAGCACGTCATCTGCGAGAAGCCGCTTGCGAATAACCTGGACGAGGCCAGGGCCATGCTGAAGGCCGCCGAAAACTCCCTCGGGAAGACCATGGTCGCGTACAACTACCGGCGCGTGCCGGCCGTGGCCCTTGCAAGACAGTTGATCGAGGAGGGAAGAATCGGGCAGATTTACCACTGGCGGGCGGTGTATCTGCAGGACTGGATCATCGATCCCGACTTCCCGATGGTGTGGCGATTCGAGAAGGACAAGGCGGGTTCAGGGCCGCACGGAGATTTGAATGCGCATATCGTCGATCTGGCGCTGCATCTGGTGGGCGATATCGATTCCGTCGTCGGGGCCGACACCACGTTTATCAGGAAACGCCCGCTGGCGGAGTCCATCGATGCTTCACTGGGCGCCACGGGAAGCACGTCCGAACGCATGGGAACCGTTACCGTGGACGATGCAACCCTGTTCCTGGCGCGATTCCGGAACGGCGCGCTGGGGTCGTTCGAAGCCACCCGGTTTGCGGCCGGCAGGCGCAACCACAACCGGTTTGAAATCAATGGAAGCAAAGGCAGCCTGGCGTTCAACCTGGAAAAGATGAACGAGCTGCAGTTCTATTCCCGGGAGGACGAGGGGCATATCCAGGGATTCCGTGAAATCATCGTGAACGAAGGCGAGCATCCGTACATCTCGGCCTGGTGGCCGCCGGGCCATATCATCGGGTGGGAGCATACGTTTGTCCATGAGGTCAAGGACTTTTTCGATGCGATCGCCGACGACCGGGAGGCGTCGCCGAATTTCAGGGAAGGCGCACGGGTCCAGGCCGTGCTGGAAGCGGCGAGCGACTCGGCGCGATCGGACCGGTGGCGGGACGTCCCGGAAGTGTAACCTGCTCCGTCCGCCTGGACGCATTGAATCGCAGGCGGGGGCTGGGAGCATCTGGAAGGAGTTACGGTTATGGCAAGGCCCTGTACATTGTTTAGCGGTCAGTGGGCGGACCTCCCCCTGGAGGTGATGGCGGAGAAAGCGGCCGAATTCGGATACGACGGTCTGGAGCTGGCCTGCTGGGGAGACCATCTCGACGTCCGTGAGGCGGCCTCCAGCGATGGATATTGCCGGAGCCGGCACGAAATACTGGAAAAGCACGGACTGAAATTCTGGGCGATCAGCAATCATCTCAGCGGGCAGGCGGTATGCGACAATATCGACGAACGCCACCAGGCGATTCTGCCGCCGCACGTGTGGGGGAACGGGAATCCGGACGACGTGAAAAGGCGGGCGGCCGAGGATATGATGACGGCGGCCGAGGCAGCGAGGGCGCTCGGGGTGCGCGTGGTCAACGGCTTCACCGGGTCGTCCATCTGGCACTTGCTCTATTCGTTCCCTCCGGTGGGTCCCGATGCGATCGATGCGGGATTCAGGGATTTCGCGGATCGATGGAATCCCATTCTCGACGCATTCGAAAAGAACGACGTACGGTTTGCCCTGGAAGTGCATCCCACGGAAATCGCCTTCGATGTCTCATCCGCCGCGCGGGCGGTACAGGCGCTGGGAGGAAGAAGCGAGTTCGGATTCAACTACGATCCCAGCCATCTGGTCTATCAGAACGTGGATTACGTGGCGTTCATCCGGGAATTCAGTGATCGCATCTACCATGTGCACATGAAAGACGCGTATCTTTCGCCTCTGCCCACGCGAGCGGGAGTATTCGGCGGGCACACCGAGTTCGGCGACCCCGATCGTTCGTGGGATTTCCGATCCCTGGGCCGCGGCAGCGTGGACTTTGAAGAAATCATCCGCGCGTTGAACGACATTGGCTACGGCGGGCCCCTTTCCGTAGAGTGGGAAGATTCCGGAATGGACCGGGAACACGGGGCCGCCGAGGCTTGCGCCTTCGTAAACAGCGTGGATTTCGAACCGTCCGCCGTGGCATTCGACGCGGCTTTTGCCGAATAGGTACCGGACGTTTCCCACACGGTTTCCGCGCCGGATACGGATCGCCGCCTGGCGGCCGGTTTCCGGGGCGTAACGCTCGCGGTCGGCAGGGCGTGTCATAGGGCCTGCCGACCGCTCTTTCGTACGGAGACTTTATCATGCGGATGTTTGTCGTTCTGCTGATTCTGTTATCGACCCTGATCGCCTGCGTTGAAGAGCGCCCCCGAACCCTGGTATTCGGAAGGGGCGGTGATACCGTGGGTCTGGATCCCGCGCTCGAGACAGACGGCGAGTCATTCAAGGTATGCGACAATATATACGATAACCTTGTCACGTTTCAGCCGGGAACTACGGAACTGGCGCCGGGTCTCGCGGAAGCGTGGAAGGTTTCGGAAGACCTCAGGACATGGACGTTTCAACTCAGGAAGAACGTGCGGTTCCACGACGGTACCCCGTTCAACGCGGACGCGGTGGTCTTTTCGCTCGCCCGGCAGTTCAGATCCGACCATCCGTTTCATCGTGTCGAGGGCGCGTATCAGTATTGGAACAGCATGTCGATGAGCGACGTCGTCAGCGACGTAAAGAGGGTGGACGACCACACGGTCGCCATTGAGCTGTCCCGTCCGAATGCGCCGTTTCTGTCGAATCTCGCCATGAATTTCTGTGGCATCGTCAGTCCCTCCGCCGTACGGAAACACGGCGCCGACTTTCCCCGGCGCCCCGTGGGCACCGGTCCGTTTCGGTTCGTTCAATGGATCAAGGACGACCGTGTGGTGCTGGAGCGATTTGCCGACTACTGGGGCGATGCGCCGCAGATCGACCGGTTGATTTTCAGAAGCATTCCGGAAAATTCCGTGCGTCTGATTGCCCTCATCCAGGGTTCGATTGACGGAATGGATCACCTCGTGCCCGATTTCATCCCGAATATCGAAGGGCATCCGGAGCTTCGGCTTCTGACTCAGCCGGGGATGAACGTGGGGTACCTGGCAATGAACATGGACCGGGCCCCGTTCCATCTCATAAAGGTGCGGCGTGCGGTGAATCACGCCATCAACAAGCAGGCGCTGGTGGATAATCTGTACCAGGGTCTGGCGCTGCCCGCGGTGAATCCGATTCCGCCGTCGATGTGGAGCTATCACGAAGGCATCGACGGCTACGCCTACGATCCCGAACGGGCGCGCGAGCTGCTGGAAGACGCCGGATACGCGGACGGATTCAAGACGACGCTGTGGGCCATGCCCGTGCCGCGCCCATATATGCCGCAGCCCAGAAAAATAGCCCAGGCCATCCAGGCCGACCTGCAGGCGGTGGGTATAGAGGCGGAAATCGTGAGTTACGAATGGGGAACCTATCTGGACAAGGTTTCGCGAGGTCAGCATGATATGGCGCTTCTGGGCTGGACCGGAGACAACGGCGACCCGGACAACTTTCTTTACGTGCTTCTGGACAAGAGCGCCACGCAACATCCCGCCAACAACATCGCGTTCTACCGCAGCGACGAACTGCATGACGTGCTTGTGCAGGCGCAGAGGGAAGTCGACGTGGACGTAAGGACCGGGCTCTACCGAAAGGCGCAGGAGATCGTCTTCCACGATGCGCCCTGGGCGCCCCTCGTGCACGCGGCCCAGACCGCCGCTTTCAAGAAGACGGTGACCGGCTTCACCCTGCATCCCACCGGAAGCAAGTGGTTCCAGCACGTTCGTATCGAGCAGGCGGACTGAGGGCGCCGCCGGAAGCCGCCGCCGAAAGCTGCGGAAAACGGCACGATCCTGAACCTATCGAGGCCACGCGCGCCATGGGCGTCTACATCCTGAAACGGCTGCTTCTGCTGGTTCCCATGTTGCTGGGCATTGTGGTCCTGGTGTTTCTGATGATCCACTTCGTTCCCGGGGATCCGGCGCAGGTGATGCTGGGAGAACGCGCGAACGCGGAACAGGTGGCGGAACTGCGAAAGCAGCTGGGGCTTGACAGGGACCTGCACGTCCAGCTGGGTCTGTACCTGGCGGGATTGCTGCAGGGCGATCTGGGCCGTTCGTTCAAGTCGCACGCGAAAGTCTCCTCCGAGTTGCTGGCCAGGTTTCCCGCGACGCTCGAACTTACGTTGACCAGCATGCTGCTTGCCTGCGGCTTCGGGATCCTTGCCGGCGTGGTCTCGGCGTCACGAAAGGGATCCGTCATGGATTATCTCGGCATGACGGCTTCCCTGGCGGGGCTCTCCATGCCGATTTTCTGGCTGGGTCTGATGGTCATTCTGTTGATGTCGGTCTTTCTCGGGCTGTTTCCCGTTTCCGGACGGCTCAGCACCCACCTGTTTATTCCGGAAGTGACCGGGCTCTACCTGATCGACAGTCTGCTGGCGTGGGATTGGCCGGCTTTCGGCGACGCGGCGTGGCATCTCGTGCTGCCCGGGCTCACGCTGGGCACCGTGCCAATGGCCGTCATTGCGCGCATGACGCGGTCCAGCCTCCTCGACGTGCTGAAAGAAGACTATGTGCGCACGGCATGGGCGAAGGGACTCCCGGAACGAATCGTCATTTTCCGGCACGCCCTCAAGAACGCGTTCATTCCCGTGCTGACCGTGATCAGCCTGCAGTTCGGTTTCCTGCTCGGAGGAGCGGTCATCACGGAGACGATTTTCGCCTGGCCGGGCGTGGGGCGCTGGCTGCTGCTCGCGGTCTATTCGAGGGACTTCAGGGCCGTGCAGGGCGGGGTTCTGCTGGTTGCGCTGACATTTGCTCTGATCAACCTCGTTGCGGACGTGATGTACGCGTGGCTGGACCCGAGGATCCGACACGGGAGAGGAACGTGAACCGGCCATTCCATACAGCCGCGGGGCAGGTTGTGGAAGCCGGTGATCCGCGCGTTCTATCGGTTTCCGGATGGGGCGGGCTGTTCTGGAAGCGGCTCCTCAAGAACCGGCTCGCGGCCGGCGGCGGCGTACTCCTGTTGGCATTCCTGTTGCTAGCCGTTGCCGCGCCGCTGGTGGCGCCACACGATCCCCTTGCCCAGAACCTGTACGACCGCCTTCAGCCGCCGTCGCTGTCGAATCCGTTCGGTACGGATGATTTCGGCAGAGACGTATTGAGTCGCGTGATCCACGGCGCCCGGATATCGCTTCGGGTGGGGGTTGCAGCCGTTCTGATCGCACTGGTCGCGGGCGTTCCGATCGGGCTGGCCTCGGGATACTGGGGCGGCGCGCTGGATCAGACGCTGATGCGGGCAATGGACCTGATGTTGGCGTTTCCCAGCATCCTTCTGGCCATTGCCATTGTCGCGATCCTGGGACCGGGACTGGAAAACGCGATGCTGGCCGTCGGAATCGTGGCGGTGCCGCAGTACGCCCGGCTCGTGCGGGCATCGGCGCTGGCCGTGCGCGGGCAGGATTACGTGCAGGCCGTGAGAGCGCTTGGCGGCGGCGATTTCCGAATCCTGTTTTCTTCGGTTCTCCCGAACTGCCTTACGCCGCTGATCGTTCAGTCCACGCTGGGCCTGGCGACGGCCATACTCGATGCGGCGGGCCTGAGCTTTCTGGGATTGGGCGCGCAGCCGCCGTTGCCGGAGTGGGGCGCCATGTTGACGGGCGGACGCGAACTGGTACTGCGCGCGCCGTGGGTCCTGACCTTTCCCGGCGTCGCCATTTTCCTGACCGTATTGGCCTTTAACCTGGTCGGAGACGGATTGCGGGATGCGCTGGATCCGCGGACCTGACCCGGCTGGAGAAAGCCTTTGACTTCCACGGTTCCGTGGCCTATATTTTCGCTTACACGGAAAGGAGGTGGTCAAATGAGCGATATGACCAGTGGAGGTGGCTGTCGTTAGGTGCGCTGCCGGGTGCGGGAGAACATCTCGTCTGGTAACGCGCCTGGCGAATCTAAGCAGCCATCGAAAGACAGGCGATCCGTCGTCCCGACGGGCCCCCGCGATGCGAGTGGGGGCGCCGTGAGATGGAAGCCGTCTCGATCAATGCGCCGTGGTGAGACGTGGCCGGAAAGCCGGCTCCCGAATCGCGGCGCATTTTTTGTCAAATAAGGGTTTGTGCTTGACAGAAATAAACGTGTTCTATATCTTTTGAGGCTTGACATTGTGCGCAAACGTCGTTGAGAGGAGGTGAATTCGAAATTGGCGTGCACGTGGACGCCATTCGGATTTTATGAATACGCCGAGCGCGAAAAAGTCCGACGTCGAACGCAGATGGTTTCTGGCTGATGCCGAAGGCAAGGTGCTGGGTCGCTTCGCGAGCGAGGTGGCCCGGATTCTGATGGGCAAACACAAACCGTTTTATACGCCGCACGTGGATACCGGCGATCATGTGATCGTGGTAAACACCGACAGGCTCGTTGTCAAAGGCGCCAACAAACCCGAACAGAAGGTCTATACGAGCTTCAGCGGTTATCCGGGCGGCCTTAAAACCAAGACACTCAAGCGGGCGCTCGAAACCCAGCCTGTGTTCGTGCTGGAGCATGCCATCCGGGGGATGTTGCCTCGCACAAAGCTGGGTCGCAGGATGATTAAGAAGGTCCGGATCTACGCGGGGCCCGATCATCCGCATGAGAGTCAGGTGCCCGAAGCGATCGACCTGATTTGATTTCCGCCGAACCGAAGCATCGTTCGAAGTTCGTTGACCGAGAGGAGGTCGGGTCTTGGCAGAAATCCTTGCTTCTGCCAGAGGCCGGCGCAAGTCGGCCACGGCAAACGTAAAGCTGTTTTCCGGGTCCGGAGAGATTACCATCAACGGCGCGCCGATTCTGAATTATCTGAAGCGGGAGACGCTCGTGATGATCGTGGAACAGCCGCTGGCGGTTACGGAGACGATTGGGCAGTACAATATCGTCGCCAGCACCAAGGGGGGGGGTCTCAGCGGCCAGGCCGGCGCCGTAAGGCTTGGCATCGCCCGGGGCCTGCTCGCCCTGAACGAGGACCTCAAGGGGCCGTTGCGGGAGGCAGGGCTGCTGACCCGCGACGCGCGAGAGGTGGAGCGGAAGAAGCCGGGTCGCCCCGGGGCGCGCAAACGGTTCCAGTTCTCGAAACGCTAGTCGGACCTTTTTTTTAAATGGCGTGTTGTGCAAACCCGACAGCGCGCCTATTTCACATGTGCCCCGACTTCAGGCCGGGTGTCGGTTTCCGGCGGGCCTGCGGAATGACGGTCACAGAGGTTCAACCCGGAGTCGCAGGAGGATTGTATGGCTGTCGTTGAAATGAAAGCGTTGCTCGAGGCCGGAGTCCACTTCGGGCATCAGACCCGACGTTGGAATCCGAAGATGAGAAAGTTCATCTTTATCGAACGCAACGGCATCTACATTATCGATCTGCAGAAGACGATGAAGCAGATCGAAGAAGCGTGCCAGATGATCAGCCAGGCCGTGGAACGGGGTGAATCCGTCCTCTTCGTGGGAACGAAGAAACAGGCGAAGGACGTCATTCTTCGGGAAGCGAAGCGTTGCGAGATGTTTCACGTCACCGAGCGCTGGCTTGGCGGGATGTTGACGAATTACCAGACCATCCGTCAGAGTATTCGGCGCCTCGAAACGCTCGACAAGATGGGCGCGGACGGGACCTACGAGAAGTTGACCAAGAAAGAGGTACTGCGGCTGGAACGTGAGCGGGAGAAACTGGAGAGATCCCTGAGCGGTATCCGGGATATGGGCCGGCTGCCCGGATTGGTATTCGTGATTGATATCAAGAAAGAAAGGATCGCCGTTCACGAAGCGAGGCGCCTCAATATTCCGGTGGTGGCCATCGTCGACACCAACTGCAATCCGGACGACGTCGACTATCCGATTCCCGGCAACGACGACGCCATCCGGTCTATCGGACTCCTCACCCGGCTCGTGTCCGATGCGGTGCTCGAGGGTCAGAAGATTCGACGGGAGGGTCCCGACAGGGCGGACGACGAACCCCAGTTGCTCGGGCCGGAAATTACTGAAATTACCGAAGCCAGCGAATAACCGACGAATCAGAAGGGAAAGGCGTTACGCCAGCGGGGAGAAACCATGGCAATTTCTGCGAAGATGGTTCAGGAACTGCGCGCCAAGACCAACGTGGGCATGATGGACTGCAAGAAGGCGCTCGTCGAGAGTGACGGGGATCTGGAAAAAGCCATCGAGCTGCTGCGCACCCGCGGGGTTGCCAGGGCGGAAGACCGTTCACAGCGGGCGGCAAACGAAGGGCTGATCACGTCGTATATTCACACCGGCAGCAAGCTGGGCGTGATGCTGGAGGTCAACAGCGAGACCGATTTCGTCGCCCGAACCGATCAGTTCCGGACCTTTGTCCGCGACCTGGCTATGCACATCGCGGCCAGCGCGCCGGCCGCCGTGAGCCGCGAGCAGCTGGACGAGGCAAGCATCGAGCGCGAACGCAGAATCTTCAGACAGCAGGCGCTGGACGAGGGCAAACCCGAGCGGGTAATCGACCGAATTGTAGAGGGGCGTCTCGAGAAGTACTTCCAGGAAGTCTGCCTTATGGAACAGCCCTTCGTGAAGGATCCGGACAAGACGGTCAAAGACCTGCTGATGGACCTGATCGCCCAGTGCGGCGAGAATGTCACCGTCAGACGGTTCGTGCGGTTTGTTCTGGGAGAGGAGAGCTGAGGCAGATGGTTGACGAGATTCTCTCAGAGACCAGGCAATCGATGGCGAAGGCCGTCGAAGCGTTTCAGTACGAAATCTCGACGGTGCGAACCGGACGCGCAAACACGTCACTGCTGGACAATATCCGCGCCGAGTATTACGGTACCCATGTGCCGCTCAACCAGGTGGCCACCATTGGCGTTCCGGAGCCGCGGCTCATCGTTCTTCAGCCGTGGGACAAGAGCGCGATCCCGGCGATTGAAAAGGCCATACAGTCGTCGAATCTGGGCCTGACGCCGTCCAATGACGGGACCGTCATTCGTCTGCCGATCCCGCACCTGACGGAAGAGCGCCGCACGGAACTCGTTCGCGTGGTGCGCCAGATGGCGGAAGAGTGCAAGGTCTCCGTGCGCAATGCCAGACGGGACGCAAACGAGATGTTCAAAGACGGTCAGAAAGAGGGCGAGATCCCTGAAGACGATTCGCGGAAGGGGCAGGACCAGGCGCAGAAGCTGACCGACGATTTCGTGGCGGAGATCGACAAGCTGCTGGCGCGGAAGGAAGAGGAAATCATGGAGGTCTGAATCCCCTTGAACGTCTCCCGCCAATCGCTGCTTTCAGGTTCAACGAGGGTGGCGTTTTTTTTGTTTTGTTTTGTGAATCAGGAGTATCAGTAAATTCAGGTCGGTCCAATTGCTGTGCAGGGTGAACGAACAAGCGTGGAAGTGACCAAATGATCGAAAGACATTTCAACGTAGCTTTCATTGCTGATCTGGCGCTAAGGGAAAAGCAAATACAGCAGAACTACAGGCCGATTATCGCGGTTCACAAGTGGTTCGCTCGACGTCCCGGCACCCTGTTCCGCGGTTTGCTATTGTCGGAGTTTTTAGACAGGCCAATAGAAGAGACATTCTACAGGACCAATGACCTCTCCGGAGTCCATATAGCTGATCCGTTCATGGGCGGCGGCACACCTATACTGGAAGCGAACCGCCTCGGTTGCAACGTGACGGGATTCGACATAAATCCGATGTCGTATTGGATTGTCAGGCAGGAAATCGAATCTCTTGACCTTAGCAGTTATACGGAAGCCGCACAAGAACTTCGAAAAAAACTGGAAATTGAAATCGGCCCGCTTTATCGAACGCGATGTACGATATGTGGATCAGATGAAGCCCACGTTAAATACTTTCTGTGGGTCAAGGTCAAATCGTGTTATGAATGTGGAAGGGAGATCGATCTCTTCCCCGGCTATCTGCTGGCCGCAGATTCAAGACATCCAAGAGACGTGTTTGTCTGTCCGGTTTGTGGAGAACTCAACGAGGCCGTCAATCGGAAAACGCCCGGCCATTGTAAATCCTGCGACTACCAGCTTACAATTAACGGGCCTGCTCGGCGTAACCGATGCTCTTGCAGTGCCTGCGGCGCCGAGAATAAATATCCGGATGCACGTGATGGTCCCCCAAGACACCGCAATTTTGCACTGGAATACCATTGTCCCGTTTGCAAGCCATCCCACACTGGGAGATTCTTCAAGAAACCAGATAAACAGGATATGGCGCGGCTAGTGGAAGTCGAACGTCGATGGGCGAAAATGTCGCCCAAATACACTCCGGACGATCAGATTCCGGCAGGAGATGAAACAGACCGGCTGCACCGGTGGGGATACTCACGCTATCGTGACTTATTCAACAGCCGTCAACTACTCGGACTGGAACTTTCAGCCGATTTTATCGGCAAAAACGCCAACGAGAGACTCCGCGCCGCGCTGGCGACCAATCTTTCCGACTTACTCCGCTATCAGAACATGCTCTGTCGTTACGATACCAGGGCATTAAAGTCTTTGGACATTTTCTCTGTCCACGGATTCCCGGTGGGTTTAATTCATTGCGAGTCCAACATAATTGGTATTATGGATCCGGGTCGTTCCACGTGTGTGGGCAGCGGCGGCTGGGCAAACATTATCGAAAAGTTCAAGAAAGCCAAGTCTTTTTGTGATCATCCCTTTGAAGTAAAATATCAGAATAAAAAAAAGAAAGTCGTCCATGTCTCAGGGGAACGGATCGGCGGCAGCATAAATGGCGACGGTTCCCATTCTGTTCGTGTAGTCGACATATCCTGCAGAGACGCAGCATCAGCCACGTTACCTGAGCGTTCCCTTGATGCCGTGTTTACCGATCCACCCTATTTTGCCAATGTGCAATACGCTGAACTCATGGATTTCTGCTATGTTTGGCTCAGGAGGCTGGTTGGCGAGAGTACTGGCCCATTTAAGGTCCCGACCACTCGCACACCAAATGAGTTGACGGGCAACGTAGCGATGGGACGCGGGATAGATCATTTCACTGATGGGCTCTCGTGTGTTTTTCGACGAATGGCCAATGCATTGAAGCCTGGATCCCCTCTGGCATTTACCTATCACCACAATACCATCGAAGCATACTTCCCTGTAGCCGTCGCTATTCTTGATTCAGGCTTGACCTGTTCGGCTTCGCTTCCGTGTCCCGCGGAAATGGGTTCATCCATACATATTGAAGGGACGAATTCCTCCATTGTCGATACTGTGTTTGTTTGCCGCAAAACTGGAACATCGCGACGAGAATGGCTGGCAAATACACCCGGCGACTTAGCTCGGATCGTTTCAGAGGACCTTGGTCGACTTCGGCGCGGCAACGTGAAGCCTACCCGAGGCGACACCAGATGTATTATCTATGGGCATCTGATACGGCTGGCAATATGGTCCTTGCGACTTGGATGGAATATGGATGAACCCACAAATAGACGTATGCTTCGTGTTGCTGATTGGGTGCGCGATTTCGGGGGATTGACCGATGTAGAAGCTTGTATGCAACCTGGGGGATCTGTACAAGATCTTCCGTTGTTTGCCGCGAATGAGGAAGGCGTTGAGTATGGAGTCGAATATGCCGAGGTTCCCTTTTGAAGCGCGTTTTGAGGAGGTTTCCGCGGATCCTGACAGTTATGTCGATGCTGTATTTGCAAGCCTCGAGTCAGAAGTCATCGTTCTTCCCAAAGGAGTCGGTTTTGTTGAATATTCCGTGTTCGAGCGCGGGTACGAATCTTTGAAAGCTGCGACCGATGGTTTCTCCAGATTCGAACCTGAGGAGTTGCTTCCGGTTGTGTTTTCCAAACCGATTTCAGTTGTTGTTTTGCGTTCAATGCTTGGATTTACCCCACCTGAATGGGGCTATGTCACCACACAAAGGACCGGTATCGCGGTAAGCCAGGGATTCGCTCGTTCGATTGATCGTAAGGTCAGAATGGCGCCAGAGATCGAACTGATCCCTGGTAATAAGAGCTTTGTTCGCCTCAAAGCAATGGTTGATGCAGCTTGTCAACTTTTGGTAAATGGTGTCCCGGACGTGCCAGGCGACCAATTGCATCGCCTGGACAAGGCCGACACGAGTCGCGGCGTCGATAGCATCCAGAACCTCACGAGGATTGGTGTCCCTTATGCTATGCTGCTGTACGAACGATTTCTGGGTAGGCCATTTGCAGGTCATCGTGACTCGGTGAGTGAAATAATCGGAGATAGTCTGGAATCAGCGATTGAAGATGAGCTCGTAAAAGCCGAGGTCAGTTACCGTAAGACGAAACGCGCTGAACGAATTGAGGGATTCGACCAGACACCGGACTTTATCGTACCGAGCGAATTTAACCCTCAGATTATCATCGAGGCGAAAATAACGGAGGATGACGGGACAGCGCGAGATAAAGTTACGAGGATTCAACATCTGGGTGAATTGAGTCTTACCGGTCGTACGGAAAGAAACCCGAGATTCCAGGTCGTCGCCTGCATTGGGGGGCGCGGCTTCGGGGTCCGCAGGGAAGACATGAAGAAGATGATCCTTGCGACGAGGGGGAAGGTTTTTACGGCAAATACGATTGACAGACTGGTTGATTGTACACGACTTCGCGAGTACAGGAGCAATTAGCCTTCATTCGTAATTTTCCGGTGCCGTTAAATCGAATATATCCAGGTGAATAGAGGCGATTTGAATTCGGATTTCCAAGAACCTTCAGGTCACTGGAAGTGAACGGAAGAAATGTCCATTTAAACGACCGCTACGCCCCGTTTCGGAAAGTTTCTCCGCGGTGTCGACTTTCCGGATTTTTCGATTGAAGGCAAATTGCCACAAGAGGCACAAAAACAGCTAAACGGTTACAGGGCGTATCGCCGAGAGACAAGGATTACCTTGTAGGGTCACGGCGTTACGACACACGCCGTTTGGCGCCTATACCTTTTGTGTCTTTTGTGCTTTTTGTGGCTGATTTAGCCGTTATTTTTTTCTAATTGAGGTTAGATCCGGCATTTGCATTTTGGTCTGGTCCCCCTTTTGGGTAAGGTCTTGACCAATTGCTCGGTTAGTGAGCAGGCAATGAACGACGAGAGATCGTTTGGATTTCGAAAACTCCGGAGAATCGGCTATCAGGCGTCGTGCTTTTGCCTGAACAACGTCACGAAAATTCCTCATTGCCGGGAGTCTGGCCCGCCCTGATATGCTCTTGTTGACGGTTGTCGCGATCGTGTTTGTGGCTGCGCTGGTCCATTCGACGCTCGGATTCGGGACCGCGCTGGTGGCAATGCCGATGCTCTTGGCGGTACTCGACGTCGAAGTGGCGACGCCACTGGTCGGCATGTCGATGCTGACCACGATCGCCCTGCTGCTTTTTCGGTCCTGGCGGGATCTGGACGTCCGGTCGGCGTTTCATCTGCTCGTCGCTTCGATTCCGGGAATACCACTGGGTCTGCTGGTCCTCCGCTACGCACCCCAGGACGCCTTCAGAGCCGGGCTCGGAATTCTGCTCATCGCGATCGGGCTGTATAACTTGCGGACGTCGGTGCTTCCCAGACTCGAACATATCCGATGGGCGCACCTGTTCGGCTTCCTGTCCGGCGTACTCGGCAGCGCTTTTAACGTGAACGCGGCGCCGGTGGCCGTTTACGGGATCCTGAGGCGTTGGCCGCCCGAGGGCTTCAGGGCGACGCTGCAGGGGTACTTCCTTCCCTCGACCCTGCTCATTGTCTGCAGCCATGCGTTGGCCGGGCTGTGGACGGGGGACGTCTTCGGATTCTATCTGCCGGCCGTGCCCGCCATCATTGTCGCCGTGGTGCTGGGCCGGATCATCGGCGCGCGCATCCCCGCCGCCCGATTTCAGCGTGTGCTCTACGCGGCGCTGCTGGCGTTCGGGTTGATGCTCCTGGTGTCGCCCTTATTGGCGGCTGTGGACTGACGCTTCACAGAATCTGATTCGCAGGGACGTTTTTTTCTGTTTCGTATATTTTGCCTGTTTCGCAGTTGATTTCTGAAAGGAGAAAACCGTGAACGCGACACAACCCATGGTCGTGCACTACGTCAAGGATATGGCCAGGGCGTTGCCCTTTTACCGCGACGTCATCGGACTCGAGGTGGAGTTCGAATCGTCCGGATGGACCACGTTTCGGTGCGGAGGATGCATCGTGGCGCTCCACATCCTGTCTGACGGGATGTCCGAAGGGACCGTCGCCCACGCCGGGCTGAATCTCCACGTGGACGATCTCGACGCCGCCGTGAAGGAAGTCGCGGCCGGGGGCGGGGAGGTCAGAAACATCCGGGAAGCCGGCGGCGGCATCCCCGTGCGTATCGCCGTCATCCGCGATACGGAAGGCAACGTCTTCGAACTGCGCCAGTACGTCGGCGACTGACGCCGGATCTCGTCAGGACAGAGACAACCGGAAGGCCCCGGCAAGTCGCGACCGGCTGCCCGTGGTAACGTGCCCTCGCCAACAATGTTGAATTCGCACGGCGCCCGAAGCGGACGGTTCGACGCGTCCGCCGGCGCCGGATTCGTGCTTACCCATCGGAAGGAGGTTTCCTGGTGAAAAAGTGCATCCTCGCCATGGTTCTGTCCGCTATTGTCCTGTTTGTCTGGGGTTACGTCTCGTGGACGATATTGCCGTGGCATAATGCGGTTGCAAACAAATTCGCAGACGAATCGGCTGTTTCAGCGGTCCTCAAGGAAAACGCGCCGGCCGCGGGAATGTACTATCTCCCATTCGCCCAGGAAGACCTCAAGCCGGGGGCGCTGTTCGCCCTTGCGAACGTATTGCCCAACGGCATCAATACGAACATGGGCGAAATGATGGGCATTTCCCTGATCGGTCAGGCGGTGTCCGCCGCGCTCGTTATCCTTCTGCTGTGCAGAACCTCGATTCCGGACTACTGGGGGCGGGTCCGTTTCGTCGCGCTTGCGGGCGTGGCGATCGGTTTTGTCAGCCACTTTCCGTACTGGAACTGGTTCGGCTTCTCGACTTCCTATACGCTCGTCATCATCGTCGACTCCCTGATCGCCTGGTTCCTGGCCGGGCTCGTCCTGGCGAAATTCGTGGAGGGGAAGTCCGCTTAGGTTGAGTTAACAACCGAGGTTTCGAATGGATTCGCAGAAATCCGGGTTATCCGCGCATGGGCACAGGACGAGCAGAACGGCGAATCTGGCGGCGTGCGTACGTGCGTACCACTCTCGTTGGCACGAGTCGCCGATTTTCGATGACGTCTACGCATACGACATGATATCGGATTTCTGGCGGGGGATTGCCAGGTACAGATTGCTCAGCCGGATCGTCGTTCACACCGTGTTCCGGGCATTGCGACCCGTACACACCGAGATTGTCCTGCGGGCGCGGTACGCCGAAGACCGCCTGATGGACGCCTTGTCGGCAGGCATTGGACAGTACGTGATACTCGGGGCCGGTCTCGATTCCTTCTCCATGCGTCAGGAGGGGATTTCGGAGACATTGCGGATATTCGAACTGGATCATCCCGCGACCCAGGCCATGAAGCGCGACAAGGTCTCGAGTGTCTTTGGCGGAATCCCGGCGAATCTGGTATTCGTACCCATCGACTTTGAAACCGATCACCTCGACGATGCGCTCGTCCGGGCGGAATTCGACCCTCAGACGCCGTCCTTCTTCTCGTGGCTGGGGACGACCTACTATCTCACCAAAGACGCGATACGCGAAACACTTGCCCGCATCGCAGGCGTGGCGGCCCCGGGAAGCCGCGTTGTTCTCGACTACAAGATTGAAAGGGACCTCGTTGCGGTGGAGAGCTTGCCGTTCGCCGACAAGCTGGATCGATTCGTGGCGCGACGCGGAGAGCCCATGATCTCCACGTTTACGCCCGAGGAGCTGCAGGACGTCATGTCAGGATTCGGCTTTGCGGAAGTGGAAGACATCCCGGCCGGCGATCAGAAACGCCGATACCTGAACGAGAGATCCGACCTGGTCGATCCGGCGCCCAATTTTTCCTTCGCGCTGTATGGCGTCGGCCGTACAGGAGATGAGACGTGAAGAAAACCCGGTGTTCAGAACGTCCGAACGCCGGAAGCTGAAGGGTTGAGGCGATGTCAGATGAAGGAAAAAAGCCGCGCATGATCTCTCTCCGTCAAGGCCTCCTGTTGATCTTCGTCCTTGGGAGCGTCGGGCTGGGCGCCGAGTTGCTGCTCCTCGGCCATTTCCAGGAGTGGAGGCAGCAGGCGCCCCTCGCGCTGCTTGCTTTGGGCCTCGTCGTGGTGGCGATGCTTGTTCGCTTCAAGGGGCGGGTCGTCCTCCGGCTCTTTCGGCTGGCGATGCTGGCGTTCGTACTGGGGGGAATCGCAGGATTCTGGTTTCATATCAACGGGAATATGGAATTCGAACTGGAGATGAACTCGAGGTTGACCGGTTGGGCGCTTGTGTCCCGGACCGCAAGCGGCGCCCTCCCGGTCCTCGCGCCCGGCGCGCTCATTCAGCTTGGTCTAATCGGCCTGCTGTACACGTACCGGCATCCGGATCTCGGCACTGGGCAACCTGATGAACATTAGCGCCTTTGGAATTTCCCAGTCAGATTTTCACGTAAATTGGGTGCATGTAAAGTGACCCTGGCTGGATTCGCAACGCGTTTGTGACCCCCCACCGCATCAGCCGTCGCCTTCCGTTCGACCCTTCGACAAGCTCAGGGTCCGGCTCGGCTTCTGCGACTCCCCCTCAAGGGGGGAGTGATACGGATGTTCTACCGGACGCGTCGTCCGTATGCCGGCCCATCATGTAGTGTTTTAATTGTAATTGACAAAGTTGGTTGCCAGCCAGCCATGCCTACCCCGACAGACACCCCGCTGC
The DNA here is from genome assembly GCA_963667175.2 of Candidatus Latescibacterota bacterium. Classification (GTDB taxonomy): domain Bacteria; phylum Latescibacterota; class UBA2968; order UBA2968; genus JAAXHE01. The sequence goes on along the minus strand of CAXXXF010000007.1, from coordinate 68,038 downwards.
CCCGTGTGCGAAACGTCGAAGTGATCCCGGTCGACCATGATGGCAGCCGTATGTTCTACGTGCGCGATCCGCTGGAGATCGCGCCGCAGCCCCTGCTGGTCGGACCTGCAGGGGTCTTCATTTTATCGCAACTGAATGGCCGTCGCACCGTCGATGAGATTCTCGATTCCCTGCGAAAAGCGCTTCCGGGCGGAGAGGTGGGGGTTGGCGAGGTGCGTCACGTCCTGGGCAAATTGAGTGAGTGCTGCTACCTGGATGATCACGTGGCTTCGGCGCGGATTTCACAGGTACGCGAGGCATTCGAGAATGCGGACGTGCGGCCGGCCTGGCACGCGGGCGCCGCCTATCCGTCCGATCCCGGGGAACTGGCGAGAATGCTCGACGGCTTCTTCGCCGCGGCGTCTTCCGAAGAGGCGCAGGACGGAACCGCGAACGGAGACCAAACGACGGGACTTGCCGCCATCATGTGCCCGCACATCGACCTGCGCGCCGGCGGGAAGACCTACCCGCCGGCCTTCACGGCGCTGTCCGATGCCGCCGACGCGTCCCGGCCGTTCGACCTCTACGTCATTCTCGGCGTGGCCCACAACGGCGGCACGGAACCCGGTAAGCGCTTCGCGATCGCGACCGGCAAACACTATGAGACCCCGTTCGGACGGGTGGCGTCGAACGGCCGGATCATCGATGATTGGTCGCGGCGTGCCGGGCGCGACGTCACGCAGCAACAGTGGCTGCACCGCACCGAACACTCGGTGGAGTTCGCGCTGCTGTTTCTTCAGTACATCCACGCGCGGGAGGACCTGCCGCCGTACGAGGCGGTGCCCGTCCTGCTCGGCAGCCTCGATCACGACCTGTGCGAAGGGCGGGACCCGTTGCAGGCCCCCGAAGTTTCGACCGAACTCGATGCGCTACGAGAAGCCGTGTCCGCCAGCGGTAAGCGCACACTCTACGTGCTCAGCGTGGACCTGGCGCATGTCGGTCCCAAATTCGGCCACCCCGACCGCGTCGACGATGCGGCGGCCGCCGCCTGCGAAGAGGCCGATCGTGACCTGCTCGGATACGCGCTACGATTCGATGCGGCAGGCTTGCGCCGCTGTTTGCATGCCGACGGGAACGGCCGGAACGTGGACGCTGTCGCCGGCCTGTTCTCGCTCCACGCGCTCCTGCCGGGCGCCGCATGCCGGGGCGACCTGCTCAGCTACGGGCAGAACCGCCAGGAGGATACCGGTTCGCTGGTCAGCTACGCCAGCATGGCCTTCTATCAGACGCCGACAACATCCGCGGACCGCGCCTGAGCCATCGGGCACTCCCGGCCCTCATTCCTTGTTTCTCGCATCGTTCATTCTCGCGCGTTATATTGCGAATGCCGCGTAATATACTATCGTCCAGGAGGCCGAAATATGTCCCGGAAGTGGCTGCGCGTCGCCGCGGTCCAGATGCACGCCGGCGAAGAGGTTGAGAAAAACGCGATCGGGGTCGTCGAACGGCTGACTGCCTGCGCCCGGAAGAACGTGGACGTGGCCGCGTTCCAGGAAGGCGTCCTGTTCGGCTACTGCGACCGACCGGATTTCTGGACGGACCGGAATCAGACCCGAATCGAAAACGCCGAGAGGAAGATCATCCGCGCCTGCCGTGAAAGGAACATCGCGGCAATCGTCGGCTCAACCCATCTGGATGGCGGGAAACGCTTCAACAGCCTGCTCGTTGTGGACAGAGACGGCGCCGTGCGGGGACGTTACGGGAAGATCCATCTTGCGGGCGAGCGCTGGTTCGAGCCTTCTCAACACCTCCCAATCTACAGTCTGTGCGGCGTTCCGTGTTGTTTCCTGATCTGTCACGACGTTCGCTATCCCGAACTCGTACGGCTGCCCGCGGCGGCAGGCGCGCAGGTCTGCTTCTTCTGCAGCTGCGAGAGTTCGGTCACGCTGGAGCACAAATTATCGGCGTACCGGGCCATGCCCATCAGCCGCGCAACGGAAAACGGCATCTACGTGGTGATGGCCAATGCGCCGGCCGATCCGACGGATATCGACCGTGCCGGGTCTTCGCATGGCGAGTCGAAGATCATCCATCCGGACGGCAACGTGTTGGCGGAAGCAGGGATGTTTTCTGACGAGATCGTCATCCGCAGGCTGGACTTGAGTCACGCGTCACGAAATATCGCGATGCGCGCCGTCAACGACGTCACCTGCGTCAGCGATTGGATGAAGGAAGGCGTAAGGCTTGTTGAGAGGGGAAACGCATGATGAAACGCTTTTATTTGCCAGCGGGGCATCCATGAAGGGATCCAGACCGAATATCCTGTGGATCTGTACGGACCAGCAGCGGTACGATACCATCGGCGCGCTGGGGAATCCCCACGTCGACACGCCCAATATAGACCGGCTTGTCGCGGAGGGATTCGCGTTTACGCACGCGTACTGCCAGAGCCCGATCTGCACGCCCAGCCGCGCGAGTTTCCTGACCGGCCAATATGCGAGCGCCGTCCACGTGAACGGCAATGGCAATTCACATTTTCCGGATGCGCCTCCCCTCGTCACGAAGTTGCTTGCCGACAGCGGCTACGATTGCGGCCTGATCGGCAAGTTGCACCTGTCCAGCGCGTTCGGTCGCGTGGAAGCGCGGGTAGACGACGGGTACCGGTACTGGCAATACAGCCACGCGCCCAGGGACGACTGGGAAACCGGACACGACTACGCCGACTGGGTTCGGTCGAAGGGGGAGGTGCTGGGCGAACTGACGAAGAGCTTGGACGGCGTGCCGGCCGAGCTGCACCAGACCACGTGGTGCGCGGAAAAGACCATCGACTTCCTGAGCGAAGCGCGTGAAGGCCCCTGGCTGGCTTCCGTGAACATCTACGACCCGCATCCGCCGTTCAATCCGCCCGGGACGTACCGCGACCTGTTCGATCCGGAACAGGTGGGCGGACCGTTGTTTCGGGAAAGCGATCTGGCACAACAGAAGGCACTCGAATCCATCGACTTCCAGTCCAAAGGCCGGCATCCGCGCGACCTGGACATCAGGAGCCCGGTGATCCCCTGGACGCAGACCCGCGGACTGGTGGAGCCGGAAACCGTCGGCAAACGGGATGCGAAAACGCTGATCGCCGCGTATTATGCCATGATCAAGCTGATCGACGATCAGGTCGGCCGGATCATGGCCGCTCTGCAAGCTACCGGACAACGTGACAATACACTCGTGATCTTCACCAGCGATCACGGCGAGATGCTGGGAGACCACGGGCTGATTCAGAAGGGATGCCGCTTCTACGAAGGGCTGGTAAGGGTGCCGCTGATCTTCTCGTGGCCCGGACACGTGACGTCCGGCCGGCGAAGCGACGCGCTCGTGGAACTGCGCGACGTCGCCCCGCTGCTGTTGGAACTGGCGGGGTTACCCGTTCCTGAGCGGATACAGGCACGTTCACTGGCGCCGATGCTCAGCGGCGAGAAACCGGCCGACGAACATCGTGAATACGTCCGATGTGAATTCTACGATGCGCTGGACCAGGCCGACGGGACCCTCGCCACGATGTACCGCGACCGCCGGTTCAAGATCGTCGTCTACCACGGGCACGCCTTGGGCGAACTGTATGACCTCGAGGAGGATCCCGGTGAGTTTGACAATCTCTGGGACAACCCCGATCACGCCCACGTCAAACTCGACCTGATGCAACGCAGCTTCGACGCCTCCATGCTCGCCATGGACCGAGGTCCCGATCGCATCGGACCGATGTGAGGGAGGGGGATGGCGTTTCTCCGACTCTCACCCTCAATTCGAAAAAAGACAACCGAAAAATCAGCCACAAAAAGCACAAAAGACACAAAGGGCATGGCTTCGAAACGGCGTGTAGAGGTCGTCCAAAGGCATGTATTCTCGGTTCGCGTCCAGTGAACTGAAGGTTCCTGAAAATCCGACGTTAAATTGCCTTTATTCACGTGCGTTTTTTCGAATTCACGTTCCCTGAGAACCACGAATCAAGATTAACTTAGCCCGGCATGGCTTTGCTCAGATGCGCACGAATAGGCACGAGTGAATACGCGCACTCAACGGTTCAATCAATCCCCCCTTGAGGGGGGAGTCGCCTGCCTGCGCCAAGCGGAGCGCGGCAGGCAGGCAGAAGCCAAGCCGGTTCCCTGAGCTTGCGGTCCCTGAGCCTGTCGTAGGGTCGAAGGGCAGGCGACGGCTGATGCGGAGGGGGGATTTAAACGCCCTACTGTGAGCAAGCAGATTGAATGAACATTAATGCATTTAGCGTAAAAGTCTCTGTAAGGTCCTTATTACGGGGAGCGTTAAATAGATGACACGATTAGAGGGCGGCGAACCGTACGAGTGGGACCTGGAAGTAGCGCTTTATTAGCGGGTGCGACAATTGGTTGACGTCAATGCCCGGCTACGCCAGAGTAGGATGATGTAAACTATAAAATTCTCCCCGCAATAAGACGCATCTCAAACCCAAATTCGTAGGGGCAGGTTTCAAACCTGCCCGCGCATTCACGAATGCTCCTCGCTGAAAGACATGCGAACCCACCTGAAAGCATGACCGTCTATGAAAGGTATTGAGCGCCCAATCGTTGGTCCATCGATGCACACCGGCAATCTGTCTGCGTCCCGCCGTAGGAATGTACGCCTGAAGGGTTTTGATTACAGCCGTCCTGGAGCCTATTTTGTCACAATTTGCACCCGGAATCGTGTGTGTGAGTTTGGTGACGTAATAAATGGCACAATGCGCTACAGCGAAATTGGTCGACTAACGCAGGATGTCTGGGAAGGGTTGCCGCGCCATTATCCGCACGTGAAGATAGACCTCCGGATATTGATGCCCAACCCCCTGCACGCCATCCTGATCCTGGCGCACGCACTTGTACACGTCCCGCGGGTAGGGGCAGGTTTGAAACCTGCCCCTACATCCAAGAATGCGCCTCGACATGGTTTACCCGAAATTGTGAGGGCTTTCAAGACCTTTTCGGCCAGACGGATCAACGCCTTTCGCGACACCGTTGGCAGACCATTCTGGCAACGGAATTACTTTGAACACGTCATACGTAATGACGTGGACCTGAATCACATTCGTCAGTACATCTTTGACAACCCGGCGCAATGGATGGAAGACCCTGAAAACCCGGCAGTACGTGCGGGGAGGTCATAGGCAGGTTCTGACACCTATCGAAAGGTTCGGAACCGGGCCAGCCAGCTTCGTGCCCGCCGCCATCGCCACGGACAGAAGCCCCAATCGCATCGGACCGATGTGAGGGTGGGGGTGGCGTTTCACTCTATCTGCCCTGGCGCGGCTTCGCTGGGCTCATCCGCAACGAAACAGGTGAAGGTAGAAGCGCGAGCAGGATTGACGGTTTTATCACTCCCCCCTTGAGGGGAGTCGCCTGCCTGCGCCTGCCTGTCCCGTTGGAACGGCAGACAGGCAGAAGCCGAGCCGTCAGGCGACGGCTGATGCGGAGGGGGGACTTCAATGCCTTTCGATAGCCGGGAGCATAAAGAAACATGAGCGCGTTTTGCGTTGAAGTCGCACTAAAAGAGTCTTATCGAGAGCCTCTATGAAAACATACAACATCCACAACCGTCAGGAGGAACAATGGGAAATCCGGTCGTTCACTTTCAAATCGCAGGCCCCGATGGCCCCGCCTTGCGGCAGTTCTACCGGGATCTCTTCGGATGGAACGTGCAGACGCAGGGCGAGGAGATGGGCAACTACGGTCTGGTGCAGACCAACGAAGGCGGCATCGGCGGCGGTATCATGGAAACCACCGAGGACATGCCTGCCAGCAACTATGTGACGTTCTACATCCAGGTTGAGGACCTCCAGGCAGCCCTGGACAAGCTTTCCGGATTGGGTGGAGCCACCGTGATGCCGCCGATGGAGATTGCGCCCGGAATGGGTTCCATTGCCATGTTTACAGACCCCGCCCACAACACCATTGGACTGTACTCCCTGCCCGCCGAATGGGACGGCGAGATGCCACCGAAGGGCAATGCCCCACCCGTTGTGCATTTCGAGGTCGGGGGAAAAGACGCGGAAGCGCTTAACGACTTCTACACTGAGATGTTCGGCTGGAAGACCACGCTCATGGAAGAGATGAACTACCGCCTCGTGGAGCAAGAGCCGGAGGGCATCGGCGGCGGCATGTTCCAGCACATGGATAATATGCCGCCCAACGCCCCTTCGGTTGCTGTAATGGTCGACGATTTGCAGGCATATCTTGACAAGGCGGTGAGTCTTGGCGCAACGGCCCTGATGCAACCAAACGAGATTCCCGGCGGCTTCGGCTCGCTCGCGATCTTCAACGACATCGCTGGCAACCGGATTTCCCTTTTCAAGCCGCCCGAGGATCGCACTGATCCACAAGATTGACAATTCGCCGGCGTTGTCGGGAAATGCGGGCGCTGCATCAGGACCGCAGCGCTCCGAATACTGATCTCACTTCAAGATACAACTGGCGGATCACGTATACCGGCTAATGTAAGAAGAAACGTCGTCGACTTAGATCGAGAGTTCGAGGAGACTAAGGTGGAATTAGACTTACGCAGTATCGTGACCGAACTGAACAGCTTGGCAGAAGATTATCGGGTTGGAAACCTTCAACAGCTTCGCTGGATAATTCGGGGAAGATCGGGCAATCGCAATGGTATGCGCTGGGTAATTCCCAAGGATAGCGACGGTTATGCATTTCATTGGGGAGGACGCAAAGAACTTCAGTTCAATTTGGGCATAGAAGATAACCGAATCCGATACGGGGTTGCGTTTTCTTTTGAGCCGAGTTCATCCTATTCTGTTGATGACCTACATGGATTCCTGGATCCAAAGATCGAACGATTCAACGATTACCTTGGGTGGAACCCAGATGAATATCCAACGATGAAAATGTGGCATTGGGCCAATGGTGAGAGATCTAAGGAATTTAGAGCCGGTCCAATTAGGATGAATCTCTATGAGCCTGACCTATTCATATTTCTGGGACGAATCAGTACTCCTGACAATTGGAATCCACATGGAGTGCTGAAAACCTTCGACGAACTTCTCCCGCTTTATGAGCATGTTGAAGGCCATAGTTCGTCTTCTCTCAGGCGTCAACGGCGGGGGACAGTCGGATTCTCTTTCAAGCCCGGCTGTACAATAAAGTCGCGCCGAACTATCGCAAAATTACATCCAGGCATCTCAAACATCCGGCTGCGGCACAACGACATGCAATTCGCACTGTATGGCAAGCTGGCTTCGAAATATGGTAAAGACAACGTAGGAACAGAGAATCCCAGTGGTAATGGTCTACCCATCGACGTCGTCGTCAAATACGAAGACATCACCTACAGTTTCTACGAAATCAAGACCTCACACGTCCCGCGTATTTGCATCCGAGAAGCCATCGGACAATTGCTCGAATATGCGTTTTGGATTGGCGGTGGTCCTGTTGTTAAACATCTGGTCGTTGTCGGTCCAAATCCGATGGATGATGAGGCAGAGGAGTATTTGTCTGAGCTGAAAGGGAAATTCGGCCTGCCTATCAGCTACGATCATTACCCGCTTCCTGATTGAATTTGGAGCTGCTCTTGGTTTCACTCGTTTCCATTAATAATCTTTCCGTGACGTGCACCCAATCGTCAAGGCTATTTAGCGTAAAAGTCTCTGTAAGGTGCTTATTACGGGGAGCGTTAAGTAGATGACACGATTAGAGGGCGGCGAACCGTACGAGTGGGACCTGGAAGTAGCGCTTTATTAGCGGTTGCGACAATGGGTTGACGTCAATGCCCGGCTACACCTGAGAAGGATGATGTAAACTATAAAATTTTCCCCGTAATAAGACGCATCTCAATCCCATTCGTAGGGGCAGGTTTCAAACCTGCCCGCGCGTTCACGAATGCTCCTCGCTGAAAGACATGCGAACCCACCTGAAAGCATGACCGTCTATGAAAGGTATTGAGCGCCCAATCGTTGGTCCATCGATGCACACCGGCAATCTGTCTGGGTCCCGTCGTCGGAATATACGCCTGAAGGGTTTTGATTACGGCCGTCCTGGAGGGTATTTTGTCACCATTTGCACCCGGAATCGTGTGTATGAGTTTGGTGACGTAATAAATGGCACAATGCGCTACAGCGAAATTGGTCGACTAACGCAGGCTGTCTGGGAAGGGTTGCCGCGCCATTATCCGCACGTGAAGATGGACGTCTGGATATTGATGCCCAACCACCTGCACGCCATCCTGATCCTGGCGCACGCACTTGTACACGTCCCGCGGGTAGGGGCAGGTTTGAAACCTGCCCCTACATCCAAGAATGCGCCTCGACATGGTTTACCCGAAATTGTGAGGGCTTTCAAGACCTTTTCGGCCAGACGGATCAACGCCTTTCGCGACACCGTTGGCAGACCATTCTGGCAGCGGAATTACTTTGAACACGTCATACGTAATGACGTGGACCTGAATCGCATTCGTCAGTATATCGTTGACAACCCGGCGGAATGGGTGGAAGACCCTGAAAACCCGGCAGTACGTGCGCGGAGGTCATAGGCAGGTGATGTAATCTATAAAATGCTCACCGTAATAGGTCTAAACTCCGTTATTTTTGACAAATCTGGCCCGCAATCAGAGTCGTTGAATTTTTCGGAATTCGATAAGGGATAGGAATGATTAACAGATTTCGTGGATGCCAGGGTCGTCATCGACTGATTTCGGCGTTACGTAAACAGGTTATCATCCATGACAACGAAGCCTTATCAAAGGAATTGGCTGACCAGGCAGAGATTGTTCAGTTTGAACCCGGTGACGAGTTAATCCGTCAGGATGAAGCAGATGATGACATTTATCTTATCCTGGCAGGGAGACTTTCAGTTGTCGTTGGCGGACGTGAGGTAGCGATAAGGGCATCGGGACAGCATGTAGGTGAAATGGCATTAATTGACCCGTCAGCCAGGCGTTCGGCATCTATCATCGCAATTGAACGAACGGTTGTCGCCAAAGTCTCGGAGGCATCCTTTCGCCCATTGGCAGATAGATACCCGAGGGTCTGGCAGCTGATTGCCATGGAGATTGGTGAGCGGCTGAGGGAAAGAAACAAGCTGGTTGTTTCCAAGAATCCGCGCCCTGTGTTGTTTTTGGGATCTTCAGTTGAGTCATTACCTATCGCACAGACGATCCAATCCAATTTGGATCACGATGATCTTATCATACGACTATGGACCGACAGCGTATTCGGGGCTTCTCGGTTTCCGATTGCCGAACTTGAAAAACAGGTTCAGGAAGCCGACTTCGCGGCATTGATTCTTGGACCTGACGATCAAGTGATCAGCCGTAGCGAGAGAACTGACGCCCCGCGCGACAATGTGATCTTTGAGTTGGGACTATTCATGGGTGCATTGTCACATCGTCGAACCTTCATGATTGTTCCTCGTGGACGCAAAGTAAAGGTCCCGGCAGATTTACTGGGTCTCATTCCCTTGGATTACAAAACTGGGAATTCCGATGATCTCCCTGGATTGCTGGGACCAGTATGCGATAGCCTTCGCCGTGCAATTAACAAAGCTGGTGTAAAGTAAAATTCCGTAAAGTGAGGGTTGTTCAAATGGGATTACATGAGGATTATTCCGAAGCTGTCGAGAAGTCGTTTAAGGACGTATGGTCTGTCCGTGACGGGAATGAGGTACCGGAATCTGAAGATTTGGGGATGGGTAATCACGCCGTAAAGTTAGAAGGTACGGTACTCTATGCGGATCTCGATGATTCTACCCACCTTGTAGATGCCTATAAGCCAGAATTCGCGGCTGTAATATATAAGGCATACCTTGGTTGTGCTGCTAAGGTGATACGTTCGGAGAGCGGTGTTATAACTTCCTATGACGGGGATCGTGTAATGGCTGTATATATTGGCGACTCGAAAAATACGTCCGCCGCTCGTTCGGCATTGAAGATAAACTACACGGTCTGCAAGATCATCAATCCCCTATTGGACAAGTATTATCCAAATGTGGACTATCGGATCAGACAGGTCGTGGGGATAGATACTAGCGATCTGTTTGTCGCACGAACAGGAAGCCGAGGATCAAACGATCTGGTCTGGATCGGACCCGCGGCAAACCATGCATCGAAACTCTGTTCACTTGCACCAGACTACCCGTCCCGAGTTACGGAGGAAGTATACCGAAGATTGCACAAATCGATCAAGTATGGAGACAATGGAAGTAGTATGTGGGAGTTGGAGTTATCGGAGGAAATTAATGGAAGTAGGATCTATCGATCGACCAGGTGGATGCCTGTATAAAACTCCTGTTGTATTTTATAGTTGGCGCCACCGACGAAGATCCCGTGACGTCTACAAATTCTCTGAGAGTTCGCCCGGCGTGAACAACTGAACCGATACAACACACAGGAATATGGCGACGATAGACCCACATTACCATGGCCACCGGAAGCGCCTTCGCGAACGTTTTCTCAAGTCCGGTTTTTCCGGATTCGCCGAGCATGAGTGCGTTGAGTTGTTGTTGACGCTGGCGATTCCTCGTTCCGACGTGAAGCAGCAGGCAAAGGCGCTGCTCAAGCGCTTCGGCAGCTTGCGCGGCATCCTCGATGCCCCGCCGGCCGAGTTACAGTCTGTAAAGGGCATCGGCGAGGTTGCCGCGGTCTCGCTGAAGGTGATCCGCGAAGCCGCAACACGCTACCTGCTTGAGACTTCCGAGGAAACGCAGGTTCTCAATGAACCCGAAAAATTGAGCGACTTCTGGCGGATGGAGATCGGCCACTTGAAACACGAAGTGTTCGCCGTCGCGTACCTCGACACGGCGCATCGGTTGCTTCGCGACGGCGTTGAAACGCTCCAGCAAGGCACGATTGACAGGGCGGCGGTATATCCGCGCCGCGTCGTTGAGGCGGCGCTCCGGCGCGAGGCAGCGGCGGTGGTGCTCGCGCACAACCATCCGAACGGGAACCTTGAGCCGAGCGAGCACGACAAATTGGTAACACGCGCAATTTCACTCGCAGCTGAAACCATCAGCCTTCGGGTCGTCGACCATCTGATCGTTTCCGCCTCGGAGACCTTCAGCTTCAGGAATGCAGGACTTCTGTGAATATTACGCCGGCCATACTGAGGCACTATCCGGAACTCACGCACAGTCAGCGGGAAGTCGTTGGCCATCTGGACGGCCCGTTGCTCGTGATTGCGGGACCGGGCTCCGGCAAGACGTTCAGCATCGTCCTGCGGGCATTGAATCTATTGATGTTGGGAAAGGCTGAGCCGAAGGAGATCGTGTTGTGCACCTTCACCGAAAAGGCCGCCTTTGAAATGCGGGACCGGCTGGCGGCAGCCGCTCGCACGGTTCGATTCGACGTAGACCTTTCTGAGCTCACAGTTTCCACCATCCACGGATTCTGCGACCGCGTGCTTTCCCAACACCGGCACCGCACGGCGCTCGGACACAACTACGAAACGCTGGACGAGTTGACACAACTGCTGTTCATATTTGAACACTTTGACGAGATTATCGGTCCTTCCGAAGACGGCAAGTTCCTCACGCGTTGGACGACGCGCTGGACGGCGATTCAGGGCGCACGCGGCTTTTTTGACAAGATCACGGAAGAACTGGTCGATCCTTGCCGACTTGCAGCATCCGACGACTCGTTCGTCGCGGCGATCGGTTCCGCCTATCAACGTTATGTGCGGGCCCTATCGGCGGGCAACCGGGTCGATTTCGCCCACCTGCAAAGGCATGTTTACGGGCTGTTAGAGCAAGACCCACAAGCGGAAGCTGTGGCTCCGGACGTGCGGTATCTTCTGGTAGACGAATACCAGGACACGAATTACATCCAGGAACAGCTTCTCCTCAAGTTGGCGGGAACCGAGAAAAATCTGTGCGTCGTTGGAGACGAGGACCAGAGCATCTATCGCTTCAGGGGCGCGACCGTACGCAACATCCTGGAGTTCGCGGACAACGTCGGGGATTGCCGGATCGCACGGCTGACAACCAATTACCGGTCCCACAGTGCGATTGTGGAACGCTACGACCGCTGGATGGCCTCAAGCGATTGGTCCAACCGGGATGGGGGATCGTACCGTCACGACAAGACGATCGTCGCAGACGCTGAAGGGACGCACCCGGATTACCCTTCCGTTATCAGCATATGGGGCAGCGACAGTACTGATGAAGCCGACCGATTTGCTGACATGGTCGATTTCCTGAAAGTGAACGGCATTATTTCAGACTACAGTCAAGTTGCCTTATTGCTACATAGCGTACGCGTAGAACACAGTGGACCCTATACGGATGCGCTCGAGCGCAAGGGAATCCCGGCGTTCTGTCCAAGGGCACGCGCCTTTTTCGAAATTCCGGTGATTCGCGATCTTGTCGCCTGTTATGCCGTCCTGTTCGGTTGGTATGGGGATCAGCGTGGGGAAATCGCCGGTGTGGTAAAGCAACTCGCTACGTATGTGGACGAGGCCATTGTCGAGCTCAGTGAAAACTGCGCTCCTCCGCACCCGCTGTCCGCAGCCCTCAGACGATGGACAGATGAAATGGCCGCACTTCAGGAGGGAGAGACGCTCGACCTGCGTCCCGCTGATTATTTCTACCGATTGCTCGCGTTTGAACCGTTCAGGAGTGCCGTTCGCGACGAAAACATCGCCCGCAACCTGGCCATTTTTTCTGAGCTGCTGAATGTCTTTCAAACCTACTACCACTACTCGGTGATTACGCACAGGAATCGCGAGTATATCCGCTTTCACTTTTTCAGCAGCTTCTTACGGTTCCTATACGCCGGCGGCATCAACGAATACGAGGATCCGGACCGGCCGTTCCCAAGGGGCCACGTTCAGGTCATGACCATCCATCAGGCGAAGGGGCTGGAGTTTCCCGTGGTCGTGGTTGGGTCGCTTACCGTATCTCTTAGCAGCCCAAAGCAAATCGACCGCCATCTCGGGCAATTCTATCACCGCCCGCCCTTCGAGCCCGAGGAACGGATCACCCTCTTCGATCGGATGCGATTGCATTACGTGGCATTTTCGAGGCCGCAGAAGTTGCTCGTACTTACAGCCCACGATCAGCCGAAGGGTTACTTCGCGTCAATCTGGCAGGGGCTCCCGCAATGGCCGTACGTCCGGAGGGAAACGCTGGCCGCTCAGTCCTTCGAACCTCAGGAGCGGATGCCGGTGAAAAAGACCTACAGCTTCACCGGCGACCTGAAGGTTTACGAAACCTGCCCTCGTCAATACCAATTCTTCCGCGAATACGACTTTACCCCCTCACGTTCCGCCGAGATGTACTTCGGACTGCTCGTCCATCAGACAATTGAGGACATCCACAGATTCGCGCTCGACGGGCAGCTTGATACGCTGAACGAGGAACACATACAGGTGTTGTTTGAGCGGACGTTCCGGTTTCTGCACCATTCCGGCAGGCGTCCGATCGGCGAAAAAGCAAAAGAACTGGCATTCACCCAGGTAATCAACTATTTTCAACAGAATCAGGAGGCAATGAACCGGATCGTTGAGACTGAGGTGGACGTCTCGCTCGAGAAGGACGGATACATCCTGACCGGAAAAGTGGACCTGTTGCTCGGCGGCGACGGAAAGCTGGAACTGCTTGATTTCAAGACGTCCCCACGTCCGACGAACTCCACCGAGCTTATCTCGGCGTACAAACGGCAACTCTGTACGTATGCGCACATTCTGGAGCAGCGACACGGAAAACACGTTGACCGTCTGCTCCTTTATTGGACCGCTGAGGAACAGAAGGAACAAGCGTTGATGGTCCTGCCGTACCGACCGGAATCCGTGGAAAAGGCGGGACGGCACTTCGACGAGACGGTTCATCGAATTCAGACAGGACAGTTCGCGGTCGAAACGCCACCCGAGGCGAAAATCTGCCAGGAGTGCGACCTGCGGATGCTGTGCCATTCGGAAGGCGTAATCGAAAGATCAGAAGTGGCCAATTGATACGGGACGGAATAGATTCCCAAACAATCGGTCTCTTCTCTTTGGTGCATAAGAGGAACACCATTATGGCAAAGAATGACATTGCGAGGACTGAGTTAGTCTGGCCCGGCAAGTACAACGAAGATGGAACTCTAAGGGAAGTTCCGCGAGTCAATCTACCCTTCCAGGTGATCGAGACTGTCAACGAAAGCCGCGCCACACGCGAAGCAAAAAAGGAAGGGGTTCAGAGTTCCCTTTTTGACATTTACGACGGTAAGGAGGGGGACACGTTTGAAGATGGCTGGAAAAACAAGCTCATCTGGGGCGATAACCTGCTGGTGATGGGTTCGCTACTTGCGAGGTTTTCGGGAAAGGTCGATCTGATTTACATCGATCCGCCGTTTGCAACTGGGGCGGATTTCTCATTCTCGACAAAGGTTGGTGACGAAGATCTCAGAGTTGAGAAGGCGGCATCAGTTGTCGAGGATAAAGCTTACCGCGATACATGGGGACAGGGACTAATCAGCTACATGGCGATGATGAACGAGCGTTTGAAACTGATAAAATCCTTAATGTCACCGGCGAGCCACCTGTTTGTTCACGTGGCGCCAAATGTAAGCCCATACCTAAGGCTGATGTTAGATGAAATTTTCGGAGCCGACAATTTCAGAAATGAAATAGTGCTTCACAGACCCATAACGAAAAATCTACAAAGACAGTTCAATGTCATTTCGTCGTTACCACAAGGTCATGATGTGTTGCTTTGGTACTCTGCACAATCTAGTACAAGGGTCCCAAACCTGTTGGTTCCTTACGAAAGCCCGACACCCGACGGATATTGGCATCGATTCTGGAGCGGTGCTAACCGGCCTAGTATGAGGTATAAATTGCTTTCGGAGACACCGACCCATGGACAGTGGAAATGGCAAAAAAAGAGAGCGCTACGCGCAGTAGAAAACTACAACCAGTTCCTAAGAGATAGGCGCGATCGGTCATTGGTCGAATATTGGCGGGATACGGGTCGCACGCTGGAATTTATCCGGAAATCTTCAACTGGAACTGTAGAAAATTGGTTTCCACCTCGTAACGATAAAGTCGGAGACACAGTTTGGGATGACATAAAGACATATGAGAATCTCAAGGACTACGCGACTCAAAAACACGAGCAGCTGTTAACTCGGATTGTTGAATGGATCAGTCGACCTAACGACATTGTCGCAGACTTTTTTTGCGGTTCCGGTACAACACTAGCCATCGCCGAAAAACTCGGCCGACGATGGATCGGATGTGATCTCGGTCGCTGGGCTATGCATGTCACACGAAAGCGGCTACAGGGTATACAGAATTGCCAGCCTTTTGAGGTTCTGAATCTGGGTAAATACGAACGCCAGTACTGGCAAGGTATGACCTTTGGCGAAAAGTCGAATAGGGTGATAAGTGAGCGTGCATTGTATGAATATTTGGCTTTCATCCTTAAGCTTTACGGCGCTCAGCCGATTTCGGGATCGGTACATCTGCACGGGAAGAAAGGAAAGGCCCTAGTGCATATAGGCGCCGTCGAGGCGCCCGTTACCATCGACGAGATACAACACGGACTTGACGAGTGCATCCGATTAAGGCAGGGGGAACTTCATGTACTCGGCTGGGAGTGGGAGATGGGTCTTGCGGGGCAGAACAGCGTGCGTAGCGGAGGGTTGATGCACAACGTTGCTAGAGCAAGAGGCGTAAAGCTTATTCTCCTGCAGATTCCTCGGGAAGTGATGGAACAGCAGGCTGTGGACAGGAACGATGTGCGCTTCTTCGAGCTCGCATATCTAAATGCAGTCATCGTTAAGCCGACAAAGCAGACAATTGGGGTGAAGCTGGACGATTTTGTTATTCCGAATTCGGAACTCATCCCTGACGAAGTGCGGGAAAAGGTTACGAAGTGGTCCGACTACATCGACTATTGGGCGGTGGACTGGGACTTCCGTAACGACTCCTTTATGCAGGGATGGGTGGCTTATCGGACCCGTAATGATCGAACGCTCGCGCTGACAAGCGATTCTCACAAATATGAATCGCCAGGTAAGTATAGGATCTTAGTCAAAGTGATAGATATATTCGGTAACGACACTTCCCAAGCGATGGATATTGAGGTGGAATAGGAATGGCCAAAGCCGTTATCAGATACGACGACGATTTACCCGAAATCCGACACCGGCGTCCATGGGAAAGGCCAACATCCTACCTCGTCAGAGATGACGAAGTGCCAACCGGATGGCGAGAGGATTGTTCGGGAAGGCGTCCAAGTAATCTTCTTTTGGTGCCGAAGGTTCGCGAGGCAGTTGATGCGTGGCGCAATGGGGGATATGAGGGGGCATCGGATGTTACGCGACGCCTGTTCGAATTTTGGTTCGACGAGGACCACATTGTCGACGGATTTGACGTTCCATTTCGGTACTACTTCTGCCAAAGGGAAGCTATAGAAACACTGGTCTGGTTGGTGGAAATAGCGGGTCAGCTCGATGTTCAAGCTCTCATTAAGGCCCAAGGCTCGATTCAGCGAAAAGACCTCCTATCGATGAACCTCGAGTTTAGAACAACACCGAATGGAATAAGACGGATTCGCCGATATGTTCCGGAACTGAATGGCGTCGGCGAACAGGACCTACCGCCCGATAATCTCCGGCGATTTGCCTTCAAGATGGCCACGGGTTCCGGCAAGACGTGGGCGATGGCGATGGCAGTTGTTTGGTCGCGCTTCCATAAGCAGTTAGTTCCAGGATCGGAGCTCTCCACAAACTTCCTCATCGTGGCGCCTAACGTCATTGTCTACCAGCGGTTGGAGAAGGACTTTGCAAACAACCAGGTATTCCACGAACTGCCGTTAATACCTCCGGAATGGTATGGCACTTTCTCTCAAAAGGTGATCCTGCGTGGTGAAGCCGCTGAGCCCGACCCTTCCGGGAATCTGTTTCTCACCAATATTCATCAACTCTACGAATCTCGCTACAAGAGGCCGACTCCGCAAAACGCCGCTGAATTCATGCTGGGCAAGAAACCCGTACAAGACCTCGCGGCATCCGGTCATCGTTCAATGTTGGATCGCGTAAAGTCACTTCCGGACCTCGTCGTACTAAATGACGAAGCGCACCATGTCCATAGGGAAGATCTAACCTGGAGCCAATCGCTTCTATCCATTAACGATAAGTTGCCACGGGGCCTCAGCATGTGGCTCGACTTTTCTGCCACACCCAAGGACCAGAACGGGATGTACTTCCCATGGACAGTCGTGGACTATCCATTGGCGCAGGCCGTGGAGGATAGGATCGTCAAGGCGCCCATCATCGTCAGCAAAGAAGATGATCCAGATCAACCTGCAGAAGACCCCAACAGCGTCAATAAGAAAAACGTCGTGGAGAAATACGGATATTGGTTAAGAGCCGCCGTCCAGCGTTGGAAGGAACACTGGCGGATTTATAGGAAACTCAACATGAGGCCAGTGCTTTTTGTTATGGCTGAGAAAAACGCCCATGCTGATGTAATGGGAGAGTACCTGTGCAAAACGGAGGAATTCGGATTCAAGGAATCCGAAGTGCTCGTTATCCACACTGACAACACTGGGGAAATTCGAAGAGGAGACATTGAGAAAGCACGTAAAGCGGCGCGGGATATCGATAAGCCCGAGAGCAGAATTAAGGTAATCGTCAGTGTGATGATGTTGCGCGAGGGATGGAACGTGCGGAACGTGACGGTAGTTCTCGGTTTACGCCCATTCACCGCGACGGCTGAGATCCTTCCCGAACAGGCCATCGGTCGCGGACTTCGGCTAATGACGCAAATAAGCCCCGACCAGACCCAGACACTCGAAGTGCTTGGCACGCGCAACCTGCTCAACGTCTTGCGTCATCAACTCGAAGTGGAGGGGGTAGGAGTCGTAACCACCAAAAAGAACCCGCCGTTGCCAGTCTACATCGAACCCGTGCTTGAACGGCTGAATTACGACATCGCCATACCGATCACAAAGCCAACTCTAACCCATGATTTTCGGAAGGTGTCCGCGCTGAAAGTTCATTTACTTGAGGCAATTCACCAGAGGCAAGAACTATCCGAAGCATACCGGATACGCCTGAGAATGGAATTTGCTACTACCGAGACGGAGGTACATCAGGCGGACATTGCTGTAGAACCAAATTCAGCCCGTGAACTCTTGGCGAGTATCGCCAACAAGACCGCTGACCGCGCTAACCTTACCAACTGTTTCGCGGAAATTTACCCTATCGTACAGAATTATGTTTCAAACCGATGTTTTGGACGCAAGATCGAACTGACGGATAATAATGTCCGCTCCCATCTAGCGAGATTGGAGTTACAAGAAAGTATCGCCACGTACATCGCGGGCAAGATCGGGGAACTATCCATTGAGCGGCGTGCGGTAACATTTGAAAAAGAGGATTTCCGACTATCTATGACGAAACGCTTTGGTTGGAAAAGAAATCTGCCACTAATGGAGGCAAGGAAGACTATCTTCAATCTCGTGGCTACGTACAACCACTTTGAGCGCGAATTCGCAGTTTTCCTGGACCGCGCTGGAGACGTCACACGTTTCGCTGCGCTCGGTACCACAGAACAGGGGAGTTCCGCATCCACGTTTAGGATCGATTACCTGAAGAAGAGTGGGGCAATCGGCTTCTATTTCCCCGATTGGGTGGTGGTCCAGAAAGTCGGGGGCGGCGAAGTCAGTTGGATTGTCGAAACCAAGGGCCGTGAGTGGCCAGGGACTGAACGAAAAGACGACGCTGCAAGGGATTGGTGCAAGCGGGTAAGCGAAGCCACTGGAAAGGCCTGGAAATACACGAGGATAAACCAGTCAGAGTTCTCTGACGAGCACCGGACTTTCGGCGCGTTGTTGTGGAAAAAAGCGCTTAACGAATCAAGTGAACGCCAACGCGAGATGAGGCCAGTCACGCAAGACGAAATCCGCCAATGGAAAGAGGAGGGCCGGGGCTGATGGCCACCGTAATCGACGCGTCGGTGATGGGGGCCCAACTACTGCCTGACGAAGTTTATAGTCACTTTGCGCGCACGATTCTCGAACACCTCGATACCACTGAGAGCATCACGCCGATCATCTTCTGGTATGAGATTCGGAACGTCTTGCTCAACGCTAAGCGCTTCAACCGGATAAACCAACGGCAGTTCGATGCATGTCTGATTCAACTGACCGACGGGTTTTCATTGTGCGAGGACACGGAACGCAACGAGGCCGCGGTCCTGGACCTCGCGCAAAGACACAACCTGACCGTATATGACGCGAGCTATCTCGAGACGGCGACCCGGCGCGAGGCCAGTTTGGCGACATTCGACCAGAAACTCGCAAACGCTGCATTCAACGAGGAAATCGAGAATCCGGCGGTGTTGTTGGGGGCGGTGAGTGTGGGGTGAGCGGCGGACAGTGCCACGGATCCGCATCTCAGTTAGCCCCTCGAAGATCGCATTGACTACGATACCGGGCGACATGTAAAAAGACAAGACAGTAAGCCATCCTCAAAGACTTACAACATTCTTCACCGATCGAGCCCGACCGACGTCTGCGATCAGCATTTTTACAGAGGGCACGGAAAGGATCCTGTTATTGCCTATTCCCTCGCGGAAGCTTTACAATCAATATCACGGCATGGTTTGAGTAGTGGAGATTCAAATTGCACATCGCGTTTCACTGGCTACAGTGTCCGCCCGGATGCGCTTCCTTCTTGAGCTGTTCCAAGGCCATGACGTGATGCGGGGGGAATCGTCTGTGTGGTATTCGGCGGCAAATTCCTTGTTCCCACCCGCATCTGTTTCACGTGTCGTTACAGACGCATCTGCCGCAGACCTCTACAAGGCTTGGTCCTATTGCTCCAGTGCATCAGCTTATGATAATCGGCAAAGTGACCTTTTGGATGATTACATGCTGGAACTCGTGCGTTTTCATTTTGTTTGGAATGCATACGAGTTGATCCGACATCGGTCTCTGTCTGGCCGCCAACTGACAACCAAGGGTAATAAAGCCCGAATTGAATTGCTCAATGCGGTTCCACCCGCACACGTCGATTTGGTGACTTCGGTGTACCAGATCAGTCTGTCCCTTGCTACGGACAAGACAGCTATCCGCCGGAGGCTATTGAAGGGGAGCGAGGTCACTCTGCTTGGTAAGGCCGGCCTGCTGATCGCAGGGTTTAGAGACCATGTTTTTCACGGCAATGACAACCTCCCAGAACCTGATGATTTGGTAAACTTGGTGATGCACGATGGCTCACAGAGCCTATCCGTCGGTGCGTATAGAATGGCATGGTTTACCCGACTCACACTTCACATGATTCAGACTCTGGCCTATGCCGAACTCACAGATGAAGTACCGAATGTTCCTGTGAATGACGTTCCATTTCTTTCGCGTTACTACGACTGCGAGTTTGACATCCCGTGCAAATTCGCAATAACCTTGGCGAACTGGTTTTCCGACGAGTTGACATCGCGGTTGTCTGAGGCCGGAATTGGGTACTTGGCTAAAGGCTGTGATGTATCCGCGGCGACCTTGGCCAGCATAGCTGGCAACGAAGCTAATTGACCCTCTATAGTCTGCACGCACACTGTCTGTCGATGATTTGGTCGGCTCGTCTACGGGTCTCTGATTTCGTAATTGCGCGTGACGTTGAAATGGTGTTCGCCTTGCCGGATAACAACATTAGATAGATTTCCTTAGTTCCGCCGTTATGTGTCTCTGTACTGGGGACTAACAGGCTCAGATATTTTATTGGATCACAACACATCATTACGCTGGGATTCCGCGCAGTGCTTAAGGTATCTCGCACATTACGGCTTTTGGGTCCGGTCCGCCAGAATTAAACCATGTATGATCCTACATTCAGTGCGAGTTCGCTTGAACGCCACATACGCACAAGCGACTTCCGCCGATACCCGTCACTTACAGATCCGATAAAGCGTACGTCCATAATCAACAAGGCCGCTGAAATTGGTAGAAACGGGTTCACGGATCTTCGATTGCAGACCAACTCCGTATCAGGAAAGTTAGTCTACCGTCTGACTCATCTTCCGTCTGAGCTTGTGTTGCGGAAAGCGGCCGAGAATCTCCGAACGATAGCGAACACGAAACAGAGCAACCGGGTGGAGATTGTTCGACGCCTTCGGCTACTTCTTGAAGAGGGGCTTCCGTATTGCGTAGCGAAAATCGACATCCAGAGCTTTTACGAAACAATCGATCAAGATAACTTGAAGGAACTGTTGAGATGTCGTTTGCTCACAGCGCCCGGCACGAGGCTTGTCCTCGGCAGATTTATCGATCAGTGTGCTGTCAATTGTGTCAGTGGTATGCCTCGCGGTTTATCAATAAGCGCTGCGTTGAGCGAATTCTATATGCAAGACTTTGACGGTCAAGTTAGAACTAAATCATTGATACGGTTGTATTGTAGGTACGTCGACGACATCATTGTAGTCGCACAACCGGACGGTGATTTTAAGTCTTTCCGTAAGGAAATAGCAAACCTTCTGCCTATGGGTCTACGATTAAACGCGCGGAAGACCAGATTGATTGAATTTCGCAACAAACGTAGCCCAAATCCAACGATCGAACACAGGTTCGAATATTTGGGTTTCTCTTTTGAAGTCCACGAGATTGGAAACTCAATTCCATACGACCGAACGGTTAGAATCGACATCGCTCGATCAAAGATCAACAAACGAAAAACCCGAGTGATACGATCTCTGCTCCAATTCATTAGGGACCAAGATTTCAAGGACTTACACGATCGTCTTAAGCTACTGACTTGCAACTATAGTTTTCACGACTCGAAAAATGATCGCGTCCGATTTGCGGGTGTGTACCATACATACGGACTGATAAGCTGGCCTTCATCGGCTTTAACGGAGCTGGATCAGTTCTTGAGAAAGGTCCTTCTCTCCAATACAGGGAAAATCTGTGGTCCGTTGGCGCAGGTACTTTCGAAATCTCAAAGGAAGGAGTTGCTCAGACTGACATTTACTGGTGGGTTCGTCAATAGAATCCACTTCCACTTTCCACCGGACAGACTCAATCAGCTAATCAAATGTTGGAAATATGCCTAGCCCATCCAAGAGACGTGTACGACTTAACCGTTCAGACGTCTGGCGAACGGTATTGACGGACACCGCGCCAATTGAGGTGCCGATAATTTTCAGCAATGATGGTTTCTACAAGAACCTGTCGGAATGCGATGCCAAAACCGATAAATTGAAAGAGCTGATAGGTGCTCTGGTCCTTTGCAAGCGGAACTATACAATCCCGTTCATTTATGCGATCGCGCACGATGAAGAGGGTGTCAGGAAACTGAGCCTGATCCATCCGCACGGGCAGGCAAAAATCGCTAGATTTTACGAAAAGTACGATCAGCTAATTTGCGAATTTGGCGGACGGAGCTCATTTTCGATACGCAAGCCTGTAGGTATAGGCAGATCGTTTATTGGGGGTGAAAACAACCGAAAGAATGCTTCAATTGACGCGTCCGCTGTCGATAATATCGAGAGAAACCCTGAAACTTACTTCACTTACCGACGATATAACCGACTGTATCGCTTCTTTTCGTCGGAAGATTACATCCAACTTGAAAAAAAGTATAAGCATATGCTTATATTAGACATAGGCAAATGTTTCGACAGTATATATACCCACTCGATTACATGGGCTGTAACGGATAAAGAGTCCGCAAAGAAAAGCCCAAGAGCGCGATCATTTGGGAATCAATTCGACCTTGTAATGCGATCCCTTAACTACGGCGAGACCAGCGGAATTTGCATAGGACCGGAAGCGAGTCGCCTCTTTGCCGAGATTATACTTGCCAAGGTCGATCAGAACCTCCGTGACCGACTGAACCAGTTTAAACTTACTGAAAAGACCCACTTTGACTGTCGGCGATACGTAGACAACTACTATGTTTTCGCCAACACCCGCGAATCAACATCTATAATTCAGGATGAAATTCGGAATGCCCTATCTGAATATAAGCTCTACCTTAACGAAGGAAAGACTGAGAATCTCGAGAGACCCTTCTACACGCGCAAATCTATCGTGATTGACAGGGTGGATGTAAGTATACAAAACCTTGAAAATCAAATATTTAAAGAAACTGATCATTGTGGTACCCGCTTAATCGTTCCAAGTCGGATCAAGAAACGGCGTTCTCTTTTTCTAAGCTTTACTCGGGAAGTTAAGGCTGCCTGCCAGGCCGCTCAGGCGGGATATGATGCGGTCGCGAGCTACGTCATTAGCACTGTGGATCGCCAGATCACCGAACTGGCGGACTCACACCTTCAAACGAGGAAAACAAACGGAGTTGCTATCGCGACGTTGGACTATAGGCAAGTGGTCTTGTTTCTTTTGGAAGTCGGTTTCCATTACTTTATGCTTCATCCAACGGTTGCATCATCGCAGAACCTCTCACATGCAATCTTGCGAACGGGACAACACTTCGTCGACCACGATCCTGAGGGTTTTGAGATCGCACGAGAAGCGATAGTTAGGTGGACCAATCAGTTCGCAAGATCACCGGCGGTGAAAGATCTAATTAAGAGAAACCGGATTGTACCAATCGAGCTGTTAAATATCCTTGCATGCGTCAGAGAATTCACTGACGATGGAACGCTTACAGCCGAGCTCATGGATGTCGCGGAGCCCGACCTCAGGGACGCAGGTTATTTCAATGTGATTGTGCAACTGTTTATATATGGAGATGACTGTAGTCTTCGAGACCGAATAGATGATGTGTTCCGGTCGGCTTGTGAGAGAATTGTGGCCGCGGATGAACTTACCTTCAATTCCGAACTCACACACCTTCTTCTCGACCTGTTGGCATGCCCTCATATAGACGCAACAAAACGGGGTGAACTCTTGATGGGTGTTTGGCCAATATTGAACCGGAGAAACTCCGCTATTGGCACAATCAATAAGGAAACCGCGTGCAAAATCACACGCGAGATGGAGAAAACGCATTGGTTTGTTCGCTGGAAGGGTATCGGTCTGCTGAAAATGATAGAAAAGAAGAAGTTGGGTACCGTATACGCATAGTGCCCGACACGCAAGAATTGGAGATGCGCCTTTTGCCTCGTCGATAAAATACGAATGAGGTACAGACCGCCTGCTTTCCTTGGTTAGGCCTTATAAACCTAACTAAACAAGCAGTCGGAGCGAGAAATCGTACACACTGTTGGCGCATCTCCAACCTTTCTTCTGCTCTGCGCGGCTTTCGTACCTGTGGTCTTGCAGGATCTCGAAGGATCCCTCTCACTCTCCCGTGTATCCCTTTGACGCCAGAACTTTAGGGCGAGTTTTTTGCGTCGTCGACTCCGGATGGACGTTGACTGTCATCGCAGCGTTGCTTCGAATGGCCGGCAGCGGTCCCGTTTGGCCGCTGGCTCTATCGACGACAAGAATGGCAGCTTGATATGAATCTGGATTCCCATACCCAGGTGGTGATGCTTCTCACGGTTTCGTTTGGAAGATCCGAAGGGGCGACGGCGAAACCACTTTCGCCGAGAGAGTGGGCCCGCCTCGCGGCCTGGCTGAAGGATCGCAAGCTGGATGCGTCGGCCTTGTTGAAGGGTGAATTGAAGAACGAGCTCTCGGGTTGGATGGATCGTTCGATTACGCTGGCCAGACTCGAGAGCCTGATGGATCGTGGTGGGGCGTTCGGTCTGTCGCTCGAGAGATGGCAGCGTGCGGGTCTGTGGGTCGTTGCTCAATCCGATCCGGAGTATCCGGTACAATTGAAACGCCGGCTTCGGCTGGAATCTCCACCGGTGCTGTTCGGCTGCGGAAACAAGATACTGCTTCCGCGCGGCGGCATCGCCGTCGTCGGCTCCCGAAATGCCGGCCGAACGGACCTTACTTTCGCGGAGAGACTGGGCGCCGCCACCGCTCGGCAGGGACATACGGTCGTATCGGGCGGAGCCCGCGGGGTCGACCAGAGTGCAATGGTGAGCGCACTGGAGAGCGGAGGCACTGCCGTCGGCGTTCTGGCGGACAGTCTGATCCGGGCGGCGACATCTGCGAAGTACCGCAAGTTTCTTGTTTCACGTGACCTGGTGCTGGTAACCCCTTTCAATCCGGAAGCGGGTTTCAATGTCGGCAACGCGATGGGCCGAAACCGGTACATCTATTGCCTGTCCGCGGCTGGAATTGTGGTCAGCAGTACGCCGAACCGGGGGGGAACGTGGAACGGCGCGCTCGAAAACCTGAAAGCCGGCTGGGTTCCCCTCTGGGTGAAACGCACGGAAAACAGGAAATCGGGCAATGCAAGTCTTGTCGAGAGGGGCGCACGGTGGATTCCTGACAAATTAGAGTCACTTGAAAACCTGATTTGCGATTCGACGTCCGGGCCCGCTGCAGCGCCCCGGCTTTTTTAACGCAACAGCGAATCCTTTCCTCTTCTCAACGCGGCCAACCTCCAGGATTCTCAATTCGCCCCAGCCGGAAATTGACACATCTTGCAGATGCGGGCGCGTGCCCGAGTGGCAATCGAACCTCGCTCGCCTAAGGTGGCGCGAGACAACGGTCCGCCGTCAGTCCGCGGTGTATCCCTTTGACGCCCAGACCGTTTTGGCGAGTTCCTTTGCGTCGTCGGACGGTTCGATGTCGCCCAGGATGCTGGAGGGCGGCTGTCCGGCCTTTTTGCGGGCGGGGTCGGGCGACCAGTCGTCGTCTTCGTATTTCCGGCGCACCGATTCGTCGCGGAAGTCGGGCACTTCCAAAGGTGCGGAATCGTTCAGCGCCGAACGCCACGCCTGGATGCCGGCGATGCTCATGTCGATCCCCCTGTACACATCCAGATAGGGCTGCTCGCCCGTGCGGATCGCCTCGGCGAAGTGCCAGGAGGTGAAGAAGTCGCCGCCGCCGTGCCCGGTGCGGGTTGCTTTGTCGTGGTGGACGGGAAAGTCGGGTTTGTAAACGGTTTCGACCGGATCGTTTTCGCGCTTCTCCCACGGTTCGCGCCAGACCCGCAGCCGCTGTTTGTCGCCGTGCCGGCAGTTTTCCATCACTCCTCTGTTGCCGTGGATGCGGACGTAGTTGCCGTGACCGCGCAGCCCGCCGTGGAGGGACTTCATCACCGCGTCGTTGTCCATCCGGCAGATGATCACCGCGGCAGTGTCGGACCGCCTCACGTGCAACGTCTGCGAGGGGTCGGCGAAATCGAAGGGGATCACGAATCCATTCACTTTGGTGGGCCTGGTGTCGGTGATGTACATGACCGGCGCGATGGAATGCGTGCAGTAATAGGTGGCCGGGGTCCAGTTGCGCCAGTGGTTTCGCCCGCAGCTTCGGCCCAGTTTCACTTCGGGCGGGTCCGGGTGGACGTATTCGCCCTCGCCGTATTTGAACTCGCCCACGCGTCCTTCCAGATAGAGCCGCTTCATCTCCTGGTTGAAGACCATGTAGGGGTAGTTCTCGGCGAACATGAAAATCCTGCCGCTGTTTTCGACCGCCCTGGCCAGCGCGACCCCTTCGCCGAGGGTGTGGCAGGCCGCAGTCTCGCTCATCACGTGCTTTCCGGCATTGAACGCCTTGATGGCAAACGGGGCGTGCTCGTGGAAATAGTTCGCCAGCACGACCGCGTCCATGTCGCAGCCCAGGAAGTCGTCGTAGTCGACGAAGGTCCGAACGTTCAGCGCCTCACCCTCTGCAATTAGCCGCTCTTCCCATGTGTCGCAAATTGCGACAAGCC
Organism: Candidatus Latescibacterota bacterium; assembly: GCA_963667175.2. Lineage (GTDB taxonomy): Bacteria > Latescibacterota > UBA2968 > UBA2968 > JAAXHE01. The sequence continues at coordinate 41,404 of CAXXXF010000007.1, read as the reverse complement.
CCATCCCGGTCGCCCCGGCCGCTCGCGCAAACGAGCGCCCGCGGCCGACGCCGACCACGCCGACCCGGATTTTCCGGTTTTCACGTTCATTGGCCATCATTCAATCCCTTACAATGTGTAGCGGAATTCGTGAATCGGGAACGGCATCTCCGATCCACACGAAGATCGACACGATTCCGGCGTCTCACTCGAAATTTACGTTCGGTCTTCATCTGGCGCAATCACACTTTTCTTGTTACAATAGATCGTACCTCGCCGAATCAGTCTGTTGGCGTCAATACATCGTTGCGCCGGGTTATCGCGAGGATTTGTAGAGTCGCCAAAGGGGTAATGTAAGATGGAAACCGACTCGAAGACGAGTTCCGGACTGAGTCCGGCGCAAAGGTATTTCTTCGACGTCAACGGCTACGTGTTGCTTCAGGGGATTTTCAGCCCGGAAGAATGTGGCCGTCTGATCGATCTCGCGGACAGGATGGACGCCGATGACGCGTGCGCGTACAAGCACGACGGCTATCCGAAGACCGCGACGCTGACCGTTCTCTCACGGTGCGCCTGGTATGATCCGTACCTGCTGGAGACCGCCATGCACCCCGTGCTGCTCCCGATCATCGAGGAGGTCGTCGGCGGCTACGTGCGCCTGGAAGAGCATCAATTTCTGATCAACTACCCGAATGAGTCGCCCGCCGACACCGGCACGCCCTCATGCAAGGTCGCGGACGAAGGGTGGCACCGGGGTATTGCCCCGAATGTCGGCAGTTTCGACGCAGATGAACATTACCACTGTATGTTCAGCAAAGCTTTCATTTACCTGACCGGCAACGGCCCGGGGGAGGGGACCTGGGTGGTGCCGGGAAGCCACCGCATGAGTATGCCCATGGCAACGCTGCGCGAATTCATGGACGAAACCCTGGCGCGGCAACTGCAATCCCGTGCCGGAGACGTGCTCATCCTGAGTGAAACGCTCATCCACGCCGGTCCCCGGCTGGACGCGGGCGCGCGGCCGCGGGTTTCGCTCGTGTACGGATACACGCCGCCGTTCATGCAGACGTGGAATCGATACGATCCGCCCGCTGACCTGCTCGAACGGGTGACGCCCGAACAACGGCGCCTGCTGACGGGTGAACTTCGATACGCATTCCGCCGCGGGCAATTCTGAGGATCCGCGGGAATCCTTAAACGATTGGTACTCAATGCCCCTTGGCGTCGCAGTGCTGGGCACCGGCCGCATCGGCGGCAGCTATATCGACGTGGTGAAGAAAACACCCGGCGCGGATGTCAGGGTTGTCGCGGAGCCGAGGGAAGACTCCGCGGCGCGCTGGCGGAGCCGGCATCCCGACGTCGATTTCGTTTCCGACTACCGGGAGACCCTGGAACGCGACGACGTTGACGTCGTCATCGGGACCCTGCCGCACTGGCTCCATCACCAGGCGGCGATGGACGCCGCTGCCGCCGGCAAACACGTTTACATGGAGAAACCGCTCGCGGCCTGGGCGTGGCAGGCCGAGGAGATGCTGGAGGCGGCGAGGGAGAACGGCGTCAAGCTCATGACCGCCCATACCCAGCGCTATTTCCCGGCCGTGAAGGCGATGAAGGGAATCGTGGACCGCGGCGATCTGGGGTCGTTGATCATGGCGTACGACATGTGGCACAAGCCTTACGTGCCATACAACCGGCCGGCGTGGATGCTGGACCGCGACCGGGGCGGCGGCATGGGACAGATGGACGGCACCCACCAGATCGACCGGCTGCTCTGGATCATCGGGAACGACGTTGCGACGGTTTCGGCGCAGCAGGGGCAGTTCACCTGTCCGAGATCGGAACATCCGAAAATCGATTGCGACGACACAGGCATGTACTTCATCCGGTGGAAGAGCGGCGCGGTGGCAACGGTCAGCCGCATCGCGTGGGAGCGCGGGGCAACCGAGTACGGCGGCGACTGGTTTTTCACGGATGGCATGGCGCGTTTCCGACTGCCGTACGGCGGGGGCGATCCGCCGGGGTTGTTCATCGCCGACACGGGCGACGGAACCTGGCGGCGCGAACCCGTTCCGGACCGCGACAGCCTGCTGGACGAGTTCACCGATTTTATCGGGTCGCTCGAACGAGGCGACGAAGATACACCGATACCCCAGGTTCATGGACTGAACGTACTCAAGGTCCTGGAAGCCACCGAATCGTCCGCACGGACCGGTCACGAAGTGGTTCTGGACCTGGCGTAAGAAGGAGAGGGAAATGGACAAGATGCGCGCGTTTTTCGAGGAAAACGGTTACTACCTTGCCAGAGGCGTCTTTTCGCCCGATGAAGTGGGCCGGCTGGAAGACGAATTCGATCGAATTGTGCGTCAAATCGGCAGAGACGACAAGAATGGCTCCTCAAACGGCAACGGCGTCATCAGCACCCGCAACGTGCAGCAGTATTCCGGTCTTTGGATGGCGGCCCTGCTTCAGGAAAAGTTCCTCGACGTTGTCGAAAGGCTCATCGGTCCCGACATCGTCCTCAACCATTCCACGCTTTTCGAGAAGCGGATGACAACCGGAAAAACACCCTTCCACATGCACCAGGACTGGAGCTATCTGCCGACCCGGATGAACACCATGATTGCCGGTATGATCCACGTCAGCGAGGCCACGGAAGAAATGGGCTGCCTCAGAGTCTATCCCGGCTCCCACAGACACGGCCGGGTGGAAGGCTCTACGGCGACGAATGCGGCGTTCCACGAACAGTTTCCGTTTGAGGGGTCGACGGCGATTGAAGCACGGCCGGGTGACGTTACGTTTTTCGACTACTTCATTGTTCATGGCTCGCGGTCCAACCGCTCTGAAACGCCGAGGAAGGTAGTGATCGCGCGGATGTTTTCCGGCAGGGACCGGAAGGAAGACATCCATCAGTTCAGTGAAAATCTGGTGCTGCGCGGTTGGAATTATCATACCACCACGGCCACGGCCAGGAAAACCGTCGTGAGGGCGGAAAAGTAAAAGGGCAGGCCCGCGTGAAAACCGGCGCCGCGGGGCGGACTGCCGAATCGCCGAATGAAATATTAATTTTTTAATTGACCCGGCGACGACAATTCCATATATTAAATTATTAATAGATATAATGCGGAGTGGGGGATCATAGTTCGGATCCCGATGGCATGAACGGCCGCCAGGTCATTCAGAGTGGAGTCAAGACCGGCAGACAGGAATGTCTGCCCCACCCTAAAAACGGCATTGTCATCGTCTCCACCTTTCCGTGAATCCTTCCGGTTATTGTAGGGGCGTCCCTTGTGGGCGCCCGGCCTCTCGCAACGGAGCCGATCGCCAGACCCGTCATTCTGAACGAAGTCAGAGGGCCCCTATCGAAACGTGCCGCCTGTTGCGTCGCATTGAGCGCCAGTAGCTAAGCATCAAGCGATGCCGCAGTAGATCCTTCGTCAGCCCGGCCTGCCAATAATTCGCTGGCAGGCCGGACCGCTTCCTCAGGATGACAGTACTTGCAAACGTGTAACATCCACATTTTCCGTTGATTATTGCAAAACATGTCATTCTGAGCGCAGCGAAGAATCTCCCGTATTCTCGATTGTCGGTAACGCAACAACGCGCTAAACACATTTGCGCGGAGAAATCGTCGGCCCGGCGGCCAGTCATAAGGAGGTCCGAAATGAAATCCATTTGGCTCACGCTCTTCGCGTTGTCCCTGCCTGGGTCGCTTTCGGCGAAGGCGACACTGACGATCCACGGCGCGTCCACGGACAGTACAATCACCATCAATTATGTCGTGCCGGAATCATCGCACGTTCAGGTGAAGGTAATCCATGTGGGCGTTCACGCCGCGCCTCAATACGGATATCAGGCGCCCGGCAACCATGCGGCTGTGCTGGACAAATCCGGATTTCCGACGGGAAGTTATACCGTAAGTCTGATTTTGGATCGAGATCGGAAAAAGGTAACCCGGCGCGGCTTCCTGCACAGCGCTTCGGGCATGCCGGTCACATCGACAAGGGACGAACGGGATCACTGGAATCGAAGCTTTGCCGTCACCTCATTGAATCCAAAAGTGGGCGTCGAACTGTGGAATGAGTTCCTGAATCGGTATCCCAGCAACGCGAGTCGGGGTAAGGCCTTTCTCTATTCGATGATGGCCAGGATTCCAGCATCCGACAGCATCGACGTCCACGCGGCCGCGGATAGCGCGGCTGCATTGCTTCCTCATTCAGGCACCTATGACCAAATCGGTCGTTTTCTGAGCGGATTGGATGGATTTTCTGAAGGCAAATACCCGCAAACCGCGCTGTTTTTCGCCGACAGGGCAGTCAGTCACGCCACCGATGTACCGGAGCCCTACCGGAACGAGGCACTTTTTCGATACCACTGTCTCAGAGGCCACAGCCTCCAACTCCTGGGCAGATTCGAATCGTCCGAGCAGGCTTATATCAAGGCCGTCAACATTCTCGATTCTCTGGCGGATTCCGGCACCTTCTCCGATTTCGGCCGGCGTGTCTGGGCGTACCAGGGGCTCGCCTCGCTCTACGAACAGCAAGGCAGACACGGCGACGCGATCGAGTTCTACGAGAAGGCCGTCAGGGCCAAACCAAGGGATCCTGAACTCTGGATGGCCTTGCAGCGAAATTTCAACCTCGCTCATGGGTCCGACGTGGGCTATGAGGCATACAGCCGAAAACTCGAAGCTTCAGTTCGCGGGGATGAGCCGGAGAAGAAACACGACCTCCTGGGCAAGCCGCTACCGGGATTTGAGCTGCCGCGATTGGACGGGGGTACATTGTCGCTCGATCAGATTAAAGGCAACGTGAGCGTCCTGAACTTCTGGGCGTTCTGGTGCGGGCCCTGCATGTATGAGTTGCCCGTGATTGCCCGACTTGCGCGAGAAAATTCCGGTCGTGGGGTCAAAGTGGTCGCCATACACACGCCTCTGGAGTCCGTTCCCGGCATCACGAAAGAAGAATACCCGTCTGTCGTTAAGAACGCCGTGAGAAAGTACGAAGGCTCGTTCGAGACCGTCTGGGACAGCAAGGAACAGAACTTCGCGGTACGGTCCGGGACAAAATCCCTGCCGGTAACGCTGGTTGTGGACAGAGAAGGGATCGTTCGATACCGGATGGTGGGTTTCGATCCGGACAACGCCTACCGGAAACTCAAGGCGGTCGTGGATCGCCTGTCTGTTGCATCAATCACGCCCAGGTAGTCAGTTGGGACAATGCGGACGGAATTCTCTCGGCTCAACCGGAAGATCGGCAGACAGGAATGTCTGCCCCACCCTCGCATCGGCTTTGTCATCGTCTCCACGTAGTCGTGAGTTCCCCCGGCCATTTTAGGGTCGGCTTCCTCAGGATGACAGTACTTGCAAACGTATAACATCCACATTTTCCGTTGGTTATTGCAAAACATGTCATTCTGAGCGGAGCGAAGAATCTCCCGTTTTCTCGATTGTCCGACACGCAACAACGCGGTCAACACAATTGCGCGGAGACATCACCGGTTTGGCGGCCTCCCACGGTACCGGGAACCTTTGCCTCGTCAGCGCGTCTAATATAGGATGTAAGAGTCAATTACTGCGTCCGCCGTTCGTTCGAAGCAGGTAAATAACGGGCACGTTGTAGCAGCCTGTCCCAACCGTCGCATTTTGCGACACTCAGCGCAAATCCGAGGGCCATCACAGAAAGGAGCGCCAATGAGGACGATTCCCAGGATGTTCTGCCTCTGGCTTTTCTGCACCGCATTTACAGCGGCCGGAATCGGGGCGGAGACCGCCTCCCCGCTGCTGCAGGCCATGCGGGAGGAAATGTCCCGTTCCCTTGACCTGCTCAAACGGCAGCCGGTCCCGCCCTATTTTCTGAGTTATGAAATCACGGAAACCCACCTGATCCGTGTCGGAGCTTCATTTGGCGCGCTGTCCTACAGCAACGAGCGACGAAACCGCATGCTCGACATCGATCTTCGGGTGGGGGACTACGCGCTGGACAATACGCACCCGGTTCGCGGCAGCGTAACCAACTGGTCCGATCGATTTTCACGGATCAACATCCCGATCGAGGACCCATTGACGGCTAAAGCGCCTCGTAGTCCGGATACAGTTTTTTCAGTTTGATGCGAGCATTTTCGGTCGTTAACTGCCAATTGAGCGCCTGGCTTATGTTGTTTCGGTCGTTCGCTTAGGCGGAGACCTGCTCCTTGAGGGATTCGATATCGGGGATGCGTTCCTTCAAGCATTGGTTGCTCAAGACGCTCAGCTCGATCTCGGCGATGTTGAGCCAGCTTCCGTGTTTGGGCGTGTAGTGGACTTCCAGACGCCTGGCCAGACGGCGCGCCTGTTCGGGTGAGAACGCCTTGTAGAGTGCCGCGGGCGTATGCGTGTTGAGGTTATCACACGCCAACACGACGGTTTCAGCTTTTGGGTAGTCCGTATTCAGGAGATCCTCGATCTCCTGGGCCAGCCTAGTACTTACTTGACAAAGAAAGCGAATTAATATATCTTGTGCTCATAGGGAATCGATCTCAATTCAACTGTGGAGAGGAGACCGCCTATGAGCCGCCCCGCCGTGTTGATCACGTTGAGCGACGAGGAAAAAGAGACGCTGTTGAGTTGGACCCGTTCAGGCAAGACGCAACACCGTTATGTGCTGCGCGCCCGGATTGTTCTTTCAGCATCGCAGGGCGATGCGAACCGGGACATCGCCAAGGACTTGGGAACGCGCGAGGCCACGGTGTGCAAGTGGCGCCGGCGCTTTCACGAGTCGGGTCTTTCCGGGTTGCAGGACAAGGCGAGGTCGGGTAAGCCTGCCAAGTACGACCAGTCAAGCGAAAGGCGCATTTTGGAGGCCTTGGACGACGCCCCGCCCAAGGGCTATGGAAACTGGACCGGTCCGTTGTTGGCCGACAAGCTGGGGATTTCTGTCCACTATGTCTGGCAAGTATTGCGCAACCACGGCATCTCACTGGCCAGAAGGCGCAGCTGGTGTATCAGCACCGATCCCGAATTTGCCACCAAGGCCGCAGCCATCGTGGGGTTGTATCTGGAACCTCCCAAAAATGCGATTGTCTTGTGCGTCGACGAAAAGCCCGCGATCCAGGCGTTGGAAAGGGTACAGGGATGGCTCAAGCTGCCCAACGGCAAGGCCGTGACCGGCTTTAACCACGAATACAAGAGAAACGGCACCACCACGTTATTCGCTGCATTGAACGTCGCCACCGGCCTCGTCAAGGCCGGGCATTACAAAAGGCGCAAACGACGCCAATTCTTAAGCTTTATGAACGAACTTGTCGCCGAATACCCCGGTCAGGAACTCCACATCATCCTCGACAACCTGAACACCCACAAGCCCAAGAACGACCGCTGGCTGCCACGCCATCCCAATGTCCACTTCTACTACACCCCTACCCACGCATCCTGGCTCAACCAGATCGAAATCTGGTTCAGCATCCTGTGGAGAAGCGCGCTCAAAGGCGGCTCCTTCACCTCGATTCGAGACTTGCGGACCGCCATCAATCACTTCATTGACGCCTACAACGAGAACGCACATCCCTTCGAGTGGAAAGCCACAAAAGTCCGACCCAAAGCCCTTGAAGAAAAATACTCTAATTTAGCCAATTAAGTACTAGTGCGGTCTTGCGTTGTCTTACACACGCCTTGCGCCAGCCCAAAAGCGCTTCGATGAACATAGAGTTCACAGCGATTCCGTTCTGCTCATACTCGTAGTCGTAGCGTTCAGGTTGGCCCGGACGTGTTGTGAGGAGAACACGCGTCTCCTTGACCAACTGCACCGGGTGTTCGTCCATATTGACCACGGGCTTTTTTCGTCGTACGGCCAATGATAGACATCCAGGATGTCCTCCATCGCGGCGACAAACGCGGCGTACTGCTTGGGCGGAATCACCCACCACCTTCTCAGGTGAGGCTTAAGTTTGTTTTTTTATGCGTCCGTTGCACCGTTCGATAGGAGATGCTATCGACGATCTATAAAGCCACGAACTCATCGGCTAAAAGCTTCAGCGTCCACCGCTTACCTCCCTTTGGAGGTTCACTGCAAGCCAACGCGATCAATCGGGCTTCCTTGGCGCCATCCAGTTTTCTTGGTGTGGGAGGATGCGCGCGCTTCTTTCGCTCGAGGGCTGAATCCAGGCCCTCCAACACATAACACTTCCGGATGCCCTCAACCGTTGACCGATTTCACGAAAAGGCCTCCGTGATCTGGCGATCCAGCCAGCCCCGGACCGTCTGCATCGGCCTTGAGTAGCACATGTGCGTGCCTGATGCGGTAGGCTTGTGTCTTGCCTTTGCTTACCAGATCTTGAAGCCGCTCCCGTTCTTCGAGACTCAGAAGGACAACGTATTTCTTCGGCATGTCGATGGCTCCTTCGTCTTGAGGGGAGACATCATACGATAAGCATGCGCAGTCTTAGAAGTCAATAGATGCTAGCCTCAATTCGGAAAAAGATAACCGGTGAATTGGCCATAAAATGCACAAGATTCTCAGAGGGTATCGGTGCGAAACGGCGTGTGTCGTATCGCCGTGACCCTGAACGTATTTCCATGTCTTTCGGCGATCCGCCCGGTAACAGAAAAGCTGTTTTTGTGCCTCTTGTGGCATTTGCCTTAAATCGAAAAATGCACAAACCGACACTGTGGAGGAAGTTCCCGAAACGGGGCGTAAGGGTCGTCCGGAAGGACACTTATTCCGGTCACGTCCAGTGACCTGAAGTATCTTGGAAAACCGAAGTCAGATCGCCTTTGTTCTCTTGCGTATATTCGATTTAACATCCCCGAGAAATTTCAAATCGAGGCTAATAACAATGCGGATTGAAATTCTTGGAATACTAATCGGCACCGGGCTTTTTGCGGGTGGATTCGCCATTCACGATATGGACATGGAACTCTTACCACGTGGCCATGTGAATTGGCACGGTGAGGTCCTGCAGCCCACGAGAATTGCATACGACAAGGACAAGTGGGAACACACAGGTTATCTTATGGGGCTGGCGGGGGCCGCTATCCTCACCCTGTCCATTGATAGAATGCGGAACGAGGATAAACCCGTAAAGGAGGCTATGGCCAAGTTTCGGAAAACCGTAGGGATCCTTGCTGGAGCAGGGGCTATAATCGGCGGGCAAATACTCCATGAGAGAGGAGAGGACGACATCTTTCTGGTCGTTTATGGACCTGCTCCAGATAACAGGCCCATACAGTGGATCAACGCTCGCAACAACCCACGCGAGCATTTAGGATTCTTCTTGGGTGCGGTGGGAGCATCCACCTTCGTATACTCGCTCAAATAGTCCAAATGACAACTCACCGAGAAGGGGGTATATTTCAACCCAGAAACTAAACCCACATGACGGAGCCGGAGGGAGTCGAACCTTCAAGCGTAGGATGTGCAGGCCGGCGACTGTGGCACCAGCCAGCGCCCCAATTGGGGTTAACGCGATATATTGGGTAGCATTTCACTCTGCTACCCATTTCTGTTACACAAAACACATGAAAATTCCTTTATCACACAATTGCTTGGCTTGTTCTATCTTGCGGTGATTTTATAGAGGAGTATATATGCCGTTGCGGCAGTGTCAAAACGATGGCGAAACCCCAATAAACCCGACTGCTTAAACGACTCAACAACCACCGTTTCCAAGTTCACTTCGATTCCGCACCATTGGCCGATTCTACTACTGAAGGGTCGTTTGAAAACACCGCACGGGCTACGTTTTTCGGTGTTTCTTCTCTGCTCATGTCTTCTTCCCCCCGTCTTTAGGCTTGCGCCCCACGCGATCAATACAGGAAACCAATCAGCGTGACATCCACCGCAAAACTGACTGGCATGAGCCCGCAGTTTCTCGTGGCCGATCTGGACCGGTCGATCCGCTTCTATACCGGGCAGCTCGGATTCGACCTCGACTTCCGGTATGAGCACTTCTACGCGGGAATCGTGCGGGACGGTCACTCGATCCACCTGAAACTCGCCGATGCGCCAGGCAACGAGAGGGAATTCCGCCGGGAGAACGAGCATCTGGACGTCACGTTTACGGTGGAGGATATCGACGCGGCGTACAACGAGGCGCAAAGCCGTTCCGTCCCGGTATCGCAGCCCCTGCGGGAGATGCCCTACGGCCGTGAATTCTACGTGTCCGACCCGGACGGGCATATTCTCGCCTTTGTCGAGACGAAATAACGCGGGGGCCGAGATTTGCGTCTGTGCAACGTCGAAGTGCTCCGGACAATAAGAGGTGACGAGTCCGGCCTTGACTTTGCCGCCGTACTCCGTTATACGTATAATACACGTGTATTTGCGTTCGTTTCGTCTGAATCGGAGAATTGCGCATGCGCAGGAAGCTGACCATAACCATCGATGAAGAAGTGTATGAAGGCCTCCATCGGACGATCGGGCGGCGGCGCATCAGCCGCTTCGTGGAAACGCTGGTCCGCCCCCATGTGCTTCAACCGGACCTGGAACAGGCGTACGTCGACATGGCGTGGGATGAAAGACGGGAAACCGGAGCGATAGAATGGGTGGAAGACACGCTGGGAGATGGGTTCGGTACGCCGATGAACCGAACTCCAGGGCCGAGTCTCCGTCTCGGAAATGGAGAACGCGTGGAACGTGCGGCCAGGTTGGAGTCCGGCCAATGATGGCCGTGATGCGTGCGTTTTTTGTACGAAATCTTCGTTCATCCATGAAAGAAAAACGTCCCTAAAAGATCGAGTCTTTTAGGGACGTTTGATAAAAACCTGAACTGGTTTATCCAATCATAATAATCCAATCGTCAATGATTATTTACCACGACTGATTCATCTTCACTGTTGACAATGGTAATCTTACCTTTTTCCAATCGACCTTTGATCCATGCGACGTCTTTGTTGAGTTGAATCAACTGGTCTTCCACCCGCTCAATCCGTCGAGTCAGCCGATGATCCAGGTTGCTGTTAAGCGTATAAATAAAACCAGCGGCAAGAATAAGTACAGAAAGAACACCGGCATTTTCCCTTAACCATTTCATGACGTTCCCCATTTTATCATCACTAACAATGGTCTTTCATGGGAAAAAATATGCAAAAGATAATGAATAGTCAACCTCGACAAACCCGGTGAATGGACCTTTTTTCCAAACTTCCGGCCCTTACTTCGATATACTCAGTTGCGGAAGTACAGACCAACAAGAACCACAGGAAAATTCGCATCCGCTGATCAGTGAGTTGAGACGCCTGTAAATGCGTGGCGCGACGTGAGCGCCGGCCGGTGACGTCTACGATCAGGGTTGCATCTCAAAGGGGGAAGTCAAGACCGATGGCGACGATCAATTCCAACTACAACAAACTCTCGGCCGGCTATCTGTTCCCGGAAATCGCAAGGCGGACGGGCGCGTTTCTGGATGATCACCCGGACGTCGATGTGATGCGTCTCGGCATCGGCAACACCACCGAGCCACTGCCTTCCAGCGTGATCGAACGCTTGCATCATACGGTGGAAAGACTGGCGGCCGTCGAGACCTATACGGGTTACGCGGACGGAAGCGAAGGAAATCTCGATCTCAGAGAGGCCATCGCGGGCCGTTACGCGGAACGCGGCGTCGCACTGGATACGGATGAGATATTCGTCGGCGACGGAGGAAAACCCGATTCGGCGAATATCCAGTCCATTTTCGGCCTGGACAACGTGGTGGCCGTTCAGGACCCCGCCTATCCCGTCTACGTGGACAGCAACGTGATCGCCGGTCGCACGGGGACGATGATCGACGGTCAGTACCAGGGTATCGTCTACATGCCCTGCACGGAGGCAAACGGCTTTTTTCCCGCATTGCCCGCGGAAAAAGCGGACCTGATCTATATCTGCAGTCCCAATAACCCGATCGGGTCCGTTGCAACCCGCGGGCAGTTGCAGACGTTTGTGGATTATGCCCGCGACAATCGGGCGGTGATCATCTTCGACGCGGCCTACTGCGCGTACATTTCGGACCCTGACCTGCCCCAAAGTATCTATGAGATCGACGGCGCCGCAACCTGCGCCATCGAAATCAACAGCTTCTCCAAGGATTCCGGATTCACCGGCGTACGGCTGGGCTGGACCGTGGTTCCGCAGGACCTGGTCGTGGAAGACGGCGGGCCGGGTGTTGTGAACGGACTCTGGCGCAGACGGCAGAATACGATGTTCAATGGCGCCTCCAATATCGTGCAGGGCGGCGGACTGGCGGTGTTTACGGAGGCGGGCCGGGCCGAGTGCAGGGAGATGGTGGCCTACTATATGGCCAATGCCAAGCGCATCCGATCGGGTCTCGAGGGCCTGGGCCTTACCGTCTACGGCGGCGTCCACGCGCCGTATCTCTGGATGAAGACGCCCGGAGGCATGGGTTGCTGGGATTTCTTCGACAAGCTGCTGTCCGAGGCGCACGTCGTCGGGACGCCGGGCGCGGGATTCGGGCCCAGCGGCGAAGGATTCTTCAGGCTGAGCGCGTTCGGACACCGTAAGGACGTCGAGTCGGCCGTGGACAGCATCGAGAGAAATCTGAAGATTTAGCCCGTTTCAATTAGAAAACAGGAACTTACATGGATGGACAGGATAGACAGGATAAAGACCGAAGAGCACGAGAAAGGCACGAGAAAACGAGGAAAACCGAAGGGTGCGACAAGAGTACGAGAAGACGAGCAGCGGCAATTCACGAGAATACGGGCAACGGCAAGGCACAGGAAGGATGAAGATGCGACTGCGGGTTGGTATCTTCGTGACGTCGATGGCGATGGCAGCGACGGCGGTTTCGGAGGAGAAAAAACAGGCGCCGAAGCTGACGGTGGCCTACCGGTTTGCCTCCGCCATCGGACAGAAGGGAGGCGGGGTGGGACACTTTCACGAAGCGTCCGCCATCGCCCTCGATACGTACGGCAATCTGTACGTGGCCGACACGGGCAATGACCGCGTCCAGAAATTCGATCCGGACGGGGCCTATCTGTCTGAGGTGGGCACGTTTGGCTGGGACCCGGGGCAATTCAGCCAGCCGGCGGGGGTCGCGGTGGGGAAGGCGGGGCTCGAGGTATACGTTTCGGACGGGAGAAACAACCGCATCCAGATTTTCAGCCCCCACTTCCGCCTGTTGGGCGTGGTCGGAGGACGAGACGTGGACGGGCCGATCCGGTTGGGAAACCTGGGCGGGATTGCTGTTTCGGAAGACGGCGAGCTGTACGTCTCGGACATCGACGCCGACCAGGTGGTGCAGATCAGCAACTACAGCCCTGTCGAAAACCAGTTCGGAGGGTTCGGATACGGGGCCGACCGCATCCGGCGTCCGCTGGGACTCGCCGTCGGACAGAAGAACCAGGTCTACGTCTGCGACAGTGAGAACGACCGCATTGCCGTATTCGACAGATACGGAAACTTCAGCAGGAGCCTCGCGGAAGGGTCGCTCTCCGAGCCGGCGGGGGTATGCGTGGGGCCGGAGGAGGTGCTGTTTGTCGCGGACAGCGGACACAACCGCGTGGTAGCCCTGGACCTGAGGACCGGGGACGTGGCCGCCCTGATCGGCGGGCCCGACGCCGGCCAGGGGCCCGGCGCGTTCAAGGCGCCGAAGGACGTTGCCTTCGGTCCCGGCAGGGTTCTCTTCGTTCTGGACGGGGGCAACCATCGCATTCAGAAGTTCGAGATGCTGATCAGCAGGAGATAGCTGGCACAGTCTCCACGTCCTGGTCGCCAGGAGTACGGGCCGCGGGTCTTGAAGGCCAGGTGCAGAACCTGGTTTTTCTGACTCCCGACCCTTTTTTACGTTCAAGCCCATGCGCATCCGTCAGATCTTCATGGTCCTCGCCGGCCTCTTCGCCTCGGCCGGCGCCGCGCCTCCGCCCGGACAGCTGACCGTCTTCGATCTGGAGCGGACCATTCGGACCGATGGCAGCCGGGGTCCTTTTCGCATCTCGGACCGGCCGATTCTTGCTGGCGGCGAAAGGGTCTGGGTGGGAGACAGTCTGCTCGTCAGGGACCTCGACTACGACGTGGATCCTGCCGGAGGCGTGCTGCTGCTTGCGCGGGAACGCCCTCGCGGCGCCCGTGTTCTCGTCCGGTTCCGGCAATTGCCTCAGGTTCTTCCCAGGGTTTACCGGCGGCGTGAGCGAAACCCGGAACGGTCGGGAGTGCAGCCGTCATCCGTCCGGCGCCGAAGTCGCCGAGCGATCGCGAAAGCGCCGGACGCGTACGGCGAGGCGACTTCACGGCTCGACGTCGGGGGCGCGAAGCGCATTCAGGTCACCGTAGGCGGCAATCGCGATCTCGAACTCAGCCAGACGCTTCGGGTGCAACTATCCGGACAGATGGCCGACGGGGTGGAAGTGACCGCGGTGCTGGCGGATCGGAACCTCCCGCTGGGACTCGAAGGCAGCACGCGCAACCTGCAGGAACTGGACCGCGTGAGGTTCCAGGTCCGTTCCCGGAGAGTCTCGGCTTCGCTCGGAGACCTGGACGTCGAGTTCGACGGCACCACGTTCGGGCGATACCGCAGGCGGCTGCATGGCGCCCATTTCGCGTTTGCAGCGTCCGGCGCAGACTTGAAACTGTTCGGGGCCGCTGCAAACGGACGCTGGGTCAGCCACCGCCTTCACCCCATCGAAGGCTACCAGGGCCCATACCGGTTGCCGGGTGACGCCGAGACCCTCGGCGGCGGAATCGTCGCGGGATCCGAGAGGGTCTATCAGGACGGGCGTCTGCTGCGCCGGGGCGAGAGCCAGGACTACGTTGTGGACTATGAAATGTCCGCCATCACGTTTACCCCGGTCAGGCCCGTCACCGGTCAGAGCCGCATCACCGTAGAATACCAGTTCGAGGCCGCCGGGTCCGGACGGCGCCTGATGGGCGCTCGGGGCACGCTGGCGCTCGCCGACGACCGGCTCAAGCTGGGCGGGACGTTTATCCGCGAGGCGGACAGGGCTGGCGGCGTCCACGGCGTGGGGTTCTCCGCACCGGCTTTTCAACCGGTCCGGCAGCAACTGGCCGTGATGGATGCGGCATATGAGCCCGCAGGGGGCGTCCGGCTGGACGGCGAACTGGCGATGAGCGCGGCGCCCGAGCAGACGGACGCCCGCCGGCAGCGCCGGGGCCGGGCTTTCAGGCTGGGCCTGGACCTGTGGCCCGGCGCGCTGCGGTTGGGCGGATACGCTCTCGGGCGGATTCGTCTGACTGGTTCATACCGGCAGGTGGGCGCACGGTTCCAGGGGATTGAGAACATCGTGCGGGTGACGCGCGAGGGGCGGTGGGGCTGGCAGGCCGATGCGCCGGAGGCTGGAGACCGGATGGGCGAAGTGGCGCTGCAATACGCCCTCAGGCCCGGCATCCGGTTCGATGCGGGTTACGGCAGGCGCCAGGGGAACGTGACGGCGGTCCGCCGCGACGTCGGCCTCCGGGTTTCCGACGCGCGGGCCCCGCGGGTGTTCTATCGCTTCGACGAAGTGTCCCACGGGTCGGGACTGTTCGCCAGGCATCGGGGCCGCATTCGGGCGCCCATGCGCGGGGTCACGCCGGGATTGCGCTTTGAGTCGGAAACCGCGTCCGGGTCGTCGGTTCCTCATTCGACCCTGTACTATGCCTCGGCGGCCGATACCGCGCACCGTGGAGTCCGTATCCGGTCGGGGGCCGTGGACCTGTCAACGCGCGTGTTGGGCGCCCTGGCGTGGACGTCGGAAATTTCGGTTCGGAGGATCCACCTCCTGGGGCGCACGTGGCAGGACAGCCTGAGGGCGTGGACGACAACCCACCGCGCCTCGATGTCCGGCAGGAGCGGTCTGTCTTTTTCAGGGGAGTACATCAGGAGCCGGACGAAATCCCCGCTGCATCCCGCAGAGGGCCGTATCACGGACCTTGGACGGATCAGGTGGGGGTACGCGGCATTGAACGGGGCCGTTTCGCACCGTTTTTCCTATCGGATCTCCAGCACCGGCGCGCCCGACAGACAGCCGGTGTACGTGGTCCTCGGTCCGGGCCGCGGAACCCATGCCTGGGAGGACGTGGATGGCGACGGGCGCCAGGATCCGGAGGAATTCGTGGAAGACGTGGACGGCGAGTACGTGCGCTATATCAGTCCGGCCGCCCGATACCGCCCCGTGCGCGACGCGGCGCTTGCCGCCCGGATGGAGCTTGTGCTGAAGCGGCTTCTGCGATCTCCCGACGGCCGGTGGCTGCGTCTCCTCGCCGGCCTGTCGCTGGACGTCACGCTGGAGGCCGACCGGCAGGCGCCGCCGGGTCAGGCCGGCGTGGCGCCCTGGCACATGTACGGTTTCGGTGCGGGCGCGGGGATTCTCCACGGCAGGCGCGAGTTGCGGACCCGGCTCTACCTCCTTCGATATGGCCGTCCCGCCACGTTTCGGGTAACGACCCGCCGGGGCACACGCCTCGACCGGGCCTTTACGGATGGCGGACTGGAGACCACGTCGCAGGTGTCCGCGCAGGGACGTTTCGCGCTCGGTCGCGGATCGTGGGTGGAGCTGGAATTGCAGGGTGAGTCGCGCGACCGACCCGGCGACGGTCCGTTTTTTTACGGAATCCGATCCCGCCGGCTGAACCTGGGCGCCTATCGGCACGCGGCAAGGGCATGGCAGGCGCGGATGGGACTGACGCTCGGCACGGAAAGGGAGGAGAATCGCGCGTTGCACGCCCGTTTTGTATCGGTTCGCCCGGAGATTCGACGCGCCCTGCCGGGCAGGGGGCGGTTCCGTACATCCGGCGACTGGACCCGTGTCTTCGCCTCCGGAACCATGCCGTTGTTCCTGGGAATGGCAGGCGGAAACCGTAGCGGAGACAACGTCGGCTGGCGTCTGGGGGTGGACTACCGGCTGGGGCGGTACCTGACGGCGATGATCCTGTACGACGGACGCAAGCGCCCCGGGAAGCCGGTCCTGCATCTGGGGCGCATGGAAATGCGGGCGCTTTTCTGAGAGGCGAGGCGTGTTCGGATTCGGACGGTTTTGGCTCTATTGTCTCGTGATACCGCTCCTGGCGGCATTTTGTGCGGACGCGTCGGCGGCCGGTCGCGTCCTCGTACGGAACGTGCGGGTGGACGGGGCCCATCGTATGTCCGAGGATCGTGTTCGGGGTTGGCTGATTACGCGCGCCGGCCTGCCCGTGGACAGCCTGCTGATTGAGAAGGACATGAGACGAATTCTGAACGGATATCGTGACGCCGGATACTGGCAGGTATCCGTTGCGTATCCGGAGGTGGACGCGAATCGGGGGCGTGTGCGTTTTCGCATCGAGGAGGGGAGACCGACCCTGATCGACTCGGTCGAGATTTCCGGCAACCGGAACGCGGCGACGGACTCCCTGCTGGACGCGATGATCACCCGTGCCGGGGGGCCGTTGCTAACGGAGTCCCTCGATACGGACCTGGAAGCGCTCGTCCGCTTTTACGAGAACCGCGGGTATCCCTATTGTTCGCTGGCGCCGGAGGTGCGTGTTCTGCCGGGCAGCGACACCGCGCGGGTCAGGATTGCGGTGGAGGAGGGTCCTTTTGTGCGCGTGGATACGATCCGCTTCACGGGCAACCGGATCACCCGTGTCGAGACACTTTATCGAGAGATGCGGATAAAGCGGGGCATGCGCTACGATCAGCGCAGGGTGGACCGGGCGCTGCGTGCGCTCCGACGTCTTCCGTTTCTTCTCGACGTGGATGACGCGGTGTTGACCGCCGAACCCGGCGGACGTACGGCGCTGGTGGTTTCCGTCCGCGAGGCGCCGGCGGGGCGGGTCGAAGGCGTCGTGGGCATGGCGCCCGCATCTCGGGACGGCGCGCGGGGCCTGACCGGATCGTTCGCCATCGCTTTCGCCAATCTGATGGGGAGCGGGCGGCGGGCGGACGCCTCGTGGTCGCGAAGGGGGCGCGCGGCGTCCGATCTGGATCTGCGCTACGTCGAACCGTGGGTTCTGAGGCGGCCGTTGGGCCTGGAGGCGACGCTTCTGATGCGGCAACGGCCCGGATTCGCCGAAGACCGACTGGGCCTCGGCGTCAACCTGTCCACGGCCGGCGGCGTCGAAGTCCGGATCGGTGTTTCCAGGGGCGGCGTCCGGCCGGATTCGAGCGGGGCGCCAGGTTTTGAGAAGGGTCGACTGTCGTCTCTGGATGGCAGGCTCGAATACGACCGCAGAGACGATCGCTGGAATCCGATGGGGGGGTCGATGTACCGTATCGGCCTCGTCTGGAGCCGCGTGACGCAGAACGGCGCCGCCGGCCGCAGGTTGCGCGCGACCGCGGAACTGCATCGAATTCAGGCGCTGGGGCGGCGGACGACGCTCGCGGCGTCGCTACACGGCGCCGGCGTGGGGGAAAACGGGGTCGCGCTCCCTGACGGACCGTTGGGACTGGGGGGGGCGGCGACGATTCGAGGGTATCGCGAGGAGGCGTTTCTGGTGAACCGGGCGTTGTGGACGAACCTGGAGTGGCGGCTTATGCTGGGGCGCCGGTCGCGGGCGTTTCTCTTCGTGGACGCCGGCGTTCTGAGGAATGCCGCGTCTGTTGGAGCGAACGGGCTGCGCTTCCCGCTGGGATTCGGCCTCGGGATGCGCGCCGTGTCCCGGCTGGGGACCATTGGACTGGATTACGGTTTGACAAGAACCGACAGTCCAGGTCGCGGAAAGGTGCATGTGCGTATGGTGAACGACTTCTAGAACGAGAACGGATGGCAGGGACAGGTCTCAAACCTGTCCTTTCTGTGAGCAGACAGGGAATTTCTGCTCGACCCTTTCAAAAAGGGAACAGAACGGGGATATTTTCAGGTGGGAGCGTGCCGCCGTATTCGCAGGTCTGAAAGGCCTCGGCGTAACGGATGGCGCCTCCGCGATCCTCGCCGTATCGGTCTACGAGAAGGTCGCGGTGGCGGTCCGCAACGGCCTCGAACTGCTCGAGCCTGTGTTCGAGCCACTTTCTGCGCTGGCGTGGCGATTTCGGCACTTCGTCGAGGCGTCCGGCGTTGTACGGCAGCCACTCGTACATCTGCGAGGTGTGGCAGTGCAGCATGTCCAGCTTCTTGTCGACAACGGCGTCGATGTCGATAGCCACCTCAGGCGTAAAGGGCGCGGGAAACCGGAAGTTGTCGCTCAAATAGGCGATCACGGGGTTATATGACAGCGCGGGCACGTCCGTGCAGACGTTGGGTACGGTGACCATGTAGGCGGCGTCCTGAACCAGGATGGCGGTATACCGATGGTCAGGATGGTAATCGTTGGGCCGATGGGTGAGGACAAGGTCCGGCGTATAGGAGCGGATCATGCGGATGACGTGCTTGCGATTCTCCAGCGTGGGTTCCAGTTCGCCGTCGTGGTTGTCCATCACGTGGGTTTCGATGCCCGCCACGGCGCCGGCGGCTTCGGCTTCCGCCCGCCGCCTGCGCGCCAGCACGAGGCCCCCGGTTTCATGATGACCCGCGTCTCCGTTTGTGAGAGAAACGAAACGGACGTCGTGGCCGAGCGCCGCGTAGTGGATGGCAAGGCCGCCGGCCTTGATATCGCAGTCGTCGGGATGCGCCCCGAAGACGATGACTCTGAGGGGTCGGTTCCGCACGGCGGGCTCAGTTCGGATTCGGGTGGTAGGCGGCCTCGATCGAAATCCCGGTCCGTTCGCCGGGCATGGGCGCGAGGCAGACGCGTTCCCGGTATCTGATGTCCGTATCCGGTCGCGCGACGTTGCCGTCGACGAGGATCTCTCTCAACGGCGCGCCTGCGAATTCCTGTGGAATCTGGATGCGGAGATCGGGGTGAGGCGAGCGGCCCTGAAGGTTGAAGTTCAGTCTTGAACCGTCCCATTGCAGGTCGGTGATCCGCCATGTATCGCGTGCGCTCCAGAAGGCCGCCCACTGGTCGAAGGACCAGATCGGCAGGCCGTATCTGTTTGCCTGCCGCAGCAGTTCCCGGCCCTGGTCCTCGGAGAACCTGACCCAGTTTCCCGGGTGGATGCAGACGCCGTAGGGGGTGTGGAACCGGGTCGTGACGTCGGTGAAGATACGCTCCAACGTCACTGAGAACACGCGTGGCGACAGCTTGTAGGAATAGTCCTGCGGGCCGAACCAGGCGTCGTCGATAACGTGGGTGTGCTGCTGGTAGACGTTGACGAGGCGGCCGTCCGGGTGGCAGAAGCGCATCGGAAGCGCCGCTCCGAAAGCCGCGTAAGGCGCGCTCTCCCTGTCTCTCATATAGGTTCCTGAAAAGTAGTTGCCGTCCATCTGTATGCCCAGTTTTTCCATGACGTCCACGAGGTCCAGGTAGCCGGCCCATGCGGTGCAGTGATTGCGCACGGTACGTGCGGGAATCCGGAATTTCTCCTGGAACATGCGTACCTGGCGTTCGAATTCGGCAACGCGCTCCTCTACGGGACGGCCATCCAGCGGGCGAAGGTTCGGGTGCGGCCCGACGTCGTGGGCGTCGGCGTATCTCGCCACGTCTTCCGGCGTGGATTTCGTATGGTTGGGGATGATGTACAGGCTCATGCGCCCCCCTGCATCGGCGACGCCCCTGAATTCATCCTCGTTCGAACCAACGTCGGCGAAGTCCTCGTCGCCGGAGTATAGCAGGATGCCCCGCGCGGCGCCGGGAAGGTGGGACAGAATGGGCGCCGGCGCGGGCAGATACCGGCGGGTCAGGTCCACGAGCAGCCGGGAGAGCAGGTCGGCATGAGGAATCCAGCCGGCATCGTACGGGCCCACGCGCGCGGCCATGTGCGTTGGCCGTGCGCATCCGTCCCCGACGGGAATGCTCTCGGCAAGATCGGGGTCGCCCTGGCGCAGCAAGAGTACGCAACGGGGCAGGTCGAAGCCGAAGGCGACGATTCGTCCGCTGCCGAGGCGGGTCTCCGAAATGCCGACGGTTTCGCCGTCATATTGCCCCGGGTGAGACAGGAAGGCCAGCGGTTCGGCGGTTTCCGAATGTTCCCATGCGTGTATGGACCCCACGATCGGGACGAACTCACCGGCCAGGCCGCCGGTTGGATACGCGACGTTCCGCAACCGCTGCGGTGGTTCTTTCGTGCCCCGCACCTTCAGCCCGGCCGCGCGCGCAAGGGCCCTTCCCGGCAGGAAACAGACAACCGTGCCTCCCCTGCGGGCGTAATCCTCGAGCCGGGCGTCGTCCAGATGGGCCGGACACACGAGTACGGGAATCCCGGCAGGCTGCAGGTTGGGCAACCGGTCGCTGGTAACAGGCGCAATGAGCGGCAGCCCCCAGGTCTTGAAGATCTCGGCGATATACGCCGAGAGATTGGACCGGCCCGTCAGGATGCCGATCTGCATCACGCGGTCCCTTCGGGTGTCGTGCCGGCGGGCCTGGCGTTTGCGGGACGGAAATCCGGGACACTCATGGGTTGGGTCCCGCGGTCGATGGATTCCGCCGCAAGGATCGCCGGTGCGGCGGTCTCGATTGCCCGGTACACGTCGAATTCCAGGGCCTTTCCTTCACGGACCGCGTCCCGGAACGCGGCGTGTACGTAATAGTCGGCGTCGCCGTGGCCGCTTGCCCGCGCTTCGGCGGGCGCGTCGGTACGCTCGAAGCGCCAGTCGACCTCGGCCATATCGTGCATCTGGTCGTCGGCCAGCCACATGAGCGGACGCCCTCTCTGCGAACG
Organism: Candidatus Latescibacterota bacterium; assembly: GCA_963667175.2. Classification (GTDB taxonomy): domain Bacteria; phylum Latescibacterota; class UBA2968; order UBA2968; genus JAAXHE01. The sequence goes on along the minus strand of CAXXXF010000007.1, from coordinate 19,846 downwards.
TTTCCATTCGACGCTGCCCCTGTTACCGAGCACCTGGTACCAGTGGTGACCCCGGCTGCTGGGGATCTTCTGCGTGAATCCGGCGGCCATCCTCAGGATCGCATCCTTTTCCGTCTTCATCAGCGCCACCTGGATATCGGGCTGGCCGATTTCCGGATGAGAATAACTGGGCGCCGCGGTGCTCATGGCCGTCACTTCCACCACGCGGTCGTCCAGTACCCTGAGCATGGGGCTGAGTTCATGGGGAAGGTAGTGGATGGGCGGCATTTCGTGGAGCCAGGTTGGTCTGGCGCTCGCGTGCCCGCCCAACTGTTCTACGGAATGGAATTCTCCGGTGTCCACGTCCTGAAAGAACTGGCGCGTGCCGTAGTACCCGATATACTGGCCTTCGCAGAAGGTGACCCTGCCCAGCCGTCCCCGCGCCACCAGGTCCCGCCAGGTGGACACGAAACCCCAGTATCTCGTTTGTTCGGCCAGCTGGTAGACCAGGCCCGTGCGCTCGACCTGCGTGACGATGCGCCAGCAGTCTTCCAGGGTATGGGCTGCCGGAACCTCGGAGTTCACGTGTTTGCCTGCTTCCAGGGCCATGGCCGCCAGTGCGCCCTGCTCCCTGCAGCGGACGCACAGGGCGATGGCGTCCACGTTATTGTCGGCGAGGACGTCCTCGTAAACCGCATACGCTCCGGCCGGGTTCTCGACCGCGTCGAGCGCCCGTTCGTGCAGCGCGGCGATCGGGTCGCAAACGGCCGTTATACGGTAACCGCGGAGGCCTTGAAGCAGGCGGAGCCAGTGCAGACCCCGGTGACCGAGGCCCACGAGGCCCACGCGAATGTCATCCATTGGGAACCTCTGATCGTTGTCCGGCGAATGGCGGGGATGGAATGCCGGGCCCGCATCAGGCGGCCGTGGCGGGAGCCTTACGAATATAAGGATCTTTGGCCGTCGCGCAAGCGCATCGATCGGCAGCCGACTTATAGCGCGGGTGTCTCGGGACCGGGATCGGATGCGCGATGAACGTGGTACAGTCCGATGCCGCAGGCCACCGCACCCAGTGCGAATACGGCGCCGATGGCGAAGGGCGCCGACGTACCCCAGTCGATGAGTTTGCCGCCGCCCAGGCTGCCGGAGAGCATGCCGGCGCTCCATGCCACGTGTGCGCTGCCGACCACCCGGCCCTCTTCACCCTCCCGGGCGGTCAACTGGAGGATACCCGGCATCGTGGTGGAAAGAGACCAGGCGAAAACGGATGCCACGATCCCGAAGATGTACAGGCCGGCGAGCGTGTGCGCCGTAAACGTCAGGCCAACGGCGCTGACGGCCACGAGCGAGGACGAGATGAAGACCGGCCTCCAGCGGCCGATGCGATCGACCAGCCGGCCCGTCAGCAACTGCGAGCCGCAGGCGGCGACCAGGCTGACGGCGCTGTACGTGGTGACAGACGTGTTCGTTCCGGAGATCCGGTAGATGAGCAACGGGATGAGCAGAGTCACGGCGCCCCAATAGCTGGTGGGCAGGTACCGGATGGCCAGCAGCAGACGGACTTCGCGGCGGCGGCACAGGTCGATGAATCCCGCAAGAGAACCGATGGCCGACCCGCCCGCATTCCGGGGACGGGGCAGGCTGGGCAGCAGGAGGAGCGACAGAACGACGATCCCTGCCGCGGTGGCGCAGGCCAGAACCCCGAGGCGTTCGTATCCCAGGTTGTCGGCGATGGGTCCGGCCAGCAGGTTGCCCGCGGCGCTGCCGAGCGTGCTGCTCAGAAAATACCCGCCAGCCGCCATGCCCAGAACACGCGGCGGAACGGCGCCCAGCAGATAGCTCTGCCCGCCCGTGCTGCTGAATCCGAAGGTCATGCCCAGGCCGATACAAAGGGCTGACAGGAGATACGGGTCGCCGGTAAGAAAGATGGCCCCCGCCAGCAGCGGCCCGAACTGGCCCAGAATCAGCACCCGCTTGATGCCGAAGGCGTCGCACAGCATGCCGGCGGGCACGGAACAAAGGCCCCCCAGCATGAAGAAGAGGCCGCGCAAACCGGCCGAAAAGAGGGGGGAACGGGCAAGACCTGCTTCCACGTAAACGGGAAGGAGCGAGGAATAGAGAGGGCTGGAGACGAAACTGGCAAGAAAGGAAACGACGAGCAGGGCGACGAACCGGCGGTTCAGCAACGCCTTCAGGCCTGCGGTTGATGGGTCGGACATTATTGAACCGGATTTGGGCGATTCGCGTTCGAAAGCGCTGGACAACAAATTGCGGCGAAAACATATTATGGACGATCACAGCCGGGAAGTCAACCCAAAAGGGGATTCGCGGGGCGGAAACGCGCTTGAGGTCATTGGCGGACGTCGGGGCAAAGGGAACTCGTATGGCGAAGGCGGCGAAAAAGGTGATTCCGGGCTGGACCGGGAGGTGCTATGAGGATTTCGCCGTGGGCGAAGTCTACCGGAGCCGGTTCGGCCGGACAGTCACGGAGGCCGACAACCAGCTGTTCACGCACCTGACCATGAATACCAATCCGCTCCACTTCGACGAGGAGTATGCCCGGCGGACGCGGTGGGGGAAGATCCTGGTGAACAGTACGTTTACGCTTTCGCTGGTCGTTGGCATGAGCGTCCCCGACGTGAGCGAGCAGGCCATGGCGAATCTGGGATGGAGCGAAGTCCGCCTTCCCCATCCGGTATTCGTAGGAGATACGCTCTATTGCGAGACGGAGGTGCTCGCCATGCGTGAGTCCGGGTCGTTCCAGGAAGCGGGCATTGTGACGGTTCGGACGCGGGGCGTGAATCAGGACGGCCGGGTCGTTATCGATCTGACTCGCAGCGTAATGGTGTACAAGCGGGCGCATGCGCCGTCGGGAAGCGCCTTTCCCGAGATTCGCGAGGAGACGGACGGGTGAATGCGATGCGGTCCTGGCTCTTTGTTCCGGGACACCGGCAGCGGATGATCGACAAGGCGGCCGGATTGCCGGCGGACGTTCTGATTTACGATCTGGAGGACGGCGTTCCGGCGGACGGGAAGGACGCCGCCCGCCGGCAGGTCGCCGCCGCGCTGGGTGCGGCGTCCGGTCGCCCGGAGCGGTACGTGCGCGTCCATCCGGCCGGGTCCGCCGAATGGTACGCCGATCTGGATGCGGTCGCGCGTCCCGGGCTGCAGGGACTCGTGTTGCCCAAGGTGCAGGGACCTGAGGACGTACTTCAACTGTGTGGAAGGCTGGACCGGCAAGAGGCGTCGACCGGGATGAAATCAGGCGGTGTCAGGCTGCTGGCAACCATCGAAAGCGCCGCGGGCCTGGTTCAGGCCCCCGCAATTGCTTCCGCAACGCCCAGGCTGGTGGGGCTTATGTTCGGCGCGGAGGACTTCGCGCTGGATCTGGGCCTCTTGTCGCACCCGGGACAGGGGCTTGTCGCGTACGCCCGATCGGCATTGGTCGTGGCCGCGGCGTGCGGACGGATCCTGACCATCGACAAAGTGTTTACCGATATCCGGGATCCTGGCGGACTGGCCCGGGAGGCAAGGGAAGCCCGGGACCTGGGACTCGCCGGAAAGGCCGTGATCCACCCGGGTCAGATCGGCGCCGTGAATGAAATCTACAGTCCTTCGGAAGTCGAGATAACCCGGGCCCGTCGAATCGTCACGGCATTCGAAGACCGGCAGGACGGCGGCGCGGCATCCGTGGACGGAAAGATGGTGGACCGGCCGGTCCTGGAGCAGGCGCGAAGGATTCTGGACCGTCTCCAATAGCGGGAGAACCCGGTGGGAGAACAAAATCAGCAGCCGCCCCTGGACGGAACGAGGATTGTCTCGGTGGAGCAGTTCGGGGCCGGTCCGTGGGGCACGATGATGCTGGCGGACCTGGGGGCGGAAGTCATCAAGGTCGAGAATCCCGAGACCGGCGGCGACGTCGCGCGGTACGTGCCGCCGTATGCCGTCGAGCAGGACAGCCTCTATTTCCAGAGTTTCAACCGGAACAAGAAGAGCATCACGTTGAATCTGCGGCGTCCGGGCGCCAAGGAGGTCCTGCATCGGCTGGTCGGCATTTCAGATGGGGTGTTCAACAACTTGCGGGGAGACCTTCCCGCCCGGCTCGGGCTGGACTATCCGGCATTGCGTGAGGTCAAGGCTTCGATCGTGTGCTGTTCCCTCTCCGCGTTCGGGCGTCGGGGGTCTCGGTCGGAGGAGCCGGGTTACGACTATCTGATGCAGGGATATGCGGGCTGGATGAGCCTTGCGGGGGAGCCGGACGGCCCGCCGACCAAGACCGGACTCTCACTTGTGGACCTCTCCGCGGGCGCCCTGGCGGGACTGGGCATGGCAAGCGCGATCTTCCGGGCGAGGCAGTCGGGACTCGGGTGCGACGTGGACGTGAATCTGTTCGACACGGCGCTGGCGCATCTGGGGTACGTGGCGGCGTGGTACCTGACGAAAGGGTACCAGGCGCATCGGATGCCGGATTCGTCGCACCCGTCGCAGATCCCGTCGCAGGTCGTGCCGACAAGCGACGGATGGCTCGTGATCATGTGTGCAAAGGAGAAGTTCTTTCGCAATTTGGCACACGTGCTGGGGGCGCCGGAACTGGCTGAGGACCGCCGATTTTCATCTTTCGCGGATCGCCTGGAAAACAGGGAGATTCTGGTTCCGATCCTGAAGGACCGATTCCGCACGAAAACAACCGCCGACTGGTTGGAGCTGCTCAGGGGCAAGGTGCCCTGCGCCCCCGTGAATACGGTTGCGGAGGCCTTTTCCGATCCGCACGTCGCCGAGAACGACATGGTCCTGGACTTGCCGCATCCGCAGTACGGGGCCGCCCGGGTGGTCGCCAGTCCCGTCAAGGTCGGCGGCGCCCCGGTTGAACCGCGGCGGGGGCCTTCGCTGGGAGAGCACAACGGCTCGATTCTGGGCGACTATCTCGGTTATTCCGACCACGAGATCGAGAAGCTCCGCAGTGACGGCGCCATTTGAATGAATGCATGCATCGGGAAGGACAACACGGCCGAACCGCCAGCCCACCGCGGCGGGTCGGGCGCCACAATAAGGGAGGACCAATGGGCGAGAGGTTAACGCTTCCGGCGCACTACTACCGGCAGCACGACGCGGACCTGGGCGCCGACGTTCCGGGGCGCGGGTACGCGGGCTGGACCACGCGGATGCTGGACGTACCGCTTGAACGGACGGCGCTGGTCAGCATGCATGCCTGGAATCCCGGTCTGGTCGACGAAATCCCGCCGGGCCCCGGGTCGCCGTACGACGGCTGGTTCCGCATGGTGGAGTATCTGCCGAGGGCGATGAAAATCTCGCAGGATGTGTTTCCGCCGCTGTTGCGGGCGGCGAGGCGATCGGGAATGTGCGTCATTCACGTGGGGTCGAGCGAGAGCTATACGGCGTCTTACGACGAATACCAGCGCATCAAGGCGATTGCGGGAGGCGCCCCGAACGCTGCCCCGGGCGCGGTGGACGATGCATTGAAGAAAACGTGGCAGGCGGAACGGGGCCGGCAGATGACCGGCGCCCACAACCAGCCGGATATCGCGGCCGGATTCAAGCATATCGACTTTGCGCCGCAGGCAATTCCGCAAGCCGCAGAGCCGGTGGTGATCGATTCGCGTCAGCTCAACGCGGCGTGCCGGGAGCGGGAAATCTGGCATCTGATCTATATCGGGTTCGCCATCAACTGGTGCCTTCTCGCCAGTCCGGGCGGGATGATCGACATGGGGCGGATGGGGTACGTATGCTCGACCATCCGGCAGGCGACGACGGCGGTGGAGAACGGGGAGAGCTGCTCGGAGGAATGGGCGAAGGAGATTGCGCTGTGGCGGGTGTCGCTGATGTTCGGCTACGTGTTCGACGTGGATCCGGTGATCGACGCCCTGGGTCGGGTGTCGGATGAATGACAGCGGGTCCGGGCGCCGAAACCTCGCGAAACCCCGTCTATAGCAGTCCGGATGGACTCTTTCAACGGGCCGATAAAGCCGTCACGAGCGCGATGCTCCCGACCACGAGCAGGGAGACGGCCCAGATCAGGTCGAAGTTGATCCATTTCCGGCGCAGCACCGCGAGTCCCAATTTGCGGTACACGATCCACGCGACGGCGCCCATAACGAGCCACATGGCGAGCGTATGGATGCCCACCGCCAGAAAGACGTTCGCCAGCGAGTCCGCATTGGAAGCAACGTGGCGGTCGTGGGCGGTTGCCACGCCCACAAGCGCGGGAATGACCATCAGGCCGGCGCCGTGGGCGGTCGCCATCAGGAACGACCAGGCGAAGAGGTCGCGCGCGCCGACCTTCATGCCCACCCATTTCGGATGTCTGTAGTAGTTGAACAGCTTGTAGATCCCGAAGGCGATCAGGACGAGGGCCGTCGTCCACTGCAGTGCGGACTGGGAGATCAGGTGGAGGCCTGCCAGCACGAGCGCGGCCGCCAGGGCGATCGAGGCTGCGTGGCCGGCGGCGATGGGAAACAGCGACGTCCAGACGGCGCGTCCGCTGTTCTGCTGCAGTCCCAGGGACAGGGCGAACAGCCAGCCCATCCCGGGATTCAGTCCGTGAAAGGCGCCGAAGCCGATCATCGCCAGCCACGGGCCCAGCCCGTCAGGAAGGGTAGCAGAAAGAGTCGGTAGAGGCATCTCCTCCTTCCAGGCGGACCTGGTGGACGCGCCTTTGGCCGAATTCGACGAAGAATCCGGGGTCCAGTTCCAGGCCGCCGTCGGGGTCGGCGTTCGCTTTGGTCATCCAGCCGTCCATTCCTGCCGGATAGAACTGGTCGTCCCAGGCGCTGTAGAGGGAATTGGTAAAGTAGATCCTCCGTCCATCGCGGCTGACCTCCACCATCTGCGGTCCGCCGGTCAGTGAGCCGTTACGCATTGCGTGCGACGCTTTGTTTACGATACCTCCGATTTCAACCTTGCCGGTCAGAACCGGTCGGAACGGATCAGAAACGTCGTACTGGCGCAGTTCGCCCAGGCCCCAGCACGAGACGTAGAGAAACTTGTCGTCCAGGGAGAGATCGATGTCGGTGACCAGCGGCGGAACGGCCTCGAACGCCTTCAGCAAGGGGGGCAGGTCCGACGCGTTGGCAGGCGCCGCTGGAATCGTGATGACCTTTCGCATCCGCCACTCGCCGTTTTCGCGGAACCAGGTCCAGATGGACGCAGACAGGTCCTCCGTGCAGACCACCACCCCGGCGAATCCGTAGGTCTTCCGGGGATCGTGCGCGGGCCGCAGTTCCAGGAGCATCTGGTTCTCGGGGCCGACGTCGACGGACGCGTCGAGCCGGCGCTTTCTGAGGTCCCAGAAATGAAGCCGGTGGCCGTATTTGTTCGCGAGCAAGTCCTCGGGCACGACCCCGTTTTCGAACTGCTCCGGCGTGCCCCATTCGCTGCTCATCAGCACGTCCTCAGCCAGGTGCCACCAGAAGTCATAGGCCAGCTCCTGCGATCCGCGATGGATTTCCCATGGCCCGATCACGTCGAAACTGAAGTGGTCCAGCAGAAAGATCCCGCCCGGTCCATCCGTGCCGTTCGCCGGACCCAGCGCGCTGACGTAGATCGCGTCGGGGCCGCAATGTACGGTGTGGGGCCGGCTGTACCCGGACCTTGCCTTGAGGTCTTCGGGTTCGATAATCTTGACAATGTGCGGCCTGGCTGGATCCGGTCTCGTATCCACGATATAAATACGCGACGAGCGCAGGCCCGGAAGGATCAGGTACCGTCGTTCCAGGTGGGGGTGGGGCGCATAGGGACACAGCGCCGAACTGCAGGCATTCCAGCCGAAGTGGTGGAGTTCGTCACCGGAATAGGGCATTTCAAGGGTGTGTATCGTCTGGCCGTAGGTCGATGATTGCGCGTCGAGATCGACAACGCACAGGGCGTCGGGCCGATCGTTTTCGCCGGCGTTGAGCGCCGAGACGTAACCGTACCGTTCGGGAGGAGCCTGCATGGCCATTCTGGCCGACGGATAGAAGGACGGGTCCGGTTTCCAAAGAGGCATTGTCATTTGACCTTTTGTTGAAGGGTTTAACAGCCCGTTGAAAAAGTCCATCCGGGCTGCCTGCCTGTGCGTTCGCACGCAGACAGGCGTCCGGCCCTTGTGTCCGAATAACTGCGTTGCCTGCCTGCGGCCGGCAGGCGCTCCCTTACCGAATCCCCAGATTCGACGCGGTCGCCTGCCTGTGCGTGTCCGCCTGCCTGCCGAGCACGTCTCGGCGCAGGCAGGCACGCAGACAGGCGCGCCTTGTCTTCGGCCACAATGACTCGGCCTCGCCTGCAGAGCGACTTTGTCAACGGACTGCAGGATGCCGGCCGGGAGCCGCGTTTTCAGAGCCTGAGAAAACCCACGGCGTGAGGTTCGGAGACAACGGCGTCTCCACGAACGACGAGCCGGGAGCCCTCTGCCACGAGGCAGGCGTCGACGCCTTTGTCCGCAATGCGGACGTGGGCGAACTCGGCGTCGGTTTCGATGCCGTTAAAAGCAACCGCGGTGTCCGGCGCGGCAGTCAGTACCGTGTCGGTCACGGCATCCACCCGGATGCGGATGGCGCATCCCGACGCGTCGCCTGCCGCATCGATTTCGGGCGGAGACGCGCCGTCTCGGTACGGGACAAGCGCGACAACGCAGAACAGCGGGCTCCAGAACCAGTCGTAGCGCAACCGGGGATGGTCGTGAAAGACGTCTTCCTTCCAGCGACCGGGCCAGGGCGCGGCAATCCGGACGTCGCAGCGGTTTCCCTGTCTTCCCCCCACGATCGTGAACCGGTCCCGGCCCAACTCGACCCGGTTGTTCGCGGCCGTGTGCAGCAGCCACGACAGGATCGGACGGTCCGGCATCTCGAAATCCAGACGGTCGACGACGATCACGGCGGCTGGCGCGCCCCGCGCATCCGGCAGGCACAGCGCCCGCCGGACGAACCGTTGCGCGCAACCGTAGCTGTCGCCGGCTTCGCCCTCCACGAAGGGGAACGCGCCCTGGAGTTCCGCGCGGACGATGCCGTCGTTTCGCGTGGGACCGCGGCGCTGCATCTCCCCCATCACCATGGGCAGATTGTGGGCTTCGCCCAGAGCGCCCAGGCGAAGGACTTCGGTGGTGTCCGGGAGCCGCTCGAGCGCGTAACCGGAATCGCAGGCAAAGGTCTCTCCGAGGGCGTGCAGCGAAAACTGGTTGCGGTCGGCCTGCCGGTGTCCGCCCGCCGGGAACACGTCACACAGGAACGAGAGAAAAAAATCGTCGGGCCGCCACCCCGACCGGACGTCCACCAGCCCGCGGTTGGGGAAGTGTTTTACGGCAGGCAGTTCGAGCCCGCCGGGGGAAACGGGTTCGACTGACGGATCGATATACAGGAGGTATCGGTTGACCGTATCGCTCCAGAAATTGTCCGGCGGTCTCCAGGTTCCGCCGTCGTCCGGCGGTTTGTCGATCCGATGCCAGAGCCATTGGGCGAGACCGTTTTTCTGCTGGGCGGCCACGAGGGACAGCCACTCGACGTGAAACTGGTCGCCGCAGTCGTTGAGCGGGTTGGGCCGTCCGGTGGCGGGTATGAGTTCGTACGCCAGACCCTCCGCAATCCGCGCCCATCCGCCGTGGCCCACGAGATCCCTGTCTCCGCAGACGGCCAGCGCCAGCGCGAACGGCGCCAGGAACTGAAGCGTGGCGCTGCCGTACGCGGGGCCCTCGTAGAAGGCGCCGTGGCCGTCGTGTCCCCTGTTGAGAAAGAGCAGGCACCGCTTCTTGCCCGCCTCGATCGCCCGGTTGAAACGGGATTCGTCCAGTACGCCGTAATTCCACAATACCATTCCCAGCAGGCCCAGCCCGATGAGTCCGATCGCGGCCATATTCCAGTCGGGCCGGGACTCCTCCGGGTCCGGCGGATTCTCGATCAGATAGTCGATAAACGGCAGGCAATAGGTCCCGATTTCCCGGCGCTCCGCATCCGTCAGTTCGCTCTTCAGCAGGTCCATGCCGATGGCAAGCATCGTGGAACTGGCGCCGGCATCCAGACAATTGTCCCGCCACGTCCGGTACGGCCGCCCGTAGTTGGTGCCGCCGCAGTTCTCAACGATGCGGTATTTCACAATGGTTCGCAGGATGTCGCAGGCCGCCGCCGCGTACTTCCTGTCCAGCAGGACTCCGCCAACGGCGAGGTTTTCAATCGATTTGGGAAGCAGGCGGCCGCCGGGCCGGGTCGACCAGAAGTCCGAGCGGCGTTCCGCATAGTCTATACAACCCTGCGAATCGAGATTGAGGTGGTCTTCGCAGGTCTGGCGGAGGTTTCGTTTCAACGAGCAAACGATGGGATCGGAGTCGACTCGCCGACTTTCGAGTATGGGCCGGAAAAGGGAATCCGGGATATTCATATGATGCGTGCTTTCTGCCAGTGGATCGCCGCGCGCGTCGGTTCGAAGGGTCGCCGATCAGATGCGAATCAGTTCGGCTGATTCCTGGGTTGGACGGCCAGCGCCGGTCAGGCCCCGTCCAGCCCCGGCGGCATGAAGATCTCCCTTCGCCTGCCGTCGCTGTATCCTTCCACGTCGCTGAGAACGACGCCCGGACTGGTGAGCGCCGCCCTGACGATCTGGCGGTTGAAGTGATGTACGTAGTCCGACGTCAGGTATTCTTCAACGGGCATCCAGAGACATTCTTCGATTTCTTCGGGTTGAAGAACGATGTCGTACGTGAGCGGCTTGAGGCGGCAGACGAAGTAGATGTCGGACTTGTCGTGGCGGTAGCCGTGCCAGTGGCGGAAACAAACCATCGCTTCGAACGTCGTCCGGACACCCGTTTCTTCCAGGATTTCACGGACGACGGCCTCGGCCAGGTGTTCGCCCGGATGCAGCGCGCCCCCGGGCAGCTTGTAGTAAGGCCTGCTGCTCCCGCGGTGTTTTTCGCAGACGACCAGGACCTCATCGTCTTCGCTGATGACCACCCCGCCCGCGCCTATATAGTGGGTGGCGAAACCGGGGATGAACGCGTGCTCGACCAGCGGGCGTGTCAACATGAGATAGGTCTCGCCGCTGTGGTGAAACGAGAACCCCGCCTGCACCGCGACGGGAATGAATTCCGATTTGCCTATGGGAACCTCCAGCCAGACAAGCTGGCAACCTCTCTTCTTCCAGATTTCAAGGGACGTTGAGAGGCGATGGCTGAACGTCTCCCTGGCTGAGGGAAGGCATTCGGAGCTGATGACAATACCGTTGAAGGCATTGGTGGTATGTTCGAGGACTTCCATCTCGGGATCCCCCGGACCCGTGTCGGCGCGATTGGCGGCGACCTGAATGTAAACAGCCCTCCGCCGGTTTACAAGTGGTTTTGATACGGAAAGGTTTTGGCTTGACAGGGTGTAGACGTCGGTTGATATTGACGTTCCTTTCGGGTAGTGGAAAGCGGGATTGCATTCGCTTTTTTCATTTGGGTGTGCCGGATCAGCGTCCAGGAGGTGGTGGATGAGCAGCGTCTATGAACGCCTGGGAATTCGTACCATCATCAATGCGTCCGGGCCGTCCACCCGGTTGAGCGGGTCGATCCTCCCCGTGGAGGTGGCGCAGGCGATGGCGGACGCCTCTCAACATTGCGTGGATATCGCGGAACTGCAGGCCTGGGCGGGCCGGGCCATTGCCGACGTCACGGGCGCCGAGTCCGGGTACGTCACGTCGGGCGCCGCGGCGGGCATCATGCTGGGCGTGGCGGCCTGCGTGACCGGGCTGGATCCGGGCAGGATGAACCGGCTGCCGGACACCGAGGGCATGAAGGACGAGGTGATCATTCCGAGAAGCCACCGGAATTTCTATGACCACGCCATCCGGGCGGTGGGCGTGAAGCTCGTCGAGGTGGGGATTTCCGACCGTTATAGCGGCGCGGGGGTGCGGGATACGGAGGCCTGGGAGGTCGCCGACGCGATGACCGACCGGACCGCGGCGGTTGCATACGTGATGAACGCACGGGCGCGCCCGGAACTGGCGGACGTCGTGAAAGCGGCCCACGACCGGGGTGTGCCGGTCGTGGTGGACGCCGCAGGACAGCTTCCGCCTCAGTCGAACCTCCAGCGCTTTGTCGAAGCCGGGGCGGACGTCGTCTGTTTCAGCGGGGGAAAGACCATCCGCGGGCCGCAGAGTTCGGGGATTCTGTGCGGACGGAAAGATCTGGTATCGGCCGTCGCACTGCAGCACCTGGACCAGGACGTGTTTTACGACCTCTGGAATCCGCCGCCGTCGCTGATCGATAAGAGCCGCCTGCCGGGCGCGCCCCAGCACGGGCTCGGGCGACCGTGCAAGGTGGGCAAGGAGGAGATCGTGGGGCTTATTACGGCGCTCAGGCTGTTCGTCGCCGAGGGGGACGAGGCGCGCCACGCCCGATGGTCGGCTGTCATTCAGAGCCTCGCGCAGGCACTTGAGACGTTGCCGAATGTACGGGTAACCGCGTCGATCGATTCTGGCAGGCCGGTGCCCGGCTTGCGACTTGAGATCGACGAAACGGCCGCGGGCATTTCGGGCCTGGAGCTTGCACGGCGGCTCATCGAGGGCGAACCGGGCATTCATTGCAATACGGCTGAAGTGTACGAGGGTGTATTGGGGTTCGGTCCCATGTGTCTGCGAGACGGGGACGTGGAGGCCATCGGAAAGAGACTCGGAGAATTGCTGGCTTGACAGGGCGACGGGCCGGGAATCGGACGCGGATTCAAACACCGGCGCGCGCATTGAGCGGGCGATCGAGCCCGTTTGCGGAGGCTGACGAATACCGGGAGATTCAGCGATGACCGTGGATTGGGATGCGGCGGGCCGGGAGGCAGTGGACTGGCTTGGCAGGCTGCTCAGATTCGACACCACGAACCCGCCGGGGAACGAACTGCCCCTGGCGCGGGACATTGCCGGAGCGCTGACCGGGGAGGGGCTCGCGCCCCGCGTCCTGGAATCGGCGCCGGGGCGGGGGAACCTGGTCGTGCGTCTCGAGGGCGATGGATCCGAACGCCCGCTGCTGCTGCTCTCGCATATCGACGTGGTCCCCGCGGAGCCTGCGAAATGGACGCGGGATCCGTTCGGCGGCACGGTGGACGCGGGCTACGTGTGGGGACGCGGCGCGATCGATTCCAAGCTGACGACGGCCGTGGGAATACAGGTCCTCCTGATGTGCAGGCGCCTGGGACTTGCGCTGAAGCGTGACCTGGTTCTGGTGGCGGCCGCGGACGAGGAACTCGGGGGGGCGCACGGAGTACGGTGGCTTGCGGCAAACCACCCGGATGTGTTCGACGCCGAATACGGCATCAACGAGGGCGGCGGATTTGCGCTGATGATCGACGGCCGGCCCGTATATACGTGCCAGGTGGCCGAAAAGGGGAGCGCCGAGGTGAATCTGGTGGCGCGCGGGCAGCCGGGGCACAGCTCCGTGCCTCACCGCGACAACGCGGTTTTCCACCTGGCCGGGGCCCTTACCAGAATGAGCGGCGAGAAGATGCCGCACCGCGTGACGGCCGGGGTTCGGGCGTTCTTCGAAGGCGCAGCGGCCGCGCAGGTCCGGGGCGAGGTCGCGGGCCTGCTTCTGGACGTTCTGGATCCCCAGCGTTGCGATACGGCGTTGTCAGCCCTGCCGGTTGACGAGCCCACCCGGCTGATGTTCGACGCCATGGTGCGCAACACGTGCGCGCCGACCATTCTCGAGGCCGGGGTGAAGCGAAACGTGATTCCCTCCGAAGCCGTCGCGCGATTGAGCGGCAGGCCGTTGCCGGGTGTGGACGAGGCGCGATTTGTCCGTGAAATTCGCGCCCTTGCGGGCGAGAGCGTGGCGCTCGAACTGGAAAAAACCTTCAGGCCCGGCGCCGAATTCGACCATCGCACACCCCTGCTGGACGCCATCCAGGCGTCGGTCGCCCGGTTCGATCCCGATGGCGCCGTGGTCCCGTACATGCAGACGGGCGGCACGGACGCGCGGTTTCTTCAGGACCGGGATATCCACGTGTACGGATTCATCCCCATGCGGCACGAAGCGGGTGAGGCCTATTTCGAACTGTGCCACGGCCACGACGAACGGGTCTCCGTCGCGAATGTGCGGTTCGGGGTGCAGGTGCTGTTCGACGTCGTGTGCCGGTTAAACGGCATTGCGTAGAGGGTCGTTGATCTTACGCCCGGTCTACCGCGTCAGTACATGCCGAAGCGCGTCGTTCAGTTGGGGGTGTTGGAAGTCATAACCGGACTCCTGGAGCCGGGCGGGCAGAACGCGGGTGCTCGACAGCAGCAGGGCATCCGCCATTTCCCCGAAAGCCAGCCGGGCGGCGAAGGCCGGCATGGGGAGGAGCGTTGGTCGGGAGAGGACGCCCCCCAGCGCTCTGGTGAATTCCCTGTTGGTGACCGGCGCCGGCGACACCGCGTTGACTGGGCCCTGGAGCGTTTCCGTGTTGAGCGCGTGGTCGACGATTCCCACCAGATCGCTCAGCGTGACCCAGCTCATATACTGATTCCCGCTGCCGATTACGCCTCCTGCGCCCATTTTGAACGGGAACAGCATTTTGGCCAGCGCGCCGCCGTCGGCGCTGAGCACGATTCCGATGCGCAGGTACACCGTACGTATGCCCGCGTCCGCCGCGGGCCGCGCGGCCTGCTCCCAGGCGAGGCACGTCTCCGCCAGGAAGTCGTCGCCCGGCGCACTCTCCTCGTTGAGGATCTCCTCGCCGCGGTTTCCGTAGTAACCGACGGCCGACGCGCAGATCAGCACGCCGGGAGGCGTCTGAAGTTCCGCAAGGCCTTGCGCCAGAAGCCGTGTGCCATCCTCCCGGCTGCTGCGGATTCTGTCTTTCTTTGCGTCGTTCCACCGGCCCGAGGCGATGTTTTCGCCGGCAAGATGAACGACGGCCTGAACGCCATCCAGGCTGGCAGCGTCGAGTTCTCCCCTTTCCGGATCCCACCGACGCTCCACGTCGCCTTGCGGGCTTCCGCGAACCAGCCTGAATACGCGGTGGCCGCCGGCGTCGAGGTTGGGAATGAGTGCTGAGCCGACCAGCCCGGACGAACCCGTTACGAGTACGGTCATGGGATGCCTCCTCGTCTCTTACAGTTACAGTCGGTAAAGCATAACGTAGATGAACACGCCGCTGATGCAGACGAACATCCAGACCGGCCACACCCACCGCGCGAGGCGCCGGTGGGCATCGAACCGCCCGCGCAGGGCAAGCCATACGACCGCGAGGACAAACGGCGCGTTCAGAGCCGCCAGGACAACGTGCGGAATCAGGATGGCGAAGTAGATGCCGCGGGTCCAGTCGTGGTGCGGATAGGGCACCGAACCGACCTGGACGTGATAGACAAGGTACGACGTCAGAAACAGCCCCGAGCAGACCAGGGCGAAGAGCATCATCCGCCGGTGTTGCCGGACGTAGCCACGCCTGATCCGCAGGTAACCCAGCAGCAGAAAGCATGCGCCGACCGTATTGAATATCGCATTGAAGGTTGGCAGATCCTCTACGGCCATCCGGATCACTCACGTGGGAATGCACAACGGAGCTCAGGTTCTGTCCCGTGTCCAGGCAACCTGTTATCGGGACGGGAGACGTAGTGTACTCATTTTTTCCGCTCCTGGCAACCGGGCGGACGCATGCAGCCGGAGACGCGAACGTCGTGGCGTCAATGCGCGTCCGCGGAACGGGCTGCATGCTTTCCCTCGCCGGCGCAAATCCATCGGTGCGAACGGAAACGACGAGGTCGGGTTTCCGTCATCGATGGGGTTTCTATGAAACGTCGTGGCGCCGGGATCCGGCGATGAGCGGACCGTCATTACGGGTTGACACAGGGCCGGAGTTCGTTTATTTTCGGTTCATTGGAACAGAATTAAGCCTGTTTAAAACAGGAGGATAGCGGAATGTCTGCAACGGGCGGCCTGTGGATGACACCCGGAGAAATCGAACAGTCCCTGGGGCGCCGGAAATCCAGAGAAGTGTTTGAAGACCTGATATACGACCGGCGCAAACGACGTGAGATCCTGGACCTCCTGATCGAAGCCACGGGATGCAACGAGTTTTCGGCGGAGGATTTCCTCAGGGAGATTGTCAAGACAAGGCAGTGAACCGCGCTGCCGCATGGAGGAGCACACATGCAGAACGGCATCGCCGTTCTGGATTTCGGCGGTCAATACGCCCATCTGATCGCCAATCGGATCCGCCGGCTTCAGGTCTATTCGGAAGTCTTCCGGCCCGACGCGGACATTTCCGCGGTCGACGGATTTGCCGGCCTGATTTTATCGGGGGGGCCCGCAAGCGTCTACGATCCGGATCAGCCGGCGTTCAATTCCGCGCACCTGAATTCCGGGTTGCCCGTCCTCGGGCTCTGTTACGGCCACCAGCTGGTCTGCCGGGAAATGGGGGGCGAGGTTGCCCGTGGAAAGATCCGCGAGTACGGTTCGGCGGAACTGCGCATTCGGTCAAGTACCGGCCTGTTCGCGGGCATGGCGCCGTCTCAGGTGGTGTGGATGAGCCACGGCGACGTGGCCAGCCGCCTGCCCGAGGGATTCGAGGTGCTGGGTTCCACGGACGACTGCGCAACGGCCGCCGTCGGCGACGTTCGGCGCAACCTGTACGGACTGCAATTTCACCCTGAGGTTGCGCACACGGTCCGCGGAATGGATATCCTGGACAATTTCCTGGATATCTGCGCCGCGCCGCGCACCTGGACCATGGCCTGCTACGCGGAAACGGCGATGGGAAGAGATTCGGGAGCAGGTTGGGCGAAAACGCGTGTTTCTGCTGGTTTCGGGCGGTGTGGACTCGAGTGTGGCTTTCGCGTTGTTCAACCGGGCGCTCGGTCCGAAGCGGGTGCTTGGCCTGCATATCAACAACGGGTTCATGAGGAAAGAAGAGTCCGCCCGCGTGGCCTCCGCGCTGCGGGACGAGGGATTCGAGAACCTGATCGTGGAGGACGCTTCGGAGGATTTTCTGCTCTGTGTGGAGGGTATCGTGGAGCCGGAACAGAAACGCCTGGCCGTTGGCCGGGCCTTTCTCGACGTCAAGGACCGCGTGCTCGACCGGATGAACCTGGATTCGGACGGCTGGCTGCTGGGGCAGGGTACGCTCTATCCGGATACGATCGAGTCCGGCGGTACGGAACATTCGGCGGTGATCAAAACGCACCACAACCGGGTGGACGTGGTGGAGGAACTGATCGCCCGCGGACTGGTCATTGAGCCGCTGGCGCATCTGTACAAGGACGAGGTGCGCGAACTCGGGGTCGCCCTGGGCCTGCCGTCGCGCCTGGTCTGGCGCCAGCCGTTTCCCGGTCCCGGACTGTCTGTGCGCTGCCTCTGCTCCCGGGGCGACAGCGCCGGAACGCCGAACGCCGGCGTCGAGGAAGCCGCCCGCGAAATCGCCGCCCGCGCCGGATTCGGGCTTCGCGTCCTCCCGCTCCGGAGCGTGGGCGTCCAGGGAGACTTCCGTACCTATGCGCACCCGGCGGTTGTCTGGGGAGGTGCAGATTGGGGGACATTGGAGGAAGTATCCACCCGCATCACGAATTCCATCCAGGAGATCAACCGGGTGGTCTATCTGCTTGCGCCATCGTCGCTTCCCGAACTGAAACTGAAACGGGCTTTCCTGACGCCGCCCCGCCTGGATCTGCTCAGAGACGTGGATGCGCTCGCGATGGGCGCGCTCGAGCGCGAAGGCCTGTCGAAAACGGTGTCCCAGATGCCCACCGTCCTGCTGCCGTTGACGTCCGACGGCATCGCGGAAACCGTGGTCTTGAGACCCGTGGAGACGCCAGACTTCATGACGGCGCGATTCTGCGCGCTTCCCTTCGATTTCGTACGAAGACTCGCGCGTGAGATTCTTTCTGAAGAGGGTATCGAGGCGGTATTCTACGATGTGACGCACAAACCCCCGGGTACGGTCGAGTGGGAGTAGAAAGGGAATCCCGCGGCGGCGGTCCCCGACGACGTATCCAACTGTCGCCGCGTCCGGGTCTGTTGCGGGGCGGCAGTTCAATCCGACGTAGAGGAGGAAACCATGCACGAGGTGAATTATCTTGCTGTGCTGATTGCCGGTATCGTCCCGATGGTTGTCGGCGCCATCTGGTACGGGCCGTTGTTCGGAAAGCGCTGGCTCGGAACCATGGAGACCACCGAAGAGGAGATTCGCAAGGATTTCAATCCCCTGAAGACGTACGGCGCGAGTTTTGTGCTTGCGTTGCTCACCGCGTTCATTCTGGCCCAGCTGATCGCCGGCATGGGCGGTCCGGAGGACGTCTCCTCTCTACCGGGGAGCGGGGGCGATTCAATGGTCGGACTCCCCCTGGCGCTGATGGCGCTGATCGCCTTCGTGCTCCCGGTCGCCTACCAGTCGGTGGCCTTCGAGGGACGGAAGGCGGGTCTGTTCTGGCTCAGCCTGGGATACAACGGAGTGGCGCTGATCGGGCAGGTCATGGTGATTGCGCTCTGGCGGTGACGCGCGTGGCCGTGTGCGCGCCATTCCGGAATTCGGATCTGCAAACGGTCAGTCGGAGGCGACGGCCGTTTTTTCGTCCAGAGCGAGGCCGTCCAGTGTATAGCGTTCGACCGGGACGGACTGTTGAACAAGCCGGTGGCGGGCGGCAAATGCGGATTTGACCCGTGAACCGAGGAGAACGCAGATGAAGAACACGGCCCCGCCGGCGAGCATGAGATGGGTGAGATTCAGAAGGTTGCCGATCAGGACAAAGAGCAGGTACCTGGGAAATCGACCGAGGAACACGGCGACCACGTATCGAGGGAGCGGATAGCCGCTGGCGGGACTGAGGATCCGGAAAATGTAGAACGGGATGAACGGCGCCAGCGCCGCGAACCAGATCGCACAGAAGGGCGCTTTCAGGAAATAATGCACCGCGCCCTTGTAGACGTCGCTTTCGCGCGTCCTCCGGATCCTGGCGTAGCGATAAGCGAAATTAACGGCCCGGTAGTCCACGAAGCAGGCAATCATCGTACCGGCGACGGCGGCAAGAGCAGCCGTTGCGGGATGATATGACCGGCCGAAATAAACCAGCGCGGGTTCGTGTGGGAACGGAATGAACGAGTTGGAGGGAATGCTGTAGAAGAAAAGAAGCGAAAGGTCGCGATAGTCCGGCAACAGGAGCCCCGCAACGCCCGCTGCTGAAAACACACCGGCCGCCGCAAAGAGAAACCGTTTCCAGCCTTTGCTCATCTCCATAACCGGCAAACCCCTGTTTCGATGGGAGGTTCTTTCGCGAAAATATAAGTGAAGCTTTTAATTTTGTCAACTCATTTTCAGTTGACGTTCTGAATTTCGTCCAACTGCAGTTTTTGTAATGTTTCCCTGCAGCGGATGGGTTTTTAAAACGTGCTCTCCGACGTCGTTTCCGGGCACCAGCGGGCCGTGGCCAACGCCGGGATGAGGGTGTTCAACGCCGCGGGCGTGCCGATTCGTCTGAGCGCTTCGGCCGCGTTGCCCCGTGCGTAACGGTTGGCGTCCGCCAGCCCGTCACGCAGTTCGGGAACGGCGGATTCGGCCGCCGGTCCCAGTTTTGCCAGGGCGAGTGCGGCCGTGCGGCGCACGTCCCCGTCCGTATCCTTCATCTGTTTCTTCAATCCTGAAACCGCCGCCGGTTCCGCACGGCCAATATTTCCGAGGGCTTCCGCGGACCAGCGGCGGATCTCGGCGTCTTCGTGCCTGAGCGTCTCGACCAGACTCGGGACGGCCGCCACGGCGCCCCTGCCGACGTCCGCCAGGAGTTCAACCGCCATGGCCGTGTCGCGGCCAAGCCCGTCGATGATGCTCGGCACCGCGGGCGCGCCGATCGCGCTGAGGGCGTAGGCCGCGGTGCGCCGAACGGACTCGGACCCGCCGACCACACGTTTCATGAGGGTGGGAACGGCGGTTTCTCCCGTCGCGGCGAGGCG
>CAXXXF010000006.1:0-721850 GCA_963667175.2 Candidatus Latescibacterota bacterium | reverse complement strand
GTCTTGGCGTCTTCGTGTGAGTCGATTTTCGATCTTGCTCCAAGCTGACGGCTGAATGCTGTCCGCTGAAAGCTGCTTTTCCATAGAAAATTTCTATAAATAATATAGTAATTATTCATTTGTCAAATACATAAAAGTGCCTATCTTTTCAGCCGGTTCGTGTCAATATCAGCAGATCTTTACTCTTCAAAGGAGTTTCCCAATGGCCAGAAAAGTCCGGGTTGCAATCGTCGGCGTCGGCAACTGCGCATCTTCTCTCGTTCAGGGCGTCCACTATTACAAAGATGCACGGAAAGACACCTTTATACCCGGCCTTATGCATCCCGAACTGGGCGGATATCACGTCAGCGACGTCGAATTCTCCGCCGCGTTCGACGTCGACAGGAACAAGGTGGGGAAGGACCTCAGCGAGGCAATCTTCACCGAACCCAATAATACCGTCAGATTCTCGGATGTTCCTCATCTGGACGTGTCCGTTCAGCGCGGCATGACCCACGACGGCCTGGGCCGCTATCTCAGCGAAGTCATCGAAAAGGCGGACGGGAACACCGTGGACGTGGCAGAGACACTCAAAGCCACCGGAACCGACGTGGTTGTCAACTATCTGCCCGTCGGCAGCGAAGAAGCCACGAAGTGGTACGTCGAGCAGGTGCTTCAAGCCGGCTGCGGCTTTGTCAACTGCGTGCCCGTCTTCATTGCGAGCGCGGGGCACTGGCCCGAGCGCTTTGAAAAACGCGGCCTTCCCATCATCGGAGACGATATCAAATCACAGGTCGGCGCGACCATCGCCCACCGGGTGCTCACCCGGCTGTTCCGGGAACGAGGCGTTAAGCTTACCCGTACCTACCAGTTGAACTTTGGCGGGAATACGGACTTCTACAACATGCTGGAACGATCAAGGCTGGAATCCAAGAAGGTCAGCAAGACCAACGCCGTTACGTCCCAACTCGATTACGACCTGGGTGAGGATAACGTGCACGTCGGCCCCAGCGATCATGTGCCGTGGTTGGAAGACAGGAAGTGGTGCCACATTCGGATGGAAGGCGAAACCTTCGGCGGCGTGCCGCTCAACCTCGAGCTGAAACTCGAAGTCTGGGATTCCCCCAATTCCGCGGGGGGTGGTGATCGACGCGGTCCGTTGCTGCAAACTCGGCCTCGAACACGGCCTCAAGGGACCGCTGATGGGTCCTTCCTCCTACTTTATGAAGACCCCGCCCGAGCAGTTCAGCGACGACGAGGCCCGGGAGATGGTGGAAGATTTCATTCTGCAATACGGGTGGAAGTGACGGGTCCGTCGCCGTCGTCCGAGGGCAATGGTCGTTCAGGAAGACAAAAAAGGCCGCCGGATTCCCGGCGGCCTCTTCCGTGCCTGCCCCTCCGCTTCAATCGGCGCCAAAAGCCAGCACCACCAGGACGTCATCTCCATCCTGCTGTACGGCCACGCCCCAGCGCGCCCATTCCGTGCTCAGCATGCCCTGTCTGTGAGCCCCACTCAACATCATGAAGGTAAATGCCTCCTCAACGGACGGACCCCGCGCGAAACTCAGCGCGCCCTCGTGCGCCGGCTCGGGCGTCAAGGCGCCGCGCGCCATCACGTCCCATATCTTCATGCCGGCGAATTCGGCCAACCGGGCATGGGTCTCCAGCTCCGGCAATCGGAGACGGCCGCGTACCCGGTGAACCATTTTTTCGATCCGGTCCCGGGCATCGTCCGCGCCACGAAATGGCGGGACCGTGAGGATCATCTTCCCGAGCGGCGGCGGGTCTCCCACGACCAGCGCCCGGTCGGCCACGACCACGGACTCGCCGGCGAGGAGCGCCCGAACCTGTAATCGGTAATTCCCGGGTGTTGTGAAAACGCTTTCGGGAAACACAAAGGAAAAACGTCCTTGTTCCCGCTCGGCGGGAATTTCAAATACGTTGCCGTCGGGCAGCCGGAAGACCGCCGCCATCAGGTCCTCCGGTTCGGAGTGTACAACGCCGGACACATGCAAATGGCCTCCTGGGGCCAATTGCTGGGGTGCTTCGTCGACCGCCACGAGATCGTCCCTTAACGGTCCCCAGTACCTGTAGGCGTTGGCGAACGTCTTGATCCGCGTCCCGTCCGGGAATTCCTCAACGCGATTGCCTTCGGCGTCCGTCTGAGTCCGCCGGCCGTCCGGAAACGTCTCCAGCCGGTTCCCCGCCGTATCGGTCTGTGTCTCCCTTCCATCGGGACGCGTCTCCAACCGGATTCCGTCGACGTCGGTTTGCACCTTTCGGCCGTCCGGATGAATTTCCATGATCGTCCCGTCCGCATGGCGTTCGACCCGGCTGCCGTCGGGCTTTTCGAGTACCGTGGCGCCGTCTTTCAAGACTGCTCGCCGGGTCCCGTCTATAAACACCTCCACCCGCTCGCCGTCCGGGCCCGACTGCACGCGCCGCCCGTCCGCGAATTCCTCGAGCACCGTCCCGTCCGCGGCGCGTGTCAGCCGCCGGCCGTCCGGAAACACGGTCACTCTGTGCCCGTCTCCGGTGACCGCGACGATCCTGCCGTCCACGTGCCGCGTTTCGGTCATGCCCTCGGGGAAGGTCGTCTCCACGGTTCCGTCTCTGCGTTTGACGTGCACGGCGCCGTCCGCAAATTGCGTCTCCTCCGTGCCGTCCGGAAGGATCGTCCGCCGCGTTCCTGTCTTGAAACGTTGCACGATACGTCCGTCGATCAGCCGCTCTTCCCGGTTGCCGTCCGCAAACGTGGCGCTAATCCTTCCGTCGGGATGTGTGACCCGCACGTTTCCCACCGCATCCGTCGCCTCGACGCCGCCGTCGGCATGGTGTATTTTACGCGATCCGTCGGGAAATTCCACTTCCACGCGTCCGTCCGGGAACACCGTTCGTTGCCTGCCGTCGGGAAACGTGGTCCACTCACGCCCGTCCTTGTATTTCCGCTTCCGCATGCCGGCTCCGGGCGCCGTCTTGCTTCTGGGATTCGGCCAAACCCCAGCGAGTACACGAAGGTGCCCCTCGGGCGGCATCTCGGCGCGTTGTCCGGAACGGTGACGGAGTCTGGGAAAGAGGCTCTGGTGAACCCCGACGGCATCTTCAAGAACCAGACGGTTTTCAGAGGGGCTTTCGACGAGGAATGCCAATTGTCCATATACGCCGGGGTGCAGATGGAGGTACAGATACTGAAACCTGCCCAGCGCATCGCCGTTTTCGCTTCCGATGACCCTGCCTTCTCCTATCACCGAGACCACCATCACGCCCGCGCGAGTCCGGCCTTCGGCCATCCAGCCTTTCGGAACCCGGTATTCCCTTTCCCGCCACTGAATGGCCAGGTCTTCGATGGCCCGTACGGTATCCATTGCTATCGCGTACGTTCGAAACGGGACGTGGATCACGTCCCCTTCCATGACCCGGGGCGACGATGCCAGGGGCCGCCACGACCGGTTCACTTCCTCGTTCGTCACGGGATCCCGCAGTACCCGGATCAGCCTGCCTTCGTTCACGACGGCTTCCTCGGTATATCCGCCGGCGGCCTTTACGTAATCGGCCACGGCCCATTCCGGCCGGTGCGCGTACTTCCCGGGGCGCGCCACGGCCCCGGAAAGGGTAACCTCGGCCTCTTCGCCCCCGCAGGCCCCCAGGACAAATGCCAGGCCGAGCCAGATTGAAGGGTTTCTCTTCATAAGTCCTTCCGCGACCCCGGGAGCGAGGGCATCTTGCCCTCGGCGCCTTCTGTGATTGGGTCGACCCTGGGCTGACGTACCTATCTGATGGTCAATCTCGTGGTTCCCGTCGTCGTCTGTCCGGACACTTGGTCGGTTACCGTCACCGTCAGGAATTTTTCTCCCGGGTCGGAAGCGGCCATGTCCAGTTCCACGTATCCCTGGTCGTCTTCACGTCCGCCAATATGGGCATACTCGATTGAAATCGACGCGCGGTTGTTCTGTCGAACGGCCAGCAGCCTTCCGATTCCACCCAGGATGCGGGCGCCAATCGACTCGCTGAGCGCCGATCGCATTTCGTAGGACACCCGGTACCGTGTGGTTCCGAACTCGTCCCGCGTCAGATTGTAGACTTCATAGTATATGTACACCGACTGCCCGCGTCCGTACGTCCGCGTGGGATTGGGGACGACCTGGACGTCTCCCTTGCGGAATCGATCCCCCTCCGCGGGTCGGATAGACGCGGCCAGCTGAATGCCGCTCAGCCGCAAATACCCGCGGGGATACGCCGGCAGCACGACATGCTGCTCGTAGACCTGCGATCTGCCCGTTCCTTCTTCCAGTACCTGGACGGACATCCGGTATCTGCCGGGCGGCGCCGTAACCCGAAACATCTCCGGCACGTACGCTTGCCGGGCCGTGTCCGCCACCGCCTCCGAAAACAACTCGAACTCCCCGTCTCTCCTTAGCACCCGCTCGTTGGACTCGTTGTAAAGCGCCACGCCCTTTTTCAGTCTGGACGTCGGTTTGCCGTCGGTCCCCGGCGAGAAGGACAGTTCCCAAACCGGAATCCCGTAGTATACCTCGAGATTCGAGGCGTCCTGCGCCCCCTTGAAGCCCGCGGAGTCGAAGAAATAGGCCAGCGGCCCCGTAGCGAACGAGGGCCGGTAGAGCGCGGGTACGCGGCGGCCCACGTGATCGAGCTGCAATTTCGGATTCATACGCTGCCACGTAAACAGGTGGCGGGAGTGCCCGCCCTTCCCGCTGGGCATATCCGCGAATTTGAAGGGCGTCTTTCCCAGCGTGCGGGTGAACGTAATCTCGATCCCCGGTCCCACGTCCGTATAAATCCAGTATTCCCATACCTTTCCGTAAACCGGATAGACGGGCCAGCCCAGAATGCCGGACGTCATACGCAGCTTTCCGGACAGGTCCCCCGAGCCGTCGCTCAACGGGACCGCCCTGTAGCCGCCGGTCGCCCTCCGGGTGACGCCCGCCTCCTCCATCTCGCGTTGGCTCTCGCTGACGGGCCCCAGAACACTGGCCTCGCCCAGGTCTCCGACCCTTCCTCCGTGGGACGTCGTTTCGCTGTTTCGCACCCTGAGCATCTGGGAGACCGCATCGCCGGCCTGAAGCGCGATCCGTTCCTTGATCCGAATCGCCTTCGGGTCCATTTCGTATCGGATATCCTCGGAACTGCTCACGTGGGCGGGCGCGCCGTAGCGGACGTAGACGTCGCCGCGCACGTCCCAGGGGAACCGATCCTTTCCGAAATGCTCCAGCGAGTAGGCCACGCGCCGGTAGTGCTCCAGTTTTCGCTCGTTCGCGGCCGTCACGGGAGCCGGGTCCCGCGCCGACCAGTAGGCTTCGGAAAGCGCCTTCCACTCCGCAACCGGCGCCGAATCGAACGTCGCCTCCTCCTCCTTCGCCACGTTGCGCAAGTCGTAGTATACCGCCTGGGTATCGGCGCCCAGGCCTTCAAGATACCGGTCGAACAGGAGATCGGCGCGGTCGTATTCGCGCTGTTTCAGGTAGACCTCGGCCATCGCCAGGATCGACCGCTGCTGGTGGGGATTGGGCGATTCCACAAGCGGTGTCAGAATCGGTTCGGCCTCTTCGGCTCTTTCCTGTTCCGTCAATACCTCCCCCAGGCTCAGCCGCGCTTCCGCGTGATCCGGGTTGACCTCGAGTTGCCTCCGAAACGCAGCTTCGGCTTCTTCATTCCGAACGTATTGTCCCGCGTCTCCATTCTTGTAGATGCGTCCGATACGAAACCAGACGTCCCGGTGTTCCGGCGCGATTTTCGCCAGGCGCTTGTAGGCCGTCAGCTCTTTGGTATCGCCAATCGCCCTGTACGCCTCGGCCAGATTGTAGTAAGCCTCGGCGTAGGTTCGATCCACGGAAATCGCATCCTGGAAGTACCGGATCGCCCACTGCAGCCCCTTTTCCTTCCGCATGTACACCAGTCCCAGCCCGTTGTGGGCGGGACCGAACTTCCTCTTCCTGCGCCTGGCGTCCATAAACGCGTCTTCGGCCGCATCCAGGTCGCCGCGCGTCAGAAACACGTGACCCATGCCGACCAGCGAGGGCGCATGCTTCCTGTCGATCGCCAGCGCTTCCGTGAATTTCATCAGCGCGGCATCCGGCTCTCCCGCGTCGAGGAGCCGCATGCCCTCGCTGTACAGAGCTTCTACAGGCGTTTGGGCGGCGCGGATTTCGCCGGCGGCGCCCAGGAGAACCGCCATTGAGAAAGCCAGAAAGTATCCCATCTTCCAATCCTTCGCGCGTAATCGCCGGGGATCGCCGTTCGGCGGCCGGATCGATTCCGGCCATGGAATTCAACGGGACGCCTGGGGCGCTGACAGGGACTCCCACACCCAGGAAAGACACGGAATTTCCGACTATGGTTCCCTGCAATACCAGAAGGGGGCCGTGCTGTGTTAGCGCGCCCGGCTCATCGCCACGCAAGCGGCCCCGCTTCCGAAGCGCGCGACACGTCGTCCAGCTCAGCCGCGGTCGCCGCGCCGCTCGAAACCGTGCTGACCCTCGCGTCGGCGAGGACGTACCGGAAGGCATTCCGGGGTACGGTTCCGGGTCCGTCGCACAGTCGTCCGATGATGCCTTCCGCCCTGTCGCGTTCCGCGCGGTCTCCCAGGTTTTCAAGCGCGGCCTTCCGGCGGGGTGCATCGGAAAACAGCCCGCCGGCGAGCACGGTGGCGACGACAATGCCCATCCCGCCTGCGGCGGCGGCCGGTATGACCTCTTCGGCGGCTTTTTGCGAAAGCGGGTGGTAATCGAGGAAGACGAGCAGGGCGTCGAATTCCCCTGTACGGGCGAGTTCCGCCAGAAGGGGGATAGCCCGGTCCGTAATGCCGACATGGTCGCACAGGCCGCGCTTCTGCGCTTCCCGAAGCCCCTCGAGGGTGCCGCCGGGTTCCATAATGCGTTCCCAGCCGGCTTCGCTCACCTGGTGAATCTGGGCCGAGAAGAGCTTCGGTATTCGCAGCCGCTCGAGGCTTCTTTCCAGACTGCGCAGGACGCTGTCGCGGCGATAATCGAAGTCTTCGGGGTCGAAGCCGACCTTCGTTGCGACGTGCATACGCGCCTTCGCGGCTTCGAGGGCGTACCCGAACAGCGCTTCGCTTCCGCGGTACAGTGGCGCGGTGTCGATATAGTTGATTCCGCGCGCTTCCGCGCGGCGGACGATCTCCACCGCGTTTTCTTTCTCGCGTTCGGGATCGGTTCCGCCGATGTACGCGCCGCCCAGGCTGACCTCGCTGACACGGACGCCCGTTTTGCCGAACGGACGGTATCGCATTTCGCTTCCTTCCGGCCGGAGGTATGGCAAGGTTAGAGCTTGTCTTCCGGTAGAGGAGGTCGGTCAGGCACCTGATCCAGGATACTCTTGAGAGCCCCCTCTTTGCTCGACCTGCTCTGGCGTAGCCGGGCGTTGACGTCAACCGTTCTTGGATGTAGGGGCAGGTTTCAAACCTGCCCCTACCCGCTCACACACACGAATCCGGGTGCGCGTTATGAAAAAATGCGCTCCAGGACGGCTGTAATCAAAACCCTTCAGGCGTATATTCCGCAGGTGGGGCGCGGACAGGTTGCCGGTGTGCATCGATTGACCAACGATTGGGCGCTCCTTACGTTGCGTAGACTTACTACGCTCAGGTGGGTTTGCATGACCGTCAGTGAATGCGCGGGCAGGTTTGAAACCTGCCCCTACGAATTTGGGTTTGAGATGCGTCCTGATACGGGGAGCATTTTAAAGACTACATCATCCTGCTCTGGCGTAACCGGGAATTGACGTCAACCATTTGTCGCATCCGGTAATAGAGCGTTACTTCCAGATCCCATTCGTACGGTACGCCGCCCTCTAATAGTGTAATCTATTTAACGCTCCCCGTTATAGAGCCTGATACGAAGCGCCATACGAGGAGTACAAGCCCGCATTTCGTAACGAGGATGGCATTGATGGTGGCCTCAAAGTGATACTACATATAGCGCCATTCAATGTCAAAAGGAAAAAATCATCGAGCGAACGTCACATAGGCAGCCTGAGCCCTGCAGGATTTATAGTGATTCAAATTCGAACTCTGACGACGTTGTTTTTAAGGTCAACAGCCACAAAAAGCACAAAGGGCACAGAAGGAATGGAAGATAACGGACCTGTGAATATCGGAGAATGGCAACATTCATCGCTATCCGAAAGTTCACGGTTTGCGCCGGTCGCCTGTGTGACGTCGGTGCAACGCGTGAGCGGGTCGTGCATGTGTGTCGCCGAAGCGGTTGAGAAAACACGTGAAAGTAACGGCTGAGCCAGTTATCATGGTGAGATGAATATCTGCGGCCGGTCTTCGACGGAAATACACGAATCAGTGTGATTCATCGAAGAGTCGTCTGACCGCCGGACTGTTGACCTTCCTGCTGCAAGAATACTCTCGAAATGTCCGCGACGTGTGTTGGCATGCGAATCGCAAGACAACTCGTCGAGGTTTTCGTGATTACTTATCCCGCGTCGAGGAGGCCCTGAGTGAACCGCAGGTATTATTTCTCGAATACGTGGCAGGGCACCCTGTTCGGCTTTGTCCTTCTGGTGCTATGTGTGGCAATCTTTGTGTCGCCTCCATTTGTGCAGGTGATTGAATATGCCTTCCCGGATTTGAACGTGGGCATCAGTCACGGCGTCATTGGCGGCTTGTTAGGTGGTCTGATCGCCACGTCACAAAAAGCATTGAGGCCGTATTGGGATTGGGCGGACAGGGTGATGGCGAGGCTGTTCGGGGGGCGCGACGGGAGCGATGAAAAGGCATAGTAGGCGTCGCCGCGAATTGACCATGCAAGGGCGTCCGCATCTCTCGAAAATTCACGGATGAAGAAGATCGTAGCGATACTTTGCGTCCGATGGACGATTCTCAAACGCAACACCATGCAGCGTCCGTCGACGTTGTTGATGCTTTGCGCGTTGGCGATCAGTACGCTTCTTCTCGGCTACGTCATGGAGTCGGCGCACGGGAAAGGGTTTTGCGTTGTTTTGCTTGCGTGCGCCCATTTCTTCTCGTTTGGTTTGGCTGCCGATGTCATCCGATTGTCCCACGTGAAAATATACCCCCTGTCAGACCGGATGGTTTTCGTCCTTCTCTGGGCGACCGAGTTCGTCAACGACAGCCTCCCGATACTGGTTGCCTGTTCTTTGTGGCTGGTACTGTTGTTGTATCCGAAATATTCCGTCATTTTCTTCTATCTGACCTGCCTGGTAATGAGCTATGTCTTGATGACGGCGGTCGCTATAAACTTTAAACTTCTGAGATCGGTTTTTTCTCGATCCTTCAACGTCTTCCAGTGGGCCGCCGCGATATTGTCTATGGCCTTTGTGCCTGCGTGGCTGTTAGTCAGCAGGGTGTTTCCCTCTAACGTCGCCTACGAGTTCGTGTCGTATTGGAGATTCCCGATCATGCTGTCTGCGGTTTTCATTCTGATCACGCTCTGCACGACCGGCACGGTTCTGGTCTCCAGATATTCCAGATGACCGGCCTGAATCTGCAGCGTTTCGTCGCCATGTTCCGGGTCGACGCGCGCCTGAGACTGGGCATCGCGGGCCGTCATCCCGTTATTCTGCTTCTTATCGTTCCTCTTATCGGTCTTGCAGGTTTCGGATATTATGTCTTCATAGCGCCGCGGTTGCCGGTCGAAGTCTTCCATATCGTCCCTTTCTTCGTCATGCTCAGCATAACGGCGCCGTCATTCGGTTCGCTGCTGGTCTATCCTCGGGTCTTCGAATTCTACGTTGTTTCCGGGACCCCTCTCAGGGAAGTTCTCATGGCACAGAATCTAAGCCTGTTTCTGCTCGTGTGCTTTGGCGCCCTGGTATGCGGATTCGGCTGTCAATGGGCGCCTTCGACTACGCTGAGGCATAGTATTTCAGTTTTCACGTATTTCATGATCATCATCTTTCCACTTCTCATTGCGTTCAACTACGTCGCCGTATTCCGGCGTTTCTTCCGCGCGGCGCTGCTTCAAATGTTCGTGTTCTCTGCCGTGTTATTCCTCGCCTCGGTTCCATATCTGATCTGCTGGATGTATCTTGAATCCTACCTGCTGTGTCTGCTGGTCGTTCTATTGGAAGTCCTCCTGTACGTTCTGGCGCTGTTTCGCCATATCGCCCCGCTTGCGCATCGCAAGAGCGCGGAGATCGTCGAGATTGGCAATGAAATGTATCCAGCTCGATAACCTGAGGCTGACCTACCGAAGAGGCAGGGTCACGGCTCTGGACGACCTTCATCTGGAGGTAGACCGTGGCAGTTTCGTGGGGCTTTGCGGACCGAACGGCGCCGGCAAGTCGAGCGTGATCCGCGTACTTGCCGGGCTGACCAGGCATGACCGCGGACGGATCCGGCTGTTCGAAGAGGAAATCCGACCCGGTTCGTTCGCACACAGGCGGCGCATGGGGTTTGTTCTTGATCACGCTGCATACGTTGACAGATTGACCGGGAAGGAATTCCTCAAGTTTGCCGGAACCATGTACGAGGTACCCGGGGAGCGACTGCAAAGCAGGGTGGCGGAACTCCTGCGGTTCTTCGATCTCTCGGACGTGGAAGATCGGACGATTGACACCTATTCCAAGGGGATGAAGCAGAAGGTGTCTCTGGCCGCGGCCATCATTCACGAGCCCGATCTGTTGATCCTGGACGAACCGTTTGACGGCATCGACCCGACGTCGACGGAAGAGATCAGGCAGATTCTTCTGCGGATGAACCGAAAGGGTGCGACCGTTGTCATTACCACCCACGTTCTGGAATGGATTGAATCGTTGTGCACGGAGTGCGCGATCATCCACAAGGGGAAGGTCGTGTTCCAGAGCCGGATGGACCAGCTGGAGTCACGGTTGAAGGCGCTGGGCGACAGCGGGACGAGAGCTTCATTGAAGGATATTTTTCTGAAGGTAACGTCGGTTGAACGTCCGCACAAATCGCTGTCGTGGCTGCCTTGAACCCGTATTCAAGCGCGATTCTCGTGTCGCGGAAGCCGCACCGATCGGAACACGGGGCCGGTTCGGCGCGCACAACCGGCCCGATGCCCGTCGACAGGATGGGCCGTCTGATCTCGCGGAGGCACGATCGGCCGGAGGGGGTCTCAATGGATAGACGCCCGCGCAACATTCAAGCCCTGTCCGCCCACGCGCTTTCCCTTCTATTACTCTTCGCACCTGCAACCCCCCTGTTTGCGGACCCCGCCTCGATCCCTCCCGTATACGGCAGCCTGAAGGACCTTCACCTGACTACCCGACTGGTCGAGAACGGGCGGACGGCCGCGACCATCGTGACCCCATCAAGCGGAATCTACGCCGCCGCCGCAGCGCGTATCCGGCAGGCCGTTCTTGAACGGACCGGAGTAGAGCTCCCTGTCGTGCGGGACGATTCTCCAGCCGGTTCGGTTCCGATCACCGAAAACCTGATCGTGTTGGGCAACAGGTCCACGAATCGCGCCATTTCGGCGCTGTATGATCTGTATTACACGCTGCTGGACCTGAAATACCCGGGTCCCGGCGGCTACGTCGTGCGATCGCTCCACAATCCCTTCGGAAACGGCCGCAACGTGATACTGGTGGGCGGGAGCGATGCAGGCGGTGTGGCTCAGGCGGCGGACGTGTTCATTCAAAAGCTGGCCGGCGATTCCGGAAACGGGACCGGCCTGACGGTCGGCCGGCTGATGGAAATCCGGCTTGGAAACGGCACAAAGGCGCCCGAAGAGCTTGAGGATTTCGAGACCTGGGAGGCCTCGGCGGGTTACCGGTCCGTGGGCTATTTCGGGTGGAACAGCATCAGCAAGCATATGGCGATGTACTATATGACCGGTAAGGAACACCATGCGCGGGAGTTTCTCCGGCTGGCGTTCCCCGACGCCGGGGCGAAGGCGCAGATTGCGGCGATAGACGGCGAACGGATCGAGAACAAGGATGAGCCCCTCACTGGCCCGTACCATTATACCGCACATATGTTGATCCTGTACTGGGACCTGATCGAGGAGAGCCCGGTCTTCACGGACCAGCAGCGCCGCCGGATCACCAACGCGTTCGCGAAACAGTTTACACACGATCCCTACGGGCAGAGCCGTACGGCTATGATCGCGCGAAACCTGGACATGGGCAGAGAGGCCTATGACGCGCCGCCCGCGGGCGTCGGTACGCGGCACCACCAGTGGGCGGCCGTTGCGCTCTACTGTCTCGGCCGGTACTTTCAGAAGGACTACCCCCACCCGCTCTGGCAGCACTGCATGTGGGCGGCTGAATGGCAGTTCTCTCCGCTGCGTCACCACGCGTGGGTGATGGGCGAAGCCGACAATCTGTACTGGTACAGTACCGGCATCGCTCCAATCTTCACCTACATGCTGGTTTCGGGGGATCGGGCCGCGCTGCACAACGGCGTTCTGGAGACGCTGCTGCGCGGGCAGGAGATGCTGATCTCAGGCCGCGAGCCCGACTGGGCGCTTCGCTACGCCTCCATCGGGTACCTCCACAAGGCCGCGCATCTCACGGGTGACGGGCGGTATCTGGAATACGCGCGCAGGACCGGCGTGGACGTGGACAGGTTCCGGCTGGGCCAGTCGTTCTGGCCGGCATCCGACCTCGTTCCGGTCCAGCCGACCGACCTTATCGGGAAATGGAGCGTATTGGCCCTGCCGGAGCCCCTGTGGAAACGACGTGCGAGCGGGCTGCCGCTGTCGGACTCGTTTCAGTTCGGGAGCTTTCGAAACACCACCGACGCGACCGGGGATTTCATCCTGATCGACGGATTGAACGGCGCATCCCGAAATCCCTACCACGCGTTTGCTGTCCTGGAGCTCCGCATGGATGGAGAAACGGTACTCCAGGGGTACCGAAATCAGGTGCTGACAGGCGCAGACGGGCTGGTGGCGCCGCGGAGCCCGATGGACGCGGCGCTTCGCTTCCACGACGTGTTGGGCCAGACGGCAGTGGCCGTCGCCGAGGTGCCCGATGCGTCGTTCTGCAGCTGGCGCCGCGCTCTGGTGCAACGCTCCGGCAGGTTTGCGCTGTTTGTGGATCGACTCGGATTCCGGGTGGATAGCGCGAATCTCGAAGTACGGACCGAATGGATGGCGCCAGGGCGATGGCGTCTGTCTTCGGCAGACGGCCAGCCCCGCGTCGAAAGCGGCGGAACCCGCTTTGGAATCCGTGCCTCGGACCCCGTGGAGGTGATGATCAACGGCAGAACGGCTTCCATGGTGTGGACAGGCGCGGTATCGTCCGGTGAGGAGCGCGCGTTCTTTTCGCTGATTTCCGGGAACGCCGCGGCGGGAGCGCCGGTCGCCTGCCTGCGGCTGAATCCACGCGCGGCGATACTGGGTCTTCCCGAGCCGGTGATTGCCGTTTCCGGCGAATACGCCGGCACTCAGGGCGACGTCGTCGTGCTGGCCGCCGATCACCTCTTCGGGAAAGATCTGAAGACGGCCGGGCACGGCAGCGTTCTGTTCGCGGCGGATGCGCCGGTGGATCTGGACTGGGACTTTCAATCGGGATCCGCCGTCCTCACAACATCAGAGGAAACCCGGGTCCGCGCGGCGTTCGCGGAACCGTCGACGGTCAGGATGGATGGCGTTCCGCTCTCGATCCGCGCCGATTCCGATAGCGGCGCCGTATTTCACGTGCCGGAGGGCCGGCATGAGTTGACCGGCGCGGCGCCGGAACCGGAAGTGCTTTCCGGAACGGTCGATCGCCTCAGCGGGCTGTTGTCTCAGGCTCTGGCGGCGCGCCGGCGGGAGGCTGAGAATCCTGTCGTTCCGGCGGTTCCGGATGGTCCGCCCGCGCCTTTGTTTTTGCGAACACGGGTCGGCGGCGCCGTAACGGACATGATTTCCTTCGATGCCGGAGGCAGGACGTGGCTCGGCGTGGGTATGGACAAAGGGGTGCATCTGCTCACTTCGGATGGCCGGGAGGGTCGGTTCTTCGGGACCGACGGCCCGGTTCGGGTGCTGCGCTGGTGGGATGCTTTCCAGTTGTTGCTGGTCGGATGCAAAGATGAGCAGGTGATCGCGTTCGACCTGGAGGGAAGACGCCGGTGGACGTTCGTTTCTGAAATGCACCCGGCGGTCTATCAGGCCGGGAAGACCTACTGGTTCAAGACCGCGCCGGGGCACGGGGGGATCCATGGACTTCATACGGGCATCTTTCGAAACGGCCGGAGCCAGGCGTTCGTCGGAAGCGCGTGTACGCTGGAGATCCTGAACGGCCGGGGAGAGCTGGAGGAGAGGCTGCCCGTGTTCTGGGGGCCCGGTGCCCGGTTCGCGCTCGTCGAGAGCCCGCGGGGCGGCGTCGATCTTCTGATCGCGAGGCAGCCCACGGATTCGCATGCGCTGTCCGTGGTGAACAGTCGATCGACGCAGGTCATCCGGGGCCGGTTCGCCGGGGTTCCGGCAGGCCACACCTATATTGGCGGATGGGCCTCGATGAGCCGGAAACACATTTTCTACGAAGATCTGGACGCCGACGGGACGAGAGAGGTGATCAGCGAGATCAACGGCACGTGGAACCGGGTGACCGTCTGGGATGAGAACGGCGCCGCCCTTTATAACGCGAATTTCGGCCCGGGGAACCGCATTCCCTCGCAGAACATGCGCGACCTGGACGTCGGGGATCTGGACGGAGACGGGAAGAAGGAAATCCTTGCGGCGACGTCGAAGGGATTCGTCGTCGCGCTGGATGCGCGATGCAATCGGGTCTGGACCCGCCGGCTGCACAGCCCGCCCACCGTGCTGGCGTTCCTGCGCGCCAATGACGCGTCCTTTGTCGTGACCGGCTCCGAGGACGGGAGCATCCTCGTCCTGGACGGCGCCGGTGAGATCGGCGCTGTTGGAAAGACGTCAGGACGGCCGACCCATATCGTGAGAATCGGTGAAGGCGTGGTGGTCGGTACGGACAGGGGCGAAGTGACGGGATGGAAGGTGGGCGGTCGCTTCCTGGGGGAAGCGCCGGCCGAACCCGGGGAATATGCCCTGTATCAGAATTTCCCGAACCCGTTCAATATCGAATGCCAGATCGCTTACCAGCTACCCCAGACCGGCGATATCTCGCTGATCGTCTACAATCTTCTCGGACAGCGGGTCCGCGTGCTGGCCGATGGAAACCGGCAGGCCGGATATTACCAGGTGAGCTGGGACGGGAGGGACGACTCGGGGAGGGAAGTTTCCAGCGGGATCTACTGCGTCCGTCTTGTGGCGGGCGACGACAGGTTCACGGCGGTCAGGAAGATGGTGCTGCTGAAATGACGGCGCAACGGCACGGATAGCAAAGGTTCACAAGCATCCGATACCTCGATACCCTCAGGTCTATGCGTTGGACAAAATTCGAGGCTTATCCTTAAGAGCAAGGTGCTTACAGAGCTGAAAGACCAATCAGGTATTTCAATCAAAAACAACGCTTGCTGTCGATCACAGAACAAAAGTCAGATTTCCATCAACCGATCCGACTTACACATGGGAGTTACCTCATCGAGGGCTGAGGTCAATCTGAAGACGCGGCGCTAACTCATCGAGAATTTCGGTGTCGATTCGATCCAACAGATACGCCATAAGGTCATCTTGACGCGGTTGGCCGAAAACCATCCGGTAAACGGCTAGAGAACGCTTCAGCGAGTTCAGATGCACAACCTCTCGGCTGAGAGGCAAACCTGGTACGTGGCGTTCAATCGCAGACTCGCCCGGATATAGCCAATATGGAACCAGACCATCGCCGTTGTGGGTATCCTGTTCCGCCGCAATTTCAAACAATCGCTCCCAAACGTCACTCCGGGCATCGGCGAGAGCTCTTGAACCGTATACAGCAGCGACGTTTTTGCGAATGGCATGTCCCTTATACCGGTGTACACGCCCCTCTCGCTGTTCCAGATCAACAGGGTTTGACGGAAGATTCCAGTGTACAACAGCGTGGGCGTAGGCGTGAAAGTCGAGGCCTTCCTGGCCAACTGAAGTCGTGGTCAAGACGAACGGCCAGAAGGGAGAATTGAAAGCAGCACGAACACTCTCGATCCTGGTTCCAACCGCGCCCTCTTCAGATTCTTGGGTAGCGAATCGAAGCGCGAAGTGATTGCGCATCCGGCGGTGGCTGAGAATTTCGTCATCTGAGGTGGCGTCGAGATGTAGTTCATCTGCTTGTGCTGTCGAAGTGCGAAGCGCCACCGCCCCCCTTATCGCATCACAAACATCGCCGATCGTCTCGTTGGGTGGCTTGTCTATAAGTCCCTCGAGGTCCCGTACGAGATGGGCAAATTCGTCAAGGACGGCTTGAAGGCATCCCTCTACCGAGTAGTCCAGGACCATGCGCCAATACGGAGACGCGTCCCGACCCGTACGGATCAGAGCCATTGCCTCCGGCTGGTTGAACATAGAGCGGAACGCCCATCCGATCGAAGCGGCCGCGTTGCGAAGATTGACAGACTCAATAGCGCCATCTCCAAGCCCTCGCCGAGCCAGCGCTCTGGCTGCCGTGACGCCGGGAGAGGCAAGCGCCAGTTTCGCTACCGTCTCGACAAGATCGGCTGGCGGGGCGCCCAGTTCTAGATCCCCTCGAACGAGTTCAAGAGCGCGCTCAACGTGTTCCACCAACCCCAAGTTGGCTTCGTCGTCGCCATCCTCTTCCGTCGACCGTAGCCATGGTAGATTCGGGTTCTCAAACCACTCCCGCGTCAATCTGCCTGCTTCCTCCAGGTCGAGCAGAATAGGTGCTGCCCAGTACCAACTTTCGTCTTCGCGCCCGTTCTTCACAGGCTGTCTCCTCACAAGCTTCTCTATTTGCGGACGCAAAGTGTCTACCGCTTTCGCAAGCGTGTCGGCGAATTCTGGCCGGAGTGTGTCTCCCGTATTAAGCTGAAGCGGATCGGCCAGCCGAGCCAGCGAGACGCTTGGGTACATCAGTGCCAGAACAGGCATTCCAGTCAGGCGTCCTGCCCTTCGAGCAAATCGCAACAACGGGCGCCGTCGTTTTCGAGATCGAGCACTGTTGCGAGGTCTCGATTCGAAACGACGGAACACTCGGCGCTCGACTTCGTAGCTGACCAACGAGGCAATCGCCCTGGGCACGACATGCCACGACGAAAAGATCAACTGCTTGGTCAGGTTCCGGTCTCCTGCCCGCGCAAACGGTCCAGAGAGTTTCCAGTAAGGAAGTGTGGGTGGCATCCATAGCAGTTTCCATGCACCCGTCACGTCGATCCAGCGTTCGAGCCAGCGGAGCTTGGCGTTCTGCGGATCAATGCGGTCGTATCGTTCGACTCTCTTCCAGTCAATAAAGAGCTCGGGAGCTGCTACCAACTGCTGCGGAAGGTCACCCCTCAGAGACGCCATCTTCCGAAGTATTTCCTGTTTAAATTGATATTGGCCCATGAAGTTGAGCAGGTAAGGCGCCGATCTCCAATATTCCAATACACCAGGCTGGCCGACGGAATCGGCGATTGCCTCAAGACTCAGGAATGCCCTGACGTCAACCGGCTGGATGTCGATTTTTTCTGCCGGAATGTCCCGTAGCATACCATCCATTTGTTCGGTAGGGTGGATGCGTTCGGTACGGCACATATATCGACGGAGATGGGTTTCTGTCTGCGCCTTTAATTGTTCCAGACGACCTGACACACCACCGTTGCCAAGCCGATAAAGCTCCTGCCGGTACTCGTGCAAGGCGCATCGCAGCGTTTCACGGTTTTCACCGCCGCCACTGACGAAATCAAAGGTCTTTAGAAAGTCTTGATAGTGGTCGTCTTCAGCTTGCTCGTGCTGCAGTGTGTACATCTTGTAAGGTGTCGCAGAAAGTAGCAGGATACGAGCAGAGGAGACCTCGTCAGAATACTCGAACATCCTTTGGGCCAGCCTCCCTGCCTCGTCGTTGGGCTGCAGCAGATCCCGAAAACGCTGAAACTCGTCTAGGATCACCAGGTCCGGCTCGAGCGCCTCAATACACGTAGCCGCCAGAATAGTGCGCATCTCACCGAGGAAGCGAAACTGTTCGTCACGATCAGGCCATGAGACGTGCTTCCTGGCTCTGCGAAACCGTTGACAGAGATCCTGATATCGCTGCAGTAACGTTTGCACGCCTTGCTGGCGTTCCTCCCGAATTCGTCGGTACACGGCGCGCTTGAAGGCCTTCTGTAGGTCCGAATCGATTTTCTCTTCGTCACGAAACCTCAGGAGCTGATCCCGGAATCGTATAACGTTTCGAACTGTTCCTTGCATCAGGTTCTTTGGTCCGGTCCGGGTATCTGGCCAGAGACTCTGGAGCAT
This sequence comes from Candidatus Latescibacterota bacterium, assembly GCA_963667175.2. Classification (GTDB taxonomy): domain Bacteria; phylum Latescibacterota; class UBA2968; order UBA2968; genus JAAXHE01. Next base: position 703,635 of record CAXXXF010000006.1, on the reverse strand, counting down.
CCAATAGAGCACCACTCGTTCTTCCCAACGGCCTCCTCTCGACTTCAAATCAAAGGACGTTCTCGGTGTGAATGCGATAAAGTTGATCTTGCGATTGCGAAGTCCTTGAACAGCGCTCGGAAGCCGAGTCAGTCGATCGATCCGATGTGTGTCTTCGTCTGGAAAAAGGGTTAGCCTTCGGACATTCTGCCGAGCAATCGAGCTGTTCGAACAGATGTAGACGATGTCGATTCGCGGCACTTTGTCCCACAGATGGTCAATTGCCCTGGCAATCACGCCTCGGGCAACCAGTGTCTTCCCCAACCCGACTTCGTCGGCGACGAGAAAACGATGGCTGGAGTCTCTCTTCATGAACAGGCGATCGAAGGCGTAGTCAACCGTTCGTCGTTGGAATCCCTTGAGTTTTGAGAGTTCGTGTTCAAGCTGTGGGCGGGCGTTCATGAGCGCATCTCCCGTCGCACTCGCAGGATAGGTTCCCACACCTGATCGAAATCGGGGGGCAGAAGAACTTTGCCTCCTGTAGTTTTCCGCAAGTCTCGCACGAGATTGTCTACATGATCCAGCAATTCCGGATTCCTGTGCAGAGCACACAACATTGCTTCCAGGAGTGTCGAACCACCTGGCAACCCAAGGTCGATTCTCGTGCCAACGTCGGTCCCAGACTTCATAAAGGTGTGGGCATTCAAGCCTTCATCACTGAGCATAAGCAACAACAACCGCATCACCTGATCGGCATCCGTCAGCAGTTGTTGCAGGACGCGCTCACGCCGGTCTGACGGGGCGCCGCGGATGGGCAACCGCAATACAAATCGGTTCTCCATGACTTTGTCGCCGGTTCCGGTTTTCAGATGGAACGCAATGAAAGCAGTAATCGCGCCAATTGACAGTTGCGGAAACCTTATTGAGGGTCTTTCGTTCTCGAAAGTCTGCGCTGTGCCTGAAGGTAACGTGACTGGCCAGAGCTCCACTTGTACGTCCGTTCGGAGCTTCAGAGCTTGATTGGCCGCAATCACAAGACTGAAACACTGGTCATCGACTTCGGAAATCGAAATAGACAGGCGTGCATCCAGAAGAGTGATGACCGCTTCCTCCAGGCGGCATCGGAGCGTGTTTCTCTCAGGATCTTCTTCCTCCGTTGTGTCGGCAGTGTATTCTTGCAGTATCGGAAGCAAACCGACTTCGCTTTCTTCGTCACCCAGAAATGCCGCGATACCGCAGTGCGACTTGCGTCCAGTCAGTTCGACCATGAATTCCACATTCCGCTGGAAAGCAGCATCTGTGGCGTTTGCTGAGCCTGTCCAAACACGTGCGTTCCAGCCGTCGTCCATCACAAACAGCTTTGCGTGTAATCCCACGAGTTCGTCTTCCTCGGACGCAACCACTCTTGTCGTCGCATCCGGTCCATCAGCGTCGGCGCCTTCGTGGCTATCGAACTCCGCATGAGGGCTCATCGTCCAAGCCCGCTTTAACAACTCAAGTGCATCGGGGGAAAGGCTTGCGATAGAGTCCGGTCGGGATATCAGGTGCTGAATGCAGTGCGTCTGTGCCAGACGCCGCACAAACGTTGAACTCACAAAAGGTGACATGACCAGGAAGTCTCTCGGGTTGTCCGGAAATGGCCAATGGCCTGCACCATAGTGGCCCATGGGATGGAACCGTATGTCCTTGAAACCTTCTGGCAACTTGAAATCCACACGGCGTATTTCACTCTGAACGGTGTTCATCGTTTTTGTCACATCGCGGTCAAGCGACTGAATAGCCATTTGGGGCAACGCTCTGATGAAATCACTCAATGGGTGATTTCGACCAATCGGCAACTTACGATCCTTCAGCACTCCATCCAGAACGAGTGTTGTATCCCAAGACCGCGAATGCGTGAGATTCCTGGACATGCACAATAGTCGATACCTCACCGGTTCCTGCCTGGAACGTGACTCGAAGCGGACGAACCAGATCTTGGGATGGAACGACCCGTTGTGGTGTGGCGGCCGAACCTGAACGACAGTGTCTTCGATGTATGCCAGTAATGGTTGATTCGCTGTCGGAATGTTGATCTGCCCCGCCTGGCAAAAAAGGTGAATCCGCCCAGCGTGCCGGCGCATTGCTTCCAGCAGCGCCAGTGGATCGGTTGACGGTAGGCCATTTGTGTCTTCCCAGTCAAGGAACGTAAATGCAAGTGGTACGGTTAGCAACGACTCAAGGTCGAGTGTGAAGGTTGTTCCGATGGCACGATCGAAGCGGTACCCATCCGGGGGACGCAGGGTATCAAGCAACAGTAGCCTTTCTTCCGGCTTAAGCATGTGCGCTCACGCCTTTACGAGTTGAGTTGAGACCTTCGACAATGTCCATAAGGAGCCGTTGACTCGCAGTCCATCGAAAATCCAGCTGTCTCGTACCCGAATCGCCCTTCCACAATTCGAGGTGCCGCCGGTTCGAGAATCGAGATCGGCCCCTTTTCAACCACTTCTCGCGGCGGAGAATCAGCTCTCGTGCAGCCGGACTTTCAAGCAAGAGAATGGGGTGTTGGGACTCACGAGTCAGTTCTATCCATTCATTCACAAATTCGCGCGTCCGGTGCGTGACTCGCGCGCCTTGGACATTCAAAAGCATCCAGAAATCCCGAAGGTCCCAGTCGCCCAGGCGCCCAGCCTGCACGTGTCTTTCGTCTGCCCACTTCTCATAAGCCACTCGATGGTGTTCCAGGCGCTCTTCCAAGCCCAGCGCGTCGGAAAGCATCACGTTGTAAAGGCGGGTCGCTCCGTGCATCACTTCGGAAAAAAGCCGGGCGTGTGCGAGGTCACGGATGACGTCATTCGGAAAATCCGCGGCCAGGTCGTGAAACCAAACGAAGTCAGTCCGCTCCCATCTCTCTCCGCAATCTGCAAGATAGGCGAGCAGTGTACCGGGGCACGCGTTTAGAATCCGCTCCTTCAGGTATACCGCCTCATGGACATCGACCGTCAATGACGCGCATTTGCGGAATCCCAGAGGTGATCGCGGAAGATGTGAGTGCCAGTTCTTCGGCCTGGGTCCGTTTTCAGTATCCGCATCCATCATTGACGGATGGTGTTTCTCGTTGCGGTAGAAGCGATCGAGGCTTCGGAGGTATTGGGTCAGTGACCCTTCAAACGTCAGGATCTGCCAGCGCCCCAGCCCGCCCCAAAAAATGCTGCTGGGCATACGTTTAACAGCCTTGCCTGCATCTCTCCCAATTGCACCGTCAGCATCCTCGCTGTGCCTAAGGTGTATAGCCAGTTCTTCTTCCATCCGGCGCAGGCGCTCTGGCGCAGCGGCGCTCGCAACGCGTTTCTCTTCGAGTTCCTTACACAACCAAGGCACAAGCAGGAAATAGCGGGCGCGGGTCTGGATCGTGCTCGTCCCGGGAAAGAAACGATCGGCGAAGGCGTCGCGAATCGACGCAAGACCCAGTTCGTCACGAGTTTCCTGAAGCTTGAAGAGTGAGATGGCATCGAGGGCACGACGCCGTTCTTGTTCTGAATAATCGAGCCAGGTAAAGGTTGAGGCCATTGTGTCTTGAAATCCTGCCAGGTCGACAATAAGAGATTCGGGAGCAGGTTCCCAGCCCGTCACCTGTATTCACCGAGCATTCCGCTTATTTTATCCAGAACTCGCGGATGCGCCAATCTCTTGCCTTTCCAGGGCTGCGACGTCTGCAACCGAAGAACAGGACGAGGCATTTGGGCCGAGATCTGTCTGAACAACAGTTATACTCTTCTTCGATTCGCCTTCGTCTCAATTTCGGCGCATCTGTCCATTATGGTCTCGAAACACTCTTCGTCTTCGAGCAACATCCCATCGCTGAGCATCTTTTCGTAGTCGTCAGCCAACGCTGCATATGCCAAACCATGCGGCACCAACTGCATAGCCCCGGATTACCGCAGCTTCGTAGTCGATCCAGTTCCCATCGGCGTCCCCTCTCGCGGAAGAACGTCGCCTTGTGTCGTGCTACCGACATCGCCAGGTCACGGTCGACGAGCGACCTTTCGACGAAACCCGCGTCGTCCAGGTGGAAGATGTCATGCCAGTGCCGGGACAGTCGCTCCCCCCGCCTTCGTTGTTGAAGGCAAAAAACATGCACCGCCGTGGCCTTCTCCCAGAAGGTACGTTCCGGCAACATGACAAGCGTATGGGTCGAGGGGGAATGCAATTTCCGATAGGTATGGCGCGGCATCGCACGCTATAGGACGTTTTTCCCGAGGCTCCCCCGTCGAACGACCCCCAAACTCCACCGATACTTCCGGCCTTACGAATCCGTAATCCGGGAACAGGGGCTCATAGCTGACGAATATCCGGTCTCCGTCGGCACGTATCCATGCGGAAAGTCCAGATTCAGACAGGTTCGCCTCAATCGTAGGCCGCGCATGAAATTCCACCCAATTGGCCAGGCGTCGCCTGATTTCCCGTGTCCACTTCCGCTCCTGACTGCGCGTGGATGGCAGTGCGTCAATCCCATTGTCTTCCACGAGGTCGGCAGCGATGGCTCGGATGCCATAGGTGACGTCAAGGTCTTCCGAAAATCGACGGATGGCATGATACGCCTTGGCCAGAGAGGTACCTCCCTTGAAGGTCAGGTCCCGACCGTAGGGACTCTCCATCAGGGCGCGTAACGTATACACTACCCATATGTCCTTCTCCAGGAGATGGGTACGCCTTCCACTGAGGCTGGAGGCCACGTTCAGGGCATCCCGCTGGTCGTCGGGCGAGAGGGATTGAAACGGTGTGTCAGCCATTGGCAACCATTGCGCTCACGGGTTCTGCCATCCATGCCGGCATTACAGCACGCGATGCGGCCAACTCGCCAAGGTCTTCGGCTGAGAGCCTGCGCCCAATCACGTCCAGGGCCGCCTCAACTTCGTACGGACCCAGCCATGACATGGCGCGAACCACGTCGCCTGCTGGTCGGTACGGCGCTGCCAACTGCCAACGCGGAGCATGGCGCAGTACAACTGCCAACTTACCCAGGGTACAGCCTGCGAGCGGGGCCCGAGGTCAGATAAACCGACCGCACCGGCACCTGTGTGGTGAGTCCAAGGGCATTCGCCGCTACGCCCCCCACAGGGCACAATCGTCTCGCCCCAGAGGTCGGAGAGCGATGCGATCACTTTCTCAACGGCAGGCGGACGAGGACCGAAGCGGGTCTGAATGGGCCGGACATAGAGGCCCTGGCAGACCCGCAGAAGGTCCCCCTTGCGGGCAAGACGGGACAGCGCCTGATCGATTGCAGCGCGGGTTCCCAGGTGAAGAAGAGCACCTGGGGACAGCAGTGCGCCTTCCGGTAACTCCGCGGCGAGTTTCACAATCCGTTTAGGCAGGCTGGACATGATCCACCTCCTGAATGTCAGAAATATATCATATAAACTGACATTTTGCAATAGGACGTATGAGGACCGGTGCGTCGAATCGCCTCAAGCGCTGTGTGCGCGGCTCCAGGAAATAAGATCCGGATTGGAGTGAGAGCGAGAGAGGGATGAGGCAGGTTGTCGAGGTGCATTCAAGGGAGTGAAGATGGTGTTTCGACCTGCCCGCAGCGCAGGTGCGAGTAGCGTTTCCCGCAGAGGGTTCACCTACCGCCTTCGCGGGACGTACAGGTCGGTTGCGGTACCCAGGTGGATCTCCGCGGCGATGCCCAGGGATTCCGCGAGGGAGGGATGGGGGGTGGATCGTGTGCGCGAGGTCTTCGGCGACGGCTGCCCATCTCGATGCCGAGCACGGCTTCCGCGATGAGCTCGCCGGCGTTGGGACCCACGATCCCCGCCCCCAGGATTCGGCGGGTCTCGGGGTCGAATATCAGTTTCGTGAGCCCCTCGGTACGGCCCAGCGTGGCGGCCCTGCCCGAGGCGGCCCAGGGATAGCGGGCGGTTTTGACGGGGCGGTCCTGCGCCCGCGCTTCGGTTTCCGTCAGGCCGCACCACGCGATTTCGGGGTCCGTGTACACAACGGAAGGGACGACGCCGTCAAAGGCCGCGGGCTGCCCCGCGATGACTTCCGCGGCAACCTTTCCCTGGTGGGCGGCTTTGTGGGCGAGCCCGGGACCGTCCACCACGTCGCCGATGGCAAAGATGCGGCTGTCGGCCGTTCGCAAATGGTCGTCGACGATGATGAATCCGGCATCCGAGAGCCCCGCGCCAGTCTTCTCCAGGCCCAGGGTTTCGGTGTTTGGGACCCGGCCGGCCGAGACCAGGACGCTGTCGAAGGTTTGTGGGCCGTCCCGGTAGTCCCCCTCGAAATTCGCGGCAATCTCGCGACCGTCTTCTTCCAGGGAGGCCACGGCGGTGTTGCAATGGATGCCGTCGAACATGCCTTCGAGGCGTTTTTGCAGGGGCTTGACCAGATCCCGGTCCACCCCGGGCAGGAGGCCGCCGGTGATCTCGACGAGCGTCACCCGGCTTCCGAGTTGCGCGTAGACGGTGCTCAGCTCCAGACCGATGATCCCGCCGCCGACGGCCAGCAGACGATCCGGGACGTTCTCCAGTTCGAGCGCTCTGTTCGAATCCAGGATCTTCGGACTGTCAATGGCGAAGACCGGAGGCGCCGCCGGCCGGGAGCCCGTGGCGACGACGGCATGGACGAAGTCAATATGAGAGACGTCGTCATTCCCGGAAACGCGGACCCGGCTGGAAGCCTCGAAGGCGGCGCGGCCGCGGATCCGCGTAACCCTGCGGCGTTTGCAAAGGGCGTCGAGGCCGCGCGAGAGCTTCGTGAGGATTCCGTCTTTCCACTTCCGCATTTTGACCAGATCGATCTCCGGTTCCGCAAACGTCAATCCGCACGCCGCCGCTTCTCGCGATTCGGCGATCAGACTCGCGACGTGAAGCAGGGCCTTGGACGGGATGCAACCCCGGAGCAGGCACGTGCCCCCGAGGCGGTCGTCGGCCTCCACCAGGGTTACGGGAACGCCGAGGTCCGCCGCTCTGAATGCGGCGGCGTAGCCGCCGGGCCCGCCGCCGATCACGAGGAGGTCGGTCTTGTGGGTTACTTCCGGCATGATCGCTCCGGACAGGTGTACCCGCGTGGCCATGACGCGGGCCGCCGCGTTTCCTGATGCCCGCTATCCACCGAGCAGCATGCGTTCCGGGTCTTCGAGGGACGCGACCAGACGTCTGGTAAATCGCGCGCCGTCGGCGCCGTCGACCACCCGGTGGTCGTACGACAGGCAGATCGGCATGATGAGCCGGGACTCGATGCGCCCGCCGTGTACGGCCGGTTCGGGTCGGGACCGCCCCATGCCGAGGATGGCGACTTCGGGGAAGTTGACGATGGGCGTGAAGGCGCCGCCGCCGATGCCGCCCAGATTGGTGACGGTAAACGTCCCGCCCTGAAGCTCTTCGACGTCGGCCCGTCCCTCACGTGCGCGCGTGGCGAGGTCGTCGAGTTCAGCGGCCAGTTCGAAGACGTCTTTGCGTTCGACGTCGCGGATCACCGGCACGAGGAGGCCGCGCTCCGTGTCGACGGCCACGCCGACGTGGTAGTAGTGCTTGAGGATGAGCTGACCGGCGGCAAGGTCCAGGCTGGCGTTGAATCGCGGAAAGGCTTTCAGGGCGTTGACGACGGCTTTGAGCACAAATGCCGTGGGCGTGAGCCTGCCGCGCCGGGCCTCGCCGCCGGCCTTGTGCCGCTGCCGGAACGCCTCCAGGTCCGTCACGTCGGCCCGATCGAACTGCGTGACGTGCGGGACCTGCGCCCACGAAATGGCAACGTTCTGCGCAATGGTCCTTCGGACGCCCGGCAGGGGCTCGCGCTCGACGCGGCCCCACCGTGTGAAGTCGGGCAGGTCGGGCGCGACGACGGGACCGGCCGTCGCAGCGTCGTTCAGTGAGATCTGCACGTAGCTCTTTACGTCGTCCCGCGTGATCCGGCCGCCGGCGCCGCTGCCGGGGACCTGGCGCAGGTCGACGCCGAGTTCGCGCGCGAATCGGCGTACGGATGGCGCGGCCGGCACGGTGACCTGTTCGGTTGCCGCCGGCCCGGCCGGTTCTTCGTCCAGGTTGGCGTTGACGGGCGCGGGCGGCGTCTGTCGCTCTTCGGGCGATTCCGGCGGAGGCGGCTTGGCTTTCCGTTCGACGCTCTGTGATTCCCGTTCGGCGTTCCGCGCGTCGGATCCCCGGGCCGTTTCGACGGAAATGAGCACGGTTCCGGGCGAGACGCTGTCGCCGTTCCTGACGTTGACCGACGCGACCGTTCCGGCGACTGAAGACGGGACTTCAACCAGCGCCTTGTCGGTCTCCAGCTCGATCACGGGCTGATCGACCTCGATCGAATCTCCTTCGGAGACCATGACGCGCACCACGTCGCCCCGATCGATGCCTTCGCCCAGGTCCGGAAGTCTGAATTCCTCAGCCACGGCTCCTCCTTTGCGGGCGGCCCAGACGGCGGCGCCACACGACTATCCGTAACTCAACGTCGGCCCGGCCGCGACCGGATTGGCTTTTTCGGGGTCGACGCGAAGATCCCGGATGGCGTTTGCGACCCGGTCGCTCCCGATCCGGCCCTGTTTCGAGAGCGCGTGGAGCGCGGCGACGACGATGGATTCGGCATCGACTTCGAAGTGCCTGCGAAGCGCTTCTCGGGTATCGCTTCTTCCGAAGCCGTCGGTACCGAGCGCGACAAGATCCTGCGGCGCCCAGGGGCGGATCATGTCGGGCAGGATTTTCATGTAATCGGAAGCGGCCACGACCGGGCCCCGGGCGTCTTCGAGCACTTCCGTGACGTAGGGTTTGCGCGCCGGTTCCGCGGGGTGCAGCCGGTTCCAGCGCTCGGTTTCGAGGGCGTCTCTCCGAAGTTCCTTGTAGCTGGTAACGCTCCAGACCTGCGCGGAGACGCCGTATCGTTCAGCCAGAATGCTCCGGGCGCGAATGGCTTCTCTCAGAATGGCGCCGCTGCCCAGGAGTTGAACGTGATGCGCCGCGTCTGCAAGAGATTCCGGCTTGAGTTTATAAATGCCTTTGATAATGCCTTCCTCGGCGCCGTCGGGCATGGCCGGCATGTCGTAGGGTTCGTTGCCCAGCGTGAGATAATAGAAGACGTCTTCCTGATCACCGTACATACGCCGGATCCCGTCCTGAACGATGACCGCGATTTCGTAAGCGTACGCCGGATCGTAGGTGAGCAGGTTGGGGACGGTATTGGCCAGCACGTGGCTGTGGCCGTCCTGGTGCTGGAGACCCTCGCCGTTCAACGTGGTCCTGCCCGCCGTTCCTCCCAGGAGGAAACCCTTGCAGCGCATATCCGCGGCGGCCCAGATCAGGTCGCCGATGCGCTGAAAGCCGAACATGGAGTAGTAGATGAAGAACGGGATGGTGTTCACGCCGCAAGTGGCATAGGCGGTGCCGGCGGCGATGAACGAGCACATGGAGCCGGCTTCGTTGATGCCTTCCTCCAGGATCTGGCCTTCCCGGACCTCCCGGTAATACAGAAGTCGATCCGCGTCTACGGGCTCGTAGAGTTGGCCGACGCGCGAGTAGATGCCGCATTGCCGGAAGAGCGGTTCCATGCCGAACGTGCGGGCTTCGTCCGGAATGATGGGCACGATGAGTTTGCCGATTTCGGGATCGCGCAGGAGCATCGAGAACATCCGGACGAAGGCCATCGTCGTGGAGGCCTGCCGCCCCTGCGTGCCCTTCAGGAATTCGTCGAACAGGTCCAGCCCGGGAACGGCGAGTGGCTCCGTGTTGACCTGCCGGCAGGGGAGGTAGCCGCCCAGTTCCTCCCGGCGCCGCTTCATATATCTGATTTCCGGACTGTCTTCGGGAGGCCGGTAGAAAGGCGCGGCAGCGACTTCGTCGTCCGAAATGGGAATCCCGAAGCGGGACCGGAATTCCCGCAGTTCGTCTTCGTTCAGCTTCTTCTGCTGGTGGGTGACGTTCCGGCCTTCACCGGACTCGCCGACGCCGTATCCCTTGATCGTCTTCGCCAGGATGACGGTGGGCGAACCCCGGTGCTCCACGGCCGACCTGTACGCGGCGTAGACTTTTTCCGGGTCGTGCCCGCCCCGGCGCATTTTCTGAAGCTGTTCGTCGGAAAGGTGGTCGACCATATCCAGCAGATCCGGATGGACGCCGAAGAAGTCTCTGCGGATGTAGTCGCCCGATTCTACCGTGTATTTCTGGTATTGGCCGTCTACCACGTCGTTCATGCGCTGGGCGAGAATCCCGTCGTCGTCCCGGGCCAGCAACGGGTCCCAGTCGTCGCCCCAGATCACCTTGATGACGTTCCAGCCGGCGCCGCGGAACGCGGCTTCCAATTCCTGGACGATTTTGCCGTTGCCGCGTACCGGGCCGTCCAGGCGCTGGAGGTTGCAGTTGATCACGAAGATGAGGTTGTCCAGCTTTTCCCTGGAGGCCAGGGTGATTGCGCCGAGCGATTCGGGCTCGTCCGTTTCACCGTCGCCCATGAATACCCACACGTGGGACCCGGACGTGTCTTTGAGGCCGCGATCTTCCAGGTAGCGGTTGAACCGCGCGTGATAGATGCCCATGATGGGCGCCAGGCCCATCGAGACCGTGGGGTATTCCCAGAAGTCGGGCATCAGCCAGGGGTGCGGGTAGGAGGACAGCCCGCCGGGGCGGCGGAGGTCCCTGCGGAAATTCTCAAGGGCCTGCTCGTCGATCCGGCCTTCGAGGAAGGCCCGCGCGTAGACGCCCGGCGCGGCGTGCCCCTGGAAGTACACCTGGTCGCCCACGAAGCCGTTTCCGCGGCCGTGAAAGAAGTGGTCGAACCCCACCTCGAGCAGCGTGGCGGCGGACGCGTACGTGGAAATGTGGCCGCCGATGCCGTCGTATTCGCGGTTGGCGCGGACCACCATGGCCATGGCGTTCCAGCGGATGATGCTCTTGATGCGGCGTTCGATTTCCCGGTTGCCGGGATACGGGTGCTGCTGGTCCACCGGGATGGTGTTGATGTAGGGCGTATTCGCGCTGAAGGGGATGACCACCTCGGCGCGGTGCGCCCACTCTTCGATTTTCTTGAACAGGAAGCGCACCCGGTCGGGACCGTAGTTTTTCAGGGCGTAGTCGAGCGATTCAATCCAGTCCTGGGTTTCGGCGGGGTCGACGTCACGGGAGGGGATTCGGACGACTTTATCTGACATGAACGGCCTCGCTGGAAGCTACCTGGATAATGACGTCATAAACGACAAAACACGCGAAAAAAACGAAAAAAATCGTGGCTGAAATTAAACTCCATCATCCGCCGATCGGCCCCTGAATTTACCGGTAGACGCCCGAAAAGTCAAATTTGTTGCCCTTTGGCGCGGTCGCGGTCTGAGCGGGACCAAAATGGAAAAAGCCCCGGGAGGCACGCCTCCGGAGGCTTTTCACGTGTCGATCCGCGGCGACGTCTGCTGCGTTTTCAGATGATGCCGGCCATCTCCTGGAGCATGCGCCAGTTCTGCCGGCGGTCTTCCTGGGCGGCCAAAAGGGTTTCGGACGGGTTTCCGTCTCTGTCGAAGTGCTTGGCGAAACGCCCTTCGGTCCGGGCGAACGTAACGAAGTCGACGGTTTCGCCGGTTTTTCGGATGGTATACCAGTCTTCCTTGACTGCGGGGTTGCCCCGGAGATCCAGCCGTTCCTTGATGCGTTCTCCCTTGCGCGGGTCGTAGATGAAGATGGGGAACGCCCTGGATTCCATGGCGAGTTTGGCCTGGTGTCCGGCCAGGTGGTCTCCCACCCCGTGTTCGGGCTGGCACGTGGTGAAGACGTTGATTACGGCCGGTCCGTCGAATTCGTTGGCCGCGGCGATTGCCCGGTAGAAGTGGTTCTGAAGGCTGCAGATGGTCTGCGCAACGAAGGTGTCCGGATGCATCATGCAGATCTGGCCGAGTTCCTTCCTGCGCTCGGTTTTTCCGGGCACCGCGGAGCCGTGGACGGACATCTTGGTGTTCTGACCCATGTAACTGGAGGTGGAGGCCTGTCCTCCGGTATTGGAGTAGACCTGGGTATCAAGGACCAGGACGTTGATGTTCATGCCCGACATGAGCATTCGCGAGAGCGCCTGGAATCCGATATCGAGCATGGCCCCGTCGCCGCCGATCACCCAGATCTTCTTGTCCCCCCAGCCCATCTGGTCCCAGCGGGCGCGAACCCCCATGGCGTCGGTGGGCCCGTTTTCGAAGAGCGAATTGGTCCAGGGCACCGTGTAAGGGTTGTACGGGTAAGTGGAGGTGTAGACGGTGTTGCAGCCGGTGGAGGCGACGAGACCGATGTTTTCGGGGCCGTGCAGATAACCCGTGGAGGCCAGCATCATGCGCAGGGCCGTGGCTTCTCCGCAGCCCATGCAGGATCCGGCGCCGCCCACGTAGAGGAGAGAGCTCTCGGCAAGCATCATGTCCTGAACGGATTTTTCGAGGATGTATTCGCTCGGAGATTCAGGGAGGTCGTTGTAGAAGTCCCAGGCGGCCCGGAATTCCTCCAGGTTTTCTTCCGTCTTGGTGACCATTTTCAGGGCGTCTTTATCTGCGCAGACCTCGACGCACTCGGCGCACCCCTTGCACTTGGTGGGGTCTATGAAGATGCCGAAATAGGCGCCCTCTTTTCCTTTCTTCTCGAAGTTTTTGTAGTACTTCGAGGTCTCGGAAAACTGGTTGCGCAGGAATTCTCTCGTTTCCGGATCGGTGGTTTTGGCCAGGGCGGCGTCAAGTTCCTCACGGGTGGTGATTTTGCCGAGTATGGCCGTATCCGGGCATTCCGTTACACAGTCCATGCAGCCGACGCAGTTTTCCTGGATGAACTCCGGGATCTCGGGGGCGATGTAGCTGAAGTCGCGAAGGGCGCCGGTACCCGGTCCCACCAGGCTGCGCGCAACGCCGACGTCCGCGGGCAGGCCCTGTTCGGCAATGCCCGTATTGTACCCCGCCACGACCCTCCCGTTGAAGTCTTCGATATCCAGCAGGGTATGCAGGTTGAGCGGCGACGAGGAGACCGGCGCCTCGTCCATATCCTCCAGGGAACTGACGCTCAGCAGGGTGGCGGGATCGTTCTTGCCGTTGGTCGACATGGTTTATACTCCCGATTCGACTTGTACGTTCGGAATTGACGTCATCGTTGCGGGTTCGGAGCGTGGCGCGGTGACGCCGATGCGCGCCTGAAACGCGATATCGGAAGGCACTGCGCCGTTGAAGAAGTCGGAACCGCAGGTCAGCATCCGATGGTGACCAGGCCCGCCGGAAGTTCGTCCGTCTCCTGATCGATTGTGCTTTCGATCAGTTCCCTCGGGACTTCGAACACTTCCCGGTATCCTCTCATGATTGCGCTCATATTGGCGTCCACGACCCCCCTGCCCTTATTGCCCCAGTATTTGTTGACCGCGTTCTCCACGTTGACGAACAGCTCGTCTTCCGTCAGGTTCAGGTCTTTCTGAAAAGGCGTGTGTTTCAGGAAGATCCCGAGTAGCACGATCCCCTGGAAACGCTGCATCAGGTCCGGTGAGGGCGCCTCTTCCAGGGCGATTTTAACGGCGTCCAGGGCGAGGGGTTTGATACGTTTGGTGCGGAACGCCTTTTTCGCCCATCCCGGGATATTGGCCCATACCGTTTCGGCTTCGACGTGGGGGCTCTGGATGAAGACCATGCCGCCGTCGACAACGCCTGCCAGGGGATTGGCGGTATTGAAGGCGTTGACGTCGTTGAGCGGCACGAAGTCCACGACTTCCAGTTCGGAGTGGGTCCGGATGTGTTCATTGGCCGCGGTGAGATAATAGGTGGTGGGCAGGCCCTTCTTTTCCGATCCGTATTTCGGATAGGCCTGGACGTGAAGCCCCAGGTTCGCCAGCAGCGTGGCAATGACTTTATTGGTCGTAACCGACCCGTACCCGCCCACCGAGTGACCGCGCATCGCGAAAGCGCCGATCTCCCTGATGGCCGGATCGGGCTGCCTGTCGAGGGCAAGTTCGTGTTCGATATTGAGAACGAAAAGCTCCTTCTGCCCGGGCGCCGCCGCCTGCATGTTTCTGACCGTGGATATGAAGTCGCCCGGCCGGACGTCGCGGCTTCCCAGACCGGCCATTCCGGACAGTATCCGGGGAATGCGTTCGATTCGTGGATATGCGTTCATGCCCCCCGCGGCATCGGCGAAGGCGGCCTTGATTTCGGCGGTAAGCGGATTGGACTGCGCGAGTGGGTTGTCCATGCGTTCCACAACGGAAATGGCCTTCGCGTTCTTCAGGGCTTCCACAATCTCCACGCCCGGGAACGGGCGGAACGACGTGACGTGAAGAGCGCCGACTTTCAGGTCTTCGGTATCCCGCAACCAATCGACGGCCGTGAGGGCGGTCTCGAGCATACTGCCCATACCCACGATGACGTATTCGGCGTCTTCGAGCCGGTATCCGTCGAGCATGTCGTAACGCCTTCCGGTCATCCTGTAGAATTCATGCATGGCCTCCAGCAGGTCGTCGGGCACGCGGTCGTAGAAGTACCTCTGGGCGATCTTGCCCTTCATATAGCTGTCCTGGTTCTGTACCACGCCGCTCATCATCGGATTGTCGACGTCCATGAGATTCTGGATCTTGTCTTCCGGGCGTCCGACGAAGAGCTTCATCAGTTCGGGCTCGATGGCCATGACGTTCTGGACCGTATGGGTTGTGAGGAATCCGTCCTGCACGACCATGAACGGTGTCTGGGAGGCTTCCGCCGCGCGTCGCGCGATGAGCGTCACGTCCATGACCTCCTGGGTGTTCCGGGCAAATACGATGCCCCAGCCGCAGTCGGCCACGGCCATGATGTCGTCGTGGCCGGCGTGGACGTTGAGCGATTGCGAGGTGAGCGCGCGCGCGCCGATGTGGAAGACGGCGGGCAGGCGTTTGCCCGAGATGGTATAGAGCACCTCTTTCATCAGGACCAGACCCTGGCCGGACGTGAAGTTGGTGACGCGTCCGCCAGCCACGGAAAAGCCTTCGGCCGCCGAAGCCGAACTGTGCTCGGACTCGGGCTCTATGAAGATCAGGGTATCGCCCCACAGGTTGACCCCGCCATTGGCCACCACCGCGCTGTATTTTTCGCCCAGAATGGAGGACGACGTGATGGGGTAGGCGCAGGCGCCCTGGCTGATGTGTTTTTCCACCCAGATGGCGGCATCGCCACCGTCGCCCACGTCGGGGATGCCCGGAAACGGAACTTCACCCGGCCGCCCGTCGATCCGTATTCTGGCGCTTTCGGCCATAGCGGTTCTCCTCTTCAATTGGCGCACGGCGTGGTCGATCCGGACGCCGGTCTACCAGCCCGATTCACGATCGGACGTGTTGTATCTTCGTTTATGTATTCAATTAGAAAAACTAAATTCTATGGAATAGAACAGACTAAATATAACGCAATCGCATCCGGTCTGCAAGGGCTGTTTTGACCGGTTCCCTCGCCGGAACGCCAGCAGCGGGTGGCGAATTGCCGATGGCGGTCGTTGAATCCGCTTGCCCGATTCCGGTGGTTCCTCCATATTCCCGTCTTATCTGCGGACTCTCTTAACGATGCCTGAATACGTCATGAAACGAGGAGGTTAACGATGCCCGACCTCAGGTACGACGGCAATGACCCCGCCCGCGCGCTGACGTATTTCCGGGAACACCGTGCGGACTTGCGGGCGTTGCGCCGGGTGTTCGTGGGGCCGGACGGCACAACCGTGAAGGATATCAACGGCGACGAGATGTTTCTTGGCGGACTCACGCTGGGTCAGTCCCAGCTGGATTCGCTGCTGAAGCTGGCCGGGGCCTCCTACAACCCGACGACGCTGCATGACCCGCCGCACGGCCGGAGCCCGGTCAAGGAATTCGAGATTGTCAAACAGGATCCGTGGGGACACGATCGGGTCTTGTAGGCACGGATCCGTCGCCTTGCGCGGTGACGTTGAAACCGCCACCCTGCCGCCGGTTCGTTTCCAGCCAGGACAACTGGCGGTTTCCGCTGAATGGCCCGATCGTATTCTCCAGGTCGCCGATACCGCTGAACGACATCCGGACGACGTCGTCAACCTGAAGGCCGTTGGGCAGGTCGGCTTCCGAAAAGACGATGGGCGTGCCCCAGTACAACAACTGCAGAGTCTTCTCCGGCAGGGGCAGGCGGCTGAAGAGAGACCGCTCCAGGTGGAAGAGGCGATCGGGCATATTGAGGTGATTCTGCCCGGTATGGCCGGCCTTGCGGGCGATTCGAACGTCGTCTCTCAGGATTTCGCACGAGACGGCGACGCCGGCGTCGTCGAATTCGGAATCCGTGACCAGAACGGGCCCCAGGCTCGCGCAACCGCCGGCCCAGTTCTTGGCCTGGGGAAGATTCAGCGGATTTTCGGCTTCAATACCGTTGTCGGTGTAGTCGTTGCCGCCGGTATAGCCCAGACGTTCGATCTGACCCCGGGAGTCCAGCCCGTACACGGTGACCAGTTCGGTTTCCGGCACGAGGCGCCGGGTGTCGCAGGGCCTGGCGATGCGCCCGCGATGTCCGGCCAGCGCGTCCGCGCCGGTCTTCGCGAAGAGTTCCGGTATACCGCCGCCCGCGCACTCGCGGTATTTCTGGTCGTACACGTTTACGGCGCCGCCGGTGGCCTCTTTCGCTTCCGTCTCCCGCAGCCTGGCGCTGTCGGCGTGGGTGACGCCGGCCAGCCAGACACGCAACTTCTGGGGTTGGCCGGGCGGCGGCGTGACGGGAGAGATCAGGTGCGGCCGTCCGGCGTGCGGATCGTTGTTCAACAGTTCCGCCAGGCTGCGGGCACGGGCGTTCGCGGCGTCGACGTCCGCGACCACCCTGTCCAACCCGCGGGCGTCGCCTCCATGCGCATAGTACAGGTCGTATATCGAGACGGGGTACGGCTCGCACGACGTGAGGTCCCGGACCACGTCGTCCTCGACTAGCCCGAGACGCGAAGGACTCCGCGCGGATGGATCGTGAAACTGCAGGAGTCGCAAGGCTTACACCTCCTTCGATCATTCGATGATTTTCTGACGCGACAACAGGGATGGAAGACCGGTCTTCGGAAACTCGCTTGCTCTTACACATTACATTGTGTAAGTTTATGTGTAAACGTGGAGGTGAAAGATGGCGACCAATCTCGCGCTCGATGACGGGTTGATCGAGGAAGCCCGTCGCATCGGGGGGCACAGAACGAAAAAGGCCGTTGTCACCGAGGCTCTGAAAGAATACGTCCAGCGTCGGACGCAACTCCGGATACTGGACCTGCTTCATACGATCGACTACGATCCGGATTTCGACGATAAGAAACAGCGGAAACGGCAATGAAGGTCGTGGTGGATACGAGTGTCTGGTCCCTTTCTCTGCGGCGCAAGGCGGTTTCCGAACATCCGGTCGCTGAAGAGTTCGGGGAACTGGTCCGCGAGCTCCGCGTCCAGCTGATCGGGCCCATCCGACAGGAAATCCTCTCCGGAATCCGAATACAGGGTCAATTTGAGAAACTCCGAAGCCGCCTGCGTGCGTTTCCCGACCTGCCGCTCGAAGCTGCGGACTACGAATGCGCGGCCGATTTTTTCAACCTGAGCCGGCGGCGGGGTATTCAAGGCTCAAACACCGATTTTCTGATCTGCGCGGTCTCCCATCGGTACCGGATGCCGATCTTTACCACCGACGGCGATTTTCGGCGTTTCAGGGAGTATCTGCCGATAGAGCTTCACGCGCCGAGGTCGGACGCAGGGGATCAAGACGATGCTGATGCATGATGAGATGGCCGGGCTGGGGAAACGGTTTCTCGCGCTGGTGATCGACGTGCTGATGCTGAAGCTTCTGGATCTGCCGCTTTCCCGCGCATTGAGAGAAATCACGCCCTCTCCCATTGCGGCGCTTGTTCTGGTATATGGGATAACGCTGGTCTACGGTACCGTATTTCTTGCACGCAGGGGACAGACGCCGGGCAAGATCATGATGAGCCTGAAGGTCATCTCCGTGGACGGCGGCGCGATCGGGCGTACACGGGCATGGGTTCGTTCGGCGGTGAAGTGGACGCCGATTTTCGGGTTTGTCATTGCCCTGTCCGCGCTGAACCCGTATGCGGATCCGCATCAGGTGGCTCTGGACGCGGGGCGTGTCCTGACGCCGCCGGAGGATTTCGATGCCGAGAGCCTTTATGCCTGGTCAATCGTCTTCTATTCGGGCTGGCTGCTGGGCTTCGTGCTTGTCTGGATCACGCGCCGCCATCCGGACCGGCAGGCGCTGCACGATCGTGTGGCCGGCGCCCTGGTGACGCGGGTGGGATGATCGTCCGGACCGCCGTGTATCCCGATGCCTGGCCCGCGCGGGCCGCTATCGCCGGCGCGGGGGCGATGCAATCCGGAAGAGACTGTCGCGTTTGATGGTCCGGTCGGCGTTCAGGTCCTTGACCGTCATGTGGAGCGAGTAACGACCCTGATCCGCCTGTCCCAGATCCAGTTCCACAAAGTCCGAGACCCGGATATCGGTACCGACCTGCTCGTATCGAACTTCAATGGCTTCGCCGTCCTTGCGGATTCTGGGCAGGAAGGTTCTGGGGGACGTGTTGCTCGTGGACTTGGAGACGACCTCGAACGTCACTTCGTAGCGGGTATTTCCGAAGGCGTCCTTTTCGAGGTTATAGACTTCGAAATAGACAAAAACGGAGTTGCCAACGTAGAAGGCGCGGGATGGCGCCGGAAGGATATTCCAGCCCTGGCGCACGAATTTCGGATCGGCCCCGTCACTGGCTTCCCGTACGCTCTGTGCGATCTGGATATCGCTCATCATGAGTTCGTCGCCGCTGTAATCGGGCAGGTTCAGGGTCTGCTGGTAGACCTGGAGCATGTCCGTGTTTGTCCGCCATGCTTCCACGGCAAGCTGGTACACGCCGGGTGCCGCGGCCATGTCAACGCGGTCCAGCGCCAGCAGGCTCCGGCCCAGGTTTGCGTCCGTAACCGGGACGGCGAGGTCGTCTTTCCGTTTGTGGAGCCGGGCGCGGCGGCTGTCGACGAGCGCGACGCGGCGATTGACGACGACGGTCGTGTCGATGTCTTCGGGCCGGGCGACGTTGTCAATGGGCAGTCCCAGGTTGAGTTGAAGTTCGGTTTTGCCGTCCTGCCCTCTGAAGGACAGGGCCTCGTAATAGAAGTCCAAGGGTTCCAGCGCTTCGAAGGCGAATCGTTCGGGTTCCTTACTGGCGACCCTGGACATCCGGGCCGCGGGCGACAGGGTGTTCAGCCGGTTGATCATGTTGCGGAACGGGCCGCCGCGGCTCTGCATGTTGTATTCATTGATGTCTTCCGGGCCGAGGACCGGTTCCGGCGCGTAGTCGAAGTTACCCGTGTTGAACTCGTCCGTGAAGGCGATTTCTACGCCGCCGTCGATGTCCGCGTATATCCAGACCGCCCAGGGAACGGCGGACCAGTCTCCGCTGGAGGTTATGGGCTTGTAGCGTTCCAGGCCGACCGCGGCTTCGTCTATGGTCTGAATCGGTTGTGAGGTTGCCCGCACCTCCGAGTTGCGCCAGGTGTTTTCCGCGGCCTGGGCGGAGCGAATGGGATAGACCGGTCCCACGAACGTCAGGGCCAGGGCCTTGTTCCCGTACAGCTGGTGCGCCATCCTCTCCTGCACCCGCTGGACGTCAAGCGGCATCTGGGCGTTGAGTTCACGCCAGCTGGAGCGGAAGTCCGGCTCTCCGTATCGAATATAGATCTGGCCCCTCCGGTCATACGGGAATTTCTTCCTTCCGAAGAAGGCGCGCGCGTACCACACCCGGCGGTAATGCTCGGCCCGTCGCATGGCGCCGGCAGACGACTTGAAGGGGTCTTTTCTGAGCCAGAAGTTCCGGAGGAACGCCTCGCGGGTTTCCGGCGTCGTCGTTCGAAAGGCCTTCACTTCCCGGGGCAGGCCCACCAGCGAAATGTCTTCGAAGAGGGCCTGTTCCTCCGGAACGAGGCCGTCGATGTACCGCGAGAAAGCCGCCAGCGCGCCTTCGTAGTCCCGATCGGCCATCAGTGCCTGGGCGACAATCGGCAAACCGCGCAGCCCGCCCAGACGTTCGGCGATTTCCCTGGCCCTGTCGAGTTCTTTCTGCTTGAGCAGTTCTACGGCGAATTCGTAGGCTGCGGTCTGGTCGTTCGGGCGCTGATCGAGATACTGTTTGTAAAACGTATGGGCTACCCGGTTGTTGTTTTCCCGCTGGTAGAGCTTTGCCAGAAACAGGTACGGCGCCGCGAACTTCGGATCCGCCTGGATGCTCTTGTCTGCAGCACGCCGTGCGGCCGTGGTTTTTCTGGATCGCAGATACGCGCGGGCCAACATGAAATGGGCTTCCGCGTACGTGGAATCCAGATCGACGGCCCGCTGCAGCGGCACAAGCGCGGATCGGGGCCTGTTCCGGAGTTCCAGCAGGACCTCGCCCAGGCCAAGAAAGGCGCCCGCCAGCGTGGAGTCACGGTCAACGGCGGCATTGAAGGCGACGTTCGCGCTGTCCGCCTCCTGAAGCCGCAAGTACAGGTTGCCGATGCGAACCAGCAGTCCCGCGGGATGGCCGGCCGCGGGGAGGGCGGCGTTGAGCCGGGAGACGATTTCACGCACGTCGTCCAGTCGTTGTGCCGATTGACCCTGAGCGTAGAGGGAGTCCGCGGTTGACGGCGGCAGCGAGAAAACGTTCGACGGCGCCAACAAACAGATCAAGCACACGGTGGAGACAGATTTCGGTACGGGTCCAACAGGTCGCATGACGTTCCTTTCGGTTTCAAGCAGGGCGGATCCGGGCGCAAACGACCGGGGAATCGGCATGTTTCCAGGCCGAAGGCGCAGAGTTCCCCCGTTTTACGCCGATTCATCCCAAATGTTTCAAGTTTTCACGTGGCACGAAATTTCCGCTTTCCGCTTGACAGTGCGCGTGGCGGCGGGTATACTCATCTGTCGAAATCGGCTTCGCGTACGCCGACCACCAACCGCAACAAAGGGATTATACGGTGGATGTCGATCCCGCGCCATCGATTTTGACTTCCCCCAACCCGACGAACCGCTTCCGGAACCGCATCGTTCGGTTCTTCCCGAGGTTAAACCTTAGCGAACAGACCTTCCTGATCGGGCTGGCCATTCTGATCGGGGTCGGTTGCGGGGCCGGTTCCGTGCTGTTTCAGTGGCTGCTGGACGCGGTGCACGGGTTGTTGC
Organism: Candidatus Latescibacterota bacterium; assembly: GCA_963667175.2. Taxonomy (GTDB): domain Bacteria; phylum Latescibacterota; class UBA2968; order UBA2968; genus JAAXHE01. Next base: position 682,535 of record CAXXXF010000006.1, on the reverse strand, counting down.
TTGTAGACGCGCCCGCATTGCTGGGCAAATCCTTCCTGTTTCCCCTCATTCCGGCCGTGGGTGGTCTGGCCGCCGGTCTGATCGCATGCTTCTACGCGGTAGAGGCGCGCGGGCCAGGCGTTGCGGAAGTGATGAACGCAATCATCACCAGGCGCGGGGTCATTCGCGCACGCGTGATGGTCGCCAAGGCGTTTGCGTCTGCGTTCACACTCGGATCCGGCGGGTCGGCCGGAAGCGAAGGGCCGATCATCCAGATCGGCGCCGCGTGGGGATCCACTGTCGGGCGACTCTTCAGATTCTCGGAAGCGAACCTGAAGACACTGATTGCCTGTGGCGCTTCGGCCGGTATCTCGGCCATTTTCAACGCGCCGATCGCGGGTGTGCTTTTTTCCCTGGAGATCATCCTCGGAGACTTTACGATTGCCGCCTTTACCCCCGTGGTAATCGCTTCCGTGATGTCGGCCGTCGTTGCAAAGGCCTACATGGGAGAACGACAGGTCTTCGAGGTGCCGGACTATCAGTTCGTCAATCTCCACGAGTTGGGATGGTACGTTATACTGGCCGTTCTCGCGGGCATCGCGGGCGTTGCGTTCATACGCCTGCTGTACGCGACGGAGGATCTCTTCAACCGCCGCGCGCATGGGATGCCCGTATGGCTGAAACCGGCCGTCGGCGGCGCGCTGGTCGGAATTATCGGTCTCGGGTGTCCGCCCGCCCTGGGCGTGGGTTACGAGATCATCGGCGCCGCGCTTCACGGTCAGATCCTGCTGCCTATGCTGGGTCTGTTGCTGGGGTTGAAACTGCTCAGTACCTCTTTGACGGTCGGCTCCGGCGCATCGGGCGGCCTGTTCGCGCCGTCGCTCTTCATGGGGGCCACCCTCGGCGGGGCTTTCGGCCGCCTCGCGGCGACCTGGCTGCCCGGCGTCGTCAGCCCCTCCGGCGCATATGCCGTGGTTGGCATGAGCGCCTTCGTGGCGGCCACCACGCACGCCCCCCTGACGTCTTCGCTGATTATTGTGGAGATGACGGGAAACTACCGCCTCATCCTGCCGTTGATGTTCGCCACGGTTCTCGCGGTGGCGATGGCGCGCGTCATCGAGCGCGAGTCCATCTATTCGCTCAAGCTCAGGCGCAGGGGGTTGAATATACACCAGGGACGGGACCTGTCGGTATTGGAACGACTCCCGGTCTCGCGAATCGTCCGTCCGGATTTCGACTTCATCAGGGAACACACGCCGTTGCGTGAAATCGTCGACCTGATCGGCCGCAGCAATTTGAACGATTTCCCCGTCGTGGACGACAAGGGCGGGTTCAAGGGGATGATCTGGTTTCACGACATACGGGAAGTGATGCTCGAGTACGATATGCACGCGTTGCTCATCGCCGAGGACGTGATGAGCCAACCGCCGGCCGCCCTCGAGCTCTCGAGTTCACTGGCCGACGCGCTTGTTCAGTTTTCGAACGTGGATGCGGATACGCTGCCGGTACTTCGTACCGGTTCGCCGGCAGAGCTGGAAGGGATCATCACTCGTTCGGACCTGCTGCGCAGCTATGAACGGGAACTGCTGATTCGGGGCCGTGCGGAACCGTGACTTCCGGCGCCGCGGCGTCGCTGATCCCGGTACGGGGATCTCCGGTGACGGCATTGGCGCATCCCCGCGTTCTTCTGCGCCATTTCCCTTGACTACGAACCAGGTATGGGTTATTTTTCGCCTCGCTTGACCAGGTGGCGCGGGAACAGGATGTTGACGGCGTTTTGGGGGTGTTCGCGGGAGACGTTTTCATGACCCTTATGGAGATTCTTTCTGGCAGGTCGGTCATTGCCGGGTTGAGGGGCCGGAACAAACGGGAAATACTCGAGGAGCTGGTCGATGCCGTAGACGGTGACAAGATAACCGATCGCGGGAGGGTCCTGGACGCCGTGCTTCTGCGCGAGGAAATCATGAGTACCGGTATCGGACACGGGATCGCCATTCCGCACGGCAAATCCGAATACGTGAGCGAACTGGGCGGCGTACTGGGGATTAAGCGGGATGGCGTCGACTTCGACGCGCTGGACGACCAGCCGACGTTCATCTTCTTTCTTCTGGTTTCGCCAATGGATGTTTCCGGACCGCACATCAAGGCGCTCGCGCGCATCTCCCGCGTGCTCAAAGGCGAGGCGTTTCGCCGGCATCTCATCGAATCCGAGGACCGGGAGTCGCTCATTGCCTGTATCGAAGAAGAAGAGAAACACCATTCCTGATCCGGATCGAACCCGTCCCGAAGCGCAACTGCCTGCGATCGCTTGAGAAGCAGGTTTTTTTTGTGCGTGGCGCGGAATCCCGGGAACCCTCCCGGCGTCCGTCGAACCGGGCGGACTGAACGCAGACGACAGACCGGAGCACGAGTCTCCTCGCCGCCCGGCAGATGGGGTAACGCGAACGCCTGATTCCACGTTTCAAGTTCTGATCGGCATGTTTGGTCTCTCCTTTTCATCACCGGCCATGCTGCACGGGTTATGGGCCGCGCTGCTGCCGCTGGCGATTCACCTTCTCAACCGTCGGCGGACCGTAACCGTTGCGTTCAGTAACGTGGCTCTCCTGCAGACCCTTCAGCAGGATCGAATGCGGCGGGTCAGATTAAAGCAGATCCTGCTCCTGATTCTCCGCACGCTGGTCATTTTGTTCCTGGTACTCGGGTTTGCCCGTCCCACGTTGAAAGGTGTACCGGGCAATGGCGCCCTGCGAACGTCGGCCGTGCTTCTGCTCGACCGGTCTCTGAGCATGAGCTACAGGGTACCCGAAGGAACCCTGTTTGGCCGCGCTCGGAACCGGGCGAAAGAGGTCCTGCAACTGTTCGATACCCAGGACGACGTGCGCCTCTTTCAGGTGGATGACCGGGTGGAGGAAATCCGGCCGGGCCGCCCCGACCGACTTGCGGCGCGGCTTGAGGTCCTGAAGTCCACACACAGAGGAACAAACTTTCGTTCCGCACTTGAGGCTGCGCTGTCGCATGTCTCCCGATCGGCGATTCAGAACAGAGAGCTCTACGTCATTTCGGATTTTTCGCGAAACGGCTGGGCCGCGGTCCCGGACACGCTCTTCAGAGGACGTGATATTTCCGTGTTTTGCATTCCGGTACGGCAATCCGAGGCGAATAACGTGGGGATCCGCGACGCGTTTCCGATCGAAGGGATTCTTGCCGCCGGAAGCGCTTCGACACTGAGGGTATCGCTGACGGACTACGGTGGCCCCGTCCGGCTGCGGGCGCCGGTACAGGTTTACCTTGACGGGCGCCGGATCGGTCAGCAGGTGGTACGTACCGAGCCCGGCGCCTCCCGTCGTCTCCACTTCCGCTTCGCCCCGGAGAGGGGAGGACAGGTACCCCTGCGCGTGGAACTGGGTGACGACGACCTTGCGGCGGACAACGTCTACACGTCGGTCCTTAATGTCCCCGAAAGGATCCGGGTGCTGCTGGTGGCAGAGAACGAGGACGAGACCTATTTTGTCTCGAAGGCCCTCGACGCCGGGTCGGCGCAGACGGTATCGGTTCGGAAGGTCCGGCCGGACGAATTGAACGCTGATCTTCTGAACCGGACCGATGCTGCCATGCTGTTTAATGTGTCGCGGCTGCCCGCCGGTACTTCGAAGGTCATGGAATATCGGGTTCGGAACGGTATGGGCCTGATGATTCTCCTTGGGGATCGGGTGGACTTCCGGTTTTACAATTCCACGCTGCTACCAGGCCTGTTTCCGGGGTCGCTCGTGGGTGTTGAAGGCTCTCCAGGCCAGGAAACCACCTATCACAGGCTGCGTGAGCCGCCGTCTGATCATTCGATATTCGAAGCCATCGCTTCAGCGGAGGGGCTGCGAAGCCCCCGGTTTTACGCGTACATACGGATACGACCGGGGGAACCGGCAATGCCCGTCCTGATCTTCCGCAACGGCGACCCCGCCCTGGTCGAAACCGACGTCGGCGCCGGTCGAGTGATGCTGTTTGCCGCCGGTTTGAATACAGATCGGCGATGGACCGACCTGCCCCTTACGGGGTTCTTCGTTCCGTTCATCCATCGGCTGAGCCAATATCTCGCCGCGGGCGCTCCCGGTCAGTCCGATTATTCCGTCGGCGACGTGGTATACCGCAACCGTTCCGACGTTCGGGCCCGGGAGGCCCTGCTGAAGCCTCCCACGGGTGAGCCGAGGACGATCTGGCCCGAACAGCGCGGCGTTCAGTCGGTTTGGCCGGTCGGGGAGGTGGACGTCCCCGGTGTGTGGGAGATTTATGCCAGGGATCGGCTGGCGGACCGGTTCGCCGTTCGTATCGACCCCGATGAAGGGGATCCGACGCCCGCCTCACAGGAGCGGCTGAAACGGGTGTTCGACGGCGCCCGTCTGCGAATTGTGGAACCGGGTGCTTCTCCGGCAGACGCGATCAGGGAAGCGCGCGGGGGAACGGAACTGTGGCGGCATGCGCTGGGGCTGGCGTTCATCCTGATGATCGTTGAGGCCATCGTCGTGCGATCGGAGAGACAGGGCCGGCGAACCGGTGCGAGACCCGACCGGCGGCGCGACTGACGCCTGGCATCGGTGCGCGACGCCACCGTTCGACTATGGTCTCTACAGCCGACGTTCGGTCTGTCCGGCGGAGCGCTGTACGTCGGCGGATCGAATCCATCAGTTTCACGCCGTATAGTCTTAATAACTGATTTACAATAAGTTATTAGTTTAGTCTTGACTTTTGATTGGGTCGCGCGTATTTTTGAATTGGACGTGCCGCGTATGTCGATCGATGTGCCCGGGGAGATCGTGAGGCAACGCTTCCGGAGCCCTGCGAACCAATCTTCCGGCGATGGACAACGCGTCAGAACCGTGGTGAGTCACTCGATGACGTCTATCGAAGTGGCTCGTTCTTTTGGGAGACTGTATGCCGGATGCGCTGGTGGTCGTCGAGTCGCCCGCAAAGGCGAAAACGATCAACAAGATACTCGGTAGAGACTTTACGGTGATGGCCAGTATGGGCCACGTAAGGGATCTGCCGCAGAAGGAACTGGGCATCGACGTGGCGAATGGTTTCAGGCCGACGTACCGAACGATCCGGGACCGGAACAAATTCGTCAAAGAGCTTCGCGCGGCGTCCCGTAAGGCGGGGCGGCTGATTCTGGCGACCGATCCGGATCGCGAGGGAGAAGCCATTGCCTGGCACGTGGCCGAGGCGCTGAAGCGGGTCGGCGAAGCCCAGAGGGTGATGTTCAACGAGATTACGGAACGGGCGGTAATGGATGCGGTGGCCAACCCCTCAAGCATCGATTTGAGGAAGGTGGACGCACAGCAGGCCCGCAGGGTCCTTGACCGCCTGGTGGGGTACAAGGTCAGCCCGCTGTTGTGGAAGACGGTTCACGGCGGTCTGAGCGCCGGGCGGGTCCAATCGGTGGCGCTTCGTCTGATTTGCGAGCGGGAGGCGGCCATCGACGCGTTCGTTCCGGAAGAATACTGGACCGTCGACGTGAAGTTGAGGCGTGAGGATACGGTCCCGTTCAAAGCGCGGTTGATCCGATTGAGGGGTGAAAAGCTGGAGGTGAAAAACCGGGATGAAGTGGACGCGATTTTGTCCGACCTCCGGGAGTTGGCGTCGGATCCCAAGGAAAAACTCGCCGACAGGAGCGCCTCGGATACACCCCGGCAATACGGATATCGGATCGCGGACGTAAAAAAACGGGAACAGCGTCGCAATCCGGCGCCTCCCTTCATTACGAGCACGCTGCAGCAGGAGGCGTCTCGCAGGCTGCGTTTTACGGCTCGCAGGACGATGCGGGTCGCCCAGCAACTCTACGAAGGCGTTGAGGTCCAGGGTGACGAGGCCGGGTCGGCGGAAACAACCGGCTTGATCACGTATATGCGGACCGACTCCACGCGGTTGGCTGGCGAAGCCGTATCCGCGGCAAGGGATTACATTCGACAGCGATTCGGGGAAGCCTATCTCCCGCCCCGTGCCAGGACGTACCGCAAGGGGAAGGGCGCCCAGGATGCGCATGAGGCGATACGCCCCACGGATACGGAGCGCCCGCCGGAGGTGATCCAGGCACAACTGACCGCCGATCAGGCGAGACTGTATCGACTGATCTGGGACCGGTTTATCGCGTGCCAGATGGCCCCTGCCGTATACAACCGGACCACGGTAGACATTCACGCCGGGCAGTATGGTCTGCGGGCAACCGGATCGGTGCTCAAGTTTGCCGGCTTTACGGCGCTTTATACCGAAGGGAAGGACGAAGAGGACGCGGAAGCCGAGGCGCGGCTGCCGGATGGATTGAAAAGTGGCGACGCGCTCATCATGATGGGGCTGATTCCTGAGCAGCATTTTACGAAGCCGCCCCCGAGGTTTTCGGAGGCGACACTCGTCAAGGAGCTGGAGTCGCGTGAAATCGGACGCCCCAGCACCTATGCCCAGATCATCAGCACGCTCCAGGACAGGGACTATACGGAGAAAGAGAGAGGGCGGTTTACACCGACGGACCTGGGCCGCACTGTCAACCGTATACTGGCTGAGGCGTTTCCCGACGTCTTTAACGTGGACTTCACAGCCCGCATGGAGGATGAACTCGACCAGGTCGAAAATGGTGAGGTGGGCTGGGTGAAGGTCGTGGAGGACTTCTACGGGCCCTTCGCCAGGGATCTCGACCGTGCGGAAGGGCGGCGGGGAGAACTGAAAGCCTCCCTTCAGGAAGAGACGGACCGGATTTGCGAGAAGTGCGGCAAGACCATGGTGATCAAATGGGGGCGAAACGGTAAATTTATGGCGTGTTCCGGGTTTCCGGAATGTCGCAACACGCAACCGCTCGAAGCGTCCGAACCCGAACCCTCGGGCGAGACTTGCGAGAAATGCGGTTCGGATATGGCAATCCGCACAGGTCGCAATGGACGGTTTCTGGCCTGCTCGGGATACCCGAAGTGCAGGAATACCCGTTCGATTTCGACGGGTGTGCCCTGCCCGAAGAAAGATTGCGACGGTAAGCTCCTGGAACGCAGCAGCCGGCGGGGGAGGACGTTTTACAGTTGCGGCAATTACCCTGAATGCACGTTCGCGAGCTGGGACCGCCCGTTGAACCGGCCTTGTCCCGTGTGCGAAGGACCTTTTCTCGCGGAACGTACCGGTCGAAATGGGCGGACGTCGCTGAGTTGTCTCAGTTGCAGGCATACGATGCGTGCGCCGGAAGAGGAAAAAGCGTAGCCGCGCCGCCGCTTCGTCACGAATCACCGACGGCGGCCGATGAACGCCCCGGACGTCCGACCGAACCAGGAAGTTTCAACGGAAACGCGGAAGTCCCCGCGGAAGGTGTCATAACGTGCAGCAACTGATCGCCGGATTTCTCCGTCATCTCGCCAACGAGCGTCGATTGTCGCCGCACACCTGCAGGGCCTACCGGACGGACCTCGAACGGTTCGTTTCTTTCATGCAGATCCGCCGGGGCGTTGAACAACCGGACGTCAGACCGGTCGCGCGTGAGGACATTCGGGCGTTCCTGGGTCATCTGAACGGCGCCGGATTCGGCAGACGTTCAATCGCACGGAAACTGGCGTCCTTGCGCACGTTTTTTGCCTGGCTCTGCCGCCTGGACCATCTGAAAAAGAACCCGGCGCTGCAGGTTCGCCCGCCCCGGCAGGAGAAGACCCTGCCGGTCCATCTGGATCATTCGGAAGTGCATCGGGTGCTGGAGAATCCGTCGCCGGATACCACATTGGGTCTGCGGGACCGGGCGATTCTGGAGTTGTTTTACAGTTCCGGCATCCGGCTGCGTGAACTGGCGGAGATCAGGTTGGATAGTCTGGATCTGGACAGCGGGACCGTGCGTGTGACCGGAAAGGGCGGCAGGGAGCGACTCGTGCCCGTGGGAGCGCCGGCCCGGGAAGCCCTGCGCAGGTACCTCGCCCGCCGGTCCGAACTGCTGCCAGCCGATGCGCGAGAGGCTGACCGGCGGCATTTTTTTCTCACCCGTACCGGCAGGGCGTTGAGCGCCAGCGGGGTTCAGGACCGGGTCGTGGGGCATCTCGAAAACGCGACGGGCAGGGGCCGTCTGGGGCCGCATACCCTGCGGCATACGTTTGCCACCCATCTTCTGGACAGGGGCGCCGATCTGAATGCGGTGAAGGAGATGCTTGGACACGCAAGCCTGTCCACGACGCAGGTTTATACCCACGTGAGCGTGGAACGGTTGAAGAAGGCCTATCGGCAGGCGCATCCGAGAGCATAGCGACGTGAGACCGGACACGCGAGGCGGCCGATTGCCCGACGGGGTACGGGTTCCTTCTTCCATCCTGGAAAGGGCGACGCGCGTTCTGATCGGGCTCGCCCCGATCTTCGCGGGAGCGTGCGCCAGCCCCTTGCCGCCTCCCGGCGGGCCAAAGGACGTCATCCCGCCGCGGGTTGTCCGCACGATGCCGGCCGCCGATTCCGTGGGCGTGGGCACGGAGACCCGCATCCGCATCCGGTTCAGCGAACACATGGACCGTCGATCGGTGACGCGTGCGATTTTCATCTCTCCGCGCTTTTCGGCCGATCCGGAATTCAAATGGCGCGGTCGGGAGCTTGAAATCCGTCCGAACGAAGGACTCCGCGAGGAACGGACCTACGTGGTGTCCGTGGGGGCCGGCAGTTCAGACGAGTCGTACAACCGCATGGAAGCGTCCTACAGCTTCGCGTTCTCCACCGGTGAACGGCTGGATGGCGGTGAGATCGATGGACGCGTCCTCCTGTTCGGCGGACAACGTGGGCACGTCTTCGTATGGGCGTATGATCTGACCGGAGACGACGACCCCGATCCGGTAGCCGACCCTCCTGCTTACGTGACACAGCCCGGCGCGGACGGAACCTATCGGCTTGTCCGATTGGGGGCGGGGCGGTACCGCGTATTCGCATTCCGCGACGGCGACCGCGACCAGGCGTATACCTCGGGCGAATCGCTCGCGGTGCCCCCGGGCGACGTCACCCTCGGATCGGGGGATCGCCGGGTGCGATTGGGTCTGCTGAAGATGGCGGTGCGCGACAGCGTACCGCCCCGTTTTGTTTCGGCGCGGACGCCCGATCGGAGACGGCTCGCCCTCCGGTTCGATGAACCCGTGCATCTGGCCTTGCCGCCCGGAATTTCCGGCGGCGACGGGCGTCTGGAGGTGGAAGGGCTCTATCCGGACGCGAGGGATTCCAGCAGGGTATGGCTGGTTACCGCGCCACAGGCTGCCGGAATGGAATACCGCGTGGACTTGGGCGGGATTGCCGACCGTTTCGGGAATCGGATCCCGCCCGGCGAAGCGGCGACGGTGCGCGGCGAGGGACAGCCCGACCGGCGCGCCCCCGATCCGGTTCGCGTCCATCCTGAAGTTGGTGCGCGGGATATCTCGCAAGACGCCGTGTTGCATATCGATTTCAGCGAGGCGATGGCGCCCGTTGCGAACCCTGAGTTCTGGGTGCGGTCCGACAGTACGGACGCCCCTGAAGGAAGGGTTTCGTGGCCGCGGCCCAACCGTTTTGCGTTTCGGCCGGCCGATGCCTGGGTCGCGGGGAAGACCTACGTTCTTCGCGGGCAGGCCCCCAGGCTAACGGACGTCTCCGGAAACCCCGCGGAAGGCGAGATTGGGTTTCGGTTTACGATTGCGTCGCCGGAGGATCAGGGCGCCGTAAGTGGCGCCGTTGTACCCTCTGAAACGCGGATCGTGGTGCGAGCGCAATCCCTTTCAGGGCCTGAACGGACGCGGGCGGTCGTGGTTGCGCCCGGCGATTCTTCCTACCATATCGACGCGCTCCGGCCCGGGCGTTACCGGGTGTTGGCCTTCGGAGACGTCGACGGCAACCGTACGTGGAGCCGTGGCGTGGCCAGACCCTTCGTCCCGGCCGAACCCATGGACGCGCTTCAGGATACGATTGAGGTCGTCCCCCGGTGGGAGACGGCCGCCGAGGCGCGTCTGAACGTTCAAATCCGGATGGAAACAGGACTCGCCAGGGAGAATTAGCCGTGGCTGAGACAGCGGAACGCGGTCTCTCCGTAGGGAAGCATCTCGTACCGGTCATGCTGCTTATCCTGTTCTGCGGCCTGATGATCTACCGCCTCACGGCTCAGTCTCCTGAGGACAGCGAACGCACGCGCGCCCGGATGCACCTTGAGTTGATCTATCGTCTGGAAAGCGCTCACTTGAAGGAATTCGGAACTTATCTGCCTATTGACAGTGAAAAAAACGGAAAGATCCTTAAATTGAACGAGGCGCCGGGCAGATTCCGTTACCAGGTGACGGTGGAAGGATCCACGTTCGTTGCGGAAGCGCGGGCGGACCTTAACGGGGACGGCCGGCATGAGGTATGGTACGTGGACCATGAATCGCCCGATCCCGTGCTAATTCAATCGGACTGAGTCGTGAACCGTAATTTCGGGACCAGAACGCGACGATTTGTCCTCTGGCTTGTCGCGTCCGCGCTGGCGGGGTGCTTCCTGGCGGCGCCCGTTTCTTCCTACGTGTTTCAGATGCACCGGAACAGCCAGCGCCAGATTGTTACGGTGCGCTGGCCGGCCGGTAAAGCGCGGGCGATCGAATTCTGGCTGGAGATCGACCAGTTTCCTTTTTTCGACGACCACGTGAAACGCCTGGTGCGGGACAGTTTCGTCGCCTGGGAGGAGGTTCCCATTTCAGTCGTTGCGTTCAGGAGCCGCGGCGTCGCCGATCTGGACGTGTCGACAACAGATGGAAAGAACGTGATTACCTTCGACCGGAGCGCCCGGAATTTCCCGGACCGCGGCGGCGGAGTGATCGCGTTCGCACGAATGAATTGGGACGTCCAGGGACACATTACGGACGTGGATATCGTCTTCAATGGGCGTGACTATTCCTATTCAGTGGGGAATCCCGGCCAGGAGAGCGGTCTGGTGGATATGCAGGACGTGCTGGTCCACGAGATCGGCCACCTGCTGGGGCTCGCACATTCGCCGCTGGCTGGAGACCGGTCCGTTCGTCCGTCGATGTATCCCTTCTACTTCGGAGAGGAGCGCACCCTGACGACGGACGACCGGGCCGGGATTGCGGCGCTTTATCCATCGACCGAGGCGAGAATTTCCACGGGCTCGATTTCGGGCCGGGTGACACACCGGGACGGCGCGGGGGCATTCGGCGTGCACGTTGTGGCGTACCGCGCCGATACGGGTGAGTTCGCCGCGGGCGTCCTTTCCGGTACGGCAGGAGAAGTCCGGGGGATCGGTGGAGACGGTGAGTATGAAATCAAGGGCCTGCCGCCGGGTGAGTACCACGTGGGCATCGAGCCGGTGGGCGGATCGGTCACCACGCGGAATTTCAGCGGCATCTACAGGGAGTTCGAATCCGGCTTCCCGGAGGAGTATTACGACAACCGCGCGATTCGGGACGTCGCCGACGCGGTTCGCGTCGCCCCAGGCAGGAGCGTGTCGGAGGTCGACTTTACCCTGGGAACGGCTCTTCCGGGTTTTCCGGATATCCAAACGACCGTTCTTCCGAACAACACGCCGAGTCCCGACGGTCCCTACCGGCTACACGTGCGCATTCTGGATGAGGATCCGATTTCCTTAGTGGAGGTGGACTACCGGACCGACGGCGGACCCGTCCGGACGCTGGTGTTGCAGCGTGAACACGGGCGGTTTTATTCCGTCGAGTTTCCAGGCAGAGAACGGGGTACGGTGTTTAGCTACCGGTTCAGGGCGCAGGACAGCGAGGGCAATGAGACGATCTATCCGGCTGAGGAACTGCCGGAACTCCGGTTCGAAGTGCTCTCGCTTTCCGGAGAGCCGATGGTGTACGTGGCGCTGCGCCGCTCCCGGCAGTTGGCCGTGTTTGATACGGGCCTGGACCGCGAGGTGGCCCGGATACCGCTGGGCGGCGATCCATTGAGCGTTCTGCTGACACCCGACGAGCGATTTGTGTACGTTGCCAACAACGGCGCCGACACCGATGGCACGGAAAACAAGCTGATGGCGATCGACACGTCCACGCACGAGGTCCTGGTGACCCGGGTGGGGCGCGAACCGCTGGACCTGGCGATGTCTCGAAACGGGTCGCGTGTGTACGTGAGCAACGCCGCGGAGCAGACCGTATCCGTTGTGGAGGTGGGCAGCCTTAGAGAGAGTCGACGCATCTCCACGCCTGTCGCCGGCGAAGGGGAAAATACACGAGGACCGTTCGGCATCGCCGTGGGGCCGGACGAGAAGTGGCTGTACGCGGCGGATATCGACGGGAACCAGGTGATGGTGGTGGATATCGAAAGCGGTCAGGTCGTCCAGCGGATCGACGTGCCGGACTCGCCGCGGTCCCTGCTGCTCTCCCATTCGGGAGACCGGCTCTACGTATCCCGGTTCGGACGCAGCGGGAACGGGGCCGGCGTTTCGGTCATCGACACCGAATCATACGAGGTGATCAGTGAAATCGACCAGCCGTCCGCGAGCGTCTTCCGCCTGGCGCTTTCGCCCGACGGGAAGCGTCTGTACGCCACGGACCGGACCAACGCCAGGGTACTGGTGATCAATACGGAACTGAATCGCGTGATTCTGAAGTGGGCGGCGCGCGGGCGGGAAACGCGCGACGTGGCCGTTTCGGCCGATGGAAAAACCGTTTACGCGGCCAACCAGGATTCGAACGAACTGCTGTTTATCGACGCGGCATCGGGATTCGTCCGGAAAACACTCACGCTGGAAGACGGGCCCCGGGGGATCGCCGTGCGAGGGCGTCCGGTTTACGTAGATGCGCCCGTGACCGACCCGCGACGCGCCGACTTCGACCGCGACGGGTACGTCGGCTTCGGCGACTTCGTGCTGTTCGCCAGCGGTTTCGGCGCGAGTTCCAGCGATCCGAATTTCGACGCGAATCTGGACCTGAACGGCGATGAACGGATCAGCTTCGCGGATTTCATTCTCTTCGCCGCGGTCTTCGGGATGGCCGCGGGGGGGTGAACGGAGAATCTTTCCCTCGCCGGAGGCGTTGGCGCGGGCGGTGGTCAGGGACATGGAGTTGAAGACCGTAGTTCCGAAGCGACGAAAGCAGCAGGGATTTCGTGGCGTGGATTGAGGGAGCAGGCGCAGGCGGGAGTTTACTCGGAGGCGTCCAGGCGTGCTTCGTTCCTGGCAATACGTTCACCGAAGGAATTCAGGCGGGCGTCGATCCTGTCCAGGCGAGTTTCGATTTTCTCAAAGCGTGCTTCGATTCTTTTTCCCATTTTCTCAAAACGTGCGTCTATCTTGCCGTCAAATCTCCACATGGTACTCCACAGTACCAGAATAAGGACAAAAAAACGGACGTTATCTGCGTTAAGGATTTTGCCCATCATGGCGTACTCCTCCGGTGGCGCCTGATGAAAGATGACGTGGGTCTGCCTATCCTGTCAAGGGTGAACGTCAAACTTGCGGAAATTTACGGCGCGGCGGCTGGAGATTAGCGTTTAGTGGGTTTTTCGGCACCCCGCATGACTTCGAGCATGCCTTCGATGTGTCCTACTCGACCCGTTAGACCCGTCATTTCAGAGCGCATACCGCTTACTTCAGATCGTAGCGTGTCTATATCTGATCGTAGCGTGTCTATATCTGTTCGCACGCCTCTTATGTTTTCGCCTATAAGATCGTGGGCTTTTTGGGCATCGGCCTTTATTCTTTGTTCCATTCTATCCAGACCGAGCCATCCGATGCCAACAACGGCCACGATGGTTCCCAAACTGGATATTACCAGACTGAGGATTCCGGTTTCCATAGTGTACTTACCGGTTTGTTATTGAGTTTGCTCCTGGCACTTTCCTGGGAACGTTACACCAAAAGAACACCAAAGCGTCACGTCTTGTCAAGCCCATTAATTCATGCAAACGGAACAAACATGGATGGACAGGATGGACAGGATGAAAACCAAAAAGCGCGACAAAGGCACGAGAACACGAACATCAGAAACTACGAAACACGCGAAAAAAACGAAAAATCCGTAGCTGAAATTAGTTGTCACACAAGGCGCAATACCACAATGCTGCACGTCAGCATGACACCTCAATCTTACGTCTGCTAACTCGATTTTGGACGAATCAAGGTTTTCGTTACATTATCCACTCATGTTATTGAAAATCAACCGATTATACGAAACATCCACCGGTTTTCACGGATAATTCAGGTTGTAAGTCTCCGTCATCAGGTGAGGGACGATATGCGCTATACGGCTGTTGTGGAACATTGTAAGGACTCCGGGCTATACGTCGGTTACGTCCCCGGCTTCGCCGGCGCACACTCCCAGGGCGCGACCTTGGACGAGTTGAATACAAACCTGACGGAAGTGGTCGAGATGCTTCTGGAAGATGGCGAACCAACTCTTGCTCACGTCGGATGGTGATCTGGCGGTCTGTCAGTCGTCCAGGCTGACCGGGCAGCACATACGTATCACTCCCCCCTTGAGGGGGAGTCGCCTGCCTGCGCCAAGCGGAGCGCGGCAGGCAGGCAGAAGCCGAGCCGGTCCCTTAGCTTGTCGAAGTGTCGACGGACCGGCGACGGCTGATGCGGTGGGGGGATCTCGACCCCATACCGTTTGCAAACATCGTGATACGTAAACGGCTGGATTCATCATCGAATCCGGCCTTTTTCTTGACATCGACAGCGGGATGACTATAGTTTATGATGAGGTTTAAAGAGAATGGCGTTTTGAATCCCAGAAAACTGGACATGGCGTGAAATACGAGAAAACACAAAAAGGTAATCCGCACCAACTTACAATCATGCAACACTATTTTCCGGCGCGCTCAATTGTGCGTTTTGGGCAACCGGACGGAACAGTCGATGTTTGGCGTTTGGGGAACGCGAAGAATTTTCGACCCAAGCCAGACAACCCCCTTTTTTGTGCTCGGAGATCCTGGGACCAAAGAGCGGAATCTGTATTTATGAAAGACGTTGAGGATGTTTATCAAGAATTAGCTGACCGCATAGTCGAAGGAACTGTATCGAGCCTGTATAAAGCTGATCATACGAAGATAACCGATATGTACGCCTTGTGGAATATCCGATGGCATAGGAGTCGACAACCGGTGGACGATCAGCGGTTAGAAGGTGCGATTGGCGTGCGAACTGAACTGACGCAGGATGACCAGGAATTGCTGGAGAAGACAGGTATTACGCCAGTTCGTCCAGACTTGAAAATCAGTGGGAGGCACCTTACGGGCGTCCAAATTCAACGAAATCTGATGCGAGTCCGTAAGCAGTTGCACGGCACAATCTGGGGAATATTGAAGAGCAAAAGGGGCGAGTTTTTAGTACCTGATAATTCGCGTAAGTGCTTAATATTACCGGTGGCTCCGCAAATCTGTCTGCTCGCCGAGAGCGAGGATAGAAAAATAGAAGATGCTGAATTGGCGAGAATAAACGCGCAGGCAATACGCAACAGTTCAGAATATTACTTCGCACGAGATCTGTCTCAATGCCCGAGGTAGAAATCGTAACCATTCGTTGTTAGTTATTGATCATGATATCCGTCGGTAATACACAGGCGTTTTCAACCGCATGGACAATCCCATGACCCCCAAAACCATCTTTTCAAAGTACCTGAAAGAACTCTCCTCCGCAGCGGCTCACGGAGACGCGACGGAGGAGAGTTTCTATCCAGCGCTGAAGCAGATGCTTGAGGAGTTCGCCACGGCCACCGGTCGACCACATGTAGATGTCACCGCGCTCCCCAAGCCAACGGAGGGTGGCAACCCGGACTTCCGACTCTGGAACGGTAAGGGTCAGGTGATCGGCTATATCGAGGCGAAAAAGCCGACAGAAGTGGACCTAAGTCGGATCCAAGAGACCGAGCAACTTCAACGCTATCGCGAGACCTTTCCGAATCTCATCCTGACCAACTTTCTCGAGTTTCGTCTCTACCGAAGAGGCAGGCAGGTCGCAGAGATCTGTGCGGGTCAACCCTTTGTGCTCAACACGTTGGGGACGATGCCTCCACTCGAAAAACAAAGTGAACTCTACGATCTTCTCGATCGCTTCATGGATTTCACGCTGCCCGCCGACTTTACCGCCGACGCCGAATCCCTCGCGGTTGAATTGGCCAAACGGACCCGCCACCTCCGCGACGTAATAAGCGAAGAGATAAGGGCGGATCGTGATTCCGGCGACGATCTCACCGGTTTCTATGAGGCCTTCCGAACCTACCTGATAGGGTCGTTAACGCCTGAAGCGTTTGCCGATCTGTTCGCGCAGACCATCACGTACGGGCTGTTTGCCGCCCGCATCCGCGCCGGGGACAGCTTCAATCGGGCGGCCGCGTTTGACAACATACCCCACACCATCGGCGTCCTGAGGGATCTCTTCCGTTATATCTCTCTTGGCGATATGCCGGATCAACTCGCCTGGTGCGTGGATGACATTGCCGAGGTCCTGGCGGTGGCAGACGCGGCCGGTATTCTCGATGAATACTACCGAGACGGCAAAGGCAGCGACCCGATTGTGCATTTCTACGAGACCTTTTTGGCGCAATATGACCCCGAAGAGCGTGAACGCCGCGGGGTGTACTACACGCCGGAACCGGTGGTCGGGTATATCGTTCGATCGCTGCACGGTCTTCTCAAGAGGGAGTTCGAGAAGGGTGACGGTCTGGCGTCTGAGGGCGTGACCCTATTGGACCCTGCCGCCGGAACCATGACCTTTGTGGCTCGTGCCGCCCAACAGGCAGTTTCGGAGTTCGAAGCGAAATACGGCGCCGGCGGCACAAGGGACTTCATACGCACCCATATTTTGAAGAACTTTTACGCATTCGAACTGATGATGGCGCCGTATACTGTCGGGCACCTGAAGATGAGCTTCCTGCTTCAGGAACTTGGCCACCGAATCACCGACGATGAGCGGATGGCCTTCTATCTCACCAATACGCTGGACTGGCAGAAGCTGGAACAGACCCGAATTCCTGGCCTCTCGGCGCTGGCAGAGGAATCTCGCCTTGCCGGTGACGTCAAGAGGGAGAGCCCGATCCTGCTCATTCTGGGCAATCCGCCCTATTCCGGACATTCCAGCAACAGAGGCAAGTGGATACGTGGGTTAATCGAGGATTATAAACAGGTGGACGGTAAGCCTCTGGGTGAGAAAAACCCCAAATGGCTTCAGAATGACTACGTGAAGTTCCTGCGTTTTGCACAGTGGAAGATCGAACAGGCCGGACGAGGCATCGTCGGCATGATTACTGACCACAGCTATCTCGAGAGCCCTACGTTTCGCGGCATGCGCCGGAGCCTGATGGACACCTTTGACGACATCTATATACTCGACTTACACGGCAATTCACTCGCTGGGGAGACCAACCCCAAGGACGGAAGACCTGACGGGAACGTCTTTGATATCCGGCAGGGTGTGGCTATTGCCTTTTTCGTAAAGACCGGTAGCAAAGAAGATTGTGATTGTCAGGTTCATCATGCCGAAGCGTATGGAAGCCGTGAGCACAAATACGCGTGGTTAGACTCCCACGATCACGGTTCCACGACAAGGCAAGAGATTAGACCGGTCTCACCCTTCTATCTGTTCGCGCCGCGCGATGAAACTCTCGAAGACGAGTATCGTCTGTTCACCTCCATTGCCGAAATTTTCCCGGTGAAGAGCGTGGGCATTGTAACGGCGCGCGATCGACTGACCATCCGTTGGTCGGATGATGAGGTGTGGCATACTGTGCGTTCATTTTCCGGGATGGAACCTGAACAGGCCAGGATTGCATACGATCTCGGCAAGGATGCGCGGGACTGGCAGGTCAGAATGGCTCAATTGGACTTGCTGGAGGGTCGTCTCACTCGGGGGAACGTTGTTCCAATTCTCTACCGGCCGTTTGACGTACGATACACGTATTACACCGGTCAGTCGCGTGGATTCATCTGTAGGCCTCGCCAAGACGTAATGCGACACATGCTGGCTGGTGAAAACGTCGCTCTATTGATGCCCAAACAGCATAAGGATGAATTCGGTGTCCTGGCAACGACGTCGATCAGCGCCCACAAGTCTGTTGCGGCCTACGACATCAATTACCACTTTCCACTCTACACTTATCTCACCGCCAACGACCGCCGTTCAAATCTGAAGCGTGAACTGGTCGAGTATTTAACTCAAGCGTATGCCAGTTGCCCGTCCCCAAGGGGCATCTTTGACTATTTATATGCAATTCTACAAACTCCCGCCTACCGCGAGAAATACGCCGAATTCCTTCGAATGGAGTTTCCGCGCGTTCCATTTTCGGCGGATCGTGAGCTGTTCACTAAACTTGCCGTTCTGGGTGCGCGATTGGCCGCTCTGCATCTCCTCAAGTCGCAGGAACTTGCCGAACCCACCTGTCGATTCGAGGGTAGAGGAGAATCGGACGTCGCAAACACGAAGGCAAAGGGCTTTCGCTATGAATCAGAGACACAACGAATGTACATCAACAAAACGCAGTATTTCGGCCCAATTCCCAGGGATGTGTTCGAATATCGCATTGGCGGCTACCAGGTTTGCGACAAATGGCTGAAAGATCGCAAAGAGCGACGACTGGAACTTGAAGAGCTCCAGACATTTTGCCGAATCGTGACTGCTATTGGAAGAACTATCGAGATACAGAAAGAGCTCGATACCCTCTATCCCGACGTCGAGAAGGATCTGGTGTCGATCCAGCCTGAGTGAGCGAAGGCGAGACGTATCCAGATCCGAATCAATGCGGTGGAGTAGTATCTATACTCAGGAAAAAACACAGCAGATCTCGACAGAGTTCGAGATGAACTGTAGCTTTTGAGTTTGGATTTAAATGCTTTGCTGATCGTCTCTTACATCTATTCAACCCGTTCCTTGACGAACTCAGCTAGCCTATATTGACTCGCGAATCATGGAGATATCGCAAACAAAAACACGGAGATATCGCGATGGGGCGGAATGACGTGAATATTGACACCGCATTCGAGAGCTTTCAGCGAATTCTCGAACAGGTGGACAGCGCCAAGGGAACTATAGTCACAGAACAGGACACACGTCTAAAGGTTATTGACCCAATTCTAACAAGAGTTCTGGGATGGCCCTTAGCGGAGATAAGTACTGAAGAACAAGCCGGTAGTGGCTTCGTGGATTACAAATTGACGATTCGGAACGTGTCAATAGAAATGAGACACCTCCCGTTGGAATTTAGTGAAGCAACTGATGGCATTCGATGGTGTTCTGTGGTTGGTTAATCCAGACTTGGTCTGGAACGCGTGGTGGACGAGGATGCCCCTTAACAAATCGTTCAGGGTGGTTGTGATAGGCCTGGTCCAGCACCGATTGTCTGGCGGCTTGAAACTGCTGTGTCAGCCCATGGTGGACGGTGTCGGGCGTGAGTAAGCCCAGTCCGCTGTGCCGGTGTTGTGTGTTGTACCAGGGAAAGAAGGCCTGTAAATAGGTGCGTGCTTCTTGCGGGTTGGTGAAGCGCCCGGGGTATGAAGGCGCGTATTTGAGCGTCTTGAATTGGCTTTCGGAATACGGGTTGTCATCGGACACACGGGGTCGAGAGTAGCTGGCCAGGATGTCGAGGTCCATCAGCAACTGCGAAAAGGTCTTGGCCGTCATGGGTGCGCCGCGGTCCTGGTGCAGCGTCAGTTGTCGGGGTTGAATGCCCTGCTTGGTGCAGGCGTTGGTGATCAGGCGCTTGGCGTATGTGGCGCTCTCCCTTGTGGCGACCATCCAGGCCACGACATAGCGTGAGAACAGATCCAGTACGACGTAGAGGGGATAGGTTTCCCACTTGCGGGTTCCTGGCAGCCGCGTGATATCCCATGTCCAGACCTGGTTGGGCGCATCCGCCATCAAGCGGGGCGGTTCCAGACGTGGATGACGCCGCTGGTGTCGCCGCTGGGGCACCTCTCCTGCATCGTGCAGCAGACGGTACATGGTCCGGATCGAGCAGACATACCGCCCTTCCTCGAGCAACGCGGCGTAGACTGCCGGTGGCGCCTGGTCTACGAAGCGGTCCTCGTGCAGGATGTCCAGCACGGTAGCGCGCTCGTTTTGGGAAAGCGCACGTGGCGACGAGGACCGGGCGCCACGAGGCCCGCGTTGGGCTGGCTGACGCGCACGGTAGACCGATGCCCGCGCCACACCCAGCGCCCGGCACGCGGAAGCCAACCCGACCTTCGGGGCCAGTTGTTCTGCCGCCTGCCTGCCGCGCGGGGCTCGGCGCAGGCAGGCACGGATCATACGTCGTCGTCGCCTGCTGGCGGGTTCAGGGGGATGCCCAGGATCTCGGAGGCTTTTTTTTGGATCTCGAGGATCGTGTTCGCCTGTTCCAATCGTCGTCGCAAACGGGCGATCTCCTTGCGCAGTTGCTCGTTCTCGACGGCCACCTCGTCGCGGCGACGCCCTTTCGGTCCCCGCAGCTTCGACAGCGCCTTGAGCGACCCCTCGCGACGCGCACGACGCCACTGCGTCAACTGCGAGGAATACAGTCCCTCGCGGCGCAGCAGCGCGCCGACTTCACCAGGAGCGCGACAAGCATCCGCCGCTTCCAGGATGCGAAGCTTGTACTTTGCCGTGAAACGGCGACGCTGCGCACGCGCCGGCACTTCCGGATCCGGCTTCGTGGTTGTGGAGGTCCCGCGCGGGACCTCCACAACCAGAGACCCCTTGCTGCTGCTGCCGTTGTCTCCAACATCGGTTCTTGACCGCATCTCGTGCTCTCCTCTCCGCCCATTAATACGACATTAATCTCGAAGGGGGAGTTGTCTCACTCTATATTGGCACGTAGGGTTTGGGCGGGGTATCCAAAGCCTGATTCCATATATCAAAATGCCAGATGGCAGGACGCCCACGCGGAACCCCATCGCAGAGGTACATCAGCAGATTACGCACGACTGGATTGGTATAGGTTTCCGAAAACGAATGCCATTGCGAATGCTGCAGGTATCCTCAGCTCACTGTTCGAAAAGGGTCCAATTTGTACTCGCATTGACCGACAGGAGGATCAGAGAGATGGACGAAGTTCTGACAATTTCCCAGATACACACGAAGTACTCCTCAGAGTGGGTGCTCGTTGAAGCCCCGCGGACTGACGATGCCCTGGAAGTGAAGAGCGGCAAAGTTCGCTTCCACAGTAAGGATCGGGACGAGGTCTATCGCCAGGCAGTGGCGTTGCACCCTGACCGGTTTGCCATTTTGTACACCGGGCAGATGCCTGAGGACACCGCGATCGTCCTATGAGTTTGCCATTCCATCCACATCAGGGCTTGATCATCGTGTCTGCCGAACTGTGGGGGCCGAACGGTAGTGCCGTTCTCCGTTTGGCGCTTGATACTGGTGCGACCGGAACATTGGTGAACGTGGGGATGATGGTTGCTCTTGGGTACGATCCGGCGTTGTCACCGAACCGTGTGCAGGTGACTACGGGCAGCGGGGTCGAATTCGCGCCCCTCGTCACACTCGACGCAATTATGGCCCTGGGTCGAAGGACTACTCGTTTTCCAGTGCTGGGTCATACGTTGCCGCCCAGTGCAGGTGTAGATGGTCTTCTTGGGCTAGATTTTTTTCGCGGATCGAGCCTGACCGTTGAATTTCGAACGGGACGGATTGCGATAACCTGACCAGGTGCAGATTCGGGGGGGTGTGTGTGCCCATATCAGATCCTCGGCTACGAGGTTTGCGAGAAGTGGTCGAAGGATCGTAGAGATCGTCCATTCGACGACTCCCGAACCTACTGCAAGATCGTAACGGCTAGGGGAAGACCATGGAGATACAGAAAGAGCTCGATACTGTCTATCCCGACGTCGAGAAGGATTTGGAGACGATACCGGCTGAATGAAAGGAAATGAAACGCGGCACAATGACGTGACACTGTACGTGCAAGCACGACGCGGTGGACAGGCCCCCGCACTAATCGGGAGCCCAACCCGTTTCTACTTTTCGATCTACTGTAAAACACTTGACACTGCGTAGTCAATTGGCTACGCTTTCGTGTATGAATTGAGTTCGTGGCTTTGCAAACGCGCGTAAGCGCTGGAATGCCATCAAACAGGATCAATGGGATGCCCGCTAGAGAACATAAAGCCAGCGACTATCTCAAGACGCCAGAGGACGCGGCTGCCTATCTGAACGCGGCGATTGAGGAAATGGGCGACGATCCGCGCTTTCTTATGAAGGCGTTTCGTAACGTTGCCGAGGCACGGGGCGGCGTGTCCGCGCTCGCACGCCAGGCGAATCTGGATCGTGTGGCCCTTTCCCGAGTTCTGTCCGGCCGAAGAAATCCACGGCTCGATACACTAGCGAAAGTGTCTGCGGCTTGCGGCATCAAGCTTCGTTTCACATCGTAGCAGCGCATTCCAGACAAGACATGCCGGGTCCACCGAAGGCAAGGCCGTTGACGTGCTCAAAGCGCTCGGCGGTTCGCCGGATTGCGTTCTCGCCGCTTCGAATTCGGCGGTATCCGCACGTACAGTCGGTTTGTAACGGCAATGAATCAGCACGATTTTGTTTCAGGAAGAACTTGACGTATTTTGTCCATACACACAGTGACGGGCCAACCGACAACCCAGACCGAAGGGAACCCATACGTGAACGCCGCAACGCAACAAGCCGATTTCGATGCCCGAATTTCCCGCCTCGAGGGCACGGTCGATCAGATGAACGCCCGCCTCACGGCCATTGAATCGCGCCTTGCGAACCTCGAATCGCGCCTGGATAGCGGATTTCGATGGATTATCGGCATCCAGTTTACCACGCTGATTGCCCTTGGTACGCTGATTCTCGTGAAACTCTGACCCGCCTGTCCAGGTCGGAGGAACCCCCGGAACAGCCTTGGCAGCCCGTTGGACAAGTCAATCCGGGCTGGGTCCGGCCCTTGTGACCGAACTACGCCGTTGCCTGCCTGCAGCAGGCAGGCGCTCCCTCACCGAGTCCGAGGATTCGAGTCGGTCGCGCGCCTTCTCTTCGGCCTCAATGACTTGGCCTCGCCTGCAGAGCGACTTTTTCAACGGACTGTTAGAGTCTTACAGTAAGACTTCAACGCAAGATGCGTAGAAGTTTGTTCATGCTGCTTGGATAGGGTTTGTGTGCTTGTGGTATAGTGTCAGTGAAGTCGCGAGTGTGACGTGTCCGGCCTGTGTGACGCGCCATCTTCTGGACCGTGGGATTTTGGCGATCAGGCCTCGGACGTGTAGGCGTTTGAGAAGTCGGCTGACGGCGTTGGCCTGCCGTCGGCGCTGGTCGAGGGTTCTGGGTTGTTTGAAGAGGTGTTTTCGGATGTCCCGATTGCGGAAGCCCATCAGGGCGTGTTCGCCTTTCAGGACGGCGGTGAAGAGGTCGAGGTCGCGGGTGTCGGCGGGATTGAAGCCCCGATAGGTACGCCCCCTGTGCCTGCGTGGTCGGGCAAGTGTGGTGAGGCTGTGACGGCTCTTCGCGGTGTCTGGTGCTGCTGCCAGCGCATGAAGGTAGTGTTGGTTGGCCTTCAATGAGATTTCCCGATAGCGGTAGAGGTTGGCCACGCCTTTGGCCATGGGATACCAGCCCATCACGCGTTGTCCTTGGCGTATGCCCCAGCGGCGGACCTTGAACTGCCTTGGATGGTTGATCACTGTCTCTATGCGTAGTACGCGCCCGTGTTTGTCGTACATTTTTATCCAGTTCTCACACATCCGGTGTTTGACCCGTGCGCCGGGTTGGCGTTTGTTTTTGAAGTCCGTGAGGACTTCGCCCTGAAAGTTGCCGTGGAGTTTGCGTCCCAGGAAGGTCAGGATGTCCTGGGGGGAGAAGCACAGCACCGTATGTCTGAGCAGATTTTCATACAGCACCTTCAGGGCGTGGGGGCTTGTGAACATCACGTCGGTGGCGAACTCAGCCTGGTCAACGACCCAGTAATAGTCCATTCCCGAAAGCAGGTCTTTGAGCAGGGGGTTGACCCTGCGGGCAAGCCCGGAGAGAATGCGCGGCCAATTCTTCTCGACAAAACGATCGGCAAAGCGTTGCGCCCGGGCCACGTCGTCGATCCATAGAAACGCGTTGTCTGCTTTTTCATAGGCAATGCCGTTTTTATCGAGCTTGCGCGCCAGGTATTCGTGGCCATTGAGACAGACCTGCACCACCAGGGGGAACCAGGACTGGATGCGGATATGCAGCAACCCGAACTCACGGTCGATATAGTAGAAGTAGTAGCACAGGCACTTCCGCCGGGCGTTGAGCAGGCGAGGCCTTCCTTCCCCTGGAACCAGCTTGAAACTCTGACAGCCTTCCACGGCGCGGAACACACAGACCAGGCCGCGGGTGATCCCATCTCGTTGGGCGATGCGTCGCGCTTCCTCCTCTTTCCTGACGGTGTTGCGGTCGAGATAGAGGAACGGGCGCTTGTGCCTGCTCGCCACCGCCTCCGCGTGGGCTTTGATCGTTTTGGAATGCGACGTCACAAAACGCTTGAAGTCCTTCAACAAAAAACCCTGATTACCCATGAAACGCTCCATCGCATTGCCAAATCCCAGCGGCAGGTACCCCTTGAACAAAACCCGATCAAAACACGATACCACGCCACTGATTTTTTCATTATATTGGTCCACGAAGTCGTTCACGGCGTTCCTCCTTGGGTTGATGGCGGTTGGGACCACCATCATAAAGGACGAACGCCGTTTTTCATACCACAAAACAAACTGCTCTTGACTACCACCTTTTTGGTTGCGGCTGAGCAAAGCGAAGCCGCCTTAGGGAGAATAATGGATCGTGACCCAGTTGCAGAGGAAGTCCATCAGACCAGGCAGAGACTGTTGAAAGAGTGCGGTGGCGATCTGGACCGATTGATGGACCGTATAAAGGCTGGCGAAAAAGATGATCACAGTCGAGTGGTCGCGAATACTCCGTTACCTGCAAAGATCTACGTGATGAAGGAGACCGAGTCCATAGTTCGCTCGATATTGGGTGCAACACCCATTGTTGGGACGGTGCTAAACGAGGCATTTTTCGACCTGCGCGCACGGCTTAAGCACGAACGTCTCGAGAAATTCGTCGAGGATCTGGCGAAAGACGTACATGCTCTTGAAACTGAGATGATCGATACCGCGTATATTCGAAGCGAAGAATTCGTCGATTTTCTGGAAGACGTCCTGGTACGAGCCACCAAAATCAAAGCGGAAGAAAAGCGGAAAAAACTGGCGGGAGTGCTCGCAGGCCGAATTCAGGATGGAGGAGGTACGCCCTTCGACGATCGCTTCTTGGACCTGCTGATATCGTTAACTGAAATGCAGATCCGCATTTTGGATGAACATCTTCGTGCAGCAAAGAAAAGGGAAGAATCGAACACGGATATCTCTGACGCGAGCAGCGAGCATCGCCGGCCGGGTCATTACGAAATTTCGGATTCGAACTATCGGTTCCTTGTCCAGGATTTACTTGCCAAGTCACTTTTGTATACACACGCGGCAGGGCGTGGCGACCTTGGTCCACTTCAATTCCTGGAAGTAACCGAACTCGGGGAAGCGTTTGTGCGATTCCTTGAGAAAGGAACTGCTCAGGCGCTTTGAAGACTACATTGAAATCCGACCGGGTGTACGTAGCGGCAAACCCTGCATCATTGGTACTCGGATTACAGTCTATGAAGTATTGGACTACTTGGCGGGTGGAATGACCGAGGCTGAATTGTTGGTTGATTTTCCCCAATTGACGCCGGATCACATCCGTGCTGCGAGGGACTATTCCGAGGCAGACAGACAAAGGCGTGCGACCGATCCTTCGCCCTAAACCTTCCTTTCTGGAATGGTTGATGCCCTCCTTGTTATCATATCGGGCGAGGAATGGACGTTGTCGTGACGTTGACCCGCATACAAGCACAGTTATCCTCAGAATGGACCCTCACCCGATCCCATAAGGATTCGATCGGAACAGATGAAGTATCTCGTTGTGACGCATAGTGATCCCTTGACATGCCAAGTTGAGTTGTTAAATCTCACGAAATGATTTCACCTATTTGGGGCGCACAAGACAGACACCTTTTCAGTTCATAGCTATTGCCGTCTCTGTATTTATGATCGGTACCGTATGGTACCTCGCGCCCGATACTCCAAAACCTCCAATCGAAACTATCTAAGATATCACAGACATCGGCATTTTTTCCGTCATTATCACAATCTTCTTCCTGGAGAGTGCGGATATGTTTCTCAAACAAGCCATCAAACAAGAGGCAATAAAGGAAGAACGCGAGAGACTTGCCAACCTCTTGAGAGAAGACCTTGAAGAAAACGCAGACGCGCATTCACCAGATTCCAAACTCGTAAGAGAACTCCAAGAACATACGAAATAACAGCCTCTCTAACCGGGCAACTCCACAACCTTCAGCAGCTTATCGATCATTTACCGCACAATCCACGCCATCTATAGCACCGGCCTCACGCGCATTGTGGCGACCGGCAGACTCTGCAACAGGCCTTGCCGGAATTTCGACGAACACCACTTTTGTGAGGACTCAGCCTGAAGAGTCGGGCCTGACAGAGGACATTGACAGACCCGCTGCACAAATTTCGCAGCGGGATTTTTGTTGTCTGTGTATCGATGGATGCTGCGGTAGCGGTCGCGACGGATTCCTTCGGAACAAGGATTGTTGAGGATGCGTACGGAAACGCCTCCTGCGAGAATGAGAGAAAATGTATTGCGTTGCGTAACGCAATACAGTATATTTGATGGAGGTCAGGAGACCATCGGATTGGAGGTGAGACCATGGCTCAGAATTATGGGAAAAATGATAGGAATCATCCTGGAGCTTACGTCAGGCGTCACGTCATTCCCGAACGTATGACTGTCACAAAGGCGGCAAAGCTCCTTGGCGTCGGGCGCCCGGCGCTTTCAAATTTCCTGAACGGTAATGCGGATCTTTCGCCGGAGATGGCGATGCGGCTTGAGCGGACCTTTGGTGCGGACCGTGATATGCTGATGGAGCGTCAATTTCAGTTCGACAAGAGCGAGGACGATGTGGACGTAGGGTCCATTACTGCCGGCCTTTACGCTCCGCATCTGGCACCAATCAGGGCAATTGAAATTCATAAATGGGCTCAGAGGAACTGCGCCCGCCGGGAACTCCCGGCATTAGTGCGCAGGCTCGTTCACACGACCGGACAGGATCTTACACGTGTAGATTTCCCTGCTTATGACAATGCGGAACGTAAAGGGTGGGACGGCATAATTGAGACCTCAGTGCCTACCCCCTGGATACCGGCAGGAAAATCAGGATGGGAACTCAGTTGCAGACGAGATATTAGGGGTAAAGCCGAGATCGACTATGTGAAGAGCTTGAAAGCAGTGCAACCCAAGGAACGGCATGACACGACGTTTGTCTTTGTGACTGCGCGAGATTGGAAGCAGAAGCAAGACTGGGCAAAGGAAAAAACCGCCGCTGGCCATTGGAAGGACGTCAGGGTATACGACGCGAGTGACCTGGAGCAATGGATCGAGCAATCCGCTGCGGTTCAGATCTGGTTCGCTGAACGTCTCAGCCGACGGGTCGACGGCTTTCGATCGATCGAACAATGCTGGTGCGAATGGATCGAAGACTGCGAACCACCAATATGGCCAGCCCTCATCGCGCCGACCGTCAGTCGATTCGCGAAGCCATTTGTAGATTGGCACAACGAGGAACTCGATCGTCCTCTAATTGTTGCGGCTGATTCACGGGATGAAGCGCTCGCTTTTCTGCGGTGTCTAGCGGGTTCCGCCAAGATTGGAATCCCCGGATTAGATCATCAGATGATAGTGTTTGACACGCCGAACGCACTGGAACGATTGAAAAGCGTGGACAGATTACCGATTATCGCCATCGCAACCACGCCGGAGGTCGAACGGAGAATCGGTTTCCTGCGGCGCCGTTGCCGCCGGGTGATTATACGGCCTCGCAACAGCGTCTACGGCGACCCCGATATCGAACTGGATCGTCTGCACTTTCTTGATTTTCACAAAGCTCTTGAGTCGAGCGGGTATGCTTACGAGAAGATCGAGAGGCTGGCTCGGGAATCCGCTTGTTCGCTGACGATCCTGCGGCGTCGCCTTTCCAAATTACCTGAAGTGCAGACGCCATGCTGGGCCGTGGATGCTGAAATCGGCCGGAAACTCATACCGGCTGCAATGGTAGGCGCCTGGAACTCAGCGGCCCCTGGCGACCGCGAGGTAGTTCAGCGTCTCTGGAGCCAGGACGACTATGCCAGAGTTGAGGTTGACTTGGCGCAACTGCTTGATCTTGAGGATCCGCCGCTCTGGTCAGCAGGAGATCATCAGGGGGTTGTATCAAGGATTGATGCCCTGTTCGGAATTTCTCCGTTCGTAACCAGGACTGACCTGGATAACTTTCTTGCGGTTGCAATTGACGTCCTGTGCAAAGACGAGACTTCCACTAATTCGACACCAGAATACGAACTGTCGGCGAAACCTCTCGAAAACGCGCCAAGTCATTCCGACGCACTGCGAAGAGGAATTCGCGAGACGCTCATACTCCTGGCAGTCTTCGGAAATCGTCTATTTCATAAGCGCATGGGTTTCGACGCTGAATCCGAAGTGGCGTCCTTCGTCAAGAAGCTCCTAAGCCCTTTCGAACAGGACCAGATTACGTCATACGGCATAGCCCTTCCTGATTTTGCGGAAGCAGCACCCGAGGTCATACTTTCGTTGATCGAGACAGATGTTCGGAAGCCCAATCCCGTCATATGCGAACTCATGAAAATACCGCGACATAGTTTCTTAAGTCATTCGCTCAGGACTCCCTTGCTATGGACGCTGCAAGTACTTGCGTGGAACCCGAAACGATTTCCACGTGTCGTCGAGCTTTTAGCGAAGCTGTGTGAGATGTCGGCAATCGAAAGTGATGATAACTGGTCGCCCAGCCCCAGGGATACGCTGGCGTCATTTTTCCGTTCCTGGATGCCACAAACCGCCGCCACACTTGATATAAGATTGAAAGCCTTGGAAGCTCTCTCCCGGCGCCACCCGTCTCTGGGTTGGTTTGTACGTATCGGCGAATTGGATGGGTGCGAAATTGCGGTCCCCAATCGCCGCCCACGGTGGCGGGACGACGGCGTAAAGACGGTAATAGAGGTTCCCACGACCGAACAGCGTAGGTTTATACACGAATGTGCCAAATCGCTCTTGGATTGTGACGTGCGCGATGAAGCCAACCTGGGCGACCTCGTTGAGCGGCTTGGACGATTTAATGAACGGCAGCAACTCAGGATATGGGAACACATCGCGAATTGGGCAAATTCGAAGCCCTCAGACGATGAGAAGGCGAGTCTGCGCCAGCGTGTCCATTCGTCCGCACGTATGCGACACGTACGGGAAGAGTCAATTGCGCATCCAGAAAAGGAACGCGAAGTACTTAAGATACTGCTGCCAGGCGATTCCATCTTGCGCCATGGGTGGCTATTCACAACACATTGGGTCGAACTACCGCCACGGGAAGCCGATGACAGTGAGTGCGGAGATGAAGACGAGCGACGGCTCAACGAATTGCGGATAGAGGCGTTACGTGAGATATGGGAGGAGCGTGGTTTCCAGGGCGTAGTTGGGTTACTCAGGGGAAATGAAACCACGTCGGATTTGATCGGCGAACTGATAGCGGGGATCCTGGCAGATCGTCACGATGCAGACGAGTTCTTTCAGTCGTGTCTTCAAGCGGCGACGAGCGAAAATTCAATGGCGCTAAGTTCCTGCCTGGCCGGATTTATGAGAAAGACTGACTCTGGCCTGCTCGACGAGCAGATTTCCCGAACTGAAAACCTGAAGAAGCCGGACCACTTCGCCACGTTGCTCCTGTGTATGCCGTTCGCAGCATCGACATGGCGAAGGCTCGACGACAAACCGCCAGACGTTCGGGATGCATACTGGAAAAAAATCAAACCGCGAACGTGGAAAGATTCCCCTGCTGAAGAAATCAACGAATCTGTGGATAGACTGCTTGGAGTGGGTCGTCCCAACGCAGCATTTCGTGCAGCGTATGTGGCGTGGAACCATGTAGAGACATCAATACTGAAACGGCTACTTTATTTCTTGCCTGCCGCATTTTCGGATGATTCTCGAGATGATCCAATGATTGACAACCATCATCTTTCAACCGCGTTTGATGAACTCGACAGACGGTCTGGGGTGACCGTAGAGGAAAAAGCCCAGCTTGAGTACCTCCACCTTGTGCGTCTCGACAGGACGAAACATGGCATTCCGAATATCGAAAAGCACATCGCCGCGTCGCCTGAACTCTTCGCGAGAGTAATCGCATGCGTTTACGAACGTGCGGATGGCGGGGAGGACCCGCCCGGATTTTGGTCGGACAACCGTGAACAACAATTGGGAATCGCACGGCGGGCTCATTGGCTTCTCAACCGAATCCGCTACATTCCTGGTACCGACAAGAACGGTAAAATAGATGCAGACTACTTGAAGGCTTGGCTTGACAAGCTTCGCTCATGGTGTGACCGTCATGATCTTTCCAAGATCTGCGAGCGTAAGATTGGCGCTTTGTTGGCTCACGCTCCAGAAGCGAGTGGAGTCTGGCCGTGCCGACCGGTTTGCGAAGCCTTAGAATTGATGTCTTTGGAGGATGTCGGCCAAGCATTTATTGAAGGTGCGTTGAATCGTCGCGGCGTTTACACGAAAGGAAACGGTGATCAGGAGCGGGACTTGGCCAAGCGTTACGGCGAATGGGCAGACGAACTTGTGGATGTATACCCCTATGTCGCAGGCCTATTGGAGCAGATTGCCCGAATCTACAACATGGAAGCCGAAATGGAGGATGCGGAGGCGGAGAAATGGAAGAGGCTGTTGCTTTGACTGGACATCAGCTACAGATTGAGTGATGCACGGCGATCAGCCCACTTTGAAAACCGGGATCGGGATCTTCTGAATGGGGCCTCGCCCCTGCACGGCGTCGGACGCCCCAAGGTCCGCGAATCTGCGTTTGAGCCTACGATTGAGACGAAAATGTAGTTGACATTCTGGATAACGATGGTGTTGTTTATTGTGTGGGAGTTGGCGCCATGCTACGGCACAGAGAATCGGATAGTAATCGCGATGAACTTATGATTCGACACTGGCGCAGTGTAGAGTGGAGCGGACCATGGCACGGATGGTAATTCTTGAGACGCACGTGTTATACGACCTGGGCTCAGGTCACATCAGAATAGAAGACTTCTGGCAACCCCGAGATCGTCTCTGTTATTCTCCAATCTCAGTCATTGAGCTGGTATCTAAACTCGATGGCCGGTCATTTGAAGACCGTAAGGCGGCGGCAGGCGCAATACTCCATCATGGGATCGATGAACTCCCGGATCCCGAGTCATTTCTGACCGGGACGTTTGGTTATCCGTTGGCGGAACCTGCTCCTTCCTATGGAGACGCCGTTCTCGCACTGGCGGAAGGCCGGAGCCTTGAAGAGGTCAGGAGAGGCGTACCTGATTACGAGAATTTAGTCCGCAGGACCTTAAATGTACCGTTCGCGGCGACATGGCGCGATAAGGGCGAGCAGGAATGGGTTGATTCACTCATTCGCCTGATGGCCGGGAATATTCCCGGGTTTCGCAAATGGTATGCCACCAATTCTGATCGTCGATCCGGGGCCGTGCCAAAACTCCGAGGCGACGAGAAAAAGAGATTCCTGGCGGGAATGAGGTCGAGAGAATGGTTCGCTCAGGTTATCGCCGGTTGCCAAATGCGTTCCTTCTTCAAAGCGGACAAGGAAAAGATCGGCGCAATCACCAGGAAGAGAGTGAACGCGATAACTGCAGCAATTCCCAGGGTAGAGTGCTACGCCAGTATTTACACCCACTACCTGATTCGCCTGATGACCGAGGGCCTCTTGCCCCGAAAGAACGACAGCGGGGACATCGATTTCTTTCTCTACTCGACAGACGACAACCACGTTCTCGCGACCAATGAGAGACAATGGATAAGACTTGCGGACGTCGCGGGATTCAGACGGCGGATCCGTACTTACGGAGGCGGTTCGGGCGACGGTTCACTGGCCAAGAGCCGCGAGAGTTCGGATGTAGACTCCGCGAGGAATCGAATCATGCGTGATGCTGAAAGGTATCGCGAGATGAACTTTGAAGAGGATTTTGATATCTCGCTGGCCGGGGAACCGAACCGCGTTAAGGAAGATGCAGCAGAGTATCACGGTATGACCTATGAAGACTACATTGAAACCCGTCCTGGCGTTCGCGGCGGCAAACCCTGCTTCAAGGGTACTCGCATAACTGTGTATGACGTGTTGGATTACATGGATGGGGGAATGTCCGATGTCGAACTTCTGAAAGATTTCCCGGCTCTCACAAGGCAACAACTCCGCGCTGCGCGGGATTTTTCCGAGGCGCATGAACTTCAGCCTGAATCCGGATCTGCGGCGTGAAGTTGCTGTTTGACGAGATGTTTAGCTATCGGCCGGCCCCGCTCAATACGTACATCCGACTGTCCATTTCGCCCAGGCCCTAGGAGAATTGGCGTCTTCTCGTCCCAATTTCCAGATCCGAAGGATTCCCAATGCGATCCCCGATGCAGGTTGACGCCAATCGACAGTTGTTTCTGGATGACGAGGGGGTCGCGGAGACGTTTCGCGTTTGCCGCAGATACCACTCCCCGGTCAAATACGTGGGGAATCCGCTGCTGGTGGGGAACCGCTTTCACGACGCGCGGGAGGGCGTGCGGTACGAGGAGGACCAGGTTCCGCGAGAGGGCGGCGTTGAGAAACCGAACGACAACCTGACGCCCACGTCGGTGGTCCGCGGCCCCTCCGGGTGCTTTCAGATGTATTATCAGATGAAGCCGCCGGGGATAGAGGACTTCGGGTACGGGGGCGGGACGCCGGTGGTGGCCTACGCGGAGTCGCATAACGGAATTCACTGGCGGCTTCCGGCGTTGGGGCGGATCGAAATCAACGGAAGCACTGAAAACAACGTCTTATTCGAACCGCCGGGGTCTTTGCCGTGCGTTGTCATCGACGATTGCGAAAAAGATGACGCCAGAAGGTACAAGATGATATATTATCCTTCCAGCATCAGCTTTTCACCGGACGGCGTACGGTGGTCGGATCCGAAGAAAGTTCGCGTGCCGAGCCGGATCGGACATTCCGACGGGCTGAACTGCCTGGCGGGTTGGGATGCGGAGATCGGGAAATACGTCGCCTATTTTCGCCCCCAGATCGCCCGTCCGGACGAGGAGATCGATCCGGAAGGCGTCTCGGTTCGACTGATCGCGCGGAGCGAGAGCGAGGACCTGACCGAGTGGACGGAACTGGAAACCGTGCTCGAGCCGGACGGCGACGATCCGGAGGGTACGGAGTTTCAGACGATCGGCGTGTTCTTCTACGAAGGGATGTACGTCGGGTTGTTGTGCGTACACGAAGGATTTGCGGAAGAACGACCCAAGCGGTTTCCCTACCGGCTGCCCGATTGGCCTGCCCATTCCGCGATGCTGGGCCGTTGTTACATCGAACTGGTAACCAGCCGGGACGGCGTTCACTGGAACCGGCCGGAGGGTCGTGCGCCTTTTCTGGACACGACGCCCGGCGGCCTGGACTCGGGAATTGTCTGGCCATCCAACTCGCCCGTGTCCGTGGGAGACGAGCTCTGGTTCTATTACGGGATGAGCGTGCACAGCCATGGGCTGTCCTACGTGAAGCTTCCGGGGCTTGCCCGGCTGAGGCGAGACGGATTCGGGAGTCTTTGCGCGGGAGAGCAGGCCGGATGGGTGGTGACGGCGCCGTTCGTGTGTCCCGGCGGACGCCTCTACGTGAACGCGGATGCCGCGGGCGGGGAACTGTCGGCGTCCGTGATCGAACGGGACGGGTATCACGCGCCTGAATACGCCATGGTCCGGTGCGCCAGGCTCGACGACGACGCGATGGCCCGCCAGTTGACCTGGATGGAGCGGGCGGACCTGAATGAACTGAAGGGCAGGGAAGTCCGTCTCAAGTTCTACCTCAGACAGGCGTCCCTCTTTTCGTACTGGTTCGAATAGACGTTTTCAGAGGCACGCGGTCGTTTAAGAGTTGCGAAACCGACAATTCCGTCGTATTCATGTCCGATAGGTTCGTTATGCGCGCACCCTCACCATTTCATATAGGATGGCTTTCACGATGAGGATCCAGAGACGTTTCGATTCCGTCAGTGCCGCCAAGACCTGGGACCGCAAGCCGGAATCCCGATCGGGCGACCGAGACCTCCTGCCTGACATCTTCGGCAAAGACACGTTCGGACTGAGCGAAATGCAGTCCAGGCTTCCGGAGAACGTCTTCAAGCAACTCGTCCAGACGATTCAAGAAGGAAAGCAACTCGATTCCAATATCGCGGACACCGTGGCTGCGTCGATGAAAGACTGGGCGCTCTCGAAGGGCGCGACCCACTATACCCACTGGTTCCAGCCGCTCACGGGACACACGGCCGAAAAGCACGACTCCTTCCTGAAGGTGGACGCCGATGCGCGCGCCATCACGGAGTTCGGCGGCGAGGAACTCGTCCAGGGCGAGCCGGACGCCTCGTCGTTCCCCTCGGGCGGCTTACGGGTTACCTTCGAGGCGCGCGGGTACACGGCCTGGGATCCTACCTCTCCCGCTTTCATCATGGGCGGCGAGTCGGCAACGTACCTGTGCATTCCCACTGCTTTTTCCAGCTGGACGGGAGAGAGCCTTGACGCCAAGATCCCGCTGCTCCGGTCGATGGACGCACTGGACCGGGTCACGCGACGAGCGCTCAAGCTCTTCGGTATCGACGCCGGGATGGTAACGGCCAGCCTCGGTCCCGAGCAGGAGTTCTTTCTCGTGGACCGCGAATTCTATTACCGCAGACCCGACCTCATGACCTCGGGCCGAACGCTCTTCGGGGCAAAGCCACCGAGGGGGCAGGAACTCGACGACCACTATTTCGGGCAGATCCACGAGCGGGTGCTGGCGTGCATCCAGTCCATCGAGATGGACCTGTACCGGCTGGGCGTGCCGATGAAGACGCGCCACAACGAGGTGGCGCCGGGACAATACGAGATGGCGCCGGTCTACGAGAACGCGA
Organism: Candidatus Latescibacterota bacterium; assembly: GCA_963667175.2. GTDB lineage: Bacteria > Latescibacterota > UBA2968 > UBA2968 > JAAXHE01. The sequence goes on along the minus strand of CAXXXF010000006.1, from coordinate 647,573 downwards.
ACGTGGCGTCGGACCATCAACAGCTGGTGATGAGGATCCTCGAGCGAAGCGCGCGCAGTTATGGATTCATCTGCCTCCTGCACGAGAAGCCCTTCGCAGGGATCAACGGCAGCGGCAAGCACGTGAACTGGTCCTTCGGCACTTCGGATCGTAACCTGTTGGATCCAGGCGACACGCCGCACGACAACCTGATGTTCCTGTTCTTCTGTACCGCGGTGATGAGCGCGGTCGAGCAGCACCAGGACCTGCTCCTGGCCAGCGTCTCAAGCGCCGGGAACGATCACCGTTTGGGCGCCAATGAAGCCCCGCCGTCGATCATCTCGGTGTTCCTGGGCAGCCAGCTCGAAGACATCTTCAATCAGCTTGAGGAATCCGGAAAGGCGGAGCAGCGGGAACACGACGGCCTCCTCGGCCTGGGAGTCAACGTCCTCCCCGACCTGACGCGCCATTCCGGAGACCGCAACCGCACGTCTCCATTTGCTTTCACCGGGAACAAGTTCGAGTTCCGCGCGGTCGGTTCGTCGGCGAATATCTCGCTGTCGGCAACCGTCCTCAATACGATCGTGGCGGAGGCGATCGACAATTGGACGGAGTTGCTGGAGCCGATCGTCAACGCCGGAACCTCGCTCGAGGATGCGCTCTGGACACTGTTGGCGAACGAGATCCCGTCCTTCAAGCGGATCATCTTCAACGGTGACAATTACGCGGCCGAGTGGGTCGAGGAGGCCGCGCGCCGAGGGCTGCACAACGCGGGATCGGCGGTCGATGCGCTCGTTGCGCTCGCCTCGTCCGCGAACGAGGAGCTCTTCGACAAGTACGGCGTGCTGACGCCACGGGAACTGGGGGCCAGGCTGGAGGTGCTCACCGAGCAGTACTTCATCAAGATCAACATCGAAGGCGAAACGGCGGCGCACGTGGCCCGCTGCATGATCCTGCCCGCCGCGGTCGCCTACCTGAACCAACTCACGTCGGCGTGGAACGGGACGAAGAAGGCGGGCGGGTCCACAAAGGGTATCGAAAGCGCCATCATGCGGGTTTCCGGCCTGATCGATGAATTGAGCGATTCGCTGGACGAACTCGACGCGCAAAACGAAGAACTCGGCGGAGACGAGATGTCGTCCAAGGTGGTCCACATGCGCGACAACGTGATCCCGGCGATGAACGCGGTGCGCGACGTGGCGGACCGATTGGAGAAAGTGATTCCGGACGATCTGTGGCCGCTGCCGACGTACCGCGACATGCTGTTCGTGAGGTAGGTCTTGTTCAGAAAGAGGCGGTATATGAGAACGATATACCGGGCGGCGACCGCGATTGGTTTCGCGGTGTCATTGGCCGCTGGTTCCGGAGCGGCTGAAGAATCGATGGATGCAACGGCCCTCGCCAGGTGGCATGGCGACTGGAAGCATCACACCGTTTTCAAACCCGCGGCCTGGACGCCTGTGAACGGTGTCATGACGGGCGCGGCGACGGGAGAGTGGATACTGGGCGGCCAATACCAGCAGATATCCAGCCATACCGGCAAGACGGAGACTACTCGTGAGATCCACCGCTTCGAAGTCAGCAGCGGCAGGTATCACAAGTGGGCGTTCGATTCCGAAGGCGGAAGCAGTTTCTGGATTGGCGCGTGGGACGACAAGTCGGAAACGATGACGTGGGAATACGTGGATTTCGGTTCGGGGTGGGAGGGAAAGATCGTCGACCGGTTCGCGGGCGCCGACAAATACGAGACGACGCTTGTCCTGAAGGATGGCCAGGGAAAGGTCCTCCTGGATCTCCGTTCGGAACACACTCGAACGGCCGGCCCGCCCGAATAGCGTACGGTCGCGTCGCCAATCTTAAAAGCAGCTTCTTAAATTCAACTTGACATTGAACCCGCGTGGCCCTAAGATTATTCGTTTAGGCGCATGAAAGCGTCTTGTGTATTGATTCCGATCCGGTAAAGCGATCTGCGTCATTCAGATTGCAGACGCCAATCCGCTAACCTCTCCCGGGTTCTTTCCCCGACGTGCCGCCACGCAAGCACGATTGACGTTCGGTCCTGGCGTGACCCAATGGGGAAATCACCGAAACAGAATGGAGGTATGGAAGCCATGCCAACCCGTACGATCATTGTTGTCCTCAGCCTTGGCCTGCTTGCGAGTCCGGCGTTCGCACAGATCGGGAACGTCTCCGTTGAGGGGGGCGTGGATCTTGTCTCCCACTATATTTTCCGCGGCATCGGCTTCACGAACAAGCCCACCGCGCAGCCCTCGCTCACCATCGGCTTTGGGGAATCCGGATTCGCGTTCAACGTCTGGGGCTCCGCCGCTCTGAAACAACGGAGCATTCAGGACGCGGGAGATGAACTGGACTTCACGCTTACCTACGACCGCAGCCTGGGAGAACAGTACCAGGACGTCGGCCTTACCGTGGGCATGATTCAATACACGTTTCCGAGCCTGGACAAGGGCGACAGACTCACCACGGAGTTTTTCGCCGGCCTGAGTCTGGATAAAATTCTGTCGCCCTCTCTAACGCTCTACCGCGACCTGGGCCAGTTCGATTACTGGTACGTCAACGGCAGCATCGGCCATGACGTCCCGCTGACCTCCGAGGGCGACGTTTCGGTTGGGGTGTCCGGCGACGTCGGATACAGCGACGCCACCGACAAGTTCGAATTCAACCACGTGGGCGGTTCGGTTTCACTGAGCGCAAGTCGCAGCCTTTTTTCAGCCTCTGCGACCATCGGTGTCATTCGGAGGATCGAAGACATCGTTGAAGACGGAGGCGAGCCGACACGGGTCTGGGGTGGCGCCAGTCTCGGTTTCTCGTATTGAAGGCGCTGGCGACCAGTTAGCGTAAGGGAAGATACCGCGCGCGAGGAAATGCCTGTAACCGGCAAGAAGCCGCGGGGGAGGGGTTTAGCGTTGCCGGGGCGAGTGCTTTCGCCCCGGCGTCGTTTTATGGGCTGATGACTTCGAACATGCCAGAGCTAGACCTCCACGGAAACAGATGTGGCGTGAGCCTGTCAGGTGTTGGACAGGCTGGCTTTTTTTCGGGTTCGAGCGAGGCTTGCACAGGAAGAATCATGGCCGCTCGGACTATTTTTGGCAACGTGTGTGTTATATTCCGAAACGATAGCCGCAGGCCGTTTTTCCGTTCCAACATCGGAGGTGACATGACCAGCAATAACGAACTGCTTAGTCGAATTACTGCTCGTCCTGACGTTTTTGGCGGAAAACCTATTATTCGCGATATGAGAATATCGGTCGAGATTGTCCTTAGCCTGCTGGCAAAGGGCGTGTCGACTGATGCTATCCTGGAAGATTACCCCGAACTGGAACCGGATGATATTCGGGCATGTGCCGCCTATGCGCACGCCTGTATCGCCAGAGATTCACTTGACGCCATTGCGGTCTTGGAATCGTGAAATTCCTCGTCGACAGGTGCGTTGGTCACCGTCTCTCGGTTTGGCTGAGAGACCAGGGACACGACGTGGTTGAGTCCCGGGAGCTTGGACAGGATCCAGGCGACTGGGAACTGCTGAAACAAGCCGAGGCTGCTGGTAGAATCCTTCTGACGATCGATACAGACTTCGGAGAGCTCATCTATGTCAGACGGGCCAGTCACGCGGGGTTGGTGCGTCTTCCGGATGTGCCGGTAGACCAACGGATCGCCGTAATGTCACAGGTTTTTGAAAGACACAGTGCTGCCTTGGAAAACCGGGCCGTAGTTACAATTCGGGGTGGGCGTGTGCGAATTTCCTGGCAACCATAGGGGTGTCGACCGTGAACCTCGTCATCCCGACACGTCAAAGGAGGAGAAAACCATGAAAAGTGGCGTTGCGACGGCGGATATTACGCCCGAGCCGGGTCCCGTGCTTCAGGGGCACTGGAGTACGAATCCGTCCCATTCGGTACTGTACCCGCTCGAAGTCCGTGCGATCGTGTTCGAAGAGGCGGAGGTGAGGACGGCGATCGCCACCCTCGACGTCATCGGGGTGACGAAGGAGACGACCGATCGGATCCGCGCGCGGGTCCAGGAGGCATGCGGTATCCCGGGTGATCACGTGATGGTGGCGTGCAGCCACACGCATTCGGCGCCGGCCACGCTGCCATCGCTGGGCATGCAGCCGCCCGAAGGATGGCTGGAGAGGATCGAGATCGCAACCGCGGACAGCATCGCGCGGGCGGCGGCGGGTCTGAGGCCGGTCCGGTTCGGGGTGGGCTGTGGGTCGGCGCATTTCAATATCTGCCGCAGGCCATTGCCCGGCACGTCCAGCATGACGTTGAACTTCGGCGGTATCGTGGACCGGCGCGCCCGTGTGCTTCTCGTGGAAGCGGAGGATGGGGCGCCGCTGGCGGTGCTGTTTCACTATTCCTGCCATACCACGACAAAGAGCGGGTCCGAGGGCTATATTTCGCCGGATTACGCCGGAATCGCCCGCAGGGTGATCGAAGAGTCCATCGGATGCAAGGCCTTGTATCTGGCGGGGTGTTTCGGAAATATCCGACCGGCCGTGGTGGACCCCGAGACGGCGCGCTTCAAGTCGGCAAGCAAGGCAGAACTGGATGCGTGCGGGGAGGAGTTGGGACGGGAGGTGGTGCGCGTGGCCGGGAGTCTGAAGACCCGGCGGTCCTCGCAGCTGAACGCGCGGCGTTCCGACGTGCCGATTCCATTCGGCGAACACGATCCGATAGAGAAACTGCGGGAGATGGCGGACGACGAAAGCACGAGAGGCCGCCTGCTGACCGGGCAGTGGGCGAGCGGCGTCTTGAAGATGATCGAACGCGGCGGCATTCCCGGGAGCCGCGCGACGGAGATGCAGTTGATGGCGGTGGGCCCGCTGACGTGCGTCACCATTCCCGGCGAGCCGGTTCAGGAAATCGGACACGCGATCGAGAAACGACTGAAGGGGCTTGTCGACGCAGATGATATATGGCCCGTGGGATACGCGAACGACGAGATCGGATACCTCTGTACCGACCGGCAATACGAGGAGGGGGGGTACGAGCCCAACGCGTACCCCTATTACGGTGAACCGGCCAGATTCCAGGGTGAGGAGCAAACCATAGTACAGACGGCGGCGTCGCTTGCCAGGGGGTAGGGACGTGGCAGGGAGACCGGAAGACGAAGACCTGCCGACGGATTCGGCGAGGATTTCCGGAAGGCCGGTTCGCGCCGCGATTTACGGCACAGGGTCATGGGCGAACCGGACCCATATTCCGAACCTGAAAAAGCTGGGCGTGGACGTCGTAGCGGCCTGTGACGTGGACGTGCAGGCCCTGAGCCGCACTGCAGAGCGCTTTGACATTCCCGCGGTCTATGCCGATGGGCGCGAGATGGTCGAGAACGAGCGGTTCGACGTGCTCTTTTCCGTGGTGCCGGCCTTTGCGCGCACCGACGTCGAAGTCGGAGCCGTGGAACGGGGGATTCATCTGTTCAGCGAAAAACCGCAGGCGATTCGGATGTGCGTGGCGCTCGAGATCGACCGGGCGGTTCGGAAGGCAGGCGTGTTGAGCACGGTCTGTTTTCGGGAACGGTATCGGCCGCTGTTCCAGGAGGCGCGGCGCATTCTGTCGGAGAAGCGGATCGTGCACGCCGTGTTTCGGTCCGTGGGGCGCGCGCCGTCTTTGAAGACGCGGATGGACCGGAAGTCCTGGTGGCACCAGATGGGCAAGTCGGGCGGTCCGGCGCTCGATTGGGGTGTGCACGCCGTGGATTACACCCGGTTTATGACCGGATTGGAGGTGGAGAAGGTCCAGGCGTTTTATTGTGAGCGGTCGGAGGTCTTCAGCGAACCGCTTTCGTCCTCCTTCCATTTCCTGATGAATAACGGCGCGACGATGACCATGACGTTTGTACGTGCGGACCCGTCGGGAACGCCGCAGCCGTGGTTCACGTTCTTCTTCGAGGGCGGGCGGCTGGAGATATTCAATTACGATCAGATCGATCTGAACGGCGACACGGTCTATCGTTCCGGAGACTTCGACCCCTGGTTTGTGCAGGATCGGGTCTTTGTGGAGGCGGTGCGTTCCGGTGATCGTGGAAGGATCCTGAATGATTATCACGATGGACTGTATTCGCTGGCGCCGATCCTTGCGGGATGGGACTCTGCCCGGCAGGGCGGGCGATGTATTGAAGTCAGCGCGTATTACGAGCAGGAGGGACGGTGATGAATGAAAAAGGATATGCGAATCCTGATCTGTTGACGACGCCCGTGCAGTTGCATGGGCGCCTCCACGACGGAGCGACGCGCATCGTGGACGTCCGGCCCACCCACGAATACGTCTCGGGGCATATTCCGGGGGCGCTGCACCTGGACCTCTACGGAATCAGTCTGAACAACACCGGACAGGAGGCCTTCGAAGCGTTCATGTGGACCCTGGCCTACCTGATGGGAAGCCGGGGGATCGGCTCCGATGCCATGGTCGTGTTTTACGAAAACGACTCGGGGATGCGGGCGGCGCGGGGTTTCTGGATCTGCGAATACCTGGGTCACCGGGATGTGCATGTGCTGGACGGCGGGCTGGGGGCCTGGACGGCGGCGGGATATGCGACGACGCGGGAGGCCCCGGTTCCGAACGCGGGAACGTTCGAAGCCGCGCCGGTGGAGGGGCGTCATATCGGCTACGAGGAGATTCGGGACTCGCTCGGAAGCACGGATTTCGTACCGCTGGATACGCGCAGCGACGACGAGTATTACGGGCGGGTGGCGCGCTCAGCCCGGGCCGGCGCCGTGCCCGATGCCGTGCATATCGAGTATCTGAACAACCTGGACGAGTCCGGCGCGTTCAAGCCGGGGGCTCAGCTGCGAGCGATGTACGAGCGGGCCGGCGTGACGCCGGAGCAGACGGTGGCGTGTTACTGACAGGGCGGGTACCGTTCCTCCCATTCGTACCTGGCGTTGCGCCTGTTGGGATATGAGAACGTGCGCAACTATATCGGGTCGTGGAAGGAATGGGGCGACCGGCTGGATCTGCCGGTGGAAGTTCCGGAAGCGCCTTGATCGGATTGTGCCGTGGTACGGACGGGCGGGCGGATAAAACAACAGGAGGCGAGGCGCATCAGACTCCTCCCATTTCACGGACGATATCAAATTCCCGCTTTTTGACGGGCTGGATGGATAGCCGCTGACCCCGGCGGACAACAAGCATTTCCTTCAGTTTGGGGTTCGCCTTCAGGTCTTTGAGATGCACGTAGGTCTCGAAGGCCTTTTTCCATTTGACGTCCACCGAGAACCAACGGGGGTCGTCCGGCGTGGATTTGACGTCGTAATAGTTGCTGTCCGGGTCGAGAGCCGAGGGGTCGGGATAGGCCGCCCGCACAATCTCCGCCAGGCCCGCGATACCGGGTTCGTCGCAGTTGGACTGGTAGAAGAGGACGACGTCGCCGGTTCTCATGTCGTCGCGGATGAAATTTCTCGCCTGGTAGTTGCGCACCCCCCGCCATTTGCCCGTGCTGTCGGGGCGATTATGCTTCAGGTCGTCGAAGCTGCATTCGTTGAGTTCGCACTTCATCAGCCAGTATTTCACAGGCATGATCTCCTCGCACAATGTTGGCGCGCAACGCGGCCCGCGCCTCTTTTTTACCTATCAGGCGTCTTTTGCGAATTCCTCGAGCATCACCGGCCCGGCCTCCTCGGCATAGAACCGGGGTTACCCGCGTTCCAGCGCTTTCGCCCGCTGTTTCCACCTCTCGTAGTTGGGCGACAGCGACAGCGCGCCGTCGGGTTGAGGCGCCAGTTCGCCGTTCCGGCCCCTGGGATCGCCGCGTTCTTCGTTGAGTTCTGCCAGGCGTCCCCGCCAGTCGTCGATGCGTGATTGCCGATCGGCATCGGCCGCGAGGTCAATGCACTCCGATGGGTCGGCCTCCAGGTCGAAGAATTGCTCGGCCCCGGTATGATGGAACCAGATGTACTTTTCGCGGCCGTCCGTAACGTATTGCATGCCGTGTTCTTTGTCGTAACAGGTGGTGTGCTCGCCCTGTACGAACTGGCGCCATCCGTCGGTACTTCCCCGACACAAATCCAACAGGCTGAAGCCGTCTACGGATTCGGGGATGGATACGCCCGCGGCATCGAGAAACGTGGGCATAATGTCTCGCAGTTCCACCGGCTGAGCCAGCGTCCGGCTGCGGGGAATTTCCCAGGTTTCCGGGAATTTGAGAATGAAGGGGACGCGGGCGGAGCCTTCATACGCGTAGGTCTTTCGCCAGTGGTGGTGGTCGCCCATCATGTCGCCGTGGTCGGACGTGAACAGGATCAGGGTGTTGGCCGCGGCCTTTGGGTCGCGCCGGCGCAGTTCGTGCAGGACGCGGCCGATCTGATGGTCGATGAAGGTGACGTTGCCGTAATAGGCCGCGCGCGCACGATGGGTCTCGGCATCGGTGCGGCGGGTACGCGGGGCGTTTACGTCGGCGATTTGCCGGTCGTATCGGGCCGACCACGTACCAACGACCGCTTCGGGCACATCGGGATTGTCAATGTACATGTCGTAGTAGGTCTGCGGCGCGTCGTACGGGGAATGGGGGCGGGCGAAAGACAGCCAGAGGAAGAAGGGTTTGGTCGGGTCTCGATTCTCAAGGAATCGGATGCCTTCGGAGGCCGTCCAGTGGGTGGGGTGCAGGTGTTCCGGCAAATGGGACGGGCGGGCCATCCAGGAGTTCCAGTCCACGCTGTGGTCCCGGTACCCGTATTCGCCCTCTTTGTGTCGATCGAAGAACTGATGGTAGTCGCTGATGAAGTTGCCCAGACGCCGCCCGCTCTCGTCCAGGACCATATGGTGGAAGCCGTAGAGTCTGCGCTGGGGGTGGAAGTGCATTTTGCCCACGGCCTGGGTGTGATAGCCCGCATTGGCGAGTTCGCCGGGCAGCGTGGCCGGGTACTCGAGCGGGTCGGCGCCCGTCATCGTGAGCCGGCCGTGGTTCCACTGGTCCATCCCGGTGAGGATACCCGCGCGGGCAGGGGTGCAGGAGGGCACGGAAGTGTAGGCGTGGTTGAATCGCGCCCCGCCTTCGGCCAACTCATCCAGATAAGGGGTCTCCAGTACCGGATGGCCGTCGCACCCGAGGCAGTCGCCGCGCTGCTGGTCGGTTGTAATCAGGAGAAGGTTCGGTTTGGGAGGCATACTGTCCAGGTTTGTAAAAAAACGTGGCAGGGGCGACGCATGCGTGGCCCCTGCCACGTTCTCCTACTCCCACACCTCCTTCAGGAATCGGACCCAGTTGCCGGAGAGGATGTTGCGAATATCGGGCTCGGCGTAGCCGCGGCGCTGGAGGATGCCGACCAGATTCTGAAGGTCGGCAATGGTGTTGAGGTCGCGCGGGGACTGTTCCTGCCCGAAACCGCCGTCCAGATCCGTACCGATGCCGGCGTGCCTTGCGTTGCCGGCGATCTGGCAGACGTGGTCGACGTGATTGACCACGGTTTCCAGCGTGGCTGTTGTGTTCTGGGCCCAGCATGGAACGTCCCGGTTCCAGTCCGGGTCCAGCATCCAGGCATCGAATGCGGCGCCGATCACGCCGCCTCGTTCGATGATGGCCTCGATCATGTCGTCCGTAAGCTGGCGCTGTCCGGGGGTTAGCGCGCGGCAGTTGTGGTGAGAGGCGGCCACGGGCCCGTCGTACACGTCCAGGATCTCCCAGAAGGCCTGGTCCGTCGTGTGGGTCAGGTCGACGATAATCCCCGCTTCCTTCAGGGCGGCGAGCAGGGGTTTAGCGCGCTCCAGCAACCCGCCCTCGGTGCCCGTTCCGTGGCAGTAGGAACTGACGCCGTAGTGGGAAATACTCACGATTCGAAGCCCGAGATCGTACCATTCGGGGACCTGGGACGGGTCCAGGATGGGGTCGGCGCTTTCCATGGCCACCACGAGCCCGATGGGCGTATCCGGGGCCGGGTTCTCCCACGCGGCCACCGTTTCGTCCAGGTCCCGCGAATTGCGGATGAAACGAATCACGCCTTCGCGCTCCATCGCCTGGTAATAGGCCAGATGGCCCCTGCCCACGCCGTGGCACTGGTCCTGGCAGTACATACCCGTACGGGTCCAGCGGTCATTGGGGTCGGTCCGGGACATCATCGTGCCGAAGACGATGCCCACGTTGCCCCGGCGAAGTTCCGGAAAGGTGACGGTGCAGCTTCCGAAGCTGCGCATCACGGGCTCGGCGTCGTGGACGCGGACGGTCGCGGCCGGTTGCGTGAGGTCGCGGTTGACCTGAATCGCGCTGAACCCGAGGTCCAGGTGGCTGTCTGCGATGAGGTACGGAATGTCCGACATTCGAAACCCCGGTTAGAAACAACCCGGTGGCCGGGAAAGGCGCGCGCCGGGTGAAAGGACCGGCATCAGGACCACGCTTCCTTGAAGAACCTGATCAGGTTTCCGTGACAGATGCAGTCGATGTCTTCGGCGTCGTATCCGTGCGCTTCCAGGATGCGGGGGAACCGCTGGAGGTCGCTAATCGTGTTGTAGTCCGTGGGTGAGAGCTCCAGCCCGAAGCCGCCGTCGAGGTCCGTGCCGATCGCCACGTGGTTGCTGTTGCCCGTCAACTGGCAGACGTGGTCGACGTGTTCGACAACGGCCTTCATCGGCCGGGTGGCGGTGGCGTAGTGGGTCGATGGATCGTCCCAGTTCCATGCGGGGCTGAGCATCTGTTCGGCAAAGACCATGCCGATGACGCCGCCGCGTTCCACGATGGCGCGGATCATGTCGTCGCTGAGGTGCCGCTGTCCGGGAACCAGCGCGCGGCAGTTGCAGTGGCTGGCGTGGACCGGCCCGTCCCAGTAGTCGAGGATCTGCCAGAAGGAGAGGTCCGAGGCGTGGGTGAGGTCGATCACCATGCCCGCGTCCTTGAAGGCGTCCATCAGGGGGTAGGCGGGGGGATAGAGCCCGCCGACGGTGCCTGTGCCGTGGCCGTAGGTGTTGGCGCCGAAGTGGGTAAGCGATACGGAGCGAAGGCCGGCGTCCCGCCATTCCTGCACCTGGTCGGGCCCCAGGATGGGGTCGGCGCTCTCGGCGCTGAGAATCAGGCCGATCGGGGTGGTATCCGTTGGATGCTCCCAGGACGAAACACAGGCATCCAGGTCGCCGGCGTTCTTGATGAACGTGATCTCTCCCCTGCGTGCGAGGGCGTTGTAGTAGTGCAGGTGGCTCTGACCCCTGGCGTAGGCGACCGACTGCGCGCGGACCGAGTTGTGGGAGTCAATGGACGGGGCCTGTACGCGGGCCATGATCGTAGAGAGCATGATGCCCACGTGGCCCTCCCGCATTTCAGGCAGCGTAACGGTGACGGTGTAGCGTTTGTCCTGGAGTCCTGCGCGTCTTTCGAGAGAATCCTTATGGGTCGAGAGGCCCGCGCGGACGACGTCTTCCCGTTCGCGAAGCACATGCACCGGCTGCGTGAGGTCCCGCCGGTAGAACAGGGCGTTGAAGGCCATATCCAGATGGCCGTCGATGATGAGTACTGGTTTGTCGGGCATAAGCGAAAACACCATTAGGCAGGGAAAGGGATGTGCCTCGGAGGTTTACCGCACGTCAAATTACCTTGACGTGCCGGAAGCTGCAAGCGAAATCCATGGAACTCGGTATTTGTAGCGCGAACTATTGATTTTCGACACACCAAGAAGGAGAACATCTCAGGCAAGGCATATTAGCACGGAATTTCTTCAGACCATATTGTCAGCCGAAAACAACCGCCCAACGGCTCCTTCTTGTGGCGAGTGGTAGCCATGCGGCAGCTGTCCATTGCAGCAAGATAGTTCACCCGTCCAATTTCTACCTGAAACTCCCTACGTGCCAATATAGAGTGAGACAACTCCCCCTTCGAGATTAATGTCGTATCATGGGCGGAGAGGAGAACAAGAGATGAGGTCAAGGACCGATGTTGTAGGCAACGGCAGCAAGGGGTCTCTGGTTGTGGAGGTCCCGCGCGGGACCTCCACAACCACGAGGCCGAATCCGGAAGTGCCGGCGCGTGCGCGGCGTCGCCGTTTCACGGCAAAGTACAAGCTTCGCATCTTGGAAGAGGCCGACGCGTGCCGTGCCCCTGGTGAAGTCGGCGCGCTGCTGCGCCGCGAGGGTCTGTATTCCTCGCAGTTGACGCAGTGGCGTCGTGCGCGTCGCGAGGGGTCGCTCAAGGCGCTGTTGAAGCTGCGGGGACCGAAAGGGCGTCGCCGCGACGAGGTATCCGTCGAGAACGAGCAACTGCGCAAGGAGATCGCCCGTTTGCGACGACGATTGGAACAGGCGAACACGATCCTCGAGATCCAAAAAAAAGCCTCCGAGATCCTGGGCATCCCCCTGAACCCGCCAGCAGGCGACGACGACGTATGATACGGGCGGCAGAACAACTGGCCCCGAAGGTCGGGTTGGCTTCCGCGTGCCGGGCCCTGGGTGTGGCGCGGGCATCGGTCTACCGTGCGCGTCAGCCAGCCCAACGCGGGCCTCGTGGCGCCCGGTCCTCGTCGCCACGTGCGCTTTCCCAAAACGAGCGCGCTACCGTGCTGGACATCCTGCACGAGGACCGCTTCGTAGACCAGGCGCCACCGGCAGTCTACGCCGCGCTGCTCGAGGAAGGGCGGTATGTCTGCTCGATCCGGACCATGTACCGTCTGCTGCACGATGCAGGAGAGGTGCCCCAGCGGCGACACCAGCGGCGTCATCCACGTCTGGAACCGCCCCGCTTGATGGCGGATGCGCCCAACCAGGTCTGGACATGGGATATCACGCGGCTGCCAGGAACCCGCAAGTGGGAAACCTATCCCCTCTACGTCGTACTGGATCTGTTCTCACGCTATGTCGTGGCCTGGATGGTCGCCACAAGAGAAAGCGCCACATACGCCAAGCGCCTGATCACCAACGCCTGCACCAAGCAGGGCATTCAACCCCGACAACTGACGCTGCACCAGGACCGCGGCGCACCCATGACAGCCAAGACGTTTTCGCAGTTGCTGATGGACCTCGACATCCTGGCCAGCTACGCTCGACCCCGCGTCTCCGATGACAACCCGTATTCCGAAAGCCAGTTCAAAACGCTCAAATACGCGCCTTCATACCCCGGGCGCTTCACCGGTCCGCAAGAAGCCCGCACCTATTTACAGACCTTCTTTTCCTGGTACAACACGCAACACCGGCACAGTGGACTGGGCTTACTCACGCCCGACACCGTCCACCATGGGCTCACACAGCAGGTTCAAGCCGACAGACAATCCGTGCTGGATCAGGCTTATCACAACCACCCTGAACGATTTGTTAAGGGGCATCCTCGACCACCACACGTTCCGGACCAAGTCTGGATTAACCAACCACAGAACACCATCGAATGCCAACAACTGCTACACTAAACCCCAACGGGAGGTGTCTCATTTCTATTGACACGTTCCGACTTGAGACATCATTAGTAACACTCTGAGCCCAACGTCAATACAGACGGAGATAACGAATATGAAGTGAAACCCGCCCTGCACGCTACCCTTACTTAAGAATGCGTTATGTATGATTCATTGAGAGTGATCGCCCGCAACCAGTAGTGCCAGAACTCGCAACGGCGTCTGCGTATCCTTCGAATTTTTATAGTATGGGCGGCACATTTCGAAGACATCATCGCCTAGATCTTATCGTATCTGCACAACGGGAAACGGATTTTCACTTAAGTCCTTGATATTTAACGGAAAGCGTCGGCATGAGGCCACACTCTCACGGCTACCTTATGTAGGTTTTTCGCCCGTTCTACTATTGCTGATTCATCCCAGACCGGAGGTGGGTTCTCCAATATGGATTTATTTAGAAACAAAACGCTATTGTTGAAAAGGACCTTTTGCTTCTTTTCCCACGGATGGTTGGACATAGAGGGATTCAATTTTTCGTTTACGAGCGTGAGATTGCCGATTGAGTGGATTACTTCGTTACGTGTAGCAATGGCCGCATCCTCGTCCGCAGTGTGATCTTGCGGTGGCAACGGCCAGTGTTGCTGCCACCCCTGTGGTAGAATGTGCTCAATGTGAAGGCCTCTTGGTACCGACTGGGTTTCGGCCTTTGAAGTACGAAGTTCATCCTCAATTCCTTCCAAAATAAGCCTTAAACGACCTTGAGTTAACTTCCAATAAAGCGGTGCACTGATGAATTGATTTAAGAGGGTTTGGTCATTAGGCCATGTATTCGCGGGTGCACTCTGCCTTTCCAAGTATTCAACAATGGTTTCATCGACACTTAGTGGTCCCGAACTGTTCATTTCGCTAATCAAAGGTACAAATAGCCTGCCGTACGCCCTGGCGCTCAATCCACAGGCCATCCGACGCACAAGAAAGCTCTCCAACGCTTTAAGGCTTTTACCGAGTTGAGGTTGTGGAACGTCGGACGAGAGTAGCCATAGGAGGACAGGCGTGATTACTCCGACGTTCAATACTCTTCGCGTGTTGAGGAATGCACTAATGTCAGATCGCTGAATGTCCTCAATGGCTTCAATCTTTCGATATATTTCACCTAACCTGCGAAGATCTGACGCAATTTCCTGGATGGTTGTTTTCTGTTGCTCGAGTTTGTCGGCGTATTGTGTGAAAACTCTGAATTCGTCGTGAGCCTTTGTCTCGGTGCGGTTGCGTAGAGTAAGCCAGTTGTTGACGTACACATCTATCCGAGGTCGACGCTGATGCCCTCTCCCAATCTCATCCATCCACCAATCCCCATCGAAGGGCCACAGTTGTCGGGCTTTCTTAGACGCTTCGTCTCCATCAGTAGCAATGCCGGCTTTGTGTAGTATTCCGTTCTTGATCATATCCGACGGAAGCAGAGGCGTGCCACGGGCGTTAAGGGTTTCAAAGATGACATGAGGGTCGTCGTGCGGACCCAAGTCGATTACGACAAGTTCAAGTTCGTTGCGCAATACTTGATCCATAGCCTCTGCCGCTTGGATACCGCGTTCTTCATCAAGCTGATACTCGTCCAACCACGTTTCAGTCTGAAACTTGAAATAGTTGTGGGCTCGGACAATCCGAGAATGTTCGTACTTATCACTATGTAGATCGTTTTGCATTGCGTGTTGGAAGGCGTCACGGTCGCGAACGGTTGGCCAAACCTTAAAACCGTTTTCGCGATTTCCGTCCCAAAAATCCTCCTGATTCTCGACAAGCGTAGACAAACGACCAGCAGGTTGTTTGTAGTTCTGATGTTCGAATACCTCTTGAACGGCATCAATCAGCAGTTGCAGAGTAATCAACCGTTGCTGGCCATCGACGACGCCGGGATAGTCGATATTACCTCTGCGATGGAGACGTGGTTGGAAGACGGCTGCGCCCATGAAATGAGGTCTAGGTGGTTCACCCCCCTCAATAATCGCCTGTGCGATGTTGCTTACGTCTTCCCAGAGTGGTTCCCACTGGTGTTCCTGCTCCCATATATATGGGCGTTGGAACGGCGGTATCTCGTATCGAACAGGACTGCTAAAAATCTTCAGGGGAGTTAGGATTTTGGTTTCCACGCGTGGTCTCCTATGGGTTCTAATTTTCAGCAGATAAACCTGAACCGCTGAATTGTCTCACTAATATAACCCGCGGCGCGCGGTCCAACAATTGAAATCCAGAATATCACTCTCGTCTTAAATTACAAGTCGAATGTGTCTTGGCGCCATAGGCAATGGACCCGACTGCAGATGCGATTCGCAACGACAAACGCAAGTAAAGTATGACGGACAACGAGGTAAGTTTCCTGTGTCCGATCCACCTTTTTTCTTGCTCGAAACAGTGGTTTTGTGGATATTCCGAACAGATATTCTGACTTTGCACGATTGGACGGGGAGTGGCTCAGTCCGGCAGAGCACCTGCTTTGGGAGCAGGGGGTCGCGGGTTCGAATCCCGCCTCCCCGACCATAAAAAACAAGGGGTTACCTCAAATTGGCGCAGTCTCTTGTTCTATTGGTCTAGCCAAGCGTCACAATTGCCATCCTTTTGGCTTGACATCCTCGTCAATTAACGCTAAATTTGATTGAACCACTGAAAGCGCGAATGTGCCTAGGTGGTGAGAATCGCCCCCGGTTGGAACCGGGGGCGATTCCTATTTGGGATAGCACACAACACCGAATTTATCTGTATCGGATGCGTGTGTATTGAGGATTGGCAACAGAGTATTCATCCATCCTTCGATGCTGGCCCGGTCGATTGACCTTGGAAACCTGCTCGGAAAAGACAATTTCCCCAATTTGTGCAGTTGATAGTAATAGGTGACCGTGGCGATGAAGTCACTTGCCTGGATAAAGTACGATTGGTCTGAACTCTTAGGTAGCGGATCCTCAATGAGCTTTGTGATCCTGGCGTTAAGGTACGAACCGGGCTGAAATTGCGATGGAATGTAGTTCATACGCCTCACTTTTCTGGCGATTCGCCTCATCTTGCCAACTCGCCCTTCGTCTGTGATGATCAGGAAGCTGGCCGAGGGGTCATTCTTATTCAGGTCGTTCTCAAGCCCTTGAATTGTGTACTCCATCGCTCTTTCCAGGATATCACAGCTCGTGGGCCGGATGATTTTGTCCTTGTCGATCACTACATTCAAGGTCTTCAAAGGTAAAGTCGCGAGAACTTCGCAGAATTCGTCGATAATCTTCACCCTCGTTCTCTCTTTGAACTTAAGCTGCTGATACGGACGTTTGTTGAGTAAGAACGGCTTGACGTGAATTTCGAGCCGAACCGGCAGACGATAGTCTTTCATCAGCCGTTTACGGAATTCATAGAGGGCCTCGAACGTGTCATTCCAGTGCTGATGTTGCACATAAATCGCAGTTTGAACGTAAAGAGGTGACGATCTTGGATTCCCGTCGTCACCCGATTCATCAAAATAAGACAGATACACGACTTAGAACTCCTTCAATCCTGCGAGAAACAGCTTCTATCTAATTTAACCATATGACTGATCTTCCTGAACAGCCCTTGCTATGTGCCGACGATTATGATTTTTGGGACGAAAATCCCTCGCTCTGAAAGCCAGCCAGGAACCGGTGTTCCCGTTGCTGTGTAGAAGTACTTGATAATCTCAGTCGCCACTCTCGGCCCCAGATTCAACTGATGACAGCCTATTCCATTTATGAAATCTGAGAAACTCTCGGGATCAGGATGTGCGAAATAGTTGCGGTATTCTCGGAGGAACTTATTCAATTCTTGCCATACTTTGGGATTTGCTTCGTGAAAAGGTGTGATGTCATTTAGTCGTGCGAGCTTCTTTAGTGCGCGTTTTATGTCTCGGAATTCCGACCGCATTAGATCATTGAAATTTCCGAAACTGGAGAATTCCTCCCTTAGTCTGTTGCCTGGTTTCTTCCAGATCGCGTATAGTTGCTCACTAACGAATGCCGTAATTGCCGAATAATTATAGATGTATACGCAACTCACCCTGGCGAATTCCTCATCAAATACCGAATTCTCCGACACCACTTCGGAACCACGACAAACTTCGGCGCCCTGGAAGCAGCGAGCCATGTCAAGATATGATTTCGTTACCTTAATTTCCATAGCCTGCCTCCAATCGTAGCCAGCGAGGCCCATATCGATTTCGAAGTCAGATCTATTGATTCGGTGGAAATTCAGATCGAATGTAGGTAACGAGTGCCCCCAAGTCAACAAACCCTGTAATCTACTGTGGTTAATCCGGAAGCGTTTCCCTTTGGCCCACAGATTTGGGGTAGGAATCCCACGACGCGTTCAGTACGGCAGTCTGATATGTTTGGAAATCCCGTGGAGATATACGCATTGAAGCGAAGGGCTTTGTGGAGGGATTGTTCTGGGGTGATACATCGGTATTATCCTGACGACATTCTGACCAGCGACGCCAACATTAGTCAAGATAAGGTTCAATCCCAATGGTGAACGCAACGACTGACTTGAGGACATACGCCGAATAACGAAATAGCTTACGTCGATCAGCCGATTCAATGGCACACGGAGCAGGGGGTCGCGGGTTCGAATCCCGCCTCCCCGACCACAATAGACAAGGGGTTACGAGCCATGGCTCGTAACCCCTTGTCTGTCTTGCAGGAATCATCCACGTGCGTGCGCTGGGTGACGGGTCGCCTATCGACCTTCGTTCAATTCGCGCCCGTAACTCTTCACGAAACCGCTTCCGCGACTTCCCGTTCGGTGTCCAGAAAGACCTCGTGAATCTCCAGGTGGCTGGAGTCCGAGAACGCTTTTTTCGGCAACGTTCCGGATCTGGCATGGCCCTTCTGGAATTCCTCCGAATTCACCCAGTTCTTGAAATCCTCCCGGGATTCCCAGAAAGTCAGGACCACGTAAGGCTGGTCGCTCTTCGTGGGTCTCAATACCTTGTTGGAGATGAATCCGGGCATGCCGTCCACGAGATGCGCGCGGTTGCGAAACCGATCTTCGAACCGTTCGGCGTACTCCGGAGTGATGTAGATGCGATTGGCAACAGCAATCATGTCGGGCCTCCTGTGTGTCTTGTCATTCAACGAAACGAGCGCGATCCGTCCGGTTGGAACGTATACGTGAAATGATAGAAGCGCGATCTTGAGTCCAGGGAAGAAGGTACGGCCTCGCCGCCCTGATAATAACTCGTGAACTTGAGCTTGGCGTATCGTCCGTCCGCCGTGCGAATCACCAGCACGACGCCCGGATTCATCAGGATCTGGTGGCTGGGAGGCCCCGTGTACGTATACCACGCTCTTGAAATCGCGGGTTGACCCTCCTGATCAACCATATACTCCACGTCCGGGGCCGTCGACAGGGTGTCGTAGTCCGTCGCCGTCAGCACGATCGCGCCGCCCTCTCCCGGCCCGCTGGCGCCGCTGTTGGTCAGCACGGTTGTGGATCTGAACGCGAGATCCCATTTCGTGGAATTGGAATCAGCCCGTGAGACAATGGCGCTGTCCCGCAAGCTGTAGAACGTGAAGGCGCCCACGTTTCCCGTGTCGGCCGCGACGTCGCGGGCCATGACCTCGGTGAGCGTCATAATCTCTCGGGACGGTCCCTCAAACGACCGCGAGCCGTCGGGCTGGAACGTGTAGGTGAAATTCAGGAAGCGCCCGCGCGCCTCCGGCGACGAAGGAACCGCCTCGCCGCCTTCATAATAACTCGTGAATCTGAGCTTTGCGTATCGTCCGTCGGCCGTGCGAACAACCAGCACCACGCCCGGATTGATCAGGATGTGATGGTTGGGCGGGCCGGTATACGTGTACCAGGCGCGTCCAATGGCCGGTTGGCCCTCCTGGTCAACAAGGTATTCCGAGTCGGGCGCCATCGTCAGCGCATCGTATTCGGTTTCCGTCAGCACGATTGCCCCGCCCTCGCCCGGCCCGCTGTTGCCGCCGTTGATCAGGACCGTCGTCGATTTGAACGCGAGGTCCCACTTCGTGGAATTGGAATCGGCCCGTGAGACAATGGCGCTGTCCCGCAGGCTGTAATAGGTGAAGAGGTCCTGTCTGTCCGGGTCGGCCGGGAGGTCTCGGACAATGACCTCGGTCAAGGTCTCTATAGGGTTGGTGACGACGTCGGCTGCGCCGCCGAATGCTCGCGCGAAAAGGACAAAGTCCTGGAAGTCGACTTCGCCGCTGTCGTCAAGATCGAACCGGGGGTCCGTAGTCCCGAACGCACGGGCGAACATGACAAAATCGCTAAAGTCGACCGTGCCGCTATCGTCGAAATCGGGGTCGATAGACATCTGCGCAAAAAGCGGTACGGCTGCAACGACGACAAAACAGGCGGACAACAGACGTCGCATGCACATTTCATCCTCCCATCGTGGGTATGTGGAAGTCGATCGGAATCTTCCGATCAACCCGGCGCATAGCGTCCGGCAGGGTGCCGAGGATGCATCGTCCAGCCGATTTCCATCGCGCCAGTCTGGCGTGCTACAGCGATCGTAAGAAGGAGAGCAACGCCTCCCGGTTCTCCGTGGAAAGTCTGCGTACGGCTTCACGCGACCGCTCCGCTTCACCACCGTGGAACATAATGGCTTCGAGCAGGGTTGCCGCCCTGCCGTCGTGAAGGAACCCCGGAGGCGAGCCGTTGACGGTTTCCGTGAGCCCAAGGCCCCACAGCGCGGGCGTTTTCCACTCGCGCCCCGTGGCTTCGAAGTCCGGACGATTGTCCGCAAGCGCTTCGCCCATGTCGTGCAGCAGCAGATCGGTATAGGGATGGATGACCTGGCCGGATAGTGACGGAATTTCATGGCTCCCCGTCCGGAACGTGGTGGTATGGCAGCCCGCGCAACCCGTCGATTCAAAGAGGATTTCTCCGCGAATGACCTGAGGGTCGTCCCAGTTGCGCCGTGCGGGTACGGCAAGCGTCTGGATATAAAACGTCGTTACGTCCAATGTCTCCTGCGTTATTTCCGGATCGTCGTCGCGGCCGTCGTGCTGAGGCTGACCCCATACGGATTCCCTGGGAAAGTACGGGCTGGTAACCCCCATGTCCTCGTTGTACGCGCTTGCGACCTGCTGCAGAATGTCCGGATTGTTGGCTTTCAGGCCGAAGCGCCCGAGTTCCGTCCGACCGGTTCGGAAATTGTGCACGTAATTGGGCCGCCCGGAAATCCCGTCTCCGTCGGCATCCGCGGGATCCGAGAGTGCGAGTATGTCAGACTCGGATATCGCTTCCAGCAGTCCGCGTCCGAATACGGGCGGCGCCATACGCGCCGACAGCAGAACTCCTGCGGGCAACGGCCGATAGGGCTCAACGATATCGAAGACGGGATGCTTCATGGTGACCTCTTCGCCGTCGGCCAATCTTTCAACGGTTTCGTAAAAGCTGACCTGGACCCGCGCCTCGGGCTGAACACCGTAGTTCGCGCGGTCACCGAGTTGTACGCCGAAACCGGGAACGGGCGCGGGGCCGCCATGCGGAGACAATCCGGGAAGACTGACGCGCATAAGCATGGATCCGACGAAGGGCGGCTCTGCGCCGAATGCGCCTCGCCCTCGCCCGTCTCGCAGATGACATCCCACGCACGAGGTGTGGCTGAACACGGGACCGGCGCCCGGGTTCACTTCGGCAGGCGGTGTGACAAAGACCTGTTCGAAGGTGGCGTCGCCCGCAAGAAACCTGTCCAGTTCGTTAGCCGAAAGCGTCGGGATGGGCATTTCAAAAGCCTGACTGGATGCGTCGAAAACCGTCGCCTGCCCGCCGGACAGGGGTCTGGTTTCGTCGGGAACGGGAGAAATCGTCTCTTCACTGCCACATGCCGAAACGAGCAGCAAGACGACAATGGCACACCGAATGTTGGAGGGAAGTTTCACGAGTTGGAGATCTTGATTTTCATTCGAACAGGTGGAGAGACATGCACACCGCGTCGACAGGGCATCTTTGCCAGCCTGCCCTGTCGACTCTCCGGCAGCCTCGCGGTCTCTTCTATGGCTCTGCGTTGACGAGGGGCAACACGTCGCCTTCAAGGGTCGCCTGTACCTTGGCGATGGCCTGCTGTGCAGCCGTGATCTGCGCCCCATCGGTGGCCAGAGCGTCCCGGAAGGGGAAGGAGATCTTGCCGATTTCCTCGATGGCCGTCTTGATTTCATTTTGCAGACGCTGGTCGAGAGACGCGTTTTTCGTCTTGACGAAAAAGTCGAGGCCGACTGCCTGAACGTTGTACCCGCCGGTGTACACATGCCAGATCCCGCGGATGTTGTTCTGGAAATCGAGGAGAGAATTGAAGCTGAACTGCGATTCGACCAGGCGCGTGTCCTGTTCGTTGAAGGGGTCGGCAATCTTGCCGTTTCCAACTTCGTCGGCAATGCCGACCATACCGTTGATCATTTCCTGAATTGCTGCTTTCCGCGTGGTGTAGGTGTTGCTGCCCGCGCCCGCATTGACGACCTGATCGCGGAAGTTGCCGCCCGATCCACTCCAGTCCGTATGCATCGCAGTGGCTGCTTCATCGAGCAATTCCGTCGCCGCGATCAGATAGTCGTATTGTCGCGGAGTGAAATTCCTTACGGTCTTGCTGCCGCCCACGTCATATAGCAGGAATTCAATGGTATGAAATCCCTTGAGTGTGTTCTCGAGGTTATTGACGGAAGTTTTGGTCAAGGGATCGCTGCCCGACAGCACGGCCTCCAGGTCCGCTCGGTTGACGGGCCAGGAATCCAGCGCCGGATCGTATCCCTTGAAGTCGACCGGACCGAACAGAAACGCCTCGCTTCGTTCCCATGGCTGGCGCGAGGCCACCCACGCCGCCCGAGCGGTCGACAAGGTGGCGGGCGATGGATTCTCCTTGAGATTGCGTACGGCGACGAGGAGCTCAGAAGCCTTGTCGGAGAGGTCCTTGTAGATCGGAATTACGGTTTTATCGGCAAAGTCGCTTAGAATGGGTGAGAAATCGAACCGCGGGTCCGGTTCCGGGTCGGGCGCCACGGGGTTTTCGTCGTTGTCGCCGCACGCGGCGAGCGAAATGGCAAACAAGAGACTGAAGAGTACTTTTAGGTTTCTCATGGGTGTTTCCTCCTTATGAATTCAGAATTGAAAACCGAACGCGAAACTGGCGGTGTTTTCACCGTTGAATCTCGAGGCGCCCAGGCGGCGCATCGCATAGTCGCCCTTGAGAACCACCGCGTTGTCCATGATGTAGTTGAGTCCGAGCGTATAGACGCTGCGTTTGAAGCGAGGATTGTCGAAGAAACCCTCCGGCACACTCGCCATCGTGTCGTAACTGTCCAATCGCAGGAACACGTAGAGCTGATCTTGCCGACGTGAAGAAAACGTGGGCAGAACGTCGCAACCGACTTCGACGTAAGACGCAAAGGCGCCGCTGGCGACGGGCGTGCGCAACACGTCCAGATTATTCGACAACGAACGGTTGCGCTCGCTTACGATATCCGCGTTCTGCAGACTTCCATACAGGTACATCCCCTGCGCGCGAAAACGATTGTACCGCAGCACGGCGTGGACGTCGAAGATGGACACAGTGGCGTCCACGCCTTTCATATCGGGCTTTGGACGGTTGTCGGCGCTGTCGCCGCGATAGCCCGATACGCCAAGCGTGAGACCGTCGGCGACGCGGTAGTCCAACCGACCCGCAAGCGCCATGTTCGACGCGCGGACTTCCTCGAAGCGCGTCTGATGGCCCCCCACAATCCAGTTCTGAGAACTGAAACCCGTTGCGTCCAGGCCGTTGACGAGTTGAATCTGGTAGCTCAGACGATTCATGCGGCCGTTGACCTCGATGCCGGTTTCGTGCCATATCGCGGGGATCACCGAGGTTTCCGACTCAGGACGGCGGGTTCCGAAAAAGTCCGTGGGATGGTATTGCTCCGTGGTAAGACCCACGGCAACGTAGAAGTGGCCGAGGCGGACGTTGAAGGCGTCGCTGAACTCGCGTTGGATGTAGAGTTCCTCGAGGATGACTTCGCCGCCTTTTTCCACTTCGGTTTCGTATTCGCCGAATTCCTCGTATTCGATTTCGAGGGCGCCCCCGGTGCCGCCGTGTTCGATTTCGAGTTCAGCTTCCAGCTCGACGCCGTGAAGCAGGCGGGTTTCCAGTTCGAGAGCGAGACGCGTGACGTCGATGGTCGCGCGGCTGTCAGGCGGCGAACCCGCCGGGCTGCTCTTCTGGTCGGGGCCGTAATCGAAATGGGAATAAATGAGTTCGCCGTATCCCGTGATTTTCATTCGGGGTTCCGACCCGTCGTCCTCGCCCGCTGCGTTCACGGGCAGCGTGAGCAACAGAATGACGCACCATATGTGAAATCGCTTCATAGACCTCCCGATACATAAAGGGTTGACGTTGTTCGCGTTTCAATGAAGTTCGAGGATTCGGCTGAATTTCCGGCTGAAAGCACGGACGGTTCGACGTCTGCGGCACATCACGCGTCAGGTCTATACGGCGTCCTCTCTGAAATGGCCCGGGCTTGCTCAGAAGTCCCTTGTCAGATCCGCGTAAAGCATCCGGCCGGGCAGCGAGGGAACATAGTCCAGCCGTTTTTCGTCGAAGACGTTCCGCACACCCAGCCGAATCGTTGCGGCGAAATCCTCTATCCGCTGGGATAGCGATACGTGCCAGAGGCCGTAGCCCGGCGCGTACTCTTCCGGCGCGTCAAGGACGTTGGTCAGGTTGCGATCCCGGTAACCGTATCGACCCCGGTATACCCCGCGCAGGCTGCCGCCCAGGCCGGTCCCCTCGTTCCGATAGAAAAGGCGCAGCGTGGCGGTGTGGGTCGAGCGATTGAAGAGGCCGCCGTATTCCGGGGTCTCGACGCGGCGAAGTTTGTTGGTCTCCGAATCCACGGTCACGACTTTGCCGTCTTCCAGCCTGTCCAGCACGTCCCTGTCTCCCGTAATCAGGTACTGGTAACCCGCCGACAGTCCGGCCTCTTCGGAAATGCGTATCTTGACTTCGCTTTCGATACCTCGGGTAAAGACGCGGCTCAGGTTGAAATACGTATACACGCTCTGGCCGCTCTTCCTGCGTGCGATCGGCGAAGCCTCGATGAGATCCTGCACGTTGTTGTGGAAGACGTTGACCCTGGCGGATGCACGTCCTCCGGGCGCGATCTCGATGCCCGTGTTGTAAGAAACCGCACTTTCGGCGCGAATCTGCTCCAGCGTCTCGACGTCCTGCAGCACGGCGGCAATCCGGCCCTCGTCCTGCATCAGAGCCATTCCCTCGCGGACGTAGGCGGAGCCGAGTACGGAATATCCGACCGTTGGATTGGTGAAGTCCAGGTACAGCTGCTGAAACGTGGGCGCCTTGAAGCCGCTTCCTAAGGATCCGCGAAGACGTAACCAGGGCAGGGGCTTGATAAGCAACGCGGCCTTCGGGCTCACGCGGGTCGCGTAGTCGCTGTGTGCGTCGATGCGCGCGCTGACGACAACGTCGAGCCACGCCGCCGGCAACCATTCTTCCTGGAGAAAGGCAAATGCGCTGCGCGAGGACTGACGCCCGCCGGTGATGCGGTCCGCCTCGACCGATTCCCACACCGCGCCCACGCCGAGAGTAACGATACTGGCGTTGCCGATCAGCGAATGGGCCTGCAATTCGGCTTTGTGGTAGTTCTGGTCGAAGGTCGCCAGGTCGTACGCCTCGCCGTTATCGCTGCGGGTGCGTTCGCTTCTGGTCTGATATCGGGCAGTATAGAGCTTTCCGGCGATCCGAAGACCGGGCGTCCATCGGAAGACGAGCCTCGGGTTGATATTCCAGTCCGTCAGGCGCGCGTCCCGGTGAATGGGCACGGTCCCGCTACGCGAACTGATCTCTTCCGGACTGTTCTGGCGTTCCCGGAATGCCCTTGCGGACAGCGAAAGCGTCACCCGATCGTTCGGCTGGTAGACCACTTTGGGACTGACCGTGTAGGCGACGGTTTCGGGCGCCGTAGGCGAGACCGTCTCCGGCGTGTGATCGAATCCGCTGCTGCGGCTTCGATCCACGAAAAGTGAGATCCCGATTTCATCTTGTCGAGACTCCAGTTCGCCGCTAAGATTCAGGGCGCCGAAGGTGCCGTAGCGGGGTCGAATGGACGCGGAGAACGGTTTTTCCGGCAGGCGCGTAATCAGGTTGATCACGCCTGCCAGGGCCTCGCTTCCGTAAAGAGAGGACGTGGAACCCTTGACAATCTCGATCTGCTCGAGATTGCTCACCAGGAACCGGTCCAGGTCGAGTGTCCCCGCCGTACGCCCGATAACGGGTTCGCCGTCGACCAGAATGAGCGTATAATCAGGATCGAACCCCTGCATCTGTACGCCGGCGCCGTGGTCCGAGATCACGGAAATCCCGGTCTGTTCCGCCAGGAGACTTCCCAGGTCCACCACGCCAGTGCCGTCAATTTCACGTTTGGTGATGACCTGCGTCTGGATGGGTGTGTCTTCAATGCGCTGCGCCGATCTGGTGCCGGTGACGACGATTGTGGGGAGCGCCGTTGTCTCCGGCGTCAATACAATACGAATCCTGGTGACGGCGTTCGCCGCAACGTCGACCTGCAGGCGGGTACTCGTGTAACCGACCAGACTCGCGACAACGGTACGTTCGCCTCCGGAAACACCGATCAGAGAAAAGCGCCCGGTGGCGGAACTCACCGCTCCCCATCGCTTATCTGAAACGGAGACGTTGACATCGGCCAGCGGCGTCCCGCCTGTGGTTTGCACCACGCCCTCAATACGACCCGAAGCGTCGTTCGCCATGCCGGCGTTGCAGAAGCAGATCAGGAACACGAAGCATCCGGACCAATTCAAACCCTTCAGGAAACGGCGGTTTGCAAGACACCCTCCCCGTTTGTCGACCGCTACCGATCGCCCGGACTGACGACGATTGCCCGTGGAATTCGCGTTTGACATTGGTTTTCTCCATCCTGTCACCGGGTTCGTCCGGGGACTCTCGAAACGGAAGCCGGCCGGTCGCGTCAGTGACCGTACGCTTTTCCGGGTTCGACACCGGACATCAGGCCACCGACCGTGGGGGCGGTTCCCGGTTTTTCGGAAGCCTCGGGCAGCGGGACAATGAGCGGGCACTCCATAGCGGGATGGGGAATCACCCGCACCCGCACGTCGAAGGCCCGTTCGATGACGCCCTCCGTAAATACCACCGACGGTTCACCGGAAGTGAGTTCTTCCCCTTCTTTCAATACGAGGACGCGGTCCGCGTATTGAGCGGCCAGATTCAGATCGTGAAGCACGGCCAGTACGCCGGTCGACTCGAGGGCGAAACCGCGTGCCGTGGACAGAATCCGGTGCTGGTGCGCGAGATCCAGATTTGAGGTGGGTTCATCCAGCAGAAGGTATCGCCGGCCTTCAGACTGATGCTCGCCGATCTGTGTGAGAACCCGCGCGAACTGCACGCGCTGCCGTTCGCCTCCCGAAAGCGTCGTGTACGTCCTGTCTTCCAGATTGCCAACCCCCGCCAGGCCCAGACTGGCGCGCGCAATTGCGTAGTCTGTGGATCCCTCCGAGCCCTCCAGGTGCGGCATCCGACCCATCACCGCGACCTCGAGAACCGTAAAAGGGAAATCCAGGGTGGCGGACTGCGGGAGCACCCCGCGCTTGCGAGCCTGTTCGGCCGAGGCCCAATCGTCCAGGCGCCAGCCTTCGAGCCACACCGCGCCGGTCGACGGCGACAGGTCGCCGCACAACACCCTGAAGAGCGTGGTCTTCCCCGATCCGTTGGGACCCACGACGGCAACGATTTCACCCGGCCGGACCTGGATGCTGACGCGATTCAGCAGGGCCTTTCGGCCGATGTGTACTGAGACCTCTTCCGCTTCGATCATAGCAGTTGCATCGTCTGCTTGCTTCGCAGCAGCAGATAGAGAAAGAAAGGCGCTCCGACGATGGCCGTCACAATTCCGATAGGCAGTTCAGCCGGCAATACGACGGTGCGGGCGGCGAGGTCGGCCCCCATCAGGAGGGACGCGCCGAGCAACGCGGCGCCGGGCATCAGGTAGCGGTGGTCCGGGCCCACGGTGAGGCGAAGCAGGTGGGGTACCACCAGCCCCACGAACCCGATGATGCCGGTAACGGCAACCGACGCGCCCACCGCGAGCGCGGTCAGGGTCACAATCTCACGTTTCATACGCTGAACCGGCACGCCGAGATGTCCCGCTTCGGCCTCTCCCAGCAGAAATGCGTTCAACGGCCTGGCGTACCGGACAAGAAGGCTGACGGCGATCAGGATGAAAGGGGTCACGGAAGCGACGGACGTCCAGGTGGCCGCGCCCATGTTGCCCAGGCTCCAGAAGGTGATATTTCGAAGCTGCTCGTCCGTCGCCGCGAAAGTCAGCAGGCCGGTTACGGAACCCGTCAGCGCATTGACGGCGATGCCGGCCAGCAGCATCGTGGCCACGATGGTACGTCCCCGCGCGCTGGAAAGCCTGTACACGATCACGGTGGTCACAACGCTGCCGGCGAATGCCGCAAGGGGAAGCGTAAACATCCCGAGCGCGGACGTGAGACCCTCCAGCACCGTGGCGCCAAGCACGATCACGGAGACCGCTGCCAGAGCGCCGCCGCTGGACACGCCCACCAGGCCCGGGTCCGCGAGGGGATTGCGGAAGAGTCCCTGCATCGCTGCCCCGGAAACCGACAGCCCGGCGCCGACCAGCACGTTCAGCAGCACACGCGGAAGACGTATTGCCGTGACAACCGCCTCCTGTTGAGGCTGGAACGTCCAGGGCATCCATACGCCGACCCGTTCGCCGAACATAGCCAGGATTTGCCCTGGAGATACTGCGACCGCTCCCACGCCGACAGAGGCTACGGTCATCCCGGCCAGCAACACGCCCAACCCCGAAAGAACCACAACCGCGCGTTTCTTGCGCCGGTCCGGGCGGTCTGCATCGATGCCCGCTTCCGACGGCTCAGGTATCGGACCGGACGAAAGCTCGCCGGTGGCGCCCACGTTATTGTTCCCTGGAAACACACGTCTCCGAATGGAATTCTCGAGCCAGTTCCAGCACCGCCTTTCCCGTGCGCGGGCCGAATCCGAGCAGATAGAGTCCGTCCATCGCCACGATCCGGCGATTCATGCCGGCCGGGGTAAGCGCGACCCCGGGCGCTTTCAGGAGGCCGTCCACGCCGCCAAGGCTTGCGAGACCCGACGAAAGCATGAGAATCACGTCGGGCTCGGCGGCCACCACAGCCTCGGCGGTAAGCGGCTTGTAATTGTCATATCCGCTAACCGCATTCTCCGCTCCGGAGAGTTGAATCATCGTGTGCGCCGACGTGCCGGATCCCGACACCATCATTGTGCCCTGGCCGCGGGCATAGATGAAGAGAACCCTCGGTTTCTTGTTGGCGCCGGCCACAAAAGCCTTCGCCAGGAGCAGGTCCGCGTCCAGGACCCGCGTCAATTCCTCTCCCCTTTCCTCGCGTCCGAGCGCCTGGGCCACCGTGCGGATCTTCTCCTTGATTCCTTCGGGCGTTCGTGCGCTCGGCGCCGTCAATACCGGCACTCCGGCAGAGCGGATCTGCTCCATCGCGGCGGGCGGGCCGGCGTCGGCGGTGGCCAGCACCAGCGTCGGGTTGAGCGACAGCACTCCCTCGGCAGAGAGCCGCCGTTGATAACCCACCTGGGGCAGCCGGGTAGCCGCTTCCGGATACCCGCTGGACGTGTCCGTTCCCACGAGCGCGTCAGACGCGCCCAGGGCATAGACGATTTCAGTCAGCGATCCGCCGACGGATACAATGCGCGGGGCAGTGGAGCGACTGCCGCCGCCGTCATCGAATCCAGCCCGCGCCAATGGGACTATCGTGAGGATAAGCCCCAACAGAATCAATATGATCCGTCCGAACTTAGACATTGGTGAACCGTACAGAACCACGCGAGGGGAGCGCAAGACTGCTGACGTAGCAAATGGCCTGGATGAACACCCCGGATAATTTGCATACCGGGCAAACATTAAGCATATCCGTCGGTCATTTTGTAAGAATGTCATCTGTTATATATATAAAATTTATGAAATTAAGATAATACACTTCGATGACTTATGTGTCAACCGGAATTTCCTCAAACGTCATCGAAGCGCGTCACATTTTTCCGGTGCGGGTCCGGCTTCGCCCGAGGGTTTGTCCACTGACTTCTGACGTTTCAGTTCAATCGGTCTCCATCGTACGGCTGAAAGATGTGGTCGCAGAAGGGGTCCGGAAGGGCCTCAGGTCTGCGGCGCCTCGTCTTGTCGCCCGCCTCAGAGACCTCGAGGGCTTCGGCGGCCACGCGAATCGTAACGGCGAACGGGATGAACTCCTCCTGAGGCAGAATGAGCGAGGTCGTGCCATAGTGGAGGGTCACGTAGCCGTCCCAATCGCCGTCCGTGATGCGATTCAGTACGTCAATCACCGCATCCGTAAACCGACGAAAGTGCTCCGGCGGCATGCCGATGTTTACGTATCCGTAAAAGACGTGGACGCCGCCCTTACCGCAGCGATAGACGCACGTGGGTTGCCCGTTCTCGTTACTGTGTGCCAGAATGTGGGATTTATCCACGAGATTACCCTCCCTGGTGCGTAGGCTACGGATCCCTGATTGTTCCTGCGCGCTGCGCGGCGGTCGCTACCTGCACGAGCCGATTCGCAAACCAGTCGAATATTACGTATATATAATAAATGTTTTATTACTATAATTATCGCCCGCCCTATAATACATTTCGAATGCTTAGTTGTCAATGAAAAAATAACCCCGTGTCAATGAAAACGTGATCATTTCGGCGCGGAGAGACCGCCCGTCGAAGAGGTCACGGGTCACGACCCCCATGAGGAAAAGTCAGCAAGGCAAGGGCGCTTGTCTGTTCCTGTTTGTCCCGTCGGAACGGCAGACGGGCCCTGCATGCAGGCCTATTGTGGCAACTGATTTCAGCCACGGATTTTTCGTTTTTTCGCATGTTTTGCAGTTTCTGACGTCATTCTCGACGTGGCGACGGAAGCCTGCGGCATCGTGTTTTATATTGCGAAATTTAAATTGCGTATTGTCTCATATTCAGATAACTTGCGCAGACAGGCCCCCTCTCCCACGGGGGAGACCCTCACCCCCCAACCCCCTCTCCCAGGGGGAGAGGGGGAGCAGAACCGGGCGTATATCAAGCGTTGACAGTTCCCTCCTTCCCCCGGGAAGGGGGGAAGAGGGGAGGTCTGGGAGGCCGGAAAAGCAGTGGCCAGTGATCAGTGGTCAGTGGTCAGGAGAAGGCGGTGAGACGGGAGAGGATATGAGTGCCCTATGGTTCTTTTGGTGGTTACGATAACGGTAAATTAGCAGGCATGGTCTATGCGGAAACACTGCTGAAAATGCCTTCATCTACCGTCTACCCTCTCCCGTCTCACCGCCTTCAGGGGCAGGTCTCGTCCCGTTACGCGCCGAATTGTCGTTGAAACGCCGCCCTGGCTTCCCGCACGACGGCGTCGGGCAGTCGGCGTCCGTCGGAGACGTCGACGTTGGCGCGGATATGGTCGGGATTGGTGGAGCCGATGATGGCGGTGCAGACGTCCGGATGCGAAAGCGTGAAACGCAGGACGAATTCGAGGATGGGCATCTCGCCTGCCAGGTCGGCCAGGGGTATGGATTGCGCCCGGTCCCAGGGTCCGCCCATATAGTCGCCCTGGGGACGTTCGCTCAGCTGCCACACGGCATTGGATATGGGCCGCTTGATGATGGCGCCCATCCGTTGCGCCTTCAACGTCGGCATGAGATCCCGTGCGGATTCCTGGTAGAGGACGTTGTAGGTGAATTCCTGCGTATCCAGAGGCCAGCGCCGCGCCGCCGCCGCGGCCGACGGTCCGTCTGCCGACACGCCCACAAAGCGCGTCCAACCTCTTTCCCTGGCGTCCAGAAGGGCCTCGAAAGCCGCCTCATCGTCGTCGTCCGGGTCCGGCAACCCGTGAAACTGGACGATATCGATCACGTCCATGTTCAGCTTCTTTCGACTCTCGTCGATCGTGCGCAGGATGCCCTCCCGGCTGTAGTCCCTCACGATGTGATATTGACCGTCGGTTTCCCCCACGTAATCGCCGCATTTCGTGGCTACGATGTACTCGTCCCGTCTGTGGGAGATCGTCCTCCCGATCCGTTCCTCGCTCACGCCGTACATGGCGGCCGTGTCGATGAAGTTGATACCGGCGTCCAGAACGGCGTTGAGAACCTTCTCAACGCGGTCTTCGGGCAGGCTGACGTTGCCGATCTGCGCCGCGCCGTATCCGATTTCGGAAATGCGCAGCCCGGTCTTACCGAGGGTTCGAAATTGCATGAAGGGTCTCCTTCAGGATGGATTCTTTGATGGCTGCCGGGCAAATTCGCCCCGGGGGGTACGGAAATAAACCCAGAAGACAAGCGTGCCGAGCGCGGTAAATGCCGCGCTGGTCAGGAAGAGCGCGCGATACCCGGCGGTGGAAATGATGTAGCCGCCGCCCATCGCGACCACGGAATAGCCGATGCCCGCCATCATCGAGGAGGCGCCGGACATGGTTGCGCGCCAGCGCGGGGACACGATCTCCTGGTTGTAAACGACGAACGCCGGGCGGCGGATGGCGGCCAGAGCCACAATGTTCATGAAGCAGAATCCTGCCGGAACCCAGTGCGGGATTAAGGCCATTGGAATCAGCATCATGGGGGTGCAGAGGGCGGCCAGTACAACTGTCGGCTGATTGCCGAAGCGTCTTGTGAAGAACGGCAGCATCAGTGCGGCCGGCACGGCGAGTAGTTGCCCGGTGGCCATGATCGTGCCGATCAGGGAGGTGGGTACGCGCAGCCCGGCGTCCAGGTAGACGTTGAAGAAGGTACGTACGGCGCCCTCTCCGGCGACGTGCAGAAGGGAACTGAGGGCGATCAGAGCGATGAGCCCAAGCGGAAACGGCGCATCGGATGCATCCGCGCTTTCACGCGGCTGCCGGATCTGAGGTTTCTGCATGGCGACGAGGAGGAACAGAGCCGGAATGAGCAGGGCCGAAGCGACGAGAAGTGTGTAACGGAAAGGCGCCGGGTTGTAGGGTGCGAGGTTCAGCAACCAGGCGATCCGGCCGGGGAGGATGCCCCCGACGAAGCTTCCGAAAAAACCGGCCAGCGGAAAGAGGGCGCCCTGCATGGAGAAAACGTGGTTTCGTTCCCGCGCTCCGCTAACGCCCATCAGGTACGGGGCGCCGTTGACGATGTAGAGGGCCACACCCAGCAATCCCAGCGCGTTGGTGGCCAGAATGAATACGTCCCTGGCCCCGGGAGAGACGAGTTCGGCCTGAGAAAGAAGGCCATTGCCGACAATGGCGATGCCGATTCCCGCGATCATGACAACACGCGGGTCCCAGCGGGCCCCCATGAATCCGGCCGGCAGGCTGCAGACTGCGAAGGAGAACGCGCCCGTGGCGTTTACCCACCCGACAAAGGTGGGTCCGTATCCCAGACGAAGCAGGTACAGGTTGAGCAGAAGGGAGGTAATGCCCCCGAAGAGGCTGAAGCCGAAGAGGATCGTTGCGGCGAGATGCAGCCGGACGTCGCGGTTGAACAGGCGCAGGGTGTGCAGGTAGGATTGCATGGATTCTAAGGACCGCGGTCAGGCTGTCTGCGGGTAGAGACTTCAGCTATGCGAGCAGGCGTTTCTCCCTGGATTCGAAAGAGGCGGAAAAGCGTTTCTTCATAGGGTTTCTTGTTTCTCCGAAGGGCGAATCGATGGCCAGCGCGTGGCGAAGGTCCGGATATATGCCGCAACAGCGTCTTCGTAAAAAGGCGCCGTGGGCAGAGAGAGGACGTCGCGGATGATTTTCCGAAGGCGTTTGTTCAAGATTCATCCCCAGCGGCTGATGGTG
The DNA here is from genome assembly GCA_963667175.2 of Candidatus Latescibacterota bacterium. Lineage (GTDB taxonomy): Bacteria > Latescibacterota > UBA2968 > UBA2968 > JAAXHE01. The sequence continues at coordinate 614,404 of CAXXXF010000006.1, read as the reverse complement.
ACTTTCTGACGGGTAAAGAAGGAGACGCCTTCGTGACCCTGGACGTGCAAATCGCCGAAGAAGGAGTTGTTCCAGCCGGAGAAGGGAAAGAAGGCCATCGGCGCCGGAACGCCGGTATTGATGCCCACCATGCCGGCGTTGACGCGGTGACGGAACGTTCGCGCGGCGCCTCCGCTCCCGGTAAAGAGCACGGCGGCATTGCCGTAACCGCTGTTATTGCAGGTCTCGACGGCGGCATCCAGGTCGTCCGTGCGCATCACCGACAGCACCGGGCCGAAGATTTCCTCCCGGGCAATCCGCATCCCGGGCTGTACGTGGTCGAAGACGGTCGGCCCCAGATAGAAACCGCCGGGACACTCGTCCACGACCACGTCGCGCCCGTCTACGATCAGATCGGCGCCCTCGGAAACGCCGGTCCGGATGGCGCCTCGTACGCTTTCGAGGTGTTGGGCGGTAACCAGCGGCCCCATCTCCGCGTCGGCGTCCCTGTCGGTAGGGCCCACGCGCAAATTGCGCGCCGCGTCGTTCAGCCTGGGCAGAAACCGCTCTGCCGCATCGTGCGCGCATACGAGCACGCTGCCCGCCATGCACCTCTCGCCGGCGCACCCGTACGCGGATCCCATCACCGCGTCTATCGTGGCATCCGGTTCGGCGTCGGGAAGGACGACCATATAGTTCTTTGCGCCTCCCGCGGACTGCACCCGCTTGCCGTTTCGCGTGGCCGTCTCGTAAATGTATCGGGCCACGGGCGTGGAACCGACAAAGGACACGGTGCGCACGTCCGGGTGATGCAGCAGGGCATCCGCGGCGTCACGGCCGCCATGGACCAGGTTGAGAACGCCCTGGGGAAGACCCGCCTCTTCGAGGAGTTCCACCATTCGAATCGCGCTGAGCGGCACCTTCTCGGAGGGTTTGAGTACGAACGTATTTCCGCACGCGAGCGCGACGGGCAGGGTCCACAGCGGCACCATAATCGGGAAGTTGAACGGGGTGATGCCCGCGCATACGCCGAGCGGCTGCCGGATCGTGTCGCAGTCGATATCGGGCGCGATGTTTTCCAGGGCCTCGCCCATCAACAGGGAGGGCGCCCCGCAGGCGAATTCCACGACTTCGATCCCGCGCCGGACGGACCCCCGGGACTCGTCGAGGGTCTTGCCGTGTTCGCGGGTGACGATCCGTGAAAGTTCCTCGAAGTGTTTTTCCAGGAGTTCCTTGAAGCGAAACATGAGGCGGGCGCGATCGACGGCGGGGGTTTCGGCCCAGGCCGGAAACGCGGCACTCGCGGCGCTGACGGCGCGGTCTACTTCATCGGCGCCGCACATGGGCGTTGCGGAAATGATCGTGCCTTCCGAGGGATTGAAGACCGGTTCGGTTGCCGTCCCGGAGGGCGCGACCCATTCCCCGTTGATGAATAGCGGACAGGGATCGAGCGCGGGCATTGCAGGGTCTCCTATCGATTCCACTAATCCTGAAGAATGGCCGGTCCGGGGTCGTTGCGCGAAACGTGGTGTCTCCCGGATACTAACGCCCGTTCCCTGCCGGAAACAGACGGTGGAAACGGGCGCGACCGGGGCTAATCGTTCGCCAATCCAACCGTATCCGGGCGTCGTCCAACGGAGGGTGGCGCCATCAGGCGTCGCTGTTGCTCCGTCAGGTCCGCGTACTCCTCGGGGTTGTAATATCCCTGTGACCAGGCCGAGTGCCCGGGACTGTACTTGTAGAGCAGGGCGCGCCGATCGTGGTCGGCCGTCCAGGGCTTCGTGCCGTGGATGAGCGCCTCTGTAAAAATGAGGGCGTCACCGGCGTCCACTTCGGGCTGTACCACGTAATGGGCGTCGCGTTCGAAGCGCCGCACGTCCCGGGGCAGCCGGTTAACGAAGTTGGATTTATGGCTTCCGGGGATGCAGGCGAATCCGCCGTCACCGGCCCTTGCAGGTGAAAGAAAGTAGGTGACCACGGTCAGTCCGTTGCGCATCACGCCGTCCCGATATGTGTACCAGTGGTCCGCCTCGGTGTCCGTCTCGCCGCCGTGCAGGCCGCCGCGCGTCGCTCCTCTTTTCATGAAGATGCAGTAATCGTGGTCGATGCGGAATTTAGGGCTCAGCAATTCGACCAGATAAGGCACGATCGTATCGTGGTCCATCAGCGCCTGAAAAGCCGGACCCCATTGAGAAACCCGACCGGCGGTGCTGATGCCGGAGTCGCCCCAATCCGGCACGGCCCGTTCCGCACGAGCGTTGAGCCGTGTCAGGTCGCCGTCGTCAAGGACGTTCCGGACCACCAGATAGCCCTCGAGATCGAAGCAGAATTTTTCTTCGTCGGTCACGGTAGGGACTCCCCTCGGAAAACTGAAAGTTGAAGAGATGGGTTGCCGCTCGTATCGCGCCCGCCGTTCAGTGGACCCGGAAAGCCGGCGCTTCGCCAGGCACCGGCGAGTTGTCGAATGCGCCCCGGCTTCGAACGGCTTCTGCGCCGCCGAAAGACGCGATTTTCGCCAGCTGGTCCGCCTTGGCGCGCGCATCCGTGGTTTCGGGATTCAGAAGTTCGCGCAGCCGCCGCTCGAACGACACCAGTGTGGATTGATGCTCCGTAGATCCCGAGAGGTCCGTCGTTTCCATCGGGTCCTCTTCGAGGTTGAAGAGTTGCGGCGGATCTTCCACGTAGTGTACGTATTTCCAGGTCCGGTCGCGAAGCATATAAATGGCGTTGCGCGAGCCAACGGCGTGGTACTCGCTGAAAACGGTCCGGTCCGCGTCGTCGCTTTGTGCGATCTGCCACAGCGACCGTCCGGGAAGACGCTGTGGACCGGGCGCGGCGCCGGCGCATTCCAGAACGGTGGGGAAGCAATCCACCAGGGATACCGGCGTGTCCACGACGCGGCCCCGCGGGACGTCCGGGCCGGCGAGGATGAGCGGGATTGATGCGGCTTCTTCGTACATCGTGAACTTGCCGAACAGGCCTCGCGCGCCCAGGGATTCCCCGTGGTCCGAGGTGTAAAGGACACGCGTGGTGTCGGCAAGGTCCTGTTCGTCGAGCGTGTTCAATACGCGACCGATCTGGCGGTCCAGGTGAGTACAGGCGCCGTAATAGGCAGCGGTGAGATTGCGCAATACGGATTCGGAAAAAGGCCGGTCGTAGTGGAAGAACCGTCTGAAGCGCCGGATGGCCGGGTGGGCGGGCCAGTCGTCGGGATGCCACTGGGGGGCAGGGGAAGCCGATCGGGCGAATAGGACTCGAAGAGATCCGGCGGCGCGACGTAGGGCGGGTGGGGACAGACAAACGAGAGGAACAGGACCCAGGGCCTGTCGTCGTCGCGATGCTCTGCCAGCCAGGCGCACGCGCGGTCGGCGTTCGAAACGTCGTACTGCAGATAGGTCGAGTCTCCGGGACCGGCGTTGAGGATAGCGCCACGTTTGTTGCGGAAAGGCGGCTGTTCCCGAATGCAGCTCAGGACGTCGCCCACGCCGTCCACCACGTGCAGCGGATCGATTTCCCGTGAAAAACCATTGTCGTCATCCGCCGCGCGAAAGTGCAGTTTCCCGATGGAGTCGACCTGGAATCCCTGCTCCCTGAGACGGCGCCCCCAACTCGGTACGCTGCCGTCGTACGCGAAGGCGTTGTCCCAGTTTCCAGTCTGATGGACGTATCGCCCGGTGGCCAGGGAGGCGCGGGCCGGCACGCAGATGGGACAGTTCGTATAGGCGCTGGTGAAGCGGGTCCCGCGTTGGGCGAGGCTGTCGATGTTCGGCGTCCGGACCACGGGGTGGCCGTAGCAGCCCGTGATGTCCCGCGCGTGCTGGTCGGAGAGGATGAAGAGGAGGTTGGCTGGATTCATCCGACGGATTCCTCGCCGGCATCCACGTCCACTTCGATCTGATCGGCAGGGATCCACACGACTTTTCCGTCTCGCCAGGTTACGACCGAATTCCCGTTGCGCTTATGATGTATGATCGCTTCTCGAACGGCATCCTTCAAGGCTTTGTCTATCGGTGTGCCTTCTCTGAAGATTTCGTCGATGTCTTTTCCGGATGACCTTCGCACGGCCCTATATGCCTTCCTCAATGTGCGTCCATAGATTGACGTTGCGAACTTCGATAGCTGCAGTGCTTCTTCCCAATGCGATCAAACGGGGTCCCGAGATTTCGGTATTATCGTAGAAACGCCAATCATCCGCAATGGGACGATACAGTTTGAAAAAGTTACCAAGCCCGGAGTAGTACCGTCGCCGGATTGTCGATTCCGGAACGTTGTGTCCTCCTGCGCGAACCCGCGCTGCCACGCGTGCAAAGGCCACTTCCGGACCGGGCAGCCACAAAAAAGCCAGGCGGAAGACGTATCCGTCGAATTTCAGGTGGCGGATCCAGAGGGCCAGGCTGCGGCTCGCGAGCGTCGACTCAAAAGCAAAGTCCGTTCGGTCCGATGCCAGCTGGCGTAGGCGGCGCAACATGACCCTGCCCGCCTGAAGAGCGGCCGACTCCGGGTGAAATTCTGAAAGCCCTGACGCAATGGCGTCGGCGTTTACAAATTCGGCCACGTCCAGAGTGTCTCGCAACAGGTGCGGCGCGGCCGTGCTTTTGCCGGCGCCATTGGGTCCTCCGATAACGACAAGCTGCGGATTCGACATAGCCGTGGACAGGGTAATCCAAAAGGGACGTGCTGCCTTTGATTCGCCATACCTGGAGCTTCAGACCAAATATAACGCGGCGGATTTGCATCCCGCAAGGAAATTGCCCACCGGAGAACCTGGCTCCGTCCGGCGAATCTTCTGGCTCCGCCGGTTTGTCCGTATCCGATAGGAGCCGAAGATTGCCTCTTGTGACGAGTATTCGCAGACGCTATATTTCGATGAGTTGGAGCCCCTGTGTTGTCTGCCGGACCTGACGTCTCACCGGCATCAATGAAAGGCGATTGTGATGACCCGACTCAGCGTGAACGTGAACAAGGTGGCGCTGCTCCGGAACACGCGGACCATCGGCATCCCGAGCGTGACCCGGGCCGCACGGATCTGTATCGATGCCGGGGCGTACGGGATCACGGTCCATCCCCGGCCCGATGAGAGGCATATCCGGCCCTCGGACGTGTACGAGCTGAACGCGCTCGTCACGGACGTGGAGTTCAATATCGAGGGGAATCCCTTCGAGGCGGGGTATCTCGACGTCGTGCGTGCGGTCCGACCCACCCAATGTACGCTGGTGCCGGATTCGCCGGACGCGTTCACGTCGGACCACGGCTGGAATCTGTCGAAGGACGGCGACCGTCTGAAGCCCGTCATTCAGGAATTGAAGGCGCTGGGCAGCCGGGTGAGCCTGTTTATGGATTACGGCTCGGATGAGATCCCGAGGGCCGCGATGGTCGGCGCCGACCGGATCGAGCTGTACACGGAGCCCTATGCGACGGCATTCCGGGAGAACGAGAATCTGGACGGGGTTTTCGAGGGCTATGCAAAGGCGGCGGCCGTCGCTCAGGAGGCGGGGCTTGGCGTCAACGCCGGGCACGATCTGAACCTGGAGAACCTGGGCAGGTTCTGTTCAATCCCGGGTGTGCTGGAGGTCTCCATCGGCCACGCGCTGATCGGCGAGGCGCTGGAGATGGGGCTGGCGAACACGGTGAAGGCGTATCTCGAGATCCTCGCGAACACCTGAACCCGTTCGGTTAAAGTCCGCCCGCGTGGAGGTCCATGGCCAGGCTGCGGTAGTTTTGAATGCGATGGATGGTGCAGAGGTCGGCGTCGTGCTGGTCGCCCGAATCCCGACTGGTGCGCGATAGCACAACGAAATCGTCTCCGTCCACGACCGCGCTGGGATACATGAAGCTCCGGTAGACGTTGTCCGGCCAACGCGCCACGCAGCCCGCGGGGAACCAGTTCAGGCAGTCGATACTGTAGTGCAGGTAGAGCCAGCGCCGTTCGTTGCCCGGTCCTCCGTGATATCCGGACTCGCGCATCCGTTCGCCCCAACCCAGAAGGTCCTGGGAGTTGGTGATGAGGTTGCTCAGCATCCAGTACATGGATTCCGTGTGATCGTGGATGACGTAGAACTTGCACTGCGCGCCCGGCCAGGCCGCGAACTGCGTGAAACTCAGTTGATGCGCCTCCGGATCGTAGTCGAATACCGCGGCGACGTGGGCGGCCGCGTATTCGTCGAAAACGCAGCGGCAGAAGGCGCGGATGCGGCCGCTGACCTCAACGGTATTCGGTTCCAGCCAGACCAGAGGGTCTCTCCAGCCGCCGGCAAGCTGGGGGCGATTGCCGTCGGGAAAGAGATTGCGGGTCATCGCGGCCGGGATCTCCGGCTGCCGCACGATGTTGGAGAGCGTCCATGCTCCCGGGTCAAGGGGCGACATGCTCCGGTCCACTCGGAGCATCGTCTTTCCCCCATGCCCCTGGTTGGGCAGGTCGAAGTCCATTGCCCAGTAGAGCGCCTCGGGGCGCAGGACACGGGACGTGGAGATATTCCAGATGGGCCCTTTAATCACGGTTACGGGGTCGGTCCAGCTTTCGCCCTTGTCGTCGCTGGCCACAATGAGGAAGTCCTTGTGGCATTTTTCCTGGACGAACATGAGGAGTCGCCCGTCCAGCACGAAGGGGGTGGCCTCTTCATAGGGCAGCCCGGGCAGTTCTTCCCACGTTCGACCACCGTCGTCGCTACGCAGGAGTCGCAGACGGCGGGAGTAATCCCAGCCCGGGCGGCGCCACTGCGGCGCGGCCAGCAGCAGCGTGCCGTCGTCCAGGCGCGTGAGGTCGGGGTCGTGGAAGAAATACCGCACTGGATCGGGCACGCGCGCGGCAATGACGAAATCCTGCGCGAGCGGTTGAACGTTCGGATTGGACATCGGATTCCCCATTTGTACGTGGATTGAATCGGTGAATATGGAGGCGAAATGACTCAGGAGCAGAAATACCTGTTCGACCTGCAGGGTTACATTGTTCTGGAGCAGGTCGTCCCGCCGGAAAGGGTGGCGGCTTGCAACGCCGCGCTGGACCGGTTCGAGGCGATGGACCCGGCGGAATACCCGCCGCCGCTGGTCCTGGGCCAGGTACGCAGCCCGGAAAACCTGTATATTTCGAACGTCATCGAGGGCGACGACGTATTTCTGCCGCTCATGGAACTTCCCGAAATGCTGGACGCCGTCGAATGCGTCACCGGCGGGCCCTTTCGTCTGAACCACACCTACACGATCTATCGCTGGGGCGGGGGCTATACCGGGATGCACATGCACGGCACGCCGATCCTTCCGAAATGCCAGTACCACTGCCGCAACGGACAGATGGTCTCCACGCTGACCAAGGCGGTCTTCCCGATGATCGACTGCGGGCCCAAAGACGGCTGCTTCGCGGTGATCCCGGGCGCGCACAAGAGCAATTTCGCGAGACCCTGGGGAGGCCACCCGGACGAGAATCCTCCCTTACAGCCGGTTCCGGCGCGCGCCGGCGATGCCATCCTGTTTACCGAAGCGCTCACCCACGGGTCCACGGTGAACGTGTCCGGCCGCCCGCGCCGCTCGCTCTACTATTGTTACAGCATCGGCTATATGCCCGATTGGGGCGGGCAGCATCTGCGGTTCAGTCCCGGCTTCGCGGACCGCCTCACCCCGTCACAGCGCGACATCATCTCTCTCAAGTAAAAACCACGCGCCGGGCTCATTGAAAACGGGAAGTAAGAAGGAAGAGTTACCGAGAAGTCTTCGTTCTTCGTTTTTCCTTCTTCCTTCTTCGTTTTTCCTTCTTCCTTTTTTTATCGTCTCCGCTTGTACGCCTTTCCGTGCCCCGCACGGATCAACACCTTCGCGAGGTCTGATCCGTCCTGAAGCCGGACGGTCGCCACCACCCGCCCCGCGAAGTTGCCCAGTTTCACGTTTTCCAGATAAACGGTCTTTCCGATCCGTTGCCGCACAAAATCACGTGCCAGCAGCGCCCGCCTTTTTTCCTTCTTGCTCTTCGTCTGAATCTCCGGCGTATCCACGCCTCGCACCCGTACCTTTCCGCGCCAGGTCAGGCCAGGCCAGAGGACCACGTCAACCGTGATGGTGTCGCCGTCGTAGACGGAAACGACGGTCGCCACGTGCCTGGCGGACATCGACGGGTTGCCTTCAGCGGTTGATATCAGCGCGAGAAAGACGAGAACCCCTACCATAGCGTGCTCCGGGAAATGGCTTGAGAAACGCAAACGCAACAGTATATTGCAGTCGCATCCGGCTGTCAACTGTCGGACGGAATACCATCACACTCCCGCCTGGAATGGGATTTCTTGTGAAACCACAAGAAATACTGTATATCGTCTGCCTATGATCGATGTTCAGATGAACCGGATCGGCCGGATCCGACCGGAAGGTCTGTAACAGACTATCACATGAAAGGTACGACGCCATCTTGCATAGTGAACAAAATATCACTATATTAGTCGTGCGTACGTAACTCCACCAGCTGTATCGAACTATCGGTCGGTCCGAACCGTTGCGGCAGATATTCTTTCATGGGACCGTTTCTGAACGATTGAAAAGACTCAGGATATGCAGGCCTCACAGCTTTCCATATTTTCCGAAACGCGTGGAAACATAGACGGAACGACCCGCGAGAAACTCATTGCGCTGCTGGCGGAGGATCTCGATTTCCATTCGGATAACAGCAACTATGCGTCTCACCAATTTCATGCATTTCCGGCCAAGTTTCCGCCGCAACTGCCTCGGAAATTCATCAATGCCCTGACGGAACCCGGAGATGCGGTGCTCGATCCCATGATGGGTTCCGGCACGACGCTTGTCGAAGCACTCCTGGCGAACCGGAAGCCTGTAGGATTCGACACGGACCCGCTGGCGGTACTGATCGCGAAGTCAAAGTCGACGTCGGTTGATCATCGCGAAGTCATTCGAGTGGGTAATGCTATCCTCAACAGAGTAGCGTTATTTTCGGATGATCGACGTGAGCGTCAAAGAAAGGCCTGTCATCGAGACTGGGACGCAAATACGTCCAGATTTGTCGATTATTGGTTTGACCGTGCCACTCAGAGGGATCTGGCCTCGCTGATGTCGGAGATTCGTCGGATCCCGTCAGGATCTGACATCCGGTCAAGTTCTGTCGAAGCCCTCGCTGCGTTCTTCGAAGTCGTTTTTTCCGCGATCATCATCACAAAGTCAGGCGGTGTCTCGCTCGCGCTGGACCTGGCACACACCCGTCCGCATCGAGCGAAGGTGGTGTACGATACGAAGGGCGAACTCCTCTGTGGTAAGGAGCAACTGGATCAGCAGCGTCCTCGACTCCGATTCATATCCAAGCAATTGCGGTCGCCATTTGGAGAATTTCACCAGCGGTTCAGGAGAAATTTAGCCCAACTTCCAGAACTGGACCGTGATCTTCAACAGCCTGTCATCGAGCACGGTGACGCGCAAAGATTACCTCTATGCGACAATTGTGTCAATCTAATTGTCACCTCACCGCCATATGCGTCGAATGCGATTGACTATATGCGCGCCCACAAATTCTCGCTGGTGTGGATGGGCTTCTCGGTGAAAGATCTTGGCCACAGGCGCAGTCAGACTATCGGAGGTGAGGCAACTACTGGTTTGGTGTTGGAGACCCTTCCCTCCCATACACTTGGCGTTGTCAATGACGTCGCCAAACGCGATGCGAAGAAGGGTAGAGTACTGCACCGATACTACTCGGAGATGACCAGAGTTCTTCGCGAGATGCATCGCGTCCTTCGGCCCGGCAAGGCGGCCATCGTCGTTGTTGGAAGTTCCATAATGCGCGGTCGAGATACGGAGACGGCTGACTGTCTGGCCGATATTGGCCGGTCAATCGGATTCGACGTTCCTGCGATCGGGATCAGAAAACTAGACAGGAATCGGCGCATGCTCCCTGCGAGCGCCACGCTCGATAAATCGTCACAAATTCAACAGCGTATGCACCAGGAATATGTTATTGGCTACATCAAACCCAATAAAGGCTGAATCTGATGGCTGAAATCGCAAAACTGCGCGAGCAATTTCAACGGCAAGTCTGTTCTGGAGCGATATTCTTGAAAAGAGATCGAACCCCGAGCATTGCCGACACCAGCAGCAATCTCAGTTGTTCGTTGGCGCGCGGGATCATTGAGGAATTTGGCTATTCGCTTGGGAGCACCAGAATAAGCGGTCAAACCGCCGGGAGCAAGTTTGAAGCGGCAGTACGGGAATTCATTAAATCAACCATGAAAGTCCTCGAACATCTTCGTCCAGCGGATTGGATTTATTCTGTGCACGGCGATATATCGGAATTCGTGCAATACCGACATTTGGCTACCCTGAATGAACTGATCCAAGCCAATAAGGTGGCTCAGACGGCCCTTGGTGATTATGTCGTCAAGCCCGAGGTCATCGTTGCGCGCACACCTGTTGCAGACGAGGCGATAAACAAGCATTGGGTAATCGTACACGAGGGTGGCATCCCGTACTTGACGCCGCTACGTCGGACAAATCAGGAAGAAGCGTCTCCAATACTGCACGCGAGCATTTCGTGCAAATTGACTCTTCGAAGTGATCGGTCGCAGAATGCCCGAACGGAAGGCTTGAACCTGATACGTAACCGTAAAGGGCACACCCCCCATATCGCCGTGGTGACGGCCGAACCAATGCCAACCCGAATCGCGTCTCTCGCATTGGGAACCGGCGATATCGATTGTGTCTACCACTTCTGCCTTAATGAACTTGTGAAGGTCACCAAAGAGAGTCGAAACGAAGCCGTCCAGGATTCTTTGGATACGATGATTATCGGCAATCGTCTCCGAGATATTGCAGACTTGCCGTTTGATCTTGTCACGTAGATGTACCAATGGCATGTAATCTGAGAATTTTATAAACAGAAACTTGATCTTATACACTTCGGACAGATAAATAGACTGGTGTTCCCTTGCGCTATGAAAAAGAAGATTGGAAATCGCGCGATCGTAATTGTCGGCGCCGGCGCATCTTTCGAATTTGGCGCACCTTCTACTGCCAAATTGACGGAGATTATCAGGGAGAGGGTGAATGCCAGCGAATGGCTGCAGCAATGTGGCGGGGCGGACGCATATTGTGAAGAGTTGATTTCGACGTTGCCGCCGATCTGTCTGAACGGGCGACCCTTGTGGTCGCCCTGGCGGGGCCTTTTCTTGTAGGGGCGGTTCCCGAACCGCCCGGCAGTGTGTGTTTACCAACCCCACTTCTTCCTTCCTCCTTTTTCGTTTTCCCTTTTTCCTTCTTCCTTCCTCAGAAACCGCAGTCATTCCATCCTGTCAACCGACGGTCAGCGTACGGGAATCGGTTTGCAGTTGCGTCAGATTGGCGGAACCAGACCGCAAGGTTGTTCAATCTCTTGTGGATGGAGATATCGGAGATTTTCGGCGCGCGCCGGACGTTTACCGAAACCTTTTCTTCATGAGGATGTCATATTTGTCGAGCGCGAAAAAGCGGGGGAGAGCCTCGCCACATTCAATACACTGGCGGCTTTCGGTCAGATAGAGCGAGACCAAAATCCGGGCAGCAATGTGTGCAAAATCCCTTCCGACCCGGAATTCCTCCATTACTCCGCGAACCACAATAATTCTTATAATTACACAAAATATATTGTATACTTGTGGTCCTTGACAAGGACATCGATCAGGTGGATCGTCCGGTCGGATCCTTGTGTCCGCCCCGCCGATCCGGTCTTCGACATTGAAAGGAGGACCTGGGAGATTATTGCTTAAATTGATTAAAGACAACGTATTATAGAATTTCCCCATGATCGCTTGATCGTGGTATCGAGCCATGGGAACATGAAGACTGGCCGGGAAGGACGGGGTTCAGCGAAAATTGGCACGCGGTTTGCGCTTCCCCCAAATGCCACCATAAAGTTATATGCAATTTGGATGGAGCAATCAGCAGGAATGAAGATTGAGCTTGCCGGGAACGGATCGAGTCACGTTGGCACGGAAGTGGCCTGATCAGATCCGGAGTCAAGCGGAATTGACCGCCGACGAAAGGAGCGAACTGATGAGCTACGATTGTGCAGACAAGCGCCGGAGCCATGTCATCACGACCCATGCCCGTATGCGGATGATGGCCCGGAGGATTTCCGAAACTGCCCTTTCGACGGTGATAAAATATGGTCGTGTGGTCTACGTGCGCGGCGCGAAAATCTACGTCATCGGCCGCAAGGAAGTCACGAGGTTCCTGCGTAAAGGCATCGAATTGGCTGACTTCGAGGGAATTCACGTCGTATGCAGTTCAGAAGGAGACGTCCTGACCACGTACCGGAATCGAGACTTCCGAGGGCTGCGCCCGCAAGGTCGTCGGCGTAACCGGCGGCCGATGGGCTGATTGACGTCTCATAATCTCAATAGCAAAGGAAAGGACGTAAGAAGAAGATGGCGCTACTGCACTACTGGAACCTCGGGGTTCACCGCCCGGACGTCCTGATGAAGAACACCTTCTATGGGCTCCGGATATTCTACGAATTCCTGAGGCGGACTCGGGAATACCTGAACAGCGACGCTGCCGTGAAACGGCTCGCGTGGCGCCCCGGCGAACCGCCGGCCAACGGCGGCAACGGCGCCGGGCGGGCAGAGACCGATGGAACTTGGATCGAGCTGACCGAGCCGCCGGGCCGTCGCGATGAGCCGGAGGCCACATTTCGGACCTTCCTGGACGAAAACGTGAAGGAGGTCTACGAGGCCGAGCCCTCCGCCGAAACCGAAGGGCCGGATGCCCGTCGTAACGACCGACTGGGCTTCGGTCCGCAGCACAAGATTGCGGTAATCGACCGGGACCCCAATACCAACCAACTGTTGCTCGAGCGAGTTCCGGACCTGACCGAGCTCCTGCTCCGGCCCAACACGTGGCAAATCAAGTGCCAGATCGATGCTCTACAGGCGCTTCAGAACACCCCTTCGTCCTTTCACCGCCCTTTGCTGCGGCTCTTCGAAGATCGCGACAGCGCTTTATGGCCGATTGTCGATGCGGAGTGCATTGATGACCCGGACTGGATGGTGCTGACGGACCAGAGTCGTCCCGGAACCGGCGAGCAACGCGAATTCGTTGAGCAGGCCCTCGGAACGCCGGATTTCGCGTTTCTCGAAGGGCCGCCCGGTTCGGGAAAGACGACGGCGATCGGCGAACTGGTGCTCCAGCTTGCGAAGCGCGGGAAGCGGGTGCTTCTCTCGGCGTCGACGCATGTCGCGGTCGACAACGTGCTGGAGCGCCTGATGGACGAGTCCAACCCACACCGCGACCTGGTGATCCCGGTCCGCATCGGCGACCGGCGGAACGTCTCCGAGAAGGCGCGCCCATGGCAGTTCGACCGTTTCGTTCGAACCGAGAGGGAGCGCCTGCTCCGGGAGCTTCAGGGGCGAAGGTCTCTCACGCCGTCGCAGGAAGCCTTTCTTGAAGCCTTGCGCCCGGGCCCCTCGGTTATCGAGCGCATGGTTCTGGACGCCGCCAACCTCGTGTGCGGGACCACAATCGGGATCCTCCAGCATCCGGACATTAAACAGCACCGGGGCAAGTCGGGCGGCCACGCCAGCACCACCTTCGACGTGCTCATCGTCGACGAAGCCTCCAAGACGCCATTCCAGGAATTCCTGGTCCCCGCGTTGCTGGCGAAGCGCTGGATCATCGTCGGCGACCCGAAGCAACTCTCCCCGTACGTCGATGACGAGGCGATGGCGGTGAACATTGAGACGTGTCTTCGCGACCCCGGGATCCGGGACGCCTGCATTGACGCCTTCAACGCGGGGCGTCCCAGCCGCCATAAACGGCGCACCGCCGCCGTCGTCGCAGAGGACGAACGTACCCGCCAGGGGTACCGCGAGCAGTGCGCCGCTCGGGACGTAACGCTTGCCGACGCGGACCTCGATGACCACGGGCTCTCGACCGCGGACGTCGCTATCGGTACAGCTACCGCGCTGGAGCGGAGGGTGGACGAACTGCCGCTTGACCTCGCGATGGTGCGCGGGCCGGAGAACACTCTGCACGTCGCGCATCGTCGCGCGGATGCGTGGCTTCGCCTTGCCGGACAAGACGGCGAAGAGGCGCCGGAGTGGGCGTCCGAAGTCGGTTGGCGCCTCGCGAGGTTGTACGAGCAGCGTTTCGCAGAGGATTCGGACGATTCGAGTGACAACCGGACCACCACCGCGGAACGCCTGCGTCAGGAAGTGAAAGAGTTACTCCCCAACGCTGAGACCGGCGCAGATCCGGAAGAGGTCTGGCTGGAGATCGATCGCGTACGCCGCGTCGCCCTTCCGTCCGTTCTCGAATCGCTTCATCGTGGGTTCGAGCGCAACGGGAACCAGCGCACCGGAAGCGCGCTGTCGGACGGTCTGCCGGATTTCGTGCTCGATCCGCGTCACGTGCTCCTGAGCACGCAGCACCGCATGCATCCCGAGATTGCGGCGTTATCCCATAAACACGTCTACGGCGGCAAGGCGCTCCAAACCCCGGAATCGATGAAGGACGAACGCGCGTGGAGCTACCCCCGCTACGCCTACCATGCCGTCTGGCGCGACGTTCGTGGCGCCTTCGACCGGCGCCTCAACTGCAACCAAAGGGAGGCTCGATCGGTTGTAAAAGAACTCCGCCACTTCGATGCGTGGGCGCGTGCGAACCCGCTGAATGACGACCGTACCTGGGAGGCGGCCGTCCTGACCTTCTACCGGGGACAGGAACGGAAGGTGCGGGGCTATCTCCATAAATGGACCGGGCAGCGCCACGCAATGCGCCACTTTACACGGGGTCAGAAGGAACGGCCCTACCTCCGCATCGAGCTGTGCACCGTTGACCGCTTCCAGGGGCACGAGGCCGACGTCGTGCTGATCAGTTTCGCCCGGCCCCACCCGACGAGCTTCCTGGAGAGCCCGAACCGCCTGAACGTCGCCCTGACCAGAGCGCGCTATCAGCGCGTCGTCATTGGCGACCGGCAGGCGATGCGTCGGGCAAGGGGTACCTTGCTGAAGGCATTGGCTGAGAGCAAACGGTGGGGGAAGGACATCAACCGGAGGCAACAATGAACAGGAACATCATTCTGGAACGACCCGTGGAAGTCAGGTGCTGGCGCGTCGTCGGGCAGGTCGCCAAAGCTGAGAAACGGCCCGAACTCATGCCCGTCCTCCTGCGGATTCGCGAGAACGGCGGAACGGGCGCGCGCGACGTGGCCGAGCATCTGCTCTTCGAGTCCCGGTCGCGGCGCGTCGTCGCTGAGCGGCTCCTGGATATTGGAGTCGCCTACAAGCTTCTCGAGAAGCGCGGTCGCGCTTTCGAACTCACCGAAGCCGGGGAGACGGCCATCGACACTGAAAAGGTGCTCGTTCCCGAGTGCGGAACCTGGACGATCTGGGCGAGTGTCGACCCTCTGCTGCCGTCGCCCATCTTGCGAATCGAACCGTGGAAGGAGCCCACCGCGCACGACGAGCTCCGCAACAAGCGGCAGCGCACGGAAGAGCGCCGACACGACGCACTACCGACTTGGATACGAAACGTCGAGGGGACGCCCATCAAGCCGGCCGCCGGACGCGGCGCCGTGATTCGCGTTGATGACCTTGAGGACAAAGCCGAGGCAGTTGACGCCAATGGATTCCTTCGTCTCCGCTGGAACTTCGGCGACGGGCGATTGCAGCTCACCGGAATCCTGGAAGGGAAGAAGGTCGCGACCGAACTGGAGGCGCCATCCACGTCGCCCGACCGGGTATGGCGCACGTTGCTCGAAAACGGGGGTCTATTGGAGCAGTGGGACGAAAAACGGCAGGTGCTGTGCGTGAGCTTCGACGACACCAACGACCCCGAGCGGGAGGCCATGTCCCGCGTCCTGGAATTCGAGTCACCGTACCTGGGCTTCTACGGAAAGTTCGAGCCGCTTAACGTTCCGGACGTACCGATCACCGCCCCGTCTGAGGCCGAGGCACAGTCGTGGGCGAAGTGGCGCCTGCGCGCACGGATCCGGGACTATGCGACCTCTGAGCGCTATTCAGCATGGCGCGGTGAGGCGGCTGACCCCTTCGAACAGTACGAGATAGAACTCCCAACTCGAACGGAACTTTTCGACGAGGTCTGCAACGGGACGCCAGAACGTCCCGATCCTTTGTTCTGGCGTCTCGCCGCCGCCGAAGATTGGAGACTGTAATGGAGATCACCATGAAGAACTGGACAAAGCAGGTCACATCTATTATTAACCAGCGCAACTATCGACTGCCACCCACGTGGAGTTCCCGCCAGAGGGAGACAATCCGCCAGCCGGAAACGGGCAGGGAAGTCCATATATCGGGAAAGGGCGGGGAGCTGAAGGATCGAATCGCCAAACTCCTGGCCTCCGCAAGAAAGAAAGTCGTCGTCTCCAGCTTCCTGCTGGCCGACCGGGACGTCGAAGCCGCGATCCTCGAAGCCGCCGGGAGGGGCGTGCGGGTGTACGTCATGCTCGCCTCGGAAGCCCGTCTTGGTGACGAACCCGGGGACGGGGAGTTTGAACGGCGTGTGCTCGCGGAACACAACGACGTGCTGAGTCGCCTTGGCGGTTGGGCGCTCATCCGTTCGGCGCCGCACTTCCACGCCAAGCTGGTACTGGTCGACCCCGACGAGCGCCCTGCGGGGCTATTGCTGACGGCGAACCTCACTCGCGAAGCGCTGGAGCGGAACGAGGAGTTGGCCGTCGAGCTGACCCCGAAGGAAGTGAAAGAAGCTGCAGAGCTCGTTCGATGGGCAATATGGGAAGGCGCAGAGCACGAAATGGTGGAACTTGGAAATTTTCGGGCGGTGAAGCCCCTCGGCCGCGTCGATCATCCGGCGCCGTCCCCGCATGTCCTGGCAACCACGTCTTCAGTCACTCAACTGCGTGAGGAGGCCGTCGATCTCATCGACGGCGCCTCCGGGGAACTCATCGTTTCGAGCTACGGATGGGACGCCGGCCATCCGGTGGTCGAGCGTCTCTGTGCGCGTGCCCGCGAGGGCGTTTCGCTCACGGTGCTGGCGCGCACCCGTCTCCGCGCCATGCCCGCCCTCGCCGCGCTCGCGGAGGCGGGCGCCCGGGTGCTCGGCTTCAAGTGGCTGCACGCCAAGGCGTTGTGGTCCGACTCGGGCAGGGGACTGGTCATGTCGGCGAATCTGGAGAAGCATGGGCTCGACGGCGGCTTCGAATTGGGCTTGCGGCTTGAAGGCGAGCGGGCGGACGAGCTTCGGATCCGCCTCGAACGATGGTCGAGTCAGGCGGCGTGGGAACTCCTTCCGGCGCCTGCGTTGGGAGAGGTGGCCGGAGACGTGCGCGTCTGGCACGGAGGAAATCTGATCGACCTCGAGGTCAAGCCCCGGCTCACGGTAGATCTTGGATCCGTAACTGCCGCGTCCGCGCACGTACTGAAAGCGCCAGCCCCGGATCTCCCGCGTATCAATGGACTGCCGCAACCCGCTCACGAGCTTGAGTGCCGAAGGCTCGTTCGAGCACCGGATCTGCACCCGAAGGCGAAGGAAATCATGCGGACTGCTGGCGGCGGGCCGGAGATGCCCGAGCGGACCGGTGCAAGAGATTCCAGGGCGAAGGCAGCCTCGCGGACAGCGGCCGGCAAGAAGACGAAGCCAGCCCCGTACGAGCCTCCCGTATTCAAGGAACCGGACGGGAAGCTCGTGGTGGCGGTCCGATCTCCGGAAGAGATCCAGGTCGCCCGCCGGGTTGCCGAGGAAGCTGGCGCGGCCTCGATCGTTGTCCGAATGACCGCAAGGGAGGGCGTCGACAGATGAATCAATCTGAACTCACATCTCGCGTGTCCGAACTCCGGACCCGCCTCGATGAGATCGCCGGGCAGGAGGCTGGCGACCGTCAGCCCGAGTCGGCCATCGCGTCCTTTGCGGCCGCCCTGTTTCTGCTGCGTTGGGCCGAGCGCAAGGATGCCGAACAGGAACCCGCGGACGCTCTCAAGAGTCACGACTGTCCGTCTGCCCTACCTCGCGGTCTGCATTGGTCTTCCTGGCGCGATCTTCGCGGCGGCGAACTCGTGGACGCGCTTGGCGGGGGGGTTCTGCCTGCGTTGCGTAACGCGCCCGATCGAGGTCCCGGTAAGTACTTGAAGCTGCTTGCGCCCATCGTGGAAAACCTGGTCCGGGAATCTCCTGAGGTGATCGAGACACTTCTGGAGTGGGGCAGGCCTTTCGATTTGGAATCCGATACCGGCAGGCATTCGGCAGGGAACGCGCTTGGGGCCCTTGTGGCAAACGCCGCTGAAACGGGCGAGATCCCGGGAGACCACACCACGCCCAAACGCGTGGTTGAGCTGATGGCTGAACTTCTGGATCCTCGTCCGGGAGAGCGCGTCTACGATCCGTGCTTCGGGGCCGGTGGGCTGCTCGCCACGGTGGCCGGCCGACTTCTCGAAAACGCAACGCGGATGCCCGAGTCGCTTCAACAAAGCGTGTACGGGGTGGAAATCAGTCCGTACGCGCACGTCATCGGGCTTGCGCGCGTCGTCCTGGCGGGCATGGATCAACCCGGTCTCGAACTCGGCGACGCCCTGGATCGGCCCCCGGCCGGAGAGCGGTCCTCGGAAGGATTCGACTGCGTCGTGGCAGTACCGCCATGGGGCCGACACGCGCGGGCGCAGAGCGCAACCCATTTCCCGGTTCCATCAACGCACATCGAGACGCTGTTTCTCCAGCACGCGATGGCTTCGCTTCGCCCGGGCGGTCGCGCCGTCGTCGCGCTTCCTGATGGCGCTCTCTATCGGACGGGTCCCGACGAGAAGGTCCGCAAGGAACTCCTCACCGATTACTGTGTGGAAGGCGTGGTGTCGCTTCCGGACGGGGCCTTCCTTCCAGTCACGGGGATTAAAATGAGCCTGGCACTCTTCCGCCGCGAAAAAGCGAAGGAGGCCGTTCGGTTCATGCGGATCGAAGATTCGCCGTCTGTTCGACCGGAGGACGAGCTCAGCCGCGACATGGCCGTCGAGGCGGCGCGCGCGATCACGGCGGAATTCCGGACCGGTGAACCAGACGACCTCCAACAGAAACACCCGATTGAGGACCTCTGGGAGACCCCCATCAAAGAACTCGCCGACAGGGGCGGTGATCTCATTGCAAAGCGAACCGATGAGAAAATCCTGTCAATTTCCCTTCGGGTTCTCGGGAGCGACGCCGGGGTCCCGGTACACCCACTCAACGAGGTGGCTGATATCTTTACAGGTGTATCGTACGACAAGTCTGGTACCACCTCGCGACGGAACGATCCATCGGTATTCGCCGGCCTTGTGCGCGCAGCGGACGTGAATCGCAACGGAGTACAATCTCCGTCTCTCTTCCTGACGAAGAACTGTACCAGGCGAGTGCGGTCAAAGCACCGGTTGCGCGCGGGCGACGTTCTCATCACCACGTCCGGCAACGTCGGAACGTTGGCGGTCGTATCCCAGCAGAGCGGCATTGTCGACGCCGTGGCGACGAGGAGTCTCACCGTGATACGCCCCGGGAAATCAATCTCCCCGGTTTATCTGAAGAGCGTCCTTGCGTCTGATGCATATCAACAGTGGATCCGTGGTCACGCCCGAGGCGAAACGATCCGGCATCTCCCTGCTCGAACGCTACAAAACCTTCGCGTACCGGCGCCGCAGGTTTCGATACAGGAACAACTATTAAAGCAGATGGGTGACGAAAGAGAAGATCCCTTTGCCGCGCTCGTACGCATCCTGGTCACAAACAGCAAAGACCCGGTTGGGTCATGGCTGAATGGATCTCCCGAACTACGGAGGCTGTGGAGACCGGTACGGGCCGAGGACCGGGTCAAGCTCCTGGAACGCATTGCTCACGCCGCCTCGTCGCTCCGAAAACAGGTCGTTCGCTCGTGTATTGTCGACGTGAGTCAATTTAACAGATGGCTGAAGGATCTCGCGGAAGCCTTGAAGTCACTGCATGGTCTGAACCACGTGCCGCCCGGATCGGGGCGCATGGCGCTCCTAGACGGAGCCTGGAACCGTCTTGAGAAAGTCCATTCGGTTATCTTAGGCATAGGAAATGCCCATTTGGCAGGTGCACATGCGACACGAGAGTGGGGGAGTTCGGGCAGTTCCGCTGATCCTTCAGTCAGAAAGAACCTGCTGCAGACATTCGCTCATGCGATAACGTTCACCAGGAGGATCTCCCGGCTGGTTCGGGCCGAGTTGGACGCAATATTGGATGACGTCACATTGGCGCCGGGCATTGAACCGGACGCGGTCGTAGCGGGGGCGGAAAACGAGGTTCGGGTCCGTTTAATGAACCATTCGCCGCTTGCACTGCGAAACGTCCGGGCGTCGACGTTTCCGTCGATTGGCGAGGGGCGTGTCGATTATCTTGCCGAGAATGGACCGTTCAGCTTTACGGCGCGAATTCCGGCGGACGTCGCAACCGGTCTCTACCCGTTCATGCTCCGATGGCGAGCCGAACGCATGGACGGCCGGCCTGTGTCCGGTGAACTCCCGCTCGCGGTAGACGTGCGTTCCACCTCCGAAGCCGTCCAAGTCCCCGATATCGGAGCAAGCCCGTACATCGTGGGCAGCCCCATTGATCGAAAGGAGATGTTCTACGGCCGGCAGGATATCATCGATAGGATCCGGCGCCAATTCTCAACAAGCGACCGGGCGAACGTCATTCTTCTGGAAGGCAACCGCCGGACGGGAAAGACGTCGATTCTCAAACACCTTCAGGATCCCGACGCGCTTCCGGGCTGGATCGTCGTGAACTGCTCCCTCCAGGGCGGCCAGGGCCACAAGAGCAAACGCGGACTGGAAACCAACGAGGTCTTCAGACTCCTGGCGCGCGACGTCGGGTGGGCGATGGACGACGCGGGCCTCCGGGTGTGTTTGCCGGAAATGGATCCCCCGGACACGAGCAAGCGTTTCAAGGTGGCGTTCACGAAGGCGTTGTCAACCGCGTTTGCCGGGCCGCGACCATTCGAAGCCTTCGAGCTGTACATACAGGCGGTTCTTGAGGCTGCCAGCCCGCGGCGTCTTCTGCTGATGCTGGATGAGTTCGACAAACTCCAGGAGGGCATCGACTCGGGGATCACAAGTCCGCAGGTACCCGAGAACATCCGCTACATGCTGCACGCGTATCCGGATCTCTCAGCCATACTGACCGGCTCGCGTCGTCTCAAGAGACTGCGGGAAGAATACTGGTCGGCGCTGTTCGGGTTCGGTCACCGGATCCCCGTGAGCAAAATCCGGCTGGAGGACGCCCGCCTGCTCGTGACAAGGCCGGTGGAGGGGCGGCTCACGTACGTGCCCGACGCGCGGGACCGCGTGGTAGACCTGTGTTCGCAACAACCCTTTTTGATCCAGTCTCTGTGCAACCGGATATTCGAGCGTGCCGTCCATACCGAAGAACGAACGGTGACCGTAGGCGCCGCAGAATCGTGTGCTGAAGATATGACGAAGGACAACGAACACTTTCGCACGCTCTGGGGTTACGCTCGCACAGAGCGCAGGCGCTTTATTCTTGCGCTGTGTCGAAAACTCGAGGATGGACCGGATCCCATCACGCTGAGCCTGCTTGAGCTGAAGCTCGAGGAGAGCGGCGTTGCCATCCCGCGTGAAGAGAGCCTGGGAGATGATCTCGAGTTTCTGCGAGAACTCGAACTGCTTGAACTCCGGGAGTCGCCACGAGGCTCTGCTTACGTGCTTGCGGTTCCTTTGATGGCGAACTGGATAGGACACAACGTCGACTTCGAGTATCAGCGCCGGCAGGCGGTCCGGGAGCGTGGAGAATCGGATATCGTCGATGGCTACGGACGTGGCGAGGGCGACGGTGGCGGATTCTCAGACGGGGATGGCTACGGCGCTGGACTTGGACGGGGCTTCGGCTCCAAGAAGACGGAGGATGAGCTATGAGCGACATTCCCTATCAAGTCCTCGGCGTTGATGTCCCATCAATGCTCGGCCGTGAACGCCTATTTGAAGAGTTATGCCGACACTTGAGCAAGTCGAACCCCGATCACGTGTCCGTCATCGGCCCTGCCTTGTTTGGAAAGTCCGTCCTCCTGAATCACCTTGCCACGCAATTCGCGCGCCCAAGCGAGCACTTCTCTACGTCGCTGTATTGGGATCTCAGACATGGCACACCGGTGACCGATGATGAGTTCCGACGACGTTTCACGGAACACATCAAAATTGTTCTGCAGAAGGTAGAGCCTGAATTCGCAGATTACTTGGACTTGGAGGGCGAGGACCTCCACGATCTTCTACATCTCGTTTTTAGCGAAATGCAAACCGGCGGAGTTCGTATTCTAGCCGTACTCGACGGGTTCGACCGCCTTCTCGCCGAAGGCCGCATAACGAGAAACCTATGGGACAATCTGCGAACGCTCTGCCAGATGAGCAGCCTCCGCGTTGTGACGGGAAGCCGGAGCAGGCTCCGGGAGCTTTGCAAGACCGAAGAGTCCCGGACGTCGGATTTCTGGGAAATATTCTACGACACGCCGCTGCATGTCGGTTGCTTCGAGGAACACGACTGGGATGGTTTCCTCAAGCCATTCGAATCGCGAGGCGTCGAGCTTGACGGCTCAGCCAGAAAGGAATTCGCCAATTGGACAGGGGGCGTCCCGACGTTATCAGCTGCTCTTGCAGAGCGGCTACTATTGGAAGCCCCCGAAGAGGCGTCGCTTTCGAAACCGCACGTGGACGACGTTGCAATGACCACTTTGGAAGAAAGACATGGGTTACTGGACGCTCTATGGGATGGTTGCGACGTTGAGATTCGGTCCGACTTGGCAGAACTCGCCAATCGTGACGTTCCACAATCCGAAATACCGGACGGGAGAATGCGGGTCCTTAAGCAGCGTGGCTTCGCTGTTTCGTCAGGGAGAAAGCTTAGATCGTCGTGTCGCTTTATGCGTCAGTATGCGCAAGAGCAAGCGAGCGAAGTGGAGAATCTGAAGCGGCTATTTGGTGACGCAAAGCGATTTAATGACAACATTCGAGACCTCCTCCAACTCCGTGTTGATCAGGTATCTGGGTCGGATCCAATTTTTCTAGGTTACGTGAAGAAGGCAATCCGTGATCTGCACCCTGAACCGACCCAATCCACGACTTGGGCTCGGAGCATCGCGAACCATGCGCTGGATCTGATCTGGGAGGCCGAATTACCATCCAGCGAGTCTATTCCTCAAGAATGGAAGTTCGTGGGCGTAAAGTTCGACGTTCTTCCTCAGCGACGCGGGCAGCAGTGTAGCATTCTCCGTCTCATCACGGGCACGGAGGACAACGTCCCGGTTGCAAGTTTCGTGACCAAACCCACCTATTTGCTCGCAGACCACATTCAATCTGTTGGTGACTTTGGGCAGCATAGGCAAGGGATCACCGTGTCAACATCGTTCGCAGCGTCGTTTTGTCTCTCTGCCATCGCTCTATGCGAGAGCCTTGCGCGGGATCTAGCGGCGCCCAGCGATGCTGCAACTGTCGAAGACGAAGAACCCAACAAAGGACCTTAGTCTTCGCGCAAACTTGGGATGTTTCAATGACACAGCGTCGTATGACAGTAGTGTGCGCGAAGCGAACTTGAGGCGCTCCATCGATATAGTAAAGGGAATACCTTGCGCCGACGGGTTTTGTGGACGTTCGAAATCGTATCGAGACGATTGTAGTCGCCATTCTCGATTCGTGGCAAATTAACGATTACTACCGATCTTCCGCGTTGTACTTTGCAGAATTTCATTGCGGTGAATATTCTGGAGTCGCTCATGTCGGAACCAATTACTACAGTCGGCGTAAGTGTAATTGCTGCCTATCTGGGGAAGGATCTTACCAATAAGCTTCTCGGACCTACAGCAGATTATTTGGGCGGCGAACTGAAGTCATTTGCACAGCGCCGAATTGAGAATGTCCGTTACATCTTTTCAAATGCTGCCGGAAAACTTGGCGATAGGATCGAATCTCCCGGTCGGGTACCACCAAAGGTGTTAAAGGGAATTGTAAATGAAGGCTCATACGCTGATGATCCCGTTGCGTTGGAGTATTTTGGTGGGGTATTAGCTTCTTCAAGAACCGAGGTTGGCCGTGATGACCGCGGTGCCAGGCTAGTCAAGATTGTTGATGAACTTTCGGCGTATCAAGTCAGAACGCACTATCTCCTTTATGCGACGGTTGCGCACCTCTTCTCCGATAAGGGAAAGCAGTTTGGTCTATCTGAAAATCGAGCTGAAATGGAGGTGTACCTTCCATACCAAAATTACACTGAGTCAATGGGATTCACGCGGGCCGAATGGAGTAATCCACAGATTATGACGCACATATGGCATGGCCTTTTTTCGGATAATCTCATTGAAAACCGATGGCAGTTTGGTGACAAAAAATCTCTGCAGGAGTTAGCAAGCGCTGTCCCTGGCGACGGTATCATTTGTCAACCTTCGGCATTGGGAGCCGAACTCTTTCTATGGGCGTTTGGGCACGGTGATATGCCTCTCGATTATCTCCTTTCTGGAGAGGTAGATACGAAGATCGAACATCTACCCAATCACGTCCTCGGCGCTGTCGGGACGAAACCAGAATAAAATCCAAGTCGATCACGAATAGCGGAGTTCCCGGCACGTCGGTATTATAATAGACTGCAAAACTTAAGAATTGTAACGCTGATGGGTTCTATCTGGAGTTGCGGTGACGCCTGCCACGCAAACTCCCACTCGACAACTCGCGCTTGCTTGCAACGCGTGCTCTAATGTGATTGGATAGAGCTACGCTACTTGAAGTTGGAACAAAATTACTCTTCTCCACAAGAACAAGAAATATTATGATATAACAATATTTCTTGTATATTGACTATTCATGAACAATATTCTGATCAGCTGGATCGGCCATGCGGATCTACGCGCGCCAGGTGATGAGGCGGACGCGGGCATCGGGCCGGTCGCCCAGGCGCTTGACGCGCATTCGTACGACGCTGCCGTACTCCTGAGCGACTATCCTGAGGACGAGGTAGCGACGTTTCTTGAGTGGCTACGATCGCGATCTCGGGCCGAGATAACGGTTCGCCGCGAGCCGTTATCCGGACCGACTGAGTTTGCCGAGATCTACGAGGCCGCGGTTCGGGTCGTGTCGGCGGCGCTTGGCGATCACGGTGATGATGCTGACCTGACCTTTCACCTGAGTCCCGGCACCCCGGCCATGGCGGCCGTCTGGATTCTCCTTGCAAAAACGCGTTTTCCCGCTGAGCTGATTGAGTCGTCAGCAAAACATGGCGTTCGTACGGTCTCCGTCCCGTTTGATATCTCGGCCGAGTTTATCCCCAACCTCCTCAGGGGTCCCGACGAGCGTCTTGAGAAGGCGACCGCCGGACTTCCACCCGAGGTGCCGGAATTCGCCGATATCATCTACCAGAGCGACGCCATGGCGCGCGTAATTGCGAGAGCCCGACGTGTGGCGCCGCGGTCTGTGCCTGTGCTCATACAGGGCGAGTCCGGTACGGGAAAGGAACTGCTTGCGAGGGCGATCCATCGGGCGAGTCTTCGCCGGGATCACCCTTTCATGGCGGTCAACTGCGGGGCGATACCGGCCGAATTGGCGGAATCCGAGCTATTTGGCCACGAGAAGGGTGCCTTCACGGGTGCGGACGCAGCCAGGATCGGATATTTCGAGGCAGCCAACAAGGGAACCCTGTTCCTTGACGAGGTCGGCGAACTTGCCCCGTCCTCACAGGTAAAGTTTCTTCGTATCCTGCAAGATGGAATGGTTCTGCCCGTCGGCGCGACGGCCCATCGCGAGGTCGACGTGAGGATCATCGCCGCGACGAATAGGAGCCTGGCGGGAGAGGTCGCAACGGGAAGATTCCGGGAGGATCTCTTCTATCGCCTGGCCGTGGCGGATTTGAAGCTGCCTGCTCTCCGGGATCGAACGGGTGACCTGAACCTTCTTGTGGACCGATTGCTCGAGCAGGTCAACGACGAAAATGCCGATCAGCCGGGTTTCGAACACAAGAGACTCTCTCCAGGCGCAAGAAATTTCCTCCTGGCCCACCCATGGCCGGGTAATGTCCGCGAATTGCTGAATACCCTGCATCGCGCCGCGCTTTGGACGCCCGGCCCCGCCATAGATGCTAGAGACGTGAAAGAAGCGCTTCTACCCGCGGTAAGTTCGGTCGACGCCAAGATACTTGAACGCCCCCTCGGCGATGGCCTTAGCCTCCAATCCCTGCTGGCCTCGGTCGCGCGGCACTACCTTGCGCGGGCGCTGGAAGAGACAGGAGGAAACAAATCGCGAGCCGCCCGGCTCGTGGGGCTTCCCAGCTACCAGACGTTCACGAACTGGATGAGAAAGTACGGCGTTAGCGCGTGACGGCACAAATCCCGTCTCAAAGACGTTAAATTCGTACTAAAGTTGGATACTGAGTCCGAACGCCCGCCACTGACGCCTTTCGAGTCCTTCCGTCGCGCCGCTTTCTCATCATCCTGTCACCCCCATGACCAACATCGAGTGGATATTCCTGGACCTGGGCTGGACGCTGGTGGACGAAACCCGGGCGCACCGGGCGCGTCTCAGGGGCGTGTGTGATCGGTTGGCCGGATTGGGCAAACGTCAGTCAGTCGACGAACTCATGGAATTGTGCGAACAGGCGGCGACGGATTTTTCGCCGAGCCCGTTTCGCGGCATGCTTGCGCGGCTCGACCTGACGGAGGAACAGCGTGGCGCCGCAGGGAGCGCCGGTCGATACGAGAAAGAACGGGAAGTCTTGTACCCCGGAGTTCCGGAGATGCTCGAGACGCTTTCGCCGAAGTTCAGGCTTGGCGTCATTGCGAACCAGTCCGAAGGTACGGAGAAGCGGCTCTCCGATTGGGGCATTCGGGACCACTTTTCTATCGTTCTCGCTTCCGCTGAACTCGGCCTTTCCAAGCCCGATCCGAGGATATTCCAGGCGGCCATTTCTCGGGCGGGGTGCGCCCCTGATGGCGTATTGATGGTTGGCGACCGGCTCGATAACGACGTCGGCCCTGCTAAGTCTCAGGGTTGTCTGACAATGCGTGTCTTGCAGGGGTTTTCGCGGTTTCAGACCTCCCGGCGCGCCGCGGAGATGCCCGATTTCACGATTTCGTCGATCCGGGAACTCCAGGCCATCCGGCCGGGCATGCGACTGCGGCCGGGACGTTGCGGTCTCGCCCCGCTTTGAGGATTGTAATGAAGATCATGTAGAACGGGTAGACGTTAGACGGGAGAGATTGTCCGCCCCGTGCGGTCTCATTTCTCACCGGAGGCATAAAGGAAGAACCAATCTGGCAAGGACGTCTTCTCCCGTCTCCCCGCTACCCGCTTCCCGCCGGTGCACCGTCATCGGCATCCCGTGGAGCGGCCTGGTCTTCACGTCCATGGAAGGTTCGACGGGATGGCCCGGCACGAGTTGAAGCCGGTTCACGGATCACCATCGCCAGCACCAGCGCGGCTTCCAGCGTCGCGAAATGACCGCCCGGGTGTCCGTTGGGATCACTTGGGTATCCCTGACGTCAGGATACGGGGATCAGCGGCGGTGATGAGCACGTTGTCCTCGATACGGACGCCGCCGACGGTCCTCCAGGATTCCAGCGTGTCCCAGTCGACCACTCCGCCGAAGCGTTCGCGACGATCGGGGTCGTCGAGCAACGCGGGCACGAAATAGACCCCGGGCTCGACAGTCATCACGAAGTCCTCCTCCAGAGGCAGGTCCAGGCGCATCCGGATGCCGCAATAGACGCTGACTTCGCGCCCGGCCGCCCGGCCGCCCACGTCACGGACGCCAAGGCCGACCATGTGGCCGACGCCGTGCGGCAGGAAGAGAGAAATGGCGCCGCTGTCGAGGAGGTCGTCCGGTGTTCCATTGAGGATGCCCATGTCCCGGAGCCCCAGGGCGATGACACCGGCCGCGGCGCGGTGTACCTGGTGCCATTCCACGCTTTTCCGACAGGTGGAAATGGCTTTCAGTTGGGCGGCAAGAACGAGATCGTAGATGGCCTGCTGCCTGGGCGTGAAACGGTCCCCGGCGGGATAGGTGCGGGTAACGTCGGCCACGTACCCGGCGATGGACGCCCCTGCGTCGATGAGGACCAGGTCGTCCGGCTCTACCTTCCGGGCGCCGGGTTCGAAATGGAGCACGGCCGCATGGGTTCCGGCACCGACGATCGTGTCGAAGGCAACGTCGTCTGC
Organism: Candidatus Latescibacterota bacterium; assembly: GCA_963667175.2. GTDB lineage: Bacteria > Latescibacterota > UBA2968 > UBA2968 > JAAXHE01. The sequence continues at coordinate 586,316 of CAXXXF010000006.1, read as the reverse complement.
GCCGTTCCGGTACATTGCTGCTTCGAGTTCAATTCGGATGCGGCGTTCGCTGACGCCAGGTTGGATGGCGTCGCGGGCCCTCGCATGGCCGGCCGCGGTCGCTTTGGCCGCCCTCTCCATCAGCTCGATTTCGGCGACGTCCTTCCGGCGTCGGACCCCGTCCAGCGACGATTGAAGGCGCGAGGCGAGCTGGGGGTCGCTCTCGGCGTTTTCGACGGCCCCGCCGATGACCGCCACGGCGCGTCCGCCACGTCTTTCCAACCAGCCCGGCAGGTCGGCGACGTCCTCGCCTTCGACCGCCTCGCCGCCGCCCTCCCACAGTCGTTCGTTCTGTGAAACCGGCCGCACGAAGTGGGTCCAGCCCTCCCGAGGATCGAAGGCAAGCACGCCGCCCCAGCGCCGCGAGCCGGTAAGCCAGTAGTATTCGGGGTAGGGGACGAACGGGTAGGTCTGGTCCTGCCCGCCCGGAACGTGAACGGGTTTTCCGGCGCCGAAGAGCACGATTGGCGGGTTGTCTCCCAGGGCCCCGCAAGCTCGCTGTTGCCGGCGTTGCAGTACGTCGTTTTCAAAGATGGACATGGTATCTTCTCATTTCACGTTTGCTCTCGCTTGAAGATCAGGTTCTGAACAATACCCTCGGTGTAGTCGACCGGAACGGCGTTGGCGAGGCCGAATCCCCTTTCGAAGAAGACCGTTTCGATCTTTCGGGCCACGTCTTCGAACATGAAGACTTCGATCAGCACGGTTTTCAATCTGACGTCTTCAAGCGTTCGCGATGCGCCGGCGACAATTCTGTCTTCGATGCCGTCGACGTCGATTTTCACGTGATCGGGAAACGGCAGGCCGAATCGCCCGGTGAGGTCGTCCAGCGACACCGCCATCGCCCCCTGCCGGTTCTCCGGCGCGAAGGGAACGAATAAAAGTGCTGAATGGCCGTGCGGTCCGATACAGCGACGGGGGTAGGCGGTAACGACCTCTCCCAGGTCGTTGAGCAGAATGTTCCTGTTCAGCTTGGCGTGGTTCAGGGCTTCCGGCTCGAAGGCGAGAATTCGGGCGCGACCGTTCAGTTTTTGGGCCGCGTACAGGGAGTATTGGCCGATATTCGCGCCGACGTCGTAAATCGTCTCGCCGGGCTGGAACCAGGCGTCGATCCAGTCCAGGGTATCGGGCTCTTTCTCATTGAAGGAGTTCGCACGCCAGAGTTCGTGGTTGCGCGAGCCCCCGCCATCGTCTTCAGATTCAACGTCGATGAGGATGACCTGGTCCCGCACGTTGCAGGTAATGATCGTGCTCAAGACTGTTTCCTTTTCCACTTAATTTCTGCAAACAAACGCGAGAAACCAAAAATGAGGAGCAAGATACACAAAGCCCAACTCAATAAGGGCACAATCAGGGCTAGTACGCTAACAAAATAAGGACCATCTAATGAGGTTATCCCTTCCCAAAGACTCCAGGAAAGCAGACAGGTCAAAAAGCCCCAAATGCCACAAAAAATCAAACATAAAAAAAGGTTCCGATCGGCGCCCTTTTTTGTTGGCGGTTGTTCAGCTTCGGGCCGCGGGCTCGGCGGTGAATTCGTGGCCGAAACACTGTCGTAATCGGTCCGGCGATCCGGATCTAACAGTGTATCAGCGGCACGTTGAATGATAACAAACAGTTCTGCCGCAGTCTTTTCGTTACCACGGTTGCGGTCCGGATGATACCGCTTAGCCGCCTCGCGGTATGCCCGCCTAATTTCCGCGGCGCTGGCGTCTCGTTCTACTCCCAGCAGGTCGTAATAGTCAATCGCCATGTCTTTTGCACCCGCTTCCTGATCTCCCGCCAAACTTCGGCCGTACCATTCGGAATGTTTATCCAGGTCATTGTATTATGGTTAGGCAGACTCCCAATTGTAGGGGCAGGTTTCAAACCTGCCCCTACCTGCGTCCGGAGATGGCGTAAGGTTTGGGTTACTGATCGCGATTTTTAAGAGTATTTGACGTTCCACGCCCGAGAACCGTCGCGCAAGATTAATGTTTGCCCTTGACAAGAATTGAGGACCTGTATAATTTTCCAGCAACCACCACTGGAGAAGTCTGGCATGATTAGCAGAATCTTTAACGCCGATAACATCCGCATAGTCGTTTTCCTGGCAACGCTGGTTGGCGCGATGTGGACACTTACTTCCAGGCTCGAAGACAGACTTACTCAGCGGATAGACAGGCTCGAAGACAAAATGGATGCTCGCTTTGATAAAGTTGACGCCCGCTTCGAGAGAATCGAAACCCGCCTGGACTCCTTCGGTGAACGCATTGCCAAAAACGAAGCCAGATTGGATGACGCTGAGTAATCCCGTTCCGACACTCCCCGGCCGTTTAGCCACTCCTTCCACGCCTTCTTCGTCCGCTTCCCCTCGCCCGATTCCACCAGTGGTGGATCGTCGGGAAACAATCCGCCACAGCACGCTCCGGTTCCATTGGCAGTCCGGATGGGCTTTTTCAACGGGCTGCCAGGGTTGGGATTGAACCCGCCTCGAAACCTTCGTGTACAGTACGACTCCAGGAAGTTTGTTTCCATCCAGGTCGTTGCACGCTTATTTACGAAGTCGGGCAGGTTTCAAACCTGCCCGACTTCCATCCGGGTACGCCACAATGATAAGGAATCCAAACGATATTGCAAGGAGCGCGAATGGGCAGAGCGTATAACGTGTACGGAATCGGCAACGCGCTGCTGGATATCCAGTACCGCGTCACGTCCAAGTTTCTCGCCAACGCGGGAATCGCAAAAGGCGTCATGACGCTGATCGGAGAGGAACGCCATCACGAACTGCTCCAGAGCCTGGGCGATGACGTCCTGAAGCGTTCGTCGGGCGGTTCGGCTGCGAATACCATGATCGCCGTGGCGGACTTCGGCGGCAGGGCATATTACGCCTGCAAGGTGGCGAAGGATTCGTACGGAGATTTCTACCTCCGCGACCTGGAGGCGGCGGGCGTGGCTTCCAACCGTTTTCAGGGTGACGGAATTACGGGCAAGTGCCTCGTGATGATCACGGACGACGCCGATCGCACGATGAATACGTACCTGGGCATCACCGGGACGTTCGGCCCGGAACAGCTCGAACCCGAGGTGATCGGAAGAAGCGAAACCCTGTATATCGAAGGCTATCTTGTCGCCTCGGATGAAGGGTTCGCCGCGGCGCTTGCCGCCCAGGCCGAAGCGCGCGCGCGGAAGACGCGGGTGTCGCTGACGCTGAGCGACCCCTCCATCGTGGCCGCGTTCGGGGACCGGATGCGGGCGCTGGCGTCCGGCGGGGTGGACATGCTGTTTTGCAATGAAGATGAAGCGCAGGCGTTTACGGAAACCCCCGATACGAATGCCGCTTGCGCCGCGCTCGAAACGATGGTAGGCGCATATGCCGTCACCTGTGAGGCCAACGGCGCCGTGGTGCGGGACGGAGGCGAACGGTTTCACTCCCCGGGATTCAGCGTCGATGCGGTGGATACCAACGGCGCCGGCGATATGTTCGCGGGGGCCTATCTGTTTGGGATTACCCATGGACTCGACGCGGCGCAGTCGGCGAAACTCGCGAACTACGCGTCGATGCGCGTGGTGGCGCAGTACGGCCCCAGGTTGGACGGATCGCTCAAAGGGGAGATCGAACGGATTCTGTCGACGTAAAAAGCTATCTGCAAAATAACATTGGAAACTACGAAACGCGCGACAAAAAACGAAAAATCCGCGGCTGGAATCAATGACCACGTAATAATTCGGATGGCGAAAATGCCGTCCCTTCCTGGGGACGGTTTCTTCATGCGCTCGCTTCACGTGCGGCCGGAGCGTTTCTGAAACCCGGCATGGCGAGCGTGACCGCAACGACGAACAAGGCCGCGATGGCGCACGTCGTACCCACGGCGAAGGGCGCGCCGAAGCGTTCGGCGACCGCGCCCGTGCTCAGGCGGCCCGGCGGACCCGTGCCGATGGCGAGGACGATGCCGCCCATTGCACGGCTGCGCATGTCGTCCCGCGCCGATAGCAGGACGATCGTGCTCTGGAGAAGACCGAAGGCCGCATGGCCGATTCCCGACAGGATGAGGAGTGCCAGCGAAAAGTAGAAGCCGGTCGACGTCGCAAAGACAACCACGGCGGCGGCCATCAGAAACGAGCCGCCCGCATAGAGCAGGGTTGTCGTCACGCCCCGGCGGAGCCTGCTGACGATCCACAGGCCAGCAAACGCGCCGACGCCGTTGGCTGAGGCGAGTACGCCGAATCCGACGGGGCCCTGATTCAGGATGTCCCTCGCAAACACGGGCAACAGGGTCTGGTAGGGAAAGACCAGGAAGTTCATGGCAACCGTAATGAGCGTAACCCCCAGAATCGCGGGGTTTCGCCGGATATAACGCAGCCCCTCCACGGTCCGGGTCCAGTGTGAACCGTCCGTCGGCGTTTTTTCGAGGGCGGGTTGTCTGGAGAGCCGTCCAAGGATCATCAGAGACGCCAGGGCGATCCCGGTCAGGATCAGATAGCAGCCAAGCGGTTCCAGGGTCGCGTAGAGGGCGCCGCTGGAAAAGGGCCCGGCCACCCGGGTGACGTTCTGGGAGATTCCCTCGAGGAGCATGGCGTCCATGGTTCGGGCCTTGCCCACCAGGTCCGGCAACAGCGAACGCCGTGCGGTCCAGTCCACCGCCCAGGTCGTGCCCATCACCAGCGCGCCGACGGCCAGATGCCAAACGGCCAGGCGGTCCGTCAGGATGATCAGGGCGATCAGGAGGGAGACGACGAGATTGACCGCCTGGGAGAAGATGATAATCCTCCTGCGGCCGAACCGGTCGATGAGGGGCCCGGAGACGAAGCCGATCAACAGCAGCGGGGCCATGCGGTAGAACCCGATGAGCGACACCTGCCAGGCCGAGTCCGTAAGCTCCAGGACCAGCCAGCCCGCCACGATGATTTCCATCCACATGAACTGCCACCAGAGCGCGTTGCTGGCCAGCAGTCTGCGGTAGTCGGGGTTGCTCAGCGGCGCGAGCGCGCCGTGAAATTGGGGCGGGGTATCGGAGGGTCCTTCGGATCGGTGAGACATGGACGATTCAGCTGACGGATCAAGGTGGGCGTAATTGCACGACGGCTTACCCGAACCTAAGCATTGGGACCGAGTGTCAGCAGGAATTCATGAGGTGGCAATATGTTTATTCCTCGAAAAGGACTTAGAACAATGAGATCTGTATCGCCGCTGATAATGCAGTCCGCTTTACCATTGACTGCCAGTTCCAAATACTGGTTGTCTTTGGGGTCTCGACAGATCTCTATGTGAGCTGTTATTGCAATAAACGTTGCGCTTTGGATGAGTGATTGAAGAAATTCTTCGCGTGTTTCTCTTTTTACATAGCGATCAAAGCGATCCCTTCGAAGCACTTCTTCCAATTCTTCGGCGACTGCCTCCGAAAGAAGCAACGCACCTTGATTCAGCGCGATTTTTAATGATCGTCCAGATGTTGATTGGCCAAAAGAAGAGCACTGACAATGACATTCGTATCAAGTACATAGCGCAATTTATGCTTCATTTAGCAGTTCATTCAATATTTCAGGCGTCAAACCGTTTTTTTTGCGCTTCTTCACTGGCTTCGCGCATAATATCTTCAATTGGACGTGCCGGTTTTCTCAAACCGCTCAATTGCAGACTTAACAAGACGTTTAATTTTCGACGATCTTGTAATGATGCGGACTGATAAACACGAGCAGCCTCTGGCGTTACGCAAATTGTAATTTCTTGATTTTTCACGCCGCATCCTTTTTCTAATTTACCTTCTTGAGTGCGAGTTTGTAGCACGCGGCACATCAGGCCACTCAGAATTATTGCCCCGATTGCGAACGAGATCTTCTATCGTATGAATCGCGGTGGTCACAGGGTTTTCTCAATGGCTGTTCTATCCATCTATCAGCGGTCCGGGAAAATAACTCATCTGCAATCGTTGTAGGCCAGATCAATATACGGAAATTGAACGCATGGGGCAATGAGGGCAGACGCTGAGATGCATTTACGCATGGGATTCTCTTATCGTGGCTTCGCGTTGGTCAGCCCTGCGCTGCAGGCAGGCAGAAGCCACGCCGCGCGCCGGTTCGTCACTTTGTCAAGTCCTACGCTCCAAAGCTACCGGCAAAGATAACAAAATCGCTGAATCCGACCATGCCATTTCCATCCAGATCAAACTTCGCGTCATACCCCGCGTCACCGCGACTCAGACCGAACGCGCCTGCAAACTGCACAAAATCAGCAAAGCCGACGGTACCGTCTCCATCGAAGTCGGCTGTCCAACGGCCCTGTTTCGAAAAACTCAGGACCACGGGATCGGCGAAACCCTCAAACTTCCCGGACCGCCGAATGCGCGCGTAACTCAGTCGGATCTGACCCGATTGAAAGGCATCCGCGACCGCGAACTTGATCGTGCCCAGTTTCGCCGTCGATTGCGCGATTTTCCCGCGGAACGACGCCGCGGTGACTTCAACCGAGGAAGAATCGTCGGAGGGATAAAAGTAGCCGGGGGAATGCCCGTTCGGAATGCCGTTACCGATTTCAAAGCCGCTGTAAGACAGGGCCGGAGCGTCAAAGTCAAACACGGCGCGAAATCCGATGGCGTCCTTTACCTGCTGGCCGTGTATTTCCACCGCAACGGCACCGTCCGAAGGCGCGGCATAGACGCCCTGATTCTTCGGCGCGTCAGCGGCGAGAGATAACGTAAAGGACATGGTTTCGGGTTGGCGTCCCCTTCCGGCAACGGGAAAACTGACCGCGGGCGATTCTGAATCGTTGCTGTAAATGGTCACGCGCGCCGACAACTCCCCCGACCGGTTCGGCTCAAACCGAATCGTAACGTAGCCGTTTTGCTTTGGCGGAATGGAAAGCTGCCGGGGCGAAACGCTCACACGTTGATCGCTGGTGACAATATCCGTAACGGACAGGACAGCGTCTCCGGAATTCGTGACCGTGACAGTCAATGACTTCGAACCACCGACGTCGACGTCGCCAAAATCGCGCAGAGACGAAACCACCGCGATCCGAGGAACCGGATCAACGGGTTGCCGAACGCCTCGCGCGATCAGTGTCACGGGAGTCGGCGGCAGATTGGTCAGAATGGTCATATAGCCGGATTTGTCACCCTCGCTCTGCGGCGAAAACGTGACGGATAACGTTAAGTTTCGCCCGGGCGCCACGGCGTGGGAATATGGCAAAACGTCGAAATCGCCGGGTGGAAATGCTACTTTCGAAATAATCAATGAGGCCGCGCCCGTATTGGAAATGCCAAGATCAAGCGTCTGCGATGAACCCAGCGGGACTCCGCCGAAATCCAGGACGGTTCGCGAAAGTTCGATAACCGGCATGTCAAACCGGGGAAGGCGAGACAGATCCAGTCTACCATAGCCATAGACGTTATCTCGTCCAGGATCACCCATATCAACGACGGCCTGGGTAAGGACATCCTTCAACTTTTGGGCGTTATAATCCACAGGATTGGCGGACTTAAGAAGCGCCGCCGCCGCAGCGACGTGAGGCGTTGCCGCCGAAGTTCCATAGTATCCGGAAGGACCATAACTTATGGTAGAAACACCGGCGGGCGCCACCAGGTCGGGTTTGAACCGTCCGTCGTACGTAGGACCCTGCGAACTGTACGACTCGATAGGCCCCGTCGTCCAGTTAAGATGACTTAACGCGCCTACCGTCAGGGCGCCACGCGCGTCACCGGGTGTCGAGACCGTCCCGGAAATGGAGACGGGCCCGTCCAGATCATGTTTGCCGCTTATCAGCTTGAATTCGGTAGATTTGGCGTCCTCAGCTCTCCATACTGCAAGGCCGTAGGTTCCCGGTTCACGAACGGTATCGACAAGACTCTCTCTGGGAGGTGACTCCACCTGCCTCGTATCAGCACGCTCGACGACCTCAACGCTGTCGTCGTGATTGATTCTTACGAGCACGAGATCGTAGTCGTTGGACGTGACGGGCCATTCGTTCCAGATCAACCACGCCTTCACCTCCTCTCCTTCTTGCAGGTTTCTTTTTCCCGACCCATCCTCCAGGGTGGCGATTTCATCGTCTCCGTCAAAATTGTGCCATCCATCACTGTCCGGGTCGCTGAACTGCGCGCGGATGACTCTACCGGCGTAATTCCCCGCTGAATTGACCCACAAAATACCGTTCTGGAATGCGTCGTCGACGATCTCACACGCGCGCCCCGAGCCATCGCCGAATCCATCAAAATAGGACAACGATACCGTGACAATGTCAAGGCTGTCCCGGACTGCCGCGTCCTTTGCGTTTTCCCAACTTAGAAGATTGCCGACCTTATACAGATGAATCTCAGCGTCAGGCGCGATATCATGGACGATTTCAGCACAGGCCGATCCATGCGCCATGGCACGTTCAGACAGGTTGCCTTTTTCAAAAATTCCCTGTCGCGTGAAATCCCGATGGTACACTTCCGGCAGTTCTCCCTGATTCTGCACAGACGGAACACCGACAAAGCCGATATCAATGACGCCGATCTTCGTGCCCCGTCCGGTAAACCCACTTGCTGTAAGGACCTCCGCCCTGATGTCCGAAACACCCTCGCTGACAATGGCATCCGGCTCTGGCCTAATCGGCAATCTCACAAACTGCACGCCGTCCGCCTCGGCCACTCTATCGAGCTCGGATATCGGCGCCGATACCTCAACCAGATGCCGGGATTGGGCGACAACGCTGACGCCAAGGTCGGTCAAGGTCTCGAAATCGATACTGTCCGATCGCCGACCGGGGCGGGGCTCCAATACGACCGTGACGTTTTCGCCATCGGATACCACAGCGCCGTACTTTCTTGCCGTCGCCTTGGCCAGCGCCCGCTTTTGTGCTATCCAGTTCTTATGGATCCGAGCCAGAAAGCCCTCAAGTTTCGGATGATGATCTTCCTTCTCGTAGTCAATTGGGGACGCGCCAATAACCACACTACCGGAAAGCAAACCGGCAAGAGCAAGCACGATAAGACAGCTTGTTTTCAATCTCTTAAGCAGCAACATTGCTCACTTTTTCTTGCCGAAGTTCTCGGAAAAAAGCAGGAAGTCATCACCGTCAACGTCGCCGTCATCGTCCAAATCACCCCTTATGGATGAACCCGCGTCGACCTGATCGGAATGGCTTGCCCAGGTAATGATACCCTGTGAAGACCACGTACGTACAAGTCCATCGCCGCCCGGCGTCACTGTCAGTTCCGCAAGAGGCCGCTCCTGGGTGTTCTGTATCCCGACGTATCCACGTTCTTTTCCCGCAACGAGCGCAACGCCGAGGGCACCCTGGCTATTGCTTACTCTGATCAATCCATTGTCCGCGGTGTTTGCACCCGCTGTGATGAGCTCTGTGCCTGTTTTGGAAAAGATTTCCAGGACCCCGCTACCATCGGAAAGTGTTCCCAAATAGTCAGAATGTGTCCCCAAATAGGCAATCGTCTTGTCGTTGTTATTCAATAGACTCAGGTGACCGGACATATCATCTGTAGTCGCAGACACCATGCGTTCTCCCGATTTATTCTTTAGACTCAGCATTCCGTTGCCCGATGTGCTTGCGCCAAGGTATGCCAGATTCTTATGTTCAGCATTATTTATGTGTATCCTGGGATTCTCTTTATGTGCGAAGAAACTGAGCAAACGGGCTTCGTTTCTGTTTCTAATACCGATATATCCATCTCCTGCCTCGGAGTCTGATGAAAGGGAGATCAGGTTTTTCTCTTCTGTCGAATTGATCAATACCAAACCACTTCCACTTGCAGCTGACGATCCGATATAAACCAGTTGTCTACTTTCGGGCGAATTCACATAGATGAGACCGCCACCCTTGGTATTGGGTGTCAGGACAACTACCGCATCATCATCGTTGTTCACAATCTCCAGTCGTCTCGTGCGGATCGTCCCCTGCGTCTGTGCAGGAAATTTTCCGGCGAAGTTATCAGTTGGATACAGCACCTCAGGCACGTTTCTGTCAGGCAAATCAGGAATGCCGAAGTCGCCTTGAGGCATCGCGGCGGGTTGAGGAGCGGACTTCGCCTGAAACGGCGATGCGCCTTCTCTTGCGGCCACCGTGACAACGGTGACCAGCAGTAGACACAGCAGGACGTTGAAATTGCGATAGCGCGTTACGCGCGTCTCCAATCGATTCAGTCTCTCTTCAAGTGGATTCATTCATTCCCTCCCGGGGAATGTACATCGGCGTTATTGCCGATGACGTGGTTACAGCGGCAAGTCATTGCGGAATCACACGCGAACGTCGTCCGAGGCCCGTTCGCCGGGATTGTCATGCTGCATCGGAAAAGTAGCCGTCGCGCAGGCCACGCGTTCGGTTTCAACGCGGTGGAAAGATAGTCAAGATGTCGCAATTTGCAACAGAGCGCCGCATTCGCACTTCTTCAATATAAAACAAAACAGGTGTCATGCGTCCACTATTTAACGAATTTAACGGGGGATTGTATGGTCGCCGGAAGAGGTCGGGGGAGCGCTGTTTGCAGGCGATTCCCCGGTGATGAAACCGGCAAGGGGGGACAGCTCAAGGCGGGAATTTGAAGCGTGGCTTAACCTTGATTCGTGGTTCTCAGGGAACGTGAATTCGAATAAACGCAGGTGAATAATGGCGATTTGACGTCGGATTTTCAGGAACCTTCAGGTCACTGGTGGTGAACCGTGATAACATGCCTTTCGACAACCTCTACACGCCGTTTTGCAGCTATGCCCTTTGTGTCTTTTGTGCCTTTTGTGGCCGATTTTTCGGTTGTCTTTTTTCGAATTGAGGTTAATAGGCGGTTGCGGCGGATGAAAAGCGGGAGGATAAGCGGTGGGAATTTACTCGGGGGTGGATTTCGAGGCATCTCGCATACCTTCGAGCATGCCCTCGATACGTCCTACTCGGCCCGTCAGGTCCGTAATCTCTTTTCGCATGTCGCTCAATTCAGATCGTATCCCGCTTGTATCAGATCGTATCTCAGATCGCAATGTTTCGATGTTCAGGCCTATCTGATCGTGAGCTTTTTGAGCATCCTCTCTTATTCTCTGTTCCATCTGTTGGGCATCGGCTTTGATTCTCTGTTCCATTCTATCCAGACCGAACCATCCGATACCAACAATAGCCGCTATAGGTGTTACGATGGAGATAAGCAGGCGGAGGATTTCTGTGTCCATAGTACTCGCTCCCGGTTGTTCCTGATGCTACTCTGATGAAAACGGTACCTTAAAACGGTACTCGTGTCAAGCGAGTTTCTCTTTCGAGGCGAAATTCCCTGACACGCTACGCGCTGCCTTCGCGCGGCATCAGCCGTCGCCAGCCATTCGACCCTTCGACAGGGTCAGGGCGCTGCAAGCTCAGGAACCGGCTCGGCATGTGCCTGCCTGCCGCCTGCCTGCGCCGCTTCGCTTCCCGCGGCAGGCAGGCGCTCCGCCTGGCGCAGGCAGGCGACTTCCCCTCAAGGGGGCAGCCGCGGCTCTTTCGTTTTATTCGCGTGTTTCGTAGTTATGTATTCGAGGGGGGATAAGCGGTAGGGGATTACTTGGAGGATCCTAACGCATCAATAGTGCCTTCGTTTCTGGCTATACGCTCCCCAAAGGAATCCAGGCGTTCGTCTATCTTATCCAGGCGTTCATCTATCTTGTCAAAGCGTTTGTCAACTTTGTCAAAGCGAGCGATCATTCTACTTTCAAGGCTGGTATTAAGTGACCACACAATGCCCCACACTGCAGTTAGTAGTGTCACCAGAAAGATTGCCATTCTCAAATTGTCGCCACTGAAGAACTTGCTTCTGGAAGTCTCCACGTCGCACCTTCCCAGTTTACTTCTGAGTTTACTTTGCTGAAAAGACTGCGCCAAAGGGTGACAGTTGTCAAGTCGGTTTTTTGAGACTTGTCAAGGGAAGTTTTCAAATTTCCGGCACGCGGTACGCTGCCTACGCACAACGAACAGACGCGTGTTTTGCGTATGGCGCCTTTCAGTGTAATCCCTTGACGAAAATTGGCGGAGCGAATCGCTCACACGTTCATCGCTGGTGGTGATTTCCGTAATGGACAGTGGAGCGTCTCCGGAATTCGTGACCGTTACAAAAATCGTCTTTGATCCGCCGACGTCTACGCCGCCGAAATCGCGCCGGGACGCATCCACCGCAATCCGCCGAACCGGAACAACGGCTTGCCGAACGCCTCGCGGAATAAGTGTCGGGGGAGTCGGTGCCAAGCAGGCCAATTCACCCGCGAAATGCGTGCGTCACCCTTGTGCTCGAACTGTCATGCTGAGGAAGCCGTCCTGTCTGCCAGAAAATCATCGGCAGACAGGCATGCGAAACATCTTCGGCTGGGTCGGGAGAGACCCGGGCGCCAGTGCCGGCTGGCGGTGGGTAAGTTCGTGAACGAGTCGCGATGGCGGGTCCGACGAGCGGCAGACATAGGGGCGGAGCTCGCGCCCCTCGTGAGGCACTCTACTTCGGCCGACCCCGAGAAACGTCCCACGCAACCGCCTCCGCCATTCGTCGCCAGTCCCCAGCGACGCGATTTACTCCTCCTCGATTGCGGTTATTCTGTCCCAGTCTACCCGGATGTGATTGAGCCCAAACTTGCCCGCTCCCGAAACAAAACGGCGACTTAATGGCCATGTCGAGGTCGCCGGCTGGCGGCAGTCCGCACGTCTTACGGATTGCACGATACACAACCGCACCAAGACACACGACGAGCCTCGGCGCCACAATTTCAATTTCCGGTACGGTGTAGATCTCTGCTGCCTTCTTCAGATCTGCGAATCGAACACTCGCGTTCATCGTTCCAGGCTTTATGAATGGAAACAGATTTGTCGCGTAGGTTTTCTCCAATCCGATTCCAAAATGAGTGAAAAGCAGGCTCTTGAGATTCTTGTTGGCTTCCAACTGCGGGTCGTGTCCAAGCCTGACCAGATCAGAATCCGCACGTTTCTTTTGCCGCAAGTATTCATCGGAACACCAATCCTGCAGCACGAGCATGATATCGGCGTCCACGTTTCCTGCGGACTTCGTGTAGGGCGATACGAAATCGCACTCATAGGCGCCGGAATGATAGTCGCCGATTCCGCTGTATCCGGAAAATACGTTCTCCCGGCGGTGATGGGCGAGCACCGCAATGCGTTTTTGCTTTCGGATGCTTTGCATGCCTGCGCTCCTTCCTTCGCTCTGTCCATGGTTGCTTAATCAAAGGGGGGGGAATTGTCTCATATATATTGGTACAATCCGTCCGCACGCAACCTGCGCCTTTCTGAGATCCATTGTATGCGGAGTCCCCAACAAGCAGGGCGACTCATACGCGAACGTCGTCCGTGGCCCGTTCGCCCGGATTGTCAAGCTGCATCGGAAAAATAGCCGTCGCGCAGACGACGCGTTCGTTTTCAACGCGGTGGAAAGATAGTCATCTATGTCGCAATTTGCAACAGAAGACTGTATTTCTGTCTCAATCTACGGAAGCGGAGATGGAACAAGAGGTGGGTATCAACGCCAGGCCGGAGGAGGTCGCCGGAGCGTTGTTTGCAGGCGATTCCCCAGTGGTGAAACCGGGCAAGGAAGAGGATACGTCAATGAGGGAATTTGAAGGGCGGTTGCGGTGGCTGAAAGGCGGGGGGATAAGCGGTGGAAATTTACTCGGGGGTGGATCTTGAGTCATCTCGCATGACTTCGAGCATGCCCTCGATATGCCCTACTCGGCCCGTCAGGTCCGTTATTTCACTTCGCATACCTCTTACTTCAGAACGTATCTCACTTATATCAGATCGTATCTCAGATCGCAATGTTTCGATGTTTTGTCCAATAAGGTCATGGGCCTTTTGGGCATCGGCTTTGATTCTCTGTTCCATTCTATCCAGACCGAACCATCCGATACCAACAATAGCCGCTATAGGCGTTACGATGGAGATAAGCAGGCGAAGGATTTCTGCGTCCATAGTACTCACTCCCGGTTGTACCTGATCGTACTCTGATGGAAACGGTACACAAACGCGGTACTCGTGTCAAGTGGGTTTATTAAATCGTGTCAGGGCGAAATTCCCTGACACGCTGTGCGCTGCCTACGCACAGCAAACGAACGCGTAGTTTCCGTTGTTCGTTTTCTCGGTGCTTTTGCCATGCTCCAGGTTTCTAATCTCGCTTAATCCTGTTCGTCCTGTAAATCCTGATCGTGTTTCGTAGTTATTACCAGGAGCAGTAAATAGTGGACAGTGGCCAGTGGTCAGAAAGAGCAGTCGACAGCTTCCGTTTATTTTCATGAATTGCAAATTGTCGACATCCAGGCCCACCAAAGAAGGGTGGGAGGATGTAAACAATACGGTGCTCCCCGTAATATGTATTCGAGGGGGGATTGTATGGTCGCAGGTAGAGGTCACCAGGGCGGTGTTTGCAGGCGATTCCCCGGTGGTGAATTCGGGAATGGAGGGACAGGTCAAAGAGGGGAATTGAGGCGTGACTTAAATGGTGGTTGCGGCGGATGAAAAGCCGGGGGGATAAGCGGTGGGAATTTACTCGGGGGTGGATTTTGTGGCGTCTCGCATACCTTCGAGCATGCCCTCGATATGCCCTACTCGGCCCGTCAGGTCCGTAATCTCTTTTCGCATGTCGCTCATTTCAGTTCGTACACCACTTACTTCAGATCGCAATGTTTCGATGTTCAGGCCAATCTGACCGTGGGCCTTTTGGGCATCCTCTCTTATTCTCTGTTCCATCTGTTGGGCATCGGCCTTTATTCTCTGTTCCATCTGTTGGGCATCGGCCTTTATTCTCTGTTCCATCTGTTGGGCATCGGCCTTTATTCTCTGTTCCATCCGATCCAGACCGAACCATCCGATACCAACGATAGCCACTATAGGTGTTACGATGGAGATAAACAGGCGGAGGATTTCTGCGTCCATAGTACTTGCTCCCGGTTGTACCTGATCGTACTCTGATGGAAACGGTACACAAACGCGGTACTCGTGTCAAGTGGGTTTTATTACGAGACGAAATTCCCTGCCACGCTCCGCGCTGCCTTCGCACAACAAATGAACGCGTGTTTTGCGAATGGCGCCTTTCTGTGTAATCCCCTGGCGAAAGGTATTGAATTCCCCCCTCCGCATCAGCCGTCGCCGGCCATTCGACCCTTCGACAGGGTCAGGGACTGCAGGCTCAGGAACCGGCTCGGCATGTGCCTGCCTGCCGCCTGCCTGCGCCGCTTCGCTTCCCGCGGCAGGCAGGCGCGTGTTTCGTAGTTTCTGATGTTCATTTTCTCGTGCCTTTGTCGCGCTTTTTGGTTTTCATCCTGTCCATCCATGTTTGTTCCGTTTCATGAATTGATGGGGATAGGAAGGGGGGTACGCTTTGTCGTTCAGTCTGCCTTCGTTTCCTGCAATACGTTCGCCGAATGAATCCAGGCGTGCGTCGACCCTGTCCAGGCGGGATTCGATCTTGTCGAAGCGGGCGTTCTGCTACCCGCTCGTTCTGCCGAAATTTCTGGCGAAGGTGAGGAAGTCGGCGAAATCCACGTCTCCGTCCCCGTCGAAATCCCCGATCAGGCCGCTCGTCGTGCCGGTGTCCCCGACGGCAGGCGCTTCGGAGGACCATCGAAGATTCCCATCCTGCCCGTGAGTTTCTGCAACGCCGTTCCCGTTCCCGTCGACAAAAGCCCTGAACCTGCCTCCCTCAATCCCCAGCCCACCGACGCCCGTCGAATCCGCGCCCATGCCGGCGACAACCCTCCTGGACGCATTGTAGAACCCGATAAGTCCATGTCCATTCTCATTCGCGCCTATGGCGGAAACGACTCCACCCTCCGCATTCGAGATGCGAAGGGCGCCGGCGCCGTTGTTGTCAACACCGAATCCGGAGACCAGCTTGTCATCCGAGTTGAACACCAGCACGGTGCCGTCTCCGGCGCCATCGAAGGCGAGTGCGGCCGCGGAACCCGTCACGCTCCGGGCGTCGACCCATCCATTGGCCTGTTCCGACGGATCGGCGCCCATGGCGGCCGCGACTCGCCCGGCCGCATTGAGGACCCCCAGGGTCCCGTGTCCGTTTGCGTCAACGCCCACAACGGAAACCACCGAGCCGTTTCTGTTCAAGATCACCAGCGAACCGTCTCCCGTCTCGTCCGACCCGAGGGCTGCAACGACCTCCCCGCTCGCATTGACGACGTGAAGGGTGCCGACCCGCAAGGTGTCGCCTGCATCGATGATCTGCTCCGGATCGATCTTGCTCAGTCCATCGTTAGCGGCCTCCGGCAACGGAAGTTCGGCCCGGCCTGGCGACATATCGCCAAACCGCACGTCACCGGTCGTCGAGCCGTGTTGAAGGCTCAACGAGGCCAGTTCTGCCGGAAGCCTGCTCCCGAGCCACTTCGACGCCTGGGTCAACGCCGGTGACGCGCCGAAGAGGAAGACAACCAGCAATCCTGCAATCGCCCGTTTCTGCCATCGTAGTTTGCCTTCGAGCGCTTCCAGTCTCTGGCGCACGTCGTCACGATCCATTGTCTGCCTCCTTCGCGTGAATTACAGGTTTGCCTGGAATCCGGGTTGGATCGACCGGGGACAATTGCCGCTGTACGTTACACGGAAGTTGCAATCGCTACGGCCCTTCGTCGCTCGGATGCCGGAGGGCGCGATTTCGCGAAGCTCCAGAATCCCGCCGCAATTGCAGACGTCCGGGTTGATGACGTCGGTGGCGCGTTTCTCGAACGCGTCGCGGAACTCGGTCTTCGTATAGAGTTCCTCGCCGGTGACCACAGGGACGTTGATGTTCCGTCTTGCTTCCGCCAGCCCGTTGAGGTCTCGGGAGGAAACCGGTTCCTCGTATTCTTCGCGCTGCCCGGGTGAACCAGGAACGTCTTGACGCTCACAACCTGCATTGTCAGGATACTCCAGGAAGCCGTTCGAAACTATATCATCAGGTCGCCGCCGTTGACGTCCAGCGAAGCGCCGGTGATATAGGCGGCCTGGTCGGAGGCGAGAAAGGCCACCAGATCGGCGACTTCCTCCGGTCTGCCCAGGCGGGGGATGGGGAAGCTTCGCGCGTAGGCGCGCGTCCGTTCTTCGTCGATGGTACCGCGGACCATTTCGGTATCGATCAGACCCGGACAGACCGCGTTTACCGTAATATTGTAAGGCGCGACTTCCCTGGCGAGGTGGCGCGTGAACCCCAGCACGCCGGCCTTTGCGGCCGTGTAGTGCGCGCCGCCCACCGTGCTGACGTTCTTGCCGGCGGTTGACGAGAAATTCACGATGCGGCCCCATCCCGCGCTGCGCATTTGCGGGAGGACGGCCTTCGAGCAGAGAAAAGCGCCCTTGAGGTTGACGTCGATGACGCGGTCCCATTCGTCTTCGTCGATGTCGATGACGCTGGTCGGAAAGAGGATGCCCGCGTTGTTGACCAGGATGTGGACCGCGCCGAAGGTATCCGCCGTCCAGTCGACCATGGCCTGCACCCCGGGGGCGTCCGTGACGTCGGCCTGAAAGTGGAAGGCCCTGGTGAACGCCGAACCCAGTTCGTCGGCCGTACGTTCGGCGTTGGACTCGTCGAGGTCGTTCACGACGAGGTGGGCGCCGTGTCTGGCCAACGTCTGGGCGACGGCCCGGCCGATCCCCTGCCCCGCCCCGGTCACGATGGCGACGCGGTCACGGAGGGGTTGCTGCTGGGGGACGTCCATTTTCGTGTCCTCTTGACGTGAGCAGTCCGTTGAAAAAGCGCCGATGTGACGGGTTATAAGACACCGAGGGCCGTGCCGACGTCCACGAACGTATCGATGGCGCGGTCCAACTGATTTCGCGTGTGGGCGGCGGAGATCTGCACGCGGATGCGGGCTTCGCCTTTGGGCACCACGGGATAGCTGAAGCCCACCACGAAGATGCCGCTCCGGTTCATGGCCCGGGCCATGCGCACCGTCTTCTGTTCATCGCCGAGCATGATCGGGACGATGGGGTGGACGCCCTCCGGTATGAGGAATCCCCGTTCACCCATGGTCTTCCTGAAGTATCCGGTGTTTTTCATCAACGCCCGCCGGAATTCCGGACGCGTCTGTACGAGTTCCAGCGCTTTCAATCCGCCCGCGACGATCGGCGGCGCCAGCGTATTGGAAAACAGGTATGGGCGGGAGCGCTGCCGCAGGTACTCGACGATCTCCCGGCGCCCCGTCGTGAATCCGCCCGAGGCGCCTCCAAGTGCCTTTCCAAGCGTGCTGGTCAGGATATCGATCCGGTCTTCAACGCCGCAGAACTCCGGGGCGCCGCGGCCGTTATCGCCCAGAAAACCGGTTGCATGCGAATCGTCCACCATCACCAGCGCGTCGTGGGCGTCCGCGAGGCGGCAGATCTCTTTCAGCGGCGCCACGTGGCCGTGCATGGAAAACACGCCGTCGGTGGCGACCACCCGGAAACGCGCGTCGGCCGCGTCCTTGAGCCGGTCTTCCAGATGCGGCATATCGGCGTGGCGATAGATAGTGCGACGCGCCTTGCAGAGCCGGATGCCGTCGATAATGCTGGCATGATTCAGCGCGTCGCTGATCACGGCGTCTTCGGGTCCGAAGAGGGTCTCGAACAGCCCGGCATTGGCGTCGAAACAGGACGTGTAAAGGATGGTGTCTTCTGTTTTCAGATACCCCGAGATGCGGTGTTCGAGAGACTTGTGCAGATCCTGCGTGCCGCAGATAAATCGCACGGACGCCATGCCGTATCCATATGCGTCCAGTCCTTCGGCCGCGGCTTCCGCGATCTCCGGATGGTTGGCCAGCCCAAGGTAGTTGTTGGCGCAGAAGTTGACTGCTTCGCCGTCCGGGGTCTTGATCAGCGTCTGCTGGGGCGTGGCGATCCGCGTTTCTGTCTTATATAGGCCGTTTTCCCGGATGGAGTCCAGTTCGTCTTCCAACCAGGATTTTATGCCGCCATAGGCCATATCGATCATCCCGAGGGGCCGGTAAGGAGCATGCGGTCTTGCGCCACCAAAATAGACGATCCACGTCCGAAAATCAAGCCGCATGTAGCGCCTGTTGCCGCATGCTCGATGAGTTGATTTCACCTTGACATCGATTTTGGCGAATACCATATTTGCCTCGCGGATCGGGCGACGGACCAGGGTGGTCTTTCCCGCCCGTGTTCGCGCGGCTGTCCGACGCGCATCTTGAAAGAGTCGCTGTTCAGCAGGCGGTCATCGGTTTCGACCGACGGACAGAAAGGCGGGTGTCCCGTGTCCCGGACAAAGAAAATCGCGGCAATCGTGACAACCTGGTACGCGCGGTCCCATGCGGACGTCATCGTCACGAAGTTTCTGAAGGGATTCCCTTCGGACGACGGATTGATCCCGCCGAAGGTGGAAGTCGTTTCCCTGTATATGGACCAGGTGCACGAGAAGGACGTGGGCCTCGAACTCGCCCGGGAACACGGGGTGCCCGTCTACAACAGCATTCCGAAGGCATTGACGCTGGGCGGAGGGAGACTGGCGGTAGACGGGGTGTTGATCATCGGCGAGCACGGCGATTACGCCTGGAACGAAAAGCAGCAGCATATGTATCCGCGCCGGTTCTTCTTCGAGCAGGTATGCGGGGTATTCGCCACGTCCGGCCGGTCCGTTCCGGTGTTCAATGACAAACACCTGGCCTATGACTGGGTGAATTCAAAGTGGATGTACGACCGGGCGCGGATGCTCCGGGCGCCTTATCTGGCCGGCTCTTCGGTGCCGCTGGCGTGGAGGAACCCGTATCTCGAGTACGATCTGGAAACGCCGTTGGAGGAAGCGCTGTCAATCGGGTATTCGGGTCTCGATTCGTATGGGTTCCACGCGCTCGAACTGCTGCAGTGTATGGTTGAACGCAGGCATGGCGGCGAGACGGGAATCGCCGCGGTGCAGTGCCTTGAAGGGGATGCCGTGTGGCGGGCCGGCGCGGAGGGGCGCTGGTCGCTCGATCTTGCCGATTCGGCCCGGGAACACATCGAGGCAAAGGCCGAGGGAGACATGAGGGCGCACTGCGCCGACCCGGCGGTCTTCCTGCTGGAATACGCCGATGGATTGAAGGCGGCCACCCTGATGTTGAACGGGTACACCCAGGGGTTCGGATACGCCGGCCGCGTGGAGGGCAACGTTCGGGGGATGGAGGTGTTCCTGCCGGACGATCCCCATGCCCATTTCAGCTACCTCGGCCGGAATATCCACGAACTTTTCCTTAGCGGCAAACCGCCGTACCCGGTCGAACGCACGCTCCTGGTGAGCGGGGCGCTGGATGCGCTGATGGATTCCCGCCACCGGGGCCACGAGAGGGTTGAGACGCCGCACCTCGGCGTCCGGTACCGATCGTACCGGCGTCCGCCAATCACACCGTCCGCGCCAAGACCGTCGGGCGCCAGCCTGGTTCCGATTGTGGAGGGGCGTCGTTGAGGACGAGCCGGTCGACCCTATCCGACCATTTGTATCGCGTACCGGTACGCAGTACGGTTTATGGAATTCGCACACGAGGATCGTCTCAGCGGAGGTCTGGCGGGTGGCACTGAACGCGGCCGTGATCGGTCTGGGTGTGGGCACGGGGCATATCGTTGCGTACCGCGAAGCCGGCGCGGCGGTTACGGCGATTTGCGACGTCAACGAGACGTTGCTGAAACAGGTTGGGGATGAGCACGGCGTGGGGCGGCGGGTTACGGATTACCGCGACCTGGCCGACCTGCATGACGTCGACGTGGTCTCGATCTGCACGCCGGACCATCTGCACGCCGACCCGGCCGTTGACATGCTGGCCTCCGGGAAGCACGTGCTTGTGGAAAAGCCGCTGGCCACCTCCTTTGAGGATATCGAGAGAATCGTCCGGACGTCCCGCCGGACCGGGCGGAAGGTGTCGCACGGGTGCCAGATCCGGTTCGACGAAACGTTTCAGGAGCTGAAACGCCAGGTCGAGGCGCAGGCGTTCGGGCAGGTGTTCTACGCCGAAGCGGACTATATTTCGAATCACCTGGATCTGTTCAGGGAGGGATGGCGCGGCGGGCTGGGCCCGCGCTACAACGCGGCGGCCGGCGGCAGCATCCACCCCGTGGATGTGATCCAGTGGATTGTCGACTCCCCCGCGGCAGAGGTAGCGGCATACGGGAACGGCATATCCGCCGGATCGAACGGCCTGGACGTGACCGACTGCGTGGTGGGTATCATCCGGTTCGAGAACGGATGCGTGGCAAAGACGTTAACGACCATGGGCTCGGCCCGGCCCGGTTTTCGCAATGTGCAGATATACGGCACGCGCAAGACGTTTCTCACCGCCCAGGCGCCTCCCGCCCACCTGGTCTCGGATTTGGACACCCGAAAATGGGCGCCCATTGACGTTGTGGACGACGGTCGCGACAGCCGGAGGAAGCTGATCGAAGACCTGCTTCAGGCGATAGAAAACGACGTGGAGCCGCAGGTGAACCTGGAACAGTCCGTCCGCGCGGCGGGCATCTGCGTGGCGCTCTTCGAATCGGTGCGCTCCGGAAAACCGGTGGCCGTTCCCAGGGTTTGATGACGCTGGCGCCGCAGCATCCGTGTTATCCGCGCGCGAGCCGGGTCGCAACGCGAGCATGGAGAGTCGAGGTGGGTCTGACGACGGTGGAAAACCCTCAGCCGGGGAGGCCGTATACGATTGAGTTCGTCTTTCCGGAATTTACGGCCGTGTATCCGGTGACCGATGAACCGGTGTTCGCAACGGTCACGATTCGCTACGTGCCGGGCGCCAGGTGTCTGGAGACCGTATCGCTCAAACAGTATCTGGGCACGTATCGGAACCAGGCTGTGTCCAACGAGGCCGCGGTCAACGGGATTCTGGATGATCTGGTCGCGGCGTGCCGCCCCTCGAAGATGGAGGTGGTCGGCGAGTTCGCGGTACGGGGAGGAATTGCGGCAACCGTGACCGCGGATTCGGCGAAGGCGGGCTGATAACCGCAGGCGCGGCCGATTTCAGGAGGGGCGCCGGATTGCAGGGTCAGGCTGGCGAAATCCTGGACGTGTTCGAGAATCCGCGTCCGGGCAGGCGGTACACGATCGAATTCACGTGCCGGGAATTCACGTCGTTGTGTCCCCTCACGGGGCAGCCCGACTTTGCCACGATAACGGTGCGCTACGTTCCGGGCGAGCAATGCGTGGAGCTCAAGTCGCTCAAGTACTATTTCAGGTCATTTCGCGACAGGGGCGTTTTTTTCGAAGACGTGACAAACAGGATTCTGGAAGATCTGGTTCAGGTCTGCGCGCCGGTCGAAATGACCGTGGTCGGCCGGTTCAACGTCAGGGGCGGGATCGAACACGAGATCACCGCCGAATACGTGCGGGAGGGAGAGAATTGAGTCGCAGCGGGCAGCGACAGCCCGCTCCCGACGCCGTCCCCGGACAGCGCACTAATCGATGAAGGACTTGAGGAATCTTGCGGATCGGGCGGCGGCTTCGTCCGGGGTCAGACTGCCGCCGAACGCCTGGTGTACGGTGACGCAGCCGTTGTAGGAAATGGCGTGCAGCCCCTCGAAGACGCTGTCGAAGTCGATGCCCCCGGGCGCGTCCAGAGGACGTAGAATCGACATTACGGACCCTCTCGCCCAGGTGGTCATCGGCCGATCGCCATTGGGGTCGGGTGCGTGGTTCTGCAGGTAGACGTTGAACAGGTGCGGTTGAAATCTTCGTAGCGCGTCGGGGCCGTAGTCTTCGCCGCATAGGGCGAGGTTGGCCGGCTCGTAGATCAGTCCGAAGTTGGACCTTCCAATTCTTCTTAGGACGTCCAGGGAGCCTTCCACGGTCTCAAACAGGCTGAGGGTATGGCTCTGGTGGGCGAGGCGGATGTTCCGGTCCGCGGCTTCATCGGCGGCGTCGCGGGCGAACGGGACGTCGGTTTCTGTTTTGATGCAGACGCGAATGAGATCGCATCCCAGAGCCTGAGCCAGATCCAGGTGCGGGGTGATTTTCCGCAGGCAGCCCGGGCCGTCGTCGCCGTTTTCGGGAACGGCGAAGTCGCCGGTGACCATGGAGACCGCAAGGCCTTCCCGCCTCAGCAGTGCGCGCGCGGAAGCCACGATTTCGGGGGCGCTCCGGACACCCACGACCGAGGCGCGCATGCACAGCGCGGCATATCCGGCCCGTCTTGCGATGCCCGCAAGGTCGGGCAGCGCGATGTCCGCGACCCGTTTGTTGCTGAAGCTCTCGGCAACCCGAACGGAAAGCGAAAGTTCCATGGATTCTCCTCTCCTGATGAATGCGCGTAATTTATCCGTTCGGGACGATCGTGTCAACCCGGGATCGGATGGCACGCGGCCCATCCCGGCGCCCGCGGTGAATGGAGGTACCCGAAGGTGCTGATGGCCGGCGCCGCAAAGCGGTGTGTGACCCCGCCCACCTGGGTTCCCTATCTGACGTCGTCCGGAAACGGCACTTGCGCCTCGTTCGAGGGCGTCCACGACGACCTGTACGCCAGGGCCCTGGTGCTCGACGACGGCTGTACGTCGGTCGCGATATTGGCGGTGGATGCGGTCGGTTACGACAACGCGATTCTGGGGCCCGGGCGGAATTTCACGGCTGAACTGCGTTCGCGGATTTCCGCGCGGACGGGTTTGCCGGCAGAGGGCGTGATGCTCTCGGCCACCCACTCGCACTCCACGCCGGAAACCCTGGGCCTGACGCCGTTCCGCGAAACCGAAGGGATTCAGGAATGGCTGGAGGCTCACCTGGACTCGCTGGCATCCACCGTAGCCGAAGCGTGGGAAGCGCGGATCCCGGTCCGGGCGTATGCCGGGGCGACGCAGGTCCAGGGTGTGGCCAGGCATCGGCGGATTCTCCTGAAAGACGGCACACTGAACCAGGCCGGGTCGTTGCCTCCGCGCGAAGAGGCGGCCGGACCCTGGGCCGTCGACGAGGCGCTGTCGGTTCTTTATCTGGAAGCCTTGACCGGACAACCGCAGGCCGTGATGGTGAACTATGCCGCGCATCCGGTCGTGGCCATGCTGCTCCCGCCGGTCTCCGCCGACTATCCCGGCGCGCTCGCGGCCTCGGTGGAAGTTGGCCTCAACGGCGCGCCCTGTCTCTTTCTCAACGGCGCGTGCGGCAATGTGAACTCGATATGCGTAACGACCAGTTTCGAAGACGTGTCCCGGATCGGAGGAACGCTGGGTCGCGCGGCACTGGACGAGATCGTCCGGCTGAAGAAGGGGGATCCGCTCCCGTCCGCCGGAGTTGCGCACATAACGGATCGACTGGAACTTGACGCGAGGCCCTGCCCGACGCTGGAAGAGGCGGAGAAAAACGCGGTGCGGGATCCGTCCTCGCAAGACCGCCTGGCGTTGCGCCTCGCGCGCAAGCACGCCGAGGGACCCCTTCACGTGGAGATTCAGGCCATCGCTCTGGGACGGCTGCGCTGGGTCGCGCTTCCGGGGGAGGTGTTTGTGGAGACGGGGCTTGCGATCAAACGGGCGGGCGCGTGGTTCGTTACGGGCAACGCGAATGGATGGATCGGATATTTCCCCATCCACCGCGCCTATGCAGAGGGGGGATACGAGGTCAGGCCCGGTCCCTGGTCGCGAGTCGCGCCGGGAAGCGCGGAACGGCTGGAGGCGGCGTGTATTCGCCTGTTGGAACGGTTTGCGCCGCAATGCTTCTAAGGGGCGTAAATTGGCTTTGCCGCCGAACCTGTCTTTCGTATATTGCGATTTGCGTTTCCGGCGATGAAAACCCGGAGGAAGGCGATGGTGGAAGTCAAGATCGACATTGAACGCACGCTGAACGCGTTACGACCCGTCCAGGTTTCCCAACCGCGCATGATCTGGCTGTGCAACCGCGAGCAACAGGTGCTGCTGCCGATCGTGATCGGGCTGATGGAGGCCAGCGCCATCTACGCCGAACTCACGAACGAACGCCCGCAGCGCCCGCTTACACACGACCTGGTCCGGTCGATTCTGGGGCAACTCGGCGCCACAATCGAAGGCGTCTACATCGTCGCGTTGAAGGAAGGCATCTTTTACGCGGAACTGTCGCTGGCGCGCGGCGCGAAGCGCTGGCGTGTCGACGCCCGCCCGAGCGATTGCGTTGCCCTGGCATTGCGTTACGAAGCGCCGATCTACGTCTCGGAAGCCGTCGTCGCCGAGGCCGGACACGACGACCCGCCGGACGAGGGAGACGAGGAACCCGAGACCATCGAAGCCTGGGCCCCGCCCAAACGTTCTGAGGAAAAGGAAGAAGCGCTGATGACGGTGGCCGAAGTCCCCAAGAGCGGATCGACCGACACCGGAGACTCCGTCGAAGTACGGATCAACGATCTCCGTCGAAAGATGGAGCAGGCCAGCAGGCAGGAGCGTTACGAAGAAGCGGGCAGACTCAGGGACGAAATCGACCGGTTGAAAAACAGCCGGGAAGCATGAAATTGGCGGCCCCGGGAATGGAGCGGATGAGCGTCGATCTCATCCGCTCGTTTTGTGTACGGCATTCAGATCGCGACTTGCCTGCAGAGCGGCTTTTTCAACGGACTGTTGAGGGCCGTAGCGCAAGTCCGGTGTTTTTCAACTTGACAGGGTTTTCATCCTGTACATCTATGAGTCACTCGGGCCGATGAACGGGGCGCATTGGCCGCGGTGTCCATAACGCGGTTTCCTTTCAACTCCCCAACTTCAGAAGGAGACGCACCATGGCAGGCACGATTCCCCTTATCAGTTCCGGTGTCGCAGGTCCTCTGGGCGCCATCCACCTCCCCAGGTTGTGGTTGAAGCTGACGCTTTCGGCAAAGGGCCAGCTGGCGGACGACTATCCGGAATGCGGCGCCGGTTACGACCAGATGGTGCTGGACGGATTGAAAGTCGATCGTGACGCGGCGGTAGACTACGTGAAGAGCAACCTTCCCACGTATATCGAATTCGAGAAGTGGGTGGTGGATCAGCGCGGCGGCAGCATTCCTCAGGATGAAATCGACGCTTCCAATGCGGCCATTAACGGATATCACCACGACGACGAGACCCGCGGGGCGATCCTGTCCGCGGCCGGCGTGGCCGACGACGGGTCGATTCTGGACGCGGTAAACCTGAACAATCTGGACGATTGGACGGAATTCCACAATAACCTGTAGCATGTTCCGACCGGAGCGTTCGACCGTTGGCCGCATCCGTTTATGCGCCGGCTGTTGAACGCTCTTTGTATGCCGGAGGGCAACATGGCGACTTCTGATTTCAGAATCGGTGTGGTGGGCGTCGGGCGCATGGGCGCGAATATTGCAAGGCATCTGAAGGAAGACGGCTTTTCCGTGACTTCGGTCTACGACCTCCGAGCCGATGCCGCTTCCGAGCTGGCGCGGGAACTCGGGTGTGAGGCATCGGCGACGCTGGCGGGCGTCACCGCGGCGGCGGCTCAGATCATTACGGTCGTCACCGACGACGACGCGATGCGTGCGGTTTTTTCAACCGGAGGAGACAGTCTGCTGAACGGCGCGGACGGGAGAGTCTTCATCAATTGCGCAACCATCACCCCGCAGGTACACGTCGACGTCGAAGCGCTGGCGGAACAGGCGGGCGCGAGAAGCCTGGAAGGGTGTATGGCAAGCAGCATCACCCAGGCCCGGGAAGGCACGCTTTATCTGATGTGCGGCGGCAAGCGGGAGGTATTCGACGACGTGCGGCCGATCCTGGACTCGATGAGTACGGACCTGAAGTACATCGGAACGGCCGGACGGGCGGCGCAGGTCAAGGCGCTCGTGAATATGGTGATGAACATCAATACGGCGGGACTGGCCGAAGGGTTGGGGCTCGGGGCGGCGCTGGGCCTCGATCTGGAGATGCTCCAGCAGGTGTTTTCGCAGACGGGCGCAAATTCCCGGGTGCTGGAAACCGACGGGGAGGACATGGTGGCCCGGGATCACGAGTGTTATTTCTCCTCGGCGCACGCGGCCAAGGATTCCGGCATCGCCTTGAATCTGGCGAGCGACGCCGGTTTGCAACTGCCGCTCGCGGATGCCGCCAAACGCCAGTACGACCGGTTGACTGAAATCGGCAAGGGCGAACTGGACAAGTCGGGCGTTGCCGAATTGACGTTTCCGGGGAGAGGATAGGCGCACTCACCCGCGACTCGTCGCGCGTTCCCGTCTGGTCACTGGAATTCGATACCGGGTATGGATCCGATTCGCCTTAGCTACGTGAAGGGGTTCACGAAGCTATCCCTGTGGTACGTCTGGCGCCGGACCAGAACCGGGGCGGAACCCTTCGCCGACGTGGTGAACAAGCGGGTGAACATCTACCGGAACACGTCCTTCTATGACGGGAAACACCATCCCTCCGGTGACAACGTCGGACCGGAGTGGGCGGACCTGGTCGACCGGCTGGCGTCGCTTTTCATCCGGCATAGGGATGATCCCCGGGCGACGGGATTCGAGAATGCGGGGCTGGCCTTGTTGCGGCCCTGTCTCGAGGCCCGCTTGAGGGTGGCTGACGAGGGGTTGTCGGGCGACCGGCCGTACGAGTGCTGGTCTTACGACTATACGTCGTCGGGCCGGCTGAACATCCACGTCGATAATGTCTACAGACCCGATTCTCCGCTGAGCGAGATGTTCACGCCTTTCGCGGCGTCGCTGGTCAGGATGCTTGTGGACTCACGGGCGCGGCGCCCCGACGTCACAATGGTTCGTTGCAGCAGTTGGATGAATGCCACGCCGCGTTTCCGGTCTCTGTTTCCGACCCGCTGGGCGGAGAGCGAGGTCGTGAATCCCCGTATCGGCTATACGATGGGACATTGGGGCCAGTTCATGGACCGGCGCGGCGACTTTCACGTCGGAAACGGGAGACGATTCCGCGCCACAGGTACGTTGCCTTTCCCCTGCTCGGCTTGCGAGTGTGAAGTCAGCGAATCGCTGAACCACCTGACGAACCTGTTTCCGGAGGCGGTCGCTTACAACCGACGGCGGACTTCGGTATGAGCCAGGGTTTTTGAATCGAAATGAAGATCACCGACATCAGGGTCTACAATCTCCGGTACCCTCTGAAAGAGCCCTTTGCGAACGCCATCGCATGGAATACGGCGAGGACCGCGGGCGTGATCGAGGTCATCACGGACGCGGGCGTAACGGGTTGGGGCGAAGGGGTCTCGGATCTGAACGAAGCGGCGCTGCGCGCCCGCCTGGTGGGCCGCGATCCGTTCGACGTCGAAGTCATCTGGAACGACCTGCATCTGCGCGGCGGGGTCGGTTTTTCTGAGGTAAGCGCGGTGGACGTCGCGCTTTGGGATATTGTGGGCAGAGCCCTCGAGATGCCCATCCACCGGCTCCTGGGCGGCGCGTTCCGGGAACGCATTCCGGCATACGCCAGCGGATTGTTCTGCCGGCGGAAAACCGATATGACCCGGTCGTTGATCGACGAGGCGGCGTCCTACGTGGATCTGGGGTTCCCGGCCGTGAAGATGAAGATCGGATTCGGCGTGGATTACGACGTCAAAAACGTGGCCGCGGTGCGCGGGGCGATCGGCGATTCGGTTCTGCTTGCGGTGGATGCCAACTGCGGATACGATGCCGGGACAGCGATCCACGTTGGGCGTCAGTTGCTTGAGAACGATTTGTTGTGGTACGAGGAACCGGTTTCAACCGACGACGCGGCCGGCTACCGCGAGGTAAGACAGGCGCTTGGGGTGCGGGTTGCCGGCGGCGAGGCGCTTCAGGGGAGGTGGGCGTTCCGCGATCTCATCCAGGAACGCGGTCTGGATATCGTGCAGCCGGACGTCTGCGATGCCGGCGGGTTTACGGAATGCCGGAAAGTCGCCGCGCTGGCAAGCGCCAACCACGTGCGGGTACTGCCCCACATGTGGGGAACCAGCATCCGCCTCGCCGCGACGATACACTGGCAGGCGACACTGCCGGACTCGCCCGAGTCGTTACATCCGTTCCCGTCGTTGTTTGAATTCGACATGACGGAAAACCGTCTCCGAACCGAACTCGCCAGGGAGCCGATCCACGCCGTAGACGGGTACGTGCCGGTGATTCAGCGTCCGGGTCTGGGTATCGAGATCGACAGAGAGGTGCTGGAAACGTACGCGGTATAGCCGCCGGGTGTCCGGGGCGCCGGGACAGGACAATGGAGGAGGTTATTTTGGCAAAGGTTACGAGGAAGTCCGATCTGGCCGTTCACGGCGGCAGGCCGGTACACAACAAGCCGTGGCGTTCGGGATCGTTCCATTTCAAGGAGGAACTGGCGGCGCTGGAGAAGCTGCTTTCAGGTCCGGCGCTGCCGCTGGCCCGCGGCCGGGCCGTTATGGCGTATCGCGAGGGACTGAAGAAGCTCTACGGGTTGTCGTATGCCGTGCCCACGAGTTCCGGCAGCGCGGCCATCCATGTGGCATTGGCCGCGGCGGGTATCGGCGCGGGGGATGAGGTGATATTGAGTCCGCTGACCGACTATGGCAGCATTATGGGGATATTTCAGTTGAACGCGATCCCTGTTTTCGCCGACGTGCAGCCGGACGGGTTGCTGATGGACGTGGAGGCGATGGAAGCCGCGATCACGCCTCATACTCGTGCGATCATGCCGATCCATAACGGAGGGTACGCCGTGGATATGCCCGCGGTCATGCGGGCCGCCCGCCGCCATCGGCTGATGGTGATCGAGGATTGCGCGCAGGCGCATCTCGCCTCCATCAAGGGCAGGTATCTCGGCACGTTCGGACAGCTCGGCGCGTGGAGCACGAACGAAAGCAAACACATGAAGTCGGGCGAAGGCGGGTTTGTTCTGACCCGGCGTCGGAAACTGGCCGAAACGGCGGACCTCTTTTCCGACAAGTGCTATCCCAGGTTCCCGGGCGCGCCGGCGACGCCCGCTTTTCCGGCGTTGAACGTACGGCTCAGCGACGTAAACGCTGCCCTGGCGGCGGTGCAGCTGAAGCGCGTACCGAAGTGGATTGCCAGGCGCCAGGCGTTCGGCGAGGCGTTCGATCAGGGGATCTCCGGGCTGCCGGGGGTGAAGCCGCATCCCCAGCCCGCGGGGGCGAAACCCAGTTACTGGTGGGCGCTGTTTTCCGTCAACGCGGACGTCCTGGGGGTGAATGCGCCGGAATTTTGCCGGATGGTCGCCGCGGAGGGGATACCGGCATTCGGGAACCCCCAGCAGTACGTGGTGGGCTGGCAGGTGTTCCGGAGGTTGCACCGGAATCCCGCGGCGTTCAACAGCTACAGGCCCGGCAGGCTGAAAAAGGGGGCGTATCCGCTTGAGGCGTGTCCCAACGCCAGGACCTATGGAGAACTGGTGGGGGCGGTTCGGATGACCCAGCACAATACCGTGGCCGAGGCAAACGCCGCTGTCCGGGCGGTCCGAAAGGTCGTGGAGGCGTTGACGGGACGGCGGGACTGACTACGCGGCAATCAGTGACCCCGTCATCCGCGGGGGCTCTGTTCATTTGTGGAGGGTCGGGATGGACGTACTCGATGTACTGAAAGCGCGGCGGACGATCTTCAAGTTCAATTCCAGGCCCGTATCTGACGAGATGCTGAAGCGCATCTTCGAGTTCGGCCTGTGGGCGCCGAATCACCATGTTACGGAACCGTGGCGGTTTGTCGTTCTGGGGGAAACGACCAAGGAGACGCTGGCGCGGCGATACGGCGACGTCCAGCAGGGCAAGGCGTCCGAAAAAGCAGGCGAAGACGCCCGAAAGGTGCTCTGGCAGGCGGGTTACGGCAAGTTCATGTCCAAACCCACGATCGTCGCGGTCTCCTGCGTGCAGGAGGGAGACGAACAGCGGCGTCGGGAGGACTACGCGGCGGCCTGCTGCGCCATGCAGAACGTGCAGCTCGCGGCCTGGGAACTGGGTGTTGGAATGCAGTGGAGCACGGGTCCGATCACCATGCAGAAGGAAACGTACGAATTGCTCGACGTGGACCGGGACCGGGAGTATATCATCGGATTCTTCTATATGGGGTATCCCAGCGAGATTCCCTCCCCCAGGCGAAAACCGCTCGACGACGTCATGCGCTGGACCGCCTGAGGGCGCGTGATGAATGTTGACTCAAAAGGCCGCGACCTCTTCATCGTCGATAACAGTGTCTCTGGCTGGACCGGCCTCCGGTATCTGGAGGAGTGGTCCAGCATCGCGACGGCGTTCGACGTCGCGACCGGTTACTTCGAGATCGGCGCCCTGCTCGACCTTAATGGCAGATGGCAGGGGCTCGACAGGATCCGGATCCTGATGGGCGCGGAGACCACGCTCAGGACCCGGAAAGCTATTCTCGAAGCGGTCCGGACCCAGGCAATTGACAGATTGGACGACAGTATCGAGGACGACAAGGAACCGAATCCGTTCTTGCACGGGGTCCCTGCGATCCTCGACGGCCTCCGCTCCGGGCAAATTGATTGTCGTGTGTACGACAAGGAAAAATTCACGCCAAGGCCTACATCACCCACGCAAAGCTTGAGGTTGTCGGCGCCCAGGCGTTGGTGGGTTCCAGCAATTTCACGCGTCCGGGTCTCACGAGGAACGTCGAACTGAATGTACAGATTCAGAGCGCACGCGAGGTTTCTCAGCTCCATGAATGGTTCGAGACGCACTGGAACCAGGCGAGAGAGGTCAACGAGGCCGTCATCGATACCATCTCAGAGTCTGCTACTGAGTATAATCCACCCATCTACTGTGAATCCGTACCTGACATCCGTACACGACTTCTGTACGACGATTATACTTGACATCCGTACTTTAGTAGGTATATTTCTCAGTGAACGAAAAAGCCCCGAAGGAGTCATCCTTCAGGGCCGCCTCGGGCCGGAACCCAAGGACAGCCTCGAAAGAGTCATCTATCGAGGCTGTTTTTATTCCACCAAAAAACGAAACGAAAAGCAAGACTTTTCGTCATTCCTCAGGCGTACGTTGGCGACCGCGATAGGCGCATCAAGTTAAGTATATAAGCCCCCAAAATAACCCCTTGGGATTGACTGATCGTCAAGATTTGCCCAGGGGATCTGTTTTGTTTGTTGGGTTGGGTGTGAATTCCGGAGGCACTCTCAGGGCCCCGGCACTCCAAATCTGCAAAAATCGGGTGGTTTTTAACGCTTGACAAATTCAACAGGATTCATTAGATATCTATACAATACATAAAAAACCACAAACACAAAGGAGATATCATAATGTCAAAAAATAACGATAGTGTTCTTCTCGATGAAGAGGAACAACAAATTTTAGATATTCTTGCAGAACATGATGGAAGAAGTTTTTCTATAGAAGAATTAACAGAATTACTTGAAATAAGCTACACAAGAGTTCGATACTATGTAACAGAACTTGTGCACGCTGAACTTGTGACTCTTAATCGACGCTATTCCTCATACTCTTTGAGTCACAAAGGCCGAGGTTACTTAATTGAGAATGATTTAGTTTGACAAAACTGACCCTGGGTGTTGCGGCACACAGGGCATCGTTCCGGGCCATGCCGAGTAACCTGATTCCCAAAGTGGGACGATGGGTAAAACGCCGGTCATGGGTACGAAAGACAGGGAGACCAGGCAGGTGAAGGCCCGGGTTCCGAAGCGTACCAACAGGGAGACGTTGAGGAATTTCTTGTCTGGAGTTGCCAGTCCGGACGAACGCCCGTATATTTACCGTGATGAGGCATCGGTTTTCGATGGTCTGGGGATATCGAGCGTGAGGCTGTCCAGCATTCGGAGGGCGAGTATGTGCGTGGTCAGGCCCATACGAACGGCATTGAAGCCTTCTGGTCGATGCTGAAGTGGGGTATTATGGAACGTATCACAAGATGACGGTAAAGCACATGCACCGGTTCGTCAATGACTTTACCGGCCGGCACAACATCGCGATTTGGATACGATTGACCAGATGCGGGACGTGGTGGCAGGCGTGATTGGTAAACGGCCAGGATGTGACCAACTGCCGGCTTGATGTTTCTGCAGAGATCAGGCGTATGGGGGAAATTACAGAAAGGAGGGTGATATGGGGTACGCGACGGATGTTCTGAGGGCTGGTTGGGTGTCTGCAACGGGATTTCTGAACCGGCGATTTGGGCGAGTCGTTCTCTCCGAGGAGGATGATGACGGGACCGTTGACTCTGATCTGGCTCGGTCGTTGCAGGTGGACGAGGATCTTCGGACCGGCAAGAGCAGGATGCTGTCTGCTGAGGAGTCGGATCGCGCCATCAAAAGGCTTAAGCACAAATGGGGAATGGAGTGAATGAGTCACGGCGTCGGAAGAAGAGAAAAAGTCCCGCAGAGAAAGAGCTCCCAGATCGGCCGGAACCAAGAATCGTCTTCAGGGATGAAGTCTTGGAATTCTTGAATCGTCTGCCTGCAGATGTTGGACGGGTGGCAATCGCAAAGATAGAGGGTCTTAAAGACCCCTTGAATAGAAGAGGATCTTCCAAGATCGAAGGACGTCCAGCCAACGATCCTGCGTTCAGAATCAGGGCAGGAAACTGCAGGATTGTGTATAAGAGAAAAGATGGCAATATCCATATAACGGATATGGACACCCGAGGGGATATTTACAAGGGGGATCGAACGAAAAAATGAGTGCTTCCCGGCAGGCACAAAATCCGAAAGCGAAATCTGCCTGTGGAGGTAAAGAGGAGAGAATTCCACAGCCCCAGATCAATTCCATGTCTCCATACAGGAAATGAGAAACGCCCGGGAAATCTCCCGGGCGTTTTACGTCTCGTTCAACCTTGAGATCGCCTGAGGGAATTTATCCCGCCCCAGGTGTTCGCGCCTTCACACCGGCCAGGTCTTCGACCACGGTCAACAGGCCGGAGTGATCCAGTTCGCCCCGGTCTTTGGCCATCGCCAGATTGAACAGTTCGTGAACGATGCTCGTTACCGGCAGCGGCACATTGTAGTCGCTGCCGGTTTTCATGATGATGTTGAGGTCCTTGTAGTGAAGCCGGATGCGGAAGCCGGGGTCGAAGTCGCCGTTGACCATGCGCTCGCCCCGGTTCTCCAGCACGCCGCATCGGGCGAGGCCCCCGCTCAGAACCTGTACGATGTTTGCTGGGTCCACGCCCGCCCTGGCGCCGAGTGTCAACGCTTCCGAGACGCCGGCGATGGTGACGGCAACCAGAACCTGGTTGCAGGCCTTCACGGTCTGCCCCGCGCCCAGAGGCCCGCACAGCACGATATTCTGACCCATTGCAGCGAAGATCGGTCGTACTGAATCGAATATCTCCTCCTCGCCGCCCACCATGATGGAAAGGGTGGCATTCCGTGCGCCCACGTCGCCTCCGCTCACGGGCGCATCCAGGCATCGAACGCCTTTTTTCGCCATCGCCCCGCCAACCTCGAGGGCAACGCTGGGCGCGATGGTACTCATGTCAATGTAGATGTCGTCCCGGCTTACGCCTTCGATGATGCCGCCCGGTCCGAGGGCGACTTCCTGAACGTCCGGCGAGTCGGGCAACATGCTAATGACCACGTCGCTGTTTTCGGCCACCTCTCTGGGGGAGTGGGCTTCCCCGGCGCCCGCCTCAACCAGTTCTGCCACCGGTTCCCGGCTGCGGTTGTGTACAATGACGGCGTATCCGGCCTGGAGCAGGTGATTGGACATGGGTTTTCCCATAATCCCGAGTCCAATGAATCCGATTCTGGGTTTTGACATGGGTGCGGCTCCTTTCACTTACCGGTCGACAAAGAGTGTTTTGTCCGATGCGGGAATGATGCCCGCGGTTTCGGCGCGGGCGAGGAGATCGCTAATCGCGGCCTCTCCGTCCGGACCGTAGTCCAGAGTGTACGCGTTGACGTACAGGTCAATAAATCGCTGAACAACAGGCGCATCCAGATCCGGGGCGTTCCGAATGACGTCCGTTCGGACCTCTTCCGGATGGGCGCGGGCGTATTCCACGCTTTTTCGCACCGCGCTATCAATAGCCCCGATCCGGTCGGCGCCGAGGTCCCGGCGGGAGAGGATGCCTCCCAGCACAATGGGGTGGCCG
Source organism: Candidatus Latescibacterota bacterium (assembly GCA_963667175.2). Lineage (GTDB taxonomy): Bacteria > Latescibacterota > UBA2968 > UBA2968 > JAAXHE01. The sequence goes on along the minus strand of CAXXXF010000006.1, from coordinate 551,447 downwards.
GTGGCGCCTTCCCACCATTCGCCCAGGTCGACGACTTCGTGCAGTCCGAATTCCGGAAAGGTAAATCGGCTTTCGTGGATGATGAGCCCGGCGCCGACTTCGCCGGACCGAACGGCGTCCATGATGCGGTGGTAGGGTAGAACGACGAGATTGTCGAGGGACGGCTCGAACAGGCGCAGCAGCAGCGACGCGGTGGTCAGCTTTCCGGGAATCGCGATTGTTTCGCCAGTCAATTCCGACGGATTCAGGGGTCTGGCGGCCACGACGAGCGGACCGCAGCCGCGGCCCATGGCGCCGCCCGAATGGAGGAGGCAGTACCGGTCCCGAAGGTGGCCGACGGCGTGAAAGGAGACCTTGGTGACGTCCAGTCGGCCATCCAGCGCCAACCGGTTGAGGGCTTCGATGTCTTCGAGAATCGTCTCGAAACGGGGCGCGCCGGGAATCAACCCATGTTCGAGCCCGTAGAAGATGCAGGTGTCGTTCGGGCTGGGTGAGTAGCCGAGCGAAACGGAAGCCATGAGTTCCTCGAGACGCGCGAAACCGAACGATGGCCGCGGCAATGCGATCGCCGTCGTTTCGGGTTGTCCCGACCGACGGTCCGTGCCGTGCCGGGATACGACTTGCCGCTCAGGGTTCCAGGGTTTCCATCAGGACACGGGCAGCCTGCTGTACATTCCGGGAGGCCAGAGAGAGCTTCCACGCGCCTGTGTTCCGGTCTTCGACGAGGTTGCTTATGCCTCGCAGCTCGACAAAAGGGACCTCGTACAGCGTGCAGAGTTGCGCCGCGGCCGCGCCTTCCATGTTCTCGCAGATGGCATTGAACCTCGCGGCGAGTTCGGCGCCCCTGGCGGCGAGGCCGCTGCACTGTTGAACGGTGACAAAAGGACCGGAGCGCACGGCCGGGGCGCCGCACGGCCAGGCGGCTTCGAGGATCAGGGTTGTCGCGCGGCGGGCGAGGTCCGCGTCGAGCGGAAAGGTATTGTAGAGGTCCCGGTTCTTATTGAGGACGGGGACGCCGATATGATTCGCCGGAAGCCATCCCCCGGGGGCGAGGATCCCCAGTTCCCCGTCGTTCTCCTCGGTGGCCACGGCAAGGTCGCCCACGTTGAGTTGTGCGCCCGCGTAAGCGCCGCCGATGCCGACCTGCAGAACGAAGCGCGGGCGGACGGATTCCAGGGCGGCGGTCAGCGCCTGGGCGGTGTTGACGGCGCCGATTCCGGTTTCGATCAGGGCGACGCGGCGGGTCCCCAGTCGGCCCTCTGCGCGCGCGCGGCAGGCGAACGTCCGCGTGGTCGGACTCCGAATGCTGCCGCGCAGCGTTTCCTGCTCGAGAGCGGTGGCTGTCAGGACGAAGACGTCCATGCGTTGTTCGCAGTGGGGGAAGGGGCATCGACGACGGCCCGGGTCGACCTGACTTCAGGGCCACACGTCGGGAGCGTCATCCCAATCGCTTCGACACGCCCAGTTCGGCAGCAACGGCGTCCAGGTCGCTCAGATGCGGAAGCAGCATGGGGATGCCGTTTTCGAGGTTTCGCTCGCGAGTGATCCATTCGGGTTCTCCGGGGTAGTAGACGCGGTCAACCCCCTGCGCGGGTCTGGCCTCACGGATGGTACGGATGCGCGCGTCGACTTCCGTCGCGAAGACTTCGGGATCGGCGAACGTGGAAATCCTGATCGCGATGAACAGATAACCGAATTTTTCCACGTCCGGAAAGGCGGCGCCGGCCAGGATGCCGCCGATACACTGCATCACGATGGCGAGGCCCGATCCCTTCGGTCCGAGGGGCAGGACGATACGCGCCTCCGCCGGGTCGTCGGTCGGTCGGCCCGCAGCGTCAAGCGCCCAGCCCATGGGGATCTTCTCGCCGCGGTCCCGGGCGACGGCGATCTTGCCGGCGGCAACCACCCCGGTGGCCATGTCGAGGATGATGGGGCGTTCTCGGCCCGCGGGGATGCCGTACGCGAACGGCGCGTTTCCGATGGCGGGTTCGATGCTCCCGTACGGCGCCATGTTGCCCCGGTTCTTGCGTCCGCCGGTGGTGTTGAAGCCCACCATACGGGCTTCGGCCGCCATGTTGGCGTAGAAGGCCGCGGCGCCATAGTGATTGGTATTGCGGACCGCGGCCATCCCGATGCCCGCGCCTTCGGCTTTCCGGATGGCGCGTTTCATCGCGCTGTACGCGGCCACCTGTCCGAGGGCGTTATCCGCGTCGACGTGGACGTACGCGGCCCCCTCGCTCAGGACGCGGGGACGGGCTTCGGGGTTGATCTCGCCCTTCAGGATCTGGCGGATATAGCCCGCAATCCCGCGCGCGCCATGGGAGTGTACGCCGCGGAGGTCCGCTTCGACCTGGATGCGGGCCGTGATTCGGGCGTCGGGTTCAGGCACGTCCGCCGCTGTCAGGAGGTCAACGCAAAACGCATTGAGTGCGGTGTGGGAGACGGTGCGGGTCGTCACGAGTTGCCGCCGGAAGCCGGCGATTTTAGGTGAAACGGGCGATCAGCCTGCCTTGCGGCCGGCCTGATAGGTTGCGTACCGGTCGGGCAGGTTGATCTTGACCTGTTCTTCCAGTTCCTCGTCGGTGATTGCGCTCATTCGGCCGTGCACTTCGTACTGATCCAAAACCCAGCGGGCGATCTTGTGCACTCTGATTTTGCTGAGCCGGTCGTTGCCCTTGAGGCCCAGGAACTCGTTGACCCAGAGGGCGACCCCGTCCACGCCGGTCTTGTCCGTAATGGCCACCCGGGGCGGGCGTCCGAACAGGGCGGTGGTATCGAAAATGTTGTAGATGCGTTCATCGGACCGCAGCCCGCCCGCGTGGATGCCGGCCCGCGTGGTGTTGAAGTCCCTGCCGACAAACGGGTAGTTCGGCGCGATGTCCACCCCGATGGAGCGCATGTAATCGGCCATTTCCTGAATCATCATGGTATCGATGCCGCAAAGGCCGCCATGAAGGCCGATGTATTCGAGTATCGCCCCTTCGAGCGGCGGATTGCCGGTCCGTTCGCCGAAACCGAACAACGTGGTGTTGAGCGCATTGCATCCGTACAACCACGCGGTCGCCCCGTTGACATGGACCTTGTGGAAGTCGTTGTGTCCGTGCCATTCAAGGCAATCGTGCGGTACCCCGCCGTCGTTGGTCATGAGATAGACGAGCTTGGGAATTGAACGGGGAAGGCCTGCGCCCGGATAGCTGATTCCGAACCCCATGGTGTCGCAAAGACGGATTTTCGCGTGGAGTTCCGGCGGCGCCTGCTCGGAACGGCGCATCAGTTCCTGGACAAAGGGCAGCACGTAGCCTTCGACGTCCGCACGCGTCACGTCCTCCAAATGGCAGCGCGGCCGGATGCCGGCTTCCCAGGCGGCCTCGACGACTTCCAGGTAGTCGTTGAACGCTTTCCTGCGATCTTTTTTCAGCTTGTAAAAGATATGATAGTCGGAACTGGGCGTAAGCATCCCGGTTTCCCGAACACCGGCTTCCCTGACCAGCCGGAAGTCGCCCTTGTCCGCGCGAATCCAGGAAGTGATTTCGGGGAAACGGTGCCCGAGCGCACGGCATTCTTCCAGGGTGCGCCGGTCGTTTTTCGTGTAGAGGAAGAACTCGGTCTGGCGGATCACGCCGTTCGGTCCGCCGAGCCTGGCCATCATGTCGAAGAGTCTGACCTGCTGTTCCACCGTATAGGGAGGACGGGCCTGCTGGCCGTCCCGAAACGTGGTATCGGTGATGACGAGGTCTCTTGCGAGGGCTTCTTCCGGATCGAATCTGACGATCCGGTCGCCGATTTCTTCGTACAGAGGACCGTCGAACAGAATCCTGGGCGGCAGACTATAGTCGAATTGCTCGTCGAGGAGATTGGGCTCGTCGACTTCGATCAGGTCGGCTGTCTTCATGGGATACGCTCCTGCAAAACCGGGGACAAGGGTTGCCGAATCAACTGTTTACGTACTTTGCGATGAAGTCGATGGCGCCACCGACCGTCTGTACGGACAGGGCTTCATCTTCGTCCATTTCAATCTCGAATTCCTCCTCGAAGCCGGCCATGAGCTCTACGGATTGCACGGACTCGGCGCCGAGGTCGGCCGTGAAGCTCTGCGCTTCCGAGACCCCGGTTGCGTCGATTCCGAGAACGCCGGAGATGACCCGGCACACGCCTGCCTTGATCTCTTCGCGATCCATTTGACGCTCCGTGAAATTACAGAAGAGTTGGAAGGATACCCCATCGCGGCGCTGTGCGGCGCGACGGGTGTTCTCGTCGATCAGTTCTGTCCGGACGCGAGCTCTGACGCCGCTTCTCGGTCCACGATAAACGTGCAGTCCGGATGGCTCTGCAGCAGGCTGGCGGGGCAGTCCGTTGTGGGAGGCCCTTCCAGAGCCCGTGCGACGGCGCCGGCCTTCCGTGCGCCCGTGGCCAGCAGGAGAATGCGCCGCGCCGCCCGGATCGTGCCGATTCCGGCCGAGAGGGCGAATCGCGGGACGCTTGCGGCATCTTTGAAGAAACGGCCGTCGCTGTTCGCCTCGATGGTGCTGGGCGCCAGGTTCACGAGGCGCGTACGGCTGTCCACCGCACTGCCGGGTTCGTTGAACGCGACGTGACCATTCGTGCCGATGCCGAGCAGCCAGAGGTCGATCCCGCCCGCCGCGAGGATTCTGGTTTCGAAGGCCCGGCATTCCAGGTCGGGATTGGCGGCGGCGCCGTTCAGTACATGCGTGTTCCAGGGCCGGATGTCGATCTTCCGGAACAGGCGGTCGTTCATGAAGTACCGGTAGCTCTGGTCGTGGTCGCCGTCCAGGCCCCAGTATTCGTCCAGGTTGAACGAGGTCACCCGGCGGAATTCGAGACCTTCGCTGTGGTGCAGTTCCGCGAGTCTGGCGTAGGTCTGTTCCGGCGTCGATCCCGTCGCCAGCCCGATCACTGGATCTGACCGGACACGGACCAGATTTGCGATGATTTCCGATGCTTCCACCGCCACTTCGGCGCTCGTCTCGCATACTTTGAGTTTGATGCCGCCGGCCATTGGCGTCCTTTCGCCGGACGTCGATCCGGTCAGTGCCGGGTGCTTGGCGATTGATCCGTGCAGATTGCCCGTCCGGAGACGACGTTTCACACCGGACGTCGACGCGCCCGCCGAAAACCGCCGTTTCGAGACCTGACGATGGACTCTGAAGGTCAGCCAATATACCAAAGGGTCGGATTGAAGTAAAGCGTTTTGCCCTTCGACATGAAGACGATGAAGGCGCCGGGAATTCCCTGGAAAACGCTTGCCTTCGGGCGCGGAGCTGAATATCTTATCCGCCTGTAAATCTCGGTAATAACCGGTTTTTCAGGGAGATAGGAATCGGAATGGAAAAGGAGGAAAATCATATATGGCCGTCTATCGATCGCTTTCCGAGGCTGAGATCGCGGCGCTGCAACGAAACGGATGCGCGGCCGCGGATTGGTCGATGGTGGAGGTGAAGCACGGATTCGATCCACGTCGCGTGAAGCACGCGGTTTTCTGCGGCCGGGTAAGGATGGGTGTCCTGGAGGGAACCGTATCGTTCGCAGGCGTGGAATTACCGGCGGAAATTTCCGACGCCACGCTGATCAACTGCGAACTGGGGGACAACGTGCGGGTGACGCGGGTGCGAAGTCATCTCGCGAACTACCGGATTGGGAATGGGGCGGTCGTGACCGACGTAGGGCAGCTGACGACGCATCCCGGCGCCACGTTCGGGAACGGCGTGGTCGTGGAACCGGTCAACGAGGGGGGCGGGCGTGAGGCGCCCATGTTCAACGAGATGTCCTGCCAGTTTGCATACCTGGTCAGCATGCACCGATATCGAGCGGAGATGACCGAGCGCCTGCTGGCAATGGCGAAGGCATTTGTGGATGAGATTTCCTCGGATACGGGAACGGTTGGCGACCGCGCCGTCATTGCGCACGTGAATGAGATTGTCGACGTGAATATCGGCGCCTGCGCGGTCGTTGCGGGGGCGGCCATGCTGAAGAACGGGACCGTCCTGAGCGAGGCGGACGCGCAGACACGGGTGGGCGCATCCGTTGTGGCCGAGGATTTCATCATTTGCGAAGGCTCCCGCGTGGAGGGCGGCGCCATCATCAACAGATGCTTTATCGGTCAGGGAGTAGAGATCGGGAAGCAGTTTTCGGCCGAGAATTCTCTCTTCTTCGCCAATTCGGAATGCTTCAACGGTGAAGCCTGTTCCGTATTCGGCGGCCCCTACACGGTAACGCACCACAAGAGTACGTTGCTGATCGCCGGGCTCTTTTCATTCTATAACGCCGGCAGCGGGACCAACCAGAGCAACCATATGTATAAGCTCGGTCCCGTGCATCAGGGTGTGCTGGAACGCGGCAGCAAGACGGGATCGTCTTCCTATTTGCTGCTGCCGAGCGCCGTGGGGCCGTTTAGCGTTGTTATCGGTAAACACATGACGAATCTGGACACTCGGGACTTGCCGTTTTCCTACGTCGTCGAAGAAAAGGGCGTCAGTTTCCTCACGCCTGCGATGAACCTCCACACGGTCGGTACCGTCCGTGACGGCGAAAAGTGGCCGAACCGGGACCGGAGAACGGCTTCCGTCAAACGGGACCAGATCCGGTACGAGGTGTTCAGTCCCTATACGGTCGAGCGGATGACGCGGGGAGAGGCGCTGCTGAAGGCGCTTTACGAAAAAACGCCGCGCGAGGTGGCGCACGTGCGCCACAACGGTGTAAGGATCCGGCGCCTCGTCTTGCGCCACGGCATCAGGAATTACGCCGCGGCGATCGATATGTACCTCATTGGAAGGGTTCTTCGGCGGGTTGCCGGCGGGAAGGCGCTGGCGCCGGATGAAGGCGAGGTGTACCACGAGCGCTGGGCGGACGTGGGCGGCCTGCTGCTTTCCGGGGCGCGGCTGGCGCAGATTGAAGAGAATATCGTGTCCGGAAACATCGACACGGTGGCGGCGTTCAATGCGGCGTTCGAAACGGCAGGCAGGATGTACGAAGCGGACGAATGGGCATGGGTGCGGCGGGCGTACAGGGACCGTACCGGCGCCGGTGTGGAGGCGCTGACGGCGGAGGACGTCGAGGAGATGAAGGCAGCGCACCGGAAGGCGCACGCCTCGACCACGAAAAAGGTACTGGCGGACGCGGAAAAGGAGTTTTCCGGCGCCGCGACGATCGGTTACGGCGCCGACGGCGGGGAAGAGGACGTAGCGGCCGATTTCATGGCCGTTCGCGGCGATTTTTCGGGAAATTCGTTTGTGCGGCAGATGCGCGAACGCGAGACGGATAGCATGTTCTGATCCGGCCGGCATGCCGGCGCGCGCCTCAACAGATCATGGCCTGTTTCGCGCGTATGCCATGCGCTACCGGGCTGGTCCCGATCCAGCGTTCGTCCTGCGGTTCGGAGGCGAGTTGATATCTTGAGTCTGAAGAGATGCGGATCCGGTCGGTGTGGTTGTCGGAACTGGCATGCAGCGTGCGCATGGAGAAAACGAGCACGTCACCCAGCTTGTAGTCCGCAGTCAGCCAGCGGCCGCCAATTTCCTTTCGGGCCTGAATGGCGTCGGACGCGTATGACCCGGTGGAATTCCAGTGGATCCGGGACTGTTCCTCGCCGGTGAGTTCACGCTCCTGCACCCTGGCGGCTTCGACGGTCCGTCTGGCTTCGCTTTCGTTCTCGCAGTATTTGTCGACGTCGGTGCGGGCATAGGTGTGCCGAAGGCGTTCGCTCTTGTGGGAATCTTCCAGGATGATCAGACCTCCCATTTCAAACGGTACGTCCCCCAGCGGCGTCCAGGAGGTATAGAGCCGGGGGGTCCCGCGGCCCATATAGACCACGTCGTAGTGGGGCTGGGTGGGAGACGTGGCGCCCGGCGCCTTGACCCGGAACCACGTATAATCGAAATGGGTGACGGGCCCGCCCAGGAATCGTTCATAGAACCGGATCATGGGACCGTCGTAGAGGACGTTCATCAGCGCCGGATTATCGAGTGTGAAGTCGAACATGGCGCCGAGCCCGCCGCCCGGCTTGTATTTCCCTTCGATCAGCGGAAGCGATTCATCCACCGAGCCCAGCCTGGCGAGGCGCTTCATCACTTCAAGACGCGCTGCCAGCGCTTCTTCCGGATCGAGAAGCCCCGGCAGGTAGAGGTAGCCGTCGTCGGCCATGCGGGCGTGCAGCGACGCAGGATCGTGTGCAATGTCGTCGGAACGCCTCAGTTCGCCGGCGTCGTCGACGCATCCTGCCAGGCGATTCCCGCGAAAGGTCAGGTCGAGCAGGGCACTCATCCGGTTCTCCTCGTTTTCAGTTTCAGTACCTGGGTGATGCAAAGACGACCCAAAAGCTATCGATACCGGAACTCAATATGCCACATTCGTCTCAGGCTGTCAAACTCAATGCCGTGAAACGGCAGAAAAATCGCATCGAAAACGGATCATGGTCGGTGCAAATCCGGCGGCCGGTTGGATATCGCTGCGAGTCGTTCGAGCGCGGCCCGCAGGACGGTTTCGACCGAAAGGGACGGGAGGTGGCCGTCCGGGGCCTTCAAAACGCGGGAGAGCGGGTGCCGGGGGGCCCACGTTGTCGCGTCCGTGGGCCCGAACAGAGCCAGCACAGGGGTGTCCACTGCGGCGGCTACGTGTCCCGGGCCGGAGTCGTTTCCAACGAAGAGGTCGGCGTGGCGCAGCAGGCCGGCCAGGATGCGAAGGTCCCCGGGAATCAGGGATGGAACGTGAGCCCGCAGCGTATCGACCAGGTGTCGTTCCACGGGCCCGCATAACGTGAAGACACCTGCGCCTCGGGCGCGGAGTTCCCGGGCAAGCTTCAGAAAGGACGCTAACGGCCAGCGCTTTCCCCGGCCGCCGCTGCCCGGGTGGATGGCGACCAGGGGCGAAGACAGACGTTCTCTTTGAAGGATGCCGCGGGAATGACCCAGTTCAATTTCGTTCAACGGGATCCTGGGGATCGGGTCGGACGTGGGTACGGATATCCTGTGGAGCGGCGCCAGCAGGTGTTCTGTAACGTGGGTGTCCCGTTTCGGGCGGGGATCGAAAACGATTGCCTGGCCGCGGACAATCTCCGAGAGGCGCGTTTGAAGCCGCCGGTCCGGGTCGACGGCGTAGGCCAGAAGCAGGTCGACGCCTGAAAAGAGGGCCCGGGTGCGTTCGGGAACGGCGCCTTCGGGATTGTACAGGCCGGCGATTTCGGCGCTGTTGACGTCAATCAGGTTTCTCACCGGCCCAAGGCGCAGGATCGAGGGGTTGCCGATGAGTCGAAGACGAGAGCGGGGGTAAGCCAGCTGGAGCGCGTTCACCGCGGGAAGCGTCAGGACGAAATCTCCGATGGCGCCGCTTCTGACAATCGTAACGTGTTCCGGGTCGACGGACATTCGAATGAACCAGTGTTTCGATTATGGGACGTTCGCCTTCCGCGCAGGATACTGCGCCGGTAGGGCTGCCGTTCACGGATCGATCGCTATCGCTGTTTCCCGGCAAATACAGGCGGGCCGGCGGGGATGTATCGGGCCAGTCTCAGCGTGTCAGGGAGGCGAGGGGCGGATGAGGGTAGGGGGGCGGCGCCTCGTCCCATCCCAACCCGGCAAACGTCGCCTGGAGATCTTCCGACGGCGCCGCGACGACAGCAACTTCCTCCTGGCGATAAGGGTGGAGAAACGCAAGCCGGGCGGCCATGAGCGCGAGGCGGCACAACCCGAATCTGGCGCGAAAGAACCGGTTCTGCGCCCCGTCGCCGTACCTGGTGTCGCCCAGTACGGGATGGGAGATATGGGCCATGTGTCTTCGGATCTGGTGCATGCGGCCGGTTCGAGGCACAGCCTGTATCCGTGAAAAACGCGCTGTCTCGTGCCTGCCTACGGGCTCCTGAAGTTCGGCCGTTCCCACGCGGACAAAGTCGGTAACCGCTTCTACGACTGATTTCTTCCGGTGTTTACGCAGGGGATGATCGATCCGTCCGGCGTTGGGCGCAAACCCCCGAACCACGGCAAGGTATTCCTTCCGGATGCGGCGCTCTTCGAACAGGACGCACATCTCCCGGGCGGCTTCGGAACTCAGGGCGAAGAGAAGCACGCCCGAGGTGGCGCGGTCCAGCCTGTGAATGGTGTAGACGGGACGACCCAGTTGCCTGCCCAGGCGGGCCATGCAGTTGGGTTCCCGTGGTCCGAGGCGGGTGGGATGTACGAACATGCCGCTCGGTTTGTCAACCGCAACGTAATGGTCGTCCTGGTAGAGAACGGTCAACATGATACGCAATCGTAAAGGAACGAAGATTTCAGGGGCGACCGGTGGCGCCCGCGCGTCCGAAGTCCGCACCTGAGGGATGGCTTCTCAGTACATTTGCCATATCCATGGACTGAATGCAACCCGAATCGCTTCGCGTCGTCAAATTCAATTGCTCCGCCGTCAGGCGGGGCATATATTTCACCCGCAGTCCCGAGACGAACCTTCAACCCCGCGATTCGAACGCCACCAGGGAGGCTGACGTTTTGGCTTACGACTTTCAAGTTTTCACAGGCAACATCAACAGACCTCTGGCCGAGGAGATCTGCCAACACCTCAACATCAGCCTGGGAGATGCTGAAGTCGAAAGTTTTCCGGGAGGAGAGACAGGCGTTCAGATTCGCGAAAACGTGCGCGGAAACGACGTCTACATCGTTCAGCCTATCTGCGGCAATGGGGTATACACGCCCAACGACGCCCTGATGGAGATTCTTATCCTCATCGATGCGGCACGTCGCGCCTCCGCACGGCGCATTACCGCGGTGCTTCCCTACTACGGCTACGCCCGGCAGGACCGCAAGGACAGGCCTCGTGTGCCAATCACCGCCAAACTGATCGGAAACCTCGTCGTGACCGCCGGCGCCAGGAGGGTCCTTTCCCTGGATCTGCACTCCAACCAGATCCAGGGATTCTTCGACATCCCCATGGATCACCTCTACTCAATCAACGTCTTCGGAAACTACCTGATAGAAAAGGGGATGCACAACCTGGTCACGGTTACGCCTGACGTCGGAAACATCAAGATGACACGCGCTTATTCCGAGTTGCTCGACGCTCCGCTGGCCATCGTCGACAAACGACGTTCGAGCGGCACGCAGACCGAAGTTCTGAACGTTATCGGCGACGTGGAAGGCAAGAACGTCGTTATCATCGACGATCTCATTTCCACCGGCGGGTCGCTTGTCGAGGCCGCTGCGGCCCTGAGGGAACACGGCGCCCTGGACATCAGTGCGGCAATCGTGCATCCGGTGCTGGCCGGACCCGCGGTCGAACGCGTGGAGAATTCGGTTCTCACCGAATTGGTGGTGTCAAACTCCATCCCTGTGCCGAAAACGGTACAGAATGGAAAAATCAAGGTGCTTTCCGTGGCCTCCATTCTGGCGGAAGCCATCCGCCGCATCCACAACGATGAATCCGTCAGCACACTCTTCGGCAACGTTCACGTCGAAGGATAGCGTCCCTGGATACGGGCGGTCCGCGCCGCCGGGAATGCGCCTTAAACGACGGCGGCGGCAACGGCATTGCCTACTCGTGGACGCAGGGAAGCCGCGCCGCGCGGGTCGTTGGTGAACAGTACGCACGTCGTCTCCGTTTCCGGGTCCACCCAGGCCACGGTTCCCGTCGCCCCCTCGTGTCCGAACGTGGCGTCGGAAGTCAGATCTCCGAAGATTGAACACACCCGGTCGCGCACGCGCCATCCCAGCCCCCAACGCTGTCGGCGCCGATCCGCCCGGTTCAGGTCCGGCATCGCCGACGTCTGGTCCGTCGTCATTGCGGAAACCGTCGCCGGGCTCAGAATGCGGGTCCCGTGCAGCGCACCCTTGTATAGAAAGGCCTGACAGAGCGCCGTCATCTCGGCCGTGGTGGTCAACAGCCCGCCCCAGGGTGCGCCGAACCCTCGCCAGTAATCTGAATTCCAGTTCCAGGACAGGGCGTCCGCCGCGCCGTACTCCCCGCCGTGTATCTTCACGTCGGAATCCCGCGAATTCCGTGCCGGACGACCCAGCGAGGTATCCACGAGGCCCAGCGGTTCAAAAAACGACCGCCTCATGAATTCCCGTACCGGCGTCGCCTCGAGCCGTTGGACGATTTCGCCCAGCATGGCGATTCCACAGCTCTGGTAAGAGATTCTCGTGCCGGGTCTGAATCGCAGTTTGACCTTACAGATGCGTTGAATAAAGACGTCCAACGGCGCGTGTTCGGCGCGCAATGCCAGGTTCTCCGGCAGCATATCCGGCAGCCCGGACGTGTGGGTCAGGAGGTGCCGCACCTGTACGTCTTCCTTGCCCGCCTGGCCAAACTCCGGTACCAACGCCGTCACCGGGTCGTCCAGGCAGACCTTGCCCCGCTCCACGAGCAACATCACCGCCGCCGCCACGATCGGCTTGGTGATGGACGCGATCAGGAAAACGGTGTCCGGCGCCACCGGAGGACCTTCGGGGTCCAGCGTCCGGCGTCCGAAACACGCCGGCGCGAGCGCGACTCCGCCCCGGGAAACCTGGAGCGCCGCGCCCATCAACTCTCCCCGGATCACCGCCTCCTCGAGGATTCCGCCAGCCGATTGCAAGCCTTCAATGGAAATCCCGATCTGTTCCGGGTTGTCAGTCTGACGAATCATCAAACCTCCTCTGCATCTTCGCCTGAACGGGCCCGATCAAAGCGGCAGCACCGTCCCGATTTTGCGCGCCAGTGCGCGGCGGTAAACCAGTATCGCGGTGGCCATGTCTTCCAGACCGAGGCCCAAATTGATCGCAATCGTGCGTTCCCGGTCCGACTCCCGTCCCGGCTTCAGCCCGGCGGCGATTTCACCCAGGTCGGCATACGGCTCGGGCGTATCGACGAAATGACCGGCCTGCCGATAGTAATTCAGCTGTTCGGTATCGTCGCTTGCCAGTTTGTCCGCTTCACGGAAAGCATCGGCCCGAAAGTACGCGTCGAAATCCAGCGGACAGGCGAAAGATCCCTCCGCCAGCCAGCCGGCGTCTACCACCGGTTCCGGCCGGTCCCTGACGGGCCCGCTTGTGACGACGATGTCCAGTTCCCTGACGGCCTGCGAAACGTCGCGAACCGGCTCGATGCGCACCCCTAGCCGGGGCTCCATCTCCGCGGCGAACCGATCCGCAAGTTCCGGGTAGAGATCGTACGCCTTGACGTCCGTGATATCGAAAACACACGACAGCGCTTCGAGATTGCCACGGCCCTGGACGCCGCAGGCGACAATGCCCACCGTCGAGCTGTCCGTGCGCGCCAGGTATTTCGCTGCCACCGCGGTTGCCGCGCCCGTCCGCATCGCGGTAATCCACGCGCAATCCATCACGCACGTGGGGATGCCGGTTTCCGGATCATTCAGAATCAACAGCCCGCTGATGTAGGGCAATCCCTTTGCCTGGTTCGCCGGGTATCCGGATACCCACTTCATGCCCGCGGATTCAAGGCTCGGGATATACGCCGGCATGGCGTGGATAAACGCATCGGGCTGCGTATGGATGCCCGGCTTGGGCGGCATCTCCACTTTGCCTTCTCCTTTTTCCACGAACATCCGGTCCAGACCATCGATGATTTCCGACGTCGACAGATTTACCGCCTCCACGTCCCGGCGCGAGAGATACAAAACCGTATCCGACATCGTCTGCTCCTCCTGGGAAACTTGATGTGCGATTCGTTCTTTGCTATCTTCCATCCGGTATCCCGCTTCCGGCGAATCCTCTTGTGTCAGACACTGATTCTTCGAACCGGAACGGCGGACGTCGGGGTCGCGGGTTCACTGCCGGGAAACGTCTATGGACTCTCTTACGGACGAACAATGGGAACGGTTCGGCGCCGCGGGTTTTCTGCGTCTCGGCAGGGTCGCCGCAGAAGCCGAAGTGGAAGCCCTCAGGCGACGGATTGACAACGTCATGCTCGGCAGGGCTCCGCTGGACTACAGTCGCATGCTGATGCAGTTGGACGTTGTTGAAGGACGGGACGGTCCGGGTCCCCAAACAAGGGGCCACAAAGGCGCCACGCTGAACTATCGGAAGATCCAGGACCTGGAACTCGACGACCTCTTCCTTGCATACATGCAGCATCCGCTCTTTCGCAACGTCTGCGCCAGGACCTACGGGCCGGATGTCCCGGTGGCCTGTTTCCGGGCCATGTTTATGAACAAGCCGGCCGGACATGGCCACGACCTGACGTGGCACCAGGATCGCTGGACCGACCTCGACCGGGACCCGCTCATCACCGTCTGGACGGCGTTGGACCGGTCCACGGTCGACAACGGCTGCGTCAAAATCATCCCCGGGTCCCACAAATGGGGCCTTGTCAACCCGGAAAACGCCAGCGGATTTCTGAGTCCCGAGCAGATCGAGGAGCGGACCCAACGCGCCAGGCACGTCTATCTGGAGCTCGAGGCCGGCGAAGTCGTACTCCTGCACAACTGGCTGTTACACAGCTCCGGCGCCAACCGTACCGACGTTCCCCGCAGAGCGTTCAGCGTGTGTTACATGCACGCGGGAACCAATTCCGCGCGCGGACATGCGTTTTCGATCATTTTCGGGGAAGGCGCATTGGCGCCCCGACGCGCTTAACGCGGATCGTCCGCGAGTCTGGGGCCCCTCGGTTTTTTCACGCCACCCAGGCTCTCGAATCCGGGACGTCCAGCCAATCGCCGCCGCGCAAGATGGATGCCTGGCTGATCAGGCCAGGCAGCGTCATGTCCATGGCGTCGTGGATGCCGATCGGACACGGCGCCGTTCCCACGATGGCGTTCACGAAATCCAGAATCTCGAAATAGTCCCCTCCCCCGTGCCCCGCCTTCAGCGCGTCATCGGACGGGTTGCGCCACATCTCCGGCATATATTCCTCTTCCAGTTCAGACAGGTCCATCCAGGAATTCCCGTCTTCGCACAAATCCGCCAGCCAGATCCGGTTCGCCTCCCCCTTCGCGCGGGCCGACTCATAGCAACCGGTGGTGCCCTGAAGCGTGTAGTTCGCCATGGAATGAGGGCGTTCCGACAGCATGTCGACCCGTATCTTGACCAACCCCCCTCTCGCGGTTTTGCACAGCATCACGCATGAGTCCTGATTCTCATATCGGTTCCCTCTCGGATCCACGTAGTGATGACCGCTGCCCTCGCAGCACACCCGCGCCACGCGGTCGCCTTCCATCCACTGAAGAATCGGTCCCAGGCTGTGCGTGCCGTACGTGACGCCGTCGATTCCCGTCTGCCACTTCCGGCGCCACGTCGTTCTCTCGTTCAATCCCTTCAACTCGTGGACGTACTCCCCCTCCGCGTAGTAGACCTCCCCGAACAGACCGCGCCGCACGAGTTCCTTCACGAGCACATTGGGCTTCATATACGTGAAGTTCTCGGCCATCATATATATCGCGGGAGTGGCAGTGGCCGCAGCGACGAGGCTTCTACACTCGTCGACGGAAACCGCCGCTGTCACTTCGCTCAGCACGTGAACGCCCGACTCCAGGGCGGCGATCGCCTGGGGCGCGTGAAACTGCATGGGCGTTCCGATGACCACGGCATCCAACTCGGACCTTTCCAGCATCTCCTCGTAGTCCGTATAGGTTTCCGAGGCGCCCAGCTTTTCGGCCGCCGCGTCCAGCATGTCTTCGCGGATATCGCAGACGGCGTGCAGGCGGGCCGTGGGATGCGCGTCAAAGGCCGCTCGAAAACTCCCGCCTCTGCCGGCGGCGCCCGCAACGCCGACGTTCAACCGCTCCAGAACGGCCATGTTCTCTGCTCCTGTAATGCGAATGAAGGTCTCCGGCCAGCGGTCTGTCGAGAGTGCCGGCACTGCCACCTGACGTCGCCGGCGCATCGGCAGGCGCCCGCTTTCCGGGGTCGCGAAAAACGGGTTGCGGGCCTGTGCGTCAGTCGCGTCCCGTTGGTTCGAGGTCTCGACGTGAGACGCAAACCAGAAAGCCGTCACGCTTGAATACGTCGAGAGCCTGCTCGGACCTCAGGAATTCCACGAAGCGTCGCGTCGTCCCGGCAACCCGTCCCTTTACGATCGCGACGGCATAGACGATCTCTTCATGCGTCCCTGACGGAAACACGCCCAGCGCGTCCACCCGGTCGCTCGAGGCGGCATCGGTTGCGTACACAATTCCCGCGGCGCAGGCGCCCTGTTCCACAAATGCGAGCGCGGAACGCACGTCCTGCCCGATGGCGAGGCGCCTGCTCAAATCCGCCCACCATCCCAGGTTGACGAGCGCCTGTCTGGCGTATATACCGGCGGGAACGAGATCGGGGTCCGCAACCGCCAGCGGTCCTTCAAACGCCCCGGCGAAGTCGAACGCCTGTTCCCATTTGACGTCAAAGCCCTCTCCCGCCGGCGTAACCACCACCAGCGCGTTGCCGAGCAGGTCTGCCCTGCTGTCAGGGTGAATCAGTCCCCGCGATTCCAGATAATCCATCCACGCCGGGTTCGCGGAAATGAAGACCCCGGCCGGCGCCCCACGCTCGATCTGCCTGGCCAGTGTGGAAGACGCCGCGAACGAGAACCGGACGTCCACGCCGGTTTCCTCTTCGAAAGTCCCTTCAATCTGCTTCATTGAACCGATCAGGCTGATCGCGGCATAAACCCGGACAGGTTCAGCCTGAAGCCGGGTATTCATCCAGCCCAGGTTGACAAGACACCATGCCAGGCGGAGTAAAGTGATCGCCAACATCGAATACGCCGTTAAGAAGCGACTCGGAAAATAAAATCAGAAACTACGAAACCCGCGAAAAAAACGAAAAATACGTGGCTGAAATCAAACGCCACAAGAGACGCAAGACCACAATGTTGCACGTCAGCCTGGCAATGCGACGATTTCCATCCTATTTAACAAAAAACACCATTCGTGCAAACCGTTTTTTTCAATCCCGACACGCCCTGAATTGGCATTGCCCCGGCGCTCATGTCTCGAGATCAGAGGCGCCGCCCGCCTCGCTTGATGCCGCCCCCGATTTCATGTATACTATCGCCGACGCCACCACACCGACGGATACCAAAGCCATGCCAACTGAGGTTCATCCGGGTCCGAATCCCGAAGTGCTGGAGGCCCAGGCCCGGGTCTGCACCGGACCCCATCAGTCCCGCCCGCTGGGTGTGAAGCCCTCGGACCCCCAACCCGATCGCATTCTGGACCTGATACTGGGTTCGGCCAGGGGTGAATTGCCTGATGCGCAGCGGGTGTCGTCCGTGCAGATGGGCGCGTTCTTCGTGGCCATGGCCCTTCGACGCCGCTTTCCTTCGAGGACGCGTTGGAGTTGCGCGGAAACAGACGCTTTGCAAAGAAAACGGGCCGCTCTCCGCCGGGACCTGCCGCCCGAAATCCTGTATCTGCTGGGCGCGCGCGCGAAACCCGAAGCGCGGAACGAGCAGGAAGCCGTTCTTATTTCCGCTCTCGAAAAAATCCTCGCCGGGCAGCACCTCGGCTACGGGGAGACCCGCCGGATGTGCGGCGCGATTCTGAACGGGCAGGCGCGAGACGCGCTCAAGGGCGCGGCGCTGATCGGCCAGAGGATGAATCGCGAGACGTACGACGAGGCGCGGGGATACCTGGATGCCGGGTTTGATCCGTCAAACGTCGTGAAACTCGACGTCGGGTCGCTCACCCATTTCGGAGAACCGTACGACGGATCGAGCAGGTATTTCCGTCCGGCCCTGTTCGTCGCGGCCGTCAGGGCCTCGATGGGACGCCCGTCGGTTCTGCACGGCGTCGACGGAATGCCGCCGAAATGGGGGGTTACCGACGAACGGATCCTGAAGGTGCTGGGTGCAAACGTGAATCTCACGCTGAAACAGGCCGGCGGTCTGATCGAGGACCCGCGGGTTGGTTTCGCCTACGTCAGCCAGCGCATCTTTTCGGCATCCGCGTATGCTGCCAGGGACCTCCGTGCGCATATCGGAAAGCGGCCGCCCTGGGCGGCAACGGAAAAAGCACAGCAGCTTTTTGCGTGTGCCGGCGAAAACCACATGGTCGTCGGCTATTACCATCCGGGCTACGAAGACATGTTTCTTCAACTGGCGGTGGACCGCGGCCTCAACTCCGGCCTGGTCGTGAAGGGAATGGAAGGCGGCAGTTCCTTCGGGCTGCGGCTGGGCAAACCCTCCGACGAGGAACGAAAAGCCATCAACAACGTGAGGGGCTTCCGGACCCGCGACGGACGGACCGAAACCTACGATCGCGACGTCGACCCGGCGGCCGCCGGATTCCGTTACAACCGGCATCCCAGACCCGAAACCGTTTCTGCCGAAGCGTTTGCAAAAGCCGGTTGCGCCGCTCTTGCGGGACAAAAAGGCCCGGCCTACGACCAGATCGTGCTCAACGCCGCAATCAAGGATCATCTGCTCGGATTTGACGTGGATACGACACAGGCGGTCGAGCGTGCCGAAGACGCAATCGACAGCGGACGCGCCGCGGCGCACCTCAACGCTTACGTCGAAGCATCCGGCGCAGCCGCGCGTGTGTAGACAACGCTTTTTTTCCATCCCGACGCGGTCCCACGGGCGGGGTCGTCGCAAATCGAAGGGAACGTCTATTATGGATACGGATGTTGTCGTGGTCGGCGCCGGCCACAATGGCCTCACCGCCGCTGCCTATCTGGCAGGAGCGGGACTCGACGTCAGTGTTTTTGAACGTCGTTCCTTCGTCGGCGGCGCCTCCATCACCGAGGAACTCTGGCCGGGGTTTCACTTCTCGACGTGCGCCCATATGATCCACGGCCTGCCCCCAAGAATCATCCGGGATCTGAAACTCTACGAACGCGGAATGAAAATGCTTCCCCGCGAGGGCTATATCCGCATTCGCCCCGACGGTGCCTATCACGGACCCCCGGATCACGATTCTCCGAGAAACCGGACCCACCGGCGCCGCCTCACCGGCGCCGAACGAGAGGACGTTCGCCGATACGGCGAATTCAAGCGGATCCTCTCCGATATCGTGACCCCGTTCAGATTCCAGGCGCCCCCGCCGCTGGACGAAGTACGCTCCCGGATCGCCGGCACCCCCGCGGCGCGCGTGCTCGACCGGGCCGTTACCACCCGGATCCGCGAACTGCAGGACGAGTTCCTCTCTACGGACCACCTGAAGGATCTGCATGCCTCGGAAGGCGCCGCCGTGGGTCGGAATCCCCTGGGTCTGCACTTCGCCTACGGTTCCATCAACCGTCCCGACACCGAGACCGGGGAAGCCCATCCCTACGGCTACGTTGAAGGCGGAATGGGCGCCGTCAGCGACGCGATCGCCGACGCGGCGCGGGAGGCCGGCGCGACCATCCACCTCGACGTGGGCGTACAGGGGTTGCTCGTGGAAGACAACGCGGTAATTGGCGTCCGACTGGAAAACGGGAAGGAAGTCCGAAGCCGCGTCACGGTTTCCAATCTGGACCCCAAGCGCACGTTCCTCAGGCTCATGCCGTCCGAATCGGTCGACGGCCGGCTGCGCAAACGCCTCGAGGGGCTTATCACCCACGTGAGTTGCTACAAGCTGCTAGCCGTTGTCAGCGAAGCGCCGCAATGGAAGTACTGGGACGGCGACCCGGAACAACCTTACCGGGGCGCCATCACCCTTCACGCGTCGAGGCCGGAAATCGACGCGGCCTACGATGAACTGGAAGCGGGCCTGCCCGTTCGGAAACCCGTGATCAGCTTTTCAATGCCCTCGTTCGCGGACCCCACGCTCACGCAGCCGGGGTATCACACTGCCTCCGTGTGGATATACCCGGCGCCCGCGACGCTTCGCACCGCTTCCTGGGACGACGTCCGGGAGGAGATCGCCGAAGGCATCATCGATCAGATCACGGAGTTCGCGCCCAACTTCAGATCTTCCATCCGACACCACGTCTTCCGGACGCCCCTGGACATCGAACGGGAGAACGGCCTGACGGATGGGTGTATCTGGCACGTGCAGCACGCGGGCGAGCATCTATTCTGGAATCGGCCGCTTCCGGAACTCTCGCAATATCGGGCGCCGCATAGAGGCCTGTACCTCTGCGGGGCCGGGCAGCATCCCGGCGGCGAGGTGAGCGGCATTCCAGGCCACAACGCCGCGCAGGAAGTCATCAGGGACCTGGCCTGATGCCACGAATGACCGGGCTGCGCCATCAGGTTCTTTAAATTTCGCTCTTGTTTCCGTTATGTCCAAAGCCCTTCTGATTGTCGACCACGGATCTACCCGGGACGAAGCCAACCGCATGCTGGAAGCCGTTGCGGAAATCGTGCGGCGAAAACGTCCGGGGCTTCTTGTGCACGTCGCCCATATGGAACTCGCCCGGCCCACGCTGGAAGAAGGCGTTGAAGCCTGTATTCGCGACGGCGCGACCGAGGTCATCGTGCACCCCTACATGCTCTCACCCGGCCGCCACGCCACCCACGACGTCCCTGCCATGGTCGAACGGGCCGCGGTACGTTATCGGCGCGTCACCTTCCGCGTCACCGGCCCGCTGGGCATCCATGACAAACTCGGAGAAGTCGTCATCGAGCGCGCCGGTCTGGCGTAAGTCTGCGGGGTCGCGCGTCAACGGGTCGACAGCCCCTTGTCACAGTTGCGCCGTTTCCGGGCGCCAGGAACACCGATGTCCCTGATGAAACGACCATTGCTCCGTGTCTGTCTGATCACCTATGCGCACACCACCGTCGATTTCTACATGACCCTGTTTCCACCGCTGCTTGCCCTCTTCAAGGGCAAGTTCGGGCTTACACTGGTGGAAGCGTCCCTCCTCCCGATGGTCGTCTCTCTCTTTGGCAATATCCCGCAACCTTTTATGGGCTATATCGGCGACCGGTCCAATCGGGTGCGTCTCGCTGCGCTCGGCGTACTTGCGTGCGGCCTCTGCGTTTCGGTTATCGGAATCCTGCCCACGGCCGCCGTGCTCGCCGGCTTTCTGATTCTGGCCTCTCTCGGCTCGTCTCTCTTTCATCCGACTGCCGGCGGTCTGGTGACGACGTCGTTACCCGGACGATCCAACCTTGCCATGGCGGTTTTCCTGACCGGTGGTCCTCTGGGCATGGCAATTGCGCCGGTAACGGGAACTCAGGTGATTTCGCGCTACGGGTTGGAGTCCCTCTGGATCGTTGTCTTTCCCTGTCTTGCGGCTGCGGCGGTGCTGTTGCGCATGTCCAGGGCCGCCAACCGGGCTGAAAGTACCAGGGCGTCCGCCCGCATCAGCTACGCGTTGCTGAGGACAGCGGCCATGCGTCCGCTCTGGATCCTTTACGCAATCGCAGTATTTCGATCGCTGGTACACGCGGCCTGCGTAAGTTTCATCTCCATACTCGGCCACGAAAGAACGTGGGATATCTCCAAAATCGGCTGGGTGTTGTCCGCGTACCTGATCGCGGCCACGCTGGGCCGGCTGGCCGGCGGTTATCTCGGGGATCGCGTGGCTCCCCGCAGGCTTCTGGGGTGGTCCTGCGCATTCTCAACCATCTTCTACATTGCTTTTTGCTTCACCTCCGGGCCCATCTCGCTGATTTGTTTTCTGTTTGCCGGATTCATCTTCGACCTCGGCGCCACCACCAATATCGTGCTGGCGCAGCGCATCCTGCCGCAACACGCCAGCACGGCCACCGGACTGGTGATGGGATTTGCGTGGGGAGTCTCGGGCCTCATGCTTCCCGGCATCGGTCTCCTTGCGGACGTCACTTCCATGGCATTTGCTCTGGCTTGCGTCTCCCTCATCCTGCTCCCTTCCGCCGTGCTGGTGGCGGCGCTTCCCGGCATGCCGGATCGGCGAAGCGCGGGCACGCTTCCCGACCGGCCATTGACGTAAACGGAACCTGCCGGCGGAACTCACGTCCATAACGAAGAGACGGACGAATGGAGCGGAATAGAAATCCCTGGGTATCGAAATGGCACAACTCGGGAGCCGGACATTGAACCGAACCAACCGGACACGCGCGATATTCGTCACGTTTCAACTTCTGGTATCTTTGCTGGCTTTCCGTTCCGCCGCCGCCCAACCTGCTCACTCTCCCGGACAGATTCTTATCAGATTCAAGACGTCGGCTTCCAAAACGGCTCCCGGAAGTCTCGAGACCCTGCACGCGCGTTTTGGCGCCGGCGTCCCCGAGCCCGTGTTTCATACGCGTACGGCGCTGTCCAAGCGCGCTCGGGGATTCGCGCAGGTTTACCGCCTGGAGATTGACACCGATGCAAGTCCCGTGGAAGCCGCGGCCGCCTATTCGGAGCACCCTGGCGTCCAATACGCGCAGCCGGTTCATCTGTTTTCACACCACGACGTGCCCGACGACCCCCGCCTGAGCGATCAGTACGGCCTGGACCAGATCAGATGGCAGATTCTGCTGGACGGCCTCCCGCGGGCCGAACAGAACGTCGTCATCGCCATCATCGATTCCGGCGTGGACTATACCCACGAAGACCTGGCGGGAAATATCTGGATCAACACCGTCGAAGCATCCGGCAGGCCGGGCGTTGACGACGACAACAACGGGTACGTGGACGATATACGCGGCTGGGATTTCACCCACACCCCGACGCTTCCGGCGAAGGGCGACTACCTCTCGCCCGACAACGATCCCATGGACGAGTCCAGCCACGGCACGCGCGTAGCGGGCATTGCGGCGGCGGTGACGGACAACGGCCTGGGCATTGCCGGCGTTGCCCCCGACGCTGCGCTGATGTCCCTCCGCGCCGGCGTGACGCTGCAGTCCGATTTCACCTTTCTGGAAGAAGACGACCTGGCCGCCGCCATTCTCTATGCCGTGGAAAACGGCGCCCACGTCCTCAATATGAGCTGGGGGGGGCCGGAAAGCGCGTTGCTCATCCGGGACGTGGTGCGCTACGCGGCTGCCAGTGGCGTCGTTCTCGTCAGTTCCGCCGGCAACACCGGCGAAGCCGGCCTGTCCTACCCGGCGGCCATGGATGAAACCATTGCCGTGGGCGCCACGGCGCCCCTGGACCGCATTGCCGCATTCAGCAGCACGGGCGTCCCGCTGGACCTGGTCGCGCCGGGGGCCGGCACGATCACGACGATGCCGGGGAACGGGTACAGGCGCGCCTCGGGCACGTCCTTCGCGGCGCCCCATATATCCGGACTGGCGGCGCTTCTGCTCTCACGCCGTCCCGGTCTTTCCGCCGAGCAGGTTCGCTCGCTGCTCATCGCGTCCGTGATCGACCTCGGACCGGAGGGTTGGGACGTAAGCGGCGGCGCCGGCCGAATCGACGCCGGGAACTTGCTCGAAAAATTCATCCGATGGCCCGATCCCCCCGTCGTGCGGATCGACCAGCCTCAAACGGACGACGACGTCCGGCGGAACGTGGATTTCATCGCGCAGGCCCACGGTCCGGACGTTGCCGGCTACGAGCTTTTCTGGGGCTCGGGTACGGATCCACAATCCTGGGTGCGACTCTCGGCGGGACCGCCGGGAACTGACATCCGGCATTCATGGACACCGGGTACGCAGGCCGGACCCTCCGCCATCGTGCGGCTGACGGCCCGGCTGACCGACGGCACGACCCTCGAAGACAGGGTCCGCCTCGGCATACGGCGGGCTCCGCCCGTTATATCGAAGGCGTCAATCTCACCCATTCTCATTGGAAGCCGCCAGACCTACCGCGCCGAATGGCACACCAGAGTTCCGACACGCGGCGCCCTGCTCTATCGCTCGTCTTCAGCCGCGCGCGAAGACAGCCTCTTTTCGGACGTTGTCTACACCCGCCACCGCGTCACCCTGCCCCCGGACCTCGACCCCGGGTCGCTGGAGTACCGCGTGATGGCGCAGGACGCTGCCGGACAGGCGGAGGTCTCCGAATCGAGGACGGTTGCGGTAAGCCCGATGCGCATCGCCGGTCGCGGTCTTGTTCAGGTCGGCGCCCTGCCCGACGGGTTTCTCGCCAGTGAGTCCACCGACTTCGATATGGACGGGCGCCCCGAAATCGTCCTGATGCCCTACGCTCGCGGCCGTCCCTACAACGCGAACCTGATCATGGAACGTGGGGACGACGGGAGCTTTACAACCGTCTTCCGGACCGCCGAGGCATTCCTTCCATGGGCATTGGGCGACGCGAACAACGATGGGAGTACCGACCTGCTCGGCACCCGGTTCCCGCACGTTCTGCTCTTTGGAGGGACTCCGTTTCCGTCCGAGACCCTCCTGGACATAACGCAAGCCGAGGGCGGGGAAATCGCCGATATCGACGGCGACGGCCGAAACGAGATCGTAACCCGATCGGCTGAAGCGGGGGGCATCCTGATTCTGAGGAGTACGCCGGAAGGCGCGTTTGTGGAAACCGCCCGGCTGGCGAACCCCACCGAGGGGTTCAACCTGCCCGGCCTCAGGTTTGTCATCGCGGATCTGAACGACAACGGCAGGAAGGAGATTCTTTCGGGCGACTACGACGGCGACCTGTGGATGTACGAAGCCCTGCATGGCGGCGGCTTCGTGCAGACCTGGAAACTCGCGGGAAGTGACAGCACCAACACTCAGTGGATCGGCGGAGGCGCGGATATTGACAATGACGGAGACGTGGAATTCGCGGTCGCCCGCGCAGCCGAAGACCGTAACGACGCGCTCAACGGGTTCTGGACCCTGGAAATCTACAGCGCGGACGGGCCGTCCTCCTACGCTCTGGAGTGGTCGATTCGGATTTCGGGGGTACTATCAACGGGAAACGGCGTTGCAACGGGCGACGTGGACGGCAACGGGACACCCGACCTGGCGGTCTGTCTGCGTCCGGACCTCTACCTGGTCCGTGCCACCGGGCCGAATTCATACGAGCCCTTCTGGCACGGGACCGTTTCATTGACGTCCCGTCCGCTCATCGCGGATCTGGATAAGGACGGGTACGCCGAACTTCTGTACAACCGGGATGGCGCCGTGCGTCTGATGGAACGTACCGAGGCGGGCTTCACGAGGATCCTGCAAGTTGTGCATGCCCATCCGCTGGGACCCGAAAGTGCCAGGCTCACGTGGGCGCCTGCGGATGGCGGCGCAACCTATCGCATCCTTCGCGGCGTCGACGGAAACACACTTACGGTCATTGGGGATAACCTGGTATCCAATACCTACACCGATACGGGACTGACCGAAAACAGAGTATACCGTTACGTGGTGGTCGCCACGCTTCCCGGTGGAGACGAAATTCGCTCCGCGCCACACGCCCTTCGCCCCAATCCGGCGCCGGAACTCTACCGCGTCGAAGTCCTGCGCGAGAGCAGGCTCTCACTCACGTTCAGCGAACCGATGGCAGCCGAAACGGCCGATCCTCATGGCTACTCGGTTGCCCCCGCCCTCGGACGCCCGACCTCAGTCGTGCTGGACCGCGCGAGCCAACGTGCCCTTTTGACGTTTGCGATGCCCTTTGAAGCGGGTCTCGCCTACACCATAACCCTATCTATGGCCGCCGATTCGTCAGGTGTGCCCCTTGCCCCCGGGAACAGAAATGTTACGTTTATCCCCGATCAGACCATCTCTCCAGCGGCGGCAGTCGCGGACTTCGACGGAAGCGGCGTGGTTGATTTTTCCGACTTTCTGCTCTTCGCCAACGCCTTCGGCTCCTCCGATCCCCGGTTCGACCTGGATGACGACGGGTTGGTCGCATTCTCCGACTTCGTACGGTTTGCTTTCTTTTTCGGCAAGTCGATCTAGAATGCGGGCAATGGGCGGACGGGTCTGATCGTACGCTTGCCGACGGAATTAGCCATTGTGACCCGATCCATGAAATGAAGCAGACGCCGTCCGGACCGGACGGCGTCTGCCAGGGAATCTCAAGTCTCAACGCGTTTTCGCTTCAGCCGTTCGAATGCCCAGACAAGCGCGAATCCGCCGAATAACACGAACTTCACCCAGACCGCCTCCTCCCATATTCCTTCGTTCGCATACTTTATCAGCACGTGATATGAGATTGCGATAAGCCCGGTGAAGACCAGCCATGCCGGCTGCCTGTAAAATACCATGAAGGGTAAGATCCAAATCGCATACCAGGGGTGTAACGTCGGCGTGAGGAACAAAAAGGTCCCAACAAGGAAGAACCCCGCCTGAATCGGCGGCATCCGGCTGAACGTGAAAAGAATCAGCGCCCCCGCAAACCCGATCGCGATGACCATGCGAGCCCAAAGCGGGCTATCCAGCAGATAACTCAGGATGCCAAAGACCGGCGCGTTGAAGCTCCAGTGTTCGGCGTAGATCAGGAAGCCTGCGAACAGATTTCGTCCTGCCTCCCGGTAGGGCAGGTACCCGGCCGCTAACAAGGCGGTGAAAATCAGTACAGGTACCACCGCCTGCGGCCTCAGGGCTGCCGGCAGCCTCCTATCGGACCGTTCCGAGATCCTCCCGCTGATCCAGCGCCAGAAGACCGGAACCAGGCAGATGGCAAAGAACTTGCTCAAGACGGAGAGGGCCAGTGCGGCGAAAGCCCGCGTGTAACCTCCAATCTGAAGATACAGGAATGCAAATACCATGAACGAGACGCCCATCGCGTCGACGTGGGCATTGCCGGCCACCTCTACAAGCAGCAGAGGATGCCAGAGGTAGATGAGCAACTGTCCCGGATGCTGATCGTAAAGCCGGATGAGGCCCAGCAGAAACCATGCCGTCAGCAGATCGAAAAGAACCAGCGCCGCCTTGATGGTCCGGATCGACGGATGGACGAGACTGCATACCCTGAACAAAACCTGAGCCAGCGGCGGATAGATGGTCGGCACGTCGGGATGGTTTACCTGGGGGAACACCGCATCGTCTCTGAGGTTGGCGAGTTCTTCCGAAGCCGGCGGGTAGGCGTACGGGTTTATCCCCGCCTCCTGGACGCGCCCGTCCCACAGGTACCTGTACACGTCATCGGATAGACCGGGCGGGGAAAACAGCATGATGACCCGGAACAGAATGCCAAACAGCGCGACAGTCTTGAGTGCGGCGGCAGTACAATGCCAGACAGCCGCCAGGTAAAAAACCATCCAGAGGCCGAACAGTACGAAAAAAAGCGGCATCCGGTACCGGGCTTCGCCCAGTGCCAGCATGCCGATCGCGCACAGTCCGATCAGGATACCTGCGATCAGGAACCTGCGTTGCCCTTCCTCCATATTGCGCCACTTTGCCGGTGTGCACTTAGCGGCGGCGGAGCGAAACGATCCTGGACCGGCGTCGCAAGACGTCATCCGGGACGAGATCGCGGATTGTATTTTGACTGTCCCGGTCCAACGCCCAGTAGTCAAGAATCAGATAACGCCTGCCGCTCTCGTCGGTTATCGTGATCGACGGGGGTTCCGATCCATCCAGCGCCTCGCGATCCTGCGTTCGGAACGCGAGTTCACCGTCTTCCGTGACAACGGTCCACTCGCCGCCCGTTCCTCGAGGTGTCACCGAAAGGATCTCCCGAATCCGGGGAATGTAGTACGCTTCCTTCAACGCGGCATTCAATACTTCGCGGGATTTCGAATCCAGTGTGATCGGATCTTCGAGGAGGCAGATCTCGTGACCGTCGTCTCCCATCAGACCCACGAAGTGGTCCGGATTGCTTCTGGGGAACGCCCTGGCGACCCGGGCCACGGATTGAACATTGTCCCCAATGACGGCCTTGATACCGTCCTTGCACCGGATCAGCCGAATCTTCATCACGCCTTTGTTCCGACGGGACAGAACATCATCAGCGGGAACGGACCGCTCAACGTGCGATGCGTCGGCCCGGATCTCGCCGGAGGACAATCTCTCCGCGTTTGAATGCCCTTACGGTTCCGGTCGACTCCGAAACCGCCACCGCGATGGCGTCGGTGTTCTTGGTGACCGCAGCCGCGGCAACATGCCGTGCGCCAAGTCCCTTGGGAAGGGTAAGACCCCTCACAAAGGAGGTTATATAACGACAACCTGAGCGTATTACGCCATCCTCGTCGATGATGAAGGCGCCGTCCATCAGTGCGACTTCCTTTACGCCCTCGCGGTTGTCCGGATCACAGATATTCCGCTCACGTTTTGAATACCCGCGAAACGGATCATACGTCATCACTCGTGAATTGGCCAGGACGCGGTCCGAGTCCCCCAGCACGAAGAGCGTGCCGAGCTGTTCGCCTTCCCGGCCTTCCCGCCCGATGTCAAGGGCGATATCCAGCACCGATTTGACCACTTCAACGGGCATTTCCCCCGCGAGAACGGCCAGGCTCTCCGGATCGAAGTCCTCGAACTCCCAGCGTGTGTCCACGGTCATCAGGGTGTCCACGCCACCGTGTTCCAGGACGTTCGCGATGCAGATCAGCCGGCTGCCTTTCTTGATGTGACCGGCTTCCATGCCCAGCAGGATCCCCTGCCGCACCCGTTCCAGATGTGAGACATCGTCAAAGTCAAGCCTCAACCGGCGGATTCCGATGCCCTCGATGCCGTGAAGAAACCGATTGCGCCCGGTGACCAACAGAACCGGACAGGCATCGTTCAGGGATTGTACCGCTGTCCGGGTTACGCCTGAATCCGCCACGAGCAACACGAGATCAGCGCCGATCGCACCGGAGAGACTGGCGGCCGTATTCAGTAATGCGTGTGCTCTGGACCGATCTTGTTTCGCCATCGGATTCATGTCTCCCGCCGTGTGCTATCTCCGGGACCCGAATCGACGTTTCCTGCCGTACGTCACCGGTCCCTCGCTCTGTTTCACCGTCAACCCGTCATCCGGCGCCGGCGCGGGTGTGTCGTCGACGCAAAGATACTCGGACGGAATCTCCCGTGCGAGGATCGTGGGTCCGCAGTCGAAGAATTGAATACCGTCCGCGGCGGCCTTGCGCGCCTCCACCCGTATCACGGCCCCCGGCTCCTGCCTGTGTTCCGCCAGCCTGAGCGCGACGGAAGCCTCGAAAGAGAGGTGGACGTACTGCCTGTCGACGGGCTTCAAGCCAGATTTCAGGATTTGTTCCACCTCCGACGCACCCGAACCCTTGTACAAGTGTTCCGGAGGTTCCACGGGATCGGTTCCCAATTCCATGGAAATGCTGTGCCCGTAGCGCGCCCGGATTCGGCCGTCGACAATCTCAAATCGTTTCTTGGCGGCCCGGTAGACCAGAGCTTCAACGTCTTCGGTTTCAATACGCGCGTCTTGTTTCTTCAATGCGGATATCACGGTGTCGAATTCCGCATAGCCGTACCCATCGACCTCAATGCCGAACTCTTCCGGCCGATGGCGGAGCATCAGAGACAACAGCTTGGAGACCCTTACGGGTGAACCGTGGGGAGATCGTCGACGTTCCATATCCTTCCTCGGTATGACACTTCCGGTGACTTGAATCGACCCGTTGTCTTTGACCGTCGCTCGTGGGGCGGCCGGCCGCTTGCCTGCCCGCCGCGACGTGCTGCACGGTTTGCGTTAGAAAGGATCGTCAGGTACGTGGCTACTTTCAAAACGCAGAGTTTCGGGTAAGAATGTAAGCGGAACGCTGCCCGTCGGGCCGTTCCGGTGCTTGCCGATAATGATCTCAGCCTTTCCCTCAGAAATAGGCTGACCCTCGTCATCCAACAGGCCGTAGTGACCCGGACGATAGAGAAACGCGACCACGTCGGCGTCCTGCTCGATACTGCCGCTTTCGCGCAAGTCGGAAAGCTGCGGTCGCTTGTCCGTCCTGGACTCGACGGCGCGCGACAACTGCGCACAGGCCACAACCGGAAGATCCAGTTCTTTGGCCAACGCCTTGAGCGAGCGCGAAATGCTCGCGATTTCCTGCTCGCGGTTGTCCACTCGCGCCGAGGTGGTCATCAGTTGCATGTAATCCACGAAGATCAGGCCGATCTTGTGCTCCATCTTCGCGCGCCTCGCTTTGGCCCGAAGTTCCAGTGCGGAGATGCCCGGCGTGTCATCAATAAAAACAGGCGCCTCCGAGAGTTTTTCCGCCTGGGCCGCCAGCCGTTGCCAGTCCTCGGCCGCCAGCCTTCCCGTGCGCAATCCGTGCGAAGACACGCTTGCCTCGGCGCATAGCAGACGCAGCGCGAGTTGCTGCATACTCATTTCCAGAGAGAAATACAGCACAGGCGTCCTGGTCTCCTCGTCCAGGGCGGCATTGCGCGCCATGCACAGTGTCAGCGCCGTTTTGCCCATTGACGGACGAGAGGCAATGATAATCAGATCCGATGGCTGCAGCCCGGCCGTTATTCCATTGAGATCAGTATACCCGGTGGTAACGCCGGACAGGACGCCATCCTGTCTCTGTGCCCTTTCGATGAGTTCCAGCGTATCGTGCAGCTCGGCCTCAAGCGAGACGACGCCCTGTCCGAGTTCACCCTCGGCAATTCGGAACACCCGCTGCTCGGCGCTGTCGATCACCTCGCGGACTTCCTTCCCATCGTCGTAACACTCGGCAATCGTCTGTGTGGACGCGTCGATCAACCTGCGGCGTTGCGCGCGTTCGAGCACAATTCTGGCATGGTATTCCGCGTTTGCGCCGGTTGCCATCTCGCCGCCCAGACCCGCGACATAGGCGTACCCGCCCACGTCTTCGAATTGTCGGCGGCGCTTCAATTCCTCCGCAACCGTGACTTCGTCCACCGGAAGGCCCCGTTCGTAAAGTGCGAGGACGGCGGCGTAGACCCTGCGGTTTGCGGTTTGGTAAAACGCCGTCTCGTCGCCCAGGACCTCGATCACCCGGCTGATGGCCGCGTTGTCAATAAACATGGCGCCCAGTACCGCCCGTTCCACCTCCAGTGCCTGGGGATGGGGACGTTCTGCGGGTGTCTGTGTGGTGGGTTGGGAAGCCATTGAATACCAATTGAAGAGGGTTGCGTCCCGTCTACCGACCCGCGGACGCGCCGTCGTACACCCGCCTGAGAAGCTGCAGATCCTGCCATGCGGGGCGTTTCCATTGCCGGTTTCGCAACAGTGCGGCAGGATGATACGTGGGTATGAGATGAATGCCCCGGTACGAAAACAGCCGACCCCGCAACTCGCCCAACGGTTCATCGGTCTCCAGCAGCGTCTGCGCGGCGAATCGGCCGAGCGCGCAGATGGCGACCGGCTGTATGAGCGCGATCTGCCGCTCGAGATAGGGCCTGCACGTATCCAATTCTGCCGGCAGAGGGTCCCGGTTCCCAGGCGGCCTGCATTTGATGACATTGGCAATATAGACGTCCTCGCGTCGAAACCCGATGGCCTCGATCATGCGGGTCAGCAATGCGCCGGCAGATCCGACGAACGGAAGCCCCGTCCTGTCTTCGTCCGCTCCGGGCGCCTCGCCGACAAACATCAGGTCCGCGTTCGGGCTTCCGCTGCCGAAGACCACGGTGCGCCGTCCCTCGGAAAGCCCGCACGTCCGGCAGTCGCGGATCGCGTCGTGAAAATCGGCAAGCTGTGCCGCCGCGTCCGTCCGCACGAGTCTGAAATCGGTCAGGCCGTACTCCGCCTGGGACTGTACGAACGTCCGCACCGCTTCCAGCGTCTCTCTCGCCACGACGTCTAGGTCCACCGGTCACTTATCCTGTCCAGAATTCGGTCGGCAACCTCGATCTTGGCCATTTTGGGCAATGCCTCCGCCGCGCCCTCCGCGTCGATCAGCGTGACCACGTTGGTATCCACAGCGAATCCGGCGCCCGCCTCCTTCAAATTGTTCAGGACAATCAGATCCAGATGTTTCTCCGTCAGTTTCTTGCGTGCGTTCGACAGCCCATTTTCCGTTTCCATAGCGAATCCGACCACCACCCGGCCTCGTTTCCGGGCGCCCAGTTCCACCAGAAAATCCTCGTTCGCGAC
The DNA here is from genome assembly GCA_963667175.2 of Candidatus Latescibacterota bacterium. Classification (GTDB taxonomy): domain Bacteria; phylum Latescibacterota; class UBA2968; order UBA2968; genus JAAXHE01. The sequence goes on along the minus strand of CAXXXF010000006.1, from coordinate 519,787 downwards.
CAGATCCAGGGTCAGTCCGTTGACGCTTTTTTTAATCTTTCCCTCGGAGACGACGCGAGGCCTGAAATCCAGTACGGCCGCCGTCATAACCAGAGCATCCGCGCCTTCGAATGCCGATTCCGTCGCCGCCCGCATTTCGGACACCGTTCTGACCGGGATCAGGTCGACGCCCGCGGGCGGATCCAGATTGCCCGGGCCGCTTACCAGTACCACTTCCGCGCCACGCTGTCTGGCGCGGCGGGCTACCGCATACCCCATCTTTCCCGTGGACCGGTTTGTGATAAAGCGAACCGGATCGATGTCTTCTTCCGTCCGTCCGCCGGTAACCACGATCCTGCGGCCCGAAAGATCACCGGATGCCGCTGCGGCGGAAACGGCTTCCGAGACGATTCGCTCCGGATCCGATAGCCGCCCCAGTCCGCTGCGGCCCGAAGCAAGCACGCCCTCCTCCGGACCGATCTGACGATACCCCATATCGGCAAGTCGCTGAAGATTGCGCTGTGAAGCGGGATGCCGGTACATTGCCGATTCCATTGCGGGCGCAACCATCACCGGCGCCTCACTTGACAGCACGGTGCACGTGAGCAGGTCGTCCGCAAGCCCGTTCGCCATCTTGCCGATGACATTGGCGGTTGCCGGCGCAATCAGGATCAGGTCCGGCCACTCGCCCAGTGCAACGTGGATAACCTCAGGATCACCCGTCTCAGGAAAAAGATGGGTGTAGACCCGATGGCCGGAAAGCACTTCAAACGTCATCGGCTGGATGAATTTCCGTGCGGCGGCGGTCATAACCACCCGCACTTCGGCGCCCTCGCGCTGCAGGCCGCGAAGCACGTCAACACCCTTGTAGGCGGCAATCCCGCCGCTAATTCCCAGAAGGATCCTCATCTTCGCCGGCACTGTCATGTTCCGCTTCCAACTCCGCGTCGCCCTCGTACGAAACCTGCACTTTTCCCGTCGAAAGGCGATCGAGCGACAGCGTTGTGGGTTTTTCCGCCTCTCCGGACACGTCCCTGGCCATCCGGGCCTGATTGATCCGACGGGACTCCCTCGACGCGGCGCTGACCGCCTCGTACGGGTTCATTTCGTCGTTGCTGATCTCTTCCAGAAAGAAAATCCGTGACATGGATGGACGAACCTCCGTTCGTGTGTGCCGCAACGTCTCTTGGGAAATAAAAAAATCCTCTGATATTCATCCTGTTGTGACTGTCTTATATGATCCGGCGTCAGGGCGCGATCCCTCGTTCGAATTCGGTGAGAAGATCGGGCGTTCGGCGGGGCCTGCGACGTTCGACGCGAATCATGCCCTCAACGTCGGCGATGGCACGATCCAGATCAGTATTGACGACCAGATAATCAAACTCCTCGGCCCTGGCAAGTTCCGTTCGTGCGTTTTTCAGCCTCAAGGACAGGGCCCCGGCCCCTTCCGACCGGCGCGCTCGCAGGCGCTCTTCCAGCACGGTGGCCGAAGGAGGCAGTACGAACACGCTTACGCAACGTTCATCGAGCGCACGCTTCCACGCCGCCGCGCCCTGGACGTCTACGACGAGCAGCAGTACCCCGCCGTTTCCGATTGCACGCGCAGCCGCCTCGAAGGTCGCCCCATAGAGACAGCCATAGACCTCCGCCCATTCGAGAAAACACCCCTGTTTCAACCTGGATCGAAACGCCCCTTCCGAAACGAAATGGTAGTCCACGCCGTCCGTCTCGTCGGGACGCTTCGCGCGGGTGGTTGTGGTCACGCACCTCTGCAGGGAGGCGTCTCGAGAGAGAAGTCCCTGGCCGATTGACGTCTTTCCGGCGCCGGCAGGACCTGAAAGCACCAGGGCGAACGAGCCGGGATTGCAATCGAGCCGGTCCTGAAGGACGTCAATTCCAATCGATTCTTCCATCTGCGAAACCGACCCCGCCGTTATTCGATATTCTGAACCTGCTCTTTAAGCTTCTCGATTTCTTCCTTGACGTCGACCACCAGATGCGAGATCTCCACGTCGCCGGTTTTGGACCCGATCGTATTCGCTTCCCTGAGCATCTCCTGGAGCAGAAAATTCAGGCGCCTGCCGATCGGCTCGTCGCGGTCGAGTGTTTTCAGAAACTGTTCATTGTGGCTAAGGAAACGGACCGTTTCCTCGGTAACGTCCATTCGTTCGGCAAGCACGGCGATTTCCGTAATCAGACGGTTCCGGTCGACCAGTTCCGGGGCGATGAGTTCCCGGAGTTTTCCATCGAGCCGTCTGCGGGCGGACTCGACCTGGTGAGGCGCCTGCTTCCGGATCTGCGTGATCATATCCTCAAGGTGTTGAACCCGCCGGACGAAATCTTCCGCCAGCCGCCCTCCCTCTCTGGTTCGCATCGACTGACATTGGGCTACCGCCTGTTCGCAGGCCGGCGCGACCACCTTCCAGACGGCGTCCGGATCCGGCGCCCAGGGTTCGATTTCAAATACGTTCGGCATCAGCGCCACCTGCATGGGATCGGGCGCATCTGAAAGCCCCAGGCGCGATTGAAGCCGAACGAGCCCGTTCCGATACCCTTCGAAGACCCGCTCGTTCAGAACCGGTATACCCTGTCCAAGCGCGTCGCCGTCCAGGTTCAGCGAGACGCGAACGTGGCCGCGTGAAAGAACCCCAAGCACGAGGTCTTTGATCCGGTGTTCCAGGGCAGACAGTTGTCCGGGCAGATAGACGGATACCTCGCCGTAACGCCCGTTGACCGATTTTACCTCGACCGTGGCGCGAAATCCGTTGGTTTCGGCTTCACCCCTCCCGAACCCCGTCATGCTGACAACCATGCGTTCTCCCGTCTCTGCGCCGCACCGATGGTGTAAAATTCTGAAACTTATAAAGATAGCATATCGGATGGCGCGTGTCAACCGGCGAACCGCGGCGCCACTGCGGAAATTTCGAATTGCTACCGGAAAAGCGCCGGCGTATATTCGGAAAAGCCACAGAATTCATGTGAACCAGCGCCGGTCTCTCACGCACTGAAAGGAATCAAGATGCGCCATAGATGCCGTATTTCGGTGTTGTTTCTCTGCGCGTTCTGGATGTGTCCGAGGCCTGTCCTCGCGCCGCCGGCAGATCCGGAGGAAAGGGACCTCGTCAAAGCCGAGGTCCATCAGGTCGGGCGGGATTCGGACGATCAGTATGTCGTTTTTCTGCGCGACAGCGAGACCGGCAGACTTCTGCCCATCTGGATCGGACCATGCGAAGCGATGGCAATCTGGCGCAAGCTGAACGATGAGACGTTTCCACGTCCCTTCACCCACGACCTGTTTCACAACGTCATGAAGGAGGCCGGAGTCCGTCTTCGGTCCATCGTGATCGACGAACTTCGCCCGCTGGAAGAAGCGGGGCTGAGGAGTACGTATTTTGCCGTTCTTACCTTGCAGAGTCCGGATGGGACGACGTTCAAAATCGACGCGCGTCCGAGTGATTCGATGGCACTGGCCGTCCGGATGGGCCTTCCGGTCCACGTGGTACGCGGCATCATGGACAGCCACGGCATCCCGGAAAAGGACGCGCCTCCCCGACCGGCCCCGCCACGCAGGTCGCCCAGGTACTTTTGACCGACCGGAGACAGACGCCCGTCCTCCAGGAGTGACGTTTACACCACCGGCGGTCGAGCCACCTCGGTTTCGACGCGTCCGAATCGTGCAACGGTCGTTTCCCGATTGCGTCACGACACCACGTCGAAATCGTGTACGTCCTCTCCCGCTTCGGCCGATAGAATGTCGAGCGCGGTGGAGGCTCCCTGACCGGCGGAAATGATCGCCTGTGTCTTCCGCAGACGCGTACTCCATCCCACGACGTACAGGCCTTTAACCGCCGTGCGTCCGTCCCGGTCGCATACCAGCCCGTCCGGTCCTCGCTCCAGGCCCATACTCACGCCCAGCTTCACGTTGGCGCCCGCCGCCAGGATCAGATAGTCCCCTTCGTGGGTGGCCCCGCCCTCGGTAGTCAGCGTGAATCCGTTTCCGGATTTTTCGATACCGGAGACCTGCACGTCTTCGATGCGAGCCCCCTGTGCTTTCACCTGGTCCCGTGAAACGCGTTGAAATTCGCTCCCGGTCAACTCCGGAATGCCCAGATAATTGTAGAGCATGGCCTTATGCATGGGCGTCGAGTCCTGCCCGAACACCGCCACGTCCATGCCGTTTTTGGCCAGAAACAGGGCCGCACTCAAGCCGCCAGGACCATCTCCTACCACCAGTACCGATGCCATCACAACCTCCTGTCGGGGATTTTGGTGCCGTTAGCGTCCGCGACTGGCGCCATCGCGTTTCTCACGACGGATCCTGTAACAACGCGTCCAGTTGAGCAGCGGTTGTCACCGGCGCGGAACAGACGGAATCTCTGCAAACGTACGCGGTGGGTCTTCCACCCATTGCCGTCTTGTCTGACAGCAGAGGAATGCGTCGCGACAGATCCTCCCGTGCCGCGGGATCGGCGTGTACGATGACCCGGTTGGACCGAAGGCGTCTGTATGCGGTTTTCAGAAGATTTCGCGTGGCCGCGTCCTCCGGTTCCCCCACCAGGGCGACCTCAACGGGTCGCCTGTAGAAGAAGTCCAGGCCGCACAGCATCTGACCGAAACCGGACGGGATATCGCGGAGCATCGGTTCGAACAGCTTCAGGGTCTGCTCGGCCTTGTTCCACAGTTCCGGCCGGTCCAGAATCGTACCCAGACGCATCAGCGACATGACGGCCATGGAATTTCCGGACGGGGTCGCATTGTCGTAGGGGTTCTTGGATCGGACAATCAGGGCTTCGTTGGACTTGCCGGTGAAAAAGAACCCACCCTCCTCCGGGTCCCAGAACTCTTCCAGCATCGTATCCGTGAGCGTCTCCGCCGCCTCCAGCCAGTCCGGATCGAAGGAGGCCTCGTAAAGATCGAGCAGGCCGTTGCAGAAAAAGGCGTAATCGTCCTGGTACCCCACAAACCGCGCCCGTCCGGACTTGAACGCGTGCAACAGACGTCCGGACTCCGTCTGCATGTGCTGCAGGACGAACCCGGCAGCCTTTCGCGCCGTTTCCAGGTATTCCGGGCTTCCGAGCACCTGATAGGCGCGCGCAAACGCCGAGATCATGAGACCGTTCCAGCTTACCTGGATCTTCTCGTCCCGATCCGGCCTGACCCTGCCCTCGCGAACGGTTGCCAGTATCTCCCGTCCGCGCTGCGCCGCGGTTTCCAGGCGCAGCGGGTCCACGTCAAGAAACCTGGCCAATTCCGGCGGGTCCACGGGAACGTTCAGGATACTCTTGCCCTGTTCGAAATTGCCCTCGGGACGCACGTCGTATAGCCGGCAGAACAGCCGCCCGTCTTCTTCGCCCAGCAATGCATGCACCTCCTCGGGATCCCAGACGAAGAACTTCCCCTCCTCACCTTCGCTGTCGGCGTCCTGGGTGGAATAGAATCCGCCCTCCGGATCGGTCATCTCGCGAATGACGTATGACAGCGTTTCCTCCACGATTCGCTGAAACAGGGGCTCTCCGGTGAGCTGAAGGGCTTCCAGATAAAGAACCGTAAGCAAGGCATTGTCATAAAGCATCTTCTCGAAGTGCGGGACCAGCCAGCGATGGTCGACCGAGTATCTATGAAAGCCGCCGCCAAGGTGGTCGTAAATCCCGCCGTTTGCCATCTTCCGCAGCGTGAGCAGCACCATATCCAGTGCGTTTCGATTTCCGGTTCTCTCGAATTCGCGCAGAAAAACCGACAGATTCATGGCGCCTGGAAACTTCGGCTGAGATCCGAAACCTCCATTTTCCGAATCAAAATTGCGGGCGATCTGCGAATATCCGTCCGCAAACAAGCCCTCGGTCAGGTCTCCGTCCCGGTTTCTCAGGTCGGTCAGCCGATTCAGGCCCGCCATCAACCGCTCGGCTGCCTCACCGACTTTGTCGCGGTTTTCTCGGTAATGCCCGGCCACGGTGCGGAGGACGTCGGGAAATCCGGGTCGGCCGTACCTGCCGTCGGGAGGGAAATAGGTGCCGCCGTAGAACGGCGTTCCGTCCGGTGTGAGAAACACGCTCATCGGCCACCCGCCGGCGCCGGTCATCATCTGGACCGCATTCATATAGATTTCGTCCACGTCCGGGCGTTCTTCGCGGTCTACCTTTACGTTCACGAAGAACTGATTCATCACGGAGGCTATGGTCTCATCCTCAAAGGACTCCCGTTCCATCACGTGGCACCAGTGGCAGGCCGAATATCCAATACTCAGGAAAATCGGGCGGTCCCCTGCTCTCGCCCGTTCAAAGGCTTCCTCCCCCCAGGGATACCAGTCCACCGGGTTATGGGCGTGTTGCAGCAGATAGGGGCTGGTTTCGTGTTTCAGCCGATTTACAAATCGCGGCTTCTTCATGGCAACTTCCGAAATCCTGGCGCGGATTCACTGAAAGCACAGCAGAGTCGTGGCCGCCCGTCCGGGTTTCATTTTCTGCAGCCAGTTGGAATTCCACGCGCCCCACCGGTCGGACCAGGTGAATATTTCACCGGTGGGCCGGGTTCTCACGAATCGTCCACCGGGCAGGACCGCTTCGAGCGCGAAATTTCCAAGAGTACATGCATCGTTCCGGGCAACCTGGATCTCGATCCGATTCTCCATGCGAAGACGTTCAATACATCCGGCCGGCAAATCCATCCGGATCGGCGCATAGTCGTTTGCGGGAGGCAGGCGGCCGATCGGTTCGCCATTGAGGAAAACCTGCTTGTCCTCGCGCAAGGCATGCCATCCGCAGAACCGCAGGGAAACGCGCCGGATATGGTTCAGGTCATCGTAAATCAGGCGCGCATCGGGTGGGTGTTCCATTTTCTCGAACGTCGAAAGATCCCCGGGTCGATGCCAGGCGAGTCGTGTTTCAACTCCCCGGTTGAGGTGATGCCATTCGGCTTCGACGGACGTTTCGCGGACGTGGACAATAAACCATCCAGGCGCCGTATTCTCGAGATATCCGGGCCAACAGCCAAGCACGTCCCGGGGATAGGGCAGCAGGTTTTGCACGCGATCCAGCGGCGTCGGCATCTCACTGGAAAGGCCGATGGAAGCGCACATGCATTGCAGAACGGGTCGCCCATCCGTACGGTGAAGCAACACGCTCTGGTTGTGTGTATGCCCGCAGAAAAAGGCGTCTACGGGATGCTCGCGCAGTATTTCGGGCATATCGAGATGGAGGTCGAGGCTGGTGAAAAAGGCCCTTGCCATCGGCCAGACCGGATGGTGTCCGAACAGAAACGTCCGGTCGATTCCCGCATCCTCCCGCGAACCCAACGTGCATTCCAGCCACTTTCGTTGTGTGCCGTTCCGCGTCCAGGCGGGCGTGTCGAGGAATACCAGCCGGCAACCGGCAATGTCCAGAAAGAAAAACCGCTCGTGGGGGGTGCTGCCCAGCCAGCGGCCAAGATACGGTCGAACAACGCCGTCGAATGCCTCGACGCGGTCTCTGTTTCCGCACGCGAACAGAAGCGGAATTCCATATCCCTCGAAGAATTCCAGCCCTTCCTTAATCTCATCGATGGAGAGTTCGACGTCCTGATGTCCCTCCACCACGTCCCCGGTGATCACAAGAAAGGCCGGAGACGCTTCCTTGAGCGAAGCCATCATCGGCATCAGGACGTATTGGACGCTTTCGAGATACTGGTCAACCTGCAACGGGCGAAACGAAACGCCGGACCCGTCTGTCTGCCGGCCGAACTTCGGATGCAGAAAATGGGTGTCGCCCACAACGGCAAACGTGAACGGTTTGTCGAGCCGTTCCCCGACCGCCTGGAGATTCATCTGAATGGGTTCCTCAAGGCCGCAGCCACTTAGAAGCTACTTAGAAAATAACCTTTCAGATTTCGAAGAATCCTGTTGTTTTTCTTTGAAGCAGTACGGCCGCGCCTGAGTGGATCCCGGAATCTGTCAAAAAACGGCGACCCCGCCGGGAGCCGCCGTATCATCGATCATTGCGGGGAATGATCGCGTCAAACGCCGCCGCCGGGAGGGCCGCCTCCCCGCCGTCCGCCCCCGCGTCCGCGTTGAAACCCCCGCGGCGTTCTTTCCAGGTATCTGTCAAGAATCTTGTCCTGTCGATCGTCCAGAACGGCCTTTATTTTTTCAAACATCGCGCCCCGAATCCCACCAAGCTTCTGCATCAGTTGCTGCCTGTCGGCGCCGCTCCGCATCTGCTTTTCCAGTTCGGCGCGCTTTGCGTGGATATCCTTGAGATCGCTGCGGATCTTGATCAGCTGATTGTCCTTTAAGGCGAGCTTTTTGTCGAAGGCCAGAAAACCCAGCGTCTGTTCGAGGGGCAGCATCATTCGAAGCCTTGCGCCTCCGCCTCGGCCGCCGCGTCCACGTCCGCCGCGTCTGTCCGGCTGTGCCGTCGCCTCCAAGGCAATCGCGAATACCATACAGGCAATGAGCGTCATTCCCGCGACTGCACTACCAACTCTCATCTTCGCCTCCCCGTAAGTGGTGTTCCACGTCGGCCGGACGTGATTCCGCCCGGATTCGCCCTCTTCGGTAACTTCATTAGACAGTCGGAATCCGGGCGGCGTTCCATTGTGGAATGCAGGTTTGCGGACTAGAAGACGACCTGGGAGACGGCCTTTGAAATCAGCACGACCGAAACCGACGTCATCCCGATGAGTCCCATGCCGCAGTAATATCCGGCCAGGAGGATGGGCGCGTACGCCCGCCACTTGGATTCCCCGAAACGCCTGGAGAAGTAGTATCGTCCAAGCAGTGCGCCGGCAAACTGCAGAATCACGAAATGCGGCCACGTGGCGAGCGAGCCCACGAATCCGAAGAAGAACAGCGTCGGCGCCTTCAACGCGGCCAGAATCAGGTACATGAGGCCGCCGACGGCGAAACCCGCGCCGATGATTTCCGGCTTGATGATGTCTTTAAGGAGCTCGACGCCAACGGTTCCCTGACCTTCGAGGTCCGGCATGGTCGACTTCAGCCACATCGTGGTCATGGTGGCGTCGTATGGCCAGAAAGTCTGCACGTAGTAATAGCTTGACGAGGGGATGGGCCCCAGTCGCCAGATGAATTCCCAAAAGATGAAGCTGAAGATGAAAATGACGACCATGGTCACCGCGGTCAATTTCACGTAACTGACAAATTTCGTTTTGGTCAACTCCATCTGTTTATACGTGGGGACGGCGAGGCCGTGGTCGTGCAGGGGAAGGGGCGCGAACCAGACCGCGACGCCCTTGTACCCGGACAGAAGAATCCCCGCCTCCCGCAAGTAGGGAATACTCGCCCCGTACGGACTTCCGGTCAGGCCGATCATTCGTGCGCCGATATAAGAAGATATCGGCGTGTAGATGAGTCCGAAGAACACGACCCAGCCCCAGTGGAATTCAGGAACCAGCATCTGGCACATCACAATGAAGCCCAGCGTGGCGGCGCCCCAGGCCAGAATCGGGTAGATCATCTTCATATCCGATCGGCCCTCCGGCAGGTCTTCGAGGTCGATGCCCGTTGTATGACGTCCTGTTTCCCGTTTCTGACGGCGTTGTTCCGCAAGCACCCGAAACACCTGGTAAAATCCCGTGAACGCGATGACGAACGACGTGCCGATTCCGAAACTCAGCCAGAAGTCGAACTGGTTGGAGATCGACGTCGGGATTGCCGTCATCCCGGCAGACCAGCGGTCCAGGATCTCGTATTTGTAGAGAAACGGATTGACAACCAGGTTGCCCAGGACGGCGCCGGCAAACGACCCGATCACCACCCAGAACGGCAGCACGAATCCGACAATCAGGTGTCCCAGGTCGGTTGCAATGCCAAACAGCGCGGCAGGCAGGATGGTTTTGATCTGTTCCGTAAAATCGATCCAGGGAATGGGAAGAATCTGGACCGTATCGGTCAGGAAGATGCTGGAAAGCGTCGGGACAACAACGTAGAGCAGGCCCCAGACCAGTCCGATGCACGCGCCGGTACTGAATACCCGCCATCTCCAGCCCTCCTGCTTGGCCGATGTCTCGGCAAGCGCCGTGGCCCCGCGGGCCTGTACCGGCGCCAGCGGAAACGGCAACCGTTCGATGTCGCTCGTAATACGAAACATCACGTACCCAAGCGACAGTCTTGCGGTATTGCTCAAGAGCGTCAACGCGACGAGGATGCCTATGGGCTTCAGCCACGCGGCGTGAAGAAACGTCCGTTCCGCGTAGATTTCCGGATGTTCGCTGATCCGGGGAACCACCCAGTCCGGGATATAATCCGCGAGGCCCCTCGCCGCCGGAGATTGGATCAGGTATTGGTCCCAGATCAATCCGCCGAAGGGACCGCCGTACACCAGCGCCGCACTGCCCAGCCGCACACCCACGCCAAGCAGCCCGCCGGCGACCCAGTAGATGACCAGGACCTCCTGTGTTTTCAGCCGCACAAAGGACCGCTTTGCGATCTCCAGGAAGAGGATGATGGTCACCCATTCGGACGCGCCGGCCATATTCTGTCCGGTAACCAGCCCGAGGTAGATCGCGCCGGGCAGCATCACCAGCCCCACGAACAGCGTCGCCCACAGGGTCTTCATATTGAAGCCATCTTCAAACGGCGCGTCCGCCGGCATGATATGTTCGTACTGTTCCTGCTCTTCTCTGGGATCCTTGGGATCGATTGCCAAAACCACCCCTCCTCATTGGGAGCAGCGAGGGTTCTTTTCCGGAAACAGATTGTCCGTGTCAACCCGCCGGGTGACTGATATACACGTTACCTATTTACGGGATGCTATACTGCGGCCTGTTCCACGGAGTCTGAAAGCATGCGTTTGCCTTCGTCGGCGTACTGGTGTTTCAGCTCGGGTGGAATGGTACGCCAGACCAGGAATCTCTTACGGAGCACGTTCAGGAACCCCCGGTTGATCCGCTTCCAGGACGCCACGTCACCGCTGAGCCGGTTGATCACCACCTCGATCTTGTAAATGTTGTATTCTCTCGTTGGGATGGCCAGCAGCGCCACCTCCTGGCTGATGCCCAGATCGTAAGGCGCAAGCCAGCACGTGAGGTTGATTTCGTACTGCGGTTCTCCCTCCATGTCCCGCGACGTGAACCGGACGTAATCGGCCACGAAGTCGCCGACTGAACCCTCGCCGTACGACTCGAAGACACGGGTCAGGTAGGTGTACATTCCCAGGACTTCCGAGCCGCCAACCGTAAATGGAAAGTCGAATACCCATCTGTCGCCTTCGGGCTCCGGAAACTCCCACTTCCGCGTCACGTCCGGCACGGCCATATCGGCGGCCTTCTTCGCGGGGTACAGCGTAGAGAGGAAAACCGTTGCCATGACGATCAACGTCGAGGAAATGGCCGACAACGAAGAATAATTCAACTCCAGGCTGAGTAGCTGTCCCTGGGCCTGCGCCTGGGTAAACAACACAAGGACCAGCACCTGTCCGATCAGATATCCGAAGACGGCGCCGACCGTGGCGAATACCGTCGCCTCGGCCAGGAACAGCGCCGCGATGTGATTGGGCGCCAGTCCCACCGCCGAATAAATGCCGATTTCGTTGAAGCGTTCGTACACGGCGCCCATCATGGTATTCAGCACAATCAGCGCAGCGATCAGAATGGGAATGAAGAGCGTGCCCAGTCCGGATAGAGACGTGGACCCGATGGAACTGTATACGGTGACCTTGTTCTCATGGCCCACGAACATGGTCAGGGACACGCGGGTCATGAATTCTTCGACGTCCGGCAGGAAGTTCGCCCTGGCGTTGCCCTGGGAGTCAACGAAGTTCGACAGAGCGACGGAGTTGAGCGTGCCTCCGATATTCCGCACGTAATCATACGGCAATATCATCACGTTGGTCGATTCCAGATGCGTAAACGTCTCGATCGGAGCCGCTGCGACAACCCGCGGATCCTGGTCCTGGGCGTCCGCCAGGTCGTCCTTTTCCTTTACGGTATCCACCGGCGTCAGCTTTTCGTCGTCCATATCCTTGTATTTGTTGAATCCCTCGGAGTCCACAATTCCAATGACGGTGAAGACCTTGCCCAACATTTCGATCTGCGCGGTACCGGCGTCCTCCGGAAAAATGCCCACAAGCTCCGCCAGGTCGTTCGGCAGAATGCACACGTCTGTTTCTCCGGGATCGAACCATCGCCCGCTCATCAGATAGCGGTCGACCCCGGTAATTTCCGGTTCATCCGCGGTGAGGCCCAGTAATCCGTTTACAAAACTGTCTTTTCCGGTGGTGATGCCCACGTCGAAGTCGACGTAGGTGTCCCTGGAGCCGAGGTACGAGGTCTGCTCGGTGACGCGGGAGAAATTGACGTACGCCCGTTCGCCCCGTACCTGAGAAAGGTACCACGCACGGGGAACGATGGTCGCCCGGCCTTTGAACGCGCTGGTCAGGTACTGAAGCACGGATTCCTGCAAACCCCGCCAGGACCGATCCCGCACCAGTCCTCCCTGGTACGGCGGCTGGTTGTCCCTCGGCAACCGGTAGAATTTTATCGACGTCTGTACCGACGTGAACGATAGCGCCGTAAACGTAAGCAGCGTGAGGGTGATGGCGGTCAGTCCGGTGCGGAGAGGACGTTTTCGCAGATTGGAAATGCCCAGAATGATGGAAGCGGCGGTCGCGCTCAACCGACCCACGTCGGCCTCGTAGGTTCCCGCCGAAGCCTGTTTCATCTTCCGGACCTCTTCGCCGAATTTGGAAACGACAATGAACATCGCAATGCCGCCCAGCGCCATGATCACGAAAGCGAGAAAAATGATGTAGGGCGTGCTGCTCAGCTTGAATGCCGGATGGACGTATCGAAGGATGATGAAAAACAGCACGAAGATTCCCGCGAAACCGACCAGACGGCGGGTGATATCCGGAAAACCGAACAGCAGCCGCTCGCAGAAAAAGGAAAACGGCAGCAGGAGGATGAAATAAAAGATAATGCCGCGGACGGTGTCGTTTGCGGTGGACATGACCTCAGGATACCCGCGTGCTTCCAGACCCCATGCCTCTCTCGACGCGGCAATAAACCCTTCGTAGTCGTGGTTGGCCAGATGTTCACGCGCCCGCTTCAACGCGTCGGCCGCATGGGTGTGCAGCTTTTCCAGACGGGCGTTCGTAATTCCGTACTGCGCAAGCTGTTTCATCCGGATATCGTCGACCACCCACATATCCTTGGCAGCCTTGTACGAAGGATGGAGGATAACGCCGGGAGGATATCCCGCGCCGCGCGACAACTCCAGGAGTTCGTCGTCCACGTCCCACTTGTCCACCGGCTGTTCCAGCAACGCTTCCGGGGCGTTTGTCAGCAGGTATTTTACACCGAAAAGGCCCGTGCTCATCAGAATCTTGATGGGATCGGGACTGCCGGTTGTGGGGTTCATCGCGGTAAACGCGACCGCCGCCCGCGTGACGTCGCCCTCCTTGATGCTCTGATTTTCTATATAATAGTACCCGTATTCCATCGGCTGGGAGTCGCCAGGGTTCAGCACGGTCATGAAGTCGAGCGCCGAAAGATAACTGGAATCGATGATTTCAAATACGCTGAGAGAACGGCACTTGAAAAGGACCGCCAGCATCTCGTTCTCCCACCAGCCGTAACCCTGCCGCGTGGGGAACTTCTCCTCTCCTTCCGTGCCGAGGTCCGGCGCCGAAATGATTCTGCCGCTATCGTCGATTTCATACGCCAGTATCTGGTTCGTAAACCGGTTGCGCATAATGTCGAACTGAAATCGGCCGGTGGCCTCCACTTCCTCCTTCGTGCCGACCATGGGCCCCCGGGAACGATCGCCCACGTATCTCGGGCCCTCCGTGGTCTTGTCCACAATGAGGGTCCGTACACCGCCGCAGCTGGCAACCGGCCCGGGTTGCTGATACGTGACGATGGCCCCCGGTACGGGCACGCGAGGAATTGCGAAATCGGCATCCCGTTCGAACCAGAGGATACGCCCCTTCATACTGTGCCCGAGGTCCTGAAGTTTGAGTTTGGACACCCGGAAGAATTCAGGATCTTCCAGGGCTTTCAGCAGCATGCCGGTCGCCGTACGGGTCTGAAGGGCCAGGTTGGGGAAGTTGACGAATTCCACCCGGTCGACGGGCGTGTCCACCTTTTCACGCGTTGTGGACGGGCTGGCCAGGGTAATGCCTTCCTTGCCGACGAATTTGACCGCCTCGCTGTCGAATCCCAGCCGGACGGGCATGTAGTTCTTCCAGGTTCGCTTCGGCGGCGCGACGGCGTCTACGTGACGCGCTTCGCCGGGATAGACCTTGGCCAGGTATTTGTTGAATTTCTTCGCGTAGGGCGCAAGCAGGTTGTTTTCGTAGTTGTTGGTTGACCAGTTCGGGTTGATAAACGTACCGTGAGAGAAGCTGGCGATCCGGTCCGTCTCACTCGACAGGTCGAAGCCGACGAAGAGCCGGAAGTCAATCTTCTGATCGTCCGGAATCTTCTCCCGGAAGTGGTCGCTTTCCCTGGAATGCCTGAACAGAAAGTCATTGATCCCGGCCAACCCCTGGAAGTGAGCGCCGGTAACCAGGAATTTCACCGTGTATCGAGGCAGTTTCGCCAGACGCGAGGATTCGTCGAGCCACGATTCGTCTTTCAGCGCTGCCGCGACTTCCAGCAGGGCAGCCAGCCCGGTGGCGTTTTCCGCGCCCGGCGCCAATGCGGGCACGACGGAGACGGCGTCGTAAAATGAACTCAGGACAACCATCTCGTCCTTCCACTTCCGTTCTTCACGTTCCGTGACGAAAGCGTCGGAGCCGGGCAGTGTGGCGTGGATATTCCACGTGGGGACCTTTTCCCAGACCATTCTGGACGTCACCCTCACGAGCGTGGCATTGGACTGTGCGAGCGCCGCGAGACGGACAGCGTCGTCCTTCTCCACCCAGAACCTGGGCACGTCGACCGGTACCTGGAGGATTTTCTCCAGGGCCTGTCCTCTGCTTACGCCGCCGTTGTCGTAGAAGATGACGGCCTGCGCGCCCAGCATGCGGGGGTTGAGATAGTTCTGGCCGCAGTCGAATTGCATCAGCGCGATGCTGTTCTCCACCGGCTTTGAATTCAGCGCTTTGAAGGTACCGTCCCCGGCGTCGATCAGTGCTCCGGAAACGCCGCCCTCCGGCAGAGAAGGCGTTTGTACGTGGTTGGGCCAAAGCCCGTACAACCTGATCGCGAGTCCCGTTTCCGGAACCTCCAGAGTCGCTCCCTTGTCAATGGGCGCCGTGACGTGGTGTTCCTCGACCGTGATATCTTCCAGGCCCAGGGCCTCGAAGCGGTTTTTTACGTATTCAAAGGCCTTCCTGTGCCCCGGATACCCCGGTACGCGAGATCCCATTCCGGCCAGAGCCGAAACGGTTTCCCGGAGACCTTCCTCCGAGATCCCATCGGCGAAGTCCTGGATGCGTTCGTCTCGTTCGGAGGGCTTCTCCTCACGCATCTGCGGAACGCTCGGCTTGATATTGAAAACACGAATAAAAAAGTCGGTTACCTGTCCCGGATTGAACACGGTCACCGACGAAAGCATAAAAATCGCGATCAACCACAGAATCGCGCCGCCGAGTTTGCGCAGCATTGTGAACTCCTGAATCTTGTGTAACGCAAGTTTCTTTCCGGTCGGATCCACCCTGCCGGGGCGCCGCGGCGACTGCTACGACAACCGTCCCGGCGCCGTACTGACGGCATTCCGAAGCATCGGTCCGACGTCGGCGTCGGACCCGCACGAAAAGCATCGCGGACGGTCGCCGATCCCGCCCGCCGGTCACCGATGGCTTCGTTCGATACCGGGCCCACGCCGGCAATCGGCAAAATTTCGATATAACAAATAAGAATAACGATGTCAAGGCATTTTCCATTGCTCTAATCATCTGATTTTTCTGACCTTCGCGGCGCCCGCCAGCCGCGTCCGCAGGGCTGAAACAAGAAAAACGCTTGCGCCCGAACACACATTCTTTATATTGGGGAATCGCTGTAAACGCAAGCAAAACCGGATCATCGAACGTACCGACCCGCGAAAGGAGAAGTGCCCTATGTTGCGGTGCCCTCCCCGTTACCTGCGCCTGATCACAATTCCGGTCGCCGCTCTCTGCTTTATCTCCTGCGGTGGTCCCGAAAAGAAAATCGAGGAGAAGCTCGCGGCAAACGTCCTCTTTTTTGCCAACTTCGACGACAGATCCCGTTTCGAAGCGATGACCAAAAAGAAGGGCACGGTCGCGGCAATGGAAACGAGCAGCCCGCCCCGGCATGAGTTTAGCGGCGGCAAAGAGGACGGGTTCGTTTCATTTGCAAACGGCGCAACCTACCTCAGCTATCAGGCCAAAGACAACTTTCCGTATCGTGCCGGCGGCCCATGGTCCGGCGGGGTTTCTTTCTGGTTGAGCGTGGATCCCAACAGCGACTTCAAGGAAAAGTTCCCCGAGCCCTTCTCCATCGGGAAGAAGTGGGACGACGCGGTTATCTTCGTCGACTTCGACAAGAGCCGGACGGATCGCCCTCCCAGCGCCCTCCGATTCGGATGCTACCCCGACAAAACGCAGAAAGTCGGGGAGGAACTGGTTAGAAAGTGGACAATCCGGTATGAGAGGCTTAACTGGAAATCCGATCAGTGGCGCCATATCGTCGTCACGTGGTCCAATATCAACAGCGGGAAGACCGATGCCGAATACGCGCTATTCGTCGACGGAGAAGAAATCGGTCGCAAGAAGGACGTCCAACGAGACATTTCCTGGAACCTGCAGGATATGACCATTCGATTCAACAATTACAAGACCGCCTATTCCGGCAAGATCGACGAAATCGCCATATTCAACACCATGCTCGACCCGGCCGACGTCATTTACTTATATAAGCCCAAACGACCGTTGAAAATCCTCCTGAAGAAAGACAGATAGGCACACGCCGGCGAGCCCGTCCTGCCCGCCGCGCCAGCCGGTGCGGCCGCCTCAGCCGCGATAGGGCGGCGCATATAGGCTGTCGGATTTTGACGATTTGTATGGAAATACGGCTCACTAGCCACATGCAGCAATCAAGGGGCGATAGAGACGATGCTATCACCCCCTTTTTTGGCCGGTATCAATGACATCCTTTCGTTGACGATTGTCCCCCGGAGAGCGCGTGTTGTCGAGCCTGATTTACCTCTTGCTTCTTGGCGCCGGATGGATCGGATTCCCGGTCGAGGGCGCTGAAGGCGACGGGAGCGAAGCCGAACTGGCTCATTTTCGGCGTCTGATCAAGGTGCGGCCCGAGGACCTCCAGGCGAATATGCACTACCAGGACCTGATGCTCAAGTCAAACCGCCGGCGGGAGGTGCTTGCCGAATACCTGAGGCGCCTGCAGGCCAGACCCGGGTCGGGCGTGGGCCTTTACCTCTACGGTCGGCTGCTGTCCCGTCCGGATGAACGGCTTGAAACCCTGAAACGGTCAATTCGAGTCAATCCGCGGATCTTTCACGCGCGGGTCGACCTGGGCAGAACACACTATCACCAGGGAAATTACGACTCGGCCCTGGCGCAATACAAGACCGCCCTGGAACTTAAACCCGGGTCGGCATTCGTGCGAAATCTGATGGGTCTGGCCTATTACCACAAAGGATACGCCGATCAGGCCATTGCGGAATATCGGCGGGCAATCAAGCTCAACGACAAGTTTACGGACGCGTATCTCAACCTGGGCCTTACCTATATATACACGGGAAAGACGGACAAGGCCATTGAGATCTATGAACAGGCGCTTCGGTTCCAGTACGACGCCACGGAACGCCGTTATATCTATAGAAATCTTGGAATGGCCTACGCCCAGGAAGGGAAACTCGGGAAGGCGCGGACCGCCTACCTGAAGGCACTGGAGATCGATCCGGAATACGGCGAAGCGTTTGTCAGCCTTGGCAATCTGGCGTTCAATCGGGGGGACTACAAGGCGGCGCTAAACACCTACCGGAAAGCGATCGCTGCCGGGGCCGACGATGCCTCCGTCCATCTCAAACTGGGGGTGTCGCATTTCAACCATCGCGACTACGACGGCGCCATCACGCACCTGGCGAACGCGGTCAGGATCGATTCCCTGCAGACAGACGGCTACTACTACCTTGGACTGGCCTGCTTTCGCGACGGTCGTTATGAAAACGCCCGCGAAGCGCTGGAAACCTACGTGCGTAAGGAGAAACGCATTTCAAAAAACTCGGTCGTGTTCGACGCCAAGCAACTTCTGGACGACCTGAATCGCCTTCGGATCAGATCATCCATTCCGGGCGCCATAAAGAAGGAATAAGAATCCATTGGCGAAGAGTCCGCTGACCAGCGCGTTCTTGAACACGTCGCCAACCGTCTCGAGCTCACCGAAGAACGCGACGATAAGGGTCGACAGAACCAACGGCGTGACCGGCGTCCAACGTTTCGGAATCCCAGTCCATCGAAGCAGAAGCGCTCCCAGAACAGAAAGCGCGGCCACACCCAGCTGGTTCTCGAATCCCATGGATTCCTCCTGTTGACTTTGCCAGTACCAAGATACCGATATGTATCTGTTTTCGGGGCGTTAACTGGATATCCGGCAGTGAAATCGCGATTGTCGGAACCGGCGGGTTTCCGGACCATGCCTCCGACGTCGGAGGCGGAACCGTATCGGATCCGGACGGCTGTGTGCGAAATATAGCGCTTGCGCCCAGCGCGCGCAACCGTAACAGTCCGTGGAACAAGTCGCTCTGCAGGCAGCCCGGATGGACTTTATCAGCGGGCTGGCAAAGAGGGCCGCTCGCTTTTGTGGAAAAGAGCGTGCAGATGCAGTTTCTTGTCCGTTTTGTCGTGATCTGTTTCGTCTCCGGTACTCGACGTTCGCCCCGTGAAACCGCACCTCGATTTGTCGACGTGCAGGGTGCGATTGAGATCGACTACGCCGGTATCGGACAAGGGGAGGTATTCCTGCGGTTTTCGACGGTTGGGAGTTGGATTCATTCGGCGCATGCAGCGGCGAAATTTCTGGAGAAATCGCTTGACTTTGTCACACGTTGGATGTATCTTCTTCCTGTATAAGTGCATTCACTGCCATTTGTTTCGGAAATAGTTATTTCTGTTAGACTTGTTGCCATCGTTCGAGGTTTTATCAACCTTAAGGAGGGGAGATGGGATCTGTCCTGAGAATCGGCCTTGTTGTCTGTTTTGCCGCCGCCTTTGTGGCCTGCGAACAACCTCCCGAGGAGGAAATCAAGGCCGCCGAAGGCGCCCTCAGTAAAGCAAAGGCCGCCGAGGCCGACGTCTATGCCGAGGAGATTTTCCGTTCGGCAACGAATACCCTGAAAGATTCCAAAGACAAAGTTGAACAGGGCGAATACAAGGAGGCCAGAGCCGCTGCCATCGAGGCGGAGGAACGCGCGAACCAGTCCGTGACTCAGGCGGAAACCAACAAGGCCAAGACCCGCGACGACGCCCAGGCGATCATCGATTCGGCCTCATCCAGCCTGGCGGATGCCCGGGAAGCGCTTAACGCCGCGCCCCGCGGCAAAGGCGCAGATGAAGACCTGGACCAGCTCGATGCAGATCTTGGCGAGGCCGAAGCATCATTGAATAGCGCAAAGGGCAGTCTGGAAAACGGCATGTTCAAGGATGCCCTAGCCCAGGCTCAGGCCGGCGAAAGCAAGTTGGGCGGCGTGCAGGACGCGGTCAGCACCGCAATGCAGAAAATCGAAGATTGGAAAGAGGAGAACAAAGCCTGGTATCTGCGTTAGTCCATCGACACGTTCCAACATTGTTTGACGCTGGAAAACCGAGAAGTGCGCACGCTTCTCGGTTTTCCGGTTTTAGGGACGATCTGCATGCGCCGGTTTCCTGTTTTTCTGCTTCTGACTCTGGTCGTCGCCGTCGCCTGCCGGAACAGCCCGCCGGACGCGCGGAGCCGGGGTTCCGGGCAGCCGGGCGCGTCCACCTCCTCCTCGGTAAAGCGTCTTGCGGCGGAAATAGAAAGGCTGGAGTCCGTTCTCGACGGAATGTTGGATGAAAAACCGCGTATCGTCATCGACACGGTCCACAACCGGCTGCAGGTCTGGCGCCGAAACCGCCTCCTGGATGATGCGGTCTGCGCAAGCGGAAGCGGCAAGATTCTGTTGAGCGACAATCGGAAATCCTGGCGGTTCGACACACCGAAAGGGCGATTCGAAGTCCTGCGAAAAGTGGTGAATCCAATATGGAAGAAACCGGAATGGGCCTTTGTGGAGGCAGGTCGGACGGCTCCGGTACTGCCATGGGATTTCGAGCGTCTGGACCCGGTCACCCTTGGCAAATACGCCCTCGAGTTGGGCGACGGTTACGAGATTCACGGCAACCTCTATCCGAATCTCATCGGACGAAACATCACGCACGGGTGCATCCGCCTGAACGACGGGGACCTCGAAGCCACGTTCGCCCGGGCGCAAGTGGGAAGCCGTGTCTACATCTATTGATCCTCGCTGTTCTCGTTACCATCCCATTCGCCGTATCCATACCGTCCCCTGCGGCAGGCGGCGGGAGCGTGCCCGACTCGCTCGAACAGGCGCTCCGGCACAGAAAACTGGCCCTGGAACTTGAACTTCAGTTCGCGCAAGAGAACCCGAACGTCTACTATCTCGTCATCGATCTGCCGTCCCGCAAGGTTTATCTGAAAGCCGGCGCCCACGTCCTCAGGGCCTGCGCCATCAAGGAATATCGATTTTCGGGAGCATTGCCCCGATCGTCTTACCGACTCCGGATGATCGCCCGGATCGATCCGCTAAGCGTCGAACCCGGGAATCCCGGACTCAGGCTTCGCGGCCGCCGTTTACCGCTCGACTTCAGCGGCAGGCTGATCGAGGGGCCCCGGGCGCGTTCCCGGCTCTATTTTTCTCCTTCGCTGCTCATTCAGCCTGCCGAATTTCCCCTTCCTGCAAAGTCCGGCGTCATCGTCCTCGATTCATCGCACGTCAAAGCCCTGGGATCCGCACTCCAGCCGGGAAGCACCGCCATACTCGTTCCCTGCGCGGAAACCACACCCCGGGAGCCTTCGCCGTGAAGCCGTTTCTCCTGACAATACTGATGCTGGCCCTGTCGAGTCCGGCGCCCGTTCCCGCGCAGAATGAAACACGATACTCGGAAGCCCCTCTGCTGCTCGGCACGGGCGCAAGACCGCTGGGGATGGGAAGCGCGTTCGTGGCCGTGAGTGACGATGCAACCGCCATCTACTGGAATCCGGCAGGCCTTCACAGACTCCGGAAGAGAGAATTGCAGATCCAGCATGCCGAACAGTTCGGCGGCACGGTCAAACATGACGTCTTCACGGTGTGCGGCCCCTCTCCGCTCGGTGGCTTCGGCGTCGGCCTGACGCGCCTGGGTGTCGACGGCGTCAAGCTCACGACTCTGGAGGATCCGACGCTTTCGCCGGGTCCGGACAACCGGCCCGTCGTCACTCGTGTCGTCGGTACGACCGAATACCACCTTCACCTTGGCTTCGGCCGAGGCCTGAGGTCGAATCTGTTCGCCGGCGCCGGCGTGAAGCTTGTATCCCGAAGGCTGGGCGTCGGTACAGGATCGGGTTTCGGCATTGATTTCGGGATGCTGTACGTGCCCCGGCCCGGCCTGTCGGCGGGCATGAAGATTCGCAATCTCATCCCCATGAAGATCACCTTCGACACGGGATCGACGGACCGGGTTCCCCCGGTTCTTGTCGTAGGCCTGGCGCTCGCGCGGCCGGTCGCGGCGATTGACGGACGCATCACCTGCAGCGGGAGTCTGAACCTCGGTGAGGAAAATTCCGAGGTGGACCGTTTGCAGGGTGTGCGGATCGGCGTGGAATACCTGTACCGGAACCGGCTGGCCTTCCGCCTTGGCGCAAGGGGAAATCACTTTACCGCGGGCGCGGGCGTCCGGCTTCGCGGGCGCGTTGCCTTCGACCTCGCCTTTCTCGAGCACGGCGAATTGGACAATACCTACCGCGTCTCGGGGTCATTGTATTTCTGATCCATCCATGTCAATTGCAGTTGGTGATCTTCGCCGAACGGCTGCAAACGACGCCAAACATGGATACACAGGATAGGCAGGATGAAAAGCAAAATTCGGAAAAAACCAGAGCCTGAAATATTCATGAAAACCGGTGTGTTTGTTGCATAATCGGTTGATTTTCAATAACATTAGCGGAGAAAATATCGAAGACCTTGAAGCGTCCCGAATCGGTTTGGCTAACGTTACGTTGGGGTTTGGGGTGTTCGTGATGACGACGTGCGGTCTATGGTGAATCGATTTACTGCCGTTCCGCGCTTTCTCGTGGATTGCAGTTACTCGTTTTCTCGTGCAGTTCTCGCGCCTTTGTCGCGCTTTTCGCTTATCTCGCGTGTTTTGTCGTTTGCGTTGTTTGTTTTTTCGTGTGTTTCGCGTATTTCGTAGTTTCTGATGTTCGTTTTCTCGTGCCTTTGTCTCGCTCTTCGGTTTTCATCCTGCTCCTGGTTTCTAATCCTGCGAATCCTGTAAATCCTGATCGTTTTTTCGTGTGTTTCGCGTATTTCGTAGTTCCCGATGTTCGTTTTCTCGTGCCTTTGTCTCGCTTTTTGGCCTTTATCCTGTCCGTCCTGTCTATCCATGTGAGTTTTGATTTTTCAGTGAGATGAGTTCAAGGGTCCAGCCAGGCATTGTTCGCTTATCTCGCGTGTTTTGTCGTTTCCGTTGTTTGTTTTTTCGTGTGTTTCGCGTGTTTCGTAGTTTCTGAATTTCATTTTCTTTTGGTTTTTATCCTGTCCATCCTGTCCATCCATGTGAGTTTTTTTACTTAAAGGGGTAATGCGAATCACGTCCGATTTCAGATCCGGATACATCGTCATCGCCGGCAAACCCAACGTGGGAAAATCCACGCTGTTTAACCTGCTCGTCGGCGAACGCCTGTCCATTGTGACCGCAAAGCCTCAGACCACGCGCCATCGGATTCTGGGCATCCGTACCTCCCGTACGTCTCAGATGATCTTTCTGGATACGCCGGGATTGCTCCGGCCCGGCCGCGGTCTGCACGAGCGAATGTGCGATCAGATCAGGCGTTCGATAAGCGACGCGGACGTGTTTCTCGGTGTGATCGACGCCACCGACTTCGACGCCACGTTCGACCGGGAAGTGCGTGACGTCCTTCGCAGGGCGCCGAGCCCGCGCATTGTCGCGGTGAACAAAACCGACCTGGTTTCCGCCGCCCGGGCGCGGCAGTGCGCCGATACCGTCGGGAAAGAAGCCGCGGTTCAGGAAATTCTGCCGGTTTCCGCCCGGTCCGGTTACAACGTCGAACGGCTCAATGACAGTCTCGAGCGGGCGCTGCCGGCAGGCCCCGAATATTACCCGGAAGACGTGCTCACCGAGCACCCCGAGCGATTCTTCGTGGCCGAACTCATCCGTGAGGAGATTTTCCTGCAACTCCGGCAGGAATTGCCCTACGCCGCGGCGGTCAAGGTGGAGACGTTTCGCGAGGGCAGTCCCCGTTCCTACGTCAGCGCCAGTATCGTCGTTGAACGAACGTCCCAGAAGGGTATTGTCATCGGCGCAAATGGAAATACACTCAAATCCATCGGCAAGAACGCGCGAGGCAAGATAGAGGCGTTCCTGAAGGCGCCGATCTATCTGGACCTTCGCGTGAAAGTTCACCGGAACTGGCGGAAAAAAGAACAGGCCCTGCGCGGATTCGGTTACTGAGAATGGATTCTTACGAAAGCCCTTGTGTCTCATACCATTAAGACACTGCTCAAATTCACCGTCGGCGTGGCGCTTGCGGCGGGGTTTCTGTGGTTGGCCTTTCAGGGCGTCGCCCCGGCAGGCCTGTGGTCTGCCTTGCGTCAGGCCGGGGTTTCGTGGCTGGCGTTGAGTGCGTTTCTGCTTGTCCTCTCGATTCCGCCACGCGCCTGGCGCTGGCGGATCCTGCTGGCGCCCGTCAGCCGTCGGATTTCCTTCCGGAGAGCCAGCCATGCCATCCTTGTGGGGTACGCGGCCTCCAACGTCGTTTCACGCGCGGGGGAGATCGCGCGCGGGGTCGCGCTGCAAAGGGATGAGCGCGTGCCGCTGAGCGGTATTCTGGCCACCATCCTCGTGGAACGGGCAATCGACATGCTTACGCTCCTCATTTTTCTGGGCGGCGTCCTTTATGTTTCCAGAGACAGAGTCGTCGCAGCGTTCCCATGGATGGAAGGGGTCGCGCTCCTCGCACTGGCGGCCACGGTGGGCATTCTCGTGCTTTTCGCGCTTCTGTCGGTCTACGGTGATCGCGCGCTGAACGTCATGCGACTTCCCGTCCGATGGGTCTCCCGGTCGTTCGCGGACCGGATGACCGGGATTCTCCGGTCGCTGTTTCAGGGACTGGGCGGCGTTCATGCGACCTCGGGCTACATCGGCATCCTCGCGTCCAGCATCCTTCTCAATCTGGCATACATCCTGACGTCGTATGCCACGTTCTTCGCGTTCGGTTTCGCTTCCCGGTACGACCTCGGTTTTTACGACGCCGTCGTCGTCCTGGTCATCTCGACCATCGGCGTCATCATCCCCACCCCGGGAGGAACCGGAACCTACCA
This sequence comes from Candidatus Latescibacterota bacterium, assembly GCA_963667175.2. Lineage (GTDB taxonomy): Bacteria > Latescibacterota > UBA2968 > UBA2968 > JAAXHE01. The sequence continues at coordinate 495,318 of CAXXXF010000006.1, read as the reverse complement.
TTACTTCTGCAGCAAGACGCTCAACGTGGTATGCGACGTGCCGCTCACGGACGCCCTGGCGTACGCAACGGCGATGCACGGTCTTGCCTTTCTCACCTACCTGTTCGCGGGGGGCCCGGGGTTGATCCGCCTCCTGCTGTCTCGCCGGCTGAGCGCGGTTGATTCCGCCGGGTTCCGGGAAAAAAAATAGGGCGCCCACCGCCTCACGCGATTTCGAATGACGTATACTTCATACCGGACATGGAATCTTCTCCTTACTTGTCGCCGCAGAACCTGGTAAAACCACCAGGTCGCTACGCTGGAAACGCGCGCCCTGCGACCGAAGGCGATCTGCCCTCTATCACGACATGATCCAACAGTATCCGGATCGAGGGCATCCCTGCCCTCGAATAGCAGGTGCCCCATCGATATCCACATCGCGGGCATATTGCTTCCTTCGCATCCGAAGCAAGTTCGTTGGAGGCGGCGGAATAACTGATTCGACATCCCTCGAACCGAGTCCATCTCACCCTACGTCAGTCCAGGATCTACCAGTATCCAGATCGAGGGCATCCCTGCCCTCGAACTTCGAGAAACCGACGAATTTCCACACCAGGGGCCAATTACTTCCCTTCCATCCGAAATCACATCCTGAGTTACGGCGCCAGGGCATCGCGAATTAACCGACGAGGGCAGGGATGCCCTCGATCCCGGGAAAGACGACTCTGACATTTGCTCCATGGTCAATCTTGCAGCTCAATGCACAGCCCCGCCTTCACAGGGTTTCAGTGGATTTCACACCTGTCCAAAAACGCCTTTTGACGCCACTTTACGAACTTTTCTTTAAGATCACCACGGTTCTTGGACAGCAGTGATACGGTAGGCAAGCAGCATTTTCAAACATAAACGCATCTTGCGTTGAAGTCCTATTGTACGGTCCAAAAACGGGGGAATGGAGATGATTGGCAGATTCCTCAAAGCGCTGTTCATCGTCTCCAGCTTCTGCGCTTGCGGAAGCGATTCGGTGATGATGCCGGACCGTGAACGGGGTCTCCACGAGGTTGGAAATCTGACTCGACCCCGGAATCTGCATGTCGCGACACTATTGCAGAATGGCAAGGTCCTGATTGCCGGCGGCAACGCGGCGCTACCTCCTGCCGGAGGAGGTGTTGTGGAGCAGGATCTTCTTGTCAGCGCGGAGATTTTCGATCCTGAAACCGGCATCTCAACGCGAACCGGAAACATGAACGCCAGTCGCAGCAAGGACCACGGAATACTGCTTCCCGACGGTCGGGTTCTGATTATATCCGGTTTTCTTAGACTCCCCATTGAGAAGTACGATCCTCATTCCGGCAGATTCGACGCCGTTGCAGACGCACCCTTTTCGGTCGGGACCCGGACTGCCACCGTGTTGCCCAACGGAGAGGTCCTTTTGATCAGCGGGCACCCCGGGGGTGGACGATGGCGTGTTTTCGATCCCGCTACAGGCACATTTTCCGACACATTCGCGATGGACCATCCAGGAATTTTGCATACGGCAACTTTGTTGAAGGACGGCCGCGTGCTGATCGTTGGAGGAAAACCTATCGTAGGGGAATGGCTGCCGGGACGGAATTTCATCTATGATCCCTCGACCGAAGCCTTTTCAGATGCAGGCAGCCTGCAGGTCGACCGCATACTCCATAAGGCGGTGCTCCTTCAGGACGGCAGGGTAATGATCGTCGGCGGCTACAGGCGAGACGGGCGTCGCGCACAGACGCCCGAGATCTACGACCCCGAGACAAACACCTTCTCGCCCGCCGGAACTTCCGTAATGGATCCCTTGGCCGCCCTGCTGCTGCCGTCCGGCAGGGTGTTTTTCATCCACCGGGACAACGGCAATATCGCACTGTACAATCCGGACACCCAGGTGTTTTCGCCTACGGGACACAGCATAGGACCGTGGCGATCCGGGTTGACGGTTACGCTCCTCGATGACGGCCGCGTCCTTATCGCCGGCGGATTGAAGACGACGGATGGCGGTCATTCTCCTGAGTCGATTACGGATCAGATTTTCATCTTCACGCCTTAACCCACATAGCTCTCAAAACTGGCAAAGGGTGTTCGATAACCCATCGACGTGCTGACCTCGCCTTCACGTTTGCATCGAAACGACCAATGGCCAGGAAGACGTTTGTGCTTTCGACAGCGGAATTCAGGGCAACCTGACGCCACGGCGCTACCGTGCTCCCGGTACCCAACACGCAGATGGCGTGAACGCGGCAAATCCGTCACCGCCCTTGCTCATTCGTTTCTTACTTCATCCTGAAGCTCTTTTTGCTTCCGTTATATCTGGAGACCGCCTCGTATGGAAGTTGCGGACAAATCCAACGGTACGATTGAAGAATACGCGGTTAAGTTGGACTCATAGTGAGGACAATTACGGTGAGCGTTAAATAGATGACACGATTAGAGGTCGGCGAACCGTACGAGTGGGACCTGGAAGTAGCGCTTTGTTAGCGGGTGCGACAATTGGTTGACGTCAATGCCCGGCTACGCCAGAGCAGGATGATGTAAACTGTAAAAATCTCCCCGTAATAAGACGCATCTCAAACCCAAATTCGTAGGGGCAGGTTTCAAACCTGCCCGCGTATTCAGTGCGCCGTGAAAAGGCGCGGAACTTCAGTGGGTGAGAGTCCCACCCGACAAGTGTTGCCACAGTCGGTAGCAATCGGAGCGGGGACGTAGGAAACGACATCTCCGAAGCCTCCGGTGTAGAGGGTCGCAAGGCGACTTGGCGAGTATGCGGGCCGAAACGTGAGTGAACGCTGCGCAGGCCTCGAAAAGGGTAATGCGGGAGCCGACCCGCCTGAATTTCGGGGAAGGCCGCCGTCGTTGGGGAAGCAGGCAACGCGAGCACCCAACGGTCCCGCCGGGGTAGTGGCGGAGGCACGTATACAAGGAGTTCCGACGCAACACGGGAAGCCCCAGGCGGTGGTGGAGACACCAACCGGCAGCCCGTGAGGGTCAGGCCGGGCCGCGTGGGGTGGCGGAGAGGCCCGTAGTACCTGAGAAGCCGGGTAATGCCGGCGGAGGAAAGGGGCCTTGGTTCAAGGGCAACGTCAAAGGAGCGAGAGCCTGGAGATTGGTATGAGCCTAAGACCTCCGGAAAAGGTTCGGAAGTTGCAGAGGACGTTGCATGCCAAAGCGAAGGAATCGCCCGGCTACCGATTCTACGCGCTGTATGACAAGGTGTATCGCGAGGACATCCTGCTTTATGCGTACCGCTGCTGCAAGGCCAACGGCGGCGCGGCGGGCGTGGACGGCGAGACGTTTGCGGATATCGAGTCATATGGGCAAAAGCGGTGGTTAGGCGAACTGTCGGAAGCCGTAAGGAGCAAATCGTATCGGGTGTCTCCGATCCGTCGGGTGTATATCCCCAAGCCGAACGGGAAGCAAAGGCCGCTGGGCATCCCGACGGTGAAAGATCGGGTGGTGCAAACCGCGGCGATGCTGGTATTGGAGCCGATCTTTGAGGCGGACCTGCCAGCGGCGCAGTATGCGTACCGTCCGAAACGGAGTGCGCACGACGCCATCAGGGCGGTTCACAGTCTGGTGAGCCGTGGCCATACGCAGGTGATCGACGCGGACTTGAGCGGTTACTTTGACACGATCCCGCATGCCGAGCTGATGAAATGTGTGGCGCGTCGCATCAGTGACGGGCGTATGCTGGGCCTGGTCAAGCTGTGGCTGACCGCGCCGATTGAGGAGACCGACAAGCGGGGCCGCAAACGTCGAACGACGCCGAACAAGGATCAGGGAAGGGGGACACCGCAAGGCGCCCCGATCTCGCCCCTGCTGGCGAACCTGTATATGCGGCGGTTCATTCTGGGATGGCAGGTTCGGGGACATCAGCAACGCCTGAAGGCTCATATTGTCAACTACGCGGACGATTTTGTGATCTGCTGTCGCGGCACCGCAAAAGAAGCGATGCGCGCGATGCGATCCATTATGAAGGCGCTCAAGTTGACGGTGAACGAGCAGAAGACGGGCATATGCACGCTTCCTGAAGGACGATTTGACTTTCTGGGCTACACCATCGAACGCTGTTACTCACCAAAGACGGGAAAGGCCTATATCGGCACGCGCCCGTCAAAGAAGGCCATCCGGCACATCTGCCGGGCCATCAGCGAGGCAACGGCGCGGCGGTGGCTGCTGAAAGACCATCAAGAACGGATTGCCCACCTGAACCGAAAGCTAACAGGGTGGGGCAACTACTTCCGTCTTGGTCCGGTCAGCAAAGCCTACCGGAGTGTGGACAGCCACACCCGGCAACGGCTCCGCTGGTGGTTGTGCAACAAGTACCGAATACCGGGAAAGGGGACGTCCCGTCTCCCTGACGAGGTCCTCTACAATACGTTGGGCCTGACCCGGCTGGAGGTGCAGACGCACAACCTTCCGTGGGCGAACGCATGACTCCTTGTCCGAGAGCCGGATGCGGTAAATCCGCACGTCCGGTTCGATGAGCGGGACGTGGAAACGGAGCGCGGAGCGGCTATTGAGGCACCGCCAGACGAAAGGGGCGGAAACAGATAGGCCTCTCCTACACCACCGCGCCACCTCTCGACTCTACCGAATGCTCCTCGCTGAAAGACGTGCGAACCCACCTGAAAGCATGACCGTCTATGAAAGGGTTTGAGCGCCCAATCGTTGGTCCATCGATGCCCACCGGCAATCTGTCTGCGTCCCGCCGTCGGAATATACGCCTGAAGGGTTTTGATTACAGCCGTCCTGGAGCGTATTTTGTCACAATTTGCACCCGGAATCGTGTGTGTGAGTTTGGTGAGGTAATAAATGGCACGATGCGCTACAGCGAAATTGGTCGACTAACGCAGGCTGCCTGGGAAGGGTTGCCGCGCCATTATCCGCACGTGAAGATAGACCTCCGGATATTGATGCCCAACCCCCTGCACGCCATCCTGATCCTGGCGCACACACTTGTACACGTCCCGCGGGTAGGGGCAGGTTTGAAACCTGCCCCTACATCCAGGAATGCGCCTCGACATCGTTTACCCGAAATTGTGAGGACTTTCAAGACCTTTTCGGCCAGACGGATCAACGCCTTTCGCGACACCGTTGGCAGACCATTCTGGCACATGAAAATAAATGGAAGCTGACAGTGCGCCGTGGGAAGGCGCGGATCTCCAGTGGGTGAGAGTCCCAACCCGACAAGTGTTGCTACAGTCGGTAGCAACCGGAGCAGGGACGTAGGTAACGAAATCTCTGAAGCCTCCGGTGTAAAGGGTCGCAAGGCGACCCCGCGAGTATGCAGGCCGTAACGCGCAGTGAACGCTGAGCAGGCCTCGAAAACGTTAATGCGGGAGCCGACCCGATTGTCAGCCGGGGAAGGCCGCCGTCGTTGGAAAAAGACAGCAACGCGTGCATCCGACGGTCCCGCCGGGGTATTGGCGACGGCATGTATACAAAGGAGATCCATCGCAACACGGGAAGCCCCACCGGTGGTGTGTGTTCACCAACCGGACGCCCGTGAGGGACAGGCCGGGCCGGATGGGGTGGCGGACAGGCTCGTAGTACCTGTGATGCCGGGTAACGCCGGCGGAGGAAAGGGGCCTGACTTCGGATGTGCTTGCGAAGGGGACAACGGTCGGGAGAGTGGCGCAAGCCTATAACCTCCTTTAGAAGAAGACGAGGCGACTCCGGAACAAGCTTGGGTTTCAGGTGAAGCTGTCCGGGCAGCGCGGGCAGCGTGTGCCTGAAGGCGACGTCCGTCGGAGAGCCGGATGCGGGAAATCCGCACGTCCGGTTCGACGAGCGGGATGTGGAAACGGGGCATGGAGTGGCTATTGAGGCACCGCCAGACGAAAGGGGCGGAAAACAGACAGGCCACTCCTAAACTACCGCGCCACATCCCGACTCTACACTGCTCTTCCTGATCACTGGCCACTGGCCACTATTTACTGCTGCTGGTAATAAGACCGCGATAACGCCGGTTTACGGCACTTTACGACTCCCATATTTCAGTAACCGTCCGTTCCTGGACAGCCGTCAAGAAAAATAAAAAAGCCGACGCGGACCATGTGCCCGCGCCGGCTTGTGTTTCGTACCGGAAATACGTCGTCTGAATTCGGCCCTGCCTGGGCCTGCCTGTCCCGTTGGAACGGCAGACAGGCCGCGTGCGCCGCGGCAGGCAGGCATTGAGTCGCCCGGATCCCGCCCTGATCAGGACTGCAGCCGCCGGGACGTCTCCATCGCCGCCTCCGCCTCGTCGATCAGGCCCTGTTGCTGGTACAGCCTCGAAAGGCTCGTATGGGCAAGCGGTTCGTCCGGAGCGATACGGATCGCTTCCCGCGCGTGCAGAACGGCATCGTCGACCTTGCCCTGCCGGTCCAGTACCTGCGCCAGACCCAGGTGCCCAAGGTAGAATTCCGGGTCTTCCTCAAGCGACTTGTGAAACATCTCGAAAGCCCCGGACAGGTCGCCGGCTGAAATCAGTTTCAATCCTTCCCGATAGTGGACCTTCGCCGCCATTATGCACTTCCCCCGAAACGCTCAGTTCGGACGCGCCGCGAATCGATCCCGCACGGTCTTCAGCGGGATGACAAGGCGGTCCCTGTCTCCGGACGTTCTGCCGGATCTAAAAGTGTCCTGTCACGTCGATTGAGAAATACTGGTGAGGATGGTAGGTCTGCGCAAAATCGGTGGGCCACGCCAGATCGTACCTGAAGAGGAAATAGCCCAGGTTCACCCGCACGCCGAATCCGTAGCCCGCGGCCATCTGCGGTTTCTCGAAACCGTGTTTGGACCGTCCGTCGCGGAAGTGCTGCGGCACGTTGAGTTCGAAGCCGCCGTCGCGCGCGATCCAGCCGTCTCTCCATCTGGCTCGTTCGAAGGCGCCGCCGACGTCCAGGAACAACTCACCCTGAACGTTCTGGAAGAAGAGCGGCAGGGGCCAGCCCATGGCCAGTTCCCGGATGAGCGGGAAACGGAACGCCGCATTGGCCAGCACGTACGAGTCTCCCGCCAGTTCGAACAACTCCACGCCCCGAAGCGGCCAGACGAAACTGGAAAAGAAAATCCGGTCCTGGTCCACGTTGGCAAACGTGGAAAAATTGGGGTTCACGGGGTTGTTGACGCCCCCCACGAAATAGATCCTCTTGTTCGGGCCGAAGCTTGTGCCTCCGGACAGACGCATGGCGAAGGTGTATTCGCCAAGCGTGAACAGATACTGCCGCAGATCCGCGTTCAACGCAGCAAAACGCATTCCCGCCCAGCTTCCCTCAACGCCAAAGCGCATCCGATGTCCGTCCACGGGGCCGAAACCGCCCATCAGCGAGTTGTCGTCGACCAGGGCCAGGTAGGAAACCACCGCGCCCCGGGAATCGACCTCGGTGCCCGAAAGCCCGCGCAGGCTGCTGCCGGTGAAGCCGCGTCGTACCCAGCGATTGTCGTATCGTTCCCGTTCCAGGCGTTCACGGGAAATTCTGATTCCGCGTGTGCCCAGTTCCATCCTGCTGAATCGGCTGAACGGCCGGACCAGGCTTGCTTCGACGCCGAAATAGCGATCGGCGTTCAATTGACCGCTGTCGAAGAAGAACAGCCGCGTGTGGATGGCGCTGAGGTAGTAGTTGGTCTGGTTCTTGAGGTTCTGGTATCCGAGGAAGAGGTCGCTGTCTTTCAGTGAGAAGCTCAGCCCGGTCTGTACGACGACGCGGTGGTCGCCCATCACGTCGGTCAGCGACAATTGGAGCAGGCTGCTGACGCCGTAGAAGGTGTCGAAGCCCGCGTTGGCCCCGAAGAATTCGGGTTTGAGTTTCACCCGGTATTTGTTGATCGTGAACGCCTTGTTCCAGTCTCTCAGCGTCAGCTCCCTGTCGCCGTCGGTCTCCAGCGTGTCGGGCTGCGACGCCTCCTCGTCGTCGTCACCGCGCGCTTCGGCGGCCGCCAGCGCCATCTGGTCCGACATCCACGTCTCCACCTTTCTGTCCGCCGCCGCCACCGTCGTGTCCGCGTCTGCTGCCGCGCCCGCGCCGTCAGGTTCCTCGCCGCCGTCCGCGGCTTCCTGCCTGCGTTCCTTCTGCAACTCCACGAACGGCCTGTCCTCGATGCCCGCCAGCCGCTTCGCGTAACGCGTCAGGGGCAGGTCCTCCATCCCGCGCTTCTTCTGCAGCGGGTCCTTCATCACGAAGATGTCATAGCCCCCGCGGTGAAACGTCGTGAACGCCAGCTTCTTGCCGTCGGCGCTCCAGTCGATATACCGCGCGCCGGACAGCAGATTGCTGATCGGATACAGCTGCGACCCGTCCACGTGCGCGATGTAGACGTTGCCAACCCCCGTACGATCCGACACGAATGCCAGACTCTGTGAGTCCGGCCCCCACGTGGGATGGCTGTCGTTCACCTCGCTTTCCACCACGCGGCGGATCTCGCTGCCGTCGGCCTTCAGCACGAACACGTCATACACACCGAACGTGAAGTCCTTCGATCCGTCGTACTCCAGTTCCGCGGCTGGACGGTCCGAACTGATCGCAATCCATTCCCCGTCCGGCGACCAGTCCAGGTGCTTCTCGTCATACGGGTCCCGCGTCATCCGACGCAAAGACTCGTCCGCCACGTTCACCACGTACACGTCCGACCACCCGTCCTTCAACCCCACGATCGCGATCTCCTTCCCGTCCGGCGACCACGTCGGCTCGAACAACCCGTCCAGATCGAACTTGAAACGCTTCGTCACCCGCTTCTTCCTCACGTCCAGCGTATACAGCGTGTTCTTGTTGCGCGACTTCGCCGCAAACCCGATCTGCTTCCCGTCCGGCGACCACGTGATCCCCGGACGCAGCACGAACAACCCCTCGAAATCCGACGATCGCTCCCCCTCCACCAACCGACCCAGATCCTGACCGTCGATCGCCGACATCAGATAGATGTCGAACGTACCCTCGCGCTCCGTCACGTACGCGATCTTGTCCCCCTGCGGGGAAAACGACGGCGCGATATTGTAAAAACCGCGACCCGCCCCCGCCTCCGTCAACTGCTTCGCCACCTCCTCCGACGGATGGTGCAGGTTGATCTCGTTCCAATACTGACGCTTCAACCACAACTGCCACTTCTCGTCCAGCTCCTCCACGCCCTCGCCCACCGACGCCTTCAACGCCTTGTCCACGGATCGCGCCGAACGGAACGACGAGATGAACTCCGCCACCTTGTCCCTGCCATACTCCTCCTCGATCATCACGAAGACGGACTGACCCCCCTTATACGCAAACGCGCCGCTCAACGACGTCATCCCCGGCACGTACCCCGTGATCGTCGCGTGTCGCATGAAATTGTCGGCCTCGCGATCCCATCCCCCCTGAGACAGATACTCCGCCACTCCCTCCGCAATCCACAACGGCGGCAACGAAGCCGTCTGCGTCATCATGGCGCCCAGCCACCCGCCGCCCGTCCACATCTCCAGCGTCACCACGTGCGCCAGCTCGTGGTGGATCACGTGACGGAAATCGCTATACGATCCCGTATACGGGATCACCACGCGACCCTGCGCAAACTCCGTAAACCCGCCCGTGAACTCCGACTGCTCCGTCGGCGTGATGTTCGTCACCGAAAACCCGTTGTGAGAATTGTAGATCACAATCGGATACCGGTCCTTCAACGTATACTTCAGATCCTTCTCCAGACGCACCAGCGCGCGCTCCGCCTCCTTCGCCGCAAACTCCGCCGCAGGCTGCGACGCCTTGTCGAAATAAATCTTGAAATGCTCCGTCTCCAGAAAATGCCAGTCGTAATCGTCATACGTCACCTTGTTCTTGCCGAAATACTCCTGGCCGCTCGCGATCCCGCACGAGAACAGGATGATTCCTAATAGAAGGGGCCACCGGGACATATCCAGGCTCCTTAGTCTCCAAAGACGTCGTCACATAAGGGCTTCAACAGCGGCTCAGCACGAAAAAAACGGATTGTGCGCCCGTTCCTCGGCGACCGACGTGATGGGCCCATGCCCCGGAAATACGCGGGTATTCCCGTCCCTTGACAGGACCTTTTCCGTCACCGCCGCGATCTGACCGGCGTAGGCCGGACCCGGCGCGCCGCCCATGGATCCGGCGAACAGCGCGTCTCCCGAGAAGAATATCCCGTCCGCGCCGTACCCGATTCCGCCCGCGGTGTGCCCGGGAAGGCTGACCGCGTCGATCGCGATACGCCCCACGTTCGTACGCCAGCCGTCGTCCACCAGGTCGGTCACGAATTCCTTAAAACTTCCCAGAAGTCCGAAGTCCCGTTCGCAGCAATACACCCTGGCGGCGGTTGCGCCGACGATTTCAGCAAGCGCGCCCACGTGGTCGCTATGCCCGTGCGTCAGCAGCACGTGGGTCACGTTCAGATTCATCCGTTCCACCTGCGCAAGAATCCGCCCGGCCTGCCCGCCCGCGTCCACGATCGCGCCTTCTCCCGAAGCCTTGCATTTCAACGTGTATGCGTTCACTTCCATGCCCACGTCAAGAATCGTCCGCTCGACGGACAGCCGCGCGTCGTCGTGCGACGCGTTTCCGCGCGCCGGCGTCCATCCCCTCGCAATCGAGACGAGCTTTCCGGCGTCCAGATCCAGCGCGCCCGCCAGCGTCCGGATCCCGGCGTCGTCGGGCGTGAGTTCGTAGGCTTCGATCCGGACGACGTCCGCGGCGGTCAGTCCCGCCGCGCTCGCAAGCGCCGCTTCCGACAGACCCCGCCCGCGTCTGGCCTTTCCGACGATGTCTCCGAAAAAATCTTCAAGTGTGGTGTACGCCACGTGTCCTCCCGTGTCAGTTGCTCGACTGAACTGGTGCGGCCGACCGCAAACGGCCTTGGCAATATATATGATATATACGGACATGAATGTCAATTGATTTCGTTTCTCAGACCGGGAACGAACGCCGGATCGGGTGTGTTATCACCCTTAATTGTCATTGCGATTCGGTTCGCGGATCGATAAATTTCCCGCAAATGGGAGCACCTTGTCGTTTGCATCCACCCACTCATTCGTGGTGAAGCCTGGATGTCGACCATTCGCCGATCCTGAGAATACATGGAAACTCACGACTGCTCTTCCTGTCCACTGCCCACTTGCCACTGCCTTTTCTGACCACTGGTTTCCCCTTATTCCGGACCGAGGGCACCTGCCCTCGAAACGCCCCCGCGTTGACGTCAATGGGTTGCTTTTGACTCAAGCTGAATGCTGACCGCCGAATGCTGATCGCTGCTTTTGCTGACCACTTGCCACTGCCCACTGACCACTGGTAATAACGTGGCCGCCAACCCGAAACAGCTTGCAGGCGAACGGGCCGCAGACCTGGCGGACGACGGGATGATCGTCGGTCTGGGGACCGGATCCACCGCGCACTTTGCGATTCGAAGACTGGGCGAGCGGGTTCGGGAAGGCCTTCGGATTCACGGTATTCCCACGTCGGAACAGTCCCGGCGTCAGGCGGAACGCGAGGGGATCCCGCTTACGGATTTCGCCCGGGCCGCCCGGATCGATCTGACCATCGACGGCGCCGACGAGATCGATCCCGCCTTCAATCTGATCAAGGGCGGAGGCGGCGCGCTGCTGCGCGAGAAACTCGTGGCCACGGCCAGCCGCCGGGAAGTCATCGTTGCCGATGAATCCAAACTCAAGAATCGGCTCGGCGAATTCCCTCTGCCCGTCGAAGTCGTGCCCTTCGGCTGGCAGTTCGTACGGTTGCAGGTCGAGGCCCTGGGGTGCCGCGCCAGTCTCCGTGTTCGGGAAAACCGGGCTTTTGTTACGGACAACGGGAACCACGTCCTGGACTGCGCTTTCGGCGTCATCAACGATCCCGCCGACCTCGAACGGCGAATCGCGGCGATCTGCGGCGTCGTTGAGTCCGGCCTCTTTGTCGGCCTGGCCCACCACGTCGTTATCGGAACGGCCGACGGCGCCGTCGAAGAACGCGTCAAACCCGGGGGACAGTAACTGCCGGAATAGCTGTCAGCGTTCAGCCAACAGCCGTCAGCTTGAAGCAGAAACCGAAAGGCCGAACCGAAGAACGAAAGCCTCGCCGACGTGGCACTTGCAGGGGCGATTCGCGAATCGCCCACGTAGCGGCGCAGCATCAGCATACTGCGAGCAATCTCTCCCGTCTTACGTCTACTTTTGAGGAAGCACGACGGAAAGGGTTTTGTTACGGGGAGCGCCGTATCGTTTACATTCTCCCACTCTTCTCTGGTGAGGCCTGGATGTCGACGATTTGCCGCTCCTGAGAATCAATGGAAGCTGACAACTGCTCTTCCTGACCACTGACCACTATTTGCTGCTCCTGGTAATTAAAGGGTTTCTTAATGAGCATTTTCATTGATAACAATACTCGGGTCGTTGTTCAGGCGATCACCGGCAGCGAAGGCTCGTTCCACACCCGCCAGATGCTGGACTACGGCACGCGGATCGTCGCCGGGGTCACGCCGGGCAAGGCCGGCCACCGCGTCGAGGGCGTACCGGTCTTCAACACCGTATCGGACGCCGTCGACGCCACCGGCGCCGACGCATCGATCGTGTTTGTGCCGGCGGCCTTTTCGGCGGACGCCGTCATGGAAGCCGCGGATGCCGGTCTGAGCCTGGTTGTGTGTATAAGCGAAGGCATCCCCGTGCTGGACATGGTGAAGGTCAAACACTTTCTCGGTTCGCGCGCCACCCGGCTGATCGGTCCGAACTGTCCGGGGGTCATCTCTCCCGGCAAATGCAAGATCGGGATCATGCCGGCCGAGATTCACCGGAAGGGGAACGTGGGTGTCATTTCACGCAGCGGAACCCTGACCTACGAGGCGGTCGCCCAGCTGACCGCCCTGGGTCTCGGCCAGACCACGTGCGTGGGTATCGGGGGCGACCCCGTAACGGGAACCAGCTTTATCGATTGTCTCGACGCCTTCGCGAAGGATCCGGATACCGAATGCGTTGTGATGATCGGCGAGATCGGAGGCGGCGCCGAAGAACAGGCTGCCGAATACGTGAAGCGCTCCTTCCCGAAGCCCGTGGTCGGCTTTATAGCGGGTCAGACCGCGCCTCCGGGCAGGCGCATGGGGCACGCCGGCGCCATTATTTCAGGCGGAAAGGGCACGGCCGGGGAAAAGGTCGCGGCCCTGAACTCCGCGGGCATACGGGTTTGTAACAGCCCGGCAGACGTCGGCGAAACGGTGCTCGAGACCCTGTCCTAGGCGCCGATAGACGGTACAGGCTTGCCGATTCGGGTCTCGCGTCACAACGCGCGTGTAACGTCGATCCGGAAGGCTGCGCGTCCCACGGAGGTAAGGAGCCATCGATTCCGCCCGGAATCGTGAGCATTTGTCCTGCTCCTGGTCTTTATCCTGTCCATCCTGTTTACCCATGCGAGTTCTGGTTTTTTGAATTACTGGGATTCAGTCATGGATATTTCGTTTTTTCGCGCCTTTTCGTGTATTTCGTAGTTTCTGATGCTTGTTTTCTCATGCTTTTGTCGCTTTTTTTTCATTTTGTCCATCCGTGTAAGTTCTATTTTTGTGTATGATTCAGGGTTGTAGCCTTTTTCGTGTATTTCACGTATTTCGTAGTTTCCGGTGTTGGTTTTTTGTGTTTTTTCGCGTCTTTTCGCGTATTTCGTAGTTTATGATGTTTTTTTTTTTCTCGTGCCTTTGTTGTGCCTTTGGTTTTCATCCTGCCCATCCTGTCTATCCATGTGAGTTGTGATTTTTTGAATTCCTGGGGTTCAGGAGAAAAAGGGTTGACAACTCGGAAAATGTTGTATATCTTCTGTCGATTATCCTGCGGTTACGCTCAATAACGGCGATTCTACGCGTCAAATGGTTGGCTTATGCTAAATTGCTACCGCGTAGTCGTTTATCATAAATTCCATACGCTTGAAGCAGGAGTGTGTTAACGGGGCGCTGCCGGTTTCCGGACAGGTGGGCCCTTTTTTTGTGTCCGAGAGGGGGTGGAACGTCGAGCAGACTGCGGGTGTTTTTCAGATGTAAATTCGCAGATTGTTGTTTCGCAGCAGATTGCAGACGGACTGGAATGGCAGGGTGGTGGGGATAAGTCATCTTCCAAAGTGAAGGAGGTGTATATGAAGGTGTTCAGGGTTGTTGGCCTGTTGATTCTCGTGTTAGCGGTTTCAACCTGGCCTGCCGTTGCCCAGGAAGGAAGTTGGGGGGTCGGCGTGTTCGCGAATTACAACGTGCCGGTCTTCGGTCTGGGCGAGTGGTACGACAACGATTCCAAGTTCGGTTTGAACGCGGCGTACGTGCCGGCGTCGAACGTGACCGTGGAACTGGAGTTTCACCACGGGAATTTCACGGACGGGAGCCTGCTGACGCGCACGTTCACCTGGACGGACGGTCAAGCCTATACCAGCCCGAACGCGTCAAGCAACATGAGCCTGAACAGCCTGCTGGTAAACGCGCTCGTCCGCCTGCGGCAGGTCGGCGAGCCGTTTGCGGCCAGCAGTTTCGCCCCGTACGTCGCGGTGGGCGGCGGATTCTACCGGTACAGGAACGACGTCAGCGGGTTGCTGTGGCCCGGGCAGACGGGAGACCTGGTCCTCGAACTGGAACCGTTCAGCGATCAGCGGTTCGCGCTGGGGATCAACGCGGGGCTGGGCGTTGAGGCGTTCGTGATCGAAAACGTGGCCGTGGACATCCGCGGACGATACAACATTATGATCGGGGATCTTCGGGGCCTCGAAGACTGGGAACTTTCCGAAACCTTCCCCCTGCAGATGCTGGACTTCGGCGCCGGGGTTAAGTTCTACTTCAGCGGGAAATAACCGCGGAGTCTTTTCGGAGGAGGTATTCAGATGAACCGATGGAAGTTGTTTGTGGCTTTGCCGGTCGCGGTCTTTCTGCTGGCCGGCCTCACCGCCGGCGTGTTCGCGGGCCAGACCGGGAAACTGACCGGGCGCGTCATGGACGCGGCGTCCGGCGAACCGCTGCCTGGCGTGAACGTCGTGATCGAGGGCACGCGCAGGGGCGCCCAGTCGGATGCGGACGGATACTATCTGCTCCTTTCGGTCGACCCAGGCAACCTCACGCTCGTGGCCTCTATGGTCGGCTACAACGCCGTTACCAAGACGGACGTGCGGATACAGGCGGACTTCACCACGACCGTCGACTTCCAGTTGAAAGAAACGGCGCTGGAAGCCGAGGAACTCGTGGTTACGGCGGAACGTCCGCCCGTGGAGCCCGACAAGACCACCAGTCATTACGTCATGGGCGTCGAGCAACTGGAGGCGCTCCCGATGGCGCGGTCGGTCACCGACCTGGTCACGCTGAATCCGGGCGTGCAGCTCAACAACGCCAACGTCATCCGGGGCGGGGACTCGAGAGACGCCATCCTGATGGTGGACGGCGTGGTCCTGCCGAACAACGACGGGTACGGCCGGCAGTTCACCGGACCCTCCAAAACCGCCGTCCAGGAAATCACGGTGATTTCGGGCGGCGCGAGCGCCGAATACGGCAACCTGGAGTCCGGCGCGGTCTCCATCATTACGAAAGACGGCGGGCGGGACTTCCGCGGCTGGGGAGATTTCCGCTATACGCCGCCGAGCCAGAAGCACTGGGGCGCCAACCTGTACGAGAGCGCGTATCACCGCGACAAGCTCAAGTGGGACGACCGGGAATGGCGCGCCGAAACGGTGATCCTGAGCGACGGCGAGGATGGCGTTCCCGGAACGCCCGACGACGAGGTGGGCCTGGCGCACAGGGCCGTGGACTATACGGACGTTAAGGGTTCCTACATCGAGGGCGGGATTTCCGGCCCGCTGGGCGACCAGGCCAGCTTCTTCGCCAGCGCCCGGTATACCAGGCAGCCGACCGACGTGCTGAACACGTCCGTACGCAATGCCACGTTCGACCCGAGCCTGGGGGCCACCAGCCTGACCAGCGTGATGTCGGGCGGGTTTCCCACGCTGGAAACGCCGCTGGATTTCCGCGGGAACGCCAAGCTGACGTTCCGCCCCGGCGCCGACGCGAAGGTGAGCATCGGGCAGATCTACTCGGTGGCGGAGTATTACAACAGGGGAACGAACACCCAGCGCGACCGGGCCTCCAACGGGCAGAACGTCTTCCTGCCGGAGGGGTCGGGCGCGGGCGGTCGCAAGGTTTCCGATCGCGTCACGTACGCGTCCCTGACCCACACGGTATCCCCGAAGACGTTCTACGAAGCCAGGGTGTCGTTCTACACGACGCTGGAAGATACCCAGGAAACCAACTGGCCGAAGGACAGCTTCGGATTCCCGGTAACGGTATTCGGCGAGAAGGACCTGGACGGCTGGTTCAACGTGAAGCCCAGTAACGTCGCGAATTATACCATCGCCGACCGCAGCCGGCTGAACGTGAAGCTGGACGTGTCTTCTCAGGTCACCAAGGGGCACTTCGTCAAGACGGGTATCGATCTCACCCGGTTCAGCATCTATTATCTGAACTACAACTCGCCCAACCCGAGCCAGCGGATCGTGGACTTCATCACCCACTCGGGCAATCTCCCGGACGTGAAGGCCCCCATCAACCCCATTCAGATCGGATTCTATCTGCAGGACAAGATGGAGTTCGAGGGGATGGTGATGAACGCGGGCATCCGGTTCGACGCGCTTTACACCAACCACAGGTTCTACAACGTCTCGCAGCTTCAGACGCCGCAGAACCGCTGGCTCATCAAGCACGTGGACATGGTCACGGTGGATCCGCAGTGGGCGACCCAGTTCAGCCCGCGCTTCGGGATCTCCCATCCCATCACGCAGCGGTCCGCCTTCCACTTTACCGCCGGCCTGTACGCGAAGGTGCCCGATCTGTTCGAGTACTTCCGTGAACAGTGGCGCGCGAACGGCCCCGACGCCCACGTGGCGTGGGACGCGTTCCGCGGTCTGCACGGTCAGGTCCGGATGGCAAACCCCTACGTTTCGCTCACGCGTACCCGGGCGTACGAGGCGGGCGCCGACTGGAACTTCGTGGCTGACTATACGGCGGGTATGGCGGCCTACTACAAGAGCGCAATCGGAAAGATTTCCTCCGGCAGCCGCTACTGGTACGAGCCGCAGCGGACAACGTGGGTCTGGGGCCGCAAACCCAGCACGTACCAGGACATGAGAGGTCTCGAGTTGCACGTGC
Organism: Candidatus Latescibacterota bacterium; assembly: GCA_963667175.2. Classification (GTDB taxonomy): domain Bacteria; phylum Latescibacterota; class UBA2968; order UBA2968; genus JAAXHE01. The sequence continues at coordinate 478,221 of CAXXXF010000006.1, read as the reverse complement.
GCAAGGGCTTCAGCCACTACTTCTCGTTCAACGCGGCCGTCAACTTCGGCTGGGCGTCCACGGCGCGCGTGGGCTCCAACGCCACCATGTTCTACCCGGATTCCTCGTACGTGATGAATCCGGACCAGTATCACGACTGGGAATGGGACGGCTCGTCCTACGTCCGCAAGGACTTCACGCTGGAAGAGCGGATGAAACTCGCCACGCGGGTGGCCAGTTGGTGGCGGGGCAGGGCCAGAGGCATCACGAACAGCTATCAGTTCGTGATCTTCGAGTTCATGGACATCCAGAAGGCCTACGACGCGCCGGCCAACATGAACGGCGTGTGGCAGCCCACCTACGGCGGCGGCCGCCTGTTCAACCCCAAGGGGTCCGACCTGCGCGTCCAGTCCAGTCTCTCGCTGTACCTGGACACGCCCATGGACTTCGGCCCCGGGCTGCGCCAGTTCCACGCGGTGGGCGGCCTGCGCGCCAATATGGTCTGGCGCATCCAGAGCGGCAGGCCCCAATGGTACACGCCGCCCGGGAAGCAGCCGGAACTGCGTCACAGGCCCATCCGCACCTGGACCGACCTGCAGGTCGAGAAGACGCTCGTGGAGGGCGGGCACCGAAACGCCGTCTTCTACGTGGAGATCTTCAACCTGTTCAACCAGCAGGACAGCCCCGTGGCCGGTTCCTATCCTGACTTCGTCCGCTGGGGTCTGAATCTGCCCAGGCCGAACGACCAGGACTACCTGACGTACGGGGATTACAACGAATTGACCCGGTACTACGGGAAGCCGCGCGAGGTGGGCGTGGGCCTGAAAGTCAACTTCTGAACCCGTTAACTTTCCAAAGGGGGGCGGCTGTCTTCATGCCCCCCTTTAATTCAAGAAAGGGAGAAGCAAGTATGAAACCAGGCATCAAGCTTATGGCGCTTGTCTGCGGCTTGCTCCTGCCAGTGGGCGCCTGGGCCGTAGACCAGAGCGACACCCCGCGGCTGTCCACCAGCCGAAGCCACGTCCAGGTCAGCTGGAACTCGGACGGCACCATGGGCGGGTGGAACCTCGGAAGCGGGCAGACCGGCGAGCCGGACATGTTCTGGTATCCCGGCTGGGCAAACATCCCCAGCAGCAACGCCAGTTCCAATTATACCCGCCGCGGCGGCAACGCCGTGGGCTTCGGCACGTGGATCATGGTCGTGGGACCGGGCGGAGTGGATGCGGCCTGGACCGGACCGCGGGGCAAGAGCGTCGATATCACGCCGCTCGTCTATGACCCATCGAGCGGGCCGGAAGCGCACCTGGGCGCGGCCACGGAGTGGGAACAGGGGCGTTCAGGGTCGTTCTCGCCGGCCAGCAACTACTGGCCGGGCGCGAACGTGCCCGACGAGAATGACGTCAGCGCGCCGCCCAGACTCATCAGTAACTACTCTCCGGGTGAATACACGCCTGATGATGCGTTTGCCGAAGAGATTCTGGTTGCCAGGTGGACCAACAAGTTCGACATCACGATCACCCGGAAGGTCCACAACTGGTCCCACCAGATGTTCGACGATTTCGTGATCGCGGAATTCATCCTGGAAAACACCGGCAGCGATCGACACAACGAGGTGTACCTGCCGCTGGTGGCCACCTGGAAGATCAACGAGACCTCCGACAACAACACCGGCGGCGGCCGCTGGTGGCGGTGGATGGACGACGGTCTGGACGATAACTTCCGCTATACGGAAGCCGGAAACTACGTGGACGGCGGCCCCGGGGGCCCGGCGTTCATCAGCGCGGCCAGGGCGCAGGGGCTCAAGCTGAGCTATCAGTGGGACGGCGACAGCCCGTTCAAGGCCTGGGAGGATACCGGCGACCCGTGGATCAAGGACATCGAGACCTCTGACCTGAAGGAGATGGCGTTCCCCGACGGCAAGCTGGCGTCCCATTCCTTCGTGGGCATGGCGCCGGTCGCTTTCGCGGACAGTCCGGACGATCCCCGTCACGCGTTCAATATGCACGACGCGGGTCAGTACGTGCAGCCCGCGGGAGACCAGCCGGTCTACCAGGGCTGGTGGAACGTGCGGACGACTGCCGACTACGACGAGCCCGTCCTCGAGGGGGAGACCCCCGCGGAAGCGTTTGCCAAGTTGACCGCCGCGACCGCCCAGGACAATCCCACGGAGGTAGGCGGCTTCACGAACGCGCAGGTGTACGGACCGTGGGCGCTCGGGCCTGGCGACAAGGCCAAGGTCATCGTGGCGTTCGTGGCCGGTTCCGGCGCCGAGTACGGCGGCCCCGGGAAGAGCCCCATCGACATCTGGCAGTGGTCGCTCACGGCCGACAAGGCCAGCTTCCTGCAGGGCGAGCAGGCGCTCGTCGAGCACCTGGAACACGCGCTGTTCGCCTATCAGAGCGGCTTTGACATTCCGGACGGCCCCCCGGACATTGACGTGTACGTGAAGAGTGACGAGAACGCCAAGGTGAAGCTGTTCTGGGCCGCAGAGGCCCAGGGCGCCGTCCATCCCGATTACGGCGCCGCGGACGTGGCAGGGTTCCGTATCTACCGCGGGCTCCGGGGAACACTCACGGCCACGGGTCCGTTCTCGCTGGTCGGCGACATTCCGGTGGGCGGGCCGTTGCCGGCGGGCGTCACGTACGACGCGGGCGCCGACTGGCCGGTGGCGGCAGCTGAAGGGAATGAGAGTCAGGCGGTTGGGCTGGCGAACCAGGCGAATGACGGCCGGCGCGCCGCCCGTCCGGGGATGTACGGCTGGTCCGACGCGAGTTCCAACGCCGGATTCTTCTATTACTACAGCATTCGGGCTTACCAGGAACCGCACAACGACTGGGCGAACAACGACGGGAACATGAAGTTTGCAGACCTTCCGCCCAGGGCGCAGAAGTTCCTGCAGAACGGGCAGGAAGGGCCTTATTCCAACTTCCTGCAGGTCAACCGCGGGTCGCCCGTGCTGCCGTACGTGGCGGCTGCGGACGCGCTTGAACGGGATATCGTGGTGGTGCCGAATCCGTATATGGCCAACGGTACCAACGAATACGGCGGCGGTCTGAAAATCAGGTTTGTGAACGTGCCGTCAAACTCGTTCATCTATATTTTCAATACCGCCGGACAGCTGATCCAGGTCTTGCGGCAGAAGGCCATTTCATCCAGTGAGACCAGCTGGACGGGCCGTCCTTATTCCACAATCCGGGCGCTTGTGGGCCCGGGAATCTATTTCTATGCCGTGCATGGCGTTGAAGGTTCGGCGGCCGCCGGGAAGATCAAGACCGGCACGTTTGTGGTGATCCGTTAACGGACCTCGCGACGATTAAGGAGATTAGTGATGAAAAAAGGATGGATCATCTTGGGATTGGCCCTCGTGACCGTCGCTCTCCTGTCCGTGAAGCCGGCGGGGGCGGTTGAGCAGCCGGCGCCCGGCACCGGGTCGCGCGACGGAGCGTTGATCGATCCGAAGATGGAGAACGTCGACAAGGCCTGGGGTCTCTGGGTCGAGCGCGTGGGACTCTCCGAGTTCCCGTTCCTGAAGATCGGCCAGAGCGCCCGCGCCGAGGCCATGGGCGGGGCTTACACGGCAATTTCGGACGACATCTCGTCCGCGTTCTGGAACGCCGCGGGCCTGGGGCACATTGAAAACGTGGCCTATACCCTGAACTACACCCGCTGGTTGACCAATTCCTCAACGATTTCCGGGGCGCTGGCGTTCAACGCGGGCTTCGGGGTCATCGGGTTTACCGTAAACAGCTTTACGACGGAGGAGATGGAGGTCACCACCCCGACGGCGCCGTGGGGCACGGGAACCAAGTTTCGCGCGGGTGATATCGCCCTGGGCGCCGTTTTTGCCAAGAAGATGACCGATAAATTCATGCTGGGCGGTCAGATTCGCTGGATCCAGGAAGACCTTCACCTGGAGAAGGTGTCCACGCTGGACTACAGCATCGGCACCCACTTCTACACCGGGTACCGGAGCAGCCGGATTGCCATGAGTTTCCGGAACCTGGGCCCGAACGTCAAGGCAACGGAAGGCGGGTTCACGGCAGTGATGCCCACCACGTACTCCCTCGGCGGAGCGATGGAGATTTTCGGTCAGAAGGGCGATCCGGGATACTTCACGCTTTCGCTCGAGCACGAGTTCGTAACGGACTTCCGGCCGATTACCCGCATGGGCGGGGAACTCTGGCTGGAGAACACGCTGGCGCTTCGCGCCGGATACCGGACGCACACGGCCCTCGAAAGCTGGAGCGTCGGCGCCGGCCTGAAGCACGAACTCCCCGGGGGTCAGCTGATCACCGTGGATCTCTCTTACCATAACGCGGATCTGGGCATTTTCGATCCGCCGTTGCGTCTGTCCGTGGGCGGAACGTTCTAACAGTCCGTTGAAAAAGTCGCTCTGCAGGCGAGGCCGATCCATTGTGGCCGAAGACAAGGCGACGCGACCGACGCGAATCCCTGGATTCGGGGAGGGAGCGCAACGCCGTATTTCGGTCACAAGGGCCGGACGCAGACCGGATGGGGTTTTTCAACGGGCTGCTAAGCCTGACGGGCGGTGAACACAAGGGGGGCGGTCCGCGAGACCGTCCTCCTTTCTCTTTGCCTGTGAGACAAAAGAAGCATTCAGCTATCAGCAGTCAGCGGTCAGCTAAAATCAAACGCAAGAATCAAAATCAATGTCCACGTCTCCCCAAATTCCCTGCCTACGGCGTGTTCCTTTTGAAGCGACCAAAAGGAACCAAAAGTCGCCGCTGGGCGCCTGCCTGCGCCAAGCCCTGCGCGGCAGGCAGGCGGGGCCTGCCATATGCATAGCGCGAACACGCTTACAGGATACACACAATGCGCTGGCCTGGCACCCGCGCAGGAACATCGAACCCCGTTGCTGGACGGATCAGCGCGCTCTGCTCTGGTAGTTCTCCAGTCAGGAAATTTCTTCGTAGAGCGATTGGCGTTTGAATGACAAGTACAACTACCGATGCGTCAGATGACAACACTACAACTGGCGCAGACCTCTCCCCCCGGCCCCCTCTCCCGGAGGGAAAGGGGGAGAAGAGCAGGAGACTCTTAGCGGGTTACAGGTCCCCCCTTCCCCCCGGGAAGGGGGATAGGGGGTAGGTCTCGAAGGCGGGAAGACGTGAAACGGTAGACGGCAGAAAAAATCCTCGCCCGATCTGGTCTACCTGAACTACCTGAATGCCTCCGGTCTGAACCAAAACCTCACCGGGCAGGCAATCTCTACCGTGACTCACGTCTTACGTCTCCCCTATTTTATGCAACCATTTCCGCCTGTGAGCATCCTATAGTAAACGGGAGCAGGTTGCAGGTTTTGCCCGTCGTATTTCCAGGAACGCTGTTGGCGCCAACCTGAAACGAGGACGAGGACAATGTACCGGATTCGATCATTGAGGACGGTTCTCTGGTTCGCCGCTCTGACCTTTCTGCTGACGAACGGTCTCCCTACCCGCGCCGAACAGACAAAACCGGAAGCGACAGGGTATTCAACCGCCGTACCGGGCTCGGACCGGGAGGTGCAGCGGGCCGTAAGGGCGTACTGGCCGCAGTTGACGAGTGATCCGGCCGGTCACATTACCCGCATTGGATACTCCCGGTTGCTGAAGTCGGACCTGACTGAGGCGCGGGAGGCGTTCCAGTCGGCCCTCTCGCTGAACGACGGGTTCGCGCCGGCCCACTTCGGCATGGCGCTGGCGTCCTACAGAGCCGGGACCGCTGAGGGCGAAAAGGGAAGGTTCTCCGAGCAGACGATTTACCACGCGTCGCGGGCCGCCTCGCTCTCGCCGGATTTCGAACTGACCCACAGGCTCCTCGGGCGACTGTATTCCGACATCGAGGACTATGGCAAGTCGGTCGACGCCTACGTGCGCTCTCTGTCGGTGGATCCGACGAGGGAACCGGCGGTGGTCCAGGCCGTGGTCAGGGCCTTTGTCCGGACGGGCGTTTTTGAGGGCTTGCCATCGGAAGCGCTGGACTCCCTGGAGGTAACCTCGGACGAGGGGTTGCTGTTGCCGTTGGTGGCGCAGGCCTGCGCGAGCCGCGAGGCCCTGGACCTGGCCATGCAATACTACGGCCGGGGCTTTTCCCGGATGCCGCCCGAAGAACGCCGGTTGTACCAGGACGTGAGCCTGATTGCATCGAAGGAAGAGCTCCTCGCCTATCGGGAGACCGCGGAGGACGCGGCCGCGCGGAGGGAGTATCTCGTGCGGTTCTGGTCGGTGAGAGACCCGGACCTGATGACTTCGGTGAACGAGCGGAAGCTGGAACATTTTCGGCGCGTGTGGGTTTCGCGAACCGCTTTTTCCGAGATGGCGAATCCCTGGGACCGGCGCGGGGAGGTCTATATCCGGTACGGCGAGCCGGAATACCGGTCGACGTCCGGCAGGGTGGCGCCGCCCATGCCGGTTTCCGTCGAGCGGATCAAGGAGCGCGTCGCCCACGATATCTACGGGCCGCTGGGCATGGCGGACGTGGGACGGGGGCCCGTGTTCCCGGTTCGCAGGATGCACGAGGTGGGCCTGGATTTCCCGGCTGAATTGCCGCCGGGCACGGATCAGGGCGAGGCCCCGGATCCTCTTGAGGTGGAGCTGGGAGCGCCTGCTCTGGCCGACGATCCCCTGGCCCCCGCGGACATGTCGGCGCTGGATGGAGACAATTACGTGGTCACCCTGTCCCCGAACCGCGCGCAGGTTACGGGAGGGGACTTCATGTCCTTCATCAAGTGGGAGTCCTGGGTATATACGGGCGTCGCGGGGGGGATCGAGGTGGTGTTCACCAACGAGTTGGGGGGTGGGAAGTTCGACTTCGCGCCCGTGCCCGCGGCGGAATTCGACGACGGCGCGCTGCGGCGGACCAGCCGGATGGTGAAGTTCTCGCCCGCGATGGTGATGAACCGGAGTATCCGGCAGATGCCGGAGCACTATCTTCCGGGCGGCCGCGAGGCATTTCTGGATTTCTACTACGATCGAGCGACGTTCCGGGGATCCAATGGCAAGACGCGAGTGGAAGTCTATTATGGAATTCCGCCGCGCAGCCTGAGCGAGTCGGAATCGGACGAACAGACCGTTTTCCAGCTGGGGTGTGCGGTCGCGCTGTACGATCCGGAGTCGGGGCAGACGCTGCAGGACAGCGAGGAACTGGCGTTGCGCACGTCGAAGGAGCTCTATACGGGCAAGGGGACCTTTATTCCGAATCAGCTCGCGCTGGACGTGAGCCCGGGCGCATACGACATGCGCGTACAGGTCAAGGACCTGGTTTCCGGCCATTCGGGCATCTATAAGGAACGACTCGAGGTCGAGGACTATTCCCTGGATACGTTGAAACTGAGCGGCCTGGAACTGGGATTTCAGATTTCGACGGAAGGCGGCCTGGAAAAATACGCCAAGGGAGGAGGCGTCTGGGTGATTCCGATGACCACCAAGACCTATCGGATGAACCAGCACCCGTTTGTCTATTACGAAGCCTACGGTCTGAAACCGGACACGTTCGGCCAGAGCCGGTTTACGCTGCATTACACGATCCATTCGATGCCGGAGAAAGGCGGCACGTTCGGGCGCCTGTGGGCGGGTGTTGGCTCTCTGTTCCGCAGGGGCGAACGCACCCCGGAGGTTTCCGTAACCACGGAGCAGGTCCGGGGTGAAACGGACCTTCAGGAGTATTTCGAGATGGACCTGAGCAACGCCAAGGCCGGCGTGAACCGGCTGACGGTTCGCGTTGTGGATCAGAACGGCAATGCAGAGGCGGAGAAGGAGGTCCTGTTCCGGTTGGAGAGGTAAAGGGGTAAGAATCGGGGGGCGGGAAGGCAAGTCCGGGCGGAGCGATCGTTCAGAAATCCAGGAGTTGAGAGTCAGAATCAGAATATATATCGGTTTTACTACCGGATTCTGACTTCCAGCTTCTGGATTCTTCTTTTAGCTGCGGCTACGCCTGTCCGGTACAGTTTCTGTGCCTTTTGTGCTTTTTTTGGCTACGCAGTTGATTCTTACACGCGAAAGCAATGGCCACAAGAGGCACAAAAACACAAAGGGACACACGTCTCCATCAACGGTTTGTGTCCTGGACATCAGTAGCCGGAGGAAAAATGGCGAGGCTGGCAATCCATGGAGGCCCGAAAGTACGAACACGACCGTTTCCCGAGAGGACGCCGTTCGGGCAACGGGAGGAGGAGTTGCTGATCGATGCCGTCCGCAGCCAGAATCTGTTCGGCAAGAGCGGCCGGTTCGTAAAGGAGTTTGAAAAGGCCTTTGCCGACTTTTACGGCGTCAGGTACGCACAGAGTTCCACGGGCGGATCGGCCGCCATCCACCTTGCGGTGGGGGCCGTGAACCCGGAGCCGGGCGATGAGATTATCACCGCGCCCGTTAAGGAATCGTATGACTGAAGGCAAGGAAATTCTCACGTCTCGAGGCGCCGTCGCCGCCGGCCCGGAGGAGGCGGCCCGTGTGGGCGCCCGCGTATTGGACCTGGGCGGGAACGCGATGGACGCGGCTGCCGCAACCAGCATGGCCTGCTGCATGCTGCAGCCGCAGTCCACGGGGGTGATGGGATACGTACTGTGCGCCCTGGTGCTGGACGGGCGGACCGGGAAGGTATGGTCTCTGGATGCCAACTCCATTGCGCCGGCATCGGCGAGTGAGACGATGTACGACGTGACGCCGATGCGCGACGGGCCGAAGGGGATCAACGAAAACGAGTACCTCTGTTCCGTACGGGACAACGCCAACGTGCACGGACCGCGGGCGGTCGGCCCGCCGGGGATGATGGCGGGGATGGGGCTGTTGTGGGAGCGCTGGGGCCGCTTGAAGTGGTCGGATATCGTGGCGCCGTCGCTGACGCTGCTGGAGAATGGATTCCCGTTCGGTTCCACGGCCGCCGCCGTTCGCCATCTGGAACCGGTAATCCGGCGGTTCCCGGCAACAGAGAAGCATCTGATGCCGGAAGGGCGTCTGCCGAATGCCGACGACAGATGGCACAGGCGCGATATGGAAAAGTCGTTGACGCGCGCGTGCGAGGCCGGGTGGCGCGACTTCTACGATGGAGAAATCGGGCGGAAGATCGCGGATCACGTGGGCAGCGGGGGCGGGGCGCTTACGCGGGAGGATATGGCGGCTTATGTGCCGCGCGTCACGGCGCCTTACGAAACCACCTACCGCGACGCGACCGTGTACGCGGCGATATTGCCGAACGGCGGGTTGACGGCCCTCCAGGCGCTCAATATGCTGGAATGCTTCGATCCCGTGCCGGAGGATACGGTGACGTACTGGCACCGGCTGGCCGAAGTGCTGAAATTGGCCTGGCGCGACCGGCTGCTGTATCTGGGGGATCCGGATCACGTGGAGGTCCGGGTCGAGCGGCTGTTGAGTAAAGACTACGCGGCAGGACGCGCAGAGTCCGCGCGGCAGTTTCCGCAGCTTGTGGACCGGCGGTCCCCGGGGCCCGAGGGAGATTCATCCGAGGGGACGCTCCACGTCTCCGCGGCGGACGTGGAAGGCAACGTGGCGTCCGTGACGATCTCGCAGGGCGGCGCATTCGGGTCCCTGGTCACGGTGCCCGGAACGGGGCTGATTCTGGGGCACGGGATGTGCCGGCTGGATCCGAGGCCCGGACGCCCGAACTCTGTGGGGCCGCGAAAACGCCCGCTGAACAATACGGCGCCGCTGATCATTTGCCTCCCGGACCGCGACGTCGCAACGGGGTTGCCGGGGGGGCGAAAGCTCGTGAGCGTAAACGCGCGGGTTGCGCAGAAAATCGTGGATTTCGGCGCGACTTCACTCGAGGCCGTGTCCGGCCCCCGGATGCACGTTCAGATGGAGGAACCACTCATGGTGACGAGGTCTCTGGATGAATCCATTCGGGACGGGCTGCTCGAAATGGGCCACGATCTGGACGTGGTGGGTGGCGTCGCGGGCGGCGCGCATTGCGCCGAATTCCTGAAGCCGGAGGGGAAGGTGCGGGCAGGCGGAAACACGTGGGCCGCTGGTGTCTAATCCCGTTGTGCAAGTCCTCCCTTGATCCTGTTTTCTGTCCACCCCAGTTAAAAGCAGGATACGTCGAACCTGGACTTTACTCTATTCAAGTTGTATATTTCTCAAGTAGATGTTTGTGTTCACATTGCCATGAAAAAAATATGAAACCATAGAAGAGGAGGAAGACGATGCCCGTATCGCACCCCCGCTATGCCAAAGAACAATTTGCCCGGCGCGGGGATGAGATTTACGAGCGGGACATACGCCAACGCGTTGAGGCGGAAAACAAGGGGAAGATTATTGTCATCGATATAGAGACAGGTGATTATGAGGTTGATACGGACGAACTTGCGGCGTCAGATCGTCTTCTGTCCCGCAGGCCTGACGCGCAAATATGGATGAGGCGAATAGGTTCTCGCTTTACCCGCCGCTTTGGACCGCGCTACCGGTCGCTAAACACGTGATTGTCGGAGTCGTTACCGCCGACCGAGAGGCCGTGATTCCCGTAACGGTGCGAGGCGTCGAGGAGCAGGAACAAGATGTCGAGGCAGTTATTGACACAGGGTTCGATGGCTGGTTGACCCTGCCTAAATTGCAGATCGCATCCCTTGGCCTTCCCTGGCGCAGGCGAGGCCGGGCCATGCTGGCTGATGGGAATGAAGCCCTATTCGACGTTTACGAAGCGACTGTTATTTGGGACGGCAGAATGCGTCGTATTGCAGTGGATTGTGTGGACAGCGACCCGCTGGTTGGTATGTCTTTGCTGGACGGCCATGAGTTGACGGTTCAGGTTATCGACGGCGGCAGAGTCGGCATAAGAGTGCTTCCGTAAAGAGTATGCTGTAATTGGCTCCCGTGCCCCGATAAATACGCAAAAAGAGAACGATCCTGCCCGGAACCATCTAATTGAGAAGGGCAGGTCGTGCCGTTCCACATCCTGTGCGGAACGTTCAATTTGCTGAATTTGATTGAATGCCGTAAGGCGTCCGCGTGGCTATGAAAGGGGCTGCATGTTTAATAGATGCCTGATTTCGATGCCGTCGTCCAGGTCTACCCAATACACCGCGAAGCCTCCGGGCTCGATGGACCAGTTGTCCCGTTGCTCAGGAGTTGCTTTTGCAAGCCAGTCCAGCCAATCGAACCTGTGGACGGAGAGGCTGATGTCCCGGCCGTCGTCCAACGAAATGTGTAGCCTGTTGTCGACGAATCGAACCCCGATTGCCTTGACCTGACTGGTGGTTTCATCGGGTAAAATAGACATTCCACGCCTCCAGTAGCCTTTGTCGATTCCGTTTAGTTAATCTGACAATGCGATTCAATTCCACCGGATTGAAACCGTAGTTGTGTTCTACCTCTATCGGCTGAAGCCAGATTTTCGCTTCGTTGCCTCCCTTTATCGCATGGACGTGCGGCGGTTCGAACCGGTCTGAAGAATAGAACCGAAGCTTGTACCCTTCAATCGAAATCGTCGGCATTTTGGAATTCGCTCCGCCTGCGTCCGTTGAATTAAAGTAAACAACGATCGCCCCTGAGTCAATTTTAAAGCAAATACCGTTCCCACGAGGACAGCCATTCCCCGTGGGGATTCAGATTCGATGGCGACGTTTCACGTACCGGGCTCAATCGCTGAAGCCCGTTTTTTTGTGTTTGTTACGTTCGTTTTGTATATTGCTGTGTCCGATAGTACGCCTCGGGCCGGGCGTGAGAATCGCTGACCCCGATCTCATTCGTCCTGAATCCGGGGTGAACCGGCGGCTCGCTACAGTGGGTATCACAAGACGCAAGGATGGGTACGATGGCAGAAGCATCCGCCGTTGCCGTATCGACCGACGTCGAGGGTGGACGTGACAGGCAGTCGGTGACGCTGCGCAGCGTACTGCTGGCGGGAGTATTGGCCGTCGGGGTGAACGTCGTCGTGAATTACGTGGAGTACGTCGTCCACGCGTCGCGTATGACGTTGAGTCATTTTCCGATGGGTACGCTGCTGCCCTACCTCCTGCTTGCCCTGGGACTGAACCCGCTGTGCCGGGTCCTTTCGCGTCGGTACGCGCTATCGTCGACGGAACTCCTGGTCGTGCTCGCGGGCGGTCTGGTCGGCGGCGCGATTCCGTCCGTGGGCCTGACGGGGTATTTCCTGGGGGCGATCGCGGCGCCCTTCTACTTCGCGACGCCGGAGAACCAGTGGGGAGAGTTCTTCCATCCCTATATTCCGCACTGGCTCGCGCCAAGAAATACGAACGGCACGCTCAATCACCTGTTTGAAGGACTGCCGCCCGGCGATGCCATTCCCTGGAATGCCTGGTTCGTTCCGGTGGCTTGCTGGATGGGGCTGATTTCCGCTCTTTTCTTCGGTTCCGTCTGCCTCGCGGTGATCCTGCGAAAGCAGTGGGTGGAAAGCGAACGCATTTCGTTTCCGATTCTGCGCCCGGTCACGGACCTTACGGAACGCGCCCGGTCATTGGCGTTCCCACGGCTCTTCTGGATTGGCTTCGCGGTCGCTTTCGGCATCCTGGCGTGGAATATGATCAACTATTTCATACCGGGATTCCCTCAGGTTCCCAATATACGCTGGGGACCGTGGATCAAGTTCGAACGGTATTTCCCGGGATTGTGGACCAGGATCAACATGTTCACGATCTCCTTCTGCTATTTTGCGAATATCGACGTCCTGTTCAGCCTCTGGTTTTTCGATCTTCTGTTCATCATTCGTAGCGGAATCCTGAACCGGCTGGGTTACAACGCCAGTTCGTGGTCCCACGCCTCCGCCGATTTTCAGTGGCTGCCGCTTGGCGCGTTTTTCGCGATGGTGGGTTGGGGATTCTGGACCTCTCGGAACCACTTGAGGCTGGTCTTCATGAAAGCGCTCGGGAGGGTAGCGCCGCTCGACGAAAAAGACGAAATGATGTCATTCCGAACGGCGGTGTTCGGGCTGGCTGCGTGCGTTCTGTTCGCCGTTTTCTGGTGGTGGCAGGCGGGGATGAGTCTGGTTCTGGCGTGTGCGTTCGTTCTGGCGGCATTCGTCCTGTATCTGGGCGTTGCGCGCATCGTGTCAGACGTGGGACTGGTATTCATCAGCATGCCGGTGGGTCCGCAGCGGTTCGTTACGTCGCTGTTCGGGTCTCGGAATCTGTCGGGTTCCAGCCTGACAACGTTGGGATTCACGAATGGCATTGCGTCCTACGGCAAGGGCCTGTTTATGCCGTCGGTCATTCACGGCGCCAAACTGGCGGACGTCTGTCCGGTAAGCGGGCGGCGGCGTGTGCTTGCGGCGGTGCTGTTGGCATTCGGTGTGGGATGTGTGTTTTCGATTCTGTTCACGTTGTACCTCGGTTACACGTACGGGGCCTTCAATTTCAACGACTATCCGTTCGCCCGCTACAGCAAATCCGGCTTCGCCGGCGTGTTGACCCAGATGAACAACCCGGAGCCGCCCCATCGTCTGCAGCTGAGTCTGTTCGGCATCGGCGCGGGCGTGATGTCGTTGTTGACGTTTCTGAAGTACCGGTTTCCGTGGTGGCCGTTCCACCCCGTCGGATTCGCGCTCGCCGGAACGGGAACGTCTGTACGATATACAGTGTTTTCGGTCTTTCTGGCATGGGCCATCAAATTCCTCATATTGCGAATCGGCGGGGCCGCGCTCTACCGTCGCTACGTGCCGTTTTTCCTCGGCGTTCTGGTCGGTTATTCCACGGGCGTGGGGGTTTCGTTGATTGTGGATATGGTCTGGTTTCCGGGCGGCGGGCATTCGATCCACGGGTATTGATCCGCTGGCTGCGGGCGCCCGGCGGAAGTTGGACCCCGCTCTCGATCGAGGCCTCTATACAGGATTCCTCAGGAGGTGGATGATGACAACGGAGGTCGGGCGATCGGTTGCGCGCTCGTGGGAGCTGTATGACCTGGCGCAGCAGGTGATCCCGCTGGGCACACAGACCCATTCCAAGGCTCCGCGAGAGGCGTTGCGGGGCGTGGAGCCTTGCTACCTGGTTCGGGGTGACGGATGCCGGGTGTGGGACGCCGACGGCAATGAATACATCGATTTCAGGAACGGACTGGGACCGATCACCCTGGGCTACCGTTTCCCTGCGGTGGATGAGGCCGTCAAAGCGCAACTGGAGAGTGGGATCGTGTTCAGCTATCCCCACCCGCTGGAGGTCGAAGTCGCACAGCGGCTGGTCGAGGGATTGCCGTGCGCGGAACGGGTCCGATTCCTGAAAACGGGCGGCGAGGCGATGGCGGCCGCCCACCGCCTCTCGAGGGCGTTTACGGAACGGGAACTCATCCTGACCTGCGGATATCACGGCTGGGTCAATACAATGGCTCGCGGCGGGGTGCCGGAGGCAACTCGAAAGACGTACATGGCGTTGCCGTGGGGCGAAATCGGTCCGTATGCGGCGGCATTCGAGGCCGCGCCGGATGAGATTGCGGCCGTCAGCGTGGCCTGCGCGTACGCGGAAGTTGAACAGGGGCGTTCGTTTCTGAAGGAATTGCGGAAGTTGACCGAACAGCGCGGGGCCGTCCTCATTTTCGACGAGATCGTCACGGGGTTCCGCCTGCGGCGCGCTGGCGCGCAGGAGTACTTCGGGGTGGTTCCCGACCTGGCGGTGTTTGCCAAGGGGTTGTCGAACGGCGTGCCGCTCTCCTGCTTTGTGGGACATGCGGCGGTGATGGAGACGGTGAAGGATTGCGTGGTGTCGTCCACGTTCGGAGGGGACACCCTTGGACTGGCCGCGGCGCGCGCCGTGCTGGACGTCTATGAACGTGAGGACGTGATCGGCACGTTGTGGAATCGCGGCGAACAGCTTCACGAAGGCTTCAATGCCTGCAGCGAGAGATTGGGGCTGCCGGTGAGCTTCGTGGGGGCGCCCCCCGTCGGTCAACTGGTGTTCGACCATCCCGATGCGGGCCGGCTGTTTCTCAGGTTCAACGAGGAAGTACTGAAGCGAGGGATCATCGTCTATTCGGTCTGCTATACGAACTATTCGCACACGGAGGCGGATATCGACCAGGCCGTCCGTGCGATGGGCGAGGCGTTGGAAGTCATCGCGATAGAAGGGTTGTTTAAAGGCGGGTAAGTTTCTTATCTTGTAGGCATTGCTCGTCGCGTGTCCTTCTCTGCCAGTTGTGAGGTCCGGAGGAGCGCTTGTTGAGATTTCTCACTGTCGCAGTCGCCCTGCTGGGGCTTGCGACCCGGGCTCAATCCGTGCCGTCCGCGACGTCCTCGCCTGACGGTGAGCGAGTGGTGTGGCTGGCGCCCTCCGGGAAGCCGATGGTCCTGTTTACCCAGGTCTGGGAGGGGCGAACAGACGGGACGCCGCCCACCAGGGTGGGAATCTTCCTGGGCCCGCCTGGTGACGTGGGCTGCCTGCCCGGCGGTGGACTGGTTTACCTGGAGCGGGGGCTGGATCACGTTGCGTTCGGCACGACGCCCCTGGGGAGGCTGACGTCCGACACCCGAAAACAGCGGCGCCTGGCCCTGATCCGCAACCGCATCTGGCGGATAGATGCATCCGGGGAGTCTCTCTGGCGATTGCCTGAGGGAATGGATCCCGTCGATATGGCCGTTTCGCCCGACGGAA
Source organism: Candidatus Latescibacterota bacterium (assembly GCA_963667175.2). Lineage (GTDB taxonomy): Bacteria > Latescibacterota > UBA2968 > UBA2968 > JAAXHE01. The sequence continues at coordinate 462,695 of CAXXXF010000006.1, read as the reverse complement.
GCCGGCTGGCCGTAACGGACCGCCGCGGATTGTGGACCGTCGATGCATTCGGACGAGGCACGTTGCTCGCGGCCGGACGCGTGCGAGGCCCGTTGGCGTGGTCCGCAGCCGCGGACGCCGTGACCGCTGTGGTCGACGGAAAGGTTTCCTTTATCGGAATGAACGGCGGCAGCGTGCCGGCGTGGGCCGGTCCGGACAATGCCAGTGGCGGCAGCCCTCCGCAACTGGCGCAGGAATCGGAAATCGACGCCGCCATGCTGATGGTTCACCAGGCGTTGAACTGGTGGGTGCGGGGTCACCACGCCATGCATCGGGGCGAGTACCGAAGCGCCAGGGATGCCTACCGGGAGGCCGTGAGAGGTTTCAAGGAACTTCGAGCGGCGTATGCGCCGATGGGTCTGTCGCGTGGAAGCTGTCAGAGTTACATCGATGGGATTCGACGCCGCATCAAGAACGACGAAGTATTGAAGGAAGCGGTCTGCTCGGAACGCCTGCTGGTGGTAGGCGATCTGATGTCCGAGTTCAACGCCGCGCGTGGCGAAGAAAAATCTGCAGAGTTGAGCGGACTCCTGTCGTGGGCGTCCGCTGAGTTGGAAAAGCGACAGCCGGACGCGTCCGCAAGAGCGCGGGACCTCGCGCAGCTCAGGCATCTCTTCCAATGTCCGGCAACCGACGAACCGCATATGCCTGAAGTCGGATATTTTTTCCGTCCGAACGTTCGCGCCGGCGGTCCCGTACTGACCTGTTACTGGCACCGGGGTCGGGTGCAGACCCTCCTTGGAGGTCCCGGTGGATACGCGGTGGCGTCGCGCAATCTGCCGCGCGCCGGGGTCGATTCACTCTACGACCTGGGCGTGGCGCGGCTCGACAGGCATGACGTGGACGAGGCGATCTTTCCGCTCCGCGTGGTTGCCCACCAGCGCCCCCGGGACAAAGACGCACATCTGAAACTGGGGTACGCGTTCCTCGAAGACAAATACTACAGGGGCGCAAAATGGGCATTCAGGAAGGCGGCCTCGCTGACAGGCGACGATCCGGAACCCTACTACGGTCTCGGCCTCGTGCTGATGGAACTCCACAACGAGCGCTACCAGGCCATCAGCTATTTCAGAAAGGCCTTGATGCGCGATCGGGACTTCGTGGATGCCCAATATAAGATCGCGCTCGTGCGATATATGCTCAATGAGCACGACGTGAAGCCGGAGTTGGACCGCGTCCTGAAGACGGACCCGGAGTACGCCGACGCCTATCTGCTGATGGGAGATTGGTACGCCAATTTCATGGAGGATTACGAGGAAGCCATTGTCTGGTACACCCGGTATCTGGCCATGCGGCCGACGGACCGGAAAGTGGGCAGACGGCTGGGCCACGCGTACCTGAAAGTGAAGGACTACGACCGGATTCTGGAAAAGGTCCGGGCGTTTACCCACGAATACCCCGACGCAATCGAACTGATGCCGATCCTGGCTCAGGCCTGCGCGAAGCGCAACAAATACGATATGGCGATGGGGTTTTTCTCCACGTACCTTTCGCGGCTGGAACCGGAGCGGCGCGCCCGTTATTACGATATCGGTCTGATTGCCTTACCGGAGGAGATGGCGGAATACGAAAATACGGCGGGCGCCGACCGTGAGGCGTATCTGGAGCGTTTCTGGAGCGTACGCGACCCCGACATTGGCACGCCTGTAAACGAAAGGCTCTTGGAACACTACCGCAGAGTCTGGTACGCCCAATTGGAATTTTCCAAGGGTAAGGAACCGTGGGACCGGCGCGGCGAGGTGTACATCCGGTTCGGCGAGCCGGACCACGTGACGAGCTCGCGAAAGGTGAATTTCCGGCAGAATCTGCCCGTGCTGCGCGTGAAGGAGCGGCTGGCCAGGCAACTCTACGGCGCCGAGGCCATCGGCGCGTCGTTTATGGGTCCCGTCTTCCCCATCCGCAATTTCTCTTTGGAGCGCGATATTCTCGGTTTCGAAAGCGCGGCGGCCGATCTGGGCATCGAGGGCGAGCGGGACGCGTTCACGGGAGGAGACCCGGATGGCGCGGACTCGAACCTGAGGCAGATGACAACGTCGGCGGGAAGCCGGGACGGGGGCTCGTCCACCGACCGCAATAACACGGAGCGCCGCAGCACCGCCGGTACGATCGGCGCGGGAGGAGATATCGGACAGACTGAACTCGCGAGCACGGTTACACGACCCCTCCCTTCCAACGTCAACACGGAAATCTTCGCGGGGTCGGGTTTCAGTCCGGTTCTCAGCGCCGGCGCCGACCTCGGGTCAACGCCCTGGGAGTCGTGGGTCTATCTCGATATCGACGGAGGTATAGAGATTACGTTTACCGACGAGTTCAACTCCCGGGCCTTTGATTTTGCGCCGGTGCCGAGCGCGCCCGACTTGAACGTCGAACAGGTTTCGAGGTTTCGACGTTTTTCGCCGGAACAGGTGTTCAAGCAGGCGGTTGCGCTCACCCCGGATACGTTCACGCCGGAATACGCGGAAGCGCCGTTCGACTTCTATTATGCGCTGGCCGACTTTAAAGGGCGAGACGGCAAGAGTGTGCTGGAGATCTATTACGGCATTCCTTGCACGGCGCCGAATTACCTTCCCGAACACAACGTCACCCAGGTGGTGGTCCGGCGGCAGTTGGCGCTGCTCTCGTCCCTTTCCGGCAAGGTCTACCGGAAGACGGCGGAAGTGTTTTACAAGCAGCCGGGCAATCGAACGGGTCCCGAGGTTGTCCTCCCTGACGTGGTCAGGCTCGAAGTGCCGCCGGGCGCGTACCGGCTGGAAGTGAAGGCTCGGGACCGGATGACGGGCCGATTGGGAATATACCGGCAGCAGGTCGACGTGGAGTCCTACCATCGGGAAGGTCTCCGCGTGAGCGACCTGGAGTTGGCATACCGGGTCAGCGAGGCCGCCACGGATGCCGGCAAGTTCGGAAAACATGGGTTGAACGTGGTACCGATGCCGTCTCGAACCTACGGGACGGGCCAGAACGTATTTGTGTATTACGAGATTTACAACCTGAAGAAGGATGAATTCGGACAGACCCAGTACCGCGTAGAGTACACGATGGGACCGAAGGCGGGCGGCGTATTGTCCACGCTGGCGCAAACGCTCAGGGGACGGTCGAGCAAGAGGGAAGTGGCGGTGGGTTATGAGCAACTCGGCTTCCAGGACTCGGAGGTGGCGTATACGGAACTGGAATTGGGGGAAGCGCGGTCGGGAAAATACTACCTGACGGTGGAGGTTACGGATTTAAACAGCGGCAAGTCCTTTTCGAAGGAGACCACGTTCGTGGTGCAGAAGTAAGACGACTCCGATCCGTCTTCAAAGGGTGTCGATGCGAAGAGGCCGCGCACGGTCGGTTGCGCGCGCCGGAAAAGGCCGGAGAAGTCGTCTGTCATCGGGGGGAAAACGCCGGAGAAGGAGAGTTCGCACATGGCGCGTGTACTGATTTCCGTTGGCCTGATTTTCCTGCTCGCGATAGGCCCGGCGCGTGTGTGGGCGGAACGGGTCACCATAGAAGACGTGGACTTTGACGGCAATGGAACCATCGATCTGACCGATTTTATCCTTTTTGCGCGGGCGTTTCAATCGGAAGACCCGATTTACGATCTGGACGGCAGCCGCACGGTGGACGCGCCCGACTTCGAAATCTTCGCAACGTTCTTCGGACAGAAAGTGGTCGACGGGCCCGTGGCGCCGATACTCAGGCACGACCTGCTTGAGGTGCCCGCGGGGGAATTCGTCATGGGTACCGATCGGGGCGGGCTGCCGCCCGACGGTCCCGAACACGTCGTCTATCTGGATGCGTTCAGGATCGACAAATACGAGGTGAACAACGTCCAGTTTATCGCCTTCCTGAATGACAGAAACCGGAACACCAAAACCGTGGGCCGTACGGCGCCCTGGCAGACGGACGAGGATATCGCATACCGGAACGCGGCGAACCGGAACCTGGACCCGGATGGCAACGTGCTCTACAATCTGGAATCGAGAAGGGCGGATATAAGGATTTCGATCGACGTATTGGCGGGACGGCAGGGGGACGATGATGAGGAAAGCGAGGAACTGGGGCGCACCATCAAGGATGAGTACGTGCTCAAGGCGTTTTATCTCGCCAACCGGGCCGTGACAAACGTGACCTGGTTTGGCGCCAAAGCCTACTGCGAATGGGCGGGAATGCGCCTCCCTACCGAAGCGGAATGGGAAAAGGCGGCACGCGGCACGGACAAGCGACCCTATCCATGGGGAACGGCGACGCCTACCCCTGAACACGCGAATATCGCCGATCTCGTGGGACGTACGGTGGACGTGGGCAGCCATCCGAAGGGCGCGAGTCCGTACGGCGTGCACGATATGTCCGGCAACGCATGGGAGTGGTGTGAGGACTGGTTCAACCCCGATTATTATCGTGATACGCCAAAAGACAATCCAAAAGGGCCGGAAATCGGACTCAACCGCGTGATGCGGGGCGGTTCATGGAAGTTCCGGGACCTGGCCGACACGACCACCCGGTGGTTCGATGCGCCGTTTGCGACGGATGAGCAGATCGGATTTCGTTGTGCGAGCGATTTCTGATGGTCCTCCCGGCCGCAAGCGGCGCTTTTGAGGAGAGGAGGCATCCGGCTTCAACCGGCCGGTCAGTTGGGAGTCGGTGTGAGGTGAAGTGAAGATGCATCTCATTACGGACAGAATTCGGCAGGGCATGTTGTGGTTCTGTGTCGGGTTGCTGGCCTGTTTTCTGGCGGCCTGTGGAGACGACAATCCGATCGAATCCGATGACGACGAAGAACCCATTGCGCCGCCGTCGCTGTGTTCGGACACGCCCGGAACGATCTGCACCTGGGCGGGCACCGGCGATGCGGGTTGGGACGGAGACGGCAACGTGTATCTGCTGTCCACGTTCTACTGGCCTGTGGACGTCATGGTCACGCCCGAAGGCCGGGTGTACGTTCTGGACTGGAACAATCATCGCGTGCGTCGTGCGGCCATCGGCGACAGCACGCTGGAGACCGCGATCGGCAGCGGTTTCATGGGCGACGGTTCTTACGCGCAGTCCGAGCGGATCCCGCCGGGCGCGCCCGGGAGATCCGTCAACCTGAGTCATCCGACGCACCTGGCTCAGCTCTCGGGCGGGGCCTTTCTGCTGACGGCCTGGCGAAACCACAAGCTGCGGCTTTTCGATCCTGCCAGCGGCAGGGTGCGGGTATTCCTTGGAGACGCACCGGGGTTTGCGGGCGACGGCGGCCCCGCGGAGGACGCGCTCCTGAGCTATCCTTCGCAGACGGTGCTTGCGCCGGACAATACGCTCTATGTTCTGGATCAGCGCAACCTGCGGGTGCGTAAGATCGATCTCGACAGCGTCATCAGGACAGTGGTGGGAACGGGCGCGGCGGGATACGGCGGCGACGGCGGCCCTCCCCTGATGGCACAATTGAACTTCCCGGCGGGCAACAGTCCTCCGCCCGCGGGTGGTTTGGCCTTTGGACCGGATGGAAAGCTCTATATTTCCGATACGCTCAATCAGCGGATCCGGCGCGTGGACTTTGAGAGGGACCGGATCGATAGCGTGGCGGGCACGGGCGACGCGGGGTTCGGTGGCGACGGCGGTCCGGCCACCCGAGCGAATCTGAACAACCCGCGCGATATTCAGTTCGGCCCGGATGGGCGGCTGTACGTCGCCGATGAGATGAACCACCGCATCCGGGCAATCGACCTGGCTTCCGGGATCATCGAGACGGTAGCCGGGAACGGACAGGCGGGATTCAGCGGAGACGGAGGCCCAGCCACGTCGGCCGCTTTGAACCGGCCCGCCGGCGTCGGGTTCGACGAGGCAAACGGACTCCTTTACATTGCCGATACGTACAATCATCGTATCCGGCTCGTCACGTTTTCGGGGCCGGGAACTCCCGGGGGATTTTAAGACAGTTGTCAGGCCCCTTTGGAGCGTCTGTAATGATGAAAATCGTTGCATTGCCAGGCTGAAGTGCAACATTTCGGTTTTGCGCCTGCCCGCGCAGTGGCATGCGCTGCATGCAGGCCTCTTGCCGCAGTTGATTTCATCCACGGATCACTATTTTTTCTGTCTCGTCGTTTTTCGTTTTTTCGCGTGTTTCGTAGTTTCTGATGTTCGTTTTCTTGTGCCTTTGACGTGTTTTTCGGTTTTTCTCGTGCTTTTTTCGCGCTTTTTCGTGTATTTCGTAGTTTTCGATGTTGGTTTTGTCGTGTTTTTCGGTTTTCATCCTGTCCATCCTGTCCATCCTGTCCATCCATGTTTGTTCCGTTTCATGAATTAATGGCCTGAAGACGAGGGGGCCTGTCTTGCCGGATCAACCGAATTTTCTGGTCATCATGTCGGACCAGCACAACCGGCGGTTTATGGGTTGCGCCGGGGATCCAATCGTCCGTACCCCGCACCTGGACGCTCTGGCGGGACGCGGCGTATTGTTCGAAAACACCTATTGCGGGTCACCGCTTTGCGTGCCTTCCCGTATGACCTTTCTCACGGGCCGTCATTCTTCAGACATCGAAGTGTGGTCCAATGCCTGTTTTCTTAGGTCCGACGTCCCTACCTTCGCGCATGGTCTGGGGCTGGCGGGATACGAAACGGTGCTGGGCGGCAGGATGCATTTTGTGGGGCCCGATCAGCGACACGGATTCGAATCGCGTATTATAGGAGATGTTTCCGGTCCAATTCCGGGCGGCCCGGGTCCCGATCTGGGGCATATCCCCACGGGGACAACGGGCCAATCCCGCAACTCGGTCGAAATTTCCGGACCCGGGCGCACGGCCTACCAGGCGTACGACGTGGCGGTCACGGACGCGTGCCGTGAGTTTATCGCCCGTCGCGACCGGACTGGTCACGATAGACCGTTCTGCCTGGTCATGGGGTACGTGCTTCCGCATTGTCCCTTCATCTGTCCCAGGGACCTGTACGAAGAGTACTACCCTCGCGTGGAGGTTCCTGCCGTACCGGAGGGCTACCTGGACCGGCTTCATCCGGCGATCCGGCTCTGGCGCGAGAAGCGCGGCGTGAACGGACTGGGCGATGACGCGGTACGCCGGGCTCGCGCGGCCTACTACGGCCTGGTCACGTTTATGGACGGTCTGATCGGCCGGCTGATCGAGACGCTGGCCTCGACGTCGTTCGCGGACAACACCGCGGTGATCTATCTCTCGGACCACGGCGAGATGGCCGGCGAGCACGGGATGTGGTGGAAGAGCAGCTTCTACGAGGGGTCTGTCGGCGTTCCGATGATCGCGTCGTTTCCCGGGCGATTCGATGAAGGAAGGCGCGTGGATGCATTGGCAAGTCTGATGGACGTCGGCCCCACGATGATCGACCTGGCCGGCGGAGAACCCCTGCCGGAGGTCGCCGGACGGAGCCTGAGGTGTTTTCTCGAGGGCGGCGAGCCGCCGCAGGGTTGGGCGGATGAGGTACTTTCGGAGAATTACGGCGGCGCCGATGAGCCGCCCGGACGGATGGTCCGGCAGGGTCCGTGGAAATTGAACAGCTATCACGGATACGATGAACCGCAGCTGTTCAATCTCGCGGAAGACCCGGTGGAGTTTGAGGATCGTGCGCGCGACCCGGACTGCGCGGAGGTGAAGGCTGAACTCCTGGCCAGGGTCCGGGAGGGCTGGGACGGGGGATCGATCGGGCCAACGCTGCAACGGCGGGCCGAGGGGAGGCGTGTGTTGCGCCGGTGGGCCGGCGCCGTGGAACACGACCTGGCGGATTTCTGGAAGTCGCCGCCGGGTTGTAACGTGTTTCCGGAAGCATGAACCGCCGGAGGCATACGCGGAACCGCACTTCAGTCGTCCACAATGGGCAGGACGACGTATGACGGCCGGTCTGCGTCGTGAAAGACCGTGTTGACGGCAACCTGGCCGGTGGCTTCTTCGCCGAAGGGCCCTCCCGTGTTCAGGTTTCGATCGTACCGGGGGAAATCGCTACTTGTGATTTCCACCCGCAGGCAGTGCCCCGATTGGAATACCTGCGCCGTGGCGGACATGTCGATTTCAAATCTGTAGATCTTTCCCGGCATCAGGAGTTCAGGGCGTTGCAGAGAGTTGCGGAATCGCGCCCTCAGGATCCCGTCGCAGACGGGCATGGACCGGCCATCCGGCCAGACGTCGCAAAGTCTGACCACCCAGTCCGTATCCGGGGCTGACGACAGGCCGTGTACAATTGCCTTGACGGGCCCGATGACGGTCAGGTCGCGCTTCAGCACGGCAGAGGTATAGGTGAGCATGCCGCTTTCCAGGTGCTGATGGTCCACGGGCCCCAGCGTGGGATAGAAACGCAGCCCGGGCATGGGGTCGTTCGGATCGTACGAAAAGCTGTCCGGACGTTCGGCGGTCTCGGGAGCGTCGAAAGTCAAGCCGCCGTTGTTGAGCGAGTTCTCATTCTTCCCGGGACCTTCCCGCAAATACGCAGTCCGGTACGTGACGCCCGGCGGCGGCCAGTCGTCCAGGTCCAGCCACTCGTTCTTTCCCATCAGGAAGATGCGTACCGGCGGGCCATCCATCATTCCGTTATCCATTCCCTTCAGCCAGTAATCGTACCATTGCAGACGGTGCGCGTTCATGTCGAACGCCGCCTCCGGGCCGAAGTCCAGTTCGCCGACGACGCGTTTTGCGGCGTTTCCCGGACCGTGGATCCAGGGTCCGATGAGCAGGCGCTGCCCTTCCCGGCAGGCCCGGGTACGGCCGTTTTTTCGAATGCCCCGGAAGCACTGCAGCGTTCCGTCCAGGAAGACGTCGAACCACGCGCCGAAATGAAGCATGGGTGTTTCGATCTCCCCGAATTTCGACGTGACGTTGGTGGGCCACCAGTAGGGTCCGTCTTCGGGATGGCGCAGGTCTTCGAAGTACCAGTCCAGAAGCCCGTCCAACGGCGGAAAGGACTTGAGCGGGAGGTGCCGCTCCCAGCTTTCGTATTCATCGAGTGCCGTTGCAAGACGCGCCGTCTCGGCCTCCAGACCCGGCGGCGCGCTTTCGTGTTCCAACTGCGCCAGAAGGGTCTGCATCGCCCATTTCTGGAAGGGCAGCGAGTAGGCGCCGTAACGGTACCAGAAGCCGCTGTAATAGTCAGGTCCGCCCTGCCGCACGTAGAGCGCTTTCAGGTGCGGCGGCCGGGTCGGAGCAACCATGTACTGTGAGAATCCGGAGTAGGAACCGTCGGCCATCCCCACGTTGCCGTTGGACCAGGGCTGGACGCCCGCCCATTCGATGGTGTCGTATCCGTCGCGGTTGGCGCCCCAACCGTCGTCCCGGAAGGGTCTCCAGTCCCCCTCCGACGCGAAGACGCCCCGTACGTTCTGTCCCACGAAGACGTATCCCCGGCTCGCGAAGAATTCGCCGTTCGACGTGCACCGGCCGACCAGTTCGTAGGCAACCCGTTCCAGGATGACCGGATACCGGCCCCGGGCTTCGGGGCGGTAGACGTCGGCTCGAAGGACAACGCCGTCTCGCATCTTCACGGGAATATTACGTTCTACGCACACTGTATGTCGTGGTTCGGACAGTACCGTTTCAGGCATGGGATTCTCCTGTTCTTTGTATGTTCCGACCCGACGGAACCCCTGACCTATCGGTATTCGCTTGCAATGTCTCCTTGCGAACGATCGGGGTTCGCAGTATCATTGCTACGCTGCCGTGGCGGGAATCCCGCTTCCATCCCCGGTCCCGTTTCTGCGAGGAAGGGGATGCGATGTATCGCGGCCGAAATCGGAAGTGGCGGTTCGGACATGACATCCGGACGACGGGGTACAAAGATAGGCAATCAAACCGGCGAATTCAATTCTTGGGAGATGAGGGTATGAGGGGCGTTGTCTATCTTGGCGACAGTAACGTGGAAGTCAGGGATTTCAATCGCCCGGAACCGGGGCCCGGACAGGTAGTCATCGAAATGAGGGTCGCGGGGAGACGGGTAAAGTGATTTTCGAATGGGACGACGGCGACGGAATCTGAATTTGAACGAGAAAAAACGGAGGAAAGGGAGATGACACGGAGAACACGGGTTGGAATCATCGGCTGCGGCGGCATGGCCCGGTCCCACGCCAGCCGCATGAGCGAGGTGCTCCACAGGGTCGAGATTACGGCGGTGGTGGATATCGACCTCGAGCGGGCCCGGGCGGTGGCCGAACACTTTCCCAATGACCCCGTGGTTGCCGCCGACTATGAGGAGGTACTGGATCACGTCGACGCCGTACTCGTCGTGCTGCCCCATCATCTCCACCATCCCGTAACGGTCCGGTGCCTGGACGCGGGCAAGCACGTGCTCGTGGAAAAGCCGATGGCCAACAGCGAGCGGGAATGCCTGGAGATGATCGAAGCCGCGCAGCGGAACGACCGTGTGCTGATGGTTGCCTACTGTATGCGGTTTCATCCGCTGGTTCTGAAATTCAAGGAAGTGGTGGACAGCAAGACGTTCGGCGAGGTCTTCCAGTTATCGATCTGGACCGAACAACACACCCAGCGTGAGCCGGAGAGTTGGCACTGCAGGGCAGGAACCCTTGGAGGCGGGCAATTCTTCAGCCACGGCTGCCACTATATCGATCTGATGTTGTGGATGCTTGGCAGGCCGGTGAAGGGCGTGCACCTGGGCACCAATCGAGGTACGCCGTGGATGGAGAGAGAGGGAACCAGTAACGTCAGCATAGAGTTCGAGGGCGGCATCCTGGGATATCACTTCGGCACCTGGGGGGCCCGGGGCACGCGACTCGGATATTCCTTTCACGCGCACTGCGAGAAGGGCATGGTGGAACTGCATCTGCGCACGGGACGGGTCGTGTACCTGGGTGACGTCGAGAAACACGTACCCGGCGAGCACGACCCCGGTCAGCGGGAGATCGTGTTGATGGAAGAAAAGCACGCCAAACCGACGGAAGTGGAGATGGCGCACTTTATTGATTGTATCGAGACCGGCCGGAAGCCGTTGACCGACCCTGTATCCAGCCTCGAAGGGCTCAAGGTGATCTGGAAACTGTACGAGGCGGAGGAAACGGACACGGTGGCTGACCTGAGGGGGCTGGGCCTCGGTACGATGGAAGAAGCAGGCGTCCGCGCAGCCGATTAGCGATGGCGCCCGCGCTGTGCGGGTTTGACGAGAGAGAATCAGGACGTCGGTCGATGATGGGAGGAACGACAATGGACCGTGTCGTGCTTGGCGAAAGCGGCCTTTCGGTATCCCCGATTGCCGTCGGCACGTGGCAACTCAGTCCCCGGTTCTGGGGGCCGCAGTCGAAGGACGACGCGATGGCCGCGATGAAGTTCGCGTTCGATCGCGGAATCAACTTTTTCGATACGGCGGAGGCCTACGGCGATGGGTATGCCGAGACCGTGCTGGGCGAGGTCGTGAGGGATCTGCCGAGGGACGAACTCGTGCTGGCGACCAAAGTGTTCAACCACTTCAACCCGGACGGTTCCCGGTATCCGGATCTTTCACCCGAACACGTCATGGCGCGCTGCGACGTATCGCTCGGACGGATGGGAATCGAGACAATCGATCTCTATCTGCTTCACATGTACGATCCGATGACGCCGCTCGCCGATATCGCGGGAACCCTGGAGAGACTTCGCGATCAGGGAAAGATCCGGTCATACGGGGTGAGCAACCATTCCGTCGAGCAGTGCCGGGCCCAGCGCCGCTTCGGCGCGTATAACGTTGTACAGCCTCCGTACAGCCTGATTGAACCTGCCGGGGAGAACGACCTGTTGCCCTGGTGCCAATCGGAGAATATCGGGGTGATGATCTATTCACCCATGCACAAGGGACTGCTCAGCGGAAAGTACTCCGGAGACGAGACGTTTGAGGATTTCAGGATGAATCATCCTGATTTTCAGGGAGACCGGTTCAGGGAGTTGTGCGCGAAGGTGCAAAGCCTGAAACCGATCGCGGAACGCAACAACCTCACGATCTACCAGCTGGCGCTGTCCGCCACGCTGATGCATCCGGCGATTCATGTGGCCGTCTGCGGGATCAAGACGCCCGACCAGATCGCCGAAGCCGTGGGAGCGGCGGGGAAATGCCTGTCTCGCGAAGACTGTTTCGCGGTTCGAAATACGGTGGGGCCCGGCAGTCCGAAAATCCAGGACGCCAGCGGCAGTCGGAAGTGAACGCGCCAGACGCAGCCGGACGTCGCCTGATCGGACACCTGACGAGGATACTGAGCCTGCCGGACCGGCGTTATCTCGACACTTCGATGCTGACCGGCCCACTCGCGGTCTGTGCCGGCAACCGGGCATCTATCTTTCTCCCTGCCCGCGCCCCCTCCGGCGGGAGTTCGATACAGACGTCCGCGTCGTGGCCAATGTCGTACACGGGCCGGCCCTCCAGCGTTTCATAGCCCACGGCCGGACAGGACACCAGTTGGATCGCGTCGTCCTCGAAGGCGGCCGAGAGAGTGACGGGACTGCGCGACCGTATTCGGATTCCGCCCGAACCGAATTCCGTCGCGTGCACCAGGAGGATGCTCAACGCCCGCCCCGCGGCGTCGCGGCATATCGATGCGAAACGCCCGTCCAGCCGGAGCCCCCCCGGTCCCGATCCGGTCTCGTAAATCGCCTGCCTGCTTCCGCCGTCGGCGTGTTCGACGTGGACCACCGCGGCCGCATTCCCCGGCAGCATCCGAACGTCCGTGGCCACGGGTCTCTCAACGTAGGCCTCGTGGACGGCGACAAAGGGCGCCGCAGTCTCCCGATGGCGGACCATCAGGCTGTGCCTTCCCGGGTCCGGATAGGTGTTCAGCATGTAGGCAGCCTGTCCCCGCGAACCGGACACCGTCACCCGGTTGAATACGTGGGATCGAGTGGCGCCGTTACCAGATTCAGGGTCCGGCGGCACGCGCCAGGTCGCCGCGAACGATTTCTCCGCCGGACCTTCCATGTATCGCGGTTCGCCCCTCCTGACGTAGAGGGCCGGTTCGAATCCGCTTCCTTCCTTCATCGACAGACCGATCTCCGGTTCCTCTCCGATACCGTGATAGAACCAGTCGTGTGTCCCTCCGCCCTCCACACGGAAGATATCCAGCAGGTAGGCGTCGACCTGGATCAGAATGCGGCGGTAGATATCCGTCTGTCCATACACCCGGTCACCGTGGGCTTCGGCCACCTGGCCTGCGGGAAGGTCGACGAAGGTACGGATGTGCGGGACCCGGTCTCCCGTCAGTGCGTCGCCGTGAACCTGCGACGTTTCGTCGACGGTGACCGTATTGTGTGCGTACGACGCCCCGCTATATATGCGCTGATCGGGGTCTTCGTACCGGGTGCGCTTCTCGCCGGTCAGCATCCGGTCGTGCGAGTAGGTGATGAGATTCAGTCGATCCCCGTGGGCGTGACCGGATCCGGGCAGGAGCGCGTTCAGACCGGCGTACAGCCGGTTGCCTCCGGCCTCCCGCTTCAACGCCACGTACCCGCTGGAAAGGTTGGCGCTCCGATAGGGCACAGGTTGCTTCTCTATAGCGTCCGCCCCGAAAAGGAGTCCGGTCAATCCTCTGTCGCCTTCTCGAAGTTCGCGGTACGAACCCGTTTCTTCAGTGTCCAGGTAGCGATATCCGATTTCCGCCGTGAGCGGATAACTGGCAAGACTGGCGCGCCCTCCCATATCTCCGGTGGGCGCAACCGTCAGATCGGGAAATGCCTGGGCGGTGAACCATTTGATGGCGCCGCGCACCTTTCGGTAACTGTCGTTGCCCGGGTTCAGTTCATCGTAGACGTCAGGCGGGAACAGGTCCGGCATCTGGCGTGAAAGCCTGTGACCGAGTACGAGCGCACGGCAGTTCGGACCCAGGGCGTACAGGTGGTAGGCGCTGCACAGACCCCAGAATGCCCCGTCCGCCAGATAGTTGTTCCGGGTGAGCCAGCGGATACCCCGGTGACGCGGGCGCCGTTCAGAGGCGTATTTCCGATGACCGAACGCCCAGTCCACGTAATCCGCGCTTTCGATCGCGCAGCCCACCATCGCCACGGAACTCAGATAGGCGAACATGCCGTTGTGGCGCGGGCTGCTGTCCGTTTCGACGCGAAAGACAGCATCGGCCCAGTGCCGGAGCAGGTCTTCCCGGATCTGACGGTGTTCCTGAGTGGTGAACAGGCCGGCCGACGATCTCAGAAGTTCGTAGGCTTCCGCCAGCGCCAGCACGATGACGCAGTCGCCTTCCATATTATAGGTCCAGATGACATGCTGGGTACCGCTTCCCTGAACGGGCAGGGATTGGATATTTCTCGCGAATAGTTTCAGGATCCCGGCGCTCTTTTCCGCGTAACTGCGTTCCGCGCCCAGAGCGTACAGGAATGCAAGTTGCTGTGCCGCGTTTGCCATGGCCTGGATGAAGGAGCAGCCCCAGCCTTCGTACAGCGTGCCGTAATACCTGCCGGTCAGATGCACCGCCGTCGACTGCTGGCTCAGCGGATAGGTTTCGTCGCAATTCAGGCAGGTGACTTCACGGTCGTTGAACGGATAGAACCTCATTCTCTCGCGACATCGCGGGCACATCAGCAGCCAGTACACCTGCATCTTCCGTTTCGGCATCAGCGACTCGATGCGTTCGAGCGGCTGCGCCAGCCAGGGTTGGACACTCTCCCTCAGTTGTCCCAGCGCTTTCTTTGCCCAGTCGTGGGTCCGAATTTTCCGCCCGATCTCTTCCAGGGTCGCCACGTCCACGAATCCGGCGGGGTGTACCCATTGACGTTTGTCGTCGCCCATCCGTTCGTCTCCCCTGCTTTCCATCATCCTTTGCGGCTGTGCTGTACGGAGACAAGATAATATCCTGGCGCCTGGTTGAAAGCTGTTTTCGGGCCCGGGCCGGGACCCCTTGAAGGGAGTTTGCAAGCGAAGGGTGTTTGGATATATTGCGGTATGGTTGGCCAATACCGAACCACACTCAGGAGGAATCGAGATGGGAATGACGGATGAAGAGAAATTCCGGTTCGATCTGACGGGTTTTCTGGTGCGTCCCGCCATTCTGAATCAGGAGGAGATTGCATCCATCGTCGAGCAGATCGATCGCATCGTCCACGATCCGGACTCCCTGCCGCCCGAACACCGTACCGTTCCAGGGGGGGCGTCCAGTCTATTGATCGATCACCCGAAAGTCGTGGAGGTGTTGCACGAGATCATCGGGCCTGAGATCCGGATGGAAGGGTGCTACTGCGTAGTCAGAAAAAAGGGAGAGTCTCACGGCGGGGGGCTTCACGGAGGCGGTCCGAGCCAGATCGATCCCATATTCGGATATCGATGCCAGAACGGGCGGATTCACGCTGGCATGGTGCGCGTGGTCTTCGAGCTGACGGAAGTGCAGCAGGAAGATGGAGGCACGCATTTCATCGTCGGCAGCCATAAGGCGAATTTTGACATGCATCCCGACCACCTTTCGATGGAGCCGGGAAAGCGGAGCCCATTCCTTATGGGATATGCCTGCCCCGCCGGAAGCGCGGTGTTTTTCACCGAGAACGTGTGCCACGTCGGCCCCGAGTGGACTCGCGATACGCCGCGTATCGCCGTGTTGCACGCCTACTCACACCTGGCGACGCATTGGCACCGGCTGAACGTGCCTCCCGTTGTTTTGAACGGTTTGCCGAGGGAGAAGCGGGCCTGGTTTCGCGAGCCATGGATCGCCGATTTCCGTACCCGGCCTGCAACCCGGAATACAGTGGACCACTTTCTGAGTTCGGCGGATCCAACGATGCGCACGGCCATTGGGGATTGAGAGGCTGTCATTTCCGGTCACACAACGCGGTTGAACCAAAGCGAGAGTGAGATGGAAGACGATTCACACGTGCAGAAACCCGACGTTGAATATCAGTACGAGTTCGGGATTGAGGATCTGGACGCAATGAGCGAATGTCTGGAGGCGCACGGGTTTGCGGTCATCAAGGACGTGCTGCCTCCTGACTGGGTTGAGCGGCTGAAGCAGGCCGTGTACGACGGCACGGATCCGGAGGGCGCGCTGGCGCCGGGTCAGAGTCGTACACGCCACGCGTGGATCGAATCCGGGCCCGGCGCATGGTCGCTCCTGGAATACGAACCGTTCATGGCCATTCATCGCCATCTGATCGGTACCGACGAGTTGACCGTACACCGGTCGGCCGCAATCATCAGGATGCCGGGGTCCCAACCCGTGGCATGGCATACGGACTGGGGCGGGTTTTCTACGAAGATCAGGAATTCCGGCGATGTTTTGAACCGCGGTCACTGGCCGTCGGGCAAGTGGTTCTACCTGACGGGGTCCCGCCCGGTACATGGCGGACTGTGTGTCATCGAAGATTCCCACGTGGGCGGTTGGGAAGGGCCGGAGGGGTTCAGGATGACGGCGGACAGGCGGTCGTTCTACCCCGAAGGCGGGGAAGAGCGACCCTACGCCGGGTTTGACATTCCCGGGCTTGTGCCGTTGTTTACGCAGGGTGGCGATATGATCGTATTTGCGCACCGGACGTACCACGGCGCGTTTCCCAACCGGACAGGGGAGACGAGACTGTCGTGCGCCATCGGGTTCAGGGACCGCGGGCACAGAATCGACGTTCCGTGGGAGATCCCGCAATCCGGACGATGGTTTCTGGAGAATCTGCCGGAACACTTGAAGAAATATACCCATGGCTATACGAGCATCGACGTGGATTGGCGAGGATAGTGCCAGACTATTCTCTTCGTACGTGAACTGATCCTCAAGACAACACCGGACCCTTGCCGGCGGATGGGGATGCGTCCGGAGGGCAGTACGCTGGATGCATTGTGTAAGCTTTCGCTCAAAAGCGCGCTCCAAGAAGCTACTTAGAAAATAACCTTTCAGATTTCGAAGAATCCTGTTGTTTTTCTTTTATTTAAGCAGCTTGTAGCGTAAGCGCAACGTTGTACCCCAACTTTTCCAGGCGATGGGAGAGCCGAGAGACAACGTCGTGTTTCTTGCGCTGATCGAAATAGTTGCTGCCCGGATCTTGATAGGGTTGTGTGTGACAGGCCATATGATAGGCGGCTGTGAGAATGGAATGAGCCACTGCCACCAAGGCGCGTTTCTTGCCCCGTCGTGCGGCCAACCGACGATAGAGAGCGGACAGATAAGTGTCTTTGGTGCGCGAGGCCGCCCAGGCCGCCTGGACGAGGGCAAGACGCAACGCAGGATTGCCTTTGGTGGTGCGCCCCGATTGACGTTTCCCTGCGCTTTCATGGTTTCCAGGCGCTAAGCCGACCCAGGAGGCCAGATGCCGGTGGGTGGGGAAGCGGCCCATATCCACGCCCATTTCGGCCACCATAACCTCGGCCACGGTCTGGTTGACGCCAGGAATCGTATCCCACAAGGCCATGGCCTGATTGGGAAGGAGCCGAGAAGCTTGCGCAGGCTTGGACGAGGCGGCGGTTGGTGACTGCGCAGGCTTGGGCGAACCGCCCGAAGGAGGCTGCGGGTCTTTTGGGGGCACACCCATCGCCTCAATGTGTTGAGCGATCTGGTCGGACAGCTGAGAAAGTTGTGTTTCCAGAAAGTCCAGATGCACCAGCAAGTGGCTCAACAAAAAGCGATGGTGGGGTCGGAAAAAGCCGGTCAGCGCCTGCTCTAGGTCGGCCTTCTTGTTGCGCAAGCGGCCCTTGGCCAACTCCGCTAACGCTGCTGGATCTTCCTGGCCTTGGATGAGCCCTTTTAGTATGGCCCGACCCGACACGCCCAGCGTATCGCTGGCCACACTGGACAGCTTGATGTTGGCGCCCTCCAAAGCCTTCTGCACCCGATTGATCACCCGGGTGCGCTCCTGCACCAATGTGGTGCGATACCGCGTCAGATCACGCAAATCCCGCTGGAGGGCAGGGGGGATAAAGCTCGCTTTGAGCAAGCCGTGTTGCAGCAGCCCGGCCAGCCACTCAGCATCCCGGACATCGGTCTTGCGTCCTGGCACCTGTTTGACGTGCTGCGCATTGACCAGCAAGACTTCAAAGTTGGCTTCCAGCACGTTGAAGATGGGCTTCCAATACTCGCCGGTGCTTTCCATCGCCACGTGGGTGCAGCCCCACTGAGAAAGCCAATCGCTCAACGCCAGCAACTGCCGGGTCATTGTGGAGAAGGTCTTTACCTCTCGCCGGCTCGGCTTTGACCCTTCGGCCTTCATCCGGCAGGCAACGACCGTCTTTTTGTGGACATCCAAACCAGCGCAACAAGGGTAGATGACATGCATCGCAGGCCTCCTGTGTCTGATCCGGCTGGTCGGGTATCTGCTGGGATAAGAGTCTACTTGGCGGGCTCTCCCTTTACAGGGGGCGACAATAATGGATACCTCCAGATACCCAGGTCCAACTGTTTTTCAGGCTCATAGCACCATCTACAAAACGACCTTCGACCAGCCAAGGGTTATGGTGGCCAACAACCTACCACACAAGTCTGTTGACGCAACCATTTTCATCATTATGGGTGCCCCAAAGGGGCATGACAACTGTTTTGAAATTCCCAGCGGTATTCGCGCCTGCCTGCTGCCGCAGGCAAGGCAGGCGGCCGCATGCTGGCCGCCAGGGGCACAGTTGATTGCAGCCACGGATTTTTCGTTTTTTTCGCGTATTTCGTAGTTTCCGTTGTTCGTTTTCTCGTGCCTTTCTTGAGCCTGTTTTCAGATAGGAGGAAACGATGCGAATCGACTCTCACGTGCACGTGTGGACCATGGGGGCGCCACCGTTCATCCACAACGACCAGATGTCGACAAACAGGCCGGTGTATCCGGGTCTTGTCGAGGATCTCATCAGGTTTATGGACCTGAACGCCATCGACCGGACCGTACTCATTCAGTGCATGTATCACGGATATGACAACAGCTATATGTGTGACTGCATGCGCCGATTTCCCGGTCGTCTGCACGGCGTGGCGTTGATCGATCCCTTGAAACCCGGCGCTGCTGATAAGATGGAGCGGCTGCACCGCGAACATGGGGTACAGGGGATGCGGTTGTATCCGGTCAAGGATAAGGACGCATCGTGGTTGTCACGCGATGATCAGACACCGCTATGGGAGACGGCCCGACGTCTGGGCGTTCCGTTCACCTGGTTCGGCCGGTGCCATCAGATTCCGTTGCTGGAACCGATATTGCGGCGATTCCCCGAGGTGAACGTGATCGTGGATCACCTGGGAGAGCCCTTTCTTGCGGAGGGCGTGGATGGCAGTTTTCAGCACCTCCTGCACGCCGCGAAATATCCCAATCTCTACGTGAAGGCCACAAGGATTGACGGGATATCCACGAAGCCATGGCCGCACGAAGACGTTCATCCCTACGTCAGAGCCGTTTACGAGGCGTTCGGGTCTCACCGGATGCTGGGATGTACGGGTTTTCCAGAAGACCCTCAGCGTGGCGAGGCCGTCGGCTTCCGCGTGATCGAAGAAGCGATGGATTTTCTTTCTGACGAAGACAAGGCCTGGATTCTGGGCAAAACAGCGGATTCGCTGTATGGTTCGTAACAGTCCGTTGAAAAAGTCGCTCTGCAGGCGAGGCCGAGTCATTGTGGCCGAAGACAAGGCGCGCGACCGACGCGCATCCCTGGATTCGGGGAGGGAGCGCCTGCCTGCTGCAGGCAGGCAACGCCGTATTTCGGCCACAAAGGCCGGACGCAGACCGGATGGACTTTTTCAACGGGCTGCTAATCCAAGGAGGGGCTGACATGAGAAGGACGACCGTGAAAGACGTCGGGCGGGTGGTCGCTATCGCCGCCCTGGTGATCCCCGGAGTTGCCCTTTCGGTGCTCGCCGTGTGGATGTTGAGGAGTGTCCCGGCGCCGGCGCTCCTGTTGGCTGCGAGCGCACTGCTGTTGGCGTGTAAGGCGGCGCACGCGCAACCGCGGACGATGTACAAACCCGGGGATATCGAAAATGCCCGCCGAAACGTGACGCGCTACGGTTGGGCGAATGAAATCGTGGCGGGATGGAAAAGGAGCGTTGCGCTGGCGATGCGGAAGGACCGGGCGTTCTTCGATGCGCTGATACCGGAGTTGACGCCCGGGACCCACTATGGTCAGAATTGCCCCCACTGCGTGGGGACACAGTCGCTGATGGGCGGCGGGCGGTTCAGATGGAATATTGCGCGTCCCGACGAGATAGCCTGCAGCGCCTGTGGGACGGTGTATCCGAACGCACGGTATCCGGAAACCGGCGTGCTCGAATGCCCCAGGATGGGACAGCAGTTTACCTACTACCAGACCCCCGAGGAAGTGGCTGATCCAGAAAACCGGGCGAAACACGCGCTCAAGTGGCTCGGGGAACGTCCAACGATGACCAGTTTCACGGGTCATATTCGAGATCGCAAGGTGGGTTGGGCCACGGGCCAGGCGTTGACGTTGGCAAAGCTGTACGCCGTTACAGTCGAGGTGAAATACGCCGAGAGGGTCGTCTGGATACTGGATCGGTTCGCCCGTGTTTATCCGAATTATCTCTACCATTCGTACGACGGCAGCATCGCGGACCTGCCGCCCGCGGAGGTGGCCGCCAATATGGGCAGGGAGGAATCGGCGGGTGGCCCCCATGGCGGCCGCTTTCCGCCGGGCGCGATACGACACGCCTACGGCCTGCACCAGTTTGAGACCTGGTCCACGCTGAACAACGGATTCTGGGGGGCGGGGCGAATGAACGTACACGGGAAGGGAAGCGATGCAGGCCCGCTGTTTTCGTTGATGGTCGCGTATGATCTGGTTCGAGATGCATCATTTCCCGACGGTCGCCGCGTGCTGGATGAGGCTACCGATCGCCGGATCGTCGATGACCTGTTGCTGGCCGGTTGCACGGACATGGAACATTGGAATTCTCTTTCGAATAAAGGCACCGCCGTCTTCGTGTTGAGCGCAGGAGCGGGGATGCTATTCAGGCAGCCGGACCGGGTCCGGCGCGCGCTGGACGGTTTCCACCGCATGCTGGACGCACGCTACCACCACGATGGGTTCTACGCGGAAACGCCGTCCTATTCGGCCCACAACCTTTCGAACGTGCGCGAACTGGCCGATCTGCTGCATGGTTACAGCGACCCGCCGGATTACGTGCCCGAGGAAGGCGAACGGATCCAGACGTTGGACATGTTTTCGAGGGGCCGCTTTCGTGAGTCCGTCGAGTCACATGTTCGCCTGCTTGCACCCGGAAACCACATGCCGGTAATTGGGGATACGCGTTATGATACGTACGCGGACCATCTTTCCTTCGAAATCCTGGCGGCACGCCTCGGCGGGCAATATGGTCGAATGCTGGAGCTTGTACAGGGTGAGGAATTGTCACGGAAGGGGAGCGAGTATGCGTTGTGGTATCGGCCCTCCGGTCTGACGTCCGTCGCGGCGGAGCTGCCGCTTCGCTCTGAGTGGTTTCCAGGATGGCATGTGGCTGTTTTGCGAGGCGATGGAAAGACAAACGATACGGCGCTCTATCTGAACGGCAACGAGCACCAGTGGACGGTGGAAACCGGGCATCGGCACCAGGATGTGCTGAGCTTTAGTCTGTATGCCTTCGGCGAGGAATTGGCGTCGGACCGGGGGTATTTTTCCGGCAGCGACCAGCGCCTGCCGGACGGTCGGAGCGGGCAGAGGTGGATGCGGAGTACCCTTTCACACAATCTGGTGGTCGTCGACGAACAGGAGCAGGAGCGAAGCGAGTGTGGCTCCAACCTGGAGCTTTTCGGGTTGGCTCCGGGAATTGAGGTCGTGCAGGCTTCGGGTGTCAACGTGTACCCGCAGTGCGACGTCTACCAGCGAGTTTGCGTTCTGGTGGACGCGCCTGAGAATCAGCGTTACGTCGTCGACATTTTCCGCGTCAGAGGTGGAAGAACCCATCAATACGGATTTCACTGCAACGGATCTCTCATGGGAGGGTCGCCGGATTTCGCCGAGTACGATGCAATGGAACTTCCGGATGTCTGGGCTGAATGGCTTGAGAATCCGAGGGCGACTCTGCCGGATAAATCAACGTCGTTTACGTGGAAATATCGGGGCGTGAATCTGGATCTCATGCTGCTGAATACGCCGCAGAGGTTGGTCGTCGCCGACGCTCCGGGTTGGCGGGTATTCGATACCGAAGAGTTGAAACAGCCATCCATCGGGCAACTACTTGCGGAAGACCGCGCCGGCGACGACCGTACCGCGCTCTCAAGCCAGTATACCGCACTGATTGTGCCTTATATATCGGGAAGTTCGCCGGTTGCCGGTGCGCGATTGATCGAAGACAATCCGGAAACCGGTGTTGTGGCGATCGAAGTTCAGTTGGCCGGCCGCACCGACTATATCATTTCCTCGACGGACCAGGAGCAACGTCAATATGGTCCCGTTCGTCTGGCGGGTCGATTTGGATTTGTGTCGGTGAACGAGCACGGTGGCGCCGTCCAGGGCTATTTGTTGAACGGTACGGAATTGACGTGCGGCGATCTGAATGTTTCGCTGCCCGAAGCCAGCACGAGGTTGCGCGTCCGGTCTGTAGAAGACCGGACGTACCATCTTTCGGAACCGTTGCCCGATCCCGCGCGCGTCGCGGGGTCGTATCTGTTGGCCGGCGAGGCGCCTCGTACGGGTTTCGAGATTGAATCGGCCACGGAAAACGCCGTTACGGTCAGGGACTATCCTGCGATTCCAACCGAGACGCTGACGATATTGAACTCCGGTTGGTTCGAGGCGAAAAACTGAGTCGTGAGAGTGCCCGTGCAAAACCGTCGGTTGTATGCGGGAAATCGGCTTTTTCTGTACAAAATGCGGGAGGAATTTCATGCGGATTTTCGATCGATACGCGGATCTCCTTGAATGGGTCGACCAAAAGGGCTTTCAGCGGGAAGTGCTCGGGTGCGCGCCTGACGGGGCGCCGGTGGTGTGTCTCAAGACAGGAGGTGAAAAACCGCCGGCGATATTCATCAGCGCCGGCAGCCATTCGACCGAACAGGCGGGCGTAGGGTCAGCCCTCGGGCTCCTTGAGGCCCTGGACACCGAGCATCGGGTCTGCGTGATTCCCAGTCGCGATCCCATGGGGATGAATGGGTACGGGTACGCGTTGAGCCTGAGTCTGGGCGAGGAGCCTGACGTAGGGTCGGTCGAGGACGTCCGGGCACTTCTGAAGGCGAGGGGCGAGGTGCTTTACGAAGAGGACGAGACGGTCGTTGCGATCATCGGTGAGTACGGGTATTCGACGACGGGTCTTCTCGGCCGATTCGAGGTCGGCGCCGAATTCCTGGAACCCCTGTTCGGACGACGCATATTCTATCCATCCAGCGATGAGGGCGAAGGCACGGCGCCCTGCCAGAGGGCCTATACGCTGATTGTCAGCCCGGACGGCGAGGTGTTGCACGTCAACCGGTTTCACGATACGCCGTGGGCGCCCGTGGAATCCCGCTGCGCGCGAGATCTGATGGCGAGGATAGATCCGGGTCTGACGCTGGATCTACACGAGTATGGCGGCAACGGATTCTGGTTTTCGGCGCGGCACCAGCGAAACGAAGACGACGAACTGTGGGAAAAGCGAATGGCCGATTCGATGATTCGGACAGTCGCCGATTCGGGAGCGCAGCTTGCGCCACAGGGGTATGCGCCGGGTCCGTTCTTCGAGATCGGCGAACCCGGCGTGCTCTGGCTGATCGCGGCGGAACGCGGCGAAGGGTTGAACCTGGCAGACTACGGGGCGAACAGGTACGGACCTTCTTTTACCATTGAGACGGGTATGGCGATGAAGGGCGGCTACAGGGAGCGCGTGGAGACGTCCATGCTGGCGGCACGAACGGCGATTTCGGTTTTCGAGGAACGCTGGCGATGACAGGTGAGACATCGGCGCCGGGGACCCATGATACGTGCGAGTCCTTGCTTCGTGCGATGGTTGGGTTCGATACCGTCAATTCGGCAATTTCAGGGAAGCCGGATGCGGAACTGGCGCTGTCGGTTTATATGGACGGGCAGGCCCGGGCGATGGGACTGGACACGCGCAGGTTGCCGGTGACGGGGGACGGGTTCAATCTGCTGGTCACTCACGAGGTGGACGGGCAGGCGCCGTGGCTGTTGTTTGAAAGCCACCTCGATACGGTGAGCGTGGACAAGATGACGGTGGACCCGTTCGCAGGACGGATTGTGGACGGGAGAATGTACGGCCGGGGGACGTGCGATACCAAAGGAACCGGCGCGACGATGCTCTGGGCGCTTTCGCGATACCGCAAGCGAGACGGCCCGAACAACGTGGCAATCCTGTTTACCCTGGACGAGGAGGTCGGGAAGACGGGTGTTCGCACGTTCGTGGCGTCACAGTTGCCGGATCTGGGCTGGCGGCCGGCCGGCGTGATCGTGGGTGAGCCCACGCGCCTTCGGGCCGTGGTTGCGCACAACGGCGTGGTGCGCTGGCGGATTCGCACGAAAGGCGTGGCCGCACACTCTTCGGACCCCGGGCGTGGCCGGTCCGCCATCCGCATGATGACGGAGGTGATCGCGGCGCTCGAGGAGCGCTATATTCTCAGACTGACGTCAGAACATCCTCTGACGGGCCGGGCGCAATGCAGCATCAATCTCATCAGGGGTGGAACCCAGATCAACATCATTCCCGAACATTGCGAGATCCACGTGGACCGCCGCGTGGTGCCGGGCGAGGACCCGGACACGGTAATCCCGGCGGTCGAACGCATTCTGGAGGCACTCCGCGAGAGCAACCCGCACCTGACCGTCGTTCAGGAAACGCCCGATATGGTGGATAGCCCGCTGGACCCGGCCGGTGGGGAAGCGTTCGGCGCATTTGTGGCCTCCGTGCTTGGATCGATGGGACTTCCGGACGGACTGACCGGCGTCGGCTACGGTACGGATGCCAGCAGCTTCAGCCGTGCGGGCATCCCTGCGGTCGTTCTCGGGCCCGGTGACATTGCGCAGGCCCACACGGCGGACGAGTGGATTGAACTGGAGCAACTCCAACGAGGCGCCAAGGTATATCAGGAACTGATGTTGAGCAGGGCGCCATTGCATTTGTAGTTTGAATCGGCTATATTGAGCGCATTACAAGGGATCCAGTTCATCATTGAAGCGCCTATCGTGCCATCGCTCTTGATCCGACAGGGAGACAGGCCTTGATGCGAAGAGTTGTCAAAACTCGAGACTTGCGTGTATTTTCCCAGGAGAAAGAGGATCTTGCATATTGGCTTCGCCAGCCGGCGGAGTCGCGAATCCTCGCAGTCGAAACCCTCAGGCGCCAGGAACATGGAAGCGCAGCAAGACTTCAAAGAGTTGCTCGCGTTGTTCAACGATCATAACGTGTCCTACGTGATCGTTGGAGCGTATGCTCTTGCGCACCACGGCGCACCTCGCTACACTGGCGATCTGGATATACTGGTTGCTCCGACGTCGGAAAATGCACGGCGTATTCTCAATGCCTTGTCTGTCTTCGGCTTCGGAGATTTCGGATTGAAGTCAGGTGATTTTACTGCTTCTGACAGGGTTATTCAGCTTGGATTTCCTCCCGTGCGGGTGGATCTTATGACCTCAATTACCGGCGTTACGTGGGAAGAAGCAGAGTCGGGCAAAGAGCGGGGCGTTTATGGAGACATCTCCGTATTTATCGTTGGCCGGCGGCAATTGATCCAGAATAAACGATCAACCGGACGACAGAAAGACCTCGCCGACCTTGAAACGCTTGGTGAGATCTAAGCCCGAAATGACGTCCTGGATAAAGAGCCCGGCAGGGTACGACCTGCCGGGCTCTGTTGTCGCTCTCTTCGGTTTGCCATCCTGCTACTGATCATTTGGCGTCAAGACGCGCGCAACCGCCGTTCAATGAGGTCCACGAAAGCGGGCTTGATTTCAATTCCAACCCACCTTCGTCCGAGTTCACGTGCCGCCAGGAGGGTTGTTCCCGAACCCGCGTAGGGATCGAGTACGATACTGTCATCGCGGCTTGTAATGGCTACACAGCATCGAGCGAGCGATAGAGGCATCATCGCGGGATGGTCATCTGCTTTCCCGTTTACGCGCTTCAACGGTTCAGTGGGAATCTCCCAAACCGTTCGCAGGCGACGGTCACGCGGCCCCTTGACGATTTCGTGGTCGTAGTAATATTGCTTGTCTTTTGACAAGAGGAAAACAGTCTCGTGAGCTTTGGTTGGCCGGTCTCGAACCGACTCAGGATGGGCATTCGGCTTGTGCCAAATGATTTCACTCCGAATCCACCAACCCGCGTCTTGTAGAGCAAACGCCAATTTCCAGGGAACACCTATCAAGTCCTTTGGCTTAAGTCCTTCCGGCGTCGGCGGTCGCACTGCCATGGCGCGTGCGCTGTTTTTCCGGTCTGGCGCCCGATATTTCCGATTGCCGGACGTGTAGGAATCACCAACGTTCAGCCAAACAGTGCCATCGTCGCGCAAGGCGCGCCTTATCTGCTCGAAGGCGCAAACGATGCTCGTAACGTAGCCTCTTAGGCTTTCGTCGCGCCCAATCTGTTCCGCAACACCGTAATCGCGCAGTGACCAATAGGGCGGTGACGTGACAACCGTTTGAACGGACTTATCAGGGAGAAGCTTCAGAGCTTGCGTGGCATCGCCGCAAATCACCATTGGGCGAGTAATCGCCTCGAATGGCGCTCTGTTCAGCGTGTCAACTCGAACATGGGGCTCTTGCGATGCGTTCTCTACGTTCGGACACGGTTGTACGGAATGCCCGAAAAGCGCAAGCTGACGATTTTCGAATGAACTCGCTTGTAGGCCTTTGTCGCTCACGTTCCACTCACATTAGGAAGTGTCGAAGGCTTTGCGAGCAGCAATTGCTCACATGTTGCTTTGTTGTCCATTATCTCAAGGTCGGCCAAGCCATTTGTGGGATAGTTTACGACGAATTGCCACTGGCAGGCGCCTGGTGGATGCTGGTGGTTGGTTGCTCTGGATCGTCAACAGCCCACACGCCGGTTGATCAAACCAACTCCTTTTTGCCTATTACGTCAATTTCTCATCATTGTTCAAAAATAGGCAGTATTCATGCGTACAACAATAGAAGAATTCGAGTCGCCACCACCAACTTAACTCCACACACCCCATCTCGACTTCCCCTGATCGGTCTCGGTCCTTCGAACCTCGACCTTCCAGGTTCCGAAGTCTCGATGTCCCTAAAAGATCCAACTCCTGAAATATCAAAAGTTGAGGGCTCCACAAACGAGGATAAGGGGTCACGGAGGGTTTTTCTTATTTCTCACACTTCTCCTTGTCCTTCCCTATATTGGATGATGCTACCAATCATCTTTAATGTGGGGAGATTTGCTGTGGAGGAAAGAGAATTTGAAATTCGGCATATGGTGTATATCGGAGTGGCGATTTTCATTATTTGGGCTATTGTGCCTAGCGGATTTTGGTTATTTGGAACGAATTGGAGTTGGAGTGAACGCGGACAATCGGGTGATATGTTCGGCTCTATTAATGCTTTATTTTCTGGTTGGGCATTTGCTGGCGTGATCTGTGCGATTGTTCTGCAAAAGCGAGAATTAAAACTTCAGAGAAAGGTACTTGAAACACAAAACGAAGAATTGGAATTGACACGCAAGGAAATTAAGGGGCAGAAGGAACAATTGGAGGCGCAAGTTTTAACGTTAAAAAGACAAAATTTCGAACATTCATTTTTTCAACTATTGGATTTTCACAACAAAATGGTTGCCTCTCTATCTATTAATTTGAATGGTCGGCAAGTAAGTGGACGTTCTTGTTTCACATTTCTTTTATCATCATTGGATGATATTCGTGGAGCTTACTCTGATAGTGGCATTAATTATATTTGGCGCCGATTTTTTCAAGAATATCAACCATTAATCGGTCATTATTTTCGATGTCTATATAATATTGTTAAATTTGTAGACCAACAAGATATTTTTTCCGATTTTAATGACCAAAAGCGATATACAAATCTTATTCGTGCTCAATTATCGAGCAATGAGTTGGGTCTTCTTTTCTATAATTGCCTAAGCAAGAGAGGTTCTAAGTTCAAGGATTTGGTCGAAAAATACGCATTGCTCGAAGACATGGATGAGACTGTTTTATGGAATGAAGAAGATAAAGGGTTGTTTGAAAAGGAAGCATTTGGACAGCCTGCTGATTGCTAATTGGGTGGGGTCCAACCACCCACACACAGAGACACCCCTGGGCTTACCGGCCCAGGGGTGTCTCTGTGTGTGCCGAGCATGATCGTTAGCTTGGCGGTGAGAGTCCTCTACCCAGCCTGACGGCGCCGAAGGGGCAGCGAAGTGCAAGGGAGTCGTTGCGAGGCGGCGTCTGAAGGAAGCGCGCTACAACAAGGGCGCGCACATAGGAACTGATGGACGCTGCGAAGAAACCGGCTATATTCTGTTAATTTCCAGGTTCCGCATCGCTCGTATCGGAAACTGCCTCGTCCTGACGTTCAGGCAGCGCGAACGCAATGCGCTGAGTCATCCACACCGGGACGGGTTTGCCATCAAGTTCAGCAGGTGTGTATTTGAATCGTGTAATCGCGTCAACCGCCGGCTTGCGAAATATCTCATCGCCTTTCAGGACACGTACGTCGCTCACGGATCCATCCACGTTGATCTTGAACTTCAGAAAGACGTTGCCTGTTAATCCTGCCTCTTTTGCCGAATCCGGATAATTCGGTCGAACAGAATGCGAGTTAAGATTGACGGGCTTAACGTCTGCCTCCAAAAACTCGTACACCTTGTCACCATCCGTGTCGCTCTGGTCCTCGGGTAGTCCGGCCTTCGGTTTGGGCGGGTGAAATCTGAGACGAAGTGTCATCCACACTGCGACTGGATCTCCATCCTTCCTGGCAGGGCTGAACCGATACTGCGATGTGGCATCAATCGCCGGTTCGTGAAATATCGCATTGCCCTTGAGTACGCGTTCGTTGGTCACCGAGCCATCCGTATTTATCTTGAACTTAACGAACACGGCACCTGTTATTCCAGCTATTCGTGCCGAATCTGGATAGAATGGTTGAACGGAATGGGTAACGACAGGTTTAATGTCCACGTCCCAAAACTCGTAGACTTTGTCAGCTTCGGCGTCGGTTTTTTCTGCGGGTCGCCCGGCATTCGGTCTGGGCGGCTGAAACTTGATCGTGTGCGTCGTCCACACGGGGACAGGCTTGCCGTCGTGCTGGGCAGGCGTGAACCGATATTGTGAGATCGCATCAATGGCAGGTCGCACAAATATCGGTCGACCCCTTAAGGTACGTACGTCGCTCACAGATCCATCTACGTTCACCTTGAATTTCAATCGTACGATTCCCGTAAAACCGATCCTCCGTGCCAAGTCGGGATAATCAGGACGAACGGAACGTATGATCGCAGGATTTACGTCTACGGACGACATATCGAACACCTTTTCAACGACGGCATCGCCTGCGTCGGAGGGCGGCGCGGCCTCTTTTCCGGGCAGATTAAACTTGATTCGGTGCGTCATCCACACCGGGACAGGCTTGCCGTTATGCTGGGCAGGCGTGAACCGATACTTTGAGATCGCATCAATAGCGGGTCGCGCAAATATCGATCGACCCCTTAAGGCACGTACGTCTATTTCGTTCACATATCCATCCACGTTCACCTTGAATTTCAAGAACACGCTTCCCGTCAGTCCTGCTTTTTTGGCCGCGTCTGGATAAATGGGCTCAACGGCATGCAAGATGACCGGTTTCTCGTCTACAGACCAGAATTCGAGGGTCTTTGGGTCGCCATTTTTTCCCAGGCTTGATTGTGGTGTGGTATGCAGATCGGGATTTTCAACATCGCCTTCGTCGGAGGGCGGCGCGGCCTCTTTTCCGGGCAGATTGAATTTGATCCTGTGCGTCATCCACACCGCGACGGGCTTACCGTCGTGTTTCGCTGGAATGAACCGATATTGCGACGCGGCGTCGATCGCCGGTTTTTCAAAGACCACATTGCCTTTGAGCACGTTTACATCGCTTACTGATCCATCCACGTTCACCTTGAATTTCAAGAACACGTTTCCCGTCAGTCCTGCTTTTTTGGCCGCATCGGGATAAATGGGCTCAACGGCCTGCGAGACGACTGGTTTCTCGTCTACCGACCAGAATTCGAGAGTTTTTTGATCGCCATTATCTCCCTGACCAGGTTTTGGTGCGGTAACTCGATTGGGATTTTCAGTGGGAGTTTGGCCGGTTCTCTTTGCGGGCAAGATTTCACGCTCGTTGGTAGAATCTGACACATCGTGTCCAACGTCATTCTGGGTGTATGCCTCTCGGATCGAGAGCGGCACAATCGCAAGGCCGACGAGTAATAGCGTTGAAATCTGCCACTTTGACCGCTCCATATCGCTCTCCTTGTAGTTGAGGATGTGCTCCATGCGTTTCTTCAGCTTCGTTCCACGCTCGGTGAAAAAGACGGTCAGCGCACTCGGTGAGGACCGCCTTTCGACAAAGCCCAGCAGCAGGCGTCCGTATTCGGCGGGCGTCAGGTTCGTTTCGCGCAAGACCGCTTCGTCGCAACGCAATTCACGGAGGTACACCAACCTGCGGTTCAAGAGCCAGATCAGCGGGTTGGCGCCGAAGAGCGCCGTGGCCAGGGCCTGCAGAATCAGCACGTAGATGTCACGCCGTTCAAAGTGCGCCAGTTCGTGCCTTAAGACGCCCCGCAGTTCCTCGGAGGACCACGAAGACCACTTCGAGGGCAGAAACAAACGCGGTCTCCGCAAGCCCACCAGAATGGGAGAAGGCAGGGTTGGCCTGGAATACACTTTCAAGGTCTCCGGTGCGTTCAGTGACGCAGCCTCGCTTGCCAGGTCCACCGGGGTTGCCGATTTCAGCGCACGGCGAAACGCCGCGTTTTTCCACAGCGCCGCGCCCGTCCAGACGAGGACAGAGAGACTCCACAGACAGAACAGATAGAACGCCGGCGGAAGCGCGGTCGCGGGTTCGGCAGAGACTGCGACGGCTCCGGATACCGCACCGAAATAAGCGGGCGCGTCCACTGCGACACCTGCTGGAGAAACCAGAAACGCGGGTATCGGAATGGCCAGTACCGGCGGCACGAACACCTTTGCCAGTGCCAGCAGATAGAGCGCGTATCTCAACCGTGAATCCAGCGCCAACCACCGGTCGACGGACCACACAAGAACAATGAAGAACGAGATTTCGACCATGTGTAACGCGTAGAGCGGCCACCACGCTTCGGCCAGGTAGATCAGATCGTTCATTCCGGGTCTCCTTCCTTCGCTCTTTCTCTTTCCTCGATCAGCGCCCGCAATTCATCGAGCTCTTTCTGCGAGAGTTCGCCCGAATCCACGAGATACGTCGCCAGGGCGCCGAAGGAACCCTCGAACATGCGCGATACCAGGGTGCGCGTTTCGGCCTGAGCGACGTCCTGCCGCGACAGCGCAGGTCTGTACACATTGACGGGACCGATCTTCTCCCGGTCAAGTACGCCCTTTGCAGTCAGGATATTCATGATCGTCTGAACCGTCGTATAGGCCTTCTCGCCGTTGGGATAGAGGTGATCCACAACCTCGCGAACGGTAACCCGGCGACCGAATTGCCAGATGCCGTCCATCACCTCCCATTCGGCCTGCGCCAGCCGTTGTTTCTTACTCATTAGAACCTCCCGGAAAGAACCATTGAGTTACTAATATATTAGTAATATGACGAATCAATTAGGAAATGTCAAGTGCAAATGCGCATTTTTCTTTTGTCGCTTCCCCCGAATTATCCGTGAAGACCGGATGACATGATGTATAATCCGATGTGTTTCGCGTTCCGGCCGCCGGCATCAGTGTTCCCTGCAGATTCAGTAGCTGCGGAATGCAGAATCGTGATTAAGGAGTCTCTGGACTTCAATTGGGGGCCGTCGTATATTGCGCAATCGGCGCGAAACGTGCGCCCTGGTTGAAACCGGGCCCGTGGAATCCGCGGGATGTTCACCTGGCGTAATCGGGATCGTCGTGCTTCCGCCCGCTTTTTTTGAGTGCGTCCGATGTCTGACAGGGATCTTACGAGACGGGAGTTTCTGCGGGACGCCGGTTTGGGCGCCGCGGTTCTTGCGGCCGGATGCGATACGGCTTTGTGGAGGAGCGATATGGGAATCGAGCGAATCGACTGTTCAAGAGACACACGGTACTGGGAAGGCGAACGGCCGTTTCCCAGAGGGGTGGAACACCCGCTCTTCTACACTCCGGATCAGATCGAGCGCGCGCGCCGGCGAGTGGAATCGCACGAATGGGCAGAGCGGTTCAGAGACGGGCAATTGAGGTGGATTATCAACCGCAAGATTCTCGAAATGCCCGACGCGCAGATTCGTGCCGGTATTTCAGACCAGGTTAACTTTCCACTCCCGCGATGTCCCGTGGACCGGAGAAAGCGGAGTTGGCGGATCCATTTCTGGGAATGGTCGCCGGAGGCGCCGGACCGCGTTCGGTGCAAGATTTGCGGGAGCGTGTTCCCGGGCCCGGAACATCAGCCCGTGGGAGAGATCGAAGTGATCGGTCCTGCCGGCGGGACGGTGCGATACCGGTATTGGGAGGATGAAGAGGGGATGCGGTATTTTTTCGAAAATATGCTGCTGAACTACACGCAATACCAGGTGGTCCGGATGGCAGATCCCCTGTCGATCGCCTATGTGCTGACCGGCGAAATTGCGTATGCGCAGAAAGCGGCGGTGATCCTGGACCGGCTTTCGGAAGTCTACAAGAACTACCCTGTTCACGGATTGGGCCGGGCCTATCTTCACGCCGATCGGAAGGGATTCTACGAGAACCATTTCTACAAGGATCCGCCCTTTCCATTCGTTTCCGCCAGAATGGGGAATTTTCATGCCAGCCCCTTTTCGGACGCGTACAACGCGTTCCGGCTGGCCCAGGTTTACGACCTGATTTCCGACAGCGGCGCCATCGAGAGGCTGTCCAAAGTCGAGGGCAGGGATGTGCGCAAGGCCATTGAGCGCGATCTCCTGTACGAGGCAATCCGGCACACACTGGAGATTCCCCATGGCTCGACCAATTACGACGGGGGGCGAATCAACGGGATGGCGCTCGTGGGCAGGGCGCTGGACGAAACGGATTTCGTAAGCAGATCGTACAGCCTGTACCGTACGTTGATCGATAACTGTTATTATTACGACGGGTACTGGCACGAGAATACCCTCAACTACTTCAATATGATTACAAGCGGGACCCTTCGTGTGCCTGATGTCATCAGTGGGCCCGGCGGAATCGACGTCTACGAAGAGATGCCCTTCCTGCAGCGAATCTATACCGCGCCGCTGGGGTTGTTCATGCCGGACGGACGCACGTTCATGGCCAACGATACGTGGGCGCTGAGTACCGGTTTTGCACGTGTTTCCAGTCAGATTGCGTCTATGGGCAAATTCGTGGAAGCGGCGGATGAAATCAGAGGCGGCTCCCGCATTCCAGTCGCCGACGTCGAGTATGCGCTCTTTCGACGGACGGCGGAAGCCGACCGGCGCGTCACGGACGAGGATCTGCTCGCGCTCGTGCCCTCGAATTATCTGTTGCCGGCGGCCGGCGACGTAATTCTGGGCGTGGGACGATCGAAGGAAGCCGTACGCGCGACGTTGGGTTACGGTCCGTGGGGCGGACATCACCATTACGATACCCTCGCGATGGGCCTGGATACGTTCGGTCAGGAACTGCTGTCGGATATCGGGTACACGCATACCCGTTACCGGGAGTGGGCGACGACGGTCGGCAGCCACAATACCGTGGTCGTCGACGGACGGGAGCAGACCAGAGAAAGCGGGCGGCTGCTCTGTTATCGCCCGGCATCCCGTACGCGCGTTGGGTTCGTTTGCGCGGAAGCAGCGGGCGCCTTCGAGAACACGACCGTGTACCGCCGATCGATGATGCTCGTCCCAACGGGGCCCGATAGCGGGTACGTGGTGGACCTGTTCGAGGTGAAGGGCGGTGACGCGCACGACTATCTGTTGCACGGATCGGCCGACTTCGACCAGACGATTTCCACGGAAGTGGGACTGCGAGCCGCCGAAGCGGAGATGATTCTGGGCGGAGATGGGACCGGTGGCGCCCTCTACGGATATCTGAAGCGCACGCGCGCGGCAGATGTGTCCGGAGATTTCAACGTGCGGTTCGAGGGTGGAGGCGCGCAGGTGGACGTCAGGTTTCTGGGCGTGCAGGCGGGCCGATTGCTGATCAGCGAGGCGCCCTCCATCCGCCGGACGCGGGAGGACGACGGCAAGCTGGACGATTTCTGGCTGCGAACGGTCTGCTTGCGGCATCGAACCGACACGAGCATGTTTGTTACGGTTATCGAAGCCCATGCCGGCGAGGGTTTCGTGAGAGATGCGAAACTGGTGGCGCGGGATGGGTCCGGCGTTGTGGTGCAGGTGAATGAACGCGACCGGGATCGGACAATCGCGATTGATCCCCGGGGCGTGGGGTTGGTTACGACCCTGCCGAACGGCAGGCAATTTGAACTCAGAGGACGGGCGGGCGTGGTGAGCGAGACCTCCGCAAACCTCGATCTCGATGTGATTGAAGGGTCGCGGTTAAGGGTCGGCGAATCGGAAGTTCAGAGGATTTCCGACTACAAAGGGGTCGTCACGGAACTGGCGGGAGACATTTCCGGTACACCGGGGCGGAGCGAAATGGTGCTGGACGTCGCGTTGCCTGAGGATGGATCGCTTGACGGAAAGGTGGTCTACGTCCGGCATCCGTCAAAGCTTGAAACGGTGTATCTGGTGCGGCGAATCGAGCGTGAGAGCGGCGGCAGCCGTGTCTTCCTGGCGGACATGCCCAGGTTCGTGAGGGGCAGGGGCAAGGTGGCATCCGGGAAGCGATCCATGTTCGACAGTAACGTGGATCACCCGAAAGAAGGGGCATATCCGGGATGCCGGCTGCGGATCGGCGATCGTGTGTTCAGCATTCGCAGGGTGCGAGGGCGAACGAAATTTGTCGTGAGGGAAGCATTTGATTTTTCGGAGGTTATCGACGAATCATTCGAAGTGTATTCAACGGCTGTCGGCGATCGCGTCAGAATCGTCGCGTAGCATTCGTCACTCCCGGAATTGAAACATCCGAGTCTCGCCCCCTCTGTGACCCTGAGAGCAATGCCGGCGACCCGGCGAGGAAAGGTCCCGTCCAAGGGTCCGGGTCGGGGAAGGCGGACATCGCCGCGTCAGTTTTCTTCGTCCTCGTCAGCGTAAGTGTGTCCGCCCATGATCGCCCGGACTTCATCGGCTGAAGAGGCGTTCAGCAGGGCGCCCATTCGTTCTTCCTCCTCCTTCTGCAGCGCACGGACGTTGTTGAGAACGGCTTCCAGTTTGTCGGCGGGAAATTTGCACGCGCCGTTCTCGTCCATATGGATGATCTCGCCGGGCGCCACGTCCATTCCGCCTACCGAGACCGGCACGTTGACGGCGTGCACGTCCATGCCGCCGTGTCCTGCGGTGACGCCGCTGAGCATATATTGAAATTGCATGGGACGAATCTCGTCGATGTCCCGAGAGGGCCCGTTGGAGATGGCGCCCACGCATCCGACCGCTTTCATGGCCGAAGTCATGTTGCCGCCGGCCAGTCCGACCCTGGCCGCGAGTTCAGGAGGGAACTTCTGCTGGAAGACGAGCACGGTCGGTTTCGGAGACGCGTCGAGCGCGTCGATCACGTCCAGAAACGACAGAGAGGTGTAGTCGGGATCGGGCAGCCCGAAGACGCACGTCACCGCGTAACCCACCGTGCGGCCCAGTTCGGGATACATGCACCGGATCGATTGGTCCGTGTACCAGTTTTCCGTCCAGGGATTGTAGAGGCTCAGGCAGAGCGGATTGCCGGGATACGTGGCCACGACGTTCGTGATCGACGGGGTGTCGAAGTTCTTCAATGCTTCCAGCATGTTCTGAGTGGTAGCCATGTGAGCCTCCTTGGGCCTTGTATGAAACTGAAATAAGTACGTCGATCCGGTTCCGACCGTCACGTGGAATCGGCCTTTCCTGCGATCATCGAGGGATGAGGCGTTGCGGCTGTACGATCCGGCGGCGCTCAGGCGTGAGTCTTTGCAGCAGTTCAGGTGAGGGCTGATAGCCGTGTCGGAAGTTTCCCCATGATGGTCCGTACCGGTAGACAACCACGCGCCGGGTGCCCGGGTTGGAGCGCCGGGCGGAGCCGTGCGAGATGCCGTCCACAAAGAGAAGCGCGTCCCCCGCGTTCATATGGATTTCCACGGCGCCCTCGATGCCTTCCACAGTGGCGTTTCGGGACATCCTGTGCCTGTCGAAGTGCGGGTGTTTGAAGTTGGACTTGTGGCTCCCCGGGATGACCATGGTGCCGCCGTCGCCGGACCCGACGTCGGTAAGCGCGATGAGTACGTTGATCTGCCCGCACATGAAGCGTCCGCCGTGGTAGCGAAACTGATTTCGCAGAATGGGCGGGTACCCGCCGGAGTGCAGCC
This sequence comes from Candidatus Latescibacterota bacterium, assembly GCA_963667175.2. GTDB lineage: Bacteria > Latescibacterota > UBA2968 > UBA2968 > JAAXHE01. The sequence goes on along the minus strand of CAXXXF010000006.1, from coordinate 426,362 downwards.
CGATGGCTTCGCCGGGTTCGCGAAAATTCGCGAAATTTTCGTCGATGAACAGGGGGCCGTGGTGGTGGTCGAAGCTGCCCTCGCCTCCCACAAACCGCTTGACCATTTCGAACCAGGAAGGATGGTCGATCAGGTTCTCGAAGGGCGCCCCGGCTTCGTAGATCTGCTGGAGGTTCAGTCCGGAAGTGTCGTCTCCGTAGGTGTGGGCGTGGACGTTGCCGAACCACTCCCCCGGCCGGAGCGGCGGAATCTCGTCCAGGCAGGTGTTGAGTTCGCCGACTTCCCCGCCGGAGAGCGCGTTCTCGAGATGCAGATAGCCGCGAAGGTCAAACAGGTACGTTGCCAGGTCGGTGTCCATGATGATTCCTGCGGGTTGTCGTTAAACCTCGGAACGGATCGCTTTCGCCAGACGCGCCCCGTTCCGTTTCAGGTGCACGGCATCTACCGAACCCCCCCGAATGTAGCGATAGACTACAGGTAAACAGGGAATTCCTGTTTGTCAACACGATTCTAGCGGCAATCCGCATTCCGCGCCGCGTGACCGGTGCGGTATCCCATTCAGTATTTTCTCGCCGTAAGGATACTCGACCCGTTCGGTTGCCTGACCCGCCGGACGTTTCCGAATCCCGCGCACTCCAACCAGGCACGGTACTCGGTTTCCGTGTAGGCGCGCCCCCCGCGATAGATATTGAGGAAGACGATATTGAAAAGGGCGGCTTCGCGCGGCGAGTGACGGCTGTCATCCAGGATGCCGTTACCCAGGATATAGATGGCGCTCCCTTCCTCGAGCCCCGCGCCTATGTGGGTGAGTGTCCGGGCTGCCTGGCACGGGGAAAGGGTCTGAAGAAAGGCTTTCACGACCGCCGCGTCGAATTCCTCCGGTACGGATTCTCGGGTAACGTCCAATGCGAGTGTGTCGACCCGGTCGCTCGCGTTCGCCTCACGGATGAAACGCCTTGTAATAGGGACGACGTCAGGCAGATCCAGCACGGTTGCGTTCAGGCTGGGACAGGCTTCGGTGGCGGCGATGGCCACGCCGCCCGAACCTCCTCCAACGTCCAGAAGGCGCCTGCGGGACGAAAAATCGAAACGCGCCGCCAGGTCCCGTCCGGTTGCCAGCGCATCGTCGTGAAGTCCGCGAAAGAAGGCGTTCAACTGACCGGGGGACATGTCACCAAAGCTGTGTTCGGCCTGTGGTCGATCGAACCGGATCGAGTCCGCCGTCTTGAGCGATGCCGACCACAGGTCGGAGAGCAGGTGGTGGAGGTTTCCGACGTAATCGGGGCTGGTCTTTACAAGAAAACGCTGTGCCTCGCTACCGTTGATAAAGCGATCGTCTTCGACGTGCAGCAGGCCAGCCGCCACCAGCGCGTAAAGCAGCCGTGAGAGGCGCTCCGGCGAACCCTGGCTTTCTTCCGCGACTTGCCGCGCGTCCAGCGGACCGTTGGCCAGTGCGCTGAATACGCCGAGTTGCATGCCGGCCAGCAGGGCGAACGACGGATATGCATTTCGAATCAGGCGTGTGATTGTTTCGGCTTCGGGCGGGTCCATAAAGCTCTTATTCAGCGTTCAATGCAGACGTTTCCGTGTTCGTCCACGGCAAGGAATGGAACCTCGCTCCCGTGGTTGGAATAGGGTCCGAACATGACCGCGCGCTGTTCAGGGGTCATCCCCTCCACCAGATCTTCGCCCCAGTAAATCTCAGGGGGGGCCAGATCCCTGGCGGGGCCGCCCCGAATGGAGGTTCTGGAAGCGTATTTGTACAGTACCGAACGCCGCGGCCGCTCGCTCTGCCAGGGACGTGTGCCATGGGTCTGTGCGCCGTCCATGAAGAACAGGACGTCGCCGGCCCGCATGGACGGCTGCACCACGGTACCCATGTCGTCGTCGCACGTGCGTACGCCCGGCGGCATCGGAAATCCGGATTTGTGGCTGCCGGGTACGCAGGTGAAGCCGCCGTCCCCCGGGTTCACGTCGGCGAGTTGCCAGCTCACCGTGACGCCGCCGCAGTAGGTCTGGCCGTTCTGGTGATGGTACGCCACGTGGGGTCTGTGCGGTTCGCCGGCGCCGTGCATGGTCAATCCCTCGGTGCCTTTGACACCGGAGATGAGCAAGGGGCCGTGATCCAAACGAAAACCCGTCCCGCACATGACGTTCAGGCGCTGGACGACGGCGGGGTGGACAAGCATCTGTCGAAACGGTTCGCAATATGGGGGTTCCCACTGCAGCAGGCCGTGCATGGTCGGACGGCCGGTGCCGCGGAGGGAGTGCGAGTCTCGCGCGCCCAGATTGTCATCGCCCACCTGCATCCGGTCCCGCTGCCTGTCGACGGCTTCGTTCGCGGCTGCGAGTTCCCCGGACGAAAGAACCTCGCGTGCAATCAGGTAGCCCGTAAGATCCCACAGGTAGCGTTCCTTTGCGTTCATGACGTACTCCGATCGCATACTGTGTGCGCCGTTTGTCACGTTTTCTCAGACGACCCGGGTCTTCTCGCCGTCGGAATCCAGCCTTGGAAAGTTCCTACCGGTGTGGACGCCGGGACCGTAAAGGACAGCTTTCTGTTCAGGTGTAAGGTCTCGCACCCAGGTTCCCCAGCGGGTTTCAGGCGTAAAGTGGCGCCCGGTCGCGCGCGCGGCGGCTCGCGACGCGTATTTATAGAGTACCGAGCGGCGTTCGTGTCCGCCCTTCCATGGCAGGGCGCCGTGCGTAGCCGTTTCTGCGAAGAACAGGACGTCGCCGGCGGTCATCACTGGCTGTACAACCAGGTCCATGGGGTCGTCCACGGAACGTACGCCCGCCGGGGTGGGTTCGCGCGTCTTGTGGCTGCCGGGCACGATGCAGAAGCCCCCGTCACCCTTGTGAACGTCCGCCAGTTGCCAGGCCACCGTGACGCCACGGCAGTACATCCTGCCGTTCTGCTGGTGGTACCACACGGATTGACTGAAGGGCTCGCCCGCGCCGTGCAACCGGTGCCCCTCCGCGCCGGCTTCCGCGCCGATGAGCAGGGGGCCGTGGTCCAGTCGGAAACCCTTGCCCGACATTTCATTTAAACGAGAAACGACAACGGGATGGATGAGCAGCCGGCGGAACGGCGCCCTGTACGGCGCCGGCCAGCCCAGCATCCCGGTGAGCTCCTTTCGCCCCTGTGTGCCCTTCAGGACGGACGACCCGCCGGCGAGGCCGCCGGTGTCGACGGAACGGGTGGAGACGAGTTCAGCGAAGTGATCCACGGCCGCATTGCATTCGGCAACCTCTTCCGCCGTGAGCGCGTTGCGCACAACAAGATATCCGTTCAGGTCGAAGAAATATCGCTCTTCCGCCGACATCACGTATCGTTTGGCGCCCATCGTGCCTCCTGAAACGACGACATACGTCCTTTGATCTAACGTGAATCCCGGGTTTACTGCCCCTTTCCGCGCGTCGCCTGTTCCTCCTCCCAGTCCGCCATCACCTCGGCGGTCCGGCGCAGGAGTTGCTCGTCCTTTTCGGCGCGGACCGTTTGCGGCTCTCTTCCCGACCAGTTGTAATAGCCGTTTCCGGACTCCAGCCCGGTCGCTCCCTTCCCGACCAGCGCCTGGAGGTAGGCCAGGGGCTGCTCCCATCCTCCCAGGGTCTGCCAGAGATGCGAGGCTACGCGGACGTGCATGGTCAGTCCGTTGATGTCGCGCTGTTCCAGCGGGCCTGCGGTGGTGAATCTTGGCGCCAGTCCCAGTCGGAAGGCGGCGTCGATGTCCTCGGCGGAGGCGACGCCGGAAGCCAGCAGGTCGACGGCCTCACGGATAAGGGCATGTTGAAGCCGGTTGACGAGGAATCCTGGCACGTCTTTGTTCACGCGAAGCGGCATGTAGCCCAGCCGCTGCCAGATTCCTGCGATACGACCCATGATTTCGTTCGAAGTCTTCTCCCCGCGGACGATTTCGGCAACGGGCACGACGTGGGCCGGCTGGACGAAATGGGAGCCGGCAATGCGGTCTCTGTGCCGGGCTTTTTCCGCCAGGCTGGTAATGGGCAGGCCGGAGGTATTGCTGACAAGGGGTGCATCGTTTGCCGCGAGGGCGTCCAGCCGGTGAAAGAGCGCCTGTTTGGACGTCAGGTCTTCCGTGATGGATTCCACGACAAAGGAGGATTCACCAACGGCGACCTCCAGATCGGTGGTGGTGTGTATGCGGTTCAACACGGCGTCGGGCGAGTCGCCTCGAAGCCGGTTGTGGCGTTCGAGATCCTGTACGTACCGTTCAATATTTCTTCGCGCACTGGCCAGGCTTTCCTTCCGTCGGCTGATCAGCCAGGTCTCTCTGCTTCCCAGTGCCAGAACGAGGGCAATCTGACCGCCCATCAGACCGGCGCCGACAACGGTGGTTTTTTTCAGGAAAACGTCCATATATTGGGATGGGTCCACAGTGAAGGGCGACAACGCTAAAATGGTTGTTTCAGAAATACGCCGGCATGTGCCGCGCCGTATTGTTATCGGCCGATATTACAGGTTGACTTCAATCTGTTTGAGTGCTGCTCGAGCGACCTCTAGTGTCCGGTCGACGTCGGCTTCGGTATGGGCCAGAGAAAAGTAGAGTTTGCCGCCCGGATTGAAGAAGATGCCGCGCTTCATCATTTCAATGCCCAGTTTTCGAGCGGCGGCGGCATCGGCCTTGAGGGTGTCGGCGTAGTTTCGAATTTCTCCGTCAGCAAAATAGGGTTGCAGTACCGGCCCTTCGCCCAGGATTTGAAGCGGCAGCCCGAATTCCGCGCCGAGGGCTTCGAGGCCGCGCCTCAGGCGGGAAGGGACGTCATAGAGCCTTGTATAGACGCCCTGGGTTTCCAAGACGTCCAACGTCGCCAGGCCGGCGGCGGCAGAGACGGGATTCCCGTTCGTCGTTCCACTCACAAAGGTATACGGCGCGGCCCCCTTCCGACGTGGGTCGGCGCACGCCAGTACGTCCGCCCGCCCGCAGACGGCGGCCATCGGGTACCCTCCGCTGATCGTCTTTCCGTAGACGGCAACGTCGGGCAGGACGCCGTAGCGCTCCTGTGCGCCGCCCCAGGCGATGCGAAAGCCGGTGACGACTTCGTCGAAAACGAGGACGACGCCGCGGGCGCTTGCGGCTTTCCGGATGGATTCCAGAAAGCCTGGCGCCGGCCGGAGGGCGCGCTGAAAGGGTTCGACGATAACGGCCGCCAGGTCGTCCGCGTACGAGTCGATGAGTTCTACGGCAGCGGCGGTATCGTTAAAGGAGGCAACCAGGACGGATTGGCCGACGGCCCTGGGAATGCCCTGGGAGTCCGGGATGGGCAGCGGCCCGTCCGTGGGGCGCGTCGGTGTCGTACTCTGCTGGGCATAGTCGTGCGCGCCGTGCCAGCCGCCCTCGAATTTGAGGACTTTCTCCCGGCCGGTGTATGCCCGCGCCATTCGGAGGGCGGAAAATGTCCCTTCGGTGCCCGAAGAGGTGAAGCGGATCGACTCCCCGCAGGGCGAGGCGTCGACAATGCGTTCGGCGAGGCGGATGGCGGGTTCATTGAGCGCGTAGAAGGTCGACCCCAGCGCAACCTGGCGCTGGACGGCCTCCACCACGGCGGGGTGGGCGTGACCCAGAATCAGCGGGCCGGAGCCGAGGATGTAGTCGATATATTCACGACCTTCGACGTCATAGATGCGGCATCCGCTTCCGCGCTGGATGACGGTTGCGACTTCATCCGGCATCCGAAAGCTGCCCAGACAGCCGCCTGCAAGATACCGGTCGGCCTTGACGAGCAGTTCGCGCATCGACAGATTATCCATCGAACCGTCTCCGGGCAACGTATGAGGGGGGCGGGTCGGCGTCTACGGACGCCATAAGATATCCCCGCCGGCGCATTCTGTCACGCCCTTTTGCAGTGCGATTGAAAGGGGCGCGATCGAACCCGCACAAACGACGGGTACGTGTATCACGAATTGAAGCGACGAGACGGGCTAGTGAAGGAGTAAGGCGCAGGGTTTAACGTCATGACGGGTCGGTTTGCCGAAAAACGTCTGCAGCGCGTAAAGTAACGGGATCATGCCCCTGGCGGACTGAAAAATCACAGAGATGGAGGTCGTCATGGTTGAAAGCATTTCAAAGAAGCCGAACGTCGTTGTCTTCTTTACGGACCAACAGCGGTGGGATACAACAGGGGTTCATGGGAATCCTATGGACCTGACGCCCAATTTCGACCGGATGGCGCAACGGGGCACCCATGCATTCAACTCATTCACCTGCCAGCCCGTATGTGGTCCCGCGCGCGCCTGCCTGCAGACCGGGTTGTATGCCACCACGACGGGTTGCTTTCGCAACGGGATTCCTCTCCCGCCGGACCGTCGGACCCTGGCGCACCATTTCGGAGACGCGGGCTACCGAACGGCTTACATCGGCAAGTGGCATCTGAACGGACGCGGATCGACCGGACCGGTGCCTCCAGAGGGGCGTGGAGGCTACGAGTACTGGTTGGCGTCGAACACCCTGGAGTCTACGTCCGAGGCATACCGGACGGTGATGTACGACAACGAGGGCGCCCCGGTTGAATTGCCGGGATACAGGGTCGATGCCGTAACGGATGCAGCCATCCGGTACATTAACGGGAACCGGGAACAGCCGTTTTTTCTTTTCGTGTCAACTATCGAGCCTCATCACCAGAACCATATCGACGACTATCCGCCGCCGGACGGGTACCGTGAACGGTATACCGGCGGGTGGGTCCCACCGGATCTTGCGGCGCTGGGAGGGTCCGCCCATCGCCATCTGGGCGGCTATTACGGAATGGTGAAGCGGTTGGATGAGGCGCTTGGCAGGATGCTGGACGCGCTGAAGAGTATGGGCCTGACGGAACGGACGGTCGTGTTGTTTACGTCCGACCACGGTTGCCACTTCAAAACGCGGAATGCCGAGTACAAGCGGTCCTGCCACGAGAGCTCGATTCGTGTGCCAACCGCGTTCCAGGGACCGGGATTCGACGGCGGGGGTCAGGTGCGCGATCTGGTGAGTACGGTCGATCTGACGCCCACGCTGCTGGATGCGGCGGGGGTCGCGGCGCCTGCAGAGATGCAGGGCCGGTCAATCCTGCCGCTGACGGTTGGGAACAGCGACGGATGGCCAGAGGAGACGTTTGTGCAGATCAGCGAGGCCCAGGTGGGACGGGCAGTGCGCACCCGTCGGTGGAAGTACGGTGTGGACGCGCCGGAATGCCACGGTGGCCAACACTCGGGGTCGGACCGGTACGTGGAACAATATCTGTACGACCTGGAGGCGGACCCCTATGAGTTGTGCAACCTGATCGGGATGACGTCCCACCAGGAGGTTGCGCGGATCATGAGAAAGCGCTTGATCCGGCGCATGGTCGCAGCCGGCGAGGATGCGCCCCACGTCGAACCGGCCGATGCCAGAGAAGCCAGGCAACGACGGGTGTCCGCGGAGGAAGCACTGAACTGATCGACGTGGGAAGACTACCTGACAGCGTACTTCCGAGAAACTCGAACGGCCACCCGCGAGTTGCGAATCAACCGCAATCGCCCGGTGACCGTTCGAAGGGTACAACGCGGCCGCGTATCAGGCTTTCTGGTAGATCTCAGTACCCTTCCGCCTGAACTCTTCCGCTTTTTCCTCCAATCCGGCGTCCAGGGCTTCATCCACGCCCAGTCCCTTTTGTGCGGCATAGTCGCGAACGTCCTGGGTGATTTTCATGCTGCAGAACTGGGGGCCGCACATACTGCAGAAGTGGGCGACTTTGGCGCCGGCAGCGGGCAGGGTCTCGTCGTGGAACTTGCGGGCCGTATCGGGATCCAGCGAGAGATTGAACTGGTCCTCCCACCGGAATTCGAAGCGGGCCTTGGATATGGCGTCGTCCCAGGCCTGCGCGCCAGGGTGGCCCTTGGCCAGGTCGGCGGCGTGGGCCGCGATCTTGTACGCGATAACGCCGTCTTTGACGTCCTGCCGGTTGGGTAGACCCAGGTGTTCCTTGGGCGTGACGTAGCAGAGCATGGCTGTACCATACCAGCCGATCATGGCCGCGCCGATGGCGGAGGTGATGTGGTCGTATCCGGGCGCGACGTCGGTCGTGAGAGGGCCAAGGGTATAGAACGGCGCCTCGTGACACAGTTCCATCTGCTTGTCGACGTTCTCCTTGATGAGATGCATCGGGATGTGTCCGGGACCTTCGTTCATGACCTGCACGTCGTACTCCCATGCGATCCTCGTTAGTTCCCCCTGGGTTTCCAGTTCGGCGAACTGCGGCGCGTCGTTGGCGTCGGCAATTGCGCCGGGCCGGAGACCGTCTCCCAGTGAGAACGAAATGTCGTAGCGTTTCATGAGTTCGCAGATGTCGCGGAAGTGGGTGTAGAGGAAATTTTCCTTGTGGTGCGCGAGACACCACTTTGCCATAATGGATCCGCCGCGTGAGACGATGCCCGTCACCCTCTGTGCGGTGAGCGGGACGTAGCGGAGGAGGACCCCGGCGTGGATGGTGAAGTAGTCCACGCCCTGTTCGGCCTGTTCGACAAGCGTTTCCATGAAGACGTCGAAATCCAGGTCTTCCGCAACGCCGCCCACCTTCTCAAGAGCCTGATAGACGGGAACCGTGCCGATAGGCACCGGGGAGTTCCGGATAATCCACTCCCGGGTTTCGTGGATGTCGCTGCCGGTGGAAAGGTCCATGGTCGTATCGGCGCCCCACTTTACCGCCCAGCGGAGTTTCTCGACTTCCTCTTCGATTGACGACGTGACCACCGAATTGCCGATGTTGGCGTTGATCTTAACCAGGAAGTTGCGCCCGATGATCATCGGTTCGACTTCAGGGTGGTTGATATTCGCCGGAATGATCGCTCTGCCACGCGCGACTTCAGACCGCACGTATTCGGGTTCGACGTTTTCTCGGATGGCGATGAATTCCATTTCCTCGGTGACGATGCCGCGCCTGGCGTAGTGCATCTGCGTGACGTTGTCGCTGCCCCGCAGAACGGTTTCGCGTTTCAGTCCGACCGGAATTTCCGGCGCCGCCGGATTTTCCGGGACATGCGAAGGCGAAACCTCGTCAACACCGCCTCGATCCTCAATCCAGGGGCGGCGGAGAGCCGGGAGACCTTCGAGCACGTCGTGGCCCTGAGGGCCGCTGGTGTCGTAGACGTACACCGGCGGTTCGCCGTTGTCGAGATGAATCTTGCGGGCGGGCACCTGTACGTTGTCTCGACCCCTGATATAGACTTTTTCGGAATTCGCGAATGCGTTGCCGTTGTCCGAAGGACTGTTCATCGCCCAATCTCCTTTTGAAGCTGTCTTAATATTCCCAGCGGGCTTCGCGCCTGCCTGCTACCGCAGGCAAGGCAGGCGGCTGCAAAAGCGCCGGTCGGCGTTGGTCAAATCCACCCGTATTGAAGGGTCGTGGCGCGCATAAACACAAAGGACCGTCCCATTGGAAGGAACGGCCTCTTTTGTTGGTTACAAGACCTTTGTTCCGCTTCCCTACGCTGGCATAATCCAGATCAGGTTCCAAGGGTATGATCTCAGCCGTTCGGCACCCCGCGCGGATCTGTCGTAGAAGATAAAGGGGAAAAAGAAACCTGTCAAGGCCGGAATTAATGGTTGGTCCGGGGACGCATCCGGACGTTGACTTCCAGCTGCGTCTCACCGCCGCCCTGCCGGACGCCCCGGGTAGGAGAGACATCCAGATAATCGCGCCCCGTCGCGATCCGGACGTGTCGTTCGTCGACGACGCTTCGGTTGGTGGGGTCGAAGCCCACCCAGCCGAGTCTCGGCAGCAGACACTCCACCCATGCGTGCGTGGCGTTACTCCAGGCCCGGCCTTCGGGAGACCCGGAAACGTAGAGATAGCCCGAGACGTAACGCGCGGGAACGCCCCAGGAGCGGGCAACCGCGATCATGACGTGGGCGTAGTCCTGGCAGACTCCCTGGCCCGTGCTCAGGATTTCGTCAATCGATGACGCGGCTGACGTGCTTCCCGGTGTATATTGAAACGCATTGTGCAACGTTTCGGACAGCCGGGTCAGGTCCGCGAGTGGGTCGTTCCCGCGCGCGATGCCATTTTTTCTCGTGAAATCGGCGAGCGCGCGGGACGGCGTCGCCATCGCGCTTGGCTGCGTAAAGTCCCAGTGAAGAAACGAGTCCCTCCGGGCGTCGATCTCCTTCCACGCATCGGCGCCCAGTCCGGGTGGCAGCGGTCTGGAGCGTGCCGGTCTTACGGTGGATTGAGCTGCAATCTCCAGCGCTGCGTGTTTCGCGTGGACGTTGAGAACGTGCCGCGTGTTGCCGAAGGGGTCCTTTTCAGCGCTCAGGGCGCCCTGGGGTTTCGTTTCGATTTCAAAATGGACGACGCGCTGCCCCCCGTTGTCGAGGGGTTTCAGGCAAAGCATCATCACGCACTCACGCGCGGGGAATGCGTACAGGTAGCTTGAGACGTGCCTGATTTCGTACTGGACGGATCGGGACACGGTATCTGTACACCCGGGAGTCAATCGACAACGGCGTAATCGATATAGGCGGCGCTAACAAGATCGTGCAGTTCCCGGCAGTAACCCATGATGTTTCCCAGGAGGGCCTCCCTGTCTTCCCGGTCGGGCCAGTCGTAATGGATCAGCGCGCACATACGCCGGGCCATGCGCAGGGCTGTTGCGCTGGACTGCTCGCCGGAACCCGGACCGATGGCGTCGAGTTCCGCGGCCACCGCATCGAGCGAGTAGCAGAGAGAGCCGTGCAGCAAAGGGTCGGTAACGAGGAGGTCGAGGACCCGACGTGGCTGGACGTCGACGCTATAATTCCGGCTGTACGCATCAAACGCCTGGCTGACGTGCAGGAGATTCATCCAGTCCGCGTCGGAGGACTCGTCCATCAGTTTGTCCACTGAGAGCTGGGAGAGAAACAACGAAGCCGAACACTGGGCGCGCTCGATATGCTTCCCCAGCCGCAGAAAGTGCCATCCCTCGTCGCGATACATCGTTGCTTCCGCCACGCCGGCAAACGTGTTGATGTCACCTGCAGTTGTGGCATAAAAGCTCTCGGGAGAGGGCGTCCAGATATCCGGAGTGCTCAGTTTCCGGAGTCGCAGATACGCGAGGTTCAGGCAAGTCCACATTTCCCCGCTGATGCAGTGACGCATCTGCCGCGCGTTCTCGCGGCCGAGCGAGAAACAGTTCCAGACGGAGTCGGGATTTGCGCGTTCGAACGTGAGATCGTCGGCCAGTGTGTAGGAATCCGCCAGCGTGAAGTCGTCGTTTCCCACCATAGTGATGCTGCCGCCGGGAGGCCGCCGGTTCAGGCTCATGTAGATTCGACTCCATCCGAAATAAATCTCCCGGATTGGCCGATCCACCAGCGCTTCGGCCTGAAATCGCAGCAGGCGGCAGAGATGCTCCGCCCGTTCCAGGTAGCGGCCCATCCAATAGAGGCCCTGCGCGCTACGGGCCAGAAGCCTGGGGTTTCCAGGATTCGTCGTCATCAGTCCTCATCTGCCTCTTCGGGTGTAAGCACGAACTCGGGATACGCTTCCATTCCGAGTTCCCCGACGTCCTGGCCCAGCCGTTCGACTTTGTCGGACACGCGGACACTCAGGGTCGCTGCCAGCAGACGCCACAGCACCCAAGAAACCGAGAAGACGAACACGCCGACCGCGACGCAACCCAGAAGTTGAACGCCGAAGTTGCCGCCCGCGGCGATGCAGACCGCAAGCGTTCCCCAGACACCCGCGAACAGGTGGGCAGGTACCGCGCCGACGACGTCGTCGATTCTCAACTTCTCCAGCAGCCGGATACCGGCCGTACAGACGATGGCGCCAACGCCGCCGATAACGACGGCCCAGTAGTGCTGGACGATGTCGGGGCCTGCGGTAATGGCGACCAGGCCGGCAATGGCTCCGTTCAGGCTGGCGAACAGGTCCATGCGGCCCAGGATCGGTCTCGATATGATGAGGGCAACGACCACGCCGGCCGCGGCCGCCAGATTCGTGTTGACCAGCACATGGCTCATTGCCACCGCGTCGGCGGCGCTGCCCAACGCGAGTTGCGACCCGCCGTTAAATCCGAGCCAGCCGAACCACAGGATGAATACGCCCAGAGTCACCGCCAGGATATTGGACGGCGGCGTCGCCTTGACAGTGCCGTCCTTTCTGAATTTACCCAGTCGCGGGCCGACAACCAGGGCCCCCGCAAGCGCCGCCCAGCCACCGGTGCTGTGAACGATGGTCGAACCGGCGAAGTCCTTGAATCCCATTGCGCTCAGCCACCCGCCTCCCCAGGTCCAGGCGCCCACCACGGGGTAGATGACGGCCGTCAGAGCCAGAGTGAATAGGAAGAAGGACCACATCTTGACCCGCTCTGCCAATGCGCCGGAGACGATCGATGCGGCCGTTGCTACAAATACCATCTGGAAGAACCAGTCGGACATGGTGGAATACTTGTTCGCGATCACCTTGGCCTTCGCCGTTTCCTGTCCGCCCACGAGCGCGACGTCGGCGGTAGATGGGCCGTAGAGGAGTGAAAATGAGCCGATGAACTTACCGACGTCGGTATACATAAGGTTGTAACCGAGGAAGTAATAGGCGAGCCCGGCGATGGAGTACAGGCCGATATTCTTCATACAGATCATGGAGGCGTTCTTGGTGCGTACCGATCCGGACTCCAGCATCGTGAAACCGGCGCACATCCACATAATGAGCGCGCCCCAGATCAGAAACGCGAAGGTGTTGAAGACGAACATGGTCTCCTGGTCGACCGCCGCGTATGCGGCGGTGCTCCCGCACAGCAGACAGCCAATCAGCAGCAGGACGTTTCTTCCCAGAGAACCGCCGACACGTTTGTAAAATGGAACTTTCGTGGAACTTCTCATACCCTCTCCTTTCGTGGTTTCGCCACAACGGCGGAATACGTGGTTTGCCTTCCCAACGTCTTCGGAATCAGTCTTCTCAGTTTTCCAGGACCCAGAGATCCTTCCCGCCGCCCCCCTGGCTTGAGTTCACGACAAGGCTGCCCCGACGCAGGGCAACCCGGCAGAATGCGCCGGGAACGATGCGCGTCTCCCGGCCGTGGAGCACAAATGGACGCAGGTCGACGTGCCGCGGTTCGAACCGGCCGTCCACCAGGCACGGCGAGCGGGAAAGCGACAGAACCGGCTGGGAGATAAAGTCGGCGGGGTCGGCGCGCAACTCCCTGGCGTAATCCTCGCGTTCTTCCGGCGTGGCGTGGGGCCCGATCAGCATGCCGTAACCCCCTGACTCGCCAACCCGCTTTACAACCAGGTTCTCAAGGTTATCAAGCGTGTATTCAAGCTGTTCCGGATGGCGGCACAGGTACGTCTCGACGCTGGCCAGTAAGGGCTCTTCTCCCAGGTAGTAACGTATAATGTCCGGAACGTAGGCATAGACGCTCTTGTCGTCGGCCACACCCGTGCCCGGCGCGTTCACAAGGGTCACGTTGCCAAGTTTGTAGGCGTGGAGCAAGCCGGGCACGCCAAGAAGGGAATCCGCGCGAAAGGCGAGGGGATCGAGAAAGTCGTCGTCGACGCGCCTGTAGACCACGTCCACCCGCCGGAGGCCGGTGGTCGTGCGCATGTAGACAAAGCCGTCGTTGACGAGGAGGTCACGCCCCTCGACAAGCGCAGCGCCAATCTCGCGGGCAAGAAACATGTGCTCGTAGAAAGCCGAATTGTAAACGCCGGGCGTCAGCAGCACGATGCAGGGTTCGGACCGCCCGCCCGGAGCGAGATCGACGAGAATCTCGCGCAGCAGCCTGCCATAATGTTCCACGTCCTGTACGCGGGAACGTCTGTAGAGGCGGCGCAGACTTGCCTTCACCGCCTTACGATTCGCTACCATATACGAAACACCCGAGGGGACGCGCAGGTTGTCTTCAAGGACCAGAAAGCCGTCGTTGGTGCGAACGAGGTCGGTCCCACAGATCGAAACCCAGGCGCTATGGGGTGGAGAAACGCCGCGCATTTCCACGCGGTACTGCGGACAACCCTTAACCATATCCACCGGGATAACGCCGTCTTCTATGATGCGTGCCTCGTTATATATGTCCTGGAGAAAGCGATTGAGGGCGGCGAGGCGCTGGGTGAGTCCGTTAACGAGTTGACCCCATTCGGCGCCCGATAGGACCCTCGGCACGCAGTCGACCGGGATGATGCGTTCCGTGGCTTCCTCGTCGCCGTAAACGGTAAACGTGATCCCCTCGTTGGAAAAAGAACGCGTTACCCGGTCCTGGATGCTCGAAAGTTCTTCCCTGGAGAGATCGCTCAGCGCTTCGAAAAGCGGGCGGCAGTGCTCCCTGGGACTGCCGTCCGGAAGAAACATCTCGTCGTAAAACTCCCGATCCATAGCGTACGTGTCGAAATTCATGGCGACAGCCTGAACATCCCGGGTTTCAATGTTTGTTGTCGGTATCGAAGGGCATCTTCGCCGGGTTCTGCGCCGCCGCGACGTGCGGTCAACTCCCCAGCGTTTCGAAACTGCCGTCCCTGACCACCTGCAGGACCGCCGGTTGGATCGAGCGCCCTATCCGTTCAGGATGAATCCTCAACGGTGGTCTCCTCCGCCACCAACGCGGGCGCTTCCAGGGGAATCTCTACAATCATCTCCGTATATTCGCCGGGCTCGGTTTCGACCCGGATGCTGCCTCCATGCTCGCGCACGATGTCATTGGAGAGTGCAAGACCGAGCCCGGTGCCCTGGTCTGTCGGTTTCGTGGTGAAAAACGGGTTGAAGATCTTTTCTACGACCTGCGGCGGCATTCCGGTGCCATTGTCCCGGATTCTCACGACCAGATGTTCCGGGTCACGTCGGGTCGTCAACCACAATGTGGGCATGTAAGAATCCTTGTTGTCTTCCGACTGTTCGACGCCGCGTCGTCTCTCGTCGGTTGCATGGCAGGCGTTGCTTACCATGTTCAGGAATACGCGGCCCAGATCCTGAGGGACGACCTCGACGTCACCAACGGAAGGGTCCAGATCCTGTTTGATATCGAGTTGGAATTCGGTGTCGCTCGCTCTGGCGCTATGGTAGGCGAGCCGGGCGTGCTCGTCGAGCAGGTTGTTGATGTTGGTGGCCTGTCGCTGAGCCGAACCCCGACCCATTGAAAGCATGTCCTGTACGATCCGGTTGGCCCGCTCGCCGTGTTCCCGGATGCGCGCGAGGTTGTCGTTGAGATCCTGGCATATTTCCTGGACGAGTTCGCGCCCCTCTTCGTCAAGTTCACCGCCTTCTTCGCTGAGTGTGTCCTGGAGTTCCTCTCCAAGTTCCTCCAGAAGTTCCTGCGAGACCTCGGAGAAATTCTTGACAAAGTTCAGCGGGTTCTTGATTTCGTGCGCCACCCCGGCTGTAAGTTCGCCGAGCGCCGCCAGCTTTTCGCGCATTACGATCTGGTCCTGCGCCTTCCGGAGGTCCTCCAGCACGGCTTCCAGCTGTTCGTTCTTCTCACGCAACTCCTCTGCGAGTTTTTCCACGAGGTTCAGGCGCTGGACTTCGAGGGCATGCCGCCGGAATACCTCCAGTGCCGCCGCCATATCCGCGACTTCGTCGTTTCCGCTGATATCGACTTTGGCTTCCAGGTCGCCATCGGCCATCCCCTGCATTCTGTTCGACAGCCGTCCGAGCCGTCGCAATAGCACGCGGCCGACGAAGAGCCACGCGATCAGCAGGGCGCCGGTGATACTGACCACGTTCAGCCCCAGCAGTACGCTGCGACCGGTTCCAATGGCCCGTGTGGATGCCAGCGTGGCCTCGCGTGTGCGTTCGCGGGCGGCGCTGACGAGACCCTCGACTTCCGCGCCGAGCTTGATTTCAAGACTCAGGTTGTCCTGCAGGAGGTTGCGCTGCCGGTCGGTCAGCTCGAACTCACGAACGATAAGGTCAAACCCGCCCTGTTCGCCCAGTCCCAGTTCAAAGAGCCAGTTCAGGTGCGGTGCGATCTGGTCGCGCCATGGAGATGTACCCAGTGCCGACAGGCTGCGTTCGATGCGCCCGGCAGCGGCCTCAAAGCGTTCGCGCAACGGCTCCAACAGGAGTGCGTCCGAAAGGTTGAATGAACTTGAAAGCAGCTGTGTCGCGATGGTGGCATCGGCTTTTAAATCGGCGAGGTGGCGGTACCGATCGAATTCTTCGTCCGAAAAATGCCGCTCGCGGGACGCGGGCGGCTGGCCGATTGTGCGGTAGCCTGTCATCGCGTAGAACAACTGGTCGTCGATGGCCGGAATGAGCATGCCGGACAATTTCGACCGAAGATTGGACAGTTCCGCACGCAGTTCTTCGCTTCGCGAGTTGACCTCGAACAGCTCGGCGACCTCCCGCTCAATCGCGTCGATGTTGGACATCAGCGCGGCGGCATAGCTGTGTATTCGGCGGAATCGCTCCTCGTCTTCCTTCCGGGTGTCCCCTTGTACCAGGGCTGCCAACTGTGATTCAAAGGCCCTGCGCTCTGTGGCAATGTCCGCCTTGACTCGAACGAAGTCAGCCACCGTAGCGGCCGAGGTCAAACGGGGCGCCGCGGCGACCAGGGTGCCGCTCTGCTGGGCGACGCCAAACGCGGCGGCCATTTCCGGGACGCTGCCCTCGTTCACGCGGTTCTGGATATCGCCGACGAGGTCAAATGAGAACCATCCGACCAGGCTCGCGACCATGGTGATGGCAACCGCGCCGCCGATTCCCAGATAGAGTTGCGTGGCGATGCGGAAGCGGCCTTTGAGAAGCTGTTTCAGTGTACGGATCACGGCGCCGCTTCCTGGAGCTTTTCGATTGGATAGTAGCGTCCGTCACGACCGATCATGGTCAGGAAAACGGCATCCGACCCCTGGTTGTCCTGGCTGCCGTATCGCAGTTCAAATCCGTCGATATCGACAATTCTGGTACTGCGAAGGCTGTTGAGAAAGGTGGCCCGCCTTACGTCCTGGCCACAGCGCTGGAGAGCGGCGATGGCGAGGCGACCGGCCAGGTACCCTTCGAAGGAGACGAACCCTGGAGCCGCACCGGGCTCGGAGGTTGCGAGCGCCCGGCGATAGGCCGATGCGACAGGGAAGAAGTCGTCGGCAGGAAACGGC
Organism: Candidatus Latescibacterota bacterium; assembly: GCA_963667175.2. GTDB lineage: Bacteria > Latescibacterota > UBA2968 > UBA2968 > JAAXHE01. Next base: position 409,323 of record CAXXXF010000006.1, on the reverse strand, counting down.
ACGACCTGGGTGACGTAGACTCCCGCTCCCTCGGGGCCCAACTGCCTGGCGAGCGCATTGCTGCCCACGAATGAAATGGTAATGAAAACAGGGTCCCAACCGATGTGCCGCGCCCATGCGATAAACGTGGCAACCGGACCATACGCGCCAATCAGAATCACCGCCTCGGGAGACGCCATGCGCAAGTCGAGCAATGCCGTTTTCACTGCCGTTGTATTGCGCGGATACAACCCCACGGCCACGGCCTCCATACCTCGCCGTTCGAGTGCGCGACGCGCGCCGTGGTATCCGGCCCTTCCGAAGGAATCGTCCTGGTACAGGACGGCGATGCGCCTGACACCAAGGTCGCCTGTCAGGCGCGCCACCATTTCTTCCGTCTCCTGGTTGTACGACGCCCTCAGGTTAATCACGTTGTTCCATTTGGCTTCGCGGAGAAACGCCGCACCCGTAAACGGCGCGATATATGGAATATTTGCTTCTGCAGCGACCGGGGTGGCTGAACGGGACGTGGGCGTGCCTACGGCGCCAATGAGCGCGAACACCTGTGCTTCGTTGATGAGGTAACGGGTGTTTGCAATGGCGGCTTCCGGCTCGTATGCGTCATCGCGAGAAACGAGCTCCAACCGTCGGTTGTGGACACCGCCGCGCCGGTTGATCTCGTGAAATGCCGCTTCAATACCGCGTTTCATGTCGGCGCCGAGTTGCGCCGCGGGCCCTGTGAAGGCGGCGGACTGGCCGAAAACGATGCTCGTGTCCGAGACTCCCGTTTCCAACCCGCCGGCCTCAATGGCGGGCGCCAGCGCGACCCAAGCGACAAAAAACCTCGTCGACGTGCGGAGCGCGAATCTCATCCGGCCCTCCGCTTCACCAGTGTCAGGTGATTCCTTTCGTTCTCTCGCCGGTAGTGCATCTCATCCATCATCGTAAGTACCAGGTGAATGCCGAGTCCGCCGATGGGTCGATCCTCAAGCGCGGCTTCCAGATCGGGTTTCGGCGCGTCCTTAAGCGGATTGAAGGGTTGGCCGTCGTCCGAAATCTCAATCTTGATCGTTTTGGCGTCCGAGGTCAATGTAATCTCTATCTCGCCCGGGCCGCCGGCGAGCCCGTGTCGGACGATGTTGTTTCCAAGTTCTTCAATGGCGAGATCTACCTGGTGCACCATGGCCGGGGACCAGTCTTCCTGCAGCCCCAGTTCCTCGGCTGCTTCGGCGACCCGTCGCAATTCGTCGAGATCCGCGCCAATACGAAAGGATTGTCTCGCACTCACGTCTCTTCCCCCCTGTACCGAAACGTAACGCAGGTTATGTCGTCGAACTGGGGAGTGTCCCCCACGAAGTCATTCACGGCATCAAAGACCGCGCCGTTGGCTTCCCGGGCGTCCTGCGGAGGCGCGCCCGAGAAAACGTCCTGCAGGCGCTTGACGCCGAATTCTACCTCCGCGCTGTCAATGGCTTCCGTCACGCCGTCGGTGTAAAGTATAACCGTATCGCCCGGCGCCAGTGTGACCGAATTGTATCCGTATTCGATGTCCGGCATCATTGCGAGGGCGACTCCGCCCGTCAGGGGCAGCAGGGTCGCTTCACCGTTCGCGTTGACGATGAGCGGAGAATTGTGGCCGCCGTTGGCGTACGTGAACTGCCGGTTCGCGGGATCGAATACCGCGTAGAAGACGGTGACAAACATCGCGGCTTCATTGTTCTCGTAGAGCGAATTGTTGACTTCGAACAATACCTCACCGGGATTTGTGGTTCCGATTGCCGCGCCCCGCAACACCGTCCGGCTCGACATCATGAAGAGGGCTGCTGGAACGCCTTTGTCCGAAACGTCGGCGATCGCAATGCCGATACGACCGTCTTCGAGCCGGATGATGTCGAAGAAGTCGCCGCCGACGTTACGGGCGGGTTCCATGCTTCCGTATGCCTGATAGGCCGGATACTCGGGAAACCGGGTTGGAAGAATCGATTGCTGCATCTTGCTGGCCACGTCGAGTTCGTTCTGCAGTGCAATCAGCTTGTCGCGTGATTCGAGCGCTTCCCGCCACTCGATCAGATGGCGCATGGTTCGATCGATCGTGACCTGAAGGTCCGAGAAGTCAATGGGCTTGGTGACGAAATCGAACGCGCCGCGGTTCATTGCGATCCGGATGTTCTTCATGTCGCCGTACGCAGAGATAATCACGGAACGGATATTCGGGTCCACTTTGGGTATCTGCTCGAGCAGCGTGAGGCCGTCCATCTTGGGCATGTTGATGTCGGACAGCACCATATCGATGGTGTTGTCCTGGTTCAACCGTTCGAGAGCCTCGATCCCGTTTTGCGCAAATACGAACGCGTAACGGCCCCGGCGGATCGGACGCCGCATTCGCTGCAGCATGAGCGGTTCGAGGTCGGGTTCGTCGTCCACTACCAGAATTTTGTACGGGAGTGCTGACATTTCGAATTGTCCAGGGATAGGATGGTTTGCTGAATTTCCGAATCCTGCGGACATGCGTGAACGGGTTTTATCCGGTCCCCGTTTCGTTCGCGGTCCATCGTGATACGAATAGTCCGGTACGGGGTCAATTCGCCCTTTGTTTTTCCATCTCCTTCAACTCGTCGGCGATTTCATCCATAAGAAGGACAAGGTCGACGACGTCGTGACTGGTTATGGTGCCGAGGAAATCGTGTGAGTCCTTGTCCCGGACCGGTATCACCGACATGGAGTGGCGTGACAGCTTTTGAAGAACGTCTACAATGGGCTCGTCGGGTTCGACGTGGGGCGGGTCGGGTCGGAGCACACGCTGGAGCGGCGTGTCCGCCCAGGACCCCGTCGGTACAGACGTCAGCCGTGCCGGCGAAACGGTCCCCGCAACGGCGCCGTTGTCAACCACGACGTAGTCCTGTTGATCCGGTACGATCCACTCATCGGCGAATCTCCTGATTGACAGCGATACATCGGGATACGACCGGGATGGATCCAGAACGTGACTGGCTCTGATGTCGTCGAGGGCGCGGCGCGCGAAGGAGGCCGGTACAACGTCCGGCGGCGTCGGGCGGTGAGTCAGGCGTGCTCTGTTGACCGCAGATGAAATTGCCTGTGGCATCAGCACGATATAGCCGAACATCGCGAGCACGACCAGCGAGAACACGTCCTGTCCAATGACGCCGTTTTCCAGCAGGACCAGCAGCAGCGCGATTTCGGCCACACCCTTTGCCATCAGTCCGGTCGCTTGCGCGTAGGGTTTGTCGAGTCGAGCCACGTAGGCGCCAATGAATGCGCCGGCGAATTTCCCCACGGCGGGAACCGTCAGAACCGCGATAATGGTTGCCGCCGGCAGGGAAAGGAAGGAAAAATCGAGCCGCAAGCCGGCCGACGCAAAGAAGATAGGAACAAAGAGGCCTTCCGCCGCGCTGCGGATGCCGGGCATAACGTCATTGTGTACCTGACGCGGCAGGCCCGAGAGCGCCGCGCCGAATAGCAAAGCGCCGATGGACCCGTGCAGCCCCATTTCTTCGGCAACGACGACCATCAGAAACAGGCCGCCCATCAGCAATCCGAACGACAGCTCGGGGACGTTGAAGATCCGTTTCAGAAAGAGAATTGTCGGCGGCATCACTCTGGCGGACAGAATCCACGCCACAACCGCGAAAGCCGCGACCTGCGCAAGCAGGAATACCACGCTGACGGCGCCGCCCCAGAGGTGGTCGTGCGCGCCGATGGTATGTTCGCCGATGCTGAATCCAACGACCAGGAGTGTGATCATCTCGGCGATGATGACGGTGGTGAAGATTTCAAGGCCAAGGGGTTCCTTTAGATATCCCTTGTCTGCCAGCACCTTCGCCACAAGCCCCAGGCTTGACATCGAAAGGATTCCGGCGAGCGCAAGCGCATCCTTGAAGCGGAGTTTGAGAGAGAAATCCACGTCGAAGAGGTTCGACGTGACCACCATGGCCGCAACCATCGAGATCGCAACTGAAAGGATAGCCGCATAAAAAAAACGCCCCCGGATGGTTGCCACAAAGCCGGGGATGTCTATTTCGTCGAGGCCGACGAGGAAGAAGAGGATAAAGACGCCGATGCCCAGGAAGATCTGAAGCTTGCTGGTTGGCTCAACAATACCCGCGATGGGGCCGAGGATTACTCCCGCCGCCGTGTAGGCGACAATCGAGCTCAGTCCGATGCGGTCGAGGAGGCACTCGAGGAGCTTGGCGACGACGATGAGCAAACCGATCGGCAGCAGGTCTTCGATCATGGTCGGCCTTTCAGTTTCTCGGGAGATTCAGGTGGAACCGTCGGCTACCCGGGGACAACACGGCGGTCGCGCCGGCCATTCTGCCGACGCCCCGGTGATCGCCCGGAGAACCCGGTACGGTTACAATGTCGCTTCCACCCGTGGTACTTCCGCAGCGAACACAATGTGCTTGCGTGAAGAAGTCCCGGACCAACCCGTTGCTATCCTCCAACTGCTGCCATCGCTTCGGACCTGGAGGCGTAAACCGGTATTATCTTGTCGAATCCGCTGATTTCAAAGACTTCCCTGATCGGGTCAGAGAGCGAGCAGACTACAAATTCCTTGTCCTGTTTTCGAAGCGTTCTGGCGGTCAGCAGGATGACCCGAAGGCCCGCGCTGCTAATATATGAAAGCCCTTCGAAATCCACGATCACGGCCTGACCGTCTTCATGCTGGGTGATCGCGGAATCGAGCGCCTCCTCGAACTCTCGGGCATTGGACCCGTCGACGCGCCCCTCAGCCTTCGCGATCAAGGTGCCGTTGTTCCGCTCGGTGTTAACCTCCATCGACCGATCTCCTTTTTTGTTGTGGACCGACCACTCAGTTGCTATTAATTTGGAATTCATTGACGGATGGGTGCCGAAACGTTTAAATAACAGGATTCACTCGATATGTCAAGTGTTTTGTTCACGATTCCCGCGAACGGTCGTCCGTGTGATGAATGCCCGCAACTTGGCGGGCGCATCTGTCGTTTGCCGCGACTTTCGCCAAGACCGGACCAGCCCAGAAACAAATCACCGTCTGGCGAGTCTTGGAACGTGGCTGCATCCGCTTTGCCTGTTTCCGGCTTTCATTGCGTCACGACACGGTTACAGGTTGTTGGCCGAAGGGCGTCTCAGTCCGTTGAAAAAGTCGCTCTGCAGGCGAGGCCGAGTCATTGTGGCCGAAGACAAGACGCGCGACCGACGCGAATCCCTGGATTCGGGGAGGGAGCGCAACGCCGTATTTCGGCCATAGGGGCCGGACGCAGCCCGGATGGACTTTTTCAACGGGCTGGTATGGCCGCGGGAAATGCCTGCGGTCGTCTCATGAAACACTCCAAAACAGGAGGTTCGCGATGCCTTGCGCAATTCGAAGCGCGTCTTGTCTGGCGATTGCCGCAGCCGTGATATCCGGCTGCGGCGGGGACCGCGTAACCACTTCCATTGCACCGGAAGCGGACCCGACGTCCGACGTGGTGAACCCTGCAACGCGGCAGGGGCGCACGGGGCAGCCGCTGGGCAAGCTGGCGGTTGGCGGGACGATGAGTCAGGCCGTTCTGAGCGTCACCGTGCTGAAGGACGGAGCGCCGTTGAGTGGTGTCACCGTGGAGCTTTCGCGGTCGATATCGGGCAGCCCCGCGGATTTCGCCTGGTCGGGCGCAACCGATGCGCAGGGCGAGGCCCGCATCGAAATCGGTTCGGACAACGTGAACGGATATTACCGCGCGCGCGCCGCTATCGATGGCGCCGTTCAGGGTTCCTGGTCGAGTATTCCGGTCAATGGCGGTTACCAGGTAACTGTTGAACTGCACGTTGGCGGGAAGGCGCGCGTGACGGCGTCGTCCCCGCTTCGGTCTCCGGGCATTGTCGGTTCGTGGGAATTCGCTGGAACGGATATGGTTGAGACGATAAGCAGGAATCTGACTGCCGCCATCCTCGAACAGGGGATGGTGGATAGCGCGACTGCCGCCGCCATTGTCCGGGAGTTCACGTCCAGTCTGGAGACAAGCCTTCGCGACAGCGTCCTGTCGTCGACCCGGCGCTTCGACGCAGACGGCACTTTCACGGATCATGATGGCAACGGCGCCTTGTCCCGCGCCGGCACGTGGTCGGTCAGCGGCAGCACCCTGACGATGACGGACGAAGAGGGGCTGACGATGGAGGGTTCCTACGACCTGGACGACGGCAATTTGACACTCACGTTTACGAGGGAACAGTACATGCGTTTCGTGCTTCAGGCTGCGGGAGAACTGAACGAGGAGGATCAGGAGTTCTTCGATGCCATTTTAAAAGAGGGGGATACAATCCGGTTCTTTTTTGAAGCGAGATAGCCGGCCGATCGGGGCCAACAGGTCAATCCGCGTCGTCCATAGCCGAGCGCGCGAGCAAAGTGCGTCATGTATGCCTGGGGTTGTTTGCGAATGGCGATCTGAAGACACTGGAAATGGAAAATAAAGGAAGAAAACCCGCCGTCGGTGTGGATTCGACGGCGGGTCGTTTGGATATGACTGTGCGACGCTCCGATTGACTCTCGGAATCCTAACCCTTTCTGCCCTTGTGGCCGTGCCGGCGTCCCTTTCCTTTGCGTTTCCGCCCCTCGGACTTCATCTCGTCCAGCTTCTCCTTCTGTTCATCGGTGAGCACGGAGGTGAAGTCCTCCGCGAAATTTTCTCTCAATTCTTGCAGCTTCTCCCTGAGTTCCGAACGGTCACCCGATTCCTGAGCGTTTTCGATCGCGGCTTTGACGTCGGCCTGATAGTCTTCATACAATTCGTTGAGGTCCGCGACCTGTTCGTCACTCAGACCCAGGGAGTCGGTCAGTGCGGCGATGGTATTTTCCCATCCCCGGTTTTTCCTGCGGGCGGCCGCGTTGGCCCTGATTTCTTCGAGTCGGGCCTGTTGCTCATCCGTCAGGACGTCGTTGAAGGCGTCTTCGAATGCCTGTCTCAATACCTTCAAACTGGTGCGGAGTTCGGAACGGTCCCCCGATTCCTGAGCGTTTTCGATCGCGGTCTTGACGTCGGCCTGGTAGTCTTCATACAACTCATTGAGGTCCGCGACCTGTGCGTCGCTCAGGCCCAGGGTGTCGGTGAGCGCGGCGATGGTATTTTCCCACCCCTGGTCTTTCCTGCGCACGGCCGCATTGGCCCTGATTTCTTCGAGTCGGGCATGCTGCTCGTCCGTCAGGACATCGTTGAAGTCTTTCTCATATTCCTTTCTCAGTTCCCGCAACTTCACGCGAAGCCCCTTGCGGTCGCCGGATGCCCTGGCACTTTCGATCGCTGCTTTGACGTTCTCGGCAAAGGATTCGTTCAGTTCCTCGAGCGCTGAAACCTGTTCGTCACTCAGGCCCAGGGAGTCGGTCAGCGCGTCAATGGATAATCTCCGTCCTCCGTGGTGTCCGAACCGGGACTTGTCGGAGCGTTCGTCATACAGTTTGGAGCTGATTTCGTCCGTGGACGCCTTTGCGGCCTGAGTTGCGCTTTCGTTGGATCCGGCCCCCGCCGGGGACTCGACGGGGATCTTGTTTCCGCACGCGAAGAGTGCGATCGAGGCAATGACGGACGTGATGGATAATTTGCGAAACAACATCTCGAAAACCTTCCTATCCCGGCAGATTCAGTCAGATTGAAGACGGGCGGTTGTCGGCGCCGTCGGGGCGTTTTTCTCCCATCCCCCGAAACCGCTTATGGTAGCGTCCCTTGCGCCACATTTTGCCCCACCCCTTCCTGGATCGATCCCTTCGCATTTCACGAAGCTTGGTCCGCTGCTCCGGTGTCAGGATGCTGTTGACCTTGAGCCGGTGGTCGACGCGGCTTTCCAGAATCAGGGATCGGGCGCCATTTACGGCGGCAACGCTCGCTTTGACGTCGGCGGCATCGGGCTCGTCCTTCCTCATCGCGGCCCGGAGGTCCAGTCTGGCGACCTTCAGGTCGGCACGCAGTCGAGCCATCTGTTTGGCCTGCGCCAGTTTGAGTTTTTCCATCCTGGTTCTCTGTTCCGCTGTCAGTTCCAGGGCCGCCATTGGCGCCTTCCCGCCCTTCCAGCCTCGCTTGCCCCGATGTGCGTTTGTGGGCAGCACCCAGGCGATGACAAGGATGGGAATGACGACGGCCGCGATGATGGCGAGACGTTTCATGTTGTTTCTCCTTTCCGTTAACCCGGCTTGCTGTTCATTAGGGGCGGTTGCCCGCAGGCGACCAGCCCTGCCGTGACCGGCTGCAGTCCGGTCGTCCACTCGGAGGGGCTCTACGCTATAGACAAATGATAGACTGAGAGTGTTCCCTCGTCCCTCAGAATCTGGTAGGTCTGCCGCCCGGTCTACGTCGGGACTGCCGTTCCCACTTCATGCGCCGCTCGATACCGTCCGTGATTCGATGGAACTTCGCCACCTGACTGGAGTCGAGGTGGGTCTTGACTTCCAGCCACGTCTTCCGCACCGCCAGACCCAGTTGCTCGTCGCGTTCCTGAAAGAGCCGGCGCGTTGTCTCGCGACTCTCTCTCCTGATGCGATCCATTTCCGTACGCTGCTCGCCCGAGAGATTCGGGTTCCATCTGCCCTTGGCCTGTTTCCTCTGTTCAGGCGTGAGAAGGTTGAGTTGTTCGGCACGTGAATCTTTATGAATCTCCTTCAGTCTCTCCCGGATTTTCCGGCGCATTCTTCTCATTTCTGCCCAGTTGCTCTTGAGAATGCGTGAGATTTCCGCCTGCTGATCCTCATTGAGGTCGAGACGTCTCTTGAATTGCCGAAGGATAATGTTCGGGGATACCGGGCTGGTCAACTCGTCGAATATCTCCTGCTGACCGGGTGTGAGGACGTCGCGGATCTTGGCCCACGTGTCCCGCCTCACCGTTTCGATCTTCGAACCGATATTCTTCCGCACCTCGACCATCAGTTCCCGGCTCTGATCCAGGATCTGATCGATTTCCGTCTGCTGTACATCGGTCAGGTCCAGATTCCGGGAGTATCGCTTCAACAGGCGTTCTGACGTTGCGCCCGGTTGAGGAATGCGTGGGCGTTCCGGGGGGGGCTTATGCGCCTGTCTATCGCCTACAGCGGGAACCCAGCGATGGGCAGTTGCGCCCAGAATCACACCTACGACGAGAATGCCCAGCGCCAGAAGAGCGGCTTTGAGCCGGGTTGCGTTTTCGGTCATGCGACTACCTCGATTGTATGACTCTCAGGACGTCGCCGGAGAGTTCCGCGCCGCTAAGCAGTTCGGCTTCCTGTTCATCCCACTGGGCATTCAAATAGTCTTCCAGCGTAAGGGCGGGCGCTTCGGACGTGAGATTGCCGAGGACCGCCAGAAGCAGGACCGCGGCGGCCAGGACCGGAAGGAACCTTTTTCCTACCCATTCGAACTGCCGCCACGGCTCCGAGACGTCTTCGGGGACGATATGCCGTGCAATGCTCCGCCAGAGCCCGGGCGACGCGGATTCAGGCCTGCCTGCAAGCAGGTGTTGCAGGCGTTTGAGATAATCCAGTTCATCCCGGCAGGCGGCCGAGACCGCCAGGCGCGCCTCGATCTCCCGCATCTGTTCGGCAGGTAAGTTGGATTCCAGGTAATCGGGCAAAAGGCTCTTGACGTCGGAATCGTTCATGGCGCTGCCCCCTCTTTCCATTCGTCGTATACGGGACGGAGCAAATCTCTCAGGTTCGCCCGCGCCCGAGAAAGACGAGATTTGACTGTGCCGACCGAACAATTCAGTGTTTCCGAAATTTCCTCCTGCGAGAATCCTTGTATATCTTTGAGGACGATAACCAGCCGGTGATCGGGCGAGAGATGCCCCAGAATTCTGTGGATCGTATCCTGCAGCTGCATCCGTTCGAAATCGCCGTGGGGTGTGCGACGTTCCCAGAGGTGCTCCGAAGTAAAATGCCCCGATTCCAGCAGATCGTCGAGCGAGGTGGTATCCCGACGGCGTTTTTCTTTCTGGGCCGCATTGAGACAGACGTTGACGGCAATTCTGTAAAGCCACGTGTAGAAGCCGGCGTCGGCACGGAATCCCGGAAGCGCCTGGTATGCCCGGATGAAGGCTGTCTGGGCGGCATCGCGAGCGGCCTCCCGGTCGCCGACGATCGAGCAGGCGAGGTTGTAGATCCGGCCTTCGTAACGCTCGACGAGCGCGCGATACGCGTGATGGTCTCCTTCCTGGCAGCGTCTGACCAGCACCAGATCTTCACCCATTCGGGCTCCCGAAAACACGGCATGGGTCCATACCAGCAGTTATCGCGGTCGCACAGGGCAACCGGCAGAGATCCGAAGAACAGCCACGTAAGGCTTCGAGCGGGGCGTGCAGCCTCCCGTCTCGTCTATCCGATTTTTAGACATGCGGGTTGCCGCCGGCGTTCCCGGCAGGCATAAAAATCCGGATGTTGCGGGACAACATCCGGAGGTCAAGCCCATTGCCTCGATTCATTCGGTTATAATATCCGCGAAGGTGTGGCCGGCGGGGATCATGGGCAGGACGTGCTCCTGGTACGGCACGATCACGTCCAGCAAATAGGGACCGGGCGTCTCGAGCAGGCGTTCCAGGGCGCCGTGAAGGTCCTTCTTTCGGTCCACGCGTGCCGATGGAATCCCGAAACCCTCTGCGATTCTGACAAAATCGGGATGGATGCCGCCGTCCGGATCGCCGATGAACGTGTGTCCCCGGTTGCTCTGATAGAACCGGTCTTCCCACTGTACCACCATACCCAGATGCTGGTTGTTGATGACGATCGTCTTGACGGGGAGCTTCTCAACGTATAGCGTGGCCAGTTCCTGAACGTTCATCACAAAGCTCCCGTCGCCGTCGATGTTGACGACAAGCTCGCCCGGCCTGGCCAGCTGCGCGCCCAGCGCGGCGGGCAGGCCGAAGCCCATCGCGCCCAGCCCTCCCGACGTGAGCCAGTTGCGGGGTTCGTCGAACAGGTAATACTGGGCGGCCCACATCTGATGCTGACCCACGCCCGTAGAGACCACCGCCTTCCCGCCCGTCATTCGGTACAGCAGGTCGATGGCGTGCTGGGGCAGGATTTCGTCGTCCGCTTCCTGGTAAGCGAGCGGATGTTTCTGACGCCAGGTTTCCAATTCGGCATGCCACGACGTGTAGTCTCCGGGCTCCACTTGCCTATTCAGGTCCTCAAGTGCGAATCTGACGTCGCTGACCACGGGAATATGCGCGGTCTTGTTTTTATTGATTTCAGACGGGTCGACGTCGACGTGCACGATTCTTCCATGTTTGCAGAATTCCTCGAGCTTTCCCGTGACGCGGTCGTCGAAGCGAACGCCCATGGCCAGCAACAGGTCTGCGTGATTGATCGCGTAGTTGGCGTATACGGTGCCGTGCATGCCAACCATCCTGAGCGAGAGCGGGTGGGTCTCCGGAAAAACGCCAAGCCCCATGAGCGTCTGCACCACGGGGATATCGGTCTTACGGACAAGCTCGCGCAGCTGTTCCGCCGCCCCGGCAGCCACGACGCCCCCGCCGACGTAGAGAACCGGCCGTTTGGCTTCCCGGATCGCGCGGACGACCTGATCGATGGATCTGCTGTCGGCTCTGATCTGTGGATTGTAGCTTCGAATGGCCACGTCGTCCGGCCAGAGCGGCGCATGCATGGCCTGCTGCACGTCTTTCGGCACGTCGATCAACACGGGTCCGGGCCGGCCCGTGTTTGCGATGTAGAAGGATTCCTTTACGATGCGTGGAATTTCCTCGATGCGGTCGATCAGAAAGTTATGTTTGGTAATCTGCCGGGTGACCTCGACGATGGGAGTCTCCTGAAAGGCATCGCCGCCCATCACGTGTGTCGCCACCTGACCCGTTATGGCGACCAGAGGGACGGAATCCATCTTCGCGTCGGCCAATCCGGTGACCAGGTTGGTGGCGCCCGGACCGGAGGTGGCAAGACACGTGCCGACCCTGCCGGATGCCTTGGCAAAGCCTTCTGCGGCAAAGATCTCACCCTGTTCGTGCCGGCACAGGACGTTTCGGATCCTGGAACGCGTGAGCGCCTGATGAATTTCCATACTCGCGCCGCCAGGATAACCGAAAATGACGTCGACACCTTCCCTGACCAGTGCTTCCACCAGGATATCCGCGCCCTTCATCGGGGACGGGGGATGCGGCGTCGCGTCACCGAACCCCGCCTGCCGTTCAGGGCGCCCGTTGGTTTCGGATGCGCAGACCTGCTCGGATTGCTTTGCCATCTGGCGTTTACTCCTGAATTTAAGATGCCGCTTAAGGATGATTCGAGTGCAATATACACACGCACTCTCGGTCCGTCAAATTTGCGTGCGAAAACCGCAAACAAAAACGCCGTCGAATCGATATCGACGGCGGGCTGAACTCGTGCATCTGCCAATCTGGCTACGCGCCCTGCCGCCGCCTGGATACGGATACCGGAAGGCCGCCGATCCGGTTCGCGCTACTGTCAACCATGACTGCAACGGGGATATCGCACAGAGTGGGAACCATTGGGAGAATCCTTTCAAACGACTCCGCGGTCTCGCCGTTCAGGCTTGTATTAATACTCCGATCCGGTGCAATACTTGCCGGTCGACACGACGGATGAGCGTCTGTCCGTGAACGGATATTGTATTGGTTTTGTAACGAAAAGTCAAGTTTTTCTTACACCGCGAGGTTGTTCTCCCTGCGGAAGGCTCCTTGACGTCGAATGCACTCCCTGGAATCATCTCCAGTCATACCCGCGTCCGTGTGTCAAATGTCTTGCACGGACCCTCTGTATTTGACTATTTTAGACATGCCGCGTACATATTCCGGTGAACGCAGAAACGGATCGGGTACGTCAAAACTTCCCGGCGAACTGTGGAATACCCGGTAGGTTATCGGGTCAGAACACTAACGCTCTTCCTGTTCCCATATCTTGTCGCGGATCGCCGCGGCGCGTTCGAAATCTTCTTCCTCAACGGCCTGAGCCAGTTCCTCCCTTAGTTTTTCCGCGGGACTCTGAGGGCGTTTGCTCAGTATTTCGTCTTCCAGTTCTTTAAGCGAGTCCTGAGACCGCTTTTTTTCTGTTTCGAACTCTTCGGCCTCAACGCCATCGAGGTCTGCGATCTTTGTCTGCGCCTCGCGGATAATCTCGAGTGCGGTATCGTAATCTTCCTGCTGGGTTGCAATCATCACCCGGGCGACGGCGTGGATTCTTAGAATGTACGGCCACCACTTTTCAAGGTTTTCCCGGTCTTCCGCGCGTTCCGCGTACCGGTTTACAAAGCGGAAGACGTCCATGTTTCTTTCGGTATCGCGAACAACCCGGTTGTAGTCCCGAATCTGCAGAAGAAAGACGTAACGCTCGTATATCCGCCGGCTTTCATCGAAGATTTCGGAACAGGCGCGCTCGTCCAGATTGAAGCCCGCGGGCGATCCGGACGCGCCCACGTGTTTCTGCAGGAGTTTCTTGTGGTAGTCCAGGACAAAGGTCTGATTGTAGGGTTTCTGGCCGTCGGGGCGCCCGTCCAGTTCCATCTGCAGAACACCCTGGAACGCGCCCTGGTCCACTCGCACCTGAATTTTCTCCACGCCGCGGGGATCGATGACCTTACGGATGCTGTTTTGCGGATCGTACGGCCAGCTTTTGAGGATCGATCCGATATCTTCCGACATCCCTGGGCTCCGTCGGTTTGCACGAAATCGTCAGTTCAAAGGGATCGGCCGAAGGCAGTTGATCGCTGAATCGAAGGTTCGCCGACAGGGATAAAGGTAGTCAAGTTCAATGCAAAATCAAGCCTAAAGCCGACTGCCCGGCCGATGGGGTCCGAAATGTCAATTACGGGCCAACCGGCGCTACGGAGGCAGAATGCGGGTCAGCGGCGGCTGGATTCGCGGATGGAGAGACGAATGCGGGCGATTGCGAAGTATTTTCGATTCGAAGAGAACGGGGCAACCTACCGTACGGAAGTGGTTGGCGGGCTGACGACGTTCGTAACGATGGCGTACATAATTGCGGTGAATCCGGGTATGTTGTCGGAAGCGCTCGGTAAGGATCTGTTTGGAGAGTTGTTGTTCGCAACGTGCATTTCAGCGGCAATGGCGACGCTGATCATGGGCATCGCCTCGAATTACCCGTTTGCGCTGGCGCCCGGTATGGGTCTGAACGCCTTCTTCGCGTATTCGGTTGTACTCGGCATGGGGGTGCGTTGGGATCTGGCATTGGGGGTGGTTCTTGCATCAGGCATCCTGTTCACGTTGTTGACGCTGATACGTGTAAGGGAAGCCATAATCAACGCGGTACCCGACGCCATAAAACAGGCGACGGCGTGCGGCATCGGGCTGTTTATCGCGTTCATCGGATTGAAGAACGCGGGAATCGTATCGGGAGACTCGGCGACGCTGGTCGCGCTGGGCGACATCAGAAGCGGACCCGTTGGGCTTACGCTGTTGGGTGTGCTGGGCACGGGCATCATGTTGGCAAGAGGTGTCAAGGGAGCCATATTGCTGGGAATGCTGGGCGTGGCGGTTCTGGGTATGGTGACGGGCGTGGCCTCGACGCCTCAGGGCCTCATCAGCCTCCCCGCCTGGCCGGATCGACTGTTCGGAGTCGCGGTCGTCAACCTGACGGCCGCGTTCGACGTGGGACTGATCGGCATTGTCCTTGTATTCCTGTTTGTGGACCTGTTCGACACGATGGGTACCCTGGTCGGCGTATCCGGTAGGGCCGGATTCATGGACAGACGCGGCCGCCTGCCACGTGCCAACCGTGCGCTCCTGGCCGATTCGCTGGGCACGATGTTCGGCTCCCTCTTCGGGACGTCGACGGTGACGACGTATATCGAAAGTGCGGCGGGCATTTCGGCCGGCGCGCGCACCGGTTTCGCAAGTGTGGTGACGGGCGCCATGTTTCTGCTCGCGCTCTTCCTTACTCCGTTGATGGAGGCCGTTCCCGCGTTTGCAACCGCGCCCGCGCTGATCGTAGTGGGCGTGCTGATGATGGCATCGGTAGTGAACGTGAAGTGGGACGAGGTCACGGATGCGCTGCCGGCGTTTCTGACGATGATCGCCATGCCGTTGACGTTCAGTATCTCGGACGGTCTTGCGTTGGGGTTTATCGCGTTTCCCATTGTCAAACGTCTGGGAGGTCGCGGAGACGAAGTGAACCCCCTGGTGGATCTGCTGGCGGTGATCTTCATCGCCAGGTATCTGTTCATGGAGTGAGGACACCCGCTAACCGGATCGTACCGACTGTGCGTATCGGCATTGATATCGGCGGCACCTTCACGGACGTTGTGGCTGTGCGCAGGGACGGCCGCGTGGCAGTCTGCAAGGTGCCGTCCACGCCCCGTGATTACGGGACTGCCATCGTAGATGGTGTAAGTCAGGTTGTCAGGGGAGCGGGGGCGGAGGTGACGGAAGTCATCCACGGTACCACCGTGGCGACCAACGCCGTTCTGGGGGGCGCCGGGGCGCGCACCGGCCTGATCACAACACGGGGTTTTCGCGACGTGCTGGAGATCGGGCGGCTGCGGGTGCCTCGGCTGTACGATCTTTCATGGGAGAAGCCGAAACCACTCGTGCCCCGGTATCTCCGTCTGGAGGTCAATGAACGGATTGACGCCGCCGGCGACGTGTTGGAAACACTGGACGAAAAGAGCGTTCAGCTTGCGATCGAACACCTGGAAAGAGAGCGTGTTGCGTCGGTTGCGGTGTGTCTGCTCAATGCATACGTGAATCCCGGCCACGAGATCAGGATAGGCGAACTGCTGCGTGCGGCCGGGCGGTGGACGGTCACGCTGTCGTCAGAAGTCCTGCCTGAGATCAAGGAATACGAGCGCACGAGCACCACGGTGATAAACGCATACGTAATGCCGGTGGTGCGGAGCTACCTGGGCGATTTTCACGCGCGGTTGAAGGACCTGGATATCGACGCGCCGCTGAGGATCATGCAGTCGAGCGGAGGGGTCACCGGGACCACTACTGCGGTCGAGCGACCGGTTCAGATTCTCGAATCCGGGCCGGCCGCCGGAGTCGTCGCGGCCGCGGCGCTGGGCCGGCGCGTCGGATGCCCTGATCTGATTGCGTTCGATATGGGCGGGACGACGGCCAAGGCGTCGCTCATAGAAAACGGTCGAATCTCCCGCGTATCGGATTACGAGGTCGGCGGCGGGCTGTCTGTTGCGGGAAGATTGATGGGCGGGGGTGGGTACCCCATACGGGCGCCCTGCATCGATCTGGCCGAAATCGGAGCAGGCGGCGGCAGTATCCTGCATGTCGACGGCGGCGGAGCCCTTCAGGTGGGACCGGAGAGTGCCGGAGCGGACCCCGGACCCGCCAGCTATCGGCGCGGAGGAAATCGGCCTGCGCTCACCGACGCCAACCTGTTACTGGGATATCTGAATCCCGAAGGACCCGCTGGCGGCAGTCTGTCTATGGACGTCGCGTCGGCCCGAAGCGCCATGCGGGAATGGGTCGCGTCGAAGATGGACTTGGGGGAGGATGAGGCCGCCCTTGGAGCGCACCGGATCGCGGTTGCCCGAATGGTGAGGGCGGTACGGGCGGTTTCGTCTGAGCGCGGCCGCGATCCCCAAAGGTTTTCGTTACTGGCCTTCGGCGGGAGCGGTCCCCTGCACGCCGTCGGCATGGCCAGAGCGCTCGGAATCAAGAAGGTACTGGTTCCGCCGGCTCCGGGTCTCTTCAGCGCGATCGGTCTGGTCGCGGCAGGATTGCAGTACGATCTGGCGCAAACCAGGCTGAAACACCTGATGGAAACAGAACCGGCTGAGCTACAGTCCACGTTTGGAAGGATGGCTGACGAGGCCAGAGAGAGGTTGCCAGGTTCAGCCGTAGAAAACTTCGTGGACCTCAGATATGCGGGGCAATCCTATGAACTCTCGATCAGGGCGCCCCTGGGGCAATGGGACCGCGGTACTCTGGCCGATCTCAGGGACGCTTTTGAAGCCGAACACGAGCGGACGTACGGACACCGCGCCGAAAGCGACGCTGTCGAGGTCGTTACCCTGAGGGTCCGCGCGTTTCTACCCCAGCCGCCGTTACCACACGGGAGAGACATCGATGAGCCGGAAGGACGTGGCGGAGGACCGGGCGGCAGGCGCGCCTATTTCGGCGAACCCTGGGGATGGATCGAAACACCGGTCTTGTCCCGGCGTTTCCTCCGGGATACGCCGGGCCCGGGCCCGGTCATCGTCGAGGACTACGACGCCACCACGCTGGTCCCTCCGGACGCTGCCGTCCGCGTGGACGACTGGAGGAATGTCGTGATCGACGTGGAATGACCGCGGTCTACGCGAAACGTCCGGATTGAATTGCGGGCGGTCCAGGGATCGCTCGCGTCTTTTTTGTCCGAACGCCCGCCGTATGCGGTTAGTGCCAATTGCGCTACGTGCGATCGGAACCGGAGCGGCGCCGAGTGGTGCGCTCAACGTCAATTTCCAACGTTTCCGGGTCAATGGCGACGGCGTAGTCGCATTCGGCGGACCGGATTGAGACTTTTCCGTTTCGGACGTCTTCCAGTATGCGCTGAGGGTCGCGTTCCAGCGGACTGCCCCAGCCGCCTGCCCCTGCGAGTACGTGCCGCAGGACGTCGCCTCTTTTGAGGGTCAGCAACGTCTTGGCGGGCAATTCCTGGGCTTCCGTGTGCGGGTTCAGGATGTTCCTGGACGGAGACCCCGGCAACCCTCCGGACAGGCCGTAGGCGCGGGACTCGTGGCGGTCCGAGCGGATCTGCAGGGTCGCCTGTGTTTCCGTAAACCTGTATTCGCGAACGATCGAGCAGGCGCCGCGGTATTTGCCCGCCCCGCCCGTGTCGGGCAGGAATCCGTATTCGAGAATTTGGAGCGGATATTCGGCTTCGACGACTTCGGCCGGGTTGTTGGAGAAATTGACCACGATACTGGCGCAGCCGTCAATACCGTCCCGGTCCGGACGTCCTCCCCATCCGCAGAAGAGGAACTCCAGAAAGACGAACGCGGTACGGTCCGCCCGGTATCCACCGATAGAAATACCCGTGTCTCCACCCACTTCGCACGCGGGCACGATGTGCGGCGCCGACTGGGCGAGCGCGCCCATGATCGTATTGGCGAGTCGAAAGCCGGTGAGGCCGCGGGCGGCGACGGGCGCCGGCGGCGACGGGTTGGCGATCGTGGCCGGCGGGATCCGCACGTCAACGGCGCGGAAGAAGCCGGAATTCGTCGGGACGTCCGCCCGCATGAGACAGCGCAGGCACGCGTACACCGCCGACCTGGTGAATGAAGCGACGCAGTTGATGGCCCCCGCCACCTGGGGCGCCGTGCCGGTGAAGTCTACCGACAGCGCGCTGCCCGCGACCTCGACTGTGACGGTGATCGGGATCGGGCCCGGGTCGATACCGTCGTCGTCGAGTACGTCGGTAAAGCTGTAGCGACCGTCCGGCAGAGCGGTGATTTCCGATCGCGTAAGGCGTTCGGAGTAATCCAGAAGCTCGGAGAATCCGTTCTGAAGGCGACTGAAACCCTGTTCCCGCGCCAGGTCGGCAAATGCGCTTTCGCCAATGTGACAGGCGGACAGCTGGGCGCGAAGGTCACCCAAGGCGTTGCGGGGGACTCGGACGTTGCGTTCGATCAGATCGAAAATCGCCTGGACCGGACGTCCGGAAGCGTAGAGCTTGAGTGGCGGGATCCGCAGTCCTTCCTGGTAGATTTCCGTGGAATCGCAAGCGTTTCCGCCGGCAACCCGGCCGCCGATATCGGTATGGTGTGCGATGGCCGTGGCGAATCCGAGCAGACGGGAGTCGACGAACACGGGTTTGTAGATGTACAGGTCGGGCAGATGCGTGCCACCTTCATACGGATCGTTGAGCAGAAACACATCGCCGTCGTCAATGGCATCGCGAAACCGTTGGAGTACGGCGGAGAGACCGTCAGGCAGGCTCCCCAGATGCAGGGGAAGGCAGAGACCCTGTGCAACCAGCCGGCCACGGGCGTCGCAGAAGCCGGTGGAAAAGTCCATTGAATTTCTGAGATTGGTTGAGTAGGCGGTGCGAACGACTGTAAGCGCCATGTCGTCCACGATGGATTCCAGCCTGTTCTTCAGAAGCTGCAGTTCGATGGACGTGTACGCCATAACTGAATGGAAATGTGACGGCAGCCGGAGTCGCGGCGGATCGGATTGAAGCCGGATCTTTTGACGGGGCGGCCGGTAGACAGGTTGAAACGGGACGTGTGGATCTGACGTCCTTGCAGGCCAATATATGGAAGACATCGCGGAAGTCATTGGAAAAAATGGGGGAACGATTTGGCAGGAACGTCGTTCTAAAAGGTGTAGTGCGACGGATGGATCGACAGTTTTCTTTGAAGCGACCGATATCCGGTCTCTGGAAATGAGTGTTTCCCGCAGACGTCGTGCGGGAACAGGGGTGGGGGCGGTAAAATCCCGGCGGCCGACCCTCACCCCATCGCCCTTGGTCGACCGTGAAATACGCCGATGGATACGAATTGGGCGGGCGCGCCACAGGCGTCGGCGTCGTTTGCCGCCCGGAGGAAAGGGCCGCCGCCGCAACGGCACTGGCAAGGAGGTCAGTCATGATCCTGCGATGCCTTATGTCAGGAATTCTAATCGGTCTCTTCACGTGCGCCACGGGCTATGGCCAGGAGTATTTCGGCAAGAACAAGGTGACGTATGACGATTACGACTGGCATTTTCTGGAGACGGAGCATTTCAAGATTTATTTCGACAAGGCGTCGCAGCCTGCGGCGGAGTTTGCGGCGAAGGAGGCGGAGCGCGCGCTGGTGCGTCTGGAGAAGGATCTGAAATATACGTTGAAGGATCGATATCCGATCGTGATCTACAATTCTCACAACGGGTTTTCGGTGACGAACATCACGCCGACGGAGCAGTCGGAGTTCACGGGCGGCTTTACGGAGTTTGCGCAGGGTCGCGTGGTGATCCCGTATACGGGATCGTATGGCGATTTCCGTCACGTGATCCACCACGAGCTGGCGCACGTGGTGACGCTGGAGATGTGGACGGGCGGCGGGTGGCTGGGCGCCATGATGACGCAGACGGCTTCGTTGCCGCCGTTGTGGATTGCGGAGGGAGTGGCGGAGTATCTGTCGCAGGGTGGGTGGGACCTCGAGGGCGACAATTTCATGCGACACGCGACGATCACGGGGTACGTGCCGGGGATGACGTCGTTGAGCGGCGCGTTTGCGTATAAGGGGGGACAGTCCGTCTTCGTGATGATCGAGGAGGAGTATGGCAAGGACAAGGTGGCGGAGTTCATTTCGTCGTTTCGTTCCGCGCGATCCGTGGACAAGGCGTTGAAGGCGTCGGTGGGCGAGGGCGTGGAGGAGCTGGACGAGAAGTGGCAGTTGTGGTTGAAGCGTCAGTATTGGAACGAGATCAACCTGCACCATCCGTCGGAGGAGGTGGCGAAGCAGTTGACGGAGGCGGGGGCGGGTCGCGGTTTTTACAATATCGCGCCGTCGTTTTCCCCGCAGGGGGACAAGATCGCGTACGTGACGGAGCGCGAGGGTACGTTCGACATCTATCTGATGTCGGCGATCGACGGTCAGGATCTGGGGCGGTTGGTGGAGGGGGAGCGATCGTCGGATTTCGAGGGGTTGTTCGTGCTGCGTCCGGGGATCACGTGGTCGCCGGACGGGAAGCAGATCGCGTTTGCGGCGAAGTCGCGCAACAAGAACACGCTGTATACGCTGGACGTGAGGAAGAAGCGGGTGACGAAGCGATTCAAGTTCGATCTGGACGGGTTGTTCGAGCCGACGTGGTCGCCGGACGGGAAACAGATCGCGATCGTGGGATTGAAGGACGGGTGGTCGGACGTGTACGTGGTGAACGTGGAGGACGAGGGTCTGCGTCGGATGACGCGGGACCCGTATGACGAGAAGCACCTGGACTGGTCGCCGGACGGGGAATGGATTGCGATCAGTTCGGATCGTCCCGGCGCGGATCTGGCATACGACGGGTCGAAGGACTTCACGTTCGGGACGTATGACGTGTTCGTGCTGAAGGCCGACGGCAGCGAGATCCGGCAGGTGGTGGAAAGCGAGGTGAACGACAGCCATCCCACGTGGGGGCCGGACTCACAGAGTCTGGCGTTCGTGTCTGACAGGACGGGGGTGGGCAACGTCTACATTGCGCACGTGGACGGGTCGCAGCTGTATCCGATCAGCAACCTGCTGTCCGGCGCGCGGTATATCGACTGGAGCGCGGACGGCAAGAAGCTGGCGTTCACGACGTTTCACCGCGGGGGCTATGACATCTTCGTGATGAAGGACCCGGCGAAGCAGAAGCGCGGGATGGAGGACCTGCCGCTGACGCGGTACGCGAAGCGTCTGGCGGGCATCGAAGATCGGCCGTTCGTCGAGCTGCAGAAGAAGCGCAGGCAGGAAGCCGCGGACGGCGGCGAGGAACCCGACGGCGCGGGCGCGGCAGCAGACGCGGACACGGCGGTGGCGACGGTGGCGGCGGACAGGAAGGTGGAGACGTGGATGTCGGACCAGATGGCGCTGGCGGCCGCCGAAGCGCGCGGAGACGACGACGAGGAGGAGGCGTCGCAGCCCGACACGCTGGAGACCGACGGCGACAAAGAGCTGACGCTGAGAGACTGGAACAAGGCGTTCACGATCAACAAATACCGCGTGAAACTCAAACCCGAATCTCTAGGAGCCAACGCGGGCTTCGACACCTTCTACGGTGTCAGCAGCCTGCTCTACCTTTCACTGACCGACGTGATGGGCGACCACCGCGTCGTCGTACAGACCGGGCTGAGCTTCTCGCTGAAAGACAGCGACCTCTTCCTGGGATACCAGAACCTCAAGAACCAGACCAACTATTACCTGAATGCGTTGCATACTCGGAACTTCTTCATATCGAACGGTCAGATCGTAGCCGATCGGATCTACGGCGGCGGGGCTGTATTCCAGCGTCCGTTCAACAGGTTTACGCGAATTGAGACGAGTATGCAGGGGATCAATATTTCACGCGAGAATCTGGGCTCTTATCAAAGTCAATACCTTCGGGCCGGCTATACGGGCAGGGTCATCCGCGGGAGTGGAACGCCCGTCTCCGACAACTGGGCCGTAATCAACAGTCTGGACGTCGTTGAAGACAATGCGTTGTATTCCCAGTTCGGCCCAATTAAGGGACGGCGTGCGAGGTTGTCTCTCAGAGGCAGTTGGGCGGGGATGCAGTACGGCACGGTGCAGGCCGACTACCGCAAATATGTCCCGATGCTGGAGGAATACACGTTTGCGATCCGCATGTCCGGAGGGACCAGTTTCGGCCGGAACAGCCAGGTCTTCTTTCTCGGCGGCGTGAACAATTCAATCAATCCGAATTACGCCACATTCGCGTCTGTCGACCGGGAACGCGTGTTTTTTTCCAGTTTTGTCTGGCCGCTGCGCGGCGCCGACGTATTCGAGATGGCCGGAGACTCGTTCCTGCTGGCCAACGTCGCCTTTCGCTTTCCGCTGATCCGGCAGTTGGCCATGGGCTGGCCATTGCCGCTCTTCTTTCAGAATATCCAGGGCGAATTGTTCCTGGATGTAGGGAGTGCGTTCGATCGAGACAGCTTCGAGCCGTGGGAAGCGCGGGACGGCGGTTTTGAACTCAGGGATCTGAAAGCGGGTTACGGATTCGGCGTTCGAGCCAATCTCGGCGCCTTTCTGTTCCGGTACGACCTGGCATGGCCGACCGATTTCGCGGAAACAGTCCATCCCAAGCAGTATTTCTCGATAGATTTCACGGGGTTGTTCTAGGCTGCGCATTTCAGGGCGGAGTCAACAAGCATCCGGCCGTGAGTCGATTTGCGCTGTTCACGAACGGAGGCTGGCAACGGTGGTACACCGCGCCACGGCGGCATTGCTCGTGATGTTTGCGGTTGCCGGTTGTGGAAAAGGCGCCAACGACTCCCAACCGGAGGAACCCCCGACCGAAAACGGAGTCGGGTCGGCAGGCGACAACAGGGTGGATGGTTTTGCGGTGCGGACGCTGGCAACCGGCCTGGATACGCCGTGGGATCTGGCCTGGGGACCTGATGGGTTCATCTGGGTAAGCGAGCGCAATGGCGCGATATCCCGCGTGGATACGGAGACGGGCGCAGTAACGGTGGCGGGTCGAATCGAAGCCTTCGAACTGAGCGAAAGCGGGTTGATGGGGATCGCGTTTCACCCGGACTTTCGGCATCAGCCCTTTGTCTATGCGGTTTATTCCTACCGGACGGGCGACGGCATTGAGAACCGTCTGGTGCGGATGAGTTTTGACGGATCGGCGCTGGGGCAACCTGAAATCCTGCTGAGTGGCATCCCCGGCGCGCCGAACCACGATGGATCCCGGCTCGCCGTGGGCCCGAACAAACTGCTTTACCTGACAACCGGCGACGCGCAATTGCCCGCGCTTTCGCAGGATCTGAATTCACTGGCGGGAAAGGTCCTGCGGCTGGACCTCGAAGGTCGGCCCGCACAGGACAATCCGTTCGGCACAGCGGTCTATTCCTTCGGACACCGGAATGCCCAGGGCCTTGTGTTTCACCCGGCGACCGGCTTGCTTTACAGCACGGAACACGGACCTCTCGACAACGACGAAGTCAACCTGATTCTGTCCGGGCGGAATTACGGCTGGCCGGGCGCGCGCGGATTCTGCGATAATGACGTCTTGGCGGACGAGACCGCGTTCTGCACGTCCAACGACGTGGTGGAACCGCTCGCCGCGTGGACGCCGACGATCGCACCCGCTGGCGCGGACGTCTATAACGAGGACCTGATACCGGCCTGGAAGGGAAGCCTTCTCTTTACAACGTTGAAGGGGCAGGCGCTCTGGGTCATCTCTTTGTCTGCCGATGGCCGGCGCGCCACGGCGAGGGATGACCGGTTCACCGGCAGGTTCGGCCGCCTCAGGGATGTACTGGTGGGTCCGGACGGCGAGGTGTACCTGGCCACCAGCAACCGGGACGGCCGCGGACAGCCGCGCACCGACGACGATCGGATCCTGGTGATTACGCCGTAGGCATGTTCGGTGAACATGTACGGTTCAACGTCCGGCAGGTGTAGCGCCGCGGCAGACGTCTTTCCGATTGAAACTTCGACCACCCGCAGACGTATAATATTACAGAAGACGCCCTTTCTACCGTCGTTTTCCTTTTGGACCTTCCCTCCCGCCAAAAGGTGACCCTGCGGAGAGAGGGCGTTTTTGCGCGCGGGGTCAGGCGATTGTCGGCTGAATCAGGCTCTCCAGGAGATGTTTGCCCTGGACCAGGTCCCTGACCTTCCGGTCCCAATCCGGGATTTCACGTTCCATGGTGACGGGACCGAGGTATCCGATCTGTTTCAGTTTGGCAATGAAACGATCCATCCCGACGTCCCCCTGACCGAGGGGAAACTCTCGACCGAGCTGGCCCTCGCTCTGAGGCCATTTCCCGTCTTTCGCGTGGACGCTGACGACGTAGTCGGCCACGACGTCGAGGGCCTGGATGGGTTCTCCGCTACCGTAAAGGATCATATTGGCCGGGTCGAAGTTTACGCCGACGTTGTCGCGATCGAGCGTTTCGAGGAAGTGGCGCAGCGCGGCAGCGGTTTCCTGACCGGTTTCCAGACAGAAGTCCTGTCCGTTCCGGCCGCAATGGTCGGCCAGTCTTCTTACGCATTCAATCATCGCATGGTGATCGGGGTGATCCGGATCTTCCGGGACGAAGCCGATGTGCGCGGCGACCTTGTCAACGCCGAGCGCGTTTGCGAAATCGGAGATCCGCGCGGTAATTTCGATGCGTTCCTCGCGAAGAGATGGATTGAGGTACCCGACGGTTTCCTTGACGGCTGGAACGTCGGCGTAGCTCTCCCCTGAAAACCCCGCGAAGACGGTCGTGATATCAATATCGACCGAATGAATGTCCCGGATCAGACCGGTACTTCGACGGTTGTCCGCCAGGACGTCCTCGGCCGGGGCGTGAATCTGTACATTGTCGAAGCCCAGATTCCGCACCTGCCGGAGTTGGTCCGGAGTCCAACCGGCGCTCATCATGACGCCAACCGGCATCTCGCGCATCGTTCTCCTCCTCCTGTGGTTCGTTCACCTCACTCGAAATCCTCGAACTCGCCGTTTCTCACGACCAGTACGACGGGATCGTAGACCGCGTCTCCGTTGTGGTCGAACGAGAATTGACCCAGAACGGTGTCCAGGTCCGTGATGGCGGCCATCGCTTCGCGTATGGCGCCTGGATCCGTGGACCCGGCCTTTGCAATCGCTTCTGCAAGAACATAAAGCGCGGCGTACGACTGCGCAGCCCACCGATTCGGTTCAGCGCCGAATCTCGACCTGTACTTCTCAACGAAGGACGGATTCCCGGGTGTGGTTGACGTGGCCGTCCAGCCGGTAAAGGCGATCGCACCCTCGGCGGCATCGCCTGCATCCCGAACTTCGTCCTGAGTCAACCCCGGCACGATAAAGGGAACGTTGGCGGGGATGCCATGGCGTCGGCCCTGGACCTGGACCTGAATGCGTTGCCGGGACAGAGCGGAAACGAAAACCGCATCCGGATTCAGGCCGCTGATTCTGGCAAGTTGATCGACAAAGGACGTATCGTCAGTCGCAAACGTCTCGCTCGTCAGGATCTCGACGTTGTTTTCGGTGAGGGCGCTTCGCAACGCATCGTCGCTGCTGCGGGAATAGACGTCGGTGGAGTCCACCAGTAGGGCGACCCTGCGGTATCCCAGTTTCTCGCGTGTCCTGGCGACCCCGCCAGGGATGAGCACGTCTACACTGAGACTTGCGCGGAAGATAAAGTCGCCAATTGCGCTCAGACCCGACGCGGCGGAGGTTGTGCTGAACGCGACGACCCGGTTCTGCTGTGCGACCGGAAATGCCGCTTTGGCTTCGGTGGAGAGGGCGGGGCCCAGGATGACAGGGACGTAATCGCGAAAAATCAGTTTGTTGAACGCGTCGACGGCGCCCTGCGCCATGCCGCGGGAGTCCTCTCTCTTGAAAACGACATTAGCGCCCCCGAGCACCGATGTGCCGTTGATCTCTTCGAGTGCGACTTCCAGGCCGCTTTCAATGCCCTCACCGTATTGGGTCTGTCTGACCGTCAGGGGCGCAACGACGCCAATCGGGATTTCTGCGGGTAGACCGCCCGGTGTCAGTCCGATTGAACCCGTGACGCGCGCTTTTTCGCCAACGGACAGTTCAACGGTGACCTGGACGCCGCGGTTTATCGGGATGCTCGACCACGACCCGATCACGTTTCCGTTCTTGCGTGCCTGCGCGCGATAGTATCCGCCCGTCTGCGTCCCTCCGAGCGACACTCGCGCCTGCCCGCGTCCATCGGTCGTGCCGGCCCACTCGTAGTTGGCGCCCCTTCCCGAGACCGACCGTGAGAACGTAACGGCGGCGCCGCTTACAGGGGCGCCGGCCTGTCGAAGGCGGGCGACGACCACGGCCCGCGGCGTCTGCTCGTTCGCCGCCAGTTTGGCCAAGGGCTGCCGGACGTTTCCATTCGTCTGAGCATCCTGCGGCTTCGTCAGACGATCGCTTCCGCAACCCCACGCCAGGCCCGCCGCGACCGGTAGAATGAACCAACTGCGAGTCAAGCTGTACATCACACACCTCCTTTCACGAAATGCATCTTAAGGAATTCAGTGCCGGCGTCTGCCCGACGGCAAAGCCCGCTGCTGTTGGCCAGGCGTACCGATTGTCGGTTCGCTAACCCATATCAAATCCATCGGTACCCGAGCGTCCATGAATGGTCTGAGCTGACAACCAATATATGGGAGATGGCTGGCCCGTGTAAAGTTAATTCACGCGCGCATGGCATTTGTCGGCCTCCAGCCGGGCGGTGGCCGCCAACCTGTTGTGTCCGTTCAATTCGAGCAGCCCCATCGAGCGGCACGAAGAAAGGATAACGAACCCTGTTTGATAAAGAAAATTTATCAATTTCGTTTTTGTTATATTATATATTTATGAACAACGAGGCCATTTCACGATACGGAGAGATGATGCGCCAGGGTACTGCCATGCGCCGCGATCGCGAGATGGAGAGCTGACGTATGGATCTGGATCGGCTTAAGGGGTTTGTGGAAACGGCGCGCGAGAAGAGCTTTACCCGCGCGGCGGAGAAGTTGTTTCTCACCCAGCCTGCAGTGAGTCTTCAGGTGAAAGCGCTCGAAGATGAACTCGGCGAAGCCCTGTTCGAGCGCCGTGGCAGGCAGATCCTGTTGACCGGGGCCGGGCGGCTTCTGTTTGCGCGCGCCGAGGCGATTCTGGAGATGGCCGAGCAGATCCGGCAGGATATGGCGGCCCTCGGAG
Source organism: Candidatus Latescibacterota bacterium (assembly GCA_963667175.2). GTDB lineage: Bacteria > Latescibacterota > UBA2968 > UBA2968 > JAAXHE01. Next base: position 382,101 of record CAXXXF010000006.1, on the reverse strand, counting down.
AATTGCGCGCGGGTCGGCTGAGTATCGGCACGAGCGATACGAATTGCGCCTATGTGCTGCCTCCCGCTGTAAAGGCGTTTCGCCAGGCGTACCCCGGAATCGAAATCCGCCTGACGGACCGGATGTCTCCTGAGGTCGTAAGGCTGGTTCTGGAGGGGGCGGTGGATTTCGGACTGGCCACGCTTCCCGTAACCGAACCCAGGGTAAGGACCAGGCCGCTCTTCATCCGGGAAGACGTCGCCGTTTGCGGTCCGACGCATCCCCTGGCCCATGCGGAGACGGTGGATCTGCGCGCGCTGAGCGATAGCGCGATGTTGATGCTTGAACGGGGAAGCACAAGCAGAGGACTGATGGATCGGATGTTCTCCGACGCGGGACTCCACCCGCAAGTTAGCATGGAACTGGGCAGCATCGAAGTCATCAAGCGATTTGTCGAAATCGGTCTGGGTGTCGCGATCGTGCCCGAAGTGGCGATCCGGGAGGAAGTGAGATCGGGCAGGCTGACCGCGCTTCGGGCGACGGGGCTCCCCGTGCGTCAGGTTGGGATGGTGCGACGCGAAGGCGGACGTCTTTCACGCGCCGCCACGGCGTTTCTGAGGTTTTTGCAAATGCATCTGGAAGCGAGCGGGCTCCACGTGCCCGAAGGAGGCGGTCATGGCGTACCGGAGTAGCCTGCGGATGCCTTTGGAATAGTTCGTGGAAATGGTGCGGCATCGGTACGGTCTGCGCGTTCAGGTGGAAGGCATTCGTCAGGTGACTCTTTGGATGCGAATCGCGTACAACGACCGGTCCAACAATCCGGCACTTCGGTGGATACGGGAATACTGGCTCCCGTTCGAACGCATGGAACGTGGCGAGACAGACTGGACCGACTGGGGGTAACGGTGGCGCATTTTCGGGCCGGAAGACTTGCCCGTGCTTGTGTTTTTCGGGCCTTTTTTGTATCATTAGTATTCTGTGGTTAAATCCTGTTTGCGACGCATGGAACGCCCCGCAACAGATCAGAGCGGTGGCAACCGACGAAACTGTAATCGCGTTTGCCGTTCCGGTCTCGCGAAGATGCCTCGAACCCCCGTTGATTAGCGCCAGGACGTCGATAGGACCCCTCGCAGGAGATGGTAGATGAAACGATTCACGTGGCACGTGGTGGTCCTGACGACGCTCGTCTTCAGCGGCCCGGCGCAGGCGAAGAGCGACGGCCGCGGTCGGGTCGAGGCGCACTACGACCGTGCGATGGCCCTGTTGAATGATGAGGCGCTTGAGGCGGCCGCCGGGGCTTTCAGGGCGGCAATTTCGCTTGACGCCAAACACGCGCCGTCCTACGTGGGTCTCGGTCATATTTTCTTGAAACACGGCGAATTGGATTCGGCCGAAGTGATGTTCCGGCAGGCGCTCAGGAAGCGGAAGCGGTATGCGCCGGCCTTCAACGGCCTGGGCCTCACGTATCGGGACCGGCCCAAGCAGCTTCGCAATGCAATCAATGCGTTTCGGGACGCCCTGCGAGCGGATAAACAATACGTCGAAGCGCAATACAATCTGGCGCAGACGTACCAGCGTTTCGGCAGCAGTGAGACGTACAAGGCCTACCGCAAGGTAGTCAGGATGGACCCCCGCCACCCGGATGCGTTCTATCAGATTGGAAGAATTGAAGAGACAGACGGGGAGTACGGAAAGGCGGAACGAGCCTACCGGGACCAGATTGCGGTGAACGAGGGCCACTTCGGCGCACGATTGCAGCTGGGGGTCGTACTGAAGCTGCTGAATCGGACGGAGCAGGCAACCGATGAACTGCTGTCCGTGATCCGAACGCGGAACCCGCATCAGCGCCGGGCGGTGCTGGAACTGGCGGACGTCTACCAGAGGCGGCGGGACTTCGACCGGGCGCAGGCCACGTTCGAAGCCTATATTGCGCTGCTGGATCCGGAGGAGCAACGGCTCTACTATGACCTGAGTCTGGTTGCAAGAATCGCCGGAGATCCCGGCGACCTTTCATTGGAGGAATTGAAGGCGACCGCAGAGGGGTTCTGGGTCGGGCAGGATCCGGCGCCGGTATCGGCCGCGAACGAGCGCCAGGTTGAACACTATCGCCGCGTGGCCACGGCCAGGGAGAATCACGGACAGCACAAATTCCCCTGGGACGACCGCGGGGAAGTCTATATACGCTTCGGCGAACCGGATCACGTCAGCCGATCCGGCGACGTCCGGTTCGAGACGGACCCCAGGGTGCTGGCGGTCAAGGATCGCCTGATTGCGTCGGCCGGGGCGGCTGCCGCGAAGCTCATGAAGGAAGAAGTCCGGTCCCTGGGAGACGTCGCCCAGTCGTCCATACTGGGTTGGCCGGTCTATCCCGTGGGCGGCATATGGGAATACTGGATATATACCAGCGTGGGCCGGGGCATCGAAATGACCTTCGTTCAACCGCATTTTCCCGGGCCGTACGAATTTGCGAGAATGCCCTTGGGTACGGGGCGGATCACGAGAATCTGGCAGAGGATGAACCCGAAGGCCGTCTTGCTCGATCAGGTGGCGCGGCAGCCGGCCACCTACCGACCGACGTTCGCCACGGGCCCGCTGGACTTCTATTTCTATACGGCCTCGTTTCGAGGCGACAATGACAAGACGGCGATGGAGGTGTACTACGGCATACCTACCCGGGATCTGACGTATCGGGACGGGAACGCGGGGCGGCTGGCGCACCTCGTCCGCGGCGTGGCGGTCTACGACGACGAGAACCGGCCCGTTTACCGGATAGACGACGACATGGTCCTCCGCGCTTCGGGTGTCGTGGACACTTCGGGCGGGACCTTCATTCCTGCAATCGACCGGATCCTGTTGCCCGCTGGCGTCTACCGGGTCGACGTGCAGGTGATGGATCGAAACTCCGGCAGGACGCAGATATACAGAGAAGACCGCAACCTGAAGGCGTATTCAGGGATGAATCTGATGTTGAGCGAAGTTGAAATGGGGGCGAGAATCGACGTCGCGGAACGGGGCCGTTTCGTAAAGGGTGATATCGAAGTGATTCCCATGGCGTCCAGGACCTACCGCTTCGGCGAACCGGTGTTCATCTATTACGAAATCTATAATCTGAAACGGGATGAATTCGGATCGACGAAATATCGCATTTCGTACGAGATCCGATCGTTGGGGCGAACCAGCGTGGGCGCGCGTGTATTGAGCGGACTCGGACGCCTGATCGGGAAACGGGAAGAGGGTAACGTCATCAGCATTGAATATGAACACGTCGGCACGGCTACGGACGAGCCGGCCTACCTTGAATTGGATATGGGCGCCTCAGAACCCGGGAGGCAGGTCCTGAAAATCCTGGTTCTGGATGAAAACAGCGGGCAGACCGGCAGGGCGGCCATCACGTTCGACATTCGAAGGTAGCCGTCACGCCAGTGCCGTGGACCGCCCAGGGGCAGAACACTCGGGCGGCCTGCAAATATGGGGATCGATCAGGATGCGTAAGTTCACCGTAACCGGAATGCGCGCCGATGCTTCGTCGATCTTTGAATCGGCAGTGGCGGCGGTGGACGCTCAGGAGTGCGTGAAGCGATTCGTCAGAACGCACGGGGACACGCTCAGTATCGGTGGCAAGGATTACGACCTGGATGCGTTCGACAGGGTGCTCGTGGTGGGAACCGGCAAGGCGTCGCCGCGGATGGGGGTCGCGCTCGAATCCGTGCTGGGCGACCGGATTTCGGATGGGGTCATCAATACCAAGTACGAGCACGCGGAGCCGCTGGACCGGATAAGAATCGTCGAGTGCGGACATCCGGTTCCGGATGAGGCCGGTGTCGACGGGACGCGTCAGATTCTTGGACTGCTGGACGCGACCGACGACCGGACCCTGGTGATCTGCCTGATTTCAGGCGGTGGTTCGGCGCTGATGCCCGCGCCTTCGGAGGGGATTACGCTGGCGGAGAAGCAGGAGACAACCCGATTGCTGCTCGAATGCGGCGCCAATATCGTGGAGTTGAACGCGGTCCGCAAGCATCTGTCCAGGGTCAAGGGTGGGGGTCTTGCCCGCGCGGCGTTTCCGGCCACCGTGGTATCCCTGATGTTGTCGGACGTCATCGGCGACCCGATGGACGTGATCGCATCGGGGCCCACGGTACCCGATACGTCCAGGTTCAAAGTCTGTATGGGAATTTTTCAGAAGTACGACGTTTCGGATCGGCTGCCTGAAGCGGTTCGGGAGCGGTTCGAGGCAGGCGCGGCGGGAGCGATTCCGGAAACGCCGAAGCCGGGAGACGCTGTGCTGGAGAGATGTCATAACGTGATTGTCGGCAGCAACGGTCTGGCGGTGGCCGCTGCCGCCGAACGCGCCCGGCATCTGGGCTATAATACCCTGGTGCTGTCCACGCGCCTGGAGGGCGAGGCTCGTGAGGTCGCACACGTTTATTCGGCCATCGGCAAGGAAATCCTGGAATCCGGGGCGCCCGTGACCGCTCCCGCATGCGTAATCGCGGGCGGCGAGACGACGGTAACCGTTCGAGGAAACGGCAAAGGCGGACGCAACCAGGAACTGGTGTTGGCCGGCGCGATACATCTGTCCGGATGGGAGGGGACGGTTCTGTTCAGCGGCGGGACGGATGGAACCGACGGCCCGACGGACGCCGCGGGGGCGATCGCCGATGCCGAAACGATCGCACGAGCGGAATCAGCAGGACTGTCTGCGATTGAATCGTTGAAGAACAACGACGCCTACCACTTCTTCAAGCCGCTTGGCGACCTGGTGATGACGGGTCCGACGGGAACCAATGTTGCGGACGTGGCGTTCGTCATGGTAGGGGAGGCGTAGTCCGTCGGAACGCCGATTGGACGGCATCCCGGCTGCGTGACGTGGACGCACGGACGCATTGCGTCGCCCGTCGTTGGTCAGGTCTCCGTATTGACAATGGCGACGCCGATTCCGACCATCAGCACGCTGATGAGAAGTGTCGCCGAGACAGCTTCTCCCAGCAGCAGGTCGCTGAACACGACGCCAACAACGGGTGTAACGAAACCGAACACCCCGAGGCGGCTGGCTCTGTAGCGTCGCAGGAGCGTGACGGATACCAGAAAACAGAACCCGGCAACCACGAGACCCTGGTAGATGATGGCGCCGACGATGCCCGGTCGGATGACGGTGGGTTTCAGGTCCTCCAGCAGGGTACTCGACAGAATGAACACCGGCAGGCTGAGCGCGGCCTGCCATAACAGAAGCCGGGCGGGATGGATGGTTTGGGTCAGCTTTTTGGTATAGACCTGCCGGGCGCCAAGCAGCAGGCCGCTCGTCAGAACCATTACGTCTCCCGGCAGATAGCCGAGGCGTCCGCTGGCCAGACTATCGACGAATACGAGCACGACACCGGCAAACGAGAGGGTCATTCCTGAAATTTTAAGGCCGCTTAGCCGGTCTCCAGGCATGAACAGGTGGGCGAAGACGGCGGTAAAAAACGGATACGTGGAGATGAAGACGGTCGACCTGCCGGCCGTCGTGATATTCGTGCCGGCATTGAGCAGGTAGATTTGCGCGACAAAAAGCAGAACCAGCTGAAACAGACCTCGTCTTTCGCCGGATCCGGGCCGGAGCGGGACGCCGGAAAGGTACGCCCACGGGATTACAGCCAGCCCGCCCAGAAGAAAGCGGGCGGCGGCAAGGGCGAGCGGCGGCAGGCCGTCGAGGGCGATTTTGATGGCGATGGAGTTGCCGCCCCAGAGGACGGCCGTTATCAGGGCGAGACTGCCGGCCTGAAGGGTCAGGCGTTCGTTGAGCACGGTCACGGCGCCGGTTTCCGATTCACGGGAAAGCGGCGACGCACGAGAAAGGTACCGACGGCCAGCGGCAACAGAAACCAGGCCACTTGCAGGTTGCCGGTTGCGGCGCCTGCCTGACCGAATGCCCCGCAGAAGATGAGGATATTGCAGGTAAGGTTCCGCGCATCCGGCGCGCTCGAAACACCGATCCGGCCAAGGAGACGATCGAACCGCGCGGAGCGCAGGTTCTTGAGGTGGTTACCCGCGAGGATTGAGGAGAGCGAAAGCAGGCCCGCAAAGAGGTTTGCGCCGCGGTCTACCCATCCCAGGCCGATGCCCAGCAGGAGAAGATGGCTGTATCCGAAGAGGAGAACCGCGCCGTTTCGGAATGGATCGTAGAGTCCGATCTCCTTCAACTGTCGCACCCGGTTCCTGTCGACAAAAGGGATCAAACGAAAGAAGAGGTAGACGAACGTCATCGCCCCGGGATGCAGAAAGACGCCGACCCGCTTGTGCATTTCCGCATCGATACGTCCGAACGCGTCCCAGTGGACCGGGACCCGGTCCGGAAGATGCTCGTACGCCAGATAGCTGGCCGCGAGCGAAAGCAGTATGGCCGGGATGGGATCGCGTTGAAGGACGCTCATACGAGGAAACATGGGTTCAGGCGGATTATCGCCGCCCTGAAGTCGAGCCCTCCACGAGCAGTATGACGGGCTCGGAAGCATCTCGACGGACGCTGCTGCGTCGGGCGTGTCGAAAACCTCTGGATAATACCGGGAATCCCGGAGCTTGTCAAGGGTTTCGCGGAAAAGGAGAGACGAATCGATCAGAGGGCATCCGGAAGGACTTCGGATCAACTTTCCAAATGGAGGCGGTCGGTTGAAACGGACGATTGTTGTCATCTGTTGTATGATACTGTGGAGCGAAAAAGCGACGGCCCGGGACTTCCTGGCGGAGATCGGCGAGCACGGCGCCCGCGGCCGGGCCGATTCCGCACTGGTTACGGCCCGGCAGTTCGCGGAGACATTTCCGGACAGCGCGAATGCTCAAGGCGTCCTCGGGATGGTATTCGCGCAGTTGGGTCAGCCGGAAGGCGCCATCCGGGCGTTTGAGAAGGCGATCGAATTGGGGCCGGAAATCGAAGCGCCTTACGACGCGCTCTTCAGGATCCACGCACAGCTGAACAGGGGCCGTGAGGCGCTGGAAGTCTTGAATCGGGGGTTGACAGCGATTCCGAATTCCGTCCTCCTGCTGATGGACAGGGCATTGCTGTATCAGGAGGCCGGAAATCCGGGTCTGGCAATTCAGGATCTCAGGGACGCGGTTTCGCTCGATCCTCAGAATATCGAGGCGTACCAGTCCCTGGCGGGCCTGCACGTCGCATTGAAGGACCCCAACAAAGCGCTGTCGGTATTCGAACAGGGGTTGAAGAACAACCCGGAAAGCGTGGTGCTGATGATCAATCAGGGCCAGATCTACGGGGCGCTGGGCAGACCTGAGGATGCGAATCGGCTCTACGTTCGCGCGATATCGGTGCTTGAAAAGGAGTTGGAGAAAAATCCGAACGACGTCACCCTGCTGGTAAACAAGGGCGCCATCTACCACTCGATGCGGCGAACCCCGGAGGCTTTCGCCGCGTACCGGCGGGCGGCTTCCATAGCGCCGGACGATCCCGAGGTGCATCGGTCCATGGGTCAGATGGCGGCCGAGGTGGACTCGCTGGACACTGCCCGGAAAGCGTGGGAGAAAGTGTCGCAGCTGGAGCCGCGCGATCTGGACACCCGTTCCGCGCTGGCACGGCTGTATACCGTTCTGCAGCAATGGGACCTGGCGCTTGGCGAGTATCGGTTGATCATGGAGATCGCGCCGGAGTCCGAGCGAGCGCGTCTCGAGTACGGCGTCGCACAGGTCTATCTGCAGAAGGGAGACCTGGAGCAGGCCAAGAAAGCTCTGGAGACGACCATAAAATCGAATCCGAACGTTCTGGAACCGTATGGAGATCTCGCCTTGATTCACGCGCAACAACAGGATCTGGACTCGGCGCTTGTCGTCTACAACAGAGCATTGGCAGTGGATTCCACCAACGCGGGCGTACTGTTCAATATTGGTCTGGCCCGGACCTCGAAGCGGGAGTTTGACCGGGCGAAGCAGGCCTTTGAAAAATCCGTCACCTTCAGTCCGAACGAAGAGATCGCGCAGGCGGCTCAGATGAAGATTGACGAGATTGAGGGGATACAGTCAGGAAAGCTCTGGGTATACCACATTCTCGTGGAAACGGAAGTCGAGGCGCAGGAAGTCCTCAATAAACTGAATGCGGGCGAGGATTTCAGGTTGCTGGCCCGGGAACATTCCAATGACTCTTCCGCGGAGATCGGCGGCGATCTGGGGTTTTTTTCACCTGGCGATCTAAATCCCGCCTTTGAGGAGGCAGTGCTGAAATTGCGGGTGGGTGAGACCAGCGGGATCGTTCAGACGCCGCTGGGATATCACATCATCAGGCGGCTGAACTGATGTTTAAGCGTTTCTCGGAAAAGCGCGGCGAGGCCAACGTGTCGTCGCCTGTATTGTGCGCCGCAAAGGACAACGGCAAGATCAAGGTGCTTTTCCTGACGGGATGCACAGGGCGCGGAGGGGCCGGGAACAGCCTCTTTTATCTGTTGAAGCACCTCGATTCCTCGCTGATCGAGCCGCTGGTCGTGATGCCTAACGAAGGTGTGTTGAAACGCAGGCTGGAGGCGATCCGGGTCCCGTACCGTATCGAGCCCCGACTGAAGGAACGCCTGGCGGAAATGCGGTTCCGGAGTCAGAACCGCGTGTTCAGAATGTCATCGGTGTTTCTGAATGCGTTCGACATCGTTCGGTTTACGTTTGCTCTGATTCGCATGGTCTCTCATGAGCGTATCGGGATGGTCTATTGCAACCAGATGATGGTGAAATCGATCGGCACAGTGGCTGGCATGGTTTGTGGCGTTCCGGTCGTCTGGCACTGCCGCACACTATACAGTAACGCGTTCAGACGCTGGTTCTTCCACAGGTTGGCGCGGTGTGCTTGCGTGACGAGAATTATCGCCGTCTCCGAGGCGTGCGCGGGGAATTTCCCGTCGGTGAAGGAGAAGGTTCGCGTTGTATACAATGGCGCGGACCTCGTCAGTTTTGACCCGGCAAACGTCCGGGGGTGCGTGCGGCGGATGTACCGGATCGGACCGGACGAAGTGGTTCTTGGCTTCGTCGGTCGCATTGTTGCGTGGAAAGGCATCGATACGTTGCTGGCGGCGATGGAGCAGGTCCTGGTCCGGCGCAAGGACGTGGTGCTGGTGGTCGTCGGTGGCAGTCCTCGCCGGTCGTTGGACCTGTTGGACCGCTATCGCCGCAAGGTCGCAAACGGCCGTTTGTCGGGACGCGTCCATTTTACAGGATTTCAGACCGACGTCAGACCGTTTGTGAAAGATCTGGATGTCACACTCGTTCCTTCTGCTGCGCCGGACCCCTGTCCACGAAGCGTTATCGAATCTCTGGCGCTGGGCACACCGGTAGTTGGGTCTGCGACGGGCGGTGTGCCTGAATTGATCCGGCATGGTTACAACGGATTCCTTGTGAAGCCGAACGACGACGCCGGGCTTGCCGACACCATCCTCAGGGTGGTTGAGAACCGGAAATTGCGACAGCGAATGGGTGCAGCCGCCCGCGTCTCGGCCGTTCAGCGGCACGACGCGATTGAGGTAGCCCGGCGTGTGCAGGCCATCATTATTGAAGCGCTCCGGGTCCAAAGCCGTGCGCGACGTCCACTGTATCATGGCACGGCATTCGCTGTAAATAGACAGATTCCCTGATTGGAAAAATCCTGGTCGGATGAATATATCTATAGTATTTCCAGATAATTGATGGATTTTTCTGTGGGCACTCGGATACTGAACGTCAGGGAGGGCTTCGGAGGAAGCGTTGCAATTTTTCCACACATGTGGTAAAAGTTCACACCGGGTGCGGATCCCCGTTTCGATTGTTCTGATCTGCGTGACGGGAATCGGCGTCGGTCCCGCTTATTCCGAATCCGGACTGGGTCGATATGATCTTGAAGGGTGCGTAAGGATGGCGCTCGCGTCGAGTCCGTCCATACAGGCCGCCGAGACCGATCTGGAGATCGCACAGAATAGACTCAGCCAGGTACACGCCGCGCGTTTTCTTCCCCGTCTGGATTTCACCTGGATTTTCGGGCCCTCGCCTGAAGCTCGGGGCGACGCCCTTACGGGGGTCAGCAACTGGCGGCAGATGGGTGTATTTAGCAGGACCGAATTGTCGCTGGTCCAGCCGCTGTTCACCTTCGGCAAACTCGACGCGGCATTGGAAGCCGCATCCGGCGGCATCGGCGCGCAGCGCGCAGGACTGAAGAGATCCCGATTCGACCTGGAGCGGCAGGTCGCCAGAGCCTACTATCTGCTCCTGCTGGCAGATCAACTCCTGGACCTGGCGAATGAATCCAGGGAAGAGATTGACAGGGCGAGGCGAACGATCGCCGAAAAGCTCGAAGCCGACACCGGAGATTTTACGTATACGGATCTGCACCGGATAGACAGGTTTTCGTACGACGTGGAGGAGAATGCAAATAAGGTCGTCAAGAGCCATGCGCTCGCACGGTCGGCGCTTCGTGCTCTCATGGGGCTTTCCGAGTCTGACTCACTCGTTCTCGCTGAAGGGAGACTGAAACCGGTAGACGTCCGGATCCGTCCACTGGAACGATATCTGTCGCTTGCGGAGGGACGACCGGACGTGGGGCAACTTCGGGAAGGGTTGCGGGTGCGGTCGGCGCAGGTGCGCGCCGTCCGGACCGATCTGTTTCCACAGGTATTCCTGGCCGGCCAGTTCAAATACGGTCTTGCGCCGAACAGGGACCGCCAGCGGAACCCCTTCCTGAATGACGAGTTCAACGTCACTCAATTGGGCGCCGTCCTTGGTTTCCGGCAGTCATTGTCATTCGCGGGTGCCACTGCGAGGGTGAAGGAAGCCCGGCTGGCCTATGAAAAACTCAGCTATCAGGCGCAACTGGCGGTTCAGGGCGCACGGCTTGAGATTGAAAGCGCCTATCGGTCGCTCGTTGAGGCTGAAGCGAATATCCAGGCGGCGCGAAAAGCCCGGCGGGCAACAAGGCGGTGGTTTGTCTCCGCAAGAGATGGATTCAATGCCGGTCTCGAGGAGGCGGGGGAGATGGTCGATGCGGTCAAGGAGTATGGCATTATCCGCGCAAAGTACTATCAGGCTGTATTGGAGTTTAATCTCGCCTGGGTGGCATTGAGGCGTGCGACGGGAAGTTCGATTCTGGAGTAAAGGGGAGGGTTTCATGGCAGATAAGGCAGTGATTATTGCTGCCGGTATGGGCAGCCGTCTGAACGGACATGGGCGCGGCCGGCCGAAACCGCTGGTCAGAGTGGCCGGCGTCGGATTGCTGAAGCGCGCTATCCTGACCGCAAAACGGGCGGGAATCACCGAGTTTGCCATTGTAATCGGTTATCGGGGTGATGAAATACGGACCGCGATCGCCAACGATCCGCAGATCGACGTACCCATCGATTGGGTTGAAAACGACGAATGGACGCGCGGCAACGGCCTTTCCGTACTGAAGGCGCGGGATTTTGTGGACGGCCAGTTTCTCCTGATGATGGCGGACCATCTGTTTGAACCGCGGGTCATCAGCCGTATGCGCCGCCTCTTGTTGAGCGCCAGCGAGTCGGCGCTGTGTGTAGACACCCGGTTGGATCGGGTTCAGGATCTGGACGATGCCACCAAAGTCATCCTGGAAGGCGAGCGGATTCTGCGTATCGGCAAAGGGCTGGACCGGTACGACGCGGTGGATACCGGCATTTTCCTTTGTACACCGGCGCTGTTTGACGGCATCGAACGATCCATCGCCGAAGGCGACGAATCACTCTCGGGCGGGGTGCGGATTCTGGCTTCCGAAGGGAACATGCGCGCGGTGGAAATCGACGGTCTGTTCTGGCAGGACGTCGATACGCCGGACGCATTGCACCAGGGAGAAATGGCGTTGTTCGGGATGCTGGGTAAATCGACCGACGGAATGGTGTCGCGGCATTTCAACAGGAAGGTTTCCGCCTGGATTTCGAAATTCCTGGTAAAGACGCCGGCGACCCCCAACCAGATTTCGATTGCCGCAATGATGGTGACCTTTCTGGCCGGCTGGGCGATGGCGGAAGGGAGCCACCTTTACGTAGCGCTGGGCGGGCTGCTTTTTCAGTTTGCGTCAATTATCGATGGTTGCGACGGCGAGATCGCGACGCTCAAATATGCGGGATCCCGCTTCGGGGAATGGTTGGATACGGTCGCGGACAACGTTTCCTATCTTGTATTCTTCTCAGGCGTCATATACGGGATGTACAAATTGACGGCGGAGCCGGTTGTCGTCGCGGTGGGTTTCATTGCCCTCGTGTTGAACGTGCTTGCTGTCCTGCTCATCTGCGTGTACCTGAAGCATAGCGGATCGGGCAGCATCGTCAGCTTCAATATGGGGTTTTCGAGCGAGGTACCGGAGGACCGTCGTGGACATTTGCACCGGATCTACTGCGGATTGAAGTTCGCGTGCCGCCGGGACTTCTTCGCTGCTTTGTTCTGCGTTCTGGCAATTCTGAACTGCCTCGAGGCGATATTCTGGATCTTTGTGCTCGGGTCCGGCCTGGTCGTGAGCGCCGTTTTCGGATTCATCGGACACATCATGCGGACCCGAACGACGGAAGCGGAGAAGCTGGTTTCGGGAAAGGCGGATTGAAGAGAGAGATGGCTGCAGGGGTTTTATCGGCAGTATTGAACGGGTATCGAGCCGGCCGGAACGGTGTTCCTTTGCCGGGTCGTTTTGTTTCTGAACATAAAAGGAACTGGATAAAATGAGAGTCTTGTCGTATATTATTGTGTTTTATGCTTTTGTCGGATTTTGGGGTGATGGCGTCGCCCTGAGTGCGGGCCAGGCTGAACGGTTGCTCCGGACGATGAGAAATCGGGACGCGTCAATAAAGGCGATTGTAAATTCGGAAACTGCGGGAGAGACAGCCGAAGAGCGGGAGCAGCTGAGGGCGATCGTCGAGAATATGTTCGATTTCCGCCGGTTCGGAGAGGTCGCGCTGGGCCGACACTGGCAGCGGCGCACCCAGATCGAGCAGGATGAATTCGCGGACCTGTGCCGGCGCCTGATCGTGAAGAATTACGCGGACCCGAAGCTGTATACGAAATCCGAGAAAATCGAGTACGTGGGTTCGGAGGTCGACAGCACGGAAGGTGTCGTTCGGACAATTGTCCACTATAAGGATGAACAGAGCCACATTGACTACAAGCTCCACCCCGTCAACGAAGAGTGGCTGGTATATGATATGGTGATTGACGATCTGAGCGTTGCCAGAAGTAATCGTTCTCAGTTCTACAGGGAAATCCGCAAGTCGTCGTACGAGGGCCTTGTAAAGAAACTCAGAGACAAGCTGAACGAGGACGCGGCGGACGGGAAAGGGAAGGATTGATTCATGCAGGACAGGTTGCGGATCTTGGCGGGCTTCGTCTATCGACGATACGCCATTATTATCGTTGTATCGACCTTCCTTTCCATTTTTTGCAGCTTTTTCGTCTATCGACTGATTCAGCGTCTCGAGACGGATATCGCGGCTCTGATACCGGAACACTATCCGAGCGTGAGAACGCTCGAAGATATCAAGGCGCGCCTTGGCGGCGTTGGTAGTCTCGTTGTTCTGGCGGAATGCGGGGATTTCACGGCGTCCCGGCAATTCGTGGAAGATCTGGCTGTTGAACTGAAGGCCGAACAGTACTGGAAATACGTAAACTACGTCGATTACAAGCGTGAAGTCGATTTCTTCAAAGACAACGCGTTGTTGTATATGGATCTCGAGGATCTGGAAGACATACAATTTCGGATCGACGATCGCATCCGGAAGGAAAAGCTGAAGTTGTCGCCGATGTTCTTCAGGCTGGACGATGGGGAAGACGACGAGCCGCTGGATTTTTCGGATATTGAAGCGAAGTACAAGGAAAACGGAGACCGAGGACACGAAGTCTATTATACCAATCCGGACAGTACCATCGTGGCCGTGGAGGTCATGGCATCGGGAACGGTGAGTAATATCGGTTTCAGCAAAGAGATGTACAGCGTGCTCGAGGACGCCGTGCATAAACTGAAACCGATGTCCTATCATCCCGATATGCTGGTCTCGATCGGAGGGTCGTTCAAGAATAAGATCGATGAATATGACACCATTCTGGACGACATCGAGTCAACGCTAATCTTCGGATTTGTAGGTGTCGTCCTGCTTCTCACGTTCTATTTCAGGCAGCCGCTGGCTGTCTTTTTTGTTGCTATCCCGCTCGTTATGGGGCTGACGTGGGCGTTTGCGGTTACCTATTGGGTGATCGGCAACCTGAACACGATGACCGGATTCCTGTTTGTGATTCTGTTCGGTCTTGGAATCGACTTCGGGATTCACATGTTCTCCCGGTACCTCGAGGACCGCATGGCGAACATGGACGTCAGGCAGTCGGTCGAGACGATGTTGATTCAGACGGGGCAGGCCATCCTCACCGCTGCAATGACCACTTCGATGGCGTTCTATTCGCTGACCATTACGGATTTCAAGGGATTTTCGGAGTTCGGCTTTATTGTCGGCACGGGGATCATCATGTCCCTTGTGTCCATGACCATGGTGCTTCCTGCATTTCTCGTTCTTGCCGACGAGCGCCTGAAGCTTGTGCGAATGCGGCACGTTCTCGGACACGAACGCGGCGCCAGAAAGGGCCGGTTTCCCATGGCGCCGGTCGTGTTCGCGATTGCCATTGCCGGTACGGTTTACCTGGCATACAATCTCGATCGGATTCAGTTCGAATACGATTTCACAAATCTGCGTTCCAATCTTGCGACGTCCAAGAAAGTGAAAGACAAGATCAATTCGCTCTCCAAATTCAAGGGCGAGTCGCACTCGCCAAGCGTGGTCCTTGCCGACGGCAAAGAGGAACTGGATGAAATCGTCGCAGCGGTACACGGAAAGATCGCGTCGGACGACCCGACACCCACAATTGACAAGATCAGGACGCTCTGGTCCTTCCTGCCCGATCGCGAAGATGAAAAGCTGACTTTGATTGCCGAACTTCGCGAACTCGTGGACGGCGCCGGCGCGAAATTGCTCAAGGACGATCAAAAGGAGCGAGTGGACGAGTTGCGCGAACTGATGGACGTGAAGAGGCTGGACGTGGAAGACCTTCCGAAAAACATCCTCCGCAAGTTCTCAACGGTAGACGGCAGCCGGGCCCATTTTGCCTTCATCTATCCCAGCGTGCAACTTCGAGACGGACGACAGGCCATTGAGTTCGCGGATGACACCCATCTGATAACGACCGAGTCCGGGAAGCGTTTCTATTCTTCCAGTTCCAGCGTAATTTTCGCGGATATGCTCAAGTTGATGATCCGGGACAGCAGGTGGGCGATCGGCATCACGCTTCTGGTCGTTTTCCTGATCGTGTTTATCGACTTTCGAAGCATCCGAAACGGACTGCTCGTCATGCTGCCGCTCATCTGCGGCGCGATCTGGATGTGTGGAAGCATGTTTGTTTCCGGCATGAAGTTAAACTTTTACAATATGGTTGCCCTGCCGACCATCATCGGGATGGGTATCGATAACGGCGTTCATCTCTTCCACCGGTACCAGGAGGAAGGCGCGGATTCCATGCCTGTGATCCTCAGGAATACGGGAGGCGCGATGCTCGTCTCGATGATGACCACGATGATCGGCTTTTTCGGTCTCATCACGGCCAGGCATCCCGGTTTGAATTCCATCGGGAAACTGGCTGTGATCGGCCTTCTGACCTGTTTTGTGGCCGCCGTTGTCGTTCTGCCTGCCGTACTGGAGATCCTCGATCGATTGAAACGGAACCGGCACGCGGTCAGGGCGGGAAGCGCACGGCCGTAATCCGGCACGAGGCGGGATTCCGTTCGATTATCCCCTGTGATGCCAGCCGCCGGGGCGCCATTCCATGAGTTTTTGGATCTCGCTTCTCGTGAGCTTGATTTCAGGTCTGTACACGTCGCTGTGGGGCGCCTTCAAGGACTCACCCTATGAAGGTCTGAAACTGCCAACCTTTCCCCGCAGCATCTACTTCCATGCCGTCATCTTCGTTGCGCTCTACGGTCTGCCCGCCTTCCAGGAGAGTTTTCGGAGTCTAAGCCTTTTCCAGGTTTTCTTCGCCGTCATGGGCCTGGAACGGTTCCTCGCGGAGCTGTACAAGGGATTCTTCAGAGCGGAAGATCAGTCAAAATACGCCGTGCCCTCCAGAATTACGTTCTTCGGCCGGCCGGTTACCAGCGAACCGCTGCGCCTCTTCTCCGGCGTCGTTCTGGTGTCCGGGGTCTTTGCCCTGCTGTTTCTCTCAATGCCGATCGTGGACTTTCCGGTGTTCGCGGTGGTCGCCTTTTCGACGGGAATGCTGGTTTCTCTGGGCGGCGCATATAAGGACGCCCCCTTTGAAGGATTCGCCCCCCTGAAATTCCTTCGTTCTGCAGCGGTGCTGGCCATCTGTTCTCCACTGTTTTTCTTTTCGAACAATCCGGAAGCGCCCGTGCCACTCGGGTATCTGATATTCATGTACGGCGGACTGGAGCGGTTTCTGGTTGAATATTACAAGACCTACGTGCAGCGCACGATGTCCGGCAAGTTCCGGCCGGATCTGCCTCGGATTACACGCTACATCGAGACACGCGAAAAATACCACTATATGGCCTGGATCATAATCATTGGATTGATGATCCTGTACGCCTATGAACTCACGACCCTATGAAGCCATCGTGATCGGGTCGGGTCTCGGCGGCGGCGCCGCGGCCTATGCGCTCAGCCGGGCGGGTTTCCGGACGCTGCTCCTGGAACGCGGCGGGTGGGTAAAGCGGGATGCTCTGGACTGGAGCCCGCGCGGGATCCTCATCGATCAACGGTACCGAAGCCGCTCACCGGTACAGGTAGAAGGTGACGGAGGCCATCAATCCGTCTATCCGAATGAAGCGGTCGGCGGCATGTCGGTATTTTACGGTGGGGCGTCGCTTCGGTTGCGTGAGAAGGATTTCTCAAGTTGGCCGATCGATTACGCCTCAATGGAGCCGTACTATACGCAGGCTGAGCATCTGCTGGAGGTACATGGTCTGGCGGGGGCGGATATGCATGAACCGTCGAGATCCGGGGACTATCGATTCGGCGGGATCGAACTCACGGCTCCGGCGAAGCGGATATACAAAGCCGGGAATGCGCTCGGCCACCGTCCCTTCAAGATACCGCTCGCACTCAATTTCACGAACAATGAGCGGCCGCTGTGTATCCGATGTTCGACATGCGATGGATTTCCGTGCCGCATCGAAGCCAAGAACGACGTGGCCATGACACTTCTGGAAAAAGCCCAGGCATTCGACCTGACTGTCATGCCCGGGATGATCGTACTGCAGCTGGAGGCCCGGAACGGAAGGGTGGTACGGGTCCGATGTCTCGACGGGACGTCAGGACGGGCGGTGAACTTCAATGCAAAAATCGTGATTCTCAGCGCAGGCGCCCTGCAGAGCCCGGCGATTCTGTTGCGTTCCGGCCTGGAGCGATTCGGCAACCACCGGCTGGTGGGGCGATTTCTGATGCGGCATTGCAACGCAGTCGTCACCGGTCTCTTTCCGTTCAGGACCAATCCCGACCGTACATTTCACAAGCAGTTGTGCTTTACGGACTTCTACGAAGACATGAGGGGTCGATCGGGCACCTCGGTGGGTACGATCCAGGACATTTACACGCCCGCCCCGGAGGTGCTGAAGCATTACGCGCCCTTCGGATACGGAAATCTGTCCGCATTTGTGGCGCAGTACGTACAGAATCTGCTTTGCATCGCGGAAGATGAGCCGCAATATGAAAATCGCGTGCATCTGACCGCCCGCCGGGACGATTACGGAATTTCGGTTACGGGTGTCGTACATCGTTATTCGGACGGAGACCGCCTCCGCAGGGAATATCTGACAGACAGGGCCAAACGCATCTTGAAGCAGGCGGGAGGCCTGTTCCGTCGCGTATACAAACTGGAGACGTTCTCTCACGCGGTGGGGTCGCTGCGTTTCGGTAGCCGCGCCGAAGACAGCGTTCTGGATGAATTCTGCAGGTTTCGCGGCATCGACAATCTGTTTGTCCTCGACGGCAGCTTCATGCCCACGTCGGGAGGGGTGAATCCGAGCCTTACCATCGCAGCCAACGCGCTGAGGGTGACGGACGTCATTGACGCGGAATTTCGCTAGCTGTCCAGGAAACAAATCGCCTGAATTCGGCCCTGCCAGCGCCGCGTGCGTCGCGGCAGGCAGGCGTCGAGTCGCCCGGCTCGCAGGGCGCTGGCGCCCCTCCCCTGGAATCCGGAATATGAAAAAAATCTGTCTGGTCGGCTGCGGGACCATTGCAAGGCTGCACGCGAAGAATCTGGCGGGCGCCGCCGAGCTGTTTTTCTGCAGCCGTTCCGAAGATAGTGCACGCCGATTCAATATTGACTTTCGCGGCAGCGGCATCTTCAGTCGTCTGGATGAGGCGCTGGCATCGCCCGGCCTCGACGCGGTGGTGATCGCATCCCCTCCCGCGTATCACAAAGATCAGGTGATCCGCGCTCTGTCAGCGGGAAAGGCAGTGATGGTTGAAAAACCCATGTGCGTTTCTCCGGAGGAGGTGGATGAGGTCGGCGCAGCACTGGCCATGCATCCGGGCGCGTTGCTGATGGTGGCCGAAAACTATTATTACAAGCCATTGCTCAGGAGAATCAAGGCCTTGACCGGGAAGCGCCGGATCGGAGACATCAGGTCGGTACAGGTGAAAAAGACGTTCACGCAGGCGACATTCGGCTGGAAACGAAAGTACGGCGCGTTGCTCGAAGGCGGTATCCACTTTGTCGCGTTGATTTCCGCGATGTTCGATTGTGCGCCGGAACGCGTCGTCGGGCGCTTTCCCGGACGCCGAAAGGGAGAACCGGAACGGTCATCGGTAACCGAATTGACCTATCCCGGCGACGTAAAGGCTGAAATATGGTATTCCTGGAACACGAAGAGCCGCACGAAAGGCGCCTTTCAGCACTCCCGCATTCACGGTACGCACGGACAGATCGTATTTGAGAGCAATGGCCTGTATGTCCTGCAGAAGGCTCATGAAGGTTGCCGGCTTTACGTACCCGGCATATCGGATCTGATGGGATATCGGGAGATGACCCGGGATTTTCTGCGATGCGTGGATAACCGGAGCCGGAAGCCGTACTCGGACTATCTGAAGGCGAGGCGGGATTTGAGAATCGTCTTCGATGCCTACCGCTGGTAACGACGGCGCGCCGGCGGGTCCGATACCTGTCCGTGCGCGCAATCGGCGGACGGCGCGCCATCGAATGCAAAAACAGTTGACCGCATTCATGCTTGTCGCTATATTTTCTTGCACAGTCTTCCCCGACCTCCTCCTTCCCTGGCAATACTCCTTCTCAACGATTAATCCCGAACCGGTGCTTTCCGGCATCGGGTCTGTCCCCTGGACGTCTGAAATTGCCGTTCATGGCATTGAGTACGCAAGCGGCGTTATCCCACGCGGATCGGCCGCCCGAGGTTGACATGGATTCGACACGACGGGGAAGCGCGCGAGGGAGCGGCAGGTGAACGACCGCCTGAAGAGCTATCTCGATTCCTATGTGCCTCTCATCGACGGGGAACTATTCAAGTTCCTGCCTCAGGCCGAGCCACTCGGCTATCTGTACGAACCCATGCGGGACTATCCGATTCGGGGCGGAAAGCGATTTCGCTCGGTGCTGGTGCTGCTGGCGTGCGAGGGCCTGGGAGGTGACGTCCACAGGGCCTTGAGGACGGCAGCGGCGTTTGAGATGTTCCAGTCTTTCGCACTGGTTCACGACGACATCGAAGACGGTTCCGAAATGCGCAGAGGCAAACCGTGTCTTCACCATCTCCACGGTGTGCCGCTGAGCGTCAATGCGGGCGACGCGCTGCATTCGAAGGTATTCGAAATACTCGCCACCAACCGGGAGATCCTCGGCGACGCGGTGGCGCTCGACCTGATTCAGGAGATGCTTCACGGTGCCCAGCGTACATTCGAAGGACAGGCATACGATATCGGATGGATCGAGTCGGGCGAGATCCCCGGAGTTGAGAATTTTCTGGAAATGCTGCGTCTGAAAACGGGCTGGTACAGCGGGAGGGGGCCCTGCACGGCGGGCGCCATCGTCGCCGGCGCGTCTCCCGATCGCCAGCGGGCCGTGGGCGCGTTTGGCGAGCGAATGGCAGTGGCGTTTCAGATCAAAGACGATCTGCTGAACCTGACCGTACGGGCCGAAGATGCGCATCAGGCTCCCGCGACGACTTCGGGCGGGTACGGCAAGGAACGCGGCGGAGACATCGCCGAAGGCAAGCGGACACTGATGGTGATCGACCTCTTTCACAGATGTTCCCCGGATGAACAGGCGTGGGTGCGGGACATTCTGAATCGGGACCGATCCGAGACGCGGATCGATGAGGTCGAGCGGACAATTTCACTGATGAACCACTACGGTTCCATTGAACGCGCCGAAGACGCGTGCCGTGAATGGGCGACCGCCGCCGAAGCGCATCTGAACGAGATTCCTCCTTCCGAGGCCAGGGAAACGATGCGCGAGATGTGCAGTTTTCTGGTAGATAGAGCATTTTGAGTCACTGAGACCCGAAGCCTCGTACATTGACGGGCTTTTTCAGCCAATCACCCGACGATTCCCCGATTTCACAACAGGATCCGTCTCCCTCGACAACCCTACCGCAGGAGGGCGAGCGATGAAGTTTTTTATCGACACGGCCAATCTGGATGAGATACGTGAGGCCAACGAGATGGGGGTGCTGGATGGTGTGACAACCAATCCGACGCATATTTCAAAGGAAGAAGGCGCGTTTGAGCAGATCGTACTGGAAATCTGCGAGCTGGTGGACGGGCCGGTCAGCGCCGAGGTCGTGAGTACCGAGTGGAGATTGATGCTCCAGGAAGCACGCCATCTTGCGAGCATCCACGACAACGTGGTGGTCAAGGTCCCGATAACGCTGGACGGCCTGAAGGCGATCAAGGCCTGCAGCGATGAAGCGATCAGAACCAACGTTACACTGTGCTTTTCCGCGAATCAGGCGCTTCTGGCCGCGAAGGCCGGTGCGTCCTACATCAGCCCTTTTCTCGGACGCCTGGACGATATCGGGCACGTCGGCATGGAGTTGATCAAGACCATACGACAGATTTACGACAACTATGGATTCGGGACCGAGGTCCTTGCGGCCAGCTTGCGGCACCCCCTGCATGTCATCGATGCCGCCCGCTACGGGGCGGATGTGTCCACGTTGCCGCCGGACGTGTTGAAGAAACTGCTGGCGCATCCACTGACGGATGACGGTCTGGAGCGCTTTTTGGACGATTGGAACGCGTGGAAGGAAAACCAGCGGGAGACGGTTATCGTGTGATCCGCAGCGACACCTGGCCAACAGATTCAGCCGACAAAGAGAAAAGGGCTTGTGTATCGAATCACACCAGCCCTTTTCTCTTTGTGGAGCCACCCAGCGGACTCGAACCGCTGACCTACGCATTACGAATGCGTTGCTCTACCAGCTGAGCTAGGGTGGCTAAAGCGCTAAAGCAATGAAAAACAGATCATTATCGTTCAGTATCGAGAGCGTGTAAAATACAAAAGCGATATGTGGGTGTCAAGCGTAATTCTCTGCAACCAGCAGCGCCGGATGCGACGCGATCCAGGGTCGTTCCGGGTCGGTCCAGCCCGGTAAGCGATTGAATCGGACGGCAAAAAGGGCTCCGGAAAAACCCGGAGCCCTTTCTGGATTCCGACGCGTTACTTTTGCTTGAATCGCCAGGTGCCGGGCTGGACCGGCGCCCTGGTGTCCGGGAGGGACGGCGTTCCAGGGAAGAGCATCTTGTAGTCTATGAGAGGGTTCGGCCTCGCAATGGGCATGTTGTACGCAAGCCCGGCGCCGGGGTTCACGAGGGGCATGTTATCCAGCGGCGAACGCCGGACCGCCAGGTTCCGGAGCATAAATGCGATTATTGCTTCTTCTTTCTCGATCAGCCGTTTTCGATTCAGCCTCTGACGCAGGCCTTTCAGGTTATTCGGACCGGGCAAAACCTGCAGGCGTTGCGGCGGCCTGATTTTTAATGAGTCGGCGGACGCGGGCGGACCTCCCGAAGTCGGTTCCGCGAAAACGTGGAGAAAGACAACAGCCGCAAGGGCGCGAAGTGAAGTGCCGGTCATTGGTGAGGCCTCCTGCGGAAAATTGGAGGAACGCTGAAGAGGGATAACTCTGAAACGCATCGGACCGTTCGAAGTTCCGCGATACGGAAAGTCGCGCCGAGCGGTGTTTCAAGTCACACAGGTTTCCGCGGTCCTTCTCAATGTCCGGAACGTCTCCGTCCAGGCCGTCCACGTCTCGCCGGCGCGGATATCGTAACCCCTGTCGCCGCGTCGGGTGACCAGCATGGGATGACCCCGGGACTCGGCGAGCGCGAGAACGGGGTAAGCGCGGACCATCCGCCGGCTGTCGGTCACGAAGATGTAACCGCCCTCCAAACGGCGCAACCTGCTCGCGTCGCCAGTGGTCACCAGGCCGGATTCCCTTTCGGCAATGCGTGTTTCCAGGACCGGGCCCGACTGCGCCGGGAAGTCGTTCCCGAGTGTGATTTCGCCCTGTTGCAGACAGGCGCCCCCCACCAGCCAGGCGGCTCCCGCTGAAATCAAACCGAAACGGCCATTGAAACGCAGGGCGGGATCCTGTCGCTCGACGGTTTCCGGGGTCTGTCCGTCTCCTGCACTGATCAACAGATCCCTCCCCGTGTTCGTTGCGACCTCAACGACTGTCGCCATGGTGGCCGGGTTCAGGTAGAGGATGCGCACGGACGTGACGGCTTCACCATCGGCATATACCGTAACAAAGGTGCTGTCGCCGATGACTCGACGCCGCACGATGTACGGTACGGTGGCGCCCCTGTCGCGGGCTTTGCGCTGGCCGAATCCCTGACCGATATAGACCTGTTCGGCTTCGTGCGCCGGGACGTGCACACGGAATGGCTTCCGGCTGCCGGGCGTCCACGCGGCCGACCAGGGGGACACGGATCGGCCCGCCCGGACCCGCGTGAGATCGTAAATTTCCTCGTCTGCCGGCCTGGTCCGTATGCCGGAAAGCGCGATGGATCGGTCCGGTCCGTGCATGACCCAATCGTGTCTTTCGCCTCCCCTGACGCGAAAGATATCCACGACGTACTCGCCCGGACCGCTGCCGACGGTGGCGATGGTCCGCCGGTAGATCGAGGCGCCCGGGTAGACGTTTGACGAAGCCTCCATCACCTTCGCCCGCGGACATGCCGAAAAGAGGTGAAAGGTCGCACGGCGGCCGCGCGTCATCTGTTCCTTGCCGTCCACGACGACCAGATTGTGCGCGAAGGTGCGATTGACGCCGTAGCGGAGTTCCTCCATGTCCCACAGATAGCCGAGATCGGTGAGCAGTTCACGCCGGTCTTTCCAGTAGTAGAGATTGAGATGGTCGTGATGGTGATGCCCTTTGAAGTCTGCGCCGTTAAGGATGACCGCGGCGCCGTTTCCCCTGCGCCCCGTGCGCTGGGTTCCGACGTTCAGGTGGGGACCCAGGTCGTCTGCGAACCGGGGCGGCTGATCGGGCAGTGAAACGGGCCGTCGGTAGAAGGCGGCGGACGTGTCCAGGTTGCCGCCGTACCAGAACTGTGCGATTCGGCCGGCATAGCAGCGGTCCGTCTTCGCGATATCGCGTTGAAGCATGCGGTGGTTTTCGGACGGGTAATTGCGCGCGAGGACGTCGGCGAACATGGCGGAGAGGTGACAGGGCAGCCGGTTGTCGGCCAGCAGCGGATAGTCCAGATCCGGAAGGAGCGGACGGGCCATGTTCTGCCAGACCGCACGGTAGCGCGGCCAGCTGTAGAGGTCTACTCGATGCAGCTGCGCGGGCGGGTAACCGGCGCCATCCGGATCCGAATAGCGCCTGAGGGCTTCGGCGAGACGCCAGATGCCGGAGAGCATCATTCCTGCGTACCCGATGGATTCAGGCGTTCCGCCGTCGGGCAGCCACCAGTCTCGCACGGCCCTCACAAAGCCGTCGAGGCCGAACCGGATCAGCAGCGGATCGCCGCAGACGATTCCGATCAGGCCCACGGCGCATCGGTTCATTCCGGTCTTGTTGTTGATGACGTTGTCCGAGAAGAGCATCACGGCCGCGTCGAGCAGCAGGTCGTGCTCGATATGCCGTTTTTCCGCGTCAGACAGGGTTTCGGCGACCAGGTCGTAGGCGAGGATGAGTTTTTGGAGGGAGGCGCCTTCCATCCCTCCGGAGGAGCCCCAGCGCAGTACGGCCCAGTATCCGGGATGGAGCTTCCGGTTCGGCCGGTTTCCCGGCGGGCACCACTCGTCTTCGGGCAGATTGTCGACCCGGGTGGCGGCGATCTTCGGATCCAGATCCGCGATGTCGCCGTACGAGGAATGTACGAGATACTTGGGATGGACGTCCGCAAACCGCTTCAGGACCAGAGCGGCGCCCGTCGCGTACTCCCTTTCTCCCGTCAGGGCGTAGGCCAGCGCCAGGTCTTCGGCGGTATTGGCGGCGTGCCGGCACCGGTGGATGCGGGCATGGCCGGAAAAGCTGGAGCGGATGGCGGCATATCCATAGGCCTGCCAGGACTTTCCGCCGTAGAGCGTGATTTTCTGCCGGGGGTCGAAGCGACTTTCGAAAACCACGTCTTCCGGATAATCGTCGTTGGGATACACGGCGCCGCAACCCTTGCATCGAATGTGCGCAGGATCGTCCGGACTCCAGTCGTATGCGCCGTGCATGGGCGCGAACTCGCACTTCGGACACATGGTGAAATGGGGCGAATAGGGTGTCGTTGACGGCACGTACGTCCGCGCCCACACCCGGGAAACCGCCCCGGCAGCGTCGACTCTCTCCAGAAGCGTCTCCAGGGCCTTTCGGGCCCATGGGTGCCGGGAGACGTTTTCCCGGGCGCGGTCGATGTCCTCCGGTGAGAAGATGGTTGCGGGATGGCGGACGCGAGACCGGTATCGGCGCCATCGGCCCGGGTCCTGCATTTCAGGGATATCGAATTCACCGTGCCAGGTTTCGAGCCAGTCGTTCACCATTCGAGGTTCTTTCAATTCTGTTTCGGCGAGTGTTGGTAACGCTTCAAGGCGCGTTGTCTGGCGGCCCGCTCAGGGACACAGTTCCGGCGGAGAATCAGATCCGGAGTTGACGGGCCAGCGAAAGAAAGGTCTCCCGCGCCGCCGCATCGAGTCCTTGCGAGAAGGGACCGGGTCCGGTGACGGTGTACGTGTTGGCACGGTCGACCTCGTATCCACCTTCCGGCAGGAGTTCGTCGGTGGGCAGATAGCCCCGCCCCTCCTGGCAGTAGCCCCAGGCGATCAGGTCGGGATCGTTGAGCCAGGTTCTCACGAGGTCCAGCCATTCGGCCAGGACCTCGCCCGCGATCCAGGCGATCCGGCGTCTTTCCGAGAGCCTTATCAGACCCACCGGCCAGGGCACCACCTTGACCGGCGGAACGCCGCTCTCGAGCCGCGCGACCCAGTAGCCGGCCAGATTCCGGCTGAGTTCATCTTCCGAATCCAGGAGCGACCGCCAGTGGTCCACGGGCGGTATTTTCGTCTGATCGCGCGGGGCGAGGAATCGTCCCTGAACCGCCGCGACGTCCAGATCCAACGGCGTGCCCTTGTTGCGAAGTGCGCCGATAATATCGCGTGCGAGTTCAGTTCCCGCGGCCTCGGTGTCGGCGGGCGTTGACTTTCGGAATGTGCCCTGGTCCGGATCGGCCAGAACGCGGGGCCTGATATTTCCCGCGAGGCCCTGGATGAATTGGCACTGGACGTTCGCGCCGAGTTCCGACCGGAGCGCGGCGCGGCAAACCCCGGGATAGTCGGCCGAGATGCCGTCCCAGGCGTAACCGTAGACAATCACCGGATGGCATCCGTAGCTGAATAGAACACACCGGTTGTCGCTCTCCGTCGCCGAAACGTCGATCAGCCACAGGTCCGGGTTGTGCGCGCCATCCGGATTGGGCCCCATCCGAATCTCACCCGACGGGTTCTTCCCGCGGCGGTTGATGCCCACCGCCGACGCGGCCCGGTACTCGGTTACAGCAACCGGTTGAAGGTTGCCCGCCGCTTCGAGCGCCGCACGAACGATGTTTCGGCAAAGGGACTCGTCATACGCGTGGAGTTCGCGCGGCTTCGGCACTGTTGTGGCGTAGCCTTCAAAGCCGCCCATGGGACCGCTGTGGGTGTGCGAGAAATTCAGGACAACGGCTTCGATGGGAATCCCGGTGAGCG
Organism: Candidatus Latescibacterota bacterium; assembly: GCA_963667175.2. GTDB lineage: Bacteria > Latescibacterota > UBA2968 > UBA2968 > JAAXHE01. The sequence goes on along the minus strand of CAXXXF010000006.1, from coordinate 355,935 downwards.
CGGAGAGGTCGTACCGGAGAGGTTCCGCGATCACCGGCGCGAGCCCGATGAGGTCTGCGGATATCCAAAGAGTCCTCTTTCCCCTGGAATCTTCCAGTACGGTGGCCTGTGCGTAGAGCGGGTCCAGGATGTGTGCGCCGGGTGTAAAACGCGGGCCGCGTCCTCCCATGGGCAATCCGAGTGGCGGTGTGGTTTCTACTTCGGCCCATCCGGCTCTGGCGTTTGTCATGGCGTGCTCCAGGTTTCATTTGAAGGAGATCGGGACACGGGTTCACACGATCCGATATTTCTCCATTTTATCCCGGTCCAGGCTCACGCCCAGCCCCGGTCCCGGCGGCGGCAGAAGGTGGCCGTCCTCTATCTTCAGGGTTTCGAGGATGACGTCGTCCGCGTGGTACACGAAGCCGTTCACGTCGCTGGCGTACCCCAGGTTTCGCATGGCAAACGCGAGGTGAGCCTGGGCGGAGGTCCCGATACCCAGTTCGGGCATGCTCCCGATGATGCAGGGCAGCCGGGTGGCTTCGGCAATGGCGAAGATCTGCGCGGCGGGATAGATGCCTCCGGCTTCGGCCACGTAGACATTGAAGACGTCCACGGCTGCGGCCTTGATGCATGCCATCGCGTCGGTCGGCGTCCAGACGCTCTCGTCCGCCATTATGGGTGTGTCTACGTGATCCCGGATGTGCCGCAGACCCTCCAGGTCGCTGAAGTGAAGCGGCTGCTCCACCAGTTCGAGCCGGAAGGGTTCGATGCTCTTGATGTTTCGGACGGCCTCTTTGGCGTTGCGCCAGCCCATGTTGGCGTCCACGCGCAGGACGACGTCGTTTCCCACGCCCTCGCGAATGGCCTTGACTGTGGCGAGATCGGCTTCCGGGTCCATCCCGATCTTCGCCTTGAGCGTCCGGTATCCCCGATTCGCGAGCGCGGCGGCCTGTTCGGCGATCTGATCCGGTTCGCCCATGGACAGCGAATGGCTGAGCAGGACGCGGTCCCGCACCAGCCCGCCCAGCAGGTTGTAGACCGGCGTGTCAAGCGCTTTGCCGACGATGTCGTACAGGGCCATGTCCACACCGGCCTTCGCCGGTTCGGAGCGATGCAACAGGCTGTTCATCAGCGCGTGGATCTCAGCGATGCGGAATGGGTCCCGGCCCGAGAGCGCCGCCGCGAGCAGGTCGTTGATATCTTCGGCCTGACCGCGGCCCTTGCGGTCCCAGATGCTGCACACTTCGCCAACCCCGGTAATGCCTTCGTCTGTCTGTATTTCGACGATCGCGTTCTCGGTCTCCTGGCTGCGCCCGAGGCTGCTGCTGAAGGTCTGCGGGCGCGGTACGCGGATCGGGGTGGCGCTGACGTGGGTAATCTTCAAATCTTGCTCCTTTCCGTGGCGCGGTCCTGTCCCGGTAGGCCAGGGACGTTGGCGTCGCGACGACGGCTATCCGGTTTATCGTCGGTGGGTTTACTCGTACGGATCGAAAAACGTCAGGTCCGCGCCGAAGTTGTCCATCGCCACGACTTCGTCTCCCCGCAGCCTCGCGCGGATTTGCCGGGTACGGTGGTCCAGGACGATTTCCCGTTCGGTGAGCGGAAACTCGAACGTCATGGTACGGTTGAGCGGAGGGCGGGCGATATAGAGATAGCCGTTCGTTTGCCGCGGCCCCTCCCGCGCGCCGCGAACGTTGATTTGTGATGCATCCACCCATGAGGGGATACGTACGAACAGTGGCCCGGCGCGTTTTACGCGGACGCGCAGCGCCGGATGCGTATAGGGGGATTCGATCCTCAGTGCCGGCGAATCGTGATCGAACAGCAGATTGACGCGGTGGCCCGCTCCGTCGGTACGAACAATTTCCCGGTAGGCCTCACAGAGTGAGGCCACACCGCCGCCCACGATGTCCATGTTGAAACTGATCGTTTCCACGTCGATCGGATGGTGCCCGTAGGGGGCAGGAAAGCCGAAAGCTCCCAGGTGACGATCGGCCACGGCCCGTTTGCCGTCCTCACCCTCGGGATTGGGCTGGTCACTGATAAACGACACGTCGCGCAGCTGGGAAGGCAGAATATGGGACCGAAGAATGCGTTCCGCGTCGCCATAATACTCGGGATATCCCCATCGGCCGAGGATGAGCGCGGTTTCCAGTATGTCGCCGGAGTTGTTGATTTCTCCCCGGTCGGCCGGCGCTTCGTCTCCGCTGTTTTCGATGACCCAACCGAGCGGATCGGTGAATTCGCGGAGACCGTTGTCGTAGAAGGCTTTTACACGGCGCATCAGGTGGGCGTCAGCCGTCAGTTCGGCGAACTGGGCGAGGGAAGACATCACGCACGTGGTGGAGTGCGTATGCGAACCGAAGGTCTCGCGGTTGTAGTCCCCGCTCTCGGTGAAAAACTCCAGCGCCTTGTCCTTCAGGACGATAGCCAGGTCGAGTGCGGCGCCGTATCCCGTCGCCTTATAGTATTTCATCAGTGGTCCGATGGAACGTCCGAGCCCGACGACGTAGGTGGAGCGGTGGACACGGAGTCCCAGTTCGTCTTCGAGGGTATCGTAGTCCCAGCCGGCCATCGGACTCCAGGTTTTCAAAATTGCGCGGATACTGGCTTCGGCGAACTCCCTGGCGCGTTCGGAATGTCTGAAACGGACCAGGGGGTACAACGCATGGAATCCTTCCCGGCAGTTATGCGGCGTGAAGTTGACTGGCGGTCCCCCAGCCTCGTCCCGGTTGATCGGCAGGGCAACGGGCCCGCTGTACGCAAGAAAGGCGGCGCTGGCGTGGTTGTCGATGCAGCGCTCGTCCAGTTCGATCCCGATCGCATCTTCGGCGTTGAGCAATGCGTTCAGGTGGCGCCCGGGAACGTGTGATTCGGAATGCACGGGACTGAAGCTCAACCGCGCTTCCGGGAGCACCCTGGAACCGAAGAAGGGGACATTGTCGTCATCCGCGTTGAACACGTTGCACATCGTGCGGCAGCCCAGGCGGATGGCATCCGCGATATCGGTCGTGTTGACGTTCCGAAGTCTGGACATCGGGGCCCCTCTTGCGGTTTCGGGCAATCGGAGTCGAATAACAGGCTGCCCGGTGGTCCTACTGTGCTTCCACCGCCTTGGTTTTGAGAATGGCGGTCAGTGATGGCTGAGCGGCGTACAATATATCCATCGCATGACCACCCGGCAACATCCTTGCGCACGGCGGCTGCAGCGGTTTTTGCCTTGACTTATGCCCGCTCGTTGTTATCTATTCATCTCGTTGGCACCCGTGGTTGTAACGGGCGAAGGCTCTCAATAAACGGGTTGCGGTTCCTCCAACGGTCGGAACGCTCAGAACGAACGTTCGGGGACGAACCCCTGGATGCTCCGGGCTGAACCGGTAGCGAGAGGGAAGATATCCATGGAAGAAACGATCGGGTTTTTCAGAGAAAACGGTTATATCGTCGTCCCGGACGCACTGACCGATGAAGAGGTTGCCCGGGTCAACGAGGGAATCGCCGCGGACCGCGACGCGCATCCGGAATTCTGGGAGCCGTCTCCCACCGCGTCCGGTCATCTGTCCGTGGGCTGCGACGCGCCCGAACTCCTCCACCGGACGGAGGCCCTGGACGGGCTGGTCTGCCATCCCTCAATCGCGCCCCTTGTCCGACGTATCCTGGGTCCGGGCGCCGGGCTGTCCGGTTTGACGTTTCTCAGGCGTGAACCCTGTGACGTCAACCCCACCGACGATCCGGACGGTGACGACCCGCTGTGTCTCACGCGCGTGTGGCATCGTGAAGACAGCGGAAACGTGGAAGGCGCAGACCAGAACGAGTTTTTCGTCCCGGCGCTCCAGGCGATCTTCTACATGGATGACGTCGACGACGAATCCCACTGCTTCAGCATCATTCCGGAAAGCGTCGAGACCAAGCGAAGTCTGCCGAAAACGCATACCGGCAGCAGCGGCTGGGGCGCGCGGGATCGGCTGCGCATCGACGACGCCGACGTGAGTTACGTCGATCCGGAGCGTCCCGTCTGGGTGGATGCTTTCGGACGCGAACTGACCCGGCGCACGGGTCGTGTCGATATATACGGTCGCGCGGGAACGGCTGTGTTGTTCAACAATTGCAGCTACCACTGCGGATCCGTCAGGCACACGTCCCGTCCACGACACACCGTGCACGTGCGCTATCGGCAGCCCGAGCCCGTCGCCTCCCGGCATGCGCTGAAACCGCCATGGGAGAGCGTGGCGCAGTTTGCCGCTGCGATGCCGTCCCGCCCGACGATCGGCGTGCTGTAATGCCAGGTTCTGTGGATTCCATCGAGAGGATTCAAGAATGTACATAGGGACGCAAGTCGGATGCCGGCATGATACCGACATCGAAGTCCTGTCGCAACTGGGTGTGTATCACGTAGACCAGACGCCGTCGGCGCCATGGACCGACTGGTCGGCGGAGATGCTCATCCGGATGCGCGAGCGATTTGACAGGTACGGCATCAATCTCGAGATGATTCACATCCCGCTCGGATCGGGCAGCGCCTTCAGGAATCCGGCGGGCGCCGTCTTCCTGGGCCCGAGCGATGAACGGGAACGGCAGATCGACCGCCTGTGCGAAATCGTGAGGATGGCCTCGAAAGCGGGGCTTCGCGGCTTGAACTACAACGTAACCATACTCGGTCACCTCCGGACCGGGTCCAGAACCGGCCGCGGCGGGGCGCGGCTATCCTCGTTTGAATACACAAAACTGGACCAGACGCTGGGAGCGTTCGAAGGCGGGGCGGCCGATGCCGATACGATGTGGGAACGTATCGAATACTGGCTCGGACGTATAATGCCGGTGGCCGAAGAATACCGGATCCAGATGGCCTGTCATCCATCCGACCCGGGAATAGGGGACGTCACGTACCGGGGCGTCGCCCGGGTGATGGGCATGGTGGACGGGTTGAAGAGGTTCGTCGAGACATACGACAGCCCTTACAATGGTCTGAATTTCTGTCTCGGCACGATTTCGGAGAGCCTCGAAGACCCCGGCGAGGAAATCTACGAGATTATCCGCTGGTTCGGCCGCCGCAAGAAAATCTTCAACCTGCACTTTCGAAATATACGGGGCGGATTCCGGGACTTTGTGGAGGTATTTCCCGACGAAGGCGACGTGGACATGCTGAAAGCGTTGCGGACGTTCAGGGAGGTGGGTTACGAGTATATGATCATGCCGGATCACGTCCCCGGAATATCGGGCGAGGCATCGGCTCAAGTCGCATTCGCCTATACCTACGGGTACATCCACGCCCTGTTGCAGGCAGTCAATGAATCCTGAAACGCCGTTCAGCCATCGACCACCCGGATGAGTTTCCACTCCAGGCTGGAAAGAGAAAATTCCAAGACACCGTCCCGGATCGGGACGGTTTTTTCTTTCAGTGTATCCATTGCGCTCAAGGTTCCCCCGAGTCCCAGCTTTTTCCGGTCTAACCTGACGGTGACGGTCCGGCGTTTGCCGCTCATATTGGAGATCGCCGCAAGGACGCCGTTTTCCGGGTGGCGATAGATGCTGGCGTGTGCGTTCCCTGGAGAAACGCCGATCCGGTCCTTGTTTCGCCAATAGGGAATCCAATCGGCGGCTCTGCGGTCGAATGCGTCCATGACCCTCCAGATCCGGGCGGCGAGATCCAGGTCGTCGTCCGCATTGTGCGGCCGGACGGGAACGTCGTGCAGAAGCGTGAACGCCCAGGCCTGTTCATACGTGTAGGCGGCGCCCGCGTGGAGGAATTCGGCGGGAACGCCCCACTGCCGGCCCATGAATTCGGCGCGGAAGGCATCCAGAGGCAGAAGTTTGGCAACGTCGACCCCGCCGCCGACACCCTGGAATTGCTCGCCGTCCCAGTAGCCGGTCGCCCATCCGAGGGTGGGCATGGTCATGCAGGTGGAGTTGTGCACGTTGACGTGGCCGTCTTTCTTGCGGGACTTTACGACGTCGTAGATGCGCCGCATCGCCGATCGCGTACTGAAGATCGGATAGGTCTGGGCGATGCTGCCGTCAGCCCTTACGTGCCCGCATCCGTGCTCGGTGTTGCAGCAGCCGAACGGATATTCGGTCCCGTCCAGGTAGACGCCGTCGACGTCGAATTCATCCATGATCTTCGCCATGCCGTCGGCGAGCAGGTCCTGCCAAGGGCTGTTGAGGCAGACCCGCCAGGCGGATTGTTCGGGTTGCGGCTGGTAGTGGAAGACGGGATATCCGCCCTTGGGCAGGATGAGCGCGTCCTTGCCCACGGCCTGCCATTCGTCGATGATGTCCGAGATCAGGAAACCGAAGTAGAGCAGAATCTGAAGTCCGCGTTCCTTGCAGGCCCTGACGATCTTCCGGACTTCGGCGGCGTGGGGCGTTCGGGTGTACGCTTCGGCGTCGGCCCAGTGTTCGAAGAGGACGACGGCCCGGACGCCGGACTCGACGCACCTGTCCAGGAGGGCGTCGGACACGTCCAATCGGAAACTGAAACCTGTTGTGGACTGGCCGATGCAGAAGACGCGTTGGTCCCAGGCGTCCTCCGTAACGGGCTTGACGGGCGTGGCCTGGAATCCGAAGGTGTAGCGAAGGTTGTCCGTGACGACCCCACCGGGCGTGAGCGGCTTGAGGTCTTCGGTTCCGAAGCCTGTAAACTGCCCGCCCCGGCGGCTGCCGGGAAGAAGCTTTATTGGCGTCGAGACGCAGTTGACGCGCAGCCGTACCCGGTTCTTGCGGCGGACGATTTCTGTCACTTTCCCCGGATTACGGACGTGAAAGCCCGCGTCTGATTCCGCAAACAGCGAGATGCCGCGGTCCTCGTCCCCCAGCCAGATGTACGGGCGAAAGCCCAGCTTGAGATCGCGCTTCGGCAGCGCGCCGACGTTTCTGGCTTCACCCCAGCTTCCGGGAAAGTGGTACAGGTATCTCGCGTGGTCCTTCACAACGGGCATTTCAACCGAGAGCGCGTCGAGGCGCAGGATCGTGCCGGCGGTGACGGACCAGTCGACTCGCGCCGTCCCGTCGAAGTCGACCTCGAGTCTGGCCGACACGGTCAGGCTGGAGGAGGATTCGAAACGTACGTTAAACACCGCCTGGTCTTTCTCCGCCGAGATCAGTTCGAGACGGCCGCCGGTCCAGCGGACCTTTTTGCCGTTGACACGGGCGACCGGCCTCAGGGGACCGGCAAGCAGCTGGCTGCCGGCTGACGTCGCCTGCGCCGCGAAGGCGGTTGTCGAAAAGGTGTACGTTCTGCCCCAGCAGGTGATTTCCAGGCCGTCTCCGGTTTCGGTCGCATTCAGCGGCGTCCATGGTCCGGGTACCCGACGGGTGATGCCCTCGCGGGACCCCAGCCACGGAAAGTCGCCCGGCCACTTGTCCTGCAGCGTACGGGTGGTAAAGCGGGTACCGAACCGGTCGATAAACGTGGCTTTGAAGTCGCAGCAGCCCGACGGGATTTCCCCGGTGTCGAAGGCGACTTCGTCGTGTCCGACAGCGCCGACGTCTCTGCTTTCTCTTGTCTCCCCGGAACGCGTGCTGTACAGAACCAGTTCCACTTTGCCCCCTGGCGCGAGATGGGTTTCGCCGAGCAGGTGGACCCGGGCGTACACCTTGCGATATTCGTAACGGGTGTAGATCATCACCGTGACCGCACGGGCGGACGTTTCGGCTGCGGATGAAGGCATGCAGGGCTCCTTCCGGTGGGCGACCGCGTTGTGTGCGTCTCGCGGCGAAGCCGGTCACATATACCGAAGGCCGCGCTGGCCGCGCATCGCACGCTTGGCCGAGGGTACGTATTCCCTGGCGGGAAGGCCGACGAGTTCGCCGTCCTCGAGCCAGTTGAGATCTTCGCCGTAGAGGTTCCCGACGAGACGATTCTTTAATCGGACAAGGATGCCGGCGTGGCCGGCATCCCCGGCGAGGTCCCGCGTTTCCCGCGGGTCATTTTCGACGTCGAAAAGCTGAGCCTGGTTTCCTACGGGATAGTAAATGAGTTTGAATCGTCCATCGTGTACCATGCGCATCGCCGCTGACCCTTCTCCGTGTTCGCCGTAGAGTTCGTCGCGGCGCCGGTCGCCTGCCAGACTCTGCCGGTCGACCTGGTCCGGGATGGGAACGCCCGTCAGGTCCAGCAGGGTCGGCATGATATCGGCGAACTCGGCCAGGCGGCCGTCACGTGTTCCGGCGGGAAGACGAGCGTCTCCCTTCACGGGCATGACGACCAGCGGTATTTTGGCGGACATTTCGTAAAACGGCGTCATACACCACAGTCCGTGTTCTCCGACCATGTGGCCGTGGTCGCTCGTAAAGACGACGATCGTGTTGTCAAGGAGCCCGCATTCCCGCAGGTATCCGATGACGATCCGGATCTGATGGTCGATATGGGTGAGCGTTGCGTAATAGGCGCGGCGCGAGAATTCCCACTCATGGCGCTTGGCGCGCGCCATCGCAAGGTTGTCCGGGTTGCTGAGTGTCTTGATATGGTAGGGAAGGTCATCGAAGTTCTCCGACCAGTTACCGTTGGCCGGTTCGTCGAGGGTCGCATCCCGGTAGAGATCCAGGTAGGTTTGCAGCGGCGTCGTGGGCGGATGCGGCGCCGAAAAGGAGAGGTACCAGAAGCCGGGCTTTCGCGGATCCCGCCTGCGGATGGTCTTGCACATTTCCCTGGCCGCCCAGTTTATCGGATGGCAGTACTCGGGCAGGTGCCAGGCGCGGGCGATGTATTCGTTCTGTGTCATCCCGCTGGCGTACTCCTGTCCTCCGTACCCCTGTTCGGCCAGGAAGAGCTCATAGTCGTCGGCCATGCCATCCGGAACGTCGTGATGAATGTGGCGGCCCTGCTCCTCCACGAGGACGTCGTCGAAGCCGATCCGGTGGCGCTGAGGATAGACGTGCAGTTTCCCCACGGCGTAGGCCTGATATCCCGCGTCGCGAAAGCACTGAGCGAGCGTGGGCGCATCGGGAAAGTCAACGCCGTCGACAAACGAGCGCATGCCGTTTGCCTTCGGGCTCATGCCGGTGAACAGGGAGCGGCGGGCGGGTATACAGGAGGGGCATGCGGAATAGGCATTCGTGTAGGAGACTCCGCACCTGGCCAGATGGTCGATCGTCGGCGTGGAGACGACGGGATGGCCCGCCTCGCCGGTGAGCATCCCGCTCCAGTGATCGGTACAGATCAGCAGTACATTGGGTTTGTCGGAACGGATGAAATCGGGCATACGCGACCTTTCGTTGGTTTTCCGGTTCGGACGGGCGATTCAGCGATCGCGCGGGCGCTGTGCCGGTTGCGGGGCGCCTGCGTCTGTGTGCCCTTGTTCTCCCCCGCAGGTCTAATAATTGGCGAATCTGTCCACCCGCAGGGGTGCCAGGTCGATGGAGGGCGTCCGGCCTGTGACCACCTGCGAGACGAGTTTTCCGGTAATGGGTCCCAGCGAGATTCCAATCATGGCGTGTCCGGCCGCAATGGTGAGGTTATCGTACGTCGGACTGCGTCCCAGAAAAGGCAGGCCGTCCGGGGTGCAGGGCCGGAGGCCGCGCCATGTTTCGATGTGTTTCAGTCTGTTCGGATTCAGGTCGGGCAGATAGCGTGGTACGGCGTCGAGGATGGCCGCCACGCGCCGTTTGTTGATGGACATGTCCATCCCGGCCAGTTCCAGGGTGCCGCCAAACCGCAGCATGTCGCCCATGGGCGTGACGGCAACCTTGGCTTCTGAGAGCGAGGCCGGAATCGAGGGGCACCGGTCCGGTCGTTCGAAAGTGACGCTGTAGCCTTTGGCCGCCTGGATCGGCAGTTTAATGCCGAGTTCCGAGGCGATGCCCGGCGACCACGCGCCGCCGGCGAGTACGACTTCCTTCGTGCTGAACTCGCCCCGCGTGGTTATGACCGTCCGGATCCTGCGGTTTCGTCCCTGGAAGCCGATGACCTCCGTCGAAGGATGAATCCTGACGCGCTTGCCGTCTTCGGCAACGTGCCGGGCGAGTTCCGTAACGAATTTTGAGGGAACGAGGTGGGCGTCCTGCGGATAGTACACGGCGCCCGCGGCATTGTAGTTGGCCGCGGGGTCCAGCCTTCGGAGGCCGTCCGTGTCGAGGATTTCCGTACGGATGCCTCTTTCAGACAGGAGGCCGGCCTCCCGGATGCCACCCTCAAGTCCCTTTTCGGTCCCGTAAACCATAAGGCCGCCATTTTCCCTGAAGCTGAAATCCAGGCCGTCGATGGCGGCGATTTCCGCGAAGAGCTGTACGCTGGCCAGGTTGAGGTCTCTCAAGGCGGCCAGGGACGGCTGCATCCGCGCCGGGGTACAGGCGGCTTGAAACTGCCACAGCCATGCGATAAGGTCCGGGTCCAGCCGTGGCTTGACGTAGAACGGGCTCCCGGGATCGAACATCCACTTGAGCGCTTTCCCGATAACCCCGGGGGCGGCAAGCGGAATGCTGTGACTGGGAACGATCAGGCCCTGGTTGCCGTAAGAACTGCCCGCGCAGACGTCGGTTTTGTCGACGAGGACTACGTCCCTTCCCACTTCCGACAGATAGTGGGCGGTGCAGACGCCGATGGAGCCGCCGCCGATAATGAGGACGTCGGTGCTGGTCTTCATGGGATTGAAGGTTCCCTTGCCGTCGGACTGCCCGGGTTCGGCGCCGGGAATCCTTCCGGACTCCGACGCCCAATGCCGGCCGCAGCCCCGTTTGGAGCTTTCAACGGGCCCGCAGGGGTTCGACTTCCAGATCGTCGAACCAGCTTGTGCCCCTGCCGTCCTGGCGCAGGATGAGGTAGACGGCGCCGCTGTCCGGCGGTGAAGGTCCGCGGATCTCTACGCTGACCCGCGTCCAGTCATGGGTACCGGTGAGCTTACGCGAGCAGACGTACGGATATTTTTCGGGTTCGTTGAAGATGCCCCAGCGCAAGGCCAGAAAGGCGCCGCGCCCCCGGACGTTTTCGGTTTTGATGTACACGGTTACGCGAAAGCCGGTTGAAAGGGTCCATCGATCGGTCCAGGCGCCGTCGCTTTCGCGGTCCATGACCCACTCGGTGGGCCCGTCCGACCGTTTGCTGACTTTAAGTGAGAAAAGGTCGGCGCGGCCGTGATCCCTGCACCATTCCGCGCCCTCTCCCTCCGGAAGCCAGGGCCAGGGATCGGTGTCGCCCGTGGTGGGTCTGTTGAGTTGCAGTCCGTTGGAGAAACTGGTTTTGCGCTCGTAAAGGGGAAGTTCCTCGAAGCCGTTGTACGCGACTTTGGGAACGGGTTCCGCCCGAGCCATCATCTGCGCCACGTTCCTGTCCGGACAGAGTCGGATGCGAAAGCGCTCACACAGAGGCGCGTAGAGTTCGTCGCGCGTGTAGTGACCGGCGAAATGGACGTCGTATCCCCAGTTGCACACGCCAACCGTCGTGCGTGCGGCGGTGTCGCCCGAAAACTCGAACGCCGGATTGTTTCCCGGATCGTCGGCCAGAACGAGAACCCCGTCCGGCTTGAGCGATCGGGGGCCCGGAATGCCGGTCGCCATGTGGTTGAGCGGCATCTGCCAGATGGACCCGTCTCCTGTTTCCGCCAGGAGACGCGAGTATCGTTTCCGCCACATCCCCGGGAACTCGACGGTCGGTCCGGGGACGTCGTTGTACCAGGGGTCGCAATACTCGAAATGGACGTTCTCGTCACCGTCCAGCGCTTCCGGACTGTGGATATCCAGATGGGCTTTGAAGTCGTAGATATACGATGCCAGTTCGGCGTCGTAGGTTAACGTGAGCACACGGCGCGAGGTGGCCACGCCGCCCGGGTCCGCGGTGATCACCGTGAGGACGAGGCGGTCGGTTTCCTGGCCCGCCACCCGGATATCGATGAGATTCGTGGTGGCAAGCACACGGTGCTGGAATACCCAGAACATCTGCACGCCGCACACGAGAGGACGCCCGCCGGGGGCCAGCTTCAGGTCCCGCAAATTGACGGGTTTGGCGTTTCCGTTGAAATAACGCAGGTTCTGTTCCGGCTGTTCGATCACTTTGTCTTCAAGGCGCGCGATGGGCTCGTCGTGATCGTAAATCCATGTCTCGCCGGCGCAGACACCGCCGTGGGTACGGTACGTGAAGAGGCTGCTGTGGGACATGGGGTGTTCCTCTGTGGCGGGGGCGACCGACGGGCGATATGATAGGCGGGCCGGAACCGCAAGTCAACCCCTATCAACGGGGACGTGGGCCGTCACGATGCGCGCGGTCACAAAACCGTTGATCATCGGGCCGGTGGCGCGTATCTTCCAATCGCCGGATCATTCGGTCCCCGTGCGGCAAGCTTGAGTAAACGCGGAGTAAAGGAAGACACGTTATGGCGGAGTGGCGCGACGACGCCGGTCTTTTCGAGTTGATGAAGCGGGAGTTGTTCACCGCCGTGGTCGGCGACGTGATGGACAAGGCGGGCCTGGTCAGGCAGTTCCTGCCGCCGGAGATTCAGCCGTTGCGAGAAGATATGGTCGTGGCGGGGCGCGCGATGCCGGTCCTGGAGGCCGATTATACGGACCCGGACGACCGTTCCGCGGAAGGCAACCGGGCGTTCGGCCTGATGTTCGAGGCGCTCGACGATCTGGGCGCGAACGACGTCTATATCTGTACGGGGGCGTCGCCCACCTACGCGCTCTGGGGTGAACTGTTGAGTACGAGAGCGTTGAAGCTGGGCGCGGCGGGCGCCGTCTTGGACGGATTCAGCCGCGATACCAGGGGCATCCTGGAATTGAACTTTCCGACGTTCTGCGCCGGTCGGTACGCGCAGGACCAGCGGGTTCGGGGGCGCGTGGTCGACTACCGCTGTACACTTGAGTTTTCAAACGGAGCCGCGGTCTCACCCGGCGATATCGTATTCGGCGACCTGGACGGCGTGGTGATCGTCCCGTCCGGTTCCGTGCCCGACGTCATTCACCGGGCGCTGGACAAGGTGAGGGGTGAGAACCGGGTCCGGGAGGCGATTGAAGGCGGGATGTCCTCGAGAGAAGCGTTCGACCGGTTCGGAATCATGTAGTGTTCAGTCTCCGCCTGCTCTCGCGGCTGCTACCAGGAGGGAGATGGCGTGAACGTCGTTCCCGCGGAATTCGTACGGGTGATGCCGGAGCGCATGCGCGAGTTCGTGTTCGAGATGTATCGGCAGGTGGAGATGTCCGTGGACCGGGCGCGGCTGATGGCGGCGCTTCTTGTGGGTACGGATATTCGCGGCGTGTTCAGCCACGGCACGCGGCAGTCCGCGCGCTACCTGCCTCTCCTGCGCGATGGAGACCTGAATCCGAACCCGGACGTGTCCGTCGTGTGCCAGACCCCGGCCACGGGCACGATCGACGGCGACGGCGGGATGGGTCATTTTGCTTCCTGGCGGGCGGCGCACCTCGCCGTGGAAAAGGCTCGAGCCTCGGGACTGGCGGCGGTGGTCACGCGCAACCATTTCCATTTCGGGGCTGCGGGCAAGTACTCCCGGGTCATTTCAGCCGCAGGAATGGCCGGCTTTGTGGTGTCGTCGCACGTCCGGCGCCTCCCGTCCGGACAGGGAATCATGTTGGCCAATGGCGCGTCGCCGATGAGTTTTGCGATTCCATCGGGCGGGGAGCATCCGCTCGTGCTGGATATGTCAACCGGTGTCGCGCTGGGCGGAGACGCGGACTTCGAAACGGTTTTTCAACGCATGCCCTCGTCGTTCTTCAAGAGTCTCGGTCTGGGCGCCGTCTGCCACGCACTGGGAGGCCTGCTGGCCGGAATTCAGACGTTCGACGAGCAGGGCGCGGAATGGCCGGCCGTGAACCAGGGGTCGTTCATCCTGGCCGTGGATATTTCCGGTTTTGCGCCGACGGAAGCGTTTCAACGGCAGATGGATGACTTTATCGCTGGCGTGCGAGGACTCCGGCCGTTTCCCGGTGAGGACCGCGCGTTGCTTCCGGGGGCGCTGGAATGGGAACGGGAGCACAGCTGGGCCGTGGAGGGGATTCCTATCGGTCCGGACCACCAGAGGGATCTGGCGAGGATTGCGGCGGAACTGGGCGTGGAGACGCCGTTTTGAAACGGCTTCCGGGGCCGTTGCCGTTCCGCCGGGATCCAACACGCTGGAACGTCCCGGTGCTCCCGGAGCAAGCTGCGCGGAGCATTTCGGAAATCGAGTCGATTTGACGGGGCAGGGGGAACCATGAAAATCAGGTTTGCGCAATACGGAATTCAGCACTCGCACGCCGCGGGAAAGGCGGCGGTACTGAAGGCGAATCCGGCCGTGGATTTCTGCGGCGTCTATGAGCCGGACCCGACCGTAACGGCCGCGAGAGGCGCGCGGGAGGCGTACGCGGATGTCAACTGGTACCCCACCCGCGAGGACATGCTCGAGGACGACTCGATCGCGGCGATTGCGGTGGAAGGGGCGATCGCACAGAATCTGGGATTCGCCCGGGAGGCGTTGGAGCACGGCAAGCACGTCTGGCTGGATAAACCGGCGGGTGACGACTGGGAGGCGTTCCAGGGGCTGGTCGCCCTGGCCCGGAAGAAGGGACTGCTGCTGCAGCTGGGGTATATGTTCCGGTACAACGCCGGGTTTCAGTTCATCCTGGACTGCGTGAAATCCGGCAGACTCGGGGACGTTTTCTCCGTTCGGGGGCGGATGTCCACGCTGGTTGACGATGACAGACGCGAGGCGCTGGCGGTACACAAGGGTGGCATACTGTTCGAGTTATTGTGCCATCTCATGGATATCGTCGTGGCGGTGTTGGGACGGCCCGACAGGGTCACGTCGTTCCTCAGGAACGAGCGGGGGGCCGTGCCCGCTTTCAGGGACAATACGGCGGCGGTTTTCGAATATGACAACGCGATGGCGATCGTCGAGTCGTCCTCGTTGGAAGTGTCCGCCTTTCCGTCGCGCCGGTTCGAAGTCTACGGCACGCGCGGGAGCATCGTCATGGAGCCGCTCGAGCCCGATCCCGAGGTCCGCCTCTGTCTGGACCGGGCCCGCGACGGCTTCAGCGAGGGATGGCAGTCGGTACCCGTGGCGAACGAACCGAGGTACGTGGGAAGCCTGCGCTCGATGGTTGCCGAGATCAGGGGCCGGAAACCGAGGGTCCGGTCACTGGACCATGAATTGATCGTTCAGGAAACCGTTCTCAGGGCGGCGGGCGTACTTCCGGATGCCCGGTGAGCGGCGCCCGGCCACGAGCGCACGGAAAATTCGACCCGCTAATTGCCAATCAGGAGGATACCATGGGTCTGTTGAGACACCTGGCGCTCCGTTGCGCCGATATGGAACGGTCCAAGCGGTTTTACGAGGAAGTGATCGGCTGGCGTTTCATCGCGCGGCGCGCACACGGCGACGCGCTGGATATGAGCGACGGAACGAACAACGTCACCCTGATCCAGCAGCCGGACGGCTCGAATCGGCCCATGCTCCGGGAAGGAGATGAGTATATCCATTTCGGCGTGGTCGTGGAAGACCTGGACGCGACCTGGGAACGCATTCTGGCGTGGGGCGCTGAAGTCGTGAGAGAAAACGTGAAGGAACGCAACCCGTTCGACCCCGACGTGCGTCCGCCGGTCTCGTTCAAGGTGCTTGATCCCGATGGAAACGTCGTGGACATCACCGGCAACAGGAGCGAGTGGGTGGGGACCCGTGTTGATTGACGCCTCCTGCCGCCCGACCGTGAAATCGGACGGTCCGGACGTGAAGGATGGAAGGAAGTCTCGCGCATGATCCTGATTACCGGCGCCCCCGGATGGCTGGGCACGCGTCTGGTCGATGCGATCGTCAATGGACTGCCGTGCATGCCGTCGCTGACGGAACCCTATTCTGATCGCCACGTCCGATGTCTGGTATTGAACGGCGTGAACTCGGACGAGCTTCGAGGATTTTCCCGGAGGGTCAGCGTGGTCGAGGGTGACGTGCGCGACGCGAAATCTCTCGAACCGTTTATTTCCGAATGCGAAGGCGCCACGCTTTTTCACCTCATCGGTGTCATTCATCCCAGGCGGGCCAGGGATTTTTACGACGTGAATACGGACGGCGCACGCAACGTCGTCAACGGCGCCCTGGAGCGGGGCGTGAAACGGCTGGTGATGATTTCGTCCAACAGCCCGGCGGGTCATCACTCCGATAACGATCGCCTGTTCGACGAAAATTCGCCGAATCGACCATACTTGAGCTATGGCAAGTCGAAGAAGCTGGCCGAGGATATCGTCAATGCGGCGCACGCGTCGGGAAAACTGGAAACCACGGTTCTCCGTCCCTGCTGGTTCTACGGCCCGGGACAGCCGCCGCGTCAGACGCGGTTCTTCAAGATGATCCGGGACGGGCGTGTTCCCGTCGTCGGCGGGGGAGAGAACCGGCGTTCGATGACCTATATTGACAATCTCTGCCAGGCCATTCTGCTCGCCGGCCGCATCGATGAAGCGAACGGTCAGACCTACTGGATCGCGGACCGGACGCCCTACACGATGAACCAGACGGTTGACACGATTGAAACCCTTCTGGAGCATGAATTCAATCTGCCCGTGGCGCACAGGCGGATGAGGTTGCCCGCCATCGCCAGTGAGGTTGCCGCCGTCTGCGACTGGATGATACAGCGCGCCGGATTCTACTGGCAGGAGGTGCACGTCCTGTCCGAGATGAACAAGACGATTGCGTGTTCGATCGAAAAGGCCGAAAGGGAACTCGGTTATTGTCCGCGGATCGGCCTGGAGGAGGGCATGCGACGGTCCATCAAATGGTGTATCGAACGGGGATTCCTGCCTTGACGGGAAGGCCCCTGGTTGTCGTGCCGGAAGGCCTGGCCAAAGACGCCCATGGAAGGACCCTTCCCGAGCCGAGTTTTCTCTTTCGCCAGGTGCTGGACTACGTCGCGTCGATTGCGGCGTCGGGCTCCGTCGTGTATCTGGCGCCGGCGAACCGGTTCGGCGGCGACGTCCATGAGCAGGAGGCCGCGCGAGATTATCTGAACGCCAGGTCGGATTGCCTGCAGATTCACTGTCCCGTCTATGCGTCACCCGCCTACGTCGATACGTTCGGCAATGCGCAGTTGCTGCGCAGGTACCTTCTCGACCGCAGGCGATGGCCGCTGGGCCCCATCGACCTGATTTGCGCCGATATCCACTCGTACCGGGCGCGTTACTGCTTCGCCAGGTCGGGCTTCAGAATTGCTCGAGTCCACCGGGTTCCCTTCAAGGTTTTTTTCAATGAACGAATCGTCGACCGCCTCTGGTACTACAGGATCAAACCCGCGCACGTGGTCTACGAAATTTTCGCGCTGGCGCGGGAGGTCGTTCGCGGCGTCGGCACAGGCAGGTCTGGCGCATGGCGATGCATCTGGTAACGGGCGGCTCGGGCTTTCTGGGAAGCCACGTCGTCCGCCGGCTTCGCGCCGAGGGTGAGAGCGTACGGGTTCTGGACGTCATCGATTCTCCGGACCGTCCGCCCGGCACGGAGTTTGTGGCGTGCGACGTACGCGATGAGCGCGGCGTGCGAGACGCAATGAAGGGCGTGCGCTTTGTGCACCACAACGTCGCCCTGGTGCCTCTGGCGAAGGCGGGCGCGGCATTCCGGGGCGTCAACGTCAATGGCACGAGGATCGCCGCAAACGCCGCGCTCGACGCCGGTGTCCGGCTTTTCATCCACATGTCGTCCTCGGCGGTCTTCGGCATCCCCGACGCGTGTCCGATTACAAGCGCCACGCCGCCGGCGCCGGTCGAGGTTTACGGCCGTGCGAAGCTCGCCGCGGAGCAGGTGGTCCTGAGAGCCGCGCGAAAGGGGTTGCCCAGCCTGATTCTTCGCCCGCGGACCATCCTCGGACCGGGCAGGCTGGGCATTTTTCAGATCCTGTTCGAATGGATTCGCGACAACCGGAATATCTACGTCATCGGCAAGGGTGACAATCCGTTCCAGTTCATTCACGTCGACGACCTCGTGACGGCCGCGTTGCTGGGCGCGGAGCGGGAGACGCAGGGGGTATTCAACGTCGGCGCCGAGAGGTATTCGACGCTGCGCGAGGACCTGGCCGCAACCGTCATGCATGCCGGCAGCAGGACCGGAATCGTGGGGCTGCCGGTTGGCTTGACCGTGTCTGCCCTGAAGGTCCTGGATGTTCTGAGAATCTGCCCGCTCGCCCCGTGGCATTACCTGACGTACCACAAGCCGTTTTATTTCGACCTCTCAGAGTCCGAGAAACAGCTTGGCTGGAGACCCAGGTACGGCAACGTGGAGACGTTGATCGAGGCTTACGACTGGTTTATCGAGCACGGATCTCAGGCGGGCCCGGCGCGCGCGAGGTCTCTCCACCGGGATCCCGTGAAACAGGGCGTGCTACGCCTGCTGAAGTGGTTGTCCTGACCATGGCCATGTCTGCCGCAAAGGAATCCGAAGGGGCGGCGTGGACGCGGAATTCGGGAACTCCAATCGGGATCCGGTCGTTCCAGAAGCGGACCTGACGGACTGCGCACGGGTTCCGAAATACAAAGCCCGGCGAAAACGCCGGGCTTTTCTGCGCCTGAACCCGTTTGACGCGCAAAATGCAATTGCCGCAACAGGCACGAAAACACAAAAGAAATCAATTCAGCCCGTGAAGTGCTGAATGAACACGCACGAAGCCGGGATTCGGTCTGAGCGGTCCCGGTCCTGCAGGTGCTCGGCAGTAAAACGCGCATGGAGGCCTCCTGGTGTACACAATGCGCATTCTGATACTGGCTCTTCTCTTTCCCGGTAGCTTGTGGGCCGCCACGTTGAGCGGATTCGTCACGGACGGCACGAGCGGCGAGTCGCTCCCCTACTCGAACGTGGTTCTCAAAGGGGGCGACTCGCCGCTGGGCGCGCTGAGCAACGTGGACGCTTACTACGCGATTCGGCATATCCCCCCCGGCGAGTACCTATTCATCGTCTCCTACATCGGATACCGGAGTTACGCTGACACACTTCGGTTTTCCGGGACAGAGCTTCGGGAGTTGAACGTGCAGCTGGTCCCCGAACCGATTCTGACCCGGGAGATCGTGGTTGAAGCGGACCCGTACGAGGCGGAGCGGAACGTGCAGACGGGTTTTGTGACGCTGGAAACCGCGCAGCTGCAGGAGTTGCCCGCCGTCGGTGAGACCGACCTCCTTCGCAGCCTTCAGCTGCTGCCGGGAATCCAGGCGGCTTCGGATTTCAGCAGCGGGTTGTATATCCGGGGCGGCGGACCGGACCAGACGCTGATCCTGCTGGATCAGATCCCCCTGTACAACCCGACGCACGCGTTCGGCTTCTTTTCCACGTTCAATCCCGACGCCATCAAGGATATGAGCCTGCACAAGGGCGCCTACCCTGCACAATACGGTGGAAGGCTGGGGGCCGTTCTGGACGTGCGCAACCGCGACGGCAACCGGAAGGGGTTCGAGGGAACGGGAGGGATCAGCCTGATTTCCGCCCGAATGACCCTGGAGGGACCGGCCGGGAGGGGTTCCTGGATGGTCTCCGGAAGGCGGACGTATCTGGAACCGGTACTCTCGTTGATCGAGGACGAAGACACCGAAGTGCCGTCCTACTATTTCTACGATACGAATGCAAAGTTCAACCAGGATTTCGCGGACGGCGACAGGCTGATGCTCAGTGGATACTTCGGACGCGACGACTTGAATTTCGAATTCGAGGATGGGAGTTTTTTCAACGTACGGTGGGGAAATACGGCCTTCACGGGACGATGGACCCACGTGTTTTCTCCTGCCGTGTTCGGAAATCTCGTGGTGTCGGGAAGCAAATACGACAGTTACACTGAAGTGCGCGCAATCGAGACCCCGATCCTGTTTTCCAACGGGATCCGGGATATGACCATAAAAGGGGATCTGGACTTTTTCGCGAGCAGCCGGCATTCCCTGAATTCCGGATTCCTTGCCACCTGGTACGACTTTGCTTACCGGCAGAGTTTCAATCGGGTCGATCAGCTGGATATCCGCGAAAGGCCGATCCTGTTGTCGGCGTATGCGCAGGACCTGTGGCAGCCGCGCGCGGAGACCAGCGTCAGGCTGGGCGCGCGCGCCAGCTATTTCAGCGAGGGAAACCGGTTTCACGCCGAACCCCGGTTCGCCCTCAGCCACGGGTTCACGCCGGCGTTGAAGCTGAAGCTGGGCGTCGGATCATACAGGCAGTACATCCAGCTGGTGACCACGGAGGTTTTCAGCGGCGGAGACGTCTGGGTCCCTCTCGACCGGACCGTGGCGCCGGGCCGTTCCTGGCAGGGCGTCGCCGGCGTGGAATGGGAACCCTCGAAGCGGTATCAACTGACGTTGGAAGGGTACTGTACGGACTTTGCGAACCTGGTGCTGTTCGACAACAACGTTGCCGTCGGCGCCGATGCGGGCACCTCCGAAGACACCTTCGTGAGCGGCGGGACCGGCGTCGCCGCCGGCGTTGAATTCTTCCTGCAGAGGCGCACCGGGTCGGTCACCGGATGGATCGGATATACGCTGGGATGGACGCGGCGGCGGTTCGCGGAATTGAACGGCGGCAAGACGTTTCCGCCCAAGTACGACAGGCGGCACGATCTCTCTTTCGTGAGCAACTGGCGGGTGGGCAGGTGGACCTTCGGCGCCAATCTGCTGTACGCGACGGGGCAGGCGTTTACGCCGGCCTCGGCGGTATACAGGCTGAGGACGCCCGCCGAGCCGGACGCGGGAATCGAGAACTATGCGCTGCCGGCCGACCGGAACAGCGCGCGGCTGCTGCCGTATCACAGGCTGGACGTGAGTATCAAACGTGGATTCCGGGTTTTCGGAACCGACGCGGAGGCCTATATCCAGGTGTTCAACGTCTACAGCCGCCGCAACGAGTGGTTCGTCCAGTTCGATCCGGATGCCGTCCATGCCGATCCCGAGGTCGTGAAGATGCTGCCGGTCGTGCCCACGCTGGGCATCAACTATGCATTTTGATATCCCAACGGCTCTGACCCGTCCGGATGTGCCTTCGATGCGCTTGTCACGGCTTCCGGCATCCCGTTCCGGGAGATCCCTTTGATGAAATCGCCGATTACC
The DNA here is from genome assembly GCA_963667175.2 of Candidatus Latescibacterota bacterium. Taxonomy (GTDB): domain Bacteria; phylum Latescibacterota; class UBA2968; order UBA2968; genus JAAXHE01. Next base: position 334,985 of record CAXXXF010000006.1, on the reverse strand, counting down.
GTCCGAAAGATCCTGGCTGTCGTTTTCGGCCTGCTGACGGCGGCATGTCAGGCCGAACGGACGCCCGAATCGTTGTTCGGCCCGGATGCCGGCGGCGAACTGGTGCTGGACGGACTGCTGATTGTGGGACGGCCGCTTCCCCCGGTCTTCGTGACGCGGACCGTGGCTGCAGGCGACCGCGACAGCCTCAGACACGTCGTGGTATCGGACGCCGTCGTGGAGATCCATCAGGGCGACCGCGTCTTCCGGTACGTCCGGGATCCGGATGCAAGTCCGTTTCAGTATGCGCCGCCGCCCGACCCTCCTTTCGTCACCCCCGAAACGCAGTATGCCCTCGTCGTCACCGCAAAGGGGAGGACGGCGCGCGCGACGACGGTCACCCCCGGCCCGTTCCGTTTGCGTGAGGGCCTCGTTCTGAATCAGGAGACCGAGCAGGTGCTGCAGAAACTGAAGACGTTTGCCGAAGCGGCGGACGGGGTCTTTCTTGCGCCGGAGAACAGGGTGGTTTACAAGACTGGATTTCTCGAGGCCAGGTTCGATCCGATCGACGTACCGGGCTATCAGGTCGGTATCGTGAGTCTGGACGGGGAAGCCGATGAGGTCGACAGAGAACTATCTGAAGGAAGCCCGGACCGCACGGGAAGTTCGCCGGCGATCGAGTCTACCGAAGGAAGCGTCAGGCTGCCGTGGTTTGCGATCTATTTCACCGGGCGTCACCTGATGCGGATTTACGCGGTGGACCGGAATTGGTACGACTACGTCCGCTCGGGGCCACAGGCACAGGAGGGCTGGTTCGGCGGGCTGGCCGGCGAGAACTTCCGGCGGCCGCTCTTCCACGTGGAGGGAGGGATCGGCCTCTTCGGGTCCGCATCCGTGGACTCCCTGGGTTTCGTCGTGGTGGAGGAACCCTGAGACGTTGACGAGGTGGACACGACAGGCGAGGCCCGGCGAAAGCTCCGCCGGGCTCTTTCATGGTGGCAGCGGTCGCCCGAACGACTTCGCGAATTCGATGAAATCGTTGAAGTCAACCACGCCGTTCCCGTTCAGATCATAGATTGAATCATTCGTATTGAACGCGCCGGCGATGGCGATGAAATCGCCGAAGTCGACCGCGCCGTCGCCGTTGAAGTCGGCACGGGGGTTGGCGTAGACGACGACGGGGAGCGGACGCTCCTCCAGGATCTCCAGCGTCTGGTTGGGCTCGACCTCCTTGAACGTCTGTACGATCCCGCTGGGCCAGCGGATTTCGATGTCGTCGATCACCGTGCTCTCGCCGATGCCGAACGTGGGCCACAGGCTGTTCTGAGAGAAACTGCTGCCTCCGCTGGCCACGTCGCGGATCTGGGTCTTTCCGCCGGCTGTAAGCCGGATCCTGGCGCCGATGGCCGACCGGTTGCTTTCGGCGCCTTCGAGTTTCAGGCGAATCCAGTTGTTGTCGTCGAATTTTTTCGTAAACAGCATTGGATAGCCCGTTCGGAAATTCGTCCCGGCGTTGGCGACGAAAATGTCCACGTGGCCGTCGTTGTTGACGTCGCCGGTAGCAACGCCCACCGCAATGGAGGGTGTGCCCGTACCATCGATCGTCCTCAGACCATAGCGGGCCGTGGAATCCCTGAACGCTCCGGCGCCGTCGTTGATCAGAAGGTGTCCGGGGTTGTTATACGCCTGGAGCATATCGTAGTTTCCCACGTAGTACAGGTCCAGGTCGCCGTCGTTGTCGAAATCCGTAAAGACCGTGCCCCATCCGAACTCCAGCTTGGCCAGTGTAAGGTTCTCCGAGACTTCCAGTTCCTCCGCGATATTTCTGAATACGCCGCCGTCGTTGCGGAAGAACCCGTGCAGATCGTACTCCTGGTGCCCCTTCTTGTCCACGAAGGAGCCGCCCACGTTGGTCGCGAAGAAGTCGAAGTCGCCGTCCTGGTCGTAGTCTCCGAACGCGAGCCCCATCCAGCTTCCGGTGATGCCTAGGCCGGCCTCCCGGGTGACGTCGGTGAACCTCAGGTTGCCGTCATTACGATATAATCGGATCGGAGACCATTCACCTGCAAGCGCAATCCCCTGGTCGTTTGCGGTAAACAGGTCGGGGTCTCCGTCGTCGTCGTAGTCGCAGAAGCGGACGGACCATGTGTAAGTCGCTTCGGTGCCGGTTTCATCGGTAATGTCCCTGAAAGTGAGATCGCCGTTGTTGAGATAGAGTTCGCCCGTGCCCACGATTCTGTTACGCTCCACGCCGTCCTCGCCGCCTGCGCCGCCCACGTAAACGTCCACGTACCCGTCGTTGTCGACGTCCGCAAACGCAACGGTCGACGAAAAATAGCGGGAGACGATGCCCGCGGATTCCGTGATGTCGTCAAACGTCCCGTCGCCGTTGTTCAGGAAGAGATAATTCCGGCCGTCCGTGGCCGCAAACAGGTCGGCGTCGCCGTCGTTGTCGATATCGGCGCTCGCCACGCCGTGTGTTTCAACCGTGACGGCCACCCCCGCCTCCCTGCTCACGTCCCTGAAATCGCCTTCCCCGTCGTTCTCGAGAAGGTAGTTGCGATAGCCATGTCCGTTCGCCACGTAGATATCCAGGTCGCCGTCGTTGTCGTAGTCGAACATCGCGGCGCCCGGCAACCCGCCCATTTCGTCAAATGGAGTGAATTCATGGGGAAAACTGTACAGCAGGGTCCCATCCTGCGCGGCGGCGACAGAACTGAAAATCACGACACCAGCAATTGAAATCAATACGCATCTTGTCATGGGCAATTCCTCCGGAGAGACGACACGGTGCAGGTTGAATGAAAAATAACGCGGAAACGAGGAGACCTGTCAAGGGAGCGCCTGCCTGCTGCAGGCAGGCAACGCCGTAGTTCGGTCACAAGGGCCGGACGCTGGCAGGATGGACTTTATCAACGGGCTGTTAAGCCCATCCATGGACGTGGTGGCCCCCTCCGGGAAACCAGATCAGATCCACCAGAAACGAGACCAGGACACCCGTGGCCCGGCCGACGATGATTCCGAAGAAGAGCGGAAGGAAATAGCGATACAGTCCCACGCCGCCAACGCGCATGACAATGGCTTTGAACAGCCAGACGATGAGGATGGCGGTGATTTCGTGAAGCAGGCTGGTCGTGGTCACGATGAATCCCACGGGGTGCAGCGGCCACCACGGCAGACGGTATCGCAAAAGCGTGAGCGCGGCCATGATGAGTCCGCCGAATCCGAACAGCACGAGTCGTTCCCACGAGGCCGGTTCCGGCGATTTTATGTTCGACACGACGGCATCGTAAAGGCGGGGCGCATACCTCGTGAAGGGATATTCCGTGAAGTTGAACGCCCCGTATTTATATCCGAGATAGAGCACCATCCAGACGTTCACGGCCAACGCGGTGAGGAGTCCGCCCAGCACGGCCCAGAACAACATGCGGCGGTTGCCCCGCGCGCGGTCGATGGCCTTGACGCCCTGGGAAAGCGCCGGCATGAAATACATCCACCGGAGCGCGTGCGACGTGGCCGATGCGGTCAGCACCCTTGCGGAAATGGTCTCGGTGCCCAGGATCTGATAGCCCATATCCAGGGGGCTGGTGGGCAGGCCCAGGTAGAGCGTGCCGGACTCGCACACGAATCTCGCCAGCGCGATATAGATGATGATCGACGCCGGAACGGTGATGGCCATCAATGCGAGTTCGATACCCGCCTGGTGCAGCCAGGCGACAATGTAGAGGTTTCCCGCGATAAACCCGATGACGGCCGTGCGGTACGAGAGAATTTCGTTGGAATCATCCACGCCGGGTTCATTGAAGAATGCCTTGCGGATCACGTCTCTGAGATGGCGCCGCGCGGCCCAGAACCCCCACGCGACGAAGACGAAGAGCGCGCCGAGACACTGCCACTGCACGAGCGGATCGCCCCATCCGCCGCCGGACTTGTGCATCCGGCCGAACTGAAAGCCGGTTTTTCTGATCAGGGCGATCTCGGACATCAGCAGGAAGTGGAAGAACCAGATGGAGAAGAGGATTTCCAGCTTCACGAAATACCCGAAGCCGATCGTGTACGTATTGATATGCGTGAGCAGGGGCGGAAAGACCCGCGCGAAGTAGAACAGGCCCTTGTTCGGGCTCATGCTGATGCGCGGCCACGTGGGCTGGAAATAGGAGATCATGTTCCAGCCAATGATTCCGAAGGCGATTCCGAATCCGATCCAGAAGAGGCGCCCCTTGAAGTAGTCCGGCCACTTGTTCTTACCCGAAGGGTCGCGGACGTCGTCGATGGTTTCCAGAATCGGCGCCAGGAGGGGATAGTCGAGGCGTTCGTACTCAACCCACTGTTTTCGGAGGATCGCCGCGATGCACGCGCAAACCGTGAATCCCGCCAGAATGAGCGTGAGCCACCAGAACAGCGGGAGGTACCAGACGTTCCAGGGAATATCGGCGCCCGGCGGCAGGCCCTCGTAGAGCAGAGACGTCTGCCGGCCGTCGTTGGTCGGGAACAGATAGTCCGGAAGATGGGGCTGGATATAGTCGATCCAGCCGTTTTCGGGGGTGCTGCGGTAGTACGGGACGGCCATCAGTCCCAGCCAGATGCCGGTCAGCCCGCGTGCCGGGATCATCGCGGCGACGAGGCCCATGGCCATGATCACAAGCATCTCGGATGGACCCAGACCGGTCGACCCGGGCCGCGCGCGGAGGATCAGGTTGATCGTGAGGACAACGAGGAAGACGCCGAGAAAGGAAACGGGCAGGTGGGTGATATTGACCGACGACGTGTCCGCGGCCGTGCGGGAATAGGCGACCCAGCCGCTGGTCAGGGCCGACACGAGCACGCCCATCCCCACGGAACGGAGGGTAATTCCCCGATCCTGGAGGCCGGCTTCCGATTCAGGGGAAGTCGCTTGCGGTTTTGGCAGTGCCATCTGGCGGGAACGTTGTTGGCAGTCCGTTGATAAAGTCGCTCTGCGGGCGAGGCATAAAATATATGGAAGTTGGAATTTAGTCAAGGAACGCGCTAACTTTGTACTGTTTACATTACATCCCGTATCCGGTATATTTATTCCCGGAAATCGGAATCCATTAAGTTCGCCCTGAACGCTCAAGTCCTTTACGCGACCCGACTGAGGCCAGGAATGAACCGTCTCTATTCGTTACCCTTGATCGTCGCTCTTGCATTCGCGGCGTGCGGAAGCGGCGGGAACACCGTTAGCGGCCCATCCGGCGGTACCGGAGGCGGTGGATCGGGTTCGGGCACGGGCGGGTCGGCTTCATCGGACAGCCGCAGCGAGCATGCCCGCCCCCCGATGGCCGGTGGTAACTTCCTGGACGTGTCGTCGTTTCCGATTGATGACATCGCCATCGGATGCAACGGCGCCGATTGTATTCCGGCGGTCACCGATCCCGATTTCGTCAGCGCCGGCGCTTCGGGCGCGGGGTATCTTCGGGACGACGACATCGTCATGGGGATCGTGATCAACGGGGAGCCCAGGGCCTATCCCCACAATATCGGCTGGTGGCACGAGATCATCAACGATACGGCCGGCGACGAAAGCGTGATCGTGACGCTGTGCCCCCTGACCGGCACCGGGATGGTATTCAACGGTGTCGCCGACGATGGCGAACGCATACACCTGGGCGTGTCCGGCCTGCTTTTCAACAACAACCTGATCATGTACGACCGGCGTGACAGGCAGTCGCTTTACCCGCAGATGATCTACAAGGCGGTACTCGGGCCGCGACAGGGCGAGGAACTGGAGTTGCTGCCAATGACCGAGTGCATGTGGGGGTACTGGAAACGGATCCACCCCGACACCAGGGTCATCGACGGGAACTCGACCAGCTACCCCCTCAACCAATACACCCAGTATCCATATATTTCAGGCGCCCAGGACTATCGGATGTCGCACTCGTATATCATATTTCCGAATATGGACACATCCACGTCGGCCCTGTTCGGCGCCAAGGACCTGGCGATGGGCGTCCGCTTCGGCGAGTTGGTCAAGGCCTATCCCTTCCAGGCCATGCACGCCCAAGACGTCATCAACGACGTGATATCTGAAGGCCCGATACAACATCCCATCGTCGTCGTCCACTATCGGGATGCGCAGCTGGCCATTCCCTTCTCGCGTGAGATCAGCGTCAACGGCCAGTCAACCACGCTCACGTTCGAGAAGATGGATTCGACGCTGCCCGCCTATCCGTTCCTGCTGCAAGACGAGGAGACCGGAACCACCTGGAACCTGAAGGGAGTGGGCGTCGCCGGCACGCACCAGGGCAGGAAGCTGACCCAGTTGCCCTCGCACAATGGGTTCTGGTTCGCATGGGGCACGTTCTGGCAGAACCTGGGCATTCACTGAGTAAGGGGTCTGCCGCTTGCAGGCCGCTTCCAGATGGATGTACCTACCAGCGAAACGCCTTCGGAGGACTTCCGGGGGCTTTTTGGCGACGTCGTTTGCGATCTGTCGGAAATGTCGTAAATTCACGTGATCTTTTCAGGCGCTGATTCGTTAAAATGGCAGACACGGGCAGGGTTTCCATTTTACCGTCGCTGACGCGGCACTCGCCGCGACGCCGGCGCGGGTGCGACGGATGGGGCGGAACGTCGTTCGATCAGCCAGTTACGTTTACGACGTCGCGGAGTTGAACGTTTTGGTAACGCGTTTACCAACATATCTGATGTATCAAATTGGCGCGGGAGGATTGTGAAGATGCATTACTTGGTAGACGACCGCGGGTACCGGCGCCGGCAGGCGTTTCTTTCGGTTCTGGTCCTCTGCATCTTCGGTTGGGGCGCCGCATCGGCGCGGGCGGACGCGCTTTCGCCCGCCGAGGTGAACGCGGTCTACGTCCGCGCGATGAAGTCCGAGCACCCGGACTCCATCAGGGTGGCGATCGGTCAGCTGGAGGGCGCCCTGAAAGCGTACCCCAGCCCCGCCCTGCTGCGCGTGCGCCTGGGCATGCTCTATCTCAAGGCAAGGGACGCACAGCGGGCGAGGGCGCGTTTTCGCGACGCGCTCATTGAGGATTCCACGCTGGTGGCGGCGCGATACGGGCTGGGTCGCGTTTATCTCGAGTTGATGAACAACCCAAAACGTGCGCTGAGTAACCTGGAACGCGCCATCGGCGCCGACTCCGCCTACGTCGACGCCCATCACCTGATGGGACGGGCATATCTGAAATTGCGAAAGAAGAAAGAGGTCCTGGCCGCGGCCCGGGAAGCGCTCCGATACGACCCGGACCATGCGCCTTCCTACATGCTGCTTGCCGATTACCATCTATCGCAGGGAAATTCGCGCGAGGCGATCAAGTATTTTCAGGAGTTCCTCGCTCGCGACCCGGACGACGAGGAATCCGCGTTTGACTTTGCGCTGTACCTTCTGGAAATCGGCCGGTACGACGAGGTGATGCAGCTGGCGGCGCTGATGGGTCCGCGGCGGGGGCTGCCCCTCGAATCGCAGGTCCTGGCCGCCTGGGGCGATCACGAAGAGGCCCTTGCGGCGTTTGAGCAGTATATCTTACTTCAACCGGCAAAGACGCGGTCGGTCTTTCACGACGTTTCCATCGTGGCCGGGCCGGACGACGTCCAGGCCTTCCGGAATACACCGCCTGAAGAGAGGGAAGCCTTCCTGCGGCGGTTCTGGCTGACGCGCGACCCGTTCCAGACGTCCGGCGGCGCGATGCGGCGCGTGGAGCACTACCGCCGCGTCTGGCGGGCGATGACCCTTTACGGTGAAATCAAGTGGCCCTTCGACGCCAGGGGCCGGGTGTTCGTCAGGTACGGCAAGCCCGACTGGAAGTCGAACTGGAGGAAGATCAACGCGCAGGTGCCGCTCAAGGTGCAGCGCGTGCAGGAAAAGCTGGCGTTTCAGCTGTACGGAAAACGCGGGCACAACATGAACTTCATAGGTCCGGTGTACCCCATCCGGTCGGACCGATCGGCAGAACGGACGCTTTCCAACACCGACTGGCGGACCAGCCATCAGCCCGTGCCGGGCCCGGAAGAAATCGACGTGGGGCTCACGTATTACAAGCCGGTGACCACGGCGATGGATTACTCGAAAGTGGGATGGGAAGTCTGGATCTATACCGACGTCGGGAATGGCCTCGAAGTGGTATTTACGGACGAATTATACAGCGGCATCTACGATTTCGCTCCGGAGCCTACCCCGGACGGGTACGATCTGGACGAACTCTCCATGCAGCGCCAGGGCCCCATGCGCCGCCTGATGACGCGGTTGCCCAACCTGGCGCCGGGCGCCCGGGTGGCGCGAATCTCGAAGGATCTGCCGGAGCGGTACGATCTTTCTCACCTGGATCCCATGGAGTTCTACTACGAAGCCCTGACGTTCCGGGGCCGCAACGGAGAGGCGGATCTTCAGCTGAATCTGGGACTGCCGCTGGACAACGTCCTGGTGAAGGGAGACACTGACACCACGGTCACGCTCGACCGGCGCATCGCCCTGATCGAAAACCGGACGGAGCAGGCGCGGACAACGCGGGACCGGCTGGAGGTGCGATTATCGCCTTCGGCAAAGGGTAAGGGGCTTCTGGCCGTCGACCGGGTCGACCTGACCGCGCCGCCGGGCGCCTATCGGCTTGCATTGCAGATGTCCAGGCTGAATACGAACCGGCTGCAGGCGTATCACCAGGAGGTCGAGGTGCCCGACTACGATAGCGGGCGGCTGCTCCTGAGCGATCTCCAGGTGGCGTACCGCGTCGTCGAGGCGCGCCCGGACGCAGACCCGAAATCGGTCCGGGGGAACTGGCAGATTGCCGCGGCGCCGTCCAGGGCGTTTCGCGCCGGCGATCCGGTTTACGTGTATTTCGAGATTTACAACCTGGCGAGGGATTCCTTCGGCAACACCCGGTACGAAGTGGGGTACGAGGTGCGCCGCGGGCGTAAGAAACTGAAAACGCTGGCCCGTAAGGGATCGGGTGAAATGGTTACGGTAAGCTATCAGCAGGCGGGTACTTCGCCTGACGAATCCGATTACGTCGAATTGGACCTGCGAAAGGGCAAGCCCGGGCGCTACCGGGTGAAAATGACGGTAAAGGACCTGGTGAGCGGTCAGCAGACGGTTCGCGAGGGGCGGTTTCAGATACTGGAGAAGTAGGAAGCGAACTGGAAGATAACGTCAGAAACTACGAAACACGCGAAAAACACGAAAAAATACGTGGCAGAAGTCAATTGCCGCAAGGGGGTACGTGAATTGGAAAGAGGTCGCCAGCGCGTTGATTACTGGCGTCCCTCCCGTTTTGAAGTCGGGCAAGGGCGAGGGATCGAAACGTCGTGGCTGCGTTGGTTGAAATGCAGGGGGGAAGCGCAACGGCGCCATCTAGTCACAAGGATCGGACGCCTGTCTGCCGGCAAGGCAGGCAGCCCGGATGGACTCTATCAACGGACTGGCATTCGGTAGGCGTTTACTGTGCGTCTAATCTGGCTTCGTTTCTGGCAATACGCTCGCCGAAGGAATCCAGGCGTTTTTCGATTTCCCCGAAGCGATTATTCATATTGTCTTCGAGTCTGTCTATCCGTTGTGTAACTCTGCTTTCGAGATTGTTTATTAGTTGAGTCAGCCTGTCTTCGAGTCTCGTGTTAAGCGTCCATACAGCGCCCCAGACTGTACCAGCGAGGGCCACCAGAAAGGTGAGCATCTGGAAGTAATCATTCCTGAGAATTTTCCGTAACATTGCGCACTTTCCGGTTGAATTTCGGCTTTACTTTAACATTGATCCATTTATGTAAAGGAAGCGTGCAATGTCCAACGTGTCAAGGGAAATGTCATTACCAGGAGCAGTAAATAGTGGCCAGTGGCCAGTGGTCAGGAAGAACAGTTGTCAGCTTCCATTTATTTTCAGAAGCAGCAAATAGTCGACATTCAGGCCCCACCACAGAAGAGTGGGAGGATGTAAACAATACCGTGCTCCCCGTGATATTTGGTTGCGGCTGGGCATAGCAGAGCCGCGCCAGGCGAACTAAAGGGGTTAAGGATCCATCGCTTTGGCCCGGAATTGTGAGCATTTATCCCGCTCCAGGCTTTTTCCTGCATCATGTTATGATCCTGCTCATCCTGTCCATCCATGGTGCGCCGTGAAAAGGCGCGGAACTTCAGTGGGTGAGAGTCCCACCCGACAAATGTTGCTGCGGTCGGTAGCAACCGGAGCGGGGACGTAGGCAACGACATCTCCGAAGCCTCCGGTGTAGAGGGTCGCAAGGCGACCTGGCGAGTATGCGGGCCGAAACGTGAGTGAACGCTGAGCAGGCCTCGAAAAAGGTAATGCGGGAGCCGACCCGCCCATGGATCGGGGAAGGCCGCCGTCGTTGGAAAAAGAGAGCAACGCGCGCATCCAACGGTCCCGCCGGGGTAATGGCGAAGGCACGTATACAAGGAGTTCCGACGCAACACGGGAAGCCCCCCTCGGTGGTGTATAGACACCAACCGGACGCCCGTGAGGGTCAGGCCGGGCCGTGTGGGGTGGCGGAGAGGCCCGTAGTACCCGGGAAGCCGGGTAATGCCGGTGGAGGGAAGGGGCCTTGGTTCAAGGGCAACGTCAAAGGAGCGAGAGCCTGGAGATTGGTATGAGCCTAAGACCTCCGGAGAAGGTTCGGAAGTTGCGGAAGACGTTGCATGCCAAAGCGAAGGAATCGCCCGGCTACCGATTCTACGCGCTGTATGACAAAGTGTATCGCGAGGACATCCTGCTTTATGCGTACCGCTGCTGCAAGGCCAACGGCGGCGCGGCGGGCGTGGACGGCGAGACGTTTGCGGATATCGAGTCATACGGGCAAAAGCGGTGGTTAGGCGAACTGTCGGAAGCCGTAAGGAGCAAATCGTATCGGGTGTCTCCGATCCGTCGGGTATATATCCCCAAGCCGAACGGGAAGCAAAGGCCGTTGGGCATCCCGACGGTGAAGGATCGGGTGGTGCAAACCGCGGCGATGCTGGTCTTGGAGCCGATCTTTGAGGCGGACCTGCCAGCGGAACAGTATGCGTATCGCCCGAAACGGAGTGCGCACGACGCCATCAATGCGGTTCACAGTCTGGTGAGCCGCGGCCATACGCAGGTGATCGACGCCGACTTGAGCGGCTACTTCGACACGATCCCGCATGCCGAGTTGATGAAATCGGTGGCGCGACGCATCAGTGACGGGCGAATGCTGCGCCTGATCAAGCTGTGGCTGACCGCGCCGATTGAGGAGACCGACAAGCGGGGCCGCAAACGTCGAGCGACGCCGAACAAGGATCAGGGAAGGGGGACACCGCAAGGCGCCCCAATCTCCCCGCTGTTGGCGAACCTGTATATGCGGCGGTTCATTCTGGGATGGAAATTTCGGGGACATCAGCAACGTCTGGAGGCTCATATTGTCAACTACGCGGATGATTTTGTGATCTGCTGTCGCGGCAGTGCAGAAGAAGCGATGCGTGCGATGCGATCCATCATGAAAGCGCTTAAGTTGACGGTGAACGAGCAGAAGACGGGCATATGCACGCTCCCGGAAGGACGATTTGACTTTCTGGGCTACACCATCGGCCGCTGTTACTCGCCAAAGACGGGAAAGGCCTATATCGGCACGCGCCCGTCAAAGAAGGCCATCCGGCACATCTGCCGGGCCATCAGCGAGGCAACGGCGCGACGGTGGTTGCTGAAAGACCATCAAGAACGGATTGCCCACCTGAACCGAAAGCTGGCAGGGTGGGGCAACTACTTCCGTCTTGGTCTGGCCAGCAAAGCCTATCGGAGTGTGGACAGCCACACCCGGAAACGGCTCCGCTGGTGGTTGTGCAACAAGTACCGAATACCGGGAAAGGGAAGGTCACGCTTCCATGACCAGGTCCTCTACAACACGTTGGGCCTGACCCGGCTGGAAGTACAGGCGCGCAACCTTCCGTGGGCGAACGCATGACTCCTTGTCCGAGAGCCGGATGCGGTAAATCCGCACGTCCGGTTCGATGAGCGGGACGTGGAAACGGAGCACGGAGCGGCTATTGAGGCACCGCCAGACGAAAGGGGCGGAAACAGATAGGCCACTCCTAAACCACCGCGCCACATCTCGACTCTACTGAGTTTTGTGTTTTGAATGAAAGGGGTTCAACCGCGGATTTTTCGTGATTTTTCGCGTGTTTCGTAGTTTCTGATGTACGATTTGTCGTGCTTTTCGGTATTTCTCGTTTTCTCGTGCCGTTCTCGCGCCTTTTGGTCTTTATCCTGCTCATCCTGTCCATCCATGTAAATTCATGCTTTAGGGCGAATTATTCAGGTTATGCAATAAATGAGGAGTCCACTCCGAAAAGTCGAGTTTACTTATTGGCGAAAAAGTACTAAATTGGAGGTATCGACAGGTTTCAGAGTCCCTGACGTAGAATCGAAAAGAAGGCGAGGGCGATATGTTTAGAAGGAGTGCCCCTTCAAGTCCGCCGGATCTGTTTCGCAGTTTTGAGTCTCATTTCGAAGGTCGTAAGCTGAACCGGCTCAATGATCCGTTGTGCTGGCATAATCTGTTTTACGAGCACATCACGTCAAAGGTGGATGAGGATCTATTCCGTGTGATGTTTGCCGCTGACGTAGGTCGTCCCAATGCGCCGATTCGTCAGTTGGTGTCGATGATGATCGTCAAGGAGGGTTTTGGGTGGAGCGATGCCGACCTTTTCGATCAATGTCGATTCAACGTGTTGGTGATGGGGGCATTGGGGTTGATGAATCTTACGGATGAAGTGCCTGTCGAGTCCACGTATTATCTGTTCAAGCAGGCGTTGTATGCGTATCAACTAAAAACGGGTCGCGATCTGATCGGCGAGGCCTTTGCCAGCTTAACGAAGACGCAGGCCAACGCCTTTGGTGTGTTGGGTCAGCAGATACGAATGGACAGTAAGTTGATCGGCTCGAACATTGCCTTGTGTTGTCGGTTGCAGTTGGTGGTGGGTTGCGTACAAGGGTTCTGGAGGTCCTTGGACCAGGACCAAAAACAACGATCATCGGCAACGGATCAGCAGATTTTGGAGGCTCTGATTCAGGCGAAGCCTCATCAGGTTGTCTACCGTCTCACTCCGACTGAAAAAGGCGAGAAGCTGCGGGAATTGGGGCTGTTGTTGAGCAGGCTACAAGAGACCTATACCGAGAAAGACAGCGACCAATACGATCTGATCGTGCGTGTTTTTGGCGACCACTATACGGTTTCATCTTCCCCCGAGGAGGTGCTGCCCAAGCCTCCCAAGGAGATCACCTCATCCTCGTTGCAGTCTGCCCATGATGAAGAGGCGGCCTTTCGCAAGAAAGGGAAGGACAAGGTGAAAGGATATAGTGTCAACCTCACCGAGACCTGCGATGAAGAGGGCCTCAATTTGATCACGGACGTTGACGTCAAACCCGCGACGCATCCCGACAACGCGTTTGTCCAAGATGCCATACAGCGGACGCTACAGGTGGTGAATGACGTCGCGGAAGTGTCAATGGATGGGGCCTATAATGATCAATCCAACACCGAGTATGCCGACGAAAACGACAAGCGATTCTTTTACAGTGGCCTGCAAGGAAAGCCAGGGCGTTTCCGTTATGAACGCACAGCAAAAGGCGTCGCCGTCACCGATCAACAAACCGGAGAGGTTCACATCGCCCAGGAATACAAACCGGGAAAATACAAAATCATCATCGATGGCAAAGCCCGATACTTTCAGGAACATCACATCGACACTTACCTCAAACGCAAACAGATTGAAGCCCTGCCTGACTACATCAGAAAACGACGCAATAACGTCGAAGCCAGCATCTTTCAGTTGAGCTACTACACCAAAGATGGCAAGACGCGCTATCGCGGAGAAAGGCCACACCAATTGTGGGCGCGCTGTCGTAGCCTTTGGGTCAACCTCGTTCGCATCCAGAACTACCTCACAACACCCTCGATGCTCCCCGCATAAGAGGGGCTTTCTTGCCCAAAACCCCCTTACCACAGACCCACAGCACCTTCGAAGGTCGCCCCTGAGTGGGTACGCCGCACCTACACCTTATCTCGGCGCCACACACTAAATCACAAGCTCCAACGCTGACCACTTACACCAGACTCTTGTGACACCGTTTTCGGAGGGGACTCAATGAGGATAAAAAAAACTTGACAAATTCGTTTGCGCCAGCTAAATTTCGTGGGATTAGCAAAAACGGGGGAAGTGTGCTATACGTCAACTGCTGAAGGTTTTGTATGTTCCATTTATTTAACAGGTCGATATTTGCTGAACGCCCGGGCGTAATGGCATGATGCTTTCTCGTGCTATCAATACGCCCTTTTTGTTTATCCGGTTTTGACTTAATCCTGTCTATTCTGTGTATCCATGTATCCATAGAGTTTTTCACCGTAATTATCGCGGTATCCTGACGAAAGGAGGTCGTCTATCGAACGAAGAGAAGACAGTTTCGCAATTTTCGTACGTGGGACGCAGGGACGGGAGGAAGGGAGTTTCCGCATCATTCACTCTCATGAGGGAGGTGAGTAGATGAAAGTTGTGCGTTTTGCTTTTCTGGCTGTTTTTGCGCTGACCGCAGCGGGTCTTGCAGACGGCGCATGGGCCCAGGAAGGCAGATGGGCCGTCGGCGGGATCGCCGATTACAACATCCCGATGCATCGGCTCGGCGAGCGCTGGGGCGCCACCGGCAAATTCGGAGCAACCTTGAGCTATGTGGCGAGCCAGCGCACCGTTGTTGAAATCGAGTACAATTACTCGAAGTTCACCGACGGGAAGCCGGCATCCGATCCGTGGGTATACGCGATCGACGAGCAGGAGTACACCCACCCGAACGGCAAGTCGGAGATTACGTGGAACAACCTGATCGTGAACGGCCTGCTTTTCGTCGGCGAAGAGAACGCCACGCACGGATTCAAGGCAAAGGATTACAGGTATTACATCCTGGTCGGTGGCGGTCTCTATCGCTACTACGCGATCAACAGCAACCTGGTTTATTCCCGCCAGACAAACGATCCGATAGACCTGGAATTCGTCATGGAAGATCAGGTTGACCAGCGGTACACCATCGGCGCAAACGCGGGCGTGGGCGTCGAGGGTTTCGTCACGCAGAACCTGGCCATTGACCTGCGCGCTCGCTACAACTTCGTCGTGGGTGAGTTGCGCAATATGTTGTTCTATGGCCTGGAGAAAGTGCGCCCGATTCACATGGTCGACGTCGGCGCACAGATGAAGTTCTACTTCTGGCGCTAATCCACCGCAGCCGGGGTAACAACTCAACGAAGGAGGGTTCAAAATGAAGCGTAAGCTTCTGTTTTTCGGAGTCGCGGTCGCGGTAGCCTGCTTCGTCACTGGCGACCTGCAGGCGGGCGTCACCGGCAAGATCAACGGCGTGGTGCGCGATCAGGCCGGAGAAGTGCTGCCCGGCGCCAACGTCGTGATCAAGGAACTGAATCTGGGTTCCACGGCCGATGCCGACGGGTACTACGTCATCATCAACATCTCGCCGGGCGTCTACACCCTCTCCGCGTCCCTGATCGGGTACGAGACGGTGTCGCAGACGGGAGTGGATGTAACGTCCGACCATACCACCACCATCAATTACAACCTCAACGAGACCGCCCTCGAGCTGGGCGAGCTGGTCGTGACGGCCGGCCGTCCCCTGGTGGAGCCGGACAAGACCACCAGCAAGTACACGGTTACGCTCGAAGAAACCGAGCGCAACCTGGCGTCGGCCCGCAGGACGTCCGAGTTGCTGCAGCTGCAGCCGGGCGTGGCGGTCGACGGATCCAACCGGATTCGCGGCGCGTACGTTGACGCCGGCCATTACGCCAGTGACGTGGCCTACATTGTAGACGGCGTGCGGATGAACCACAACGACGGCCGCGGCCGTGGCGGGCGCTACCGTCAGGTGAACCGCGGCGCCGTCCAGGAACTGTCCGTGCTCACGGGGGTCACCCCCGCCGAATACGGCAATGCCCAGGGCGGCGTTGTTCAGATCATAACCAAAGAAGGCGGTGGTGAGTTGAACGGCTGGGGCGAGTTCCGCTACGAACCCGCCGGCAAGAAGCACTGGGGCGAGAACGTGTACGATTCGCCGCAGCACCAGGACAAGGTGATGTGGGACGACCCCACGTGGACTAACGAAAAATTTCCAGACCTGTCCGGTGACATCAACAACCCCATTTTCGAGGAAATCGCGGGGGAACTGGTTCACGTCCGGACGAACTACACGGAATGGGTCGGTTTCGGCGTCGAAGGCAACCTTTCCGGCCCGATCGGAGAGAAGGCTTCGTTCGTGGCCACGGCCAAACACGAGCGTTACGCGGCCGTGACGCCGCGGGCTGAGCGCGTCGGTTTCTACGATGACCGGGGAAGCTTCCAGGACGATCCGGGCAATATTAACGTATCGGGAAGTCTCACCATCAAGCCGACCGCCAACCTCAAGTTGAAGTTGGGGGGCATGTACCTGGGTTGGGACTGGTATTCGAACGGCAATCCGGATCTCTTCGGCGGGCGTCACGGCAGCGGCGGCGGCGCGATGCGGCGCGGCACCGGCCGCGACCTGTTTCTGCCCGAGAAGTGGTCCGCGGCGGGACTGCACGACCTCAGGGAAGAACTGCAGTACGCGGTGTTCACGCACACGCTTTCCCCCAGGACGTTCTACGAAGTGCGAATTTCGCACTCCCGTTCGAAGATGGACACCCTCAGCGGCACCCACGAAGTGACCAAGGAGATCTACCGGGATCAGGCGGGGTGGTTCAGCCTCGGCCGCCAGGCCGCCCGATATGGTCAGTATGACCGCCAGCGCATCGGTGCCAAGGTCGATCTGTCCTCTCAGATAACCAAAGGAAACTTCATAAAGGCGGGGGTTGAGTACCAGACCAGCGCCATCACGATGATTCTGCGCTACGATTCGACCCCGGCCCACAGGAATCTGCGGCTGATCGTGAACGAAGGCCAGATGGGCGAGAAGGTGAAGCCGTTCTTCCTCAACGCCTACCTCCAGGATAAGATGGAGTTCCAGGGGATGATCGTGAACCTGGGCATCCGCCTCGACACGTTCAACCCGAACTCCCGACAGTTGACGTTCGGCGCGTTCCGGGGCAGTGACATGTTCCGCTATTACACCCGTGCGCGCGATTGGGCGTACCAGGAGGGCTCCCTGTGGGTCACTGACGCGCCCTGGCACGTGAAGTTCAGCCCCCGGATCGGTGTGTCGCATCCGATCACGGAGCGGTCGCAGATGCGGTTCTCCACGGGTGTGTTCCTGCAGTGGGCCGATCTCTGGTACTATTTCGGGGAGGACTACTGGACCTCCGGCGATGCCGGTGAACGGGACGTGAACGAAAACGGTCGCGTCGACGCCACGGAACGGCTGAACAACTTCCGCACCACCTATTCGGGTCAGAACGGGCTGCACCTGCTGCAACCCGCCAAGACCACGGCCTTTGAGGTGGGCGCCGACTGGAACTTCGTGAGCGACTACACCGCCACGTTAACGGCCTACTACAAGAGCGAAGTGGACCACTTCACGCACTATCCCAACGAGACGTGGGTCGGCCCCGTGGACTTCGCTATTTCCTACTCGCGGACCCTGGACAACGGCGCGTACGGCGACACCCGCGGCGTGGAGATGTCCATCCGCAAGTCCTTCTCGCACAATTTTTCGTTCAACGTATCCTACAACTACCAGTGGTCGCAGGTCGCCACGGGCAAGCTGGGCAACGTGATCCGCAACGTGTACATGGACTCGGCTACAGTGGTGCATCTGGCCACAACCAACGCGTACACCGACCGTGGCATCACCGTCCCCAATTTCTGGGTATATTTTGACCCGCTTCCAGACGGCAGCGAAGCGCCGCGTCGGCTCACCGGGGACGATCTGGTTAAATTCGCAGGGACTGAGTACAAATTCGGTGGCCAGCGTCGTATCAATTCCACCCGTGCGAAAGGCGGTCAATTGGGACCGGGCATTTGGGACGGTTTGCGTCCGGTCGATAGCCCCGCCCTTGCCAACTGTGGCCCCAACTGCTCCGTTCAGATCAACTCGGGCAGTTATCACACGCATTTCCTGAGGCCCAAAAGCGGAGACCGCCGGAACTTCGGGAGTTTCTCGCTTCTGGCGTCGTTCCCGGACGATTTCGAGTTCGGTCATTCCTTTGTCGGTACCGTTCTCAAGAATCTCCGCATGAACGTCACCTCCCGCATCCAGACGGGCGGGAACTTCAGATACTACCCGCCTGAAGGCGGCAATTGGTACTGGCGTGACCGCGTGATGGATTCGCGTACCGACTTCGCCATTGAGAAGACTTTCAATGTGACCGGTCGGGTGCAGCCCACGCTCTTCGCCGATATCCGGAACGTATTCAATCAGAAGGACCGTACCAGCCCGTCCAATGCGAGCATGTGGACGTATATCGGATTGGACGGGCCTGCGCCGGACGACAAGAATTACCTGAATTACGGCGACAGCCGGGATCGTTCGTACGCGCATTCGCCGCGTCTCGCCCAGTTCGGGCTGCGCATTAACTGGTGAGAATCTGGCGCGCGGGAAGCGATGTCGTTTCCCGCGCGCCTGCTCATGATGAGTGCTTTCGAATGGAGGCAGAGAAGGATATGAAACGTCTGAAATTCATCACTGAGGGGTTGGCTGGAATTACCTGCCTTGCCCTGTTTGCGATCGGGTTCTGGGTGGAGTCGGCCGATGCGCAGCCCACGCCCGACAACGTATCCAGCAGGTATAACCTGCGGTCGTTGATTTCCAACAGTTACAACAACATCGGCGGGATGGGCGGCAACCAGGAGTGGGGGCGCGGCAACAGGCGAAACGCCTATCCCTGGAACGGCAACGGGCCGGGTTCGTTCGGCGGTGTGCTCTCGCAGTTCACGTCCAATCAGAAGTCGCAAATGTACAATGACTACAAGGTCTCGGGCGGCGAGGGCATCTGGATTCTGAACGCCGATCGTGGTACCGTCACGGTAACCGGCCCTCGGGAGAATACACAGATTGCCGAACATAACACGCCGCTTCCCTACGATCCGATCGGCCAGCCCGAAGAAAATTGGGGCCAGCCCAATCCGTTGAGTGAACTCACATTGTCGCCGAACAGCGCCATCTCTCCGGGCGAACAGGGCTCGGGGGGTTCCCTGTCCAACTATTGGGCGGGGCTGACCCGCGAAGATGATGGGAGCATTTATGACAATGTGAATCCGGAGACTGGAACATTCGACCCTATTAGCACCCCTCCCATCCACATCGCCAATTACAATCTGGGTGCGCATAACCTGGTGGACGTGACCATTCCGGAAGAGACCATCATCGCCCAGTGGGTGGACATGCAGAACGGCATTCGCGTCACGCGGCGAGTGTACAGCTGGTCCAATCCGGATTTCGATGACTTCTACATCGTGGACCTCACCTTCACCAACACCGGCGACTTCAACGGTGACGGCGTCGGCGAGGCGCCGGGCCCCATCAACAACCTCTACATCGCGTTCAAGAACGTGGCCGCTATGACGGCGATGGGCATTCTCGAGGAATTCGGGTGGAACTTCTACGCCTCGAATGCCCGCGGGATGGACGACACGATGTGGTATACCGAGGCCGACGGATATCCGAATGCCTACTCGGCGAACGGCGCGTTCGCGGGCGAGGACATGCGCGCGGTCATCCGCAGGGACTCCGACAATCCGTTTTCCTCGCATGACGATACCGGCGATCCGTTCTACAAGGCGATCGTGCCTTCGAGCTACAATATCCAGCAGACGGAAGGCCAGCCGAGAGCGCCAAGCACCTATTTCATGGCGCCTCTCGCGTATGCGGACGACGCCGGGAAGTTCTCGTTCAACGAGGCCGACCGTGGCAAATACGTGCAGCCGGGTGAAGCCATGCAGCCGCGTTCGTTCCAGTGGTGGCTGGCGCGTTCCACGGGCGACTTTGACGACCCGACGTACACCACCCACACCGCTGCGCAACTCGCCGGCGTCATAACGACCACCGGTTTTCAGGCCAATCCGGACGAAGGCGACGTTTCCACGCGCAAGGTGTTCCATGATATGACGGTTTACGGGCCATATAACGTGGGTGTGGATGAGTCCGTAAAGCTCGTTTTTTCCTGGGGCGCCGGCCACCCGTCGCTGCTCGAGCCGATTCCCGCCAACGAGCAGGACGTCGGCCTGATCAAATGGGACCGGGGGAGTGAGAGCCCTGAGGCCAAGATACAGAAGGTCAAGACCAACGGCGAGAAGGCCGCCCTGGAGAACCTGAAGCTGGCCCACTGGGTCTACGACAACAACTACCAGGTGCCCGCCTCGCCCACTGAGGCCTATATTTCCGCCAACAATCTCACCTCCTCCACCCGGGCCAAGCAATTGATCAGGTGGGGAAGGGAGTCCGAGTCTGCGGTCAATCCGTACACGGGCGAGCAGGATATCCTCGGCTATCGCGTCTATAAGTCCGAGTGGTTCTCCTGGGGCCCGTGGGAGCTGTACGGGATCATCGAGAACGGTTCCAGTGGGTCCTCCAAGAATCCGGCGGGCCTGGATCGTGCAGAATGGGGCATCAATGCGGATGGCGTCTATGAATTTGAAGACCTGGAGACGACGGCAGGCTTTTCGTACTTCTATTCGGCGCGCCCGTACGCGAGCGGCGTGGAGTCCTACACGTGGAACAGCGGGATGACCATCGACGATATCCCCAGCGAACGCGTGCAGGCCAATATCCGGAGGGGGTATGAAAGCGGCTGGGGGCCGGCGACAGCCAGGACGTACGACGGCGACAACCGCAAGCCCTTCCAGGCCCTGCTGTCCAGCCTCCCGGAAGAGGTGCTCATCGTACCGAATCCGTACTACGTGGACGGCGTTCACCAGTATCCCAACTCCATCAACATTCGCGTCGTGGGTCTGACTGCGGACGCGGTCATTCACATTTACTCGGCCTCCGGCGACCGTGTGGAAACCACGGACCGGACCCCGCTCACAAAGGGTGAGACCGAGTTTCGTCAGACCTCATTCAATATCGCCGGCCAGGTGCAGACCGGTCTGTATTATTTCGTCGTCGTATCCGGCGGAGAGACCCGACGAGGCAGCTTCGTGCTGATCAAGTAGCGGGCTCAAACAAGGAGGAAATGACGTGAAAAGAAGTATGTTCATCATTACGTCGGTCTTGGCCCTGATGCTTGCCGCTTCACCGGCTTTGGCAGTGAAGTGGGGCGGGGTGACCGGAGAGTACGGTGTCAAGAAAGTTAACATTTCCGGGATGCAGTTCCTGAAGATCGGCCAGGGCGCCCGGGCCGTGGCCATGGGCGATGCGTTTACCGCCGTCGCCGACGACATCAATGCGATCTTCTGGAACGGTTCCGGGCTTGTGCATGTGGAGCGCGTGGCCTACCAGGCGAACTGGACGCGCTTTCTGCTCGACACCCAGTTGTACTCGGCTGCCGCCGTATGGAACACGCGGTCCGCTCGGGGCGAGGTCCTTGGGCTCACGGTCGTGTCCCACAACCCGAAGCCCTCCAAGGAGACCACAATCTATCAGCCCACCGGCACCGGGCAGGACGTGGTGGTACACAATATCTCCGTCGGTTTGCTCTATGCGATCAAATTCACCGACAAGTTTTCTTTCAGCGCGAAAGCGAATTACGTCCAGGAGAAACTCTACACGGTGAAGACCACGGGCTTTACGGTGGACGTGGGCAGTTTCTTCTATACGGGCTTCCGGAGCCTTCGTATCGCGATGGCGTTCAGGAATTTCGGCCCTGACCGCAAGTCGGGCGACAACGCATACCTGTTGCCGCTTGTCTACAATATCGGCGTTGCCGCGGAAATCTATGGTGAAAAGGGCGATCCGTCCTACCTTACGGCGTCCGTGGAAAGCGCGTTTTTCGTGGACTTTGAGCAGCGCTGGCATTTCGGCGCCGAGTTGTGGCTGCAGAACGCGCTCGCGTTGCGCGCAGGCTGGAAGTGGAACTACGACCTCGAGAGCATTGCCGTGGGCGCGGGCCTGAAGCAGACCTTCGGGGGCCGTACCATCACGGCGGACGTGGCGGTTTCGCTCCTGCAGAAGAACGACGGTGTCGTCATGTTCGATCCGCCGATCCGCGTTTCCGTCGGCGGTACGTTCTAAGTCCACCCCGCAAAGCGGCGGAGTGGATTCAAGTGTAATTTAATCCGGCGCTTTGTCGGCGAATGAACCGACGGGCGGCGCCCGGGACTCTAAAGCCCGGTCGCCGCCCGTTTTTAAATTTAAAGGCAGTGGTCAGTGGATAGTGGATAGTGTTCAGTGGTCAAATGCCGGAATAAACTGAGTTTCAAGTACCGGTCGCATGTACTGCCTGACAGCTCCAAATCTACTTGTTTGCAGGGTTCAGATTTGATACATTTATCGTTAATAAATCACGAAAATGTCTTGTTTTTTGAATAACCTGTTGTTTTTCGAATATTCAGCGTACAAATAAGGAGAACCGTTAGAATTCCGGGACCGCGGCGCCCGGAGTGTTGTCGTGCGGTCTATGGTGTATTGATTTATTGCAGTTACTCGTTTTCTCGTGCCTTTCTCGTGCTCTTTGTTTTTTTATCCTGTTCATCCTGTCTATCCATGTGAGTTTTGTTTTTTAAATGAGATGAGTTCAAGGGCCCAGCCAGGCATTGTTCGCTTATCTCGCGTGTCTTGTCGTTTGCGTTGTTTGTTTATTTCGTGTGTTTCGCGTGTTTCGTAGTTTCTGATGTTGGTTTTCTCGTGCCTTTCTCGCGCTCTTCGGTTTTCATCCTGCTCCTGGTATCTAATCCTGCTTAATCCTGCAAATCCTGATCGGTAACCGGAGCGTTTGTTATTCTTGCAGGAGGTGAGGCCATGTTAGGTGTCCTTGCGGAAATACGGCGCAAACAGCGAGAGGAGGGGCGGGAAGAGGGGCGGGAAGAGGGGCGAAAGGAAGTATTCCAGTGGATCAGAGAACAGGAGGAAGCAGGGGTGCAGTTTAAAGACCCTCCTCCATATTCTCCTGAAAAGAAATGACCCAATTCGCTCGACGCGTTCCCTGTAAAAAGCCTCCACGTGATGCGGGAGGCTTTTCCTTTTGGGGACGAACCAACAGTGACATTTCGCCCTTCCGAACTGGGAGCGCCTGCCTGCGCATGGCACGGCAGACAGGCGGGCATCCTGCCCGCATGGTTATGCTTCGGAATTTCGTTGAATCAAACTGAACGGCGCGAAATACCTCCTCTGTTGAATAGCCTCAACAAGGGTCTAAAATGGCGGTGGGTATGGCGAAACGCATCTCCCGAAGGCGTAAGGATCGTTCGGTGTCGGACGTAGGAAAGGAAGTAACGTACCCGTGGGCGTGGCCGGTTCTCGTGGGTATGGCGGCGTTCGGGGTATACCTCAACGCGCTGGGCAACGGGCTGGTCTACGACGACCAATTCCTGATCGTTCGAAGCTGGCTCGTGGAACGACTGGATTTCAGGAGCGTGTTCACGACCCACTATTGGGCTGGATACCCGGGGAACGAAACCGGTCATTACCGGCCCCTGACGGTGCTCACGTTTCTGCTGGACGCGATGGGCGGCATTCGGCCGTTTCGGTATCACCTGACCAACGTGCTTCTTCACGTGTGTTGCAGTCTGCTGGCGTGGGGGTTGTGCAGGCGCGCGGGTCTGAGCCGTTTCGCCGCGGGTGTTGCGGGCCTGTTATTCGCCGTGCATCCGATCCATTCGGAAGTGGCGGCGGGCGTGACCTTCGGACGGTCCGACCTGCTGGCCGGCGCTTTCTTACTGGCGGGTATGACGGCGTACATGCATCCGTCGCGTTCGCGGGGGACCTACGCGCTTGCGCTCGTCGCCTTCTTCTGCGGCCTGATCAGCAAGGAAAGCGCACTCGCGTTGATGGGCCTCATAATCGTATATGACCTGGCGTCGGGGATTGAGGTTGCAGAGGGCAATACGATTCAGAACGGGGAGCGTCGAAGAAAGCGCGGGGAAGGTCCGCCGGAGACAGCTTTGTCCTGGTCCGCAGGGAGATCCGTTTGGGCCGAGGTTCTGCGCCGGGTTGCGGGCGTGACAAGGACACGATGGCCGTGGTGGCTGGGATTTGCGGGGGTATTCGGGGTCTGTCTGGTGGTGCGCAACACCGCGGCGGGCCTTGGATTTTCGCCCGGCGGGATGACCGAACTGGTAAATCCGCTCTATGGGGCCTCACTGGAAGTGCGGGTCCTGACCGCCGGGAAGATTTTCTGGCACTACGTTTCCCTTCTTGCATTTCCATCGCGCCTGTCCGTGGA
Source organism: Candidatus Latescibacterota bacterium (assembly GCA_963667175.2). Lineage (GTDB taxonomy): Bacteria > Latescibacterota > UBA2968 > UBA2968 > JAAXHE01. The sequence goes on along the minus strand of CAXXXF010000006.1, from coordinate 310,787 downwards.
TTACTCGTACAATGCGATACCGGTCTCGCTATCCCTTCTGGAGCCCGGGGTGATTGCGGGGGTGGCGCTCGGACTCGGCGGGCTGTGCCTGTGGATACGATCGCTGGCGAGATGGCCGCGGCTGTTTTTTTGTGGCGCGCTTTTTTGGGCGCCCTATGCCGGGGTGTCGCAGACCGTGTTGCTTCTGAATTCAATGGTGCAGGAACGCTTCCTCTATATCCCGGTTCTCGGCGTGTTCGCTCTGGCAGGAATCGGGGTTGACAGGTTGTTCAGGCGCTACGGCGTCAGCGTCGTCATCGCGATTGCCCTTGTGGTGGCGGCGTACGCCGGGCGAACGGTGGTTCGGAACGGTGATTGGAAGGATGACTTCAGCCTGTTTTCCAGCGCGTCGCGAGCGTATCCGACGAGTGCGAAGATGCATCACGCGGTGGGGCAGGTGCTTGCCGAGCGGGGCCTGATGGACCGGGCGATTCTGGCGTTTCGTCGGGCCCTGTCGATCCGCGAAGAAGCCATGACCTACAACAACCTGGGCAATGCGTACGGCGTGAAGGGGGCTTTCGCGCAGGCGACCGAGGCATACCGAAAAGCCGTGGGTCTGGATCCGAAATTCGCGGAGGCCTGGATGAATCTGGGTGTCACGGCCATGCGGGCCGGGGAGCCGGCGATGGCCGCGGAGGGATTCAGGCAGGCCGCGGTTCTGCTGCCGGGAGACGGGGAAACCCAATTCAACCTCGGCGTGGCGCTGGAGGAAACCGGGCGCCCCGAAGAAGCGGCGCAGGCGTATCGCAGATCCGCATCGTTGGGAGAATCGAGGGCGTATTTCAACCTGGGCCAGGTGCTGGAGAGCCAGGGCAGACCCGGGGATGCGGCCGCGGCCTACGAGGCGTTTCTGAAACAGTGGCGCGGCGACGTAGAGGTTTCGGCCGAAGCCCGTCGACGGATTCGCGCGCTGCAGGGGAAATGACATGACCTCAACCACCGCGTCAAGACCAGGTTCCGCTTTGATTTTTCTTTCATTTTCCTTATTCTATTAAATAGAGTGGCAGAAGGTTAACTTTGCTGCCCCGCCGTATTTCGGCATCACTCCCCTGGGAGCGCGGGCATCCTGCCCGCAGAGGATGGAATCGAATTTCTCACGAATAAGATCTGTTTATCCATGTGAGTTCTGGTTTATGATTTAATGGGATTAACGGGGTCAGCCAGATATTTTTCGTTATTTTCGTAGTTTTCGATGTTTGTTTTTGGTCGTGCATTTTGCTTTTCCTCGTTTTCTCGTGCCTTTGTCGCGTTTTTTGTTTTTATCCTGTTCATCCTGTCTATCCATGTGAGTTTTGTTTTTTTAAATGAGATGAGTTCAAGGGTCCAGCCAGGCATTGTTCGCTTATCTCGCGTGTTTTGTCGTTTGCGCTGTTTGTTTTTTTCGTGTGTTTCGCGTGTTTCGTAGTTTCTGATGTTTGTTTTTTTCGTGTGTTTGTCGCGCCTTTTTGGTTTTCATCCTGTCTATCCTGTCCATCCATGTGAGTTGTGGTTTTTGATTTAATGGGTTTACATCAACCCGAAACCTTTCGGTGAAGCCGGTTGTGTCGGCTCTTGGAAAGTTCTTCATGAGTTCACTCGCCCTTCGTCTGCTCTCCGCCTGCGGGTTGCTGGCCGGGACCGCGCTTCCAGTTCCGGCGGAGTCCAACGGCCAGCGGATACGGACCGCTTTCTACGAAAACGGACAGGCGGCGTTGACGGAATTGTGGTCCGTGGACGCAAGCGGGACCGAACACAGGCTGGGCGCTTTCCCGGGCCGTCCCGGTCAACTGGGCAGATCCGCGGACGGCCGGCGGGTATTCTACAGGGATCGCCCGTTGCGGGACTATCGCCTCTCCGGGGTGGGGCAGGCGGCGGCGCCGATGGTTGAGAGCCAGGTCTGGGAGGTGATGGTAAACGGCACGGTTGTGCGGCGAGCCGGCAAATTTGAACTTGAACGCCTGGACGTCGAGTGGGGTTCCGCCTGCCTGCAGGCAGGCGGCAGGCAGGCGCAAAACGGGGGTCCGCGCAACGGACCCAACCGTTCGCTCGCTGGCGTCGAAAAGGCGATGATGACGGTAAAACTGGCGTACGGGGCGCTCCGTCAATGGGAATTTCGGCACGCGCGACGTTTCTACCGCGATGCGGCTCAGCAGTTCGAAGCGCTTGCGCGGAATCACCTTCTTTACTCCAAACCTGCAATGGCGTACGCGAAACTGCTGGCGGGCAGATCGCAGATGGCCGGGGCCCAGGGCGCCCGATGGGTTGGCAGGGAGAACCTGTCCGCGATCGGGGAGATGATACTTGAATACCGCCGGCTCCATAACGGCAGTTCGCCCGTGAACCTGGAGGCGCTGAAGGCTTCCGTCCGGGCAGGGGGGTTGGATGACTCGGAGGAGCGGATTCTCGACCGGTTGTTCAGGTCGCCCGAAGATCGAAAGAAGAGCCCGATCAGTTATTTCTACCGGTCGGGCGCTGCCCCCGGCGAGGCGATGGTGATCAGTCCCTACCACCGCGGGCGGCTGCTGGAACTGGTTCGACACGACGACGGGTTCCGGGTGGTGGACAGGGTGGCGGGAAAGGCCCAGATCGATTCGTTGCTGGACGTCGGCAGACGGGTGCTGGACGTGGATCCGCAAGCGTCCGTGCCGGTGCTGCAGGTGGTCACGCTGATGGCGCCGAAGTCCGCGCGCGGGCATTCGAAGTTGGGCTATGCCTATTTGAAGTCGAAGAATCCTGACGCTGCGCTACGTTCTTTCGAACGCGCGGTTCGACTGGACCACAGGATGGCGGAAGCGTACAACGGACTCGGTCAGGTGTTCGAAACGCGGCCCAAAGCCCGGTACGACGCCATCCGGTACTATACGAAGGCGCTTCAATACAACCGTGACTACCTGGAAGCGCGCTACAATATCGCGAGGCTGAGGCGCAAACTGCAGGAGCACGACGCCAAGTACGATATCGAGAAAGTGCTCGACATCGATCCAACGTATGCGCCCGCGTATCTGCTTTTAGGAGAGTGGTACGAGGTGCATGAGGAGGATTTCGAGCGGGCGGCCCTGCTCTACGCGCGATACATGACGCTTGAACCCGAAGATCCCAGGGGCCGGCAGCGGCTGGCCGCGGTGTACCTCCGGTCCCGGAACTACGAACGGATCGTGAACCTGCTGACTGACTACGTCCGGCAACATCCGGACGAAACGGGTGTGATGGCCGTCCTGGCGCAGGCCTGCGTGGGGTTGGGACGGCTCGAGTGGGCGGACCGGTATTTCAGGGAGTACCTGCAGGCGGCGACGGCGGAAGAGCAGGCGCTGTATCGCGATCCTGTCCTTCTGATGTCTCCGGAGGAGCGCGGTGCGTACGAAATGGCCGACGGTCCGGCGCGCGTCGAACTGGTCAAACGGTTCTGGACGGCGCACGACCCGGACCTGACCACGGCGATCAACGAGCGCCTGCTTGAGCACTACCGGCGGGTCTGGTACGCGCTCGGGGCGTATTCGTCGGGCAGGCAGCCTTGGGACCGGCGGGGTGAGGTCTATATTCGATTCGGGGAACCCGAATACCGGTCAACCTCCGATATGAAGAATTACGACCAGAGCCTGAAGGTGCAGCGGGTCAGGGAGCGCATTGCCCGGCAGATGTACGGCCAGGCCGCCCTCCAGATGACGTTTATGGGCGGGCCCGTGTACGCGGTGCGCAGCCTGAAGTCGAATCTCAGCGGCGGCGCGAACATGGGCGAAGGGTTCGGTGCAGAACGGCGGGTGGAGGATCTGTCCTCTGCCACTTACGGGGACAACAGGGTCGCTCGCGGGACAACCGAGGGAGAGGCGCAACGTACTGGCATCACCTACGGTTCAGGTCTTACGGCGGAAAATGAACTGACGGGAACATCCCTTGAATTGCTCCGGTTCGAAAGCGTACAGATGAATCAGGGCGCGCTGGCGCTGGGCGACTCTCCAAACGATTTCGCATTCAAGGCCGTCTCCTCACAGGACGACGCGTCGATGGTCCCCTGGGAAGTCTGGGTTTATACCGACGTGAACGGAGGCATCGAAATCACGTTTACCGATGAGCATATGCGCGGCGAATTCGAGTACGCACCGCCGCCGATGGACGTGCGCATTCCCCTGCAGCAGATGACCAGGTTCAACCAGTTCAATCCGCGGTTCGTGGCCCAGCAGGCAGCCCGGGTAACGCCGGACTACTACAAGCCGCCAGAGGGCAAATTGCCGCTGGAGTTCTATTACGACCTGGCCAACTTCCGTGAGGATGATCGGGGCCTGGGGTCGATACTGGAGGTCTATTTCGGAGCGCCATATAAGTTAGGCAAGTATCTGCCGGATCGCGACGCAACCGAGATGTTTCTGCAGCGATCCGTAGCATTGAACAACCCGCGCAACGGGGCGGTGTACCGCCGGCAGGGCAATCTGGAATTCAGCGGCGGCGGCGACCTGACCGGCGCGCGCGGCGGCTTTGTGCCCGATCTGGTGGATCTGGGGGCGCCTCCCGGCACGTACCGGATGGAGGTGCAGGTCAAGGACAGGTTGTCCGGGCGGCAGGGCCGGTACCGGCAGGAAGTCGTGATCGACAACTACGACAGGAACTTCCTGCAGCTGAGCGAGTTGCAATTGGCCTACTCTGTTGTCGAGTCGGACGAACCGGGGAAGTTCAAGAAAGGCGGACTCCGCGTCATTCCGATTCCCACCCGCACGTTCGGACGGGACCAGGGTGTTTTCGTCTACTATGAGATTTACCGCCTGAAAAAAGACGCATTCGGACAGACCCGGTACAAGGTGGCGTATACCATTCGGCCCAAAGGCGTCCAGGGGCGCTCGGCCAGCGGGGTTATCTCCCAGTTGGTGCGCGTATTCACCGGCAGAAAACAGGAACTGGCGGTGGGCTACGAGCAGATCGGAAACTCGGAGTCGGAAGAAATATACATGGAGCTGGATCTGAAGTCGACCAGACCGGGCCAGTATATCCTCGAAATCGACGTCACCGATCTGAACAGCGGTCTGACTTCAAACAGACAGACCGGTTTCTACGTTCAATAAGCGAACCCGCCTCCGCCCGTCTCCCGCCGGGGAGAGGTTAGACGCAAGACGGAAGAGGACCCCGGCATCCCCCCAGTCCCGTCTGTCCTTTGATTTTTCGTCTCGCGTCTTGCATTGGACTGGACTGCTAGTCTCTGGAAGTGTGATGGCTGAGCGCTTTTTTACGCAACGAAGAGCGAACGTCAGCAGGCGGAAAGGTCGTGGCGTGTAAACCTACCAGAAGAGCCGAAGATAAAAACCCATTGACTCGCGATCTTTTCCACCGTAAGTTTTATTCCAACTATGTCCGATTTTTTTAGAACGTCTTACTCTATTCCGTCCCCCGGGGGATCGGTATAAGCGTCAAAGTTGTGCCGATTGTCTTTAATGGTAATCGTCGTGTAGCGTATTGAGCCTGTTAAGACATCAGGGGGTGTAAGATGAAGAGTCTTGATGGCGGTAAGGACAGCAAGCCAGCGGAATCGACGTCTGTTACCTCTAAACGGAACATGGAATCGAGCGAAGATGTAATGGCCTATTGGACACCCGAGCGAATGCGTTCCGCCGTCCCCGTGGGTTTGGAACGGCCAGCACCAGGCGAAACGGGTAAACCCGCCGACTCCTGAGATTGAACTGCAAACCAGATTGATGTGACAACAGTGCAAATTCAACCGGAAGATATAGCCGTAACAAGCGCCGAGAATGGGGCAGATAGATCCGCAAGCGACATTGAGTCGTACTGGACTCACGAAAAAATGGAGATGGCACAACCGAAAGAAGCCGACGTTTCTGAAGAGCAAGTGTTGTCATTTATGGCGGCTGATATCTGGACACAGGAAGCCACTATAACGGTCATGGAGAGCCAGCCTCCTGACGGCGCCGGCGTTAGTGACCACGAAGAAGCCGTCGACGTCCCAAACACCTTCAAAACCACACGAGTGCCGGCGGATGCCCGAAACGACGTGCCCTACAGCACAGTCGGCAAGATGTTCATGACGTTCAATGGCAAACCCTACGTCGGGACTGGATGGGTAATCGCGGAGAAGGGCGTCTTTACCGCCGGCCATTGCGTATACGACTGGAAAAATGGCGGCTGGGCCGACAACATACTGTTCGTGCCGCAGTACGATGCTTCGGATGATGCGGTCGGGAAATGGAGTTCGACGGAGATTTTTTCTCTCAACGGATGGACACAGAATCGAGACTTCAGGTACGATATGGGGGCATTCGTGACTCACCTCCCCATTCGACCGGCAACCGGATCACTTGGCTGGATGGCGAATTACCCGCCTGACCAGGGTCCGTACAGGTCCCTCGGCTACCCACGTGAACCGGTTCCTGGACACGCGTTCGACGGAAGACACATGTGGCAATCTCTCGGGGGTTATATAAACGGAACGAATCCCATTTGTATGCGCAACAACATGACCCGTGGCTGCAGTGGTGGGCCCTGGATTGTTACGAATAATCGGAAAAGCTATGCGAATGGCATGAACAGTTTCAGGTGCGATACTGAACCCGGGTCGATGTACTCGCCGTACTTCGGCGATGGATTTTTGAATCTGTACGACATGGTCAAGACTGTTGATTGACAGCCGTGTTTGGAACGCTAAAAATCCGCAGTAATTTAACGTGTTCTCAGATACGCAATGGACGTGCGTCAGGCGCGTCCATTCTCATTTCACGACAGGTTTGATCTGGCAGCTGCGGACGAGTCGCTGAAGAGCGCAAGAACTGGAGGCAGATATGAGCGGGAGTGCCGCTCCGTATGATCGCGACGAACTGGTCGAGAGATTCGCAGCTTATGACCGATCACACAACCAAGGCAAGGGCCAGTCCGATAATCCGGATTCCGGGAGCCTGGGATGGGGTGAGAGCGGATTTCTGGATGCGTACGTGAAGCTCTACGAATCAACCGGCGATTCGGGATGGCTGGAAAGAATCGTGGACCATTTCGACCGGATGATTGCCACAAGGCAGGACCACTTTGCCGACGATCACGCGACCTGGGTCACGCCGACCTATTCCGTGGCGCTGGTGAGAACGGGGTCGATGCACAACCGGGGTACGGCGCGCATCACACCCGAGGAGGAACGGGTGTGGGTGATCCGGGGCGGCGACATGGCGCGGGATACGCTTCGCGTGGTGGAGATTCTCCCCGGGCGGCGGTACGCCGTGCAGGAATACGGAACGAGGAAGGAGTTGGCCGGCGGCCGCTTTCGGCCCGGATCGACGCTGGACGGTTTCGCGCCGTTCAAGATCAGCATCGAGGGCGCGGCGCGCGCGGGAGACCGGTTCTGGGTTCAGGTCTTCGCCGGCGAGCCGCTGGAGTATATCGTCCACCAGGGGATGTTTCTGCATCCGGTGAGCCGCTTTGTCGAGCACGCCTTGAAGCATGCGGAGTTGAAGGCGACGTTCGGAGACAGCGCACGCGAGTACCTGCGTTTTATCGGGCAGCAGATCGCCGACAAGCACGAGCGGGACTGGGTGGATGCATCTCCCGCGTCCGGCGGGTACCGGTTTTCTCCCTGGATGACGGAACGGTTTCCGAACCGGATGATGCCGCACAATCAGTATCTCTCGCTGGCCCGGGCGTACCTGTCGCTTCAGAGCGTGTCGCGGAAACCCCTGTTTGCGGATCGGGCGCAGCGGATGGCGAGGAATTTCAAGCGGCATCTCTGGAAGACGGGCAGGGCCTATACCTGGTACTATTGGGACTGGTTCGAGGCCGGCGAACACGGTCACAGCGCCATCGAAGATACGAGTCACGGGCGGATCGACGTCGGATTCGCCGTCGACGCCTGCCGGCGCGGCGTGGTATTCAATATCGCCGATATGAAGCGGTTCGCGCATACCCTGCTGGATCAGATGTGGAACGGGTCGCTGGATGACCCGGTCATCGGCGGGCGCGTGGACCGGAAGGAAGGGGACAGCACGCCGTGCGCGGACTGGATCGATCTGTGCCAATGGCATCCGCGGGTGTGGGACGTGCTGTGGGCCGTGTTCTGCAAGGCAGGGCAACCCGTAGAGATGATCCCGTCCATCCTCCAGGGTTGGCGCAGGCTGCAGGAAAGCGGTTAGACGGGAGACGTGAGACGTGAGACGGAGATGACGGCCCTTCTGTGGCTATTCTTGGTCCTCTGATACAGGGGAACTGGGGGCCGTAAGCCAATAGCCAGGCGCCGTCTGTTCATCGCCAGGAAGAATTCGATCCCGGACAGAACACGAGGGTGGGGCAGACATTCTTGTCTGCTCACGTAGTCTGTCTTGATGAACGATCGAATTTCGGTTGGATGCACAATCCGTAGGGGCAGGTTTCAAACCTGCCCATGCTCACCCATGGTCGCGGAAACCGTGCGGCATGATTTGCGACACAAAGCAAACTTCGCTTTTTGATGTTGGTAGATGGACGCCGGAAAAAAGGAGGGCCTTTGTGATTAGAGGGCTTTCGGTTCTTGTTGCAGCACAGTTATTGGCCGGCGGGTGGGCGGGCGACGCGACGGCGCAGCAGAAGCCGATCTATTTTGTGACGGCAGGAATCGCTGCGCCCGCATCCGGTTCACTGTCGGAGGTCTGGTATCCCGGCCTCGGCGTGGGCGTGGGAGCGGAGTACTTCATTCATCCCAGCCTGGCCGTTCAGGGCCGGTTGGGCTACGCCCGTTTCGGATTCGATGAAGGCAAATTCAAGGCGGAAAACGATGCCCTCGGCGTGGTCGCAGATACAAAAGGCGGGGAGAAACATCTCTTCAGCGCGTTCGCCAGTATGAAATATACCAAGACCATCGATTCGGACGATCTGGACGTCAGAGCCGTGCCTTATGGGGTTGCCGGACTGGGAATTCTGTCCTATTCCGAAGTCGACATCGAAGTTTTCGAGGTTGGCGGCCAGGTATTTCAGGTTGACGGGTTGTCCGCCACCGGGTTTGCGGTCAACGCGGGCGCGGGCATCGATATCAGGTTGACGGACCGGGTGCATCTGTTTTTTGAAGGTCGCTTTGAAGTGGGTTTTACAACAGGAGAGCGGGGAAGCACGCAACTCTTCCCAGCTCGAGTGGGGATCTCTTTCGAATAGAGTCCACGTCGTGAGCCGGCGAACATCGATTGCGTTCTTAACTCGCCTCGGCGGATACCTGGCAGACAAACGTGGAGTACGAATTGAAACGGCCTGAGGGACGCAAAAACACCGGATGGCCCGTGGACGTGTCGGCCCTGCTGGCGTTGCTGGCGGGGCTGCTGATTATCTTTCAGTACGTGACGCTGGATAAATTCAGTGTTCTTCGACCGGGACTCAGGTATCAGAGTCTTCAGGGCTTTCTCGCAGTCGTTTCGCGGTTCGTGAAGTTCAACGCGATGGACGCGTCGCTGCTGTTTCTGATCCTGGCGGTGGGATCGCTGCTGGTCTTTCTGGAGTGGCGCAAGCGGCGGCTCTCGGTGTTTTTCGACCATATTTTCGCAAGCGAAAAGCGAACGGTCCTGCTCCTCGTTGCGGGGAGTCTGATTCTGGTTCGTTTTTATTTTGCTGAAGGGGAATTCGCCCATGGCGCCGACACCTATCTGCACGTGACCTACGCCTGGCTGGCGGCAACGTCGATGGCACAGGGCGAGGTCCCGATCTGGACCCACTACTTCTGCAACGGCACGCCCTACCTGCAATTCTACGGCTTCCTGTTCTACTACCTGGTCGGGCTGGTGAATCTGGCCTTCCAGGCGCCGTTTTCGTCGATCAAGTTCGTGCTCGGCGCCGCCCACGCCCTGTCCGGGCTCGCAGCGTACCTCTTCGTCCGGCGGCTGACGGGTTCGCGCCCGGCCGGTTTCGCGGCGGGGATTGCGTACGTATTGAGTTTCTGGCATACGCAGCAGGTCCTCATTATGGGCAGGCTGCCGCTGTCGTTGTTCTATGCCCTTCTGCCGTTGCCGTTCTACTTCTGGGAGGGACTGCGGAATCATCCGAACCGGCTGGCCCAGGGCGTGGGCGGCGGCCTGGCGCTGAGCTGTCTTCATTTTACCCATCCGGGTTACGGCTTCTGGGCAACCGCGTTTCTCGGGGTGTATGCAATCGCCAGGTACCGAATGACCCCTCGCGAAGACACGCCGTTCTCGATTCGACACGGTCTGCTGCTCTTCGGGGGGGGCGCGTTGCTGGGGACTTATCTGACGGTACCGATGTACCTGGAACGGGGATTGACGGGACTTCACGCGGGATTCTACATGTCCGAGTTTCCCATGCCCACCTGGCGGCATCTGCTGTTCTGGTCCAACTACCGGTTCCGGCTCTTTCAGGCCCAGGACCACTGGTACGGAGGATATCTCGGGGTAAGTCTGGTCGCGATTGCGTTGTGGGCGCTGGTACGGATTGTCCGGAGCGAACGCGCGGGAGTGCGCGCTGCGGGAATTCCGGTTGGCCTTTGCCTGGCCGGATCGCTGTTGCTGGTTTTCGGGTACCGATGGCCTGTGCTCACGTCCATGGGGGTGGTGCAGGCGATGAACGCCTCACGCTACCTGCTGTTTGTGGTGTTCTTCGTCGCCGTGCTCGTGGGGTTGTTTGCGGCCGCGCGCGCAATGGGACGGAAACGCCCCGTCGGGGTCTTCGTGGCCGTTCTCGTGGTGATCCTGGCGGACCTGGGGCCAACCACCTTTCAACAGCCGTACCGGTCCGCTGGCTCGGTTTTGAACGTCGGCCCTCGCGCCTTGCAGGACCTGCGGCGGGATCCGAACGCCTGGCCGCTTGTGAAACCGCTTCCTTTACAACACCATCCCGTATACGAACGGTTCCGGGAAGAGCTTGAAGCCTACGGCGACGGGCAGCTTCCCGGTTACCGCCTTTTCCATACGACGAATAAGATCTACTACCACTTCATCATTCCATGGCTGGCGCTTCAGACTGGCTTCGCGACGCCTCTGGATACGTTCACGCAGTACCCGCTGTCGATACCGGCCTTTGTCCGGCGTTTCCAGGACGTGCTTCACCTGTCGCTGCAGCGCCTGGAAGAGAACGCGGCCCTGAGTGAAATGCCGGGGTTCGACGTGATCCAAGTTGGGCTCTTCCTGATGAACACGCGCCACCTGCTGTATTCCGCTTCGGAGCAGGACCGCATTTTCCACAGGGAATTTCCTGAAGCCAGTCCCGTCGTCGTGTCGTCGAAGATCTCGGGATGGTCCTATCCCGTCCGGGAGCTGGACAGGGCGCGCGCCCGGTCCGGCTCGGACGTCGATGAACGTGAAGCGCGCAGGATGCAGAGCCGTGCGCTGAGCGATTTTGTGAAGTTGATTCAGGCCATGGAAGTCGATACGCAGAACCGAACGTGCGGGCAGATTCTTCTCGCCGACGCAGACGCGACGGAAGACCTGGGCACGTCGCCGCGGGTGAAGGTCCTCGCCCATCGGGTTTGGAATCAGCGGGTCGAACTGGTCGTGCATACCAGCGAAGCCTGTTTTGCGCGGCTGGCATACACGGCCTATCCCCACCAGCGGGTTACCGTAAACGGACGCGACGCGCGGGCGTATACGACAGCCGGTCACTTTGTGGCGCTGAAACTCGATCCTGGCGAGAGCCGGATCGTACTGGAGCCCAGGCTGTCGACGCTGAGATTCTCCCTTCTGATCGTCGACGTGACGTTATTGCTGGCCGCGGCGGCGGTATTGGTCGGTCCACGGTTCGTTCGGTGGCGGGAGTGACGACGTACGGTCTATGGTGAATTGATTCTCTGCCGTTACTCGTTTTCTCGCGCCTTTGACGTGCTTTTCGGTTTTTCTCGTGTTTTTTTCGCGCTTTTTCGCGTGTTTCGTAGTTTCTGATGTTTTTTTCAGTTGCTTCGACCTGGCTTGAGAGTGGGTGGATATGCGACGCGAAGAAGGCCGAACGGAATCCGCTAAGTCCATCGCTGTGGTGGGGCTCTTTCTGGGCATGCACGTGCTGTTCGCCTACTGGCAGCCCGTGCCGGTCTGGGGCGCCGACTTTCTGCGGTTTCAGGGCGGCGGGGCCCGGACGATATTCGTTCTGTTGAGTGTGGCCCTGCTATCCCTGGCCGCCCGGAACCGGCTGGGGCGGTGGACGTCGGCGCTCGCCCGGTTATGCGGACGCGGTAACGGCCTCTTGAAAACCGCGACGTCCTGGTGCCTCCTGCTGTTCGGTGGGCTTCTGGTTTTCTGGGGCATGCGTTCCGCGGTGCATTTGCTCGGCGACGGGATCATGCTGATGCGGGAACTGGATGATTTCTGGTCGGAAATCCCAAGAACGGACCGCGCGCCGCTGACGTTCCGGATCATCCGCGGACTCCATAGAGCGGGCGCGCCGATCTGGGATTCCGCCGAGACCACGTATCGGGTATTCAGCTGCGCGTCCGGAATCCTGTATCTGGTTGCCGTCAGGTATGCCGCGAGGGTCCTGGGAAAGGACGCCCTTGAGCGATTTCTGATCGTGGCTTTTCTGCTCGGGGCCGGATACATGCAGCTTTTTTTCGCGTACGTCGAAAATTACGCGTTCCTGTTCCCGTTCATGCTGCTGTACCTGCTCCTGGGCATCCGGGCGATCGAAGGCCGGGCGGCGTTGTGGGCGCCCGCGGCGTTGCTCGGCGTGCTGATGGCGCTCCACATTACGATGATGACGCTCGCGCCCTCCCTGCTGGCGCTGGCAATACTCAAAGTCCGGGCGGACGGGACCTCCGGTTCGGCAACGCGCGGCCGGTCGGCCGCGAATGCGGCGCTCGCCGTTCTGTTGAGCGGGATCGTCTTCTTCGGCGCGCTTCTGTTGATCCAATTCGATCTGGTCGCGTATCTGCAGAAACGACAGGGGTTCTATATTCTGAACCTGTTTGCGGAACCCGGCCCCAAGCAGCACTACAGGTTGTTCTCGATTGGCAAGCTGTCCGATTTCGTGAATCAATACGTCCTCGTTGCGCCGTCTTTTCTGATGGTCCTGCTTCTGTGCCGGAACAGAGGTTGGCCTCGCGGGTCCGATCGGCAGTTTGTTCTGGTTGCCGCGCTGTTTCCGGTTTTGTTCACCGTTGTCGCCAATCCGGAACTCGGCGCTTTCAGGGATTGGGACGTGTTCGCCTTTTCTGCCTTGCCTCTTACGCTTTGGACCGCGCTCACGGTTGTCCGTGAGCTTCGAGACCGGCGGATCTCCGCCAATTCCGCGGGATTGGTCTGCGCGGCCGCGGCCCTGCACACGCTGTTATGGATTGGCGCCAACGCGGAAGTTTCATCCGCCGAAACGCGGTTTTCGACCCACCTGGAAGGGAGGCATCTATCGGCGCACGCCAGGTCCCACGGATGGGAAACGCTCGCGGTCTACCACAGGGACCACGGGAGAAGCGCCCAGGCGATTCGCGCGTACGAAAAGGTTATTGAAGTCGATTCGGAATTCTCGGGCGGATATTACAATCTCGGCAATTTGAACTATGAAATGAAACGGTATGATCGAGCGGTTTCTTACTTCGACAAGGTCATTGCGCTGAAGCCGGATTTCGCGGAGGCCTACTACAACCTGGGCAACGTATATTACGATACCGGAAACTACAATCGGGCAATCGCCAACTTCGAGAGGGTGATCGCCCTTAAGCCGGACTTCGCGGAAGCCCACTTCCAGGCAGGCAACGCCTGGTACGGCCTGAGGGAATATGAAAAAGCGGCGGGATTTTTCGAGACTGCGATCCGATTGAATCCGCGGTTCGTGGCGGCCTACTACAACGTCGGCGATCTTTACTACAGAACGGGACGGTTCGACGCGGCCGTGGCGGCCTATCGAAAAGCCATAACGCTGAAGCCGGATTATTCCAGGGCGCATGCGAATCTTGGAAACGCATACCACGGCCTGGGGGACCATCAGCGGGCGATATCCGCGTACGAGAAAGCCGTGGACCTGGACCCCAGGTACGCGGAGGGATATTACAACCTGGGCGTTGTCTACCACACGTTAGGGGACGTGCGGAAGACCCGCGTCAATTTCAGAAAAGTGCTGGACCTGGCGCCGAACCACCCGCAGGCGCCGGCGTTGAGATCCTGGCTTGCCCTGAATCCGGGTTGAGGCCGCATGCGAAAGGATTGGAGCCCTTTCTTGGTCGAAACTCAGGATTCGGGTTGTTCGACGCCAACCGGTCGTTGCTGAATATAGCTGAGGGCGGCGCGAGCGATCAGGCCGGATCGAGATTCCCCCTCCCGTGCCGCGGCCTCGTCGACAATCGCCAGCACGCGCGCGGGCATGGTAATGTTGACTCTCCGGGTTGCGCCCGATAGCCTGGATACGTCGACGGCCACGAGTGCCCACGTCGCGTCATTGCCCTCCCGAGCCCGATGGGTCTCGATGGGTGCTCGCTCCGGTATGGGCGCCCCGTCCAACAACAGACCCTCGACGTGACAGGCGATGGCCTCTTTTGCAGAATATATCGCTTCTTCGAGGGTATCTCCCGCCGAGAAGCAGCCCGGCAGGTCCGGCACCGTAACGCCATATCCGGCGCCGGAATCCTTGTGAATTGCAACTGGAAATTGCATCAGCGGTCCTCCCATTGCCACCTGGCTTGTCTGTAGATGTTACGCAATGTTCCGATGGGAATGTCTTTGCTTGGATGCTTGACGGTTACCCGGCCATGCTTCTCGGAATGTGTGAACTGATGGTGGCTTCCCTTCGTATTCCTGAGTACCCACCCGTCCTGCTTCAACTTCCGAATGATATCGGCACTCGTCATAGTGTGTAATATACACACCTGAACAACAAGTGTCAACAAGACACACGGGATTGAGAACGCGACGACGCGTGAGGTGTCAGATTGGAACTCCCGGTCCTGAAACCGGGTTCCGAAAATGGACAAGGTATCCGGATTCGCTGACCGTCTCCCGGTTTTGTGTTTGACAGAGGCGGTTTCGTTTTGTACGGTTCTGTTGACGCAGCCCGCAACCCCAATTGAGCGTGGTCAAGATGGATCCGCAGGCACAGAAGACCCGATTCGAAGAAGACGGCTATCTCGTAGCGCGGGCGTTGCTTTCCGCCCACGAAGTGGCCGCGTGTGAGCGGGAGATCGAGCGCCTGCATCGACTGGCGGTCGATCTGCAGGACCGCGGCGATCCCGGGGCGCGTCACTTTCAACTCGAGCCGTATGCGGATACGGCCGCACGGGAAGGATTGCCGGTTCTGCGCAAAATCGAGCAGACGCGGGTCTTTTCGAAGGTCTTCGGGAATCTGGCCGCGCATCCGCGGCTCATTCGCCTCGTCGGATCTCTTTTGGGCCCCGACCTGCTCCTGTTCCGCAGTACGCTGATGCTGAAGCCGGCGTTCCATGGGTCGTCGCATGGGTTGCACCAGGATTCGGCGTACTGGCCGATGAACCCCCCGGCGCTCGTCACGGTCAGCATCGCGCTGACCGATGCCAACCCCGAAAACGGGTGCATCCAGGTGCTGCCCGGCAGCCACGGGTGGGGGCTGCAGTCCTGGGGACGAATCGCCCGCCGCCAGTACGAGGCGCTGACCGATCGGGATGACGTGGATCTGTCCGAAAGAACAGACGTGCCGCTGGCCGCGGGCGATGCCGTGTTCTTTCACTCAATGACGGTTCACGGGTCCGGCCCGAATCCGTCGCCGTTTCCGCGCCACACCGCGCTGTATGCCTACTTTCCACCGTCGGTGCGGTACGTGCCGGGCAGGAAGGGGCCTCACCGAATGACGTTTCCGGTGGTTGCCGGTCTGGAAGGCAAAGACACCCTGACGCTGACGGCGGACTCGTAACTTCAGGAGACAATTTCAGGCGACTGGTAAGGAAGACGAGAGATGCTGCGTTCTCCGGCGTCCTTTCACCGTGGAGCAATTATGGAAAAGGAACTGCATATCAGACCCAGGTACTACCGGTGGCACGTGGACCCCGGCGTGCCCTGGGAGGAAAAGAACACGGACTACGAACATTTGGACTGGCGCGTGCCGCTTTCACAGTCCGCGCTGGTGCTGGTGGACGTGTGGGAGGAGCACTACCTGAAGGAGCCGGCGGATCGGGCGGACGCGATCATTGCGGCGCGTATCGTGCCGCTGCTCGAGGCGTGCCGCAGCGCCGGAATGCGGCTGATCCACGCGCCCGCGCCGGGACTGGCCGAACGTCATCCGGCATGGGTGAAGTTGATCGACGATCCTTCGGAGTCGACCGGTACGGGTGAAACGTGGCCGCCCCGAGAGTTCAGGTCCAGGACCGGCGACTATGCCGCCTTTGCCAGACCCGAGGAGCCGAGAGAGCCGGAAATTGTCGAAATGCGTTCCAGGCGGCGGATGCATCCGCTGGTGCGCGTGGAAGACGGCGAGGCTGTCATCTACAACGGGGAGGAGCTGCACCGGTATTGCAAACGCGAGGGGATCCTGTTTCTGTTCTTCCTGGGGTTCAACACCAACGCGTGTATCCTGTTGCGGGACTACGGCACGGTCGAAATGAGCAAGCGCGGATACGAGGTCATCATCCTTCGGGACTGCGGGACAGGCATGGAGTCGTTCGAAACGCAGGACGGGTTGTGGCAGACGCGCGGCGCCATCCTGTTTCTGGAGATGTTCGGAAAGTACTCGATCACGTCCACGGAGATGATCGCGGGGCTGCCAGGGAGGGAAACGTGAAGATCTCGATTTTCGCGGATGAAATCGATCGGTACGATCCGAAGCGGGCGGTCTCCCTCGCCGCGGACTGGGGGGTTTCGCACGTGGAGGTGCGCCAGCTGGCGGGTGGACGGTTTCCAGCTGTTAGCGACAGGGAACTGACCGGCTTTCATGAGCTGATCAGCGATGCCGGTCTGGGCGTTTCCGGAGTATCCCCGGGTTTATTCAAGGGACCGCTGGACGACCCCGGCGTCGATGAGCAGCTCGACAACTCGCTGCCCAGGGCATGCGAGTGGGCGCAACGACTGGGTACCGATCGGGTGTCCTGCTTCGCCTTCGCGCGAACGGAGGCGCCGCGACCTCCGGCGGCGGTTGTGGACAGGCTGGGACAGATGGTGGACGTTGCGGAGCGGGAAGGATGTCGTCTGGCGCTGGAGAACGAGGCGGTCTGCTGGGGGGCAACCGGCGCCGAGGCGGCCTCGCTGATACGACAGGTGGACGAGGACCGTATCTCGCTTTGCTGGGACCCCGGCAATTCCGCCCGAGCGGGCACAGGTTCGCCCTATCCTGACGAATACGTGGATCTGAAAGAACTGGTTACCCACGTACACGTGAAGAATTTCAACCCGGACACGGGCGCCTGGTGTCCGGCAGAGGAGGGCATCGTGGACTGGCCGGGGCAGCTGGATGCCCTTTGCGCCGACGGGTACAAGGGCTTCGTGGTGGTAGAAACACACCTGGACATCAGTCCGGATGCGTTCGAAGTGGCCGATCCGGCGTTTAGCGGTCTGGCAGCGAACAGTCTCAGGAATCTTGAATACGTCAGATCGTGTTTGGGCATGTCCGGGGGCGATAACAAATGACACGATGGAGGGAGGAATGGCCGAAGCGATTCGTCTGGGCCTGGTCGGTTGCGGCGGCAATATGCGCGGCGCGCACGTGCCGCGGATTCAGGCTGAGCAGGATGTAACGCTGGTTTGCGTGGCGGATCCGGTATCCGACCAGGCCCGGCTGCTGATGGATCGATACGGGCGCGACGTGCCCTGTTACGAGGACTATCGCCGCATGATTCAGGAGGAGGCGCTCGACGCGATTTTCATCAGTTCGCCGCATTCGATGCACTTCGAGCAGGCGAAGCTCGGCCTCGAGGCGGGACTGCACGTGCTGGTGGAAAAGCCGCTGACGGTGTCATCGGCGCACACGCGGGCGCTGATCGACCTGGCGGCGGAGAGAGAGCGGTTTCTGCAGGTGAGCTACCAGCGGAACTACTTCGCCCCGCACGTGTACGCCCGGGAGCTGGTGCGTGATGGACGAATCGGGGAATTGCGCGGCGTGGTTTCCTACGTGACGCAGAACTGGGGCGGCGTGAAGGGTTGGCGCCTGGATCCCGAGCTCTCCGGCGGCGGTATGTTCATGGACACGGGCAGCCACCTGGTTGCGTCCACGTTGTGGATTACCGGGCTGGCGCCGGTGGAGGTCTCGGCGTTTATGGACCGCGGCAGGTTGGACGTGGACGTCAACGCCGTACTGAACGTGCGGTTTGACGGAGGGGCCGTGGGCACGATCAGCACGTTCGGCAACGCCAGGGAACACGACGAGCGCATTGCCATCCATGGCGCCGAAGGGTGCATCGTCTTCCACCTCTACAAGTGGGACGTAAAGGCGGTGCTGGTGAACGACGAACCCATGACGATTCCCGATCGGGTTCGCGAGACCACACCCGACGCGGCGTTCTTCGGCTGGATCCGGAGCGGCGGAGTGGGATACGAAGCCCCGGACTTTGCCCTGCAGGTCGCACGGCTTTCCGAGGCGGCCTACAGGTCGCTGGAACGCAGGGCGCCGGTTACGGTGGAGACACACTGATCGCTGGAGGCGTCGATGTCGAAAAAGATCGGTCTGAGAGGCAGGTACTACCGGCAGCATCCGCCCGGCCGCCATCTGGGCCATGCCGAGGAGGAACTCGAACTGGGTCTGGACAATACGGCGTTCTTTCTGGTGGACGTCTACGGAAAGGGTTATGATCCCGACAACGACGTGGGAGACGTACCGGAGTTGTATCGCGCTGCCGTGATAAAAAACCGTGAGATCGTGGTGAATCACATCCGTCCCGCCAAAGACGCCGCAAAGCGCCTCGGGCTGCCCGTCGTCTACGTAACGAATTACCTGGCGCCCTCAACCAACGAACGGACGGAGTGGCGCCGGATGTCCATCCGGACGTGCGGCGTGGACGTGCTGGAGGCGTGGCCGGAACCGAACGATATCCTTGCGTTTTCGGACGTGATCGCTCCGGAAGCCGGCGATTACGTGGTAAAGAAACAGATGTACAGCGGATTCTTCGAGACGCACCTGGACTCGCTGCTGCGCAGCCTGGGGATCTACAACCTGGTGACTGTCGGGTTCGACACGCGGATCTGCCTCGGGACGACGGTAACCGAGGCCATGTACCGCAATTACCGCGTGATCGTGCTTCGGGATTGTTGCAGCACCCTGGAATACCCGGAAACCGAGGCTGACGGACTGGCGAGTCTCTTCGGGATCCGCTTCATCGAAGCCAACGTCGGCTATACATCCACGTCGGACGCGTTTGTTCGTGCCTGCGGTGAGGTCTGAAATGAGCGCGCGAGAGGCGGTTCTGAATGCGATTGACGTGGAGTGGATGGCCGAACAGGCGCTCAGGCTTGTCGAGATTCCCAGCGTCACGGGCGAGGAAGCCGACGTCTGTGCGTGTTTCGAGGCGCAACTGGCCGATCTGGGACTGGACGTGGACGCGCACGAGGTGACGCCGGGACGGAGAAATCTGTACGCGGGAATCGGGGGCGCCGGCGACGGGCCCGCGTTGCTGCTGAACGGGCACCTGGATACGATTCCCATCGGCGACTGCACCCCGGTCCGGCGGGAGGGCGACCGAATCTTCGGGCGCGGCACGACGGACATGAAGGGTGGCGTGGCCGCCATGCTGGGCGCCGCAAAGGCACTTCAGGATTCGGGGGTGCGACTCAAGGGCGACCTGCTGGTCACCGGTGTGGTCGGCCACGAGGAACCTGAGGCCGAGAAAGACGGCCCCCTGGCGCTCGTGGCGGACGTGAACAGCGGACGGCTGAGATGCGACCGTATTCTCATCGTGGAGGGCGGCGATGAACTCTGGGTGATGAGCATGGGGTCGATGGTGTTCACGATCACGCTGACGTCCGGACGGGGCGGCGCCCATACGAATTACGTGCCGTTTTCTGAAAACCCCATCCGCCACGTGGGAGACCTGATCCGGAGAATAACGGAGAGGCAGCGAGAACTGGATGCCGGTGACGCGCATCCGCTGGCCGGACCGGAGCGGATCGATCTGGGCATCGTTCGGGCCGGCGACTACTTCAACCGGACGCCGGGCCGGTGCGTGCTTACCGGGACGCGGCGGTGGCTGCCGGGCAAGACCAAATCTTCGGTACTGATCGAACTGGAATCGATGGCTGAGCCCTTCGCGAGGGCCGGGAACATGGGGCTTTCCATCGACGTGGCGCTGCAGCGGGAGCCGTTCGAGACACGGCGGGACGATCCGGCCGTCCGGGCGGCTGCCGCGGCCCACCGGGAAGTGGCGGGCGAGGACGTCAGCTACGTGGGACGACGGCTGGTTGGCGACGCCAACATCTATATGAACGAGACGGGGGTACCCACGTTCTACTACGGGCCGTCGAATGAGACGGCCCATTCCGACGACGAGTGGGTGTCGGTAGCGCGTATTGAAGCCGCCGCGAGAGTATACGCGCTCACCGCGATGAATTACTGCGGCGTGGCGGACTGATTGACCGCCGGGCGTTGAACGTCGGAGGTGAACTCTTGATTTCGATCGAACGGGCATCGGGTGGCGGGATCCGCACGGCGCGAACGGCGCGCTGGCGGGGCGAGACGGACCTTGAGGGCGATACGGAGGCGTTCGGCGCCGAACACAACCCCACGGGAAATCCGATTGGCGGGGGCGAGGGCTACGCGGACCGATTCACAGGCGGCATCCGTTCCGTGCGCGGCTACGGAGAACTGGCGCTGGCGCTGGATAAAGCTGCGGCGGGAGACGTGGTGTTCGTTCCGCGTGATGCCGAGATCGATATGGGCGGACGGCCCGGTCTGACGATTCCGGAAGCTGTGACGCTGGCCGGAGACCGGGGCGCCGGCGGGTCCGCGGGTGGGCTGATCTATACCAACGCGCCGGAAACGCCGTTTCTGTTCAAGACGGCGGGGGACCACGCCCGAGTCACCGGTTTGCGCATCCGGGGACCCTATCCGCACCGCGAACGGGCCGCGCATTCGTCTTACGGCATCATCACGTCCCATTTTGCGCTGGAGATCGACAATTGCGAAATCAGCGGATTCAGCGTCGCGGCGACCCGGTTCGACGAGGGCGCCACCCGGGGATACGTGCACCACAACTTCATCCACCACAATCAGAAGGGCGGCCTGGGGTACGGCGTCAGCATCAACGGCGCCACGGTTCTGGTTGAAGCGAATCTGTTCGACTGGTGCAGACACCACGTCGCATCCAGCGGATTACCGGGGTCGGGATACGAAGCGCGTTACAATATCTGCCTGGAACACGCCAACGGTCACCTCTTCGACATGCACGGCGGGCAGGACCGGGGAGACGCGACCGAGATCTCCGGCGACTGGATGGACGTTCACCACAACACGTTTATCGCGCAGCACGTGCGCAGCGTGGTGATCCGGGGCGCCCCCTGCCAGGATGCCGGCATTCACCACAACCGCTGTCTCAGCCCCGTGCCCGAAAACGTGGTGCGAGCCGGGGGAAATACACGGGCGTTCCGGAACGTCCTTGGTTCCGACGGCCGGTTGGTTGCGAAACAGAGGGTAGAGCCATGAACGGTCGCAAGGACCATCTGGGCGATCCGTTGCCCGAAGGCGCGGTCGGGCGGCTGGGAACCCGCCGGATGCGGGGGTCGGTCACCGACGTGGTCTACTCCGCCGACGGCCGGCAGGCGCTCGTACTATCGGAGAAGACCCTTTGCGTCTGGGATCTGACGGAAGGCGAGTGCATTGCGCGGCGCCGGGTGTCGGACCATCACCTCACGGCCGCGGCCTGGAACCGAAGCGTGTCAAGAGCGCTGTTCGCCGATGAGGCTGGCGTGCTGCGCGAATGGCGCCTGACCGAAAATCCGCGCGAGGTAGGCGGATTCGACACGGGGCGGACGTCGCTCGTCTCGGTGCGGTATTCGCCGGACGAGAACCGGGTGCTGACCCTGGACCAGGGTTCGTGCACGTTGGAGGAGTGGGACCGGGAGACGGGCGGGCGGCGCATCGCGATTTCGGATGCCGGCGAGCACTTCAACCTCTGCCTGTACGCTCCGGACGGCCGGACGGCGCTGGTGGCCCATCAGCCAGGCCACAACGTCTACCACTACGACCTGTCGACCGGCGCGCGGCTGAAGGTCTTCGTGGAGGATTACGTCTGTTACGATATGTGCCTGTCCGCGGACGGGGAGCGGCTGCTGGTGGGCACCCGCCACAAGTCGAACGAATGGCGCCTGCGGGACTACGAGTGTCTGGAGACCTATACCGGGCATCTGGGGCACGCGGTGCCTTCCGTGGCATACGCCGGGGACGACCGGCATATCCTGACCGGTTCCCGGGACGGGTCGATCCGGCTGTGGGACCGGAAGACGGCCGCGGTCGTGAAAAGGTGGCGCCCCCACCAGAGCCACGTCAACCGAATCCGGGTTTCACCCGATGGTGACCGGGTGCTTTCCCACGGTAGCGATGGGCTGCTGGCGGAGACCGCCATGGCCACGGGGCGGCCTCGCCTGCTGTGGGAGCGGCACATGGCCGGCGTGCGTGCGCTTGCCCTGACGCCCGACGGGTCCCTGGCGATTTCCGGCGCTGCGGACAAGACCATCCGATGGTGGGAGACGGGGGGATGGACGTCAACGCGAACGGTCGAGTGCCCTGGCGGCGAGGTCCACGCGCTGGCGGTTTCCCCCGACGGCGCCCGGGTTGCGGCGGGGTGCAAAGACGGCAGCGTCCGCATTGTCGAGAGCAATAGCGGAAACTGCGTGCGCGCGCTGCACGGGCATCTCGGATACGTCCGGGCGGTGGTCTTCGCCGGGCCCCACGACGTCGTAAGCGCCGCGGACGATGGCTCGATCCGGGTGTGGGATGCCGTTTCCGGAAGGGCGAAACAGACCCTGGAAGGGCATCTGGGCGGCGTGCTGGCGCTGTCCGTCTCACCGGACGGCCGAGACGTCGTGAGCGGTGGACGCGATGGCACGGTGAGGGTCTGGGATAGGGCGACCGGCGAGATGAAGGCAACGGCGGCCGCGCACCGGGGCTGGGTGCAGGCCGTGGCCTGTGCGCAGAGTGGCACGGTGACGTCCGCTGGCAGAGATGGATGGGTGGTTGAGTGGGACCTGCGGGAAGGGCGGGAGGTGTGTTCGTACGAGCACGACGGCGGCGCGGAAGACGTCCTGCTGCTGCCCGACGGGCGGTCGTTCTGTTCTGCCGGGCAGGATGGCAGGGTAATCGTATGGGAACCGGGATCCGAGGCGCCTGTGGCCGAGTTTACAGGGCACGAGGGGGCCGTCCACGCGCTGGCTGCGGGGCGGGACGGACGTTATATCCTGTCCGGATCCGCGGATACCACCGTGCTGGTCTGGGAGTTCGCCTGAATGCCGTCGCGTAAGGAGCGCGCAACTTCCGCGCTGGTCTTTCTCGGCCGCGGATCGAAAAGAGGGGTAACGGAAAGGCGCGAATGGCCTATCCAACGGTGAAGGAAAAGGATCTCCACGCGCTGATGCGTGACGGTACGGTGCTGCGCGGGGACGTCTACCGGCCCGATATACAGGGCAAGTTTCCGGTATTGCTCTGCCGGACGCCATACGACAAGGGTGGGGAAAAGCAGCTTGAGATTGGCCCGAAGATGGCCGAACGCGGATACGTCGTGGTCATCCAGGACGTTCGCGGACGGTACGCATCGGACGGCGAGTTTCAGCCCGGTTTCTTCAGTGCGGACCATCGGGATTCGGAGGACGGTTACGATACGGTGGCGTGGGCGGCGGGATTGCCATGGTCGGACGGGAAGGTGGGGACGTTCGGCAACTCGTACGATGGGTGGGTACAATGGGAACTTGCGCACACGCGTCCGCCCAATCTGGTGGCCATGCTTGCGGGCGGGATTGCCGCGAACCTTCTGGACAGGGAGTTAAGCGGCGTGCTTCGCCTCGGACGGGTGATGGATTGGACCATAAACAACCTGTCGGTAGACACGGCCCGGCGGACCGGTCACCCCTGGAAGGAGAGAACCAAAGACGACGCGTCGCGGCGATGGCAGGACCGGGACCGGAGCAAATGGCTCTGGTATCTGCCGCTGATGGATATCCCTGAGGACGTGATGCCGGGGATGGGCAAACATTGGAAGCGGTGGCTGAATGACCATGCCGCGGATCACTTCCGTTTCCAGGAGAAACATGCGAACGTGGATGTCCCCGTGCTGGGTACGGCGGGGTGGTATGATCAACAGATCGGCATATTCAAGCATTTTACGGGCATGCGGGAAAACGGCGGGAGTCCACGCGCCCGGCAGAATCAACATATGATCGTCGGCCCGTGGACCCACACGCTCCTGGACCTGGACCGCCGCGTGGGTGAGGTGGACTTCGGCCCTGATGCCGCGCGGGACTTCTATGGATTTGCAGACGCGTGGTTTTCGCGCTGGCTGAAAGGGCAACGGAGCGAGGCCTCGGACTGGCCCCCGCTGCAGCTCTTCGTCATGGGGGCCAACAAATGGCGCGGAGAGCGGGAATGGCCGCTGCAACGAACGGTGTATACGACGTTCTACCTGCACAGTTCGGGCCACGCGGACCTGCCTTCCGGCGCGGGATGGCTCTCCCGGGAGGCGCCCGGGAACCAGGAACCGGACTCGTACGGTTACGACCCGAGAGACCCGTTGATGACCCTCTACACCCCGGGCGGGCAGCACGCGCCCATGGACCAGCGGGCACTGGACGGCCGGCGCGACGTGATGGTGTATATGACACCGCCGCTGGCGGCGCCCGTTGAGGTGACCGGACCGGTTGAGGTGCGCCTGTTCGCGGCGTCTTCGGCGCCGGATACGGATTTCGTTGCCAAGCTGATGGACGTCTGGCCCAACGGATTCGTCCAGGAGCTGTGTCACGGAATCGTGCGGGCGCGGTACCGGCGTTCCTTCGAGGCCCCGACCCTGATTGAACCGGACCGGGTCTACGAATACGCGATTCGCGTGAATCCCACCAGCAACCTCTTCAGGAAGGGCCACCGCATTCGACTGGACGTTTCCAGCAGCGATTTTCCGAATTTCGACAGGAACCACAATACCGGCGGTGACGATTACCGCGACACGGTCCTGCAAACGGCGCATCAGCGGATTTTCCACGATGCGAACCGGCCGTCCCGGGTGATTTTGCCGGTGATGCCCTGAAATGGCAGTGAAACGAAGGAGGTTGTCGTGAGCGAAGTCGTCATCTACCACAATCCCGCGTGCAGCAAAAGCAGGCAGACGTTGAAACTATTGAAGGAGCGCGGCGTCGAGCCGAGAATCGTCGAGTACCTGAAAACGCCCCCGGACGAGCAGACGCTCTCCGGGATACTGGACATGCTGGGTATCCGGCCGGTGGATCTGGTCCGAACCGGGGAGGATGAATACGGCGAGCTTCGCCTCGAAGAAAAGGCGGACGATCGAACGGCGCTGATCCGCGCGATGACGAGATATCCCATCTTGATCGAGCGGCCGATCGTCGTCAGTGAAGGCCGGGCAAGGCTGGGCCGCCCGCCCGAGAACGTGCTGGAGATTCTTTGACGGGCGCCGGTGGAACCGGCGCCCCGGGCATTGGTATTCGGCCCCGCCGGCACTTCGCCGGCGGGGGTTTTGCGTGGCCGCTCGGGGATAGTCTTTGCATCTGAAGTTCCGGAAAACTATATTTCTTGTAGAGTGGCAACGTCGTATGGATGAGGGAATCCACCACGTGAAGGAAAGGTGCTCGAATGGCGGTGGTGAAACCTGTGATTACGGTCGAAGCATTAAGGGAGCGCCTGGCGCGTTTTCCCCGTCTGTCCCTGGCGGACCTTCCCACACCGCTCCTGGAATGTCCCAGGCTCTCGGAGAAGCTGGGAGGTCCCCGCGTCTGGGTCAAGCGGGAGGACCAGACCGGCATGGCCTTCGGCGGCAATAAGGTGCGGGAGTTCGAATACTCCGTGGCGCCGGCGATCCGGGAGAATTACGACGTTTTGTTGCACGGGGCGGCGTCTCAGTCGAATCAGTCCCGTCTTACTGCGGCGATGGCGGCGCGATTCGGGCTCAAAGCCGTCATGGTCGGACGGAATGACGCGCATTCCCGTCCCGTAAACGGGAACCTGCTCCTGGATCACCTGTTCGGCGCCGAGGTACACCTCGTAGACGGTCCCGATGAGAAAGAGCGGGTCATCGACCGCCTGGAGGCGGACGGTCTCAGGGTCTACAATACCAGCACGGACGGGTATTACCTGCGAAGCGTTTCCTACGTGGACGGTTTTCTGGAACTGTGGGAACAGCTGCAGGAACGTGACATCCGCCCGGACGGCCTCTACGTGTGCTCCGGGGTGCATACCCACGTGGGGCTGGTCGTGGGCGCACGGGCGCTGGGAGACCCGGTCCGTGTCGTGGGGATCAGTCCGAGCCCCCAGGATGACGAAGAAGACGCGGCCAACCTGGCCCGGGTTGCAAACGCGGTGGCCGGGATGCTCTCCCTGGACCTGTCCTTTGCCGGAGACGACTTCGAAACGTACGGGGCCTTTGCGGGGGAGGCATACGGAACATTGACCGAGGCGAGCCGGGAGGCGGTTGTACTCGCCGCGCGCACCGAGGCGCTGATCCTGGATCCTGTGTATACCGGCAAGGCCTTCGGGGCGATGGTCCGGCATATACGCGAGGGCCGGTGGGGGCCGGAACAGACGGTGGTTTTTGTGCATACCGGCGGCACGCCGGCGCTGTTCGCGTATGCGGAGGAGATGATGGCGTTGGCGCCGGCGTATCCGGTTGGCGCCGCAGCAATCGAGTGACAGCGGGGGATCGCGGGAAATGAAGACGGACAGGAACACGCCGGAAAATATACCCAACGTCCTGGCCGCGCGGTACGCGAGTTCGGAAATCAGAGGGATCTGGTCCGAAGAGGGTCGAATCGCGCTGGAGCGGCGGTTCTGGATCGCGGTGATGCGAGCCCAGCGAAAACTGGGACTGGACGTGCCGGAGGAGGCGATTCGCGCCTATGAGGGGGTTGTGGACCAGGTGGATCTGGCCTCGATACAACGCCGGGAAGCCCGGACGCGGCACGACGTCAAGGCGCGCATCGAGGAATTCTGTGAACTGGCCGGGTACGAACACGTCCACAAGGGCATGACCAGCCGGGATCTGACGGACAACGTGGAGCAGTTTCAGATGCTGCGCTCATTACGGTACCTGGCGGGCAAGTACGTGGCGATACTGTCGCGCCTGAGCCGGCGGGTGCAGGAATGGAAGGCGATGCCCATTGTCGGCCGCACCCACCATGCGGCGGCGCAGCCGACAACGGTGGGAAAGCGATTCGCCATGTTCGGCGAGGACATGCTGCACGCGTTCCGGCGATTCGAGCATCTCGTGGAAAATTATCCGCTTCGGGGGTTGAAAGGCGCGGTGGGGACGTCGCTGGACCAGCTGACGCTCGTGCACGGCGACCATGAGAAGCTGAAGGCCCTCCAGGAGGAGGTCCGGGCGTATCTGGGGTTCGGCCGCGAGTTGAACGCGGTCGGACAGGTTTATCCCCGGGGTCTGGACTTTGAGGCGATCAGTTGCCTCTACCAGATGGGCGGGGGCATCGCAAATCTGTCGCGCACGTTGAGATTGATGGCTGGCGCCGAGGTTGCGACCGAGGGATTCGCGAAGGGCCAGGTGGGTTCGTCCGCCATGCCTCACAAGATGAATACGCGCAGCGCCGAGCGGATCAACGGGTTTCAGGTGCTGCTGGGCGGTTACGTCCACATGGCCGGCGGGCTCGTCGGCGACCAGTGGTTCGAGGGCGACGTGTCCTGCTCGGTCGTGCGACGGGTGGCGTTGCCCGACGCCATTTTCGCGTTTGACGGCATGCTCGAGACCGCGCTTCACGTGCTCGACGAAATGGGCGTACACGAGGCGGTCATTCGGAATGAGCTGACCCGGTATATGCCGTTCCTGGCCACGACCACGTTGCTGATGGCTTCCGTCCAGCGGGGCGCAGGTCGGGAACGGGTCCACGACGCGCTGAAGGAGCACGCGGTGGCCGTGGCGCTGGAAATGCGCGAAGAGGGTCGGGAGAAAAACGACCTGGCACAGCGGCTGGGAGATGACAGCCGGGTCCCGCTCTCGGCCCGGGAGATCGAGGAGATACTGGGTGAGAGCGGTCGCTTCGTGGGGCAGGCGGAGGAACAGGCCGCGGGATTCGTGAGCGACGTGGCGGCATTGGCCGAACGGTACCCGGAGGCGGACCGGGTGCGGAAGGGGCTGCTGCTGTGACGCGGAGAATATTGAGACAGCTTCTTAAGTTTCCCTTCTTCCGTCCAATCGTTCTTTGAGCATGTAAAGCGAGACAATCGTCTTCAAGTCCACGATGCGTCCGTCCGCGACCATGCGAAGGGCCTCTTCAAATGGGATGGTATGCGTGCGGATGTCTTCTGTTTCGGTTTCCAGTCCCGCGTGCTTCCGGATGCCTTCCGGTGTACGTACACGGGCAAGATAGAGTTCGACGCGTTCAGAGGCGCCGCCCGGGCTGACGTAAGCGGTGGTGAGGTGCTCCAGGTCGCCGATGAGCGTGAATCCTGTTTCTTCAAGCAGTTCGCGTCGGGCCACGTCGGGCCCGCGGGCATCCTTGATGCCGGCGACGGTTTCCAGGATCCAGCCCTTGCCGTCCCGTTCCGATTCAGGATAGCTTGCGTACGCGGGGTAGCGGAATTGTTCTACGAGGACGATTTCGTCGGTCTCCCACGCATAGAGAAGGACCGAAACGCTGTCGCTCCGGTTGAAATTCACGCGTTTGACCGGAGGGCTCATCCGGCCGTCGAAGCGCTCGTATGAGAGCACGGCTTCTTCCATGCTGAAGAGCGCGTGCCCCTGGAGCGACTGATATTCGTACGGCGTGGACCGGCTGCTGATTTCGACTCTCATGAATAATCTCCGTTCACAATGACGTCTGGTTTCCGGCGCCTGGAAATCTATGTCCGACCTGCCCGTAACGCAACGCTGAATTTTTCTGTTTTGAAGGCGCGTGATGTCCAGCCGACTCGCACTGTTGGGCGGAGAGCCCGAGCTTACACAAGGGATTGCGGATCCCTGGCCGCAGTTCGACCAGACTGAAGAGGCCATGTTGCTGGAGGTGGCGCGCAGTCGGAACTGGAACTACGGCCCCAGGTGTCTGGAATTTGAAGAGAAATTCGCCAGTTTTCAGGATGCCGCATACGGGGTGGTTTGCAGTGGGGGCACCAATGCGCTGGAAGCTGCGTGCCGGGGCGCGGAGGTCGGCATCGGAGACGAGGTGATCACCAGTCCATATACGTTTCACGGTACGTGTATGGGAATTCTGGGGGCCGGCGCGACGGTAACCTTCGCGGACATCGCTCCGAATTCGGACAATATCGATCCGGATGCGATTGAGGCGGCGCTTACCCCCCGAACGAAGGCGATCATGGTTGTGCACTTCGGCGGGCTGGCATGTGATATGCGGCGTATCCGGAGCATTGCGGACCGTCACGCTCTCGTCGTGCTTGAAGATGCCTGTCACGGCTGGGGTGCGGCGTACATGGAAAAGGGTCTGGGCAGCTGGGGTCTGGCGTCGGGATTCAGTTTTCAGCGAAGCAAGAACATCACGTGCGGAGAGGGTGGAATCGCACTGACGAACGACGAAGAGGTGGCCGACCGAATGAACTGCGTGATCAATTCGGGACGGTCCCGGTTCGACCGTGCGCCCGAAGGACGCCGCTGGGGCGGCAACCATCGAATGACGGATTTTGCGGCCGCGATACTCTTGTGCCAGCTGGAGCGGGTCAGAATGCAAACGGATATCCGGGAACAGAATGCAGCGACGTTGACCCGGGCGCTTTCTCGGATCGATGGTATCGAGCCGGTCGAAAGGCTACGGGATGCGACAAGGGCGAGCTGGCACATTTACAGCGCCAGGTACGAGCCGGACGAATTCGAGGGGGTATCCCGGGAGCGGTTCCTTCAGGCGCTCAGAGCGGAGGGGGCGCCAGCCAGCGGCGGCTATACCGAGCCGGTCTATCGGAATCCCGTCTTTCAGAACGACTGGACGGCCGGTTCCTACAAGCCCTTCGCCTGGACCACGATGGACGACGCGCCGGACTATCGGCGACTTTGCCTGCCGAACGCCGAGAAGGCCTGTAAAGACCGTATCTGGCTGTCTCAGACGGTTCTGCTCGCCTCAGAATCGAAGATGACAGATCTCTGCATGGCGTTCGAAAAGGTGAGAACGCACGCGGCAGACTTGCGTTGATTCTCTGAATCTGACCTCGTACGCCTCCGCATGATTGTGGAGAACCCCAACAATTCGACGATTAGCCTTGATTTGTAATTTTTCGGTGAGGTTAAATCGAATATATCCAGGTGAATAAAGGCGATTTGACGTCGGATATCCAGGAACTTTCAGGTTACTGGACGTGAACGGAAGAATTGTCCTTATGGACGACCTCTACGCCCCGTTTGGCGCCGATACCTTTTGTGACTTTTGTGCTTTTTGTGGCTGATTTAGCGGTTGTCTTTTTCGAATTGAGGTTAGAGCAACAGGCATCATGAATGAGGATCTGGTACGGATCTCCTTTCGCCATGATCGAAACCGGAGGTTGTATGTTCGAAAACGCGATGGGTCTCAAGAAACGGATGCGCAACGGCGAGCAGATTGTGGGCACGATGCTGCCGCTGAACGCGACGCGGGAGCGATTCCTGCAGGTGATGGACAGCGGTCCGTACGATTTCGTATCCGCAGACAGCCAGCATTCCGCGTTTAACGAGGAGCGGCTGGAAGAATTCTGCGGCATCGCGGAGGAACTGGACGTGTTCGTCCAGTTTCGCATCAAACACACCAGGAACGCGTACCTGATCGGGAATTACCTGGATCTGGGACCGTGCGGCGTGGAGGTGCCTCAGACCGAGACGGACGAGACGGCAATCGAGGCGGTGAACGCGTTTTACTATCCGCAGGCGGGGATCCGGAGCATCGGCGGCCGTTCCCGGCGCGGGGCGTCGGCGTTCTCCGATCCTTTCGAATACGCGGACTGGTGGAACGCGTACGGTGTGTTGTGGCTTCAGATCGAGTCCGTAGAGGCCGCGACCCGGGCGCATTTTCTGGCCCGGCCCGGAGTGGATTGCCTTTCGTTCGGGCCCACCGACCTGACGTTCAACCTGAGGGCGCACCCCAATCACGCCCTGAAGTCGGTGGATGACGCCGTGGCCTACGTTGCAGAGTCTCTCGAAGGTACCGGTGTGGCGGTGTGTCACCGGATCGGATCGGCGGAAGAGCGGTCGAAATTCGCCGATATGGGCGTGACGGTTATTCTGGAGCCGCCGTCGGTTTGAGCGTCGTGGCGCGGGTCGCCTGTATCGCAGGGAGCGTGTGATGTCGGGGTCGCCGGCACGGCAGTCCGAAGTCAATGCTGCGGATTTTTACGATCCGGAATCCCCTACGGCGGGGATTGCCGAGGCGATTGCTTCTCTGTCGCCGGCGGGAGGACGGGTCCGCGCGCCGGCGGGCGCCTATCTCCTGCGGCAGTCCGTATATTTACCTCGACGCGTAAGCCTGGTCGGCGACGGTCCAGCGACCGTTCTGGCGATACGTCCGCCGGAATCCGTTGCCCTGGACAAAGACGCGCGGGAGGGCGAATACGAGGTCGAATGCCGCACGCTACCGCCGTTCGAGGCGGGCGACGCCGTCGGAATATGCGACGACCGGCAGTACGGCTGGCACGGTACGCACGGCGTCGTTCTGGCGCGAAACGGGACCCGCGTGCGGCTGAACGTTCCGCTGGAACGGGCGTTGAAGGTGGTCGACAACGCGCGGGCCGTCCGGCTGTGCCCGGCGATTTACGCGCGGGATGAAGTCGATATCGAGATTCAGGGACTCGCCATACGGGGTCCGGAGAATGTCCGGGGGCCCTGGTGGGATTTCACCTATGCCGCGGTCCATCTGGTGGGATGCCAGCGGGTGCGGGTGGCGAACTGCACGGTTTTGGGTTGGCCGAGCGACGGGATCGGCATTCAGCGCGGCAGCGACGTTCAGGTGACACAATGCCAGGCCCACGGCTGCCGCGGACACGGCTTTCACCCCGGTACGGCGCTCCGCGCGAGCGTCTGGTCGCACAACATCGCGGAAGGCAACGGCGGCGACGGCTTTTTCTTCTGCGCCCGCGTGCACCATACGGTGTGCAGCGACAGCGTGTTTTCAAGAAACCGTCAGAACGGGATCGGCGGGGTGGCGAACGGCGGCGACCATCACAACGTCATCAGCGACAATGTCTGCGCGTACAACGGGCGCTGCGGGATCGACGCCAACCGGGGCGAGGAGCAGGTGGTTTCCGGAAACCTGCTGCTGAGCAATTCGCAGGAGGCGCCCGGTCGCTGGCCCGGGATTCGGCTTCACGACCTGCAGCGGACAATTGTGCATGGCAATCGTTGTGCCGACGACCAGGCGGATCCCACGCAGACCGGCGGCATCGTGGAAAGCGGATCCAGCGATACCAATCTGGTGGGCGGCAACATGTGCGTGGGGATGCGGGAACCCGTTGTGGTGACAGGTTCGAACAGTCGCGCGGAGGGAAATCTCGTCTGAAGACCCGGGCGCCGGATGGTCTGTCGAGTGGCCATCCAGCGGGTATATAGTGAGCGATTCGACCTGTAGTCTTGCTCCCCCTCTCCCCCTGGGAGAGGGGGTCGGTGGGTGAGGGTCTCCCCCTGGTCTCTCAGGATCTGATTTCGGCCAGCGCATGGTTCACGCCGGCTTCCAGGGTGCGCAGGTCGCTGGCGACGTCCATGAACGTGAACCCCTCACGAATGCGTTTCCTGGCAGTGTCCAGGTCGCGCTCGGGCATCCCGTATGGTTTGCCGGCGTTCCTGCATCCCGACACGAACGTCCGGATGGCCTTCTCGTGATCCGGGTGGCCTCGATTCACGCCCATGGAGAGGGCAAGGTCGTTGGGTCCGAGGAATCCCACGTCGATCCCCTCGACGGACATGATGGCTTCCGTGTTGTTGATGCCCTCCATATCTTCAATCTGGGGTGCGATCATCACCGCATCGTTGGCGTTCCGGCGATATTCGTCGCCGTAGACGGCCACCCTGCCCGTACCGGCGGAGCGGGCGCCCTCCGGCGGATAGCGCATGGCCTGCACCAGTGCTTCCGCCTGCCGGGGCGTGCTGACGTGGGGCACGATGATGCCGTACGCGCCGGCGTCCAGGATGCGGGCAAGGGATACGGGACCGTGGTCCCAGGCGCGGACGAAGGGCACGGCGCCCCGGGCTTCGACGGCCCGGAACGTATCCGCGATCAGGGGGATGTCAAACGGCGAGTGTTCCGCGTCTATGGCCAGCCACTCGTAACCGGCGGCGGCCATGAGTTCCGCGGCCAGCGGGGAACCCAGGTTCAGCCAGCCGCCGAGGGACAACTTGCCCCTCAAGAGTTTCGTTTTCACGGGATTTTCCACGGGGTCTCCTTTCTATGGCGCGGTGTTCTCGGCGAGGGGCGCCGCCTCGGCGCTGCGCCGTCGCCGATCCTTCCACGAAATCAGGTCACTGGCTCCCGCCGGGGCGCGATGACGTCGGTTCAGTCGATGCTCGATGAGGCCATTTCATATTCACCCTGTACCCCTTTGACCGTCTTCGTTGACGTGCGTTTGAACGTCTTTCCAAATGCGCCCGCCAGGCGCAGGGCCTCGTCGGGGTGATCGTCGATAAGGTTGTTTTCTTCCTTCGGATCGTCCGGAAGATGGTACAGTTCGTCGGGTTCGCCCGCCGGGCGCTGGATATAACTCCAGGCGTCGTCTCGGGTGCAGCGGTCGATTCCGCTATGGTAGCCCGTGATCATCGTCCGCCGGTGTTCGTCCGAATCTCCGGTGAGTACGGGCATGAAACTGCGGCCGGCTATCGCGTCGGTGTTGCCGGGCAGGCCGAGCGCGTCGAGGAGGGTGGGCAGCACGTCCTGGTACTGTATGATCGCGGACGTCCGCCGACCCCCGTGTCTCCCTCGCGGCAATCTGACCATGAACGGGACCTTGAGCAATTCGTTGTACATCCGGTCCGCGCCCTTCAGGAATTTGCCGTGGTCGTTCAGAGGATGTCCGTGGTCGGCCAGCAGAAAAATGACGCTGTCGTCGTAATATCCCTGGTTTTTCAACGCGTCGAAGAGCCGCCCGAGGCAGTGGTCCACAAAGGCGCATTCCCCCGCGTAGAGGCCCTGGACGTGGGAGATCTCGTCGGGCGAGGCCCAGTCTTCGGATGGTCCGCCCATCGGCATAATCAGCCGGGGTCCCCGAAAGGCGGGATCGGTGTAGCTGTCGAATTCCGGCACCGGATTCCAGGGTTCGTGGGGGTCGAACGAATCCACCCAGAGCATCACGTTCCCGTGCGACCGGTTGGCGTCGAGCCAGTCGACGGCGCTGTCGACCACTTTCCACGCGAATTCGTCTTCGGCCGAGTGGAAGCCGTCGGTATTGGCCAGGAACTGTGAGATGCGCCGGCGCCAGGTTTCGGGATAGTTTCCATTGACGTAGTCGTCGATATCGCGCCGGGTCGACGCCGAGATCCAGGGATCGTATTCCTGGCCCCGGATCCAGTCGTACGAGGCGAAGTTCCGGTGATAATTCATTCCGGGCGCCCGGTAGTGGTACGTATCCGTGATGAGCCCGCAGACATAGTCCTCTCCGGAGAGTATCTGGGCGACGTGCACGTCTTCGGCGGTGAGAGGTTGCCAGCCGCGGTTGTGCAGCGTGCGCTGCCCGGTCATCAGCTGGCAGCGAATCGGAATGGTGGGCAGGGCTTCCGGATACGCGTTTTCGAACACCACCGATTCCCCCGCGAATTCGTCGATATTGGGCGTCTTGCAGGCGTCGACGCCCGAAAAAGGCGCAACGCCGCGATGATACAGGCTTACGTGATCCTGACGGAAGCTGTCGAGCACGATGAAGACGACATTCATGACGTCAAATCCTCCTGGGAAACACGGCGTTCCCAGCCGTCCCTGAAGAGCGGCAGGTGGTTTTTCACGGAATAGGGATGTTTGCGAATCTCCTCGACGTTGAGATCGATGCCCAGGCCGGGCGCGGTTGGCACGCTGAACCAGCCGTCTACGACGTCATACCTCTCGCCCGTAACCAGGTCGCGTTCCCACGCCACGTTGAATTCGTCGAACGTCTCCTGTATGAAGTGGTTGGGCGTGCAGGCCGCCAGTTGGAGGCAGATGGCGGTGCAGACGGGGCCCTGTGCGTCGTGCGGCGCGACCACGCCGTAGTGCGCGTCGACCATGTCGCATATCATGCGGGTTGACCACAGACCGCCACAGGCCAGTGGTTCCGGCTGCAGGATGTGTACGACGTCGTGTTTCAGCAGTTCGGCGAACTGGTATTTCGTATGGAGGCTTTCGCCGGTGGCGATGGGTACCGGCGATTCTCTCGCAACCTGGGTGAGGGCGTCGATTTTGTGGTGAGGCGTCGGTTCCTCGAACCAGGTGGGATTGTACGGCTCCATCTTGCGGGCGAATTTGAGGGCGGTGGACGTGCTGAATCGGCAATGCCCTTCCACGAGAACGTCCACGCCGGGGCCCACGGCGTCGCGCACCGCCGCGATGATGTCGACGGCCAGCGCCTCGTCATCCAGATCCGTGATCTGGTAGGCGGACCCGAACGGGTCGAATTTAAGGGCCGTATACCCGCGGCGAACCACGTCCAGCGCCTTTTCGTGAAAGTTCTCCGGCGTCCGCGGGCCGCGATACCAGCCGTTCGCGTAGGCCCTGATCCTGTCGCGCATCTGACCGCCCAGAAGCTGATAGACGGGTTTGTTCAGGCACTTGCCCATGATGTCCCAGCATGCGACTTCGATGGCCGCCGCCGCATGTTTATGGATCTGGCCCCCGTCGGTGTACACGTCGCGGTACATCCGCTGAAGAATGCGTTCGGGCTGGAACGGATCCTGCCCTTCCCACTGCGGTCTGAGTTCGTGAATGGCGGATTCGACCGTGCGGGCCAGGAAGTTGACCGTGCCCTCGCCGACGCCGGTGACACCCTCGTCCGTGTGCACTCGGGTAAAGAGCCAGTTCTTCCACGGGTTGCCGGCGATGAAGGTTTCGACGTCCGTAATTTTCATGAGATGCCTCGTTTTCGGGCGTTGGGATTGAAAAGGACCTTCAATATTGAACTTGAGTCAGCGCCCGTCAAGTCGAATTTCCACGCCCGTAGCGGATCGGTATCTCACGGCGCCGGGCGGCTTTTCTCTTCACAACCGGGCGCCTGTCGCGTCCGTTCGCAGGCACGGTTACTCTATCCGCGCGCACACAATGGAGGGCGTACCCCTGGAAGGAAAATTGAAGATTTCAGATGCCGAAATAGCGGGTATTCTGTCTGCCGAGGAGGTTGTGGAAAGCTGTGACCGGGCGTTTCGCCTCTATGGGTCGGGAGAGGCGCTGAATCCGCCGCGACGGGAAGACGTGCGAAGGTCGGAACGCGCGGATCTCTTTCGCCTGGAGATGCCCGCGGAATGGCCGGGGCGGTACCGAGCCAGGAAGGTGATCGTAGAACGGTCGGACGTCTCTACCGGACGGCTTGCGGCGCGCACCGCCGTGATCGAACTGGAAGAGGTTGCGACGAGCCGGGGCGCTGTACTGGATGCGGAATACCTGACCAATATGCGGACGGGCGCGGCGGGCGCGCTGGGCGTCCGCTATCTTGCCGCCAGCGCGGACGTGCTGGCGATTGTGGGCACCGGACGCATTGCCCGGGCGCTTGCCCTTTGTGCCGACGCCGCCCTTGCGCCCCGGGAGATCAGGGCGACCAGCAGAAGTCCCGCCAACGTCGAGGCGTTCGCCGGGTACGTGCAACCAAAGGTGAACGCCCGTATACGGAGTACGAACGCCATTGACGACTGCCTGGAAGGGGTCGATGCCGTGCTGACGGCGGTTCCCACGCCCCGTCCGATCCTGGGACGGCGGGACGTGGCAGACGAGGCGCATCTGTCCGTCATCGCGGGCGACCCGAGGACGGCTCAGCTGGAGGCCGGGCTGTTGCGCAGCCGGGAGGTGGTTGCAGACCATCCCGATCAGGTTCTGAAGTCGGGAGATTTCCTGCTGGCCGGTTTGGGCGAGGACCGGTTGGCCGCGAACTGTGAGGGGCGCGTACTCACCATTGGAGACGCGGCGCTGGGCCGCCTGGAAGACCGGCGCGGCCGGGGCGCCATTGCCTATTTCACGGGAATGGCGATTCAGGATCTGATGGCTGCGGTGCAGGTGTATGAACGCGTGGCGGGGGGTTGAGATCGGTCGAAATCCGGAAGGACGGGTCATGATTCCGGATTGGCCGTGGTTTTGTCCGACGCCGTCTTCTTGGATGCCTCCCAAAGCCGGTCCATTTCTTCCAGACTGGCGTTCTGCGGATTCTTGCCCCGCCGTCCAAGTTCCTGTTCTATATAACGGAAACGGTGCTCGAATTTCCCGACCGTCTTCCGAAGCGCTTCTTCAGGGCAGACCTTCAGAAATCTGGCGAGGTTGACCAGAGAGAACAGGAGGTCTCCAAGTTCTTCTTCCACGCCCTTGTTGTCTGCGTCCCGCCACGCTTCAAGGAACTCGTCCACTTCCTCGCGCACTTTGTCTACGACCTCGTCCGTATCTGTCCAGTCGAAGCCGGAACGGGCTGCCCGCTCCTGAACCCGCCTTGCCCTGAACAGCGCGGGAAGTTGCCGGGGTATGCCTTCAAGTATGGACGGACTCCGGCCCTTTTCCCGCTTTTCCCGCGATTTGATGGCCTCCCAGTTTTCAACCACCTGTCCGGGGGTGTTCGCGGTCGTGCTCCCGAATACATGCGGATGCCTGCGTATGAGCTTTTCGGACGTGGCCGCTGCGACGTCTTCGAGCGTGAACCTGGCTTCCTCTCGGGCAAGTTGCGCATGAAAGACGATCTGAAGGAGTACATCGCCAAGTTCGTCCCGCAGGCCATCGTCGTCTTCCCTGTCGATGGCGTCCAGGGCTTCGTAGGTCTCTTCAATCAGATAGGGTTTGAGGCTCTGGTGCGTCTGCTCGCGGTCCCAGGGGCATCCGTCCGGTCCGCGTAACCGGGCCATAATATTGACGAGGCGATCGATTGCGGACATCACGGAGTCCTTGAGAAGGCGGAGGCAACCCGGCGCTCGGGACGCCGGGGTTCGCGAATCCCGGTGAATCGGCCCGCGGCGTCGGGGCGGGTCGGCTCGCAACCACAAACTACGCCGTGAGCAGGCTGGAGTCAACTTTTTTCGGGATTGCGGGCGGGTCGCATCGCCAATTTTGCCGTTGACAAAAGCCGGGTCGCGATGTATGTTTTTTGTCGTGGATTTGCATCGCAACGACCTGTCGCGCCGCAACTAACGCGTTTGCGGGATCGGGCATCCCAACGATCTGGAGGCGTTTGAATGAGCAAGTCGGTTAAGGACATTATGCGGAAAATGGGAAACGACGAGTTGAAAGATCAGGAACAGAAGCGGTTCAGGGAGAAGGCTGAGGAGGTGTCGGAGTATTACGACAGCGTGGGGGACAAGTCGGAACTCGAGAAGCGGCACGACCGGTTTCGCCAGCGGCAGGAGTATACCAGCCGTCTGGGCCCCGCGGCCGAGCGGTTGCCTATCCTCACCAGGGAGGAGCGGGAGCGTCGCGAAAAGGAACGGCCCGTTCGCAGAGCCATCCAGTTCGAGGGTCCAATCGAAAAACTGATTGAAAAATACAAAGACCCGAAAGAGGTCTTCAACCACATGTCGCATGGGCAGTTGATGAAATACGAACTGGTGGAGGAGACCGGTTGCATCTACGAAAAGGGCAAGTTGATATTCGACGGCGAGAAACTGGTGAGCGACGATGATGAAAGCCGTTGAACGGGCATTGCGGGGAGAAGAGGACGTGCAGGAAGAAAAGTCGGAACCCTCGCCGTCCTTAGCAGCCCGATGATAAAGTCCATCCGGGCTGCCTGCCTGTGCGTTCGCACGCAGACAGGCGCGCCTTGTCTTCGGCCACAATGACTCGGCCTCGCCTGCGGAGCGTCTTTTTCAACGGACTGTTACGGGGTCGGCAGCCCGGGCCCCCGGCGGAGACTTGAACCCATTCCGGACGTCGTTAATGTCCATTATTGGGTATGGCAAAGCCCTTCGGATTTCTGAATTCCGAAGGGCTTCTCTTTTTTGGCAGTGCGAAAGCCTGCACGTCTGCCGCCGGATCAGGCGCTTTTTCCCGCGCGTTTTACGCAGGCTTCGAGGTATTCCCGAATTCGGTCTCCACATTTGGGATCCTGAAGGGCAAAGTCGATAAACGCCCGGTAATAACTCTCGTGGCTTCCGATGTCGTACCTCGTTTCATCCGGCAACAGACGTACGCATCGGACCGACCTGCCCCGCCTGATCAGGCTGCGAATGGCGTCCGTAACACCGAGTTCGCCGCCGGAGACCTCCGTAAGCCCGCGGATTTCGTCGAAAATTTCGGGACTGAAGACATACCGGGCGCTCACGGCCATAAGGCTTGGCGCTTCGTCCGCGCCGGGTTTTTCCACGAGGTCCCGGATGGAAAAGCCGTCGGCGTTCGGGTCGCCTGCCGGGTCGGGCTTGACAATACCGTAACGTCCTACCATATCGGACGAGACGGGACGGACGCCCACGGTACACGCGGAACCGTGTCTGAGATGAGATTCAATCATTCGCGCCAGAAAATTCGGCGTGTGCCTGGTATTGATAATCGTATCGCCGTAGGCAACCGCGAAATGCTCTTTTTCAACGAAACTCTCGGCGGCGAGTATCGCAGCGCCGGTGCCGCGAGGTCTGAACGTGGGGGGCAGCGCCTGTTGCCGCGTATAGAAGAACTCGATGCCTCGCCGGCTGTAGTCGAAGTGCGTCGGGTCGATCGAATTGTGGTTCTGTTCCGCCTGCGAGAAGATATCGATGTTGTTGTCGAACTGGTTTTCGATCATCGTCTTGCTATGAGAGGTCACGAAGAGACACTTCGTCAGATTGGCGGCCGCCATCTCCTCGACGACGTGCTGTATGGCGGGGTATTTGCCAACGGGCAGCATCTCTTTCGGCAGGGCTCTTGTCGTTGGCAATAGACGGGTGCCGAGACCGGCAACCGGGATGACGACTTTTCGGATGGACATAAAGGATCCTTCTCAGGTATGACCCGCGTGAAAGATAATCCTGCCCCTGTGCGTTGTCAATGCCGAAGCGTCCCGATTACCGGTCTCCGGGAACAGGCTCCAGGCCCGTGCGGCAAGAATAGAAATCCTTTGCGCGCGGGGGATATATTCGATAGATTTTCTGAGTGACCCGGCAGTACGACCC
Organism: Candidatus Latescibacterota bacterium; assembly: GCA_963667175.2. GTDB lineage: Bacteria > Latescibacterota > UBA2968 > UBA2968 > JAAXHE01. The sequence goes on along the minus strand of CAXXXF010000006.1, from coordinate 270,610 downwards.
TTCCCGGAAAGATCGACCATGGCATGGATCATCATCCTGTTTGTCCTGAATTTCGCGTCGTCATCGGCAGCAATAACGCCGCCGGTGGATTCGCTTCGGACCGAAGCTGAAGAGGAGGTTACGCGGGGACGGCCGGAACGCGCCATTTCCGCGCTGGAGCGTGTGGTCGACCTGGGAGCGGAGACGGCGCGGGATTATGTCCTTCTCGGAAATGCCTATCTGGATGCCGGCAATCCGAAGGCGGCCAAAAAGGCATTCAGGAAGGCGGTGAAAAAAGGCGCCACGGCAGCCGGGTACAACGGGTTGGGACTGGCCTATATGGCATCCAAACAGGGATTCAGGCGCGCCGGGACGTATTTCAAGCGAGCCCTGAGAGCAGATCCGGACATGGCCGAGGCGCAGTACCACCTGGCGGGCGTCTACCTGGAAACTCGGAAGCGCCGGGCACGGGAAGCATTTGAGAGAGTGATTGATATGGATGGCCAGTACCCGGACGCGCATTTCCAGGTCGGACTGCTGCTTGAGGACGACGGCAAGCGACACGAGGCGATTTCCGCCTACCAGCAGGAGATGAAGGCGAATCCGGCACATCCCCGCGCAGGTATCCGGCTGGCCAGGTTGTGGCTCTCGCTGGGCAATAGCGAGGAAGCGGTCAACACCCTCGCGGGGCTTCTGAAGGCCGCTGGGGACGCCCGTGTTCCGGCCAATCGCGATCTTGCCGTCATTGCCTTGATGAATCGTGACTTCGAACGTGCGAACGAACTGTTCGGGGTCTATTTCTCGTTTCTTCCGGACGCCGAACAGCGCAGATATCAGGACATAACCCTTGTGGCGGACGACGAGGAACTCGCCCGATACGAGGCGGCTGCGCCCGGTGAAAGGGATGCGCTCGCCGCGCGGTTCTGGAACCGTCGCGACCCCACGCCCCTCACCCCTGAAAACGAGCGCCTGCTGGAACACTATCGCCGGGTGGCCTACGCGCTGGAACACTTTGCGAAGCCGGATGGCGGCTGGGACAAACGGGGCGAGGTTTTCATCCGCCTGGGGGATCCGGACCATGTCAGCAGATGGGACGATATTCAAGCCGAACGGAACCGGGAGGTACAGGAAACACGAGTGAATTTCGTGAACCAGTCCCGGATCGCGCTGCCTATTTCGCCGGGGCTGCCGATCTTTCCGGTTGCCGCGAATGCCAGGTGGGAATACTGGATTTACACGCAGGTGGATGGCGGCATCGAGATTACCTTCGCGGAAGTCTTCAAAGGCAGGCGTTACGACTTCGCGCCCTTTCCGCTAAGGGTCGCGCCGCACGTCGGTATCCATCTGGCCGGTTTTCAGGGCGGGGTGGTCATGCAGAACGTCGTGGCGAGTCGACCATCACGCTATTCGAACGATTTCGCCGATCTGCCCATCGATTTCTACTACTATCCTGCGGATTTCAAGGGACCGGAGTCCACGACGCGGCTGGAGGTCTATTACGGGCTGCCCGCATCCGAGGTGGTTCGATTGAACGTGGACGAAGGAACCGATCTGATTCTGCTCGACCGGGGCGTGGCCGTCTTCGACAGCTTGTGGAACGAAGTCCATCGGGAGGTGGATCAGATGGCCTTCAAAGCGCCCACGAACCAGCAGGTCGAGGACGGCGCCTTCATACCGGGTGTGATGCCGGTGGATCTGCCTCCGGGGACGTACCATATGGCGCTTCAGGTAAGAGACGTCGTTTCCGGCAAGTCGCAGGTTTACCAGCAGGCAGTCGTACTTGAGGACTATCACGGGCCGTCCGGGCTGCTGATCAGCGATATCGAACTGGCCTTCGCAACGGAACCGACCGACGAGCCATCGGGAGATTACGTGAAGAACGGGCTTAAGGTCGTTCCGATGTCGTCCCTGGCATTTCGGAGCCACCAGAACGCGTTCGTATATTTCGAAATCTATAATTTGAAGCAGGATGCTTTCGGTCAGACGCGTTATCGGGTGGAATATACGCTTCGGTCGCAACGGAAACGGGCGCTCCCCGCAAGGGTGCTGCACGGACTGGGCAGAGTCTTCCGGCTGTCCGAAAAGGACCGGGAAGTCGTCATTGCTTACGACCAGGCCGGCAGCCTGCCGGATGAAGTGGCCTACGTCGAACTGGACCTTACCGAAACGCAGGAGGGCGGGCAGCTGGTCAGAGTGGCCGTTACGGACCTGCTGGCGGATGAACGGACGTCAAAGGACATTTCGTTCAGGATCGTGCCCTGACGTCAGGCGGCCCGGTGTATCGTACACGTTTCAGCCCGCGTGATTTCCCGCCACGGGCATCGTCAGTCGCGTCCATAGTCGGGAGCAACATGGCGGAACAGGCCGACTTCTCACTGATACCCTCCGTCGACGCGGTGCTGGAAGAGCCCGACGTACGGGCACTTTGCGAACGTTGCGAACGGCCGCTGGTCGCAGGTTTCGTGCGCGAGGGAATCGCCGCCGTCCGGGAGGCCATGCGTCGCGGCGAAGCGATCGGTGAGCCACGGGAAGCGCTCGTGGCTCGGGTGGTTCGCCAGGTCGGCCTGCGTGTTGCGCGCATTACCGTTCCCGGTCTCAAGCGGGTCGTTAACGCCACGGGAATCGTGCTGCACACGAATCTCGGACGCGCGCCGCTGTCGAATGCGGCGGCCCGGGCCGTGGCCGGCGTTGCCTCGGGGTACAGCAATCTCGAGGTGGACCTCGAAAGCGGCGGGCGCGGGTCGCGAACCGCGCTGGTTGAGGAACTGTTGTGCGCGCTGACCGGCGCCGATGCGGCAGCCGTGGTCAACAACAACGCGGCCGCCGTCTTGTTGACCCTGAATTCGCTGAGCCTGGGAAAAGAAGCGCTGGTCTCGCGTGGCGAACTGATCGAAATCGGAGGGTCCTTTCGCATCCCGGAAATCATGGCGCGCAGCGGCGCGCTGATGGTCGAGGTCGGCACGACAAACCGGACCCATCTGCGGGACTTCGAGACGGCCCTGACCGGTCGCGCCGGCCTGATGCTGGCGGTGCACCCGAGCAATTACAAGGTAATGGGCTTTACGGCCGCGGTTTCTTTGGCGGAACTGGTTGCGCTGGGCAAGCGGAGCGGCGTGGCCGTGGTCCACGACCTGGGCGGCGGGGCTCTGGTCGACATGGGAGCGTTCGGCCTGCCTTACGAGCCCCTGGTATCGGACAGCGTCGCGGCTGGCGCCGACGTGGTAACCTTCAGTGCAGACAAGGTGTTGGGCGGCCCCCAGGCGGGCATTCTGGTGGGAAGGCGAGACGCTATCGAGAAGATCCGCCGGAACCCGCTCATGCGGGCGTTGCGGTGCGGGAAATTGACGTACGCCGCGCTGGCGGCAACGTTGAGGCTCTTCCTGAACCCGAAGGAGTTATCGCGTGCGCATCCCACGCTTGCGATGCTGACCGCGCCTGTGGCGGCGCTGAAGCGTCGGGGCCGGCGAAGCCTGTCCCGGCTGAGTCAGCTGCCGGAGCTGCGAATTGAACTGGTGGATTCCGTCGCTCAGACCGGAAGCGGCGCCATGCCGCTGGAGGAAATCCCCAGCGCGGCGCTACGCGTCACGTGCATCGGTGGTTCCGTAACCGGCCTGGCGGCCCGTCTGCGCGCGAACGACCCGCCGGTTATCGGATACGTGCGGGACGATCGTCTGTTTCTGGATTTGCGGACGGTGGCCGCAGATGAGTTGCGCCACGTTGAGGCCTCGCTTCGCCGTGCGGTGGGGGATGGCGCGGAGTCAGTATCGTGTCACACGTGATCATCGGTACGGCAGGTCATATCGACCATGGCAAGACTGCGCTGATCAAGGCGCTTACGGGCATCGATACCGATACGCTCCCGCAAGAGAAGGACCGCGGGGTGACGATCGATATCGGATTTGCATACTGGAAGGACCATGTTACGATAATAGACGTGCCCGGGCACGAACGGTTTGTGAAGAATATGGTGACGGGCGTATGTACGGTGGATCTCGCACTGTTTGTGGTCGCGGCGGACGACGGGGCCATGCCCCAGACACGCGAACATCTGGGTATTCTGAATCTCCTGGGCGTGCGTCGGGGTGTCGTGGCGCTCAACAAGGTGGATCTGGTGGAGCCGGATTGGGCGGAACTGGTGGAGGAGGACCTGCGCGACCTGTTCGATGGCACGTTCCTGGACGGCGCACCGGTCGTTCCGGTGTCCGCGGTCACCGGGGAGGGGATCGATACGCTTCGGACGTTGTTGGAGGAGGAAATCGGGAAGGTCCGGGAACGCCCGGACGGCGGGGTGTTCCGATTGCCCGTGGACCGGGTTTTCTCGGTCCGGGGATTCGGCACGGTCGTGACCGGTACCGTACTGTCCGGCCAGGTGCGGGTGAAAGACCTGGTGATGCTTCAGCCGGCCGACCGGCCCGTACGGGTACGGGGCGTGCAGGTGCATGGCAGAGACGTGGTAGCGGCCCGGGTTGGCCATCGCGCGGCGGTCAATCTGGCCGACCTGGAAGTGGACCAGGTGACGCGGGGCGACCTGCTGGCGCAGCAGGGTTATTTCAGTTCCACGTATATGCTCGACGCACGGTTGCGGCTGCTGAAGGATGCGCCTGTGTCGCTGAAAAACCGCGCGCGTGTGCATCTTCACCTCGGACCTCGCGACGTGCTGGCGCGAGCGATTCTTCTGGAAGCAGACGAACTGGAACCCGGCGAGTCCCAGCTGGTACAGTTCCGCCTGGAAGGCCGCGGCGTGGGCGCCAGGGGTGATCGATTCGTGATCCGGCGTTACTCGCCCGTTCAGACGCTGGGGGGCGGGGTGGTGCTGGATACGCAACCTCTGAAGCACCGCCGTTTTCGAGAAGACACGCTGGAGAGACTGCGCGAACTCGAAGTAGAGGATCCGACACGGGTATTAAGCCTGCGGCTCAAATCGGCTGGATTTCAGGCCTTTTCCGCAAGCGACCTGGCGGCGGCGCTGGGTCTCTCTCATTCCGAGACAGACGAACGCCTGAGGGGTTTGCTGGCGGAAGGTGAAGCATTGGGCTTTCGTCGCACGGGAGAGGACGTCTACGCGCATGCGGACTCCTGGCACTCGCTGCTGCAACTTATAGGCGATGCGATGTCCGGGTACCACCGGTCCAATCCCCTGAAAGCGGGAGCTTCACGCAACGAACTTCGCCAGCGGGTGGCGCCCATACCTCCGGCATGGTCATTCGAGCATGCCGTCGAACATTTGCTCTCTCGGAAGGTGTTGGTCGCCGCGGGCCCCCTCCTGCGCATGGCCGATCACCGGATCCGCTTTTCGGGGGAGCAGCGCCTGATCAGACAGGAGATACTGGAGCTTCTCCAGGCAGGGCGGGCGGCGCCACCCGATCTGACCGAGATCGGCGCACGTCTGACACGGGATGCCGCGGAAATTCACGCGGTGGCGGCAGCGATGCAATCGATGGGGGAGATCATAAGGCTCGACGAGAATCTGATGTTTCCTCCGCGCACGCTGGAGGAGATCGAACAGGGGCTCCTGGGATATCTTCACCGGAACCGGGAATTGAGTGTATCCGCGTTTCGTGATCTGGTGGGCACGACGCGCAAATATGCCGTTCCACTGCTGAACTATTTTGACAGCAAGGGCGTCACTGTGAGGAAGGGTGACGTCAGGGTGCTCGCCGGGTAAACACCGAGGTCCGAATCCCGGAACGACTCGCCCGGCGCCCCAGGAGTTTCCAACGGGAATTCAATCGTTGATACCGGTTTTGACGTACAATACATCAGGATGCCGCAATCGCCGGCAATCTGCTCTTTACGCGGGAGTGGATGGGGCACTGGTGGCCCTCGCGGGCTTCAAACCCGTTGCGGCGTGCTAATCACACGCTGGGTGGGTTCGATTCCCACACATTCCCGCCACTATCGGAAGCGGAGGTCTCGCACGAGGCCTCCGCTTCTCTACCGGACGTTGACAAAAGAGATGCGCCGACGTAACTTCGAATTCACGAGTCCGATCGGTGGTCTGCCGCCAGCTTTCGCAGTGATGCTGCAGTGAATTAGAGTCCCATATGACAAGATGGATTGGTGTATTCAACCTGGTTGTATTACAGTCCGGCACAGCCGACGGGTGGTGGGTACGCGGGCGATGAATTTCCTGATGATTGCCGTGGACAGCCTGCGCGCCGATCGACTCGGTTGCTACGGATATGACCGGACGACCACGCCGTTTGTCGACGATTTCGCAGGCCGCGCAACTGTGTTCGAGAATTGCTATGCGCCCTCGATTCCCACGCAGCCTTCGTTCACGACCATGTTCACCGGGCAGTGGCCGACCACACATGGGATCGTTGCGCACAGGGGGCGCTGGTCTCTCTGCGAATACGCGCCGTTCCTGCCGGAACACCTGCAGGGGTCCGGGTACGCCACTGCCGCGGTGGACAATCTGGCGGAACATCACAAACCCTGGTTTTCCAGAGGATTCGACGTCTGTCTGAATCCGCGGGAATCGGGGAGTTTTCCGGATTGTTCCCGCTTTAACGACCTTGCCATCGAGTGGCTGAGAGCCCGCGGCCAGGAGCCGTTTTTTCTCTTCGTGCACTATTGGGATCCGCATACGCCGTATATGCCGCCCGGACGCTACAGAGACCTTTTTTATTCCGGCGACCCGACGGTTGAAAACAGAGGCAGCCTTGACGGCTTCTACCGGCGACCCCTGAGGAACTGGTGGACGTCCGGCTGGCTCGGGCGGATGGCGTCCGAGTGGCCGGACGCGGCGGCGGACCAGATCACCGATATCGAATTCGTACGCAGCCAGTACGATGCCGAGGTGAGGTGCGTGGACGATGGAATCCGGGAGTTGCTGGGAGCGCTTGACGAATTGTGTTTCGCCGAAGAGACCGCGGTGTTCATTTTCAGCGACCACGGCGAGGAACTGGGTGAACACGGCATCTACTTCGATCACCATGGATTGTACGAAAGCGATATCCGCGTGCCGTTGATCGTGCGCTGGCCGGGTGACGAATTCAATGGAACCAGAATCCGGTCACTGGTCCAACACACGGACCTCGCGCCGACGGTACTGGATAGCGCGGGTCTGAAAGTCCCGCACGGAATGGACGGTCGGTCGGTACTCCCGCTCATCCGGGGTGGAGCGGAGGTAACGGACGGAGAGATGTTGCTTACCCAGGAGTGCACATGGATGGCCAAATGGGCTGTGCGCAAAGACGGATGGAAGCTGATTGTCGCAAGCGAGCCCGATTTTTATGGCAACCCCATGCGGGAACTGTATGACTTGAACACCGACCCGGGTGAGCAGCATAATCTGGCGCGGGTGCTCCCTGAGAGAACCAGGGAGATGGGCGAAATCCTGGCTTCGGAACTGTCCCGACGCCTGGCCCGAGCCGGGAGGACGGAAGACCCTGTCAAGGCGCATGGTATTACGCTCGGTAAGGAGATGTTCGACTGAGTCGGACGTTAATAGGGTTGGCGGGCACTGAGGGTCAGTGTACAGGACAAGTCTCGATGCGTGACTACAATGAGGTCGTCAAGCGCGCCGAGGCGCTTTCGCGCCGTGGTCTCAGTGTTGAAGTGCTCGACCGGATAGACGGATATCCCGTCCTTTGTGTATCCCTTGGCACGGACCCGTTGCTGCCCGTAATATTCGTCAATGGGGGAACCCATGGCGACGAACCCGCCGGAACTCAGGGGGCACTCGCTTTTCTGGAAACGGGCTGTGACCGATGGCTGGATCGATTCCGGTTCTACGTGATACCCTGTCTGAATCCGTATGGATTCGTCCACGATTCCCGGTCGAATGCACAGGACGTGGACGTTAACTGGGCTTTTCTCGACGACGACGTTCCCGAGATCGGCGTCATCAAACGGTTTATTCGCGGGCGGGAATTCGCGGCCATCATGGATCTGCACGAAGATTGGGAAAGCCCGGGGTACTATCTTTACGAGCAGGTTCGGGGCCGGGCGCCGGCTGGGCCGCGGATTACCTGTAGGGTATCCGAAGTATGCCCCCTGAATACGCAAACGACGATAGAAGGAGAGGCTGCGAGGAACGGGGTGATCTTTCCGAATCTCGAGGTGGAGAAGAGGCGCATGGGCGGCGGCGTTCCGATTGTCCTGTTTCAGCAGAAGTATACCGATCGTCTGATCACGTCGGAAACACCGTCGGCGCTGGCGATGGAGGTGCGCGTACGCGCGCATCTTGTCGCGTTGGAGACAATGCTTGAGGCGCAGGCCGGAGACTGAATCGTGCGAACGGGTGACTTGAAAGCGGCGCGGGTCAAACGGGCCTACCTCATTCGAGCAGCGGACGTGGTGGAGCCGGCGATGTCGGCGGAGGACTGGATGGACTTTGAAAGAGGCGTTTCGCTCTTCAACAGTCGGGAGCACTGGGAGAGCCACGAGGCCTGGGAGCAGGTGTGGCGGCGGCATAACGAGCCGAGCCGCATTTTCTTTCAGGGCCTGATCCAACTCGCGGCGGCGTACCATCAAATTCAAAGAGGGATCTATCATGGAGCGGTGAAGCACTACAACAACTCAGTTTTCAAGCTGAGGCAGTTTCCCGCCCGGTTTCTGGGTGTGGACGTCGGCGAGCTCACACGAAAAATCGAACTCGGGCTGGCAGAGGTGGAGCGGTTGGGACCGGAGAGGATGCATGCATTTCCGAAGGAACTGGTGGCGGAGGTGGGTTACAGGCGTCCGCGAAGCGATTGAGGCAAGCGAGCCGGGCGCCGTACGCCTCGTGCGGCCGGTTCACAATCGTCATGGTCCCCCTGGAACCCGAACATGCCATGAAAATAAAGCCCCGGACCTGGACGTCCGGGGCTTTCCGCTGAGCTTCACAGGGCACGACGATCAGTCGCCGTTTGCCCCGCTGTCGTAAAGTTGCGTGAAGAACTCGAGAGCCGCCCTGAACGACGCCACCTTGACGACCCGTCCACCATGGTCGACTACCGGGATATGCCGATAGCCGTGCAGGTCCATCAGATGCAGCGCGTACCCGATGGGATCCGACAATCTCATGGTTATGGGATTGGGCGTCATCACGTCTTCAACACGCGTGGTTGCCAGATCGATGTCGTTACCCACGACTTTTACGAAGAAATCGCCTTCCGCCAGGATGCCCAGAACGGTGACGCCGTCTTCGGAAACCAGAAGGCAGCCGGCGTCTTTTTCCTCCATCAGCAGCATGGCTTCGAGCATGAAGGCCCCCGGCGCGATGAACTCCGGTGTGTGGAGTTTCACCGTTGAGATCGGATCGATGACGAGGCGTTCGAATTCGCCCTTCGGGTCTATTGGATCCTCTCCGCCGATTCCCGGAATGATATCCGGGATATCCGTCTCGATTTCCTCAGCGACGTCGCGTTCTACCGGCACGCTGTCCTCTTCCGACACAATCCAGGTATCGGCGGTATGATAGAGTGTGGACAGATCGGCTTTCCCGTGCTGTGTGACGGCGGCGCGACCCTGTTCGAGGATTTCCTCCTCGTAAACAGGTCGTTCCACGCAGCGCAGAACCCCCAGTGGCACTGGAAAATCCGGATATTCCATGCGGCTCAGCATGTAAGCCAGCGCCGGCGGATCCGCGGACTCGTCGTGCATCAGCAGGTCGCCTTCGGAGGCGCCGTTGCCCAGCGCCACGACTTCCGGACGCAGATCATCCATCCGGACACCCTTGTCCCGCGCCTTGCCGAAAACCATCGGCTGACCGTGTTCGAGAATCAGCGTATTGTCGTCCTTGACGTCGGCCTCGGTAATGTGGAACCACGCGCCATCGTTGTAGATGTTACAGTTCTGGTAGACCTCGACAAACGACGTGCCCTTGTGTGCGGCCGCCCTGCGGAGCATTTCCGCAAGGTGCTTGGTATTCCGGTCGACGGAACGCGCGACAAAGGTGGCCTCGGCCCCGATGGCGACGGAGATGGGGTTGAAGGACTGTTCGATGGATCCCATTGGCGAAGAATAGGTCTTGTGACCCGGTAGCGACGTGGGCGAGTATTGGCCCTTCGTAAGGCCGTAGATGCGGTTGTTGAAGAGAATGATGTTCACATCCACGTTCCTGCGGAGAATATGCAGCAGATGGTTGCCGCCGATGGACAGGCCGTCGCCGTCCCCGGTAATCACCCACACATGCAGATCGGGATTGGCCACTTTAAGGCCTGAGGCGAGGGTAGGCGCGCGCCCGTGAATGGAGTGCACGCCATAGGTGTTCATGTAATACGGAAAACGGCTGGAACAACCGATTCCGGAGACGAAGACGATCTGTTCCCGGGGAATGCCGAGTTCGGGAAGCACCCTCTGCATCTGCGCCAGTATGGCGTAGTCCCCGCATCCCGGACACCAGCGGACTTCCTGGTCGGAAACGAAGTCTTTGCGGGTCAGTTGTAATAGTTCCGGTGTGGCTTCGGCCATGGATCGTTCTCCAGATTCAGGGGTACGGTCTAGTCCAGCAACTCGTGGATTTTATCCACAATCTCGGAGATCTTGAATGGTTGCCCCTGGACTTTGGGATAGCTGATGACGCGTAAAGGATACCTGGCGTTGAGCAGGAAAGAAAGCTGCCCGCCGTTGATCTCGGGAACCAGGATCTTTCGATAGCGCAGAAGCAGACTTTCCAGGTTCGCCGGAAACGGGTTCAGATATCGGACATGGGCGTGGGCAACCGACAGGCCGTTGGAGACCGCACGCCGTACCGCGGACCTGACGGCGCCGAAGGTGCTGCCCCAACCGACGACAAGCAGATCGCCTGCCGTCGGTCCGAATACATCCTGTCCGGGAATCCGATTGGCGATTCGCGCAACCTTTTCTGCCCGGACCCTGACCATGTGTTCGTGATCTTTCGGATCGTACGAGACGTTTCCCGTGCCGTCCTGCTTACCCAATCCGCCGATTCGGTGTTCCAGGCCGGGTGTGCCCGGAAGGGCCCAGGGGCGCGAAAGGGTCTGCACGTTCCTCGTGTACGGCTGGAAATTCTCAGGGTCCGTTCGATGTTCGACAGCGATGGTTTCAATGTCGTCGGGATCGGGTATCTTCCAGGGTTCGGAACTGTTGTTCAGATAGCCGTCGGACAGGAAGAAAACCGGCGACATGCTTTCGACGGCGATACGAAAGGCCTCAATTCCAAGGTTGAAGCAATCCGAAGCCGTGGCCGGCGCGACAATGGGAACCGGACTCTCGCCATTGCGGCCGAACATGCATTGGAGCAGGTCGGACTGTTCCGTTTTCGTGGGAAGCCCCGTGCTCGGCCCGCCCCGTTGAAAGTTGGCGACAACCAGTGGCAATTCCAGCACAAGAGCCAGGTTGATGGCTTCGCTCTTCAGCGCAATTCCGGGGCCACTGGTGCCGGTTGCGGCAAAGGCGCCGCCGAACGCCGCGCCGATCGCGGAGCCGATGGCTGCGATTTCGTCTTCGGCCTGGAACGTGCGCACGTCGAAGTTCTTCAGGGCAGCCAGCGCCTCAAGCAGGACACTGGCGGGGGTGATTGGGTAACTGCCGTAAAAGAGCGTCTTGCCGGCCTTGTGCGCCGCGGTGACGAAGCCCATCGCGGTGGCCTGGGCGCCGGTTACGGCGCGATAGGTTCCCGGTTCGACCACGGCTTTGGGAATCTTGTACCTGAACTGGAACTGTTCGGTCGTTTCACCGTAGTTGTATCCGGCCTTCAGTGTCGTTACGTTGCCTTCGACGACATTCGGGCGGCTGGCGAATTTCTCTTCCAGCATGCGGATGGTCGGTTCCAGCGGACGGTCGAAGATCCAGTACGCAAGTCCGAGGGCGAAGCAGTTCTTCATCATATCGATCTGCCGGTTGGACAGACCCTCGACACCGGCCACTGCCCGCTTGTGCAACGTTGTCAATGGTACCTTGCAAACCTGATATCCCTCCAGCGATCCGTCTTCGAGCGGGTCGGCCTCGTAGCCGGCCTTGCGAAGGTTGTTTCGTGTGAAGTTGTTGGAATTCGTAATGACCACGCCACCCGGCGGCAGGTCCTGCAGGTTGGCCTTCAGCGCGGCCGGGTTCATTGCAACGAGCACCTGGGGCTCGTCGCCGGGTGTGTAGATGTCTTCGCTGGATATGCGGACCTGAAATCCGCTGATGCCCGGCAATGTGCCCGCGGGAGCGCGAATTTCGGCGGGGTAGTCCGGCATTGTGCTGATGTCGTTGCCCACAATGGCGGACGTGTTGGCGAACTCTCCGCCAATGAACTGGCTGCCATCGCCGGAGTCGCCCGCAAATCGGACCGCAATGGACTCTACCTCGTTCAATTCGTCCAGCAGTTCGGCTTCTTCGTCAATTTCCTCGACGGCTGTATCGGACATCTAGACCTCCTGGCACATTTGGGCCGCGGATCTGGAGAAGAAGATCACTCTGGCTAGGCGCCGGCTCGGGCCTTTGCGAACACGTCCGGCACGGGCGGCTGGTTGTAGATTTCCTGCGGGAAATAATCGCAAATGTATTTGATAATGGCATAATATGTCAATGTTCCCAGGACCTGGCCCTCCTTGTTCGTTACCGGCATGTACCTGTAGCGGTTGGAGGCGATCACCCTCGTTGCGTCCAGGATGTTCATGTCCGCGTCGATTGTTTCAGGATCCGGTGTCATCAGGTCGTCGATCGGCGCGTCGCTGCTTTGCGGGTTACCGGCCACCTTTTTCATGATGTCGCGCTCTGTGAAAATGCCCACCAGGCGGCCGTGCTCCATCACAAGGGCGCATTTCCGATGACTGGCTTTCATCTTTTGCAGCACGTCGCCGGCTCGCGTGCCGTGTTCCGTCTCGACGTAATACGACAGGTCGACCTGGGTAATCGGAGCGGTGTGAATACTCTCTTTAAGGTCCATCTGGAACCTCCGGAATCGATGCGCTCCTCCCGGCCGCACGCAGCAAAAAGCCGGTCTTATCTTATCCGGCTTAAATATATAGTACTTGGTTTGTATTGGCAAGACGAATCCATTAGTTAATTTTGTCCACAGAACGCAAATACTGTATTTTTGTTTATAATGCGATTCGCAATCGGAGATCATAAGAAGCGTTTACTTCCCCGGTAAGGACGCATTGAATGGGCGCGTCATTCCTCGCCGAAATCTGAACCTTGAACCATTTGATTTCGAAAGCCGCAACGTCTATATTGAGAATCGGATTTCAGGCGACGGCGATTTTGTCAACAACCAACCCGTCAAGGGTCTGCCGCGATGGCTGAGTCCGGCGTGGAACCATCGGGTTTCCGACCCGCTGCGATCACAGCAGGACAACGAACGGGATAGTTTAGTATGCGCGTTGGCATCCTGTCATTAATGCACGAGTCGAATACGTTCATTTGCACGCCCACCACACTGGAGAATTTCAGGTCCGGCGGCATCCTCACCGGAGACGAGGTGGCAGAGGCGTACAGGGATGGCTTGAACGAAGTCAGTGGATTCTTCGTCGGTTTGGCTGAGTCGGGTATCGAACCCGTGCCTCTGTTTTACGCCGGCACCGAGCCCTCCGGCCGGATTACGAAGGAGACATGCGACGCGCTGATTCATTTGATGTTTGATCAGGTGGAGCGCGCCGGGAGACTGGACGGCTGGCTCGTGGCGCCCCACGGGGCGAACGTAGGCGATGGAGAGGACTATTGGGATCTGGACGGATACTGGCTGTCCCGGCTGCGGCGCGCGGTTGGAGACGAGACGCCCATTATCTGCACGATCGATCCGCACGCGAACCTGTCGGAGCGAATGGTTGCGGCCTGTGACGCGACCATCGCCTATCGCAGCAATCCCCATCTGGACCAGAAGAAGGTGGGTGTGCAGGCGTCGCGGCTGATGGCGCGGACGCTCCGAGGCGAGATCAGACCCACCCAGGCCGCCGCGTTTCCGCCGATTGCCATCAATATCGAACGGCAATTGACGGGCGCCGCTCCGTGCAGGCCGATGTACGAACTGGCGAATGACCTCCTGGACCGGCCGGGTGTGTTGTCGAATAGCATTGTGCTTGGATTCCCCTACGCGGACGTGCCGGAAATGGGCGCCGCGATGATCGCCGTGACGGATGGTGATCCGGAACTCGCGCAAGCCGTTGCCGGAGAACTCGCGGACCATCTCCACGCGTTTCGGAGCGACTTCAGAGGAGAGTTTATCGGCATCCCGCTGGCAGTGGATATGGCGCTGGCGACCGACGGTCCGGTCTGCCTGCTGGATATGGGCGACAATACGGGTGGGGGGTCGGCCGCGGACGGCACCATGCTGGCGCACGAATTGCATCGGCGTAAGACGAAAGGATTCGTGTGTCTGTACGACAGGGAATCCGTGTCGAAGGCGGCCGGGGCGGGGGCGGGCAGCCGGGTGACGCTTCGGATGGGCGGCAAGACGGATGAAACGCACGGCCCGCCTCTGGAGGCGCCGGTCACGGTACGGGGCATCTACAACGGCCGCTTTCGGGAGCCCGAGATCCGCCACGGCGGGCGGACGGCGTTCGACATGGGACAGACGGCGGTGGTGGACACCGACACGGGACTGACGATCAGTCTGACGTCGCGTCGCGTCGTACCGGTAAGCCTGGGCGTGATGACCAGTTGCGGTCTGCGTCCGGACGCGTTCGACGTCATCGTCGCCAAGGGGGTGCATTCGCCCGTGGCGGCGTACGCGCCCGTGTGCACGCGCCTGATACGCGTGGACACACCCGGCGCAACGGCGGCGGATATGCGCAAGTTCGAGTTTCATCATCGCAGGCGCCCGCTGTATCCGTTCGAGGAGATTTAACGTCTCGTCTTTCAGATTCGTCATCGTTCTACCGCGACAGGGGGATTTTGCGTGTCTTACCAATTTGAAGAGATGACCCGGGAGGAAATTCGGGAGGTTGCGCCAGTGGCGACGGCAGTCCTGCCCACGGCGGCCATCGAGCAGCACGGACCTCACCTGCCGGTGTGTACGGACGCCGTTCTTTGCGGGACCGTCGCGCGCCAGGCCTCGGCGCACGCAAACGAACACGTGCCCGTCGTGGTGGCGCCAACGCTGCAATTCGGCAACTCCCACCATCACCATCCGTTTCCGGGGGTGTTGTCTTTCAGGGCCGCCACGTTCGTCCGGGCAGTCACCGACGTTCTCGACGGCCTCGTGCGGAGCGGCTTCAATCGGCTCGTGGTGTTGAACGGCCACGGGGGGAATTCCAACCCGAACGGACTCGTGGGGCAGGACTTCGTGAACCGCCTAGGCAATCCGGCTGCCGTGGCAACCGGCGATTACTGGAACATCGCGCGCGAGGCGCTCACCGGGATTATGCCGTCAGAGGTCATCCCGGGCCACGCGGGGCGATTCGAAGCGGCAATGATGATGGCGGTCCGGCCCGACCTGGTAAACCGAAATGCGCTGGATGCAATGAGCGGCCAGGTGCACGACGATGCCGGCCTTGACGTGGGCCTCTCGGGCGCCGTGGTCCAGGTCCACGGCGAATGGCAGTCGGGTGTGGGTTACACCGACAATCCGGCGGATGCCACCGTCGAGGACGGGCGGGCCATGCTGGACATTATCGTACGCGGGGTGTCCGACTTCCTCGTTGCGTTCCATCGGAGCAGAGATCCGGAGTGAGGCGGGATCCAAACCGGGCAGAGAAAAACCGACGCGGGCGGGGTTGCCGACGTCGGTTTTGTGTGTGCGGACGGGCGCCGGCAGCTATCTTTCCAGCAGGGTTGCGCCTGCGCCATTGTCGGCTTCGATGGCTTCGGCGTAGTGGCCGGAAGTATCGGGCGTGGCGACGTGGACGACAGCGTTCATTCGGCAAGTTCCCTACTTGAGCAGAATGAGCGTGCCAAGCGCCACCAGCACGGTGAACTGGATCCCGACAATCCAGCGGAACCCGCTATCCATGCGGGCATGGAAATGACAGGAAACGTACTGTCCGCAACGTTGCCCGTCAGCCAGGCAATGCAACGGTTGTCGACATTATCTGCGTCGGCTCGAAATCGCGGAACCCGACCGCGCCGTCACGACCCGCTCGTCTTGCCGTAATTTGCGGCGAACGTCACAAAGTCCGCGAAATCGACCTTTCCGTTGCCGTCGAAATCCCCGATCAGCCCGGTTGACGCGCCGCCGTCGGAAGACGCTTCAGAGGACCAGCGAAGGTTCCCGCGTCGTCCCAGGGTTTTCGCGACTCCGTTGCCGTCGGCATCGAGAAAGGCCCGGAATCTGCCGCCTTCAATATTCAGCACGCCCACGCCGGTCGAATCGGCCCCCATGCCAACGACAACCCGCCCGGACGCGTGCTTGAACCCGATGATGCCGTGGCCGTTTTCATTCGCGCCCATGATCGAAACCTCATCGTTGTTCCGGTTGCCCGCGATGACCAGGCCGTCTCCGTCCCGGTCGACGGAGAAGCCCGCAGCAGTTCCTGATTGATTCCTGACGTGCATCCATCCATTGGCGTCGTCCGTCTTATCCGCGCCCATCGCGGCAACGATTGCGCCCGACGCGTTCGAGATCCGCAGGGCGCCGTTGTCGTTATTGTCGATACCGAATCCGGAAACCGGCTTTTTGTCTTTGTTGAACACCGTAACGGCGGCGTCTCCGGCCCCATCGAAGGCGAGTGCCGCCGCGGAACCCGTTGCGCTCTTGACGTCGACCACGCCATTGGCGTCGTCCGTCCGATCCGCGCCCATCGCGGCCGTGATTCGACCTGACGCATTGAGGAGCCCCACGGTGCCGTGCCCCCTGGAGTCGACGCCCACAACGGAAACCACGTCGCCATTGCTGTTCCTGATCGTCAGCGCGCCGTTTCCGGACTGACCCGCCCCGATGGCGGCGACAACCGCGCCACTTGCATTTACGATCTGAAGTTCACCCACCCGCAACGTGTCCCCGGCATCGACGATTGTCTCAGGAGCGATCTTGCTCAGTCCGCCCGTACCGGTCTCCGGTAGCGGGATTTCCGGCTCGTTTGGCGAAAGATGGCCAAATCGCGCGTCACCGCGGGAAGCGCCGTGCCGAAGGCCTGGCGACGTCAGCTTTGACGGCAGTATACTCCCAAACCACTTCGTTGCCTGCGTAAACGCCGGCGACGCGCTGAAGAGGAACACGACGATCAAACCGGCAATTACCCGCTTCTGCCCGCGCAGCCTTTCTTCCAGTGTTTCCACTCTTTCTCTCAGATCTTCACGATCCATTTCCTGACTCCCTTCCAAACGTGGACAACTTGGTGATCGGCGTCAACCGAAACTGCAGCCGATTATCGTCTACGCATAGACCTACAGCGGCGAAACGTGTCGCGACGTGAATCCCAATATCACCTCCGTTCCAAACGCGGGCGGCCTCTGGGAGACTTGAACCGCTCGCACGACCGCTTGCCCCGTGCGGTCTCGTTCTGACCGCGCGCCGCACAACCGCACCGGAACTGCGATTCCCCTGCTTGTGTTGATATACTCGGAGATTACAGCGGAAGACACGTCACCAAACCGCACCGCGAACTGTGGTTCGCGTCAGGTCCGTGATCGTCCGGGATACAGGCGCATGGCGCCCCGCCCGGCCACACGAATGGCAGCGAATCAAGAAAGCAGGGAGATCAAACGTGATAGAGGCGCAGGGCGCGCCACCCAGTCCCGCCATGGACAGTGATTCACGTGAATCGGGCGGACGCCGTGATTAACGCGGCAGGCGTACAGCCCGACCACCCCACGGACAGCGATTCACGTGAATTTGGAGAATTATTGACGGTGATTAGACCGTATGAAGGACTGAGCTTGATGGGATACCGGGATCGACCAAGAAGGTGTGGCGGTGATATGAAAGGCCGTGATACACGATTTTTCGGAATCGTTCAATCACTCACATCGCGCAACGGGCCAAATCAGCTATTGCCCCGAGCCACAGTTTCTCACGTAAAATGTACAGCAGGCAAAACGTTTATCGACGTGGTTTCTTCTATCACCTCCCATTTTCGAACGCGAACAGGTCCGTGACCGGCTGTAGCCAGTTGTTCCGCCGATCACCGCCTGAAACAAGACGTACAGCGGCGAGACGTTTAACGACGTGGTTTCGAATATCACCTCCTTTCCGGAACGGCCGGTTTTGTTTGCCGACAATGTAAACTAATACCTGAATTTAATGGTATTTTAATTCACGGTTCGGATGATGTCAACAAAAAAAAAGGTGGCTTTCCAAATGTCGAAACAGACGAGCGTTTATGGTTGCCATTTTCAAGCGTAGAAACCCCGGCGGCTTTCAGGCTGCGTCTGCCGGTCAAATCGAACCGGCGGTGTTGCCCGTCAGGTCGGCATGCGCGAAGCGCCAGTCTTCAACGTGGTTCAGGACCACGGCCGACGTCAGGCTTCCGTCGTTTTCCAGGCCCAATGTATCGTGGATATCCACGATTTTCTCATCGGTATGGATGCGGGTTCGCACAAAGCTGTTCCACTCGTCCACGGCGCGCGGGTCGACACGTCCGTCGTTTTTCTGCAGAACCCATGCTTCGAAATCGAGATAGTTAGGCCCATTCTCTCTGATGAAACGGACGGCGTCGTCCGGCCGGACGTTGACAACGCGCAGAACTCGGGGGTCCAGCCCGTCTTCGGTCATATCGGGATAGTCCGGATGAAGCAGGTTGCGGGACCTGAGCAGTATCTTCAGCCACGTACGAGGGAGTTGGCAGACGTTGAGAGGACCGTAGTCCAGGCTGGAGACGAGCGGAACCACGCGGCCGCCCAGGGCCGAGAATTCCCCCTTCAGGTCGCGTTTGTAGAAGAGCGTCCAGTCCTGGAGGCTGTTGAGGATCACGGCTGACGTGATCGCGCCGTCGTTGGGAATGCCGACGTCGCTCGTGGTTTCTTCGAGCTTGTCCGGCCTGGTATGAACGCGGGCGCGCACGGAATCGTTCCAGTTGACGATCGCCCTTCCATCGAGCGTTCCGTCGTTCTGTCCGAGGACCCAGGCTTCGAACCGGAGGTAGTCGGGCCTGTGCTCTCTTAAATACGCCAGGGTCGTCTCTGTGTCCAGATTCAGCACTTCGAGGACGGACTTGTCCAGACCTTCGCTCACGTCGGGGTATTCTTCGTCGAGAATGCCCGCGTTCCGGAGCAGGACCTTCCACCAGGTCCTTGGAAGCTGGCAGACTTCGAGCGTTCCGTAGCACAGGCTGCTGATCAGGGGGATCATATGCATATTCTCCGTGAATAAGTTCCACAGTGGCGCAAATTGCGACCGCCAGGTTGATCGCCACGGTCCGGAACGGTCGACGGTGGAACGGACTTCAGGTTTCCATCATTCCCCGCGCCGTCGCCGTGCGGATGACAAAGGCTCTTTCCTCGCTGTTCAGCGGGCGTTGCGGGGGGCGCGGGTCCCCGCAGTCGATCCCGAGTTTTTCGGACAGCAGGGCCTTCATGGACGCGATGTATCCTGCCCGGTTGAAGATCGTATAGAGCTCGGCTGCCCGCTTCTGTTCGGCCTCGGCGAACTTTACGTCGCCGCGGTGATACGCCGTCCAGATATTGACCCAGACGTCCGGAGAAAGTGAAAGGGGACCATCCACGCATCCCGAAGCGCCGATGGTGAGCGCGGGAAGGAGAAGCGCCGCGCTTCCGATCAGGCACGAAAGGCCCATACTGGCGAAATGACGGGTGTTTGCAAACGCGGGCGCCGAGTGCTTCAGTCCGGCGAGTTGCGGCACGCGCTGCTGAATCTTCTCCGCCAATTCGAGTGTGATCTCGACGCCGGTCGCGTCTGGAATGTTGTAGATGAAGAGCGGAAGGTCCGCGGCCGCGCCGACCGCCCGGTAGTGTTCTGCGACCTCGTCCGGCCCGGGCCGGTAGAAGAAAGGAGGCACGGCGCAGATGGCGTCAACGCCGGCCCTTGCTGCGTTTTCAGCCATCCTGGCGGCACGCGCGGTGGTCGGCGCGCCAACGTGCATGATGATTCCGGCGCGGCCGGCCGCCTGGTCGGCGGCGATTCCGGCAATGCGGGAATTCTCGTCGTCTTCCAGCAACACGCTTTCGCCGGCGCCGCCCGCTACCCAGAAGCCGTGCGCCCCGGCGCTTACGTTGTATTCCATGAGTCGTCGGAAGGCCGCTTCGCTGAATTCGCCTTCAGGCGTCATCGGCGTGATCAACGCGGGGTAGATGCCCCGAAATTCGGTCATTTGGCGTCTCTTCGTCGAAGTTTCCAGTCGGGATCGGTTTTCACAATGGGTTCCTGAATTGATACCTGGACGGGTCAGAACGTCAAGCGCCAGAGTTCGTGCCGTTGCGAGAAAAGGACGTCGTTGCCGATGGCGGCGAGTATCGGCGTATCGCCAGCGGCCGCGGTGTGGGCGATTGCGAGCGATGCGGTTTCGGGATCGAGGCGAACGATCCGGTTTCCATGGGTGAAGAAGAGATCGCCGCTCTTGCCCGTAATCATGGGCCGGTTGTGGGGCCTGCCGCCGGTGAACGGAATGCTGACGGCGCTCACTGCGCGGTCGGAAAGGCGGCAAACGAAAAAGCGGTTGCCGCCCTCGTGGTCGTCGGACCAGAAAAAGACGCGGTCCGCGCCGCATCCCATGGTCATCAGGCTGCGGGCGCCCCCGATTTCCTCTTTGTACAGTACGGTTTCGCTGTCGGGATCGAAAATCAGAAAACACGCGTCGCCTTCGGCGGGCTGTATATAGCCGTCGGCGATGATGCTGGTACCGAGATAGACGTGTTCATGGCCTGCGGCCAGGCCCAGAATGGAATGGTCTGGCGCCAGGTGTCGGTAGGACTTGTGGCTGTTATCGGTGGGATCGACAACCGTCAGCGCGCCGCCCCTGGCTCCGTAGTCCGGCATGGATCCGACGTAGAGTCTGTTTCCCGGCCCATTGAGAATGCCGGTGACGGGTCGGTACTGCTCGTCGCCCATCGGTCCAAGATTCCGGGGATTATCGCCCTGCGCCGGACCGGGTCGCCATGGTCGTTTCGGATTGTATACCGTAAGGACGTTATGGGTGTACGAGATGCTGTAGATGCTGCCGCCGGCTTCGGCGCTGCCGTAGATTTCGCCGGACCCGTTGTACGTCAGACCCAACGTCTCCGCCCGCTCTGACGCCGGATCCACGCGCGTGAGAGAAAGGCCCAGGTGGGCGGAGCAGTAGACATGCCCCGTAGAGGCCGGCAGGATGGAGAAGATGCCGATGGGGGGATTCTCGATCTCGGTCCGGTGGAGGTCGAGTTCGGCGGTTCGGATATCGCAGATGCCGTAGTACTGCGAATGGCCGGCAAAGAGGATCCGATGCTCATTCAGAAAGTAGTAGTTGCCGCGGCTGGGAACACGCGGGATGCGGCAGGCGAGTTCTGCGGACTCTGTTTCCAGGTCGATGGCGTAGAGGTAACCGTCGTCCACGCTCATGTACAGGCGCCCTTCCGGCGAGGCCATCAGGTTCCGTCCGGAGGGAACCGCCGTAACGACAACGAAGGAACCGAGAAAGCTGAGGTCAAACGCGGAGAATCGACAGATTTCGATGCCGCCTTCAGGATGGCCGAGGGTGACCAGAAACTGATCGCCGAGACGCAGGAAGCCGCTGTAAGCGTCCGGCCGGCCGGTAAGGTGAGACGGCGACGTCACCGTGACTTCATCCGTGCGTGGGTCGAGGGCGTAGACGCCGTGCTGGAGTCCGTTCAGAATACCGATACGTCCGCCGTCGGTGAGACAGGCGGCGAAAAGCTGATGGTCGTTCTCCTCGACGGCGACTTCCCTGTATTCGCCCGTGCTGCGGTCGTAGACCACACAGTCGCCGGAGGGGTAGCCCGGCATGTACAGCTTTCCGTCCGGTCCTTCGACGACGTCCGTAAGATGGGTGTTTTCCGTCGCCGGGTTGTGCGGCGGGACGTCCTCGTAGGCTTCGGTGATCGGGTTGAAACAGGCGAGTTGCCCCGGGCCGTTCATGCCAAACCAGATCTTGTTGTCGGACAGGAGCCGGGCCTTCCAGGTCCCGCGGCCTCGAGGCTGGGCAAAGGACGCGTATTCGTGGCATTCGAAGTCCGTGCGGACCAGAGCCGGCGGACGGCCCGGTACCGCGGAGAACATGGATTGGTAGAGCACATGGCGCCCGAGTTTGGGGTCGGGCAGGAGTTCCCCCGTGGAATTGGAGGGCGCCAGGAAGGGAACGTCACAGATTCTGGAAACGTTCACTCAGCGGTTCCCTTTCTTTGATCGTGCACGGCGTCACGGGTACAACCACAAATCTCATCCGGCCTGCAGATTGCATCCATCAACGTAACGGCGGCCATGGAAGTCCGGCTTTCGGGTACGTCTATGGAATCCGGAAACTGCGGTCGTCGACACGGATCTCACGTCCCTGTTCGTGCAGTGACAAGGACGGTCGCGTATCGCCTTTCGCAAAAATCCACCAGACGAATGGCGCGGACGGATCGGCGTTCGCGCTTAGCGTGAGGTGTCCCCTGGATCCGGGAAGGCGGTCGACGCTTTTGTCGGTGATCCGGGCCTGGGGCGAGCCGAGCCAGAGAGTAAGGTCAGGCGCGTAAATCCGGGCCGCGTCGTCCTCCACCCACCAGGCGGCGTCCGGGTGCCCGTGCCAGTGATAGGCGATCGACTCAACTGCGGCGCCTCGCACGCGGTCGGCGAGGACGACCAGGTTCTTTTCCGAAAGCCACAGTGTTCGAACCACCCGTTTCAATGCCAGCGCGGCCGGATAACCGGCTGTCAGGTCCAATTCGGCTATGTGAGTTCTTCCGTTGCACTGCCGCAGCGCGACCCGACGATCGGACGGTTTCCCAACCTGCGCCGCGCCATTGATGACAGGGGCATTGTGCGCCGTCGGCCCCAGGGTGAATTCACGTTCTCTTTTCTTCATGTACTGCTGATAACCGGGGTCCGATACCGGCCACCGGCCGGCGGCGCCGATGACGATGGTTCCGTTGTCGTTCTGGACGTGGCTCATTTTCGAGTTGCTCGCCGCCATGGCCACCGCCAGGTCGTCCGCCTCCCATCCGCTCCTGAGCACGACCGCGTAGTGGGCATCGATGGCCCCGGCTTCGGGCGGCTCGCACGTCAGTTCATCCCCAACCTCGTGCAGCGCCGCGAGCGCGTCGGCGCGCAGCCACCGCAGGCGACAGCGTTTCAGGTACCATCCGGTACGAGGCGAGGGCCGGTTGCGGTAGTGCTTGGCGTGACAGGATACATGGAACGGCATCTCCCGGGGTTCCGCGTCGCTCAACTGGGCGACGTTTGCAATGTTCCCGGGCGCGCCGAGCGCAATGGATTCATCCATCACGTCGTCGAAGCGCGGATGGGCCATCAGGGCCGTCCGTCTCTTCGCGGAGAGTGTCCCCAACCAGTCGGCGGCGAAATCCAGGATGTATCCGTCGTAACCGATCCCTTCCGAGTGGCCGTTCTTTCGCAGATCCAGGATCGCTCCAAGGAGCGCCTCCAGTCTCCGGTTCAATGTTTCTGCGGAGGGATGGGAAATTCCGTTTGCGGCCAGGGCAAGGCCCACCGTGCCGATGAACGGGATGTTGTGCAGCACGGTGTGGGGTTCGTCCAGGGCGAGGATGTCTTCCTTTCCGTTGAACGCGCCGTGTCTGGCGTCGGACAGCGGGAGCGTATCATCAACGTGGCGGTGAAACGCCCGTTCGATCTTTTCCCGCAGGCTTCCGGGCAGCCAGTCCCACCGGGTGTAGGCCAGCCAGAGAAGGCGAAGCGCGTGGCCGGAACTCAGATCGGGCGTCGGAAGCTGGCGATAGCACGGCCATTCGGACAGGGCGTCCAGGTCGGCAACGGCCAGCCGGCGCGCCTCTTCGTCACGGAACCACGATCCCGCCCATCCCAGGCTGAGGATCCGCTCTTCCAGGCTCCAGGCCATCCAGATAGCCCATGGATACGCGGCGATGCCGGGGATGGGCAGTCCCGGCAGGTATATCTCACGAACCGGCAGGGGATAGGCGATTTTTCGGCGAACCCTGTAATAGTCGGCAATCAGA
This sequence comes from Candidatus Latescibacterota bacterium, assembly GCA_963667175.2. GTDB lineage: Bacteria > Latescibacterota > UBA2968 > UBA2968 > JAAXHE01. The sequence continues at coordinate 246,733 of CAXXXF010000006.1, read as the reverse complement.
TGGGTCTGGGGTCTGTAACCATCCGCGCGCCGGCGAATCTCGGTTTCGATCCGGTCCCGCAGCATCGACACTCCAGTGTTGGGCGCTGAGCTAATGATCGTAAATCTCCGGCCCCCAGTCGATTTCCTGGTGCTCCTGCTTCAGGATCACGGCTTTGTGAGCCGGCGCGTTTTTCATCAGAACCACGCCGGGACCGACCATAGCGCCCGGGCCAACGACGCGGCCCGGCATCAGGATGGTCCCCACGCCCGTGCGCGCGTAGTCGCCGAAGAGTGCGCCGGAGAAACCGGGGGCCTGACGGCGGATACCCTTCACTTCCACCTGCGTGGGCCCATCGTCGAATCTGAGCGTGCCCACCTGGGTGCCGGCGCCGAACTCCGCGCCTTCGCCGTAGATGCCGGCAATTTGCATCTGGTGGGTGATCCGCCCGCCCGCCAGGATGACGCCGCTGAACTCACCGAGAAAGGTGATGTGGTTGTTGCGGTCCACGAAGCCGGAGACCTTCGCGAAGGGCCCGATCCGGCAGTCGTCGCCAATGACCGTGCCCGATGCAATCTGGGAGCCCTCGAAGACGTGCGTGTTCCTGCCGATCCAGACGGGCCCGCTGATACGGACCCCGGATGAGATCGTCGCGCCATCGTCCACGGATACGGGGCCGTCGATGTGCGCGTTCGCATCCACCCGCGCAGTCTCGGCGAAACGCGTTTCCGGCAGTCCCCGGGCCATCTCCCGCACGGCCAGTCGACTGACCGCGAGGGGCTCCCAGGGCATGTCCATATCGTAGCGGACGCCGCCGGTTCGGACGGCGCCGGCGGGCCGGCCCTCCCGGTGCATGACCGGCAGGGCATCGGCGATTTCGCGGCCCTCGGGCGGCGTGACGCCGTTTTGCACGCTGGCAATAGCGTCCGATGTGTTCGCAAGGTCCTGCAGCGCGTCGTTCCTGAATGCGAACAGGCCTGAAAGCGCCCTGCCGGCCGACGACCGGGGCTTCCAGGTGTAGCCGACGATGTTCTCGCGGCCATCGGTTTCCACGCGAATGCGCCGGCTGAGCTGATCGCTCTGATGTACAGCGGCGACGGAGCGGTCGGTGAACGCATCCCGTAGTTGCGAAAGGACCTTCGGCTCGAAGAAGAGGTCGCCATAGACAACCAGGAAGTCATTCTTGCCGATAAACTCTGCCGCCGCGCACACCGCGTCGGCCGTCCCGAGTTGCTCCGGCTGTTCGATGTACGTGATTGCGCATCCGAATCGGCTGCCGTCCGAAAAGTGGCTGCGTATCCGACCCTGCCGGTGGCCAACGACGATGCCGACGTCCGTGATCCCCGCGTCCGCGACGCGTTCGACGGTCCACTCGAGCAGCGGCCGGTTGCAGATGGGAAACATGGGTTTGGGCCGGTAGTGGTTGAACGGGTAGAATCGGTCGCCTTTTCCGGCGGCCAGGATGATGGCTTTCACCAGATTACTCCTGGGGTGAACGTCTTGAGTTGGAAACTGGGAAAACGTGAAACGAACCGGTCGCGCCCGGCGCCGGCTATCGGATGGGTTCCGGATCGATGGGTCCGACGGGCACTTCCGTGAGGTCTTCCGCGAATACGATGTGGCCGCTGAAAATGCGCGCGGCTTCCGCCACGAGGCGCTCCCGGACGCCGGGCGGCTCCAGCTGTTCCGTCACGTGGGTCAGAATCACCGTGCCGACGTCCGCTTCCGACGCGGTCCGGGCGGCATCGAGGTGGCCGGAGCAGCAGCCGGTAACGCGCGGGTCCCGTTCGACGTCGTTCATCAGGTGGCACATGTGGATGAGTACGTCCGCGCCTCCAGCCAGCTCCGTAAGCCTGGGGGCCGGCGCGGTGTCGCCGCCGAAGACGACGGTCCCATAGGGGGTGTCCAGCCGGTAGGCCAGGCACGTGAGCTGGGGCTGGACATGGATGACTTCGGCGGCTTCGACTCGCCAGTTTCCGACATGAATGCACGAGCCGTGCGCCACTTCGGTGACGACGGGGCCGGGCCGTTGCCGGGGCAGAATTCCGCCCCTCCGTTCGTAAACGAACTCGCTGCCGGGGTGTTTTGTTCTTGCATCGAGGTCCGGACCGAAGGCGCCGTCTGGCCCGAAGAGTCTCTCCGTCATGCGAATCAACGGCGGCGGACCGTACACGTCAAGGTCGGGGATCTTGCCCGCGCCCTGGTCCCAGCGGGTGAGCACGATACATGCGTAGTCCACGCAGTGGTCGTAGTGGAGATGGGTAAGAAAGAGGCGCGTCAGCGCTTCGGGCGGGACGGCCGCTTCGAGGAGGCGTCGCGCGATACCCGGACCGCAGTCGAACAGCAGGACTTCCTCGTCGAACGTGACGAGGTAACCGGAGCCCGCGCGGTGGTTGAGGGGGGTGGGTGTCCCGGTGCCCAGAAGGGTCAGCTTTAAGGCCATAAACTGAACATCCGCGGATTTTTCGGTTGTCCGCGCGCTAGCGGTCCACGACCACTTCAAAGTGGCGGATGAGCGGGGCGAGTTCCATCCAGAACGCTTCGGGTATTTCGGCCGCTCCGGCATCGGCGTTCGCACGGGCCTCTGCCGGGATACGGGCGCCGGGTATGGTGGCGGCCACCTGGGGATGGCGCGTGCACCACTGAAGGGCTGCCGCAACCATGGGTACCCCGTGTCTGGCGCAAAGAGTCTGGATTTTCGAGACGTGATCCACGCAGGACCGGCTGAAATTTCGGGCCAGGTAATTGATGCCCTTCACGGGACCGGTGGCGAGCAGTCCCCGTTCAACCGGCGTGGCAACCACGAGCCCCACGTTGTGTGTGACCGCCGCGGGCAGGATGCGCTCGCCAGCAAGCTGATTGATCAGGCTGAGCGCATCGGGAACGACTGCGGCATCGAATTCCCCCGTTTCGATGTACGAGGCGTTGGTGCAGGGGTCGTTGGCGGCGGTGCCGACAAAGCGCGTGACGCCCGTATCCTGAAGCCTTCGAAGGGCGCCAAGGGCACGGCGCCTGCCCATGACTTCCTCAACGGGAATTTCCATGGCATCGTGAATGTAGAGAACGTCGAAACCGTCGATTCCGAGCCGGCGCCGGCTTTCCTCTACCTGCCGCATGACGGCGTCGTAGGAATAGTCCCGCCCGTCGGCCGTCTGCCCCACCTTTGTGGTTACCGTGCACCGCTTTGCCAGGTCGGGTCGCTGTCTGAGGGCCTCGCCGATGATGGACTCGCTGTTGCCTGAACCGTACAGCGGGGCGGTATCGATCAGCGTGGAGCCCGCTTCGATCGCCGCGTGCACCGTTGCAATTCCCAGCTCGACGTCCATCTGGCTTGACTTCCCGGACACGACGCCCGAAGGTCCCGGCGGTTCCACGGTCCACGTATCCATGAAGTCGTATTCCGCCGCCGCGCGATTGGGATCGGCGATGCCGATAAAGCCGGTACCCAGGCCCACAATGGGGATCTCCAGGCCGGTACGGCCGAGGATTTCGGTCTTCATTGGCGGACCTCGTAAAAGCGAAGACAGGGGGTCGGCACGGCGCTTCGGGGGCGGCGTTGAAGACAGCGCCCAAGATAGCATGCCTCTGTTGCGGGCGCAACAGGCTTCTGTCTGTCGGGTCAATATACGCATTCCGCCCTTGCCTTTGATCGTTGGGGGTATTATCATAATCCGACCTGTGCGCCGATACCGTGTCAACCCTACGCCCTGAAGGAGGCGGGTATGCGAAATCGTAATCTGTGTGTATTGTTGGTCGGTTGCCTGATCGCGACGACTCCGGCCATGGCGCAGCAAGGCGCGGAAGAAGACAAATGGTGGCCCTCGGAATGGGGCGCGGAAGATCAGCGGGGAGCGGCAAACCGGCTGACCCCCCAGAAGGTAATGGCGGCGGCGAGATTGATCCGGACGGGCAAGACCTACCAGCTCGGACGGGTGTACGAGCCCGGCATACCGCTTTTCGGGAACCGGCACTACAGTCTGACAATTCCGGGTTCGCCAACGGGCGGGCCGGTCGGAGAGAACCAGCTGATCTGGTACGACGAGATGTTCAGCGGTGAGATCGGACAGGTGGGGACCCAGTTCGACGGTCTGGGTCACATCGGTACGCGCAGGGGCGATCAGGACGTCTTCTACAATGGATTTACACGGTCAGAGGTCGGGACGGCCTACGGCCTGGAGAAACTCGGCATCGAGAACGTCGGTGTAATCTTCACCCGTGGCGTTCTCGTGGACGTGGCGGAGTACAGGGGTTTGGAGCGGCTGGAGGTGGGCTACGTGATTAGCGCGGCCGACATCGAGGGGGCCTTGAAAGAGCAGGCCGTCGCGGTCACGGAGGGCGACGTCGTGCTGATCCGGACCGGCCACGGAAAATTGTGGATGGTCGACAACGAGATCTACAACTCGGGCCAGCCGGGCATCGGGCTGGAAGCCGCCCGGTGGCTGCTCGAGAGGAAGATCGTCATGGTCGGCGCCGATACGTGGGCGGTCGAGGCCGTGCCCGGTGAAGACGCGGACGGTGCGTTCCGGGTCCACGAGTTGCTGATCCAGCGTAACGGGGTCTATATTCTGGAGAATCTGGACCTCGACGGTCTGGCGGCAGACGAAGTGTACGAGTTTGCGTTTGTATTTGCGCCGCTGCGGCTGAAGGGCGCCACCGGGTCGCCGGGGAATCCGTTCGCGGTCAGGTGATCTTCTTCCGCTGCCTTCATTGATACCGCTCTCGTCATGCTGAACGTCCTTTGCGGCTTCGTGTTCACCTACTTCGGCGTCCTGGCCGTCATCGAGAATTTCAGGTCGTTATTCCAATAACGACGTCGTCAGGAAACACGGGCGTAACGGCGCCCTCAGGCGCTCGAGTCGACGATTGCCACGTCCGCGCCTGAGATGTCATCCGTTGTCCATCCGCCATGAATTCCAAATTCAAGAATGCCCCGGTCCGGTTCAGGTTGAGCGAGGTGTGGCTTGCCGGAACGACCGTGGCGCTTGTGGCTGCGGCTGTCCTGGCGGTCCCTCGACCTCTCGGCAGGGGCGTGCGTCTGGGGCGGCTGACGGTTGCCGAGACCCTGATCTCACGTGGGGCGTTCCGGAACGCGCTGCATGTGCTGTCCCGTATGGATAAGGCCGAAATGGACGATTGGGCGACTCGCAGGGCGGGACTTCAGCGCGCCCTGTGTTTGAAGGAGCTTGGACGATTCGAAGATGCTCTTGCCGGATTCCGCGCGGCAAAGAACGCGTCTGAGGGGATTCGTGATTATTTGGATTTCTGGCAGGCCGAATGCCACCGGGGGCTCGGACGGGCAGACAGTGCACTCGTGTATTTTACACGTGCCGTAGACAGGCGGCCGTCGGGCCGGCTGTTTGAAGACGCGGCGATTCAGACGGCCGAACTCTATCTGCAGACGCGACGGGCGCGGGAAGCCGCAGGGATGTACCGGCGACTGCCGGACGAGAGTCGTCACGCGGTGAGAGCGCTCTCGGGTCTTGCAGGCGCATTGGAGGCCGTGGGAGATTCGGCGGACGCCAGGCGAATCCGGCTGCGCCTCGTGCGGGATCACCCCGGGTCGCGCGAGGCGGTCGACGCATTGGATTCGGTCGGGCAATTGCGATCGGTACAGGAACAGGTTTACGCGGCCGTGGCGTATGCAGCGCATGGGCGGTTTCGCCAGTCCGCCAGGATTCTTCGACGGGTCGTCAGGGAGTCGCATGATGCCGCATGGCAGGGTCGTGCGCAGCTGGAACTGGGGCTGACCCACTACAAGCAAAGGGACTACCGTACCGCGGAGCGGGCATTCCGGGAAGCGCATCGCCGGTACCGGACGCCGAAGGCGTTATTTCACCTCGGGCGCTGTTACGTGAAGCTGGGGCTCGATTTGAAAGCGGCCGGGCGGTTTCAGTCCTTCGCGCGCCAGTATCCCGCAACGCCCGGGGCTGCCGAGGCGCTCTGGCAGGCCGCAATGGCTAATGAACGCAGGGGCAGGCGCACGAAGGCGCGCGAGGTATTCCTGAATCTGGCCGATCGGTATCCGCGCAGCCATCTTGCGGATCGCGCCAGATGGCGCGCTGGCTATGCGCTCTACGGTCTGGGACGATTCGAGAATGCGGCCCGCGTCTTTCAGAAACTGGCGGAGGAGACGCCGGAGCATTACATGCGCGACCAGGGCTACTATTGGGCCGGCAAGTCCTATCAACGGGCAGGACGGAAGGCGTTGGGCGCCGATTGGATTCGGCAGGCTGCGGCCGGCTTTCCAACCTCGTACTACAGTTCCCGCGCGCGCGCGTCTCTGGCGCGGAAAGACAGAACGCACCCTCGGGCGCCGGCGTCGCCGGCGCCCGAGGGTGCGCAGCGCACCTACGTGCCGTCACCGTACCTGCTCAAGGGAGACAGGTTGGCCGATCTGGGCCTCTATGATGAAGCAGAACAGGAATACAGACACGCGGGATGGGCGCACAGACGGGAGATTTTCGCGCTGAGTGAATTGCAGCGGCGGTTTGAACGCGTTGGCGCGATGAACCAGGCGTTTCGGATATCCGGCCGGATCCTCAATCTGGAACGCGAACAGGGCGTGGCGATATCGTTGACGTCATTTCGCCGACTGTATCCGACCTACTACTGGGGCGAGATCAGCCGGGCCGCTCAGGAACTCGGGCTCGACCCGAATCTGGTCATTGCAATTATCCGACAGGAAAGCGCGTTTGATGAAATGGCATTGTCGAGGGCGGGCGCCCGCGGGTTGATGCAGGTCATGCCGGCCACGGGACGCCAGGTGGCGCGCAAGCTGCGTCTCGAAGGATTCACTACGGAAGATCTGTGGGACCCCCATACGTCCATTCGGCTGGGCGCAAGACATCTGGCCGATCATTTCCGATATTTCAGGCGCAGCAAAGACAGACAGTTGGGCCTGGCCTTATCGGCATACAACGCGGGATTGGAAGTGGCGCGGAAATGGTCGGCACGGCTCCCTGCGCACGACGTGGATGAGTTCGTTGAGAGCATTCCGTACCGGGAGACTCGCAATTACGTGAAGCTGGTGTATCGCAATTATCAGGTGTATTCCTATCTGCAGCAGGAAACCGACGCGGGAGGATAGATCCATGTCAAGCGGCAACGAACGCCGCATCTGGGTTGCGCTGGAGGACTTGTTCATCCTGCTGTCGATATTCGCGCTCTGGCCGGTGATTCTTGGATGGGAGGGGTGGGTGTGGGAAGGTTTGAAATACCTGGCGGTGGTGGGGCTGGTCTGGATCTTCGCGCGGCGGGTGAGGCGGTATCAACGCCGCTCAAACGTCGACAAATCGGAAACGGATTGACAGCCCGTTGAAAATGCCCATCCGTGCTGCGTCCGGCCACAATGACTCGGCCTCGCCCGCAGGGCGGCTTATTCAACGGACTTTAAAGCGGCGGGCCAGTCGCCGCGCCTGGCCTTCGATACTTCCGATTCAGAGGTTCTTCCGCAAGAGAGGAAGCGCCGTCCTCAAGGCGTTTCCCCGATGACTGAGCCTGTTTTTTTCTTCCGGCGGCAATTCGGCAAACGTCCGCCCGACCGAGGAAGCCAGAAACAGGGAATCGTACCCGAATCCGCCTGTTCCACGCGGGCCCCTAAGAATCCTCCCCTCGGCCGTGCCCTCGGCCGTCCGGACGGCGCCGTCTGGCGCGCCGACAGCGATTACGCATCGGAAACGGGCCGTACGTTCCGCGTCCGGTGTGTCTTCGAGAAGCCTGAGAAGCTTGCCGTTGTTCTGCTCGTCGGTGGCTTCTTCGCCCGCGAATCGCGCGGAGTAAACACCCGGCGCCCCATCGAGCGCGTCAACCTCCAGGCCCGAGTCGTCGGCGAGAGAGACGCGGCCTGTACGCAAGGCGACTGAAAGCGCTTTTTTTTTGGCGTTGGCCTCGAAAGTCCTGCCGTCCTCCACAATTTCCCCGATGTCAGGGAAGTCGGCCAGAGTAAGAAGCCGGACTTTCGAACCCAGTATTTCACGGATCTCTCTGAGCTTGCCGGGATTTTTCGTGGCGACCACCACGCGCGACGTCACAAGCCTGTACCTGAGTTGAATCCTTCGAAACGGTTTTTTGGTCTGACGAACCGACCACGCGCGAACACGGATCTCATATTTCGAATTCCTTCCGGGCGTGTTCCCGGAAGTCCGACGCAGTGATGCGGATGACGTAACACATTTCGATAAATCTCGAATAGAGCCTGCCTTCAGCCAGGTCTCTCACGTTCTCAATGTCCTGGTTGGTGGTTACAATCGTGAATCGCCGGTTTGCATATCGCGTATCCACCAGGTTGTAGAGCATTTCCAGCTCCCATTCCGTATTTCGCTGCACGCCGAAGTCGTCGATGACCAGAAATGGAATGTTTCCGAGGGTACGCAAGAAAGCCTCGGACTTACCGTGCATGGGACTGCTTTCATCAAACGCGAATCGAAGCGTCTGGAAGAATGCTTTTGACAGGCTGATGAATTTCCCTGGGCGCCCCGAGTGAAAGATGAGCTCGTTGAGCGCGACATATGAGAAGTAGGTCTTTCCGACACCGGGCTTGCCCGTGAGAAAGTACCCCCTTATCGGTTGGACGGCAACCGCCTGTGCGTCCTTATCGGGCGATGTGTTCGAATTGCGGACTTTCCCGATGAGGCTGCGTAACTGGCGTTTGAGCTGTTTCGCGCCCCCAATCGGTTTTCCATCGTAACTCTCGTAGAAATCGTCCAGGAATTTATATCGAAACGGCCCGGGAACGCCGGAGTTTCCGATCAGCCGGTTGATCTCGTGTATTTGCATCCGGTAGCGCCGACATGGACACCAGGCCGGCCTGGCGTCCGGCCGTTGAAACGTCTGATACGGAGGCTTGCCGCCACACCGGCAATGCCGCTCGACCCTGGGAGAGAGTCTGATTTCTCCGTGGAGACCGGCCGTGACCCTGGGATCATAGTAGTATCCCGGGTCGTTGCGGGGAAGCTCGATTCGCATCGACGGATCAGTTCCGGGTGAGTTGTCGCTCATATCGGTGTTTGAAGTTTCGTATGCCCCTGAAGATCGCTTCGGCCATGTCACGCTGAAACGGCGGTTTCCGCATCTGATTCTCTTCCCGGGGGTTGGAGATAAAACCCAACGCCACATCATTCATGGACGTTCACGACAGAGCCGGCTAGCCTCCGGATCCGGGTTGCCGTGCCTTGAGTTCTCGTCGCATCTCACGTTGTACGTCGCGTTTGGAAATCTCGCGGCGTCGGTCGTATTCGCGTTTGCCCCTGGCGAGGGCAAGTTCGACCTTGGCTCTGCCGCGTTTGAAGTAGAGCCTTACGGCGACCAGTGTCAGCCCCTTTTCTTCGGTACGGACCCTAAGCCGGTCGATTTCGTATCTGTGAAGCAGCAGCCGGCGTTTGCGGACAGGATCGTGATTGAAGCGGTTGGCCTCGGTGTATTCACCGACGTGGAGGTTGTGCAGGTAGACCTCGCCGTCTTCCACGCGAGCATAGCAGTCCGCCATACTTGCGTTGCCGAGGCGCAGCGACTTCACCTCAGTGCCTTTGAGCTCGATACCGGCTTCGTAGCCGTCAACGAAAAAATAGTCTCGTCCGGCTTTGCGGTTCTTCGCGACAATTCTGATGTTTTCTGACATGAGGCGAGCACTGCGACGGACGCGGGCTCCCTTCGATTCGGGAACGTCCGGCCGGATAATCCGGAACTGAAGGAATCGGTTACTCCTGCAACGGAGAACGCTTGAGCAGAATCCGAACCAGACGCCGGAGCGAGTCGACCCTTCGCGTGTCTTCTTGATTTCTGTAGGCGGCGCAGAGGTTGAGCATCATACGCGTAAGAATCTGCCGGTCGGATGACTGGCGCAGCATGGTTGGCTCGAATGCCACGTCGAACCGCGAGAGGAATTCCGCGCATTCATTTGCGGTCATGAGCCTCCCCTTGTTGAAGGGATCGAACAGGTACACCATGCCGTCGGTCGACTTGTACTTTGCGATAAAGTGTATGGGCATACTCACACCGAAGATCGGAAGATCAAGCCGGCGGGCCAGAAAAATGTATAGCGCCGATATCGAGATGGGAAGGCCCGTCTTCCGATCCAGAACCCGGTTCATGTAACTGGCGTCGGGACCGACGGGTTCGTTTTTGTGGCCTCGGAATCCCTGTGACTCGAAGATGTATTGGTTCAGGGTCTGAATCACCCGAAGCGGATGGTCGTCGGGGGCGATCGAGAGTGCCAGGTCGCCCGCCATCTTGTTGAGCCGACTTCGGTACTGCCGGACGTCGATGGCGGGATACGCGAGCTTGGCCAGGGTAAACGACGCTGTTTCCAGGTCGACGTCGCCTGCGGGGCTCTCCTGCAGATTCCGAATCTGTGTCTCCAGCGGAGGATCCTTAAGGCACAACAGAATCCTGCCCGCTTCCCGTTGCGCAGGCGACCCTTTCGGCGCCGCATCCAGAATCATTCGGACAACCGGCTCGCCCATGTTGAACATTTTGTTCCGGACGATGTCAACGATCTCGGCGTCACGGTCGGCCAGCAGCGAGAGAATGGCCTGTACCTGCGTCGCGCCAATCGTCATGCCGCGCCTCGGGCACGGGCTCTCAGGATGACCTGCAGGGCGGAAATGTCCGCGGGTGAAACGCCCGGAATTCGGGACGCCTGACCCAGGGAGCGGGGGCGTACCAGCGAGAGCTTTTCGGCGGCTTCGCGGGAGATGGCGGGAAGGTCCAGGTAGTTGATGTCTTCGGGAAGACGCCTTGCCTCCAGATCCTGAAACCTGGCAACCTGCGTTTCCTGCCGTCGGATGTACCCTTCGTACTTGAGTTCCACCTCAACGGATTGGCATACGTCGGGAGGCAGCGGTTCGGGAGGCGGCGCCACGTCCTGCACAAACCGATAGTCGAGCTGGGGTCGGCGCAACAGGTCGATCAGCGGCGCGGCCTGAGCGAGAGGGGTTGTACCCGCTTCCCGAAGGTACTGCTGAACCCGGCTCGATGGCTTGACTCTTACCCTTCTCAGGCGGCGCTGTTCGGCGGCGATCGCTTCCGTGCGACGTCTGTAGGAGTTGTACGCACTGTCGGAAATCAGCCCGATCTTGCGGCCGATTTCGGTCAGGCGAAGGTCGGCGTTGTCGTGTCTCAGCAGCAGTCGGTACTCCGCCAGTGACGTGAACATCCGGTACGGCTCATCGGTACCCTTGGTCGTGAGGTCGTCGATCAGTACGCCTATATAGGCCTGGGCGCGGTCCAGAACGAGCGCGTCTTCGTTGCGGACGCGCAATGCGGCATTGACGCCCGCCATCAGACCCTGTCCGGCCGCTTCCTCGTAGCCCGTGGTGCCGTTGATTTGACCCGCGAAATACAGCCGCCGGACCGGTTTGGTTTCCAGGGTGGGAAGGATCTGCGTAGGCGGGACATAGTCGTATTCGACAGCATAGCCCGGCCGCATGATTTCCGCTTTTTCCAGGCCGGGAACGCTGCGGACAACCTCGACCTGGACGTCTTCGGGAAGGCTCATTGAGAGCCCGTTGAGGTAGACTTCCAGGGTGTCGTAACCTTCCGGCTCCACAAAGAGCTGGTGTTTTTGCCTGTCTGCGAATCTGACGACTTTGTCTTCGATCGAAGGGCAGTATCGTGGACCCACGGACCGGATACGTCCGCTGTACATCGCCGAGCGATCCAGGTTCCGGCGGATGATCTCGTGCGTGGCCGGAGTGGTGCAGGTTATGTGGCAATTGAGCTGTTCCTGCGTGATGGCCTCGGTCCGGTAGGAGAAGGGGCACGGATGCTCGTCTCCGGGCTGGATGTCCATAGCGCTGTAATCGACGCTGCGCGCATTGATCCGCGGCGGCGTCCCTGTCTTCAATCTGCCCAGCTCAAACCCCAAGCGCTGAAGCCCGCCCGATGCCCGTTCCGCGGATTGCTCCCCGGCCCGCCCGGCACTGTGCGACCGGTCACCGACGTGGATCAGGCCCCTGAGGAACGTGCCCGTGGTCAGGATGACCGTCCGCCCCAGGAATATCGTGCGGGACCTGGTGAGGATGCCCGTTATGCGTCCCTCGTCTACCAGCAGGTCTTCGATGAGGCCCTGCTTGAGGTCCAGATTCGGCTGACTCTCCACGACGTATTTCATGCGGAACTGATACGCCTTCTTGTCGGCCTGCGCACGGGGGGCCTGCACGGCCGGCCCCTTGCTCCGATTCAGCAGACGGAACTGCAGACCCGTTGCGTCGATGTTCTGCGCCATTTCACCGCCCAAAGCATCGATCTCACGCACCATATGGCCCTTCGCGATACCTCCAACCGCCGGATTGCAGGACATCTGGGCGACCGTATCCAGATTCATCGTCAGCAGCAGGGTGCTGCACCCCATGCGCGCGCCTGCCAGCGCGGCCTCGGCCCCGGCGTGCCCCGCGCCGACAACGATGACGTCGTAGTGTTTATCGTAGGTCCACATGGGTTGGTAGAGGTGTCAGGAGCCTGCATCCTCGGCGTATACGGGCGCGTCCGATCCGGTTTCAGATCGCCGCTTTTCTTCGACTTCGAATCCCATATCCTCGATAAGACGATGGGTCTCTGACGTCGATTGTCCTCCGGTGGTCAGATATCCTTCCATAAAGACGGAGTTCGCGGGATACAGAGCAAGGGCCTGGAGGGATCGGAGCGTGAATTCGCGCCCGCCGGCGATGCGGATTTCCTTGTTCGGATTGACGAAACGGAACAGGCAGAGGGCCTTCAGGCCATCCTGCGGCGACGTCGGCTTCCGCCCGGCCAGTGGGGTGCCTTCGATGGGATGCAGAAAATTGACGGGAATCGAATCGACGTCGAGTTCCCGTAAGGCCACGGCCAGGTCGACGATGTCCCGCCTGGACTCTCCCATCCCGATAATTCCGCCGCAGCAGGTCTCGAGGCCAGCGGCCCTGACGGCCTCGAGGGTATTCAAACGGTCCGAGTACGTGTGGGTGGTCACGATATCGGCGTGGTGTTCGGCGCTCGTGTTGAGGTTGTGATTGATCCGGTCCACACCGGCTGCTTTCAACGTTCTGGCCTGCGCTTCGTTCAGCAGCCCCATACAGCAGCAGATGTCGATGTCGACGGTCCGTTTGACCTCGCGCACGACGTCCGCAACGGCTTCCACCTCTCTGTCGGTCGGGCCTCTTCCGCTGGTGACGATGCAATAGCGCAATGCCCTGCCCGCCTTGGCCTTTCTCGCGCCGTCAAGGATCTGTTCTCTCGGCAACAGCGGATATTTGCGGATGCCCGCCGTGGATACCGCGGATTGGGAACAGTAGGCGCAATCTTCCGGACACAGTCCGCTCTTGGCGTTCTGCAGCACGTGAAGCCGGACTCCGTTTCCGAAATATCGGTGGCGAACGCGGTAGGCCGCGTGGATCAGGAGGAGCAGGTCTTCGTTTGGCGTATCGAGCACCGCCAACATCTCCTGATTGGATAAACATCTGTTCTTCAGCGCTTTGCGCTCAATACTCGAGTAGTCCTTCATTCGAAGACGAGCTCCCTCGAAGGCGTTGCGGGTGTCGTATTGTTAGCGGTAAACAGCCAGGCCCAGAACCGCGGCGCCAACAATCGCGACCGCCGGATGAAGGTTCAGGAAATGGATCGCGACAAAAGCCGCGATGGCGACCAGCCCCGTGTGCCATGAACTCACAGACTTGGGCGCCATCTGCCAGACCACGACGAGAAGGAGGCCGACGACCGCCGGCCGGACGGCCTTGAGCATTGCCTGGATTGCGGGCGCCCCCTTATAGGCCATGAAGAAAAGACCCAGAATCATCATCAGGACGAGGGAGGGAAAGACCGTTCCGAAAAGAGCGACGACCAGACCGGGTGTCTGTGCGACCTGGTAACCGATGTACGCGGCCATTTTCGTCGCGATCGGGCCTGGAAGGGCGTAGCCCATCGCGAGCGCGTCGGTGAACTCTTCGATGGTCATCCAACCGTGCACGTCGACGACTTCCTCCTGTACCAGCGGAATCATCGACGGCCCGCCCCCGTACGCAAAAAACCCGACTTTCGTGAACGAGACAAACAGCTTGATGAGTTCCATAGCCGCCTCCCGGAGCGGACGGAGCAGGCTCGAAAATGCGCCTGAAACGGCTTTGAATATAGCACATCGCCCAAATTCACACAAGCCAATTCCAGGACAAATCCGGCCCGGCGGCCGGGCGCTGGGTAAAACCGGATTGCAGCATCGTTGAACCCTGTCGCGGCATTTTGCCGCGGTACTGAAACGCGCCTGTTCGCACGGCGCGGAGGTCGAGGGACGGGCGCATTGTCGCGGCCTTGACAAGCATCGGGCTTTTTCCTATACTTCGATCCGGTTCAGACGGGGTGGTGAGACGATGACGGCCACATCTATTGCACAGCTTGAACGAATATGCGGAAAGAATCCCGCGTCGATCCTGTTTGCCCGTCTCGCCGACGGGATGCTGCGATCGGGAAACGTGGGCCGTGCAACGGAGATCTGCCGGGAGGGCCTCAGATACCGCCCGTTTTACCCTACCGGCCATCTCGTCATGGGTAGGTGTCACCTGGCGGCGGGACGCCTGGATGAAGCCCGCCGGGAATTTCACGATACGCTCGTGCTGGATCAGGACAATCCTGCCGCCTGCTGGCTGCTCGGCATGGTCGAAAGAAGACTGGGCTTCGAGGAACGGGCGCTGCAGTATTTCAAGTCCGCGCTCGCGGTAGATCCGATGAGCCGACTGCTGGTTGCCGAGATGGATTCCGGCGTACGTACGGATGACGAACCGGCTTCCGGATCCGGCATCGGGTCCGGGCGCGAGGCGTCCGCAGACAGTGGCACGGCACAGCGGGTCTCGGGCCAGGGTGAAGACTTTTCACATCTGCTGCAGGACCTTCCGGGCCGGCGCGGTTCTGCCGGGGCCCCGGCCGCGTCATCCGACGCCGGCTACGGAATCGCACCGATCGCTACCTCGACCCTTGCCGAACTTTACGTGGCTCAGGGTTTGATCGAAGAAGCAGTGGCTGTCCTGACGCAGGTCCGAGAGCGTGAACCGGACAATAAGACGATAAAGAAGCGGCTGAAGGAACTTCAGAAATTGGAAGGTGCGTGGGCGGGAGGATAATTCCGAACGATGGTTTCAACCTCTGAATTCAGAAATGGGATGGTCTTGCGTCTGGACGGCGATCTCTATTATATGGTCGAATTCGAGCATTTCAAGCCAGGCAAGGGCGCTGCCGTCGTGCGAACTCGCCTCAAGCGTGTGAAAACGGGCGCAATGATAGACAGGACGTTCCGTTCAGGAGACAAGGTGGATGACGTTCGGCTGGAACGGCGAAAGATGCAGTTCCTCTACCAGTCCGGAGATCTCTACTGTTTTATGGATAATGAGACCTACGATCAGTATGAACTGTCTCCCGAGGTGATGGGAAACGCGGTCAAATATCTGAAAGAGAACGAGATTCTCGAAATTCTGGTCGCCGAGCAGAACGCCGTGAGCGTCGCGCTGCCGATTTTTGTCGAACTCGCAGTAACGGAAACGGACCCCGGGTTGCGTGGAGATACCGCCAGCGGCGGAAGCAAACCGGCCGTGCTTGAAACGGGAGCTTCGGTCCAGGTGCCCCTGTTTGTGGAACGGGGCGACGTTTTGAAAATCGATACCCGAACAGAGACGTACGTCGAGCGAATTTGAACCTGAATCGTCGGAACCCGGCATCGGGGCATCGGGGCCGACGTGACCCGTTCCATAGGCGTACCGTCCCGGAAACGGTTTGGCGAGTCGTAACGCGTCGCTGAAACCGGACATCCGTTGCCTGCCGTCGTTCTTTCGTAAGGAGTGCGCGTGAAACTCTCCAAAGCGTCGATGGAGACCCTGCAGCAGCTGATCGACCTGGTCGGAGAAGACCAGGTCCGTGAGATTGAAATCGAGCGTGGCGTGCTTGGGCTTCGAAAAATACGAGTCGCCGCGGGAATCAGCGCATCCACGGTCCAGCCGGTTTCCCAGGCATCCACGGCTTCGCAGTCAGCCGACGCCGACGAAATCTCTGTGGCCGCCGAGCCGGACGAGACAGAAGGGTTGCACAGCATAAGTTCGCCGATGGTAGGCATGTTCTATCGTGCGCCCAACCCGGACTCGCCGCCCTTTGCGGAAGAGGGCGACGTCGTGTCGGTCGGACAGACAATTTGCATCATCGAAGCCATGAAAATTATGAATGAAATCGAAGCGGATGCAAAGGGCCGGGTGGTCCGGGTCCTTGTTGAGAATGGCAATCCGGTCGAATACAATACGCCTCTTTTCCTCATCGAGCCGCTGTAAACACCTCTTCGGCGGCTCCGGCCGCCGTCCCACCGAATCAGTCGTGTCACCCACTCCCTTATTCAATAAGATCCTGATTGCCGACCGGGGCGAAATCGCCGTGCGTGTCATCCGGGCATGCAAGGAACTCGGCATCCGAACAATTGCCATACATTCGGAAGCCGATGCCAATTCGCTGCATATCGGGGTTGCCGATGAGGACGTCTGCATCGGGCCACCTCCTGGAGATCAGAGCTACCGGAACATCCCGCGTATTCTGAGCGCCGCCGAGGTGACCAATGCCGATGCAATCCATCCGGGGTACGGTCCATTGGCGGAAAACGCGGATTTCGCCGAGATGTGCGCTTCCTGCGGCTTCGTGTTCATCGGACCGTCTCCGGAGGCCATTCGCCGGATGGGTGACAAAGCCGTTGCCCGGGAAACGATGCTGGCCGCGGACGTGCCGGTAGCGCCGGGGACGGGGGTATTGCACACCCTTGAGGAAGCGGAGCGTGCCGCCGAAGAAATCGGTTATCCGATTCGCTTGAAAGCCGTTGCCGGAGGCGGTGGCAGAGGTATGCGCACCGTGAATTCGGAGGACGGCCTCGAACGGGCCTGGAACGCGGCACAGGCCGAGGCGTCCGCGGCGTTCACCTCGGGCACGCTCTATCTGGAAAAGGAAGTTGTGACGCCCCGACACGTGGAAATCCAGGTGATGGGCGACCAGGCCGGGAATATCGTGCATCTCGGTGAGCGCGAGTGTTCCATCCAGAGGCGCCATCAGAAGCTGATCGAGGAGTCTCCTTCACCCGTGGTCGACGAGGAACTGCGCCGGCGGATGGGCGAAGAAGCCGTTGCGGGCGCAAGGGCGGTCGGTTATACGGGTGCTGGAACCGTGGAATTCCTGCTGGATGCGTCCGGCGCCTTTTTTTTCCTTGAAATGAACACCCGCATTCAGGTAGAGCACCCCGTTACCGAGTTGGTGACGCGCATCGACCTGGTAAAGACGCAGATCCGGGTCGCCGCGGGCGAGCCGCTTCCGTTTGCCCAGGAAGACATACAGCCCTCGGGGCACGCCATCGAGTGCCGCATCAACGCGGAGGATCCCGATCACAACTTCCGACCGTCCGCGGGGGAAATCAGCACCTTCCATGCGCCCGGCGGGCCGGGCATCCGTATCGATTCACATGCGTATGCCGGTTATCGTGTGCCTTCCCACTACGATTCGCTCCTCGCCAAGTTGCTGGCGTATGGAGACACACGGGAGGAAGCAACGGTGCGCATGGCCCGCGCGCTCGAGGAGTTCGTGATCGAGGGGATCCCGACAACCATTCCTTTTCATCTCAAGGCGATGCGGCACGCGGATTTCCGAGGGGCTCGGATCGACACGGAGTTCGTGGTCAGGTTGGGGTATGGCGTCTGAGCCTCGGCCGACGCCCGTTTCCATACGATAATGGCTGACCGGTCGGCTTGCGACCCGACCGGGATTCCACACCTTCTTTCGGGAGTCATCAATTATGTCGGAGATTCCGGAAGGCCTCCTGTACACGCAAGAGCACGAATGGATTCGTATCGAGGGTGAACGGGGCACGATAGGCATTACTGACTATGCGCAGGGTGAATTGGGAGATATTGTCTTTGCCGAATTGCCGGAAGCCGGTGATGAGATCGAGCAGGGCGAGCCCTTTGGGACGATCGAGGCGGTGAAGACCGTGGAGGACCTGTACGCGCCCGTGACCGGCGTCGTGCTTGAGGTCCACGAGGAACTCGGCGAAGACGCGGTTCCGATCAACTCGGATCCATATGGCGAGGGCTGGATGATCGTGGTTCGGATGACCCGAGACGACGAACTTGAAACGCTTCTTAGCCCACAGGCCTATGGCGAGCTTATCGACGAGTACTAGCCCTGTCGCGAAGACACCTCACCACTCGGCCGTCGAATCGCCCCGGCCGCCCGGTGCCGGTCCCGTGAGCGGCGCCCGCTTGACATCGTCGCGTAAAGGCTTTATTGTTCATCTGTTAAGAGGAATCAACAACGCATGTCCGGTCTGCTGACGACACCATGCGGGCCGGGTCAACCGCAATGCGGTACGACCACTTCAGCGGCGTTCGATCTTCCTTGCCCCGGGCTGTAGACAGAGGGGGTGTGTGCCTTTGCTAAACCGGCCGGTTCTGGTCTTGAACCAGAGTTACGAACCCATCCAGGTGTGCAGCGTACGGCGGGCTATCGTTCTCGTGTTTCGCGGGCGGGCAGAGGTCATCGAGGCGCTGGATCTGTATGTCCGGACGGTTTCCGAACGGTTTCCTGTGCCCAGCGTCGTGCGACTCGGACTCTACGTCCGCGTTGCTCCCAAGCAACTTGCATTGTCCAAGAAAAACGTCTTGAAGCGGGACGGGCACCGGTGCCAGTACTGCGGTACCCGAAAGGGTCCGATGACAGTCGACCACGTGGTTCCTCGAACAGGAAACGGACGTGACACGTGGGAGAATCTGGTTTGCGCCTGTCTGCACTGCAATAATCTCAAGGGCAATCAGACGCCGGAACAGGCAGGAATCAATCTTCTGCGCCGACCTCGCCGGCCGAGTACGGTTACGTCCATCAGTCAGTTGATAGGCGTGCCCGACCGGCGCTGGCGGCCGTATCTCTTTATGGATTGATACATGGTATCCTGCCCCCGGAAGCCGGAGCACACGGGGGATGATCTTCGTTATGCGCCCGGGCTCTGGATCCGTCGAGATGCCGAAGAGGTTTGCTGAAATGAATGCCGAATCTGCGGCAGTACAGGTGAATGCCGGCGAGGATGCCTACGGCGTGAAGCTGGACGTCTTCGAGGGGCCGCTGGATCTGCTTCTGTTTCTGATACGCAAGGATGAGGTGGACGTCTACGACATTCCCATCGCCGACGTCACACGGCAGTTTCTGGAGTTTGTGGAGATGATGCAGACGCTCAATCTGGAGCCTGCCGGTGATTTCCTGGTTATGGCGGCCACGTTGATGAAGATCAAGTCACGTATGTTGCTGCCGGCGGACCCCGACGTGGATGAGGAGGAAGAGGACCCGAGGGAAGAGCTGGTGCGGCGCCTGCTGGAATACCAGCAGTTCAAGGAAGTGGCCAACTGGCTCGAAGACAGACAGGATTTACATCGGGACAGCTTTTATCGAGGGGCCGCGCTGGACACCCGAGAAATCGACGAGCCCGAGCATGATCCGTTCGGCGCCTGTGGTTCGGTGAGTCTGTTCGATCTGATGTCGGCGTTTCGAACGGCGCTCATCGCCGCGCCGAAAGCGGATTTCCACGAGGTGCATCAACTGGAAGTCACGACCGAGGAACGGATGGAGGTCGTCGGGAACATACTGCAAAAGAGGCATCGGGTACCGTTCTCGGATCTGGTTGCCGGTCTTCCGCGAATTGTTCTCATCGTCACGTTCATCGCCCTGCTCGAGATGATCAAGACCGGGAGGGCGCTTGCCAGGCAAAGCGGTTCCGACGGTGAAATCTGGGTTTACGGGCGGGATGAAGACGAAACGGAGCCAGGTTCAGAACCGGCGTCCGATCGTTGATCGTGTATCGATCATTGGCGGCGCGGATCGGAAACCGGGCGGATTCAGTCGGTCCGTAATTCGATCGAATCGAGATTGAATGGGCGAGTCGTACGGCATAGATCCGGTCGCCTCGGACGAAGAGGCACGGAATCAGGGCGTTGTGGAGGCCCTGTTGATGGCGTCTGACAGACCGCTCGGCGCCAGGCAGATCGCTTCGTTGCTTGACGGGGCGCGGCCCGGGGACGTGCGCGCGTACGTTGAGGAATTGAACGAACAGTACGGCCGGACCGGTCGCAGTTTCAGAATCGCCGAAATCGCCGGTGGATTCCTGTTCACGGTACATTCGGAATACGGCGTCTGGATCCGGGGTCTGCTAAAGGACAGAGCGCCGGTCCGGCTTTCGTCGGCAGCCCTGGAGACGCTCGCCATTGTCGTATTCAAACAACCGGTCATGAAGGCCGAGGTGGAACACATTCGGGGGGTGTCGGTGGACGGGGTGGTGCGGCACCTGCTCGAGAAGGGATTGATCCGCATTGCCGGTCGCTCGGATGCCCCCGGACGTCCGCTGCTTTACGGGACGACACGGGACTTTTTAAAACATTTCGGATTGAAGACGCTGTCGGATTTGCCAAAGGTCCGGGAGTTGGATGAATTGCTGGATGAGAGGGCAACGGCGGTGTCATCGCCGGGTGGGTTCCTTCAGGCGACGGGCCGGCCCGTGGACGAAGCGGGGAATCCGGATGAAGGTTCGGGTGACGCGACGGGGACGTTGTCGGACCCCGGCGGGGATGGCGGGGTAACGGATGCGCGCGGCGTCGACGCGGGTGGAGGGGCCCCGAATCCGTAGCGATCGGGGGTGAAGGGTTGCTATGGGCAACAGGGGTATCGTGATCGCCATCGACGGTCCCGCGGGGTCGGGCAAGAGCACCACGGCTCGTTGCGTCGCCAACAGGCTCGGATATCTCTATCTGGATACCGGCGCCATGTACCGCGCTCTGGGTTGGGCTCTGATTCGTACCGGCCTCAGCCCTGACGATGCAGCCGCGGCCGCCGGGACCGCGGCCGCGGTGGATTTTGATTTTCGCCTGGAGGACGGTGGCCAGCGGGTTCTGATCAACGGCGAGGATGTGACCGGAGAGATCCGTTCGGCGGATGTTTCCGATGCCGCCTCCCGGGTGGCCGTGCACTCGGAAGTCCGGAAGATACTCGTTTCTCGCCAGCAGGAGTTAGGGCTCGGGGGCGGCATCGTACTGGAGGGCCGGGATACGGGCACTGCAGTTTTTCCGGAAGCCGAGCTGAAGATATTTCTGGTGGCAGACGTCGCCGAGCGGGCGCGGCGCCGACAACGTGAGTTGCTCGATGGCGGCGTCGCAATGGACCTGGACGAATTGAAGGGACAGATCCGCGAACGAGACGCGCGCGACAGGGCCACCCAAAGGCGAACGGGACCCTGGCCGGCGACGGATGCAATCAAGGTGGATACCACCGGCATGAGCGTCGAAGCGCAGACAACCCGTGTGGTGGAACTTGCCCTCGAGCGCGGAATATAGAAAACAGATCCACGGGTCCACAATGCGGACAGACATCTACACCGGCCGTCGGGACAATCTCTTTTACCGATTCATCTGGGCGTTGGGCGTCGGAGCATGCAGTTGCCTGTTCCGGTTGCGCGTCGCCGGATGTCACTTCGTGCCGCGCAGTGGCGGCGTCATCCTGGCCAGCAACCACGCCTCCTTCGCAGATCCCGTATTTATCGGGGTTGCGGCGTGCCGGGAACTTTCGTATGTTACCAAGCAGGAAGCATTTCCCGTTCCGATTCTCGGCTGGCTGATTCGGAAGCTGAACGCGCTGCCAATCGACCGGTCTCGTGGAGACCGCGGCGCGTTGCGGAGTATCGAGGGGCGCCTGAAAGCCGGTGGCGCGATGTTTCTTTCGCCGGAAGGCACGCGCAACAAGACGTCTACGCTGAGGCCGCCCAAAGACGGCGTCGGCATGTTGGCTTACCGTGCGCGGGTTCCCGTGGTTCCCGTCTTTGTTTCCGGTACGGTCAACATCTGGGCGAGTCTGGTCGGTCTGAACCACGTGACAGTGCGGTTCGGTAAGCCGATACAGGCGACTCCTTCCGGATTGCCCGCCAGGCGGCGGGCCGCCTACCACGCCATCAGCAGCGAGGTGATGCTCAGTATCGGTAACCTGAGGCCGCGCAGGCGGAATATCGGACCCGCCCGCGACGGAAGCCATGCTTGAACGCCGGTAACGTCCCTGCGGAGCCCGGGTCTCCGCCTTTTCCCGTATTCTCTCGCCGAACTGCAAATCCGGGGCGCCAGTCTGTTGCGAATCGGCCAAGGAGGTCGCTGTATCATGTCGGAAGAAAACAACACCACAACCCAGACCGCTTCCCAGCCCTCGACCGAGGAAGCACTGGAGGCGTTGGACGAGCGCGAATACTCGGAAGAGGAATTCGCCTCGATGATGAGTCTGTATGAAGACACGATGAGCAATATTACCGAGGGCGAAATCGTCGCCGGAACCGTCCTGGCTGTAGCGGAGAGTTCCGTCGTTGTCGATATCGGATTCAAGTCCGAAGGCGCCATACCGCTTTCCGAGTTTGCCGACCCGTCGGAAGTGGAGGTTGGGCAGGAAATCGAGGTGTATCTCGAAGACGTGGAAGACCAGGAAGGTCAGATTGTGCTGTCCAAACAGAAGGCTGACTTTATGCGGGTGTGGGACCGCATAAAGGACGCGTACGACAGCGATCAGATCGTCGAGGGCCGGCTGGTGCGGCGCATAAAGGGCGGCATCGTTGTGGATCTGTTCGGAGTGGACGCCTTTCTGCCCGGATCTCAGATCGATATCAAACAGGTGAAGAATTTCGATCAATTTATCGGAGAGGTTTTCCCCTTTCGAATCATCAAACTCAACAAGAACCGGCGAAATATCGTCGTTTCGAGGCGGGTCGTGCTGGAAGCCGAACGGGAGCGCTTGCGCAAACAGATTCTCCAGACACTGGAAGTCGGCCAGGTGCGTGACGGCGCGGTTAAGAACATTACGGATTTCGGCGCGTTTATCGACCTGGGTGGTCTGGACGGTCTCCTGCACATTACGGACATTTCCTGGGGCCGGATCGGACACCCGTCGGAGGTCTTGTCCATCGGCGACAATGTACGGGTGAAAGTGCTCAATTACGACGAGGAGCGCGAACGGATCTCTCTGGGAATGAAGCAACTTACCCCTCATCCCTGGGAAAATATCGAGGAAAAGTATCCCGTGGGGGACCGGGTGGACGGCAAAGTGGTGAGCATCACGGACTACGGCGCGTTTGTTGAATTGGAGCAGGGCGTGGAGGGGCTGGTCCACATTTCGGAGATGTCCTGGACGCAGCATATCCGGCATCCGTCCAAGCTCGTTTCAATTGGCGATCAGGTGAAGGTTGTCATTCTGAACGTGGACAAAGAGGGCCAGAAGATTTCGCTCGGCCTGAAGCAGACAACCGACGACCCCTGGCTTTCGCTGGACGAAAAATACCCCGTGGGAACACGCCTTACGGGCCTGGTGCGCAACCTGGTCAATTTCGGCGCGTTTGTCGAGATCGAAGAGGGCATCGACGGCCTGGTCCATATTTCGGATATGTCGTGGACACGGCGGGTACGGCATCCCAGCGACGTCGTCAAGAAAGGAGAGCACGTCGACGTGGTGGTGCTCAATATAGATAAAAAGCGTCGACGCATTTCACTGGGTCACAAGCAGACCATCGATAATCCCTGGTCTGAACTGGCCGTTCGATACGCGGTAGGCAAAACGACAGCAGGTCGGATATCCCGGTTGCTGGAACGCGGGGTAGTGGTCGACCTGGACGGCGACGTCGAGGGCTTCATCCCGGCTTCGCAGTTGGGGTTGTCGGATCTGCAGACGCCCCAGACCCACTTTTCAGAACAGGACGAACTGCCGCTCAAGGTGGTTGAATTCGATGAAGAGCAGCGCAAGATCGTGCTTAGCGTGAAGGAATACCTGCGCGACGCCGAACAGGCGGAGATCGACGCATATATAGAAAGCCACCAGCCAAAGCCGGTCACGGTGGGTGACGTGGTAGGCGCCGCCGATGATTCCAAAGACGCCGCTCCGGTTGCGAAACCCGAAGCCGCCGCTGAGGCCCCCGCCGAAGCGGCTGCGGAAGCAACCGCCGATGGGGCGGAAGTCGGGTCTGCCAATGAGGATTCCGGCGAAGGCGACCCGCCGGCCGCGAAGGCTTCCGATACGACGGACAAGACGGAGGCCGGGTCGAATTCGGAAGGTTAGGATTCCGGGACAGCCTGTACGCCGCAGACAGAGAGTTGGGGAGTTGTCCTCAACTCTTTGTTGTATGGACGAGAACGGTACTCCGGCGTTCGCCGTACACGGCCGGTGAGCGCGTCGCGACAGGCCGGCCGAAGCCGCGCGGCGAATGCGAGGAACGGGTGAGATGAACGCAAGCGAAAAGACCGTATCGTTTTATACCCTGGGCTGCAAGTTGAATGCCTACGATACGGAATGGTACCGTGAGCAGTTCAATCACGCAGGGTACCGAGAGGTGGCGTTTGGGCGTTCGGCGGACGTGACGGTGGTGAATACATGCGCGGTGACCGGTCCGGGCTCTGCGCAGTCCAGGCAGATGCTGCGCCGGGCGCATCGCATCTCGCCCGAAGGGACGGTCGTGGCCATGGGGTGTTATGCGCAGACCGATCCCGACGCGCTTATCGAAATGCCGGAAGTCGATCTCGTCGTGGGTACTGCGGAAAAGACACGTCTGCTGGACCTGATCAACGATACGTGCTCCATCGGACGAAGCTACGTGACGCGGCGCCGAACCGCCGAGTTCCAGGAAATGGATATATTCAATTTCGGCGGCAGGGCGCGCGCGTTCGTGAAGGTGCAGGAAGGCTGCAACGAATTCTGCTCGTTCTGCATTATACCGTTTGCCAGGGGCCGTAGCCGAAGCCGCAGTCTGCAGAGCTGCCTCGATCAGGTGCAACGGCTGGTTGATGCCGGTTACCTGGAGGTCGTACTCGCAGGCGTACACATTGGCGACTACGGCGCGGACCTGGACGGTCCCTCACTGTTGGATCTGTTTGAAGCCATCGACCAGATCGAGGGACTCCAGCGGTTCAGGGTGAGCTCGATCGAAGCGTCGTACATTACCGAATCGATGGTCGATTTCTTTTCAGCCTCGTCCAGGTTCTGCAGACACCTGCATATTCCGCTCCAGAGTGGAGACGACCGGATTCTGAGATCGATGCGCAGGCCCTATACGCGGTCGCGTTATCTCTCGTTGATCGAGACACTTGCGGAGAGCGTGCCGGATATTGGCATCGGTGCGGACGTGATGGTCGGATTTCCGGGCGAGACCGATGAGGCGTTCTCCAACACGTTCGACCTGATCGACAAGGGCCCCCTGGCGTTCCTGCACGTGTTTCCCTTTTCGCCGCGCAGCGGCACCTCTGCCGCGCGAATGAGTGGCGAGGTGGACGCTGCCGTGAAGAAGCGCCGGGGCGCGCTGCTCAGGACGCTGGGCGCACGGAAGACAGAAGCCTTCTGCCGTCGTTTTTCGGGGCGGACGCTGCACGTGCTCTTCGAAGACAGGCGCGAGCCGGGCACAGGGTATCTGCAGGGCGTTACCGACAATTACATCCGTGTATTCGCTCCGGGGCCCGATGGCGCGAAGAATTCCATCGCGCCCGTGCGGCTGACCGACGTGCGTCCGGACCGCGTTATCGGCCGTCTGGCGGATGTCAGCCTGGAAGACCGGCGGCACGAAGCCCAGGCTTAAGGAAGCGTCTTTATGGCACGCCCACGAGACGTCACCCCGGCAATGGAACAGTACCTGCGTTTCAAGGACGAATACAGAGATGCCGTACTGCTGTTCAGAATGGGTGACTTCTATGAGACGTTTTACGACGATGCGAAAGAGGTCTCCGGCCTTCTCGGCCTGACGCTGACTTCTCGCAACAACGGCAGGGGTGGCGAAAGCGTGCCGATGGCCGGTGTGCCTCATCATGCGCTGGATACCTACCTTGCCCGCTTGATCAAGGCGGGTCGCAAAGTGGCCATCTGCGAACAGATGGAGGCGCCGCAGAAGGGCAAGCCGGTCGTTCGGCGCGACGTCGTCCAGGTGGTTTCTCCCGGCACGGCGCTTTCGGACAACCTGCTGGATCAGAAACGCAACAACTATCTCGCGGGTCTCCGGGTCGAGTCGAACCGGCTGGGCGTCGCGGTGACGGATCTGTCAACCGGTGATTTCCGCGCGCTCGAACGGGACGCGGACGATTTGTGGGATGTGCTTGAGGGAATCAGTCCCGCGGAAGTGCTCGCGCCCGAGTCGTGGGCCGAAGCGAACGAGGCCGCGATGGCGCATCGATTGCCGGGCACGCTGCTCGTGCGAGCCGAAGACTGGCACTTCGGATTCGCCTATGCGCACGATCTGTTGCTGGAACATTTCCGGGTCAATTCGATGAAGGGATTCGGTTGCGACCAGATGACGGTGGGCATCGGCGCGGCGGGCGCGGTGTTGGGGTATCTCAAACAGAATCAGAGGGGGGCGGTCTCTCACGTCACCCGCCTCTCCCGGGAGCCTGACGGGGCACACATGGGTCTTGACCTCGTGACCCAACGGAACCTGGAGCTGATTACGTCAATACAGGAGGGTCGGCGCGAAGGGACTCTGCTGTCCCTGCTGGACCGCACGTGCACCGCGATGGGCGCACGGACGCTGAGGTCCTGGCTGTCCCGGCCGCTGCTCGATATTTCGAGGATTGAAGCGAGACTGGACGCCGTTGAAGACCTGGCAGCGCATGCTGCGCGTCGGGAGTCGCTTCGTTCAGGCCTGAAGCAGGTGGGAGATCTCGAGCGCATGATGTCCCGGATCTGCTGTGGACGCTGCAGTCCGAGGGATCTCGTGTCGCTCAGGGCGTCGCTGCAGGCCATACCCGGCCTTCAAGACGCGCTGCAGGAGGCCACGGTCGATCTGCTGGTAAAGGCGCGGTGTCAGGGAATGCCTGACTTGAGCGACCTGATCGACCTGATCGGCCGCACGGTGGTTGACGATCCGCCGTTTCAGATCAGCGATGGGGGCGTGATCAGGGAGGGTTACAGCCGGGAACTGGATGAACTTCGCGACGCGGCCTCCGGAGGCCGCCGGTGGGTGGCTGAACTTCAGGCCAATGAGAGAGAGCGTACCGGTATTCCGTCACTCAAGGTCGGGTATAACAAGGCGTTCGGGTATTATATCGAGATCACAAAGGCGAATATGGACAGGGCTCCGGAAGACTACCTGCGCAAGCAGACCCTGGTGAACGCGGAGCGCTTTATTACTCCGGAGCTGAAAGAGTGGGAAGCGAAGATTCTTGGGGCCGACGAACGCGCGAAGGAACTGGAGAAAGCGCTGTTTCAGCAACTCAGAGGCGAGGTGGAGGCCTGGGTGAACGAGGTACAGCGCACGGCGCGAGCCGTGGCCGTCGTAGACGTGCTGGCCAGCCTGGGAGAAGTGGCCGTGTCCAACGACTACGTCCGGCCCAAGGTGGACGATTCTGCCGGAATCGAAATTCGGGAGGGTCGCCATCCGGTTGTTGAAGGGTTGCTGCCTACCGGCAAGTTTGTACCCAACGACTTTTGCGTGGATGGCATGCGCGACCAGGTGCTGATTATTACCGGCCCCAATATGGCCGGGAAATCCACGATGTTGCGTCAGATCGGGCTGATCGTTCTGCTGTCGCAACTGGGCAGTTTCGTTCCCGCGAAGGCCGCGCGCGTCGGTGTGGTTGACCGAATTTTCACACGGGTAGGCGCGTCTGACAATCTTGCCCGGGGCGAATCCACGTTTCTTGTGGAGATGAACGAAGCGGCCAACATCCTGAACAACGCCACCCCCAGGAGCCTGGTGCTTCTGGATGAAATCGGGCGCGGTACCAGTACATTTGACGGGCTGAGCATCGCCTGGGCAATGACGGAATATCTACACAATACCGCTGCCCTGCAACCGCGCACGTTGTTCGCAACGCACTACCATGAATTGACGGAACTCGAGGAGTTACTGCCGAGGGTAAAGAACTACAGCGTCGCGGTGAGGAAGGAAGGCGACAACGTGACGTTTCTGCACCGGCTGGTTCCCGGCGGGTGTGACCACAGCTACGGCATCGAGGTGGCGCGGCTTGCCGGAATGCCGCACGAACTGGTCTTGCGGGCCCGAGACGTGCTGCACAGGCTGGAAGAAAACGACCTGAGGCCGGCCAGGAAAAAAACGACCCCATCGGTGGTTCGTGAATCCGCCGCCGAGAACGGACAGATGAATCTGTTCGACCGTGCCCCTGAAGATCCCGTCCTCGCCGAATTACGCAATCTGGACGTAGGCAATACCACACCGATCGAGGCTCTGGCTACTCTGGACCGGTGGAAGCAGGAACTGGTAGGCAGGAAAAATTCCTGACGGCAAGCGTGCGTTTTTTCAAAAGGCGGAAAGACGTGAAACAGTAGAGGCGAGAAGACCACCCCGTGGCGAGACGGGATGAATCGGCCTGCCTGCAGCGCCTGTCTGCGTGCGTACACGCACAGGCAGGCAGTACGCTGCGCAGGCAGGCGGGATAATGGTGAGAGATTTCCGGATAAGGGCGCTCGAGAGACGCACGAATTGACGACACCTGTTGCCCTGGCGTTTACAAAACGTCGTCGTAACTTGCGTTTATGCGCCGAACCGACGAGACGCCCGGCACGGATAGGATTTTCTTTCGCAGATCGTGGAGCTGGTTGACGTTTCTGACCTTAACTGTGAATCGGTTGCCGACCTGGCCGCTGGCGGTGTTCAGCTTTCCCTCGACCACGGGCACACCCTGCCCCGAAATGGCCTCGCTGATGTCGCGAAGGAAATTGGGGCGATCCTCGCCGTTAACGCGAATCTGTACGGTGAAGGCCGTATCCTCTTCCGAATTCCAGTCGACGTCGACCAGGCGATCGCGGCCTTCCGGCAGGTTTGAAATGTTACGACAGTCCCTCCGGTGAACGGATATTCCTTTTCCCCGTGTGATTACGCCCAACACGGAATCGCCGTATATGGGCTGGCAGCAGCGTGCGAACTGGATCATCAGGTGGTTCAGGCTGTGGATCACAATCGGGTTCTTGCGGCTCTTTCTCTTGATTTCCGGTCGCTGTCGTCTGGGAAACGGGCGGGCTGATGGAAAGATCTGATGCATAACCCGTTCCAGGGACAGCGTGCCGTTGCCCAGGCTGGCGAAGAGATGCTCTACGTCCTGCAGGCCGAAGTGAGCGGCTGCGGCCTGCAGTTTTTCCTCGGCCGTACGTTTTCTCCGTCTCTTGAGTTCGCGATCCAGGATGTCCTTGCCGATCCGGACACTCTGAGAGAACTCTTCCTCGCGTAACCAGCGTCTGATACGGCTCCGCGCCCTGGCGCTCTTCACGAAATCGAGCCAGTCGCGGTTGGGTCTCTGGTGGGGAGAGGTGATTACCTCGACGGTACTGCCCGTTCGCAGCGGTGTGGACAGGGATACCATCTGATCGTCCACCCGGCCGCCGATACAACGCAGGCCGACGTCGGTGTGTACTGCAAACGCAAAGTCCAGCGGCGTGGCGCCTTCCGGAAGCTGGATGAGGTCTCCTTTAGGGGTAAACACGTAGATCTCATTCGGGAAGAGATCGACCTTTAATTCGTCCATGAATTCCTGTGGATTCGAGGTTTCCCGCTGCAACTCCAACAGGCTGCGCAGCCACGCCATGTGGCGGTCCATTTCGGACGGTCCGCGCTTGCCCTCCTTGTAGAGCCAGTGGGCTGCAATGCCGACCTCTGCCGTCTGATGCATCTTCCTGGTGCGGATCTGCACCTCGAGCATCATACCGGACGGACCAATAATCGTTGTGTGAAGCGACTGGTACATGTTGCTCTTGGGCGTGGCGATAAAGTCCTTGAAGCGGGCGGTGACGGGCGGATACATGGTGTGCACCAGGCCCAGGACGTTGTAACATTCGGGAATGGTGTCAACGAGAACACGAAGCGCCAGAAGATCGTAGATTTCATCGAAGGTTTTTTCACGCCCGTTCATCTTCTTGTATATGCTGCTGAAATTCTTGGAACGGCCCGTCATGTCCGCCCGAATCCCCGCTTTCTTCAGTGCCTCCGAAAGTGGCTTCTGCACGGCTTCGATGCAGGCCTCTCGTTCTTCCCGGGTCAGGTTGATCTTTTCCTGAATATACCGGTATGCTTTCGGTTCCAGCCATTTGAGGCTGAGGTCTTCCAGTTCCGCCCGGATACGGGACATGCCCAGACGGTGGGCAAGCGGCGCATAGATATCGCGACTCTCGTAGACCATGCGCTCCTGGCTTTCCGGACGCATATATTTCAGGGTACGCATATTGTGGAGGCGGTCGGCCAGCTTGACAAGAACCACGCGGAGGTCCCGTGCCATCGAGAGCAGCATCTTGCGGAAGTTCTCGGCTTGTTCGGCTTCCGGGCTCTGGAAGGAAAAGTCCTTTATCCTTGACACGCCGTCAACCAGGCCGGCAATTTCAGCCCCGAAATGAGATTCGATCTGGGTGAGAGGAACATCGGTCTCGTCCACCACGTCGTGTAACAGACCGGCGGCTGCGGTCGCGGAGTCGAGACCGAGTTCGACCAGGATGCGGCACACGGCCACAGCGTGGGAAATTGAGGGATCGCCGGACTTTCGGCGCATGTTTCGATGGGCGAGTTCGGCGAAGTGGTAGGCTTTGGAGATCAGCCGAAGATTCTGGTTCGGACGAACGTCGATCGCTGACCGGAGAAGGTTCTGAAGATCGGGAAAACCGGACTCGCGTTCGACGACGGCTTCGATGGCCGGGAGGGTTTTGGAGCCAGCCGTTTGCGACCTCACGGAGACCTCCATCGGATCCGACTGGGCCGCGCCGCCGGCGGGTCCCGCAGATACCGTACGTCGGGCTGTCCGGGCGACCGGCATCGAATCTGGCGCCGCAGATTGCCGGCCTTCCGGTCGGATCTTGACGATCCCAGAAAGTCTTTACGCGAAAATTTCTCGGAAGGTACAATTTAACATATCCCCGTTTCGGTGTCAACAGCCACCATGGCGGCTGAAAAGCGACACGGTTCCTGTCGCACAACCCCTGTCGCCGGCCGGTTCAACGATCCACCGTTCGGGGATCGTCTGTCGCCTGCAGCGGCGCCGGACGCACAAGGCCTCAGACAAAACAGCTTCTGGAGGATCGACATGGGCGTGGAAGCTATCCGTGGTGTCGCGGCGGTGCTGGTAACGCCGTTCGATGACCGTGAAGAGATTGTATTCGAAGACATCCGTCGACAGGTGGAGACGGCGGTCGCATTCGGTATTTCGGCGGTGTGTCTTCCTGCGTATGCGGGCGAGTTCTACAAGCAATCAGGGAGAGAACGGCTCGCGGTCGTCCGGGCCGCGGTCTCGTCGTCGGCGGGGAGGATTCCCGTGGTGGGTCAGTCGAACCACCCGTCGGCCCGACAGGCGGCGAATCTTGCCCGCGCGAACGAGGACGCCGGCGCCGACGTCATCAGTTTTGCAATCCCCAGGCAGTTCCGCACGACGGAAGCGGACCTTATTGCGTATTGCCGGACCATCTGCGACGCGGTGCGGGCGCCGATTCTGATTCAGGATTTCAATCCTGGCGGCGCCACGGTTGACGGGACGTTCTGCCGTCGGCTTCGCGAAGCCTGCGATAATTTCAGGTACATCAAGCTGGAGGAGCCGCTGCTGGGGCGCAAGCTGCGAGGGATTCGGGAGGCGACCGACGATGAGGTGGCCGTGCTGGAGGGCTGGGGCGGGATGTATCTGCCGGAACTCTTTGAGTGGGGCGTCGCCGGCGTCATGCCAGGGCTCGGGCACGCGGACGTGATGAACCGGATCTGGGAACTCGGTTCGTCGGGCGACCTGGACGGCGCGCTGGACGTGTTCGACGTGATTCTGGCGCAGATTGCCTTCTCTCTGCAGGACGTGGAGCTGTACCTGGTTGTAGAGAAACGCCTGCTGGCCGCTCGGGGGATCATTGGGCATTCACAGGTGCGCAGCCTGGCGTTCACGCCCGATGGGGAAACCGTGCGGCACGCGGACCGGTTGAATGAACGGGTGTTGCAGGTTGCGGAAGGGCTGGGCTTCTCAAGGCGTCCGCTGCTTTAGCAGTCCGTTGGAAAAGTCGCGCTGCATGCGAGGCCGGACGCAACCGGATGGACGTTATCGACGGGCTGTTAGCGCGGGTCGAGTTTTCTCTTGCCTGGCTGAGAAGAACAGGCTAAATTGACGATGCGCGAGAGTGGTTGCTGAAGCATTGAGAGCCTCCAACCGTCCCGCCGGGAGCGTGGAACCCATATGCGAGGGCCCCGATACAACACGGTGATGGAACGGTGTCATCCCAGAACGGAGACCGTACCGCTGTCGTTCATCATCCGTCATTCGCTCGATCCGAACCCGTATGCAAAATTGGATTTGGACGAGGAGAAACTGGACGCTGTCAGAAACGCGATCGAACCGACGCTTACAGGCCGGAAGTATGAGGTATTGTTGCTGCGTTCCCAGGGAAAGTCCATGGCCGAGATCGCGCTGCTGCTGTCGGTGTCCAAGAGTACGGTGAGGAAGTATTACCTTCAGGCGATACGACAGGTACGCCAGGCGCTGGGTCTCGAAATGGAACCGGCCAGCCCGCAGCCCGGCGAGGAAGGGAGTAAAGCAGTTTCGCCGGCAACTGCGTAGATGGAAGGGACGGAAGGCGCGGGCACGGGGCAGCTACTGGCTGTCTTTTTTTTTGTCTCCGGGTCCGGCGGACGTTGATTTGAAGAAAGGAGTCTTCGATGGCGGTATTTCTCCATACCAGGATTCGGGTAAACGACCTGGACCGGTCGTCGGCATTCTACTGCGACCATTTCGGTTTCGTGGTGAAGAGCAGATCGGACAAGTCCCCGGCGGGAAACCAGATTATGCACCTGGAGTTGCCTGGCAACGCCCATACGCTCGAACTGACCTGGTCGGACGATTACGAATTGAACGTTCCCGAGGATCTGATGCATCTTGCAATCGGCGTGCCGGACCTCATCGCGTTTTGCGACGGGCTCGAGAACAAGGGCATTGAAATCTGGCCCGGCGATTGGCGTGAGACGTTTCCGACCGGACGGAAGATGGCCTTTGTGGATGACCCGGACGGATACGAGATCGAACTCCTGGAACGGTAGCAGTCCGTTGAAAAAGTCGCTCTACAGGCGAGGCCGAATCATTGTGGCCGAAGACGAGGCGCGCGACCGGCGCGAAGCCTCCGTCCCTATCCCCGCCGCGGCACCCGCCAGTTGGGATACCAGGCGGAAGTCTCGGGAAGGGCTTCCTCAGTCCAGCTGTTCTGCATGGTCTCGAATCCGGCGAGAGAGGGGCCAACCACGGTCTCCCAGAGGACTTCCACGTCTTCGTAGGTCTGCAGCTTGTGGGCCGGGTTTCTCTCCTCGTATTCGTCCAGCAGTTCCTGCGCCTTCTCGCCCAGCCATCGGACTTCGTCGGCCACCATCCGCTCGCCAACGCGGCGGTCCGACTGTCTGACCGTGGGTCCCATCGCGAAATGGGGTCCGGGAGCGTCTTCGGACGGCAGCCGAGAGAGATCCACACAGTCGGGGTGGAGCGCCCACAGAAGCGAAGTTTCGACCTTTCCGGCATGGTCGCCGCCGCTTCGTCCGTCGTTGTCGAAACCTGGCTGGTTGGCTTCGTGGTCCGGCAGGCCGCAGAGCCTGGTGCCCACGTGGGGCTGCACCAGGCCAATGAGCGTTTTGAGATCCTTCCAGTTGGGACCGTAGTGTCCCGTCAGAAAGATGGCGGCGTGGAAGCCAAGGTGGTCCGCCATGCGGATGTGGTAGCAGATGTTCTTGAAGTGCTGCCAGGGCGGCATACAGGTCATCCAGGAACGTCTGACCGGTCCAACGGTTCGCTCGAGCCACAGCGCGTACCCGCCGAGTTCGTGGATATGCCAGTAATCCGGCGGGGCCACAATCCCCCCGTGTGCACGCGCGGACTCGCACGCGATGCCGTGCGCCTTCAGGCCATCCAGGCCGACCGCGTCGTGCGGACCGTGGGGTTCGCAAAGGCCGTACGGGAAGTAGACGAGCGGGCAGTCGTTGAAGGCGGTATCCAGTTGGTCCGGGAACATGCGTTCCCACTGTACTTGACGCATATCAGAACTCCTTAGTATCAATTCGCCTGCCGGAACGGCCGTGTCGGTCAATCCGATCCCGGCCACGGGGATGAACGGGGCTGTGGTCTCGATTTGTTCATCTACTGCGCCCTGCCGCGTCCGGCAACGGTCCAGACGGCCTCCACGACACCGTTCCGTACGGCATAGGCGACGTCGTGCAGGTTGGTCGTCATGCCCTGGTGCTGGGGAACAACCGAAAGGCGTTCCCCTACCTGAAACGTATGGTCGCACGCACTGGCGTCGATATGGCCATGTTCCACCGACATGCCGTATATCCAGGCGTCGGGGTGTTCCACGATGTATCCGTACGGAGTGGGCGGATAACTCGTAAAGGTTTTCTGACCGCCGTCCACAATAATGCGTTCAGGGGTGGGGGTGCTGACCACGGTCACGATCACGCGTTCGGCGCAGGTCTCCGGGTTCGGAGGGTTGTCCGTGTGGTTGATGCGGCGCATTCCCTCGAAAACGTAGGAGCCGATCCGGGTTTCGGTGCAACCGATCTGCTTTGAGACGGCTTCGCTTCCGGTTCCGCCCCCGCTCACCGTTGCTACTGAGATTCCGGCGCGCTCCAGCAGTGTCCGTGTACGCGACAGAAAGGGTTCCGCCTCCCGCCGGCTGGGATAGGTCATGATGCCCTGGAAGCGGAGGCCGGGCAGCGCAACGACTTTGCGCGCCAGATCCAGTGCGGCTTCGGGCGACTGAACGCCGCATCGGCGCCCCCCGGTATCCAGTTCGATCAGAACGGGTATTTCCGGTTTGCCTGCCTGTTCGGAAATGCCGCGAGCCGTCGTTTCGGAGTCCAGGGCTACCGTTATGGTTGCCCGTTCACGGAGTCGGACAAGGCGTTCCACCTTGCGATCGCCGACGATATTGTAAGGAATGAGGACGTCGGAAATTCCCGCGTCGACCATGACTTCCGCTTCTCCCAGTTTCTGACAGACAATGCCGATGGCGCCGGCTTCAAGCTGCAGTCGGGCAATTTCCGGAATCTTGTGGGTCTTGGTATGCACTCGCAGCGCGATTTCATGTTTGCTGCAGGATTCCGCGAGGTCTCGGATATTCTTGAGAAGGACGTCGAGATCGATGGTCAGTGCCGGCGTTTCCAGGTTCTCGACTCGCATGGGATACATCCTCGTCCGTCGGGATTCGTGTGTGATTGGAACGGGTAAGTTAGTGATGAGGACGGTATAATTCAAAGACTAAAGCAGGCGCGTCCGTGTTCTGTCCCGGTCATGGTGAATCTGCTTGACACTGCATGGCATGGCGGGCTAATTTTCAGGCTGTGGATTTTATCCACAACGTTTCCGGGAGGTGTTTTGGCAACTCAGGTAGGGTTTATAGGCGCAGGAGGCCGCGCGAGATCCCATATGCGGGTGTTGCGGGGGCTGGAGGACGTGAATATCGTGGCGGTCTGCGACGTGGTGGAGGAAACCGCGGAGCGTGTGGCCGGGGAATTCGGCGCGAAGGCGTATACCGACCATCGGAAGATGCTGGACAGCGAATCGCTGTGCGCTCTCTATGTAAGCGTTCCCACGTTTGCACATACGGACGCGGAGATTCTGGCGGCGCAGCGCGGAGTGCATCTCTTTGTGGAAAAACCCGTGGCGGCGACGATGGAGAAGGCCTTCGAAATACTGGCGGCCGTGCGGGAGGCGGGCGTTCTGACGTGCGTGGGATATCAGTTGCGCTATACCGGCATCGTCCAGCAGGCGAAGGCGTTCCTGCAGGGCCGGACGATCGGGATGACCGCGGTCCACAGATGGGGCGGGCTGCCGGGTACGCCGTGGTGGCGCGTGATGTCACAATCGGGCGGACAGATCGTTGAACAAACCACCCACCAGGTGGATCTGCTTCGCTATCTCGTGGGTGAGGTGGCGGAAGTGCACGCCTATTACGCATCGCGAACCCTGGACGATGAGGAAAACCTGGACATTCCGGACGTACACGCGATCAATCTGAAGTTCGAGACGGGCGCTATCGGTTCGTTGACGTCCACGTGCACGTTTCGGAAGGGAGGCGGGACCGGGCTCATGTCATTTATACTGAATGACATGCGGGCGGAGTTCGGGCCGGATGGTTTGCTCGTGCATCCGCAATCCGCGGCAGACCCGGGCCCCGTTCAGTGTGATCTGGGAGATATCGACGAGGTCTTCATCGATGCCGTTCGTACGGGCGACGGGTCGGCCGTTCTATCGGATTACGAGGACGGTGTCCGTTCGCTCGACGTGACGCTTGCGGCCAATCGATCCGCCGACAGCGGACGGCCCGAAGTCCCGCGTTTCTCGGGTTGCTCCGGAGGCGGGACGGAACCTGCCGCAGGTTTCCGCGTGTAAACATGCGAATTTGCTGACGCTGCCCGCCTGTGTTGCTGGCATTGGAACGATCTGGAGGTTCACCCATGAAGTCACAGCGCCGCCGCCGGCCACGTCCCGGACGAATTCTGGTCGACTATCTGAAGTCGATCTTCTTTGCCGTTTTTCTGGCTGTATTGATCCGGGCAACGCTGGTGCAGGCCTATCACATCCCGTCAGGTTCCATGGAAAACACGTTGATGGAGGGCGACTACGTTCTCGGAGACAAGCTGACGTTCGGTACGCAGATTCCGGATCGTCTGCCTGTTCTGAATTACAAGCTGCCTTCCTTTCGGCTGCCGGGTTTTCGTTCTCCGAAACCCGGGGATATGGTGATATTCGAATATCCGAAGGATCAGTCAAGGGACTTCATCAAGCGCTGTATCGCCGTGGGTGGGCAGACGATCGAAATCAGAAACAAGGTGATTTACGTCGACGGCAAACCGTTTGTGAATCCCGATGGGGTGAAGTTCATGGACCGGCGGACCGAACCGAAACGGTACAGCACCCGTGACAACTACGGGCCTTTTACGGTGCCGCCCGGACATCTGTTCGTGATGGGGGACAACCGGGACAACAGCGATGATAGCAGGTTCTGGGGGCCGGTATCCCTCGACAACGTGAAAGCCCATCCGCTTCTGATCTATTTTTCCTGGAATTCCAGCGCCCCCCTCTGGAACCCGTTCGGAAAAATCCGATGGAGACGCCTGGGCATCGTGCACTGACAGATCCCGAACAGATCCACGTGCCGATAACCGCCAGGCTGTGTAGAGAGTCATCTGGGTTGTTCGGGCAGCGGATTCCATTTTTTCATTCGACGGTTCACGGCGCGGCAGTTCGGCGGTAAGGCTCAGGGATTCCGCCGGGCGGGACGTTGGATCGAATGATAGTAGATCAGCGCGGGCCGTGCGTTTCACGCAGAGGAAGGCGGGCGGCATGTTCGGACACCGTACCATTGGCTTGTTGTGCTTCGTATCTGTATTCGTGACGTTCGGATGCGGTCCCATTCCGGAGGACACCGCCAATAATCCGACTTCCGAATCCGACGGCGGCCGTGTCTACTCCAACGATGAGTGGGGATTCCGGATTACTGTCCCGGACGTGTGGGGCTGGACGGCGCAAACGTCCTTCCAGACCCGGGAGCCGAACGGGTTGCCCAGGGTCGAAGTCGTTATGAACCGCGAGGCGATTTCCGGATTTGAGGCGGTGTTGACGTTAAGGCCCCGCGCGCTTTCGGAGAATTCGACGCTTCAGACGGTTACGGCCGAACTGGAGGAGGAGTTCAAGGCCACGTTTCTGGGGTACACGGCACAGGAGAAACGCACGTTTAAGATATCGGGCCGCGACGGCATCGAGTGGGTGTTCCGGACGGTGTTTCTTCGTCGGCGGGGGGATCGGTTCTTCGTTACGGTGGTGCTGGACGGGCGGAAGGCTTATCTGATGATGGGCAACGGGACGTCTGCCGCCTTTCCCGTTGATGAATACCGCGATATCGCGAAATCTCTGGAATTCCGATAAAGCGACGACACAGGAGGTCAGGACAGGCGCGCGACCGACGCGAATCCCTGGATTCGGGGAGGGGGCGCCCGCCTGCTGCAGGCAGGCAACGCGGTAATTCGGTCACAAGGACCGGACGCCTGTCTGCGTGCGAACGCACAGGCAGGCAGCCCGGATGGACTGTATCAACGGGCTGATAGGGTTCCTTCGGGATTCTCAAAGTCCCGGGCGGACCCTTTTTGCGTTGCAGCCGCGCGAAGACCGCTGGGGATTTCAACGCAGCTTTTCAGTCCACGGCCTCACAACGCTTTCGTATGGTCACCAGGCCGAGGCCTTCGCACTGGAGGGCTTTACGGAAGATGCTGCGCATGCGTGTCTCTGGATCCGTTTCTTCGACCGTCCATACCGATTCGACCCCGCAGGCGATTGCCAGGTCATTGATACCAACGACCGGCCCGGATTTTCCTGCGACGGGGACGCCTCGATCGGGAGTGGGCTGGCCTCCGGTCGTGAGCGAACCGCCGTTGTCGAGTACCACGAGGAGCAGATTGGCGCCCGTTGACCTGGCGTGGATCAATGCATTGACGCTGCTGTGGTAGAAGGCCGAGTCGCCTGTAATGGCCACAGCGCGTTCTCGCACACCTGCCCTCTGAAGTCCCAGCGCCGCGCCGATGGCGGATCCCATACACAGCTTGGTGTCGAGGCGCTGGGCGGCGATGACCACGCATCCCGGATCGGCCGTGAGAAATGGATTCTGGCCCAGGGTCGCCGCCTCTTCACGCAACGCGGCGAGGATGTCATTGTAGGGGCAGCCGGCGCAGTGTGACTTCCGGTACGGCTTTTCCTCCTGCCAACCCGCCTCGGTGTAAACGCGCGATGGCGCCAGGTCCGGCAGATGCGCCTTCATCGCGTTCTGTATCTGCCATCGGAAAAGTTCACCTTCTCCCGGGACATGACCGCTGCGCTTTCCGATGACTCTCGGGGTGACGCCTGCGTCGTACCCGATGGTCTTGACGCTGTCTTCGAGATACGGGTCCACTTCTTCGAGTACCAGCACCCGACTGCACTGTTTGAGAAAATCCGAAATCAGGCCCCCCGGCAGTGGGTAGAGAGAGCCCAGTTTCAGGCATGCGAATCTCGAGGAGTCGGCGCCTTCCAGCGCGTCCTGAAGTTTAGTGTGGACGAATCCGGACGCGATGACGCCCAGATCTCCGGTGCCCTCGACCCGGTTGAAGTGCACACGCTCGAATGACTGCGAGACGTCCTGCAGTTTTCGATGGAGCCTGCCGTGATTGGGTATACAGTTGGACAGGGACGAAATCCAGCGCATCGGTTCCCTGTCCGGCGCCAGCGTCTTCCTGGCAGCGGGCTTTCGGACGGGCGGCTGTTCGTCTTCACGCACGCTGAAACTGCGCGTGATGCGAAGGATGACGACCGTCCGGAACGACTCGGAGAAATCGAAGGCCCAGCGCATCATGCGCCGGCCCTCCGCCGGCGTCGCGGGCTCGAGCATGGGAACTTCGGCGAGGGGGGCGAAGAAACGGCCGTCCTGCTCATTCTGTGATCCCCACGCCCCGGGATCGTCGCCCATCAGGATGACCAGTCCGGCGTGTACGCCGGTCATGTTCAGAACCATGAGGGTATCCAGCGCCACGTTCATACCCACGCTCTTCATGCACGTGAGCACGCGGCGGCCTCCCTGGGAGACGCCCGCGGCAACGTCGAGTGCGATGCGTTCGTTCAGACACCACTCGGTATCGTGGCCGTATTCGCCGGCGGTGTCTGCGAGCGCGGTAAAGGTGCCTGTACCCGGCGAACCGGGATATCCGGTCACGCAGCTGACGCCTGCCTCGATCGCGCCCCAGGCCAGTGCCGTGTCGCCATTGATTTGCATTGCGTTCATCAGGACTTCCCCATTGTAGATTGACATTGTTGCAGACGGAATACCGATAGTACCCGAAGATTCCGGGCTTGTCAAGCGGTAAGAAGCTACTTGGAAAATAACATTGTAAACTACGGAACACGCGAAAAAGACGAAAAATCCGCGGCTGGGATCAATTGCCACAAGAGGCCTGTACGCAGGCAGGGCGCTGCGCGGGGCAGAAGCAACCGGCGTTTTTCGATACGGCCATCAGATCAGCCCGATAAGCCGCCAATAGAGGAAGTTGAGTGGGATGAGAAGCAGGAGGGAGACCAGCGCGAGGAGAACCATGAGCCGGATAAACTGGCCCATATGCACGTAGCGAAAGCTGTAGGCGAGGATGAACGGCGCCGCCTGGTAGGGAAAGAAGCCGCAACTGGCGACGATGGCCATGCAGAGGGCGGCGGGAAGCGGCGCCATGCCGGTCTGAGCGGCGACGTCCAGAAGCACCGGGGTGAGGATGGCGGCAACCGCGGCCGTGTCCGCCAGAAAATTGAAGGGCAGGATGAAGGCTGAGAGCAGACCGAGTTGGACGAGCAGGCTGCCGTCGACCCGACTCAGCCACTCCGTAAACAGATTGGCAAGCAGGGGGCTGAAACCGGTGGTTTCGAGGGCATGGCCGACGGAGAACGCGGCGGCGATGTAGATGAGCAGAGGAAAGTTGATCTTTTTCAGCAGGTCAGGATGCAGGGGTCCCAATCCGGGAAGATAACAGAACAGAACCAGTCCGAGGCCCACGTAGGCGGGATGGATGCCGTGAATCGCATCGGTCGCCCACAGCAGTACGCCCGCGAGCAGGATGCAAAGGGTTTTCTTCTCTGCAGGCGTGAAGCGATCGGGGATCTCGCCGGCGTCGTCGAGTGCAGTCTGGAAACCCGACTCGCGTCCAAGTGGCAATAACAGGCGGATCAGCCCGTAACAGCACGCGACCCGGCAGAGGGAGAATATGGGAAAGAGATACAGCGCCCACTGACCCCAGTAAACGGAGATGTCCCGGGATTCCAGAACGCCGAAAACCACCAGGCTCGGCACGGAGGCCGTAAGGACTCCGGTGCCGCCGTAGTAGGTGGAACAGACCAGGGAGAGGATCAGCGCGACACTCACTCGCGATCCGGGCGGTTCGCCCAGCGTCCGGAGCAGGGTGATGACGAGGGGCATGAGGATCAGGATCCGCACGACACCCGACGGTATGAGAAGCGCGGAGAGCATGCCCAGGACGTGGAGCGCCAGGATGAGTCCCCTCAGGCTCCGGATATGTCCCAGCACCAGTCGGGAGAGCCGGGTTCCCAGCGGGGTTTCGGTGATGCCCAGGCTGAGGGCCATGCCGGCGAAGATGAGCCAGACGGTCTTGCTCGAGAAGGGTCCGAAGGCGGTTTCGAACGTGAGGACGCCGAGGACGGGGAAGAGGACGATCATCAACAATGAACTGTATTCGAGGGGGACCGGCTCGAAGGTCCACAGCACGACCGTGGCGAGGGAGAGGGCCAGGGCCATGCGGGGCACGGTACCGACGTCGGCCGGATACAGCATGACGATCAGCGGCAGAAGGACCGCGAGAATCAGACCGGCGGCGGTTTTTCGCGTCATAACACAATCGCGGGAGACCATGGGGACGAGACGAACGACGAAAAATAGACATAATATCCGAAAAATGCAATGAAATTAAGATGTTATGTCAGTCTAGACAACCATTATTTCGGATTGACATATTGCAACATATATGGTATATTCTTAGGGGCTCGCTAGAAACTTCTCAGGTCTAGCAAGGAGGGGACAATATGGCACGCAGAATCTCCGACCGAAAGATCCCGTTTAACTGTTATTTAACGCTTTCCCAGCTTGAAGATCTCGAAACCGTATCTGGCGAAGAGGGAAAACCCAAGGCTGAAATCGTCCGTGAGGCGATTACGGAGTATCTCTCGCGAAAAGCGAACCGGAGACGGCAACCCGTTTTACCGTTGGCTGAATAGGCTTCTATCGTAAGGATCAATCTTGAGTGCGCATTGTAAACGGAGTTTCTGAAACCATTCGTGGTTGAATTTGATAGACCAATGAGATAACGAGTCCGTAGTAATCCACTTCGGCTTGCGATTGCATTTCGGATGTCTCATTGATTTTGCTGGATATTTAGACAATCTCATACGAGACGAGAAACGATGAAAACTCTCGAAGAGTTCAAACTACACTATAGGTCGAAGACAATACGCCAGTCTCTAATACTGCATGCAGATTGCTTCGAATGGTTCCGTTCCGTGCCGGAAAACAGTATCCATGCAGTCGTGACCGACCCGCCTTATGGTGTCAAAGAGTATGAACCGAAACAGCTTGAAAAGAGAAAGGATAACAAAGGCGGAATTTGGCGTATCCCGCCTTCGTTTGACGGCCATACGCGAGCGCCCTTGCCCAGATTTACCGCGTTGAACCAGAATGAACGGGAAATCCTAAGGCGTTTTTTTAAAGATTGGAGCCGTCTCTTGGTACGTATACTCCGGCCAGGCGGCCATGTATTCGTCGCATCCAATACGTACCTTTCTCAGGCAGTGTTTTCGTCGCTAGTTGAGGGAGGACTGGAATTTCGGGGCCAATTGATACGCATTGTGCGAACCCTCCGAGGAGGAGACCGGCCCAAGAATGCAGAAAGGGAATTCCCGAATGTATCGTCTATGGCGAGAGGATGCCACGAACCCTGGGGTATATTAAGAAAGCGCATGCTTCCAGGTATGAAGGTGAGCGATTGTCTAAGGGAATTCCAAACAGGCGGGCTAAGGAGGCGGCCAGACGGCAAACCGTTCGGTGACATAATCTTGAGTGAGCGAACACCGCGAAAGGAACGGGATATTGCTGATCATCCTAGCCTTAAGCCGCAATCTTTCCTACGAAAGGTCGTTTACGCATCACTTCCGCTCGGTGTGGGCGTCGTTGTCGATCCCTTTATGGGTTCAGGTTCGACACTGGCAGCTGCGGAGGCCATGGGTATCTCATCAGTTGGTGTTGAACGGCATGTGGATTATTTCGAGATGAGTAGCCACGTTATTCCAAAATTGGCGGAATTGAGATCGCCAGGCGAACTTCGTTCGGATGCACAACTGCCATTACTGTAATTCCGGCACCTTATATATCCAGTTGTCCATCATTTTCTCGTATCCTGAACTGGTAACGCTTGCTGTTATCGTTCGGCGGCTAGTTCCGCTCCGACCCGAGAAGACCCAATCGTCCTTTTTCAAAGATGCACTGACGACCATTTGGAATCGAAAGGGGAATGGTCTAATTGCTTTCGCTGTGTCCGCCGGGCGATTGCTCTCAAATACGAACACCAAGAGCCAATTTTCCTCCGGATTGTGTCCCTGCCATCCTTTCAAATATCGTGATGCTTTGACTTCAATGCCCTCGCTTGCGTGCTGCACAGCATCGTCAGGAAAAATGCCGGCGGGCAGCAGGTCAGGATGTCCGTTGTGATATAGATTCTTTACAAGCCCTGGGCAATACTTTGGGATGTTTGCATTCATGAATTCGCCCACCATACTACTGAAATTTGCCGGCATCATTATCGATTCAAGGCGTGGGATATTTTTCGTGTAGAGCTGCTGATTTACGAAGGTCAAAAACTCCACAAACTCGATCATTGCGAGTCGGATGTGTTTTATTGTGCAACCGTACGGCAGAGATGAAGCGTGGTTGAAGCAGCTATCCTCTACCTTTCGTGCGTCACATGCCGCGAC
This sequence comes from Candidatus Latescibacterota bacterium, assembly GCA_963667175.2. Lineage (GTDB taxonomy): Bacteria > Latescibacterota > UBA2968 > UBA2968 > JAAXHE01. The sequence continues at coordinate 203,252 of CAXXXF010000006.1, read as the reverse complement.
TTCAGCAGTTTTAGTCATTCGGAAAGGTCCCTATCAACCGGAACATCGACGATGATTCAATTCACTCATTTGAGTTCTACGCACAATAATAAGGTCGATGGACTGCCGGAGTCAATACCTACGATTCAGAGAACTCAATTACCGACTTGGTTTTCTGGGCGGCTTCATCGTTTCAATTGCGGTCAGGTACACTGGCTGTCTCTTGGCTGACACCGAAGCGGATGCCATTGTGCAAATAGCGACACGCACATCGGTTCCGTGCATTCGAGCAGAGTGAGTCTTGGTCCCGGATCTGGCCAAATGGCCGCTTGGCCGGCATAAGGATTCACCGTAAATCTCGGACTCGAACCGACCGTTGTTGAACGCATACGGGAATAGTTCTTGAGTTCTCTGACCGTAACGCGTATTATCGAAAAAGGAGTCACCCCACCCTCTTTATTGCAAGTCATCTAATCTGGTCTGATGGATCGGTTAGTGCATTACAGATTCCAAATGGGTGAGATCAAATCTTATGTCCAATAGTAATTCCATTCAAGGTATGATTAAGTTTTCATCTAGAATTGTAGATGATTTAAGCTCCGGTCTATACGAATCTCCGGCTGCGTGTTTGAAGGAACTTATCAACAATTCTTTCGATGCGGATGCGACCTTAGTAAGGGTATTTGTCAAGCCGGACGCGAATCGTATTATTGTCGAAGACAATGGATGTGGAATCAATAGAGCTGAATTTGAAAGACATTTCAGCGTCATAAGTCAGTCTTACAAGCGTGTTGATTCAGACACGACGCCGTCGGGCCGTCCCAAAATTGGCAAGATCGGCATTGGATTCATTGCTGCAAATGAAATCTGTGACATTATGGAAATTATCTCCACAAAGAAGGGTAGTAAACAGGTACTTGAAGTATCAATCCGTTTCGATCGACTAAGAATGGATATGGAAGAAACTGGAGGAACTGGGAACGAGGTCGCGAGAGCTGACTACACTGGATCCGTTAACAATTCTGGTGATCTGGACAGCCATTACACTCACATTTTTTTGAAGAACATCAGAGGTGAAGCCCGGTCCATTCTTGCTGGCATTAGACCAGCTGAGTCCTCGCCGGTATCGAAATCGCTATACGGCTTAGCTCCAAAAACTGTAAGCGCGACGTTGAAGACTAAAGGGCTCAACAGTTGGGATCAATTTGATGAATATTCAAGAAATATGTTGGAAATTGGTCTGAATGTTCCAGTACCCTATTACGATGACTGGATTCCACAGTCATTGAGTGGTAGTGTAGATGACATAGCTTGTAGCGCATCTTCATTGGGGTTTACTTTGAAAATCGACGGTAGCGAGATAAGGAAGCCGATCGTCTTTTCGCCGTCGCAGAGAACGCTTATTAGGCGTTTTGATTTAAACGGAAAAAACGTCTCTGCTAATGGATACTTTTTCGCACAAGGCGCGACAATCAGGCCACAAGAGTTACAGGGGCTCTTAATTCGCATCCGGAATGGGGCCGTCGGAGGCTACGATCGAAGTTTTCTAGGATTCCCTTCTAGTGAAGGTCGATTACTTCAGTCTTGGATCTCCGGTGAGATATCCGCTGATGACCGGCTTGAGGAGGCGATGAATATCGACAGGCGAACTTTGCGAAAGGCACATCCCGCCTATGTGGAACTTCAAAGGTCAGTTCATGAATACGTATCGGAATTCATCAAGCTAGTGCGTTCTGAGATATACGGTGAACGCAGTAGGGAAAGAAGAGCTGCTCAGGCAACGGAAGTTGTCCGTCAAATCGTCGACATTGCAGAACAGGAAATCAATGAAGTTTCACCGAATGCCGCGATTGACACTACGATGGCTTGGTCCAGCGCCGATACAACACCGCGAGGTCGCAAACAAGTGTTGCGGAAATATACGGTTAGTCAGCTATACGAGTTCGTTGTTGACGCTGCGAAAGAGGTCCTTACACCCGACCAAATTGACGAGTTTCTATCACGATTGACGGAGCGACTAAAATAGTGACTGGAAGCGTTCGGCCTGTTGACCAAGCAATGGCCTGTGACCGATTGGAGAAGCGGGCTATTCGAAATCTCTGGTTAGAGAGAGTCAAATCCATAGCAGAGGAATATCCTAACAGTGAATTTCCGTGGTATTTGACCTTGAGCGGTGGAGCTGGTCGAGACATTCAGATTCTAATTGACGAAGGGCTTATTGACGTAACAGAGGTCGGATCGATTTCCGAAAAGGATCAAGACAAAATCGTGGCTGTGGAGAGTAGTAGCAGTGCTGTTCTTCAACTCCAGCAGCGATTTGCGGGACTTAAAATCAGGGAAGTAGCCTTTCAGGATCTTATAGGTGGTAACGAACAGTTTAGTTGGCCACGGTCCGACGACGAGCCCCTCTGTAGGGCGCACATAGTTAACCTTGACCTTAATAATCCACTTAAGGGCATACCTGAGAATGGTGACGTCATATTTCCCGTTATTTCTTGGATTCGTAAATTGTGTCAGTTGCATGCCAAACCACCAAGAAATGACTGGACTCTATGCCTTACATTGCATGGAGAGGTGGTGTGGCCTGAAGAGGTCAAGGTCTGGACCAAAAAATTCCTCGAAGAGAACTTGACGCGAGTACCCGAATTTGCCCAAGATTGTAAGGAGTTCTTCGGCCGACAACTATTCGGTTTAGTTAAAGATAGTGATGTATTGAACTTTACTACACTTGATCGTACACTACAACAGAAGGTAATAATGGTAACCGTTCCCAAATTTATCACACGATTGGTTCACAATGATGGCTGGAACGTCTCTACTGAGCGAAATCTACGTTATGGTCAAGACGAAAGACATGCTCCGATGGTCACGTGGATATTTAGATTCACGTGGACCGAGATTGGTACCGCTACTCCGGATACCCTCTACAAATCCGCCCTTCGAGGCATTTTGTCGGGTGCAGGAGAAGTGACTTGCTGTGGTCAAATTGAACTACAAACTGATCGATAGGTTAATCACAAATGAATGAAAATCCGTCTATCTGGAAAACTAGGCCTCCAGGATATGTACGTAAGCTAAATGTAGGATTCTTGATCTGCTGCGATGCCCTCAAGCTTCTAAATAGCCTTGAGCAAGAATGTGCAGATATTGTGTTTCTGGATCCGCCGTTCAATTTGGGCAAAAAATATGGGTCGGGCGACAAGAAAGCCGATCAAGTACCGGATGCAGCTTACGAAGAATTCATCCAGGAAGTCCTTACTTCCTCCATTGAGGCTCTCAAACCCGGAGGAGCTCTGTATCTTTATCACCTTCCAAAAAGAGCATTGAAATTCGGCGCGTTTTTGCAGGATCATTTGCATCTTAGACATTGGATAGCAGTATCAATGAAGAATAATTTCGTAAGAGGCAGCTACCTATATCCCGCACACTACGCCCTCCTATATTTCACGAAAGGAAAACCTCGGACATTTAATAGACCCAAGGTCCCACCACCAACTTGCCGATCCTGTGGAGAATATATAAAGGACTACGGAGGATATAGACGCTATATCGAAGCCGGAATTAATCTCAGCGATGTTTGGGATGATCTCAGTCCAGTCAGACATTCGAAATTCAAAAAGAGAGTAGCAAATGAACTACCGCTTGAATTAACTAGGCGTGTTGTTCAAATCAGTGGTGAGAAGGGAGGGTTATTGGTCGATCCCTTTGTCGGTTCTGGGACCTCCATCCTTTCTGCAGTGGAGAATAGCATGAGTTTTGCTGCTTGTGACATTGAGAAGGTCTCCTGTGACGTCGCTGCGAAGAGATTGAGAGAACACTTCAAGTGCAAACGTGACATATGATATAGGAAACAAACCGCTGCGTTAATACCAAATTCGGCCGAAACTCGCAATTGAATATTCCCTCCGATTCCGTCCTACCACCGGCGCTCCTTGACTGACATACTGTCACACGTTCCGGAAGAATCGGTGGATTCCGCCGCATTGTTGTGGAAAACTCGGACATCTTGCCAGAATACAGCACTGTACCCATTGCGTTCGAAGTAAAGTGGCGTTTTCGTGTCGAGGTCGTTTCCAGCTGCCTGGGCGGCATCCGGCTGATTGAAGAGCCGGTGGATCCACCAGACTTCAAAGACTACGACGGGCCAGAAAACCCGGAACGACGGATCGGAAGATCGTGGGACGTGTCGAATTGGATCTTTCTGGGCGCTTTCGGCATCGAGACTGAATCGGCGGCGCGATCGTCGCCGTTCACATGGATGGGTTTGACTACTGCCTAGCGCAGGATGACCTCGCTGGCCTGCGGGGCATTCGGGTCCGCTCGGAGTACCTGGGACGGGGCGTCGGCAAGGTATTAATCAAACATGCCGATAACTGTGCCAGGAATCGTGGATGCGACCAACTGAATATCGAAACGCAGAACATTGACGTCGCCGCCTGCCGCCTTTACGCTCAATTGGGGCGCGGCTCGGCATGGTCCATATATTCGCCTCTCGCGCTGGCTTGGACGAGGTAGACTTGACGTGTTACAAAGGTCAGTAGTATGGACGTACGGTAAAATCCAGGTACTTGCGGCGGCGGTCTGGACTTGACTTCCAATACGTCCTGCTCCGCCACATTTGTTATCATAACGAGGTAATTCTATGTTGTACAAGCTTGATTCGACCGAAGGGAAATTCGATTCACTCGAACCCGTGGCATTCAAGGATTTCACTAGCTTTAAGAACTTTGAGAAAGACCTGGAAGATTTGGTCGCATCGAACATTCTGGATGTGTTGTTTGAGGAATCGAGTCTGATGCCGGTGTTCCAAGAACGGAAGGGTCAGGCCGAAGCGGATATTTATGCGCTAGACGAGCGAGGCGAGTTGGTCATTTTTGAGCTAAAGAGAGGTACTTCTGGTGAGGATGCCGTCCAACAGGCATTGCGTTATGCGCAGAGTGCCGGACAATGGAGTTACGACGCGTTGCAGGATAAATTTCGCGAGTACAAGGAAAACCAAAAGCACGCTGATGGAGATGAAATCGAACTGCGCAAAGCGCACAAGAAAGCTTTCGGCCTAGAGCAACAACTGGACGAAAGAGAAATCAACAACAGACAGAGATTGATTGTAATCGGTAGCGCTGCAGACGATAGCCTTATCAATGCGGCGGACTATTGGAAGAGACAGGGAATATCGATCGACTTCCTTCCGTACAGAATTTATGAATTGAACGACGAGAAATATTTCGAATTTTTCGCACTTCCATATGACAAGCATCGAAATCCAAATTCCGTTAAGGGAGTGTTATTCGATACCAACAGGAGCTACAATCCAGATTCGATCTGGGACATGATAGAAAACAGCCGAGTCGCCGCCTGGGGAGACACAAAGCGATTCGTTGGATACATTAATCCTGGCGACATTGTCTTCTTTTCCCACACAGGGACCGGTATCGTTGCTGCAGGTAGGGTAAAGAGAGGTGACATCCAAAAACGTGATACGGAGGATATGTGGTTTAGGCACGTGGAATTTAGCACTCCAATACCTGAAAGAGATCCGATAATCCGCGCAATGGATTTTCGAAAAGTGTCTGAAATTACCGGAAAGAGATTCTTCTGGGCGCGCACGATAAAGGTCCCATACCTCACAAAGGAGGAAGCCGAAAACTTGGAAACAGAACTGGATGCCTACCTTTCGAATATTTGAACCGACAACACCTACATCGCATCAATGACCAGTGGCGCGTGTGTTTTGTCTGGACAGACCGGGGCGCCATGGAAATCGAAGTCACCGACTACCACTGAGGAGGGTGCCTATGACAGCGCCTGAACCGATACACCCGGGAGAACATCTGGCGGAGATCATAGAGGAACTCGGCATCACAAAATACCGCCTGGCCACGACGATGGGCGTGCCGCAGATACGCATTCACGATATCGTCCACTGCCGCAGGTCCATCACGGCGGATACGGCGCTGCGAATTGGGAAGGCATTGGGAATGACCCCCGACTTCTGGCTGAATCTGCAGCGAATGTACGACCTTGACGTAGCCCGTGCCACGACCGACGTCAGTACCATCGAGCCACTTGTCAAGACGTCCGGTTGAGCTAAGGCAGCACGCCAGAAGTGAAGGCCGGGAGATCGAGAATGCGGTGGATTTCAGCATCGTTGAGGGAATCGCCGACGTCCCGCCCGAATACGGACAGTGTGCCCATTGCGTTCGAAGTGAAGCGCCGCTTTCGCGTCGACGTCGTTTCCAATGGGCCGGGCGCGGACTGAGACTGAATGCGCAACCATCGTCGTGATTGGGACCTCCAATCAGCCAACCAGAACGGGCACTGAACCTATTACAGTGAACGTATCGTGGTTCTTCTTCCAACTGCTGATACGACACAGCGTCAGGAAACCACCGCGACGGTGAAAGTCCGGTTTTTTCCTGTTTTCGTCGTGCGCATCCCCACTTCCCAGGTCACGCACGGGCCACTTCAAACGCGGTTATATTGCGGGTATCCTTGCTGAACTCGACCCCGATCAGGTGGATCGGCTGGTTCAGGCCGCGGTATTTGTCCGCGTATGCCCTATCCTGCAATTGCGCCATCGCCGCGCCCGCAGACGCCAGTTCCACCACTTTGAACTCGAACAGGAAGACGTTTTCGTTGAAGTGAACGGCCATATCCGCACGTCCATGACTGCTGCTGTCCTCTACAGTGATATTGAGACCCAATGCCGCGAAATAGGAATAGAACACACTGGCGTAGTAGCCTTCAAAATTGGCGACGTCGTTGTTGGTGTACCAGTCATAGGGAATACTGGCAAAAAAGGCGTGGAACAAGGTCTTGAGACCGACGAAGTCATTGGCTTCCAGCAAGCGGTAGAGCTGCACGCTGTTCGTCATCTGCTGCGTCGAGTCGTTCACCAGGTAGTCCAACAGGCTCTCGTTGAGGCTCTGGCGCACCTCGCGGTTGGGATAGCCCAGACGATAGAAGGACTTGCCGCCGAGGTTCTCCTCACCGCTAATGGTCAGGTACCCGGTTTGAAACAGCAGGGCCTCTGTCGCGATGTCATCCACGTCGAAGGTCGATAGCAAGTCGCTGCTTCCGATCATGTCGTCGAGTTTCAGGGAACTGACGCGGCGTTTGAACAGGGTTTCGATGAGGAACGTCGGCGTGCCGGTCTCGAACCAGTAGGCTTCAAAGCTGCGCTTTCGGAACAGCAGGAGGATATCGAAGGGGTTATAGACCTTCTCATCGCCTCGCCAGCTATAGCCGTTGTACCAGTCGCGGATCTCGTCCCTGTCCAGACCGGGCAGTTCCGGCGCGAATACCGTATCGAGGTCCGTTTCCGTGTACCCGCATAGATCGGAATACTGTGGGTCGATCGTAATGTCCGTGAGATTGTTGAGTCCGGAAAAGAGCTGAACTTTGGAGAACTTGCTGACGCCCGTGAGGAACGTGAATTTGACGTGGGCGTCACAGGACTTGATCGTGGAATACAGACCGCGCAGAAAGTCCCGGTTGGCGCGCGCGGTCTCCGGCGCCTCCAGGGCATCGAGAATCGGCTTGTCGTATTCATCAACAAGAACGACAACGCGCTGTCCCGCCTGGCTGTGCAGCATTCGGATGATATGACGAAAGCGTGCGGAAGCGGTGTCGTAGTGGCTTTCAACACCCGTATCTTTTTCTACGGCATCCAGCTGCGCCATCACCTCTTTGTGCAGGAACTCCGGCTTACTGAAATCGCCGCTGCCAAAGTCAAGGCATAAGACAGGATAGCGAACGGACCAGTCCCAATGGTCGTGGACGTGCAGTCCTTCGAACAGCGGCTCATTGCCCTCGAACAGTTCCTTCAGCGTGTTCAGAAACAGGCTTTTGCCAAAGCGACGCGGACGCGATAGAAAATAGTGCGTACCCTCGTCGATCAATCGCCGCAGGTGGACCGTCTTATCAACGTAGTAGTAGTTCTCTTCCCTGATTATGCTGAAGGTCTGAATGCCGATGGGCAGTCTTCGCCTGGTCATGGCTCACCCTGTCTTGGCATTTGGGTAAATTCAGCAAAGGTTGATGCGACAGCATTCAATGAAATACAAAATGATCGGTCGGCGTGACGTTGATTGGAACGTGCTCGCGGAAATCTGATGGGGGTTATCGTAGTTCATTTTAATCGGTTTTTCAGAAGAATCAACAGTTTTCTGCGAAGCTGATGTCGTGCAGATAGAGCCAGCGAGCGTCGTTCGACCCGTGCAAATTGCGGATTCGGCGCTCTTTGGTGTCAATCTGTAGATTGTCCGGTGGCGATTGTGTTATGTGACGTGAGCGCCGTCGAGCCGCTCTTTCATCGCGCCGAGGCTTGCGCGAGGCCGAGGGGATACAAGCAGCTCAAGATCGAAACCCAGAACGTCAACATCGCGGCCTGTCGCTTCTGCGCACGCCTGGGCGCCAGCCTCGGCAGAGTCCATCTCTACGCTTACCATACCGACGGCCTGGACGAGGTGGAACTGACCTGGTACAAGGAAATCCAGTCGCGCGGGCGCTGATAGTACGTATATTGGGAACACAAACCCAGACCACGGATCGCTGCAGATAGAACACACCGACTCCTTCGTTGCAGAAATATCCCTTCGTGCCGGCCGAATCAGATCGACTTTCAACAAAGGGGAATGTCGGCTTCGAGTCGCCCTTTTCGCTTCGTTCGCTTCAGACCAGACCTGAGATGCCTGGTCTCTTGTATTGGCGGCAACGTCACGTCGGCGCCGACCTCCGTGTTGAATTTAAATGGCAACATCGTTATATTCATGCTGCTATTGATTTAAGAGCCGATAGCAGTCTGAGTTGACCGGCAACCGCAATGTCAGCCAGAATGGATCAGTAACATGGATATGGGGAAATAATGTGACGCGCGACGCGCCGAACCGTGAAGCCGCGGACTGCGGCCAGGGGGCTCGTCTGTCCGAAGACGCGCTCAAGATGCAGCGCTACTTTCCAACGCTCATTTTTTCTCTGGAAGTTCCGGGCAGCGAGATTCTCAACGCTCGCCTGACACACGCGATCTACGCCGAACGAGAACGCGACGGAAAGGGCGTGCCCAAGTCGAACTTCCCGGAGTTGGGGAGTTGGCACAGCAACGTCAAGCTGCACAGGGACGTCACCTTTGAGGGGTTGGTTCAATACGTCGACGAGGCATCGGCCATGATGTGCCGCCAGCTGGGATATCACACGTCATACGAACTAAAAATCGGCACCATGTGGTCGATCATCAATCCACCGGGTGGCGTGAACCGGGCTCATATCCATCCCGGCTGCATCTGGAGCGGCGTCTACTACGTCCAGGCGCCCAGGAACTCGGGTCGAATCGAGTTCATCGATCCACGCACCCAGAACCTGATGAGTCCTGCCGAATTTATCCCCGATACCAGGCGCCCACGAATCTGCTGGACGAGGGTCCAATACAAACCCGTGGCCGGAAAGATGCTGATCTTCCCGAGTTGGCTGTACCATAGCGTGGCTCCGAATCGATCCAGGGCCAAGGGGAAGAACGCCGATCGGATTATCGTGAGCTTCAACCTGTCTCAGAAGAGGCGCAAGTAGCTTTACTGTTATTTGCATTTGCAGGATATGGAGATACAAATGAGACATCTACGGCGATATATTTCTCTCGTGTGCATAATGATCCTGTTGACCTTTGGGCGTCCTTCGTCACTCTACGGGCAGAGTGAACAAGATACGCCGCCGGGTGACCAGACCTCGCCCTTCCTTGGAAGCGAAAGAAGCATCGACTCGCGGATAGGCTCCAGTATCGGTGCATCCAGTGATGACGACGATGATGATAATGATGAAGGTGACGAGGACGATGAAGGTGACGAGGACGATGAAGGTGACGAGGACGATGAAGGTGACGAGGACGATGAAGGTGACGAGGACGATGAGGGCGACGAGGACGATGAGGGCGACGAGAGTGACGAGGATGACGGCGACGAAGGGGACGAGGGCGATGAAGACGATGAGGGCGACGAGAGTGACGAGGATGACGGCGACGAAGGGGACGAAGACGATGAGGGGGACGAGAACGATGAAGGCGATGAGGGGGACGAAGACGATGAAGGTGACGAGGACGATGAAGGTGACGAGGACGATGAGGGCGACGAGGACGATGAGGGCGACGAGAGTGACGAGGATGACGGCGACGAAGGGGACGAGGGCGATGAAGACGATGAGGGCGACGAGAGTGACGAGGATGACGGCGACGAAGGGGACGAAGACGATGAGGGGGACGAGAACGATGAAGGCGATGAGGGGGACGAAGACGATGAGGGCGACGAGAGTGACGAGGATGACGGCGACGAAGGTAACGAGGGCGATGAGGACGACGCACAAGAACAAACCAACGGTACTTCTACTGCAACAGGTAAACGGTCAGACTTCAATGGGGACGGCACGGTCGATTTCAGCGACTTTGTGAGTTTCGCAAATGCCTTTGGTACTGACGATCCCAAATTCGACCTCAATGATGACGGTGTCGTGGACTTCCAGGACTTTTTGATTTTCGTTGCCGCGTTCAATGATCGTTAGCAGTCCTATTGAATAAGTCGCTCATCGGGCGACGGCAAGTCATTGGGGCCGAAGACAAAGCGCGCCTGTCTGCGTCCGAATGTTGTCGTCCGGTGCGCAGGATCGCGAAGACAAGATTGCGCTGGGTGTCGCATGCCGCTGGCCGATCCGACTACGGATCGGCTTTTTGTATTCGCCGACGGGAGAACCGACTGCCGGGACTGCTGGCGTAAAACGCATCCGCTTGACTTTCACGGCCCGGCCCGGCATATTGGCAGCCGTGAATCCGGCGGTTTGCAATACTATTGATCCAGGAGGAATTCCAGACATGAGCCTCGCTGCATTCCTGGCAATTGCGACGTTGTCAATGGCCCTATTGCTGGCATTCAGGCGACCGGCAGGCGCGGGGACTCGCGATTTCGGCGACGGATTCGCGCGGCATGGCGTGGCGGCGCCCGTATCCCGCGCGAGAGGGGTGGCGGCAACTGTGGACGGAGACGGGCGGCCGATCGTTCTGGCCTGGCCGATGGACCATCGTGGCTGCGGTTCGATTCTCGTGATCGACGTCACATCAGGACGGACGGATCAGGTTCCGACTCCGTTCGGGATGGCCTCCACGCCTTTCGCCGTGCTGCTGTCCACGAGGAACCGGTTCTATTCATACTTCGATAAATTCGTGGAGTTCGATGCGAACACGCGGCGCTTCACTTTCTGGTCGGATGCGCCGCCGAGATTCGCCATGTCGTTTACAGAGGACGATAACGGCAGGGTCTGGACGTCCGCGTATCCCAACTGCGAGTTGCTGAGTCATGTTCCGGACAGCGGAAAACTGGAGAACCACGGCCCGCTGAACGATGAGAGTTGGCCGCAGTACCCGAGGACGATCGCGGTGGACAGTTCCGGGTGGGTCTACGTGGGCATAGGTTCCACGCGCGGGCAGATCGTTTCATTCAATCCGGCAACAGGCGAACGTGCCGCATTGATTCCCGAGACCGACCGTCGGCACGGCGCATCCACGGTGTACCGGGGGAAGGACGGAAGAGTGTACGGGAGGTCCTATAGTGAGGGACCGTGGTGGTCCCTGTTTGAAGGGGTGGTAACTCAGGTGGACGCTCCCGCACCCGAGAGACCGATTCTGGCCGGCGAACAGGAGGCGGTCCTGGACAATTTCCCGGATGGCTGGTCGCTGGATGAAATCAACCTTCCGGAGAAGTACGTCGAAATCAACGAGGCGGGAACGGTAAGACGTCTGGAAATCGACTATGAATCGGCCGGATCCCCCATCCTCTCGATCGCGGAAGGTCCGGACGGCAGGATCCACGGATCCACTGGACATCCGCTCCGGTTCTATACATACGATACGCAGGCGGACACGTTCGTCCACCGCGGTCTATGGGACCTTGTCGGACACCTGAACGCGCTGGCAGTTCAGGGTGATAATGTCTATTGCGGGGAGTATGCGGGCGGCAGGCTCTGGGAATACGATCCGTCCCGGCCGTGGGACGATCGGGGGACGGTGGATCCGAATCCACGGGACCTGATATCCGTAAGTCCCACGATTATCCGGCCCCACGCGTTGCTGGCCCATCCGGACGGACGGCGGCTTGTCATGACGGGAACGCCCGGGTACGGACTGACGGGCGGGGGGATGCTGATCTGGGATACTGAAACGGAGAGCCACGAGCTGCTGACGCACGAGGATCTGCTTCCCGAACACAGCACGGTCTCGCTCGCGGCGTTGCCCGACGGGAAAATCGTCGCGGGCACCACGATCAGCCCCGGCACGGGAGGGGAGGCGCACGCGAAGCAGGCGGAACTCTATGTTCTGGATCTGGAAGAAAAACGAGTACTGTATCGCGAAGCGGTTGTGCCTGGCGCCGCGCAAATCACCGACGTGATCCTGGGGCCGGACGGCCTGATCTACGGGCTGGCCTCGGGATCCGCGTTTTTCGTGTTCGATCCCGAATCTCGGGAGATCGTCCACTTCGAGAAGAAACTGCCTTATGGCGCTCTGGCTGGACAGCAGGCCCCCAGGATCCTGGCGACGGGACCTGACGACAGGATCTATGCGCTGTTCCGCAACGCGATTGTACGTATCGAGCCGGGCACGTTCGAACACAAACTGCTGGGAACACCCCCCGTGAACGCGAACGCGGGAATCGTGATCCACAAGCGCCGGCTCTATTTCACCCACAGTTCCGAAGTCTGGAGCTACCGGGTGCCGGGCCTGTAGGGAAACTCCGATTGCCGGGACGGTAACACGCGCCGCTCTCGGCAGTTTTTAACCGTTCGACGGCATTCCGGCGCGGTCCGGTATTCTCGTCCGCCATATCGACACGCCGAGATGAAGTCCAACCGGCCGTCCCTGTCGCTTCGTTCAAGTTCCGGCAAGATTTCGAGCAGATCCGGTGGCTATGCCGCCATGGCTGCCTGGAGTTGTGTTGTTCAGGCATCGCGGAGACCTTCAGGGGATTGCTGCGCTCCGCGGTACTGGCATCCACTCTGGATGCATTTGGCAAATTGCCGGATCAGGAAGGCGATGGAATTCTATTGCCGGATATTGATCGCCGGAGATTAGACGCAGGTTCGGGGTCGACCGTCGCGTTTTGCGACGCCTAGGAGCGCGGGTGTCTCCCCCTTCGAATCGATGGGACCTATCACAGTGGTTCATTGCCCGGTTCAGGAAAGACGAGATGATCCATGAATCGCTCCTTAATGGGATGAAAGTACGCCGCTTGGAAGCCTGAGAAGAATGAAACCGCTTTACTTCACCGCCTGCGTTCATCCGAAGCGCGCCCGTGCCGTGGCAAACCAGGCTCACGGTAGCCTGTGGCCCTACACTGCATACCTGAAGTCTGCGCTTGATGCCGCCAGGAAGCGCGAGTCGAGGTCAGTGCGGTGGGAGCCTGTCCCGCGTGAGTATCCGTTGCGGCTCACCCCTATGGATTCGCTCCTGGTCATGGAGGCAGAGGGCTTCTGGTATCGCCTTGAAGGTTGGTCAGACGACGTGCCGGACATGCCGTTGTTCGTCGGCGAACAGTACCGTCCGATAGTCCCCAAGCGCGTTGAGCGAGTCCCCAGCGGTTTGCTCCTCGTGCTTGACAGTGAGGTGGATCCCGATGAACAGGTGTTCTGGAAAGGCAGTCCCTGCACATTAACTCCCACAGATCCGATCTGGCCAGATACGTTGGTCGCACGGCGTCGCGACGGCACGGTCGCACATCTGTACCAACGCCCGGAACAAGCTGACCGTATTTTCCTGGTCATTAAAGGCTGTGACCATGTTGTCCTTGAAGACAAGCATGGCGCCGAACTACCCCATCAGGTGGCCGACCCTCATGAGGGCGCCACGTGTCTCCGTGTCGGCAGGGAGAAGATTCCCTGGAACGGTCAACGAGACCTGACGCTGGAGAAACTGCCAGATCAAGGCTTTTTCATCGCCGACAACGGTGTCCGATGGGCCTGGTCGGAAGACGAGGGGGGTAACCGGCGACGGCGCGGGGTCTGGATTCAACTCCTTCCCCCTGAAGAAGTGGATAGCGAGGCGGCACTGGACATCCGAACGGCCTATATGGAAGAGGGCGTTCGCGAGGTCCGCACGAGACGGGGTAACAACCGCAATGACGCCTTCGAGGTATTTAATTTCCGTCGCGACAACTACCAGCTGGAGTTAGAGCGGCTCCCGGCCGAGGAATCGACATTATTCATCCCTTCCAGCATTTCGAACCTACAACGCCAGCGGCAGGCGATATTTAGCCTAAGGGATAGCCCGCTACCCCACCATCAAGCCCTACTCAGACTTTGCGAAGCGCCCAACAGGGTTCGTTGGCCGAGGTGCCAACCAGAGTCCGTTTCCCGCTGGTATTTGCTTGGCGACGAGCATTGGTCGGGAACTATCCAACAACGGGAGTTCGTAGAAAAAGCCCTTGGCACACCGGACTTCGCGTTTCTCGAAGGACCGCCCGGATCGGGCAAGACGCACGCCATCTGTGAATTGGTGCTTCAGTTCATCGACCAGGGATTAAATGTGTTGCTCTGCTCCACGACACACGTGGCCGTGGACAATGTGCTGGAGCGCCTCGTCGGCAAATTTGAGCAAGTCGAGGCGGTCCGTATCGGGCTTGCGGACCGGGTGGACCAAACCATCCGCGACGTGCAGATCGATGAACGAATCGCGGCATTGACGGAAACCTGGCGTTCTGCCGGAGTCTTCGCGGACCGGGACGACGATTTCAACTTGGAGCGGGTCGCAGAAGCGACCATTCTTTCTTCCGTAAATCTCACCTGTGGCACATCCACGGGTATCCTTGCGCACCCCTACATACGTCGGTTAAGCCATAGGCGCGAGAACGATACAGGGCCGCGTTGGCCTTACTTTGACGTCCTGATCATTGATGAAGCGAGCAAGACGACGTTCCAGGAGTTTCTGGTCCCCGCCCAGCTTGCCAGCAAGTGGATTGTGGTCGGCGACGTGCGACAACTTCCGCCTTTTTCAGAACCCAAGGATCTTGAAGCCAGCATTGCCGAGGTCAGCGATGAAAACGAAGCAAAACTCTCCGACGCCCACCAGGTGGCGTTGCTGATCCTGTTCCGGCTGCAGCGCCCGGAGGCCGGGTTTAGAAGGGTCAGATGGTTGATCGAAGAGGGAGACGACGTACTCAACGCGCTGTGCGCGGAAATCGAGGTTCGGGTAACGCACAGCGACCGCATGCCTGAGATCGTGCGCGTTGTCCAAGGCAATCCCACGGACAATGAAGTGTCCATTACAGATATTGAGGCCGGACAACCCGTAGCGCTGCATTTACTGGCAGCCGACTGGATACTATTTCCACCTGAATTGCGAGATCGCGTTGCGCCTTATCTGCCGCCGGATGGACTTGCACTGCGCGACTGGGATCTAGATTCAGCCCGTGCGTTCCAATTCGCAAGATGGCTTGACCGCCGCGGCAGTTTTTCGAAACCCATTTGGGAGCAGAGGCGTCAATTCCGCGCGGCTCGTGAGTTGGCCAGTCGCCAGCGGGATTTCCTGCGCGAGGAATCCTGGGCCAAGCAGGTATCGTGGCGGCTTGGAAGGGTTCATCAGCTTGCCTGTGCTCGAGACGATGGACAGCGTGAACGACGACAGGACGAGATTGATAGCCTTATGCCAGCTGTGGATCCTTACTCTAAATGGGTCCCTCAAGCCATTGACGCAATCCGCGACGTAGGGGTACGCAGCGCGATTGAGTCTTTCCGGATAGGCAGGAGCGACCGTCGCGTCCGCTGCCGGAGCGCGCTCACCGAGGCGATTCCGCAGGACGTATGGAAGGAGCGGGCAGTAATACTTGAATTTCAACACCGAATGCATCCGGACATTTCGAGATTACCTCGAGACCAATTCTACGAGGGAGTAGCATTAAGAGACGCAAATACCCTTGACGAACGCGACAAACGAGACGGTTGGTCCTTCGCGCTCAGGGCGCCGGCACGACGAGTGTGGACAGACGTACGCGGCCATGATGAGCGCGGTATCAACCAGGCCGAGATCGAAGCCATGCGTCGTTGGTTGGTGGCCTGGCGGGATTACGCCGAATCTCACCAGAGAACCGATGGCAAGTACTGGACGGTAGCCTGTCTCTCGTTCTATAACCGGCAGGAACTGGGTACGCGAAACATGCTCCGACAACTCACCGGAAAGGCACGTGCGGAGACGCGTTTCGCGCTTCCCAACACGACGATTGCTTGCGCGACAGTTGACCGATTCCAGGGTCGAGAAGCTGACTTTGTGTTGCTGAGTCTCAGGAACACCTCTCGGCCCGGTCACATGGACAGCCCCAATCGGCTCAACGTGGGGATCACCCGAGCCCGGTTCTTGCTCGTCGTCTTTGGTCATCGGAAGTACTTCGCCGAGGATTGCCCATCCGAAGAACTCAATGCGCTTGCAGATGCTACACCGTTATTTGAGCTTGGAAGTGTGCGATGAATGCCCGCCTCGAAGCAGAAGTTGAGATCCGGAACATTGCGGTGTTTGCAGAACTCGCCGTCTGGGAAAAGAGACCGGATCTTCAGGTCTTATGCGTCGCCGCTCGGGGCCATGGCGCTCTCGAAGAGGACGTGTTTGAGACTGTCCTGCCGGGACTGTCGCGTCGGGCAAGGGCAAACCTGTTGCGCCACTTACGCTATATTCAGCTTGTTGATCGAAACGGAGTACTGACTGCTCTCGGACGCCGTTGTGCGTCGTCGGGCGAGGCGCCTGCCCGGGAGCAGGGCGTATATCGTCTGCTCGTGGCATTCCATCCGCTCTTTGAAAGTTATGTCCTTGATTTCAAACGCACCCCTGGCGATAGGAGGGATCGCGACTACAGCAACCACGAGCAGCTTCCGTCGTGGTTCTCACCCAATCACAACCGGGTATTCACGTCGATTTTCCAAGATAAGCGATTCAACATTGCGAAGTTCCCGGCACAAAGAGGCCAAAGTCCGGTTTGCCGCGTCGAAGAGATGACCACAGGGAATTTGCAGTGGGATATAGACCTTGGATCGGGAAGCAACAAGTGGACGATTGAAGGGCAAGTGAGCGGAGACTGGGGGCGGCGCGGCAAGTTCCGATCCTCACCTGAGTCGGTGGAGCCGAGCAAGTTGGTCGATTTCTGCGCAGACTGGGAACCGCAATGGGACGAGCAAGTGGGTCGCCTCGCCATAGCGTATGACGGAAAGGTCGGGCAGGGCGGACGCGAGTCATTCCTTCGATCCAGGAGTTACAAGAATAAGCAGGTCAGAGATTTCGGCCCGTTCGATACGGTCGAGGTCCGAGACATACCGGTCGGCCCGGCAACAAAGGGTGACGCTCGCACCTGGGCAACAGCTATTCTCGTTGCTCAAGCCGAGGCTGAGGACATATATATGGATCCCGATGCCTATCAGTCGGAGTGGTCAGACATTATCGAAGATACCCCACTGGCAAAATGGGCTGGAGATGCGCCCGATCCGTCAGTACTCTCTGAGGTGAATGGTCGACTCCTCGCCGCCCGGACGAGATGGCTGCTCTCCGCGGGTGCCGATTTGGGAATGGAGGCATGATGCGTAGCGGGCCGATTCAATCCGAAGTACACGAGGAACGGATTGACCGGAGGGAGAAAGAGCTTCCGCTCTGGGAACAGGGCAATGGTGCGAATATTGACCTTCCGTGGACCGACTTGAACCCCTCCTACGCCTTCAATGACGTGCAGCCGCTCGTGAAGGATGCTCACATCGTAGTCCTCGCGATAGGTTCGACAGTAACCTCGCACAAATTGCTTAACGCTGTCTTACAATCTCTTCCTGTGCACTGCCGACTTTATATCTATGGGGACCGTGCTCTTGAGGCCGATACTGCAATGGTTCAAAGAACGGCGGGTATGGGTGACCGGGTCCTCACGCGCTTGGGTCCTCGCACACCTGCGGACTGGCTCGTCGTTGATAAGGGACGCGAAGGACGACTTGTCGTAGGGCCGACCGCAGAGCATCAAAGATGGGTGATTCCCGTCGAGGGAGCCTTGGCACGGTCACTGTTTGAGGCATTTCGAGTGCTGTTCTGGTTCCATGCAGAGCGCGAAGCCCTGCCGGACATCAGTGGTGAAGTCTCCTTCCAAGAGCCGCTGGCAGCACCATTTGACCCTCCCGGAACCGACGTCTCGCTCGCGGCTGGCCGGCTCCGACTGGACGGAAATATCGACGATCCGGTTCCCGATGCCGAAATCAGGATTTCACCGTTGGCGGTAGACCCCGGACGTGCCCGAGTGCTGTTTGTTCCTCCCACTGGCGCCTGGGCAAACGGCGGGAGAGATGGCCCAGTAGATCTCGATCTTCCCAAGGCACTCTGCCAACGAGGCCACCGGGTCCTGTGGGTTGATACCGGCCTTCCGAGGACGACGGTTACATATCAGCGTATGGTTATGGATCTCGTGGAAGCACCGATCGCACTCCAGGTCGAATGGCCCCGTGGCGAGGCGATAAATCTCATCCACGCTCTCGACCAGATGGCGAAACAACCGGATTGGGAGTTCCATCCTGATCGACGGCTCGACGCTGTCAAAGGCAGAGTGTTGCTGGACCGGGCGACTCAGCCAGCCGAGGTCGTCCAGACCGTCCTGTTGGACGCCGGCGATTTGGACGCGCCGTTGCTGAGTTTCGACTCTCTTCGGCCCGCTCGCTTACCAGATATTCCACCTCTCGCCCTGGAAGCGACCATCCGATGGCAGCGAGTACCGGCTGCCTTGCCGCCGGACGCCCACACTGCCGAGATCGTACGTAGCTGGACAGCAGTGGATGAGTGGGCGTCACGCACGGTGGTTACTCTCCGCCACGAGCTTAACGAACTTGAAAGTCAAGAAGGGCTGTTGAACAAACTTCGCCAATGGCTCCCGTCTCGGGATTGGAACCTGGCCTCGGAACGAGAGCAACTCAGAGACGAACTTGACGAAATCGGTGAGTCGCGTCCAAGCGGGATATCGGATCAAGCCGAGGAGCGCATGGAACGCCTCGTCCGGATCGTCGGTCGCGTGGATGGGATGCGGCGTAACGCCTTTAATCAGCAGCAGGATGCAGAGGATGCCAAGGCGAGGGAAGATCAGCGAGGCGTATGGGAACAGCGTGTCAATGACGCCAACGCCAAGTTGGGTGAGGCACGACAGAAGCTAGCGGCAAACGAGGAAGCCCAGGGCGCGGCGGGGGATAGACGACGGGAAGGGCAGGCTACTCTTGACAACGTTGTGGCAACCAAACGCCAGGAGCGGAAGGCTTTTTTGGACAAGCAGCGGGCTGATCTTGAGGCAAAGCTGGAGGAATCGCACACACTCTGGAAGTCTCTCAAGAGAGAGCATAAGGGCCAGCGGTCCAAGGGACCACGAAAGAGAGCGTATAAGCGCGTGAGGGACGCAGAACGGATGGTCGCCCGCAACAAGCAGGACCGAGAGAGCCTATCAGATTGGTTGCCTCCCCTGTCCGAACTCGACGATGTATCTGCTCGCTTGACCGAGGCGAAGAAGGCGATTGCCGACCTTCAGGCCGATGCTACCCGCCTTTCCAGGGAGATTGAAAATTTCAACCGTGTCGCATCGGAGGAATTCCGTTTCGATAGGCCGCAGCGACTTCCGGCCCCGTCAACATGCGAAGTGAGTTTGCATCCGCCGATCCCGTCCGAGGCGCCTCCAGAGATAGGGGAACTCTACGAATTTCGCGGAGAGCGCTTCCTCGCCATCCGCACCTGGGATCAACTCGAGCCAGCGAAGCCCGTCGCGGAACGACTTCAGGCCGAACTCGTGGCTGTCGTCAACCCTTCATAGGCGTAACAGGTCAAAGCAACTTCAACACGGAGGAGAATCTATGGAACAAGAAGAGTCAATGGAGCACAAACTCCCGGGCGGACCGATCGCAAACAGGCCCCTCCATTTCATCTTCATCGCGGATTGCTCGTCCTCAATGGCGGGCCGCAAGATTCAAGCACTCAATCAAGCGATCCGGGAGGCCATCCCGCATATGCGAGAGGTCGCACACGGCAATCCGAACGCGGAGGTCCTTGTGCGGGCGATCAAGTTTTCATCCGGCGCCCAGTGGCACGTTTCACAGCCGACAGCGGTTGATGAGTTTGAGTGGACTGACCTTTCGGCCAATGGCATGACCTCTATGGGGCGTGCCCTGTCTCTGGTCACAGATGACGCGCTCAAGACGCCGCCGATGCCTGAGCGTGCGTTGCCTCCCGTTCTGGTGCTTATCAGTGACGGACAACCTACGGATAACTTCAATGAAGGGCTAGAAGCATTGATGGCCGAACCCTGGGGCAAGAAGGCCGTGCGTCTTGCAATCGCAATTGGCGATGCGGATAACAATGTCCTCCAGCGTTTCATCGGTCACGCAGAGATTCAACCGTTGCAGGCCGACAACGCAGAAGATCTGGTCAATTATATCCGTTGGGCGTCCACCGCAGTGTTGCAGGCCGCGTCCGCTCCAGCGAGCCAGACGTCGGCTGCTCCCGCCGGCGTCAATGTGCCGTTGCCTCCGCCTCCGGCGCCAGACCTGGCAGACGCCAATGACGTCTGGTAGTCGAGAAACCGGCCGACGACCCGCATTCGCCTTTGAGCGTGTCATCGGTGCGAACCACATGCGGTCCGGTAAACCCTGCCAGGATGAGGTGAGGGTCTGTGCGGTCGCCGACTCCGTAGTCGCGGCTGTCGCTGACGGCCATGGCACGAGCAAACACGCCGACGTCGGTGCCCGACTCGCAGTCCAGGTGGCGCTTACCTCGCTCGTACGGTTCGCCGAGGATCTCGGTGAATGCGCTTCAGATTTGACGCAGGTACGGAAGTGCGCCGAACATCCCCTCCGCATGCATATCGTCCGGGAATGGAAAGCGCAAGTACGCGCCAAGGCTGGCGACGACGAATCGCCGCTCTCGGATTATGGATCGACACTCATAGTCGCCTTAGCCACGCCGGACTTCCTGTTGGTTGGACAACTGGGAGACGGCGATGTTCTGCTCGTCGCCAAGGATGGAAAACCCGAAGTCCTGCTACCGGCCGACCCTGCGGTGTTCGCCGACGAAACATCCAGTCTGTGTCTTCCGGAGGCAGAGTACTCGCTTCGTATGCGCGCCCTACGTGCACCTGTTGGAGAGACACTCCTCGTGCTTTCGACCGATGGATACAGCAAATCATACCCGACGGACGCCGCGTTCAGGCAGATTGGCCCCGATTATCTCAACCTTATACGCAAGAATGGGGTCTCCGCCTTGAACTTGCGGGGTTTCCTTGAGCAGACCACCGCTCAGGGAGCTGGTGACGACATCGGCCTTGCGCTAATATACTGGCCGCCATCAACGAGCCAGACTGTTGCGGGTTCTTCCACAATATCGTCGGAAAATTCGCCGCAAAATGAGCCGAATCGGACTTCGATGGAGAGGCCAGCGGAGATGGAATCAGACGAGTCGTCGTCGGGGAATCTGGAGGCAACATCGAACAACTGGATCGTACGATGGATCCGAGATGCCCTCTGCAGGGTTGTGGGAACAGTAAAGGCTAAAGCAATCTTGAAATGATGGAGAAGTCGCAAATGCGAAAGCCAGAACTACTGAAAATTACAGACGGAACGCGCATCACTGCCAATAGCCTGCTCGGTCAGGGGGGACAAGGCGAGGTCTGGAAAGCCACTGACGGCGGAGAGGCCGTCGCGGTGAAGATATATCACCGGAATACGTCTACCGTGGAACAAAAAGCGGTACTTGAGCGGTTGGTTGAAAAAGGCTCGCCTGCACCGCACTTCCTGTGGCCGATGGCGATGGTAAAAGATATCCAGTCAGAACGGTACGGCTACATCATGGCCCTTCGAGAGCCCAACTTCCGGGGCGTGGAAGATTTCATGGCACGGCGGATCCACCCATCAATGCGTGCATTGCTCACGGCTGGCAGAAAACTCGCGGATGGCTTTCTCCGCCTCCACAGCCACGGCCTCTGCTATCGGGACATTTCCTTTACCAATGTGTTCTTTGATCCGAAGACCGGCGATATCCGCATTTGTGACAACGACAACGTTGACATTACGGGCGCCGAAACGGGCAGTGTGATGGGTACCCAGCGTTTTATGGCCCCAGAGGTGGTTCGTCGAGAGCAAGCTCCGTCTGCCGATACCGATCTCTACTCGCTGGCGGTACTTCTGTTTTTTCTTTTGTACGGCGGTCATCCCCTCGACGGTCAACTTGAAGCGAACATACGCTGTCTTGATGTGCCTGCCTACGAGCGACTATACGGATCTAATCCGCTCTACATCTGGGATACGAAGGACGATTCCAACCGTCCTGTTCCCGGGATTCACGACAACCCCATCGCTTTTCGCGACATGTACCCGGGATTTCTGGCCGATTTGTTCCGGCGATCGTTCACGGACGGATTGCGCTATCCGCCCAGGCGCGTGCGTGAGTCGGAGTGGCGGAAGGCTCTTGCCAGTGCCATCAACAGCATCTGGCGGTGCGGATGCGGCGCCGAGAATTTCTATGAGCCTGCGGTCGCTGCGCCCGCTGGCGGCAAGCGCTGCTGGTCATGCAAGAAGCCGCTGGTACTCCCACCGCGCATCAAAATTGACGACGAAATCATCCTGCTCAATCGCACCACCCGACTGTTCGGCTACCACGTCGGTCAGGCCCGAGATGACGACACGCCGATCGCGGAAGTCGTTCAGAATTCACAAGTTCGAAATCTTTTCGGCCTGCGAAACCTGACCACAGAAGCATGGACGCTGACTAAGTCGGATGGGTCAGTAGTCGATGTTTCGCCAGGACGTGCGGCATCAATTCTGAATGACAACCGCATCAACTTCGGGCTGAAAACGGGGGAGGTTTGGGCATGAATGTGGAAGTTCCGTGGCACGAACTTCAATACGCATGGTACCGCCACGCACCTGTGCAGTTCGATGCAGTACGCCGGATCAGGCCATCAGTGCCTGCCAGAGCGCCCGATAGTAGCGCAACAGGCGTTCGGGTTCCGGGCTGTCGGGGATTTCCGCGAGCGTGTATCCGTCGTAGCCTTCGGCTTTCAGGAGACCGAAGAGTTCCCGCCACGGGTATTCGGACTTGTGCAGTTCGTTGATGTGCACGAGCCCGAGCCGGTGTTTCAGGAGGTTGAAACCCGCCCTGACCGAACCGTCGACGATGTCCTGGGGGTTCGAGTTCCAGCAGATCCAGACGTTCTCGTGGTCGGCATGGTCCATAATGCGGCGCATGCGCCGGGGTTCGCAGGTGTCCCGACCGTGGACTTCAACCCGGATCTGAACACCCAGACCCTCGGCGGCCTCTCCGCATTCTCTTAAGGCCAGCCCGATCTGCTCGAGTGTCCGCTCTTCAGGAACGCCTCTGTCCGTCTGCAATCCGTTTGGACGCACCTTAACGCCCGGGCAACCCAGGTCGGCGGCGAGTCTCGCATATTCAATGGTACCGTCGATGTTCTGACGCACGGTTTCGGGATCCGGGGCGTGGTATTCGTAGACGCTTCCGAGTCCGACGATATCAATGCCCGCGTCTTCGAACCGGCCTTTGACAGCGGCACGTTCGTCCGGCGCGAGGTCGGGTTCCACGCCGTGGGCGTGGGTGGTGCGAAGTTCGACGCCCTGGAGTCCCGTTGTTCGGCACATATCGATCAATGTTGGTACATCCCAGTCTTTCGCGATCTGATACGTGACAATTCCCAGTTTCATGTGAAGCGCTCCTTTCGTACGTTACGGGATATTGGAATCGATTTCAAGATATCGCCTCGCCGGTGAAAGTCAACGCCTTTGTATTTGAGGAACGGCGAGGCCGGCTCCGGAATGCCGTGTATTTGTCCAGTGGAGACGAGCGGAATTTTCCGCAGGGAAATCAAGGACCGCCAGGAGGTCTGATGAGCCGTCCGAACGCCGAACTCGCCCCGGGGTTTCAAATCCGACACGCAGGTCCGGCAGACCTGGATCGGGTGGGCGAGATCGCCAGGCAGGCGTGGCAGCGGATTCACGACAGTACCGCCGGAATCATGGGCCGGGAAATGCACGCCGTGTTGTGTGAGAACTGGGAGGCGGAGAAGACGGCTGCGGTGCACGGGCACTGGAATCGACATCCCGACTGGTTCCGGGTTATTGAGAGGGTGGAGACGGCGAGGGTGGTCGCGTTTCTGACGTTTTCGATCGATCGGGGGAAGTCGCTGGGTAGAATCACGAACAACGCGGTGGCCCTCGAAATACAGGGAAAGGGGATCGGTACGGCGATGTATCGGTACGCATTGGACCTTTTTCGATCTGAAGGCCTTCGGTTCGCCGCCGTGGGGACCGGGTTGGACGAGGGCCACGCCCCCGCCCGCCGTGCCTACGAGAAAGTGGGATTCAACATTGCGCAGCCCCAGGTAACGTATTATCAGTACCTTTGAACCCGCGATGCCCGATCGAACGTCCGGATTCTGTTTGTTCGGCCGGGCACCTCTCGTCTCTGATGCACGGGCCGCCTGGACCGTGCAATTTACGCATCGCTTGACAATTTATATCCATTTGGTTATAATATTTAATGTCTCGTGCTCGAGGAAATTTGAGGACGGTCTTTTGGATTGGAGACTCCAGAACCAGGCTGAAGGAGTTTCCGGCGCAGGTTCAGAAGGATATCGGTGACGCTCTGTTTATCGCGCAGGCGGGCAGCATGTCTCCCGCGGCCAAACCATTTAAGGGCGTCGGCTCAGGCGTCTTTGAGATTCGGGCGGATCATAAAACGGACGCTTTTCGCGCGGTCTACGCAGTAAAGATTGGCGCGAGGGTTTATGTATTGCATTGTTTTCAGAAAAAATCAACACGTGGAGCCAGGACTCCCTTGAGAGAGGTCGATCTGATCAGACGACGCCTGAGAAAGGCGCTGGAGCTGGAGGCGGACTATGAGCGATAGGATCAAGATCGAGAAAAGTTCAGGAAACGTGTTTCAGGATCTGGACTTACCAGACGCGGAAGAGTTGTTTCTCAAGGCAACACTCGGTTTTGAGGTCTTTCAGATAATCGGAAAACGGAATCTGACCCAGGCTGAGGCGGCGGAAATCCTTGGGGTGAAACAGCCTGAAATATCCCGGCTGAAGAGGGGAAAATTCAATCATTACAGCGTTGAGCGGTTAATGACATTTCTAACTCGCCTGAATCGCGATATTGAGATCCGTATCATTCCGTCAGATAGCGGCGAGGGACAAAGACGCGTGGTTGCCGTGTAGCTCGCGATTTGCATGGGAGTGGAATGCGGCCGTTACGGCCGAACTGCCTGCCTTAATTGGCGAAATAGGTATCCCTGCACACGGCAAGATTGAATTTCCAAATACAGGAGTATGATTCATGAAAGTACTGATTACATCGGCGGGGACGGCGCTTGCTCGGGCCCTGGCGGAGGACCTGTCGCGGGAGCACGAGGTGACGTTGACGGACCTCGAGGACGTGGAGACGGATGTCGCCTTTGTCCGTTGTGAGTTGGGCCACGACGGCGAGGCGGAGTCCCTGGTGGACGGGATGGATGCGATCGTGCACGTCGCGGAGCTGCCCGATGATCGGAGGAGTGACGAGCGCGAGATCGACTTCCAGACGCGTTGCACGTACAATCTGATGGTTGCCGCACGGGAGAAAAACGTCCGCCACGTGGTCTACCTCAGTTCGCTGAGCCTTTTCGAGACTTGCGATCCGAACTGGAACGTGACGGAGCAGTGGGCGCCGAGGCCGTCGACGGACGCGGCGCCTTTGGGGAAGTACCTGGGTGAATTCACGTGCCGGGAATTTGCGCGGGAACATTCGGTGCGCGTGACGTGTTTGCGGTTCGGCGACGTGGGAGGCGAAGGCGACACGGCGTTGACCGTTGGCGACGCGGTCCGTGCCATTAACGGGGCGCTTGAGAAAGACGGGCCCATGTGGCGGGTCCTGCACGTGCAGTCGGAGAAGGAGAACGCCAGGTTTCCAATTAACCAGGCCAAAAACGCGCTGG
This sequence comes from Candidatus Latescibacterota bacterium, assembly GCA_963667175.2. Classification (GTDB taxonomy): domain Bacteria; phylum Latescibacterota; class UBA2968; order UBA2968; genus JAAXHE01. The sequence continues at coordinate 177,280 of CAXXXF010000006.1, read as the reverse complement.
GTATTTAGGCAACTGATATCAGGGACAGGACATCAGCCGGTCAGATCGGACTGGCTGTGGAGACAGCTATGAAAGTCGTTATCTACGGCGGCAACGGCATGCTGGGACCCCACGTGGTAAAGGCCCTGGAGGGTCACGCGGCCCTGCGGATCACCGATCTGGATCCGTTCGAAACGCCCCACGAGATGATGCCCGTGGACGTTGCGGACCCGGACGCCGTGATGCGGGCTGCCGAGCGGATGGACGCGATCATCAACCTGTCGGTCCTCAGACCGCATCGAAAGGTCGCGTTCGACGTGAACACCCTGGGGTGCTACAACGTCATGCGCGCGGCGGTCGGGCACGGGATCCGGCGCGTCATCAACACGGGGCCCCACTATACCCTGCAGGGCCCATCCTACGTGGACTGGGACTATCACATCGGTCCGGACATCCCCCCGAGGCCCGGTACGAACCTGTATGCGTTGTCCAAGGGCCTGGGCCAGGAAGTCTGCCGGATATTCGCGTCGAATTACGACGTGTACGTATTGTGCTACCTCTTCTGGAGTTTTCGCGATCACGATGCGTCTTCGCAGCCGGTTCATGACCGGTCCTTTGTCGTGACGTGGCGGGATGCGGCGGCCGCGTTCCTGCCGGGACTGAAGATCCCGCTGGAGCGTCTGCCGTCGCGGTGCGAGGTGTTCGATATTCTCGGCGATCGACCGCACGGGCATTTTACAAACGGGAAGGCCGGGCGGGTCCTGGGATGGCAACCCCGGGACGGACTGGAGTACACTTACATTAAAAATCCCGGGGAATCCGACCCGGCCGACGCGGGAGACAGTTATGAAAGTCGTGATTTACGGCGGCAACGGGATGCTGGGGCCGCACGTCGTGAAGGCGCTTGAAGGGCGCGTGGCCCTGCGAGTCACCGATCTCGAGCCGTTCGAAACGCCCCACGAGATGATGCCCGTGGACGTGGCGGATCCGGATGCCGTGATGCGGGCTGCCGAGGGGATGGACGCGATCGTCAACCTGTCGGTCCTGCGTCCGCATCGGAAAACCGCGTTCGACGTGAACACCCTGGGGTGCTACAACGTCATGCGCGCGGCGGTCGGGAACGGAATCCGGCGCGTCATCAACACGGGGCCGCATTTTACGGTACAGGGCGAGCCCTATGAGGCGTGGGACTATGGAATCGGCCCGGACGTGCCGCCGAAGCCCGGTACGAATCTGTATGCGCTGTCAAAGGGGCTGGGCCAGGAAATCTGCCGGATCTTTACGTTGCAGAGCGACGTCTACGTGTTGTGTTATCTGTTCTACATCTTCCGGGATCACGACGCGTCGGCCGAGCCGGCCCGGGACTGGTCGTTTCTGGTATCGTGGCGCGACGCGGCCGCGGCGTTCGTGTCCGGATTGACCATTGAGCTGGACGTATTGCCGTCTCGATGCGAGGCGTTCAATATCTTCAGCGATCGCCCGCACGGGCAGTTTTCAAACGAGAAAGCAAAGCGGATTCTGGGGTGGCAACCCGGAGACGCTTTGGATTATACGTATCGGAAGAGGTAGAAATCCCCGAACCGTTTCAATATTCGAGGTCCTGTCCGTGAATTACACTCCGCATACGGATCAAGATATACAGAAAATGCTGGAAACGATCGGGATCGATTCGACGTCGGCGCTGTTCGATCCCGTCCCGGAAACCCTTCGGCTGCGGTCCCTGGACCTGCCCGCCGGGATCAGCGAAATGGAGGCGCTGGGCCTGGTGCAGGATCTCGCCCGATCGGCGCGGGAGCAGACGCCCGCGCTTTCGTTCGTGGGCGGGGGCGCCTACGAGCACTTTACGCCCAGCGTCGTGGATGCGATGATTTCGCGCAGCGAGTTCTACACGGCCTATACACCGTATCAGGCGGAGGTGAGCCAGGGTACGTTGCGGGCGATTTTCGAATTTCAGACCATGGTCTGCGAATTGACCGGCATGGAGGTGGCCAATGCCTCCATGTACGACGGCGCCTCCGCCCTTGCCGAGGCGGTGATGATGGCGGTGAGGATCAACGACGGCGGCCGGGTGCTGCTGCCGCGCAGCCTGCACCCCTTCTACCGGCGTGTCGTCGAGACGTATGTACACGGCATCGGATTGGATTTGGTCGAGATACCCTGGACGGATACGGGAACGATCGACCTGGAACGGGTGGCGTCGGCGTTGAACGACGACACCGCCGCGGTCGTCGTGCAGAATCCGAATTTCGTGGGCGTGCTGGAACCGCTGGAAGCATTGGGAAGCCTGTTGCAGAATCACAAGACCGCGTATGTCGCGGCGGTGAATCCGATTTCGTTGGGGGTGATCCGGCCGCCGGGAGACTTTGGAGCGGACATTGTCGTGGGCGACGGTCAGCCGCTGGGTCTGCCGATGTCCTACGGGGGGCCTTACGTGGGGATGTTCGCCACGCGCGAACAGCATATTCGACGGATGCCCGGGCGGGTGGTCGGTCAGACGACCGACGCGGACGGGAGGCGGGGGTTCGTGATGACGCTTCAAACGCGCGAACAGCATATTCGCCGGGAACGGGCGACCTCGAATATCTGCACGAATCAGACGCTGTGCGCGACAGCCGCGACCGTCTATCTTGCGTCGCTGGGTCCGAATGGCCTGCGGGAAGTGGGAACGCTGAACTGGAACCGCAGTCACGAAGCGGCGTCCGCTCTGAGCGACGTCGATGGGCTATCCCTGAAGTTCTCCGGCGCGTCGTTCAACGAGTTCGTGATCGAAACGACCCGTCCTGCCCGTGAAGCGCTTCAGTCGCTGCGGGAAATGGGGATCGCCGGCGGCATCGATCTGGGACGGTTCTTCCCCGAATTGGAGCGGTGCGTCTTGACATGCGTCACCGAAACCAAGACGGAAGCGGACGTCGCGCGACTGGTTGAGGCCTGGAGAGAACTCTGATGGATCGGGATCTTCTGATATTTGAACGCGGTGAATCGGGGCGGCGTTGTGCGACGTTCCCGGATGCGGGCGATCCGGTTGTACCCATACCGGACGAAATGTATCGGAAAGACGCGCCCGCGCTGCCTGAAGTCAGCGAACTGGAACTGGTACGGCATTACGTGAATCTATCGACCATGAACTTCAGCATTGACACCGCGTTCTATCCGCTGGGTTCGTGTACGATGAAGTACAATCCCAAAATACACGAACGCGCCGCGCGTCTGCCCGATTTCGCGGGATTGCACCCCCTCGCGGATGCAGTTTCCTCCCAGGCGGCGTTACGCGTACTGTGGGAAATGGACGGGATATTGGCCGCCGTAACGGGAATGGACGGCTTTACGTTTCAACCGGCTGCCGGAGCGCAGGGTGAATTCGTCGGCATCTCTCTGATCGCAGCGTACCACCGCGAGAGGCAGGATCCCAGGCAGATCGTGCTGATCCCGGATTCCGCTCACGGAACAAACCCCGCGACCGCGGCGATGTGCGGCTTTCGGGTGGAGACATTGAAGTCTACGGGCCGCGGGACCGTTGACGTCGCGGATCTGAAAGCAAAGATGAACGATCGCGTCGCGGGATTGATGCTGACCAATCCCAATACATTCGGCGTGTTCGAGGATGAAATCGTGGAGATTCAGCAGGTGGTCCACGACGGCGGCGGGTTGCTCTACTACGATGGCGCCAATCTAAACGCATTCCTGGGACAATGCAGGCCCGGAGATATGGGTTTCGACGTCGTCCACGTCAACTTGCACAAGACTTTCACCACCCCGCATGGGGGCGGCGGGCCGGGGTCCGGGCCGGTCGGTGTAAAGGAAGCGCTGCTGCCCTTTCTCCCCGTCCCCGTCGTCACGAGAAACGGCGATCTCTTCGGGCTGGACTACGATCGCCCGCGGTCGATCGGCAAGGTCAGTACGTTTTTCGGCAATTTCGGGATGGTGATCCGCGCCTACGTCTACGCCAGAATGCTGGGCGCCGAAGGCATGCGGCGTACAAGCGAAATGGCCGTTCTGAACGCGAATTATATCGCCAGCCGCCTGGATGGAACCTTCGATCGACCCAAATCGGCGCAGCCCATGCACGAAATGGTGTTCTCGGCGTCGCGGCAGAAGAAGGCCAGTGGCGTAAGCGCCCTGGATATCGCCAAGAGACTGATCGACTATGGCCATCATCCGCCTACGATTTATTTTCCGCTGCCCAGGGTTGCGCCGGAAGCGATGCTGATTGAACCCACGGAGACAGAGAGCCTGGAGCAGATTGACGAATTTGTCGAGGCTATGATCCGTATTGCGGGCGAAGCGGAGAAGACCCCCGAACTGTTGCACAGTGCCCCGCACCACACGCCCGTACGGCGACTAGACGAAGCAACGGCCGCGCGAAAGCCCGTGCTGCGGGCGGGAAAGGGCTCGTAGCTCGTTGTTTTCCTGCCGCGCCAAAAAGGCAACGGGCCGCGACAGCTGTCGCGGCCCGTTGCCCATTCTGCTTCCACCGGCAATTCAATCTTACTCTTTTGTGTCCCGGCAGGTGATTTCTATCAGATTCCCATCGGGGTCCTGGAGAAACACGAACCGGCTTCCGTCGTGCGGTCTGACGCCCGGACCGCCCACGACGTGCACCCACTCGCCGTCGAGAGATTTGATCACGCGCTCAAAGTCGGTGACTTCAAGCGCGATGTGACGCCTCGACGGATCCGGGTGTTCTTCCGCAACAAGGAGGTGTATTTCCACGCCTCCGCATTGATACCAGGCGCCTTCGAAATCGTAATCGGGCCGCGGAATGGGGTCCAGGCCCAGAAATTTCTCGTAAAAGGACCTGGACTGACTCACGTTGCGCACGACGAGGGTGATGTGATGCACCCCCACGACGTCCAGAACGGGGGACACGGCGCCCCTTAACGAAGTTTCCGGATTCTTGCCCGTATCGTGTGCCACGATGCTCAGTTCTCCGTAAGGTATGCGCGGATCTTCCGCATTCGCGACGGATGTTTCAGCGCGGCAAGGGCCTTGTCCCGAATCTGCCGGACGCGTTCCTTTGTGAGGCTTAGTTGATTGCCGATCTGTTCCAGCGTCATGGTGTCCTGACCATTGATGCCGAAATAAAGCCGCAAGATACGCGCTTCGCGGGAAGACAGGGTATCCAGCGCGGCGCGAATCTCATCGGCCATCGCCTGTTCCATCACTTCGTTTTCGGGCGATACCTGGTCCTTGTCTTCGAGCACTTCGAGCAGAGACGAATCGGGACCCTCTTCCAGCGGCATATCCAGGGACACGTGCCAACGCGAAGCGTTCAGCAGGTCCTGCGCCTGTTTGGGCTGCATGTCCGCCCCCACCGCGATCTCGTCGATGCTCGGCTCTCTGCCGAGTTTCTGTTTGAGGTTTGAGGCAATCCTTTCCATCCGGCACAGGTGCTTGATTTTGTTCACGGGCAGGCGGACCATTCGGGCCTTTTCCGCAAGCGATGAGAGAATGCCCTGCCGAATCCACCAGACTGCATAGGTTGTAAACTTGACACCAACCGTCTCATCGTACCGCGTCGCCGCGCGAACCAACCCCAGATTACCCTCGGCAATCAAATCTTCAAGGGGCAAGCCCCGTCCCTGATATTCCTTGGCGATGGTGATGACGAATCGAAGGTTGGACTCGACCATCTGTTCCAGGCTCTTTCGGTCTCCGGCCCTGATACGCTTGGCCAATGCCACTTCCTGTTGTGGCGTCAGCAAATCGTTATAGGCGATGTCCTTGAGATAGAGCTCAAGTGCTGACCGCTTTTTTCCCCGTGACGAGATTCCATTCTGCTGGCTCGTTGCTGTTGCAGGCATTTCTTTCCCCCCAACAATGGTGCGGTCGTCTGCGTGCCGGTACCCGACGTCATTCGATCCATCCGGATACGCCCGGTACTCGCGCGAGGACAGATCCTGGTCGGGCAAAACACACTACCCGCGACACACAGGTTCGAATGTGCCGACCGTGAACGTGAACAACACAATCTGGCAAGGGGAGGAAACGAAAAAGGGAGAAAGAAACTTCGGAAAGTTCAACTCCTCTCGGGGCGAGGCGTTGAACCCGCGGGGAACGTTGAAGATCCAACCGGGAACCGTTTAGGGGTAACGTTTCCCGATGCGACTTCCTGGTACGGAATCCTGGGTTCTCCGCCCGGGGCGTACCCGGCCGAAGGGTTGTTGTTCGCCGGAATCTACGTTTCAATGCCGAGGGGTGGCGGGTGAAACCGGGTTCGACTCCGACTACCGAACTTGCCTTCGTGACTTTCTATGTACAGAAAGCCCTGTGAAATAGCAAGATAACATACGATTGACGATTTGTCAATACAGGAACGAGGATTTTTTTCTACGAAGAAATCGCAATGGAGCGTTTCGCCGGAGGGACAGCCGGACGGCCTTACTGTTTAATCCTCTTCTTCGGTTTCCGGGCCTCGAGCACCCAGATCACGATCCAGGATGAACAGGCCATTGCCGTCGTTGCCGACCAGTTTCAGCTTGTTGACGATATCGCTTGCGGTGGCCTCTTCTTCAACCTGTTCGGTCACGAACCACTGCAGGAAAGTGTTGGTGGCGTGATCTCTTTCCGAGACGCTCAGATCGACCAGGTCGTATATCTGGGCGGTCACCGCCTTTTCGTGCTGATAAGCATCTTCGAATGCCGCCAGGGAATCATCCCATCGCCGTTTGGGCGCCGCGATCGTGGTGAGGGCCACCTCGCCCTCGCGGTCGTTGATAAAGTCGTAGATCTTCATCGCGTGCATCAATTCCTCGTGGGACTGCGCGCGCATCCAGGAGGCGAAACCCGTCAGGTTGGCGGCATGAAAGTAGGCGGACATCGAAAGATAATAATAGGAGGCATACAGTTCGGAATTCAGCTGCTCGTTCAAGGCAGCCTGGACATTTTCCTTAATCATCCACGTCCTCCTTGGGGACGGTTGAGCAAAACAGACATGAAGGCGGTACTCCAGGCCCGCGAAACATCGGTACACGACGGCCCATCGGATCTATTCGACGATAAGCCGACAGACGAGGAAGTCTAATAATATCAAAAAGCAGAAAAAAAACAAGGGTTTCCTTTACCGCCCATAAACATCAAGACCATCCCGCGCGTCAGCAGGACGGTGTTCCTTGCGGACAGGATGGCGCGGCGCCCGACCGCGTTAAGAGTCGGTCTTCACGCCACCGATCACCCTGCGCGGCTGATGCGGACAACGCACGCACGGCGCCGGAAAAAACGATTGGCCGCGATATCGAGGATTTCTATTTTACGTAAAACCGGCTTTGAACTCGCTATTGGAGTGAGTCCATGAAAAACGTACCTCTCAGAGTCGCCGTCATTGGCGCCAGCGGCATCGGTCAGCATCACGCCCGGTGGTACGATCTCTCGGGGTGCGAGGTGGTTGCGTTCGCCGGTACTTCGCGCGAGTCGTGCGATCGCACCCGCGCACGGCTGGCGTCGTATTTCGGATTCAGCGGCCGGGCGTACCTGGGCGTGGAGGCGATGCTTCGGGCGGAGGCCCCTGACATCGTCGCCGTAACGAGCCCCTACCCGATGCACAGGGATCACGCGCTCGCGGCCCTTGAGGCCGGGGCGCACGTTCTTTGTGAGAAGCCGTTCTGCTGGGACAGGGAAAAAGAGCTGGACGAGATTCTCGAAGACGGTCGGGCAATTGTGGCAAGAGCACGGGACGCCGGTCGCCTGCTTGGGGTGTCCGCACAGTATCCGGCGGGCATCCCGCACTACAGGGCGCTTTACGAGCGGGTCCGCGGGTCGTGGGACGACGTGACCCGTATTTCGATGGAGATGGAGGTGAAGGGCCGAAGAGGGCCGAAATATTTCGAGGAAATCTGGGCCGACGTCGCACCGCACGCCTTGAGTCTGGTGATCGGCTTTCTTCCGGACGGCAGGCTGGACGCTGCGTCGGCCGTCTGCGAAATCGAAGAGCGTGAGAATCGGGCGAGTTTCGACTCCGTCGGGGCCCGCGGCAACTGCTCCATAGAACTGGTATTGCGGGATATCGACGAGGGCGATCCGGCCCGGCGGTTCGGCGTCAACGGATTTATGGTGGATTGGGAGGGGTACGCAGATACGGACGGAATCTACCGCGCGCGGCTTCTCCACGGGAGTGATTCGTTGGAATGTGACGATTTTCTCCACATTCTGGTCGAGGCCTTCGTTTCCAACGTGCGTGGCACGGGCCGTCGGGCCGTTGTTACAGGCGAAGAAGGGTTGCTCGGTCTGGAATACCAGGTCGAACTGCTGCGCAAGGCGAGAGGGCAGGCCTCTTCGCGATGACGACCACCGGACAGTCGGGATGAGACCGGAGCGCAAGGCGGACATTGCCGTTATTGTCACCTGTCACAATTACGGCCGATACCTGCGGCAATGCCTGCGTTCGATTGAAGCGCAGGTATTGAAACCGGCGTCCGTTCTGGTCGTGGACGATGCCAGCACCGACGAGACCGAGGCCGTCGTCCGACAGTTTCCGGACGTGGAATACCACCGTGTCGGTTACCTGAACGCCAACAGGTCCCGTAATTTCGGTTTCGCTCAGGTCTCGGCCGAATGGGTGGTCTTCTTCGACGCGGACAACTACATGGCGCCCGAATTCCTGGATGCGCTCCACGCGGCGGCGCGGCCAGGTCTGGATTTCGTGTATTGCGATCGCATCAACTTCAGGGAAGGGGATGGCTCGTGGCATCCCGAGCCGGAGGGGATCAGGAAGTCCGGACCCTTCCAGCCTGCCAGGTTGCGAAAAGGCAATTACGTCGATCTTGCAGCGTTGCTGCGGGCAACCAGTTTCCCCGGGTTCGACGAGACCCTTCGACGTTATCAGGACTGGGATCTCTGGTTGAACGTCGTCCTGAGGCGCCGCGGATGCGGACATTACGTGCCGCGGCCCCTCTACGCTTACCGGATCCATGACGCCAGCATCAGCCGCAACGAGTCCGACGACCGGGCGGTCTGGTCCGTGCGGCGCAAATACGGGCTCGGGCTTTACTTTCGCTTGCCGGTCATCAAAGACCTACGCTGGCTGTTTTGCGTGATTCGGAAATTGAAGAGAACCGTATTCGGCCTGACAGTCCGTTGAAAAAGTCCATCCGGGCTGCCTGCCTGTGCGTTCGCACGCAGACAGGCGTCCGGCCCTTGTGACCGAAATACGGCGTTGCCTGCCTGCAGCAGGCAGGCACTCCCTCCCCGAATCCAGGGATTCGCGTCGGTCGCCTGCCTGTGCGTGTCCGCACGCAGACAGGCGCGTCTTGTCTTCGGCCACAATGACTCGGCCTCGCCTGCAGAGCGACTCTCTCAACGGACTGCTAAGCCGGTAGACGTGGCTTGCAGTGGGCATCTCTTTGCCCCGCAATCCACTTGACTCCGGGTCGTGTGCCGGACCACGTGGGCAAGACCGCCGGACCATCGCGCTCACTCGTCGAATCCCAGGTACCTCAAGAATTCGGTTTCCCCCCCTGTCTTTCCCTTTCTGTTCCAGGATTCGACCCTCTCGAAGTAAGGTTGTTCCTCTGTTTCTTCCCAATCGCACACGGCTCTGATCTGATCAGGCGAGTTGCGGCCGTCCAGTTCATACGGACATTCGACCGCGTCGCTGATGTCCAGGTACGCGATCCCGCCGAGGGTGTCAAACTCGACGTTGAACGGATACCGGCGACAGGTAACCGGGCGGAATTCATAGATGCTACAGAGGTCGTCTTTCCCCAGGAATCGGCAGCCGCCTTCATTCCGGCGCAAGCCAAGGATGCGGTGTTCGTCGCCGAGTCTGATCCATCCCGGATTCGAGAGATTCCAGTCGATTTCATCCTGTGCGTAGAAATCGACGATCTCCCCGGCGGTCCGGCCCGTATTGAGCGCGATGCGCCGGATATCCTCGTCCGTCACCAGAGCGACGGGTTCCCTGCAGCAGTTTCCGCAGCGGGTACATCGGAATCTGAGGAGGCGCTTCCAGGTCGTTGCCACAATAGGACTCCCGATTGCCGGTACTGGTTTGGCCGGGACGCGCTGTACGTGCTTGCGGCAGGACGCGCCCGCCAACTGCACGCGGGTCAGAAACGACGTTCCGTGAGAGTCGAGTACGATTGTTCAGGGCCAAACATATACACAGCGATGCCGGCTGTCAAGGTCGATGCGGCCGGCGAAAGAGGCTTGATTTTGTCTTTTCACCGGTTTCCGCGTATGTTATACTTTGCAATTCTGTCGCCCGGGCGTCTGCAGGATTTTTCCGCGACGTCGAAAGGGGCATGCAGTCGATTTACAGTTGCCGTCTGCAACAGAGGTACCCGAGCCCGGTAATCGCCAGAGACAGGGGGCCATTTGGACGTTACGCATCTGGTGCTGGCCCTGGCGGGCCTGCTTATCGGCATCATGAAAGCCGGGTTCGGCGGCGGAGTGGGGGTTGTGGTGACGCCGCTGCTGGCGCTCGTGATTCCTGCCAAGCTGGCTCTGGGTGTCATGCTTCCGCTGTCGCTGGCGGCGGATCTGATTGCCATCAGATTTTACTGGAAGTACCGGGTTGCCAGGTTCGCAATCATTCTGCTGCCGGGAATGGCGATCGGGGTGCTGGCAGGCTGGGTGTTGCTGGACGTGATCCCGGAACTCTGGTTCCGGAGGATGCTGGGTGGGCTGGCATGTTTATTCGGGTTGTTGCAGACCTTCAAAGACCGCCTGCCGCCGCTGCCGTCCGTCTCGGGCCTGACCGCCGGGGTCGCGCTGGGTGTTGTTTCGGTACTTACCCATTCCGGCGGCATCATTCTGATGTTGTATCTGATCCCTCAGGGACTGAGCGGACGTGTGTTTGTGTCCACCGCGGTTCTGGTCGGGCTGGCCCTGAACTCGATGAAGGCGCTGGCTTACGCGAAGCTGGGCCTCCTCGGCCTCGAAGTCTGGCGGATGGATCTCTTCATGCTGCCAACGCTTGCCGCGGGCGTGGGGATCGGTATCCTGATGAACACACGGTTGTCCGTTGTATGGTTCAACAGGGCGATCCTGGCCCTTGTGCTGGTGATCGGTTTCCGGTTGATGGTATCCTGAGGCCGCCGAAACGATTGGAGAAACGCGTGTCACGGCCGGTAATCGGCATCACCACGAGCGTCAGGACGGAGGAAGGCGGCGAATCCCGCCAGGAGGTCGGGCGCGCATACGTGAGCGCGGTGGAGCGGGCCGGGGGTTGTCCGGTGTTACTGCCCATGGTCGAACGCCGGGAAGCGCTTGCGCCGGTGCTGCGTCTGATCGACGGACTGATCATTACGGGCGGTCCCGGCATAACGGACGGGTTGATCGGCGCGCTTCCCGAAGACCTGCCGCCCGTCGACCCGATCCGTGCCCGGACGGATGCCTGGACGTACCGCTACGCCCGGGAACGGGACCTGCCCATACTCGGAATCTGCTACGGCATGCAGTTCATCAATGCCCGGTTTGACGGCGCGATATACGCGGATCTGCAGGTCCAGCTCGGCAAACGCGCCCACTCCGCCAGGCGCACGGACGGGCGTCACGTGCGGCACGACGTGATGACGATGGAAGATACCTGGCTTGCCCGACTGACCGGCCGGCCGGGTGAAACACTGGAGGTGAACAGCTCGCATATCCAGGCTATCGAGGGGCCCGGGGTCGGCCTTCGCGTGAACGCCGTAAGCGAGGACGGGATCATTGAAGGGATCGAGACGGAAGATGGACGCATTATCGGCGTTCAGTTTCACCCCGAAGCGTTGCCCGGCACGGTGTGGGACCGCGTGTTCGCTCACCTGATTGCAACGTCGCAATCCCGTGGCGACAGGAGCCCCGTCGAGCGGCGTTGATTCAAGCCCCGCGACGGTATCGGGGCCGGCGCCGCGGCCATGTCTAACGGCCTGAACGGACCATGGCATGGAATCAGTTTTCAAGGAAGGGCTGCGCAATGAGAGAGCGACCCGTTTACTGCTGCAGGAACGTCACCGCCCCGCCGCCACTGGACGGGAAGACCTCCGGGACAGCGTGGGAGCTTGCAGGCAGGATCAACCAGGCATTCCATCTGCTCGGTACGGATGACGAACCGCCCGGTTTCTTCCTCGAAGCATCGGCGCTCTGGGACGAGCACGCCCTCTACGTGTGTCTCGTCTCCGATCCGTCTCCGGTTCCGGTGACGATGCGAGCGCGGGACCAGGATCTCTTCAACGAATGCGCGGTGGAGGTCTTCCTCCGAGCGGGCGGAGGCTACTACGAAATCGAGGTAAACCCCCTTGGCGCGGTTCTGGATCTGTACTTCCCGGACGAAAAGGAGACAGACTGGCGGACGATGTCGAAATTCGACGTACCCGGGCTGGAGTGGTCGGTTGAGGAGGTCGATGCGAGCGGGCGATGGTGCGCGCGTTTGGCCATCCCCTGGGCGGGAGTACCGCGTGTAAGCCGGGCGGAGCACGACGGAATAACGCGCATCTTCGCGAACTTCACCCGTAGCCAGCAGTTGCCGGACGGGAGCTATCATCTGACCACGTGGGGGCCCGCGCGGGACGCGTTTTGCGAATTGGCCAATATGGGTGGTGTGGCGCTCTCACCGGGCGAACAGGCAGAACGATGAGTGAAAATGCATGCGCTTCCACGTCCTTTGAGGATCGTCCGGTCAATCCGTTCTGGACGATTTCAAACAGCCTCAGCCTGCTCCGGGCCGCGTTGACGGGGCCGGTACTCTGGATGATCTGGATGGGGCCGGCGTATAGGTGGGTCCTGTTCACGGTTGTCATGGTGATGATTATCACCGATATTCTGGACGGATACCTCGCAAGGCGCTGGAGAACCGTGACGCGCTGGGGAACGATTCTGGATCCGCTGGCCGACAAGGTGGCAATCGATGCAATCGCCATCATGCTGGCGCTCTTCAAGGGGATGCCGCTCTGGGTCGTCGTGGTGGTCGTCGGGCGCGACGTCGCGATTGTGCTGGCCGGGTTGTTCCTGATCAAACGGGAACGCATTGTGCTCTCTTCCAATATCTGGGGCAAGCTGACCACCTGTGCGATGAGTGGGCTTCTGATTGCCTACGCGATGGATACGCAGCCGCTGAAGGTTCCGTTTCTCTACCTGTCGGCCGTGCTTCTGCTGGTTTCGACCGTAAGCTACGCGCGCAGGTTTCTGATGAAAAGGCGTGGCACCGCACGTTGAGTTCTTTTCGCGAGAGTCCGTTGCAGGTCAGTGTCATTATTCCCGTTGTCAATGAAGCGGACGCCATAGATGGATGCTTCGCGCAGTTCCGTGGACAACGGAACGTTGAAGTGATCGTGGTCGACGGGGGCAGCTGCGACGGTACGCGGGAGCGAGTCCGGGCATCCGGGACAGTCCGGGTGCTAACGTCGCCGAGGTCCTGTCGATCCGTACAGATGAACCGCGGGGCGAGGTCGTCCACGGGGGACGTGCTGCTTTTTCTGCACGCCGATACGTTTCTGCCCGCCGGCGGCATCCGGATGATCCTTGAATCGCTTGAGAAACCGGACGTGGTGGGTGGCCGGTTCCGGTTGGGGCTTTCCGAGAATACGTGGATGTTCCGGGCGATCGCCCTGCTTTCCACGATGCGGTCAAGGGTTCTGGGAGTGACCTACGGAGACCAGGGAATCTACGTCCGGCGTTCCGTTTTCGACCGTTTGGTTGGTTTTCCCGAGGTGGCCCTCTTCGAGGATGCGGAGTTCTGCGCCGCTGTAAGTAAACTGGGTCGATTCGATCTGCTCGAAGCCAGCGTCCTCACGTCCACTCGCCGGTGGCGTCGCTGGGGTGTCGTGACGTCGGTCATATGGATGTGGACGATTCGACTCCTTTACCTATGTTCGGTCTCAGACAAGTGGCTGATCCGTCTCTACCGGGACGTTCGATGAGACGGCAGGGACGGTTACTCCGAATGGATCTCCCCGGTCGCGAACGAACGCGATTTCGGAGAATCCGGACAGGACGGGATCTGGATGCGGTGCCGGCGTTCTGGCAGGACCGGGTCGGCGAGACCCTCCCGGGGGAGCTCGTCCGGGAGATCGAGGAGGCTTGGCATGGAAGCGGCTCGACTCGGCTTTATCGGTCTGGGATACATTACGGTGAATGCCCATCTCCCGCCCCTGGCCGAACTGGCGGATAAAGGTCTGGTGATCCTTCAGGCGTTCTGCGACGCCGACGAGGAAACGGCCGCCGGTCAGGCGCGGGCCTTCGGGGCGAATGCCGTATATTCGGACCATCGTGAAATGTTCGAGAAAGAGGAATTGGACGGAGTCTACATCTGCATTCCGCCTACCCTGCATACGGATGCCGAGTTGATTGCCGCGGAAAAAGGGATCCCGGTCATGGTGGAGAAACCCCAGACCCTGGACATCGCGCAGGCCGTCCGGTTCAGCGAGGCAGTCAGAAAGTCGGGAGTTCCGTCTCAGGTCGGCTTCATGAGCCGCTATTACGCGACCGCAGCGTTCATCCGGGATCGGATATCGGATCGGACTCCGAGACATGCGCTGGTGCAACTGCTTTACAGCGGCGCGCATATTCGCTACTGGACGAGCCGTTTCGAGCTATGCGGCGGATCGTTCGTCGAGAATACGATCCACATGGTGGATCTGCTCAGGTTCTTCCTCGGTGACGTCACGGAGGTCTCGGCGTTTTATTATTATCGCAAGCCCGGAGAAGGGCCGGCGCCTATCAATCTGCCCCACGTGTACGACGTGAATTACCGCTTCGAAAGCGGCGTCGTCGCCAGCGTCACGACCTCGCGCGTGCTGACGAACGTCAATGCTTCCCGGCGGGAAGTGCTTGTGGTGTGCGACGATTCGCTGCTGGAATGGTCCGCCGAAAAGGTCGTGGAGAACGGAGAGACGATTTTCGAACTCCCGGACAGGGACAATCCGTTCGCCGGCCAGGCGAGGGCATTCGTCGACGCGATCCGGTCGGGTGACGCGTCCGGACTGCGGAACGGGTACGGGCAGGCGCTGAACAGTCTGGCAGCGGTGTTGGGAGCCAATGCGTCCGCCTCCGCAGGCGGCGCATTGATACGTCTGGACGATTTCGTGTCCGGCGCCGCTGCCGGCCCTGATGGTCAACCGGCGGATTCTGGCGCGCAGGGCGAAGCGTCTTAAGGGGATGGCGCGGATGAAAGAGATCAGGGTTTTCACGCCTGTGGAGGCCAACCGGACGTTGCCCCTGGTGAAGAGGATTGTCGCCGATATCCAGGATTCAGGGCGCCGTTTGCGTCAGCTTGCCGGGGAACTGGGGCCGGCCGCGGCCGACGATGCGGAGATCAGGAAACTGATTGCAACATTGAATGAATTCTTCGAGGAGCTGGAGGCCATCGGGTGTTCTTATAAGGACCCTAACTTCAACCTCGGTCTGGTTGATTTTCCCGCCGTAATCGACGGCGAGGAAGTGTTACTCTGCTGGCGGAGCGATGAGGAGCGCGTAACGCATTATCACGGTCCCATGGAAGGTTATCAGGGGCGCAAACGGATTCCCGATGAATTGCTGCGGGAGACAGGTTCTCAGGGAAAGGAGACAACGGATGACGGTTCAGGAACTGGCGACCCGGTTCCCCGAGATCCCGGCTGATCTGTGGGGTGAGCCGCTGCTGGCGGCCTTCGCGGACGCGTTTGAAGAACAACTGGAGACTGCGCAAAAACCAAGCGCATGCGCGGAGGAACACGACGCGGGGAACCATTTCTATCTGAAACTGATCGGCCCCATCGACATCTATCGGTACGGACTGTACGATCGGGAACGGGTGCTGGAAGAGATCCGTAAACTCGTCGAGGGTCATCGGGCCGATCCCGACGGATTCGCACGCGGTTTGCTACCGGAGCAGGTTGCGCGGCATGAGATCAGGGGACCGGGCTGTTAACGACGAGATGCGACCTGTGCGAACGACCCGATCGATGAGCCTTCGGCTATGGCGGAACAAGCGCTACACTTTCTGACGGCGACGGAACTCGCCGCGCTGTACCGCGGCGGGCAGGTCTCGCCCGTGGCGGTAACGGATGCGTATCTGGAGCGAATCCATCGCTATCAGCCCGGGACGAACGCGTTCATTACCGTAACGGCGGACCGCGCGCGGGCGGACGCGAAGGCCGCGGAACTGGCCCTCCGGTCGGGAAACGACTTTGGACCGATGCATGGCGTTCCGATCGCGCTGAAGGACCTTTGCGATACCGCGGGCATTCGAACGACGTCGGGCGCCTGGGCGCGGAAGGACTACGTGCCGGCGCGGACCTCGACGGTGGCGAAGCGGCTGGCGCGCGCGGGCGCGGTGTTGCTGGGCAAGACGAATCTCGTCGAATACGCGTTCGGCCCTTTCGGAATCAATCCGCATTTCGGAACGCCTCCGAATCCGTGGGACCCCGAGAGGGTTCCGGGCGGATCCAGCAGCGGGTCAGGCGTGGCCGTCGCTGCCGGTCTGGCCGCAGCGGCCATCGGCACGGATACCGGGGGCTCGGTACGGATTCCCGCGGCGTACTGCGGCGTCGTCGGCCTCAAGACCACGACGGGCCGTATCGGCACGGCGGGCGTGACGCCGCTTTCCTGGACGCTGGACACGATCGGCCCGATGGCCAGATGCGTCGAGGACGCCGCGCTGATGTACACGGCGATCGCGGGCGCCGACGTCGAAGACGCCACGGCCCTCGATCTGCCGGTGGGCGACGTCATGGGCATGTTGAAGAAGGACGTCGGCGGCCTTCGGATCGCGGTGGTCCGCGAGCCCTTCTTCAGCGGCGCGGATCCGGAGGTCGTCTCCCTTGTGGAGGACGCCATCCGGGTCCTGGCCGGTCTGGGCGTTGACGTCAGGGAAATGCCGTTTCCCGAGGCGGTGCAGGCCGAAAAAGAGGAAGACAACCTGAGGCTTCTGAGGACCGAGGCGGTCTCTGTCCACCGCGAGGCGTTGAAAGACGCGCCGGATTCGTTCGGGCCCGTGGTCCGTGCGCGTCTCGAGGTCGAGCCGGGACTGCTTGCGGTCGATCTGGCCGGGATTCAGCGCAAACGCGCCGGGATGATGCAAACGTCGGCGGCCCGTCTGGCCGACGTCGAGGCCGTCGCCGGTCCCACGATGTTGAGTTCCGCGCCGCGTCTGCGCGACCTGGACCGCGGGGAGCCGACGCGTTTGCTTACGCGGCTGGTAAACTGGCTGGGCCTGTGCGCGATATCCGTACCCTGCGGGTTTACGTCGAAGGGGCTTCCGGTGGGCCTGCAGCTGACGGGCAAGCCGTACGACGAAGCGACGATTCTCCGGCTGGCCTATGCGTATGAACAGGCGACGGATTGGCGCGCATCGCATCCGCCGGCGTACCGTGACTGAGCGTTGAGACCGCCCGCGGGTCACGGTTGGACAGAAATGACTCGAGACGGAGAACCATCAAAGGGGAGTGAGATATGCTGGTGGGTTACGTGAGTGACGAGCGCTATATCGCCCTTTCCGACGTGGCACTGGAGTTCCGGGACCCGTCTGGCAACGCGGTGCTGGCCCGTTCGTCGGCATCGGGCGCGGTCTATGCGGACGTGACGCCGGGTCGGCATCGGGTGATTCTGGCTCGCAACGGGTACGGGTCGAAAATCGTCGACGTGGAAGTCACGTCGGACGAACCCCATCAGTTTCGTCTGCTGAAGGACTGCCTGATGGGCTACGTCTGGCCCAAGTGCGTCAAGTCGGGCGACCGGTCCGAGTTTCGCGTGCATTCACACGAACAGTATAAATTGGAGTTGTGGCGTTACGGATGGAAGAAGGAACTCATCCGTCCGATCGGGTGGTACGACGAGCACGGGCCCAGGGCCACCGTCCAGCTGACTCCCGACGGCGACTATACGCAGTCAGGCGCGCAGTGGAACAGGTTCGGATATACCAGCCCCGGTCACAAACAGCTTGTCGCAGCGCCCGTGAGGTCCGGCCTCTACTACTTTCACGCCAGAACGGAATCCGGACTGTTTTTCTCGTTTCCGTGGGTTGTGGCGCCCGCGGAGCCGGCTGCGAAGGCGGCCGTGCTGGCGTCAGACATCAACTGGAACTGCTATAACAATTTTGGAGGTCGCAGCAATTATATTCATCCGGACAGGATGCCTTCCACACCCACCATCAATGCCCGGCTGGAATTGAAGCGCTACACCGACCCGGAGCACATCAATTACGACGCGGAGGAGTACCTGCCGCTGTCCTTCGAACGTCCGGAGCCGATCAATGTCGTGCCGGAGGACGAGCAGGTAACCGATCCGATCGAGGGCCGGGCGCCCAATCACGTCGCGCCGGCGGAATGGCGGTTGCTTGGGTGGCTGGAACGCGAGGGGTTCGAATATGACCTCTATTCGGAAACCCAGTTGCACTTCGACGCGCTGAACCTGGACGACTACGCGGTATTGATCCTGGGACCCCATCCCGAATACTGGTCCAGCAAGATGTACTACGAGGTGAAGGACTGGGTCTTCAACCGTGGCGGCAGGCTGATGTATCTGGGCGGCAACGGGCTGAACTGTGAGGTGGAGTTCGTGGACGAGGATGCGATGATCGTCCGGAACGGCAACCGGCGCCAGCAGCGGTGCGGCGGATTTGAAAGCCGCATGCATATGCGCCAGGAGTCCGAGGCCAACCTGCTGGGGGTGGTGTTCACCGATGCCGGCATCATGACCGCCGCGCCGTACAGGGTCGTCGACTCGGGCCACTGGGCATACGAGGGCACGGGCCTCGACGACGGAGAACTCTTCGGCAGGGAGTACCTGCACATGCGGATTCCGGGCGGAGCGTCAGGACACGAAACCGACAAGATCTCATCCAGATTCTCGCCCGACAACGTCAGGCTGCTTGCCAAAGGGATGAATGAAAACGACGGAGGCGCCCATATGGTCATTCACGAGCCGGACGGGGGCGGCGCCGTCTTTTCGACGGGGTCGATCACGTACATCAGTTCGCTGCTGGTCAGCGATGAGCTGTCCAGGATTACCGGCAACGTGCTGAGGCGGTTCCTGGAGTAGAAGCCTCCAACCGTGTGGCCAACGGGGGGCATGGCATGCTTTTCGACACCCATACCAATTTACTGTGGTATCCGGACCATCTGTCGGATGAGTTCGTCGAGTCCGCGCTTGCCGCCAAGAAGGCAAAGATGCGGTTGTCCCCCGACGTGTATTTCGCCGCCGACGCCCGCGATGAGCGCAATGCATTCGACGCCAGGCCCGAGCAGTTGCTGGCGGCCACCGAGGATTGCGACCGGGTGATCGTGTTCGGTCTGCGGGCGCCGCACGTGGGAATCGACGTGCCCCAGGATCTGGTGGCCGCGTTCGTGAATGAACATCCGGACCGGTTCTACGGATGGGCTTCGGTCAATCCGAACGATGCGGATTGCATTGACCAACTGGTGCATTGTGTCGAAAACCTCGGGCTGCGGGGGCTGAAGGTGGCGCCGATCTACCAGAACTGGGACCCACGGGATCCCCGACACCTGCCGTTCTTCAAAAAGGCGGAATGGCTCGGTATTCCGCTGAATATCCATCAGGGTACCTCGTTCGTGCGGACCGGCCCGTTGAAGTACGCGAATCCGATTCAACTCGAGGATATTGCAATCGCGTGTCCGGATCTTCGCATTGTCATTTCCCACATGGGGCATCCATGGGAAGATGAGTGCGTGGTGCTGATTCGAAAGCACCCCAATCTCTACACCAACGTGTCCGCGCTTCACTACCGGCCGCGGCGGCACTACCAGGCCTTCATGTCGGCCATCGAATACGGCGTGGAACACAAACTGATTTTCGGTTCCGATTTTCCATCGGCCACGGCGGCGCAGGTGATTGCGGGCCAGTGGAAGGTAAACGACGTGGTGGAAGGGACGAATTTTCCGACCGTGCCTGACGAAGTGATCCACAACGTCATTTACGAGAACTGGAAACTTGCTTTTCCGGAATACATTGGAAAATAGACGCGGGGATCCGGAAAATGCCACTGCTTTCCAAGGAAAGCGATGTCAGGATCCGGGCCTGCGCGTATATTCCTGCGGACCGACAAGGGGGGCACACTAGAGAGAGGCCTTAATGAGCCGATTGTATTACAGCGAAGACGGACGGGTCATGCCGTCTCTTTGCGAGGAGTTGACGACGTTTCGGCGGACACGAAAGACACTCGCGTTGCCCGCGACGGACGCGCCCGGGCGGGTCTACATCCTCGCCCGGCCCTATCCCGATAACGACGCGCCGCTTCGGGTGGCCCTGAACGGCGCCGAGGTGGCGGCGCTCGAGCCCGACAGGCCCGGCGCGTATTCCTGGTATGAGCTGTCCGTGGCCGGATTCAGAGCCGGAGACAACACCTTCGAACTCTGGACCGATGGTACGGCGATGGACGGATGGTCGCTCGCGATGGAAGCGGGTCACGCGGACCCGGACAGCGGAGTGAGCGACGACGGCGGAGCGACATGGCGGAGCGACCGCATGGGCTACCTCAACTCGGTTCTGGGTGAATACGTCGTTCGGGTACGGCTCGAGGAAGGAGAGGACCCGCCGCCACCCGCCATGGCATGGGAGGTCGCTGAGTCGCCGAGGCTGGTGTCGTTGAGGCGATTGCTGCCGCCGGTCGCGCGGGACCAGGGCCCGTTGATCCACCGGGTCCGTGCGCTATCGGCCTGGCTGGCGTCCAGCTGGGAGCATACCAATTCGCTCAGGGCGGGCCAATATGCGCCGTGGGACGCGGAAACCCTTCTCGCCTGGGCGCCCCGACAGGCGGGACACAACGGAAAGCGGCCCGTGGCGATGTGCGTTCATTATGCGGCGGCTTTCGTAAGCTGCGCTCAGGCAGCGGGCATTCCGGCCCGGTGCGCCGTTCTCACCGAAGCGGTGAACGGATTCAACGGGCATTTCGTGGCGGAGGTCTGGTTCGACGAGTACGGCAAATGGGCGGTGGTGGATCCGAATGCCGATGCGTTGTTCGTAAAGGGCGGAGCCCCCATGTCGATGGGCGAGGTCCAGGCTGCGGGCGAGAATCTGAAGACTCATATTGAATACGGCCGGGGGGCGGAGTACCAGCGGACGTTTCCGCATATGGTTGAATTCGTTCGGGAGAACCTGGAGAAGGGCGTGTGTTTCGGGCATCGGAGCGTCTGGTTCCGAAGCGACCTGCTGGGACGACCGGAGTTTTCGCCACCCGCCCACGGCTCGCTTAGCTATTGCGAAACCGGCCTTGTATGGGAGCGGCGGGACCTGGACGCGGGTTTCGGCATGTTTCCCTATTTCGGCGACGAGTCGTACTTCAATGCCGCGCCGGTGGGTTTCGGCGGTTATTGACCTCGCCGGCGTCCCGCCGGTCCGGATTCACTTGTGCAGGAAGAATTTCTCCGCCATGGCGGAAGCGTCGAAAATCGTTGTTGAACTCGCTCAGGCGTGCGGAGCTTCGTTGGAGCAGGTCGGCGGGAAGGCGCGAAATCTGGGTCGCCTTCTCGCGGGCGGATTCCACGTTCCGGACGGATTCTGCGTGACGGCCGACGCCTGTGTCCGGTTTCTGGAACACAATGGCCTCGATCCGGCCGGCGCGACCGAGGCGGCCGTTGCCCGGGGTTCGTTCCCGTCCGAAGTCGAAACAGCCATCCGATGCTCGTTCGAATCTCTGATGGGCGCCGGCGCCAAATCCGTGGCCGTCCGTTCGTCCGGCGCCTCCGAGGACGGCCGTGCATTCGCCTTTGCCGGACAGTTCGAAACCTATCTGAACCTGACGGACGTCGCGTCTGTACTCGAGCACGTCCGGCTGTGCTGGGCGTCGGCGTGTAACGAACGGTTGCGAACCTACGCGCCCGGTCTGGTTCCGCGCATTGCGGTTGTCGTGCAGGAGATGGTCGAGGCCGAAAAGTCAGGCGTCCTCTTTACACGGAACCCGGTAGCCTCAGGCGCGCCGGGTATTTTTGTGGAGGCCAACTGGGGTCTCGGCGAGACCGTTGTCGGGGGCGAGGTTTCGCCCGACTCATACGTGCTGGACCGGACCTCCGGCCGGGTCGTTGAGAAGCGGATAGCGCACAAGCTGTGGCGCCTGCGACCGGGTCGCCGCAGGCCTGAACCCATGCCCGAGGGGCTGCGGGACGAGGAGGCGCTTTCTCCGCGCGAGCTGCAATCGCTGTGGAGGCGGGGCTGCGAGATCGAGTCGTATTCCGACGGCCGGCCCCAGGACGTCGAATGGGCGTTTTCCTGCGGCCGGCTTTACGTCCTGCAGACGCGACCGATTACGACGAGTGTATCCAGGCCGCCCGGCGCCTGGTCCCGGGGGATCTGCGACGACGTCTGGTCCGAGGCCCTCTCTCCGATGACGGCGTCCGTCATTGTGGACGGCCTGAGCCAGTCGTACACGTTTCAGGGGCCCGCGCGACGACTCGGACTCGGGGCGCTGATACGCGACGATATGATGAAGGTGATCGATTCCTACATGTACGTGAACGCGGATGCCGTTGCGCAGGCGCTCAAACTGGTTCCCGCGAAACTGTTGATGGACGACGCGCTGGTTATTCTGCCGCGAAAACTCCGGCGAGAGGTGGCGTGCGCGAGCCGGACCTGGAAGGGGATCGTCCCGGTGCTGCTGCGTCTTCCGGGCCTCCTGATGACCGAACCGTACGGTCTGATTCACAGCAATCACCGAAGGGTCAGGCAGGCGTTTTTCCCGGCATTCAACCGGAGGATACGTTCCATCGAACGCCAGATTTCCTCGGCGCGGGACCCGGACGTCCTGCTTCTGGCCGAGAATCGTCTGACGGAACTCGCCGTGCGTCAGCAAAGGGACGTCAACCAGTGGAGTTACGCGTTTGCGATGAATTGCATCTGGGTCCTGCGCGCGATGCTGATCCGCTGGGCGGACCTCGACGTGGACACGTTCAAGGATCTGCTGCTGGCGCCTGAACGCAACAAGACGTCCGAGGTCAATGACGCACTGGGGAAATTGTCGGATGAGGTCCGAAGCGATGCCGTGCTTCGGCGGACCCTGGAAACCGGGACGGACGCTGCGTTTCTCGAATGCCTTCGTTCCGGCCGGGGCCACGTTGCATCCAGATTCAACGCATTCATCGACGCGTACGGAATTCGCTCTGCAAATCGGGATTTTACGTTTGAACGCTGGCGTGAACGCCCGGAAATCGTCGTGCAGATGCTCCGTCAGAACCTCTGTTGTGAACCTGCGTCGGTCAGGAAGAAGCCGCAGGATCTGGTTCGGTCCGCGGAAGCGAAGGTGTTGAGGCGTCTTTCCGATTCGCCGTGGCGATGGGCGCGGACCACGATCTTTCGCAGGGTGTTGAAATACGCCAGAATCTATCTCGGACTGCGTGAAGAGTTGAGATTCCACCTGGACAGGCTGTTTGCCGGGTACAGAGCGGTCTATCTGAAACTGGGGGACCATCTCGTATCCCGGGGGATGCTGCGGCGGAAGGATGAGGTGTTTTTCCTGTCGCGCGCCGAAGTGGAGAATGCGTTCAGGAGGGGCTTCGTCACAAGCGAGGATGAAGTCAATCGACGGATCGCCGATTTCGAACGTGCGCGTTGCCGGCAGCCGGTTTACTTCTGGATTGAAGGTCGTGGCGAGAACCCGTCCCGGGTCGGCGACCCCGACGCGAGGAGGCTTGAAGGTGTCGGCACGAGCCCGGGTACGGCGACCGGAATCGCCCGGCTGCTACGCGGGCCCGAGGAGTTCGAGACACTGGCGCAGGGGGAGGTGCTGGTCGCACTCGGTACCGACCCGGGATGGACCCCGCTCTTCCGGCGTGTACGCGCGGTGGTCACCGAAATCGGCGGCGTGCTGAACCACAGTTCGGTGATCGCCCGCGAGTACCAGGTGCCGGCAGTGGTGGGGGTATCGGGCGCGACGCGGCGAATCCGTACGGGAGACCGGATAACCGTGGATGGGAGCCGCGGTGTGGTCGCAATCCACGACGACGAATTCGAACCTCCGGTATCGTCGGAGACAACTGACCAGCCCGGGCACGGACCCGGAACCGGCGGCATCGTGTGATCTTCCGCGTAATTCGCTTGTCTTTCGTTATCTGGGAGACTGCTGGTAAAGCCGATGGTCGAATTCCGGAATTCCGGGTCTGCGAATGAGTTGCCAAAACGGTTGTCTTGTTGTAAATTCAATATTCTGTATCGGAACCGTGACTCACCCTTCTTCGTTGTGGCGTAGCGCAAATGAAGACGATTTCCGAGAATCTGAAACGGGTCCGGGAGCGCATCGCACGCGCCGCGGAACGAGCGGGGCGGCAGGCGCACGACGTGACCCTCGTCGCGGTCTCCAAGGCAAAACCCGTCGAGGCCATCGGAGAAGCGGTGCGGGCCGGGGTCCGGGCGTTGGGCGAAAACCGCGTACAGGAGGCCGAGACGAAGGTTGGCAACGTCACGGATGCCGTGGAATGGCACCTCGTGGGACATCTGCAGCGGAACAAGGTGAAAAGCGCCCTCCGCATGTTCGAAATGGTTCACTCGGTGGACAGTCTTCGATTGGCAAAGGAGATCGGGAAACGAGCCGTGCAGGCAGGAATTTCCTCACGGACGCTCGTTCAGGTGAATACGTCGGGGGCGGACTCGCAATTCGGGTCCGAGCCCGACGCCACGGTCGAGCTGGTCGGACGGATATCGGAAGTAGAGGGATTGGGCGTAGAGGGGTTGATGACGATTGGCCGGTTTCTGCCGGACCCGGAGGCGGTGAGACCATGTTTCGTCCAGTTGCGTAAACTGAGGGAGAAGGTCGCGGCGGCACGGCTGCCAGGCGTTTCGATGGCACACCTTTCGATGGGGATGACGGGGGATTTCGAGGTGGCGATCGAGGAGGGCGCCACAATGGTACGCGTCGGATCTGCGATCTTCGGTTCGAGGGAATGACACGGGGACAGAACGTCTCCGGATGAAATCACCGCGACCCGCCGACGGACGGACGCGCGATTTTCCGAGTCGGCAGGGCTCAGCGAAGGGCATCGTATGTTATATGTTTTGCTTCGGGTAATCGACTATATACGCGAGGCCGTCAATTTCGTGGTACTCGCGGCGGTTGTGGTTGTCGTTGTTCTGATGGTTCTGCGATGGGTACTTTTCAGGGTGCAGCCCTTTGGCCGGCCGGCCCAGGTCGTCCGGGAATGGACCGATCCGATGATCTGGCCGGTTGCGCAAAGTCTTCCCGCGTCCAACAGTCTGGGCATTGCGCCGTTGTTCGTGATTCTTGCGACGTTGTTGGCCGCGTTTTTTCTGAAGTGGGTCAGCAACGACGTGCTTCTGGCGCTGGAGGGCGTGGTTCGGGCGTTATTGAACGTGGCTTTTCTTCAGGTCATCGGCTGGCTCTTTTACGGGGCGATTTCGGTCTATCTGGTGTTGATCCTCGCTCGCATCGTCGTTTCCTGGATGGCGTTTCTGCGAAACGGGCGGTTGATCTGGACGCTGCATGCACTGACCGAGCCCGTGATGGCCCCGTTCCGGCGCCTGATTCCGCCGCTGGGGATGTTTGATCTGTCGCCGATTCTGTTGATCCTGCTGTTGAATTTCGCAAAGGCGGCCGTTCTCAAGGTCTTTGGCCTGAGTGTGTCTTAGAAGCGGGAGCGGAGCGGTTCCATGACAAAGCCTGTCCCACTGCGCCTGGGTGTGATCGGCGGATCCGGTTTCTATGAGATGGATGGCGTCACGGTGGTGCGGGAACGTGAGATGGATACGCCGTTCGGACGCCCGTCCGATCTTCTGGTGGAAACGGATATCGGCGGACGCGCGGTCGTGTTTTTGCCCCGCCATGGGCGGGGTCACAGGTTGCTGCCGTCCGAGGTGAGATACCGCGCGAATATCCACGCTTTGAAACAGCTGGAGATTACCCACGTTCTCGCGGTAGGCGCGGTGGGAATCATGAAGGAACACATCAGGCCTGGAGACATGGTGGTACCGGACCAGGTTTTCGACCGTACCAAGGGTATCCGGCCATCCACGTTCTTCGGCGACGGGGTTGCGGGACACGTTGCCTTCGCAGACCCGTTTTGCGAGGATCTGCGCTCCCTGGTTGTGCGTGCGGCGCGGAACCGGGGCGCTGTGGTTCACGAAGGCGGCACCTATATCTGCATGGAAGGGCCGCAGTTTTCGACCCGGGCGGAGTCTCACTTTTACCGGCGGGCCGCTGATGCCACGGTGATTGGAATGACGGCGCTTCCCGAGGCCAAACTTGCCCGCGAGGCCGAGATGTGTTACGCCGTGCTTTCCATGGGCACGGATTACGATTGCTGGCACGAACAGGAAGGGGACGTCGAAATCGAGTCCGTACTGGCGATCATGAAGGCCAATACGCAGACGGCCAACGCGGTCGTGAGAGAAGTCTCCGGGCTGCTTCCGGAGACGACCGATTGCGAATGCCTGCACGCGGCGCGAGACGCGATAATCACGGCGCCCGACGCCATTCCCGATGAGGCGAGGCAGCGGCTGAACGTCTTGTACGGACACTATCTAGGTGGGTTGCAGTGATCGATGAGCGATGGTACCGGAAGCCCGGGGACGCGCCCGAAGCCGTCTCGGCGGGGGGCGTGGTTGCGAGGGTGGCGGACGGTCGGGTGTTGGTGGCGCTGATTCGTGAACAGTCGTATGAGGAATACGTGCTTCCCAAGGGGCACGTGGACCGAGGCGAGTCCGTCGAGGAAGCCGCGAGACGCGAGATCGAGGAGGAGGCGGGTTTTACCGAAATGGAGCTGATCCGGTCGATGGGCGTGCGGGCACGGATGAATTATCGTCGCACGGAATGGAAAACCACGCACTACTTCCTCTATCGGACCGAGCAGGTGCACGTCGTGCCGACCGACGTCGAACGACACGAAATCGTTGACTGGTTCCCGATCGATCGGCTGCCGGTGATGACGTGGCCGGAGCAGAAGGCGCTGCTGAAGGAAAACGAAGATCGGATTGTCGCGATGGTGAACGGTCAGTCGATTCGATGATTGCCTATATTCGGAAGCACGACACGACCGGCTGAACCGGCCTGCGGCATGGAAGGGACGGTTTCCGATCGGTCGCGGCGCCGCTAATGACGGGACGTTGAAGCGGTCAATAACCACAGGATGACAGACTTACCCATTGATGGAATAACCCTCATGGCGGCGTTAAAGCAGGCAGGCAACGGTTTTGCAGATGTTTCCGGCAGGATGAACTTTCCCGAAATGGAGCGGGAGGTCCTTCGTTTCTGGGAGAAGAACCGGACGTTTGCGAAGTCGGTGGCGACCCGCCCGGCATCCAGCGCGTTCATTTTCAATGACGGACCGCCCTTCGCCAGCGGGCTTCCGCATTACGGTCATCTGCTGGCTTCCATCATCAAAGACGTCGTGCCTCGGTACTGGACGATGCGCGGATACCGGGTGGACCGGCGTTTCGGATGGGATTGCCATGGTCTGCCGGTCGAAAACGAGGCCGAGAAGCAGCTGGGCCTGAAGTCCCGGAAAGACATCCTTGCATTCGGAGTGGACCGGTTCAACGAGTTCTGCCGTGAACAGGTGCTTCAATACACGGCGGAGTGGAAGCAGGTCATCCAGCGATGCGGGCGGTGGGTGGACTGGGACCACCAGTACAGGACGATGGATCCGGATTTCATGGAGTCGGTGTGGTGGGTGTTCAAGAGCCTCTGGGAGAAGGACCTGGTCTACGAGGGCTACTATTCCCTCGCCTACTGTCCGCGGTGCGCCACGCCGCTTTCGAATTTCGAGGTGAACCTGGGGGGCTACCGGGACACCCAGGATCCTTCGATTACGGTGCGGTTCCGAGTGCGGGGACAGAAGGATACGTCGATTCTGGCCTGGACAACCACCCCGTGGACGCTGCCTTCAAACATGGCGCTTGCGGTGGGGGAGGATATCCGGTACGTGCGCGTCCACATGGAGAACGGAGAGCGGTTGATCCTTGCGGAGCCGCGCTTCGATGCCCTGTTCGGCAGGCGCAACGGAGAAGTGGTACGGGTGGCGCCGGAGCCGACGGAGGGGCTGCTGGAGATGCGCTACGAGCCGTTGTTCCCCTATTTTGCGGATCTGGGAGACGACGGCGCGTTTCGCGTGGTTGCGGCCGATTTCGTGTCCACCGACGACGGTACCGGCATTGTTCACGTCGCACCGGGTTTTGGCGAAGACGACTATCGACTGGGGGTCGAAAAGGGCATCCCGGTCGTGTGCCCGATCGACGAAGACTGCGCGTTTACCGACGCGGTCCCGGACTATGCGGGACGTTTCGTAAAGGACGTCGACCGCGATATTGTGCGGCATCTGCGAAAGAGTGAATTGCTGTTTTCCGACGGAACGCTGGCACACAGTTACCCTTATTGCTGGAGATGCGATTCTCCCCTGATTTATCGGGCGATTTCAACGTGGTTTGTGGCCATCGAGCCGATCAAGGAGAAGATGATCGCAGCCAATCGCCGGATCCGGTGGGTCCCGGAGCACATCAAGACCGGGCGGTTCGGACGATGGCTTGAAGATGCGCGTGATTGGGCGATCAGCCGGAACCGATACTGGGGCACGCCGTTACCGGTGTGGCGCAATGAGGAGACGAAGGAGACGATCTGTCTCGGAAGCCGGGAGGAACTGGAGCGCCTGAGCGGCCGGAAGGTGGAGGATCTGCACAAGCACCTGATCGACTCTATCGAGATTCCCAGCCCCACCGGGCGGGGTACGTTGAAACGCGTACCCGAGGTGCTGGATTGCTGGTTCGAGTCCGGGTCCATGCCGTACGCCCAGACACACTATCCTTTCGCGAACCGGTCGTTTTTCGAGGCGAATTTTCCGGCAGACTTCATTTCGGAAGGGCTGGATCAGACCCGCGGCTGGTTTTATACGCTGACGGTTCTCGCCGCCGCGTTATTTGAGGAACCGGCGTTCAGGAATTGTATTGTTTCCGGGATGCTGCTGGCTGAAGACGGACGCAAGATGAGCAAGCGGCTGAAGAACTATCCGGAACCCACCGAAATGCTGGATGCGTACGGCGCGGACGCGCTGAGGTTGTATCTCCTCAACTCCCCGGCGCTCAAGGCCGAGGAACTGAGAATCAGCGAGCGGGGAATTCAGGAGAGCCTCAGGTCGGTCATTATCCCACTGTGGAACGCGTACGGCGGGATTTTCGTCACCTATGCAAATATTGACGGCTGGACGCCGGCCTCGTCGACCGGAGCCGCGCCCACACACGAACTGGACCGCTGGATCCTGTCGGAACTGCAGACCCTGCTCCACGACATGAACGCAGAGATGTCGGCTTACCGGTTGTACAGGACCGTTCCGGTCATGGTTTCGTTCGTGGAAAAGCTGACTAACTGGTACATCCGCCGCAGTCGCCGCCGCTTCTGGAAGTCGGAAGACGACGAGGATAAGGCGGCGGTTTACGAGACGCTCTACGAGGTGCTGGTGGTGCTGGTCAAGGCGATGGCGCCTGTACTGCCGTTCGTAACCGAGCATATCTATCAGAATCTGGTGCGAAGAAGCCACCCGGAGGCGCCCGAGAGTGTGCACCTGTGCGAAATGCCGCAGGCGGATGAGTCGTTACGCGATCCCGAACTCGAGGCGCAGATGCATCTGGCGATGCGCGCGGTCGCCCTCGGCCGGTCGCTTCGCAGCCGTCACGACCTGAAGGTCCGTCAACCGCTGAGACGGGTCTACCTGTTGCCGCCCGATGCCGCCGGGCGCGATGCGCTGGCGTCGATGCAGGGGCTGATCGCAGAGGAACTCAATATCAAGGAGATCGTGTTCGTGGAGGATGAGACCGAATTGAGCGAAATCTCCTACAGACCCAATTTCAGATCGCTCGGTCCGCGTTTCGGGAAACGCATGAAAGAAGTGGCCGGACGGATCGCCGGCTTGGCGCCCCGCGAGGTCGAACGCCTGCAGACGGGGGAGAAGCTGGCCGTTGCGGGGGGCGAAATCGCTATCGAAGACCTGCAGATCCGGCGTCAGAAGAAAGACGACGTGGTCGTTGCGGTCGAGAACAACCTGTGCGTGGGGCTGGACGTGCATCTCGACGATAATCTGATCGACGAGTGTACCGCGCGTGAGTTCGTAAACCGCGTTCAGAACATGCGGAAGGAGATGGGATTGAACGTCGTCGACCGCATCCGGGTGGGGGTTTTGGGAGAAGGCCGCCTGGAGCGTGCGGTCACCCGCTACCGGGCGTACGTCGGCGGGGAGACGCTTGCCGAGGAATTGCTGGTAGGCCAACTGCCGGGTTCCTGCCAGTTTCAGCGGGAATGGCAGGTGAACGGATTGCGCGGCACAATCGGCATTTTGCGTAATTGAAGTTTATATGGTCCGGACGTCACGGACGCGCGAGGATTGCGGCATCCTGCGGGTGCGCACTATTGGGATTGACAGTCGGAGAGGCCGATGACCGAGAAAGATCTGAAATACTTCCGGGAGATCCTGGAAAAAAAGCGGTTGTCCATCGTTCAGGATCTGGGGATGCTGGAACAGAGGTCCATGCATGCGACGTCCGAGGAGGCATCCGGCGGACAGATTTACTCGGATCATATGCCGGAGTTGGGCAGCGACTCCATCGAACGGGAAAAGGCGTTCCTGTTCGCGTCTCGCGACGGAGCCTACCTGACGCAGGTGGAGGACGCGCTGCTGCGCATAAAGGCGGGGACGTTCGGAGAATGCAGGTTATGCACAAAAGCGATCCCGAAAGCGCGTCTGGAGGCCGTGCCCACAACCCGCCTGTGCGTTCCCTGCAAGGAAGGCGAACAGCGGCAGGGTTTTCGTTCCTCATAATTCGTCCGCCGGCCCGTTGCAGGATCGGGCGCGTTCGATTCGTCACCATTGGGGGCGACGTGCGGAGCCTCTGGATTTCCGGTGTTGTCGTTTTCCTCGACCAGGTGTCAAAGCGGATGGTGATGGAATCGATGTTCCTCGGCGAGTCGATTCCCGTGCTGGGCTCATTCTTCAGGTTGACCTATATACACAATCCCGGCGCCGTGTTCGGATTGAGGCTGGGCGGGAACGTTGCACATCTGATTTTCGCCGGCGTGGCATTGATCATCGTCGCGGTGACGTGGCTTCGGCTGCCGCCCGGGGAGCGGGTGGCGTCGGCCGGCCTGGCGTTTGTGCTGGGCGGCGCCGTTGGCAACGTCATCGACCGGGTCCGTTTCGGCGCCGTGATTGATTTTCTGGATTTCGGACTCGGATCCCTTCGCTGGTGGGTGTTCAACGTCGCCGACGCATCCGTCACGGTGGGGGCCGGCCTGTTGATCCTGGGCTGTGGTCTTCTGAAGGGCGGAAAGGATGACGAAGATTGACGTTGCCGTCCTTCCTTCACACGCGGGCAGCCGGCTGGACCGCCTGCTGGCGACCGTTTGCGAACCGTTCTCCCGGACTCGAATCCAGGCGCTGATTGCCTCGGGGGACGTGCTGGTAGCCGGAAAACCGGTTCGATCAAGCTACCGGGTTTCGGCCGGCGAAAGAATCGTCGTCTGTCTGCCTGCCCCCCGACCGACCGAACTCGATCCGGAGGAGATTCCCCTGGACGTCTTATTTGAAGACGCGCATCTGCTTGTCGTCAACAAGCCTGCAGGCCTGGTCGTGCATCCCACGGGAGACGCGCGAACCGGAACTCTGGTGAACGGCCTCCTTGCCCATTGCGACGGTCTCTCCGGGATCAACGGCGTTCTGCGTCCCGGAATCGTTCACCGGCTGGACAGAGAAACATCGGGTCTGCTGATGGTGGCCAAGAACGACGCCGCCCACCGGGGGCTGGCAGGGCAGTTGGAGGCGCGTGCGGTGACCAGGCGATATACCGCCATTGTATGGGGGCAACCCCGGGCGGAGCGCGGCCGCATCGAGAAGGCCATCGGCAGGAGCCCTGAGGACCGCAGGCGCATGGCCGTGGTGGACACCGGTGGACGCGCTGCCGCCACCCGGTACGAGGTAAAGGCGTCCCACGGGTTCGCGTCGACGCTGGGGTTGCGGCTGGAGACGGGTAGAACGCATCAGATTCGCGTGCATCTCGCCCACGTCGGCCATCCGGTATTCGGAGATACCGCCTACGGAGGGGGCGCGAAACGGATTCGGGGGATTGCGCCGGCGTTGCGGAACGCGGCCAGGACGGTCCTGGATCTGGCGAATCGGCAGATGTTGCATGCCGGCGTGCTCGGTTTCAACCATCCGGTATCGAGCAAAGCACTGGAATTCCACGCGGATCTGCCGCCGGACATGGCCTGCGTCTCCGAGGCGCTGACGTCAGGTGTCAGCTGACGGGCAGCGTTGTTCGCCGTTCGAGAATCCAGCCATGGAAAAAGAGCGTCGACCTGAACCGGTAGACGCTCTCTCAATTTGACCTCTTTCAATTTCGAACTACAGCGTCCCTACGGGAATACCGTATGCCTCTTCAACCCGCGGGGTGTCCACCATTTCGATGGCTTCCCATGGGCAGATGTGCACGCACTGGATACATCCGATGCAGTCTTCCAGGCGGACTTCACAGAATGTGCCGATGCCGTCGAGGCCTGCATCGGCCACGTCCACTTCCTCGATACAGTCGGTCGGACAGACTTCGATGCATGCGTTGCAGCCGGTGCAATAGTCCGGGTTGATTATGGCAATATGCCGCGGCCGTTTCTTCTTGGCCGTCATGCCGGAGCGGGACTCGAGCCACAGGTGGTCGTGGAAGTCGACGCGTTCTTTCTTCGCGACGCGCTCCGGTCTGTAGACCTCCGACTTCGGCGCGAATTCCAGCGTGCCTTCGGCGTGGGCGTGGCTGAGGCGGTATCGGTCCGAGGTAACGAGTTGGTCCGGGTCGTCGTCGTACACGAAACTGACCAGATCGTAACGGATGCCCACCGTCCGTCCGGCGCGCCCGTTCAGTTTGAAGTGGATGCCGGGCCTGAATTCGAGAATGGTCAGGCCGGCGGGTTCCTGTTCGGCTTCCGCGGGGGCGGCCGATGATTCCAGTTCGGCGCTGGCCGCGTCGGGCGCCGATTCCGCGCCGCCGCCCTGCTTTGCGTTCCGCATGGCCTCGGCTTTGGCCCTGGCGCGCGCCACCCGGTCGGTGATGCCGTCAAACTGGGTAAGGTCGACGTTCACTGAATTGTGACCTCCTGTCGATCGGAACTTCCAGATGCAATCTGTGCCGTCCGATGATAAAATACGGTCTTTGCCGGGGGTTGTCAAGGAGGAAGGAGCCGGGTCCGGGAGAACTTCGCGGGGGACCAAATCCTTGACAGCGCGCGCGGGCAGTGTATATTTCGAACCGCGCGCATACGCGCGTCCACGCGGTGGGTGGCATTTGCGGTTTTTCCTGGCAAAGGCTTTGAAATGAACGAACCGACTCCCGAAGAGGAACTCAGAAAAATCGCGGACGACGCCACCGCTCCGGTTTCCGACGCGGACGTCTCACGGGCAAGGCTGGTTTCGCAGTTCGTCATCTTTCCGGTGGCGATCATCCTCGTGGCGCTTGCCATATACCTGGGGTTGGGGTTGTTGACGGCCGAAAGAAAGACCGCGGAGGACTATCTCAATACCATTCGCGTGGGCGGCATCAACAGCCGGTGGCAGGCGGCCTATGAACTGGCCACGGTACTCGACCAGGAACAGCGGGAGGGACGGATCGGCCACAGGTTCGTCGGGGAGTTGGTCCGGGTCTTCGAAGCTTCCCGTTCGGACGACCCGCGGGTGAGGCGCTTTCTGGCCGCGGCGATGGGACGGGTGCGGGACCCCGAACTCGTCGGCGTTCTGATTTCCGCGCTGGACGACCCGGACGACGAAACCCGTATCAACGCGATGTTCTCGCTCCGGGCGCAGGCAGATCCCACGGCCGTCCCGCATCTCATCAGGGTCGCGTCAGGCGACGATGCCGGATTGCGCAAGGCCGCGGTATTCGCGCTGGGTAATTTCGATGATCCGCGAGTGCCGTCGGCACTCGAACGGGCGCTTCACGACCGGGCCCCCGACGTTCGCTGGAACGCCGCATTGCAACTGGCTTCCGCCGGTAACAACGCGGGTCTGGAGGTGCTGGGCGAAATGCTGAGCCCCGGGTATCTGAATGGTTTCGAAAGGATAAGCGGAGAGGGTCGGCGTAACGTTCTGGTCGAAGCGATCAGGGCCGTGGGCATGCTCAACGCGACGTCGCTGGCCCCGGCGCTGCAGCGGCTGCGTAGTCAGGATCCGGACTTGCGGGTCCGGCAGGCCGCCATCGAGGTTCTGAATGGATGGGGGGGAGAATGAGCCGGTTGAACCGATGGAATTTCGGCGAGGGATCCGGCTGTCGGGGCGCCTGTCGGATCCCTTTTTCATTGGCTCCCGGAAGGTGCGAATCTGCAGAAAATGCCGCTTGACATTCCGGGGTGGTTTGGATATATTGGCCCGTTGTATTTCGGGCCGTAAATGATGCAATTCCCGGTATTTTATAAACTTATATCATATATAATTCAGATCTGACGATTTCCGATCCAAGAACCGCATGGCCGGTTTCCGGGGAACACCATGTCGGAAGAAAATATCGATCTTTCGGAATTTGACGAAATTCCGGATCGGGTGGCCAGGGCCAGGGCCAAAGCGGAGGCGCTCCGCAAGGCCCGGGAGGCCGCCGCGGGTGATGCCTCCGGGGAGACGCCGTCAGACGAGGCTTCCTCGCAGGCCCCGGATGAAACGGGAGGCGAATCCGCGGCCGCCGAAGTGGATCTTTCGTCGCTGGACGAGATCCAGGACCGCGTTGCCCGCGCGAAGGCAAAGGCCGAACTCATGCGCAAGGCTCGCGGCGGCGCAAAACCGGCGCCGTCCGGCGCGCCGGCCAGGAAAGCCGCATCCACCGCGGACCGGGCCGCCGCCGCTCGCGCGTTGACGCAGAAAACCGACGAGCCTGCCGAGGAGCGTGTGATCGTACAGACGTCTCCGGCGCCGCCCGCAATCCGCCCCGGTCCCGAGAGAACGCAGGCCGTCGCCGAAGGCGGCATGACCACCCGCCGCGGGTTCTTCACCTGGCTGACCCTGGCCTGGGCGTCCTTTGCGGCCGCGTCGGCGGCCGGGCTTCTGGGATTCGGGCGCTTTCTGTTCCCGAACGTGCTGTTTGAACCGCCCCAGTCTTTCAAGATCGGATTCGCGGAAGATTACGATCTGGGCGTGGATGAACGCTGGAAAGACAAGTTCAGCGTCTGGATCGTCAAGTCCACGCAGGACATGTTCGCGCTCATTTCGGTGTGCACGCATCTGGGTTGTACGCCCAACTGGCTGGGCAACGAACAGAAATTCAAATGTCCGTGTCACGGCAGCGGTTTTTACATGTCGGGCATCAACTTCGAAGGTCCTGCGCCGCGCCCCCTGGAAAGGGCGCGCATCGTGCTGGCCGAAGACGGACAGGTGCTGGTCGACAAGACCCGGAAATTTCAGTACGAGAAAGGTCACTGGGACAACCCGGAGTCCTTCCTGCGGATATAGTCGCGCCCGCACTCCGGCGGCGGTATCCTCTTTCACGCGAATTTTGCGACTGTTTCAGGATTTCGGGTTAATCGGGAGAACACGGTATGCCGAAGATTTCCGGCCTCCTGGACCGGACCAAGCGCTCTCAGATCTGGAAGTCCATTTTCCGGCACGACGTGCCGAGAGACGAACGCGGTCGCGCGCAAGTGGTGTTGACCAACGTTTTCCTGCATCTGCATCCCGTGCGCACGCCCAAATCGGGAATCCGGGTGCGCTACACCTGGTGTATGGGTGGGCTCACCTTTTTTATTTTTCTGATTGAGACCATCACCGGCATTCTGCTGATGTTCTACTACCGGCCCACTCTCGAGTACGCTTACACCGACATTATAGACCTGGGCGAGCAGGTGCCGCTGGGCATCATGCGGGAGATTCACCGATGGGGCGCCCACGCCATGATCATTACGGTCTGGCTCCATATGCTGCGGGTGTTTATGACCGGATCTTACAAGCCGCCTCGCGAATTCAACTGGGCGATCGGGGTCATTCTGCTTCTTCTGACGTTGTTGTTGAGCTTTACCGGGTACCTGCTCCCCTGGGATCAGCTTGCCATCTGGGCCATTACCGTTGGGTCGAATATGGCCCGGGCAACCCCGTTCCTCGGTCACGAGGGGCCCGGAGCGGCGTTCCTCATGCTTGGCGATATCAATCTGGTTCACGCCGGCGACGATGCCCGATTCGCATTGTTGGGGGGCCGCTTTGTCGGGGAGGGCGCGCTGCTCAGATTCTATGTCCTGCACTGTCTGTTCATCCCGTTCGTCGCGGCCGTGTTGATGGCCGTTCACTTCTGGCGGGTGCGGAAAGACGGCGGGATTTCGGGACCAATGTAGGTGGAAACGGCCTCCGCGCTGTAAATCCGGAGTTTCACCGAGGAACACGATGGACGTTCTGAAAGGCTTCGTCAATTGGCTTCTTACGCCTGAATATTTCATGCCGTTGTTTGCCATTCTCTTCTTTCTGGCTTTGCGGACCCGCTGGGTATGGACGGTCCGTTTCGGTCTGCCCGCCTTGATCGCCTCGATCGTCTTCTTTCTGGTTAGTTTTCAGGATGAGAATTTTCGCATCATCGTGACGAAGGGTGACAATATCCCCATTGTCATGCTCCTGTTCCTGGTGGGGTTCTTTGTCTGGTACAGCATGAAACAGGGGTACGACAACGACGAACGCATCGCGCGGGGCGAAGGACCGATTGAAAAAGCGGAATTCAAGGAAAAAGTCCTCACCTGGCCTCATCTGGTCTACACGGAGTTGATCTGCCTGACGCTGGCCACGGTATTCCTGATTCTCTGGTCCGTACTGATAAAAGCTCCCATCGAGGAGCCCGCCAACCCCGCAAAGACCCCCAATCCATCCAAGGCGCCCTGGTATTTCCTGGGACTTCAGGAAATGCTGGTTTATTACGATCCCTGGATCGCCGGGGTTGTTCTGCCAACCCTCGTCATCGTGGGGCTCATGGCCATTCCATTTATCGATCGGAATCCCAGGGGTCTGGGATACTACACGTTCAAGGAACGGCGGTTCGCCATTACGGTGTTCCTGTTCGGCTTTGTGGTGTTATGGGTCGTGCTGATCATGATCGGCACGTTCCTGCGCGGGCCGAACTGGAATTTCTTCGGACCCTACGAATTCTGGGACGTACATAAGCTGGAAGCGCTGGTCAACGTCAATCTCTCGGAATATATCTACGTCCAGTGGCTGGGCACGGGCTTGCCTTCCTTCTGGTTGACGCGCGAGATATGGGGATTTCTGCTGGTGATCCTGTACTTTCTGGTTCCGCCGCCATTGCTCGCGCAGACGGCGTTCAAGGAATTCTACAGGAACATGGGATTCGCCCGCTACAGTGTGATGATCTTCTTCTTCCTCTGCATGGTCGCCCTCCCCATCAAGATGTTGCTGCGCTGGCTGTTCAACCTGAAATACATCGTCGCCATACCGGAGTATTTCTTCAATATCTGAGGGTTCACTCTTGTTGCCGGCGTCGCTGCGGCATTCTGTGTGCTATTTGAAGGGGTTGGTGGACGCGGCACGACGGTCCGACGCCTCCACCCTGGAGCCGTTCGATGAATGAGCCGAAGCGCTTTATTGACTTCGTCTACAACGTAGACAGAATGAACATGATCTTCGCCGTGTCCAGCGTGGTGCTGGTTGTCGCCGTGCTCTGGATGGTCTGGGACGACTACGACCGGGAATGGAAGGACTTTCAGAAGGAAGCGATGGCGCTGGAGGCCTACAAGACCGAGGCTGAAATCAAGCGGGCGCAGGAGAACGTCGATCAGGACGCGCTGAAGGCGATCGAGGACGAACTCGCCGGGATTCAGGCCGCAATCCGGGCGCACCAGGAACAATACGACGCGGCGACGACCGAGTTGAAGCGGCTGACGCAGGCGGACTTTTACAGCGCCGATCAGAGACTCAAGTTCGAAAAAGCGCAGTACGACGTGGTGAAGTTCGAGTATGAAGACGCGGCCAAAGCCGGGTATGAGGAAACCGCGGCGAAGAAGAAGGCCGAGATGGAGGCCATGGAAGTCCGGATCTTCGAGTTCCGGCTGGCCAAAGAGGCGGTGGAGGAGAAACAGGCGGCTCAGCAGAAGATCATCGATGAAGTGGCCGGGAAGCGGCAGGCGCTGGCGTCCAGGCGGCGCTCGCTGCGCAAGGATGAAGACAACCTGAGGCGGAAGTTGACGGGTCTTGTGCCCAGTTTTCCCAATGTGTTCCGAAACCTGCCGATGGTCGATTTCATCGATCCGTCCATCAAGGTCCGCCAGGTCGTTCTGGCCGATCTGAGAAACGAACTCAATTTTACCCGGGTTCCCCGCGTGGACCGGTGCACCACGTGTCACGTGAACATCGACCGACCGGGGTACGAACTCGATCCGGAATCCGGCTGGTTCAAGGATGAGACGCTCAGAACGTATATGGAATCGGTCCACGCGGATGAGGATGTACGGCTAGGCCGCACAAGGGCATTCGCCACGCATCCGAGACTGGACCTTTTCCTGAGCAGCGGCTCGCCGCATCCGATCGACGAGTCCGGGTGCACCACCTGCCATCTCGGGCGCGACCGGGGCGTTACGTTCAAGAATACGGCACATTCCCCGGGCGACGACGCCGAGGCTGCCCGCTGGAAAAAGCTGTACGGGTGGAAGAAGATGAAATACTGGGACCACCCGATGCTGCCCAGCCGCTACGTCGAGTCCACGTGCGCGCAGTGCCACGCGGGCGTTGTGGACGTGCCGCAGGCGGACAATCTGAATCGCGGCATCCATCTCGTTCGCACGCTGGGTTGCCACGGGTGCCACAAAATCGCAAAACATACGCTGCAGGACGTGCGAAACGTCGGTCCCGACCTGCGAAAGGCGGCCGGCAAGCTGGATCGCGATTGGGCAATCAAGTGGGTGCGTGATCCCAGGGGGTTCCGGCCTTCCACGAAGATGCCCAAGATTTTCGATCTGGCCAACGTGAGCGGACCGGAGGATATCGCGCGCAATACGGCTGCGGTCAATGCCGTCGTGACGTATATCTTCGAGAAGTCCGAGAGGCCCCAGTACCCCCCGCCTCCGGCGCAGGGCGATGCCGGCCGCGGCGAGCGCCTCGTGGAAATGGTGGGCTGCAAGGCCTGCCACGTGGTGGGCGCGGACGATCAGCTGGGCCAGGAATACGGTCTCCGGAATTTCGGCCCGAATCTGAACGACGTGGGCAGCAAGCTGTCTTCAGGATGGCTGTTCGCGTGGCTGAAGGATCCCACGGCCTATTTCCCGGACACCCGGATGCCGAATCTGCGGTTGACCGACCGGGAAGCCGCCGATATTTCCGCGTATCTGCTTACCCTTCGGAATACGGAGTTCGAAGCCCGACAGGTGGCGGCAGTGGACGCGCAGGTGCGCGACGACCTTGTGCTGAACTATCTGCGAGGCAGGCTGCCCGTGAAGACAGCGAAGGAGCAACTGGCCGGGATGTCGGGTCACGAGCGGGATATCTGGCTGGGCGAGAAGATCATCTCCCGGCAGGGCTGCTTCGGATGTCACCTCATTCCGGGATTCGAAGACGCCCAGCCCATCGGCACCGAACTGACTGAGCAAGGCAGCAAGGACGTCGACAAGCTGGACTTTGGCCTTCTGGCCAAAAAACCGGGTTCCTACAACACCGATCCCGACGCCATCCCCTATACGCGCCACGACTGGTTCTTCAAGAAGCTCAAGCATCCTCGGGTCTTCGACAAGGGCAAGGTGAAACAGTTCGACGACAAGCTGCGTATGCCCCAGTTCGGTCTGAGCGACGAAGACGCGCACGCGTTGACGACGGCGCTGCTGAGCCTGAACCGGAGCCAGGTGGGTTCGGACGCGATCAAACGCCTGGCGCCCGACGAAGTGGACGTCGAGAAGGGCCGCTGGCTGGTGTACGACAGGAACTGCAAGGGGTGCCACGTTGTGGAGAATCAGGGGGGGGCGATCCGGGAGCCGCTGGTGACGGCTTACGGCGCCGAGGACGTCTCCGCAGCCGACGCCGTGGGTTTCGTGCCGCCGGAGCTGAACGGCGAGGGCAGAAAAGTCCAGCCGGACTGGTTCTTCTCGTTCCTGAAGAACGTGGAGCCCATCCGTCCGTGGCTCGAGGTCCGGATGCCCACGTTCGGCTTCGAAGACCCGCAGGCCATCGACCTGGTCACCTATTTTTCGCGCCTGGACGACCAGCAGTTCCCCTACGCGATGTTTGTTCATAAACGACTGAGTTATAAAGAGATGAGCGGCGCGAAGAAGCTGTTCAGCGCAGATATTTACAACTGCTTCACGTGCCACCAGCAGGGCGACGTCAAGCCCACCGGGGACCCCGCAAGCTGGGCGCCGGACCTGAAGCTGGCGCGGGAGCGGCTGAAGCCGGCATGGATCAGGGACTGGCTGTGGGATCCGCAGAAGATTCAGCCCGGCACCAAGATGCCCACGTTCTTCGGCGACGAAATGACCTACCTTCCGGCAGAAATGGCGGACTATCTGAAACTGCCGGAGGGGGTCAAGCCGGAAGGCGAGTATCTTGAGTTGCCGACGGACGTGGTCATCGAGGCGCTTACGGACTACATCATCCACGGCCTGCACCAGGATGCCCGGCTGACCGCGCGATAGCACACTCACCCGGGGTGTCTTTAGGATTCGGAAAAAAGTGGAAGAATCAGCCGGCTGGCGGGGCAGGCGCACGACCGGCGGGCTGTCAACCGTAAACGGAAGAGAGGGGATACAGGAATGATACGACGTGGGTCTATCGCTGCGATCATCGCGCTGAGTTTCGCCTGTTTTGCGTCGGGTGAGGCATTTGCGGGCGCCACGGTTTCCGGAACCATCAAACTTGAATTCCCGGGCGGTAAGAAACCGGGACGCAAGAAAATCCAGATGGCGGCCGATCCGGTGTGCGCGGGGAAGCACCCCGACGCGCCCGCACGTAGCGAGGTCGTGGTCGTCGACGACGATGGAGGGCTGCACAACGTATTCGTCTACGTAAAAAAGGGTCTGGAGGGCGAGAAATTCGAC
Organism: Candidatus Latescibacterota bacterium; assembly: GCA_963667175.2. GTDB lineage: Bacteria > Latescibacterota > UBA2968 > UBA2968 > JAAXHE01. Next base: position 136,437 of record CAXXXF010000006.1, on the reverse strand, counting down.
GTGCCGACCGAACCTGCCGTTCTGGATCAGCAGGGCTGTATCTATAAGCCGCACGTGATGGGCGTCAGGGCGGGGCAACCGATCACGGTGCTCAACAGCGACGGCACGCTGCACAACATCCACCCGAAGCCGGAGAACTCCGACGAAATCAACAAGGCGATGCCGAAGTTCATGAAGAAGATCACGATTTCGTTTGCGAATCCGGAGGTGATGGTACCGGTCAAATGCGACGTGCATCCCTGGATGCAGTCCTATATCGGCGTGATGGAACACCCGTTCTTCTCCGTCAGCGGCGAGGGAGGGAAATTCGAGATCGCCGGTCTGCCGGCGGGCGCCTACACGATCGAGGCATGGCACGAAAGCAAGCGGCTGGGTACGATGACGGAGGAGATTAGCGTTGCCGACGGCGAGTCCAAGACCCTGGACTTCCTGTTCAAGATAAAGCCGAAGAAGTAGGTGGAGCGATTGTGCGGGCGCCCGCGTCCGCGACGTGATTAAGGGAGGGGTCCCGAATGCAGGAAAAGGTGTACGGATACTGGCTGCCAATTGACATCTCAACCCACGGCGCCACCGTGGATTGGCTGATCAATTGGTTGCATGTCTTCATGGTGGCGCTGTTTCTGGGCTGGGGCGTCTTTTTTATCTATTGTCTTGTCCGCTATCGGAGGCGTGCAAACCCGGACGCGACCTACGATCCCATCAAGGGAAAGATCGCCAAGTACGTGGAGTACGGGGTGATCGTCGTCGAGGCGGTGCTGCTCATCGGGCTGTCCATGCCGCTTTGGGCCGACTTCAAACATGCGTTTCCCGACGAGTCCGACGCGCTTGTGGTCCGGGTAGTACCCGAACAGTTTGCCTGGAATATCCACTACTCGGGCACAGACGGCAAGTTCGGACGGACGGCGCCCGAGTTTGTCAGCGCCGATAATCTGCTTGGGCTGGATCCCGACGACCCTGACGGCAACGACGATTTCAATGCCATCAACAACCTGCATATCGTGAAAGATAAGCCCGTCATTGCCCACGTCTCCTCGAAGGACGTCATTCACAGCTTCAAGATACCGGTACTGCGGCTGACGCAGGACGCGATTCCCGGCCAGGACATCAGGATCTGGTTCGAAGCCACAAAGAACGGCGCCTTCGACATCGCCTGCGCGCAGTTGTGCGGGTTGGGCCACTACCGCATGCGTGGTCAATTGACGGTCGAGTCGGAAGCGGCGTTCCAGGCCTGGTTCGATGAGCAGTCCGGGGCCGCGGACGAAGAGGACGAATTCTCGTTTTAAGGAGCCTTTTCAATGGCTGAGCATGCGCACGGCGATCATGGACACCATGAGTTGCCATTCTGGCAGAAGTACGTGTTTTCCACGGACCACAAGGTCATCGGGATCCAATACGCGGTAACCGCCCTTTTCTTCCTTCTGTTCGGCTTCTGCCTGATGATGATGATGCGGTGGCAACTGGCGTATCCCGGGCAGCCGATGCCCTGGATAGGGACGTTGTTCAGCGCGGTGAATATGCCGGAAGGCATCATGGTTCCCGAATTCTACAACCAGCTGGGGGCCATGCACGGCACAATCATGGTCTTTCTGGGCGTGGTTCCGCTGGCCGTCGGCGGCTTTGGAAACTACGTGCTGCCGCTCCAGATCGGCGCGCCGGATATGGCGTTTCCGAAACTCAACATGGCGAGTTACTGGGTGTTTTACGTTGGCGGCGTCATTATGCTGGCCAGCTTTTTCGTGCCCGAGGGCGCGGCGCAGTCCGGCTGGACGTCCTATCCGCCGCTTGCCGTTATCGCGCCCACCGGGCAGACCTGGTGGCTGTGGGGGATGGTCGCCCTCATCACCTCGTCTCTGCTGGGCTCGGTGAATTTCATCGTCACGACGGTACAGATGAGAGCCGAGGGGCTTTCCTTCTTCCGGCTGCCGTTCTTCGTCTGGGCTCAGTTCGTCACGGCGTTTCTGCTGTTGCTGGCGTTCCCGCCGCTGGAGGCCGCCGGGGTCATGCAACTCATGGACCGGATCGCGGGGACCAGCTTCTTCATGCCCAGCGGCCTCGTCGTCACCGGACAGGCGCTGGACGTGAGCGGCGGCGGCAGCCCGCTGTTGTGGCAGCACCTTTTCTGGTTTCTCGCTCATCCGGAAGTCTACGTGCTGATTCTTCCGGCAATGGGCATCGTGGGCGAGATTGTGGCAAACAACACGCGCCGGCCGCTTTGGGGGTATCGCACGCTGGTCTACTCAATCGTCTTTCTCGGATTCATGTCGTTCATCGTCTGGGCGCACCACATGTTCATGACGGGGATGGGAACGACCATCAGCACCTTCTTCCAGGCCACGACCATGATCATCTCCATTCCTTCGGTGATCATCCTGACGGCGTTCGCGTTGAGCCTGCACGGCGGGTCCATCCGGTTTACGGTACCCATGCTGTTCTGCCTGGCGTTCATTCCCATGTTCGCCATCGGAGGGTTGACGGGGCTGCCGCTGGGCCTCACGGCCTCGGATCTGCATCTGCACGATACGTACTACGTGATCGGTCACTTCCACTACGTGGTGGCGCCGGGCACGATATTCGCGCTGTTTGCCGGGATCTATTACTGGTTCCCCAAGGCAACGGGCCGCATGATGAACGACGCGCTGGGCAAGCTGCATTTCTGGACCAGCCTGATCTTTATGAACGGCGTGTTCATGCCCATGATGTTCGTGGGGATGGCCGGGGTTTCGAGGCGGCTCTACGACCAGACGCAGTACGCCTACGGGGCGCAGGTGCAGGGTCTGACTGCGATGAGTTCCTGGTCCGCATGGTTGCTGGGACTGGCGCAGATCTTCTTCATCGTCAATTTCTTCTGGAGCATGAGGAAGGGGAAGAAGGTCGAGTCGGACAATCCGTGGCAGGCCACCACCCTGGAGTGGGCAACGCCCACGCCCCCGCCGCACGGGAATTTCAAGGATACGCCAAGGGTCTGCCGGGGGCCGTACGAATACAGTGTTCCGGGCGCGTCCAGTGACTTCATACCGCAGCACGCGTCCGATAACGGCCAGGTGGATCAACCCGAATCCGAACCGGCGCCAACGCCCGCGGACGACGATTAGAGAACCGGGCGGCCCGTCCGCTACAAACGCAAAGGAGACACACGGTGTCCGTTGAAGAAATTCCCCACACGGTGGAACCGCATCCGATTACGGGGGTGTATAACGGAAAGTTCGGGATCTGGTTGTTCCTGGCGTCCGAGGTGATGCTGTTCGGCGCGTTGTTTTCTACGCTGGTCCTGCTCAGGGTGGGCGCGCCGAGCTGGCCTCAGGGTTCGGAGTTGTTAAACGTGCCGCTGGCCACGCTGAATACGTTCGTACTCATCGCGTCCAGTGTGACCATGGTGATGTCCTGGGCATCCCTGAAAATGGACAACTTCGGCAGGTTCAAACTCTATCTGGGGCTGACGGTGCTGCTGGCCTTCGTGTTCCTGGTGATCAAGTATTTCGAATACACCCACAAATTCCATCTTGGCATCTTTCCGTCCACCAGCACGTTTTACGCCACGTACTTTACGATGACCGGCCTGCACGGGCTTCACGTGGTGGGCGGCATTATCGTGAATCTCTACCTGTTGTTCCCGGGAAGCAAGCTCTGGCATACGGCGCCCGAGCAGTTTGCCAACCGGATCGAATGCGCCGGACTCTACTGGCACTTCGTGGATCTGGTATGGATCTTCCTGTTTCCGATTCTTTATCTGTTGTAAGGGACGTTGTAAGGGGCATCGTATGGCTGAAAGCGCTGAAGAGATCAGGAAGCATGTTCGGGTCTACATTCTGGTGTTTGCCGCGTTGGCTGTGCTCACGGTGGTGACGGTTGGCGTCTCCTATCTCAAGATCGAGTCGGTGGCGGCGACGGTCCTGATCGCGCTGTTCATCGCGAGTATCAAAGGCGGGCTGGTCGCCGGGTATTTCATGCACCTGGTGTCCGAAAAACAGATTATTTTCTGGGTGCTGGCGCTGACGGTCGTCTTTTTTGCCGCCCTGATGCTGCTTCCGTCCGTGACGGAATTCTCGGGCGTGGGTGAGTTGGAAGGCCAGGTTTGAATCGGAGAACGCGATGTCACTCAAGGCATTCCACGTGGTCTTTGTCATTGTGTCGATACTCTGCTGCCTGGGTTTCGGGATCTGGGCGATTCAGGATTACGCTGCGACCGGCAACGGGACGAATCTCGGACTTGGCATCGGTTCATTTGCCGGGAGCGTCGTCCTGGTCTGGTACGGCCTCTGGTTTCTGAAGAAGCTCAAGGGATGGAGTTATCTGTGAAGCGTGCCTGGATTGCAACGGCTGTTAGCGGAGCGCTGACGATTCCCGAGGCCCTTCAGGCGTGCGCCGTGTGTTACGGGGATCCGGAATCGGATATGGCAAAGGGCGCGGCGGCCGGGGTTCTGGTGCTCATGGGTATTGTCGTGTCCGTGCTGGTGGGTATTGCGGGTGTGGCGGTCTTCTGGATGCGCCGGGCGCGACGTCATTCGAAACGACAACCGGGAATTCTCGGTATGAACGGCAAATGGCTTGCCGCCGACGCGGAATGAGCGGGGACGGCGGACAGGCAGAACGGAAGTGGATATCGCAACGTCGCAGGGGTATCGCTGGCTGCACCGGTTTTCCGTGTTCACGGCCGGCGCCACCCTTTTTTTAATTTTCGCCGGCGCGATGGTCAGCAGCACGGGTTCGGGACTGGCGGTTCCGGACTGGCCGCTTTCCTACGGTATGGTATTCCCGCCCATGGTCGGCGGGATATTCTACGAACACGGCCATCGGATGGTGGCGACGTTCGTGGGGGTGCTGACCACGGTTCTTGCCATCTGGCTGTGGCGCCGGGAAGAACGGCGCTGGTTGCGGAACCTGGGCGCGGCGGCCCTGGCCGCAATTGTCCTGCAAGGGCTGCTGGGCGGCCTGACGGTGCTCTATCTCCTGCCCACGTGGATCTCCGTAAGCCACGCCTGCCTGGCGCAGGCCTTTTTCTGCCTGATCGTGGGCATCGCGCTGTTTACGTCGGCCGGCTGGCAGGCGGCTGCGGAGCCGTTGTCGGAGACGGGCGGGGCGCCGCTGAAATGGCTGGCCGCAGCCGGCACGGCGGTGGTTTTCATTCAGCTGATCCTCGGCGCGCTGATGCGGCATACGGAATCCGGCCTGGCCATTCCCGATTTCCCGCTTTCCTTCGGCCGCGTGATTCCGCCCTTTTCGGAATTGACTGTCGATGCAACGGATCCGTTTCCCATCTCGATCGACACGTTCCGGACCCGAGTGGCCATTCACTTTACCCATCGGGCGTGGGCGGTCGTGGTGTCCGTAGTTCTGGTCTGGACCGCGTGCCGTGTCCTGCGCGCCCACGAAACCCGATCCGAACTGACGAGACCCTCCGTGGCGTTGCTGGCGCTGCTTGTTGTTCAGCTCGCGCTGGGCGCCCTGGTGATCTGGACCGGCAAGGCGGTCGCGGTTACGACGTTGCACGTGGTCGTGGGCGCCGCGGTGTTGGGAACCAGCCTGGTGCTGACGCTTCGCGTATGGCGGACGGGCGCCGCGCGCAATACCTGGATCGCATCATAAGACGCTGATCGGCGAGTGCTGGAGGTCCTTGATTGATGAAACCGCGGGTTGAAACCGGGGCGGCGAGTCCGGCTTTGTCGTGGGCGCGCCTGATGGATTATTTGACCCTCACCAAGCCCAAAATCACCGTTTTCGTCGTCCTGAGCACAACGGTTGGGTTCGTTCTGGGCGCGGCCGGCGTTTTCGAGTTTTCCCGGCTTCTGCATACACTGTTGGCGACGGTCCTGATCGCAAGCGGGTCCGCGGTGCTGAACCAGTTTCTGGAGCGGAAGTTGGATGCACGGATGGAACGTACCGCGAGCAGGCCCCTGCCTGCCGGTCGCCTCTATCCGGAAGAAGCCTATCTGTTCGGTCTCCTGCTGTCCGGAACCGGCATTCTCTATATGGGGCTGCAGATCAACTGGCTTGCCGGTTTTCTGGCGGCGTTGACCTCGGCAATCTATCTGTTCGCGTATACGCCGCTGAAGCGGGTGTCCACGCACAATACCGCCGTCGGCGCCGTCGCGGGGGCGTTGCCGCCCATGGGCGGCTGGGCCGCGGCGCAGGGAGAGATCGGCAGCGGCGCGTGGATGCTGTTCGGTATTCTGTTCTTCTGGCAGTTCCCGCACTTTTTCTCCATCGCCTGGATCTACAGGGACGATTACGTTCGCGGCGGATTCAAGATGATTTCCACGGACGATCCGGCCGGCCGGCGAACGGCCGGTCAGATCGCCGTCTACAGCGCGGTCCTGCTGGCCTGTTCCGTGCTTCCGTGGATTGCGGGTCTGTGCGGTTTGGTCTATGCCGCCGCGGCCGCGGCCGCGGGACTCTGCCTCCTGTATTCCGTAATTGCGTTTGCCGGCGCCCGGTCCGAGCAGAACGCGAGACGGCTGCTGCGCACGACGCTGGTTTATCTGCCCCTGCTCTGGATCGCCCTGCTGTTCGATACGTTCCTGTAATGGGATGGGGTTACGCAAGCCACGTCGTTCCGGGTGATAGGGGCAGCCTATCACCTTTCTCTTTTCGGGTCATGAACATTTTCGGTAGGGAGTCTCAGTGTCGCCTGCCATAGCCGTTTCCGGGTTGCGCCATCGTTACGGTGATCGGATGGCGCTGGACGGGATCAATCTTCGAATTGAGAAGGGGGAAGTCTATGGCATGCTCGGCCCGAACGGCGGCGGGAAAACAACGCTCTTCCGCGTCCTTACGACCCTTCTCGAACCCACCGACGGCACGGTACGAATATTGGGACGCGATCCCCTGCGGGATTCTGCGGGAATACGGGCGCGCATCGGGGTCGTGTTTCAGCATGCCAGCCTGGACCTCAAGCTGACGGCCTTCGAGAACCTGCGCCACCAGGGCCATCTATACGGCCTGCGAGGACGAAGCCTGCAGGAGCGGATCGAATCGGCGCTCCGGACGGTCCGCCTGGCGGATCGCAGGGACGATCGGACCGAGGACCTTTCCGGCGGCCTGCGGAGGCGGGTGGACCTGGCGAGGGGGCTGTTGCACCGTCCGGAACTGCTGTTGTTCGACGAACCCTCCAGTGGATTGGACCCGCTGGCGCGCAGGGCAATGTGGGACGATCTACGAAGACTGCGGGGGGAGCGGGGTGTCACCGTGCTGTTGACCACGCATTTCATCGAGGAAGCGGAGCGGTGCGACCGCGTGGGCATTCTGGATCGGGGGCGGCTTGTCGCGGAGGGCGCGCCGGAGGCACTGAAGCGTTCGATGAACAAAGACGTGGTGGTGATCGAAGCCGATCATACGGAGGCACTGAAAGCCGATATCGAAGCGCAGTTGAACGCGTCCACCGTGCTCGTCGACGGTACGGTGCGGATTGAGTGCGACGACGGACAGGCAATGATGGCTTCACTGTACGCCGGTTTCCGGGAACGGATTTCCGCAATCAGGCTGGGAAGGCCCACGTTGGAGGACGTGTTCATCCGGGAGACGGGGCGTCCGTTCGCAACGGGGGAGGGCGGCAATGCCGGATGACGTGAGGCGCGGTGAAGGGTTTTTCCTGCCCGCGGCGACACTGTGGCGACGGGAACTTGTGCGATTCGTCAGGGACCGGCACCGGCTGCTTGGCGCGATCCTGCAGCCGTTTGTGTTCTGGCTGCTGCTGGGCATTGGAATGAGCGCGTCTTTCTCGCCCGCCGGGATGGCCGGCACGATGAGTTACCTGGAATACATCTATCCGGGCGCGCTGCTGATGGTCTTGCTCTTTACGGCCATCTTTTCCACCATTTCGGTGGTTGAGGACCGGAGAGAGGGGTTCATGCAAGCCGTGCTGGTTGCCCCGGTTTCCCCGAGCGGGGTGGTCATCGGCAAGGTGCTGGGGGGAACGACGCTGGCGGTGCTGGAAGGGGTGGTGTTCCTGTTGTTCGTATTCCAGCTGGATATTCCGGTCAGCCCTGTCTCTCTCGTCGCAACGGTGGCATTTCTGTTTCTGGTGGGCCTGGCGCTGACGGGCCTTGGTTTCGCAATTGCGTGGCGAATGGCGTCCACGGCCGGTTTCCATGCCATTATGAACCTCTTCCTGTTGCCGATGTGGGCGCTTTCCGGGGCATTGTTTCCGCTTTCCGGCGTGCCGGAATGGCTCGCGTGGGTGATGCGGATCAATCCGCTGACGTACGGCGTCGCCGGTGTCCGGCACATGCTGTATCTCCATGCGCCTGAACTGACGGGGCAGGTTCCGTCGCCGGAGACCTGCCTTCTGGTGACGTGTCTGTTTGTTCTGTTGACGTTGAGCGTTTCCCTGGGTGTGATCAAACGACGGGAAGGAGCGCGGTAAAACCGATGGGTGTACCCCGACAGGTCCGTGTTTTCTGGCTGGTGCTGGCTGGGGCGACTCTTTTGATGCTGACCGTGGGGGCGTTTTTGTTCCTGCGTGAGCTAAAGGCCATACGGGCGCAATCGCAGCGCCTGCCGGTTCTGAGCCAGGTTCCGGAGTTTACCCTCCTGGAACGCAGTGGCAGGGGAATGGGTCTTTCGGATCTGCTTGGCCGGGTCTGGGTTGCGGACTTTATCTTCACTCATTGCGCGGGTCCGTGCCCGCTGCTGTCGGCCAATATGCAGGCGCTTCAGGCGCCGCTGAGGAAATACAAGGACGCACGGCTGGTGTCTTTTTCGGTGGATCCGGAACGGGATACGCCCCCCGTGCTTTCCGAGTACGCCGACCGTTATCTCGCGGACGAGGATCGCTGGCTTTTTCTGACGGGCGAGAAGCCCCGGGTGTACGGCGTCATACGCGAAGGCTTTCAACTGGGCGTGGGAGGCGTGGAAGAAGGCACGGACCAGATCATGCACAGCCTGCGCTTTGCGCTGGTGGACAGGAAGGGGCGGGTTCGGGCCTACTACGACGGGACCGACCCGGGCCTCCCGAAGAAACTGCTCCCGGACCTGAAGATGCTGCTGAAGGAAAGCGACTGAGTTTCCCCGCATTCGGGTGTACGGATCAGCGCCCGTTCAGCCGATGTATTCCGGCCCGGTGGCCGATTCGGCGCCGGCTTACGCGAACGCCCCGGTCGTTTGATGGAACTCCGTTGCGGCCAGTGAGTTAGAACTGGTGTTCCAATCCGGTCCTGACAATGTCTCGTTGAAACCCAGGGCGAACCCGGTCACAGAGGTTGTCTCGCCCGTCATGATTCTTCTGAGGGATATCGTGCGCTGGACACTGGCGTTGGCTTGCTTGTTTCCTCTAACGGGGTGCGGCCTCCTGGACAGACAGGAACAGCCGCAGATTGTGGCGCTTACCACGGACCAGGATGACTATCCATCCGTAGGGCGCGGAAGCAAGGTTCAGATTACGCTCTTCACGAACGACGCGGACAACGACGAACTGGACTATCTCTGGACGGACCTTAAGAAAGAGGAGGGCGGGCACTTCGATGAAAGCAAGTTGGATTCATTGCGGGGGCTCTTTCAGGATTCCGTGACCGTGGTCTGGACGGCGCCTGTGGCGGTGGGCGTCTATACGCTCAAGGTTGAGGTGGATGACGGGAAGTCCGGCGTCAAGACGGAGGGGATGGTTGAAATTCACGTGACCCAGGGTCCGCCCGTCGCGAATGCGGGAATGGATCGCACCATTCCCTATTCGAGCGGTCTCCAGGTGACACTGGACGGCGCCGGCAGTTCGGACCCGGAACGGGACCCGCTCCGGTATACGTGGACACAGCTTGAGGGCCCCGGGGTCGATTTCGACGCCGCGAACAGCATGCCCATCTTCCGGGCCGTCGCTCCCGCCGACTTTGTCTTTGAATTGCGCGTCCGTGACGACGTCCTCGTCGCGGAGGGCGCAATCACCAGCGAACCCGATACCGTAACCGTGCGTGTGGACGACCGTCTCGGCTTTGAATTGTGAGGAATTATCACGCAGGTCGATGACGTGAAAAGCAGGCGTTGACCTGCTTTTCGTGTTTCTGGCGGCATGGGAGGGGACGTTGGCGCGGGTTTCGGAGAATTCGATCTTCATCACCGTGGAAAAAGGCGCCCACCTGCTGGGAGGGATGCTGCTTCTGGTGGGTGTGGCGCGTCTTCTCGGGGAGAGCGGGCTGGCCGACTACGTCTTCGTCATTGGCCTGACCGCTTTTTTTGTTCCGCTGCTGGATGCGGGATCGCACAACCGGGTCATCAAGGCCTCGGCATCAAGTGTGACAGAGGGTCGAATCGCGTGTTCTGAGGCCCTGTCCTTCAAGATGGCGCTGGCGCTTCCTGTGCTGGCGGCGATGGTGGGGGCCGCCTGGGCTTTCGGTACCGGGCCCGTCGTGACGCTGGCCGTGCTTCTTGTAGGTGGTTCGACGGTGTTGATGAGCATGGGGGACGGGATCAATGCCGTTTTCAAGGGTCTCCAGCGATCCGGACCATGCGCCGTGCTTATGCTCGGAGCCAACGTCCTGTTGCTGGCAGGCGGGATCGGCGCGATGATTGCCGGATGGGATCTGGTGGGCATCGGGATTTGCTTTCTGGTCTGCCGTGCACTGTATCTTGCCGCCGGAGTCGCGTTTGTACGGCGGGTGGCGGGTGAATTTCCTCAGTTTGTGCGTCCGGAATTTAACCGGCGTCGGATTGTGGAAGGGTTGAAGCATCTGCCCGCGGTCTATTTCCTCATCAACCTGTTGAATCTGAATTACCTCACGATGTATTATCAGACCGGTGGCGGCGCGGAAGCCGGGTATCTGGCTGTCGGGTACCGGCTGGCGGCGGCGCTGCTCATTCTGATCGGAGCGAGTTTCGAGGCCGTCCTGCCCGCCCTGAGCACCAGGCGGCCCGATCGGCATGCGTTCATGAAACTCGCTGCACGGTCCGCCGTGACGCTGACCGGCGTTGCCGTCGGTGTTTCAGCCGTCGTTCACGTGACGCTCGGATCGGCGGTTTCCTGGCTTCTGGGTCAGGCATATGCGCCATCTGCCCCGTACGCGAGGCTGCTGGTCTGGAGTGTGCCGCCTTTTGTGTTGTGCGGCCTGGCGCATACCGCCCTGCTCGCCTCCCACGGGCAGGGTCGAGCGGCGGTGTGGATGGTGGTTCTGGTCGCGGCGGGAACGGGCGCCGGAATTCTGGCGCACCATTACCACGGCGCTGAACTGACGGCGCTTGTACCCGCGATCTTCGGTTGTCTGCTGGGTCTGGTTCTCTGGAAGCACGTCGGAAGCCGAAGAGAGGGGATGGTTCGGCCGGAGGATTGCGGGGAAATCCCGGGGCGGGACCTTAGAACAGGCTGAGTTGCTCACCCGTGGATTGTTTCCGGAGCGGAAAGAGCCGATCGAATTCGATCTCGCCGAAGAGGCCCCGGAAGCGCCCGGCCATATCGTGCAGTCGTCGCAGAAGATAGCCCCGGTCTTCGTCGTTGGCGTAGTTTTCGATTCGCGCGAGGCTGCCGTCATTTCTCTGATAGACGGCAATCCTTTCTCCTGCTTCACATCCCTCCGCGGCAGCGGCCAGCCGACGCAGGTTCGGATTCGCGAATGTCTTCTCGGTAACGGTCTCCCTGCGACAGATTTCCCCGCGGTCGAATTGCCCCGCCTGAAGACGGTCGGCGAATTCCTTGTACAGGGCGGACGCGGCGCCGGACTGCCGGTTGATCAACAACGGGGCGAGTTTTCTGACGAATTCACGGAATACGCGCTCGTCACGCCGGCTGCGCAAGCCGCTGCCCTTGATGATCAGGCGTCCGCTGAAGTCGATCAGAATGTAGTTCTTGGCCTTGAGGCTGATCATACCCTGGAACCTGCCGTCGTGGGAAAGGTGAATGCCCTCCGGCAGTTCTCCGGACAGCGCGTCAACGAAGTCGTGTTCGTCCCGTTCCGTCTCGATTCCGGGGGGCACGACGAAATACACGCCGTCGGTATCGGCTTCGATGAGCCTGGCGTTCCTTTCGCCGAGCATTGTCACAAGCCGCCGCGCAATCTGCTGGCCGTGGGTTGTAATCCGCGCAGCCGCCGAGTAGTCATTGAAATTTGCCCTTCCGTACGCCAGGTATCCGTAGAACGAATTGATCAGGACCTTGTAACTTCCCTGAACGCCGTCCCAGTAGGACCGGTCCGCATTTGTTTCGGCGTCATTCAGGCTGGATTTGGCCTTGAGGCGTCGTTCGGTCAGGCGTTGCAACATCGGCAGGAACACGTTTTCTGTATCGGAACCGGGTCGTATGCCGTACTTCAGCATGATGGAAGGGTAGAGGCTCTCCACGTCGGCCTTGACAACCCGGTTGAAAATGCCCGAGGCAAACAGTTCGGTATATCCGCCCCCGAACGGCTCCGAGTGCTGAGGTCGCGGAACGGCGAGGCCCCGCCTGAGATAGGCGCCGATCATCAGGGCGTTGATCTTCTCGCCCGGTCCGGTAATCGCGGCTTCCTGAAACCGGTAAGGCAGCACCTGGGTCTGGTAGAATTCTGTTGTGGCGACCATTTCGCTTAACGCACGTACGTCGCGGACGTCGTCCAGCGCATAGTCCACCACCCGGCCGGGATCGGTCCGCCACGCCTTCCCGATTTCGGCTCCTTCGACGAACACCCGGCCCGCGCGCTCCAGGCCCAACGCGCGAATGACGTTCTTCAGGCCGTAACTCTCCAGACGCCCGCCGACGTCGTATCGCTGGACCTGATGATAGGTGTCGATGACGTGGCGGCCGTGAATGAAGGCCGGGCGAAAGGTGCGGCTGCGGGCGGCGACCCTGTATCGGCGCATGCCGTTCCCGGCTTTCAGTTCCGAGCCGTCGCGACCCCAGGGCAGGCCGATGTTCAGGGCTCGCGCACGGACCCGGATATAGTTGAGGTCGAAGTCGAATATGTTGTGACCTTCGACAATATCGGGATCGCGGCTTCGAATACGCTGGTTGAGGGCCTCGAGGAGTGCGCCTTCGGACGTCTCCCCCGCGCCGAGTACTTCCTCGTAGTTCCTGTTGTCGGAAAGCGCGACCAGGATAATCCCTGCGTCCGGGGCTTCGGGATTCAAGCCGGTGGTCTCGATATCCAGTTGAAGCCTGTGGACCTCGTTGTAACGCAGGCCCCGAAAGAGCGTGTTTCCTGAAAGCAGCAGGTGCTGCTTCACCGGATTGTTGAAGTCGAAATGGGTGATGCCGTCTGCCGACAGTGTTCCCCTGGCATCCAGGAAATCGTTCCAGGAGTGGAATCGAACGAGATAACGAAGCTGTCCCGCGCCCCTGAGACGCGCGATTTTTCGGACTCCCGAGAGGCCGGCCCTGTCGCAGTCCTCCGGCGCCTCGACCAGCAGCCACGGCGAAAACGGATGGGTCTCCCGTCCTTCGCGCGTATAATACGCCATCCGGTTGCCGTCAACCAGTTCGACAGCCAGGATTTCGGATCGTGGACGCATGGATCGTGGCCCGATTGTTTGCTGGACACGGTGCGGTCGGGTACTTTACAATATAGCCAAGTCAGTTGCGTCCCGGAAGGGTGAACAGGAAAAATGCAGAGTACGGAGCGTTGTCAATGAACCGACTTCAACCTGAACCCGGACCCACCGCGCCGACTGTTGAGCGTTCTCGAACCGCGCTGCTGCTTCGCGGTGGCACGTGGATCGTGCTGGCAGTATCGTTGCTGGCGCCAGCGTGGTGGGCGTGGACTCGGGAATCCGGTACCACTGAACGGGCCCTCGGTTTCCTCGCTGAGACGCCGCTGTTACTGATGCTGGTCGATTTCTGGACCCTTGCGATCGCCCGGTTCTGGCGGCCCGCGAGGTCGCCGCTCAGGGTTCCGGTCCGCACGCCGATCGTTCTCGCGTTCGTGCACGCGGCACTCTGGTTGTGTATGCGCTATCTGCTTGCGCCCGAAGTCCTCGATCGCTCCGGCACGGCGGTCGGCGGGGAAGGGGACCTGGCGATACGATGGGGGTTCGCGCTGCTGTTCGGCCTGCCGTGGTTGATCGCGACCGTGGCTGTCTTCTTCGAGATCCGGCTCCTGCGCTGGGTGTTAATCTCGGAGGACACGGCGGTGGTTGAAGAGAAACCCGAAGAAGCCGACGAAGCCTCCGATATGCCCGCCGGGCCGGAGCACACCTACGAGGCGCAGACGATCCTGAATCGACTGGGATACGAAACCGGACCGGTAGACGGGGAACTGAACGCAGCCACCCGGGAGGCATTGCGCAAGTTCCAGTCGGACGCCGGACTGGATCCCACGGGAGAGATGACCATGATGACCGTCATCGAACTGCGAAATCGGTGGGGGGAGAGGTGAAGTCTGTTTGAGAGCGACTCTCCTGGCGCGGCTTCCCTGTGCTCAGCCGAAACCAAAATGGAGGTCGTAAACGCGCGATCCCGTTAAACGGTCTAATAACTCCCCCCTCGAGGGAGATTCGCAGAAGCCGAGTCCGTCCCCTGAGCTTGTCGAAGGGCCGGCGACGGCTGATGCGGTGGGGGGGCGTCGCTACACTGTGAGCAAACACCGCGATCAATCATGTACTTATTTTGCGTAGATGTCTAACCGTAGGAATGGGGATTATAACCCAGAGTCACATTTGGCTTAGGGCTACGGTCCCCCTTTTTAAGGGGGCTATAGGGTATGAGAATTTACTGGCAGAATTTAAAAATCGCAATTGATCCAGAGACGTACGAAGAGCGGTTGATGTTGGTGAAATTGCTTGAAAACCTAAAGATCGCTCCACCTGAATGGAAGGTTAAAGCCCGCGCGGCTGCCGGGGGAGGGGATTGCGAAGACGAGGAGCATGTCGTCGGAGTCGATAAATCTCTTGAAGTGAGTTAGTACTTTCCGAGTGCTTGTGCCAGAAAGATTGACTATCCACTGGGAGTCGAGCACAGGGTGGGCGTCGAGTCGATCAAATTCGTCGTAGAGGCGATTGTACGTTTTCTCTGGATTGTTCAAGTCGTAGCTGATGAGATATAGCATGGAGTGTCTCCTTTCCGGGTGGATTTTCTACAAACAAGTCACATTTTGTTCTTGGCATTCCGGCTTTAAATTGTTATCTTATAAGTAGATAAGGACAATTTAACGAGGATTGAGATGGAGCAGAAGACACCAGAAGGGCCGGGCAAGAATCACAGAGAAGGCACCTCGCTCAAAAAGTTGTTTAAGATGCTCCCGGACGATGATACGGCCCGGTGGTGGTTTGAGAAGGCAAGGTGGCCGGATGGCCCGTATTGTCCTGTATGCCGTTCTTACAACGTCCAGGAGAATATCAAGCACAAGACGATGACACACAGATGTCGGGCCTGCGAGAAGAAGACGATGTTTTCTGTAAAGGTTGGAACGGTGATGCAGAGTTCCAAGTTGGGATACCAGGCGTGGGCCATTGCAATTTACCTGTTTGCAACGAACTTGAAGGGTGTTTCAAGCATGAAGCTGCATCGTGATCTGGACATTGCCCAGAAGAAAGCTTGGCATCTTGCGCACCGTCTTCGCAAGGCGTTTGAATCCGAGGGGCGAATTCTTTGCCGGTCCCGTGGAGGTCGATGAATCGTTTTTCGGAGGCCGAGAAAAAAACAAGGCATGCATCACAGAAGCTGAAGGCTGGTCGCGGTACGGTTGGCAAGGCGGCTGTTGTGGGTGCGAAGGATCGGGAAACGAACCGGGTTGATGCACAGGTAGCGGCGTCAACGGACGGCAAGACGCTGAAGCAGTCTGTGTATAGCAGGGTGGAACCGGGCGCTACGGTGTATACCGATGAACCTACCGCGTATAAGGGGTTGTCAGGGGTGCATCATGAGCAGGTGAAGCACAGTGCCGGTGAGTATGTTGACGGCTAATGTTCAACCAACGGAATCGAGAGTTTTTGGAGCATGTTGAAACGTGAGTACGTAGGGACGTATCACAAGATGAGCGTAAAGCATCTGGGCCGGTAAGTTTCAGAATTCGCAGGCAGGCATAACATCCGCGAATTTAACACACTGGCCCAGATGGAATGGATTGCGAGGGCCATGGCAGGCAAACGGCTCAAATATAAGGAGTTGACGGCATGAACAAGAAAAAGAGAGATTTTTTGGATATCCTCTTTGATCCTGTGGATGGATTAATGGCACCTCATAATTTCTATCGCGCCTATGATCAATCTAAGAAGAATGAACGTGAATTTATAGAAGCCTGGAATCAACGAAACGGAAACGGTCAGAAAGAACCTTCAGGGCGCTTTTCCAAGCCTCGTGCTGTTCAGGGGATGGAGTTCCGCCGTGACCTTCCAATAGTTCTTTAAGTGCTTTACCTGCTGTTTGGGAGTATTTACGCGATTCTTCCAATGGTTCTGGTTTCTCAGAAAGCACATCTATTAAAATGGCATTTTGAATGGTTTCTATTGCCAGGCATCTGGCGTGCATAAGTTCATATTTGGCATCAAGCGACGGTTTTTCGTGTTGATTGTTCTGAGTCATGACGTTGTTCTCCTTTCGGTCTTTTGTTGTCAGTTCAGTTTCTTGTTTGCATTCAGCATGGCATCCAGTTGGGTATATAGGGAATCCGGGGGGGCCAGGAGTTCGAATCCGCGCCAGGGTCCTTCGTCCATTTCAACGATTTTGTCAAACATCTTAGGCTTTGATGGGTCTTTGATAATAACCTGATAAGGATGCCATTTTTTGTCGCTGGACGAATACATTCGCACGGCAATGTTGAGCCGGACTTTTGTTCCGTAGCTGTTTTTGACATAGCAGTGTCCGCGGACGTAATATTCTCGACAGGGTTTGCCTGTGGCTGTTTCTATTGCGCTTCCTTCAGTTGTAACTGTTTCGTTATCGAGGATAGGAAATTCAATAGTATGGGGCAGGAAGCCAAACCTGTTGTTTTTGAGTGCCGCTTGTGTAAGGTATTCAACATATATCCATGCTAGACCTTTGCTTGTCTCGTTAAATTCTGGCAGGACGGCTTCGCGGTAGAGTTCGGCAAGGTGGGCATGAGGATCGTCGTGTTTTGCTGCGATTTCAACCATTTTCATTGGATCGGTGACTTTTCCTGAGCAGGCGAAAAGTAGGCCGGGTAGAAAGCAGGCGAGCGTAATTCTGGCGATTTTACACATACGGCCCCTCCTTTTTGGACAATCTCACATGAAAGTTGTTATAAAAAAGCCAAGAACCGGAAATATCTTGCAAACTCACAAGGTAGGGGTGATCAGTCCCTAAGTGGGCCTTGTGTACCCCCGCCCCATTACGGGGGTACCCCCGTGCCGCACACATGTGCGGGGAGGATGGTTTGCGTGGGCAGCCTTCCGGTTCCTGGCGCTGCATTATAAGTTTAGGCTTGACAGGATGCAAGAAATTTCTGGATGATTTTCAACGGGGGTGTATCATGGGTTTGGCAATGGCACTGATAGAGCGCGTAGAGGCGGGTGAGGACGCGAACGAAGTTGTGCGGGGTTTTTGCGAAAGGGGAAGGGTGGCAAAGACGCTTCTGGGGATCTGGATGAGCGCACAGAGCGGTTTCTGAGAGGAAGCGAGCGCAGGAAGAACAGGAGGGTGTAATGGGTTCTGAGACTGTAAGGAAGAAGCCGGTTGTGGAGGTTGCGGACAGCAGGTATCAACCGACGAAGGCAGAGATGGAAGAAGACGTGAGTATTGATGCTACGCCGGAGGAGTTATTGCGGGCGGTGGTTATGGACGTGGAGTTGAAGATTGTTGATCCGAAGAAGAATCGTCAGGGGAGCGGATGAAATTGAAAATTGCGATTGGAGGGGTCTGATGTTTGCGTTGGTCTTCTCTGGGGTGCTTACGGTTTTGGGGACAGCACAGGCACAGATCAAAGACCCAAACGGGTTTCCGTCGAGGGGATTTATCATCAATGGGATAGATGAAAAGTGTTGGTATGCTCAGGAGTATTTTGGACACAAGCCACATTTCCTTACGGAAAAACTGACGGACTTGGATGGACAGGAACTTCGGGTAATTACGTTTGAGAATCCGAATTGCATGCGGGAGGAGCTTGAGGGGTTAGGCCCGGAAGTATCTCGTATGCTGAACGAGCGGATGATAAACACGCATATTTCCACGTGGTATCTGGGTACCTGTGTCATTAAGAATGCTAAATTTGATATTGATACTTTACGTTTGCCAGGGAAGTATGAAATAAGGGGCAAATGTATCCAGTCGAGGACATATCCATCAAAAGGGATCGCGGTAGATTATTTGACAAGGAATGGAAGCATTACGCAGGTCTATCATACGATGGCACTGCTGTCCAAGAACCGTCGGATTCCCAGAGATAAGGTTCGAAAAATGGCTACAATAGGCGATTTTGGACGGGTTTGACCCGGATAATGAAAACCAGGTTTGCCATCGTCTGCGCAATGCTGTCCAAGAACAAGGTGACGTTTCCAGCGGCCATAATTGTGCTGTTTCCGTCTCAATAAGCCCGTGAAATAAGCACTTTGTGAATCTCAGGCAATCTTGGTCGAGGGATTGCTTCGCGGAAGTGAACCAGATGCTGTCCAAGACTGAAACCGATTTTGGACAGGTGTGATACGATGGCTTTTCAGGGATGCGGGAAGCCAATGTGATCTTGGGTTATAATCCCCTTAGGAATCCAAGACCGCTTGATTCAATAATGAATCAAAGGTGGGCAGGATGTCGTTGGAGACGATGCCACCATAGGAAGCATTCCTGAACATGTTCGGGGCAACAAGCTCCAGCGTGGAATGTTCCCGAACGTTCGCAGATCTTCGGATCAGGTACGTATTACCGTAACTATTCGGTAATCCCGTAGTTAGGCGGCATTACGGTGAGTGGCGTCAGGCTGTTCAGAAGGTGTCAGGAGGAGATGATGTCCTCGCATGACTGAGTTTGTTGCGTATCGGTTGAGATCACTCGTTGAGGCTGTTGGAGCGTGGCTGTTTTTCGAGGACAAGTGCATGCGTCAGTCGTTGTTTTCGGAGCGGTACCTTACCGCAGCTGTAGGTCAATTCCTGCTCGCTCGCTATGGAGACCGAACGAGAACCGAGTACCCTCACCCGGTACTCGCCCCGCTTCGGACCGGGCGAGGCGATTCGCCGAGGATCGACTTCGTGGTCGTAGAGCCAGAAGGCGCGGTTCATATCGCGCTGGAGACGAAGTGGCTCAGTAAGTCAGCCAAGGCGGGGATAGGAATCCTCCGCGATCTGGTTCGGCTCGAGATGTTGGCAGCCACTGGGGTTGCCTCAAGCCTGATCGTAGCGGGCACTCGGCGGCAATTCAATCAGCTTTTCGCCCGGAGGGAGTTTCAGCCACATCCCGATCATGAACGAAGTCGTGACCTCCTGCCACACGACCACAACAACCAGCGGGTTCTACGACTTGATCCGGCCCCGAAGTTCCGCGGTAGGTTCATCGAGAGGGCGCTGAAACCGTTTCATGGAATACCTGTCCCACGGGCGTTTTCCGTCACCCGGGCGCTCCCCTTTCCGAGGGAGATCCCATCGTACCAATACGTGGTCTACGGTTGGCACGTGAACGCCTTTTCGGATGGGGAGCGAGAGACGTTCGATCCCGGGGCCGCTACGACGTGAGGAAAGTTCCTGCGGTTGCGACCGTTTGGTTCGTGACAGCACATGGCACCGAGTCCCCGCCTCCGCTTCGCTCCAGACAAACCTGCTGCGCAGGTTCGGGGACTCTTGAACGATATATGAAATGAGAAAGGAGACAATGGAATGACCTTGGTCGCGGCTTGGCGAAATGGCGATTCCCTTCATCTCGCATCGGACTCACGCATTTCTTTCCCCCAACAGGGAAGTGCAGATACTGGCCTCAAGGTCCACCCTCTACCGCTACGTATCTTCCCACCTAAGCCCTCAAACAAACCCTTCCACGATGGAAGCATAGGCGTTGGCTTGGTTGGGAGTTTCGTATCGACCGTCTCGGTAAAGGATCATCTAATGACTCTGCTCGGCAATCTACAGTTCGCGCCGGGTTATATGGATCCATCTCTTGAAGAAGTAGTAAAGGTTGTAGCTTACATACTCAAGAATGTCGGAGGTGAAGTTTGCAGGGTGATGGCTTCCCACGGCACGGGCCAAGTAATCCTAGTTGGCAAGTGCCCACAGAAACGCGAGCAGCAGTGCTTCTTAATGTCGCTCAAACCTATCCGCAATCACCTTGAAGTGGAAATTAAGCAGGAGCTTCAGGACATTGAGGTGTCCTTCTTTGGTGATCGAGAGGCTACGGAAGCTGCAACCAATGAGCTTGGCCAGCAATCCCCCACAAGTAAAAACGTCTTGAGAGCTCTGAAGTCGATATGCTTGGACGAGTGCTATAGTAGTGTCGGCGGTCCAATCCAATATGGCCGGACCGAAAATCACAGGTTTTTCCAGAAGGGAGTGCGAGACTATTTCCTCGATACAAAGGAGAAGAAGATTCGGGTAGGTTACTTCATCGGCGGTATTGAGCTCTATTCGCAGAAGTATATACGCGACGGTACTCCCGGTCTCCATATACATACAACATCAATCTGCCCTTTCGATAAGGAGATCGAAGATTACTTGGAGTCAGGCGAGTTTGCGCTCATTACTGACTGAATGTAGTTGTGTTGATCCGTGTTGCTTCGCACAGGAGCGCAGAACCCCACTTCATATATCACATCCATTTACGCTACGGGGCATCTGGATACCATCGACCAGATGGGCCATACAGCCGCGAATATGGACGGCAGACACCTCCGGTATGAAGACCTGACCGATCCCCCCCCCAGCGCTGGTTCTTGTTTCTGCGCCTCTCAGAGGCCAGGAAACACTCTGTGCGGCGTTCCAGCGTCGTACCGTCTGTCACGGATCGCCCTAATGGGGCCACCCATGATCGGCATAATGGAGCCACCTGGAAGTGTCGATTTTAGGGTTTCGGAAGGGGCATATAATTAGTGTTCTTGGGCCTCCTTTCCAAGGTGTTTTTTTGGTGATTGTGGTAAGGGTTTAGGTGCGCGGAAGCTTTCGCCGTCGAGGATGACGCGATAGGCGCCGTGTCTGAGACGGTCGAGGGTGGCGGCGCGTTCATAGCGTTCAGAGATGAGGTCGTGGAAGTCCTCGTCGTATGGCGGCGTTAAGGGTTTGAGGCCGAAGTCATCGATGATGAGCAGCGGGGTATTGACAACATTGTGGAAGCGCCGCTGGAAGGTATCTGTGGCGCGGGCTGCGTGGAGTTGTCCCAACAGCTTGGTTTGTGTGGTGAACAGGGTGTCGTAGCCGGCTCTGACGGCGAGGTGTCCCAGGGCTTGTGCGATGTGGCTTTTGCCCGTGCCGCAAGGTCCTGCAATCAGTACCGCGACCTTTTCCTTGATGAAGGCACAGGTGGCCAGGTCCTTGATGGAGGCCTGATTGATCGACGGGTTGAAGTCGAAGCCCTCGAGGGTTTTCTCGCCGCGGAAGCCCGCGCGTCGCAGGCGCAGGTTGAACTTTTTGTGTTCTCTGCGTGCGACCTCGTCCTGGACAAGCAGGGCGAGGAACTCGCTGTAAGCGAGTTTGTTGTCGATGGCTTCCTGGTTTCTGGCAGGCAGTGTCTCGAGGATGCCGGACAGGCGCAGTCTCTTGAGCATGGGGGCAAGTTCAGGCATGGGGTTCATTTTGTTGTTCTCCCGTTTTTTAGCTGAAGAGGGTTGTGGCATCGCGGCTGAAACGTCCCCCTCCCGTATAGGCTGACGCGAGGGTGTGCGGGTCTGTGGACGTCTCGTCTGGATGCTTATGTTGGTCCAGACCTTTTTCGAGGATGCTCTTCACACTCCGGTAGCGGGGGTTGTCATAGGCCAGGGCGCGGTCGCAGGCGGCCTCAAGGCGCCTTGCGCCGTAGCGTTCGGAAAGTCGGATGATACCCTGCGCCGCGCGGAGGTTGTCCAGCACGCGATCGGAGAAGAGGGTCTTGATGAGGCGGTGGCAGGAAGGACCGATACTCTGTGCCTGTTTGAGGCACCATTGTGGATCGCGCATCAGGAAAGCGCGCGCCTCTGGCGGCAGATGTTCGGTAACGGTCGCGCGTGCACCAGGTGTGTTTTTACGGGGATGAACGGCTACCATGTTGTGGTTCTGGTAGATCCTCACGGTTTTTGGGCTGGCCCGCAACCAGAGCTGTTGGCGCACCAGGGCATAGGGCACGGAAGATCGACACTTCTCGAACTGGACGTGGCAGTCGCCGTGAACCTTCACCTTCGCCCAGGCCGCCTGCTCAGGTGGAATGGCGGGTAACGGCTTGAGGAACTCGCGCTCGGTCTGTGCAAAGCGTGTCAGGGGTCGTTCGTGGGTGGTGCCGTGAATGCGGTTACCGGCCACCCCCGGGATCCAGTCCTGCAACTGCCGGTTGGCATCTCTGATGTCACGGAACTGGCGCAGGGGAACAAAGCTGCGCTTGACAACCTTCACGGCCGCCTCCACGCGCCCCTTCTTCTTCGGGTCTCGCACGGGGCACGGGGAGATGGTGAAGCCATAGCCTTCGGCGCACTCGCCGTAGGCGCGCTGCACCTCCGGATCGTGGTAGCAGGCTCTGGTGATGGCGTTTTTGGGGTTGTCGATCACCACGCGTGCCGGGACTCCGCCGAAGAACTCGAAGGCGCTTCTGTGGCAGGAAAGCCACGTCTCGACCTTCTGGTCCGGCACAATCTCGGCACACTGGTGGCGAGACCAGGCCAGTACCATCACGAAGATCCACGTCGCGATGGTCTGGTGGGTGAAGACGTCCTCTATCGTGGGACCCCGCCCGAAGTCCACCTGCGCCACGTCGCCCGGATCGAAGTCCAACACGGTGGTGACGTCGGGATGAGCGTCTTTGAGTTGCTGGAGAAATCGACGGATGGAAGAATACGAGCCGGCATAGCCGTAGGTGTCCACCAACGCCTGGTGGATGACGGTACCCCGGATACCCTCACGCCACCAAGCTGTCACCTTGTCCTGGTAGGGTAAAACCGACGAGGCCGACTGAGGCCGCGAGGTTGGAACCTGAACCACCTGCACCAGCGTGGCATCATCGGACAACACACTGGAAGGCTCCAGCCATCCCTCACGGCCAGCCACTTCACGAAGCGCGCCGGCCTTCCGCCGACCCAGCAATCCTGAACGGGCGATCGCACGATCCGAATCGCCCAACCGCATACGCGTCAATACCTGGCGACACTGATACATCTCGAACCTCCGGTTGGCCATGTCCTTCCCTCCTGACTGTCGGGGAGACAGAAAGAAGGTAGAACCGTTGCCAGATAGTCCGAAACCTTTATCGCATCCCAGGTGGCCTCATTAGGCCGATCCCGCATTGGCCGCATATGGGCGATCATTAACAATCCTTGGGTGGCCTGATTAGGGCGATCCGTGACAAGCTACTCTTTCTACGGAAACCGTACTTTTCGACACTCCCATTTACGCTGGGGCCCAGTCGGTTACTAGCCTTCGGCACCCCATGTACGCGGGGTCGTAAATGATGAAACCGTTAGTTGAAAGCGGAAATTGAATCATGAGAATCTTGCAGTATCTGCAGAGTACCAGGGTACATTCTGCTTACGGGCCGTTAATCACTAGTTAGACAGATCATCCTAGATGCGAACCAACTCGCAACGCCAACGTGTTCAAGCACCGGAGATGACGATGCCTCGCGACTGGAAAGCCCTGTTCACCTCATGGTCCAAACCCGCAAGCGATACGGAGGAAGCCAAAGCCGCCCGCGCAGCGAGAATGATCCGCCAAGCGATCCACGAGCATCAGCCTTTAAAGACCAAACAGACAAGTGTGTACGCCACTGGCTCCTACAGAAACAATACGAACACACGGCTTGAGAGTGACATCGATGTTGCCGTGGTTCTCCATGATAGCTTCTTTCCAGAATACCCATCAGGTAAGCCTCCTCAGGCTTCCGACCTTGGATTCACTGATACATCCTACGGACTTTCCAATTTCCGCACGGACGTGGGTCGCGCTCTCGCCAGCAAGTTTGGTGCAGATGGCGTAACATCGGGTACAAAGGCGTTTGATGTACATGAAACTAGCGCGCGGCTTGACGCCGACGTAGCCGTCTTTTTGGAGCACCGTCGATACACAGGCAGGAAGAACAGCGATGGTACTTGGCACTACCTCGAAGGTGTAGAAATGCGCGGAAGTGAAAACAGGAAGATTATCAACTGGCATGAGCAACACTATGACAAGGGCGTCGCCAAAAATGACCTTACTGGGCGGCGGTATAAGCGTGTTACTCGGATCCTGAAGCGATTGCGTGACGACATGCAGGAGGCAGGAAGCACGGCGGCAAGAACCGCTGCCGACGTACCATCATTTCTACTCGAGTGCCTCGCTTATAACGCGTCCAATGATTGCTACCAGAAAAAAGATCTATACGATGACGTGCAGGCGGTCGTGGCACAACTCTGGAACAAGACGAAACCCGAGACCGAAGACCTCGTTCTTGTCGAGGTAAGCGGTTTGAAGTGGCTTTTCGGAATCACACAGCCGTGGTCCAAGGCGACCGCGCATGAGTTCCTGATCCGTGCTTGGCAACACGTGGGATTCAGGCAATGAGTAGAACATACGCCACAATAATTGTTGCGCTCGTCGCCGCTACTTGGTCTATCTATCTGTTCGTACAGGGAGTCCAACTAGCATGGAGCTTTCTGGTCCCTTTCTCAGTCGCAGTGGGTGTTTTGACTTCCACAGGGTTTGTTTTTAAACACTGGACCTGGTACTGGCCAGTAGTGCATCTATTGACGAAGACCCCTCGGTTGACCGGAACGTGGGTGGGCAAACTCAAATCGAACTATATCCACGATGGCGAAGTCAAGCCACGTGGGCCAATCGATGTGGCCATAGTGGTAACACAGACCGTCGATGGGCTGAACGTTCGTCAGTACACTCGAGAGTCTTCCTCGACAACAGTGGCGGCATCCATTTCCGAGGAAGCTGGCGAACGATTCTTGCTTGCTACGGTTTACTTGAACGAGCCAGAGATCCAGCATCAACAAACACGCAGCCCGATGCACTACGGCGCCACTCGACTCGCTATCGAAGGACCGCCGAGAAACCCCAGGAGGCTTACAGGGAACTACTGGAACGTACGAAGCACATCCGGCACGCTTGACCTCGACTTTGTCTGCCGGTTCCGTGCTCATTCTTTTCAGGAGGCGATGTCCTGTGAGCAGAGGAGGCCTTCTCGCTTAGTGCAGATGTTTTCTCGTCGTGTCAAGGTATGCAAAGGCGATCTAACAAGGCAATGCTGACCGACATGGCCTTCGCTACGCTCAAGCCCTTGCGGTAGACGCTAAGCCGTTAATAAATGCGTATTTGCCATTGATTGTGGGCCACTTCCAATACATGGCGCGTAAAGAACAGACCATTCCAAATCACAGCATTGGAAAATAGGCGGTATCTCAAGTGACAAAGCATGCGGAATTTCGGAGAAGGCTAAGCGCGATTCTATCTGAGAATTGTAGACCATTTGTGTGTCAGAGTTCGCCCTACGACTGCAAGATTTTCGTTGTAGGTCTAAATCCGGCCACCGCGATGGAAAACGGCTTTTGGAGGTATTGAAGTGACTATACAGGATTTGACAAAGTCTCCTGGTTTGAATCCTACAAGAATGAAAGAAAGAGTCGACCGCCAAGACTAGGCCTAAAATAAGCGAGTATTGATATTTGTTGTACAGAGCGTCAGAGTTGTGTGACGTTTTGTTTGAATGCGGTGTATGTGTTGCGTATTGAGGTATGCGTGCGGTCGTTTTGGCGTTAGCGGAGCGTCTGTTGGTGTGTTAGAGGTGGCCGTCAGGGGTGTGTTGCGGAACGTGTCAATAGAAATGAGACACCTCCCGTTGGAAATTAGTGAAGCAACTGATGGCATTCGATGGTGTTCTGTGGTTGGTTAATCCAGACTTGGTCTGGAACGCGTGGTGGCCGAGGATGCCCCTTTACAAATCGTTCAGGGTGGTTGTGATAAGCCTGGTCCAGCACCGATTGTCTGGCGGCTTGAACCTGCTGTGTGAGCCCGTGGTGGACGGTGTCGGGCGTGAGTAAGCCCAGTCCGCTGTGCCGGTGTTGTGTGTTGTACCAGGAAAAGAAGGCCTGTAAATAGGTGCGGGCTTCTTGCGGGTTGGTGAAGCGCCCGGGGTATGAAGGCGCGTATTTGAGCGTTTTGAATTGGCTTTCGGAATACGGGTTGTCATCGGAGACGCGGGGTCGAGCGTAGCTGGCCAGGATGTCGAGGTCCATCAGCAACTGCGAAAACGTCTTGGCTGTCATGGGTGCGCCGCGGTCCTGGTGCAGCGTCAGTTGTCCGGGTTGAATGCCCTGCTTGGTGCAGGCGTTGGTGATCAGGCGCTTGGCGTATGTGGCGCTTTCTCTTGTGGCGACCATCCAGGCCACGACATAGCGTGAGAACAGATCCAGTACGACGTAGAGGGGATAGGTTTCCCACTTGCGGGTTCCTGGCAGCCGCGTGATATCCCATGTCCAGACCTGGTTGGGCGCATCCGCCATCAAGCGGGGCGGTTCCAGACGTGGATGACGCCGCTGGTGTCGCCGCTGGGGCACCTCTCCTGCATCGTGCAGCAGACGGTACATGGTCCGGATCGAGCAGACATACCGCCCTTCCTCGAGCAGCGCGGCGTAGACTGCCGGTGGCGCCTGGTCTACGAAGCGGTCCTCGTGCAGGATGTCCAGCACGGTAGCGCGCTCGTTTTGGGAAAGCGCACGTGGCGACGAGGACCGTGCGCCACGAGGCCCGCGTTGGGCTGGCTGACGCGCACGGTAGACCGATGCCCGCGCCACACCCAGCGCCCGGCACGCGGAAGCCAACCCGACCTTCGGGGCCAGTTGTTCTGCCGCCTGCCTGCCGCGCGGGGCTCGGCGCAGGCAGGCCCGTATCATACGTCGTCGTCGCCTGCTGGCGGATTCAGGGGGATGCCCAGGATCTCGGAGGCTTTTTTTTGGATCTCGAGGATCGTGTTCGCCTGTTCCAATCGTCGCCGCAAACGGGCGTTCTCCTTGCGCAGGTGCTGGTTCTCGACGGCCACCTCGTCGCGGCGATGTCCCTTGGGTCCCCGCAGCTTCGACAGCGCCTTGAGCGACCCCTCACGACGCGCACGACGCCACTGCGTCAACTGCGAGGAATACAGTCCCTCGCGGCGCAGCAGCGCGCCGACTTCACCAGGAGCGCGACAAGCGTCCGCCTCTTCCAGGATGCGAAGCTTGTACTTTGCCGTGAACCGGCGACGCTTCGCACGCGCCACCACTTCCGGATCCGGCCTCGTGGTTGTGGAGGTCCCGCGCGGGACCTCCACAACCAGAGACCCCTTGCTGCTGCTGCCGTTGTCTCCAACATCGGTTCTTGACCGCATCTCGTGCTCTCCTCTCCGCCCATTAATACGACATTAATCTCGAAGGGGGAGTTGTCTCACCCTATATTGGCACGTAGGGTTGTCGGTGTCGGGTTGTGTTGTAGGCGTAATTGTCCGCTACGTCGTGGTGGCCGTTGTGTATGGGTTTGTATGTGATCAGGATTGCTGCGGTTGCGGTCATGTGAAGCCTGTGCGTTGGATGGTGCTCCAAGCGCCCAGGAGTCTATTGAGTGACGGCCGATAGCCGATGATGCGTATGGTGGTGCTTCGTGCGTGTTTCACGACGCGACAGGGAAACAGGATGATGTGGTTGAGGAAGGTGCGAAAGTCCATCCGGATATATTCTCGGCGGTGTTTTATTCGATGCATCATCAGGGCGAACCACGACTTGATGTTCCATGCCAGTGCGGCGATGACCATGTAGGCCCAGTTGCTGACCAGGTCATACAGGGGCACGCGCAGGGCATTGACGCCGTTTTTGAGTTGTTCGATGACGTTTTCCTGGTCGCATCGCTGGTTGGCAGTCGCGACGACCTGTGCGGCGGTGAGGTCACTGCGTGTGGTGATGTAGAAGAAATATCGGACATCGTCGAAGAGGGTGTGCTCCCCTTTGGTCTTACTGATGTTCTTGCGTAGGGCCACGATGCGGTAGGATCGTTCGCACTTGCCGGGCTGATAGTCAAAGGAAGCCACGTCTTCATAGTTGAGCGAAAGCTTGAGGTAGCCCCGTTGCCTGACGATACGCTGCTTTTCATTGTCGCGCCGCTTTCTTTTCTGTGTCGCTTCAGGCCGGTGCAGGCGCTGCCAGTCGGCTTCTTCAAGGGCCTCGGCACGTGTTCGTAAGGCGTTATTGCAGTCCATCCCAAAGATAAAATCGACGTCCTCGGCCCAGCCATCGAAGTGCGCCGTCAGCGAAAAGTCCGTGTCGCCGCGCAGGCACACGCGCCCCACATGGGGCTTCACCAGGTCAATGGCCGCATCGATCCAGGGGGCGGCACCCTGGTGAGACGGCGCGTTGCCGGGACGGTTGACCACGTACAGCACCTCTTTGGTGTTGGCCAACGACACGATCAGGGGGGCATACCCCCACACGCCCTTGTAGGAGATGTCCATACCGCCCTTCTTCTCTCCATACGTCGGGGCACTCGTGCCATCCACGTCGATGTAGGCCACCCCTGACAACAAGTCGGCAGCGCGTTTGCACCACAGCTTGGGGCGTACCGCGTTGATGCAGTCCATCAGCGCGATCACGTCCGCTTCACTAAAGCGACGCATGAAGTCGCCCGCAGTGGTCGGGTCCGGGATGATCTCCGCCTCCAGGGCATTCATATACGCCTCGTCGTGCCGCAAACGCTCGATGTCCTCCAGACACGTGCCACCGCACATCACGTTGTAGGTAAGGCTCAACACGTGATCCGACTCATGATACGGCAGATGCACCTTCAACAACGCCAGCCTCTCGTCAATCTTTTTGACCAATCCCAACTTCGTCACCAGACGATGCGCGGCTGTAATGCCGCCATAGTTCATCGCTTCTGCCGAGGCGCCCACCTCGTAACGCGCGTTACCGCTGCCAAACAACGGCCTGGCTTGCGCACAAAATCCACGCGCACGCCGATGCCGGGCACGTACACGACGCCTGCATTTTTCACTGTTCCTGCGACTGTTTTTTGTCGATATTCTTTTCACCGGAAAGGCCCCTTTTGTTGGAGTAGCAATTTCCCGACAGATACTGCTAACTCCCTATAAGGTAAGTCTTTCCGGTACTTTTGTACATAAAAATCCGCAAAAACCCGCTTATTTAAGGACTAGGGAGAAAGAGACGTCTTAGTGTTGGGGCTGAAGACTGTGAAGCCCTTCGATCATGAGGACTCTCTACACGTCATGACAGACCACGAGCTTAACGAAAAGAAGATCGAAATTCTCCGGCGAAGATGTGTGGATCTTGCGACCTTCAAGGACGTATCCTATCAGGACTACGAATACGCACGGGAAGGCTTGATGTCTGAGCCGGAATTGCTGAGGAAGCTCCCAGTATGGCTGGTGGAGAATAGATGGGGAAGTCAATTCTGGGAATTCATAAAAGGAAAGTTCCCCACCTACGAAGAGAGAAGGACCTTCCTGAATGCTGAGTTTGACAACATCCAGGAGTACGTCCGAAACCGAGAGATCATTCAGGCAGCCGATTCAGTATTCGCGAGTCTTGAGAATGTTTCTGCTGAGGCCGTACTCGAGGCTTGGGAACGCGCATCGAAGCGTAGGCTCGACGATCCTGAAGGTGCCATCACGGCCGCCAGATCTATGTTGGAGTCAACCTGCAAGTTCATCCTGGACGAACTCAAACTCCCGTATAATGCTGCAGACGATCTTCCTAAGCTCTATAAGGCTGTCGCTTCTGCGCTCAACCTGTCGCCCGGCGGCCACAGTGAACAGATCTTCAAGCAAATTCTCGGAGGGTGCACTTCGGTTGTGCAAGGCCTCGGCGCAGTCCGAAACACGTATGGAGATGCCCACGGAAAAGGTCAGGTACATTACCGGCCACGGTCTCGACATGCTGATTTGGCGGTGAATCTCGCAGGATCTCTTAGTGCATTTCTGATTAACACTTTTCTCGATCGAGATGCGTAGATAAAGGCTCGGCCCCGACAACGCCTAACACGGGCTTTGCGTATCGGTCGCTTTCGTTCCCTTCGGCCTCCCGCAACCCCGCCTCAGTCACGTGGTTTTCGTAGAATGTTCCCGAATGTTCGCAGATCTTCGGTTCAGGTACGCATTGCAGTAACTGTTCTATAATACCGTAGTTAGCCGCAATTAACAGAGCATTGATTTCCATACGTAGTTAGAATGCACGAGACAGCCTGTCCGTATTTTTGCTGTCCAAATACGACGCAATTCTTACAGCAACACAAGAGGATATAATGAACATTTCTACTGAACCGTGCCCTGGGCAGCTACGCCAACACTCTTACGCCGTGGTGCGCGGTTTGTTCGACGCAGCGACAACAAAAAGGCTGCGCGAGATCTGTGAGCGAGTGCTGGAACAGTGGCGGCGCGCTCCTCGCTGTGACAATCCACCGGTGGGGCCCCAGGCCAATTACATGAGGCACCTGAACGACCCGGAATATCACCGCGATCACCCCGACGATCTCGCCTTTCTGCTCAATGCCATGGGGTCGCCCCAGGTTGTCGAATCGCTGAGCGCAGCCCTGGATGAAGAATTCCTCTTCGCCCTGAGCAGCCTCTACTTTAATCCGACCGGAGAAAGCCAGGACGGATTTTGGCACAAGGACAAGATTGGTGCGGAAGCAGACGTATCCCGGAGACCGGAGACCGGAGCCGGGTTGCAGATGCAAATCGCATTGGTCCCTACCGACGATCTCGAAGTGGTGCCGGGGTCTCACCTGCGTGACTACTCCCCCGAAGAGTACGCGATCTGCGTCGCCGATGATGGGATCCACAACCGTTCGAACGATATGCCTGGCGCCGTTCGTCTCCACCAGGAACCCGGTGACGCGGTGCTGTTTACCCAGTTGTGCATTCATCGGGGCCGCTATCACACCGACAAGCTCAGGCGCTCGTTGATGATCTCGGTAAAAAAACGGGCCGCCGCAGAGTTCACGATGCGCCGGCGTGGGCTGAACTACGCCAGTGACCAGCCATGGTTTTTGCTGCCGCAATACTTCGATGGCGTCAGTGAGGATGCGCGAGCGTTCTTCCAGGAATTCGTCGGCTTCTACGCCCCGCATTGGCGCGCCCGGCTGACGGAGGTGTTGAAGTACTCGAGTCTGGTACAAAGGCTGGTGGAAGCCGGCGAGCCGTACCCGTTTTTTGGTGAGTGAGAAGTCTGTCGGTAATTCCGTCGTTATGGGCCATGCCTCCTCAGGCATAGTAGCTGCCAGAAGGGTGCGAAACACCGGAAGCCGTCCAGAATCAGCAGGAGACTATGCCTTCCTTGAATTCCAACCAGGATGGCGCCCGATACGACGGCTGGGCGACGTGGTACGATGAATATCTCAAGATGCCTTTCTACGAGAACATCCCAGCTCATCTATCGCGTTTGGTTGGACCCGGCTCCGGACTCTGTGTGGACATTGGTTGCGGAACAGGTGTGCATCTCCAGCTACTGCAATCGCTTGGCTGGTCCGTGATTGGAGTCGACCTTTCAGCCGACCAGCTTCGACTGGCAAGTGATCGCTCTCCGAGGGTTGTCCTAGCCAATGCTCGTAGTCTGCCTTTCTCGTCAGCCACGTTTCGACGCGTCGTGTCGGTATTGACACTCACTGATTTCGATGATGTAGGGCCATTCTTCTCGGAAGCACACCGCGTCCTGGATCGTCACGGGCGTTTCGTTATCCTGGGCACACATCCCTGTTTTCTGGGACCATTTGCGACCATCGAGAGAGACACGGGAATTGCCAAGATCCATCCGGGTTACCGGGAAACAGCACGAGTTTTCGAAGGTCCTGGATTGGATGACGGCATTCGGTCGAAGGTGGGTGTCCGGCACGTTCCTCTTGCCGAACTCTTCAACAAACTGCTCGCTGCTGACTTGCGGCTCGAATCAGTTGCCGAATTGGATGGTGACACGCTCCCATCTCTGCTGGCGGTCGTTGCAACCAAAGCCTGACCTTGATTCGTAAGTCTTCGGGGACATTAATTCGAATATGTGCTTGTAAATAAAGGCGATTAGACGGCGGATTACCAGGATACATCAGGTCACTGGACGTGTAGGGAAAAAACGTCCTTCTATACGTCGATAACGCCCCGTTTCGGAGGGTTTTATCGCGTCGCCGCGTTGCTGTTTTTTTCGGATTGAGGCTGATCATGCGGTATCGCCGCCTGGGAAGAACAGAACTGCAGGTCTCGGAACTCAGTTACGGTGCAGCACGGGGCGCGTCGCAGGACCGGGCGAAGTTCATTGCCACCGTACACGCAGCAATCGAGAGCGGCGTCAACTTCGTCGACACCGCCGCGGACTACGGCAACGGTGTCAGCGAGAGCGCACTGGGCGAAGCGTTGCGGGGCCACGAACATATCATAGTCGAGACCAAGTATCAGCCTTACGATGGTTGGGGCGGTGATGCGGCATACACGGGTTCAGCGGCGGCATTGACCTCCTCGGCCGAGGAGAGCCTGCGCCGCTTGCGCCGTGATCGTCTTGATATTCTTCTCGGCCACGGCATACGCACGCTCGATTCTCTGGACCGTTTTATGAACGATGGCTGTTACGAGGCCATGGCCAGGCTGCGTGAGCAGGGCAAGGTCCGTTTCATCGGTATCAGCGAGCTCTCCACGGTTGACGGAGCACACGAGATCCTGAAGCGCGCGGTTCCTACCGGCGCCCTGGACGTGATCATGCTCACGATCAATTTTCTACTGCAAAACGCGGTGGAATCGGTGCTGCCGCTGTGTGCCCGGCACGATGTCGGCACGGCGGTGATGATGCCGCTGAACCAGGCGAACCAGGAGTCCGGTCTGGTCAGTGTGCCGGCGGCGCTGGAGTGCGTGCGGCGGCATGTCGCGGCCGGCTATCTTCCGTCCCAGCCGCCGTACACGGATCCGGACCTGTTTGATTTCCTGAAGCCCTACAGTGTGCCCGCGGCGGCGCTACGCTTCGTGCTCGCGCAGGACGTGAGTACTTGCTGTGTCGGGACGCGCACGCCGGAACGGTTTCACGAGAACCTGATGGTGGTTGACCCGCCGTACCTCGATACACCGCGCGTGGAGAAGCTGCGCGAACGCTTCGGACGAATTCAGGGCCACGTAAGATAGGCGGAATGATGAAGACTTCTGCTACTTCATGGGCATGCGGGGAGCGCGGACAATGAAGATCCTGCAAGTCACATCGCCGTGCGAGTTCGAGATTCTCGACGTCCCCGTTCCCGAGCCCGGTCCGGACGAGGTGCTGATGCGTATCACGGCGGTCACGACTTGCCCGCAGTGGGACCTGCACCTGCGTCACAACGAACCGATGTTTGTCGGCCATGCATTCCACTACCCCTTCACGCCGGGCAAGCCCGGTCACGAAGCCGTCGGCCGCATCGAGGCTGTTGGCGAAGGTGTGGCTGGTTTGAAGGCAGGCGACCGCGTGTGCGCCTGGCGCGATACCGGCGAGGGGCATCAGGGTTGCTATGCGCAATACGTCGCGATTGACGCGGCAAGAGTAATACGCGTCCCCGGAGAATTGCCCGACGAGGCGCTGGCTCCACTCGAACTGGCTATGTGCGTAGGCGCCTGCTTCCGGATGCTGCGCGATATGGACGCAATCCTGGGCCGTTGTTTCGGCGTCTGCGGCCTGGGCGCGGCCGGGCTGGTGGCGCTACAGATGGCCAGAGCCGAGGGCGCCAGGGAAGTGTACGGGTTCGACTTCGTATCCGACCGCCGCGCCATGGCCGAGCGTCTCGGCGCGGCCGGTTGCTACGACCCGCGGGCCGACTTGTCGGGGAAATTCCCGGCGCGGCCGGAATGGCCAAAACTCGAGTCGGCCGTGGACTGCGTCGGCGCCAAGGCGTCGGTGGAGTTTCTCATGGACCGGACTCAGGACGCCCTGGCCCTGTTCGGCGTGCAGCGCGAAGACTACACGTTCAGCCCGCAGCATTACCGCGGGCTGCGGCTGTGCGGGTACAAGGGCCACTCGCGCGAATCGGCCGAGTATGCGCTCGACCTCATCCGCCGCGGCAAGCTCGACCTGGCCGCGCTCGTCACGCACAAGCTGCCGCTCGAACGCTACGCTGAAGGCGTCAACCTGTTGGAGAACCTTCAGGCCGTCAAAGTCTGTTTCCTGCCGTGGGAGGAATGAAACTGATAGGAAATTGGCGAGTGCGCCGACCGTTACATGAAGGCGACGCAAAAGCGAATTATAGGGGTGGCCCGATGCAGAGTCCAACAGGCCGGTTGACAGAGGATACAAAATGAAGCCCAAAGCCTATATTGAAACGACGTTCATAAGTTATCTGACATCCCGTCCGAGTCGCGATCTGATCGTTGCTGCACACCAACAAATTACGGATGAGTGGTGGAGTACACGGAAGGAGGACTTTGATCTTTTCGCTTCTCAGCTTGTTTGGGATGAGGCGAAGGCAGGAGACCAAGAGATGAGTCGGAGACGATTGGCAGCATTGGAAACAGTTGAATTGCTGGGAGTAACCGAAGAGGCCCTATCTCTTGCCAAAGAGCTGGTAGAGAAAGGTCCTCTTCCTCAGCACGCTACCGAAGATGCGATCCATATCGCAGTGGCTGTAATCAACGGCATGGATTATCTGCTGACGTGGAATTGCAGTCATATGGCTAATGCCGCCATGCGGAGCAAAATCGAGCAGATCTGTCGGGCCAAAGGGTATGAACCAACGGTCATCTGTACACCTGAAGAATTATTGGAGGAATAATGATATGTGGAAAGATCCGATTGTAGACGAAGTCAGGAGGATCCGCGAAGCACATGCGAAAAAATTTAACTATGATCTACAGGCTATATATGAGGATCTAAAAGAGCAAGAAAAAGCGAGTGGAAGGCAGTTCACTTCCCTTCCCCCTAAGCGAGTTGAACCTGTAGATTCAACCTGAAAGACAGCGGCATTGCCGTCCGTGGCAATGCCCCCCACCCCCGGCTGGCACAGCCACCTAACACGTCCACTTGTGCTACGCCGCCTCTGGCGGCTTGGCCTGCGGCAACCCCTCGACAAGGTCGGGGTTCGCAAACCGGCGGAACGTTAGCAGCCATGCCAGTCGAAACCAATGACTGCGAATGACCTCCGTGCCGCTCTGGTTGCGGCGTTACCTGCGCTCCTGCTTCCATCCTCATGAAAGCGGGGAGGGTCGTTGACGTCCTCGGGTTAGCAGCCCGTTGATACAGTCCATCCGGTCTGCGTCCGGCCCTTGTGACCGAATACCTGCGTTGCCTGCCTGCAGCAGGCAGGCGCTCCCTCCCTGAATCCAGGGAATCGCGTCGGTCGCGCGCCTTGTCTTCGGCCACAATGACAAGTGTTCTGTCCCGGAAATAGATTGCCGAAATTCGACCGCCGAGTCGCCCGGCTGGCAAGACGCCTGAGCGAGGCGACCTGTCCGAGGTCACCGAGCGAAGGCAACGCCGCCAGACGGGATGAATCGGCGGATGAATGGTGACATATTTCCGGGACGGGACACCATGCCTCGCCTGCAGAGCGACTTTATCAACGGACTGTTAAACGTGCGTGCTCTCGCAACCAGAGCGTTTATCGTCCTTTCTCTGACTTTGCTCCTGTTGCTTGGGACGATCCTGAGTTGGCGGCGACAGCCGAGCCTGGGCTGCTGTTGGCTGGGGTCAGCCTGATATTTCTCGGCTTCTCGATCATGATGAGCGGCGGTGAATCATGGAAGGCCGTTCTCTGCGTTCTCCGCGGGTAAAAAAAGACGGTACAGATTTTGGAGGTCATCGCTATGATCAAGCCAGGTCACGAGTGGGTACGGCGAGCGCGCACCTTTCAGATAGAGCAATACCACCCGCCCTTCTGGCCCGACATCGACTTTGACGCGAAGCAGCTCGTCGATGTCGTGCGGAAATACCACGCCAACGCCATTTGGTTCGGCAGCGCGGGCAAATGGGCGGTCTTCCCCAATGAGTTCTTTCCCCCGCACCCTCAATTAGGTGAGCGCGACCTGCTCGCCGAGACGATCGCCGAGGCCCATGCGCGGGAGGTGCGCGTCATCGGGTACATTCCCGTGGGGCACATTATTCCCGAAGATAACATGCTGAACCATCATCCGGAGTGGATGTACCGCCCCAGCCCCGAAGGCAACGCTCCTGTCCTGAGGCACCACGGCGGCGGATTTCACCGGCACGTCTGCTTCAACACACCGTACCGAGAGGCTATCTGCGCTTTCATCGCACAAGTGGTGGACCACAACGTCGACGCGATCTACACCGATTCTGCCTGTCCTTACCATTCGCACCACACCCCGCAGTCACCCTTGTGCTACTGCGACTATTGCCTCGAGAAGTTCGATAGACAATTCGGCTGCCCAATGCCGTATGCACCCGATCCGCACAGCCTGCCTCGGGAAGACCGGGAGATGCTGGAAGCGTGGAGCCTGCAGTACGGCAGGATCGTCGGCGACGTCTTTCTCGAATTCGCCGCCGCGACGCGAAAGAAGAAGGACATCCCGGTGCTGACGCACGGCCTGGGTGTGGGCGACTGGCCCGAACGCAGGATCGTGGAGGCGCACGATGGATTCCTCTACGAGGCCGGGGGCGACTTCCTCCATCGGCTCGAAGCGGCCAGTCTGGCCGAGTCGTCGGGTTGGGCCATGTGGCAATACGTCGGCGCCTTGACGGGCTGGTCGCGGGCGCAGTGCTTCGGCATGGAACTCGTCGAGGAAGCGGCAGCCAGCTTTGCTTCCGGAGGGGGCGTCCTGGTGGCGTGCGGCGTGAACCTTTGGCTGTCGCCTCCCCACAAAGCCAATCGTGAGCTGGCGGAGCTCCTTGAGATCCTGGAGAGGAACGAATCACTCTTCGAAGATCTCCACCCGTCACCGTTTGTTGCTATTCCGTTTGTCTTGCCGGTGCGGGTGTATGAGATGCTCGAGCGGTTGCGGTTCCGCGCCGAGCCCCTGGTGATGCGCGATCGTCCGCGCGATGTCATCGGCCAGTTCAAGCAGGACCTCGCCGACCGTCCGGGGGAACTCGAGGCCCCGCTCTCCGAGGCGGGCTATCTCGTGCGCACGCCCCCGCAGCAATCCTGCCGTCGCGGGGCTTTCTCGACCATGCTGGCCAACCATTTGCCGACGTCGGTGATCGAGGAGCGGGTTCTCTCCGAACCAGCGGCGTTGGCAAAGTATCCCGTTCTGCTTCTGCCCAACGTCGGCCATCTCACGCGGGAGGAAGTCGAGGGCATCACGGAATACGTGAAGGCGGGCGGGCGGCTCCTGGCGACGTACCGGACGAGCCTGTACGGCGCCGAGCCCGATGAGATGCGCGACAACTTCGCCCTGGCGGACCTTCTGGGCGTGGACCGCGTGGACCCGAACCTCGACCAATTCGCTGATTACGAAAAACACCTCTGGGCCGCCGGGACGTTCGACACGTACGGCTGCTGCGTTCCAGGTCAATGGCTGGACGAGGGGTGCTCGCAAGAGCTGTGGCCGCTCAATCGGTTCGAGTTCGTCCAGGCGCGGCCGGGAACCGACGTAGTGGCGAACATCGTCTTCGGCGGGCGCGAGGACGACGCTCTGTGTCCCGCCGTCACCTGCCGGACGGTTGGCAAGGGCCGCGTCGTCTATCTGGCCGCGCCGGTGGAGGAGCTTCACTTCGAATATCGCCTGCTGGTGGTCCGCGATCTTCTGGGGGCCGTGGTGGATTGGCTCTACCCGGAGGGCCGGCCTCTGATGACCGATGGCCCGAACCAACTCGTGATGATTCCGAATGAGAAACCGGGAAGCCAGGTGTTGTTTCTGATCAATCACACCGGCGAGCGCGTCGAGCATCTGCCGGAGATCTGGCCGCGCTTCAGCCCACAGTTTGACTATGTGACCACGATACCCGAAGTGAACCTGCGCTGGCAGCTCACGGAGCGGGGTACTCCTCGTCGCGTGTGGGACGTTTGCACGGGAGATGACCTGGAGGTCACGTTCGACGGAAACCACCTGGAAACCACATTAACGAACATTGGACAGTACGCGATGATTGCCGCTGAGTTCTGATTCAATGATCGACCTGGCCAGGCTGTTATGCCAACGTCCTTCCCGGAAGCGGAACGTAAGGCGCACCACAAAGGCACAGAGGACAAATCCTGGAGTAGAGGGGCAGTCGATAGTCTTCCCACAGCAACACAAGAGGATATAATGAACATTTCTACTGAACCCCGCCCTGGGCAGCTACGCCAACACTCTTACGCCGTGGTGCGCGGTTTGTTCGACGCAGCGACGACACAACGGCTGCGCGAGATCTGTGAGCGAGTGCTGGAACAGTGGCGGCGCGCTCCTCGCTGTGACAATCCACCGGTGGGGCCACAGGCCAATTACATGAGGCACCTGAACGACCCGGAATATCACCGCGATCACCCCGACGATCTTGCCTTTCTGCTCAATGCCATGGGGTCGCCCCAGGTTGTCGAATCGCTGAGCGCAGCCCTGGATGAAGAATTCCTCTTCGCCTTGAGCAGTCTCTACTTTAATCCGACCGGAGAAAGCCAGGACGGATTTTGGCACAAGGACAAGATCGGTGCGGAAGCAGACGCATCCCGGAGACCGGAGACCGGAGCCGGGTTGCAGATGCAAATCGCATTGGTCCCAACCGACGATCTCGAAGTGGTGCCGGGGTCTCACCTGCGTGACTACTCCCCCGAAGAGCACGCGATCTGCGTCGCCGATGATGGGATCCACAACCGCTCGAACGATATGCCTGGCGCCGTTCGTCTCCACCAGGAACCCGGTGACGCGGTGCTGTTTACCCAGTTGTGCATTCATCGGGGCCGCTATCACACCGACAAGCTCAGGCGCTCGTTGATGATCTCGGTAAAAAAACGGGCCGCCGCAGAGTTCACGATGCGCCGGCGTGGGCTGAACTACGCCAGTGACCAGCCATGGTTTTTGCTGCCGCAATACTTCGATGGCGTCAGTGAGGATGCGCGAGCGTTCTTCCAGGAATTCGTCGGCTTCTACGCCCCGCATTGGCGCGCCCGGCTGACGGAGGTGTTGAAGTACTCGAGTCTGGTACAAAGGCTGGTGGAAGCCGGCGAGCCGTACCCGTTTTTTGGTGAATGAGAAGTCTGTGTGAATGAGTTAGCGGCTACATTTTGATACAGCGGCCATCCCTGGCCGCCGAAAGCAAAGAATCGCAGATACACGTCGATCCAGCATTTCACCTGAGGTGTAAACCGATGACAGACATCAATCCATCATCGCCGCTGCGGCGCGAATTGTTCGTTGATGACTGGATTGTGGAACGCTTCGAGGGCGACGTGGCGCAACATCTGCACGAGCCGTTGGGCAAAGAGGTCGTGCTGATGAACGACAGGCCCTGGGAAGACACTTCTTTGGGCTACGTCTCGGCACTCAAGGACGGAGATCTGTTTCGCATGTACTACCGCGGCTATCATCACGGCAGCGGCGAAGACGCCCGAGGCGAACCGATGTGTTACGCGGAAAGCCGCGACGGCATCCGGTGGACGAAGCCAAACCTTGGTCTATTCAAATTCAGAGGATCCTCGGACAACAACATCGTACTCGGTGGGGATGGCAGAAAGTATCTTCCCACCGACAAATGGCAAGGCAAACTGGGAACCCACACTGGCCTGGGATGGCGCGGCGACATGGTCCCGTTCATTGACACCAGCCCAACTGTAAAATCCGACGCTCGGTACAAGGCACTGGTCCGCGGGGCTCGCGGCGCGCACCAGATTCCGGGAAAATACACCGATTACGGCATGTATCCCTTCAAGTCGCCGGACGGACTTCACTGGACGTTGATGACCGAAAAACCCGTGATTACGAAGGGGCGGTTCGATTCGCAGAACCTGGCGTTCCGGGATCCGGTTCGCGGCCGCTACGTCGCATTCGTGCGGGATCTGCTGAAAGGTTATATGCGCAATGTGCACATGGCCGTGTCGGACGATTTCGTGAAATGGACGGAACCCGTCCCGCTGAAGTATTCGGACAAGGTCGACCGGGAGATGTACACCAACGGCGTCCTTCCGTATGAACGCGCGCCACACATTCTGATCGCCTTTCCCACCGAATACACGGACCGGTTTGCCGTCGCCCAGGTCCATCCCATCCTGATGACCAGCCGCGACGGCGGGCACTCGTTCCTGCGACGCCGCGAACCATTGATTCCCGGCAGTACACCCCGGCAACGCGATGGCAACCGGGCCAACTTCATGGCCCACGGTCTGGTTCGTGGCAATGAGCGCGAGTACTTCGTCTACGCCACCGAAGGGTACGGATATGAGGACCCGGAGTGGAAGAGGAAGTCATTCGTGCCGAGGACGAGGCTCAGGCGTTTTACGTTCCGTGTCGACGGATTCGTTTCCGTCCGATCCGGTCCGGACGGCGAAACGATCGTGACAAAACCGTTTGTGCTCAACGGCAGCCAACTGGAGCTCAACTACATCGCCTGGCCCCGGCCTGCCGGGGAAATCCGGGTCGAAATCCAGGATGCAAACGGCCAGCCCCTGAAGGGCCTGACGCTGAACGACTGCAAGCCACTGCGGGGTGACGAAATCGACCACCCGGTCACGTGGCAGTCCGGACTCACTCCCGGGGATTACGCCGGAAAACCCGCGCGCCTTAAGTTCCAATTCAAACACGCGGACCTTTTCAGCTTCAGGTTCGCTGTCGGTCGTATCACAAAAAACGGCGACGCAGAAATCGAGGGCGATAAGCAGGGCATCGATGATGGTGTGGAACTGCTTCCGGTTGGACGAATTCACGAAAAGTAAATGGAAGTCCCGAACACGAGAGTTCCATCAACCCAACAATTTCCCCTTCTGGCATTGGCCATAATCGCGCTGATCGCGCCGGATTGTTGCCTTGCCGAGCAACCGGAGATCGGCCGCGGCAAAAGCTGAGTTCGGTCGCCCAACTGCCTGCGGCGGCTTCGCAAGTGGCGAGAACGTTAGGCGGCATTGCTGGGACAGGACACCGGGTCCCGCGGCACGCGAGAGAGTCGGTACTCCACCGATGGTGACGGTGCTTTTGTGGAGGTCGGAATGGCCATACGGAGCTTCGAAGAACTAACTCACCAGGGACGGATCCGTAGGTTACACAAGGTGGCAAAGGCCGCGCTCCGCGAACTGGGTTTGGGAGAATGCCGTTGTCGCAAGTCAAAGTGGACCTGCGATTCAGGCGATTATCGAGTGCGGATTCACCGTGACAAGAAGGCGCCCCGGATCATTGAATCGGAATTGGATTGGCTGGAGGCTCTCTGCCACGATACCACGCTCTCCGTTCCACAGCCCTATAGATCGCCTGACGGCAAAAGAGTTATCGTGGCAGATGTTCCAGGCGTGCCCGGACCATTCCCGGTATCCGTTACTTCCTGGCTAAACGGACGTATCCTGGATCAGGACCACCGATCGCCTCGGCACTTCGAATTGCTTGGCCGCGTTGCGGGTGAGTTGCACAATCACTCTGAAGCGTGGTCGCCACCCACGGGTTTTGATCGCCCTACGTATGACGCTGAGGGTCTTTTTGGTTTCCGTTCGAAGTTTCCTTTAGATGAGATCGGACCGGCTCCTGTTCGCCGCGATCTGGAAACGGTCTATGGTCGGCTGACAGAAGCGGAACAACAGATGGGCGGCGACACAGAGATGTTCGGCCTCATTCACGCAGACCTCAGTTTCGGAAATGTCCTCTTTCGACCGGGTCACGCCATCGCGATTGATTTCGGCGACTGCGGATTCGGCTACTATTTGTATGACATCGCTGTGATCCTGTCCGGCACCTACGGTCGTCCCGGTTTCCAGGAGAGGACTGATGCGTTATTGAAGGGGTATCGTGAAGTTCGTTCACTCAGCATGGATTTGGAAAAGTACATACCTACCCTCATGGCTAGTCGGGCAGCTGCGAATATCCTGGAAGCAGCCGCAAAATCACCAGACCATTCCTTGATTGAGAGCCAGTGGAGGTATCGTGTTCAACCGCTGTTGAGGACTGAGTTTCCGGGGTAGATCCATGTAGTTCCGGGAGGGAGCGCCTGCCTGCTGCAGGCAGGCAACGCCGGTATTCGGTCACAAGGGCCGGACGCCTGTCTGCCCTGCCTGCCGAGCGGCACTCGGCGCAGGCGGGCGGCCAGGCAGGTAGCCCGGATGGACTTTTTCAACGGGCTGTTAGGAGTCAGATCGGTGAACCGTCTGTTCTTGTCAATGTTCCTCACTCTGTGCAGCACAGGTCATGCTGATGCATCCGATGGTTGGAGGACTGGTACTCTGGCTGGACAAGGTCTGGATGCGGATACGATAGCGGAGTGTCTGGCCAGGATCCGGGATGGGGAGTACAAGAATCTCCACAGCTTTCTGATTGCTCGGCGAGGCATTCTGGTACTGGAGGAGTACTTTGCGGGCGCCGATGGGTGGAGGGGGCATGTCGTATTCGACAAGGACCAGCTACATGACACACGCTCTGTTTCAAAGAGTGTAACGTCCGCGCTCGTTGGAATAGCCATTGACAAGGGCTTCATCGATTCTGTTGACGTGCCCATGCATCAATTCTTCCCGGATTACTCCGCGCACATAACCGAAGAGAAAAAACAGATCACTTTGGGACATCTGCTGACGATGACTTCCGGGTTCAGGTGGGACCAATCGGGAGCGCATAAATCTGAGCCTGGTTCTCCAAACTCGGAGGCTCAGATGGAGAACAGTGACGACTTCATCGGATATGTACTGTCAGCTGACATGTCTGACGAACCCGGCAGACGGTTTAACTACAATAGCGGATGTGCGATTCTTCTTGCGGGGGTTATCAAGAAGGTTTCCGGTCTGCACGCAGATGCTTTCGCCAACGAATATCTCTTTGGACCTCTGGGCATCGTTCGGAGTGATTGGTGGCGGACAAAGACAGGATTGCCGCAAACGCATGCAGGTCTTCGTCTCAGACCCCGTGATTTGGCCAAGATCGGTCAGCTGTACCTGGACCGTGGGGTGTGGAACGGAGTTGAGGTACTGCCTGCGGAATGGATCGAAGAATCTGTCAGCCCTCAGTTTGGAAACGAACGATATGGGTTTGGCTGGTGGCTGGACCGCTTCAGTGTTGCCGGACGTCCTGTCAAAACCTTCGTTGCCGAAGGAAATGGCGGTCAGTTCCTGTTCGTGATTCCCGATGTTGAGATGGTGATCGTCTTCACGGGCGGAAATTACGGATCCGCAGTCGCCAACCAGGTCTTTCGCATCCTAACAAGGCATGTCTTGCCTGCAGTGACAGATCACCCGTCAGAAAGCAGAGGAGAGGCCGATGGGGAGTGACTATTCGTCCTTGATGGAGAAGCTGGACGGTAATTTGCGTACGGCAGACTGGTTTTCGGATGGGTGGGAAACGCGACTGGACACGTTTCCCAAGAGTGGTGGATCAGGGCTTCAACTGTTCAGGGACCTATGGTTCAATCAAGACGGAATGGGTATCCATTTCGAGACC
The DNA here is from genome assembly GCA_963667175.2 of Candidatus Latescibacterota bacterium. Lineage (GTDB taxonomy): Bacteria > Latescibacterota > UBA2968 > UBA2968 > JAAXHE01. Next base: position 93,059 of record CAXXXF010000006.1, on the reverse strand, counting down.
TGGATTACTGACCGTGAAATGCAACAGAAGAAGACACGTGTTGTCATGCACGTGCTTCATCAAGACACATTTCCGGGAACTCGATTGAAGCGCGCTGCTTTCAGCCGGCCTTTTGTGAAAGAAGCACGCGGTATGATTGAGACATGGAAGGGATACAAGGTGTCGAACAGTACGATGAAGGTCTTCAGTCGAGACGTTCGCTTCGGCGACGATGACCTGATTGAGAAACTCTCTGCCGAATTTGCGAAAGTGCAGCAACTTGGCTGCATCGTTGATCGGATTCTACACGACGAGATCGGTGTCCAGGGATTTAAGCCTGCCAGCGACCGCACAGGCCGCTAACACGTCCACTTGCGCTCCCTGGCCTGACGGCAACCACCTCGTTTCGCTCGGCGGTTCGCAAGTGGCGGGAACGTTACACGAAAACCGTGGCGGGGCTATATTTCTGCTGTGATGGACGAGTTTGAGCGACCCAGCCCGAGAGAATAGTTGGCATGGCAAGGCAACCACTACAAGTGATCGTGATACCGTTCAGGGAGAGTGAGAGTGTCGGATACCAGTTTGCCGTCTTCCATAGGGCGGATGACTCTATGTGGCAGTTCATTGCGGGTGGCGCCGAAGACGATGAGACGGCAGAGCAAACCGCACGGCGTGAGGCAGAAGAGGAGGCAGGCATTCCAAAGGGGGCACGTTTCTTTCGGCTGGATTCTCGCGCATCCGTCCCCAAGACGGTATTCTCACCAACAGAACACTGGTCCAAGGACATCTTTGTCGTGCCTGAATACTCATTTGCGGTTGATGTAAGCGGTCAAGAACTTGATTTGTCACATGAACATGACAAGGTGAGCTGGTTATCCTTTAAGGAAGCTACAAGGCTGCTCACATGGGAAAGCAACCGAATCGCACTCTGGGAACTCAATGAACGTCTGAATACCGGCAAGATTGAAGAGCTTCCGGCTATGAACGACAGGTTACGTCCACCCGGCCACGGCAACGTGTAACTCGACCGCGTGCGGCCTGGTGCATCCGCCCCTTCGTCCCACTGTCTTCGGCAGTTCGCACACGGCAAGAACGTTAGTCGAAAGCTCGCGCCAAACCTAATAGCACAACCGGTGGTTCAACCCTGACTGCCCCGGGATTCTTCCGTAGAGGCAATTGTTCAACAAGACAATGACGAACCTTACACGATTTACAGGCCCTAAAGCTTTCGGCAGTGCATACCAGTGCATGCTCGAGAACGACACTCATGCTCAAGGAAGCGTGGACCGCGAGGTCGTATCCAATATGTTGAGGCTCTGCGATGACACAGCTCCTTACCTTTACGACGGTTTTACCGACCTGGATATCGGCTACGTCGCAGGATCTCGTCCAGGTCTTGAGACCTTTCTTTCTAAGACGAAATCGCTAGTCGTCGATCGTATGCAGCAGGTTGCTGCTATCGCTCAAACCACGCTCGGTTTGCGCGAAAAGAAGCCAAGTGGCGGACTGTCCTCGATGAGATTTGGAGGAACAGAAGAGCAGATCATCAAAAGGGGTTCTGATTGGTGCACCGACGTGGCTCGAGTAGGGTGTGCGCTATATCAAGTTGCCGGCTTTCCGTGTCGCATTGTGAATCTCTTCAATCTAAATGCAGCCTACAGTGGACATGTGATCGTCGAAGTCCATCGTTCTGGGGCCTGGGGAGCAGTCGACACGAGTTCGGGCGTAGTCTATCAACGGGAGGATTGCACTCCTGCAACCACGTGGGAACTCATGAATGACGCCGAATTAGTCGTCCGGCACCAAAGTCCCGAAGCCTGGTATACGCACCCAGAGCAGTTCACGGCAGGCGGTATCGCCAACTACTACGTCCGCGATTCCAGGATGTTTGACTATACCGTTACTGGATTGAATAACTACTATCGCGCCATCCTGTCTAAGGCCGACCAGGGTTGGCCGAGTGGCCTTAGTTGGCTTCATGGAGAGGCTGGGGCAGATGACTGTTACAATACGTAAAGGAAACGACGGGGATATAACCGGGATTCTCTTGATGCAGAATGACTTGGCGTCCGTGAGCGCAATATGGGGCTATGGGCCCGATTCGGTGGAGGTGTGGAACGACCGCGACTTGGATTGGCTCTTTCTGGCGATGGATGGCTGTAAGCCTGTAGGATTCATCTATTGCGTCGAACGGCCGTATGGAGACGAGTGTGTATTCCCTGAAGGCAGCCGTATTCTTGAAATCGTTGAACTGTATGTGCGTACCGGATCTCGTCATCGTGGGTTAGGCCGGCAGTTGGTCAATGCTGTCCAAGTTAGGGCAGAGGTCAGTGGATTCAGTCACATGCGGCTCTACTCGGCCGCGAAGCGGTTCGATGATATCCTGGCATTTTATCGGGAATGTGGATTCGCTCCCTGGTATCTTGAAATGGTGAAACGGATCGGAACTGAACAGAGTAATGTACCGGACCCCTGCGAAGTTGGTGACCTTTGACTAAACTCAAAGAAGATAGAAAAGAGGGCTGTTATGGCTTTGGTGGCGCGTGCCGACGGCTAACAACACGGTGTTGCGCTAGTTCGCTTACGCTCCTTGGCCTTTGGCAACCCCTTCGGGATTCGCAAACCGTCAAACGTTAGCCGAATGCGGCGCAGAATACGGAACCCCTCCCAACCCGGGTTACGGAGCACAAGAGCAAGACCATGACACACCTCAGCCCTACTTATCCAGAAATCAAATGAGAGTCTGTTCAATACAACCCGCAATGTCGGCAACAGTTGAAGAAAATACCGCGACTGTTGAAGCGTGGATGCAAAGGGCGGCATCCCATGAGGCTGAGTTGATAGTTTTCCCAGAGATGATGCTGACCGGGTATGATCAACACTTACACGAATTCTTCAAAGAGCCTGATTGGTACGGCCAAATCGAGACGAGTTTGGAAGAGCTGAGCATGGTTACCCAAGAAATTGGAGTTTACACGCTGGTTGGCTCGCCCTTTCTCTCGAAGAGAGGATTCCTCAATGCGCTGTTGCTACTGCAGCCGGGGGAAGGACCGGTACTTGCTGGCTCCAGGACATTCTTGGTCGAGGGTTGGAAGAAACTATGGGGTTTTGTAGAGTCAGAGGAGCGGTCTCCTGTAGACATCCACGGTATTCTTTTTGGTTCTGTCTTCTGCGCCGAATCGAGTTTTCTGGATCACGTGGTAGGCCGAGGCCTAGAGGACAGCGACGTGATTCTGTGGCCAAGTGTCGCGACGAGCAAAACGAACCAGGATGGCGAGATGACCCGAGACGGGTGCGGAGAGGGGGCGAAAGCGATTACAGGATTGTTCAATGTGCCGGTCATCCAGTCCAACTATGTTTCCCAGGTCACCCCAATACTTGAAGGCCGTGTTCTTGGCGGTTCCGTCGTTTGTGACACCGCCAGGCGAATTATCCAAAGGGCCTCTTTGAACGAGCAGGAGATGCTATTTTGTGACGTCACCAATGACCACGGAGTAATCTCTGTATCAGCTGTGGAGATTATCAGCTTTCCCAATTGAGAGTCAGGAAAAACCAAGCGGGGCCGTGTATGGTGTGCGCTAGACTGACCCACTTTGATGGCTGTGTCTGGACCCGGGGCGCGCCGCATCGGCTAACAACGGCACCCCCGGCTTCGGGGCTTGTGCCCCTTCGCGCAACCGCTACGCGGTTCGGGGGCACTTAGACGTCACACGCAAGCGGCGGAGGATACCCAACCACCCAACCCCCGCTGATTGTGCACAAGACCCGAAAGCTTGGATTTACCTCACCCAATCCACGTCCGAGCCGGTTTTCCTTGCTCTGCGCGAACACACCGTGTATCTTAAGCACTGTAACAAGCCGACTGGTAATTGCTGCGCCCATATACTCCCCCCGCATGGCATCCCGCCGGCTTTGACCTGACGACCATCCGCTTCCTAAAGCCAGCCTCTACGACGATCGCTGTTCCCTTGAGCGTCTCCCCCCAGAGGCCTTCACCTGAACAGGACTGTACCCATGCTAAATGATACCCAGATCAGAGTATTAGTGGCCGAGAACGGTGCACGCGTCAATGAGGGGCGTCCGATCAAGCAGATTATCGCCGATGGTGATCTTCCGCGTCTCGATGGTTGCACCATCCTGGAGGGGAAGGTATCGGACTCGGTGTTTGGCGAGAGCCTCGCGACCAGCGAAGGCCAGCCGATCCGGCTGATGTTCCGGAACAACCGGATATCGACGCACGATGTGAATCGCGGGGCCATCCCGTTTAAGGATCAGGTGCTGGCGATCAATCATGACCACATGCTGCGTTTGGTGGAACACGTATTGGGCAGTTCTCAGTTCAAGGTGCCTGGTCTTAAGGCCAGTTCGACGGTGATTCCGGCAGAGAATTTGAAGCTGATCATGGTGGAGAACGTCCTTCGGATGTATAACGCCGAGAGCAGCACCTCGACGTCCCTCTATCAGCACTGGCTGCAAGCCAGGGAGGCGGGTGAGTCGACGCTCGACTATGCGGGCCATCAGATCGACGTGGATCAGTTGTCCGCCAATGGCGTACTGCCATACCTGATGGATACGCCGAGCACCAAGGACAAGGTGGATCGTACGATCGATCCGCAGTATCTCTTTGACAACAATGTCTGCACGCCCGGCCAATACAACGAGCTCCGCAACGCATCCATCATGGCTTTCGGGATGGTCTCCCAGTATCTCGCCGAGCGCGGAATGATCCTCGTGGACACGAAAACGGAACACGGGGTCAACACAGAAGATCGGATCGTGGCGGCAGACGAATTGTACACGATGGACTCGAGCCGCTTCTGGCGTATGGACGACGACGGACAGCCGCTGACGCGGGGTGGCAAACCGGTTTCGTTTTCGAAAGAATTCGCGCGAGGAATGGTTACCGAGAAGGACCAGCAGTTCACGGACGAGCAGGCGGGAGAAATCGCTGTCCGCTACATTCAGGGTCTGCAACATCTAACGGGCAAGGCGTTCGAACCGGATCTACGGCCTCGCGATCAACGCATTGTTGAATCAACCAATCTCATTCTGGACCATCTGCTATAGACCGGAACAGGAGCAGGTCGACACTGCCCTTCTCCTCGTCCTTCCGGGCGATGGCGTGCCGGAAGGGATAGGGCCGATGAAGGTGGCGTTGGTTGGACCTCATCGAAGAGGTGAAACGAAAGGGGCTTACGTCGTGCGACGTAGGCCCCGCTGCGTTTGACGGAGCAGAAAACAGCCCGGACGTTCTCAGGTGCGCCGTCGAGTCCGACGGTATCCTCCCAAGCCGAAACTCGCCAATTTGGAAAATCGACAATATCCGATCATCCGCAAGGAGTTGAAAATAATAAAGATTGAACTGAAGAGGAGAGTTGCGTGAAAATCAGAGAATTCGCTCTTGTCGGCCACCCGGTGACGAGTCTAAAGCGCGCGCGTGAATTCTACGAGACGGTTCTGCGCCTGCCGGAACCCAATGTCATCGACCCTCCGCGCGGCCCCGATGGGGATGACGGCTTCATCGAGTACGCTGTAGGCCCCCTCGATACTCTCGCGGTGACCACGACCTGGTTTCGTGGCGAACCGCCAGCCGTGCTCAGCGCGGGACTCTCGTTGGAAGTGGAGGGTTTCGAAGAGGCCATCGCGCATATTGAAAGTTGTGGCGTATCGTTTGAATTGGGACCCTTCGAGGGACCCCGCTGGATGCATTGATGGAAGAAAGGGAGGCAGTTTTTGATTAGCGACGATGCCGCCATAGGCGGCATTCCTGAACATGTTCGGGCTACAAATTTCAGCGTGGAATGTTCCCGAACGTTCGCAGATCTTCGGATCAGGCACGGATTACCGTAACTTTTCGGTAATACCGTAGTTAAGTGCAATTGCAGATTTCCCCCACCCCAAAAAGGCACAGAAAGTGGCGCAACTTTCTCTTTTGAGATAGCGCTTCTCCTACCCAGACCGACTGCAAGTAGCCCGAAGGAGTTTGATCAGGTGAAAATTTATGCGTATCGCTATGCTCTCTGACATCCACGGGAATTCAATTGCGCTAGATGCGGTTTTAGATGATATCAGATCACAGGGCGGCGTCGATAGTTACTGGATTCTTGGAGATCTCTTTAATCAAGGCTTTGATCCCGTCGGCGTGGTGGAGCGGATCTCCAAACTACCATCAACGCGGTGTGTATCCGGAAATACAGATCGCTACGCAATTACGGGAGGACGGCGTGGTCCGTCCGTCGAACGCGTGATGAGCGATCCCCGCCTGCTAAATTCTCTAGTGAGTGTCGAACAGGGCAACGGCTGGGCGCGAGGTGCGATATTCGCAACGGGATGGTTCGGGTGGCTTAGAGACCTGCCTTTTGAACAGCGCATGTCATTGCCGGATGGGACGCGTCTGCTCGGTGTCCATGCGTCTCTAGCCAGCGATGAACTCGTCGTTGTTGAAGGCACAGCCGCAAAGGAGGCAGAGGAGATGTTCCCTGATTGCCAAGCGGACGTGATATTCGCAGGCCATGCGCACTTGGAATCTGACTTGACCCTCGACGGCGTTCGTTATGTAACTCTCGGTAGCCTCTCCAACCCCATGACGGCTGATCTTCGAGCCAAATACGCGATCCTTGATGCAGACGAATCCGGATATCAGGTCGTTCGCCGGCATGTTGAGTTCGACTACCAACGAGTTATCGAGGCGATCAGAGCGGCCCATCATCCAAGTGAGGCGTGGCTGTTGAAATTCTACAAACGCTCTTAATCCTATCGGTGGCTATGATCTGAGTAGAAGCGGCCTTGTCGTCCAAGCAAATTCACCCCACCCAATCTGCAACAACACTTAACAATATGCGGCCGAGACCCACCCCAACCTCAACCCAACCAAAATGGCCGCATCTGAATTGTTGGCCTGATGGTGAAAAAACCTAATCTGTTTCCTGATGTGCGGCCGCATCGGCCACACCGACCGTTAGCGGAAAATCGCATCTCGCCTGACCCAGGAGATGACGGCGTCGACGTTGGCGACGCGGGGTTTTGGAGATTCACTTGTAGGAGGCAATTTGCCAGACGAAACGTATATCGGTCCTCACAATTGCCAGTTCACATTGTCATCCGTATTGCAGAAGCCAAAGGCGCAAAAAGGCTGCCAATGTTCACCCAAACCGCCCTAAAAAAACTGGGCGGCTTCGGCAATTGTGAGGACGTTACCGGAAATGAGTTTTGGGAAGTATGACGAGCTCCAAACCACATTGCATTATGGTCGCTGTCGATGACCTCACGCTGGCCGCAGTTTGTCGGCAACATGGATATGGGATCGAGATCCAGTCTTTCCTCGAGTCAGAGAAGGTGCCCGGTTTGCAGATAGCTCTGGGGGATCTTCATCCACGGTCACTGCACGGTCCTTTCGGCGATCTGTGCGCCGGAAGCTATGATCCCCTGATCCGGGAGGTGACCAGGCATCGATTCGAATTGGCGTATGGCTTTGCCCGTGAACTCGAATGTCCTGACATCATCCTGCACCACGGATATGTCCCGGGGACCAGCGCACCGCAGAATTGGTTGCGCCGATGTGTTGCGTTCTGGCATGACTTTCTTAACGGCAAGGAAGCATCTGTCCGCTACCATGTTGAGAACATGCTTGAGAGGGATGCCGTCCTACTCGCTGAAGTGATCGACACGATCAATGATCCGCGAGTCGACGTGTGCCTCGATATTGGGCACTGCCATTGCAACTCTCGTGAGCCTCCGATAGCGTGGATCGAACGACTTGGACCGAGAATCGGGTGGGTTCACCTGCACAACAATCACGGAGAGTCCGACGAGCACCTTTCTCTTGATCAAGGGACAATTCCTATTGGTGAGGTATGCAGTGCTCTTCTGGAGTATGCGCCGGAGGCCGTGTGGTGCTTGGAAGCAATTGACCAGGGAATTTCGTCCTCAATCGAATGGATACGTACGAACGGGTTTGGGTAGGTCGAGATCTCACATCCGGTAACAACCGGTTGCCACTGCGGCGGCTGCGCCGCCTTGGCCTTTGGCAACCCCTCGACAAGCTCGGGGTTCGGCAACCGAAAAACGTTACGAGCAAAAGAGGGAAGGGGTTTGTGCAGGGGAAGGTGTCTACGGAATAGCGAGCGGTTCGATGTCCGCCAACTCGCCTTGATGTCGCTGCTCTGATTCCCAAAGATCTCGTTTGTTTTGGGCCTTCATCCAGAATTCCGGAGAGTTTCCAAAAAAGCGGCCAAGTTTCAATGCCATGATCGGCGAGATGGCGCGCCGCTCCCGCAGAAGCTCATTTATCGTTTGACGGGATACACCCAATGCGTCCGCCAGGGAAGTCACTGTTTGCGCATAATCCGGCAAGAAATCCTCACGCAGCATCTCGCCAGGATGAGTTGGCGGGATGGCGCGTTTTTGTGTATTTGTGATGGCCATGGGATGCTCCTTTCAGTGATAGTCCGTGATTTCTACGTCGTAAGCGTCCCCGTCGACAAACCGAAAACAGACGCGCCATTGTTCGTTGATGGCGATGGCGTGTTGTCCCTCGCGGTCTTTCTTCAACCGGTGCAGGCGGTTGCCAGATGGAACTCTCAGATCATTCAACGTGTTGGCGAGGTCGATGTAATCTAGGCGGCGGATTGCTCTTCGCACCAGGTCGACGGGCAACCTCCTGGATTCGCCGGTGCGGTAAATGCGTTGGGTTTCCTTGTCTGCAAATGTCTTAATCACCGACAAAGTGTAAGGTGTAACGTGACACTTGTCAAGGTGGAATTCCCTCCTCATCTTGTAACAGCGCGGCGTTGCGCTGCGGCGCTGTTCGCGCCTTGACCCTTCGGGCAACCCTCTCCCGGGGTTCGCAAACCGGCGAAACGTCAGGCGAATGCCGAATTGAGATGGCTGCCGGTTTGGAGTTGTCACGCGCCTGCCTGTGGCGCTGCTCGGCACCGTCGAACGATCCTTACGTGTGGATGTAGGGTTGTAAATACCATCGCGGAACGCAAGTCAGACCTTTCGGAGATGCGAGTGTCAATATGGGAACGAAGATAGGGTTGATCCTCCTCTCCCTCGCCGTCGGCGCCGCGGCGGGGGAGGATGGCCTCGTGGCGCACTACATGTTCGATGAGGGGGCCGGCTCCGTGGCCGGCGATGCCTCGGGCCACGGCCTCCAGGGCGCCATTCACGGGGCCGAGTACGTGGCACTGGATCAGGGCTACGCCCTCCGCTTCGACGGGGTGGATGACTACGTGGAGATCCCGGACTCGGAGATGCTGAGACTCTCCGATGCGGTCACGGTGACCTGCTGGGTGAACACGCCCGTCATATCCGGGCAGACCGTACTGTCGAAGAACGGTTGCAGCACGCTGCGCCAGAACTACCGGCTCAGCCTCGGCCGGAACGCGGTCCGGTTCTCCCTGGTGGAGTGTCCAGAGCACGGCAAGAGCGCCGCCGGCGGAGGCGTCAAACAGGACAGTTGGTTTCACCTGGCCGGCACGTACGACGGCGACGGGATCAGGGTCTACGTGAACGGCGGCCTGAGAGGGCGGTACGATGAGCCCTTCGTGACCGGCGCCCTGGAGGCGCCGATGTATATCGGGGCCAGCTTTTACGGCTCCGGCCTGGGCGGCCACTTCACGGGTCAGATCGACGACGTCCGGGTGTACAACCGCGCCCTGTCCGACCGGGAGATCGCCGCTCAATACGAGGCGGAAAAGGAACTGAGGATATCGATGCGGGATCGCCTGATGGCGCAGACCACGCCGGTGGTGAAGAGGGACACCAGCCCGCCGGCGCTCGTGCTCCCCAGCCCCGCGCCCGACGCGAGGGTCGACGGTTCGCCGGTCATCTCGGCCGTCTTCCATGACGAGGGCTCGGGCATCGAGGTCGCCTCCGCGCGGGTCCTGCTGGACGGCGAGGACGTCACCGCCGGCGCCGCCGTAGCGGAGGGCGGATTCACCTTCTCGGAGACGGGAGCCCTGGAGGACGGCATCCACCAGGTGGAGGTGGTCGTCACCGACCGCGCCGGCAACGCCGGCAATCGCCTGCGCTGGCGCTTCGGCGTCAACGAGCCGGCGCCATTGAAGTCGCGTTTCGACGGGGACGTGTTTCGCGTCAACGGCGAGCCCTTTTTTCCGGTGGGAATCTACTCGTCGAACGTCTCTCCCACGAGCAGGATGCCCTACATCGCCCAGGCGGCCGAGGCCGGGATCAACTACAAGCTGATCGGCGAAGGCGCCGGGGAGATGCTGGACGATCTGCTGGATCTCGGGATGAAGGGGCTGGTGCACGTGTACTATGCCTCGCTGGCCCTTGGCAGAGGCGAGCCCGGGCGGCTCACGGAGGTGGTGGAGCAGGCGAAGGACCACCCGGCCACGCTGGGATGGTGGAACGAGTACGCCAGCGACAGCCAGTCTCCCCTGGCGACCGAGACCTACGAGCTCATCCGGCGGTACGACAGGGACCACCCGGTCATCTTCATGCTCACCTGGGGTGGGAGACTCAGCGATGCCTACTTCGTTTACGGCTACCCCATCCTGAACCCGCTGCTACCCGACGACTCGATCACCTCGATCTACGAGCCGGTCCTCGACGATGCCTTCGAGGCAGCGCGGGTGGAGGGCAAGGGCAAGCATGTGTGGTTCATCTCCCAGGCCTTCGACTATCGTCTCGACAGCAAGCGCGGCGAGGTCGTAACCCTCGAAGGGGGTTTCCGGCCCAGTCGCGAGGAGATCCGGTCCATGAACTACCTCGCCCTGACGAGGGGTGTCAAAGGGCTGCTGTTCTATGCGCCCGGGGGCGAGATCCCCGGCACGGAGTACACCGACGACGTGGCCATCTATCCGCGGCAATGGACCGAGGTGCTCAAGGTCGCCAGCGAGGTGCGACACCTGGCCCCGACACTGGCGGCGGGCGCCCGGGTACGGTCCGTGAAGCTCGAGCAGGAGGGCGACGCCATTCACTTCATCGAGCGGCTGCACAACGGGGTCCACACCCTGATCGCGGTCAACGTGGAACCGGCCCTGGTCCTGGGCACGTGGCGGTTCGACAGACCGGTTCAGCCCAGGGTGCTGTTCGAGGATCGCATGGCGCAGAGCGAGTCTCGTGAGTTCATCGATCTGTTCCTGCCACTGGAGGTCCACGTGTACCAGTGGACAGAGGCCGGAGACTGAACCAGGCAGAGACTTTGATGGAAAGTCCTCCCACACGAACTGTTCTCTTTGCGCACGGCCGAAGCGGAAGTACGACGCTGTATCGTGTTCTTCAGACACATCCTCGATTGAATTTCGCTCTCGAGCCCTTTTGGCATGGATATGCGAGGGAAAACCCGGGTGAGACGAACTACGTGGATTTCATTGAGGACGTTCCGTCGCTTGAGAAAGCCCTTGACGATCTCTTCGCCAGGTACAACGGGATAAAGATCCTCAGCTACCAACTTCCAAAAGAGTTATACACCCATCTGTTGCTTTCTGCTGACGCCACAGTCCTCTTCCTGCAAAGGGCTAATTTGCTGCGAGCCGAAGTCTCCGGATGCATCGCCGAACAAACGAAAGTCTGGCAGATGTCGGACTTGAATGAGGAAACCAGGCGAATCTACCGGAATCTGAAGCCAGTCTCCTTGAAGAAGATCGCGGACGGTCTCGAATACGCGACGGAACTCAGAGACTATTACAGTAACGTGATAGAGCAGCGCCCGCGAGGCAGTACCTTGAAGGTGTTCTATGAGGAGCTTTACACTGAAGACATCAAGAAGAGTCGCGTCGTTGCCAAAGGTATCTTCAACTTTCTGGGGCTTGAGTCGCCTGATGTTGACAAGCTTGCCCTCCACCTTGACCCTCGCAGGTCGAAGATAAATACGCCGGAAACCTACGCATTGCTTCCCAACGCGCACGAGATCAACGAGCGCTTTGGAAACGATGACACTGGATGGCTGTTCGGCGACGACGATGTAGGAGCACTCGTGGAGACCAGAGTTTAAATCTCCCGGTGCCTGAGAGGCCCCACAGAATCCGAGGCTGGCAAATCATATGACACGCCCGTGCCCGGCTTGCGTACTGCCGCGCCTTCGCGCATTCGCGATTCGCGCACGGCGGGAACGTGAACGTGAATCGTCCCTGCCACCCCAAAGGAGGGAATAATGAAACTCTGGGTATTCACCTGCAGTGACAGCCCGTTCGAACACTGGCTCGAAGGGTTCGAGGAGCGGTTCGACGCCTGGGAGGATGGCGGCGTGCGCGGTCTGGCCGTCGGCCGCATGACGTTCCTCCAGGACGGTGGAACCACCATTCCGGCGTGGGCGCCCGACCCGAAGGTGTACGAGGCCCTGGGGGCGGAAGTCCCGGAGCAACGTCCGCGCGACGTCTCAAAAGAGAAGAAGCTGCACGCAATGCTGGACAACGCCGCGGAACGAGGCTGGCGAATACTGATATTCGCCGGAGGCGGCCCGACCGCCCACGTGCAGGACCAGATGAACGCCTTTCCGCAGGTGCACGGCGTCATTGTCGACGGTCCGGGCGAAAACCACTACGAGTTGGCATTCCACCATGGGGGCGAGCTCCTGGAGATCCGTCCGGGCGAGGAGGCCCGCTTCGCCCAGGTCGGCGCCGAGATGGATCGAATCCAGCGCGGCATCACCCACTTTCGGGAGCGTCTGCACAATCTGACGCCGGATATGGTGCGGTACCACGCCGACGGGGGGATGCTGGGGGCAATGCTCCTGTTCGACGTCAACGAGGACGTGCTCTACTGGCTGCGCAAGCGGCAGGAGCGCTCTCGCTTCGACTGGCAGTACATGCGGCAACAGGTCGACGCCGTCGATCGCAAGGTGGAGCTGGGCGGTATCCCGCGGGCCCCGGCGTGGTCATCGCTCACCGGACAGAATTACTGTCAGATGGCGGAGTACTTCGACTATATCTTTCCGAAACACTATTATTGGCACCGCGGCATGGACGGCATGTACGGAACCATATCCCGCTGGGTAAGACGGTTGCGAAAGTGGAACCCGTCCCTGAGCGAGGCGGAGTGTTTCGCCGTCGTGAAGGCGCTGTTGGGCATCGAGCTGCCCGGCGTCAACTCGCTGATGGACATGGAGATGGGTTTCCCCGACGAATTCTTCTCCAGGGTGGTCTACAACGAGACCCGGCGGGCCCTGGCGGCCGTAGGTGATCCCGACAAGGTGATCGCCTGGGTGTCCACCGGGCGCCGTCCCCACGGCGGCGACCCGATGCAGGCGCGCGATCTCTACGGCATCCTGAATGCTTCGCGGGAGGCGGGGTTGAAGCGCTTCCTGTACCATCCCGAGCCGGATTTCGGGGCCGCGGAATGGACCGTCATCTCGTCGATGTGCGGAAACCAGTGGGATGAAGACGCCGAAGGGTACTGGCCGTCGGCGACCGACAAGCCAGGCTTCTGGGACGGCGGGCGCGAGGTACCCGAAGAGGGCCGGATATGAGCAGGATCTTCGACTCGTTGCGGAAGGGTTTGCCGCGGGCGCGAACGATGGCCTGCTTCGACTTCCGCGCAGTGGAAAGGATATAAGGCGCTATGCTGAAAGCCATTCTCTGGGACAACGACGGCGTCCTGGTCGACACCGAAGGCCTGTACTACCAGGCCTGCCGCGAAACCCTGGAACCCCTCGGCGTGCGCCTGAGCGAAGCCCGTTTCATCGAGTTCTTCCTCAAGGCCAGCGGCGGCTTTAACACGGTCGGCGCCGAACACGGCATAGACGAACAGGCGCTGGAACCTGCCCGCATCAGGCGAAACGCCCGCTACACCGAACTCTTGCGCGCCGGCGTACCCGTCATCGACGGCGCCCGCCAGGTGCTGCGCGAACTCCACGGCACGGTGCGCATGGGCATCGTCACCAGTTCGCGGCGGGAGCACTTTGAGATCATCCACGCCGGCACCGGCCTGCTGGACTGCATCGATTTTACGCTCGTGCGCGAAGAATACCGGAATTCCAAGCCCGATCCCGAGCCCTACCTCACGGCCATGCGGCAAAACGGCCTCAGCGCCGCCGAGTGCGTCGTAGTCGAAGACTCGGACCGCGGGCTGCGCGCCGCACTGGCGGCAGGGCTGCGCTGCATCGTCATACCGCAGGGGCTGACGCGCGGCCTGGACTTCACCGGCGCATTCCGGCAACTGACCGATATCCGCCAGGTCCCGCCGCTGATCCATGAACTGATGCAGACTTAGTGCTGGGGCAGAACCTTGAACAGCATCTACCAACTCCCCGAGGTTTACGAGATCTCGTTCTCTTTCCGTGTTATTCCGCGGGAGGTGGACGTTCTGGAAGAGGCCGCCCGACGCTTCGCAGAGATCCCTGTCAAAACCTTCCTTGAGATCGGATGAGGATGTGCGCGGAATTGAGATTGCTGCGGTAAGGGAACAGGTCTGGCACTTCCTGGAACACGTCCGTGCCCGGCTCAGACTGGACACATCATATGTCTACACGCCAAATCGAGGCAGTCACCATCAACCAGGACACATCCTGTTTTGTTGAGCTCTTGCTGAGATCGCTGTATGCGACACACAGCGATCTTGAGGGGATCCGCCTGACGATTCTTGACAACAATTCAATCGATGAGATGCGGCATCTGACGTCTCTCGCTAAGGACATGAAGGTCCCAATCGTGCAAACAAAGTGGGACCGCGACACCCCCGGCAACAATCACGGCGAGAATCTCCGTGACTTTGTTCTTTCGCATCAGGACTGCGATTATTTCCTCTTTTTGGACGCGGATATTGTCTTTGTCCAGGATGAGACCGTGACAACGATGGCAAGCGAGTTGGCCGGCGCCGCAAACGACGTTTGGGCTATTCAGGCAAGATTCACCGAAGACGGGGAAACTGAGGTGCCGTGGGGTTCTCTTGACGAAGGAGGGGCGGAAAAGTTCATCAATATCATGATGGAGGACGATGTTGAAGACGTCCGGCCAGGAAAAGCACTTGAGCACCTTCCCATGCCCGCCGTCCTGGGTGACCGTATGCATCCATCGTGCTGTCTGATCAGGAACACGGAAGTTTTCCTGCTGACGGCTCGTGAAATCGGGTTCTCATGTGTCGACTTTGAGGAAAGCGGAGATGGAAAAGTCTACAACACGCTGGGACTGGCGACTCAAGTCATGAAGACCCATGGGTTGGACTTTATTCTATCCTCTAAGATGGTTAAACACTTCTGGGGCGTTGCACGCAAACATCGACCCGCCGAGAAGGATGAATTGTGTGAAGAGCTGCTTTTGCAGTATCGAACATAAACGATGCGGACTTCCCGCTGTAAGGGGAAACGTAACTGCGTGCGGGCAAGTTCGCAAGTGACCGGGACGTTTCACGCAAGGGCCGTCTGTCCTGTTTTGGAGCAAGACAAACCCGTGACGAGCCAAAAAAACAACCTGCAAACTGTTGTCGAGTGGGCGAAGTCCTGATCAATGTCTCGTGATATTGGTCAAGGAACTCACCTGTTTTGGTCGGCGAAATCCGGCCTTCGCTCCGGAGCCGTTGTAAGACCTGGAGACTTTCAGACCCATTTGATGCGTCAGATCCTTATCGAACTCCAAACGGACTCCCTTGCGATAACGGTTCCAAATGCCGCCGAGACAGGTCGTGTGATGATGGAACTCGCGTGGGAGACTGTTCGTCTACGGGAATTTCCCCAGAGGCCAAGTCGGTTTGACTGCCTCTTTCTCTGGCCGGAAGCGAGTGCTGCCAGACGATTCGACTCCCACAGGGAAGCGTGCGAACTATATGATGTCGAGATTCTTAATTGTTCGCGCGCGTTCGCTGCGGACATGAATCTGATAAGTTACTTCGAAGAGTCTGAAACCCTTGCATCGATGTTTGAGAGGGCGCGAAGATACTGGCAGACCGAGCGGAAGGACGAGCACGCGGAGATTCTGTTGGAAGGTACAATTCGGATTCAGGGAACAATAACGTAGATGGAAGCCAAGGCTGGTTGCTACGACGCCTTGGCCTTCGGTGACTCTCTTTGCGAGCTCGAAATCCGTGACGACGATGCAGGAATGTAGCGCACGAACCCAACCACCCCTCGTTGGCAAATAGGGCACAGAACTCAATGACCCCAAATCAGAACCGTTGAATGAATATCCATACACCTACCGGTCACTGGCAAGTTGGATTAATGCTGTCCATCTTGACAGCACTTCTATTCGGAGTCACTGCTGTCCAAGAACCGTCGGATTCCCAGAGATAAGGTTCGAAAAATGGCTACAATAGGCGATTTTGGACGGGTTTGACCCGGATAATGAAAACCAGGTTTGCCATCGTCTGCGCAATGCTGTCCAAGAACAAGGTGACGTTTCCAGCGGCCATAATTGTGCTGTTTCCGTCTCAATAAGCCCGTGAAATAAGCACTTTGTGAATCTCAGGCAATCTTGGTCGAGGGATTGCTTCGCGGAAGTGAACCAGATGCTGTCCAAGACTGAAACCGATTTTGGACAGGTGTGATTCGGAGTATTGCCCATTGTCCTGAAGGGCTTGTTGAGCAGTCTGGATGTGATTACGATTACATGGTTTCGCTTCGGCGTAGCTACAATATTATTGGCAATAGTCGTTGCCTGCAAAAATGGGCTATCTCAAGCTTTTAGACTCCGAGGTTTCAAGCTTCTATTTTTGTTTCTTGCAGTTTCAGGATTGTGTGGAAACTTTGCGCTCTACCTATGGGGATTGGAGTATGTTTCACCCAGCACGGTTCAGGTCGTCATTCAAGTAGCGCCCATGTTCTTGTTGATAGGCAGTCTTGCCATCTTTCGGGAATCATTCAGCAAGTTACAAGGTCTTGGACTCATCACATTGATTATCGGATTGATTTTGTTTTTTAATCAGCGGTATTCAGAAATCCTCTCTGGTGCTGGTTCACTGTTACCCGGGATTCTGATCACGATTGCTGCCGCAGCATCCTGGGCCGTATACGCCTTATGTCAGAAGCAATTGCTGAAGTCTATTCCCTCGCAATCAATTATGTTTCTCGTCTATCTGGCAGGCTCACTGATCTTTTTACCATTTTCCCACCCCACTGAGTTGTTCCAATTGAATCGGTTCCAATCTGCGTTGCTTACTCTTTGCGCCTTGATCACACTCATATCCTATCTGAGTTTTGCAGAAGCACTTGACCACATCGAGGCATCTAGAGTCGGCGTTGTCCTTGCCACGACGCCCCTTATCACAGTAGCAGGTATGGCCTTTTTCGCCCCGATGCTTCCGGACATCCTAAATCCAGAAGGACTCAACAGCCTCAGTCTGGTAGGCGCCCTTCTGGTGATGATCGGCGCGATGCTTGGTTCGATAGGCACGATTGGAAAAAATGAGGTCTCGGAGACTTCAAGAGCCACGTCCTAAATAAACACTGGCTATATTGTGCCCTTTATGTTACCCCCTGAACGGGGTGGAGGAAGCGAGGGAAACCCTCCCGTAACTCGCCGCAAAGGACGGATCATGCGACCGGATTGGAAGGCACATGTCTTGAGCGCGAACGGCCATCAGATGGCCTGGTTTGAGGTAGGCGAAAGTATGACTTTGGTGTGCCTTCACGGTAGCGTCGACCATTTGCTTTACCGGCCAATGGGCCAGCTATTCGCGCAGAAGTACAGATGTGTTTTGTACGACCAACGTGGGTCAGGAGAATCAACTGTTCCTGAGTTGGACGACGAAACAATGGACATCTGGAACTTCGTAGAGGACCTCGAGGTCCTTCGAGACCATTTGCAACTGGATAAGATGGCGCTTCTTGGTCACTCCTGGGGCAGTGCACTTGGTCTGTTATATGCCCAACGCCATCCCGAGAGGCTTTCACACCTGGTTCTGGTAGGGCCAGGGCCCCTAAGCGCTGAGATGAGTGAATATTATAGAGCCAATCGAGATCGAATGGCCTATCCGGTTTCAGCTGATGAGTTTGAAAAACTAAGACGTGACTTTGAAGCCGGTCGAAAGAGTCAATCGGGAGTACCCAGAGATGTTGATGAAGCACTATTCAGGGCGTGGGCTCCCGCGATGTTCTATTCAAGAGAGCACGTTGATAGCTTCGTTGATACGTACCTTCAGGCTGGTGGATACCGACGGATTATGAGAGACGCTGCGAACTTCGAGCGCAAAATGCAGCTTGCTGAGGCCGAAGAGATCACGGCGCCAACCCTGGTAGTGTACGGGTATCAAGACTACGAGCCAATCACTCAGGCATATATGATTAAGGACCGGATTCCGCAGTCTGAGATCGTCTTCCTCAATCGGTGTGGTCATATGACTTGGGTTGATCAGCCTGATGAGTATTTCAGGGTCGTGCACTCATTTCTGACCCAAGATCGCAACGGCAACTAACAACGGCATGGCAGCAGCGCGGCTTCCCTTCGATCGGCGCTTGGCCTGCGGCACACTTGCCTTTGTCATGCCGCTTGCTGAAATGCGCAAGCGTCGCACCAACCCTTGGGGACGGCAAGCGTCTACAATGCTTGAACATTAGCGAACACAGTAATTCGCCCGATTCGCGACGAGCCACACGATTCCTTTGGCTTTCAGAAAGGCACCTGATGCCCTCGTTGAGGGATCTGAGCACAACAGATCTACATCTTCACATACTGGGTGCATACACGACGCAGGACTTTTTTGATCTCGGGAAGGACGTCTACAGAGGTGTCAATTGGAACGAGGAAGGCTTTGTAGACCGCTATAATGAGCTGTACGAGACTTCATTAGATCCGATTGGAATATTCGATCGAGCTGTAGAGGATGCTGCGGGACTTGAAGAACTCCGGCGAGCTTACGTGTACACGG
This sequence comes from Candidatus Latescibacterota bacterium, assembly GCA_963667175.2. Taxonomy (GTDB): domain Bacteria; phylum Latescibacterota; class UBA2968; order UBA2968; genus JAAXHE01. The sequence goes on along the minus strand of CAXXXF010000006.1, from coordinate 74,315 downwards.
TCGAGGACGGAGGGGATTTTGGGAGGTGGGAGGCGAAGAACGGGTTCTTTTTGCGAGTGTGGAGTCATCTCCGTGAGCTTGATCGTGAGGGTGATCTCCTTCGGCACATGCTCGCTCGCCACAAGAGGGAAGGCTATCGCTACGTCGAATATCGCTGCGGCAGCGGAATGGACGGGTTTATGTTCTGGCATCCCTTCTGTGCCAGGGCTCTTCAGGCGGCCCGCGACGCATCGTTTACGGCCAGGTACATTGTGAGCATACCGCGCCATGCTGCCGAGGATGCTTATAAACTCACCCGGGATTTACTCGAAAAACATCCGGAGCTCGTGGAAACACTCGTGGGAGTTGATTTCGCGAGCGTCGAGGAAGGGAATCCACCGAAGCATGTGGCCCGATTGTTGACTCAGTTGGAGACTGACAATGAAGCCCGACCGGATCAGGCTCTTGATGTCGTATATCACGTTGGCGAACAATACTTCGACAAGTCGCTTGAGAGCGCAATCCGGTGGTGTCACGAAGTCGCCGAATTGGGCGTCAGAAGATTGGGTCACGCGATCGCTTTGGGCCTGGACGCTCGTACAGCACTTGCAAGGCGCCCTGGAGCGCACGAACAGGAATCGGTAGAGGAACGTCTCGATCAGATTGCGTATGACCTGGAGAGAGCCGAAGAACTGTCCGAATACGGTGTTGTCGTGAAAGAAAACGAACTGAAATCGGAGAGACGTTGTCTGGAAGCGATGGATCCTGGTGATGTCGTACGCTCACACTATGACAGCACGAGAATCTCCAATATTCACGCACGCCAGGAGTACGTCCTCGACGAATTGACACGGTTGGAAACGGCGATCGAGTGCTGCCCGACCTCAAATCTTCGTATCGGTGGCATCCCGCACTCCGGCGCCCACCCGATTCACAGATTCCTTGAATCAGAGGTGGATCTTGCGATCTGCACGGACGATCCTGGCGGATTTGAGATCACACTCGAGGAGGAATTGAATTGGGTGGTGAAGCATTCAGGCTTGAGCGAAAAAGCGGTTATTGACCGGCTGGGTGATCCCTGGGCTTTGCGTCTGGGTCAACGTCGCGAAGCAGGCTGAGAGGCGGGAAACGGGGAGACTTGATCGTCATAAGCTAGAGTTGGCGGCGAGACGACCAATATGAGTGCACGATAAGCGAAAGGCTACCCGGTGACGGCCAAATGAAGCTACACATTCTCGGAAACGGTGGTCCTCGTCCCAGCCGTATGGGTGAACGCTACGGGTGTTCCTGCATTCTCGAGATCGGTGACGATCGTATCATGGTTGATTGCGGCCCCGGCACAACCTACAAGATGGCACGCATGGGAATGAGCCCTACACAGGTGAATTCGATTTTCCTGACTCACCATCATTCGGATCATATCGTTGATTTCCCGTGCTTTGCATTGCTACGGTTCGATCTCGACCCCGGCGATCTTCCTCCGCTCAGAGTCTTTGGTCCGCCTCCGACATTCGAATTCGTCGATCGCCTTTTTGGCAAGGACGGCGCCTTCCTTCCCGACATCGTTGCGCGTCGAAAACACCACATCAGCCACCACGGGCACGTGGGGAGAGGCGGAACGCTTCCCCGTCCGGGCATGAAGGTCGATGTATCCGACATCAGTTCAGGAGCGGTTGTCGAGGGCAAAGGTTGGAAGGCGACGGCTGTACAGGTTCCTCATGTCGAGCCTTACCTGACCGAGCTGGCGTACCGGATCGATACGGATAGCGGCAGCGTACTCTTCCTGTGCGATGCAGCGGACTGTCCCGAACTGAGGCCATTGGCCAGGCGGGTTGATACATTCGTTACCGGGCTCTCTATGCGCAATTTCAAAGAGAATGACGAAGATGCTTCGCATCCGATCCGGGGCGTCAGCGCGGACATATCGGAGGTCGTTGACATCGCTAATGAAGCCGGCATATCGAGGGTCGTGGTCATCCACTGCGGTTCTCTGCGCGGTGAGGAGACCGTCGCCAGGCTCCGCCGAGGCTATCATGGGAACGGATATAACGGTTGTATCGTGTGTCCTGACGAGCTTACGACTGTTGAGATATAGATTGTGTACGAGCAGGGAATCGGCCTGAACCCGGCACGGACTGTTGATCTTCGACATTCTACAGCGAGTTCGGTGGAAGATGGGGTAGAAATCCAATACCAGGAGAGACCGATGACGGACGAGAAAGCGGCCTTCCTATTCATTGACAATACGTTTATCGAGAGTCTCGACAGCGTCGCGCGAGGGGTCGTACCCGCAAAGAAAGTTTCGCAACAACCGTTGATTGAGAAGGATCGGGCCTGGGAAGAGGAGTGGCTGATCGGGGGCTACGTCAACGTCCTGTACGATGACGACGAAGATACCTTCAAGATGTGGTACGGCGTGAGCCGAAGATTGAGCGAAGCGCGCGGCGAAGCGGCGGACGGACTGGCCTACGCCGTGTCCAGGGACGGCATCCACTGGGAAAAACCCGTTCTCAACCTCGTTGAGGATGCCGGCAGCAAAGAGAATAACCTGGTCTTTCCCTTTCTGCGGTGGGGGGCCGGGACAGGAGTCATGAAAGACCCTATCGAAACCGACCCGGCCAGGCGCTACAAGATGCTCTTCATGTTCCAGAGCGGAGACATGATATTCGCCGGCATTGTGCAGCCGGTCTGTGTGGCGTATTCTGCCGACGGGATTCATTGGGACGTGCCCCAGCGCTGGCTCAACCCGGTCATTCCACAGGGTTCGGATACCCACCTGGTCGCTTATTGGGACGCGAAGATTCACCGCTACGTCGTTTATCTTCGGGGCCGGCCTAACGTGCGCATCATTTGCATGGCCGAGAGTGATGATTTCGAAAACTGGACCCCGCGCAAGATCATCGTCGCACCCGATGAGCACGATCCGCCGCAGGACCAGGAGTTTTACGGCATGAGTTCGCTGGCGTATCGCGACTTTCGTATCGGCTTCCTGTCCGTGTTTCACACGCTCCACGAGGGGTGGATCGCCCGAAACCGGATCGAAGATTGGATGCCGGAATGGATGAACCGGATGGACATCCAATTGACCTACTCGAAGAACGGCCGGACCTGGCAACGGGCGGGCAACCGCGAACCCATTCTGGACTGCGGCCCCCGCGGCAGCCACGACAGTGGAAGTGTCTATCCGTCTCATGCCCCCTTTGTCCGTGACGACGAGATCTGGATCTATCACAGTTGCTCAAACGAACTGCACGGCGAGGGGACGCGCTACGGCGAAGAGTCCCGGCGGGGAATCAATCTGGCAAAGATCGAAAAGGACCGGCTGGTCTGTCTGAAGACGGAGGCGCAGGGGGTTGTGACCACGGTCCCGCTGAGTATCGAGGCCAATGCATTGTGGATCAACGCCGATGCGACGGGCGGGTCGCTGCGAGTGGAGATCGTCGATCCGTTTGACCGGGTCGTGCCGGGTTTTGGCAAAGAAGATTGCATACGCTTCTCAGGGAATGAAACAGAATACCGGGTACAATGGAAAAGCGATCCGCCAGGCGCGGTCGTGGATAAAGCGGGTGGGCTCGAAGAGAAGATGGTCTCACAGGCACGGGGAGGGGTCAAGGTCAAAGTGTACCTGGACCGCGCCAGGCTGTTTGCTCTTTATGCGTCCTGAAGCCGTTTGGGGGGCAGCAATCATCCTCGGCGAATAAACTGTATCGGAATTTTTTTGCAACCAATGGAATTCGCCGAACTTTCTCCGCAGGATCGCACGTCATGCCGTACGGAGGTCCGCTATGAATTGGGAACTGTTGCATCCGGATCAGGAGCAAGCCGAGGATGTACCCTGCAGGCGGGCGGCCTTCGGCGGGATGTTGAGCTACAATGGATGCGTCTACCTGTTCGGCGGGATAAAAGTGATGTACGGCCGGCCGAAGGGGCCTGGAGATCTTTCCGTCCAGGGCTCATTGAACGACCTGTGGCGCTACGACCCGGGTCGAGGCCGGTGGACGCGGTTGGAAGACCACGATGGGCGCATCGGGTTCAGACCGTCCGATACCAGACCGTGTACCCGGAAGCTCACGACCTGGCTGCCCGTGAACGGCAGGCTTTATCTTTTTGGCGGGTCCTCAGTGCGGGGCCCCGGCAAGGGGGAGATCAAGCTGAACGATCTCTGGGCCTACGATCCGAAGACAGCCTCGTGGGAGCTGATAGAGCCCGACGACGGGCGCGCATCAGGAATTGCGGCGGAGGGGCATCGCCCCGCCGGGTACGGCGGGATGGGGGCGGTTGCTCTGGGCGACTCCCTGTATCTGATGGGGGGACATGGCGCGATGACGCACGCACAGCTGTGGACCTACGGGGCGCCGGCCGGGAAATGGGAGTACCTGGGGCCTGCATCGAATGGGCGCGACGGTTGGCCGCCGAAACGATACTGTCCCGTGCTGGCCGGCTGGAACGGCAGGCTCTACCTGTGGGGCGGTCGGGACAGTCAGGGTCGAGCGCCGGAGTTCTACAACGATCTGTGGGAATACGATCCCGACGGAGGCGCCTGGACCTGCATTCAGGAGAACCGGGCGGATGATGTTGCACGGCCTTCCCCTCGGTACGGGCTGGGATACGCTGTGATCGGAGATTACCTGTATCTGTTCGGAGGATTTGCAGGAGGGGAAGGGGAGCACCCCCAGCTGAACGATCTGTGGCAGTACGATCTTCGTGCCGGCCGGTGGGACTGTCTGTATCCACACAACGGTGCGAAGGACTACTCTGCCGGCGCCGAACGTCCCGGTGTCAGGCGAATCCCCGTTATGGCAGTGGGGGGCGAGTCCGTCTATCTCTTCGGGGGGCTGGATCTGGCTACCGGGTCGCACGGGGACGGGCCGCTGGCGGCGTACAACGATTTCTGGCGCGGAACCCCGGCCTGACAGGGGAGAATGTTAAACGAAAAGTGAGGGCCCGGTCGACCAACTGATCGGCACTGATCACAGATACCGTGCAGTTTGAGGATTGTCTGCCGAAATTGCCCACCCCAGGAAAAAACGACATATTGCAGGCAGAGACAAGTATCCGCGACAACCCAGCCTTTCAAAGTCCTCCCTTCTCTCCTTTCCGACGACCCACCCAAACGCCTTTCGGGCAGGCCGAATTTCATCGAATAGCACAGTCCCGCGCTCGTTTTTCGGATTTTGTTAAACCATTGTTTATTAATATCTTGGAATCTTCCTGTTCCTTTCAGGAGATCAAAATACATCGGATAAGTACACCCAATGCAATCCAAATGGGATATTATCGGTGAAGGACTTCATAGTCAGAGGAGCGAGATGGAGACACTGAAGCCGATATTTGAACGCGCAAAGCAAGGAGATCTGACGGCCTACGAGCAAATTGTCGAAGGCTTTCAGGATCTCGCCGTGGGATACGGATTCGCGTTGTTGAGGGATTTTCACCTGGCACAGGACGCGGCGCAGGAGGCGTTTTTAGAGGCGTGGGTGAATCTGGAGCGGGTGTACGATGTCTTCGCTTTTCCTGCTTTGTTACGCAAGATCGTTTTCAAACATTGCGATCGGATGACGCGCCGGGGAAAGAAGGTCGAGATCGTATCCATGGAACAGCTTGTCGAGATCGCATCGGAAGACCGGCATCCGGATCGGACAACAGAAGAAAACGAGATGCGGTGCCTTGTGCGAGAAGCGATCGACACATTGCCCGAAAACGAGCGCCAGGCCGTGTCTTTGTTCTACATTTCGGATTATTCACAGCGGGAAGTGGCCGCTTTTCTGGGTGTGTCAGTCGCCGTCGTGAAGAACCGTTTGCGGTCGGCGCGGAAACGGCTCAAGGAAAGGCTATTCGATATGGTGAAGGACAATATACATGAGAGCCGGCCTTCGCGGGACGAGCGGTTCATTGACCGTGTGCGAGAAATCCTGGCGCCGGATAAAGCGGATCATAGCGAAGATATCTATGAGTTGCTGGACAGGCGCTGGAACGCCATCAGCCGTCAGTGTCGCGCAGGACGCATCGCGCACAGTCACTACGACTGGCTGACGTCGCGGATCGGAACGATGGATGGTGATGTGGTCACGCACGCGGGCATTTACGATCTGTCGATGCGCATCGGCAGCGCAACGGTCCGGACCGGGGGCATCAATCTGCCGACCGTGCATCCCGACTATCGGGATGAGGGGATCTACGCGGCAACAATTCAGGCGGCGCTGGACGCCATGTATGCCCATGGTTATGATATGTCGTGTACACGTACCGAACCGCTCGATCGCTTTGCGAATTTCGGCTACGTGCTTGCCTGGCCGGATCAGGAGACGTATTTTATAGACACCGAGCACCTGCCTGAGGCAGCGCCGGAAATAGAGCTGGAGGAAGTACATGTCAACGTGATTCACGGGCGCAGAGACCTGGCTGAACTTCACAATCGATGGCACGACGGATTGACCGGCACGACCGTCCGTCCAACATACCGAAGAGGCAAATGCCCGCCGGAAGACGACGATCCGTGGACAGCGTACATTTTCAACGATAAAACCGGACGTGCGGTGGGTTATCTCTACGATGGCCCGAATACAGAGAAAGATCACGAGGGGCGCGACCTGCGTCATACGGATTCAGCCGGTGATCCGGAACAGATCCTGCGCGTTTTAGGGCAACTTGCCCGGCAATACCAGGGACACAGGGTGCAATTCGTCCGACTCCCCTGGCGCAGCGCGCTGGCACGACGCGTGCGACAGTTGCCTCATCTTTATTCAGCCAGAAACCACAATGGTCGGACGGGGAACCAGATTCGCATCATCAACCTGGAGACGACGCTGAGTAAGATCGCACCTGAACTGTCTCGACGTATACGAAAATCGGGTCTCGGAGATTTCATGGGCACATTGAAGATTTCTATCCCGGACCAGTCTGCAGTGCTATCCATCGACAACAGTGAAATCTCTGTGCAGCCCGGCGGCAAAGCAGAAAACACCATTGAATGTGGTCATGAGTTTGCACAAATCATCATTGGAAAAGAACCACCTGGTGAAATTGCCGAACGGTTGGGCATGTTGTTTACCGGAGATGCGGCAGAGCTCCTGGATGCGCTCTTTCCTGCCCAACATCCGCAGATGCCGAATGAAGATCTATAAGATTCTCCGCTCCTTCGTCGCTTCTTACCAAACGGGCCGGCGTGAGACACTGACTTAATGCCAAAAATCTCATTCACTGATTGGAAGTGCCGCTTCTGCAATGCTTGCACGTCAGCGGACATCATTTAAGCGCAGAATGCGAACTGTATGACCACTCCTGATATTCCCTTCAGCCGTTGGCAACCCTTGTCAGTCCAGAAATTGACGCAATTGTTCGCCAACGCTCCTTTCGGAACAGCAGCCTGCATAGTAAATCGCGGCCGAGATACGACATCTGCCCACAGCAAGGCTTGCACCGTGGCGCAGACGCGCGTTGGCCTTCGGCAACCCTCTACGCGGGTTCGCAAGCCGGCGAGACGTCGTGTGAAAGTGAAACAGGCCAAGTGGCTACCCCGGTGCATCCGAGGCGGTGGTTAATACGGAATGCCGAGTCAATACTCACCTCACAGACGGGAGATTGAAATGCCACTGCCTGAAAACGTCCGAATAATGCCGCTGGAATCCACGCACGCCTCATGGCAGAGATTCCTTGCATTCGCTGACGAGAGAGGCGAAGGAGCCGGACTCAACGCCAAGACGTGCGAGTACCACTCTGGGCCATTCACCATTGCTGCGCATGTTCGGGATCAAGTGGTGGGTTACCTGAGGTTTTGGACGCAGCAGATTGGGATCGATGAAGACAAGCCCGGCCTTGAGCGCAACGAAAGGCCAGTACTGGAAGCAAAGGTCGTCGCCTTCTTCGTCAAACCTCAATATCGGCGTCGGGGCATCGGGAGGCGATTAAAGCAGACCGCGGTTTCCTGGGCACGTGATCTTGGCTGCTACCAGGTACGAGAGCGCAGCTGTTACAGCAACATTGAAAATCACGCTCTTAACATATCCATGGGTTTCGGTATTCAACCTGCTGTAAACGAGCATGAGGGTGACTGCAGTGCGTACTTCATGCTGCCGCTGAACCGACACCAAACGTCCTCCGTGATCGGTTGACCCACGACGTTACCGCGACCATCCGAAGTGGACACCGCATCATACAACACGTGCTTAACCGCATGCGGAGCTGGGTTTCTCTCGCGCAAACGCTTCGCGGTTAGGGCACGGAAAACGTAACACGAAAAACGTGTGCCCGGTCAATCAATTGGCCGGCACGACTCACAGATAGCGTGCAACATGAGTCTAGGCAAGCTTGTCGATAGTTGGCAACGTGAAGAAGAACAGCCTTTCTCGGGATGGGACTTTTCCTGGCTGGATGGCAGGATGTTCGAAGAGAAGACGCCATGGTCTTATTCTTTACGGGCTGCCGAGCTCTTGCGTCGTTGTTCATCTGTCATTGACCTGGGTACAGGTGGTGGTGAGCGGTTCCGGGACTTACAGGAATTCTGGCCCGAAGAGGTTGTGGCAACGGAGGAATATGCACCTAACCTCAAGTTGGCAACAGAACGTCTCGTTCCATTGGGAGCGAAAGTTGCAGATGTTCGATTGACTGATTGCGATCCGATGCCATTTCCCGATAGCGAGTTTGATCTTGTTCTAAATCGCCACTCTGCATTCAACCCTGATGAAGTTGCCCGTATTCTCACGACTGGCGGTACATTCCTGACACAGCAGGTTCACGGGTTATGGGCATATGACCTGCTGGCAGCGTTTGGCGTTAAACCGCAATGGCCCGGATCCACCCTTGAAGGGGTTGTGGCTCAATTGAGAACGACCGGTCTGACGATTCTCAATGCCGAAGAATGGTCCGGCCAGGTGGCTTTCGCCGACGTGGGCGCCGTGGTCTATTACCTGAAGGCTGTTCCCTGGCTGGTACCCGGGTTTTCAGTTGAAACGCACGTGGAACACCTGTTTAGGCTGCAACAGCGCCTGGACAGCGGCGATGAGCTGGCGTTCACGGCAAGGAAATTCCTGATCGAAGCGCAAAAGGAGGGGCCAAATTGAACGGCGCCGTTAGGCATCGACGTCGACCATCTACGTGTGACAACGCGGTGTTGCGCTGCGGCGCCATCGCCGTCCTGGCCTTCGGCAACCACCTTTGTGGTTCGCAAACCGGCGAAACGTCAGCCCCAATTTGAGGCTGTTTCGTTCGGTTTGTCCAGGGGTGCGATTCAGTTCTATCGGAGGGAGGATTCGTTGATAAGCGATTTCGATGTCGATCCAATTTCAGGTCGAATAGTCTTGCAGTGCCGTGGGATTTCGGGTGAGGCCTGGTTGAAGATCATGGAATCCTCAGGGGAAACCATCGGGGAGATCCCAGCCGAGTTCCTGCCGCATCATCCGCGCTGGGCGTCAGATGGTCTTCGCCTGACGTTTTCCGGTAACGACGGTCGAATTGGTGTCCATGAAGTATCCCAGGACAACACCAGGATCGTGTATGAAGACCCGTCTATGCAGGCTGGCTTCAGTGAGTGGTCGCCGGACGGTTTGGGGCTCGTATTCTCTGCCTACGACAGGCAACCCGATGGACGGCCACCGGATATCTTCCGCCTCACACTGGCCGATGGCAGGCTTGAGAGATTGACCTCCTCCCCGGATGCTGTAGACAGGTTTCCGAATTGGTCCCCATCCGGTGACCGGATTGCATTTCATCGCCAGAACCTTGAGGAGCCTGATAAGCCCAAGCGAGTTTACCTTTATGATATTGAACAACGGAAAATGTCCTCCCTCGTGTCCGGGGCGAATGGTCAGCGATTCGGTAGATACCCGTGGTCTCGTGATGGAAGGCGGTTTTCACTTCAGGAGGTTGACCAGGTTGGAGAGGGCGTTCGGGTAGTAGATCTTACGAATCGAGATTCTGTGTGGACCTGGGACAATCGATCTGTGCATGAAGGAGCATTCTCCGCGCTAACAAACAGGCTGCTCTGCATTCTGCCCGATGAACTCGTCTGGTTGCGGTTTCCCGAGGGACATGTCGACGCCCGGCTCAAGCTTCCATCCGGCGTCAGTGTGCCGAAGAACCTGACCTGGCATCAAATTGCCATCGCGGCGGACAGCGACATCGTCTACTTCCTGGGCACGGACAATAGAGTCTACCGTTGGGATGAGTCGGGTAAGTGTACAGCCGAGGCTGAGCATACGGAGTCCGGGCCGAACTTCAAGCTGGAGGAATTCACAGTTCCTGCTTCGGATGGTTGGCAACTGCCGGCACAACGCCTGGTTCCACATTCCCCGCGAGAGACCGCAGTGTTGTACGTGCACGGCGGTCCGGGCAGTAGCCTCGATAGAAACGACTCATGGGCGCTGTGGCTTGTTCGCAAGGGTTTCGAGGTCGTGCGTGTCGCTTACAGGGGCTCTACCGGCTTTGGCGATGATCTGGCGAGAGCCAATGAAGGTGTTTGCGGAGTTTCGGACGTTCAGGATGTGGTTGATTGTGGGGTTTTTTGGCAGCAGCAATTTGGATCGGGCAGAAGGATCGCGCTGTTTGGCAACAGCTACGGTGGCTTTCTCAGCCTTCTGGCCCTGGCGAATCCTTCCTCACCATTCCTGGGTGCGGTATCGACCTGCACCTGTACGAGTTTACGAGTCCTGCGGCTTCACCATGACAGATTCCTTCCGGCCAACCCTATTGCGCGCGAGAAGGCATTGGAAGAGAGATCCGTGCTGTGGCAGGCCGAAAAGATCAAGAGACCGGCTCTACTCTTCCATGGTGGACTTGACTCTGTAGCAACTACGGACGAAATGCGGCAAGTCGAAAGGCATATTAACGATTTTGGTGGAGACTGCTCGCTGGTCGTTTTTCCCGACGATACACACGGGTTGGCAAAGCATCGCGACGAAGTATTCGAGAGAGCGACCCAATTTTTCGTAGATCGTCTCCCAGCCTGAGCAATCTTGTGCCTTGCGCGCAGCTCCATACCCCGGCTAATACGACCGTGCCCGGCTGAGCCCTCCGCGCAACCGCTTCGCGGTTCGGGCACCGTGGGGACGTTTGCGAAAGTGAGTTCGATTTGTTCAGAGCGGATCTCTTCCAGGGGCACCTGGAAAACTGGGAACTCATTCTTCGGGAGCGAACCGTTGAAGCCATCGAACGGATCGCATCTGTTCCTGGCGTTTCGGGCGTGATTGTTGGGGGTAGCGTGGGGCGAGGAACGGCCTGGCCCCTATCAGATGTAGACCTCATCTACATTAAGACCAGGGAGGCGGACAACGGTCTCCCAAAACGAGTGGACGAGCTTGCGTTATCCATCACAAGGGAGTGGGCCCGAGACTCGTGGCCGACTTCTGTTGACGCGGGTCGGCTTCATTTCACAGCCGACGAGGCAGACGACTTGATCAACGGCAAGCTTAACCTGGATGAGCTGATGGCCAATGAGAGGATTTTCCATGCGACTGACAAGGGCCATCTCGGTCAATCGGTTCACGCGTCTGAGGATTGCGATACTCCTGCTTTCGTTGTCCGGCTCTCCGATGGTCGATTTGATCCTTCGGTTGTCCGGGCGCGCCAAATCGAGCGAGTCAGACGTGCAACCCGGCTCGCCCATCGAGTAACGTCACATCTGCAGGCAGGTCGTCTGATCGCGGCTGGGATATCTATACAGGAACTCGCGCGTCTGGTAATCCCATGCCTGATGGAGAGATGGGGACAGGGTGACCGGTCCTTTGGAAGGGCTTTCACTCGCTTTTGCGTGCTGGCTCGCGAACACCATGAAGAAGCCATTGCGAGTCGCATCGTTCGTCTGTTCTCTCTTACGGCGGATGACGTAGAAACAAGATACGCGAACGCTCCCGCCCATGTTGTGGAGCGGCACATCACATCGTATCCATCCCGCCTGGCGGTGGGTGAGGAGATCACGGAGCTCGACGACAAACGCGACGTCCTGTATGCCTTTACGTGGTATGCAGCTCGTACTGGTGAAACCGGTTCGTGGCTGCTCAATGAGAATCTGCGCAAGTCTCAGCTCAAGTTGTCATTCGAACAAACTGCATCCATATGGTCCGAGGTGGTTTCGACGGAGCCGGATTGCGTATCCGGCGAATTCACGTTCGCGTAACACGAGTACCCACAGCTCCTGTGCACACGCACCTGCGCCCAACCTCCCTACGCAGGTTCGTGGGTGCCGGACCGTTAGCGGATATCGTTTAAGCGCAGAATGCGACCTGTATGACCACTCCTGAGATTCCCTTCAGCCAATGGAAACCCTTGTCCGTCAAGGAGTTGACGAAATTGTTCGCCAACGATCCTTTCATGTGGGGACTCGCCGGCGGCCATGCGGTAGAGCAGTTCGTGGGAACCCGTGTACGGGACCACGGTGATATTGACGTCATCGTGTACCGGGATCAACAACTCGAGGTACAGCGCTGGCTCTCGGATTGGCATCTGTACGCGGCTGATCCACCCGGCTCATTGCGACCATGGGCGGAGTCAGAGTACCTGCCTTACGGGATACATGACATATGGGGTCATACCGGCATACAGGCATGGCAGCTTCAGATCATGTTGACTGAGAGCGAAGGCGACAGGTGGTTCAGCAAACGCAGCAGACTGATTGGCGGGCTACGAAGAGACTTGATCGTCGCATACAGAAATGTTCCCTGCATACGGATTGAGGTTCAACTGCTGTACAAAGCCAGGAATCCTCGTTCGAAAGATGATCTGGACTTTGAAACGTGCCTGCCGCTGATGTCCGCCGAGGCAAAGAGATGGTTGGCGGCCGGGTTGGAAGTCTTGTATCCTGAAGGGCATCGCTGGCAAGGGTTACTGTCGGAATAGCGGCCTGCATAGTCAGTCACGCCCGAAACGCGACAGCGACCCGTGCGCGAAGGAGGTGTCGTGGCTGTAAAAGACCTCGACAGGTTTGTCAATCTCGACGCCATCGCGGATGGCTTCTTCAGAGATGCCGTGGTGGACCACGTCTCGGTGTATTGCGAAGTATTCGATGAACGGCTTGCCTCAGTCTACGTGTGGGGAAGTGTTCATCGGAATGAAGCTGTACCCGAAGTTTCTGATCTTGACTTGCATCCATTTGTCCTTGACGCCGTCACCGATGCGGACAGGTTCCGACTACGGGAATCCGAGGCATCCCTTCGCAAGGAGTTCCTCTCGCTTCATGGTCTTGTCACACGAGGGAGTTGCCAACGTTGAGCGAAGACGTCAGACGTTTTTACGATGACCTGGCTGCTGATTACCATCACGTTTACGCAGAGTGGGAATCGGCAATCGAGCGGCAGTCGTGTGTATTGGATAGGTTGATTCAACGTGAATCGTCAGTAAATGCATCCCTTGTCCTGGACTGTTCTTGTGGAATCGGCACTCAGGCAATTGGCCTGGCGCGGCAGGGATACGAAGTCTTCGCGTCAGATCTAAGCCCGAAGGCGATTGCAAGGGCGAAATCGGAAGCAGCTGACCGGGGGCTGAAGATTGAATTCGCCGTTGCCGATGTTCGTGAGGTGGAATGTGCCTTCGCCCACAAATTCGACGTTGTGATCAGTTGCGATAACTCACTGCCTCATCTCCTGACTGACGAAGACCTGACTCTCGCTCTCCGAAGCATCAGGCGCACGATGACGACTGATGGACTGTTGGTTGCCAGTATTCGAGATTACGATCGGCTGCTCGCGGAAAAACCGTCGTTTGAGGGCGCGAACATTCAGGGTGCATCGGAGCGCGAGGTCATTACGTTTCAGGTCTGGGACTGGTCGAAGAAATCAGATACCTGCCTGATTCGGTTATTCATTATGACCCGGGCACCGAATGGGTGGCAAGTAAGAGAGCTAAGGACCCGCTACCGGGCAATCCCGCGCAAGGAGTTCACTCGGGCCCTGGAGTGCGCCGGATTTTCGAAAATCGCCTGGCATACACCTGAACAGTCAGGTTACTTTCAGCCGGTCGTGACGGCGCATGCCTGATTGAGACTCCTTTCGAAGACAGCGCCGTGTTGTCCAGCGGCGTGGCCTGCACCGCTGCCGGCGGAGATCCCTTGATGCACGCATACATTGTCTTTGCGCATCCGACGAGGAGGTCTTTCACCGGGGAGGTCCTGGGCGAGTTGTGTCGAGGACTCGACGACGGTGGGCATTCATACGAGATCGGCGATTTGTATGAAATGGACTTTAAATGCGAGATGAGTCCGGATGAGTACGTTCGCGAGATGAACGTTCAGGGCAATCGCTCCACTCTCCCCGTACCATCGGACGTGCAGGCGGAACACAGCAAGATCGGCAGGGCAGATGGCCTGGCCTTTGTCTTTCCCGTCTGGTGGAGCGACTGTCCGGCAAAGCTGAAGGGATGGTTCGACCGGGTTTGGGTCTGCGGATACGCGTACGAGTACCAGTTTGCCATGGAGACCTATCCGTTTCCGCGACTCTCAGTCGAAAGAGCTCTCGTTCTCTGTCCGGTGGGCAATACTTTAGAGGGTCTGGAAGAGGCTGGAATTGCTGAAGCCATGAGACGGTTATACACCCATGATCGCCTCCGCCCTGATGCGGGTGTGAAGCATTGTGAGTTCGCACTCCTCCCTGGTATGGCGGATCACTTTGCAACATCGAGCAACATGGCAAGGAATCTTGAGATCGCGTATCAGTATGGCAGGAACTTCCTGATGAAGTGACGCAGAGTGAAACGGGCGCCTCATTCGATCTGAGGATGACGCTGGAAACATTGTCGGGTTGCCGGCTGCTGATTCCACGCCGTCTGTAATGAGATTTGTAAAGCCAGATTCTCTTGGTCCCCATTAATCCATGAAACGGAACAAACATGGATGGACAGGATGGACAGGATGAAAGCCAAAAAGCACGAGAAAACGAACATCAGAAACTACGAAATACACGAAAAAACGCGAAAAAAAACCAGAAAAACCGATCAGGATTTGCAGGATTAAGCAGGATTAGAAACCAGGAGCCAGGGCAAATGCTCACTCTGGCAAGCAACAGCGATAAGTCCGTCCAACTTGAAACCCCAACGTTTGCCGGCCAGCCCGATTCCGGACTCTTAATGGAATTCGTTAAATTCTCCACTGATGTTATTGAAAATCAATCGATTATACGACAAGTCCACCGGTTTTCGGTAGAGTCGAGAGGTGGCGCGGTGGTGTAGGAGAGGCCTATCTGTTTCCGCCCCTTTCGTCTGGCGGTGCCTCCATAGCCGCTCCGCGCTCCGTTTCCACGTCCCGCTCATCGAACCGGACGTGCGGATTTACCGCATCCGGCTCTCGGACAAGGAGTCATGCGTTCGCCCACGGAAGGTTGTGCGTCTGCACCTCCAGCCGGGTCAGGCCCAACGTATTGTAGAGGACCTCGTCAGGGAGACGGGACGTCCCCTTTCCCGGTATTCGGTACTTGTTGCACAACCACCAGCGGAGCCGTTGCCGGGTGTGGCTGTCCACACTCCGGTAGGCTTTGCTGACCGGACCAAGACGGAAGTAGTTGCCCCACCCTGTTAGCTTTCGGTTCAGGTGGGCAATCCGTTCTTGATGGTCTTTCAGCAGCCACCGCCGCGCCGTTGCCTCGCTGATGGCCCGGCAGATGTGCCGGATGGCCTTCTTTGACGGGCGCGTGCCGATATAGGCCTTTCCCGTCTTTGGTGAGTAACAGCGTTCGATGGTGTAGCCCAGAAAGTCAAATCGTCCTTCAGGAAGCGTGCATATGCCCGTCTTCTGCTCGTTCACCGTCAACTTGAGCGCCTTCATAATGGATCGCATCGCGCGCATCGCTTCTTTTGCGGTGCCGCGACAGCAGATCACAAAATCGTCCGCGTAGTTGACAATATGAGCCTTCAGGCGTTGCTGATGTCCCCGAACCTGCCATCCCAGAATGAACCGCCGCATATACAGGTTCGCCAGCAGGGGCGAGATCGGGGCGCCTTGCGGTGTCCCCCTTCCCTGATCCTTGTTCGGCGTCGTTCGACGTTTGCGGCCCCGCTTGTCGGTCTCCTCAATCGGCGCGGTCAGCCACAGCTTGACCAGGCGCAGCATACGCCCGTCACTGATGCGACGCGCCACACATTTCATCAGCTCGGCATGCGGGATCGTGTCAAAGTAACCGCTCAAGTCCGCGTCGATCACCTGCGTATGGCCACGGCTCACCAGACTGTGAACCGCCCTGATGGCGTCGTGCGCACTCCGTTTCGGACGGTACGCATACTGCGCCGCTGGCAGGTCCGCCTCAAAGATCGGCTCCAATACCAGCATCGCCGCGGTTTGCACCACCCGATCTTTCACCGTCGGGATGCCCAGCGGCCTTTGCTTCCCGTTCGGCTTGGGGATATACACCCGACGGATCGGAGACACCCGATACGATTTGCTCCTTACGGCTTCCGACAGTTCGCCTAACCACCGCTTTTGCCCATATGACTCGATATCCGCAAACGTCTCGCCGTCCACGCCCGCCGCGCCGCCGTTGGCCTTGCAGCAGCGGTACGCATAAAGCAGGATGTCCTCGCGATACACCTTGTCATACAGCGCGTAGAATCGGTAGCCGGGCGATTCCTTCGCTTTGGCATGCAACGTCCTCTGCAACTTCCGAACCTTTTCCGGAGGTCTTAGGCTCATACCAATCTCCAGGCTCTCGCTCCTTTGACGTTGCCCTTGAACCAAGGCCCCTTTCCTCCGCCGGCATTACCCGGCTTCTCAGGTACTACGGGCCTCTCCGCCACCCCACGCGGCCCGGCCTGACCCTCACGGGCTGCCGGTTGGTGTCTCCACCACCGCCTGGGGCTTCCCGTGTTGCGTCGGAACTCCTTGTATACGTGCCTCCGCCACTACCCCGGCGGGACCGTTGGGTGCTCGCGTTGCCTGCTTCCCCAACGACGGCGGCCTTCCCCGAAATTCAGGCGGGTCGGCTCCCGCATTACCCTTTTCGAGGCCTGCGCAGCGTTCACTCACGTTTCGGCCCGCATACTCGCCAAGTCGCCTTGCGACCCTCTACACCGGAGGCTTCGGAGATGTCGTTTCCTACGTCCCCGCTCCGATTGCTACCGACTGTGGCAACACTTGTCGGGTGGGACTCTCACCCACTGAAGTTCCGCGCCTTTTCACGGCGCACTGAATATTTCAGGTTGGTATATCTTGTAGATGCGGAACGAAAACCCGTGTCTTCGTCGTCCGATCGTTCTTAACGAAATCTTGCGACGACGCGCACTGAGGCTTATCTTTCTACCATGCCTATAGAACACTTTCCAGACGCGATTCGCAGCAATTACGAGATTCATGAATGGCGCCATGCATCCGCGATTCTTGAGAGCGAATTTCGTGATGAGTGGACGTACAAAGGAGCCGCTCTTTGACGAAGATTGTTAATATCCCGCGACCGACGGCTTCGCAGGACCTGGCGTCAAAAGCAAGCGGACCGTACACAACGATATTGGCGGACCCTCCGTGGAGATTTCAGAATCGTACCGGCAAGGTGGCTCCGGAACATCAGCGGTTAATGCGCTATCCGACAATGACATTGGATGAAATCTGCGAGCTGCCTGTGCCGCAGTTAACGGGTAAGGATTCTCACCTATATCTATGGGTTCCTAACGCGTTATTGGCCTGGGGCTTGGAAGTGATGAAGACATGGGGATTTACGTACAAGACGAATATTGTCTGGTACAAAATCCGCAAGGATGGAGGCCCCGATGGGCGGGGCGTCGGCTTTTATTTCAGGAATGTCACTGAGTTGGTTCTTTTCGGTGTTCGCGGCTCGATGCGGACGCTTCCCGCGGGTAGGACCCAGGTGAATCTGGTCCCTACCAGAAAGCGTGAGCACTCACGCAAGCCGGACGAGATTTATGACATCATTGAAGCGTGTTCACCTGGGCCCTATTTGGAGCTCTTCGCTCGCTTTGTAAGGGGGGGTTGGGATCAATGGGGCAATGAGGACGTCGAACAGAATTCATTCCACGGCGCTGCCAGACGAATGGGTCGCGAGGTCTCCCAACTCAGGCTACTTGAGCCACCTGCTCAATACGAGGGGTAATGGGCTTCTGCAGATATTGGCGTTTCGCGACGCAACTGCCGCTCAGTCATCGCCTTTTGGAAAAATTAATATAGAAAACATCGGTAGCGTTGAAGAAAGAAGAGGCGATCGTACGCCAGTGACGTGGCAGCCCTCATTCGTTTTGCGCGAAGGGGGCTGTCGGCGTATAACGTCGTCCGCGCGGCTTCAGGCATTCCCACGTCAACCTTCGCATAAATCCTGCCTACGCGACTTTTGTCCGACCAGCGAATACATACGAGAGTGAAATGACATGGCGAGCCAGTGCTACATCGAGAGAGCACGTACCAGCAAAATGCTTCTTTCCTGACGAAGGTTCGTACCGAAGGCAGTTGATTACGGTTCGATCGTGCTCCGTTCACAATGAGGATACATCCAAGGACGATGAATACGTGCGGAACATCATCGCCATGTGCATTGGGAACAATGCAACAGGGTTTAAGCAGTTCATTGATAGGACCGTGGATTCGCTGAAAGACAGCCTGGGTCTTGCAAAAACAACGCTTGGCACGACACAGAGAGTCGAAATCCCAGAAGGAACTACAAGGGCGTTTGAGATCAACCGCGAGCGTTTCAACCGTACAATGAAAAAGATCGCCTATGGACTACACTTCCATGAGTTCGGTAAACCATGGAATCGAGACTTGATTATTATGACTCCGAATCTGGTCGCGGCAGATATGAGCGAGGACGAATACGGGCTGTTGATGCGATGGGCTAAAGAGAATTGCCCGCCACTTCCTTCCCACGGTGAGAACCAGATGGTGTTTCTGTATAATGTCTTGCCGCCCTCAGAAGAGATGGAAGAACCCGTCTTTCGAATGCTATTCTATGAGAATTTCGTCGTTTGGGTGGTGCCTCTGAAGGACTCTACTGCTCCCGCACTGTGAGCAACTACCCTACGACCAGACAACTGCCAGCGTGAATGGGGACGGCGTAGAACATCGGTTTTGCACTTCGGTGCATGTGCCCCTCGGTCCTTCTTGACAACGAATGGCGCGTCTTTGGCATGACTGCCAGCCTTTCCAATATCCCAACCCGGATCGACAAACGCGATGCAACGGGGGTTTGGAGCGACCGCGGTATACTGATCCTCTGTCGTGTATCGCAGACTCAATTGGCGGGCGCGTTATCAAGTTTTCTGCCAAGACAGCGGAGGCGGGGCGAGACATAGTCCTGCGAGAACTCGAAAGCTTGCAATTGGTCTAAAATGGGACGTAAGTTGACAAACTGGAATGACAAGAACGAGTCTTTGCTGCCGTCAGCGAAGCAATTCCTTGTCGAGGCTATGCGCAATTTCCGGTCGCGGAAGCTGAACTTTGCTATCGTCCACGCCGTCGTTACGACAGAGTTGGTGCTCAAAGAACGGCTCCGTCGAATCCATCCGACCTTGGTGTACCGCAACATTGATGCAAAGAACCCCGGTGCGGAAAAGACGGTTTCGTTAGCCGCCGTTCCTCGTCGGCTCGCAAACTTCGGTTTACCCCTCGATCCCGATCAAGCTCACTTAATCGACAGAGTTACGGAAGGTCGACATGAGATCGTGCATCACATGCCGACCTTCAATCGTGAAGATGCGGAATTTCAGTTGCCAATGCTGATCGACTTCATTGCAACCTACTTGCGCCAACAAATGGACACGCCGCTGGAAAGCTTTCTACCAGGGGATCTTTGGTCGCAAGCGAACGAAATGCTCAGTGATTGGCGAAATGTCGTGGAGTCTGCAAGAAAAGCAGCAATCGAGGAAGGAGGAGCCATCGTGGATCCCTGTCCCCGATGCGCTGCCGAGAAAGTGATGACTCTCCGCAACGGAGACTACGTGCACTGCCACCTGTGTAGGGCTGATCTCTACCGGTGCGAAGTGTGTGCTGGCTGTGGCCGTGAGACCGTGGCCTCATATGCACCTATTGCGGAAGAGAATTTCTGCGATAGGTGCGTTGATGAGGCCGGCGACCAATACATAAGCCATTACGTAGATTACCTGCGAGGCAAATAATCGCGGACAAGTAGGTGCACCGGTGGTCACTATGTCAATAACGTGATCGTTTATGGGCGCGAACGTTCAGGGTGCATCGGAGCGCGAGGTCATTACGTTTCAGGTCTGGGACTGGTCGAAGAAATCAGATACCTGCCTGATTCGGCTATTCAAAATGACCCGGGCGCCGAATGGGTGGCAAGTAAGAGAGCTAAGGACGCGCTACCGGGCAATCCGGCGCAAGGAGCTCACTCGGGCCCTGGAGTCCGCCGGATTTTCGAAAATCGCCTGGCATACACCTGAACAGTCAGGTTACTTTCAGCCGGTCGTGACGGCGCATGCCTGATTGAGACTCCTTTCGAAGACAGCGCCGTGTTGTCCAGCGGCGTGGCCTGCACCGCTGCCGGCGGAGATCCCTTGATGCACGCATACATTGTCTTTGCGCATCCGACGAGGAGGTCTTTCACCGGGGAGGTCCTGGACGAACTTTGTCGAGGACTCGACGACGGAGGACATTCCTACGAGATCGGGGACTTGTATGAAATGGACTTCAAATGCGAAATGACTCCGGATGAGTACATTCGCGAGATGAACGTCCAGGGCAATCGCCCCACCCTCTCCATACCGCCGGACGTGGAAGCCGAACACAGCAAGATCGGCAGGGCAGACGGACTGGCCTTTGTCTTTCCGGTCTGGTGGAGCGACTGTCCGGCGAAGTTGAAGGGATGGTTCGACCGGGTCTGGGTCTGCGGATACGCCTACGAGTACCAATTCGCGAGGGAGACCTATCCGTTTCCACGCCTCTCCATGGAAAGAGCGCTCGTTCTCTGTCCTGTTGGAAATTCTCTAGAGGGATTCGTAGAGTCCGGAATTGCTGAAGCCATGAGGCGGTTATACACGCATGATCGCCTCCGCCCTGACGCGGGTGTGAAGCATTGTGAGTTTGCATTTCTTCCCGGGATGGCGGATCATTTTGCAACATCGAGCAACACGGCAAGGAATCTCGAGATCGCGTATCGGTATGGCAGGAACTTCCTGATGAAATGAAGCGCGTGCATTTCAACATTTCGACAAGCCACTTCGGCAAGTTCAGCGCAGGCAGCACATTCAATGACCACGTTTCAGCCGGACATGATAAATCGGTGGGAGAATGGCGAGTTATTTATGGGACCGGACATCTGCTGCGACGGACTTGAATCACGAATAGCGGACCTGACCGGACGGGGAGTGGAGCGGCTGTTACCGGTTCAGGGAGGTTACACAAACGCCTGCCGGAGAATCGTAAGATTCCGCGACGGCAACACGGCATTTGCAAAGTGCGCTACGGACCGGCGCACCAGCGCGTGGCTGTATTCCGAGATTCTGGTCTACCGCCAGCTTTCCGGCGATTTCATGGCGGACGTATTGGCCTATGATGAGGAGGAACCTACTCTATTGATATTGGAGGACCTGACCGGGAACGCGTGGCCACCGCCCTGGACGGCTTCTCGCGTCGATAGGGTTCTTGACAGTCTGGCAACGATACACGGGAGCCAGGCGAGTGTGCCCGAATATCAGGACATCTTCACGCATCGCGGATGGCACGAAGTCGCGTCGCACCCGGAGGCCTTCCTGTCGATACGCGTCGCAAGCGAATCGTGGTTGACAAAGTGTCTGCCCACCCTCCTTGAGGCGCACGATAGAGTTGAACCTGAAGGCAATGCGCTTGTCCACCTTGACGTGAGAAGCGACAACATCTGCTTTCGTGACGACCGGGCCGTTCTAATCGACTGGAACAACGCCTGCTCCGGCAATCCCGATCTCGACATTGCTTTCTGGCTGCCCGGCCTTCGCCACGAGGGTGGACCGTCTCCACAGGATATTCTTCCGGACGCCGGTCGCCTGGCGTCGTACGTTACGGGGTATTTCGCTTCGCGTGCAGGGTTGCCGGATCTGCCCCACGCGCCGTTGGTTCGCAAACTGCAGCAGGCGCAGCTCATTACAGGTCTTCAGTGGACGGTCAAGGAACTTGGACTCCCTGAACCGGATCTGATGTGACGATGAATGCTACTGGCGACGTCTGCTAACAGCCCGTCTTGCGCTGCGGCACCGTTGCCGATCAGGCTGTCAGCAGCCACCTTGGCGGTTCGCAAACTGGCATATCGTAGCGAGACATGAGGCCAAACAAGAGGGCAATCAAATCAGGATTGGGAGAATCTGACGATGATGCAAGAGGGCGAATCCGACCAGGGTTGTGTCAATCCCGTTGTGCGGATTGGAGACACCGTGCGCAGACCTGTCCACAGGTGGACGCCGGCCGTGCATGCCCTGCTGCGTTACCTGGAGGCGGTTGGCTTTTCAGGAGTTCCTCGTGTCCTCGGATTCGACGAACTCGGACGCGAGGTGCTTTCGTTTATCCCTGGAGAAGTTGCCCGGCGACCATGGCCGGAGGTGATGCTCGAGGAAAAGGGCCTTGCCGAGGTCGCGCTTTATCTGTCCCGATATCACAATGCAGTGAGGGATTTCGAGCCGTCCGAGGATGCCGAATGGGTTGTTCCCAATGTAGCCTGGCGACCCGGGATGATCATCCGGCACGGGGACCTTGGACCCTGGAATACTGTCTGGGAAGGGCGAAAATTGAAAGGAATAATCGACTGGGACTTTGCCGAGCCGGGTGATCCCCTCAGCGATGTCAGTCAGTTTGCCTGGTATGCGGTGCCTCTCCGAGGCGAAGCGCACTGGAGTAAAGTCGGGTTTTCCGATATGCCGGATCTCAGGTCCAGGTTAGCTGTACTTTCTGACACATACGGCACGGATACCAGCGCAATCCTGGACACCCTGAGCGATCTGCAATTGGAAGAGTACCGCAGGACCGAGACTCTGGGGAGCCGAGGACTCCTCCCGTGGTCTATCTTCTACCAACGTGGGGATCTTGCGGAACTGAAAGAAGAAAACACGTGGCTGAAAGAGAATTACGATTCGCTTGCCGCATAAATGTGGTCCGCATGTCTCGCGCTGCTCACAGATTGACTACCAACGGGGTCATGTGATGGGAAGCATCGTCGCAATAGGTGGCGGAGACATCAGCACCCTGGCAACCCGGCCCATCGACGTGGAAATCATCAAGCTGTCGGGATCATCGAACCCAAACACCCTGTTCATCCCGACGGCAAGCAGCGATTCGGTCGAGTACTGGGAAGCATTCGACAGAGCGTATCGAGAGAGCTACGGGTGCGACACCGATGTGCTCTACCTGCTTGGCCAACCGCCATCGACGGAGTCCATAGCCGAAAAGATCGCCTGGGCCGAGATCATCTACGTCGGTGGTGGAAACACGCTCAAGATGATGCGCCGATGGCGGCGGCTTGGTGTCGACGCCTTGCTCAGGGCGGCTCATACAGACGGCGCGGTCCTCTACGGCGTGAGCGCAGGAGCGATCTGCTGGTTCGACCGCGGGCACAGCGACTCGATATCCTTCTACAGCCCCGACGACTGGCGCTACATAGCCGTCACCGGCATGGGACTTCTGCGCGGTCTGGCGTGTCCTCACTACAACGGAGATACAGCTGGCGTACCCAGAAGGCAGGATTTCCACGATATGTTAAAGCGAAAGGGTGGAAACGGCCTCGCCATCGACAATGACTGCGCCGTCGGGTTCACGCCTGACGGGTACAGGGTCATCTCCGCCGATGCCGAATCCGGAGCCTGGTCGCTCCAGGTTCAGCGAGGCCGGATCGTCGAGCGCGCTCTGCCGGTTAATTCCGGCTATCTCCCGATTGATTCCCTCTACGAACGGCAATAGCCGACGTCCCGCAGTCTCGCTATCAATGGGTATCTGTTTCAAGATGCGAGGGAAAGCCATTTGGGAGTTGCCTGACTCACTGAGTCAAGGCGTGGAGAAGACATATGGCGGTTAGACCTGAGTATCTGGAAAAAGGGCTGTTGGGACTGAGCCGAGCCCACCTTGTGGATACCATGACAGGACATTTGGGCGCAACTCTCGTCGCTGGCTATCTCTTCAGTAAGGAACACAGTGAATTGGACAGGAAGGTTCATGCGGGTATAGAAAAGGAACTGGATCGTGTCCTCAATGGTGAGTCGGTATTCGACCCGGGCGAGGGCGGATCCATCACAACGCCGGAACTGTTTCTGCCGTATCCGGACGAAGCCGTGCAGGTAGATCAGATTGACCGCATCGCCCATGTCCTCTCCAGAAACATCGGAGAAACACGCTCCTCGGGTCACAACGTGATCTTCGCCTCTCTTTCCATTAGGGCGCTCCAGGAATACCCCATGCACGCAACATCGTCTATCATCGATGGCATATGCAAATTGATCGGGGGCTTTGACCAGGCATCTGCTGGAAGCGGCTACTACGGGAGGGAAAAAGGTCGGATCGACGGTGACATGATCGTGTTGCCGGAACATTCGGATTTTCCGCCGTATTCCAATCTGGAGGGCGTGATCGAAGCGGTGTTGGATGAGCTTCTTGAGACAGCTGCCGAACGGAGACAGGGATACGGGGGATTGTGGCACGTTATCAACCATTCCGCTTCGCTGATCGATCTGTCTGAGTGTGGCTACGCTGACCTGGCGCAGAAAGGACTTGAGGCCCACCATCGTCATGTCCGCCTGTGGAGAACCCTGCCGAACGTCGAGGACGAACTGGGGACGGAAGCGCCGGCTGAAGAAGATCCCTGCACCCCCGTCTATTGGGAATCCGGCACTCTAAGGAGGGATCGCGCAAGGCTGACTCACCGGATTAAAACGCTCTATGGTTTCCACAAGTTGGCCCGTCTGGTTGATGATACGACCAGGCTGCAGCGGGCGAAGGATGCGTTTCGCTATCTCATGTAGGAGACAGAAATACCGATGTCCGCTCCTGAGTTGAAGTGGGCTGTAGAAGCAGCTGTGAAGGCCATCGACGCCAACGATACCGCTCGCCTTGAGAGCCTCGTTTCGGAGCACCCGGGTCTGCTCACCTGGTACAATCCGGACGACGAGTGCGGCGTTCTACTTTACGCCACCATTTCGTATTCCAACTTTCCCGGCGCTGGGAATGAATCCGTGTTCAACCGGCCCGACTGCGCCGGCCTGCTGCTCGACGCCGGCGCGGTTATGCATCCCCGGGTGTACTTGAGGGCAATCGACACCGGCGCCCACGGCATGCTGGCGCTGTTTGACGGGAAGGGCGTACTGCCGGAAAACCTTCGAACGTTGACCGCGAGGGGCGATCTCGATGGGGTGCGGGAATGTTTCGACCCCGCCGGCGGCCTGCACGACGTCGGACGCCCGGAGCCGGAACTGCGCACCGGTTACACCGGCGCTGAGGCGGATTGGCCCGATCCAGCGGATGACCGGCTGATCGTTGCCGATGCGTTCCTCTATGCCTGCCGGTTGGGTCATCACGACGTCGCGCACTTCCTGATGGATCGTTGCCTTCGGTTCGACGACGATCTAGGAACTCGCGTGGACGCCTGGCGGGGGAAAATGGCCTTTATCGATTTCCTGCTGGAGAAGGGGCCTGAGGGGGGAAGACAAACGCTTTCCTACAGGGAGGCGGACGACGATCCCGGTCTGATCTGGCGCCGGGCCGTGGAATTGCGGCTGTTGGCTGCATTGGACGACGGAGACGCGGATTCCATTCGCGATCTGCTCGCGACCGAACCCTTTCTACTGGGACCCCGCTATCTCAAGACCCAGGAAATGCTGCTTGCAGTCGCGGCCTGCTCCGAGGGAAAACTGCCGGTGATCGAAGCCGTGATCACGGCCGGCGCGGCCATCACCACAGCGGCTGAACCGCCGGCGTCTCGCGCCGTCCTCTATGCTCTCGAATACGGCAATGCCGACTACGTTTCGGCCTTGTCGCAGATCTGGCCAGTGCCTGACGATCTGCCCCACGCTGCCGGTCTGGGCAACATGGAAGCAGTCGCAAAAAGGTTTGCGAACGGCTTTCCGCGGTTGGGCGATCCATCCTTGTATGCCTGCCCACCCGGGGAATCAGCATTGGCCAGCGTTCAGGAGATCGTCGACAGGGCATTAGCGTGGGCGGTGCAGAACGGGAATTACGAGATCGCGGACTATCTCCTGGATCACGGCGCGAATTTCAACACGAGATGGAGTACCCACGAGCCGGCCAGCATCCTGCACGAATGCGCCTTCGCCGGCCGCATGGAACAGGTGGTGTATCTCGTTCGTAAAGGGATCGACGTGAACATCAAAGATCATCGACACGACGCCACGCCGGAAGACTGGGCACGGTACGCGGGACATAAGGAAATCGCCGAATATCTGGCGGGATTCAAAGGTACGTGATCTACGGTTTCGTTTGCCCTGTTTACAAGTTCATCCGGCGGACTGTAGAGAATCCTGGCTGTCTCGACCGGTCGTGACAGCGGGGAAGCTGAGTCTACTTCAAATCACATGCGCCGGCATCGGGAAATAACCTTCATTTTGGGCAATTCTGCATACGGATCTCGCAAGAACCCATAGGCACCTTGATGTAATAACGAATGAGAATGAAGCAGGATTCGATTAGAGACGGTGGCCGATTAATAGTATTCCTGAACATCTTCGGCTACAAGCTCCAACGTAATCGAACGTTCGCAGATCCTCCGACCAGATACGAATTACCGTAACTGTCCGGTAATACCGTAGTTATGTGAAATTCCAAATCACAGCATCGAATAGGCATGGGCACCGATAATCCGTTGAAGACAGCCATTGAGAAAGGCGATATCTCGCGCATCAATGAACTTCTGGATCGGGATCCAACTCTGATCGGCCAGGAGTTCCTATGGACCGATAGCAAGGGACGCCGGCGATTAATCACGCCGATCCGTTACGCAAATGCGTGCGATCAACAGGGAAGCATTGATGCGCTATTAGCCGCGGGTGCAAACCTTGATTTCCTGAACCACTCGCTCGCCCATTGCGTTGGTAATCGGGACATGGCGCAGGTCAAGCGTCTACTCGCTCGTGGCGTGCGACCCAATCCGGGACTCATGGCCGGGTTGGGTTCTGCCGGTCAGTGGCGTTACGAATTCGTGAATGTTCTCATCGACGCCGGAGCTGATTATGAAGATGGACCCTACATGGATATTCATCGCGGCGATTTGAGTTCCCTTGAGCGGCGAATTCAACGGGACCCGTTATTGATTCACCAGATCCACGAAGACACTTCGCACGCCATACCAACCAGCGGCACGTTGCTTCACGTGGCTGCGGCCCACAACGATGCGGAGTTCGTGGAGTTGTTGCTCAATTATGGGGCGGACATTGATGCGATCGGTCCGATCCATGAGACGAATGATGGGCGACGTACCCAGATCATCTTTGATGGAACCGGTGAACAGACGCCCATCTTTCACACAATTGGGCGCGCCTTTGGCTCTTGCTACGAAGCCTTCGATTGTCTCCTGCGACACGGACCGGATCTATCCATGCGGGCGAGATGTTGTGTAGGGAGCGAAATCAAGGAAGTCACGCCTTTGGGTTATGCATTGGCGCGTCAGAGATGGCGCTCCGGGCCGGACGGCACTCTGGACCGTGAACAACGTGCGGTCTACCGGGAAATTGATAGACTCCGTGAACTTGGGGCTCCCGAGTAGCGGCAGCCGACCGAGATGAAACTTTCTCATTACAACCTGTTGCCGCTCCCAATCCGAGCTTGAAGGTCACTTTCAAGAGTGGACGCATCTTGAGATCGAGCACCTATTCGTACCTGATGGAATTACACAGGAAAGCCTTTCAAAGCCGTCTGGCGGGAATGTGTGCGGAATTGAGATTGCTGCGGTAAGAGAACAGGTTTGGCGCTTACTATAACACGTCCTTGCCCGGCTCAGACTGGAGACGTCATTGAAAAGCTCTTCAGCACCTTCCCATGCCCGCCGTCCTGGGTAACCGTATGCACCCGTCGTGCTGTCTGATCAGGAACACGGAAGCTTTCTTGCTGACGGCTCGTGAGATTGGGTTCTCCTGTGTCGAAGTTGAGGAAAGCGGAGGCGGAAAAGTGTACCACATGCTGGGACTGGCGACCCAGGTTATGTAGACTATTGCCCTCCTGGGCTTCACGTGATCAGGCCGCCTGCTTGCAACACGACGGGCTGTGGCTCCTGCGTATTCGCGCCTTCGCTCAACCTGCTTCGCAGGTTCGCAGCCCGGGAGGATGATATATCAATTGGGAAGATAGAATCAACATAACTTGAGGTAATGACGATGAATTACCAGTTCAGGCTACACTGCGGGCTCTTGCGCCTGTTTGACGAGTTTGATTCGTTGCCAGACGAGTCGGCGCCTGGCTTCCAATATGAACTCTCACATCCTGAGATCGAGCGGCTGCGCGAGACATACCGACTTGATCAGGTTGCCGGAGGTGGAGACGAATGGTCCGGGATTCTGAACTTAATGCAGTGGATGTCTGAAGGCGTATGCCACCGAGGCGACATAACCAAATCGCTGCCCGAAGTCTGCAAATCCCTTCCTATGAACGCTTCGGGACTTCTGAGGTATTCGTTCGGCAAAGGCGAGGACTATGGCATCAACTGCTACATGCTTTCTATCGTGCTGACAGAAGCCTGTCTGTCTCTGGGATTGCCGAGCAGATTGATATCTCTGAATCCTCTGAATCCGTATGACTATGATAATCATATTGTTACGGTGGTTTGGAGTACTTCTCACTCGAAGTGGGTGATGGTTGACCCTTCGTACAATGCATATCTGTCTGACTCTGACGGACTGATCCTGAATCCATGGGAGACAAGGGACCGACTCTGCCGGCACAAGGCTATTTTCAGCAATGACGAACTGAGTTACAATGGCGCCAGGTATAGCTCGGAAGACTATCTGACGTACATGGCGAAGAACCTGCTCTACATGCACTCCCCATGCTTTAACGGCTTCGGAAGTGTCACTTCAGGGAGGACGTGGCTCACGCTGGCGCCAAAGTACCTGGACGTCTGCAAGCGAGAGACATACAACATGAAGTGGCGTGAGGATGGCGATAGTGGGAACTGGGAGCATGGTGAACTCCGCAGGATTCTCGAAAAGCGGAGGCAGAGTGGCGGCCATGCGCGCACCTCCTCTATCGCGTCTTTTGCGGAAGCGCCGAACCGAACGTTACGCCCGCAGAGAATTAACTGAGTGAAAATCACCGGTTGAAGTCTTACGTCCATTTTGCGCTGCATGGCAGAAGCGCCTGGTGGTCGCACTCACCCCGCACCCACGGGATCGAAGGTGGTGAGGACGTCAGCCGAAGTGCTGCGGGAACGTGAACGGAGCCATCCTGAAGCGAGGTCACTTGAACCACCCGAAAACATCCATAGCTACCTCCTTTGCGTATGACTGTGCACTTGAGGATTTGCTTCCCACGATAGCAGACGCAGGATTTACGCATGTTTCGCTTGGAGCGCAAGAACCACACGCAAGGTACCTGGGTGACACGAAAAGATCCGGGTTGCGGGATCTCCTGCTTGACTGCGACCTGCATATAGACACAATTCACGGCAAGCCGCTTCATCTTCCACGCGCGTGTTCGACCCTTGCCGCCACGGTTGAATCCGCGGCCTTTCTCGATGTATCGATCGTCGTCGTACACGCCGGGCCATTCGTCCTTGAGCCAGAGGAGACGCACAAACACCTGGATGCGGCTCTCGCCACCTGCGAGGCTCTGACTTCAACCCTTCGGGACACCGGAATTAAGTTGGCACTCGAGAATGTGCATCCCGGCCCCGCTACGGATCTTGTTCGGCGCGCTCTTGACAGTCTGCCAGTTGAGGTTTTCGGGTTTTGCTATGATTCTTCACACGATCAGATGGGAGGCCCAAGGCCCTTCACCTTGCTTGAGGCGATGTCAGACCGGCTTCTGGCACTTCACCTGTCAGATCGGGTCCGTGAGTACGTTGACCATGTCATCCCCGGCGATGGCTTCATTGACTGGGAGAATCTGTGCGGCATTATCCGCAACACCGACTACGGCGGACCGATTACTCTTGAGGTCCTGACGGAACATTCGAGGGTGAAGGAAAGGGATGAATTCGTAAGGCTTGCTTTCGAGCAAGCCGCGAAGCTGTACAATCTCGTTTTTGCATAGTGAAGGAGCCTGCCCGCCAACAGGCAGGTGCTCCTTCGCCGAATCCGAGGATTCGCGTCGGTCCCGCGCCTTGTCTTCGGCCACGATAAATCCCTTGCAAATGATATCAGATTGTGATATCATTTACTCGTGAACAAACGGCACCGGGATACTTTGGCTGATATCTTCAAAACGCCCGTTCCTGCGGGACTGGAGTGGAGGCGTATTGAAGCTTTATTCAAGGCAATTGGAGCTGAATCAATTGAAGGCAGAGGTTCGCGGGTGCGGTTTGCGTTCAATGGTGTCGTCGCCACCTTTCACCGACCTCACCCTCACAGGGAGGCAAGATTCTATCAAGTGCGTGATGCCAGACGTTTTCTACAACGGGCAGGAGTTACTCCATGAACACGATGACCCATAGAGGATATGCGGCTAGGATTGACTATAGTGATGAAGATGGCTGCTTCATTGGTCATATTGCAGGGATCAATGACGTGGTAGGCTTTCACGGCGAATCAGTTGAGGAACTGCGTTATGCTTTTGAAGAATCGGTTGACGACTATCTAGAAACCTGTGAAAAGCTCAACAGACCCCCTCAAAAGCCGTATTCCGGCAAACTGATGTTGCGCGTTCCTCCAGAGGTTCACGCGGCGATCGCGATGGCTGCTGAAGTAAGTGGAAAGAGTATCAATCAGTGGGCGACAGAAACACTCGCTGATGTCTTGGCGCCAGACGCACGACAATAAACGCCGGCGTTCAGACACACCCGATGGCGAAATCAGGGATAACAGCATGAGTCAACTCATTCTGTTTGGCGTACTCACGATGCTCCTGGCAGCAGTGCCTCGCAACGAAGCGGCCGCAGGTCCGGAGGACGACTATGGCCGGAGCCGCCCCGACGGCCTGATCATCCCCTGGCAAACCCTTCTTCAGGGTAACGGCCTCGAAGGTTGGGGGCCGACCACGTCATCCGGAGCATGGTCTCGCAATGGCGACGCCGTTGTCGGGAAACTGGACGGCAAACGCAAGTCCCATCTGTTTCAGGGTGATTCCAACTGGAAGAACTACGAATATTCGCTTTTTGTCACGCTGGAAAAGGGCTCGTGCATGCAGTTCCCGTTCCGCGTGACTGACGACAGGAAAGGCTTCTATTTCGTGGAGTTCGATTATGCCTGGCAGTCGATAAACGTCACGTTGCGTGATCCGGACCGACACGGTGTCACCAAGCTCAGTGTCGTCAACTATCCGCTGGAGAAAGGGCGCGAGTACCACCTCATCATTTCTGCCCGGCACCGCTCGCTGACGACCTATATTGACGGTAAACTCGTCAACCAGGTGACCGATGCCAGCTACGACGGGGGAGGGATCGGCATTGCAATGTGGTGGGACACTCGAGCGAAATACCGCGATCCGAAGATACGCCACTACAAGTGGCCCTAGTGCTGCCTCCGGGATTGACTGCCGGGATTCGACCGACCGGGAGCATCGAAGACTGCTATCAGCCGTCAGCTTTCAGCACTCAGCTTGAATCAAAAACCCAGTCGGTTGACGTCAGCTCCGTGAAGAGGCAGGACGAGTACGCGCGCAGTGAGTGCACTGCGACAAGCCGTGCACCAAACAACGCAGAGAGATGGGATGGACGGATGCCCGCAAGTAGTGCACGCGTCCTGTAACTGCGCAGTCCGCGCTTCGCGTGTTCATTGCGTCTTGAATTTTACTATGGTCCGGCAGAACTCCACATCGGTTTATACGGCACCTCCGGCTTCGGGGTGCCGAGTATCTTGTAGCCCATATGGGACCAGGGTCTAGCCAACCCCTACTCCAATGAAGACGCGCCACAGAGCCTACGCCTATATCACCAACGGGAGCCGGCTGCTCCTCTTTACGCAACCCGTGGCGCCCGAGGCCGGTATTCAGGTGCCTGCTGGGACGATTGAGCCCGGAGAGAGTCCTCGGGATGCGGTGATGCGTGAAGCAAGGGAAGAGACCGGATTAACCGGGCTGAGATTTGAACGGTTCCTGGGCCGGGATACCCGGGACATGCGGGACTGCGGCAGCGATGAACTGCAGTTTCGCTGGTTCTTTCATCTGTCTGTGGAAGGGCCGACGGAAGAAACATGGCGCCACGGAGAACATGCGGAGGACGGAACCGTCATCCATCCATTCGAGTTCTTTTGGGCCGACGTCAGTTCACTTCCGGAACTCGTTGCCAACTACGACGACAAGATTGACTTGCTGGCAGCGTCAATGAACGCAATCGAGTAGTGCAATCCTTTTGTTGCGCGCTGGCGCGTCTGTTTCGCCATATCCCGCAGCTGCCCCTCGTCAGGTTTCGGTGTTCGGATTCCGGTGGGAAGCCGGGCGCCAGATGCGTGCCGACTTTGAGGAAAGTTCCAGATGAGGATTTCGGTCGTCAGCAGCAGTCTCAAGGCCGATAGTCGAAGCAGGGTGCTGGCCATTATGTGTCGGACCGCGCTGGAAGACAGGGGCATCCAGGTTGATTTCATCGATCTTTGTCAGCTTGATCCGCCGAATTTCGACGACGACGAGATCTATTCGTCTGAGGTGTACCAATCGTGCCACAGGATCGTTTCGGCATCTGATGCGGTAATATTGGCCAGTCCGGTCTACAACTGGGCCTGTTGCTCCGAGCTCAAGAAATTCGTCGAGTATATTGGCTCTACGCCACCAGGCGGATCGCTCAGAGGCGCCTTCTATGACAAGGTAGTGATGTTTGTCAATTCGGGTGGTGTGCCGCACAGCTATATGGCGTTTACGTCGCTGGCCGTCTCGATGATTCTCGACTTCAAATGCATCGTGAGTCCTTACAATGTATACGTGCACGAAGCAAACTGGACGTCGGACAATAAACTGGACCAGGCGTCAACTTCACGAGTGAGGAAGTCGTTGACAGTATTTGTCGAACTTGCCCAACGCCTCAAAGGCCGTACATATCAGTCAGGTTGGGAGATTTGACCGGGGCTTCGCATAGCCGCCGATATCTGCTTAATGTAGCACGTCTTGGGCAACTGAGCCCTGGCCTTCGGCAACTCCCTTCTCGGTTCGCAAACCGGCGCGCCGTTAAATGCAAGCAGCGCGAAAACCTCAACGCGCCACCCAAAATGATCGCACACAAGAATTATGGCCTCATCCTGGATTTTTTCAGGTATTTTTCAGGACTGAGATTGATTGAGTCCTTCTTACACAATCAGTAGGTAATCAAATATGCAAACTGGAGTAACCAGTGAAGCCAAAGGTCTACATAGAAACATCGATGCTCAGTTATCTGGCCGCACGTTTAAGCAACGACCTCAGGGTTGCGGCAAATCAGAGTACAACCATTGAGTGGTGGGACACACGTCGGCCCGATTTCGATCTCTTTGTTTCCGAACTGATTTCCGCAGAAGCGAGCCTTGGAGATCCTGAGTTTGCGCAGAGACGTCTGGATGCCATTGAAGCTTTACCAAAGCTTGCGGTGACCGAAGCAGTCAGGGAACTTGCCAGAAAACTGGTTCTTGAAGGACCGATTCCGGACACAGCTGAAATGGATGCCTACCATATCGCAGTTGCAGCGGTGCACGGCATGGAATATCTGCTCACGTGGAATTGCATGCACATTGCAAATGCGGCCTTGAGACCGCGGATAGAAGAGATCTGTTTTCAACAAGGTTTTGCACCGCCTATCATCTGCACACCTCAGGAACTGATGGAGGGTTGAGTTATGTGGAAAGATCCGATAGTGGAAGAAACACGGAAGCTCCGTGAGCAATACGCGGCTAAGTTTGATTACGATATTGATGCTATTTTTGAAGATATTCAAAAGCGGCAAGCCCGATTGTCCCGCAAGCCCGTGTCATTTCCACGTCGCAAACCAACCAAGGCGCCCTTTGCCGTCTGATGATAATTTTCATCAACACGCCCGGTAGGTGTCGTATACAGGAAGTAAATGATCAATAACCCAAGACAATCATCAATGATGTGCGCTAAACGTTCGTCCCATTGAGAGCTTCGACGTGACTGGCGCGGCTCAATGAATCGTCGAGTCGTTGACGATGGGCGGGTCGAACGCCCGAGTGATGGCGCACAACGCATCGGTGTTGCGATCCGGCGTGAAGTTTATCCTCCTGCTGCGAGGGGCTCATGACTAAAGTCGCCGTGATCGGGTGCGGCCAGATCGCAACCACGCAACATCTGCCGGCCTACAAGGAGGCGGAAGATGCCGGAGTCTGTTCGCTTGTAGGCGTGTGCGATCTGGAACCAGAACGGGTGGCGTGGGCCGGAAAGCAGTTTGACGTCGCCGGATTTCTGGATGCGGAAGAGATGCTCGAAAGGACCCGGCCCGACGTCGTGAGCATTGCGACGCTACCCTCGAGTCATCGAGCCCTCGCGGTGATGTGCCTTGAGGCGGGATGTCACGTCCTGTGCGAAAAGCCCGTTGCGATGAATTCGGACGAGGCACGGGACATGATCCATGCCGCCGAAACAAACGATCGACTGCTGAGCATCTGCTTCCAATACCGGACCTGGGCCGAGTCCCGGTACCTGAGAGACCGGATCGCGGACGGCGTACTCGGTCACGTACACGCGGTTCGAACGTGGGGTGGGTGTGCCCGAGGACTGCCGGCGATGGCGCACCGGTCGCGTGGATCGTGCGGCGGCGGCGCTCTCGCGCACTGGACGATCCACAACCTCGACCTCGTGCTCTGGCTGCTTGGCAACCTTGAACCGCTGACCGCCAGCGCATTCTGCCATCAGCGGGTCTCCAGTTACCCGATTGCGGCCGGAACCATACGAGACGACGTCGATCCGGCGTCGCTCGATCCGGATTTCGAGGACTACGGCGCGGCCTTTATTCGGCTGTCCGGCAATACCATCCTGACTGTGGAAGCGAATTTTCTTCAGGCGCCGTCTGACAGACACGAAGGCTGGACCCTTCTCGGCGACCGCGGTGCAGCGTCTATTTCGCCACTTCAAATCTGGACCGACGACGGACGATCGTGGCGTGAGGAGACCCCCGCCTTGAAGCCCGCCGACTACGATATGAGGCCGCTGATCGTCGAATTCCTGCGTGCCGTCCGCCAGGGTGAGGCTTCTCCCGTATCGGGTACGGAGATCGTGCGAATTCAGCGGCTCATGGACGCGCTCTATGCCTCGGCGGCGACCGGGAAAGAGGTCCCTGTGGCCAGGCCGTGAGGCAACAGGACAACACACGCGATGGGCCTTGTTTACATCGAGTACATCAGCCGTCTGCCGGGCGTCGATCCGGAGACGTTTCGCTCGCAGGCCGCACAGGGCCAGGAGGGGTGGGACAGCGGGTATGAGGACGAGTTGGTTCTGTCCGTCGGCCGCACGTGGCGATTGGGGCCCGATCCGGGCTATATGACGGTCTGGCACACGCGGAACGCCGGCCTTGACAGGATCGACGCGTGGGACCGGATCTTTCGAAGCGGCGAGGCGGACGACCTGGAACAGCCGTTCTTTCAGGTCGCGCGGATCGACGCGGCCGGGTGCTACACTCCGCTGCTCGAACCGGTCCCGGCCCGCAACGGCGCCTACTACGCCGAGTTTTTCGCTTCCCGCGACACCGCGGATACGGTCAGGGGCTTCTACGAGAGCCGTGCAAAACAGCATCCTGAGTTCACCCTCAATCTCCTCGTCCAGAGAATCGGGATGCTGGCGCCCGAACCCGGCGGGCTGGCCGTGTGGACCGTCCCCGATTTCGCAGCACTGGATTCCGTGGCCACCGAGCTGGATGGAATCAACGCCCCGATCAGGCTTTCCGCCGCAGGGACCTACGCCGACTTCGGCAAGGAGATCCTGTGAGGGTTGGCCCGGGAGACGACGAGGGGGCGCTCGTGGTTCCGGACTTACGTGCGACTTGGCAGCTGATTTCGGGCAACCGGTTTCCCACACAGAACAAAAGGTAGGGCGTAAGGTATGCAATATCGGGAGCACTCCAACATTGAATGAGATCCCCATACGACCGGCCACCGATTCCGATTTGGACTGGTGCAGGTATACACTAAAGCTGGACTCCAATTACCCCGCTCATCAGATTCCCGGTCTGAGTGAATTGTTCGTGGCTGAGTCTGGTGGCGGATTGGCAGGCGCGTTGCACCTTTCGTATTTGTGGCCAGGTCAACAGGGCGGGATCCCTTATATCAGCTCAATCGTCGTGAATAAGGAATACCAAGGCAAGGGTGTAGGGAGGGCGTTCCTGGGATTTCTGGAGCGTCTCTTGAGGGAACGAGACGAGACGGTTCTGCTGAGTTCATGTGCTGTCAACGAGCATGAACCTCAAACCTGGCACAGGCATGTAGGCTTCGAACGCTGTGGGAATCTGGAGGGAATTCCCTTTGACGATGAATTGGGAGAGGTGTTCTTCTACAAACGGCTGGACCAATAGCGTCGCACGACATGTACCACTTCGCGCGGGGCGCGCGATCAGCCGACCCGATGCTTACCTTTTCCCCCACCGAAGCATCGCACACAGGCAATAAGGTGTACTCGAATTCAAGGCAAAGGGCCTTTCGCCCAACTCTCTTCGCAGTCTCGTAGCCCGCGGAAACGTCAGGCGCAAGCTGAATGGAACGAGAACGCCATGGAGATTGCATTCATCGGTGATGTACACGGGCGGGTTTGTCACGCCCTGTCAGTCCTGCTGGTTTGGCAATCCGAAAGGAGAAGACCGTTTGATCTCGTGGTGCAGGTAGGTGACCTGGGGGTTTTGCCGGAACCCAGGACTGGAGACGTGCCATACGACAGGTTCGAGAAGTGGGATCCTGCCGTCTATGACCTGGCTAAGCTGATCCTGCTGGATAGTGTTGAAGCCACTCTCCCTGCCAGGATCCGTGAGTATCTGACTCGGCCCATTCTGGTTACGGCGGGGAACCACGACGAATTCGCAGCGCTTCGAACTTTAGATGAAGAAGGACCTGGACATCCCCAACCCATCGATCCGCACGGTATCTTCGAGTCCGTTCCCGACGGATTCGTCCATCACGATCGGGACGTACGGGTTGGATTCTGTGAAGCAGGGGATCCCGGCGGGCTCGATTCTCGTTCAGGGGATGTCGTCGAAGTCCTGGTCTCCCACGAAGGAGGATTCGGAGTCGGCGCCGAATCCGAAGGCCTGGCGCCGGGTCCCGATGCGATGCTGAGCTTCCTGAAGAAACGAAAACCTGCATTTCATGTGTATGGCCATTTCCACCACCCCGTCGCACCACGCCGGGTGTATGACACAATGTGCGTGCAGGTCGCAAGTGTCGTCAGCGATGCGCGGCGATCACAAAAGCCGGCAGTCCACGAGGGGTGCATGGGTGTGCTGAACACAGACAACTGGTCGTTTGAATTCGTGACGGGAGACTGGCTTGGCAGCTATCCCAGATCCAGAGATGAAACGGGCCCGCTGCTCGGGTGCGTAGGTACGGAGAACTCTAACATGGGTGACCTATTGTGCGATCTTTCGGTGTAATTTTCTGTTTATTGTTGGTAAGTTGCTCTGCGTATTCCCAGCTTTATGATTTCGAATTGCGGCAGGATTTCAAAAAGACTCCAAAGGCGCTGGTCTGGGATGCGGTAACAACCTATCTTGAATCTCAGCAGGTAGATATTCGATACACGAAGAGGGATAGTGGTGTTATCTATGCAGAAAGAGATTTCTATATGCATGATATGCCACGCTACGCGAACTGTGATTGGGCTCAGTTTCACAGAAGCGAAGCTGCTTGGATTTATTTTAAATAGTGATTGAAGAGAATACAGAATTTACGCGTCTCAGGGTTCTTAGTGCAATTAGACATTGTAAGTCAAAGGGTACACTGGAAGCGTCAATCGCGCGTCTTGTGTCCAGGCATGCAGGTAGACCAACCAGATAGTGTGGTCAGTAAAGTGTCCCGCCGACAATCTGAATTATCGACAAGCTTCCTGCTCAGGAACGGCGTGAACAATGGATTGGAGCTACTACAAGGGCCATATAGGTCGTAGGGTTCGGGGAAACAAGGTCGATCTAACGCCCCTTTGCAATAGTCCCGCCGTGTTAAAGCATCTGGTGACCGATTTGGCCAGACCATTTGTGGGGGTGCAGTTCGAAAAGGTTGCGAGTCCAGAAGCATTGGGCTTCGTCCTAGGCAGCGCGGTGGCACTCAAACTGGGAAAGGGATTTATACCGATAAGGACGGGAGGCGCCCTTCCTACGCTTCGTCGATATGTGGCTCAGATTTCCTTTGTTGACTATACAGGAACGAAGAAGGCACTGGAGGTGAATCGCAGTCTTGTTTCTGAGGGTGATCGAATTCTGGTCGTCGATGATGTGATAGAAACCGGGGCTCAGGCGAAGGCTCTCGTCAGATTGATCGAACGCCTGGGAGGAGAGGTTGTCGGAATCTCTGTACTCGGGGCGATGAGGAATCCGAAGACCAGGATGCTATTTGACCGGTACAATCTTCATGCCATCGATTCATGACGGTAAATTGAGCTCTGGCTGACTGAAAGACCAGATTCAGGAAGTACAAAATCGAGTGTTTTCGGTGTGGGCCTCGAGTTAGTCCGTTCTTATGCTTCGTATGAAAGGGGCCATGCCGCAAGCGTAGAACTGGCTGTCTGCGGCTCGAGGTATCCACCCCTCGCCCCAAGCTGGCTTCGTCAGGTTCGCAGAACAGCCATAACGTCACCAGCTACGTGCAGATACGACCGGCCCTGAGCTAAGAGAGCAAGTGGAAACACGTTATCCCAGAACTAGAGATAAAACGGGCCCGCTGCCTGATCAGAGGGAGATCGTGGATCTCTGCAAGCGATTCTGGGACTTGGAAGTAACCCGCGTCCGCAGGGCGAATTCGCGGTGCGTCTTCTTTTGCGACAGCTTGCGGGACGGACGCGTTGTGTTCCGCGTGAATCCGGGGTGGGACTGTGCGACCCATCCCGAAACCATCGCGGCGTTCGTGCGACACCTTTCCGATCGCGGCGCGCCCTGTCCTGACATCCGGCCAACCACGGACGGAAGCTTATGCAAGTCCGTTCGAGACCTGGTGATTTCGGTCGAGGGCTTCCTGGAGGGAGAGGTCGCAGACCGCGTCGACACGCTCCGCGACGTGGGGGTGGCGCTCGCACGGGTTCACGATGCGAGCGAAGACTTTCCAGCCTGCAGATCAGAAGTCGGAGATGTGCGGCCGTACATCTCCGAGGCTCTGGAATATTGCGAGAGGACGACGTTTTCCTCGGACATGGCGGACGCTGTCGCTCGGCTTCGAGCACAGTTGAATGACACACCTAAAAAGATGGACGTCCGGTGGCTCTTCTGTCGTGGAGACGTGCGAAGCTGGAACACGATTTCTTCGCCATCAGGCGAAGTCCGTTTCACCGACTTCAATTCAGCTCACGTCGCTCCGGCGCTCGAGGACGTCGTGATGGTCCGGATGCAATGGCTGATGGGGACCGTGGGTCGACAGCTTACCGATGAGGAAATGCAGCAGTTCGTTAAGGGGTACTTCTCGATCCGGCCTCCCACAGATGATGAACGGGCCGCACTCCCGCTCATCTTCGCCGACTATTATGCCAAACGCCTCTGCTAGCTCCACCGGAAGTGGGGGCCGACGTCGTCGAACCGGAGAACCTGGGGACTGGAAGACCGAATACTCGCGCTTCCCGATGCGGCGATTCGCCTGGGCGAGGCTGCAATCGAAGGCATAGCCTGAAAGGCGAGAATCAGCCAACCCGATGCATACCGTCCCCCAACCGAAGTAGCGTACACAGGTAGCACCGTGTCCGCGGATTCGAGGCAACAGCCCCCTCGCCTAACTTTCTTCGCGGTTTCGCAGTCTTTGAGGACGCTCGCCAACATGGAGATTTGACGGGCTTATTGGTCAAGCTCGCATGTGCAACAGCAGACGCCCACCTCTCCAAATTCGGGTTTTGCCTACCCTCGCAGAATTCGGTATACTTCCTGCGGGATTATGTCGACAGAATCCATATCGCAAGGAAGACAAGTGCCTGAGATTTCTCGGTTTTTCGGAATCATCATTCGCATGTTTGCCGAACCGAGAACACAGCACCATCGGCCTCATTTTCACGCCTACTATCAAGATGAAGTGGCCGTTTACGCTGTGGATACTGTTGAATTGATCGCAGGGACTTTGCCACGCCGGCAACGACGATTCGTCGAAGCCTGGGCGGAGTTACACCAGATTGAGCTACTTGTAGATTGGGATCGGCTCCAATCCGGGCATCCGCCCTTGCCGATCGATCCGCTACATTAAGGGAGAATGGAATGAGTCATTCGATCTATGAAGTCATTGAATTTGAGATTGTCGGGCCTCATCGGATCAATGTCAGATTCAACGATAAAACGACACAGGAAATCGATTTTCGTCCGGTTCTCGAGGGCGAGTTGTTCGGACCTCTGATGGATGAAGTGCTCTTTAATCAGGTGCGTATCGATTCCGAGGTCCATACACTCGTCTGGCCCAATGGTGCTGACTTTGATCCAGCCACGCTTCACGATTGGCCCGACCATGAGGAAGAATTGAGGGCAATGGCCAGGCGTTGGTCAGAAGCACTAGCAGGAGATGAATGAAAAAAGAGGTAATGGTTGGCACTTAAATCTCAGGTGATCCGACAAGCCTATATATCGGTTGACACGGCACCTCCGGCAACGGGGGTGCCGAGAATGTTACAGGACACGTGAGACACGGGTTTCTCCGATCCCCACTCCAATGAAAACCGTCAAAGAGCTTACGCCTATATCACGAAGGAAAGCCGGCTGCTCCTCATTACCCAACCTGGCACGCCGGAGGCCGGCATACGGCTGACAGAAACGTCAACTGAAGTAGCATACAGTCTGGACAAATAACCGGAGCGACCATGGACGTGAAGGCGTACCTGATAAAGCTTAAGAAAGACTCCGGCGAACGGGTGTCGGAATGGGCAAGTACAATCAATGCGCGCAAAGACGAAGCATTGGCGACACTACGCGATGAAGGAGTGGACATTGAGTCCTGGTTTCTTTTCTCCTTGAACGGTGACGACTACCTGCTTTCCTACATTCGCTCGGAGAATATGGAGCGGGCACAGCGTGTGGCCAACGAGTCTTTGCGCGAAATTGATGCATATCACCGTCAATTCAAGCGAGACACGTGGGTTCGAAGGTCGGTGACAGAATTGTCGTTGCTCGTGGATCTATCTCAGGAAATGGATGGCAATTGAAGTTGAAGGAACATATCTCATTACACATCGGTTTGGAATTTGCCGGATGAGCTACCCTGCCGGCATTCCGCCATCGCACGAGACGCCGCGACTGTCCCAGCCTGTTGAAACATTCGGGCAACCCATCGTCTGATGGACCGACCCCGGAACCGCCGTTCACACAAGGAGAGTATAGAAATGAACCATAAATTCAGCGTTCGTGCAGTCCATTGCGATCACCGGGCCTCCGACGAAGAGGTCTATGAGAACCTGGTTCGGGCCACCGCCCCGCTTGCGCGTTCCTGGGAGAAGCTTGAGAGAGCGGGGCGCATTGCGTTCAAGTTCAACATGGGGCATACGAACGTGGCTCGATTCAAGGGCCGCCGTCGAGAGCTTGTCGACGATGCCGTCTTCCGCGCCGTCCTTCGGCTCCTGCGCGAGCGGACGTCCGCGGACCTTGTCGCCGCCGACACATTCTGCCGGGACGCGTCCGGGGCCGCGACGGACTACTTCAACTACCTTCCGCTGCTCGAGGAATTTGACGTCGAGCACGCGGAGTCGAATTATCCTCCCTTCGCCGAGTATGACGTACCGGGCGGCGGCTGCATGTTCCAGCGCTATACGCTCAGCCGGTGCTTCAGCGAAGCGGATGAGGTCGTTTCCGTCGCCAAGTTGAAGAACCACCTGTTCATGGGCGTCACACTTTGCACCAAGAACCTCTTTGGCCTCACGCCCACGATTCCGCCGGAGGGTCGCGTGCGCACCTACTTCCACCACGCAATCCGGCTGTCCTACGTGCTGCCCGATCTGGCGCGTATTACCAACCCGTGCCTCAATATCATCGACGCCACGACAGGTCAATGGGGTCGTGAATGGGACGGCGAGGGCCGCGTGTGCAACGCCCTCATCTCGGGCGACCAGATCATCGCCACCGATGCCGTCGGCACGAGCCTGATGGGGCACGATCCCACTTCCGATTGGCCCACGCCGCCATTCCGTCGCGACCGCAACCATCTCCTCGTGGCCGCGCAGAGCGGATTCGGAACGGTCGATCTTGACGAAATTGACTTCAAGAGTGAGGTCGAGGGTCCATTGAACGAATTTGACTCCGTCGAGGAAGATCCGCCCGAAATCATGGCCACGGTAAGGGAAACGGCTTGCGAACAGGGACTGTTCTATCGCGATCGGATGCAGGCGATGATCGACGAACACGGAGGAAACTTCGTGTATCTGCAGGACGGCGAAGTCAAATGGAGCGGTGAAAACCCGGCACACATCAAGAGTCACCGCGAATTCACCGGCAAAAAGCCCGGCAGCGCGTTGTTCCTCAAGAAGGTCGATCCCGAGGAACGGGAAGGCGAGCGCTTTGACGCTTATGAGGATTGCCTCAATCGAATGCGCGCCTGAGTCACCGACGGCTATGACCTGTAGGGCTGTGTTTACAGGCGAAGGATTGCTGTCGGCCACAATAAGCCGCATTATTGCTTCAAACCGGTCACTATTGAGAGTTATCCCCATCAAAGGGAGCAGGTCGTTGTCGATAGAATGTCCTGAGGATTTCGAAGGCCTTGCGAAGGCCGGGCAGGTGGTTGCCGCCACGTTGAGGGAAATGGCGTGTTTCGTTCGCGCCGGAGTAACCACTGCGGACGTCGATCGCGCTGGCGAGTCGGTGCTCAACCGGTACGGCGCAACGTCCGCACCCCGGCTGTTTTACGGTTTTCCCGGCGTCAATCTTATCAGCGTCAATGACGAGATCGTCCACGGTATTCCGGGTGATCGAGTGCTCGAAAAGGGTGACATTGTAAGCCTGGATGTCACCGCGGAACTGAAGGGATACATTGCAGATGCAGCAATAACCATCCCGATACCTCCATGCTCCGCGAAAGCCGCCAGATTGTGCCGATGCGCCCGCACGGCGTTCGAGAGGGCGGTGGCCGTAGCTCGTGCAGGCAAACCGATCAATTGCATCGGCTATGCCGTAGAGCAAGAAGTGACGCAACAAGGATTCCGGGTTGTCAGTGAGCTTACCGGGCATGGAGTAGGTCGCGTTATCCATGAAGACCCCATCGTTGCCAACACCTATAATCCGCTCGATTCGACGCCGCTTACGAATGGTCTTGTGATCACGATCGAGCCATTGATTGCCGAGAACCCGGCCCGGGCCGTTGAAGACAGCGACGGTTGGACAATGAAAACCTCAAACGGATCTCTCTCGGCTCACTATGAGCATACTGTTGTCATTACCGATGGTCGGCCTATCTTGCTGACTGCGGTCTGAGGACCCTGACCTCAGCAGGCACGCTCGTTCCCGGCTTCAGCCCCGTGACGCCTGCGCGTCACCACGTCTCGATTCGGGCGCGGCCAAACGTAATGCGTCGTTGACGGAAGTATCAAAGGGCACTCGAAATGAACCGCTCTGAATGCCAACCTATTATCGTACTTGGCGTAGAGCGCAGCGGGACATCTGTGGTTGCTGAGATGGTGCATGCCTGGGGTGCGTATGCGGGCGCTTCCGAAAAGTTGCACGCTGCTGATGAACATGCGCCCAGAGGATATTGGGAATACCTGCCGTTATGGGATTTTCTGGCCGATTTAGGGGATTTTGCTTCCGGGGCGACGTGGTGGGAGACTGACTTCCAGCAACGAATGGAATACAAAGCCACTGATCAGGGGTATAGGCGTAAAGCACGTGAACTGATGTCAGAAATGCAGAACGATGGTCCCTGGTTCTGGAAGGACCCGGCGCTCGCCCATTTCTTGCCTGTTTGGAAACAGATTTGGGGAGAGGCTGTATATGTCATCACGATTCGCAATCCTCTCGACGTCGCAATCTCGTGGCAGAAGTTCATATTGCCGCAAAATGCGAAAATTCGCGTCTCTTTCGTGGCGATGAATCTGCTGCGTTGGCAGCACATGATGACGCTGATCCTGCGCGACACCGAATACGCGGCGCACCGGCTTTTTATTGGGTACGAAGATATCATGCGAGCACCGCGTGAGCAGGCCGAGAGATTGTCCAATTACCTGAACTCGAAGTTTGGTAATCGAGACTCACGAATTCAGGCGATGGTTGATGTCGTTGATCCTCGACTGTGGCGTAATCATTGCGGTATTCCCTTCGACCGGGCTTCTGAGGCGAACGACCACCAGAAGGCTCTCTACGCATTTGCAAGGCAGAAGATCGTCGATCCATTTCAGCCGTTTGACAGTGCCAGA
The DNA here is from genome assembly GCA_963667175.2 of Candidatus Latescibacterota bacterium. Taxonomy (GTDB): domain Bacteria; phylum Latescibacterota; class UBA2968; order UBA2968; genus JAAXHE01. The sequence continues at coordinate 29,887 of CAXXXF010000006.1, read as the reverse complement.
TTTCCAATGCCACCCGGGTATCTTGAATTTCTAAACATTCAAGAGGCATTGCTGAAAGCGTCTCGCGACCTGGAAACGGCATCGTGCGCCTGAAATTGGGCCGCGTGTTCCCAGGTTCGCAAACCGGCGTAACGTTAAACAACTCTGGCGCAATGGCAATCCATTCGGATTTGGATATTTCGATAGTTGGTGGGCTCAGGTATTCTTTACAAACGATAATCGGGTTGAACTGTGATCAATCCCTGGCTGAATGTTCCAGTTGCTGACTATAAGATTCACATGGAACATGATACGGTCCGGCAGGGTGAGATGATTCGGAAGCATTTTGAGGATTGCCTTGAACGGTTTGACCCCGATTCGCTTCTGTATCTGGGAGCGGGTATAGGAAATGGGTTGGAGAGCTCTCGAGCGTCGCAGTTGAGCAAGATTCTGGCTGTGGATGTTAATCCCGAATATCTGGCATATCTTCGCAGACGCTTTGAGATGCTTACAGCATTGCGGACGAAGGAATGCAGTTATCCGGAAGACTTCAGTGAACCAGGCCGTTTCGATTTGGCTTATGGCGCCTTGTTTTTCGAATACGTGGATTTGGGGACGACCCTGGCAGCTATTGCCGCGCATCTCACCCCAAAGGGACATCTGGTAGCACTTTTGCAGCAACAATCGGAGCAGGGAAAGATGGCGAGTTCGGGGGTGGCTTCTCTCGAGGCAGTCCTGCCGATCATGTCGCTTCACACGCCAGGCGCATTCAAGTATATCGCAGACCAGAACGGTGGGTTCAGGCACGTTTCCACGACGTATATTGCGAGCCCATGCGGGAAGCCATTCTGTGAAGTTACTCTTCAGAGGTCATAGGTTCCTTTCATACCTCTGTCTATTGTCCAGGGAAACAGAAGGCGGATAGTGTGGTCAAAACAGCCCTGCCCGTGATTACGCGAAGCAGATTGGTGTCTGATCTGTCGAGCCTGGGGCTTGTCTCGGGCGACACGGTGATGTTGCATGCTTCCGTCAAGGCAGTCGGATGGATTGTAGGCGGGCCTGAAATGGTGCTTCGGGCGATCCTGGACGCGGTCGACTCACCTGACATTGTAGGGGCGTCCCTTGTGGGCGCCCGCCAATCGAAGTCTAAACTCGCGAGGTGAACCATGAAGTCCAAACTGAAGAACGTCCTGGCAGTCATCGTGGGAGTTGTTGTCGGCAGTATCGCCAATATGCTTCTGGTTACGATAGGGCCTTATGTCATTCCACCTCCCGATGCCGTCGACGTGACCGACGTGAAATCCATCAAGTCTTCCATGCACCTGTTCGAGTTCAGACATTTCATTTTCCCGTTCCTGGCGCATGCGCTCGGGACCCTTGTGGGTGCCTGGCTGGCCGCGCTCATCGCCGCAAGCTGCAGGATGGCAGTGGCGATGGTGGTAGGCGGGCTGTTCCTGATCGGAGGAATCGCCAATGTCATCATGATAGGTGGCCCGGTCCTGTTCAATGTCGTGGACCTGGTTGGCGCTTATATGCCGATGGCTTGGATTGGTGCAAGATTATCCGGAAGGTCGTGAGGATCGGTTCCTGGGCCCGTACAAGAGTTCGTGCCAGGGAGCACGAAGCCTGCGAAGCTGAACTCAACTTAGGACATAGGAGGTGGGGATCGATGGCGCGTGAGATCATACATCCGGGAAGTGTCCACTCGACGGCGGGTGTGGGGTACTCGCACGTCGTGAAGGCCGGCGACACCTGTTACATTGCCGGTCAGATCGCCCTGGATCCGGGCGGCAACCTGATAGGGCGAGGCGACATCGAGGCGCAGACGCAGCAGGTCTACGCGAATCTTCAGGCCATCCTCGAGGAACTCGGAGGCAGTCTGGACGACATCGTCAAATTGACCACATACCTGACCGACCGCGCTCACCTGGAGGCGTTTCGCCACGTCCGCAACCGCTTCTTCACGGACGCATTTCCCCCGAACACGCTGCTGTTCGTCAGCGGCCTCGCCCATCCGGATTACCTGGTGGAGATCGAAGCCGTCGCGTTCCTTCCCGGCAGTTAAGTAGAATGGTGGATTGTCGTTATGGACAAATTTTCGATTTCATCCTGGAGGGATGGAGACCTGTTGCCGGTGATTGATCTCTGGCAGCGGGCATTTGCGGGCCGGAAGTACGATTTCCGGATGGATGAAGCGGGATTCCGGCAGCGAGTACTGGCCCATCCGGATTATGACGGGAAGGGAGCGTTAATTGCACGGGTGGACACCAGGGTTGCCGGGTTTGCTCTAGCGGTTGCGCCCCTGACCGGAGAGACGGGCTATCTGAGCGTGTTGATGGTGGATTCGGATTTTCGGCGAAAAGGGTTTGGGGGCAGGCTCCTGGATGCCGCGGGAGAATTTCTGGCGGGACGTGGATGTACGGAAATGCGGATCGGTTACAAGGGAAACCCGATTACGTTCGCGACCGGCGTCGATATGAAGACGCCGGCCTATACGTTTTTCCTGAATCAGGGATTCCGCAACCGCGGTTCCGTGAGTCTGTTTATGGAAACGACGTTTGCCGAATTTGAACTTCGCGAGGAGATCCTGGGCGCTATCGAGAATAACCGGTCCAGAGGCATCCTGTTCGGGCTGTGCGATGCCCGGCACCGGGAGGCGCTGTGCGCGTTTATGGAGGCATTGTTCCCCGGTGGCTGGGAGGCTTCTGTAAAGTCATGCCTGGACGGAGTTCCCCCGTATCCCGTTTTCATTGCGACGGACGGGCCCGCAGTGGTGGGATTCGCCGGACCGGTCCGGGTGGGCCGGGATGGAAGCGGCGGCTTCACGGGAATCGGCACGCATCCGGACTACCGTCGCGGCAAGATCGGTACGGTCCTGTTCAATCTGATGTGTGCGGAGTTCAAAAAGCGCGGTGTGGCGCGCAATACGCTCCATACGGGGCTGAACAATCCGGCGCAGGAGATCTATTTCGGCGCCGGATATCGTGTGCGGCAGGTGTTGGATTACGGCTTGGTCAAACGGTTGGGGTGATACCTGGGTTTCTACAATTCAAAGACCCAAACTTACATGGATGGACAGGATAGACAGGATAAGAACCCAAACCGATCAGGTTTTGCAGGATTAACAGGATCGGAAACCAAGTGCAGGATCAAAACCTGATGCAGGAAAGAGCCAGGAGCAGGAGAAATGCTCCGGTGTCCTGGACATTGTGGTGAATCCACACCCCTGTAGCGCATGAAATATTATCCGGACCAATCAGATTCCGCATTTATTCATGGATTGTCGTATTATGCATCGTTTAATCCATTTAAATACAGCTTGTTACACAACGAAACGATGGATTTTTTCGGATAATTAACCTTAGTCCTTCGGTTGATATGGTGAACGGGAACCGTATGTATTCCGGTGGCTGCCGGTGCGGAGAGGTGCGTTACAGACTTCTGAATGCGCCTCTCTTTGTGCATGCGTGTCATTGCGTGGACTGTCAAAAGGCTTCCGGCTCGGCATTTGGAATTACCATCATTGTGTTGGAAACCGATGTAACGTGCGACAAGGGAGAGTTCGTCTCGAAGCCTGTCACAGCGAACCGAACGACGTTCATCTGCCAGTCGTGCGAGGACGTGATCTACAGTACTGCGACGCATCACCCATGCACGGCGTTATTGAGGTCGCAAACGCTGGACGACCCGAGAGTTCTGGACATAAATGCGCACATCTGGACAAAGGAAAAGCACGCCTGGATTGATCTGCCGGCCTACGTTCCTCAGTTTGAACAAGGATATGACAGGAACGAGACATGGCCTCGAGAGAGCCTGGAGCGGCTGAATGCTGAATTGCGAAAAACCGTCTGAACATTCGGACGACTTTCGTGCAGGTCGCCAATTCGACGGCGACGGGCGCGGCGCATTCGGGCCTTCGAACAGCAGCCACCGGAATTTCGCTCTCCGGGAAATCTCCGCAGTTATCAAGCTCCGTTTCAGACTGTAAAAGGACGATGAGTAATGCCGTCGGACGACAACGGATGGGGAAATGAAACGAAGCCGCGCGCGGGCCACAGCGGCCGCTTCGGCATCGACAAGATATTAAAGGAGGTACGGCGCGGCGATTTGAGGGCCGTGAAACGGTATCTGAGACAGGATCCGACGCTCCTGCAGGCCAAGAGCGGCGGGCACAACCGGACGTTTCTTTGGGAAGCAACGCGCGGCAATCGGGTCAACGTCGTGCGGTTCCTGCTGCGCGAGGGAGCCGATCCCAATATCCCGGGGCGGCTCCGGGCGGAGATCACGGTGCTCCTGAAGCCCTACTGTATTGCGCGTCGCTATCGCCGGATGGAACTCGCCCGGATGCTGGAAAAGGCGGGTACCGTACTGGATATCTATTCGGCCTGCTATCTCGGTGACACGGACCGGGTTCGACACCTCCTGAAAGCCGATCCGGGTCTGTTGACCAGGGAACAGGAGGACGACACCGTCTGGCGCGTGGCACCTCTGCACTACGCCGTGGCGGGAGGCCACCAGCAACTCGCCCGATGGCTGATTGGAGAAGGCGCCCTCGTGAAGCCGTATACGCGGCTGTTGTGCGATACGGCCGTGCGGCAGAAACACCCGGACCTGATACCCGTGTTGGTCAAGGGGGGCGCGGACCGGGACCTGGTTGAGAGCTGGGGCAGTACCTGACGCTGTTTCCTGATCGGATTAGCAAAGCGGGACCACGCCGGTCGGCTAACCACGCACTGAGAAGACCCCTTCAAAGTGCGATTCCAATTGCAGCGGCGCGGGAGAATCGCTATCTTTCTTCGGGAATGATTTTGTTACGACGAAACGACCTTCGAGGACAGCGATGTGAGCAATATCAAATTCCGGGTACATATTGAGCAGGATGAAGACGGCGTTTTTGTGGCGGAAGTGCCCACATTGCCAGGGTGCATTTCACAAGGGCCTACTCGAGACGAAGCTTTGGCTAATGTCCAGGAAGCGATGGAGCTCTACATCTCGAGTCTCGAAGCCCACGGAGACCCCATTCCTCCCGCTATTACAGAGGAGGTCTTTGAGATAAAGACACATCTGTGAATTGATACATTTCATTGCTTGTCGTCGAATTTTTCCACCTATTAGCCTTGATGTAAAAATTACCACAACGCGGCGCTGCGACAAAACCTTCGGAAACGGGGCGTAAAGGTCGTCCGGAAGGACATTTTTTCCGTTCACGTCCAGTGACCTGAATTATCCTGGAAATCCGACGTCTAATCGCCTTTAACTACTTGCATATTATCGAATTAACGTCTCAGAAAAATGACGGATCAAGATTAGGTGTCCGGACACAAAACGGGGTAATGACCGCCCCGTTATTTCTTTTGCTGATGTTCAACAACCGTTTCTGTTTAACCTTAATTCGAAGAAAACAGCAACGCGGAGCCGCGACGAAGCCTTTCGAAACGGGCCGAAATGGGCGTCCGAAGGGGCATCCTTTCCGTTTACGTCTCGTGACCTGAAGGTTCCTGGAAATCCGAAGTCAAATCGCCTTTATTTACTTGCGTATATTCGAATTAACATTCCCGATAAATTTCAAATCGAAGTTAATACGTCTACCTCGGGGCTTGCAAAACGCACAACGGCTGAATTGACATGAAGATTGCGGTCTTTACAGATGTCCATGGCAATTTACCTGCGCTCCAGGCTGCGCTGAGAGAAATAAGGCGAGAGGGCGCCGACGCGATTTTTCACACGGGAGATGCAATTGGCATCGGCCCGTTTCCCGCGGAATGTCTGGAATTGCTGCTGAGCATGTCGCGTGTCCATCTCATTCGCGGCAATCATGATACCTGGTTTTCTCAGGGGCTTCCGGAACCTCAGCCATCGTGGATGAGCGATGGCGAGATGAAACATCAGAGATGGGTGCATTCCTGCCTCGATGGGTCACTGCGCGCCACCGTCCGGGAATGGCCCTTCCTGATTCAGGATGTTTATGAAGGCATTCGAATTTCGTTTCTTCATTATGGCCTCACAGAGTCGCAGATAGACTTCAAGTCCGTTATAACAGATCCTCATCCTGTCGACCTGGACGAAATCTTCAGGGATATAGAATCCGATCTTGTTTTCTATGGCCACGATCATTCACCTTCGGATTTGGTGGGTATGGCCAGATACGTCAATCCCGGCTCTTTGGGCTGTCATTCAGAATCCATTGCCCGATTCGCCATTCTGGAGCTCAAGAACGGGACTTGTGAATTGAAGTTGCGTCAGGTTCCGTATGATGATCGTGTCCTATTCGAGCAGTTTGAGAGTCGCGAAGTTCCGCACCGGCGTCACATCTGTTCAACGTTCTTCGGTGGGCGGAATGGGCCGTCCCTCATGAGGTCGGATCTTCGCTAACGCCGTTCCCCGGCGCCCAGCGCCTGACTACTGCGCGGTTCGCGCGCCGGGAACCTCGAGCGATAGGGAGAATCAGTTGATTACGCCCGAACGAACTGACAGGTTTGAGCTCTACAACCAACCTCAGATTTACGACATTGCCTTCTCATGGGATCTTTCCGAAGAAATCGAATTCTTCAATCGAGTCTTTGAGTCGCACGTTCCCTTCTCGGTGAGGCACATTCTGGAACCCGCCTGTGGAACCGGACGCATGCTGAGGGCCCTGGCGGGTTCTGGGTTCCGGGTTATGACGCCAGTCCCGTCATGGTGCAATATGCAAAGGACTCGGCTGCAGCGGCAGGATACGCCATGAATGTCCGCGTCGTGCCTGGGGAAATGGTATCCGCCGAAATCCCCGGCGTCTTCGATGCCGCGCTGAATTCGATCAACAGCATCGGATATATCCATTCGGATGACGAAATCGTCTCCCATCTGCGAGCTACAGGTTCGTCACTTCGTCAGAACGGAATCTACATTGTCCACCTTAACTTCGCTCACGAAGGCGAACTTCCGGATGGCGATCATTGGGCGCTGGAGCGCGGCGGCATTTGTGTGAGTACGTCGTGGAGAATTCTCGACGAAGACAGAGAATCAAGATTGAGTCACCAGGTCTGCACGTTTGAGGTCGCACAGGACGGGAAGATCGATCGGTTTGAAGAGCGCCATACCTTGAGGCTCTGGCTTTACTCCGATCTGGAGAAGATCGCCCACAGATCTGAACAGTTCCAGATTGCCGCCATTTACGGGGAGGAATTCGAAGAGATCGAGGACATGGAGCACGTGTCCGGGGAACATGGAAACGTCTACGTGATACTCCGGAAGACGTGAACACCCGCGGCAAGCTCAGAATACAGGTCGAGGCTTCGTAAACCGACATGACTCCGAAGAGTGACATTTGAATAGGGTCCAGAAGCACGATCCTACTTGAACCCTGCTGCGAAATTTGCGATTTTGTGGAATAACCAACAATGCCTGGAGGAAGGACGATGAAGCTGCTACTTGAACTCACGGAATCACAAAACGAAAAGTTGGATCTAACCGCCAAACGCCTTGGTATACGCCGAGAAGAGCTTGCAAAAGCTGCGTTGGACGAGTTGTTAAATAAGCTTCAAGAGGACTTCAATGCCGCTGCGCAGCATGTATTAGACAAGAATGAGGAACTCTATAGAAGGCTTAGTTAATGAGGTATCTCTCTCTGGCAGAGGTAATTGAACTTCACAGACGAGTTGTTGTTCAAACTGGCGGAGCATCGGGGTTGCGTGATACAGGCAGACTGGAGTCGGCCGTTGCGCAACCCCGTATGACTTATGGGGAGCGGGATCTATATCCCACACTGATTGAGAAAGCCGGCGCGTTATGCTTTTCCTTGATACAAAACCATCCGTTCGTAGATGGGAACAAAAGATTGGGCCATGCGGCAATGGAAGTGTTTCTGGTTCTGAATGGGCATGAGATCTGGGCCAGCGTCGATGAACAAGAAGCGCTTATGTTGGGTGTCGCTTCGGGCGGGGTTTCAAGAGAGAGTCTGGTCGAATGGTTGACCGACCATGTATTTAAAAGGGACTGACGAGAGGCAAATTACGTACGAAGCGTACTCTGATGATCGTGGTTCTGCTGACAGGGTCCCAACGTCCTTGTCTGCCGCCCTGTCGAAGGAAGATTAGATGGAGGTAATAGCGTGTTCAGGGAAGCGGTACCGATTTTGGGAGTGTCGAGTTCGAAAGCTGCCGAGGAATTCTACTGCGGAAGACTCGGGTTCCGTCGCGTGTACGCCTGGAGGCCGCATCCGGAAAAACTCGACCCCTGCTGTATGGGCGTCGTCCGGGACGCCGCCCATATTGTCGTTTCGTCATTCCCCGGCGACGGTCCGCCGGGGACGCGGACTGTACAAATCTACGTCGAGGATGCGGCAGCAGTGTACGAGGAGTACAGGCTGGCGGGCATCGCGGTTGGAAAGCTCTGGGACCAGAGCTGGGGCAATCTTGAATTCAGTTTCGAGGACCCCGACGGAAACTGTCTGCGGAACGTGTCAATAGAAATGAGACACCTCCCGTTGGGGTTTAGTGTAGCAGTTGTTGGCATTCGATGGTGTTCTGTGGTTGGTTAATCCAGACTTGGTCTGGAACGCGTGGTGGACGAGGATGCCCTTTAACGAATCGTTCAGGGTGGTTGTGATAGGCCTGATCCAGCACCGATTGTCTGTCGGCTTGCACCTGCTGTGTGAGCCCATGGTGGACGGTGTCGGGCGTGAGTAAGCCCAGTCCACTGTGCCGGTGTTGCGTGTTGTACCAGGAAAAGAAGGTCTGTAAATAGGTACGGGCTTCTTGCGGACCGGTGAAGCGCCCGGGGTATGAAGGCGCGTATTTGAGCGTTTTGAACTGGCTTTCGGAATACGGGTTGTCATCGGAGACGCGGGGTCGAGCGTAGCTGGCCAGGATGTCGAGGTCCATCAGCAACTGCGAAAACGTCTTGGCTGTCATGGGTGCGCCGCGGTCCTGGTGCAGCGTCAGTTGTCGGGGTTGAATGCCCTGCTTGTTGCAGGCGTTGGTGATCAGGCGCTTGGCGTATGTGGCGCTTTCTCTTGTGGCGACCATCCAGGCCACGACATAGCGTGAGAACAGATCCAGTACGACGTAGAGGGGATAGGTTTCCCACTTGCGGGTTCCTGGCAGCCGCGTGATATCCCATGTCCAGACCTGGTTGGGCGCATCCGCCATCAAGCGGGGCGGTTCCAGACGTGGATGACGCCGCTGGTGTCGCCGCTGGGGCACCTCTCCTGCGTCGTGCAGCAGACGGTACATGGTCCGGATCGAGCAGACATACCGCCCTTCCTCGAGCAGCGCGGCGTAGACTGCCGGTGGCGCCTGGTCTACGAAGCGGTCCTCGTGCAGGATGTCCAGCACGGTAGCGCGCTCGTTTTGGGAAAGCGCACGTGGCGACGAGGACCGGGCGCCACGAGGCCCGCGTTGGGCTGGCTGACGCGCACGGTAGACCGATGCCCGCGCCACACCCAGCGCCCGGCACGCGGAAGCCAACCCGACCTTCGGGGCCAGTTGTTCTGCCGCCCGTATCATACGTCGTCGTCGCCTGCTGGCGGATTCAGGGGGACGCCCAGGATCTCGGAGGCTTTTTTTTGGATCTCGAGGATCGTGTTCGCCTGTTCCAATCGTCGTCGCAAACGGGCGATCTCCTTGCGCAGTTGCTCGTTCTCGACGGCCACCTCGTCGCGGCGATGTCCCTTGGGTCCCCGCAGCTTCGACAGCGCCTTGAGCGACCCCTCGCGACGCGCACGACGCCACTGCGTCAACTGCGAGGAATACAGACCCTCGCGGCGCAGCAGCGCGCCGACTTCACCAGGGGCACGGCACGCATCGGCCTCTTCCAAGATGCGAAGCTTGTACTTTGCCGTGAAACGGCGACGCCGCGCACGCGCCGGCACTTCCGGATTCGGCCTCGTGGTTGTGGAGGTCCCGCGCGGGACCTCCACAACCAGAGACCCCTTGCTGCCGTTGCCTACAACATCGGTCCTTGACCTCATCTCTTGTTCTCCTCTCCGCCCATGATACGACATTAATCTCGAAGGGGGAGTTGTCTCACCCTATATTGGCACGTAGGGCTGTGCCCTTGCGCAAGACCAGAATGGGTAGCGTGTTGAGCGATTGACTGCACCATCCACGCTGCGGCGTCGAGTACGTCTCCGCGTCTGGACGCAAACCCGTGGCGCCTATGAGAACCCTGTACACTCCCGGTTGAAAGAACCGCCAATTGTTGAAACACCATCTCGTCATCGCTGCGCGCCATCTAATGGGGCGCAAATTCATTTCCGCGACAATCGTGATGTGCCTGGCGATCGGTGTTGCTGCGACGTTGATGATTGCCGTCTATGTCCGGCACGAATTCAGCTATGATCGATTTCACGAAAATGCCGAACGAATATACCGCCTGACCGTACGCCAGCAATTCGAAAACGGTGAACGTATCTGGCAACAATCTGCCTGGTTCATGGGGCCGCGTCTCGCGGGCGACTACCCGTATATTCTCGATTACGTACGGTTTTTCAGATTCAACAGAGTCATTCAATACCAGGAGCGTCAGTACCGCGCGTCGGGTTACTGCGTTGATGCCAATGTCTTCGATCTATTCACGTTTCCACTTGTCGAAGGAGACCCCCAAATTGCCCTTGAGAAACCCAATTCAATCGTGATTACGGAGTCCCTGGCCGGAAAGTTGTTCGGGGATGAAGATCCCATGCATAAGGTCGTTAAAGCGGGTGAATTCAAGGGCAAAGCGTATTACCTGACGGTAACCGGGGTCTTAAGGGACATTCCCCGGAATTCACATCTTTCATTCGATTACCTGTTCTCGATCAATACGGTAACGAACCACCTCCCGAACTATCTGGATTCAAAGGGCTGGATGTCCGTCTATACGTACGTGCTGCTGGCGAAAGGCTACACCAATGAGAATTTCGAAGTTCAGGAGCGCGACTTCATTCAGAGGTTTTATGGACGGAAAGACGCAAAACGGTTCCAACTTTCTCTTCAATCGTTAACTGATCTCCATCTCGAGTCGCCGGCAAATCAACAGTTCTCAGCGAATGCAATGCTCCGCCAATCTGCCTATGTCTACGGCTTCCTGATTGCAGCCGTTCTCGTATTGATCAGTGCATGTCTGAATGTCTTCAATCTCAATGCGGCAGCATATCTGTCGCGCGCCAGGGAATTCGGATTCAGAAAGGTCATCGGGGCAAAGCGGTCCGAACTGGTCTTCCAGATTCTGGTGGAGTCGTTTGCGATATCTTCATTGGCGGTACTGGCCGGTGTCGGAATTGCTTACCTCTGCTTCCCTTACTTGAACGGCATCGTATTTTACGAGGTGTATTCAGCAACCGGCCAGATTTCATTCATTCTGGTGACGCTTCTTGCACTTGTCCCTATTATTGCAATCGGTATCGGAGGATATCCTGCCCGTTGGGTTTCCGGGATACAGCCGACCCAGGTCGTAAAGGGTCAGTTGAATCTCGTTACTGCGAGGTGGCTGCAGCAGATCCTGTTGCTGCTGCAAGTTGCGGTTTCCACGTTTTTCCTGTCAAGTGCCGCAGTTGTCTTTCTGCAGATGGACCATATTGACAAAAAGAATCTCGGTTATTCTCCGGAGGGGGTCTTCTATTTTTCAACGCCGGGGCTGTCGGCGTCTCAGCGTCTCATGATCGAACGGGAGCTGAAGAAATCACCTTTCGTTCTGAATGTTGCATCGGGCGGCATCCCCGGCGCGAATCTGAGGAGCTATACTGCAAGGGGGCGTTCCATTACGGGCGGCGTCTCCATTCGCAGCCTCGCGGCAAGCCGCGACTATCTGCAGACGTTGGGCATTGAACTCAGACGAGGCCGTAATTTCACAACTCTGCATGAAGTTGAGCGCACCTGCCTCCTTAACGAAACGGCCGTCAGGCTCCTTGGGTTGGAGGCGCCGATCGGGGAAGAGATCAGCTGGTGGGGTCAACGCAGGACGGTTGTGGGTGTTGTCAGAGATTACCACTTTATGTCGCTCCACAACCCGATTGAACCCCTTGGGATTTTTTTGACAGAAAGCGGCTCCGGTATACTGGCGAAAATCCATCCGGACGGTGTAGACGATGCCATCGAGTGGATTCATCGGACATGGTCGAAAGTTGCGCCTCGGACTGCCTTTCCGACAAACAGCGGCTTTCTGGTCGATAGAATCGAACGATTGTACAAGAACGAACGGTCCTTACGTCAAATTGTGACGATATGTGTCTTTCTTGTCCTGTTCCTGTCGGGTCTCGGCCTGCTGGGTTTTGTCAGGCTGATGGTTGAACAGACGACAAAGGATATTGGTATCCGGAAAGTCCTGGGGGCATCGGAATGGCGGGTGGCGGCGCGGTACGTGCGCAAATTTGCAATCATGGGTATTATTGGAGGTCTGGCAGCCTGGCCTGTTGCCTACTATGTTCTGACAGGGTGGCTTCAGGGATTCGCCTATCGTATCGAGATTGGCGCGGATGTGTTTGTCTATGCCACCCTGTTGACGACGTCGATCACCATCCTGATTGCCGGAGGACAGGTCTACGTGACTTCCCTGATGAATCCCGCAAACGCCCTTCGGGAAGAATAATGGGGATAAGAACACGACCGCCGGTTTTCTGTGTATATTGTAGGGTATTCCGGGGGAGCGGATCCATCAATTCGTGAAAACCCGTTGAAAGGCTGACCCCATCCAGGAGAGTGGTATCATGCCGTTCAAGATTGCTGACGACCCCGACGTCGATTATCGAGAGCTCGTGAGGGCGGCCTACGACCGGTGCGCGAATGACTACGCGGAGCAGCGGCGCACCACGGCCGAGGCGGAGCTCAATTTGATCTCTGAACGTCTGAAGCCTGGTTCAAGGATCCTTGACGTCGGCTGCGGCGCCGGCGTACCGGTCGCGCGCCACCTTGCGACGAGGTTTGACGTCACGGGGATCGACGTCTCTTCAAGCATGATCGCTCTGGCCGGGAAAAGCGTCCCTTCGGGCAGATTCCTCACCGCCGACGTGATGGAGGCTGAATTTCCCGCAGCCGGCTTCGATGCAATTGTCAGTTTCTACGCCATCTTCCATATTCCAAGGCAGGAGCATTTCGATCTATTCCGTCGATTTACCCGGTGGCTTCGTCCCGGCGGACTTCTCTTGATTACGGTCGCAAGGAATGACGACGGGCCGGGGTACACTGAGGATGACTTCTTCGGCGAGACGATGTACTGGAGCAATTTCGGCCCGGGAACTTACAAGAAAATCCTCGCTGAGACCGGATTTGAGATTGAACAGGATGGTGTCGTGGGCGCCGGGCTTACAAGTGCCGATACTGCGGAAGAGGTCCATCCGTTTTTCTTTGCCGTCAGAAACGAACGGGTGTAGCTGAGTCCTGTTCGACCGGCCCTCGGACCATCCAGGGGCATCCTTCGACATGCTAAGGGATCACAGGCTCAGAGCACCGTCTCAGCGGCCGGACTCCGGTTTCCCAAACCGATAGACTATAAATAACGTGGTAAAGAGATCAGAGCACATCCTGTAGCTTGCCAACAAAGGAAAGGATAGTCTCAAAAAGTGGCGGATGCCGGGAAAATTCTGATTAAGCCGTTTGAGCGCGAGAATCAAGACGTTGTCCGTAGTCTGATTCTGGCAGGACTTGCAGAACACTGGGGAGAAATCGACCCGAAATTGAATCTGGATTTGTGCGACATCAGTGCCAGCTACATCGACGCCACGTTCCTGGTAGCCTGGCTTGATGGCAGAGTCATTGGTTCGGGTGCACTCGTCCCAAGGTCAGACCAGATAGCAGAGATAGTCAGGATGTGCGTGGCGCCGGAGTTGCGTAGAACAGGAATCGGCGCGAAAATACTGGAGAGGCTTTGTCAGGAGGCTAAAGAACTGGGATTCAAACGCATAATCCTCGAGACGAATTCTACGTGGTCCAATGCAATCGAGTTCTACAAGAAATCCGGCTTTCATATCACACACCGGCACGAGGGTCCATTTGGCGATGAGGTTCACTTCGCCCTTGACCTGATATCGGCCTGACTAAGGATCGAAGGCATCCCGCATCAGTGCTCCCCTTAATAGCGGGAGGTCCTGCCTGTGGATCTCGACGAAAAACGCCTGAAGTCAATTTTAGGTCAGGAACACTCCTACTACGGCTCGCGCCCGGCGAAATACCGGACCGATGGAAACATTGCGCCCCGGGCAACGGAAATTGTCGCTTCGCAATTTCGCCCGGAGATGCGGGTGCTGGACATTGGATGCGGGAACGGCGGAACGCTACTCCAGAATGCCGTTCGCTTTGACTCGGCTCTCGGTGTCGAAAACGACCCCAAACACCTAGAACTGGCCGAGAACGCCCTGAGAAAAAGTGATGCGCCGAACGTTGAATTCAGGCGTCTCGATTTCCTTGCAGAGAGCGACTCCCTGGAGCCGGAATCGTTCGACTTCGTTTATTCCGAACGCGCGCCCATTGGGTACGACACCTACGGTGTACAGGCCGCACTGCGTGTCCTGAAGCCCGGCGGTCTCATCTTCTGTGAACTGATTGGTGAGTTGCACCATCAGGAGGCGAAGGACGTTTTCGATGATGGCACGCGGCTATCCCAGACGATCACCGTTCAGGATCAGATGCGCGTCTCTATGGAAAGGAGCGGTGTAGGGATTCGTTTCGCAGCCGACGTCATCGAGAAAAGGATCTATCCGGATATCTACGAATGGCTTCAGTTCCAATGTTCCATCTGGGCATGGGGCGGGGGATCCCTTCCGCGCTATGATGACCCTCGCCTGAAGCTGTTCGCTGAACGCAATACCACCTCGTCCGGTGAGATCGAGACCACACACCATGTGACCTGGATCGGGGGAGTGAAGCTCTCCGAGAACCCCTATCCGGAGTTCAGTTATTCTTAGGAACTTACAAGCCGGCTCAACACTGGCACTACAACTATCCTCAATTCGAAAAAAGATAACCGTAAAATCAGCCACAAAAAGCACAAAAGGCACAAAGGGTATCGGCGCCAAACGGGGCGTAGAAGTCGTCCAAAGTGATGTTTTCTCCGTTCACGTCCAGTGACCTGAAGGTTCTTGGAAATCCGACGTCAAATCGCCTTTATTTTCTTGCGTATATTCGAATTTACGTTTCCGAAAAATGACGAATCGAGGCTATCTATGACTTCAGGCTCGACACCGGTTATCCTGTGCCAACGCGTATACGCAGTGAGGAGATGATTTCATGGCGAAATTTTTAAGCATCGGAGAATGTGAGTCTGTCTTCGGCGCAGCAGTTGTTATCGACGTGATGCGAGCGTATACCGTTGCCGCATGGGCCTTGCACAAGGGCGCGTCAAGGATGATTCTGGTTGATGACCTCGAGGAAGCTCTTGAAATCAAGGCGCGGATTCCTGGATCCCTGGCGTTGAAGGACGGCGCGCCGGCAGAGGGATTTGATTTATATAATTCACCCGCGGACTTGCAGGAAGCGGACATTCGCGGGAAAACCATCGTCCAACGTACGACTGCCGGCACAATAGGCGCGGTTGCCGTGCGCCACTGCAAGCCGCTGATCTGCACAGGTTTCGTTTGCGCATCGGCTGTCGCTCGCAGGTTGCGCGAACTGGCGCCGAAGGAGTTGACCTATGTCGTGACCGGAGAGGACGGGACGGCTGAAGAGGACCTGGCGTGCGCCCAATACATCGATGCGCTCATTCGAGACCCGCGGACCGGTCCAGCCTCGTATATACGGAGAGCCGCCGAGTCCGGTGCTGCGGACGATATTCGTCAGGCAGCGGCAGAGGGCTACCCGGGCATAAATCCCCGAGACGTTGAAATGTGTCTGGACGCGGACCGGTTCGACTTTACCCTGGAGGCGGCCCAGGAAGATGAGCTTCTCGTCCTGAGGAAACATGAAGGATAGCTTGCTTTCGAGGGCAGTATGCCCTCGCGCCCGGTGGAAGAGCGGAGACGTAAGAGGGGAGAGGAAATGAATGCCCAATGGTTTTTCTTGTCGTTACAATAACAGAAAAAAAACAGGCACGGTTAACGTGAAAACATTGTGGTAACGTAATCCTCTACCGTCTAACGGCTTACGTCTCACCGTTTTCAGGTCTTTCATCTACCGTCACACGGCTTACGTCTCACCGCCTTTTCGCGACCTCTCCCCCCAACCCCCTCTCCCAGGGGGAGAGGGGGAGGAAGCGGAGCAAGAGCAACTATCAGCGTTCACTAATCAGCTTGAACCCAAAACCCAACCAGTCGACGTGGGCGCCGCCATGAATTCTTCGAAGATCACGTTTGTCAGCGATCGGGATGGTACGTTCGATCTCTTCGTCATGGACGAGGACGGAAGCAATCAGACAAATATCACCCGGACCGCGGACTGGGAGGAAGATCATCCGCGATGGTCGCCCGACGGCACGCGGATCGTGTACTGCGACAGGCGTCACGGGAAAGGGGAAATCTACGTGATCGACGCGGATGGGAGCCGGCCGGAGCGACTGACCCGGAATGCGGCGCCGGATCTTCGTCCGCACTGGTCGCCGGATGGGCAGACGATCATCTTCACCACCGATCGCGGCGACAACGTCGAGATCTACGCAATGAACCGCGATGGTTCCAATCAGAGGAACCTGACGAATCATCCGGCGTGCGAGCTGGAATCGACCTTTTCTCCCGATGGCGCTCGGATCGCCTTCACGTCGGACCGCGATGGACGCTCGCAGATTTACGTGATGGACCCGGACGGAAGCGGGCAGCGACGGCTGCACGTTTCGCACAGCGACGACGCCGATCCTGCATGGTCACCGGACGGAAGATGGATTGCCTTCAAATCGGACCGTGACGGTGAAAAGCAGATCTACGTCATGAAAGCGGACGGATCGGATCCCAGACGCCTCACTGATCAGGTAACGGGCGCAGGAGAACTCTCATGGTCTCCGACCGGCCGACAGATCGTCTTTACAGGCCACGAAGACGGCCGGCAACAGATCTACCGGATTGATCTTGACGGCGGGAACCTTGTCAATCTATCCAACAGTTCGGCAAACGACTTCGCCGCCGATTGGGGACCGGCGATCAAAACGTGAAGATTAACCTCAATTCTAAAAAAGACAACCGCTAAATTCGCCACAAAAAGCACAAAAAGGCACAAAGGGTATCGCTGCGAAACGGACCGAAATGGTCGTCCGAAAGGATGTTTATTCCGTTCACGTCCAGTGACCTGAAGGTTCGTGGAAATCCGACGTCAAATCGCCTTTATTCACCTGCGTTTATTCGAATTAACGTTCCCGAAGAACTACGAATCAAGGTTAAGTATCCCTCGGTTCAGGTCCGATATGCCCTCCGAACGAGTCAAACCCTGGCACATTCGCCGACTGTATCAACTGAACCTGCAAGGTATCTATGACGCTGATCTTCCGGGATCACCGCATCGTGGCAGACTCTAAAGCACTCGAAGCCGTATTGATCAAGCCTCAACTCGATCGTTTATGTGAAGCGTTCGGGCTGACACCCGGTGAGCTTGAAACCGATTTTACCGGATGGTCGAAGCACGTGATCAAGTCCCGTGATCGCGCGTTTCTGTTTCCACGGCATCCCAGGTACCAGCGTTCGCTGGATTTAGAGCTTGCAGTATATGAACTGTTGAACGGACTGAACGGATTGCCGGTTCCCAGGCTTGTCGAATCGGTCGAAAACCGCGAGATGAGCCCGTATAGGTTCGGCGTTGTCACGCGACTGCAGGGGGTGCTGCTTGGGAGGATCGAACATGCGTGCAGTACGACCGACTATGGAAATGTGATTTGCGCCGTCGGACGACTCGCCGGAGTCTGGCACAACCTGCCATTGGGTCCCGAAACTGACTTCCTGAAACCACAGTCTCACGACGTCGACGGCGATCATGGCGACTCGTATCGATGGCTTTACGGGGCGCTCGAATCGGGTACCCTGGGAAGCGCACCGGACTCGGTCGCGTCGTCGATCCGGGAATTGGCTGCCGAAGGTAGCACGGAGGAATTCGGAGCGTTGAATTCCGCAGCGAGTTACGAAAAATGGCAGCGGGCATTTGGAGCGCTTGCCGCGATGGAGGACGTTGTACTTCATGGGGATATTCACGAGGATCAGATTCTGGTCCGATCAGACGTGGATCTGGAAGTCACCGGAATCCTGGATTGGGGAAACGCGGGTATCGGAAATCCGGTCCTCGAGTTCAACTTCGGTGAGTGGGGAGGGGAGCTTTGGCGATATCGAAGCGATTTTTCGGCGTTCAGAGAGGCTTTTTGGGGCGAGTACCTGCGTACGAGGGGACTTGACGGGCCGTCGTGGGAATCGGTCCATCTCCTTTACACCGTGCAGGAACTCATCTGGACAATGAATGCGCGAAAGGCCATCGGAAACGGCGGACCCTCATTCGGAACCGAAGTACGAAGGCTGCTCCGGTCTTTGAACGAGACGACCGCAGCGCTCTGAGACCGGGGCGATCTCCGGTAGCCCGGATCGTAGCGCGCCCGCATAGACAGATCAACGGATCCCAACAACCGGTAATGGAGGAAGACATGGCCGATCCACTGCATTTCGTCCACATCAGTGACACGCACCTGGGACATCTGATTCGTCATCTGGCGGCGAAGCACTCAGCCTGATCATCGATCCGAGCACTGCCTCGGTTCCGGACGTGTGGTCATCGAAGGAGACAGAGCCCATGGGCAATTCGTCGAATTTCCCCGATTCAGTCGAGTTCGGGCGTATGGCGCCCGGGATTCGAGGCAGCAATATTGAGAAATCCGTCGCATTCTACACTTCCATATTGGGAATGTGCAAGACGTTCGAGAATGGGAGTCCGGTTGGTTTTGTGATCCTGAAAAAGGAGATTATCCAGAAATGTGGCATAAGCAGCCCAGCAGAAAAAACCCTCTTAAAATCAGTCGCCTACCGCCGCTTCAGCCACACGTCAATCTCTCGCAAGTTTTTTATTTGGCCTTGACAAGACTTGAAAACCTGTATACTTTTTCATTAAATAGCACCTGGGAAATATGCCATGTTGCAGAAAATTCTCAGAAATGATTACTTCCAAATGCTCACCTTTCTGGTGGCCCTTACAGGCCTAGTGTGGGGCACTGTTTGGACACTTAACACCAGACTTGAAGATAGACTCACCCAGCGGATAGACAGACTCGAAGACAATATGAACAGTCGTTTCGAGAAAATTGACGCCCGCCTGGATTCCTTCGGCGAACGTATTGCCAAAAACGAAGCAAGATTAGACGCCTTTGAGTAAACCCTTCCTCTGCCTACCGCGGCCTCAGCCACGCCTCGAATTCCTTCTTTGATTGTTTCTCCTTACCCGATTTCACCTGTGGGGGTCGCCCACGAACAATGTCTTGGCGACCTCTACCAACTATGACGCTGAAATGCTTCCGGCATCCGCCCCTTCGATAGCGAAACGGCATGGTCTTGTGTTTCGCGCCGGATATGTTTTGTGTTTCTCGTGCCATTTCGCTGCCGGTCCCGATGGCAACCGAATCGATATAGGTCAGAGACTGTAACGCGCCCCAATAGAAAGTTGTGATGATCGGGCTGGAGTTCGTAATAGAGAGTTTCGATCACATTGCCGAAACGAGGTCGCTCGGACCCGTCAGGCTCGCGGCTGCTGCAAACGCCGGAAGTGTCTATATCTCAAGGAGATTTACGTGCCGGAACAACTGACATGTCGAAGCAGAAGAGTGATTCAATTGAGATTTGCGGCAATGATGTTGGCGGTGTTGATCCCCATCTCTTCGATCGCGGCCGATGAATGGCCGCAGTGGCGGGGACCGGCCAGGGACGGTGTCTGGCGAGAGATCGGAATCATCGAAGCGTTCGACGGCCCGGAGATCCCGGTCCGCTGGCGGGCGCCGATCGGCAGCGGCTATAGCGGCCCGAGCGTTGCCAACGGCCGCGTCTACGTGACGGACCGTCTCGCGAAACCGAAACAGATCGAGCGGGTCCACTGTTTTGCATGGGAAACGGGTGAACTGATCTGGTCCTATGCGTACGACTGCGAGTACAGAATCAATTATGTCGCGGGACCCCGCGCGACGGTTACCGTTCAAAACGGCCTGGCGTACGCCCTTGGCGCGATGGGCCATCTTCATTGCTTCGACGCGGCCACAGGCGCATTGAAGTGGAAGAGAGACCTGAACTCCGAATACAATATCGCGATGCCGACCTGGGGCATTGCAAGCGCGCCGATCGTTGAAGGATCAAACGTAATCGTCCAGGCCGGCGGTACGCCAGGCGCCAGCATCGTCGCATTCGACCGCGAAACCGGCGTTGAGAAATGGAAGGCGCTGGACGACAAGGCATCTTACTCGGCGCCGATTGCGATTACGCAGGGCAATAATCGCGTCCTGGTCTGTCGGACGGCCGAGAGTATCGTCGGCCTCAACCCGACGACCGGCGGCGTGTACTGGCGCCATCCTTTTCCGCCGAAACGCATGGAGATCGGCATCGCATCCCCGGTTTTTTATCGCAACGAGTTGTTTTTTACGGATTTCTTCGATGGATCGTTGCTGCTGAAGGTGAATCCGGATAAGCCGGAGATGCAATTCGGGTGGCACCGTAAGGGCAAGGACGAGAGAAACACGGATGCCCTCCATTCAACGATGTCGACTCCGGTCCGATTGGGCAATTTCATCTACGGTGTGGACAGTTACGGGGAACTCCGCTGCCTCGATGCCCGCAACGGCGAACGGATCTGGGAAGACCTGACAGCGGTACCCAAAGCCCGCTGGAGCAATATCCATTTCATCAGGAACGGCGACAGGGTCTGGATGTTCAATGAGCGCGGTGAACTCCTGATTACGACGCTTTCGCCGGACGGGTTGAATGTCATCAGTCGCGCGAAACTGATCGAACCGACGCGCGATCAGTTGAATCGTCGCGGCGGCGTCACATGGGCGCATCCCGCGTTCGCCTATAAACACGTTTTCGTCCGCAACGACGAGGAGCTGGTCTGCGCCAGCCTGGCGACAACCGATTCCAAACTGGAATGAGCAATGGCAAAGCGAACAAAACTGGTCTCACATGATACCGTGCAGTTGAATCCAAAGACCGACTTTGACGGTCCAACCCTCGAGTTCAACTTTCCGGACATGAAGGTCGGTATCGCTGAGTATGAAGAGGGTCCAACCGGTTGTACCGTATTCGACTTCCCGAAAGGGGTTTCCACGGCTGTCGATATTCGAGGGGGCAGCGTTGGCGCCATTGAGACGGGATATGGCTGGTACCACGCCATTTGCTTTGCCGGCGGCTCGCTTTACGGCCTTGAAGCAACCCTCGGCGTGCGCGCCGAACTTCTCGCGATGCAGAATTATTCCATCAACTGGGAGAATATTCCCCTCGTTTCAGGAGCTATTATCTGGGATTGGAGAGGGCGGAACAACGCCATCTATCCGGATATGAAACTAGGTCGTGCCGCCCTGAGAGCAGCCCGTACCGGCGTCTTTCCACTCGGTGCACGCGGATCAGGTCGTTCGGCCAACGTGGGCGGCGGATCCGGACTGGGCGTTCGGGAATCATCCGGACAGGGCGCCGCCTTTCGACAGATCGGACGTACGAAAATAGCTGTATTTACCGTCGTGAATGCACTCGGCTCGATTGTCGACCGCCAGGGGCAGGTCGTCAGGGGGAATCGGGATCCCAAGACAGGAAACCGCGTTCATATACGGGATCGGGCTGAACGCAGGTCCGCCCGATCGACAAAGCGCAAACCTTCTCGCGAAAACACGACCTTGACGTTGGTCGTCACCAACCGGCAGATGGATTCAGGATCCTTACATCAGTTGTCCAAACAGGTACATAGCTCCATGTCGAAGGCGATTCAGCCCTTTCATACCCAATATGACGGCGATATCCTGTATGCCGTCACCACAAATGAAGTCAAGACGAAAACCCTGGATGAATTCGATATCGGATTTATCGCTTCCGAACTCGCATGGGACGCCGTGTTAACCTCCTTTAGACACTTATAGTGTGACTTCTATGCAAAATGCGTACATGTCAATTCACGCTACTTGCGGACGGTAAGTCGTTAGAATCCCCCCACCGCATCAGCCGTCGCCGGCCCTTCGACAAGCTCAGGGATCGGCTCGGCTTCTGCGACTCCCCCTCAAGGGGGAGTGATTGGTCCATCGAACGGGCGCGCGTTTTCAATTGCACCTGTTTGGTTGCGGCTCAGTAAAGCGAGGCCGCGCCAGGTACTGGTGATTGGAACGAGCGAATGGCGCCTGACGACGTCGCGCTGCGTCTTTTGTAGATCAGTGTGAGATTCGCATGATTTCGGTGCTGTTGTTCGATATCGGAGAGACCCTTCTCGATGCCGTCGGTCAACAGGATGCGTTGATGGAGGCGCATCGAACCACGCTTGGCAACTTCGGCTTTGAGTTGTCCATTGAAGAGTACAAACAGTTGGACAGCGAGAAGATATCGCAGTTCGTTCCAAGCGCCATGCACGCCATCACGTGGCATTTTTCCAGGCCTGACACGCGCCTGTTCAACGAGATCACCAAAGACGTGCGATCGCATTACCCGGAGATCCAGGCACTCGGTTCCAGGCTGTATCCCGGGGCCGATGTGGTTCTCAAACGCTTGGCTGGAGAATACACGCTCGCGCTGGCCGGCAACGCGCCGGCGGACATCGTCGACGTCCTGGACGATCTTGGTGTATTGCGATGGTTTCGCCATACGGACGTGTCAGGCAGCCTCGGGATCAAGAAGCCGGATGAGCGATTCTTCCGCACAATACTTGACCGGGCGGGATTTGCGCCTTCGGAGGCGATTATGATCGGCGATCGCCTCGACAACGATATCATCCCGGCGAAGCAGGTAGGTCTCCGGACCGTATGGATGAGGCAAGGCAGGTACGCGGCGCTGGAACCTCGTGTGCCGGATGAACTCCCGGACGAGACAATTTCCGACTTGGAAGAACTGCCTTCGGCGATCGCTTCGATCGCGAATGCCGATTAGAATGTTACAGTAAGGCTTCGACTCAAATTGCGGATCTATTAACCTTAATTCGAAGAAAACAGCAACGCGGAGCCGCGACGAAGCCTTTCAAAACGGGCCGAAATGGGCGTCCGAAGGGACATCCTTTCCGTTCACGTCCGGTGACCTGAAGGTTCCTGGAAATCCGAAGTCAAATCGCCTTTATTTACTTGCGTATATTCGAATTAACGTTCCCGGAAAATTTCAAATCGAGGTTAATTCACGCTGCCTTGACACGGTAAGGCGTTGAGATCCCCCCACCGCATCAGCCGTCGCCGGCCCCTCGATCCTTAGACAGGCTCAGGTAACGAAAGCTCAGGGACCGGCTCGGCTTCTGCGACTCCCCCAAAAGGGGGGAGTGATACGGATGTGCCGCCCGGCCAACCGGGGCGAGTAACAGACGGCCCGGTCATCATACGACGCGAGCAGGAAAACCAGACACATGCTGAACGTGGACTCTGCGCATTTCGATCAATTGATCTCGAAATACCCCGTACTCAGCGGGGAGAAGGGACAACTTCGTCCCGGTGTCCACTTCCGCAGGTTCGATGAAGATCTGGCGTCGACCGTTTGCGGCTCGTCTTATGTCATTCCGTTCGTATCGGAAACGCATTGTCTCATGACCAGGCGGTCCAACGGGAAATGGGTCCTGCCGGGAGGCACCGTCCAGCCCGGCGAGAGCTGGGAGGAGGCCGGCCGTCGCGAATTGATGGAGGAGACCGGCTGCGTTCCGGAGAATCTTCATCCGATCGGGATGTATCACTGTGTCTCTCGAAACGACCGCCCCAGGCCGCCCCACATCCCGCATCCGGCGCACGTGCGTGTCGTATCGTGGGCGAACGTGGTCCGAAATACCGAGGACAGGTCTGATCCGGATCCACACAGCAAAATTGTCGAAGTTCGGGCCGTTCATTTCACTCATGCCCCGGAGTTGTTCGGCCCGGAATCCGTGGATTTCGGTGAACTGTACCAATTCGCGTATGATTTGAAGCGGGTACAAAGATCTCTATATGTCAAAGAATAATCGCCAGTTATATACGGTCGCGGTGATCGCAGATATTCACGGAAACGCCGCTGCGCTCGACGCCGTTCTCGAGGACCTGCAGAGACAACGGATTGACAGTCTGGTGGTCGCCGGAGATCTGGTGCTGAACGGACCCCGACCGACCGAGAGCCTGGACATGATTCGAGATCTTTGCATTCCCGCGGTTTACGGCAATGCGGATTTGTTCGTCTATGATGAAGGGTATTCGGACGACGGCGCGGATTGGGTCAGAGAGAAACTGGGGTCCGATGGCTTGAGCTATCTGAAGAGTTTGCCCTTCGAGCACAGGATAACCCCGCCGGGCGGCACGTCTCCCGACGACGATCTACTCATCGTGCACGCGACGCCTGCCGACGTGACCGGCGTACTGGTCCTCGATCCGGACCCCTTCGGACTTCTGACCGTGACGCCAGAGGAAGAGGCTAGGGTACTGCTCGGGAGTGTGAAGGCAAATCTTATTGTAGCGGGACACCTCCATTATGCTTCCTTCGGCGTACCTTGCGGTCAGCGGTATGCGATCATCGACTCAGTCGGATTTCCGTATGATGGGGACCGTCGCATTGGATATGCCACCGTGAGCTGGGACGGGCAGGATTGGAACGTGGCAAATCACAGATTGAGTTATGATTACCACGCTGTCGTGGAGGAACTGCGGGGCTGCGGCGTGCCGTTCGGTGAGTCGTCGAGCCAGAGGATTCTGCAGGCCAGGTTCAGGCCGATCATGTAAATCCGTACGCCCGGTGGTGAGGGCTGAATCTTCGCCCGCGACGTACTTCCAGCTGGACCGGAGCGGACGCAGTCATCTTACCGTGTGTGTTTTAACCGCTTCGCTGAATTGAGTATTGTTCGTTTTCGGCCACCTGTTCGAGTGACCATTGGAGGAAGGAATCGTGAGCGGAATTGATCCGGATAGAGCCGTGGCTTTCGTCCTTGCTTCGGACGATCCCGTCCTTTCAAGCTTGGCCAGATTCGCAATGGGTGATTGCAGTCGTGGCGAGGTCATCGAGGCTCTCGCCGTCAATCAGCGAGACGACGGTGGCTGGACGAGAACCGACAAAGACTTTGAGGGCGACCTGTCGATTATCACCGCGACATTCGTCGCGCTACAATGGCTGAACTGGATTGGAGACCGGAACAGCCCGGTGCTGCTGGATACGCTGGATTTTCTCCGCAGAACCCAGCGTGAAGACGGAAGCTGGGATGAGCCGGAGGAGATCGTGGATTTCAATCCGCCTTTCTGGATGCTGCCCGGCAGGTACGGGAACCAGGTCTGGCTGACCTCGGCGCTGTGCTGCAAACTGATGGAATCGGGCCTGCAGCACGAGGTAGACTTCGCAAAAGGCGTGGATTTTGTCCGGTGTGGATGGAACGGCGAGCGATTTCCCGACTACAACCACACGCACTGGATGGCGTTGCCTCTGTTTCATCTCCGTGGATCCGGCAATGGGGCGAACGAACAGATTGTCAGCGGTTGCAAGAAGCTATTGTATGAAACCGTGAAACAGGGCAAAGGGGATCCGGGAGACGTCATCTCCATTGCGCACGCCAGCCATCTTGCCGGTGACGTTGCGGAAGACCTCTTCGAATTGTCGTTGGCCAGTGTGACGGGCAATCAACAGGAGGACGGAGGCTGGATTACCGGGCACGGGGAGGAACACAGGGCGAGCTTTACCGTTGAAGCCCTGTTTCTGTTTAGGAAAATCGGGCTGATTTGAGCGGAGGAAGAGATGGTAGAGATTCCACTTTCCGGGCTGGTCCCGGTCAGCGAATGTGTCGCAAAATGCGACAGTGAGCAGCTGAGCCTTTCGGGATACGGATATGTCCGCACTCCTGGTATTTACGCCGTACCGCTGCGGATGGAAGCGGTGGCGAAGACGGATTCAACAAACCTGCGGCTCCATTTCGCGAAGGGGCACGTAATCTTGAACTGGGAAGTCGCACTTGAAGAGATGGCGTGTTACGAACCGGTCTACGGCCATACGTTCTTCGCGGAGGGACAGGGGCAGGTTCCGCGGGATACATGGGTTAGGGTGACGTGGGAGATACAGGAAAACTACATGCAAGTTCTGGTCGACGGAAAGCTGCGCTATTCCAACGAGGGCGAGACCGGAGATGAGTTTCAACGGAACAACTACAGTGCCCTCATTGGGCCGGTATGTATCGGACCGGGGTGGGGGTCCACTGTAACGGTTAAGTCCCTGAAGGTGGAGGAATTGGCGTAAACAGGAATGACAATCCGTGGGGACTGTGGATCGACAAGGGATCTCCCCGTTAACATCGAGTCTTTCACAGACGATCTCGCCTTCACCGAAGCCTGAAAGCAGGCAATGAAGACATTCGTTCGCATATCTGGAATTCTGATTACGCCCGATGGGCTCCTGCTCGTAAAATGCGACGGCATCGATGATTATCTCCTGCCGGGCGGAAAGGTCGAGGCCGGCGAGTCGGACCTGGAGACACTGCGAAGAGAGTTGAAGGAAGAGCTCAAAATTACCCCGACGGATCCTGAATTCTTCGGGGAATACGAACGTCTGGCCGACCCTGATGGAACCGGAGAACGGCGCATCGTGAGGGTCAGGGCTTACACGGCGGGTTTTGAAGGGGAACCCGTTCCCGACCAGGACGAAGTGCTCGAGATCGCATGGGCATCCATGTCGGACCTGGAATCGGGAAAACATCCGCTGAATCCCATTCTGCGGAACCACATCGTCCCGGAACTCAAGAAACAACAGCGGCTTTGATGCCCACCTGTATTGGGACGACCGCTTGAGGCAGATATGGACGAAGCGAAACATCTGGCAGCGCTTATCTGGACAGCACGGGAAAACGATGTTAACCAGAGTTTCTCTTACCACGGGTGGGTTGTACCTGAGTACAAATGCCTGTGCATGACGTTACCCAAAGTCGCCTGTACGACGGTTAAGGTGGCGTTATATCACCTGGCCGGAAAGTCGGCGCCGGGGAATCCGAACGACGTCCACGGTCTCGATCGTGGGTTGTTTCTCGCCCGATTTAGCACTGAAGAGATCGTTGAGATGCTGACCTCGACGGAATGGGTGAGATTCTGTTTTGTCCGCAATCCGTTTCATCGATTGCACTCGGCCTACAAGTCGAAGATCGGAAACGCGAGGGATACCCAGTATCTGTGGCTGCAGGATGCGATACGGGAAGAATTCAACTATCCTGCCAGCGATGAGAGTCCCCGCGCTCAGGTTACGTTTGCAGACTTCGTTCACTTCCTGTCAGACTGTCGCGCGAAGATACGTTACGAGTTGAAACCTGACGCCATTTACGACGGCCATTTCAATGCGCAGACCCGGATTCTGATGCAGGACGTCGTTTCCTATGATTTCGTAGGCCGATTTGAGAATTTCGCCGAAGATTTTCGTGCGATTCTGAGACGGCTCGGTGCGCCAGAGGAGACGGTCGCCCTTGCCTCGGAGAAGCGAAACCCGACGGTCCACGTGCCTCTGGCCACCGCGTACAGCTCCGATCTGGCCGCTCTGACCTACAGCATGTACCGCGACGACTTTGAAGCATTCGATTACGGCAGGGATAGCTGGATGTCTGACTCATGAAAGCTGAAACGTCCTTGCATTGCTGTGAATGAAGGCTGATCTACCGTGAGACAGATCGCCTGTGGCAGCGAAGCTGCAACCAACCATCGTTTTCGATCGGCCGTGGAGAGAGAAATTCAACCGAAATCCTTTCGTCATCCTGGACTCGACCGCGTCAAGGTACGCTTTGTACGTCACAGCCGGCGGCCCAGCGAACGCGCAGCACACTGCCAGTTTTGCTCTACCTTATCAATCGTAAACTTCACTAAATCGCTCTCCTTCGCCTTGTAGGGGCGTCCCTTGTGGGCCTGCCTGCAGCGCCTGTCTGCCTGCCTGCAGCGCAGGGCACTGCGCAGGCAGGCGTGCTCCGCACAGGCAGGCAGTACGCTGCGCAGGCAGGCGCCCGACTTCTGGCGGCGGTCGCGGTTCACCAATGGTACAAAATCAAGAAGCGAGCAACCCATGATCTCAAGTGGCGCCCGGGCCCCTCTCGGCATATTTTCCTGGTTCGGCTACGACCTGCCTCTGGCTGAACGCTTGAGTCTGATCAGACAGAGTGGATTCAGTCACACCTTTCTGTGGATGGGCAACAAAGAACCCCTGGTTGTATCGGGTCGTGCCCACGAAATGCCGGGAATGGCCGCAGATGTCGGGCTCGCCGTCGATCACGTCCACGCACCCTACGACAACGCGAATGCTTTCTGGTCCGACCGGACCGGTAAACGGGACGCGTTGGCGAATGAGAATCTCAAGCTGATCGAGTACTGCAGCCGGCATTCCATTTCCTTCATCGTGCTTCACGTGACGAAGGGGCCAACACCGCCTCCACCTTGTGAGGAAGGCCTGGAAATCTTCCGGCGGTTGGGCGAGGAGGCGGCAAACTGCGGGGTCGCGCTGGCTCTGGAGAATACAAGGCTGACCGATCGCGTTGATTTCATTCTGACTGAGCTTCCCCTGGCGAGCCTCGGCGTGTGTTACGATAGCTCACACGACTTCCTGTATTCCAGTACTCCCGGCGCCGTGCTCGGGAAGTGGGCGCATCGTCTTCTCACGACGCACTTCTCGGATACTGACGGCCATAGCGACGTTCACTGGTTGCCGATGAAGGGAATTGTCAATTGGGATACCGTTGCAAGAGCATATCCCGCATCCCCGCCGGGGTCCCATTATGATCGAGTCAGTGCCCCAGGATTTCGCTCAAGCTCCATCTGAATTCCTTGCGGATGCTTACCGGGCAGCGATCGAACTGAGGGAGAAACTGGTTGGCCCGGAGAATGCGATCGGAGACTCGCGATGATCGATGATGCCTACCGTCTGGCGGCGAAGCACTACGACGCCGCGTACAGCGCGAAGAAAGACCTGGTTGACAGAGATTTCTATCTGAATCTGGCCGGTGAGTACGGCGGGCATGTCCTGGAGCTGGGCTGCGGGACCGGCAGAATCACGTTGCCGCATGCACGGCGGGGCCACGATGTCACGGGGGTCGATGCTTCTCGCGCGATGCTGGAGGTTCTGCGCGCAAAGCTCGCTAAAGAACCTGCAGGGCCTCACACGCAGAGTACGCGTTGTCGAGGGTGATTTCAGGACCCTTTTCTCTCAGAGATCGTTTCTCCCTGGTTATCATCCCATTCAGACCCTTGCAGCACATGTACACCGTGGAGGACCAGCTGGCGGCTCTGACAAACGCCGGGAGACATCTGAAGGATGGAGGCGTCCTCGCGTTCGACGTGTTCAATCCCCGCTTCGACAAACTCCTATCCGGCGACGGCGAGGAACATCTGGAGCTGGAGTGGCCGGCCTGGCGACGGGACCGGTCGGACCATCCGGAGATTCTTCGTCAAGGAAGGATTCGATCCGGTCAATATGGTATTCGCCGGCCGGTTTATCTTCAGGCTGTATGAAGGCCGCCGGGCCCCTGTCCGAGGAAGAAGAGCCATTCAGGATGAGCGTATATACCTATCCTCATCTCAAAGCTCTTTTCCACGCCGCCAGTCTCGAGACCGTGGGGGAATTCGGGTCTTTTGACCGGAAACCGATAGGTCCCCGACGCGCCAGAAATGATCTTCCTGCTGAAGCGTCGACGATAGCTTTGAATCGACGCCCCCACGAGGGAGATTCCACTTCAGTCAACCCGGTGGATCAGAATTGCGGTAGGGAGGATTTCCCCTCACATAACTTGCCAGGCAGTTAATCGTCGTATTCGTGAAACCATAGACATTCCGACAATGTCTTGGGCAGAGCCTTTGGGAGATGCCAGGTGAAAGACCAACTCGATAGCGTCAGACGATTCCATGAGGTGTTTGGGGGCACATATAGCGCGCACGCCTACCGCAAAAGTACCCG
>CAXXXF010000005.1:0-86430 GCA_963667175.2 Candidatus Latescibacterota bacterium | reverse complement strand
ACGCCGAGTCCGCCGACGGCATCCATTTCACCAGGCCGGTCCTGAATCTGGTTGATTCGAACGGAACGACAGAAAACAACGTCGTGATTCCCGCCAATATCGGGGGAAGTTCCGTGTGGATCGATCCGCACGCGCCGCCTGAATTCCGGTACAAGAACCAGTCGAAAGTCTATTCGCCGCCGGAGGTGTGGGGCCATCTGCATATGCACGGATCGCCCGACGGTATCCACTGGAAGCTGGTGCGCGACGTTCGGCTCAGCCGCGGCGGGTGGGATACCCAATCCATTGTATTCTGGGATCCGCCGGTCGGGCGCTACGCGATGTACACCCGGCACTGGTTTGCGAAACGGCATGGGACGGCAGAAGGCAATCTAAACTACCGGACGGTGCGCAGGCTGGAATCCGAAGATCTCGAGGAGTGGGGGAATCAGCGAATCGTCATGCGGCCGGACGACGCGGATATGGGCGCCTACGATACGCCCTATCCCCTTCGCCCGGAGGGACCGGAACGTCCCTACGGGCGGACGCCGATGGACTACTACGGGGCATCGGTGTTCAAATATCCGGACCCCGACGGTGTGTACGTCATGCTGGCCAACGCTAACTGGTATTGGTTCGACCGCGAACCCGTGGTCACCGTGGTCCGCGACGATATGGGCGTTGCGCGGGAGGAGACGCAGAATATCTACGGCCCCAGCCGTTTCGACGCCCGTCTGTCCGTCAGCCGGGACGGCGTCGAATTTCGGCGATGCGGCGGGCGCAAGCCCTTTCTGAAGCCCGGCAGGGAGGGAAGTTTCTCGTCCCGCATGGTGTGGGCGATGCCGAATCCCATACAAATGGAGGACGAGTTGTGGATCTATTACAGTGGAATGAACAGGGACCATGACGGCATCGTCGATCCAATGGCAGGAAAGCTTCTCAGTGGCATCGGGCGCGCCGTGATGCGGTTGGATGGATTTGTGTCCGTCGATGCCGGCTACGGAGGCGGTGAACTGGTCACGCCACCGGTTCGATTCGAGGGGACGCAACTGGAATTGAACCTGGATACCGGCGGGGGAGGATCGGCGAAGGTTGAACTACAGGATCATCTGGGCCGGCCGATCGCGAAATTCGCCGAATCGGACGCGTCCTATCTCTGCGGCAATTCGGTTCGAATGCCGGTGCGTTGGGGCGAGAGAACCAACCTGGGCGAACTGTCGGGCCAACCGGTCAGGATACGCTTTGTCATGCGCGACTGCAAGCTGTACGCGTTTCAGTTCACGTCGCCCGGGTGATGCCGGCAGCGTCGCTGAAAGCACCGGTTTTTTCGGTTCCGGATTTCCGGACGTCAAGTTTGATGCGCTTGAGTGTGCTCCTCTTGTTGAAGTCCGGCGCCGCACGTCGAATTGGAGGCGTTGATGTCCGAATACAATGTCGTTGTCAAGTCCGTAAAACCGATCCGGGTTGCTTCCCGGCGCGAATCCGTTTCGGACTTCAGCGCGATCGGTTCGGCCATGGACCGCATGTACCAAGAGGTCGTCTCGTATATCGGCGAACGTAACGGGAAGATCGCGGGACCGGGAATCACCATCTGGCACGGCTCCCTGGACGCGGAGGCCGCGCTGCCCATCGATAGGGCGCTGCCGGTCGGCGATCGCGTCGACGTTCGGGAGTTGCCTGGTGGCGAAATGGCCTGCGTGGTCCACCGCGGCGCTTTCGACGGTCTCCGCAAGTCGTACGAGACCGTTCGCCGTTGGATCGGGGACAACGGTTACCGGGTCACGGGACCCGGCCGTGAAGTCTACCTGCGCTTCGCGCCCGGGGGAGACCCGAAGGACAACGTGACCGAAATCCGGATTCCCGTGGCCAAAGCGTCGTGAGACATGACTACGCATGCTTTTCGAGAAGCGCCTTGCTCTTCAGAACACCCTCGGTATCATCGGTTTTGCCTTCGAATTCAATTCCGTAGGGGTTTCCATATCCCGCGTCCCTGAGGATGCCGATGGCGGCGGCGCATTCGATCTCCCGTGACTCGCCGTCCGTGTCAAAGCTCAGGAATTTCGCGTGGGTCGCCCATGCGTACGGAGCGACCCTTCTGAGATTTTCGAGCTTGTCGTCATCGGGAGGCCAGTTGAGAAAATCCGCAAGGACACGGCAGTGGTCGCTTCCCACGGCGTCCATAACCCGCAGGATGTTGTCCGGCGATTCCGATACGCCCCCGTGATTCTCCATCAGCAGTCGTACGTCCGCCTGCGCGCAGAGTTCCGTGAGTTCGCCGAAGCTGTTGATGCACTGTTCAATATGCGCTTCGCTGACCGGCTGGCCCCGACCGGGACCGGTGTTGGCGCGAAACGCGTTACAGCCCAGCGCCAGGCAGGCGTCGATCCATTTCTTGTGATTCTCAACGCCTTGTTTTCGTTCCTTTTCGTCCGGAGAGGAAAGGTCGCCGTGGGCGTCGACGGCGATGTTCAGCAGCCCGACGCCTGCATCCTCCGCGCGTCGGCGAAGTTCGTCAGGATAGCCTCTGGCCAGACGACTGGTGGCGGGGCTGTCCGGATTCTTGTAGACGAAGAAGGGGCTGTTGAGTTCCAGCAGGCGAATGTCGAACGCTTCAACGGCAAGGGCGGGAAAGTCCAGTAGACGCAGCGGGTTCTCCTGACTCCTGAACCGCCGCTGGATGCTCCAGCCTGCGAGCGAGATTTCCATGGGGTTGCCTCCGTCGTTGGATCGGGTTTGCGCTTGCTTTTGCATTGGCCTGCGAATATAATATCCCGCCGTACGCATTGCCAGCGCTTCCTGTTCGTCAGGCGCGCAGGCGCACGTTCGAGGGGTCACGCGGCCCGGCCGATCGCCGCGGTGTGACCGATCTTTCTCATGGATGTGAGTCTCGTCCCCGCGATCGAAAGGATATCCCGTGAAAGGCATGCTAACCGCGCCACAGCCGCTGGCGGTGGACGCGGGCGGCAAAGTGCTGGCCGATGGCGGAAATGCCGTAGACGCTGCCGTAGCAGCGGCGTTCGTTCAGATGGTGACAACGCCGCGCAGTTGTGGCGTCGGCGGCTTTGGCATGATGTATATCCATACGCCCCGGACGGATACGATTCTGGACTTTCACGGCAAGGCCGGCGCGCGTGTACGACCGGACATGTGGGAGTCTGAAATCGTTCGTGAGAACGCCACGGGGTACGGATACACCCTGAGGGGGCGCGTCAACGAAGTCGGTTACGGCGCGGTTACGACCCCCGGTACCGTAGCCGGTCTTTACAGGGCCCAGGCTGACTACGGGAGCATGTCGTGGCGGGACGCGCTCCAACCCGGCATCGCGGTTGCAACCGAAGGATACGAGGTGACCCGAACGGAGGCGGCGTCCTGGAAACAGATCCCGACCCCGGAAACGACGCCGTGGATCACCGTCGCGACGTCTCCCCACGATGGGGGCGTCGTGCTGATCGCCAACCCGGAAATGGCCAGGACGCTCTCGACTCTGGCCGAAGGCGGGGAAGAGGTATTCTATCGAGGGGACCTGGCCGGGACGATCGCCGACGACATGGAGCGGGGCGGCGGATTCGTGACGATTGAAGATCTGAACAGCTATAGGGTGACCGTTACCTCGCCGCTGGTTTCCAGGTATCGCGAATACACCGTCGCATCCAACCGGCCTCCCGGCGGGGGCCTGACCATCCTGCAGATGCTCAGGATCCTGGAGGGATACGACCTCGCGGAGATGGCTTACCTTTCGCCCGAATACGTGTATACCGTGTCCATGGCGATGAAAGCGGCCTGGACGGACCGGGCGAATCTTGTCGGCGATCCCGCCTTTGTTGACGTTCCGGTGGAAGACTTGCTGTGTGAAGAACGGTCGGCGGCCTGGCGACGGCGGATCGGCGCCCGGGAGAAGATCACGATCCCGCGTTGGCAACCGCAGGAGCCACCCTGTACCACGCATATCTCCGTCGTGGACCAATGGCGCAACGTGGTTGGGCTCACGCACTCGCTTGGATCGGGATCGGACGTGATTGCCCCGGGATTGGGATTCATGTACAACAACTGTATGAATTGTTTCAATCCCGTGCCCGGGCAGGTGAATTCGATCGAACCGGGCAAGTCGAGAACCACGGGTATGGCGCCGACACTGGTGAAACTGGGTGACGAACCCTACTTCAGCGTGGGCGCACCGGGAGGAACCCGCATTGTGACAGGGATTCTGCACGCTATTCTGAACGTGGTCGACCAGGGCATGTCCGCCACGGAGGCGATTGCGGCCCCCCGGTTCGACTGTCAGAGCGACGTGATCGTCGCCCACTCGAGAGTCGCGCCTTCCGTATGTGAAGGCGTCAGAGCGATGGGCCACGAGGTCCAGTCCCTGCTGGCCGGCTACGGTGGGATTGCCTCCGTGCACGGCATTATTCTCGATCCGACAACGGGTACCCTCGACGGGGGGGCCGATCCCGGTTCGCCCGGAATGGCATTGGGGGTGCGATGAGCGTTTGGCGCGAATCAGGGTTCCTGCCCGGGTTTACGCCTCGGCGAGAGTCAATGCAACTCATTATCTGTCTTTGAGGCAAGATCGGTTTTTCATTCACCCGGACAGTCATAACCCGGAAAGGAAACAAGATGTTCGAAACGCTGGAAATGGCGCCCGCGGATCCGATTCTGGGTCTGACTGCCGCATATAAAGAAGACACCAACCCCAATCGAATCAACCTCGGCGTCGGTGTCTATAAGGACGGCGACGGCAACACCCCCGTCTTCGACTCGGTACAGCGTGCGGAAACCCGGATCCTTGATCGACAGACCACGAAGGATTACCTGGATATTTCCGGTGCGCCCGAATATGCGTCGGCAGTACAGGCACTCTTGTTCGGCCCGGATCACGAAATCGTCTCCGGGAAGCGGGCGGCGACCGTCCATGCCCCGGGCGGGACCGGGGGGCTTCGGATTGCCGGTGATTTCGTCCGCAAGCTGTATCCGCGTGCAAGGATCTGGTTGAGCGACCCGACCTGGGCGAATCATCCCAACGTCTACCGTCACGCGGGTGTGGCGGTGGCGACGTATCCCTATTTCGACAAGGCGGCGAACGGTCTGGATTTCGCCGCCATGCTGGACGCCCTGAGCGGGATTCCCGCGGGAGACGTCGTACTGTTGCACGGATGTTGTCACAACCCGACGGGTATCGATCCCACCCCGAAACAGTGGGCGCAGATCGCCGACGTGGCCGGCGCGCGCGGCTGGATACCGCTTGTGGATATCGCTTATCAGGGGCTGGGGGACGGGATCGAGCGGGACAGCGCGGGATTGAGGTCGCTCTGCCGCCCGGGCGCCGAGTTGATGGTCTCCAGCTCGTACTCGAAGAACTTCGGCCTTTACAACGAGCGCGTGGGGGCGCTGACGCTGGTGGCGTCGTCTTCCGATGCGGCCCTCGCGTTGATGAGCCAGGTGATGATCTGCATCCGGGCCAACTATTCGAATCCGCCGGCGCACGGCGCGGCCATTGTGACCGAAGTACTCAGCGATTCCGGCCTTCGCAGCCAGTGGGAAGGCGAGGTGAAGCAGATGCGGAACCGGATCAACCGGATGCGGTCGTTGTTTGTGGACACCCTCGAACGGAAGGGGGTACGGCGCGATTTTTCCTTCATCGCCAGGCAGCGGGGAATGTTCTCGTTTTCGGGGCTGAATGCCGAACAGGTGGACGCGCTCCGGGAAGACTATTCGATTTACATGGTGGGTTCAGGGCGGATCAACGTGGCGGGCATTACCGAGGCGAATGTGGACTACCTGTGCGAATCGATTGCCGAGGTGCTTGAGACGACGTCACACCGCGGGTGAGTGAACGATGAACCATTCGCTGTTCTGGGGAGACCTGCACGCGCATTGTGCCGTCAGCTATGGCTACGGCAGTCTGGAAAGGGCGTTCAGACTGGCGAGCGAGCATCTGGATTTCTGTTCGGTGGTGGGGCATGCAACGTGGCACGACATGCCGACGGATCGAAAGCGGCACGGTTACGTGATCGACTATCACAGGGAGGGATTCGCACGGCTGAAACGCAATTGGAAAATGGTGCGGGAGACGGTTGCAAAGTACAACCGGCCGGGACGGTTCGTCACGTTTCTCGGCTACGAGTGGCATTCGTGCGCGTACGGCGACCATAACGTCTACTACCCGGACGACCGCGGCGGTATCGTCGAACGGGACAGCCTGGAGGAACTGGACGAGGCGTTTGCGGGACAGGACGTCATGATCCACCCCCACCATATAGGTTACGGTAAAGGCTTCAGAGGAATAAACTGGTCGCATTTCGACGCGCGCCGGTCTCCGGCCGTCGAAATACTGTCCGGCCACGGGGGCTCGGAGCGGGACGGCGGCCCTTACCCCATGTATCATACCATGGGTCCCAGACAGTACCGGGGCACGGTCGCGTACGGACTTGCGCTCGGGCATAAGTTCGGATTTCTGGGTGGCACGGACCATCACGGAGGGTATCCCGGACATTACGGCGAGGGAAGAACCGGCGTGTATGCGACGGAACTCACTCGCGAAGCCGTCTGGGACGCGATTCGCGCCAGACGATGTTACGCGGTAACGGGGGATCGCATCGGGCTGTGCTTTGCCATAAACGATGCGAATATGGGGGAGGAAACGACCGGTACCGGCGCCCGGGAAATCAGGGTGTCCGCCAGCGGCGCCGACGCACTGGACCGGATAGAGGTCGTCAAGAACAACCGGCCGCTGAAGCGGGTGTTCGGACCCGCGCCCTCGGTGGCGCCGCCCGATCCCGTCCGGGCGAAGGTGCGGGTGGAATGGGGATGGGGTGACAAAGACGAATGGGTGCGCTGGGACGCGAAGGTGCGGCTCTCCGACGGACGGCTTCTTTCCGTGGAACCCTGCTTCACGGGCGACCCCGTGCTGGCGCCTTCGGCGGACGGCGCGGTATCGGCAACCGGCGAGGAACCCGTTCACGGCATTTTGGCGAAGGATGAACGGCACGTGGCGTGGTTTTCGCATACGCGCGGCAATGCGCATCCGTACCTTCGGGGGACGAACGCGCTGATCCTGGAAATGGACGCGCCGCGGTCCGCCGCTCTGGAATTCACCGTCAACGGCGCGGCCTATCGGTACCTGGTGTCCGACCTCGTCACGGGTTCCAGGAGCGAGTTCATTCGGGGATGGCGCTCGGAGGCGATGCTCGTGCACCGTGCGGTACCCGAGCGCCAGCTGCAGGCGGCGGTGGCGTTTGAAGACGCCGGGCCCGAGCGCGAGACCGACTTCTATTACGTCCGCGTGGCGCAGGAGAACAACCAGTGGGCCTGGGCCAGCCCCATCTGGGTGTCGGGCTGATTGTGGGAGAATCGGAAGGCGAACGTGGCGTATCGGCGGAAGCGGTCCGGCGTCAAGTCGCAAGTGTTTTGGTTAATCACCGCCGGCGCAACGTCAGGAATGGAGGTCCATCATGGTGCTGAAAAACCGCGTGGCCATCGTGACGGGTGGGAGTTCGGGAATCGGCCGGGGTGTCGCCCTGGAATTCGCAAGAGAGGGTGCGGCGGTCGCGGTGGCAGACGTTCGTGAAGCGCCGAAGCAGGGCAAATATCACGAGCAGGAGGTTCGGACCCCCACCGTTGAAGAGATACGGAAACTTGGAGGCGACGGGGTTTTCGTCGAGACCGACGTGGGCGACGCCGCCGCGGTCCGGGCTCTGGTGGACGAGACGGTCGGCGTCTACGGCGGACTGGACATTCTGGTGAACAATGCCGGCATCCATATTCCCGGGGACAGCCAGACGCTGACGATGGAGGCGTGGGACCGTGTGATGGGCGTCAATATCCGCGGCGTCTTCGTTGCGTCGAGCGCAGCGATCCCGCACCTGAAGCGATCCAAGGCCGGGAGGATCATCAACGTCGCGTCGGTGCATTCGTTTGGTGGGGGCGGGGGTCCCGCGTACGCGCCGGCCAAGGCCGGTGTGGTCAATCTGACGCGCGACCTGGCGATGGAAGTGGCTCCCGACGGCGTCACGGTGAACGCAGTCTGTCCGGGCTACATCGAGACCGCCATCCAGGACTATCTGACGGAGGAACAGATCCGGGATGCGCTGGAAAAGACGCCGCTTCCCCGATTCGGACTGCCCAGGGACATCGGCCGGGCGTGCGTCTTCCTTGCGTCCTCGGACGCGGAGTGGATCACGGGAGTGGCGTTGCCGGTGGACGGCGGCTGGCTGGCGCCCGTTTGACACGAGTTGTCAATGGTTCGCCCTGCGGAATGGTAGCACGCCCACAGGGCCCGTAATTTGGGGCGACGATGGAAATCCGGGCCGTCCGCGAGGACGAAATCGAGGAGACGCTCGAACTGCAGCGGCTGGTCTTCCGGCCGGACGAGGGGGAAGGAGCGCTCGATCGGTACCGGTCGTACGTACGGGACGATCCGAGCTACCGTCCCGAGCAGTCGCGCGTTCTCCTCGAAGGCGGGCGAATCGTGGCGCATCTGCGGGTCTGGGATCGAAAAATCCGCGTGCGGGGCGCCTTGTTTCGAGCCGGAGGCATCGGCAGCGTGCTGACCCACCCCGATTTCCGGGGCAGGGGATACGCGCGCGCGCTGATGCGGAATACCGAGGAATATCTGCTTTGCGCCGGGTACGACGTGGGACTCCTCTTCTCGATTATCGGCACACCGTTTTACGAAGCCCTGGGCTGGACGTCCGTCCCGCTGCCGACGTTTTGTGTCTACATGAAGTCGGCGCCCGGCGAACGTCTGCCAACCCGTGTGCGTGCCCTGCACGCGGACCGGGATCTGGATGCCGTGATGGCAATCTACGCACAATGTTCCGGTTGCCTGACTGGCCCCGAGTCAAGACCGAGAGAGTACTGGAGCGCCGGGCCCTCGAGGCTGCGGGGCGTTTTCCCATCGTGGGGCGTGTCGCAGGATTCGGAGTTGCGGGGCTACGCGACCTTCGACGCGTCCGCCGATCGGATCTGGGTGAAAGAAGGATGCATTAAGCCGGCACACGAAGATGCATTCGACGACCTGGCAGCGTGGATCTGCCGGTGCGCCCGCCGGCGCGGAGCGACGCGGGTAGAGGGCAGTCTCCCCGCGGGCCACGGATTGGTGCGCGCGTTCGAACGGGTCTGTGGATCCGCAGCAAGGTGGAACAGCCACGATGAAATGATGTTGAAGGGGATCAACTGGCGCACAATCAGCGACAGGTTGAACGCGGATCCGCCGTGGGGTTTCCCGCCGGTGGACGAGGGGGCGTTCTGGCGCGCGTTGTACGGTCAGGACGTGGAAATCATGGATGGGTCGCTGGCGGGATGGATGGCATCGCTGCCGAAGTGCGAAGGACCCTTCTACTGGTGGAGCGATATATTCTAGGCGATGCGCGATTCAGCCTCGTCCACCATACCTTCCAGAATTTGCGCTGCAAGCCGGTCGATCGCGGCTTTCGTCTCCCGCAGGCCGGGCCCGCGCAGGCGGGGATGGTCCACCGATGCGGCGGAGACGTAGTATTTGATCTTGGGTTCGGTCCCCGACGGTCTTGCGGTCACGCGCGTGTGGCCGGCCGAGGTGAAAGTGAAGGCGATGACGTCG
Source organism: Candidatus Latescibacterota bacterium (assembly GCA_963667175.2). Lineage (GTDB taxonomy): Bacteria > Latescibacterota > UBA2968 > UBA2968 > JAAXHE01. The sequence continues at coordinate 76,877 of CAXXXF010000005.1, read as the reverse complement.
CCCGTTGCGCCTCCGATCGTCCGGGTGGTTCCCGTGTGCGGGTCCATCGCCAGTCCTTCCCTCCTGTCGAAGATCTCCACGACGTCACGGCCGCCGATTTCTCGCGGTGGACGATTCCGCAGGGATTCCATAATGCAGACGATGTCCCGGCTCCCCTGCGCGCCGATCCTGGACACGGGCCGCTGGATCTCCCTGAAGTAGCCGTATTCCTCATAGATATCGTCCAGGTATTCCCGCAATGTGCGCCCACGGGTTTTGAGGTCCGCGGCGCATTCGCACAGGAGGACGGCGGCAGCGGCCGCGTCCTTGTCTCTGGTGAACGATCCGGCCAGATAGCCGTGGCTTTCTTCGGCGCCGAACAGGAATTCGGAACCGGGCGGTAGATCGGCGATGATCCGGCCGATGTATTTGAAGCCGACCAGCAGGTCGTCCACCACCCTGGCGCCGAAGGCGCGTGCGATGATCGACGTCAGATCCGTTGTGACGATTGTCTTTGCGACAACCCCGTCCGCCGGCAGTTCCCGGCGGTTCTTTTTCGCCTGCAGGAGGTAGTGGCAGAGAACAACGCCAATCTGATTGCCATTGAGCGCAAGCTCCTCGAGAGGCGCGCCCCAACCGGACCGGGAATCCGGAACGGCGCAACCGAGCCGGTCGGCATCCGGGTCGCTCGCGATCACCAGATCGGCGTTGGTCTCGGCGGCTTTTTGGACGGCCAGAGCGAGGGCACTGGGATCTTCCGGGTTGGCGACGCCTTTAAGGACTGTCGGGAAGTTGCCGTCGGGTTGCGCCTGCGAGGGCACGACGTGCAGGTCCCCGTAGCCGAGGACTTCGAGTGCCGGCAATATCGACGTCGCCCCCACGCCGTGGAGTGGCGTGTAGACAACCCGGACGTTCCGTTCCGATCCCAGGGAAAGGTTGGCCAACTCACGATGGTAGCGGGTGTCGACGGTGCGGTCGAGTGTTTCGATGAGACCCTGTTCGACCGCCCGGTCGAAGTCGAGTCTTTCTATCGTGCGTACCGAGTTGACTTCCGCGGTGATATTTCTGTCGTGAGGCGGTACGATCTGGCCGCCGTCGGACCAGTACACCTTGATTCCGTTGTCGCCAGGCGGGTTGTGGCTGGCGCTGATCACCACGCCGGCGACCGCGTTGGTCAGCCGGACCGCGAAGGAGAGTTGGGGGGAAGACCGGCAGGACTCGAAGATTCTGGCGCGGATCCCGTTTCCGGCAAGAATGGCCGCCACCTCGCCGGCGAAACGCTTTGAATTGTTGCGGGTGTCAAATGCGATGACTGCGCCGCGCCGCGGAGCGTCGGCGCCGGATTTGAGGAGGTATTGCGCGATGCCCTGCGCGGTTTCGCCGACGGTTCGCGGGTTGATGCGGTTCGGGCCCGGTCCCATCGCGCCGCGTATGCCGCCGGTGCCGAATTCGATCCGGACGCGAAATGCGTCTTCCAGTTCGTCCAGGTCTTCCGCCCGAATCAGGGTTCTGATTTCCTCGACCGACGCGGCGTACCCGGGATCGCTGAGCCAGCGCGAGACGTTCTTTCCCACGGCATTGGAAAGCCTGCCCTCATCGACCCAGACCTGGATTTGCCTTATCGGGTCCATCGCCACTCTTTGTTCATGAGCGCTCCTGCCGAATACGAGTCAACTCCGTTGAATACGGAGAGGAAGAACCTCCGCACGTGGACGTCGAACCCGCGTCTACTAATATATCCTTTGTGAAGGCCCGATCAACAGATAAATCGCTTGACTTTCGGTGGGCATTGTACATATTGTCCGTAAGTGAAACAGTTATAAGGAGTTGGTCAAATGGCGATACTCTGTTTACTGCTGCTTGCGCTCGCCATGATCGTTCTGCCGCCGTTCCGTCTCCGGGCGCGCGGCCACAATGGCGGCGGGCGGGGACCGGCGCTGGAAATACGTTTGAGACCGTGGATTGGTTTCGCCGGTTTCCGGCTTTTCTACGCTGACGGCGGTTGGCGCGCCGGCGCGCTTCTGGGTTGGTGGGCCGTGGGGGCATCGTCTTTGACGAAGGAAGAGGGTCAAAAGAAGAAACGAAGCGGCGGGAAACGCGGCGGGAAGGAGCCGGACGATCCGGAAGGCTTGCCGGCCATGGTCGAACGGATGGCGAGGGCCGGTTTCTATATAAAAAAACAGTGGGCGCCTTTGCGACGGTCTGCGTTTCGCCTCCTGAACGGGTTTCGTCTGCGCCGCATCACGTGCAAGGTCGTTTTCGGCGCATCCGACCCGGCCACCACGGGGCAGGTTTTCGGATATGGAATGGCGGCCTCGTCCCTCATTGGGGCCAGGGGATTCGTAGATGTAACGCCCGACTTCACGAGGCGGCGTCTGGATGGAGAAGCCGAAGTGGAATTCTGGATTTATCCCCATCGCCTACTGTGTGCGTTTGTCGGTATCGGGTGGCGGGCGGGGCTTGCATGGTTCTCCGAACGGCGCAGCCGAGGATGGACTTTGTCAACGGGCTGTTAAGGAGGCATTATGTCTGTCGAGGATCTCATCAAAACGGTCATGACGGAATTCCGACAAATCGTGAACGCGGAGACGGTCGTGGGTGAGCCGATCGACGTGGGAGGCACGGTTGTGGTTCCTGTCTCCAGGATTTCGTTCGGATTCGGCGCGGGCGGGGGTTCGGACAAGTCGGACGGTGGCGGGAGCGGCACCGGAGGCGGGGCATCCGTCGAACCCCTGGCATTCGTCGTCATTCGAGACGGAAAAGCCCAGATCCTGCCCGTTCAGGAGAAAGAAGGCTCTATAAAGGGGCTACTGGATCTGGCGCCGGACATTCTGTCGAAGGTAAAAGGGTTCAAGGAGAAGAGAGAACGCAGGAAAGCCCAAACCGACGCCGAGACGGATTCCAACGACGATGTGAGCGCATAGTCCGGGGCAGCCATGGTCCGGCTTCTGCTCCTCCTTCCGACAACGACCTATCGCACGCATGATTTCATGGCGGCGGCGGATGCGCTCGAGGTCGCCGTGGTCGTGGGGTCCGATCGCCGGCAGGCGCTCGCCGCTGAGACACCCGGGAGCACGCTGGTTCTGGATTTCGCAAGGCCGGCTGCGTCGGTCGAGAGGATTGTCGCCTTTAACAGGGAGTACCCGGTCCGGACGGTGGTCGGGGTAGACGACGAGACCGTCGTGCTCGCCGCGATGGCCTGCAGGGCGCTCGGACTTCCGCACAACTCGGTGGCGTCCGTCCGGGCATCCCGATACAAACACATCATGCGCCGCATGCTTGCGGAAAAAGGCCTGCCCTCGCCTGGGTTCAGGCTTTTTTCGTGTTCAGAGGGCCCGGAGTCCGCCGTCGCGACGGTCGACTTTCCATGCGTACTGAAACCCGTGTTTCTTTCCGCCAGCCGGGGGGTGATTCGGGCGGATGACGATGCGGAATTCGTGGCGGCGTACCGCCGCATTGCAGCGATGATTTCCGGGTCTGCGCACAACACACCGGAAGGCGGAGATTGTATTCTCGCGGAGGACTACATTCCCGGCCGGGAGGTGGCGTTGGAAGGATTGCTGGTGGAGGGAGAGTTGAAGACCCTGGCGTTGTTCGACAAGCCGGATCCCCTGCGCGGTCCATATTTCGCCGAGACGCTGTATATCACGCCCTCCCGGCTGGCCGAATGCATCCAGGCGGAGATACGTGAGACCACACAGCAGGCCGCACGCGCCCTGGGGCTGAGCGTGGGGCCGGTGCACGCGGAGCTTCGATTGAACAGACGCGGTATCTACGTGGTGGAAATCGCCGCGCGGTCCATCGGCGGGCTGTGTTCGCGCATTTTGTGCTTTGGCGCCGGCGCCTCGCTCGAGGAACTGATTCTGCGCCAGGCGAGCGGGTTGCCTCCGGGCGATTTGCGAATGGAAGACGACGCAGCCGGCGTTATGATGCTGCCGGCGCCGAAACGGGGAGTCCTGCAGTACGTGCGGGGGACGGCCGCGTCACGACGCGTGAGAGGAATCACCGACGTCGCTGTCACGGTTCCTTTGGGTCAGCGCGTACAACCGCTGCCGGAGGGAGACCGTTACCTGGGGTTCATCTTCGCACGCGCGAAGACACCCGCTGCCGTGGAAGCGGCGCTCAGGGAGGCCAGCGGACGGCTCGATATCGGGATTGAAGAGTAGAGAAACTGCAAACCGTTTGTCGCGCGGTTCGTTCAGGGCGATGCGTTCGATCACACAAGAGCAAACTGCTCTTCGGTCGGCTCCGCTCAGCAGTACCAGGGTTCGGTGAGGTGGGGGACGGGCCGGTGCGGCGGCTCGAAATCCGGATCTCGAACGGACGTCGGACGATCCAGCCGTGTATCGACGGTCGAACGGATCCGGTGAAAGATCCGCCGCCGGGTGGCGTCCCGATTCTGAAGCCGCGTAACCAACCGGGTGAGTTCGCGCTGTAGCCGGTCCAGACGGGTATCGGGATGACTCCAGGGGTAGGTCAGCGCCTCGTCTGAAAACGGCCCGACCAGGCCCCGGACCCGGCCGAGTTCCAGAAGTCTCGATCCCCGGGGAATGAGAAGCCGGATGGTCAGTTGCACCGGGGAGACGTTTTCGATCAGGTCCAGTTCTGCGAGGGTGTCAAGGAAACCCGCGTACTGATCAGCGGTGGTCCAGGGTGTGAAGGGGATGAACGTGGGGTTCAATACCAGGCCGTACCGGCGGAAAAGTCGTACGACCTGGATGAAGTCGTCGACCGAATGGCCCTTGTCCATCAGCGTGAGGACGCCGTCGTCGAGTGACTCCGCGGCGGTCGTAACAATGGCGCACCCGGTATTCCGCAGTACGGGAAGAAAACGGCTGTATTTCAGAAGGTGTTCGACCTTGACGGTAATGTCGTACGTTAACTCGGGAAACCTCGCGTGGAGTTCCTGAATCAGGGGTACCGCGTGTCCGATGCCGTTGAAAAAGTCGGGATCGCCAAACGTGACGTGTGCGGCCCCTTCGTCAACCTGTTTCGCGACGTCGTCCAGCACGACGTCCGTTTGCACGATACGGAATCGGCCGTTGTATACGGGAACCACCGGGCAATGGCGGCAAAGATGTTTGCAGCCCCGGCTGGCCTCCGTATAGCCCACGATCCTTTCCTGTCCGGCGCCCGTGGAGAGCCGTGCATACTTTGAGAGGTCCGGCAGACCCCTTCGGTCGGGCGGAAGAAACCGCTGTCGGCCCAGAAAGACGACGGGTTCGGACCGGCGGCGCCAGGCTTCCGGTTTCGCCCGGAGCCGGTTGCAGAGACGAAGCAGGCCCGTTTCGAATTCCCCGCCGAGGACCGTCTGCGCGCCCAGACCGCGCAGATAAGATTCATTGACCGGCGCGTAAAGACCGTAGAAACAGAGGTGTGCATTGGCGTTCAAGCCGCGCACCTTCCCCACCAGGGGCACGGCCAGCCGCGTGGCGGTATGCATCGGGACGTAGAACGCCACAAGGTCTGCGGCGCGAACGGCTTCGTGCGGAAAATCGCCGATCGAGACGTCCGCGAGCACAACGTCCATTCCATGCGCACGCAACCATGCGGCCGGCGATGCGAGACCGAATGGCTGCCGCCCGAGTTCGTACGTCGAAACGAGAACGATCCTGAATGGACGTGTCCGGATAGACGTTTGCATGACCTTTTCAATCGCCTGAAAATGCAACGGCAGACGCGAGGGGAGACCCCCGGTCGTCTGCCGTTGCATTTTCGCCGGTGTTATTTTGAGGCCTGGTAGTACGGGTTTTCGCCGTCCGCGTGTTCGGTAATGTCGAGGATCTCATCAATTTCGGGCACGGCCTCCTTTATCAGAACCTCGACGCCCTGCTTGAGTGTCACGTCGACCATGCCGCAGCCCTGGCATCCGCCCCCGAACTGAATGTATGCTTTGTTGTCCTTCACGTCGACCAGAGAGATATGACCGCCGTGCATCGCCACGCTGGGATTGATCTTCTCGTCAATGATGTTCTGGATCTTCTCCGCGGCGGTGCCCTTGAGGTGCGGCGGCACCTTGTTGGGATTCTCAATTTTAAATCCGCGGCCCATCAGGCTGTCCACAAAGTCCAGTGTGATGTCCTGCGCGTACGGGACGCTTTCCGGATCGACGTAGATGTTGAATCCGTCGAATGGCGTGACCTCGTCCGCCTCCCCTTCCTGTCCGCGGGCAACAAACGCGAGTCGGTAGTTGGCCTGCAGCGGCGATACGGCTTCCGCCTTGACACGAACGCCGACGATGGCCGACTCCTGGTTCCGGATCAGGTTGACGACCTCCTTCTGCGCGGCTTCAGTAACGGTGATGTTCATATCGACCTTCCCCTCAGAGAGATGTGCGTTGACAGGGCGGTCAGGATTCCAGCGCCACGGCTGGCTTCGCAGGATGTTCCCGGTCGATTTTTTCCTGGATCTTCATCAGCGCGAACAGCAGATCCTCGGGGCGGGGCGGGCAGCCGGGCACGTAGATATCTACCGGCAGGAACTGGTCGACGCCCTGCACCAGGGTGTACGTATTGAATACACCCCCTGACGATGCGCATGCGCCCATCGATATCACCCATTTCGGATCCGGCATCTGATCGTAGATCTTCTTAAGTACCGGCATCATCTTGATCGAAATCCGTCCGGATACAATGAGCAGATCGGACTGACGGGGCGAAAACCGAACCGCTTCGGCGCCGAACCGGGCCATGTCGAAGCGACCCGAAAGCGTGGCCATCATTTCGATGGCGCAACAGGCCGTGCCGAACGGCATCGGCCAGAGGGATGACTTGCGCGCCCAGTTTATCATCTTGGACAGAGTGGTCGTGATAACGTTGTCCCCGAGTCCCGTCTCAAGTCCCATGGATCACCTCTGGCAGTGTGGTTGTATTCGTTGCTTCTGGCCGGCGTCGGAGGCATTGAGCCGCGGGCAATCCTGTCGCCCGCACCACAAAACCGGGCGGGAAGTCAGTCCGTTACCTGAATCAGCTCCCTCGTCACGTTCTGCAGACACGCATCCGTGGCCTGTTCTTCTCTCAGGAGGTCATTCAGGGTAACGCGGCTCAGCAGCTGATCGATCACGGACTGTACCGAGGTCCAGAGCGACCGGATCGAACAGTCGACGGAGTGCGTGCACAGCGCTTCCTGGCCAGCGTGTTCGTCGCAGAATTCCGGACTGAAGAGGCGACCGCCGAGTGCAGCCAGCACGTCGCCAACCACAACCACGTCGGCCGGCTGCGCGAGTACGTACCCTCCCGACTGACCTCGAACGCTCTCCACGAATCCCCCGAGGCGCAAGAGACGCATCAGCTTTGCGACATTGGGAACGGAAAGGCCCTCAATCTGGCTGATCTCCGATATGGAGAGGCCGCCGCCGGTTTCTCTCTGCCGCCGGCCGATCTGAAGCAGGCACCGAAGCCCGTATTCTTCCCCAGCGCTCAATTTCATGGCGCTATCGTATTCCTCTGTACGGGTTGGAGGTCTGGATGATTCCATCCGTCCGGTTAACTGTAGCAAGGATCCTTCAATGCCGCGGGTCGGGATTCCATACCCGCGATGGAAGCGTGTTGTGGCGAGTCGCTGAAATCAGGCTACAGCAGTCCGAGTTCGAGCCTTGCGGCTTCCGACATCATTTCCGGGTTCCAGGGCGGGTCGAAGGTCAGGTCCAGGTTGACGTCCCGGACGCCGTCGACCGATCGGGTGGCGCTCTCTACCTGCCCCGGAAGGATTCCCGCCGCCGGACAGGCGGGGGAGGTGAGGGTCATGCGGACGTACGCCATCCCGGAGGGTTCGACCTTGACGTCGTAAATGAGGCCGATATCGTAGACGTTGACAGGAATCTCAGGGTCGAATACCGTACGATGGGCCGCGATGATGTTCTCCGTGACGGCCTCGGTGTCTGCCGGGCCGTCGGATTCGGCCGCCTCGGCCGTTGCCTGCCGTTCTTCTGCGCGTCCGGCGGCGTGCGCTTCCAGCGCGCTCGTATCGACGGGAGTCGCATGGTCTTCCGCGCCTGCGTCCAGTGCGCCTTCTCGATTCGCGTGCTCGTCTTCCTTGTCGTTACTGTACAGACGGTTCAGCAATCGGTCGAGCAAAGCGAAATCCTCCTCATCTTCGACTACTCGGTGGTTACCGGCTGGCTCCGGTTCTCAAGTGCGGCCAGAAGGGCGTGCCAGGCGAGGGTGGCGCATTTGATGCGCACGGGAAATTCACGCACTCCGGTAAAGACGGCCAGTTTACCGATACCGTCCGTATCGGGCTGAGACGAGACATCGCTGGTCACGACATCGTGGAACTTACGGAATAGCGACTCCGCTTCCTGCAGCGTCCGGCCCTTGACCGCATCGGTCATCAGGGAAGCCGACGCCTTCGAAATGGCGCATCCGGCGCCCAGAAAGGCGATATCCGCGATCCGGTCGCCCTCGAATTTGACAAAGACGTTCAGGTGATCGCCGCACAGCGGATTGTTGCCTTCGGACGTCCGGTCCGGATCGACCATGATCCGGAAGTTTCGCGGACTCCTGTTATGGTCCAGGATGACCTGCTGGTAGAGTTCCCGAAGGTCGGACATTAAAGGAAGACCTCACTGGCCGTATGCAACGCGCGTACAAGCGTGTCGACGTCTTCTCGCGTATTGTAGAACGCGGTGGCCGCTCGCGTCGTTGCGGGGACGTTGAAATGACGCATGACGGGCTGTGCGCAGTGGTGTCCGGCACGTACCGCCACGCCCTGCTGGTCGACGATGGTACCGACGTCGTGCGGGTGGACGCCATCCATCACGAAGGAAATGACGCTGACCTTCTCTTCCGCCGTGCCGACAATTCTCAGATCTGAAATCTCGGACAGGGCATCGGTGGCATAGGCGAACAGGTCATTCTCGTATGCGGCGGCGGCTTCCAGGTCGATCCGGTTCAGATAGTCGATCGCGGCGCCCAGGCCGATACAGCCGGCAATATGGGGCGTGCCGGCCTCGAAGCGGGCTGGCGGGTCGGCATAGGTGGTATTCTCAAAAGCCACCTCGCGAATCATCCCGCCTCCTCCCCGGTAGGGAGGCATCGAATCCAGCAGTTCGCTTCTTCCGTACAGAACCCCGATGCCGGTCGGACCGTACAGCTTGTGCCCCGAAAAGGCATAAAAGTCGCATCCCAACGCCTGAACGTCCACCTTGAAGTGCGGGACTGCCTGGGCTCCGTCGAGCAAAACGGGGATACCGCGTTTGCGTGCGAGTTCTACAATGGCGGAGACGGGATTGCGTGTGCCGAGGACGTTCGACACGTGAACGACGGCGACGAGCTTCGTGCGCTCGTTCATCCGCCGTTCGCACTCTTCAATCAGCAACTCCCCCCGGTCGTTCATGGGAATCACGCGCAGTGTTGCGCCTTTTTCCTCGCAGAGCATCTGCCACGGCACGATATTCGAGTGGTGCTCCATTGCGGAAACGAGGATTTCGTCTCCCGAATCCACATGCGTTCGCCCGAACGTCTGCGCAACCAGATTGATGCTGTCCGTCGTGCCGGCGGTGAAGACGATTTCCCGGTCGTGGGCCGCGTTCAGAAACTGACGGACCTTGCCGCGCGCGCCCTCGTAGGAATCCGTTGCAACCTGGCTGAGATGATGGACCCCGCGATGCACGTTGGCATTTGCCGCTTCGTAAAAGACTTCGAGGACGTCGAGCACATGCCTGGGTTTCTGGGTTGTCGCGGCATTGTCGAGGTAGACCAGCGGTTTGCCCCGAATGGATTGGCTCAGAACCGGAAAATCCCGACGGATACGGTAAGGATCGAACGGACCCGCATGCTCGACGAGCGGGCAGGAGAGCCGTTCGGCGAGGGCATGTGCTGACGGGCTCATGGCAGATTCCCGGTATCTCTCGCCCGTTCGAATTTTTCCATGACAATCCGTTCCAGATAATTTCGGACGGGTTCGGGTTTGACTCTGTTCAGGATGTCGATAGCGAATGCGTGTATCAGGATACGCTGTGCGGTGTCATCATTCAACCCGCGCGAGCGCAGGTAGAAGACCGCGTTCCGGTCGAGTTGCCCAATCGTCGCGCCGTGTGAGCACTTGACCTGATCGGCATAGATTTCGAGCTGGGGCTTGGTATTGACGTCCGCGTCGTCGGAGATGAGCAGGCTCTGGTTGCTCTGGTAGGCGTCGGTCTCCTGCGCTTTCTGGTGAACGTGTATCTTGCCGCGGAACACGCCGCTGGACCGGCCGCCGAGTATTCCCTTGTAAAGTTCGTGGCTGTTGCAATTGGGTTCGGCGTGTTCGATCAGGGTATGGTTGTCGATATGCTGCTCGCGGTCGGTCAGATAGAAGCCGTTGACCGTGGCTTCGCCGGCTTCACCGGCCAGCAGCGCGTTGACTTCGTTACGCACCAGCTTGCCTCCGAGAGAGATGGCGTGCGTGCAGAGGTCGCTCCGCGCGCCCTGCCGGCATTGCATGGTGGCAACGTGAAACGCTTCCGGGCTCTCGAGCTCCAGCTTGTAGTGGTCCACTATAGCGCCGTCGCCCGCGACAACTTCCGATACGGCGTTCGTGAAATAGGCGCCGCCGCCGGTATAGGTTTCGACAATCGTGGCCTGGCTGTTTTCTTCGGCCAGGACCAGCATGCGGGGGTGTGAGACGGAAGCCGAGTCTGACGCGGATGAAACGAAAACCACGTGAATGGGCGTCTCTACGGCGGCGCCCCGTGGGATATATACGTAGGCGCCATCCTGCAGGAACGCGGTATTGAGGGCGACGAAGGGGCGCTCTTCGTACGCGGCGTGCCGCGCGATATGGTCTTCAACCCATTCGGGTTCGGTCGCCAATAACGCCGCAAGACTGCCGGCGCGTACGCCGTCGGGAAGATCTTCGGTCCGCGAATTCTCGGCGCTGAAGAAGCCATTGATGAAAACCAGGCGCGATGACGCCAGATCCTCGATGGCGTCTTCCGTTTTCCAGAGCCGACGCGCATCGGCTTGCGTCGACGTGCGAAACGAAGTGCGGGCGAGCGGCGCGACATTTGTGTGAAACCAGGCTTCGTCTCTCGTGCCCGGAAACCCGAGTTTCTCGAATCGTCTGATTGCCGACCTGCGAAGTTCGTGCAGGGGCGCCGCGGACCGGCCGTTAAGGCTCTCTTCGAGTGTGGCGAATGCCGTCAGGTAGGCGTGCATGCCCGTGTTGACCATGGCGCGGCTTCCTCTCCTAATCATTGGCGAGTCGGACCGCCGACTCCTCGCGAAGCCAATCGTAGCCTTCGGCTTCCAGCTTCTGAGAGAGTTCCTTGCCGCCCGATTTGACGATACGGCCATTCAGAAGTACATGCACGAAGTCGGGTACTATGTAGTTCAGCAACCGCTGATAGTGGGTGACCACCAGGACCGCGCCCCCGGGGGTCTTTCGGTGAAGCGTATTCACGCCGTTGGCCACGATTTTCAGCGCGTCGATGTCAAGCCCGGAATCCGTTTCGTCCATAATGGCCAGCCTGGGTTCGAGCATTGCCATCTGAAAAATCTCGTTGCGTTTCTTTTCACCACCGGAGAAGCCCTCGTTCACCGAACGGTTGAGAAAGGACTCGTCCATCTCCACCAGTTCGAGCTTCTCCCTGGAAAGCGCAAGAAAATCCATCGCGTCGAGTTCGTCTCGGCCCCGTGCCTTGCGAAGTTCGTTGAGTGCGGTCCTGAGAAAATAGGCACTGTTTACGCCGGGAATTTCCACAGGATATTGAAAGGCCATGAAGATGCCGGCCTGGGCGCGTTCTTCCGGGTCCAGTTCCAGCAGGTCTACCCCCTCGTAGTGTACCGAGCCCCGGGTCACCTCGTACTCTTCCCGTCCGGCCAGTACCTGGGCGAGGGTGCTCTTGCCGGATCCGTTGGGACCCATAATGGCGTGGATTTCGCCTGCGTTGATTCTCAGGTCGATACCGGCAAGGATGACGGCGCCCTCGACGCTTGCGTGCAGGTCATTGATTTCCAGCATTCGTGTTCCTCTACGGAAAATCGTCGATGTTACGGGGATGAAGCCCGGGGTAACGGGTCGTTTACGCAGGCCTCCGGGGAAGCCGTCGATGCGTTTTCGGCTTCTCCGTTCGTCGCCGGATGAGCATTATCCGACGCTGCCTTCCAGACTGATGCCAAGCAGTTTCTGCGCTTCGACGGCGAATTCCATGGGGAGTTCGGCCAGCACCTCTTTGCAGAAGCCGTTGACGATCATGGAGACGGCGTCTTCGGTGGAAATACCGCGCTGGTTGCAGTAGAAGATCTGATCTTCACCGATCTTTGAAGTGGAGGCTTCGTGCTCTACCTGCGAGGTGGTGTTCCTTACGTCGATGTAAGGGAAGGTGTGCGCCCCGCACTGGTCGCCGATGAGCATGGAGTCGCATTGCGTGAAGTTTCTGGCGCTCGCTGCGCCCTTCAGAACCTGCACTCGCCCCCGGTACGTGTTCTGACCGTTCTTCGCGGAGATGCCTTTCGATACGATTGTGCTGCGCGTATTCCTGCCGAGGTGAATCATCTTGGTGCCCGTATCGGCTTGCTGGCGCCCACTGGTAACGGCCACGGAATAGAATTCTCCGATGGAGTTGTCGCCCTGGAGGATGCAGCTGGGATATTTCCAGGTGATGGCCGACCCGGTCTCCACCTGTGTCCAGGAGATCTTGGCATTCGCGCCTCGGCAGGCGCCGCGTTTGGTTACGAAATTGTAGATGCCGCCCACGCCGTCTTCGTCGCCGGGATACCAGTTCTGAACGGTCGAGTACTTGATCTGCGCGTCGTCCAGGGCAACCAGTTCCACAACGGCGGCGTGAAGCTGATTCTCGTCTCTCTGCGGGGCGGTGCAACCTTCGAGATACGATACGTAGGCCCCTTCTTCGGCGACGATGAGCGTCCGTTCGAACTGGCCTGTGTTGGCGGCGTTGATGCGGAAGTACGTGGACAGTTCCATCGGACACCGCACACCCCGCGGGATGTAGCAGAAAGAGCCGTCGGTAAAGACGGCGGAGTTTAGCGCGGCGAAGAAATTGTCGTTGTACGGCACGACGGAACCGAGATATTTTCTCACCAGTTCGGGGTGCTCGTGCACCGCTTCCGAAAACGAACAGAAGATGACTCCCAGTTCGGAAAGCTTGTCCTTGAACGTGGTGGCTACGGAAACGCTGTCGAAAACGGCGTCGACCGCCACGCCGGCCAGTATCTTCTGCTCCTCGAGGGGGATGCCCAGTTTTTCGTAGGTCCGAAGGATTTCAGGGTCTACCTCGTCGAGGCTCTGCAGCGTCTCCGCCTCCTTGGGCGCCGAATAATAGATGATATTCTGGTAGTCGATATCAGGATAGTCGACCATAGCCCACTGCCGGCTTCGCTTGCGACGGGTCGGATCCTCCATCTTGAGCCAGTTGTGATAGGCTTTGAGCCGCCACTGCAACAGCCAGTCCGGTTCGCTCTTCTTCCGGGAAATGAAGGCGATGATGTCCTCGTTCAGGCCGGGCGGCGCGGCGTCCTGTTCGACGTCCGTTACGAAGCCGTATTTGTATTCTCTCGTTGCGAGTTCTTCGAGTTCCTGTACTTCCCCACCCATCGGGCGCTCCCTTCATCAGCTTAAAAGGGCATTAGTTTTGTTGCATTTTCTATGACGTGACAATAACGTTTCCTGAATTCAACCCTAACATACCCAATCCGCAACCACGTGTCAAGATTAAAAATGTACGAAAAAGTCAAGTTTTCCGGATCTGCCTCGAGCCGGGCCCGAGGCGTCCGGCGAATGGGATGTCTGACGGGTGCTTTTCCCTTGACAGAAGCGTCAGGTTTTCGCTTATTTATCGCCGTCGGTTCCAAATGGGCGCGGCGTTGGAATTCCGGCCTGCGCCGTCACGCCGCCCCTCCTCATCGCGTGTCACTTCATGAGGCCCCGAACCCATGCTGGATCAATATGCCAACGTCCTGATTTTTCTGGGGATCGGCGGGCTCTTCGTGGTCGTCAATCTGTTCATTGGGAGTCTGATCCGGCCCCGGAATCCCAGTGCGGAGAAACTGAGTACGTACGAATGCGGTGAAGAGCCCGTGGGCGGATCGTGGATTCAATTCAATATCCGGTTTTACGTGATCGCCCTGGATTTCATCATCTTCGACGTCGAAGTCGTACTGCTGTATCCGTGGGCGGTGGTGGCGAATGATTTCGGCTGGTACGGCTTTGGCGCAATGTCTGTTTTCGTGGTGGTGCTCCTTCTCGGCCTGGCGTACGCCTGGCGGAAGGGGGCCCTGGAATGGGTCCGTCCCAAGCTGTCGGAGCGGCAGGCGCCGGTGGCCGCTTCGACAACGGGTGGCCGCGCGGGCTGATCCGCCCGCCGGAACTGAGCCCGTCGCGGGCGCGGGAACCGAATCAAGGCCGCCCTCTCTTGCGTACCCGCGTTTCATTCACGGCGTTTCACGTTAATCAGTCCCGCTGAGTGCTTCAGGAGGCAGGCCCTTCTATGGGAAAGCTCACAGGTCGTTTCCAGGATAACGTCATCGTGACGTCGGTCGATTATTTCGTAAATTGGGCGCGGTTGTCTTCGCTCTGGCCGATGACGTTCGGATTGGCGTGCTGCGCCATCGAAATGATGGCCACGGGCGCGTCGAGATACGACTGGTCGCGACTGGGCATGGTCCCGCGCGCCACGCCCCGGCAGTCCGATCTGATGATCGTGGCCGGTACGGTGACCCTGAAAATGGCCACGCGCGTGAAGAAATTGTACGACCAGATGGCTGAGCCCCGGTACGTGATGTCCATGGGTTGCTGCGCCACGTCCGGTGGCCCGTACTGGCAGCACGGTTACCACGTCTTGAAGGGTGTTGACCGGGTCGTGCCGGTCGACGTCTACGTCCCGGGCTGCCCGCCGAGGCCGGAGGCCCTGCTCGAGGGCGTAATGAAACTCCAGGACAAGATCCGCATCGATTCCATCGCGAAAGTGAGTTGAGTTTCGACAGCAGTCTTTGCCGGAGAGCGGCTGGAGGCAGTCAATGACACCGCAGGAGATCTTCGACCGGCTGAAGTCGACGTTCGGCGACCGGGTTGTGGATCTTACGGAAAACGTGGATCCGTTCATTCGCGTGAATGCCGGCGCAATTGCCGAAATCGGCCTGTACCTTCGGGACGACGAGGCGATGCGGTTCGAGTCTCTGATGTGTCTGAGCGGGGTGGATTATCCGAAACACCTTGCGGTGATCTATCATCTGTTCTCCACGTCTCTGGGGCACAAGATTACATTGAAGACGGAGGTGGGTAGAGACGATCCCCATATGCCGTCCGTGGAAGGGGTATGGCGGGTGGCGAACTGGCACGAGCGCGAAACGTTCGATATGTTCGGGATCGTTTTCGACGGCCACGGCGACCTGCGGCGCATCCTGTGTCCCGACGACTGGGAAGGCTGGCCCCTGCGCAAGGATTACGAGGTGCAGGAATATTATCGCGGCATCAGGGTTGAGGTATAAATTATGGCAGGGATTCCACGGGCGGCGGCAGACGTGACGGTAGAGCGGCCGGGTCTGCCGCCGGCAGCGGACACGGGGGAGGACAATCTCAACAGTGAACTGATGACCATAAATATGGGACCCCAGCATCCGAGTACGCACGGGGTGCTGCGTCTGGAAATCAGGACAGACGGAGAAATCGTCGAGGAGGCGAAACCCCATATAGGTTATCTGCATCGATGCTTCGAAAAGCATGCCGAAAACCTGCCGTATCCGCAGGTGATCCCATTCACGGACCGAATGGATTACCTGGCGGCAATGAACAACAACCTGGGGTACGTGCTGGCGGTCGAAAAACTCCTGGGGCTCGAGATTCCGGAGCGCGTGGAGTACATCCGGGTCATCATGTGCGAGTTGAACCGGATTGCGAGCCACCTGGTTTCGTTCGGGACCTATGGAATGGATATCGGGGCGTTTACGCCCTTTTTGTTTGCCTTCCGAGAACGGGAGGACATTTTCGACCTGTTTGAAATGACGTGCGGAGCCCGGATGTTGTACAACTACATCTGGGTGGGAGGGGTCTCTCACGATCTGCCGCCGGGATTCGTGGAGCGCTGCCGGCACTTCCTGGCCGCGTTCGAAGGGAAGCTGAAAGAGTATAACGACCTGCTGACGTACAATAAGATCTTTATCGAACGCACGGCCAACGTCGGCGTGCTTGCCCTGAAGTCGGCGTACAGCCACAACGTTACCGGCCCCAATCTCCGGGGGTGCGGGGTGAAGTGGGACCTGCGCCGCGACGAACCGTATTCAATATACGACCGGTTCGAATTCGACGTGCCCTGTGGCAGGGGCGAGATGGGGACCCTGGGGGATTGCTGGGACCGGTACATGGTGCGGATTCGCGAGATGGAGCAAAGCGCAAGGATCGTGTCCCAGGCGCTCGATCAGTTGCCCGAAGGCGGCGACGTACAGGCGGCGGTCCCCCGGAACGTGCGTCCACCCAAAGACGCCGAGTGTTACGTGCGAAGCGAAAACCCCCGGGGCGAATTGGGGGTTTACGTGATCAGCGACGGATCGAACGTGCCGTACCGGGTACGGGTGAAGTCGCCCTGCTTTACGGTGATGAGTGTTTTCGACGAACTTGCCCGGGGCCATTATCTGGCGGACATTATCGCCATTATCGGAAGCATCGATATCGTACTGGGTGAGATCGACCGTTAGGATTGCCTTATGCTCGAATTAGCGGCGGCTCTCGTAGATCAGGTGGAACTCTTGAGCGAGGTGCCGATCGGTCTGTTGTCCGTTGCGCTGGGTCTGCTCGCCGGGATCGTCGTCGTCACGCTCGTCGCCGTTCTGGGCCTGATCATGGTTTATATGGAAATGAAGATTTCCGCTCACATCCAGGACCGTCTGGGGCCGATGCGAACCGGGGGTTGGCACGGCTGGGCCCAGCCGATTGCCGACGGCGTCAAGCTGCTGCTTAAGGAGGACATCATTCCGGCAGCCGCGGATAAAGGCCTGTTCATTCTGGCGCCCCTCCTCGTCTTTTCCGGAACCCTGGCGATCTTCGTGTGCATTCCTTTCGGCGGCAGCCTTATCGTGAGCGACCTGAACATCGGGATCTTTTATATTCTCGCCATTTCGTCGCTGGGCGTGCTTGGCATTCTCATGGCCGGATGGGCGTCCAACAACAAGTGGTCTCTGCTCGGTGCGATGCGCTCGGCGGCGCAGGTCGTCAGCTACGAGATTCCCGTGGCCATGGCGTTTCTGAGTGTGATCCCTCTTGTGGGCACTCTGAGCACGCAGGAACTGGTCGCGGCGCAGTCCGGATCGATGTATCACTGGTTCGTTTTTCGCAATCCCTTTACGTTCCTCGCGTTCATTCTTTACTTCATCGCCTCGCTCGCAGAGGTCAACCGGACGCCGTTCGATATCCCCGAAGCCGAATCCGAACTGGTGGCGGGGTATCACACCGAATACAGCGGCATGCGATTCTCGTTCTTTTTCGTGGCGGAATATGCGGCGATGGTTGCCGTGGGCATGGTCGGGGCGGTCGTGTTTCTGGGCGGCTGGCAGGCGCCGTGGGGCGGTTCGTTTCCGGCCGGTCCCGTCTGGATGATCGGAAAGGGACTGCTGTTGGTCGCGGTGCAGATGTGGATTCGCTGGACCCTTCCGCGGTTGCGCGTCGATCAGCTGATGTTCGTGGGCTGGAAGGTACTCACGCCGGCCGCGTTTCTGTGCCTGCTGGGGTCGGTTGTCTGGCACTTTGCCGCTCCGGAGTGGCTGCAGGAACTCGCCAAGGTAGGACTGATGGGCGTGACGGCGGTCGGTCTCGCCTTCCTCTTGCGTTCCGCCGCCCAGGGCTTGATGCAGGGGCGGACGCAGCGCGCCCACACGGGCTGATAAGTTCGGGGCGTTGGTCCACACTCGGAATCTTACGGACTCCTTCTCCATAGGTGACGCAATGGCATCGTATTTCAGGAATCTCTATCAGTCGGCGGCATCCATCTGGACAGGCTTGAATATCACGTTGAAGCATCTGTTCACGCCTTCGATTACGCTGGAGTACCCGGACGAGCGCTGGCAGATGCCGGAACGGTCGCGCAACCAGTTGTTCAACGATATCGACGACTGCATCGGGTGCGATCAGTGCGCAAGAGCATGTCCGGTGGACTGCATCTACATCGAGTGCGAAAAAGCAGGTCCTGACGAGGATCTCGGCCTGACGTCCAAGGGGACCAAGAAACGGTTGAAGGTTCTCCGTTTCGACATCGACATGGGGCTCTGCTGCTATTGCGGCCTGTGTACGTATCCCTGCCCTACGGAATGCCTGATCATGACCCCGAATTACGAATCGTCCGTCTACGACCGGACGGACCTGATCTACCGCTACGCACGTCCCTGGGATTACGAAAAAAAGCCCGCCGGGGCGGAGTCTTCGGAACGATAACGGGAAGTGAAGCGCGAGAAACGCCTGCGCCGGTCCCGGCACACGCAAGCAATCTGCCGCGGGCGCGGGACGCCCAGGATTGGTTGGCATATGGAACTATCGACGATCGTATTCTACCTCTTCGCCGCGGTGACCGTCGGGTCGGCGGCCGCGGTCGTGTTCGCAAGCCGTCTGATCTACGCGGTGTTTGCCCTCTTGTTTACGTTTTTCGGTGTCGCCGGACTGTACGTCTTTCTCGACGCAGACTTCCTGGCGGGCGCGCAGGTACTGATCTACGTCGGCGGGATTCTGATTCTGCTGCTCTTCGGTGTGATGTTGACCAACCGGATCTACGATTTGAATCTTCTGGCCGAGCGGGTGCAGTTTCTGCCCAGTGTGGTTGTCGTCGGCGCCGGATTCGCACTGCTGGTCCTGGTGATCATGAAGACGGCGTGGCCGCTGTCCGAAGGTCCGTCGGCGGCTTCCAGTACAGCGGAAATCGGGAAGTCCCTCATGACGACGTACGTCCTGCCGTTCGAGGCGGCCGGAATGCTGCTGCTGGCGGCCCTGCTCGGCGCTTCGATGCTGGCCGGCACAGGAAAGGGGCAGGAGGAGGATGAGGGGGAGTTATGATCGCGCTGGAGCACTATCTGGTCGTGGCGGCCATTCTGTTTTGTCTGGGTATTCTGGCCGTTGCCACCCGCCGCAACGCAATCAGCATCCTGATGGGGGTGGAACTCATTCTGAATGCCGCCAACCTCAATCTGGTCGCGTTCGCGCGGTTCACCGATTCTGGATTCGGGGGCCAGGTATTCGCCGTGTTCGTTATCGTCCTCGCCGCGGCCGAAGCGGCGGTTGCGCTGGCGATCGTTCTGAATATCTATCGTAATTATCAGATGGTTAATATAGACAGACTGGACTCATTAAGCGGTTGACGTTTCCGGGGGAGTGAATGCCCTTAGATCTGCTCCTGATCCTGTTGATCCCTGTACTGCCCCTCATGGCGTTTGCCATACAGGCGTTCTGGGGGCGGCGCCTGCCCCGCGGGGGCGATTGGGTACCCCTCGCTGCGATTTCCATTTCGTTTCTGCTTTCTCTCCGGTACTTCATCCTCGCGTTCTCTGCCTACGACCCGGCCTGGCGCCTCGAACTCGATTCGTGGGTCTGGCTGGACCTGAGCGTTGCGAAGATTGCCGTCGGCGTGCTGCTCGACAATATCACCGCGGTCATGCTGATGGTTGTCACGGTCGTAAGCGGACTGGTGCACCTCTATTCGGTCGGCTATATGCACGGAGACCCGCGCTATTCGCGGTTTTTCGGGTTCCTGGCCATTTTTTCGTTCTCGATGCTGGGCCTGGTTCTGGTCGACAATTTTCTGCTGCTCTATGTGTTCTGGGAACTCGTGGGTCTCTCTTCCTATCTGCTTATCGGCTTCTGGTACGAAAGGCCTTCGGCGGCTGCGGCCTGCAAGAAAGCGTTCCTGGTAAACAGGGTGGGGGACCTGGGCTTTTTCGTGGGCATCATGATCGTTTTCTGGAAGGTCGGCGCTTTCGATTACGCGAGTGTCTACGACGGGGTTGCCAGCGGGCGGCTCGGCGGGGGACTGCTGACCGCTGCGGGTCTGTGTCTGTTCTGCGGCGCGGTGGGAAAGTCGGCGCAGTTTCCACTGCACGTCTGGCTGCCAGACGCCATGGAGGGCCCCACGCCCGTCAGCGCCCTGATCCATGCCGCGACCATGGTTGCCGCGGGTGTGTATATGGTAACGAGGATGTTCCCGATCCTCACGCCGGACGCGCTTGTTGTGATCGCCTACATCGGAGCGATCACGGCAATTCTGGGCGCGACCATCGCCGTGGCGCAGTACGATATCAAACGTGTCCTGGCATATTCGACCATCAGCCAGTTGGGATACATGATCATGGGGCTGGGCGTCGGCGCGTACGTGGCGGGGTTTTTTCATCTGATGACGCACGCGGCCTTCAAGGCCTGTCTCTTCCTCGGATCGGGCAGCGTCATCCATGCGGTGGAACACGCGTTCCATAAGACGAAGAACGACCTCGACCCGCAGGATATGCGGAATATGGGCGGGCTGCGGGCGAAGATGCCGTTGACCTTCTGGACCTTTCTGATTGCGACCGTGGCCCTGGCGGGAGTGCCGCTGACCTCCGGTTTTCTCAGTAAAGACGCAATACTGGCGGGAGCACTCGGGTTTGGCGGTTTCTCCCGGCCGGTCCATTTCCTGTTGCCGCTGATCGGGTTTGCCGCGGCCGGATTGACGGCCTTTTACATGTTCAGACTGATTTTCCTCACGTTTTACGGAGAGCCGCGGGAGAAGTCCCTTGTCGAAAACGCCCACGAGTCCCCTGGCGTCATGACCGTTCCGCTGGTTGTGCTCGCGGCACTGAGTTTCTGGATCTTCTATGCCTGGAACCCGCTGGGGGGAGAGGGCTGGTTTCACCACCTCGTGAGGGCGCCTGACGTGGGGCTGCAAGCCGCTGGAGGCGCAACGTCGCCGGTTGGGGCAGGCGCCGAAGTTTATGCGGCCGGGTCGGGCGGCGACGCTTCCCACGCGGCGCACTACCCGGCGATGGTCCTCTCGTTGCTTGTTGCCGGGGCCGGCATCTATACGGCATATCGCAAGTACTACAACCGGCGGGATGAGATGATCGCACTGGAGGCGTCGTCGCTTCAGTCGGGTGGATTATTCCGAACGCTGAACCGCAAGTGGTATTTCGACGAACTGTACGACGCCAGCTTTGTTCGGGCGGTCATGGTCGGGCGCACGGTTTTGGACTGGTTCGACGCCCGCGTCGTAGACGGGCTCGTGAATCTGTCCGCGACGTTAACCCGCGGCATTTCCTTTATCGATCGTCTGTTTGACGAATGGGTAGTCGACGGCCTCGTGAACGCCGTTGCCGGGGTGATCAGGTGGGCCGGCGGCGGGCTGAGACGCATTCAGACAGGTCGCCTTCAGACGTACGTGGTCCTGGTTATGGGAGGCATTCTGGCGCTGATGGTCATCAGATTGATGGTTGCGTGATCCGTCGCGCAGTGTCCCGGAAACAGGTTGCCCGTAGCCGTCCGACCGGCATTCTTCGACCCTTCGACAAGCGCAACACAGCCGGACCGGATGAACCGGCAACCGGATGATGACGACGTTTTCGGAACAGGTCACTCGCGGGTGAAATGCATGAGGCGCGCGCCACTGGCAGGCCTGCGAGCCGTCCGCCGTATGCCGTGAGATTTCGATGAGGGAGGTAGCCGACAGATGGCTCAATGGATTCTGACACTGTTGACGTTTATTCCCGTGCTCGGCGCCGTGGTGATTTTGCTCCTGCCCGGAAAGTCGGTGAATGCGATTCGCCGGGTTGCGCTGGCTGCGACCGGGTTTTGTCTTCTGCTGGCGGTCTGGCTGTTCCAGGATTTCGATCGGTCCGTGCCCGATATGCAGTACGAGGTGCGGCTTCCCTGGATCGAGTCGTTCAACATCCAGTATTATATGGGCATCGACGGCCTGAGCGTCTCGATGGTGCTGTTGACGGCGCTGCTGGGCTTCCTATGCGTTCCCGCATCCTGGAACATCCAACGGGGGGCAAAGGGATATTTCGCACTGTTTCTGCTCCTCGAGACCGGCATGCAGGGTGTGTTCGTGTCGCTCGATTTCTTTCTGTTCTACGTGTTCTGGGAAGTGATGCTGTTGCCGATGTATTTCCTCATCGGGATCTGGGGAGGCCCTCGAAAGGAATATGCGGCCATCAAATTCTTCCTTTATACATTGGCGGGCAGCGTTCTGCTATTGCTGGCGATGCTTGCGTTCTACTTCAACGTCACCGATCCCGATACGGGGAAACACACGTTCAATATGCTGGTGATGATGGACCAGGCGAACCACTCGGAATGGTTGCGGGCCGGAGTGATCTTCGGGTATTCGGCTCCGCTAATGATCTGGATTGCCATGTTCATCGGTTTCGCCATAAAGGTGCCGCTGTTTCCGTTCCACACCTGGCTTCCCGACGCCCATGTTGAAGCGCCGACGGCCATCAGCGTGATTCTGGCGGGCGTGCTCCTGAAAATGGGCACGTACGGTATTCTGAGGTTCAATTATCCGATGCTGCCGGACGTGACCCGCGATTTCAGTTATTTTCTGGCCGTGATCGGGGTCATAAACATCATCTATGGCGCGCTCGTCGCAATGGCGCAGTCGGATTTGAAAAAGCTGGTGGCATACTCGAGCATCAGTCACATGGGGTTCGTAATGCTCGGTATGTCCTCGTTTACGCCCCACGGTATCAACGGAGCGGTATTCCAGATGTTCAACCACGGCACCATTACGGCGATGTTGTTTCTGCTGGTGGGTGTCATATACGACCGTGCGCACCACCGGTATATCGTGTATCCCAATGATTACGAAGATCCCGATCTGCGCGGAAAACTGGGATTCGGCGGTCTGTGGTCGCAGATGCCGGTATACGGCAGTCTGACGATGGTGGCGTACTTCGCCGCACTGGGATTACCGGGCCTCTCGGGTTTCATCAGTGAGGCGCTCTGTTTCCTGGGCGCATTCCAGGTCCATCGCACCATGACCATCCTGGGCACGCTCGGGGTGCTTCTGGGCGCGGCGTATATGCTCTGGGCCTTTCAGAGACTGTTCATGGGTCCGTTTAACGAACGGTGGAAGGACCTGCCCGAGATGAACGGCCGCGAGATTTTCAGCCTGGCCCCGCTGGCGGTCATTGTTATCGTTCTGGGCGTCTATCCGGCGCCGGTTCTCGATCTTCTCGCGCAGTCTCTTGGAGAGCTCGTAAAGGACCTGAACGGACCGGTTGTGTCCGCGTTGCAGCAGTAGTCGCTTAACAGGAACTCCGATTTGCTGAGCGTCAGTGCGGTACGGGCTCGACGCAGACAGGAGGACGACCCTTTGGCCGAGGCCATCGGAAACGCGATCGCAGTGAATCTGGACGGCCTGCAATACATCTGGCCGGAGATCATCGTCACGTTCGCGATCATTGGCATCGTGATCGTCGATCTGGTCCTGACCGGAAAGAAGAAGGCGGTGTTGACGGCGCTGTCGCTTCTCGCGCTCGTACTCTGCCTGTCTTCGATCGCGGGGTTGTACGACGAGGCGCCCAGGTCGCTGTTCATGGGGATGATCGCACTGGATGGCTTCGCCCTGTTCTTCAAGCTGCTGATTGTGGTCACAACGATCGTGGTCACGCTGTTCGGTCTGCAGTCGCGGGACGTCGGCGCCGATCGCATCGGTGAATTCTACGCGCTCTTTCTATCTGTTGCGCTGGGCGGCTTCCTGATGGCCGGCGCCACGAATCTGCTGATGATGTATCTGGCGCTCGAACTGGTCAGTCTGCCGTCGTACGTACTGGCCGGTTACCAGAAGCAGGTCCGGCGATCCAACGAGGCAGCGCTGAAATACGTGGTCTACGGCGGGGTGTCGTCGGGCATCATGCTGTACGGATTTTCATTGATCTACGGATTGACGGGGACGCTGGACATCTATGGAATCGCGGCTCGACTGGAGACCACCTCGCCGTATGAACTGACGCTGTTTCTCGGAGCGACCCTCGCGATGGCGGGATTCGGCTACAAGGTGGCCTCGGTTCCGTTTCATTTCTGGTGCCCTGACGTCTACGAGGGCGCGCCCACACCCGTGACGGCGTTTTTCTCGGTTGCGCCGAAGGCGGTCGGTTTCGCCATGCTGGCGCGGTTCTTTTACGTGGGTCTGTCCGCTTACGATGGCGCTTCGGGCGCCGGCGTCGCACTGGGCGTGGCCTGGCCGCAGTTGCTCGCCCTTATTTCCGCATTTACGATGACGTTGGGTAATCTGACGGCCATCTGGCAGCGAAATCTGAAAAGACTGCTGGCGTACTCGAGTATCGCCCACGCGGGTTATATGATGATGGGCGTGGTGATGCTGTCGTCGTCGGGTCTGAAAGCCGTGATGTTTTACGCGGGCGCGTATCTGTTTATGAATCTGGGTGCATTCCTGGTCGTACTGCTGTTGGCCGAAAAAATCGGCAGCGAAGACATTGAGGATTACAGGGGTCTGGGCTGGCGGTCGCCCTGGATTGCGCTGGCGATGTCCGCGTTTCTCTTTTCGCTCACGGGATTGCCGCCTACGGCGGGATTTGTTGGAAAGGTGTATCTGTTTGCCGCCGTGGTTGACGGCGGGCTCTACTGGCTGGCGGTGGCAGGGGCGCTAAACAGCGCCGTTTCCCTGTATTATTACGCGAGGGTCGTGCGCGCCATGTACCTGGAGAAGCCTCTTTCCGACACGCCGGTTTTGATATCTCCGTTCGCCACGGGTACCCTGGCGGTATTATTCGTCGGTACGCTTCTGTTCGGTGTGTACTGGGCGCCGCTGGCGGATTTGGCCGAAACGTCTACCGCGATCTTTCTGAATGGAAGTGACGCAGTGCAGGCGATGGTCCGGTAAGCGCGCGGCGTCCCGGGCGGGCGCGGAGCCCATACCGCTGTGCGCCGCATCTCATGAGTCCCCACAGGCATACGCCTTTACACACCAGGCAAACTGAAGGCCCCGCGGTATTGTCTCGCGGGGCCTCTTTTCTGAACCAGGGATGCGGCGCCTATCCCCATGCTTTACCGCTGGCGCTTCTCTTTCTCTTCTTCAGATCGCCTTTCTCGACCAGAAAACCAAGCAGATTCTTGCGTCCGAGGGTTCTGAGATAGGTCAATAGAGAGATTTCGGCTTCCTTTGCGTTGAGCTTGTGGGTTTCGCACAACTGCTTAATCATCGAAGCCACCGAGGTGCGTCCGTTGCACATTTTCCAGACCTGAGAGCCAATCTCATCCAGCACCAGCGTTCGTTTCTCAGGCACCCAGAAGATTTTGGAAAGGATCTTCACCTTCGTGGTATCCGCACGCTTTAACGTGATCGTGACTTCGTCGTCTTTGTTCGTCTTCCATTCCAGCCGGTCGTTTCGGGTGGGTTTGGAGTTGAACATCGCCTCCCGGCTGATCTTGGGCTGTCTTTTTGATGAGAACAGGGACATTCGTCTTCCGGTGGTCCTGAGATGTCAAAGGGACGTGGGCCGGGCGGTTCAACCCGGCGGAACGGACTCCCGGTGGCAGATAACGGCGCGCCGGGCATTCTCGATGTCCGGCACATCCTTGCGCCTCTTGTAATAGGTGTGTACCGCATAGATCTTGTTGACCTGTCTGCAGGTCCAGACGCGGGCCTCCATGTTCAGACGCGGTCGCACGTTCCAGAACGGCAGCGGCATCAGCAGGCCCCGCCATCGGCTCTTGGGTCTTCCATGGAGGCTCAGGCCGAAATGGTCTCCCACGTTGGTTTCTCTCGCGTCCAGATTGACCTGGCGCAGATTCTTGCGGAAGAATTCCTGGTACCAATCGAGAAGGGTTCGCTTCTTCAGGAGCACTTCGGCAAGGCTGAGCCGGTCGAACTGAAGGATATTCTGGCCTTGCTGAAAACAGAGGCGGAGGTGTCCGGACTTGAGATCGTAGGACTCCAATGAGAACTCCGGAGGCGACGAGCAGACGAGGTCGTAAAGCGCCCACGTCCGGTCCCCGTCGGGTGCTGTATCCCGAACGGAGTTTAAGATTCGTCTGATATTGCGCCCGGCGTCCTCGTCCAGCTTTGTCCTTATTTTAATCAGGAAAAGCCGATCCGACAACATGCTGTAGAAGGTCAGCGCATGGATTCGGTATTCGGCCTGCCAGGTGAAAACGACTGGTGTGCCCGCATCGGGCAGGTCCAGCCATCCCGCATCGGGAGTGCGTTCGACGTCGAGTTTCTTCTTCTCCTTGCGGGCACTCTGAAAGAGTCCGTCGACAAAGCGATCCACGATTGGCGCGACCCTCTGGTCGCCGCGGGCGTCCTTCCACTCAATCTCCATTCTGGCAAGCGTCGGATCGTCGAGGCGGACGCTGCCCGCCTTGAAATCCCCCGTAATCTTACCGGGATTCCACTCCAGCGGGACCTCGACTGTCAGCCCGTGCCATCCGAACAGGGACCAGTCTGAATAACGCAAAGCCTTCAAGGGACGCCACCCTCGGCCGAAAGATTCCGGGATATCGAATGAATAAATATACGTACCCCGGCACACCTGTCAAGAACTTTGTGATTTAACTAAGTATAGGTTTTGCAATGATTTGTATTGAGTCTTCGAGTCAGGATCACGTGGATTTCAGTTCTGGCGCCCGTTTACGTTCAACAAGCTGTCAGTCTGTTCCGCGGTGGCGGCGCCATGCCGCGCCTCAAAAACAGAGGTTGACGAATGAACTAATGTTCACTATATTCAAATGAGCAGTACGCGCTCAGGTGGTCTCCTGCAGATCGAGCGGAACCGGGTCCTGGCGACCCGTCCCGCATGGCGTTGGTTATCGAGGAGATGCGTTATGCGTCAGAAGCTAACGGACAGACAGAGAGACATTTACGAATTTATCGCCCGGACGATACGAGACGGCGGCGCTCCTCCAACAATTCGCGAGACCATGGATGCGTTCAACATCGCTTCCACCAACGGCGTAAGAACCACGCTGGCCGCACTCGAAAAAAAGGGCTACATCAGCAGACGTCCCATGGTGTCCCGGGGTATCGAACTTACGGACTACGTCGAACGGGAAAATCCAGGGGAATCCGCGTCGCGAGAGGTCCCGGTTATTGGGCGCGTGGCTGCCGGAGAGCCCATCCTGGCAACCGAGAACGTCGAGGGGACGGTGGCCGTGGATCGGTCCTTTCTGCCCTCTGAAGACGTCTTCGTCCTTCGGGTCAATGGTGAGAGCATGCGCGATGCCGGGATTCTGGATGGAGACTACGTCGTGGCGCGTCAGCAGGATACGGCGAATCCGGGTGAAATTGTCGTGGCGGTCATCGGGGAGGAGGCGACCGTGAAGCGGTATTTCCCAGAAGCCGGGCGGGTACGGCTCATCCCGGAAAACGAGGCGTTCGAAGCCATTGAGGTGCGTCCGGGCCGGGATGACTTCCGCATTGCAGGAAAGATCGTGGGCCTGATGCGTCGTTTCTGAGCGAACTCAGTAATGGCCCAAATCGTACGCTCCCTTGCTTTTCGAGGGAGTTTTTTTCGTCTCCGCAGCCGGTGGATCCGGATCAAACCGTCTTCCGAACAAACCGTTTGCCCGGGAGCTGCTCCGCAAAACCGGCCAGTTCCAGGGAGAGCAATACCGTCAGCGCGTTTGAGGCCGGCATTCCCGTCCGGTCGGCAATGGCATCGATGTGGGCGGGCGCGTCGACCGAAAGGCACTTGAAGACCAGATGTTCGGATTTCGAGAGATTCTCGGGCACCGCCGCAGGGGGTTCGCGGCTGTGTCGCGGCTGGAGTCGCGTCAGGTGCGGACGGAGTTCATCCAGAATGTCATCGACCGATTGTACGAGAACCGCGCCCTGCCTGATGAGCTGGTTTGTGCCGCGGCTTCGGCCTGAATGAACGGGGCCGGGAACGGCGAAGACCTCCCGATTCTGTTCCAGGGCCAGCCGGGCGGTAATCAGCGCGCCACTGCGTTCACCCGCTTCGATAACCACGACCCCCAGGCTGAGTCCGCTGATAATCCTGTTTCGGCGGGGGAAGTTGTGGGCTTCTGCGGATGCGCCCATCGGGAATTCGGAAATTGCGGCGCCGTTTTCACTGACGACCTGCAGCAGATCCTTGTTTTGCGGTGGATACGGCCTGTCCAGCCCGCTGCCCAATACGGCGACGGTGTATCCATGGGCGGCAAGCGCTCCCCTGTGCGCGTGAGTATCGATGCCGGTTGCCAGTCCGCTGACCACGGTTATTCCGTGGCGAACCAGTTCTCCGGAGATCTGAAAGGCAATGTCCCGGCCATAGGTTGTGAATGAACGGGAGCCGACGACCGCGACGGAAGGAAGCGCACAGGCGTCGATGCCTCCAAGCACATAGAGAATGGGCGGCGGCGCATAGGTTTGACAAAGATAACCCGGATAGTCAGGGCTCTGCAGAGTCAGAAGGTGAACCCCTGTATCTTCGGCCCGTCGAAGCTGTTCTTCCGCCCAGGACGGGTCGCGTTCCGTGCGGATGGCCCCGGCGAGTTCGGGGCCGATGCCTGGCACGGAACACAAGTGTGCGCGGGTAGCTCGCAAGATCTCCTGCGGGCTGCAAAACTGACGCAGCAACGAGGAGAACGCGACGGGCCCCAGTCCGGACACTGAATGAAGCGTCAACCAGTCTAGGATATCTTTGGACATCTTGGCATGGAAAACCGGTACGTTGCAACCAGCGGTGGCCACAGGGGCGGGGTGTGTGACGGACCTGGTCTACCTGAAGGCAATAGACGTGCCATGAGAAAAACACGCTATCGCGGCGGAAAGCACGCGGCGGGGTGAAAGCGGCTTTCAGAACGTGGTACCGGCCTCGAAAGAAACGTGCAGGAAGGATTCTACAGGGAAAGCGATCGTCTGCGGGACCCGGCGGGGAACGTCAGCGAATGATTATTGTTGAGAATGAACGGAGCGGTTCCGATCGACCAGTCTGCCCAACTGTTGCACGAGTTCGGGAATACCTTCTCCCGATACGGACGAAAAGTACAGGTATGGGTCCGACAGACGGATGCGTGCCTTATCTTCCGGGGTCAGGACGTCGATTTTCGTGAATGCGGTCAGTGAGGGCTTGTTGAGTAGCCCCGGGCTGAAGTGATGGAGTTCGTTTCGGAGAATGCCCAGGTCGCGCTCGGGATCCGACGACGAGGAATCGAGGAGAAAAAGCAGAATGCGAGTACGTTCTATATGGCGAAGAAACCGATGCCCGAGACCCCTGCCAAGGTGCGCGCCTTCGATCAGGCCAGGGATGTCTGCAACCACAAAACTGTCGAAATCATTGTAGGAGACAATACCGAGGTGCGGCTGAAGCGTCGTAAACGGATAATCCGCAATTTTCGGGTGGGCGGCTGAAATGCGGGAAAGCAGCGTGGATTTGCCCGCGTTGGGATACCCGACCAGACCGACGTCCGCGATGAGTTTCAGTTCCAGTTCGAGGCGCTTCTCCTGACCGGATTCGCCCGGGAAGGCAGTCTCGGGCGCCCGGTTCGTGGGGGTTGCGAAACGCGCGTTGCCCCTGCCGCCTCGTCCGCCTCTGACCACGATGATCCGTTCATCGGGCCCCGCGAGGTCCGCCAGGGTTTCGCCGGTACTCGCGTCGCGGATCACCGTTCCCGCGGGTACGCGTACCATGGCGCTGGCGCCTCTTCGACCCTTGCACTTTTTCCCTGCGCCGGGTTTCCCGTGCTCCGCGCGAATATGCCGGTGAAAACGGTAGTTGATGAGGGTATTTATACCGGCATCCGACAAAAAGACGACGTCGCCGCCGTCGCCGCCGTCGCCGCCGTCAGGACCGCCCCGTGGCACGAATTTTTCACGCCGGAAGCTCCTGCAACCGTTACCCCCGTCACCCGATCTTACAGTGAGTCTGGCCTGGTCGATGAACATGGTTTGAAGGGTGGCGCCCGGGAACGCCCGACTCAGGCATTCGGAGCGCCGTGTCGGGGTCCCGGATTACGCCTCCGTCTCCGGGGATGGATATCGCGTGCCGACGTGCGTTCCATCAAACCGCCGTGTGCTGAATAGACAGTTCACGAGAACTTCCTCTTCAGTCGGTTTTCGACCGCAGGCGGCACAAATGCCGTCACGTCGCCATCAAATCGCGCGATTTCACGAACAAGCGTGGAATTCAGATACGCATAGTTCAAGCTGGGCATCAGAAAGAGGACCTCCAATCGAGGTTCCATCCGGCGGTTGGCAACCGCCATTGCGATTTCCAGCTCATATTCGGTTGTCGTACGAAGACTGCGCACAACGGTGAATACGCCGTTTTTCCTGGCGAAGTCAACGAGCAGTCCGCTGTATTTCGTGACTTCCACGTTGGGAAAATGTGATGAGACCTCCTGTATCATGCTGACACGTTCGTCGGGCGAAAACAGCGGTTGCTTCTCGGGATTCAGTCCCACGGCTACGATCAGCCGGCTGCAGATTTTTGCCGTTCGTTCGATCAGATCCAGATGACCGTACGTTAGCGGATCGAAGGTGCCAGGATAGATCGCCGCGGTCATGATTTCTCCGTTTCGAGTGCCAGGCGAGCCAATCCGCCTGCAATGCTGAATGCAGATTGGCTCGTCAGAAAATGCCGCTGTGGATCTGGGAGCGTCTCTGTCGCGCACATCGAAAAAGGCGCGAGGGTTTCGAGTTTTGGTACCTGCGCCGCCTCAAGATGATCCGGAAGGGTCGCGATCTGTTTCTCCTCGCCACACAACAAAACCCGGCGATAGCCGGACCGGCGTCTGTGGGCATGGGGGCCTCCACCGAGCCAACGACGTATCGTGGCGCCGGATTTTTGCCCGTAGGTCTTAGCGCGTGCGTGTGCCCCTGCCAGCTCGTTGTCCGTGTCGGGGCGATCCAGGCAGGAAGCCTCGGCTGCAATCAGGGAATCAGACTCCGCCGCCACAAAATAGATCCAGGGATGTACAACCATAAACCCTGCGATCCGGGACCCGGTCTCGTTTTTCATTAGAAGACAGGCGTGAAACAGGCCCATTGGCTCGGCTTCCAGCCGAAACTGCCCGACACCCAGGGACATCAGTAATTCAGACCAGAATTCGAAGACCTCCTTGCGGACGGCAAACCAGAACGCTGTTCGTCCGGAGGCGACGTAATCCACGACGTACCGGTCAATGGGGTCGACCAGAGTCTGCGCCGCCTCCCAGGTGACGTGTTCCAGCCTGTCGCTGGCAGAAGCCTGTTCCAGCGGTGTTTTCTGCAGATGGAAGAAACCGCCTCCCGGAGAAATTACAACCAATCCCGGCGCGTCCTTGACCTCATCGAATCCTCGCTGCAGACTTTCAACAATGCATTGCCGGGTCCGGGCGGGAACAGGCCACCGCGGAAGCAGGGGCGACGTCAGCCTCGACTCGAAGAGGGCGCAGAGGCGGTATCCCGCGTGCGTCCGCTCCAGACTCGCCATCCGAAGCAAATTCCCCGAAATCTGAATCCCTGTTGCCCGGTTCAAGGGGTGCTCACCGTAATCTTCGGACCCAGTCTCTCCACGGTTTTTCTGCCGATCCCCTTAACCCGCGTCAGATCGTCCACGGTTTTGAACGGCCCGCGCTGATTGCGGTCGTCCACGATTCGGCGCGCGGTTTTGGGACCGATTCCCCGCAGCCGGGTCAGTTGTCCGGCGGAAGCCCGATTCAGATCGATCGGGCCGGTGTCCTGCTTTACGTTCTCGGCCTCGTGCAGGCTTTCGGGAACGGGCACGGCGCCCTTTTGAACGTGAAAGTCCGGGAGATCGCGGTCTCCGTAGCGCTCTACCAGATTGACTGCCCCGCCGATCAGCAACGCGGCCGCCAGGCCCAGCAACACAACCCGTTCTTTCCGATTGAAGGAAAACATACGGACTCCGGTATCCATCTTGGGATGAAACTGAACTGAACTGATGGCGGATGACTTCAATTGAATCGGATTTCTCCCCAAATCTTGAATTCCCAGACCCTGTTGTTCAGGTCGCGGAGCTTGTCCTTCCGGTTCTCGTGCCGGAAGCGGGTGCCGCCCGTAAATTTGCTGCTGAACTGATATTGACCCGCAAGGCTGGCGTGCCAGCGGTCTTCGCTCTGGCGCACAACGGCCTGTTCGGTCTCGGTGGCTTCCGCGTTCCGTGGGACTTCCCTCTTAAGGCTGGTGTTGGCGCCGTACTCGAGAGTCAGGTCCAGGTTGCTTTGCAGTTTACTGAAGAACTTGGAACTCAGCGAATATCTGAGGGATGCCGTGAACTGGGAGGTCTCGGTGATCGTCGTTCCGATCAGTCGCTCTTCCAGCGTCGGTTGTGCCACGGTGGTGTCGGCAGCCACGTTGCGCTGGTACCGGAGGTCGTTCTGCCGGCTCCGGTTCATACTGAAATTCGTGCTCATCTTGTTCTTCCACCGGGCCTGCCATCTGATGAGAGGCCTGAAGTCCGTTCTCCGGGTATCGCTGGTCAAAACATCGTCATCGAGACCGCCGTCGCCGCGGAAGATACGGTTTGACTTATAATTGAAGTTCAGGTTCGAACTGACGAATAACCACCTCAGGACCGGAAGTTCGCCGAGACCCCGCCACTGCGCGGAGAAACTGGGGAATTCCAGCTTTTGTTCTTCCGTATTGGCATTGCCGAAACTCCTGGCATGATTAAACGTCAGGTGGGTATCGCCGCGAAAGCCGGCAGGCAGGCGGACACCGCCTTTGAGCGTCGCATTGTCGGTGATGTTTCTGGTATTTACGCGTGTAACGCCCCCGGATCCGTAACGGGGCGACGTCGTGGTGTCGGCCAGGCCGAGTTGAAATCTGAATTCAGGTCGCCGCCTGAGGCCGAAGAGATTAAACGTGCGCTTTCGAGAGACATTGGCCTGCACGGCTTCCAGCGATCCGCCGAGCCTTCCGATAAGCCGGATGACCGAAAACCCTGTCCGGCCTTTTGACGGACGCGCCAGGGGGCGAAAGAGCCCGGGCAGGTTCAGGCTGACCCTGCCGCCGACGCTGCTGTTGTTGCTCACGCTAAGACCCCTGCGTTCGTTGCCGATGGACGTCCGCTGGCCGCCGGTTTCAAGACGCTCGCGAAAACGGGAGGAATAGACGGTGTTGACGTTGAGCCACTTGGAAACCCGGGGTGTGAAGTTGAAGCCCACTTCCTGATTTCGTGTGGTCTCGCGGCCGAACTGCAGCCTGGAAATATCGAAAGCGTTTCGGAGGTCCCGGTTTACCGCAAGGGAGTAGTTGGCGGTCAGGCTTCTGAAGGGCGTCAGTTTTATCACGAAGCTCTCATTGAGATTGAACGTCTGGTTCAACACGGCAATGACGTCGGACGTGTCGCCTTCAACGGCGGAAAAGGAGCGTCTGTTGATGTTCTTTCGATCAAAACGCATGTTGTATCGGAGCATTGAGGGCAGGTAGAAGAACTGGACCTCGTCAAACCGGGAGCCCAGAAGCGGGACCCAGTTCAGGATTTTCACCCCCTTCTGATTGGGCCAGTTGACGTCATAGCTGAAGTTGCCGTTGAAGTTCTGTTCGTTGTTGGACCGGCGACGTGTGATCGCCCCGCTGACTGCGTTGTTGGTCAGAAAGTTCAGAGACGCATTGATCCGGTCGAATAAGAGCCGGGCGATCCAGCGAGGGTCTCTGGTTGCCCGACGTTTTCGCACGGATACGTTGAATCGGGACGACGCGCGGACCGCGCTCTCTCTGGTCTTCTGCTGGTCGGTCAGCACGACGTCGGAACCCTGTCGAATACGTGGAACGGACCCGTTCCGGAGGTAGTTGAAGCGTACAGGAATGGCAGTGTTCCATCGATCGGGCAGGAACTTGTTGAGATTGAACGAACCGTTCATGCTGACCTGTGTCGTCGTGTTGCCGGTGGAGCGGCCCTGAAGATCCTGGAAGTCGCCGCTCCTTCGTTCCAGATTGAGGTTCACGTTGCCCAGATCGGCCAACGTGGTCTGTACGTTCAACAGCATGGACACGGCATTCTTCTTTCGGATCCGATCGACACGCAGTTCGTCCAGCCAGATCTCGTTTTCACCCTCCAGCGGAAAATCCCCGCTATTGGCGACGCCGATCACGAACGACTTGATTTTCGAAAGCGCCGGGTTGCCTCGAACGATATACGTGCCGCCGTGCAGGTCCGCGCGTATCTGACTGGCTTCCCTGTCATAGTCCGCAAGGACTTCCTCCGTAGGCAGGGAAAGACGCAGGGTGTCGGACGCCTGCCCTGTGGCCTTCAGGTCCGTGAGTTTGCCCTTGATCTGAGAAAGAACATCGAGCTCGATCTTGAGTGTGTTGTGTTCCGGTGACCAGCCGCGATATACGGGCTTTCTGAACTCGTAGAAATTGAGCGTATCCTCGCCGATGGGTGAAAACCTCACGAAGAGCTCGATCGGGCTGAAGCTGCCGGTCGTCGAATCGGGTCCGACCGGAAAATTGTCTTCATAGGTCGTGGACGTTGGATTGCCTCCGTGAACGAACATGGTCATCAGACCGTATCGCGTGTAATTCTGACCGTCCGTGAAGGTTCGCGATGCCGACACGCTTTCGCCCGGAAAGAGGTCTTCAAAACGGAGAACCAGCGACCGTTCCAGGAGTTGCCTTCCGGTTTGCGGGTCGGTTTCACGTTCGAGGCCGGGCGGCAGTTCATAGACCTGATTGTCGGTACCGATGGTGGCCACTCTGAAGTCGCCCGATCTCTGGTGTTCGGGGGATTCATCTTCGAGCCAGTCGCTGCCCACCGCTGCAAGTGTGTAGATGTCCAGCGAGGTCGTATCGTCGTGTTCGATCCAGATTCGTGCAAAATCGAATACGCCGGCGAAAGTGGTGTCCGGATTGCCTTCGACGCTGCGCGGTGCGTTGCTGCCCCGCAACGGGATGCGCAACAGCCTCCAGGGGCGGTCTGAAGGATCCGACTGGCTGCCCACGACGAGCACCGAAGGCCCGTCGTAGACGCCCGTTGCCGGATTCCAGCCCCGATCGGATGCCAGATTGACGCTATAGTGCAGGTAGTTGTTCCGGGTGTCCAGGATGCCGTTCTGGTTCAGGTCTTCGGAATCCGGCCTCTGCTCCCGTTCCGGATTGTTATTCTGAGTGCCATTTACACCGGACGGATACCGGAAACGAAGGTCCTCCTGGTCGAAGTCCACGTCCTTGAAGTTGTCATCCGACGGGTCGTCCGGCACGGTGACGCCGGGGAAGATCAGCCTGAAGACCGAATCTTCCTGCGCGTCGGTCAGGCCGTCCAGGCCGATGTCCTCTTCGGGAATCGCCACGTCGTCGCCCGTAGGAAAGCCCGGGAGAGGTTGGTCTTCGGTACGAAACTGCCCGGGAGGCGGCGGATGAAACGTTGCGTGATCGAGCAGCAGATCGGCACGTTCGGAGATTTCACCGAGGTCGATGTGCAGCCGGCCCGAATTACCCCGTATCCAGAGTTCGATAAACTTGGATCGAGAGAAGTCCATGCCAAACAGGTACGTCGAAATCCCCGCCCAGGAGTTTTGAGGGAGGCCGCCTGCAGGATTCCGTGACGTTTCAGGAAAGCCGTTGGTCCGATGCGGCTCGAACCGAATGCTGAGAACATCGTCGACAATGCTGCTTTCCACCGGAATATCGTCTCGCCCCGGTTGTATTTCGTAGATGGAAAACCGGTCGCGGTCCACCAGATTATACCAGGTGAGGCGTCCCTTCGGCTCGGATAGCGGGAGACCGTTCCGCGTTGGGTTGCTGCCGGCCGACCACACGTATTTGAAGGTGGAAAACGTCTTGCGAGTCTCTGCGCCTTCAAAATCGTCAATATATGCCACGTTTTTGACGTTCGGGTTGGGCAGGCTCTGCGCGATTTCCATGTCCACGTTGAATGCCGAGGGCGCCTGGGTGGAAATAAACGGCAGCCTGTTCACGAAGTCGGTGAGGATCTGCGGTTTGAAACGGAATCTGCCGTTCAAGTCCCAGATCAACGTCCGGGCCGGCTCCTCGCCCACGCGAACCCGCTGGGTCCTGGCGCTTTCGCTACCGTAGAGCAGGCTCATTCCTACCATGGAGACATTGTCGCGGAACGGGTGTTCCGCCCGGATGCCGACGAGGCTCTTCTGCCCGCCTCCCAGTCCACTCAGGCCCTTGGACCCGTAATTGATCACCAGGTTGGCGGAGGGATCGGCCGCGAGGTCCGCCGCTTCGCCAACCAACTCGACCTGACCGCGTTCGTATTCGATGAGGTAGTCCCGCCCGCGCGTCAGCCGGCGATTGTTCAACAGGACCTCCTCGCTGTCTTCGATCAGGCCGAAACCCAGGTTGAACTTCGTGGACCTGAACTTCGAACGGATGCGCAGGAAGTACTGTCCCTTTTGTGCTCGTGTGGTGTTATTTGTGGTGTTGTAGATTTCGGGCACGCGGGCGTCGTCCGACAGCGCCTCCGCGCCGGCGCCGCGTTCGCCGAATGGCTCCAGGTCCGGAAAGACAAGGTGGCCGGTCAGCAGATTGAGTCCGGGCAGGTTCGTGCCGCCGTCGATGTCGATGAGGTTGTCCGGAGGGGAGGACTCCGACGCGCCGTTGGTGTGTTTGTCCAGGCCGAAGATTTGGAGGAAAGGCGTACCACGCTGGTTGTCAATCGCCTCCTGACCGGCCACGTCTCTGAGGATCTCCAGTTCAAAACCCTCAGGCTCGATGTCGCGGTCTCCCAGGAAGTACACGTTTCGCCACGCGAGGTCCCAGGTTGGGAATTCCGGCCGCTGCTGTCGGGCGTGAATGAGCTTCAGGCTGATCTTCGCGTCCGGATTCGAGGGGTCCTGGATGAAATTCAGGTCGCCGAAGACCCGCCCGTCGGACGTCCGGTATGCGACCGCAAGCGTATGACCTCGCAGGACTCTCTGGCGGGTCATGATCAGATATCCCCTGGCGTCCACCAGAAACTCGGAGCGTTCCAGTTCGTGGAAGAACCCCTCTTCGACGCCCCCGCTCTGCGCCCCATTGGCGCCGGCATCGGGCGCCGGAGCGGGTCCGGTGGACCAGAACGCGTAAGCGATCCCGCGCCCGGCGCGCTGCTCGATGTCGTTGCGGTCGTTGAAGTCGTTAATGAAGACCCGTACGGATCCGATGTCCACCAGGTCCTGAAGGGCGGGTTCGTCCGGAAAACTCTGGCGATACACAAGATCGAGAAAAAAGTAACGGTTTTCTTCGTATTCATAGTCACGTATTCTGTGTGCGACTTCCTCCGCCTGACCCTGGAAGGATTTCCGGTTGCTTGCGCCACGGTCGTGGCTTGTCACCACCGTCACGTCCAATCCGCCCAGGCGTCCTCGGCCCTTGAGTCCGAACAGACCGCTTCGGTTGGACGAACTGAAGCCGACCAGTCGGGTGCCGGGCAGGCTGAGCGACGTCCTGCCCGCCTCAATCTCCTGGATAATGTCGTCTTCGTCTCCGTCGTACCGGAATTGGAGCGATTCACTGATATCGGATTGACCGCGGCTGTCCTGCTGGAGGTTCAGCGTAATGCGGTCGCCGATGGTGCCCTGGACATTCAGTTGGGATTCCTGCTCGAAATTGACGGTGAAGCCTTCGGCCGCCCTTGCGCGCACGGTCTGCGCCTGTCCGCCCACTGTGGTATTCACGCCGGACAGATCGATGCGCCGCGATCCGGTTATCTTGATATTGGTGTCGCCTTCACCGGTAATGACACTCAGGGCCCTGGGTACCTTGACGGGAATCTTGATATCCACCAGCGCGCCGCCGGCGCCCCGCCGTGCCCTCACGGGCAGGCTTAGCTTTTCAGCGGCCACACGACCGAAATCCGCGTCGAATTTGTACGCGGACAGACCCTTCAAGGTGATGACGGCCGGTATGCCATGGACAACGTCGCCGCTGGCGCGATAGACCATCAGTGTGCCGGTACCCGTACTGAGCAGGCGGGTCACCGTCTGGGTGAACTTCCGGCGCTGTCGAAAGAGAGGCTGAAAGGCGGTGGAACGGGAATAGGTCAGCTTTCCGGGGGAACGATGGAAAACGTGCGCAGGTGTCTTTCCGAAGGAGAGCCTGATGCCCGGTTCGGCCCGGAGCGGTTCCGAATCGGCAAGAAGACACGTGCAAAATGCCCAGGCGAGGACCGCACGCGACGGAAGGTACGTTCCCCTCTGTGAATCTTTGAAGATATTTGGGATCTGCATGCGTGATTCGGACAGTTCTCGAAAGGGAAAGGGTCCAGGCGAAGTGGAAGAGAGTCTGCAGTCCGTTGAAAAAGTCGCTTAGCAGGCGAGGTCGAGTCGTTGTGGCCGGAGACAAGGCGCGCCTGTCTGCGTGCGGACACGCACAGGCAGGCGACCGACTCGAATCTTTAGATGCGGGGAGCGCGACGCCGTATTTCGGTCACAAGGACCGGACGCAGCCCGGATGGACCTTATCAACGGCCTGTCAGGTTAAAAATACCGAACACCGCGTTAAAGATCAAGGGAAAACCCTAACCGGGAAGATTGCGAATAAGAATAATATAAACAAATAGTTATATAGAAAAATCCACATCCGGGACGCGTAAGGGGGCGAGAAAGGGCTACCGTCGGCGAAAATTTCCCGTATATTCTTGCGTCTTCTTGGGCCAGTATCTTTAACTCTTTTGAAAACACACGGTTCCCCGGAGACGTGACATGGTGCTGTCCAGATATGTCCTTAAAGAGCACGTCACGCCGTTTGTTTTCGCATTCTCGGTTATCATGTTTCTCCTGGTCGTCGATCTGATTCTTCAGAAGATGGATCTGATGCTGGGAAAGGGCATTGCGCCGGGCGTGGTTCTGGAGTTGTTCCTGCTGAATACCGCATGGATGATCGCCCTGGCGGTACCAATGGCGGTTCTGGTCGCCACCCTGATGGCCTTTGGCCGACTGGGCGCCGACGGTGAAATCTCCGCCATGCAAGCCCTCGGTATCGGGGTCTTCCGGGTGATCTGGCCGGTGCTGATGGCAGGGGTCGCGCTTTCGATCGGGCTGGTTGCCTTCAATGACCGGGTACTGCCCGAGTTCAACTATAGAGCGCGGCTGCTCATGGGGGATATTCAGCGCAAGCGTCCCGCAGTCGCCCTGGATGACCGCAGCGGCGTCTTCATCCATGATTTCGCCAACTTCCGGATTCTGATAGGCGATATCGACAGGCGGACTTCGGTACTCAGGGACGTCCTGATATATAAGTACGAAGCAGGGGGATTTCCGGTATCCATTGCGGCCGAAACCGGCCGGATTCGAATTGACGGCGAAAACGACGAAGCGCTGGTGACGCTGGAGAACGGGGAGTGGCATCGGGTGGATGCGTCAGATCCCGACGTCTATTTCCGGGCAAGTTTCAAAAGGAAGAATCTGCGACTCGGCGAAGCCGGGCGGCAACTCATACGCACCATGTCGCAGTATCGGACGGACAGAGAGATGGGACTGGGGGCAATGATGGACAGGGTGAATGCCTATCAGCGGGAGGCGTCGGCCCTGCAGACCGAAACTGCGGACAGCGCGGCTTCGGCTCTGCAACGCCTGCTTTTCGCGCCGGGGGCCGAACGCAGGGCTTACGGTGTCGTGGCGGACCTGGCCACACGTTTCCGTACCGAAACCGCGATTCGACGTCACAAGCTCCGCCAGGCGGATCGGTACCGGGTGGAGATCCATAAGAAGCTCTCGATTCCCGTTGCTTGCGTTGTCTTCATTTTGGTTGGCGCCCCGCTCGGCATCCGGGTACGTGGGAGCAGCCCCGCTGTCGGCGCAGGAATCAGCATTGGGTTTTTTCTCCTATGGTGGCTCTGTCTGATCAGCGGGGAAACGCTCGCCGATCGCGGGTACGTCGCGCCGTGGGTTGCCATGTGGAGTCCCAACTTCATCGTTCTCTCGTGCGGTTCCTGGCTCGTGTGGGGCGCCTTGCTCGAGTGGCGTTTCGGGGTGTGGAGAGGCAGGCCGTGCGCATCCTGAGTCGATACGTAAGCAGACAGTTCCTCGTATACCTGGCGCTTTGCTTTTCGGGATTCCTGGCCGTATTCGTTGTTGTGGACCTGGCAGGACGGCTCAGTGGCTTCATAGACAGAGGTGTGGGCGGTGGAACGATCCTTTTGTACTATATGCTATCCATCCCATATATGGGAGTTCTGAC
This sequence comes from Candidatus Latescibacterota bacterium, assembly GCA_963667175.2. Lineage (GTDB taxonomy): Bacteria > Latescibacterota > UBA2968 > UBA2968 > JAAXHE01. Next base: position 36,919 of record CAXXXF010000005.1, on the reverse strand, counting down.
GTTGCCCATGGCGATGTTGCTGGCGAGTCTCTTTTGCTTTGGCGGTCTCGCTCGTTTCGGTGAGCTCGCAGCAATGAAGTCCGCCGGTATATCTCTCTACCGTGTTGCCGCGCCGGTTCTTGCGGCGGCCTTTCTGGTGTGTGCCGTATCGTTTTTCCTGACCGACCGGGTGATGCCGGGCGCAAACCGCAAACGAGCGTCCATTTCTCAAGTCAGGCGTCAGGCCGTCTTCAATCCCATGGTCTCGCAGGTTATCCTGCAGGACGTGGACGGACAAATCCTATCGGTCGGCGCCTACTTCCGCAATGAAGCGCGCGGAACGGAAGTGATGCTCGACAGGTACGACGGAACGCGTCTGGTCGAAAAACTGCGTGCCGGGGAGATGACGTGGCAGAACGATAGGTGGACGTTTCTCAGGGGCGAATTGAGACGGTTTCCAGCGGACGGCGCCGAACATGTGATCCGGTTCCAGGAGATGCCAGCGCGGCGTGTCACGCTGAGACCCGAGGACCTTGCGCGGGAAGTTCGATCCGCGGATGAGCTCAGCTATTCCGAGCTTAGCGAGTTCATTCTTCGCAAACGACGCATGGGCGACGACTCGATACGGGTAGAGGTCGCGCGCCATATGCGCCTGTCGTTTCCGTTCTCAGGTTTCGTAATGGCGTTATTCGGTATCTCCCTTTCGTCCCGGACCCAGCGTGCGGGGAAGCCTCTTCTTGTGGGTTTCTGCCTGCTGATTTCGTTTGTCTATTATGGGTGCATTCAGGCCGGTCGGGTCATGGGCTGGAACGGCATTCTCCCACCGCTGTGGAGCTCCTGGGCCGCCAATATCCTGTTTTTGTGTCTGGGCGCTGGCTTGCTGGCCAGGACCAGACGGTAGCGGATTCGACGCCGTACAAGAAAAAGGGCGCATCGTCGATGCGCCTTCCTCCCGGGGCTTGATTTATGGAAAGACCATTAGAAACGGGACAGGCGGCTTCTACGGCCGTTCTTTTCGTGGATGTATTTGCGGGGATTTTCCAGGATTTCCTTCTCCCCGGCTCTCTTGGTAACGGCATAGTGAAGATGTGGCGCCGTTGCGCGACCGGATCTTCCCATTTTTCCAATCGCCTGGCCGCGTGTGACGAGTTCGCCCGCTCCCAGCGACGGTTTTTCCTGCAAGTGGGCGTACAACGTCCTGTAAAACGGGTCGTGATCGAGAGAAATGTACCAGCCCAGATGCCTGTCTTTGCCCACTGACTCCACCCGGCCGTTGGCGGTGGCGAGAATCTTCGTGCCGGACCGCCCGGCGATGTCGATGCCTTTATGAAACTGCCTGGCGCCGGAAAAAGGATTCGTGCGGTAGCCAAAACCCGATGAAATCCAGCAGCCAGACTCAGGCGGTACAGGAAGAATGGAAGGGGTATGCAGCCGGGCGATTTCGTTCCGATTGAGGATGGAGGCAATGTGCTCGTAACTGTCTTCGAGGAAACGGGCTTCCCGCAAGAGCTGGTCCACGTCGGTGTGTGCCTTTGAAAGCCGGTTGCCAATTTCCTGAGGCACGCGGCCTTCCCACTCCGGTTCACCATTGGAATTGCCGCCCACGCCCACTTTCCGCATCTCATCACCCGGTTCCGCCAGATTGACCCAGGACCGGAACATGCGGTCCATCTCCGTGAGATCGTTGACGTTTTCCCGTAAACCTTCCACCCTCTGCTGCAACCGGTTGACCTGTTGTTTGAGTACGGAGTTTTCAGACGTCAGCGCCAGCAGTCTTTTCTCCTGCTGGTGATTCACAAAATACCCAAGCGTATAGAAGACGACGGCGAGGGTAAGACTCCCGAACAGCAATACGGCCCCGATACCCCACACGGTGGGGCGCGAGGCCCTGACTTGACGCATCTGATCTCTATTGTGCGGTATGACCATCAGCGTCAGGTTTCTTTTCAACATGCGAAAGCGCCTTTCGTCAGTTGCTTTTGTGCCAAAGAGTGTTTGTAAGCATGACAAACCGAAAGGTAAGAACATTTACCGGTTTGTGTCAAGGCAAAACTCGACCGATCTTGCGCATCAGGGGATCCGGTACCCGCGAGCGTACGGGCCAATCGAGCACGCCGCCGCGGGTCTCGGAGCGGGTCTTCAATTGCTTCGTCAGGCAGCCTTGATGTGGTCGATTACGTCGGCCTTCAGTGCCTCTCTCAGCAACGGGTTATCGACGCAGAAGATACGTGCGACCCTGGCCTGCGTTTCAAAGTTGCCGATCAAGTACTCCTTGAGCATGGATACTTCCGGGTCGTCGAATTGGAGGGGGTCGGCCTTGTCGACAGGGATGTGGGACCCGAAGTAGACGTTCAGGTTTACTTCGGGGCTCTTGCCAATTCGGGGAATATCGATGAGGATTTCGTCGCCGTTGAGGGGGAGCCCGGTCTTCGTGCCGAACGCCCTGCACAGTTCAATTTCGAGCATGCGCCTGTCCGTCGGATGGTAATACAACCTTTCGAGTTTGGGGGCCAGTCCCTTTTCTCGCTCGTGGGGGAAGAAGACTCGGGCGACCTTATGCAGTTTTCGGCGTTTCAGACGCCCGATCATGCTGTTTCGTCGATCGACGCCCAGTCGGTCCATTTCCAGTTCCAGACGATGAATCAGGTCGGCTTCCGTCGCCCGGTTGAAGTCTACTTCGCCAAGGCTGGACGCGTCATGGTGCAACAGGTCCTGGACGCCACGTTTGAACATTGCGTTGGCAGACCGCACCGCGTGGTGCCAGTACACGTTTCGGTACATCAGATAGCTGGTGAATACAAGGGCTTCCACCGCTGAGACGCCCTTGTAGGTGATTGCAGGGCGCTGTCCCTTCGGATCGTAGGTTATCGAGCCCAACAGGCGGTCGCGGTTGACGGATTCTCCGAACGGCACGCCGCAGTAGCGCGCGTCTCTCAGCAGGTAGTCGATTTTGTCCGGATCGAGTGTGCCGCTCAGAATGTGCGCCAGGCGCAGGTCCTCATCGGGGATGGATACGTTTTGGTTGCGATAGTCGATCACGTTCGCCACCCGAAGGGGGTCCGTCTCCGCCAGGTTCAGGGCGCGGTTGACTTCCGTAGAGGCGTCGAGGATGATCTGCCGTCCGCGCTCCTCGTGATCGGAGAAGAACATCTGCATTTCTTCGAGCACGTGGCAGAACGGGTAGTGTCCGACGTCGTGCAGCAGGCTGGCCGCCAGCAAGACGCGTGCATCATCGGTCGTGACGTCCAGGGGCGGGTCCGCAAGGACAAGCCGGCGCAGAAACTGCCCTGTGATATGAAAGACACCCAGAGAATGTTCGAACCGGGAGTGGCGCGCCCCTGGATACACGAGAAGTACATGGCCAAGTTGCGAGATGTCGCGCAGGCGCTGGAATTCCTCGGCGTCAACGAGCGGAACCAGATAGTGGGGAACGTGGATGTGTCCCCAGATTGGGTCCCGGATGGCCTTGCCCGTATCCAGAAACCGGAGGTCGATGCGCATAGAAGGATGCCCGGTGAGAGGCCGCTATCGGAAGGAGAATCGCCATACACGATCGGTCCCTAAAACACTGGCATGATGTCCGTCATCGGCGACTTTCCCGTGTTGGCCTATTCGAAATATCGGTATCGACGGGTTGCAAGTCAAGTCTCGCGGCCTGAAAGGGAACTTCCCCGGCGCAGGTTGTCGAAATTGAAATTCGCATTACGGTTCGGTATTCCGCGGCAGAAAAAGCGTGAACGGACGTTGACGCCGGACGGGCGCCGTCAACGCCTGGATATCGGCTGCCGGAGGCCGACCGCATTTCGAAGAGGTCGCCGATGATTGCTCTGGATGCGTGGTGGAAAGGCCCGCCGCGTCAGGCGCGTGTGGCAGTGATTGCAGAAATGTGCAGGGTGCTCGATGAAACGTTCGGCGGCTCATCCCGGGACCTCAAACGCGTACGTCCGGACGGCCTCGATGCGCTGATGCGGACCATCCTGTCCCAGAACACGAATGACGAGAACCGGGACAGGGCGTACGACAGGATGCGTGCGCGGTTTCCGGATTGGCGTGACGTGATGGCAGCAGACGCAACGGCACTGAAGGACGCCATCCGCGTGGCGGGCCTGGCGAATTCGAAGGCCCCGAATATGCAGGGGTTTCTATGTTGGTTGGACCAAGAACGGGGGAGCTTGAATCTGGACTTTCTCAGGGACCTGCCGAACCGGGCCGCGGTCACCCTGTTGACGGAACATCGAGGCATCGGGATCAAGACGGCCTACATTGTGCTGGCCTTTGCCTTCGACCGCGACCTGTGCGCGGTGGATACGCACGTGTATCGCGTTCTGCGTCGGGTTGGGGTAGTCTCGGCGCGATGCGGTCGCGAGAAAGCACACACGGAACTCGCGCCTCTGGTCCCTGAGGGCCAGGCCAGGCCGTTTCACATGAACATGGTTGATTTCGGCAAGACGGTGTGTACCGCCAGAAACCCTTCCTGCGGCGTTTGTCCTGTTTCCCGTCTGTGCAGAACCTATCGCGAAATACAGGGCGGACGCGTCCGACCGTAAACCGTTCTGCGTACGGCCGCAACAACGGATTGCCCGGGCGGTGCGGGTTCGTCAGTCGATTCTGATTCGCTGAAGATCGAACGAGTCGACATTGTAGGGCTCGAACGTATCGTCGTCGCCGGGCGTATAGACCGCGACGTAAAGATTCCGATCGTCGTTATCGATGACGATGCCGCGTTCTTTGAGATTTCCGGCCGCGAGAAGATAGTTCGTCTCCAGTTTTGTCTGCGTATTGAATTCAACGATAAACACACCTGCTTCATCGGCGTCTGTGGGCGCGACGAACAGACGTCGGCCGTCGCGGCTCAACGCAAGCCCCAGAGCGGGAGACTTGATTTCGTATTTGCCCGTCAGCGTCAGATCGCGGGCGCTGAATACCCACAGATCCTTGACGTTGCCGCGATCGTCCGGGTCCGCCAGCCCAAGAAAGAGATGGTCGTTGGAAGGTCCCATGACGAAATCGTTGATCCTGGCGGAGAAACTGAAGCGGGTTGAGGTGGTCTCTGTCGTTGGGAAATGCCCTGAGGCGTCGTATTTCAGGACATTGTTCCTGGCGGCAACGAAAAGCTTACGGTCGCGGTGGTTCATCAGCAGTGCGCCCGAACGCACGTTCCCGCTGGTTTCCAGATTGTCTGCAATGGATACCGCAATCAGCAGCGGTTCATCCAGCGAGGACACGTAGACAATCGAATCGGTCCCGCAGACGACGTGGGATATGTCATTCAGCGAAAACGGAACGGTCTTCAGGATGGCGAACGCATTCAGGTCGATTATTTTCAGGTTCGATTCGCCGTTCAGTCCCACCACCAGACGGCGCTGGTCCGGAGTGACGTCGATGTCGATGGGGTGCGAACCTACCTGAAGGCTCCCTTCCACCACCATCTGCCTGCCGGTGTGAATGCGCAGTATCCGGTTGTTTCCGTAGTCGGCAAGGTACAGATACGGCTGGATCGGGTCCATGACCATATCAGAAATATTCACGCCGAGTTTCAGGATCTCGAAATCTTCGATTTCGTAAAACTGCTCCGGCTCTTCGTCGTCGAAATAGAGCGAACAACCCGATACAAGAACAAACATGGACAGGGCAAAGAAGACGAACCGGCCGCTTGTTTTTCCGATGAGGCGAACGCCGGATCGCCAGGCGTTCCGTCCCGGAGATAGGTTGCCTGAATTCGGCCGACGAGTCCCCAGGCTCGCAAGGCGCCTGAGTGCAGGCGACCCGGGCGGGGTCGGCGAGCGAAGGCAACGCTGCGAGACGGAATGAATCGGCGGCCGAATGCTGAGGTGTTTTTGGGACGGGACACTAGAGCGAGAAGACATAGGACGTGCTCAGTTCAATCAGATAGTCGGACGTCAACTGGCTTTCGTTCACGTTTTGAAATAAGACGATGGGCAAGTGAAATTCAACGCTCAGATTGTCCAGGACATGGATCCCCAGTTCCGGCGAAAGATACGTCCACCTCCCGCCGCGTTCCCTTGTAATCTTGCCGAACTGGTATCGGTCCCTTGACGTGACCAGATTCTTCAGACTCAAACCGCCGAAGAACCGGCCGCCGCCGGCGTATTCCAGAGACAGGCTTGCGTGCAGTTCGTTTCCGTATTTGTAGCCGTAAATGTTCTGCCGTGTGGTGATGCGGGTGAAGACGCTCCCGGAGACCGTGAGGTCCTCGAGTCCATGATACACACTGAACGCGAGAATCGGATCCACGCTTCCCGATCCGATCTGAAGATTGTCGGAGAAACGTTCGCCGTATTGGTCTATTGCATTGACGGATCCGTTTGCCAGCTTCAATCCAACGCCGACGTTCATACCGGGAAAGCCCGCGATTTGAGGGGCGGCGTAATTTAACATGACCACAATATCGCCCAGCCCGGAAGCATGCCGGACATACTTCCCCCCTTCATACTGATTGCGGTTCTGGCCGCGCAGCAGCACCTTTTCGTTGGTCACGGAACGAAAAGGGACGGCGAGCGCGAGACCGATGCGTCCGGTGACACCGTACGAGGCAAAGATGGTGGTCGTGGCATTATCGGTTCGTTCGCGATTGACGTTCGGGATCGCGCGAGACCCGTAGTGGGGGTCGGACAGGAACTCGTAGTCGTAGTGAACGCTGAGCTTCAGGTGGTCCTGTACGCCCAGGCTGTTCTGCATCAGGCTTCCGCCCGGAAGCACGGGGCGGCGTCAGCTGACGCCGCCTTGTGCGTTGGCGGCCGGGGCCGTGATGCCTTGCGTGATGATGAACAGACAGAACGCTGAGTACAAACGCATACCGGGTTTCCTCGATCTCTGGTTCTTGAACGGGAGGCTGGCGTCCGGGTTTTACGGGTTGAAATATACCTTACATGGGTCTGCATGGCAAGACGGATTTTGATTCGCGATACGACATAGAGCCCAAATTTACATATCTTTACATAGCCCGCCGTCGCGCTGTTTTCGCTTGACACCGCCGGGCGATTGGGCTATCTTTAACCACCGCTTTTCAACGGACGGCTTCGTGTGCCGGACTTGTGGCTCCCGTAGCTCAGCTGGATAGAGCAACTGCCTTCTAAGCAGTAGGTCGCAGGTTCGAGTCCTGCCGGGAGTGTATTGTGGCAGTTCGTGGTGGGTGTAGCTCAGATGGTTAGAGCGCCTGGTTGTGGCCCAGGAGGTCGGGGGTTCAAGTCCCCTCACTCACCCCACTTTTTTCGCTATCTCTCGCCTTTGGTTCCCTGTCGGTTGTGAACCAGAGGTTTTTTCACGTCCGCCATTTTCCATGATTTCGGCCGACCACCCTCGAATCGGGCCCTTGCGGGCGATGATTATCGGCCTGGATGGCACGCCGTGCAGTCTGATCCACCGGCTGGTCTCCGACGGCCTGATGCCGAATTTCGCGAACCTGCTGCAGGGCGGAACCCTGGCGGCTATGGAGTCCGTATTGCCTACGGTATCGTCGGTGGCCTGGGCGTCGCTGGTCACCGGATGCAATCCGGGCAGGCACAATATCTATGGCTTCATCGATCGTGTGCCGCAGACCCATGAAATGTACATCCCGACGTCCGGAACCATGCGAGCCCGGACCTGGACGGAAATTTTCAGCGGGATGGGCGGGCGTGTCTTTTCCATGGGCGTGCCGACGACCTACCCCCCAAAACCGGTGAACGGCATTCAGATTTCAGGTTTTCTGGCGCCGGATCTGAACCGGGCAACCTATCCCCCCGAGGTGGCGGGCCGGCTGTCCGCAATGGGGTACCGAATCGACGTCGACGCGTGGCTTGCCCGCCGTGACACGGAAAGATTTCTGGATGATGTCTTCCAGGCTATGGAACGGCGGTTCGACGCGATGTTCGAGTTTCTGGACCAGGAGCCATGGGACCTGTTTGTCGCGCATGTTCTGGAAACGGACAGATTGCACCATTTTCTGTGGGGCCTTGTTGAGGACGGCAGCGAGGCCTATCTGCCCTGGTTCAACCGGTTTTATGCCAGGGTTGATCGTGCCATCGGTGAAGTCGCGAACCGCCTTGACGACGACGTGATGATGATGATTGTCTCTGACCATGGATTTTGTAAATTGAAGTATGAAGTGCATCTGAATTACTGGTTGCGCCAGGCCGGTTATCTCCGTCACCCCGGAAAAACGGCAAGTGGACTGCGCGACCTTGGACCTGACACGCGATGTTACTCGCTTTTTCCCGGGCGCATTTATCTCTCTTTGCGCGGCCGAGAACGCGGGGGATGCGTAGCGCCCGGGGCGGAGTACGAGTCGTTGAGACAGGACGTCGCCGACGGGCTGATGGAACTCCGCAACCCGACAACGGGTGAACGTGTGATCCGGAGGATCTTCAGGCGTGAGGAACTCTACACCGGCGATGCCTGTGGCCTGGCGCCGGATCTGGTGGCGATGCCGGTGGACGGATATGATTTGAAGGGTGGATTCGACAAAGACGAACTGATGGAACGCGGTCCTGTAAACGGCGCCCATACCTTCTCGGACGCGATGTTTTTTATCAATCGCAAGGTGGATCTAATGCCACGGATTCGCGTGATCGACGTATTCCCGACGCTTTTTGACGCCGTCGGTCTGAACGTCCCTCCCGGTGTCGACGGGCGGTCCGTCATTGCCGGCAGCGTGAACTGAGTCGTGATGAAACGCACCGGACGTACACATGCCTGCGCCGGGTCTGGCTGAGCAACGCGGCTGGTGCCGTCGTTACCGGGGTATTTCGCTCTGGGAGGGTTCATGACGAAATTGTTCCTGCTTGCGGTTGTCACGGGAATCTCGGCGGCTTTCGCCCACGCCGACCGGGAACACGTGCTGGACACCAGCGAAGAGAACATGGAGCGAATCGCCGGATCGCTCGGGGTACAGTGTAGTCACTGTCACACCGCGCGGAGGCCGGATGGAAGACCTGATTTCGAGGCGCATTCCCTGTTCAAGGAGACAGCCGTCCATATGAAGGTTCACTTTGTGGACGGCCTGCAAACCGCAGATGGGAAGTCGCTGGATTGCATGTCCTGCCACCAGGGCAAGAGCAGGTTTATGCCGCGTGACGTCGAGAACGCGAAGCCTTCCAATTTGTCCGAGCGGATGCCCCGGCGGGAGATTTTCAGGAAGATGAAAGCCATTGAGAAGGCGCTCGGAGTAAACTGCGAATACTGCCACGTCCGGCGTGAAGACGGGCGTCTCGCTCCGGAGCAGCCGACGAAGCACAAGCTGATGGCCAAATACATGATGGACCACTACCAGGGGACGTTGATGACTACGGACGGAAAGCCGGTTGCCTGCGCGACCTGCCACGCGGGTACGGCGGCATTCTTGCCTCGCTCGACCGGTGAGTGAGGGTTTCAGGACGGAAAAAAGAAGGGCCGGACGGAAAACTGTCCGGCCCTTCTTCCTTATAATTGACTCGTGTTACGAACAGCCCACCGAATTCCCGCAATTCAGACAGCGATAGCACGAACCGTTACGGACCGTAATGTGCCCGCACGTGTCGCAAAAGGGCGCATCTCCCATCATCCGCGAGAGTTGATCGTCCAGGACCATCGTTTGAGGATGCGCATGCGTTTCCGCCTGGGACGACGACCCGTTCCTCGCCGGTTGTTGCGAACCGACACTCCCGGCGCCGTTGGACGCCGGATTGGCTTTCGGCGTGGGGTCTGCGGGCGGGGAAGCGCTCTGTGTTTCGGCGGGTTCGCCGGGCGACACGGAACTCTGGGAAGAGAGTGAAATCACCTCGGATTCCAAATCCTGGTGGTCGTTGATGTCCGGAGCGATATCTTCCGGTTTGACTTGCAGAAAGTCGGTCCGACCAAGGTATTCATAGCCGAGGACACGGAAGATATAATCGATGACGGAGGTTGCGAATTTTATGTTGGGGTGATCGACGGCTCCCCAGGGTTCGAAACGGGTAAAAGTGAGGCGGTCCACGAACTCCTCGAGGGGCACACCGTGTTGCAGACCTTTGGAAATGGCAATGGCGAAGCAGTCCAGCATGGCGCGGAAAGGCGCACCCTCTTTGCTCATGTCGATGAAGATTTCGCCGAGTGTCCCGTCTTCGTATTCACCCGTGCGCAAGAAGACCTTTTGATTGGCCACACGCGCTTCCTGGGTGAATCCATGCCGTTTTTTAGGGAGGCGTCTTCTTGTGGGCCGCGTCGCCAACGGAACAGGCGCTGGCGTTGTTTTTCCGGATGCGCCAGCCACTGACTCATCGCGTGACGCTTCCGCTTCGTCGGTTTCCTCTTCAGCGTCGGATTTGGCAGCCGTACTCAACGGCTGGGAGAGTTTGGAGCCGTCCCGGTAAATGGCAACAGCCTTTAACCCCAGATTCCAACCCTTGACGTAAAGGTCTTCAATCTCTCCGGCGGTGGTTTCGCCGGGGACGTTTACGGTCTTGGAAATGGCGCCGCAAATAAACTCCTGGGCGGCGGACATCATACCGAGGTGGGCCATGGGGGCAATAAAGCGTTTGCCATGTTTGCCGCACTTGTTCGCGCAGTCGAATATGGGCAGATGCTCGTCCTTGAGGTGAGGCGCGCCTTCAACGGTCATCCGGCCGCAGATGAATTCGTTGGCTTCGTTGATTTGTGTCTCGTTGAATCCGAGTTCAGCGAGCAGATTGAATCCGGGAGTGCCGTACTGTTCCGGAGAAAAGCCAAGACGTTTCATCAGGCCTTCTCCAAGAATCCAGGGTGTGAAGGCGAATTCCAGTTCAAGCACACCGGGCAGCGCGCCTTCCGCCTTTTTCAGATCTCCAGGGCCGAAGCCCTTCGCCATTAACGATTCGACGTTGACATGCGGCGCGTCTTTCAGCGAGAGCCTGCCGCAGAGATAGTTGAGAACGTCAGCGATTTGTGCGGGCGAATAACCGAGTCGCTCCAGGGCCTTCGGCACAGCGTGGTTGACAATTTTGAAATAGCCGCCGCCGGCGAGCTTTTTGAATTTGACCAGAGCGAAATCGGGTTCGATACCGGTGGTGTCGCAATCCATCAGAAGGCCGATGGTGCCCGTGGGCGCGATCACCGTGGCCTGCGCATTGCGATAGCCGTACTTTTCGCCCAGCTCTACCGCCAGGTCCCAGTCTTCCCGGGCGGCGCGAAGCAGGTCTCGGGGGCAGGCGTGGGCATCGATATTGTAAGCGGCGTCCCGGTGCATGTTCATGACGTTCAGCATGGGAGCGCGGTTCTTTTCGAAGCCCGGAAACGGACCCTTATCGGCCGCCATGCGGGCTGAGGTCACGTAGGCCTGACCACACATGATTGCAGTGATGGCGGCGCAGATGGCCCGTGCCCCGTCGCTGTCGTAGGGCAATCCAAGTACCATCAGAAGCGTTCCCAGGTTGGCGTAGCCGAGACCCAGGGGTCGGTAATCGTGGCTGTTCCGCGCGATCACTCGGGTGGGATAAGACGCGAAATCAACCAGAATTTCCTGGGCGACGAAAAAGATCCTGCAGGCATATCGGAATCCGTCGACGTCGAATGTGCCGTCGTTGTTGAGGAACTTCATGAGGTTGATGGATGCCAGGTTGCATGCCGTGTCGTCGAGGAACATGAACTCCGAACACGGATTGGACCCGTAGATCCGGTCGGTGTTGGCGCACGTGTGCCAGTGGTTGATGGTGCTGTCGTACTGCATGCCGGGATCGGCGCAGGCCCAGGCGGCCTCTCCGATCTGATGCATGAGATCGCGCGCTTTGTGGGTTTCGTAGACTTCGCCGGTTGTGCGCAGCCGGGTGTGCCATTCGCCGTCGTCTTTGCAGGCCTGCATAAATGCGTCGGTGACGCGTACGGAGTTGTTGGAGTTCTGGCCGGAAACGGTCTGGTAGGCCTCGCCGTTGAAGTCGGAACTGTAGCCGGCGGCCATAAGGGCGGCTACCTTTTTCTCTTCTTTCACTTTCCAGTTGATAAAGTCGGAAATTTCGGGGTGATCCATGTCCAGACAGACCATTTTGGCGGCTCGCCGCGTCGTCCCGCCTGACTTGATGGCGCCGGCGCCTTTGTCGAGGACTTCCAGAAAGGACATCAGGCCGGATGAAACGCCGCCACCGGAGAGCTTTTCCATTTTCCCGCGGATCTTCGAGAAATTAGTACCGGTTCCGGATCCGTATTTGAAGAGGCGCACTTCGCTCTTCAGCAATTCAAAAATGCCCATGGTGTCGTCCTGGACGGACTGTATGTAGCAGGCGGAGCACTGCGGATGCGAATAAGAATCTTCGGTTTCCGACACACAGTCCCGGTCGCTGTCCCAGTACCAGTTTCCGCCGCTGCCTTGAATGCCGTATTCGTGGTACAGTCCGCAGTTGAACCAGACCGGCGAGTTGAAAGCGCCCTTTTGATGTACGAGATGGTACGCAAGTTCCGCCTCGAAGGTCTCCGCGTCTTCGGCTGAGTCGAAGTATCCTCCCTGGTCCTCGCCGGCCCTGCGGATGGTATGGGCCACGCGGCGCATCACCTGGCGGACGGAAGTTTCGTGTCCGGTTTCCGGCACGCCCCGTTTTCTGAAATATTTGGATACGACGATATCCGTTGCCAACTGGGACCACCCAGCCGGAACTTCCGCGTGGTCCATGCGAAAGACTTCAGACCCGTCGGGGTTGGTGATAACGGATGTTTTCTGTACATAATCGACCTGGTCCAATGGATCCTGGCCGGGTATCGTATGCCTGCGTTCGAGCTTCATAGGGGGACTTCCTCCAAGTATCTGGGATCGTTTTGAAATGGCGAAACAATAAAGAAACCCGCCTGGTCAGTGTCCTGTCCCGGAAACTGATCGCCCCTTTTCTGCCGCCGGGCCGCCCGGTCGGCAACGTCAGTGAACGAAGGCACGTCGAAAGGCCACTTCGGCAAGCGTAGCGCAAGCGACGCGGCGAGACCTGCCTGCCGCGCGTTGCCTGGCGCAGGCAGGCGGGATGAATCGGCGGATGAGTGGCAACACATTTGGGGGACCGGACACTGGACCTACGCTACGTTTACAGCCGTATTTTTCCTTCCCGGCCGTTATTTCGATGCCGCAGGCAAATAAAACGAGTGATGAAGACGCATCTGAAGGGGAATGGCGCGTCCGCGTTACGTGGGGCAAGGGGAGGAAATCTGGTTCAGTCGCCTGCTTGAGGGGAAGCGAGTTGCCGGAGTTCCCTTTCGAAGTCGCTCAGGTCTTCGAACTGTCTGTAGACCGATGCAAAACGGACATAGGCGACCTGGTCCAGCTCTTTGAGTTCGTTAATGACCAGCTCGCCGATATCGTTGGCCTCCACCTCCCGTTCACCGGTGCCGCTCAGCCCGGCTTCGATCCGGTCTGCGATTTCTTCGAGCCGGTCCATAGAGATGGGCCGTTTGTTGCAGGCGAGATGCAACTTGGAAAAGAGCTTTTCTTTATTGAAAGGTTCGCGTCGACCGTCGGATTTGACCACCATTAGCGGCGTGTCTTCGATGGATTCGTAGGTTGTAAACCGTCGGCCGCAACTCAGACACTCCCTGCGTCTGCGTATGGCCGTTGCCTCCTTGCTGGACCTGGAGTCCACGACCTTGTCCTCCACTGTTCCACAGTAGGGACACCTCATGGGAATTCTCCCGAAACTTCACCGAGAGTGGGGATAGGGACAGATATAGGGTCCTTGGGGTTGAAGGACCCTATATTGTGGGGTGATGCTATTATAATACAAAATATTGAGTTGTCAAGGGAAAATTTCAAATTTCCAATTTATCGAATTCCGGGTGAATCCTGCACAAAAGTAGAGATGCGGCGATATGGAATTCATCGTTGTCGCCCTTGGCAGAGGTCGATTCACACCGGAATCGCAAAGGGACGCTTCCACGCGGAAGACAATAGATGCCCGTTCTGGCCCCGTTGCGCGTCGTTTTCAAGGCGACGTCACGGCCAGGCGCCAGTCGTTAAACGTCAACCTCGTACCCGAAACGGCCGCGTGTGATCGGTAACTGCCGTCGGAACCCGTCCTGACGACGGCGCAAATCGCATCCGTGCCAAGGTCGTCCGCGCCGAAGGTGCGGTAGGATCCGTCGGAAATGACGATGTGATCCACGATGCCCCCGTGCTCCACGAGCAGGTACGCCGTACCGCCCGGCCCTCCGTTCTCCCCTCGGCGGACCCCCACTTTGGGCAGCGGCATCTGTCGGAAGGGATAGAGGACCACCGCGAGGTCGCTCACCCGGCCTTCGCCGGAAGTCATCACGTCGAGCGATGCCCACCGGATGGGCCGCCGGGCGGGGCGCTGGTTCGGAATTCCGCCGAGATGCGCCATGCCGGTACCAACTCGAACGGACGGTGCATCGGGCGTGGCAACCAACAGACCGGGCGCCTCGGTGGAATACACGGCGGTCCCGCCTCGCTGCAGCGGGGTTGGGGAGTGCAGCAGGAAGGATGCTCTTCGACGTTGGGCGTCTGAGGAGAACGCATCGAATACCAGGAAATAAGGATTCGTTTCGCGCGCGGGGCCAGCCGGTTTGATGAACAGGAAGTGCCGGCGATGCCGGACGCCCAGGGCGCGGTATCCCTGGTGTTCGGCGGCAAAGTAGTCCATGCCTTCCTGACTGCTCCAGACGGGATTCTCGCCCACGGCAATCCTGCGATCCAGGTTCGCGTCGTCAATCACGAGCATATTGTGCGCCATGGACGTCTTGTACCAGGGGCGGTGGAGCGGGTCGTCGTAGCTGACGCCGATCCCGGCGTCGACCGCCAGCGCGTTGCCGTACGCGAAGAGTTCGAAGCTGAGGACGTCGGGATGGGAATGCCCGCCGCCGTACTCCCCGTAGTTGATAACCAGATAAGGACTCTCCGGCGTCCAATCCTTGCGCATTACGGCGAAGCCCGACGGCCTGAAATCGATCGACGTTCCGGCCGGCGGCAGGATCTCGTCGTCGATATCGGCGCCGAGCAGGTTCCTGGCTACCCAGAGCAGATCCGGCCGATTGTAGGCCCGCCCGCCGTCGATGAAGATGTTCCGATCGAAACGGCCCCGGCCGCCGTCGTTGACGGCAGGCTGTGTGCCGAGGGGGCTGATCAGGTACATCCAGTGGTTCAGCGTACGTTCCAGCGGCGGGCGCAGGGCGGCCGCCCGATCTTCATGGCCACCGAACCGTTCAAGGAGGTAGGCCAGGTTTCGCGGGTCGCGGTAGACGATTGTGGAATAGCTGGACGGGCAGCGCTCGGAATGACAGCCGTCTTCATAGAAGTCCTTTCGGAGATGCTCTTCAATCCGGTAAACGCCCTGCGAAACCCACCGTTGCGACTCCCTGAACTCAGGCAGGTTGAGCCCCAGTTCCGCGAGGGCGTACGACCCCATGACCTGCCAGTTGCCCGAGCGGTAGCCCTGCTTTTCCAGTTCGTACAGCCAGCGCGCGGAACCGAGATAATTCTTGAGAATCCGCTCGTGAGTCCGTACCGTAAGGCGCCCGCGGTTCAGCCGGTAGAATTCCAGAAACACGCGGTTCCGGCGCGACCCGAGGCCGAGTTCGTACCAGATCGGGTCCAGGTGCTCGTACGCGCCAACGACGTCGTCCCGCTGCTCGTACCACTGATTGAAGAGTTTGTCGAATGCATCCAGGTACTTCGTGTCGCGCGTGCCCATGTACGCCCACAGAAGCGGCCCCGACCAACCCCAATAGTGAAACCCGTATTTGCCGCTTCTGCCGTAATCCGCGTTGAAATCGACAACAGGACCGTGCTGGATCGTGACGCCGCCCCATCCCGTGATGTTGTGCGCGGCCACCCGGTCCGCCGCCGCCGTATAGTTTCTCGTGCTGAAGTACTGAAACGCCTCATCAATGGTGTAATAGGGGACGCCGACGTTGATATAGGCGAATCCGGGCCGGGTGTCCCAGTAGATTCCCCACGCCTTATAGGCGGCGGCGTAGTCCCCCCGGTCGACGGCGCGTTTTACGTCCTCGAGCCCGGCGCGGTTCAGATCCATCGCGGCGAAGAGATCGGGATCGCTGATGTGCTTGATCTGTTGTTCCAGATAGACGGGATCTTCGCGGAGGTCGGCTGTTGCCGCGCCAAAGGCCTCCGCGAAGAGAATGAAGTCACGGAAACCGACCTGACCGTCGAGATTCAGATCGAACCGGTCGTCGAAGGCGTCGTCGGACCGGGACGTACCATAGTTCCTGGCAAAGGCGAGGAAGTCCGAGAAGCCCACGTCTCCGTCGCCGTCGAAGTCTCCGGACAAACCGGGCCAGACGGTGGAGAACGTCAGGGCAACGACAAGAAACGATCCAGCGCACTTCCTGATAAGGACTCGCGGGGTCATGTTGTGCTCCACAGGCAAGCCGAAGAGGGATCTGATTTCAATCCCGGAGCGAAGCAGCAGGGTAGGGGACTCACACAATCCCGTCGACAGGGTTTCGCAGGATCGGTGGACCCCGTTTTCTCAAGTGTCTCCGCCGGACGTCCGCTTTGAGACCCGGGCGAGCCGCTTTCGGCCTGCGTAGTACTTCGTCCAGTCCGGTACATGCACCGTCATCAATGCCTTGAACAGCTTCCCATGGTTTGGAACGCGCAGGTGTAGCAACTCGTGTGCAATGACGAAGTCCTGGAATCCCTGTTCCTGATCTGCGAGATCTATGGCGAGAGTGACGATCCCCGACGTCGAGCAGGAACCCCATTTCCTTGTCATTCGTTGTACACGTACAACCTTTGGCCGGACACCCAGCGTGTAGGCCCAGCAATCCACCCGGCTGCGAATGGAACGACGACTTTCCTCAATAGAGCTCATGTGTGCCAAGTAGAATTCCGATTGCCGTTTCTACAATCCGGGTACGTTCGTTTCCATCTACACCCAGCAGCGGACGATAGAGGGCAGCCCGAAACCTTCGTTGCTCGTCGACGTTGATTGCGGCATTTGGAAATCGGTCGAGCAGGGTTTCCGCCTCACGGGCCAGATTCTCGGCGGTTATTCCAGCAGCCTCGAGAGATTTGTCCTTCCTGAGTGTCCAGAACAGCCCGAACGCGCGCGTCGAAAGTCCGCTATCCTTCGCGGCGCTATCCGCCTCGTCTTTCTCTTTCGCCATCGCTGCCAGCCGTTCCATTGCCGCGAAGCTGGACGCATTCCGGTTCTGAAGATCCTCGAGGACGTGTTCGGCACGATCCTTGAGCGGTCGAAGCATCGGCGCCTTTTCAGGATCAGCGTCGATTTCGTCCTGCAGGCCCCGCACAAGATTGAAGACTTTGGCCTCGTCGGAGCCCGGCTCATCTCGAATCGCCTCGACGGTCGATGCATCAAAAGTCACCTTTTTGATCACGTCTCCCAGACCTTTCTGTATAACGCTGTCCTGCACCAGGCTCACGGTCTTGAGGCCGAGCGGCGCGTCATAGGTGACGTTTGTCTTATAGGCATTCACGAGTACGGCGTACAATTGCGCAAGCTGTTTATAGGCGCCAATGTGGTCGCGAAGTTCACGGGATGGAGACAGAATCTCCCACAGCGCTTCAATCTCCCTGTAAACCTGAAAGTACGCCTTGCGCGACTCGGGATCCAGGAAGCGACCGTAGATGACTTCCTCAAGCCGCTCATCCGCGCCGCCGCTGTCCGTTTTGCCGAGATATTTGATTTTTGCCTGCTTGATCTTGTTCAGGCAGTCCTCGAGAAGGAGATCGAGATCCTCGATGACTCCGCTGACGTCGGTCGAGTCGAACCGCAGCGCTTTCTTCAACTCCCGCAGCACGCCCACGAAGTCGACGACCAGGCCAACGCGCTTACCGACGCCGTTAGCGTCCGCGTGAGGGCGGTTCACGCGCGCGATCGCCTGCAGCAGTACATGATCTCGCATCGGCTTGTCGAGATACATGCAGTAGAGAAGCGATGCATCGTAACCGGTGAGCAACTTGTCGGTTACAATCAGGATCTTCGGATTCTCATCCGCCTTCTTGAACAGGAGGCGTACGTTCTCCTCGCGTTCCGTTGACAGCTGCAGCCGTGCGACAAGCGGGCGTTCAATGACGTCCGCCGCATTCTCGGTGTACACCGCCTCAGTCCACTCGGGCGGCAGATGTCTGTCCAGCGCGCGCTTGTATTTGGCGCAGGCCTCGCGGTTTACACCCACAAGAAACGCCTTGTACCTCATCGACAGCACGTTTTCCTTGAAGTGCTTCGCGACGAACGCGGCGACCTTTTCGATTCTGTCGTCGGCCGTCAGGAAAGTACGCAGACCGACCGCCCGGTCGAGAATCCTGTTGAGTTCATCGACGTCGGTAACCCCTTCCGCTTCCGCCAATTCGAAGAATTCCCTGTCAAGTCGCTCGACCGGCACTGTCATCTCACTCGGCGCCATCGTGTGACGGATCGGAAGCGTCGTTTCATCCTCAATCGATTCGGCGATGGAGTACCTGTCGAGATAACCCAACTCGTCGTCGATACCGAAGATCTTGAAGGTGCCTTCGCCCTGGTCCGTCTTCGCGATCGGCGTGCCGGTGAAACCGATGATGGTTGCATTCGGAATTGCTGCCATCATGTACGTGCCCAGATCCCTGGCGACCGACCGATGGGCTTCGTCGATGAACACGTAGACGTTGTCACGCGTGTTCGTACTTTTGTCGATCCCCTCGAATTTGTGGATCATCGAGACGATCAGGCCCCGTTTGTCGGCTGCCAGTAATTCCTGAACTTGCTTCTTCGAACTTGCCCGCCAGACGGCAATGTCCTGCTTCTGCATCTCGCCCAGCAACCGATCGACCCAGCCCTTGAGCTGTCCTTCGATTTCCGTTCGGTCGACAACCGCGACTACTGTCGGTGTGCGAAAACGATCCTTGCGTTCCAGGATCAATCTCGCTGCGGTGAGCAGCGTAAAGGTTTTGCCCGAACCCTGCGTATGCCAGATAAGCCCGCGGCGTTTCACAGATTCGGAGCACCGCTCGACAATACGATCGATCGCGCGCCGCTGATGCTGGCGCAGCACCGACTTGCGTGTTTCTCCATCTTCTACGTAGAATAGGATCCAATCCCGCAGCGTGCGGAGGAAATCCGTCGGTTCGAAGAATGACTGCACCGCAAATCGGTAACTCTCCTCCCGGCGTTCCTTCCAGCGCGCCATGAAACGCCGGTTGGCGTTCCACGTCACGCCGTACCAGTAGTCCAGGAGATGCGTCACGTTGAAGAGCTGCGCCGCGCCCATCAGTTCAGGGGTCTCCTCCTCGTAGCGCTTGAGCTGGGTGATGCCTCGTTCAATCGCGTTCCCGTCCGTCGGATTCTTGTGTTCCACGATGGCAACCGGTACGCCGTTGACGGCGAACATCACATCGGCACGGTTGCCCTTGCGGGCAGGCGGTTTGAGCCTCCACTCCCAGGTGACGTGGAAGACGTTCTCGGCGGGTTGTTCGAAATCGACGATTTGAACGCGCCGGTGCCGACGTTCAACCTCGTCGTAAAATTGCCGCTCCCCACGCAGCCAGGAAAGCACCTCGCGATTGCCGTCAATGGTCGACGGTACCGCCTCGAGCCGCTCGACCACGGAGCGAACGGCCTCGTCCGTCATCCAGGGGTTGAACCGCCCGAGCGCGCCTTCCAGTTCGTCCCGGAACCAGACGCCGGTCTCGCCGCCCCGCTTGCGCAGAGCCTCCCCGGGCGAGATGGGTTTCCACCCGATCTCGGCCGCGTTACGGACCATGGGGAACTGCACGGTATCCGCTTCAGTTACGTTAAGTTGCGTCATTGTCGGATCTAAGACCCCTATTATCTCGCCCCTATCGTGCCCCCATCTCGCCCTATCGCGCCTCCAGCCGCCTGCAGCACATCGAGCAGGTAAGCGCCGTCACGCTTCATAGACCACCTCCGCCGACCGAAGGATGTTCTCGCGGCGAATGTAGTTCCGACTTTCTTCCACTTCGGTGCGTGTCATGAGGTCAATGTCCCTGCCAAACAACTCGGATAGCTCCAGCTCCATGCCGGCAACACCGAATAGACCCGGTATACGCCCAGGCTCGAATTCAACCAGCAGGTCGATGTCACTCTCCGGCCCGAAGTCGTCCCGCAGCGCCGATCCGAAGATTGACAGACGATGGATCCCGTGTTTCCGGCAGAACGACGCGAGTGCGTCTTTTGGGATCGATATCTGTGAGTTCATTGCTCTTCCTCCACTTCAACGGAACTGTCCGGCTTCCCTGCGTGTCCCGGTGGTCTCGTTGAACGCCAGCGTCTCGGACTCGACTGAGACGACAAGATCTGCGACCTCATCGGGCGTCCTGCTGTACCTATCGCGGCTTCGCTGTGCTCAGCCACAACCAGATAGATTGAAGTGGACGTCTCAGCCCGATTGACATTGCAATCACTCCCCCCTTGAGGGGGAGTCGCAGAAGCCGAGCCTGTTCCCTGAGCCTGTCGAAGGGCAGGCGACGGCTGATGCGGTGGGGGGATTCCAACGCGGTAACGTGAGCAAACTGCACGAATAAACATGCACGCATTTTGCGTTGAAGCCTCACTGTAAGACTCTGAACTCGCTTGAGAAGCCGGTCGTATTCGTCGTGCGAACCGATCCAGAACCATACGATATCTTCCTGGTCTACAATCCCAACGACGCGGTAGTCGATGCTCACTCCTGGGCCTGTCGCTGCACGTGACCTGGAAGGCGTCGATAGGCGTCCCGGAAAGTGTTCTGCGTAAGCGAACGCACGCCTACATCTCTACCAAAAAGAGAGGCCGAGTCCGCCCTGCATGGTGTTCCGACAAGGCCCCATCGGCCAAGCGCTCCAGCAGATTCTCCGACTCAGGCCGGGCAAACAGCTCAATCCATTGCCGTTCTGATTCCAGTTCAGCCAGGACAAAGCGGGCGAATTTATCCTGTTCCGTCTCAGGGAGTTCGGAAGCTCTCTCAAAGGCTTGCTGAAGTAGCCTGGTCATTTAGTTTTCTCCCTTCTCTTCGAACTCACTTGCCGTCCAATCAAAACACCGTACTATGTCAATCCAAACAGCACGGCCGCCGCGTTGGTTCAGGATGGCGCACACCGTCATTTCCGCCTCCCTGTGTGTCCCGGTGGTCTCCTTGAATTCCAGCTTCTCGAACTCGCCGGTTTGGGTCAATGCTGAGATTCCATCAATCGTCATAGGTGAGTGCTCTCACATAGCGGACGTTGCCTCACGATTTTGTGGCGGCTTCTCGCAAATGGCCGTGTCATACCTCCGCGTCACAGCTTGTCATTGCTCCCGAACCGGGCAAACCATCATTGAGCACGTATCGATTGCCGGGTTCAGTTGGACCCATTGGTTCTTTTTCGAACCATTGTTCGACTACCTCTGGAGTTGGCCAGTGGGAATCCGGCGAGCGTCACTGTTGACACGCACCAGAATTCTTGCAGAAATATGGACCTGCCCCCCTGTTTCCATTAGTTGAAGAGATCATGATGACAACCACTACTTCGACAACCCCGCTACATCATGCGGACATTCATTGCGCTTACGGTCCGCCACGGCATCTGACTTCATCCCAAACCCATATATTCCACTGAGGTACTCCTCCCGGACCATCATGCCATCCGAGTGATACGTAAATTCCCTTGACTTGCCGGAAGAGACGTTCGACCGCCTGAATTGCTTTACTGACATCATCCCTGGTCGGTACACTCAATTGATGTGCCCAAGCATTTCGTGCTTTTCGAGCATCATCGAGGAAGAGATACAGATCATGATCAATTCGATTATTCAACTCCAGAATTTCAGTTATAACAGATATTTTGTAATCTCTCCCCGTAAGCTTATCTTTCCGTTTCTTACTCATTCGACCGACTGGCTTTGTATCGTCCAAGAGTGCCTGCCAAGCGAATGACAGAAGTTGCTCACAAACTCCCCAAGCCAACGTTATTGCCTCTCCATACCGATTTTCGTTGCATCTGCACGCAGCTAAGTACGCCGCTTCGATGATCTGTATGAGTGCCGTGTCTTTTGCTGATAGTATTTCGTCGAGCAGCGCCAACGAGTGTTCGATGACGTCAAGCTCCAAGACCCGTCGAGGATGAGGCTGCTCGCGGGATACCTGGTCCTTGTTGTTCAGGACATTGCGGGAAAGAGCACGAACATCTACGGTGTCATCCGCGTAAGAAATGGCAGTGTCGAAACTGATCCCCTTAAATGTATTCCAGGAAGTTAGTGGAGATCCGATTTCTGCTCCGCGTCGCCTCACGACCATTTCTGAAGTCGTCAAGCAGGCCTGATGGACGTTCATAGTTTGCGCCCGCAAAACAGCATGCTCTTCGGCAGTGTTTTCGGCACGAGCTGTTTCGGAAGGAACGCGATGAGATTGTCCCGGATTCGGAATTCTGTATCCGGGAATCATAATCTGTGGCGCAATGGGCCACGATGAGAAATCAAATAGAAACGTGCCATCTCGCAATACACGAACGTCGACATCGCAGGATAACCTCGTCTTGAGCATTACAGCGTGATGGATGTGTGGAATCAGGTTCACCACCGAATCAGGGTCGGGCGCCTCACCGACCCATACTGCGGGGAATCGAAAATAGCCCTCCACCGCGGGCGAAACCCTATCCGGACAAATGGCAGGATCTTCGGTAGGATTCTTGAAAAGCGATTCGTCCTCAGATGATCTAAATCCGCAAGGAGCTTCATCCATTAATGGCCTCTTTGAATTGTTAGTGCGCCGACAGCTTTTGTAGAATTGTAGCGACTATAATTCAATCCAATAGCCTTTCGGCATTGCAAACGGGTCTGCCACGCAGTGTCTTTCAGTAAGACTTCAACGCAAAAAGCGTTCATGTTTCTTCATGCTACCAGCTCACGAAAGGCACTGAAATCCCCCATCTGCATCAGCCATCGCCAGCCCTTCGAAAAGCTCAGGGACCGGCTCGGCTTCTGCGACTCCCCCTCAAGGGGGAGTGATTAAACCATTGAACAGATTGGCGCGTTCACTACCAACAATTGATTGCGGCTGAGCACAGCGAAGCCGCCTTAGGGTCACTTATCTTCAATGAAGTGACAGATGAGTTGATTTTGGTATATTGGGTCTTGTCTGTAAAAGAGCTCGGGGCAATACCAGCCTACTATCTGGATATCGTCACCTGCTGCTACCGACTTCTCCAAGGATTCCCCTTGCGTGAGTTCTTGTTCGACAATGCGTTGCTGTCCGTTGATGGACATGCAGCAAATGAACGTTGTCTCGTGCTCAAGTTCCGCGAGAATGACGCCTTCGACCTTTTCGGGTACTTTTACGCGATGACGTTGTATTTCCACTGGACGTCGTGAGAAAACCTCTTGGGCGTACTGAATACAGCCATCGCAATAGCGGAAAAACAGATGAGGGCAACTTCCCATCGCCCAGTGTCGATCAATAGTGTACAAATTCGAGAGGTCTAACAAATGAAGCTCTTGTGTCAGGGTTGCTCCTTGAGATTCAACCAGAACTGACGATGGCCAGATCGCTGGTCCTATGATACCTATATCAGAAGCCAAGCCTGAGTAATCAACGCGTTCAACGTCTTGATATTGACCGTAACTCAATGCAGATTCTTCGGATGTATGCGGCGAGGGCGTACCTCGTAAAAGGGGCGCGAGAAACACGGCTAGCGGAACAAGCACAGACTGATGTTGCAATATAGGTGCTGAAGGCAACGGCCATGAACAACTCGCACCGGCGCTTTCAGAGAATCCCCGATAGCGCGGTTCAACCACACTGAGTTCACCTTCTAACGCACGAACAGTTACGGCTGCTTCATGTATGTTTCTGATTTCAAGGAAGCCCGCCCAAAGGGGTCTCGTCTTGTATAACTCCTGGAAACCACCTGTCCCGCAATCATCTTCATAACCAACGGCGAGGCACACGTCCTCGGGGCGAGCGCCCTCATCTATCAAGAATCCACTCACAGGATCCAATGGAACCACTCGTTCTCGGATCTCGGTTTCGTCAGGCGTCCTGACGGTCTCAAAGTAGGGAAAGTGCGGATTCACCAATTCGTCCCGCGTGCATACTTCCGGGAACTTAGTACGATACGCAGCGGCATCTGTAAACATGTCGCCGATGACTTTATTCTGGCGACTATCCGAATCATGCATCTGAACCAGCATCCGCATTTGTTCAAGTGCGACATTCTCGGCGAGCAATGGCTCGGAAACCGGGATGCGGCTAAAGTCACCACGTACGATTTCTGAGATCACTGAAAAACTCTTGCATAAGATGTAGCGACAGTATGCCCAATTCGATGATGTAGGAGGGCAGCTTGAAACTCCAGACCTAACCAACGAGTGCCAGCATTCCCTCGCCTTCCTGAGTTCGCTCCGCGAATAGGCCGATCCTTTTGGGTGTTTCGAATTGTAGTGACCGGCACTCGCGTGACAGTCAAAACAGAGAGCTATTGCGTTGTCGATGTCGTCATTCCCGCCATCACCAGGTGGATCGATGTGGTGGACTTCAATGTTGACGGACTTGTAGCGATGACAAACGCAACAGTGTCTTGCTGCGTGCACCAAGGCATCTCGCCTCACTTTTGCGCTAAATGCCATGTCTTACCTCGAATCGAGGGATGTTTCAAGCGATCTCGTTGCGTCCTCGCATCATTCGAATTTCGAGGCTGCAAATGACTCCACTCCAACCCCACGAAATAGCGTTTCTGAAATAGCCGCGTAAGGATGGAATCATCGACAGGATGATTCCGCCTGCTACAGTTGCGATTACTCCATTTCTCACCGGATGTGTATGCTTTTCTGACATCGAATTTTCAGTCTATAACGATGAATCGTCGGGCGATTCAATTGCCGACAAATGCAGATCGTCAGAGCGAATCTCACCCGTCATCAGCTTGTGCAGCAGCGCCTTGAACAGCTCTTCCAGCACGGCGCGCTTCTTGCGGTGAAGGTCAATCTTACGGTCAATGGCGTCGAGGATGGCGACGACCTCTTGCTGTTGAGCAGGAGACGGGTGTGGGATCAATAGTTCTGCAAGGCGAGCGCGGGAAAGATTGGGGATCGTCGTGCGGTTGCCGGCACCTTTATAGACGTTGCGGTGTGCAAAGCCCTCTTCGAGCCATGCCATCGCGAACCGTGGACGGGTACGGGAAGCGTCCATAGGACGCAGACGGTGAAGGTGATTTTGAAACAAGCACTCATCCATTTCTCCGTTCCATACGGCAGCGCGTCCAATCTCTCCGCCCTCGCACACCAGGAGGTCGCCCAGGCGCAACAGCTTGTGGGGCGGCACCTCGCCTTCGAGACGCATCTGGCTAACGATCTTTAGTTCAATGCGTCCCCAGTACACATTGGAGGTGCGGAGAAAAGGCGTTCCTTCTCCATCGTTGGCAAGATTGCCCTTCAAAGATAGACCCTGCTCGATTTTGAAGACATTGCCGATAGATACGACCTCCCAACTCTCCGGCACCGGCCCAATCTCCGTCTCTTTCTGCGCCTCGCCACGAAGGCCGCGTGTGAACAGCGTCCGCATGGCGGCGCGCTTCAATTCCTGCGCTGCCTTCGTCGACCTCGTCTCGACGGCGCATCGCTGTTGAATCATTTCCAAGGCGTCCGCGATGACGGCCTGCGCTTCTTGGTCGAACTCCGGAAACGGCAGGTCTAGAAGCACATCCTGAGGGATCCGCTGTCGCCCTGTAGTGCCTTCCATTCGTGCGGCGACATAGTGCCTGACCCCAGGATCCAGCAGGTAGTAGAACAACAGCCTACCATCATGCGACTCCTGGATCGGTCTGAGCGGGATAACCTCCGTTGTTGCGAACCCGAAGTCCGCGGGAAGTCCGGTCGCGATGGCCTGCTTTCCATTCTCGAACGAAGGTGTGATCTTGGCAACGAGGATGTCGCCCCGTTCGAAGTACGTACCGCTCCGAATCTCCTCCGGCGCTCTCATTGTGTAGTCGGGAGCGAAAGCGCCCCCCTCGGGAATCGCCTCCATAGGCACAAAGGGAATCTCGGGCAAGACGGCAATATCCAACCCACGCGGCTTTCTGGTCACCTCGTAAGCGTCTCCTACACGAATCCAATCATGTGCGGAGGGAACGCCTGTATCAAACAAGGTCACTGTGAACCGCCGAGTATCGTGCCATAGTCGCAGGCCGTCGCAACCATCATCCCGCAAGCCCCTTGAGCCGCACGGCGGGCAGCCTCTTTAACTGTTGATTCACCGGATCTACTTCGATGCCGACGGACTCCAACGCTGTCAGGCCCAGCAACGGCTCCGCGTCAGCCTCGCCGAAGATGACCGTCCCGCCGACGAACTCTCCCATGAACTCGATCTTGGCAAGGGCGACGTCGACCGTGATCTCGCTCCCATCGGCCAGTTCATACTTGCGCTTCCCCTCAGGCTCGAGGCCGATGGCCTCCAGGTGCTGCCTGGGCGCCAGGGAGTCTGTGGCCCCGGTGTCGACAAGAAAGAGGCCCTCCCAGAACCGGTCCCGATCCGCGGGGTTGGTGATCCTGACTGTTACGTGCGTCGCTCCCATTTCTCTACCTCCTTCGCTTCTTAGTATCCACGTCTATTGCAATCGTGCCAGCATTTTCGCCAGGCGCGCATCAATATCGCGGGCCTCTTCGTCGAGACGCCGCATTTCGTCGATGATTTCCGAGATCGGGCGCTGCTCCTCGGTGTCGGCCTGCCCCACCCACCGGCTGGGACTGAGATTGTAGTCGGCCTCCCGCGCCTGGTCCCGCGTGATGACTGCGAGTTCACCCTCCATTGGCTCACCCTTGAGGAAAGCCGCCGCGAGCGGGCGAACATCCTCGTCGGGGATGTAGTTCTTGGGGCGGCCCTTCCTCACGCGCCGGCTGGCGTTGAGGAGCACGACCTTATTCTTCCGCGACGCGGGCTTACGTTTTGACAATATGACGATGATGCCTGCGGCGCTTGTGTTGTAGAAAAGATTATCCGGCAGGAGGATGACACCGTCGATCAGGTCTTGCTCGACAAACCATCTTCGGATGTTGCGCTCTCGATCCGCATGTCTGGCCCCGGAGCCGCGCGTCACGGCGCCGGTGTCGAGCACGACCGCCGCCCGCCCACGATCGTTCAGGCAGGCGAGGGTGTGCTGGAGCCATGCCCAGTCGCCTTTACCGGTAGTGGCGCCGCCCCTGGCGCCGAACCGGTCGAAGGGATCATTGGCAAATACGTCGGGGGCGAAGGGTTGGTTCCACATCGGATTCGCGACGACGACGTCGTGCGTGTCGACCCGGCCGGCAGCGTTTTTAAACCTGGGATTGATCATTGTATCTCCACGCGCGACTTCGACTTCCATGTCGTGGATGATGGCGTTCATATGAGCGACGGCGTAGCTCTCGGCCTGCAGTTCCTGGCCGCCCAGCCTGAGCGGCACGCGACTGGTGGGGTCGAGCTCACGTGCGACGAGTTGCAGCTTGACGAGCAGCCCGGCGGAGCCGCAGGCGTAGTCGTGGCAGGTCTCGCCGGGTCGCGGGCGCATGACGTGGGCCATCAGGAAGCCGACCTCGGTCGGCGTGAAGAACTCCCCGGCGCTTTGACCGGATCCTTCGGCAAACTTGCGCAGCAGGAACTCGTAGGCGCGGCCAAGGAAATCGGGCTGCACGTCAGCCAGACCCAGCCGATATCGCGGATCGGAAAAGGTCTCGATGACCTCCGCAAGCTTGGCGGGGTTGACGTCGCGCTCGCCGTTGCGCTCGGAAGCGAAATCGACGACGTCAATGACGCCGGAGAGCGAGGGGTTCTGCCGCACCACCGCCCGCACGGCCCTTGTCAGATGTTCTCCGACGTCCCTGGGCCGCGTGCTGCGTCCCCGGTCATCGAGCGGCCAATCGTAATTTTCGCGGCCGCTGACAACGCCCCATCGAGCTTCCGGGGGCAGGTAGAAGCGCAGCAGGCCATGGTCGTTTTCGGCAATTTCCCTGGCGACGTCCCCGTCTCCGTACTCCTCGGCCAGCCGCTCGATTTCATCGTCGAAGACGTCGGACAGTCGTTTGAGGAACAGAAGCGGCAGCAGGTAATCCTTGAACCTGGCGGCGTCCTTTTCGCCACGGATGGAACAGGCGGCGTACCACAGCATCTGTTCCATGGTCTTCGTCGACGGCGTGGTCGATCGTCTGCCACCGCGCCGCCGCCGGGTAACGCCCGCCGCCGCGTCGGCGGATTCTGTGGCAGCGGCCGTGTCAACTCCTGCGTCGGCAGCCAGAGCGGCGATCGCCTCGCGCGCCGCCTTCTGCGGCCTGGTCGCGCCGCCCTCCCAGCGATTCACGGTAGCGAAAGAGACGCCGAGTCGCTCCGCAAGTTGCTCCTGGGTGACGTCAAGGCTGGCGCGGATGGCTCGCAGGACGTTCGGCAAATCATGCAATTCTGTTATATTTGGTATGTCCATATATAGAATATAATAAAAATTATACATTCTGTCAATTATGTTTAAAACTCGACCGACTGTGGGTAAATTGCGGCGTTCAATTGGAGGGATTCGCAGTCCGGATGGACTTTTTCAACGGGCTGGAAGGGCGGGGGATTCTCACGTGCACGCGCAACGCAGGGTAGGGGAGCGGAGGGGATTGCCGTCAGGACGGCGGCGACGTCTTCTTTTCGAAAACCGCGTTCCAGTCAATGCGGCCGGTGTATTGCATGGCCGCGAACAGGGTCGCGACGCACAGGATCGTAATGGCGAGGCCGGTATAGCCGGAAAAGAAAAACGTGTAGGAGAAAAGCACCAGGTAGATGAACTGTCCGGCGCCGATTTCGACGAAGGCCAGGCGCGTGCCCGCGACCAGGCGCATGTACGACGTAACCAGGAAAATCGAGACCGCGGAGGCCAGGACAAAGGCGTAGTGGATGAGCATGTGGTCGACCAGGTAGGCCAGCAACAGGTGGAAGCTGAAGAAGGCGGCCCCGATGAAGAAGAAGTGCATCGGGTGCAGGTCGATTCGGCGAACGGTGGTGAAAATGAAGAGCAGAAAGAAGAAAAGGAAGAGGGAAATGGGCGCCGCGAACACGACCTGCCGCACCCAGGGACCCGGGTTGAGACGGGCTGGCATGACCATACCCAGATCGACGCCGGTGAGCAGTTGATCGTACCGCCACGTCAGGGTCCAGGCGTCGCCGTCCCGGGACTTGGATATGGGGGATACGGTGTCCTCGGGAAAGTCGATCTCGTGGAAGTCGGTCCGCATCGCCAGTTCGAAGTCCGAGACCTGGTTGACGTCATCGCCGAAACTGTACCGCCACTGGCCCAAGCCCTGGGAGCGGTAGGAGACATGGACGGGAAGTTCCTGACCTGGCGCGAGATCGATGGGTTGGACCAGATGGCCCGAGCGGACGGGGACGTTGACGATGCGTTGACCGTCGACGTTTAAGGCAATGTCGTCGTATACGGCTCGGCGGGCAGGCAATTCCAGATCGAAAAACAGGTTCAGGTACTGGTCGGTGGTGTTGGACAGGGTGTACGAAGCCGCGAATCGGACCTGGTACGTGGCAAACCATAACAGACCCTTTCGCCGGTGCTCGAGAGACAGGTCGACGTCGATGCGGCTGGCTTTCAGGTTCAGAAAGTGCTTTTCGTCTACCGTGCGGGTAATCGACTCGCCATCCGGGCCGGGTTCGACACGGGTAACGCGGTCCAGCCAGTAGATTTGCGGGGCCTGTTGCGTCTGGGCCGTGCCCCAGAGTTGTCCCACGGAGTCCTTGAGTTTGTTTCCCTGCTTCACCGTGCGCAGGTGAATGGTCTGGCCCAGAATGAGCCACGCGACCGAAATGCCAATATAGATTGAGCCGACGGCGATGATGCGCTGGACCATAAGAACTCCCTGGCTTCGAGACGCGAAAGGATTTCAATTTGAACGCGTCGTCGGAAACGGGGTTCCATCGGCGCCAAGCACTCCGGTCGCGTTGCAAGGTACGCAGGAGAATGACCCGACGCTCACACGGCGATACGCGAAGTCTACAGATAGTGTGAGAGACGCACGTACAGATATCTGCCCATGAAGTCGTAGGTGCTGGCATCCGACGTGCCGAGAAAGCCGTTGAATATCACCGCGGGCGGCTGATTGAAGACGTTGTTGACGCCGACAGTCAGCACGGTTGCGCCCATCCGCGTCCCCAGTCTGTACGACCCGTACAGGCCGATCGTGCTGATCTCGCTGACGTTGCGGCTCACGGGCGTTTCCGAAACGTCAGCGCGGTACAGACCCTTGCAGTCATCGTCTTCGCACTCCCGGAATCCGCCGACGTATTTCCAGTTCAGCCCGAAGGAAACGCGCGGCTGGCTCAGACCCGCCGTTAGCGAATGCCGCCATCTGGGGAAGACACCCAGATCGTAGTAACCCCTGCCCTTAACCAGTTCGAGTCCCCCTGGCGCCGGCACAAGCTGCTCGTATTTGAAAAGCAAATTGCTCTCCGTGCGGGTTGTTAGAATTCCCAGCGGCGTGTCGACCCTGTAAGAGAGTTCGACGTCCAGTCCGCTGGTTTCGGTTTCGCCCACGTTGGCGCCCTGGGAAAAAATGGTCCTGATCAGCTTCGTGTTCGGGTCCCGGACGATCTGATCGCAGTAGGACGGCGTTTCCTGCGAATAGCAGTTGCTCAGAATGAGCCCTGCGGGCAGCGCCCCGATCACATCCTCTATCTTATTGTTATAGTAGCTGATGGCAATGTCCAGGTCTTCGGCGTATTCAGGTTGGTAAACCAACCCGGCCGTAATCATGGCGGCGGTTTCCGGATCCAGGTCGGTTGAACCTCCGACTTTGGCTCGAAGTTGCGCGCGTGAGTCCTCGAAGTCGGGCGGGACGCCGGCTGCCGCACAATTCCTCTGTTGCTCGGCCGTGAGTGTCCGGGTGCTGCCGGCTTCGTCTACCACGCTACAGGGATCGCTTACGAGCGGGAAAGAATCGCTCTGGCCGAGGAACATCTCCGCGATGCCCGGCGCGCGAAACGCATCGGATATCGTCGCCCGGAGCGTCAGCCCCCGGGGAAGTTCGCAGCGGGCGCCGGCCTCGTACGTGAAGCCGCTCCCAAAGGTGTCGTAATCGAAGGCCCTGCCTGCCGCCGTCAGGTCCAGGCCTGCGGCTTCCGCCCGATAAACCGGCACGGAGGCCTCCCCGTACAGGGCCCTTACCGAATAGGCGCCTTCGGTCGATTCCTGCTTGCTGCCGGTCGTATTTCCCGATTTCGTTACCGGATCCGGGAGATAGGCGCCGGCTTCCCAGCGTGAAGACACGCCCGCGGCCACGCCCAGGGGTCCGGCCGGCAGTTCGGCGATCTGCCCGGTCAGGTTCAGCTGGAGGACCTTCTGTTTGGTGTAGCCCGTCGCAATACCGGTATACTGGATGTAGTCCAGCATTTCCTGAGTGATGGTTCCGGCGCCGTGCAGCAGGTCCAGCGGGACGCAATTGCCGATCGCCGCGCACTGTTCGGCGGGCCCCAGCGCGCGCGCCAGATTGCTGAGGATAAACCGCCCCTCGTTGACGTTGGTCCCCTCGCTGCGGCCGTAAGCATACGACAGATCGGTGGTAAAGCTCCGATACGCATAATCGGCGCCCAGCACGATGCGGTACGTGTTGATGTCCTGAAGGTAATTTCGATTGCCCGCTTCGACGAACCGGCGACGGACGTCGTAGAAGTCTCGGCCATATTCATTGTATATGTTCGTGGACGATATGGAGAGTTCCTCGCTGATGGTGAAAAGGGGGGTCGGGGCGAGCTTCTGGTCGGACTGCCGATTCGTATAGGAGACCTCGAAAAAGCCCTTCGCCTCCTTCGCGAATTCATAGTTGCCGCTCAGAAAGGTGGTGTATCGGGTCTGGGGCGTGTAGAGGTAATTCTCCGGCTGGTAATTGTACAGGTCGCCGCTGCCGTCCGAAGAGTTGCCCGCCCAGTTGAACGGGCGCCATCCGGTGTTGGGGTCCCGGTGGTAGTCGCCGGATTCTTCCCCGGCTGCCGAAACCACGGCCTGCCACGCCTCATTGCCGGGGGCGTCGGTCCGGTCGATGATGTGTCCTTCCGGCGTTGCCGAACTGCCGCTTGTGGCGTAGGTGCCGTCGTTTTTTTCCCAGTCGTAGGACTTGTCTTCGGCGCTGAAGGGCCGGTCGCCGGTCCAGACGGGTCTCTGTCTGTGGTACCCCGCGGAAAACAGAAAACCGCCTCTTTCGCTCCTCGTCCCGGCCGTGACGCTGAAGTCGATGGTTTCACCGTCGCCCTCGCCCGAAACACCCTGGTAGAATTCGAACTCGAGCCCTTCGGTCTGAGAACGCGTGATGACGTTTACGACGCCACCGACCGCGTCGGATCCGTATACGGCGGAAGCGCCGTCTTTCAGCACCTCCACACGCTCCACGGCGGAGGCGGGAATGGCGTTCAGGTCCACCGAGGAATTCGCCCCGGTCCCGCCCGGAACGAACCTGCGTCCGTTGAGCAGCACCAGGGTTCGTTTCGCCCCCAGGCCGCGGAGGCTGATGCGCGTGGTGCCGTCACCGCCGTTGTTGGCCTGCGTATTGATGGCGTTGGACTGGACCGTGAGGGTCTGCAGGACGTCTCCGATGGAGGCCAGACCCCGCACCTTGATTTCGTCCCGAGACAGGACAATGACCGGCGCCGGCGTGAGGTCGTCCGCGCTCTTGATCCGCGACCCGGTCACGGTAATGGACTCCAGTTCGTAGACCATTATTTCCTCGTCCCCGGCCTCGTCAACTTCCTCAACGGTTTCGATGTCTCCGGCATCTTCTCCGGACGCCTGGGTCACGCACATTGGACTGGCGAAAAAGACAACCAGCGCGAACCACAATACCTCGAGTCGGCTTCGCATGCGTGGACTCTCCTCTGGTAAGGCGCCACCGTGTGCGTTCAATCGGTGACACGTCCGTGTTCAGTCAGCACGGAGCCGTTTCAGTCTGCAAACCGCCCGATTGGGGATGGCGCGCAGGGACATGACCAGGTTCGGGGCCGTGCAGTCGGTAGGGGAGTTGGGGCAGGGTCTCTTTGCATCGATGTCGCATGCGGAGACGTCGCGTGGCTGTCCCGCAAGTGTATACAATAAATATAACGCCAACGGTGACGGCGGCAAGGTGTTCAATCGGTAATATTTCAATTTGTTACGTTCGGTACGGGCCATTACAACGTAAAGCGCTCCACCCTGCCCACTTCCCCGGGGGAGACGGAAGACGTGAGAGGGGAGAGGATACCAACGCCGTCACCGGTCGCCGATTTGGCCGGGCGATGAACTTGCGTTCGCGCGGAGACCTCTCCTCTCGGCCGTCGAAGAGCGGCAGTCAGCGATCAGTTATAAGCTGTCAGCCAAAACCGGTTGGCGATAGGGACTGACGATGCCAATTCACGGATATCCGCAGGAGAGTTTCTCCATTGGAACCCCGATACCGGTTGCATCGTTCACTTGCTCTTCGTAGTTTGACGCACTGGAAATCGTTGAATTCACGTAACGGTGACGCGCGTATTTCTTCAGGAGCGTGGAGATGAATGGTACGTTCCGGTGGCGGGCCCGAATGGGTGTGGCTCCTCGGAAGCCGCAACTCCCGGTCTTTTTCCTGACCGCAGCATTGCTGTTTGCCTGCGGCAAGGAACCCGTTTCCGAAGAGCCCGCGGCGGATTTGAAGGACATTGATCGCGTCGAGGAACTCCGGACGATCTTCAATCAGGACGCCGGCGTTGTGCGCCTCGTCCTGCTGCTTTCGCCCACGTGACCCGTCTGCCAGGCTGGCGCCAGTTGGGTGCAGGAGGAGATTCTCGAAAGGAACCGTGAGGCAGACCTGAAAGTGTACGCGGTCTGGCTTCCGATCATCGCCGGCGACGCCCGGTCGGCGTGGCGGAAGAGCCTGCTTCCGGACCCGAGGGTGGTTCATCTCTGGGACGAGCAGCGGGTCACGGGGCGCTGGTTTGCGCAGCAGCCGTGGTACGACAGGGACGTGGACGTCGCGTGGGACATCTATGTCCTCTTCGGCCCGGAAGCGCGATGGGACGCGTCGCCAGGACCGCTGATCAGCTGGGGGGAGACCGTCGTGGACGCGCGTGAACGGCTGCGGCGGGATTTTCTGGCGCTGCTGGATGGGTAGGGGGGTTGGAGAACGCGGGTACAAAGACGAGAAAGCTGCCGCAGGCCAAACGCATCGCTTGACAGTTTAAGAAATTTGTCTATATTGTCGTCAAATTACTATGAAAAATGACGATAAGATAGACAAATGACAATACCACGACTATTTGACGCCCCAGGGAAGAGCTTCTTTCTCCTTGGCCCGCGCGGCGTTGGGAAGAGCACGTGGCTGCGAATCGCTCTTCCGGACGCCCATGTCATCAATCTGCTCTCGGAAGATTACGTACCAGCGGCTGCTCGCGAACCCGGGGCTCCTGGCAGCCGAACTGCGGGCTGTCCCGGCCGACCGATGGGTGGTCCTGGACGAAATTCAGAGACTGCCGGGGCTTCTCAACGAAGTACACCGATTCATCGAAGAGAAGGGGATGCGGTTCGTGCTGTGCGGATCCAGCGCGAGAAAACTCAAGCAGGCGGGCGTCAACCTGCTCGCGGGCCGCGCCCTGCGTCGCGCGATGCACCCCTTCGTGCCCGCCGAATTGGGGGATCATTTCGCGCTCGACGACGCGTTGCAATACGGTCTGCTGCCGATTGTATGGGATTCGGAGGACAAAGCGGAAACGCTCACTGCCTATACGCAGATGTATCTGAAGGAAGAGATTCAGGCCGAGGCCCTGGTGCGAAACTTACCGGGATTCGCGCGCTTTCTGCCCGTTTCGGCGCTGTATTACGGGCAGACTCTGAACGCGACGAACATCGCTCGGGACGCGCAGGTCGCACGCACCACGGTGACGGGTTATCTGGAGATCCTGGAGGAAACACTGCTTGGCTTTCAACTTCCCGCCTACGAGACGCGATTGCGGGCGCGCGAACGCAAACTGCCGAAGTGGTATTGGTGCGATCCCGGCATCGTGCGGGCCATGAAGCGGGTCACGACGCCGCCAACACCAGAAGAACGTGGCTCGCTGTTCGAGGGGCTGGTCGCGCAGCTGATCCGTGCGTACAAGGACTATCGCAACCTGTGCGATGCGTGCTTCTATTGGGCAACCGCCGCACGAACGTCAACTGAAGTGGACTTCCTGCTCAAACGCGGAGAGGAATTCGTCGCGGTCGAGGTCAAATCCGGCGGCGCGTTTACGGAATCATGGTGCAAGGGACTGAGAGCTCTGGCCAACCTGCAGGGGCTGCGCCGGCGCATCGTCGTCTATCCCGAAGGGCCCGAACTGCGGACCTCGGACGGCATCGATATCCTCCCCGTTCTCGCACTTTTCCAGCCTGCTGGCCGCGGATGATCTGTGGCCGTAAATGAAACCGACAAAACGAACGTATTCCCGCGCCATGTGCAACTCGAACGATCCTCCTGACCGCAGCCGCGCCGTTGTGCCGGGTGAACCGGACGTGCGTTGTCAGAGCCGCTGAAATAGGAAAACACCGCAGGAGTCAATCCCTGGGTGCTCATGTCGATTTCACTCCCTTTCTCGCCTATTGGTCGTCTTCCCCTGCCAGCGCCAAAACCTCCTGTCGAATCGAATCTGAAATCCACATCCCTGATTCCCTCAGCCGGTCCACAGGTGGCTCGACGCGTTCTGTCAAACCATTGGACTTCGCCTCAAGCAGAACCCTCAGCGTTCCCCAGACCACAAGGCCGGCATCCTGAGCGATGCTCCGCGCCAACCGTTCGTCGACAAGGACCACCCGGCCCGGGTTTTCCAGGCCACGCGACAGCGCAGCAAGCTCACCCGTGCCCAGGCGTGCCCAGGTCCGGCGCACGCCATTCCGATGGTATGGAATGAGGCTTAACGATTCGCAACCAGTCACAATCACCGGGATTGGGAACATCATACCCTTTTTGCCGACCTTCGCGAAGTTCGTTTACGACTGCGTTTGGTACCCAGACCTCGTCGAACAGGCTGGACAGCCAATTCAGTGCGTCAATTCGATACAGAAACAGCAGGGGTGACGTATTGCTGATCGCTTCAGGTATTCTGGCTCTCCAGATCGTTTAACCTCGGCATGCAATGGAAAGACCTTAGAACGTTCCAGCCCTAACAGGAATTCAACACGTGACATGGTCGCAAGTTCGGCCGCACGGCCGGTTGACAGGCGACCCAGTTCATACAGCTTTACTGCGGCCAGCGTGCGCAACTCACGGGCGAAATCCGATTCGTCCGTGTTTGCGGCCCGCAACACCTTTTCCGGTAATTCGATAACAACCTGTCGGGTTGACATCGGTTGCTCCAACCTGGCATGAAATAACCGGGAAATGAAAGAATACCCATCCACCGGGGAGAAATCCTATTGCCAGCTTTCAAGATAGGTAATTTCGGCACATCCGGCAACGGGTATCCGTCTTGTAGATCCTCTGGGGGGTCCCTGCCAGCTTGTTACCGGACGCTGGTCTGCGGGCCAGACACGGACAGGAATGACTGCCTGCCTGCGCAGCGTACTGCCTGCCTGTGCGGAGCACGCAGACAGGCGCTGCAGGCAGGCCACGCCTTCACACAGGCTCAGCCGGAAATGACGCTACAACTGGACCGCTGTCCGGGATCAACCGGGCAGAATCGGCAGGGTAGGGGGGAGTGGCGCATTCAAACGGGGGGCAGGCTGTTGTCACGCGGGTTGCAGATAGAAAGAGGAGGCCGGATGATCGGCCTCCTCTGTTGTTTATTTGGTAGCGGGGGCAGGATTTGAACCTGCGACCTTTGGGTTATGAGCCCAACGAGCTACCAGACTGCTCCACCCCGCGACCATGTATCCGATATATTGAAATCTATAAATCTCTCGTGTTTTGTCAAGCGATTTCTTGGGTTTTGCCCTGTTTGTTCCGGTCGGGTTCCTGTTTGACGATCCGAACCGTCGTGATGCGTTGCCCCACGACTTCCTCCACCCACAGGGTGAGGTTTTCGAATACAAAGGTCTCTTCGGGACCCGGTACCCGGCCCAGGTGATTGTAGATGAACCCGCCGAGGGTTTCGTACCCCTCGCGCGGAA
>CAXXXF010000004.1:0-392183 GCA_963667175.2 Candidatus Latescibacterota bacterium | reverse complement strand
GAGACTGGTAACTTTCCGGAGGTAAAGGAAAAGTACTATTCAGCATACTCTGGATTTCAGTTTCCTGATCACCTTTTTTTCTTCGGCGAACGAAACCTGAGAGAGCTTCTTCATGTGTGTGGGTTTGAATTGGAGCAGATTTACCGGTTTTCCATATTGCCGCAGTTGTCGATAATGAGATACATGCGGATGTTACTTGAGTTTGGTCGACTTACACAGTACCTCTTTGTGTGGATTTCCAGCAGAGCCGGTATCATTCCCTCTGCCAGTGGGAGATCGCCCGAAAGAGTGGGCCCAGAGTCGTGGAATTACCGAATTAAACGAGCAGTGGGCTACATTCATCGCTATGCTATAGCCAATATTCGGTACAGGCTTGGATCCATAATGCCGAAGAAGGGTAGACCACAGACATTAATCGTAACCGCGAGAAAGCGTTCCCGCGTGGTCAACGTTAATGAGAAATAGGCGTAATGCAATATTGTGTATGCAGATCGTATGTAATTATCTAGCGAGGCTTCGCCTCAGACCGCCAAGACGTGTTGTTGCGCAAAAGTGTTTGTGTAAATAAAATAGGCTCCAGTTGAGCGTCGGTGGTCCTTTTAGGGACCCCGATTATTGGACCGCAATGGCGGTAGTTGGTCTTTGAGACCGTGCTAACTGGAGCCTGATCATGAATAAGGCGGAATTGTCGGTATCGCAAGTATTAAAGGGCCGCGTGACGTTGGAAGTGGAGAGCATCGATCGGATGTATTTGAACGTGTATGTGCCTGGTTTGCAGCGGGAGCTCGGGATGGTGTCCTACATCAAGTATCATCTGGGTCAACCGGTTCCATCGACGGTGGTGGTGGCCGTACGGTCGCGGGCTTTTGTGAAGGCCATACGCCGGTTCGTCGAGGACGAGGGGGTTCCTCTGGTGCGCTTCAAGAAAGGTCAGCGGAAAGAGGATATCGCCCGGGAGCACCTCAAGCGTTTCAAGCATGACGAGGGCGTGGTCTTCGTAGGGTGCGCCCAGGAGAAAGCCGTTGTGTTTCGAACGCAACGGC
This sequence comes from Candidatus Latescibacterota bacterium, assembly GCA_963667175.2. Taxonomy (GTDB): domain Bacteria; phylum Latescibacterota; class UBA2968; order UBA2968; genus JAAXHE01. Next base: position 391,140 of record CAXXXF010000004.1, on the reverse strand, counting down.
GACGCCGGGAAGATACGGGAGCGCCCTATCCGTGGATCGTGCGTTCCACCGCGATGGTCAACCACTTCTACTTTTACTGCGTGGACAAGGATTTCGGGCTGATCTTTCTCAAGTTCTGTACCTACTTCCCGTACACGGCCAAGCTGTGCATCAATGGTCATGAGTATGCCAAGTGTCAACTCGACCAACGGGGCGTTGCCTATGAGGGTCTGGACAACGGCTTTCTGTCCTGCCAGGATCCGGACCTTCTCCAGCGCATTTGCAACGACCTTTCTGCTGTTCACATCCGAGGACTTGTCGATAAGTGGTTTGCGCGCTTGCCACATCCGTATACGGAAGAAGACCGCCAGGCCGGTTATACGTATGACGTGTCCATGCTGCAGGCCGAATTCGCGCTTACCCAGGTCTTCGACCGTCCCCACACCGGGCGGGTGTTCTTCGAGCAGGTCCTGCGGGAGAATCTCGACCTGGGGCGTCCTGACCAGATCCAGTTGATCTTTGATCGTCGGGTGACGCGACGCACCCCCGGACGGTTCCGTACCCGCGTCATCACATACGGCGTGAGCCCTTCCCTGTATGTGGACTACAAAAGCTCCAAGATCCACCAGTATCATAAAGAAGGACGCGCCCTGCGCACCGAAACCACCATCAACAACACCTACGACTTCGCCATCGGCAAGAGGCTGCACAACCTGAGCGCACTGCGACAGGTCGGCTTTCAAGCCAACCGACGTCTCCTGAACGTCCAAAGCATCAGCCACGACTGCACCGTCGGCGAAGACGCCTTCCACAAGCTTCAACAGCCTGACGTCGTAGACGGTCAACGCACGTCCGCCCTACGCTTCGGCGATCATCGCACGCAGATGCTCTTGCACAGTCTGGTCCTCTTCCGGCTGAACATCACAGGGTTTAGCAACCGTGATCTCAGGGAGCGCCTCGCTCCACTCCTGAGCCTCGATCCCAGCCAACTCACACCCGGCATGATGACCTATCAACTGCGCAGACTGCGGCTGCGACGCCTCATACAGCGTATCCCCGGCACCCATCGTTACCACGTCACCGACGACGGCCTTCGCATTGCCCTGTTTTACAGCCGAACGCGCGCGCGCGTACTCCGATCAGGGCTCACCCTTACCCTCGACAGAACTACGCCAAACCCCATCCGCAACGCATTTTACAAACTCGAATCGCTCATACACCACCATTGCCATCAAGCCAAACTTGCCGCATGAAACTTGACTCAAACACTACATATTCCGCCGACCAAGCAGGCTAGAGGAGGGTTTGTGTGGTTTCCGATTCTCGCAGAAGCGGTGAGCCAATTTACCTGGCCTCGGGACGACGAAGCCGGAGACAATGTGTCGGATCCTATCGCGGCTTCGTTTTGTTCAGCCGCAACCAAATAGACTCAAGTGAACGCCTGAGCCCGTTTGACATAGCAATCACTCCCCCCTTGAGGGGGAGTCGCAGAAGCCGAGCCGTCAGGCGACGGCTGATGCGGTGGGGGGATTACAACGCGTGAACGTGCGCAATCTGCACGAATAAACATGCACGCATTTTGCGTAGAAGTCTTACTGTAAGGTCTAACGGCTGTGAACTAATGGGGCCGTGACGGTCTTTGGTTAGCGATGGCTTCAGACTAATATGTTAGTTTGGAAGCGCTATGTAATCGTCGACGATCGCGACGGTCTTGGCCGTGTGTGCTAAGGGTGACGTGGGGCCGCTCACGTTTCGGAGGTTCGTTACGACTATCGAATCGTGAATCAAGAGCGGGAATGTACCTATCTTAGTTGAAATAGAAGAGGCTCCGATGTAAATTGGATACAGTAGTCCCGAGTAGAATACTGTATCCTCATACGAAAGGAGCCTGTAATGAGCAAGGTATCATCGAAGTCTCGTGAAGTCAAGTTGAACACGGAAGGTGTTGTGAGTTCCAGGGCGGTCTCCGCAGGTATGCTGGAGGATGTTGACGTCCGTGTGGCCTTGATCCAGTCGCTGATCCCTCTGGGTCTGGCCGCCGTGGAAGAAATCTTGCAGAATGAGGTCGCCGCGTTGACGGGCAAGAGATACAGTCGTAAAGCAGACAAGGCCCCGAATCGCCGGTGGGGCGTGCAACGTGGATCGGTGTATCTATCGGACCAGAAAGTGCCCGTGGCGGTACCGAGGGTGCGCGACGTGGAAGCCAATGAGGAGGTGCCTCTACAGGCGTATCGCCGCTTGCAGCGCCCCAGAGACATGGACGAAGGGTTGCTGCTTCGCGTTCTGGGCGGCCTTGCCACGCGTTCTTACGCCAGTTGCGCAGAGGCGGTACCCGAGGCGTTTGGCTTGTCTTCGTCGACGGTCTCGAAGCGGTTCATAAAGACATCAGCGGCCAAGCTGAGGCAGTTTCAAGAACGGTCGCTTGCCGGCTATGACCTGGTGGGGCTGTTTATGGATGGCAAGACCTTTGCCGATCAGCAAATGATCATCGCCCTTGGCGTGACAATCGACGGGGACAAGGTCCCGCTGGGGTTCGTGCAGGCCGCCAGTGAAAATGAGCGCGTGTGCCGGCAGTTTGTCAATTCGCTCATCGATCGCGGACTGCAGTATCACCAGGGGCTGCTGTGCCTCATCGACGGCTCGAAGGGGTTGCGGACCGCGCTGACCAAGGCCCTATCCGGATACGTCGCCATTCAACGCTGCCAGTGGCACAAACGGGAAAACGTGATCGCCTATCTGCCAAAATCACAGCAGGATGAGGTCAGAAAGGCCCTCCACGATGCGTACGACAAGGAGACCTACAACGAAGCCAAAGCCGCGCTACAGGCCCTCAAACCCTCCCTGGCGCTGAGGAACGCATCGGCACTGAACAGCCTCGAGGAAGGGCTCGAAGAAACCCTCACCCTCCATCGGCTGGGGCTCATGCCACAGCTCAAACAATCGTTCCGCACCACCAACTGTATCGAATCCCTCAACGCCATGGTCGCTCAGCGCACACGAAATGTAAAACGATGGAACAACTCCGATCAGCGATATCGGTGGTTGGCAGCCGCGCTGTTAGACATCGAGCCACGACTGCGGAGAATCAAAGGATACCGCTTTCTTCCTATACTCAGACTTGCCCTACAAAAACACCTCAACCTCGATCACGACGCGCAAGAGGCTTTCGCCGCCGACTAAACGCCTCTCCCGTTTCAACTAAAAATAGTACTTGCCCTCAAGAGCCGAAGTTAATGCATGGCACGCTTTTGTTACGAGACGGGTACCTGTGGTCGTTCCGGACGATTGAACGGCCGCTGCACGACGCCAAGCAAGTGCTGCGAGCGGTGGGAACAGTGACGCCGTCCCCACGGAAATCCACGGCGGCCAATGGCCACGATTCAGGTTCAGTTATTGACGTAGGGAATTCGCACGGGTGGGAAAGCCAATGGGTACGTGATGTAACCCCTCAATATTGCATCTAATCTCACGATAGGTTGTGGCATCTATGGACGCCACAAGGGAGGGCGCTACCCCCAGAAGCGGTTGACTTACGACGCAGGCCGCTAGTTAGGGAACCAATTTCCCACGAAAGTTACCTTACTCGTGATGCCACGTTTTGGTAAGGAAACAGTAGTTTCAATGAGATCTCGAACTCGAAATCGAACACTGCTAAAAACCGTAGTGCCAATCGCAGGTCTTGGTACCCGCCTTTTGCCTACGACAAGGGCATTGCCTAAAGAGATGTTACCTTTGGGCAAATTTCCGGCGATACAGCTCGTCGTTGAGGAAATGGTTGCAGCCAAACTGGAAAAATTCCTATTTATAACATCCGGACGCAAGACAATTATTGAGAATCAGTTCGACAACAATCTGGATATCGAGATTGATGCGAAGCAAAATGGCCAGTTGCAGGACTTGGCGAGCTTTGACTATAGCAAACGCGATATCGAGTTCTTCTATGCTCGCCAACAAAAGCATTCAGGCGCTTCCAAACCTGGGGGTACCGGTGCCGCCATTGCCTCCGCCGAGAGCTTTGTAGATGACGAGCATTTTGTGGTCGCCTATGGCGACACTGTCATTGACTCGACCTTGCGACCGAACTTCGTCCAACGAATGATCGAAGCGCACGTCAGGTACAATGCCACGTGCACAATGGGTGTGCGTTTCGTCCCTTCGACGCTGGTCGGCCGATATGGCATCGTGCAGGCCGCTCTCGGAGAAGACATTGATGCCGACGGTTTCTTGCTTGAAGACATCGTGGAGAAACCTGCCCCAGAACTCGCCCCGAGTTACATGGCCGTAAGCGCACGCTACGTCTTCGGCCCCGAGATTTTCAATGAAATACGAAAGCTTCATCCTTCTTCCGCAGGCGAAATCGGCATTACGGACGCAATCCGGGGACTTATTCGTTCAGGACATGCGGTCAGGGCGGTAAGAATGAAGCAGGATGAGAAACGTTACGACATCGGAAGTCACGAGAGTTATTTCAAGGCATTCATCGATTTCGCACGCACCGATCCCGATTGTGGTGAGGCTATACAAAGGTATATGGCGTCGTGTGTGTCGGAATACACAGCCGAGACTCTTGTGGAGAACTTGGTATAGGCCATCCCCCCTTGTCAGATTGATGGTGCTGAGCTCTGGCATCCGACAACCAATAGCAAATGCGTTTCGCTGACGGTTTGATTTTATACTTGGACACCGGAATCTGTGGGTATCATAAGCAGTTGGACACATTTCATCGTTCAAAATTGACCCGCGTGGGTCAACTATAATCGTCCTGCAGCCCGCTCAATGGAGGACACCAATCGCGGATGTAGCTTGGAAGCAAAAACGACTCAAGGTAACAATCCTGTTTGTCGACGAAAGAAATCCGACACTTGGCCGTGGGACTGGAGCCCGAGCGACCAGAGAAATCTTCCAATTCCTATTCGACCACGATGCAAGGGAGAACATCGAGTGCACATCGCCTTTATTGAGATACAGAATTTCCGGAAGCTGAAGGCATGCCGCGTCGAGATCGCGCAACAGGAGACGATTTTCGTCGGCGCGAATAACAGCGGCAAGACATCCGCAATGCATGCTCTAAGCCTCTTTCTCAAGCGGAGCCGCCACAAGGACTTTACGACCACTGATTTCACCCTTTCAAACTGGCCATCTCTTGATCGACTCGGAAAACAGTGGGTAGAAGCTGCCGATGATGAAGAACCAGATATCGCTGTTGACGCCTGGCTACCTTTCCTGCCCTCTATCGATGTCTGGCTCATAGCCGACGAAAATAACCTTCACCGTGTTGCGCATCTTCTCCCTACATTGGATTGGACGCTCGAGGAATTGCTGGGAGTCAGGCTTGTGTTTGTGCCCAAGAACATGGAGCGACTCTACAAGGACTTCCGAAGCGCCTACAAGTCGGCACGCGACGCCGAGTCGGCTTCCAGCAAAGATGCGTCGCCGCTGACTCTATGGCCAAACTCACTGAGGGACTTCCTGGACAGACAGCTTCACAGCCAGTTTGAAATCCAATCCTACATTCTGGACCCTACACAACTTCAAGACCCCGTACGGGGAGTCGCCAGGCCTCAGTCGCTTTCACCCGACAGCGACGCGCTCAAGAAGGATCCATTCGACGGTCTCATCAAGATTGACGTAATCACTGCCCAGAGAGGTTTTTCCGATCCCAAGACAGAAGATGAGTCATACAGTGGCTTTGCAAGCTTGTCGACCCAACTGCGCCACTACTTCTCCAAGCACTTGAATCCGTCCGAGGCGCCTGATGCGAGTGATATCGCGGCGTTGGAAGCGATCGAAGCGGCGAAAACGGTATTCAACGATCAGTTGAAGACGAGCTTCAATCCTGCCATTGGAGAACTTGAGGGTCTCAATTATCCCGGATTCAGTGACCCAAGGATCTCCATAACAAGCAAGATCGACCCACGCGACGGCCTTGATCACGACGCCGCGGTACAGTTCGACCTGCCTGGATCAGATTCACTGTTCTTACCCGAAAAATACAACGGACTCGGTTACCAGAACCTGATCTCGATGGTATTCAACCTGATCCGATTCAGAGACGAATGGATGCGGGTTGGAAAAGCGGCCAAGAATCAAGACACCAAGGATGTTGGTATTGAACCGTTGCACCTTGTACTCGTTGAAGAACCGGAGGCTCATCTGCACGCGCAGATCCAACAGGTATTCATCAAAAAAGCCTACGAAGTGCTCCGCAACCACGATGCGCTTGTGGATTCTTCCTTCAGCACGCAGATGATCGTCAGCACTCACTCATCACATATTGCTCATGAATTGGACTTCTCTTGCCTGCGTTACTTCCGTCGGGAATCAGCCACGAACCAGGGTGAAATTCCCACGGCAACGGTTATCAATCTCTCACAGACGTTCGGCGACCACGATGAGACCTCAAAGTTTGCTACTCGATATCTTCGGACGACCCATTGCGATCTCTTCTTCGCCGATGCGGCCATCCTGGTGGAGGGGGCGGCCGAACGCATGTTGATTCCCCATTTCATCCGGGGAAAGTTTCCTATACTGGATCACTGCTGTCCAAGAACCGTCGGATTCCCAGAGATAAGGTTCGAAAAATGGCTACAATAGGCGATTTTGGACGGGTTTGACCCGGATAATGAAAACCAGGTTTGCCATCTTCTGCGCAATGCTGTCCAAGAACAAGGTGACGTTTCCAGCGGCCATAATTGTGCTGTTTCCATCTCAATAAGCCCGTGAAATAAGCATTTTGTGAATCTCAGGCGATCTTGGTCGAGGGATGGCTTCGCGGAAGTGAACCAGATGCTGTCCAAGACAGAAACTGATTTTGGACAGGTGTGATACTGGATCAAAGCTACATCTCGCTTCTTGAGATCGGTGGCGCCCATGCACATCGTTTGAAACCACTGTTGAATACTCTTGGACTTCTGACTCTGGTCGTCACGGACCTGGACTCCATTCAGGGGACTGGCGAGGCCAAAGCCCGACCTCAGCGAGGCAATGGCTACCGAACAGGAAACACTACACTCAAGAAATGGGTACCCAAGATAGAACCACTCGATGATTTGCTTGACCTGTCGGACGATGTGAAACAGACAGCGGATGGGCTCGTCAGGGTCGCTTACCAGTGCCCAATCGCTGTGGAATTCAAGGAATGTCAAGACAGGGACGAGGCAATACCCTATACTTTCGAAGATTCATTGGCCTTGACGAATCTTGAACTGTTCCGGGGATATGTAAAACCGGTCGGCCTATTGAAGAAGCTCCAAGCAGCTTTGGGAGCGGACACACTTGAAAATGCCAGCAGGGTTATGTTCGCCAACTTGGAGAAGGGCAGCAAGGCTGAGATGGCCTTGGAGTTACTCTTCCTGGGTGAGCCGAGTCAGGTAGAGCCGCCAGTCTACATCGCTGATGGCCTTGCGTGGCTTCAGAAGAACCTTGACGCGAGAAAGTTTGACGCCAACTCAACAGAATCGGCAGAGGTCAATGATGCCTGAGGCAGTCACTCATGGGGATAACCTCAGTAAGACAATTGCGGCATGCCTCGACCTGGAGAAGCCCAGGAGCTTCTTCCTCTATGCCGGCGCTGGCACCGGCAAGACAAGGGCGGTCGTTGAGGCAATGGACATCTTTCGGACCCGCTATGGCACGCAGTTCCGGCAGTCGGGCCAGAAAGTTGCTGTCATAACCTACACCAATGCCGCATGCGACGAGATCAGGCGCAGAATTGACTTTGATCCAATCTTTGTCGTGTCAACTATCCATAGCTTTGCTTGGGAACAGATCCGCACATACCACAAAGACATCTCTACTTGGCTCCGAGTACGTTTGTCTACCGAAATCACCGAACTTCAGGAGAAGCAAGCGTCCGGGAGGGCAGGAACAAAGGCCTCTGCTGAGCGGCGGGTTCAGATAGAATCGAACGAGACGCGACTTCAGCATCTCGATGTCATCAAGCAGTTCACCTACAATCCAAACGGCGAAAACATCGGCAGGAACTCACTGAACCACGCTGAGGTCATAGCCATCACAGCGGCATTTCTCGCCGAGAAGCCACTCATGCGTCAGATACTGATTCGGAAGCACCCCGTCCTGCTCATCGACGAAAGCCAGGACACGCAGAAAGACCTGATTGACGCGTTTTTTGCCCTCCAAGCGAAGTATCCAGACCAATTCTGTCTGTCTCTGTTCGGTGACACGATGCAGCGCATCTACGCGGACGGGAAAGTCGGATTGGAGGAGGCTGTCCCGGCAGATTGGGAGAAACCTGCCATTGACGTCAACCACAGGTGTCCCAGACGAATTGTGACGCTTCTCAATCAGATCAGATCGGAAGCGGACGGCGCTCAGCAGGAGCCTGGACAAGACGCGCAAGAAGGGGTCGTGCGCCTGTTCCTGATCAATGATGTTGATGACGTGGACAAATCGATAGTTGAAACCGCAGTGGTAAGAAAAATGGCAGAGGTCACTTCCGATGACGAGTGGATGAACCAACAGGCGATTAAAGTACTTACCCTCGAGCATCACATGGCCGCACGCAGGGGCGGCTTCGACCGTTTCTTTAAGCCACTTTACAGTATAGACAATTTCAGGACTGGCCTGCTCAATGGGACTTTGAACGGGGTTGCTTTCTTCACGCAGCGGGTTCTTCCACTGGTACAAGCCATGCGATCCGAAGACAGGTTTGCCGTCGCTCGGATCGTGAAGGATCACTCCCCGATCATGTCTCCCGAAAGACTGAGCGCAAGCGTGACTTCATTGGAGGAAATTCGTACGGCCGACAGGTCCGTGAAGTCCATCTTCTCCCTGTGGAACGATGGCGCAGATCCGGTCTTGTTGGATGTTCTCAAGATGATCGATAACGAAGGCCTATTCGGCATCCCTGATGTATTCGCGCCTATCCTGTCCGACGCTGTTGGACAGCGAGAAGAGATAGTGTCAGTTCCCGCAGATGCGGAAGGCGACAGGAATCCTGCGGTAGATGCCTGGAGGGAAGCGCTTTCTGTCCCGTTCAGTCAGTTCGAGGCATATGCAGAGTACATCTCTGACAGATCACCTTTCGGCACACATCAGGGCATCAAAGGGCTGCAGTTCCCGCGAGTTATGGTCATCCTTGATGACAACGAAGCCCGCGGTTTCATGTTCAGCTATGAGAAGTTGCTTGGGGCGAAAGTTCCGACGAGCACGGATGAAAAAAACCGGCGTGAAGGGAAGGAAACGTCTGTAGACAGAACCCGACGTCTGTTCTACGTTACTTGCAGCAGGGCTCAGCAAAGCCTCGCCGTGATCGTGTACACGAAAGAGACGGAAAAGGTCGCCAGCCATATGTCCCGTGTTGGGTGGTTTGAGGAACCAGAAGTGGTCCGAATGTGAAGTACACAGCATAAAGGTGATTTGAAACCTGTAGGTTGAATGACTGTACGATGACGGGATGGCTCGCCATAACATCGGTCAAGGATGTGGATCTTTGACAATGACTATTGCGGGATCGCCGATTATCACCATCTGCTGCCGGAATTTCCAAAAACGTGGCGGCAAAGTAACGCGATGGATTGCCCAATACCGGTGGTGAACTCCTGATTGGCCATACGTGACGTCGGTCTATTGGGTCAGTTTCTTTGTGGCCGGAAGGCAGCGCCAGATCGACAGGCGTGAGGTGTACACCTGCATCGGTGTATTGAATGCACCCTGGGTGCTATTCGCGAAATTGGGACTGAATGTGTCCGTTCGCCTGATTCTGGACGGCGACTACACCGTTCTGGATTATTGATCGCCGACTTCCGACAGGGATCGACACCTGACCAAAACGGAAGCCAGTCGGATAATTGCAGGGGGAAGATATCGCAACAGGGTCGTATAGAATCCTGAGGACATAGGCAAACGAGATTCGGAAATGAATCCAGTGGCGCAATTGGAGCCCGGAAGAAGCACGATCCGGGCTCTTTTCTTTTGTTTTTTTGAACCCATGGCGCGCGGGCCGTGTCTTCTCGGTAGGACGGGCTTCGGAAATTGGCACAGTGAATTGTTCCCGACGCGTGAATAAGAGGTCTTGCAATGCCATCCCTGATAATTCGTCAAACGCGAATTTGCCGCGCGGGATTGAGTTCCTTCGTGTTAGCGGTACTGTGGCTCGGATTCTGTCTCGCGTCGCCGATTGCGGCCGGTGAGAAGCAGGCTGCAGACAGGCTCTTCGAGAAAGCTCTGGAGCAAGTCGGAAATGTCACCGTCGAGCAGAGCCTGGGGGCTTTCCGTGAGGTATTGAATGCGGATCCGGACCACGCACCGGCCCATTATGAAATCGCGAAGCTGTATATGTCTATGGATACGCCCATGGATCGCCAGAGTGCGCGCAAGGCGCTGGACGAGGCGATTCTACTGGAACCGGGCAACGGGAATTATCAACTGTTGCTCGGTGAGTTGCTCGGCAAGCAGGGGCTCTGGTTGAATGCCGAGAGGCATTACGAAAAGGTATGTGAGACCCATCCCGAAAGGTTTGCCGAGGCAGCGTATATGGTAGGTTTTTTTTCCCTGCAGGCGTTTTTGAAGTATATCGATATGGAGCACATAGATATTATTACTGGCGGCGGGCCACCTACATATCACCTGTTTCGTTGGGAAAAATACGGCGCACACGACCGTGAGAAAGCACTTGCATTTCTGATCAGGAGCATCGAGACCGATCCCGGATATCGACAAGCGTACTATGATTTGGGACTGATCCATTACGAAAGCCAGAATCCCAATGGACTGGTAACGGCATCAAAGCTGTGCCTGGATCAATTTCCCGAGGATAAGGACGCGTTGCTTTACTGTGGTCTGGGATACCAGAGGATGGGTGAATTGGAAACTGCCCACGACTATTATTTGGGCGCGTTGGAGCGAATGTCGGCACAGGAACGCGCTCTGATGGAGTCGGTGGACGTAATTGCAAGCCAGAAGGAACTATCGGCGCTTGATTCAATTGCGACGACCGATGCGACCCAAAACGGATGGACGGATAGCCGTGAGCGGGTGCGGTTCTGGCGGAAACGCGATCCCCTTTACCTGACAGCATTCAGCGAGCGACGCATGGAGCACTATGGACGGGTGGCGTATGCCAATCTCAGATACGGGCAGCGGCTGAAGGGGATACAGGGATGGCAAACCGACCGTGGCAAGGCCCATATCAAATTCGGGAGGTATCTCAACAAAACGGCAACGCGTATGGAGTTGCCAGGCGGTGTCGATGGAGCGAGCACCGGCATTAGTAGAGTCGTTCAGGGTGGGAATGAAGAGTGGTATTATGATGGTTTTTCAATTTCGTTTTTCAACAGCGACGGTCTGGATTCATGGCGTTTCGATACTCGTCCAGGCCGGATTTCGAGTCGATATATCTTCAATCGTCAACCACCCCACGTTCTGGACCCCTATCGACATCACAAATATAGAATTCCCTATCAGGTGGTTGGCTTCAAGGATGGAAATAGCCTCCGCGTAGAATTGGCGTATGCGCTGCCGAAGTACAACGTGTCCGCGTCGGTAGCGGATAGTATGGTTCTGGAGAACGGGATCTTCCTTTTTGACGAGCGATGGGATGCTGTCTTTAGAAAGCGGTCGGCTCTGGATCTGAGGTGGCCCGAGTTGACGGATAGCGGGTATCCCGTTGTGGACAGCTTGCGGGAAAACCATCTGGTGTTTCAGAAAGCATTCACGTTGGCCCCGGGCACGTACAATCTGATTTGCGAGGTGAGGGACGCAGAAAGTGGGTCGATCGGGACGTTTCGAGAGCAGCGCACGTTCGAGATGGCGGATTCTACGCTCGCAATGAGTGATCTGCTGCTGGCCACGCAAATCGCAACACAGTCGCCGTTTCCGGAAGACAGGGATGATCTGAATGTTGTTGCGAATCCCTTACGGACCTACCATCGGTCGGAGCCAGCGTTCATCTATCTGGAACTATATAACCTGAGGCGTGACAGGTATGGACGCACGGAGTATGAGATTTCTTATCGGATCGGCCGTCCAGGCGAGGAAAGGATCGATCCTTACTTGTTTACAGCGCAGCGGCTGCCAGGCAATGGCAAGCCAACGAGGACGCCAGACGTGATTGTGACGCGGAACCACAAATATGAGGTGCTGCACGTGAGCGAGGGAATGGGAGATCGCGAAGACGAAATCGCCCTGCTGATGAAAGAAATGGAAAAGGATACACAAGGCACCCAAACGACAATTACCTCTCAGTACGAGGGGGACCGGGAGGATGACTTCACGTATCTGCAGATTGACCTGAGCCACGTGCCTGCGGGTGTGCACCGCCTATCGGTGCGTCTGACGGATATGCATACCGGTCAGGAAGCGTCGCGGGATGCGTTGTTCCGCGTGATTGAGTGAACGCGAGCAAATGGAAGCTCACGAGGTGCTGTTATGACATTTCGAAAATTTCGTCACATCCAAAGATGGTGTAGGAGGTTTACTTCATATGGAGTTGTGCTTTTTTGCTTCGGACTCTCTGTCATTTCACCACTCGAAGGCACGCCGAAGCAAATCGCCGATACGATTTACGAGTCAGCTCTAGAGCAGGTCGGAAGTGTCAGCGCTGAGGCAAGTATAGAGGCCTTCCATGACGTATTGAAGGCGGACCGGGACTTCGCGCCGGCCCACTACGAGATCGCGAAGCTGTATATGTCGCTTGACACGCCCATGGATCGCCAGAGTGCACGAAATGCGCTGGATGAGGCGATTCGGCTGGAGCCGAGAAGTGGTGATTATCAGATGGCGCTCGGTGAGTTGCTCGGCAAGCAGGGGCTCTGGCTAAGTGCCGAACGGCATTATGAGAAGATTTACGAGAACTTTCCGGAACAACGCGCCCAAGCAGCGTACCTGGTTGGATTTTTTCCGTGCAGGCTTTCCTGAAGTATTTCGAGATGGAGCCTGTAGGAATCGTCGCAGGTGGAGTAGGGCCACCAATGTACCGCCTTTTTCGCTGGGAACAACACGGAACGCGGGATAGAGATAAAGCACTGGCATTCCTGATAAAAGGCACCGAGGTCGATCCTGAAAATCGAGATGCGCATTACGACTTGGGACTGATTCACTATGAGAGCAAGAATCCGAGGGGGTTGGTATTGGCCTCAAAGCGATGCCTGGATCAGTTTCCCGAGGACAAGGACGCGTAGCTCTATTGTGGGTTGGGGTACCAATGCAAACTCGACTTCCGGTTCAGGATAATTAAAGTCCGAACTGCATTGTTGAATGGCAGGAGGGCAACGTCATGCGGTGGAACATACGGGTTACACTCGTAATTGCATTCTGCATCCTGGCAACCCCCCGTGTTGTCGAAGCGTCTGACCCTGATTATCTCAGTGCGCCGTGAAAAGGCGCGGAACTTCAGTGGGTGAGAGTCCCACCCGACAAGTGTTGCCACAGTCGGTAGCAATCGGAGCGGGGACGTAGGAAACGACATCTCCGAAGCCTCCGGTGTAGAGGGTCGCAAGGCGACTTGGCGAGTATGCGGGCCGAAACGTGAGTGAACGCTGCGCAGGCCTCGAAAAGGGTAATGCGGGAGCCGACCCGCCTGAATTTCGGGGAAGGCCGCCGTCGTTGGGGAAGCAGGCAACGCGAGCACCCAACGGTCCCGCCGGGGTAGTGGCGGAGGCACGTATACAAGGAGTTCCGACGCAACACGGGAAGCCCCAGGCGGTGGTGGAGACACCAACCGGCAGCCCGTGAGGGTCAGGCCGGGCCGCGTGGGGTGGCGGAGAGGCCCGTAGTACCTGAGAAGCCGGGTAATGCCGGCGGAGGAAAGGGGCCTTGGTTCAAGGGCAACGTCAAAGGAGCGAGAGCCTGGAGATTGGTATGAGCCTAAGACCTCCGGAAAAGGTTCGGAAGTTGCAGAGGACGTTGCATGCCAAAGCGAAGGAATCGCCCGGCTACCGATTCTACGCGCTGTATGACAAGGTGTATCGCGAGGACATCCTGCTTTATGCGTACCGCTGCTGCAAGGCCAACGGCGGCGCGGCGGGCGTGGACGGCGAGACGTTTGCGGATATCGAGTCATATGGGCAAAAGCGGTGGTTAGGCGAACTGTCGGAAGCCGTAAGGAGCAAATCGTATCGGGTGTCTCCGATCCGTCGGGTGTATATCCCCAAGCCGAACGGGAAGCAAAGGCCGCTGGGCATCCCGACGGTGAAAGATCGGGTGGTGCAAACCGCGGCGATGCTGGTATTGGAGCCGATCTTTGAGGCGGACCTGCCAGCGGCGCAGTATGCGTACCGTCCGAAACGGAGTGCGCACGACGCCATCAGGGCGGTTCACAGTCTGGTGAGCCGTGGCCATACGCAGGTGATCGACGCGGACTTGAGCGGTTACTTTGACACGATCCCGCATGCCGAGCTGATGAAATGTGTGGCGCGTCGCATCAGTGACGGGCGTATGCTGGGCCTGGTCAAGCTGTGGCTGACCGCGCCGATTGAGGAGACCGACAAGCGGGGCCGCAAACGTCGAACGACGCCGAACAAGGATCAGGGAAGGGGGACACCGCAAGGCGCCCCGATCTCGCCCCTGCTGGCGAACCTGTATATGCGGCGGTTCATTCTGGGATGGCAGGTTCGGGGACATCAGCAACGCCTGAAGGCTCATATTGTCAACTACGCGGACGATTTTGTGATCTGCTGTCGCGGCACCGCAAAAGAAGCGATGCGCGCGATGCGATCCATTATGAAGGCGCTCAAGTTGACGGTGAACGAGCAGAAGACGGGCATATGCACGCTTCCTGAAGGACGATTTGACTTTCTGGGCTACACCATCGAACGCTGTTACTCACCAAAGACGGGAAAGGCCTATATCGGCACGCGCCCGTCAAAGAAGGCCATCCGGCACATCTGCCGGGCCATCAGCGAGGCAACGGCGCGGCGGTGGCTGCTGAAAGACCATCAAGAACGGATTGCCCACCTGAACCGAAAGCTAACAGGGTGGGGCAACTACTTCCGTCTTGGTCCGGTCAGCAAAGCCTACCGGAGTGTGGACAGCCACACCCGGCAACGGCTCCGCTGGTGGTTGTGCAACAAGTACCGAATACCGGGAAAGGGGACGTCCCGTCTCCCTGACGAGGTCCTCTACAATACGTTGGGCCTGACCCGGCTGGAGGTGCAGACGCACAACCTTCCGTGGGCGAACGCATGACTCCTTGTCCGAGAGCCGGATGCGGTAAATCCGCACGTCCGGTTCGATGAGCGGGACGTGGAAACGGAGCGCGGAGCGGCTATTGAGGCACCGCCAGACGAAAGGGGCGGAAACAGATAGGCCTCTCCTACACCACCGCGCCACCTCTCGACTCTACCTGTAACGTCAGTGGCCGGGGATCGAGCTTTTGCAATCCAGAGGGGCAAGGGTGCGATTTCTGTCACTGAAATCTGGATTGTCTCGATTTTGGACACACAACCCAGGAGGATCAAGACTTATCCCGGAAGACCAGGCGACCTCTATTTTGATCCGGCTGGCGATGCCTTGATATATCTGGAACGAAGCTTGCGACACGAAGCGTGGGGGTCGTATTTCTATGGAGGCCACTCGATACCGATCACGAAAAACATAATATGGTCGTTGTATCCGGACGGTACCAAAGAGGAAGCGTGGCCGCTTCCTACGGATCTTCAACCTCTCCAATTCGCGCTTTCTCCTGATGGACGGTCATTGGCGATTATCGGTTATCGACGCAATGCTTTCGAGCGCACAAGCCACGGCCTCTGGACAGTCGACAGACGGGGAGACATCAGGCTTTTGTTTGCCGGTAACGTAAGTGGGCCTGTAGATTGGTCAGATGATGGAAAAACTGTTTCATGCGGTGTCAAGGACGAGGGGGAGGCGATCCGTGTTCACGTAGAGACGGGCGAAACTGTTCCCTACATTCCGAAGGAAGGAATTCCTGCGAACGGAAGACAAGATCGAGAATCCCTGTCCAGGGCGAGGTCCACAGACGCTTTGCGTCAGTCCGATTCGTCAGATATCCCCCTACGTTTAATCAGTTCCGGCCTGAACCTGTACATACGCGGCAGAAATGCCCTCCACAGAGGAAACGAAGACAATGCGAAAGAATTGTTCGAGCATGCCAGGCGCGAATTCAAGAGACTCTACGATCAGGCCGCGACGTACGGATTGTCGAGGAATAGTTGCGCAAGATATATCAAAGCTTGTGAGATTTGGATCAAAGCAGACGCCAGGAAGGCCGACAGACGCAACTGCCAGGAGCGCTTGACGGGGATGCTCCGGCTGATGGACGAATTCAAGCGTGCGCGGAACAACAACGAACCCGCAGACCTTGCTGAATTGCATCAGTGGGCAACGCGGAGGATTGTTGCAGACACGCCGGCCGGAAAGGAACTGGATGACAGGAAAGCGATCCTTGACGTGCTGTTCTCGTGCCCATCAAACCGGGATTACACATTTCTCAGCGATTATCTGTATAAGCACCAGGGATTGCCAGGCGCGCCGGCCCTGGCCTGTTTCTGGCACCGCGGCGAGCAAATCGACGGTGTCGCGGACCTCGAAGGCGGTCACACGGAGATTTCGCACATACCCGCAGCACGGGTCGACAGCCTGGCATCCACCGGTCGCCGCGCCATGGACGCGAATGAACTGGACCGGGCGCGTCTGATCTTTCGGAACGTGGCGCGTCAACGGCCGAAGGGTCCCGACGCATATATCCACCTGGGTCACATTCTTCTGAAATTGAGACGATTCGAGGAATCGAAGGAAGCGTTTCATCGAGCGCTGAGACTGGGAGGTAAGGCGGAGGCGCACGTTGGCCTGGGTATGCTTTACAAGACATGGCCGATGCAGCGGCATTTTGCGATCCACCATTTCACGGAGGCATTGATTAAAGATCGGAACTTTGTGGACGCGCGATATCAGATGGCCAGAGTGCGTTATGACATGAAGGAACGAGATGCCGAGTTGGAAGCAAAGAGAGTCCTGGAAATGGACCCCGAGCATGCGGGCGCCTATTTGTTGATTGCGGACTATTATTTGAACTTTTCGTGGGAATTTGAAAAGGCCGTCGTATGGTATACGAAATACCTTGCGCTACACCCGGAAGATTCGGATGCGCAACGCAGCCTTGGGATTGCATACCTGAAAGTTAAGGATTATTCGAAGATTATGGACCACCTGTATGACTTCGTCCAGAGGCATCCGAATTCGATTGAACTGATGCCAATCGTCGCTATTTCTGCCATCAAACAGGACAGTCTGGAAATGGCAATGGGGTTCTTCGAGGATTATATATCCAATCTTCCTGACGATAAACGAAGACTTTACGAAAACATATCGCAAATTGCGTCCAGCGAAGAGCTTCGTGCCCATCGAGAAGCCGTAGCCGCCGACCGCGCAGACCATTTGCGGCGCTTCTGGAATTCCAAGGATCCGGATCTCTCCACGTCCGTTAACGAACGTCTGCTGGAACACTACAGAAGGGTCTGGTACGCGCTCACGGAGTTCTCCAAAGGCAAGAAGCCCTGGGACACTCGAGGAGACGTCTACATCCGGTTCGGGGAACCCGATCATCGATCAAGATCAGACGAACCCAATTTCAAGCAGAGCCTGGAAGTACAGCGGGTCAAAGAACGCCTCGCATTCGATATTTACAAGGGCGACGTCAGGGCGCACACGTTTGTCGGACCCGTCTACCCTGTACGCAGCCACAAACAACTGGATGGCGCGTGGTATGATCTGAAAGACATCAACATAGAGAACGCGTCGGCATCCTCCGCCGATCCGGGGGCTGGCGACGTCGGGTCCATTGATGCGGCGGTCGGCGATGCCGATGGTTCCGGTTTCTCGGGTCAAGGCCCGTCCTCTGATGAAGGCGTAACGACGCCGTCGCCAGCGCCTGATGATGAGGTCCGTATAGGCATCCTTCCAATGGACGAACGGCTGGGATTCGGGGACTATCACCCGGTTACCTCAGGCGACGATCCGAGTACGGTGCCCTGGGAGACGTGGATATATACCGGCGTGGGAGGCGGTATTGAAATCACCTTTACAGACGAAATCGGTTCCGGAATATATGACTATGCACCGGTGCCGCCGAACCAGGGAGGGATCTCGATACGTCAGACCGCGTCGTTGAGCACCCACTCGCCGGAATCCGTCTACCATCGAGCGGCGGCGAGTACTCCCGACTTCTATGTCCCCGAAGACAGGAAACCGCCTCTCGATTTCCACTATTCGTTAGCTGACTTTAAAGGAAGCGACGACCGTAGCCTCCTGGAGATCTACTATGGCGTTCCGGTCCTAACAGGCCACTACATGTCAGAACAAAATGTGACTCGGCTGGTTCTGACGCACCACGCAGCGCTGATTTCATCCGCGCTGGACACGGTCTACCGGAAGACAAATGAGATCGACTACAAGGCTGAGGGTAATCTGGCCGGTGAAGGTCAGCTCGTGCCGGACGTGCTGAAATTGAACCTGCCGCCCGGCGCTTATCGTCTGGAGGTGAAGTCGCAGGATCGCGCGAAAGGAAGAATGGGCATCTATCAGCAACAGGTCGTGGTAGAGCCCTATGGCGCGGATGCATTGCAGATCAGCGACCTGGAATTGGCCTGGAGGATTACTGCCGAAAAGACGGCAGGCAGATTCGCCAAGGGAGATCTGCAAGTAATACCAATGCCTTCTCGAACATTCCGGAAAGGCCAAAGCGTTTTTGTTTACTACGAGGTTTACAACCTGAAAAAAGACGAATTCGGGCAGACGAACTACAGTGTCTCCTATAAGATCACGTCCAGAGAGGCGCCTGATCAGGTGAGCAATATCTCCCGTCTGTTCCGGTGGGATAGCGGCAAGAGAGAAGAACTGGCCGTTTCGTACGAACAACTGGGCGACGATGCTCAGGAAGTGGAATACGTGGAACTGGCCCTGGACGATCAGGTTCCAGGCCGATATTCATTGAAAGTATCGATTAACGACAGGACCAGCGGCGAGGCGGTGGAGAAGGACGCCGTTTTCGTCATCGCGGAATAGGATTGACATCCGAACACTTCGGGTATCCTGAATACACAGTCAACCGGCTTGGATTGACTCGAGCTAAACTCAGATTCGGTATAGAGATGTTCACAAGTTCGATCATGAATGACAGCATTCGACAATTCAATGCGCAGCAGGTAGCTCCTTAGACGATCTCCACCGTTCCCAACAGGATCCCCGTCTGAATGGATTGCCTCTCCGATGCCCCGTTCCTATGGCAGGTCGATGTATTGAACCCGGACGACGATTGCAAGTCTTGATTAATATTAAAATCAACTTACTTTATGGAAACGATGAGTCGCCATGCAGCCGACAATTTCGGTCTGTCGATGGCTCGAAATCTGAACGGCGCGACCATCACATAACTGAACACAGCGGCCGAAGGGAGCCCAAAGAACGATGAGACGAAATACCGTTCTTGTAATACTTGCCCTGAGCGCATTGCTGATTGTTTGGCAAGCCCCGCTCGCCCAATCCACCCGCGACGCTGATTTCGACGCCAACGGAATCGTGGATTTCGGTGACTTCATCCTGTTCGCGCAGGCTTTCGGATCGAATCAACACCTTTTCGACCTTGACGGCAATGGAAGCGTGGGTTTTCCGGATTTCATCCTGTTTGCACAGCGGTTCGGAGAGGGTGCGCCGGAAGAGAAGATTACGGTGACGCTTCCGAGAGGCGCAAAGCTGGATATGGTCTGGATCCAGCCAGGACGCTTCCTGATGGGGTCGCCGGATTCTGAGCCCGACCGAGACGATCACGAGGGTCCCCGGCATGGAGTCACGATTACAACGGGATTCTACATGGGCAAGCACGAAGTCACGCAGTCGCAGTGGGAGAGCGTGATGAATACGCGTCCGTGGCTTATGGGAGTGGTTTCTCAGGTTCCCGGGAGAGGGAACTTTCCGGCAAATAGAATGCGCTGGCGCGAAATCGAGACATTCATACGTGAATTGAACGAGGCCGAAGGATCGGATATTTTCCGGTTGCCCACGGAGGCGGAGTGGGAATACGCCTGCAGGGCAGGCACCAAGACACCCTGGTCGTTCGGAAACGACACGACCCGCATCGCCGATTACGCGCGATATTTCGGGAACTCACGCAGAGCCACCATTCTGGACGACGGGCGAAGAGTCTTTGGACCTCCGGAGGTGCAGGAAACAGGGGGCGTTTTTCCGAACCCGTGGGGCCTATATGATATGCACGGAAATGTACGTGAACTCGTGCAGGATTACTACGGTCCGTATTCGGATGAGCCGCAGGTCGATCCCAAAGGGCCCGACGGACCCGCTGGAGGACGCGCTCTGGATGGCAGCCGCGTTGTGAGAGGAGGATCGAGTTTTGATCGCCCCGCGTGGATTCGGGCGGCTGCCCGTTCGTTCGGGTGGGTGCCGGACGCTTTCACCGGGTTTCGTGTGGTGATGGAGCATCGATAAATCAAGCGACGACATATTCGAAATGTCATTGGGGCGCCCTTGAAATCCCCCTCTGCATCAGCCGTCGCCGGTCCTCGAGTCTTCGACACCCTTCGACTGGCTTGTGGCAAGCCTCAGGGACATCAGGCCCAGGGACCGGCTCGGCTTCTGCTTGTCTGCCGGCAGGCACGGCGCTCCGCTTGGCCTGTCTGCCGTTCCAACGGAACAGGCAGGCGCATGCAGGCGACTCCCCCTAAAGGGGGAGTGATAAGACGGTTCAACAGGCGAGCGCTCACTGCCACCCATTTGGCTGCGGCTGAGAACACCGAAGCCACGTCAGGGATCTTGAATACGAAGCCCTGACCAATGTTCGAATTCCCCCTTCGAAATCTCGATGAAGGATCTTGCTGTTTACGACGAACTTAGGCTCTCCGAAATTCGAGCGCCTTCCCGCGATTCGCCTGCCTTTTCGGGCTAAACGGTTCAAAGGAGCCGTGGAACCATGAGACGAATGACGTTCACACTGAACTTCGCCGTTCTGGCTTTGTTTAGTCTGAACCAGCCTCTGATAGCCCAGTCCCGCGATGCTGACTTCGATGCCAACGGAATCGTGGATTTCGGGGACTTCATCCTGTTCGCGCAGGCTTTTGGGTCGAATCAACACCTTTTCGACCTTGACGGCAATGGAAGCGTGGATTTTCCGGATTTCATCCTGTTCACGAAGCAGTTCGGGGAGGGAATGCCGGAGGCGGAGATCACGGTTTCGCTACCCCGCGGCGCAAAGCTGGAGATGGTCTGGATCCAGCCGGGCAGGTTCCTGATGGGATCGCCTATTTACGAGCCCGGCCGGAATGAAGATGAGGGTCCACGCCATGAAGTTACTTTAACAAGGGGGTTCTACCTGGGCAAGTACGAAGTCACGCAGATTCAGTGGGAAAGCGTGATGAACACACGTCCGTGGCTAGTCGGATCGACTTCCGAAGTTTCAGGGAGAGCGAACTTTCCAGCTAACAGAATGCGCTGGCACGAAGTCCAATCGTTCGTCCAAAGATTGAACGAATTGGAGAGTACCGATGTCTACCGACTACCTACGGAGGCGGAGTGGGAATATGCATGCCGGGCTGGCACCTCGACTCCGTGGTCATTTGGGGAAGACTCGTCTCGTATTGCCGATTACGCGCGATATAATGAGAACTCCCGTACGGCAATCGTCCTTGACGACGGGCGTACAGTCTACGGAAGCCCAGCGGCGCAGGAAACCGGGGGCGGATTTCCGAACTCCTGGGGCCTGTACGATATGCACGGGAATGTACGGGAGTTGGTGCAGGATTACTATGGACCGTATTCGGAAGCGCCGCAGGTCGACCCCAAAGGGCCCGACGGTCCCACTGGAAGAAGACTTCCACAATACAGTCACGTCGAAAGAGGAGGTTCTAGTTTCGACCAGCCAGCGGGGATCAGGTCGGCTACACGATCCCTCGGTTGGATACCAAACTCTCTCACTGGGTTTCGTGTGTTGATGGAACATCGATAAATCAGGCGATGGCAGATACGAGGATTCTACTGGGTTGTTTGCGACGTACCGGGGCTCTCCGAGATTCGCCGGCCCTGTCTGGCAAAGCGGTTACTACGGCGAGCACATTTTAGGTTTACATCCACTTTTACAACAGTTGAGCATTGCAAAGCACGTTCGTCTTGACCGTCATTATGCGGTTTCGTCACCGTGGCCGACATTTCGACAAGCTCAATGCAGGCAGGCTCAGGGAGCGCATCGGGGCAGCGCCTGGAGGCAATGGGCTCAATGACGTTCGTTGAGCTTGTCGAAACGCCGTCATTGAGCTTCTCAAGGTGCGTACGTTGGATGACCCGCAAAAGGCAGACTAATTCAGGTCTACTATTCACTGCACGTGGTAATAATGGGAGCCGTGTAATAATGAAACGAAATGCCATCGTTATGATGTTTGCCGCTGGAGTGATGTTGGCTGCGTGGCAGTCTCCCATTGCCCAGTCTCGCAACCCCGACTTCGACGCCAATGGTATTGTGGATTTCGGAGATTTCATTTTGTTCGCACAGGCGTTCGGGTCGAATCAATCCAGTTTCGACCTCGACGGCAACGGAAGCGTCGACTTTTCGGATTTCATCCTCTTCGCGACGCATTTCGGGGAGGGTATGCCTGAAAAGAAGATTACGATTACGCTTCCGGGTGGCGCAAAGCTGGGGATGGTATGGATTCAGCCGGGCAGGTTCCTGATGGGGTCGCCCGATTCTGAGCCCGGGCGGCGGGATGACGAAGGTCCCCGGCATGAAGTTACGATCACAAAGGGATTCTATCTTGGCAGGTATGAAATCACGCAGGCGCAGTGGCAGAGCGTGATGAATACGCGTCCGTGGGCGCGGTTGGGATCAACTGACGATCCCGCGAAGTCGAAATACCCGGCTCGCAGCATGGAGTGGGAGCGCATAAAGTCATTCATTCGGAGATTGAACGAGGCGGAAGGACGGGACATTTTCCGGTTGCCAACGGAGGCTGAGTGGGAATACGCATGCAGGGCAGGGACCACGACGACATGGTTCTTCGGAGACGACCCGAGCCGTATCGGCGATTATGCCCGCTATCGTGAGAACTCGCGGACGGCGACGTTGATGCCAGACGGCCGCGTGGTCTACGGCAGCCGGGAGCCTCAGGAGACGGGGGGCGTATTACCGAATCCGTGGGGCCTATACGATATGTATGGTAATGTGCGTGAATGGGTTCAGGATTACTGGGCACCGTATTCAGGAGAGGCGCAGACCGATCCGAAGGGTCCCCCGGATCCCGCGGAGTTTGAAAATGCCAATGCCGGATGGGAGGGTTCATTCCATGTTCTCAGAGGGGGATACTTTGTTGGAACCGCTCTCGAAATGCGGTCGGCGATGCGTGTACGCGGTGTTGGTTGGGGTCGCAACCAGGGGTTTCGTCTGCTGATGGAACACCGTTAACACCCGAAAAGCGGGATCGGTGGCCACTTTTTGTTTATTGTTGCGAGATCCAGAGTCTTGTAAGGAACTTACTTCAGGTACATCTGTCACCATGCCACACATTAGATTTGTTGAATGGCAATTTCAAAGAGAACAATCAGCCGGAAGACACTCGGGAATTCGCCCAGCCCGAGCCGCCCTCACTATGCGTTTTTAATTGCCGTAACGCTTCTGTTTCCCCTGCCCACATTTTCAAGAGAAAACCGCCCGGCTCGGTCTCCGGACGGGAGCACGCTCGCTTATACCGTCCAACGCGGCGAACGGAGAGCGTTGCTCGCGGAGATATGGCTGTCCCGAGACGGCGGTGCCAGTCGCGAAAGGATCAGGACCTGTCCTGGCTCGGCGGGCTCCCTCGGATTCCTGCGTGATGGCAGCGCCTTGGTCTATCTGGAACGCAGTCTCAGATATCCTGCATTCGGATCGTACCTCTCGGGCGGGCGCACCCTGCCGATTGACAAAAACCGTACCTGGCTCGTCAATGTCGACGGTTCGGACGAGAGCCGCTGGCCGCTCCCGCCTGAACTGAATCCAATGGACATTGCCGTTTCTCCGGAAGGGAATCGCCTCGCAATTCGCGCCGACCGGCACAGGGAAAAGGACGCGCGAAAGGCCGTGGACATGGGCGCCTATTGTCAACACGTTGTCGTGGAGCCGTACGGCGACGATCGGCTGCAGATCAGCGACCTGGAACTGGCCTGGCATGTAGCCGCGGAAAAAGCGGACAGCCGTTTTAACAAGGGCGACCTGAACGTCGTTCCGATGCCATCCCGAACCTACAAGAAAGGTCAAAGCGTCTTCGTCTACTACGAAATCTACAACATCGCGAAGGACGCGTTCGGCTGGACGGACTACTACGTATCCTATTCGATCACGTCCGCGGACCCGCCGGTCACGATGAGCAACATCTCTCGCCTGTTCCGGTGGAAGACCGGCAAGAGAGAAGAACTGGCCGTTACGTACGAACAGCAGGGCGAGGCCGCGCAGGAAGTGGAATACGTGGAATTGGACCTCGCCGAGCTTCTTCCGGGTCGATATACGCTGAAGGTAACGATCAACGACAGGAACGCCGGCAAATCGGCGGAGAAAGACGCGGTCTTCGTCATCGCGCGATAATGCTCTCCTGCAAAGGAAGCCGTTGTGAGGGTGGGGTAGACACTGCTGTCTGCCTGCGTCGACGTCGCTCAGAATGACAGGCCGGCCGATCGCTTCCGTAGCGGGATGCCGGGCGCCCACAAGGGGCGCCCCTACAGTGCGACTGAGCCCGATTCGGTGATGAGTGCGCTTGATCTGGTAGAGCAAACTGTTAGTTTGCTGCACGGTCGCCCGGCCGCCGTCTGTGATGTACTGAGCGTGCCTTAGCCTACAACGCAAAGCGATCGACAGCCCTGGCGAACCGCAGAACCTGGGTTTGAAGGTGGGGCGGACATTCCTGTCTGCCCGCATCGCGTCATGTCGACGGGTGCATGAGTCCGACGAAGGATCTACTGTGGCATCGGATGATGCCCGGGCGACTGGCGCCACGCCCTACCTGGCGGGCGGCACGTCCGTCCATGCAAGCAATGGCCACGCGCAGAAATATTCACATCGACAGAAGAACACCAAATGACCGGTAGAATCGTATCCGCGCTGATCATTGCCTGGAACATGACAGGCTGCGGTAGAAGCGTGCCGACCTCTTCGGAGGTTGGAGCAGAACTGAAGGGGTTCAAGTTGGCGGGACGCATGAACTTTCAGCGTTTCTGGCCGGCGTCGGTATTGCTTCAGGACGGAAGGGTTCTGATCACCGGTGGTTCCCGGACGGATCGGCCGTACCACTCGTCGCGCGCATTTCGCCATGCCACAGCGGAGCTATTCGATCCCGACACCGGAACCTCGACTGTAACGGGAAGCATGTCGGTCAGTCGTTTCAGAGACCGTGCAATGTTGCTTCCAGACGGTCGGATCCTCATTAAAGGTACCTCTTTTGATCCGCCCGAAGTCTACGATCCACGGTCAGGACGTTTCTTCGCTATGGAGGACAGGCCCGAACTGACAAGGGATGCAACGATTACGGCGCTTCCCACCGGTGATTTGCTAACGACGGACACACAAGGAAATGTGAGCCGTTTCGATCCCGATTCCTGGCAGTTCGAATTTCTGACGAAAATGGACGTTCCCCGCTCTGACCATTCCGCGACTTTGTTACAGGACGGTCGAGTTCTAATCGTCGGTGGCGCCAATGCCACCGGCGCCCTCAAGAGAGCTGACGTCTACGACCCTTCGTCAAATACTCTTGTCCGTGTTGGCGATCTGCGGCACGAACGTTGGGGGCACTGGGCTGTACTCCTTCTGGATGGTACGGTGTTGATTCTTGGCGGAGAGACAGGCAACGTAGATGATCCCGAGGACGAAACCGCCGCGGAGCGGTATGACCCGGCCACTGAGTTGTTCACGCCAGCGGGAGATCCACGCATCGCCCCCTTACATGCAGTTGTCCTGTTGCCGACAGGCATTTTGTTTCTGATGGGCGGCATAAATGGCCATGTGGTTCTCTACGATTCGAGCACCGACAGTTATCATCGCAATGGAGACAACGTTGGGTATGAACGCATGTGGTATTCGGTGACAGCCCTTCGTGACGCCCGTGTGCTCGTTTTTGGCGGGATGATCAACGACGTATCCACAGATCAAGTTCTGGTGTACAGACCTCAGCCGTTATAGCGGCGTCGCCCGTTCACCTGAAGAATTGAGATTCATTTAAAGTCAGGGATTGGCTCGGGGCCGGGCATTCTTGCGGTAGGGTCGTGAAGGCGTTCAGGACCCCCCACCGGCGTGGCCGCGCCTGATGCGTTGTTCCGTGTGATTGAATCGAATGGAAAGGGCGCAGGCACGGGTTACCCAAATTTCATTGTCCAGGCGCGGAAAGAGTCCGGAAGACGCGGTTTCCGGGCTCTTTTTGAACCCATGGCGCGTGGGCCGTGTCTTTTAGGAAGGAAGGGCTGGCGGATATTAATCTCGGCTATTAAAAGGAGCACTCTACAATTTACATTATTACACACCAATGGCCTGGCACCCTGAGCCGCGCCCTGAGAATGCGGTGTCCTGAGTTTGACGAAGGGTCGGCGAAGGGTCACAAAGGCACCGAAGCGCGGGCGCTTCGACAAACTCAGCGTCCCCGTTCCGGCAAGTCCCCTTCCACTTTAGCAGGAACTTAAGCCGTCATCCATTTGCTGCTCTTGGTAATAAATCGCCTCGCCGAGAGTTTGAGAGGTGTTCCAATGCCGTCTCTGATAGCGCATCGCATGCGACGATGCCGTGTCACATTGAGCTCTATCGCGTTAGTTGTGCTGTGCCCTGGATACCATCTCGCAATACCGCTTTCCGCCAACACGACGCAGGCTGCCGACAGGCTCTATGAGACAGCACTGGACCAGGTTGATGAGGTCACCGTCGAGGAGAGCCTGAAGGCATTTCGTGACGTATTGAAGGCGGACCGGGACTACTCACCGGCCCATTACGAAATTGCAAAGCTGTATATGTCGCTCGGTACGCCGATGGATCGCCAGAGTGCTCGGAATGCCCTGGATGCGGCGATTCGGCTGGAGCCGAGAAATGGTGATTATCAGATGACGCTCGGTGAATTACTCGGCAACCAGGGGCTCTGGCTAAATGCAGAAGAGCATTATGAGAGGATATGTGAGACCCATCCTGAAAAACGCGCCCAGGCGGCATATATGGTGGGCTTTTTTGCGATGCAAGCATTCTTTAAGTACATAGATATGGAGCATATAGACGTTACGGTTGGGGCGGGCGGCCCGTCATATCACCTGTTTCGATGGGAGGAATTCGGTTCGCGAGACCGCGAGAAAGCACTGGAATTCCTCACCAAAAGCATCGACACCGACCCTGGCTATCGAGAAGCTTACTATGATCTGGGACTGATTCATTATGAGAGCAAGAACCCCAAAGGATTGGTAACGGCATCAAAGCTGTGTCTGGACCAGTATCCCGCGGACAAGGACGCGTTGCTCTATTGTGGGTTGGGATACCAGGGGATCGGAGAATGGGAAACAGCTCATGGGTATTACAGGCGCGCATTGGAGGGAATGTCGGCGGAGGAACGCGCGCTAATGGAGTCTGTGGACGTGATTGCGAGCCAGAAGGAACTATCGGCGATTGATTCAAATGCGACGACCTATGCGAACCAAAACGCATGGAAGGAAAGCCGTGAGCGGGTGCGATTCTGGCGAAAACGCGATCCTCTTTACCTGACGGCATTCAGCGAACGTCGATTGGAACACTATGGACGCGTAGCGTATGCCAATCTCCGATATGGGCAGCGACTGAAGGGAATACCGGGATGGAAGACAGACCGCGGGAAGGCATATGTCAAGTTCGGGCGGTATCTGAAAAAGAAGGCAGAGCGCCCTGAAATCGGAGGCGGTGTTGACTCGTTCGATGGCAAGTTCCGCCGAGATTTCCACGGCGGTGACGAGACGTGGATCTACGAGGGATTTACGATTTCCTTTGTCAATAGCGACGGGCTGGATTCCTGGCGTTTCGATACCCGCCCGGGTCGGACATCGAGTCGATATGTGTTCAATTATCAACCTACCCATTTTATAGACCCATATGGTCATTACAAATACAGAATCCCATACCAGGTTGCAATCTTCCGCGACGGCGACAGCCACCGCTTGGAACTGGCCTATGCGCTGCCCAGGTACAACGTGACTGTAGTGGATTCGGGCAGGACCATTGCTATCGAGAATGGAGTTTTCGTGTTTAATGAGGAGTGGGACGAGGTGTATCGCAAGCATTCCGATCTAACCCTGAAGTGGCCGGAGCTGACACCCGGCGGGTATCCCGCTGCGGACAGCATGAGGAATAGTCATCTGGTGTTTCAATTGGCGTTCGAGGTGCCGAACGGCAGTTATAATCTGGTTGGCGAGGTTCGTGACCGGATGCGCGGGTCGATCGGGACGTTTCGGGAAAGGCGCAGGTCCGAGGCAGTAGATTCTCTGTTGTCAATGAGCGATTTGATGCTGGCCACACAAATCGAATCGCGAACGCCGTTTCCGGAAGGAAGGCGCGATCTCAGGATTGTGGCGAATCCACTGCGGAGCTACCATCGGTGGGAACCCGCGTTCATCTATCTGGAGGCGTACAATCTCAAGCGGGACAGGTACGGGCGCACGGAGTATGAGATCTCGTATCAGATCGGCCGTCCGAAACCGGAGGAAATCGATCCGTTCCTGTTCATGGCACAGCGGTTGCCGGATGGAGACGTTCAATTGGAATTGACACGCGCGCGAGCGATACACAGGGGCGAACCAGGTCTCCCGGCACGGCTCGCAATGGATGAAGATCAGACTCCGCCGGGTGTTTTCGTACCTGGCCGATACGTGAGCCCGGACCTATTCGAACGGGGACGAGAAGAAGAGGTGACGTACCGCGTGAGGTACGTCTTTCCGCAAGAAGATGAACTCGCCAGCCGGATCAAGAGGATGGGCCGGAGCAAAGAGGGTGTGGAGACGACGATCACGGCGCGCTACGAGGGCAGCCGGGAGGATGACTTCACGTATCTGCAGATTGACCTGAGCCACGTGCCTGCGGGCGTGCACCGCCTGTCAGTGCGGATTAGAGATGTGCATAACGATGACGTGGTGTCCCGCGATGTGTTGTTCCGGGTGATTGATTAGCCTGCCAAAACCGGCGGTTGAATACACCGTCGTCATGCCGGAGGGTCAAGGCGATGAGACAACTGGTGGTCCTGGTGCTGGTGTTCCTGTCGGCAAGCGAAGTTCTCGCTTTGACGAAGTCTGCGCGAATGGATTCGCTCTTTCGGAAGGCATTGGCGCAGGTCGGTCAGGTGCCTCCGAAGGTGAGCATCGGGTCGTTTGAGCGAGTCTTGAAGTTAAACTGGGAATTTGCGCCAGCGCATCATCAGATCGCAAAACTGTACATGGAAATTAACACGCCACTTACGCGTCAGAGCGCTCGCAACGCGCTGAACGAGGCCATACGGCTTGATCCGGCGAACAACGAATACCAGTTGACAATGGGTGAGTTGCTAAGCAGCCAGGGTTTCACGTACAATGCGGAACGACAATTTCAAGAACTTGCAAGGGAATACACTGGCAATGCTGAAGGCGCATATTGGGCGGGGTTTTTCGCGGTACAGGAGTATCTCGCGTTGATCGATAAGAAGGAATTCGTATCCTTCGAGAAATCTAGTAATGTTCACGTGTTCTACTGGAATGCTTTCGCCGAAAAAGCCGTGGAACGCGCGTACGGGTATTTGAGGCAAAGCATTGAAGCGGATCCAGGATTTCGAGGCGCGTACAACATGCTGGGACTCCTCCATGTCGAGACTGGAAAACCGGGAGCGTTGGTATTGCTGTTCAAGCGTCTTCTGAGGCATTCCCCCGACAACAAGGATGCATTTATGTTCTGTGGTCTGGGCTATCAGATGCTCGGCGAAATGGAGGCAGCGCATGACTATTACCGGCGAGCCATTGAACGAATGAACGTCGAGGAGCGATCCTTGATGGAGTCGGTGGACATTATCGCGTCGAAAGAAGATACGAGACGGATGGCGAAGGCAGTTGCAAGCGGTCTCAATAGAGTTGAGACTTGGACAAATGACAGTGTCAAAGGCTTCTGGCGCAAGCAGGATCCCCTGTTTCTGACGGAATTTAATGAGCGAAAGATGGAACACTATGGGCGGGTTGCTTACGCTAATCTCAGGTTTTCCCGCCCTTTTATGGGCATTATGGGGTGGCAGACTGATCCGGGGAAAGCGTTCATCAAATTCGGACGATATATAGGACGAGATGTCTTTACCAACTGGAAGGTTTGGAATTATGAGAAGTTTCGAATTTGGTTCGAGAACGGTGACGGTTTGGACGCCTGGCGTTTTGCGCGAGGATCGAATACAGGAAAGGGTGCGAGAGAATCGACGAAGGACTATTGGGTGTGTGTGGGTAAGAGTGTATTCAAGATTACAAGGATGCGAGACGATCTGGGAGATTTTTATTCGGGAAAAAGCCGACGGGAACGTTTGAAAGGAACGCGGCCACACGCACGACAGGTATTTCAAAAAACACCACAGCGTTACGTTGACCCCTATCGTGACGTGAAATATCGGATGCCTCGCCAAGTCGCCGCTTTCAGGGAGCGTGACAGTATTCGCGTCGAGTTCGCCTATGCCATTCCGAAGTCGCGGGTTCAGGTGAACGAGCCTGAGGGCTTTCTGGACCTGGAGGACGGGGTGTTTCTGTTCGACGAGCAGTGGGACGAGGTCTACCGGAAGAAGATGGACGTCACCATGCAGTGGCCTGAATTCGACACCGGGACTGAAACGAAGAGCAACAGTCTGCGGCGCAACCACATGGTGTCGTACCGGACGCTGAGGGTCGCCCCGCGGCAGCATCGTCTTGTTGTGGAGGTCCGGGACCGCGGTACGGGATCCATAGGAACCTTCCGCGAATTGCGGATATTCGGTTCGCGCGATTCGTTGCTGGCGATGAGCGACCTGCTGCTGGCCTCCCGGATCCGGCCGAAAACCGCGTTCCCCGAAGGGCGCGACGATCTGCTTGTCACCCCCAACCCGCTTCACACCTTCGGCCGGTCCGAGCCCGTCTTCATCTATCTCGAGATCTACAACCTCAAGAGAGACAGATTCGGCCGAACAAAATTCCGGATTTCCTATCGGCTGACCCGGCCGGACCGCGGAGAAATCCATCCCGAACGGTTCGCCGCCACGGACGCGCCGGGCGCCGCCGCCAGGGTGGAGGTCCGGAGGATCATCAAGGAACCTGCGATTGACAGCGAGGACGACCTCTGGCGGGATGAGATTCAGGAGTCCGTGAGGTATCGTATGAAGTACATCCTTCCGGAACGAAACAAAATCTCCGAGGAGATCGAGAATACGCCTCGTTCAAGGGAAGGCACTGAGACGACGGTCACGGCGCGATACGAGGGAGATCAGACGGATGACTTCACCTTCCTGCAGATTGAATCGAACGACACTCCCGCCGGTTTTCACAAGCTGATCGTTAGCGTGAAGGATCTCTACACGGGACAAATCGCGGAACGGCACGTGGTGTTCCGGGTGGTCGAGTGAACGATCCGGACTTACAGTCGCACATGCTAACCTTTCGGAAAATAACCTATCGGGCTCCGCTCTGTTGAGCCGCAACCACATAGATCGAAGTGAACGTCTGAACCCGTTTGACGTTGCAATCACTCCCCCCTTGAGGGGGAGTCGCCTGCCTGCCGTGCAGGCACAGGCAGGGATGAGCACAGCGAAGCCGCGAGGGGTCGGACATTTGAACCCTTGATTTATATTGAAAATAACTTTTCTTAATCTTATTGGATGGTCTTGCTGCTTGCGACGTACCGGGGCTCTCCGAAATTCGAGTCCGGCATGCGATTCGCGGGCAGTTTCGGGCTAAGCAGGCTAGAGGAGCCGTGGAACCATGAGACGAAAGTCAATCACGCTGAACTTCGCCGTTCTGGCTTTGTTGGGCCTGAACCAGCTTCTGATCGCCCAATCCACCCGCAATCCCGATTTCGACGCCAATGGTATTGTGGACTTTGGAGATTTCGTCCTGTTCGCACAGGCGTTCGGGTCTGAGCAATCCAATTTCGACCTCGACGGAAACGGAATCGTCGATTTTCCGGATTTTATCCTATTTGCTGAGCAATTTGGTGAGGGTGTGCCGCAAGAGGACGTCACGGTAACGCTTCCAGGTGGTGCGAAACTCGAAATGGTCTGGATCGAACCCGGCAGGTTCCTGATGGGATCGCCCGATTCTGAGCCGGGTCGGTATGACGACGAGGGTCCCCAACATCAAGTCACCATCACAAAAGGATTCTACCTGGGCAAGTACGAAGTCACACGAGCGCAATGGGAGAGTGTCATGAACACACGGCCTTGGGATTGGGCCGGCACTTTCGAAGATCCCGAAAAATCAAAGTATCCAGCCGTCAACATGGCGTGGCGAGCAGTTGAGACGTTCATTCTTCGACTAAACGAATCGGAAGGAAAGGAACTTTTCCGATTGCCGACGGAGGCGGAGTGGGAATACGCGTGCAGGGCCGGCACGACAACCCGCTGGTCATTCGGAGAGGATTCGACCCGTATCGCGGATTACGCACGTTATATTGAAAACTCACGGATGGTGATCGTAAGAGATGACGGAAGCATTGCGTATGGAAGCCCGGAGGCACAGGAGACAGGTGGCGTCTTTCCGAATCCGTGGGGGCTATACGATATGCACGGGAACGCACGTGAGTGGGTGCAGAGCTTCTATGGTCCGTATTCGGCACAACCGCAGATTGACCCCAAGGGGCCGGAGTGGCCAACCGAAGGACACGCACCGGAAAATAGCTACGTCTCAAGAGGGGGAGCGTACAACGACCGCCCCAGATCGGTACGGTCTGCTGTCCGTTATCGTGCAATGGGGCAAAGTATCTTCACTGGCTTTCGAGTTGTGATGGAACATAGATAAATCAAGCGATGGCAGATAGGAGATTTCTTCCGGGTTGTATGCGACGTATCGGTACTCCAGGAGATTCGAGTCCCGCCACGATTCGCCGGCCGTTTCGGGCTAAGCAGTTAACCTTGATTCGTAATTCTCCGGTGACGTTATATCGAATATATCCAGGTGAATAAAGGCGATTTGACGTCGGATATCCAGGATATTTCAGGTCACTGGACGTGAACGGAAGAATTGTCCATTTGGACGACCTTTACGCCCCGTTTGGCGCCGATACCTTTTGTGACTTTTGTGCTTTTTGTGGCTGATTTAGCGGTTATCTTTTTCGAATTGAGGTTAAACGGAGCCGTGGAACCATGAGACGAAAGACGATCGCGCTGATATTCGCCGTTTTGGGTGTACTGAGCCTGAACCAACTTCTGATGGCACAGTCCCGCGATGCCGACTTCGACGCCAACGGAATCGTGGATTTCGGGGATTTCATCCTTTTCGCACAGGCGTTCGGGTCGAATCAATCCAGTTTCGACCTCGACGGCAACGGAAGCGTCGATTTTTCGGATTTCATCCTCTTCGCGAAGCGGTTTGGCGAGGGAATGCCGGAAGCGGAGATCACGGTGACGCTTCCCGGCGGTGCAAAGTTGGAGATGGTGTGGATCCAACCCGGAAGGTTTATGATGGGGTCGCCCGATACTGAGCCTGGCCGGGATGAGGACGAGGGTCCGCGGCATGAGGTCATTATCACAAAGGGTTTCTACCTGGCCAGATACGAACTCACCCGGACGCAGTGGGAGAGCGTGATGAATACGCGGCCGTGGTTATTGGGTGTGTACACTCAGGACCCCTCAAGAGCGAATTTTCCTGCCCACAGATTGCGCTGGCGGGACGTTGAGACATTCTTCCGCAAAATGAACGAAGTTAACGGCAGAGGAATTTTCCGGTTGCCCACGGAGGCGGAGTGGGAATACGCGTGCAGAGCCGGAACGACGACGCGGTGGTTCTTCGGCAACGACTCAACGCGTATCGTTGACTACGCACGTTTTTATCAGAACTCGCGTACGGCGACCATCAAGGACGACGGGCGCGTCGTCTACGGAAGCCCGGAGGCACAGGAAGCAGGGGGCGTCTTTCCGAATCCGTGGGGCCTTTACGATATGCACGGAAACGTATGGGAATGGGTACAGGATTTCTACGGTCCGTATTCAGAAGAGTCACGGATCGATCCAAAAGGCCCCGAAGGACCTGCGCCGGCTGTAGTCGTCAATGTCGGGTGGCCGGGTACACTCCACGTCGTCAAAGGGGGATCGTATCTGGACACTGCTCCGGAAGTGCGTTCGGCAGTTCGCAGGCGGGGCCGAGGATGGGGAGAATACACTGGAATTCGCGTGCTGATGGAGCGCCGATGAATGCTATGCAGTGAGTCCAGCTGAAGTCAATAGCCGTTGTTTCAAGAGTCAGTGTCCTTGAGCATTGTGCTTCACGATGTTTTCTTCGTATGCTGCCGCCGGGACAGGACAAATGACCGATTCTAAGACCACCGTCAACCGGAAGACCGACGGGACGGCTCCAGATACCGCACTCGCGGTCGGGTTCGTGTTGCTTTTCACAACGCTGCTATGCCCTCGGCCCTCTTCGTCAGCGGAGACTCGCCCGGTGACGTCTCCCGACGGGCGGATGCGCGCCTGTGCCGTGGAACATGGCGAACGGAGGGCGTTGCTGACGGAAATATGGCTGTCGCGAGGAGATGGCGAGAGTCCCCGGCGGCTAAGGACCTATCCGGGCGCGGCGGGCGCCCTGGAATTCCTGCCGGATGCCAGCGCCCTGGTCTATCTCGAACGAAGCCTCAGATATCCGGCCTTCGGTTCGTATCTCGCGGGCGGCCGCACCCTGCCGATCGTCAGGAACCGTATCTGGCTTGTCAGCGTGGACGGTTCGGACGAGAGCCGCTGGCCGCTCCCGCCTGAACTGAATCCAATGGGCATTGCCGTTTCTCCGGAAGGGAATCGTCTCGCAATTCGCGGCGAGTGGGGCGACGTCGCGGACGGAGGTCGGCCCGGGCTATGGACGGTGGACCGAACGGGAAAGGCAACGCAACTCTTGAAACGCAGGACGACCGGCGCCCCGCGGTGGTCTGCAGACGGCGCGAGAGTCTATTTCGTCGGGAGCGATACGACGTCTGAAGATGTGAAGTTCGTGCGCGCGGCAACCGGCGAAGTGGGCAGCGAAACTGCCTCGGACAACGCCAACGTTCGGGATGTCCCAAACGCGCAGGGGACCGATCTGAACACCACGCTGTCTTCCGGCGAACAGGTCTCGCTGCAGAGGGCGCTTGCCGCGCTGCAGAGAGGATTGATTCGATACAGCCGGATGAACTCCGCCGCGCATCGGGCGGACCGGCACAGGGAGAAGGACGCGCGAAAGGCCGTGGAGCGGATGTTCGAGGCTCTCCACAAGCGCCACAAGAAACTCGGCGTCTCGAGGGCAAGTTGCCTTGCGTACGTGGCAACGCTGCGCGAACAGCAACTTCGACCGAAGACTGCCGCAAACGAGCGTGTCTGCCTGGAACACATGATTGTCTTGAACGATCTGGCGCGCGGCTATGCGGAAATCCACGACGCGCTTCCTGCAGACCACGGCATTCTCCGTCGGTGGGTAAAACAGAAAGCCGAAACGCAGGCTTCCAGCGAGGCGGAACG
This sequence comes from Candidatus Latescibacterota bacterium, assembly GCA_963667175.2. Lineage (GTDB taxonomy): Bacteria > Latescibacterota > UBA2968 > UBA2968 > JAAXHE01. Next base: position 355,567 of record CAXXXF010000004.1, on the reverse strand, counting down.
CAAGAGAGACGCGGACGTCCTCGACGTTCTCTTCAGCTGTCCTGCGATTCCCGAATCGGATCCGCAGGTCAGATATCTCTACAGCCCCCAGGCCGCGCCCGGCCTGCCTGTCCTGGCCTGTTTCTGGCACCGGGACCGGTATCTCCACCTGACGGAAACGACAGGCGACCGGCGGCTCGAAGCGGTGGACATGCGTTCCGATACGGTGGACTCTCTCTTCGCCGTCGTGCTGGCGCACACACGCGAGGACCGGCTCAAGGAGGCAGCGGCCCTGTTCCGGCTTGTGGCCGTCCAGCGGCCGAAGGACGCGCCCCTCCACATTGAATTGGGACATGCGTACCACGAGGCGGAAGACTACGAGCGTGCGATGTGGGCCTTCAAGAAAGCCATCTCGCTACAGGGCGGCGCCAGGGCCTATTACGGAGTGGGCCTGGTGTACGGGGAGCTTCCGAAGGAACGCAACCTGGCCATCCACTATTTCCAGGAAGCGCTCGCCCGGGACCACGGGTACGTGGACGCCCGGTATCAGATCGCCAGAATGCGCTACCAGATGAATGAATACGACGTGGGCCGCGCGGTGGACCGGGTGCTGGAACTCGACCCGAACTACGCGGACGCCTACCTCCTGATGGGCGACTGGCACGCCGATTTCTGGAAGGACTACGAGCAGGCCATCGTCTGGTATACCCGTTACATGGCGCTGCGCCCTGACGATACCAGCCTGCGCAGCCGGCTGGGCATTGCGTATCTGATGATCGAAGACTACGAAAAAATCATGGCAAAACTGCTCGGTTTCGTGGAGCAGAACCCCGATGCGATTGAACTCATGCCCATCGTCGCCCAGGCGTCCATGAAGCAGGGTAAGCAGGACATGGCGATGGAGTTCTTTCAGGACTATGTATCGAAACTCCCCGCCGAAGAAAGGTTATTGTACGAAGATATCCGGCTCGTTTCGTCGTCCGAGGAAATCGCCGAATTCAAGAATACGCCCGAGCTCGACCGCGCCGCGTTCCTGAAACGATTCTGGAACGACCGGGACCCGGACCTGTCCACGCCGGTAAATGAACGCCAGCTGGAACACTACCGGCGCGTCTGGAACGCGCTCACGGAATTCTCGGAGAACAAGCAGCCGTGGGACGTCAGGGGCGAGGTCTATATCCGTTTCGGGGAACCGGACCACCGGTCCAGGTCGGATCAACCCAACTACCGGCAGAGCCTCGCGGTCCAGCGGGTCAAGGAACGTCTGGCCGCGGGCATCTACGGCGCGGACGCAATGGAGGCGACGTTTATGGGGCCGGTCTTTCCCATACGCGGCAAGCGTCGGCTGGAAGGATCCTGGTACGAGTTTCGAGAAGCGGAGACGCCGGGACTCAGCCAGACGGGAGCAGCTGGCGGTGGCGGGGGGGCCGGAGGCGGTGGCGAGGCCTCTTTTGTTGGCGGCGGGATGAACGAAGCTGTACCGTCGGAGGACGTCATGGATACGGTGAGGCTGGGAACCCTGCCCATGGACAAGCGGCTGGGCTTCGGCAACTATCATCCGGTTACCTCCGGCGAAGACATGAGCACCATCCCATGGGAAACGTGGATCTACACGGACGTGGGCGGCGGCATTGAAATCACGTTTACGGATGAATTCGGCGCGGGAACGTATGAATACGCCCCCATGCCGCCCAACCGGGGGGACATAGAGCTCAGGCAGACCGCGAAGTTGAGAACGCACTCACCAGGAGAGGTCTACAAGAGAGCCGCCCGGGTAGCGCCCAATTACTATGCGCCCGAAGAGGAAACGGCGCCGCTGGATTTCCACTACTCGCTGGCGGACTTCAGGGGGGAAGACGAGCGCAGCCTCCTGGAAATTTACTACGGCGTCCCTATCCTTCCCGCCCACTACGTTCCGGAAGAGGACGTCACACGGCAGGTACTCACGCACCACGCGGCGCTCATATCATCCGCGCTGGACACGGTCTACCGGCAATCGGACGGGTTCACGTATGAAGCCGCCGGCAACCAGGCGGGGGAGGGCATCCAGGTCCCCGGCGTGCTGAAGCTGAACCTGCCGCCGGGCGCCTACCGGCTGGAGGTGAGGGCGCAGGACCGGCTCAGGGGGCGCGTGGGCGCCTATCGTCAGCACGTTGTCGTGGAGCCGTACGGTGAAGACCGGCTGCAGATCAGCGACCTGGAACTGGCCTGGCATGTAGCCGCGGAAAAAGCGGACAGCCGTTTTAGCAAGGGCAACCTGAACGTCGTTCCCATGCCGTCCCGGACGTACAAAAGGGGTCAGGGCGTCTTCGTCTACTACGAAATCTACAACCTGGCGAAGGACGCGTTCGGCCGGACGGACTATTACGTATCCTATTCGATCACGTCCTCGGACGCGCAGGTCACGTTGAGCAACGTCTCGCGCCTGTTCCGGTGGAAGACCGGCACGAGAGAAGAACTGGCCGTCACGTACGAACAGCAGGGCGAGAACCCGCAGGAAGTGGAATACGTGGAATTGGACCTCGCCGATCAGGTCCCGGGTCGATATACGCTGAAGGTAACGATCAGCGACAGGAACAGCGGCCAATCGGCGGAGAAAGACGCGGTCTTCGTCATCGCGCGATAGGAACGAAACGGCATGTCCGTGCAGAGTATCCTGGCGTTCATCATCTTATCGATTCTGACGGGCTGCGGCGGAACTGTGCCTGCAGGTATTGATTCAAACGCAGGCCCGAAGGGCATTGCAGTCGCCGGGCACATGACGGACAAGCGGTACGGGCATTATTCGACATTGTTGCAGGACGGAAGGGTACTTATCGGTGGAGGCGCCGCGACGGGTGGGTCCGGTGCATATACGACGTATCATAGCAGTGCGGAAATTTTCGATCCCGAAACTGGATCCTCCAGAGCAACCGGCAGCATGTCGACCTCACGAATGGGCGACAAAGGAACATTGCTGCCCGACGGTCGGGTTGTATTTGCGAGCGCGATTCAGCATACCGGTGCAAAGACTTACCCGGTGGAAATATTCGATCCGCGAACCGGCGAATTTACGCCATTTCAGTTCAATCCCGCATTCGAAAAAATCTCCAGGTCTACGTTACTTTCAAATGGAAAGATTCTTGCATTCGGTCGATTCGGCGTGATCACGACGATAGATCCTGAAACGGGCGAGTTTGAATTCAGGAACAGGCTGGCGGTCGCTCGCGGGGCCTTTACGGCGACCATGCTGCAGGATGGGCGGACCTTGATTACCGGTGGGATCACCGATCGTGCGGTTAGAGATTCTGAAGTCTACGACCCGTCGTCCAATGTCATTACGAAGGTCGCGGGTCTGGCACACGAGCGGTACGGACACACGGCGCTGCTGCTTCCGGACGGCAGCGTGTTGATTGCAGGCGGCAGAATAGGCGATCCAGCTTCTCCGGCGCAGGTGACGGTCGCAGAGCGTTACGACCCCTCCACCGGGACGTTTTCGCGGGCTGGCAGTCCCGGCAACGAGCAGATTCGAGCTGCCGCCGTGTTACACACAGGGAAAGTGTTTCTCATCCTCCGCAGCGGCGACGTGGTACTCTACGACCCGGAAAACGGGACATTTCATCCCACAGGCGACAGTATCGGGCGAGACTACAGCCTGTACACGGTGACGGTGCTTCGCGACGGGCGTGTACTGGTTATCGGCGGAACAAGAAACGGAGAAACGATGGATCAGATCCTGGCGTACACACCTTAGCTATTTGCGGCGCCCGGTCACCTGCCGAATAGAGATTCACGAATGTCACCGTCAGGGACGTGAACAGCGGTGAAACCGCCGAGAAGGACGCCGGGTTCGTCATCGCGGAATAGGATTGGCGGACAAGACCCGTCACGGGTTCGATCGGCCGGAAGGGAGCTGGAACGATGTTGCGCAACTACATGACACTTGCTTTCAGAAGCTTGTTCAAGAGCAAACTGGTTTCGTTGATCAATCTCGGAGGACTGTCCGTCGCGCTCGCATTCGGAATGCTTGCCGTTGTATTTGCATACAACGAGTTGACCTACGATCACTTTCACGTCAATGCGGAGCGCATCTACAGAATCAACCAGAAATTCGGCGATCGAAGCATGAGCCGGACAGCGTGGCCTCTCGGGCCCGCCATTGCGCATGAGTTGCCGGATGTCACGGTGGTGCGGATTTTCAAGCGCAGTGGTTCTGTCTCGTTCGGGGAAAAGTCGTTGAGATTTCGGGTGAGTTACGTGGATCCCTCGTTTCTGGACGTCTTTTCGTTTCCAATGGTCATCGGAGATGCGTCAACCGCGCTCCGCGACGTGCGTTCAATTGTGATCACCGAGAAGGTGGCGAGAAGACTGTTTCCGGGCACAAACCCGGTGGGCGAGGTCATTACCATAGACAAGGGAAGGGCATATACGGTCACCGGGGTGCTGTCAAGACTTCCGGAGAACTCCAGCCTTGTGTTCGATTGTCTGGTACCCGCCGATGCCGCGGATGAGTTACTGAACTCATGGGTATCTGTAAACGTTCGTGTTGTGGCGAAGGAAGGGTCGCCCTCCGATTCCGCACGTGAAACTCCGAATTTCGGTTTGTGGATGGTTCCCGTCGCCACGACGTTTGTCTTCTTACCCGACCATATGGAGCCTCGAAATATTGAGGACAGGCTGCCCGAAATCGTACAACGAGCACAGGGGCTGCCGGCAACCGCTCAGATAAGCATGTCGCTGCAACCTCTTAAGGAAATGCGTTTCGACCCGCACGCTTTCGGCGTGGAACGAGCAATCAATCCGGTGTACATCTACGTCTTTCTCGGAATCGCGCTCGTTGTGATTACGATTTCGAGCGTCAACTATTCGGCACTGGCCATCGGCCGCGGGTTATCTCGCGCAAAAGAAGCGGGCGTTCGCCGGCTTTTCGGCGCCGGAAAGCGTCAGTTTATGTCTCAGTTCCTCATGGAATCGGTATTGATGGCGCTGATGGCCCTTGTTATTGGCCTTGGACTGGTGAGCGCGATCCTGCCGCACTTCAATTCCCTTGTCGGGGCCAAGATCAGCATGTCCGGGCAGTTGAGCGTTACAACGTTGCTGTTCGTTCTTCTTCTCACCGTGGCCGTTGGCACAGGGGCTGGCCTATATCCTGCCCTGGCGTTATCCCGCCTGGAGCCGGCCGACGTCCTATATGCCCGGCCCGAGAGCGTAAATCCCGGTTTTCTCATGCGGATGCTGCTCGTAATCCAGTTGGCAATGTCAATGACCATGATGATGGGCGCCCTTGGGATGGCGGCCCAGCTCAATCTCCTTGTAAACAAGAACCCAGGCTTCCGTACGGACGGCGTCATTGCCGTCCAAACCGGGGGATTGCGGGAATCTTCGCCGGGCCTGGTGGATGTTTATGCGCGGAAAATAGAATCATATCCGAACGTCATCGGCGTTGCCCGGGGACAACATCCACTCAGCAATCGAAAGTCAATCGGCGGCTTTGCCGAAGCTGAGGGCAGGAAAGTCCATGGCGTGGAGACGATTGCCGTGGACTATGGTTTCTTGAAGACACTCGAGTTTCCGATGATGGAGGGCAGGGATTTTTCCAGGTTGCTATCGACCGACCGCAACGCCGTCATTATCAATCAGGCCCTCATGAAGCAGCTTGGATGGCAAAGCGCTGCAAACCGGGTCGTCGACTGGAACGGCAACGGAGACGCGCCAATTATCGGCGTGGTCAGAGACTTCCACTTCAAGTCCTTCCACAAGCAGGTGGCGCCCGCGGTCATTTTCCTGGAACCCGAGTATTGTGACCTGTTATTCGTTGTGTCGACGTCCGGCGAGAACGGAGACATCCTTGATATTTTACGCAAGGAATGGCAGGAAATCGCGCCGTCTCAGCCCTTTCGAGCCGGGTTTCTCGAAGACGAACTGAGGGACCAATACAAGAAGGATGAAAAATGGCTGAACGCCATTCGACTCCCGGCAATTCTCGCATTGGGTCTTGCTTGTCTCGGCGCCTTTGGTCTGACCTCTTTCTCCGTCGCCCGGAGGACAAAGGAAATCGGAATCCGAAGGGTGTTCGGCACGTCCATTTCCCGTCTGATGGTGCGCCTTTCGATTGACTTCACGAAAATCGTCATCCTGGCTGCCATCGGCGCCGGACCCGTCGCTTACTTCGCGTTAAGGGAGTGGCTTCAGAGTTTCGTCTATAGAATCGACCTGATCGCACCCATTATCGCAGGCGGCGTTTTGGCGTCTGCCTTTGTTATGCTCGCAGTCAGCTGCAAGACCTATGTGGCCGCAACGCTGAATCCGGCCGATACGCTCAGAGACGAGTGAGAGGATTTCACCGAATCCTGTCCGTTCGGCCGTTAGAGCCTTACAGTAAGACTTCTCCGCGAAATGCGTTCATGTCATTTTCACGTTGCCAGCTAGCAAAGATGTGTTGCGATCCCCCCACCGCATCAGCCTTCGCCGGCCCTTCGACAAGCTCAGGGATCGGCTCGGCTTCTGCCTGCCTGCCGCCTGCCTGCGCCGCTGCGCTTCCCGCGGCAGGCAGGCGCTCCGCTTGGCCTGTCTGCCGTTCCAACGGGACAGGCAGGCGCAGGCAGGCGACTCCCCCTCAAGGGGGGAGTGATTGGACCCGTTTGTCGGGCACGCGCGGTCACTTCCACACATCTGGTTGCGTCTGAACACGGCGATTCCGCGATCGGATTTTCCGATACAACCTGTTGCGGCTTTGATCGGTCGGAACGGAGTTGGAACGATGTTACGCAACGACGTAACATAGCCTCCGGTTACCAAAAATTCATCATCCAGGCGCAAAATGAGTCCGGAAGCCGCGATTTTCGGACTTTTTTTGAACCCCTGGCGCCCGGCCCGTGTCTTTTGGGAAGGACGGGTATGGTGGAAAATAGTCTCAGTTAAAACGCCTCGCCAAGAGATTGAGAGGTTTTCCAATGCCGTCTCTGATAGCGTATCGAATGCGACGATGCCGTGTCACATTGAGTTCTATCGTGTTGGTTGTGCTGTGCCCTGGATACCATTTCGCAATACAGGCTGCCGCCAGCACGACGCAGGTTGCCGACCGGCTCTATGAGGCAGCGCTGGAACAGGTGGGTCGCGTCACCGTTGACGAGAGCGTGAAGGCCTTCCGTAAGGTATTGAAGGCGGATCGGGACCACGCGCCGGCCCATTACGAAATCGCGAAGCTGTATCTGTCCCTTGACACGCCCCTGGATCGCGAAAGCGCGATGAAGGCAGTTAAAAAGGCCATTCGGCTGGATCGAAACAATGTGACCTATCGCCTGATGAAGGCGGACATCCTGTGGGCGCAGGGATCGTGGCACAATGCGGTGAGAGAGTACAAGAAGGCGTTGAAAGCTGATCCCGAAAACCCGAGGGCGGCCTACATGATCGGTCACCATGGTATCAAGAACTTCATGAAATATTACGACATGGAGTTTACAAGCAGGGTGTCGCCGATCGACTGGAGAGAAGGCGGCTCGCGTGCCAGGCACTCGTTAAGAGAACTCGGCATTGAAGAACTGAATGAAGCCGTGACCTACTTGAAGACGTGCATCGAGGCAGATCCCCAATTCAAGGATGCGTATTTCCAACTGGGGCTTGCCTGCCTCGAGACCAATCGGCCGGTAGAACTGATTCGGGTGGCAAATCTGCTGTTGGATCGCGCCCGTGACGACAAGGATGCGTTGCTCTTTTGCGGGCTCGGATACCAGGCTCTGGGCGACGAGACATCGGCGCATGAGTTCTATACGCGAGCACTTCAGAGAATGGCGCCGGCTGAGCGTGCCGCGATGGAATCGGTAGAGGGCATTGTGCCGGACGCGGAGCGTGCGAACCTGGACGACCTCCATCGCGAAGGGGAGACGGTCGGAGGCACGTATCAACCCTGGGTCGACAGTGCGGAGCGAGTTCGATTCTGGCGGCGGCAGGACCCCCTGTTTCTGACGGAATTCAACGAACGCCGCATGGAGCATTACGGCCGGGTCGCGTACGCGAATCTGCGGTTCAGCCGTCCGTCAAAGGGCATTGAGGGCTGGCGGACGGATATGGGCCGAGCGTATATACGACTGGGACGATATCTGGACCGAAGGATGCAACGACCGGAGGTCGGTTCTGGTCCGATAGACTACACCTACACCTTCGGCCAAACACCGCCGATGCGCTGGCATTTGTCCATGCAGAAAGAGACGTGGTTCTACGAGGGATTCCGGGTTGATTTTCAGATATCCGACGGATTCCACGGCTTCTCTCCATCTCGTTTGCCGGACCGGACGCGGTATATCGATCCCTATGGCCGGATGAAATACCGCGTGCCTCATCAGGTCGCGAGTTTCAAGGACGGAGACAGCCTCCGCGTGGAACTGGCTTATGCGCTGCCCAGATACAATGGGACCGTCTCGGATTCGGACAGGAGCATTGCTATTGAAAACGGCGTATTTCTCTTCGACGAGCGCTGGGACGAGGTCTATCGAAAGCGATCGGATTTCAAACTGAAGTGGCCGAGTTTAACGCCAAGCGGATATGCCGTTTCGGACAGCCTCCGGAATAATCATCTGGTTATCCAGGTGCCGTTCAGGATAGCTCCGGGAAAGTATCACTATGTTGGCGAATTGAGGGATGCCGGGCGAGGATCCATCGGCACGTTTCGACAGCACCGGGAATTCGAGGCGATGGGGTCGTCGCTGGCGATGAGCGACCTGTTGCTGGCCGCACAGATCAATTCGAGAACGCCTTTTCCGGAGGGACGGTCGGACCTCGACATTGTGGCCAATCCGCTGCGGACCTACCATCGCTCCGAGCCTGCGTTCATCTACCTGGAAGTATACAACCTGGAGCGGGACGAATTCGGTCGAACGGAGTACGAGATCTCATACACGATCGGAAACACGGAACAGAGAAAGATCGACCCGTACCTGTTCGTCGCGCAACGGTTGCCCCAGGGCGGCAGGCAGTTGGAAGTGTCTCGTGTCTCCAGGACCCGTGAGTCGGGCATGCGCCGTCCACCACGAGTTTCGGAGGAGGAAGAAGAAGAACAGCGGCGCCAGGGTCTGCCGGTGGTGCAGCAACAGGTCGTTCCGGACTATTTCGATGCGAAGAGGAAAGAGGAGTTGACGTACAGGGCAAGGTTTGTGTTTCCGGAAGAGGATAGACTTGCCAGCCGGATCAAGAGGATGGGTCGGAGCAAAGAGGGCGTGGAGACGACGATCACCGCGCGGTACGAGGGAGACCGGGAGGACGACTTCACGTATCTGCAGATTGACCTGAGCCACGTGCCTGCAGGCGTACACCTCCTATCGGTGCGTCTGAAAGACATGCATACCGGTCAGGAAGCTGCGCGGGAGGCGTTGTTCCGGGTGATCGATTAGACTGCCACAACCCGCGGTTGAATTCACCGACGTGACGCCGGAGGGTCAAAGCGATGAGACACCTGGTGGTCCTGGCGCTGGTGATGCTGGCGGCCGGCGAAGTACGCGCCGGGGTGAAGGATGCCAGGACAGATTCGCTTTATCGTGAGGCAATGGCGCAGGTTGGCGAAGTGTCGGCAGAGGTGAGTATAAAGGCATTTGAGGACGCACTGAAGCTGGACTGGGAATTCGCGCCCGCGCACTATGAGATCGCCAGGCTGTACATGGAAATGAACACGCCGCTCACGCGCCAGAGCGCACGCAAGGCGCTGAAGCAGGCGATGCGGCTCGATCCTGAGAACACGGACTATCAGATGACGCTGGGCGAATTGCTCGGCAAACAGGGGTTCTGGTGGCATGCCGTTCGGCACTATGAGAAATTGGCGGACACGGAGCCGGAGAACGCCGAGGCGTCGTACTGGGCCGGGTATTATGCAGCGCAGGATTATCTACGCTATATCGACAGGCAGGACCCCTTCATCTATATCGACAAAAACCTGGGAAGGATGTTCTACTGGAAGAATTTCGCCATGCAGGACCTCGAGCGGGCAAGGACGCACTTTCAGCAGAGCATTGATGCGGACCCCGGTCTTCGAGGCCCGTATTACCAGCTTGGACTCCTGCATTATGAGACCGGACAGCCGGAAGAGATGATCCTGGTCTTCAAGCGATTTCTGGAACAGGCGCCCGAGGACAAGGATGCGTTCATGTTCTGCGGTCTGGGGTACCAGATGCTGGGTGAAATGGACGCGGCGGACAGCCTTTACACGCTTGCCCTGGAGCGGATGAGCAACGATGAGCGCGCCATGATCGAGGCCGTGGATATTCTTGCGTCGGCAGAGGACCGGAAGCGCATGGCGGAGGCGATCGCGTATGCCGACAACGGAGGTGACGGTTGGCCGGATGTCGCGCGCGACCGTTTCTGGCGCGGGCATGATCCGCTGTTTCTGACGTCGTTCAACGAGCGGAAGATGGCGCATTTTGGCCGCGTGGCGTACGCCAACCTGAGGTACAGCCGGCCTTTCAAGGAAATTGCAGGATGGCGGACGGACACGGGCAAGACCTTCATCAAGTTTGGACGGTTTATTAAGCGAGTTTCCACGGGCAGGGCGAAGACCTGGTTTTATGAGACGTTTAGAATCTCATTTATAAGCAGCGACGGGATGGACGGATGGCGGTTCGGTCTCGGGAAAGCCGGCGGAGGGAGCATGGGCGGGCAGTTGGCAAATGTCCGGGTAACGGACGGTCGGGATATGTACGACATCACACAATGGAGGGATGACCTGGGCGACTTTTATTCGGGTAAGAATCGAATGGTACTGCAGAACCGGCCTTCGCCGCCCTCCCGGCATGTGTTTCGCGATACGCCGCAGCGGTTCATCGACCCCTATCGTGACCGGAAATACCGGATACCCCGGCAGATCGCCGCCTTTCAGGAGCGCGACAGTATTCGCGTGGAGTTCGCCTATGCCATTCCGAAGTCGCGGGTGCAGGTGAACGAGCCTGAGGGCCTTCTGAACCTGGAGGACGGGGTGTTTCTGTTCGACGAGCAGTGGGACGAGGTCTACCGGAAGAAGATGGACGTCACCATGCAGTGGCCTGAATTCGACACCGGGACTGATACAAAGAGCGACAGTCTGCGGCGCAACCACGTCGTGTCATACCGGACGCTGCGAGTCGCCCCGCGGCAACATCGTCTTGTTGTGGAGATCAGGGACCGCGGTACGGGATCCATTGGGACCTTCCGGGAATTGCGAACATTCGGATCGCACGATTCGTTGCTCGTGATGAGCGATCTGCTGCTGGCCTCCCGGATCCGGCCGAAAACCGCGTTCCCCGAAGGCCGCGACGATCTGCTTGTCACACCCAACCCGCTTCACACCTTCGGCCGATCCGAGCCCGTCTTCATCTATCTCGAGATCTACAACCTCAGGAAAGACAGATTCGGCCGAACAAAATATCGGATTTCCTATCGGCTGACCCGGCCGGACCGTGAAGAAATCCTTCCCGAACGCTTCGCCGCCCTGGACGCGCCGGGCGCCGCCGCCAGGGTGGAGGTCCGGACCATCATCGAGGAACCTGTAATTGAAAGCGAGGGCGACATCTGGCGGGATGGGATTCAAGAGTCCGTCAGGTATCGTGTGAGGTACATCCTTCCGGAACGAAACAAAATCTCCGAGGAGATCCGGAATACGCCCCGTTCAAGGGAAGGCACCGAGACGACGGTCACGGCGCGATACCAGGGAGATCAGACGAATGACTTCACCTTCCTGCAGATTGAATCCAGCGATACCCCCGCCGGTTTCCACAAGCTGATCGTTAGCGTGAAGGATCTCTACACGGGACAAATCGCTGAACGGCACGTGGTGTTCCGGGTGGTCGAGTGAAGTGTAGGGATTGACAGTTGCCGATTCCCTGTTGTTGCGTTACGGACAATCGAGAAGAAGACGGGAGGCTCTTCGCTCCGCTCAGAATGACAAGCCGGTCGATTGTCTCCGTAGCGGGAGGCCGGGCGCCTGCCTGCCGCGGGAAGCGCAGCGGCGCAGGCAGGCGGCAGGCGGGCAGACATTCCTGTCTGCCCGCATCGCGTCATGCCGGCGATGTGTCCGCGCAGATGTGTTTAGCCCGAAATAGTCATGAAAACCGGTGGGTTTGTTATATAATCGGTTGATTTTCAATAACATCAGTGGAGATTGTAACGAAATCCATTAAGAATCCGAAATCGGTCTGGCCGGCAAACGTTGGGGTTTCAGGGTGGATGGACTCATCGCTGTTGCCTGCAAGAGTGAGCATTTGCCCTGCTCCTGGTTTCTAATCCTGTAAATCCTGATCGGTTTTCCTCGTGTTTTTTCGCGTATTTCGTAGTTTTCGATGTTCATTTTTCGTGCCTCTTGGTTTTCATCCTGTCCATCCCGTCTATCCATATAAGTTCTACTTAGAAAATAACCTTTCAGATTTCGAAGAATCCTGTTGTTTTTCTTTTATTTAAGCAGCTTGTAGCGTAAGCGCAACGTTGTACCCCAACTTTTCCAGGCGATGGGAGAGCCGAGAGACAACGTCGTGTTTCTTGCGCTGATCGAAATAGTTGCTGCCCGGATCTTGATAGGGTTGTGTGTGACAGGCCATATGATAGGCGGCTGTGAGAATGGAATGAGCCACTGCCACCAAGGCGCGTTTCTTGCCCCGTCGTGCGGCCAACCGACGATAGAGAGCGGACAGATAAGTGTCTTTGGTGCGCGAGGCCGCCCAGGCCGCCTGGACGAGGGCAAGACGCAACGCAGGATTGCCTTTGGTGGTGCGCCCCGATTGACGTTTCCCTGCGCTTTCATGGTTTCCAGGCGCTAAGCCGACCCAGGAGGCCAGATGCCGGTGGGTGGGGAAGCGGCCCATATCCACGCCCATTTCGGCCACCATAACCTCGGCCACGGTCTGGTTGACGCCAGGAATCGTATCCCACAAGGCCATGGCCTGATTGGGAAGGAGCCGAGAAGCTTGCGCAGGCTTGGACGAGGCGGCGGTTGGTGACTGCGCAGGCTTGGGCGAACCGCCCGAAGGAGGCTGCGGGTCTTTTGGGGGCACACCCATCGCCTCAATGTGTTGAGCGATCTGGTCGGACAGCTGAGAAAGTTGTGTTTCCAGAAAGTCCAGATGCACCAGCAAGTGGCTCAACAAAAAGCGATGGTGGGGTCGGAAAAAGCCGGTCAGCGCCTGCTCTAGGTCGGCCTTCTTGTTGCGCAAGCGGCCCTTGGCCAACTCCGCTAACGCTGCTGGATCTTCCTGGCCTTGGATGAGCCCTTTTAGTATGGCCCGACCCGACACGCCCAGCGTATCGCTGGCCACACTGGACAGCTTGATGTTGGCGCCCTCCAAAGCCTTCTGCACCCGATTGATCACCCGGGTGCGCTCCTGCACCAATGTGGTGCGATACCGCGTCAGATCACGCAAATCCCGCTGGAGGGCAGGGGGGATAAAGCTCGCTTTGAGCAAGCCGTGTTGCAGCAGCCCGGCCAGCCACTCAGCATCCCGGACATCGGTCTTGCGTCCTGGCACCTGTTTGACGTGCTGCGCATTGACCAGCAAGACTTCAAAGTTGGCTTCCAGCACGTTGAAGATGGGCTTCCAATACTCGCCGGTGCTTTCCATCGCCACGTGGGTGCAGCCCCACTGAGAAAGCCAATCGCTCAACGCCAGCAACTGCCGGGTCATTGTGGAGAAGGTCTTTACCTCTCGCCGGCTCGGCTTTGACCCTTCGGCCTTCATCCGGCAGGCAACGACCGTCTTTTTGTGGACATCCAAACCAGCGCAACAAGGGTAGATGACATGCATCGCAGGCCTCCTGTGTCTGATCCGGCTGGTCGGGTATCTGCTGGGATAAGAGTCTACTTGGCGGGCTCTCCCTTTACAGGGGGCGACAATAATGGATACCTCCAGATACCCAGGTCCAACTGTTTTTCAGGCTCATAGCACCATCTACAAAACGACCTTCGACCAGCCAAGGGTTATGGTGGCCAACAACCTACCACACAAGTCTGTTGACGCAACCATTTTCATCATTATGGGTGCCCCAAAGGGGCATGACAACTGTTTTGTGAATTTATGGGGTCAGCCACGGATCTTTCGTGTGTTTCGCGTGTTTCGTAGTTTCTGATGTTCGTTTTCTGGCGCCTTTGTCGCGCTTATTGGTTTTTATCCTGCTCCTGGTTTCTAATCCTGCAAATCCTGTAAATCCTGATCGGTTTTCTTCGTGTTTTTTTCGCGTGTTTCGTAGTTTCTGATGTTCGTTTTTTCGTGAGCTTGTCTTGCTTTTCGGTTTTCATCCTGCTCCTGGGTTCTAACCTCAATTCGAAAAAAGACAACCGTTAAATTAGCCACAAAAAGCACAAAAGACACAAAGGGTATCGTTGCGAAACGGACCCAAAAAGGTCGTCCGGAACGACGTTTATTCCGTTCACGTCCAGTGACCTGAAGGTTCGTGGAAATCGGACGTCAAATCGCCTTTATTCGCCTGCGTTTATTTGAATTATCGTTCCCGAAGAACTACGAATCAAGGCTAATCCTGCAAATCCTGATCGGTTTTCTTCGTGTTTTTTTCGTGTGTTTCGCGTGTTTCGTAGTTTCTGATGTTCGTTTTTTCGTGAGCTTGTCTTGCTTTTCGGTTTTCATCCTGTCCATCCTGTTTATCCATGGTGCGCCGTGAAAAGGCGCGGAACTTCAGTGGGTGAGAGTCCCACCCGACAAATGTTGCTGCGGTCGGTAGCAACCGGAGCGGGGACGTAGGCAACGACATCTCCGAAGCCTCCGGTGTAGAGGGTCGCAAGGCGACCTGGCGAGTATGCGGGCCGAAACGTGAGTGAACGCTGAGCAGGCCTCGAAAAAGGTAATGCGGGAGCCGACCCGCCCATGGATCGGGGAAGGCCGCCGTCGTTGGAAAAAGAGAGCAACGCGCGCATCCAACGGTCCCGCCGGGGTAATGGCGAAGGCACGTATACAAGGAGTTCCGACGCAACACGGGAAGCCCCCCTCGGTGGTGTATAGACACCAACCGGACGCCCGTGAGGGTCAGGCCGGGCCGTGTGGGGTGGCGGAGAGGCCCGTAGTACCCGGGAAGCCGGGTAATGCCGGTGGAGGGAAGGGGCCTTGGTTCAAGGGCAACGTCAAAGGAGCGAGAGCCTGGAGATTGGTATGAGCCTAAGACCTCCGGAGAAGGTTCGGAAGTTGCGGAAGACGTTGCATGCCAAAGCGAAGGAATCGCCCGGCTACCGATTCTACGCGCTGTATGACAAAGTGTATCGCGAGGACATCCTGCTTTATGCGTACCGCTGCTGCAAGGCCAACGGCGGCGCGGCGGGCGTGGACGGCGAGACGTTTGCGGATATCGAGTCATACGGGCAAAAGCGGTGGTTAGGCGAACTGTCGGAAGCCGTAAGGAGCAAATCGTATCGGGTGTCTCCGATCCGTCGGGTATATATCCCCAAGCCGAACGGGAAGCAAAGGCCGTTGGGCATCCCGACGGTGAAGGATCGGGTGGTGCAAACCGCGGCGATGCTGGTCTTGGAGCCGATCTTTGAGGCGGACCTGCCAGCGGAACAGTATGCGTATCGCCCGAAACGGAGTGCGCACGACGCCATCAATGCGGTTCACAGTCTGGTGAGCCGCGGCCATACGCAGGTGATCGACGCCGACTTGAGCGGCTACTTCGACACGATCCCGCATGCCGAGTTGATGAAATCGGTGGCGCGACGCATCAGTGACGGGCGAATGCTGCGCCTGATCAAGCTGTGGCTGACCGCGCCGATTGAGGAGACCGACAAGCGGGGCCGCAAACGTCGAGCGACGCCGAACAAGGATCAGGGAAGGGGGACACCGCAAGGCGCCCCAATCTCCCCGCTGTTGGCGAACCTGTATATGCGGCGGTTCATTCTGGGATGGAAATTTCGGGGACATCAGCAACGTCTGGAGGCTCATATTGTCAACTACGCGGATGATTTTGTGATCTGCTGTCGCGGCAGTGCAGAAGAAGCGATGCGTGCGATGCGATCCATCATGAAAGCGCTTAAGTTGACGGTGAACGAGCAGAAGACGGGCATATGCACGCTCCCGGAAGGACGATTTGACTTTCTGGGCTACACCATCGGCCGCTGTTACTCGCCAAAGACGGGAAAGGCCTATATCGGCACGCGCCCGTCAAAGAAGGCCATCCGGCACATCTGCCGGGCCATCAGCGAGGCAACGGCGCGACGGTGGTTGCTGAAAGACCATCAAGAACGGATTGCCCACCTGAACCGAAAGCTGGCAGGGTGGGGCAACTACTTCCGTCTTGGTCTGGCCAGCAAAGCCTATCGGAGTGTGGACAGCCACACCCGGAAACGGCTCCGCTGGTGGTTGTGCAACAAGTACCGAATACCGGGAAAGGGAAGGTCACGCTTCCATGACCAGGTCCTCTACAACACGTTGGGCCTGACCCGGCTGGAAGTACAGGCGCGCAACCTTCCGTGGGCGAACGCATGACTCCTTGTCCGAGAGCCGGATGCGGTAAATCCGCACGTCCGGTTCGATGAGCGGGACGTGGAAACGGAGCACGGAGCGGCTATTGAGGCACCGCCAGACGAAAGGGGCGGAAACAGATAGGCCACTCCTAAACCACCGCGCCACATCTCGACTCTACTGAGTTCTGGTTTTTTTGAATCAAAGGGACATAACTGTTTTTCTTGAATTTTGTCAAAATATAACTATAATTCTCAGGCGATAACTCTTTTCCCAGGATGCACAATGGCTGAACAAGATCGAATTCAAGTAAAACACAGACTGGCGGGGTATGCCGCTCTGATAGAGCAGTACGATCTTGACGTCATTCCGAATTGGCACACGTCCCTCGTGGCCACAAGCGGAACCCGCAGGATCGATTACCATGGAGACGCCGTAACGGAAGTCTATCCACCCCGTTACTGGCCCGGAAACGCACCGGTCGACCATCTGAGATTCGCTCTCAAATACGACGGCACAAATCTCGCGATTCTCGCCGCGTTGTTCGAGGCAATTCCAGAGGACAAGCTTCTCGAATACTTCCGCTCCAAACCGACCGGCAAGTATGCCAGACGATTGTGGTTTCTGTATGAATTCCTGACCGGAAGGACACTCCCGCTGGTTGACCTGAAGCGTGGAAACTACATCCACCTCCTCAATCCGGATGCCTATTTTACAGTGAAGCCGGGTCGGCCGGTCCGCCGTCAACGGATCAATGACAACCTGCCGGGTGAACCGCGATTCTGTCCGACAATTCGTCGTACCGACACCCTTCGCAACGTGGAAATGGACCGGTTGCACAGAAGATGCCGGCAAGTGGTCTCTCGCTACTCGCCTGAATTGTTGAAG
The DNA here is from genome assembly GCA_963667175.2 of Candidatus Latescibacterota bacterium. GTDB lineage: Bacteria > Latescibacterota > UBA2968 > UBA2968 > JAAXHE01. Next base: position 338,312 of record CAXXXF010000004.1, on the reverse strand, counting down.
CGCGCATTGAGTTATCTGTATACAAAGGAAACGAAATCCTCATTTGAAATCGAGCGAATCAACCCGACCTCCACGCGAACCGAACGCTTCGTGGCCCTGCTCCAATTGGCTGAGCAGGAGGATTTTTGTCGAAAACCACGGCTGGTCGAGTTGCAGAACCGCATCGTCGACGCCCGGTTCCGCGACAACGACTATCGAATCACGCAGAATTACGTCGGTCAAAGCGTGGCCTGGCAGCGCGAGCATGTCCACTTTGTGGCCCCGAAGCCCGACGATCTGGCCCACCTGATGGAAGGCCTGATGACCGCGCACAGCCGCATGGAATCCGGTCACGTTTCGCCCGTGATTCAGGCTGCCGCCATCGCCTACGGGTTCGTCTTTCTTCACCCCTTCGAGGATGGCAACGGTCGAATCCACCGGTTTTTGATCCACAATATTCTTGCGCGTCGAGGCTTTACTCCCGAAAGCGTCATGTTTCCCATTTCAGCGTTCATGTTGAAGAATCCAGCCGACTATGACGCTTCACTAAGCGCGTTCTCACGGAATCTCATGCCGCTGGTGGAATATACGATCGACCAGCACGGAAGGCTGGCTGTGCACAACGAGACGGCTGTCTGGTACCGTTACATCGACCTGACCCCCCAGGCGGAGGCGCTTTTTCGATTTATCGGTCGGACGATCGATACCGAACTTTCCAGCGAACTTTCCTTTCTGCAAAACTTCGATGCGACCAAACAAGCGATACAGAACATCGTCGATATGCCGGATCGACAGATCGATCTCTTCGTTCGCTTCTGTATTCAGAACAGCGGCCGCCTCTCCGCACGAAAACGAGCCAGCCATTTTGGCCGTCTTGCGGATGAGGAAATTGAAGCTATGGAACGGGCTTTGCAGGCGCATTATGGAAATGCCGCGTCCGATCCGGTGTGATGCCGTTGTTAGGGTGGGGCCTGCCTGCGCCTGCCAGTGACGCTTTGGCAGGCAGGCCCACAAGGGGTGTCCCTACGATGCAACGGAGCGCGATTCAGTGATGAGTACGCTTGATCTGGTAGAGCGAACTGTCAGTTTGCTGCACGCTCGCCAGGGAGCAGGAACGATGTTGCGCAACGACGTGACATAACCCCCGGTTACCCAGAGTTCATCGCCCAGGCGCGAAACGAGTCCGGAAGACAGGGTGTCCGGGCTTTTTTTGAACCCATGGCGCCTGGCCCGTGTCTTTTGGGAAGGACGGGTTGGCGAATGAAGAGCCCGTGTGCGTTCATTGACCCAGGTCTTCCACTCTTATCCGCGATGCTGCGTCTCGCGTTCTCCTTCGCTCAGAAGGGCCTCTGCATGAAATCAGTTATGTTGTGGCTGCCCGCTGTCGCAATCGCTATCGTCCCGTGTGCGCCCAAAGCGCCTGTGCATGCTTTGTCGAAAGAAAATGCCGGCAGAATTGACTCCCTCTATAAAAAGGTCATCGAACTTGCAGAACGGGATTCACTGGCCGCCGAGGCTGCTCGATTTGAGCGCGCAATCACGCTGAACAAAGACCATCTCCCCTCTTACGTGGGGCTGGGCCACGTGCACCTTAAGAGAGGCGACCTGAAGGCGGCGGAGAAAGCGTTTCGCCAGGCGCTCCGAAAGCGGAAGAACTACGCGCCGGCGCTGAACGGACTGGGCCTGGTATTCCGGAATACGGACAGGATGCTGGATTGGGCGATCAGGTATTTCCGGAGCGCGTACCAGGCGGACCGCGGATATATCGAGGCCTACGTCAACCTCGCACAGGTTTACCGGACGATTGGCGATACCAAGGAACTGGATACCTATCAGAAGTTGGTGAAAGTGGATCCCCGGCATCCGGATGCATGGTTTCAGATCGGGCGGATCCATACGTATGGCGAGGCGGGCAGGTATCGGAACGCTCAGAAGGCGGAAGCGGCGTACCGGCGGCAGCTTGAGGTGAATCCCCAACACTTCGGCGCGCGGACGTATCTCGGCCGGACATTGAAGGAGTCCGGGCGGACGGACGAGGCGCTGACCCAGCTGAAGCCGGTTGCGGTTACGCCGAATGCCTATCAACGGCGGGCGCTGCTGGAAATGGCGGAGGTGCATCAGACCGCCAGAGACCACGACCTTGCGGACGCGCCGCTGGACGCCTACGTCGAGGGGCTGACGCCGGAAGAACAGGCGGTGTATTACGACTTGAGTCTGGTGGCGATCGGCGACGAACTCGCGCGTTTCGAGGCCGCGTCTGAAGGGGATCGAAAGGCGCTATCGGAAGCGTTCTGGGCCGGACGCGACCCTGCGCCGGTAACGCCGGCCAACGAGCGATGGATCGAGCACTGTCGCCGAGTCGCGTATGCGCGGGAGCATTTCGGCGAGCACAAGTATCCCTGGGACGTGCGTGGGGAGGTGTACGTGCGTTACGGCAGACCTGCCCATATCAGCTCATCCGAGAACATCCGCTTTGAGACCGATCCCGGGGTTCTGGCGGTGAAGGACCGGCTGATGAACCAGGCCGGGGAAGCCCTGGCGCACCTCCTTCTGAGTCGGCGCATGGTCACCTTTTACAGGGATATGGACGGAGGCACTGAGAGAGGCATGGATGACCAGGAGACTTTATCCACTATTCTGGGTTATCCGGTCTACCCGGTTCGAGGGGTCTGGGAATATTGGATCTACACGAGAGTCGGGGGCGGCGTTGAAGTCACGTTCGCACAGGAGTACACGCCGGGTCCTTACAAGTACGCAGAAATGCCGCATGCCGGCGCTCTGGTCTGGGTGGACGAGATCACGGGGCGAAATCCCGGTACCGCGTTGTTGACCGACGAACCAACAACCATAAACCTCAATCCTTCGGTCGATACCGCGACCAGGTCGAATCTGATCTGGCAACGGATGAATCCCGGTATCGTGATGCATCGCGTGGCGCGCAAGACGCCGGAGGTGTACGAGCAGGATTTCGCTACGGCGCCGCTGGACTTCTTTTTCGACGTGGCAAGGTTCAAGGGCAAGGGAGGACCCGCGCTGGAGGTCTATTTCGGCATTCCAACGCGAGACCTGAGCTATTCGGCGGCATCGGATGGGAGGCACACGGCTTACCTGAAACGAGGCCTGGTGCTGTACGACGAGGACAACGTGCCGGTGTATCGGTCGAGTGAGGATATGGAGTTATACGCGTCGGGAACGGTGGACACCACGCAACTCGCATTTGTACCGGAGATGGACCGGCTTTCGGTGGCGCCGGGTACCTACCGGCTGTCGGTCCAGATTCTTGACGCGTCGTCGGACAAATCCCAGGTTTATAACCGGGAGGTGATTCTATCCGCATTCGGCGACGATTCACTCAGGTTGAGCGATATCGAAATGGCGGCGCTGATCCGCCCCAGCCGCGGAAGTAAATTTGCAAAAGGAAAGATCGAAGTCGTGCCCAATCCGAGCCTCTTCTATCTGTCTGTGCAGCCCGTGTTCGTCTATTATGAGGTATATAACCTGGAAAAGGATGAATTCGGCCGGACAAAGTATCGCGTATCGTACGACCTGCATTCGCTCAATAGGGGAAATATTGCGGTCAGAACATTGAAGGCGGTCGGAAGGTTGGTCGGCATTGACAGGAAAGCGGAGGTTGTGAGCGTGGAATACGCGCACGAGGGAGACAAAGCCGACGAGCACGGTTACCTGGAACTGAATATGTCGAATACGGACCCGGGGCGCCAGTTGTTGATCGTCAACGTATCGGATGAGATCGCAGGCAGCAAAGCAACGTCGGCGGTATCGTTTGCGATTCGATAGACCATTGAATCTGGCATTTTAACGCAACGGAACAGCCTGCTCCATTCAGCGTGTCGCCGCGGCATCTGGCGAGGTCACCGGATGGGATCCCAATTGGTCGGCCCATCGCTGCCGGTGTGCATCGCCTGTCGGTGCGGATTAGAGATGTGCATAGCGATGAGGTGGTGTCGCGCGGTGTGTTGTTCCGCGTGATTGAGTGAGAAGGGGAATGCGATGTCCAGGAGATTTCCGATTGTACTGGCGGTTTTCCTATGTCTCCTCGCTTGTGGCGCCGATTCGCCGACGCCCTCGGATCCTCAGGGCGATCCCGGAGGGTTTGAAGTCGTTGGGAGGATGACCATATCGCGGTTCTGGCACGTTGCGGTGCAATTGAAGAACGGCCGGGTGCTCATCGCCGGGGGGTACCGAAACGGATCGACCAGGCCATTCGCAGGCGAATATGAACCACGACAGCGCGGAACTGTTCGATCTTGAAAGTGGAAAATCGTCGACAACGGGAACGATGTCGCAGGCCCGCACGCAGGACACGGCAATCCTGTTGCAGGACGGTCGGGTCGCGATTATGGGTTTGGGCAATCATCCGGTCGAATTATTCGATCCGGGAACAGGGAAATTCACGGCCGCATCATCCATTCCGTCGTTCGGACCCGGCAACAACCTGACGCTCCTCCTCAATGGTGATGTCTTCATATCGGACGGACAGGGCAACGCGGCCATTTTCAACCAGGACACGGGAGTGTTTTCGTCGATCAAGAGGATGATCGCTTCCCGTAGCGCCCACACGGCGACCCTGCTGTCAGACGGGCGTGTTTTGATCGCAGGTGGAACGAATGGCGCCGAAATGGTCAGGATCTGTGAAATCTTCGATCCTTCGACCGGTGACTTTACACGTGCCGGCGATTTGAATAACGAGCGATGGCGGCACAAAGCGATGCTGCTGCAGGACGGACGGGTGTTGATTATTGGCGGGCGCAGGGACGACGTCGTTTCGGAGGACGTGCAGTATGTGACGTCGGCCGAATTTTTCGACCCCGCGACGGAGACGTTCGCGCCGGCAGGCGACACGGGACTGCCGTCCGTCGATGCCGCGTTTCTTTTGCCAACAGGCAAGGTGTTTATCCTGTCCGGCAGAGACGCGGCGATTTATGATCCGGCCACAGGTACTGCCTTACGTACGGGACACAGCATTGGTCAGAATCGCATCCTGTATACCGTTACGCCGCTCAGCGACGGCCGGGTCATGTTTTCCGGCGGCCTGAAGGATCTGGTTTCGACGGATGAAGTGCTGGTCTACAAGCCGTAACGGGAGGCAGGCAGACATTCCTGTCTGCCCGCATCGCGTCATGCCATTGATGTGTCCGCGCAAATGTGCTTAGCGCGTTGTTGCGTTACGGACAAGAGAGACGACGGGAGATTCTTCGTAGCGCTCAGAATGACATTCTGGAAGATCACGTTTCGGGAAATGCTTGCTCCGCTGTGAAAAATCGCATAACATGCTGAATCGGAACGGGGTACGGCGAAGAAGCGGAACAGCGGCAACACGACTGTTCGATCCAGGTGAGGTTCAGGCCATGAGACCGCGTAGCCAATCCGTGCGTGCGAGACGCCAGGCGTTGATCCTGTTTTCGACCGCGGCCGTGTTCGCATTCTTCCCCTCCCGGGGCCTCGATGCGGAAGTTCGTCAAACCGCGATATCGGTCTCCAGCGGGGGGCATACCGCGTGGGCGATCGGGCTGGAAACCGGTTCCTCCGCCATAACCGAAATATGGGTCGAAACCCGTGGAAGCCAGCCTCGCCACCTCGGCACCTTTCCCGGCCAGCCAGGGCGACTGGCGTGGGTTGCGTACGGGGAACGTCTTCGCTTTCAGGAGACTGCCTTAAAGGTCCCCCTGCATACGCTTACCATGCTCCCGAACAGGTCCTTGCCGCTGGTCGAATCGGGTGTCTGGGAGATCTCCGTTCTGGACGGATCGATCGCGCGTTCGAAGACGGACTTCGAGGCGGAACCGGTAACGCCGCCGGTCGTGGCGACCCGAAACGCGCCGCGCCCGAGTTCGGCCGCCAAGGCCGTGCTGTGGGGCGTTGCGACGGCATTCAACGCCTCGGCCCTGGCCTACACCACCGTGCACCGCTGGGAATTCCGATCGGCGGTAAAGCGTTACCGGAAAGCCTCCCGGGCGTGGGCGGCCCTGCCTCTCAGATTTGAAGAGTACGGGCTCTACGAAGAGCCGGTCCTGTCCTACGCGGGGGCGCTGGCCGCGATGGCGCCGCAAGCCGCAGCAACGCCCGGCGCCCGCTGGGTCTGCCGGGACCATCTGACCGTCATTGGCGACGCCCTCCATGCATACGAGAATGCCCACGAAAACCAGCGGCCGACCGACCTGGCGACGCTCAGGGACTGGATTGAAACCCATACGCTCACACCGGCGGACTCGACCGTTCTGAAGACCCTGTTTCGCTCGGCGATAGACCCTGAAAAAGGCCGCCGGATCAGCTACACGCACGGATACCGCCCGGAAGCCGAGGACGGCGAAGCCGTTGTCACCAGTTTCTTCCACGACGGTACCCTGGTTGAAGCCGTCCGCAGCAGCGCGGGATATCGCACCGTCGACCGGCGCGTGGGCAAGGCGCAGATCGACTCCCTCCTCTACCTCGGCACTGAACTCACCCCGCATGAGCCGCTGCGGGCGATCTCCACCCTTGAAATCCTGGCCGGCGTGGCTCAGGATTACGCCCGCGGGCACAGCAGGCTCGGGTTCGCCTATCTGGAGGCGGAGAGGCTGGAGCGCGCCGTCAAGTCATTCGAACGCGCGATCGAATGCGACCACACGCTGGCCGAGGCCTACTTCGGCCTGGGTCTCACCTTCCGCAAGTGGCCCAGGGGAAATTACGACGCCATCCGCTATTTCCAGAAAGCCCTCCAGTACGACCGGCGCCACGTGGAAGCAAGGTTCAATATTGCCGATATCCGGTACAAACTGGACGAACACGACGTACGGCGGGAAGTCAAAAAAGTACTGGCAATTGACCCCCGCTACGCGCCCGCCTATCTTCTGATGGGGAAATGGGTGGAGGAATTCGAGAAAAACTACGAGAAAGCCGCGCTCTACTATGCGAAGTATATGGGCTTGCGGCCCGGCGACCCGGAGGGGCGCAAGCGGCTGGGATCGATTTACCTGAGAACGAAGGACTACGGCCGCATCCTGGAAGTCCTGGAGGATTACGCCGTACAGAATCCGGACGACGACCAGGTCTTGCCAATCCTCGCCCAGGCCTGCATGAAGCTGGAGGCGTACGACAGGGCCGCCGCCTTCTTCAGAGACTTTCTCGAAGGGGCCGATGCGGCCGAGAAGGGGCACTACCACGATATCCGGCTGGTTGCGCCCAAGGAGACGCTGGCGGCCTTCGAACAGACACCGCCGGAAGAACAATGGGACTTTGTGAGGAAGTTCTGGGCGGACCAGGACCCGGACCTGACCACGGCCGCCAACGAGCGCCTCCTGGAGCATTATCGGCGGGTGTCGTTCGCCATGCAGAATTTCTCCGAAGGCAGGGAGCCCTGGGACCAGCGCGGCGAGGTCTACATCCGCTTCGGCGAACCCGATCACCGCTCCACCTCCAAAGAGTTGAACTTCCAGCAATCCATGGCGGTTCAGCGGGTCAAGGAACGTCTTTCCAGGACGCTCTACGGGGCTGCGCGCCCGCCGCGCCGTGGAATCGGCCTTCGCGGCGCCAGCTCAACGTTCGTCGGTCCGGTCTACCCCGTGCGCAGCCTGGGCGGCAGGGGTCCGGGGGGGTCCTACAGACCGGTCACGGCGACCTACGACGGCTCGATGGTCCCGTGGGAAACGTGGACGTACGTCGACGTGGGCAGCGGCATCGAGATTACCTTCACCGACGAGTTCAGCAACGGAAACTACAACTATGCGCCTGAACCGCTGGATGCCGGGATTCCCGCCCGCCGGCTGGCCATGTTTACCCGCTACAGCCCCCGCAATATCTACCGCATGGCCGCCGCGGCGCATCCGAACTACTTCGTGCGGCCGAAAAACACGCTACCGATGGAATTCTATTTCAACTCGGCTGACTTCAGGAGTGAAAGGGATTTCCGGACCGCGCTGGAGGTCTACGTGGGGATACCGCGGCGCCAGGGGCACTATATGATCGATGACGACCGGACGGAAATTATGGTCGACCGGACCGTGGCGCTACGGAATCCGGCAACCGGAGCGGTCTACCGGAGCGAGGACAAGGTACAATTCGCGGCCAAGGGGGACGTGACCGCGGAACGCAGCGCGTTCGTGCCGGACCTCGCGCGGTTGGACGTGCCCCCCGGGCGTTACAGGATGGAAGTGAAGATAAAGGACAATCTGTCCGTTCAGCACGGGCGGTATCGTCAGGACATTGAAATCGAGTCCTATGAACGGCACAGTCTCCAGGTGAGCGACCTGGAACTGGCGTGGCGGATATCCAGCCGCAAGGAGGAGGATAAATTCAACAAGGGCACACTGTGGGTCATTCCGATGCCGACGCGGACCTACAGGGTAGGACAGAATGTATTCGTCTACTACGAAATCTATAACCTGACGAAGGACGATTTCGGGCAGACGAACTACCAGGTATCCTACACCGTCACGAAGAAGGGCGGCTTCAGCCCCCTGGGTATCATCACCAGCCTTATAAGGTGGAAGAAGGGCAAGCGTGAAGAGCTGGAAGTGACGTACGAGATGGTGGGCGAGGATAACATGGAAGTCGAATACGTGGAACTCGAGCTGGAAAACCGCCCCGCGGGCAAATACAATCTGAACGTCACCGTCATCGATATGCAGAGTGGCGAGTTGGCACAGAAGAAGGCCAGTTTCATCCTCGCGCAGTAGGATCAGGATTTGCAGGATTGAGCAGGATTATCACCAGGAGCAGTAAATAGTGGGCAGTGGCCAGTGATCAGGAAGAGCAGTTGTGAGCTTCCATTTATTCTCAGGAGAAACAAATCGTCGACATCCAGGCCCCACCAAAGAAGAGTGGGAGGATGTAAACGATACGGTGCTCCCCGTAATAACAGGATTGGAAACCAGGAACAGGATCCAAACCTGATGCAGGAAAAACCAGGAGCAGGACAAGTGTTCAGATTCCGGATTTCTTTATGAATTGGATGAAAATCCTCCTCATCGGCGCCACCGGCTTCCTGATCATGCCGGGCGTGGCCGGGTCGGCGCCTGCCGGGGTTATCGCCGCGCGTTCGGCGGATGGCGGGCGCGTCGCCTACGCCGTCCAACGCGGCGAAGGGACGGTTTCGCTGACGGAAATATGGATCGTCTCGGCGAAAGACGATAAACCCGAAAAGCTGAGGGCCTATCCCGGTGAACCCGGCGCCCTGCACTTTGCGCCGGACGGGACGGAACTGGTCTACCTGGAGCGCAGCCTGCGGCGCGAAGCGTGGGGGTCGCATTTCTACGGCGAATATTCGCTTCCGATTTCGAACAACAGAATCTGGCGGTTGAGTGCGGACGGCGCCGGTGAGGAATTGTGGCCGCTGCCCGATGACTTTCAACCGCTCGAAATGGGGGTCTCGCCCAACGGCAGGTCCCTGGCCGCCTTGGGGTATCGGGGCAGTCCGTTCGCGAGATCCGGACAGGTTCTCTGGACCGTGGACGATCGAGGCGGCGTCAGGCTTCTGTTCGAAGGCAACGTCACCGGCCCGGTCGCGTGGTCGCCCGACGGGAAGGCTGTATTCTGCCGGACCGCGGATGGATCGGGATGGATCCGTGTGGACGTGGGAACCGGGAAGATGGTTCCAGCAGAACCGCCCGGAGACATATTAAAAAAGATATATAGAGATTCGGAAGCCTTTTTCGGATCGAATTGTGAAGCGGCTCTGCGGGAGGCCGACACGATCGATTCCGCCCTGGGCCTGATCGGAATCGGGCTCGATCTGTATATCAGGGGCAGGAACGCGCTTCACAGAGGAAACGTCGCGAATGCGAAAGAAAGGTTCAAGAGCGCGCGGAGCGCCTTCGGGAAACTCGCTGACAGGGCCTCTATGTACGGATTGTCAGAAAAAAGCTGTGCAATCTACCAGGAAGTCTGCAAGACCTGGACCAGGACCGAAAGGAACCCGGCCGACGTCCACCACTGTCAGGAGCGCTTGATGGGGATGCTGGGTCTGATTCAGAAATTCAGGCGGGTCCACGGGAACAGAGAACTGACGAACCTTGGTGAACTGCATCGCTGGGCAGCCCGGAGGATTGCCGAAGATGCTGAGAACCCGGTTGAAGAGAAAGCCAGGATGTCGGTCCTCAATATCCTGTTCTCCTGCCCGGCGAGTTCGGGCCGCGGGTTTCTCAGCGACTACCACGATCGCCTCGAGGGGCTGGCCGGTGCGCCGGCCCTGGCCTGTTTCTGGCACCGGGGAAAGTACATTTACGGCCTCAATGGCCCGGCAGGGAATCGGACGAGAGTGTCACGTTTACCGGCGGAGCAGGTGGATTCTCTCTCGGCGATCGGTCGCCGGGCGCTGGATGCGGGTGAACTGGAAAGGGCACGCCTGATCTATCGGAACGTCGCGCGTCAGAAACCGAAGGGTCCCGATGCATACATCAGGCTGGGTCACATCCTGCTGACGTTCGAGCGGTTCGAGGAATCGAAGGACGCGTTTCACCGCGCCATGGCCCTGGGAAGCAAAGCGCTTGCCCACCACGGCCTGGGAATGCTCTACGCCACGTGGCCGATGCAGCGGCACTTCGCGATTCACCACTTTACAGAGGCGCTGGTCAGGGACCGGGACTTTGTGGACGCGCGATTCCGGATGGCCAAAGTCCGTTATGAGATGAAACAGCGCGACGCGGAGCTGGAGCTGAAACGGGTCCTGAAGATGGATCCCGGCCACGCGGACGCCTATCTGATGATTGCGGACTATTACCTGAACCTGTCCTGGGAATTCGAAAAGGCCGTTGTCTGGTATACGAAGTACCTCGCGCTTCGCCCGGAAGACGCGGACGCGCAGCGGCGCCTGGGCGTTGCCTATCTGAAGGTGAGGGACTATTCGAAGATTATGAACCACCTGCTGGACTTTGTGAGAAAGTACCCCGAAGCCATCGAATTGATGCCCATTGTCGCCATTTCCGCCATGGAACAGGAAGAGTCGGATATGGCCATGGCGTTCTTCGAGGACTACATTGCCAAACTTGCGCCGGATGTACGGGGACTGTACGAAGATATATCGCTGGTCGCTTCCAGCGAAGAACTCAGGAAGTATCGCGAGGCCGACGATCCCGAGACCTATTTGAGTCGTTTCTGGAATGGGAAGGACCCGGACCTGTCCACCGCCGTGAACGAGCGGCTGCTGGAACACTACCGGAGGGTCTGGCACGCGTTGACGGATTTCTCGAAGGGCAGGCAACCATGGGACGCCAGGGGGGACGTCTACGTCCGATTCGGGGAACCCGACCACCGGTCCCGATCGGACGATCCCAACTTCAAGCAGAGCCTGAAAGTACAGCGGGTCAAGGAGCGGCTCGCGTTCAATATCTACAAGGGCGACGTCCGCGCGCACACGTTCGTCGGCCCGGTATATCCCGTTCGCAGCCTCAAACAGCTGGATGGCGCCTGGTATGAACTGAAAGAATTCACAATAGAGAACGCAGATCCATCGGCGTGTGAGATTGCCGGCATGACGAACGACGGTACGGAGGCGGCCGACGCCGACCTCAATCAAGATGGAGGAAGCGAGTCTTTCTTCGTCAATGACGATTCCTTGAAGATCGGCATCTTGCCCCTTGACGAAAGCCTGGGATTCGGCGACTATCACCCGGTTACCACCGACGAAGATCGAAGCACCGTGCCCTGGGAGACCTGGATCTATACCGACGCGGGCGGCGGCATCGAAATCACATTTACCGACGAAACTGGTTCCGGGGCGTACGATTATGCGCCCATGCCGCCGAACCAGGGAGATATATCCATAGGCGAAACCGCTGCGCTAAGCAGGCACGCGCCCCACTCGGTCTACAGGCGTGCGGCTCGGGCCACGCCCGATTTCTATACGCCGAGACATGAGACGCAGCCGCTCGATTTCCACTACTCGCTGGCCGACTTCATGGGCGAGGACGATAACAGCCTTCTCGAAATCTACTACGGCGTCCCCGTCGTCCCGGCGCATTACGTTGCGGCAGAGGATGTCACTCGGCAGGTTCTGACGCACCATGCGGCGCTCATTTCGTCGTCGCTGGACACGGTCTACCGGCAATCGGACGAGATGGTCTACGAAACCGCCGGCAACCGGGCCGGAGAGGGCCTTATCGTGCCGGACGTCCTGAAGCTGGCTCTGCCGCCCGGCGTCTACCGTCTGGAGGTCAAGTCGCAGGACCGCCTGAGAGGACGAATGGGCATCTATCAGCAGCAGGTGGTCGTGGAACCCTACGGAGAAGATCGCCTGCAGATCAGCGACCTGGAACTGGCCTGGCGGGTTGGCGCGGACGACGTGGATAGCAAGTTCACAAAAGGAAGCCTGAACGTTGTTCCAATGCCGTCCCGAACGTACAGGAAGGGCCAGAGCGTGTTCGTCTATTACGAGATCTACAACCTGGAGAAGGACGATTTCGGACAGACCGGCTACAACGTCTCCTACACCATCACGTCGAAAGATCGCGCCGGGGGGGCGGGAAACATCTCCCGCCTGTTCCGTTGGGGAACCGGAAGGCGCGAGGAGCTGGCCGTCGCGTACGAGCAGCTGGGCACGGCCGCTCGCGAGAACGAATACGTCGAACTCGCGCTGGATGAACAGGTCCCGGGGCGATATTCGCTCAACGTATCGATTAACGACATGAACAGCGGCGAAACGGCGGAGAAAGACGTGGTCTTCGTCATCTCGCGATAGGGCCTACCTACCCCCTGTCCCCATCCCGGGGGAAGGGGGAACTGTGATTCCCTCGCGGTGTCCTGGTTTTCTCCCCCTCTCCCCCCGGCCTGCCGAGCAGAACTCGGCGCAGGCAGGCCGGGGGGAGAGGTCTGCGCCCGTGATTGTCCCACTGCTTCACGGCGCCGACGTCAATTGGTTGGTTTCTTGCTTCAAGCTGACGGCTGAATGCTGACCGCTGATCGCTGTTTTTTGACGACGCTGAGGAAGGACGTCGAATGTCCGGAAAAACAGGTTCCGCGCTGGTTTTTATTTTGCTCTTGATGGCCTGCGGCAATCCCGTGCCCACGTCCCCGGAAGCCACGAGCGATCTGAAGGGTTTCGAAGTTGCCGGTCAGATGACGGAGAGGCGATTCTGGCACGCGGCGGTGCTGTTGCAGGACGGAAAGGTGCTCATCTCGGGCGGCGCAGCCACGGACAGTCCGGGTAACGTGCCTTCGTCGCTGTTTCGCGCCAGCACGGAAATATTCGATCCCGTGACGGGCACTTCGAGCAGAAGGGGCGACATGTCCCGGGCTCGCGCGCTCGACGTGGGAATACTGCTGCCGGACGGCCGTGTCCTGATCGCAGGCGCTGCTCAGGCCCCGCTGGAATTCTACAATCCGCAAACCGGTCGAATCACTCCCGAGCCGTATGAGCCCGCCTTCGCGATCATCTCGTCGATGACGCTGCTGGCCAATGGGAAGATCCTCACCTATACCTCGCTGGGCGTCTCCCTCTTCGATCCCGCAATTGGTGACTTCGCGTCGCTTCCAGGTACGGTCCGCATTCGCGGAGGCCACACGGCGACCCGGCTGGGGGACGGCCGCGTACTCATCGCCGGCGGCAGCAATGCCTTGGGTATGGTGCAGGAATGCGAAATCTACGACCCATTGTCCAATACGCTTACGCGCACAGGCGACTTGAGATACGAGCGTCGAGATCACAAAGGCAATTCTTCTCCAGGACGGCAGCGTTCTGGTCATTGGCGGGACCACCGACGACGAGGGGGTCTGAGGTGTCGGTTACGGCGGCCGAGCGGTACGATCCAGGGACGGGGATGTTCTCATCAGAAGGGGATCCGGGACTCGAATCGATCCATGCGGCCACGTTACTGCGATCGGGCGACGTGTTTATCATTGGAAACAGCGGCGAAGTCATCCTCTACGATCCCGCCACCGGTGCGTTCGGCCCGACCGGAGACAGCATAGGCGAGAATCGCGCGTTTTACACGACAACGTTGCTTCCCGACGGCCGCGTGCTGATTGCTGGAGGCTTGAAGGACCTCGAGGCGACCGATCAGGTTCTGATTTACAGCCCCTAAGGCGGCTTCGCTTTGCTCAGCCGCAACCAAAAAGTGTGGTATTGAAGCGGCAGGTTGTTTTGTGGTATGAAAAGCGGCGTTCGTCCGTTATGATGGTGGTCCCGACCGCCATCAATCCAAGGAGGAACGCCGTGAACGACTTCGTGGACCAATATAATGAAAAAATCAGTGGCGTGGTATCGTGTTTTGATCGGGTTCTGTTCAAGGGGTACCTGCCGTTGGGATTTGGCGATGCGATGGAGCGTTTCATGGGTAATCAGGGTTTTTTGTTGAAGGACTTCAAGCGTTTTGTGACGATGCATTCCAAAACGATCAAAGCCCACGCGGAGGCGATGGCGAGCAGGCACAAGCGCCCGTTCCTCTATCTCGACCGCAACACCGTCAGGAAAGAGGAGGAAGCGCGACGCATCGCCCAACGAGATGGGATCACCCGCGGCCTGGTCTGTGTGTACCGCGCCGTGGAGGGCTGTCAGAGTTTCAAGCTGGTTCCAGGGAAAGGAAGGCCTCGCCTGCGCAACGCCCGGCGGAAGTGCCTGTGCTACTATTTCTACTATATCGACCGTGAGTTCGGGTTGCTGCATATCCGCATCCAGTCGTGGTTCCCCCTGGTGGTGCAGGTCTGTCTCAATGGCCACGAATACCTGGCGCGCAAGCTCGATAAAAACGGCATTGCCTATCGCAAAGCAGACAACGCGTTTCTATGGATCGACGACGTGGCCCGGGCGCAACGGTTTGCCGATCGTTTTGTCGAGAAAAATTGGCCGCGCATTCTCTCCGGGCTTGCCCGCAGGGTCAACCCCCTGCTCAAAGACCTGCTTTCGGGAATGGACTATTACTGGGTCGTTGACCAGGCTGAGTTCGCCACCGACGTGATGTTCACAAGCCCCCACGCCCTGAAGGTGCTGTATGAAAATCTGCTCAGACATACGGTGCTGTGCTTCTCTCCCCAGGACATCCTGACCTTCCTGGGACGCAAACTCCACGGCAACTTTCAGGGCGAAGTCCTCACGGACTTCAAAAACAAACGCCAACCCGGCGCACGGGTCAAACACCGGATGTGTGAGAACTGGATAAAAATGTACGACAAACACGGGCGCGTACTACGCATAGAGACAGTGATCAACCATCCAAGGCAGTTCAAGGTCCGC
Organism: Candidatus Latescibacterota bacterium; assembly: GCA_963667175.2. Taxonomy (GTDB): domain Bacteria; phylum Latescibacterota; class UBA2968; order UBA2968; genus JAAXHE01. The sequence continues at coordinate 323,170 of CAXXXF010000004.1, read as the reverse complement.
CGCCAGGGCATACGGCAAGGACAACGCGTGATGGGCTGGTATCCCATGGCCAAAGGGGTGGCCAACCTCTACCGCTATCGGGAGATCTCATTGAAGGCCAACCAACACTATCTTCAGGCGCTGGCAGCAGCACCAGACACCGGGAAGAGCCGTCACAGCCTCGCCGCACTTGCCCGACCACGCAGGCACAAGGGGCGGACCTATCGGGGCTTCAATCCCGCCGACACCCGCGACCTCGACCTCTTCACCGCCGTCCTGAAAGGCGAACACGCCCTGATGGGCTTCCGCAATCGGGACATCCGAAAACACCTCTTCAAACAACCCAGAACCCTCGACCAGCGACGACGACAAGCCAACGCCGTCAGCCGACTCCTCAAACGTCTACACGTCCGAGGCCTGATCGCTAAAATACCTCGGTCCAGAAGATGGCGCGTCACACAGGCCGGACACGTCACCCTCGCGACTTCACTGACACTATACGACAACCACACAAACCGGAACGCTATCCAAGCAGCATGAACAAACTTCTACGCATCTTGCGTTGAAGTCTTACTGTAAGACTCTAACGTCTAATGGCGGTGAGACGTTAGACGCAAGACGGTAGATGACATCCTTGCCCGATTGGCTCTCCCTTTATGCCTCCGGCACGAAATGAAACCGCACCGGGCAATCACATCCTCTACCGTCTCCCCTCTACCCTCTCCCCGCCTTCACGAGACCTACCCCCTAGCCCCCTTCCTGAGAGGAAGGGGGAACTGTCACCGCTTGATGGACGCCTGGTTTTCTCCCCCTTTCCTTTAGGAGAGGGGGCCTGCCTGCCGAGCAGAACTCGGCGCAGGCAGGCCGGGGGGAGAGGTTTGCGCAACCGCGAACTGATATCGCTAGTCCATATCGTCATCCCGTGGTCGCGGTGTGATCATCTCCCGTCTCCCGTCTAACGTCTCCCCGGGGGTGTGGGGCCAGGGGAGGGTCAGATTGCCGTTATGTTGCGCCTGTGTCTCTACGCCTTTTTTTACGTTGCCTTCGGGTGGATAGGCGGCCCTGTCGCGGCTGAAAGGAAACCCCCGATCGTCCCGTTCGAGGGTCCTGTGAGTACCGACTGGTACGCGGCTTTTGTAGATTGGGATCAAACGTACGGGGACAATTATCTGAACGGCCGCGACGGGGGATCGTTCGCCTGGGGTCCTTCGGCCTACGTGCAGAGGATGTATCTGAACCTCTATCGGACGTTTAACGAAAAGGTCTGGCTCGATAAACTGGTAAAACAGATCGACCGCATTCTGACGGCCCGCTCGGACGTGCCGCCGTATGAAGGGTACGATTCAAGGTACGTGGACGGTTACAGGGGTTGGGGACAGAACCGCTACCGCCAGTACGAGCCCGAATATACCGAATGGCTTTCTGACGACGGGTTGATTATCAGCCCCATCCTGGCATTCGTGGAACTCGTCTGGGGCGATCCGTACCTCCACACGGCCTATAAGGCCAAAGCGGATGACTACCTCCTCGCTGTGGAAGCGGACGTGATTGCAAAGTGGTACGCCAATTGGGCGCCGGATCCCGGGTGGACGGAAGAGGACACCAGCCGCTACGGCGAAGACGCGGGATACCACGTGTACGAATGGTCTGGATGGAAACGCCAGCCGCTGAATATGTACCTGTCGTTTACGGATGCGCTGGTAACGCTCCGTCGAATTTCAGGATCGCCGTATTACAAACCTTACAAGGAGGAGTTCGTTCCGTTTTACGCTGAACAAAGCGAGCAGATGATGCGGTTCTTTCACCGTCAACTGTCGTACGATTCGGAAGCGGATGCCTATACGTGGAAATACGGTCCAAAGAGCCACTGGCCCGAACTGATGGAGGACGTCGGGCATGCCTTTATCGACATCCAGGCGGCGCTTCAGGGGGCGCAGAGTGGACTGAGTTTCACCCGGAGAGATCTTGAGAGGATGGCCAATACGTTCGTCAGCCATGTCTGGAATGGCAGCCTGGAGGAACCGGCATTCAGGTACTACATAGGCGGCCCTCCGGATAAGCTCGACGCGGAACGGGGCTTCAGGGGATGGGGCTTTCTCTACCTGGCAGGATATGACTACCGGATCTGGGAATCGATGGCCGCGTACTTCGAACAGCACGTTTCAATGCAGGGCGCACCGTCGCATATTGCGGCAACGGCCGCGATGCTTGCCACATCCACGCAGGCGCACGACCGATGGGCGCCCGGCGCTCCGCTGCACCTCGAAGTTATTCGCAGCGGACAGGACGCGCGGATTTCGTGGCGCCGTCCGGAAGCCGATACCGACGGCACCGCGCTTACCGGACTGAAAGGATATACCGTGTACCGGGCATCGGGGCCGGAAGGACCCTTCGATCGGCTGAACGAGGCCCCCCTCGCCGCAACGCGATACGTGGATCGGGGCGCGGCATCCGGACCCTTTTGTTATCGGATCACGGCCGTGGATTACCGGCGCCCCCCGAATGAGGGTCCCCCGTCCGCGGCCGTGACTTTGTCTAACGGTCTTCCCTGTCCAGGGCCCTGATACCCGTCAGCGAGCTAGGCGGTCGGTCCCGGAGGGGCCCCCGCCGACTACGATTGCGAGATCGATAAATTATCTTATATTTGCATAATTGCCTCCTGTCTCGGCGATATTTATTGTGATTTTGGATAATCTGACATCGCAAACTGCCGTTTTGCGGTACGGATAACCTCACTTCTCGGTTTACGGAATCCCGGACATTTGAAAAGAATTCGGCATACCTGCTGTCACAGTTCGACAGCCTTCAGAGGGAGCACGAAAATGGAAAAGCGGGTTTCACCCGTGTTGGAAATGGCTCGCCACACCGTGCCGGATGAGAATTTCCAGAACAGATCGGATGGGCATCCTGCAGATTATGGCGTGTCCCGGTCCTTGACCGCGCTGCGTTGTTCTCACGATGTCACGCAGGCCGAACTTGCGGAACGGGCGGGCTGCACGCAGAGCAAAATCTCGAGAATCGAGAACAGCCCGAACGATCGGCTCAAATTGGAAGACCTGGCGATGTACGCACGGGCTTTCAACGTGCGAGTCTCCATTGGCTTCGAGCAGGAATTGCCTGCGGCGGACGTCATCGGAGGCTTGGCGCGCCAGATCCGGAACAGCCTCGACGACGTGGCTGAGAAGGCACAGAACGAAGGGGCCACCGGGCGGGGCGCGGAACGGACTTACGAAGAATTCCTGTTCCAAATGCTCGACCTGTTTGTGGAGAAGCTGGAGGCGCTTCGGTCGCGCCGCAACGGATCCGCGGAATCTGGGGTGGCGACGAGGGCGGAAAACGGAAGGCCGATGGGTCCGGTGGGTCAGAAAGAATCGTCGAGCCGTGATAGACGAAAGAACGGCTCCACAGGATTCAGGATATACGCGCCAATCGACATCAGCCGTGAGAACGGCAGGACCGAGTCCCAATCCGGGTCCTGAGGGAACCGATTTGAAGGTGGGGCAGACATTCCTGTCTGCCCGCCACGCCGGCGCGATTGCGTAGACTTCTCACTCACAGTACCGTTGACGCGGGGGAAAGAAGATGACCGCCAGAATCGCAATAATGCTGTTTGTTATTTCCGGTTTGTGTGCCTGCGGTGGGGACTCGGTAACGACGCCGGAGCCGCCGGCCCTTGAACGGGGTCTCCACGAGGTCGGCGCTATGAATCACCGGCGGGGTATGCACGTCGCAACGTTATTGCAGAGTGGCAAGGTCCTGATCGCAGGCGGCTACAGAGAACTGCTCCCCAATATCGCAGACGAATCGAATCGCCATATCAGCGCGGAGATATTCGATCCTGAAACCGGGATTTCATCGCCAACGGGGAACCTGACCGTGGGTCGTTACAATGACAAGGGAATCCTGCTTCCGGACAGTCGGGTCCTGATTATGTCGCGGCTTGGTCGTTTCCCCATTGAATATTACGATCCAGGTACGGGCAGCTTCAGCGCCGTGGCGACCGTACCCGCGAATCCGGCCATCGCGACGGCAACCCTGCTTCCCAGCGGAAAGGTCTTTGCAACGAACCCGCAGCACACGGGTGTCTTCGACCCGGGAACCGGGACATTTCCCTCGATCGTCGCGACTGACGATCGCAGCTTCGGCCATACGTCGACGCTGTTGAAGGACGGTCGCGTGCTGATCGTTGGTGGAACGCGCGGTCGACCTGAAGACGGTTTGGTCGGACGAAATCTGATTTTCGATCCCTCGACGAACGCGTTTACGAAAGCCGGCGAATTACAGTTCGACCGCTCGGCCCATAAAGCGGTGCTTCTCCAGGATGGCAGGGTCCTGATCGCGGGCGGCCTGAAGGCCGATCAGCAGACTCAGGTACAGACGGCCGAGATCTACGACCCTGAAACCAATACGTTTTCACCGGCCGGAACTTCCCTCATCCAGCCGGTCGCAGCCACGCTGCTTCCGACCGGCAAGGTATTTCTCATCCACCGGCTCAATGGCGATATCGTGCTGTACGATCCCGCCACACATACATTTGCACCTACCGGACACAGCCTGGGGTCGCTGCGGCAGTGGGCAACGGTTACACTGCTTGAAGACGGCCGTGTCATGGTCGCCGGTGGCATCAGGGTGACGCAAAACGACAATTGGGAGATGACGGACCAAATCTTCATCTTTACGCCTTAAGCGCGATCTCAATCTGAGGAATCCGTAGCGAAGGTGGGGCGGACATTCCTGTCTGCCCGCCTCTTCAGCGTTCTGTCCGAGAGGAGATACAAAATGACCGCCAGAATCGTAATAAAGCTGTTTGTCGTCGCGAGCTTCTGCGCTTGCGGAAGCGATTCGGTGACGGCGCCGGACCTTGAACGGGGTCTCCGCGAGGTCGGCAATATGACGCAACCCAGATCTGAGCATGTCGCGATGCTATTGCAGAATGGTAAAGTCCTGATTGCCGGCGGCAACGCGGAAATGCCTCCTGCTGAACATGGTGTACTTTTCATGCCCAACGGTCTTGTCAGCGCGGAGATTTTCGATCCTGAAACCGGGGTCTCAACACCAACGGGAGACCTGACCGCCAGTCGATGGGACGACCACGGGATATTGCTTGCTGAAGGTCGGGTCCTGATGATATCCAGATTTCTTAGACTCCCTATTGAGATGTACGACCCTCACTCCGGCAGATTCGACGCCGTGGCAGACGCGCCCTGGTCAAATGGAGCCCGGACCGCCACCCTGTTGCCCAACGGAGAGGTCCTTTTAATCGGCGCGTCATCCGCGGGGCGCGCGCGTGTCTTCGATCCCGCGTCAGGTACATTTTCCGACACAAACGCGATAGACCATCCCGGCTATGGCCATACGGCGACTTTGCTGAAGGACGGCCGGGTGTTGATCGTTGGAGGAGCCCGCAGGGGAATCGAGTTGACCGGACGGAATCTGATCTACGATCCCTCGTCCGAAGCCTTTTCAAGAGCAGGCGACCTTCAGTTCGACCGCGCACACCACAAGGCGGTGCTCCTTCAGGACGGCAGGGTAATGATCGTCGGCGGCCAGGTCGGAGACGGGCCTCGCGTACAGACGGCCGAGATCTACGACCCCGAAACAAACAGCTTCTCGCCCGCCGGAACGTCCGTAATGGATCCGTTAGCCGCCCTGCTGCTGCCGTCAGGCAGGGTGTTTTTCATCCATCGGGACAACGGCAAGATCGCACTGTATAATCCGGACACTCAGGTATTTTCACCTACAGGACACAGCATAGGACCGTGGCGACACGGCGCGACCGTGACGCTCCTCGATGACGGGCGCGTCGTTATCGTCGGCGGATTGAAGTGGAGTGATGTCAATCATTCTCATGAGTCCATTTCGGATCAGATTTTCATTTTCACGCCATGAGAGACACAGGAGCCGTCACTGCAAATCTGAGGAAACCGGAGTGAAGGTGGGGCAGACATTCCTGTCTGCCCGCCTCGCCAGCCTTCTGTCAGAAAGGAGACACAAAATGACCACCAGAATTGGACTCGCGCTATTGGTCGTCTCGAGCTTTTGGGCATGTGGTGGGGATTCGGTGACGACGCCGGAGCAGCCGACCCTTGAACGGGGTCTCCACGAGGTCGGCAAGCTGACCCAACCTCGGCATTGGCACACCGCGACATTGTTGCCGGACGGCAAGGTCCTGATCGCAGGCGGCCTGGCGGAGCCACCTGCAGAAGTCCCTGATCCGTCTCCGGGCGGTACCGTCATTTATCGGCCCTCGGGCCCTCTCGCCAGCGCGGAAGTGTTCGATCCCGAAACCGGGATCTCGTCGCCAACCGGAGCCATGACCGTCAGACGTTACGCGGACAATGGAATGCTGCTATCTGACGGTCGCGTCCTGATCATGCCCAGAAATGGACAGCTCCCCATTGAGATGTACGATCCTCATTCCAGGCGATTCCAGGCCGTGGCGGACGTGCCTTCCAATGTCACCATCGCGACGGCAACGCTTCTACCCAGCGGAGAGGTCTTTCTGACTAACATGGACCACACGGGTGTCTTCGACCCGGATGCACGCGCATTTCACTCCATCTTCAAGAGGGAGGAAATCCGAAGGCTACATACAGCGACGCTGTTGAAGGACGGCCGTGTGCTGATCGTTGGAGGATTGCGTGGCGGACTTGAAGACGGGCTGGTTGGTCGGAACGTCATTTACGATCCTTCGTCCAGGGGCGTTTCCGAGGCCGGTAATCTGGAGGTCGACCGCATCAACCATAAAGCCGTGCTACTTCAGGACGGCAGGGTTCTGATTGTAGGCGGCACCGCTGGGAAAGGGCCCTTCGTGCAGAGGGCCGAGATATATGACCCTGAAACAAACGCCTTTTCGCCGGCCGGCGTTTCTACCATCGATCCCCTTGCCGCGGCGTTGCTGCCTTCCGGCACGGTGTTGCTCGTCCACTCCCACAACGGTGATATCGTAATGTACAACCCCGCCACACACGCGTTTTCTCCTACAGGACACAGCATAGGGTGGCGGTCGTCGCCTACGGTAACGCTGCTTGCGGACGGGCGCGTGATGATTGCCGGTGGAACGAAAGATACCGGCAATGGACACACGTTCACGGAAGAGACGACGGATCAGATTCTGATTTTTACGCCTTAAGCGCGCCCTTACTCAACTGAAAGGTACTGCCAAATGAAGCTGAGCGTCGGATGGAAATCCTGGGTGTTTATGGGCGTCGCAGTGGTCCTGGCGGGCGCCGCGCTGGGTCAGATTCTCGTCGAGGAGCCGGAACCGAAGAACGCGCTGCCCGTGGGCCCGGGCGCGTCCGACTTCACGCTGGACAGCCTGGACGGCTCGGTCGTCCGGCTGTCCGATAATGAGGGTCGCGTTGTCCTGATCAACTTCTGGGCGACGTGGTGCATGCCGTGCCTGTACGAATTGCCGCATATCCAGAAGTTGTACGACCGGTACCGCGAAAAGGGCCTGACCGTACTTGCCGTCAGCACGGACTTCGACCGGGCGCGCGTGGGTCCGTTCATTCAGGAATACGGCTACACCTTCCCGGTCCTGTTCGCCGATCCGGGAATCCAGGCCGACTACGCCGTCCGCAGCATTCCAACCACCTTCCTGGTTGACAGAAAGGGACGCCTCAGGTTCATGCAAACGGGCTACGGGCCCGATACCGAAACGGAACTGGAATGGGCCCTCGCACAGCTATTGGGACGGTAGGAGAGGGGGATCTATTCGAGGCGGGATTTTCGGGTCGTAAAGGAATCGCAACCGGGGACAGCGCGGTAAGTGTGAGCGGTGGAATTGCCATCGATTGGGTCGTTTCAGCCGGGTCGGATGCGGCGCGGGTCAATTGAATCAGGTCCAGGAGTGCATCGCAACCCGGTTGCCTTCGCAGTCTTCGAAATGGGCGAAGAATCCGTGTTCGCCGACGCTGGTTTTCGGAATCAGCGTCGTTCCGCCGTTTGACTCGATCTTTTCCAGGATCCCGTCGATGTCGGTCACAGAAAAGTAGACCAGGGCGCCCTCGTGGGACGGTTTGTATCCTTCGGACTTGATCAGCGTTCCCGCCGCTCCGGGTCCCTCGGTCATCGGAAACCATGCCAACTCCGTGTCGCCCATCCTGCTGGCTGTCAGTTCAAGACCCAGCACGTTTTCGTAGAATCGCCGGGCCCTTTCCAGCTCGCGCACCGGGATTTCGAACCAGCCGACGGGATTCCTTTCATCCGCCATTCGATTCTCCTCCAGTCTTTTCTACTTCCGCCAGGATACCGCGCGGCGTTCCCATGCCTTAATGGTCACGGATTCACAACCAATAACGGTTGCGGAAGCGGCGTGCGCCCGGATTCGAGTCTCCCGAGCGCGTTCAAATAGCGGGGATGCAGAGACCAGAGTCGCATCGAGTCGGTCGATCAACCAATCGAGTGGCGCACACCGAACGGAGCTATGGCGCGGAATACCACGTCACAGGCTTTTTCCTTTTCTAATACACAGTACCAGTGCAACTTACCATCTCAAACTTTATTTGTCTTTCATCAAATCAAGCATTTTTACTGATTATTTCACCATAAATACTGAATTTACGGGGGTTTAGCTGTATTGATAAAATAGTCCTTCCTCCCTACGTGCCAATATAGGGTGAGACAACTCCCCCTTCGAGATTAATGTCGTATCATGGGCGGAGAGGAGAACAAGAGATGAGGTCAAGGACCGATGTTGTAGGCAACGGCAGCAAGGGGTCTCTGGTTGTGGAGGTCCCGCGCGGGACCTCCACAACCACGAGGCCGAATCCGGAAGTGCCGGCGCGTGCGCGGCGTCGCCGTTTCACGGCAAAGTACAAGCTTCGCATCTTGGAAGAGGCCGACGCGTGCCGTGCCCCTGGCGAAGTCGGCGCGCTGCTGCGCCGCGAGGGTCTGTATTCCTCGCAGTTGACGCAGTGGCGTCGTGCGCGTCGCGAGGGGTCGCTCAAGGCGCTGTTGAAGCTGCGGGGACCGAAAGGGCGTCGCCGCGACGAGGTATCCGTCGAGAACGAGCAACTGCGCAAGGAGATCGCCCGTTTGCGACGACGATTGGAACAGGCGAACACGATCCTCGAGATCCAAAAAAAAGCCTCCGAGATCCTGGGCATCCCCCTGAATCCGCCAGCAGGCGACGACGACGTATGATACGGGCGGCAGAACAACTGGCCCCGAAGGTCGGGTTGGCTTCCGCGTGCCGGGCGCTGGGTGTGGCGCGGGCATCGGTCTACCGTGCGCGTCAGCCAGCCCAACGCGGGCCTCGTGGCGCCCGGTCCTCGTCGCCACGTGCGCTTTCCCAAAACGAGCGCGCTACCGTGCTGTACATCCTGCACGAGGACCGCTTCGTAGACCAGGCGCCACCGGCAGTCTACGCCGCGCTGCTCGAGGAAGGGCGGTATGTCTGCTCGATCCGGACCATGTACCGTCTGCTGCACGATGCAGGAGAGGTGCCCCAGCGGCGACACCAGCGGCGTCATCCACGTCTGGAACCGCCCCGCTTGATGGCGGATGCGCCCAACCAGGTCTGGACATGGGATATCACGCGGCTGCCAGGAACCCGCAAGTGGGAAACCTATCCCCTCTACGTCGTACTGGATCTGTTCTCACGCTATGTCGTGGCCTGGATGGTCGCCACAAGGGAAAGCGCCACATACGCCAAGCGCCTGATCACCAACGCCTGCAACAAGCAGGGCATTCAACCCCGACAACTGACGCTGCACCAGGACCGCGGCGCACCCATGACAGCCAAGACGTTTTCGCAGTTGCTGATGGACCTCGACATCCTGGCCAGCTACGCTCGACCCCGCGTCTCCGATGACAACCCGTATTCCGAAAGCCAGTTCAAAACGCTCAAATACGCGCCTTCATACCCCGGGCGCTTCACCGGTCCGCAAGAAGCCCGTACCTATTTACAGACCTTCTTTTCCTGGTACAACACGCAACACCGGCACAGTGGACTGGGCTTACTCACGCCCGACACCGTCCACCATGGGCTCACACAGCAGGTGCAAGCCGCCAGACAATCGGTGCTGGATCAGGCTTATCACAACCACCCTGAACGATTTGTTAAGGGGCCATCCTCGACCACCACACGTTCCGGACCAAGTCTGGATTAACCAACCACAGAACACCATCGAATGCCAACAACTGCTACACTAAACCCCAACGGGAGGTGTCTCATTTCTATTGACACGTTCCGAAACGCCATCAGTCGGTTTCTTTATCTCCACTATATAAAATTTTGATCCAGTGACTTGATATTAAAAAGACTTGCTCTTTGCCACAAAATTATATATAATATTGTAGTTGTCTTTTCAGTATATTTTTCTTGAAATCTAGCCCCCTGCGCTTCGTCACTATCCAAAGCGATTAAACCTCTCCGGACGCGGTTAGGTGGAGATCGCACGCAGCGCAGGGGGCATACGCATTAGGAGTAAAAGATGAGCTTTCCAGGAGATCGAGTCGCCATATTAATTGATGGTGAATGGTTTAAAAAAAATCTACATCACCAAAATAAAGAATTTCCAAACGCACATACCGTGTTACACACTATCCGCAATCTTCAAGCTTCTGCAGGTATCACAAAACTTTATCGTATTTTTTACTATACAGCTAACCCCCTCACCGAGATAATTATAAATCCCCTAAGTACCGATAAACGTAAAAATTATCGCACAACAACACAATATAAACAAAATACCCAACTCATCACAGAATTAGAAAAATCACCAAATGTGGCAGTTAGACGTGGTCGATTAGTTCATCGTGGTTGGTCTCTTAAAAAATCATTCATAAGTAAATTATTAGATCAGGTGCGTGGTTTAGAACATGATCTGCGCAATGCTGCGTATTATAGCGACATTACTCCCCAACATCACCCAAAAGGGTGTCGATATGATGATGGGTATTGACATGACCAGTCTAGCATTAAAACGACTTGTTTCCAGCATTATTGTTGTCTCTGGAGATTCTGATTTAGTACCTGCAATGAAATTAGCTAGAACAGAAGGACTTAGAGTTGGTTTGACAAAATTCTATCATTCAACTATACAAAACGATCTTGCCATACACACAGATGTCATACTTGAAATTCCACATTAGTTAACCACACCCTCCAAAAACTCCCTCCACAAATCCCCCTCCTTCCGCCGATTATACCGATAACACGCCTCGGCCAGATACAGTTCCATCTCCTTCAAACTGTAGTGATGATGAGTGCAGTAGTACGCCCGTTTCACCGATTCAAAAAACAACCCAATTTGACGCAGAGGCGTCGCCCTGGGCTGATGATCAAAAATCCACAGCAACTTGAATAAGTTATGCCGCGTGGTGATCAACCGCGTCCCCCGTTTAATCATATCCTTGAGAGCCTCATAGACCGCGCCACTGGACTTACTCGTACCGACCCGGACCGCGACCCTTCCCCCGTGCTCGATCGCACCCACCAACATTGTCTTTTTGGTCCAGTAAGCACGAACCGACTTACTGTATCGCGGCTTTCCGCCCAGGTAGGCTTCGCCGGCCTCTACTATACCGGTCAGCAACTCCTTACCTTCGGCCCGTTGCATCTGCTCCCGGATCTTCCGTTGCATCCGATAGGCGGTCATCGGGAGCACCCCGATGCTCCGGGTCAGTTGATATGACGAAATACCGTTCTTCGCATTCAGCATTAGCGCGATGGCCAAAAACCACCTGGGCAATGGAACTCGGGTCTTTTGAAATATGGTCTTCGAGAGGACGTTAAAGGAACTCTTGCAGGCATAGCAGTTCCACCTGCCGATTAAACCATTCTCTTGCTTCCGGGCGCACCGGCCCACAGTACCGCAGAGAGGGCAATAGGGCCTCTCTCCAAAGCGAACTTGCTCAAGGTGGCTAATAGCCTGGGAATTGAACCGTTCTGCGAGGGTGAAGATGTCCAGCGGGGAACTGCAATTCTACGCGTGGGGTGTAAGGGTGAGAAGCGATCCGAGGGGGAATATACAAGGGACGAGGTGGGGTGTCAATTAAAAAGTCTGAATCCACAATGATCGCGTTTTATTTTGAATTAACCAGCCAACCGAAACACAACGCACAGCTCCCTGTTTTGTATAATTAATGAGATATTGCCAATTGGAACCTGGTTGACGTGAGTCTTCCCATTCAATTAAAACAGGAGGACAATTCTTCATTAAAGCGCCTCTCTAAACTGATACTATGAATTAATTAATACTTCCGGCCAGAAAATAATCAACCTGACAACCAACTTGTTGTCCTCTGACCCCTCAAAAGGTATATTATACCTATAAGTTAAACGCTACCGATCTCGAATAAGTGACGGTCTAGGACGCGGATCTTAGACCGATTTTTTATTGCTGATTGAGTTAGTTCTATCTATCATGTCCTCGCTACCAACTACTCAAAACCTTTTAGCGGGGAGGCATTAAATGTCCGATCTCGATTCTCTCACACCATCTGAAATTGCAGCCGTCGCTTTTTATGGAACTATCTTCATATTACGTACCTTGCCCCCTGAATATCACTTGAAACTTAAGCAGACTCTTCAGGATTGGAAACACGATATGCCTTTAGTTCCTGAGTCACAAGAAGTAGAGGAAAAGCGATTTTTGGCTTTGCTCGACGCCTGGCTTCACCTCGGGCTTGACACGAGTAAGTAGTTTCCATATACCGGCCGGAGTCGGTTTAAAGCACCCATCGTTAATTTCCTCTACACCAAATCAAACCTTGTCCCTCCCTCCCTCTTTACACGCCTGGGCTTACAGTTAAGTATAAAAGGGTATTTAGGTCACTCAGAGTTTCAGGCCTGATCATCGAGGAGGGAATTGAGTTGATAAATTGGCACTTAAAGGCGAATTTCGTGCCAACGTATGAGTGAGAATCAGGCATCAGGTAAATCCTTGTCACTCAGACACATAAAAGATGAAAAGCCGCTAACGTGTAGTTCCCCTACGGCGCGGGTGTGGCCGGCGGAAGAATAACCACCACGGCGTCCGCGGTGTCTTCGACGCGATCGAACAGGTCTACCGCCTGCCGCCGGTTCATCTGGAAGTCGACGGTGACCGATTCCGTGGGCACGAAAGCGCCCTGTGCAAAGACCGTCACGCGTTTGTCGTTTACGGGATTCCAGATTTCAACGACCCTGCCGTCGAATTCGCTCCCGAAGGCGACGTACGCCACGTTCGTACGCGGTCTGTTTCCGCTGGGAACGCCCACGCTGACCTTTTTGCCGAGATACTGAAACGGGGGCTGTAATCCGCGGGCACGGCCGCGAAGGTCTGCGATCAACGGGCTCTCCGCGATCGCGGCTTCAAGGCGCGCCTTTCGCTCTTCAATGGTCTCGCCGGCGCCCTCCGGCGCAGCAGGCATTGCTTCTGCCAGGCGCCCTGCGATTGCGCTGTTCCGGTAGTGATAGACGTCCTTTGCACTCAACCATCCCAGCGTCGCGTCTCTCGAGAAATCCTTGCTCCAGATCGAGTCCAGGACGGCGTTATGCGCCACCATTTTGTCTTCAATCCGCATTTGAATGGCGTTCTCGGCATCGTAGTTGATGGCGATGTCGACGGGGGCGATATACGCGACGTGCGCCAGGTACGCGCACCCCGCCGCCAGGACGACTTCAATGACGGTTCGGATACGTGAGCTCGACATCTTTTCCCTCCCGTTTCAGACGGTTTACCTGCAATTCATACGACCGTGGTTTCGTCGCTCGTTTTAACGTCCCGCGCCAGGCGCCGCCGACCGGTGCGTTCAAATCGCGTCGGCGCTCCATTCACCGACGGATACCCGTCAGTCTGTTTGAAACACGATTGTTCGCCAGTGTCTTCGATCTTTGACGTGCCTATCTTCTTCCGGTATACGCCCGTCCCAGCCTCGCCACGGCCTCGCCGCCTCCGGAGATGATCATCACCCCCTCGTCAATGATCTCCGTGACGTTTTCCGGGTTCGCGCCGTTCAGGAAGAACAGACCGGCGTCCGTGCAGGCCGCCATCACACGAGCCCGGGCAGCTGCCATTTCAGCCGGATAGGGCGGGTCGTGCCGATCGGCGTGCCCAAGCGACATGCCCATATCCCCGGGACCCCACTCGCCGAAGGCGAGTCCCCGCACCTTCGCCGTGGCCTCCGCGTGTGCCAGCGCGCGTTTGTTCTCGATCTTCACGCCGAGCATCAATTCTCCGTCCGGACTCAGGGGCCACGGGTCGGCCTTTTTCAGATATTCGGCTGCGGTCACGCCCCAGGTCTGGGCGGCCCAGCCCTGTCCGCCGGCCCCTCGCCGCCCGTCCCCATGTCCCGCGGCCGGCTTCCGGAACGGGTACCTGCAACTCTCCACGAAAGCCCGGACGGCCTCCGGGTCGTCGGCATGACACAGCAGGATACCGTGCACGCCGCGGGCGAGCGCCTGCTTGAACATCCAGGCATTGGCGCGAACCACCGCTTCACTCGACCCCTCCACCGGCAGGTCCACAATGACGGCCGGCGTCCGGTGCCCGCTGGCCGTGGGACCGCCGTCCACCAGGCCCGTCATGAAATCGCCCAGGCCACGCATATCGAATGCGCCGTGCTCGATGCTGACGTTGATATAGTCGGCCCACGTTGCGGCCATCTCCACGCCGGTCTCGTAGGAAAGCTCGGAGACGCCGACGTAATAGATCGGCTGCCCCCGTTCCAGCAGCTCAATCGCTTTGTTGATCCGTTCCGGCATCTGTCGTTTGTCCCGCAAATTGGAAGGACTCAATTCGACGGTTTAACATAACGCGTCATGCCCGAAAAATCAATGGTTCCCAGGGTTGCCTCCAAAGGGCCGGGATACGATATGACCCTGCGCCGGGCGTCCGTCAGACACCCCGACAGGTTATGACGGGTACCCTGCCGGACGTCAGGGATCCATCTTGACGGCGCCATCCCGCGCCCCTATCTTTGCGTCGGACGTGTGTCGAGACCGGGAACCCCCATTTTCCCACCCGTCGGCACGAGACGAGAACATCCTTCAGCAGACAGTAGGAAGGGAGAAGCCATGCTTGGCGTAGCCATCCAGGGCTCGGGAAACGTCTCCACCGAACACATCAGAGCCTACCTGAACAATCCCCACGTCCGGCTGGCGGCCATCGGGAGCCGGACGCTGGAGAGCGCACGCAAGAAAGCGGTGGAACTGGGCGTTGAATGCGACCTGTACGATAACTACGACAGGCTTCTCGAGCATCCGGACGTCGACGTCGTTTCCATCTGCACGCCGCCCGACCGCCACGCCGGAGAAGCCATTGCCGCCGCCCGCGCCGGCAAACACCTGCTGATTGAAAAGCCGGTGGCCACGAATCACCAAGAACTGAACGCGATGCACCGGGCCGTGAAAAGCGCCGGCGTCAAAACGGTCGTCGGCTTCGTGCTTCGATGGAATCCGCTGATCGTTTCCATCAAGCGGGCCATCGAGAAAGGGTGGGTCGGCGTTCCTCTGCTCGTTCATGCCGACTACTGGCACGGCCCCACCAACGCACACCCGGAAACATTCAGCCGGACAGGTTGGAAACCGCTCGTGAACGGGGCAATCGTGCACGGCGGCTGTCATGCCCTCGACGCCGCGAGACACATTCTGGACAATGACACCGTCATCCGGGTAACGGGCATGTCTCCACGCCATCGAACGCATGGAGAGAGCTACCGTTCCACGACGGTCGCAACAGTTGAATTCGCGGGGGGCGCCGCCGGGAAGTTCTCGGGATCCACGGCTTTCTTCATGCCTTACGTCTTCAACGTCGAAGTGTTCGGAACGGAGGGCGCGATCCGGAACAACCAATTCTACACCCGGCAGTTGTCCGGCCAGGACGCGTTCGGCAGTTTTCCCGCGGTCATGCCGGACAGCGGCGCCGTGTCGCACCATCCTTTCCAGGAAATGGTCGACCACCTCGTCGAATGCATCCTCGACGACGTGGAATCGCACGACAATCTTACCGTGGCCGTCAACACCCACGCCGCGTGTTTTGCCGCTGAAGAATCGGCGGCGAACGGTTCCATGCCGATCGAGATAGAGTAGGCGAGGGAACGAAGGGACGAGAGAACGAGAAGACGAGGGAACGAGGGAACGAGGAACTTCAATGCCTGGAGGACCCATTAAGGTCGCGCTCGCGGGATGTGGCGGGTTGGGCCGCGCCCACGCCAGAAACGTGGAAGCGCTGGAAAGCGCCCGGCTTGTCGCCGTCTGCGACGTCGTATCGGAATCCGCCGCGCAGCTTGCCGCGCAACTGGCGTCCGGCCCGACGCCTTACGCGGACCACCGCGCGATGCTGGCCGCTGAGAATCCGGACGCCGTGCTGGTGGTTACGCCCAACCACACCCACAGCCGCATCAGTACAGATGCCGCGCTGGCGGGCGCCCACGTCTTCTGCGAAAAGCCGATGGCGCTGACCGTTGAAGACTGCGACACGATGAACCGCGCTGCGCAACGGTCAGGCGTATTTCTTATGATCGGCTACGTTCGCCGGTTTCAGGCCTCGTATCAGGAGCTCAAGCGCCGGGTGGACCGGGGAGACGTGGGCGAAGTAACCCTTGCGCACGCCGTGCGTCTGGGAACCGGCGCGCCGGGCGGCGTGGGAGGATGGCAAACCCGTAAGGACGACTACGGCGGTATGTTTTCCATGTACAGCCACGAACTCGACCAACTCGCCTGGATTGCCGGTGAAGTCCGCGCCGTCAATGCCGTCATGAAATATGGAGATGACCCTGAAAACGAAATCGAAGAAAGCATCTTTATCGGCATCGAATTCGCATCGGGCGCGGTCGGCGCCTTAAGCAGCAGCCGCGTGTACCCGGTCAACAGCTACGAACTCGGCGTTGCCGGAACGGCGGGCGCGCTCAAGCTCAACGATCCGGGCGGCCCCATCCTGTTCGCCCGGCACGGCGACAAGTCCACGGCCATAGACGTACCCCGAAACAACGGTCTGGTGGACGAGATCGCTCACTTTGTCGGTTGTATCCAACAGGGCGAAGCGCCCCGGTCGGATGGAAGGGACGGAAGGCGCGTTGTCGCGGTGGCCGCCGCAGCTCACGAATCCGCAAGGACCGGGAAGCGGGTCGAGGTTCCAATGATGACGTGAGAATGCGCCGTGAGTCGGGCGCCCTTTCATTCCTCCGCCGGGCGCATGTCCTTCAGAACAAGCTGCACCTGCGTCCGGCCGTTCCAGGTGTTGGCCTCCAGGGCGCAGGCCACGTCCACGCGTTCGCCCCGTTGAAGCCGACCCGCCAATTCGCCCTGCCCCCACCAGACCGCGTCGCATATCAGCCGGCCCGTTCGCGCTGCGCCGCCCGCCCCGTCCACGGGCGATCCCGTGTCCAGGTTCATTTTGAGGTGCGCCCCCTTCCCGACCGCAATGGCGCGATCGATCGTACAGTTCGGCGCCATAAACAGCGGCGCTTCGTTTCCCGCGCCGAACGGCGCCAGGGCAGACAGCGCCGAGACCGTGTCCAGCGAGATCTCACCGGACAGCAGCGCCGCATCCAGCTCCAGCCTGCTTCTCAGGTCCTCATCCGAAATCCGCTCCGCCGCATCGGCCTCCAGTCTGGCCTTGAACGTGTCGAAATTTTCGAGGTCGCCCGTAAAGCCGGCCGCATCGGCATGCCCGCCGTACTCGGTCAGCAGGTCCGCGCAGCGAAAAATCGCCTCCGCCATATTGTAGCCCGCCACCGACCTCGCCGAACCCGTAAAACTTCCATCACCGCGAACCTCGGTACAGGCGATGCCGGGCCTGCCGTACTGCTCCGCCAGGCGTCCCGCGATCAACCCCACCACACCCAGGTGCCATTCGTCGCCTTTCGCAACCAGAATGCGATGGGCATCAAGCGACATGGATTCCACCTGCTCCAGGGCCTGTTTGACGCCCTCGAGTTCGAGCTCCCGCCGCCTTCGGTTGAGCGCGTTCAACCGTTCCGCCAATCGGGCGGCCTCGCGCGCCTCGGTGGCGCGCAGCAAGTCCAGCGCCAGGTCCGCGGAGGCCAGCCGACCGGCGCTGTTGATGCGCGGCCCCAGGAAGAATCCGATCGCCGTTGTGTCGACAGGCCGGGTATCGGCGCCGGCTACGGCCTTCAGGGCCTGAAGGCCCGGACGCTGCGTGCGATCCAGAATCTGCATTCCCCTGCGCGTCAGCAGCCGGTTCTCGCCCAACATGGGCGCGATGTCCGCCACCGTTCCCAGAGCGACCAGGTCCAGCAGCGAATTCAGATAGGCCCTGCGCTCCGCTGCATCGATCAGCGAATCCGAAAGGGCCTGCACGGCCTTGAACGCCACGCCGACGGCCGCGAGCCCCTTGAACGCGTAGCCGCAATCCGGGCGGTTGGGATTGACCACCGCGTAAGCGTCGGGCAACCGCCCCGGGGGCTGGTGATGATCGGTGACCAGCACGTCGACGCCGGCCGCGTTTGCCGCGTCGACCGCCTCGAACGAGGAAATGCCGTTGTCCGCCGTCACGATCAGACGCGCGCCCGCTTCGATCGCCCGCTCAACGCCGGGCAGCTTCATCCCGTATCCGTCCCGGTGGCGGTCCGGCAGGAGGGGCACGGCGTCGGCGCTCACCCTCTCCAGAAAATCCATGAACACGGCCGTGCTCGTCACCCCGTCTACGTCGTAATCGCCGAACACGACGATTCGCTCGCCCGCGCGAACCGCCTTCACAATGCGGTCCGCCAACCGGTCCATGTCCTTCATGGAAAACGGGTCCTGAAGAACTCCGGGAGAATCGGCGATATCGTCCGCCGTCAGTCCGCGGTTGGACAGCACCACGTCCACGAGCGGCTCGGCCGGCCTCCCCGCTTCGGAGTCGGAATCCCGTTTGTGCCTCAGCGTCCAGATCGGGTATTTCTGCATCGGTACCTCAAGATTGAATTGGTTTCCCCAAAGAAGCGTCGACCAATATATCATGACTCCCGTCGTCGGACAAAATACATCTTGGGGATAGCTATCGGCCGTCAGCTATCAGCGTTCAGCTATCAGCCGTCAGCTTGAACCAAGAGCGAAAAGCAGCTCACACGGAGACACAAAGACACGAAGAAAAACAAACAGCGGTCAGCGAGAAGCAAAAGCAAGAATCAAGATCAACGTCCACGTCTGCCCAAATTCCCTGAAGGCGGTGAGACGGGAGAGGTCAGGCGGGAGACGGAAGAGGACCTCACTGCGCCACAGGACGACGATACGGCCTGGCGAGACAATCTCGCCGATGCGCAGACCTCTTCCCCCCGGCCGGCCTGCCGGCAGGCAGGCCCCCTCTCCCGGGGGAGAGGGGGAGCAGAGCGAGATGTCTTGAAGCGATGACAGTTCCCCCTTCCCGTGGGAAGGGGGATAGGGGGTGGTCGACGGGGAGAGAATATGAATGCGCCGAGCGATTTCACTTCCTGTCGGCGGCTTAAAGGAAGAGCTATTCGGGCAAGGACGTCTTCTACCGTCTCACGTCTTACGTCTCCCCGCTTTCCGGGTGCCTCTCGCCTTTCGTTCATTCTCTTTGCCTCCATCTGCGAAATATAATTGTTGGCGTATCGGGCGAATGCCGTATATTTCTCCCTGGATATCTGACCTGAAGTCAACCCGAATTCCATACGGTTCACGGTTTGCCCAGAATCCTGCTCGCGGAAGACGGCCCGACCGCCATGACCCTCGCCGGCGGACTGTTCGATCACCGAGACGTCGAACTGGACGTGGTCACAGACGGCCGCAGCGCTCTGGAGCGCCTCGCCGAGAATCCAAAGGGGTACGCACTCGTCATTCTCGCATACGAATTGCCGGAAATCAGCGGGGTTGATTGCATACGTTTCATACGCAGGATGTTCGCCCGTCTACCCGTGCTGGTTCTTCTGGACACTCCGGATCAGGAGCGCGTGAGTGAACTTGCGGATCTGGATATTTCACGCGGCCAAATCCTGGTAAAGCCGGCGACCCCCGAGTCTCTGGCCGTCCGGGTTGGAAATTTGATCCGGATCTGAAGCGCCGACGTTTTTTGAAACAAAATGCACGCTTGAGAATCATATATTCACGAAAACGCTTCTCCCCGCAAGAACAAAGGAGTATACATGTCGCGCCATTTTGAAACCGTAAAGGCCTATCTTCAGGACCTCGAACTGGTCATTGAAGAAGAAGATTCCGGTGAGGAACTGGTGGTTGTTTCCGACGAAGACCGCGGGATCCACCAGCTCATTGTCGACTGCGAAGATCCCATCCTCATTCTGGAACAGGCCATCATGCCGATCCCCAATAACCCCGGCGATCTCTACAAGCGCCTGCTGGAGATAAACCGGACGCTCATCCACGGCGCTTTCGCGCTGGACGAGGAGACAGGAACCATTCTGTTCCGCGACACCCTTCGCCTGGATACGCTGGACCGGGCGGAAATCGAGGGCGCCATTAACGCCCTGGGTTTTGCACTGGGCGAAAACGCCGAAGAACTGATTAGTTACAGCAGACGATAATCAGAGCAGGGGTCGGCGCCTCGGAAATCACGCCGTTGCGTATCCCGACCTCCGGACATCGAATCCCGCATCATATAGGAGCATACCATGGGCGTCTTTCAACGCATCTTTCGCGTGGGCCAGGCCGAAGTACACGCTGCCATCGACAAACTCGAAGATCCGATCCGATTGACCGAACAGGGCATCCGGGATCTCAAGAAAGATCTGAGCAACGCGATGACCAGCCTCGCCGAGGTCAAGGGGCAGGGCATCCGGCTGCGCAAACAGGCAGCCGACAGCAAAAAGGCGGCGGAGGACTACGAACGCAAAGCCATGGCGCTGCTTCAGAGGGCCCAGAAGGACGACATCAACCCCGCCGAAGCAGACCGTTTGGCCGGTGAAGCGCTTGCTCGCAAGGAGGAGAACGTGAACCGGTCGGCCACCTTGAGCCAGAACGCCCAACAGCAGGAGGAAATGGCCGCTCAGTTGCAGACCCAGGTGGACAAACTCAAATCATCCATTGCCGGGTACGAAAACGACCTGGTAACGCTGCGCGCCCGGGCCCGAACGGCCGCGGCGACGAAGAAGATCAACAGGCAAATGGCGAAAGTGGACTCTAACGGCACGCTGGCCATGCTCGAACGCATGAAGGAGCGGGTGGAAGAAGACGAGTCCCTGTCGCAGGCCTACGGCGAAGTGGCCGACGCGTCCAAGAGCGTGGACGAGGAGATCGACGCCGCGCTGCAGGAAAAGAGTCCCGGCGCGGACAAGCTGGCCGAACTCAAGAACAAGATGGGCATTCAGGCGTAAGTCCGGCAAATCGTCGCGGCCTGGAATACGGGTTCCAGGCGGCGGCCGGAGGCGTTTTCGTGAACTGGAATCCCTTCAAGAAAAAGACCGATGAAGTCGACCCCGTGGTCGACTTCACGCTGTCCGACCTCAAGCCGGGTTACGTGGTCGACTATGACCTCAAAACCTGGAAGGTCACGGCGAAGAACCACTACGATTTCGATGGAGACCGCGTGGACGAGTGGGAGTTGACCTGCGCCGATGACGTCTTGTACCTTGAACGTGAGGAGGATGACGGCCTCGGCTGGTCCGTATCACGCAAGGTGCCGATCTCCAGGATTGACGGCGACCCGAGGTCCCACATTGTCGAACACGAAGACCCGCCCGAAGAAGTAACCTGCGACGGGGTCGCCTACTATGCGGAATCTTCCGATGCGGGTGAATTTTACAAGGACGGCGAAGGAACGCCGCGGGAACTGATTACCTGGGAGTACCTGGACGATTCCGAGCGGAAGACGCTGACGATCGAACAGTGGGGCGAGGACGACTTCGAAGCCTCGGTCGGCGAAATCGTCGAAGAATACCAGTTCACCGATATTCTGCCAACCGGGTAGACGATTCCGCGAATTAAACGGGGACTTATTTGCAGCAGCAGGCTGACGCGTTACGAGGAATTCCGGAGATGAAGCGAGCTGCCACACTCTACGTCACTACCATTGCCGACGGCATCGGGGCACTGAGCGCGACGGCTTGCGCATTGCACTGTATCGCCTTACCGGCCATTCTGATTGTCGGGACCGCTGTTCCGACCGTTTTTCTTGATGACGAGTCCTTTCACCGCGCGATGTTGTGGTTGGTCGTGCCTTCTGCGGCATTGGCGTTAGGGCTTGGCTGCTGGCGACATAAGGACCGGTGGGCACTGCTGTTGGGCGCAATTGGCCTCACAGGCATGGTTCTGTCAAGCGTGGCATTACACGGTTTGGTCGGAGAATTCGGCGAAGTCGTTGTGACCCTGGTGTCCGCTTCCATTCTCATTGCCGCCCACGTTCGCAATTTCAGGCTCTGTCGTTCCGAATCGTGTCGTCACGACGCAAGCTGAGCGGCTGACTGTAAATTTGCATTACAATTGTGCATAATTCCCAACAAGAGCAGGCGGGACGACAACTGTCGTCCCGCCTGCTCTTGTTGCCCGTTGACCCGTATAAAACAGCTTCTCAGGAATCCGTTGAGAACGTCGCTCCGCAGGCGAGTCAGGACGCCTGTCTGCCGGCCAGCCAGGCAGACCGGATGGACTTTCTCAACGGGCTGTCAGGCCAGGAACTGTAACTTGCTCTCCTCGCCGGCTCGAATCCGGGCGCAGTGATCCTCGAGGTTCAGCATCTCGATGAGACTCACCCCGTTTTTCATTTCAGCAAGCAGCCGCGCCTCTTTCCGTTGCACCTCTTCTGCCACGGGGATGACTTCCGCAATCTCTTTCTCAGCAGCGACAATCAACCCGTCGTCGTCTCCGAAGACGATCTCACCCGGATGAACCCGCACGCCACCGCATGTGACGGGAACCTGGGTCTCGAAGAGCCTGTCCGTTGTGCCGGCAACCGGAGTAACCGACCGTGCGAAATAGGGAACGCCCAGCCGGCGGATCGCGGCCGTGTCCCTGCACGGTCCGTCGTTGACAATCCCGGCCAGCCCTTTTCGCCTCGCCTCGGTCGGAAACAGTTCCCCGGTCAGCGCCTTCGTGCTCCCCTGGGAGTCGATCACCAGCACTTCCCCTGGCGAGGCATCGCGAAGGGCCGCGATCACGGTCAGAAAGTCCTCGTGGCAGGTGACCGTATGCGCGCGCCCGATCAGCCGGAGGCCTGGCGTGATCGGCCGGACAGCGGGGTCGACGGCTCTGACCGGCCTATCGAGCGCCTTATACCCATCGCAGACGCACGCCGTGTCCAGCCGGGAAAGGCGGCGTTTGAGTTCGTCGAAATCCATGGGATAAATCCTTTCTGGTCATAAAGCAGCCATCAGCGGTCAGCTTGAATCAAAGGCTGACAATCAGCTCACACAAAGACACGAAGACACAAAGAAAAGCAACTATCTGCGTTCGACTTCCAGCCGAAGCCGGATAGCGATATGACCAGGTGATGAAGTCACATCATAGCCGCAGACCTCTCCCCCCGGCCTGCCTGCGCCGAGTTCTGCTCGGCAGGCAGGCCCCCTCTCCTAAAGGAAAGGGGGAGAAAACCAGAAGGCCCTGAGCGGTTCACAGTTCCCCTTCCTTCAGGAAGGGGGGTAGGGGGTAGGTCTCCCGTCTCCCCGCTCTTCGATCTACCATCCCCACTCCCCTTCCCGGTAATAGCTGTCCACCACAGGCGCCAGTTCCGTATTCACGGCCACGTCTTCGACGCCATCGAACATGCCCTTCCAGAAGTGCAGCATGCCCAACATCGCCTCGCGGTTCAGGAAGACGGTCTCGACGTCCGAAAAGCGCAGCGCCAATGCCCTGCGTTTCAGGTCCGCTTCCGAAATCACCTCTTCCTTCATGCCCAGGTGCCACCCCCAATCTCCCATGGTCGGAATCGCATTGTGGTAGGGCAAAACATGGAAGCCCGACGCCTTCATGGTCCGGTACACGCAGATAAACGCCCGTCTGGCGTGGAGCGGGCTGGAACTCTGCGTCACGAGAACTCCGTATTGCGACAGATGCCGCCTGCACGCCGTATAGAACTCCTTCGAATACAGTCGGGCCAGGTCCGGCCCCTTGGGGTCCGGGAGATCGACGAGAATGACGTCATAAATCGTATCGTCGTCCGCCAGAAACCGACCTGCGTCACGGGTCGCTACCGTCACTCGATCGTCGCTTAACGCGCCGTCATTCGCATCGACAAACACCGGATGGGTCCGCGCCAACCGGATCATTTCGGGATCCAGGTCCACCAGCGTCACCCGTTTCACATCGCCGTATTTCAATACTTCCCGGAGCGCCAGTCCATCCCCCCCGCCCAGAATGAGCACCCGTTCCCTGGATGCCGCCAGTCCCATTGCCGGATGCACGAGGGGCTCGTGGTACCGATCCTCGTCGTACGTGCTGAATTGCATGCCGCCGTTCAGGTACAACCAATGGTACCCCTTCCACTGCGTCACCACGATCCGCTGGTACGGGGTTTGTGCCTCGTAGATCACGCGGTCCCGGTAACGGCTCTGCTCTCCGTATCGAACGATGGGCTTCATGTACACGCCCAGGGCAATCAGTCCGGCCGCGGTGAACCAGAACGCGGCGATCAACGCTTTGCGCCGCGCCAGCAGGGTCCGATATTTCCACAATAGCGCGGATGCAACCGCGAAATTGACCGCCCCAAGCGCGATTGGCGTATACGTCAATCCCAGCTTCGGCAACGCGAAAAACGCAAACAGCAGCCCCCCCGCGAGCGCGCCGAAATAGTCCTTCTCCAAAACAGACGCAATATTGGTTCGCAACACCTCATACGCGTCGTTCAGGCGCGTGACAAGGGGAATCTCCAGTCCGATCAGAAGTCCGATCGCTGCCGCATAGGCATAAATAATGGCGCTCGCCCCCTCGACGAACGCCGTACCCCAATAGGCCGCTGCGGCTGACGTTGCGCACAGCATCGACAGGATAAATTCAACCGCGATAAACCGGTCCAGCAACCGCTCGGTGAGATATCGGCTCAGACGGCTTCCGAGCCCCATCGTAAAAAACATCAACGACATCACCAGCGTCCACTGCAACGTCGCGTTTCCAAGCAGATAGCTGGCGAGCGTCGAGAGCACGAACTCCGCGACGATTCCGGCCAGCCCCGTCGCGAACAGACACGCCTTCATCAGCCGGCCGCTTCCAGTTCCGCCCGGTGTTACGGCAGGGGCGGCTCTTCCGGCGCCACGGTCTTCCGGCACGCTGTCTCTTACCGACATACCCGTTTCTTCTGTCCGGGTCAGAACATCAGACGGCTTTACACGTCAATCCGCCATCCACGACGAGTTCGGCGCCTGTGACGTATTTCGCCTCGTCCGAAGCCAGATACAGGGCCGCGTAGGCCACGTCCCAGGCATCGCCCATCCTGCCCATCGGACACTGACTGTCGCGAATCTCGATCATTCTCTCGACGTCGCCTTCCGCGTAGAACTCGGCCAGTGATTTCGCCACCATCGGCGTATTCATGAATCCCGGCAATATGGTATTGGCGCGGATGTTTTTCTTCGCGTACTGCATGGCGATACTCTGGGTCAGCTGATTCACCCCACCCTTGGACGCGCTGTAGGAAACATAGGGCACGCCCAGCCAGCGGATGGAGGTGATCGAAGAGATATTCACGATCGCCCCTCCCCCCTGGCGTTCCATATGCGGAAGCACGTGCTTGCAGGTCAGAAACATGCTCTTGAGATTCACGTCAACCACGCGATCCCAGGTTTCCTCGCTGAGTTCGGCGCACCCGCCCACCTGGAGAATACCGACGTTATTGTGCAGGACATCGATTCGGTCGTACGTGTCTATGCATCCGGCGACCAGGGTCTCGACGTCTTCCGACCTCGATACGTCCGCCGTGTGAGCCGTACAGTCCCCTCCCTCACCCGCGATCAGGTCGCGGGTCTCCGCCGCCGCGTCCGAATTGATATCCGCGGCGAATACGCGGGCGCCTTCTCGCGCGAAGAGAACGGCCGCCGCCTTGCCGTTACCCCATCCGGGTCCGACCGAACCGGCCCCCGTCACGATCGCGACCTTATCGTTCAGGCGGTTTCCCATCGCAGCCGTTTCCTACAGTGTTCGGTCTCCGGAACAGGTTGCCTGAGTTCGACCAAATGGTGGGAAATTACCGGGACCGAGCACTATAATGCCCACACGATCAGCAGCGACGCGCCCACGTATGAGAACGCTTCGATAAATCCGGCGCCCAGGTGCGGCTTTTCGGGATCTGAAATCTCAGCCGACAGATTCAGGCCCGGCAACAGGATCTTGTCCGTGGCTACACGCACCAGCAGCAGCAGGGCCAGTCCGATGACCACCTCGAGCGCGAAGTCCTGCAGGCTCGTCGTCCATGAAATAAAGTCTCCCGCAACAGCGTGCCGCACGACAATGCCGATGCCCACCAACGCGCCGGCGAACGCCACGCCTGCCGCCGCGTTGTCCCGTTCGATTTCCTTATGCAGGTCGTACGGCGTCGCCCAGTTGTAGACGATTCCGGCCAATACCAGAGCCGCCTGCCCCAGCACCCAGAACGCGAGCGTTGTGCCCAGGCCGCCCAGTTCGCCGGAAACGGCGCCGAAAATCACCAGACCGGTGGCGATGTACGAGGCGCATACAACGGCGCCGGTCCCCGAATTCTGATCCCTGATAATTTCATCGCGAACGGAGAACTGGTGCAGGATCAACCGGTCGTTGATGATCCGGGACAGGTTCATCAGCACGATCGACAACGGGCCGTAAATGAGTACGTCGATCAGGTCAAGCTCAAGTCCATGTGACGGTCCGGAAATCACCCCTCCGATGGCCATCACCAGTCCGAAAAAGTACCCCATGATCGCTACAGAAAGCGCCGTATTGTCCTTTTCGACAAGCTCCTCTTTCACCCGGTAGCTCGGCGTGGTCCAGTCGTACACCAGTTTTCCGATCCAAAACAGCAGGTACGCGCAGACAAGGTAAATCCCCGATTCCATCAAGTTGTCCAACGTCATTTTCCAAACCTCCCTCCGCTGCGGCTGCCAAAGCCCGACCTGTTGCGACCGGACCGGTCCCGGACCCTCTGGGAGAAGGACCGCTGCCTGTTTGCCGTCGCCTGTTGCCGGCGCTTGTAAAACCCCGGCCTTTGCCTCTTCGTGACCGACCCTTCAGTGCCGTACTCGCGGTTGCGCCCATAGTACGGCCGCCGCCGATCGCGGCTGTTGCGATAGTCGTCATAGTCGTTCCGGTAAATCTGCCGCCCGAAACCCCCGCCCATCAAGTCCCGCATCAACGCGTACTGTCCGTAGAACACCCAGAAGCTCCCGCCGCCACCCCAGTGGCCGTAATGCGGGTTCCCGACGTAGTGGTATCCGGGCGGGTGGGGCGTGTCGTTCACGCCCTGGTCCGACTTGGCCACGATGGCCATGCCGAGAAATGGACGGTACTTCCGATAGACCTCATGGGACACCTCAATCCAATCCGTCGTGCGCCGCCGTTCGCCCTGGACCACCGTATACTTATGGTAGTAATCCGTAGAGAAGGTCCCTGCCTCCCTCATGTCTTCCAGTATGATCATATACTCGGGCGCGTTTGCCAGGCTCTTCCGCATTTCCTGGATGGGGTCCCGTGCGCTGCACCCGGCAACCCAGAGCGTGACGAATGCAATTACCGGCCATTGAAACTGTCGCATAAGCGTCTCCTTCGGTCAACAAAGAAGCAGATCCGGGGAAACCGTCCTCACGTACGGAAGCGGACAGGCAGCGAAACGAGGCGTTCCCTCGCGCGGTCGGGACACACCCGGCGTGAGAAACGCACTTCTCGATTGCGCCTCCAGTACAAAGATAGCCCGACCCGAACGGCATGTCAAGGTGCTTGCCCGTAGACCGGACGGCTTGGTATATTGTGCGGCGAACATCGTCAATTTACCAGGAAGGAACCCCGCGTATGGGTTTTGCAGTCGATACCTCGCCGCCGCCGGACCGCCATCCCCCGATCACACCGGCCGACGGTTCCGCCGCGATCCAGAATCCCCCGGCCCTGATCTGGCGCGCGGACGACAGGGCCGCCACGTACGTCGTGGAGATCTGCAGGAATTCCGGCTTCCGGGGTGAGGTCATCCGCAGCGCGGGCATCGACATGCCGTTCCATAACCCGTCAATCGAACTCGACAGCGGTACATGGTACTGGCGTTACTTCGCGATTACGCCCGAGGGTGAGCAATCCCGACCCGGTCCTGTCCGGAGCTTTCACATCACGTCCGAATCCGTCTCGCTTCCCGTACCCCCGACGGAGCGCATCCTCGACGAGATGCCGGACCACCCCCGCATCTTTGTGACCCCGGACACCCTTGACGAGTTCCGCGCACGAAGGCATGGACCGGCGCGTGAGGCCTGGCGCCACCTCAAACACCGGGCCGACGCCCTGATTCAGAGCGAACCGCCGCGACTGAACCTTCAATCCGTGCCGCCGGACCTCGGCGAACGTCGCGGACAGGTCTTTCATTTGAAGGACGACCGTGTCACGTTTCCGGCAAACTGCCAGATTGCCGGACTCAAGAGAGGCGCGGATTACGCCAATGCACTTTCCTTTGCGTACCTGGTCTCCGGCGACGAAAAGTACGCCGCGGCAGCGAGACGCTGGTTGGCTTTTCTTTCGCATTTCCGCGTTGACATCCACCTTGAGGACCGCGGGCAGCACGACACGGTCGTTTACTGCTACGAGTTCGGCCTGAAGGGGACGGCGCTGGCTTACGATCGGCTGTACGCTCTGCTTGAACCGGAGGAACGCGCGCTTGTTCTGGCGCACATCGAGTTCCACTGCGAAGCCGCTTACGCGTGGCTCAGAGACGGGCTTCAGATCCACCTGAATTATCAGAATTCTCACGGTCAGCAGTGCATGCATGCGCTGCTGCCCACGGTCCTGGCCACTGCGACCGAATCCGACAGAACCCGGGAATGGGCCGACTATCTCATACGCCAGTACGTCAACCGGATTGCGTGGGGAAGCGTGGACGGCGGGTATACCGAAGGGCAGAAATACGGCCATAAGATTCAATTCATCCTGGAAGCCCTCGCCGCCCTCAGGTCCTCAACGGGTCTGGACGTCTTCCGCGAACCCCGATGGCGGAATTCCGGCGCATTCTGGTTGTACTGCATGTCCCTCAATTACTGGTGGAACCACTGGGGAGACTGCTATTCCCTGATCGACCCCAATTTCGGCAGCGACGCCGATACGTACGTCTCCGCCTTTCTGTCCGCGATGACCGGAGATCCCGCGGTCAAGTGGTGGAGCGATTCCCGGGTCTGCAACCCGGTCCATCTCCCGCTCCAGTATCTCTCCGACAGCGGCGTTCCGTCCCGCCCACCCGTGGATATCGCGCAGGCCCGCCTGTTTCCCGACGTCGGGCAACTCGCCGCGTTCGACCGGTTCTACGACCACGGAAGCAGCCGCATCTTCTTCAGAAGCAGTCCATGGGGGGATCACAGCCACGCCCACCAGGACCAGAACGGCTTCGTCCTCCACGCCGGGGGCGAGATCCTCTGCTGCGATGCGGGCTATTACACCTATTCCGGGGATACCTACCATTCCCGGTGGAGCCGGACCACACAGGCGCACAATTCCATCCTCGTCGATGGCGAGAGTCAGCGCCGGGGCATTGCCCACAAGGGAAAGATAACGGCCTTTTTCAACACGCACGATGCCTGTGTCTTCACGGGAGACGCTTCTGGCGCGTATGGGGAACTGCTGCAAAAGTTCCGGCGCCAGGTCCTCTTCATCCGACCCGACGTCTTTGTCGTCTGTGACGATCTCGAGGCTTCCGAACCCCGCGAATACGCCTGGACGCTCAACACCTTCGAACGGGCGGAAATAGACGAGAGCGGCCGAAGCATGACCGTCCGGCAGCGGGACCAGCGCCTCCTGGTCCGTCACCTGGCGGGCGGCCCCCTGAGGTACACGCAGGACAACGACCGTCCGTTTCCATTGAAAACCCGGGACTGGTGCCGTTTCACCGAAGCCTTTCCCCAGCAATGGAACATCCGGGTGACCACTGAGAGGAGTCCGACCGCGCAGATCATCTCGGTCCTGCATACGTACACCAAAACGGGAGGACCGGGAGTTGACGACGTCCGACCCGTGGAAGCAGCCGGCGGAGAAGGTGTCGGCTTTCGATCCGGTAACGCGTCCGAATGCGTCCTGTACCGTGACGGAAGACGCGGCGCGATTGAAGGCGCGGGTATTCGGTCGGACGCCCGGATCGTCAACGTCCGCCGTCGCAGGAATCGGCT
Source organism: Candidatus Latescibacterota bacterium (assembly GCA_963667175.2). Classification (GTDB taxonomy): domain Bacteria; phylum Latescibacterota; class UBA2968; order UBA2968; genus JAAXHE01. Next base: position 293,035 of record CAXXXF010000004.1, on the reverse strand, counting down.
TCAACGATGGCTGCTTCATGGCGGAAAACGGCTCACCCTGGAAGGCAAAGACCTCCTGGTGGCCGATGCGGCTTGCGATGCCGCCGCGAGTTACGACCTGCGAAGCGCCCGTGCGCAGGTCCAGGTCAGGCACCGGGAAGCCGTGCGCCTCGCCATCCACCTCCCCGATGCACCACGCGCCGTGGTCGCGTCGACGCCGGATCGGCCGGGAAGCGCGAAACCGGTTGACTTCAGATGGCGCGAAGGTAAGGTCGAAGTCGAATTGAACAACGCGGGCGAATCCGTTCTGTGGATTGACCCGGTCACGGATCTCGCGGCCTCCCCGCGTTCGCTCCTGATGATGCTGAACGACGGCGCCGGCGAAGTGTCGCTGAGTCTGGAGGCCGCTGTCGCGGACAACGGCGACATCATCGCCTTTGCCGAGATCAGTCCGCGGGAGCCGGGTGTCTATGAACTCGTCGCGGAAGACACAGAGGTGCTCGTCCAGGACCGGTGGGACCCGGACTTGAGCGCGCGAGGGAATGGCCGTGTCACGGCCTGCCTGAGAGAGGGAACGGAAATATTCGTCCGCTACCCGCCCGATTGTCGACCGAATCTCCGGGCATCTCTCGTTGAGAGCCACAAGGGTAAACTCGTCAACCTGCTCTGCAACGGCGGCTTCGAAGCCGGCATCGTGGATTACCCGCCCCGTTACTGGAACGTGCAGCATCCCCGCACGCACGATCCCGGCTGGCCGGCGTGGAGTACCGAGGATGCAGCGGAGGGGAGCGCCTGCCTGAAGTTCACGAGACCCCGCGACCCCATTTCGCTCAAGAGCCGCCCCATGCGTCTGCGGTCGCCCGGTCGCTATCACCTGCGGTTCAAGGCCCGGGGTTTCGCCACCCACGCGCAGGTTTCCGTGTCGGGTCAGCAGGGAACGCATCTCGTGGTTCCGGTCCGCCCCTGCGAGGCGTGGACGGAGTACCGGGCGGAACTGGACATCCAACCGGGCTATACAACCGTGTCTATTGCGTTCGATAGAGGAGGAGAACCGGATCAGGTCCTGCGGGTGGACGATATGGAATTCGGGTATATCGCATAACCGCCGGCGACGGGCCTGGGCCTTCTGTCCGGATTGCGACCGACTCAAGACGTCACGCCGGGAGGTGGAAATTGAACCCGTCAGTTCTCTTTGAAATCTGCGTCGGTTCCCCGCAAGGCGCCATCGCGGCGCAGGAAGGCGGCGCACATCGCGTGGAATTGTGCGACAATTTGATCGAAGGCGGCACCACGCCCAGCGCGGGCGCCGTTCAGGTCGCCCGGAAGCACATCGATATCGGACTCAACGTAATGGTGCGCCCCCGTGGAGGCGACTTCTGCTATTCCGACGTCGAGTTCGAAACCATGGCGCGGGACGTCGAACTGGCCGCGGAGTCGGGCGCGGACGGGATCGTGATCGGCCTTTTGAATCCGGACGGATCGGTGGACGTGGAGCGCACCGGCGTCCTCATCGAGCGCATCCGCCCGCTTCCGGTGACGTTCCACCGAGCGTTCGACATGACCGCCGACCCATACCAGGCGCTGGACGACCTGATTTCGCTCGGCGTGGACAGGGCGCTTACGTCGGGCCAGGAGATTTCGGCGCTGGAAGGCATCGATCTTATCGTCGAGCTGATCGAAAAGGCCGCCGACCGGATCGTGGTTATGCCGGGGGGCGGAATTACGGAACGCAACGTCGCCAGGGTGGCGGCAGGCGCAGGCGCCCGTGAAATCCACGTTGCCGCCGGGAGCAGCGTCTCCAGCCGGATGACGTACCGCAACCCCAACGCCTTTATGGGCGGCGAGTTGCGCCCTCCTGAATTCTCGCATTCGCTCACGGATGCCAACCGCGTCAAAGCCTTCATAGACGCGGTGAGGGCCTGATTCGGACCGGTCGTCGCGTTATTTCGTACAGATCCTGATCTAATGCATATTCGACCGCCAACCTTCATGCCATTGAGGAGACCTCACTATGCGCATCATCGCCATCGGCTGTGAATACACCGGAAAGACAACCCTTTTCGACGCTCTCATGCAATGGGGGCGCGACCGGGGCATCGTCCATCACCTGGACGATCACTTCAGCATTCCAGACTGCCAGATGCTCAAGACCGAAGGCGACCAGCGGATCATGCTGGGTCTGCCCGAAGCCATCAAGGAACGCTACCAGCGCTTCCAGCTTGCCTACCACGTCCGGCTGATCAACAAGTACGAACACATTCTGCTGGGCGGGTTTCACATCGAGGAGTACATCTACGGCCCACGGTACTATTACCCCGCTGTCGGCCGGCTCTCGGAAACGCCCAGGGCCTGGGAGGCCGAAATGCCGAAGGACACCATTCTGGTCCACCTTAAAGCCCGCGCCGACGTCATCGAAAGACGTATGGAGGAAGACCGCCATACCTATCACATAGTACCCAGAGAGGACGTCCGGGAGATCCTGGACGAATTCCAGTCGGAGTACGCCGCCTGCTGGATCATGCGCAAATTCGAAATCGATACGTCCGACATGAGGCCTCACGACCTTCTCCAGGCCTTTCTGGACGGGTCCGTCCCCTATCTCAACGACCGCGATACACTTACACGGATGAACACGTAGCCGGGAAACGGCATCATCAAGGAAAACGCGACTACATAACGAAGAGGATACCATGTTACCCGATCTGCAGAACCGCGAGGATCGTCGCGGAATCGACATCGACCAGGTGGGTGTCTCGAACGTGCGCTATCCGCTGACCCTGCCCCTTCGCGCCGGCGGTGAATTCAATACAGTCGCGAATCTTTCAATGACCGTGAGTCTGCCGCACTATCTGAAGGGCACTCATATGTCCAGGTTTATGATCGCCCTGAACGAGCGAAACCATCAGTTCAGACCCGACACCGTGCATCTGGTGCTGGAGGAGCTTCTTGATCTGCTCGATGCTGCAGAAGCCTTTATCGAGATGGAATTTCCTATCTTCGTTACCCGGCGGGCGCCGGTGACCGATGAACAGGGCTTGATGGACTACGACTGTACTTTCCGAGGCATGATGTCCGGAACCGGCGCCTTCGACAAGATTGTAGGCGTAAAGGTGAACGTTACGACGCTTTGTCCATGCAGTAAGGAGATCAGCGACTACGGCGCCCACAACCAGCGCTCCGAAATCGCCATCGACGTTCGTCCGGCTCGCGACGAGTTTATCTGGTTCGAAGATCTGATCGATATCGCGGAAACGAACGCTTCGAGCCGACTCTATCCCGTCCTGAAGCGGCCGGACGAAAAAGCGGTGACCGAACGGGCGTATGACAATCCGCGATTTGTCGAAGATATGGTCAGGGATATCGGGATGGACCTTTTTGGTCTTCTGGATGCCGACAGGATCCTCTGGTTCGACATTGCCAGCCGAAATAACGAGAGCATACACAACCACGACGCCTTCGCCAGGATCGAACGCGGGGTACGGGGTCCGCTTCTGAGTCCAAGGCAAGGGGTTGAGGTCGCAATCACTTCGTAACAGGACACTGGCCTCACGAAGTGTATCTGCGGCGACCTGGCGATTGGCTTCAGCCGAGACGCCTGGCGAAACGAACCTGCTGCTGCAATTGAGACTTCCCGCATTCCTTGACACTGCATGGGGGTTTGCGTACTATTGTCTGATCACCCAAATAGGCATATTCGTAACGCAATTACGTACGCCGTGTATCATGGGTGGACCTTTCGAAAAGCTGGCCCACGCGCCCACACATGGGGTCGGTTGTTTTGTCCGCTGCGGGAACGGACCGGTTGTGTGAAGGCCGTATACTCAACGCCAAGGAATCCTGAACACCATGCCAGAGCAATCCGACGGTCCGTAGAGAGGTGCCCGCACCACGTGATTTAGAGAGTATGTCAGGAAGGGTTAGTACGATGGCAAAGTACGAGTTTGCATTGATACTAGAGGGTCAGCTCGAATTGACTGTAGAGATCGCGGACGAATTGTTCGAGGCTGGATGTGACGATGGATCGCCCGGAATGTGCAACGGCGTATTTTCAGTTGATTTCTGCCGTGAAGGTGATTCACTGGAAGCAGCCATTCTGTCGGCGATAGAGGATGTAAAATCGGCAGGTTACCTTGTAGAACGTGCCGAGATCGAAGCAGAAGCCATTGCGCACACTGTGTAACGAGGTGTCGCCAGGTTTTTTGAAACAGCCTATTTGCCTTGAAAGGAACCGCCTGTGGATCTGAGACGCCAGCCCCCGCGCCGCCCGTCAAACGCCTCCACCGCCGGTGTCGTCAACCTCGCGCGAATGGCGGACAAGGCACGCGCGTACAACCGGCGGACGCTGGGTGAATTTCTGTACGGCGACGATTCGGGCCTGGACAAGATCCTGCTGGATTTTCTGGGCGTCTCGCACGACGGCTTTGCCGATGCCGCGGGACGATATGGCGATTCGGATCTGGGTCAATGGATACGGGAAGCTTCGGATCGTACGGACGATGAAATCGATGCATTCAATCGGCATCACCTCCAGCGCGAACCCGACGACGATGCCGGCAGACAGCGCCTCAGAGACCGGATCGAACAGTTCGCGCCCGGACGTACGGATATCGTGACCGTATTCCAGTCCATCGAGCTGGACGACTGGGCAAACTTCCGGGAGGTCGACCTCGGGAAAAGGGCGCCGAGGTCACCCTACGTGCGGGACGTCGCGGGCGTCTTCGGCCTTGCCCGGATGGCGGACAAGGCCCGCGCGGACAAGGGCGGTCGGCTGGGCGAGTACGTCTACAACTGCCCCATCGACCAGGCGATTACGGACTTTCTCGGATTTTCGGCGGAGGATTTCAAGGAAGCCGCGTACCTCAATCCGAACGACCTGGAACTCGGGGACTGGGTTCGGGAACATATCAGCGCACACTCGGGTGAGATTTCCGGATTCAACCATCGCATTTCCGGAAAGGGCCCGGAGACCATCAAGGAATGCGCGATTTTCAAGGCGTCGCTCGAGAACGCCGCGCCGAAACGGACGGACGTTACCACGTGGTTCGACCTGCTCGACGTGGATGATGAAGTGTCTTTCGGCGTTGTGGATCTGACGCGCCACCCTCCGAGAAGCCCTTACGACGTTGCCGTGGGCGGGCTCTTCGGCCTGGCCCGGATGATCGACAAGGGCAGGGCGGCCATCCACGGGTTGCTGGGGGATTACAAATACGCGGAAGAGTCCGGCCTGGACAGGATGGTCGCGGAATTCATCGGGGTTACCATGGGCGACTTTACCGATGCCATCAGGGCGGGCCGCACCGACGAGGAGATATCCGACTGGATCGACGAACACTATCGCAAAACCGGCTCTGAAATCGGCGATTTCAATCGCAATACAGGTACGATCGAGCCCTGGAACGAAAAGCGGCTGGACTGGTTCCGGGGAAGAATCGCGGATTTGGATCCGTCCAGAACGGATGTCACGACCTATCTGGCCCTCATCGTACTGGACGATACCGTCAACTTCGCCCGCGTCAAGACGGGGGTCTGAATCCGGACCATCCATGGGCGTTCCGTTTTCTGAATGAAAAACGCGAGAAGGAGATTCAGTATGCCCAACCAGGAAGTCGCGGTGGCCAAATTCACCCGCAGAGAATTCCGGGAAGCCCTGGACGCCGGAAAGTTCGGAACCGCCGTCATTCCAACGGGGAGCAATGAACAGCACCTCGAGCACCTGGCCATGGAGTACGATATCCGCGCGGCGACCTACGTGGCCACCGAAGCCGCCGGAAGACTCTACCCCAACGTCGTCGTGAACGTACCTATGGCGGTGGGCATCTCCGAGCATCACATGATCCATAAGGGAACCGTCACCGCCAAACCCGGCAGCTGGCTGGCAGTACTCTTCGACGCTGTCGAGAGCCTGGTTCGCCACGGTGTCAATAACGTGCTGATTCTCAATGGACACGGGGGCAACGAAGCTCCCATGATGGGCATCCTCCGGCAGTGGCAACTGTTCTTTCAACTCACCGCCCCGGAAGCCAATGTACAGTTTCATTCCTACTGGAACCTGAGTCGTGAAATTGCCGAGCAGCACTGTACGAGCCGAGTGCCCGGCCATGCGGGCGAATACGAAACCGCCATGGCCATGGTCATCTGCCCGGAGAACATCCGGCACGATGCCATGCAGGACCAGGAGGACCAGCAGCCGATGAAAGCCACGGAAGAACTGGGCCGGATTCTGGTGGATGCCGCGGTTCAGAAAACCGTCGAATATCTTCAGGGCATGATCGACGCCACGAACCGCGAGATACAACCCCACGTCTATTCTAAAGAAATGTACGCCGATCAGGCAAAGAAATAGCCTTCGGAAGCAATATCTGAAAGGATGAGCCATGACCGTCGAGCGGGCACGATACGGCGCGGATGCCGCCGCGGGGTTGGCCGGCACGCTGCCTCAACCCTTTCCGCGCACCATCGGACCCAACGCAATGACCTACCTCCAGGAGGTGGTCGAATCGGGTCTGACGTGCAACATGATCGGGCGATTCGAAGACGCATTCGCCGAAGAGATGGGTGTGAAGCACTGCGTCGCCACGCCGGGTTGCACGCCGGCTCTGGCCGTTCTGGCATGCGCATTGGCGTTTGATCCGGGGGACGAGATCGTTGTCAGTTCCGTCACGGACTACGGTACCGTGCAGGGGCTTATCCGGGAGAACTATATCCCGGTCTTCGCGGACACCGATGCCGGGACGCTGGTCAGCAGCGCCGAAACCATCGAGCCCTGTATCACGGATCGCACGCGCGCGATTCTGGTTGTGCACATGACCGGAACGATCTGCGATATGGACCCCATTGTCGAACTCGCCGGCAAACACGGTCTCGTCGTCTATGAAGACGTCTGCCAGGCTGTTTTCGGGGAATACAGGGGTCGGTTGGCGGGAGTTCTGTCCGATGCGGGCGCTTTTTCTTTCGATTCCGAAAAGACCATGGGTTCGGACGTTGGCGGCTGCGTCGTGACCGACGACGATGACCTGGCTGAACGCATGCGATTCATCGGCCACAGCCGCGGCGGCCAAGTGCTGGAGGGGTTCGGGCGGCAGCACGTTGTGCCCGGGTTCGCCCACCGCATGCCCCAGTGCACCGCCGCCATTTCCCTGGCGCAGCTCGAGATCATCCGTCCCAACGTGGAACAGCGCGACCGGATGATCCGGTTGCTCACGGAAAAACTGGAGGATATCCCGGGCATTGCCCCGCTTCCGATTCCGGATTACATGGACGTCTACTCCTGCTGGATGACCGGCTTCAGCGTCGACCCCGACGCCTTCGCCTGTACCCCGGATGAATTCGCGCAACAGGTCGCGGACGGGGGAATTCCTGGCACGGGCATGGGACGTTATTACCTGATGCCCCCGGCCCTGCCCTTCCTCTCAGAAAAGGCAAAAAAGAAGCTGCATCCCTATTCCATGCCCCCGGCTTCAAGGGAGTATTCGTATGACGGGGATACCTGTCCGAATGCCCGGAGATTCCTGGAGTCCTTCATACGCTGGACGTCATTCTGCGAACGATATGAACCCGAACACTGCGAACTCGCCGCGCAGATTGTCCGGGAAGTAGCCGATCGGAATCGCGCGTAAACGCCGGGCGGCGGAGACGAGGAGGTCCGGATGTCAGATACCCGCTATCGGGAAATCGAAGTCGGCGGGTCGCCCATTGAAATGGGGCGACAGATCGGCGAGGCCGCCCGCGACGAAATCCGCGGCTTTGTGGATATTGCGCTCGAACGGGTTAACAAGAGCGTTGCGGCATCGGTGGACAAGGCCACGTCCGTTGCCCGCGATTGCATCCCGTATGTAGAACAATACGCGCCCCACCACCTGGAGGAGATGCGCGGCATGTCCGAGTCTTCCGGCGTCTCGCTGGATGACCTCATGATGCTACAGATCCGCAATCAGCTTCAGGCTGACCCGGATTCGGGCTGCACGTCCTTTTCGGTCGCCACGCCCGCCGGAACGGGCAACGTTGTGGGCCAGAACTGGGACAACGACCCGGCGCTGAACCCCTTTACCATCGTCCTCACCCGCCGTCCGGAAGGGATGCCCGCCCTCCTGAATGTCACCCAGGCCGGCATTATCGCCTATATCGGTCTGAACAGCGAAGGCATCGGGCTTTGCCTGAATACCCTGCCCGCGCCCGCCCGACTCGTGGGCGTGCCGCACTACTTCACCGTTCGCGGCATTTACGAAACCAGGAATATGGAAGACGCCGTCCAGGCGGTTCGCCGGGCGAAGCGCGCCATTCCCGCCAACATCATACTCGCAACGCCACAGGGGCCGGCGGATCTGGAGGTTACCCTGGACAACGTGCACGTGATCCGGGACGACGGCGTGGGCCTGGTGACCCATACGAACCACTGCGAGCATCCGGAACTGGCACACAACAACGACGTCTTCCCCGAACTCATCCAATCGGGCGGGCGCAAGATCCGAATCCAGAAGCTCTTCAGTGAGATGGAACGTCCCTTTGCGATCGAAAGCCTGAAGGCCGCCCTGAGCGATCACGAGAATCACCCCACCTCCATCTGTCGCCATCCCAACGATCATCCCACGACCGGGTATTGGTCGACCGCGTTCTCCGTGATCATCGAAACCGATACCGGCCGCATGCACGTGAGTAAGAACAACCCCTGCCAGAACCCGTACGAGACGTATTCGCTGAACTGACCGACCCGCGCGCCGCACAAAGTTTGCGCACGGTCCTCCGGGAACCCCGCCCATGCCTCTCACACCCAGGCAGATCGAACACGCGCTTTCGCGCAAGCTCCTGCGCAACCGGCATACCCGCATCATGATGGACTATTATGCGGAAAAGCTGCCGCGCCTGGAAACGCCGGAGTCCCACGTGGAATGGAAGAAGCGAACCGCCAGGATTCGCCGGGATCTGCTGAAAAAGGTCTACCTGACCGGCCTCGATCCTGCCGTCAACGATCGCCCGCCGTCGGTCCGGTGGCGAGGCGTCCTCGAGGGCAACGGGTATCGCATCCGGAAACTCCACTACGAAGGATATCCGGGCATGCGGATTCCGGCGCTGCTCTACGAGCCCGAGAATCTCAAGGGCAAAGTCCCGGCCGTGCTCAACCCCAACGGTCACCATCGCGGCGGCAAGGCCATGGACTACAAGCAGGCGCGGTGCATCAACCTGGCCAGACGCGGCATGCTCGCCCTGAACTTTGAGTTCATCGGCATGGGGGAACTTCAGGGCTCGCTCAACCACATGCACCAGGCCCATATGGACCTGTGCGGCGTGGCCGGCGTCAGCGCCATGTACCTGGCCATGAAACGCGGACTGGACGTGCTGCTCGCGCACGAACACGCCGACCCTGACCGGGTGGCCATGACCGGCCTCTCGGGTGGGGGGTGGCAGACCGCCGTGCTCACGGCGATCGACGAACGCATTGGCGTCTCCATCCCCGTTTCCGGGCACTCCCCGATCTGGCACCGGGCGACGAAACGGTGGCAGGACCACGGCGACCTGGAACAGACACCGGTCGATCTCTGCACCGTGGCGGACTACGACACCCTCACCGCGATGTTCGCGCCCCGCCCGGCGCTGCTGGTCCACAGCGTCAATGACTCGATTTTCCGCCCGGAGTTCATGCGGCCGGCCCTGTATACGCCCGCACGAAGGGTTTACGAACGGCTCGGCGTATCCGAACGCATCGGCTTCTACGCGAATGAAGATCCGGGCACGCACAACTACGGGAAAGACGTCCGCGAGCAACTGTACAGGTTTCTGAAAAGCGCGTGGGATCTGGATATTTCGACTGAAGACATCCCATGTGACGACGAAATCCGCTCCGAATGGGAACTCAACGTCGGGCTGCCGCCGGGCAATCCCACGTATCTGACGATCGCCGGCGAACTCGCCGGGCGCCTGCCCGGGACGCGGTCGACCGCCGGCACAAAACCGGCGGATCGCAGACGCCTCGCCAGTGTGTTGCGTCTTCCGTCCGCGTACACCGTTGCATCGCGAACCGTCCGAAAGACGAGATCGATGGCAGGCGTGAGCATCTCGCACCATATCCTGGAAATGGGCCGCTGGAACGTTCCGGTCACGGAATTCGATCCGCAGGGTTCGGACGAAGTCCTGCTCATCCTGCCCGAAAACGGCCGCGCGGGCGCTGCCAGGGCCGTTGAGAACGCGCTCGACGCCGGGAAACGTGTTTTCGTAGCCGATCTGCTGGCATTCGGCGAACAGGTTATCGCTGAAGGCGCCTACCACTACCTCTTCATGGAGTGCATTGCCGCGGCCGGCGATCGTCCCCTGGGCATCTGCACGGCCCAGTTGCTCGCCCTGCGGCGCTGGATCGAGTCGACGTCCGGCGGCAGTTCTCTCAATATTACCGCGCATGGCCTCTCCACCGGCCTGATCGCTCTCTGTACGGCGGCGCTGAGGCCCCGGGGCGTCGACGCATTGAGCGCCAACCTTCCGGACACGCTGCGCCGGCTCATCGACTGGAGCATCGACTATACCGAAGAGCCCGTCCCGTTTTGTTTCGGCCTGCTCGAACAGTTCGATATCGAAGACCTGATTGTGCTTTCCGATCCGGTGGATATTCTTATCGACGGTCGCGGACCGATGCGTTGACGCCGCAGCACCCGGCGCCACCCGGCCCGGCCCAAATGTGCCGTCGTCGATCCAGAAAGGCAATTGCAATGCCTGATTCCGCAACCATCCATCTGGACGCGCGCTATTACCGCGCGCTGCCCATCGACAGTCCCGGGTACGAATCGGTCACGTTCGAACTTCCCGTCCACCGAACGGCGCTCATCGGAATGCACTGTTGGAATATCGGCTGTCCCGACGGTCCTCCCCTGAACATGGACTACTGCGTGGACCTGGGCTGGCCCGAGGCCACGGCGGAAGGGTACCGCATCATGCGCGAGGTGATGCGCCCCGCCATGGATGCGGCGCGGTCGATCGGGCTCCCCGTCGTGCACGTGGAAGCCGACTGGATGGACGAACAATACCCGCACATTCCCACCAGACGGGACAAGACAAGCGACTGGAAACCCACCGGGCGCCAGAAGGAGATGCTGGACCGCGCGCATGGCCCCGACTATATGAAGCACTCCCCGCTGGCGAAGATGCGACGGGCAGAAATCGTGTCTCCCGTCGGCGATGAGCCCATGGTCTTCTACACCGACACCCTGGACGCAACCCTGAAAGCGAACGACGTCGATACGCTCATCTACACCGGATTCGCGGCCGATATGTGCGTTCTGGGCTCCGAGGGCGGCGGGCAGGCGATGCTCTCCCGAGGGTACCGCTGCATCCTGATGCGCGACGGCACGGTGGGCGTGGAACGTCCGGATACCTTCGACGAACGCCTTGCCACGCGCTACGGTATCCACATATTCGAATGGAAGATCGGGTACAGCACCACGTTCGAAGCGTTTATGGCAGCGGCAGGAACCGGTCAAAGAGCCTGAAACTCAACAGACGAGGCGAAAAGGAAAGGAAAATTCGATGGCTCTCAGAATTTGTGACTGGAAACACGGAAAGCAATGGGTCTACTCCATCACGTACGACGAAGCGCTGATCGAGTTGCACGAGCGCGCCGTGCCCATACACGAAGAATTCAACGTTCCCGGGCATATGGAGGCGGTGGCCGGGCACATCGGGGAGATCCGGCAACTTGGCAACTCGAGCTACAACGGATTCCGGCATATGACCGGCGAGGAAATGAGGGAGATGGTGGATCGCGGCTGGGGTGTGGGCAACCATTCATGGAGCCACGAAGTCATCCGGCCGGACATGCTGGACCGGGAATTGCGGGAGGCGAAGGTCGTGCTGGAAGAGGCCATTGACGGTCCCGTGGATCTTTACTGTTCGCCGGGAAACAATACGAATATGGCCGATCATGTCCTGGCTGCCTGCCGGGAGTACGGCTATCTGGGCGCGATGAGCCTCACGGATGCCCTCAACCGCCCCGGCGACGAAGGCTTCTGGCTGAACCGCACCGCGCTGCACGACCAGTTCTACGAGCCCTTCTACAGCGAGTTCGATCCGTACCGGAACATACGCCATGCGCAGAGGGACAGCGGATGGATCATCGACTATTGCCACTGTCCGCTGGATGAGGCCGTCCACCGGAACAAAGACTGCACCGCGGAACAGCTTCGGAGGCGTTTCGAAGCGGTTCTCGGCGAAGGCGGGGACGACGTGTGGTGCGCGGTTCCGGAAGAAGCCATCTTCTACCACTTGACTCGTCGCCACGCCGAAATCACAACCGTGTCGGACACCGCCGATGAAAAGCGATACCGGCTGAATCTGAGTGGATTGTCCGATCGGGTCACCTGCCGCGCGCTGACCCTGGACGCCGACGTGCCCGCGGCCTGGTGCCGGTATCCCCGCGTCCTCGTCAACAGTCAACCCATGCCCGGCTCGCTCGTGAGTCCCGGTGTTTTGCGAATCACGGTGGACGTGGAGGACGGGATGGAGTTGACGTATTCGGCGTAGAACCAATCCCGAAACGGCTTGCGAAACCGTGACAGTAGAGGCCCCGAAGATGGACGGTTTTCCGGGTCACAACCTGCGCCTGGAAACGGCGCGCCTGAAACTGCGGCCGTTTAAGGCGGCGGATTTCGATTTGGCCGTTCCGTTCTATCAGGATCCGGACTTCCTGAACGCGATGGAATTGTCGCCGCCCGAGGAGCCCGTTACCCGGGACTATCTCGAAGGCGCGGGCAGGGCGATGGCGGCGCAGGGTTTTCTGTTCGCGATTGTCGAAAAAGAGTCCGGCCGCACCATCGGCGAAGTGTGTCTGCAGTGGATGAACCTGGACCGTGGAAGGATTCCGGGGGAGAAGGCGATGCGCGTGCCGATCGGGATCTGGGACAAGTCGCTGTGGGGTCGAGGATACGGAAGCGAGGTGGCGCGCCGTCTGATAACGTACGCGTTTGAAGAACTGAAAATCGATCGCTTCTGCCCGATGGACGTGCGCACGGACAATGCGCGATCGGTAGCGCTGTGGCGGTCGCTGGGCCTCACCGTCGCGAGGGAAGTGGACGGTGGTAGTGTGCTGGATTTCGAGATCACACGTGCGGACTACGAGCGGATGGGGTGATGAAACCCACATAACCCTCCTCACACAAAGACACAAAGACACGGAGAAAAGCAAGAAGGGTCAGGGGACCTTGCTGTCAAGAAAGCCTAGCGGACGCACCGAGATTTTTCCGCCATCTGACGTGCTGAACGTCTTGGATTGACCCGGCGGGCGGACTATGGGCGGATGGCGTGAGAAAAGCCACAAAATCCGTCTCACACAAAGACACGAAGAAATGCAAGGCAGGTCAGGGGATGTTGCTGTTGAGATGGCCAGGGGGACGCACGAGATTTTACCGTCACTTGAAGTGTTGCACGCCTTAGATTGACCCGGCGGGCGGACTACGAGCGGATGGGGTGATGAAACCAGCAAACCCGTTCTCACACGAAGACACAAAGACACGGAGAAATGCAACACTGGTCAGGGGCCGTTGCTAGCGAGATGGCCAGGGGGACACACGGCGCTTCTAACCAGTGCAAGAGGTCTAAATCAAAAACGGTCTACGTGATCTTGCCGTTGATAATTCGAGCAATGCCCTCCCTCATTGTTGCGGCGCCAAAGTTCAGTATAAAGCCGAGCTTCAAATCGGTCAATTTGAGGTAGGTAAGGACTTGCTTCCGGTGTGCTCTCGTGATTTTCTCAATTGATTTCAACTCCAGGATGACGCGGTCCTCGACGATTATATCCACGCGAAATGCTTCGGAGAATCGCACTCCTTCGAACTCAATTGGTATTGGCGCCTGCACTTTAACTTTCATGCCAGCCGTCTGAAGCTGCTTTGCCAGAATCACTTCATAGACCGATTCAAGCAAGCCTGGGCCAAGATCCTTATGGAGGCGGACCGCACAATTCACGACCTCTGCACCTATCTCGTTTTCATTCATCGATCCGAAATGTCCCATGCGTAGAGTGAAGAATTTCGTTTCCGGTTTTCTTTGTGTCTTGGTGTCTTTGTGTGAGTAGGTTTAGGTCATTCCTCCGAGCCCTGTGAATGAGGGTACGACGTATTCGTCTCCCGTCTCCCGTCACTATCTCTCCGGGTTGCCCGTCTTTTGGTTGTTTCCGGTTTTCTTTGTGTCTTGGTGTCTTTGTGTGAGTAGGTTTAGGTCATTTCTCCGAGCCCTGCGATCGACGGGACGATGTATTCGTCCCCGGGATTGACCAGGTAAGTGTACCCACCCGCGAGATCCGTGCCTTCCCTTAGCCCCCGGACAATCGTAATGTCGCCCGTTGAGACGCCGCCGTTCGTGACGGCCGCGATCCTGTAGCTCGTGTCCATCGGCAGATCGTTGATGAAATGGATCGTGCGGCCGACGAGGTCGGGACCGGCCGGAAGTGGCGGATCCAGGTCAACCAGATTGTTCGCCGGGTCGGAAGCGTCGGTCCCTGTCACCCTCCCGCGCCATGCCGGGCGTTCCGCTGTCAGTTCAACGCCACCGACAGCGAGTGACGTGCCGCCGATCATTCGCATCAGCTTCACCTCATCCCTCGCCAGGCGGATCAGTCCAAGGGTACCGTCGAACCTGATCCCGCCGTCCACTTCGACTTCCATCGCTTCCTCACAGCTGATCAGGACGTCCGTGTGGCCGTCGAATAGTTCCACGGCCACGGCTGCGGCACAGCAGGCATCCCCGTCGTGCCTCACCTCCAGTTCTCGCACCCGAGAGATGAACCGATTTGTATCGTAAGGTTCCAGGACGTTGAGATATATGCTTTGCATCTCCTCGCCCAGCCTGCTCTGGATCAGATACCTGGGCCGCTGCAGCCGCCGCGGCGAATCCCCTGTGGCGAGCGCCACCTCATCGCAGGGCGTAAGCGCGTGCAGGCGAAGGTGCGGCTCGCAGCCTTCCGAAATTCGTCCGTGGATATCTTCGATCTTCCAGTCGACCCGGTAGGGCTTCCGGACCGCCCCGGGTGAGCGTTCCACGTCGTACAGGTACGTGAAGCCGCTCTCTTTGAAGAAGTCTGCGTTCTCGCCGTCCAGCGTGGCGAACGAAACGTCGGAACCCGCGAAGGCGCCGCCTTTCTGAACGACGAGTTCCAGGCCGGCAACGTCAGCCGTTTCCGCGGCGCCATGCCAGGACAGACGGTGGTTGCTCCCGCCCCGTGCCCGGAACACGTCCAGCACGTAGCTGTTGTCCTCGTCCACGTCGACCAGGGCGACGGTGCGCCGGTAGGTTTGCAAATCCTCATAGGCGTCTGGCGCATCCACCTGGATCGCTCTCAGGGGCGGTTCGACGGCGAAGTACTCGACCTGTCCGCCGGGGCTGTACGCCGACCTCGTATCCCCCACCAGCAGCGTATTGTGACTGATCGTGTTGGCGGTCCACGCGTGCCGTTTGGGCCACGTTCCCGTATATTCGGGATAGCCGAGGTCCGGCATCATCGCCACGTTGTTCGCCAGCAGTCCCAGGTTGAGAGCATCGTGGTGGGAGTGGCCCTTGCCCTGCCCGTAGTGGATGAACACGGCGCGGCCGTTTTCCGGCCGTTCGGTCTGCAATTGCGCCTGTCCGTACCGCCCGAAATGTTCGCTCGTGAGGTTGTCCGGGCCTTTTCGCCCGACGTTTCGAATCTCACGGATCAGCGCGTCCGGATCCTCGCGGAAGATATCGTCGTCCAGGCGCAGCGTGGAACCGTGCGCGGAGTGTTCGTGCCAGGCCAGGGCCGCGAAACGCGGGTCTCCGTACAGCCGGTACGCCCGGACATAGGTCGCGGCATCGCCCTGCCGGCCCCACGCGCCCACGGCGCCGCTGTCGCCCGTATTGGGCATCATGCCATCCAGGACGTTCAGCCGGGACTCCACGAGATAAGCCTGTTTGAGCTTCGGGTAATCCTCGACGAGATTGTGTTTCGTGTATTCCGGCCATGCGGACAGAATCTGTGCCAGTTCCCGCATGTGGCGGGTCCAGATGAGACCGTATCCCCCGCACTCGCCGCCCATGCCATCCCGGTCCAGCCCCTCGGTCAGCACCCACGACACCGGATCATGCTGAGCTGAGTGGTCTCCGGGAAACCCGGGATGGAACAGCCAGTCCAGCCATTCGGGCGTCAGTTCCGGATGGTCCAGAGCGATCGCGGCGGTGGCGAGGGACGTGTGGTTCATGCCCGTGTTACCGCTGATCCGGCCGTCCTTAACAGAGGCAAGCACCTCTAAAAGCAGGTGATCGTGGATATGTCCGCAGATTGCGGCGATGCTCTCTTTGTCCCCCAGGTCATATTTCCCGGCTCTGTCCGAGCAGAAAGCCACCAGTTCTTCGTCGCCCTGAAGGCCGTCGAAGATGACGTCGTAGCTGCGCGCGAGGCCCTGTGCGACGAAGGTTTCCCAGATGCAACCCTCGATCCGACCTCTCCCGGAACCGCCCTGGCTGTGCTGAAATCCCATTTCGTGCAGCGGCAGGTAGTCCATCTCCGGATAGACGTCGGCGATCCGGTCCAGCAGAACGCTCGCTTTATGTGCGTAGCGCCGGTCATTGGTGAGCGCGTACGCGTCGGACAGCGCGGCAACGCCCTGCTGTATCCGGCGCCACACGGCTTCGAAATTGTAGTATGCGATGATATCGTGTCGATTGCCCTGCTCGTCGAACATGCCATACCCGTCGTCGACGTAGCGTTCGTGCAGGGGGTCGTCCGGATCCGGATGATCGGCATTGAACAGCAGCGACCGGTCGCCCAACTCACGACGGAACATCCCGTGCTCGTCCAGGGCCGTCCTGTAGAAGGCGCCGAAGTCGTTTTTCGGATACACCTCTCCGCAGTGTTCGCACCAGATTTTCCATGGCCTGGCGTCGTCGAACTCCCACCATTCGCGCCCGGATTTCGCCGGGGCCGCTTCGCCGCATCCGGGGCAATAGGGCTGCTGTCCCTTGTACGTCACCCCTTCGTTGGTGTAGACCGTCCGCGGCAACTCCTGCGCGGTGACCATGCCCCACAACGCATCGTCGGTGCGGCCGACCCACTCGCCGGCCGCCGCAACCGCGCGCTCCTGTCGCTCGCTCGCCCAGTCGTGTCTCTTCGCATTCGCCACCGCGTTCGACCGCATCGCCGCGCTGACGAATCGGCTTCGCTTTTTCCTCATTGACATTCGGTCCACTCCTTTCAGACCACGTCACCGGGTCGAACTCCAGGACACCCCCTCGAGTCTAATTTTGTTGATATTTCCTGTGTTCCGCAACTGCTAAACATCCGGGTGGACGTGTGACGCGTCGCGTTATCCCGGTTGAATTCTCTGCGAGAGAGGTTATATTACGCGAGGCGTGCACCATTCGAGTCGCCGGGATCAGCCGGAATTCACGAGCCATTCATACGGAGGAGAGTAAAATGGACGAACCCACGGACGTCCGGGACGTCGATAGCGCGGAGGAGATCGGGATTGGCGGGCGCATGGTCGGCGCTCTGCTTTCGCCGGGGCGGACGTTCGCTTCCGTCAATGCGCATACCGAAAACAGGGACTGGTATCTCCCCATGATCGTCATCGCAATCATCGGAATGTTCTCCGCGTATCTGCTCATGCCCGCCGCTCAGACAGCCGGGATGCAGGCGATGCAGGAGCAATTCGCGAAAGACGAATCCCTCGAATCCCTTACAGAGGAACAGCGGACGATGGCCCTGGAAAGCGCGCAACGGATGATGGGTCTTAGCGCTGTTGTCCTCCCGCCCATTGGTACCGCCATCACAATCTTTGTCCAGGCGGCGATTTTTCTGGCGCTCGCCAATTTCGTATTCGGCGGCGACGGTACGTACAAAAAGACGCTGGCCGTTGTGAGCTACAGTTCGCTCGTGGCGGTACCCGCCGCCGTTGTTGCGTTGCTGCTCGGTATGGTTTGGGATGCGCCAACGGTCCAACTCGGCCTGGGACTGCTGGCGCCGAAATCCATGGAAGGAAGTTACATGCATCACTTCCTGTCCATGGTCACCGTCTTCGCCGTCTGGAAGTATCTTTTGGTTTCCGTCGGCCTTGGAGCTGTTGCGGGTATTCGGACAAAGCTTGCCGTGATTGGGATTTTCGGTCTCTGGGTTCTCTACCTCCTGGCCGCCGCCGCAATGCGGACCGCCGCTACCGTCTGATATGGGGGTGACTGGGAGATCCCGCAGGACGCCCTTGAATATCCCTATGTACCAAACGCGGCCAGATGGTCGAAGAACCCGGAGCAACGGGCACATCCAACCATCTGACCGCGCTGTGTTGGTACACCTATTCTTTGACGATGGATTCCAGTTGCTCTATCAGCCGCGGCAGGTCATCCCGCCTGGTCATAGACCGCCTCCGCCGAGCCGAGTATTTCCTTCCGAAGCAGCCAATTGGGGTTGCTTTCGACGCCCCGGAAGGTGTGGAGATCCACTCTTCTCCCATATATTTCCGACAACTCGTCCTGCATGGTGAAGAACGCCAGTCCCGGCGTCTTGCCTGGCTCGAACTCCACGAGTACATCCACGTCGCTCTCGGGCGTGAAGTCGTCGCGCAGTACCGAGCCGAACAGGGCCATGCGACGGATACCGTTTCGCCGGCAGAAGGTGGCGATCTTTTTCTTTGGAACGTCGATTCTTGCGCTCATCAATTCCAGTTAACTCCCACTTGAAGGCACACGAAACGGCCGGCGTTTCAGCATTGTTTCCTTATTGGCGCAGTAGCTGTTCCCTTCCTTTGTAATCCAATTCTTCTCCGTGAGCCATTGTAGATCCTTCATGATGATCCATGGTTTTTCCCTGTAGGACTCGCCTAAGCGGTCACCTGTCATCATTAATGACAATGGATCTACTGCTTGATCGCCGGCCGATAGATCCAGAAGCAGGGCGCGGCGCCTTTTTCCAGCGACAGTATCCTGCCTTGGAAAATGCTGATATATGTGGTGCTGCCAAACGATATCCAGATGCTGCTTCCAGATCATCTCCAGTTGACCGTGAAGCCCGTCGAGGAATCCCTGTACGGCATAGGCGAGAAAGGGTACGACCTTTCCACCGGATTGGCTGGTCCGCGCGAGTTGGCGCGCGTATTCGACACGCGTGGCGCTATAATGGCTGCTCAATAGGTGACAGGCGGGTACCGGTATGCCCGACCGCAACAGGATTGCGAATTCCAGCAACCTCGCCGTGCGGCCGTTGCCGTCTCCAAACGGATGGATCCATGCCACATAAAGATGGGCCATTACCGCCTTGATGATTGCAAACGTAATCTCCTCGCCTGCCGGTACCTTGAATTCATCTCGTAGCCAGTTGCATAGTTTCTCCAGCAGGTGTTCGCAATCCTCCGCGGGCGCGCCTCGATATCGCCTGCCCACGCCCACGGAGTGGGTTCGAATCGTGCCCGGAATGGAACCTTCCTGTTGGTCGAGTTTGTCGAGAACGGCTCTATTCACCTCTTTGATCCATTCGAAATCCAGAGGCTGGACCGACCCCTCGCGCATTCCCTTGATTGTAGCGTTGATCGCCTTAATAATGTTGTCAATCTCCTGGACCAGATACTCCCGCGAGGGGGGCAGTTCCAGTTTTCCCTCTATATGCCGCAACACATCCTCTTCGGACAGGGTATTTCCTTCAATGGCGGTCGTGGCATGGACGCCCTTGGCCAGATAAACCTTATAGAGGTCCTCCGCCGATTCATGAACGAGCGGCGCCCTGGAGACGTGCTCGATCTTGGAAGCGCATTCGCCCAGTTTCATCCAAAGCGAATACGGCACATCACGAAGATCGACTTGAAACGTGATCCAGGGATGGGTCTTCTGGTATTTTCTCATGGTTTGCCTACGTCCGGAATTCGCGCCATATCGTCCGTTCGCCTCGTTATTCCTCATCCTTCCGATCGTCCGAAATCTCTGAGAGGCTTACCATGAGTTGCCTGATAATATCGTTAAACATCCTCTTGAGTACCTCCAGGTCCTGACCCGCATATTCTCTTTCGT
Organism: Candidatus Latescibacterota bacterium; assembly: GCA_963667175.2. Taxonomy (GTDB): domain Bacteria; phylum Latescibacterota; class UBA2968; order UBA2968; genus JAAXHE01. The sequence goes on along the minus strand of CAXXXF010000004.1, from coordinate 273,073 downwards.
AGTCAAGTCCCATTGACATAAACCGCCAGACGGAGCCATGCGATCCAACTTCATTCTCAATTTGGATTAAAAAATCGGCATCTTGTTTGGCCTGAAATTGATTGAGGGAAATCAGCAAAGATGTAGAAACGTACACGGCGTATTCCGGCCAAGCTTTAACTTGATCCTTAGTCAGATCAAGACTTGAGACGTTGTCATCCGCATTTCTCACAGAACATTCACCATTATCTGCATTGACACTTTCGAACATGCCGGAAAATTGCTCACATTTTTCTTTGCAATAGGAAAAAAGCGGATACAGCACGTTCCCAGCGTACGCTCTGGCCTGAAACAACTCACCTCCGCCAGTTTGAATCGATCGTTTAAAGAGCGCGATCTCTTTATCGATGTCCTCGACGTCTTCGATGTCCTCGCCACGGGCGGCGCGCAGATGGAGATTCAGGGTATTTTCGCAATTTTCCGCGATACACTCAATAAACTCGGACAGGTCTTCTGAATTGTCGGCCTGTTCCAGCGTGCTGATGTATCGGCTTCTTTGTTGTATGGGTACAACTGCCACAGTATAGCCGTGTTTAATCAGGATCATGTTCATCAGAAGCCGAGCCATGCGCCCGTTCCCATCGTCAAACGGATGAATCCTGACGAAACGATAGTGAAACGTCGCCGCGATGACAATCGGATGCTCTCCCTCTTTCTCGGCTCGCCGATACCAGTCGATGAGGTCGCTCATTGCCGGCTTTACCTGGTCGGGGGGCGTGAAATAGTAGATTTCACCCGTAGTCGTTCTCACGTTATTGGAAAGTGTCTTGTATTTACCGATGGAAATGAGTCGCTTCGTCGGTTCCCCATCCGGCTTGATTGCGTCAATCTCATACGGCTGCTTCAGCAGTACGCCGTGAAGATTTCTGATGAAGACTTCATTGAGAGATTCGTTTCGTTCGACTGCATCCGCAATCGCCTTTACCGCTTCGTCGTGCCCCTCGATATCCAGATGGTCGCGCATGGACTTCCCATGAGAAGTGAGGCCGTGCAGAATCAGGCTTCTCGTTTCTCCGAGGGTCAGGCTGTTGCCTTCGATGGCATTGGAGTGATAGTTCGACTCAATTCGGAGCTTTTGCTCAATTCGCCCCACAACATCGGGTGGCAGCGGCCGCAATGCGTCCAACTCCGCTTTCAACGCATCGATTTTTTCAATGACGTTGCTCATGGTCTGTTTCTGCAGATCAGTGATTCTTCCCAACTTAGCCTTAAATCGACAGTGCGCCATGAAAAGGCGCGGAACTCCAGTGGGTGAGAGACCCACCCGACAATTGTTGCTTCGGTCGGTAGCAATCGGTGCGGGGAATGAGGGTAACGACCTCTCCCAAGCCTCCGGTGTCGAGGGCCGCAAGGCGACTTGGCGAGTATGCAGGCCGAAACGCGCAGTGAACGCTGAGCAGGCCTAGAAAAAGATAATACGGGCGCCGTCCGTCTATCGATCGGGGAAGGCCGCCGTCGTTGGGGAAGCAGGCAACGCGCGCAGCCAACGGTAGAAACATCCTGTGCCGACGGACCGGCTTACCCTATTCTAAAAGCGTAGTGTTGCCAATTCTGAATTTGAACCACCGCTAATTACATCAATTGGCGAGCTGGCGCAACAATCGTAATATCCCAGTCGAGTTTTGACGCGAACTCCCTGCGGAGCCGGATCATTCCGGAAGAGCGGGCTATGGCGCCGATCCTTTTGCTAACTTCTCTAATGGACTTTTCGACCGTCTTAGCTCGTCTGCGTGCGGGTTTGCGATTGGAAACTCGTAACGCTGAGGTAGCGTAAGCCTTTCGGGTGAAAGATAGAATTCGTGTTACATCCGTTTCATCTGGCAAACTTCGTCCACCTTTCTTCCATGGAGTGAGAGTTGCTATCGGATTGTCGTGTAGCATCTCAGTCCAAACTCGATCCTCGTGGGCGTTTCGGGAACCATGGTGCGGAATCTTGAATACCGACGCTTTGCAATTCGGTCTTTCATTTGAGGCGAGTATTTCCAACCAGCCCGGCCTTTCAAGATCGGAACCCAGGAGAATCGCCGTATTGTCGATTTTGACTAACAGGACAACCGAAATTTCGTTGGGAGTCAAGCTGTGTATTCGCCTTTTTGTCGCCCCTTCTTGAGGTCGGATTCGGTCAATTTGGCGCAAAAAGACATCGACATGCTTATCAAATGGCGAGAGGGACCATAATTCGCAATTGTCACACCTGAAGATTCTACGATTTGCTATTGCGAAAAGGGGTTTGACGGATCTCTTTTCGAGAAGAGATCGGACCGTATAGAGTTCCTGCATTCCAGAACTTACATTAGACATCGGACGGCTTGCTACAGAGTCCATCATGGCAAGAAATTCCTCTGCTCGAAGGGCAGATGCGCAGCAGAAATGCGCATTGGCGCAGACATCGACCAATTCTCCAATTCCTCGTATGTGGTCGTCATGCCAATGAGACGCGACAATAAGGCGAACGACATCAGCAGGGTTTAGCCTTGATTCCGCAAAAAAGCGGTTGAGTTCCGTTACAATGAAGTTGGCGTCAAATTGTGAATAAGTGTATAATTTTCAATAGGAAAAGGCCTTTCATTTTGGTATATTGGGAAGCGACAATACCCCCATTTAACTCAAAACGAAAGGCCACCTGCTGTGAGACGAAAGAAAGCGGATTTACGGTGTCGTGTCAACGACAAATTGGAGATGGAATTCACCGGTGAAGGCCTCACGTCGTATGCGGGATTGGAACCGTTCATGCGTTTTTTGCGAAAGATTGAATGGAACCGTCAATTGCGTGGCTCACTCCGTGGTGTGGTGTGTGGCGGTGATTTTGGTGTAGTGAGTCTTTCTCGCGTGATCTTGGGCTTGTTAGTGGTTGGTGGGCGACGGCTGCGACATCTGAATTTCCTAAAAGGGGACCCCCTGATACAGCGGTTTTGTGGACTGTGTGACCTGCCCTCCGACGACAGTGTCAGCCGCTTTTTGAAGCGCTTTACGGGGCGTGGCGTGGAAGCCCTGAAACGCCTCAACGCCGACGTTGTAGCCGATGCGCTCCCATCGCTACGCGCCCGCACGTTAACCATCGACGTCGACGGCACGGTCTTGTGCACGGGAAAGCACGTCGACGGTGCCCGTCGTGGCTATAATCCGCACCATCGTAAAGTGCCCAGTTACTATCCGATTACCGCCTACCTGGCCGACAGTGGTCATTTTCTGGGCGTGCACAACCGTCCAGGCAACGTCAATGACGGCAGCGCCTCCATCCCGTTTCTAAAGGACGTGTTTACCCAGGTCGAAGAAAGCTTGGGGGATGCCTACACCCTCCGATTCCGTATGGATGGCGACTATTTCAAGGAAGACGTGCTTAAAACGCTCATCAAGAACAAGGCCTCATACGCCATCAAAGTGCCCTTCTGGAAAGGCCTGGACTTGCGGCAGCAAATCCAACAACGCACCCACTGGCAAAGGATCGAGAAAGGCGTCGACGGCTTCACGTCAACGCTGACGATCAAGAAATGGAAACGCACGTTCAACATAGCGATCTTTCGAAAACGCGTGATGCATAAAACTCGCAAGAACTACCAGTTGGACCTGTTCGATCCCAATGACGGCACCTTCGAATACTCCGCGGTGGCCACCAACCTACCCCTCAAGTTGCGCGCGCTGTGGCGCTTCATGGCAGGCCGAGGCGCACACGAGAAAGCCATCGGCGAACTCAAGACCGGACTCAGCTTCGATACCATTCCCACTAACGATTACCACGCCAATAGCGCTTGGCAACAGTTCGTCATTCTCGCTCATAACCTCCTGGCCAACTTCCAAATCGAAACCGGACTGACACAACGCAATCGCACCTTGAAAAGTACCAACCGATGGGCCCTCAAATCCATACGCACACTCCGGTTCGAACTCATCAACAAAGCCGGATACCTCGTCCGACCAAAAGGACGACTCACCCTGAGACTACAACGCAACAAACACACCGAAAAACAATACCGGAAAATCTGCAACGCGCTACAGAAAGCCGCCTGATTTTTGCGGAATCAAGGTTAGACCGAGGTCTTGAAAATATGCCAACGCTGCCGGGCGCGAATCCACATCAATGCAGGAATCGACAATTACCCAACTCCCGTTACCTATGTGAAGTAAAATGCATTCTCCATAGCCAGGTCCCAATAGGGTTACTTCCAGGACGTCCTGTTCTGGTGGTTCGCCAACTGCTGTCAATCTGCCCATAACCGAGACGTCCTCTTAGCCCGTTGGTCGGCCTCCATTATTTCTTGTTTCGTAAGCACAGGAAGATCGCGAAAGACGATCCGGGATACGCGCTGTTTGGTCCCACTGGCGGATCGCTCGTAGCCAATGACCCAGCGAAAAATGCTACCAGGACCCATGCGCTTGCGTTCGTCGTCCGTGATCTCGGAAAATGGTATAACAGCTTCTTCCTCTTCATACGTGGAACCTGTGGTTAGATCCAATAGCCGTACCGTGAAGTCTTCCTTTCCCTTCAAGATTACGTAGCCTTCCCATTCCTGAAGCAAATGGAAACTGCTGCTGGGCGCGGTTCTTGAAACCCCGGCTAAATCAGGAAAATCTATTACTTTGCCTAAATCGGATCCGATTCGGGCCGACGTCACTTGATCCTCAATCGTAGTGTCCGCGACATCAGTGTCGTGCGTTGGAGGGATGCGAGGCTGTTGTAATGTCGCCGTAATCCGATCCGCATATCTTTCCCGAAGCAATTGGTTAGGCGCACTGGCATCGCTCGAATTATCGTTGAGGCTGGATGTACTATGTAAGCTATTGCTTTCAGGTGCGGCTGCTGAATCTGGCATTATTGTTCCTCCGTTAACAGTCCGTTGAAAAAGTCGCTCTGCAGGCGAGGTATGGTGTCCCTTCCCGGAAATATGTCACCATCCATCCGCCGATTCATCCCGTCTGGCGGCGTTGCCTTCGCTTGGTGACCCTGGGCAGGTCGCCTCGCTCAGGCGTCTTGCCAGCCGGGCGACTCGGCGGTCGAATTTCGGCAATCTATTTCCGGGACGGAACACTTGTCATTGTGGCCGAAGACAAAGCATGCGACCGACGCGATTCCCTGGATTCGGGGAGGGAGCGCCTGCCTGCTGCAGGCAGGCAACGCAGTATTTCGGCCACAAGGGCCGGACGCCTGTCTGCGTACGAACGCACAGGCAGGCAGCCCGGATGGACTCTATCAACGGGCTGTCAAGGACATTATGTGATCGATAATTTCGTCGGCACGGCGCAATGAATCGTCGAATTTCTCCTCGATCAACTCAACGACTTCGCTGGTTTGCGTCTGTGGTTCCACATTTCCTACAACGTAGTGGTCATTGACCCCAACGTATACCCCGGGAAGCTCTTGCGCGACCCTATTGGATGGCTCCACCTTAACGTTAATTTGCCCGCCAACCGGTCTGTTACAAGGGTCTACCTGTCTCATCGTAAGGGATACCATTCCACCGCGGTTTCCATCCAGGCCAAGTTTTGCTGCCCAATCACCCCAAGGCTCTGCGGGCGCCAATAATTTTCCGAGTCGGTCTCTCTGTTTATGGTCCTGCACGCAAAAGTGGACGTCACGGTTAATACCGACAGAGGTTAGCGGTGTATGGTGAAGGTGTTCGAGAAATATTCGGACAGCCAGGTCTCGAATCCGAACGTAGGGCGGCTGGGTTGTATCCATTTGCATACGTTCGGGAACGACTTGAATGTTGAGCCAATCGGCGTTAAAGCTCGAAATTTGGGGATGCGCAATGTTCGTATCTGCAACTTCGATTACCCTCTTAGGTAGAAGCTGATGCCATCCGAACCAGGCGGGTGTAAATATCACAGGATTGAAATGGCCAAGCATAACGAGCGAAACTCCGGAGATTTCGGGCTCAATTCTCATTACTAATTACTCCTGTCGAGTCGTCTTGTCGTCATTAGCTGAGAAATCGGCCAATCTATACGCCTTCATTGGACGTAGCGATTCTATCGGGCGCTTTCAACGGTATTTTGTGGAGATTCCGAATGAAGATCTCATTGAGAGGTTCGTTGTGTTTGACTGCATCCTCAACTGCCTTTGTCGCATCATCATGGCTCTCAATATCAAAATGATCCCGCATCCTCATGCCATGGGCGGACAGTCCATGGAGGATCACGCTTTTCGTTTCTCCAAGCGTCAGGCTGTTGCCTTCGATGGCATTCGAGTGGTAATTGGACTTGATCCGGAGCTTTTGCTCGATTCGCCCTACGACCTCGGAAGGCAATGGCCGTAATTCGCCCAACTCCGATTTCAGGCGATCGATATGTTCAATGACGTTGTTCATGTATCGCCTTTGTAAATCAACGTCTCTGCCCAACTCAGGACTGCCTCTGCAACGAAAATTGAATGCCGGTATTTGTTTTCTTCGACCGGCTCGATGTTTCCGGGATATCGAGACACAACGGCATAGTCCGTCAGAGCTGCGGAGTCTTCTACGAACTCCGGAATATCCATATCAGGTAAGAAATCGATCAATGTTCGAATATTGTGGGTGGTGGGGAAATGTACCTTAGGGAACACAAGAACTGCCTTTAGCGTCTTTTCTACAGCCTGTTGAGCATGAAAACAAAGGTTCTCCAGCAAGACACCCTCTGGCCTATCGATGCGGGCAAGCTTCAGGTCGCTCCTGGCGTAGCGCAGCCAGTCTTCGGCATTCCCTGGAACCTGAGTCTCAGAGCCCATAGACTTCAATGCCTTCCCTGAGGGCGTTCTTGTAGATCAGGCCGTCATTGTTTTTGTGCTCTTTCAGGTCCTGTTCGGTTGCGACGACAATATCGAATGGTACGGCCAGGCCTTTGACTTCTCGGTAGAGTTTCTGCGCGGTTCGCCGCCGATGGGCGCCGTCGGGCATGACGACCAGAAGATCGATGTCGCCCTGCAGCCCTGACTCGTTTCTGGCTGCTGAGCCGAAGAGCACGATTCGCAGTGGATTCACACGCTTTACGACCTCGCCAACGAGCCTGTCTACTTTCGAATCAGCCATTGTCCTATACTTTCGTTGAGGCACCGGTTTTTCAATGTATACACAATGTTCCGCCGGACGTCAAGAACAAGGCAAGCCGGACAGGATTCAGCGACGCACCCGGAACCCCTGGGCCGTCAGGAACTCGTCCAGTTCGGCGCGGGCGTGGAATTGCCCGGTGCGGTCGGCCATGACCGTCGTCCATCGCTGGTCGCCTTCGTGCATCCCCTGCGAGGTATAGAAATCGACCATGGTCTCGTCGTATTCCTCCATGGCCAATTGATGCGTCTCGTCGCAGAGATACCGCTCGCGATGCAAAACGGCGTCCAGAGGCAACCGCGGTTTGACCTCCGGATCCTGCGCCGGATACCCGATGCAGAAGCCGGCCACGGCCACGACGTACGGAGGCAGATCCAGCAACTTGCCCACCGACTTCGGGTTGTTCCGCATCGCGCCGATCATACAGATGCCCAGTCCCAGCGATTCCGCGGCAATCGCCACGTTCTGCATCATCAGCGCCACGTCCACCGTCGCGATCATCAAGGCCTCCGCGTAGTCCCCGTCAAACCGTTCCGCGTCGTGCATCCGGTTGGCCATCCAGTCCCGGTGCAGGTCCGCGCAGAAGGCCAGAAACGCCGCACTCTGGTGAATCTGCACCTGGTCGGCGCACAGTTCGGCCAGTCTCTTCTTCCGCTCTGGATCTGCTACGTGGATGACCGTGTAGGCCTGCAGGTTGCTGGACGTGCTCGCCTGCTGCCCGCACCGGATCAGGGTCTCCAGGACGCCGTCGGGCAGCGGCCGGTTCTGGAACCGGCGGACACTTCGGTGTGACATCAGGAGGTCAATCGTAGCATTGGACATGTAGAACCTCGTAAAGACAGTGGTCAGCTTGAATCAAGACCAACCCAATGACGTCAACGCCGTGAAGAGACAGGACCGCGAGGGGCGTTCCGAGGGCAGGATGCCCTCGCTCCCGGGACCTCTCCCCCCGGCCTGCCTGCGCCGAGTTCTGCTCGGCAGGCAGGCCCCCTCTCCCGGAGGGAGAGGGGGAGCAGAACGGGGAACCCGTCTTTGTGTCGGGGCGGTTCGCGAACCGCCCGCGTTGCGTTGCGAATCCTTGTTGTAGGGGCAACCTTTGTTGTTGCCCGCCGTTAGGCTGAGAGCCAATAAAAACGGGCGGGTTTCAAAACCCACCCATTCATGGAAACACCTTGTCTGAAATGGAGGTCTAAAGTCCCCCGATCCGCAGCCGGTTGGCCGCCCGGGCCAGGGCCAGGTTCGCCCGCGTCTCGTCGATCTGCTGTTCCCGTTTTCGCGCCAGCCTTTCACGGGCGCGATCCCTGGCGCCTTCTGCTCGGGTCACGTCGATTTCCTCCGCGAATTCCGCCGTCTCCGCAAGAATGGTAACGCTATCGCGCTGGACTTCCGCGAACCCGCCGCCGATCGCGACCGACCTCGATCCATGCTCCCGGTCGGAAAAGGACATCCAGCCGATGTCCAGCGCGGTCAGCATCGGATGGTGCCCGGCAAGCACGCCGAACCCGCCCTCGACGCCAGGCGCGCGCAGGCTCTCCACTTCACCCGAATAAACCGTTTTTTCCGGTGTTACAATCTCGAGATGAAACCCCGGCATCAGTGCCCCGTGTGTAATACAGACCCTATAGCGTCTTTGCTTTCTCTATGGCCTGTTCGATAGTTCCGACAAGATAGAAGGCCTGCTCGGGGAGGTCGTCGTATTCGCCTTCGGCCAGTCCCTTGAACCCCCGCACCGTGTCTCCAATCTTGACATACTCACCCGGAATGCCCGTAAATCCCTCGGCCACGTGCATACACTGGGTGAGGAAGGCCTGGATCTTGCGCGCGCGCCCCACCACCAGCCGGTCTTCTTCGGACAGTTCGTCGATTCCCAGGATGGCGATGATTTCCCGCAGGTCGCGATAACGCTGCAGAATCTGCTGCACCTGCCGGGCGACCTCGTAGTGTTCCTCGCCCACCACACGGGGGTCGAGGATTCGCGAACTGGACGACAGCGGGTCCACGGCCGGATACATGCCCTGGTCCGCCAGCGCCCGTTCCAGCACGATACGTCCGTCCAGATGGCTGAAAGCCGTCACCACGCCCGGGTCCGTATAGTCGTCGGCCGGCACGTAGATGGCCTGCACCGACGTGATGGACCCGTTTCGGGTGGTCGTGATCCGTTCCTGAAGGGCGCCCATTTCGGTTGCCAGGGTGGGCTGGTATCCCACCGCCGAGGGCATGCGGCCCAGCAGCGCCGACACCTCCGCGCCGGCCAGGATGAAACGGAAGATATTGTCAATGAACAGGAGCACGTCCTGACCGGCCTCTTCGCGGAAGTGTTCCGCAATGGTCAGTCCCGTCAGGGCGATCCGCTGCCGCGCGCCGGGCGGCTCATTCATCTGCCCGAAAACCATGGCGGTCCGGTTGATCACGCCCGAGTCGGAAAGTTCATGGAGCAGGTCGTTCCCTTCGCGCGTACGTTCACCCACGCCGGCGAAAACCGAGTATCCCCCGTGGCTGCTGGCGACGTTGTGGATGAGTTCCGTCAGAATCACCGTCTTCCCGACACCCGCCCCGCCGAACAGCCCCAGCTTGCCGCCCCTTGCGAACGGGCAGATCAGGTCCATGACCTTGATGCCGGTCTCGAGCATCTGGTCCGACGTGACCTGGTCCGCGTGCGCGGGCGGTTCCCTGTGGATCGGCAGAAGCGGCGTATCCTCGGGCACCGGACCCTTGCCGTCGATCGGATCTCCGACGACGTTGAACAGGCGTCCGAGGGCATTCTCGCCGACGGGCACCTGAATCGGCAATCCGGTATCCGTCACCGCGGCGCCCCTGGAAAGGCCGTCCGTCGAATCCATGGCCACACAGCGCGCCAGGTGTTCGCCCAGATGCTGCTGTACCTCCAGCACGAGGCGGCCGCCCCGGTTACGCGACACGTCCAACGCGTTGTATATGGCCGGCAATTCCCCGCCGCTGAAATCCACGTCCACCACAACGCCCACGATTTCCTTGATTACGCCTTCGTTCATGAAGAAACCTTTCAAAAGAAGCGGTCAGCTCTCAGCCATCAGCAGTCAGCTTGAATCAAAACCGAAAAGCAAACGGCAAAACCCTTACAAACGACACTTTGCATAACCGGTCGGGTGATGATGTCCTCTACCGTCTACCGTCTCCCCTCTCACCGACTTAAAGAAGCGATGAGACGAAAGCCAAAGCGAAAGCCGGTAGCCGCGACATGCGCGAAAACCGTCCTACGCCACGGCCTCGGCGCCGCCGATGATGTCCATCAGCTCCAGTGTAATCGAAGACTGGCGCACCTTGTTCATCTCGCGCGTCAAATCTTCGATCAGGTCTCCCGCGTTCTTCGTCGCGTTGTCCATGGCCGCCATGCGCGCAGCCTGCTCTCCGACGTTGGACTCCAGCAGGGCGCGCCATACCTGGTAGTTCACGTGCCTGGGAACGAGCGAATTCAGCAATTGTTCGGGTTCAGGCTCGAAGATGTACTCGCCGGACGGGCCTTCCTCGGCGGTTTCGTGCGGCGCAACCGGAAGAAGAAGGTTGATCACGGGCTCCTGCCGTCCAAGCGAGAGGAATTCGTTGTTGGCAATCCACACCTGGTCCACGTCACCGGATACGAAGCGCTCCGTCAGGTCGCCGGCGATTTCCATGGCCTGATCGAAATTCAGGTTGCCAAACACGTCGAGGTATTCGCGACTGATCGGTACTCCGCGGTTGTGAAAGAAGTCGCGTCCCTTCCTGCCGATCGCGACCAGTTCGACCTCTCCATGTTCTTCCAGTACCGAAAGCGCTTTCCGGCAGATGCCGGCGTTAAAACCGCCGCACAGGCCGCGGTCCGCCGTCACCACCGCAACCGCGGTCCGGCCGGATTCCCCGTGACGGAACAGAGGATGCCGATCCGCGTCGATGCTTGCGGTAAGCCGTTGAAGGGTGCGGTCGAGTTGCTCCGCATAGGGCCGGGCGGCCAGGATCGCATCCTGGGCTTTGCGCACCCTGGCCGCGGCAACCAGCTGCATGGCGTGTGTCACCTTCTGGATATTTGTGACCCCGGTTACCCGGTTTCTGAGTTGACGCAACGTTGCCACCGGCTACTCCCCCGCGCGCCTACGCCGACACCTGAAAGCCGCGCTTTACGCTCTCGATAGCGGCTTCGATGACGGTCTTCGCCTCATCGCTCAGTTCTTCGCTTCTCGTGATCTCGTCCACCACGTCCTGGTGGTGGTCTCGCATGTAGGCCAGTGCCTCGGTCTCAAACCGCCGCACGTCGTCCGTGGGCAGTTCGTCGATGCTCGCGCCGACGGTCAGGGACACCACCTGCTCGCCCAGCGACATGGGCGTGTACTGGTCCTGTTTGAGAATCTCGATCAGTTTCTCTCCTCGGTTCAGCAGGTTCCGGGTGGCCATGTCCAGGTCCGAAGCCCCGAACTGTGCGAAGGCCTGGACCTCGTTGTATCGCGCGATATCGCCGCTCAACGTGCCGGAAACCGACCGCATCGCCCGTGTTTTGGCCGAACTGACCCTGGAAACGGAAGCGCCCACGTCCATGGCCGGACGGATTCCGGAATAGAACAACTCCGGCTTCAGCAGAATCTGACCGTCGGTGATCGAGATCACGTTGGTCGGCACGAACGTGGATACGTCTCCTTCGAGGATCTCGATGATGGGCAGCGCCGTGAGTGAGCCTGCGCCCTCCTCGTCGCTCAATTTGCAGGCGCGTTCCAGAAGGCGCGAGTGCAGGTAGAACACGTCGCCGGGATAGGCTTCCCGCCCCGGCGGCCGGCGCAGGACGAGGGCCATTTCCCTGTAGGCCCACGCCTGCTTGGAGAGATCGTCGTACACGATCAGCGCGTGTTCGCCCTTGTCGCGGAAGTATTCGCCCATCGAACATCCGGCGTAGGGCGCCAGGAACTGGAGCGGCGCCGGATCGCTGGCCGTGGCCGAAACCACGATTGTGTACTCCAGGGCGCCGTTTGCCTCGAGTTCGGCAACCACTTTTGCCACGGACGACGCCTTCTGTCCGATACCCACGTAGATGCATTTGACGCCGCTGTCTTTCTGATTGATGATGGCGTCCAGCCCGATGGCCGTCTTCCCGGTTTGCCGGTCCCCGATGATCAACTCCCGCTGTCCGCGCCCGATCGGCGTTGCGGCGTCCACGACCTTGATTCCCGTCTGCAGCGCTTCCTCCACCGGCTGGCGCTGGATCACGCCGGGCGCAATCCGCTCCACCGGCAACGTCTGCGAGGCGCCAACCGGCCCCTTTCCATCCAGCGGTTCGCCCAGAGGCGTCACCACCCGGCCCAGCAATTCGTCTCCCACGGGGACTTCGACGACGCGTCCCGTACGCCGAACCTGATCGCCCTCTTTGATTGCCGTGTCGTCCCCGAAAAGGACGCAGCCGACGTTGTCCTCTTCCAGGTTGAACGCCATGCCCATGATGTTATCGGGAAACGCCACCAACTCGCTGGCCTGCGCGTTGCCCAGGCCGTGAACGCGCGCCACGCCGTCCCCCACCTGCAGCACGGTTCCGGTTTCGTAAACGTCAATGTCCCGTTCGACCTCCAGTATCTGCTGCTTGAGAATATCGGAGACCTCATCGGGGCGAATCTGCAAGTTCATCGCCATAAGTGTCTACACCTCGGTTATCAGCCCGAAACCAGCCTCTGGCGCATCCGATTCAACTGCGCTTCGAGGGTTGCGTCGAACACGTGGTCCCCCATCCTGGTCACAAAACCCGCTTTGAGTCCCTCGTCGACTTGCACGTCCAGCCGTACCTGCTTCCCTGAATAACTCGACAACCGCCGCGCGATCCTCGCGCGCTGGTCCTCTGAGAGTTCCTGCGCCGACCTCACGTATGCGGTGATCATGCCCCTTCGTTCATCGAGAAGCGTCAGAAAGGCCCTGATGATCCCGTCGAGTCCCCGTTCGCGCCTTTTGTCGCACAACAGCAGCAGGAAATTCAGCGTGAGATCGCCGGTCCGGCCCGAAAAAAGCCTCCGGACGGCCGACCGCTTCTGTTCCGGATAAGTCAGGGGGTCGCTCAGAAAGGCCCGCAGGTCTTCCGACTCACGGATCAGGTCAAGAAGACCCTCCAGGTCCTCACGGACCCGGTCCAGCGCATCCCGCTCTTCTGCCGCCTGGATCAGCGCCCTGGCATATCGCATTGCGACGGGGGTTTCGTTCAAGTTCGGCTCCGGAAATCAGTTTTGACCCGGTTCCGGAATGCTGTCGATAAACTCGTCGACCAGCTTCCGGTTTCTCTCATTGTCCAGATTCTCGTCCAGTACTTTGCCCGCGGCTTCGATGGCCAAACCCGCGGCGTGCGTGCGCAATTCCTGGATCGCCTGCTCCTTCTCCTGCCGAATCGTCCGCCGGGCCTGCTCCAGCATCTGCCGCGCTTCTTCCGCCGCGCGTTCGCGCACTTCCTGCGCCGCGCGCTCGGCCGTTTCCCGCCCTTCCGAAATCGCCTGCCGGGCGTCGGCCTGCGCCTGCTCCATGGCCCGACGGTTTTGTTCAGCCGCGCTCTGCGCTTCTTCCCTGGCTTTTTCGGCCTGGTTCAGGGAATCCCGAATGCGCTTTTCACGCTCCTCCAGCATGGCCAGCAGGGGTTTCCAGGCAACACGCTTGAGAACAAGCAGAAGCAGGACAAAGGTAACAATGGTCCAGAACATCAGACCTGTATCGACATTCAGCAACATACCCGTTCCTCTGGTTTATCAGCCCTTTGAAAAAGCACATCCGGGCTGCCTGCCTGTGCGTTCGCACGCAGACAGGTGTCCGGCCCTTGTGGCCGGATTACCGTGTTGCCTGCCTGCGGCAGGCAGGCGCTCCCTCCCTGAATCCAGGGATTCGCGTCGGTCGCCTGCCTGTGCGTGTCCGCCTGCCTGCCGAGCACGTCTCGGCGCAGGCAGGCACGCAGACAGGCGCGCCTTGTCTTCGGCCACAATGCCTCGGCCTCGCCTGCGGAGCGACTTTTTCAACGGACTGTTAGACGTCCTCAATGGGTTGCTTTCTCAGCCGCCTTTTGTTGCCAGAAGAAAGCAGACCACCTGCCCGAAAAGGGCCACACCCTCTATGAACGCCGCCGTAATGATCATCGAGGTACGGATATCGCCGGCCGCTTCGGGCTGCCGCGCGGTGCCCTCTACGGCCATACCGGCCAAACGTCCGATTCCAATACCGGCGCCGATCGTTACCAGCCCCGCGCCAATGCCTGCGGACAGATAACCGTATGCTTCGGCCGCCACGGATGCCACGTCTGCCACAACACACCTCCTCCGCTAGGAAAATAAGGGTTTACAGTGAAACGATCACAGCGTGATTCTACGCTCAGTGGTCCTGATGCACAGCCATCCCGATAAAGACGGCGGACAACATGGTGAATATGTACGCCTGCACCAGCGCCACGAAGATTTCGAGCAGGTAAATCGCCAGCGCGAATGCCACGGACACGGGCGCCACGGCGTACGACTTGAACATGAAAATCAGTCCCAGCAACCCCAGAATAATCACGTGTCCGGCAGTCATATTGGCGAAGAGACGGATACACAGCGCAAAAGGCTTGGCAATCAGACCGATGAGCTCGATAGGGATCATCAGGAGCGTGATCGGCAGGGGAAGTCCGTGCGGCACCAGTCCTTTGAAGTAACCCAGAAGGCCGTTGTGCAGAACGCCACCCATTTGAATCACCAGAAAGGCACAGACGGCCAGCCCGGCGGTTACGCTCACATTGCCGGTTGCGGTTGCGCCGTAGGGTACCAGGCCCAGCAGATTGCAGGTCAGGATGAAGAAAAATACGGTAAACAGAAAGGGCAGGAACCGCCCGGCCTCTCTTGCGCCGATGTTGGGAACGGCGACTTCATCCCGGATAAAGACGACAACCCACTCCAGTAGATTGGCCAGCCCGGAGGGTACCAGACCGCGGCGCCGGGTTGTCGAGGTGAAGATCCACAGCAGAAAGGCGGCCGCAACCCACATCATGACCACGTGCCGGGTGATGGTTACGTCAATGCCGAACAGCTCGAAGCGAGGCAGTTCGACGTGCACGAAGGGCAGATGGAGCTCCGAAGAATCGAGCAGGTGCTCCATGATGTAGTCTTTTTTGCCTTCCGCGGCGTTTTCTGAGGCCATTGAGTCAAACCCCTTCTTTTGTCGCCCGCCGAACCGCGGCACGCCTCACAAAGAACCGGATTTCCAGAATCTGAAAGAGCAGGTACGACAGAAAGAGAGAGAATACCAACCCGTAAATCGACAACGCAGTGATTTCGATCAGGAGAACCAGCACGCCGCAGATGACCAGCATCCTCAGGACCATTCCACCCAGCAGCGTCTTCAGGAAGACCGACTGCGGCCGGTCGAACGACCAGATGGCCGAGAGCCCCCCGGCCAGTGCGTTCAGTGCGCCAATGCCAAATCCGACGGCGGCCGCATGGACCATTTCAACGCCCCAATAGAGGTATAGCGGGAAACCGCCCAAAACCACCGCCACGATCACGACAGCCCCGACCTGCCCGCCAAATCGGAGGAATTCCGTTCCCAAGTCTGACAGCCCGTTGATAAAGTCCATCCGGTCTGCGTCCGGCCCTTGTGACCGAAATACGGCGTTGCCTGCCTGTGCGTGTCCGCCTGCCTGCCGAGCACGTCTCGGCGCAGGCAGGCACGCAGACAGGCGCGCCTTGTCTGCGGCCACAATGACTCGCCCTCGCCTGCAGAGCGACTTTTTCAACGGACTGCTAATCTCCCCGGACGGCCGCTATTGGATGTCCTTCTGATCGCGTTCCTGGAGTCGAATTGCCGTTCTGTAAAGGTTCAGAAAACCGACGGTGATGCCCAGAAACGTACCGACCAGCATCAGATACGGGGCCGTTCCCAGTTTTCCGTCCAGCCACCGTCCGCCAAAGAGGCAGAGCAGAATGGCCGCCGCAAACTCGATCCCCAGGTTCAGATAGGGACCCGCCTTCCGATAGGCTGCCGCGAGACCCGATTGTTTTCTTTCCTCCGCCATCGTTCAATGTGATGGATTATGGGCCGAAAGGCGCAGGCGCCGGTGTATCCTCTCATGTTGCAAGGTCGGAGACACTCAAATCCCAATCAGGTTGCCTACCGTCTGCCTGGCATATTCCAGAACCCGCGAGGGCGCCAGTCCGATATAGAGAGTCGCCAGGGACGTCAACAGCAGTGCGGTTCGTGCGAGCGCGGGAAACGTCCCCACCGGCTCCTGGTCCGCGGGCTGTCTCATATACATACTTACGACGACGCCGAGATAGAAATAGACGGAGACCAGGCTGTTCAGCACCGCGATTACGGTGAGGGTGACCTGCCCCGCGTCGATGGCCGCCCGGAAGATGTAGAATTTACCAAAGAATCCGGCAGTGGGCGGCAGCCCGGCCAAAGAGAGCATGAACAGCGTCATCGTCAGCCCGAGAAGTGGATGTTTGAAGCCCAGACCCGCGTAGTCCGAAATATCCAGGTTCTCTTCGCCCTTGCGCGCCACCAGAATCAGGACCGCAAAAGCGCCGATATTCATGAACGTATAGGCCAGCAGATAAAACAGCGCCGCGGAAATCCCGCTCTCGCTGGCCGCGGTGAGCGCAACCAATACGTAACCGGCGTGGGCAACGCTGGAATATGCCAGCATTCGCTTAATGCTGCGCTGCCCCAACGCGCTCAGGTTGCCTACGGTCATGGTCAGCGCGGCAAGGATCCAGAGCACCGCCGTCCACTCCGTCTTCAGCGATTCCAGAGACACCATCAGCACGCGCAGGAATGCAACAAAGGCGGCCGCCTTGGGGCCCGCCGAAAGAAAGGCGGTAACCGCCGCGGGCGCGCCTTCGTAGACGTCGGGCGCCCACATGTGGAACGGAACCGCCGCCACCTTGAAAGCAAAGCCCACAACCAGCAAACCCATCCCGGCGTATAACATCAGGCCGCCGTCCACGCGCCGGGACAGCATCGCGCCAACCTGCTGCAGGCTCGTGGAGCCGGTCGATCCGTAAATCAGGGCGATTCCATAGAGCAGAAACCCGGTCGCAAATGCGCCCAGCAGCAGGTACTTCAAGGAGGCTTCGTTGGACACGGAACGCGAACTGAGGAATCCGACCAGGATATAGAGTGACAGGGACATCAGTTCCAGGCCCAGGAAGATGACGATAAGATCCGTCCCCGCGGCCATGAGCATCATGCCCAGGGTGGCCGTCAGCAGCAGCAGATAATATTCGCTGCGGCTGCCTCGTTCCCGCCTCAGGTACCCTGTGGAAACAAAAATGGTCAGCGCCGTGCCGACTGTAAATATAACGTTGGAAAAGAGCGCGAAATTGTCCAGCGCGAGCATGCCGCCAAAAGCCTGCTCGGACCGTCCCCAGAGACCCGCGCAGGCGACCGCCGCCAGGCCCGTTCCGACAATGGCAGCGTATGCCGCGCCCGTACCCCGATTTGCGGGCCGGACGACGTCGATGCACAGGATCAGCAGCGCGCTGGCCGCCACGATCAACGAGGGAACGAGCACGATCCAGTTCAGGTCAGGCAACGCAGAAGTCCTCGGTGATAATTATTAGCGACATTAATTAACGGGGATGCGATAAAAATGTCAAGCCTAAAGTTTCAATCTGACGCGAATGTGGATAATTGCCGGAAAACACATCTGCCATGCGCAACGAAAAAACAGCACAATTAATGGTTTTTATTATACTTATACATTACTGGTTGTTCCCGATTTCAAAAGCAGTAAATCAGGAAGGCAGCCAGAAAGATCGTCACGACCAATACGGCAGTGCCCGTAGTCCAGGTCCGACCCAGAATGCCCTGGGGACCGTGGGTTCGCCGGCATCCGGATATCGTCGCCGCGACCAGCGCCTTTCCGCCCCGCAGGATCGGATCTCCCGCGGAACCGCCCGCCCGCGCAACAATCCGGACGATACCGGGAAGCAGTCGTCGGTACGCCCAGTCGGTGTCCAGGTTCACCGACCGGAGTACGGACGGATAAATCCCGGTCCGTTTCAACAGGACGAAGGCCAGAGCGGAGAAAGACAGCAGCTGAACCTGGGCAATCACGTGGTCCATCGTATAAGGTTCGAAATCCACGGCATGAGGCAGAATATCGTACAGTGGTTTCGGTATCATGCCAATCAGAACGCACATGGCCGCTGCTGCGCCCATGGCGACGAGCATGTTCAGCGGCGCCTCCCTGCATCGGATCCCCGAATCACGCGAGAAGAAAGCAAGGTAGGGGATTCTGATGCCTATATAGATCAACGCGCTGGCCGACGCGAACACCAGGACCACCCATGTCAGGACGTTGTGACCATTGGCTACCGACCAGATGATAAACGACTTACTGACGAAGCCGCTGAAGAATGGAAAGGCCGAAATCGACGCCGCGCCAACGATGCAGAACACCGTAGTCAGCGGCATGGATCGGTACAGCCCGCCCAGCTCCGACGCTTTCGCGGCGCCAGTCCGGTAGAGCACGGCGCCCATCGACATAAACAACAGGGCTTTGTAAAGGACGTGCGTGAACGCGTGGGCGGCCGTACCGTTCAGGGACGTCTCCGTTCCGATCCCAATGCCAACCACCATAAATCCCAACTGGATATTCAGGCTGTAGGACAGCACCCGCCTGAGGTCGTTTTCAATGACCGCGTAGAACATCGGAAACGCGGTCATCGCGGCGCCGATCGGGATCAGGATCTCCGTACCGGGAAACCCCCGGGCAAGCGCATAGACCGCCAGCTTTGTTGTGAACGCGCTCAGAAACACGGTCCCGGTCACCGTTGCCTCCGGATAGGCGTCCGGCAGCCAGCTGTGGAGCAGGGGAAAGGCGCATTTGATTCCAATCGCGATTAAGATCAGCGTGGTGCCCGGACCGTTCAGCCCCAACCCGGTAAACGCGATCGACCCTGTCTCGCGCAGGTGGAGCAGAATGCCGGCGAGCAGAATCATGCCCGAGCAGACCTGGACGATCAGGTAGCGCATCCCGGCGGCATAGGCCCGGTCGGTCCGGCGGCACCAGATCAGAAATACGGAAGAGATCGCCGTCAGTTCCCAATAGACGAAGAGGGTAATGAGATCGCCCGCGAAGAGGGCGCCTATGGCGCTGCCGGCATAGAACAGGCCGGCAACGTGCTGCACGTTGTCTTTCACGTGGAGCGCATAGACGACGCTCAACAGGGCGGCGATATGGAAGACGTAGCCAAAAACCAGGCTGAGTCTGTCGATTCGAACCAGCGTCAGGGAATAGTCGAAGATTCCGATCTGCCAGTATTCGCCCGGGGAGAGGCCGTGCAGATGGACAAGCCCGGCAACCGGAAGCAGCAGCATATACGCCGACTGAATGCGCCCCCTCAGGAGCGGTATCAGCAGCGACCCGATCATCAGGATCAACGCCGGCGGAAACGGATCAATCATAATAGTCTTCCTTGCGTCCCAGAACCACGCGTAGCCCCCTGGCTGCCAGCACAAGCACGACGGCGGCCACAAACCCGTAAAACGCATGAAATCCGAACCATTGCTCGGCCGAAAAATGGGTATGTTTGTGAATGAAAACATCCGCCAACAGCAGCAGGACGCAGACCGCATAGAGAACCCGGCACGTCTTCTTTACGATTCCGGCACCCTCAAGTCTGTCTTTCGATCTTTGTTCCATACGCTTCGTCCGTCAGGGTTGTGCAATTGGCGCGAGCAACCGGTAGATCTCATCGGCGCCGAAGAACAGCGCGAGACAACCGAGGGCCGTCAAACAAAGCGGAACCACGCAGAACGCCGGGGCCTCCCGTATGGGAGTCGGTCCCCCTGGCCCGGAGGCGGGCGCAGCAAAAAACGCGCGCGCGACGATCGGCATCAGATACGCGACGTTCAAAAGCGAACTGACGATCAATACGGCCACGAGAATAACCTGGCCGGTATCCGCCGCGCCCAGCGCCAGGTACCACTTGCTCCATGAACCTCCAAGTGGAGGCAGGCCGATGACGCTCAGCGATCCCACAAAAAAAGCGAACATGGTCACCGGCATTGTCTTCCCGATGCCTGCCATTTCGCTGATTTCCGTCTTGTGCGCGGCCACCATGATGGCGCCGGCACAGAAAAACAGCGTGATCTTACCGAATGCGTGCATCGCAATATGCATGGAGCCGCCAATGATCCCCCAGTTGTTGGCCAGGGCCGCGCCGAGAATCACGTAGGACAACTGGCTGACCGTGGAATAGGCGAGACGCGCCTTGAGATTGTCTTTGGTCAGCGCAACCAGGGATGCAATCAGCAACGTTGCGGCCGCCACACCGGCCAGCCACAGGCTTGTGCCCGTGTTCGCGAGCAGGTCGATGCCAAAGATGTAGACGACAACCTTCATCACGCTAAACACACCTGCCTTAACGACTGCCACCGCGTGCAGCAGGGCGCTCACCGGCGTTGGCGCCACCATCGCCGCCGGCAGCCACCGGTGGAACGGCATCAGCGCGGCCTTGCCGGTTCCGAACGCATAGAGCGCCAGCAGCAGGCCCACCACGGCCGGACTCGCTTTTCCCTCGAGGATTCCACCGGGTTCAAATTCCAGGGTACCCGTCAGGTTCCAGGTCCACGTGACCGCCAGTAGCATCAACCCCACCGACGTGCCCAGCAGGATGCCCAGATATATCCTTCCGGACCGCAGCGCCTCCTTCGTACGATGGTGGGTAACCAGCGGGTAGGTCGAAAGGGTCAGAATCTCGTAGAAGATGAACAGGGTCAGCATGTTGCGGGCAAACGCAACGCCCAGGGCGCCCGCGATGGCCACCGAGAAGAAAACGTAAAACCGGGTCTGGTGCGTTTCGTGATGCCCGCGCATGTACCCGATGGAATAAAGAGACGTCAAAATCCAGAGCCCAGAGGCGATCAAACCGAAGAGCATGCCCAGGGGTTCAACTTCAAATGCCAGCGCGAGTCCCGGCAGCACCTCGAGAATCTGTATGCCCGGCCTCGCTCCGGAGATGACTTCAGGAACCAGGGAGAGAACCACGAAAAAAAGCACGCCGCCGGTTGCCAGCGTGGCCGCCTCACGGAGATTGGGCCTCTGACCGAGAAGACCGATCAGCGGGGCCCCGAGCAGGGGCAGCAGAACGGCAATCAGCGTGGCGTCGGACGCGGTCATGGCGCGACTCCCAGAAGCCAGCCGGCGGCCCGGCGGGCAACGCCCACGGTGAAAGACGTCGAAACCCCGAAATACAGGGTGGCCGCAATCAGAATCCACGTTGGGACGTGCATCAGCAGCGGCGCCTCGTTAACCCCGGAGGGCTCTGCGGGCTTACGGAAATAGGCGACTTCAACCACCCGCCAGACATAGATCGCCGCCAGCAGGGAGCCCAGCAGGACCAGAACCGCGACCGGCCACCAGCCCTTCTCCAGGGCCGCCAGAACCAGGTACCACTTGCTGATGAATCCCACCGTAAGCGGGACGCCGATCAGGCTCAGGCCGCCGAGTACGAGAGCGGCCGTCGTGACCGGCATGCGGCGTCCGAGACCATGCATATCGTCAAGATTCACCGAGCCCGCGCGGAGGGCGATACATCCCATGCACAGGAACAGCGCGCCCTTCGTTACGGCGTGATTGAACACGTGCGCGATTCCCGCGGTGAGACCATTCAACGACCCCGGTCCGAACCGCACGTCCGGCGCGGCGCCGCTCACCGACACTAAGGCGACTCCCAGCATGATGTAACCGACCTGGGCAACGCTGGACCAGGCGAGCATGCGTTTGACGTTCGTCTGGAAAATGGCGACCGCCGAGGCCGCGAACACGGCCAGTAGCGAAAGCGGCAACAGCACCACCTGCAATCCGACCGTATCGAATGCGAAACGCGGTCCGAAAACGGTGAAGACGAACCGCAGGAGAACGTAGATGGAGACCTTGGTCGCCGTTGCCGCGAGGAAGGCCGTAACCATGGACGGCGCATAGCAATACGCGTCGGGCAGCCACATGTGCAGGGGAAACAGCGCCAGTTTCAAACACAGGCCGACGCCGAGGAACGCGAACGCGGCCAGCACTGTCCTGCTGCCCAGGACCGGACCCAGACGTACCGCGAGGTCCGCCATGTTCAGCGTTCCCGTGGCCATATAGAGGAGCCCCACGCCGATGAGAATAAACGTCGCCCCGACGGTACCGATGACCAGGTACTGGTACGAGGCCGTCAGGGCGCGGCGGTCTGCTCCAAGGCTGATCAGCGCGTAGGTTGAAAGGGAGGAAATCTCGAGAAAGACGAACAGGTTGAACGCGTCTCCGGTGATGGCGATGCCGAGAAGGCCCGTCAGGCACAGGAGATATGCGGCGTAAAACAAATAGTGGCGGTCATGCGGGATCTCACGGGCGGCGCTGGGTGGCGCGTACAGAAGCACCACGGCGCCGATGAAGGCCACCAGGAGCAGTACGAACGCGTTGACCGCATCGATCCGGTACTCGATCCCCCACGGGGCGCTCCAGCTTCCGAGCGCGTAGGAGATGGTACCGGCATCCAGGACCCGGATCAGCAGCAGGGCCGTCATCCCCAGCACCGCCCACGCGACGGCCGTGGCGAATGCCCAGGCCAGCATTCTTCGCCGAAGCAGGAGGCAGACCGGCGCGGCAATGAGGGGAACCACGATTTGCAGAATGGGCAGGTGGACGGCCATCAGGGCGTCTCCTCGCCCCGACCGTAGATTTCCTCTTCTTCGATGGTGCCGAATGCTTCCCTGATCCTCACGACGAGCGCCAGCCCGAGAGACGTCGTGGCGATGCCGACGACGATCGCCGTCAGAATCAGCACATGCGGCAGCGGGTTGGAATAGCTGCGCACGCCCTCCGCGACAATCGGCGCGCTCCCCCCGGAGACCTTGCCCATACTGATGTAGAACAGGAAGACCGAGGTCTGAAAGATATTCAGGCCGATCAGCTTCTTGATCAGGTTGCCGCTGGCGATCACCCCATAGAACCCGATCATCATCAGGACAACGACGAACCAATAGTTGGTTAAGCCCGGGAATCCTGTCATGCGCGATTCCTGCCGACGAAGGCGTAGAAGATCCCAATGATCACAGAAGCCACGGTGATTCCCACACCCAGTTCAATCAGGAGAATACCCAGATGCTGACCGGCCACAGGATCCGCGCCAAGCACGCCGTAGTCCAGGTAGCGGCCGCCCTTCATCATTCCCGCGACCCCGGTGCAGGCATACAGGAGCAGACCGAGGGCGATGACAATTTCCACGACCGCGGGCCCTGCCACCCGCTTCGCCTCGTCCAGGCCGAAAATCAGCGTATAGAGAACAAAGCCCGCGGCGAAAATCACGCCGGCCTGAAACCCGCCTCCCGGCCCGAAATCGCCGTGAAACTGGACGTAGAGCGCAAACAGAAGGATCAGCGGGATAAACAGTTTGGCGATGACCCGCGGTATGATCTGATTCTTCACCGTCCGTCCTCCGGTTCGCGTCCCCGCCGGGTTCCCTTCAACAACAGCAGCACCCCCACGCCCGCACAGAAGATCACGGTGGTCTCGCCAAGCGTATCGTACCCTCTGTAACTGGCAAGCACGGACGTCACGATGTTCTCAACGTCGACGCGCGCTGCTGAACCGCCCGCGTGCGGCACGGAATCCTTGAGGTATTCGGGCGCGACGTGGGTATGAACCGGCGCTTCCGGGTCGCCGAACCGCGGCATGTCCAGGGTGCCGTAAATCAGGACGGCGCCCGTCGCCAGGACCGCCAGCAGGGTCAGCGGAGACGGTCGTGACGATTTCGCTTCCTTCCGGGCTGTCAGCGCAAGGGTCCCGATCAGCAGCACGGTCGAGATGCCCGCGCCCACTGCGGCCTCGGTAAAGGCCACGTCAACGGCGTCCATCACGGCAAACAACCCGGCGGAAAGCAGGCTGAATATCCCGGCGAGAATCACGGCGGCGAGAAGATTCCGGGTGAGCACGACGGCGACGGCGGTGGCAGCCAGGAGCGCCAGCAGGACAACGTCTATGAGCTCGATCATGGTCATTGTTTGTCCTCCGGAAGCAGAGGCTTCAACCCGGAGGCGTAGGCGGCCTTTGCGACCGCGTGGGTGGATGCCGGGCTGGTCAGCAAGAGAAGCAGAAGGATCAGCAGCAGCTTGACGGTTGCCATGCTGAACCCGCCCTGTATCATCAGCCCCACCAGCACAAGGCCTGCGCCGAGGGTATCTGTGACTCCGGCGGCGTGCGTCCGAGTGTAGACGTTGGGAAGTCTGATCAGCCCGATGCCGCCCACGATACAGAAAAACGATCCCAAAAGCAGGCAGACCCAGCTTGCAATTTCGTGAACCGTCATTTGGAAGTCTCCCCGCCCTCGCCGTCCGCCGACCCGAAATTGCCGTATTGGACGTACTTGAGCACGGCGAACGTTCCGATGAAGTTCAGCAGGACGTAGATCAGCGCCAGGTCCAGAAAATCCGGCCGGCCCGTCAGAAAACCCAGCACCGCAATCAGGAGAATCATCTTGGTGCCGAACATGTTTGCGGCCAGGACGCGGTCGTAAACCGTTGGACCCGCGATCGCTCGAATCAGCGCCAGAACCATCGTGATAAGGACTGCCGCCATCGCCGCCGCAAACATCAGGAGGTTCCCTCCATTGCCGTGACACGGCGGTCCATCTCGCCGTCCAGAAGTTCTTCGGCGCCTTCACGCGAAAGCGCGTGAACAAGAATCGCGTCGTCTTCCACTTCCACCGAAACCGTCCCGGGCGTCAGTGTGATGGAATTTGCGTAAATGACCCTTCCCAGCGCGTGATTCTGGCTTGTCCCGGTTCGGACCAGAGTGGGGCTGATGGGCATTCCGGGCGTCAGTATTCGCAAAGCCACGTCGATATTGGACCGGACGATAACCAACAGAAGCCACGGAACGTATCCCAGTACTCGAGCCGCGAGGTGAACCGGATGTCCCTCGGAATCGACGATACCCATCCGCCGGACGATGGCGACCACCGTCAGGCAGGACACGACCCCGAGCGCGAGTACCAGCGAGCGGTCGATGGAATAGTGCCCCGACCAGAGCAGCCAGACTCCGAATAACACAACGGTCAGACTCAGCAAGATTCTCAAATCCTGTTCCCTCCGCGCCGGGCGCCGCAACGGCCGGACGCGTCTGTTGTCCGGTTCGGATTATTCGATTTTTCCGCGTGTGGGTGCCGAAGCGAAGGTATCTTTCAGGCTTTCAATCTGCCTGATGCGCACCTGTTCGATCACCATTTTCGCAGACAGTTCGGTCTTCTTCAGGAACGCGCCCGGGTACACGCCGATCCAGAACATCAGGACCACCAGCGGCGTCAGAATGAACCATTCCCGTACGGACAGGTCCGCCAGCTTCCGATTTCGTTCGTCTTTCACCTCGCCCCACACCACACGCTGAAACATCCACAGCATGTACACGGCGGCAAGGACGACACCGGAGGCAGCAATGATGCCGTGCGTCATGCTTGCCTTAAAGGCGCCGAGAAGGATCAGGAACTCACCCACAAACCCGTTCAGCCCCGGAAGGCCGATCGAAGAGAGCGTCGTGATCAGGAAGAACGTCGCAAATACCGGGATGGTCCTGGCCAACCCGCCGAAGTCGGCGATGAGACGCGTATGACGGCGTTCGTAGATCATGCCCACAATCAAGAACAGCGCCCCTGTTGACAGCCCGTGGTTCACCATCTGAATAATCCCGCCCTGCATGCCCTGGGCGTTCATTGAGAAAATACCCAGAACCACGAAACCCAGGTGGCTCACGCTCGAATAAGCTACGAGTTTCTTAATATCGGTCTGGACCATAGCCACCAGTGCGCCGTACACGATGCCGACCACGGACAGCGCCATGATATGCGGGGTGAAGTACAGCGCAGCCATCGGGAACAACGGCAGGCAGAAGCGGATCAACCCGTAGGTACCCATTTTCAGAAGAACCCCCGCAAGGATCACGCTGCCCGCCGTCGGCGCCTCGACGTGCGCGTCAGGCAACCAGGTATGCAGTGGAAACAGCGGCACCTTGATCGCGAAACTCAGGAAAAACGCGAGGAAGAGCCAGTGCTGTTGCGGGTGCAGATACGTCATCTTCTGCAGCGCCATCAGGTCGAAGGTGCCATACCGCAGACCGAGATAGACAATCGCCACGAGCATCAACAGACTGCCCGCCAGGGTAAACAGCAGGAATTTTATCGCCGCATAGATCCGCCGTTCTCCGCCCCAGACGCCGATCAGCAGAACCATCGGAATGAGCATGGCCTCCCAGAACACGTATAAGAGGAACAGATCCAGGGCGCAGAACACCCCGATCATCCCCGTTTCCAGCAGAAGCATCGAAGCCATATACTCCCGCACGCGGGACGTTATTGACGTCCACGATGCGAGAATCGCCAGGAACGTGAGCAATGTCGTCACCAGTACCAGCAAGAGACTGATTCCGTCGATCCCCACGAAATAGGAGATGCCGAAGGCCCCCACCCACTCCGTTTTTTCCACAAACTGCATCCCCGCGGCGCCGGATCTGAATCCGGCATATAACCAGACGGACAGCAGCAGATTCGCCAGTGCCACCGCCAGGGCGAGAGCGCGACTCAACCCGTCGCGTCCACGACCCAGAAGCAGGACCAGCACGCCGCCAATCAATGGAATGAAGATCAAGCCTGTCAGGATTCCAGGCACAGTTCAGTTCCTTATCAGCCTACGGACTGTTATCTTGCGCGGAATCGTCTCAATTCCCCGACACGTAATACAACACCGCAACCACGCCAATCACCATCCAGAGCGCGTACGTGGGCGCGTTGCCCGACTGAAACCTGGTGACGACCCAGCCCGAACCTTTCACCAGCAGGCCCAGACCGTTTACGATCCCATCCACCACCATCGCATCGAGAACACGCGCCAGCGCCTGCGAAAGCCGATGAATCGGTCGGACGACGACGGCGTGGTAGATCTCGTCGACGTACCATTTGCGAACCAGCAGCCCATGAAGGGCATTCGAGGACGCCGCTCCCAGCCGGCCTGCCCTGTGCATCCGGTAGGCGAACCCGATTCCCAGCAGACCCGCGAGAATGGAAATACCCACCAGCATCCCGCCTGACAGTCCGCCGGACGCCGGATGGTGAGCCGCTCCGGCCGTATCGCTCAGGAACGCATCGATCCAGCCGTGCCCGGGCGGAACGCCCACGAACCCGACCAGGGCCGATCCCAACGCCAGCGAAACCAGCGGCGCCGTCATGTTGTAAGGAGACTCGTGAGCGTGCTCGTACAGATGCCGGTCGCGGGGTTGTCCATGGAATGTCATAAAGATCAGCCGGAACATGTAAAATGCCGTAAGCACAGCCCCTGCGACACCCAGGGCCCAGATCGCCACGTTCCCGGAGCGGTACGCGCTCACCAGGATTTCGTCCTTGCTCCAGAATCCGGCCAGGGGCGGAATGCCCGCGATGGCGAGAGCGCCGACCCAGAACGTGACACCGGTCACCCGCATCTTGCCCAACAGCCCGCCCATCTTCCGCATATCCAGTTCGTCCTGCATCGCGTGCATCACACTGCCCGCCGCCAGAAACATCAGCCCTTTGAAGAACGCGTGTGTGAACAGATGGAAAATTCCGGCCGTATATGCGCCGACGCCCACGCCAACGAACATGTACCCCAGCTGGCTGACGGTCGAATAGGCCAGGACCCGTTTGATGTCGGTATTCACCAGCGCGATGGTCGCGGCCAGCAACGCCGTGGCGATACCGACCCAGGCCACCACGGTCCCCGCGGCGGGGGAGAGCGTATACAGCACGTTCGAGCGCGCCACCATATAGACACCCGCCGTGACCATCGTGGCCGCGTGAATCAGAGAACTCACCGGCGTTGGGCCTTCCATAGCGTCGGGCAGCCATACGTAGAGCGGAAACTGCGCCGACTTTCCGCAGGCGCCGACGAAAAGCAGAAGCGCGATCGCCGTCGCGACGCCCGTGGACAACAGGAGCGGCGCCTTTGCGAATACCTCGGTGTACTGCACCGTGCCCAGGTAGCTTACCATCAGAAAAATGCCGAGCAGGAAACCGAAATCTCCGATCCGGTTCACGATAAACGCTTTCTTGCCCGCATCCGAAGCGGACTTCCGTTCGTACCAGAAGCCGATCAGGAGATATGAACACAACCCAACGCCCTCCCATCCCACGAACATCAGCAGATAATTGTTCGCGAGCACCAGTACCAGCATGGAAAACACAAACAGGTTCAGGTAGGCAAAGAATCGGGCGAACCCCGGGTCGTTGCGCATATATCCGAAAGAATATATATGGATAAGGAACGAGATTGCCGTAACCGTCACGATCATGATGGTCGACAGGGCATCGACCTGGAACCCGACGGCGGCCTTGAACGACCCGGCCGCAATCCAGGTGTAGACGTTTTCGTTCAATTCTCCGCCGCCCGCCACCCAGAGCAGAACACGCAGGGACAGTACACACGAAAGCCCCACCGCCGCGGCGCCGATGTACCCGGACGCCTCCCGAAGCCGATGACCGAACAATCCGTTTACGGCGGCGCCGGCGAGCGGAAAGAGAATGATCAGAATCACAACGGTCAGCATCGCCAGCTCACTTTATTCCGACGGAAGTATCGCGGTTGCCGTATCACCGTCACGCGGCGCCTACCATTTCAGCAGGTTCACTTCGCCAACGTCCAATGTCTGTCTGTTCCTGTATAGCGCAATGATAATCGCCAGTCCGACCGCAACTTCGGCGGCGGACACCGCCATCACGAAGAACACGAATACCTGGCCGGAACCCGATCCCATATAACGCGCCATGGTCACGAACAGCAGATTGACCGCGTTCAGCATCAGTTCGATACACATGAATATCACGATCGCATTGCGACGAATCAGTACGCCCGTCACACCGATCGCAAAGAGCATCGCGCTCAGTATCAGGTAATAGGTAACCGGAACGGCCATCTCGATCTCGCTGTCAAGAAGCTGTCTAAGAATTCGTCATCTGGACGAACAGCGGGACGGGAGCGTGCGCCCGGAATTGCTGTCGCTTCTAACGGGATCGGCTTTCTCCGCCTCCACGATCCCGTTTCACCATGACCATCACACCGATCAACGCGACCAGCAGAATCAGGGAAACCACTTCGAAGGGGAACAGATACCTGGTATAGAGCAGTTTGCCGATGGCATTGACGTTGTCGGTAAACAGCGGCGCCTCGTCGGATACCGGCGTGCCCGCCCAATGTCGTCCCGCCATGAAGCCGAGTTGCGCCACCAGAACCGCCGCCAGCAATACCACCGCGACGCGCCGGTATTTGCCCGCCACGCGCTCGAGTGCGCCGGCATGGCCCAGGTTCAGAAGCATAATCACGAACAGGAAGAGTACCATAATCGCGCCGGCATACACGATGATCTGCACCGCCGCCAGGAAATAGGCGTTCAGCAAAACAAAAAGCCCCGCCAGGGCGAAGAACGCAGCCACCAGAGACAGGGCACTGTAGACCGGATTTCGAAACGCGACGAGGAGCACGCCCGCAACCAGCGCGATTGCGGCGAAGACAAAAAAGAAGATCTGCTCCATTCTCCCTCCTGCAGGGCGCCGCTTTGCGTTCCGGGACGGAACATTCAGTGCGTAAGCGTCAGATAGAGCCCGGTTAAGAAGACGTTCAGAAGCGCCAGCGGCAGCAGAACCTTCCACCCCAGCCACATCACCTGATCGTACCGAAAACGCGGAAGGGTCCAGCGTACCCACAGGAACAGAAACATGAAGAATCCGGTCTTGATCAGAAACGCGAGCAACTTGAGCAGACTGGCGCCGATCGAGGAACTTCCGGGGTCCACCAGCCACGGCATATGCCAGCCGCCGAAGAAAAGGGTGGCGATGACGGCCGACGCCGTAATCATATGGGCGTACTCGGCCATGAAGAACATGGCGAACTTCATGCTGCTGTACTCGGCGTGATACCCGGCCACCAGTTCCTGTTCGGACTCCGGCAGATCGAACGGCAGCCGGTTGCTCTCGGCGAACGCGGCCGCTGTAAACAACACGAATCCCAGCGGCTGCGTGAACACGTTCCATCCCGGCAAAAAACCGAACAGCGTTCGTTCGGACTGCTGCCTGACGATTTCATCCAGCTGCAGTGTGCCCGCGGCCATCAGTACGCCGATCAGCGACAGCCCCAGCGCCAGTTCGTAGCTGATCATCTGGGCGGAAGCGCGCAACCCGCCCAGCAGGGCATACTTGTTGTTGGACGCCCACCCGCCGAGCACCACCCCGTAGACCCCCAGAGACGCCAGCGCAAGGAGGTAAAGGACGCCGACGTTTATATCGGCGATCTGCAGCCGGACCTCATGGCCCCACAGGGTCATGGTATCGCCGAACGGCACGATGGCAAAACCCATCAGCGCAGGGACGAGAATGGCGGGCGGCGCGGCCAGATAGACGAACCGGTTCACGTGCCGGGGAATCACGTCTTCCTTGAAGAGAAACTTGAGACCGTCGGCAAGCGGCTGCAGCAATCCCCAGGGCCCGACCCGGTTCGGACCCAGACGGTTCTGGATATACGCGCTGACCTTCCGCTCGGCAAGTACGAGATAGGCGACCGCGCCCAGCATCCCGCCGAATACCACAACGATCTTCACGACACTCTCAATCGCGTAATCCATAAACGCATCTACGCTCCGGCTGCCTCAATCTCAACAAGTGGCTTTCCCCGGTCTCCCCCGTCATCATCGTCCACTCCCTCGAAGGCCGCGACGGCGTTCGCCAGGTCGGCCATAACCGCTTCGATCCGGTCGTGTGCGGCTTCGACCCCCATCTCCCGGTTGACGTCCCGAAGGATCTCCCAGTCCGCACGCGCGTCGCCGACTGGGGCCAGGCCCCGCCGTACACGCTGTACCCGTCCGCCGAAATTGCTGAACGTGCCGTCCTTCTCGATAAACGCCGCGCCGGGCAGGATCACGTCGGCCATCGCCGTCCAGCTGCGAGCCCGGATATCCTGAACGACCAGAAAGTCGAGGGTTGCCAGGGCCGTCTGTTCCTCGTCGGACAACGAAGCCAGAGGATCGCCGCCCAGAAGGTAGAGACCCCGTATCCGTCCTTCCGCGATGCCGCGCCAGATTTCCGGCGGCTCCGCGAGAGACAACCCCAACCCCTCAAGCACGGTCCGCGCGCCGCGTGAATTGGGAGACTTGTCCCCATGGATGGTGAATCCGCCCTTGAACGTCACGTCGCCCTCGTCGCTGAGTCTGGTGTGGACCGCGACGGGACCACCCGCCAGCCCGTTCGAGAAGAGACTGCCGAAAAGATAGTGCTCTTCGTTGGTCAGGTGAGCCGACGCAATCCCCGCCACGGCGCCGTCTCCGTACTCCGACCGAACGCGTTCGAATCCGGCCCTCGTCGCCTTCAGCGCGGCCTCCCACAGCGCCAGTTCCTGCGCCTCGCCTCGCCCCAGCATCGGAAACAGCAGACGGTCGTCGGCATGCACGTAGCCCCACCCGTGGCGTCCGTCGTCACACATCCAGTATTCGTTCACGTCCGGATTCTCGCGCGGCGCCAGTCGGTAGATCCGTTCATTGTTGTAATCGGCCCTGACGTTGCATCCCGTGCTGCATCCCGGGCAGATCGTGTCGACCGACTTCAGAAACCATACACGCTGTTTGAAAAGAAACGATTTGTCCAGCAACGCGCCGACCGGGCAGATATCCACGGTATTGCCCGACAGTCGATTGTCCATCCTCGCCCCGGGGAACACGTCGATTTCGTTATAGACCCCCCGATTGAAGTACCCCAGCTCGCCCGTTCCGGAAACCTCGTCGCAGAACCGGATGCAGCGGGTACACCGGATGCACCGGTCGGAATACAACAACACGTGCCTTCCGACGTCTTTCTTGGGCTGGACCAGCTTCTTCTCGTGGTACCGGCTCCTGTCGGTCCCGTACGTGTAGCTGTAGTCCTGCAGCTCGCACTCGCCGGACTGATCGCACACCGGACAGTCCAGCGGATGATTCACCAGCAGGAATTCCATCACGGCATTCTGGTTTTCCTTGACGACGTCCGACTGCGTATCCACAACCATGCCATCGGCGGGCATGGCGGAGCAGGAAGGTCCGAGGCTGCGACGACCGCCCACGTCCATCTCCACAAGGCACATGCGGCAGTTTGCCGGCGCGCTGAGCCCCGGGTGGTAGCAATAGTGAGGGACGTAGATCCCGTTGTCAATCGCCGTCTGGAGCACGTTCTTTCCAGGGACGATCTCAATTTCACTGCCATCAATCGTAAACGTCGCCATCTTGATTTATCCCGGAACCCGAGTGGATTTGTCCTGTTTGACCGGGTATCGACCCTCTTCGACGTGGGCCTCGAATTCGTCCCGGAACGTCTGCACGAATCCGTGGATCGGATTTGCAAACGCCCCGCCGAAGCCGCATATGGTTGTCAGCCTGGAAGGCGGACACAGATAAGGCCCGACGTTATGGGCTATGTCGAGCAACGTATCCAGGTCGCCCCGTTTCCCCAGGCCATTCTCGATCCGCCACACGATATCCCGCGCCCATGGGCATCCCTCACGGCAGGGCGTGCACTGGCCGCAGGACTCGTGAGCGAAGAAGACCATGAAGTTCAACAAAGCGTCGACCATGCACGAAGTTTCGTCCATCACAATGATCCCGCCCGTGCCGAACATGCCCTGGAAGTCTCCCCCGCCCGGCGCAAGGAAATTCGACGGGTCCATTACGATATCGATCTGGTCGGGTGTCATCGGCGGCGTTGAGGCCCCGCCTGGAATCACCGCTTTCAACGCGCGGCCGTCGCGCACTCCCCCCGCGAAATCCTCCACGATCTGGCGCATCGTGACGGAACCGGTTTCGAGCTCGAACATCCCCGGATTGTTCACATGGCCGCTGACACAGAAAATGAACGTGCCGGGAAACCGTTCGCTGCCGATTCCCTTGAACCAGTCCGCCCCCCGGTTCACGATGTGGGGCACGTAAGAAAGCGTCTGGACGTTGTTCACCGTGGTGGGCCGTTCGAAAACACCCTGCTGGGCGGGAAACGGCGGTTTTGCGCGCGGCTCGGCTCGGTTGCCGTTGAGGGACTGGATCAGGCCCATTTCCTCACCGCAAATATAGGCCCCGGCGCCAGGGTGGACGTAGACCTCCAGGTCGTATCCGGAACCCAGAATGTCCCTGCCGATAAAGCCGGCCGCCCGCGCCTCGGCGATCGCCTTCTCCACGATCCTCCTGGCCTCGAACATCTCGCCGCGGATATAGACGTATGCCACGCTTACCCGCATCGCGTACGACGCGATAATGGTACCCTCGAGCATCTGATGCGGATTCTGCTCCATCAGATGCCGGTCCTTGAACGTGCCCGGCTCGCTTTCGTCGGCATTCACGCAGAGGTAACTGGGCTCGCGGGGTTCTTTCGGCATAAACCCCCATTTCACACCGGCCGGGAACCACGCGCCTCCCCGACCGGCCAGCAACGACTCCCTCACCTCGTCGATCACCTCGTCCTGTGACATTCCGAAGGCCTTCTCGATGGCCGTATATCCGCCATGAGCCCTGTAGACGTCGATCGTCCGGAGGCCATCTACGCCGAAGCCTTCGGTGATGATTTTGTGTTCTTCAGGCATACCCTGTCAATTCGACTGTTTTACGCGGACCGGTCCAGCAGTTCGTCCAGCTTTTCCCGGGTCACGCAACGATGCAGTTCCTCGTTGATCAGAACGGCCGGCGCGCCTTCGCATGCCGCAATGCACTCCACCTTGGCCAGCGTGAACCGTCCGTCTCCGGTGGTTTCACCCACGTCTATTTTCAGTTTTTCCTTGAGGTGTTTCGTAAGCTCGCCGGCGCCGCAGAGCGCACAGGACAGCGTGCCGCAGACATGGATGACAACCTCGCCCACGGGCGCCTTGTGGAACATCGGATAGAAGCTCATCACGCCCGCCGCATGGGCGGGCGGGATCTCCAGCAGGTTCGCCACGTATCTCAATCCTTCGAGGGAGATGTACCCCCACTCCTTCTGCGCCAGATGCAGAACGGGAAGAATTGCCGCCTTTCGCCATTCCTGCGGATAGTGCGTGATCATCTCCTCGCACTTCTTCAACGTCTCATCGGAAAGCGCGATCGCCATATTATGGTGTCCTGTCCTTCGAACGGCTCAAGTCCGCGGACTGTTACCGGTCCAACTCTCCCGCAATTACGTTGATGCTGCCCAGAATGGCCACCACGTCGGCCACCATATGCCCGTGCGCCAGTTTCGGAAAGCACTGGTAGTTCATAAACGAAGGGGGTCTTACCCTCAGCCGGTACGCGGCGCCGCTCCCGTCGCTGACGATATAGAAGCCCAACTCCCCGTTAGGTCCCTCCGTAGCCAGGTAGATTTCTCCCGGGGGCGGCGCGATTCCGTGATGGTCCATCGTGACCTTGAAATGGTGGATCAGCGACTCCATCCCGGTGTACACGTCGTCTTTCTCGGGAAGAATCACCTTGGCGTCGTCGACCTTTACGGCGCCGCCGGGCAGGTTGTTCACCGCCTGTTCGATAATCCGGATGCTCTGGTTCAGTTCCTCCATGCGTACCAGGTACCTGTCGTAGACGTCGCCCTTTTCGCCCACGGGAACGTCGAAGTCAAACGCTTCGTAACCCAGGTATGGCTCGGCCTTCCGCAAATCGTAGTTCACACCGGAACCGCGAGCCATCGGACCCGTCAGATTCCACGCGATGGCGTCTTCGGCCGAGATAACGCCGATTCCCTTGGTACGGTCTATCCAGATCCTGTTGCGGGTCAGAAGCCTGTCGACCTCCGCGGCCGCCCTGGGGAATTGCGCCGTGAAGTCCGTTACCAGTTCGTGGAAATTGTCGGGCACGTCCCATCCCATCCCGCCAACTCGCGTATAGCTGGTGGTCAGGCGGGCGCCGGTGACGGCCTCGAATATATCGTACAGGCGTTCACGTTGTTCGAAGGTGTAGAGGAACACCGTCATCGCGCCGATATCCAGCGCGTGCGTGCCCAGCCAGACCATGTGGTCCGCGATGCGGGAAAGTTCCGACAGAATGACACGGATACACACGGCCCGAGGCGGGACTTCCAGGCCCATCAGTTTTTCCACCGTCATCGCGTAACCGATGTTGTTGCACAACGGTGAAAGATAGTTCATCCGGTCCGTGACCGTGACCCACTGGTTGTAGGTATGGTGTTCCCCCAGTTTTTCGAAGCCGGTATGCAGGTAGCCTATGTCCGGAAGACACCTGGAAATGCGCTCGCCGTCCAATTCGAGCGTGAGCCGCAGCGTCCCGTGGGTTGCCGGATGCTGGGGCCCCAGGTTCAGGATCATCCGCTCCGACGCCAGCGGGTCGTCGTCCGGAGCGTCGTCGTCCCCGAAAGGATTGCCCTCGAAACCGGGATCTTCCGGCGCGATAACGTCCCGCTCGCCCCGTCCGTTGAGCGGGTAATCTTTCCTCAGCGGGTAGTACTGAAAGTTTACCGGCATCAATATGCGCCGCAGGTCCGGATGGTCCTCGAACCGGATGCCGAACATATCGTAGACTTCGCGCTCCGGCCATTCGGCGCCTTTCCACAATCCGCACGCGGAGGGGATCCCGCAGTTTTCTTCGCCTACGTTCGCCCGGAGCCGAAAGCGCTGGTTGTGAGGATGTGAATAGAGGTGATAGACCACGTTGAAACGGACGTCAGGACGCGGCCCCGGATATTCGGAATAGTCGACGGCCGTCACATCGGACAATCGATCGTATTCCAGGCCCGGCTCATCCCGCAAGAAGGCCAGCACTTCCGAGACCCGGTCCGCATCGCAGACCGCCGTACAGTCGCCGCAGAATTCGGAAAACTCAAGGCCGTCTTCCCCGAACCGTTCCTCCAGCCGTCCGGCCGTCAGGTTTCCAGCGGCGACGTCAGTCACAGTGGTTCCGTTTGTCATTTCCTGGGCCATGCGATTGCCCGTTCGTCAGTCGTGTATCGTCGATGTTTCAGACGCGCCGTCCGCGTTCAATCCCAATCCAGGCCGCCCTTCCGCCAGACGTACGCCAGCCCCAGCGCCAGAACGCCGAGGAATACCACCATTTCCGTAAAAATAAAGTTCCCCTGGGCCAGCATTTCCTTAAAGACAACGGCCCAGGGGTACAAGAACACGACTTCGATATCGAAGACGATAAACAGCATCGCCACAACGTAAAACTTGACCGAAAACCGCAGTCTGGCATCGCCTACGGGAGGCACACCCGATTCATATGGCGACAATTTGACCGGATTGGGTCGGCGGGGCCCGAACAGATGCGTTATTAACAGACTGACGGCTGCAAACCCGACGGCCACCGCCATCAGAATAACAATCGGAAGATAATCGACCAGCATCGTGCGCCTGGACCTCCCACATGCTCAAAAAAACGGTTCCGGAATGGCATTCATTCCGAGGACCGCTTTTCGGCGGTGATAGTATATCACAAGGATTGGCAATTGTCAAGGCATTACCGAAGAATCAACAGGCCCCGGCCGGGGCGTGATTTCAGGGCTGAATCCGGCCCCGGTTTCATTCGCGCCAGGCGCGAATTCGTTCCCCCGATCCAGGGCTCGAACGGGCGATTATCCGTTGACACCAACGGCCGCGACGCTCATATTGTACATAAGGGCGCGGCCGGGTCGGGAACCCCGTTTCGCGTCAGACGAATGGCGACCACGGACGGTATTTGCAATCGATGCGCAGGGGTCCGGGGATCTGCGACCGGCCCGGCATAACCGCGAGCCAACGGTACCCCGGTACAGACCGCGCCGATTCGACCAGAGAACCACCATGCTTCGCAGGATTCTTTCTTCCATGTGCGCCAAATCACCTCCTCCGCCACCGCCGCAACTGGAGATGATAAGAGATACGCTGCAGGACCTTCCGGAAATCCGGATCCCGGAAGGGTATGGGCTGCGAACGTACCGTTCGGGCGACGAAGCCGGATGGTGCGCGATCATGGAAGGAAACGTGGGGCGGGACTGGACGCCTGAAACCTGCCGTGAAAAACTCATTAACGACCCCCGCTTCCATCCGCAAAGTCTCTTTTTTGCAACCATCGATTCGCGGCTCGTCGGCTCCGCCTGCGCGTGGCGCCGGGATCTGACCGAACGCATCGTGGGGGAAGTGCATATGGTTGCCGTGCTGGAAGACCAGCGCGGGAAAGGCCTGGGCCACCTGGTCAACGCCGCCGTGCTTCATCGACTCAGAGAGCTGGGCTATCGCCAGGCCCACCTGCTCACCGACGATTGGCGTGTCCCGGCAATCAAGAGCTATCTCACGGCAGGATTCCGGCCTCTGCACACCCACGAGAGTCACGCGAAACGGTGGTCGGACGTCCTCGCCCGGCTCGGTATCCGGGGCGGTTGAGAGAAAGGAAATGCCGGGACCCGCGTGGACTTCCTCTGGATTCCGGATCTGTATCGGCAGGGAAGACCAAGCTGGACGAACTGATTTCCCGCTATCGACCGCTGGACGAGATCAACGAGGCATTCGAAGACATGGTTCAGGGGAAGGTGGCGCGCACGGTGCTGGTTTTTGACTGAGGGGCTTTGCAGGAGGCAATTTGGGTCCGAAATTTATAAGTCGTCCATCACATTCGGTAAGGAATGAATAATGGCATTGAAGAAATCCCAACTCTATTCATCACTCTGGCAAAGCTGCGACGAGTTACGTGGTGGCAT
Organism: Candidatus Latescibacterota bacterium; assembly: GCA_963667175.2. GTDB lineage: Bacteria > Latescibacterota > UBA2968 > UBA2968 > JAAXHE01. Next base: position 235,362 of record CAXXXF010000004.1, on the reverse strand, counting down.
GGACGCGTCTCAGTACAAAGACTACGTCCTGACCCTTTTGTTCATGAAGTATGTCTCTGACAAACACGCCTCCGATCCCAACGCGCTTATCGAAGTTCCTCCGGGCGGCGGCTTTTTGGACATGTTAGCGTTGAAGGGTAAAAAGGAAATAGGAGACGGGATTAACAAGATCATTGGTAGACTTGCCGAGTCGAACGATTTAAAGGGTGTCATCGATCAGGCGGATTTCAACGACGAGAGCAAGCTCGGTTCGGGCAAGGAAATGCAGGATCGGCTTTCCAAACTGGTTGCCATATTCGACGGTCTGGACTTTCGAGCTAACCGCGGAGGGGGCGATGATCTGCTCGGCGACGCGTACGAGTACCTGATGATGCACTTCGCTACCGAGTCAGGCAAGAGCAAAGGGCAATTTTACACGCCGGCCGAGGTGTCCCGTATCATGGCGAAAGTGATCGGCATTGGATCTGACACTCGCCAGGACCAGACGATTTACGATCCGACCTGCGGCTCTGGCTCGCTACTGCTCAAAGCCGCGGACGAGGCGCCAAGCGGCATCTCAATCTACGGCCAGGAGATGGACAACGCGACCTGGGCGCTGGCTCGAATGAACCTGATCCTGCATGGCCACCCGACCGCCGAACTCTGGCGTGGGAATACGCTGGCCTCACCGTATTTCAAAAACCCGGATGACAGTCTCAAGACGTTCGACTTCGCCGTCGCAAATCCACCCTTTTCGGCTAAGGCCTGGACCAGCGGACTTAATCCGGAACACGACGAATACGGACGATTCGGGTATGGTATCCCCCCGGCAAGGAATGGTGACTATGCCTTCCTCTTACACCTCATTGCGTCGCTCAAGAGCAACGGAAAGGGTGCGATAATTCTGCCGCACGGTGTGTTGTTTCGCGGCAACAAGGAGGCGGATATACGTAAGAACCTAATCCAGCACGGCTATATCAAGGGTATCATCGGCCTACCTGCAAACCTTTTCTACGGTACTGGCATTCCCGCGTGCATACTCGTCATCGATAAGGAGAACGCCCACGCTCGCACGGGTATCCTTATGATCGATGCCAGCAAGGGATTCCTCAAAGATGGGAACAAGAACCGGCTGCGGGCGCAGGACATCCATCGGATCGCCGATGTTTTCAACAATCAGATTGAGTTGCCTCGCTATTCCCGCATGGTGCCGGTAGCCGAGATCAGCAGTCCTGCTAACGAATACAACCTCAACATTCCTCGATATATCGACTCCAGTGATGCGGAGGATTTGCACGATCTTGACGCGCACCTGCACGGCGGCATTCCGGATCGGGACCTCGATACACTTGCTGCATATTGGGAGGTCTTCCCGACATTGCGTCAGGCGTTGTTTGTACGGAATGGCCGTCCGGGCTATAGTGACGCCAGAACTGAGACTCAGCAGCTTAAAGCCAGTATCCTTGAACACAGGGAATTCAAGCTTTTTGAGGAACGGGTTGCAGTCCTTCTCAACGATTGGTGCAAGGCCCATCGATCGACTCTTTCGGATCTTGGTCCAGGTACGAATCTCAAGGACATCGTACGTATTCTGGCGGACGATCTATTGAAGTGCTTTGGAGACCTTCCCCTGATTGACGCTCACGACGTTTACCAGCGGATGATGGATTACTGGGATGAGGTTATGCAGGACGATGTCTACCTGATTGCCTCAGATGGCTGGAAAGCCGGCCGTACCGTTCGGTCGCCAGAGGATAATGAATCGCCTGAATTCACGATCAAAAAGGGAAAAACGACCTCCAAGTACGTAGGTGAATTGATACCTTCACCTCTGGTAATTGCAGGGTTTTTTAGCGCCGAACAGCGGGAACTCGAGCAACTTAAGGCAGAAGTCACCAGATTAGCGGAACGAAAGGAAGAATTCGAAGCAGAACATGCTTCTGAAGAGGGGCCCCTTAACGGTTTGGAAGGCAAGAATGGAATCACAAAAGGTAATGTGCAGCTACGAGTCGTAGAACTCAAGGACGCCATCTTGAAAGCGTATCCCAAGGGTGAGCCCGAGCACGATCAGGCTAAGTCGATCAAGAAGACGACATTTGGCGATAATGACTGGATCAAGAACATAAAGGACGCAGAAGGCTTATTCGAGGAGCTGGATGTTCTTTACGATTATCTTCAGCTGATCGCGGATGAGACAAGGCAAAAGAAGGCGCAAGAACGAGCGATGGAAGCGTTGCACATGGCGGTCATTGCGAAGTACAACCAGCTCACTGATGAAGAAATAAAGTCGCTTGTGATCGAGGACAAATGGTTCGCGCGCATCCGAGCCGATATTCAGGCAGAGGTGCAGCGAATTACACAGCAACTTACCGGTAGGGTCAAGCAACTCGACGAGCGTTATGCGCGGCCGCTTCCCAAGTTGGAGCGGGAGGTCGATGAATACAGCGCGAAGGTCGAGGGCCACCTGACAAGGATGGGGCTATCGTTGTAAAAGGGGCAGAGGAGACACAGCGTGTCAACATTGGATACAGTAAGACTTCCAACAGTTCCATTCGGGAAATATCGGATCAGCCGGCTTATCATGGGCGACAATCCGATCTATGGGTATTCACACTTCAATCAGTTGCTCTCAGAGCATCAGAGAGAAGCTAATTCGTCGGACCAGGTTATGGCAACCCTCCGCCGCGCGGAAGAAGTGGGAGTAAACGCCTGGCAAAATACGCTTACCGAACGATCGGCGGCCGATCTTCGACGATATCGCGACGAGGGAGGCGCTATTCATTACTTCTGTCTCAGCGGGGGCGGAAACTGGTACGACGATCCCTCGCTGATCGACGAAGCCGCCACGCATGAACCCATCGGAATGGCGCCGCACGGAAGCGGTGTTGCGGGACGATGCCTGCAGGAGAACCGCCTCGACCATCTTCAAGATATTCTGAAGCGGATTCGTGACAACGGCGTCATGGTCGGGTTGTCGGTCCACAATCCCCGCGTCATCGAAATCGCGGAAGAAGAAGATTGGGATATCGACTATTACATGACCGCGCTCTATTATCTGCAGGGCGCCCAGGAGGAATTCGAACAAAAATTCGGCTATGCGCCCCTCGGCGAAATCTACCTCCGCGAACACCGCGACCGCATGTGTGCCATCATTCGCAATATCGCCAAACCATGCATTGTCTTCAAAGTCCTCGCGGCCGGACGCGCTATCGGCTCGAGAAACCGGATTCGGGAGGAATTCGCATATACACTCGCTAATGTCAAACCCAACGATATTCTCTTGGTGGGAATGTACCAGAAATTCAGCGATCAACTCGGCGAAAATGCGGCGATAATAGCGGAATTGTGTCGCCGATAGTCCAGTGTGAGCGGGTTGCAGACCGCGTGTGTTCATTACTAGGCAGTGGTCGCACGAAGGGTTAATTTGATGAACAGTATATCCGATCATTCGGGCAGAGAAAGTGAACCCGGATTTGCCCCATCGAATGATCCACCCGAGGGTTACACTCGAACCGAATGGGGAGTGATTCCCGATGATTGGTCCGTATTCTCCATTGGCGAACTTTTCGACTTCCAAAGTACTGCATCCAATTCTAGAGCCGATCTAGGAGAGTCCGGGCAAACGGCGTATATACATTACGGCGACATCCATACCCGATTTGATCATGTTATCGACTTTTCCCGAGAAGATGTACCATATCTTTTGCGCGGCAAGAGTGTTAAAGCCACCCGGCTTAGAGATGGCGATCTAGTCGTCGCAGATGCCTCCGAAGACGAAATTGGTGTAGGTAAGAGCGTCGAAATTCGAAACCTTGGTACGGCTGAAGCAGTTTCAGGATTGCATACATTCCTGCTCAGATCAAAGGACATGCGAGTCCAATATGGCTATCGCGGATTTCTTCTAGAGAATGGGCCGGCAAAGGAACAATTGCGTCGCCTCGCCACTGGTCTAAAGGTCTTTGGAATATCAAAGCAGTCAATCAGGAACGTCCGTGCATTTCTCCCCCCTGTGGCCGAACAACGCGCCATCGCCGAGGCGTTGTCGGATGTGGATGGGTTGCTTACGACGCTGGAAGCGCTGATTGCCAAAAAACGAGCCATCAAGCAAGCGGCGATGCAACAACTCCTTACCGGCAAGACTCGGTTGCCGGGATTCTGCGGGGAGTGGGAGACGACAACGGTCGGAAGAGTCGCAGACATTATCGGCGGAGCAACGCCAAGTACTCAAATTGGTGCCTATTGGAACGGGCCGATTCCGTGGTGTACGCCCACCGATATCACGGCCACGCGTGAGAAGTACCTCGTTGCGACGCATCGGAGTGTCACTGAGGAAGGATTGGCAAGTTGCGGGGCGAGGCTGCTTCCTGCTGGTTCCCTACTGCTCTGCAGCCGCGCAACCATCGGAGAGATTAAGATCAGTATATCGCCAGTATGCACAAACCAAGGGTTTAAGTCGCTCGTCTGCAAAGCAGATGTTTCGAGTGAGTTTCTGTATTACGTGCTCTTGACGCTCAAGTCTCGGATGTTGGAGCGCGCAATTGGATCAACATTTCTGGAAATAGGCAACCGAGATATGGCGTCTATGGAACTTTCTGTTCCCAACTACACCGAACAAAGAGCCATCGCAACTGTCCTTTCCGATATGGATGCTGAGATCGCAGCGTTGGAGCGACGGAGAAAAAAAGTTCGTGCCGTCAAGCACGGGATGATGGAGCAACTTTTATCCGGGCGGGTACGGCTGGATCTGCCAACACCTACTAAGGAAAATCCAGCATGCTGAGCTTCCTTGCCAAGTGTCTGTTGGTATCAACATCTTTATCTCCAGTCCTCGGCGCCGTGGCCATCAGTCAATTCGAGCGTTGCGAGCCATGGACGAGTTGGATATGGTGGTTCTTGGCTGCGATAGTTTTGGTTGCTCTTTGTTGGGCGCTCTTGAGAAACGCTGCGAAGAAAGCACAAAAACACTCATTCTACATTAAGGAATTTGAAAGCAAGGATCAGGAGGTTCTTACATTCCTGTTTATTTATTTGTTGCCCTTTGTCCGATCCGAAAATTCGACGTTTGCCAGCGAGTCGCTAACGAGCATCTATATTTTACTAATCATCGTAGTAGCAATTGCGCAAGCCGGCGCCTTTCATTTTAATCCCGTCATGCGTCTGTTGTTTGGCTATCGCTTCTACGCTGTAAAAGACAAGCGTGGGGTGTCTAGTCTTCTGATCAGCAGAGTTGATTTGCGAAGACCTGAAAGAGAAGTCCAAACGGTTGGACTCGCTTTGAATATCTTTCTACATATAGGAGAGCCGGATGCTTGAAAACTTCCAACTTGCTGTAATTGCAAAGCAGGGCACAAGTCCAAACCTGCTCTCGATTCCTCTGTATCAAGACCTACAGATCGACCTCGCTGAGAATTGGCAAGACCAGTACCGAAGATTCGTTTTAGAAATTCAGGAAATCGACTTCAATGCGGGTTACACTCCGGAGGAGCATGAGTGTTTCTGTTTAGATGATTACACCCCTCCACCTTGGATTGTATACGAAGACAGTCAGACAGTTCCGAATCTTGAAAGAATCAGCAGCAATGAGACGCTGATCGAATCCATCAAGGGAGTCGTGGCTTTTGCCCGAAGTGGCGGAAGCGCGGAGATAGTATTGTTTCAGAATTTTAACCGCTCGCATTTGATTCGACCAGGGCGTTTTCTGTTTCTAGAGAAAAATACCTACAAGACCATCCAAGATCCCGGGATTACACTTGATGACAAACTGGCAGCAGTGTATCTGCCGAATGAACGTAAGCTGTTGTTTCGGAATTACCGTACCGTCAACACGTTTCTTCCTTTAGAGGACTTTTATAAGGAGGCGTCGGATCAGGAGATTCGCGACGTGTTGGGGCACGAACTGCTGGCAACGCAAAACCCGGACTCCTTAGTGATGGGAGCCAATCAATGGTTCCGAAAGCGGTTCGCTATGCTCAAGGATTCAGGGGTGCTTGATCAATATTCCGCCGGGGAAATCAGAGAGCGTTCCGCTCGATACGACGTCGATATTCACATCTCAGAGGACAAGATTGTCTTCCCTTCGGAAAAGCCTAGGGCGAAAAAGGTTTTGCAATTTCTCAACGAAGAGATATTCCGAGGCGCAATCACCGAAAATCTCTATGAAACCAATTCAAAAAGGCAAGCAGACTGATGAGTCCAATCGGGCAATTTTACTCCTCGCCGGCTGACCCTTGTCGCCATTGTAGGAGACGTAGATTACATTGACGTAAGCGAAGACTTTGAGCACCGACTGCACGTCCGCGCGGCTGAGTACGACCTTTGAATCGACGAGAAAGCGTGGGCGATCTTGCGTACAGCGCTTCACGAACACACGCCACACGCCAATCTCACACGTTATACACGATCTACCCAGACCAATCAGTAGTGTGAAGTTTGCCATATCTTCGCGCAATCCCATGCACGATTCATCCGTAACTGGTTTAATTGTCGTTGGTGTTCCATTTTGTCACGTCCCGAATCGTGCTTTGACATTATTCCTCATCGACTTTCCTGCACCGTGATAGAGAACTGGATTTGGTGTGGAACCACAGTAATTGCGGATTTTGTTGAATGCTAGGACCGTAATAACGTATAATAGTGGATATATCGTCTCATTGTGATTTGTGACTTTGTGAGGGTGCTAGATGATCGCCCAATCCTTAGGCGAAGTTCCTGAAGCAACTGGCTATCTGGCGAATGGTGAACCCGCGCATGGTGTCTAACTGGACCAAGATGCCCGTACAATGTGTAAGGCTCGAGAGTTCTCTCTGGACGCCTTGTGGCTGAGTGAGTCGTCCCTCGCGGTCTACTTCAAGCTGGATGCGGAAATCCCATCTACTCGGCAAGTGGAGCGGTTGCGACAGGAAACCTGGAATCAGGGTTTCGTCCCTGTGCTATGAAAAGTTCCGCGACATAGGATTGATCTCCAAAACGGCTTCGGTTGTCCGAGACGTACAAAGGATGCGGCGCCTACTCTTCGGCCAGGTGTGGGCCATCGAATTGTAATCGTTATGGCGGTAACGTTTTCGGATCATGAGATAGAGTCGTTGATACAAGAGCGCAAGCTCCTGCCTCCAGATTGGCGCACCCGGATTCGTCTAAAGTCCAAGCGTGGCCACGAAGAACAACACCTTGATTTAGCAGGTGATGCGGGGAGCGAGTATCGTCTGATTCTCAGGCAGAATAAGATCAATCCGCTCGACTTCTCAGTTATTCTGGCTGTTCGAGTTCCGGGATCAAATCAACTCTTCCGCCTCCGGCGCTATAATGGCAAGAGCCAAGAACATTCGAACCGCATTGAAGGCGTGAAATTCTATGATTTTCACATTCATGTTGCCACGGAGAGGTATCAGGAACTCGGAACCAGGGAGGATGCGTACGCCGATCCAACCGACCGTTTCGGAGACTATCACGGTGCCCTTCGTTGTCTGATTTCCGATGTGAATCTTGTGTTACCGCCGGACCTCCAAGTTGACCTTTTCGAGGAGGTGTAAGCAATGTCCTTTGAGACCATAGAGCGAGACTTTCACGAGAAGGTCTCGGCTCAGATTCGGCTTGCGGCCGAGGGTATGGAACGCTTCCGCGTGTTTACCCCGTTCATGTTCGACGACGGCGATCATCTGGACATCGTTTTAAGGAAGGACGGTACACGTTGGGTGCTTTCCGATGAAGCGCATACGTACATGCATCTGACATACGACATCGATGAGAAGGATCTCCATGGTGGCACGCGTCAAAAAATCATTTCAAATACACTTTCCATGTTTCAGATCGAGGATCGTGACGGAGAGTTGATACTTGACGTGCCGGAGGAACGTTACGGTGACGCACTGTATTCGTTCGTTCAGGGGCTACTCAAGATATCCGACGTTTCGTACTTATCTCGGGCAAGGGTCAGTTCCACATTTATGGACGATTTTCGTACGGTGATGACTGGCGCCGTCCCGGAAAATCGTCGGAGTTTTGACTGGAACGATCCTGAACGGGATCCTCAAGGAATGTATACCGTGGACTGTCGAGTCAACGGTATGCAGCGGCCGTTATTCGTTCATGCGCTCGCGAGCGATGGCAGGACCCGCGACGCAACGATCGCGCTCCTTCAATTTGAACGGTGGGAAATACCGTTCGGTTCACTCGCCATTTTCGAAGACCAAGAGTCGATTAATCGCAAGGTGTTGGCGCGCTTCAGCGACGTCTGCGAGAAGCAATTCTCCAGCCTCACTGCAAATCAGGAGAGGATTACGCGCTTTCTAAGCGAGAGCATCTCGGGATAGTCCACGATTTCATTAAGCTTGTTGAGATCGCCTTGGTGGAGTTGTGCCGGGGCAGGATCCGTTCTGTCAAACAGGGAGTGATACTGCACCTTATTACTGGGCGGATGAGGCTGATCGGACTGAGTTTTAGACGGCACGACAGGGCAACGTTAGACACACGAAACCGATTTTCTTCAAGAACAGACGTGTGATGATAAAACACAGATTTTCGGAGGCATTTTGATGGTCAATGACGGGAATAACCAGCAGGAATCAGCGCCAACGATTGTTGAAGACGAACACTTTCCGGGACTATACCAGAGTGCCGATCGATCCTCAATCTCGGCACAGCGGCGCTATATTCACTTTCATCGATGGCATTTATTCTGTCTTATCTTGGGGAGCGTTAGTGTCGCCATGACGACAATATTTCCAATCGTCGCCACATGGACCTACGTTCTTTTAGCGATCGTTCTGACAATTGGCATTTTTCTTACTCTGACATCCCGCGTCCGTCGGGATGAGGAAGTTTGGTTTGACTGTCGGGCGATTGCTGAGTCAACAAAGACCGCCACATGGCGATTCATGATGAAGGCTGAACCATTCAAGGATGACAGCACATCTGAGCAATCATTTCTTGAGAAACTTCAGCAAATAAGAGGAGCGAGACCGTCCAGCCCGACGGATTTGGCGCAAAATCTCGATCCAAATGCTCAATCCGTTAGTGGTCTTATGAATGAAATTCGTCGGAAATCCGTGGGTGAACGGCGGAACCTATATCTTGAGTCGCGGCTTCGCGATCAAAAGACCTGGTATTCAAATAAAGCCATCTTCAATTCAAGAAAGGAAATCCGTTGGTACTGGACAGTTGTTGTTCTACAGATTTCCGCCATTGCTCTTGCAATTATTCAGGCGTGTTCGAGTGGCTTACCATTAAACGTGGTCCCGTTGTTAATGACTTGCGCTGCTTCCGCTGTCGCCTGGAGTCAAATGAAGCGCTACAATGAGTTGGCTCAGTCCTATTCGCTCGCCGCCCAGGAACTTGGGGATCAGGAAACAATCGCGTTGGATGCAATGGAAGAGGCTGTTTTTCTCGAGCTCGTGGAGCAGGTCGAGCAGACCATTTCTCGTGAGCACACTATGTGGTGTGTACGCCGAAATGTAAATTTCGGTCCGACCCACGCGGGCGAAGAAATGGCGTAAAGTCAGTATTCTGTTCCGAAACTTACTCTTCGATGGACAGAAGTCTTACGTGGCGTTCTTCAGATTCAAGCAATCAAGGATGATTAAGATGACAATCCAACATTGCAATGGAGCCAAATACCTAAACGTCGAATCCTCTACGGCAATCGAACGAAGCCAGGAGTTATACGTCGCTGAGACAACCGTTCAAGTACCCTGTTTCTTTCCTTCAGTTTCGAGCGTGAAGACAAGCCTATCGCCGGTCAGTTACGCTGACTTTCTGACCGTTACTGGTCATCCACTGTTTTTAGCTTCTGCATATGATTTAGCCAATTGTCCTGATGATCAGCGCCCTCGCATGGAAACTGCCCTTAATAGACGTATAGAAAGCGGTGCCGTTGTACTTATTGATAGCGGAAACTACGAAAGCTATTGGAAACAAGATTCCGATTGGGGACCGGCTGATTTTCATAAGGTCGTGCAATCCTATCAACACGATCTCTGCTTCTGTTTTGATAACCTGAAGCCACCTGACTCTCCGAAATCGATCGCCGACGATGTCGTGGCCGGTGTAACAAGAGATCAGGAGAATGCACAGACAACAGTGCTTCCGATAGTCCATGGCAACGCAGAAGAATTGCCTGATGCGGCGCGTTTAACAGCGGAAAAGCTCTACCCTTTATTGTTGGCTGTCGCGGAACGAGATTTAGGTGAGGGAATTCTCGATCGGATTCGCACCGTACGGAGAATCCGAGTAGCGTTAAACGCATTAGGCTTCTATTGCCCGCTTCACCTGCTTGGAACCGGAAATCCGATTTCAATCATTGCCTACACATTGGCGGGAGCCGATAGTTTTGATGGATTGGAATGGTGTCAGGCAGTCGTTGATCACGAGAATGGCAGGCTGTTACATTTCCAGCAATGGGATCTGATCCGAAACCAAACAGAGTGGGGTCAATCTCCCGTACTACCGTACGTCCAATCTGTCTTAATGCACAATCTGGTTTTTTATCGCGAGTTTATGGTAGGGTTTCAGGAAGCACTGTATACCGGAAGAGTTGAATCGTTCGTCCAAAAGTATGCAACTAAGGAACAATTGGATCTGCTATTGCCTGCTATCGAAGGAGTTCAATAGCATGGCGACGAAAAATTTCACGCTACTATCTATCGAACAAGCGATCCGCGATGTGTGCAACACATTAGAAGAACGCCCGCCCGTGTCCTGGAGAATCCATAGCGAAGATGAACTGTGGAGGGAGCTTGTGTCATGTATCCTGGGTAGTCGGGTAAGAGTCAAGGCTGTTAATGCAGCCATCGAACGCATGAGCAGTATGTGTCTGTTGTCGCGACCGCAGCCACGCACTTGTTTTAATCAATTTGAAGTGGACACTTTAGCAGCACTAACGGGAGGTTATCCCTTTTTTCGCGTCCGTGCCAATCAGATTCGGCGGGCAGCAGAATACATATACATTACACGAGGGTCAATACTCAGCCTGTTAGATGATTCAGAAGACGTTTGCAGCGCTCGAAGACTGCTAGTGCGAGAGGTTCCAGGTCTGGGACCGAAACAGGCAAGTCTATTTCTCCGCAACATTTGTTTTGCAAAGTACATTGCGATCTTGGATGTGCATGTTCTGACTTATTTGCGTTGGGTAGGAATTACAGGCTCATCGTTCAAATCGATTTCGAATCTGTGCGAATACGAAGCGTTGGAAAGCGCCTTTATCGAACATGCCTGTGCGTTCGGATACTCGCCTGACCAATTCGACCTTGCAGTCTGGATTGTAATAAGAGTGGCAAAGGAGGAATCCAAAATTGCGGATCGTGACTCTTGTATCGGGTGGATTTGATTCAACTCTTGTGAGCGTGATAGCGAAGGAGGAAGGAGCAGAGCTATTTCCACTCTTTATTGACTATGGCCAACTTGCCGTACGCGAGGAATGGGAGGCCTGCGAGCGCCTTCACTCACAATTTGGTCTACCACCTGCTACGTACATGGACGTGTCTGGGTTTGGAAAGACGATCTCGAGTGGTCTCACAAACTGTAATTTGCGCATAAATGAGGATGCTTTTTTGCCGGGCCGCAATCTCCTATTTGTCTTGGCAGGTGCGGCTCATGCAATTGATGTTCAGGCAAATAGCATCGCGCTCGGTCTACTCAATCCCGCTGATCACATCTTCCCAGACCAGACGAAACACTTCTTGGATGAATGTGAAAGGATGATCGAGATTGCGATGGGGAGCCGCATTCTTGTCCTTGCGCCTTTACTGGAATTGTCAAAGCGAGATGTCTTGCTTTTGGCCAGCAAACGAGGGATCACACAAACCTATTCGTGTCACGCTGGTGGTAAAGATCCTTGCGGGGTTTGTATCGCTTGTATTGAGATCGATAATGCTGAAAAAAGGAGATAGAAATGGGCGGCATAGGCAGTGGTAGAGGATTAGACCCAAACGAACTGGAGTCACTCGAGCAGCGTGTCAGACGGTCCCTTAAGGATCGTGTCGACGAGCACAAACGCAATGTGTTTATTAGCTTTTCATCGGATGATCTCAATGAGGTTAATTTGCTGCGTGCTCAGGCGAGGAACCAAGACAGCAACATAAATTTCAATGATTGGTCACTGAGAAAACCGTTCGACAGTGAGGTAGCCGACTATATTAGGCGCGGTATTAGGGAACGCATTCGCCAATCTTCTGTAACTGTTGTCTATGTGTCTGAAAATACCGTAAGTAGCAAATGGGTCGACTGGGAGATAAGAGAGAGCATTGAAATTGGGAAAGCCGTCGTCGCTATGCACAAAGGAAACACTCCTCCACGACGACTTCCTAAGGCAATAATCGACAACAATATTAATGTCGTACCCTGGAGACAAGATCAGCTTGCAAGTATCATTGAGAGGGAATCCGAGAATCGTTAGAAACGCAGGAATTAACGTTGAATTGAAATATCTCGGCAGTTTTTTCAGGAATTTGGCCGCAAAAGGAACTGAGATTTGACTTTTCTGGTCGACGATTCTCGAAGTAAGCCGGACGTAAACGGAGATAAGATGAATTTTGACGAACGAAATGATCCGAGCCTCCTGGGATTGCTAAATTGACGTCTTACAGTTAGGTACTCGCTGAGGAGGTGCCCCAAATGTTGACACGGCTACGTTTGGAGAATTTTAAATCCTGGAAAGATACAGGGGACATTACGTTTAAGCCTATCACAGGTTTTTTTGGTACCAATAGTTCTGGCAAGACCAGCCTTTTTCAAGCTTTGCTGTTAATGAAACAAACGGTCGACTCTTCAGACCCGGGAATTGTATTTCACTTCGGCGATGAAAAATCCCCTGTGAACCTAGGTGACTTTGAAAGCGTGGTCCACCAGCATGACACAAAGCAAAGTATTAGACTTTCGCTCGGCTGGAACTCAGAGATTGAGCTGCCATTTGACGATACGATTAACACCCAACCTCCAACGCCAGGTGACGAAATTGGATTTGATGTCGATGTCACAGAGGAGAATGTCGGTTCTGGGAAGTCGCCACTAGTAAAAAAAATGGCATATACTGTCCGCGGAAGACGGTTTGGTTTGGTGCGAGTACCGGGAAAGAAGGAACACGATCTGTTTGTACGTGGTGCCGGAAGGGATAGGTCTCACCGTGTGAGGGATGACGATAGGCTAGTTCGTTCGGTTAAATTTCACGAGTTTAGATATTGGCTTCCTGAGTTCTTCAAAGACCCGGCCATAATGTACAGCCTTCAATACGCATTGGAATTGTCCTTAAGGAGTCTCTTTTATCTCGGACCTCTGCGTGCCTATCCGTCTCGGATCTACGCACGATCTGGTGCACAACCTCGCGATATGGGCCAGGCAGGCGAATTTGCGGTAGACGCAATCCTATCGTCTCGCGAACGTGGAAGAAGGATTAGCCATCGACGACGACCTCTAAGTTTCGAAAGATATATCGCGCAATGGCTTATGCGTCTCGGATTGATATACGATTTTCGCGTAGTGGCATTGACTAAAGGGAGACGCTTATTCGAAGTAAGGGTCCGTAAGTCACCCAATTCAGCTGAGGTTCTCCTCACTGACATCGGCTTCGGAGTTTCCCAGATACTTCCCGTATTGGTGCTTTGTTTCTATGTTCCACGTAAGTCCAAGATCATATTGGAGCAGCCAGAGATTCACTTGCATCCTTCTGTACAAGCGGGCCTTGCTGATGTATTTATTGACGCTTGGCAGCAGCGGAATGTACAGGTCTTGTTCGAAAGCCATAGCGAACATCTATTGCTTAGACTTCAACGTCGAATCGCAGAAGGAAAGATCAACAAGGATGACGTTAGCCTTTATTTCTGTTCAATGAACGACCAGGGTGCCTCAAACATTAGCCAGCTCGAGCTTGACAAATTCGGGAATATTTCCAATTGGCCTAAAGGGTTCTTTGGGGATCAGTTCGGTGAAATTGCCGCCATGAGCGAGGCCTTACAGAATAGGTAGGGGTATCTCGAGTGAATTCGAAGAAACCTGAGATAATCATGGATACCAATGTCGCCGTAGTTGCAAATCATAATTACCAAGACTTCAATCGGAGTTGCATATTTAAGTGTAGAGAAACATTAAGTATGATCCAGAACGGAGGGTTTCGGCTTCTTCTTGACGACGAGAATCTGATTATTGACGAATACCGAAGAAACCTCAACCCTTCAGGGGAGCCTGGTCTCGGGGACTATTTCTTCCTGTGGCTTTGGAAAAACCAAGCTAACGACCAGCATTGCCGGAAAATCACAGTAAAGCCTCACCGAGACCGTGGCTTCGAGGAGTTTCCCAATGACCCAGATCTCGATACTTTCGATTGGGATGATCGAAAGTTCGTGGCTGTAGCGTTGGCTAGCCATTCTAGTCCGGAGTTGTTAAACGCATCTGATACAGATTGGTGGCACCACCGCGCAACACTTCAAAAAAATGGGATTCACGTGGTGTTTGTATGTCCAGACCTGATGGACGATTGAGGCCAACTCATCGAATGCGGCCAATGTCTTTCTCCGAGTTGTGAACTGGCCCGAGTTACTAAATTGCGAACGTACATGAACACAATCGGTCAAAACGAATTTCGCACACAGCGACGGGTGATTTCTTTCTTGCGGGATTCGCTAGGGTACTCCAATCTCGGCCACTGGCAGGATCGCGCCGATAACGGTAATGTTGAGAAAAGGCTGCTCACCGATTGGCTGAAGCGCAATGGTTACGCCGACAATGTCGTAAACAAGGTTCTGCGCGAACTGGACAAAGCATCAGCACTCGGCGGCAGCAAGACACTATACGAAGCAAACCGCGAGGTATACAGCCTGCTCCGTTACGGAGTGAAGGTCCGACCGGACGTCGGCGAACCGAATGTCACTGTCTGGCTGATGGACTGGGAGAATCCTGGCAATAACGACTTTGCAATCGCCGAAGAGGTTACAATCTCAGCGACGAACAGCAAACGTCCGGACATTGTGCTATACGTCAATGGGATCGCTCTCGGGATCCTGGAACTGAAGCGCTCGACGGTTTCTGTGACCGAGGGCATTCGTCAAAACCTTGACAACCAGAAAAAGGAGTTCATCCGCCCCTTTTTCACCACCGTGCAACTCGTGATGGCGGGCAATGATACCGAGGGGTTGCGTTACGGTGTAATCGAGACACCTGAAAAATACTGGCTGCACTGGAAGGAAGCGAACGCCAACCCGGCTGCCGGCGACAATCCTTTATTGCGCGAGCTGAGTCAACTCTGCAGCAAAGAGCGATTACTTGAGATAATACATGACTTCGTCGTCTTTGACGCTGGGGTAAAGAAGACTTGCCGCCACAACCAATACTTCGGTGCGCGGGCTGCCCAAGTCCGAGTGAAAAGCCGGGAGGGTGGCATCATCTGGCACACGCAAGGGAGTGGCAAGAGCCTGACGATGGTCTGGCTTGCGAAATGGATTCGCGAGAACGTCACCGACGCAAGGGTCCTTCTCATAACGGATCGCACGGAGTTGGACGAGCAAATTGAGGCTGTTTTCAAGGGTGTCAGCGAGGACATCTACCGGACGAAAAGTGGAGCTGATCTCGTGCAGGTACTTAACAGACCCGACGAGTGGCTGATCGGCTCCCTTATCCACAAGTTCGGTACAACCGACGATATCAGCGAAAGAGAAATCGAGGCCTACGTCGAGGAGATCAAGAAGAATCTACCCGGTGATTTCCGTCCCAAGGGCGAGATTTTCGTTTTCGTGGACGAATGTCACCGCACCCAGTCCGGAAAACTTCACGAGGCAATGAGGGCAATTTTACCAGGCGCTATGCTCATTGGCTTTACCGGAACCCCATTGCTCAAGGCAGATAAGCGCCGCAGCATCGAGACCTTCGGAACCTACATCCACACCTATAAGTACGACGAAGCGGTGCGCGATGGCGTGGTGCTGGACTTGCGTTACGAAGCACGTGACATCGACCAGAATATTACCTCTCAGGACAAGATAGATCAGTGGTTCGAAGTCAAGACCAAAGGATTGACTGACGTAGCGAAGGCCCAACTTAAACAGCGTTGGGGCACCATGCGGAGAGTGTTAAGTTCACGGGATCGCTTGGAGAAAATCGTCGCCGACATTCAGCTAGACATGGAGATATGCGACCGACTTAAGAGCGGTAAGGGCAACGCCCTGCTGGTCTCTGGCAGCATCGACTCTGCGTGCCGCTTTTTTGAGATGTTTCAGCAGACTGATTTGGCGGGTAAGTGCGCCATCGTCACATCCTACAAGCCAGCGCCCGGGGACATCAAGGGTGAGGAGACCGGCGAAGGGCTTACCGAGAGGCTACGCCGGTACGGTATCTACCGACAGATGCTTGCGGTGCACTTCAACGAGCCGGAAGACACCGCAATGAACAAGGTTGAGCGGTTTGAACGCGAGGTTAAGAAGCGATTCGTAAAGGAGCCGGGGCAGATGAAGCTCCTTATCGTGGTAGATAAGCTCCTGACCGGTTTCGATGCACCCTCTGCTACCTATCTCTACATCGACAAACACATGCAGGACCATGGGCTCTTCCAGGCGATCTGCCGTGTCAACCGCCTCGACGGTGAGGACAAAGTGTACGGATATATCGTCGACTACAAGGACCTGTTCCGTTCGTTGGAGCAGTCGATTCAGGATTACACCGGAGGTGCCTTCGGCGGGTACGACCATGCCGATGTGCAGGGGTTGCTGACGGACAGGCTCGCGAAGGGGCGTGAGCGGCTTGAGGAGACACGCGAGGCTATACGGGCGCTGTGTGAGCCGGTCGCGCTGCCACGCGACTCTGCGTCATATCGGCGTTTCTTCTGCGGGACGGATGGTGGAAGTATCAAGGGTCTCAAGGAAACTGAGCCACGGCGTCTAGCCCTCTATAGGCGGACTGCGGCGCTTTTGCGAGCTTACGCCAACCTGGCCAACGAAATGCATGAGGCAGGTTACAGTGATGCCGAGGCGCAGGAAATAAAAATAGAAGTGGATCACTACGAGAATGTCCGCAAGGAGGTCAAACTCGCGAGTGGCGACTACATTGACCTGAAGATGTATGAGCCGGCCATGCGGCACCTTCTCGACACCTACATCCGCGCCGAGGAAAGTGAAAGACTCTCGACGTTTGACGATCTGACACTTGTACAGCTAATCGTCAAACGAGGCGATAAGGCGTTAGATGCACTTCCAGATGGTATTCGCAGTGATCAGGAGGCGACGGCCGAGACGATAGAGAATAACGTCCGCCGTCTCATCATCGACGAGACCCCGGTCAACCCTAAATATTACGGCAAGATGTCTGAGTTGTTGGACGCCCTGATCCTTCAGCGTAAGCAGGAAAGCCTCGACTACAAGATGTACCTTGCGAGAATTATTGACTTGGCCAAAAAAGTCAGCAGCCCTGAATCCGAGACGTCATATCCGTCGGAAATCGACACCAACACGCTCAGGTCTCTATTCGATAACTTACAGGGTGCCGCACTTGGGCAAGACAAACCCTATGCCGACACCGGGATGGAGTTTTCCGCGGATGAACTTTCCGCAAAGGCTGTCGCGGTTGATCACGCCATTCGTAGCGTCAAGAAAGCGGACTGGCGTGGAAACAAATTCAAGGAACGGGAGGTCCGCAACGCTATAAGGTCGCAACTCGGCGACAATGAGGGCCTGGTGTACCGAATATTTGAGATTGTAAAGGCGCAGAGTGAATACTGAGTGGAAAACTTACAGCATTGATGTACAAGGGACTGCGGTCGATGTGGTCCACAAGGACATCAAGAACCTCCATATTGGGGTCTACCCACCGAACGGCAGGGTTAGAGTGGCCGCTCCGCTCAGTCTTGATGATGACGCGGTGCGGATGGCTGTTGTTTCTCGGCTGGGATGGATTCGTCGCCATCAGTCGAAATTCGAGAAGCAAAATCGGCAGTCCCAACGGGAATTCGTCACTGGTGAAAGCCATTACTTCGAGGGAAGGCGCTACCGACTCGATGTTACGGAATGTGACGGACAACCTTCGGTTTGTCTCATCAATAACACGACAATGGGAATGTGCGTACGACCGAGGGCCGACCGGAATACCAGAGAAGCCGTGATGGATCGATGGTACCGCCAGCAACTCCGAGATCGTCTACCGGGTCTCATCGCGAAGTGGGAGCCTGAATTGGGTGTGCACGTCAATGAAGCTCGTATCAGAAAGATGAAGACTCGATGGGGTACCTGCAACCCGGATGCCCGCCGAATCTGGCTGAATCTCGAGTTGGCAAAGAAACCGTCATCCTGCCTAGACTTTGTCGTTCTCCATGAAATGGTTCACTTGATTGAGCGTCGTCACAACGATCGTTTTCGGTCGCTGATGGACAGGTTCATGCCAACTTGGCGCTATCATCGGGACGAACTCAATCGATCGCCACTGGCGCATGCGGACTGGCAGTATTGAACGAAATAAAGGATTGAGGCCCCAAGCGCGCTGTCAGCTCCAAAAGTTGAATTCGCACAGAGTTTGACTTTACGCTCGATAATATCAAACCCATCGATATTCTTCTGGTGGGGATGTACCAGAAATTCGGCGATCAGCTTGGCGAGAATGCGGCGATGGTCGCCGAGCTGTGTCAGGGATAGTTCGTCCGGTGGCGGCGGGGACTGAAAGTCCGCAATGCTATCAAGTCCCAATCTGGTAACAATGAGAACCTCGTGCGCCGATTCAGTCGAGATTGCGACGGTGGAAAGTGAAGAATAGGCTGAAAAATTACACCATTGAGGTACGAGGAACCGCAGTGGACGTCGTGCACAAGGACGTCAAGAACCTGTACATAAGAGTCTACCCGCCGAACGGTCGCGTAAGGGTGTCCGCGCCGCGTCGTCTCGATAAAGACGACGTGCGAGTTGCCGTCACTTCCCGTCTTGAATGGATTCGTCTGCAGGAGGCGAGATTTCAGCGGCAATACCGCCAGTCCGAGCGGGAATTCATAACGGGCGAGAGTCATTTTTTCGAGGGCCGACGCTACCGGCTCGAGGTGACGGAACGGGACACCCCGCCTGAGGTCCGCCTCCTTAACAATACGACCATAGCGATGCGCGTTCGGCCGGGCGCAGACAGGCATAATAGGGAGGCCGTACTGGATCGATGGTATCGACGCCAACTCCGTGATTTGCTTCCGGGGATCATTGCAAAATGGGAGCCCGAAATGGGGGTGCGGGTCAACGAAGCGCGGATCAGAAAGATGAAGACCCGTTGGGGGACTTGCAATCCCCAGGCCCGCCGAATCTGGCTGAGTCTCGAGCTGGCAAAGAAACCGGCATCCTGCCTTGAGTACGTCGTTGTGCATGAGATGGTCCACCTGATCGAGCGCCGTCACAACGATCGTTTTTGGAAACTGATGGACAGGTTCATGCCAACCTGGCGCTATCATCGGGAAGAACTCAACCGCTCGCCATCGGGAAATGAGCACGGGCGATATTGAATGAGATCAAGGCTAAGGGCTCCAGGTGCGCTGTCAACTGCCGAATTGTGCAGGGGGAAGTAAGTCACGAGTTGACGGCGGGGTAGCTTCGGGCGTTGCCGCGCAAATGGAACCGCACACACATTCGGGCGGAAATGCGAATTTACTATGAATCGGAGATAGAGAAGATGGGCAGTATAAAGATACAAGACATCGGCGATGATTTAGCGCAGCGTCTCCGCATGCGGGCGGCCGAGCATGGCCATTCCATTGAGGAGGAAGCGCGGGCGATTCTGCGTGCAGCGCTAACCGTATACCCGCCACCTGCCAATCTCGCAAGCGCTATACATGATCGATTCGCGCCAATGGGTGGCGTGGAACTGAACATACCTTCCCGCGAGCCAATCCCAATCGATCGGATAGGCGGTGATGATCCTGATTAATCGCACCCGGAATTGGCGTCTAACGTCATTCCTTACCGCATTTTAGTCGGCGGTGTAATGTTCCGAATCTGACGTAAAGACGCTATAATTGCGGATTTTGTTGAACGTCAACCCCATTGTGGCTATAATATGGAAAACACCGTCTCAATGGGGTTTTTGTTTCTGCGAGGTAACGGAGATGATCGCTCAATCCTTAAGGCAGGTGCTTGAAGCCACTGGCTATCTGGAGAATGGTGAACCAGCACATGGCGTTTACCTGGAGGACGACGCCCGTACCAGGTGCCAGGCCCGGGAGTTTGAACCTGATGCCTTATGGTGCAGCGACTCAGCGCTCACCGTCTACTTCAAGCTTGAACAGGAAGACCCATCTAATGAACAGGTGGAACGGTGGCGTCAGGAGATCTGGAACCAGGGTTTCGCCCCGTTGTTATGGGTGGTTTCACCGCAAAGAATAGATCTATACAACGGTTTCGGTCGTCCCCGAGAGACCGAGGATGCTGCGGCGTACCTGTTGGATACATTCGAACTGATCGCTAGTGAGTTGGACAGACTCGATGCCTTCGCCGGCCGCCTAGTTATGGAAACGGGGCAGTTCTGGCAACAGGCGGGCGCTGTGGATCGCAAAACGAGCGTGGATCAACAGCTTCTTTCCGATCTTGCCGCGCTTGAACAAGACCTCGTGGATGCAGGGCTAGACTATTCGAGCGCACAGGGTCTGATTGGCAGGTCGATATTCACGCAGTACCTTATTGATCGGAAGATCGTAACGGAGCAAATCCTCGAACGTGATTATGGCCACGGCACCCTACCCGAAATCCTGCGTGTCCCCGCTGCCACAGAGCAGTTGTTCGACTGGCTTCGAGAGATATTCAACGGCGACATGTTTCCGTTGGAGCAGTCAATCGCGCCAGGACTTAGGCATCTCTGTAGAATCGCGGACTTCCTCGAAGCCGTGGACCCGGAGTCGGGACAAACCACGCTTTTCCCTTACCAGTTCGACGTGATACCGGTAGAATTAATCAGTTCCATCTACGAGCAGTTCGCGCACTCTGATCCATCGACGCCCTACAGCAATACCGGATTCGATATTTTCTATACGCGGCTACCGCTTGTTTCCTTGGTTCTGGACGAGGTCATGGAAGGACTCACGGGAAAGGAAACCGTGATCGACCTGACTTGTGGTTCGGGCGTCTTCCTAGTCGAATCCCTTCGGAGGCTAGTAGATCTCCAATCGAATGGCGGCGACCGAAGTCGCGAATTAGTCCGTTCCATATTGCATCAACAGATCTACGGCGTCGACGTGAACGAATCCGCGGTGCGTGTTGCTGCGTTCAGTCTTTACTTGGCGGCGTTGGAGCTTGATCCAGACCCACAGCCACCAAATGCTTTGAAGTTCGAACCGCTCATCGGCAAGACGTTAATCGTCGCCGACGCATACCACGTCGAAACTACGCCTTCCGGACGGCTTGCGATGACAGAACGGGGTGTACCGAAGAAATTCGACGTCATCGTTGGAAATCCGCCCTGGAGCTATCGAGGCGAATCTGGCACCGCGGGACGCCGTCTCCGAAGTAGCCCGAGGAATGCACTCGCGCCTCGTGGGGAAAGTCTGGACTTCGTACATCGAGCAATGGATTTTGCCTCCGAGAAAACCCGATTTGGTCTGATTCTGAGTGCTGTCCAATTCTTCAGTCAGAGTACGACGGGAGTAGCTGCTTCGCTTCAACTAGTCGAAAAACTATCATCAGTGACGCTGGTTAATCTGTCGAATCACGCTGATTGGCTGTTTCCAAAAAGCAGAATGCCAGCAGTTGTACTTTTCGCAAGGCACCGTAAATTGCGACGAGACACGATTACCGCTGTTCAAGTGCCGTGGTCGCCCGCAGGAGCAAAAAGCCATACATTCGAGATCGCACGTAGTGATATCATAACGCTTCAAATGAGTGATTGGAAGCGAACACCAGAGATTCTAAAGGCCGCGTTTGTTGGTTTTCGGAGGGATCTGTCGTTGTTGAACAGGCTGAGAGAAAGTTATCCGACATTTGATCGACAACTCACCAAGTTCGATACAGGGCTACACACGGGGCTTACTGTTGGGAATCGAAGCCGCGACTGCCGGTTTCTTCGGGGACTCCCACTCTTGACCGTCAAGGACCTTCGACAATTCTCTGTCCCGAAGGATTTGGCATCCTTTGACAGTGCAACTGCGCAATGGCCGCGCAATCGCGATATTTATCGCGCACCTCTGTTGCTTATTAAAGAGTTCATGATAGGAGCCCCTCGCCCTGTTGTTGCAGTTGCAGGTAGAGATATTGTCTTCACCGACTCATTCTTTGGCGCAGCGCTACCATTCGCCGGGGAAAAAACCGCCCACCTGCTCGCTGCAATTCTTAGTTCGTCGCTGGCGTCTTGGTTCTTTCTAATGACCGCTTCCTCTTTTGGATTGTGGATGCGAAGGATCAAGTGCCGGGATATCGAACGCATGCCGATTCCCGATCTTGAAAAGGCCCTATATTCCAACGTTGGCGTTCGGTTGACGGAGCTTGCGCAGAAATTTCAAGATGGTTCCCCGTCCCCCGCGGAGTGGGAATTGCTCGATGAGGCTGTATTCGAGCTGTACGGGTTGGACGAGACTGATAGCATTGTTGCGCGTGACGGTCTGTTCCGTGCCAGTTGGCATTGGCAGGCTGGCAGGAATGCTTCAGTGAAAGCCGCCGAAGTTCGTGACATTTCTGTCTATGCACGTACGTTTCAAACGGTGGTGGAGGCCTGGCTTTCAGCAGCGAATCAACGCTGTATGCGCGCGGAAGTCTTCGAACTTCCCGAACGTGCGCCACTTCGAGTCGTTCGCTTCGTTCTTGATGAGCGCTCCCGCATTACGAGACCTTCTCGGTTGGATGTCGTAGCACCAGACGGAAACTTGAGGGATGTTCTTGACAGGATCGGCGAACGCCTGGAGGTCCCGCTTGCAAACTCTCTGATTGGTCAGCGCGAACTTCGGGTGCATGGCCACAATGAGGTTGTGATCATTAAGCCTGCCGCCCTTCGACACTGGATGGGCGTGTCGGCATTGGAAGACGCGGACTCGGTCATCGTCGAGAGCTTCTCTGGGATCGCCGAATGAAGTTGCCGTTTGATGTTACAACGACGGCCGGCCGCCGGTTTATCAATCTCGGACCTGATATTGCCACGGCGATCTTGCGAACGGTTGAAGTCGGCTGGGAGTTTGCGTCACAGTCGCGGGACGTCAATGCGAAAGCCGGCGAAGTCGAAATCACGGAACGGCTACGGGATGGAATGCGACGAGCTCTGGGACTCAAAGGGATGCGGTGGGGCAAGAAAATGGCTGTACTACCCGGAACTGAATCCCGGTCCCGTCCTGATATGCTTGTGCCGGATGGCAGAACCGACATCCCGATTCTATCAATCGAGATTTTTCTGCGATTCGGCGAACACGATCCCCACGCGATTATTGAATGCAAGCGTATCGACGGCAACAGCGGCTACCTCTGCCGTGAGTACGTCGCTGAAGGCATCGACCGCTTCCGGACCGGCAAGTACTCCGGCAATCACTCCACGGGGTTCATGGTCGGGTACCTGCTCGCTGGCGACGAGCACGTGGCGGTCACCGGCATTAACAGGATATTGAACCGCAAATCACGTACCAATGAGAACTTGAAACCGTCAGACTTAATCCTCGAGTCGTGGGCGTGGGGAAGTTGCCATCCGCGCAAGGGAGCTTCACCGATAGCATTACATCACGCATTCTTGGCGTTCACTGCAGCGTGATATAAGCAAGTCTCAGGCGGGAAGCCAGGGCGTTAACAAGCCTTACCGCTAACCGGGAACGAATTGCCCGATTTCTGAATCAGAGCACCCAACCCTGACAGCCCGTTGATAAAGTCCATCCGGGCTGTTTCACGCGGTTTTCCGGTTCGCGGGCTTGTTAAACCGTCCATTTTCCTTATAATAATTAATAGATACCGGGGTCACTCATTTGACATTCGCGAGATTGAATTGATGCCACTGTGCGGAGGCGGGTTCAGATGGACGTGGATGTCAAATGGGATCGGAAAGACGGAATCCTGATCGCGATCCTGGCGGGTCGTATCGACGGCAGCAATGCGCAGGAAGTTCAGCGTGTCATCGAGTCCGGAATCGGCCCGGAAGACAACGCATTGCTTCTGGACTTCGAACAGGTATCCTATATCAGCAGCGCGGGGCTTCGCCTCGGAATCATCATTTCCCGGAAATTCAAGGACCCGGGCAAGCAGTTCGGGGTCTGCGCACTTACGGAACGGGTCCGTAAAGTGATCACCATGAGCGGTTTCGATCAAATCATCGACATTTACGAGTCACAGACCGAGGCCATAGCAGCGTACGGTAGCAGTTGAGTTGTTGCTTGCAGATTTTCCATTCTGCCGCGGAACAGCCGACCGGCCAACCATATCGGAGTTGCCATGATGAACACGGATGAGGAAAAAATCGGATCGATGAGAAGCGCTGTCGATATGGAAATCATTGGCGATAACATATCGGATATCGCTGAATTTACGATTGAGAAGTACGAGTTCCAAATCGACGATACTCTCCCCTCCGAGGTGCGCAAGGAAGCAGTCGCCTCGATTGAGGAGGTCCTGTGGCAGCGGGTTGCGGAGTTGAACCTGTTGCGCAAGCAGTACCTGGAGGGGATGTTCAACCTTGCCGAAGAGAAGCTCGGTGAGGTCGTCGACAAGCGTCAATAAGCTCGTTTCCGATCTCGCAGGATGTGAGGAACCGATCGGGGAGCCTTGATACATCCACCACCCGGGGGCGTTGAGTCCCGAGGTGGCGAAAAGCTGTCTTTGCATTCGAAGAAGCCCTTTTTTATTCCGGATCAAGCGTGGAACACGAACGCATAAGCGGTCGCCGCGCCGGCGTCCCGTACGGAATACCAAAAGGGCTTTTGCGTTTTCGGGAAGGACACGATCGCCGGTTGATTTGTTCACGAGATTTCAATATTCTTGACGAGCACGATCGCTCGCAAGCGCGGCGCCAGGCATTGCGGGAATTGCGCCCGAAGATTAAGCCGGAGATACCTCTGAGTGGCAGACAGTAAAAGCGACAGAATCCGCTACGAACCGGACGAGCCATGCCGTTTCCCTGAGGCGATTGGCGTCGGGATACAGGGAATCATCATCGGGCTTGCGCCGACGGTACTGATCGTGGCCGTCACCGCCGTTGCCGCCGGCCAGGACGATCGTTACCTTTCGTGGGCCGTCTTCGCGGCGCTCATTATCAGCGGGTTGGCCACCGTGCTGCAGGCGGCGAGGATCGGGCGGCTAGGCGGCGGTCACGTGCTGATCATGGGCGCTTCGCCCAACTTCATCGCGGTCTCGGTCCTGGCCATCGAAGCGGGCGGAGCGGCCACGCTCGCAAGCCTGATCGTCCTTTCGTCACTCTTCTACCTCGCTGTCGCGACGTGGCTTCCGCAACTGCGGCGCATCATTACGCCAGTCGTTTCCGGCACGGTACTGATGCTGATTGCCGCGATGATCCTTCCCATCGCGTTCGACCGGTTGAAAGAGGTACCCGAGGGGGCATCTGCGGCTGCCGGCCCGACCGTGGCGGCCGTTACCCTGGCGGTATCCACGGTATTGATGTTGCGGGGATCCGCAGCCTGGCGGCCCTGGTCGCTGTTAATTGGAATCGCGGCGGGCTGCGCCTCCGCTGCTCCGCTCGGGCTTTACGAATTCGATCGGCTGATTGGGGCGCCGTGGGTAGGCGTTCCCCACAGCGGGTTTCCCGGATTGGCTCTGATGCCGACCGGAGGATTCTGGGCGCTTCTGGCGATGTTTCTTATCGTTACCCTCGTACAGGCGATCAAAGGAATCGGCGACGGGATGGTCGTACAACAGGTATCGCGCCGCCTGACCCGGGCGACGGATTTCCGGCTGATCCAGGGCTCAACCTATGCCAATGCGGTTGGCATTCTGCTTTCGGGCGTTGCCGGGACACCGCCCACGACCTCCTATTCGTCGTCCACCGTGTCCCTTATCAATCTTACCGGAGTTGCCGCTCGCGGCGCCGGATATGCCGTGGGGTGCCTTCTCGTGGTGCTGGCTTTCTTTCCCAAAGTAACGGGTCTCCTGCTGGTGATTCCCAGCCCCGTCATGGGGGGGTTCCTGTTGGTTGCCATCGGCATGCTCTTCGTGGAGGGGATCCAGACCCTATCGCGTGCGGGCCTCGACGCCCGGAAGGCCATCGTGGTCGGGCTGGCGTTCTCCATCGGACTCGGTATGCAAGGCAACAACATCCTCGAGGACCTGTTGGGGAGACCCTGGGGCGTGCTGCTCGGCAACGGGATAACGGTTGGCACGGCCGCGGCGATCGCATTGACCGTGTTCCTTGAACTGACCGGTCCGCGTCGCCGGCGCCTGGAAGCCCGGCTGGACATTTCGGATCTTCCCCGTATCGACGCGTTTCTGAGAGAGGTTGCAGACGGGATGGGATGGGACGCCGCCACGACGAGGCGGTTGCGGTCCGCGGGCGAGGAGACGCTGGCGAGTCTACTGGAGCCGGAGAACCCGTCTCATGAGGATGAGGCGCCGCGCCTGATTATCGTCGCGCGCGCGGAGGGAGAGGCCGTAGAAATGGAATTCGTAGCGGTCTTCGACGAAGAGAACCTGGGAGATCGTCTCGCGTATCTCGACGAACAGACGCAAACCCTGGATGAAAGCGAATTGTCGTTCCGGATGTTACGCCATTACGCTTCTTCGGTCCGGCACCAGAAATACCACGGCATGGATATCGTCACCGTGCGGGTGGCCCCCACGTGAGTGAGTAAAAGGACCGAACCCCTTTATGGGTCGAAATGCGCCCGGTATTCCTCCAGCAGCGCGGCTGCGCCCGCCCGGTCGGTTTCAGGGCGGGACCGTGGTCACGTATATTCAAATGGGGATCCTGGAAAGCGAAATGCGGCCATTGAAACAGGCGTCAACGTCGCTTCCGTGTTGTCTCGGGCGCTCCTGATAGACGCCGGTATAGTGATAATCGCTGCCGCTTCGCTTGAACGAGATGGCCTGGGGGCTCTTGTCGACGGGAGTCGATCGGGTTTCCAGACCCACCCTTTCGTGTTCAGGGTGGGGCAGATTCACGTTGAGAAAACACCCCGCTTGGAGCGTTCGGCTAAGTACTCTCTCAAGAAGGGGCCGGAGCCGGTCCGCTGCAAGCGGCCAGTCTATGGACCGGTCTTTCGCTCTATATTGTGACAGGGCGATGGCTTTGTATCCGAGAATCGCCGCTTCCCGGGCGGCGGCTACGGTCCCGGAATCGTAGACGTCCACGCCAAGATTGCTTCCGTTGTTGATGCCTGAGAGCAACCAGTCTGCGTCGGACGCCAGCTGGCTCAGGGCCAGGCGCGCACAGTCGGCGGGCGTACCCCATACTCTGAACCGGTCTTCAGTCTGTCTATCCACACGAATGGGTCTGTCGGTTGTCAATCGGTGTCCAACGCCGGACTGCGGCGCCGCGGGCGCGACAACGACGACCTCACCCCACCGAGACGCCAGTCCAACCAGCGCATTTATGCCGTCCGCTTCAATGCCGTCGTCGTTCGTAACGATCAGTTTCACAATCCGCTCCCATTCAGGCACTCATTGCGGCGTCTCCCGCGACTTCTCGCAGTCTTCGACCCTTTCCCGCGCTATCGAGGAAGCAGGCGAGCAAACGAGGAAGCCGGCAACGAACAACAACGGCAGGCAAGTCGTGCAAGCGGGGCGAATGCGGAACGCCATGGAATCAGATGAGCGAATGATTGTCGAGGAATTCCCTCATCGCCTCGACGCACTCCGCGGGCTGTTCCAATTGCAGGAGGTGGGTCGTTTCAGGTAGGAAATCGTAGTCGACGGTGACGATGTCGCTGAGGTCGAGCGTCGGCAGATATGAATAGGGTAACGTAGGATCGGCGCCAATGACCTTTATCGGGCACTGGAATTTCGGAAAGTCCACCAGCACGGCAAACGTGGCTGCATAGTCGACGATCTGTGCTTCGTATTCACGGGGGCACCGAAGTTCGTAGACCTGCCCGTTTTCGGATTTGCGAAGTGTCGTTCTTGCGACAAGCTCGAAAACACCCGGCACCACGCGCTGAAACGTAGGCAGGTAGGGAAGAACCTCCGAAAATTCCTGCCGCGTCTCGAAGCGATTCGCGCGCCTCCGGGTCATTGCTGCCACCCGTTCAGCCACGGCGTCGAATTCTTCGTAACTGTCGCCGTGCCGGCACAACGGGGGATCGAACAGAACGCAGGCGCCGAATCCAGCGCCCCTGGCGGGCGAGAGTAACGCGATCAGGGCCGAAACAGAATGAAATACGCCCATTTTCGGTTTCTTCCCGAAGTGCAGGTCGATTGCTTCCAGAATTCGGTCGTGGTCATTGACAAACGTGGGAACGCTATGCTCGTGAAGAGAACTCACCGCGTTCCAGCCATGGTTCCTCAGGTCGTAGACAATCAGGTCGAAATCATCCAGAAGCAAAGACCAGAACGGAAAATAGAGATCGATTGCGAGACCATTGCCATGACTCAGTACGAGACGTGGACCCTCGGGATTTCCATGCCGCCGCAAGGTGATGCGGGTTTCGCCATCCACGGGGACGTCGATCGTGGACTGCGGATCAGGGATTTCCCATACAGTTTCCGGGTGCGTGGTCAAATACGAGATCTTCCCAGAGAAAAATTAAAACATCGCAGCAGAACATGATCTGCCGGCGCCGTCTGGATTTCCCTTAAATTCAATGTGGCCCCGGATTGGAATCCGGGGCCAGTCCTTGAGCTGTGAACGTTCTCCTTGAAGAAACCGTCTCACCCGGCGGCGTCCAGGCGATTGACCAGTTCCCGCACGCTGTTGATGTTCGCGCAGTCTTCAAGAGTAAACTTGACGTCGAATTCCTGCGAGACCAGTTTCGCGAACGCGACGAGATCCACGGACGAGATACCGGCCTCCAAAAGGCTGACGTTCAAATCATCCGGCAGCGCGATCGGCTGCCCATCCACTTCGAGATTGTCCGCGATGAGACTCCTGATACGATCTTCAGTTGACGCCATTGCCACGATCCTTTCGTTTTAGGTAAATGGTTTGAACGGACCCATAAGATAGCGATCATCTGATGTCAAGTCAATTCGTTTTTTTGGGTCAGAAGAATGAACAACAAAAATCCCGCAGCGCAGCCGGAACGATGTTCCGGACCGTCCGGTGCTGCCGACCCAATCATTGGAACCAGTGGCGCCTGCGCTGGAAGGGGTAGAGCGGCAGGGCAATGCGTCGCCGGTTTTCTCCCGCGAAAAGGCCCTCGAAGGAAATCGCCAGCCCCGTCTCGTAAGCGCCCGCGACCGTCTCGATAAATCGGTCGCAGCACGCCCCCGCATCGTCACCGGATGGCCGCGGCATGCTGGAAAGCACAACCGGCGCCTCCCCGCCATTCGCGGACTTCGGCCACGCCCCTGCTGAATCGGCGCCGGTTACAGCATCCGGCCCGATCTCGATCACGACGTTGACCCCGGTTTCGACCAGGGTTTCGAAACAACGGTCCAGTCTCGCCGGTTCGTTCGCCTTGCGGCGCCAGTACTCGCCCTCGAGGGCGTCGTCCGGTTCGACAGAACGCCCCGTGGCGCCGCTTATCACGTCGATCGACGGATGCGCAGCCGCGATTTTCTCCAAAGGCGCTTCCCCGCCCAGGGAAGCCGCAATTCGCAATCCCTCCTCCAGACTGAATATCCCCGCCGCCCTGGCTGCCGCGAGTTCTCCAAGGTCACGTCCAACGACCACGTTCGGTCGGATACCCACACTGGACCACAATTCCGTAAGCGCGCAATGCAACGTGTAGATCGCCGGCTGCTGCCAGGCAGGGTCCTGTACGGCGCCGTCTGATTCCGCGGGCCTGAACATGACCTCCAACAGCGAGGCGCCTCGCATTTCGCGAAAAACCTCGTTGCAGCGATCCAGAATCGCACGTACGACGGGTTCCGTTTCGTACAGCGAACGGCCCATGCCTGCCTGGTGACTGTCCTTCCCGGCGTAGGCGAACGCCACCTTCGTGGCCTTCACGGGTACCAACCCTTCCTCCTCCTCCGCCACTGTCTTCAATCCTTCACGCAACGACGCGACGTCGTTGAAAGCCACACCCGCCCTGTAGGCGAAATGACTCCTGCCCACCCCTGCGGTCCAGGCCATGTCGGCGAGCATGTCCGCTTGAGCTGCGTGGGAAGACGTCTCCCCATCATGTTCGTCCAACCAGGCCGCGTAGCGCGCCGCAAGCTCCCGGATCGCTCCTTCGGCCTTCCCGGATAAGGGCAGGAACCGGGCCTCCCGCTTCTGCAACTGCCCATCCTCCGGCAGCGGCAGGTCCGCGACCGTCTCCGGCAACGAAATGGATACCTGTTGAGCGGACCCGGCAGAAAGGAGTCCCGATTCCGGACTGCCGACGGCCGGTTTTCCATATCCCTCCACGACCACGTGGGCATTCGATCCCGATATCCCGAATGCGCTAACTCCCGCCCTGGACGGTCTGTCGGGGCGATGGGGCCAGCCCGTTGCCTCGGATGTCACGCGTACAGGGAGCTGGCTCCAATCCAGGTTCGGGTTGGGATCCCGGAAGTGCAAATGCCTGGGAATCATCCCATGCTTCATCGCCAGCACCGTCTTGATCAGGCCGGCAATCCCGGCAACCGTCTCCAGGTGCCCGACGTTGGTCTTCACGGAACCGATCAGCAGAGGACGGTCCGCTTCGCGTTCCCGGCCGTACACCGCCGCCGCTGCCTGCAACTCAATGGAATCGCCCATGGCGGATCCGGCGCCGTGGGTCTCCAGGTAGTCCACGTCAGACGGGGCGATGCCTGCTCTTGCCAGCGCCGCCTCGATCAGGCGTTCCTGCGCGGGACCGTTCGGAACGGTCGGGCCGGCCGCAGCGCCGTTCTGATTGACAGCCGAGCCTCGGATCACGCCCCAGATGCGGTCGCCGTCCGCTTCCGCATCCGCCAGCCGCTTCAGGACGACCATCCCGCAACCGTCGCCCCGAACGAAGCCGTTCGCGGAACCATCGAAGGCTTTACACTGCCCCTCCGGCGACAACATCCCCAATTCCGCCATCTCTCTGGTCAACCTCGGCGACAGGACCGCGTTCACGCCGCCAACCAGGGCGAGGTCGACTTCGCCCTCCCGCAATCCCGTCACAGCCTGGTGCAAGGCCACCAGCGACGAAGCACAGTTCAACTCCACGGGTATCGCCGGGCCCTCCAGACCCAGCACGAAGGCGACTCGTCCGACGGTCATGCTGGCCGAGGTACCCAGGTAACTGATATCGTGGTTGCCGGAGGCCATCAGGTCCCTGTATTCGCTGGCGGCGATGCCGGCATATACCCCTGTACGGCTTCCCCTCAATCCGCCAGGATCGATGCCGGCATCCTCGAGTGCCTGCCAACTCGTCTCCAGCAGCATTCTCTGCTGAGGGTCCATCGTGCGCGCCTCGATGGGCGCAATCCGGAAGAAACGCGCGTCAAACCGATCGATCCCATCCACAAATCCGCCGCTGCGATACGCTCTGAATTCACCGGTGAGTTCTTCGGGGCAGCTGCCCGTGGTTCCGGAATTCCATCGTCCGTCCGTCAGCGCGTTCGCGCCGGCTTCCAGTTGCTTCCAGAATTCCATGACGTTTGAAGCGCCCGGGAATCTGCACGCCATACCGACGATTGCGACGCCGTTTCCCTCGCGTGGAGAGGTCGGCGCGCGCTCAGGCTCAGGTTGCGGCTCAGGGACAGGCGCTGGCGCGCTCTCGATCTCACCCAGTTCCCCGACAAGGTGTCCGGCGAGGCTGGCGATGTCCGGGTAGTCGAATACCAGGGTGTTGGGCGCTACGTAATTCCCGGCAAAAGCCCGATTCAGCCGGTTCCGGAGTTCCACCGCCATCAGCGAGTCGATCCCCAGATCGAAGAAGCCCACCGCGGGCGCGGGCGCCGCCGGCAGCCTCAACACGGCTTGAACTTCCTGCTGCAGGAAGGATACGAGCAATTCTTCGCGCCCCGCCGCCGGCGTGACTTCCAGCGTGGAAAGCAGGTCTTCCGACGTGTCTGGAGCGTCCGCGGAAGCATCCTCGGCCGCTGGCAGCAGGTCTTCGAACAGGGACGGGCGGCCCTCGATGGCCTCACCAAACACGGACCAGTCCGCCGCCAGAACGACCGAAGTCGTGGGATCTTCGCGCAGCAGCCGGTCGAACACCCTGAGGCCTTGTTCCGGGCTGAACCAGCCGGTTCCGGCCGCCTCGCGCCTGCGGGCAATCCGCTCCCGCTGCTCCTCGGCCTCGCCGAGTCCGGACCAGGCGCCCCAGGCGATGGCCTGGCCGGGAAGCCCAAGCGCGCGCCGGTGGGCGGCGAGTTGATCGAGGAACGTGTTGGCCGCCGCGTGGTTCGCCTGGCCCGGATTGCCCAGAATCCCGGCCACGCTCGAGAACAGGACGAAGAGGTCCAGTTCGCAGTCGGCGGTAGACCGGTGCAGATGCCAGGCGCCAAGGACCTTCGGGCGGAGAACGTGCTCGAACCGCTCCCAGCTCTGATTCGCAAGCGAAGCATCCGACAGCACACCCACGCTGTGGATTACGCCTCCAAGCGGCGGCAGTTCCCCCTTGATCCGCTCGAACATTGCGTCCACCGCGTGGGCATCCGTCACGTCGGCCAACTCCACCCGCACCGTAACGCCGCGTTCCCGGAGCGCTGTGATCGTTTCCTCGGCTTCCGGGTCCGGCGCCCGCCGGCCGTTCAATACGATGGCCCCCGCACCCCGCTCCGCCAGCCAGCCGGCCAGGGCGCACCCGATTCCACCCAGGCCTCCGGTCACCAGGTAGGTCCGGTCCTGACGCAGCCGGCCATCAACGAGCGATGGCCCGGTCAGTACGATCTTCCCAATGTGCCTGGCGTCGCGCATGAACTCCATCGCGGCTCCGGCCTCGGCCAGCGGCCACCGGCTGTGAATCAGGGGCTTCAGTTCTCCCGCCCCCAGCCGCTCCATTACGTTCCGGAGCGCCGCTCCAGGCCGCGCCGGATCCTGCTTCTTGAGGACGTCCAGCTCCAGGATGGCGTATGCGACGTCCGGACGCGCTGCGGCCATTTCCTCCTCGCTCAGAATATCGCGCCTTGCAAGCTCCACGAATCGACCGCCGTGCCTGAGGCAGGACAGACTCGCCTTGATGAAACCCTCACCGGTAAGGCTGTTCAGCACCACGTCCACACCCGCGCCGTCCGTGACCTCCAGGATCTCCCCGCCGAAGTTCGTCGTGCGGCTGTCGAAAACGTGCGTCACGCCGAGCGATCGGAGATACGCCTGCTTGGACGCGCTCGCGGTGGCGAATATCTCCGCGCCGGCGGCCTTCGCCAATTGGACGGCCGCGAGCCCCACGCCACCCGCGGCGGCGTGGATCAGTACCCGCTCGCCCGCCTTCAGGTCTGCAATTTCGAAAGACAACGCGGTGGTCACGAACACGGTGGGCATTGTGGCGAGGGCTGCGACCGGAATCCCCGCGGGCGTGAGCGCCACCAGTTCCTCCCTCGTCACCACTTCCGGTCCGAATGTGCCGAATGCCAGGCCGACCACACGGTCGCCGGCGGAGACCGTTGAGGTTCCGGAACCGACCTCTACGATCCGGCCGCACATCTCCTCGCCCATCAGGCCTTCACCGACCAGGCCCATGCCCCGGAACACGTCGAGGAAGTTCAGCCCGCGAGCTTCGACCGCGACGCGAACTTCCCCTGGCTCCAGGGAACGCGCCGGCAACGGCTGGACCTGGAGCTCCTGGAGCGTGCCGCCTACGGAGGGGGCCAACAGCCAGTCGGAACCCTCCGGCAGTGCGAGGCGCCCCGCGGTACGAACCAGGCGGGCCACCTGGCGGCGACCGGTCCGATACGCGATTTGCGTATCCGGGTCGGGAAACAGCAGTTCTTCCGTGAAGTCGGCCGGCAATCCCGCCGCCTCGGGATCGAGATCGATCATCTTCGGATTCAGGTGCGCCGCTTCCCTGGCCACCACCCTGCCGAAACCCCACAACGTCGCTCCGCCAAGCTGCCCCGCGCGCTCCCGCTCCAGGACCTGCGCGCCCCGGGTGACGTACCACACTCCTTTCGTGGGGGTCAGGTCGGCATCGATCACACCCTGCGTCAGCGCCAGCGCGCTGGCCGCCGCTCGTCTTGCATCCTCTCCCATTTCCTCCGTGGACGCCGCCGCCCCGTGACCGTCCAGCGCCGTAAGATGCACGATACCGCCGAGGGGCGCGTCGCCGGGCAGTTCCTCCAGAAGGGTCCGCCACGACTCACGCCGTTCCATCTCCACGGCGCTTCTGACGACGCCGTTCGCTCCGTGGCCGGGTCCCGCCGTTTCCGTCGATTCCGCGCCCGCCAGCACAACCGTCTGGTTCCGCGCTGCGAGCTGGGCCGCCAGTTCCGTCGCGACGCCGCCCCGGTCCCCTGCGAGAACCCATGCGGCCGGCGGGAGGAGGACCTCCGCCGGTCCCTGCGCCACGATCACGCCCCGGTCGGGCAACCCGGCCGACTCGGACTCGTCAACGCCAAGGATCTCGACCTCGCCGAAACCCGCGTCGCCGAGCGCTCGCCGCCACACGTCCGGCCCCGCCAGGGCGTGGTCCGAACGGTACCGATCGGCGAATCGCCACCAGCCGTCCAGTTGTCCGAATATCAGGTCCATCCAGTCTCTGCCGCGCTGGTTCTCCAGCGCCACAAGCTGTCCCGACGGCGCCAGAAGCTCCCGGCAGTGTCCCAGTGTCTCGTCGAGATACTGCGTCGCGTGCAGCACGTTGGCGGCAATTACCAGGTCATACGCGTGGGCCTCATAGCCCTGAGCCGCCGGCTCCTTCTCAATATCGAGGACGCGGTATTCCATGGGCGCATCCGCCTGGTCGAAACGAGCTTCCGCGTCGGCGAAGAAGCCCGCGGAGATGTCGGTGTAGGTATAATTGAACCGCCCGGCCGGCAGCCCGGGCAGGACGCACTCGGTCGCCGACCCGATGCCCGCGCCGACCTCGAGCACCCGGAGCCGCCGCCCTTCCGGCAGCCCGGCCGCGAGGGTCTGCACCACCTCTCCCAGCATCCGATTCGCCGCTCGCCACACCTGCGCCCTGCGGTAGAGATCGGCAGCCTGCGGTTCCGCGTCGCCAAACAACAGCGACAGCGGATCCTCGCGGCCGCGCAGCACCTCCGCGAGGGCCCCGGCGCATCGCCTGATGAGCCCGATCTCATTCGTGCCGTGCGGGTAACGTCCGTTCATGGCGGTCGCGTGCTCATCGGAGTCATGCGGCAACTCTTCCGGCAACGCATCTTCCGCCCCGACCGCCACCACGAAGCCCTCGCCCGCCGCCTCCAGCACGCCCGATCTGGCCAGTATTTCGAGGATCCGGCGGAACAGCCGGGAGTGTTCCGGCAGAACCTCCAGGTCCTGCCGCAGGCTGTCCGGGTCCACGTCGGCGCCCGTCCTGCGCTGCCAACCCAGCTTTTCCAGGGCCGAAAGCGCGTAAGCCCACGACAACCGCTCCAGGTCGGCTTGCAGGGCGGCCTCGTCTTCGACGACGACGCCTTCCGCGGCCAGGTACCGTGAGAATGGCTTCGAGCGGGGCGCCACTGACGAAGGGCCTGGCAGAAAATCGGCGGACGGCATTCCAGGCGAGAGGACACCGTCCCGCCACACCACCTCGTACAGGAGTTCGTCAAGTCCTTCCACGGCCGAGAGCAGCGCCTCACGGGTCGCCCGCTTCACCGTGTATCCATCCAACTCGCACAGCAGGGTACCGCTCGGGTCGTAGATCCGGAGGTCTCCGGTAAGGACCTCCGGCGGCTCGGACTCCGTATCCGGCGACGGGGTGCGCGAGTCTGCGGACATGCGCGCGTGGCAGACAACCCGCTCCGGGAGCGGCCCCGCGAGCCAGAGCCGTTCCCATCCGAACGGCAGATAGGTGACCCCTTCCCAGGTCCCCGCCGGTTCGCGCGCCGCTGCCATAACCTGGAAACAACCGTCGAGCAGGAGCGGATGGATTTCGATCCCACCGGGGTCGATTCCAGCCGGCAGCGCCACCTCGCCAAACGCCTCGCCCGCCCCGGACCAGACCGCTTCCAGTGTGCGGAACGACGGCCCATGGTCGATCCCTACCCCGGCCTTGGCCCGGTAGATGGCGGGCACGTCCTGCGGTGACAGGCCGGTTTTGAGTCCCTCCAGATCGGGCGGCGCCTCCGCACGCGGACCGCCGGCGTCGGGCGACAGCCGGCCCTCCGCGTGAAGCGTCCAATCGTCTCCGGAGTCTCCCCTGCTCAGTATTCGAATTCGTTGCGCATCGCCGGAGTCGTCGATCAGGACCTGCATTTTCCTGCCCCGTTCACCGGCCCCGTCGCCGTCGTCCTCATCCGCGAAGATCAACGGGTTGTGGAGTTGAACGTCCTCCAGCGCGTCCGTTCCGTCGCCGTCCGAGAAGGTAGCCGATACCGCCATGGCCCCGTAGAGCGCGCCCGGCGCCACGAGCCGGTCGAACACCCGGTGGTCCTCCAGCCAGGCCGGGTCCGAGGGAAACACCTCCGTATCGAACGCGACCTCCCCGCTGGCGGATTCATGCCGGCTGCCAAGCAATGGGTGACCGGCGCCGGGCCGCCGCCTGGTTGCTTTCACCCAGTGGCTCTTGCGCTGGAACGGATAGCCCGGTAACGAGATCCGGCGCCGCTCCTCGCCGGCGAACAGGCCGGAAAAGGAAATCGACAGTCCCGATTCGTAAGCCCTTGCGGCGGCCGCTGCAAAGGCGCGGTCGGCCTCCGCATGCGACACCCTGCTCGAGGGGCGCAACTGGCTCGAAAGCGCAATCGGCGGCGGGGCGCTCCCCGCCGCGTCCGGCCAGGCCATGGTCGCCATCGATCCCAGCACCGAATGGGGCCCGACTTCAATGATCAGATCGACGCCGAGGCGCGCCAGGGTCTCCATGCTCCGACTGAATGCCACTGGCTCGCGTGAGTGGCGGCGCCAGTATGCGCCGTCCATCCGTTCATCCGATTCCAGCACCCTGCCCGTCACGTTGCTGACGAGCGTGAGCGAAGGGGACGCGATATCCAGATTCGCGACCACGTTCTCCAAACCGTCCAACATCGGATCCACCATGGGACTGTGGAAGGCGTTTCCCGTGGCGAGACGGTTGACCCGGACATCCCGGGCAAGGAAGCGCTCCGAGATCTCCGTAACGTCGTTTTCGAGGCCGCTCACGACCTGATGCGCGCCGTTGTACGCCGCGATGCACAGTCCCATCCCGTCGGACGCGGCGTTCAGTTCATCGATAGCCGTCTCGACCTGCGGTACGTCGGCGAAGACCGCGGCCATGGCCCCGCCTTGCGGCAGCGCAGCCGTGAGCTCGCCCCTTGCCGAGGCAAAACGTACGCCCTCCTCCAGTTCGAACACCCCCGCCGCCTGCGCGGCGGCGTGTTCGCCAAAACTGTGCCCGAGCACAACGTGAGGGCGAACACCCAGGCTGGACCACAGCGCCGTCAGTGCGCACTCTAAAGAAAAAATCGCCGCCTGCGTCCACGCCTGGTTGGAAAGATCTCCTGAACGGCCGAACATCACGTCCAGCAGCGAGCCGCCCCGTTCCTTCCTCATCACCGCGTCGCAGCGGTCGAGTACCGCTCGAAACACGGGCTCCGTCTCGTACAGCTTCTCGCCCATACCCACCCAATGGCTGCCCTGACCCGTGTACAGGAAGGCAACCCGGGAGGGCGCCGGCGCGTCGTTCGCCGCGCCGGAGTCGGCGAGCGCACGGAGCTCCTCGCGCAGAGACGGAACGTCTTCGAAGACGATGCCTTTCCGATGCGTGAAGTGGCTCCGGCCCACGCCGGCCGTCCACGCCATGTCGGCAAGCATGGTCTGTGCCTCGTCCGCGTCTCCAGGCTCGGCTGCGCGCTCGTTCAGCCAGTCCAGGTACCGCCCGGCCAGGCCTCGAAGCGCCTCATTGGACTTCGCGGAAAGCGGCAGGAAGCGCGCTTCCCGGTCAGCCGGAGTTTCCGTTCCCGTCGCCGGTCCCGCAGTCTGGCCGGGAAGCGTAACGGCGACCCGCATTCGGGTTCCCGATGGCCACTGGCGACGTTCAGCGCCAGCCTGCCCTTCCGCCTCGGTATGGTACGCTTCCACCACCAGGTGTGCGTTCGTGCCCGACCAGCCGAAACCACTGATCCCGGCCGTCGGGAGCCGCTCGGGACGGCGCGGCCAGGCTGTCTGTTCCGCCGTCACCCGCAGAGGCATCCTGTCCCAGTCCAACGCCGGATTCGGCTCGCGGAAGTTCAGGTGTCTGGGAATCACGCCGTGCTTCATTGCCAGCGCGACCTTGATCAGCGCCGCAACGCCGGCCGCAGGCTCAAGATGGCCGATGTTCGTCTTCACCGAACCGATCAAGAGGGGCCGGTCCGCCGCGCGACCGTTGCCATAAGCGGCCGCGGCAGCCTCCAACTCGATGGGGTCGCCCACCGTCGTCCCCGTCCCGTGCGCCTCCAGATAATCCACTTCCGATGGCGTAAGCCCCGCATCTGACAACGCCTCCCCGATGACGCGCTCCTGTGAGGCGCCGTTCGGTACGGTCAACCCCGGGCTGGCGCCATCCTGGTTGACCGCCGAACCGCGGATTACGCCCCAGATCCGGTCGCCGTCCGCCTCCGCCTCGCGGAGCCGCTTCAGGACCACGATTCCACAGCCTTCACCCCGCACGTACCCGTTCGCGGCGGCGTCGAACGTCTTGCACTGTCCGTCGGGCGCCAACATTCCCGCCTTCCCGCGCAGTTCCGACAGCCGCCCCGATACGATCAGGTGAACCCCTCCGGAGAGCGCGAGGTCCGCTTCGCCGCGCTGCAGGCCCGACACCGCCTGATGGATCGCCACCAGCGATGACGAGCAGGCGGTGTCCAGCGCCATCGCCGGCCCCTCGAGTCCCAGCGCGAAGGCGACCCGTCCGATGGCTGTATTGAAGGAAGTGCCGCTGACGGCATAGAGGCTTGCCGCCGGCTCGGTAATTTCGGTCCCACCCAGGATCAGGCTGCGGTAATCGTGATTGCTGATTCCCGCGTAGACGCCGGTCCGGCTGCCCTTCAGCCGATCCGGATCCATCCCCGCGTCCTCGATCGCCTTCCAACTCGTTTCCAGCATCAACCGCTGCTGCGGGTCGAGCAATTGCGCCTCAACCGGCGAAATGCGAAAGAACGCAGCGTCAAACAGATCGATCCTGTCGAGGTAAGCGCCGAACCGGCAGGCCTCGCTCTGAATATCGGCGTCGGGGAAAAGCTCTCCTATGCGCCCGTCGCCGGACCCCGGTACCCCCTCGCTGACGGCGTTTTCGCCGGCTTCGAGCAATTGCCAGAATGAAGCGACGTCCGGCGCCCCGGGGAATCGACACGCCATACCCACGATCGCTATCGGCTGCGAGGAACCGGATTTCGCGCGGTCGTCGTTCAGGTTGCCCGAAGATTCAACTTGCCCATATGCGACCATTATGTCCTTCTCCTGTTATGAAACCTCCAGCGTCCCGTCCCCGACAGAGACACGCCGCTCGGCGTCATGGAGCTACGCAAGCGCGTATATCCGACGGTATTCAATTGCCCGGTCTTCGCGACGGTTTCATCCAATACGTGGCGGCCATCGCCAATTTTGCTTACCTTTAATGTATGATGATATCCTGCATCGTATTCAAATTTCGTGATGACGTCGTCGTAAGGCGCCCGGTCTACAAGCAGACAAAAGTCATCGGCATTCAGGCATTTTACCCGGGTGGCCCCCACGGA
Organism: Candidatus Latescibacterota bacterium; assembly: GCA_963667175.2. Classification (GTDB taxonomy): domain Bacteria; phylum Latescibacterota; class UBA2968; order UBA2968; genus JAAXHE01. The sequence continues at coordinate 195,700 of CAXXXF010000004.1, read as the reverse complement.
CAGTGTCACCGAAGTGGACGGCGCGCGGGTTTTCTCGAGTTGTTCCAGCCGGCGATACGCATATTTGCCCGCGTCTTGGGGCGTCTCGTCTCCGCCCCACGGGTGTATTTGCCGATCCGCAAACGGTAGGTGTAGACCGGTTCGCGCTTCAAATGCAGCAATACAAAAGTTGACAAGACCGGTTCTTCCAATATACCTTTAAAAATATATAACAAAAATCGACAATTGGACAATGGCCTGAGGCAAACATCCGGGTCGTTCGGCTCCTCGGGTAGTCCGCTGGTAGAGGTTCGTATTCGACGTCTACGCTCCGAATTTACGGTGATTGGCGCGTCGGGGCAACGGCTAATGTCCCGGACAGGCCTGCGGACGGTCAGAACGTTCAGGATGCGTTTGCATTTCAATCCGCCATTTCAGGGCCGGACCCTGATCGCTTGAGGGGGAAAGACGGTGCGCGTGTTTTTGCTTTGTTGGCTGGTGCTGGGGTGCGGGACCGTTTTGGCCCAGCCCGACGGCTATATCGAGGGGTCGATCAAAGCGGAAGGCGGCGAGGCCCTGCCCGGCGCCTATATCTCTGTTCAGGGTTCGAATCTTCCGGAGCGAACCGTAGCGGCTGCCGGCGATGACGGGCGGTTTCGAATTGCCGTACCTGCGGGGAATTACCGGATCGAGATCACGTTCATCGGGTACAGGTCGGAGGTTCGTGACAACGTCGCCGTACAGTCTGAGCGGTCCACCGTTCTCAACGTGATGCTCAGGGAGCAGGTCATTCTTCTGGAGCAGAGCGTGGTTTCCGCTTCCCGCCGACGTGAAAAGATCCTGGACGCTCCCGCTTCCGTTTCGGTGGTCGAGTCCGCCGATATCCGCAGCAACCCCTCGATGAACGTCGCCGACCACGTAAAGGACCTGCCGTCGGTTGATTTCGCGAAGACCGGGCTGGCCAACAGCAGCATCGTTGTGCGCGGCTTCAACAGCGTATTCACCGGCACGTTGCTTATGATGACGGACAATCGGGTTGCCCGGGTGCCGTCCGTGCGGGTCAACGCTCCCAATTTCATTCCCATTACCAGCGACGACGTGGAACGAATCGAGGTGGTCCTCGGCCCGGGATCGGCGCTGTACGGACCCAACAGCGCGGATGGGGTCATGCACATCATTACCCACTCTCCCTTGACGTCGCAGGGTACGAGCCTGCATTTCGGCCTGGGAGAGCGCAGCCTGCGTCAGACCGCGATCCGTCACGCGGGTACGGTCGGGGACAGGGTAGGCTATAAGGTTTCCGCCCGGTACTATTCCGGGATCGAGTGGGATTACGTCGATCCGGAGGAGGTGCGAGCCAGAGAACGAAGGCAGGAAGAAATCGCCGCGGGCCTGAACCTTCCGCCGCTTCCGACGCGCAACCCCGATACCAACAACCTGGGTCTGGAAGCGCGTCTGGACTGGCGCAAGTCGGACAACTTCACCGCCATTTTTTCCGCCGGGCACAACCGGGCGGACCTGGTGGGGCTGACTGGCGTGGGGGCCTCGCAAACGAGAGACTGGCAGTACAACTACGTCCAGATGCGCGTGCTGTACGGCGACTGGTTTGTCCAGGCGTTCCGCAACTGGACCGATTCGGGCGGCACCTTCCTGCTGCGCACCGGCGATCCCGTGGTCGACCTGTCCTCCCTCACGGTATTCCAGGCGCAACATCTGTCGAAACTGGGCAAACGCCAGCGATTCACCTACGGACTGGACGCACTGTTGACGCGGCCGGATACAGAAGAAACCGTGATGGGCAGAAACGAGGATGACGACGACCTGAACGAGTTCGGAGTCTACCTGCAGAGTGAAACCTCCCTTTCCAGGATGCTCGACCTCGTGCTTGCCCTGCGCTACGACTATCACAGCCGCCTCGCGGACCCGGAATTTTCGCCCCGCGCCGCGGTGGTGTTCAAGCCGGAGCCCACCCAGACCTGGCGTCTGACCTATAATCGGGCGTTCACCACACCCACGTCGAACAACCTCTACCTCGATCTGCTGGCGACCCGGGACCCTTTCGGGTTCAGCGGACTCTTCGGGCCGATGTTCACGTCGCGCGGCCTGACGCTCGACGCCATAGACCTCTGGACCCAGGGAAATTACCAGGACGACGGTTACGGCTTCACGTTCCGGAGGGAAGGAGGCCGGCCCCTGTTCCGCTCTCCATTTGCCACGGTGGCAGGCCTTCCGGCCGACCAGTATCTTCGCCTGGACGACCCGGTTTTCACCAACGTGATGTGGGGTATCGGCAGGGAGGTGGTGCTGGAGCAGTTGTTGCCGACCGTAAAGGAGATGGCCGTAGGCATCCTGATCGAACAGGGCATGGGCGCCGATGAAGCCCGGGCCGTCGCGAACGGACTGGCTGAGGCCTTTCCCGGTATCGTTCCCGAGCAACTGACCGGTCTCCGCAACGTCATGGGCCGGCTGAATATCGCAACGCCGCCGCTTGGCGAAGAGCCGGACGACAATCTGCAGCCCTTCTTTTTCGTTGAGTCGGACGGCGCCACGCCGGTTACGGCCTACGACGTTCCGCGGATTCAGTCCGCGATTACCAGGACGATCGAATTCGGCTACAAGGGCGTCCTGGCCGACAAGCTCATCGTGGCCGCGGACCTGTATCAGTCCAGGATCCAAAATTACGTGGGCTCGGTTTCGGTGGAAACCCCAAACGTCTTTCTCGATCCGGAGAGTCTCGCCGAGGCGCTGGCTCGAGGATTCGAACAGGCGCTGTCCGATCCGTCCAATGCGGTGCTCGCCGCCGGAATCCAGCTGGTTGACAACGTGCAGGTACCGGGACTCCTGGAGGGCAACGGGAACGGTTCGCCGGTGGACGAACTGACCTCCATCTTCGTGGCCGGGGCGGCGGCGATTCCATACGGCACGGTGTCGCCGGAACAGGCGTCAGATCCCTACGCGATGGTGTTGACCTACCGCAACTATGAAGATATCACCATACGGGGGCTGGACCTCAGCCTGGCCTACTTTCCGACGGCGCAATGGCGGCTGACCGGCAATTATTCATACGTGAACGAGAATTTCTTTAAAAACCTCAAATACGCAAAGGTACCGGGGGTTGGCGACGTCGCACTGAACTCGCCCCGTCACAAGTTCAAGCTGGGTGCGACGTATGACTTCGCGCGGCTGGGGCTGTCGGTGGGCGGCGCCCTGCGCTTCACCGATTCCTTTCCCATGCAGTCTGGAGTGTACGTGGGCAACGTGGACGCCAATACGGTGGTTGACATGAAGCTGAATTACAAACTGCCGGTTGAAAGAGATATCGCTATACATCTCGACGCGAGCAATCTCCTGAATACGCGCTACCAGTCGTTCATCGGGGCCCCGGAGGTGGGCCGCCTCGTCTTCAGCCAGGTCAGCATGAGGTTCTGAGAAGGGTAGTAGACCGAAACAAAGAGGGGGTGCGGTCGGTCGCCGACCTCGCTCAGGATCACCAATGCCCGGATGGGCTTGCCTTGAACCGCCGCATACGGACCCGAAACGTACGGTGGTGTGGGAGGAAAGGGACCGAAATGTTCCTCTCTACCCGATGGCGCCTGCAATACCTCGTTACCCCACTCTCCCTTGCACCCCCAATGCGGGTGCCGACGTATAGGTAACTTATCTCCTTTGTACCCCTCGTGTAATAAAGTATACAGGTGACAATAAAAAACCGACTGGACGATTCATTGTCCGGTCGGCTTATCTGTCTGGCATCTCGGCAAGGCTTAATCAACATGATCGTAAATTGTAATTTGGCGATCCGTACCATTGCCATCGACAGGTTCACTGAGAATCAAGTTCGAAGTTATCTGTACCGGCGACCATTGCGTGTAATTTACTTCGGGTATTTCCGCGATCGCAATTTTGGATAGTCCGCCATCAAGATTAATGATTGTAGGTCGGATGTCTCCCTTCTTGAATTCGAGAATTTGTCCCCTTTCATTAACCGAGAGAACCGGTATGGTGTCTGTGACACCAGGTCTTTGAATTATATGGGTAGGGGTTGTTCCCTCATCAAGATCATAAATCAAAACTGAACGACCTAATCCTGGGAGATCATTACCAAACTCATTTGAAGTGTCATATTGATGGAGAATTGCCTCATCCTTTCCATCATTATCAACATCTCCAAGAAGCCATTGATTCCAATCATCACCCACGCCTAATGTAATTTCTGTTTCTTCAATTTGTAAATTTCCATTAATCCATCTGCCAATTTTTAATCGTATTTCAGGCCAGGTGCAATGCTCGACATCCGGATGGGAATCAAACTGTTCTGTAAATAAAATTTCAGTTTGTCGGTCACCGTCTATGTCGCCCAGAGCGACGTGATGTAAAAGGTCAGATTGTGGAAATAATCGCTTCTGATACCGATTTTCTCCAACGCTCAAATAGAGCGCGATAAAGTAGCGAAAATCCTGGTTTACAGTACCGGATCCCGCCACTGCAAAATCAAATCTATCGTCTCCGTTTATATCAGCAAATCCCCAATCCATTACAAAGGACAAAGTAGAATTGTCTTCCCAGACCTTAACGAGTTGATTGTTTACAATATTCAGCACAATAATGCCGCCACCAATATCGTATGTGTGTTGGTACTTCCAAAAGCCAATCAACCGTTCAGTTCCATTCTGACCAACTTCCAAAAACGCTTTGCGAATACCCTTCAATTCTGACGAACTAAAGGTTCTTACCTCTGCGAAAGGTTCTTGAACAAACAAGCCCAGGGTGAGAAGAAAGGTCAAGAGCTTCATTACGTATCTCCTTTTATCTGGGAATTTGACGTGTAATGGAATTACTTCCGTGGCTGTAACGATAAACCTGAATATGCACTGTATTGCCCTTTTTATAGGTATAGCCGTTGGGGCTCCCGAGACGCAGGCTGTCTGTCCAAATTTTCATAATCATGTTTTGTTCATCAGCATAGCCTCTGTTCCCACCTAGGTCCGTGATGGGTCCTAAGTCATAGGCACAACCATACTGATGAAGGCTTTCTTTCGCAGCATTATAGCGACGTGGTAAATTGGCATTGTGGCGAGGAGTTCTTGTGGAATTGTGCTTACGTAAACCCACCGAAGTAACAGAGCAATTTCTCTTTCTTGCCCATCTGGTGTAGATCTGTAAGAGTTTCCGATAGTTACTCTCAAGTTTGGTCTGAATCTTGATGCTTCCACCAGAGAACCAGTTACTTATCCGACCCGGAACCCGTATACCTACGTCGTGGTACTGTTGCCGCAATACAGAAAGGTGGTCCTGTCTTAGATTTTCTGTTGCATCCAATTCAGGATCGGATTTTATAGTGATGCTATATGCCAATTTTCCACTTCTCGTCTTTGGAGCCGCTGGCGGATCAAACCTTACCGTACGGCTATCGCCACTACCACTAAGGATAAGTGAGCCGCTAATATTGTTGAGTGCCTCAGATTCCCATGAAATATCACCAATGCCGCCTGATGCTGTTACTGTGTAATGTGTGTCTTTAGATATCCATCTTCCATTTATCAAGTCATTGGGAAGTGTCAACACCAATTCTGAATTAGAGTCTTACAGTCAGACTTCAACGCAAAATGCGTAGAAGTTCAGTCATGCTGCTTGGATAGCGTTTGTGTGCTTGTGGTATAGTGTCAGTGAAGTCGCGAGGGTGACGTGTCCGGCCTGTGTGACGCGCCATCTTCTGGAGCGAGGGATTTTAGCAATCAGGCCTCGGACGTGTAGGCGTTTGAGGAGTCGGCTGACGGCGTTGGCCTGCCGTCGGCGCTGGTCGAGGGATCTGGGTTGCTTGAAGAGGTGTTTTCGGATGTCCTGGTTGCGGAAGCCCATCAGGGCGTGTTCGCCTCTCAAGACGGCGGTGAAGAGGTCGAGGTCGTGGGTGTCGGCGGGATTGAAGCCCCGATAGGTACGCCCCTTGTGCCTGCGCGGTCGGGAAAGTGCGGTGAGGCTGTGACGGCTCTTCTCGGTGTCCGGTGCTGCTGCCAGCGCCTGAAGATAGTGTTGGTTGGCCTTCAATGAGATTTCCCGATAGCGGTAGAGGTTGGCCACGCCTTTGGCCATGGGATACCAGCCCATCACGCGTTGTCCTTGCCGTATGCCCTGGCGGCGGACCTTGAACTGCCTTGGATGGTTGATCACTGTCTCTATGCGTAGTACGCGCCCGTGTTTGTCGTACATTTTCATCCAGTTCTCACACATCCGATGTTTGACCCGTGCGCCGGGGTGGCGTTTGTTTTTGAAGTCCGTGAGGACTTCGCCCTGAAAGTTGCCGTGGAGTTTGCGTCCTGCCTGCGCCTGCCTTGTCGGCAGACAGGCCGGGCTATGCTCGGCAGGCAGGCCCAGGAAGGTCAGGATGTCCTGGGGAGAGAAGCACAGCACCGTATGTCTGAGCAGATTTTCATACAGCACCTTCAGGGCACGGGGGCTTGTGAACATCACGTCGGTGGCGAACTCAGCCTGGTCAACGACCCAGTAATAGTCCATCTCCGAAAGCAGGTCTTTGAGCAGGGGGTTGACCCTGCGGGCAAGACCCGAGAGAATGCGCGGCCAATTTTTCTCGACAAAACGATCGGCAAACCGTTGCGCCCGGGCCACGTCGTCGATCCATAGAAACGCGTTGTCTGCTTTTTCATACGCAATGCCGTTTTTATCGAGCTTGCGCGCCAGGTATTCGTGGCCATTGAGACAGACCTGCACCACCAGAGGGAACCAGGACCTGCCTGCCGAGCATCCGGCGCAGGCAGGCTGGATGCGGATATGCAGCAACCCGAAGTCACGGTCGATATAGTAGAAGTAGTAGCACAGGCACTTCCGCCGGGCGTTGCGCAGGCGAGGCCTTCCTTTCCCTGGAACCAGCTTGAAACTCTGACAGCCCTCCACGGCGCGGAACACACAGACCAGGCCGCGGGTGATCCCATCTTGTTGGGCGATGCGTCGCGCTTCCTCCTCTTTCCTGACGGTGTTGCGGTCGAGATAGAGGAACGGGCGCTCGTACCTGCTCGCCACCGCCTCCGCGTGCGCATGGATCGTTTTGGAATGCGTCGTCACAAAACGCTTGAAGTCCTTCAACAAAAATCCCTGATTACCCATGAACCGCTCCATCGCATTGCCAAATCCCAGCGGCAGGTGCCCTTTGAACAGAACCCGATCAAAACACGATACCACGCCACTGATTTTTTTATTATATTGGTCCACGAAGTCTTTCACGGCGTTCCTCCTTGGATTGATGGCGGTCGGGACCACCATCATAAAGGACGAACGCCGTTTTGCATACCACAAAACAACCTGCCTCTTCACGACCACCCTCTTTGGTTGCGGCTGAGCATAGCGAAGCCGCCTTAGGATCTAATTATTGAAGTGTCAAGAAAAATGCCAGACCGAGGTGTTACGGGCTTTCTGCCCTTATTGGGAATATGCCTGGAAACCGGCCATCAGGCAACAATTCGCGAAAGTGGTGTGACGGTGGGGCGTCCGTTCGCGACATGACGGCGGCGTTGGATCGCGCGAAAGGGGCGCTGGTTGTGCTGGCGCTCGGCGACGCGCTCGGCACGACGCTGGAGTTTGCCGGTAGGGACACAAGGCCGCCGGTTACCGATCTGGTGGGCGGGGGCCCGTTCGGCCTGGACCCGGGTGAGTGGACTGACGACACGAGCATGGCCCTCTGTCTCGCGGAATCGCTGCTTGAGCGAGGCCGGCTCGACGTGCGCGACCTGATGAATCGGTTCCTCCGGTGGTATAAGGAAGGACACAACTCGGTCACCGGCACGTGTTTCGACGTCGGAACGACCACGGAGCGGGCGCTCCGGGCATTCAGCGAAACCGGGGCGCCGTTGAGCGGCAGCGCCGATCCGCGCAACGCCGGAAACGGTTCGCTCATGCGGCTCTCGCCGGTGGCGATCCGATGGTGGCACGACGGGGCGGGGGCGACTGAGGCCGCCCGCTTGCAGAGCCGCGCCACGCACGGCGCCGCGCAGGCGGTGGAGGCCTGCGCGTTCTATGCCGAACTGCTGAGCGAGGCGATCGCCGGCGCGTCGAAGAAAACCGTCCTGCGAGCCAGAGAGTGGAGCGGCGACGCCCGGATCGCCGGGGTGGCCGCGGGGTCGTGGCGCGGCAGGGAGCGCGAGGCCATTTCCTCGTCGGGATACGTCGTGCACACGCTTGAGGCGGCGCTGTGGTGCGTGGACAGGTCGGAGTCGATTGAGCAGGCTCTTATTCTGGCCGCCAATCTCGCCGATGACGCCGACACGGTGGCCGCCGTCACCGGACAGCTCGCCGGCGCGCTGTGGGGCATGTCGGGCGCTCCCGCCGGATGGCTCGAGAAACTGGCATGGCGCGGGCGCCTGGAAGCGCTCGCCGCCGGCCTGTTCGAGGCCGCCAACCGCGAGCGAGTCGGTCGGTGAGACCCCGTCGCTATCCCAATAGACTTCCATACCGCAGCCCCACGGCTTTCTTCACCTCCTCCAGCGTCCGCTGGCCCTCGATCCTTGCCTCCGATCCCCCCAGACGCAGGACGTCGCCGACCAGGCTTCGTCTGTCCTCCAGCTGTGTCTCCGCGATCCGAAACGCCTCGTGTTCGGCGTCCTTCCGCGTCGCCCGCGCCTCTCCATTCGTCCTCGTCCGAACATTCCCGTCGGCATCCGCAATCCCAACCGCATTTGAGTGACCCACGCGTATTCCGGTAATTCCGCGGGTTCCATTCGCCTGTGCGCTTTGCTCGAACCCGGGCAGCGGAAAGACCGTCCCGAATTTGCGATTGAATCGACGCGCTGTTTCCCGGCACAGATTCGAGCGCATCCGCTGGCCGGGTCCCGCAGTCACGAAATCGGGCCGGAACAGCAGCACGTCCGCCGGTTGGAAGACCGGAAAACCCAGGGTCGGCTTCCGTTTCGCCTCCGGGAAGCTCGCGGGGGTCGGCAGCCGTATCGAAAGTTCAAGAATCATCGCCAACTCCGCGAGTTGCGGAACCTGCGACTGCAGAAAACAGACACTTCGCTCAGGATCGAAACCCGTCGCCAGAAGATCCATGACAAGATGACGAACACTACGCTCGATTTCACGCGGATGTTTCCGATCCAGAACTAACGCATGGTAGTCGGCGATCATGAAAAAGCGCCTGGCTTCCACCTTCCGGTCAAGCATCTGTTTCAGGAACCCGATCAAGTGTCCCAGGTTCATTTTTTCCGTTGGCCGGATACCGGCCAGAACAATCGGACGTTTCATTTTGAGAACTCCTTATTTTCAAGTGTATCTTGTCGGAAAACGGGCCGGCGCCCGGGCGCCGCGTTTGGAGATTCAGATTGCTGTACAAAAAAAGCCGCGATCCACCTCCAGGTGAACCGCGGCCATCGCCAGTCCTTCAGGCACAGATCATCCGGAGGCGGACGCACGGCTCCTGTTGCCCCGAGCCACCAGCGGTGAAGGGGAATCGACGCGTTCCCGGACAAAATGCCCGAACGTTGTGCCATGGATATTCTCACGATCCCGAGTCCCTCTGTTCGTCCCTGCGCATCCGATCCCGGGCTTTCCGGGATATCCGGTTCCAGACGCCCGTGAGCCCCATCGCCTTTTTCATTGCCTTCAGCGTTTCATCGGCCACGACCTGGACGCGCCGCGTGCCCTCGTACAACACTTTTTCCACGTACCCGGAATCCGCTTCGTAACGTGCCCGGCGCTCACGGATCGGGTCCAGAAAACCGTTCAGCGCCCGGGTCAGCTTTTCCTTCACCTCCACGTCGCCAACCATCCCGGCGCGGTACCTCGTCTTCAGGTCCTCCACCTCATCCCGATCCGGGTTGAACGCGTCGTGGTAAATGAAGACCGGATTCCCTTCCACCCTTCCGGGAATATCCGCACGCACGCGGTTGGGATCGGTAAACATCCCGCGCACCTTCTTCTTTACGGTCTGCGCGTCGTCGGAGAGAAAGATCGCATTGTCCAGGCTCTTGCTCATTTTCGCCTGGCCGTCCGTACCCACGAGAACGGGGACCTCGCCGATCAGCGCGTCCGGAATCGGGAAGACGTCTCCGTAATAGCTGTTGAACCGCCGGGCGATTTCCCGGGTCACCTCCACGTGCGCCAGGTTGTCCTTTCCCACGGGAACCAGGTGCGCCCTGGGGGTCAATATGTCCGCGGCCTGAAGGATCGGGTATCCGACAAGCCCGAACGGAATCGCCTCGTCGTCCAGCCTGGCAGCGCGCGCCATATCCTTGATGCTGGGCAGCCGGGCGACTCTCGGCAGGGTCACCAGCATCTCGAAAAAGAGATCCATCTCGTAGACGGCGTGGATGGCCGACTGCAGATAAATGGTCGACCTGGACGGATCGATTCCCACCGCCAGATAGTCCAGCAGCATCTCGCGCACGTTTTCACGAAGGGCATGGATGTGTTCCTTCTGCGGCCGGGTCGTGAGCATGTGCAGGTCAGCCACAAGGAAAAAACACTCGTATTCGTCCTGCAGCCGGACCCGGTTCTTCAATGAGCCCACGTAATGCCCCAGGTGCATCCGCCCCGTGGGACGGTCTCCCGTCAGAATCCGTTTCCGATTGTCCATCGCGTTTTCCTCCAAAACAAAAATCCCCGCCGTGGACCGGCAGGGACGTTGATTGATTCAATTCGAATCTCAAGTTCAGCACGCAGTCAGCCGGCCGGCACGATTGAAGTCGTGCCGCCACCAGCATCCGCTATGGATACCGCGCGCCGCCATCGCCTTTTCCTTTCAAACCGAACAGTGAATGACCGGTCAACGATATCGAATTTCGGATGCCCTGTCAAGCGAATTCTACTTCTTCGGACTGTTATCGGACGCGCTGCATCCGATAATGCCGCTACGTTTCTTCCCTCAACAACTGCGCCATATCGACGGCAAAGTAGGTCAGGATCAGTTCCGCGCCCGCCCGTTTGATGGACGTCAGGGTCTCCACCATCGCCCGCTCCTTATCCACCCATCCGCGCTCCGCGGCCGCCAGGACCATCCCGTATTCGCCGGACACGTTGTACGCCGCAATCGGCGCGTCGAAGGTGTCCTTCGCCCTTGCGATGACGTCGAGGTAAGGGAGGGCGGGTTTCACCATCACCACGTCAGCCCCTTCCTCGATATCCAGCGCGATCTCCTTCATCGCTTCCCGAATATTGGCGGGGTCCATCTGGTAGGTTTTCTTGTCCATCGGCACACCGCGCGCCTTCACCGGCGCGGACTTGAGCGCGCCACGGAACGGGCCGTAGAAGCAGGATGCATACTTGGCGGAATAGGCCATGATGCCGACGTTGGTGAATCCGTGGTCGTCCAGCGCCACCCGGATGGCGCCGACACGGCCGTCCATCATATCCGACGGCGTGACCCAGTCCACGCCAGCCTCGGCGTGAGACAGCGCCATTTGGCACAACACCCCGACGCTCTCGTCGTTGGCGATCTCGCCGTCGATCAGCACGCCGTCATGTCCGTGCGTGGTATAGGGATCCAGCGCCACGTCGGTCTGCACGCACAGGTCGGGAAGCGCCGCCTTCAGCGCCCGGACCGCGCGCTGGATCAGGCCGTCCGGATCGTACGCCATTGAGGCGCGCTCGTCCTTCTCCTCCGAATAACCGAACAGGTTCACGCCGCAGATCCCTAGACCGGACACCTTCTCGCACTCCCGGACGAGTTCGTCGACCGAAAACCGGAACTGACCGGGCATCGAGTCAATGGGTTCGCGCACATTGGCGCCTTCCGTTACGAACATGGGATAGATCAGGTCCCCGACGTTCAATACGGTTTCCCGAACGAGCGTCCGAATGGGTTCCGTACGCCTCAACCGCCGGGGCCGAAAGGTGAGATCCATAGAGCCTCTTTAATTCAACTACGGATCAGGATTTGCAGGATGAACAGGATGAAGCAGGATTATAAATCAAGAGCAGAACCAAGACCTAATGCAGGATTAGAAACCAGGATCAAAACCAGGCGCGGGAAAAAGCAAAGCGCAGGGCAAATGCTCACTCTTCCGGATCAAAGCGTTGAAGGCAAATCTCGTTAGACAGAGTCGAACATCGTGTTAAACCTGACGCGCGATGACAATCCAGGTACAATCAGAATGTACCCTCGCTGGTGCTGATGTCAACCCCTGCGTTCAAGCCGGGTTTGTCGACCGGGCGGCACGAGAGGACACGGCGAGGTAGGGGCAGGTTTGAAACCTGCCCCTACGGTCGGGGTATCGCCGGAGCATAGCGGCAATTTGCGACTGTCGCGGGGTCCGTTTCGTGAAACAGCAGATTACCTGCTATAGTTCGTACGAAATTGACCTTTTCACTGGTTTGGGATCGGGGTAAATTTAACGCGAGGCGATGGAAGGAGACGCAGCACTTCGCCCGTCGGAATTCGGGAAGAAGGACAATGAGAACGACGGCAGACAGGAATGTCCGCCCCACCTTCACATACGCTTTCTCAACGGCTCCACCAGCCAGTGTGCGGGCGCACAGAACTCAATTCCGAAAACGAAAAGGGCTGCCATCTATGGACCTTACTCAATTCCATGACGACACGGGTATCGGGGAACAGGTGCTTGTCGAGTCCGAGCACGAAGGGCATGTCGACCAGCCGGTGGATGCGGAGGACCTGCGCGGCGTGAATGAAATCCGCGCCGACGTGTATCTCCCGTCCGGCGCGAACGGGCAGATCCGGTGCGGGCTGACGTCGGGTCATCGCACGGAGGGCATGAGCGAGGACGACGGCTATCAGTTCCTCGCCATCGTCTCACCGCGCGGCGGCAACGTCTGGGAGGGCTGGCGGGAACTCCGGTTTCCCGCGGAGTGTTTCTATACACAGGGAATTCCGTCCGGATGGGGGCAGATGCGCTCGGTAACCGTGGATGGACCACGGGGCAGCCGGTTTCGAAACGTTCGCCTGGTGGAACGGAAGGTCAGGCCCGGCCCGAGGATGACGGACGAACAGTTGATCGCGGCGCTGAATCCGGACCACCGCGGCCTGGAATTCCTGAAGGGCGCGCCGGACGCAGCCGCTTTGCCCGAAGTTGCGAGGTATTTCCGATCCAGCGGCTTCGACCGGGAGCTGGTTCCGAGCGAACGGGCGCCGAATACCGATCCCGATCAGGCCGACCGGGTGCTGGAAGGCCGGGTCCTGGGACAGGACTGGTCGGCGGAGATCGACTGGGAGGCCAATCCCACCGGCTACATCGAATGGACCCTGGCCATCCACTATCTTCTGTTCCTCAGGCCGGCAATTGACGCGTACTGGGAAACCGGACAGGCGAAATACGCAACGGGCATCGAGAGGTACATCAAGGACTGGCTGCGGCGGTGCCCGGTACCCTATGGCGTCCGCGCCGGCGGGTACCCGTGGGGCCATTCGCTGGTGGTGGCCATTCGTCCCTTCAGTACGCTCGTGGACGTCTTCCGGGTCCTCTGCGCGTGCCCGGAAACAGGCGACGCCACGATCCTCGGTCTGCTCAAGTCGATTTACGAACACCAGGTCTATCTGCTGAAATTCCAGTCCTTCCCGCCCTCGAACAAGACCATTGCCGAGGCGCGGACCATCGGGGCGCTGGGCTGCGCGTTCCCGGAGTTCAGAGACGCCGCGGACTGGCGGGAAGCGGGATATCGCCGGCTGCTGGACGACATGCGCGTGCAGGTGATGGCCGACGGGGCCTCCTACGAACTCACGCCGGGTTACCAGATGAGCATTGCCACATGGTTCCTGGAATCGTATCAGGTGGCGCGAAAATTCAACCATCCGCTCGACCCCGAACTGGAGGCCGGCATTCGATCCATGTTCGACTGGTGCGTGGCCATCACCCGGCCGGACTTCACCCGTCCCTCCGTTTCCGACGCCGGCAGCATGGATTCGAAGTACGGTGATTCTCTCGCGCATCCGGGACGCGTCCTGGACAATCCGGCCGCCGTGTGGGTGGGCGCCGAAGGCCGCGAGGGCGCCCCGCCCGACGACAACTCGATCGCCCTGCGGGACTCGGGATATTTCGTCATGCGCAGCGGTTGGGATGAGAACGCCCGGTATCTTTTCTTCGATGGAGGGCCCTACGGCCGCTGGCACCAGCACGAGGACAAACTCAGCTTCGAAGTCTATGCCCACGGCACGCCATATATCGTGGACCCCGGCATCACGTCGTACTACACCAACCCGTGGACCCGTTTTTACACCACCACACAGGCGCACAACACCGTCCTGGTGGACGGCCGCGCGCAGGCTAGGGGCCGCAATCAGACCGTCGAGCAATGGACCGAATCGGCCCGCGGTTCAACCGTCTGGCGTTCGGATGACCGAAGCGACGTCGCCATGGCAAGCTACGACGCGCCCTACGCGGACCTGGATTCGCCGGTCCGGCACCGCCGCGCCGTGCTTTTCGTCAAACCGGATTATTTCATCGTCTTCGACGAACTGACCGGCGAAGGCAGCCACAGGTACGAGGCGTTCTTCCACTTCATGCCCTTCCGCCTGCTCATCGACCCGGACACCGGCGCCGTCCGGACCGGGCGCATGGACGCGCCCAACCTGGAACTCCTACCTCTATCCAGGATGACGCCGCGGCTGATTTGCGGCCGCAACGACCCGGTTCAGGGCTGGCTCGCCATCGACGGACAGGACGTCCCGGCGCCCGTGGCCGTCTACAAGAGACGGAGCCGGCTGCCGTTCCGGACGGGATACGTGATCTACCCGTTCGGCGCGGACCGCGTCACCGCCGGCGTCACCGCAAAAACCACTCGGCGCGCGAACGTATGGACCGTCAGCATCGACCATGCCGACGGCGGGCGGGACCGCGTGCGTATGGATTGGGAGGACGAGCGAGGCCCGGTGTTGACGCGGTGATGCCGGCGGCAACTGAAAGGCTGCGGCGCGGATCAGTCCCCGTCATCCGTCTCCGTAAGGTACGCCTTCCGCGCCTCCTCGACGTTCTCGAGCGGAACGGGCCTGGAAAGCCCCACGTAAAACGCCAGGTACCACATGACGAAGATCCCGAACGCCAGCATCAACAGCTGCCACACCCAAAGGGATGGCAGTCCGAAGGGTCCCCACGTCGCGGGAAGGTTGGGGTCGCCGAACAGCGTATTGCCGACCACGGCAAAGGGCCCGAAACCGACGAGGAACCAGGCTGCCGTGAGCAGCCAGGCCAACGGCACGCGCCTGCGCCGTTCCTGCGAGATTCCCGAAACGGCCTGCACGAAGCGGTGGTGGTTCTCTTTCTTGTCACGGGCCGCCCCGGTTTCCGGTCGAAGGTAGGAAATCAGGCCCGCGACCAGCAGGTTGAAGAAGATCCCCCAGCCCGCACTGTGAATCGTTAACGGGTACGCGCCCCAGGGGGTGTCGCTGACCGTAACGGCGATGCGGTCCGGCAGGAACAGCTTCAGGAATCCCATCATTGCGGGCAGCACCTCACTGACCGTGCGGTCGGTCAGCGTGACGGCAGCCAGTCCTGCGACCAGCCCCCAGACGACGCCTTTGCGCGTGAAGAAGCGGAAATAGCAAAGTCCCATGAGCGCCGGATACATCTGAAAACCGTAGGCCACGGCGAGCCCGCCGAGCATCACGATGGCCTGCGTCGACCTGGCCGCCACGATCAGCGCCGCGAGCGTCACGACGATGACAAAAATGCGGCCGTAGAGCTTCTGCGTTTTGTCGGATGCGTCGGGCGATACGTAACGCCTGTAAAGGTCCCGGGTCACCATCCCGCTGAACGTGGACATATAGGCCGCCCCGGTGCTCTGCATGGCGCCCAGCGCGCATACAGCCAGCAAACCCACCAGCCACGGGTGGTTGTCCGCCAGAAGGTTTATCAACTGGGGCACCAGTTCCGGCCGGCTGACCTCGTCGAAGACCCCGTTGGCCAGCAGCACGTTACCACCCAGTCCCTGGAAAATCGTAAACGTGAAGAGGATGATCCCGATGATCACCGATGAGGCCACGACCTGCTGCCAGCGGAAGGGTTCACTGGTACGGTTCGAAAACGCCCACATCGAAAACGCGGGCGACGACTGAATGCCCATCAACGCAAACATATAGGTCATACACATCATGCCCGTCCAGACGCCGCCGACGGCCGTTGAGCCCTCGGATACCATCTGTATTGAGCCGGGTAACGCCACGTAGTGGGAATGGCCGTCGGGCGTCAACCCCTTTCCCGAAGCCAGGTCCTGGCGAACGAGGTTTCCCACGCCCTCCGTAAACGCCGTCCATCCGCCGGAAAACTGAATCGCGACGATACCCAGCGCGACGATGCCCAGCGCAAGGAGAATGCACTGTGCGCAATCCACGTACGCCACCGAACGCAGGCCTCCGGCAGCGACGTAGATCATCACGATGGCGGAAAGGGCGAACATCCCCACTTCCACGCTCAGCAAGTTGTCGGAGAGCACGTTGAACAGGAACCCCGACGCCCGAAGCTGGACGCCCAGGTACGGCACGCTGAATAGAAATGCCACGAGCACGGTCAGCAGCCGGATCGTATCGCCGCCATAGTAGTGGGAATACATCTCGCCGGGCGTGATATGCTGAAAAGCCCGGCCGATGAGCCATTGCCGCCTGAGGAACAGCACGCCCGTGAACGGAATCGTCAGCGCATAGAAGGACGCGAACGCATAGGGAAGGCCCGCTTCCAGAATCAGGCCGGGGTGACCCACAAAGGTCCAGCCCGAAAAACTGGTGGCCGTGGCCGCGAGCACGAAAACCCAGATGCCGATACTCCGACCGGCCACGAAATAGTCCGCGGACGTTCGCGACCGAAGGGCGCCCCGAAACCCCCAGAAAAGACAATAGGCCCAGTACAGACCCACGAAGATCAGCAACCAGATCAGTTTGGCTTCCAAGACGTCGGTCCCTCCGGCGGGAATGTCGAAATATGGACGACCGGCCCGGCAAGGTATGGATAGAGGCCTTCAGACGCAACGATTAAATGACCGAATGCAACTCACTGGCGCCGACTTCACAGGCCGTCCGCGGGACCCGAAAATCCATTTTTAGTTTGACAAGACGCGTATATTTTCGTATGGAGAGTTGCATAACCGCGCACCGTACGCACCCGGTCGGTGTAATCACGAAACGCAGATAATCGACCGATTTCGGCGCGGCGCTTTTCGGGGCGCCGGGTCGAATGATCCCGTCCGATCGACATGTCTATTTCGCGAAAAGGGCTGACGCCGGCCATTGTCGGTTTTCTCGTTTCCGCCTGCGCCCTGGCGCCGCGCTCGACGCCTACCGTTTCCGACCCGGTGGCGAAGCTCACCGATGGGTCCGCCGGAGGTGACGTTGCCGGTTCGATCGAACGGCGCGAGTGGTGGAAGGCGTTCGCCGACCCGGCCCTCAACCGGGTTATCGAAGGAGTTCTGGCATCCAACTTCGACCTGGCCGGCGCGGTGGCACGGGTCGATCAGGCCAGGGCGCGCGCGCGCATCGCCAGGGCGCCGTTGTTTCCAACCCTTCAGCCGTCGGCCGGCGTCAGCGAATTCGACGCGCCCACCAACGCGGGTATCGGCGCGCAGCTGGACGAGTTGGGGCTGGGTTCGGGAGCGGGCGGCGCGTCCGGAATCGTCCTCCCCGATCGACTCGGACTTACGACGTACACCGCTGCCGTGGAATTCGCCTACGAAGTGGACTTCTGGGGCCGGAACCGGAACGACGGTCTCGCCGCCGCCGCCGAACGCCTGGCTTCGGAGGCTGACTATCTGACGGCTCGAATGGGCGTGTTGTCCGAGACCGTGCGGACCTACCTTGAAATTGTCAACCTGCGCCACCAGAGGAGATTGGCTGGCGAAATCGCAGAGATCCACCAGCAACGGGAGGCGCTGGCCCGGTCTCGTTACGACCGCGGATTGATTGATTTGAGCGGCCTCCACAGGGCGCGGCAGGAAGCGCGCAACGCCCAGGCGGAACTGCCGCAGATCGAAGCTCTGCTGGCCGACGCGGAGGGGCGGCTCCGCGTGCTTCTGGGAGATCACCAGGCGGATCTTGCGCACATTCTGCCCGATTCCCTGACGCAGACCAGCGCCCTGGAACCGGTTCCACCGGGCATCCCGACCCGTCTTCTGACGCAGCGCCCCGACGTGATCGCGGCAAAGCAGCGGATGGACGGGGCCCGGTATCAGGTTGGCGCGCGTCGCGCGGACCTGGCGCCAAGACTGTCCCTGCACGGTTCCATCGGGCTGCAGAGCACGGAATCGAGTGAGTGGTTCAACCCGGAACAATGGTTCCGGAACCTGAGCATGAATCTGCTCGGACCCGTATTCCAGGGCGCCCGGCTGCGCGGCAACGTTGCGCTTGCACGGGCGAGATTGAAAGCAGCGGTCGCGGCCTACGGAAGATCCGTGGTTAGCGCCGCCAACGAGATTGAAGCCGCCCTTTCGGGGCTGGCCGCCAGCCGCCGTCGCCATTCGCTGCTGGCCTCGCTGTCGAATACGGCGCATGCGGAAACAGAATTGCAGGAGCAACGGTATCTATCGGGTGTGGTTGACTATGAGGCGCTCCTGACGGCAACGCAGACCGGGCTGGCCGCGGAATCATTGCTTGCCGCGGCGGAGCGCGACCTGGGTCTTGCCCGCCTTGCGCTTCATCGTGCGCTGGGAGGCGCGTGGACCCCTGGAACCCCCGAGTTCCTCGGGCAGGATCTGCCGACCCAAGGAATCTCCCGACCTCCAACGGAGTAGATCTTACATGTCCCGCAAATCGAGTGCTTTTGCTGCCGGCGCGATTGTCGTGGTCTCCGTGGCGCTGGCTGCGCTGTTGATTTCACTGGCGCCCGAACCCACCCGGACCGAACAGGCCGCCCAGGCGCCCTTCGTGCAAACCGGTCCGGTTTCATCCGGGTCCGGATCCATTCCGATTTTCGGATCCGGCACGGTGAGGCCAAGCGCGGAGGTCGCTGTCGTCCCCCAGGTGGGAGGCAGGGTTGTCTGGGTGGATCCGGGATTCAAGAGTGGAGGAAGGGTCAGGGCGGGCCAGACGGTTTTCCGCATCGAAGAGGTCCATTACCAGTTTCGGGTGCAGGAAGCGGAGGCCACTGTCGCGGCGAGCCGGGTTGCTTTTCTAAGGGAGCAGGAGCAGGCATCCATCGCACGCTCGCAGTACGAACGCTACGCCGCGCCGCACGGAGATGAGACGCCTCCGTCCGATGCGAATCCTCTCACGCTCAGGGAACCTCAGTTGAACGCGGCACGGGCCGCGCTGAGCCGCGACGAGGCCAGGCTCGACGATGCCAGGCTTGCCCTTTCAAGGACCCGGATAACCGCGCCTTTCGACGGCCTTGTCCGCGATGAATCCGTCGACGTCGGGCAGGTCGTGAGCCCCGGCCAGCCCGTGGGCCGGCTGTTCGCTGCCGACGCGGTGGAGGTGGTCGTGCCTCTGTCCGATTCCGATGCCGCGATGATCCCTGGACTCTGGGACCTGAAGGCAGGAGACGGCAAACGTGACGTCCCGGCCAGGGTGACCGCCCGGTACGGCGACGTGAGGTACGCCTGGCAGGGTTACGTGGATCGGGCCGAGGCATCCCTCGACGAGCAGACGCGCACCATCGACGTCATCGTCCGCGTACCGGATCCGCTTACGGCAGGCGACCCGTCGGACGGGAACGCCGGTCCCGGCGGCAATCCACCGCTTCTGGTGGGCGAATTCGTCGAGGTGGAGATAGAAGGGCTTGTTTTGGACAGCTATTTCAAGATGCCGCGGGCCTCGCTGAAACCGGGCAACGAGGTCTGGATGGTGAAAGCCGGCGTTGTGAAGCTCGTTCCGGTTCGCGTATTGCAGCGTGCCGACGATGAAGTGTTCGTGACGGGTTCATTGGAACACGGTCTGGCGGTAATCACCGGCGGGATCTTATTTGCCACCGAAGGCATGCGTGTCCAGACGGAAGTCGACCAGACCCCATGAGTACGGATACATGAGTACCGATAACGGCAATACCCATAAAGAACCTCCCGGCCCGATCGCCTACATGGCGAGCAACAGGGTGGCCGCCAATCTGCTGATGTGCGCCATTGTCGCTTTCGGGCTGGTGTCGCTGACCGGCCTGGAGCGGCAGGCGTGGCCGACGACCGCCTTCTATCACGTCGAAGTCTCGATGGCCTATCCCGGCGCTACGCCGGAGGAGATCGAGGAGTCAATCATCGTCAAGATCGAAGATCAGGTCAGCGGGTTGGATAACGTGAAAGCGGTCAAGTCCGTAGCGGCGCCCGGCATGGCCTCCGTGCGGGTTCAGATGGATTACGATACGGACATGGCCCGGGCGGTGGACGATATCGAGTCTGCGGTCAATCGTATACAGACGTTCCCTGGCGGCGCCGAACGCCCTCTGTTCTGGGAGATGAACAATCGCCAGAGTATGATGCGGCTCATTGTTTACGGGGACGTGGCCGAGCGCTCGCTGAAGGAACTGGCGAACCAGATCGAGGACGAACTCAAGACGCTTCCTTCCGTGTCCCAGGTGGCTGTCAGCGGCGTCAGGAATTACGAAATCTCCATCGAAGTTCCGCTTCATCGGTTGAGAGCCCTCGGACTTACGCTCAACGACGTCGCGAACACGGTTCGACGCAGTTCCCTGGACTTGTCCGCCGGAAGTATCAATACCCGGGAGTCCCAGGTGCGCGTCCGGACCCTCGGCCAGAACTACGATCAGCAGGACTTCGAGGAGATCGTCCTTCTCAGCGGCCGTGACGGCACCGTCCTGCGCCTCGGGGATATCGCCAAGGTCCGCGACGGTTTCCAGGAAGCCGACCTGATCGTGCGGCATCAGAACCGGCCCGCCGTCTTCGTGGAGGTGTACCGGGCGGAAGGCGAACAGGTGATGGACGTCGCCACGACCGTCCGCGAGCACCTGGCGAGCGAGGTGATCCCGGCATTGCCGGACGGCGTGGGCGTCACCCTGTGGAATGACGATTCCGAAATCTACGAGGAACGCGTTGGTCTTCTCCTCAAGAACGGAATCTTGGGCCTGTTGCTGGTGCTGATCGCGCTCAGTCTGTTCCTGGAGATCCGGCTTGCGCTGTGGGTTGCCGTGGGGCTCGCCGTTTCGGGTATCGGCGCCCTGGCCGCCATGATGGTATTCGGCGTGGCGATCAACACCATCAGCCTTTTCTCCTTTGTCCTCGCCATTGGGGTCATCGTCGACGATGCCATCGTCGTGGCCGAGCACATTCAATACGAACGCAGTCGTGGAACACCCGGGTTGACGGCCGCGATCCGCGGCGTACGCCGGATCAAGGTGCCGTTGACGTTCGCGGTGCTCACATCGGTGGTGGCCTTCGTCCCGTTGCTGTTCATTCCCGGCGGCATCGGCGAGGTCTGGCGAGCGCTACCGATCATCATGATCGCCATCCTGCTGGTTTCACTGATCGAATCGGTGCTGATCTTGCCGAACCACCTTTCCCACCTGCCCGGACCGAAATGGAAGCCGAAAAATGCCTTCGACCGGTTCTTCACCCGCATCCAGGGCCGTGTAAACGCGCTGCTGAACAGGTTCGTGCAAGGCCCCCTGGACCGGGCGCTGCAATTCGCGACGGACCAGCCCGCTGTGACGATAGCGGGGGCCGTGGGAATGCTCGTGCTGAGTATTTCCCTGATCCCGGCGGGAATCGTCCCGACCACGTTGGCCGACGAGGGGGAAGGCGACTTTGCGACGGTTAAATTGGAGATGCCCGACGGGACCACCGCCTCGAGGACCTATGAAGTGGCCCGGGAACTTGAGGCGGCGGGGCGCCGGGTCATCGAACGACTTTCGCGCGCCAGGCCCGAGGATGCGCCACCGCTGTTGACGGGCGTAACGGTGACCGTCGGACAGGGATCGAGACTCGAGGGGGGGCTCAATCCGTCCCCCACCCTCAATCCGCAAGCCAATATCGCCACCATCGAATTCAAGCTCCTGGGCGCGCAGCAAAGACAGATCTCCACCGGAGAGGTCGTGCAGGCATGGCGGGAGGAGGTGGGTGTGCTGCCCTACGCGCGCGGCATCACCTTCAGCAGCGAGGTCTTCGACCTGGGCAATCCGGTCGAAGCCGTGCTGACTCATCCGGACCCGGAGCGCCTCGCCCGGATTGCGAATTCCGTAGTCGACGGTCTCCGCGAAGTGGGAGGCGTCTATGACATCCGTTCGGATCATACCCCGGGCATCCCGGAAGTACAGTTCGAGCTGCGGCCGGAAGCGCGGACTCTGGGCCTCACGCTCGACGAGTTAGCCGGGCAGGCGCGCGCCGCGTTCTTCGGCGTGGAGGCGGTCCGGGTGCAGCGCGGCCGGGAAGAGGTACGCGCCTACGTGCGGCTGCCCGCCGACGAGAGGAACGCCATCACGGATATCGAAGGGTATCTGATCCGCACGCCGAACGGGGCCGAGGTTCCGATAACCAGCGTCGCCGAGATGAGATCGGAAATGTCGGCGCCGGCCATTCGACGGAAGGACGGTCAGCGCGTCGTCACGGTCTCGGCGGACGTCGATGCTTCGGTGATTTCCGGCAACGAAGCCAACGACGTCCTGGCCAATTCGATCCTCGCGGACCTGACCGCCGGGAACCCTGACCTGACGTACAGCTTCGGAGGGGAGCAGCAACAGCAGCTCGAGTCCCTGGATGCCCTGTACCGCGGGTTCGCCATCGCCCTGATCATGATCTTCGCGCTCCTCGCCATCCCCCTCCGCTCCTATACCAAACCCTTCGTCATCATGGCCGTCATCCCCTTCGGGTTCATCGGGGTGATCCTGGGTCACTGGGTCCTGGGCGTGGCCTTGAGCGCGGTATCCTTCATGGGCATCTTCGGTCTGAGCGGGGTGGTCGTGAACGATTCCCTGGTCATGATCACCTTCATCGATCAGAAACTCAGGGACGGGGCCCCGGCGCGAACCGCGATCATCGAGGGCGCCAAAGGCCGCTTTCGTCCGATCATGCTCACTTCCGTGACAACCTTTCTCGGCTTCACGCCCCTCATCCTCGAACGCGCAATCCAGGCCCAGTTCCTGATCCCATTTGCCGCATCGCTGGGCTGCGGCATTCTATTGACGACGGCTATACTCATGATGATCATTCCTGCGCTTTACGCGATCCGTTTGCGCCTGGTTCGTGTCCGGTAACGCAAACGAACGCCTTTCGGACGTGCGGCAGGTCACGTCCGCAGAGCGGATTCGAGAGGATGCCGGGACCCCCTCGTCAGGAAACGGACCTGATGGGGCCGGGCGCTCTCACCCGGGTCGCCAGGCTCCTCGAGACTGGCGAAGAGATGGTGGGCGTCATGAGCATGCACCACTACTCGGCCGAAGTTTGTAGACGTGAAGGGCGGCGCTGTAGCGGTCGGGAGAAATCATCGTTGTGACCCTCACCACCGACTCGACATGGAGTGCTTTGCGTGGTCGGGCAGCTCGTAGGCCAACCCGTAATCGTCATACGCGGAGATCTGGAGAAGCTGGGAAAAATTGTCCAGTCTCACCGATTTCCCGCCCTTCAGCATTCGCAGAATGCGTTGCTTCATCCGGAAGAAGAACAACATCCCGATGACGGGCGTATTCGGATACTCGAACTGGTCGGCGAGCCGGTTTCCGATGAGGGCTCTCGACAGTCGGTAGGCCAAATTGGTCACGCTCTTTATTTCGGCCGGGTCCGTCACCTCCGCAACCGACGGGATGGCCCGGATCAACCCGTTCGCCACGGCGATCGAATCGGCGTCCGGCGGCGGCTCGCACATGAATCCGACCTCGTAGATTTTCTTGGCCTCGGCGCCGGTGGTGTAGAGGATGGTTTCGGGGATCCCCATGAGATAGCCGCTGTAGCGCCAGACACCGAGCACGCTCTCCTTTTCTTCCTCGGTGAAGCGTCCGCCGACCCGTAGCGCGTATTCCAGCAGGCGCTGGGAAAAGATGGAGATGGCGAGCCCGAGGTGGGCTGCGCTGATCGGCGTACCCCAGGCTCCGTAATCCCACTCCTCGAACTTGCTCAGCAATGCCCTGATTCGAGCATGGACGAAGCGAACGCGCGTGGACAACTTCCATCCGTCGTTCTCCCGCTGCAGGCCGCCGGGATAGAATACGTCCATCAACTGGCGGTTGTTCTGCTGGAGGCGCCTCTTGGTCCTGGCCGTTCGCCCGGTGATGTTGAAGGACTTGGCGATTAGCGTGGAAAAGCCCTCGATCAGCACCCCCGTGACGAACGCGACGAGCATGAGGTCCACGTTTTCGTGGAAGGCGCGAACCCCAGGACGAAAGGTATCGTGATCGACCCAGGGAGGAGGCTCGTCGAGAGCCTGGAAGAAGTCGCGCAGCACCTGCGGCGCCTTGCGCAGAACGTCATGCTGCTGCTCGATGCCCGCCCAGATGAATTGGTGCATAACGGCGGGAGACAGCGAAGAGAGCTCTTCCATGATCGGGTCGAGCATGGGGTCGCCGATGGTGGTGTGCCTGACGTAGTTGTCGGCCGCCGCCTGATCGTGACGACGCGCCCTGGCATACCCTTCGGCATACGCTGATGGGGACGGCTCCATGGCTAATGTCCTCAAGGCGCCATTCGTTCCGCCTTCGGCGGCAGATACTGCGGGTCGAACACGTCGGCGGCCTCCGGCCGGTTGGTGAACCCGTAGGTTTCCGCGATCTGGTCGATCGATCGCTCCAGGCGCTCCATGTCGACCGCACCGAACCCGTTCGCGCGCACCTCGTCGGTGATGATGTTCTGCATGAGCGCCATCTCGATCCGCTCCAGCTCCACCTCCTCGCGCACCGTGTCGTTGTGGTTCAGCACGTGCTTGACCGCGCCTTTCGGGTCCTTCGCGGTCTCCAGGTACCCGCGCACCGTGACCGCCACGAACGCTCGCACCGCCTCCGGGTTGGCCTGCGCGAACTCCGGATTGACGATGATGACGTTGCCGTAGAGGTCCAGGCCGTGCTCGACCATGCGGATGAGCGAGATGTCCTCGTCGCTCACGCCTCTCGCCTTCAGGTAGAGGAGCGACGAGAACGAGTAGCCGGCGACGGCGTCCACCCTGCCGGCCGCGAGCATGTCGCACGCCGCGAGACTGGCGTCGCGCACCGGGTAGCCGATGATCTCGATGGTCACGTTGGAGGCGTCGATGCCGTTCGCCCTCGCGAACGTGTTCCACTGCGCGAAGGCGCCGTCCGACGCCGCGGCGCCGAGAATCTTGCCTTCCAGGTCCTTCGGCGCGGTCACGCCCAGCGACTTGCGGCCGATGATCGCGAACGGCGGCTCGTTGTAGACCATCATGACGGCGGTGGGGCGGAGGTCGGGGTTCCGGTCCCGGAACTTGATGAGCGAGTTGATGTCCGCGGAGCCCAGGTGCCAGTTGCCGCCGTGGGCCACCCGAGGGATCGCCTCCCGCGAGCCCATTCCGGTGTCCACGGCGACGTCGAGGCCGGCCTCGGCGTACCAGCCGCGGTCGAGCGCCATCAGCAGCGGCGCGGCCGGTCCCTCCCATTTCCAGTCGTTCCGGAACCGGATGCTCGTCGGCGCCGGGGTGGTCCCGGCGCGGAGAAGGGCGGACAACCTCCGAAATGGCAGGCGCATGGTTCTCCTCCGTGCGGTTCGCGCCGTGACGGTCATCAGAGCCGCGATGCCCGCTATACGAACATAGTCTGCAATGAGGCGCCTTTTGGCCCTCTTGTCAAGGCGCCGAACACACCCAAGGGGCAGGGTAAGGCATTGTCACGAATCAGATGATTCACTACGGCGGGCCGATGCGGGGCGGATCGTGTAGTTTCAGTCCCCGTGAAACTCATGGGGCGAGAGATCGATCCGCTCCATTTGCTCGTCCTTGACGACCACGCCCTTGGGATAGGATCGCTTGTCGATTTCCGCCCGCACCCGAAGCCCCTGGTTCGTGGTCGTCCGCCCGATCAGGTTGACCGCCGTGGCCAGACTGACCAGAGGCTGGCCACGCCAGTTCCTGGCGATCGGAATGACGACCCCGACTTGCAGGAGGTAGCCGCTCAGATGCTCGCCCAACTCTACCAGTTCCGCCGCGACACGGCCGACCCTTGGCTGGAAGTGGACTTCCAGGAAGGGCGCATCGATCGTCTCGAACCGAGATGACACCACACAGGAGGAACTATGAACGACGGTAGAGACAATAGACGCGAGATCCACTGGCTTAGTGGGGTGCTTTTGATTGCCGTAGATGGTGCGTTTTTTGGAGCTAACGCCATATCGTTCGGCCTGGCAACTCCGCTCATTTGTTTAATCGCCTTTGCATTTACGGGAATTGGTGTATTCCTCGTGCAAAAACCCACGGCTGAAGAGGATACTGGTTCAGCACTTGCCAAAGGATTTGCACTGGGTGTTCTAGCGGGAATACCAACTCCTATAGCGGGTGCATTAGGAGGAGGTTTCGCGATTGCAAAGGCAGGCTTAAAGGCCATTCGCCACAAGAATTGAATATAATGCTCATGTCTCGACTTCTCCAACCCCTCTATCGAATAGGTAATCTCATGGTCATTTCCGCCGGACTTGCCGTTGGGGTATTCACAAAGGGACTCGCATGTCCCTGACAGGATATGCGGGCTTGAGACAGGATCTCCGACATGCAAACCAAGAGCTCCCAACTGCCTGCCTTGAATCGAATGGATGAGCTGCCGGCATTCCCCGAGGGGCGGTATTTCGTCGCAACCCGGGATTCCCTTCTCCGGAAGCAGTTGATCGATAAGACCTGGCTGGGGGAGGACATCGTCGCCTGGCGCGACGAGGAAGGCCGACGCAGGCGCATGAGGATGTTGTCGGCGTCATCCTGCGCAGTTCCTCGTCCCCTTCGCGGCGTCGCTCGGTTTCGGCATCGTCATCGCCACGTCAATTCTGCTGATGGTCGTGCCCGCACGCTACGCCATCCGTCTGCATCTGGTTCCCGTGCGGGATTGAGCGAAATCCGCGCAAGTGTCGCAATTTGTAGGGACAACCCTTGTGGTTGCCCGCCTTTGACATTGTTTTTGTTACGATTAAGACTTGCCCCATCAACGATGATCGTTATATTTGTTAGAGGCGCATCAACGGTAAATGGCTTTGCGGGACCGAGATTTTGACGGGAGGCGAAGGCCGATGGCTGTCAAGAACGAGGATCGGGCGACCGAGACGCTGTGTTTGCACGATGAGCTCATCCTGATGCTCCTCAACGAGGAGAACGGGTATTTTCATCAGGTACCCGGCTGGCATCTGAACTGTGCCGTAGCCGGCGCCGTACTGGCGGAACTCTCCCTCCTGTCGCGGATCGACACGGACATAGAGTCGCTCTTCCTCGTGGATCCGACGGAAACGGGCAACTCCATCCTCGACACCAGCCTGAAGGAAATCGCGGAGGAGCCGGTTCAACACAACGCTCAGTACTGGGTAGAACGTCTCGCCTCCCGCGCGGAGTCCGTCATCGACTGGACCCTGGACCACCTGGTCGACCTGAAGATTCTGGAGTACCACGACGGCGAGTTCTGGACGCTGGCTCGCGGCGGCGCCTGGACGAGAGTGGTGGGCAGTTCCGAGGAAGCCACACCCGGTGAGTTCATAAAATCGCGGATCAGCCGCGCGATCTTCGAGAATGAGATCCCCCATCCGCGGGACGTCCTCGTCATCGGTCTCGTCAATACGTGCGATGTCTTTCGACTCATCTACCAACTCGACGACGAGGCGGAGGAGCGCATCGAATTCATCTGCAATTTGACTCCGATCGGCCGCTCCCTGGCCGCTGCGGTCTCTCAGAACCTCACCGGCCCGGCCCTTCAACGTCCACCCCTTACCAGGAAGATTCCGACGGTTTCGCTACCCAAACTGCTGATGAACCCGCACGTTCGAGACGGCAATCTGAACGCCCTCTTCGGGAGCCTGGCGGAGGAGTACGGTCCGGTGTTCCAGATCCGTCCTCCCTTTTCGGAGCCCATGATCTTCTTGGCCGGACTCGAGACAAACCGCTGGGTGCACAAGCGCGGGCGAATGTACCTGAGAGTCAGGGACTACTTCAGCGACTTCGAGAAGGTCTACGGCGCGTCCGGCGTCCTGCCCGCCCTGGACGGCGCCGATCATTTCCGGCTTCGCAAGTTCTTGTCGCCGGCCTTTTCCGCCGGGAGGCTGGGAGGGCAGCTGGACCAGCTCTACAATCATGGACGTGAGTACATGGCCAGCTTGACGGTTGGGGACTCCTACCGCGCCACGTCCATGTGCCGGGAGATGGTGAACGCCCAGCTCTCGCCACTGTTCCTCAGCGTCGATACCCAGGACCTCATGGGCGACCTGATGGCCTACAAGGAACGTGCCCTCAGCGTGCACATCGCCAAGCTCCTGCCCCGATTCGCGCTGAACACCCCGGGCATGAGACGCCGGGCGAAAGCCCTGGACACATTGATGCAGCGGATCCAGGGTATCCATACCCCCGCCCAACGGGCGGACAGCCCGCGGGACCTCGTGGACGATTACCTCAGCCTGCACGCGAGGGACCCGCAGTTTCTTCCGGAGTCCAACCTGCTCTTCGCCTTTTCCGCGGCCTTGATTGCCAGCGTGTACCTAGGCGATACGTTCAGCCTCGTAGTCTATGCCATGGCGTCGCAGCCCGACCTCTACGCCAGAATCCGGGCCGAAGCAGATGCCCTGTTCGCGAAGGGCGACCCCGAGAGAGAGGATTTCACCCCAGCCAACATCGACGTGACGCACCGCTTCCTCATGGAGTGTCTGCGCATGTACCCAATCGTCTCCATGTCCATGCGGAACGTGATGAATACTTGCGTGGTCGAGGACTACGAGCTGCCCGTGGGGGCGCGGATCCACGTCGCCATGACCGCCACACATTACATGAGCGAAGTCTTTCCCGACCCCTGCAAGTTCGACATTGACCGCTACCTGGCCCCGCGCCATGAGCATCGCAGTCCCGGGTACGCCCCGTACGGGCTGGGCACGCACACGTGTCTCGGCGCCCGGTGGATGGAGTTGCACCTGGCGGCCAATTTGCTGATGCTGGCGCACTACTTTACGATTGAGGTGTCGCCGGCGAAGTACAAGCTCCGTTTCAGTCCGTTTCCGTCGCTGAAACCGAGCAAGAAGCTGAAGTTCCGCATCGCCGAGCAGAGACGGGAACTGTCCATATGACGAGATAACTCTTTGTGGAGCCATTGGGAACCACCAAATGCGCCTGGGCAAACTGTCGAGAGATCTGAGAGAAGCGTTCCGGGGATCGAGCGTCGCGCATCGAGTGCGACACTTCGACGGCTGGCTCGAGCGGTCGGCGCCGGAACCCGCTGGCGCGGCCGGGTACGATCACACTGAAACAGTGAAAAACTATTACGACCTTTGCAGCGGGTTAATGGTGTGGGGCTGGGCCGAGTCCCTGCACTTCGCGCCCCTTACGCCTCATCAGAGTCTGGAGGAGTCCATCGTCCGGCATCAGCGGGTGATGATCTCCAAGTTGGACCTGCAACAGGGTATGACGGTGGTCGACGTTGGTTGTGGAGTCGGCGCCCCCATGCTCCGCGTTGTCCGTGAGGCTGGTGTCAAGGTCGTGGGAATCAACATCAGTGAGATTCAGTTGAAAAAGGCGAAGAGGTTGATCGCCGAGTCGGGGCTCGAACACATGGTCGATTTCGAGACGTGCAGCTTCATGGACATGAGCACAATCGAGGACGACACCTTCGATCGGGGTTATGCCATCGAGTCAACGTGCCATGCGCCGGACAAGCAACGAGCCTTCGAGGAGGTATACCGCGTGCTAAAACCCGGGGCCCTGTTCTGGGGTCAGGAAATGTGTCTGACGGACCAGTTCAATCCGAAGGACGACCGGCACCGGGTCATCAAGCGGGATTTCATGCGCGGCATTGCGCTGAAGGACGTCGCGACCTTCGGAGAAGTCAACCACGCGCTCGAAGCCGCGGGATTCCACGTGATGGAAGCGATGGACAGGGACGTTCAGGAAGGACCTGGACCCTCCATACCTTGGTATCAACCCATGGAGAGTCGCCATGGGACGTTGGGGAACGCCATGCGCAGGCTTCCGTGGGGCCGCAAAGCGGTCATCGCAGGATCGAAGCTGGCTGAAGTACTGCGGCTTTTTCCGAAGGGCTCTGCGGAAGTCGTCCGACTCCTGGACCGGACTGCGGAGGCTTATATCTCGGGCGGCAAGGCGGGTATCTTTACGCCCCTGTACTGTTTCCTGGCTCGTAAGCCTCTTTAGTCCGCCTGACGCGAATTCGCGCGGGAACCTCATCCCCGGGGAACTCTGCGATCATCGAGGACGCCAAGGGGCGTTTTCGTTCGATCATGCTCACTTCCGTGACCACCTTCCTCGGCTTCACGCTCCTCATCCTCGAACGACGCCATTCAGGCCCAGTCCCTGATTACCTTTGCCGCATCGCTCGGTTGCGGCATTCTCTTTGTCACCACCGTACCGATGATGGTCGTTCCCGCTCTCTTCGCCGTCCACTTGCGTCCGAGGGCTTCACGCGGCCATTCCGGGCCCGGCGCGTCCCCGGTCCAAACGCAGGGAGGAGAAGGCTGATGACTGACACGGCAGAGAGATTGACGCCCGGGCGGAAAGCGCTTCCCCGAGGGGAGCCTGCTGCCTCGTCGACGAGCTCATCCTGATGCTTCTCAACGAGGCGACCGGCTATTTCGACAATGTGTGCCCGGCTGGCATTTGAACTGCGCCGTCGCCGGCTTGGTAGCGGCGAAAACCTCCTTCCCCGCCCACTTCACCTTCGACACTGACCTGCCCGCCTGAGGGAGAAAGGACAATGCCACGGCGCATCGCCATCGTCGGCGGAGGCATATCGGGTCTGGGGGCCGCGTGGGCGCTGCATCACCACCCGGACCGGTTCGATTTCCGGCTTTTCGAGGCTGAGGACCGGATCGGCGGGAATGCGATCACTGTCGATATGCCGCAGGATGACGGCGCCGCCATTCCCTTCGACATTTCCGTCACTGCCTGTATTCCATCGGTATATCGGCACATCCTGCTGCTGATGGAGTCGTTCGGCATCGATCTGATCGATACCAGATTCAATTACAGCGTGAAGTACCGCGGCGGCACCTATGCGCACGATTTCGACTCCGACATCAGAGACGAACTGCAATTCGAGATTGCAAAGTTCCAGCGGCTTCTGACGCGACTGCATGGGTTTGGCAGGCTGACTCGCTCCCGGTCAACGTTCCTGAATGCCCTCAATCCGTTCAATTACGTCAGCATGGAGACGGTCCTGAACTTTGCCGGGTTTTCCGGGGACTTCAGGTATAAGGTACTGAAGCCCATGTTCGTCAACTTCCTGATGGCGACCAATGTGTTCGATATGCCTGCGGCGCTCTTCTCGAGATATCTCGATTTCTTCAATATCGAGACCGCCACGCCCATGCAGACGTGGGATCAGGGAACGCGACGCATCTACGAGAACCTGGCCGCCGGCTTCCGGGACAGGATTCACGTTAACCGTCCTGTCCGGAAGGTGTTCCGCGGGTCGTCCCAGGTTGTGGTCGAGGACGAGAACGGTGTTAAGGAGACGTTTGACGACGTGATTTTCGCATGCAATGCGAACCAGACACTGATGATGCTCAACAGACCCTCGATGCTGGAGCGCTATATTCTTTCCTCAATACGATACGAGAGCGAACTCCACAACCATACGATCGTCCACTCCGATGCCACAGTCCTTCCGGATAACGAGGTGAAACCCCTCACAACGCGGAGCAATCACATCGAACAATACGGCGCCAGACCGGACAACTATGAAATCACGTATATCATGCACAACCAGCAACCGTGGGCGAACCGGTCCGACAGGCCCTGTCTGGTGACCTACAACCCGATCAGCCGGATTGATGAACGAGAGATCATCGGCAGGTGGTGGTTTCAGCACATTGTCCACGATGTGCGCCACGTTGCATGGATCGTTCCGTTGTTCCGCTTCATCCAGGGCAGGAAACGGACCTGGCACTGCGGCGCCCATACGCTGGTCAACAGCCAGGAGACGTGCTTTGTGAGCGGGCTCGCGACTGCAATACAGATCGGAGCGGATTACCCCTTCGACGATTCAGAGGCAAAACGGTGGTTCAACTACTACGGGGGTATCATGTATGGCTGGGGATTCAGGAAGGCGAGGGGCTGAAGGCGACGGAAAACCGTTGAAATGCCGGGATTCATGCGAAGAATCGCGGGTACGGGATGAACGTTGACAAATGAAGAGCCATGAAATTTTACCGATGCTTCGCTGAGCAGCAGAAGAAACAGTTCTTCGCACCAAATGACAGTTTGCGCTGCGGTGGGTGGGTCGGTGTCTTTAACGTTTCTGCCTCTGGCTGAAAGCTAACCGCTAATAGCTAACAACCGCCGGGATAAAACTGCCGGCAGTAGCGGCGGTAGGCGCCGATGGGGCCGTCGGAACGGCACAGCCTGGGGGGCGACCGGTGCCGTTTCTTTTCCCAGATCGCCACGTCCTGCAGCACGTCCTGTTTCTGCTGTGACAGAAGAACGTGGTTCATCAGTTTGTTCCGCAACGTCAAGGGCAGGAACCTAAGGCCCGAGACGAACCGTCGGGGTTTACGTAATTCCCTCAGCTGGGCGGCCAGAACGAGATCGATGACGTCGCCGTCAACCGGTGTCGGAAGGACCCACAATCTCGCGAGCATATCGATGGTTTTCTCGTGGATCTCGACGAAAGAGTAGCCCAGTCCGTGGATGTGGGCGACAGCCGAGACTTCGTACTCGAAGACCCTTACACCCAGGACTCTGCGAACGCTTCTGAAGTCGAAACGACTCCTGAGGTAGGCGCCGTCCACCGTTACCGAACCAACCGGATTTACGTTGTCGTATCCGTGAACGTAGCGCAGGTGTCCCACGTCGACGGAGTTCTCAGCCGTTTCCTGGGGATGGCCGCGAAAGCGGAGTCGACGGAATCCCAATTCACTCCACTCGGCGCCGGCGGACGGTTCATCCGGAAGATCCCAGTGCGAAGGGCGGCCGCCGCTCCCGAACCAGGCGAAGACCATGCCGAAGATTTCTCTGGTTTCGTAGATCTGCAGTCTGGCGGCCTTTGCGGCCGGAGCGTACGGCGTCGCAATGCATTGACCGGTGGTATCGAATTCGAAGCCGTGAAACGGACAGACAAGGCGTCCCCCGCGTACCTTGCCGCCGACCTCCGGTCCCAGGGAAGAGCCCAGGTGCGGGCAGATGGAGTCGGCCACGCAAATCCGTCCTTCCTCGTCGCACCATGCGACGATTTCCTCGCCCATCCAGGTTTTCTCGATCAGTTTCTCTCGAAGGAGGGTCTGCCGGGTTGTGACCAGGTACCATCCTTCGGGGAACGGTGGCAGATGATCGGCGGCAGATGTGGCCGGCCGCTCAATGGTACCGTCCTGCGACCTTCGTGATCCCGTTGTAGGCATTGGAGTTCCTTGTGTGCTACCACTCCGTCAGAGAGTCCGAGAACAGCGCCGCCAGGTCCTCTCTGCCAGCGGGCCTCGGCGACAGCTTCGTCACGCGGTGCTGTGGAAGCGTACCCTCGACCAGCGCCGGCACGTCCGCTTCCGTAAAACCGATCGCCGAAAGTCCATTCGGCATTTCAAGGCGCTTCATCAGCGCGACAATGCGGTCTGCCAGAAGCTCGCCTGCCTCGGTCTCGGGATTCGTGACCGAGGATACGTCGCCGCCCAGCAATTCCGCAGCTTTCAGATGGCGGTCGGGGCAGGCCGGTCCGGTAAACCGAAAAGCCGCCGGGGCGTTCAGGAAGACCGACATCCCGTGAGGCACGATGGGATGATCGCTCACCATGCCCTCGGGCTTGTAGTTTCTCACCATCCCGGACACGGGATAGGACATCCCGTGGGGCAGATGAACGCCCGCGTTTCCGAACCCCATCCCCGCCATACTCGACGCAAGAATCATATTCGACCGCGCCTCGTCGTCGTCCGGATCCGCCACGGCCCGCACGATGTTTTCCGCGACCAGTTCGATGGCCCTGACCGCCCACATGTCGCTGATGGGATTTGTGCCCTGGTACGCGGGCCGCAGAATCGGCCGTTCGGGAAGCGGTCGCTGATCGTACGGAATCGCCGTATACGACTCGAGTGCGTGGCACAGCACGTCCAGGCCCGTGGACGCCGCAACAACCGGCGGCATCGTACGCGTGTTCTCCGGATCCACGATGCCCAGCGTCGGCTTCAAACGGCGGTGCGCGATACCGGTTTTGACGTGTTTTTCGGAGACGTCGAATATCGTGACTCCCGTGGTCTCGCTGCCCGTTCCCGCGGTCGTCGGAATCGCGATCAGCGGCTTGAGCTCCCCGGGGACCGGCTTGCCGCTTCCAATGGGCGCGTTTACGTACGCGTAGAAATCGTCGGGATAGGTGGAATACAGATTCGCGGCCTTTGCCGTATCGATCGAGGAGCCCCCGCCCACCGCGACAAAGGCATCGAAATTTCCGTCCAATGCAAAGTCGATCGCATGCTGAAATGACACGTCCGTCGGCTCGACGCGGACCCGATCGTAGAGCGCATAGTCGACGCGCTCGCGCTTCAGTGCGTCCACCGCCGTCCGCACCGGGGGCAGGTCCACCAGGTTGGGGTCCGTCAGCAGCATCGCCCGCCTGATTCCAAGTTCGGACAGGTCCATACCCACTTCCCGGGTGGCGCCGGGCCCGAATCGCAGATTCGACGTTCCCATCTCGAACGCGAAATCGGTCTGCATCGAAATCTCCTGTTACCGGAAAAAGCAAGAAAACGGTCCGAAATCCACGCGCCGTTTGACCTCCTGAGCGAACGGTCCGTGTCTGCTATTTTAAGAAAATGGATGGATGGAGGCAAGGATTACGGGGAAACGGAGGGGGAATAACAAAACCTGCCAATGTGTTTTGCTGGCAGGCCGTTGACGACGTTATCAATAGTCTTGGATTTTTATTCTTTGAGTCTTGCTTCGTTTGCGGCGATGCGTTCCCCGAAGGAGTCCAGGCGTGCATCTATTCTTTCTAATTTCCTGTCAACGGCATCAAATTTCGTTTCCATCTTATCTTCCAATCTGCCTATCTTATCTTCCAATCTGTCTATTCTTTGATTGATTCCGGAGGAAAAGTTCCATATCAGACCCCAGATGGCCAATAGCAAAAGTACCAATCGCATATTGTCTACGTTGAAGATTTTCCCATTCATGGCGTGCCTCCGATCTGTATAAAAAAATACGTCAAAGAGATACATCCTGTCAAGCGAAAAGGGTATTACCAGGAGCAGTAAATAGTGGACAGTGGCCAGTGGTCAGAAAGAGCAGTGTAGAGTCGGGATGTGGCGCGGTAGTTTAGGAGTGGCCTGTCTGTTTTCCGCCCCTTTCGTCTGGCGGTGCCTCAATAGCCACTCCATGCCCCGTTTCCACATCCCGCTCGTCGAACCGGACGTGCGGATTTCCCGCATCCGGCTCTCCGACGGACGTCGCCTTCAGGCACACGCTGCCCGCGCTGCCCGGACAGCTTCACCTGAAGCCCAAGCTTGTTCCGGAGTCGCCTCGTCTTCTTCTAAAGGAGGTTATAGGCTTGCGCCACTCTCCCGACCGTTGTCCCCTTCGCAAGCACATCCGAAGTCAGGCCCCTTTCCTCCGCCGGCGTTACCCGGCATCACAGGTACTACGAGCCTGTCCGCCACCCCATACGGCCCGGCCTGTCCCTCACGGGCGTCCGGTTGGTAAACACACACCACCGGTGGGGCTTCCCGTGTTGCGATGGATCTCCTTTGTATACATGCCGTCGCCAATACCCCGGCGGGACCGTCGGATGCACGCGTTGCTGTCTTTTTCCAACGACGGCGGCCTTCCCCGGCTGACAATCGGGTCGGCTCCCGCATTAACGTTTTCGAGGCCTGCTCAGCGTTCACTGCGCGTTACGGCCTGCATACTCGCGGGGTCGCCTTGCGACCCTTTACACCGGAGGCTTCAGAGATTTCGTTACCTACGTCCCTGCTCCGGTTGCTACCGACTGTAGCAACACTTGTCGGGTTGGGACTCTCACCCACTGGAGATCCGCGCCTTCCCACGGCGCACTGTCAGCTTCCGTTTATTTTCATGAATTGCAAATAGTCGACATCCAGGCCCACCAAATAAGAATGGGAGGATGTAAACAATACAGTGCTCCCCGTAATAAGATACAGATGCCGTTGTGCCAGGAACCCTGCCTGCGCCAAGTCCCGCTTGGAAGGCAGGTACTGCCCGCCCGTCGATATCCTCGCATTTCGGCGGTTGACGACACGCAACGTCTCAAGGCGTTGCACCGCGAATTCCAAACGACAGACAGCAGTCAACAAAAAGCAGCTAACGGCGGTCAGCCGTCGGCAATCAGCTTTAAGCAAAACCAAGAATCTAATTCAAAATCCCCTTTCCCCAATTTCCCTGCCTACGGCGTGTTCCTTTTGAAGCGACCAAAAGGAACCAAAAGTCGCCACTGGGCGTGGGGCCTGCCACAGGCATAGCGCGAACACCCTTACAGGATGCTCATAACCCTCTGGCCTGACACGCGCGGAGGAACATCGAACCGTGTCGCTGGACGGATCAGCGCGCTCTGCTCCGGGCGCCCTCCAGTAAGGAAATGCCTTTGTAGAGCGAATGGCGCTTGTATGATGAGGAGAGCAATAGCAATACCCGTTTCACGATTCGGCGTCGCGACGTCAATGCGCTGATGCCTTGACAGATGTAGGGGCGACCGGCCGGTCGCCCCTACAATACATCACGCGGCGTACGAGCGCCCCATGGTTTCGCCGGCAAGAGCCGATTACCTGGCTGGCATGTCGTTACTCAGCGGATTGGTATACGCGCCCGGAAACCATCTCTGCCATCATCTTGAAGGAGGGCATTATGGATCTCATACGCGAATCGTCCTTTGCCCAATACCTTATCCGTCAAGTCAAGGCGTTGCACCGCGCGGCGGTCCAGGTATCCGGCGTCAAGGCATTTGTTCAGGTGTTGGATCAGGAACAGGACTCATCTTGATTCGGCACCCGATATCTCAAACCTTCAGTATTGTGACCCCTGGGAGCGAGGGCATCTTGCCCTCGCAGCGCCGATTTAGAATTCGTAGCGGCGACTCTGAGAGTCGCCCACAATATGGCGCAGACATCGCTGATTTACTCCGCGGGTCCGTAATCGAAAGCCGGTTTCAACTGATAAAAGGAGGGCGATCCACGGATCGTCGCTCCTTTCTACTGATTGATAGACACCTCTGTAGACGTCTCGATTCTCACATCATTTGGGGCCGAACGCTTGCTCCGTTATGCTCCGCTACCGAATTCCTGGCCGAAAATCAGGAAATCTCCGAATCCGATCGTGCCATCCTGATCGAGATCGTACTTCGCGTCGTACCTCGCGTCGCCCCGGCTTGCGCCGAAGTGCATTCCAAGCGCCACAAAGTCTCCGAAATCCACCCTGCCGTCTCCGTTAAAGTCCGGCGTGAGTTGAGCCAGCCTGAGGGTGACGCCGATATCTGACGGTGTGATACTCTCACGCGTGTCCCCCCGTCCCACCTCCGCGCTTACCAGGCGAAGGGTCGTTTCCGGCAGGTAAGCCGGTGCGGGCGGGACGCCCGCGCTCCCAGGGGAACGGTCGCCCCTACAGCGGCGCACGGGCGGTTCGCGAACCGCTCCATCCTGTTCATCAAGTTGCCTCCCTTCATGTCGCGCATGTCATTGTCAATTTGTCGGTTTGTAGTCGTCCCGCACATAGGCGACAGGTCGGAAGCCCTTTTCAATGAGGCTGAAATCGCAACGTACCCGCATCCATGCCCGTGCGTATGTCAATACCGTATCGAGATTCTGAAAGCTCTGGACTTCCAGGTTTACACTTGCACCCAAAAGACATCTGTAGTGCTTTCGCAAGATGCCGTCCACAGTCTCCATGAGATCGTCAATTTCATGGTCATTTAATGGATAATCGCGTTCAATCGAATTCGTATTGTCGAAGTACTTCCTGTCCAAATGAGCTATCGCTTTGTCTCTGTGCGCCTTAATCCGGTTTATGACATTCTCGTTCTCGTGCAGTTGAGCGATCTGACAGTCAATTATGTCGCGATATTGGTCGGTTTTCATTGGCTCATTAACGGAATGCGTTGAATAGTCTCCTGTCTGCATTATAGACCCAGCGTGTTTCCTGGCCTTTTTCAGCCAGTCAACGAGCGACCTGTCCTCATTATTAGAGAGAAACATTGACAACTCGACGAGAAAAATCCGCCATATACTGTACGTGGCATGCTGGAAGAAATAGTGACCAAGGTTGAAGGCTTCAATGTTGTCAAGCGACTGTGAGTTCGAGTCCCATGCCGCGATGCTTTTCAGTTGCTGGTCCAGGCTTATGATGTTTTGATAGCGAGAAATCAGCCTGTTGAAATAGCATCGAAGTTCATCGCGCGGGTTCTTCATCAGAAACAACCTCCCATATGTGATTCGGGGATGCTGAGATCTCCTTTTATTACCTGAATTATGTATTGTCTTTCCGTTGGTCCGCTCGAAAAGCAGATCATCGGCTAAGTGTCACGTACCTGATGGATCTCGACTCGTTTCATGCTCCCGCCGCAGCCGAAGGCCATCTGTGCGGGCGGGACGCCCGCGCTCCCAGGGGAGTGACGTGGATATGTAGTCGCTTGCAATGCGCAAACTAACAGTTTGCGCTACTACCCATTGACGCCTAAATTTCGGCGTAGTCTGGGTACAGCCTTTTCAGTTTGATGCGAGCATCGTCGGTCGTGAACCGCCAATCGACGGTCTGGCATTTGTTGTTGCGATCGTTCATCCAGGCGGAAGTCTGTTCTTTGAGGGATTCGATATCGGGGATGCGTTCCTTCAAGCATTGGCTGCTCAAGACGCTCAGTTCGATCTCTGCAATGTTGAGCCAGCTCCCGTGCTTGGGTGTGTAGTGGATTTCGAGACGCCTGGCCAGCCGTCGCGCTTCTTCGGGTGGGAAGGCCTTGTAGAGTGCCGCAGGCTTGTGCGTGTTGAGGTTATCACACACCAACACGACGGTTTCGGCTTCCCGGTAGTGTATATCCAGAAGCGCCTTGATCTCGTGTGCCCAGTCCCGTGCGGTCTTGCGTTGTCTTACGCTCACCTTGCGCCAGCCCGAAAGGGCTTCGGTGAACATGAAGTTCACGGCGGTTCCGTTCCGTTCATACTCGTAGTCAAAGCGTTGGGGGCTGTCAGGACGTGTTGCGACCCCAAACCGCGTCTCCTTGACCAATTGTACCAGGTGTTCGTCCATATTGACCACGGGCCTCGAGGCGTCATACGGCCGTTGATAGACGTCTAAGATATCCTCCATCGCGGCGACAAACGCGGCGTTCCGCTCGGGCGGGATCACCCAGCACTTTCTCAGGTGAGGCTTAAGCTTGTTTTTTTTAGCGTCCTCTGCACCGTTCGGTAGGAGATGCTGTCTACGACCTCGAGGGCCACAAGCTCATCGGCCAACAGCTTCAGCGTCCACCGCTTACGCCCCTTTGGGGGTTCACTGCAAGCCAACGCGATCAAGCGGGCTTCCTTGGCCCCATCCAGCTTTCTCTCGGTGGGTGGATGCGCGCGCTTCTTTCGGTCAAGGGCCGACTCCAGGCCCCTCAACACATAACGCTTACGGATGTTCTCAACCGTAGACCGATTGCACGAAAAGGCCTCCGTGATCTGACGATCCAGCCACGCCGGACCCTCCGCATCCGCCTTCAGGAGGATGTGGGCGTGCCGGATTCGGTAGGCTTGCGTCTTGCCTTTGTTTACCAGATCCTCCAGACACTCACGTTCTTCGGGACTCAGACGCACAACGTATTTCTTTGGCATGCCGATGGCTCCTTCCTCTTAAGGGGAGACATCAAACTATAAGCACGCCCAGGATTAGAAGTCAATAGGTACTACTTCGCCGTCACTCCCCCCTTGAGAGGGAGTCGGCAAGCCAAGGGCGCCAGCCCGCAGGCGCGCCGGTGGGGGGTTTCAGCCTGCCTTTATCGTCGGAACGTGGGCATCCGTGAAAATGTTTCAGGTTTGATGGGTATGTGTTCTGCGATGTGTCAGCCATACCGACCTTCGTCCGCAGGTGTGCAACTGCATCATCACCCGCGCTTTGCCGTTTTCATCCAAGGTATCTTGGACCTGTCTCGACAGGTCACGTTGGTACCTGCGCAGTTTTACCATAGCTGAGTTGCCTGGAAGGGCGTCATTGAGAGCGTGTATACTTCGGTTTGGTCGGCTTGTCGTTCGCTACGGGCCTGAATCACTCTCGTTCCTTTGCGTGTTCGGGACTGAGTTCCTTTTTCTCGAAATGACGCAATGTCACGCCTTCTGGAAGGGTCCGCCCCGGCCTCATTATTGTGTTCCAAATTTCCCTCTTCTTTTTCCTGACATCCGTATAGTGAGTTTTTTCTAGATACTCCTGATACTTGAACACACAAAAAACACACTCACGAAATGCCTCCCTAGACACTGGATCAAGATATAAGCAGTTTTTATTCCACCATTTTTCGGCTTCGAGGACTGTTTTTAATATTTCGTCTCCACCACAAACGGCGCCCATGATCTTCTTCCACTCACTGTAAGCCGCCTGCTGGACTTCCAGACGTTTGTCCAGCGCGGCGAGCGCCCACTGCAGTTTTCGATTCTTTTTAGCGATAAGCCAACTTATAAATGCCGTAAGAATACTTCCGAAGATTACGCCCAGAAGACCTAAGGCCGCGTTTGAATCTATGGTTCCTGTAATGTGGCTAGTGGTAGCACCCGACGACGCGCCGACAAGTAGGAACACTGCGCTATGGAGATTCAAGAAGCGGTGTATTTTGCCAGGCATTTCTGTTTCCTCCTGTTTCGCTTGATTGGAAATAAAGGCCCTCGTCGATGTTTACAAAGTGAGACAGCACGTAATATTCGGTTCTATCACTCAACAGAGGCAATCGAAAGATGCACTTACCCGCCGAATCTCTCACAGCGTGTCGTCAACACATCGGTTCGCGTAACGGATTGGAGCACTTTATATGGCCGAGAGTATGACTTTATCTGGCCATCCTCAAGAAGATGATGTGTCGCCTTTGGAAATAAATCTCGATCTAACGCATAAACAGCGTTCGGGTTGTGAAAAACCTGCAGTTCGTCCGCCCATCCTTCGCCGTATTCAGGGTCGTCGATGTCGATTGTGAATTCAATAGGCGTAGTGGACTCAGTCTCCGGATTTAGCATTGTTCCCTGCCGGATCATTCGGACATTTGGATCGCCAAAGTCGGCGAGGGCACCCATCCTGTTGAACTTCGCCAGAGTTCCGGCGTTCGTGAACAGTACGGCGGATACGTTCTCAGCATCCGGCTGGTTAAAGAAACACGACGGGATTTGCTTGTCGTTCCACATATGCTTTTCAATTGGCTGATAGTGCCACGGTGAGCTTCCGTCGGAAGCACGGTCGAACTGGACTTCCAACCCGAACAAATAAGTGGACAGTGCCGGTCCGGACCAAGTCAGGGTCTGTGGACCATGGAAGTCAGCTATTGCAATGACGTATGGCAACCCATGAACATGGCTGCGCTCCCAGTCCTTTTTCCTCAGTTTCCCAAACAGAGGACCGCCAAACTTGATAGGCATGTAATCTCGTCGGAGCTTCTTCAAGTCTTCAGAGCTGGTTGGTCGTGGTGGATCCAAGGGTTTTCCTTCATCACCGATGGTGGGATTGACAGTAGTCGCTTCGATCGCGACTTTTCGTTCATCGCCGGTCGTAGCGATGAAATCCGGCTGCGCCTGGCTTCTGTCGAGCTTGAATCCTTCCTCGACGAGCGCCGCGAACAAGTAGAGTTCCCAGAGGCGGCTGTTAAAGCCCGTGGCTTGAAAATCCTTAACGAAATTGCCGTCCGGCTCCTCAAAGACATTTGCCATTTCCGATATGACCTCGCGTGCGGCTGAATACGCCGGGCCGTCAAAGAGAGCCAGAAAGTTGGGATGAAGTCGATCGTTTGGCAGTTGTGGTGTAAAGAAATCCAAGGGTTTCCTGATTTCGTCTCCCTGTTCAAGAGCGATGTCTTTGCTGGCATGCACTTCCGGCATGCGTTGGATTAGAGCGTTCTCCGCCAACCGCCGTGTGGAATACGTCTCACCAACGTCCACGCAACGAAAGCGCCCGCGCTTATTCCGAGCCAATATGACGAAATTGTAGTCCCGGTCCGTGAGATCGATGATTACCACACCGAGGAGTCGTTCGTCATCCGTCGCCCAAACCGAGCATTCCGCTGTCGGAGCGAACTGTGGAACCGCTCGCGACCACATTACCAGAACTTCGAAGCGGTATGGATTCATGCGTGAAACTTGCATCGGACTCAAGTCTATAATTCACCGAGCTTCAATGTTCACTTCAAGTCACCATGAGGATCTAGACCTTAAATAAGCGGGTTTTTGCGGATTTTTATGTACAAAAGTACCGGAAAGACTTACCTTATAGGGAGTTAGCAGTATCTGTCGGGAAATTGCTACTCCAACAAAAGGGGCCTTTCCGGTGAAAAGAATATCGACAAAAAACAGTCGCAGGAACAGTGAAAAATGCAGGCGTCGTGTACGTGCCCGGCATCGGCGTGCGCGTGGATTTTGTGCGCAAGCCAGGCCGTTGTTTGGCAGCGGTAACGCGCGTTACGAGGTGGGCGCCTCGGCAGAAGCGATGAACTATGGCGGCATTACAGCCGCGCATCGTCTGGTGACGAAGTTGGGATTGGTCAAAAAGATTGACGAGAGGCTGGCGTTGTTGAAGGTGCATCTGCCGTATCATGAGTCGGATCACGTGTTGAGCCTTACCTACAACGTGATGTGCGGTGGCACGTGTCTGGAGGACATCGAGCGTTTGCGGCACGACGAGGCGTATATGAATGCCCTGGAGGCGGAGATCATCCCGGACCCGACCACTGCGGGCGACTTCATGCGTCGCTTTAGTGAAGCGGACGTGATCGCGCTGATGGACTGCATCAACGCGGTACGCCCCAAGCTGTGGTGCAAACGCGCTGCCGACTTGTTGTCAGGGGTGGCCTACATCGACGTGGATGGCACGAGTGCCCCGACGTATGGAGAGAAGAAGGGCGGTATGGACATCTCCTACAAGGGCGTGTGGGGGTATGCCCCCCTGATCGTGTCGTTGGCCAACACCAAAGAGGTGCTGTACGTGGTCAACCGTCCCGGCAACGCGCCGTCTCACCAGGGGGCCGCCCCCTGGATCGATGCGGCCATTGACCTGGTGAAGCCCCATGTGGGGCGCGTGTGCCTGCGCGGCGACACGGACTTTTCGCTGACGGCGCACTTCGATGGCTGGGCCGAGGACGTCGATTTTATCTTTGGGATGGACTGCAATAACGCCTTACGAACACGTGCCGAGGCCCTTGAAGAAGCCGACTGGCAGCGCCTGCACCGGCCTGAAGCGACACAGAAAAGAAAGCGGCGCGACAATGAAAAGCAGCGTATCGTCAGGCAACGGGGCTACCTCAAGCTTTCGCTCAACTATGAAGACGTGGCTTCCTTTGACTATCAGCCCGGCAAGTGCGAACGATCCTACCGCATCGTGGCCCTACGCAAGAACATCAGTAAGACCAAAGGGGAGCACACCCTCTTCGACGATGTCCGATATTTCTTCTACATCACCACACGCAGTGACCTCACCGCCGCACAGGTCGTCGCGACTGCCAACCAGCGATGCGACCAGGAAAACGTCATCGAACAACTCAAAAACGGCGTCAATGCCCTGCGCGTGCCCCTGTATGACCTGGTCAGCAACTGGGCCTACATGGTCATCGCCGCACTGGCATGGAACATCAAGTCGTGGTTCGCCCTGATGATGCATCGAATAAAACACCGCCGAGAATATATCCGGATGGACTTTCGCACCTTCCTCAACCACATCATCC
The DNA here is from genome assembly GCA_963667175.2 of Candidatus Latescibacterota bacterium. Classification (GTDB taxonomy): domain Bacteria; phylum Latescibacterota; class UBA2968; order UBA2968; genus JAAXHE01. Next base: position 151,916 of record CAXXXF010000004.1, on the reverse strand, counting down.
TGTTTCCCTGTCGCGTCGTGAAACACGCACGAAGCACCACCATACGCATCATCGGCTATCGGCCGTCACTCAATAGACTCCTGGGCGCTTGGAGCACCATCCAACGCACAGGCTTCACATGACCGCAACCGCAGCAATCCTGATCACATACAAACCCATACACAACGGCCACCACGACGTAGCGGACAATTACGCCTACAACACAACCCGACACCGACAACACACCCCTGACGGCCACCTCTAACACACCAACAGACGCTCCGCTAACGCCAAAACGACCGCACGCATACCTCAATACGCAACACATACACCGCATTCAAACAAAACGTCACACAACTCTGACGCTCTGTACAACAAATATCAATACTCGCTTATTTTAGGTCTAGACTTCAGCCTTACGTACCAAACTCCTGACCGAAAATCAGGAAGTCGCCAAACCCAATGATGCCATCTTGATCCAGATCGTACTTCGCGTCGTACCTCGCGTCGCCCCGGCTTGCGCCGAAGTGCATCCCAAGCGCCACAAAGTCGCCAAAAACCGACCCTCCCGTCTCCGTTGAAATTCGGCGTCAATTGAGCCAGCCTGAGGGTGACGCCGATATCAGAAGGCATGACGCTCTCACGCGCGTCCCCCCGTCCCACTTCAGCACTCACGAGCCGAATCGTCGTCTCCGTTAGCATGTCCGTTGTGCTGAAACGAGCCGTCCCCACAAGGCCGCTGTCGGCCGTGGCTTGCCCACCGAACGATACGACGTTTATCTCGACAGCAGTCGGATTCGTGTGGTTCTGCGTTAGAATCTGCGCGGATGGAAGAATGCTGCCTGTATCGAATCCCTGATAGGTGAGTTGCGCCTCAGCGTATTCAAAGCGCGTGGAGATGCCGTTTGCTCCCCGTACGTCATTCGCGAAAACCTGAATCGGCACGGTCGCTCCGGCAGAAACATCGAGCGTGTCAACGCGCTGATTTCCGGTGGCGATGTCGCCGTCCAGGGAAAGCGAGAAGGTGGGTTGCTGCACGCCCGGACCAAACCCAGACACGTCCCACAGATGAACCTCTCCCCTCCAGGGTCGAGAAGCTCCTGCAGATCCTCCGAAATTTCCGACATGGGCCCCGGACGCAATAATCGCCCCGTCGGGTGAAAAGGTGACGGAGTGGACACCACCGATACAGCCGCCAGACGTATGGTTCGCGTGTCCCAGAGAGGCGACCTTACGTCGTGTATCGACATCCCACAGCTTTACAGTGTTGTCCGCGGAACCGGTGGCGAGAAACATACCACTCGGAGAAAATGCCACAGACTTGAACCAATATGTATATCCGTATGCTGTTGTATCTGCTTCAATGGTCGCTACGACGCGTTTCGTTCCAACATCCCACAATTTGACGGAACTATCCCATGAGTAGTCAGTCGGGTCCTGTGTAATTTCGGCCGATGCGAGTAAATCACCATCGGGTGAAAATGCCACGGATAAGACTGCAACTGAATGTGCGTCAAGAGTTGCAATTTCTTGGTGATTTGCAAGGCTCCAGAGCTTTATCTTCCCATCTCCAGATCCTGAAGCGAGTATTTCGCCGTCTGGCGAAAACGTCACCGTGTGGAGAGAAGGACCGATCTGGCCATGCATGAACGTGACAATCTGTCGGCGTGTCGAAACCTCCCACAACCTTACCTTGTTGTCCGGCGACCCTGCAGCGAGAATTGCGCCATCTGGCGAGAAGGCAACGGACCCACCGCCATCGGTTCGAAAAAGTGTAGCCATTTTTTTTCCAGTAGCAGATTCCCACAAGGTTACTTCGTCAGAGTGCGAAGCGAGGATGTTTCCATCGGGCGAAAACGCCACAGATTCGACCCCGCTGTCATATTCCAGGGTACGAATAGTCGTTCGTGTTGCCACGTTCCATAATTTGACCGTGCCTTGCGCCGAACCCGAGGCAAGGATATCGCCGTTTGGAGAAAATGCAACTGACTTAACATCAGGAAAAGATCCCTCACGGCTGTGAACGAGGGTGGTGATGCGGTTTGGTGGTATTGGCATCATGCTGAAACTCATATGACCGACATTTCCTTCAAAGTCGACGGCCTCGACATGGATTTCATGTCTATCGGGATTCGAAAGACTTGTGCCGGGACGTGAAGGAATCGCACCGTCATAGGCAAACTCAACGACGGCATCATGTGCGCCCTCCAATGCACGACACATCTTCACTTGACGATCATAACGGGGGGTGATTGTTGTAGCGAACAGGAGAACCTGGTGAAGCCCTTCCGTATCGCGTACTCTAATCCGGACGGTCGCGCTACCTGTCCCTACCGGATATTCCTGCGAAGACAGGAGTTCGCGAGTAGGCCCTACCTCTCCCTCGTTTTCTTCAATCGGAATCTCGTTGTTCAAGTAGGGATGGACCTCCAAAAACCTGGCGTTGCAGTCGGATAAAATGTCCCGTCCTGAGCCTCCATTAGGACATTATGTGCGCATTGTCCCTGAAATCGTGGGACAAACCGAAGGTATGTCCGAGTTCGTGGGCCGCGGTCCTGAAGCTAACACCACTGGCAACCAACGCGGAGCCGCTCATCTTCCGAAGGTTGCCTCCTACTCCACCGACACGTAGACCATCGCTGGTCCCGATTGCATTTGTGCTATTGTCAACCACAAGGAGATAAATGTTCGCAAGACGGTCGAACACCTGTTCGACGTCGTCAAGCACCTTCCTATACGTATTGTCAAGATAGTAACTATCGGAGTGCTGACCGTCCACACGATGGACGATTGGTGCCCCGGAAGCATCGGATTCAACGGTAAATGATTTGTATCCGAATCCGTGAGCCTGCATCTGTTCGCCGTAAAAGGTCTGAATCCGGCGAATGGTCCTTTTCATCGAATCTACCACACTGGCACGGAACGGGCGGTCGTTGGGCAGGAATTAGATCATCCGCACCGTGCGAGGAGGACCGACGTTCAGGTTTAACGCATGCTTGTTCGCGGCATAGATGCTGTCGCGCGCCTGTATCTCCTCAAAGTCGAGGGGCAGACAGAAATGGACGCTATCCGAAGGCGCAGGGGACGCATATACGGTAGACGTAACGATGTCCGTTGAGAGCAGCAGTGCGGCTATCGCAATGGTGGCTGCGCTAACGACCGCCTTCCTTTCCATCTGTGGCTCAAATTTCATTCGTGTGTTTCCCTGGGACACTGTTATGAGTCCCTCGTTTCACTATTCGAAAACTTGCGAACCTTACCTGGGTACCGGCCACCCGGCTTGACAATGTCATTCACGACTACGATGTCGTTCTCGCGAGGCTTGCAGCCCTTCACTGTGTCAATCTGCGCCACACTCAAGACACCCTTTAATTTTACGGCTCTGAAGATCGCCCTTAGATCCCCGCAGTAGTAGTCGAATGGTCCTTTCTTATCAAAGATAACACGTCAATGCGTGACGCTTCTGTGGAATCTTGACGTGTATCAGTTATTTATAAGTGAAATCTCTCCAGATGTGGATGTTTGGGGATGTGAAGACACGAGCACGGAAGCGGTGCTACCTTCTTGGGAGAACAGGATGGAGGCTTAGATACCAAAGCATGAAATGGCATTGTGTATTTGGCCAGTAAGGGGCTGATGGGGAATGGAGAGAAACTATAGAGCGAAATCGCGAGGGCAAGTCCAGTAATCGCATTTCTGCTTCTGCTGAAACCTCACGTGCCGCACCTCTTCAATGGCGTGTGAACACCATGTCGGCATCCCTTTGTTGAAGGAACTGCATAACTCGACATGGAGTTTGCAGGTATAGGAGGTACGCCTATTTCTGGCAGGAAGTGTCGTGGGTAGTTTCTGATTAAGCGACACAGAAATACGGGTTTGGAGCGGTTTGCAGAAAAAGGATCGCTAAGAATCGCGAGAAATCAGTCCACTCGTAGGCAATTAAGGTTTCGGTTTCCTGGGAGCGAGGGCATCTTGCCCTCGCAGCGCCAATTTAGGATTCGTAGGGGCGACTCTCAGAGTCGCCCACATATTGGCGCAGACATCGTATAGCTATCGGCCGTACTTGGCCTCTGAAACAAGGACTGACAGACCTATTCCGTCTGCTCTCGGAACACCGATAGGGTCTCAGAGACAGATGTAAACGCCGTCTTTAGCCTTTCGTTCAAGTCTCGTCTGACGAGGAATACATTGCCAGATTCCCACGCCAAGAATTCCGCTATTTCAAGGCAATCCAATGCAATAGCAGGAAGTCCTCCGAGGTCAAGTCCCCATACCCTGGGTGTGAAATGGATAAATTCGTTCCTTAACCGGTTCAGATCCTTGACCGACCTTCCCTGCGTCCCTGTGGGGATGAACTTCCGGCTATGACAGTACATTTCCATCTCCGTGCCTTTAATCTTCTCGTAAAGGCCAAGGAACGACGCGAGCCTTAGATTGCGTGGCCTGGTTGCATCGTCTTGATCGCCCCTATACCACGCTAACCAACGCTCCTTATCGGATTTGCGAAGAACATTCAAGCCATTTGAACCCTCGAGTGCAAGAACCATCATTCCCTGCAATCCGCTGTGTAGTGAGATGATAGCCCATTTCCATCGGTGAGAATCATCCGTGATCCGGCCAAGCTGGTCGGAGAACATCTCAAAGTCCGAAACTGTCTCGACCTCGTGATTCGTGCTCAGCCAACCGTCTTCTGCGGAATCCGATTCCTGGGCATTTACGACTTCATGTATTTCATCCGGAAGCGTCTTACCATTCTGGTCCATATTCTAACTCCTGAAATTGCCGTCCGGCGTCGAGAGAGGAAGATCAACGACAGTCCTTTAGGTTCTCGGTCGTTCCGACAAGAAACCGATGCGGGCGGGACGCCCGCGCTCCCAGGGTGAAAGGTCGCCATTTGGGCACAGTCCCCCGCCGGCGCGACGGTCTGTCTGCCCTGCCCGTCCTGTGCTGCAGGCACGCGCCGTCTTTGTATTTGTAGGGGCGACCGGGCGGTCGCCCCTACAGCGGCGCACGGGCGGTTCGCGAACCGTTCCATCCTGTTGATCATGTTGCATCCTTCACGTCACGCATGTCATCATCGATTTTTCGGCTTGTAGTCGTCCCGCACATAGTCGACAGGTCGGAAGCCTTTTTTAATGAGGCTGAAATCGCGACGTACCCGCATCCACGCCCGCGCGTGTGTTAATAGCGTATCAAGGTTCTGTACGCTCTGGACTTTCAGGTTTACACTTGCACCCAGAAGACATCTGTAGTGCTTTCCCAAGATGCCGTCCATAATCTCCATGAGACCGTCAATTTCAGGGTCTTGTAACGGATAGTCGCTTGCAATTGATCCCGAACTATCGAGGTACTTCTTGTCCAAATGGACTATTGCCTTGTCTCTGTGTGCCTTGATTTTGTTTGTGACCGTGTTTTGGGCGTTCAGTTGGGCGATATGGTCATCTATTATGGCGCGATACGTTTTGGGCTTCATTTGCGGGATTACTGAATGCGTTGTATAGTCACCTGTTGGCTTCATTGATTCGGCGTGTTCTCGCGCCTTCTTCAACCAGTCGCGGAGCGACCTTTGCTCTGTCTGCGAAAGGAACATTGACAACTCGACGAGAAAAATCCGCCATATACTGTACGTGGCATGCTGGAAGAAATAGTGACCACGGTTGAAGGCTTCAATGTTGTCAAGCGACTGTGAGTTCGAGTTCCATGCCACAATGCTTTTGAGTTGCTGGTCCAGGCTCTTGATATTGAGATAGCGATAAATGAGCTTCTTGAGATAGCACCGAAGTTCATCGCGCGGGTTCTTCATCGGAATCAACCTCCTTGGTGCGCTTCGGGGATGTTGCGAACCCTTTTCTTCGCTGAATTATGTATTGTCTTTTCGCTGCTCCGCTCGATAAGCAGATCATCGCTAAAGTAACGCGACTGCGTATCGCATCGATCGCGGATTCTCCATTACCCCGACCGGCACGACAATCTGCGCCGGCGTCTTTGACAAGTCGCGGCCGATCGTATTCTCTCTCTGTCGAGGGCAGGATGCCCTCGTTCCCGGGAAAAAAGCCGATGCGGGCGAGACGCCCGCCTGTCTGCGTGCATGCTACACGCACAGGCAGGCGCTCCCAGGGGGAGACTGGTCGTAACGAGGCAGGTAGTCCGAATCGCCCGGACCGTCGTGCGAGGAAGCCGCCGGATTGGCAAAGCATCTTCTGCTCGCGTCGGATGATACCCTCGCGCCTGTTACTGGATTCCGCCTTGACAAATGTACCGCCATTGTCTAAATTTGTCACAACTGGAGCCACTTTTGGAAATCTAGGCCCCCGCGTTACGTTACCCATCCAAAGCCATGCCGAGCCCAGATGGACGCATCTGGGGTTTTGTGGCATGCACGTAATGCGGGGGCCAACCGGTTATAAGGTGTTAGATGCATGAGTTTTCCCAATAGATATGCAATTCTCATTGATCGCGAATGGTTTAACCCCATTAATTCATGAAACGGAACAAACATGGATGGACAGGATGAGAACCTAAAATCGCGAGAAAGGCACGAGAAAACCAACATCAGAAACTACGAAACACGCGAAAAAAACGAAAAATCCGTGGCTGAAATCAGTTGCCACAAGAGGCGCAAAACCACAATGTTGCACGTCAGCCCGACACCCCAACATGACTCCGGCCAATTCGATTTTGGACGAATCAAGGTTTTCGTTATATTCTCCACTCATGTTATTGGAAATCAACCGATTACACGAAATTTCCACCGGTTTTCAGTAGAGTCGAGAGGTGGCGCGGTGGTGTAGGAGAGGCCTATCTGTTTCCGCCCCTTTCGTCTGGCGGTGCCTCAATAGCCGCTCCGCGTTCCGTTTCCACGTCCCGCTCATCGAACCGGACGTGCGGATTTACCGCATCCGGCTCTCGGACAAGGAGTCATGCGTTCGCCCACGGAAGGTTGTGCGTCTGCACCTCCAGCCGGGTCAGGCCCAACGTATTGTAGAGGACCTCGTCAGGGAGACGGGACGTCCCCTTTCCCGGTATTCGGTACTTGTTGCACAACCACCAGCGGAGCCGTTGCCGGGTGTGGCTGTCCACACTCCGGTAGGCTTTGCTGACCGGACCAAGACGGAAGTAGTTGCCCCACCCTGTTAGCTTTCGGTTCAGGTGGGCAATCCGTTCTTGATGGTCTTTCAGCAGCCACCGCCGCGCCGTTGCCTCGCTGATGGCCCGGCAGATGTGCCGGATGGCCTTCTTTGACGGGCGCGTGCCGATATAGGCCTTTCCCGTCTTTGGTGAGTAACAGCGTTCGATGGTGTAGCCCAGAAAGTCAAATCGTCCTTCAGGAAGCGTGCATATGCCCGTCTTCTGCTCGTTCACCGTCAACTTGAGCGCCTTCATAATGGATCGCATCGCGCGCATCGCTTCTTTTGCGGTGCCGCGACAGCAGATCACAAAATCGTCCGCGTAGTTGACAATATGAGCCTTCAGGCGTTGCTGATGTCCCCGAACCTGCCATCCCAGAATGAACCGCCGCATATACAGGTTCGCCAGCAGGGGCGAGATCGGGGCGCCTTGCGGTGTCCCCCTTCCCTGATCCTTGTTCGGCGTCGTTCGACGTTTGCGGCCCCGCTTGTCGGTCTCCTCAATCGGCGCGGTCAGCCACAGCTTGACCAGGCCCAGCATACGCCCGTCACTGATGCGACGCGCCACACATTTCATCAGCTCGGCATGCGGGATCGTGTCAAAGTAACCGCTCAAGTCCGCGTCGATCACCTGCGTATGGCCACGGCTCACCAGACTGTGAACCGCCCTGATGGCGTCGTGCGCACTCCGTTTCGGACGGTACGCATACTGCGCCGCTGGCAGGTCCGCCTCAAAGATCGGCTCCAATACCAGCATCGCCGCGGTTTGCACCACCCGATCTTTCACCGTCGGGATGCCCAGCGGCCTTTGCTTCCCGTTCGGCTTGGGGATATACACCCGACGGATCGGAGACACCCGATACGATTTGCTCCTTACGGCTTCCGACAGTTCGCCTAACCACCGCTTTTGCCCATATGACTCGATATCCGCAAACGTCTCGCCGTCCACGCCCGCCGCGCCGCCGTTGGCCTTGCAGCAGCGGTACGCATAAAGCAGGATGTCCTCGCGATACACCTTGTCATACAGCGCGTAGAATCGGTAGCCGGGCGATTCCTTCGCTTTGGCATGCAACGTCCTCTGCAACTTCCGAACCTTTTCCGGAGGTCTTAGGCTCATACCAATCTCCAGGCTCTCGCTCCTTTGACGTTGCCCTTGAACCAAGGCCCCTTTCCTCCGCCGGCATTACCCGGCTTCTCAGGTACTACGGGCCTCTCCGCCACCCCACGCGGCCCGGCCTGACCCTCACGGGCTGCCGGTTGGTGTCTCCACCACCGCCTGGGGCTTCCCGTGTTGCGTCGGAACTCCTTGTATACGTGCCTCCGCCACTACCCCGGCGGGACCGTTGGGTGCTCGCGTTGCCTGCTTCCCCAACGACGGCGGCCTTCCCCGAAATTCAGGCGGGTCGGCTCCCGCATTACCCTTTTCGAGGCCTGCGCAGCGTTCACTCACGTTTCGGCCCGCATACTCGCCAAGTCGCCTTGCGACCCTCTACACCGGAGGCTTCGGAGATGTCGTTTCCTACGTCCCCGCTCCGATTGCTACCGACTGTGGCAACACTTGTCGGGTGGGACTCTCACCCACTGAAGTTCCGCGCCTTTTCACGGCGCACTGAATAATTCAGGTTAAGGCCGGGGATCGGGCCCTATTCAACGGGTTCTCTGTCCTTGCGTTTGTGGCGGCGTTGCTTGTTGAGAGGCCATTTCAAAAAAGTCTGGTCGAAATGGCCAAGAACGTAATTCCATTAGCCGTATTTGTTATAACTACGGCTTATTTCGTAGTGGAGGCAAAGGACATGTTAGGTGGAATTACAGACTGGGTGAGAAAGAGAAATTATCAGAGAGGGTTCGCAGACGGCAAGGAAGAGGGCAGGAAAGAAGCGGAAAGAGAAATTGAAAACAAGCATGCGAGACGCACTTCTAAAAATCAGCCCACCAAATCCTGATACCTCAGCCGCTTGCCCACCATTCCCGTCACAACACGGCCCATCTGCTCGGCAGTGTCCAGTTCACGGACGTTGTGCCTGCCGACAAACTCATTGATGTATCGTTGCAAGTGTTGAACGCCCATCTTGTGATACGTCCCATAAAAGCCGCGTTTGAACATACTCCAGAACGACTCGATACCGTTGGTATGAACGTTATAATGGACGTATTGCCCGGACGAATGTTTGACGGTACGGTGTCGTACGTTTGTCATTTCCTGGTAGGCCGTAGCGTCGTCCGTGTATACGTCTGACCCTTTGTCGGCATGGCGTTCGACAAAGTTTTTCAGCGTCTTTCCGTAAACCTTTTCGGTGACTTCCGCGTCGATATCGTTCGTCTCCCGATCCCTCGCGCCGACAACTGCGGTCTTTCCTACGGTACCACGTCCGGCGTTAAGCTTGTCCTTCGCATGCTTGTTCTTTTCCTTGCCGTCGATGTACGTTTCATCGATTTCAACAGGCCCGGCGAACAGCCCCTTGTCTTCATCCCATGCCTCACGGATTCTGAGGGCCCTGTGCCAGGCGGTCTTTTGCGTTACGCCTATGTCGCGGTGCAACTTCATCGATGAAGTACCCTTCAGTCCAACGGAAAACAGGTAAATGGCAATCGCCCACTTGCGATAACCGACCTTTGAGGAATGCATGACGGAACCGGTCTTCGTGGAAAAGAACTGGCGACAGTCCTTGCAGTGAAACGGCATGGTAGGATGGCCGCCGTTGCGCTTGACGCGGGCGCTCCCACAGTGTGGGCATGTGATTCAGTCCGGCCAGCGTTGTTCGATGAACCATTGCTCTGCAACCTCGTCATTAGAGTCTTACAGTAAGACTTCTACGCAGAATGCGTTCATGTTTCTTCATCCTCCCAACTGACGAGAGGCATTGAAATTCCGCCTCCGCATCAGCCGGCGCAGGCCTTTAGACCCTTCGACAGGCTCAGGGACCGAAAGCTCCGGATCCGGCTCGGCTTCTGCCTGCCTGCCGCGCTCCGCTTGGCGCAGGCAGGCGATTCCCCTCAAGGTGGGAGTGATACCACTGTTGAACGGGTCGGCGCGTTCACTACCAGCTATTTGATTGCGGCTGAGCATAGCGAAGCCGCGCTAGGGAACATGTCGAACAGTTGAACCAGCGTGATTCCCGTTCTGTACGATTTTCCTGGTGCCCCAGGATGCCTTCATTTCGGTCGGATACGTCCGTTCCGGCAACAGACCCGATGCGGGCGGGACGCCCGCCTGTCTGCCGTGCCCCTGTCTGCTGCCAGGCAGGCGCTCCCAGGGGAGTGATGGTAAGGTGACGGCCGTCCCTCGCATTGCGCAAACTGACAGTTTGCGCTACGGTCGGTTGGTGTCGTTGATCAACTGAGGTTACAGGTACCCCTTCTGTCTTGCTCGTCGCGCTGCCAATGCGTACACGACCAGGCAGTCGGCCTTAATGAAACCGTCTTACCGTCGTTTTTTGTCTTGCCTTAAACCGATATTTCCGAGATCATTCGGTCACGACGCTTTTGCAGGCATGCGGCCTCAATGAAACACTCGACACACCTGGTTGTAAGCAGGTGAGCCTAAAACCCACAACTAAAAGGCTGCATAGTGCCGATCATGCTGTCCAAAACCTACGCAGCCTTCGTCGCCGCGGGCACGCCTGACACTCCTGCCCGAGAGGCCGCGGAAGAAATCGCAGACTTCAAACACTGCCTGACGGGAATCGAGCCCCGCCTGCAGAACATCGAAGGCGACATCAGGCTTTTGAAGTGGATGCTTGGCATTGTGCTGGCCTGCGTCGCCATTCCGCTCGTAAAGTCGCTGATCGATTAATCCCATGTGCCTGCGCTACCTGCCTGTTGGTAGACAAGCACGGTCCTTACAGCATTAGATCGCCGGATCCATCGTATCACGGTTGTACTGGCTCATCCCATCCCTCCGCCCGGCAGCCTTGCGATACCACTGAAATCCGCCACATAGTCCTGCTGTAAACCTCATCCGTTGAGACACATCCCGCGAACACTTGACCGCCTGTGCATCGGATTGCTGCACGCCCTGGCCGACTGCGCGCATCACACCGAGGCGGTACTGTGCAGACCCCCCACCGGCGCGACGGCAGGCTGACGCCCGCGTCTCGCCGACTCCCCCTCAAGGGGGGAGTGATCGGGTTGAGCGTTATGGCACTTTGAGCAGTAATGGTGATACTTGGTCGGTTTGACCGGTGATTTTCCGATCAAGTAAGCCTTCCAGGCACTGACTGCATTTGTCCTTAACGGGGTGGCCTCAAGGCAATTCGGACACAAGTGTTGTGTTTCATCACCAAATTTGTCTCTTAAGATATCCGATAATTTCATAATGGCGCCTCCACAGGTCGAAATGCTCCCAAACTGCCCTGGCTGATGACTTCAACGACCTCCCTGAACCATTTACGAATAGCGAACTTCAGCCCTTTGTGAATCTACCTTACTCGACTGCGTCAGACTGTCGATCTGATGTTCATTAGACCTTGCAGTGTGATGATTTTACGCAAGATGCGTTTACCTTTAGCCTGTGCGTCAGCAGACTGCAAGGTGTAGATATCGCCCCACCGCATCAGCCACGTATCCGCGTCGACGGGCGTACCGAGTTCCTGAATGAGCCGGATATCTCTTCCGCGAATGCCCCGCTGCTGTGTGCGCGTCTGGGCGTGGCGGGTGTAGATTATATCGCTCATTGGCCCTCTCCTTCCTCTTCGGTTTCAGAACTGGTCGATTGAGATGCTTCCAACTTTTCCATTAGTTCGAAGACTGGCGCGAAAATCTCGTTCTTCGAATCTTTGAGTTTCTCGGGTATTCTGTCTTCAATCCACTCTTGACGCTCCTTATCCATGCCGCCCGCCATCAAATCATCGGGGATTTCGGACACTCGCAAGAGGCCAAGTTCAAAGGCTAAGCTGCATTTCGGAGACCCGTTGACGATATAGGAAAGCTCCTCTGGCCAGACCTTGTACTTGGGGAACCTGAAGTCCAGTTCGACATCCAGTTCGCCTACATCCACCTTGACGATGTCTGGGACGGCGAGTTCGTCAGCCAGTTTGCGCAAATAGTCTGCGAACGGGTTTTCTTCCTCGGGATCGAAGAAGCTACGATCTACAAGACTGCTATCGGGATCATCGAGTAGATGTTGACCGAACAGATCGGCCTTGCGGATGGATTCTTCTTCCCGCGCGATCCCATGGTACACGGCACCGTCAAGGCCAGTGGTTAGACCTCCCCACCAGTACCCGTCGACCTGATTCAATTGCCTGCTCGCTTCCCGCGCTTCTTCCGATTTCTCACGCCGCCACGCGAGGCTGCCCTCGGCCAGAAGCACGCAGAACAGCGGCGCCATGGTGATCAAATCCGTGGTGTTGACGCCATATCGGCGTTTGATGAGATCGTACGCCAGGCGGACACTGGGTTCGATCTCAGCGCCGATGCGGACCGAATACGGCTCGGCGACTGGCGCCTTCTCGGCGTCAGGCAGGGTTAACTCGCCTGTGAGTACGCCCGGTTCGAGGTCGAGCGCGTTTGCGAGACGCGTCACCGTGTCTTCTCGCGTCGTTTTGCATGCATCCGGATCGTTTTCCAGGCGTTGGATCGTCCGTACAGTGATTCCGGAAGCCCGATGAAGATCGGGGCGCGACAGTTTCTTTCGTTTGCGGAGCGTTCGAAGGCGATCAGCGTCGATTTTCATTTTTGTCTCCTTGCAGTCGGTAATCCAGTTGCAGGTGGTCATGTGCGATACAAAAATGTAACCCATTTCATACAATCAAACAACAGATATTAATAGAAATATCTTTAATAATTTTGTATTTATAGAGGAAATTATGACCTATTTGTCCGGTTCTCCAGGTTTTGACCCGCGCCCGGTGCCCATCGTGCCGAACCAGAACAGACATATACGGACATTGTAGCGCAATGTGGTTCGGTCCTCGGTGCCGCACAGCCGCAATTGTAGGGGCAACCCTTGTGGTTGCCCGCCTTTCCGCCGTCGACCACGTCACACGGGAGGTCCGCGCCCCGCTGCATGACTTTCTCGCTGGCGTGACGGCTTTTGTTTATCATGAGGTGTATATCCCCGCGCACGTCGATTATGAGCCTTCCCGCCACGCGCTGATTGAACGACAATCTTATGCGTCAAGAAAATCCCTCAAGAATTCGCAACCTGGGTATCCTCGCACACGTCGATGCCGGCAAGACGACGGTGACCGAGAATCTGCTGTACCTCAGCGGCGCCATCCGTTCTCCCGGAAATGTAGACAAAGGGACCAGCCTCTCCGATGCGCTCGACGTGGAGAGGCGGCGAGGGATCTCGGTCCGGGCATCGTCGATGTCATTCGAGTGGGAGGGCGTGAGGATCAACCTGATCGACACGCCGGGGCACGTCGATTTTACCTCGGAAGTCGAACGGTCGCTCCGGGTGCTGGACTGCGCCGTACTCGTTCTTTCCGCGGTCGAGGGCATCCAGGCCCAGACGGAGACGATTTGGGCCGCGCTGGAGGCGCTGAACATACCCGTCATCCTGTTCGTGAACAAACTGGATCGGATCGGCGCGGATACGGCGAGGGTCGTCGATGATCTGAAGCTTCGATTTTCACGCGACGTGATTCCGGTCAATCAGCCGGAGAAGGAAGGCGAATCGGACGCTGGTATCGCCAATCTGAACCCGGACGGTCAAACCGCCCTGACAGAGAGCGTCGCCGCGAAGGACGACGTGCTCCTGGAGCGATTCCTGAACGAAGAGCCGATTTCACGAGCAGAGATCGAAAAGGTGATTGCGGCTTGCACGGCAAAGAGAGAGCTGTTTCCCATGCTCTGCGGCGTGGCAAAGAACATGATCGGAACGGAGGAACTGCTGGGGAAAATCGTGGCCTGGTTTCCCGATGCGGATGCCGACGAATCACGTCCGCCTTCCGGTGTGGTGTTCAAGCTCGACCACGATCCGAAACTTGGGCGCATCGCCGGCGTTCGTCTCTATGCAGGACGACTCCAAAACAGGGATATCATCCGGAACGTTACGGCGGATCGCGACGAGAAGATTACGCAGATCAAGAAATCCTATCTCAATCGATACGAGGACACGAGCGCCCTCTCCGCCGGCGACATCGGTTTCTTGTGCGGGATGCCGGAGGCGAAGATTGGCGACGTCCTGGGCGACCCGGGCCAAATCCCCGGGTCCTGCGAACTCGGAGAGCCCCTGCTGTCGGTTCAGGCAATCCCGGTAGACGAGGCGGATCATTCCCGGCTGGCCGCGGCGCTGCAACAGTTGTCGAGCGAAGACCCGCGCCTCAACTACACGTGGTTCGAGGATGAACGCGAACTGCACGTGAGGATCATGGGCCCGGTTCAGGCGGAGATCCTGAAGGAGATGCTCGATGCGCGATTCGGCATCCAGGCGCGGTTCAATGACCCGATGGTCATTTACAAGGAGACACCTGCTTCCATCGGATACGGTATCGAGCGCTACACGATGCCGAAACCGTGTTGGGCCATCGTGAAGGTTCGGATCGAACCGGGCGAGCCGGGAAGCGGTGTCGTTTATTCGTCACAGGTCGGCGTCAACGACATCAAGGCACGATATCAGAAGGAGATCGAAAGATCGATCGAGGGCGCGCTCAGGCAGGGAATCAAGGGATGGGAAGTCACGGATCTGAAGATTACCCTGGTGGAGGGAAGCGATCACGTGCTGCACAGCCGCGCGGGCAATTTCAAACTCGCGACGAATATCGCAGTGTTGAAAGGGCTGACCGCGACCGGGTCGACCCTGCTCGAACCGATACTGGCGTTCAAAATCTCGGTGGCCGAGACCTACGTTGGCAGGATCACGTCGGACATCATAAACGCGCGCGGCGCCTTCGATCCCGTTGAGGCAGACGGAGGTGCGTTATCGGTTACGGGACGAATACCCCTGGCGACTTCGATGGACTATCCCATCCGGCTGAACTCGTTGACGGGCGGAACGGCGAAATTCTCCTTCAAGTACGACGGATATGAGCCGTGCCCGCCGGGCGAGGGCGTCGTGCGACCCTACAAGGGGATATCGCCGCTGGACCGGGCGAAGTACATCCTGAAGATGCGAGGGGCGGTAACGGAAGCCGTTTGAATCTATCGTCAGGTATCAGAGAGGGCCGGGGCGTGAGCGACCAAAAAGCGGGGAGACGTGAAAGGTAAAAAGGAAGAATGAAAAATGAAGAAGGATGAAGGAGAACCTGAAAGCGGTGAGCCGGGAGACGGGAGAAGACGTCCTTGCCCAATTGGTTCTTCCTTTGAGCCACAGGCAAGAAATCAATCCGCACGGGGCAAGCGATCTCTCCCCTCTTCCGTCTTCAGTCTTTCCGCCTTTTGGTGGTTTTGCTTCCCTTTGTGTCTTTGTGCCTTTGTGTGAGTTGGTTTTCGTTTTTCTGACCACTGACCACTGACCACTGACCACTGACCACTGCCTTCCGAAACCCCTTGTTCCATCTGCTGGAATCAGATATACTCCCGTTCGCCCTTTCGTTGCCAAAACCCTCGACTCTACGAAATCTGACGTCCCTCGAAAAAACACTACTTACCCGACGTCGCGTGGAACCGCCGACGCGTCTTTAACCTGACTGCGAGTGGACCGCGGATCGTTTGCGTTCGGTCCACTTTTGCGGGCAAGATGCCCGCGCTCCCAGGTTGCAGACACGGCGCGCTCCGTCGTGATTTTGCTGCTGTCTTATCTGATGCAAAACCCGCCTGTTATTACCGTTGAAAACGCGTGCAAGACCTTTACCGGAGACCGCGGCGAGGTCCAGGCCCTGGACGGCTTCGATATGGCCGTGGAGGAAGGGCAGTTCGTGTCCATCGTCGGACCCAGCGGCTGCGGAAAAAGCACCCTGCTCTGGGCCATGGCGGCGCTCTGGCCGCTCTCCGAAGGGAAGATAACCGTTAACGGACGCGAGGTTCTGGAACCGCGGCGGGAAATCGGCATGGTCTTCCAGACCTCCAACCTGCTCCCGTGGCGGAATCTGCTGCAGAATATCCGGTTTCCCTTTGAGATCATGAGGGAAGATCCGGGACGATATCAGGACCGCATCGACGACCTGATCGAGGTCACGGCCCTGAAGGGTTTCGAGCACCACTATCCGGGAGAACTATCGGGTGGGATGCAGCAGCGGGCTTCCATCGTCCGGGCGCTGGCATACGACCCCAGGGTCCTGCTGATGGACGAGCCCTTCGGCGCACTGGACGCATTTACCCGGGACGAAATGAACCTGATGCTCCTCAACATCTGGGAGCAGTCCGGCAAAACCATCGTCTTTGTCACCCATCAGATTCCGGAAGCCGTCTACCTCTCGGACCGGGTCTACGTGATGACCCCGCGCCCGGGCCGGAACTCGAAAATCTACGACATCGACCTGCCCCGCCCGCGTCCGTTATCCGTGACCGCCGAACCCCATTTCTTCGAAATCGTCGCCGAAATCAAACAGACCATCTTTCACGACGTACAGAAGGATGCCGTGTCGATCTGAATTCAACCGGCGACAGGTGGCGGCTGAGGCGGGGAAGGAAGAAGGAAGAACCTGAAAACCGGTGAGACGTAAGACGGGAGACAGTAGAAGATCACATAACTCGATCGGTTTTGCGAAATGGTGAATGTAAGGGTATTGCCGTTTGTTTTTCGTCTTTTGCTTTAAGCTGATCGCTGACAGCTGACAGCTGATAGCTGCTTCTGTCTGACGGCTGATCGCTGTTTGTTTTTCTTTGCGTCTTTGTGTCTCCGTGTGAGCTGATTTTCGCTTTTGACTCAAGCTGACTGCTGACCGCTGAAGGCTGATGGCTTTCTTTAACGGTTCATCGTATGTCCAATAATCGTGAAAAACAACCCATCAACTGGTCCGCGCTGACTTCGATGCGTTTCGCCGGCGTACAGGTTGCCGTGATCGCGGGTGTGGCGGTGGCGGTCGTGGCCGCTTCCGAGTTCGTAGTTCGCGCGTGGGACATCCCGTCCTACGTCTTCCCGCTGCCAAGCGAGATCGCGTCCGCGCTCTACCGGTCTTTCCCGTTACTCTGGCCCCACTTGCTGGTAACGCTTCAGGAACTGGGTCTGGGATACGCGATCGGGGCCGTCGCCGGCATTCTCCTTGCCGCGCTGATCACGCAGTTCCCCTTTGCGGAAAAGATCGTCACGCCGTATATCCTGATTCTGGTCACCACGCCCATGCTCGCCCTGGTGCCGCTGCTGATCCTCAAGTTCGGCTTCGGCCAGACACCCCGGGTCATCGCGGTCGCGCTCGCAGTCGGCCCAATGGTCATGATCAACGCAGCCACCGGCTTCCGCAGGACCGACCTGGCGAAAATCGCGCTGGCGCGCTCGTACGGCGCCTCGACGCTACAGATTTTCCGCAAGGTCCGCTTTCCGCTCGCGCTGCCTATGATCATTGTCGGCCTGATGGTCGGAGGCATCTTCGGCCTGCTGACCGCGATCGGCGCGGAGATGGTTGGCGGCGGGTCCGGCCTTGGCAATCGCCTGGTCTATTACTCCTCGCTCGCGCGCATGTCCAGCTTCTTCGCCGTGATCATCCTCATCGCGGCGATCGGAATCGGCCTGTACGTCGCCTTTTACCTGATCGGCAAGAAATGGGCGAATTGGGAAAATTAAGTGTCTCGTTACCAACCGGGAGGAAAACTTCATGATGAATAAAGGCACCCTTACCCGCCGCGAATTCCTCGGATATTCATCGGCCCTGGGCGTTCTGCTCTGTATTCCGGCCAACCCAATGAATGCGGCAGAAGCCGACAGAATCGTGTGGGTCTCCCCGCGCGGAAACCTGGAGGTGATGGATGACTTCAACCTGTGGGTGGCCCACGAAATGGGTTATTTCACGGAAGTGAACCTGGACGTTGTGCTGCAGCCCGGCCCCACGGAGGCGTTGGCGGTAACCAAACTGGTGGGCCAGAAGCAGGCGGACATGGGATTCCCGTCTCCGGGCGTTCTGCTTTCGAGCATCGACGCGGGCATCCCCGTCGTTCTCGTGTGGGAGATGGTGATGAAGCAGGTCTTTGATTTCGCGTTGCCCGAAGACAGTCCGATCACAAAGGTCCAGGACCTGGCAGGGAAGAAAATCGCCGTCGCTTCCGAAGGCTGGCGCGTGATCATCGATCCCATCCTCGTGGAAGCCGGGCTGGATCCCGGTTCCGTCACCTACCTGAACGGCGGCCCTCAATGGGGTCAGATGGTCGCCCTGGGTCGGGCGGACGCGGGGCTGGCATGGCGAGGGCTGGCGGCCCAGTGGAAAGCGCTTGGAATGAAGCTCAAATTCCTCGTCGGGATGGAGTTCTCCAATCATCCGTCCAACGGCTATGCCATCCATCGCGATGATCTGAAAGACGAGACCCGCGTGGACGTCTGGACGCGCTTCTTCAAGGCCAACTGCCTGGCGTACGAGTTTACGCGGGCCAATCCGCGCGCAGCCGGTCAGATCACGTACGGACGCTTCCCGGCCCTGCGAGAACAGATGGCGCCGCAGCTTGCGCTGGACTCCATGCTTGAGCTGGGCACCATCTACTTTGACGGCGACCGGATTGGGAAGGGGTACGGGTACAGCGATATGGATTCGTGGCAGGCATACATCGACACCGTCCACAAACTGGGACAGATCCGGAACCACTACAAGGCAGAGGACGTGGTCAGCAACGCCTTCGTCAAGGAAGCCAACAACGTCGACCGGGAGCGCGCCCGCGCGGAAGGAAAGGCGTACGAACTGAGCGATGATTTCAAGGATCTGAAGGTCAATTATCCGGTATAGGGAAAAAAGGAAGAAGGAAGAAGGAAGAAGGAAGAAAGGCGGGGAGACGCAAGACGGAATACGGTAGAAGAAATGCGGGTAGACGGTAGAGGTGAGACGGGAGAAGAAGCCCTTGCCGATTTGTCCTTTTGACTTGCCTGCGGCATGACAAGAAACCCTATGCGGCATGCGATCTCTCCCCTCTCCCGTCTAACGTCTTCCCGGTTTTAAGGAACCCGCCGGAGGCAGGGAATTTGGGGAGATGTGGATGTTGAATTTGACTTTTCGTTTTTTGATTCAAGTTGATAGCTGACGGCTGAAAGCTCCTCATTCACGGGAAACCAATTCGTATACGCTCGAAATGACTCTTGAGAGGACTTTCACAGGAGACATTAACAATGGCTGACCAAGGCAGCGCGATCTACCCCGGTATCAGGATCACGGGCGTGGACACCTTTCTGGTGAAAGGGAACTGCTGTTTCGTGAAGATCAGGACGAACGAGGGGATCACGGGACTGGGCGAGGGCTCGATCAGCGACAACAAGGTGGGCACCATCGCGCAGTGCATCAAGGACCTGGAGGGCCACCTCATCGGGAAGAACCCAACGGACATCGAGCGTCTCTGGCAAGGGCTCTTCCGCTGGAACCGCTGGCACGTGGGCGTGCTTTTCACAACCGCCCTCAGCGCTATCGATATCGCCCTGTGGGATATCCTGGGTAAGATCGCGGGGTTGCCGATCTACAAGTTGTTGGGAGGCGCCGCGCGGGACAAAGTGCGCATCTACGCCGGCGGCGGGGGGAAGGCGGGCGTGCAGCGCGCCCGGGCCATGGGATGCAGCGCCGTCAAGACGGGGCCGCCGGTGACCAGAGCCGGCGACCCACTCACGGTGCCCATGCCCTGGGACCTGAAACGGGCGGTCCGTCAGATCGAGGAGATGCGGATCGAAGGGGGCGATGACTTCGACGTCCTCATCGACGCCCACGGTCGACTGACGCCCACAATGGCCCTGGAGTACTGCAAGGCCGTCGAGCCCTACCGCCCCTTCTGGGTTGAGGAACCGATCCAGGTGGAAGGATCGAACGACGCGCTCGAGTGGCTGAGCGACCGCACGACGGTGCCCCTGTGCATGGGCGAGCGGAACTTCACCAAGTGGGGCTTCCAGGACATCATCGCGAAACGCCTGGTTAGCTACCTCAATCCGGACATCGTCCACTGCGGCGGCATCTCGGAGTTCAAGAAGATCGCGGCCATGGCGGAGGCGCAGTACATCCAGGTCTCACCCCACGTCACCTACAGCCGGGTGGGGGTCACCGCCGAAATACACATGGGCTTGAACTGCCCCAACAGCGTGATCCAGGAAATGGCCAATTACGCGGACGACTCAACCAGAGAGAAGACCGACTGGAGGGACGACCTGTTCTACGGGCACCGGTACCGGATCGAGGACGGTTTCGTGACGTTGCCGGACACCCCGGGTCTCGGACTCGAACTGAACGAGGAGGTGGCCCGGGCGCACCCCTACGAACCGATACTCCGGGAGGAACTCAGGTACGAGGACGGGTCGGTGGAGGACAACTGAAGCGAGGGAAGTCGAAGCATTCGTCGAACGGCTGAACGGCTGAGGAACTTATCAACCCGCGCCTGGCGTCAATCAGGTATTCATCACGACCGTTGCGTGGCTGGCCGGGCCGCAAATCCCCGCGCCGTTGCGCGCCTTGAGCCGCAGTTGGTTCAGGCCCTCGTGCAGTCTCCATTCCAGCGAGGATTCTGTCTGTTCGCGCCATTCGGCTTTGTCGATCTGCACCAGGAATGCGTCAAAGCAAGGCGTCACGGTATCCACGTCCACCCGCAAGACATCCGGCTCGGCGGTTTCGCTCAAATAGAGTTCCGTCCGGTTGAGCGGGGGATTGAAATCCTGCCATCGCCTGGTGTGCTGTTGGTATTCGCGCTTGCGGGGGAACACATCGCTGTAGAAGCAATAGAAGAGATCGCTTCCCCAGTTGCTGGAGAGTCGCCACGGTAGCGGCCATGGCCGGCTGGCAAAGTCGTTGCGCCGCACCATCTGCAAGTGTCCTTTGAGCATCAGGTGCTCCGGACCTCCGCTCAGGTCGTCAATCGAAAACGCATTGTCGCCCTGGCGATAGGCAACGCGCGCGGCGCGGAGCATTTCGAGGTCCGGCAGGCGCCACTGGATGGGATATTCCCATGTCGCCGGTCCCGGCATGATCTCGGCCAGACGCTCGCTGATTTCCACCAGATTCAGCGGAATGCCCGTGTCGGGGTCGTAAATGTAGTAATCGCGCGTCGCATCCAGGAAGATCCACTTGTCGAACTCGTTTGACCACACTTCGGCCACTTCGTGTCCGTACGTGTGTTTGGTGGAGATATTGACCCAGCGGGCCGGAAAGCCCATGGCCAGACAGGCGGCGATCAAGGTCAGATTGCAGTAGAGGCAGTGGCCGTCGCGCCGGCGTTTCCGGTTGTCGCCAGGCAGGCCGGGCCGTCCATTCTCATCCCTGTCGAGTCGAGGCAAGTCATAGTAATTCCATTCGTAGGCATCCAGGCGGCCGATCGGTACTTTGTAGGCCCAGCGCATGAGTTGCAGCTGGGCCTCGAATTCAGTCGCCGCGCCTGAGACCACTGCATCCAGTTGAAAGCGGTGGCGCAGTTCGTTCAGCCGGGCGAAATCTTCGTGGACGTAGGGCAGGGACGGGCGAATGACGCGCCC
The DNA here is from genome assembly GCA_963667175.2 of Candidatus Latescibacterota bacterium. GTDB lineage: Bacteria > Latescibacterota > UBA2968 > UBA2968 > JAAXHE01. Next base: position 130,349 of record CAXXXF010000004.1, on the reverse strand, counting down.
GTTGCGGAACTGTTGAAGGCGGTAACGTCTATTGGATCGGCGCCTGTGCTCGCGACCCTTCGCCTCCACGGAAATACCCTTGAAAACCGGCGTCACCAGCGGGTTGCGGGTATTCATGACAATCTTGAACTGCAGGTAGCGTCCGGCAGGAGCCTCCCATGTCTTCGAGGAATCCGTTACAGGCTCGAACGAGGACCACGCGGCCGCTGCAGGCGCTGGATTGTCGCACAGTCGCGCCTCTATTTCTACCTGGCTTCCCTCGGGCACTTCGACTTCCCATCCCACCCTGAACGCTTCGATATCGAGCAATTTCGCGATTCCCTTTGTGTCCCCTCCCGTCGCCAGGTCGATCACCGGTGAGACAAAGGCGCCCTTCGGTACGCTGCGGTCCAGACTGAGGCGGACGGCGTACTCCCCGTCGATTTCATCCTTCCAGCCCAGGTGTTCGAAATCCCAGGTACGGCCTCCGTTCCGGCTCTTGGCGCTGCGATCGGGGTGACAGAGCCGCGTTTCAGATCCTCGTTTGTATTCTCCATCGGCGGCCACCATGATTTCCCAGCTGGTCTCCTCCGATTCAGCCCACAGGACGAACTCATTGGTACCCTGCCTCAGGGCGCCCACCGGCAGGGCCACCACGAACCAGTTGTCGAAGTGCGAGCCTCCCCAGTCCGTGGTGTAGTAGTGGCGGGCAGTCGGGTGGGCGATCTTGCTCGGAGGTCGGATCAAGTGGTGACCGTTGATGGAGACGTGGAGCGCATGGTCATTGTCGTCCATTTCCCGTCCGTTGAAGATCAGCCAGGCCGCTGTGGCGCGAGGATCATCCAGGACCAGATCTTTTCGCGCCATCACTCCTTTATGCAATTTCTCAAACCACGACCGGTCCTCGGCGTCTTCGGGCTGGCCGATGGCTGGCGCATCGTCTTCGACCAGGAGCATATCATCGAGAACGATCGCCTTTCTCTGCTCGCAGTATTGGAGTCCATCGAACTGACCTCGTACTTCGAGCGCAGCGGCATCGAGTGAAAAGCTGCGACTGGCCTCAATCGACATATTTGAACACTCCTCTGACAGGTGTCCTGTCCCCCAAATACCTCATCACTCGGCAACTTATTTCCGGGATAGAACACGCGACCCCGGTCATTTCCACGCCGCACGCAGCAGGCGGACCCAGTTTCCGTGCATGATGCCGGCAATGTCGGTCTGCGAGTACCCGCGTTTTTCCAAGATGGCGGGAATCTTCCGCAGGTCGGCGATGGTGTCGAGATCAAAGGGGCACTGCTCCTTGCCGTAGCCCCCGTCCAGGTCGGTGCCGATGGCTGCGTGGCGTGAGCTCCCGGTCAGCTGGCAGACGTGGTCGATGTGGTCCACCACGGTTTCCAGCGTGATGCCCGTGTTGTCCATGGCTGCCGGGTCCCACAAGGAAGAGATCATCCAGACGTCCATGGCTGTGCCAATGACGCCGCCGCGCTGGGCCAGCGCCTTAATCTGTCGATCGTCGAGTTGGCGGTCGTGGTCGCACAGGGCCCGGCAGCAGTTGTGCGTGGCCAGCACGTGACCGTTGAAGACCTCCAGGGCTTCCCAGAATGCCTGCTCGGCCAGGTGGCTCACGTCGAAGATGATCCCGGCCGCCTCCAGGGCTTCGAGCATGGGGCGGCCTCTGGCCGTGAGGCCGCCCGGAGCCTGGGTCCCGTGTGAGTAGGCGCTCACCCCGTAGTGACACAGACTTACGATCCGCAGGCCTTCATCCCACCACTCCGGTACCTGTTCCGGCGCCACAATGCCGTCCGCCCCTTCCATGCTGAGGACAAACCCCAGCGGGGTCGTCTGCGGATCGTCATCCCATTCGGCCAGATGAGCGTCGAGTTCAGCGCAATCGCGAATCTGGCGCAAGACGCCCCTGGCCTCCATCAGGCGGTAGTAGGCCGACTCGCCCATGCACCTGGCGTAGGCGATGTCCTGGGTGCGCACCCCGGAAAAGCGATTACCCATCGAAGCAAGCCGGCAGTGCACCGTTACGAAGAAGAGTCCGATTCCGCCGCGCCGCAGTTCTGCGAAATTCACCACGTTCATGCCGCGGCCCTTCTGCGTCATCCCCGCCTCGGCCTCGCGTATTTCGGCGATGGGCTGGAGCAGGTCCCGGTCCCATTCGAGTGCGTTGTGGGCGATATCCAGGTGGGCATCGACGATCAGCATGACGGTTCTCCCATCGATAATGTCCTCGCGAATTCAAACGCCGGTTTTGTTCGCCGAGGGCAGGGAATGTCTCGCGTCTTCCGTCCTCGGGAACGAGACCTACCCCCTATCCCCCTTCCCGGGGGGAAGGGGGAACTGTGATCCCCTCGCGGTGTCCTGGTTTTCTCCCCCTCTCCCCCCGGGAGAGGGGGCCGGGGGGAGAGGTCTGCGCCCCATCTGGTCCTGCCACATCACAACGCTGACGTCAACGGGTTTGATTCTCGCTGTTTGGCTCTGGTCTTTGACTCAAGCTGACTGCTTACGGCTGATAGCTGACGGCTTTTTTTAAATCAGTTTTCGATTCTGTCGAACAGCGCCTCGACCTCCGCCTCCTTCTCCTCGTTGCGTTTGCTGATGTACCCCTCGCCGAAGTAGATGACCAGCGCGACCAGGATTTCGACTCCCGTGTAGATCTCGAACCTGTCCGTGAACTGAATCATGATGAAATAGGTCACCACGCCGCCGATAAAAGACAGGACCGCGCCCCGCGCCGTGGGGCGTTTCCATATCATTCCAAACATCAGCGGGATCGCGATGGGCGACAGGAGACCGCCGAAGAGTTTCACGGTGAGAGAAAATACCTTGTTCATGCCCTGGCTCTGGGAGATCACGATTGCCGTCACCAGAACCGCGATGCCGAAGATCGCCGTAATGGTCATGCCCGCCCTGAACAGCGCCCGGTCGTCGATCCCCTGCTTGAAATTGCGCTGGTAGAAGTCCTTGGTGAACACCGCGGCAAGCGCGTTGATATCGCTGTCGATCATCGACATGGTGGCGGCGAACATCGAGCATACGAGCAGTCCGATCAGCCCCGGCGCCAGCGCCGACAGGATTTTCTGCGTGACGAGGATATAGGTCTGGTCCAGATCGAAACCCGCGACCGGTTGCAGGGTCACCGGATCGAAATATTCGGGCATGAGTAGCGGCGCGGCCCACGCGGGGACGAAAATGACGATGGGATAGAACAGATAGAGAATCGCCGACAGCAGCGCCGCCCTCTGGGCATCTCTCGGTTTTTCCACCGACACGAATCGCTGCGCCAGGCCCCAGGTGCCCCCGTTGTAGCTGAAGATGATCACAACCACGTAGACCAGCCAGAAGCTCACGCCGATCCCGCCCGCTTCATTGAAGAATCCGGCGCGTTCCCGGGGCAGACTGTCCCACATCGCGTTCCAGCCGCCCACCATATCCAGCGCGATGAACAGGACGGCCAGACTCATCACCAATTGTACCACGAACTGGACGAGGTCCGTCAGCACGGTCGCCCACAGCCCGCCGATAAACACGTAGGCGATGGTAATCAGACCCGAAACGACGATCACGGGCAGCACCGCCCAGCCGGTCACCACGTGGACCACGATCGAGATCGCGAACAGCTTGATGCCGAGGTCGATGAACTTGATGAGGATCCCGGAAACCGCGATCAGACCCCTCACGGAATTGCCGTAGCGCGCTTCCAGATATTCCACCGGCGTCAGCACTTTCAGGCGGGACCATCTCGGCGCCCACACGAGGCATCCGATCACAAGCGCCACGAACACCCCGAGCGAGAACAGGGTCCACATACTGAATCCCGTGACGGCCGCGCGCCCGGCGAAACCCACGAATGCCACCGCGCTGTATCCCGACACGTGGTGCGAGATGGCCGCCATCCACCACGGCAATCCGTGCCCCGCCGCGAAGTACTGTTCCACGTTAGCGGACTTCCGCTTCGCCAGAATGCCAATCCACGCCATCAACACCGCATATACCGCGATGACGGCATAATCAACTTGTGTCAGCATAGTTCCTTCCTGTAGAGACGTCTCGTCAGATTAACGATATGCGTGCGCCGTGACCTCGCCCCCTGCCCGCAGGTAAACCATGACTCACACGGAGACACAAAGACACAAAGGGAAGAGCGGATACAGTGACAAGGCGGGCAACCGCAAGGGCTGCCCCTACAGATCCAGGGTTGTCGCACGGGACGGCAATATCGATTCTAAGGATGTAAGGTTTTCGTAGGGGCGGTTCCTTCACCAGCCGATCGCATACGACGTGGAGCGCGGATCCGCGCCGCCGGCGCGTGTGCCTGTCTCGGGATCGACGGTAATTGCGCACACCCTGCTGACCCCTGTGCTCCAATCGTCCTCATCATTGACGATGTGCCCGCGACTTCGCAGATCCTCCCGCACATGCGGGGCGATGCGGGCTTCGGCCGTGACCTCCCCGGGCAATGATCCATGCGGCCAAAAGGAATTCGGAAAGCTGTGACTGATGACGCGCGCGGCGTCGATCGCTTCCTGCGGTTCCATTCCGAACTCGATGATATTCAGGAACACCTGCAGCATTCCCTGCACCTGCGCATCGCCGCCGGGACAACCGAAGGGCATAAACGGCTTTCCATCCTTAAGGACCATCGCGGGGTTCGGCGTGAGGCGCGGACGCTTCCACGGCTGCAGACACGAGGGATGCGCCGGATCGAGCCACGTCTGCGTACCCCGTCCCGATATCGGAAAACCCAGGCCTGGCACGACCGGTGTCCAACCGACCACGTCGGACGGGGTCGATGAGAAAGCGTTGCCCTGCCCGTCCACCACGCAGAGGTAACTGGTGTCGCTTTCCCAATGAGACAGTCGCTCCGGTTGCGGGCGGTCTGGATCCAGGATTGAAAAGGGACCGTTTTTACCGCGCGGTTCCGGATGGAATCGCCACGGATCACCGGCGGGCGGCATGTCGGCTGCGGCGCACTGAAGGTCGATGGCGGCCCGTCTTCCAGCGGCATAGCGTTCGTCGAGCAATCCCGCCAGCGGCACCTGCACGAAATCGGGGTCGCCGAAGTACGCCTCCCGATCGGCAAACACCAGTTTCATTCCCTCGATAATGGTGTGGAGATAGTCCGCCGATTCGTGCCCCATCCTCTGCAGGTCGACCCCTTCGAGAATCTTCAGCGCCATGTTCAAGGTTGGCCCCTGGCACCACGGTCCGCATGTATATACATCGTAGCCTTTGTAGGCGATGTGACTCGGCGGTTCGACCCGAACCGAGAAGGTCGCGAGGTCTTCGTACGTCAACAGCCCCCCTTCCTGAACGTAAAATTCGGCGATTTCCCGAGCGATTTCACCCTTATAGATCAGATCGCGCGCTGCTTTGATTCCCGTTACCCGATCGCCTCCCGCCCCGCGTTCGGCATCGATCATCCGCCGGAAGGTGTTCGCCAGGTCCTTTTGAAAGAATATTTCCCCGATCTGTGGAATATGTCCGCCGGGATTGAAGATCGCAGTTGTCGATGGCGCATCCCCCAGCGCACCGCTGGCGAAGGCGTGGAACGGATCGTCGACCGGGTGACCGTTTTCGGCCAGATCGAGCGCGGGCTGGATGACCTGCTCGAAGGTCATGGCGCCGTACCGTGCCAGCGCCGTTAGCCACGCATCGGGCGATGCCGGGGTAACGGTCCGCAGGATTCCCGGGGGAAGGTCGCCGCCATATTGTTCCCGGAAAGTGTCGATGTTTGCCGCCCGTGGCCAGCGCCCGAGTCCGCTGATGGTTTCAACCGACGCGCCCGATCCCGGACAATAGATGATCGGCGCGACACCGCCGAAATGGGTGGACCCCGGTTGGAGCACGTTGATGCAGATACCGGTGGCGACACCGGCATCGGCCGCGTTGCCGCCGTTTTCGAGGATACGGACCCCGCCCATGGTTGCCAGATAGTGCAGCGACGAGACAACGTAGCGTTTCCCGAGAATCGACGGGCGATGACTTTCCGGCATTTCAGTTTTTTCTCGTCGAGATAGACGCGATTGGCAACGGGCGCGACAAAACCTTCCGAATAGCGCCGAAAGGTCGTCCGGAATGAGATTTTTTCCGTTCACGTCCAGTGGCCTGAAGGTTCCTGGAAATCCGATGTTAAATCGCCTTTGTTAACTAGCGCATAATCGATCTAACGTCACCGAAAAATGACGAATCAAGGTCAGAAATGTGCGCGGTAGTTTACTGCCTGTAAATGTACGTGACGACCGACGTCCCCTGGTAACTGGAAAAGCCTGGGTGTCTGGCGAAATTCGAACAGCCGGTAGAGATGGTACGCGTTTGCGTTCGTCTTGGAAAAACGGACTTCGCCAGTACTGACGTAGAATGGCGTGAGCTTGCCGTAACGCGTCGTTTTGACCTCGATGAATCGATCCTGCCCGCTGACTTCGTACGAACGAATATCGAATCCGGCGTGGTCGCCCACGGTCTTGGAGACCTGCTCGACGTTTCTGGCAAGCTGATCCTTGCCTTCACGCCGCAGGCGGGTGCGTTCGAACTCCATGACCAGTGCTTCGCCGGCGCACCCGAGCGATCGATTACGCGCTTCCATCTGGAGATAGTTGATCGGTGGGCCAGTTTGGCGGGAGACGACGTAATCAATCGGTCCCTCACGTACCGAACCGGAAGCTGGCACAGGCGGATCGACACCAATGTCGAGGATATCATCGACTGAGACCGGGGTCTGGGTTGTCTCGACATCCGCTTTGACCAGGTGCTCGAGCAACGAAAGGTGCTTGCTCACCACATCCCGCAACAAATGTTGGACGTTGGAGAGCGGCTTGTATCCGCTGATGTAAGGGAAACCCAACTCAATCAGGACCGCGCTGATGTTCTGGTGTTTGCGCTCTACCGCGCTCTGCGTGCGGCCATCCAACAGATCACGGAGCGTTCGGTTGTGGGCGGCTTTGTTGAACCCCTCACCCTGAAGTTCCGAAGCCAGCATATCGAAATAGTCTCGAACAGTGGCTTCGACCTCCTGGCGGCTCCAAACGCTTGACATCGGCTCGACCAATTTACTTTGGATTTCGTCGACACCCGGGATGGTCGACGGATTCGCCTGCACGTTCCCAACCGCGTCCCAAATGTTGTTCATCGCGTGCGCGAAGGTAACGACGACCGGTGCCAAAGGTAACGGCAACGTCGGGGAATCGCAAGGGCCTTTGTTGTACGATGGGAGGTTTCTGTCAAGGGTGATACAACAGCAGTTGCCGGCGGATTCAGCCGCCGATTACCAAGCGGCATTTACCCGGATAGACGATCTCACAGAAGATTTGGGACTTGACCAGTGCTTTATTCTTCGTATACATAGGTCAATCCGTTATGTTTAGAATACGCACACAAACAAGAGTCAGGCTTCCAGTCAAATTCACGACAATGAGATGATTCACTGCGACAGTCGCCGTCTTGTCAATCGGCCTCCCGGACTGTTCGGCGAAGTCTTGGTTGACCTTGCAGAGCATATGTCCCGCCCTGGAGCGCGCCAAACAATGGTTAAGCCGTCATCAATCAGAGATCAACGCAAGACTTGCAAGCGTCATGTTTCGGATTGGTGTGCGCGATGTTGTCACGCACGCGGATTCTCTATTGTTAGTTGGAGAATTGATGGACTGCCATAGCTCAACCGCTTCATGGTACCTCGACGGTCGCTTGCTTGTGTGACATCTGGGTCAGGATGCGATCCGGACCACGAACCGAGCCATCGACGAATCCTCCCGCCTTGCGAAGGACAGAAACCCCTCGGCCGCAGCGTTTTCCCCGGTATCCAGCATGGTCACCGTCCAGGACAAGGAAACTCGATCCCTGCACCTGATCCTTATGCATAACCACGACCATCGATCCCCGCGGGCGCCGGCCGTTGGCAACGTTGTAAAGTTCTCAGAGCGGGCTTATGCCGCTTTCTGCACAGAAATGCTCCAACTCGCCACGCCCGCATTCTACCGCGATCAGGAAGACCTCAAACATGGAATCGGCGACCGAAAAGATGGCGCCCTCACCAAGGTCGCCACCAGTTGGGCCGACAGAGTCATCCCGGGTGGTTCCGTCACGCAAGCAGAGCTGACGTTTGTCTCATCAGATGAACCATGGATTTTCTGCGCCGCTCACTACCGTAACGATCGCGAGTTTGGACGATTGAGTGACCACTTCGCCTCCGAATACGGTTACACTGCCGCGACTGGAATCGCTGATGCTGACGCATTCGCCACCTGGCTGGGCATCGAGTTTGCCCTCGGCCTTGACAAAACAGCGGATGTACAATTCAGTGGGCTCGATGAAATACTCTACGCCGCCACACACTACTCCACGAGTGTTGAGGAGGGTTCGACTACCATTGAAACCGTCGTTCACGTCTATCACGGTCCCGTCCACTATGCGGATCGATCGGGGCGCGTTGACACCCAAGAGCATTGGTTCGATCCGGGTGCCGGACCGAGGGCTTGGTTCACCAAGCGCAGATCGTTCGAGCCACAAAACGAATACCGATTCGCCGTTTCCACACTCGGCAGCCCCGTCAATACGAAACACTACGTCGCCGTGTCGCCGGAATTGCGCGGGCTCCTATCCCCTCTATGACACGACGCCCAGGACAGGTAACTGTGAGGACCCTCTGTGATTGCGCGAAGATGAGGTAACCGACTTCGGGCGGGCCCTGTGGACTTTTCTACCCAGAGAAGGCGTAGAACCGACCAACAAACCGGGCCGAACGAGCGCTTCGCCATGGTGGGTTGTGGCGTCACACCCGCTTTAGGAAAACCCTATTGGAGGAACCAAGCTTCGTTCCGTAGACTCGCGAGATTTGCACACCTTTTTGTCAGGAGATATGGGCGCATGACCTGCAACAAGACCTGCAACGAGAACAAAAAAACCTTCAAGTCTGTGGGAATCATCAGCGTGAAGTGGAAACCGGGGTGTCAGACGAAACTCCTCTTCACACCGAACTCCGAACATTCCGTTTCGGACGGCACCAAGATATACGCAGTGTTCTTGCCGACCTGTAAATGCGAATGCACGGAAGGCGTCGCGACTCCCAGCTGCGGATCGTTAAAAAGCGTTCCGATTACGGTATGCGACTGCGCCAAGCTGCCCGATCTTGTGGCCGCGGCGACCCAACAGACGGCGGTCGAAGTCGAAGTCGAAAAAGTCCCAGAGAAGGAAGGGAAACCGGTCTGGACTTTGAAGAGCATCACCATTCCCGCCCCGAAGAGCATCACCATTCCCGCCCCTTGCAGGAAGAAATGAGATCCGGATCCCGCACAGTCCTGTTCTGGGGCGCTGGCGCGACGGCATCCCTCGGGATTCACACGACGGAGCGCCAAGGGAAGTTCCTCCGCGCACTCGCACCCCTTCCTGAACGGCCGGAGATACTTGAGGACCGGGTTCGCAACGCCCTCGGAGAAGGCATTTCGGAACGATGGGTGACGGCGTTTTGCGACCTCCTCAAGATTCTCGGAGACAGCGACGAGGCCACCAAGGATCCGCTCTCCGTCGGTGACATCCGCGCTGAGCAGCTGGAGGCGATGAAAAAAAACTGGGAGGACGAAGACGAAGAGAAGCTCCGCAATCGCATTGTCGAGCTACGCGGTCTCTATGACTGGCCGGCGCTCGTTGCCGCCATCAACGTTTGCCCAGTCCGCGTGTCGAATCGCGACGCCGGAGTCGAAGCGAGTGAGGCCCAGACCGAATTCAAGCTCATCGACCTCTTCAACCTTCTGGACATGCACGAGCAGAGCGGCCACGGGTTCCCGGCCCGGAAGGGCGAGTTTCTCACGCCGCAACGTGTCATCGGCGCCCGCGGGGCACTGGTTCTGCTTATCCAAGCCCTGACCTACGTTGACTGGCATTCGCGCGCCCGGAAGTGTCCGCACCTGCGGTACCACCTGGACTTCGCCGACGAGCTGGGCCGGAGGATGCAGCGTGAGGGTCTGAGATTCGACGCGGAGGCCGGACCCGACGACTTCGAGCGGGACAAATTCATCGAGGGGGACGTGAGCGTCGTGAGCATGAACTGGGACCCGGTAGGGCTATGGGTGCAGTTTGTGGCGAACCGCTGCCTCAACCGGGCTTTCAACGTACCGCACGTAGGAAGCCCGGCTCGCAAGATGCAGCTCTACCACGAGCTCGGCTACTTCGTGGCCGGCCCCAGGGTCGATAAAGAGCATGTGGGGAACAAGGTCTGGCAGCCCATGAACATCTCGTCCGCCAGGCAACTCAACGACCGCACACACGGAGCGAACCTGAGGATCCGCGTGAGCAAGTATCTGTTTCCGCACGGGTGCCTGTGGTGGCGCGAGTGCCCGAACTGCGGAAAGCTTTCGTCCTATATCGGCGACGAGTGGGAGATGGACTCCGCATCGCTGCTTCCCCCGCCCCCACTCAGGGCCTTCGTGCACGACCTCCAATTCAAGAGCTGGCGTGAAAAGGAGTGCAGCAAATGGCGCCTGGGAGAAGTCGACGCCCGCGCATGCGTCCACTGCAGGACTCTGACCTATGCGCACCACACACCCTTGGTGATGCAGACGAGCTTCAAGACCGCGCCGCCTCCATTTCTCGAAGAGATACAACGCGAAATGCGTGTGGTAGTACAGGAGGCCAATCACGTCGTTCTCATGGGCTACGCCCTGCCCCCCGACGACGTCACGTACCGCGCATTCCTCGCAGCGCGAATCCGCAAGAGTTCGGGACACGGAGAGGACGCGGACGATCAAGTGCGGTGCAGCGTGATCGGCAAGGAAAACGGTTACGAAAGCCGATGGCTCTATCGTGACGAGCTCGATACCCTGGGGAAACTCCCTGATGCCGTAACACACGCCCGAAACGTCTTCAAGGCCGAAAACGTCAGATTCTACGGTTCCGGGGTCCCGGATGTCTTCTTGGATGGCGGTGCAGCGGTCTCCGCAGATGCGGTTGAGCGACTTCTCACTTGGGAAAAATCCTAGCTAAGTCGGGCCCGATACGGCCGAGATCAAGGATCCTCCTTACCCGCCGGCAACTGAGGTTGCATGTGAACATTCGAGCACCTATATTGCCGATCCGAATTGCCTCTCACCCATCAGGGGAGACATATGACATCGACGAACACTGGAGTCAGTCCTTCTTGTTCGGCAGATGTGCGATGCGCTGGCGGTGGTCGGCGCAGACACGGGGAGGAATCAGGGGCACTCTTGACGGGATTCTGTTGCATGGAAAGGTACGGTGTTGAACACCGAGCGCGATTGGCGTCGGGTACGGTGGTGGACGGGCACACCGAAAGGGTGCGGTTTCCGGAGCGGAACATCGAGCTCGCCTGGGTGGGGGGTGGGCGCCAATGACCATCGGTGCAGGAGAAGCCGTCTACGATATCGGTGAGGCCCCCTGTTCAGGGGTTGGCCTGCGATGGTCGGATGTAGAATTGAATACCGCGATGGACGGTCGGTTGTCCGCTGTTCTCTTCGATGATGAGGGCAAGGCGAACATCGAGGGAATTCTTGCGGAAGTGGCCGAGACAAGCTTTGCCCAAGACGGGCTCCGACGCGTGCTGGAGGATCCGGATGCGGTCGAGGACTGGCGGGTGGGCGAAGCGATTGCCGAGGTCTATCTGACAGACCATCGATCATGCAGCTTTCCTTGGCCGGATGGACGGGACGAGAGAAAGAGCAGGTCCAGCCTGCCGGGCGCCGATCTGGTAGGATTCGGGAGTGACGACAGCGGCGACTGTCTCGCTTTCGGTGAGGTGAAGACTTCGAGCGATCCCAGCTACCCTCCAGGCGCGATGTACGGGGAAGCGGCAATTGGAAGATCTGCGCGACAGCCAGGCAGTCCGTGACGATCTCCTGAAGTATCTCGGTCATCGGGCCGGGTTGGCTCCATGGCGCGCTCGGTTCGAGCGTGCGGCAGGCAGGTATCTGCAAAATACGTCCGACGTTCAACTTTTCGGATTCCTTGTTCGCGACGTGGAACCCCATCGGGATGACCTGAGGGCGCGGGTCAGTGGTCTTGCGTTGGGTTCTGGGAAGGGAACGCGTATCGAACTGCTGGCGCTCTACCTGCCACATGAGAGCCTGGATGGCATCGGGGATGCGATGGTTCTGAGGCGGTCAGGAGTGGAACGATGAGCCTGTCTACTGGAGCATTGGAGGCGCTGAACAAACATTGGGCGGTCGCTGCCATCGGGTCGGATGAGTTGGAGCGTGCGGGGGAACTTGTGGGCCAGCGGCTAGTACAGCGAGCAGTCGGCAGGCAGATCAGCTTTTCCTTCGTGAAAAGCTCTGACGAGGAACCGTTCCTGGTGCGCGTGGCGCTCGCCTTCGAGCTCGCCGCCATCGAGGGGCTCGATGAGTTGAGTCGCCCGGCGGGAGAGAACCAGAATCTCAGAGACCAAGCAGTGGCGGCTTCGTTCCGTGCCTTTGACATCCGCCGCCTGCTTCCCGTACCGGAGGAGACGCTGGATCGCCTGTTCTTCGTGCTTCAGCTCTCCGCGATCGCCTATTGCGGCGATCGCTGGTCTGACTTGCGACGCTGGTATCGGGAACAGGGAGAGGCCCTGAAGGCGCCGAGTGTGGCGGATGCGGAATGGGACCGCAGGCTTCTTTACAGGCTGTTCGATTGCTGGGTCCGGCTTTTTCGCAAGGAGGGCTGGGACGATCTGGATCGCATCCGAGAAATAATCTCCGGCCTTCGTGATGACCAGAGAATCCATGAAGAACGTCGTCTGCAAAACGGTTCGAAGGCGGTGGACCGGACAATCGCCCTGCGGTTGGCGGCTCTTTACAACTGGGCGAAGGCGACGGAAACGCTCGCGAGCTACATACTGCAAGGCCAGCCAGGCGATCCGTTCGGTACGCTGGACAAGCACTTCGAGGCAGGGATAAAGTCGGCGGCCGCTTCGGGGGATGCGCAGCACGAAGTGGTTCTGCGTTGGCTGCACGCGACATCGCGTATCATGGTGACTAATTCTCTTTGGTGGGCGACTCGGACGGTCAATTCGAAGACCTCGGACTTCGTGCGCTCGCTGACGAAACGCGAGCATCAGGCGATGTTCGAGCTCTTGCCGCCTCAGCGTGCCGCGCTGCTCGAACAGGGGCTGCTGGACCAGGCGAAGACCGCGATCGTGGTCGATCTACCCACCTCTGGCGGGAAGACGCTGCTCGCGCAGTTCCGCATACTCCAGGCGCTGAATCAGTTTCAGGTCGACGGGGGATGGGTCGTCTATGTGGCACCAACCCGTGCGCTGTCGGCGCAGATCACGCGGCGCCTGCGCACGGACTTCGAGCCGATCGGGCTGCGCGTCGAGCAGTTGACAGGGGCGGTCGAGGTGGACGCCTTCGAGGAAGAGTTGCTGGCCGACAGGAGCGAGCCGTTCGACATCCTTGTCGCGACGCCCGAGAAGCTGTCGCTGGTGATCCGGAACAGAAAGGTGGATCGTCCTCTCGCGCTGGTGGTGATGGACGAAGCCCACAATCTGGAGGCGGAAGGCAGGGGCCTGCGGATCGAGCTGTTGCTGGCGACCGTAAAGCGGGATTGCCCGCGAGCAAACTTCCTCCTGCTGATGCCGTACGTGGAGGGAGCTGAGTCCGTAGCGCGCTGGCTTGCCCAGGACATCGACGCGGGGAACGCAATCAGCCTCGGTACGGTTCCGTGGAAGCCGAACGAGCGAATCATCGGCCTCTACCGGGCCGTGGCCGATGACAGCGCCCGGGGGGGTTGGCACCTCGATTTCGAGACGCTGACCGCCAGCGAGAAGGCCATGCCGCTTCACGGAACGCACCGCGTGGGAGGTGTGAAGCCGATCGACTTGCCAAAGAGCCACGTGCTTACTAAGGGCGCACAGAAGGGGCTCGGGCTTCAGACGGCGGCGATGGGAGCGGTGATGTCGGCGCGAGGCACGAGTGTTGCGGTGGCCAACAACATTCGCACGGTCTGGAAGATGGCGGGGGAAGCGGCGCGGAGCCTCCCCGAGATGGAGGAAGTACCGTCGGACATAAGACTGGTTCAGGACTTCGTGCGCACCGAGATCAGCGCCGACTTCAGGCTGGTCGGCATGCTTGAGAAGGGCGTGGGCGTGCACCATGCGGGGTTGTCCGACGATGTCCGGGCGCTGATGGAGTGGCTTGCGGAAACGGGCAGCCTGCGTATGCTGTGCGCGACTTCGACGATCGCCCAGGGCATCAACTTTCCGGTGTCGTCGGTCTTTCTGTCCTCGCGCTATGTGCCGCAGGGAACGAGATCGGTGGAAATCGCGCCGCGGGAGTTCTGGAACCTCGTGGGGCGCGCAGGACGGATTGGTCACGACAGCGTCGGTGTAGTCGGACTGTCCGAGGGGAGCGATCGCGATGCCTTGATCGAGTTCGTGAGTCGTAACACGGGTGCGCTCGTTTCTCGTCTCGTTGTGCTTCTGGACGAGCTGGCCGCGCAGGGGTCGTTGGCGAAGCTGTCCGATGTACTCTGGAAGGATCAGTGGGAGGATTTTCGCTGCTACATCGCACATCTGTGGGCGGAGAAGAAGAACCTGGATGCGGTCCTTGCGGATTCCGAGCAGCTTCTGAGGCAGACCTACGGATATACCTCGATGCGGAACGATCCGCAGCAGAGGCAGAAGGCGGATGCCCTTCTTGATGCGACGCATAGCTACGCGCGCGAGCTTGCCGAAATGCCGCAGGGCATCGCGGAGCTTGCAGATTCCACCGGGTTCTCGCCGGAAGGTGTCCAGGCGGCAATGGGCGGCATCGGCAATCTGGAGAGCAGGCTCACCGTGTCGGACTGGGCGCCGGAGAGCCTGTTCGGCAGCGGCGGCAGAATGGCGGACCTGGTCGGCGTCATGTTGAGGGTCCCGCAGCTCAAGCAGGACCTAATCGAGCTGGGGGGGCAAGGGTTCGACCGGAGCCGGATCTCCGAGATCACCAACGACTGGGTGAACGGAAGGGGTCTGGAAGCGATCGCGAGGGAGTATTTCAGCCGCGAGAACGACGACGAAGTGGGCACAGCCGCCCTGACGGATGCGTGCAGGGCGATCTACCGCACCATCGTCAACAGCGGAACATGGGGTGTTTCGGCGCTGAGTCGGGTGTCGGGGATAGATTTCGACGCGCTTTCCGAAGTCGACAAGCGACGGATCAACGCCCTGCCCGCCATGATCTATCATGGTGTAAGCAGCGAAGATGCGGTACTCATGCGGATGAATGCCGCCCCGCGCAGCGCCGCCGAGGGGTTAGGGAGCCTCTACCGGGATGTCACCGGTGAGGATATGGGGCGGTATTCGGTGGGAGCAGCGCGGCGTTTCCTACGGGGACTGGGCGCCGATGAATGGGACGGGGTGAGACCGGAGGGCGTGCCGCTGTCCGGCACCGGATATAAGCGGGTCTGGGAGATTCTCTCTGGAGAGGCGAGCTGACGTAATCGACTTGGCATGGAGGTCGATACTCATGGCTGCCCTTGAAACAACCTTGGTCGATGTCTCCGACTTGGGTCCGTTCCGCCCTCCGTGAATTCCTCGGCGACGGTATAGCCATAGCCGACGTGTACTCAGAATTCCTGCCAGGACCCGACGGTGGTGACTATATCAGAGCTAAAGTGATCTTGGAGGACGATCACCCTGAACTCAATGCACGAACCCTGGATGAGTTCTCTCTGCACATCGCGGCGCTCTGCATGCAACGAGGCTTCGACCGACCATCACCATCGCCAACAGAAGCGAAGTTCCGGGCGAAATTCGGGTGAGACGGCCAGCAGCACCCAACCAGGTTCCCCCCGATGTCGTATAGAACGGTAAACCAAGCCAAGCCGCCTCCCGAGTCCCTGAGCACAACAGCCGGCGGTCGCGCCGGCCGGAAGGGAAGTTGATTTGACAATACCTCCAGCCATCTGGGAGATACCCGAGCCGCTGTCCACTGACAGCGTGAAAGTGGACGCCGCCGCCGTCATCGTCCTGAGACGCCACGGGAATCCGGCGGGTCCCCGGCTTGTCCTCAGTCACGGGAATGGCCTCGCCATCGACCTCTACTACCCGTTCTGGTCGTTGCTGGCCGCTGGCTTCGACCTGGTGGTCCATGACCTCAGGAACCACGGCTGGAACGAAGTCGGAGCCCTGGAAAACCACCGTTTCGATGCGTTTTCCCGCGACCACGACAGCATCTTCGAAGCGATCGAAAGGCTCTACGGCGAGAAACCCACGGTGGGCGTCTTCCACTCCATTTCTGCCC
Organism: Candidatus Latescibacterota bacterium; assembly: GCA_963667175.2. Taxonomy (GTDB): domain Bacteria; phylum Latescibacterota; class UBA2968; order UBA2968; genus JAAXHE01. Next base: position 114,153 of record CAXXXF010000004.1, on the reverse strand, counting down.
TGGCCGCCATGCACACGCCTTCGAGAGGCAGTCACTACTCCGCGATGGTACTGTTCGCGCCGCCCCTGTGCAACCCGGGCCCGAGATACAGGGAGTTCGAACTGCGGGCGGTGCGAACGGGTGACAGGCTCAGTTGGAGGGCGCCGTGGTTCAGGGCCCGGGAAGAGCTCGCCGAACTTCATACCAACCTCCATTACTTCCAGCACGCTGTGCCGGGCGTCCTGGATCTTGTTGCCAGGACGACCCTCAGGGAGTCCGGGACGGAACAGGGATTCGAGCTCCGATGCCCTCGCGAGTACGAAGCGCAAATCTGGTATGAAGCCTCGCAACCTGCGGTATCTGTGGACTTCGGCTCCCTGCGATGTCCCACCAGGATCGTCGCGTCAGATCCCGCCCTGGATCCGAATCGTCCGAAATTCGACTATAGCGCCGCCGCAGGCGTCGACCACGAGTTCGTGCCCGGAACGACACACTTTCTGCAGCTCGAGAAACCGGAGGAGTGCGCGGCGGTGATGCTGGACTTCCTGAGCCGGTAGGGCTTTGTCGAGAGTCAGCGATTCACCGCGGGACACGCGCCGACGTGACGCAAAACGTCCATGGCCGAATGATCGGCGGACCCGTATGAGGCGGTGTTCGGTGTACGTGGGTGGGCGATGGCGATTGATGATGAAAACCAGGTCGACGGGGTCTGCCAGGGATCGGGAAACTCAATGCCAAAGGCTGAAAAGTACAGACACGGAATGCCGTGTTGGGTTGATCTGGCGACAACGGATCTGGCGGGCGCGAGAGTGTTCTACGCCGGGTTATTCGGATGGGAGTACGTGGACGAGGAGATGGGGGAGATGGGCATCGGGGTTTATTCGATGGCCATGCTGGCGGGATCGGCGGCGGCCGCGATTTATGAATCGGGTCCCGGGCAGATTCGTCCTGACGGGGCATCGAAGTGGAACCTCTACGTATCGGTGGAGGACGTCGACGCCGTCGTCGAGCGGGTGGCAGCGAATGGCGGGGCGGTGCTGGCGGGTTCAAGAGACGTTGATCACGCGGGTCGAATGGCGGTGATCGCTGACCCGACGGATTGCGTCGTGACACTGTGGGAACCGGGCGAGTTCGCGGGCTGCGACGTGACGTCGGAGGCGGGCACGTTTGCCTGGTCGGAGCATCTGAGCACGGATCGTTCGGCTTCGGTCCGGTTTTTCAAGAAGGCTGTCGGAGTCGAAACCGTGACGGCGGACGAGGCACAGCCGGCGCTGTACTCGAACGTACTGGTGGGAGACAAGGCTGTGAGCGGGATCATGCAGATGCCCGACCGGATGATTGAAGAAGGGATCGCGTCCGAGTGGTACGTGTATTTTCAGGTCGGTGATTTTGACGAGTCGGCGGGGTACGTGCAGAGGCACGGAGGGCGATTGATGGCTGAGCCGGACGATTTCGCCGGGTTCGGACGAATGGTAGTCGCCCGGGATCCGCAAGGCGCTGACTTCTGTATCGTCCAGCCGGAGATGGGGTAATCAAGCTGCTTGAATGATACAGTGACTGAGCTCACGCCTTGCCGCCCGTCAGAATCGACACCACCTGTGGGACGGCCTCTTCCACGCTTTCGTCGAATTTTTCGCCTGCCACGGGTGCAAGGTGCGCGCGCAGTTCGATATTCCGGTAGCCTGCGACACCGTCAAGGGTACTCGACCATGCCCCGGCGCCGGAAGGCGTGTGTCTGGCTTCCAGCTCCATTCGAGGATACTCCCACCGCAGGTCCTGGCCGCGGTAGCGAACCCGGTCCCCCTCCTTCACGTCGCTCAACCTCATCCTGCGGTGTACGCCGAAGTGAATCAGCCTGCGATGGACCCTGTCCGGCTGCGGCCCCGGGTCTTCCCATCCCTCGACGAGATAGTTTCCAGTGGCATGCGATAGCCTGAAGCCATCGCCGTCGCGCTCGATCATTGGCACCCTGCCCGCGGCCGTGATGTATGCGGTGGGGATGCCTCTCAACTCGAACTCCAGCATATCGTGCAAACTGCACGAACTGGCGCCGCATCAGTCCACCACGCCCATGACAAGCCCATCGCATTGCGGAACGATCTCCTCCACAAGCTTCTTTGTGCAGACGCGATAGGGAGATGACTTTTTCCAGGGGCCGGCCACTTTCGCGTCGTACTCTGCCGCGAGTCGCTCCCCGACTGCCTTGAGAACGGCGCCCGAAGTACGCTTCCCCGGATCCAGAAGTCCGATCCTGGCGCCGTTCAGGCGGGTCAGCCGGGATGCGGGTTCGATTCTTGACACAGGTCTTCTCCTTTCTGATCTTACCTTTCGGTTAACGTCCAAAGTGTCGGCGTACGGGGCAACGCCCCGACCGAGGCGCGTTCGCGGGTTTCCACCCGTGATTCGTGGCCTAATATAGCTTGAGAACGAACGAATGTCTGCTATAATCCATGGGCGGTTGTGTTCTCCCGCAGCGCTGAGACCAGATTCCGGCTTCCATTGGGATTTTCATCCGCGAAACGACCCATTGCGACCATCACCATCTTGCCTACCGTCCTCGCGGGTGCTCACGAGCCGAGGGAGTCTTGAAGTCCTACAGTAAAGCTTCTTCGCGACGTGCGTTCATGTTTCTTCCTGCTAACTGGTAATGAAAGACGTTGAAATCCCCCCACCGCATCAGCCTTCGCCGGCCCTTCGACAAGCTCAGGGATCGGCTCGGCTTCTGCGACTCCCCCTCAAGGGGGGAGTGATTATACCGTCCAACTGGCGCGCGCGTTCACTTGCGTCGATCTGGTTGCGGCTGATCATAGCGAATCGGAGGAGGTCTCATGTTGACTGACGAACAGGTCCGGCAGTTTCGGGAAGACGGCTACCTCGTTTTTGAAGCCCTGATACAGGGCGAACGATTGGCCTATTACAAGCAGGTGTTCGACGAACTGGTCGCAGAGGGGCGCACGTTGACCGGAGAGACGCCGCACTGGTCGCTCGAGCTGGACGAACGCGGCGAACCCCGGGCGGGCCTGTTGCACAAAGTTCAGGGGGTTTGTGTGGTCGATGCCCGCGTGCTGGAACTGGCGCGTGAGCCGGCGATTCTGGACCGCGTCGCAGCGTTGACCGGTGAGAATATCGATGTGTTCGGAACCAAGTTTTTTCCGAAGTTGCCCAACGGAGGCACGTCAACGGGCTGGCATCAGGACAATTTTTATTTTGGCACCGATACGGATCGCATTATCAGTTGCGGGATTTATCTGGAAGACTCAGACGTGGAGAATGGGTGTTTGCGGGTGGTGCCCGGCAGCCACCGGATCGGCAGGATTGTCGAGCACCGCAAGAATCCGGCCAGGCATGGCAGTTGGACGGAGGTCGATGAATCGCGGGCTGTGGATCTGGTCATTCCCGCCGGCACGGTTGTTCTGTTTTCGGCCAATCTCCTGCACGGCGCTTATGATAACCACAGCGATCGCACGCGCTACAGTACGGCCTGGCATTATCTGCCGGAGGAACTCAATCCAGAAAGGTTTCCGAAGGGAAGATACGAAGATCGACACATGGCTCGTAAACATTGAGAGCCGGGTCCTGGCGAGTCACCTCAATCCATCGACGTCGTATCTCGAGACAAAATTCCAGATTAATGCGCTTGTATTGGCGCCGTCGTAGCGGATATCGAACCAGACGTGGCCTCCGTTGACGACCTTGTAATGCTCAACGGAGGTATTTTTGTCTCCATCCGTATAGGTATGGCGTTCGATCGTTGTCGCGCCATCGGTGATGCGATCCACGGTGGGATCTGCACGGGTATTGTTGAAGTCCGTCCAATACGCAAGCACGGCGGCAATGGATTTCAATCCCTCCGCCCCGTCATAGGGGACAACTGCGTCGGATGTCCCATGCAGATTTATCATGGCCGTTGGGCGTGACGGGCTGCAGTTGTCGTATGTTTCCTCCATCATCGTCCCCGCAACGGAACCGATGGCCGCTATTCTATCACTGTGATAGCAGGCGAGCGCGTACGCGAAGAAAGCTCCGTTCGAGTACCCGAAGGCATAAACTCTCGCCGGATCGATGGTATAGTCGGAGGAGATCTCATCGATTAACGCTTCCACAAAGCCGAAGTCATCCGCATCGCTCTTGTTTGTGTCTGACTTCAGACCGGCGTTCCAGTGCGGGTCTCCGTCCAGCAACGTTCCTTGAGGATAAACCAGGATGAAACTCCCCGAATCCGCCAACGATCGCATATCCGCGGATCTCAAATGCCGGTCTGCGGTCCCGCCGAATCCGTGAAAGTTGAGCATCAGGGGAGCTCTGGAAGCTCCGTCAAGAGAATCGGGCACGTACAGGATATATCGCCTTGTTACGCCATTGTGAGAAAGGGTTCGTGTAAACAGACCTGTCGTATCAGGCGCATCGAGCGGCACGTCGTCATTGCCTGAACAGGAAAACAGGCATGACAACGCCACGACGGATTTAAAAAAAAGCCTCATCATCAAGGCGGCCCCCTTCTCACCGCCGACCTACCCCCTGTCCCCCTTCCCGGGGGGAAGGGGGAAACTATCATCGCTTGATGGACGCCTGGTTTCCCCCCCTCTCCCTCCGGGAGAGGGGGTCGGGGGGAGAGGTCTGCGCCATACATGGTCCTGCCACGTCACTGCGCTGATGTCAACTGATTGGTCTTTCAATTCTAACTGACGGCTGAATACTGATGGCTGATCGTTGCTTTTCAACGGCCTGGGGGAGAGGCCTAACCAGCGGGCGGTTCACGAATCGCCCCCACAATAATGCCGGACTTCCGTGAATTGATATCGCGATGCCACGTCGTTGGCCGGTGGACCGGCGCTATCCTCTCACGTCTCCCCTCTTACGTCTCACCGCCTTTCACCAGGTCATTCCCCGCGCACGCCCGGCGGCAGCCAGTTCTCCGTCACGGCCCATCCCCGATCAGGGTCGCCGGCCATCGCCCTGCGAACGTCGGGACGGTCCGCAAGCAATCCGATCCGGTCCTGAACGTCCTCCTCACCGGTCGCGGCAATGAACTCGAGGCCTGCGCCACGACACACTACCTAATAATTCCGGGTCATGAGCTGGATGATGTCGTTGCTCGTGATCGCGCCCAGGAACTTTTCCGAATCCCTTTCCACGACGGGCATGACGGATAGAGAACTCTCTGACATACGCTGCAGCACGTCTTCGACCTGCTCATCAGGCCAGGCCAATGGGGTTTGGCTGCGTACCACAGCGTCGAGCCGGGTCTTGTCCCAGGCGTCCTTAGGCAGGTAGCGGAGCATCTCCAGCGACAAGATACCGATCAGCGCGTCCTTGTCTGCCACGACGTAGTGGGACTGGTGCGGAACGATCCACTGCTCCGTGAAATCACGCACAGTGACCGAAGACGTCGGATGCCGATGCGAGCGGTCCAGAATGTCATCGATGCTGATGTCTTCCAGCGCGAAGCGGACGATTCCCGATGGAATGTCGTCAAGTTGCGCCGGCAGGTCGGTCCTGCGGCTGGCGCGGCTCACCGCGAAGTTGATCACCGACGGCATGAACAGGATGTAGCAGAACATAACCAGCACCAGGAATGAGAATACCACCTCGTCAATGATCCCGGAACCCCACATGACCAGCAGCAGCGCGATTTCAGCCACTCCCTTACCCATCAGCCCGGTGGCCACGGCGTAGGGGACGGCGAGGCGGGACACGTAAGCTCCGATGAAAGCGCCGGTGAAGTTGCCGAGCAATGGGATCAGCGCCAACCCCGCCATGGCCCCCAGCGGCATGGTTACGAAGGTAAAGCTGAAGCTCAATCCGGCGGAAGCAAAGAAGAGAGGCACGAAAAACCCCTCGGCCACGCTGCGAATCCCGGGAATGATCTCCCGATGCACCTGGTAGGGAAGGCTCGACAGCGACGCCCCGAACAGCAAAGCGCCCAGTGAGCCGTGGAGTCCCACTGCTTCCGCGCCGTACACGGTCAGGAAGAGCATGCCAAGCAGCAACCCAAGGGAGAGCTGCGGCACCTGGATCACCCGCTGCAACAGCGCCACCAACGGCGGAAGCACCCGCGACGACAATACCCAGGTGAGCACCGAAAAACCGGCCACTTTTCCCAGCAGGATCAGTATGCCGACAGGCGAAACCTGGTGGGCGTGTTCGCCGATACTGAAGCCGACCAGCAGCAGGGCAATCAGCTCGGCGATGATCACCACCGTGAAAATCTGCAGTCCGACCGGCTGTTTCAGGTATCCGCCGTCCGTCAGCACTTTGGCCACGATGCCCAGACTGGTCATCGACAGCACGCCGGCCAACGCCAGCGACTCGGTGAAATTCAGTTTCAGTCCGAAATCGAAAACCAGATCGGTGGTGACCAGCATCGAGATGCTTAACGACACGATCACGGACAGAACGGCCGCGAGGAAGTAATGGCCTCGGAGGGACGCCATGAAGCTGGAAATATCCACTTCGTCCAGGCCGATCAGGAAGAAAAATATGAACACACCCAGCACCAGAACCAACTGGAGGTGCAGTGAAGACTCGATCCACCAGACGCCGGTCAGTTCCATGACCGGCCCGAGAAATATGCCTGTCGCCGCATAGGCGATGATGGCGTTCAACCGCAGCCTGCGAAAAACGCCCTCGGCCAGCTTGGCAACGATGATGAGCATCCCGAGAGTCAACAGCGACTGGTGTAGTTCATTCGTGTGCTCAGCGAATCTGAACAGATCCACGATCTCTTGGAGCGAGAAGCCTTCCATGGACATCTTGAGGTTCTCCGCAGGCGCCGTTTGGGGGCTTTAGCAGTCCGTTGGAAAAGTCGCTCTGCAGGCGAGGCCGAGTCATTGTGGCCGAAGACAAGACGCGCCTGTCTGCGTGCGGACACGCACAGGCAGGCAGCCCGGATGGACTTTTTCAACGGGCTGTCAGTACGGGGCTCTCAGTTTTTCGACCCCGTGGTACCTGCCGTCCGTGCCAATCACGGTCAGGAACACGGCGTCGGATCCCTGGTTATCGCCCGGTCCGTATTTGAGCTGTATGCCGTCGATTTCTATGGCGCCGGCATTGCGCACCGCGTGGAGAAGGCACTCTCGACTCAGGTCGGGTTTGCAGGCTTCAAGGCCGGCGACGGCCAGGCGTCCGGCCAGATAACCTTCCAACGAAACGAACCCGGGTTTCGCCTGGGGGTCGTACCCGGAGAGGGCGCTGTGGTATCGAGCCACCAGGGGAATGTTTTCATCATACGGGAGAGGAACGACCTGTGTAACGTACACACCGGCCCCGCCGGGTCCCAACTCGTTCGCCAATGCGTTGCTCCCCACGAAGGAGACCGTCATGAATACCGGGTCCAGCTCCCGCCGCACCAACTCTATGGTCTTAACCACCGGCCTGTAGGAGCCAATCATGATCACCGCTTCCGGATTGGCCGCGGTGATTTTGAGCGCGGCGCCCTTCACGGCACGGGTATTGCGCGGGTAGTGCGAGGCCGCTACCGGCGCCATGCCCCGGCGCTCGAGCGCCAATCGCGTGCCCTCCAGGCCGTTCAAGCCGAAGGAATCATCCTGATAGAGGACGGCAATGCGGGTGATCCCCAAATCCTCGGTAAGCCGCGCCACCATCTCCTCGGTTTCCTGGTAATACGATGCCCGGACATTGAGCACATTGGCCAACTCCCGGTCGCGCAAGAACTCGGCCCCCGTGAACGGCGCCAGGAAGGGCACCCCGGCAGCCTGCGCCAGCGGTGATGCAGCGCGGGACGTGGGTGTGCCCACCGCTCCGATCAGCGCGAATACCCTTTCATTCTCAATCAACTGTTGCGTGTTGGAAGCGGCAAATTCGGTTTCATAGCCGTCATCCAACGCCCTGAGCTTCAGTTCGCGGCCATGGACGCCTCCTTCCCGATTGGCCTCGTGGAAAGCCGCCTCAATGCCCAGGCGCATCGCTTTGCCCAATTCCCGGGCAGGCCCGGTGAACGCGGCGGATTGACCAAAAAGGACATGGTCGTCGGAAATTCCGGGGTCCGCGTGGCCATTTTCCTGCGCTGGCGCCGGGCGTGGCGCCCTCTCGCCGTCATGCGTCTCGGGGGCATGCCGCCCCTCCACACAGGCCATGCCAAGGGTCGCCAGCAGCAACCCCGCAATCATCGTACGGGGAGGGTTCACGTGAGAAACCAAACGCTGCGAGAGCCTCATCATTGCGTTCTCCTCGCTGGCAGATTGAGGGCGTCGCATTCGCGTCTTCTTCCGTGATGACAACACAGCGAGACCGGATGAATTGGAGGCCGGATGGTGAGGCATTAATTCGGAAAGATCGCTGGGAGGCGAAGTCGTACGGTTAATGAGAAACGTGGGCTTCCGGATTGCGATCGGCCACCAGTTCCAGGGCGATTCCGTGTTCCAACCATGCCTTGAGCGCTGCGAGAACGAGAGAGAAGCCGCCCATGGAGTCGAGTGCCATGCCAACGATCTCCTCTTCGGTCCCCTGGAATCCGGTGTTTGTGATCTGAACGAGGGTCGCTTCCGCTCCCAGAGAAGTGAACTGCCACTCGACGGTCGTCGATGGCTCGTCCCATTCGATGAGAATTCTGGCAGGCGGCTCGATCGCCTTCACCTGGACGTCCGCGGAGACGCCGTACATCTCCCATTCCCATGTGACCTTTGCGCCCGGCGCCAGCCGGCCGCTGCTCCTGGTGAACCAGAATCGGGTGGTGATGCATGGATCGATGAACGCGTTGAAGACTTCGTCTCGCGGACGCCGGACGAGCATCTGCGCCTGAACAGCAGGATTGATCACCCTGGCCTCCAGAGGTTGTCACCCACGATGGGAGTAACCCGATTCAGTCGTCAAGTTTGCGTGACACCCAACCCCTAATTCAGTTCGCGTCTAGGCGGACTCGCGCAGCGCCTTCAGCACCGCCGCGCCATGTCCGGCGGCCCGGGCACGTTTCCAGACTCTGGTCAGGATGCCATCCGGGCCGATGATGAACGTCGACCGCGTCATTCCTTCGAACCGGCGGCCGTAGAGGGCTCTTTCACCCCAGGCGCCAAAGCGTGTGGCGACGGCGGCTTCGTCGTCTACCAGCAGGGGAAACGGCAGACGCTGGCGTTCACGGAAATCCCGGTGTGAATCGGCATCGTCTCTCGAAACGCCGAGTACAACTGCGCCCTCGGCCAGGATTTCGGCGTGACGATCCCGAAGAGAGCAGGCCTGAATCGTACAACCCGGCGTGTTATCGCGCGGATAGAAGTAGAGGACGACCGTCCGGCCCCGGTATCCGGCCAGCGAATGGATGGTTCCGTCCTGGTCCGGGAGCGCAAAATCCGGGGCGGCATCGCCTGCCTCAAGTGTAATTGCCATCGTGGTCCCTTTTTCGACTACTGTTTCGGCGGCGCGTGGGTGCGCCCGCCGCGATCAGGCCAGGTCGAAGCGATCCAGGTTCATCACCTTGTTCCACGCGCTAACGAAGTCGCTCACGAAGGCCTCCTGCCCGTCATCGCAGCCATAGACTTCCGCGATCGCCCGGAGTTCGGAGTTTGAACCGAAGACGAGGTCCACCCCGGCGCCGGTCCACTTGAGGTCGCCTGTCCGGCTGTCGCGACCTTCGAACACGCCCTGCGATGTGGAGGACGCGTTCCATTCGGTGTCCATATCGAGCAGATTCACAAAGAAGTCATTGGTCAACGATCCTGGCCGGTCGGTGAGCACGCCGTGCTGAGACTGGCCGGTATTGGCATTCAGGACGCGCATGCCGCCGACGAGGGCCGTCATCTCGGGTGCCGTGAGCGTCAGCATGTACGCCCGTTCCACCAACAGCTCCTCCGGCGCGCCTTCCTGCCCTTCCTGAAGGTAGTTGCGGAACCCGTCCGCGGTGGGCTCCAGCACGGCAACCGATTCCTCGTCGGTCCAGTCTTCCGTTGCGTCCGTGCGTCCGGGCGAAAAAGGGACCTGGACTTCCTGTCCTGCGCTCCGGGCGGCCTGCTCTACGCCGGCGCACCCGCCCAGGACGATCAGGTCGGCGAGAGAGACCCGCATCCCGCCGGTCTGCGAACCGTTGAAGTCCGACTGGATCTGTCCAAGCGTCTGCAGCACCTCGGCGAGTCCGTCCGGGTCGTTGACTTCCCAGTCTTTTTGCGGGGCGAGGCGGAGGCGCGCACCGTTGGCTCCGCCGCGTTTGTCCGTGCCGCGGTATGATGCCGCAGAGGCCCAGGCCGTGGATACCAGTTGGGAAACGGACAGTCCGGAGGAGAGGACCTTCGATTTGAGGTCTGCGACTTCCTGTTCGCCGATTAACTCGTGGTCCACGTCGGGGACGGGGTCCTGCCACAACAGCGGCTCCGCGGGGACCAGAGGGCCTATATACCGGCTGCGCGGTCCCATGTCCCGATGGAGCAGCTTGTACCACGCCCTGGCAAAGGCGTCTTCAAACTCGGCCGGATTCTCGAGGAAGCGCTTTGCGATGAGGGCATAGTCGGGGTCCATTCTCAGTGAGAGGTCCGTGGTGAGCATCATGGGGGCATGCTTCTTCGACGGATCGTGCGCGTCCGGCACGGTGGCCACTTCAGCGACGTTTCTGGGGGCATACTGACATTTGCCGGCCGGACTCTTCGTGAGTTCCCAGTCGTGTGCGTGCAGGTTCTCAAAGAATTCGTTGTCCCACTTTACCGGATTGCTGGTCCATGCGCCTTCAAGACCGCTGGTGATCGTATCGCCGCCTTTGCCGCTGCCGTGGCTGTTTTTCCAGCCGAAGCCCTGCTCTTCGATGCCGGCGCCCTCCGGTTCGGCCCCGACGTGGTCCTCCGGCGCCGCGCCGTGGGCTTTTCCGAACGTGTGTCCGCCGGCAATGAGCGCCACCGTCTCCTCGTCGTTCATCGCCATGCGTTTGAAGGTCTGGCGGATGTATTGTGCCGCGGCGCACGGGTCCGGGTTGCCGTTCGGCCCCTCCGGATTCACGTAGATCAGGCCCATGTGGTCGGCGCCGAGCGGTCCCTGAAGCTCGCCGTCGGCGTCGTGGCGCTGATCGTCGAGCCACGTCGTCTCGGAGCCCCAGTCCGTCTCGTCCGCCTCATAGACGTCCGGGCGTCCGAAGGCGAATCCGAAGGTCTTGAAGCCCATCGACTCCAGGGCGCAGTTTCCGGCGAAGATGATCAGGTCGGCCCAGGAGAGGTTCCGGCCGTACTTCCTCTTGACGGGCCAGAGCAGGCGCCGCGCCTTGTCCAGGTTGCCGTTGTCGGGCCAGCTGTTGAGGGGCGCGAAGCGCTGGTGGCCGCTGCCGCCGCCGCCCCGTCCGTCGCTGACGCGGTACGTGCCCGCGGCGTGCCAGGTCATGCGAATGAAGAGCGGCCCGTAGTGGCCGTAGTCGGCCGGCCACCAGTCCTGGGAGGTGGTCATCACCTCTTCGACGTCCTTCGTCAGCGCATCGACGTCCAGCGTCTTGACCGCCTCGGCGTAGTCGAAATCCCCGCCCGTCGGATCGGACGCGGGAGAATTCTGGCGGAGAGGCTTCAGGTTCAACTGATCCGGCCACCAGTCCTGATTGGAAGTCATTTGGTTCCTCCTGTTGTGAGTTCTGAGTATGGCGCAACCTTTCGATATCGTTGCAAAGCCTTCGTATTCTCGGCGAATATAGAAATAAACGATCTGCGTCGTTCACAGGCAAGGGGAATCTGGCTAACGCGACGGCGCACTGCGCTGTACCGGTATCTTCCCCCAATCTGCCGACTACACATTGCACTGATCCTACATTCCGGCGAACGCCTTCGCGAAGTCCGCGCACAGATCCTCGGCGGCCTCGATGCCGCAGGCCACCCGGACCAGGCCATCGGTTATGCCCAATTCCATTCGATCTTGCGGGTTCATGCCGCTGTGCGAGGTGGCGGCAGGACGCGTAATGAGGGTTTCAACGCCACCGAGACTCGGGGCCGTTGTCGGCAGTGTCAGCCTGGACAGCAATCGCTCGGCCGACGCCACGCCTCCACGCAGTTCAAAGCTCAACACCCCGCCCGCCCCGCTAAACAACCGCTGTGCCCGCTCGTATTGCGGATGGCTCTCCAGCCCCGGATAATTCACCCGGATCACCTGCGCCTGCGCAGCCAAAAAGCGCGCCAGCCGAAGGCCGTTCTCATCGTGCTGGCGCATTCTGAGCGCCAGTGTCTTCAAGCCCCGCTGCAGCAGAAAGCAGGCGTGCGTGTCCAGCGAACCGCCCAGATGATTCAGTTTGTGCCTGATGGCCGTAACGTGCGCCGAGGACGCTGCGATTGCGCCCGCGACGAGGTCCGAGTGACCGTTCAGGTACTTGGTCGCGCTGTGCAGCTCGATATCGAACCCGATTTCCAGCGGGCGGAAGTTGCACGGGGAGGCAAACGTATTGTCGATCATGGAGACCAGCCCGTATTCCCGGGCGAATTCCACGACCGCCTCCAGATCGGCGATCTCCAATAGCGGGTTGGTCATGGTCTCCACGTAAATCGCCCGGGTCTCCGGACGAAGCTTGTCCGCCCACGTCTCCGGCGCGTTGCCGGCGATAAAGTCGAAATCCATCCCCAGGCGCGGCGCATCCTGCGTCACGAAGCTGTGCGTGCCCCCGTAGAGACAGTCCTGGATCAGCAAATGATCACCGTTGTCGAGCAAGGCGATCAGCGCGGTCGTGATCGCGGCCATCCCGGAGCCGGTGACGAGGGCGTCCTCACCGCCGCAGGCAGCGGCCAGCTTGGCATGCAATGCGCGGTGATTGGGTGTGTTGTTCAGGCGGAGATAGCGGATGTCATCGTAATCCTGCTCGCCTTGCGAGACGAAGGTCGAGCTCTGGAAGATCGGCAGCACCACGGCGCCCTCGACGTGGTCCTCGCCGGCGTGAACGAGACGGGTTTGGATATCCATGCACTTTCCCTCGGAAATTTAAGGCGTGACTTCTGCCAAAATTGATGCAAATATCCTGAAAAATACACAAAACCGTAACTGACATGGATTGACAGGATGCGAAGGAATAAGGCCGATGGCAGGAAAACCTGAAAACCTGGACTATTTCAATGTAAATTTCATTGATAAAATTCGACGCATCATAATATTCTATATAAGCGGTTTTCGTCGGCCCGTTTGGCCGATTGCGCGAGCCAACAGTTGGTGTTTCGCGTGTGCGTATCGCGCGACGTCGCGGCCAGGGTGGGACTGAGCAGGTCGTCTTCAAGAGGCCTGGAATCAGCGGAAGCGCGAGGTGGGAATACGGGCATCCAATATCGACGGAAAGCCCGACGGCGCTACCGATGGACGTGCGCCTTACGGCACATCCGGCAGTGATTGAGGTGATGGTGAACGCGAGGGTTCAGAGCTGAAAGGTCGTTTAGAGTAAAGCCTCCAGTTGATCTGCCGCTACTTCCACACCGTTTTCCCTTTCTATCTGTCTCTGAATATCCAACGCGCGTTCTCGGTAGGCACTTTCCTCCACCTGATCGATCTTGCGACAGAGTATCGAGCTGTTGAGCCTGGCTATCGGTATTGTCGTCGAGACGCCTAAATCCTGCAACCGCAGGGCATTGTCGCATTGTTCGTAAGTAAAGGGAACCAACACCTGGGGTTTGCCTCCGTGCAGACCGTAGGCAATGGTGCCTACTCCCCCAATATGTACGAGTGTCCTGACCTGAGGGACTAATTGAGAAAAAGGCTCGTAAGCGATGGGAAGCAAACGATCGTCCCGTGGTATGTGCTGGACAATTTCGGTATTGCCTCCTGTGACGAGGATGGCCCTCTTGTCCATAAGCAAAGAGGCTTCTGCTGCGACTTCGCAGAATCGCCGCCCCTCGGTGCCGCTTCCAGAGGTCCCGAGTGAGAATAACAGAGGCGGATCCCCTTTGTCGAGGAATTCTCGAGTTTCTCTCGACAGGGATTCCCCTTCCTGCTGGTGAAATACAAAGCCAGTCTGGCACATGGGTTGGGGCCAGCCCTCTCTTGCGGGGGCAAAGAGACCGGAAAAGAACGCAAGATTCAAATAAGGAGAGTTTTGGCTTTCCTCCAGAATATGAACGTCTCCCAGGTCCGGCAGGTCCAGTGATTCCCGAAGCTTCTTTAGAGGCGCTACCCAGGGATCGACGATCTTCTTTCCCAGCGATCCGATTGCCTTCGCTACGAAAGCCGGGAGGGGAATCCGCCACAAGAAATCCCGCGAGGCTCCCCTGCCGATAATCCGGCGGCGTCCGTATTCGGCATGGTAGACTAACGGCGATATGACAAACGACACCCAGGGCTTTCCCAGTTTTTTCGCAACAAGGGGTACAGAATAAGCTAATGTGTGGCAGAGCAACACGTCGTAATCAGGGACGGCTTTTTCAAGCTCATGGTAATTCCATTCTACGTGAGGGAGCACCAGGTCCCGCACCATATATCTGTTTCCCTCTATACTGGATTGGATCGCGCGCGCCATCCATGTTTGCAACTGATTCTGGTCCATTGAAGGACGAAGGCAGAGATAGTCCAGCCCCAGGCGTTGTATTTTCTCCCGGTGGGAACCGTTCGAGGCGATGGTGATTCCATGTCCTCTTCGGACCAATTCCAGAGCGAGTCCGATGACCGGATTCACATCCCCGCCCGGCGCCCCCATTGTGACAAGCAGAAACTTCCATCTCTTCATGATGCTCTCCCAGTGGTAGCGGCTTCTCGCCACGGCGCGACCCTCGGATAGCGCCGACCGTTGAGCCTTTCGCCGATAAAGGTCCCACGCACCAAGTAATGGTAGGTTACCAGCGTGATTGCCGTTGTGGCCAGGAGCACGAGACTGAATTTGACGCCGGACGGAAGGGGAAAGTTTGCGAAAAGCGGTGGCAATACGATGGTTATTGGCAAATGGATGATGTATATCCAGTACGAAGCGTCAGAGGTGTAGCGCCAGCAGGGGCTCGGCCTTTCCATATAACGCAGGAATAAACCGATGAACCCATATATCAAACACCATATCGACAAAGCGATGCAAGCCATCGCCAGGACATGCGCACGCACGGCGGTCGCGTCCCCATACCCTTGATGCCAGAAGAACAGATACAACCCGTGAAAACCGAGTCCAGCGACAAAATATCCCCAGGCGCGTGGCTTGAAACCCGTAATGATCGCTCGCCGTTCATAGACGAGCCAGCCATAGACGAAAAATATCCCATACGCCGTGAGATGATGCGGGTTCGGAATCAGAGACGCGCCATGGTCGAACGTCCAGTGCTCCATCGGATAGAGCGCCAAGCCAGTGAATGCGACCCATGGAATTTGCCCATAGATGCGCGGTGTCGCATGTTGAAAGGCGTCCAGTATGCGATCGCGCGCCGGAAGACGCAGCAGCAGAGGCACGATGAGAACGGCGATGACGCAGAAGATCAGGAGATAGTACAAAAACCAAAGATGGAGTAGGATGGTTGATAACACATGCTCAAGCGATACGGTTCCGGTGGCCAGTGCGCTGAGCGTTGGGCCCGTGCTCAGGGAATTTGCATAGATCGAGCAAGCGGCCGTCACCGGATAGACGACGATCCAGGCGCCGATGAGTGGGACGCCTACGCGCTGCCAGCGGTGGCGCAAAAAACCCATTGTCCCACGGGTATCGAACAGAAAGGCCGCAAAAAAACCGGCCATCACAAAGAAGACCGGCATCCTGAAACTGTGGATGAACTTGACCAGGTAGTCAAAAAAGGGACTTGACTTTGCATCCAGGTAAATTTGGTCGAGATAAATGTCTGGAAAGGGGAAGTAGTTGATCGCGGAGTGCAGGACCAAGCCCAGAAGCATCATGATTGCTCGCAGGCGGTCCAGCGAATGATAGCGAGGAAGTTTGCTTTGTGGTGTCGTAGGAGGCATTTTGACACACAATTATGCTATTGACGACGACTCGTCAGGCGGAACTTGAACGATGGTTGCGGCATTCAGCACTGTTTGTGGTTGTGCAGGGCCTTGAAAACGGTTAACTTGAAGACGATATTGGTACCGCTATTTTGGCCTTAGTTGCCATGCTTGTCGTGGTTGCACTCTTGGGGGAAACTGTTGGCGCGCTCACCGGCATGGCGGTCTTTGGCTTTCTTGCGTACAGGGGTATCTATATTCCTCTCATGCACCATGACTATGTGCTTCTCTTCGGAACGGCGGGTGGAGAGATTGATGTTTTAACCTCAAAGGATGGAGGATTTGTAGGCCAGGTTGTCGAGGCCATCAACGAAGCGATCATTGCACGGGGCTGAATTTTCATCTCCGCCCTCAGAACCTGCAAAGGCCATCTGGAATCATCTGCTATTGCCGCCGACCCGTCACGCGAAACTTGAACGACGGTTGCAGGGTCAGCTTTTGCCTGGTCTTCAATTTGCAATCGGGCGGATCGAGAGAAAACTCGGCTTCGCGAAAGATAATCGCCATGTTGAGCGCGATGAGCGCCTCGGCGAGACGGCCACCCAGGCAACTATGAGTCCCGACGCCGAAGGGAACGTATACCCCCGCCTGGCGATGCTCTGCGCGTTCTGGCGTGTACCGGTCAATGTCGAAGCGTTGCGGATCGGGAAAATACTCCGGCATCAGGAGCGGCATCGTGTACGCAAGCAGAACCTCCTCGCCGGCTGGAATCTGATAGCCCGCGAACTCGAAGGGATTGCATACCCTTCGTGGAGTTAGTGCAGGACTCAAAGGATGGAGACGCATCGTCTCCATCGCGGCTCGGTGGATGACGTCGAGTTCGCGCAAAGCCCCCATCGTGGGGATCCCCCCGGCAAACAGAGCATCTGCCTCGGCAATAACCTGGGCGCGCAGATCAGGTTGCCGCAACAACTCGTAGAACATGAAGGAACAGACAGCTGCCGCAGTATCGATACCTGCCACGAAGGGGCCCAGCACCTGTTCATGCAGGTCGGTCGCGGGCATAAACCGTGGATCTCTGCGGTGCAACTCCATCAGATGATCGACCGCGTCCGTTGGCTTATCGAGACGTTTTTCCGGCTCGTGCGCCACCACAATGCGCTGAGACAGCTCATCCATCCGCTTAATGGCGCGCTTGACGTGCGGCCGATACAGCATCAACCTGGGCTGTATCCGGGCGACGTGTGTTGCGAGCATGTTCTCCGTGAAAATGATGATGTCCGCCATGTACTCCCGCAACGACATGCTGGTGGACAGCACACCGAGTTGCTCCACAACGATGTGCTGCCAGACGGGCAGCCCCGGCAGCGGCTTGTTCTGCGGCCATCCGGCGACCTCCCTCCGAATCACGCGGATGGCTTCATCCACGCGCCCTTCCATCAAGTTGTGCGAATAGCCAAAACTCACCTCCTTACGCAGGCGAACATGCTCAGGACCATCCATGCTGGCCACGAGGCGCCCGGCGCCCACCGCTCTATTGTAATCCACCCAGGTCTCAAGCGTGCGAAAATACACGCTTCCCTGCTTCGCGAAGGCATTCGCCTCTGGCCCTGCGAGGACGATGAAGCGGCGATTGAATGCCTGGATGCGAAAAAGTGGTCCCAAGTTGCGGTATTGCTCGACGAGAAAAGAGCGTAGATTGCGCAACATCCCGATGGTGTTGCCAATAAAACGCAATCCCGGCGCATGTGGTATATCTTTGCGCGGGAGCGGAATCGGGGCAGGAATCTCAAACTCGCGGATCGCCCTGGTGACCGATTGTCCGATCAGGTCCATTTTTCGAATCAGTTCGATCCGATCCTGCACCTCAGCGAGCTCCGACTTGGACAGAATAACCTTAAAGACGCCGCAGGCATCTGCCAGACAGATAATAACAATATCGTGCGGGTCAGGAATTTCATCGGAGAAAAGTACGCGCATTATGCGCAGCTGGACCTCTTCCACGGTCTGTCCATCGATGGTTGGATAGCGGCGAGAGCGCGACACCCGGGGCGAAAGGAAGAAAACTCCTTCCGATTCAATTTTGAAGATGCCGCGATTGACCAACCGCGCAAATGCCCTATCGCGGATTTCGTCGCCCCGTTTGGCCGTTTGTGCGACCCAATAGCTGGCGTCTCGTGTGCCCGTATCGCGCGCGATGTCGGCCAGGGTGGGGTCAAGCAGATCTTCTTCAAGAGGCGCAGCATCAACCAAAAAGAGATGATCGAGATCGGTGTCGATGCGGTTTTCGAGGGCCAAATCCATCAACACAGCACCGGCGAGAATGATATTTAACGAGTGTGGTGGAAGAACGGGCGCGAGTTCGCCCCGATCTTCGCTGTGAAGCAGCAGCAGTATTTCTTCAGCAAATCTCAACATGGTATATGTTCCTGGTACATTTGAGTTAACGGGGTCTGTCTGGTAGAACATGCTCCCGTTCTGCTGTTATTTTGACTTCTGAATTGGCTTATGTGTTTGTATAATAAGATAATAAGAAAAAAGCTTCTTTAAAAGCCAATTTGCACGACTGCTAATGTTTATCCGCAGATGGACAATGAGGCCCCTTTTGGGCCCTCTTGTCAAGGCCCCTTAGAATTCATGTCCGCTTAAATCAATCTGGAATCAGATCTTCAATTTCCTTCAAAGCAGCGTCACAAGCATCGGATACGATATCTCTGGGAGTTGAAAGAGCGCATACCATTGAACAGGAAGTTTCAGTGCGAGTGCCAAATACCAGCCGCGCAACGGCTCTGTCAACGACGATTCGGCCTAGGCCAGTCAGCGCCTCATCCTTATTTCTTGCCCCTTCCAGCATGATAATATGGGTTTTTATACGCTCCTGATCCATGATTTTCTCGAAGATCTGCTGGCGGGGATTGCGTCCCGCCACCGGCCATATCGTGGGTATCAGGACATATAGATCACGCCACTTTTCACCCAGCTTCTGTTTCCATTTCAATAATTCAGGGATCGTGTCCTGCACCTGCAAGCGCGCCGCATTGAACATGGACGCTTCAATAAAGGGGAATATCTGCTCCGAAAAAGTGATAAAGTCATTGTGATTGGCATTCTTCCTGGCAAGGCAGTCGGATAGATATTCCGCTGCCAGTGTCAGCATTGCTCTATTGTGATGGATGGTCTTGGTATCCAGGCTGGCATCATCAAGGGCTTGCTGAGCCGCCTCTACCCTGGACCGGAATCTCCGCAGAGGATCAATCCATTCCTGTGATTGTGGATTCTTGAAATAGGGCGCAATGATGGTGAAAATGCCTAGAGGTATATGGGACAGGCACTTATACATTTCATATTGACGAGAAACGGGCACGATTCGTTCCGATGTTCCGTCTTCCAGATAGAGGGTATAGCTACCTCCTACCCCTTCAAATCCAGGTTCATCATCACTGGCAATAATGAGTGGAAATATGTTGCGTCCGACCTGACAGATATTCTCGAGATAATTCTCTCTCATCAGTAAGTGAACTTCGCGCAAGGACTGGAAATAACATTGAGCCTTGTCTCCTGCGTGAGCAACTGGTTCAAGCAGTTCGTCAATCGAAGTATCCAATAGTCTTGCCAGTAAGTCACTATCGCCCCAGCGGGGCAGAGTTCTGTCTCGATCGCGGGAAGACATTTCTGATTTTTCCTGATCAGTATTACTTCTGGACACACCTGTCCAAAATCGGTTTCTGTCTTGGACAGCATCTGGTTCACTTCCGCGAAGCCATCCCTCGACCAAGATCGCCTGAGATTCACAAAGTGCTTATTTCACGGGCTTATTGAGACGGAAACAACACAATTATGGCCGCTGGAAACGTCACCTTGTTCTTGGACAGCATTGCGCAGAAGATGGCAAACCTGGTTTTCATTATCCGGGTCAAACCCGTCCAAAATCGCCTATTGAAGCCATTTTTTGAACCTTATCTCTGGAAATCCGACGGTTCTTGGACAGCAGTGACTTCTGGATTCATCCATGATGGATTTTCCCTTTGGAGAACAGAAACCTTTACTGATGACTTTCCCGCCGCCCGGCCTATCCTCCGATCTCGTCGGGCATCAGAGCATTGAGGATCGCTGCGGTGACTCCCGAGACCACGATTCCGGAAAGAAAGAGCGGGATGGACCAGGCGGGAAGAAGGTCCACCGGCAGCGGACCGAACCCGGCCGCTCCCGCGAGCTGATCAACCTGCCACAGCCCCATTCCGAGCCCGAGCGAGATGGCGGCGATGAGCATGTTGCGGGTGTTCAGCCCGGACTGCGCCACCAGCTTCAGGCCGGCCGCCACGATCAGGCCGAATATGACCACCGCCGCCCCTCCCAGCACCGGTTGCGGCAGCGCCGCGATGACTGCCGCGAGCTTGGGGACGAGGCCGCACAGGATGAGGAAGACCGCGCCCACGGTGACCACGTACCGGCTCATGACCCTGGTGAAGGAGACGAGGCCGACGTTCTGGCTGTACGACGTATTCGGCAGCCCGCCGAACAGCGCCACCACCGCGGAGCCGAGTCCGTCCGCCATGATGCCGCCCTTCAGCTCCCGGTCGGTCGGCTCTCGGTTGGCGCCGCCCATCGTGATGCCCGAGATGTCGCCCACGGTCTCGATCGTGGTAATGAAAGCCATGATGATCATCAGGCCGATGAGGCTGATCGCGGCAGTGGACGTGAACTCGAGCTCGAACCACGTGTCGGGCAATCCGACCCACGCCGCCTCTGCGATCGCGGCCGCCTTCTTCCCGTCCACCATGCCGAAGGGAATGGCGAGCAGATAACCGATCACCAGCCCGATGAAGATCGAGGCGCTCGACCACACACCGCGGCCGTAGCGGCGGATGAGCAGAGTGATGATGATCACGAACAGGGCCATCGCCCAGTTCGCGGCGCTCCCGAAGCCTGCCTGCTCGCAGAAGGGAGCGGGGTAGGCGCCGCACCCCGCAGCGTACTTGATGCCCACCGGCAACAGGGTGAAGCCGATGGTCATCACCACCACGCCGGACACGAGCGCGGGGATGAACTTCCGAACCTGCGGGATGAAGTAGCCGAGGACCATCTGGGTCAGGCCGCCGACCAGAGAGGCGCCGAACACCGCGGCCATGTTGGCGCCGCTCTTGATGGCGGCAGTCAGAATGCCGACGTAGGCGAAGCTGGTCCCCTGGACGACGGGCAGGCGGGATCCCACCGGACCGATTCCGATGGTCTGGATCAGGGTGGCGACGCCCGCGGCGAGCAGGGCAATCTGCACCAGCACCGCGATGTACTCCGGTCCGGCCGCCAGGGCGACAAGAAGCGGGACGGTGACGTTGCCCGCAAACATCGCGAGCACATGCTGGATGCCGAGCGGCACAGCTTCCGCCATCGGCGGGCGATAGTTCGGGTCTTGCAGCATGTTTTCGATTGCCATGGCTGTCTTCCTCATGCGGACCACCGGCATCCGGGGCCGGGGGCTGGGCGGCTACACGCCCTCCACAACGATCACGTTGGCCTTCGTCGCATCCGTCCGGATCTTCTTGATCTCGGTGTATTCCGGTGAGGTCAGCGAGGCCCTCGCCCGCTCGTTACTGTCAAACTCCAGCACAATGAGGCGGTCGGGGGACCAGTCGCCGTCAATGACCTCAATCTCGGCACTGTTGAGCTCCGGCACGGCGATGCGGTCAGGAGGTGGGTCGCCGTCCACGACCTTGATGGCCCCGGCGCGCACCAGGTATCGCCCCCCGTGAGCCGCTATGGTTGCCCCGACCCGGCTGAGGAACTCGGCGAAGAGGGCCCGGTTGTGAATCTCGTAATGGATTATCGCATATCCTGCCATGTCGCTCTCCCTTTCTCTTGTTTATTGATGTTTTCAGGCCGGCGGGCTCAGCGTGAACCCTCCACCTGAACCGTAACGACGTCTATGCCCTGGTATTGCCGGTGACGCACGGAAGACGCATAGTGCCGCAGCAACCAGAAGGATATCTCGTGTTCTTGCGGGACCTCGGCCTGTTCGCTCAGGTGCGTCAGCCGGTCTTCGATGTTCTCTTCGTCGAAGACCGCCAGGAACTCCAACTCCACCGCCTCGCCCGGGCGGGCAACGATTATCAACCGCGGCGCTCCATCGGCTCCGCGGTCATCACCGGTTTTCAGGAGGCTCGATAGCGTCTCCTCGCCCGCGGCGCGCAGCCGCTGCACGGACGCTTCGTTCCACCTGATGCTCGACGCAAGCTCGACCATGAACTCGTCAATCTTGGGAAAAGCGGAGATGTCCAGCGTGGTCTCCAGGCGCGTGCGCCGTGGGCTGGTCAGCTCGATGAACAGGGTCATCAGTACAGCCGCCAGGATGCCCATGGTCATGCCGTTGCCGAGTGACGCGCCCCACGTTTGGCCCAGCAGGTCCGCCAGGACGTTGCTGCTCTCCAGTCCCACTCCTATCGCGAGGGACACTCCCACCACAATGGCCTTTCGATGATCTAACCCGTCCTGGACGACCATCCTCATGCCCTCGACGAAGAGAAGACCCATTATCATCAGCAGGAAGGCCCCCGTTACCGGGCTGGGAATCGTCAGCAGAATAGCCGTGGCCTTCGGCAGGAACGCCAGCGCGATCAGGATCGCCCCGATCGCATAGCCGACGCTGCGCGCCGCGACCCCGGTTAGCGTGATGAGCATTGCGACGGCCGGTGTGTAGACAATCGTGGGCAGCGTCCCGGCGATTCCGGCCAGCAGCGTTCCCAGCCCGTTGGTGTTGACTGCGGCCTGAACCAGACGGAAGTCGGGCGCCTGCGGCTTGGCCCGCGAGACCCGCTGGATGACAACGCCGTCTCCGCTTACCCTGATGGCGGCCACGAGATTCACAATCAGGAAAGCCGGCAGAAGGGTCCAGAACTCCGCGCCTAGCCCCAGGTACAGCCCCGGCCATGCAGCGACGTCCGGCGTGCAGACCCATGGCGCATCGAACACTTGCCGGGGGTCGTACAGTCCGAAGAGGGCGGCGATAGCGCAACCCGAAACGATTCCGATGAGCGTGGCCCATAGCCGCCATATCCCGGATGCCCGCATTGCCAACACTACGGCGACCGCCAGCATCACTGCGGCGACAGCCGGGCCCGAGGCCGGCGGCGCTCCCTCGGGTATCTCTCCCAGCCCCTCGATGGCGATCGCCATGACCGTGACCGCTATCAGCATGAGCGCCGTCCCGGAGACAATGGGCGTGATGACGCGCCTCAGCAGCGGGAGCCACTGCGCAATCGCAAACTGGACCAGCGACGACACGACGGTGAGGGTAGCGAACATGGGCAGCCCGCCCAGTGACATTGCCAGCACGGCCACCGCTATGAAGTGGGGGCCGGCGCCGGTCATGAGCACGTGTCCCGCACCCAGCCTTCCGGCGCGGCCCGCCTGCAGAACCGTAACAACTCCGCTGATTGCCAGCGCCGAGAATGTGGCCCACGACAGGTAATCTTCCCCCTGGTCTCCGGCGCGGACGATAACGATCACAAGCACGATAGTGTTTGCAAGGCCAAGCATTACGCCCTGTATGGCGACGCCAAACGAAAGGAGAAGTGGGCACCGATCCTCCGGCTCGTAGCGAATGTACTCGTTTACCTGTTCTATCTTCCCGCCTCTTGTAGTTGCTGTACCGAGCTGCCTTCAAAAGGTGTGGAAATAGAGAATGAGCGCCCTGAACCTTCCATTAGACAGTACCAGATAAACCGTCCGGTAGTCGCCGGGCAACGTCGGCTGACGATTTTCTGCTCACTTTACCTGAAGGAATCGACGGTAGAATGGTAAGGTATTTTCGGGACAGGACACCAAGTTGCGCTTGCATAATTTATCTTGATATAAAACGTCAAGCAACCTGTTTATCTCAATATGAAACACGGCGCCACTGCCTTCCGGTACAGCGACTGGAATTGGGGCGGAGATTGCCTCCCCGCGGCTGCAAGCTGTGCGCGCGGAAATGTCCGGTGTTTTTTGTGATGACGTACACGGACGCCCTGGGCAAGGGAGATTAAGCATGCAGAAAATCGTCACCAATCTGTGGTTTGACGGACGGGTCGAGGACGCGCTCGAACTCTATACGTCGTGCTTCGAAGACGGGCAAGTGACCCGAATCACACGCTACAACGACGCCGGCATGGGCGAGACCGGCGATATCATGTCGGCCGAGTTCAAACTGGCGGGGCAGGAGTTCTGCATCATCAACGGCGGTCCCCGATACACGCACAGCCCGACGATGTCGCTCCTGGTCAACTGCGTCGATCAGGACGAAGTGGACGCGCTATGGGAACGCTTGACGGCCGGTGGCGGAGAGGAAGGTCAATGTGGCTGGCTCACCGACCGTTTCGGCGTCTCCTGGCAGATTGTGCCCATCGCGCTGGGCGAAATGATGGCCGGTAACGATGCGGCGGCAGTCGAGCGGGTCACCGCCGCATATCTGAAAATGAACAAGCTGGATATCGCCGGACTGGAGAAGGCGTTTCGCAATGAGTAAGCCCAGCCCGAACCGTTTGCCGTTCACATCGCTGGCGCCGCTTAATATCCGGGACTCTGTCGGACGTGTTGCGCCTGAGCACTGTCTGCAAGCGGCAGCTCGTAGCAGGCGGCCTCGCTATCCGTGCGCACCAACAGATAGGGCGCGGCAAGGGACGGGGGATTCCAGGTTTTGCCCGCGAAGGCCGTCATGCGCGCCAGTTCGACGTGGCGGGCGGGGCGGGCCTCGACCAGTACCACGTCGCCCGATTCGCTCATGATCAGCAGGACGTCGTCGATCAGGATGAGCTGGCCGTGGCCGTAGCGCCCGCGCTTCCAGCGGCGCTTGCCGTCTTTCGGGTCGAGGCAGACCAGCACCCCATCGTCGAGGCCGTAGACAAAACCGTCGCGATAGACCATGTTGGCGAACTTGGCCTTGAGCCGCGGGCTTTCCCAGACGATATCGCTCGTTAAGCCCCCGCCGGGCGCGGCGTTCACCTGATACAGCCTGGCGCCAATGCCGTACCCGGTGGAGACCAGAACCCGGTTCCCGGGCAAGGGCAGGGGGTTGGCAACGCATTCGACCTGATCCCAGGGCTGACGCCAGAGGAGACCTCCGTTGTGCGGATCGTGTGCGACGACGCTATGGCTGTTGAAAATCAATATCTGCTCGCGTCCGGCCAGTGTAACCAGACGCGGCGAGCTGAAGCCGGCCCTGTCCGTGCCCCCGCCCCAGACTAACGCGCCGGTTTGGCGGTGATAGGCCACCAGCGAGCGTTCATCCGGGCCTCCGGCGCTGACCACGACCAGGGTGTCGAGGACCAGCGGCGAACAGCTGATGCCCCACCAATGGGCCTTAGCCCGATTGTCGGCGAGGATGTCTCTGGACCAGATCAAGTTCCCGCTGGCCAAATCCAGGCAGTTGAGGATGCCGGTCGCGCCCATGGTGAAAACCCGGTCTCCAGCGATGGTCGGCGTGGCGCGCGGGCCGACGCCGGCTACGGCGCTCTCGTAGCGAGTCGAGTCGGCATGTTGCCAGAGCTTGCGGCCCGTTGCCAGGTCGTAGCAGACGACCTGTTCTTCGGGGCCGTGTTGCTCCTGAGTGACTGCCCGGCCCCCGACAACGGCAAAGGAGGACCAGGCGGCGCCGACCGGGCGTCGCCAGACTTCGCGCGGCGGGTGTTTGTTCCAGTCGCGCTCGAGGTGGATGCCCCGGAGGCGGTTGTTGCGCTCGGGGCCGAGGAATTGCGGCCAATCGCGGGCGTTGAGCGCGGTGGCGTCCCCTCCTTCCGCGACGGCGGCTTTGTTCTGAGCACTCCAGCGCCATTCGAGGATCGGTACGAAATCGCCGCTCATCCCCTTAATGCGAAAACACCCGACGCCAAGCGCAATGACGAAGACGATGCCGCCGAAACAGCGCAGGCGCTGTCCCCAGGCCAGCCGCGACGCAAAGAGCAACCAGAGCAAAGCAAGGAAGATGGCGAGAATAAAGATGCCCATGGTGCGCATCACCTGTTTCTGGCGATGGAGGGATTCGGGCAACCAGATCAGCAGAAGCGCCAGGACGACGATGCCTCCCAGCAGATAGAGAGGCCATAAGCGTGTGCCGGTTGAGGACATAGGTACAATCCACCTCCGGTGACGGTCTCCAGGCGGATCCGATCGCCGCTGGAGCCTTGCGGACGTTTTCCGCGAATTGTATATTGCCGATATCGGCGCGAAATTATCCTCTGCGTACGCGATGGGTTGTCAGAAGAAAAAGCAGCGCATGAATAATGCCCCGGTGTTCACTCCACGTCCAGGATGTAACGCGCCGGCGGCGAGAGCCTTCGGGCGGTTTCGGGCCGCAGGTACTCGCGCTGATTCGTCTGTTGCGCGTGCTCCCGGGCGATAAAGGCGCAGTGCAGGGTGCGGCGAGGAGCGTCGGTGCGATTGCGATATGAGCCGTGCCAGAGGCTGCCGTTGAATACGGCGACCGAGCCGGCGCGCCCGGTCAGCTGCACCTGATCCGGGTGATCGGCCATGGAGTCGGCCACGTGGTCGGAGATCCTGTCAGCCCTGCGGTGGCTGGCGGGGACGCAGCGGGTCGCGCCGTTGGCCCGGGTGAAATCGTCCAGCATCCACATGGAGTTGACGACGTGGTACGGTCCGCCGGGCACGGTGGGCTGTCCCCAGTCCGTGTGCAGGCCCTGTAACCCGCTGCCGGGCAGGGGATCGTGACCGTTGAGCGAGTGCAGCTTGAACGGCCGCCGCAACACGTGAAAGACCGCCGTCAGCAGCTGCGGCTGCAGGTATACGTTGTCGAAGACCGTGCCCTTGTTGACCAGATCGGCGAGGCGGCGCACGCCCTCCATCCGGGCGACCTCAACGCCGGCCCTGTCGCCCTCGCGGTCAAAGATCGCGTCGAACGCGTGGCGCAGCCGCCCCAGCCAGTCCGGCGAGATGACGTCTTCCAAAATGAGAAAGCCGTCGTTATCCAGCGCGCTGCATTGCGCGGGCGTCAATCGCGTTGGGACGAACCCCAGTTTCAGCAGTTCGCTGTCCATAGCGGATGACCCTTGAAAAAGTGCACACTATGCCGCTCGAAAGCAGGATTCTCCGCGTCGGTGATACCGCACCCTTGTTCACGCTCCCCTCGCACCAGCAACGATCCGTCTCGCTGACGACGCTTCTTGAAAAAGAACACGTCGTACTGACGTTCTTTCGGGGAACCTGGTGAAGAAGAAGCCGTCGTCAGTTGGCGACTGTGCAGGAACACGTCGATGAGTACGCCGAACGCAACGCGGCATCCATCGCCATTGCCGCGGGGCAGCCGCTTCGGGAGATGCGCGAATACGCGGAACGCAACGGCATACCCTTTCCGCTCCTGGCGGACGAAGACTGGAGTGCCATCAGGAGTTACGGGGTACATCACTGGTTCGGCCTGGCGCTGCACAACTTCGCCTATACCATCGTTCGTCCCGCGACGTCGATATTCGGCAATCCAGGCCGCCGCCTGCACAAGTGGACCGGGCTGGCGGATCAGAGTCTGAGCAAGAGCATCGCCCGACCGGCGACGTTCATCATCGAACAAACTGGCATCGTCAGGTATATCTACATCGGTTCGAATCAGTACGATCTGGCCGACCAGGATGAAATTCTCGATCACCTGGATTCGTTGGGGCGGTGAGGCCCCGAAGCGTCATTTCGTCGCCGCGACTCGGAAGACAACCGCGATTACAGTTGAACAGGGTTGAAGTGCACTGGAATCGACGGCCGCTTGAAATTTGAAACCTATGGAGATGGTCCGGTGGAGAGTACGGCCATGGAAGCAAATGGCGGGCAGTGCGTCAATATAGGCGACCTGCGGGCCTTGCACTTCGTTGAGGACACTAATAAAGCCATGATGGACGGATTAATCGCTATGAAGCCTTCGAGAACGACCGAAGAGCGAGAATTTCGTGCTTTTGTGGCGGAAGCCGGAGATGTGCAAGTCGGGGCAGGTTACGTATCCCAGAATGCAAACGATAAGCGTTTCCGGGATGTTGGAAGGAGAGAGATTCGATATGCTATGGGAGGGTGGGCAAGGGCCAAGACAGCCGCAACTCAGGCTTGGAGAAAGGACCTGAACACGCTCTGAACGACTACCCCCCTTTCGCAAAAAACTGAATCAACTCTTTAGCGAAAATCACAAAAACGCTTACTATTGTAGTTCCAACGATTCCCAAAAGAGCATATCCCGTTTTCGACCATGCCTCTGCTTTCTGCTTGGCTATATCTGTGCGCAAGTCAGAAATGTCCTTTTTAGTCGCCATGTTTTCTTTGATGTTGCTCAAATCAGCACGCATTCCCGCAATCTCCTGTTCAACCTCCCGTAATCGTTTGCCAAAACCGTTGTTGCCATTACCAGTATTTCCGCTGTCGCCTGGGCGCGTGTTCGGAAAATCCAGGTGTTCCGTCATGGCGCGTTCCCCCATTGCGCCAATGACTCCCAAAGCGCACTATCGAAATACCCATTGTATTGTGAGACCGAGAGCACGATTCCAGTTCTCCCTCCTTCTTGTCCAATTCCCAGCATATTGCAAACATCCATAGTCGTAGCAAATGGGTCCGAATGTGCCACCGCCCACACAGAGCCAGGAACAATAACATAATTCTTATCGAAATTCGTAGCTATTATGCTATCTGTTATCCCGGTGTTTTCTCTTGCGACCACAAAGAAACAACGCATTCCTGTTTATCCTTATTTTATCTTGCCTTTTCATATTGGACAATGAAAGTCGTAAAGAGATTTGGAACTGTCAAGACTAAAACGTGTGGACACGACAGAAAGTTTCACTGGTGTATTGCCTCACGACGGCAATGCTACATCTAATTATACCCATTGACAAATAAAGCGCCGCGTTGTCTGGATACAGCTTTCTCAGTTTGATCCGAACATCGTCGGTCGTGACCCGCCAATTGACAGTCTGGCATTTGTTGACTTCGAGACGACTGGCCAGACCGAGCTTCTTCGGGTAAGGACGCCTCGTAGCGTGCCGCGGGCACGTGTGTTGAGGTTATCACACACCAACACGACGGGTTCGGCTTCACGTCAAGAGGTACTCAATCGCCCCTTATCTTGTTCTACTTAGAAAATAACCTTTCAGATTTCGAAGAATCCTGTTGTTTTTCTTTTATTTAAGCAGCTTGTAGCGTAAGCGCAACGTTGTACCCCAACTTTTCCAGGCGATGGGAGAGCCGAGAGACAACGTCGTGTTTCTTGCGCTGATCGAAATAGTTGCTACTTAGAAAATAACCTTTCAGATTTCGAAGAATCCTGTTGTTTTTCTTTTATTTAAGCAGCTTGTAGCGTAAGCGCAACGTTGTACCCCAACTTTTCCAGGCGATGGGAGAGCCGAGAGACAACGTCGTGTTTCTTGCGCTGATCGAAATAGTTGCTGCCCGGATCTTGATAGGGTTGTGTGTGACAGGCCATATGATAGGCGGCTGTGAGAATGGAATGAGCCACTGCCACCAAGGCGCGTTTCTTGCCCCGTCGTGCGGCCAACCGACGATAGAGAGCGGACAGATAAGTGTCTTTGGTGCGCGAGGCCGCCCAGGCCGCTTGGACGAGGGCAAGACGCAACGCAGGATTGCCTTTGGTGGTGCGCCCCGATTGACGTTTCCCTGCGCTTTCATGGTTTCCCGGCGCTAAGCCGACCCAGGAGGCCAGATGCCGGTGGGTGGGGAAGCGGCCCATATCCACGCCCATTTCGGCCACCATAACCTCGGCCACGGTCTGGTTGACGCCAGGAATCGTATCCCACAAGGCCATGGCCTGATTGGGAAGGAGCCCAGAAGCTTGCGCAGGCTTGGACGAACCGCCCGAAGGAGGCTGCGGGTCTTTTGGGGGCACACCCATCGCCTCAATGTGTTGAGCGATCTGGTCGGACAGCTGAGAAAGTTGTGTTTCCAGAAAGTCCAGATGCGCCAGCAAGTGGCTCAACAAAAAGCGATGGTGGGGTCGGAAAAAGCCGGTCAGCGCCTGCTCCAGGTCGGCCTTCTTGTTGCGCAAGCGGCCCTTGGCCAACTCCGCTAACGCTGCTGGATCTTCCTGGCCTTGGATGAGCCCTTTTAGTATGGCCCGACCCGACACGCCCAGCGTATCGCTGGCCACACTGGACAGCTTGATGTTGGCGCCCTCCAAAGCCTTCTGCACCCGATTGATCACCCGGGTGCGCTCCTGCACCAATGTGGTGCGATACCGCGTCAGATCACGCAAATCCCGCTGGAGGGCAGGGGGGATAAAGCTCGCTTTGAGCAAGCCGTGTTGCAGCAGCCCGGCCAGCCACTCAGCATCCCGGACATCGGTCTTGCGTCCTGGCACCTGTTTGACGTGCTGCGCATTGACCAGCAAGACTTCAAAGTTGGCTTCCAGCACGTTGAAGATGGGCTTCCAATACTCGCCGGTGCTTTCCATCGCCACGTGGGTGCAGCCCCACTGAGAAAGCCAATCGCTCAACGCCAGCAACTGCCGGGTCATTGTGGAGAAGGTCTTTACCTCTCGCCGGCTCGGCTTTGACCCTTCGGCCTTCATCCGGCAGGCAACGACCGTCTTTTTGTGGACATCCAAACCAGCGCAACAAGGGTAGATGACATGCATCGCAGGCCTCCTGTGTCTGATCCGGCTGGTCGGGTATCTGCTGGGATAAGAGTCTACTTGGCGGGCTCTCCCTTTACAGGGGGCGACAATAATGGATACCTCCAGATACCCAGGTCCAACTGTTTTTCAGGCTCATAGCACCATCTACAAAACGACCTTCGACCAGCCAAGGGTTATGGTGGCCAACAACCTACCACACAAGTCTGTTGACGCAACCATTTTCATCATTATGGGTGCCCCAAAGGGGCATGACAACTGTTTTCTTATCAGGTAGCCGGGGACGCAGATCTAGAACGCGAACGCTCAGTGATAATGCGCCACCCATCATCTTCTCCACTCGTTCGGCTTCGTTACAGAGGAGCGTCACCAGGTCTGTTAGACCGATCCGTTTTCCGGTCTCCGGGTGTTTCCACTTCCGATCTTTCGCCAGTGTTATTAACAGGCACCCTGACTTGCTGTTCTCCGCCGCCATATATTTCGTGACCAGCTGACCATAGATTGTGTCTCGCAAGTCGCTGGCCGTCCGGTTATCGGCAAGTTTGAGTTCGATCACGGCTTCGTGCTCTGACCTGACCGAACGCAGACGAATATCTGTTTTGTTTTCGTCGGCCGTAACGGCCTCTTGGTCCACTTTGTATAGACCATTTGCTGCGTTGTTAAGCTCCCGCGCAATCACCCGGCGCATGATCCTCTCGGCAGTTATACCTGCCCAGGCTTCTCTAGGCGACATGTCGCTTAGCAATAGTTCATCGAGCTCTTTCAGACGATCGCACAAGACTGCAAACATCGCCTCGTTTGTTGAAGGAGGGGCTTCACCTGATTTGTCCAGCGCAACGGCCTGCGCTTCGTCGAGCGGGACGGAGTCTATCTCTTGTGCCCATTGCTCCTCAGCGACTGCTATAATTCGGTCCCTGAAATGTGCACACAGCGGATCTTTGGCCATTTCCAGCTTCGCTGCCCAGCCCTCTTCGCCTTTCGCCTCGAACAGAGCGCTCACAATCTTGTTTCGTGCGTATTCCGCGTTGTCGCGGGTGTCCGGCGAATAGGGACCATCGTGCTCGACATCGTCGACGGGCTGAACATGCCGGTATGCGAGACGGAGCAGGCGCAAGAGTAGTTGCGGCGCAAAAACAGTGGCCTTAAGGTCAATCGGATCACGACGATCTCCGAACAGGACACCAAACCATTTGACGGCTTCGCTATGCTTTCCCGGCGCGACCGTTCGGATCCGATCCTCAAGCGCGGTTACTCCGAGGTTTGGATCGAGGCGCATAAGTGTCGGCAACCAAACGATTGCAAGTCCTTCAGACAAGTCTTCCCGGAGGCGTTGACGTGCGATCGCTAGTAGGTAGGCTTCCGTCTGTTCATCGCCATGGTTCAACATCACGCTGATCACCTGGCTGAGCCGCGCCGAGGCCCCAGAAAGGTCGCTCACATTTTCGCCAACATCGCCGCCCATATCTAACCATTCCTTAAGTCGTGGCAGAACCAGTCTGGCGACCGAATTTGATGCGAAGTTGATGCTCTGCAGAAGCATTGAATGGCCGTGGTCGGCGGGATCTCTTTTCAGATCCCAGCTCAACTCATTACCAAGAATTGCATCCACTGCGTTTGGATGGACGTCGGCGAGACTCTCTATCCAATTCGGCAATCCATTGAGTTCGATCGGGGCGTATCGTGCGGCTAGTTTCGCTTCTTCCAAGGTTAGCCTGTTTGCCCATGAAGGATCTTCGGCCTCCGCATAGAGTGCGGCAAGTCCCAACTGCCACCAGACGAGATAGGTTCCCCGCTGGTCTTCGGGTCTTTCGCTTGGTAACGTGGGATTGTCTTCGCGCCAGATTTTCATCAGAACATGTCGCAATCGATTCGCTGTTTCCTTTCCGAAATGTTCTTCAATGAAACGCCGATTCCACCCAGATGCACGGCTATCTTCACCGTCTTGAGTCATTACCCGCCAAAGAGTCCATGCTGTGTTGTCACCACGTTTGGAGGAGAAAGCTTCGTCAGGGTGTTCCGCGACGAACCGCCAGAACTTGATCCAACTAGCCCGGGCCTTGGCAGCCTGCCGCTCTCGTTCGTTCTTGCGCACTTCCTTCCTTTTCTTCCAGCGCTCTTTCTCTTCGTCATGCTTGGATTGCTTCAGCCGCTCATCGATTACCGCAAGGAGACATGGCAGATCGGCAACCAGCGCCTTCAAACTCGTGACATGATCTCGCCACTGTTTTTGGTTTGGCCGTAGGCGCATTGCCGCTTCCAAAAGCATTGCTCGGTCATTTTCGGAGCGATCCGTATCGCCAAGAGTTTCCTTGATCCAGTCCAGATCCCGCTCTGCACGAAGCTCGACGGGTCCGTCGTGTAACGCAATTTCCGCGAAGCGCTGCCAGGGATCGTCGATGGCACGGAGTGATTGAAGCAAAGCGTCTTCCGCCCAAAAGAGGCGCGCGTTCTCGTCAGCAGCTAATTTCTTCAGTCGCTCGCGAAGCGCAATATGCGTCTCATTACTGTTGTATTCGCGATCATCTTGCAAACGAAGCGCCAGAACGCTCGCGTGCAGCCAGCCATCGGTTTCCCTCCGGCCGAGTCCGCGCACGCATGCCGCGGCCAATGCGCCGCTTAGATAAGACCGATCACAGACAATATGTGGCCATTCTTGTTGCCAGCGGAGGCCGATAGAAAGCAATTTAAGCAGACCGTCGCGAAGCGACCTAAGGTCTTCCGGGTCAAGCTCGACATTTGCGATTAGACGGGGTAGTTGCCAACTCAGTTCGCGAATATTCCGCTTTCCATTTTTCAACCAACTCAAGGTCTGTAGAAACTGATCGATAGAGAGATCTCTCGGAAACAGTCGCAACAAGACTCCCAATGCGAGTTCGTGCGACCATTGATTATCAGCAGTTGCCAAATCACACGCGATACCCTTGAGTCTTGAATCCCGCATCGCAACCATTGCATCGACAGCAATCAACCGCTCTACAACAGACGCTTGAATATCAAGCACCACTCCATGTGCAATGTCAACACAATCACCGATTCGTCCCGCTACAATGAGAGAGAGGAGCGTCTCCCGAACATCGGGGTTTTCGACACCTATAGCCCAAAGCTTGTTTACGTCGTCCGCCAGTTCGGGCGATGCGAAACGATGAACCTGGATGTATGGAACGTTCAGATCTCGCCGTCCTCCTTGACCATAGCGTTCCACATAGGCACGGAGTGCTTGGCTGCGTTGCGGTTTAGAAAGAGCATCAGGGTCACCTTCGTCTAGAAGCACTGCAGGTTCGTTGTCCCGAAGCATTTCGAACATCCTATCCTCTGCGAGCGCCAACCAACCAGCAATCGGTCGCATGGATGGACGGACAATGGTCTTGCCTCTTGTGTGCGCGAAGATCACCCGTCTGAGAGCCCGAAACGACCTGTGCCTATCGAGAAGTGTCCGAAGGCGCTCTGCTGCCAAATATTCAACCACGGAACGATGGTGAAGACGCACACGCCCGTAGGAGGCAAAACCGAAGAGTGGCCGTTCAAGCAACGCTTTTCGCTCATCAGGTTTCCAATCCGACAGTATCTTCACGGGATCAAGTGCGGCTTCCTGATCGATAACGTCGGACGCTGCACTGTGTCGAATTGTCATACGGCGCGTAACCATCATCGCCAGCGCCAATCGGCTCGCACCCTCAATGGCTTTGTCAACCGACAGCTCGGCGGGTTCGTGCCGGTCGTCTCGGTGCAGAAGCTTAACGCGCACATTTGCCGCCACTTGATCACGATGAGTTCGGATGCGCTTGTGTTCCCGCCAATCTGCGCATAACTCGATCAGGTCCTGTGGGCGCCTCGCGAATTCCTCCGCGTTCCGTCTCTTCAAGTCGTCCATGAGCGCCGCAGGGTCCTCGACACCTTGATCGCTGCTGAACTCGATAATCTGCTCGTCGGAAAGCGGCATCAGCGCAACGGTTCGCCAATCGGGAGGGGCGTGATCGTCACTTTTCTCGGCTTGTTGGGTCTTCTGATCGCGCATTGCGATACTCGCGAACGACTCTTCACTGGGCAACGCCGAGGGCGAGGGAGGAACGGGCAGAATGCTACGCAAAAGGTGTTCATCAAATGAGGTCGGTCGCGTCGTAATGACGATCCGGGCGCGACCAAGCTGGCTACCGATGCCATTATTCAAGCGCTTTAGGGCCTGCCTAAATGAACCGAGGGTCAGTTTGAGCTCATCGATCGAGTCCAGGAAGAACGTCGCGACGTCGGACTGTGAGGCAAGCCAGGCGTCCAGCCGCTCTTCCTCGTCGTGGTTTAGCAGGCTTCGGAGATCTCCCGTCCCCAAGCCCGCCAGTTCAACAAAGAACGCCGGTTCACCGGCATCCCCCATGCGCTCCGCTTGTTTACCGCATTCATACGTCTTGCCCGCGCCCGCCTCTGAGATTATCAGCACGCGCCTTGAGCGCAGGAGGTCTAGCCATGTCGTCCCTCTCGACCAACCTAAATCGACCAGGAACGACTGTTGATCCGCCTCGCTGAGTTTGCCCTCAGGGATATCCTGGAATGTTCTCTCGATCATTGGTTACTCTCTTTTAACTGCCATTCCGCTAGGGTCTTTCCCGCATTGGGTCGCGTAATAATCGGAGCCTGAGATCGCATTGCATGAAAGTTCGGCACACCGACCGTCGCCGCGAAATCTCATTTGATGAGGACGTTGCCCGTCTACGTGAGAACGTCGCTTCCAATAGTCTTTTGCTTCCTTACCGCCTTCAACTGGCTTCTGAGCAGCACTCTTGGTATCTTTCCCTTCTACCTTGCGCTCCGTTTAATGTGTACGGATTTTTCAAAAACGTCGCGAGGTGGTGGAAGGTCTCAGCCTTTCAGACGAAGACATTCACAATGAGATAATCTACAAAAAATAAGCCAAATTCACTATTGAATCTGGCCTAATTCACACGAAATCTCTGTTGTGAATACGATTGCATTCGCGATGCAGTCAATTCGGGTCCTTAGACACACAACATCTGTTTCTTCAACCTCGTACCTTTCGGAAGAACAGACAACAAAGATGCGCTCGCGCTCCGAATCTCC
The DNA here is from genome assembly GCA_963667175.2 of Candidatus Latescibacterota bacterium. Lineage (GTDB taxonomy): Bacteria > Latescibacterota > UBA2968 > UBA2968 > JAAXHE01. Next base: position 78,710 of record CAXXXF010000004.1, on the reverse strand, counting down.
GCGACCATGCCCTTTCTTCCGATTGTCCGAATTTCTCAATTAGCAATTGCGTCGTTACTTGACAACCAGATTATGTACAGATACAATTCAACGCGAGTTTTTTCATTTCGGACCGGTAATCGGGGGACCACATGAATCCGACCACACTTTTTGTAGTGATCGTTTTGTTTCTTCAGGGAACGGCGTTCGCAGAAAAACCGCAGAAACCTAACCTTGACCAACTCATTTCCAAGTCAGATCAGAAGAAAATGGGATTGCATAAGCTATCATCCCACGAACGAGAGCTTCTTCGTGCATACATTGTCAATCTGCTCCTTAAGTTTATCCAGCAGGAGAATAGTTCAACGGGAAGCGTTATAGAATCCAAGATTGACGGATCTTTTGAAGGATGGGATGGCGAGACAATAGTCAAACTGTGGAACGGACAAATATGGCAACAAGACGAGTATTATTATACATATCATTATTCCTATACGCCTAAAGTTCTGATCTATAAGTCGGGCGGATCGTACAAGATGAAAGTTGACGGAATCGACAAAGCAATCCGGGTAAAACGATTGAAGTGATACAATCTATGTCAAAAAACCGAGATGTATGCTGAGTGAACCGAGCCCAACAGCGAAATCTATAGAAAACACCGAATTCTTCAGGTACTGGATCCCGTCACCAAACGCAGGCGAGATCGATGAATGACAGCCAAAATCAACGATATCCCTGACAACCGCACATCGTGAGTAAATCGAGTTACAGCAAAGATGTCGGAAACCAAGCAAACGTTGAGTGGTCGATTACCCGACTTGAAGGCGGGCAATAAAACGTGTCTCAAGGGTTAGAACAGATTGTGACGCCGGGAACTTGATGAAATTGAAATATATCGAGGTTCTCTCGATATAGATGGGAGTAATCCATGCTTTCACAGGAACAATTGTCGAAATATCACCGGGATGGGTTCGTGCTGGTGTCGCGACTGATTCCGGAAGAGACCCTTGCCGATGCGGAGGCGGCGATGTGGTCTGTTCTTGGGATGGACCGGGACAATCGGGATTCGTGGTCTCCTTTGCCGGACGATTCAGATGGGGTGACGACCGTCGCCAGCCAGGGGGTGATTGAACACTTCGGACTCGATGATCCCGCGATGATGGCCTGTTGGACTCCTGCATTCCAGGAAGCGCAGAGCCAACTTGCCCGGGAAAACGCGGATGCATTTCACTGCCGGAAGTCAGAGCCGGAGGCAGTCTGGACACGCAGTGTCTTTCCGGTTTCGGATAGCTGGAATCATCACAGCGGGCATGCCGATGGCCAACATCGACCGTTCAACGTCTTTCCGGGGTCATTCCGCGTCTCGTCCCTGACCTATCTCGATTCCGGCGCCGCGCAGGGCGGCGGGACCGTGGTCTGGCCCGGGTCGCACCGGACGCTCGGCGAGGCGGCGGCGCGGGATCCCGAACGGTTTCGCATGCTGCCTGATTTCCAGAACCCGACGCGGAAGTTCGATCTGGGAGAACCGATCGAGATCCGGCCTTCGCGGGGAGATGTGCTCTTCTTTCACTATCTGCTGGTACACGCCGGATCGCTCAATACAGGCCGCAAACCGCGTTTCGCGCTCCGGTGGATGTGCACGTGCGACACTTGCCGAATCTGGGAAAAATACGGCAGGTGGAACATCTGGATGCCTTAGAATTAATGGGTGAACAGGCGCAGTGTTTCCGGGAGCTTCGCGGAGCGGCCTCAGTCAAGTGCTCGGTTGCATTATCTCCTGCTCCAACCTATTATGGGGGCATTCCATTCCCCGCGCGTTCAATATTGTCGTCTGAAAAAGATCGCACCACACTGTAACAGCGGACGCGGCCGGGTACCTCCAGGTGGTATGTCGAGGAAAGCGAGCAGTGCCTCATCGACTTGGTGTCCCAGCAGGCGCCATGCCAGAAGAAACCGCGCGCCGGATTCGGAGTTTTCGGTCCATGCCGCCGATTTCGTGGGGTTTTAAACTATGAGAACCAGGTGACGGTCTCTTTCTCGGGCGAAACAGCAGACGGGGAATAATCACATTGGCTTCCTACGATTGGATCGATCTCGACTCCCCCAAGAAGTACGACCGTCTTATCGACGTGATAGAACCGGAATTCGATCCCAAGGACATCGCCCAGCGTCTCAAAACTCAGGTAACAGACGCTGTCAAGGGATTGCTTGTCGAGCACGGATACGTCGACAAGGATTATCGTAGCACGTTCTATAATTTCTATGCTAAGAAGGGCCGGCAGTACCGCCCAGATTGTGTCCGTCTGCACTTCTTCGACGGAACGGTTAGGTATGACGAAGATCTGGCCGATATCGTGGCTAATGACGGCCACCCGCAAGACCATTACTTCGGATACATCGTGTTAAGGCCGACTATCGTCGCCACGTTAGGGCGATCCGTGCTCTCTCCCGACATTCGGTTAGGCGCGCGTGGTAGGGCAATTCAGTCAGTTCACCACGTCAACCTGCTTGGTCATCGATTACCCGTATGGGGGTTCCCCTCGATGGCCCAGCATGTTGACATTGCAGTGTGCGCCCATGTGGCTTGCTGGGCTGTTCTTCGATATTACAGCGAGACATATTCGCGACATCGTGAGTATCTCGTCCACGACGTAACAAAGCTCGTCGCCCCGTTCGACCCTGGCGGATTGGTGCCGTCACTTGGCTTCAATGTCTTGGAAGCTGAACGTGTATTTCAGGCGGCTGGCTGTTTCCCGTTGCTCGTCGGCAAGCGTAATTCCGCTTCCGACGCGGCGTTTTTCTCCCAGTTGCTTGCCTATCTGGAATCGGGTTTCCCGTTGTTCGTTGCCATGCCCAGCGAGACCCACGCCGTAGTCATCGTCGGCCACAATTGGAAGCAAACCGCAATACCACAGCAGGCTTCTTTATCGCATGTCTGGACGCAAGTTGAAACACTGCTGACCGTGGACGACAACCTACTTCCCTATGCTACCGTTCCGCTAAACTTGCACGGAACCCAAGCCGGACAGACGTCGTATTCCGCCGACTCGTTCGAGGCGTTCATCGTTGCATTGCCTGACAAAATCTTCTACCCCGCCGATGCTATAGACGCCTTGAGCCAACGAGTCGAGGGATCCTTGGGACGTGCGCGCGGACCAGATCAGGAGCCGCTCGAGTTACGGCGTTATTTCATCACGACGGTCTCCAATCTTCGTGAGCATGCACGCAACTACCGCACGAATCTCGGCGACGGCCTCGTCGGTCTATTGATGCATTTAGACACGGCTAAATTCGTGTGGGTTGTCGAGTACTGCAGCGTCGCGCAATGGCAAGCCGGGCACGTTGCCGCAAGGGCGATCGTAGACGCTACCGCGAGTCCAACGGACAAAGTACCGATCTGGTTGTTACATGATGAGGAAGTGGCGCACGTCTTCGATCGGACGTCGGCAGAGATGAAACCCACATCCATCCGCCTCAGTCGCACAAACCTCGGACCTCTACCACGGATCGAGCTCAATCTTCGTCCGGTCCACGAATCACCGGCATCCACGAGTACGAGCGAAGTAGCCGCAGAAACTGGAGGAGAGGAATGAACCAAAAGTTCAAGGAATACTTGGGGAAATTCAGCCCGGCAACGGAGGACCAAGCCATGCTCGATGACTTGCGCCAAGAGATGGAACAAGCCGTCCCGGAAATCGCTAAGAGCATCCGAGAGCGTGAGGAATTGGCTGCCGAACTGCGAATTGCCGCATCAAAGCCGTCTCAGGCGGACAAGGACAAGCAAGATTAGAGATCTGACGACGGCCGTTTAAGCCTTTCGTAGGCCGCCGTGATGATGGCCTCTAACGCATCCGCGCCGTCCTTATTGAGGTTCGGGTCTGCACGGAGCAGCCTAGTTACCGTGGCAACGGGTTCAGGGTTGTTCTTCGGCGCCGTCGTGAAATCCACGGGGTTGAGGCCCGACCATGCGCACAGCGCCGTCAGGCTGGCGGCATCCGGTTGCCGCCCCTTCGACATCCTGGACAACGTGGACTGAGAGACGCCAGTCTGCTCGCTTACAGCTTTCCAACTGACTTCTCGAGCCGTCACGGTCGTGCTTAGTGCCCTGTAGAAGGCTTCAAAGTCGAAGTTCAGACGCTGAGTCATTGGCTGTATCCCTTGTGGTCGGTAGCCGAATGGGGTTACAACACTCTCGACTTATCCAATCCGCCACGACCTGCCAAGCATCTTCGATACCACGTTATCCCTCCATTACCGGAAGTTCGAGCGCGTCACCCATGGCTAGTCTGTGGACACATTCCCTGCATTCCGGATCGCGACGCGGAATAACACGTTGTAACTTGCCACGATGAAAATGGATGTGCTGATAACCTGCTTCCACTTCACCGGATCGGAGCCCCAGGAAGTCAAATAGGAAATCATTGACCGCATGTGCGGCCGCGACAGCGTTCAACGTGATCACGCTAGGGTTGGCTTCCTGAACTCCGTAAGCCTGTTCCGTGCGTTCCCTGTCAGACTTCGCTTCGACCGCGAGTTGCATCGGATCAATCAGTTCATTGCACCAAAGGCATCCGGTGCCTGGCCTGATATGTCGTACCGCACACATGGCATCTTCGAGCTTGCCACGATGCCCTGGACGTATCTTTGCGCCCAATTGAATCGTCGGAATGAGGTACTGGTGGGCAAGAGCATTGACGACGAGCCTAGCTCGCATGGAGTCTGCGGCCAGGAATATGAAGTCACAATCGCGCAGAACTCGGGCGACGGACTGACGCGAAACGTCGGCCGCGACCGGCTGAAGCGTGGCATCAACCGCCATCTCGCGTGCATGACGAACCGCGATCTGTGTCTTGAGCTGGCCCATTTCGACGTCAACCGGGGTCGCGCCAACCACGCGAGAAAGGTTGCTTTTCTCAATTTCGTCCGGATCGATGAGTACGAGGTTCCCAACCCCAAGTCTAGCAAGGTATTCCGCCACTAGCGAACCGACCCCTCCGAGCCCAACGACAGCCACCTTGCTCACTTTCAGGATCTGTTGTCCAGCCGCACCGAACATGCGCACTTGGCGATCGTGCTCGCTGTTCGACCCACGCACTCGGCGGGGTTTGGTGTAAAGCCTCGTAATCTTGTCACCGATGATCTGATAGGTCCCGAGCGATCGACGGCTGCCATCCGGCAGCCAGATATCTGCGGCGACCGAGCGCCGACCGTACACCAAAGCGCCAACCGGAACCCCACGGCCAATGTCTAGGAGTGCGGGATAACCGCGTTCGTGGGATTCTATATCGACGCTGCTGAAATCAACCCTCCGGCCGCTTCCGTGATTGTGAACAGCAAGGTAGGCTAAGCCCAAGTCTCTGCACTGGAGGATTTCTCTGTGAATGAAAGTTGGAGTAAGCGCCCGGTAGCCGTATTGGCCCGCGACGTAGTCGGTACCAAACTCCGCTGGCTGAACATGTTGAATCAGCAGGCGCATAGTCGACCCGTTGCGAACGACGCCAGCGCGCAGAATCGCACCGTACTCGTCGCGGTCGCCGGGAAACAGATGCTCCATGATTCGCTGGTGATACTCGGAAGTCACCAGGATGTCGCACGACTCCCGTTTCATTGGAGTTCCTTAAGGAAATGCAGTACTTTGAGGAATTTGGCCACCGCCGCCTGAGGGTAGTTCTGAGTATGATTGTTGCGCCGAGAAACCTGCAGGGCCGGCCGGTCGAAAAACTGAGCGCCGGCAGTTACTGGCGGCTCAAAGGCCACGCCGTCCACGCGACACACGTTGTCGCCGATAAACAGAGGGTAGATGTCGGCGTACGGATAGAGGGCCGTGATGTGGCCCCCTATCCATGTAGATGAAGGCCTATATCGTTCCCCTATGTGGACGGGTTCGACGACAACGTATGCACCCCCACTTCCGTCCTCGCTACTGCGCACATCCGAAGACGGAAGTGCCCGCTTCAGTTCCTCGATCGCGTTAGCGACATCCTGCTTCACGGTGCGTCCTTACTGTTACGGTCAACTGTTATCATCCGCAGCGATGGCGGTGAAGGCGAGATGTTCGGTCAATGGCACCTTGTCGTCGTTGCCGATCACCTTGCTCGATCCATTCGGCAACTGGACCTGCAGCACGAAGTTCAGCTGAATACTTACGCCCTGCTTGATGGCGGCCTCTTTGATCTCAAATCCCGTCGCTGGTCCTGCATGCATCTCGACCTTGTGGTCGTTGACTTCAATGGTAACGGTCTTGAGCCGAATGTCCTCTGCTACGGTGTCTTTAGCAGTCATTTCTCTCTCCTTTGGTAGATGGTTGTTGTTTGTAGTAGAAATATAGTCATTGCTCATTTGAAAATCAATTGCTTTTTGACAATTATTTTGCTTTGATGAAAATCAGTCATCTGGATGTTCCCTGCTCATCAACGGCCTCGAGAGTTCGCGGCGCCTTACTTTCAGCACCAGCCCTACATGTCAGTGTCGAGTTAGACGACTTCCCCTGCGAGTCTGTTGTCGAATGAAAGGCGCACTCCCGCTTTGCCAGGCTCCGGATCTTGGCCGCCAGTACACGCCCGCACTTACCCTTTCTCCGCGATGAACGCTTCGTATAGCGCCAGTGGTTGGGACAGCGAGTCGTCGATTTCGGTGACGGCGAACCGGACCTCCACGGTCCGCTCGTCGCCAACGCGGAAATCGTCCCCGAAGAGCGAGAGGTAGAGGGGGTTCTGGTCCCTGAACGGGTCCTTCATGTTCTCGCTCGCGTACCCGCTGATCACCGCGTAGCAGTCCTGGGGACGCGACATCAGCACCCCCGCAACGCCTTTCTCCAGGTTCGCGCTCATGATCACGGGCGCCTCGAAATACCGTTGCGGGTTCCACTGATAGAGGCCCCAGATCCGGTCCCATCGCCCGTCGGTCGACCGCCTGGCTGCGTGCTGGTCCCTCGAGAAGACCAGGCCCGTTCCCACGAAGACGTCGTTCACCTCCGGCGCGATCCACCGCGCGCGGTCCGCGGGAATATCGAACGGGCTCCCCTGAACGTAAACGTACGGCCGCAGCGACAGATCGAAATAGTTCGACAGGAACACTTCGTACGCCGGGTAGGGCCAGTTGGACTTCACGGTAATGGACAGGTCCACCGCATTGGGTTCGACAACTTCGTACCTGGCCGTCATCTCCGCCTTGTGATCGTCCGTCGGCGTCCAGCGCACGTCGATCGCATTACCCCCGGACGTGATGCTGCGCGCGTTTTCCCGGGCCTGCCCCATGCAGTGATTCTGCGAAAACATGAAAAACAGATTCAGGAGGTCGTACTTCGGGTGCGCCACCTGAGCCCCGGTGGGTTTGTGGGTCAATTCCTTGATCCCGTGCCGGTCTCCGTCCGGCTGAATGTGTCCTATCATCTGCTCCGTCTCAAAGTGCCAGACGTTCTGCTCCGCATCGTGCCTCAGCGTCATTTCAACGTCTCCTTTCAGATCTCCAGCCACAACCGGGTAACGCGTCCCTTCACCTGATTCTCAGACATCTCGAAAACCCGTACGGATGCGCCGGAAGCAGGGCGCCGGGCATCGGCGGTGCGTCTTGGACAATCGCCTGCCTGGCGGGCGCTTCGTATCCGGTGACCCAAGCCTCCACCTTCAGTTCGTCGAGACCGTCGCCGGTAACGTCCAATGTAACCGATGCCCATCCGCTGTCGTGAATTGTGAACAGGTAGTCGTCGCGTTCCCTCGGACCCACGGGCGGCAGGAATCTGGCCGATCCGTGGCTGCTTCGGCCCTGACGGTGGATGCGCCGGGTCTCGTAGGCGTATCTCGCCGGTACCCCACGATAGCGCGATCCGCCGGCGCGGACGTCCACGCCGTCCAGCACCTTCTCCGGACCGCGCAGGACAACCTGGAATTCGGGCCGCTCGAATCGGTGGGGAACCGCAACGTACCATTGCATCCGGTGCGTCCCGTCACTCCGTTCGTCGGCCGTTGCCTCCGCGGAGAGCCCGTGGATCTGCATGTCCGGATGCACCGCGGGCCCCACGTCGCCCGTCAGCCGCCGGTCGCCGGGAAACCGGTATTCGCATCCCTGATCGCACAACCGGGCCATGAACGCCGCTCCGGGTATCGGTGACGCGTCCTCCTGTGCGTCGGCGAAGAATTTCAACAACCGTACTTCGTTCCCCAATATCGTCATCGACCCTTCCAGGTCCTGCCAGAAGGGATAGACCTGCCGAACCGTGCCCGGCGCATATCCCAATTCATCCTCCTGACCGAGATCCACGACCTGCGGTTCGGGGGAAGGATTTCGCAGCAGGAGCCACGCGCTGTCCTCCGACGGATGCAGGAAGCCATACACTTCGCCGAAGGCCGGATTCCCAAGCACCATGCGCGTCTCCTTCGTGCCCAGTCCGTCCGCGTTGAAACGCATCCAGTCCATCATCGCCTGCAGTTGTTCGGCCCGGTCCGCCCGCAGGCTTTCGGGATTGATCGGCATCGGCATATAGGTGGTGCCGCGGCAGGAAGCCAACACCAGATTGTCCAGCCATGTATGGGGCGGATCGCCGAACGCGTTGGTCAAGGCCTGCACGAATTCGTGATTGTCATACGCGTCGAAGAAGATCGGCGTCTCCGCACGGCGCATGATCTGGTAATAGACCGAGTCCCGATGCGTCAGGGCCCGGTCGCGTTGGGTGCGAGACGGCCACGACGCGTATTCGCAGTCTCCCGAGTGTATCAGCCAGACGTGGTTCGCCAGGCACAGCCACCAGGGACTCGGCCACCACCCGTTCCGCGTCACCAGGTCCGGGTTGACGGCCCGAAGGCGACGGTCGATTCTGTTGAACGCGTTCACCGACGCCTCGCGCATGTGATGGGGTGACGGGTAGCGTTCCGCGAAATCGGGATGGGTGGCGCACTCGTTGTCCCAGTCGATCTTCAGGTGCACCGCGCCCGCCTTTCCTACCAGCCGCTCCCAGCGCCGGGCGAGCGCTTCTTCGAAGGAAGGCTGCGCCATCACCACGAACGTACCGCTTCCGTACGAGCCGGGCCCTTCGCCAACCCGCCATCCCTGTTCCTGGATCCAATCGGTGTCGAAACCCACCGGACCGTTGTGCGTGACCCACAGCGCCAGCGAATACCCCTTCTGTTTCAGATCCTCGGAAAACGCGATGAGCCGCGAATCGTCCTCGTCGTCTCCCTTGTGCCGGTAAATCGACTTCCTGTCGAACCAACCGGCGTCAAACGCCAGGGAATCCGGCTTCAGACCGAGATTCGATACCGCCTCTACGTAGGCCTGGTTCATTTCGAACGAGTCGAGATACTCCCGGTTGCCCAGATAACGGACCGACCATCCCACCGAAAGATGGAATATCGGCTTCGACAGCCGGGGCAGGCGGATCTGCCACACGTAGTCCATGAATGCGCCTCGCACGGCCTCGTGGCTCTCTGCCGCGCCGTACACCGCCGTGTAGCTCTCGATGCGCCGTTCGTCGTCCCACACGGGGTGGTGAAACAGTTCAAGCCTGTCGCCCGGAACCGCAAACCCCGCCGGATGCTCCAGCCCGGCAAACCAGTCTCCGGCCCACACCGGATACCCGCAGCCCGGTACCGGGGGTGCGTACGAGTCGATCCCGGTCTGCTCTTCCGCGTCGGGCCCGCCGCGGACACCGTATCCCACGCGTCTCATGGGCCTTGGAGGACCGTCCTGAACGTCCACCCAGAGCCGGTCCGGCGTGGGCGCGCCCGGGCTGTCCGGCGCATGAAGCGTCAACTGCTTTCTGAACCAGGGGTTGTCTCCGTCGATCCGGTAGCGCACGCGCGCCTGAATTCCCGTGGTTTCGTGGCGAAAATCGAACGCGATCCCGTCCTTTCCGGGTTCGACATCGGTCCGGACAAACAGGTCCGCCGGAATCTCCACGTCGCCGAGACGGATCATGAACGCGGGAAAGTCGAATGCGCGGCGCGACCCCGACAGCCGATTCTCCACCTGCAGATGCCCATTCTGCCACTGCAGACAGAGGGCGTTGTTCTCGAGTATCCATTGATCGGTCACAAGAATACCTCCCCGACGTGTCAATCAACCTGGAAATGGCGTGCTCGCTTAGCCCGCTCCGACTGGCTTGCAAAGCGCACATTTCGACAAGCTCGATGAACGCGCTTTGGAAAGACCGTCGTCCATATCGTTTTCCTATCCTATGCGAATCGTCTGCCCCGCGTCGACGGAATGCTCTGTGCCTGCGCCTTCACCCTTCGCGATTTCGACGACCGATTGACCGCTATCGGTGTTCGTCACGTAGACCTCGCCGCCGGGCGCGGCATCGGCCCTGATATCTCCATTCGCGCGCAGTGTAACCGTCCCGGCCAGCAGACGCGCGCTCTGGCTGTTGAGCGGCACGCGATAGCGCACAGCATCGCCGTTCACGTCAACCGTTGCGCCGGAATAGACGAGGACGTCCTCCTGCCGCGCCTGCTTAAACGTACAAACCTTGCGTCTCTCCTCGAAATTCGCCGCCGCGAGGTACCCGTCCGTCACCAGGCAGGCGCTCCCGTCCGGCCCCGTCAATACGTCGAGCCGGCTGGCAGGCGTGTCTTCGTGGGTCTGTTCGGGAATCAGCAACGCCGTAAGGGACCCGGCTTCCTCGCCCGCGCGCAACGCCTCCTCGTCCGCCTGGCGCGAAAGCGTGAGGTCGTCCGCGATCGCGCGATACGGCTTATAGTAGTGTCGATTCAGATAACCCGCCTCGCCGGTGGCCGAAAAAACGATGCCCAGGCGGTCGTCGACATTCAGCCATTCCGGCCTTCCGAGGCTATCCTCGATATCCTCGGCCTCACGTTCGCCGAGCCAGCCTTTGTAGTCGGTCGACCCATCGGGTCTGTAGAGTGTGCGGACCCCTCTGCAGTTCGGTTCGAGCCGCGGGAAATGCTCATTGGTAATCCGCAGAAACCCCTGGTCGAGCGATTCCAGCGTCAGGTCTTCCAGGGCCGTGAACCGTTCGAAGGACAGCGTCCGTCCATCCGGCAGGCTGGCGAACAACACCTGCTGCCGCAATGACTCCTGGCACCGGTCCATGGTCATCGCCACCGCAAACCCGTCGTCATAGTCGGTCACGCGCGCCCGCTTCAGGCGATGGCTGTCCGGGCGCCCCTTTACCACCGGCCTGCCCAACCAGCTGTCCGAACAGGGCGCGAACGTGTAAATGCCCTCCCTGGTCAGCGGCATTGCCATCACGGAATTTCGCCACGAAAACGAGGTCTGTCCCTTCGGATGCCGGTGATGGACGAAACCCGCGTGCGGGTATTCACGCACCCCGGCCAGTCGCCGCTCGAGTTCGTCTTCCGGGGTGGGCGGCGGCCCAGGTCCGAACAAACGGTGGAACAGGTACTGGTGCGCAACCGCGCTGATGGTGACTTCCCGCATGATCATGGGGTCCTGCTGATCGTGCGCCCGTTCCGCGAAATCCCTGTCGTACATCCGCCCGCCGTTTCCATCCTGCCGCAGTTCCGCGTTCCGGAGCCCTCTGCGCAGAAGCGCGGCGGCATCCGCGTCGTCGAAGAACACGGCGGCCGCCGAATGCGGGTTCTCGCTACCGGCGGCAGGCAGATAATGCCAGTCCATTCCCTGCACGGCCTGGGCGTACCCCCACCCGTCGGTCATCGCCTTGAGATTCTCGTACACCCTGCGCCGGTTCCAGAACAACTCCGGCGGCAGTTCCCGGCCCCACAGCTTCAACTGCACCCCCGCCGAACTGAGCGGACGGACGCCCGACGCGGTGTAGTTCGGGTGCACCATCCCGTGGTTTTCCGCCCAGTAGTCCGGCAACGCGGTAAATATCTTTCCCGCGAGCGCCGCCGCCGTCGTCCGGCCCAATGCGCCGCGGTCCTTCGCGTCCTGCGGCGCCGAGCAGGTGGAGTACATCCACCGCCTGCATGTTGCCTCCCATTCGGCGGCGTCTGCGTGGCGCTCCAGAAACAGATGGCAGGAGGTCAAACCGTTGGACGTCCAGGCATTCTCCTCCATCTGCGTATCCACGTAAATCCCGCTCTTCGGCGCCATGTTCCCGAATCTGCCGGCATAGTCCGCGTGCACGCGCGCCATCATCATCCACGTCTCGTCGTCGATCCGGTTCCGCAGCAACAGACACACCCGCGCCAGCGTCGAGATCCCATGGCCGCACTGGCTCTCCTTGAAGAACCCCAGGCCGCGTTCGCCCCACTTGGTACCGCAGATCTCGGGACGTCCCAGTCCCACGCTGGGCCGGACGCAGTCCGGGGGCCCGGAGTCGTGCGTGAAGCAAAGGTACCTCAGCCCCATAATCGCCATGCGCTGAAGGTCGTCCCGGGAGACGCCGACCCCTTTCTCGTCGTACTCCGGCGAGATGCTGGCGAAGGCAAACGTCTCCACGGGCGACGTGGTCTCGGCGCCATACCAGTGGACGCCGCCGAAGAAGTGCCCGCAGTCCGGGCGGTCCGGCCATTCCTGGAAATACTCGACTCCCGTGGGAATCCACTTCTCGATCATCCGCAGGTAGCGCCGGCTGAGTTCGTTCTCTTCCGACGGAAGGAAAGGGGCTTTCAGTTCGGTCGTATCTGACATCTGGACCATTTCGTTTTCTCCTTGCGTCAATACAGCTGTCAGCAATCAGCCATCAGCGGTCAGCCTGAACCTGAAACCAAAAGGCGGAACCTCTCCCCCGCACCGCCATCGTGCGTTTGATGGTGTCTTGCGAGATTTGTTACGGTAAACCCTTAACGCGCGAAATTCGCGTCTGCCTGCGTCCATATTGTATTCGTAGGGTCAACCCTTGTGGTTGTCCGCCTGAACGGTGTTTCAGAATCTTAGCCTTTGGTTTTCTTTGTGTCTTCGTGTCTCCGTGTGAGCCGATTTTCGCTCTTGCTTCAAGCTAACGGCTGACTGCTGATAGCTGCTTCTGAGCCGTCGAATTTCGGCGACCTATTTCGGAGGCCGAACAAGATGTTTCACGTCCATAATCTCGTATCGATTCTCTCCGGTCCAGGTCCGGCGCGGGAAATAGACATGCCGGGACGTCCCGTCCGGGTCGATTTCGAACCCGGGATCGTCGTCCAGGACCAGGACGGTCCGGCCGTCCCGTTTTACGACGTCCGCCAACCCGATCCCCAGCGTAAAGCCTGCACCGTCTTTGACCACAACCGTCAAACCTGCCATCCTGTCCCCTTCGGGAACACCGCCAGCCACGACCAGTCCGTTGACGTCGGAACCGGCTTCCTTTCGCAACACCTCCTGTATCGAACCTCTATAGATTCCGTCTCCCGTGAGTCGGGCGTTGCCCTTTTGCAGCAGCGACCCGCCCACCAGGGTCATCCGTTCGACGCCGCCGTCTCGCTCGCGGACAAACCCGATCCGGCCATCCAGCACCGCGTCTCCCGCAACCATCCGCTTACCATCCGGGTTGCAGAGCATATAATCCGTGTAGTCCTCCCCTACGATCTTCAGCGCCACACCGTTGGAATCGGCGCCCAGTCGCTCCACCGAGCGCAGGAACGGCGCTTCGCCGAACGGTTCCAGAACGTTCACGAATCCGCTGGAGAGATCGTTCCCCTCCCGCCGGTGGATCATCGCGGGCATCGTATAGTCATCCAGTCTGGCTTCGCTTTCTTCCGCGCGCCGCACGGACGGCATGCTCCCGAAGAGCAGTTCCCCGTCCAACTCCGAGACCCCATGGACGCGGACCCCGCCCGTCGGCTCGCCGTCGCTCGTAAAGATCACCTGCCACGGCGCCGCAATTTCCGCTCGGTTGACGTCTCCCACGTACGCGTAGACGAAGTTGTGTCCCTCGGCATATCCCGGTACGGTTTCCCCGCTGGGCAGCACAACCTTCACGTCGGGCGGCAGCAGCGTCTCGCCGTAGGCCGACCGTTCCAGGTCCGTCTCGATAGCGCCGTCGTTGTTCGCGTCTCCCACAAGCACGTATTCGTGCCGCGCTCCGCCGTCCACGCGAAACACATCAACCAGATACGCGTCCCGCGCCGAAACGCCGATCAGCACCAGCAATCTACTGTAATCCTGTACGACCCCGGGATACGCCCGGTTGCCCTGCGCGGCCACCGCCTGAAACCCGCTGTTACCCGGCACAAACAACAGCAGGTTGCCATCGGAAGGGTTGTTTTCATTGCCTCGCGCCTGGTCCTCGCCGTTCACGACCACGGTGCTGTGTGACAGCGTGCTGGACGCCCACTGCCGCTGGTGGGTCCAGGTGTATCCTATGTCGGACAGCCGCTCCTGACCATGAGAAAACAGCGTAATGCTCAACAGGTCCGCGTGCGCGTGACCGTACGCGCCGGAAAAGTGCAGGTGAGCCTGAATCTGATTCGCGCCATCGCCGCGACCAAGCCAGGCGTGCCCCGCGCCGCCAAGCAGATAAGGGCGGGAGCATTCGGTGGGCGCACGATGCTCCCGCGCCCAGGTATCGTGTACCGCAACCACGCGCCCGTTCGGGTATCGCAGAAGATCCGGAATCCGCCTCGCCTTTTCGAAGAGCGGGAACCGGTCCGACAGGTCCAGATTCTCGTAACGCGCTCCGGTTTCGGGATGAACATAGCCTTCCGGATCGCTATACCCATCCAGCAGGTCCATCGCGCCGGCCAGGCCGCCCACTGTCTGATTATGATACGAGACCGACGCTTCCCGCCACATCCCATCCACGAAAAACTGCTTGCGGATCAGGTCGGTGATCCATTGCACCGCGTCGTGCACGTACGCGGGCTCGGCAAGGACCCGTCCCGCCGAAATCAGGCCGTGCAGGATCGCCGGATCCATATTGCTGAGCGTAATCGGATAGGAACGCACAAACGAAACGCTTCCCCGAATCAGATCGTCTTCGATTCTCCGCTTCATTCCGTCGGCAACCTGGCCGCTCTCGCGAATCAGATCGTAGGCGAGGACCAGGTTCGACGGAATATCCCCATACGCCCAGTAGTCCCACTTCGCCGCCAGATACGGTGACACCGGAAAGGGGAACGTCCGGTCTCCCTCAAAAACCACCTTGGGCCGGAACGGCGCGTCGAACCGTGCGCAGTATCCGGGATAGACATGGGCGAAGCGATCCAGGATCAACGCCGCTCTGCGGGCGAATTCCAGTTTGCCGGTGAGAAAATACAGCTTTCCGAGACGAAGGGCCGCATCCGAAAAATACATCCGGGCCACGTACCATCCCTTGGCCCGGAAATAGTGCCGGTACTTCCTGTCGGGCGCAAAATGCGAGAGCGATCCGGGCAGCTCAGCCGGCGGGGGAAACGGCGCCTCCCAGTACGGATACTCCTGGACCTCGCCCCGCGGATTGGTTACCCGCATCACCCCGTTTTCGGGAAACGTCGGGTTCGGAAACCGCATCTTGCAGAACAGGCAGAAGACCCGGTCGGGCTCCTCGATCGACCACGACAGTTGATTCTCCTCGGCGCCCCCCTCGCAATTCGGACAGTCCACAAACCTGAAGCCGGACCGGTCCGGAATCAATCGCTTAAGCTCGTCTTCGGTCAGCGCCATAAGGGGCGCCAGGCTCTTCTCGAGACCCGCAACATGACCCTGGTCGACGCCAGGATGAAACACGGGTCCCGCGCAAAGACGTCCAGGCATCAGAATCAGCAGAAACACCAGGGCCGACACCACTAAGATCACGATCATTTCGCGGTCCATCACACGGGGAATTCGACGTCCTCGTCCAGTGGAAACACGGGCCGTCGAATCCGTTTGTAGGGCAATGTCTCCAGTGCCAGGGTCGTACACCCCGGGCTGATCGCCATCAGCGCCGTGCCGGCGACTTCCCGCAGTTCCGGGGCGAGATATCCGTGTTTTACAACCACGATCTCGTGTGCAGCGGGATCCACGTTGGCCTCTGCAAAGGCCCGCAGGTCCAGGAACGGCATGCGGTCGGCAGTCAACACGACCCTGACGTCCTCCACCAGAAACACGGCAATCCGCGGCGGATTCGTGGAGACGACCCGGCCCGTTACCTCCAGAGGAGAACCGTTTATCCTGTCGAGCTTGCCGCCCACGTTCAGGGTCAGTCCAGCCCCGATCCCCCCTTCAAGACACCGCGCCACGGCCTTGGCGTCAGCGATCCCCGCGACAACCGCGTCTCTTGCGCCCGCGTCCAGCAGCGCCTTAAGGACCACCGGGACGTCCCCCGCCGCCCCTGCCGTGACGTTGTCTCCCGAGTCGGAAAGAAATACGGGAAAGCGGGTCTCGCGGATCGCTTGGCGAACGACGTCTTCCACGGGCAGCGTCACCACGTCCGGCGCGAATTCATCGCGCCGCAGCCAGATTCTCCGCGCCATGCGTTCCGCCTGCTCCCCCGCCGCGTCGCGATTCTCCGAAACCACGATCGAGGCCACCGATGTATACGGCGAGTCGGTCCACGCGCACCCGATCATGAGCGACGCGTCCAGAACGTCGGACTGCGCTTCCACGTCCTGAAGCCCCGCGTACAGAGACCGGGCGGGCTCCACCCCCGTAGCCGCGTGTTCGCCCGGAAGCAGCATGGGCAGCCTTACGATGGCATTCAGCGGCCGGACGCCTTCCTTTACGCAGCGGACCAGATGTCCGATCGCGCGTACCTGGGTCTCGCGCCGGTCCACGTGGGGCGCGGTCCGCAGCGCGGTGAGTACATTGGTCTTCTCCACGACCTCGGGCGCCAGATTGGCGTGCAGATCCAGGCTTGCGACGATCGGAATCTCGTCGCCGACCGTCTCGCGCACGCGGCAGACCAGGTCGCGCTCCCCGTCGCCAACGTCCTCCACCTCCATTGCCCCGTGCAGGTCCAGGTACACGCCGTCCAGCGGAAATGCCCGGCGCAGACGATCCACCATCTCCGCTGCCATGGACTCGTACGCCTCCTGGAGGACCAGCCCATGCGGCTGCGCCTTCGAGACCAGCGTTGGCGACCATTCGACGTTGTCGAACGCCTGCCGGGGGACGTCGGCCATGACTTCATCCCCGCGTAAAACGCGAAAGTCCTCAATACCCGCCCGAAGCGGCGAAAACGTGTTCGTTTCATGCCTGATCCCGCAAATCGCCAGTCGCATTTACCCTCAATTCGAAAAAAGATAACCGTCAAATTGGCCACAAAAAGCATAAAAGGGTTCGGTGCGAAGCGGCGTGTGTCGTAAGGCCGTGACCCAGCAGGTACGTATCATCGACCGTCCCGCCGGGATTGTGCTCCCGATCTCATACGGGCGCCACCTGGCCCACGTCCAGACACAATTCGCGTTCTCTGCCGCCTTTCTGAATATTCACTTTCACGCTGCGTCCCGCTTCGTTGGTGACGTATGCGCTGCCGCCGGGGACCGTTTCGATCCGGATATCGCCGTCGGTCCGGACCTTCAGCACCTCCTTCGCGTAGACGGCCGCTCCTCCTTCGATTGGCACTGTATACTCGACGCGCTGTCCCGATACACGGGTGGTACTTCCGAAAACCGGCGCCCCACTCCCGGCGACGGTCTCAAACGTGCACAACTTCCGCGTCGTTCCGAAGTTGCCGGCGCACAGATATCCGTCCACGATCAGACCGACCGTATCATCGGACGAGTCGGCGACGCTCAGGAACTGGGCCGGCGTTTCCTCGTGAGGCTGCTCGGGACAGATCAGCATCGCCAGCGCGCCCACCTGCTCGCCGGCGCGGCACTCCTTCGCCGTCTCGTCCAGACTCAGGAACAGATCGTCGGCCACCGCCCTGAACGCGAACGGCGGAAAATAGTGGCGGTTCACGTAGCGGGTCCCGCCGGTCCCTTTGAAGACGATCCCCAGCTGATCGTCCACGTTCAGCCACCCCGGATCGCGCAGGTCGAACACGACGTCGGCGTCGGGATCGTTGCCTGGAAACCCCGGAAACGTCTCGGCTCCGTTCGCATGATATAAAATTCGCTTTCCGTCGCACGCGCCGCCGACAAGCGGGAAGTTCTCGTTGACGACTCTGATGAATCCCTGATCGAGCCGCTCTACGATACAGTCTTCCAACGCATCGAGTTGTTCACTGACCACCATTCGTCCGTCCGGAAGCGAGCAGCACAACACGCGCTGGCGAATGGCGTCCTGGGCCCGATGGTTGACCATCAACGCCGCAAAGCCGTCGTCCTTCCGGTTCACCTCCATCACAATTAAGTCGTGGCTTTCCGGGCGGTCCTTCACGGTCACGTTGGCCAGCAGACTCCACCGGCTGGGCCCGACTGTATGCACGCCGTCGCGCGTGAACGGCAGCGCCATCATGTAATTTCGCCAGGAGAGGGAATTCTGTCCCTTCATGTGTCGGTGATGTACGAATCCCGAATGCGGGAACAATCGGACGCCATTGAACTTGCTCGCGATCTCCTCGGCGGACGTCGGCGCCGGCGCTTCCGCATCCATCAGCCGGTGCAGGAGGTAGGGCTTCACGATCAAGGCGATCATCTCCGATTCCTTGATCTCCATGGGGTCTTCCACCTCGTGGCAGGTTGCCGAAACGACGGGATCAATCAACCGCCCGCCGTTCCCTTCCTGCTTTTTTTCTCTCAGCGCAAGTGAAACTTCCTCGAAATACCCGGCATCGGGGTCCTTCAGAAACAGATAAGCCGATGCGTGCAGCGCGTGTTGTTCTCCCAGATACAGCCGGTCCATCCCCTGTGTCGGCATCGCCGATCCGGTCTCGTCCGTCAGCAGTTTAATCGCATCGTAGACGCGCTGGCGGTTCCAGTAGGCCTCCGGAGGTTCGGTCCTTCCGTACATCCGGTAGAGCAAACCCAGGGCGGCCACCGACTGGACCCCGGAGGCGGTGTACCCGGGGTGGACCATCCCGTGGTTCTCCGCCATGTAGTCCGGCAGCGTGGTAAACGTCTTGCCGGTCAGCGCAGCGGCCGTCAACCCGGATTCCAGCGCCCCCTCGTTGAACCTGTCCTGCGGCGCCGCGCATGCCGAAAACATCCATCGTCGTGCGCAGGTTTCCCAGGCTTCCGCATGCTCGTGTCCGGACAGAAACAGATAACACGCCGCCAGGCCGTGCGCCGTCCACGCGTTCTCTTCCATCTGCGTATCGGCGAATACCCCGCTCTTCGGCGCCATGTCTCCGAACCGTTCGAGATAGTCCAGGCAGATTCCCGCCAGCATCATCCGCGTTTCGTCGTCCACGTACTGCTGCAGCATGAGGGAGGCGGAGGTCATATTCGCGACGGTCCCGCCGCACTGGCTCTCCGGGAAGAACCCCCGACCCCGTTCCCCCCACTTGGTGCCCCAGGACCGCGGCATGCCCAGTCCGATTGACGGCCGCAGGCATTCCTCGGGGCCCGTGTCGTGCGTGAAACAAAGGTATCGGATGGCCTTTATGACGACCTCCCGGAGGTCGTCGATGGAGAGTCCCGTTGTCTTTTCGTCGTACTCCGGCGAGGCGCCCACCGCGGCCAGGGCGTGCAGCGGGACGGCCGTCTCTATGCCGTACCAATGGACGCCGCCGAAAAAGTGTCCGCAGTTGGGGCGCTCCCCCCAATCCTGGAAATAGCTCAGCGCGGTGGGAAGCCACTTCTGCGCCATCCGCAGATATCGCCGGCTCATCGGGGTCTCGACGGCGGGTATGCACGCGCCTTCCAGACGGGTGATCATGTCAGCCGTTACCACGCCTTGTCGCTCCTTAAACAGAATATCAACTCAACATTCGTTCCGCCCGCTTGTGGCAGATTTCTTCCAGCGTTTCCTCATCCACGGGCAACACCGCACACTTCACCGTCGCGGCGGAGGGATAAGAGAACGGCGCGTGCGTGCCGAATACGAGGTGGCCCGCGCCGCCCTGTTCGATGAAATTCGCCAGATCTCCCAGGTCGTTCACGTTTCGGTTCAATGAGTAGTGGACTTCAGCGAGGGAGAGGTCGAAATACCAGTCACGGTCTCGAATGTCTTGTCGTCGCCACACGGGGGAATCAGCAATACCCCGCGCATTGGGGATCACGATTGTCGCCCCGGATACCGCGGCGATCAGGTTCGCCGCGCCATCGAGATCCAACGTCCGTCCCGGATCCATCCAGTGCCGCTGCCGGACG
Source organism: Candidatus Latescibacterota bacterium (assembly GCA_963667175.2). Taxonomy (GTDB): domain Bacteria; phylum Latescibacterota; class UBA2968; order UBA2968; genus JAAXHE01. The sequence continues at coordinate 58,719 of CAXXXF010000004.1, read as the reverse complement.
TCCTCGATCCGGTGGGGAATGAACACGGGAAGCGATCGTTCCACACACGCCGCCACGACCTTGCGCGCCTCGGGTCCGTCCACGTCGAACCCATGATATTGCGGGAACAGACGTGCGCCCTTCATGCCCAGGTCTTCGTGACACCGGCGCAGGTCGCCCTCCCAGTTCGCGTCGGCCGCGTTGATCGTTGCCATTGCGATCAACCGATCGGTAGACCCCTCCAGGTCCTCCGCCAGCCGTTCGTTTGCCGGTTGGACGCTCCGGTGCAGTATCGCCTCGATCCGGGAGACGGCGGCGGTATCGATGCCGGCCCGTTCCAGCCGCCGGATCAGTGTGTCGGGCGTATTGTCCCGCAGCCCCCGAAAAGGCCACGAACCCAACCAGGCGTTGAGATCAATAACCTTCATGCCACGGCCTCCTTCCCCGTCCGTAGCGGCGCCGCGCCCTGCGCGGCCAGAATCCGCTCCGCGTTGTCCCAGAAAATCATGTCCTTTTCCTCGTCCGTCAGCGTTGCGTCGATAACCTTTCCCACGCTTCCGGTCATGGTCCCGTCGGTGCCGAACAGCACCCGGTCGGCGCCCATTTCGGCCACCGCCAACTCGACCTGCCCGTCGTCCAGATTGCTGCCGCTGACGTCGCAGACCAGGCTGCGCGAGGTGCCCCGCATCGCGCGAATGGTGTTTTCCCAGTCGCCGCCGCCGCCGATGTGCGCGTGGATGACCATCGCTTCCGGATACCGACGATTCATTGCGGCAAAGTGGCGTCCGTTGGAGATCAGCGGCTGCGCGTCCAGGAATTCCCTGGAGGTGGGGAGACCCGCGTGCTCCAGGAGCGGGACCTTGCGCTCGATGATGCGTTCGATGACCGGAAACACGGCCGGATCGTCGATGCGGTACTGGTTGTAGAGTTTCAGGCCGATCATTCCCGCGTCCAGGCAACGGTCAATCTCGTCCAACGCGTGCCGATAATGTCCCGGAATGACGAAACACAGACCCCGGATACGGTCGGGAAAGCGTTTCATGGCCCGCAGCACGGCATCGTTCTCCGCGCGTACTTCTTCGATACCGGCAAGCCGTCCGCCCGTAATGGGCGACGAACACCAGAATTCAGTGATGCCCAGCATGTCGCCCGTCGAGATCAGCCGCTCGGCGGACGTCGCTTCGTCCGCCTCGTTCCCAAGATTCCAGACGTGGCAATGCACGTCGATCTTGGGCCGGCGGCGCCATCTTTCGATATCCAGACGCATTTCAAATCCTCCGAAGGTTTGAACGTAACGACAATTTCAAGATACCTTTAAGGACGACCGCTCCCGTGGCCGTCGAAATGCAGCAAAAACAGCTATCAGCGGTCAGCTTTCAGCTTGAATCAAAATCTCAATTCGTTGACGTGAGCGCCGTGAAACGGCAGGGCTATTACGGGCGCAACGACGGCAAGATGCCCTCGCTCCCGGGAAACCGGTCCCTCTCCCGGACGGAAAGGAGGAGCGGAGCCAGAGTGCCTTGGGGGTGGTCGGGCGGGGAGTTGACCGCTGACAGCTAACGCCTGACAGCTACTTATTCCCTGTCCCATGGAAAAACAAACGTCGGCGGGTTCACGTACCGCTTCGTGGCGACCACGAGCCGGCTGCCGCTTCCGGGCGCCAGTCGTACCGTGAAGAAGGGACAATCCACGGATTGAGTCCTTCCATCAGCCTCGACCGCGGTCACCTGGTGCTCGGCATAGGCCCCTGCCTGGACGATCACGGTCCGATGATCCACCGGATTCACGTTCATGAGCGAGACCGTGGCCGTTTCGTCCGTCAGCCCCTCGACGAGCGCAGCCACGTCCGCGGGTATCCCGGCCCGCCGCCGCGCGGGGTCGAAGTACCGCAGGCGGCAGTGCAGCGGTTCGCCGTACCGGGGGTTCAATCCACCCAGCATCAACTGGGTCAGACAGCTGTTGATGGCCGGATTGAACTTCAGCGTATCGTCCGACATCCGGGTATCGGGGGTACTGGTGTCCGCGCGCAGGCCGTTCACCTTTTCGCGGATGGACGCGAATTCCCGGCGTAGCGACGCCTCGGCAAATCCCCCGTTCTCTCCATCCAGAAACTTCAGCCACGCGTTTTCCGGCACGTATTTCAGATCCGCACGATCCATCGACCAGTAGTAGACGTCCAGCGCGCCCTGATTGTAGGGCGACTCCTGATAGTCGTACCAGCCGTCGTCGCCACACATGTGCGGGTACATCGTTCTTCCGTCCACCGTGCGGGTGTTCGCGTTCACGGCCGCGAGCATCCCGCGCCATACGTCCACGTATTTCTGTTCGCCCGTCAACAAAAGGGCGTTGCCGAAGCCCGCGACGCCCCGGGAAATCGCATTCCTGTTGGCCAGTTCACCCGTTTGGGGGACGACCACCGTGAACCCCCAGCCGTAACACCCGCCATACCACTTGCCGTCGCACTCGCCGCCGATCGTGCCGTCCAGTCCGATATTGCTGGGGAGGATGCCGTTGTTCGCGGCGGCCCGTTCCGCCCAGGCGTCCACGTAGTCGACGACCCAGTCCCTGTATTTTTCCTCCGCATCGACCATAAAAGCGTTGAGGCCGAGGGTCGTGGCCGCCAGATTGATGGGATGGTCGCCTACCACGTCCGTATAATCCTCGAAATGCGCCAGCATTTCCTCGAAAGTGCGCTCACCGTGCGCGGGATCGAACCGCCCCTCCACTTCGATGGGGTCTCCCGCCCAGTCCAGCGCCGTCGCCTTCCGGAGCAGGGGTCCGCGGCTGCCCGTAAACAGGCTGCGGATGATTCTGTGCTCCGGATCGTAATTCTTCGCCTGCGGGTCCTCATCCATATAGAGTCCCGCGTACCGGCGCGTCCGGCGCCTGAAGTTCATATCGTACGGATCCGACAATCCCTGCAGATTGAAGACGGCCAGGCTCTCGCCGTGGTGGAACCAGTCCAGGCTCACCGGAAACTCCTTGTAGATCATCCCGTCCCGGGCGAGCGGTACCTCCACGGTTTTCGCCTCCGTATACTGCAAGAGGTGTCCTTCCCATCCCAGTTTGTACATATCCAGAATGCAATCCGGCGCGCCAATCGCGTGCAGAATGGGCCAGCCCGTCAGGTTCTCAATCGCGTCGTCCGGCCCGTCGTTGCCGCCCCATCGGGGCACGCACTGCAGATAGCCGCGCGCATCGAAGTAGCGATTGAAGAATTCCTCGCAGGCCCGTGTCTGTGCCCTGATCAACGCACGTTCGAGCAACGCCCATTCCGGCGGCGGCATGGGCGTCTCGATCGAAACGGTCAACCCATTGGGATTCACCTTTGACATTTCCAGATCCTCTCAATCATCGTTTGACGCCTGGTTTTCTCCCCCTTTCCCTCCGGGAGAGGGGGCTGGGGGGAGAGGTCGCCTAACTGCGGTGAGACGTGAGCCGGTAGACGGTAGATGACATCCTTGCCAGATTTGTCCTTCCTTTATGCCTCCGGCAAGAGATGAAACCGCACAGGGCAGCAAAACCCGTGAGACGCAAGACGTGAGACGGTAGATGACGTCTTTGCCCGTTTGGTTTTTTCTTTATGCCTGCGGCAAAAAGTGAAACCGGACGAGGCGGACAATCTCTCCCGTCTACCCTCTAACGTCTCCCCGCTTTGCAACAAAATAGCCAATGAAAACTTCGGATACAACGCAAAAGGACGCGGCCTCGAGGGTGTGCGCCAGAAAGAAAAAACTTGACGCGCAAATACTGCTTTTCTATTTTTAGATCGTGATGAAGACAATGAATGACATCCGGGACACGTTCAGGAATTCGGTAAGCACCCCAACGGGGTACCTCTACGCTCACACCGCCCATCGGCATGCGCATTATTGCGCTACCGCGACCCTTCGCGAAATTCGCTCGGTGGTGGACTGGACCTGATTTGATTGCGCAGAAACAAAAAGGCCCGCTGTCGAGAGACAGCGGGCCTTTTTATTGGGCATCGATGAACGGTTCAGCCATGGACGGTAATCCGACCAGGCGGGTTTATCCTGGAAAGGAAACGGAAAAATGCCACACAGTGACGACGCTTACGGACGGATGATGTGGGACTTCCATCGCGGCATTCCCGCCCGGGAAATCGTGGAACGAGAAGACGGGTGCATCTCCGCCGGCAAGTCGAGCGACTACTTCAAGCCCTTCTCCGAATGGCCGCCTCAGCAACAGGAGTCGATGAGCTTTGTGTCGGGACGCGTCCTGGACGTCGGCTGCGGGCCGGGACGGCACGCCCTCCACCTTCAGCAGAAGGGGTTCGACGTCCTGGGCATCGACCGGTCTCCCCTGGCGATCAGAGTCGCCCGTGAACGCGGCCTGACGAATGCCATGGTTCTGAACGTAACGCAGGTTTCCCAGCGGCTCGGCCGGTTCGATACGATTCTCATGCTGGGCGCCAACTTCGGTCTGTTCGGGAACCTGAAACGCGCCCGGTGGCTGCTGCGGAAAATGCGCAATATGACGTCTTCCGGCGGACGGATTGTCGCGGAAACCAGGGACCCTTATGCAACCACCAGTAAAGTGCATCTGGATTATCACGAATCGAACCGCAGGCGCGGCAGGTTCTCGTGCCAGCTCAGAATCCGGATCCGGTACGAACGATACATGGACGCGTGGTTCGACTACCTTCAGGTGTCCCGAAAGGAGATGGCGTTCATTCTGGAGGACACCGGCTGGCGAATTTCAAGGACCATTCCCGAAACCGGCGCCGTATACGTCGCAATTATTGAGAAAGCATGAAGAGAATCGACCCCGAATCCCGCTCAAAGAGGAAATCGCCATGGCTGTCGACGTCAAACTCGAAGAGGGCACATCGATTCAACTCGACTTCGGGAAATTGAACCGGGTTGCACAGACCGGCCACTCAGTCATCCCTGTCGCAGTACAGGACGTGGAGAGCAAAGCCGTCCTTCTCATCGGCTACGCCAATCGAAAGGCGCTGGACCACGCGCTCGAACATGGGGTGGCGACGTTCTGGAGTACGTCCCGAAACGAACTCTGGATCAAAGGGGCAACGTCGGGGAACATGCTCGAGCTGGTCGACGTGCGGGTGAACTGCGAGCAGAATTCCCTGCTATACATGGTGCGCCTGAAGGGCGAGGGATCGTGTCACACGAAGGAAAACGGCCGCGCCCGGTATGGTTGCTATTACCGCAGCATCGACAACGGGAATCTGGCGTTTGTGGATCCCGGAACCGTTTCGGAGTAAACCATGAATTTCACACTTGGTCTGCCCAACGGCAGCATGCAGGGTCCGCTTTGCGACCTGCTTTCCCGAGTCGGCCTGGACGTTCGCCCCACGGGACGCAACGGCCAGGTTGCGATGGAGGGACTGGACCTCTTCGGTCAGGCCGTCTATATGCGTCCCCAGGATATTCCCGGGGCGCTCCTGAAACGGCAGATCGATTGCGGCATCTGCGGCCTGGACTGCGTTGTCGAAACCGAACTCGCCCACGAGGCGGGATCCGACACCCGGCTCCGGCGCCTGGCGGAACTCAATATCAGCCGCGAGACCCGTACGCCCGCGCGCGTCGTGCTGTTCCGACGGCAGGACAGTCGACCACCGTCGCAAAATGCGACAGCCGCCATCAGCTCCGAATATCCGGCGATTACCCGCGCGCGCTATCCCCATGCGGCGGTTGATTTCTCGCACGGCAGCACGGAAATCAAGGTGGCGATGAAGCTCTTCGACTACGGTGTGGGGGTCACCATCACGGGCGACAGCCTCCGCGAGAACGGGCTTGAAATCGTCGAGGAGTTCATGGTATCGCCCATCGTGCTTATCGCGCGGGAACCCCGGCCCGAATTTGTTGCGCTCGGAGACCTCATGGCGGGCGCACTCGAGGCCGAAAACTATCAGCTCGTCAAACTGAACGTCGACAACCGGCGCCGGCCCGCCGTTCTGAAGACCCTGCCCGCGCGACGCGCCCCCACGCTCAGCCCCACGTCGGACAGCGCCAGCGCGATCGAGACCGTCGTGCCCAGATCGCAGACGGCCGGACTCCTGATTCGCCTGCGCACGCTCGGCGCGACGGATATCGTCGTACAGGACATCAATGCGATCGTGGGATAGGTTACACAGGACCGGTGGCGGACGTGAACGACGCGAGGGCGGGTGATCGAAGTAATACAAAGCGGCGAGGGAAACTGCGGAGAGGGCTAACGGGGAAGCAGCGCAGGGGCGGGTCGCGAGGAACGGCGGCTACGCCGTTGGGACGATCGCGCCGTTCCAGAGACGCTCCAGAAAATCCTGCCAGGGCAATATCAGGATGCCATCGGTGGTCATCCTCGGCGACGCGTCCTGTGAAACGACGAGACATCGGGCGACGTCGAATTCTTCCTTGAACGCCCGGATGCCCTTCAGGTGTCTGTCCTGGATCCGGGACGTCGACTTCACTTCGAGGGCGGCGTCGCCGGTACCAAGGATGAAATCGACCTCGAAACCGGACGTCGTGCGCCAGTACGTGATTGGATAGAGAGACCCGGAATAGCTGGAATGCGCTGACACCTCCATATAGATGAAGTGTTCGAATGCTCTCCCGAATAACTCCGAACCCGGACGGACCTGTCCGCGGCCCGTGAGATGCGCCACAACGCCGATATCGAAGAAATAAAACCGGGGCGCCGCCACAACGCGGCGCTTTGCACGCCTGCGAAACGCAGGTACCTGGCTTCCGATCAGGGTGTCGTTCAGAATCTGGAAATATTCCCTTGCCGTGGGCGCGCTGACACCGCATTCCGCGGCAATTGAACTATAATTGATCAATTCGCCGTTCGACAAGGCCGCAACTTCGAGAAACCGGCTGAACGCGGGGATATTTCGCGTCAGCGCTTCCGCCGAGATTTCCTCACGAAGATAATCGCCAACGTACGCTTGAATCAACCGGCTTGGCCGCGCGCTCAGGTAGTGCCTCGGCAGCAGGCCGGCATTCAACGCTCGTTCGAGTGAAAAATCAGGAATCTCGGAATAGACCAGGGGATGCAACTGATAACGAATGGCACGCCCGCCCAGCAGATTGCTGCCGCCCCGCCTCAACTTTCGCGCGCTCGACCCACAGAGAAGAAAGCGCAGTCCCCTGTTTTCCACGAGCCAATGCACTTCGTTCAACAGGTCTGGGATCCGCTGGACCTCGTCGATGACGATCGGATCGACCTGTGAATCGCCGTCCAATCCGGCCGCCAGGCACTCCTCGCGAATCAACTCCGGACGATCTATCAGAGCGCGATACACGTCGGCCAGCAGCAGATCGTAACGCTTTGCCCGTGGAAACAACCCACGCATGAGCGTGCTCTTCCCTGTCTGGCGCGGACCCCACAGAAAACACGTCTGTTGATCGATTAAATCTATATTCAATATTCGATTATACATGAATATCTAAAATAGACTTTTATAATTGTAATGTCAATACGTATGTTCGATACCTTGTCTGATTGGATGACGAGAGCCTTCGGCCGACGTACAATCCGTTGGGCGGAAAATTCTTCGGAGAATGACAGGGCGGCCGATCATTTCCGATTCGGGAGGCCGGGCGTCCACAAGGGACGCCCCTGCATTGGCCAGAGGGGGCACGGTAAGGTGGCGCCGATGAAAAGCCGGCCTCCGCGCATAGGGGTTGGTGAAGGCTTCGGCCGCACGTCAAGCCGAGAAGACGGGAGATTCTTCGCTGCGCACAGAATGACATGCCGGCCGAGCATCGTCGGCGTATCCGTCCTGAACGTTAATTGGCCGCATAGAAGAGTCGGAGTGAGTCGCCGTCTCCAAACAAGATATCCAGAAGCGCCACTTTGTCCGGGTCAATCTCAACCGAACCTCCGGGCCCCCTGACAATGTTCAGGTATCGTTGCTTGTTCAGGATGATCGTCAGGTTTTCGCCATCCACAAAGTACTGACATTGAATCGTAAACCCATCTTCGCCCACCATCGTGAGGACGTCGCCCAGGACCGACCAGATTCCGGAATTGCCGGAATTTCCTTCGTAGGTTCGGTCTTGATTAAATCGCACCATCTCCAATCCCGTATCCCGGAATCCGCTATCCATCTCATTCCTGAATTCCGAGACCAGGCGAACCGCGGCTGTCAGGTCCAGACCCTGATTCACCATGTAATTCTGCAGGTTTCTGGCTGCCGTGGCACTGAATTCGGATGTCTGGTAAACCCAGGATCCAACCAGTTCGTGGACCGGCTCCGTGGGTTTGTCGTCACCACAGGACATCGCAACGCCAACAAGCACAGTCAATCCGACCATCGATATCCGGCTCATCAGGTCGTCCTCCGGCATTGTCGCAACGCCATTTTCATCCCTGCGCCTGCCAGGTTCCGCGGGAATTTCCGGTCGTTATCTGGCCTTATAGAAAAAACGGATCGTGTCTCCGTCCCCAAACAGGACATCGAGAAACGCCAGTGTCTCCGCGTCAATTTGATCGGAATCCTGCGACCGCCTGAACAGGTTCAGGTATCGCTCCCTGGTCAGGATGAGCGTCAGGTCATCGCCGTCCAAAAAATACTGCATCTGAATGGTAGACCCATCGTTATCATTGAGCGTCAACACGTCGCCCTGGACAGACCAGGTACCGGCGCCTCCCGAATTATCTTGATACGTCCCGTCTGCGTTAATTCGCACGATGTTCAACCCGCCGATGCTGTTTTCTATCCCGCTGATGAACTCCGCGACTACGTTTCGCGCGGTCGCCTCGTCCACGCCCTGGTCCAAAAGGTAATTCCGCAGGTTTGTTGAGAACGTAGCAACCAAATTGGATCCCTGTAACGTCCACGATCCTACCAGTTCGTGGACTGGCTCCGTGGGTTTGTCGTCACCGCAGGACAGTGCCACACTGGCAAGAACGGCAAAGCCGAAAATCGATGTTCGCTTCATTGAAATCCCCTCCGTTTGTGTGTAGCGACGTTGTTTGGCGCAACGGGTTCGCGCTGCGCGGGATTGGGCTCGGATGGTTCAAATGGAACGATCAGAAGAGTGAGAATTCGATCTCCTTCGCCGTGATGAACTCCAGCAGCACCGGGACGCCTTCCTCCGTTTTTCTGATTCCCCGCTCGATGGCCGGCACGACGTCGTCGGGCGATTCCACGCGCTCCCCGTAGCCTCCGAACGCCTTTGCCATGTCTGCGTAGTGACCGGAAATGTCCGTGCTGCGGTATTTTTCCGTGGAAACGGGCATGATCGGAAGTTCAATCGCCATGCTGAAATTGTTGAAGAGCACCGACAGTATGGGTATGCGCTCGCGCACGGCCGTCTCAAAGTCCATTCCGGTAAAGCCGATGGCGGCATCGCCCCAGACATTGATACACAGCTTGTCCGGGCTGGCCAGCTTGGCGCCCATGGCAAGGCCCAGACCGTAACCGAGCTGGGTCGTTTTTCCCCAGCCGATGTAGGAGAGCGGTGTATGGGACTCCCAGAACGGGGAGAGCTGGTCTCGGGGGCTGCCGGCGTCGTGTGTGATGATCGTGTTCGGAACGTCGACGGTCCGCATCAAATCGCGGATCACCCGATACGGCGACAGAGGCGCCTCATTCAGCGTCAACTTCGGCATCCACTGAGAGAGCCACTCGCGCTTCACTGATGCAATCTCCCGCGCCACCCCTTCCGCCAGGCCCCGGGCTTTTCCATCCAACCGCGCGCTGACTTCCTCCGCCAGAGCCTCCAGGGTGAGTTTCGCGTCACCAACCAGCCCGTGCTCGACGTCCACGTCTTTGTTGATATCCCCCGGATCCAGCGTGGCGTGGACAACCCGTTTCCCCTCGGGCATGGGCACTCCGAAATTGGTGCGAGTGAAACTGCATCCGATCCCGAAGATCAGGTCCGCCTCCTGCAGGAAGTGGTGCACGGGTTTGGGAATGGACCTGCCGCCGGAACCCAACGACAGTTGGTGGTTCTCCGGAAAGGCGCTCTTTCCCCCCAGACTGGTGGTGACGGGCGCTTCGAGGAGTTCCGAGAGGTCGCGCAGAGCCTCCCAGGCCTCCGCGTAGTGCACGCCCTGCCCCGCATAGATCACGGGCCGGTGCGCGTCCAGCAGCAAGGTCGCCGCCTTCTCGACGTCGCGCGGGTCCGGACCGGTCCTCAGCGATGGCGCAGGACGGTAGTGGAGAGGCCCGGCAATCTCCTCGTCGAACACGTCCCCCGGGAATTCCACAAGCACCGGGCGGGGGCGGCCGTTGCGCACCTGCGTGAATGCTCTCCGCATCACCTCGGGCACGGTTTCCGCAAGGATCACCTGCTCGGAAAGCTTGGTGACGTGACGGTAGTTCAGCGCCGAGTTGAAATTCGGCTGTACGTTGGTCAGCTTTCTGGAATAACCCAGCGGCAGCACAAGGATCGGCGCCGAGTCCCCGTATGCCTGGGCGACCCCGCCGAATGCGTTCTCGGAACCGGGGCCGCTCTGCATGCAGAAGACGCCGATCTGTTTGCCGGACGTCATCCGGCTCAGCGCGTCGGCCATGTGCAGGCCGATGCGTTCCTGGCGGACCAGAATGGGCCGGATATCCACCTTGGCCGCGGCCTCGATGAGGGGATTCACAGGATAGGCGAAGAGGTATTCCACGCCCTCCGCTTTCATAATATGGGCTACCGCATCTGCGACGTTCATGGGTTGCTCCTTGCGCTTACGTTATAGATTTCAGCTGATCCCTTATTGCTGCGCTTCGACGGCCTGGTTGAGAGGTTGCTTAAAAGCGGTGAGACGTGAGCCGGTAGACGGTAGAGGATAACGTTAGCATAGTGTTTTCACATTAACCGTGCCAGTCTATTTTTCGTTATCGTAACAACTAGAAAAACCATAGGGCACTCATTTCCTATCCCCTCTTACGTCTAACGTCTCCCCGCCTTTAGCTTATCGCTTCTTCCCCCGAAACGCATGGCCTCGGTTCTCCCATTCCCTTCCGAGCGGCCGTTGCTGGCCGCTGCCCGTAACGCCGCGCTCGCGCCCATCCTTTTCCGGGTCGGCATAGGTTGCGAACCAATCTTCCAGCATTGCCCTCATCTCCGCAACACACGGCGCATGAACGGCGTCTCCAATCCGATTCGTGCGTTCATCGGGATCGTTCACGAGGTCGTAGAGTTCGTTCGGTCCATCCGGATGGCGGAGAATGAACTTCCGGTCACGCGTCCTGACCATTCTGGTAGGGCCGTATTCGTCGTAGACCACCACTGACTCCCGGCCCGAATCGTCGCGGCCAAGCAACTCGGGCAGGAAACTCTTCCCCGGTAGATTGCGGCCCTCCGGAAGCGGCAGCTCCAGGTACTCAAGAAGCGTCGGCATAAAGTCATACGCACTCACCATTGCCGGCTGAACGAGTCCTTCAGGAATCCGTCCGGGATGGCTCATCACGGCCGGTACCTTGACCGAATTCTCGTACATGTTCAGGGGGCGCGTGCCGTTCCCTTTGCCCCAGAATCCGTGGCGCCCGCAGCTGAACCCGTTATCGCTGACAAAGACCACCAGCGTCTCGTCCCGGATCCCGTGCGCCTCCAGCCTGTCCAGAATCCGGCCGACGTCCGCGTCCATCGCCGTCACGGCCGCGAAATATCCCTTCAACGTCTCGCGGTTGCCCAGGCATTGGTCCGTCAATCCGATGGCCCATGGATGCCGGGGTTCCTGCGGGCAGGAATCGAACGCGCAATCGTCGTAGGAATCCACCACGTCCCGCGGATGACCGGTCCACGGGCTGTGCGGCGCGGTATAGTGTACGCTCAGGTAGAACGGGTCTTCGCCTTCCGCATGCCGGTCGATGAATGCCAGCGCGTCGTCCGTAATGACGTTGGTCACGTATCCCGGCGCATCGATCAGCCTGCCGTCGCGCACCATCGGCGCATCGTTGTATTTGCCGCCGCCCCGCTGGTGCACGAACCAGTGCGCGAACCCGTGCTGCGGTATCCGGCTGTTGCCCAGGTGCCATTTGCCGCTGATTCCGCACGTCCATCCATTTTCCGCCAGCACGTCCGTGTACGTGATTTCCTCCTCCAGGTAGGATGCCGCGTCCTCCCCAACGTTTCCCCCACTGATCCAATCGTGCACTCCGTGCTGAGAGGAAATGCGGCCCGTAAGAAACGTCGCCCGGCTGGGCGAACAGACCGGCGTTGCCACGAAAAAGTTCTGGAAACGCACGCCGGTGTTCGCGATCCGGTCGATATTGGGCGTGCGGATCTCGGAATTGCCGTAGCACCCCGCCGCCCAGACACCCTGGTCATCGGTCAGAATGAACACCACGTTTGTTTTGCGGGGTCCCACAATCCGTCTCACTCTCCAGGAATGTTGCGAATGACAACGTCCTGTTTCCTGCCCGGACAAACTGCGCGGGCCGCTGGGCCGCGCGTCGAAGAGTCTCCCGCAATCTAACGCCGACGGACGAAAAAATCAACGCGAATGCCCTGCGCCCCCGCTTCTTTTGTCCTTGCCTTTTAGGAATCTGCCCGATATTCTAAATCAGTCGTTATTGACGCCTTTCGCCACCGATCGGAGGAATCAAATTGGATCGAGCCTGCCTTGACCATTGTATGACGGACGAACAGCGGGAACACTTCGATCAGCGGGGTTTTCTGATCGTCGAAGACGCGCTGGATTCGAAAACGCTGGGACGGCTGCTGGACGCATGCGACCGCGTCGATGCGCGTGAACGCCAAAACCAGGGGCTCGGGCCGGATCAACTCATGAACAAATTCCGGACCATTGTCGAAGACGACGCGTTTCTGGACTTGCTGGACCTGCCGAAGACGTTCCCGCTTGTCTGGGACATACTGGGCTGGAATGTCCAGCACTATATTTCACACCTGATCTACTACCCGCCGGAGCCGCGTGAAAAAGCTGATTCGAAGACCGGCGGATGGCATCAGGACGGCGGCCGTCCCGTACCGGAAATGGAGCGTCCGCATCCCCGGCTCTCGCTGAAAGTCGCATTCTGGCTGTCCGATACCCGCGACCCCGACAGGGGCGGGATCCGCATCGTACCGGGCAGCCACAAGCGCGATATCCCGCCGGACCGCTGGCCCGAAGATGGAAACGGGACCTCCGGAACTGCGGGGTTCGAAGACATGATGCAGGTCCGGGTAAAGGCGGGGACTGCGGTCCTGTTTGACCGGCGACTGTGGCATTCCCGCGGCTTGAATACGTCCGATACTACGAGGAAAGTGCTGTTTCTGGGATACAGCTATCGCTGGCTGAGAGGACTGGACTATAACCTGATTCCGGACGAAATCCTCGAAAAATGCGATCCGATCCGGCGCCAGCTGCTGGGGGACGGGGCGGACGTCAAGGGATGGTGGCAGCCGACGGATGCGGACGTACCGCTCAAGGGATGGCTACTGGAGCACAGGGGCGCGTCCTACGTGGAAAGGATCGGACAGAAGCAGTGGGAACGGGAAAAATGGGCGGCCGTGTCCTGATTCCCGTTCCCCATTTCAAGGAGGAAGTTTGATGGACCGCGAATCGATGAGCCACGAAGAGAATTACTGCTTCGACGTTGGAGGTTACCTCATTGTCAGGGGCGTCCTCGGCGGGGGCGAGGTCGCCGCCCTGAATTCGGCGATCGATACCAGCGGGAAGTCGCAGGGTATGCTGGGGTGGCGGCGCCCCCTTCGCGAACCCTTTCGCGACCTGCTGGTCCATCCCCAGCTCGTCTGGTACCTGAATCAGATTGTGGGGCAGGGCTTCCGACTGGAAACCGAACCGGAATTGCTCTGCGACGACGCGTGCGATCCGGATGCGCCCCTCGAAGGCGGCAACGAACCGCGCGACCCCACCCGGGCCTACTATTACCAGAACGGACGCCGTTTCAGTGAGACGGTTCGGGCCGTGTGGGCCCTCGCGGACGCGGAGGCGGGTACAGGCGGTTTCGTCATTGTGCCCTGCTCACACAAATCCAACGTGGAAACCCCGGACGACGTTCTCACCGGAAAAGACGATATGGGCCTTACGCTTCAACCCGCGCTCAAGGCGGGCGACCTTCTCCTTGTCGCCGGCGCCCTGCTTCAGGGCATGCGACCCAGGAAGGGGAGCGGTCCGCAGCGCCTGCTGTCGTACGACTTCGCGGGCAGGGGCGCCATCCGCTCGGCCGGGACCGGTCCGAAAACCGGAGAAGCCCCCATGCCCGAATGGATGTCCGCCATGACGGCCGAACAAAGGGCCTCGATCTGGCGACCCGGCTACCGGAGCACTTCGCCGCCGCCAACGGTCCGCACGGACGGCAGGACGGTACGACTCGACGAATCCCGGGAGGTCTACCATCCGTCCATCTACGTCAGGAATCCGGACTCCGACATCGACGAGAAGGAGTTCTATTTCTGGGACCTCTGCGGGCACCTCGTCCTCCGGAACGTGATGGACGAAGCGTGGCTGGAACAGGCCAACCAGGCCATCGATCGATTCGAAGACAGGATCGAAGTGGGCGGGGAACTCTCCCGCGGATCGAAAGCGCTGGCCGGGACCGGCCGGCCGCTGCTGCCCAACCTGCTGCGCCTTCCGGAACCTTATTGCGATCCATTCCGGCGCATGGTCGCACACCCTGTGGTGGAGCATCGTCTCAACTGGATGGGCGCCAGCGGCGTGAGGTTCGGCGACGCCACCGCCTTCTGTTCCGTGAAGGGCGGGTCGGGTCATTCCCTGCATGACGCGAACGAACCGCTGAATCCCGGCCGGGGATACGTGTACCAGAACGGCCGCAGCTTTTGCGAGGCCGTAACGGTCAGTTGGCAGCTGAGGGACGTGCCCGCGGGTCTGGGCGGGTTCGCATGCGTGCCCGGCAGCCATAAAGCCCAGTACCGCGTGCCCCGGGGGGTGCGGTCCTGTGATGACCCCATGGGCCTGGTCGTCCAGCCCGAAATGAAGGCCGGCGACGTGCTCTTCTTTATGGATGGGGGCCAGACGCACGGCGCCCTGGCGTGGAAGAACGAGATCGGCCGTCGCGCCATCCTGATCAAATATTCATCCCGCAATTTCAACCGCAGCGGCGGCGACATGGTGCACCCCGAGAACCGATGGGGCGATCTCGTCGAGGAGATGACCGACGCCCAGCTGGCGGTGATGCGCGGACCGGACCGGGACGTCTTCAACCAGAACGTCCCGCGGCTCGAAGTCCACGACGGCCGTGTTTCGGTTTCGTATGAGCGCGGCGGCGCCCTATATAGCAAGGATGCACCCACCGGTCCGGTCGCAAAACAAGGCGGTGACGTATCCGGAAAGAGCACGGGATAGTCGCGCCCCCTCACGTTCCGACATAAGTCGCCAGGCTCGGCAGCGCGCATGGAATGGATGTCCGCGCGCGATCAGCCGCAGCCGCCGGGAAGGACCCCGATTTTGACATCGCCCGTCACCACGATACTCTTCGACGCTTACGAGACCCTTCTGGCGGGCGCCATGGAGGAACTCCATTCCCTGTGCGACCGCATCGTCCGTGAACAGGACCTCGATTTGTCCGGGCGGGATTTCTTCGAGACCTGGGACCGGTCGTTTTTTCCGCTTCTCGAGGGCGAGACATTTTTTACGATGCGGCAAGCCCATCTCATCAGCCTTGAACAGACGCTCGAAAACGTCGGCAGACGCGTTTCTTTCGAACACTACACCGACGACCTTTTCGCGGCATTTGCCGAGGTGCCCGTCTTCGATGACGTCAAGCCCGCGCTGGCCGGTCTTGAGTCGTTCCGTACAGGCGTGGTCTCCAATGCCGACCACGGTCACTTGACCCGTGCGCTCGGGAAAAACAACCTGGCGTTTCCCGTGGTCGTCAGTTCCGAATCCGCACGCGCCTACAAACCCGCGCCTGACATCTTCCACGAAGCCCTGCGCCTGATCGGCAGCCGCCCGGAGGAAACCCTCTACGTGGGCGATTCCCAGGACGACGACGTCGTCGGCGCGCGGCGGGTCGGCATCCGGGTTGCCTGGCTGAACCGTAACGGTGAAGCACTCAAGCCGAACGTTCCGGAACCGGACCACGAGATTTCCAGCCTGCGGGAAATTGCCGCAATCGTCGTATAAAAAAACAGCCTGGAACGCATCTCCAGGGGAGGCGCATCGCAGGCTGAAGGGTACCGATTCAGATGCCGGCTACTTGTTCGGCTGCGGGGTATACCTCAAGTACGGCTTGACGGTTGTGAATCCTTTGGGGAATTTTTCGACTGCCTCTTCGTCGGTCACCGCGGGAACGATGATGCAGTCTTCGCCGTCCTCCCAGTTGACGGGCGTTGCCACCTGGTGGTAGGCCGTGAGTTGCAGCGAGTCGATCACCCGCAGGATCTCGGCGAAGTTCCGGCCGGTAGACGCGGGATAGGTCAACGTCAGCTTGACCTTCTTGTCCGGGCCGATGACAAATACGGACCGTACCGTGGCCTTGTCGTCTTCGTTCGGGTGAATCATATCGTACATGCTGGCCACCGTCTTGTCCGGGTCGGCAATCAACGGGAAGTTAACGGTGGTGTTCTGGGTCTCGTTGATATCGCTGACCCAGCCCCTATGGTCATCCAGCGGGTCCACGCTCACGCCGATTACCTTGACGTCGCGCTTGGCAAACTCCGCCTTCAGCTTGGCGACCACGCCCAGTTCGGTGGTGCAGACCGGCGTGAAATCGGCGGGATGGGAGAACAGGACGCCCCAGCTGTCTCCCAGCCATTCGTGAAATCGGACCGTACCTTCGGTTGTCTCGGCGGTAAAATCGGGTGCGTCGTCCCCCAATCGCAATGGCATAGCAGACCTCCCTCTTTCGTGTGATTCGCTGAGATGTTCCGGTGAACCGCAACCCTCCGGTAACCGAAACGCCTGCAACGCGTTTTCGCAACCCTCAATCAGGTATCGGACAGGATACTAAAAAAGGCAACGGAAATATCAATGTCAAGCGATTTATTGAAAGTCGGGGCCGTCCCGTCCGCTCTGCGCCGCGGACCCTGCCGTTCTCCCGCCTGATCGGAGGGATCTCTATGCAATCCCACGCGCGTCTGGTTGTCATCGGCGCCGGCATTGTCGGCTGCAGCACCGTCTACCATCTCACACGCCAGGGCTGGAAGGACATTGTGGTCCTGGACCAGGGGCCCCTGTTCGATACCGGCGGGTCGACGTCCCATGCGCCGGGGCTGGTGTTCCAGACGAACTTTTCGAAGACAATGACCGATCTGTCCCGGAACACGGTTGCCCTGTACAACTCGCTGAACCTGGACGGACAGCCCTGTTTCTATCCTGTCGGCAGTTTCGAAGTCGCGTACACGACCGAACGGATGGAAGACCTGAAGCGTAAACTGGGCGCCGCCAGGTCCTGGAACCTGGAAGCCCGGCTCACTTCGCCCGAAGAGACCCGGTCCATGCTCCCCCTTCTGGACGCCGGCCGAATCCATGGCGCATACTACGTTCCCTCCGACGGCATTGCCAAAGCCGTCCGAGCCTGCGAAGCCATGGCGCGCGCGTCGGAACCCGGCGCCGCGTTTCACGGAAGAACCACGGTGACCGGCATCGAGGTGTCCAACGGCCGCGTCCGCGGAATCGACACCGACCGGGGTTATATAGCCGCGGACCAGGTGTTGATCTGCGCGGGTATCTGGGGGCCGCGCGTCGGACGCATGGCGAGAATCTCCATCCCGCTCACGCCCGTACAGCACCAGTACGCGCTCACGACGCCCCTCCCGGAACTGGCGGGAGAAACCCGGGAAGTCGTCCACCCGATCCTGCGCCACCAGGATTACGCCATGTATTTCCGGCAGCAGGCCGACCGGTACGGCATCGGCTCCTACAAACACGAGCCGCTCCCGGTGAGTCCGGACGACCTCCTCAGCCCGGATGAAGCCAGGCTCTCGCCCTCGATCATGGACTTCACGCCGGAACACTTCGCGGTTGCGCGAGAGGCCGCCGACGAACTGATTCCCGCGTTGAAACACGCCGGTCTCGACTACAGGATCAACGGCCTCTTCTCCTTCACGCCGGACGGGTTGCCCCTGCTCGGTGAGTCCGTCGACGTTCGCGGGCTCTGGGTTGCCGAAGCCGTATGGATCACCCACGGCGGCGGCGTGGGGCAGGCCGTGGCGCAATGGATGGACTCGGGCGCGCCGGAAATCGACCTCAGGGACGCCGATATCAACCGCTTCGGCCCGCACGTCCACACCCGTGAATACGTCGAAGCCCGGGGGGCGCAGCAATACCGGGAAGTCTACGATATCATCCATCCGCTGGATCAGATGGACCATCCGCGAGGCCTGCGTCTCAGCCCGTTCCATCCCCGCCTGAAAGCACTCGATGCCGTGTTCTTCGAAGGGGCGGGCTGGGAACGCCCGCAGTGGTTCGAAGCCAACAACGTCCGGCTAGACGAAGAGGAAGGTCTGCCGTCGCGAACCGGCTGGGAGGCGCGGTACTGGTCTCCTGTTCAGGGCATGGAACACCGGGCCACCCGAAACCGCGCGGGGCTGTGCGACATCACGCCGTTCACGAAGATCGAAATCGCCGGCGCGGGCGCTCTGAATTTTCTCCAGCGCATCGCCGCCAACCGGATGGACCGTCCGGTCGGAACGGTGATCTATACGGCCCTGCTCAATTCAAGGGGCGGCATCGCCGCCGATCTGACCGTCACCCGGCTGGCCGCGGACCGCTTCCTGGTTCTCACCGGGGCCGCCGCGGGGATGCGGGACCTGGCATGGTTTTCCCGCCACGCCCGGGATGAGGTCGCCGTTCAGATTTCCGATGTGACCTCCGCCTGGTGCGGCGTTGGCCTGTGGGGGCCCGAGGCCCGAGAGATCCTTCAAGGCGTCTGCAGCGACGATCTCACCAACCGGGCGTTCCCCTATTTTTCAGCAAGGCGGATCCAAATCGGGTCCATTCCCGCCCTCGCGCTGCGCATTTCCTACGTGGGGGAACTGGGATGGGAGATCTACGCGCCTGCTGAATTCGGGCTTCTGCTCTGGGACACGCTCTGGGAGGCCGGACGCCGGCACGGCCTCGTTGCCCTCGGCAGCGGCGCGTTCGACGCGCTCCGGCTCGAAAAGGGATACCGCCTCTGGGGAGCGGAACTCCATACGGAATACAACCCCTACGAAGCCGGGCTCGGCTGGGCCGTCAGGCTCGACAAGGGTGACTTCCTGGGACGGGATGCCCTGTTGAAAATCCGCGAGATGGGAATCGACCGGAAGCTCTGCTGCCTTACCCTGGACGATCCGGACGCGGTTGTGATGGGGAAGGAGCCCGTTCTGGACGGCAGCCGCGTACTCGGGTACGTCACCAGCGCCAACCACGGGTACACCGTCGGCAAGTTCATCGCGTACGGCTACCTCCCACAGGAGTACGCGAAGCCGGGAACATCCGTGGACGTCGAAACCTTCGGCAATCGCCATCGCGCCACCGTCTCGCGCGAACCGCTTTACGATCCCCGAAGTGAAAAAATGAAATGCTGACGCATCTTTCGGGCGACCACAAGGGTCGCCCCTACACAGGATGGTGGCTTCGATTGGGGTTGAGGGTGGCCGACGTAGGGGTAAGACGAAGGGGCGTCCCTTGTGGGCGCCCTTACATTTTGACGTTGGCGCGCAGGGCAGCGTTGCCGTCAAAGTTTGCCGATCCGCATGGTTCCTGGATCGGCTGTTTTTGTAGATTCCCTGTGTAAACCCCTTGACTCAATTGCAAATATAGTCTATATTGGACTATTAGTCAACAAAAGGAGACGATATGACCATCCAATATCCCAAACCAGTCCGGGTCTGGACTGTCGCAGAGGCCAAGGCGCGGCTGTCTGAAATCCTTCGTCTGTCCGAGGCGGAAGGCCCGCAGCGAATCGGCGCGCGGAAGGCTTTCGTTGTGGTGCCCGAGCATATTTGGAAGGCTCAGGCGTCACCACGCAAGCCGCTTGGCCGGTGGTTGATCGACAACATGCCGCGCGGCACGAATCTCGACGTTCCTTCCGATCGTACGTCCCGGCGGGAGATCCCGTTCGCTGACGGCGGCGCGGAATGAACGGATTTCTCGTGGACACCAACGTGGTCTCTGAACTGACCCGGACTGCGCCGGACGCGAATGTGTTGGCATTTCTGACTGAGCCGCACGATCTGTGGCTGTCGGCGGTTGTGGTGCATGAGTTGGAGTTCGGTCTGCAGCGATTGCCTCAGGGACGACGGCGCGACGTACTGCGCGCGGCGCTGTCGGGGATCATCACGGACTACCAGGACCGCGTTCTTCCTGTCGACAGAGCGGGCGCGGAATGGGCGGCTCACTTTCGAACGCAGGCGCATCGCGCCGGACGAGTGCTGGATTTGGGGGATGCGCTCATCGCCGGAACCGCCAGGGCCCACGATCTGTCCGTTGCAACGAGAAACGTCACGGATTTCAACGGCCTGGACGTCGACGTCACGAATCCATGGAAAACACCGTGACCGACAGAGAAAGGGAAGAGGCTGTTCTCTCTTATGGAAGAGAACCGAACCCGCCGTCGTGGGAGGATACATACCGCGCCATGGCATCCGCCGGCGAAGACTGGGGCGATTTTGACGCAACGGTCGCAGATGGTCTGGATTGATGTATGGATTTCCCAGGTGATGCATGAATGACTGTGCCGAAGCGATCGGAATGCGACTCTCTGGGCCTTGTGGTTCCAAAGAATCTGTATACTATCCGTACGGATATGGAATAACCTGCCATATGGAGGAAACATGATCCGACCAACCGACGTCGAGCCGCGAAGCGGCTACCGAATCTGGCTTCGCTTCTCGGACGGCGCCGCGGGAGAAATCGACCTGTCTGATCTCGCCGGGCGCGGTGTCTTCGAGTCCTGGAACAGCCGGACGTTCTTTAAAACTGTACATATTACGACGAACGGAGGCATCGCCTGGGGTAAGGACGTGGAACTGTGTCCGGATGCTCTTTATTTGCGGCTTACCGGCAAATCCGTTGAGGATGTAATGCCGGATGCAAAGGCGCTGTTGGAAGATGCCTGAACCCTGGCGCTTTTACGGAATTAAGGAAGGGGCCGCAAGGCAGCAGTCCTTGCGTTTCCCGAACTCATAAATGTTGCGGAAGGCAGGGAAGTATCTTGACGGTCACTTATGTCCCACAACGCCATTTGTTGGCCAATATCGAGAGAAAGTGGCCAACAAACTCATTTGTCGGCAATGGATGACCGGCAACGGGTTGATTGTGGCCGGTAGCCAAACGGACCTACTTGTAGCGAGTCCGGGAAGCGCCAGCGATTGGCATTGAGACACGCTTGAATTCACCATTACGTTGACGATTCTAGCCTCAATTCGAAAAAAGAAAACCGCAAAATTGGCCACAAAAAGCACAAAAGGCACAAAGGGCATCCGTGCGATACGGCATGTGTCGTAACGCCGTGACCCTGCAGTTGTTTCCTCAACGGGCCGAAGACGTCGTCCGGAAGCACATTTTTTCCGTTCACATCCAGTGACCTGAAGGTTCCTGGAAATCCGATGCCATATCGCCCTTATCAACTTGCGTATATTCGAATTAACGTCCCCGAAAAATGACGAATCAAGGCTAGATTACGGAAAAAGACTCGATTGGTCATGGTTAGTGTAGGAAATCTGAAGGGAGTCGCCTATGGATGGCAGGAGGTTTATCCGAACGATCCGTCTGGAAAATATCCTATCCTACGGTTCCTGGGACGCAGAGTTTGAGTTAGAGCCGTTAAACGTGCTTATCGGCCCTAACGCTTCCGGGAAATCAAACTTGATCGAAGTGCTGTCGCTAATTGCAGCCGCGCCTGGTCGGGATCTTCAGGCGCCGATTCGAAAGGGAGGAGGCGTTATCGAGTGGCTATGGAAGGGAGCCACTCGACTCGGTACGGCAGCCGTGGATGTAGCCGTCGATTACGCGGACAAACAGCCACTCAGGTATCGGCTGTCATTCACCGAAACAGGTGCACGTTTTGAACTGCTGGAAGAGGCAATCGAGAATGAGACACCGACCCCAGGGAACGAAGAGCCATATATCTTCTATCGATACCGGGATGGCCAGCCAGTGCTCAACGTCTTCACGCAGGAGTCTCGACCAGACCGACGTCTCACGCGAGACGAAGTTATTCCCGACCAGTCCATTCTCTCGCAGCGCCGAGATCCCGACTCCTTTCCGGAATTGACCTACCTGGCCGAACAATTCGAGCAAATGCGCTTCTACCGGGAGTGGAACCTCGGTCGGTCTGCGCCATCCCGCCTTCCTCAGCAGGCCGACCTCCCGCAGGACAACCTGTTCGAGGACGCTTCAAATATCGGACTGATTCTTGACAATCTGCTGAACCAGCCTCCCGTAAAGCGCCAGATTATGGATCGCTTAAATTCCTTTCATCCGTCAATTGAGGATATGCGTAGCAGAACACAAAGTAACACGGTCCAGGTTTCTTTCCACGAGAAAGGCCTGCAACATGCCGTACCGGCCACCCGGCTTTCCGATGGCACACTAAAGTATCTTTGCCTGCTCGCTGTGCTCTGCAATCCCGATCCGCCGCCTGTCGTCTGCATTGAGGAGCCGGAGACTGGTCTCCATCCGGATGTGATCCCGGAGGTTGCGTCGCTTTTGGTCGAGGCGTCTTCTCGTAGCCAGATTTTCGTCACAACGCACTCCGACATTCTCATTGATGCACTCACCGATACACCGGAAGCGGTGATTGTTTGCGATAAATCGGACGGCGCGACACAACTCCGTCGTCTTGACGCCTCGGAGCTCGAGATATGGCTTAAAGACTACCGGCTTGGTGAGCTATGGATAAGCGGGGAAATTGGAGGCAATCGGTGGTGAAAATAAAGGTATACGTGGAAGGCGGTGGCAATAAAAAGACCACAAGCAGCGCCTGTCGCAGGGGCTTTATGAGGTTCATCGAGAAATCCGGATTACAGGGAAATATGCCTGAATTCGTAGCCGGCGGCAGTCGTACGAACGCGTTCAGCCGTTTTGCAAAAAGAAGCAAAGATGCTGCAAATGAAAGCGAATATGCTCTGCTCTTAGTAGACGCTGAAGAGCCGGTCCGGAAACCGGGACCGTGGCAGCACCTCAAGGATCGTGATGACTGGGACCGACCCGACGGCGCGAAGGACGACCAATGCCATTTGATGGTGCAAGCGATGGAGTCCTGGTTTCTTGCAGATCGCACAGCCCTTGGAGAATACTACGGCCAGGGCTTCCAGGCAAACGCGCTTCCGCGGAATCCGGAAATTGAAGAGGTACCAAAGAAAGATGTAGACGACGGAATTCGTCGTGCTGCCCGTAACACCAGGAAAGGCACCTATGACAAAGGAAGACACAGTTTTGAAATCCTCGCGATAATCGACCCAACGAAAGTCACAAGTGCATCGCCCCACGCAAAACGATTTATCAACGTGCTGATGGGGCTTGCGGAGGAAAGAAGCGTGTTTTGACGGCCACTTATGTCCTACAACGCCAGTTGTCGGCCATCAATGACCGGCAACGGTTTGATTTCGTCGCGCGTCCCCATGCGTGTGTGACCTGGAAGAAAGAAGAGCCCTTTGACGGTCACTTATGTCCCACAACATCTGTTGTCGGTCAATAACGTCGAAAAGTGGCCGTCAAACGACATTGTCGGCAATAGGTGACAGGCAACGACCGTAGATTTCTCGGGGCTGATTTGTCTTACACAGCACCAGGCGTCCGTGATGTCCCGTGTAGTAAAATCGGCACATTACGACGTCAATCTCCGTTAATCCGGTTTCTCAGAAAAAAGAGAACATGTCCAAATGCGTCTATCGTGGAATGAAATCCGCTCTCGTGCCTCCCGATTTGCTGATGAGTGGAAGGATTCGGGATACGAGAAGGGCGAGACTCAAAGTTTCTACAACGAATTCTTCGAGATTTTCGGCGTGAAACGCCGTACGGTCGCCCGCTATGAGGAGCATGTCCAGCGCGTGGATGATTCCAGAGGATTCATCGATCTGTTCTGGCCGGGCGTATTGCTTGTCGAGCAGAAGAGCGCGGGTGTCGATCTGGAGAAGGCGCGAGAGCAGGCGGATGCCTATTTCGACGCCTTGCAGGAGCACGAAAGACCTCGTTACCAGTTGCAGTGTGACTTCCAGACGTTCGATCTGATCGACCGGGATGAACGCGAGGAAGTTCGTTTCTCGCTCGCCGACCTTCCTGATCATGTTGAAAAGTTCGGCTTTATCCTCGGTGTTCAGAAGCGGACCTTTAAGGATCAGGATCCGGTCAACATCGCGGCGGCGGAACGCGTCGGTCTTCTCCATGACGCGCTGGCTGCATCCGGCTACACCGGACACGACCTGGAGCAATTCCTCGTTCGCATTGTCTTCTGCTTCTTTGCGGACGACACTGGCATCTTCGAGCCGCGCGACGTCTTTCTCGATTACCTGGAAAACCGTACGAATGTTGACGGGACGGATCTCGGAAGCCGCCTCATGCACTTGTTCCAGGTTCTCAACACCCACGAAGAACAGCGCCCTACCACGCTCGATGAAGACCTCGACCGCTTCCCATACGTCAACGGCGACCTGTTTCGTGACCCATTGCCCATCCCGTCATTCAATTCTGAGATGCGCGAAAAGCTGATTGACGCCTGCAATTTCAATTGGTCGAACATCTCGCCGGCAATTTTCGGCTCGTTATTCCAGTCGGTAATGGACAAGGACCAACGTCGCCGGCAGGGTGCCCACTATACGACGGAACAGAACATCCTCAAGGTCATCGAGCCGCTGTTCCTCGACGAATTGCGGGAAGAGTTTCGCAAATTGAAGGCCCGTCGTGATACGCGCCGGATTCCCGCGCTTCACACGTTCCGGCAGAGGCTCCGCGACCTGCGCATTCTCGACCCGGCCTGCGGCTGCGGCAATTTTCTCATTGTCGCGTACCGCGAATTGCGCGCATTGGAAATCGAGGTTTTAAGAGAGATTCACCCGAAAACCCAAACCGACGTCTTTCCAACACAGCTTGTTATTGTCAACGTGGACCAGTTCTTCGGCATCGAGTTAGGGGAGTTTCCAGCGCGCATCGCCGAAGTAGCGCTTTGGATGATGGATCACATCATGAATGTCCGTTTGAGCCTTGAGTTTGGTGAGACTTTCGCACGCATCCCACTGGCGAAGTCGCCGCACATCCGGCAGGGCAATGCGCTCGAATTCGATTGGTCCGAACTTCTGCCCCCGGAGGAATGTTCCTTCGTTCTGGGGAATCCGCCGTTCATAGGCGCCAAGTTTCAGTCGGACGAGCAGCGAGAGCAGGTGCGCCGCCTCGCCGCGCTGGGGAAGAGCGGCGGCACGCTCGACTATGTGACCGCGTGGTTCATCAAGGCTGGGGAATACGTGCAGAATAGCGAGGCACGAATCGGTTTTGTGGCCACCAATTCGATCACGCAGGGCGAGCAGGTCTCACAACTCTGGCCGGTCCTGTTTGACCGTTGCAAACTCGAAATCGCCTTTGCCCACCGTACCTTTGCCTGGGGATCGGACGCACGCGGGATGGCGCACGTTCACGTCGTCATCATTGGATTGACGAAGCGCGACGATTCACCGCGACAGAAACGTCTGTTTTCGTACGAGACAGCCAATGGTGATCCGCAACAGAGCCAACACACCGCACTCTCGCCCTACCTCTTCGACGCGGGAAGTTTGACCAATCCGCGAGTCGTGGTAAGGGAGTCACATCTACCTGTCAATGGGCTGCCGAAGCTGATCATCGGCTCCAAGCCGATCGATGGTGGGCATTATATCTTCAAGGCAGACGAACGCGCCGCTTTCCTCCGCGATGAACCGGCCGCTGAACCGTATTTGCGCCCGTTCGTCGGCAGCCGCGAGTTTCTCCAGGGTGGAATGCGCTGGATTCTTCACCTCGCCGACGTTCCTCCTCAGATACTCAAGACACTACCGAAAGTCAGGGAACGCATAGCTGCCGTTCGCGACTATCGGTTAGCGAGCAGGAGCGCGCCTACCCGCACACTTGCAATGACGCCAAAGCTCTACCACGTCAACGTCATTCCAGCGGCCCCTTTCATGGTGGTGCCGGAAGTCAGCTCCGAACGGCGCGACTATATTCCGATTGCATGGCTGGAACCTCCTGTGATTCCGAGCAATAAGATACGTGTACTGCTAAACGCCTCCCTTTGGCAATTCGGACTATTAACATCGACATTGCACATGGCATGGGTCAGGAATATCGGAGGAAGGCTCAAAAGTGACTTTTCATACGGAATCGGCATCGTGTACAATACGTTTCCGATGCCCCCCGTACCGCCAGAACGCCTGAAACGGCTTGCAACCCACGCCTACGCCGTTCTATCCGCTCGCGCGAATCATCCTGACGCGACGCTTGCCGACCTGTACGACCCCGACTTGATGCCTCCTGACCTTCGCAAGGCGCACCAGAGGCTGGACAGCGCCGTCGATAGACTATACCGGCGTACGGGCTTCGCTTCTGAGCGTGAGCGCGTGGAACATTTGCTGGGGCTGTATGAAAAAATAGTCGCGCCGCTTGCGGCCAAGGCGAAACCGAAGCGGCGGGGGCGAACAACAGCCCGGCGTTAGGGTGGATACCACACCTGTCCAAAATCGGTTTCAGTCTTGGACAGCATCTGGTTCACTTCCGCGAAGCAATCCCTCGACCAAGATTGCCTGAGATTCACAAAGTGCTTATTTCACGGGCTTATTGAGACGGAAACAGCACAATTATGGCCGCTGGAAACGTCACCTTGTTCTTGGACAGCATTGCGCAGACGATGGCAAACCTGGTTTTCATTATCCGGGTCAAACCCGTCCAAAATCGCCTATTGTAGCCATTTTTCGAACCTTATCTCTGGGAATCCGACGGTTCTTGGACAGCAGTGGGTGGATACCCAATCGCGAGAAGATTTACCGGCAATCCTTGACCGGCGCCAAAACTGTGGCTACAATAATGGTACTATCGGGATTCGAAGACCTGAACAAAACGCCGTTACGTTTTGCAAGCTGAGAATTTCGGCGCAATGCCAGTATTTGGGATACGTTTGAAACATCTGTTTTCTCGGGATAAATTCCCGATAATTTTAACCGGCAGAAATAAGAGTTGCTGCCGACGGTAACGAGATTCTTGTTCGCTATAATTGGGATTCTTCCATGAATAAACAAGAAACGCCGACTTCACGGAATGGGCGTGAATACAAGATGACCGTTGCCGGTCAGTTGTTCAAACATCTCGGTTTGCAGATGTATTCAGGGGCAGTCCCGGCAATTTCAGAACTCATCTCGAACGCATACGATGCCATGGCGAGAAACGTCTGGATCGAACTACCGACTCAAACCGCGATCACATCAAGTGACGAAATTGTAGTGAAGGACGATGGACACGGTATGAGTTTTAATGAGTGTAACGCCCGCTATCTGACCGTAGGAAGAGACAGACGATCAGATCACGATGAGTGGACTGAGGAGTACAATGGGCTAGCCTCACGGAAAGTTCAGGGAAGAAAGGGTATCGGAAAGCTTGCCGGATTCGGTATTGCGAACTTGATCGACGTCCGATCGATTAAGGATGGGCAAGTGGCCCATTTTAGACTGGATTATGACCAACTAACTCGGAGTTCGAATTTTGCAGATCGGGAAGGTTATACACCCATACGACTGCAAGATGACGGCGGAGAAACCGATGACCAGACCGGTACAACGGTTAGGCTATCGAGGCTTAAGCTCAGGCGATCGATTAACGAAGAACGATTTATCAAGAGTATTGCAAGGCGACTCCTTGTGATTGACGAATCTTTTACTGTCCATGTAAATGATTCACAAATATCGAGACAAGAGATTCCATTTCAATTCAGATTTCCTGGAGATCCAGGCACATGGCAAACCGATGAACTTTCGAACGGACAGCAATTTCAGTGGTGGGCGGGATTTTGCAAGGATACAATACCCGACGAAGAACAGCGTGGCTTTGTCGTGTACGTGAGAGGCAAACTGGCTCAGACGCCGTGGTTTTTCGACCTTAGTGGTGGCGTGTGGGGTCAGCACGGTATGCAATATTTCACTGGCGAGGTTCAAGCTGATTTTTTGGACGAAAGTGTAGATTTGATTGCCACTGATCGAGGTACTGTACGATGGGAGGATCCTGCGGCAGTACCGTTGAAGGAATGGGGAAGAAGCAAGATCAGGGAGTTGTTGGAAACCTGGTCTGATAAGAGACGAGAAGCAAAGCGGAAGAGTCCCAAAGTGTCGGATTATCTGCGACAGGCGGAAAAATTGCCTGAAAGAGAACGTCAGATATTCACGAAAGTGGTTGACCGAATTTGTGCTATACCTCAACTCGATAAGGACCAAGAGGGAAGGGATATAGCAGATGAGCTTGTGGAATTCGCCTACAATGCGCTGACGAATCGAAGTTTTCTCGATGCGATACGACGATTGAATGCAGCTTCTCCCAGTGAATACGAAAAATTCAGCGAAGTTCTTTCAGAGTGGGACATCATTGAACTCGTCAACACTGCAAATCTCGTGAAGGGCCGAGTTGAAATTATCCGCAAGTTTAAAGAAATGATCCGCGATAAAGTTCCGGAAAAACCGGATATGCAGGACTACGTACGTGGTCACCCGTGGCTGATCGATCCGAAGTGGGCATCTCTGGCTCACGAAAAGACGCTCGACGGGCTAATTGCAGAAGAATACGGTATCGGTAACATTGGTAGCAGTGAAGGAAGGAGACGACTTGATTTCTTTTGTCTTGGGGATAGGTTTAAGACGGCATATGTCGTTGAAACAAAACGACCTGGAGCTATGGTTGGACGACAGGAATTCGACCAATTGCGAGATTACGTGTTATTCCTGCAAAGAAGGCTCCAGGATGAGGCTGATGAAGCAAACCGTCGTACTACCGTGGGTGGGTTGTTGATAGCTGACCGCATACGAAAAGAAGACGAAATCCACGCGCAGACCCATCAAAAAGCAGGAACGTTCGATATACGTAGCTGGAATAATCTTCTAAGCGCAGCAGAAATTCTGCACTCGGAGTTTCTCGATGTGGTAAGGACGCGTGTTCCCGCGGATGACCCTAGAATCGTGAAATTGGCAGAAGAATCAACGTCCGCATCAATTGAGACTGGAAGAGAACAGGCAGAACAATGAGCACAGCAAGACCAATTGCAATCGATCTATTCGCCGGGTGCGGCGGGTTGACAAAAGGCATCCGCAATGCGGGATTCAACGTCGCGGCAGCCGTTGAAATAGACTCTGACGCGGCGAAAACCTACAAACGGAACCATCCACGAACACAGTTGCTGACAAGCGATATTCGCGACGTGTCCGGTTCGGCTCTCTTGGAGGCGGCCGGTAGCGACCGAATTTCGCTTCTGGCGGGTTGCGCACCCTGTCAGGGTTTCTGTTCGCTTACAAGCAAATACCAGGAAGCCGACCCGCGAAATGAGCTTCTACTTGCGATGGCCGACGTCATCGAAGCGATTCTTCCACGTTCGGTATTTATGGAAAACGTCCCTGGCGTCCTAAATCGGGGCAAGGGAATTTTCGATCAGTTCCTTGGCGTCATGGACGATCTTGGATACAAGTACAGTTGGCGGGTTGAACAGATGGCCGATTTTGGAGTACCGCAGTCCCGACGGCGACTGGTCCTCGTAGCAGGACTTGGATTCGAAGTTCCGTTACCGGAACCCACTCATGCTCGTGTCCCGGAGGATGGATCCGGGCTGCGGCCGTGGAAAACGGTAGAGCAAGCGATCGGCCATTTGGGAGCACCCATCACGTTAAAGGCAGCACGCGGGAATGGTGGACCTCAGTCTCATAACTGGCACGTAGTTAGAAATCTTCAACCTCAGGTCAAGAAAAGATTAGAAGCCGCGGAACCAGGTAAAACGTGGTTGGCAATTGATGAATCGGTACGTCCGAAATGTCACCGAAGCGACTATCGGGGTTTCACAAATACGTATGGAAGGATGGCGTGGGACCAGGTCTCTCCCACCATAACCGGTGGGTGTACCACGGCATCCAAAGGCCGTTTCGGCCATCCCGATAAATCCAGATACACGATCTCCGTTCGAGAAGCAGCGCTGCTTCAGACGTTTCCCGAAAATTACAGATTCACCACGGATAGCATGGAGAGAGTTTGTGATCTTATTGGCAATGCGGTTCCCCCTTTATATGCAAAATTAGCTGCGCAGAAGGTCCATTCCGTAATTGGGGAATTACCCGAAAATTAACGTGGTGCGAGACCATGAGTCATTGGCCCGGTGACCCAAGAAAGGAACGTACGACGTTTGGCGGTTTGCGTCGTGGTGAACTGATGACCCGCGTGCGTAGCAAGGGTAATAAAACGACCGAAGAACGCCTTGCACGTCTCTTGCGCGAGTGGCGTTTACCTGGATGGAGACGAAACCAACCGCTTCCGGGACGACCAGATTTCGCATTTTTGAAGGAGAAGGTCGCTGTCTTTGTGGACGGCTGTTTTTGGCACGGGCACAATTGCAGAAACTTGACGTCGAAGACAAATCCGAAAGCGTGGCATGACAAGATTACACGAACCCAGGCTCGAGACCGGCGGGCAAACCGTCTCCTTCGCCAGTTGGGATGGAAAGTCATCCGCATTTGGGAGTGTCGTCTGGCAAAAGCCCCGGACGTCTGTATGCGACGAATAAAACGCAAACTCGAAGAGAGTAGATGAACCACGTAACGCTGGCAGAAAGATGTGGAAGTTGAGAGGATCCGTGCAGGTGGACCAAGTTCCGATAGACCGATTATCGCCGTGTTGCCGTGGATTCAGTCGTCTGTTTTGGCGAAGCGTTTGCTCAGCGCAAGTGCTGATCGTTCTATTCCTGGTCCAACACGGATTTGGTTTTTTTTGGACGGTCAAGTCTCATGAAGCAATAACCAGTTGGGGATTAACACACCTTGATAGATCCAATCCACTCACTGTCATTCTCGATTCAGGCCAATCCTGGTGTATATGCCATTCTCGAGGGATCAGGGGTAACCCGCTCGGCGAAGATTCCGACGGGCTGGGAGATCACGCTGGATTTGATCCGCAAACTGGCTAAACTCAGTGGCGAAACATGCGAGCCGGATCCGGAACGATGGTACGTGGAGAAATTCGACAAAGAGGCGTCGTACTCAGATCTACTCAACGAACTCGCGAGGACGCAAGCCGAGCGACAACAGTTGCTCCGTGGATATTTTGAGCCGACTGACGAGGAGCGCCAGGAAGGGTTTAAAGCGCCGACAGCGGCGCATCGGGCTATCGCGGCACTGGCCGCGAAAGGTTTCATCAAGGTTATCGTCACGACGAATTTCGACCGTCTCGTCGAAACCGCCCTGAATGATGTTGGCGTTGTACCGACGACCCTCAGTTCGTCCGATCAGGTCGAGGGCGCCCTACCATTGATACACACGCAGTGTTGCGTTTTCAAGGTAAATGGCGATTATGTCGATACCCGCATAAGAAATACCCCCGCCGAACTTGATGAGTATCCGCCGGAGTACGATAAACTCTTGGACCAGATCTTCGACGAGTTCGGCCTTATCGTGTGCGGATGGTCGGCTGAATGGGACGGTGCAATGCGAAGCGCATTGATCCGTGCGCCATCGCGCCGATTCACCACGTACTGGGCGTCCAGGGGCGAACCAGGCGAAGAGGCGCGAAGGTTGATTGAGCATCGAGAAGCAGATATGGTTCCGATTGACGATGCTGATTCATTCTTCACGGCTGTTCAGCAACATGTAGAGTCCATTGAAGAATACTCTAAGCCCCACCCGCTTTCCACCGAGGCTGCAGTAGCAAGTCTGGAACGCTATCTTCCGGATACCCGATACCGAATTCGGTTATCAAATCTGATCCATGACGCCGTCGAGCGAGTTATCGACGTGACATCAGGCGAAGATTTCGCCCTGCAAGGTGGTTCGACTCCAGATAGTGAATCGATTACCAAGCGTGTTCGCAAATACGATGCCGCCTGTTCAACACTGCTGGCAATGGCGGCGGTGGGTGGTCATTGGGCAGAAGAGGAACACTACCAAGTTTGGCAAAGGTCGCTGCAGCGTCTTGGATCGACGACATCTACCGGGGGAAATGTCATCTGGCTTGATTTAGAAAAATACCCGGCAACGCTCTTGTTATTCGCGCTGGGATTGGGTGCGGTCGAAGCTGGTCGGCTTAGCTTTGTTGGAAGCGTGTTTGGGACAACTATTCACAGAAAATACGAGGAGGATTTACCCGCTGTCAGGCTATTGCCACCTTCTTGTTTTTCTGTGGATGGCAGACAGGCAATGTGTAAACTGCAAGGAATGGAAAGGAGCCATGCACCACTCAATGACTGGATACACCAGGCAATAAGATCACATGCCAAGCGAATCGTACCCGGTACTAATCAGTACACACTTTTATTCAACAAGCTAGAGATACTGATGGCGCTTGGCTGCGCCCATTACAAGCCCTATGACAGGTACTGGGCGCCACCGGGAGCTTTCGCATACCGACGAGACCAAGGTTCGGTCTTCAAAGAGATGGAAGAGTCGCTTGTAACATTGCAGGATGGGTCGCCGTACGTAACGAGCGGAATCTTCGGTGCGAGTGCGGAGGAGTGTACACACGCCTTAACGAAATTGAAGGAGTTTTTGCCGAAACTGCGTCGATAGTAGGGTTCGGACATGCATTCTTCAATTCACATCTTGTGAAGGCTACATTCGGAGGAAGAACTGAGAGTATCGCCCGGACGTTTTTCTGTTCAATATGCCCTCACGCCGCCAATGGTCCGTGACGTTTGTTGGATTCCTGAAATTTTCCAACGTCACGCGACCGCCGAATGTCGTAAGGGAGCTTTTTACATGATTCGAGAAATTCAGATTTTCATTGATGATTATTATGCTTGGCTCAAGGACAAGACAGTCCTGAACCAAATCGACCAGTGGGTCGAGATTACCACGCCTTATTTGGATAGACACAACGACTACCTACAGATCTATGCGAGAGATGCCAACGGAGGCTTTGTGTTAACGGATGACGGATATACAATTGAGGATCTTGCCCAAAGTGGTTGCAATCTCGAAAGTCCCAAACGGCAAGATCTGCTGCAAATGACACTCAACGGTTTTGGAGTCCATAGAGACGGACGTGAGTTACAGGTCCTTGCATCAGCCGACAACTTTGCGATCCGAAAACACAATCTCTTACAGGCGATGCTGGCCGTCAACGATATGTTCTATATGGCGGCGCCCACGGTGGCGAACATCTTTTATGAAGATGTGGAAGCTTGGCTTGATCTCTGCGATATTCGCCACACGCCAAGGGTGAAGTTTACAGGTCAAACGGGGTATGATCATCTCTTTGATTTCGTGATTCCGAAATCTCGGGAGCGGCCGGAGCGGCTCATACAGACAGTCAACCGCCCAAGTCGTTCAACCGCTCAGAACGTTGTACTTGCTTGGATTGACACAAAGGAAGTCCGCACGCCGGGGTCACGTGTGTACGCATTTCTGAACGATTCGGAAAGAAAGGTCGATCAGACAGTGATGGCCGCACTACGGAGCTACGACGTCAGACCAGTGGTTTGGAGTCAGCGTGAAGACGCGAGAATGGAATTGGCGGCTTGAACATCGACGCGTTATTTTCGTCGTCGGTGCTATCGATTCATTTCCATCTGCTCCATCACCCTCCGACCAAAAAAACACTACCATTTACTCAATGTATTGAGTATAATTACTCATTATGTTGAGTAAATTGTCATATACGCGTCCGCAAGCGGAGGATCTGCTGCGCCGTTTGCGTGAGCCGCGGCGTTTTATTCAGGTCGTTGCCGGAGCGAGGCAGGTGGGCAAGACGACCCTGATCACACAGGTCGCGGAGAGGTCCGGGCTACCGTTTCGCTATGCCAGCGCCGACGAACCCACGTTACGCGGGCCGGAATGGATTGCGCAACAGTGGGACGCGGCGCGGATTCTCGCGGGCGATGCGGGGGACGATGGCGCGCTTCTCATCCTGGACGAAATCCAGAAAGCACCGAACTGGTCGGAAACGGTCAAGCGGATGTGGGACGAGGATACGCTGAGCCAGCGACGGCTCAAGGTAGTTCTGTCAGGTTCGGCGCAACTCCTGATCGGACGAGGCCTTACGGAGAGCCTTGCCGGGCGTTTCGAGCTTCTGCACGTTCCGCACTGGAGCTTTTTGGAGATGCGAACCGCGTTCGGCTGGTCTCTGGAGCAGTTTCTGTTCTACGGCGCCTATCCGGGGGCCGCGCCGCTTGCGAAGCAGCCGGGCCGATGGTCCCGGTACATCAGGGACTCACTCATCGAAACGACCATTTCGCGTGACGTCCTGCTGCTTTCACGCGTGGACAAACCGGCCCTGCTGCGTCGGCTGTTCGAATTGGGCTGCGCCTATTCCGGCCAGATCCTATCCTATTCGAAGATGCTGGGCCAACTCCATGACGCCGGAAACACGACGACGCTGGCCCACTATCTCGATCTGCTGTCGGCCTCAGGAATGCTCCGGGGAATACAGAAATACGCCGGAGCGGCCGTCCGGCGCCGGAGTTCCAGCCCCAAGTTGCAGGTCTTCAATACGGCCCTGATGACAGCGGGATCAGGCCTCAACTTCGCCCAGGCGCGCGCCGATCACGAATTCTGGGGACGGCTGGTCGAGTCGGCGGTAGGCGCTCACCTGGTGAATGCCGCTGCCGGCGGCGCGTGCGAGGTCTTCTACTGGCGCGACCGCCACAACGAGGTGGATTTCGTCGTGCGCTCCGGACGGACGGTCACGGCCATTGAAGTCAAGAGCGAGCGAACCGGCCGGAACCCGGCCGGAATGGCCGCCTTCGCCGAGGCCTTTCGCCCGACCCGCAGCTTGCTCGTCGGGGGCGACGGCATTGCCCTCGATGAGTTCCTCTCGAAACCGGTAGAGCACTGGATACATGAATGAATACCCTCGTTGTGCGAACAACAAGGGCAACCACAAAGGTTGCCCTTGTGCAGGACGTGGAAACGGGCTCTGAGATACGCGCGTCGAATTTCGTTGCATTGCAATTGTAAAATCCGTTACAATGCTCAACAATATCTGAGGCAAAATTGCATTTGCATAGGCGCACCTTGTGGGCGCCCGCACAAATCACGTTCACTTTAAGGATACGGGGGAATTCCAATGCCCGAATCGATACTGAAACAACTGGAAGGCGGCGTGGTGTTGGGCGACGGGGGGTACCTGCTCGCCCTGGAGAACCGGGGCTACGTCCAGGCCGGTCCGTTTACACCGGAAGTAACCATTGAGAATCCGAACGCGCTTCTTGCGTTGCACGAGGAATTCGTGCACGCCGGGGCGGAAGTCCTGCAGGTGCTCACGTTCTACGCCAGCGAGAACAAGCTGGCGCAGATCGGCTACGCGGGCAGACTGGAAGAGATCAACCGCGCGGCAGTGAGAGTCGCACGCGAGGCCGCCGGCGACCGGGCGCTGGTCGCCGGGAATATCTGCCTCACGTGGAAGTACCCCGAATCGGAGGACGAATGCCGGCGCCTGTTCGATGCCCAGATCGGTTACCAGATGGCCGAAGGCGTCGACTTCATCATCGGCGAGACGTTTCTCCACGCGGGCGAAGCCCTCATCGCCCTCGAACGCGTACAAAAGACGGGCCTTCCGGCCATGATCACGCTGGCGTTCGAAGGGCCCCAAACCCGTGACGGAAAGTCCCCCGGCGAGGCCGCGAGGATGCTGGAAGGCGCGGGCGCCGACGTGGTGGGCGCAAATTGCTGGCAGGACCCCACCTACATGCTCCCAGCCATCGAGCAGATGCGAGACGCGGTAACGTGCCACGTGGCCGCCCAGCCGGTCGCCTATCGATGCACGCCGGAGGTGCCGTTCTTCACGGGGCAGCCCGGCTTCCCGGACAGGCTCGACGACTACAAGATCAGCCGCTATGAAATGGGCGACTTTGCCAAAACAGCTCTGGGCCTGGGCGTGAACTATATCGGCGGCTGCTGCGGATGCGAGGGGTCGCACCTCCGCCAGATGGCGCGCGCCATCGGTAAAAAGCCCGCCGAAGATCGCGAATGGGCCGCGGACTACGGAAAA
The DNA here is from genome assembly GCA_963667175.2 of Candidatus Latescibacterota bacterium. Lineage (GTDB taxonomy): Bacteria > Latescibacterota > UBA2968 > UBA2968 > JAAXHE01. Next base: position 22,749 of record CAXXXF010000004.1, on the reverse strand, counting down.
CCCCAGTCGGCCACCGAAGCGTACAGAGAAATCCGGGAGCAATCCGGAGTTGCTCCCGGAGCATGATCTGGTCGCAATGACAAATCCGTGCGCGTGACGTCGAGATCAATCCACCCGGCGTTCGGTTTCCCCCCACTCCCAGCGGGTCACCCGATACCCCGTTCCCTTCAACGCCACGGCGCCCACGTACCCGTGGCCGGGGTCCAGCGCTTTCATAAACCACTCCGTCGACGCGTTCGGGTCATCGTTCACGCGCAGCAAAGCCGCGGGAGTTCCGGGCGCGAGCGAAACTTCGAATGCGTCCAACGGGTAGGCGAGGCCGTCGCCCAATGCCTTGATATAGGCCTCTTTGCGCGTCCAGCAATTGAAAAACGCCTCGTATTGGACCTCCGGGGGAAGGGCCCGAATCGTGGCGACCTCCCCTGGAGAAAAGAAACGTCCCGCGATCTTCAGGTGGTACTGGACCGCCCGCACCCGCTCCACGTCCACACCGATATCCCGCGATCCCACCACCGCCAGCAGCGCGAGTTCGCTCGAATGAGACAGGTTGAAGCGAAGCGGGTTTCCCGGAGGATCGTCCTTCAGATATGGCTTTCCCCGATGCCCGTAGCCGAATTCCAGGCGTTGGGGCGCCCGCCCCAGATACCTGGCCAGAATCCGCCTGAGGGACGCCCGTCCCGAAATAAAACGCGCCCGGTGCTTCTCGAAAGCAAACCGGGCGGCGCGTGCCTTCTCTTCGTTGGAAAGCACACCCTTCATTTCATCGATTTCGGAAGCCGGCAGGTCCAGGAATATCCGCCAGACCTGAACCTCGTCGTCCAACGCCACCGGACGTTCGGGCGGCGGAAGCCAGGATTCGGTCGCTGATCGGTCGACTTGATTCACGAGGGGGTACCGCCGTTCAACCGGTTCATGATCGCATCGACGTCGTACACGCACCCTCCCCAGGTGCCGCCGCCAACGTTCTGCAGGGCCGCCCACAGCCGGGTATCGTCCGGCAGGTCCGCGTCGGGCGACAGGTCGGCCCGTGTGGCGCGGTCCGCCAGAATGCGACCCCCCTCCTCAGGTCCGAACCGGGTCTTGCCCACACCGACGAAGTCGATGCTGCCCGAGAGATCCTTCCGGTCGATGGCGATTTCCACGACGTCGCCATCCTCCAACTTGCCGATCGGACCGCCAGCCAGCGCTTCCGGGCCGATATGGCCGATACAGGCCCCGGTGGAAAATCCAGAAAAGCGCGCGTCCGTCAGCACCGCGACGTGTTTCCCGAAGTCCAGGTACTTGAGCGCGGTGGTGATCTGCGCAATCTCCTCCATCCCCGCGCCCATGGGGCCGCGCCCGATCAACACCATCACGTCTCCAGGTTTTACGCCTTTCGGACCGGAATCCTTCAGCGCGGCGGCGGCGGCGCGTTCGGTGGTGAACACCTTGACCGGACCGGTCATCCGGTACACGCCGTCCGCGTCGACGACCGACGGGTCGATTGCCGTGCTCTTGACCACGGACCCTTCCGGCGCGATATTCCCCGTGGGGAAACAGACGGTGCTGGTCAACCCTCGGACCCGCGCGCGGCCGGTATCCATAATCACATTGTCGGGGTCGACTCCGTCCTGATCGCGCAACGCCGCCCTGAGCGCGGACCTTCGCTCGGACCCCTCCCACCAGTCCAGATTCTCACCCAGCGTCCTACCGGTAATCGTACGTGCGCCCGTTTCCAGCAACCCGAGTCGCCGCAGGTGCAGCATCACTTCCGGGACGCCGCCGGCCAGAAACGCCCGGATGGTCGGATGGAACTCCGGACCGTTGGGCAGCACGTCCACCAGGCGGGGAACCTGGCGGTTCACGTGGCTCCAGTCGGCCACGGTGGGCCGGGAGAGCCCGGCCGCGTAGGCCACCGCGGGAATGTGCAAGAGCAGGTTGGTCGATCCGCCGAACGCGGCGTGCGTGACCATCGCATTGCGGACCGCGGCATCCGTAACCACGTCGGCCGTCGTGAGTCCCGAGCCCTGCATCGCGAACACCGCGCGGGCGGACCGGAGCGCCATGTCCAGCCAGACCGCCTCTCCCGACGGCGCCAGGGCCGAATGGGTCAACGCGAGACCCAGCGCTTCGGCCACCACCTGCGAAGTGGCCGCCGTGCCCAGAAACTGGCAGCCGCCGCCCGGAGACGCGCACGCCCGGCAGCCCAGGTCCTGCACCTCGGAAAGCGTCATCTCTCCGTGCGCCAGCCTGACGCCCACCGACTGAATCTTGCCGGCGTCTTCCCCGTCTTCCGGCGGCAGCGTCACGCCCCCCGGAACGATCGCCGTGGGCAGCGAGCGCATCGCCGCCAGGGCGATCATCATCGCGGGCAATCCCTTGTCGCAGGTTGCAACGCCAATCACCCCTTTGCGGGTGGGAAGGGAGCGGACCAGGCGCCGGAGCACCGTCGCCGCGTCGTTGCGATACGCGAGACTGTCCATCATGCCGGTCGTGCCCTGGGTCCGTCCGTCGCAGGGGTCCGAGCAATACCCCGCAAAGGGAATGCCGCCCAGGCGATGGATTTCCAGGGCGGCCTCCCGCACCAACAGCCCCACCTCCCAGTGTCCCGTATGATATCCCAGCGCGACGGGGCGGCCGTCCGGCTCGCGGATGCCCCCCATCGTGCTGAGGATCAGGACCTCCGGCCGGCCCAGCTCCGCCGGATTCCAGCCCATGCCGGCGTTCTGGCTGTACCCGAAGATGTCCCCGCTGGGCGATTCGATCACGCGCTCTTCGGTGAGGGAAATCAGCCGGCCCTCGGGCCCGGGCGCACGCGTGCGGACATCGTAGATCGATCTGTCGTCGGACTGCAGGATGGCGCCAAAGGACGGATTGCCTGCAACGGACATACGAATCCTCGCCACGGGTTCACAGACGATTTATTCCAGCCCCATTCCCTGCAGATTCCGCAGGCTGATACCCAGGCTCTCGAACGGGTCCCGCTGGCACGTGTCCTGCTCCACGATGTACCACCGGGCGCCCGCCGCCTCGCAGGCATCCAGGATGGCCGGCCAGTTCAGGTTGCCCTCGCCCACCTCGGCGTAGAGCTGTTCCCGGCCGCGCATGGCCATATCTTTCACGTGAACCAGGTCCGCGCGGCCCGCGGCCTTGCGAATCCACTCGGCGGGGTCGCCGCCTCCATGCTGGATCCAGTAGGTGTCGATCTCGAGCTGAAAGACATCGGGGTCGCTCTCTTCAAACAGGATCTGCAGGCCCGTGCGATCTCCGAAACGCTCCAGTTCGAAACTGTGGTTGTGATACCCGAAGGTGAGCCCTGCCGCCGCGAGTTTTCGCGCGACTTCGGATGCCTCGCGGGCGAACCGCCTGTAACCGTCGCCTCCATCTTCGCGATAACTCTGGGGAAGCCCGCCGATTGCCGGATACCTGCACCCCCACAACAGGTGCTCGTCGATCACGGCCTGGGTTTCATCCCGCATGCGTTCGTAGCTGGTGTGGGTGGCGCAGATTTCGAGGCCTTCACCGTCCGCCAGGTCCTTGAGTTCCTGCGGGCTGAGTTCTCCGAATGCCGATACCTGCATGGCATCGTATCCCAGCGCCTTCACCTTTTTCAGACTGGCCGCGACGTCCGCGGGTGTCTGTGTGAATTCGCGCACCGTGTACATCTGCGCCGCCAAAACCGTGCCGGCCATCTTCCGCTCCTTTCCGCGATCGTCCGTGCAACCTGAAAACGCTCAAATTCGAGTACAAAATACCAAAGGACCGCCGAACTTCCAAGCCAAGTTTTCCCGCCGGAAGGCGGAAGCCCGCGACGACAGTCTGAAGGATTTTTAGCTGGTTTTTTTCCGAAACCACTGTATTTTTAGTTCGCCGTCTTCGCTCCCCAATCCCTCCCTCGTTTTGCGCCGTCCCCCGGTATCAATCGAACCTGCCTCCCTCGCAGAGGAGCCTGTCTATGTCCGCATTGCAGCACGCGACAACGCAGCAGGAACATCGCAACCGCGCGCTGCTGGACGGTTCGCGGTATCTGTCCGAATCCGTCACGTCCGAAGTCCTGCCACTGCATATCGACGTCCGCCATACCCTTACGTTGACAAAGACACAAGCCGACGCGTTCACCGCCCTGCAGATCGAGGCCGCCCGCACGGCCGTGCGTTCGCTGGCCTCCCTCTCCGAAATCGGCGAAGCGGACCATCTGGGCGGCGGCATCGGCCTGATCCCGCCCTTGCTGCTCACCCTGGCGGTGGTCGACTTCGAACGCATCGAGTACACCATCGAACACGCTCACACCAGCGTCGGATATTACGCCGCGCTATCCGTGATGGGTTTCGTGGATCCCGAACACGTCGTATCCGACTTTCGCCGCGGCCTGGATCTCCCGGGCCACGTCTCATGGCTGCCGGGCGGCACGCAGATGAACGGCGGACGACTGGGGGTGATGATACCCGTTGCGGTCGGCAACGCGCTGGGCAAGCGCGGCGCCTACGGCGAGGGGTGCTGGGTGGTTGCCCACTGCGGAGACGCCGGCTGGATTTCGGGCCAGGCGCTCAACGGCTTCAACGCGGCGCACGTACACGGCGCGCCCATCACGTTTGTAATGGACCGGAACGGCATCCAGCTTTCCGGCAGCACCAGGAGTATCCTGGACAAGGATCCCCGGTCCATCGTCGGCGCGATGGGCGTCGAAATCCTCGAAATCCCCACACTTATGGATCCCGAGGGCCTGTACTCGGCGTACCGCGAAGCCTACGTCCTGGCGCAGGAAGGCCGTCCCAGCATGATTTATCCGGTGGGATTCCGGTCCCGGAACGGCAAACGGATCGATCTGAAGCATTTCGGCGAACACCACGGCATCCTCGACGCGGTGGAAGCCTTTGCCGGCCGGCACGACGTGCCCCTGGACCGCGAGATCTGGGTCCCCGGATCGCTGATGAGCTTTAGAGACGTGGCGCCCATGCTGGAATGCCTCTTCCTGGTGAACGACCTCCCCGGCGGCGCCGGCCACCACGACGGGGGCATGAAGGACCGGGACGAAGCGGAGGTGCTCGCCAGTCCCATGTTCCGGCACGCGCCGGGCCAGTCGGAAGCGCTGGAGCACCTGAAGTCGCAGCCGTCACGCGCGGTCACCACCCGGGCCCGGCCGGCCCCGGGAAGCCCGAACCTGGCGCTGCCCGAAGGCGCTGCGGCGAGCGTTTCCTTACCCGGCCCGGGTGAGATGAAGAGCGCCCGCGACGGTTCGGAAGCCGGGTACGCGCTGGTGGCCGAGACGTTTCCCGAACGGGTCTTCGTGGTCAGCTGCGACCTGGACGCCTCCACCAAACTGGCGAAGGCGCGGGGTCACCTGGCCGGGAATCATCAGTTCGAAATCAGCATCGAGGAACAGGCCGCCACCCTGATCGCCAACGGCCTGGCCACCAGTACGTTGGGTCCGCAGCTGAACGTGGTGTCCACCTTTGCGGCCTTCTTCGAGGGCATTGCCCGCGAAGGTTTCGACATGTGGCAGTACCAGCGCAACCTGACGGGGGTGAACGAGGGCCTGAACGTCACGTTTCATCTCTCTCACGTGGGCGCCTGTACGGGCCGGGACCACTTCTCCGGCTGGGGTCTGGATTGGATCAACGTGGGCCTCAGCTACCTTCCGTACCTGCACCGGTTCTACGCCCCGGCCGATGCGCGGTCGGCCTTTCTTGCCGTGATCGACCTGGCCGCCAACTATGGCGGACACGTCATCGGCATCCCCCGCGACAACCTGCCCGTGCTCGAAAAGCAGGACGGCTCAGGTCCGCTCTGGGAACCGGACGAGGAATGGCAGCCCGTCACAACCTGCCGGACCGCCGCCGGCGCCGATCGCGCGATCCTGGCATTCGGCGCGCCGGCATTCCTGGCCGCGGAAGCGGCGGACGTCCTGAACGGCCGTGACGCGGGCGTAGACGTTTACATCGTCAATGGACTGCCCCTGCCGAACGGATGCCTGGAATCGCTGTTATCTCAATACGCCCGCGGCGTCGTCACCGTCGAAGACGGAAAAATCGGCACGTCCGAAACCGGACTCAGGGGATTTGCGGGTCTGGCGGCCACCGCGGCTTCTTCACGCGGCGTGCCACACGCGCACGTCGGCCTGACCGATCCGACCATCGCCCCGTCGGACGGGCATATGGAGACCTGGGCGCACTTCGGCATCACCATCGATGCGCTGGTCAGTGCGGTCGAAAGTCTGTAATGGTTTCAGCAGCGAGGGATTGCCGGGGCGCCGGGAAGGGATAACAAGAGGAAGGCGGAGCAGTTGGCGCCGACCGGCGGTCGCCTGCGCTCTGGCGCCTTGCGAGCCGGCCGACTCGAAGGCCGAATTCAGGCAACTTATTTCCGGGACAGAACGCTAGAAAATCCGGTAACTCAGCCCCATATTGAAGCTCTGCCTGGACTTTTCGCCTCTGGCGACGCGAAAGGACTCGGAGAGTGTCATGTTGAATTTGTTTTCGATGTAGAAGCTGAGCGCGAACGCGATATGCGAGGTGATCTCGGCTTGTCTATCCTCGCGCTTCTGCACGCGGATTGTCTTCAGCGTCGTGAAGCGGATCCTGTTTGTCACCTCGTAGATGAAATCGGTATTCCAACGCAGGTTGTAGTCGCTCCCGAATGCGCCGGAAAAAGGCGTATGGTAGTGGAAATCGGTGTTGATCTGCGTGCTCCAGCTGATCGGATGGGAATATCGAAAATCGACCAGGAGACCGGGCGGCGGCCGTTCCGTATCTTTGTAAGGATTCAGCACCTGAAACTGCACGCCGGTTGTAATGTCCCACCCATAGAATCTCTTGCTGATCTGCTCCTGGGTCAGCACTTCCTGTATCCGCACAAGGCCGAATCCGATCTCTTCTCCCAGAACCCTGCGGGACCTCCTGATCTCTGCCAGCATATCTTCGAACCAGTAGTTCTCGTACCGGTCTCCGTGCTTTTCCTTGTATTCCCTTTCCCTGTCTATGATGTGCGCCAGTTCTATCATCGTTTCCCTGGAGAAGTGCTCGCCGATGATTCCCTCCTCCAGAAAGAACTCCTCGATTCTTCCGGCTTTCCGAAGCGCGGTGGCGTCGATAAACCGTCCGTGGCCGAAACCCAGCGTCATCTCGATGTTGGGTCGATCGTATCCGGAATCCAGGTCCGAATTCGTGCCCCAGGAATAGAAGAAGCTGCCTTCATTCCGATGGTATTTCTTCAGATTCGTCTTCAAGTGGGTCAGGGCGTCCCGCTCGTTTTCCTTTGTGATGATATTCCTCCTGGTCGAACCCTGGCCGGCTGCGTCCACGGAGTAAGCGTACGGAAGCGACTCGTAGAACTTCTTGTATACCACGGTCACGTTGCCATTCTGAACAACGGTTTCGTCACCCTCCGTCACATAGTTGAAGCTGAGCGCGTCGACCCGCAGGTTGTGCGCACGGCTCACGGGCACAACGTAATCGGTAATAGATACGTTCTGCGCCGATGCTGCCGAGACGGTCAGGAGACAGACCACTGCCGGCCGTATCAGCAACATCCGGAAGAAGAAAAGTACTCTCGCCGCCACACCGAAGCACTGTTCCGGAAATTCACCGTTTTCGGGAGGCGGCCATTCCCGACTGTGTTTTTGCGTGGGAAATTTGTCGGAACCCGCGGTGCCGCCCACGATCAACCTCGGCAACCGCTCCCGCCTAGTTCCTGATTTTCCTGTCATTTTACTTCCCCCTGTATCTGCCTACGGTTTCGCATCGGGATCGCCATCCGACGTGCGGGATGGCGCCTTCAAAAACGAAATATCGTCGTAATCCGCTTTCACGTGCGTCTTCGTATTGTCCGAATCCGTAATCAACGCGACGGCGCCGACGAGTCGCGGGTCGCTGCCGAACAAGCGTCTATAATCTTCGTATGCGTTGACCTCTTCCCAGATCCATTTGCCCGTCTTTTTCTTTCCGGATCGCAGGACGATCACCTTCGTGCTACCGGTAAGCGGACTCTTCGTTTCGGTTCCTACCGGCAGGGTCGCGCTCCAGACGTACTTAAGTGTCTTGATCCGCCTTCCGCCCCCGAATACCAGGCGTACGGCCGCCGCGCTGTCATTGGTTTTCTTGTCGTTTTCATTGCCGCCTGCGGGAAGGCTGTGCACCCGCCATCGCCACCTGAGCTTCTTCCAGACACGCAAGTTTACTTTTACGGGTCGGCCCGTATTTGTCGCCTTGCCTACGGTTTCAGCCCGCAGAAAGTGATCGCCGTTTTCCGACTGAATCCTGTAATACAGGTCCTCTTTCTTCTTTGTTTTCCTCTGGCGCCAGCCCACCCGTCCTTCCCAGTTCCTTGGAAACCGCCCGAGTTGTTCGGGGTACTCGAATTGTTCCAGAATGAGAACGGAATCTCGGGAAGGCGTATAAAGGTGAGCCGGCGGATCGGCCGCGTGTGCGGTCGATCCGATCAGGATTCCGAGGAGGATTTCGTGGATTCGTCTCATAGAGTTCAGGTTATTTCCGCTTCGTGAAACACCGCGGAACCGGACAATCCGCACTGGATACACCCTGGATCCGGTCCCCCGGGCGGCAACCCGCGGCGTATTCGGAAAATATAGGAAATAGACTCTTCAAGGTGTACAAAAAAGCCCGGAAACAGACCTTCGCCCCGGTACATTGAACGGACAAAAAGATGCCGCCACGGAACCCCTTCCCGTGGCGGCGAGAATTCTCTCCTTCGCCTCGAAGTGTCCAAACTGTAGCTACGTGCCGAATTCCTGTGCGAATCGGACAAAATCGCCGAACCCGATGCGGCCGTCTCCGTCCAGGTCAAACCTTGTTTCGAAGTCCGGGTCCCCTGTTACCGTACCGAACGCCTTCGCGAAGATCACGAAATCGCTGAAGTCCACCCGGCCGCTGCCGTCGAAATCCGCCGATTTTTTCCCGACGCTGACGCTTACCGCGGGCCGGATGCCTTCGCCGTAGTTCCATCCGTTCCCCCAGGTCACCGTCTTCATTTCCGCGTCCACAGAACCGACGTGATACCATAGATCGTCACTGTTGTGGGACTCATGCGCCTCCATGACGATTCCGTTGTCCAGCGCGACGTTGGGAGCGATACCACGATCGAATCTCGTCGCCTCCCCCCACGCCACGATCTTGCGTTCCGCATCCAGGATGCCCACGCGATACCACAGGCGAAGCCCGTTGATCGACTCATGCATCTCCACGACCACGCCATCGTCCATATCCACGGAGGGCCTCTGGCCGCCATCGTACTCCCGCGCGTCACCCCACGCAATGGACTTCGCCGTGGTATCCACTGTCCCCACGTTGTACCACAGACGTTCACCTTCTTCGGACTGGTGGACTTCCACGACCACGCCGTCAGACAGCGCTACCGACGGGAACCGACCCCCGTCGAACTTCCCCGAATTGCCCCAGGCAATCGAATCGGCCGCGGCATCCACGATGCCGACGCGGTACCACAGTTTTGTGCCGTTATGCGACTGATGCACCTCCACCACCAACCGGCCGTCCAGCGCCACCATCGGGTACTGGCCCGCGTCGAACTTCCTCCCCGCGCCCCACCGGATCCCCTTTGTCTCCGCGTCGACCTTGCCGACCTTGTACCACAGATTCGTCCCCTGGTGGGACTGGTGTACTTCCACGACAAGCCTTCCGTCCACGGCGACGGACGGGAACTGGCCGTCGTCGTGCGCTCCCACCGCACCCCAGTCGACCGTCTCTGACTCGGCGTCAATCACCCCGACCCGGTACCGCAACTCCGTCTCTTCTTCCTCCTGGTGCATCTCCACAACCACGTCGGCCGCCGGAATCGAAAACCCCCAGAGGCACGCACCCAGAAAAATCGTGAATCGAACAAATCGCATAACGTCCCCTTACGGTTTTTTGAGACGGGGTATTGACCCCCGCCGGAAGGCCGACCGCCAGTCCGTGGTCGGTCAGCATCCGGAAGCCTATTTAAGGCATAAGCCTCCGTCCACTTTCAGAATCGTCCCAGTGATGTAATCCGCCGCGTCGGAACACAGAAACGCGGCCGCCTTGCCCAGGTCTTCCATGGTGGCCAGCCGGCCCCACGGCAATCCCCTGGCCGCTTCCCTGATCTGCTCGTCGGTGGCGAATTGGCGTTCGCCCGGCGTGTCGGTATAGCCGGGTTCGATCACGTTCGCGCGGATCCGGTGCGGGGCGAGTTCCGCCGCGATGGTGCGGCACATCTGGTTGATGCCGGCCTTGGCGGAATTGTACGGCATGGACGTCGGCATGGGGACATGCGCCAGCACGGAACTGATGAACAGGATGCTGCCGCCGCCGCCCTGGCCCACCATCTGCCTCGCGCCGGCCTGGGCGGTGTGGAAACTGCCCCACAGGCAGACCTCCCACGTCCTTCGTACCGCCCGCGTCGACAGTTCGAGAAAAGGTTCGCGCTTGCTGTAATACGCATTGGCCACGACAACGTCCAGCCGGCCGAACCGGCTCACGGCTGCTTCCACCATTCGGTCCACAGCCGCCCGGTCCGACACGTCGGCCTGCACCACAATTGCTTCCCCACCCAGTGCCCGGACTTCTTTCGCAACGTCTTCCGCGTCATCGGGATGCGAATGGTAATTTACGGCGATATTGGCGCCGGCACGGGCCATTTCCACCGCGCACCCTCGTCCGATGCCCCTGGAAGAGCCGGTTATCAATGCAACTCTGCCAGTCATATCGACCATAGGGACCCTTCCTGTTCCACAATGTCGGCAGTATGCGATGCGCGGGCGCCCATGCGCTATCCCCCGACGGAACCCTCCGGAGATCCGGCGCCCGGATGGACTTTATCAACGGACTGTTGAACCATCCTTCACGGTCCGTTCCACCTGCTGGTCCTGCGCTTTCTGCCGGCGGGTTTCCCGATGGGTTTCGCGATAGCGATCCGGAATCACCAGTTCGTCGCCATGGTCGGGCGCGTGCGGCGTAACCTTCCAGAATCTGGGCAGAAATCTGTCCCATCGGGCGATCATGGCGCTCGCCCGGCGGCTGTTGGTCTTTTCGAGGTGCCGTCCGATCATCTTCTTCAGCAGGGCGACGTCGTCCGGCTGTCTGACGCGTCTAAGGCCCACGAGTTGCGGGTTGTACCGGTTCACGAACGATTCCTCCTCGTCCAGCACGTACGCGGTTCCGCCCGTCATTCCGGCGCCGAAGTTCCTTCCTGCGCTTCCCAGCACGATCACAACGCCGGCGGTCATGTACTCACATCCATGGTCGCCCACGCCCTCCACCACCGCATGACCTCCGCTGTTTCGCACGCAGAATCTTTCGCCTGCGCACCCCGCGGCGTAGAGCACGCCGCCGGTTGCGCCGTACATGACCGTGTTGCCCACGATGGCGTTCCCGTGGCTGGGAAACCCGGCGTTGCCCGGCGGCCGCACGATGAGTTCTCCTCCGTGCATGCCCTTGCCGACGTAGTCGTTGGCCTCGCCCGTCAGGACCAGCCGCAGACCTCGAATGCAGAATGCGCCGAAGCTCTGCCCCGCACTGCCGCGGAAACGGCATTCGATCGTACTGTCGAGACCGCGGTCTCCGTAGTGAAAGGCGATTTCACCGGCCAGCTTGGCGCCGACCGCGCGTCTGGTGTTCTTGATTTCGTAACTCAGCGTAATCGAACTGTTCTCTTTAATCGCATCGATTGCGTCCTGAATCAGCAGGTCGTCAATCGACGCATCCGGCCTGTCGTTGCGCTCCCGGGTGTGCAGCCTCGGCCGGGTGCCCGCCGGGTCCGGATCGGCCAACAGATCATTCAGGTCGATTCCCTGCCATCGGCGCTTCTTCGGGTCGACGGCAGCTTCCAGAATTTCGGTCCGGCCGATCAGGCTCTCCAGCGACCGGTATCCCAGCCCCGCGATAACCTCCCGGACCTCGTCGGCCAGATTGGTGAAGTAGCGGACCACGTGCTCCGGCGAGCCGTTGAATTTCTCCCGCAATTCAGGTTTCTGCGTGGCCACGCCAACGGGGCATGTATTCAGGTGACACTGCCGGGCCATGACGCAGCCCATAGACACCAGTGCCGCCGTGCCGAATCCGTACTCCTCCGCCCCGAGAGCAGCCGCGACGACCACGTCTCTGGCTGTTTTCAGGCCGCCGTCCACGCGAAGCACAACCCGGCCGCGCAGGTCGTTCATCACCAGCGTCTGCTGCGCCTCCGCCAGTCCCAGTTCCCAGGGTCCGCCGGAGTGTTTGATCGCGCCCAGGGGCGAGGCGCCCGTGCCGCCGTCGTGCCCGCTGATGTGCACGACGTCCGCGTATCCCTTGACCACGCCTGCCGCGATCGTGCCGATGCCCGCCACCGAGACCAGTTTGACGCACACCCTTGCCCGGGGATTCACCCGTTTCAGATCGTAGATCAGTTGCGCAATGTCTTCGATACTGTAGACGTCGTGATGTGGGGGCGGCGAAATCAGCGTGACGCCGGGCACGGAATGCCGGATGAGCGCGATTTCCGCGGAAACCTTGTGTCCCGGAAGCTGCCCGCCCTCGCCCGGTTTGGATCCCTGCGCCATCTTGATTTCCAGTTCCTTCGCCGAAGCCAGGTACGCGGGCGTAACGCCGAACCTGCCGGACGCCACCTGTTTGATGGCGCTGTTGGGCCAGTCTCCATTGGGCAGTCGCCGATAACGGTCCGGATCCTCCCCGCCTTCCCCGCTATTGCTCTTGGCCCCAATGCGGTTCAATGCGATGGCCAGCGTTTCGTGCGCCTCCCGCGAAAGCGCGCCGTGCGACATCGCGGAGGATACGAAGCGCCTGCAGATGGTTCCTGCAGGCTCCACCTCGTCGAGCGGGACGGCGCTTCCATTCCGGAATGCCATCAGATCACGCAGCGAAGCCGCGGGCCGCCCCTCGACCAAACGCGAATAGGCCGCGAAATCCTCGTAGTTTCCGGATTTGGCCACACTGTGGATGGCCTTGAAGACCGGGGGATTGAAGGCATGGTACTCGCCGTCCCGCCGGAACCGGTAGATGCCCGCGTCGTTCATCGAGGGCGACCCGTCCGGCTGGAACGCCAGCAGGTGTCTCTCGGCCGCGTCCTCCGCGATTTCCGCGAGTCCGATGCCGCCAACCTGGGATACCGTACCTGAGAAGTACCGGTCCACCAGGTCCGAGTGCAGCCCCACGGCGTCGAAGATCTGCGCGCCGCAATAGCTGCTCAGCGTGGAGATGCCCATCTTGCAGATCACCTTCAGAAGCCCCGCCTCCAGCGCGTGCCGGTAGTTGTCCAGCGCTTTCGCGTAGGTGATTTCGCCTTCCAGCCTGCCGGTCCGGATCAGGTCGTAAAGGCTTTCGTATACAAGGTAAGGATTCACCGCACTGGCGCCGTAGCCGATCAACGAAGCGATGTGATGGACTTCCCTGGGCTCGCCCGATTCCACAATCAGGCTCGTCTGCATCCGCTTCCCTTCCCGGATGAGATGATGATGGACGGCGCCTACGGCAAGGAGCATGGGCATGGGCGCATGGTTGCCATCCACGCCGCGGTCGCTCAGAATCAGCAGGGTCTTTCCGGACTCGACGGCTCGCAACGCACGGCGGCACATCCTGTCCAGCGCTCGTCGCAGGCCCTCGACCCCCTCGGAGGGAGTAAACAACGCGGGCAACGATTCGGCTTCGAACGCGGACAACCCGGAGCCGGCAAGCCTCCGGAATTCGGAGTCCAGGAGCACCGGGGAGGGGATGCGGATCAGCCGCGCGTTCCCCGCCTTCTCTCTGAATATATTCCTCCGACGCCCCAGAATTACGTCGAGAGACATCACCAGTTCTTCTCGCAGGGGGTCGATCGGCGGATTCGTGACCTGCGCGAATCGCTGCGAAAAGAAATTGTACAGTAGCTGGGGCCGCTCGGACAATACGGCCAGAGGCGTGTCATCTCCCATGGATCCGACCGGTTCCTTGCCGTCGTTCGCCATGGGTACCAGCACATATTCGATTTCGTCGGCCGTATAACCGAATGCCAGTTGTCTCCGGTCCAGGTCCGTCTGTTCACCAACCGGCACGGGCTCGTTTTGGGCGTCCGCCTGTTCGAAACTGACCACGTTGTCCCTCACCCATCGCCGGTAGGGCCGGCGACCGGAGAATCGGGACTTGATCTCGTCGTTTTTCAATAACACGCCCCGCCGCGTGTCCACCGCGATCATTTGTCCCGGTCCCAGGCGCCCTTTCTCCACGACGTGGCGGTCGTCCATCTCGAGCATTCCGACCTCGGAACCCATAACGATCAGGCCGCTGTCCGTTATCTTGTACCGCGCAGGCCGCAACCCGTTCCGGTCCAACGTGGCGCCCACGACCGCGCCGTCGCTGAACGCGACAGCGGCGGGCCCGTCCCATGGTTCCATCAGACAATCGTTATATTCATAAAATCCGCGAAGATTCTCGGGCATGTCGGGGATTCCGCGATGCGCCTCCGGAATCAGCATCATCATCGCGTGCATCGGATTCCGTCCGGCCACCACCAGCGTTTCGAAGACATTGTCGAGCATCGCGGAATCGCTGCGGGCCGCGTCGATAATGGGCTTGATCCGATCCAGATACCGCCCCCAGGCCCTGGATTTGAGCTCCGACTCGCGCGCCCGCATCCAGTTCATATTGCCCCGCAGGGTATTGATTTCGCCGTTGTGGGCCAGATATCGGAACGGTTGCGCCAGAAACCAGTCGGGCAACGTGTTGGTGCTGTAGCGCTGATGAAGGACGGCCAGCGAGGTTTCGAAGTCGGGATTCTGCAGGTCCCTGTAAAACCGCGAAAGCTGCGCGGCCACCATCATCCCCTTGTAGACGATCGTTCGATTGGAAAGCGAACAGATGTAACAGCCCTCGATCCCGTGTCGCCGCACGGATCTCTCCACCTGCCGTCGAACCAGGTACAGCGCCCGTTCGAACTCCGCATCGGACGTCCGCTGACCCCGGGCGATCAGCACCTGCTGAATATCGGGCATCAGCTCCGCGGCCCGGTCACCGAGGACCGTCCGGTCCACTGGCGCCGCCCGCCATCCGATCAGCACAAGCCCGTAATGGTCCGTCGCTTCGTCGACGATAATCCGATACCGGTCGTTCGTTATCGAGTCCTGAGACAGGAACAGCATGCCGACCGCCAGGTCCTCCGCGCGGGGCGCCCTGTATCCCAGCCGTTCCGCCTCACGTACGATCAGTCGGCCGGGGATCTGGGTGAGCACCCCCGCCCCGTCACCGGTTTTCGCATCGGCATCCATCGCGCCCCGATGGGTCAGATTGGCCAGTCCGAGCACCGCGTGCCGCATGATTTCACTACTGCGATTGCCCCTGATATCCGCGACAAACCCAACGCCGCATGCATCGTGCTCGAATTCCGGGCGGTAGAGCCCGCGTGTTGAGGTTACTTCCATGATGGACGTATTCTTCCTTTTCTAAAGGCGGGTAGACGTAAGACGTGAGACGGGAGATGATATGAGTGCCCGTTCGGTATCATTTCTTGCCGGAGGCATAAAGGAGCAACCAATCGGGCAAGGACGTCTTCTACCGTCTCCCCTCTCCCGTCTCACGGTTTTTTACTGTTCCAATTGCAAAATGCCAGGATCGGTTGGATCCTGGCATTTTCTCCACGTCGTCTGGACGAACGAAGAGGTCGGAACTCCTTACTCGAACGCTTTCGCATTGATTTCGATATATTCCTTCCATTCATCAGGTGTATCGTCTTCCTCAAAAATCGCCTCGACCGGGCACTCGGGTTCGCACGCCCCGCAATCGATGCACTCATCCGGATGGATGTAGAGCATCTGGCGTTGCTCGTCTTCCGGCAGGTTGGTTGCGTCGGGTTCGTAGATACAGTCGACCGGGCAGACCTCCACACAGGCCCTGTCCATCACGTCGATGCATGGCTCGGCGATAATGTACGTCATTCTCTTCACCCCTTTCCTTGAGACGGCCTACAGGTCAATCTTAAAGTATGAAGTTCAGGTTCGCGAAGATCGAATCCGTCCGGAACGGGAATATCGGACAACTTCACGAGGGCGACCGAACTGCAATTGCCCCGGGCGCCAATGACACACGAAATATAGAACTTTCTTCCGGTTTGTCAAGCGTCAAAAGGCTAAGAAATCGCATCAAAACGCCGAAGTGAGAGAGCGACGCTAGCCCGGCAGCCGGAACGGATTCTGAGGGCGAACCTTCGCCCCGGATCCGAATCGTGTTCAATGTCGAATCCGGCGCCATTGTAGAGTTTCGCCAGCACCTGCTCGAGGTCCGGCCGAACGGCCACCAGCGTCTCAACCGAATTCGGCGCCAGCAGCCGGTCGTTCAGCACAAACAGGACATCATCCAGACGGAAACTCGCACTTCCGGCCAGTATGGGGTCGGTCTCCAGCCTCCGGCAGGCTTTCAGGGCCGAAACGAAAGCGGCCTTCAGCCGATCCGGGAAACTGCCGTTTGACGCCTGTTTGCGGTCGTAGAGGAGACCGGTTCTTCCGTCCGACCGATCGATACTGTAATTGGCCTCGTGTCCCACCAGCAGGGTGACCGGCCCATCGTGCACGTGGCTGTAATCCGCCACGTCCACAAGCACCTCATCCGTCGTTACCGGAATCCAGGTGTTGAATACCCGGAACCAGGTTTCCGGTGCGATATCCTGCCCTCGTTCGAGATAGAACTTGATCTGAATTCGATACGCGTTCATAGGATCAGGAGCTTACGACGTTCATCCGCCCGTAGCAGGCGTACGCGGCCTCGATAAAGAGCTGGGTCTCCTCGATGAACCGGTGCGCGAGGTCTTCACTGTAGGCATCGACGTTGCGTCGATGGGCATGAAACAGATAATTGGCGAACTTGCCCCGGGTGACGGGATTGTCGTGCAACAGCCCGGTGTCTACGATCCTCGTGCGGAATTCGGACACAATGGTATCGGGGTCTTCCGGCACATCCAGAAACTGCGATTTTACCAGGGCCTTGGCCGCGTGAACCATGGCGCTGTATGCCTGTTTATATGCGCTTTCATAATGGCCGTTATCCAGTTGCACCTGGGCCTCGAACGCCTCCCGTTCACAGCTGGAGAGCTCGAACTGCACCAGCGGCACCACCTCTCCCGCGCACTCGCCCTTCCCCATGTCTCCGGTCGTGAACACCCGGCTGTCACCCCAGTCCATATAGAACGAGGAGTCGATCTCGTAGGGGGGCACTTCGGTGAGGTCGTCCAGCATCCGCTTCACCTGCACCTTGCCGATTCGCCGGATGTAATCCTGAAAGCTCTCTTCCTCCTCTCGTCCCTCGATGTAGCTCTCGCTGATTCGCGCCACCACGTCGGGGATCCGCTTGGAGGGGACCGCGCCCATCGCCAGTCCGAACGATGCGGCGTTGCCGGTCCACTGGCCACCCAGTACCACCTGAAAATGCGGCACGGTGTAGCCGCTTACCTTACGGCTGATCCCGTAGAATCCCAGGTCCGCGACGTGATGCTGACCGCACGAGTTGAAGCAACCGCTGATCTTGATGCGCAGACCTTCCACGGCGGCGTCCATTTCCACGCCCTTTTCGGCCAGGCGCCAGCGCAATTCGGCGGCAAGTCCGCGGGACGACGCAATGCCGAGCTTGCACGTATCCGTTCCCGGGCAGGCCGTCACGTCCGCAATCGTCCCGGCGCCGGGTTCGTTCAGGCCGATTTCCACGAGTGCGTTGTAGAGTTCGGGAAGATCGGCCTCGCTCACCCATCGCAGTACGATATTCTGCTCCACCGTGGCTCGAATCGTATCGTTCACGAACCGTCTTGAAAGTTCGGCGAGGGCCCGCGTCTGGTCGGAGGTGAGGTCGCCCAGCGGCAGCGTGACCGTAACCACCGCGTAGCCGTCCTGACGCTGGCGGTAGACGTTGGTTCGGGTCCACTCCTCGAAGCCGCCTGCAACGACGGCGCCGTTGAGCGGCTGCGCGATCTTCAGCGGTTTTTCGTCGTAGGCGTGAAGGTCCGAAAGGTACGCCGTCCACTCCGGGTCGTCGGGCATCACCTTCCGCTCCTCCGTCACCAGGCGCTTGAATTCTTCCAGGCCCAATCTGGCGATCAGGAACTTGAGCCGCGCACGCGCCCGGTTCCGTTTCTCGCCGAGGCGGGCGAACACGCGGGAGATCGCCTGGGAGACGGGGAGGAGTTCCTCTTCCGGCAGGAAATCCTCGAACAGTTTTGCCTGGTGCGGCACGGCGCCCAGCCCGCCGCCAACGTAGAACCTGAACCCGCGTTTCTCGGCGCCGTTGACCGACCTCGTAACCGCAATCGCGCCGATGTCGTGCATATTGGCAAGCCCGCACGCCTCGTGTTCGCATCCTGAAAAGGCGATTTTGAACTTCCGGCCGAAGTCCTGCGCGTCGTTGTGGCCCAGGAGGAATTTCGAGCAGGCCCGGGCATAGGGCGTCACGTCGAACGTCTCCGTCCGGCACACGCCGGAAAGGGGACAGGCGGTCACGTTCCGGACCGTATTGCCGCAGGCTTCGCGGGTTGTGATGCCCACCGAGGCCAGGCGGTACATGAGATCGGGCGTATCGTCGATGTGCACGTAATGCAGCTGGACGTCCTGGCGCGTGGTAACGTGCAGGATACAGTCAGAATACTCCTCGGCGAGTTCGGCCAGCACATCCAGTTGATCCGCGGTCAGGCCCCCGAACGGGATCTTGATCCGCTGCATCCCCGGCGCGTCCCACACCGTATCCGGCCCCTTGACCAGGTCTCCGCTGGGGAACTCCAGGACCTGCGTATTGCTGCCGTCGAACCGTTTTCCGTTATCGTAACGCTGGCCGTAAACCCCGCGGCGCAGGCGGGTTTCGGCAAAAACGGTGTCGTCGATCTTGTCCTGTTTGCGCAACTCGATCTGCGTGGCGAATATGTCCACTTCCCGGCCCAGTTCGTCGGGTATGCGATCCGCGAGAACTTCCTTCCAGGTTGTCGATTCAGACATGGCAACGTCTCCTGGTGACCGATTCCAGACGCGACGGCGTTGTTCAGGCGGGTAATCTATCGAACTCATCCTGTGAAGTCAACGAATTTATCCGGAAACGGCAGCCGTTCCGATCGGGAAAAATGGATCCCATGTGGATATTCTTTAGTTTGTTGATCAACAATATAATAAATAAACGTTCGAATGGGAAACCTGTCAACAGAAAACGAGAGACGACAGTCTCTCGCTACTCAAGTTGGATTGGCGGACCGGCTGTTGATCGCTATATCCTGTGCCCCTGGGAGCGAGGGCATCCTGCCCTCGAAACGCACGAAAAGCGGTAAGAGGGTAGACGTTAGACGGTAGATGGCATCTTTGCCCGACTGGTTTCTCCTTCATGCCGGCGGCAAGAGATTTTACTGAACGGGCGCCCACATCGTCTCACCTCTCCCTTCTTCCGTCTCCCCGCCTGTCGGCTAGCCCCCGATCTGGTACATTTCCACCTTGGAAAATGACGGCACTTCCGCCGTCTCGGCCGTTCTCAATTCGGAATACCGGTCTTCGCGGTCCGCCCATAGTTCCGAGATCGCCGACAGGAGTTCTTCGTCGCTCGCCCCGTCGCGCAGGGGTCCCCTGAGATCCACGCCCGTGCCGGCGAACAGACAGGTATACACCTTTCCGTCGGTGGAAAGCCTCGCGCGCGTGCAGTCGCCGCAAAACGGTTGCGTAACCGAGGCGATGACGCCGATCTCCCCGTTTCCGTCCAGATACCGGAACCGCCGCGCGACTTCGCCCGGGTAATTCGGCGCCACTGCGGCGAGCGGCATTTCCTCATGGATGCGCTGTACGATCTCTGCCGCGGGAACCACCTGATCCAGGCGCCAGCCGTTGCGGTTGCCCACGTCCATATATTCGATAAAGCGGACGATATGCCCCGTACCGTAGAAATGCCTGGCGAGATCCACGACGGTATGGTCGTTCACCCCGCGCTGGACCACCGCGTTGACCTTCAGCGGTGAAAACCCGGCCGCTTCCGCCGCCCGGATTCCCTCCAGCACCTCCGAAACGTGAACCCCTCTCCCATTCAACCGTTCGAATACGTCTTCGTCCAGGGAATCCAGACTGACCGTAATCCTGTCCAACCCGGCGTCTCTTAGTTCCCCGACCATCCGGGGCAGCAGATAGCCGTTTGTGGTAAGCGTGAGATCCTCGACGCCGTCAATTGCCGCCAGACGCCGGATCAGCGCTTCGAGTTCCCTCCGGAGCAGGGGCTCTCCGCCGGTGATCCGGACCTTGCGCACCCCCAGATCCACGAAAAGCCGCGCCAGCCGGTCGATTTCCTCGAACGTGAGTATTTCCGCCCTGGGCAGGAACGTGTAATTCTCCCCGAAGACTTCCGCCGGCATACAGTACGGACACCGGAAATTGCACCGGTCCGTTACCGAAATCCGAAGGTCCCTGAGCGGTCTGCCCAATCTGTCCGTCGCGACGTCCGTCATAAATGAAGTCATTTCCGTATTCGCGCGTTCAATACGATTCCGCGCGCGTCACGGCCGCGTCAAACTGACTCTTGTCCACGATCGCGCCGCGCAGTCGCGCCTCGTACAGGAATGCGCCGTTCAAATTGGCGCCCCGCAGGTCCGTTCCCCTGAAATCCGTCGCCCCCACCACCGCCGCTTCCAGGTCGGCGTCCTTGAAACTCGTCGGCCGCCCCGAAGGATTCGGAAACGACGCGTGCACAACACCCAGGCGGGCCCGCTTCAGACTCGCGCCCGTGAAATTCGCGCCGCCGAGTACCGCGCCCGACAGAAACGCGCCGTCCATCACCGCGCCCGAGAAGTCCGCGCCGAGCAGGTCGGCCGCGACGAAGTACGCCCGGTTCATTCTTGCGCCACTGAGATCGGCGCCCTTCATGCTCGCGTTGTGAAACCGGGTCTCCAGGAGTGTTGCATTTCTGAACAGGGCGTTGTCCAGCCTTGCGTCCGAGAAATCGACGCCCGATAGATCCTCTCCCGTTAAGTCGATCCCCGTGAGATCTTCTCCCGACAGATCCCCCGTTGTTTTCGCCCTGGCCATCAGTTCTTCCCTGTCGACGAACGCGGCGGCCATCCGTTTCCTCTCTTTAAGAACTCCACTTCAATCGGTCGTTCCACTCCTGCAGACTATCGTCTTGCGACATGCCCCCGGCTTCGCCAAAAGGCAGGGAGACGCAAGACGGGAGACGATGTCAACGCATCTACAGGATATCGTTCTGGCCTGGCGAAGTCAATCATCGATACGGGCGGGACCGCTACCCCCAGTCCCCTACCCCGGGGGAGACGTGAGATGATGTGGGTGCCTTAAAGGCGGGCAGACGCCAGACGTAAGAGGGGAGAGGAAATGGGTGCCGTATGGTTTTTCTAGCTGTTACGATAACGAAAGATAGACAGGCACGGTTAATGTGAAAACACTATGGCAACGTTATCCTCTACCGTCTAACGTCTCCCGTCTCACCGATTTTAACGGATCGTTGCCTTTCCTCCCCCTCTCCTCACAGGAGAGGGGGCCGGGGGGAGAGGTCTGCGCCCAATAAAGTCCTACCGCTTCATGGTGCTGACGTCAACTGATTCGGTTTCTGGTCTTAGCTGACGGCTGAATGCTGATCGCTAACGGCTGCTGTTGGTGCTTCTCATCGAAATATAACAAACCCGCCATTGCGGTCAACCCGTATCCCCGCGGCGGGAACCGGGATTTCGATGCGCGGTCAATCCACCACGATCGTCTCCCTGCGATCCGGTCCCACCGAAACCATGGCAATTCGCGTGCGGCTCAACTCCTGAATTCTGTCCAGGTAGCGCCTGGCGTTTTCAGGAAGATCCTCCCACCGCCTCGCATCGCTGGTGGACGCCCGCCAACCCGGCAACGTCTCGTACACGGGCTCACATTCTGCCAGCACCTTCAGGTCGCTCGGGAAATGCTCCATGCGCTTTCCCCTGTACAAATAATGCGTGCAGATACGGATCTCTTCCAGGGAATCCAGTATGTCCAGCCGGGTCACCGCGATCCCGGAAAGTCCGTTCACCCGCGCGGCGAACCTGAGAATCACGGCATCCAGCCAGCCGCAGCGCCTCGGCCGGCCCGTGGTCGCCCCGTACTCGTGTCCGATTTCCCGGATCCGGTCTCCCATGGCGCCGGTGAGTTCGGTGGGAAACGGTCCATTGCCCACACGCGTCGTATACGCCTTGACCACCCCGACCACCTCGGAAAATCCGGGTGGGACCGATTCCGGCGCCGGTGCATGCGCCGCCTGCCGTCGTATTCGATGACGTCACAAACGGATACGTCCCGTGATCGATATCCAGCAACGTCCCCTGGGATCCCTCGAACAGCACGTCCTTGCCCGCGTCGATCATATCGTTCAGGTAAACGGACGTATCCGTCACAAACGGCGCGAGGCGCTCGCCGAACGCCATATAGGCCTCGATGATCGGCGTCGCGTCCAGCCCGTCCTCCCCCGTACACGTTTTCAAGGATTTCATTTTTCTCGGACACGTTTTCCCGCACCCTGGAAGGCAGCGCGTCCGCATCGAACAGGTCTCCCACGCGAATGCCGGAAGACCGATTGACCTTGTCCTGATAGCACGGCCCGATGCCCCGCAGGGTGGTCCCGATGGCGCCGGCCCCCGATCTTCGCCTCGCTGGCCAGCTCGACGCGTTTGTGATACGGCATGACCAGGTGCGTATTCGGACTCACAAACAGCCGGTTCGCGATGGAGATTCCCTTCGATTCCAGTTCCTCCACCTCATGGAACAGCGCCTCGGGATCCATCACGACCCCGTTGCCGATCACACAGGTCTTGTCGGGATGCACGATCCCCGCGGGGATG
>CAXXXF010000003.1:0-577951 GCA_963667175.2 Candidatus Latescibacterota bacterium | reverse complement strand
CTGCTTTCCGATATGTCGTTCGTTGTTTCGGAACAGATCGTCGTAATCGATTTCAACCGCCTCGGACATTAACTGCTCGAAGGTTGGGGTCGGAACCGGAGTAGGGGAAGGAACTCGCGTAGCGGTCGGGCGGACCTGAGTTAAACTAATCACGCCACCGGCCGGGGAGAGTGAACGGTCCGGCGTCGGCGTGTACGTTGGTCTCACGAAGGTCGAGGAAGTTACCACCGCGGTCGCGGTTTGTGCTGCGCGAGTCTTTTCGATTGCGAGTCTGCTTGCTTCCGATGTTGCTTCCTGCGTGCCAGATACGCCTATGCTTTGGCTAGAGTCCGAACAGCCGGAGAAAATCCTGACCGCTACGAAAAGTACGACGACGCCGAGAAAGACGAGTGAGCAACCCTTAAGCCACTGTGATCGAACAGTTGATTTTCTGGCATCGTCTTTTGGAGTCGCGGTACCGTATTCCGTATGGGGCCCTCGCGCATCGGAACCGATTGTCGCTTCGGTCTGATGTGTTGTTTCGCGTCCCCATCGCCGCAGAAACTGCGCGATACGCTCTAGTTCATCACGTTCACCGGTAAATTTTAGGTCTCCGCCGTAAGTAGCAATCTCTAAGTTCCAAACGCCGAACCTTCGTTTCAACGAAACATCGGTGAAAAATGCGCGATTATGCGAGTCTTCAATCCGGGTATTGCCCCGACTTTTCTTTAACTCCAGCAGACTTGATTCGGTGCAAACCAAAAGTCGGTTCACGAGCCCAGACTCCGGTTTAGCTAACCCGGCCACCAATGCGCGCTCGTCTAGGATCGTAAGATCGTACCCTTTGTACGTAGGTGCGTACATCGAAATCCGCGGTACCGCTATCGTCGTCCGTCGCCTGTGGCGTCTCGATCAGTGCCGGGCTATTCCTCACCCATTACAAGGCAACGCAAACCACCCATCGCCTCTTCTGACGGCGTCTACTGCTTCTTGGAATAGCCAGCCGTCTTTGAAGGTTTGGTAGCCGGTGTATCCTTCGCCGCGGATGTCGGCGACTAGCTCGGACATTAGGACGGTCCAGTTGCGTTGGGTGTCGTCATCGATGTTTGGGACGCTGTCGGTGATGCTTGAAGGGACTTGGACGGGTTCCCAATCTGAGCCGGGGGCTTGACGTGCAAGGGACCCTGCGCGTAAGCGCCGCCGATGTGGATCGATCCTTCGTCTCCGTAGAAGGCGATGTAGTCATTTTCGAACTTGGGTTGCATCCCGCCGTGTCGGAAAATCGAGGTCACGGGTTGCCTTGTGTTGATTGCCGGATTTACGTGTGCCATCACGGAGTATGACCATTCCGAATCGACGTCTCGCCACTCGATTCCTTCCAACTGGTCTTTGGTAGGCGCGAAATCGCCGCGTTCGCGGAAGTCGTGCACGCCGTCAACGACTGGCGCGGTGTGCATGTCGTTCCTTGCCTCACCGTTGATGTCGATCAATGTCGCATCGAGAGAGTGCAGAACGATGGAGAGTTTGTGCGTGAAGTTGTTGCTCAAGCGTCCGCCGCCGAGATGGATCCGATGCGACCATCCCCACGGGATCAGCGGGTCCAGCTCGTAAGTGCGAAATGCATTCCGTCTCGAACGGCTCGCCGATCGCGCCTTCCGCTATCAACGTTTTGGCCAAGAGCGCGTGCGGCTGATACCGGAACGAAGCGGCGTATGCAGTCTTCACGCCTTTGTCGGGTAGCCGCTTGGTGAAGATGCTTTGAAGTCTCCGCGCTAGTCGTCAACGGCTTGTCGCAGAAGACGTGGCACCCGATTTCAATTGCGGCGAGCGTTTGCTCGTAGTGTGCGCCGCCCGGCGTGCCGATAGCCACGATGTCTGGTCGCAATTCTTCAAGAGCCGCGAACCAGTCGGTCGAAGCGTACGGTATCTGCATATCGTGCGCGACACGCTTCACGACCTCTTCGGTGCGGCTGACCATGCCGACGACCTCGATACCGCAGTATCGCATCGCCTCGGCGTGTCCCTGCCCGGCGAATCCCGAACCAAAAACGAGACCTCTCAGCGGCTCTTGCATCCTAAACCTACCCAATTCTCCATAGTGAAATTTCTGGGTTCATTCTAACGTTTCAAGGACGCGTCGGTGAGAACGCGCCGGTGACGCCAATTGCTCTATGGATTCCGGCTTCCGCCGGAATGACGTAGTTCCGCTGGAATGACGTGAATGTGGCGATGTGCTCGTCGCTGGGAAGGGAAAGAATCAACCGGGGGTTTCCGATTGTTGGCACGGGGTGGGATAGGCGCTGCCTCTGTATTGCTTCGGAAAGATTGTGTTGCGAATCCGAATCATCAACTCGTCCCCCGAGTGCCATGGCTGGTCGCATTGTTCCCAGACGTAAATGCGATTTCGCCCGTCATCACGCACCGTCGCCGAACCGAAAGGCAACGTCAGTTCTGTTGTCCCATCCAAGCCGATGATGCCCAGATCGTAGTCGCCGAGATCGGCGTGCGGCCGGACCTGTAGCTCGATCATTCCCTCGTTCCAGACAAGCCGTTGTACCGTGAAATCGCGATCATCGCCCGGCAGATCGAACGTTTGCGGATCGAGCTTCCCGAGGGCTATGTCGACGTATCCACCAGCACCTTCATGGTCGTACCCCTGATCGGCGTTCGCGGAACTGGCAGGATCGAAAATCGCTTCGTGCAATACGTCCGCCGGTGCGACCGCCTCCACGTTCCAAAACTTCCTGCTGTAGTGTTGCGAGATGATTCCGCACAACTGCCGCTGGTACGCCAACTCGAGCTCGTAAATGCCCGCGGGCATTGGGCGCTTGACGTTTATCCGCACCACGTACTCGGAGTGTCCGTCGGGAGAGTCTTCCACTTCGAAGAATAGCGATTCCTGACCGTTTGAACGCAGTTACTGATTGCCCCAACACCTCAGCGTCTAATGGACTTCCGAACGCTCGGTTTCCGGCGGGTAGACCCGACAGTATTACGACTTCGTGAGATTGAGGATTATCTCCGTAGGTGTTGCTGTAAGCGTTGCTCATCCGCTGACCGTACCAAGTTCGCGAAAGGCAATCGGACAAATCCGGATGATCCGCTTGATTCCTCGCTTTCGCTTCTATGGGATTCAGCTGCGAAATCCACCAACGGAGTTCCGCCACGTTCATCTCTCCGACGATGTCGATCGCGTTCGGTGAACCGGATTCCCCGTTCGGATCGGGAACGTACAAGCGGCCGGGTGAATCGGCGCCGCGGAAGTTTTCAAAGACGTCGATCTCGAAAACCTGAGCGTCGGACGACTCCCCGGCGGGTATGCGTTGACTCAGTTGCGACCGGAACCAGCCAAGTTCCTGATCTCCGCTATACCCAGGGGGATCGGCCGCGCCATCGGTCAATTCATCGGGATCGCGACGAAGAAACCGCGTTCTTTCGTGCTCTTCGACGGGAGTGACTCGATCGAGGAAGAGAATCGCGTCGTTTTTGCTACGCGGCGGCGCACTAGGTGCACGGCGTAGAGCCTCCTCTTTGGTCGCGAAATACAGGTCTCTTTTGCCGCAACCGGTGGGAACACCGCGGCGATAGCTACTAAAATCGACCATTCGCAACTTTGATGGACCGGAACCTTTCAGATACTCCAGAACGTCGAACTCAAAGATCCTGACTGGGTAATACCAGTACAGTTTGCTGGGATCATCAGGGTCGTCTGGATATGGGTCGGTGTATCGATAGGTGTCGGCGCCGACCACTTCCAACCGGCGATCGCCCGGAACTCGATCCTTGATTCTGTAACTTGGTTCTGATGATGTGACGCGTGCTCTGACGATCACATCGGACCAAAGAACCCAAGTTTCCAGCAAGGGTGGCCCAGGTTGCAGTTCCATGCCGCACTCGATCGAGAATGGTTCGCCGTCAGCTCCTAATTCGGGCACCGGACTCGGTTCTGGAGTGGCCGAATCGTCGAGATGCGCGGTCGCTGTCACGGCAGCGATTTCGCTCGTCGGTTCGGCGATATCTACGTCGTCGGACTCCTGCGAATCGGCGCATGAAACAGGCAGTAGCAACCAGAGGACGACGCACAGCGTCAGCGCCGAAGACTTGAGCATTGACATCGTTATCAAAACGAGTCGCGGATCAGGTTTTCGGACAAACCCTTACGTTTGCAACTACCCGCGCTAGGCGGTGCGAAATCCCTGTTACGCCGCCAAGAAACCCACGCGCTCGTAGTCTCGATCCATGACTTCGCGGGCATCGACTTCTAGCCAGTCTTCCATGATCTCGGTGTACAGGCTGCGGAAGTCTAGGTTGAAGGCGAGGTCGCCTTCGACGAGGTCTTTTTCGTCCATCGAGGGGTAATCGCCATACTGTCCGCCAGCGACGCCGTCGCCGATCAGGAACGCAACACCGCCGGAACCGTGGTCAGTACCGTTGCCGTTGTCTTTGACACGCCTGCCGAACTCGGAGAACGCCAAGATCAAAATGTCTTCGCTCTGATCATGTTCCTTCATGTCGGAGTAGAAGTCGTAGATTCCGCCGGACACATCGCGCAGCAGCTTTTCTTGCAGCGCAATGCCGTTGGTGTGAGCGTCGAAGCTGCCGTGCTGGGCGTAGCAGATGCGAGTGCCGATGTCCGCCTGCAAGACCTGCGCCGCGCTCTTCATCGCTTTGGAAAACGCGTTCGGGTCGTATTCGATCTCGGAGTCGTAGGTCAAGGTGCACTGACTGAGCATGTCGGAACCGCGCAGCGCGTCCAAGCCGGTCTGGCTCATCAGATCCATCGTCGGGCCGCTTCCGAGCCCCATGGAGTAGATGTACTTGAAGAGTTCGAGCACTTCGGATCGCTCAGCGTCTGCGCCGAGGTGTCCCATCAAACCGTAGGTTTCGAGGTCCGTAACGGACGCGACGGGCGCGCCTTTTGCCACGAGGGCGCGGGGCAGACCACCACCGAAGTTCACCGCCGCGACGACGTTGTCGCCCTCGGGGTACATCTGCCGAACCGAGTTGCCGAGCCATCCCTCGTCGGCGACGTGTCGAGGTTCAGCGGTGTGCCAGATATCCATTGAGCGGAAGTGTGAGCGGTTCGGATCAGGGTAGCCGACGCCATGGACCACCGCGACCTTGCCTTGGTCATAGAGCTCCTTGATCGGTTGCATCCCGGGGTTCAAGCCGTAGGTGCCATCGAGCGGCAAGACTCGATCCTCAGTGATCCGCACGTTTGGTCGGTTATCGACGTATCTCGGATCGTCGTACGGGACGACGCAGTTGAGGTAGTCGTTGCCGCCAGAGAGTTGGACGACGACGAGTTTGCGCTCTTTGGTTGCACTCATGGGATTCTCCGTGGGGACGCGGGCGGGATCGGATTGCCGTATCGGAAGTTTTCAGTAGTTGGATTGTAGTTTAATCGTTCGCGACGTTGATGCGCGGGATCGTCATCGCCAGGACGGAGATCGATCGATGTGATCGTTGTCGGTGAGTTGGACGAGGCCGGTGCCGTCGGCGTTCATGACGTAGATTTCTTCGTCGCCGTCGCGATCGGAAACGAAGGCGATGCGTTTGCCGTCCGGCGCCCATTCCGGCGCCCAATCGGTGGTGTCGTTGGAGGTGAGTTGCTGGATATTCTCTCCATCAACGTCCGTAACGAAGATTTCGTAATCGTCTTCACCGCTCGCGTAGAATGCGATGCGTTTGCCGTCCGGCGACCACGCGGGCATTAACGCCAACTCAAAGCGAACTGGATATCTGACCTGAAGGACGTCTGATCCGTCGTGATTCATCGTGTAAATCCGGTAGTACCCATCGCGATTGGATTGAAACGCGATTCTTTGTCCATTTGGTGACCATGCCGGCGCTGTGTCATCAGCGTTGTTGTCGGTGAGCCGCGTAACGTTGGTGCCATCTGCGTTCATGACGTAGATTTCTTCACCGCCGTCGCGGTTGGAAAGGAATGCGATGCGTTGACCGTCCGGAGACCACGCGGGTGACCAGTCGCGAAAAAGATTGTCGGTGAGTTGGGTGATGCCGGTACCGTCGGCATTCATGACTTGGATGTCGAAAAATCCGTCACGGTTGGAATCGAAGGCGATGCGTTGTCCGTCAGGAGACCAGGCGGGATGGTAATCATCGGCACTGTCATCGGTGAGTCTCGTAACCTCTGATCCGTCGGTATTCATGACGTAGATCTCGATATTGCCATCGCGGTTAGAGCTGAACGCGATGCGCGGCGTGTCGTTCGCGGGCGCGATTTCGGGGGTAGGGGTTACCGGGACCTCGACTTCGACAATGACTTGGACCGGAACTTCCTTTTCGACGACGACGGTTTGAACGATGTAGTGTTCGGCTACTTTTTCGACGATGACGGTGGTCTCCACTTCGACTTCGACGATCTTTACAACCTCGATGACCCGATCGACGATTACCGTGGCCGGTTTTTCAATCTCAACAACCTTCTCTACCTCGACCACCTTTTCGACGAGAACAGTCGCCGGCACCTCGACTTCGACGGCGTGATCTACGAGAACGGTAACTGGCACTTCGACGGTCACCTCTTTCTCGACGATGACGGTCTCGGGCACCTCCACCTCGAACGCAACCTGTTTCTCCACTAGCACCGTTTCAGGCACTGGCACCTCGACGAGTTCGACTTCCTTGACAATAACGGTTGCCGGCACTTCGACTCGGTTGTCGACCAGAACGGTGTGGACGACCGGTTCTTGTGGCGCGCAAGCCGTGATGAGGATCGATGCCGCGCAGAGAGACGCGGTGAGAACAAGGGCAGAGGCGGCGCGCATGAACGGACGACGTAAGTCGCGGCTTGCCGAGTTCAACTGACGCGCTCGTAGACCTGGAACCGGTGGCGGCAGGTTTCGAGGACGTAGGATCGGTCTGCTTTATCTATCGCGACGGTTACCGGGTCCCAGAAATAGGGTTCGATGCGGGCGGCAATTTCGCTCTTGTCGTCGGTATCGACATCGAAATACTCTTGGAATGTCGACCGCGCCCGGAATTCGTCTTGCTGCGAATCGAGGTACTCCTCGGACCACTTCGAGAGCGTCGCCTCGCCCTGAAGTTTGGTGAGGAATTCGCCATCCGGATCGAGGATTTGCACGCGCTGGTTGCCCCAGTCGGCGACGTAGATGTTGCCGTCTGAATCGGTTGCCACTCGGCTGGGTCGATGGAACTCGCCATCGCCATCACCGCCGCAACCATACGCCGCAAGAAACTCGCCGTCCGCGGTGAATCGCTGAATGCGATCGTTGCGCCAATCGGCTACCAATACGTCACCGTCAGGATCGAGCGCAATGCCCCAGGGCAGATTGAGCTCGCCTTCACCGTCGCCGAACTCCCCGAACTTGTCGATGAAATCGCCGCCTTTGGTGAGTTTCTGCACGCGATGGTTCTTGTGATCGACGAGCAACAGGTTGTCGTCGGCGTCGAAAACGATGCCGGAAGGTGCGTCGAACTCGCCATCCCCGTCGCCGACGGTTCCCCACATCGCACGCGGGTCGCCATCTCGGTTGTAAACGGTGATACGTTGCAGCACCTCGTCGGCGAGGTAAAGGTTGTCGTCGGCGTCCAACGCGAGCGCGGTGGGGGCGATCATGTCCCCCAAGTCGCGGCCGTATCCGCCGACCTGACCCAAAAAGGAGTGATCGAGTTTGACCATCTGAATGCCGACGATGTTGAGCGCGACGGTGTTGGATCGGCTGACGACAAAGATTACGCCGTCGTCGCGGATCACCATGTCGGTGGGCAGGTGAAAGCCACGACCACCTTGATCGGCGTTGAAACCGATCGTGTCGAGGTACTTGATACCGAACTTGGTTTTCGTCTTCGTCAACATGATTGAACCTAGACCGTCTGATATTCCTGCGTCGCGACGATGATTTGCAACACCGCGACAATCGCGTTTTCGGCGTTTTCGATTGCGGCATCATTGCCAAAGCTGATGTTGCCGTACTTGGCGGCGTAGTTGATGATGCCTTGCCGCGTCGATTCCATCGTCTCGATCGGGCCCAGAATCTCCAAACATC
Source organism: Candidatus Latescibacterota bacterium (assembly GCA_963667175.2). Lineage (GTDB taxonomy): Bacteria > Latescibacterota > UBA2968 > UBA2968 > JAAXHE01. Next base: position 569,939 of record CAXXXF010000003.1, on the reverse strand, counting down.
GGTCCACCAATTCTTCGGCGGTCAGTTCGGATGCGCCGGTCGATACGCGGACGCGATCGATGATCGATCTGATGCCGGGTTTGTCGGGATCGTCGAGCGTCGCGCTGGCGAAGTTGACGCGCTGGACGTATGCGCCGGTGTTGATCCACTCTTCGCCGCCTTGCCATCCTTCGACGCTCGGCGGATTGAGCAGTGCTTGACCCATGTTGGCGCAGGTAGCTGCGGCGGTGTACGCGTCTGACGAAGGAACTTCCAAACCGCCGGCGAGTCGCAACGTTCCGACGACCATCTCGGCGGGACTCTTGATGCGCGCGTATCGAGCCGACTCGGATTTGAAAAAGTCGGACTGGAACAGCGCGCGGAGCATCTCGGTGATGCTGTAGTCGGATTCGAAGTAGGCATCGACCATCAATTGGATGGCTTCCGGCTCTTTCGGCGGCATGTGCGGCCACTGCGGAACCGGCAGTTCGTCGGCGACGAAGAAGTGATAGAGATGTCGGGCGATGAATCGGGGCGTCGCTTCTTGGCGGCAGATGATGTCAACCGCATCTTCGCCGTTCAGATCGCCAGTGACGCCGAGCAAAGTCTTGTCGTCATGGTCGTGGTCTTCGTCGTCGTACTCGAACTGCCAAGAGATGTAGCCGTAGGGACGCGCGGTGTTGTTGCGCATCTTGATCGACATGTAATCGGGGTTGACGACGCGCCAACCGGTGAAGGCGCGGGCGCATTCCTTGATGTCGTCCTCGGTGTAGTTGCCGACGCCCATGGCGAAGAGCTCGAGGATTTCCCGGCCGTAGTTCTCGTTGATCGAGGTGGCGTGGTTGTCTTGGTTGTCGAGCCACATCAGCATCGCCGGGTCTTTCGAGAGTTGGAGCAGCAACTCGTCGAAACGTCCCATGCCGAATTGCCGGAACATGTCGATCTGGTTCAGCACCACGCGCCCTTGAATCAGTTTGTGCGCGCCGGTGGCAAAGACGCGGTGCCAGAAAAGGCACATCTTCTCGCGTAACGGAGCTTGGGTGTAAACCAGCTGATACATCCAATGCGCCGCGCAGGCCGGTTGGCTCCGCAGGTCAGACTGATCGACGAAATAACGCCGTATCAGGTCTAACGGCAATTCGTCATCTTCGACGGGACTCAACAGCGATTCGAGCGTGGCGTCGTAACCCGCATCGATTGCGCGATCCAACTCATCGGGCGTGGCGCCGAACCCGGCACGGCGCAGCAAATGCGCGATCAGGGCTACATCTTCACGAGTACTTGCCATAGTCGTCATGGCCTAAGTCTCTCCTATCATTCATGACACTCGTCAAACTTACGCAGTAAAGTTTAACCCCTCAAGCAAACGGTTGCGAAACTCCGCGCCAGACGATTTTCAGCCGTTCCGCGAACGGTGCCAAACAACGACGCACCCGTAGGGGCAGCCACAAGGGCGTGCCCCTACGTTGGGGTTTGGCGTACCGCGTGATGTTTGGCGGTGGATTCCGACTTTCGTCGGAATGACGACGTTGTGCAACGCGCCCGTAGGGGCACGCCCTTGTGGCTGCCCCGGGGCGGGGTGGGGTACGCCAAGCGCACCTAACCGCCAGACCTCGCGCATCACGCCGAGATTCCTCGCTCCGCTCGGAATGACAGGGGGCGCGCTCGGAATGACATGGTGCTGCGTTTGGAATGAAGGGCTGTTGCGTTTCGGAATGACAGGGTTCGGCGTTTGGAATGACGGGGTATTGCGCGCGGAACGATGGCCGGGTTCGGCGTCGTGGTGGGACGTTGATGATCGTGGTGCGTTTGGCGTACCCCACCCCGCCCCGGGGCAGCCACAAGGGCGTGCCCCTACGTTGGTGTAGCGCCTGCTAGCGGGCCCCCTTTGTCCTTCGGACATTTCCCCCATGAATGGGGGCAACCGGTACGCCGCTTTAATCGCCTAGTTGGCGCAGTCTGGGGTCGGTGAAGTCTCGGATCCAGTCGCCCATGAAGTTTAGGGACATGACGACTAGGAAGATGGCTAATCCGGGGAAGAAGGATGACCACCAAGCAGTGGTGAGATATTCGCGTCCTTCGGAGACCATCAATCCCCAAGAGGGCGTAGGGGCTGGGATGCCGGCGCCCAAGAAACTCAATGTCGCTTCAGTTAGGATCAATCCGCCGACTGCCAATGTTGCGATTACCATGATCGTCGGTACCACGCCGGGCAGTATGTGCCGGACGATGACCCTTGCGGGTGATGCGCCGCAAACTCTTGCCATCAAAACGTATTCTCGCTCACGCAACGTCAAGACGTCTGCTCGAACGTTGCGAACGAACCCGGCCCAGGAGACCATCGCCAATACGCCCATCAGGACGGTCAAACTGCCTCCAAACAACGTAACGACGACGATGGCGACGAGCAAAAAGGGCAGCGCGTGCCAGATGTCAACTGCCCGCGCGATCAACTCGTCGATGACGCCTCCGTACCATGCCGCGACCAAGCCGAGCGTGACGCCGACGAGCAATCCGCTCAGCAACGCGACGCCGGCGACCGCGAGCGATATCCGCGCGCCGTAGATGATCCGACTCAGAACGTCGCGTCCCACCTGATCCGCGCCCAAAAGATAACTCTGTGTCCATTTCCCATCTTCATCCGCCATCCAGATAGGCGGCGCGTTCCGGTCCCGCAAGGCTTGAACATTCGGCGCCTGCGGCGCGACCCACGGTGCGAATATCGCCGACAACACTAACGCCGCCAATACGATGCCGGGCAACACCGGCCACCGACGCATAAACGAATAGAACCGGCCGAACGGCGACACGGTCTTTCCACTGCGTCCCGTGGCTTGGGCATCAGAGTAGTAGTGTGTCGAGACCTCGGACATGGGTAAGTCTTACGTGTAACGGATACGAGGATCGACGACGATGTAGAGCAGATCAGCGACGAGACTGAACACGACGTAGATGATGACGAACACCAAGACACCGCCGGTGAGAACTGGGAAGTCGTTGTTGTTGACGGCTTCAAGCATCGTGCGACCGAGACCGGGCCAGGCGAAAACCGCCTCGGCGACCAAAGTGCCGTTCAACAGCCCTGCCAGCAACAGCGTTGACAGCGTGATCGGCTGAATCAACGAGTTCCTCAGAGCGTGTTTCCAAATCACGACGGTGGGGCCCGCGCCCTTTCCGCGCGCCAACCTGATGAACTCCGAATCCAGAATTTCCAACATCGAGGACCTAGTGATCCTCAAGTACCCCGCCATCGAACTGGTTCCGACGACGATTGCCGGCATGATGAAGTGCTTGATGTCAAATCCTTCGCCGCGCAACCCGCTCGGCAGCCACTCCTGCCAGACGGAAAACAACAAAACCATCACGATACCTAACCAGAAGTTCGGTATCGCCTGACCAAATAGCGCGACGAATCGTCCGATGTAGTCCCAGATGGTCCCGCGGTAGACCGCGGAGATGATCCCGATAGGCACGCCTACAAACGTCGCTAACACCCATCCGGCGATGGCGAGTTGCGTCGTCGCGCCGACCTTTTCGAGTATTACCTTTGAAACGCGACGCTCGCCGGCTAGCGATTGCCCTAGGTCGCCTTGAATTGTGTGCCCGACCCAGACGAGGTACTGGATGATGAAGGGTTTGTCTAATCCGAGATGTTTCTCAAGAGCCTTGATCTGTTCGGGAGTTCGCCCGTAACCCTCTGGATTCGCGTAGAGCAGCAACGGATCGCCGGCGACGCGCGAAAGGGCGAAGACTACGAACGTCGCGCCGATCACCGTCACCACTGATGCCAACAGACGCCTTATCAGATACCTTCTCATCGGGTAATGAGGTCATCCCAAACCATAGGTTACGCGCGCAACGACCCGCCCCCACGTTACGTTCGCCGCAACGTGGGGGCAGGATCTGATCGAGTCCGACCTTGTCGGGGTGCTTATTGAGCTGGCTTGATCAGGTCGAGCGAGACGATGTGCGTGCCGGCGGCATTGGCCCTCATCTCCCAAGACGAGATCGAGTTCGGGTTCCAAACTAGCGGTTCCGGAATCGCTGCGATTCCAGAGTTCAGACGCCAGTGTCGGTAGTACTCGAGCAGCTCGGTGTTGTTAGCGATGCGCTTCGCTTTGTCCAACTCGCCCGCGGTCCGCAGGTAGTTCTCGAGGACGTACGGGATCTCCATCGCGCAACTGAAACCGCCTCGCGACAGCGTTGTGAACACGACACCCTTCGGGAAGTCCCACGGCACTGAGTCGCGGGCGTCCGTGCCACCGCAGGCACTCAAGAACGGCTGGTTCTGCGATCGGTCGACGACCGTCGGACGCCAAACGGGGTAGCCATGTCTGACCAAGCTGGTTCGGATTCCCAACGAGTCCCACATCGCACCTACCGCGGCTTGGATCTCGCCGGCGGTGCCGGTCGCTCCGCCAACGTGCGGCGTGACGTACATGTCGACTTGGAATCGAATGCCGCGCGACGCAACCGGGTAGCCGGCCTCGTCGAGCATCCTTGCGGCTTCATCGGGGTCGTACTCGATGTTCCACTTGTCGTCCCAATGCGGCGACCGGATGGAGAACGCGTTGACGTGGACTAGCCAGCCGAGTCCATCGACGATCACGTCGTTAATGGTCTCTTTGTCAATCGCGATTGACATCGCGGTCCGGACGATCCGGGCGCGTTCCATGCTCTCTTCGTTGCCGTATTCACCGATCCATGGGAACTGCTCAGTCGGCTGATAACCCTCGCGGCTCACCTCAACATCTTGCGGTTCACCGACGGTAATGTCGGGACACGAAACCGAGCTGTTGCCTTGTGAGCAGTTGTAGTCGTACTGCTCCCAGTAGTTGCCAGCGAAGAAGATGCCTTCCTGCGCGGCCTTGCCGCTGTCGGACATCTTGAAGCCTTCCTCGAGCAACGGGCGGATCGCCTTTAGCGAAACGTCGGCGATGTCCGCCTGCCCGTTACGCAGCATCGCGATGCGCGTCGACTCTTCTGGCACCTCGTTCACGTTCAGGAACGGCATGTACGCCGGCTGAATGTGATGACCAGGGAACGATTCCAATCGCACGATGTTCTGAGGAATGAACTCCTTGAGCATGTAGGGGCCGGTTCCGATGATGTTCTCGTTCGCCCACTCGCGTCCGTTTTCATCGAAAGCCTTCTTGCTAAAGGTGCCGTTCGTACCCGCGAACGTGTTGAAGTAGGCCTGGTTCCAGACGACCGTGAACTGCTTGATCGGCACTTCAACGGTGTAGTCGTCGATCTTCACCATCGGCTCGAAAACCGCGGCGTAGTCGCCAGACTGGTTGTGCACGCTCTCGGGCGCGATCAAGTCGTTAAAGCTCCAGACCAGATCATCCGCCGTCAACTCGCCCCAACCCTGGTGGAACTCAACACCTTGCTTCACCTTCACGGTGATTTTGCTGAGGTCTTCCGAGACGCTCCAGGTCTCCGCGAGAACGGGATCGACGATGTTTGAACCGACGGGTCCGCCCGGCTGGAAGAAGCCTTCGGCGATGCTCCATGGTCCGTCCGGCGCGCCGGTGCTGTTCAAACCGGTCATGGTGAGGCCGACGCGGTTCTGAACTGCCATCTCCGCGGTGTCTGGCGCGCTTTGGGGAGCGGGTGCCTCCATCATCGCCATTGCGATCGGAGTCGCCGTTGCCACGACGATCTTCTCGACTTCAACCTCTTTTTCCACCTCCATGACCACTTCCTTCTCGACAACCACTTCCTTTTCCACGACGACGGTCTGGACGACGGTTTCGCCCGCGACCTGCACCTCTTTCTCGACGACGACGGTCTGAACGACGGTTTCACCCGCGACCTGCACTTGCTTCTCGACGACAACGGTTTGGACGACGGTTTCGCCAGCGACCTTCACCTCCTTTTCCACGACGACGGTTTGGATCACCGTCTCGCCGGGTACCTCTTTCTCCACGACCACGGTGTGGATCACGGTTTCACCGCCACCGCAGGCGATCGCAAACGCCGATATTGCTGCCGCGAACGCAAGCAACACTGCGGCGAACGCTCGATTCTTGTGCATCCTCGGTTCGAGTTTCATCTCGAAACCTCCTCTGTCAATGCCTGCCCGTTCAAGGACGCTTGGCTCCGAGTTGGTTTCATGGGTATGGAACCAACGGTCGACCGCGCCGATTTGATCAAGGCAGGCAACGAATTATGAGCACAATCGCTCATTTCTTGATTGCAGGTTACACCGAACCCATCACCAGTGAACGCGAATAGTTCGTAAATCGTGGTTAACAGTTACAGAAACCAGCGTTTCCCCCTTCGACGGGGGGAATGTCCGCAGGACAAAGGGGGCGACCGCCGCGCGCACCGCCGTGATTGCGAACGCAGACTGCCATACCGAGCGTAGCGAGGAATCTCATCACGGGCGCTGGTTTGCCGCAGGAGATTCTTCACTCCGCTTCGCTCCGTTCAGAATGACATGGTCGGGTAGGCGTCAAGAATGGCATGGTCGGTTTCGCGTCGAGGTTGCCGGATTTCGGCAGGATCAGACGCGAAACCTTGCACCGCGATTGAAAATGGCGTATACTATCGGGTTACCGATGGACGGGATCGAGCCGTTGCGACGGCAAGAAGCGGTTTCGTGAGTCGGTGAGCATCTTGACAACTGAAGAGCGGAAAGAACAGACGTCAGTTCAAATAAGAGTTTGATCCTGGCTCAGGATGAACGCTGGCGGCGTGCCTAATGCATGCAAGTCGAACGAGGTCGCTCCTTCGGGGGCTCAACCTAGTGGCAGACGGCTGAGTAACGCGTGGGTGACCTGCCCCCGAGAGCGGGATAACTGCGAGAAATTGCAGCTAATACCGCATACATTCCCGTGATTCAACTTGCGGGAAGAAAGATTTATCGCTCGGGGATGGGCCCGCGTCCTATCAGGTAGTTGGTGCGGTAACGGCGCACCAAGCCGAAAACGGGTATCTGGTGTGAGAGCATGACCAGACAGAGGGGGACTGAGACACGGCCCCCACTCCTCCGGGAGGCAGCAGCAAGGGATCGTGCACAATGGGCGAAAGCCTGATGCCGCGACGCCGCGTGAGGGATGACGGCTTTCGAGTTGTAAACCTCTTTTCTCAGGGAAGAGAGAGGACGTCACCTGAGGAATAAGTCACGGCTAACTACGTGCCAGCAGCCGCGGTAATACGTAGGTGGCAAGCGTTGTCCGGAATTACTGGGCGTAAAGGGTCCGTAGGCGGTTCGGTAAGTCTTCTGTGAAAGCTCCAGGCTCAACTTGGAGTGGTCGGGGGAAACTGCCGAACTAGAGACTGTCAGAGGCAGGTGGAATTCCCGGTGTAGTGGTGAAATACGTAGATATCGGGAGGAACACCAGTGGCGAAAGCGGCCTGCTGGGGCAGTTCTGACGCTAAGGGACTAAAGCGTGGGGAGCGAACCGGATTAGATACCCGGGTAGTCCACGCCCTAAACGATGAATGCTAGGTCTTCGGGGTGTTAATTCCCTGTGGGCCGAAGGTAACCCATTAAGCATTTCGCCTGGGGACTACGGCCGCAAGGCTAAAACTCAAAGGAATTGACGGGTCCCCGCACAAGCAGCGGAGCGTGTGGTTTAATTCGATGGTAAGCGAAGAACCTTACCTAGGCTTGACATGTTTGGTGGTACCGAACCGAAAGGGGAGGGACCCTTCGGGGAGCCTTACACAGGTGTTGCATGGCCGTCGTCAGCTCGTGCCGTGAGGTGTTGGGTTAAGTCCCGCAACGAGCGCAACCCCTATCGTCTGTTACTCTCTCTGACGAGACAGTCCTTAAACGGAAGGAAGGTGGGGACGACGTCAGGTCATCATGACCCTTACGCCTAGGGCTACACACACGCTACAATGGCCGGTACAGACGGTCGCGACGCCGCAAGGCTGAGCCAATCCGACAAAACCGGTCTCAGTTGGGATTGCAGGCTGAAACTCGCCTGCATGAACGTGGAGTTGCTAGTAACCGCAGGTCAGCATACTGCGGTGAATACGTTCCCGGGGATTGTACACACTGCCCGTCAAGTCATGGAAGTTGGAGACACTTGAAGTCGCCGGGCCAACCCTTTGGGAGGCAGGTGCCGAGGGTGGAGCCAATGACTGGGACTAAGTCGTAACAAGGTAGCTGTACCGGAAGGTGCGGCTGGATCACCTCCTTTCTAAGGAGTGCTAGCCCACTTTTCATTACGACAGGAAAGTGGCAACAGTACTACCCAAATTAACCGCACAACCCGCATCCGATACCGATCCGATTCGAGCGAGATTCCCAATCCCGATTCGTCAGCATCCGACTCCGGTCCGATCCTGAATACACGAAACGGGGGCGTGGCAAGGGGCTCATTGGAGACGTTGAAGATGCCTCGAAAAGGTTGCGCGTTCCGAACGGCCTTTCCGGATCAGGCCTCAAAAACAATCCGGAACCAAACACCGAACACACGACGCCTGTTCGATCCGCTCTTCAGTTGGCAAGAACCTCGACAGCGTGGGCAACTCGGCTCACGCTTTTTCGTTTGTTCCCGGCGCGGCTACAATGACCACTAAAGGAGAACCCGCGATGAAACGGATATCGACCGACCAGGCGCAAGAAGATCTACTCGCGTTGATCGACGAACTCGACGATCAGGGAGTGGTTATCACGGACGATGGTAAGCCAGTCGCTAGGCTGTCGAAGTACCCGAGCAAGTTCGCCAAGTACATCGGGAGCTTGAAGGACGAGATTGAGATCAACGGCGACATTATGGACGTCCGAGATCAGTGGGAGAAGGGTAGACAATGGTAAATCTTGACACCCATATCGTTGTATTCGCGTTCAACGGGGAGTTGACCGCTGACGAGCGCGCATTGATGCAGGATGAAGACTGGGCGATCTGTCCCATGGTGTTGCGCGAATTGGCGTACCTCGTGGAAAAACGTGGACTCAGACTCCCGATGTACAGTAGGAAATTCCAGAATTTTTTGCGTGATCTGTCGATTTTGCCAATTGACATGAACGTAGCTCGAGCGTCCGTCAAACTCGATTTCAGGAGTGACCCCGCCGACGAGTTGATCGCCGCGACGAGCATCGTATATGGCGTTCCTCTGGTCACGCGGGATCGCGTAATCAGGCGCTCCAAATTGGTACCGCTGACAACGTGAAACTTAGCCGCTTGACGAAAAACCGGACCGCCCGTTTGCTTGGGTGTGTATGGATTGCTGTGATCATCGCGCTGATCGCCGGTTGCGGGTCGAACGACGATGATGCCGGTTCGGTGGCGGAGACCAACGTCGAACCCAAAGGCGCAGTGAAGGTTTACGATGGCGAAGATTCGTTCGCTAACCGCTGCGCAGTGTGTCATGGCGAAACCGCAAACGGCACTCAAACCGGACCGCCTCTTGTCCATATCCTCTACGAGATCGGGCATCATCCCAACTTTTCGTTCCACAGCGCGGTGAACAACGGCGTGCCGGCCCATCACTGGAACTTCGGCGACATGCCGGCGATTCCCAACGTCGCGCCGGAGGAGATCGACGCCATCATCTGCCACGTTCGCGACTTGCAGCGCGCCGAGGGGATCACCGCCGGCGAACCGTGTTAATGAGGCGTCGAGCTAGGCGGATTACGCCGATCCGAAATCGTGCCCGCCTTCATCGTCGTTATCTGGTCCGGCGCCAGTACCGTCAGAACCTCGTATGGGGATCGACACGACCATCTCCGTAAACTCGCCGGGTTGAGATTCGGGCACGATTGATCCGCCGTGTTCTCTGACGATGTCGTTGGCAATGCTGAGGCCCAGCCCGGTGCCTTTGTCCGACGGCTTGGTCGTGAAGAACGGATTGAAGATTTTGCCGATGATGTCCGGTTCGATGCCGGTTCCGTTGTCTCGGACTCGGATTTCGAATGCGTCGACTTTTCGTTCGGTACGTAGCGAGACCGTCGGCGTGTAGGGCGCTGTCATCGTCGATCGCTTCTGGTCTGTCGCGTAGCAGGAGTTGTTGACGATGTTCAGAACGACCCTGCCGATATCTTCGGCGATGATGGAGACTTCGCCGACGTCCGGTGCCAGGGCTTCTTCGATCATCAACTCGAGATCGGGATGCATGGTTCTCGAACCGTGATACGCCAGAGCCGCAGAGTCGCTGACGAGGCTGTTCAGATTGGTCGGTTCGAAATTGCCGCCGTGTCCACCGAGGTTGAGCATGTCGTTGACGATGCGATCGGCACGCTCAGCATGCGTTTTGATGCGCGCTAGATTCTCGGCGATGTCGTCAACCATCCCGGCTATTTCAGCGCGTTCTCCTTCATCGAGGTGTTGGATTGAATCTCTCATATCGACGATCAGTTCGTCGGTAGCCTCGGCAAAGTTGCGGACGAAGTTGAGCGGATTCTTGATTTCGTGGGCGACGCCGGCAGCGAGTTCGCCGAGTTCGGAGAGCTTCTGACGCATCACGATCTGGTCTTGAGCGTTGCGTAGTTGATCAAGGACGTCTTCGAGTTCGGCGTTCTTGGATTCGAGGTCCCGAGCGAGTTTCTCGACGAGGTTCAAGCGGACCACCCTTATTGACCGTTGCCGAAGTTCCTCGAGCGATTCGGCGATTGCGGTGATCTCGTCCTGTCCGTCCAACTCCACTTTGTATTCCAAATCGCCTTGTCCCATGCGCCGTATCCAAACCTCCATCGCGACCGCTCGTACGCCGGTCGTAAGTGCTCTGATGATTGTGAGAATTCCGACTATGGTGGCGAGGATTCCGACGACGAGCAGAATGTTGCGCCACGTTGCGAAACCGCTGTTATCAGTGCCGACATCGCGGAAGGCGAAGAATGCCAGTACCGTGAATAGCAGGGTGAGCAGAGTTCCGGCGAAGAGGCCAAGGTTCAGTTGCACTCCTTGCCGACGCGGGCTGAAAAGTCCAAGCTTTAGAATTTCCGACTCTGCTTTCACGCTGATGTCCTTCGCATAAATCGCTCGTGTTGCCAATTATCCGACAAAACAGCACTCTGATAGGCTAATGTCATGCAAAGTGCCGCGACGATTGCCCGCGTATCAATCCCCCTTTTGATCTAAGGACCACCATCCATTGAGTTCGCAACAACCTCAACGGCCCTACGTGCGACCGAGTGCGGGCCGTGAAACTCGACGAGTCAGCGACATCCGCGAATCGTCGGGGCGGCACGCGGCAGAAGTCAGCGCGGCGTCTGGCGGCGGCTATCTGTCTGACATGCAGGTGTTCGCGTTGCCGTTCGCGCTCGTGGTTGTGATGGGAATGGTGTCGGCGTTTCGGATCTGGATCGGACCAGAATTCCCGTTGCCGTTGTTCGTGATCGGCACGGTCTGCGCGCTTTCTACGTTGGGTTTCGGCGTCTTCGTCAGCTTCACCATCGCCCGAAAGTCCGAGAGCTTGGATTACGTCGATGCTCCCAAAGTCAACCGAGTTTCGACGGCGATCCACGTAGTCGAAGCGATGGTCATCGTCGTCTGGCTAAACTGGTTGGCGACCATCATCGACCTTTCCGGCGCGATCAGCGGACCAGCGTTCTTGTCTCTTATTGTCGCCGACCTCTTGCTTCGCATCACGCGGGCAAGAATGACCCGCCGGCGCCAGCTTTGGGAGCGGTGAGTTGAGGGGGCAGTAGATATCGATGTATAAGGTGACGAGATTCTTTCGACGTGGACGAACACGTACAATCGGTACGGCAAGGGCGAACCAATCGGAGTTGCTCGACCATGGCCAAGACAAAGCGCAAAGTCATACTTCCAACCCCTGAGGAAGATGCCGCCATCCGCGCGGCGATCGCCGAGGACCCCGACACCTTCGAACTAGATGCGGAGTGGTTCCGCGAGGCGCGACCCCTCAAGGAAGTTCTACCGGACCTCTACGAGGCGTGGTACGGCAACGGGCAACAGTCCGATCACACGTCCACAAACCCGGATAACGCCGTACCGCAGCGCAATCCGGACTGACCGTCTACCGGTCACGCCAGCAACTACCCCGCATCGTTAGCCGATGTTGTTACTCCGAGAATCTCTCGTAAACTTACTAATATCCGTTCCCGCCGGGATTCGTACCAATCGTTGAACTCGGCAATATCCTGCGGCAAGACCCCTAAATCATGGGCCTTGGCAACGCTTTCTTGGGCTTCTGCCGTCGCGTAGAACTTGTCGATCCACTCCCAAGGCATTCGGTCGGACTTCTCTGTGTTTTCCTTTTCGTTCAGAAGTTGCATGTTCGGCAACCGGTTTGAGTTTTCGATAGAGCGTTCGACTTCATCATCGGGCACCCCAGCTTTCGTGAGCCTCGTCCGAGTGAATCGAGACCTGGGAAAGACGTGGTCAATGTGGACGTCGGATTCTCTTGTCAGGCTTGAGGGGAAGAGAAGGGAAAGGAGCAAGTACGCTCGCCGGTTGTTTTCGATCAAATCTTCCAATTCTTCTTCGTCGAAGGAGAGGGACCGCCCTCGACCGCGCAACATGTCGTATAGTGCGACAATCGGAAATTGCGTTCCGCCATGTTCACGAATAGTCGACCTCAGTGACACAAGCAACGAGTCCACGCCGGCTCCCCAGAATCCGCGTTTCAACAAAGAACGAGTCAACCACAATCTGATATTTTCTCGATCTGAGGCGCAGTGATGACTACTGATCAGTTCGTCACCAAGCTTGCGTTGGTGGATATAGTACGCGATCGGCATAGCCGCGTTCGTCGCGGTGAGCGTTGACCGTGAGAATCCGTACCGCGCCAAGAATCGTACCGTCATACGCAGAGTACGTTTGATACCCTCCCAATTTTGTTGAAGTCGTTTCATGTTATCTGAATTGAAGTTGGAAACTTTGAACCCGACATCGGAGACATCACTCAGAACCAACGCCGCCTTGAGTACCCAATCTTTGTCGAATGCGAACCCGTTGCCGATTTCGTTGACCTGGTCGACCAAACCGTATATTTCGGAGCGGGCATCGAGTTCGTCCCACTGCGCCGTCGCCATGCTCATCAAAATGTCTGAATATGAGAGAATAGTACCACCACTGTTCACACGCACGAAGATATTGACCACTTTATGCAAGTCTTGCGAGTCTTCCTCGTATCTTGAGATCACGCCATCGCTATAAATCAGATTATGCAAACGCAATAGAGTTTTGTGGGCGTCCTTTGAATGCCCGATGCCGCGATCGTGGACAACGTCGACGATGTCAGTAGCATCGGCGACGCCTAAGATGTCGTTGATACGATACCAATGGGCATCTTCACCTGAACGTTCAACTTCCATTTTGGTCAAAAACCGGAATGAATACGAATTGCCGTCTTCGTCTTCGTCGGGGATGCGGAAAAGATCGATGTAAAGTTTTTTCTTGGGGAATGCGTCCGGATTGTTCCACCACAGTCTAGGAAGCTTACTTGCGTAGCTTCCTCGTATACCGATGTTTAACGCAGTGAGTCGTTGTTGTCCGTCCAAGATCGCTGTGATGTCTGAGGTGATGTTGTTGGGATTGATCGGATTGTTTCTGGGTGCGCGTTGGTCGTAGTCGTATATAAATTCGTAGAAACGATAGTCTTCGACTTTTTCGCGGCGAACCTTCCAATAAAGGAACGAGCCGATCGGATACCCGCGCATTAGGCTGTCAAATAGGCGTTCGATCTGGGAGGAACGCCAAACGAACTCTCTTTGGATCGCAGGCAAGACGTAGGTTCGCCGGTCGATTTGATTCAATGCTTCCTTGATCGTGATAGGTCTTTCGAAAGACATGTCTTAAACCTTTTGTGCTTTACGAACTTGAGGGGCTACTCAAACATTCTACGCCACTCGCCGTCGTTATGGCCGCGCTTGCTGGGGTAGTCGAAGAAGTAGTACTGTTGGCGGGATGGGACGGTGGGGTCGGGGGCGAAGCGGTGGCGCCATTTGGGGAGTTCGGTGGCGTAGCGTTCTTCGGCGCGGGAGATGGCGTCCTCGTCGATTTCAACTCCGAGACCGGGGCCGGACGGCGGGGTGAGCGCGCCGTCGTCATAGGTGAAGGGTTCGGAGATTATGTCTTCGGACGGCGGTAGTAATTTGGTGTAGGCGGAGTCGACGGGCCAGATGAAGTTGGGAGTCGCAGTCACGAGGTGCAGCTGTGCGGCGGTGGCGATGCCGGTCTCGCCGGGCGACGAGTGGCACGACACCTTGAGTCCGCCGGCTTCGGCGATGGCGGCGCAGCGTTGCGTTTCGAGAAAACCGCCGTTGATCACGACGTCGAGGTGGATGGCGTCGCAGGCGCGCTGAATGATGAGTTCGAGGATCTGCTCTTTCGTCGTGCGCGCCGGACCGTCGCAGAGAATGGGGATGTCGGTGTGCCGACTGACCTCGGCGAGGGCGCGGACACTCGATGAATCGACCGGTTCTTCGACGTGCGAGGGATCGTAGGGCTCCATCTTTCGGAGCATTCGGACCGCTTCCAGTTGCGAGTACGAACCGTTGCAGTCGTAGCCAAGTTCGATGCGCGGCCCGGCGGCTTCGCGGGCGGCGGCGGCGCATTCGATGTCGAATTCGGGATTCAAACCGATCTTGATCTTGAACGACTTGAAACCGAGCGCGACGGCGCGTTTCACTTCGTCAGCAACCTTGTCGGGCGGTTTGGCACCCATCCAGTAGCGCGCCTCGACGCGGTCTCGGTACTTGCCGCCGATGAGGTTGTAGATCGGTTGGTTGGCGGCTTTGCCTACGATGTCCCAAAGCGCCTGGTCGATGGAGCCGGTGATGTTAAGCGCCGACGATGCGCTGGTGTCAAGCAGGTGTCCGATCTTGGTCGTAACCTGCCCGGTCAGGTTCATGCCACGCTCGATGGAGTTGATGTCATGCGGGTCGCGGCCGACGAGTCGGGACTTGATCTGCTCAAAGAGCCGTTGATCGCCGCCGGCGCCGATGCTGGTTTCGCCGAGCCCGGTGATTCCCTCGTCAGTGTCGATGAAGATGATTGTCTTGATGGCGGCGAACCGCGAACCGTACCACATCGTAACCGGCTCATACTCGCCGAGCGTGGAAAGCGGGATGCAGATGTTGCGAGTGCGGATGTCAGTTATCTTCATAGCGCGTATTCCCAAGGATTGATGATTTCGACATCGTACCCTACAAAGTGGCGCACGTTGCGAGTTGCGATGGAGGCGACGGCGCGACCACTTCAGACATTACGTTTGCGTCTAGAATCATCGATCTCGTCTTCCTCGTCTTCCCAACCGAGGAATGGAATCGGTCGATTCCTTGATCGTTCTGGCAATTGAACGTCGATTCCACCTACGGGATCAACGATCGCGCGGATGCGTCGCACGAGATCGCTCTTGTACTGGGGCTGCTCACCTGCCGAGGCGCGTTCGGGTAGCGGGTGATCGGCGCTGCCGTTTTGCTCATGCGCCAAGTCGTTTGACGGATGTTCGGTGCGAGTAACCGCGGCACACAGGATTACGCGTGCTTCCTCTTCTATTGAGCGACCATTTTCGGCGGCTTGGGTCCGCAGTTGCCGCTCGGTTTTTTCATCGAGATCGCGGACGGTGATGCTTGCCATGGTGCCACCTCCAAGAATCGAAAATTCGTCAGACTTTGATGACTGCGATGATATCACGCACGCACTGATTAAGCACCGTTGAAATGCGGCATGACCCCTTCGGCGAAGCGGTGCATCTGTTCGAGAGTGGCAGCCTCAGGCATGCCCATGCCGGTGATGCCGATGTTGACCTCCTCGAGGCCGGGGTAGCGCTCTTGCACTTCGAGGAGCTTCTCGGTGACGAGGTCGGCCGGTCCGGCGAAGAATCCACCGCCGTTGACGTCGCCGTCGATTGTGGGCAAGTCGGCTGAGAGCAGTTGCGCGGGGTCGTTCGAGTTGATCGCCGCGATCTGCGCGTCAGAGAGTCCGCGCACGAAGCCTAGCGGACCGAACATCTTGACGCGTTCCTCGGCCCAGAGCCGCGACTCTTCGACGGCCTGCTCGGTGCTGTCGGCGATATAGACGGAGAACGAAATTATGAGGTCGCCGCCAAGTTCGAGATCGCGTCCATGTTCGGCTTGGACCTCTTGCCACTTGTGGACGACTTGGTCCGACGCGCCGCCGGGTGCCGCGCCACCGCCAATCATGCCCTTTATGCCATATTTCGCCATGAAGTTGAGACCGCGTTCGGACGCCGATACGACGGGTTGCCACCACTCGACGGGGTATTTCGGACGCGGCACCAGCGTTATCTCTTCGAGTTCGTAGCCGCGATACGGGACGGGCGGCGGGATGTCGTAGTGCTTGCCATAGTGCGAAAAGGCGCGCTCGTTGAACGCCTTGTACATCACTCCGACCTGTTCCTCGAAGAGTTCACGGTTGGCGTCCTGATCGATGATCGGGTTGCCAAAGACTTCGACCTCGCGGGAATGGTAGCCCCTGCCGATGCCGAACCGCACCCGCCCGTCGGTCAGGATGTCGGCGGTCGCATAGTCCTCGGCGAGCCGGAGCGGATGCCACATCGGGTTGATGTTGAAACCGCATCCGAAGCGCAGGTCTTTCGTCAGGTGAGCCAGGTGCACGAACAGCATCAGCAGGTTCGGGATGCACTCGTAGCCCTCCCTCTGGAAGTGGTGTTCCGCACCCCAGAACGTGTCGAAACCCAGCTCGTCCATCGTCGTGGCGAACGCGGCCGACTTGTCGAACACGGTAGCCAGCTGCTCGTCCGGCAACCATCGCTCATTGGCAGGCGTGCCGGCATAGCCGATATCCTCCATATCGACACAGCCAGCGTAGAGAACTCCGAATTTCTTGATCATGATGCAACGGATTATCGCACAGCCCACGTCATCCCGGCGAAAGCCGGAATCCACGCAGCACAAGGCACACTTACATACCTTAGCCCCCTCACAAGGAAGCTCACCATCAGGTTGCCCCCGCTCGGGGGGAAATGTCCGAAGGACAAAGGGGCCCCACCGCCACGATGTACAATCGCCACTGCCATCACTACACTACACACTACGCAGGTTCAACCAAGGAGGCAACGCATGTCAACCCGGCGGGAAGTGAACGTCAATCGTCCAGAGCATAGCTGGATACCCTTCTACCGCGAGTTGGCGCGAACGTTGATAGAGGACGGGTGGCGGGAAAGGCAGCCGGAGTTGGTGGGGATGCTGAAGGAGATGGGTGCCGCCGGTCTGCCGGTCCCGAAACCGTTGAGGGAATTGCCGGTGGACCATATCGATCCTTTCACGTTTTTCGCGGCGTTCAACTCAAAAATGAGCTCGAGTCACCGCGCGGAATTGATTTTAGATTTGGCTCGCAGGTTTGAATTAGAGGACGGATTGAAGTCCGTAGTCTATTACGTTCCGGACGCGCGATTTGACAATTCAATATTTTTCAATTGGAACGAACAAATGGATTACACAGATCGGATTCAACATCATTGGGATACATTTGAATTTGTATCAAATGCTAATCCATTCGGAGATCGGTTCGATAGCGCGAAGTTCGTCGATCTTGTGGATCGAAGTTTGGATGTAAGAGGGGTCAGGATAAGTAAACTTTCCTCGGCATTTTACTGGATTAATCCAGAACGTTTCCTGCAACGAGAGACAATCAACGGAATTTTCGAGCCTAACACGTTGAAAGACACCGACACTGGCGATGCTTACTTGCGTTTGCTCCGTTCGGCGCGGGGGGCTGACCCTCGACCATTTTTTGAAATCAACGACGAGGTCTATTTGAGAGACCACGACCCTTCGCCGTTGCCGAAAGTATGGATGGTTCGGGGTGGCCAGAAACGGCACGCTGTTCAAGAATTTCTTGTCCAAAACAGAGTCGGCATCGCGTTCGACTTGCAACATGTTGATTTGTCTACGATTGGTACGAAACGGGAACTACGTAAGGTCTACCAGGAGCATCATCCGCATGATTCGGCTCAAAGTGTGGGGCAAAACGTCTCACAGTTGGACGACTTTGTGCTTAATGTGCAAATAGGCGACTTTGTTGTTATGCCGGGCGACGAACAAACCCATCACGGGATGGTGATCTCTCGCCCATATCTCGAAAAGGAAAGTCCTTACACAAACAGCCGCAAGATACGTTGGTCTGACGCAAGCAAACAGAAATTGCTCATACCCAGTCATTTGCTGCCGCCCCAAATAACGGTTCGTATTGTATCTGATGAAGTCCAGCAAACCGTGTTGCGTGCGAACGGCATCATCCGGGATGACGCCTCCGTCAAGAACGACGGCAACGGTGAAAAGGCGGAGTATGACATCACAGCCATGATTAAAGAAGATGTCTTCCTAAATACGCAAAAAATCAAGAGCATGTTGCGCCTCCTGCGGATGAAGAAGAACCTGATCCTGCAGGGCCCGCCGGGTGTCGGCAAGACGTTCATCGGTCGGAAGTTGGCGTACCTGTTGATGGGCGAGAGGACTGAGCAGCGCATCACGAGCGTTCAGTTTCATCAGGCGTACTCGTATGAGGATTTTGTCGGTGGATTCCGACCCGCAGTGGATGAGGACAGCGGACAGATGGTTTTCGAACCCAAAGATGGTCCGTTCTTGGAAGTGTGCGAAAAGGCACAAAACGACCCCGAAAACAAGCATGTCGTGCTGATCGACGAGATCAATCGTGGCAATCTGAGCCGAGTTTTCGGAGAGTTGCTGATGCTGATTGAAGCGGACAAACGGAAGCCAGAGTTCGGCGTGAAGTTGCAGCATCGCACCGAGAAATTCGACACGTTCTTCGTGCCGGAGAACGTCTACATCATCGGCACGATGAACCTCGCCGACCGTTCGCTGACGGGCATGAACGTTGCGATGCGGCGTCGGTTCGGTTTCGTAGACTTGGAGCCGCAGTTCGGCAAAAAGGTGTTCACGGATTGGCTGCGCGACAAGACCATGATGCCGTCGGCGATGCAAGATGACATCAACGCCAAAATGCAAGCGTTGAACACGACGATCGCTAAAGACCCGTCATTGGACCACAACTACGCCGTTGGGCACTCGTTCTTCTGCCCGCCGCCAGACGGTCCATCCGGCGGATGGAAGGAGTGGTACGCCGACGTTATCGAATACGAGATTCGACCGCTGCTGAGGGAGTACTGGTTCGACGCGCCAGACACGGCGAACAGAGAGGCGGATAAGTTGCTCCCAGACGTTAGCTAGCACGGGATAGTAGGATTGTGATTGAATCTCAACCTTGGGGAGTATCGCAATGACCACCAAAGCTAAGTACTATCGCCTGCGATGTGTGCTGTATGATCCGTCGGAGTCCACCGAACCTGACAAGTACATGGCTGAGGTGCCGTCGTTCCCGAACTGTGTAGCTTGGGGAGATTCCGAAGAAGAAACGATCGATAACTTGAGATCCGTTGTGACCGAGACTATCAGCGTATACCGTGAGCGGGGGTATGAACTTCCTGCTGGATTTGCGTTGGTACCGGCCGAAGAGGAGTCCTATACGGAGCCGCGCGTCCTCGAGGTTTCGGTTTGACCTATAGTGAACTCACCCGCAAACTCAGAAGGCTTGGTTGTGTGCGAGTACGTCAGGCACGCGGCAGCCATGAAATTTGGGCAAATGACAAAACGGGTTCCACGGCGACGATTCCGCGCCATGGCAATCGGGACCTTAGGACCGGCACGCCACTGAATATCATCAAGAATTTGGGAATATCCAGAGATGAACTTGATGATGCTTGATCTAGGGTAGAACGCGCGGTTCGAAATGACGACTCAACAGGCGCGCCCGTACGTTGCCGAAAATGAACGAAACTCCGGCAACGAACGAAACACGGACAGGATTCCCGTCCGCAACTGGTGGCACATGCTGCTGTACGCGTGGGATTTGGTGGAGCTGGAAGGACTTTTCGATGCGAAATGGGAGTCGGCGCCTAACCTGCGAGAACTGTTGACTCGGATTCTCGTCGAACTAACCAACCGTCAGATCAGACGCGGCTTGCGGGGTGACTACGTTGACCGATCCGAGCCGCTGAAGATGGTCCGAGGGCGTATCGATTTCAATCGGACGTTGAGCGACCTGTTGATGTACAAGGGTCAACTGCACTGCGAATATCAAGAGTACTCGCTGAATGTCCCTCGTAACCAGATCATCGCGACGACTTTGCAACGGCAATCACGAAGCGGTTTCGAAGGATTGAACAACGATCAAATCAATGCGCTGAAATTCGATGTCGAACGACTGGTTCGGACGATGGACGGCATCGATCGGGTTGAACTGGACCGTTCGCTGATCTCGAACGAGATGCAAAAACTCGGTCCGAACGAACGTGAATACAAACTGATGTTGCGCGTCTGTGAGATGCTTTACATGCCCAAAATGCCGATGGATTCGGAAGATGATGTGAGTGATGATTTCCGGGACTGGGTCCAACAGAGGGAAAACGAGATTTTCGAGCAGTTCGTCGCGAACTTCTGCATGATCGAGTTGCAGGGAAGGGGTTGGAACGTCGCTTCGCAAACGCAGCAACGGTGGAACGAAACTGGATCGGAATCGATTGGTGATGCGAGGTTGCCGACGATGCGTCCCGACATCGTATTGACGCACCGAGAATCCGGGAAGATCGTAGTAGCCGACACCAAGTGGTACCGTTCGGTCGTCTCGGAACGCTTCGGCACTCCGACGGTCCATTCCAGCAACCTTTACCAGATGTACGCGTATCTTGCATCGCAAGACCATCGCGGTACCAATCACCGCGGCGCGACCGGCATTCTGCTATACGCCCAAACAACCAAACACGACCTCGATTTTCGGACGAAGATCGATGGTCATCCGTTTTGGGTTTACACGTTGAATCTCAATCAGAAATGGGAAGGGATTGAGGCGGATTTGAGAGCATTGGTAGAGGACGCGGTGGGGGAGAACTAGGCGCGCGCGGGCCCGGCGGTTTGGTGGGTGTCAGTACGCCCCCTTCGCTTCAGCGTAAGGGGGCGCGAACGAGCGAAGCGATGTGAGCGGGGGATGCGCTGGCAGGCAATTTGACGGGCGTCGCTTGTGGAACACCTGCCAGGGCATCCCCCCTAGCCCCCCTTACGCTTTGCGAAGGGGGGAACTTGCGGTACGAAGGGGTAGTTGCGGAGAGATTCCTCGCTACGTTCGGAATGACGATTCATGAGCTCAGAATGACAATTTGTGAGCTCGGGATGATAACTGAAACGGCGCGAATTACGCATGAAGCGTCCATAGGGCACCCACAAGGGGGTGCCCCTAAGGGATGCGTGATGTCAGTACGCCCCCTTAGCTTCAGCGTAAGGGGGCGCGAACGAGCAAAGCGATGTGAGCGGGGAATGCCCAGGCAGGCAATTTGACGGACGCCGCTTGTGGAACGCCTACTAGGGCATCCCCCCTAGCCCCCCTTACGCTGTGCGAAGGGGGGAACTTGCGGTACGAAGGGGGGAAACCGCCATTACTGCGGGTTGATGTCGCTGATGGCTAGGAGGGATGGGTTGTGGTTTTGGTCGTAGCCGTATATGCGGAGTTTGATGTCGGCGGCGTTGCCGTCGAAGAAGAGGGGCGAGTAGGCGCGGAAGGTGAAGTTCCGTCCGTCTACTTCGTAGTCCATCTCGGCGACGGTGTGGTCGGTTTCCCAAATCATCGTCGGACCGAGGCTCGGCAGCAGTACGATCATGGGATCGGAGTCGTAGTTGACGTGGTAGACGGCGAGCGCGGCGCCATCGCCGACGTTCGGGTCGAAGAGCACCGCGTCGATGTCTAGCGTGCCTTCGCCATAGAGTTCGCCAAGCCCGAGCGTCGGGCCGGAGGTCCATGTGACCACATCCAGCGGTTCGGCATCAACTAGGGCCTGGTTCTCGGTCCACTCAAACGCGTATCCGCCGGATACTTGATTCTCGTTACTCACCACTACGTCTTCGCCGTTAGGCTCTGAATGATCGTCTTTGGCTTCGTCGGATGACGCCGACGAAGAGTCTTCGCCGTCTTCGTGATCATGGTCATGCGCCGGTTCTGCCGGTTCGGTCATGATCCCGTCGCCGAACCCGATGTCGCTAACGGCTAGAAGCGCGGGATTGCCGTCGCTGTCGAAACCGTAGACGTGGAGTTTCAAGTCTGAAGGTGTGGCGTCGAAAAACAGGGGCGAGTATGCGGTGAAGGTGAAAGATTCTGCCTCGAACTCGTAGTCCATCTCGGCTACGGTGAGGTCGGTGTCCCAGATCGACATCGGCCCGAGATTCGGCAGGATCACCAGCATCGGTTCATCGTCGTAGTTGACGTGGTAGATGGCAAACGCCGCGCCTTCACCGACCGTGGGATCGAAAAGCACTGTGCCATCCTCGAGGACGCCGCTCGCGTCGAGGGCGCCGAGCGATAGCGTTGGCAGTTGCGTCCAATCGACGAGGTTCAGCGGTTCGGCGCCGCGCAACGCTTCGTTCTGCGACCAACCGAACGAATCTGATCCGGTGACTTGATTCGACGTGCTGACGGTGCTGTCGTCGGCGTCGGAATCGTGGTCGTCGGACTTTGACTCTTCGTTTGATTCGCCATCGCTGTGGTCAGCGTCGTCGGCCGCGGGTGCTTCGACTGCGTCGTCATCATGATCGTCGTGAACCGGTTCGGGTTCCAGCGTCGCGGTAGGCGCGATGGTCGGCGCGGCCTGGACCTCGGTCTCGGCGGAATCGCCCGAATCTCCGCAGGCGGCGATGCCAACAGCAACGGCGCACAGCATCATCAGCGCGGCGATGTGCAAGAGACGGCGTGTGTTGATTGCGATCAGGTCAGGTTGGAAGTGCTTGGTCATTTGGTTTTTCTCCTCTCGACTTGAGAAGAAGACGTGCGCGAGACGGATTTTGTTCCCTTAACCGAAATGTTAAGAATCTCGGCGTACGGAATAAGGCATTCGTCAGGCAGTCCGCAAGGGATTCGCGGGCGTGGTTCAGGGAACGGGCTGTTGCGGTCTGGTCACTCAAGAGTGACTGAGGAGGTCGCTGATGGGGGTTTGGACGGCATCGGCGATGCGTAGGAGGGCGGCGATGGTCGGGTTCTGTTTGCCGTGTTCGACGAGACTGATGTAGGTGCGGTCGAGATCAGCGGCTTCAGCGAGTTGCTTCTGGGTCAGTTTGGACTGGGTGCGCGCGGCGCGGACGTTGCGGCCGATGAAAATGAGCTGTTCTTCCAGCGTCGGCGGTTCTTCGCGGTATCCGACGAGCTCCCGCGCCTGTTTGACGGCTTCGCCTAAGTCGTTTGCGATGGCGTCGACCCCTAGTGAGTGGATATCGACTCCGGTTGTGTTCAACGCGGCACCGCCGAGTAGCGTCTTTGGGCGCGGCGGATCGAGGGAGCGAAGTTGATCGCAGACGCTCACGACGTTTGGCAGCTGCTCCGGCACGGTCGACGCGAGCGCGAGCAGATGAACGCGTCGCTGTTGCACATATTCGACGAGGTCGTCAGCCGGCGCTGGGTTCCAGAAGAAATCGACATCCCAACCGTCCATGATGAGCAAGTCGGCAAACATCCTCGCACCGATGAAGTGCATGTCACCCTCGACCGGCGTGACGACGGCTCGCAGACCGATGGGATTGCGCGGTTTCATCGCCTGCCGTTGCAGGTCCATCAGCTGCATCGTGATAGAAGTTGCGAGATGCTCTTGAGCGATGTTGATCTTGCCGGCGTGCCAAAGGTCGCCGAGTTTGACCTGTGCGGGAGCCAGAACGCTCAAGTAGACCTCGCACGGCGTGACGCCACCGTCGGTCGCTTGCTGGATGACCGACCTCGCTAGGGATGCGTCGCCGAGAATCGCGGCGTTGACGTACCGACTTCGGACCTCGGCGATTGATGCTTTCGTGACCATGTGTGGTGTCTCGGAACTGGGCTAGCGATTGATGTTGTGTATATTCTTCAATAATGAAGCATGATGTTATATATATCTTATATCCCCTCACAAGTCTAAAGGAGGAATCCAGATGGAAATCATTCAGGTAATCGCGATAGTTCTAGCGGTAGTAGGTGCGCTGAACTGGGGCCTGGTCGGTCTGTTCAAGTGGGACTTGGTGGCATTCATCGGCGGCAATCTGAAGTTCGGCGAGACCAACGGCTTCACGCGACTGGTCTACGTCCTAGTGGCCATTGCCGGTGTGATAAGCCTCACCGCGGTCCCGGCGCTGATGGAGTAACCGCCCGGTCCGCTCGGATTTCTGAGGGCCAAGCCTCCTATTAGCCCTCAACCATTACCGCCCCCGCCATTCTCGTTGCGACCACTCGAGATGCGCGGGGGCGATTCTGCTTGTTTGGGGTATCGAATCTCGGTATGCCGTATAATCCCGATTGCGATATGTAGGCGAAAAGGAAAGAAAGGCATCAGGGTTTGAAATGAACAAGGTTCAAGCAGTAGCTTCCAAGGCGAAAGGCGCGCCAGTTACACTCGAAACGATCTTGGTGCCAGACCCGGGACCGGGCGAGGCTTTGATACGCGTGCAGGCGAGCGGTGTTTGCCATACCGACCTGCACTATCGCGAAGGTGCGATCGGCGATGAATTCCCTTATTTCCTGGGCCACGAAGCGGCAGGAATCGTGGAAAAGGTCGGCGACAACGTCGACAACGTGGCACCCGGCGACTTCGTCATCATCGCTTGGCGCGCACCATGCACGACTTGTCGATCGTGTCAGCGCGGACGTCCTTGGTACTGCTTCGACAGCCTAAACGCGTCCCAGCAGATGACGATGGAAGACGGTACGCCGCTTTCTCCGGCACTTGGCATTGGCGCGTTCGCAGAGTTGACGCTGGTTGCCGCTGGTCAAGCGGTTAAGGTCAACCCTGACGCCGACCCCAAAGCGGCGGGATTGATCGGTTGCGGAATCATGGCCGGGCTCGGCTCGGCGATTAACACCGGCGGAGTGTCGCGCGGCGATTCCGTCGCGGTGTTCGGATGTGGCGGTGTCGGCGATGCGGCGATTGCCGGCGCAAAGCTGGCCGGCGCGCACACGATCATCGCGGTCGATATCGATGACCAAAAACTGGAGTGGGCGCAGCGATTCGGCGCGACGCACACCGTCAACTCGCGTGAAACCGACGCGGTGGAGGCGATTCAAGGCATCACCGACGGCAACGGCGCGGATGTCTGCATCGAAGCGGTGGGATTGCCGCAGACCTACGAACAAGCATTCTTCGCCCGCGACCTTGCGGGGACGGTGGTGTTAGTCGGCGTACCGAATCCAGAGATGAAGATCGAGCTGCCGATGATCGAGGTTTTCGGACGCGGTGGATCGTTGAAGTCGTCGTGGTACGGCGATTGTCTGCCAACACGCGACTTTCCGATGTACATCGACCTCTACATGCAAGGACGTCTCGACCTGGACAGCTTCGTGTCGGAGTCGATAGAAATCGGCGACGTCGAAGAGGCATTCCACAAGATGGAACGTGGCGAGGTGCTGCGCTCGGTCGTGGTGATGTGAGGGTTCAATCTGGCGTGACAAATCCGCACAACACGCATAACCCTTGCGTAATCACAAAGGGCGACAATCTTGAAGTAGAGATTGCGAGCGGTGCGATGACGCGGCTCGCGGGTGTCTCGGAGGCATTGACTGGATCGACGGGCATCCATCTGGCGATTGCGACGGTTCCGCCGGGCCGTTGTTCGACGGCGCACTACCACGTCAACTGCGAGTCGGCGATCTACATCGTCAGCGGCGAGGGACTGTTTCTGCACGGCAAAGACCTTGAAATCGAAGAGCCGATCACCCCTGGAGATTTCATCTACGTCCCGCCAGACTCGAACCACCAGCCGGTCAACACCTCCGACAAAGATGATCTGGTGTTGATCGTCGCACGTAACGCGCCCGTCGAGATCGTTGTCGACCTCGAAAACGCCGGGAGGCAGGACTGTCGGTGAGTTCAGTCCGTGATTCTTTTGGCTAGCGTGATGGTCTGGGATTTTGGATTGGTTTGGCGAAGGTTGGCGGCGGGCGTCGTGGATTGGATCATGGCGCTAAGTTGGGGTGTGTTGGCGGGAACGGGATTCGCGACCATTGCCGCATTGGTGGTTAGGGGTGAGTATTCGTTTCAAGTGAATTTCACGGCAGGGCTCGTTTACTTCGGGTTGCCAGTGGCGGTCGTGGTCATGATTTTTGGGCATGTAGCAACGGGGATCAGGGTTTCGTCGAAAGGGGACACGTTTGGACATCGTCTGTTTGGGCTGCGAATAGTGGCTACCGATGGGAACCGGATCGGTAGGGTCCGCGCGTTGGCGAGGCTGTTTTTGGGTAGCCCTTTGCTGTTTGCGATCTTTTTGCCGGTGCCGTTCCTGTTCGTTGTTGCCGGAATGCTTAACTCGAACTTGCTTGGCACGGTGCAAGTCTTTTGGTTGATCTGGGGATGGGGAGTTGCGGCGGTTTTGACGCTAGCGAATCATGTATGGATGGCGATGGATGATCGTGGTAGGGGATGGCATGACCGGATGTTCGATACCGTTGTGGTCAAGGTTGGATAGAGTCGCAACAAGGGTGAAGTCCCTCGAGATTTGATTGAGAGGTCGGTTCGCGAGGTACTCCAAAGCGGAGCAGGTCCGCTCTTGAGTCAACGGGTGTCGCATGATTGAGTTAGTCTTTGCCCATGTCCGACGTTTCAATGATTTCAACGCAAGGGGCACCCCGCCATGATCGAGTGGCTCGGCATTGAGCACCTGACAGAGCTATCGGCAATGGAAGCCACCGCGGCGTTTTTCACGCCGTTGGCGATCTTCGTGGTGTTCTTCGTGGCGCAAGCGGTCCTGCCGGCGATACGGGTGCCGGGTTACGTGATCAATCCGGCGACGGGCGAGCCACGAAACTACCGCTTGAACGGGATTCTGGTCTTTGCGATCGCCGTCTTGGTCTGGTGGTTCGAGTTGACCGGTATGCCGCGCGACTGGTTCTACCGATCGTCGCTGTACGCAGTGGCTGGCGGTACGGTCTTCACTTTCATCTTCTCGTTGATTGCCGTGTTCCGGTACCCAGAAGGCGAGGTCAAGAACCGTTTCTTAGCGCTTTGGCACGGACGAGTTCGGGAGATATCGTTCTTCAACGAGCGGGTCGACATCAAGATGTGGTTCTATGTCGTGGGAGGGACGATGTTGTCCCTCAACGCAATGTCCGGCGCGGCGTACAACTACAAACAGTACGGTGATGATTTCAACCCCGGCGTCATCTTGTACGCCGCGTTCTGGACGTGGTACGTAGTGGATTACTACATCTTCGAGCGGGTGCAGCTCTACACGTACGACGTGATTCACGAAAACTTGGGCTTCAAGATGTTCTGGGGCGGACTGATGGTCTACGGTTGGCTGTTCATCATCCCGCTGTGGGGAATGGCGGCGCATCCGGCTCCAGACCTCTCGGACCTGTGGACGTACGTCTTGCTGATCGGCACGCCAGCGCTGTATCTGATGGGTTGGATCATCTCGCGTGGCGCCAACATGCAGAAGTACACGTTCAAGCGTTGGCCAGATCGTAAGTTTTTGGGTTTGATCGAGCCGCGGTACATTCAAGCCGGGGATCGGAAGATCTTGCACAGCGGAATGTGGGGGCTCGCCCGGCATCTCAACTATCTCGGAGAGTTGTTTTACGCCGTCGCGATGGCTTTGGCATTCGGCTACTTCTTCACCAACATGTGGGCGTGGCTCTACGTCATCTACGTTCTCGTGCTCTTCACCTGGCGGCAACGCGACGATGATCGGCTCTGCGCCGAGAAGTACGGCGATGAAAAATGGGCTGAGTACCAGGCAAAGGTCAAGTACCGCATCATCCCCGGGATTTACTGATGAGGTAATCAGTCAGTTGACGGAGCGGCTCCTGCTTACGCTGCGCGCAGTCGCGGATGGGTTATTCTGTAGCCTGACCAATGGGCGCGTTGGAGACTGCGTCTCTGGAGAAAGGTGAAATCGTCGTGATTGAATGGCTTGGTATCAGTCATCTATTCGAGCTTTCCGCAATGGGAGCGATCGCCGGGTTCCTCACCCCGTTGGCGGTCTTTATCGCGTTTTTCGTGGCGCAGCTGGTCATCCCGGCGAGGCGGGTGCCCGGTTACGTCATCGACGCGAAAACTGGCGCACCTAGGGACTATCGCCTCAACGGTTTGGTGATATTTTTGATCGCGATCGCCGTGTGGGCGATTGAGCCGTTCGGATTGGAGCGCGAATGGTTCTACAAGTCTTCGGTGTACGCGGTTGCCGGCGGAACGGTCCTGTGCGCCATCTTTGCGACCATCGCGTTCTGGAGCCAGCCGCAAGGCGAGGAGAAGAACTGGTTTCTGGCTTGGTGGCACGGCCGGGCGTTAGAGCACTCATTCATCAACAACCGCGTCGACTTCAAGATGTATCTTTACGTCGTTGGCGGTACGATGCTGGTGCTGAACGCGCTGTCCGGCGCGGCGTACCATCACGATCTTCACGGCGACAACGCCAACCTCGGCGTTTACGTCTACGCCGCGTTCTTCACCTTCTACATCTTCGACTACTTCATATTTGAGCGCGTCCAGCTCTACACCTACGACCTGATCCACGAGAATCTCGGCTTCAAGCTGATCTGGGGCGGTCTCATCATCTACGGCTGGCTGTACATCCTGCCGATGTGGGGGATGGCGGTGCATCCCGCCCCCGATTATTCGCCGATGGTCTCGAACATCCTGCTCGGCGCGATGATTGTGCTGTTCCTGTTCGGATGGAGCATCTCGCGCGCCGGCAACTTGCAGAAGTACTGGTTCAAGCGGTGGCCCGATCGCAAGTTCTTGGGCATCATCGAGCAAAAATACATCGTCGCCGGCGACCGCAAGATTCTGTACAGCGGCATCTGGGGCGTCGCCCGGCACTTCAACTACATGGGCGAGGGATTCCTCGCGTTGTCGGTCGCCTTGGTGTTCGGCTACCCCACAAACTTGTGGGCATGGACGTACATGATCTTCATCGTGTCACTGTTCACCTGGCGCCAATTCGACGACGACAAGGTGTGCGAGGAGAAGTACGGGACCGAGAAGTGGAACGAGTACAAACAGCGAGTGAAGTACCGGCTGTTCCCGGGGATTTATTGAGACGTGTTATTGCGGGTACAGGCAACGTCATTCCGGCGGAAGCCGGAATCCAGAGGGGCGAGGAACGGCAGTAGCTAATCTTGGTAACGCCGTTGCGCGTCAGGGCTAGACATCAAATGATGTCCGAATATAGATCGCGCCAAGACGGATTCGATTGCTGGATGAGTTCGATCTTCCAAGCGCGTTTCCACTCTTTGATGTTTTTCTCGCGCTGAATCGCGTCTTGGATTGACCCATGCTCTTCGTACCAAACCAGAGTATGGACGCGGTACCGTTTGGTGAATCCCTCGACCACGTCGTTTTTGTGTTGCCAAATCCGTTGAACTAAATCGGAAGTTACCCCGATATACAAAGTGCCGTTGCGTTTGGAAGCGAGCATGTAGACGTAACTCGGTCGCATGAGATAAATTTCCAGTTTCAAACCTATTCCGAGATCCGACTCAATCCCCTATGGATTCCGGCTTCCGCCGGAATGACGTTGCAGTTCACGGTTGTCGTTGCAGCTGGTGGTTGACGTTGCCCCTCATGAACGACCCTGCTATCCGCGGGTACGGATATCGCTCGCAAATCAGGTGGTTTCGCTTGCGCGTTCATCACGTTGGGCTGGAATCGTGTATTTCCACAACCTCCCCCGGCTCGATCACGTCTAGGTCGGAATCCTCGCGGGTCACCTTGACGCCGCGTAGCACGAGCAAGCCTAGGATCAGGAAGATTGCGAGGGTGGCGAGTGCCACTCGGTAGGCGAGTTCGCCCGTTTCGGACAGCGCCCAGATCGTCAACCCCCAAAGCGCGGGGCCGATTACGGCGGAGAGACGCCCCGACATCTGAAACAGTCCAAAGAACTCGCCGACTTGCCCGTTTGGCGAGAGATAGGTGAGCAGCACGCGATCGGAGATTTGAGGTCCGGCCCAGAAGACGCCCATGATGATTGCGATCGTCCAGAAGGTCCATTTGGCATCGGCGACGACGGCTACGACCGCGAGCGCGCTCCATCCAATTAGCGCGGTGGTCAGAACGCGTTTCGGGCCGAATTTGGAAACTAGGAAGCCGGTCGCCCAAGACGCGAAGATGGCGATGACCACGACAGCGATGATCATGGTCTGCGCCTCGGTGTCGTCGAATCCGCCGACGTTGATCAAGTAC
Organism: Candidatus Latescibacterota bacterium; assembly: GCA_963667175.2. GTDB lineage: Bacteria > Latescibacterota > UBA2968 > UBA2968 > JAAXHE01. The sequence continues at coordinate 539,849 of CAXXXF010000003.1, read as the reverse complement.
AAGACGTAGAACGAAGTCACGGTGTTTATCGCTTCCATGTACAGGAAACGAGCAACAAGGAATCGGAACAGGTTGACGTGCTCGCGAGCTCGGTGGAAGGTTTCGTAGAGCTGGCGGTAGGAGTTCTGGAAAAGGGTTTTGTCTACGTGCCCGCGTGCTCCGGGTTCCTTGACGATGAGTATCAACGGCAAGGCGAAAAGGACGAACAGCCCGGCGGTCGGAAGGAATGCGGCTTGGTTGCCATAGTCATCGACGATCGGTCGCATGATTAGGAACGCGGCTATCAAGCCGATGTATCCGGCACCGATTCCAATGCCAGAAACGATGCCGCGCCCGCCTTCGGAGCTGACGTTGATGATGAGCGAGTTGTAGAAGATGATGCCAGTCTGGTACATGAAGTTTGCCGCGATGAACAGCAGCAAACCGGTGGTCAAGCCGCCAAAGGCGCCGATCAGCGCGGTGAATACGGCACAAAAAACGACGCTCATCGCGAGCAGTGGTACGCGCCGATTGAGACGGTCAGATAGCGTGCCAAGAAACGGTCCGGTCAGCGCGACGATCAACATCGACGCCGACAGCGCGAGTCCGAGATGAGTGTCGGTGCCGCCTTTGTCCTCCGTCACCCACAGCGGGAAGTAAAACGTCAGGATCGACGCCGAAAAGATGGTGTCCGAGAAGTCGTAGATCGCCCAGGATGCGGTTGAGAGCAATGAACGCGGTTTTGTGGTTTGCATTGGGTTAGGGTACCACGCGATCGATTGGGTCATCCCGCTCCGACGTGAGGCAGATGCCCCAGTGATGGTTCGACAAGGAAGCCACGGTTTTCCATCAGTTAGAATTGTCGGTATGTTGCCTGATGCACGTCAGGTGGCACGTGGGCCCGTAGCTCAGTCGGTTAGAGCGCTACTCTGATAAAGTAGAGGTCGATGGTTCGAATCCGTCCGGGCCCACCATCTTTTTCCTCCTTCTCCTGCGGACGTTCGCTCGTGTTGCCTGCGCGTTAATGACTGTGGCTTTGCCGGAGTCTCGAATGCACACTCCGTCTGAAATAAGCGCGAAGCATAGAATCTATCAGTTATGTTTCGACGCGAAGCGCGGCCAAAATTACAACTGATAAACCCGAATGGAAGATTGAAGATGCTCACATCGATAGTGGCTATTCTTGCCGCCGTTTTGATTATGTCGATGGCCGCTTGCCAAGGTGAGACTGGTCCGCCCGGTCCGCAGGGTCCGGCTGGCCCGACCGGACCTGCTGGTCCACCAGGTCCCGCCGGAGAGTCTATGGCTATCGATGATGCGATGATCGAGGCTTTAATCGCGGGTATGCAGGAAGAGTTGGAGCCCGTTCCACCCAAGTGGGAACCCGACGAGTACACCCAGTACTTCGTGAAGGAGGCGATCCGCAGATATGACTCAGAAGGTCTCGATGCCGCTATCGACTACTACAACAGCAAGGAGAGTGTTGATGGTCAGTGGTACGTTTTCATTCTGGATCAGAACGATATAATGCTGGCGCACGCTGTCATTCCGGCCCTCGTTGGACGCCCAGCATCGGAGGCTGTAGCCCAAAATAACTACCCCGCTGGAGAGGCTATCGTGTCGGTTGCCGATGAGGATGGAGCCTGGTTCAGTTTCGAGTTTCCTAATCCAGTATCCGGGATAGTCGAAGCGAAACATTCTTGGTCGGTTGAATACGATGGTCTGACCTTCGGCTCGGGTTGGTATGAGCGCGGAATCCAGAAGTCGGATGCCCCGGGATATACGAAGAATTTTGTAGCCAGAGCCATTGACCTATACGATGCCATCGGGCGTGAGGACACGCTCGCCTATTACAACTCCAAGGTAAGTGCAGATGGGCAGTGGTATATATTCATCGTCGGCCATGACGGTCGCATGGCGGCTCACTACGACCCTCAACGTCTAGGGCTCGATGTCAGCACCCTGACTGACCCTGAGGGAAGGCTGTACGGGCCCGACCTGATGGCGGCCACCGATAGTGGCACCTGGGTGAACTACGTACGGATCAATCCAGAGACGGGGGAGTTCGAGCAAAAGCATACGTGGGTCGTGCTTCATGACGGGCTGATATTCGGATCGGGATGGTACGAGTAGTCGCCGCCGCGAGGCATACTTAAGCCTAACCTTCCGCTCCATGCGAGCAATTGCTGGAACGTCCCGGATTTAGAATGGTATTTCGTATCCAGATAAATGCTGATGCTGGTTGTCATGACTGGTGTTGCGAAGGGAGAGACAATGCCGAAGTACAAGTTTGACGTGTCCTACACCAACGAAGGCGTGAACGGCCTGTTGCAGGTAGGCGGATCGCATCGCGAACAAGCGGTCAGAGAGCTGTTGTCTAGTGTTGGCGGCGAGTTGGAGTCCTTCTACTACGCGTTCGGAGGTGACGATGCATACATCATCGCCGAACTCCCGGACGAGGTGGCAGCTGGGGCAGTATCCTTGCGAATTTCCGCCGCGGGCACCGCCGCCGTCAAGACCACCGTCCTCATCGAACCCTCGACGATGGACGAAATCGTCAAGCGAGGCGTAGACTACTCGCCAGCGCGCCCGTCTTGAACTAGCCCCGCATTCTCGAGAAATGCGATCAGCATCTCTCGCGATTGAGCCTCATAGATCGGCGCGTAGTTGGTGAACTCGCGAAGATGCGTCGCGGCTTCAGATTCCGCGTCGAACTGCGGGCCCATCAGTTCGTAATCGCCGGCTAGCTCACGATTCCAAACTCGCAACTCCTCGAGCGTGAGTTGCGGTTCGAACTGGAACGCATACGAGTCGCGGTATCGGAACGCGAGGCTCTGTCGCCTGAATGTGCCGTCGCGACACAACATGTAGCCGAATGCGAGTTCAACGGCACCGCTCGGCACAATGAAGCACTCGCCGTGAAGCATCGGCACCAATGGAACGCGGATTTTGCCGAAAACCGGATCTGCTGCACCTTGCTCCGTGATCCAGATTTTCCTTAGCCCAAATTCGTAGCCCCCAGTCGGCTGAACTTTGCCACCAAGCGCTCGAGACATGATCTGCGCGCCGAGACACACGCCGAAAACCGGTATCTCGGACGCCATCGCGTCAGCGAAAAAGTCGCGTTCGGCATGGATCGCTGGGTAGTCGTCGTTGGCAGACAGCGCGCCGCCGAGAGCGATGATGAGGTCTAGGTCACTCGTCGGCGGAGGTCGAAATTCGTCGAATGTAGGAGCGGATTCGAAAACGTTCAATTCCCTCATCTCGAATCCGCGCTCTTCCAATACCGTCGTGAAGTTGCCACCGAGCGTCTCAAATTCGTCGTGGCGGATTATCAACGCGGTTTTCGGCATCTCTAGACCCGTCTAAACGGAGAATGACCGCTCGGAAGCGTAGTTAACTCGCGGTAGCCGGTGACCATTTGTAGATGTTTTGGAGGGAGCCGCCCATCAAAGTCGCACGTTCGGCGTCGCTGAGTTCGTCGGTCACACGGAAGGCTTCTACGCCTTGTTGGTAGGTGAGCAGGTTGACGGCTCGCGTCCAGTCGGTTCCCCACATGCATCGGTCGAAACCGTAGACGCGGAAGAGTTGCCCTAGCGGTTCCCAGATGTCGGGATAGGGGAACGGTTCCTTCGAAAGGGTGCATGCACCGGAAATCTTGATCGCGACGTTGTCGAATTCAGCCAACGCTAGAACTTCGGGCAGGTCGGACCATGCATCGTCGGGCGCCGGTGGTTCGTACGGCTGGGCAAGTCCAAGATGGTCGATGACCAGTTGGGTGTTCGGATGGTTGCGCGCCATCTCGCGAAAGATGCCCAACTTCCCGGAGCACATGACGTTGATCGGTACGTCTGCCTTGGCGCCGGCGGTGAGGATACGATTGACGCCGGGGTGATTCGCCTCGATCTCGATTCGAGCGAGCATGATGCGCGCGCCGACGACACCGGGCCGGCTCGTCCAATCCTCCATCTCTGCCTCGATCGTGTCGGAATCGGGATCGAACGGTCGGATCAGACCAAAACTGCCGGGATGCTTTTCGTAGACCTCCAGCGCGTAGCTCGCGTCGTACTGGTACATCGAGAACGGCGAAACGAGGAGCGCGCCGTCGACTCCGACGTCTGCCATCGCCGCTACCATGTCATCACCGGTCACCTCTTCGGGACCGGCGAGGACGTCGTGCCAAGGGCGTTCGGGTCGATCGCGCTCGTAGGCGTGGACTTGGACATCGATTACTGGAGTTCGGTTAGTCATGGTTTTCCTGCTTCGCCGAGATATGTCTGGACATTGTTTGCGATTGTATAGAGACACGCCGAGCAAATCGCGCCTTTGGCGTCGGTAGTGTTATTGTTTGACAGGGGAGAAACGCTATGTCAGAAAAACGACCAAACATCATCATGATCATGTCCGATGATCTCGGCTACGAATGCATCGGCGTCAACGGTGGTACATCCTACGCGACGCCTCGCCTCGACGAGATGGCAGCGAATGGGATGCGCTTCGACGAGGGGCATGTGTTGCCGCTTTGCACACCGACGCGGGTCGCGTTGATGACGGGCAAGCACAATTTCCGCAACTACATCGGATTCGGTCTGATCGCGCCCGATGAGGTGACGTTCGGGCACATCTTCTCAGACGCCGGTTACAACACCTGCATCTCTGGCAAGTGGCAGCTTTATTCCTACAACCCGCCAGACGAGATGCCGGAGATGCGGAATAAAGGGCAGCAGATCGAGGACGCGGGTTTCGATGAATTCTGCGTCTGGCACGCGCACCAGACCGAGGAGAAGGGTTCCCGTTACAAGGATCCGATCATCTACCAGAACGGGAAGTATCGCGACGACACCGACGGCAAGTACGGCGATGACGAGTTCTGCAACTACATCATCGACTTCATCGACCGCAAAAAGGACGACGACAACCCGTTCTTCGTATATTGGCCGATGGCGTTGACGCACAAGCCGCACGAGCCATCGCCAGACAGCCCGGAGTTCGCCGATTTCGATCCGCCCACAAACCGGACGCGCGGCGGCCGAACTTGGGCGGAACTAGAGGATGGCGCTTTCGCGGACGATCCGCGCTTCTACAAGGACATGGTCGAGTATCACGACAAGGTAATCGGTCGGCTGTTGGATCACCTTGAGGCGCAAGGGTTGAGCGAGGACACCCTAGTGATCTATACCGGCGACAACGGTTCGCCGCACGATGTGTGTTCGATGCAACACCAGCACAACGAGATCTGCGGCGGCAAGGGCAAGACCAACGACCGCGGGACTCACGTGCCTTTGATCGCGCAGATGCCGGGCACCATTCCCGCCGGGGCAGTGAACGACGATCTGATCGATGTGACGGACTTCTTGCCGACGATGCTAGACGCGGCCGGCGTTGATGCCCCGGATGGATATTTCATCGACGGCGAATCGTTCTACCCGCAGCTACAGGGCGAACAGGGCGACCCGAAAGATTGGATCTTCTTCCACTTTGAGCCGATGAGCGCACGCAACACGGCGCGGTGTATCAGATTCGTCCGGGACCGCAACTGGAAGCTGTACGAAACTGGCGAGCTCTACGACCTAAACGCCGACTTGGACGAGGAGATACCGATCTACGAATCCCAAGACGGCGAGAATGAAGCAGCAGCGCGCGCGAAACTCAACCCCATCTTCGCGGAGATGGTCTGAAGCAGGAACGAACAACATGCCCTCGAAACGTCCGAACATCATCATGATCATGTCCGATGACCTCGGGTACGAGTGCATCGGAGTCAATGGCGGAACCTCGTATGCGACGCCGCGCCTGGATGAGATGGCGGCGAACGGCATGCGGTTCGACCAAGGACACGTGCTGCCGTTGTGCACACCGTCACGGGTAGCGCTGATGACGGGCAAGCACAACTTCCGCAACTACATCGGATTCGGATTGCTTCCACCCGATGAAGTGGGATTCGGGCACCTCTTCACCGAGGCTGGGTACAACACCTGCATTTCCGGTAAGTGGCAGCTGTATTCCTACAATCCGCCCGATGTGATGCCGGAGATGCGGAACAAGGGTCAGAAGATTGAGGATGCCGGTTTCGATGAGTTTTGTGTCTGGCACGCTCATCACACCGAACACAAAGGATCGCGGTACAAGGATCCCGTCATCTACGAGAACGGCTCATATCGGGATGACACGAAAGACGAGTACGGCGACGATCTATTCTGCGACTACATCATCGATTTCATCGAGCGCAAAAAGGACGACGACAACCCGTTTTTCGTCTATTGGCCAATGGCGTTGACGCACGGACCGTTCGAGCCGACACCGGACAGCCCTGAATGGGAGGGATTCGAACCGCAGTCGAACAAGAATTTCGGCGGGCGGACTTGGGGTGAACTCCGAGACGACGGCGATGATGCGCATCCTCGTTATTACAAAGACATGGTGGAGTACCACGACAAAGTGATCGGGAGGCTTCTGGACTATCTGGCGGAACAGGGATTGAGCGAAGAGACGCTCGTCATCTACACGGGCGACAACGGCTCACCTCAAGAGGTCTGCTCAATCGTCCACCGCCACAACGAGATTTGCGGCGGCAAAAGCACGACGAACGACCACGGCACGCACGTGCCTTTGATCGCTCAGATGCCGGGGACTGTGCCCGCCGGCGTGGTGAACTCCGACTTGATCGACGTAACCGACTTTCTCCCGACGATGTTGGACGCCGCGGGCGCAGAACCTCCGGAAAGCTATGTGATCGACGGTCGATCGTTCTACGCGCAGCTCAAGGGCGAAAAAGGCGACCCGAAAGAGTGGATCTTCTTCCATTACGACCCGATGACCGCGAATCGTACCGATCTAGGACGCATCCGAATGGTTCGCGATCACGACTGGAAGCTGTACGAAACTGGCGAGTTGTATAACCTGAACGCAGACTTGGACGAAGAGATGCCCATATTCGAGTCGCAGGACGGCGAGAAAGAAACCGCCGCACGTGCAAAACTCAAGCCAGTCTTCGCGGAGATGGTTTGAATCGCGCTCGGGCCAGTCAGATCCGCCAAACTGGTTGCGAGAAGCGAAACGAGTCTAAGCGCGTGTGTGCATCGTCCCTCATGCGTCGTTCGCGCCGTGATGGTAGTTTGGCATTTGTTAGTGCATCGAGGAAACGGGATTCTGTCTAGCGATAATCAAACGGCCAGCTGGAGACATGACGTTCGTTCCAACCCCGAGGTTTCACAGTTTGAACACCAAAACACTGCTTTGGCTATCTGGCAAGCTGTCGGGTAACGATGTCTGATATCGTTTACGACGTGGATCAGATCGTCTCAAAAAAGAAGTCGGAGGGTGAGACCTGTCGATTGAGCGTATACAAAGTGGTATGTACCGGACGAGTGAAGTCTGCGCCATGGTCGGCGCGAAAAAGCAATTCGTTTATGCGGTGATCAAGCGGATATTGGGTAGCGGAACCAGAGCGTCCAACGGCGATCTGCGCACTGGCAGGTTCTACGTGCTGTCTTTCGGAGACCTGCTCGAGATCCGCAACATCCACTCGTTCCATCAATCCGGAGTTCAGTTGTCGGTGCTCGCCGAAACCGCTCGCCGTGCGCGGACGCGCTTCGACACCAATTACCCATTCTCAGACCGACGGTTCCTGACCGAAGGGGCAGAGGTTTTTGCCGAAACCCGTATCGGGATCGAGAATCATTCTGATGGATGGTCCGAGATTGACGGAAAAGGAATTTTGGCTGATGCTACGATCAGCGTCAACGACATCCCGTACCCGCGAATCGTCTCCAAAGACAACGATGGGTTCGTCGACACTGCTATCGGTTTCGAGAATGTTTCACATCGCAAACGATGGGGGTTCGAGGAGGTGGTCGACCCTTCGCTTTTTGAACCGATCGATTACGATCGTTACGAACCTATCCGATGGTACCCCATAGGCGAATGGGGGTTGCGGTTCGATCCTAGATACATCTGTCTTGACCCGGCGTACGCTTTCGGGTCCCCGATTTTGACAAAGCACCGCGTTCGAACCGAAACCTTGAGAGATTCTTTCTTTGCCGAGGGGCGAGACTTGCAGGCGGCGGCATTAACCTACGATGTTTCCACCGAAGCCGTGAATATTGCGCTTGAATTTGAGCGCGAAAAGGAACGGCGACTCGCCCTTGTCGAGGCATGAACTACCTATTGGACGAGAATCTACCGCATCGGTTGGCAGTCGCGATCAGTGCCCTGCACGCTCGTGACAATCCAGGGAGTCAGGTGGTAAGCGTGCGAGACAGCAAGTGGTCAGGTTACAGTGATCGTCAGTGGATCAGTCGGTTGGCGCAGAGTAACGAAAATTGGTCGATTCTCACTCGCGATAAGATGCGGAGTGAGGCGGATATTCTCAGCCAACCAAATCTGACCTGGGTGATCCTGAACCGAGCGTGGAATAGTATGCCGTACTGGGATGTCGCTTGGAAATTGATCAAGGCCTGGCCGGAAATCGCTGAACAAACCAACGCCGAACCAAGTCGCATCTACCGGTTGAGCCTCAGCGGAAAACTGGTGGTCGAACAGTGAATACCACAGCCGGCAATTGACATTCAGCAATCCAGATATGTGGATCGCGATGGAAGGGATCGACACGACCGGCCATCATCCGGAACTGCCCGCGTTGACACCGGTCGCCGGTGGACATCATCGGTGCGTGCAGTGTGATCGGATCATCTACTCGGATCCGAAAGTCGCGGTGGCGGCGATCATCCCGATGGGCGATGGGATTGTGTTGCTGAAACGTGCGATAGAACCGCAGATCGGCGAGTGGAGTTTCCCGTCTGGGTACGTGGATAGGGGCGAAAAGCTCGAGCGCGCGCTGGAGCGCGAGGTTTTCGAAGAGTGCGGTCTGGTGGTGACCGTAAAACAGCTTGTCGGTGTTTACAGCGAAGAGGGTCAGGCAGTGGTACTGGTCGTGTATCACGCGGATGTGGTTTCAGGTCAGTTGGTGGCTGGAGATGAGACGGCGGAAGCGCGGATTTTCGAGTTGGATGCGATGCCGAAGTTGGCGTTTGAGCATGATGATCGGATCGTGAGCGATTGGCGCGAAGGGATGGAGATGCGGAGAATATTTGGTGATAGCACTGCAACGTAGGTGTTTGATCGTCTCGGACAAGAAACTGAGTCGTCAAGTAGGGAGTGAGAGATGACCGCAACATTCGGATTCAATGCAGATGTTTGGGAATCGGCTCGGATATCGATTTAGGCCGAGATGTCAAACGCGGATTGATGCTAAAGGAGTGCAGGATGATCAAGATCGTGAGTTGGAACATTGCTAAACGGAGGCAGCCGTGGCGGGATCTGTTGGAGATGGATGCGGATGTCGCGTTGTTGCAAGAATCGGTCGACCCTCCGTGGGATCTCAAGGATTCGGTGGAGTACGGTCCGTGGGGTCACTACGATTCGCACGCGGTATATTCGAGTTCTCACCGGCGCTACTGGTCGAATCTCTATGACCGGTGGTGCCGCGTCGTCAAGCTGTCCGATCGAGTCGACGTTGAGTGGTTGACGCAGTTTCCAACGGTTGCCGACCCGCCCGACGGCACCATACCTGTCAGCGGGATCGGCACGATCGCCGCTGCGAAAGTGAAACCGAAAGACAAAGACATAGATCCGTTCACTGTGGTCTCGATGTACGGACGTTGGATGGGGTCGCATCCGCCACCAGGAAGGAAACGGTGGACGGGAATGCCAGACACGTCGGTGCATCGAATCATCTCCGATCTATTATCGCTTTTTGTCGGCCGCGAGGATCCGTTCACGCACCGAGTGTTGGCAGCCGGCGATATCAATCTCGATTAAGGATGGCGAGATGACAAAGTCAGTTGGACCGGAAAAAGGGCACAGCTAGTCTGGGATAGATTTAGCGTGATGGGGTTTGAGTGGCTGGGTCCTCAGTACCCAAACGGGCGAATGGCGGACCCACGGCCGGAACATCTGCCAGAAGACACGAAGAACGTGCCGACGTTTAAGTCCAACTCAATGTCGCCCACCACTGCACAGCTGCAACTGGATCACGTTTTCGCGTCTCGGGGTTTACATGAGAGCATTTCCACGCGCGCACTCAGTTGTGTCTCAGAGTGGGGAACGAGCGACCATTGCAGACTTGTGATTGAGGTCGGTGGTTGATCGCTGGCTGCCCCAAAATGTTAAAGCCGAAAGTTGCGAGCGAGTTCGGATTGGTAGTTGCGACCCAGATCGTCTGCATTTCGGGTTAACCAGTCGGCGAAACGGGTTGTGCCGGTGGGTGGCGCATCGGATACGAGCAAGTCGGACATCAGCCCATCGACTTCATCGCGGGTGAGGATTACGTCGCGCATCAATAGTCCGATCACGCTGGTCAGTGCGAGTCCGATGCTCGGCGGTGTGCGCAATATACCGCAGGACACGCGCATTTTCGATGTCATCAGGCGGAGCAGTGCATCAAAGGACAGAGTGTCCGGACCCGCGGCGTCGGCGGTGAAGTTTTCGACCGCGTTCGCCGCTTGGACCGCCAGTTCGCCGAGGTCTTCAGCGAAGATCGGTTGCACTTTGTAGTTGCCGTCGCCGTATATCGGGAAGAACGGGAAGCGTCTGAGAGCCCATGCGATGTTGTTGAGGAGGAGGTCATCTTTGCCGAAGACTAGAGTAGGGCGGATGATGGCGTAGGGAATCCCGTAACCTTTCAGCGCTTCTTCTACTCGCCATTTGCCGGAAAAATAAGGCAGTCGAGAATCGGGTGACGGGTTCGAGACCGATATGTGGACAATCTTGGAGACCCCCGCGTCGATTGCGGCTTCGAATAGCGTCTTGGAGTTCTCCACGGCGCCATCAAAGGTGGTTTCCCCTCGTTCAAACCGTATCCAGTAAGTATTGAACAGAACATCCGCTCCGCGCATCGATTCGGTCAGCCGACCTCGGTCCGAAAAATTCAGCGGCGCGACGCCGACCTCACCGCGAAATCGGTTTTGCAGATCAGGATGGCGAGTCAGCGTCGTGACTTCGACGCCCGAACGAAGCAATCGCTCCGCGATGTAACCGCCGGTGTAGCTAAAGGCACCAGTTACAACGGCGTGATCCGGTTGGGGCAAAGGATTGGTCTGTCGCCGGTTCATGCGGCGGTCTTCAGGGGCGTTCGGTGGGCGCGGCATCCGTCAAACTAGCGTGCGACAACAACTGGAAACTACGAGCGGTTCTCTGGGTCACTTCCTTTTCCGCTGTTCTCGCTCGAGACGGCGTCGCTCAGATCGTGGCAATCGGCGAACGCCCTGCTCCTGCGTTTCAGTCGGTTCGACAGGAATGGCTGGTACTGGTATGGGTACGGGCACAGGCATGCCTGCGGAATTATGGCGAACCCAAGCCCTGCCGTGGTGGTTTTCGATGATTTTGGCGGCAGCTGTCGATGCGAAGGTGTGCATCGTGGCGTGGTGCACCGACAAAACCGCATCTTGGATCTTATGGTCGCCCTCCAAGTCCGCGATTGTGACGCCAACATCGCGAGCTTGATCTCTTCCTACCCGGCGCCCGTGCGAACGGAACGATTCATAGTCCGCGAACCATTTGGCGATTTTCGCCGCCTTTGCTTCGTTTTTCTTGTGCATGTACCTTTTCAACCAACCGGCGACCATATCTGACGCCAGCCTTGTCGAATCCTCACACTGGGTAAGCAAGCCCGGAGCGTATGTCCGCAGTATCGGCATCCACGCAGCAAGATTTTCGGGAGACCGACATTCCTTTTTGGCAAGTTCGAATTGGTTCAAAATCGCCTTTGCAGGTGCCGTTCTGGGTCCTTCAGGGGTCGAGATAATGAACTGGGGATCAATCGGACCGAGTTGGGAATGTTGGCCCATTACTATTTCGTCCGCAGAAAGAGCGATCATGGTCGCGGCCGACATCGCGGAAACGGGAACGATCACCCTGATTTTCTTGAAGCGGCACCTCAAATATTCGACGATCGATTCGGCAGCTTCTGCCGATCCGCCAGGACTGTGCACGATTAAGTCGAGCTCATCTTCGTGTATGTTGGAAACCGCTTCCATAAAGCCGCCTACATCGGTATTGGATACCTGCAAATCCGCTGGCGGGATCGGACGCGACTCGAACCAAGCAGAGGCGTAAAGAATCACAGCCCTGCCGGTCACCGCGTGGAGTTGTCGGAGGTATTTGCGACGAACCCCGTCGAAATCGGGAGGGTTAGTTTGACTCAGTTCGGTGAGAATTTCACCCCAAGTGGGCATGTGGCGAGGTTATGTTAGTCGAGTCTGAGGTGTACGTAACCGGCGCATCGTAAACTGCTTCAGAGGCTTTGACATAGACACTCTCGATGCGCTCGTACAGCTCGATCATGTCGGCGACACCAGCTTCGTTCTCGACGAATGATTCGGTCAGGGCGTCTTTCTCTAGGTCCTTAGTCTGCATGGTTGACCTCCGTGACATCTATGCTAACTCAAACGAATACGATCAAGACGAGACTTGTGAATTCGAATGCGTTGTTTGCGATTTTATCCGATCCCCGAGCTGCGTGTCTCGTCCAGATAGGCGCGGGCTTCGGCTAGCAGGAAGCGGGATGCGCCGCTGACGATCCATTGGACGCCGCGTTCGTGCCAGAACTGCGCCTGTTCGACGGTGACGCCCAAGGTGCCGGATATTTTGCCGGCGTCGTGCGTTTTCTTGACGAGGGTTTCGATTGCAGATACGACTTCGGGATGCGAAATCTGCCCGGGGTAGCCCATGTTGAGCGAAAGGTCGCCGGGACCCATGAAGATGCAGTCGGCGCCTTCTACGGCGATTATCTCGTCGGCGTTTTCGACGCTTTCGGGCGTCTCGATCTGCAGGCACACAAAGGTCTCTTCGTTCGCCTGCTTGACGTATTCGGCCTGGTCTTGGATGCCGAACATCGCGCTGCGCCCGGAGAAACCGCCGCGTTTGCCGACGGGCGGATACTTGACGGAATCTACGACGCGACGACCTTGCTCTCCATCGTTGATTAGCGGGATCATCACGCCTTGCGCGCCGCCTTCGAGGTAGCGTTGGATGTGTTGCTGGTCGTTCATGCCGATGCGGACGATGGGCGTGGTGCCGGAGAGCTCGGCGGCGCGGATCATGTTCTCCGCCGTCTCGTAGTCCATGATGGACCGCGTGGCCACGGCCACCAGATCGAACCGCACGTCCGCCAGGTCACGCGCCCACCGGTCCAGCCCGACCCGCCCCAGATTTCCACTGATTCCCATCCGCTGCAAATCGGCGAACGCCCTGGCGTGTACGTCGCCGCCGAACATCCCCGCGCCGATCAGCGCGATTTTCATCGTGCGCTGCATTCTCTACCTCCCTTTCCCCTATCAGCCCGTTCGCACGCGGCCGGTCCCGACGACCGGGCAGCCGAACCGGACGTCCGATCCGCCTCACCTCGTATGGACCGTCCCCCTCACGTAGTCCGCATCGTCCGAAACCAGAAACGCCAGCACCTTGCCCACGCCTTCGGGATCGCCCAGTCCCGATCTCAACGCCTCCAGCGATCGCCCCTCCGCTTCAGCCTGTTTCCTCAGCGCGACGATCTTCAACGGCGTGTCGAGGCTCCCGGGACACAGCGCGTGTACCCGGATTCCCCTGGGCCCCAGTTGCGGCGCGAGCACCAGAGAGAGCCCGTGCACGCCGCCTTTGCTCGATCCGTATGCCGCCGACGAACTGCCTCCCCGCACCCCGGCGCCGGAAGATACCAGCACGAGCACGCCGCCGCCGGACCGCTCGATGACCGGGGCCACGTGTTTGCACAGCAGAAAACTGCCCTTCAGGTTGACGTCGACCACCCGGTCCCACGTGTCCGCTTCGAACAGATCGACGGGCACCAGCGCGCCGTCCAGGATCCCCGCGGAATGAATCAGACCGTCGATCCGACCGAACGCCCGGACCACGTCCTTCACCATCGTCCGGACGCCGGCTTCGTCGCGAACGTCGACCCGGAAACCCCGGGCTTCGCCGCCGGAACCTTCGATTTCGCGAACGGTTGCCGCAACGCCGTCCCGATCGCAGTCCGTCACCGCCACGCGGGCGCCGGCCCGCGCGCAACACATCGACGCGGCTCGTCCGATACCCGAGGCCCCCCCGGTTACAAGAATCACCTTGTTTTCCAGCGGCATCCTGTGTCCTGTCCCGGAAGTGGGTTGATCGAATTCGGCTGCAGGACAACGACATCCCCGATCGGCCGGCCGTGTTCCGCTGTCCGTCGCGTCCTATTTCCCGATTGCGTACAGCGTATTGCGGGTCCCGATGTACAGCACCCCGTCTTTCGCAATGGGCGTTGTATATACCGCGCTGCCCATGTTGATTTCGTTGATCTTCTCGAGCTTAGCCGATGCCTTGAAGATCATCACGTCACCGTCTTCGTCGCCGATGTAGACCTTTCCGTCGGCCACGAACGGCGACCCCCAGATGGCGGCGTAGGCATCGTAGGTCCAGTGCGGCTTGCCCTTCTTCAGATCCAGACAGTAGACGAATCCGCTCAGGTCCGCCGCGTACAGCAGGCCGTCGTGGATGGCGACAGTGGACATCGTCCGGTTGAAATCCTTGCCTCCCAGATGCCAGACCGCGTGAGTGTCCGTAACGTCGCCCTTTCCCGTGGCGTCGATCGCCCAGAGATGGCCCACCCCTTCGCCGTGTTCGGGATCCTGTCCCACACCGATGAAGACCTTGTTGTCGTAGATCACGGGCGTGGCGATGATCGCGTTCCGGGTGCCCCGTCCGCCAAGCTCCCACACGGAATCCTTCGGATTGCAATCGAACTTCCAGATCAGTTCGCCCGTTTTTGGCGCGACGGCGTAGACCCACCCGTCCCCGCCCGGAAGGATGACCTGGGGTTTTCCGTTAATCGTGCCGTAGGCAGGGTTCGACCACTGCCCATGCAGGATATTCGTGCCGGGATAGGCCGTCTCCCAGACGAGTTCACCGGACTTCAGACTGAGGGCGATAAAGCTGGGCGCAAACGGGGACGGAATGGCCACGTGGCCTTCGTCCACGCCATTACTGGTAATGATGAACAGCATGCCGTCCGCTCCCACGGGCGAACAGGTGGCCAGATTGTGCGGGAACACGTCCAGCTCGCTCATCATATCGTATTCCCAGACGATATCCGCGCCGATGGCGGCGGTGACGTCTTCGTCCCGATACGGCCCGTCGTTTTCCGAGTCCAGGAAACCCTCCGTGTCCGCGCAGACCACGCGCCCCTGGTTGGAAACGTAGTACAGACGATCGCCCTGGACGTACGGCGTGGAGCAGACCCCCTGCAGCGGCCAGTCGTTCACCCTTCCCGCGGGCAGCTTCGGATGGGCGGACTGCCACAGGAATTCTCCGTCCGATACCCGGAACGCCATCACCACGCCGCGGTCGCCCTTGACGTCGGGATTCCGTTCGGCGTGGTTGTTCGTCCCCATAAACACCTTGCCGCCCAGCATGACCGGTCCGGCATAGGACTGGGAGCCGAGGTCGGCCTTCCACCTGATGTTCTGGCCGGTGGCCGTATTCCAATCGATCGGCAGGTTCCTTTCGTCCGACACGAGGTTCCGCGAGGGCGTGAATCCCCACATCGAGGTCTCCTCCGCGCCCGCGCCCGACGCCGACCGGAAGAGAATCACGATGCAGCTCAATATCCATTTCGATTTCATGTGTGCCTTTCTCTATATGAATTCATGACTTCAATACACACTTTTTCGATGCTTACTCAGGCATCCTGCACACAAGCGAATTCCGGCGCATGAGTGACTCGAGGCCGGTCAATATACGCTTACGTTGTCGTAGTAGACGTTCGCCGGTGAGTAGCCGTAGAGTCCGGGGCTGCCTTCCCTTATGGGAAGCGGATCCTCCGCCTCGATCGTCCAGGCGCCGGGTTCCGCGTCGCCCCGCTTCCAGACCTTTCCCCGGACAACGGCCCGATCGCCCTCGATATCCACCCTCAACTTCATCGTATACCAAACGTCGGGGGCCCATTCGAAGGGCACGCGATGGACCATCCTCAGATCCGAGGACCACGAGCGGACTTCCAGGCGCTGATAGGCGCTTTGCAGATCCAGGATGTATCGGTGCGCGATAAGGCCCATATCCGGACGCCAGCGCCGGCGCGTGCCGCCCATCAGATCGGCCTGGACAGTATATCCCCTCATGCCGGGCGGACCTATGTAGAGATTGGAACGGTCCAGTCCGCGCGCCGCGGGCGGCTTCACCAGCACGTTGTTTCCATCCTTTTCCTCGACCCGGAACCCCCGCCCGCCCCACACCCAGTGGCGCGGATTCCTGCCCGCCGGAATCCCCTCGAAGTCTTCGGTCCAGGGCGGACTGGGAACCACGCGGACCCATGCCCGCGCGGTCAGCCCGCCTGAATTGGCGACCACCCACCCTGCCTGTCCGCGTTCTGCCGGAGTAAACCGACCGTTGTCGACGCGGCCGTCCAGTCCTTCCAGGGACCATTCGGCATCGACTTTGCCGATCTTCCGGCCCCGCTCGTCGTACGCCCGGACGCTCAATGGCAACGCTTCGTCCCAGGTCAGCGTTTTCTCGGCCGGGAAGACCAGCAGCGAGGCGGGTTCGGCGTCCGACGGCGCCCGCGGATGATCGGGAATGGGCGTGGTCGCGGGCGAGATGGGCGAGTCCCGGTCGCCCAGGCAGAAGAGTCCGGCTTCGGTTGCGAAGTAAATCCGGCCGTACGCGACGGCGACCGAACCGTAGATTTCCGCGGGCCTCCCGCCCGGCATGCTGATCTGTTCTTCCTCCAGGACCTGTGCGCCTTCGTCGTCCACTCTGAGAACGCGGAATCCGCCGTTGACCTCCGTCACGTACAGTTTCCCGTCGGCCCACGTGGGTGAGCCCTTGCCCACCGTGCCGACATTGTGCTCCCAGTACTTCTGCCCGCTCTTTGCGTCCAGGCAGTGCACGTTCGCCGAATTGTCGATGACGTACAGACGCCCGGCGTGAAGCGCCGGAGAAGCATACCCTGCCGCGATTCCGTCCTGGCGCCAGATCTCTTTGCCCGTACCCGCGTCGAGGCATACCACCCGACCCATCGTGGTATTGTCCAAGTTCTCTTCGCTGTGGGTCGCGTACACGCGATTGTCAGCCGCAACCGGAGAGGTGTTGATGCCCCGCCTGCTCAACGGGAAGCCCCACACGACCTCGCCTGTCCCGGCCTTGAATGCGAAGATGCCACCGTTTCCGTTGCCCGCGATCAGCAACCGCCGGCCGTCGACGGTCGCCGCCACCGGGGTGGAATAAACGGTCAGGTCGGCCTGCCCGCCTCCACCCGGCCGCGCCATCCAGACGGTCTCTCCGGTCCGCTTGTCGAACGCCATGTACCGGTGGGAGGGCGGGCGATCCGCCCAGCCCCTGTTGCCCATGCTGATCACGACCAGGTCTCCTTCGACGACGGGCGTATGCAGCCTGCCTCCGTAGCCCGAAAACCTGTTGAACTCCTCGGTCAGCGACCGGGTCCAGAGAATCCGGCCGTCGCGGTCGAAACACAGCAGCAGACCGTTCACCAGGTGCGCGTACACGTTTCCGGTTTCCACGTCGGCGCCCGGATTCGCCCAGCCCAGACGGTTGAACGTGATGGTGGAATGCCACACGTTGAACTTGCGCTCCCATACCAGCCGTCCGTTCTCCGCGTCGAAACAGGCGACGTGTTCCTGCCTGGTGACCCCGTCCCCCGCACGTCCGATCACATAGACCCGCCCGTTCAGAATGACCGGCGTGGACCGGCCGATGAACGCCGCGCGCCAGACCAGGTTTTCACCTTCGGGAGACCATCTGGAAATCAGACCCATCTCCGGTGAAGCGCCGGATTGCATCGGTCCGCGCCAGTGCGTCCAATCCGAGGCGGCAGCGGACGTCGGCGAACCCATCGGCAGGACGCCGATGAGGAAGGCCGTGAGAATGCGAGGTTCAAACCATCGATTCATAAGTGAAATGCCCCCGTAATGTCATGTCCCTGAAAAAGGGCAAGGCCGAAACCGCCTAACAGCCCGTTGATAAAGTCCATCCGGGCTGCCTGCCTGTGCGTTCGCACGCAGACAGGCGTCCGGCCCTTGTGACCGAAATACGGCGTTGCCTGCCTGCGGCAGGCAGGCGCTCCCTCCCCGAATCCAGGCATTCGCGTCGGTCGCCTGCCTGTGCGTGTCCGCCTGCCTGCCGAGCACGTCTCGGCGCAGGCAGGCACGCAGACAGGCGCGCCTTGTCTTCGGCCACAATGACTCGGTCTCGCCTGCAGAGCGACTTTTTCAACGGACTGCTAACGGAACGTGCCCTCCGCGACGTCGGATTCTCCCACGAACTGCTTGAGGTGCGCTATCGCCCTCGCCAGATCGCTTCTGACCCACGGGTCTCTCTCCGTCTGCATCGCCAGCTCAAGAACGGCGATCGCCTCGGGCTGTTCGATGTGCATCATCGCGACGGCGGCCTGCTGGCGCAACCGGCGGCTGTTGGCCGTAAGGAATGGCGCCAGATCGGGAAGCGCTTCGACGGCGCCCAGCATCCCCAGCGCCCAGATCGCCTTGGCGCGCACCTCCGGAACCGTATCCCTCAGCGCCTGTCGCAAATAGGGCGCCGATCCGGGAATCCGGCGGGCGCCGAGATACGCCGCCGCATCCTCGCGCTCTTGCGGCGTGCCGGAACGGAGCCGGGTAAAGTGATCGCTTTCGCCGCCGCATCCCGGCGCCCCGAGCGACAGGAGGAGAATGACTCTCAGACTGCGCATGATTTCAAGGCTTTGTACTGCGCTTCCACGGTCCGGTCGATATCCGCGTCCGTATGCGCCAGCGAGACAAAGGTCGCTTCGAACTGGGAAGGCGCCAGATAGACGCCCTGTTCCAGCATCAGCCGGAAGTAACGCGCGAAAACCTCCTGGTCGCACGCGACGGCGGCCGCGTATCGCGTCACGGGACGGTCCGTAAAGAACAGGGTCATCATGGACCCGACCCGGTTCAGTTGAAACGGCAATCCGAGCGACCTCAGGTTTTCCCGGAAGCCGGCCTCCAGGGCGGCGGCTTTGGCTTCCAGCGATTCATACGCGCCGGGTTCCCGGAGTTGCCTGAGCGTCTCGCGGCCCGCCGTCATCGCGAGGGGATTTCCCGATAGCGTCCCGGCCTGCGATACCCCTTTGCCGAGCGGCGAAATATGCGACATGATCTCCCGCCTGCCGCCGAAGGCGCCCACCGGCAGCCCGCCGCCGATAATTTTGCCGAGCGTGGTCAGATCGGGCGTGACCCCGTATAACGCCTGGGCGCCGCCCGGATGAACCCTGAATCCGGTGATTACTTCGTCGAATATGAGCACAATCTCCGAATCCGCGGTGAGTTCCCGCAATCCTTCCAGGAATCCGTCCGCCGGCGGAATCACACCCATATTGCCTGCCACCGGCTCCACGATGACCGCCGCGATCTCGTCCGGGTTCTCCGCCACGATCCGCTCAACCGCCTCGAGGTCGTTGTAGGGCGCGGTGAGGGTGCCAGCCGCCGTGCCCGCGGTCACGCCGGGGCTGCTGGGCACGCCCGTGGTGAGCGCCGACGACCCGGCCTGAATCAGAAAGCTGTCGGCGTGCCCGTGCCAGCAGCCCTCGAACTTGATCACCTTCTCGCGTCCCGTAACCCCCCTGGCCAGACGCACGGCTGACATCGTGGCCTCGGTACCCGAGTTCACCATGCGCACCATTTCCACACCGGGCACGCGTTCGGTGACCAGCCGGGCCATTTCAACCTCTGTCTCAGTGGGCGCCCCGAAACTCGTACCCTGCTCGCAGGTCCGCTTGAGCGCTTCTACCACGCCTGGCGGCGCGTGGCCCAGAACCAGCGGTCCCCACGAACAGACGTAGTCGACAAACTCCCGCCCGTCCGCATCGAAAACTTTCGACCCGCTTCCTCGCGTTATGAACAGCGGCTGGCCGCCTACGGGGCCGAAAGCACGCGCCGGGCTGTTCACGCCGCCCGGAATCACCCGCTGCGCCGCTTCGAATAACGCTGCCGAACGGTTGTTCACAACATACCCCCTGACACAACGGCCGCTTTCGGATTTCAGCTCAGCTGCGGCAAGTCCCTAATTTTCCCATTTCGTCCGCCATTGTCAAGTGGCGATTTTTGGGCTTGCAACGGCGCCGGCGGTGCGTATATTTATCCAACGCCTCCGCGGCAGCGGTTCAAGCATCCGGCTTCGGACCGGATGGTTGGAGGTTCGAGTCCTCTCTGCCGCGCCATCCAAAACCCCGGTCGCCCGATCGGGGTTTTGCCTCGCCAATCCCGCATGCCACCTGCAAACGACGCCATCCGAATACGCGGCGCCCGCCAGCACAACCTGCGGGGTCTCGATCTCGACGTCCCCAAGAACCGGTTTGTCGTCATCACGGGGCCGTCGGGCTCGGGGAAATCCTCGCTGGCCTTCGACACCATCTATGCCGAAGGACAGCGCAGGTACGTGGAGGCGACGTCCGCTCATACGCGCCGTTTCCTGGAGGTGATGGAGAGACCCGACGTCGACAGCATCGACGGCCTCTCCCCCGCCGTAGCGATTCAACAGCGTCGTGCCGCGGGAAATTCCAGGTCGACGGTTGGCACCCTCACGGAAATCCACGACCATCTCAGGGTCCTCTTCGCGCGGGCCGGTCTGCCGCATTGCCCGCATTGCGGGAGTCCCATCTCCTGCCAGACCGTTGGCGAAATCGTCGACACGGTGCTTGAGATGCCGGCGGGCGCCCGCCTCCGAATTCTGGCGCCATGGATACGAAACCGGAAAGGTCGCCTGGACCGGGAACTGGAACGCCTGCGGCGCGATGGATTCGTGCGCGTGCGGATCGACGGCCGCGATCGGGCGCTGGAAGAGGAGATTCGCCTGGACCCGAAGAGACCGCATACCGTCGACGCGGTCATCGACCGCCTGGTCGTCCGCCCGCAAATGGAACGGCGGCTGGCCGACTCGCTCGAAACCGCGCTCGCCCTGTCCGGCGGCATCGTCCTTCTGGATGTACTCGAAGGCCGTGAGTTGAGCTTTTCCACCCGGTTGATCTGCAGAAACTGCGACGCCGCCCTCGAAGAACTGACGCCCCGTCTTTTCTCGTTCAACAACCCGCACGGCGCCTGTCCCGCCTGCAATGGAATGGGCGAGAGGACGGAAATAGACCCTGACTGCGTCGTTCCGGACGCGGGGCGCTCCATAGCCGAGGGCGCAATCGCACCCTGGGGCGTCCCCAGGGGCCGCGCGAAGCTCGACCTTCTCAGGCGCCTCGCGGACCGGTATGGGTTCGACGTCGCCGCGCCGTTCGGTTCGCTTCCAACCAGCGCGAAGGAGGCCATTCTGTGGGGCGACGAATCCCTCGGCTTCGACGGCGTGATCCCGTCCCTCAACCGGCGGGTTGCGGATGCCGCATCCGATGAAGCCGGGTCCGCCCCGGAACCGTACGTCCGTACCGTTGTCTGCTCGGACTGTGCCGGCGCCAGGTTGCGAAAGGAGGCCCTGGCGGTCACCATTGACGGCAGCAATATCGGGCAGGTATCGGCGATGGGCATCGACCGGGCCATCGATTTCATGGATCGCCTGAAGGGAAGACTGGGTCCCCGGGAGGTCGTCGACACGATTCTGGATGAAATCCGCAACAGGCTCGTCTTCCTGAGGGACGTGGGTGTGGGTTATCTCACGCTGGAACGCAGCGTGGCCTCCCTCTCTGGCGGCGAAACGCAGCGGATCCGCATGGCCACGCAGATCGGCACGCGCCTTTCGGGAGTGCTCTACGTCCTCGACGAACCCAGTGTCGGATTGCACCCCGGGGACAACCGCAAGCTCATCGACACGCTGGAAACGCTCCGGGACCTCGGCAATACGGTTCTGGTGGTGGAACACGACCGGGAGACCATGATGGCCGCCGACCATCTGATCGACCTCGGGCCCGGAGCGGGCGAGCAGGGCGGCGAACTGATCGCGCAGGGTAGCGTTGAGGATATTATGGCCGCCCGCGAATGCCTCACGGGCGCTTACCTCTCCGGGCGGAAATCCATCCCCCAGCCCCCCGACAGCAGACAACCCACCGGCCGGATCGTATTGAAGGGCGCCCGAGGACACAATCTCAAGTCCGTTGACGTCACGCTGCCGCTGGGCGTCCTTGTCTGCGTTACCGGTGTGTCCGGGTCCGGAAAGAGCACTCTGATCAACGGGACACTCTATCCGGCGCTGGCGAACAGGCTGCACAACGCCACGGCCGTACCGCTTGGGCACGACGGCATCGAGGGACTTTCCCGGATCGACAAGATCATCCGGATCGATCAGGCGCCTATCGGTCGGACACCGCGATCAAATGCGGCCACCTACACCGACGTCTTTACGGACATTCGAGATCTCTACGCGCAACTGCCCGAGTCCAGGGTCCGGGGATATACGCCCGGTCGATTCAGCTTCAATCGGAAGGGGGGACGCTGCGAGCCCTGTCAGGGCGACGGCCTCAAACGGATCGAAATGGACTTCCTTCCCGACGTCTACGTGACCTGCGATGCCTGTGGCGGAAGCCGTTACAACAGGGAGACCCTGGAAATCCGCTACAAGGGCTGTTCGATCGCGGACGTCCTGAAGATGACCACCGAGAGGGCGCTCACGTTCTTTCGGGATATACCCGGCGCGCGGAGGAAGCTGGAAACCCTCGCGGACGTCGGCCTGGGTTATATCCGGCTGGGGCAGCCGGCGACGGCCCTCTCCGGAGGCGAAGCGCAACGCATCAAACTGGCCGCCGAACTTTCGCGTGTGGCAACAGGTAAAACCATGTATATTCTGGACGAGCCGACGACCGGGCTGCACTTCGAGGACATCCGGACGCTCGTTTCGGTTCTGGATCGGCTGGTGGACAAGGGCAACACCGTCATTGTGATCGAACACAACCTGGACGTGGTGAAACGGGCGGACTGGATCGTCGATCTCGGTCCCGGCGGCGGCGATTCCGGCGGGAGGGTCGTCGCGGAGGGGCCCCCGGAACGCGTTTCCGCCGCGCCGGCCTCACACACCGGCCGCTTTCTCAAAGAGGTGATCGAACCATGATCCGCGTCGACTTCGGCACCCTGTACGAGTTTGAACGTGAAGACAACAGCCGGCGGCGGGAGAACCGAAAGAAAATCCAGGACTTCCTCAGCCTGTGCGAAACCCACAAGGCCACCATCGTGGAACAGCGGGACTGGAATACGCGTGACCTCATCCACTTCCTGGGCATTTCGCCCAATCTGGTCTTCACGATCACGATATCGGAAAAATACCTGGGCGTGCAGACCAGCCAGATCCGCGAAAAATTCCAGACGTTCAAGGCCGAATACGTCTCCGTGCCGGACCGACAGGCGATCTCGCTCGAGCAGCCGCCGGCCGACAAACTGGGCATGCACGACGTGGTGAAATGTTCCGGGTGCGGGGAGAGCACGCCCTACGACGGCTACTTTCAGCACTGTGTGCGATGCGGCGACAAGCTGGATACGATGGTGAAATCCTGCAAGACCTGCAACAACGGCGTCCTGTATCATCCCTCCTATGCGTGCTGTCCCATCTGCGGCAGCGAACTCCAACCGGACTACGACAGCCCCCCTTTGAACGAACTGGATCCCCACGGCCTGATCTGGGGCATCTCCAACAAAGAAGAAACCGCCGAAGAAGGAGAAGACCTCTTCGGCGGCGGCAGCCCGCTTGGATAGGATCAGTCCGGATCCGACAACCCCGGTACCACGTCCGTGACCGCGTCGCCTCCCCGAATTTCGTCGAATTCCCTATCAATTTCAGCCACCCGTGCCCGTGTCGTAGACGAAGTTATTTTCGGCGTCGGCCAGCGGGGGCAGCGCCAGGTCCTTCGCGGACAGGACGGGATTGGAAACCGGCCAGTCGATGCCGACGGCCGGATCGTTCCACAGGATGCCCCGGTCGAGGTCCGGCGCGAACTCCGCGGTGACCTTGTAGACGAACTCGGCCTCGTCGCTCAGCACGCAGAACCCGTGCGCAAATCCCTCCGGAACGTAGAACATCCTGTGGTTTTCGTCAGACAGCACCACCCCTTCCCACTGTCCGAAGGTGGGGGCATTCCTGCGGATATCCACCGCCACGTCGAACACCTCGCCCTTCACAACCCTCACCAGCTTGGCCTGCGCCGCTGGGCGCAGCTGAAAGTGCATTCCCCTCAGGACGCCCCTGACCGAGTGGGAATGGATATCCTGCACAAACTCGGCGAAGATTCCATCCGCTTCGAAATCCGACCTCTTGTAGGACTCCATCAGAAACCCGCGACTGTCTCCAAAAACACGGGGCTCGACGAGAACGAGTCCGGGTATTCTCAATTTTTGAAACCGGAACGGCATTCAACGCCCTTTCAAGGAGACATGGACACGTGTCTCGGATCAGGACCGGCGAGTCGACGCCTGCGTCCAGGCTTCCTCGTCCACGTCGAGACGTTGCAGGAGAGGTTCCCACCAGGCCCGGTTGTCGGTGTACCAGAGTACTGTCTCCCTGAACCCGTGCTCGAAGGAAACTTCGGGGCGCCAGCCGAGTCCGGTCCGCAGCTTGCTCGAATCCAGAAGATATCTGCGGTCGTGTCCGGGACGGTCCGGAACGTAAACCTTGTACGATCCATCCAGCCCGAGCACGTCCAGAATCGTGTCCGCGACCGTCTCGACGTCCACTTCAACGCCGCTGCCGACGTTGTACGTCTCCCCGATCTTACCCCGCTTCAGGATGAGATCGATCGCCCGGCAGTGGTCATCCACGTGGAGCCACTCCCGTTTGTTCCGGCTGCTCTTGTAGAGCGTCATCTTCTTCCCGTTGAGGAGCTGGGTGACAAACAGAGGGATCACCTTTTCGGGAAACTGGTACGCTCCGTAGTTGTTTGCGCAATTGGAAATCGTAACCGGCAGACCGAACGTCAGATGGTACGCCCGGACCGCCAGGTCGGCGGCCGCTTTGGATGCGTTGTACGGCGTTCGCGGCTGATACGGGTCGGTTTCCGAAAAGCTCTCCTCCGAATCGAGCGGCAGGTCCCCGTAGACCTCACAGGTGGAAATATGGTGAACCCTGGGCACGCCGGCGTCGTGCGCCGCCTGCAACAGTCGCTGTGTTCCCAGCACGTTGGTCTCGAAGAAGACGTCGGGATTGACAACGGCGCGGCTGTTGTGCGACTCGGCGGCGAAGTTGACGACACAGTCCGGCCGGCGCCGTTCCAGAAGTTCCCTGGTCAACTGATAGTTGCCGATGTCACCCTGAACGAACTCGTACCGGCCGGGATACGTCGCGACCACGTCGGTCAGGTTGTCCGGATTCCCGGCGTACGTGAGCAGATCGTAGTTTATGACATTGTCGTCCGGATATCTGGACAGCCAGTACCGAACGAAGTTCGAGCCGATGAACCCGGCGCCTCCGGTCACGAATATCCCGCCCAATGTGGTCCCCTAAAAAAACATGATTCCCGTCAACGCCAGATATATCCCGTATATCGCCAGCAGCACGAAACCCTCGATTCGCGTCAGGCGGTAGCCTGTGCGCATCATGAGGAGCATCGCAAATACGATCACCAGCATGGCGGGAAACGAAAAATGGATCACTTTGGGCGTCACCACGAGCGGATTGACCACCGCGGACGCGCCCGCGATCCAGCAGATATTCAGGATGTCCGCGCCAAGAATATTGCCGACGACAATCTCACCGTGTCCTCTGCGGGCGGCCGTCACGCCTGTCGCGATCTCCGGCAACGACGTGCCGATGGCGATCACCGTAAGCGCGATCACCGCTTCGCTGACTGCCAATGCCTTGGCGATGACCACGGCGGAATCCACGATAAAATGACTGGAGATCAACACCCCGACCAGCCCCACGCAGAACCACAGCATCAACGTCCCGAGACCTCGTCCCTCGATGGAAGCCTCGATCTCCTTCAGTTCCTCCATCCGATTTCCCTCGGCCTCGGATGAACGACGGCGTGTGACGTACGTAAAGACCGTGTATGCCACGAAGAGGAGGAGCAGTACGACGCCCTCGATCCGGTCAAGCGTTCCGTCGAACGCCATCGCGTACGCCGCCAGATCCACGACGATCAGGAAGATTCCCGTTGTCCGCAGCAGGTACGGATTGATGAGAATCGGCGATCCGGCCACGAGAACGCCCAGCGCCAGCGCGACGCCATCGTCCACAATCACCGACCCGATGGCGTTGCCCAGCGCCATCTCCGGGTGCCCTTCGAACGCGGCCAGCACGGACACGGCAAGTTCCGGCGACGTCGTTGCCAGACTCACCAGCACGATCCCGATCAGCATCTTGGGCACGTTCAGATACTCGGCAATCCCCACCGCTCCGTCCACAAACCACGACGCGCATTTGGCAAGCACCGCGAAACAGACTGCCAGAACCGCTAGTGCAACCGGTATACTCATTAAAAACAAGCCCTTGTTAAGTTACCCATACATTGGATCGCAATGAAATAACGGCGCGCAACGGAGGGCCCGAAGCGCGCGCCCGGCTCATCTGCCGGCAACACGCGCCACCCAGATGCTGAATTCATAGAGCAGCACCAGCGGGAGCGCCATCATCAGCTGGGAGATCGGGTCCGGCGGCGTCAGCAGCGCGGCCAGCACAAAGCCGATCACCACCGCGTACCGCCTTCCCCAGCGCATCCGTTCCGCGGTCAGCAGACCGATCCGGCTCAGGAAGTACGCCGCCACCGGAAGCTCGAAGACAACCCCGAAGGCAACCAGCAGCCTCAGCACGAAACCGATGTAGAAGCCGATATCGAACTGGGGGTCGACCCCGGTCCCTTCGCCGATCAGGATAAGGAATCGAAACGACAGCGGCACCACGCTCACGTAAGCGATGGCGCCTCCGAGAACAAAACAGACCGACGATGAAAATACAATGAAAGATACGTACCGCCGTTCGGTTGTCAACAGACCCGGCGCGACGAAGCCCCACAGCTGATACAGGAGCACCGGCAACGCGAGTACCGCGCCGCCGACCAGGGCAATTTGAAGTTTAACGAGAAACATCCCCATCGGTTTCAAATAAATCAGCTTGACCGACGGCTCGACGGGCGCCACGCCCAGCAGCTTCATGACGGGGGTCGCCTCCCGGACGGGCAACGTGAGCCAACCGAGGATATTGTCCGCAGAAATCCCGCAGATCACGGCGCCGACCGCGAGGGCCGCCAGTCCCTTCAACAGGCGCCACCGGAGTTCCTCCAGATGGTCCAGAAAGGGCATCGCCCGGTCGTCGGCGCCCGAAGCCGGTTCGGGCGCCTGAGCGGCTGACGATTCGACGTCCGGGGGCAGAATGGAATGGGATGCATCCATCGTGTGATGGCGGAAGGACAACAACACCAGAACCACGCCCAGAACCAGGCAAAGCTGGCCGAACACGTCTCCGTACCTGGTATAGAACGTCTTTGCGGTCCGCGGCGTCACCCCCTGCGTCACCACCGCGGGATGGAAGATCCCTGTCGTCCCCGATTTCCGTCCATAGGCGTCGATAAAAGTGGAAACGCCCGTATTCGCGCAGCGGACCACGTCGCGCCGGTTCTCGATGGCGCGAAACACCGCCGCCTCGGCATGCTGAAAGGGACCGGAAGTCCTGCCGAACCAGCCGTCATTGGTAATGATCACCAGAAACTCGGCGCCCTGGTCCGCGAAGGCCCGCACGAATCCGGGAAAAACCGAATCGTAACAGATCAACGCGGAGAAGCGGCCCTCGGGACCGTCGAAGACCGTCCGGGTCTCTCCGGAATCCCAGTTGCCACCCACGAACCCGCCGCCCGTGAACCTGATCTTTCGCAGAAAAGGCAGCAATTCCGGGAACGGCGCCCGTTCGCCGAACGGCACGAGGCGCGTTTTGTCGTAGTGTCCCGTGATCCCCCTTCGCGGCGCGAACAGAAACGAGGAGTTGAAGACCTTTACAGGGTCGCCGGCCTCCAGTCTGTACGCGCCCGTAAAGAGATGGATGCCGAGCGAGTCCACCATTGCCTGCACCCGCTCGCGATGGCGCCGGTACAATTCCCCTTTCAGATAGCCCACGGCCGTCTCGGGCCACACCACGAGCCCTGCCCCCTGCCCTGCGGCCTCGACGGTCATCGGCTTCAGCTTGCCGAAATTGTAATCGAATCCCCGGTATTCCTTGGCCACGGGCGGCATATCCGGCTGGACCAGGCCGACGGTCACGGGTTGTTCATCTGGAACGTTCTTCAGAGCCAGATACCCGTTTGCCGCCGGTCCCGCGAAAAGCGCCGCCAGAACCGCAACCCATATCCTGCGCCGCGCCCGGCGCCTCCAGAGCATCAGCACGCTCAGGTTGACCACCACAATCCAGAACGAAACCCCGTACACCCCCGTCACTTCGGCATACTGAATCAGCCACAGCCAGGCCGTCTGCGAATTTCCCAGCACGACCCATGGAAACCCCATATCGCCCAGAGAGTTGAAATATTCCAACCCCACCCAGAGGAAGGGCGCGCTCCACAACCCGGCGCCGCCATACCGCGCAACAACGCGGGCGAACCCCAACGTGAACAGGCCGCGGAACAGGGACATATAAAAAACCGCTCCGGCCATGCCGGGCGGCGTGATCGTTCCGATCCAGTATAGCGTGACACCGTAAAAGAAGATCCCCTGAATGAACCCGGCGCCGAATGCCGCCCGGCCCCGTAGCCGCTCAGCCGAAAGCAGCAGAGGGATCAGCGCGACATAAGACAGAAACCCCAGAGGCAGAGGCGGAAATGCCGCGCCCAGGACAAGGCCGGAAACCGCCGGAAACAAAACCATCCATTTCCAGTTTTCGCCTTGCCGTGCCTCCGTCATGATTCCGGTTCCTCCGACCCCTTCCGCCGTTTCCCGGGCGGCCTCGTTTTCCTGTTTCAGGTTGCGGGACAGAAAAACCGGTTGGACGCAAGCAGTAAGATCCGCCAACCGGTCCGTTTGAACCCCGCCCTGAAATCCGGATTAGAATATACGCGAATGAACCCCTTTGTCAAACCGGTACCACTCCCCGCCACCGGCTTGACAATCCCGGGGGATTTCCATAATTTCCGTCCGAGTTTCGTGTCCCTGAACTGCCTTGCGCATCGGTGTCCGTCCAGTGCTTCCTCATCTCGACACAGAGTTGAACAATCTGAGATCACGCGGGCTGTATCGCAGCCTCCATCTGGTGGAAGGCGCGCAGGGTCCCAGGGTCCGTATCGACGGCAAGGAACGTCTCCTCTTCTGCTCCAATAACTATCTCGGGCTTGCAAATCACCCTGCCCTTAAGGAAGACGCGGACGCCGCCCTGCGCACGTACGGGCTGAGCGCGGCGGCCTCCCGCCTGATTTCCGGAAACATGGAACCGCATCGGACGCTGGAAGGCCGGGTGGCCCGATTCCTGGGAACCGAATCAGCCCTCTGCTTTCCCACGGGCTACATGGCGAACCTGGGAGCGGTGAGCGCACTTGCAGGCGAGGAGGATGCGGTTTTCAGCGACCGCCTGAACCATCGCAGCATCATCGACGCCTGCCGGCTCTCCCGCGCAGAAACCTTCGTCTATCGCCACCGAAACGTCGACCATCTTGACAAGCTTCTCCGGACCCGGATCGATTACCGGCGCCGGCTGATCGTCACCGACGGGCTGTTCAGTATGGACGGCGACCTCGCCCCGCTGTCGGATCTTGTGGACGCGGCGAACCGGCATAAGGCCATACTGATGGTTGACGACGCCCATGGAACCGGCGTCCTGGGCGCTTCCGGCCGGGGCATACACGACCATTTCGGCATCACACAGGGTATCGACGTTCTGACGACTTCCGGCAGCAAGGCCCTCGGCGCCTACGGCGGATTCGTCGCCGGAAACGCGGAACTCATTGACCTGCTGATCAATCGGGCGCCGGCTTTCATCTATACCTCGGCCCTGCCACCCGACGCCTGCGCGGCCGCCTCCGCCGCCCTGGGACTCATCGAAACGCGTCCGGACCTGCGAGACAGACTCTGGCGAAACGTCCGAACCGTCCATAACGCACTGAAAGCCCTCGATTTCAATCTCATGGACTCCCGATCCCAGATCATCCCCGTACTGATCGGCGACGCGACGCGTACGACGGCGATTTCGGACCATCTCTTCGAGGAGGGGATCTACCTCAGCGGCATCCGGCCTCCGACAGTGCCGGAAGGAGAGAGCCGTCTTCGCCTCACGCTCATGGCCGACCACGCAGAGGAAGATATCAACCGTCTCATTCAGGCACTGGCCGATGTCCGCACGGCATTTTTCTAACGTCATCGCCGGCTTGTTCGCGCTGCACTTCCTTCAGGCGCCCACGCGCTCGGCGACCCTGACCGGCGCCGTGAGAGACAGTGCGACGCGCGCGCCGCTTCCGTACGCCACGGTCATCCTGCCGGAACTCAAGCGGGGAGACCATACGGACCTCCATGGCCGATTCTCGCTCACCGACCTGCCCGCGGGCCCGATACGCCTCCGGGTCTCCCTGGTGGGCTATCGGACCGCACTGCGGGAGATTGACTCGGCCGCGGCTCCGGAGAGCCCGCTGGACATCCTGCTCTCCCCGTCTCCCATTCCCCTCAAGTCACACGTCGACCTTCCGCGACCGTCCCTCAAGGCGCTCCTCGACGAAGCAGGCCGGGAACCCCGCGAGAACGTCTTCCATACGCGCTACGCGGATCTCCAAACGCATCGTTTCACGTTGCGGGGTACTCAGACCTTGTACGCCGCCGCCGGCGCCGGTTCAAGTGTCCTCGCTCGCATCGAGTTCGATGGTTTGGGGTACTATCGGAGTCCGGGAGAGATCGTCCAGGTCATCACGGCGTACCGGTCGCGACAGGCGCCTGCGCAGCAGTTCGGCATGCATCCCGGCGTGATCGTCAATATCCGCAGCGGCCGCCTCAATGGCCGCGATTTCGACGTGGGTCCGCTTCCGCTGGCCTCCGACGCCCGGGAGAATTACCGCTATCGTCTGGTCGGAACCGTACAGATGGGCGACGTGGCGGTGCACCGGATTCGCGTCGAGCCGAGTAAGAAGAGGCGCCCCGGACTTGAAGGGGCGATCTGGATCTCCGCGGACGACTTCTCGCTGGTGGGCTACGACCTGCGGTTGAACAAGAGGGGGCGAAAACCGCTCGGCGTCGAGGAATTGCGCACCTACCAGCAAAACGCGCTTTACTACGACCGTTACTGGCTGCCGGTTCTGCAAACCGTGCGCATTACCACCGGCACAGGCGCCGTGGCCGAACAGACCACCCGCATTGGCGGCTATTCGCTGAACCCCGCGCTACTCGATTCCGTCTTCAGCCGGGACGCTTTTTCGATGCGTCCGAACGCCACCCGCCGCGGAGACGCCTATTGGAAGGCCCGGGACGACAGCCTGAAGACCGCGCAGCGGCAGGCGGTGCTGATGCTGCTGGAAACCAATGCCGTCCCACGGGGATGGAAACGCCTGTTGAGTCAGTAGCCGACCGGCGGGCCCGACGCCGCGACGGAGGCGCGGGAACCGGCCTTCACAGCGCGCCTTCAGGGAACGCGCGCCGGCTGCGAAATAAGTCAAGGAGCAGCAAATGCGGCAACAATCGACGGCGCCGGAAGCGCTCGACCGCGTTCGCGTTGTCCTGACGGGCGCCAAGGAGCCCGGCAACGTCGGCTCGGTGGCACGCGCTATGAAGAACATGGGACTCTCGAGGCTCTACCTCGTGGACCCGCCCGACCACACGTGCGGAGACGCCCGAAAGATGGCGCACGGTTCGGGCGACGTACTCTATGGCGCCACCGTCTGTGAATCGCTCGAAGAAGCCCTCTCCGGCACGGTGCTCTCCGTTGGCACGACCCACAGGAAACGGGAGCACTTCGACGTCATGTACGGGCCCCGGCACGCGGCGGAGAAGCTGGTTTCCCTGCCGGGAGACAACGAAGCCGCCCTCGTCTTCGGCCGGGAGGAAAACGGCCTGACCAACGATGAATTGCGGCTGTGCAGCATCATCGCGAATATCCCCACGGCCCACAGGTATCCCTCGCTGAACCTCTCCCAGGCCGTGCTCATCTTCGGGTACGAACTATACCGCGCGGCGGCAGATCCCCGCGAAGAACCGGAACTGGATCACCCGTCCTTCGAAGAGATGGAGTCCCTATACGCCCACATCGCGTCCGGCCTGGACAAGCTGGGCTTCCCGGCCGACTATATGCCCAGGGCTTTCCCGCGGTCCATACGGCGCCTCTTCGGCCGCCTGTCCATGGACCGGCGCGACGTCGCGACCCTGCACAGGATCTTCCGCCAGATCGACAAGTTCGTCGCCGTACACAAATCGGACGCGAAATCGGGATGATCCCGCGCCCCCAGGTGTGCTCCCCGCGTGCGCGAATGCAAAGGGCAGACAGGAATGTCTGCCTGCCTGCGCAGCGAACTGCGCTGCAGGCAGGCCCCACCCTCAGGTCCGCTCACTCAATGTCCGGACAAGCCACTGCAGGGGTGGCTACAGGCGGACCGGCAAGTACCTGAAGAGATGCGTCTGCCACTGCGACAGCGGACATTTTCCGGTCCGTTCGTAGAACGCAAGCGAAGCCCGCGCGTTCATCGTCTGGGACGGTCGCAAGGGATTGCAGAACGCGTATTCGAGGCCCCCTGTTGATTCCTCCCGTGCATACACTTTAAGGCAGTTCAGCAGGTCGGATCGCCCCAGATCGAAAGGGACGCACTCGCTTCTCGCCAGGACGCCTTCGTGGTAGAATCCAGGGACGTCCTCCTCCAGCCCCTTAATCCTCGTCTGGCCGTATTGATACGATATGCTCAGGAAGACCCGGCCGCCGTTGCGCAGATATTCCCTGGCGCCGCGAAGCACGGCCCGCCTGTATCCGAATCCGTCGTCATCGTCGCTGGCATCGGGATTCGCGATGAGGAAATCCGCTCGCCCCTTCACCGCATCGAGCGTCCGCCTGTCGCCCTCCGCGAACGGAGTGTATGAATCCGAACGCATGACGGTGACTTTGTCTTCGACGCCGTTCAACCTGGCGTTCCTCCTCGCTATGGATACGTTTGTTTCATCGATTTCGAGGCCCACAACGCGGGTTACCCCGGGTGTCCGCGCGGCCATGATGGACAGGCAGCCGCCGCCGCTTCCCCAGTCGATGCCGGTCCCCTCGAGCAGGTCTCCATGTGCGCCGATCGCCTCGATGGAAATCTTGCTGGCCGGCGTGACCGGCGTCGTCCCCGGCGGATGCATGAGCCGGAATTCGCCGAGACCGCCTGTGACGTCATCGCCGAGCGTCGTCTCGTCGTCGCTTCGTGAAGAAATTTCGTCGACCATGGAAAATCGGCCCGTTTAAAGCTGAATATCGGAAACTGACGTGGTTAGAGAGGAAGAATTGTCGCGCTTCTGGTCGACATTCTCGACGTACTCACGGCCAAACGTACAGTCTGGTACTTTTGCAAAATCACTTGACAAACAGTACTCCCTTGCCGTACTTTTATGTAAGAGTTGCGCAAAAGACAACTGCGGAGGTTAACGATGGAAGAAAGGAAGTTTTGGTCCGTCGAGACCATGCGAATGTTTGTCGCTGTCGCTACGTTAATGGCGTCCAACTTTGGTTTTGCATACTATATAACAAGCGACTTGGAAAAACGGCTGGACAAGCGTTTTGACAGAATCGAAGTCCGCCTCGACAAGATCGACGAACGCCTGGATTCTTTCGGGGAACGCATCGCCGCAAACGAAACAAGGTTAGACACAAAAGATTAAGAATTCACCGCACTTCATAGCTTCGTCAAAAACCTGCCTGCCAGTATAGCTATTGGCAGGCTTTGTTTTGCAGCCCTCGAATCGTCCCATCGACTCTTCCCCAACAACCGCTCGGTGCGCAAGCCCTAGGAAGTGTTTGTACCCTTGCCTTCACGAATTCTTCGGCGGCCTCGCAACGATCGCGCTGAGGAAGATTGCGACCAAACCCCGGCCTACGGTGATGGCATCCTTCCGCGAATTACCCCAACTTACTCAAGACACGGAATTTGTACCGAAGTTTACGCTTCTGTGTGCTACCTATAGCGTGACAGATTGCCGATGACGACATTTGACCGGT
This sequence comes from Candidatus Latescibacterota bacterium, assembly GCA_963667175.2. Taxonomy (GTDB): domain Bacteria; phylum Latescibacterota; class UBA2968; order UBA2968; genus JAAXHE01. Next base: position 505,823 of record CAXXXF010000003.1, on the reverse strand, counting down.
CTCTATATTACTAGAGAATCAAGCTGATCCCTCTCCCATTGTTCGTATGTTGTGTCTTGCCCCCTGATCTTCCATTCCGTCCTGCCGTTCGCCGGGCGTCCGTTTACAACGGCGGCAGCTGCACTCGGACTCTGGAATACACAGTCCTCGCTGAAGACGTGGATTCTCGATTGATCAGTCCGTGATTTTGGGCCTTCCTTTTCCTCAATCACGCCCGTTCGCAGCAATTGTGAGTGCAACCTCGCATACGTATGTTCCGACTGCTGGCTGGCCCAAGAAGATCTCGCGCGGGATCCCGTCTCAACGATAAATTCACCGTTTTCAAGCCTTGCGTATGCAGTAATGTTGTTTTTCCGATTGAATAGCTCGAATTTTTGTGTTTCGTTCTCGCCGCCGGAACCGCCGGTCTCTTTAGTCGGCGGCCGAGTCCTCCGAATAAAGCAGTCGATTCCTATTGCAGGTAGGACCATAAATGTATAATCGAGGAATTCCTTCATGTTTGCTTCGTCGGGCTCTGAAAGTTCGGGTTTATTGGGTGTTCTGTCATTGTCAATGATAACTTCGTCTACTTTCTGTGCTTGCTCTAACAGGCACGCTTCCAGGAACATCACGTGGGCTTTATTCAAATTGTTCGCGCTAGTTGTAACCATCACCGCCGTATTCCACCAATCCTTCTTGCTGGCGTGTTGCCGTATGCGCTCGCTCAATTCGATCGCTTCCCCAATATAGACGCATGCTTTACCGTCTTTATCACCTGTTAGAAGGTATACGCCGGTATACCTGGCTTCGGTTCGTTTCAGGGCTTCACCGATACGTGTGCGTGGTGATATCAGCACGTGGCCGGACCAATTGAAAATTTCGGCCGTCCTCATGCCGTCAGATCTACCGTCTTTGAAGAACAACTGCAGGGCTCGGCTCCGTAATTCTGCAGGTGGTTGATATATCAACTTGTTTCTCCTTTTTCGTGGTTCGTAGCTGTGCATTTGTCGCGTCGTAGAGTCTGACTATAGGACTTCGACCCAAAGTGCGTTCGTGCCTATCCGCACGAACCGTCGTCTCGACGATGGATACAGAGCAGGTTTCCCCACGGGTCCTTGATCCAGGCCATCCGGCAGCTCCCGCTGTCTGCCGGTTCCATCACGATTTCGACGCCCTTCCCTCGCAGTTCCTCCGCCGCCTCGTCCACGTCGTCCACGGCGAGCGCGATCCCCGGACGCCCCGCGTGTTCTTCCCACCGGGCAAGCGCCAGGGTCACCGGGCGGGTGTCGAACTCCGTCCACCTGTCCTTCGAGCCGTCCCCGGAAATCCCGCCGTCGTCGATAAAGTCCTGATCGATCCCGAGCACGTCCCGGTAGAAACGAACCGCCTCCCTCGTATCGGTCACGTGGGAAACCACGAAGTCAATCGCTTTGACTTTCACGGATCGCACCCTCCTCCCGAGACGTTGAATCGCGCTGCGTTATCCGGGCGGTAGCGCCGGTGAATCGGCCGCGAACGGCGCGTGAGTCTTTCAGGTGTTCAGCATTTTTTCCATGACAATGATGTCCCGTTCCACTCCGGATGGAAGTCTGCCCCGCGACCTGCTCACCTCCACGTATCCGCGAGCACGGTAGAAGTGTGGCGCGGCCACGTTATACTCTGAGTACTGCAGTCTTGAGGCGTCGTGACCCGCGCGGAGCATTTCCTGCTCGCAGGCCTGCAACAACCTGCTCCCGATGCTCCGCCTCTGAAATGAAGGGTGAACCCACAGTTCTGCGACCTCCCGGCCGTCGGCATACGCGAGGCCCAGGATTCGTGACCGGTGCTCCGCAACCGTGACGTTCGGCCATATCTCCGGATATCGCCTCGTCTCGAGGTCCGTTTCCATCCAGTCCTGTACCGCGTCGATCGGGGCGAGTTCGCAGTTTCCGGAGAGCCAGGACCGCTGCGCCAGGTCAATAAGCGCCGGGACGTCCGTCTTGACGGCGCGCCGAATTTTGACGGCAAGGCTCATTTCCATGATCGCAAATGGGATAGCAGAAAAGGAAACATCTACGACTGTGTCTGTCAATCGCCAAATCTTCAACGCGAAGCACTCTCGTTCTGAGCCCTCAGGTAATCCAGTCCCTCGGACGCAAGATCGAGGTATGATTCTATCTGCCATCGCTGCACTGAAGGGAAATCATCGAGAAACCCGTCGATTGAGTACCCCTCTTTGAGATAATTGGCAAGGCTGTCTACCGGTACCCGCGTACCTGCAAAAACGAGGTCTCCACTGTGAATTTCAGGATGTCGTGAAACAACCTTTTCCAATTCTATCGTATTTCGCTCTCGATCCGACATCGCGTAATCTCCGTCCATAGAATTCCGTGGTTGCGTGTCTCCCAAATTTCATAGACTGGCGTACGCAGATTCAGTGATTCGGAAGATCATTCATCCGTAGTTCCGTGAGTTGTCGTCGAAATACATTCCACTACCAATGAGAATCCCCCAGATGTCCCTTCAGCTCGAGCCCGAGCGCGCCGGCGATTCTTTCCGCGAAGGCCCGTACGCCGGGTAACTCCGTGTAGTTATGCGAGTACACGAGCACGTTCACCTTCCGGTATTTCCCGTACTCCAGCAGATAGAGATTCGTCTCCCCCGTGACGTACAGGTCGATATCGTATTGCAGCGCGTCTCTCAGGATGTCCGTATAAAACCCGGCACCCGTTACGGTGGCTACCCTCCTCACGGACCGATTCGCATCCTGTACCCTGCAGGGTTCCTCCGATAACAATCCGTAAAGTCTCTCGCGCACCGCGTTCAGAGGTTCGGGTTCGGGAAGTTCGCCCACCCGTCCTTCCGCGTGTTGCAGAACCGCCACAGGCGCGCAACCCAACTCCGACAACAGCATCGCGGAGGTCCCGAATTCCGCCAGGTCGAGCGGGAGGTGCGCCCAGACGTGGGTTAGCCCGCCCTGGCGCAGCAGAGCGCTTACCTCCTCGCGCTGCTCGAACATGAAATCCCAGGCATCGTGATGGGTGACAATCAGGTCTACGCCGCGATCAATCGCCGTCCGAATCACATCCGGCGTGATCGTGGTCGAGTACCCCACCGCCGTCGGATGGCCGCAATAACCGGCGATACCCCATTCATCCGTGTGTGCGTCCAGCAATTCCCGGGTAAACAGACCGTCCATCATTTCGCGAAACATGGATCCACTCCTCACCATTCCAGTCGAAACAGAAAGGCATGCCGTCATGGCAAACGAGTCCCCGGCGGAACAATCCACACACAAGTGTGCGTGGTCATGCCATTCCCCGTGCCTTAAAGGACCATCCACACCCCCGCCACACACAGCACCACCCCACCCACCAGCCGTAGCGTCAGCTTTTCCTTGAGAAAGATAACCGCCATCAACATCCCTGTGACGGGAGAGACGGAAGCCAGCGTAGCCATCTTCGCGGGTCCGATCCGGTCGATCGCCATCACGTAGAACAGGGATCCGGCGCCTACGCCGACGATGCCGCTGGCGGCCACGATCAACAGCGCACGCCGATCGATATCCCGGATGCGCATCACCGGACCCGCCCATGCCCGGGCCAGGAAGAGCACCGCGGCGGTGAGCGGCACGCGGACGCTGTTGGCCTGCACCGACGTCATGTGGGCAATCGCAGGTTTGAGCATGACCGTGCTCAGCCCCCATAACAGACAGGCGAACAGCGCGAGGAACACGCCCAGCGCCAGCCGGTCGGGCCGCTCGCCGGCCGGCTGCCGTGCCCGGCTCGACAGAAAGAGCACACCCAGCGCCACGAGGCAGATCCCGAGAAAGAAACGCCGGCTGAACGGATTCTGCAGCAGGGCCCACTCGAAGAAGAACGTGGACAGCGGGAAGGTCCCCGACAGCGCCATTGCGCGCGAAACGCCGATCTCCCTGATCGCCGCCAGGTACATCGTTTCGCCCATGGCCATGCCGATCAGCAGCCCGCCCACCAGGAGCGCCCATTCCGTGCCGGTGACGTGGGTGTAGCTGGACAGCGGGGGGCCGAATGGGAGCAGCGCCCAGAAGAAGACGGACGCGACGGCGCACCGGATGCCGTTCATCATCGCCGGCGGGATGGCCTGAGACTGCGTGCGCACCATCAGGCTGTTCAGTGCCCAGACGAACGAGCACGTCAGTCCGAAAACCTCACCGGCGGAGATGGAAAACCCCAATTCTGATCCCCAGGCGAAGAATGCAAACACATACCCGAGACGAGCGGAGGAGGGGATTCTGCGACAAGGAAGTAAACGGGGACCGATCGACCGGCCCGTCGCAGTGCGGGGGGCTCGGCGTTCGCGACGGATGGCGGCGGCGGGAGGACCGTGCGCTACGTCGGCCCGATCAGACCTCGTATTTGCGGCTCACGATGGGAACGCCGGGGTCGTTCGCGATCACGTAGAAGACCAGGTCTTCCGTGTCGCTGGCGTTCCGGATCCGGTGCCGCGTGCAGGCCGGCTGCATGAAGCAGTCTCCGGCGACGGCTTCGGTGGATTCCCCTTCGCGGTCCACCACGGCGCGGCCCGATACGACGATGAAGAACTCCCACATACGGTCGTGCGAGTGCACCGGACAGGGACGCGCGCCCGGTGGCAGACGGGTCAGTTCCACGTCGAACGGATGCGGCGTTTCCGGCGTGTTTCCAAGGGCGACGGAGACATGCCGGCGATAGCGTTCGTACTTTCCGGTCTTCCACGTCCATTCCTGATGTTCTTCAGGCACGTCGTCCAGGTTGATCTTCCATGGGGTCATATGTCGCTTACCTCCGGGTTTGGTTTGTCATTAACCTTGATTCGTCATTATTCGGGGACGTTAATTCGAAGTTGTGCAAGTGAATAAAGGCGATTTAACTGCTGATTTCTATGATGCTTCAGGTCACTTGATGTAAACGGAAAAAATGTCCTTCCTGACGACCTTTTCGGCCCAATTCGGAAGGTCTTGTCGCGGTGGAGCGTTGCTGCTTTTGTCGAATTGAGGTTAAGCGGAGCACTCTACAGTCTACATTATTACACACCATTGACCTCGAATCCTGAGCCGCTCCCTGAGCATGCGTTGCCGCGCGGGCATTACTGTTCATTCAGGATGGACTCCAGAATCTCCGCCGTAATGCCTCGATCTTGCGCCTTGCGACCAATCTCGCTCATTACAACCTCAAGCGGCCGTTTCGCTCGTCCGATCTCGCTAAGTTTGAGGCTGAGCATGGCATTCATCTTTCGTTGTTCCGCTTTGTAAGCTGTCTGATAGGCCTCAGCTGCTTCACTGCTAACACGAATTTGTACCACCTTTGTTTCCATGTCATGCCCCATTTCGATTTTAATCCAATTGAATCTGTAAGAAACAATTCAAATTTACCCTTACGATCAGGGATCAACAAGGCAAATTCCAAGCCAACTGATCCTGGTGGCACACTGAGTTCCGCCTGCAAGACTGTCCGGTGGAAGTGCCATTGCGCAAACCGTATGTACCATTTGTGAAACGAAGGGTGTTTCGGCGGAATTGTCCACCTGCCGAAACAAGGTATGGACGTTTCATCCGTTTGGCCCGCCTCAGGGCGTTTTGCTGTTGAGCTCAGTCAATGACAGCCGCCGGTCCGGGTTGTGATACAGCCATGTCCGCAGGTTTTTCTTTACCGCCGGCCACTGGCTATCCAATAGTGCGTACCAGGCGGTGTCCCTATTGCGTCCCTTGATGATCATGTGCTGTCTGAAGATCCCTTCGAACCTGAAACCGAGACGAATCGCCGCTTTTCGTGAACGTTCATTCAGCGAATCGCACTTCCATTCAACCCTACGGTATTTCAGCCTGTCGAAAGCCTCGCAAAGCATCAGATAGACAGCCTCGGTGTTTACGTTCGACCTCTGGGAATCCGGGGAATACCAGATGTGGCCGAGTTCGAGACATAGCATATCTGAAGCGATGTTCAGGAAACTCGCCATCCCGACCCGCCGCCCGGAATCGCGGTGGCGGACGGTCAGGAAGAGCGGGTCGTCCGACCCTGCGCGTTCCTCGAGCCAATTTCGCATCTGGTGTTCGCTATCGAAGGGGCCGTATCCCATGTAGGTCCATATCTGTTCCTTCAAGCCCGACCCGTGAGAGCCTGCGAACAATTCCGCGGAATCGACCTCCGGGCGGACCGGCGACAGGGTAATGAACTCGCCTTCGTAGTCCGTCCGTCGAGGCGCGTCGACACGTGCGATGGGTTGTACGACCTCACCAACAGGAAGGGACGACATGACAATTCCTCGCTGTTACGGCGATCGCGTGATGAGTGACGTTTGTATTACGAATCTCCGAAATCCTGGCAGGTATCCGATTTCTTCGAACGTGCCCGGTCTACGACTCTGTACGCGTACTCACGCTCTTTTTCGCGGACCATTGCGCCCAGACGGTCCACGTCATATTCGTGCTCCCGTGCGATTTCTTCTTTGATCTTCCACAGGGCGACGATGACTTCATCTTTCATCGGGCAGACCTCCGACCATCTCCTGGGGGGTGCAGATTTCGGGGCTAGGATAACCGTGTTTCAGGCATATTGCCCGAAACTGCGGCTTGATCAGCGCATTGTCGATGTGCTTGAAGTTCCAGGTCAGTAGATCATCGACGGCGTGCACGAACTCCGTGGCTGTTTGACCTTACTGTTCGACTTATACGCAACGTGCGGTCATGTTTTTCCTGCTGACAGCCGACGAAAGGCGTTGGAATCCCCCCACCGCATCAGCCATCGCCAGCCCTTCGACAAGCTCAGGGATCGGCTCGGCTTCTGCGACTCCCCCTCAAGGGGGGAGTGATTAAACCGTTGAACGGACGCGCGCCTTCACTTCCACCTATTTGGTTGCGGCTGAGCACAGCGTCGCCGCGCTCGGGAATTGCACCGAATCCGTGTTTCGCACCATTTCAATCAGGCTTCTCCGCGAACGTCTCCTCGCCACGTTCCTTCTGCTTCCGCCTGAGGACTGAGATTTCTTCGTCGGTCAGGCGTTCCCGGTCCGTCACGATCGTCTTTTCGATGAATGTCAGCTTCAATTCCCGCCGGGTCAGCCACTCCCAGCGATCGGCATTCGCCGGGTGCGGATGCGGATAGATATCCCCGGGGTCGATCTGCTCAGAAACAGCATAGAGATAACCCGGCGTGACGCCGTTGTGCTTAACCGTACTCTTGAAGGAAACCGACTCGCCCGGGTCAGACACACTGACAAGCGAGGGCCGGTGTGAGAACGCCTTCGCCAAGGCCCGGATCTGCGTGATCGAACTTCCAACGCGAAGTTCCGTCAACGCTTGTTGAGAGCCATGGTACCACGTATGACTGTCGTCGCGCTCAGGCATGCCATTCCTCAGTACCTGAAGGAAGAGGTGAATGCGTTACCTCAAGTAACACCGAGAGTAGCCGACGCCGAGATTTCTCATGGAATCACCCCGCTTGAATCCATCTGCCATTCACGACGCCTGCCGTACCCTTTGCAGCAGGAAGCCCGCGTATTGCCGTTCTCGACCATAGGCCGCACGGTGCAGGATCGAGAAACCCGCCGCGGTCAATTCCTTTCGATAGCCCTTCAGGCTCATTGGGCGGCCCATCAAGTATACCGTTTTGCCATCGACGCTCCGCCACTCGTTTCCCTTACGTTTCTGGAATGGCACGCCGGACGTGTTCGCGCCGGTTTTCCTGCAGAACTCAGCGAAGGAATTCACCGGACCCTCACAGGCATCCTCGTCACGCGCACCGAACAGGATGAAGAATCCTCCGTCTCGTGTAACTCTCAAGACGTTTTCGAGATAGGCTTTCCGGTGGGCGTCGACAGCCAGCATATTCAAGCAATAGCAGTCGACGACGATATCGAAGCCTCCACCGGGAAACGCATCGGGATCCAGCGCATTCGCCACCACGAATCTCGCATCCGTGCCGGCTTCGGCGCAGCGTCGCTTCGCACGTTCGATGGCGGCCTCCGAAACGTCGATACCAAGGTACCGATATCCCAGCCCGGCCAGGAAAAGACCCGTCGTACCGTCGCCGCATCCCAGGTCCAGAATCCCGGTATTGCGAGGATCGTGGGGGATGCGTCCGAGCATTCGCCGCAGGCGCTCAAGATCCTTCTGCGATCCGCCTTCGCCAGCGCACGTCAGGCCTTCTTCATAAGCGACCCGGTAGTTGTGATCGTACGCCCTGTAGTAGGACCCGTCGTCGAATTTCATCTGAGTATCCGATCACCTATCATCAATCGTATCAAATACTGTAATCATTTGAAGACATTTCGCTGTGCTCCCCCTCCAAAATGCGGTGAGACGTAAGACGGTAGATGAAAACGGGGAGACGGTAGAGGTTAGACGGTAGATGACATCTTTGCCAGATTGGTTTCTCCTTTATGCCTGCGGCAAGAGATGATACCGAACAGGCACTCTCATCCTCTCCCGTCTTGCGTCTCCCGTCTAACCGCCTTTAGCTGATCACTGCTTTGCGTGACGTTTGTTTACTTCGAAACCGACGTTGACACGTTTCCTCCGCCGATGATCGCCGACAGGATCCCGAGGAACAGCGCGAGCTTGAGGGATGCAAACCAGGAGATCTCCCCCGCGATGAGTCCCTGTTCCACCGCGCCGGGAAACAGATCGGGAATCGTCCACGCCCAGAGGATCTTGATGAGAAACAGGGCGGCGAAGATGACGCCCGCCGCCACCAGAAGAAATCCCTGTAGCGCGGCTGCCACGCCTGCTGCGATCCATCCCTTTTTCATAGTTTGTCTCCAATTGAGATATACTCTGCCGAATCCAGTAATGGTCAACGGCGCCCCTTGAACGCGGCCTGTTCTCCCTTCACGCATGAACGGAGCGAACCAAGGGATGACAGGACAACCCTCCCGCCTGTATTTCCTCCCGACCGCCGCGCATCGCGTTCGGTGAATCTCCCCTTCGTATTATACGAAAAAGCGACCTCGATGTGAGGCCGCTTTTTCTATTGACCGATACAGTGTAGATGACGCCGGCAACGGGGGTCCATGGCGCATCCGGTTCCTCCGGTCAGGGAGTGGGTCAGCGCCGGCCGACCCCGGTTACCTAAAGTTTGACCGGCTCCAGGGAGTGGGTTCGGGCCTCGAATTCACGGCCGGTGAGCAGCCGGGAGAGGGTGTTGGTCATCCGGACCGCGATTCGGTTCTTTCCCGGTTTCAGCCATTCGGTTCTGGCCGTCCACTTGTAGGGCGCCCAGGCCCTCGTCCCCAGGGTGCGGCCGTTGATGACCACCTCTACGATATCGGAAACGTCCTTGAGTTCCTCCTCGAGCGAAAAAACGAACTGTTCGGTCTCGGGAGGTTCGATAAACGTCATATCCTTCGTGTACACGACCGTGCCGGCATAGTAGGGCATCTTCTGCTCGTCGAGTTCACCCGGGAATCCACGGTCGACCGGGGCAACCATTCGCAAATAGTGGTTGAGCCAGCGCCTCACGCCGAATTTTCCGAAGACGTAAAAGGCGTCGACGAGGCCCTGATTGAGATCGTCCAGCTCCACGCGGATGGCCAGGACGTTCCTTCCCGTCGTAGCGCGGCGCACCACCGCGCAGGTGACGTTGTTGTGGTCGTACCTGAAAGTGGGACGAAAAGCCTTGCCAGGCAGTCGGACACCGTTCAGATAGATCTGGTAATTGCCCAAAATGGCGCTGCGGTCCATGACCAGAGAAAGTTTGGACGGCACGACGTCGGCGGAAAATGCCGTTCTGAACCAGCAGACCAGGGGAAATTCGATACCGGGACCGGCAGTCTTGCCCGGTCCGCCACTATCGAACGTGAAGGGCAGTCCGGAAAGAGACGGCAGGTTTCCGATCTGGTCGACAACCGGCTTGGGGGTGACGGACGTCCAGCGATTGTCCCGGTAGCCCGGTCTGTGCCAGCCCTGTTCGATCCCCTTGTTCTGCGGATCGAGTTGCATCTGGAACCGGTCCAGGCGAAGGCAGTTGTCCTCTTCGGGATCGACTTTCCACGCGTCGTTCACGTCGGGACGCAAAACGGCCGCGGTTTCCGATTCGGAGGGAGGCTGCGGTTTGTCTTCTGACGCGACAATCAGGTGGGACTGCAAACGTTCGAAGTTGACGTTGAGCCTGACCCGATCGCCATCGCGCTCCACCGGCAATGGCGTGCGCCTGCCGGTTTCCAGGTCCCACCGTTCCACCTTTCGCCTGCGAGGCGGAACCACGAGGGTGATCCGGGACGTGAAGGCGTTTCGGTTGGTATTGGCAAAGAAAAACAGATCTTCGTTTGCCGTCTCCCGTATCTGCGCCAATATCGCCGAACCGTTCTTTTTGTCGGTCTCGACAAGGACGTCCGCAGGAAGGATCCGGTGGAGCAGATCGCCCAGCATACGGGCGCCGCGGTTTTTTTCGACGGAACCACCCGTGCGAATGAAGTAGAGGTTTCCACGCTGAATGAGATGTACGCCCAGTTCGTGGCCGATATAGTCCCGCCTCATTCTGCCGGGCTCCATATCGGTCAGGCGGGAGAAAGCCTCGACAACGGATGGCCCCTCCTGGATGTCTTCGATCGGAAGCAGGCCGAGACAGATGACGATGCCGCCGGCATTGATGAATTGCCTGATGCGTTCAAACGCGTCTCGCTCGAGGTTTGTCATGGGCGGCAGGATGAGCACGTCGTAGCCGGCGCCGTCAATCTGCATCCGGTTTCCGGCGATGCGCGCCGCCGCGAGGGTTTCCGGATCCAGGCAGTCGAAATCGCGCTGCATCTGGCATAGGGACTCTATCAGGTACGCCCAATCCGCGGCGAGCCGCCGGGTCAGCTTGGCCTCATCCTCGTCGTAACCGATATACTCCCATCCGAGTCCCGGACTGCCCAGGTGCGCCCACAGGCTCGTCACCGGATCCAGAAGCGCCAGATTGGCCTTACGGCGTCCCTGGCTGAGGACGTAGGAGAGGCGGCCGGCGTAGTCCGCCAGAAGCCGGAAATGTTTCCAGTACGGGTTCTGATGGAAAATGGAGGGCGGACCGTCGTGCTTGCGCAGTCCGTCGAGGGTATAAGACAATCCCCGTGCATGAAAGAGATTCGCGCCGAGAGCGCCCATCCGGTCGATCGTCCATTTCATATCCTGGAGTGTCAGCGACCAGCCGGTATCCTGGAAACATGTGTTAAACGCGCGATCCCCGTCGTGCTGCGAAACAGAGAACCTGGGGTTGCGGCGATACGATGCGGCGTGCGCGTCCCCGTCTCTGAACCCGCCAACCTTTTCGCCGCCTCCACACGTACCGGGAATATGTACGTTGCGCCGGTGGGCGTTTCTGAAGACGGTGACGTCGGCCGCGTGCAGCACGTTTCGTTTCGCGCACCACGTCTCAAAGGCTCTATGGAAGTTGTCCCTGAGCATCTCGCTCAGCGTCTGGAAGTAATCGTACCGGATCCGGGCCGTGTTCGGGCCGAAATGGGTCATCAGTGCCGGTAGGCATTTGAGCAGGTCGTACCGGTTGCGGTCCTGAAATACCCGGGGCAACGTCGGAGACCAGGGCCATCTACCGGGAGTGGAAAACGCCTCGGTGGTAAAAATGCCCTGAATCACGCGGCCGAAATCGTCCGCCAGCCCGCTGGCGTACCGTCCGTGTGTGGTCTCGAGAAAACAGGCGACGGCGTCCGCGTTGAACGGATCGAAGTGGATTCCATGGGGCTGCGCCGCTTCGTTTTCCCGCTGGATGAAGACAAGCACTCTCCAGCGTCCCGGCGGCGCCTTCCAGAAGAGGCGGTGCGTGAGGTGGCGGGCAAGAAACCGTTTGTCGTGGTATACGGCGTCGTCCGGGTGCTCGCGGTATATTTCATGGCGTTGGTTTGCGCCGATGTTGTCGCCGATATCCGCAACGTCCTCCCAGAGGCACCGGTCGCGTTTGAGCGGAACGGCCAGCGCGCGCAATACGGCGCCCCATGGAAGCTCCATGTCGACTTGCTGGCCACCCTGGACCGTGATTTCGTCAAACGTAAGGTGTTGGGCCCGATACTGCGGGTAGCCTAACGACACCTGGACGCCGCTGATGCTGTGGGGATGGGGATAATCGTCGTGCAGCCAGACCTGAAGTCCAACCTCTCGGGCGGTTTCCACAGCCACCCGAACCCGGTCAAACCAGACTCTGGAAAGGTACGGAATGCGAAGCCCCGGACCCGCGGACAGGCAGAAACCGCCCAGACCCTTTTCACCCATCTCCCGGATCTGACGCACGATTTCTCCCTCCTCGATCGTGCTGTTCCACGTCCAGGTAGGCAGAATTCGATAGGGGGCCGGGGGATTCAGGAACGTGCTGGTATCCATCATGCGGCTGTCCGGTTGCTCAGGGGCGCGGCGCAGGCAGGGAAGCAGAATGACATTTTTCCGGGACGGGACTCAGGTCCCGGCCGCGCAGGTTTCACAAAGATAGGTTACGGTTCGATATCGTTCCGCGAGTCGCGTGAGCTTGACAACGCCCTCTTCCTTCCTGCAACGCTCGCAAGGGCGCTCCAGACGAGGTTGCGACCCGGCTTCCGGTAGCGATTCGCAGACTTCGCAACGATACGTGATCTGTTTCCCGCCATTGATGATCCGGGTGGAGATCCGTGTGGCGGGACGCTTTTCACACGTTTCACAGAGCACCTGAAACACCTTCTCGGGAGGCTGAGGACGTGCGGAAATCGACCCCCTGTTCCTTTTAAAGGGATGTAATGTACTATTTAATGGAAAAAAGTCAAGGTAAAGCGTGAAATGGACGAATTAATCAATTGTTTTTATTATCTTTATGAATGATCAAGCGCGAAAGGGCGCCGCGTCGGCGTCATCGCATTCGCCGGATTGCGGTTCGGAACGGCCTCCCGGCGACCTGCCTTGAAAGGTGACGATTAAGTAGTTGTTTTAAATGCGGATCTGCAGGATGCGCCCTTCCTGTCCGGCAGCCGGTCAGAAGTTGTGGTCTCCGCGCCGGTTTTATGTTATACTTGATAACCAGATGACAAAACGCATTTGCGCGCTCGTGCCGGCCGCGGGTACGTCGACACGCATGGGGTCTCCCAAACAGCTGTTGCCGTTCGGCGGAAAGACGGTACTTCAGGCCGTAGTCGATACGCTGCTGGAGGCCGAACTGGACGACGTCCTTGTGGTGCTCGGCCACAAGGCGGATGCCGTACGTGCAAGTCTGGCGGAGCGGCCCGTCCTGTTTCAAACGAATCCCGACTACCGTCAGGGGATGTTTTCGAGTATCATGTGCGGGCTTTCCACCCTGCAAGAAACGGCCGATGCGGCGTTAATCGCCCTGGGCGACCAGCCGCATATCCGCGAGAGCGTGGTCAGGAAGGTGGCGGCGGCGTATCGAAACGGAAATGAAGGGATCGTCGTTCCTGTATACCGGGGCAGACGGGGACATCCGGCCCTGGTGGATCTGGGTCGTTATTTCCCTGAAATCCGATCTCTAAAGGGGGAGGACGGGCTGAAACCCGTCATGCGGGGGCACCCGGACGACACGCTCGAGGTCGAGGTGGAGGATGGGGGGGGTGTTGCGGGATATCGATACGCCGGAGGAATACCGGGCGGAACTGGACAGGCGCTGACGGGCGTCGTCGCCGGGCGGACTACGCCGGCGAAAGCTGCGCGCCGCCGTCCACGCGGAGGATCTGCCCGCTCACGAAGCTCGCCAGCGGTGAAACGAAGAACGGCACGGCCCGCGCGACCTCATCCGGATACGCGTATCGGATCAGCGTGGGCCGGTTCATTGCGCGGCCTTCGGGCAGGCCCCTAACAGTCCGTTGAAAAAGTCGCTCTGCAGGCGAGGCCGAGTCATTGTGGCCGAAGACAAGGCGCGCCTGTCTGCGTGCCTGCCTGCGCCGAGACGTGCTCGGCAGGCAGGCGGACACGCACAGGCAGGCGACCGACGCGAATCCCTGGATTCGGGGAGGGAGCGCCTGCCTGCTGCAGGCAGGCAACGCCGTATTTCGGTCACAAGGGCCGGACATAGCCCGGATGGACTTTATCAACGGGCTGCTGAGAGTCGGCTGCGGCGCATCGCCGCCGGGTGCGCGCCGTCGCGTCGGGGTTTTCCACGCATGTTGAACGTATCGTCCGGGAGGATTCGTCTATGGGTGATCGGACCGTCGGTTTTGCAATGATCGGATGCGGCGTCGTGGCGGATTACCACGTCGGGGCCGTGCAGGACACCGAAGGAGCGGAGCTTGTCGCGGTGTACAGCCGCAGTGAATCGCGCGCCAGGGCCGCCGGAGAAGCGCACGACGTCCCCTGGTTTACCGACCACGAAGCCGTTCTCCGCCGGCCGGAAGTGGACGTGGTCTGTATATGCACGCCCAGCGGCGTCCGCATTCCGATCGTCACCGATGCGGCGGCGGCGGGAAAGCATCTGATCGTGGAAAAGCCTCTGGATGTGTCGATTCAGAATATGGATCGCATTATTGCGGCGGCCGGAGACGCAGGGGTGAAACTCATGGGGGTATTCCAATTGCGGTACGGGGATGCCGTCAACCGGGTGCGAACCGCGGTTCAATCCGGCGCTCTCGGCAGGATGGTGCTGGCCGACGCCTATATCAAGTGGTTTCGGCCGCAGGCCTACTACGATGCGGACGATTGGCGGGGTAACTGGGCGATGGAGGGCGGCGGGGCGCTGATGACCCAGGGCAGCCACACGGTGGACCTGCTCCAGTGGATCATGGGACCGGTCAGGCGCGTCTACGCCAGGATGGGCACGTTCGTCCACGATATCGAAGTCGAAGACACCGTGGTTGCCACACTGGAATACGAAAACGGAGCGCTGGGTGTGATCGAAGCGTCTTCCGCGGCGTATCCCGGGTTGCCCGCCCGCATGGAGTTTTCCGGTGATCGGGGTACGGTCGTGGTGGAAGCGGACCAGATTGCCAGGTGGGACGTGGAGGGCGAAAGCGTGGAGGAGGCCGCGGCGGACACGACCGACGTCGCCAGGGCGGCATCGGATTCCAGGACGTTCGGCACGGAGGGGCACAAGGCGCAGATAGCGGAGATGGTACGTATTCTGAATAATGGCGGCGAGCCGGAAATCGATGGTCCGGAATCGAAGCGGGCGATCGAAATTATCCTGGCGATTTACGAATCGGCGAGGACGGGCAATCCCGTGGCGCTGCCTTTTGGCGGGTAAACCCGCATCTCTATCAGCCCGTTGGTAAAGTCCATCCGGGCTGCTATTCTCAGGAGCGTTCTATGGAGCCGATCAAGATTGTGGTCACCGATTATATCGAGCCCGATCTGAAATGGGAAGAGGAAGAACTCGGCAAATACGGGCATGTCACCTTCGAATATCATCAGCTGAAGTTCAGGTCCGAGCCCGACCTGGTCGAAAAGATCGTCGACGCGGATATGATTCTGGTGAACATGGTAAAGATGACCGCGAGCGTGATCGATCAGCTGGAAAGGTGCAGGCTGATCCTGAGGCACGGCGTCGGATACGACAACGTGGACGTGAGCGCGGCGACGAAAAAGGGAATCCGGGTCGCCTACGAACCGGACTACTGTTCGGACGAGGTGGCCGAACACGCCATTACGCTGATGCTGTCTGGCTGGCGGAAGCTGAACGTGGGACGGAGAATTCTGGAAGCGTCGAGCCGAAACGGGATATGGGACTTCACCGAGGTATATCCCGTCTATTCCGTCAAGGGAAAGACCGTCGGCATTATCGGATGCGGCCGCATCGGGAGCCTCACGCTCAGGAAACTGGCGGGGTTCGACGTGAACGTCCTGGTGTGCGATCCGTATCTTTCCGCAGAACGCCTGAAGGAACTGGACGTGCAGGTCGTGGACCTCGACACGGTGCTCAAAGAAGCGGACATGATCACGGTTCACGCGTCGCTCGACGAAAATTCGTATCATCTCATCGGTGAAAGGGAACTTCGGGCGATGAAGTCCCACGCCTATCTGGTGAATACCGCCAGAGGAGGTCTGGTGGACGCGGATGCCCTCGCCCGTGCGCTGAGGGAGGGTTGGATCGCGGGCGCCGCCATCGACGTGTACGAACAGGAACCGCCCGATCCTGAAATGGACCTGTTCAATCTGGAGAATGCGCTCCTCGCTCCCCATCTGGCGTGGTATTCGGAAGAGGCGAACTGGAGCATGCGCGAGAAGGTGATGGAGGACTTTGTGCGGTTTATCGAAGGACGGCCGCCGCGATTTCTGATCAACAAGGAACTGGCATAGACTTACGGGCGCATCAACCTGTCGGGAGATCTGATATGGCGCGGGCGGCGAACGCGATCACATTGGAGAAGCGGAAGATTCCGGGACCCCGGTCGGCCGAATTGCTCGACGTTTCCAGGGAATACGAGCCGCCGTGCATGGCCGATCAGGTGCCGGTGGTGTGGGACCACGGCGAGGGCGTCTGGGTGTGGGACGTGGACGGCAACCGGTTTCTCGACTTCACCTCCGGCGTGCTGGTCACCAATCTGGGGCACTCCCACCCTCGCCACGTGGAGAGCATACGGGAACAGGCCGGGCGGCTGATGAACTGTTATTCGTTTCCGACGCCGGAACGCGTGACGCTGTCGAAACGACTGACCGACCTGTTGCCCGAAAACATCGATCAGACCTTCCTGCTTACGACGGGCGCCGAGGCGACGGAGGCGGCGATCCGCATTGCAAAACGGTTCACGGGCAAGCACGAGGTGCTTTCGTTCTACGGGGGATTTCACGGACGCACGTACGGACCGATGAGCGTGGCTGGAAATATGAAGACGAAACGCGCGTTCGGCCCGCAACTCCCGGGCGGAATACTGGCGCCGTTTCCCTACTTCTATCGGGATTTTTACGATAGTGAAACGGAAGAGGAGTGCGCGCAACGCTGCCTGGAGAACCTGGACCGCATCATCGATTCCACGTCCACGGGCGACGTGGGCGCCGTCATCACCGAGCCCTATCAGGGCGGCGCGGGTTTTATCTTTCCGCCGGCCGGGTGGCTGAAGGGGCTGGAGGCGTGGGCGCGTGAGCGGGGGATGGTCTTCATTCTGGATGAGGTGCAATCGTCGTTCGGGCGCACCGGAAAGCTGTTTGCGCTGGAGTGGGAGGACCTGCAACCCAATATGGTCTGTCTGGGCAAGGGCATCGGCAGTGGAATGCCGGCGTCCGCGCTTGCCGGCGAGAGCGTTATTTTCGAGTGCATGGGGGTCGGTGAGATGTCCAGCACCTGCGGCGGCAATCCGCTGGCCAGCGCTGCCTCCCACGCTGTCCTGGACGTGATGGAAGAGGAGACGTTGCCGGAAAACGCGCAACGCGTGGGCGACTATATGATGGCACGGTTCAGGGAACTGATGGCGAAACACGAGATTCTGGGCGACGTGCGCGGGCAGGGGCTCGTGATCGGGCTGGAGTTCGTACTGGATCCCGAGGAGAAAACGCCCGCGCCGGACCTGACGTCCGAGGTGCTGCTCACGGCGGGAGCGCACGGCCTTCTACTCGGCAAGGTCGGGTTATACGGAAACGTCGTACGGATCGCGCCGCCGCTGGTGATTTCGGAAAGCGAGGCGGAGATGGGCATCGACATCCTCGACCGTGCGCTGGCGGAAGTCGCCGGGTGACCTGGCGGAACCGTGTCGGAAACGGGACGACCGGCCATGCCGTCCCGGCAACTGAGGATCCGGAGTGGGGGAAGGCGCGGGCCGGATCCGGGGAGTGCGGTCTTGGATAATCGGCAATTGAGAGCGGCAATCGAGACTCACAGGGAAGAGGCCGTCGGACTGCTCTGCGAACTGATTCGCATTCCGTCCGTGCGCGGAGACGAAGGACGTGCGGTGCGCCTGCTGCACGCGCGGATGAACGGGGTCGTGGACGAACACGAACTGGTACCGGTCTCGGACTCCATTCAGGAGGACCCCGACTATTCGTTCCGGCTGCCGGATATTACCTACGCGGATCGCCCGAATCTGAGGGTACGCAGAAAGGGAACCGGCGGGGGGCGGTCGTTGATCGTGAATACCCACCTGGACGTCGTGCCGGCGTCGTCGGGCCAGGACCGGCCGTTCGACGGGCGCGTTGAAGACGGGGTCGTATTCGGCCGCGGCGCGTGCGACTGCAAGGGTCAGGCCGCCATGTTCTATCTGACGCTCGCCGCCCTCGAAGAGATGGGAATCGAGCTCAAGGGGGATCTGATCGGGCACCTGGTGATCGAGGAGGAATGCGGCGGCAACGGAACGCTGGCCTTTGTGCGCGGCGACGACCGCGCCGATGCTGCGCTGGTGCTGGAGCCGTCCGAATTGAAGATCCTTCCGTCGGTCCGCGGAGCGGTATGGTTCACGGTTAACGTCTACGGAAGGGCGGGTCACAGCGGTCAGGCGGGGCGAACGGTGAGCGCGCTGAAGGAGGCCGTGCGGGCCATTGAGATTCTGGAGGGATACCACGGCAGGTTGTTGGCGGAATCCAGGGGGCACCCGCTCTACGACGCGTACGACAACCCGATGCCCATTACGATTGGCACGCTGGAGGCAGGGGACTGGCCGGCAATGGCGCCGAGAAAGGCGACGTTCAAGGGCGTTCTCGGATTCCTGCCGACGCGTACGAAAGAAGAGGTAATGCGCGAGATGGAGGAGGCGTTGAAGGCCGAGGGTGGCGACTGGCTCCCGGACCATTTCGATATGGAGTTCATGTACCGGCACGACTGCAACGAAGTCCCTGTCGATCATCCCATCGTAAGCACGCTGGAACGGGCCTGCCTGGCGAGCGGACAGCCCGTCGAGGTGGCGGCGATGCCCGCGTCGTGCGATGCGTGGTTCTACACGAATCTGATTGGCGTACCCGCGGTGGTGATCGGCGCGGGAACGCTGGGCGTAGCCCACTCCAGCCAGGAGCAGATCCCCGTTCAACGCCTGGCTGACGGGGCCGAGGTACTTGCGCGCGCCATCGTGGATTGGTGCGGCTGAACGTTTATCGCCGGAAGTCGCGAGCGGAAGAGACGCGGCCGGCAGAAACGGAGAATGCGATTCGATGGAGAGGCTCGGGGTCGGGATCATCGGATTTCACCATCTTCATTCCCTGGACTATCTTCCGCATTTTGACGCCATCGCCCGGACGGAGGTGCGGTCCGTCGCGGAGGCGGATCCGGTGGTTCTGAAGCGGGTGTGCGGTCAGACCGGGATCGAAGGGTACGAGGATTACAACAGGCTTCTCGCGCGGGAGGATATCGGCCTCGCGGTGATCCTGCTGCCGCACGCGGAGTGCCCCGACGCGGTGGAACGGGCGGCGGCGGCCGGCAAGCACGTGGTTGTCGAGAAACCGATGGCCGATACGTCCGGGGGCATCCGGCGCATGATCGCGGCCACGGAAGCGGCGGACGTGGCGCTCTCCTCGCCCTACTGCTGGCGCGCGCATCCGGCATCCAGAAAGATCAAGGAACTCGTCGACCGCGGCTTTCTGGGGCAGATTGTGGCGCTCGAGGGGCGTTGCGCCGCGGGCTCCCCCCTCCGGTACCTGGATGACGGAATTTCACCATGGCTGAATCAGCGGGCGATCGCCGGGGGCGGCCCGATGCACAACCTGGGAACCCATTGGATCGATCTGTTCAGGTGGTTCCTTCAGGACGAAGTCGGACAGGCGACCGGCATGGTGAGCCATCAGCAGCATCACCTGGACATTGAAGACAACAGTTTCGGCATCGTAAGATTCAACCGGGGCGCAACAGCCACGCTGGACATCAGCTATTCCGTACCGGATGCCTATCCCGCCGGCAGGGACCTCTTCATTGGCCTTCGAGGCGCCCTGGGTACGGTTTCCTGGAGTCCGGCCTGGGGAGGTACGGCGGACGAAGTCTTCGTGGTGAGCGACCACCCTGACTTCCCGGGTGGACCGCGGAAGACGTTGAGAGTCGCCTCGGGTGCGGTAGAGGGCTACGGCGGTGTTTCGGGCCGGGTCTATCTGAGCGAGACGGTCGACGCGATTCTGGACGGGAGACCTCCTGGGATATCCGGCATCGACGGGCTTCGCGCCGTGGAAGTGGTGGAAGCGATCTATGCGTCCGCGGAAACGGGACGGGTCGTGGCATTGGGAGACGCCGGCGCCTGAATCCGCCGTACACCAGGAAAGAAAAGGAACAGCCGGTTGCAGGTGTCGCAACCGGCTGTTCCTTTCGCTGTGTTTGCGTGACGCAGTGTTCCGCCCCGGATCAGGACGTCTGCCACGCGTCCATGGCAATTTCCCGACCGGTCTTTGCGGATTCGTAGATCGCCAGGATCAGGTCCACGGACTTCCGCGCCGACTCGCCCGGGATATGGGGCTCGCGGTCTTCCAGGACGGCGCGCGTGATGTCGTCTACCAGAAAGCCGTGGCCGGGCGCGACGGCGCTGGCGGCGCCCACGTTGCCGGCCGCGGCGATCTGCCTCGGGGGAAACGCGTCGACGGCGCGTCCGTCTTCCTCGGTGGCGGTGGCCCAGCGCGTGATTTCGGTACCGCTCAGGGTGATGGTCCCGGAGTCACCGTGGATTTCAAGCCGAGTCGCCTCTCCCGGGTTGCAGGACGTCGTGCCGATAAGCGTTCCGAACGCGCCGCTCCTGTATTTGATGGTGGCGACGGCTGTGTCCTCCACCTCGATGTCGCGCACCTTGTGTTCGGCGCGAGCGAACACGGATTCCACGTCGTCGTCGATCAGCCACAGCAGAAGGTCCACGCCGTGGACCCCCTGGTTCATCAGTGCGCCGCCGCCGTCGTGTTTCCACGTGCCGCGCCAACCCGCGCTGTTGTAGTACTCTTGTGAGCGATAGTTCTTCAACAGGGCGTCGGCCAGCACGAGATTGCCCAGATCTCCGTTCCTGATGGCGTTTCGCACCTTGATGGCTTCATCGCTGGTTCGACTTTGGAAAATACAGCCGAGTTTGACGCCGGCATCGCGGCAGGCTCCGATCATCCGGTCCATTTTCTCACGCGTGACGTCCAGCGGTTTCTCGCACAGGGAATGCACGCCGGCCCCGGCGGCCGCAATCACGTTGTCCGCGTGCATGCCTGACGGGGTACAGATGCCGGCGATCCGCACGTCCGGATCCGCGACCAGGTCCTGATAATGCTTGTAGAATCGGATGCCGCCGGACTCGGCTGCGAACTGCCTTCCCTTGTCTTCGTTATAGTTGCAGACCGCGACCAGTTCCGCGCTCGGGCAGGCTTCGATTGCCGACCTGAAATGCCCCGCGATCATGCCGGCGCCAATGATGCCCCAGCCGAGTTTGGTGTCTTCAGCCATTTTGTGCAACATTCCTTTTCGCGTGTCGGAACGCGGCATGCCGCGCCGGTACCGTATGGATCAGCCCGGGGCGCCGGACTTCGACTTCCCCGCCCGTTCGTGCGGACTCGTAGACCGCGAGGATAAGGTCCACGGCGCCGCGGGCGGATTCGCCGCTAACGTAGGGGTCGCGGTCTTCTTCGATTGCCCGGACAAGGTCTTCCACCAGGAAGACGTGGCCGGCGCTGCCGATGTCACCGGGGTCGGCCACGGCGCCCTCGGTTTCGATTGCTCTGGGCGGTTCGGTGTCTTCGGCGCGGCCGTCTTCTTCCCGGGTGTTCGCCCAGCGGGAAATCGAACTTCCGCTTACCGTGATGGTGCCGCGGTCTCCGTGCAACTCGATGCGGCGGGCTTCGCCGGGGTTGCACGACGTGGTTCCGATGAGGGCACCGAACGCGCCGTTTCCAAATTTCAGATTGGCCACGGCCGTGTCTTCCACTTCGATGTCGCGCACCTTATGCTCTGCCCGCGCGAATACCGATTCAACCGGGCTTCCCGTAAGCCAGAGGAGAAGGTCGACGCCGTGAACGCCCTGGTTCATGAGAGCGCCGCCGCCGTCCAGCGACCAGGTGCCCCTCCAGCCCGCGCTCTGGTAGTAGGCGCGAGACCGATAGTCTTTGAGATAGGCGTCAGCCAGAATCATCCGACCCAGCAGGCCGTCCTGAATGGCTTTGCGTGCCCTCATCATGTCCGGACTGGCGCGGCTCTGGAAGACGCATCCGAGCTTCACCCCGGCTTCGCGGCAGGTCACCGTCATGTCGGTCATGCGGCCGGCGTCGATTTCGAGAGGCTTCTCGCACAGCACGTGCCTGCCGGCCCTCGCGGCCGCGGTCACGCCTTCCCAGTGCAGCCCGGAGGGCGTACAGACGCTGACGACGTCCACGTTCCGGTCCTGAACCAGTTCTCTGTGGTCTGAATACGTGCGAATCTCTGTCGCGGCGCCATCCATGCCGGCGAGAAACGACCGGATCTGCTTTTCGTCGGTATCGCAGACCGCTACGAGCTCGGCCGCGTCGCAGGCATCGATGGCCTGGCGATGTGTGGGGGCGATCACCCCGCAGCCGATAATCCCGAAACCGAACTTCCCTTTCTTCATTCACCGCCTCTGTATTTGCCGAACCCCGCGGGCCGCGACCATAGCAGCCCGATGAAAAAGTCCATCCGGGTTACGTCCGGCTTCGCCTGCGGAGCGACTTTTTCAACGGACTGATAAGAAATCGAGCGGGATGCAATGTAGGTCAAGGAAGGCGGGATGTCAACGGGCATTTTGCGCTTTTCCGGTGGCGGCGCGTGTATATATTGTGCCGTTTGCGAAACACCGGCAATTGGAGGCACGACTATGGATCTGCATAGACATTCCGGCCGTTGCTTTAGTCGGCCGCGTTTTCCCTTGCCTGGGGAATCCGCCAGCCGCGGGAAATCTCCTGCGTCCGTACCATGCGCGCATAGTGGCCATCGTGGTCCATCAGCTTCTCGTGGGCGCCGGATTCGACAATGCGACCCCCGTCACAGACGAGAATCTTGTCCGCATTTCGCACGGTCGATAACCGGTGCGCGATCACAATCGTGGTGCGGTGGCGCGTCAGACGCGCGATGGCTTCCTGAATGAGGATTTCGGTCTCGGCGTCCACAGAGGACGTGGCTTCGTCAAGGATCAGGATCGGCGCGTCTTTCAGTACGGCACGGGCGATGGAAAGCCGCTGTTTCTGCCCGCCGGACAACCGGACGCCCCGCTCCCCGACAAGGGTGTCGTAGCCATCGGGAAGATCCAGGATGAATTCTTCCGCATTGGCCGCACGCGCCGCTTCGCGGACCTGCCGGTCCGTCGCGTCCGGACGACCGAAGAGCAGATTCTCGCGCACGGTGGCGTGGAACAGAAAGACGTCCTGAAACACGGTCGCGATCCGTGAGCGAAGGCAGGCCAGTGGAAGGGTGCGGACGTCGTGCCCTCCGATGAAGACACCGCCGCTTTGCGGGTCGTAAAAGCGAGGGATCAGATTGACAACGGTGGTCTTTCCGGCGCCCGTGGGCCCGACAAGTGCGATGATTTCACCCTCGTCTGCGTGGAAGTCGACGCCGGAGAGCACGGGATTCCCGGGATCGTATCCGAAGGTGACGTCCAGGAACCGGACGTCCCAGGACATGGCTTGCGGCGTAACGGCGTCCGGGGCGTCACGGACGTCCGATTCAACGGCGAGGAGCTCGGTAACGCGGTCGGTGCTCGCCGCCGCTTTCTGCAGGACGTCGTTGAATGACGCGAGTTGGAGAAATGGCTGATATATATGCCCCATGTAGACGATGAACACAAAGAGGTCCGCAACAGAAATCACGCCTTCCAGCGCCATTTCGCCGCCGCTCCAGATCACCAGAACGATACCGATTCCGCCGGTGGCCTCGATGATGCCGGCGGGTAGAAGCGAGATTCGGTTGGCAGTAACGCTGCTGTCCCTGAACTTCCGGCTCTGGGCTTCGACAAGGCGGGCGCGCCGGTGTTCCTGCGCGAATGACTTGATTACCGGGATGCCGGCGAAGCTGTCCTGGACAAGCGCGATCAGGTCGGCCAGGTGCGCCCGCACCGCGCTCCAGAGGGCGCGTACCTTTGAAACGTATCGGTATACCAGGAAGGTTGTCAGCGGAATGGGGATGAGGGTGATGAGGGCGAGCTCAGGGTTCAGGGTGAACAGCACAACGGTCATTGAAAGGGGTATGATCGCAGCCAGCGCCGTCTCAGGGACGCCGTGAGCCACGAAGTCTTCGAGGGCTTCGACGTCGTTGATCGATCTTGAGATGAGATTTCCTGTCCGCTGCTTGTTGAAAAACCGGTGGGGAAGGTTCTGCAGGTGTCGGTAAATCCTCACCATCAGATCATGCATCACGCGATAGGCGGCAATGTGGGAAAAGAATCCATAACCGTATCTGGTTGCACCCCTGAAAAGGTAGACCCCTGCAAGAAGCAGGCTGATCCGAAGCAGATCGGCGCCGGCGGCGCCTTCCGTCAGCCAGCGGATGAGTTCTCTGATGAGCAGCGGTGGCAGAAGGTTGGCGGCGGCAAACAGGAGTCCGCACGCGACGGTGAGGGCGACGAGAAGACGTTTGCCTTCCAGAATGCGGTAGAACCGGACGAGGAAATCCATAGCTGATTTACCGTCCCCTCGGGAAACGGGCATTCCTGCCTTCACAACCGGACCCGAGGTCCGGCTTTCCAGGAACGCGGGATTGGATTAACGTATGATTCTGTCGAATCAAAGTCAACTCTTTTGCCTCCCCCTGCATGCGCACTCCAGATTTCGGTTGTATGAGAAGGACTTACGCTCTATATTGTGTGGTCTAGCGCACAAGACGTTAGTTTTGTTAATAAAATGGTGTATTGATTTAAAATATATTCTTATGAATTTCTGCCCGCGGCCAAAAAGGACTTCGGATCGAGAAACGGCCAGGGCGGTTCACTGCGACCGGCGTCGGCGAAATGTCGTCATCGTCCCCTGTAGCCGGTCTATTGGACGGACGCGGTGTGCGCGGGAGTCCAGCAACTGAGGGAACGGCGATGGAATTGTCGAAGTTTGCCTTTGATCCCATAGAGAACGAAACCGCGCTGGTCGATCGGATGACGCAACCGATTCCCGAGGTGCAGGAGGCTGTATCCGGAATCGACGGCGAGGTGATGATCCTGGGCATTGCCGGCAAGATGGGGTTGACGCTTGGCGAGCTTCTGGCGCGATCGGGCGCCAGCGGCGTCATCGGGGTTTCGCGTTTTTCCAATCCGGCCGATCGGGACTACCTGGAAGCCCGCGGCATACGGACCGTAAGCTGCGACCTGATTGATGACGATGCGCTGCGAGGTCTGCCCGACGCGGGTCACATTATCCTGCTGGCGGGACACAAATTCGGTTCCACCGGGAACGAGCCCCTGACCTGGGCCATGAACGCACTGCTTCCCGGAAAGGTGATGCAGCGGTTTCCGGACGCCAGGATCGTGTATGTGTCCTCGGGGAACGTCTACCGGTTTGTCTCTCCTGACACGGGCGGCTCCGTGGAGTCGTCGCCGCTGGATCCGATCGGGGAATACGCTCAGTCCCGCCTCGGGGGCGAGCGGCTCGCGGCATACTACGCGGAGCGGAACGGAACGCCGCTCGCCGTTATCCGGTTGTTCTACGCAACGGAGTTGCGCTACGGCGTGTTTCTGGACGTCGCCCCAGAGGGTTTGGAGCGGACAAACCGATCGACCTGAACATGGGATATGTAAACCAGATCTGGCAGGGCGACGCGAACGCCTATCTTGCACGGAGCTTTCCGCTCTGCGAGAGCCCCGCCCGGGGTGCTCAATCTGACCGGTCCCGATCTGCTGCCGGTGCGAGACGTCGCGCTTAAGCTCGGCGCGCTGATGGGGCGGGCGCCGGCATTTGAGGGCGAGGAGCGTCCGACAGCCCTGCTGGGCAATTCCCGGGCGTTGTTCGATCTCATGGGACTGCCCCGGACCTCGTCCGACGAGATGATGGAATGGGTGGCTGCCTGGGTGATGAATGGAGGCCCGACGCTTGGCAAGCCAACCAGGTACGAAGCCCGTAACGGGCAGTTCTTAGCCGGATGAGCGGTCTGTGTGATCGGGTTGGGAGGTTCCCGTGGCGGACGAACTGAAGGCCGGCGTTGCCGAGGTCAACGTTACGCCGCCAATCGGCATGTCACTGTGCGGATTCGGAAACCGGGCAGGACCGGCAGAAACGGTTTACGACGACCTGTTCGCACGCGCGCTGGTACTCGACGACGGCCGGA
The DNA here is from genome assembly GCA_963667175.2 of Candidatus Latescibacterota bacterium. Lineage (GTDB taxonomy): Bacteria > Latescibacterota > UBA2968 > UBA2968 > JAAXHE01. The sequence goes on along the minus strand of CAXXXF010000003.1, from coordinate 479,829 downwards.
CGCGGCTGGCGATCGTAACGTCGGATCTGATTTCGTTTGCGCCCGACCTCGTTCAGCGGATACGGATTCTGGTCGGTCGCGGGGCGAGAGTACCCCGGTTCTGCCCTGTTGTTGAACGGATCGCACTCTCATTCCGGCCCCACGGTGATGTCGTTTCGCAGCATGGGCCTGCGTGACAGTGCATACGAAGACGTGCTTTGCCGGCAGGTGGCAGGCGCCGTCCGGATGGCTGCGGACCGGCTTGAAGCCGTTTCGCTACGAATTGGACGCGCTCCCGTCAGGAATCGCCCATAACCGCCGCGCCGTACGAGACGGGCCGCATGACAATCGGACACAACCCGGAGGGCCCCGAAGCCCCCTGGGTGGACGTGCTGCGCATCGACCGCCGGTCGGGAATCCGCACTCGGGCTTCTATATGCGACGGCGGCCCATCCCGTCAACCTGCGGGGCCTGGCATTCAGCGCGGAATTTCCGGGATATGCGGCGCGGACGATCCGTCGTGAATTGGACGGCGCGCTGCCAATGTTTGCGCAGGGCTGTTGCGGCGACATCAACTGTACGCCGATGGACGGCACGTTGCGGACGTCCATGCGGCAAGGCGAACTGCTGGGCGAGGCAGCCGTCGCCGCTGCCCGGGGCTCCGAAGCGTTGCGGTCGAATCGACTGGAGGCAGCCAGCCAGGTGATCCATCTGCCCACGAGAATTCCCCCGGCAGACGAGGCGGAACGCGCGCTCGAGGAGCAGAAGACACGGGTAAGGCAGGCAGAGCAGGACCCCGACGCAACCGACTATCTCATTCGTCAGTACCGCGGCCAGATCCAGTGGGCGGAAGACTATCTGCGCGCCGCCCGGAACCGGCGTCCCCGCCCGGAAGCGTTCGAGATTCAGGCGATGCGCATCGGCGAGGCGGCGCTCGTGGCTTATCCGGGCGAGATGTTCGTGGACTATCAGCTGGAAATGGATCGGGCGTCGCCGTTCGAAAAGACGTTTACGCTGGCGTACAGCAACGGATGCATCGGATACGTGCCGACGGCGGGGGCGTTTCCGGAGGGCGGGTACGAGGTTGACCACGCGTTTCGATATTACGGCACCTTGATGATAACGCCGGCCTGCGAACGATTGATCAAATCCGCGACGCTCGAATTGCTGGATGGCCTGAAGCACAACAACTGAAACCGGGGGCGTGTGTGCGTTTTTTGATTCTGTTCGGGTTATCGTGTATCGTGGCGGCGCCTTGCGAGCCTGCAGAAGTAAGGAAGGAGGCTTTCGCCGAAGGCGCGAGTTCGGCGGCGGCGGCCTTTGCGCGCTATCGGCCCGAACGGATTGGCCTCATTGTATTGGCGTCGGACCGGGATCCGAACCTCGGGCTCCGGTACGCCGGGAGAGTCGTGTTGGGATTCAGCCGCCAGTTGCAGGGGGACCCGTTTCGGATGCCGCCCAGGTACGAACTCCGGCTCTACGAAGGGATCCGCGCCGCGCTTCAAGCCAGAGGATACCAGGTAAGACACCAGGGCGGCTGGAACGGATTGCAACTCCGAGAAGTGATCGACCGGGCCCGGAACGTGGATGCCGTGTGTGTGGCGCACTACTATATAAAACGCAGCCACCGGATCGGCGATTTCGACGGCTTCAGCTGGTCTTCTCCGTTCGAGGGGATGCATCTGAATCTCCGCGTGGAAGTCTTCCACGTGGAGAGCAGGGAATCGATCTACAGTCTGGAAGCGACTGCGCTTGGCACAGAGAGACTCTACGCCGGACTGGGACCCATGGTGGCCGAGGAACCGCTCTATCCGGACGGATACGACGAGCATGGGAGCCCGAATGCCTACAAGATTGCAGTATACGAGACCTCACTGCGAGACCTGAAACTGGCCGAGCATCCGGTCCCGATCATCCGCACGGCGCAAGGGTCGCTCGACGTCACGTACGACGGCGGATGGATACGTAAAGGAAGGGTACGGTTGAAGACCGTGATGGGGCGGCTCAACATTCCCATACCGGAGGAAGTCGCCAGGCAGAACAGCGTACTGGCGCGGATGCTGGAATACGTTCCCTTTCGCCCACGAGACGACGATCGGGAATATTTCGATTTGCTCGGAGTTGCACAGATCGGCCGTCTGGTTCACCAGAGGATTCCCGTACGACCTCCGTAGGAGGATTCGTGGAACAGGTTCGCTGCGCAGTGCGTCAAACCAACGTGTCCCCGAGAATGACCTCCGGCCGTTCGGTCCTTAATGCGAAGAAAAGGATACGACAGCATGAATAAATTCAAGCTGGAAGAAGTGGAGCTCACGCCGGAAATTTCGGGAATAAAGCTGGACACCGAATTCTTCTCCCTCGTTGTCGTACCCGAACTGGGTGGCAAGATAACCTCACTCGTCAATAAGGCAACCGGACGTGAGTTTCTTTCACGCACCAGCATACCTTACAGACGCCGGGCCTACGCGGACCGCTTTGAGAATTACGAACGCGACGGCGCGGACGAGTGTTTCCCCACCGTCGAAGCCTGTCCATATCCGGCTTTTCCCTGGGAGGGGTACGCCGGTTCCGGACCATGGAGAGGTATGGACGCTTCCATGGGAGTACGAAGTCAAACAGGGACGCCTGCAGATGTGGGTGAGAGGCGTGCGGCTTCCCTACGTGTTTAAACGCGAGGTCCGCTTCGAAACGCTGGCGCGCGGCGAAAAGCCGTATATTCGGTTTTCTTACACTGTTCAGAATGAAAGCCCGTTTGAAATGCCGTTCGTCTATGCGTTCCACCCGCTGTTCAGGGTGGAAACCCGCTCGCGCGTCCTGATGCCTTCCGGAACCGACGTTGTCTCCTATATGAGTACGGAAGACCGTCTCGGGCCGCCAATGACACCGCATGTCTGGCCCAAAGTAACGGATCTGACCCTGGACAAGGAATATAACCGGTCCTCGATCCGGTCCAGTCGTACGAAAGAGGCCGAGAAGCTTTTTTCCACGCGACTGGAGCAGGGCCGCTGCGCGCTGGTTTATCCGAACGGGGAATTTATCGGTTTCCTGTTTCCGGCCAAAAAGCTCTCGCATCTGGGCTTGTGGATAAACGAAGGCGGATGGAACAACCTCCACCACGCGGCGCTGGAGCCCTCCACTTCGCAGGTCGATCGCCTGGATACCGCGTGGGGATTGAAAGCCTGCGGCGTGGCGCCGGCCAACGGCCAATACGAATGGGACATCAGCCTGATTATTGGCGAAGGCGACGAACGTCAGGAATTGCTCGGGGAATTTTGAGGTGCGGTGGCTAGCACGTTTCGCGATAGCGGTTGCGGGTGGGTTCATTCCGGCGGCGGTTCCCGCTCAGCCGTCCGGAGATGAAATGGTACTTGTGCAGTCCGGGCAGGAACGATTCTATATGAGCAGGCACGAAGTGACGGTCGAGCAGATGAAGGCGTTCGATCCGGACTATCACCCGGCTTACACCTATTTCGAGGATGCGAAGATGCCGGCCACGGCGATCTCGTTCACGCAGGCAAAAGCGTATTGCGAGGCGCAGGGCAAACGCCTGCCGACGTCCGACGAGTGGGTCGTGGCCTGCGGCGGCCTCGAGGGATCGGCTTATGCCTACGGAAACAACTTCGACCCCAACCTCGCGCGGGTGGGCCGGAAGAACTGGACCGACGGCCCCAGGGCGGTGATGAGCTTCGGAAAGAATAAGGCGGGGCTGTATGACATGTCGGGCAATGTATGGGAGTGGGTGGACGATGCCGGCGCGGAACGCGGGATGCAGAAGGTCTACGGCGGTTCCTGGACGGATGGTCCCAGGTTGACGCGGTGCGGCTCAGCCAGACGGGCGAAAGTCGATTTGAAATCGCTGAATTACGGATTTCGGTGCGCACGATCTCTAACGGACGCCGATCGGATTCGGCTGGCAGACGCGGAGGCGGAAGCCCGGCGCAGAATTCAGGCGCGCGTCCGCAGGGAAGCCGCGCGCCGCAAAGCCGCTATCAGGGCGGCAGAGGCGGCCCGGAGAGCCAAAATCGAAGCAAAGGCAAAAACGGCTCGGGAGGCCGAACTGGCTGAAGAACAGGCCCGCGCGGCCGAGGCGGAGCGAGTGGCAGCGGCTTTCGCCAAGAAGGTCGAAGGCATGAAGAAAATCGAGACTTCCGCTTTCAAGACCTTCTTTATCGATCCCCACGAAGTCAGCGTCGAGGCGTTCAGGGCCTTCGATCCGAGTTACATCCCGGACGAATTTTCGGGCGCCCCTCAAATGCCGGCCACCGGCATCACGCACGAACAAGCCCGGGCTTACTGCGGTTCCCTCGGCAAGAGGCTGCCTACGTCTGAGGAGTGGGTTGTGGCATGCATGGGCGACAAGGGTGATATTTTTTCCTACGGCACCCGTTACGATCCCACCAGGGGCCGAACCGGACTGGGCTGGGACGCGGGCGCAACGGAAGTGGCAAAGGGAGCCCCCAACGTTTATGGCGTTAAGGACATGGTTGGCAACGTATGGGAATGGGTGGACGGATGGTATGGAAACAAGAGGAAACTTCGTGCGATCTACGGCGGTTCGTGGCTGGACGATGAAAAGCGGGCGAAATGTACTGGCGCGGCCTGGGCGGAAACCGACGAAAGACGGTCAGACGTCGGGTTTCGCTGTGTGGTGGGAGTCGAATAGGGATGCGTGAGTCAATGCAAGGGCGGGGGTGGCCGGTTTCCCGAGTTGGGCGGATCCTTCTGGTCTGCGTCGGGGCATGGAGCTGCGGCGTCGGCCCGCAGGAAGTAGCACGGGCCGAAAAAGACGCGTTGAACACGGTACTCGGCCTGGTCCGCGACGCCGAACTGGACGGCGCCCTGGTCGCGGAGGCTGTGACGGTCCTTGGCGGTCTGGACAGCGCGGATGCACAACCGGCGTTTCTCGCTCTGCTCGACCATCCTGATCAGATCGTGGTACTTCGTGCAGCCGAAGCGCTCGGAAGACTGAAGGGTCCGGGCGCCGTCGACGCACTCACGGGCCTGTTCGAAAAAACCGAAAGCGCTTTCGTGAAAGTGGAAGTTGCGGCGGCGCTTGAACGTCTGAATCCCGAGACGATGGGTCCATGGCTCGTGGAAACGCTTGGGAATGGTCAGATGAGCATGGTCCGGTCCAAAGCGGCCGCCGCACTGGGTCAACTGGGGAACTCGTCGACGGTTCCGGCGCTGCGTCGGGCATTTGGGGAAGATTCCGATCCTGTCGTACGATCCTCCGCCGCATTGGCGCTCTCCCGGCTGGGAGATTTGCAAAGCTTGTCCGCTGTTGCCGATACGCTGAAAGAAACGAAACAGCTTTCCACTTCACTGGTCATGCTGGAAGCTCTCGAATCGTATGGCACGACGGAAGCGATTGGCCACCTCGAAACGGTGGCGAAACAGAAAGGCTGGCAACAGTCCCTGCGTATCCGCTGCTTCGAGGCGCTTGGAGGCCTGTCCGCGACGGAAATTGGCGCCTATCTCAAGAAGCAGCTGCTGGAAGAGGACGACGCGATGGACAGGCTGCTGGCCGCCGAGGGACTGGGTTGGGTTCAGGACTCAACGGCGGTGGACCTCCTGCGGTCCGCCTTTTACAGCCCGAAGAATCAACCGCTTCGGCTTATCGCGGCCTGGTCGCTCGCGAAGCTCGGTCATGGGCTTGAGCTTTCGGAGGAACTGGAACCCGATTTGAAGAGCGCGCACCGTCCGTTTCGCAAGCGGGCCGCGGAAATTCTGGGAATCATCGGCGATGCCAGACGGATCCCCGCTTTGAAGAATGCGCTTTCGCGAGACGAGGATATTTCCGTTCGCCGGGCCGTTGTGCAGGCTCTGGGCAAAACCAACGACGCCGAAGCGGCCAATACACTTTTGGGGGCATTTCATCAGGAGGCGTCGCTGGATATCCGGGAAGCGATCGTTGAATCGCTTGGAAGTATTTCGCACGTTCAGGCGTCCAGGGCACTGAACGAGATCCTTGAACAAAGCGAAGAAGCGATCCTTCAGGCTGCCGCGTTGAGAGGATTGGCGACGTCGCGCGACCTGAATCAGTTGGCGACGCTTCGCCGGTTCCTGACGGACGCGGAACCGGGCCTGCGCCTGGAAGCTGCCAGGGCCATATTTGAACTTGCCCGCACGGGAATCGAAACAGGTTGAACCGCTTGTCGTTCAATTGACGCAATTACGACTGCGATCGAGAGATATGAATATTCCTTCAAGAGTAGCGGTCTGGACACTCCTGGTCGGTATCCTCTTGTCGACCGTGTTCGCGCAGACCACAACCGACATCGATTTCGACGAAAACGACGTGATCGACTTCGGGGATTTCATCCTTCTGGCTCAGGCATTCGGGACCGAAGATACACGCTTCGACCTGAACGGCGACGACGCCGTCGATCTTCAGGATTTTCTGATCTTCGCGCGCCTTTACGACAGAGCCCAGCATACGGTGACGCATTCTCACGTGGAACAGGACGACGTTGTAGGGTCCGTGGACGTCTACGCTGTACCGACGCTGGGCAGCCAGCCCGGGGATATTGTAGTGGATGCCCTGGGCCGCATCTGGTTCGCGCAGACGGGCGCCAACCAGATCGGCCGGTTCGATCCGTCAACCGAGACGTTCGTCGAATATCCGTTACCGACCCCCGGCGGGCGACCCACGCGGCTGGTTGTTGACGGCCGCGGGATTGTCTGGTTCACGGACGTCGTTGCAAACGCGATCGGGCGCCTCGACCCGATTTCCCAGGAGATCCGGATGTATTCCGTACCCACGCCGGGAAGCCGACCCAGCGGTCTCGTCTTCGACCGAAAGGGATATCTCTGGTTCACGCAGGAATCCGGTAACCAGATTGGCCGTTTCGATCCCAATCGCAGTACGTTCGATGAGTATCCCGTGTTCACCCCCTCCGCGGGGCTGGACGAGATACTTACCGATAGTGACGGCGTGCTGGTATTTGTGGAACGAGCCGCGGGAAAATTCGGCCGGATGAACCCGGAAACGAAGGAGATCGTGGAGATCGCGGTACCCGCGAAGGACCTGACCGTACGGCAGTTCGTACTGCATGCCGGCGGGCAGATCTGGTTTTCCACGGAGTCTTTCCAGCTGCACATGTGGGACCTGCTGGCGACGGGAGATTTCGTGAGCTACTTGCTGCCTGAAGACGGGCCCGATCCAACCTCGCTGGCCGCGGACACGAACGGCCGAATCTGGTACGCTGGTGATCAGTCAGGATATATCGCCCGATTCGATCCCGAGGCTTCCAGCATCCGGATTCTTGAACTGCCGTCTTCGGTCTCAGGCGTCGGACGGCTGACCGTTGATCGGCTCGGCAGAATCTGGTTTAGCGATCCTACGGGAAACAAGATCGGAAGCGTTGAGGATATCGGCCCGTGATTCGCCTGTCGCAACGCCCGACGCATGCGTCTCAGTCCTGTGGATTGGGACGTTTTTTGTTGTGGGCGCCGCCGAAAGACCGGAAAAAGAAATTGACATGGTTGGGGGGCTGCGGTACCATTCCGACCGCAACAGCGGTACAAAAAACCAACGATTGCGTCGAGACCGATGGGACAGCCGTGAAGATCCGACTCCTACCGTTGTTTTTCTTCTGTACCCTCAATCCCGTCGCCACGACGGCCGCGATGGACCGGCTGGTGCTGATCTCGCCGCATCCGGACGGCGTCCAGAACGAATTCGAGGCGGCTTTCAAGTCGCATTATGTCAGGCTGACCGGACGGGAGATCGTCCTGGAATGGCTGGACGTCGGTGGCGGCACCAGCTCGATACTGAAATATATCAAGTCGGAGTTCGGTCGCGCCCCGGCAGGCGTCGGAATCGATGTCTTTTTCGGCGGCGGCATGGATCCGTTTATGGAACTTGCCGACACGGGCTTATTCTCGGCCCATCGCCTTCCGGACGTTCTACTGAATCGTCTGCCCGCAAAAATCGGCGGCGTGCCTCTTTACGATCCCGATTGCCGCTGGTACGGCGCCACCCTGGCGGGTTTCGGCATTGTCTACAACCGTGCGGTACTCGATCTTTTGGGTCTGCCGCTGCCGCGAACCTGGGCCGACCTGGGAGATCCGGCGTTGTATTCGTGGGTCGGGTCGGGCGATCCTCGGAGCAGCGGAAGCGTACATATGGCTTATGAGTTGATCCTGCAGGCATACGGTTGGGAGCGGGGATGGGAGGTCATCACCACACTGGGCGCCAACGTCCGCAACTTCGCCTCGGGTGGCGCCCAGGCGCCTAAGGACGTCGCCGCCGGCGAAGTGGCCTACGGTCTGTCCATCGACTTCTATGCCTGGGCCCAGGTCAGCCAGGTGGGACCGGAAAATATCGGATTCACGATGCCCGACAATCTGACCATCGTCAATCCCGACGGGGTCGCGATCCTGAAAGGCGCGCCCAACCTGCATTCGGCGCGGATATTCATCGAATTTGTCATGTCGGATGCGGGACAGAAATTATGGTTTCTGAAGAAAGGCGTACCGGGGGGCCCCGTGGAAACCGCGTTGAACCGGTTTACGGTCTTGCCCGATCTTTACCGACGGTATACCGACGAAGCGGCCGTTTCATTGAACCCGTTCGAGTGGACGTCGGATCTCGTCTATGACTCCGAAAAGGCGTCCGCACGGTGGCGCGTGCTGAACGACCTGATCGGGGCTATGGTGATCGATTCCCACGAACAACTGCAAGACGCCTGGAGAACGGCGATCGGACACGGCATGACTCCGGGGATTGTTCGCCGGCTTTCTGCGGTACCGGTCAGCGAGGACGCCTGCGTCCGGCTGGGCGCTCGCTGGCGGGACTCGGAACTGCGCAACAAGACCCTTGCGTCCTGGACCGAGTTCGCCCGCGACAAATACGGCGACGCCCTCCCACCGTTCCAAACGCGTCTTCTGGATTGGGTGACACTCCTGTTCCCGCTGGGCCTCGCGGTCGCCATGGCGCTCCACCTGGCCAATTTCTCGCCACGAACGGTCGGACGGGGTACTTCGTTCTCGCGAAAGCGGGCGTCGTGATTCCTCCCGGTGTCCTTGAATCCCTGACTTGAGGCCGATCCATGGTGCGTGTTCGTCTGATGGACGTCACAAAGGAATTCGGCAGCGTTGCAGCGGTTGAGCGCGTCGATCTGGAAATCGAAAGAGGCGAATTCTTCTTCCTGCTGGGGCCCTCCGGATGCGGCAAGACCACGCTGTTGAGAACGATCGCCGGATTCTACAAGCCGGAACGCGGCCGCGTGTTTTTTGACGATCGGGACGTAACTGACGTACCGCCGGAAAAGCGCAACACGGGAATGGTCTTTCAGAACTACGCCCTGTGGCCGCATATGACCGTCTGGCAAAACGTGGAGTACGGCCTTTCCTTGCGCAACGTTACACATGAAGAACGCACTGAACGGATCCATCGGGCGTTGCAGATGGTCCGGATGGAAGCCTACCGGGACCGGTCCCCGAACCAGTTGTCGGGCGGACAGCAGCAGCGGGTGGCGCTGGCAAGGGCCCTGGTAATCGAACCCGACGTGGTTCTGCTGGACGAACCGCTCTCCAATCTCGACGCCCGTCTGCGGCTGGAGATGCGTGAGCAGATCCAGGCGCTCCATCGAAGCCTCGGCGTTACCATGATTTACGTGACGCATGATCAGAAAGAGGCGCTTGCGATGGCCGGGCGTGTCGCGGTGATGAAGGCGGGACGCGTGGTTCAGTCGGGGGCGCCAAGGACATTGTATTCACAGCCGGTCAACCGGTTTGTCGCGGATTTCATCGGCGAAATCAATCTGATTTCGGGAAGGGCCGTTCAGTTGGGCGAGAAGATCGGGGTGGAGACGTCCGTCGGAATGCTGTATGGCCGGCCGGGTTACGACGGCATCCGGAAAGACGACCGCGTGTTATGCGCCATCCGTCCCGAAGCCATGGATTTCCTCGAAGGCCGGCCGGGCGAGACAGACCACGTCGTCACCGGAACGATCCGGAATACGGTCTATCTGGGCGAGACGGAACAGTACGTTCTGGACCTGCCCGACGGGACACAGGTGAAACTGGTCGACCGCCATCCGCTGGTTCAGAAAGCGTTTCCTGACGATCGCGTAAGGATCCGGTTCGCCCAGGACGCGATTGCAATTCTGAAGGACGACGGTGAAGACAGCGCTTCTTGATCGATACGACCTGAACGGCCCCAGGTTCCTGTTTCTCGCGGGATTGTTTGCCTTTTTCCTCTGCTTCCTGTTCTATCCGCTCTGGTATGCCGTTGTGCGTGCCCTGTGGGTAAATGGAGAACCCTCGCTCGTATTTTTCGAGCTGATGGCAAGCAATCCGATTTATATAGAAATGATCCTGAACAGTTTTCGCCTGGGCATGTTCACGACGGTTGCAACGACACTCCTGAGCCTGCCTGTCGCGTTCCTGTTGGTACGGTACGACTTCAGGGGAAAGAACGTCCTCAACGGTCTGATCCTGGTGCCCATGGTCCTGCCGCCATTCGTGGGCGCGATCGGGATGAAGCAAATGTTCGCCCGATTCGGATCCATCAATCTGTTGTTGCTCGAACTGGGAATCATCGACCAACCGGTCGATTGGTTCGGGGGCGGCTTTGCGGGTGTCGTCATTCTGCAGGTGTTGCACCTCTATCCCATTATGTTCCTGAACGTGGCGGCGGCGCTGGCGAATATCGACCCCAGCCTCGAGGAGGCCGCCCGCAATATGGGCGCCCGCGGTTTCAGGCTGTTTCGAACCGTTACGTTTCCGCTGATGTTGCCCGGATATTTCGCCGGCGCGATCATTGTCTTCATCTGGGCGTTTACGGACCTGGGAACACCGCTGATTTTCAACTACCGTCAGGTGGTTATGGTTGAGATATTCAATGCAATATCGGATATCAACGAAAACCCCATGGCGTACGCGCTCGTGGTATTCCTGCTCTTGCTGACCTTGCTGTTTTTCTGCCTTTCCAAACTCTTGTTGGGCGGAAAGCGGTACGAAATGGGGGCGCGTGGACACGTTGGATCCGCGAGCCGCCGGGCATCAACCAGGATGACCGCGTTCATCTATGCACTCATGATTTCGTTGACGGCCATGGCGCTGATCCCTCACCTGAGTGTCTTGCTGACCTCGATCTCCGAACGCTGGTTCATGTCGATCTGGCCCCAGGAGATTACCGGCAAATACTACCCGCTGGTATATCGGCATCCGATTGCCGGCCCCAGCGTCACAATGAGCCTGATGTTGAGTACACTCAGCACAATCTGCGACGTGGTACTTGGCATCGCCATTGCATGGCTGCTTGCCCGGACCCGGATCCCCGGCAGGGGCGCGCTGGATACGGTAGCAATGCTGCCCCTGGCCCTTCCGGGCCCGGTGCTGGCGTTCGGATATCTGGCCGGGTTTTCCGGGACCTTTCTGGACGCGAGACACAATCCGGTTCCGTTGCTTGTCATCGCATACGCGGTGCGACGGCTGCCATACATGGTCAGATCGGCCTACGCCGGATTCCAGCAAACCAGCGTCGCCCTCGAGGAGGCCGCCCGGAACGTGGGCGCCTCACCCCTGCGGACAACGTTGCAGATTACGTTCCCCCTTATTCTGGCGAATCTGGTCGCAGGGTCTATTCTCTGTTTTTCTTTCGCCATGCTGGAGGTCAGCGACAGTCTGATCCTTGCGTTGAAGGCGCAATATTACCCGATCACCAAAGCAATCTACGCGCTGATGGGCAGAATTGCGGATGGTCCGTACATTGCCAGCGCAATGGGCATGCTGGGTATGCTGCTTCTCATGCTCAGCCTCTTTCTGGCCGGACGGTTCCTGGGTCGGCGCATGGGAGAATTGTTCCGCGCCTAGCAGTCCGTTGAAAAAGTCGCTCTGCAGGCGAGGCCGAGTCATTGTGGCCGAAGACAAGACGCGCCTGTCTGCGTGCGAACGCACAGGCAGGCAGCCCGGATGGGCTTTTTCAACGGGCTGCTAGGACGGGAGTACGCTTTACATGGTCTACGTCGTCGTGGCTGTCCTGTTGATATTCGTGATTGTCTTCCGTCTGACGCGCGCACGGGACACGCGAAGGAATGGCGATTCCGAGGGAGACGAAACGCTGGCGGCCGAGATGGCGGACCTCGTCGTGGAAGACCGGGGGGAATTCCTGCCGGCTGCGGGGCAACCGACGTTGAGCGGCGTGCTCCGTGAACTGCTGGGCCGCATGGGAATAGAAGCTGAGCAGGTACTGGTCGGACGGGGGTTCATGCCCGGCGCCGACCCGGTACGCACGGAAAGAAAAGAGTCCGGGAAGTTGCGGATATTCGATCCGGCCGAGAATATGATGCAAATTATCGAGCAGGCCTTTCTGGTCGGCATTCAGGTCGCGCGCGGGGACGACGACTACGCCGGCGTGGGCGACGATACCCTTGACCTGGAGGCCCTGGCGCGAAAGGCCGAAGCCATTGAAATGGATCTGTTCGGAGAGGGGAAACGCGAACGTTACGTGTTTTACGGAAAGGCAGCGCTGGTACTTCAGGACATGCTTCAGGACGAGAGAGAGGCCGCTCGCAGAGAAGTCCTCCGGGGGCTGCTGGAGATGGTCGACGGCCAGATCGACGCCTTTCAGGCGGAACTCGACCGATCGATGGCGGATGTCCCGGAGCCGGATACCTTGAGGTGGGGAGACAGGAGAGACCGTCAGTTATATTACTTCAAGATGGGCGTGACGAATTCACTGAGACGCAGTGGTCAGTTGGATAGCCTGGGCCAACTCTACAGGTACAGAGGGGTCAACTACGACGTCGAAGAAGCATACGATCTGGCTGCCCAGGAATGTCCGCAACTTTTCGCGGCCGACGTGATCGGGATCGACGGATTGCTTCGGATGGGGTCAGGCGAGATCAGGGCGCTGGCCAGACAGGCATTGCCGGAACGCGGGACGTGATAGCGTTCCGATCAGGAGAAAAAAGTGCGAAGCCGCCGCGCACGGCGTGGCGGCTTTCCTGTTTTATCGGCGACTTTGGGACTTCTCGAAATAGGGGCGGACGCGTTCGATGACTTCCTCGTCCAGTTTGCACTCCGAGACGATACGGGTGAACTTTTCTGCCGATATGCCGAGTTCCTCCAGGAACTTCCGGTCGGCGGGTCAGGGGTAGACGTAGTCGCCGATATTGTTCCGCAGCATGGCCCGGGCCTTGTCCGTGATCCGCGGCAGCCAGGGGATGCCGCCCATGGCAAGCGTTCGGCCCCGGGGGCGAAATTCGATGGACTCGTGCATTGTATCCATGGGGTCGGCTCCTTTCCGAACAGGGGTTGGATGCATTAAAAAATAAATACGTTGGCGTGCCAGGGCAAGTGGAAATTTCGCACTGACGCTTATCCGCCGCCGACCACCTTCCGGTAGAAGGATAATGACGTTCCGCCGTAGTTCTTCCGTACCCGCAACGCAAAGGGCCCGACGGAGACGGGCAACTCCAGGTCCGCAACGTGTTGGATGAGGACATGGCCCGACGGAGCAACGAGCATCGAGCCGCTCAGACGGGTAAGGATGGCGACGGCGAACGGAGCCCCGTCCATTTGCAGCCGGTACGGCGGATCCAGGTAAATCACGTCAAAGTGCCGCTTTTCCGACTCCAGTAACGTCAGAATTGTCTCCGCCGGCTGACCCAACAGTCGGATCTGTCGCTCCACACCCCAGTCCGTCAGCAGCTTTGAAATAAAGCGGCGCCGGCGACGATCCGGCTCGTTCAGAAGCACCCTGGCGCCGCGGCTGTACGCCTCGAGCCCGATCTGTCCGGAACAGGAAAAGAGATCGAGAAAGTGAAGTTGGTCGAGTCTGGCGCCCAGTATCGTGAACGCGGCCTCTTTCACCCTCCCCGGCGTAACGCGCGCGTTTCCGTTTTTCCCGACGTCGAAGGGGATGGTCCGGCCCTTGAGTTTTCCCGTAATTATACGCATGCGAACCAGAATGGAAGCGTCTCCGGAGAGGTTCGATCCGGCGAATACCCGCCGGCGTTCCGGCTCAAAACCCCTCCAGCCTGCTCAGGTCCGCAACGCCGTCGGCGAGAGAGGCGATGCGCTGAACCAGCGCCAGGCGTGCCGCCCGCAGGACCGGATCTTCATCCATCACCATGACTTCGTCGAAGAAGGTGTTAATGGGTCCGCGCAGATCGGCAAGCACGCTTTCCAACGTGTCGATCCTTGCATCGGAGCGATCCATCATGTTCCGGGCGTCCCGCCACTTTTCAAAGAGGCTGCGGGAAGAGGGGGCCGGATCCGCGTCTGCGTTCAAGGGATGGACTTCATCCAGGTCGCGGACAATGCGCCTGCAGCGCGCGTATGCATGAAGCGTCTCCGTCCAATGATCCGATCGGACCATTCGATCGAGGCCTTCCACAATGTGGCGAAGGCCAAGAGGATCGTCGCATCCGCCGCCAAGGGCCGCTTCGACCACGTCGTGGCGAAAGCCCTCCTCTTTCAGTTGTACGCCAAGGCGGCGCAGGATGAAGGTATATGCGTCGTTCAATCGATCCGCATCGATCCGGATAGGCAGCCTTGATGCCGCGGCCTCCAGGCCTTTCTTGAGGGAGAAGTGGCAGCGTTTCCCGATGAGCAGCGCGAGGAGGCCCAACGCGTCGCGCCTCAGCCCATAGGGGTCGGCGGTGGACCGGGGCTTGATGCCGGCACAGAACAGGCCGGCCAGGCTGTCCAGCCGGTCGGCGACGGAGACCGCAAATCCGGAATCGCTCTCCGGCAGCAGATCGCCCGGAAAGCGCGGAAAGTAGTGTTCTTCAATGGCGTGTGCAACGGCGTCGGACTCACCGGAAGCCAGCGCGTAATAGCGGCCCATCACGCCCTGAAGGGACGTCATCTCGACGACCATCCCGGTGGCCAGATCGGCTTTGCAAAGCCGTGCCGCTCGCCCTGCCGTGCTCGTACTGCTCTCTGTCAGTCCCAGATCGGACGCGACCGCAGCGATCAGCCGCTCGATTCGCGCGCTCTTGTCCCTCACGGAGCCGAGTTCGTCCTGGTAGGTGAGCGTATCCAGACGCGGCAGGTAGTCTTCCAGCGCTTTCCGGCCGTCTTCCCTGTAGAAGAAGGCGGCGTCCGCAAATCTGGCGCGAACGACACTTTCGTTCCCGCGAACGACGGGGCCGGGATCCCCCGGCTTGCCGTTGGATACGGCGACAAACCAGGGCAGAAGCCGGTCCGTCTCCGGGTGTACGATGGGGAAGCAGCGCTGGTGTTTCTCAAGTACGCTGATCAGGACCTCCTGCGGCAGTTCGAGGTGGGTTTCATCGAAACCGCCGCGAAGCGCGAAAGGCGCTTCGACGAGGTCCGTGACTTCATCGAGCAGTTCGGGGTCCTCCCTCACGCTGCCGCCGACCGCGCGCGCCTGTTCGAGAACCTGATTCCATATCGACTCTCTTCGCCGGTCGCGGTCGACGATCAGTCCCCTTTCATTCATCTCTTGACGATAGGCGGCGGCGGACTTCAGTTGGACGGGCGGATCGCCCGCGGACCGCAGACCATGGCTGGTACGTCCACTCCGGATCCGGGCGAGGGCGAAGGGGATAATCCGGTTTCCAAACAGGGCGACAATCCAGCGCAGAGGTCGGGGATAGGCGAAGCCGTCGGAGTCCCAACGCATTGTTTTCGGGAAGTTCAGGCCGTCAATCAGCCCGGGAAGGAGTTCCGACAGGATTTCCAGTGTTTGGCGTCCGGGCTCGTGACGCATTGCGTAGACGTATTCGACGCCCTTGCCGTCCTGCCTGTGTTCCACCGATCCCGGAGAGATGCCCTGGCCGCGACAGAACCCCTCGAGAGCGCGCGTGGGGCTTCCTTCGTCGTCGTAGGCGGCTTTCACGGCCGGTCCGCGTACTTCGCGTTTGCGGTCTGGCTGCCGGCCATCGAGATTCCTGACGTTGACCACAAGCCGTCTGGGAGTACCGGTGATATCGACGTCTTCATATCCCAGCCTCTGCTCCTGAAGAAGCTCGGGCAGTGACGTTTCGAGCTGTTCGATCCCCGACCGTACGTCTTGAGGCGGTAGTTCCTCGGATCCGATCTCCATGAGCAGGTCGGCGCGCTCCAGCGGTTCAGCGTCCGGTCCCGAATTCGGCGCAGTTGCGGCTCTGGTCTTCCTTTTGAGAGGGTGGCCGGATGCTTCGCGCTGTCGGGCGAACCCTTCGGCCACCTGTGTGGCGAGGCCGCGGATCTGCGCGAAGTACCGCGCGCGCTCGGTAACGCCGACGGCGCCCCGGGTGTCCAGCAGGTTGAAGGTGTGAGAGCACCGCAACACGTAGTCATGGGCGGGAATGACAAGACCCCGGTCTATGGCGGCTTCGGCTTCGTCATGGAAGAGTTTGAACATGGTATGCAGGCGCTCCACGTTTGCGGAGTGGAACGCGTAGTTGCAGTATTCCACCTCCTGCTGTCTGAGAACGTCGCCGTAGGAGACCTGTTCGTTCCATTGAAGCTGCCAGACTTCCTTCACGTCCTGCACGTACATCGCGATACGTTCCATGCCGTAGGTGATTTCGACCGGCACCGGGTCCAGGGGCAGGCCTCCGGCCTGCTGGAAATAGGTGAACTGGGTGATTTCCAGTCCGTCGAGCCAGACCTCCCATCCCAGGCCCCACGCGCCCAGTGCGGGCTGTGCCCAGTTGTCTTCCACAAAACGGACGTCGTGCTGCCGCCGATCCAGGCCCAACGCTTCCAGGCTATCCAGATAAAGTTCCTGGGGGTTGCCCGGCTCGGGCTTGAGAACAACCTGGTACTGCGTGTGCATCTGCATCCGATTCGGGTTCTCGCCGAATCGTCCGTCGTCCGGACGGAAGCTGGGTTCAACGTAGGCCGCGTTCCAGGACTCGGGACCGAGCACTCGAAGGACCGTGGCGGGATTCATCGTCCCGGCGCCCACCTTTTCATTGTAAGGCTGCCAGATGACGCATCCCCGGTCCGCCCAGTACCGCTCGAGGCGAAGAATGAGTTCCTGAAAAGTCGGCGTGGAAATCACGAATGTCATCCTTTCGATGATTCCGTCATACGGCTTGCGGATGCCGACGGCGCAGTCACCCTGACAGCCCGAGGGCCGATCCTGAAACGCAGGTACGTGGCCGCTCTACCCCGCATCGGACAGTCTCTTGAGGGGCGTCCCGGAAACTCCGGTTTTCACGGTTTTCCGGATCTGCTCGATGGCCCGTTCCACGTCTCGGACCTTTTTCCTGCTGTCGTGGACGGCAACCGTAAGGTCCATACGACGGGACTCGCCGGCTTTCAGTGTGGCCACACGGCCATGCTGGCGCTCGAACGGTCTGGGATTCGGGTAGTTGGTCGCCGGTTCCAGACCGGCGACGTATCCGTCTTCGGTTGCGGCCGTGTTCTTCCAGAGCGTAAAGCAGGGCAGTTGCTTGAGCGAGCAGTGCAGGCTGGACCCCAGGTCTCCGCTGGCGTTCTTGAGCAGCACCGCCGTCTGACCGCTGCCTCGCTTTCCCGCCAATTCGTAAAAATAGACCTGTTCGACGAAACCGGGTTCCGGGGCGCCGAATTTATCGTACGCGGAGACGTCCTTCTGCGCCCGGGCGTCTCTTGGCGATACGGACCTTGCGGGGGCCACGAGGGCGCTGCCCTCTTCCAGCAACGGGGGGCCGTAGTTGCAGTGGTACAGCATCTGCATTTCGGCGGGTCTGTTGTTGAGATTTGTGATCCGGTCCGAAATGGACAAGCTGTTTGCGCCTGGTTCCGTTGAAATACGAGTGGTCAATCGCAGCGCGGGACCGAACATCATGGCCTCATCGACGACGCCCGTAACCGTGATGCGATGCGGTGGGGTCGGGTCGACGCACACCTCCACGTAGCGCGCCGGGACGTTTGCGATTTTTCCGTGCAGCGGGAGGAATACCGTGGCTTCGTTTCCGTTATTGTCGATGATCACGTCGTTCGTGGGCGCGCCGTTGCTTTCCAGGCCGCAGCGAACGATCCATTCGTTGAAGCCCTTCAGCCAGCCGAGTCCGCCCCGATCGTTGGCGTCTACGTGAGCGGGATGGACCAATTCGCGGACCGGCGATTCCCATCCGATCGGGATGCCCCGGTAGACGCCCTTCCAGATTCCCATGCCGCGTGTCGGCACAATAGAGAATGAGAAGGCGCCGTTGTCCACTTCAATAAGGTCGATGCCCGCCTGCAGGCCCCCCTGAAGGGTTTTCTTCCTCACGCTCCACGCGGATCCGGTCCCGAGGGACAGGGCGTCCTCATCAACGGACCAGGATTCGGTCCAGAGCGACCGTTCCACGTCGGTCAGCACGTGACGAAACATGCCGCCCATGTAGAACTCCTTGTATAATAGGAGGTTGTATTGCCAAAATCGCTTCAGACCCAGAAGTCGAAATATACTGTACCCCTGCCGGTGTGTCAATGGAAGAAGGCCTCCGATTCGAATCCGGAAACCGACGCGCAGATTCCTTCGTCCGGCGTACGGTCCGGTCGACGCTGCCGGCTGCTGAACGGCGACGGCGAGGCCCGTGTTTCGGATTCCCTTTGATTTTCCTGTCCGCTTGACATTCCGCACGCCGGTCTTTAGTATGGTGGGACCGTGCGTTTCTGCGTCAGCGGGAAAGGAGGCGGCGTGACGGCCGGGAAATCGGTTTTTTTCTGTGGGATCGGAGGAAGCGGGATGAGCGCGCTGGCGCAGGTGCTGCGGCGCCAGGGTCGCACGGTGCGCGGGTCCGACCGCAGCCGGGATGCCGGCCAGAACCGGAAGCTCTTCGAGCAGCTCCGGGCGCAGGGCATCGCGTTATTTCCCCAGGATGGGTCGGGCGTGGACAGAACCGTGGAAGAACTGATCGTGTCGGCGGCCGTGGAAGAACACGTTCCCGACGTGCGGGCCGCGCTGCGTTTGCGGATTCCCGTCCGAAAGCGCGCGGAGGTGCTGGCGGAGCTGTTCAACCTGGCGGAAGGGATCGCCGTCGGAGGCACGAGCGGAAAAACGACCGTTACAGGCATGATCGCTCACATTCTGAAGCGGGTGGGCCGGAATCCTACCGCTATTCTCGGGGGCTCCCTCCTGAACGAGTCGCCATCGCTGACGGGGAACGCCGTCTGCGGCGATCCGGGCCTGCAGGTGATTGAAGCGGACGAAAGCGACGGCACGATTGTCCTGTACGAGCCTTCTATTGCAGTTCTGACCAATATTTCTCACGATCACAAGCCGCTTCCGGAACTGTGCGAAATGTTTCGTGGATTCGTGCGGAAAGCCCGCCGGGCGGTCGTCATCAACATGGACTGTGAGTCATCCGTTTCATTGGGAGTGGCGGGGATCGGCTTTGGCGTGGACAACCGGCGTGCGCAGGTCTGCGCGGAACGGGTCCGGCCGCTGCCGGACGGCGTGGCGTTCGAGGTCGATGAAGTCGTGTTTCGCCTGATGGCGCCAGGCAGGCATAATGTCTCGAATGCCGCCGCGGCCGTAGCCGCCTGCAGCGCATTGGGCGTGCCGGTCTCGCAATCGGCCGACGCGCTGGCCACCTTTGCCGGCATCAGGCGGCGCCTGCAGGTACTGGGCGCGGCCGGCGGTGTAACGGTGATCGATGATTTCGCGCACAACCCCGACAAGATTGCGGCCACACTCTCCACGCTCAAGGAACAACCCGGTCGGTTGCTGGTGATGTTCCAGCCAACCGGATTCGCGCCGACGCGATTTCTCAGAGACGGGCTGATCTCCGCATTCTCGGAAGGGCTCGAAAGACGGGATTTGCTGGCGATGCCCGAAATTTTCTACGCGGGCGGAACAGCGGTGCGCGACATTTCTTCCCGGGACCTGATCGACGCGATTTCAGATCGGGGTATTCATGCGGCGTTTTTCGACGAGCGGGAAGACGTCGCACGCTGGTTTTTGGAAGAGGCGCGGTCTGGCGACCGGGTGCTGATCATGGGGGCGCGAGACGACACGTTAACGGAATTTGCCAACGGGATTTTGACATCGTTCGCACCCTGAGACGCCGACGCGCGCCGGCCTCCTTCATCGTCATCCGATCTGCAGAGGGGAAGGTCTATTGGTGGTACCACCCTGTATTCGACCTGGCGATCTGATTGGAATTGTATCGCCATCCGGATCGTTCGAACGGGAACGACTGCGTCCTGGCCTGGCGTACCTGCGCGAACGGGGGTATCGTGTGCGAGTCGGCTCGGCGGTCTACGATCGGGACCGGTACCTGGCCGGGCACGACCCAGCCAGGGCGGCGGATTTGAATCGTATGTTCGCCGATCCGGAGGTCCGGGCTATATTCGCGACCCGCGGCGGTTTCGGGTCCGCCCGGGTGCTGGGGTCTCTCGACTATGCGGCAATCAGAAGATATCCGAAGCCGTTGGTGGGGTTCAGCGATACGACCGCGCTACAACTGGGAATCTTCAGTCGCACCGAAATGGTGAGTTATACAGGCGTGACGCTGTGCGGAGACGTTTCCGACTCGGGAATGCCGGAAGCAACCGAGACCTCGCTGTGGAACGCGCTCACCGCCGGGCGCTTCGACGCAATCACCGGTGTCGAGCCGCTTCGGGGGCAAACCGCGGAAGGGACGTTGATGGGCGGCTGTCTCTCGGTGGTCGCCTCACTCGCGGGCACCGGGTATTTGCCGGTTACAAGCGGCGCTCTGCTCTTTCTGGAAGACGTGAACGAGGCCCCGTATCGCGTGGACCGCATGCTGGCGCAGCTGCGGATGGCGGGTTTCTTCGACCGCGCGGCCGGTGTGGTATTCGGGCAGTTCGAAGGCTGCGATCCCGAACGGGCGGAGGAAGGCGCCGTGGACGACGTTCTAAGGGATTTTTCGAATTCGGTTGCAGCGCCGGTCTTCTGCGGGCTCCCGTATGGACACACGGCGGGACGCCGGGTGCTGCCAATCGGACTCCCGGCTGTTGTGGATGGAAACCGGGGGACGCTGCGCATCGAGACCGGTGGATGACGGCCCGTCTCGTATCGTGAAAGGTGGTCCTGGCAATGATGCGAAACCCATACGTGCGTTCGCTGATCGCCGTGTGCCTGTTTGGCGCAATGACGTCCTGCGCGGCGGTGGGCCGAATCAATATATTGAGTACTGAACAGGAAGTCGAGATCGGCCGGCATGCTGCGCGGGACATTGAGCGGGACCTCAAGCTCTATAAGGACTACCTTGTCGCCGCGTACGTCAACCGGCTCGGCCAGAGGCTGGCGCGGCACTCACACCGTTCGGATCTGAAGTACCACTTCAAGGTCGTGGATACGGATGAAGTCAACGCATTTGCGTTGCCCGGCGGCTGGCTGTACGTCAACCGTGGACTGATTACAACGGCAGAGAACGAATCGGAGCTTGCGGGGGTCATCGCACATGAAATCGGGCACGTGGACGGCAAACACGGCGCCAGGGCAATCAGCATAAGGTTCGGCGCGGCCGCAATCCTGGACGCGACCATTGGAGGAAAGGACGCGTCATTGCAGCGTCGGGCGCTCAGGAAGATCGCCGGCATTTTCACGGGTGTAGGACTGTTGAAATACGGGCGAGACGCCGAACGGGAAGCCGACGGGTTCGCCGTGGAAGCAACGTACGCGGCGGGGATCGATCCGGAGGGATCGGCCACGTTTTTCGAGAAGCTGATGGCGATGCGGAAGAAAGAACCCGGACAGCTGGAGCGTTGGCTTTCCAGCCATCCTGCCAGCCGGGAGCGGGCGGAGAACGTGCGGTTTCAGATCCGAGAACTGCCCTCCAAAGCGGGCTTGACCAGGGATACCCTCGCGTTTCGGGTGATAAAGAAAAGAATCCTGGAGCGCGAGCGGACACGCCGCGAAAATAAAGCGAAGGGTAAGAGAAGACCGCGGCGGCGGTAGAAACTCGATCCGAGGCAGTTGGCGGGTCTATTGCCTGAGCGCGTCCAGACATTGAAAGAACGCCGGAAATGACTTTCCGACGCAGGCGGGATCCCGTATGGCGACGCCCGGCGCTTTCAGGCCGATCAACGCCATGCTCATGGCCATCCGATGATCGTCGTACGTATCGATTTCGGCCGGATGGATGCGCTCGGCGGGATAGACCGTCAGCGCGTCGGGCCGGGCCTCGACGCGCACGCCAAGTTTGAGCAGTTCGGCAGTGATCGCGGCGATGCGGTCGGTCTCCTTGATGCGCAGGTTGCCGACGTTGCGCACCGTGACCGGCCCGGAGGCAAACGGCGCCAGTGCGCACGTGGTCTGGACCACGTCGGGCATTGCGTTCATGTCGACGTCGATGCCGGAGAGCCTCTCGGGGCCCCGGACTTCGATGCCATCGGGGCGGCAGTTGACGGCGCAGCCCATTCGTTCCAGTACATCCACGAATCCCACGTCCCCCTGCGCGGACTGCGAGGAAAGGTTGCGAACCCTGATCCGGCCGCCTGTAAGCGCAGCCGCGGCGAAGAGATAGGATGCGTTGGAGGCGTCCGGTTCGATGGTGTAATCGGCGGCTTCGTATCGCTGTCCCGCCTCCACGTGGAAGACGTTTTCGGGTTCCGCGACGACGCTGACGCCGAAGTCCCCCATGATTCGAACGGTCATGGCGACGTAGGGCCTGGATACGAGCTTGCCGGCAACGCGGACCTCAACGTCCTTCCGCGCGTACGGCGCAACCATGAGAAGGGCGGAGAGATACTGGCTGCTACGGTCGCCCTGCATCCGGGTGCGCCCGCCCTCAAGGCCGGATCCTTCAACGACGACGGGCGGGCACCCGTTTCCGGCCAGGCTCCGCGCGCGAACCCCCAACGGTCCCAGACCGTCGATCAGGTCCTGGATCGGCCGCTCTCTCATGCGCGGCGCTCCCTCCAGCGTGTACGTGCCATAACCCAGGGCGAGGTAGGCCGTGAGAAACCGTGCGGTGGTTCCTGAGTTCCCAACGAAAAGTGTCGCGTTCGAGCCGGGAACGCGGCCGTCCGCGCCCCGGACAGTGAATGTGTCGTCGGTTTCGACCCGGACGTCGACGCCGAGGGCTGAGAGCGCGTCGCCCATAACCCTCGTGTCGTCGCTTTCGAGCGCGCCCGTAAGGCGGCTCCGGCCATTGGCCAGCGCCGCGATCAACAGCGCTCGATTGGTGTACGACTTGGAGCCGGGTACCGTCACGTCTGCGTCGACGGGATGGCACAGGGGTTGGATTTCAAGGGAATCGGTCATAGAGCGCGGGTACCTCCATCCGGGACGGCTGTCGTCTCGTCCACTCCCGGAGTCAGGATAAAATAACCCAAAGGCGCTAAAAGTTCAACGGAAAACGCCTTTTTGCGTGCCCGCGCCGTTCGAGGTACAGGCCGTCCAGTGTCCTCTCAATCTGCCGCTTGACTTTTGGGCGGGCTCGAATTAAGATGGTTCCGTTTCCGGGAAACCCGTGCCGGCCGCGTCAACGACACCCGCGCGAATCTGATTAGCGGTTATCCCCCGGATGTTCCCCGCTTTCCCCAGGCGGCGCGTTTCTCTCCTGAACAAGACCCTCTCGAACAGCGCAATCGGAGCGCCCCTCCATGGCCGAATTCGTGCATCTCCATAGCCACAGCATGTACAGCCTTCTGGACGGCGCCTGCAAAATAGACAGCCTCGCCGCGAGGGCCGCCGAATACGGGATGCCTGCGGCGGCCATTACCGACCACGGTAATCTCTTCGGCGCCGTGGACTTCTATCGCGCCATGAAAGCGGTGGACGTCAAGCCGATTATCGGATGCGAGGTCTATTGCGCGATCGGAAGCAGGTTGGAAAAAAAGCCCGCCCGGGGCGTCCCCAGCGGTTCGAACCATCTGGTGCTGCTGGCGAAGAACACGCGCGGGTACGCCAACCTCGTCAAGCTGGTCTCCGCCGGTTACACGGAAGGGTTCTACTATCATCCCAGGATCGATAAGGACCTGTTAAGGGAACACTCGGAGGGCCTGCTCTGCCTCTCCGGATGCGTGAGCGGCGAGGTGCCTCATCTGATCGAGCGTGAAGGCGTTCCTGCCGCCATGGCCGCGGTGGAACAATACATGGACATTTTCGGCGAGGATTACTACCTGGAGATTCAGCGGCACGGCATCGACAGGGAACCCCGCATAAACGACGGGCTGATTCGGATTCACTCAGAAATGGGGGTACCGCTCGTGGCGACGAACGACTCCCATTTTCTGGGAGCCGACGATCACGAGTCCCACGCCGTTCTCGTGGCGCTACAGACCGGCAAGACGCTGAAAGACCCCGGCAGAATGTGTTATCCGACAAACGTCTATTTCAAGACAGCGGACGAGATGCACACGCTGTTTTCCGACCTGCCGCATGCGGTCGAGCGGACTCTCGAGATCGCGGAGAAGGTCAATATGGAGTTCGCGTTCGGGAATTACCTCGCGCCGGAATTTCCGTTGCCCGCGGGATTCACCACGGCGGATGAATACCTCAAACATCTGGCGCGACAGGGCCTGGAGAGGCGGTTCGATACCGTCC
The DNA here is from genome assembly GCA_963667175.2 of Candidatus Latescibacterota bacterium. Lineage (GTDB taxonomy): Bacteria > Latescibacterota > UBA2968 > UBA2968 > JAAXHE01. Next base: position 455,450 of record CAXXXF010000003.1, on the reverse strand, counting down.
CGACGGAGTTCCGGAACCGCCTGGAGTTCGAACTTGACCTGATCGTGGAAATGGGATTGGCCGGATACTTCCTGATCGTCTGGGATTACGTCAAATACGCGAAGGAACATGGGATCTCGGTGGGGCCCGGGCGGGGTTCCTGCGCGGGAAGCCTGGTTGCGTATTCACTCCGCATAACCGACCTGGATCCGATGAAGTACAACCTGCTGTTCGAGCGGTTCCTGAATCCGAAGCGCCTGAGTCTGCCGGACATCGATATCGACTTCTCGGACAAGAAACGCGACCAGGTGATCAGGTACGTTTCCGACAAATACGGCGAGAACAACGTCTGCCAGATCATCACGTTCGGCACATTGAAGGCGAAGGCGGCAATCCGCGACGTGGGGCGGGTTCACGACATGCCGTTTGGCGATGTCGATCGTATCGCCAAGCTGGTGCCCAACGATTTGAAAATGACACTGGACAAGGCGATACAACAGGTGCCCGAACTGAAGGAAATGGCCGACGGCAGCGGCGGCGAGGCGCAGTTGATCCGGCACGCGCGGGCCCTGGAGGGACTGGCAAGGCACGCTTCGGTACACGCTGCGGCCGTGATTATCGCGCCCGATGATCTGACGAAATTCGTGCCGCTTTACAAGTCCCCTAAAGACGGCAAGGTGACCACCCAGTTCGACGGACCGACCTGCGAGGATATCGGGCTTCTGAAGATGGATTTCCTGGGCCTCAAAGAGCTATCGCTTGCCGACGAGACTGTGGAACTGATCCGGACGAAAGAACCGGAATTCGACCTTACGAAAATCCCTGAAGACGACAGAAAGACCCTGGATCTGTTCGGTCGTGGCGACACCGTGGGCGTGTTTCAGTTCGAAAGCCCGGGCATGCGCGAATACCTCGTGCAGCTGAAGCCCGACTGTATCGATGACGTCATCGCCATGAACGCGCTCTATCGCCCGGGCCCGATGCAACATATTCCGAACTTCATCGCGCGCAAGCACGGGCAGCAGGAGGTAGCCTACGACCATCCGAAGCTGGAACCCATCCTGAAAGAAACCTATGGAATCATGGTCTACCAGGAACAGGTGATGCAAGGCGTGCAGGTCCTGGCCGGGTTCAGTCTGGGGCAGGCCGATATCCTGCGCGATGCGATGGGCAAAAAGAAACCCGAGGAGATGGCCCGTCAGAAAGACGCGTTTATCGCGGGATGCGATTCGCACGGGGTGGACGGGAAACTGGCGCAGAAGATCTTCGCCAATATCGAAGTGTTCGCAGGGTACGCATTTCCTAAAGCACACGCCGCGGCGTATGCGGTTGTCGCGTACCGGAACGCCTACCTCAAGGCGAATTATCCTCAGGAATACATGGCTGCCAGTCTGAATGGCGAGATCGGGAACATCGAACGAATGGTGGTCGTGATCGAAGAGTGCCGGCGGATGAAGCTGGAGGTCCTGCCGCCCGACGTGAATACCTCATACGTGAATTTCGAGGCTTCGGAAACGGCGATTCGGATGGGGATGGCGGCGGTGCGAAACGTGGGCCGCGGCGCGGTCGAGGCCATTGTGAGCGCGCGGGAAACACACGGTCCGTTTCATTCCCTGTTCGAGTTCTGTGAACGCGTGGACCTGCGCACGGTAAACCGCCGCGCCATCGAGAGCCTCATCCGCGCCGGAGCGATGGATTGCCTTTCAGGGCATCGGGCGCAACTCCTGGAGGGTCTCGATCGGGCTCTGGACGCGGGCCAGTCCGCACAGGCAGCGCGGCAGCGACGTCAGATTTCGCTCTTCGATATGGAAGTCCTCGCGGACCAGACGGCGGTAATCAACAACCATGTGCTTCCCGATGAGCCGGAGTGGACGGAACCCGAGCGGCTCGCGCACGAAAAAGACATGCTCGGATTCTATCTCTCCGGGCATCCGCTGGAAAGGTACCGCACGGACCTGGTCGCGCTGGGCATCCGTTCGTCTCAGGATGCCGGCAAATTGCCTGAGGGCGCCGACGTGAAACTCGGGGGGCTGATTTCCGAAACGAGATCGCATACCGACCGAAACGGACGGCCGATGGCGTTCGGCGCCATTGAGGATCTCGATGGCGCCATGGATCTGGTGGTGTTTCCAGACGCATATGAAAGAGTCAAGGCTGCGTTTGTAACCGACGCGATGGTGGTGGTCCAGGGCAGGCTTTCGGGACGCGATGGTCGCCAGTCGCTGGTCGTGGAGGAGATTCTGGCGATCGAGCACGCGAGGGAGACGCTAGGGGACACGCTTAACGTGAAACTTCCGGCCGAGATGCTGGACCCGGAGCCGCTGGAACAGCTGAAAGCGATGCTGGAAGGTCACCGGGGCGGGTGCAAGGTGGTTCTGCACCTTGAACTGGGCAACGGAGAAACAAAGGTCATTCGATCCCGGGCGCTTACCGTGTCGCCATCTGACGCGTTGTTTTCGGAAATTTGCGCGTTTCTGGGAGAACGGCGCGCCTGGGTATCCCAGAAGTCCTGAGCGCGCGACGGACCACCGTGCGGATGCCCTCCGGCGTTTCAGGCAACCTGCTCACATTTTTCGGCGCGGGCGCGCGCCTGTCGAGGGACAACGAAAACGGCGACCGTTTGGTCGCCGTTTTCACGTGGATAACAGAAATGTCAGGCGGCTTTTAATGATATTCGTGCCTGTAGGCATAGATGTTGAGCAGCAGTCCGGCCAGGATCAGATTGACAACGAGGTGAGAACCGCCGTAGCTGAAATACGGCAGCGGCAGACCGGTAACCGGCACCACGCCGACGGTCATGCCTATATTGACAAAGACGTGAAAGGTCAGCATGGCGGCAAGACCAATGGCTACGAGGCTCGAAAAACGGCTCTTGACAAGGCCCGCGATCTGGATTGCGCGCCAGATGATCAGGAGAAACATGGCGAGAACGATTGTCGCGCCGGCGAATCCGAACTCCTCGCCGATTACGGAGAATACAAAGTCGGTGTGTTGTTCGGGAAGGAAGGAGAGTTTGGTCTGAGTACCCTGCAGGTATCCTTTGCCGTTAAGGCCGCCCGAGCCGATCGCCACCTTGGATTGCATGACCTGGTAGCCCGCGCCGAGTTTGTCCAGGTCGGGATTCAGAAAGGTCAGAATCCGTCGGCGCTGATAGTCGTGAAGCTTGTTTTCCCAGAGAAATGGCGCGCCAACCGCGACCGCGAGATTGACCACGACAATGGCGCCAACCATCAACCGGCCCGGTCGAACCAGAAATACAACGCCCGCAATCGCCAGAACCAGGACAACAAGCGCAACGTAGTGGAAGGCGCAGATCACGCTCAGCAAGGGGGAAATCAGAAAAAACAGCACGACAGGCCTCATGCCGGCCCAGTAGAACATGGGCAGGAGTACGGAGATGAACACCAGCGCGGTACCCAGGTCGGGCTGCTTGAATACCAGAACCGCCGGAAGCAAAACCAGAAAAAACGGCGTAATCAGTGAGCGGGGCCGGTCCAGGTCGAGGTTGCGCGTCGAAAGGTACCTTGCCAGGGCAAGAATGGTGGCTATTTTCGCCAGTTCCGACGGCTGCATATGAAACGGGCCCAGATCGAACCAGCGTTGATCCCCAAACTGCAGAACCAGAACCAGCAGACAGATTGAGATGCCGTAGAGAATGTACGCAAAGGCGTAGTAATATTTCGGCGGCACGAACAGGGTGAGAAACAGGGCGGCAACGGCAACCGCGCTCCAGATGATCTGCCTTTCGTAAATCCTGCCGGCCGCGCCGTGTTCCCAGCTGTACGTGGCGCTGTAAATTGCGCCAATGCCGAACAGCGTGGCAAGTACAACCGAAAGCAGCAGCGGCAGATCGAGTTCCTGTTTGAAGAAACGGGAGAGGACCACGCGTAGATTCCTGTTTAACTCAATTCGGGCATTTCCGGCCTGTACCGGTGGATTGCACGCCGGCTATCGCAAGACGACCGCGGGCGTCGTGCTCCCCGCTGGCGCCGGATCGGAGTCGTTCGCTTCAGGTGATTGTTCGTTGTCGACGCGCGCGGCGACGATCGTATCCGTCTTCTGTTCCGGCCGCGTCAGGTCGAAGTACGTCTCCAGAACCCGCCCCGCGATCGGAGCGGCGACCGCGCCGCCATGGCCGGCGTTTTCGACCACGACGGCGACCACGATTTCAGGATAATGCGCCGGTGCAAGGGCGGTAAACCAGGCGTGATCTTCACCGTGAGGATTCTGTGCCGTACCGGTTTTACCCGCCACCCGTACCCCTTCCACCCTGGCGCGTTTTCCTGTGCCGTACGGAGCCTCGACGACGTCCAGCATGATGCTACGTATGGTCTTCAGGGTCTGTGCGGAAATCTGAACCGGCGTGAACTCGGGGGCCGTACTCTTCAGGACACGGGGTCGCGGCAGTGTGCCCACAGCCAGCGCGCTGATGTAACGGGCGGTCTGTACGGGGGTCACGGAGGTCTCGCCCTGGCCGATTGCGAGATTCAGCATGTACCCGTCCGCCCAGTGCCCATAGCGTGCCGTGTAGTACGAACGGTCGGTGACGAGTCCGGAAGCCTCGCCATCGCCTCCGGCAGCGATGTCGATTCCAGTGGGCTGACCGAATCCGAGCGTTCTGGCGTACCGATTCCAGTTGGTAATCCCCACCTTGCGCCCCAACTGGTAAAAGTAGACGTCGCAGGAGCGGATGAGCGCGCCACGCAGCGAGAGCCGTCCACAGCCTGTCGCATTGTGGCAGCGGAACACCCGGTCTCCGAACTTCATCCCGCCGGCACAAGACCGGTATCGCGCTGTTTCGGAGTCGATCAGGCCCGTTTCAAGACCGGCAATCGCCGTAACCATCTTGAAAACCGAGGCAGGAGGGTATTCGCCCTTTATGCTTCGGTTCAGCAGGGGGTTTGACTTGTCGGCCTGCAGGGTTCGCCATTGGCGCAGGTCGCGAATCGATTGTGGATGGAATCCGGGTTTGCTGACCATGGCGAGGATCTCCCCGTTGTTCGGATTCATCGCCACCAGGCTGCCTCTCAGCGAATCGGCAAACGCGAGTTCCGCAGCCTGCTGCAATCGCCAGTCCAGGGTCAGCTGAACGTCGTTACCTCGCAACGGCAGGGTTGTCCTTTCGGGAAAGCTGCCGACCTCTCTGCCGAAGGCGTCGACCTCGATGAATTTCATGCCTTCCCGGCCCCTCAGTACAGACTCGCACAAGCGCTCAATCCCCCGTTTGCCGATCTGGTCGTCCAGACGGTAACCCATCTCCCGCTTACGCTCATAGGTCTCGGGGTCGATCAATCCGACGTATCCGACGATATGAGGCGCAAGAGGGAAGCCGCGGCTGAGGCTGAGATATCCTCTGCGGGCTTCAAACTGTATTTCCACGCCCGGCAGATCGTGGCGTTCTTCTTCCACGACGGACACGATGTTGAATCCAACGTCTCGTATCAGTCTTACAGGCTCGTGGAAACGGCGGTTTCGGTCCTCGAGTTTTCGGTTGATGCGCTGTACAGGCAGGCCCGCAACCTGACTGAGCCGGTTGACCACGCGCCCGCGAACCGTCGGATCGGTATTACCACGCAGTCGTTGCGGAAGGACGGAAATGGTGTACGAGGGCCGATTGTCTACGAGGAGTACGCCGTTGCGATCCGTAATCAGGCCCCGGCCGGCTTCGATGGGCACCACCTGCATCGTGTTTTTCTTGGACTGGATGCTGTAGCGTTCGCTGTCTGTAATCTGCAGCCGGAACACGCCGACAAACAGAACGGCAAACAGGACGATCACCACAGACATCATCCATCGTGCCCGGGTCTTCCGAAAGCCGTTATCCATAAAGTCGTCGTGCATCGAGGTAAATCCCCTTGTTGAAGCGAATGGACAATACCAGCGAAATGCCGACTCCAACGACCGCGGTGTATAATGCCGTCCCGATCCCGAACCGGACGATCAATGCTGGAATCGCATCCAGATTCGAGAGAACGTTAGCGAAAACAAAATAGATCACATCGTGCAGCAGAACCGCCAGGAAGAGCAGCAGGGCCTGCATGCGGAAATCTTCGATTGTGACGCCCGATCGGAAATGGCCGACGGAAAATCCGACCACGCTGTTTGCAAGCGCGTTGATGCCCATCGTCTCGGGGCTGTAGACGTCCAGCAGGAAGCCGGATGCGAATCCGTATAATGTGCCTTCAATCTGCCCTCCGTTTATGCCCAGGTACACCAGCACGATGATAACAAGATCCGGGCCGACGTCCAGAATTCGGACCGAATGCGCCCAGGAGGTCTGAATGAGCAGCGCCAGGGCGATCAGAAAAAGGTCTCGAAGGACTCTCAGGAGCGACAGTTGGGGCGTGAGCGAGCCCTCCCTCTTTGTTCTGCCGGTTGACTCAGTCGACAGCCCGGGATCCGGACTGTCGTATGAGTAGCCGGGCGCCCACCCGCAGACTTCCGGGTTTCCGGATGCGGTTCCATTTCTTGAGGTCGTTGACCCGGACTCTGAAACTGCGCGCGATGTCCCAGAGCGTATCGCCCGATTGGACAATATAGAATTCGCCGCGTCGCTGGTCCGAAGGATTGGCCAGAGCAAACTGATGCGCCTCCGGCCTCCAGATGACCAGACGGTCGCCCGGCGCAATATGCCTCTTGAGGGTATTCCACGCCCGGATCTGACTCGGGGTGACACCGTACCGGCGTCCGATTCCCCACAGGGTGTCCCCCTTCTTCACACGATGCGCGACCTTCCGGTGCGTGTCCGGATCGGGCGCCGCCACGCGCGCAGTCGCTGTCACTGCCCGCGTGGGTCGGCCGTTCGGAAAGATGGGAATCTTCAGCCTTGTGCCCGCGCGAATCCGCCTTGGATTCGATATGTTGTTCGCCGCGAGCACAGCTTTGATTGAAGTACGGAACCGGCGGGCAATTCCGGAAACGGTTTCGCCGTAACGCATCGTGTATTCGACCATTCCATGTTTCCGGCTGGCAGGAACGCGCGCGTAGTTGACTCTGAATCTGTCGGCCGCGCCCGCCGGAATTCTGAGATAATAGGGCCTCCGCCTGCCCGGCGGCGTATAACCCGAATAGAGTTCCGGATTCAGGACTCGCATGCGCGAGTAGGACGTACCCGCACATTCGGCGGCCACACGAAGGTCGACACACTCCATCACCGGCACTGAGTCGTATTTCTCAGGTGTCTGATACACCACGTCGTTAAACCCGAACCACTCGGGATCTTTGGAGATGATGAGGGCCGCCATGAATCTTGGGACGTGTCTCCGCGTTTCCCCGGGCAAGCCCCTCAGTCTCCAGAAATCGTCCGTTCGCGAACGCTGAATAATGCGTTGGAGACGGCCCTGCCCGCAGTTGTACGCGGCAATGACAAGACGCCAGTCGCCAAAAAGCCCGTAAAGGTGACGGATATGCCGGATTGCGGCACGCGTCGACTTTTCCGGATCCCGCCGTTCATCGATAAAGCCGTCGTTCTTGAGACCGTAAAGCCGGGCCGTGCCCCGAACGAACTGCCAGATGCCAACTGCCCTTGCACGTGAATAGGCTCTGGGGTTGAAGCCGCTTTCGATCATGGCCTTATAGACCAGGTCCTCCGGAAGACCCGCGTCACGCAGTGCTTCCCGAATCATCGGGATATAGAGAGGTGAACGCGAAAGCCAGGCCTTGAATGCCTTCCGGGCGGTGGTCTGGAAATAACGGATCGTCTTGACGACCTCGGAATTGTAGTCGACCGGAACATCCGCGGAGCCTGCCAGCTTGCGGACGTAGAGTTCCCTGAAATGAACGTCTTCGCGCAATTGCGACCGGAGGCTGCCGGGAATCGCGTTGAGCAGCCGCGCCATTGCGGCGTTCGGCCGTACGAGCGCGGATGGCGGAATCATCTTCCGATAGCGCTCGAACGCCGTGCGAAGCAATTCGAGGTGGCGCTCCTGCGTCAAGGTTCCGGTTATCGTGGAATCGGTGAGCAGAATGCACAGGCGTTCCACGGATAACGCGGTTTCATCGCGGAGTGCCTTCCCGAGTGTCTCCGAGGCTCGCCGAATCCGTTTGCTGTCCGGACGCGGGCGTTCCTTCCTGACTGCCGTGGAACCCTCGGCGGCCTCCGGCGCCTTCTCAGTCAGAGTCGGGGTTTCGGCTTCGGGAATCTTCGCGACCTTTCTGGTCGTCGAACATCCCGTGAGCAGAAACAGAACCAATAGGCTGCAAGACGCGACTTTCAGGGACAGCGGGCTAACTCTCATCTGAACATTCTGGAGAAATCGATCCGGAAGCCCGGTCACCGGGAAACTCCGGTGGATCGGGCGACGGACCGGTCGCGCATTGCAGGCCTGTGTTCGAGGCGGTCAAGGCAGCGGGACCGTCACGGTCAACCCCGTACGCGTTCAGTTGCCGGTTGTCTGTTCTGTGATTGTTGTGATGCGTGTCCGGACCACAAACGTCGTATCGTATCCGTATGCCTTAAGTCTCTCCATCAGCCCTTCAGCGGCTTCCCTCGTTATGAAATTGCCGATGCGGACCTTGAAGTACGGCGGCTCGGATTCTATGTAAACGTCGTCCTGTCCGAGTGTGTCTCGGACGTTGGCCTTTTCGGCTTCAGCAGCCGCGCGGCTCGATGCCGCAAAGATCTGAACGCGGTAACCGTCCACGGGATCCGGGCCATAGATTTCGGCACGGGACACTTCGATTCCGGTTCGCACAATGAATGCTTCGGGATACCCCTGGTTCTTGGCGCGTTGGCGCAGGGATTCGACCTCTGCCGCGGTCCTCCCGTTTCCCACCTGAATTTTGTGCAGACCGGTGTCCGGGTCGCGGTATACGTATACCGGCGCCCCGAGTCTCGCAACGGCTTCGTTCTTGACCTTTTCGGCCCGTTCGAGACTCGACACCACGGCGATCTGCGCGCGAAATCCATCGATCTGAACCGTGGCCGGCGCGGCCTCGGCGGATTGATCCGCGTCGGGCGTTTCCGCCCCGGCAGGCGGTTTCAGCACAAGGTCGTCGTCGTTGAGGCTTTGCGGATCGAAATCCTCGCTGGCGGCCGGCACAGGGGGTGCGATACTCCGGTTGGGAGATGCGCACGCCGCCATTAAAACCAGCAACACGATCTGGAACAGGTATCCGGATCTTGCTGAGATTGAACAAGCCACGGCCAGACCTCCCAACATCTTGTTATTTTTGGTATTGTACTATACTGTATATTAAGGCACTACTTCGGGTTTGTCAATAGGATAAACGTCATTATTGCCGGAAAATAAGGCATTTAGGGCTGCTATTTCGTTCTCATGCAAGTGATGGCCGCGTTCTCTCTTCAGGGACGCCGTGAATTGCAAACTTCGTTGCCTGAATTTCCCCGTTGATCGTCCGCTCCGGAGTTCCCGAACCGTCGGAATGGTCCGGATCGGTTAGATGTCGATACCGTCGTTTATCAGCCGGAAAGCGCGAGGATAAGGACCCACATGGACTGTTTGCCGACGGTGTAGGTCTTAAGGGGACGCAACCGGCCGGTCTGCGCGTCAATCCGGTATGATGCCAGCCTGCCCGATTCCTGACCGCCCGCGTAGAGAAAGCCGCCCGTGGGATCAATCCCGAAAGCCCTGGGCACCGGTTCCGTGCGTTGAATTCCGATTCTTGTGACGCGGCCCTCCGGATCAACCGCAAAACAGGCAATACTGTCGTGACCCCGGTTGGAAACGTACAGGAATTCCCCCGAGGGGTGGACATGGATCTGCGCGCAGGTGTTTTCACCGCCATAGCCGTCAGGCAGTGTGGAAAGGGTCTGCATGGGTTCCAGAACGCCGGAAGCGGCGTCGCACAAATAGGCGGTCACGCTGCTGCCCTGCTCATTGGAGACGTAGACCACATCCAGTTCAGGGTGGAAAACGAGGTGGCGGGGACCGACGTCGGGTTCGTGAGAGGTCCGCGAGACCTCACGGAGCGTGCCGGCCTCTTCATCGAAACGAAAGCCGATAATGGTGTTGGATTCTCCGACGTGGGGCAGATACGCGAGGCGATTCGAAGGATTCGTGAGAATGAAGTGGGCTTTCGGCAGGGTCTTGACGGTCTGGACCGGCGAATCGCTCAACGTCCCGTCCCCCCGGATAGCGTGGACGGCCGCCACCCCTCCGCCGTACGAAGCGGAGAGGAGGAATCTTCCGTTTCGATCCGTGCTCACGTAACACGCGTCGGTATCCACGGAGACCGAGCCCAGCAAGGCAATGCCGCCCGTCGCGGAATCGATGGCGTAGGTGGAGATCTCGCGCGCGCCTCGCCTGCTGAGATAGAGGTACTCCTGGCGCGGGTCGACCGCTAGCGGTCCCGGCCCGCCCTCGGCGTGGATGCTGTATTCGAAATCGAGATCGCCCGAGTCCGGATCCATTCGGTATTTCAGAATCCTGTCGTCGCTGGATACGGTGATGTACGCATGGTAGTTCATCGTCATTCCATTTAATGGCGGGCTTCCGTTAGCGCTCAACTTTTTTCAGGACCGGAGACGGGAAATGGCGACGGTTCTTTTCTGCCTCCAGCGGTCTCTATGAATCTGATTTCGGACAATGATAATTGTTCTGTATCACGCGCGCAAGTGTTTTCCTTATCGGCAGTTAGCGGGAATTCCGGTTGTGCGGCGTCGTGTCCATGAGACGATAATCGCGGGTGTCGGACCGCGTTCGCAGACCTCTCGCCAGGTCTCAGGTACGACCTGGAGGGAATAGACGTTTCGATGTTTCGGGGTTGAATTCTCTTGACCTCGCATGGTCGCCATGTTATATTTCAGTCGGTGCACGAATATTCCTGACCATACACCATAACATGTGGGCATATACGTATAAGTTGTTGAAAATAATAAAGATGAAAATTTCCACCCGCGCCTCCCGGGAACAACCGAAGTGCCCTGGAGGCTAATCATAAGGCGGCCTTTCGCAGGCCAGGCCCGGTTTCCGGCTACTGCCCGTTGTCGAGGTTATCTCGACGACGGGCTTTTTGTTTGTCTTTAAAGCTGCCGAGCCGTCACCCGATGAGGAGACCCGAAGTGCCCCACATAATCGTAGAGAATCTTGCGAAAACCTTTCGCATCGCTGAACGCAAGCCCGGCACGTGGGGTGCGCTCAAAGGCGTTATTCAACGACGATACCGCACCGTCAGCGCGCTGGACGGCGTCTCGTTCTCCATCCAACCCGGAGAACTCGTCGGTTACATCGGACCCAACGGCGCGGGCAAATCCACCACCGTCAAGGTCCTCTCCGGCATCCTCGTTCCCGATTCGGGCAGTTGCGAGATCGCGGGTCGCGTCCCCTGGAAGGAGCGCATTTCACACGTCCGGAACATCGGCGTCGTCTTCGGACAACGCACGCAGCTCTGGTGGGATCTGCCCGTCATCGAATCCTTCGACCTGCTGCGCGACGTCTACAGAGTCCCCGGTACGGAATACATCGCAAGTCGCGATGAACTCATCGGCCTGCTGGAATTTGACCGGTTCCTGGACACTCCGGTGCGGCAACTCTCCCTGGGACAGAGAATGCGCTGCGATCTGGCCGCGGCGCTCCTCCATTCTCCCCCTCTCCTCTTCCTGGACGAACCCACCATTGGCCTGGACGCCGTGTCCAAGCTGAAGGTCCGTGACTTTGTCAAACGACTCAACAGGGAGCGGGGCGTTACGGTCATCCTCACAACGCACGACATGGACGATATCGAAGCCCTATGCACCCGGGTCATGGTTATCGGTCAGGGCCGGATCCTCTCCGACGGCACGCTGAAGGACCTGCGAACCCGCGTCACCCGGGAGCGGCGCCTCACCGTGGACCTTGTCGATGAAACCCAGGAAGTTTCGGTTCCGGACGCCGCGGTTGTGAAACGCGACGGGTACAGGGTTCAACTCAGCTTCGATCCCGATCGGGTGTCGGCTGCATCCCTCATTGGCCGAATCACGGCCCGACATCCGGTCCGGGACCTCTACGTCGAAAACCCGCCCATCGAAGAAATCATCGCGCAGATGTACGAAAAGGAGAGATTATGAAGGCCTATGCAGCCGTGATCGGCGCGCGCTTCCGGATGTTGCTGCAATACCGCATGGCAGCCGTAGCGGGACTGGGCACACAGGTATTCTGGGGCCTGATACGAATGATGTTCTTCTCCGCGTTCTACCGTTCCACCACGGCCCACCAGCCGATGAGCCTCGCTGACGTTATCACCTACATCTGGTTGGGCCAGGCCATGCTGGGAATGCTTCCCTGGATCATCGACCGGGAGATGCGCGCGATGATCCGGTCGGGTACGGTGGCATACGAACTTGCCCGGCCCCTGGACCTGTACACGTTCTGGTTCTGCCGGGATATCGCACGGCGAACCGCCCCAACTCTGCTTCGGGCGGTACCGATGTTCGCTATCGCCGGACTGTTTTTCGGCCTTCAGCCTCCGCAGTCATGGGCTGCCGGCGGCGCGTGGGCCCTGACAACCCTCGGGGCGCTGCTTCTCGGCACGGCGATCGCAAATCTGCTCAACGTCTCCATGCTCTGGACGGTGTCGGGGCAGGGAATCTCCACGCTCATGGTCGCCGCCGTGGCGATCTTTTCCGGCATGTACGTGCCCCTGCCCTTTTTTCCTGTCTGGGCTCGAACCGTCCTCGACGTCCTGCCCTTCCGGGGGCTTGTGGACGTGCCTCTTCGGCTCTACATGGGCCACATCCCTCCATCGGAAATCCTTCCGCTCTTCGCACACCAGTTGGCCTGGACACTCGGCCTGATCGCTCTGGGCCGCGCACTGCTCGCTCGCGGTACCCGTCGGCTCGTTATTCAGGGAGGTTGATTCCATGCGCAATGCCTTTCGTCTCTATCGTCGTTACGTTGCGGTCTCCATTCGAAGCCAGATGCAGTACCGGGCATCTACCGTGATGCTGGCCGCGGGGTTCTGTCTTCTTACCTGCCTGGAATTCGCCGCCCTGTGGGTCCTTTTCGAGCACTTCGGCAACGTCCGGGGTTGGAGATTGCCCGAGGTCGCATTGCTGTACGGCATGGTCAACATCGCCTTCGCCCTTGCCGAGGGATTCGCGCGGGGGTTCGACACCTTTGGCACAATGGTGAAGAGCGGAGACTTCGACCGCGTGCTGCTGCGGCCCCGCGGTACCGTCCTGCAACTGATGGGTCAGGAAATCCAGCTGCAACGAATCGGCCGTTTCCTCCAGGCCCTGGCAGTCCTGGTCTGGGCGCAAGCCGCGCTCGAAATCGCCTGGTCTTCGGCTAAAATCGCGCTTCTTGCAGGGGCTGTTCTGAGCGGCGCCTGCCTCTTTTTCGGCCTTTTCGTACTCCAGGCGACCCTCGCTTTCTGGACGACCGAAGGCCTGGAGATCGCCAATACGCTCACCAACGGCGGCACTGAGACCGCCCAGTTTCCCCTGGTGATCTACCCCGGGTGGTTCCGCCGCTTCTTTACGTACGTTGTCCCTCTGGCCGGCATCACGTACTTCCCCGCCCTTGCGATTCTGGACCGGACCGATCCGCTCGGATCGGCCGCGTGGGTGCATTGGCTGTCCCCCCTGGCCGGTATGGCCTTCCTGCTCGTCGCCCTCCGCGCCTGGCGTCTTGGCGTCCGTCACTATCGGTCCACGGGGAGTTGATGCTTTGAGTTCCAGCGGATCGGCGGATGTCATTCCAGGGCATTCCGGCTGGAGTTGCGGGCGGTTTGAGTTGAAATCACGGCCTGATTTCGCTAATTTCCATACCTGAAGACCAGCAGATAGCTGTCAGTTGTCAGCTACAAGCAAAACCCAATCAGGTGGCGTCTGCGCAGACCTCTCCCCCCGGCCCCGCGCCGGGTCGCTTGTGTTTCCGAAATGATGAATCTCTCGATATATGACACGATCTGGCTGGTCGGCGGCGCGGTCGCCGCCGGGCTGCTCTGGGGCATTTTCGTGTCCGCCATAAAGCGCAGGAGCACGCCGCTTCCGTTGCTCCTGCTGATTCTGGGGGGTGCGCTCTGGTATACGGGAGACGCGCTGCGGATTCTGATCGAACAGGCTTCGCCCGGCGCTCGCGCGGCAGTCTACGCGGCCCAGGTCGCGCGATGATGACCGCTTTCGGGTCGGAGCGGATTGCGGTTGAGGCGATGAAAGCGGGGGCGTACGACTACGTAAACAAGCCCTACGACGTGGACTAACTTCGCTGCCTGGTCCAGAATGCGCTCGAGACGGTTCGCCTGCAAAGGGAGAACGAAACGTTGCGCAACGAGATTCGCCGTCAGTCCGGGTTCGGGTTGCTGATCGGCCGGAGCCGGACCATGGAGCGGGTCTGCGACATGATTGGCAAGGTGGCCGGAACCGATGCAGCCGTGCTGGTTCACGGCGAGAGCGGGACCGGAAAGGAACTCGTGGCGCGGGCGATTCACGAGCAGAGCGGGCGGAAAGAACGCCCGTTTGTCGCGGTGAACGCCGCGGCGCTTCCCAGTGAGTTGATCGAAAGCGAATTGTTCGGCCACGAAAAGGGCGCCTTTACGGGAGCGGTGTCGCGGCGGCAGGGCAAATTCGAGCTCGCGGACGGCGGAACCCTGTTTCTGGACGAGATCGGGGACACGCACGCCGACACCCAGACAAAGCTGTTGCGTGTGCTCCAGGAGCAGCAATTCGAGCGGCTGGGCGGCGTCGAGACGCTGGCGGTGGACGTCCGGATGATCAGCGCCACCAATCGTAACCTTCCGGATGAGATTGCACGAGGGCGGTTTCGTGATGACCTTTATTACCGATTGAAAGTGGTCGATATCTTCCTGCCGCCGCTTCGTGAGCGTCGCGAGGATATACCCCTGCTCGTGCAGAGTTTTCTGGATCGATTCAATCGAAGGCACGGAAAGGCCGTATCGGAAGTGCCGGCCGATGTGACGAAACACCTGGCGGGCTACGCATGGCCGGGAAATATTCGCGAGTTGATGCACGCCGTTGAGCGTGCCGTCATCTTCGCAGAGGACGCGGTCCTGAGCAGGGACCTGCTTCCGGAGGAAGTCCGTTCGGTCGGCACGGAACCCGTCGACTCAAGAGCACCGAACTGGCGGGACGGCGTGTCGTTTCAGGATGCAAAACAGGAGGTCGTTCAGGCTTTTGAAGCCGCCTTCATTCGATCGGCGCTGGAACGCCACAACGGCAATATGAGCCGCACGGCCCCCGCCATTGGCATGAAACGGCAGGCCCTGCAGCAGAAAGTCAGGGAACTCGGGATCGATCCGGAAATCTACCGATAGCTGTCAGCATTCAGCCTTCAGCAGTCAGCCTGAACCGGCTGACGACACGGACTGGCGACGTCAATCGCCGATGTCAACGCCAGCGGGGACCCCTTCCCCCATTGAGTCCGGAGACACGCATTGTGTCGCCGGTTTTTTGTTGCCTGCGCGCCCGTTTCCTGCAAACCCGGGCTTGCAGGCGCAAGTTTCCTTTGGCATCTGTCGCACGTTTTCCGTGCGAATTGCCGTCGATTCCGCCCGATTCGGGGCACAATCGGTTTTGTCACGGGGTTTGCGCAATGTGCGCTGCAAGAAAGTCGGGGCGACGAGAGAGAAAGACGGTCTCAAGCGGATGGAAACGCCGGCGCAGAGCAAGAGACGTGATACATGAACTGCAGGGGCCCAAGGTGCGGTTGATGCCGTCCTCAATCTCGACTGAATGGATCATTGGCAGGTTTACAGGTGCGACCTGGGACACGCTGGAGGTGCTGGCCGAACCCGGCCGGGTCATGCTCCGCCGCGCCTTCGTCGACGATTTCGAAGTCAGCATGGGCCGTCATCGACATACAAAGAAAGGCATGGCAATCTGACTTCACCTGGGCGCCACCGCCGCGATTATTGAATCGACCCAGTGACACGACAAACGCTGATAAACGCCGACAGGAAGTTCTCATCAATGCCTGTGTCACCTTAGTAGATGTATCCGGTCATGACACTTGGCGGGTCCCTCATCGAGCCCGGCGCCTGACGGCACGGCACGTTTCTGTTTTGATTTGTAAAAGCGCTGCTTTCACCTTATCTTCGCGAACAGTTCTCCTGACCAACCCTCTTTTCACCCATCGGCAGTGGACCTGTGACAGCGTAGACCCTGGTCTACGCTGTCGAATGGGCACAATTACGCCCATTTCCACCGTTGCCGCGCGCCAGCGTCCGATGAAGAAGGTTTCGCATGCGTTGCAACATCACATTCCTGGTGATTGTAATTTCCCTGTTCGGCTGCGCCGGTCCGCGGGAATTCACGGAACCGCCGGCGTCCGAATCGAGATCGTCTTTGATCTCAGATGCCCGATTGCGAGCGGTGATTCGGGATACCCTGAAGAAGGCCGACGGCGAGCCGGTCACTGCGGCTGAGCTGGCAGGATTGACGCGCCTGGCAACGCATCGCGACAGTGTCGTCCATCTCAACGGGCTCGAGCATGCGAAGAACCTGGTCGTGCTTTCTCTCGACGACAACGCCATCGCCGACCTGG
Source organism: Candidatus Latescibacterota bacterium (assembly GCA_963667175.2). Classification (GTDB taxonomy): domain Bacteria; phylum Latescibacterota; class UBA2968; order UBA2968; genus JAAXHE01. The sequence continues at coordinate 439,029 of CAXXXF010000003.1, read as the reverse complement.
GGCCTCTGTCCCTGCTGACCAATCTGAAGAGGCTGCGTCTCGACGGCAACAGAATCAGCGACATCACGCAGCTGGCCCGGTTGAAAGGCCTGGAAAGGCTCTACCTCGCGGACAACGGCATCAGCGACGTCTCGCCGCTGGCCGGGCTGACAAATCTGATCAGATTGCGTCTCGAGGGCAATGGCATCAGTGACATCCAACCTCTGTCCGGGCTGATAAATCTGAAGGAACTGGACCTGGACAACAACGGCATCACCGACCTATCTCCTTTATCGGGGCTGACCGGCCTGACGGGGCTACGCCTCGAGGGCAACGGCATCAGCGACGTCTCGCCGCTCGCCCGGTTGAAAAACCTGAAAGAACTGGATCTGGACAGCAACGGGATCGGCGACCTTTCGCCCCTTTCCGGTCTCACCCGGCTGACGGCGCTGCGCCTCGACAGCAACGGCATTGGCGACTTGAGGCCATTGTCAGGCTTGAAGAACCTGAAGGAACTGGACCTCGACAGGAATGGGATCAGCGACCTGACACCGCTGTCGGGATTGACCGGGCTGACCCGCCTTTACGTCGACAGGAACGCGATCAGCGATCTGGGGCCGCTGGCAGGGCTAAGCGAATTGAAGCGGCTTCATCTGGGCCATAACGGCATCACCGATATTTCGCCTCTATTGGGATTGTACAGCCTCCAGTACCTCTTTCTTCACAACAACGCCATCAGCAACGTAGCACCGCTGTCCGCGCTGGCAAACCTGGCAACGCTCAATCTCGCTCAAAACCGGGTCACAGACCTATCGCACCTCACCGGACTCGGCAAACTCACCAAACTAACCGTACGTGGAAACCCCCTTTCACGGGAGTCCGTTGAGACGCATATCGCCGCATTCCGAAAGAAAGGAGTGCGTGTGTCGTGGGAAAACGCCGCCGCGGAATGAACGGGCGGATGTCAATCGGTTCTGTCAGACAATCCTGAGGCCGCTTACGCTTGCAAAGAAAGCGAACAGCATTGATGAACGCAGGACAACGAATCCTGATTTCGGCAGACGGCGACTCCGCGCGTCCGCCTTCTTCGGATTCGCGTGACCGAGGTCCGCGGACCTGCAATAAAGCGGTCCGATGCCGGTCTGCAGTCGATGTTGGATAGATTGGGAGGGGTAAAGCCCCACCGCGGCGTTGCAGAAAACGACTTCAGGCGCAATTTGCGACATTCTGTCCGGAATATTGCGAAAATTTCCTTAACATATTAATAAAAACCATATAGTTACGTTCGACTCTATGAGGATGGCGCAGCCGCATTGGCGCGCCGCGAGTCGACGCATAATACAACACCTATAGATTTCGCCGTAATTCGTGTGTATGGTCTAACTCCCTAATATTCAATAAATTGAATGTTGTCGAGAGTTGTTGGCACAAATTGTGCACTAAGGCGCGAAGGACGGGATGAAATCTGGAAGCACCGTCTTCGGATAGCTTGTCAACCGGCGGGGGGCCAGGGTGGTCGATGAAAACCTATAATCACGGAAACAAACGGGTACTGATCGTCGATGATCAGCCCGAGATACACGACGACTTTGCAGAAATGCTGTGTTCCAGTATTGCGAGCCGGTCGGCCGATGATCTTGCGGCTGCATTTGTCCGCGAGCAGGAAGGGCGTTATCTTCCGGAGTTCGAACTGTTGCACGCCAACAATGGAGAGGACGCCTACAACATAATCCGGGAGGGCAAGGAATCGAATCGACCCGTTGCCGTCGCCTATATCGACATTCGAATGCCCCCGGGCATCGACGGCATCGAAACGGTGCGCAGGGTGAGAGAGGTCGATCGCGACATCGAAATCGTCATTATGACGGCGTACACCGATATGGCTGTGCCTGAGATCGTCTATGACATGGAATTGCTGCACAAACTCCTCTACATAAGAAAACCCTTTACGCACGAGGAGATTCAGCAAATCACCCTGTCGCTGGTTGGAAAGTGGAACATCGAACAGGAGTTCGCGAAACAAAGGCGGCAACTCGCCACAAGCCATTTAAGACTGGAAGCAGTCCTGAATGCCACCGACGATGCCATTGCAATGCAGGACGTTTCAGGACGCCTGGAATTCGCCAATGGAATGTACGTGCAACTCATGGGTCTGGAGGATTTCGAACTCGAGGAGATTTCACCGGACGATCTCATTGCACGTTTCACGGAACGGTTCAGAAAGCCTGAACTGAGCGGCACGGACGGCAGTCTTCCTCTCGACGGCGAACACGTTGTGGAAACAACCGGGGCCGGCGGACTGCCCGGGCAGCGCCTGTTCTACCGATCAACCGCGCCTGTGACCGACGAACGGGGGCGCGACGTCGGCAACCTGGTTCTGTATCGGGACGTATCCACGGCAGTCGACGCCGAGCAGATGAAGGCCGAAGTTCGGCGCTTGCGCACCGAATTGGAGACAACGTGTTCCTTTGCCGGATTGGTAGGAACCAGCAAGGCCATGCATACCGTTTTCGCACTGATGAAGCAGGCCGCGGAAAGCGACATTACAGCATTGATCCAGGGCGAAAGCGGCACCGGCAAAGAACTCGTGGCAAGGTCATTTCACTTTAACAGTTCGAGGAAGAATGGCCCGTTTGTGGCACTTGATTGCGCTACCATTCCCGAAACGCTGATCGAAAGCGAATTGTTCGGACACGAGAAAGGCGTATTCACCGGTGCAACGACACGGAGAATCGGGGCCTTTGAACGCGCAGACGGGGGTACGATCCTCATCGACGAAATTGGCGACCTGCCCTACCCGCTTCAGGGCACGCTGTTGCGCGTTTTGCAGGAGCGTGAAATCCAGCGGATTGGTGGAACCGCTCCCACGTCCGTCGACATCAGGGTGGTAGCGGCAACCAATAAGGACCTGGAGCGTGCCGTAAAGGCGGGCGAATTCCGGGAAGACCTGTTCTATCGCGTCGCCGCGTTTCCCATCGTGATTCCACCCCTGAGGGAGCGAAGGGAGGATATTCCTGCGCTCGTTGAGCACTTCATCGAAAAATTCGCAAAGCGCCAGAACAAATCCTTCGACGGCATCTCCACGGACGCCCTGCGCCTGCTGCTGCAGTACGATTGGCCCGGAAATGTGCGCGAACTTGAAAATGCCATCGAGCGAGCTGTGCTGCTGGAGGGGACCCCGGTGATTCAGGCTGGCAACCTGCCGCCTCAACTATCTCCCGCGATCACGTCCGGTCAGGACAGCCCCGAGAGGACGGCGTCGCGTCCACTCGCGGAGGTCGAACGACAGGCCGTGCTCCTGGCTTTGGAAGTTGCCGGCGACAACGTTACGCGCGCCGCGAATGCACTTGGCATCCATCGCGCAACCCTGCACCGCAAACTGAAGAAATACAACCAGGTAAGCGATTAATCCAATGGCGCCATCCGGGCTGAGAGCCCCAACGTCCCTGTATGGAGGGCGTCTCGGCCTCGACACAGACGGTGGTCCTCTCCCCTCTCAGCCCGGTAGTCAACGTGTTTCCCGCAACGTCGCACAAATGCCGACAGGCGTTCCCGTGAAGCGGCTACACCAACAGGCCGTTGAAAAAGCCCATCCGGGCTGCGTCCGGCCCTTATGGCCGAAATACGGCGTTGCCTGCCTGCGGCAGGCAGGCGCTCCCTCCCCGAATCCAGGGATTCGCGTCGGTCGCGCGTCTTGTCTTCGGCCCCAATAACTCGGCCTCGCCTGCAGAGCGACTTTTTCAACGGACTGCTATGCGGCCCTCGGCTCGACACGATCGGATAGCGTACGATGATACCCGGAACATGCGTCGCAAATTGCGACACTGCCGCGCATTGTCTATACGTTGATCCTATGGTTTCCTCGCCACGAAGTACTTCCTGCCCGAGTAATCCGGCAGCCCCTCCATAATCGGATCACTCCCGTCGAACGTCCGGATTCCCTCGAATCCGGCGTTCCGGAGTTGCTCCCTGATGTCGTGCTCGGGATACCAGCGCTGCAGAAGGGGAACGTCCGTGCGTTTCCAGTCTTCTTCGATGAGTTCGAACACCGTCAGGTCCATTCTTCCCGTCCTCTCTTCCTCGTCGCTCGACGAACGGGCCACGCACACGAGGTCATCCTCGACCATTCCGAAACTGCCGCGCCATCGCGACCGGTATCCCTCTTCCATGTTCAGGTCGAATGCGAAATACCCGCCGTCTTCCAGCACGGCGAACACGTTTTGAAACACCTGACCCAGTTCGTCCAGGCTCATCACGTGGTTCAGGCTGTCATAGGTCGAGAATACCGCCGAGAAACGGCCGGTCAATGACAGATCCCTGGCGTCCTGGACGAGGAACTCCGCGTTCGGCGCGTTTTTCCGCGCAATCCCGATCATCCCGTCGGAACCGTCCACGCCAGTAACGGCGTACCCCTCGTCGGAAAGCGCCGCCGCAAGCTGCCCCGTTCCGCAGCAGAGATCCAGAACGGCGCAACCCGGCGGGAGATCCCGCAGCACCAGGCGGCGCAGCACCCGGTAGATTCGGTCCGCGAAATTTCCCCAATGCCGGTTGTAGGTACTCGCAAAAGCGTCATACGCGTCGTAACGTTCCATTCAGGAATCTCCTTGGTCGATCACATTTCGATATTTTGAGAACCTACTCCAGAATCTCCTTCCAGGTCATCGTATTCCGCTCCGTGCTGTTCGATCTTGTGTTCACAAACTCGATTTGCAGACCCCCTTTGCTCATGTAAACGTTGATTTCAAGGTCCACGTTACCTATTGGCGCGTCAAGATCGTCGAGGTCGAAAACTTCGTCGATACTCATGGACTCAACGTCCGCTCGCTTTGCCGACTTTACTTTCATCGCAATTCCAAACAGGACAGCGGTCTGTAGCCCAGCGTTGAGGGCGACAAAGTTGTCCCTGCTGATGACGCCGCTTCGCGGCGCTTCAGAATAGAACCTGAGCTGCGTTTTATCTCCAGGCGCCCATGGGAATGATAACAACCCGAATTCCTCCATAGTCATCTTGTCGTTTTCGACCTTTACAACTTCCTCAAGGAGCTTTTCGACCGAAGTCGTTTCCTCAGCTTCGAGTGTATTTGGGTTTGGAAACGTAAGGGCGGCGAGAACGAGAAAAGGAATTAGCAGACGCTTGCGGTTCATGATTGCTCTCCTGTTTGGATCCAACGGCTCTCTCCCGCATAGGTTCGAAGTACACCAATACGCACGATCTCCACTCTAGGTCGGTAGTTCAGGTCGCTCTTTCATCTCAGCAACTATCCCGGGCTATTTTCAATATACCTCCTTCGATCTTTAAACCCACCCCACTTCCATTGCGGTTTCCGAATGTTCACGTCAATAGTATGAACCGCTGTTTCGCCGACGCGCTTCGACGCTTTGATCAGTTCGTCTCCCCGGTTGTCGTACGCGAGGCAGGCGAATACTTCGTCCGATTCGGTTCCCGGTGTGGGCGTAGAGCCAAAGGCTGCTACCAGGGGGACCTGCAGCCAGAACGAAGCGGATTGACCGGCTTTGTGCAGGACCGACCGATTGTGAGGCGTCCAGAAATACTGATCCGTCGGCGCCAGAATCAGGTCGGGCACGTGCTGCCCCGCCGCCATCACGGTTTCAGGCAACATCCAGTCCGCGCATGCCAGAATCACGATCTGGAACCCGCAAAAGGGAATCGGGCGAATCTCCTTTCCTGACGCGAAAATACGCGGACGGGTCGGGTTTCCCGAGAAGACTTTCCGTTGAATGCCGCAAAGTTTCCCTTCTGACGACAGGCAGTGTGTCAGATAATATCGGTCAGCTTCCCGCTCAACGAATCCTGTGCATATGGACGTACAAAAGTCCTCCGTCAGGCGGTTGACGGCCCGTAACGCTTCCGACGTATCCGGGACGCCACGGGACCGCGCGTTATCAACGTCCATCCCGGTCAATGCCGCTTCGCCGAAGACGAACAGGTCTACTTCGTCATTCGCTCTTTCCTCGAGTACACACCTGACCGTACCGAGATTGTGCGAAAGCGCATTCTCATCCACCGGAATGGAGACGAGACCAATCCGTAACTCGGACATCTTTCCGATCGTTCCTCCGGGACCGAAATGGCGAAGACGTCGCCCGAGCCACACCGCTCCCGACTGGATGTGACATCGGCAATCCGTGCGCGCAGGTGGGGGCGTCGTGTCTTAGAGACCCTCCAGATCGCTTACCGCCGCGCCCAGGAAATCTGGCGTCCTCGGGTGGAGCAGACGGCCGCAGTCCCAGAAGAACCTGATCCCGCGGATGTTCTTGACAATTGCAAGCAGCTTTTCCTCTTCGGCCGACAGCGGCGCGACCGGTATTTCGATGGCGGCCCGGTAGGAAGATCGAAACGCCTCGACGTATCCGGGTTCATAGTGAGCTGAACCCGGCCTGGCCGCGACTTCGCCTTCCACCTGCCGCAGGTCGTGGACCGCCGTTCCCCATCCGGTCGACTGGAAGTCGTGGACATTCGTGATACGCAAGGAACCGCCGTTCTCCACGAGCACGTTGTGCAGCCCCGGCTCCCCCCACAGGAAGACGTTTCCGCCGCGTATCCTGACTTCGGGCGCGGGATCCATCGCGGCCAGCAGCCTGCTCCATAGTTCGGGCAGTATCGCCTCAATCGAAGAAGCCAGCGCCTCGTCTCCGAACAGCGCGTCCCGGACCTTCCCCTCCCAACACGCCAGGTCCCTCGCATTCTCGGCTTGAAGCGGTTCCGGACATCGCTGGTTGTGCACGCGCGCCAGCGTCTCTCCCAGCAGGCAGCCGGTCCGAACTCGTTGCGCCCTGGACGCGCCCCTGTAATGGCTGAGACCCGACTCGCCCTGCTCGCGAGGGACCAGGAGACACTCAAAAGGAAGCGGATTCCCGTCGCCGTCGTACACAAGGGACTCGGACACGGGAACATCAGGTACGGCTTGCAGCGCCCGCGTGGCGATGAACTCGTTTTTCAGACTGAAACCGGAGGTCTGCCGGAATTGTGTCTTCAGGATGATGCGACCGTGGTGCAGGGTATTCGCCAGGAATATCTGGTTGGTGAAATTCGTCGCTTCCTGACGTCTGAAAGACCGGGACGAACTGAAGCCGTGTTTCTCGAGGAGCGCGTCGATCCGGGACCGCGAGACATCTGGCTTATCGTGGAATAGGGCCCGGATATCCTTCATCGAGGCCAGTTCCGCGCCCATCAGTTATCCCGCCGCATCAGGCTGTAGCTCTGCGCGGTGGGTCCGACGTCGGGCTGCGTCGCCAGGAAAAGCGCCATCGGCACAACCTCTTCGGGTGACTTGAACCACTCGCCCTCGACGTGGAGAACCGCGTCCATATCCGTTCGTACCGGTCCCGGAATGAGTTCGTTCACGCTGACGTTGTGCTGCCGGAGTTCCTGCGCGAGAACGCGCGTCAACATCCAGAGGCCCGCCTTGGAACAGCAGTAGGCCGAGCTCTCTGCGAATCCCTTGTGGCCCATACCGGAGCCGATGGTGATGATCTTTCCGCCGCCACGCTTCTTCAATGCCGGAATCGCCGCCCGGGCGCAATAGTAGGCCCCGATGAGATTGATGCGAATGGTCTCCTCCCAGGCCCCCGGATCGCCGCACTCGACGGAGCCATGGTCGACGTTCACCCCGGCATTGAGGACTGCAATGTCAATTCCCGAAAGCTGCGATTCCGCAAAATCGAACATCGCCTGGACATCGGCCCATTCCGATACGTCAGCACGAAACGCGACCGCGTTTCCGCCCTCTCCCCGGATCTCCTGTACGGTTTCCTCGATCTCGCTTCCGGTCCTCGCCGCGCAGCAGACCGATGCGCCCGCCCGGGCGTAGCCCAGCGCAATGGCCCGGCCGATCCCGCGCCCGGCGCCCGTAATCACAGCGCCCTTTCCAGCAAGCGGTTTGTCGGTCCGTTCGGTCATTATCTGGGGTCCTCCGTTATGTCATTCCAAACCGAGTTGACTCATAGCATTCGACACCGTTCGACAAGCTCAGGGATCGAATGCTCAAAGTGCGCAGTCGGAGAGCGGTTCGGGATCCGCTTCAGGTTGCGCATCACCGTTCTACCCTACCGAAAAGTGCAACTTCCTTCCGATCGCTTCGGCGTACTTGCGCAAAGTCGACAGCCTGATGTCCTGCGCGTGGTTTTCCATTCTTGATATCGCGGATCTCCGGGTGTTCAGCTTTTTTGCTACGTCCTCCTGGGTCAGACCGGCCTCTTTTCGGGCTTCCCGGAGCAAGACACCGATCTTGAATTCCAGATATCCGCTTTCGTAATTCTCGGCGAATTCCGGATCTCTTGCTTTGCGTTTCTCAACGTATTTCTTAAGATCGCTCATGGCGTTTCCTCCTGAAGTAATCCTTTTTCCTCTGTTCTGCCAGACGGATGTCAGATCTTCGAGTCTCATGTGACTTCTTGGAAAATGCGTGGCCGAGAACCACCAGGTTGGGGCCGTCGAAAAAGGACAGAAATCTGAACGAACCTTCTCCAATGATTACCCTGACCTCCCAGATGTCGTCCGTATCGACCAGTTTCCTGAAGTATCTCTGCGGAACGAACTGCAGTTCCTCAATGAGTGCCAATGTCCAGGTGACTTTTGCGCTTTGCTTCGCACTAAGAGAGTCCAGGAACCGTTCGACAGGGCAACGTCCTGATTGTGTGCGGTTAAATATGATTTCTCTCATGTCCAAAAGTTAACAAGTATGTTACGAAATCCAAAGGAAAATTAAACCAATTTTCGTAACTGATGTCGATCGTTCCAGATTGAACCGGGCAGCTGAACCGCTGCCTGTTTCGTCGGGCTGATTCGCACATCACTTCGTCCGGTATCTGCTTGCTTCCCATTCACACCGCAACAGACCGCACCACACCGTGTTTCTGAATTCTCCCCGTAGATATTGGTCCTGTCGCAGGAGGCCTTCACGGATCATACCGAGTTTTTCCATGACGCGCAGGGAACCGACGTTCCGCTCGTCGGCCGACGCCCGGATACGATTCAGATCGGGAAATGCGGCAAACGCATGGTCGATCACGGCGCCGGCGGCTTCCGTGGCTAGCCCCCTTCCCCATAGACGCCGGGCGATGCTGTAGCCGATTGCGCCAACGCGGTTCTTGAAGTCGAACCCGATATTCGCGCCGCCCACCGCAGATCCGGCGCATTCTATCGCCCATGAAACGCGTTCATTGCTGTCCTGCGACACCTGGCGCGCCAGGAATTCCTCCGCATCCGCTCTGGTATAGGGTTGCGGTACAGGCACATAGAGCGCCCATTTCGAGTCTGTCGCGTACGACAGAACGTCTTCGACGTCCTCGAAGCTGTACGGCCGGAGTTTCAGCCGGTCTGTCTCGATGAGATCGGGTAGCATGTCAGAACCTCGAATAATCTGTGACGAATATCGGCAATGTCGCCAGGAGCAGCCGCCAAACCCAGGGCAACCACAAGGGTTGCCCCCACGCAGGATCGAGGAACACTGTAGGTGTCAAACCGATCCATCGGCGAACAGAGATTCAATCTCGCGGACAATGCCGGGCACGTGCTGCTCGAAGCCGTGATTCAGGGCAAAGAAGAAAACGAAAAAGAGCTTTCGTTTCGACTCATAGTCCACCCTCACCCAAAAATCGTCCCCCAGCGGCAACCGGTAGGCCTCGGCCATATTCTCGGCAAACGGCTTCCCGAACCTGCGATAGAAGGTCGCGAAATCTGCCGCCGGATCGCCGGTGCTAATGTCGCCGAAGTCAATCACACCGGCGATTCTCGAGCGCGCCGCATCGATCAGGACATTGCTCGTACCAAAGTCCGAATGTGTGACGGCGTCCCGATATGCGGCGGATTCTACTCTTGGAATTGCCTGCCGGAAGTAGCCATGAGCTTTCTGGCGAATGTCGTCCCGGAGGCGCGGCGCCACCGACGGCCACAACTCCCGCCAGAAATCCCCGCCGCCGTATGGGGTTGCCTTGAGGTGAGGGTGTTCGAAAGAAACGGCGTGGAGGTTGGAGAGGAAACCGCCCAGAGACGTTGCAAGCGCTGTCCTCTCACTCGCGACGAGACTCCGGAAAACGGACTCCGAAAACTTGACACCCTCGATCTTCTGGTAGCCAATGAAACCGGCGCCCGAATAGCGTATTTCGGGAATCGGAAGAGGCGAGAACTCCTTGAAGTCAGGCAGAAATGCCTTCTCGACGGCAAGCTGCGTACACGCGAAATCTCGAACGAAACGAAATATCCATTTCCCGTTGACCTCCAGGACGACATTCGTCCAGCCGCCATCCTCCCGCACCAGCGACACGACCGGCTCATCAAGGACGTCTCGGACGATTGATTCACAGGTAGCCATTTTATCGGACTCCAGGCCTAACGCGGCTTCGCTACGCTCAGCCGCAACCAAATAGACTGAAGTGAACTTCTGAGCCCGTTTGACGTCGCAATCACTCCCCCCTTGAGGGGGAGTCGCAGAAGCCGAGCCTGTTCCCTGAGCCTGTCGAAGGGCAGGCGACGGCTGATGCGGTGGGGGGATTCCAACGCAGTAACGTGAGCAAACTGCCCGAATAGACATGCGCGCATTTTGCGTTGAAGTCTTACTGTAAGGTCTAATACGGTGCAAATCGACCGCTGATCCAGACTGTGCGGCTATTGCTGTCTCGAAACCCGAAAATCGGGATGTGACGAGGCAGGTTTTATTGCTCCTCCTGAAGGTATTGATCGAACCAGTTGAGCACGCTTTCGTAATAGTCCCTGGTATCCTCAGCCGACCAATCAGTCATAAGATGACTCTCACGTTTGTATTCTCGCATTTCCACTCGTTTGCCAAGTCTGCTGAGACCCAGGAATGTCTCCTGCGCATTCACCGATCCTGGCACGTCACGGGTCCCGCATATCACCAACACCGGCGCGTCGACCTGGTCGAAAGCAAAGAGCGGCGAGTTCTTGATATAGGCATCTCTTTTCTCCCAGAGACTTCCTCCATTTCGTGCTTGCTTCCCCTCGCACCACCCCATTCTATATCTATCGATAACGTAAGTGCTGGTCATGTTTATTCCAAACGGCGCATTGGCAACCGCGGCTCGGAAAGCCCTTGTGCGCACGACCAAAGCCATGACACCGTAAGCACCATAGCTGTGACCCCAGACTCCGATTCGATTTCTGTCGGCAATACCCATTTCTATGGCGCGATCAACGGCAGGTATTGTTACGCCTACGATCTGATCAATCGGGTTATGGTCCTCCATAATCGAGTCCGGATACAGTCCCGCGTAGCCTGCGCTGGTGAGTAGTTGCGCTTCCGAGTGATACCTGTTTCTGTTTGAAAAATCACTGCCGGGATAGATGGTAACAACCATGGGCAGTCGGCCTTCCGCCGGAGCGTTATTGGGAAGGAAAAGAGCCGCCTCCTGTTCACGACCATTCGCATCCTTGAACTCGATGGTCTTGCGCACCGGTTGAGCCACATCGAGACGCCAGGGATTGGCCTCAAGTATTGTCTCTGCCTCCCCACTTTCGAGACCGTACGCATGTACCGTCTCGTCAAACTCGACTCTGCCGCGAGCAAAAACACAACGTCCTGATGCCATCAGAGTGAATTCATCAGGACTTGAATGCGGCGTGGGACAGACTCTGGTCATTTCGCCGGAAACTGAGTGGATGCGGACGATGTATTTCGAGCCTTCACGTGTGTCAGTGGCGTCGGCAAGAATATTGCCCCGATCATCCGTATGAAGGACTGATTCTCCGTGCCGTTGTGCAATCACATTTATCCTCAGATGATTGCCCGTCGAATCCTTCGATAGCTGGCGACACGTACCGTCCTCAATTGCCGAGCAACACAAACACCTATCCTGGAGCCACATGATGCGCGTGCCGTCATCGGTCCACCAGGGCATCTGATAGTTACCTAAGGACGAAGTGATTCTTGTCATCTTTGTCGGCTCGGTTGATCCGTCCGCAGGTACGCAATAGAGATGTTGAGGGTCTCCCCACTTTCCGCCGGAGAAATAGGAAATTGTCTGGCAATCCGGCGACCACGAGAAACGACAGGCGCAAGTGTTGACCGGTACGTTCGTGGCGACCGTATAAGGCTCGCGACCGTCAAACGGGACGATATTCAAGTCGGCTATCACGTGAGGTCGATCTACCGGATCTGCAATTACATTGAGAGTTGCTAAAGCTTGTCCATCAGGAGCCATGCGCAGGGCGCGTGACTCGATACCGTGCGCAAATTCAGTGACAATGCCTGAGTTTACCTCCAAAACACCGATGCACTCTTCAACGTCGGGCTGCTCGAGGAATGGGCTATACTGGTCTGGGACTGCCTGCCCCGGAATGTAAGATTGCACAATAATACCTGGAGATGTAGCAGAGTCACGGTCATCAGGGATCAGCGGCACAATGATGCGCTGGCCGTCGGGAGTCCATTGAGGGACGTTAAAGTAAGTACCCCGAGGAATCAAAACGTTGGTTACAATAGAAACTTCACGTGTCTTTCTGTTCCACAGTCCTACAAGAGCGTGATCATCATGCGCGACGACGTATGCGGCAAGCGTCTGTCCGTCAGGAGACCAGCGCCCTGCCCAGCTCATTTGCAGATCGGAAAACGGCTCGATGGACTCGCCTGTTTCAACGTCTATTAGAACAATATATGCGCCGTTCTCTCCAGCATAATTGGCGTCGTACGGGACGCGACGCTTCCCCTGACTCAGCGTCACAGCGAGCAATCCGCCGTCAGGCGATAGATCCCACGGACAACGACTGGCAAACTGGGTGACGTTCAGCAAGTCATCGACGGTGAATGGTCGCAATGGTCTTATCCCTCCTGGGCTTATTGTTATCTTATTCCCGCTGAAGATGACGAAGGATTCGGCTTCTGAAATGACACAGCGTGTTACTATGCCGAAGCATCCCTCAATATCGCTGCCGTCGTCGAGACGACCTCGTGCCACAGCTTGCGCCCCAACTCGGCACTCGCCCTTGTTGCATCGCCGATGACGCCGGTTTCCGAATATTTCGTAAAATCGAGATGCGGATCGTTCCAATTGACTTCCCGTGAAGTGGACGCAGGGATGCATTCGAGTCTGACCGTAGCCGGGCGTTTATACAGGGCAATCGAGGTGGTAAAACTGTCGGCGTGACCGCCTGGCACTTCGGGATCAGCTACACGGCGCCAAATGTCGTGATACGGGAGTGGTGGGAGGAAAGCTCTGAAACCCGGATTGAATCTCGCGTTGAACCGATCCACCGCATCCTGAAGTCGATGCTCGCCGCAGCCGCGCCACACGACAATAGTGTGGAAGCCCTGCTCTGCCAGTGACTCCAGGACATTGTAGACACATTCTTCGTGCAACGGGTGTGGGATGTTTACGTAGCCCGAACCGAATCCCCGATGTTCGGACACAGGACCGAATGGCGTGGCCGGAAGAACCAGCGCACACAAGCCATGCAATCGCATCGCGTGCCTTGCGGCTTCCAAGGCAACGGCTTCCGCGAACCAGGTGTCGAAATCCACCGGCAAGTGCGGGCCCTGTTGCTCGGTGCACCCCGTGGGCACGATCGCCAGGCACCCAGTCTCAACAAGATCCAGGATTTCCAGGTATGTGTAATCTGTGAATTTGTGTGACTTCATTTGTCCACGTGAGATTGAAATGTAGGGGCGTCCCTTGTGGGCACCCGCCTTTTCAACGACGGCCATGCGCCACCTCGACGTCGAGGGCAACCACAAGGGTTGCCCCTACACGGCGCGGGTACGTCCGGCGCGTTAGTGGATTGCGACTTCAATCCCCTGCCTTCTGATTCCAGATTTCGATTGCGCGCTGCAGGCCGATTCCGGGACTGCTGAGGATAGGAACCGAGACTTCCGGGCACAGGTCCGCGGCCCCCGCCATCGATGCCTGCGCCAGCACAATGACGTCTCCTTCAGACGCGCTTTCCTTGATCTTGCCCGCGATTTCGCTCAAGTATCCCTGCTGGTCTCCCGCCTCCAGCCGGCTCCAGGCCTCGTCACACAACACCTCGATGAGCTCGACGCGCTTTTGACGCGCGCCCGCGGTTTCGAGGATGAGGTCGCGAGTCGGCGCGAGCGTGCTCTCGAGTGCGGCGGCGATGACGATTCGGGAGCCGATTTCCACGGCCTTCTCGGCCATGGGGCGATCGACCCGGATTACCACGCCATCCGTGGTGTCGTTCGCTCTTTCCGCGCTTCCGCCAATCGAAGAACACGTGCAGAGAACCACGGCAGCGCCCTCTTCGACCGCGGAGCGGATGCGGCCGCCAATCCGGTCATCCAGGTCCTGAGTGATACCCTCTTCGCGCGCCTCCGTCAAAAATCCCTCTTCCACAATATGTCTTACGGGTAATTCCAATGCGGTTTCATCGATTAGCCGATCGAAAGTATCGATGAGCACAGGTGTCGTGTGAAGAAACGTCAAATGGGACTGCATAAAATGATTTCCTTTCTATGTTGGATGTCGTCTAACCAGGAGTATTCAATTCATGGAACGGGTTACGAATCGCTTGTCGGCATTTATCACGGCGCCGATGCGGCGACGGCTGGCCAGGCCGGCAGGCCCGCGCGCGGATTCGTCCGCCAATCGAGTAACAAATCGCCGGCGACCCCCGGATCAGACTTCCCTCAAAACGCGCTGCAACAGATCAGGACGTCGTCGCCTCAGGCCCAGAAGCCGGGCTGCCGTTCCCACCGGCTTCACCCGAGCCGAACGCGGGACCGGCGTCCGTTCCCGGAGGATGCCGCCCCGCTGTTCGAGGTCCGAGACCGTGAGGGATTCTCTGGCGAGTACAGGAAACAGATCCGGCTTCAGCATTGCGACGGCCGAGAGGTCGCCCGGTTCAGGGCGCCCGGCCGTATTGCCCGTATACACCGCCACCTTCGCGCCGGGCACATATCCCGTGTCGTTTCCTTCCCACAGAAAATGTACGCCATCCGGAACGCTTGCCGGCGCAAGCGGCGACACGTTTCCGGCGGGGTCCATCGAAAAGGGATGGGTCGATTGATCGAACGCAACCCGGCACCCAATCTCCTCCATCGCTTCTCGCTGCAGCGCGCCTTCGAGGGTTTCCCATTCCTCCACCGTGCCGCCGATGCAACTCAATCCGATTTCCAGGACCCCATCCCGACCGCGTTTCCACTTCGTGGATCTCTGGAGCTCGAAGAGAAGGCCATCCTTCTCTCTGAGGACGATCGCAACGCCGATGATAAAAAAGTCTGACATGTCATTTTCAACCGATCGGGCTCGCCGCATTGACGCGACGTCGGGCGGCGGGTGTATCGCCTACAACTTTCCTTTCTTGACCAATTCGATAGCGGAAGGACCGCTCTGAACCCTGTAGTGCGTCCCCTTTCTATCCGAAATGAAGTCCTCGATGCGTTCCAACTGTTTTGGTACGGTGTTCCCGGGGATACGATCCAATGGGAAGTATTCGATTCGATCCGCCTCATTCGTGAGCCGGATCGCGCCTCCGGTCACCCGGCAGTAGAATGAAAATACAACCTCGTTCCGGCCCGGTTTGCTGTAAACGCCGCTGAGATGTACGGGCGCCGCCTTCAGACCCGTCTCTTCCTCTATCTCCCGCACGAGCGCATCCCACGGACTCTCGCCTTCCTCAACGCCGCCGCCGGGCAGGTTCCAAAGATCGAAGTCGCGCCGGTGGCACAGCAGGACGCGGTCCTCGTCATCGGTAATGATGCCGAACACACCGATTGTGAACACGATCAAATCCTGTCTCTCGCAAACCGGACAAATCCCGACTCGGCTTCGGAGATACCCAACCCGTCGAGTTCACGTATCGGGACAAAGGCCGCCTTCTCTTCGTAGTCGTCGTCTCGCATCAAGCACGGCATATGCCTGGAGGCGCGGGCAGTATAGACAATCTGAAAGAAATGCGGATGCGGATACATGTATCCAGATGGCTTCGGCCCGAGATGTTGCAGGTGGATGAATCCCAGACGCGAGATGGATTCAACGGACCACCCGGCCTCCTCAGCGACTTCGCGGCGCAGTGTCTGTTCGAAGGTTTCTCCCGCTTCGCGGCGACCTCCGGGCAGAATGTGCCTGCCTTCGGGGTTGCTGACAACCAGAACGGAATCATCCTGAACGACGAGGCATCGAACGGAAGTTATGAACTGCTCGGGCGGCTGTTCATCGGAGCGGAAATAGCGTGTGCGCAGAGGAATGGTCCCATCCCCCCACACATCTTCCGCCTCATGAAAGGGCGCCTTGCCCGCCAGGAACATCTGCATTTCTTCGTGACGATTCAAATCACTGCCCGCCTGATGCCGGAAGTGTGCGATAACAACACCAGTTTGCGTCGAATTCATCCGATAAAATCGAGATACATGCGGCTGGGCTGGATGCCCCGGTTGTTCTGGTATTTCGCACTCTTGTAGGTCTCGAAATCACCCTCCAGCGTATGATAGTAGATCTGGCAGATTTCCACGTTCGGATAGATCCGGACCGGCTGTATGCAGAACATCTCGAGCGTCCAGTAGCCGGCGAATCCCACGTCGCCGAAACCCGCCGTGACGTGCACAAACAGCCCGAGCCTACCCACGGACGAGCGTCCCTCGAGCATGGGAACATAATTGTCAGTTTTCGTGAACTCCGCCGTTCGGCCGAGATAGAGCTTACGGGGTCGCATCTCGTAACCGTCCTCGGGAATCACAATGGGCCGCGTCCGGTTCCTCTTTTTCATGTCGAGAACGCCATCCTCGTACACCAACAGTTCATCGGCAAGCGAGAGATTGTAGCTGTTCGGATTGAGCCTGGCCTGATCGAACGGCTCGATGATGATGTCCTTTCCCATTTGTTCGTGGATCATTCTTCCCGATAATATCATTATGCAGGTCCTTGTTGTGTCTGCACTGATGCAGGCAGACAGGAATGTCTGCCCCACCCTCACGTCCGCTTCCTCAGCATGATCGACTGCGACGCGCCTGCCCCGTTCGAAATCGTCTCAAATCTCTTCGACTGCGTTCGAAATCTGATCCAGATTTGATCAGAGGTTCCGGTTGCCCGCGTGTACCTCAATTCAAATCTTTTTGTTGGTATTTGCCTTGCAGAAAGCGGCGGAATTCATTATGTATAAGGGGGAACGAGTCGAACCGGGACGTTCGGCCCTTGTCTGCCTGGAAGATAACGGGGCGTCGCCGAGCGCACACAACGGTCAGGCTGAGCGCATCGCCAAACGCCGGGCGAAACATATGCATTCAGCGCAATTTTCCGGCAGCGCTGTTCAGGCAGCGCCAACGATCAAAAATACACAGGCAATACGCAGACCGCCACAAAGAAAAACGGTTCCTGGCGCGACCTGTCGGGGACCTTAACGTAAACCCCCAAAAAGGGAGATGATCAGATGAACCGGATTTTTTCGTATCTTTCCCTCGCCCTGCTCGTCTGCGTCGGCCTCAGTGCCTGCGGAGAAAGCGAAGTGGAAAGACAGCAACGGGTCATTGCGCAGAAGGAAGCCAGCATCGACTCGCTTCAAACCGAGGTGGGAAGCGCTCAGACCGAACTCGTCACCCTGAAGACGCAACTCGACAGCCTCACCAAGTTCGAGATGCTCCTGCAGGAGAAAAACCAACAACTCCAGAAGGAAGTCAAGAAATATCGCGCCATTGCCGAGCAGCGCCGGCGCAAGAACGAAGAGTTGCAGGCAGCGATCGCCGAACTGGAGGAGCAGAAGGTGGCCGACGCAGCGAAAATCGACCGTCTGATTACCGAATCGGACAGCCTCACCGTCGCGCTGCGCGACCAGAGAGACGTTGCGATGAAGTTGTCAAAGGATCTGGATACGGCCCAACAGAATATCGAAAGGACGGAAGCGGAACTTGATCTGGCCAAAAACGCGGTGCGCGTGGTGGTGGGCACGGAGGATGGTCTGAAGGCGGATGGATTCCTGGAGACAGGCCGAAGATTCTTCCGCAAAGGGTACAAACTGGTACAGAAACCCGGACACAAGGATATGAAGGTCAAGTATTTCGCTATCGGCGAGCGCCTGACCCTGGAACGCGGAAAGAAACTGAAGGAGCTGATCGGCCGTTCCGGCAAGCTGAAAAAAGACAAGGATTATACGGTCAGCCTGAGCGCTGAAGGCACCCACGTCACCCTGGTCAACGATCTCCTCAAGGGCGAAGCCGTGCTGGTGGTCATCAAATAAGCGAACATTCGACCTACGGGCGCCGCATCCCCCAATTTTCACTTAGCCAATCCTGCCATCGACACGCCAGATACACCCGGGCAACCTTCAGCGGATCCCCCTGCGAGGGTTGCCCGGAAACATAAGGAAGACACAGCGGCAAGCGCTGTCCCGTTATCGCCTCAAGCGCATCTCTTCGAGCGACGGCCCGTCGGGCGTCCGGCGATTCGACGTGCGATCCGTTCCTCCGGCCTTTTTCGGTATCCCAATGACATCCGGCACATCGATCACCCGGCCATGCTCGCCTCGCTTGAGTTCTCGTATCCCTTCCAGAATCTCGCGGCCCACTTTTCGTTCGATTTCATTCATTTCCCTCTATTCTCCTCCATCCAGCCGACCGCGAAATCCACGACGTCGCGTTGGGACATGAGTTGGCAGTCAGCCAGACCGACCCTGCCCTGATTGACGGCGTCCCCCACGTCGGACCGGAGAAAATCCTTTCCGATTCGTTCGAAATCGGAACTGTCCGGCTCAATCTCTTCGAAAGTCGTCCATTGCCTCGAGCCGGAAACGGTAATGGGAGCGCCCTCCTGCACAATACGCCGGGTTGGAAAATCCGCCCGGTATTCCGAGAGGTGCATGGAGGTATTGGATCCATGACTCGCACCGAGAAGCAGGACAAGACCGTTCAGATCGTAGATTCTCGCAAGCGGCGAATCCTCGCCCAGGCCAAACGCCAGTGAATGGTCGTCTATGATATGCGACGCTCGAGGCCCACAAGCGCAGAACGAGACCTGCGGATGCGAACTGCGGAGAACGCCGCGCTGCATTCGGAAGGTCTCTGCGATTACGCCCATATTGCTGGTCGGCGTAAGCGCGGGATCGTACGCCGGCATGTTTGTGCGTATCACCGGCCACCAGGACTCGGGTACGGGAGGGTTTTCCCACTTGCCCGGCTCGCTGAGCCCGGGAGAGTGTGCGGGCATCACGAGCGTTCCGTCGGACCCCAGCGACTTTTGGAGGGCAAGAATGACTGCCACGGCCCCTCCGCACACCCATCCCATCGTGCTCAGAGACGAGTGAACCAGCACGACAGACCCGGGTTCTACACCAAGCGAGTGGAGATCCGAATGCAGAGAATCCACCGTTGCGGGCGTCTTTGTCTTTTCAATGACCTTGCTTTCACGCATCCTTCCTGCTCCGATTGCTCGGCCTATTTCGCGGCGACCGCGACGATCTCCACCAGCGTATTTCCCTCCAATCCGACCTCGACGCAGGCGCGCTGGGGCCAGTTGTCCGGCCCGATCCACGCGTCCCAGACCTCGTTGAGGATCGGCTTTTTAGACATGTCCGTGATGTAGACCGTGGCGGAAAGGAGTCGCGTTCTGTCGGTCCCTGCCTCAGTGAGATTCGCGTCCAACTGCGCAAGCGCCTGCCGGGTCTGCTCCCCGAAGTCCGCTGTCAGGTCCGGCGCGATGACGGCCGTATACACGATGCCGTTGTGTTCGACGGATTCGCTGCGCCCCACGGCCTTTCCCGGGTATCTTTTGATGTTCATCGATACGCCTCTCCCGTCGGTACAAAAATAGAAAAGTTGGTCTCCGCGTAGCGAGACTCCTATATTGCGCGGGATTCGAGGGGGACGACGACGTTTCTACGTAGACCCTTGGCTTCACTGGTTGCTCCAGTTTGTCTGTTGGGCGAATTTGTCCGAAGGATGGGGATCGTTTAGGTGTCAAGTCACTGCTGTCCAAGAACCGTCGGATTCCCAGAGATAAGGTTCGAAAAATGGCTACAATAGGCGATTTTGGACGGGTTTGACCCGGATAATGAAAACCAGGTTTGCCATCGTCTGCGCAATGCTGTCCAAGAACAAGGTGACGTTTCCAGCGGCCATAATTGTGCTGTTTCCGTCTCAATAAGCCCGTGAAATAAGCACTTTGTGAATCTCAGGCAATCTTGGTCGAGGGATTGCTTCGCGGAAGTGAACCAGATGCTGTCCAAGACTGAAACCGATTTTGGACAGGTGTGGTGTCAAGTAAGGGATGGATAGGCGACGACATCTACATCTCCCTATCTCACGTCACTTACCACGTTTGCGGCGGGACGTATAGACCCGACCGCCCTTGACGACCGTCACCGGTACCAGGTTCCGACGGCCCGTCCGGACGTTGCCTCTCGAGTCCTCCAGACTGAAATCCCCTTCTCGCAGTTCGAACACGACCGCGTCGCCGAACGCCCCTTTCGTCAGCGTGCCCACCTCGCCCTCCATTCCGACGATCCCGGCCGGCACGGACGTCACGCGGGAGATCGCATCTTCCAACGGCAGACCCAGATGCAGGAATTTCGTCACCACGGAAGCGAGATCGTAGACGGGACCGTTCACATTGTAGACGTGCAGGTCCGATGAAATCGTGGTTGGCAGGACGTCCTGTGACAACGCCTTTTCGACGACTTCCCATGAAAAGGACCCCGCGCCGTGCCCCACGTCGAACACGATGCCCCGTTCAATCGCTTCCTGAACCGAATCGCGGACACGACCCTCACCATCCAGAATCCCGCACGGGAAGTCGTGATAACAATGGGTCATTACGTCTCCGCCCTTCATCACCCTCAGAATGTCGTCGATCGAATCGCACCACGCGTCCTGCGGATGCACCATGATGGGCAATCCCGCCGCGTCTGCCGCCTCCCTCGCCCGGTAGAGAGGGAGCATTCCGGATCGCTCGCTGACGATTGTATGCCGGGTTAGCCGCACCTTCACGCCGAGAACGACGTCGCGGTGCCGCTCGATCATCCGGCAGGCCTTGTCCACGTCCGCGTATTCGGGAATCTCGAACTCTCCGATCTCTTCGGTCAGCATCCCCTGCGACGAAATGTTCATCTGCGCCAGAATCCGCGTCTCGCTCACGTCGATCACGTATTTCCTGAAACCCGGGAAGGTATCGGCGCCCGCGGACCCCGCGTCGACCACGGTCGTGGCGCCACGGGCGAGACACGTGGGATCGGGTTCGATGCCATAATGACTGACGCCGGGAAACACGTGTACGTGAAGATCGATCAGCCCGGGCGTCACCACGCAACCCGTGGCGTCGATCACCTGCCGGGCCCCGCCCCGGTCGAGGCGCTCCCCGACGGCGGCAACCCTCCCCGCCGAGAAACCCACCTCCCGCACAGCGCTCAGGCCCACTGCCGGATCGACCAGCGTCCCTCCGCTGATGAGCAGATCGAACGTCATACCGGACTCCATTTTCTCGAATCGTGTCTGTAATTTGTTTCGCGCAAGTCGGTTACGCACGGCATCGACGCTTCAAGCGGACGATTCGGGCTCTCCGGAATCGGAACGCGTAAAGTCATACGCCATCGCGTCGCCCACCGGCCTGTAGCCGATTTTGGTGTAGATGCTGTTGGAGGTGGGATTCAAGAGATCTGTAAACAGACTGCAGAACGAATAGCGATCCGAGAGCAGTTTCTTCGTCAGCGTCCAGACGCAGGAAGTCGCGTATCCCTTAAAACGATACCCGGCAGGCGTGTACACCCCATTGATGTTGATGCCGTTTCTGGTCGAATGAGAGGTCTTGGCCATCGAAACCGGCCCCTCGCGATCCCAGATGTACAGTTGTTCAGCCTGGATATAACGCGCGGCGCCGCGAGCGGCCGCCTCTAAGTCCGCCGTTTCACCGATTTCCTCGGAGAATCCGGCAATCCACCGCGCCATAACGGCGTGATCGTCCATCCCGGCAAGCCGCAGTTCCCCCTCGGCAAGAGGCGCCTCCGCGACCTCTCTGATTTCGAACACCCGCATACTCATGGCGAGGCTGGAAGATATGCCGTGCACGTTCCCGACCCAGCCGTCGGAAAAGGCGCGAGCTTCCGCCGCCGGACCGACAACACCGGGTATGGAGACTTCGCTTGTGCGTAAATGGCCAATCAGACGGTCTACCGCATCCTCGATATCCGCATCGATTCTGCTCAGGACGAGCTTTCTTCCCTGCATCATGATCGCCGCGCCAATTGCCCGCCCCCGGTCCGCGATACTGACCAACAGCGGTGGAACGTTGACGTTGTGCCGCGGCCCCCTGGCAAACCCGTACATCAGGCCCAGCGGCAGGCAGTGCTCACTCTCGCGCATTTCCAGGTACGCGGCGGTTTGGGAGATCAGATCGTCGGCGCTGTCGTGGGTGAATATGTCAATCAACGCGTTGCCTTTGCGATATGGAGGATGAAGTAAATCGGGTTGCGGGAAACCCGCCGGGAGCCGGTACCAGCCGATTCGCGTCGTCCCTGACAGTTGTTGCGCCCACGTATATCTTTCGCGACGTCAGGACAGGATCTGCCTGCTTTCAAGATCGGCGCGCAATTGCACGGCGTCGCGAAAGTGGATGGACGGCAGGCCGACCGACTCCGCGTTTCTCACGTTCTGGATTCGATCGTCGACAAAAAGACACTCCCGCGGCTCGTAACCCAACGTACAGAGAATTTCGGGAAAGACCGTTGGATCGGACTTGGTCTTGTCCAGATCGCAGGAATAGAACCTTTCGTCGAATAGATCCAGAAACGAATGAATCGACTCGATGTAGCGAACCCACTCACGTACGTGGTCAGACAGCAAGGCGACGGGATGGGTCCTCGCCACCTCGCGCAGGATGTCGAGGGAACCCGCAATCCGGACATGAAAGTTGTCCCTTAACGTTCGCTTCAGCGACGCCAGTTCCAGGTTCCAGCCCGTTCGTTTCAGAATTCCGCTAAGGTAGGCATCCTCGGAAATCCGTCCTTTCAGAACCTGAATCAGCGGGTCTCCGCCAAAGCAACCCAGAAGGCCGTCTTCGGGAATCGAGAGTTTGCTCGAGATACGCTTCTCGATCCCGGGGAGCCCCGCGATGAAAACTTCAGACAGGTCGAAGATGACGCAGCGAGGAAGGCTCGGGTTTTTCATTCGGGAGGACTGAAACGTTGCGAGGTTTTTCTGAGGTAAACAATCAAGGGTAAGATCAATGTGATGTCTTATGCAGTAACTGTTTCGGCAGCAATCGCGAAGAACCGTATTGCATCACTGAGAGGCCGAATGAACGTAGAACAACGGATTATGACGTTGCCGCCGGGTGGTTTCATTCAGAGGGAAATCGCCACTTGATAAGTCAAGATCGTTCAAGGCGTTTCGCACGTTCGACCAGCCATCGTTGAAAAGATCGCTGGCTTTCACCGGAAGGCCTGCCCAGAAGCAGACCTTCCACACCAAGGTCCTCGTCCAGGTCGGGCCAATGAAAACCTTCTCCGTTTCCGATAATTCTCCAATTATCCCGCTCTTTCGGAGTGCCGTGAACCAACCGTGGAAACCACGCCAATGGTACCGATATACTCCGCCCGTCGACGAAATCAACGGTCAAACTATCGTCTGTTACGACAATGTCCGCGGCTTTGGCTGCGATGCGTTCAGTCTTCAATTCTTCGCGATCCCCCCACCGCATCAGCCGCCGCCGGCCCTTCGACAAGCTCAGGGATCGGCTCGGCTTCTGCGACTCCCCCTCAAGGGGGGAGTGATTAAGCCGTTTAAAGGACGCGCGCATTTACTCGCACCGATTTCGTTGCGGCTGAGCAAAGCGAAGCCTCGCCAGGCATGTCCTCCGATAACGTAGAAGAACCGGGAGGAGTTGTCAAGTTTTGTCGAGGAATCAACCCGGATATATTCCGATTAGGTCCGGCATACCTGCCGTGGAATCCCTTCCCGTCGAGGATTCTATGCCAGCACCTCTGGATGCGCGCCACACGCGTCTTGGATTGTTTGGCGTCGGAAAAATGCAAGACGTAACCGCGCTGCCGTCCGGGGTGGCTTTCACGCGCTTACGCTTCGCCATTGGAGGGTGTTGCCGGGTGGGTTATATTGCAGTGGATAACGCTGCATTCCCGATCGCCTGCCCCGCCCGGCTGTCGCAAGCCTTGCAACCACAACCCGCGATATGACCGATACTCAGTTACTGCAGGAATTCGAAGCCCTCGCCGAACGTCTGGACATCCCCGTCACCTATGGGAATCTCCAGGGTGGCAAAGGCGGCCTGTGCGTGGTACGCGGGAAACGCCGCTTCATTCTGAACCGCGGTCCGGACGTCAGGACCCACGTTGAAATCTTCGCCCGGGAATTCGCCCGGCTTTCCCTGGACGACGTTTACATCCGGCCCCTTGTGCGCGAACGCATCGACGAAGTCAGACCCGCGCAGGACTGACTCCCGCGGCGGCAGTTTACACGTATCGCACATTCTTTCCAAGCATAGCCACCGGTTCTCCGGTAGCTGCCATCGGCCGCAATGACCGCGCCCAGAAAACGGACTCCTGGGGGGCGTAAATCGTCTCGAGTACTTTGCCGAACGGATCCGTTACGTCGGCTACCGGGTCTCCCTTCTGCAGATGGTCGTACAGCGCGGCCCGATACTCCAGGAATCCTCCCCGGGCGGCGAGGAGCGACAGGAAGCCGTCCACCACGGTCTGTCGACGGGGCGTCTGCGCCTGGCCCTCCATGAACCCGTAGTGCTTCAGGATATTCTCCACGCCCGCCACGCCCTTCCGGATGCTGCCTTCATCCCATCCGTGGCATCCTCCCAGTTCCGGATCGATGGTGGGAATCCCTTCGTCGGGCGCGGCGCGCGCCAACTGCCCGTCGGGACCCCGGCAGTCCAGAATGTAGCCGATGTCAAATACCCTTGCCATTTCCAAACAAGCCCTGTGGATGCGTTTTCGCCGGTCCACCCGCACCCGGACCTCGTCAATCATGGGCCGGACGCCGCCCTGATGGAGATCGATACAGAGGTCCGACTGTTTCACCGCGCAATGGAACAGTCGATACGCCACCCGCTCGCTCGACGTGCCCTCCTTGCGGCCCGGAAAACACCGGTTCATCTTCTTTCCGTCCACGGGATTCAGGGACTCGCCGGCGTGAAAAGCATGAAAGTTCACGATCAGGGTTGCAATCACCCTGCCCTTGAGGGCGGCCGGATCCAGCCGCTTCAGAACCCGCCTGATCACCGCGATACCGTTCAGTTCGTCGCCGTCGCTGGTCGCCTGCAGGTACAGCGTGCGACCCGGCTCCGCGCCGTTTAGCAATACAACCGGAAGGCGCACGGGCGAGTTATCCTGCATTTCTCCCACCGTTAGAAAGCCGTCCTTCCGCTGTCCCGGCTTGGCCTCCAGATTCTCCACCTTGAGAACGTCGCCCATATTGACCTCAGCGTCGAATGCCGTACTGTTCTGACTTAACAACAATAAACATGCACGGTACCATCGGCTCTTGTCAACCGAAAAGGGACAAAGAAGAAGCCGCCAGGGGGATGATCTCCAATGGCAGGAATCTAACCTCAATTCGAAAATAGACAACCGTCAAACAGGCCACAAAAAGCACAAAAGGGCATGGCTGCGAAACGGTGTGTGCCGTAGCAATGTGGCCCTGCGGATATTTCCTTGTCTCTCGGCGATACGCCCTGTTACAGGACAGCCGGTTTTGTGCCTCTTGCGGCAATTTGCCTTCAATCGAAAAACCCATCAAGCCGGCACTGTGGAGAAAGCTTCCGAAAAGGACTGAAAAGGTCGTGTTGGTCGCTGTCTTACCCTCTGTGTCTTCGTGTCTCTGAGTGAGCTGTCTTTTGTCATTGCTGCGTTTAGTCTGCCGAGTTCCGGCGATTACTTTCCGCGACAGTGCACCTGTTCGAATTTCATTGTCATATTATTTTTAGACTATATATTATTTAATATGTGGATCATCGTCGAACATCGCAGGGTTGGCAGGCAGATCGACACCCTCCCGCGGAGAGCCCTCATTCGATACGAGACATGGAAGGATATCGTATCCCTTTCCGGTCCGGAAGGCGTCAGGCACATCGAAGGTTTCGTTGACGAGTCCCTGCCGGGAAAGAAAAAGGGTCGGCGTCAGTCACGGTTCAGCGCCGGGTGTCGCGTCGTCTATAGAGTCAGGAAGCGGGAGATCCGCGTGAGGGCAATACTTGTCAGGTGATCGCCGGAGGGAGTAAAATGGGAAAACATCGAAATGCGCCGAAGCGCGTGGCTGTGTCCGTCGGAGAATCTGTCCGCACGGTCCGCGAACTTCAGAAACTCAGCCAGAATGAACTCGCCCGACGCACCGGAATTCCCCAGCCCACAATATCGGCCATTGAGAATGGGCGCATACGACTTGGCGTCGAGCGCTCCAAGGTGCTGGCGCGAGCGTTAATGTGCCATCCGGCCGTCCTGGTCTTTCCCGGCTGGGAAATCGAACGACGACAGGGCGCCTGAACCTGAAGGCCAAAGAATCTATTCCGACGGAGGTCTGCCATGAAGCGGATCGCAATCAAGGTCTTCGCCATTATCGGCGGCGTGGCCACACTGCTCGTCATCGTACTCGCGGCAGTCGCCATCGCGCTGTTCTACAAGGAAGAAGAACCGGTACCCGGACTCACGGTCCTGGAAGTGAACCTTGAACGGAATCTCCCGGAGTACATTCCGGGCAATCCGATCGCCGAAATATTGTTTCCGGATGCAATGACCGTCAGGGATCTGGTCGATGGCCTCCAATACGCCGCGTCAGACGAGCGCGTCGTGGCGCTTCTGGCAAGAGTGGGAAACAGCGGTATGGGTCTCGCGCGGCTGCAGGAGATAAGAGACGCGGTGCGCGCCTTCGGCGAGAGCGGCAAGCCCGCGGTTGCCTACGCGGAGACTTTCGGCGAGTTCGGCCCGGGCAACGGCGCCTATTATCTGGCAACGGCTTTCGACGAGATTTATCTCCAACCCTCGGGCGTCGTCGGGCTTACCGGCCTTATCGCAGAGACCCCGTTCATTCGTGGAATGCTGGAAAAACTTGGCGTTGTCCCTCGCATGGACCACCGGGCAGAGTACAAGAACGCGAAGAATCTCTACACGGAACGCGAATACACCCCCGAACACAAAGAGGCGACAAAAACCGTCATGGACTCGCAGTTCGACCAGCTGGTGCGGGGAATCTCGGACAAGCGCGGCCTGCCCTACGAGACGGTACGCAACCTGTTCGATCAGGGTCCGTTCTTCTCCAGGGACGCGCTCGAGGCCGGGCTGGTAGACGGATTGGCGTACCGGGACGAGGTCTACGAGCGCGTGAAAGAACAGGTGGACGAGGGCGCGAAATACCTGACGCTGCACAAGTATATTGAGCGTATGGAACAGCCGGACGACCGGACGGAGACCGTCGCATTAATCTACGGCGTCGGGGGCGTGACGCGTGGCAAGAGCGATTTCGACCCCGCATCGGGCGCCACCACGATGGGATCGGATACGGTCGCCCGGGCCTTTCGAAACGCAGTTCGCGACGAGGAGGTCGAAGCGATCCTGTTTCGCGTCGACAGTCCCGGCGGCTCTTACGTCGCCTCCGACGCGATTTGGCGCGAGACCGTGCGGGCCCGTGACGCGGGCAAACCGGTCGTGGTATCCATGGGCGACGTGGCGGGCTCCGGCGGATACTTCGTTGCCATGGCCGCGGACCGGATCGTGGCTCAGCCGGGAACGATCACCGGCTCCATCGGCGTCGTGGGCGGCAAGATGCTGACCTCAGGCATGTGGGAGAAAACCGGCATCTCGTGGGATGAAGTCCACACCAGCTCCCATTCGGCCATGTGGACCGGCACGAAGGACTTCTCGGACGAAGAATGGGCACTGTTTCAGGCGTGGCTGGACACCGTTTACGAGGATTTCACCGACAAGGTCGCGGAGGGTCGATCGCTGCCGAAGGAGCGGGTGCTCGACATCGCCAGAGGACGAATCTGGACAGGAGAGGACGCCA
This sequence comes from Candidatus Latescibacterota bacterium, assembly GCA_963667175.2. Taxonomy (GTDB): domain Bacteria; phylum Latescibacterota; class UBA2968; order UBA2968; genus JAAXHE01. The sequence continues at coordinate 411,118 of CAXXXF010000003.1, read as the reverse complement.
GGACCCTGGGGCTGGTGGACGAACTGGGTGGTTATCGAAAGGCGTTGCAGGTCGTTCGTGAAGCGGCGCAGCTGGAACCCGATACCGAACTCAGGCTCAGGGTCTTTCCCCGGCCGAAGTCCCCGTGGGAATACCTCATGGACCACGGCGTCATCCGCAGCAGTGATTCCGCCGTTGCTACCGCATTAGCACAAACGATGCGTAAGGTAGAACCGATCGTTTCTCTGGCTCGTCGCCTCGGTCTCGTCCCCTCGAACGGTGTGTTGACAATGCCCGAAATGGCACCCTTTCAATAGCGTTTTCCCATAGCAGCCCGTTGAAAAAGTCCATCCGGGCTGCGTCCGGCCTTTATGACCGAACTACGGCGTTGCCTGCCTGTGCGTGTCCGCACGCAGACAGGCGCGCCTTGTCTTCGGCCATAATGACTCGGCCTCGCCTGCGGAGCGACTTTTTCAACGGACTGATAGGGATTTCCGTGACGTCGCAGACCTATGACGACATTGCCGAACAATACCGCGACTCGAAGCTTCTCCCGTTTCGATATGCCATTGAGCGTTATACGGTCTTCCGGTTGCTGGGCGACCTGCGCGGGAAAGCGGTGCTGGACCTGGCGTGCGGCGACGGATTCTACGCCCGCCAGTTCATGCGAGCGGGCGCGTCCTCGGTGACGGGCGTCGACGTCTCGAGCGAGATGATCGCGCTGGCCGAGGCGCAGGAGCTGGCGGACCCGATCGGCTGCGTGTACGTGTGTGAAGACGCCGCTCGGGTCGTGCCTGACGGGCCGGTGGACGTCGTAACGACCATCTATCTGTTCAACTACGCTCGGACAGCCGACGAACTGGTGTCCTTTTGCCGCGCCTGTTTCCGCGCCCTGGGTCCCGGCGGGCGGCTGGTTGGGTTCAACGACAACGTCCGCAACCCCCCTCAGCCGGGGCGGTCGCTGGCGAAATATGGCCTGGAACGGACCTGCCGGCAGCCCCTGCGCGAGGGAGACGCCATCCATTACCGGATCACCAACCCCGATGGAGGCGTGTTCGCGTTCGACAATTACTACCTTACGCCAGCGACCTACGAACGTGCGATGCGCGACAGCGGATTCCATGATTTCAACTGGGTCGACGCCGTGCTGGATCCGGACAAGCCCGAGGCGACTTTCTGGGATGACTTCATGACCCAGAACCCGCTCACCGCGTTCACCGCGACCCGGCCCTGATTGGCGGCACTCCTTTGTTCGCGTGATGGTATTTTCGCACGCGCATTAAGAAGCGTCTGCGCCCGCCATCACGCGGCCAGGACCATCTTCAACAACGCCATCCGGATGTAGAGCCCGTTGTGCGCCTGGCGGAAATACGCCGCCCGGGGGTCCACGTCCACTGCGGGATCGATCTCGTCAACGCGTGGCAAGGGGTGCATCACGCGGGCGTTATCGGACAGGGCCTCCATCACCTTTGTATCGATGATATATCGCCCGCGCGCCGATTCGTAGTCCCGCGTCCGGTCGCCGAACCGTTCCCTCTGGATCCGGGTCTGATAGACCACGTCGACCTCTCGCACGACCTCGATCAGATCGTCCCGTTCCTCGAAGTACACCCCGTTCCGGCTCAGGTATTCCTTGATGTCGGCCTTCATGCGCACCAATTCGGGCGCCACGAAATACAGTTTAACGTCTTTGTACCGGGTGAGCAGATAAGCCAGCGAACGCACCGTTCGTCCGTTGGCGAGGTCGCCCACCATCGCCACTGAAATCCCGTCGAGCCGACCGATTTCCTTCTGTATCGTATAGACGTCCAGCAGCGCCTGCGTCGGATGCTGGCCGGGGCCGTCGCCGGCGTTCAAGACCGGCACCGACGCCACTTCCGCCGCCCGCCGTGCGGATCCTCCTTCGTAGTGTCGAAGCACGATCACGTCCGCGTATCCCTCGACGATGCGGATCGTGTCTTCGAGGGTCTCGCCTTTCGCTGCCGAGGAAAACTCCCTCGCCGACTCCGTTGTGACCACGCTCCCCCCCAGACGGACCATGGCCGACTCGAAAGACAACCGCGTGCGGGTACTGGGTTCGTAAAACAGCGTGGCCATGATCCGGCGGTTGAGTATACTGGAGCCGTAGACGCTAACGACCTCCTCCATCTCCTTGGTTACCGCGAAAATCTCGGTCAGCAATTCCCTGTTGAACTGCTGCGCCTCGACCACGTGGAACAGGCTGTCCATCGAGTAATCCTCCTTCAGGCGCTGCTTTAAAACTGCTTTCACAAAAAAAGCTCCCCTTCAGGGGAGCGGAAATAAGGCAACCGGAGAGCCGGAAAATCGGAACATTCGATTCCGTTTCGAGGAGAACGCCATCCGAAAAAATATAGTCCCGCCACACGATATTGGCAAGCGGAAAATTGGGGAACGGATTCCGCGGATGACGCATGTGATTTCGTGATCGCTTCCGGCGCCGGAATTCGCCTGCGGCGCGTTGTCGGTCCGGCGGCGCCTACCGCGTCTGAATCCCAAAAAAACGTTGACCGGGTTGCGGAAGTCCGATATATTGGTGTCCGTGCGGCACGTTGCCCAATTGGGGCGAATTGACACTCAAACCGCCGCCTGGAAATCGAGAGATCCCAAAACGAGTCAATCCCCGGGCTTTACGTACCGCTATCCCGCCCGGGTTTTATTGTGTCCGGCCGACGCCGGATGCGCCCCTCCATCCACTGTGTGTGGGAGAAACAGAATGGTTCAGGCAATACCACCTGCAGACGTGAAAAACCTGGCGTCGCCGCTTGCCAGGTATCTCTCGGAATCCGCCGCCCTCGGCAATACCGCAGATCCCGGATTCGTCGCCTACCTCGCGTCACTTGAACAGATTCACTCGGTATCGCCGCAGATTGCCGAATCCATCGTTGCCGAACTGGAGCAGCAGCGCGGCAACCTGAAAATGATCGCCAGCGAGAACTACTGCTCGCTGGCCGTACAGCTCGCGCAGGGCAATCTCTTCACCGACAAGTATGCCGAAGGCGTCCCCGAACGCCGTTTTTATGCCGGATGCGACAACGTCGATACCATCGAAAAACATGCCGCTACCCTGGCGCGCGGCCTCTTCGGCGCGGACCATGCGTATGTACAGCCCCACTCAGGCGCCGACGCAAACCTTGTGGCGTTCTGGGCGATCCTCACCGCCCGCGTCCAGGCGCCGTTTATGGATCGAACGGGAAAGTCCGATCCCGGGGCCCTTTCCGATGGCGACTGGCTGGAACTCAGAACCGCGCTGGGCAATCAGAAATTACTGGGCCTCGACTACTACTCCGGCGGCCACCTCACCCACGGGTACCGGCACAACGTATCGGCCAAAATGTTCCACGTCGGATCCTATAGCGTCGACCCCGAGACCAGACGTATCGATTATGACCGGATCCGCAACCAGGCGAAAGCGTTCAGACCCCTGATTCTCCTGGCCGGGTACAGCGCCTACACCCGGAAGATCAACTTTCGCATCTTCAGAGAAATCGCGAATGAAGTCGGCGCGGTCTTCATGGTGGACATGGCGCACTTCGCGGGGCTGGTGGCCGGCAGAGTGTTCACCGGAGACTACGATCCCGTGGCCCATGCCGATGTGGTGACCACCACGACCCACAAGACCCTCAGGGGGCCGCGAGGCGGCATGGTTCTCTGCACGGCGGAATTCGCCGAACACGTGGACCGGGGGTGCCCGATGGTGCTGGGCGGTCCCCTTCCCCACGCAATCGCCGCCAAGGCCGTCGCCTTCGAAGAGGCCGGCGCTGACGCTTTCAGAACCTACGCGCGCCGAATTGTGGAAAATGCCGGGGACCTGGCCAATGCCTGCGGCGAAGAGGGGCTGGACGTACTCACGGGCGGCACCGACAACCATATGGCGCTCATCGACGTGACGCCGCTGGGTCTCACCGGACGGCAGGCGGAAACCGTCCTTCGAAACGCCGGGATCACCCTCAACCGAAACGCCCTGCCCTTCGATACGAACGGCGCCTGGTACACGAGCGGCCTTCGGATCGGCACACCCGCGCTTACGACGCTGGGCATGGGCAGGGAAGAAATGCGTAGAATCGCTGCCACGTTGCGCCTCGTGCTTTCCAGCACACGGCCGTCCCGAATCAACAAGGGCAGGCATGCCGGGAAGCCCAGCAAGGCGCGCTCCCGGACCCGGCCGGGGGCGCTCGAGGCTGCCCGCGCGGAGGTGGCGGATCTGCTCGGACGTTTTCCCGCGTACCCCGAACTGGACCTGGAAACCCTCAAACGGGTGTTGCAGAAGTAACCTCTCCCCGAAATACGCATCCAATCGGCAATCTGTTTCACAAACACAACCGTGGCCGATTTCGATTCGAAAACTCCTCACCCGATCAGCGACGTCATACAATCACTGCGTCCATCACGGCGTCGTGAAACTCGGGTCGCAGCCTCCGAATTCCCTCATTCTCGCGGCTGGGATGCACCCGGTTCGTCAGAAGTACCACGCCGACGTCACGTTCCGGGTCCACCCAGACGGAAGTACCGGTGAATCCCGTATGTCCGAACGAACGCGCCGAAAAGTGCGTGCCCGAGGAACTCCCCGACTTCGACACCGTGTCCCATCCCAGTGCGCGGGAACTGCCAGGCGCGAGATCAGCCAACGAGGTAAAGCGGCGGATGGTCGCTTCGGAGAAGACCTGCTTTCCCTCGTATACCCCGCCGCTCAGAATCATCCGCAAGAACCGACCCAGGTCTGCAGCCGTCCCGAAGAGTCCCGCATGCGGCGCCACACCGCCCATTGCCCATGCATTTCCATCGTGCACCTGCCCGTGAATCAGCCCTCTCCGCTGCTCCGCCTGAAATTCCGTAGGCGGAATTCGCCCCAGCAACCTGCTTCCGGGAAGAAACATCGTTTCCGCCATCCCCATTGGGTCCAGCACGTGGCGCTGGGCCAGTTCTTCGAGCGGCGCGCCGCCCACGCGCTCTGTAGCCACCCCCAGCACCAGGAAGCTTAAGTCGCTGTAGATCGTCTTCGTTCCCGGCGGACAGGCCAATGGAGTCCTGCATGCCGCCGCCAGTACGGCCTCCTTACCCTGCAAGGTCTCGAAAAAACGCTGGTGCGCCGGCAGACCCGCACAGTGCGCCAGAAGGTGTCCGATCGTCACCCCGTCCCGTCCATCCCCGCGGAACGCCGGTACGTATTCGACCACCGGTCCATCCAGTTCCAGGTCCGGTTCCAGCACCATGCAGATCGACGTTGTCACAACCACCTTCGTCAACGAAGCAAGGTCGTAGAGATCATCCTCCCTGACCTCCGGCGCATCCGGATCGTACGTGTGCCGTCCAGCCGTCCAGCAGGCGACACCGCCTCCGCCCCGCACCATCAGGCCCACCGCGCCGGGCGTGGTTTTCTCCCGGACGTGGCGCTTCAGCACCTCTCCTGCCCGCTCGAGGCGTTTGGGGTCAAGACCGTCCCGCATATCAGTTCGCTGCGAATTCATATTCCGTTTCGGAATCTCCCCCACCCCGTGAATTCCCCAATTCCCTTGCCCTTTTCGATAGGCGGGGAGACGGGAGACGACGTGAGCGCTTGAAGAACGGGTAGACCCAAGACGGGAAAGGGGAGAGATTGCCCGCCCCGTGCGGTTTCATTTCTTGCCGGAGGCGTAAAGGAAGGCTCAATCGGGCAAAGACGCCTTCTCCCGTCTACCGTCTTCCGTCTCACCGCTTTTGCTACTGTCTTTCCGGGACAGAACACTGACCTTGACTTTACGGTCCTTCTGCATATCTTCAGCGGTGCGAGCTTCCGGGGCCATCCCAACGGCCCGTGACAGCCATCCAACGCGCCGGGCCGCCGCAGACGAGCCGCTTCGCCAGGCGAACTCGTAAAGGTCTCGACTCCTGGAGGTAATCCATGCCCGAAGTCCGGAATTACGTCGTGTTCGTCACCGTACCGAGCGAAGCGGAGGCCGCCCGAATCGGCCGCGTTCTGGTTGAAGAACGCCTGGCGGCGTGCGCTAATATTAGCGGTCAGGTCCGAACCATTTACCGCTGGCAAGGCGCCATTGAAGATGATGCCGAATTCCTGATGATCCTCAAGACGACACAGGCCAGCCTCGATGCGCTCATCGTCCGGGCGAACGAACTGCACAGTTACGACGTGCCTGAAGTTATTGCCCTTCCCATCCAACGCGGGAATCCGCCGTACCTGGACTGGATCGCCGAAAACGCCTGATTCGCGAACCCGGTCTTGCCACGAGCATTGACGGCGCCCTCGAATCGCTCATTCGGCTATGGACAGGACGTCGTGAGGTTCTTCGGCAGGCGCAAACCGGAAGGATCCGCTATGGCAGGTCAACATCGACACGCGGTTGGCATCGATCTCGGCGGCGGCAGCATCAAGGGCGCGCTCATCGCGGCTGACGGTCGCATCGAAGGCAAAGCCCGTGTTCCTACGGACGTCGACAGCGGCGCACACGGTGTGGCGGACCGGATCGCGGAACTCTACGAAGCCCTTTGCGACCGGCACGGCCTGGCGAATGACGACGTTGCCGGCGTGGGTATCGGCGTGCCCGGAGTTACCACGGCGGCTGGAGACGTTATTATCGCTCCGAATCTTCACTGGCGCCGCGTCCCGTTCAAACGGATCCTGGAGGAACGGATCAGGCTGCGCGTTGAAATCGACAACGACGCCAGCGTCGCCGCCATGGGAGAAGCCCACCTGGGGGCGGGCCGGGGATGTGAGTCTCTCTTTCTCATCACCCTGGGAACGGGCATCGGCGGCGGACTCGTTCTGGGCGGCGTCATCCACCATGGCGCATCGTTCGCCGCGGGCGAAATCGGGCACATGTGCCTGGATCCGGACGGCCCTGTCTGCGGATGCGGTAAAAAAGGATGTCTGGAAGCTCTCACCGCCGGCCCCGCGATGGTCCGCTACGTCCGCCGCCGCCGCCGGGAAGCGCCGCCTGGTTCCCTCTCAGACGTGGAACCTCTCACCCCGGAAACCATCTGCCTGGCCGCGAAAAGCGGCGACAGCCTCGCCCGTGAAGCCGTCGCCAGCGTTGCCCGTTATCTCGGCATCGCCATTGCCAATATCATCAATGTCATCAGCCCCGACGTCATTGCCATCGGCGGGGGAATTTCCGCCGCCGGCCGCGTTCTTCTGGACCCCATCGACGCCGTGGCCAGGGAATACACGCTGGAGGGGATGTTCGATCATACCCGCATCCTACCCGCTGAGCTGGGCAACGACGCCGGCGTCCTGGGCGCGTCCCGACTGGTCCTGAGCTGACGGGACACGCTGTCGAGGAACGAAACCCCGATCGACTCGGACCCTGAGCCGGACGCCGCTACTACTCCCACGCCAGATCTCTCATTACCGCTTTGAGATAGGCGACGTCCTGCCGGGCGTACCACTCTCGGTCGCCCGCCCTGGGCGCTTCGATGCAGATGGGACCGCCGAAGCCCGAGTCTTTCAGGGCCAGCAGATACTCCCGGTGGTTGATGGTCCCCTCGCCCAGCCCCACGGCGTTCCGGCCGTCGCCGGCGGGCATCGAGTTCTTCAGATGCGCCATGAACAGCTTCTGCCCCAGCGTGGATACGGTCTCGCCGATAGACGGACAGGACGGGAAATACACCATATTCCCATAGTCCAGATTCGCCCCGACAGCCGGTGAGCCGATCATGTCCAGGAGCTTCATCGTGGGCGCGGGCAGATCGTGCACGTAGCCCATGTGGATCTCAAACGCCAGCCTGAATCCGATCTCCTCGGCGACCGCGCCGAGTTCCCGGAATCCCTCGGCCGCCCACTCGTAATGATGGGGCCCCGCGGCGCCGGATCCATGCAAATGATGCGCCGACCCCGCATTCGGGTCCGAACTGCGCAGCGTTCCGGCCATAATATTGCAGACCGTCAGCTTCAGCCTCTCGCTCGCAAGGCGGTAGAACCGGACCCCTTCCGCAACCTGCGCCAGGCGGCAGCCGGCATCTTCCTGCATCAGCTCGACCCCGGGGCCCCCGAACAGCACGTGCTTCAATCCCGAGGCTTCCGCGGCCGCGGCGATCGTATCCAGGTACTGCTCAGTCGTCTCCTCCACGCCCCGGCGAAACCGACGGAACTCGATCCCGTCGTATCCCCAGCCTACCGCCTTCCGGCACATCTCCGGGATCGTCTGCCCCTGTTCACAATAATTCACGTGCATAATGATCGGCAGCGACATTCAATTGTCCTTTCCGTTGAAAGAACCCTCTGGTTTGCGTTTGCCTCATCCGTGAAACGTGGCTAAAATGCCTACGAACCCGGCGAATGTCAACCGCAACCATCAGCCACCTCAGGAGATCTGTCAATGGCCAGTTGGGTCTATCTGTTTCTCGCCATCGTTCTCGAAGTCGTTGGCACGACATGTATGAAACTCTCCGAAGGATTCGCCCGTTTGCTGCCCTCGATCGGCGTCGCCGTCTTTTACCTGGCCTCCCTGGCAGGCCTGACCATGGCGCTTAAACAGATTCCCGTGAGCGTCGCGTACGCCGTCTGGGCCGGCCTGGGTACGGCTATCATCTCCCTCGTCGGCTTCTGGTATTTCAAGGAACCGGTCACCGCGGTCAAGCTGCTCTCCATCGCACTCATTATCGGGGGCGTGACCGGCTTGCATCTCTCGAATTCCACGCACTGAGGCGCACCCCGACCCACGGCGCGATTCCGCTCAACGACGTTCAGCCCGGGAGCGGGTGATCCGGCAGGATACGAAAAAACCCGGCATGTTGCAGAAAAGAGTTGACATCCGTGATCGAACGATTTACTTTAAATGCAAGGTTGCAATATTGAAGGACGTTGTTTCTGTCTCCTGTGCAGTCGAAAAAAGCGATGCGGCAAGGATCAGAATTCCCGGTCCTTGCCTTTTTTGATTTGCCTGCACATTCAGTTCAAGGTAGAAAGGTGGTGAATTAGCAGTGGCTGACGGTCGAGTGAAGTGGTTCAACGACGCCAAGGGCTTTGGTTTCATCGAGCAGGACGGCGGGGAGGACGTATTCGTGCATTTTTCGGCAATCCAGGCTGAAGGTTTCAAGTCTTTGACCGAGGGTGATGAGGTCGAATTCGACATCGTCGAGGGTCCGAAAGGGCTCCAGGCGGCGAACGTGATGAAACGATAGATTGAACGAAGCATTTGTAAATGAAGGCGGACGCCGAGGGATCGGCGTCCGCTTTTTTTCATTACGGCGGTACCGCAGACTGGTCGTTTGCGCACGAAAAAGACGCCAGATCGGAAGGCGTCTTTTGTCGCTTCAGGAAAACGGTCCCTGGTCGATGGACGCATCCATCGCGTCGCCAGGTCTATTCTGTCTTGCGGATCACGTCAAGTATTTCCGGCAGCCAGGTGGCGCGCGCGAGCGGGGTGGCCGCCCTGAGTTCCCTGAGGGCGTCCCGCAGGGTCTGCTTCGCTTCGCCGGGCCGACCTGCCTCGACCTGCGCCCTGGCAAGATCGGTGTGGGTCCACGTGGTGATCCCGGAGCCACCCGACCCACTCAGTCCCGCTGTCGCCCTGCGAAGGGTTTTGCCGGCACTGCCAGCGTCACCCGATCGCGCCTGGGCCCGCGCGATCTCCGACAGCGCCCGGACCCTCTTGTTCGAATCCCCGATTGACGTTGCCGTCGACGTGGCGGCCTTGAATCGCCCGGCACGTGCCTGCGCGCTTACGATATCCCTGAATACGGCATCCCGCCTCGCAATGTGGTCGATCATTTTCGCGTTCTGCAGGCTGCTGGATATCTCGCCCTTCTGTGCCTGGCGCATGGCCACGTGATAGACCAGATTTCTCTTTCCCTCCATGTCCTCGGGGTTTATCGACGCGGCGATTTCGAGCAGCGTCTCCAGCTGGTCCGCCGCGATATGGTAGACCAGGTTCTGCGCGAGGTCACCATCGCTGTCGGACCTGAGGCGCCGGGCGGCGGCGTCAATGGTCCGCCGGGCGCCGTCGGCATCTCCAGCCGCCGACTGTGCCGATGCGATATTGAACAGCCATTTCACCTGAGACGGCGACGCATCCTCGCTGACGGACTGAAAAGCCCGGCGCAGGGTCCGGCGAGCGCCATTAAGGTCCTCTACCTTCCTCTGAGCGCCTGCAATCCGGATGAATGCATACGGGTCGACGTCGGCGAGCGAAGCAATCGTCACGCCGGCGCTGTAAACGTCCATCCCTTGCCCGCCTGCCTGGAGGGCTTTGTCCAGCGTTTTGCGGGCTCCGGTTTCGTCACCCGTTTCCGCCTGCGCCCAGGCGACCTTGCCCAGCGCGATTGCCCGTCGATATCCGTCGATGACGTCACCCGCGTCCTCAACGGCCAGGTCGAAGAACGCCCTGGCGTCTTCGTCCCTTCCCTGCTTCGCCAGCGTCAACGCCACGTCGGACAGCGCGGCGACCCGCCCTTCCACGTCGTCAATCGACCTCGCGGTCCCTCGGGCAGAAGCGGTGTATCCGACCGCCGCCTGCGCGACGGCGACCTTGCTCAGGCCTCGCTTGCGCAGACTGCTTTCTCCAGTGGAACGCGCAGTCGCGACGGCGATGCGAAAACTCTCCAGGGCGGCCCCGAGGTCTCCCTTCTTCGCCGACGCCGACGCAACGTCAACCAGCGCATCGAGCCTGCCCTGCGCATCTCCGATCGACGCGGCGATCGCCCGGGCCGATTCGACGGCTCCCGCGCCAGCCTGGACGGACGCGACGTTTCGTAACGCGCGGGCGCGGGCATATCCGCCCTCTATCGTGCGGGCGGCGGCAACCGCCCGATCGAAATTGACGTTTGCATCTTCCGCATCGCCCTCCATGGCCCGGGCGGCCGCGGCCGCAGCAAACGCCCCGGCGCGTATTTCCAGTTCCCAATCGGACCTTGCAACGAACGCCTTTGCGGCCTGAAGCGTAAGCCGGGAGATGCAGTCTGAACGTACCGACCGCCAGCAGTTCTCGGTTGCCCTTTCGACGACATTCCCCGCCCCCGCCGGCGAGGGGTTGCCCGTCCCGTTGCCCATCGCCAGTGCGCCCGCGACGACCCATAGATTCATCCTCATCGTGCATCCTCTGGTGTTCACAGGCAGACCTCGCGGGTGGCAAGCGGGAGAATGACATCCCTGCCCGGTGCCGTCGATGGCGTCGGCCGGAATCCGTCCCCTTCCCGCCCTTCTATTATTGAAACGGGGACACCTGAGCTTCCGTGACCTCCACGCCGAAGCCCGGTCCGTCGACCGGCTTCATTCGCCCGCCCCGGGGGGCGGAAACGCCGGGGGGCCGCGCGGCTTCGTCCGGGTCCACGCCCGGCGGGCTGGCGATGTAACATTCGGTCCAGGGAATTGCCGGCATCGCGTAACAGACGTGCTGCCCGTACGGCGTATTGCCGCCGCCGTGGGGAATGACCGATATGCCCGCGGCCTCTGCAATGGCGCAGATCTTGACCACTGCGGTCATCCCGCCCACCCAGTTGATGTCCGGCTGGAGAATGTCCAGGACGTGGCGGCTTGCCGCGTGCTGGAACGGGACGGTCGTGTACCAGTGTTCGCCGGTGGCCAGGGTGGCCCAGGGAAGCCGGCGGCGCAACTCGGCGTGGGCGTCCAGATCCTCCGAGCGGAGCATTTCCTCCATCCATTTGAGTTTGAACGGACGCAGTTCCTCCGCCAGGCGTACGGCGTACTCCACGTCGAACGCCATCCAGCAGTCCAGCATCAGTTCCACGTTGTCGCCCGCCAGGTCTCGCGTACCGGCCACAAGATCGACGTTCTTCCGGAGGCCCTCCAGGCCGTCCGCCGGACCGTACGGGCAGGGCAGCTTGACGGCCTCGAATCCGAGTTCCAGGTACCAGTCGGCGTCCCCGCCGGTGGCATAGCAGAACATCTCGTCTCGCGCGGGTCCGCCCAGCAGTTCGTATACCGGCCGGTCCAGGAGCTTGCCCTTGAGATCCCACAGCGCGAGGTCAATTGCGCTCACGGCGTACGCATGCAGACCCGTAGCGCCATAAGAAGCGCCCATCCGCACCATCATATCGTAGCACTTTTCAGTCGCCATGCAGCTCTCACCCACCAGCCTCGGTCCGAGAAAATCATCGATGACGGCCGCCACCGGACGGCCATGGCTGGCCGTGGCGAAACCCAGCGTGCCGTCTTCGGCCTCGACGGCACAGCCGAACCCTCCCCATTTCGGCAGCCAGGACGGACGGAACGCGGCGTAACGCGGATAACGCGTCATGGGGTTGGCTACAGGACCCTGCGAGGCCCAGGAAGGACGGCGCGCCGTCTTGTATTCCACGGGCCCGGGCTTCGGGTGCCCATAGGTCTCTGGAAAGTTGACCTGAACGGCCCGGACGGACTTGATCTTCATATTGAAATTCCTCCTGATTGCGGATTGCTCCCTGGTACAGAAACCCGGGCAGGTCCGTTGCGTCAAGTCCCCTTCTCAACCCTGCCAGTCCCGCGGCAACTCCAGTGACCAGACCTCGCTGTTCAACGGCCTGGCATGACCGCCGGCCAGCCAGATTCTGTCCTTGAACACGTAGGCCGAATGCTCGTGGCGATTTGTCCAGATCACGTCGGATTTGAGTTCCGTCCAGTTGGCGCCGTCTTTCGAGTACCAGACGTCCCCGAAGTCGCCGTCCTTGCGCGACCATCCCCCCAGAACCCACATATGGTCCCGGTAGACGACCAGGGAAAACCACATCCGTTTCTTCCAGGGCGCCCCGGCCGTCACCTGCGTCCAGTTGGCACCGTCTTCGGAACACCATACGTCGTTGAGGGGGATGGTCTCGGGCTGCCAGGCGCCGCCGCCCATGATCCAGATCTTATCCCTGAAGACCACGGCCTGGGCGTGGGTTCGTTTCGACCAGGCCGCGTTTTCGACTTCGCATCTCCAGTTCCGGCCGTCGACGGTGGACCAGACGTCGTTCTTGAGCGTCGTGTCGTCGTCCTGGTAGAAATCTTCGGTTCCCCCCATGATCCACATGCGGTCCTTGAACACAACAAACGAGGGCGATACCCTGGGGCGCCAGCCCGGGTCATCCGTTTCCAGGACCCACTCGGCGCCGTCGGGCGACGACCATACCGTGTTCGTATTCTCCTTGCCCGGCAATTTTCGCCCCCCCATCAGCCATATCCGGTCCTTGAATGGCATGGTTGCCGGAAGGTCGCCGTGTTCCCAGGGTGCGACCTCCACCATACATGTCCAATTCTTCCCGTCGGATGACTTCCAGACGTCCCGCGGGTTGGGGGTCTGCGGGGTGAACCAGCCGCCAAAAATCCACATGTGGCCGTCCCACACCATCTCCCCCTGCGAATCCCGCGCCTGCCAAGCCGCCTTCTCCGTGACGCATACCCAATCGGGTCCCTTCACCACGTTGTTCATAGAGATTGCTCCCGGATAAAGTTTCGACGCCGCCACGATTCCCCCGTGGAACCGCGCCTGGCGGGGCCGGACCCCTACCTCAGTTCCCAGCCCGATGAGTCGACCGCCAGACTCCTGTGTCCCTCGTGACGATCGTATACCGCGTGCATGTCCTCGATGTTGTCGAAATACCCTACGATATGGGCCGCGCTGAACGTATCCCCCGCCTGCACCGGCCTGCCATGCATCTCGAGGATCATCACGATGATATCCCCGGGCCGCTGGCTGCACCAGGCTTCGCAGACGGCGGAGGGATCCAGCGTGAGGCCGCCCAGCCATGGTCCGCTATCGCCCGTTTTCGGATCCCGCAGGCGGTACGCCCGGATGAATCGGCGGGGCGTTCTGTTCAGGTCGCGGCGATACCCGAATTTCCGGTCGGGAGGGAACGGATCGAAGAATTCACTGGACGGGATGCGCACGCCGCCGGGGCCGCTCAGATAGCTGAGGTAGATTTCGCTGAACGTATCACCATTCGTGTGTCGGACGCAGCCGGGCGTGTCGTTTCTTAGAAACATTTCGGGTGAGTCGTTCACGCTTTCGATCCGGTCCATCAACACGAAGAACCGCTCGCCTCTGGGAAACACGATCAACTGCGTCCACCGCGACCCCGTGTTCCGGCCCGGCGCCGCGTATTCGAAACGGTACCGGGTCCTCACGGCGACGAAGTCCGTCCCGCGAATCACGTCCGGCTGTACGGGCTTCATCCGGTGGCACAACTGCGGTCCCTCGATCATTCGCTTGCGATGGCTGCTTCCGTGAGCAAGGATGGCGTATTCCCTACTCCCAGGGTCCGACTCGTTCTCATACCAGCGGTATCGCCCCAGGCCGTGCCCGTCTTCAGCCATCACGCTTTCGCGCCAGGATTCATCGCTGCCGGGCTCCATGAGCCAGTCGACCACCATCAGGCCGTCGCCGATTTCGGAGAATCCGGTTTTCCTGTCGACGAACGATCCTTTTTCAATCCCGGTCATCCATCGCACCGGGTCCTTCTTGGGAATCGCGGCTTCGAGTTCGTCGGTCTCGATCCGGATCCTGTGGTCGTCCTCAATCACGCTGGCCCACGCAGTGTCAGTCATCGCTCCATTCCCGTTCGTTGGATCTCATTCATATGACGGCCAAAGGGCCGGGAGAGAAGAGATGATGTAAGTGCCTGAAGAACGGGTAGACGGGAGACGGGAGAAGACATCCTTGCCCGATCGGTTCTTCCTTTATGCCTGCGGCAAGAGATGATACCGCACGGGGCGGCCAATCTCTACCGTCTCCCGTCTTACGTCTTCCCGATTTTAGCTGATAGCCAAATTCTAAGCCATCGCATCCATAAGATCAACAGACATCCACTGTTCAGGACAGAATTTCTCGAAGTTCGTCGCTCTCTGAGGTGATCTGCTCGGATCCGTCCTCCGAAATCACATAGACGTCCTCCCAGAGCATCCGGGTGCCTTCCGCGGTCAATCCCGGCTCGGTGCTCAGGACCATCCCGGGTTCCAGCGGCGTCTGATCGTCGGGATGGATGCTCGGGGGCTCCGTGATCAGCATCCCCTGCCCGTGTCCCATGCGGGATGGCCCGAACCGCTCCAGGCCATTCCCGTCGGAACACGCTTTTTCAATCGCTTCGACCCCCACGCGGTAGATTTCGGAACACCTCACGCCGGGGCCGAGGGCAACGGCCATCGTACGATTCACCGTCAGCAGCGCGTCGTACATCCGCCTCAACCCACTTGTCGCGGTGCCGAAAACGCCCCACCGGGTATAGTCGATGGTATACATGCCCACGCGGGCGCCCGTATCCACGCCGACGACCTGACCGGCTGCCAGCGGCCTGTCATAACCGAACGGGTTCCGGGATCCGGGGATACCCAGCAGCAGCATGACAAACGAAGTCCCGTCGCCGCCTTCCTCGAGAATCAACCGGCGCAGCAGCCGGGCGGTTTCCCGCTCCGTCATCCCGGCGTGAATCATCCCGAACAGCCGCTGCCGCGCCCGGTCCGTCACCCCTGCCGCCCGCCGGATAGTTGCGAGCTCTTCCTCTGACTTCACCATCCGGAGCCGTACGATCGCTTCCGCCGCGTCGACAAACGCGACGTCGGGCATCGCCGCGGTCAGGTTCTGATAGGCCCCCACCGGCATGCCCATCCGCTGTTCCTGCCCCAACTCCACACCTACCGAGCCTCCGGTCGCTCCCGCGTCTCTCAACGCCCGGATCACGACGCTTTGCGGAAACGCGAACAGATCCGCGTATCCCCGCACGTCGGTCACAAAGGACCCCAGCGCCATGTTGTCCTGTCCCTGTGTGACAATGACCGGTTCCCCATCCAGGGGGAGGATGAAGACCGACGGCCGGGTCAGCGACGCGTGCAGGGCCGCGCTCGCCGCCGTGCCGGCGAAGTACTGAAAGTTCTCCTCGCCAGTGATAAACAGCGCGTTCATCCCGCGCCGATCCATCTCCTCCCGCGCGCGGGCATACCGCCGGTCCATCTCCTTACGGGAAAACATCGCGTATTCAAGATCGCCTGCAGTCATCGCCCGTTCATCCTGCGAAGTGTAGCTGTTCCGATCCGATATCCCAAGCAAGTGTGAACTGATTAGATAATTTTTTATAATTTACAAATTATTATTAATAATTGACTATTTCGATTTATTTTTTTGGAAATATATTGACATATTGATAATTGATATTTATATTCTTTCATTGTCGACCGCGTGGAAAGTCAACCGAAGGCCGAACAGGACGCGATGACGGAATGGCGACGGGGAGACCGGGCTCAGGTGCTTCGGGGATCCCCAAGCACGCGTCCAAGATACCTTTGGTCCAAAACAGCCGCAAGTCGCTTTAACTGACGACGTCACCCGCTCGCTTGCACCGAGCCGTTCGGCATCCCATCGACACCATGCAACGGACTCAGGGTCCCCAGGTTCCGGGCAAGTACTCAGCGGACGAGTTGGATTCTTTAGCCGAGAATAGCTGCGCGTCACGTCGATCTTGCAGGAACCTCATTTCGATAAAGAGTCAGATCATGGTCGAGTATGTAGGAAATGCACCATACTGTTATGCCAATTCAGCAGCGATGTTGTTGAAGTCCATCGGCGAAGATTTCGAGCCTGGTCTGATCGAGGTCCTCACCGGAGTGGGCCTTGGCGCCGTCCGGCAGGATGACGGAATGTTCTGGCTGTCCAATCCCTACTCCCCACCCGACATCGGATTGAGTGCGGCCCTTGGTATACTCGGTTTTCGATTCGTCGAGAGATCGAGGGCGGAGTCGGACCCATGTCCGCTGGACGAACTCGAAAGGCAACTTCAGAAGGGTCCGGCCATTCTTGGTCCTCTCGATATGGGCTGCCTCAACTATCTCCCGTTCAATGCTCCCGGTGCGGACCATTTCGTATTGGCCTACGAGATTGCGAATGAACAGGTGTTTTTGCACGATCCTGAGGGTTTTCCAGGCGTTTCACTTCCGTTTTCCCGGCTTGCTGTCGCGTGGAAGGCAGAGAAAATCGACTACCGGCGAGGATATTACCGTTACTGGACTGCTCCAATTCGAGTCGAGCGTCCGGACACAGACGAGATCTACGCGAGGGGAATCGAACACTTCTGCGCCTGCTACCGACAATCGCAGGAAATCGCAACCGAGTTTGGTTGGACTTTCGGTCCTCGGGCGATCACAGCGTTGGCAGAAAAAACAGGGGCACAGAGCCTCCCGGAATTTCAGGTCCATCTGATGAAAACCTTCCACTTCTGTCTCGGTGCGCGCAGAGCTCTTGACTATGCCGCCTTCTTCGAGGGCAGGAACCCTCAGTTGGCCGAAATCAAACGGGACCAGGCCCAGAGTCTTGGCAAGTGCCACCGCCTCGTGGCAGAAGCAGATTGGGCCCGACTCGCTGTTGAGCTGAAACTGCTCGCAGAATCAGAGGATACGATCTTGAAGGAATTCTCGAAGCAATGAAGATTGGCGTTCTTCGACAGTCTCCTGTGGTATCAAACCGAAGAATATATCCATAGTAACGCGTGCAAGTTCAAAATTATCAACCAAATCAAGGAGTTATGGTACCGTGCGGAAAGTCTTGGAGAAATGTCCAACGTGCGGCGGAGAACTGACGATATCGGGTCTGCATTGTCACACCTGCCACACCAGAATCGAGAGTCAATACTCCACGTGTCCATTCTGCCGCCTGCAGCAGCAGAGTCTCGACTTTATCGAGATCTTCGTCAAGAACCGGGGCAATATCAAGGAAATGGAGCGCGAACTGGGGATCTCCTACCCCACCGTTCGCAACCGCCTGAACGCCGTCATCGCGGAGCTCGGCTACGAAGTCCGGGCCGATGCGCCCGCTCCGGGCGAAAGCTCCGGCAGACGCCGCGAGATCCTGAAACAGCTCAATGAAGGAGAAATATCCGCGGAGGAAGCGGCCGAACAGATAAAGCAACTGGGGAGGAAACAAAAATGAGTACGGAGAGACTTGAAATCCTGAAAATGCTTTCCGAGGGCAAAATCAACCCGGAAGAGGCCGATTTGCTATTGCGGGCGCTCGATGAGCCGTCCCGCACGCACGAGGAGACCGACACGGAAGAGGGCCGACGCAGGGAGAGGAAGGGAAACTTCGACAGGTTCACGGAGGCTTTCAGCGACCTGGGACGGGAAATCGAAAACGAGGTTGGCAAAGCGATGGAGTCGGTCCGGTGGCAGGACATCGGCAAGATGGTGAACGAGGCTGTCGATCAGGCGACGTCGACCGTCGCCGATACCGCGGCCAGATGGGAACGGGACACCGGAGAACGGGGGGCCGGGGGTCCGCAGGAATGGACATTCGATGCCGAGAACATTGCGACGGTCCGCGCTGAAACCGTCAACGGCTCGATCTCCCTCACGGGAACGGACAGCGACCGGATCGTTGTCCGCGCGTGGAAAGCGGTCCACGGGCGTCGTTCCGTAACGGAGGATTTCGAACGGGAAGTCGAGGTCCGCGCCGAACAGGTCGGCGACGAGCTTCGCGTTTCTGCCGAACATCCCACGCCGCCCGGCGGCGTCAATGTGGTCATTCGCTATGAAATCGAAACGCCGCGGGCGATGGCATTGCGTCTCAGCACCGTCCAGGGCGGAATCAGGTCCCGTGGAACCCAGGGGGCGGTCGATGCGGAAAGCGTCAATGGCTCGGTGAAACTGGATGCGGAAACCGGCCCGATTACCGCCCAAACCGTCAACGGATCGATCTCAGTCCAGGCCGAACGGCTCGTCGACGCTGCGAAGCTGCTGACCACGAACGGATCGATCAAGATGGAGGTGAGTGAAAGTCTCGGCCAGGTAACCGCCGCCACAAACAACGGCTCCGTCAAACTGACGCTTCCAGCCGACTGGTCGGGCCGTATTGACGCCAAAACGAGCAACGGGCGCGTCCGCAGCGATTTTGCCGTCGAAGCGGGGCGCAAATCCAGAAACCGGCTGAAGGGCGACGTCGGAGACGGCGGCGATGCCGTTGTCAAGCTGCGGAGTATGAATGGCAGCATCCATCTGATGAAATGAAAGGATTATCAACGACGGAACACCACATCTGCAAAGGGATTCTTTGAGTGAGTCCGAGAAAGCAACGTTGAGGTGAATTTCGGCGAAGAGCTCGATACCCCGGGTCAACGTCGTGCAACGACAATGCGTTTCAGCTATTTCTGCTCGCTGAGAACAGCCATGAACCCTTCCAACGCCGCGTTCTCTTCAGGCGTCAGTTCCGCAGTCGACTCCGTACGCGCGACATAGCGAACTGCCCGTTCAGACAGGCTTGCATCCTTCGAAGCTGTCAGTCCTGCCATCTGCATTAGACCAGACCGAGGCAAATTGAAGTAGCTGGCCAGTTTATCGATCGTCTGCAACGACGGATTATAGCGAACGTCGTTTTCGATCTCGACCAGCTCCGTTACAGTCACGTTCGCCGCCATGGCAAGCCCCTCAATGCTCAAGCCTCGGCGGCGGCGCATGAGGTTGTTTAAACGACCGAAGGCGATATTGGGTTCGTCGAATCTGTCGACGACCGGGATAGTTTCACCGTCAAAAGGCGGATCGATTGCCAGGCGACCGGCTCCGATTTCGGTGTCTCCCTCCAGTTCTGCCATCCGAGTGCACCACGCCTTACTGATTCTCAACTTCATGGCAATCTCCCCCACGTAACGAAAGCCCGCGCCTGTTTGGGTGTCATCTCGAAGTAGCGCAAACCCTCGTAGTCGAGATCGGCCCCTAGATCGGTCATGCCACAGGTATTGGCATAAAAGCTATCTGCCTGAGGCAGCGAATGGAGGCCGATTCGTCCCCGAAACTCCAACTCCTCGCTCAGTGCGACGGCAGCCCTGATTAGAATGCTTCCAACACCGCGGAATCGCGGCGGATCGAATAACTCCGGGCGATTCCAGGGTGCGTTTTCGACGTACTCAATGTACACGAGGTGCTTACCATTCTGGCTATCGACTCGACATCTGTGCGTCGCCGTGTCAACCATCATCAGACCCTGAGTCATGCCATTGCAGACGATGCTGAAACCCGGACTGGCCAGAATCCCATGTAGCGCATTAACTTTTCTGCGCCAATTCCAATGGCTGCTCTGCGGCCATTCCCGCGTCGGGACCCCCTTACGCTTGAGGCGCCGTACCGCGTTGAACAAGGCGGGCATCCACTCGCCTTCCCAATCAGCGAGGTGCCGCTCCGTGATGGCATCGGACAGTTCGGCAGCTTCCGATTCGCCGCGGGCCACGTTGAAGAGATGGACTACCGAAATCGACGCGGTCACAGCAGCATGACCTCGGCCTTTTTCTCGGTCTTCTCATCCTCGAAGAACAGTTTGGCGCCACTTTCAAGCCTTACCTCGATCAATTGATATATCCGCAATGCCTGACGCAAAAGGGCAGTCTTGCTTAGCTCTTTCTTTGCGCTCAGTTCTTCCAGCACATCCATCTCTGCAACTGTGAGGTTAAGTGTCATCGTCCTCTTGGCGCCCATCAATTCGTCCCCCTTTGATCGTCTGGAGATTATGCAGAAAACAATAACCAAAAAGTAGCTATTTGTCAAATAAAAAATATATTTATATTAATCTTTTAATAGCTATTTTTTAGTTGTATATTATGCATGCCCGCTGTAACCGGGGTTATACACCAAAACGAAATATTATCCAAGGGAACATCGATCCTAACACCGAACCGAGGTCCGCAACAATACGTTATACGGTTGGAGTCTCAAAGGCCGAGCCAGAAACCTTCAAAGGATTCGACATCATCTTCCACGACACACGCTAACCTCACGTCAAAGACCAATTCCCGTTCGATCAAGTCGTATAACTCGCGTATCCCGACGACGGCCGAGGTCCGCTTCACGTGTACCCTGGATAGCCACCAAAGCGACACTGGTGCAGACCCATTTTCTGACGAAATTTACCCTTTACGCAACTCCTGTTTCTGTGTATATTCGGCCCGGTTTGAAAAGGGCGGATTGCAACCCGGATTTTCCGAGAAAAGGAGCAGGAGATGGCGTTGGAGTTCTTCACCCGAATCTTTGACGTAGAAAAAATCACCCTGTCGGGCAACGAGGAGTACATCGTCCGCGGCGGGCGAAACCTGTTTGAGCAACTCCCTCAAGCCCTCGAGGGAATCCGGCAGATCGGTGTCATCGGATGGGGCTCTCAGGGCCCGGCGCAGGCGCTGAACCTCAGGGAATCCCTTCAGGGCAGCGCGATCACCGTCAAGGTGGGCCTGAGAGAGGGTTCGGGCTCAATGGACGAAGCCCGTTCAGCCGGCTTTACCGAAGAAAACGGAACGCTCGGCGAAATGTACGCTGTCATCTCCGAATCCGACCTGGTCCTGCTGCTCATCTCCGACGCCGCGCAGGCCGAGAACTATGAACGCATTTTCGATGCCCTCAAGCCCGGCGCCACCCTGGGCCTCTCCCACGGATTTCTGCTCGGGTACCTCAAGACCGTGGGCGCCTCCTTTCCTTCCAACGTCAACGTCATCGCCGTCTGTCCTAAAGGCATGGGGCCGTCGGTGCGCCGCCTCTACGAACAGGGCCGGGAAGTCAACGGCGCTGGGATCAACGCGAGCATCGCCATCCAACAGGACGTCGACGACATGGCCACCGACTACGCCCTGGGATGGTCCATCGCCCTCGGGGCGCCGTTCACGTTTCAAACCACGCTGGAGAAGGAATACCTTTCTGACATCTACGGCGAGCGCGGCATCCTGCTCGGGGCCGTACACGGCATCGTCGAAAGCCTCTACCGCCGGTACGTCTCACAGGGCTTGACGGAAGAAGACGCGTTCGTCCAGTCCTGCGAGTCCATTACGGGCCCGATCTCAAGGTGCATTTCCCACGACGGCATCCTGCGCCTCTACGAAGGCCTGGACGTCGGCGCAAAGGATGAATTCCGGAAGGCCTACTGCGCGGCCTACAATCCCGCAATGGAAATCCTCCTGGAAATCTACGACGACGTGGCCAACGGGAACGAAATCCGTAGCGTGTACGCCGCTCACAAGAGAGGCTTCCCAATCGGCGAGATCGATGGCACGCGGATGTGGGAGGTCGGCAAGGCGGTCCGCGCCGGGCGCGTGGAAGAAGAGATTCCCATCAACGCCTTCACCGCCGGGGTCTACTGCGCCACCATGATCGCCCAGGTGGACATTCTTGCGGAGAAGGGCCACACGTACTCCGAGATCTGCAACGAATCCGTCATCGAGTGCGTGGACTCGCTCAACCCGTACATGCATTTCAAGGGCGTTTCGCACATGATCGACAATTGTTCCACCACCGCCCGCCTGGGCGCGAGAAAGTGGGCGCCGAGGTTCGACTACAACCTCACCCAGCAGGCCTACGTCGCCATCGATAACGGCGACGCCACGGACGACGGTATTTTCGACCGTTTCGTCGCCCACGAGGTCCACGATTCGCTCGCGACCTGCGCCGAACTGCGCCCTTCCGTGGACATTTCCCTGGTGGAGTAGCCGGAATTCGTCCATGCGCACGCCATCCCGGCGCATCAGCCGGACGTTCATTCAGCCGTCATCTCACCAGGCGCCTGAAGAGATCCTCCCGCGTCTCGCACTGCAGCAGCGCATCCAGCCGCCGATTCTCCAACCCGTCTCTGATCAGCGCGAAACTCTCCCGAACCACCGCCTCCGTCTGTTCCAGCGCCGCGTCGTCGTGTGCGGCATTGAAGAAGAAACCCGTCGACAGGATCAGTCCCCGTTTCGCGTTTTCCTGGATGAACAGCGTCGTCACCTTCCGGGCGGTCTCCGGATCTTCAACGTGAAACCGGATTCCCGGGTGGGCGGCAACGCCGACGCATTCGGCGTCTACGCCAGTCTCTCTCGCCGCCCGGTTGATCCGCTCCTTGAAGGACGCCCCAATCCGTTCGAAGTGGGCCACCGCGTCCCGCCGCTCAAGTTCTCTCAGCGTCGTCAACGCGGCCACGGTTCCGATCGGGTCGTCCCAGTAGGCGCTCGAAATGAACATCCTGGAAACCGGCTCCATCACCTCCCGCCGGCCGACCACGGCTGCCATCGGATACCCGTTTGAGATCGCCTTCGCGAACACGGACAGGTCCGGAACCACGCCCGTATACTCCTGTACCCCGCCCAGCGCGATCCGGAATCCGCACGAGACCTCGTCAAAAATCAGGACCACGCCATACTTCGTTGCCAGCTCGCGCACGCCTTCCAGGTATCCTGGAGGCGGCAACTCCGTGCGCATCGGCTCCATCATGATGCACGCCACTTCGTTCCGGTTCGCCTTCAGACGGTCCTCGAGCATTTGCAGATCGCCGTATTCGAACGGGATTGCCGTGCCCTCGAGCACACGCGGCACACCGATCGGCTCGATTCCCGGCCGGAGGTGACCGTCGAGCCGTTCCTCGCCCAGATTCGCCGCCAGGTACCAGTCGTGCCATCCGTGATAACCGCAGAACAGCACGTGGTCCCGTCCCGTAACTCCCCGGGCGATCCGGACGGCTACGGTACACGCCTCGCCCCCGCCCTTCGCGTAGCGAACCATCTCCGCCGACGGAATCAGCCGCACCAGTTCCTCGGCCAGTTCCACGGCGCTTTCGTGGACGATGCTGCAGATTCCGCCTCGTTCGATCTGTTCCTTCACTGCCGCGTCCACGACGTCGTCGGCATAGCCCAGTATGATCGGCCCGACCCCGCTCATCCAATCCACGTATTCGTTGCCGTCGACGTCCCGGATCCGGCACCCCTTCGCCCTGGCGACGTACACCGGACTCACCCCCAGCGCCGCCTGCGTGGGCCGGCGGCTGAGCAACTGCGTCACGCCCGGAATCACCTCCAGCGCCCGCTCGTAAACCGCCATCGACGCGGCGACCGAATGCTCGGCGGTCGTCCCGCTCCGTTCATTCATCTCAGATCCTCCAGTCGCGACGGTCGAGTTCAGGCATCTTGTTTCCGGGACAGGACGCTACCACGCCGTCCATCCGCCGTCAATGGTCAGATTCTGGCCGGTCATGTAGCTGCTGGCGTCACTCGCGAGAAACACGATCGCTCCCTTCAGCTCGTGCGGTTCCCCCATGCGTCCCATCGGGCTTTTCGTGCACAAGCGGTCCACCATTTCGCGGGGCGCTTTGGTCATATTGGGAAACGGCCCAGGGCTCAGACAATTCACCCTCACGCGGTCCGCCGCCCAGTAGACCGCGAGGTGTCGCGTCACGTGGATGATCCCGCCTTTCAGCGCGTGATAGGCCGCCGGGCTGGCGGGACACACCCCCGCATAGGTATCCGGATAGGACGCCACCTGTCCGTACATGGATCCGAGCATGACAATGCTCGCGGGGTCTCCGCGTTCCACGGCGTCGTTTCGCACCAGCCGGGCGAGTGTGAAATATCCGGCCACGTTCCCCTGTTGCTTCGCGAACTGCTCGTGTGTCACGTCGGTCCAGTCGTTCAGCACGCCCTCGTTCCCATTGTTGACCAGAACGTCGATCTGTCCTGTTGCTTCCACCGCATCGGCAAAACCGGCTTCGATGGATCCCCCATCCATATGGTCCAGCCGCACGCCCACGTGAGCGTCGCCAGGCAGCTTCGCGGCCGCTGCCTCGGCGCGGCTGCGCTCTCTGCTGCTGATGACGATCCTCGCCCCCGCCTCGGCCAGCGCGTTAGCAAACGCCGATCCCAGAAACCCCGTACCACCCGTCACCATCGCCACCTTTCCGCTCAAGTCGAACAGTTTCTGCACCGTTGGTTCGCTCGTGGCCATCTTTCGCCTCCTGTATGAAAAAACCTTCAGCCCTCGCGGGTCAGCTCCTGCTTGCCTTCGGCAACGGAATGATCGGCAGTACAACGTGGGAAGGCCGCTCGAGGTCCATGTAAACCGTATTTCGCGCAACAACCGAATGGGTATGCCGTCCTACGGGTTCGCCGGTATTCGGATTCACGTCGAATCGGGGAAAATTGCTGCTGGAGATATCCACCCGGATCCGGTGGCCGCGCACGAACAGATTGCTGGTTGGCGGCAAATCGATCCTTACGGTGTACACCTCGCCGGGCTCCATCATTTCGGGCTTCTCCCACCCGTTCCGATAGCGTGCGCGGATAATGGAATCGACCAGATTCATTTGATAGCCATCCGGATCGTCTTCGCCGGGAGGATAGACGTCGATCAGCTTCGCGGTAAAGTCCGTATCCACGGCGGTGGAAGCGATCCAGAGATTCACCGTAATCGGGCCGGTCACCTCGACGTCCTCGGCCAGCGGACCCGTCTGAAAGACCAGCACGTCGTCCCGGGACGCCAGGAGCGGATACGGCGGCGCGGCGCCGACGATCCCGGGCGCCTCCTGTTGATGCGCGGCTCCGTCCAGCACAATGCTGCGCATCCGCGCTCTCGGGGGCGTGTATCGCTCCACCATCCCGTCGCCGAGCGGCACGAGTTCGTAAAAGCCGGTCACGTTCCCGGCGATGGTCGGCACAGGATTGTCGGGGTCGTGCCGATAATCAGCCCGAATCTCCCCTTCCGCCGGAATTTCCACGCTCAGATGGCCTCCGTCGCGGAGATAATACGGGGTATGGACCGTCCTCGCGAGCGGCCACTCCCGCTCCGAACGCCAGGTACCGCCATGGTTCATACGGCCCTCCGCGTTGCGGCGCCCGTCGCCTCCTCCCATGACGAAGATTCGCACGGGAGGATCGTCATCCACGTCATTGGCAATACCCTTCAACCATCGGTCGAACCACCGCAGCCGCTCCCGGTTGTACACGTCGTCGCCCCAGGCCGCGTCGGGTCCGAAATCCACGTCGCCGGCGAACGAATCGCCCTCTCCTCGTATGCCGCCGTGGTTCCACGGGCCCATCAACAGCCGCTGGGACGCCGAATTCTGTTTCGACATTGCCGCGAAATAACCGGTGGTCGCCCCCGCGAACGGATCGTACCAGCCCCCGCTGAATACGGACGGGATATCGCCGTGCCGTTCGAAATGCCGTTCCTGGTCGCAGCACTCCTGTTTCCAGAACTCGTCGTACTCGCCCCGATAATAGTAGTCGAAGAGTATCTTTTCCAGATTGGGCACCGCGGCCAGGGGCGTGTCCCCCGGCCTGAACGGGGTGGCGTAGACCAGTTCCCTCATGCGCTCCATGGCGTCTGCGAACGCCCTCACGGCGGCGGGGTCGTCCCTGATCTCCTGGGCGTCGTGCCCGTGCAGGAACAGGGCGCCGAACATGTGGAGCGCCATCGCGCCTCCCTCGCGGGAGCAATGCGCGTACATGCTGGTCGGTCCCACGTCCTGCCACATCGCTTTCAGATTCGGAGGGCGGTACAGCGCCATCACGGCCTGGACGATCGCACCGTGCGAGCTTCCCACGGTGCCCACGCGTCCGTTGGACCAGGGCTGTTCCCCAATCCAGGACACCGTATCGTAGCCGTCCTCCCCCTCACCGGGGTTGGCCGTATGGTGGTATTGCCCGGTCCCCTCCGACCGGTGCCTGCCCCGCAGGTCCTGAATCACCGAAACGTACCCATTCCTTGCAAAGAACATGCCAACCGGCTCCACCCACATCCGGGGACTGCTCTTGTCGTACGACGTCCGACCCAGAATCGCGGGAAACCCGCCGGGCGCGGGTTCACCGTCGCGTGCGGGCCGGTACACGTCCGTCGCCAGCCGGACGCCGTCCCGCATGGACACCATGACGTCCTTGCCGATTACCACGTCGTATTTCGGTTCCGAACCCAAAGCCTGACTGCTCCTCTGACGGGTTACACCAGGTGTTCGGCTCCCGCGAGAATCACGGGAACGCCGGATTCAAACCCCACCTCTGCGTAATCCGTTCTTTCATTGAAATCAAGGGCGGTATCGCCTGCCCGTACGGTCTTTCCGTTACAGATCGCAATGGTCGATACCGAACCGTGCGGGCCCCTGCGTACCATACACAACTCGCTGTCGGTCCGGACGCTCCAGTCCCTCCGCACCATTCCCTCGCCGTCACGCTCCGCGTTTTCCACGTCCCGGACCAGAATCACGTCCCGACGCCCATCGGAGAGGTCGACCTGCACCCCCACGTCCGCCACCTGCCGATCACCCACGTCGTCTCCTTCCATGGGGAGCCGGCGAACGCCCGTGATCGCGGGTGCGCCCTCGTAGGCTTCGATCACCCCGACAAACGTGGATGCCAGCGGCGCCGCGTCAGACTGTCGCCGCACCATCACCCGTGGAATCCATGCGGTTTCGTTGCCGCCGAACCCCCGCAACGCAACCCACGCCTCCGCCGTACAAGCTTCCGCTTCTTCCGTCAGGTCGGTGTAACGCAGGTGGACGTCGCGGTCCTCCTCGAGATATCCGTACCGGTCCTCGACCTTCCAGTCCGCGTGCCACCCGGCGTCGGGCTGTCCGTCACGCCGGAAATTCCGCATCTGCGTTTCGTATCCGAAATCCGCGGTGGGCGCCAGTGAGAGCCCGCGCGTCGAAATAGCGCTGAAGTGACTGTGCATGAACTTCGCGTGGTCTCTCCCGCCCACCACCCTGAACACGTCCAGAAGATAGCTGCTGTGCTCCGAAACATCCACCATCGCCACCGTGCGTTCGTACCGGGGAATCCGGTACAGCGCGGAACCGTCGGCCCGGATTGCCCTGAAGCATTCGCCATCGGCCCAAAGCGCGGCGTCTCCATCCGAAGGTCGCTCCTGGTCCTTGCCGTCCACAACCACCGTATTGTGACCTGCAGTGCTCACGTACCAGTGGAATTTCGGCCCGGACCAGCCCCCGAAGTGTACCGGAGGGTATCCGAAATCCGGCATCAGGTCCAGGCCCATCGCAAACAGGCCCAGATTCATTCCATCCGCATGCCCGTGCGGCCCTCCCGAATCGTAGTCCAGCCACGCCGCGCGACGGTTGTCGCCCAGGCCGGACCGCAGCACAGCCAGCCGCCACTCTGTCTTGTTGACACTGGCCTGTTCAATCTCCGTTCCGCGAGCGTCGATCACCGCCCGTACGTCATTCTGAAAGGCTGTCGGATCGTCCGCAAACAGGTCCCGCGGCAACTCGTCCACGGTATTCCCGTTGGACTGGAACAAGGCCTGCACATAGGCAGCGTCGCCCGTTTCCCGGTACAGACGCCACAGGAACGCGAACATCGACGGTTCCAGTCCGGGGTCGTCCGAAAAGGAGACGCCCACGTATTTTTCGACCTGCGCGGCAAAGGCGCCCGTATCGCCCACCTGCGGGTAGTATTGCTGCAGACACCACGTATCGATATGGAACCGGTACGTCTGCCTCAGCTTCGGGTGCCGGGCCAGCATGTCGCCCAGGAATCCGGGATCGACCCTGCTGAACCTGGCGAGAAACTGCGCCAGGCTCTGAATGACGCCGGAACAATAACCGGCCAGGCCCTTTTCGCCCGTCACGCCGTCTACCGCGGTCGCCCGTTCCATCATCTCGTCGATCAACCCGTAGACCTTCTCGCGGTTACCCTCCCAGTCCAGGACCGAATGTATCGTAATCAGGGCGATTTCCTTGCGGGGATAGTTGGACCGGATGCGCTCGTGGTTCATGATCGTGTCCCGCAGGATTTCCTCCTCGATATGGCGGATCACGTCTCCGGGCGACGCTTTGCTCGCGTCGATACCGGTTTTGGTAGCCTTCCCGCTCAAGAATCCAGCCAGCGCCTCGTCGACCCGCAGGGCTTCCCGAACCTGGTCGTAGGCCTGCGCCAGTTCCCGGGCTTCCTCGCACGCGTCGTGCCAGGTGGAAACGTACCCCGCGTGGGCCGGTCCTTCGTACATCATGGCCTGGTCCTTGAAATCGAACGTGGGATACAGATCGGCCACGCGGTCCAGCAGCACCCCCGCCTTGTGGGCGTACGCAGGATCGCCGGTTGCCGCGTACGCCGCCGCGAGCCCCTTGATCCCACCGTGTACGACCTGCTTCCATTGGCCGTAGACCAGGTAGGTCCCGACAAACCACCAGGTGTTCTCTCCGTCCCTGTACCCCTCGCCGTCGTCCACGCCGAACCTGTGCAGCGGGTCGTCCGGGTCCGGATGTTCGGTATTGAACAGCAGCGAACGATCCGCGAGACCGTGCTGAAACACCCCGCGCTCATCCAGGCCCGACCGGTAGAACGCGTGGAAGTCGTTTTTTGGAAACAGCTGTCCGCAGTGCGGGCATCGAAGTTTCCACGGAACGCGCAACGCCTCGATCCGCCAGTTGTACATCGGTACGCCCTCCTTGCAGGCCGGACAGTGCCCGTTGGACCAGACCATCCAGGACCTGCGGATGGTACTTCCGAACATCAGGTCCCACAGCTCATCGTCAGAGAACGTCATCCACGGTTGCGCCGCCTCTACGATCCGGTCCCGCGACCGCTTCGCCCAGGCGTGGTTCTCGGCATTGCGTTTTGCCTTTTCAATCAACTCCGCGGGGTAAAACAGACTGCCCGTGTTCACGTCGTCCCTCCTCACTCTGTCTCGGCGCCGGAATATTCCTTCTTGATCGTCCTTCGCATGCGCCCTATTTTCGCCTGGTAGGATCGACCTCGAATTTCCACCGTTCCCGGGCACGCATCCATGCTGATTGCCTCACAGGACTTCTGCTGGCACGACAGTGGCGAGGGAGGCGCCTACGGTTTCGGAGAGGACGGCTACCTCAGGATCGACGGTTCGCGAGGCCGGGCGCGCTGCTCCCGGCGGATCGAGAATCCCATCCGGCGCGCGGAGGATGCCGTGACGCTGAAACTCCGGGTCGCCCTCGGGAAATGCTATCGCATTCTCTTCTACGGCGCCGATGACCGATTTGCGGTGGAATGCCGGATCGACGCGGACGGCCGGGTCAGCCTGACCGGGGAAAAGGGAACTTACGACACCCGCCAATCCCTGACGTTTCACTACGGAAAGCCTTACGCCGATCGGGCCATCCGCGCACCCTACGTTGTTCCGTCCGACGAACATTGCCTGACCTTTTCCGGATTCGATTTTGTGCTGAAGCAGTTCTGGTTTACACTGGACAAAAACAGTCCGATCGAGGTTTCCGGATGCATCGGGACGGACATTGAGGAAATTCGCAGGATCGAACTGGTCACGGAGACGGTAGAAGCCGGCAGTCTCATCCGGCTGAAGGAGTACGCCGAATGTAAGGGCGGCGACGTGGCATTCCGGGAGACCTTCCCGCTGCACTGGGCGCCGGTTGCTCCACCGCCGGACGGCATGCCGGACGACAACGTCTGCGAGACCGTGATGCGTCCTGTGGATTACCGGTGGTTCGAGACGGCCACAAAGTACGGCTATGTCAAAGTCCGCATCCCACCGCTGAAAGCGGGCGCTGTCGCATTCGAGATGAAGCCGGCCGACACCAATCTGGAATCCTGCCTCATCCTGGAAGAATACCAGGGCATCATCAAGTACGGTAACGTCCAGTTCGGGTTGCTCAGAGGCAAGATAATCATCTGCACCGCCGAGGGCATCACCGAATTCGATCAGGTCGTGGACGTTGCGGACGGGAGAGTTTACCGATTCAGGATCGAGTGGGACATCCGGCGCGGTACGGTTCGGCTCCGGATCGACGACGAACCGATGACACACGGCGGATCAGACGTATTCTCCTTTGCCAACCTTCCGGATGAAGGCATCGATACCATCACGCTCCATCCGGGAGACGTGAGGGCGAGGCAAAGCCTGATGCAGAAGCGCCGCGGAATCGAGGCGCAGGAGGCGCCCACGTCGATCGTGCACTGGGGCGCCTTCCGGGTGTACGATCTTTCCGACGTAAAGGGAAAGAACAGCGATCAGCGGTCAGTTTGAAGCGAAGACAAGAATCAACTTCAAATTCAATATCCCCTTTTCCCCAAATTCCCTGCCTCCGGCGGGTTCCTTTTGAAGCGACCAAAAGGAACCAAAAGTCGCCGCTGGGCGCCTGCCTGCCGGCAGGCAGGCGGGGCCTGCCACAGGCATAGCGCGAACACACTTACAGGATGCACGTAACCCTCTGCCCTGACACCCTCGGAGGAACATCGATCCGCGTAGCTGGACGGATCAACGCGCTCTGCTCTGGTAGTCCTCCGGTCGGGAATTTCCATTGTAGACCGATTGACACCTGTATGATGAGGACAGCCTTTAGCGATCAGCCGTCAGTTTTCGGCTGTCAGCTTGAAGCAGAACCAGGACACCCTGAGCGGATCACCGTTCCCCCCTTCCCGTGGGAGGGGGAAAGGGGGTAGGTCGGCGGGAAGACGTTAGACGTAAGACGGGAGACGTGAGGGATTGTGGGAAAGAACATGAGATTTCACCGGAAATCAGAAGGAGTATACATCCTTGACTTTCCGGTCCCATTGGTTAATTTCCGTTCGTTCCCGGCGCTCAATGGTCGGACGGAACGTTGGGATCCCGATAGACAGACGGAGTCAGCAGAATGCCGACCTCCTCCGTCAGGGGGAAATCAAGGAGGCGCATCCGTGCACGTCGCCATCATCGGCAACGGCGTCACCGGCGTGACCGCGGCAATCCGGCTGCGGCGCAAACAGCCCGACTGGCGCATCACGCTCATCTCCGGCGAATCCAAATACCACTATTCGCGGCCGGCCCTGATGTACGTATTCATGGGCCACATGACCTACCAGGGCACAAAACCCTTCGAAGACGACTTCTGGTCCATCAACCGGCTGGACCTGCGCCGCGACTGGGTCACCGGGATCGACGCGGCCCGGAAATGCCTTACCCTCCACCGTGGCGGTGATTTCCACTTCGACAAGCTGCTCATCGCCACCGGCTCGAAATCCAACAAATTCGGCTGGCCGGGACAGGACCTCAGAGGCGTCCAGGGCCTCTATTCCCTGCAGGACCTCCGAAGCCTCTACCATAATGCGAACGGAACCCGCCATGCCGTGATTGTAGGCGGCGGCCTCATCGGCATCGAACTCGCCGAAATGCTGCATTCCCGCAATATTCACGTGACCTTTCTCGTGCGCGAACCGTCTTACTGGAGCAACATCCTCCCGATGGAAGAGTCCGGGATGATCAACGAGATCATCCGGGAACAGGGCATCGGCCTGAAACTCAAGACCAGCCTCAAGGAGATTCTGGACGACGGAAGCGGCAGGGTCTGCGGCGTCGTTACCGAAGACGGCGAGCGGTTGGAATGCCAGTTTGTGGGTCTGACCGCCGGCGTTTCTCCGAACATCGACCTGGTCAGGGACTCCGAGATCGAAACCGGCAGGGGCGTTCTTGTCGATCGCGGTTTCCAGACCAGTGTTCAGGACATATACGCCGCCGGCGACTGCGCCGAAATCGTCACCGGAGGCGAACGGAACCTGCTCCAGCAGGTCTGGTACACCGGCAAAAAACAGGGAGAGGTCGCGGGCGACGTCCTCGCGGGCGAAGACCGTACCTACGATCCGGGCATCTGGTACAATTCGGCCAAGTTTCTGGACCTCGAATACCAGGTCTACGGCCGCGTCAACCTCAACGTGCCTGGCGAGAGGAATCTTTTCTGGCGACACCCGGAACAGTTGCAGTCGCTACGTATCGTATACGCCGAAGAGGGCGTGATCGGTGTCAACCTCATGGGCATCCGCTACCGCCACGACGTCTGCGAACGCTGGATTTCGGAACAGCGCCCGGTCGACTTCGTGCTGGACAACCTGGCGAAGGCCAACTTTGACCCCGAGTTCTTCGACCGGCACGAATCCGACATCGTACCCGCCCTCAGGGAGCAAATGTCATGATCGATACCGCCACCCTGGACTACGACTTCGACGAGGAAACGCTGGGATTCGAGGAACCGCCCGCGCAACCGACGCCTCCGGCGTCGTGGCCGGAACGGCTTTCCATTGCGGCCGTCGCGCTCGGATTCCTGGCCCTCATCGTCACGCTGCTCGGTCCGCTCTCCGGCACCTGGGCCGGCATCCTGCTCAGCTTCGGCCTCATCGTGCTGGGATCGGCCGCGTATTTCTGGTTCGCATACAGGAACACCGTCCCGGGAATCAAGCACGACGGCATCATGTTCGGCAGTGCAACCCATCTGGGTCTTATCGGATGGGGCCTCGGGATTGCCATCACCGGATTCTACGTCGTGCTCTATTGGTGGCCCGAGTACCTGGAACGCGGCGTCAGACTGGTGGACCCTCTGTCCCACGCCCTGGCCGGAGGTCCGGCGGACCGCTGGTTCTTCTATGGTTTCCTGTACACGCTCGCCATCCTCGTGTTCGGCGTACGCATGTTCATGAAGTACCGCCATAACCGCTACCAGATCATCCGCACCGCATCCGTCATGTTCTTCCAGCTCGGCTTCGCCTTTCTCATTCCGCAGCTACTCAAGAGCTTCAACCAGCCGGAATTCTATTTCACCTACTTCTGGCCGCTCAAATACGACTACCTCTTTCCCTCCACGGTAGACAGCCTGACCAGCCATCCAGGCGCGCTCGGCGTCTTTATGGTCTTCTGGGGCGCCGTGGCCACCTTCATCGCCACGCCCGTACTCACGTACTTGTACGGAAAACGCTGGTACTGCTCCTGGGTCTGCGGCTGCGGCGGCCTCGCCGAGACCCTGGGCGATCCCTTCCGCCAGCTGTCCAGCAAGACGACCCGCTCGTGGCGGATCGAACGGGGCATCATCTATTCCGTCCTTATCTTCATCACCGTCACCACCATCGCGCTCTGGGTCAACTCCGCCACCGAGGGCCGCGTCTTCGGCCGCCTTTCGGGCCCGCTGGCCAGCGCGTACGGCTTCTACGTTGGGGCCCTGTTTTCCGGCGTTATCGGCGTGGGCTTCTATCCGCTGATGGGAAGCAGGGTCTGGTGCCGCTTCGGCTGCCCCATGGCCGCTATACTGGGAATCTTTCAGCGTTTCTTCTCCCGTTTCCGCATCACAACCAACGGCGGCCAGTGCATGTCCTGCGGCAACTGCTCCACCTACTGCGAGATGGGCATCGACGTCCGGGCGTACGCCCAGCGCGGCGAGAACATCGTACGTGCGTCCTGCGTGGGATGCGGCATCTGCTCGGCCGTCTGCCCGCGCGGCGTGCTCAAGCTGGAAAACGGCCCCACGCACGCCGACCGGTACCCCGGCGCGGATCAGCCGCTGGCCGCCTTGCAGGAAGCGCTGAGCGCGGCAAAGGTCTACGAGGGGAAAAACGGAGCGGCGGCGCCTGACCCCGTCGATCCGGCTCTCCGGAGCCAGCGCAGGCCGCTCAGGTCGCAGTTTACGCGTCGTCTATAATGGCGTTGAAGGTCCGGCTGGGACGCATGGCCCGGCCGGTCAATTCCGGGTCTGGCGCGTAATAGCCGCCAAGTTCGACCGGGGCGCCTTGAGCGGCAAGCAGTTCCGCCGTAATCCGGTCCTCATTCTCCTCCAGCTTTCCCGCAATTTTCCCGAACCGCGCTTTGAGTTCCGCGTCGGCGTCCTGTTCCGCGAGGGCCTGCGCCCAGTACATGGCGAGATAGAAGGTGCTGCCCCGGTTGTCGATTTCATTTACCTTGCGAGACGGAGACCGCGAGTTCTCCAGGTACTTCGTAATCGCCCGGTCCAGCGTATCCGCGAACACGGTGGCCTTTGCGTTCGCGGCAGTTTCGGCGATCAGACGAAACGAGGGCACGAGGGCGCAATATTCGCCCAGCGAATCCCACCTCAGATGGCCCTCTTTCAGAAACTGCTGGACGTGCTTGGGCGCCGATCCGCCCGCCCCGGTTTCGAACAACCCCCCTCCGTTCATCAACCTGACGATCGACAGCATCCTCGCGCTGGTCCCGAGTTCCAGTATGGGGAAGAGATCCGTCAGATAGTCACGCAGCACGTTGCCCGTTGCCGCAATCGTATCTTCCCCCCGACGTATCCGTTGCAGGGAAAACCGCATCGCGTCCTGCGGCTTCATCACGCGGACGTCCAGACCCGCGGCGTCGTGGTCCGGCAGACAGGCGTTCAGCTTCCCGATGATTTCGGCATCGTGCGCCCGGCGCTCGTCCAGCCAGAACACCACAGGCGCGGCGGTGGCGCTCGCCCGCCCTATTGCCAGGCCGACCCAATCCCTGATCGCGGCATCCCTGGTCTGGCACATCCGGAAGATGTCTCCGGTCTCGACCCTCTGTTCCATCAGCGCCTTCCCGGTTGGGTCGACGACCCGAATCTCTCCGGCGCCGCGGGCTTCGAAGGTCTTGTCGTGGGACCCGTACTCCTCAGCCTTCTGCGCCATCAGACCCACGTTGGACACACTGCCCATTGTAGAGGGGTCGAACTGCCCCCGCGCCTTCGCGTCTTCCAGAATCTCCTTATACATGGTCGCATAGCACCGGTCCGGCACCATGGCGATCGCATCCTGCAGTTCGCCCTCCCGGTTCCACATTTTGCCTCCGTCGCGGACCACGTTGGGCATCGAGGCATCGATAATGACGTCGTTCGGCATATGGAGATTGGTGATGCCGCGATCCGAATCGACCATCGCCAGGCCGGGTCGGCTGTCGTAAACGGCGGAGATATCGGCCTCGATACCGGCCTTTACGTCTGCCGGCAGGCGCTCGAGCCTTTCCAGCACGTCGGCAAGGCCGTATTTGGGATCAACGCCGATTGATTCCAGTGCGGCGGCGTGTTTTTCCAGCGCATCCCGGAAATAGACCGAGACACAGTGGCCGAACATAATGGGATCGGAGACCTTCATCATCGTGGATTTGAGATGCAGGGACAGCAGCGCCCCTTCCCGTGCCGCGGCGTCCATCTGTTCCGAAAAGAACCGCCGGAGGGCTCCTACGTTCATCACCGCGGTGTCGACCACCTCTCCGGCCTCCAGAGATATCCCGTCCTTGAGCGCGGTGACCCTCCCGTCGGCGGCCACGAACTCGATCCGCACGCTTGTCGCGGCGGACATCGTGCTGGATTTCTCACTCTCGAAGAAATCCCCGCCCGTCATGTGGGCAACCCGGGCCCTGGACCCGGACGCCGGCCACGGCCGCATCATCCTGTGGGGATGTTTCCGAGAGAACTCTTTGACCGATGTTGCGGCGCGCCGGTCCGAGTTCCCCTCACGAAGAACCGGATTGACCGCGGAACCGAGCACCGCGGAAAAGCGGGACTGCAGTGCCTTCTCCGCGTCGTTCCGGGGCTCGTCGGGATAGTCCGGAATATCGTATCCTTTTGCCTGCAACTCCCCGATTGCCGCCTTCAGCTGCGGGACCGTGGCGCTGATGTTGGGCAGCTTGAGAATATTGGCCTCGGGTTTCCTGGCCAGGGCGCCCAGTTCATCCAGGCAGTCCGGAATCCGCTGCGCTTCGGTGAGGTTTTCGGGGAAGTTGGCGATGATCCGGCCGGCAAGAGAAATGTCGCTCTGTTCGACTTCGATGCCGGACCCCCGGGTGTACGACTGGAGAATCGGCAGTAACGCGCAGGTGGCCAGCGCGGGGGCTTCGTCGATCTTCGTCCAGGTGATTTTCGCTGTTGGCATTTATCGTCCTTTCCTTCACTTGTGGATCCGCGAGGCGCGAGAGGCGTATTCGAATGCCGTTAACTTCGAGCTTTGTCGGCTGTCCCAGATATGCTTCGCAATTTCCATCCGGACAAGCTCCCACGGCAACGTGGATTCGCGACCCTCGGGCCATACGTCTTTCCGGTTGAGTTCGATTTCCATATCGCGAGTCGAGGAATTTACCTCAGAATTTCAGGCATCGAATTTTCCAACACAATTCCTGATCTTGGCCAAGTACTCGTTGACGCGTTGCGTAAATCCGTCCTCCGACGTCCAGCGCCAGCTTTCATTGTGTTGCAGGACTTCGCCCGTCACCTCAAGGGAAGCGAGTATTGGTGCACGAACATCATCAACATGCAAAGACCAACTGCAATCGATAAAGTGTATGAATTCGTTCCTGTACTTGTTTAATGAATCCAGTTCCTTTCGCCGTTGTTGATCCAATTGCAACGGGGGGCAAATCCATTGACCATCTTGAACGCGCATCAGGAGGGACTTAAAGTCAGCGAGGCGAGACTTGCTCGGCGGCTCAGCACTGTCTTGTCCGTTGCGGGTTTCGTTTAACCACCTGATGTGTTCCTTTTGCGATTTCTTGTCAAGAGCGCCGACATTGGCACTTCCACGCAGGACATTTACCATTGCACTTTGGAGCAAATTATGGGAAAAAATAAGGAGCCACAGCAATTTCACATTCGATTCGCCAGTTCCTTCGGCCAAATCGACAGCGAGACGTGCGGTCTCCTCGAAAAACTCGCGTGTGTCAAACCTCAGATATCCCTCGGCACTGCAGTGACCCAAAGACATAAAGCCCGTCCTTCCCGATCTGCGTCAAAATGGACTCGTTTTACCGTATACGCGTGCATACAAAGGCAAGTGAGGCAAACTACGCGATGTCGGAGCCCTCTATAACTCGTTAAAACACGATTGAGGTGTCTTGCTCTTGGATATTGATACTTGGCGTTTTTTGCCCCCGAGTCGTCGGGCCGCCCAGCAAGATCCAGCCGATCCCGACAAGCTTGCCATCGTTGAAGAGATACGGCACGAATTCATCATCTGTAGTACGGCCGTCCGGCTGGCGCGATGCCCTCGCGAAGTGTATCTCGACCTTAACACCATACTTGATGTATTTTTCGGGACTTTTGCGCGCGGATCTCGGCAGTCCTTCCTGTGTCGGCTCGAGGATCGCCAACACTTGCTCAATGCTATCTCCCAATTCTATATGGTCTGCCACTGCCTCGTATTTCGAAATTGCGCGATCTATGTAGAACCTGGGAACCATCGTCCTACAGCCGCAGAGCATCGCCAAAATTCCTAACAGCGCTAACCTCATTTTGCTTGCCCTCCCATTATGCATGACCATTGTCACATCCGTTTGATGGTTATGGCTCGTCCTTCCTGCATTGCTGACGCGGGCCGTATTGCTTGTGCTCCTTGCACCGCTTGCACAGAGCTAACAGAAACGTCGTCATTGCGTATGATGAACTTACTAACACGCCTGCCCATGTTCCCGTCGAGTAGGCGTTGCAATCTTTACGATTCGTGTATTGCCACAGAACATCCGGGTTCAATCTAGGCGAATTTAATACAATATAAAAACGAATAGTTAATATAGATTATATTCCTGAAAGGAATAGATTGTAACAGGCCGCCGAAACCAGCGGTCTCAATGCGTCGTTAACGATGAGCTACTCGGTACGGTCTGTCAACGAGCCAGCTTTTCGCCACCCTTGGACGAGCTCAGGACACCACCACAGGCTCAGAGTCACACCATGCCTCCCATAAGGGAATAACAACCCATAGTAGAACTCGCGACGGGCAAGTACTATTTTTAGTTGAAACGGGAGAGGCGTTTAGTCGGCGGCGAAAGCCTCTTGCGCGTCGTGATCGAGGTTGAGGTGTTTTTGTAGGGCAAGTCTGAGTATAGGAAGAAAGCGGTATCCTTTGATTCTCCGCAGTCGTGGCTCGATGTCTAACAGCGCGGCTGCCAACCACCGATATCGCTGATCGGAGTTGTTCCATCGTTTTACATTTCGTGTGCGCTGAGCGACCATGGCGTTGAGGGATTCGATACAGTTGGTGGTGCGGAACGATTGTTTGAGCTGTGGCATGAGCCCCAGCCGATGGAGGGTGAGGGTTTCTTCGAGCCCTTCCTCGAGGCTGTTCAGTGCCGATGCGTTCCTCAGCGCCAGGGAGGGTTTGAGGGCCTGTAGCGCGGCTTTGGCTTCGTTGTAGGTCTCCTTGTCGTACGCATCGTGGAGGGCCTTTCTGACCTCATCCTGCTGTGATTTTGGCAGATAGGCGATCACGTTTTCCCGTTTGTGCCACTGGCAGCGTTGAATGGCGACGTATCCGGATAGGGCCTTGGTCAGCGCGGTCCGCAACCCCTTCGAGCCGTCGATGAGGCACAGCAGCCCCTGGTGATACTGCAGTCCGCGATCGATGAGCGAATTGACAAACTGCCGGCACACGCGCTCATTTTCACTGGCGGCCTGCACGAACCCCAGCGGGACCTTGTCCCCGTCGATTGTCACGCCAAGGGCGATGATCATTTGCTGATCGGCAAAGGTCTTGCCATCCATAAACAGCCCCACCAGGTCATAGCCGGCAAGCGACCGTTCTTGAAACTGCCTCAGCTTGGCCGCTGATGTCTTTATGAACCGCTTCGAGACCGTCGACGAAGACAAGCCAAACGCCTCGGGTACCGCCTCTGCGCAACTGGCGTAAGAACGCGTGGCAAGGCCGCCCAGAACGCGAAGCAGCAACCCTTCGTCCATGTCTCTGGGGCGCTGCAAGCGGCGATACGCCTGTAGAGGCACCTCCTCATTGGCTTCCACGTCGCGCACCCTCGGTACCGCCACGGGCACTTTCTGGTCCGATAGATACACCGATCCACGTTGCACGCCCCACCGGCGATTCGGGGCCTTGTCTGCTTTACGACTGTATCTCTTGCCCGTCAACGCGGCGACCTCATTCTGCAAGATTTCTTCCACGGCGGCCAGACCCAGAGGGATCAGCGACTGGATCAAGGCCACACGGACGTCAACATCCTCCAGCATACCTGCGGAGACCGCCCTGGAACTCACAACACCTTCCGTGTTCAACTTGACTTCACGAGACTTCGATGATACCTTGCTCATTACAGGCTCCTTTCGTATGAGGATACAGTATTCTACTCGGGACTACTGTATCCAATTTACATCGGAGCCTCTTCTATTTCAACTAAGATAGGTACATTCCCATCATCGTCTCGCGACGATGATTGTTGTCCGGGGGGGTAACGTCGGAATGCAGGTTGCAGGTGGCAGAGGTGGTTAAGGGTGTTTAGAATCGTGGGACGTAGAGAAAGGGCGCGGAGACTTGTTGAGGGTCGCGGAGACGCTTGAGCAGATTTGACTGTGAATGACATTCGGGAGTCGTGCAGGAGGCGTGGAACAATAAAGGAGCGTAAATCTAAGCGTGGATTTACCTGGCGCGATTCAGAGACTCGTATACGACGTCATGTTTCCCGACAATGAGAAGGCGGCCTATCCCGGCGTCGAGGATTTTTATGGCTACTCTATACTTTCTGTCCAACCTGATGCTGAAAACATCATCGTAACCGGCCACTGATTCGAATCTTCTGCCTTTTCCCAGTGTATTGGTTGCAAGTTCCTTTATTGTATCGGATAGGTTTTCTCGTACCTGCGGGGGCAACTTTCGGGCTTGTCTGGCGAATCTCCTGCTCGGCTCTTCCAATCTGATCGGCAAATGCTGGTGGTTTGCCATTCCATCATTCCCACAGCTTTTTCAGAAATTCCTCCGGCGACTCGCAGACGTTTTCTGACGCAGGTTCGTTCTGAGCCTCGTGAATCATCACATGCCATCGAAGGTCCTGGCACATTCCAATCATCGCTTTAATGGATTCTATCAAAGAACTTAGCGCGTCTACCTTCCTGCTGTCGGTTTCCGGCCCGGCGCTATTGAGAAGCCGGCCGAAAGTCTTCAGGCTGTTCTTTAACATTTCCTCGATATTTTCCATATACTCGACGGACGCGTCTATGTCCTGATAGGGCATCAGGCGCTTAATTCTATCGGGATACTTAACCGCCTCTTTGTACGTGTTTCGCAGGAACGCGATATGTCGCTTCGTATCCCTGTTCATTTCACTCGCGATCTTGACAAAGGATTTGACGCCTTTTTCTCTAACCTCCCCGCTAACCCAAGGTACATCAATGCCTGCCATCCCCTGATTGAATGCCATCACTGTTGGTGGAAAAGCGATACTTGTCATACTTCCCCCTTGGTTGTCTTTTTCGCAACATTCGAAAAATTACAACAAGGCTGTACTGTTTGTCAAGTGTATTTGTATAAGTACTGGGCGGTCCGGTTGACTGTGATTACAGTCGCGTACCGGTGTCTACATCCTGCGCGCGGACCTCAGCCCACCCCGGTAATCCGGTGCAGCGGCTCCAACCCCTGCGCGACTCGCTTCACGTTCTCCGCGCAGGCCTCTCCCCGCCGCTTCGACGTTCCGTACGTCTGGCCGGCGGTATGGGGGGTTGCGACGACGTTGGGCAGTTGCAGGAACGGATGGTCGGGGGGAAGCGGCTCTTCCGCGAACACGTCCAGTCCGGCGCCCCGGATGCGCCTGCTCCTCAACGCCTCGAGCAGCGCGGCCTCATCCGCGACTTCCCCTCTTGCCACATTGATCAGCACCGCCGTGGATTTCATCGCCGCCAGCGCCTGGCTGTCGATCATGTGGCGCGTCTGCGACGTCAGCGGCACGTGGAGCGACACGTAGTCGGCCTGCGCGAGTACCGTATGCAGTTCCGAGCGCGGCGCAAACACCTCCACGCCCAGGTCCTCCAGCCTTTCCCGCGGGATATCCATTGCGTCCACGGCAGCGATGCGCATCCCCATCGCTTTCGCCCTTGCGGCCAGCGCCTGTCCGCTCGCGCCCAACCCGACGAGACCGAGCGTCTTCCCCGCCAGCTCCTCGCTCAACGGAAAGTAGAACACCTTCTGCCGGATATTTCGCACGTGCTCGTCGAACCGCTTCGCGAAGTAGAGCATCAGGAACATCGCGTGCTCCGCCAGCGCCACCGCGCTGAACGGGCCGGGCGTATTGGCAAGCGTGAGGCCATTTTGCAGAAAATACGCCACGTCAACGTGGTCCACCCCCGTGCCCAGCACCTGCCAGAGCTTTACGCGCGAGGCCAGCGCGGCGTCGATCAGGGCTCGAGTGCCCACCGATCCCCCCTGGTCCACCACGACCTCCACGTCCTGAAACTGCGGCGACATGGGTTTGGCGGGATCGTACAGGCAGACCGTATGGTCGCCTCCGACCTCAGTCCTGAAATCGTCGTACCACGGTTGGAGCATATCCGGTACGTTCAGGTACAAGACCTTCATCTGTCATCCTCCACCCGGTTGCCAATCAGAAACCCGTTTCGCGAGCCG
The DNA here is from genome assembly GCA_963667175.2 of Candidatus Latescibacterota bacterium. Classification (GTDB taxonomy): domain Bacteria; phylum Latescibacterota; class UBA2968; order UBA2968; genus JAAXHE01. The sequence continues at coordinate 369,409 of CAXXXF010000003.1, read as the reverse complement.
GTCTCATCTTACGGCTGATCGTTAAATCCTGGTTTGTAGGGGCAACCCTCGTGATTGCCTGCTTTTCGCGTGTTTCCGGATTTCCTTTGTGTCTTTGTGTCTTCGTGTGAGCTGATTTTTTGTTCACGCTGACCGCTGATAGCTGATAGCCAACTGCTGCCTTTTTTCAATAATTATGAAATCCGTGTCCATGGCCGGGAAACCAGATCAGGTCGACCACCTGCGCGATGCCGATGCCAGCGCAATACCCGATCACCGTCCCGTAGAAGAACGGCTTGGCCTTCTCATACAGCCTGGGCCCGCCGTAATGCACGATCAACAGCTTGGCGGCCCACACGAGCATAATGCTCAACACATAGTATCTGGGACCCGTCGTATACTGGAACGCGAGGCCCAGCGGATGGAGCGGCCACCACGGGAACCAGGTACGCAGCAGCGCGAGCAGGCCCGCCTCGGCCGCGCCGAACAGCCAGACCCCCAGCTTTTGCGAGTCGAATACGGTCCTGTCCGTTTCGCCGATGGACGTTGCCAGACCGTTGAATATGCCGTGCGGCCCCTCCCATAGCGTCCACGACCGCAGGAACAGCGCGGACTCCGTATAGCAGTAATACACAATGAAGCCCACGCAAACCAGGAAACTGACCACGAATCCGACAAAAACCGTCCCGCCGATCCATCCCCGGCGGGCTTTCAGATGGTCCATCGCCTTCAGGTGGTGCGGCAGCATCTGAATCGTCTGCAGCCTTCCCCCTCCGAAAAAGACGCTGCTGTTCAGAAGCCCCAACCCCACCAGGTTGCGGGTATCCATCGTCGCCGTGCCGGTGACGGACTTCAGCCACCAGCCGCCCTTGCCGCCCACGGGCACGAGATACCCGAACCCCGTCGCCGCCATGTATTTCGCCACCGTGAAATACGCGATGAACATCAACGTCATCTGCCCCAGGGCAAGGCTGAACGAGAGGCCCACGGCCATGAAGAATCCGCAGACGAAACTCGCGCAGACCAGGAGCCCGGCCACCGCGGTCCGATAGGACACCGGCCCCTCGCCCTCGCCGCCGCCTTCCCAGGCCTTCTTCCACACGTAGACGAGGTGCCGCCTGGCCATCCAGAGCGACCACACCACCAGGACCGTCATTGCGCCATGGCTTTCCAGATTGACGATTTCATTGCCCGTGGAGGGCTGCCCCGCCATACCCACGGTGAATCCGGTCCGGTTCATCACGCCCACCTTCACCACCGCCAGCAGGCCCATGAACCAGAAACTGAACAGCAGATCGAGGCGGCACAGATAGCCCAGACCGATCACGAGCGGCAGAATCCGATAGTAGACCCTCGGGAAATTCTGGGCCACCACCATCCATTTGGTATTCACCGAATCGAACAGCGTGACGCGCGGCGCCTGCGGGTACCAGAACGTGATGATATTCCAGCAGATGATCCCGGCGGTCCAGGCAAAGCCCAGCCAGAACACCGGAGACCGGAAGAGCGCGGGAATGCAGCGACCGCGCCCGATCCCTTCGGTCAGGTCCGTGGGAAAACTGACCAGCGGATAGGTCAGCCGCTCGGCGTCGGTCCACTGGCGATGAAAGATCGTCGTTACGAAAAAAGCCACGCCCACCATGGCGAGGCTGCCCGCCAGCCACCAGCCCACCGGCGCGAGCCACCCGGACCACGGAACGGACTCCCCCTTGCGCAACCCGAAATAGAACCGGTCCACAATTTCCGGTACGGGCTCGGGAAACGCCCAGTGCGGCAACTCGTCGAGGAACAGTTCCGCCCAGCGATTCTCCGGGGTCGCGAAGAAGTGCGGCGCGGGCAGCGCCCCCGTCATATACCCCGTCCATCCCACCCCGGGCATCATTCCCGCGATCCACGTCATCGCGAAGATGACCATCATCTCCGTGCGGGAAAGCACGCTGCGAGGCGCAATCCGGGCGATCACCATATTGATGATCACCCAGATTGTAAACACCAGAATCAGGGACACGGGGAAGTTCGACTTGACCAGCGACCCCACGTGCAGCACCATCGAGCCGGCAATCCCGTAATAGGCCGACGCGGCCGCCGTCAACAGGCCCAGAACCACAGACCGCGCGGTGATGCCGCCCCGCGCCTGCCTGCGCCAAGCCCTGCGCGGCAGGCAGGCGGACATGGGGTCTTCCGAACGGTTCCGATGATCCGTTGAACGCGCCTGGGCCATTGCCCCGGTCCCCCTGACTGATCCGGCGTTTCGTCGATGGCCCGGTCATCCCCGCTGTCTCGACGTCGCGCCCGCGGCTGATCGGAATCTGAGAGCACTATCCTCCCGGGACAAACCGCCTGAGATAGTCCACCGCTTTCGGAACCGCCGTCTCCTCCGCCTCCACGGCCTGCCCTTCATAGACCACTGAAACCCAGCCGTTAAAATCCACGCCCCTGAGGATCTCGAAGATACGGGGGTAGTCCAGCCAGGCCTCCTCCCCGGTCTGAATCCTGTAAATCTTCGCGCGCACGTGCACGGCCAGCGGCGCCGTCTCGGCGATGCTTCCATAAAAGTCCAGCGCGGGGTCCTCCCTGCCGTTCGCGCCGCTCGCGCCGGGCGACCCGACGTACTGACCGGTATCCAGGATATGCGAAAGATACGGGTTGTCCACGGTCTCGATGATGCGACGCACGTCCTTTCCCGTGCGGGTGACGCATCCGTGGTTGTGGTTGTGCAGACCCAGCACGACACCCTTCTCTTCGCCGTAGGCAGCGACCTCTTTCATACACGGCATCATCCGCGCCCACACCTCCTCCTCGGTCGCGCCGCCGCGCACCCACGCGGCGAAAATCCGCACCATAGGTATCCCCATAAAGGCCGCCACGTCCACCCACTCCTTCACCTCTGCTACCGCGCCGGCGAGCTCTGGCTCCGGCCTGCCGAAATCGTTGCTCACGCCTATATAGGAAATCGCCAGCCCCCGCTTCAGGCATCGCATCCGGATTTCCCGAAGATATGCCGGCTCCGTGGACGCAAACGCCCGCGTATGAACGTCGATCCCGTCCAGCCTCAGTTCGTACGCCCGGTCGATAAACCCCTCCAGGTCCATCGTTCCGGCCCCGAACCGGTCCTTGTAACTCAGCGACATACAGCCCAGTTTCATCATCTGTCGTTCTCCTTCGGAAAACCCGACCGCCGCGCGCCCGGGGGCCGTGCCCGACTCACAGTCGCCCGAGGACTTCCAGCAGTCTGTCGACGTCCGCGCTGCCGTTGTACAAGTGCGTGGATACCCGCAGGCGCCCGTATTCGCCCCAGCACAGCACCCCGTGCGACGCCAGCCGCATCTCCAACTCCTTGGCGTCGTCGACCGCAAAGCACGTGTTTCCGGACCGCGCCTTGCGTTCCTTCGGGCTGATCACCGGAAGGCCGAGCCGCTCGAGCCCCGCGCTGACCTGCTCCGACATGTCCCGCGCATGGGTATCGATCCGATCGATGCCGACCGACGTCAACACCTCCAGCGCCTTGTCCAGGTGCATCACAACCATCATGGCCGGATTTCCAGGCTCCATGCGGTCCGGCATCGGTTTTTCGTCCACTTCGGGATGGCGCTCGGCGCGCTGGGCGGGCCACACCGCCAGATTCCTCCAGCCATAGCACGTCGTGCCTATCTGATCCTCGGCCCGCTCGCTCAGATAACACGGCGCTACGCCATGCGTCGCCAGCATCCACTTGTAGCAACTGCTCACGGTCATATCCGTTATTCCGGCGTTTACCCCAACCACGCCGGATGCGTGCGTCACGTCCGCGGCAAGCAGCACGCCTCTGCCCCGCGTTCCCTCGGAAAGCCGCTCAATATCCAGATTCTGTCCCGTATAGAAACTCACCTGGCTCACGGCCAGGACCCGGGTGCGCGAATCCACGGCCGCCAACAGGTCGGACTCGTGGACAAACCAGTCGCGGTGCGGCACCATCCGCACCTCCACACCCAGGCGGTCCAACTGCTTCCAGGCGTACGCGACCGACGGGAACTCCAGGTTCGTCGTCACCACGTTATCCCCGTCCCGCCAGTCCAGCCCCCGCGCCAGCCAGTTGATTCCCTCCGCCGCGGACGGCATGAACGCGATCCGCTCCGACGGCACGCCCCACAATTCGCTCAGGCGGCCGCGGCACCGGTCTCCGATCTCATAAATCTCGCCCCGCCCGTCGTATCCTCCGCCTTTCAGACGCGCAAACTCGCTGTAGACCGTCTGCTGCGCCTTCAGCCACGGGCTCTCTCCTCCCGTACAGAGATGGGTAATCCCTTCGAGTCCCACGAATTCATCCGGTGAAATCAACGGCGCTATCGTCATAGACCCTCGTTCCGGTATCGGCGCGGCGCGCCCCTCATACATGAAAAATATACAGACCTCGATCCACTTCCGTCGGCGCCACCCGCGCCCCGCTGCGGCGGTGGCTCTCGGCCACGGCGAAACACGCTTCCGTAACGTGGTGCGTGACCTCCACGTTGCCCAACGAGGGCTCTCCCGACTCGTGGGCGGCCACCAGGTCCTCCAGACACGCGACCACGGCGCTTCGCGGTTCCACCTCCGGAAACGCGGCCGCTTCCACGGACGGACGATGTTCCGGATCGGGTTCGGTCTTGCGCAATTCCCATCCTACCCCATTGTTCCGCGATCGGATCGCTCCCTCGCTGCCCATCACCTCGAATTCCCAGTGGCCCGCCGGGATGGTCCAGGCCTCCACCCCGTCTTCGAATTCCAGGTGATACCTCGAAAGCGGATCGTCGTCCAGGCGGTTGTTCTCTATCGCCAGGTCATCAGGAAGAAGCTCTCCCCGCACCCCCGCGATTTTCGGATCGCCAAGCAGATAGGAAAGTGTGTCCATCGAATGAACATGACCGTGCAGAAGATTCGAACGGGCAAAGTGGAGCGCCACGTTGACCTTGCCGATTTCGCCCTGTGCGATCAGCGCTCTGGCCGCATGGTAACGATTGTCGAACCGCCGCAGGACGCCCGTATTGAAGACCGTGCCGTGTTCCCTGCAGGCGTCCCGGACCGCGTCGGCTTCCTCCATGGAGCACGCCATTGCCTTCTCGAGGTAAAGCATCGGCACTCCGGCCCGGGCGACCGCCACCCCCATCTCGGCGTGCAGGACCCCCTTCGTGCACACCGCCACGACGTCCGGCCTTTCCTTTTCGATCATCTCGAGATAGTCTTGGTATAACGCCTCCACGCCCCACTTCTCGCCGAACGCCCGCCGCTTCACTTCCAGAAGGTCGGAACCCGCCGCCAACTCCAATCGCTCGCTCGCCACGCACGACGCGGCGACCGAATATGGCAACGTGATGGACGGATAGCCCACGACTTCCTCGTCGATGGTACTGCCCATGCGTCCCAGTCCGACAATTGCAACACGATAGGTCTTCATTCACAGATCCCTTTCTCCGAAAAGCGGACACCGCCATGGTTCCGGTAGAAGTGCATTTTAACACCCGAAAACAGACGCGTCAAGCCCTAAAACGAACTTTTACACAGGTCCCGCGGGGCTTGCGCAGGCGCCACGAATGGGTTATTTTGGTCTGGCGATTCCCCCTGTGACAATTCCTGTGACGACGTCCCGGACGCCAGCCATGCAAGAAGGCCGCATCATTGATTCTTTCCTGATTGAAGGTACGGAGACCCGTTTCCGGTACCCGTGCTGGCGGGATCTGGACGCATTCATCGACGTGCACCGCACGCTCACGCGTGAGAAAGTCATGTGCAGGCGTCTTGAACTCGACGCCGATTCCGGGGGCCGGGAACTCTCGCAGGCCCTGGTCGGCCTGAAGCAGCTCCGGTCGAGTACCCTCCTGGTCGAACAGGAAGGCGTCCTGCTGGGCGAGGGATTCACGCAGAAGAGCGGCCACGACTACTGCACGATCGGCCTGGCGCTGATTGCCCGCGCCCAAGGCCTCGGCATCGGCGCCCGCCTGATGGGCGCGCTGGAGAAGGAATCCCGGCGGATCGGCGCGCGCCGGCTGTACCTCACCGTCTGGTCCGCCAATGTCTCCGCGGTCCACGTCTACCGCAAAGTCGGCTACGTCGAATCCGGCCGCCGGCCGCATTGGGTCTTGATGGATTCCGGGGAAACCTGCGACCTCATCGATATGGTGAAAATAATCGAATAACAGCTGTCAGCTATTGGCGTTCAGCAGTCAGCCAGAAACAAGAATCAGCCCACACGGAGACACAGTGGAAACCCGGAAACACCCGAAAGGCGGGGAGACGGAGAGAATATGAGTGCCTGAAGAACGCTCAGGTGTTTTCGGGATAGAACACAAGCGGATCGTTGTGACGGGGATTCCCGCTCTTGGCGTCTCCCCTGAACGTCCAACGATCAAAAACCGAGACCACTCTACAGGGAGGAGACGTCCATGCCAAACGGAATTCGCGGTATCGTCGTCCTGACGCTCGTAACGGGTATCGTGTGCGGTTGCGGCGGCGAACGTATAACGACGTCGTCCGGGTCCGGCGAACAGAATCCGCCGGTCCTGAGTAAGGTCGCCGTCGGTGACGGGACCCGGGCAATTGTGGTGGCGACCGTGTTACGGGAGGACGCGCCCGTAGACGGCGCGACGGTCGAATTCTCGCGGGCTGTCTCAGGCCGGGCCCCGAACTTTCAATGGTCGGGGGTGACCGATAGCGGAGGTCAGGTGAGGATTGAAATCGCCGGTTCCGCGACGGGTTACTATCGGGCGCGCGCGTTCCTGAATGGGACGAGGATCGGCCGCTGGTCAAGTATCCCGATCAACGGTGGTTACCGTTCCCTGATTGACCTGCCCATCAGGGGGAAGGCACAGGTCACCGGAGAGTACCAGCTCACGGGTCTTGGCGGTGAAATTCCCATTGGATTGGTCCCGCATCTGACCGGGCGTCTCAGTTCGAGCAATCCAGCGCTGAAAAATGCCGCTGAACTCGCTCTCGATGAAATCAACCGTTCTGCCCTGCTCGGCAGCGCCAGAATCAGATTCATCGTTGAAGACAGCCGAAGCACGCCAGAGGGCGCCGTCGACGCCTTTAACAGACTGATTCGTCGATACCGCGTACCCGCCATCATCGGACCACGCACCTCAACCATTGCCAAAGAGGCTTTCCCCATCGCACAGGCGAATGAGGTCGTGGCGATCGGTCCGACTTCTGCCGCGCGCGGCCTCAGCGCGATTGGCGATTTTATCTTCCGTGCCAGCCTTACGGTGGATCGGCTCATCCCCGGTGGCGTTAAGATAACCAGCGAGAAACTCGGCTATCGGCGGGTGGCCACTATATTCGATCAAGCCGACCTCTTTTCTCGGAGTAGCGAAGCGGTGCTGCAAGATGCCCTTAGCGACAATGGAATCGAAGTCCTCGGCACCGAGACCTTCCAATCCGGCGATACTGATTTTTCTTCGCAACTCCAACGCCTCGGATCCTTGAATCCTGATGCCATATTTATCTCGTCTCAGGCTATCGAAATGACTGAACTCCTGATTCAGGCTCGGCAACTAGGTATTCCCTCTGAGGTTCGCTTCCTCGCCAACCTGGTGCTGACCGTTGACGAAATAAAACGCGCGGGCGACGCAGCCGAGGGTGTGATTGCCTTTACGGCCTGGAGCAGTACGGCTGACACGCCCGGCAATCGCGCGTTTGTGAGGAATTACATGGCGAAATATGGCGTAGAGCCGAACGTCTTTGCCGCTCAGTCCTATGCCACCGTGCAAATCCTGGCGCAGGCCCTGGCCGATGCGCAGTCCTCTGATTCACGCGCGATTCGAGACGCACTGGCCAAAACCAGGAATTTGGATACGGTGCTGGGCTCGTTCTCTTTTGACGCCAATGGAGACGGGGTCTACAATCCGTCTGTCCTGATTGTCAAGGATGGCAAACTTGAGGTTTACGATGCCGGAACGGCTGAACAGGCGACCGCGATAATTGGCGAGTCGAACGCAAGCGGCCTGACCGGTAAGGCGGTGTTCACCCGGACCGGCGACGATATCACTTTCGTCGTCGAACTCAACAACGCGTCCGCAGGCCAACACGCGGTGCACATCCACGAGAAAGGCGATTGCAGCGCGCCGGACGGGACGTCGGCCGGCGGGCATTGGAATCCCACCGGCGTAGCCCACGGAAAATGGGGAGAAGGCGAGTTTCATCTTGGTGACATCGGCAATCTGACCGCCAGCGAGCAAGGCGCCGGCAGACTCCAGCTGACGACCAATCTCTGGGAGATGAACACAGGTTCGGATATCGACGTTGTCGGAAAGGCGATCGTCGTCCACGCGGGGCCGGATGACTTCGTCTCGCAACCTTCGGGAAACGCGGGAGCAAGAATTGGTTGCGGCGTGATCAAGTTGGGACCGTAGCGGGGGTATCCTGCCTCGCAAGCGAGTTCAACTTCAATCAGTACGGGCGATGACCGAGAACACGGCGCTACGCGGGCATCCGGACGTCGGACCCAACACGGAAGGCATCGCGCTGGTCTGCGAGGAAGGCTTCAGCGCACGGTACGACGATGACCGGCACACGGGGGTCATCAGCAGGGAGACACACGCGCTCTACGGGGGTTCGTCGAATGCAGGAAAAATCGTCGTGTTCCGCACGTCCAGGGGCGGCGTGGCCACGTCGTGGATGATGCTGGACATGGTGGAGAGGGGAACCTGTCCGGCGGGATTCATCTTCGGGCGCACCAATCCGGTGATGGTACAGAGCGCGGTGCTGGCCGACGTGGCGCTGATGCGCGAACTCGAACCCGACCCACTCGCGAACATCCGCACCGGCGATTCCGTCCGCATGCGCCCCGCTGACGGGGTTGTGGAGGTGGTGAGGGAGCGGTCAATCGGCTAAGGACGACGCCTCTTTGACCGTTTCCTCTTCAAGTCCTTTACGAGTTCTCTGGTCTCGTCGGCCGACATAATCTCGATCTTGCCATCCTTAATTCAGGTCCAACGTAACCGCATATATTTCTATCGTACCGATGGATTTGTCCGCAATTGCTCTACGAGGCGGTCTATAAATAAATACAGATTCCCGCGCAGAGGTGATGGCTTGCATCGGCACACCGCTGTGGTCCCTGAATGGCTCAAGGCTTGTAATCGTAACGTCATCCAGATCGAACACATCAAACGGGCCGAACGGATTTATCATATAGACGACCCATTCGTTCATTATAGTACCCGGGTTATTGAAGGAGACGAACAGATATCGATCCTCAACCAATGTCATAGATCCTACACTGGTAATATCCAATTGTCTCAAATCGTCAACAGTTCCACTCCCGATATCGTGGAAGCGATCGGGCAACGCAACAAATCCCGTAGGGCGCCGGCCAAATTTCGCGGTAATCTCGCCTGTTATCGCATCGATCTCTTTGACCATGTAGTCATTCGGGCCGAGATAATAAAACACCTGCATCGAAGCGTTATAGCTCAAATGCGCCATTCCTCTCATCCGAAACGACACAAAACTCTGATTTTGATTGGAAAGCGGTGTACTGCCTAAAACTCCCAACGTCGCCGGATCTCGGCGCTGTAATTCCAAGAAAAGACTTGAGTTTACGCGTAGAATGAACATCCCTCCCTCAGGACCGGCGTGAATCTTCGTTACGCCGATAGCTTCGGTCCGATCCAGATATCGGCCCGTGCGATCATACCGGAGGACCTGTCCTCGAGCCGGATCAACGAGATAGACCCTTCGCTCAGGATCTATCGTCATTTGGTGAGCCGATAAATGCTCCCCGGGACCTCTACCTGTACGCCCGAATGAGCGAATGTACTTATTGTCCCGGTAGTTGATTTCGTGCGCCTGATGGTTATCCCAATCCGTAACCATCAACGTGCCCTCAGGTGAAATACCCATCCACCCAACATACCCGATCTCAGGCTTGTCCTCATTGAACACAAGCTCGATGGTTTCTCGCAATTCAAGCGCCACTTTCCCTGCATATCGCAGCGGCCTCTCGGGAATGCGCTCATCATCCGGTACCCCTTCCAAAACGCGATCCCCTCCGCACCCGGCAATAGTACCCACTATGAGCGCCCCGGCGATCAGAAATACGGGCAAAGGATATGATGAGCTCAATTTAGCGTACGCGCGAACCATACACACTGGTGTCCCTCCTTCATTGTGTCTTCCTTGCCGCCATCCTCGACAGACATCTCCGAACGCCAGGTACACGGTACAGCGGAGGGAGTGGGAAGACGCGCTGCGCGCCGACCGGCTTAATTGAGGGGTAACGACGCGCGGTAGGATCTGACGCGGAAGGGATCGCTCCGGTCCGCGAGGAAGGCTTCATCGCCCGGTACGACTATGACCGGTACTCGAGCATCATCAGCCGGAAGACGCATCCGCTCTATGGTCAATCGATCGCCGGAAAAATCGTCGTGTTCCGCACGTCCAAGGGCGGTGTCGCCACGCCGTGGATAGCACGACGCTTTTCATTCGTGAGCATTATGGAGGAATGCGACGCACGTTCATTCAAGCCGCATAGCCGGTCCACACTTCTGAACGGGTCAGGACCAGGCACCCAAGAGGTTGGACGGATGTAAAAACTACTATAAAAAAACGCAGAGGGAGAAGGGAACGGAACGTGTCAATAGAAATGAGACACCTCCCGTTGGAATTTAGTGAAGCAACTGATGGCATTCGATGGTGTTCTGTGGTTGGTTAATCCAGACTTGGTCTGGAACGCGTGGTGGACGAGGATGCCCCTTAACAAATCGTTCAGGGTGGTTGTGATAGGCCTGGTCCAGCACCGATTGTCTGGCGGCTTGAAACTGCTGTGTCAGCCCGTGGTGGACGGTATCGGGCGTGAGTAAGCCCAGTCCGCTGTGCCGGTGTTGTGTGTTGTACCAGGGAAAGAAGGCCTGTAAATAGGTGCGTGCTTCTTGCGGGTTGGTGAAGCGCCCGGGGTATGAAGGCGCGTATTTGAGCGTCTTGAATTGGCTTTCGGAATACGGGTTGTCATCGGACACACGGGGTCGAGAGTAGCTGGCCAGGATGTCGAGGTCCATCAGCAACTGCGAAAAGGTCTTGGCCGTCATGGGTGCGCCGCGGTCCTGGTGCAGCGTCAGTTGTCCGGGTTGAATGCCCTGTTTCTGGCATGCGTTGGCAATCAGGCGCTTGGCGTATGTGGCGCTCTCCCTTGTGGCGACCGTCCAGGCCACGACATAGCGTGAGAACAGATCCAGTACAACGTAGAGGGGATAGGTCACCCACTTGCGTGGTCCTGGCAGCCGCGTGATATCCCACGTCCAGACCTGGTTGGGCGCATCCGCCATCAAGCGGGGCGGTTCCAGACGTGGATGACGGAGCTGGTGTCTCCGCTGGCGCACTTCCCCTGCGTCGTGAAGCAGACGGTACATGGTCCGGATCGAGCAGACATACCGCCCTTCCTCCAGCAACGCGGCGTAGACTGCCGGTGGCGCCTGGTCTGCGAAGCGGTCGTCGTGCAGGATGTCCAGCACGGCGGCGCGCTCGTTTTGGGAAAGCGCACGTGGCGACGAGGACCGCGCGCCACGAGGCGTGCGTGGGGCTGGCTGACGCGCACGGTAGACCGAAGCCCGCGCCACACCCAGGGCCCGGCACGCGGAAGCCAAGCCCACCTTCGGGGCCAGTTGTTCTGCCGCACGGATCATACGTCGTCGTCGCCTGCTGGCCGGTTCAGGGGGACACCCAGGATCTCGGAGGCTTTTTTTTGGATCTCGAGGATCGTGTTCGCCTGTTCCAATCGTCGACGCAAACGGGCGTTCTCCTTGCGCAGGTGCTGGTTCTCGACGGCCACCTCGTCGCGGCGATGTCCCTTGGGTCCCCGCAGCTTCGACAGCGCCTTGAGCGACCCCTCACGACGCGCACGACGCCACTGCGTCAACTGCGAGGAATACAACCCCTCCCGGCGCAGCAGCGCGCCCACTTCGCCAGGGGCACGGCACGCATCCGCCGCTTCCAGGATGCGAAGCTTGTACTTTGCCGTGAACCGGCGACGCTTCGCACGCGCCGGCACCTCCGGATCCGGCCTCGTGGTTGTGGAGGTCCCGCGCGGGACCTCCACAACCAGAGACCCCTTGCTGCCGTTGCCTACAACATCGGTTCTTGACCTCATCTCTTGTTCTCCTCTCCGCCCATGATACGACATTAATCTCGAAGGGGGAGTTGTCTCACTCTATATTGGCACGTAGGGGAAAGGAGGGTTTTGATATTTATCGTGTGCTGTAACTTTATCGTATTTCGTGTATTAATCCATTCTCCAGTGCTTCTTGCGGTCTTATTACTCTTGCCTTATTCATGTATTTCATTACGGTATCTTGATCAAGTTTAGTGTTTTCACAAACGAGCTTTCTGACCATATTATCATAATCTTCCAAATTTTCGCACAATTGCATTAATTCACTGGAGTTAAATGCTTCATTATTGAAATAATACTGGTTGGCGTGGAACTTAAAAAGAGAAGTGGGAGAAGCATAGCGGTGGACACCGGCTAGAAAAATCACGATCCCTGCAGATTCGATATTGCCGACATTATGGGTGAAAATAGGACAGGGGTGTTTTTGCTTTATGAAATTATAAAGTTCCAAACTACAGCTAGTTAGTCCCCCGCTTGTAGATATGGAAATATGAATTTCCCTTGGTCGTTCTCTTAAGAGTACACGTAATTGTCTTGTAAAGGCACTGATTGATTGTTGAGTAATAGCTGATTGAAAATACGTAGTAGCCATGCACATTGGTTCTGTCCTTGAAATATGCCCAACGCAGCTACTATTTATCCGATAGGTGGATAAGGATCACCACCATAGCTATTGCGTTCTCTTATTCGGCCATTTCTACCGTGGATGATTAATTCTGTACTCAGACTTTTCGCAACTCGTTTCCCATGCCTAATTGCCAAAGCCTGTGTCTTATGAGTTTGTAATGGGACCCTAATTCCCGACACTTTGGTCGACCATTGGCCATTGTCAGGCACAATATGAACACTAGTGCCCATAGCTCACCTCCTCTCTCTCCCTAGAATTGCTCTTTTATTAGTAGCTGCGTTGGGTGGTGATTGGTACCGTTTACAGTATAAAGAAAAATACCACTGGTTTCAAGGGAGTTTGACGGATAAAAGGATGGTGTTATTTGCATTCAATCGAATGATTCGGACGGTCAATCAGCTTTTTCGCCGATTACCTTGATGTGAAAAAACCACAACGCGGCACTGAGACGAAACCTTCCGAAACGGGGTGTAAACGTCGTCTGGAAGGACCTTTTTTCCGCTTACGTCCAGTGACCTGAAGTAGACGCAAAAGAGAAGCATTGTTTAAAGCGGCACAATCACCTAATCAGGCCAACCATGATCGGCAAAATGGAGCCCTTTGGAAGTTACGATTTGAGGTTTGGATTTCATCGCGGGACTACATATCCAATTTACATTGGGTAATCTATTGGTTGATTAACCGACCCACTTTTAAAGAAAAAACCAGACCCCCTGAACTCGTTCTGTCCAGGGGTTTGGTTTGGGTATTTGATATTTTACGCCGTACTTCCCAGCACGTCGATAATTCTCCTCCTGAAATCCCTCCGTCATTCTGCTTCAGATAAGCCGATCACCCATGACAGTTGATCTGCCATTGTTGCTTTGAAATCGCTACTGAGGCCGGTTTTTTCGTAACGGATGTACCCTTCCCGATCTACAATACACGTGTACGGTATTTTATCGAAACCGAAATTACGCCTCACTTCATCATTGCCCATCAAGTAGGTCATGCTGGGCGCCAAACGTGCCTTTGTGCTCAACACCAGATCCTTCCGATTCTCCTCGTCGTCATGCGTATCCAGATTGACGGCCAGAAACGCTACCGACTCCGGTTTATATATACGCGTCAGAGCTTCGAGTTGAGGCAATTCCTCAAGACATGGACCGCACCAACTGGCCCAGAAATTGATCAACACAACCTTCCCTTTTAACGCTTTTAAACTCATTGATTCATCAGTCAAGGTCTTCAATTTAAACATCGGCGCCGGTCGCCTAACGCGTTTCTCAACCAGCCGCGCTTTGCGCATTTCTTCAATCTCGGCCTTCAGATCCGCGTAAGCGTAAATGATCCCGTCTGCAGAACCGTATTTCCCTACGTACGCTCTGCTCCAAAGTTCGTAGACGGGTTCGCGGGTCACCGATCTCTTCAGAAGGTCACATGCCAATTCATACGCATGATCCCAAAGGCGCTGTTTGATGTAGAGCCTCAGCAGATCAAGCCGAATCCCGTCTTCGGTTTTCTGGCGGGTTGCCTGATCCGGGAAGGCAGTCACGGGCAGTGACTCCACCTGCTGCAAGCTGTGCCGGATTACCTTCAATGCCTCCTCTGGCTGATTCGCCATCTGAAAAGCCTGGCTCAACAGTCCTTGTCTTTGGATAATGCCTCGCTGGAAATTGTCACCTGCGTTGGCATATATGTTCTCCGCGATTGCCAGTGACTTTTGCGCAAATATGAGGGTTTGACTGGGGAAAATCTCCTTGTCAACAAAAGTCGTTACTATCTGTCTGTATAAACCGTTTCGATTCGGCTGTAACGCAATAGCTTCCTCTGCCAGACGAAGGAGGAAACCAGGATCATCGACAATCATGCTGTAGTGAAGAAACAACCTTTCCAGCACATCCACCTTCAAATTCGTCCGCGGATACTCTGTGCGGAATGCTTCAAGGGCGAGTACCCCATCCCAGTGCTCTTCTGTTTCTTTTGCGCTTGCAAGCTTCATTGTCGCCTGTGAAAAGCGCCGTTGTTCCTCCGCGGAATACGTCGGTGCGCCTGCATAAGCGACCGAATTCAGTAATATCGCAATCAGAATCAGAACAGTGATTTCCGTAAGTTGACTATGTCGACACTTCATTTCTACCATTGATTTCAACATTCGGGCCTCCCATTAAGGTCTGTCCGCCCAGAAAAGACTGAAACGCTTCTGTGCGGCAGGCGCTCGAGAACGGTTCAAGGTGAGACTAGCAGAATAAACGCCGTCCGACAGTGGTCGTTTTTCGAGTAGAAATGTATGACTTCCTACGCTTTGGATCTCGTCTACAAGTAATGCAGCCAGCATTCCAGACATATTGTAGACTTTGAGTCCCACGTGCACGGAGTCTCTCGATGCAGACTCCGGAATGGTGTAATTGATCGTCACCACGGAATCCGCCGGCGAATGGGACAGTGTCAGCGTCGGCCTTGCGGGATTGTCTGTTGAAACCTTGCGTTGCTGCGTGGATCTCGTGGTGTCGACCCTCTCGGTCTGCCCATTTGCGTTTCCCTTCTTTGCGCTTTGCTGAAGGGCTACTTCCGCCTGTTTGGGGCGTTTGACCGGGTTGGACACGTCGCCTTCTTCAATCTCGATCGCCATCGGTGCGGCGGTCGCCCCTGGCTGCGAATCGGTTCTCGTTTCGTTTTCCCACTGGACAATGGCGACGAAACCGGAATAGTAGATCCCCGTTCCCACAACAGCCGCCGTAAGGATACCTCCGGTTCGCCAGTATGGACTTCGGCCAAAGAAACGCTTTGCACTCGCCCATATCGAATCCGGTGTCAACAGGAGCATCGGCGGCAGCGCAGCCATTACCTTCCTTGTCAGTTCAGACGTCGGTTGCTGCTCCTTCAATGTCTCCTCGACAATCGGCAGCAACTCTTCCCGCAGCTGATCGCGACCCACCTGGAGCCTGCCGAGCACTGTGCTTTCCGGGACGTCCAGCATCTCGGCGATTTCCCTGTACTTCAGGCCCTCCATATAGTGCAGGAGCACGACTTCACGATACTTCTCGGAAAGTCGTTCGACGGCTTGAAGCACGTAGTTCCGCATCTCTTCCTTTTCGAAGTCGCTGTCCGGCGCCGCAGGCAATCGAACGAAAGACTCCGACAGAACTTCGCTTTGAAAGGCCGCTTCTTTCGAATCGTCCAGATCATCAATCGGTACGTTCCGCTTGCGTTTCCGAATCCACTCATTGGAAAGATTCATCGCGATACCCCGGACCCACGCGCGAAACTTCGCCGGGTCCTTCAAGGATTTCAATTGCCGAAATGCCTCAACGAAGGTCTCCTGGACGATGTCTTCCGCCGAAACGAAGTCGCCCGTCTTTCCCACCACCAGAGCGTAAACCGTGCCTTTGTGCTGCTCAACGAGCGGTTCAAATGCGTCCCTATCGCCCGACAGAACTTTCCGGACAAGTAGTTCTTCCGTTCCAATCATAGGTTTCCCGCTCTTAAGAAGAGGCTTGGGTTCGCGCTTCAACATTCCCGCGTCGACTCTGGCTCCTACCATAATAGTGACAGCTCAAGCCGAATCCTAAAAAAATACCCCTCCAAATCGGCCTTTGCGCGTGAATTCGTGATATCTGGCGGGAATAAGGGGTATTGGCGAAATCGGCACCATTGTCGCACATGAATCGCGGTCACATCGCGAACGAGCGGCCGTCATCATCAACCTGCGCATAGATCCGGTGGATACGCTTTGATCGCCCAATGACCGTACCTCCGGTCTTTTGCCCTTGACTTTCCGTCGTTGATACCTGCATTATGACAGCGTTCGAACCCGCGGCCTTGAGTCGGGGATCGCCGACAGCCCTCAATCCCTACGCAGTCCATTCACAGTTGGAATCGGGTGAGCAATTTCAGTCGAAAGGGTGAATCGCGGATCATTGGAGATATCCGTGTGACGGCGCTGGACGCCGGGCGGTTCAGTCTCGACGGGGGCACGATGTTCGGCGTGGTTCCCCGGTCGATATGGGAAAAGAAGATACCGCCCGACGAGCGGAACCGGATTCAACTCGGCCTGACCTGCCTGCTGGTGGAAACCCCCACGGACACGGTGCTGGTGGAAACCGGCATCGGCGCCGCGAAGCTGTCGCCGAAATACAGGGCCATATACGGCGCCGACCCCTCCCGCGGCGTGATCGAGGCGCTGGCCGAAGAGGGCGTGGCGTCCGAGGCGGTGGACCGCGTGGTGCTCACCCACCTGCACATGGACCACGCGGGCGGGACGACGGTTCGCACAGACAGCGGATTTGAACCCGCGTTTCCAAACGCCCGGTACACGGTACAGCGGAAGGAGTGGGAAGACGCCCTGGGCGCGGACCGGCAGACGGTGAGGGGCTACCACGCCGCGACGGACCTGGTTCCGCTTGAACGAGCGGGCGTTCTCGCGTTTCTGGACGGCGATGCGGAAATTTGTCCCGGCGTGCGCGCGGTCCTGACTCCCGGACACACGAGGGCACATCAGTCCGTCTTGATACAGGGCGGCGGCGAGACGGTCTGTTTCATTGGAGACCTGGTCCCCACGAGGCATCACGTGCACCCGGTTTACATCATGGCGTTCGACCTGTATCCGAGGACGACGTTCGAAGTCCGGCAACAGGTGCTGACACAGGCGGCTGGAGAGGGCTGGCTGGTCGCGTGGCCGCACGACCCGGAGCAGAATTGGGCACGTATCATGATCGACGACAGGGGTGCGTTCATCCCGGTGGAGGAGCTCTGAAATGGCGGTAAAAATGGTATTCTGGCCGGCGCTCAGTCCGGATTGGATGGGGCGAATCCGCGAAATCGGCGTGGAGACGCATGAAGCGGAGTCCGAGGCGGCGGCGCTGGAACTGATCGGCGACGCGGACGCATTTTACGGGCGGATGACGCCGGCACTGCTGGCCGCGGGAACAAGGCTGCGGTGGATTCAGGCGACGAGCGCGGGCCTCGACGGGTATTATTTCCCGGAACTACATGAAAGCGACGTGACCGTCACCAACCTGCGCGGGATCTATAGCGACGTCATTGCGGAGCACGTGTTTGCGCTGCTGCTTTCCCTGGCCCGGGGTATTCCGGAATATTTCCGGAGTCAGCTGGAAGGTCGCTGGGAGAGGAAGCACGTACCGGTCATCCACGTGGCGGGCACGACCCTCGGCGTGCTGGGTCTGGGCGGCATCGGGCTGGCGGTTGCCGAACGGGGACACGCGTTCGGCATGCGCGTACTCGCCCTGGATCCGGCCCCAAAGGGACGACCGGAATTCGTAGAACAGACTTACGGCGTGGACGAATTGCACGCGATGCTGGGAGAGGTGGATTTCTTCGTGCTGAGCGCGCCGCATACCGGCGAGACCGACCGGATGATCGATGCTGCGGCGCTGCGGGCGATGAAACCGAGCGCGATCTTCATCAACATCGGGCGGGGAAAGGTGGTGGACCTCGCCGCGCTGACGCGGGCGCTCATGAATGGCGAACTGGCAGGAGCGGGACTGGACGTTTTCGAAGAGGAGCCGCTGGCGGAAGGGCACCCGCTGTGGGGGATGGAGAATGTGATGATCACGCCGCACGTCGCGGCGCATTCAGACCGGATCGAGGATCGGCGGATCGGACTGATCGCGGAAAACGTGCGGCGGTTCCGGGACGGCGAGCCGCTGTTGAACGTGGTCGATAACAGGAAGGGATACGTGGTTGCCGTGAATGAATGACCGCACGGAAAAGGAGGCTGGCGATGTTCGGTAGCGAAATGGAACCGTTGGGACAGACCTGGACCGAAATTGCAGGAGAATCCTGCGGCGCACGGGCGGATGAGCGCGGCCCTATCGGCGGGGGCGAGGGGTATGCAAACGCGATATCGCCGCTACCCGATCCGGTGTCAACGCTGGACGACCTGCTGGACGCCCTGGCGCAGGCGAAGGCCGGCGACGTGATCGGGGTGGATGGCGAGGCGGAAATCGACTGCACCGAGCGGGTGTACATCGAGTCCCTCGTCCTGGAGATTCCCGAGGGGGTCACGCTGGCCGGCGACCGGGGCGTGGACGGATCGCAGGGCGGCATGATCCTGAGCGATACGTTCGATACCAGACCCCTGATCCGGGTGATGGGCCCGGACGTACGTGTCACGGGTCTGCGCATCAAGGGCCCCAACCCCAAGCGGTGCCTGGAGCACCATAACCGCTCCTTTCGGGAAGGCAGGGGGCACGAGTATTATTACAGGTTCCCGACTTCCGACGGAATCAACGCGGAATTCCCGCGCCTGGAAGTGGACAATTGCGAACTGGCGGGCTGGAGTCACGCCGCGGTCTATCTCAAGGCCGGTGACGGGCATCACGTCCACCACAATTTCATCCATCACAATCAATACAACGGCCTGGGATACGGGGTGAGCCACGACGAGGCATTCTCGCTGATCGAGCACAACCGGTTCGACTACAACCGGCACTCGCTGGCGGGTTCCGGCAGATCCGGCAGCGGGTACGAAGCGCGGCACAACGTGGAAATCGGCGAGTCGCTGAGCCATTGTTTCGACATGCACGGCGGAAGGGACCGGAAAGACGGAACCGACGTCGCCGGTACGTGGATGAGGGTGCATCACAACACGTTCCGCTGCCCGCAGACGGCCGTCGTGGTGCGCGGCGTTCCTGAAGAAGGCGTGGACGTCCACCATAACTGGCTTTACCAGCGACCGGACGAACTGTCGGTGCGGTCCGACGGACGGACGCGAGTCCGGAACAACGCCTACGGTCTCAGCGATCCGGTCCTGGTCGCAAACGCCGACGCCGGACAGTGAGAGACTCCGTAGTTGCCCCCTGAGCCCGTCCCCTCGTTCTTGCAGGACAAACCGGTTCGCTTCGTATACACCGCCTGAGGTGTCCGTCGTGCTGTACGAACCACTATCGTGCTCCTCGTCACCGTCTTCCGGTTGATGGTTTTTTTCCGGAGTTGCAAGATGCCGCCGCTCGTTCGTTTTGCGATCGCGTTCATGGTTCCTGTATTACTGGTGCTGGGCGGCACGCTGGGCTACGTGTGGATTGAGGGATGGAAGTTCTGGGAAGGTCTGTACATGACGGTGATTACGATTACGACCGTCGGCTATGGCGAAGTACATCCGCTTTCGCCGATGGGTCAGCGATTCACGATCCTGTTTCTGATGTTCAGTTTTGTCGCCGTCGGGTATTCGGTGACGACGTTTATCAGTTTCGATTTCGAAGGTCAGATTATCCACGCCATGCGGGGGCGCAGAATGAAACGTCTGGTCTCAAACCTGAAAGATCACTACATCATCTGTGGCGGCGGATTGGTCGGCAAGGAGGTGGCGCAGGAACTGAAGCGGGCGGACATGCCCTTCGTAATCGTGGACAAGGATCCAGCACGTTCAGAATTGGGACGGGACGAAACCGTCCTGTTCGTTGAGGGCCACGCGGAGGACGACGAGGTTCTCGCGGAAGCCGGCATCCATAATGCAAAGGGTTTGATTGCCGTGCTGAGGGAGGATGCCCTGAACGTGTTCGTGGTGCTTTCCGCACGGCAGGCGAATCCCGATCTGACGATCGTCGCTCGGGCGGAGGAGGAGCGGACGATCGGAAAGCTCTTGACGGCAGGCGCCGACCGGGTGATGTCGCCCTACCAGTTGGCGGGGCGGAGAATCGCGTCGGTACTGCTGCGGCCGTCAATCGTGGACTTTCTCGACGTGGTCGTGGGCAAGGGCGATGCGGCGATGCGGCTGGAGCAGTTTCACGTGGACGGGGGGTCGCCCCTGGTGGGCAGGCAACTGAAGGAGACCGATATCGGTCAGCAATCCGGGGCGATTGTCGTGGGCATCCAGGGACCGGACGGAAAACCCCGGGTCGATCCCGCAGCCTCGGCCGGGCTGTCGGGCGTCACGATTCAAGAGGAAGACGTGCTCATCGCGCTGGGCAGCGACGGACAATTGAACCGGTTGAAGGAAATGGCGGAGCAATAGACGAAGGTTACGCTGACGATTTCCATTCCTGAAAACCTGCGCCAGCACACTGGGGCACCGTGAAACACAGTTCCGGCGACCCAGTCACTAACAGTCCGTTGAAAAAGTCGCTCTGCAGGCGAGGCCGAGTCATTGTGGCCGAAGACAAGACGCGCCTGTCTGCGTGCCTGCCTGCGCCGAGACGTGCTCGGCAGGCAGGCGGACACGCACAGGCAGGCAGACCGGATTGACTTTATCAACGCGCTGCTAACCAAGAGATTGTCAATGAACCTTCCGTTGTGCGTGGTGACCGATCCGGATGGACAGACGGCGCCGGACGCTTCGCATTATTACGGCGGGTATTACATCCGGGAGATTCTCGCACACGCGGGCATACCCTATGACGAGATCGAACGTCCCCTGGCCGCTGTGGATGGATATCGAGTGGTATTGCTTCCCTGGCATATGCCGCTTTCAAAGTCGGAGCGGACACTGCTTTCAGGATTTGTGGAATCGGGCGGCGCGCTGATCGGCCTGGGCGGCATGTCGGGGCTGGACAGCGTGTTCGGCGCGACGGACCGGGGAGACATGGCGGAAGGATACGTGCAGGTCACGCAGAACGACCATCCGGTAACGGCGGGGTTCGCCAGCAGTCTGCACGGATTCGGCGGGCGCAGGATCAAAGCCGTGGATGGGACGGCGTTGGCGAGGGTAATGGGCGCCAGCGACGGGGTGGTGGCGCATCGGCCCGGAAGGGGTCTGGCAATCGCCGTGGGTCCCGACGTCATCCGCACGGTTGTGCATATCCAGCAGGGGCGCCCGATATCCCCCGCGTCGGGTCCCACGCGGATCGACGTGATCCAGGGACTCGCGCTGGACCTGGACCGCGACCGGTCGCCCGTGCCGGGCGAGGAGGAAAACCTCGTCTTCCTCGAGCCGATAGCGGACGAGTTTCGCGAGCTCATCATTAAGGCGGTCCTCTACGCCTGCCTGGAGGTCGGCGTATCCCTGCCCGTCCTGTGGTACTGGCCGGACAACCTGCCCGCGATCGCGCACATGTCCCACGACTCCGACGGCGGAGACGAAGCGCTGGGCTGGTCTCTATTGCGCTTGACGCAAGAGGCGGACATCCACACGACGTGGTGCATCATGGCCGGGCACTATCAACCGGCGTTCTACCGCGCGATCCACGACTACGGTTCCGAGGTGGCCCTGCACTACGACGCGCAGACCTGGCACACGGCATCGGACGACCAGAAGCCGGACACCGCTCATCTGAGATGGGGATTTGACGAGTTGGCCGGACAATTGAAAACGGTCACGGAAGCGTCGGGGCGGCCGGTCACGACGAACAAGAACCACACGCTCCGCTGGCAGGGCCGGCTGGAGTTCTTCCGCTGGTGCGAACGCCTGGGCATCACCCTGGAGCAGAGCCGCGGGCCGAATACGCCCTATACCAACGGGTTCCCCTTTGGGGGGTGCCACCCGTGGTTTCCGATTGACGACGATGTGCCCGGCGGCCCGCCGATCGACGTCCTGGAGGTGAACCTGACCGTACAGGATATTCACAAGCGATGTTCCACCCGCCTGGCGCATTGTTTCGCGGACCGGGCCTTTCAGCACCACGGCATCGCCCACTTCCTGTTTCACCCCGCGCACGTCCGGGAGCCGGCCGTTCGCGGCGGGCTCAGGGAAATCGTCGGATACACCAGGGACAGGGGGATGCCGTGGTGGACGGCGGCCAAGATCGACGCGTGGGAGCGCGCTCGGCGCACGGTGCGGTTCGGACGGCGGAAAAACGGCACGTACGAGGTTCGCGCGGACGCGGACCTGAAAGGCGCGACGGTGCTGGTGCTCGATACGGGCGATGGCGCGGGAAGTGACGGGGTCGAGCGATATGGCTTTCAATTCCGTGCGGTGACAATGGACCTGGAGGAGGGGAAGAGGGTGGGACTGCCGGTGGATTGAACGCGGTCTGTTCTTCAACCTATTTCGAGCCGTAGATACATGAGCCGTAAACCCACCTGCGTCATCGTCACGGGTCGGCCGGGATCGGGAAAAACCACGTTATCCGGGAAACTTGCCGGGCGGCTGTGGATGCCGGTGATCCGCCGCGACGGGATCAAGGAAGGTTACGTCAACACCTATGGCGTGAAACACGATCGGCTTCCGGCGGATACCAACAGCCTGGTCACCGATCTGTTCTTCGACATCGTGAACCGGTACCTCGCCGCGAAGATCTCCGTCGTCATCGAGGCGGCGTTTCAGCACAGGGTCTGGGCGCCGAGAATCCCCCGGATCCTCGAATTGTGTATGCCGGTTTTCGTGGTCTGCACCGTCGATGGGATGGTGGCTGCCAGGCGCCACCTCGAGCGAGGCCTGGACGATCCGGACCGGGAGTTCTACCACGGCGACAAACGCGTTGAAATCTACAGGCGAACCGGCGAAACCGCGCCTCCGGGGGACTATACGCCGCCCGATTTCGACCTGCCGACAATCCATGTTTCCACTGAAGACGGATATTCGCCCGACATCGACGAAATCGTAAAGCGAATACGACTGTTGAATGACCAACAGGGCGGAGTATGAATCGCGCGTCGGTGCGTTTCAGACTTGGGGAACGATAGCGCGTACTCGGCGCAAATGTAGACTGGGGCGACTTTCTCTCGGAGTTAAATCTGAGTCAACCGGCTGATCTGCCTACCGGATTGAACAGCTTCCGGTACCGAGTCGGTATCTAAGGATAATGGCTTGACTCGCCGCCGTCGATCCGGTACCTTTGGCTGAGAGGATGAGGCCCGTGTTTCACTGTAGTGACGGGATGTCGTTGAAAACGGAGAGCTTCGATGGTCAGTGACACGACACGAAGGATGGCCTGGAACGAGTATCTGGACGTGGAAAGGGCAGCCAGATACTACGATAAGCTTTCTCGGGTTTATCGCAGGCGACACAATGCCATCATGATTGGACTTGCGCTGTGCGCAATCGCCGGGGCTGGTCGCTTTATGTTTTCGGACTATATTGGCAGGCTGGCTGAAGTCGTGGTAGATTTGGGCATTATTGCCGTCAGTGTATTCGGCTTACTTGGGAATCATGCAAGAAAATCCGCCAGTCTTCACGCGGTCAGCGTGATGTGTTTCGATTTGCAGGACAAACACAAAGCGTTGTGGTCAAAGATTGAAAACAACGCCATCGATAATGAAGAGGCCTACGAAGTACTGATGGACCTTATTGAAGCCGGTGAGAGGGCGACGAGCATTCCAGGTTGGGCAGATATATCAGTGAACGATAAATTAAACAGGAAAAGCCAACGAGAAGCGGACGATTCGCTGGTAGACCAATATTCAATCCGGGAGGCATGATGGGGAAAAGGGGCGGATAAGAAAGGGCGATTAGGCCACCGCGTAATCCCGATAACCCAAGACCAGCGCCCCCTCCAAGACCTGAAACAGCTCCACAGCCGCCATCCAGGCCACAACCACCGCCCGAACCAAGAGAGAATCGATAACAAAGAAGCCGAGGTGAAAACCTCGGCTTCTTTGTGTTTGGCGTATTCTCTGTTCTTTAACGCCAGTATGAAGGTCAATTACAGGGTCGATCCGAATATTGCTCCTGCGACGTACACACCGAACATACCTCGTACCGACGGAAGACGCGGTTCCGCCACGTATTACCCCGGAAGTCGGCAAATGGGTAAATATCTGATCGCTAAATTGAATGGCGGAAATGTACGGTTGTGAAAATCAAACCCGAGTGGCTCGACGGGCACTTCCGTAGTTCCTGATCGCATCCGAGATGGGACCAAGCCGGGAGGGGCCCGAAAACATCCCATAATCCAGAATCTTCCGGGCTTCTTCAGTATCCATTGTTGCTATGTATTTGAAGACTCTCGGAATGGCACTCGCTCTAGACCTGGACACGGGCGTATCAATCCCATAGAACCGGCAGAAATTATCAATATCTCCAAATGTTGGCAAGAAGTCCTTGCCTTCAAATCTTGTAGCAAGTTCAAGTACTATTGGCTCCTTGTCCGCGCCAAGTTTCATCTTCTCGACATACTCCGGTGCGCTTACCTTTGGCTTCTTTTTTTCAGCCTTTTTCGCGCTAACAGTTCGACTCAACACGTCGGCTCGTTTCGAACGGTTTTCATCTAGTTCAGAGTAGCGAATTTCCCGCAAGGACCTGCCAACCTGTTCGAATCCAAACTGATGAACCAACCCGCGCAGCGCCTCCTTAAGATTAGCTTTGGTCATAGAAACCGACCTCCTCAATCCTGGTCAAACCCTAACGCCTGAAAGAACTCCTCCGCAAAAAAACGGAATTGACCGGCGTCTCCAAGGCGAGAAAAATTCCCTCGCATCATTTTTGGAAAGCCACGGGAAAGGGGAATCTCGTTCTCGAATACGTGCCAGCCACTTTGTTCAGCCTCTTCGTGTATTTCTTCTAAGGCGACCCGCCTTTCAGGACCACCTTGGTTTCCACTGTAATGATAGGATGAGTTGTTGATGACAACACCAATCACATCTATCTGATGTCCACGGTTTTTGTCTCTGAAGGATCTGAGGGAGTCGTTCAGCAAAGGAAACCCAATTGTCGCGAAATACTCGGGCTTGACAGGAACGAGAACGTGGCGAGATGCATGGTATGCGGCTCTCGTGAATATCGACTCGGTAGGTGCACAGTCTATAATGATGACGTCTTTGTCCTGAAAATGCTCTGCGATACACCGCGCGAGAACAGTTTCATCAGGCTTCAGCGAGTTTATCAGATTGTCGGAAAAATCAAATCTGGAAGGAATGACTCGTACATTTGGACCCCCTAATCGAGACGTGTCTACGACAACGCCTTCAGAGTCCAACAATCCTGGCGATCCCGTGTCTTGGCTTGGAGGTTGGTAGCCTCGGAATATTTCGACGATTGACGGGGATTGGTTGTCCAGAAATTGCCTATATCGAGTATCTCCCATTAGTGCTTGAGAAAGGTTGGCCTGTGGATCGAGGTCGATAGCGAGGACATCAAGATTGGATGGCGCATAGTAGCACAGCATCGCCGCAATTGTGGTTTTGCCTACGCCACCCTTCATATTGATCACCGAAACACAGACAGGGCCTTCTCCCGAATTCACTACGACTTACCTCAACTCACTGGATTGGAAATAACTGGCACGTTGAAATCTTCAGGGCAGGTTCCATCTGAGTTTGAAACAGCAGACGCGTTCGGTCAGCGTCAAAGGCGCGTTGGATGTCCTGTGAAGTCGAGAAGCCTGCGTGCGCCTGTGGATTTGCAAAAAGCTCAGCGGAAGACTTTGGTCCTCCGTAATTGGGGCTCAAGTATGCACGTGTTGTTGCCGACTCATGATATTGCTGGTTGAAGTTATTCCATAGCCTCAGATTACAAATCCGTCGTTCTATAAACTCTTTGAGAGATTCGACACAGTTGGTGGTGCGAAAAACGCTGTGGGAAGTATAGCCAAGTACATCGATCATGTCAACTCAATGCAATCCGGTCGTATCCTGCACAGGAGAGCGGGTCTAGAAAGCCGGATGTGTCCATAACAGGCTTTATTTAATTCTAAATCTGCATAATTAGTGGTGGGTCTCAGCATAGATGATCTATTTTCCCTACAATCGCCCCACCCGTTGTCTCTCCTGACCGCCCAAGCCTGACGCACTATCAGAGTCGCCTGGTGCGCCCGACTCGACCGTCGGAGGTTCAATCCTCGGTCACGTCGAACAGCGCCGCCGCGTTGTTCCAGAAGACGTCTTTCGCACGATTATATCCGTATCACCGTGTTCACGCAGTCCAGTCTGACGGACCTGGCGTAGTGATAGACGCTGACGTCGCCGGTCAGCGGGGTCGGAACCCTCACGAGAAACTCGATCCAGTCCGGTGAGTTAAAGGCCGCGAACGCGAGTTCCATGCCCTCAATCAACTCATCGGGATCCCAATTCAGGTCGGGGAACAGAAGTGGGCTGGTATCCGTCTGGAAGAATCCGTCCCGCTCGTTCGTGTTGATCGTCCGGATGGGATAGTCAATGGTCGCTGCATACCGCTCGTCCGCGAATTCGGTGCGGGCGACGAGTTGGCCGTTGTCCGATACGGCCCGGATGACGTCGTCGGCGTTGCCCATCACCTGTCCCTCGTTCCTTGCGATATCGATGCGCACGTACACGAACGTCTCCGCGGACAGGCCGGTCTGCCGTTCCGGCTGATCGCCGAGCGACGGCGGGTACGCGCTGACCCGCCGTCCCACCCGGTCGTAGGTCTTCAGAATCAGAAACCGGTCGTTGGTGAAGACCGGCACGAAATCCGCGTTGGGGCTCGTCCAGATATCCTTTGGCACCCCCACGCGTTCGGTCTTGCAGTTGGCGCCCAGGACGAATTCACGCGATTCGCCCGACGCTTTTTCCGTCAGCCTGCACCAGCTGTCGATCGGGACCCGGACGTCGTTCAGCGTCCAGGGTGGTCTGTGCGAGGCGGTTCTGGACGGAAGGACCTCCCAGTCCGTTCGCCAGCTGACGTAGGAGTTGTGGAAGTCGATGGCCTGCATGCGGGCATTCTCCGTTGCAATGCGCGGCGACCTACCGGAGAATGCCTTCTTCCCGAAGGAAGCGGTCCACCTCCAGCCAGAAGGCCGGCCAGTCGGGCGGGCAGTTGTTGTGCCCCGCTTCGTAGGTGATGAGGCGCCCGCGCCCGGACGCCTCGCGCAGCGCGACGCCCTGGCTGTACGGGATCAGGGAATCTCTTGATCCGTGCGCGATGAGCGCGGGCCCGGTGTAGCTCCTCAGTGTCTTCAGATTGTCGAACGGGTCGCGAGCGAGGAATGGGGGAACGAAGAATCTCTCCGCAGCCATGGCGTTGATGCTCGTGAAAGTGGAAATCAGCACCAGCGCGGCGGGCGGGCGTTCGGCCGCAAGCGCGCACACCACGCCCCCGCCGAGCGAACGGCCCAGGAATACGATCCGGCCCGTGTCTATATCGTCCCGGGCCGCCAGCATATCGTACGCGGCCACAAAGGCCTCGGTGACGCTGGACTGCGTCGGCGACCCTTCGGACCGTCCGTATCCGGGGTATTCCACGAGAAGGACGGCGAATCCCAGACGTCTGAGCGCCGTCGTTTCGTCGACCCAGTTGTCGATGAGTTCGGCGTTGCCGTGGGCGACGATGACCGCCGGAGCGGGGCCCGCGTCGGTATTGGGCGGGAGCAGCCAGGCTTCCGTTCGGCCAGCGCGCGTGTTCAACCAGATGCGTTCGAAACCCGGCGCAACCGTCAGGTCGGTGGGCGGCGTCCGGACCAGGTGTCGCGGAAAGATGAAGCGGCGCTGCGCGAAGAAAAGGACGGCGGCGTAGAGGACGTAGAGCGCGAGGCCCCCGAGGAGGATTCGGATCAGGACGTGGAGTTTGGTGTCCATATTTTGACAAAGGCGAAAAAGGCCCCGGAGGGAAATTCACCGGGGCTTTTTCAATGTGGTTTGCTGGTCTGTTCGGGTATCAGCAGGTGACGTCTTTTCCCTCGCTGCCGAACACGGCCAGGCGTTCCTGCGACGTGGTCGCTTCCACGCGCGCGGGAAAATAGTGGAGTTGCAGGGCCCGCCGCCGGTGGGGCGTCGTGTTGGCGGGCGTGCCGTGATGAATCATACCCGACCAGATGAGGCATCCGCCCGGTTCCAGCGGCACCGCCACGACGCGGTCTCTGACCACGTGCGTGTCGCAGATCTGCCAGTCGCGGCGCTTGAAATGGACCCTGGGACCCTGCAGATGCGTGCCCGGTATCACACGCATGCAGCCGTTTTCCGGTGTGGCTTCATCCAGGGAAATCCACATGCTCACGATGGTCGTCCCCATCGGAAGGTTGAAGTAGGCGTGGTCCTGGTGCCATGGTTTTTCGCGCCCAACCAGAGGCGGTTTGAGGATGGCCTGGTGCGAATAGAGCGCCGGTTCCTCGCCGATGATCCGTGCCATGACGTCCAGGATTTTCGGGTGTTCGGCCAGACGGGTCAGACGACGGTCGTAGCCCATGAAGTACTGGAGTTTCCGCACGGCGTCCCACCGTTCGTCGTCCGTCAGCGTGTGCAGCCTGTCCTTGTAGCTGACTTCGAACTGCACGCCCTTGAATTCCGGATTCTTCCCCTTGATGAGATCCATGAGCCCGTTCTGCATGTCGTCGACCTCGGCGCTCATGAACGCGTTCCTTACGGCCAGGTAGCCGTTCCGGTGGAAAAAATCCACGTCCGCATCGGTGACCGCGTCGAGGCTTTCGATTCCTTCATCGATCTCGTGATATTCGTAAAGGTCCGCGGTGTAGCCGCCGTCGTCGACGTAGTTGTCGAAGGCCACCCGTTCCCGGGTCTGTTCCATGGGTTTTCCCCTTTTCGGAAGCGGGTCTACAGGCTGCGTCAACGCCGCCCCGGTCAAACAGAATCGCCCGCCGTTCCTGCGGTTTGTTGAGACTTCAGGCTTCGTGCGTTGCAATATTCAAACCTAAACCAGCCGGGCATTTCTGTCAACCCAAAACGGGATTACAGGGTAACCTCTTGCGCTTTCCTGTTGCTGACCTTATCTTCACGGTCAAGAAAAAAGCTGTCAGCGTTCAGCATTCGGCTATCAGCTTGAAGCAAAATCGAAAAACAAGCGGCGATCAGCAGTCATCGCAGAGCAAGGGCGACAATCAACTCACACGAAGACACGAAGACACAAAGAAAGACAAACCAGCAATCAGCAATCAAAATGCGCAGCGGTCAGCATTCGGCTATCAGCATAAAGCAAAACAGCAGAACCCTTGCATGCAACACATCGGGGAACCGGGGGTCGGAGGGTGCGGCCGTCTAACGTCTCCCCAAAATCAGCCGTCAGCTCTCAGCGTTCAGCAGTCAGCTTCAGGCAAAAGCGAAAACCAAACAGAAGAAACCAGAGAGAGAACCCGAATCGAAACCGGGATTGGTCGGTGCGGTCCACTTACGTCTTCCGTCCTGGGTCTCCCGGCTTTTATGGAGGTTACACGATGGAAACGCGCAGGCTTGGCAGGACGGACATGGAAGTCACCCGCCTGGGATTCGGCGGCGCGAGGATAGGGCTGGAGGACGTGGATCCCGATCGCGTGGGAGATCTCCTCAACCGGCTGCTGGACGACGGGGTCACGCTGGTCGACACGGCGGCCAGCTACCACAACAGCGAGGAATTGATCGGCCGGTACATCAGCGGGCGACGGAACGAATACGTACTGGCAACCAAGTGCGGCCAAGTGACCGGGGATGCCACCGGGGAACCGTGGTCGAGGGAGGTCATCGAGGAGAGCATCGACCGGTCTCTGCAGCGGTTGAAGACGGATTACGTCGACCTCGTCCAGCTGCATACGTGTTCGGCGGACGTACTCAGGGCCGGCGAGGCCGTCGAGGCGGTGGTCCGGGCGAAGGAAGCCGGCAAGACGCGGTACGTGGGGTACAGCGGCGACGGTGACGACGCGCTGGAGGCGATCCGGATGGGTGTGTTCAGCACGCTGCAGACGTCGTTCAACCTGGTGGATCAGAAGGGGCGCGCAGACGTGCTGCCGGAGGCGCATGCGGCCGAGATGGGCGTGATTGCCAAGAGGCCGATCGCGAACGGCGCGATCGGGCAGTCGGCGTCGCCGTACGGATACGCGGATGCCTACTGGGAGCGGGCGCAGCAACTCGAGATCCCGGATGGCGCCCCGGAGGATCCCATCGAGCTTTCATTGCGTTTCACGCTCTCGCAGGACGCCATCGACACGGCCATTGTGGGGACGACGAACCCCGACCATGCCCGGCACAATCTGGAGTTGACGACGAAGGGGCCGCTCGCGGACCCGGTGCTGGAGGCATTTTACGGGCAGTTCGATGCGCTCGGCGCGGAGTGGAATTCGCTGACGTGAGCCGCGGTTTGAGGCCGCTGAAGGGGCGCTACTGACGATCCCACCGGCTGGGATTGATGCCGGGCGCCTCGCTGGCCATATTGGCAGGTTTGTTGCCGCCGTGGAAGTCCCAGTGGCGGGTGTTGGGATCGGCGAAGAGGGGACGCACGGGATCCGGCAATGCGGCGAGGTCGGCCTCGTCCCATGCGGGAACTTCGTCAATGGGGCCGGCCCAGGCGGGGCGGTAGGCAACGGCCAGCATTTCCCGGGCGTGGGCGCCGGTGTTCGGGAAGTTCCCGTGAAAGACCTTGTGGTTGATCAGAACGGCGCTGCCGGATTCAACGAGGACCATCACCTGTTCGGGATGGTCCTCGTAGCGTTTGTACGGGTTCGCGTCGGCGTGCATGGACAGGTGGGAGCGGGGGATCACGCGGAAGGGCGAGACGTTTCGGGTGAGGTCGTCCAGATAATAGAGCACCCGGACCATGAACGGCACGCTGCCGCCGTACCCGAAGATCTGAGAACCGTAGGGCTGCCCGTCGGTGTGGAGGCTGATGCCGGGATGGCCGGGTTCGGAACGGGCATACGTGTGTGACATGAAGATGGGATCCCCGCCGAACAGTTCGTTCAGAAAGGCGAGGGTGGGAGGATGGGCGATGAGATCGGTGATGGGCCCGCCGGTGAATTGCAGATTCGGGCAGACCTGCTGGTGGACGCTGTAGTCCACCGGCCGGGTCTCCAGCCTGGCGGTCTCGGCTTTGAGCGCGGTAACGTGTCCGCGAGTGAGCAGATCGGGCAGCACGACGTAACCGTCGAGTTCTATCTGGCGAATGCGTTCGCCCAGGGTCAGCGTGGACCAGTCGCGGTCGTCAACGCAGACGGCGTCCATGGCAGCCCTTTCAGCTTGAATCGAATCCTCTGCGGAGGCGCCCGGCCCCCTCTGACGAAAGTCGGCGAATGGTCGACCGCGGATCAGACCCGGTACCGTTCAACCTTGGATTCGTCGACTTCCACGCCAAGGCCCGCGCCGAGAGGGACCTTCAGCCGCCCGTTTTCAAACGTGAAGGGTTCGGCCAGTACGTCGTCCACCAACCCGTGGTAGCAGGTGTCGTTGGGGCCCGAGAAGTTGGGCGTGGAAGCGGCAATATGGGTAATCGCTGCGGTCTTCAGGCCCAGGTCGTGGGAACAGTGCATCAGGCAGGGCACGTTCCACGGTTCTGCCGCGTCGGCGATCTTCCTGACGCGAAGCATCGCGCCGGCGGCCGGGGTGTCCGGCATCAGGGAGTCGGCACATCCGGCTTCCAGAAAGGGCCGGATGCTTCCCGGCAGGGCAACGCCGCCGTTGACGAGGATGTGCGTGCCGATTTCGCTGCGCACCCGCGCGAGCGTTTCCACGTGCTCGGTGTGGCATGGGTCTTCGAAGTGCGTGACGCCCAGGTCCGCCATCTTCTGCATGATATCCATCGTCTCTTCCTGCGGGTAACCGCCGTTCGCATCCGGGCGGAATACGGCTTCGCCGCCGATCTCCTTACAGGCCGCTTCGGCAATGGCCAGGTCCTGCGAGGGGTCGTTGCCGGCTTTCGTCTTGATGAAACGGAATCCCCACCGGTCGATGTACTCCCGGGCGGTGGCGGCGGACTGCCCGGGTTCCTTCAGGCCCATGCATGCGGTGAAGTCGACTTCGGTGCGCACAATACCGCCCATCAGGCGGCACACGGGCAGCCCGGCGTGTTTGCCAAGGAGGTCCCAGAGCGCCATTTCGACGCCGGACACCGGGCCCCTTGGGATGCCCGCGTCTTCCAGGATTCCGATCGCCTTTTCGACGTCGGAAACGTGGCTGCCTGCAAGGATCGCGTTCGGGTCTGTCTCGAAGCCGCCGGTACCTTCGCCCCAGCCCACGTGCCCCGTATCGGACTCGATCCTGACAATCAGACCGGTTGCGCCCAGCGTACCGCCGCCGGCGCCCCGGCCGACGTACGGACCGACCGGCGCGGCATAGGGGATGCTGACGCTGGTCGCGGTGATGTCTTTAATGGTCATCCGGTCTCTCCTTAGCAGCCAAGTGGACGCGCCCGTCTCCCCTCGCCGCACAGCCCCTCGATGCTCAGGATTTCCCGTCCATGGCGATGTGCGCCTTGATCTTGCCGGTCATCTCCTGCGCGGGATTCTTGCGCGTGAGGGTTTCCACGACCGCCTTCTTGGCAGGATCGATGAGCAGTACGAGGCCTGTCTTGTTGTTGGCTTTGAACGGCGCTTCGAAACCGAGAGCGGCGGCCAGCAGCCGGGACTGTGCCGCGCGTTTTGCGTCGGTCACGTCGAGCTCGAGAAAGAGGACGGGTTTGTCGGCAAGAGACGTCCGGACCTCGTCGAGGACGGGTACCAGGGCCGTGCATGCGCCGCACCAGTCGGCGTGTACTTTCACGACGTAAAGGGCCGGATCGCCTTCGCCCGGCACCTCGACTGCGCCCGCGAAACCGGGGCCGGCGATCAGGATAACGGAAAGGGCTGCCAGGGAGAGCGTGCTTCGGATGCGCATGGACCAACTCCTTTGAAACGGTGTGGGAACGGACCGGGCCGGAGACGGCCCAACGAATGAGCGGGCCCGGCCGCGGCTGGTTCAATATAGACGACCGCACATGGCCGGGAGTTCCCTGAATCGCCCCTGAAAACAAGGGGCTCGCGCTCGTAATCCGCCCGCGCCGTCTCAAGCCGGCCTTGATATTATAGGGTCAGGCTTTATATTAACCAAACCGGATATGGCCCGACGGCTCACTACAGACGATTTTGGCAATTGCGCCGCAGGCATTAATTGACTTTCAGGGAGCGAAGAGACATGGGCATTGTCATGGGGCACCATCACGGATTTACGGTATCGGACCTGGATCGTTCGGTTTCGTTCTACCGGGACCTGCTCGGTCTGGAGCTCGTGCGGATATCCGAGCGGAAGGACATACCGTCCTACGATACGATTCTGGGCTACGATCAGGTCCATCTGATGATCGCGATCCTGCGGCATCCCGTAAACGAGTTCATCCTGGAACTCGTTCAATACGTTCATCCGCGGGTCGAAGCGCGGCCTCAGGAAAACCGGTTCCTGGGCGCGTCGCACGTGGCGTTTGAGGTGGACGACGTGGACGCGATGTTTGCGCAACTGAAGGCGGCGGGATTCGGGTCGATCAATCCGCCCACGGACGTGGACCGGGACGGGGTGGTGGTTGCCCGCGCGATGTACGCGCTGGACCCTGACGGAATCAGCATCGAGATGTTCCAGGAATTCGAGGATGTGATCAGGAGATGAAAAAAAGCAGCGATCAGCGGTCAGCTCTCAGCAGTCAGCCAAAAGCAAGACAAAAAACCGAAGAGCAAACTTCAAAACCAACACCGCGCGAATGCAAGCGCCGCTATCGCGTGTGTAGGGGCGGTTCGCGAACCGCCCGTGTCGCGGCGCAGGATCAGAGAATCGCTCCGAAACAACGCACCGCGAAAACGGGGTCGGGCGGAGGGGTCGTCTTTGGTCTAGCGTCTAGCCTCTCCCGGCCTTTGCTATTTCGATATCCTGAGCAGTACTTGCGGGCCGTCGGGATTCGCCACGTGGACCGCATGCCCCAGGTTGAGTGCGTTGATCTGGGCGATTTTGTTTTTGATGGTTTCGGGTTCGCGGTCGTAAAAACCCAGGATCAGCCGCCCGTCGTCCCTTACGCTCTCTAACGCGCGTTCGAGGAGGTCGATTCGGTCGGGTCTGTCGAAACGGTAGTTGTCCCAGACCGCCCAATAGACGAAATCGTACGCTTCGGGAAGACCGTGAGCATCGATCTCCGCCAGCCGCTCGACCGGAAGGCGGGCGAACCGTTCGCTTCGCGAGGGGAAGAACCGTTCTGTATCTCGGACCCTGGGCGCGCTGGCGTCGATCCCGTATGGCGTGAGTTCGTGGTGGGTCCACTCGGCGAGGCACCGCAGCAGAAAGCCGTTGGCGCAGCCGACGTCCAGCAGGGTTCCGGACCGGTGGAACTCGGAGGCGATGAACGATCGGGCCCTCTTCCAGGCATCGAAGGAGGGCCCGTCGACGCCGCTTCCGTTGAGCGCGAACCTGAGCAGGCAGGGGTCCGTCTCCAGACTGCTCAGTTCGATGGTGTCAGTCATGGGATCGTCTTTGGGAGCGGGGAGATTCAATTTCGCGAGGCGCGAATCCGCAGGTTTTCTTCGAACCCCGACGCGATGGCTACCGCGGTTCGTAGGTGTCCGATCCCTCGAGCGGAAGCGGCACGGCCCAGATGTTCCTGTAAGCGACGCTGTCTCCGTGGTCCTGGAGGAGCAGCGGACCGGAGGTTTCCACCGGCTTTTTCGAAGCCGAACCTGTCGGGCCTGAAATCTGTACGTTGTTCTGGATCACGATACCGTTCTGAAGAACGGTGGCACGGGCGTGTTCGGCCAACTCGCCTTTTTCGTTCAGTCGCGGCGCTCGGAACGAGACGTCGTAGGTCTGCCATTCCAAGGCCGCTTTGCATGCATTGACGAGGGGCGCCGACTGGTCGTAGAAAGCGCCGCAATCGCCGGTGCCCGGAACGTCGACCCCCGATGAATCCAGGACCTGGATCTCGTAGAGTCCGTGGAGAAAGACGCCGCTGTTTCCCTTGGCCTGTCCCGTGGCCTCGGGCATGTCCGGGCATCGGAATTCCAGGTGCAGGTAGAAATCGGTCAGGGGCTCGGTATGCACGATATTCCCGGAGCGGGGCACGACCTGCAGGATGCCGTCTTCAACGGACCAGCCGGGTTCGCCGCCGTCGAAGGAGGTCCAGTTGCTGAGGTCCCTGCCGTTGAACAGGACGAAGGCGTTGTTGGGCGCCGCCAGTTGCAATGTGTCCATCGAGGAGTCCTTTCTCTTTGATGGGGTCCGGACGCGACGGGCGTGGAAATCTGTATGCCGCGTCCGCTATAGAATAATGCCGCCGGTCACGGCGCACAAGGCGGAAGTGCGCGGGTTGGAGTTGACCCTATTATTGCGGGAACTATATACCAGAGCAATCGGGGGCGATCTCCCCTGCAGTTTGTTACATAATGTAGTAAAGAACCGACAATTCGCGGTTGTCTTTTCAGTACTCATTCGTTAAATTTCGTTAGACGTCAACCGTAACGAGGGATGATGATGCGGGTTTTGCAATGGCGGTAAGTGAGCAAAAAAGCGACAGGACAGATAGCGGGAGTTCATCGTGACGAATCAAAAGAAATGTATTGACGTGTGGAAAGACGCCCAAAAGTACGATGTGCCCGATTCTGATACAGGGGAGACCTATTCCTTGCATCGCACCAAGGAACAGAAGCGTCAGCAGCGTATTGCCTTTGTGTATGGGAATCTTCCGGCGCGCTTGAATCTGTCCATGGAGGATGTTAAAGAGCTTCTGGACGAGAATGATTAGATATGAAGGTTCATTGCCCCAGCTTATCCGCGACCATCGGGACGATTACGTCAAGGCCCTTCGGGAATCTGATAGGCGTTTTTCTCAAAGCAAGGGCAATATTCTTGAGCCCGTGGTATCATTCCTGCAAAGAGTCTCCCAAAACGTCTGACATTACCCTACCAATTCAATATACCTCGGCCGCACTCCAACCATCCCCGTTTGTTTGGCAGTGTAGTAATTTCGGGCGATATGGCGTACACGGGATTCGCTGATATCGCGTTTCAGGTGTTGCACGCTCATCTCGTGATACGTTCCTCAGTATCCGCGTTTCAGTAACGCCAGGAATGAATGGATAACGTTCGCAAAGGATTGATCCTTCGCGAACTCCCCGTTTAGCAGTCCGTTGAAAAAGTCGCTCTGCAGGCGAGGCCGAGTCATTGTGGCCGAAGACAAGGCGCGCGACCGACGCGAATCCCTGGATTCGGGGAGGGAGCGCAACGCCGTAGTTCGGTCACAAGGGCCGGACACAGCCCGGATGGACTTTTTCAACGGGCTGTTAGGTGTTTCACAGCGCGATGCCTCACGCCTTGAATTCCACTATAGGCTGAGGCATCATCTGTATATACCGTCGCGTCATTGTCCGCCGGTCACGGCGCACAAGGCGGACGGGAACAGACGACAAAAGTGGTTCTGGATAATCCGATCAATCAGAGTTTCGCTGCGATCGCCTCACTGGACAGAAGGCGGCGCGAGTACAAACGTGTTGGCTGGATATACGCGTGCCGAAACAAATCGTTTGTTGATTCCGTCTACAAGATCGGCCAGTCGTCGCGTCCGCCTTTCGAACGGGTATCAGAATTGAGTGCATCGACTTCGGTATACCGCGAGTTTCAGTTGGTTTACTTCGTCCACGTGGCAGACCGCGACCTTGCTGAAGGACGTACGCATCATACTTTGGCAAAATACCGCGTCAATCCCAACAAAGAATTCTTCCAGGCGACTTTACCTGAAATAGTGCGTGCGATGGACTCCGCCGCGAGCATGTGTCCGATCCCTCTTGGAAAGACACCTCGTGCGGGATTCCTGGCACAACCTTTAGAGCCACGTCTAATTGAATGCACGCGCTGCGGAACGCAGAATCGAATACCAAATGTACTGGTAGAGCTTTTGATCACTTGCGGTCCGTGCAGCCATCGAATCGAGGTCACGCCCGCATATTCACCGTAGCCGTTTCGTTGACATCTCCATTTGGATTCAGGTTAACAACTGGAGGCGAATCATGGAACACGTCGTCATCTACAGAAAGAAGGGGCGATACGCCGGATGGCCGGCCAATTACGGGATCTGGTCTTGGGGAGACGAGATCGTCGTAGGATTCACACTCGGGTATCACAAGTCGGACGGCGGATTTCACCGGCGGGACAGGGACCGGCCGTTCGAAACCATGCAGGCGCGCAGTCTCGACGGCGGTCTCAACTGGACGGTCGAACCGATACCGATCGCCTCTCCGGAAGGCAAGGGGGTTTCGGCAAACGAGCACGTGAATCGCTCGCTGGAGATCGCAGTGGCGGCCGCCCTGCCCGTGGGGCGCGCGGGCGGAATCGATTTCAGCCACCCGGACTTTGCGCTGATGTGCGCCCGGACCGGTCTCTCCGAGGGCGCCCGGTCGTGGTTCTACACGTCGACCGACCGTTGCCGCTCCTGGGACGGACCGTTCGGTCTGCCCATGTTCGGACTGCGGGGCATCGCGGCTCGGACGGACTATCTGCTGGATGGAAAGGACACCTGCACGTTATTCCTGACGTCGGCAAAGTCAAACGGACGCGAGGGCAGGGTGTTCTGCGCGCGCACCACCGACGGCGGGAGGACGTTCGAGTTCCTGTCCTGGATCGGAGAGGAACCCGATGGATTCGCCATCATGCCCGCCAGCGCGAGACTTCCCGGCGGCCGCATCCTGGTCGCCGTGCGGCGCCGCGGCGGCGGTGAGGGCAGGGCCGGCAACTGGATCGACCTGTACTGTTCGGACGACAACGGCGCGAACTGGCGGTATATGAACCGGCCGGTCGCGGAAACCGGCGCCGGCGGCAATCCGCCCGCGATGGTGCTGCCCGGTGACGGACGCCTGCGCCTGGTCTACGGGTACCGCGACCCGCCGTCGGGGCTGCGGGCGGTGTTGAGCGAAGACGAGGGCGCGACGTGGTCCGATCCGGTGGTTCTGAGGGACGACGCCGGGGACCACGACGTCGGCTATCCGCGGTCGGTGGAACGGCCCGACGGAAGGGTCGTCTCGGCCTATTATTACGACGACGAGCCCGACGGGGAACGGTATATCGCCGCTACGATCTGGTAGCGGGAACGGGAAGAAAGGACGGATTCTGCGAGCTTCCTTCCCGGAGCGATCCGCGAGTTCGTGTCGTCATCCGGGCTTGACATTGCGATCGAACGCTTTATTTTGGATGGTCACTTTCAAACGCAAACTCACACAGAGGAGAGCACATGGCGGAATTGCACAGTTCGTGGCATCGGGATTTCGACGTTTACGACCGGCTGAAGGAATTGGGGATCGATCTGGGGTCCAGGGAGGACGCGTGTCCGGCGCCCCAGGGAAGGCGGATCTGCATGGCCACGTTTACGCCTTCCGGGCTGGTGTTCACATCGGGCACCGGAGGCGGCGTGGGCGCGGTCACCAACGACGACGCGGACGTGGAAGCCGGGTACGAGGCCGGCCGGGAGGCGGGTATTTCACACGTCGTGACGCTGCATTGGGCGTTGGACCCGTACGGCACGCTCAACGACGTGTGGTATTGCGTAAAATGCATCGGGATGGTGAATTCCGCCGGAGGAGGATCGTTCTCCAAGTCGCCCCAGGTCGTGGACGGGTACAGCACGGTCTTTCACGACGTGTTCGGCGGGCCGGGGTCGCGGTTCGGGGAAGACGGGATGGACGCCTCGCTCTCAGGATGGCACGCCCGGAGCGCGGTGGCGGGCTTCGACCTGCCGGGCCACTGCAAGATCGAACCGGAGATGATCGTGCAGATCGATCCGGACCTGGCGCTGAGGATCATCCGGGAACGCGGCCCGCACGTATAGGTACGGCACGGAAAAACACAAAAACCGGGGGCGGAGTCTTCCTCCCCCGGTTTTTGTGCGCCCATTGGTTCATTTGGACTTTACGCCGCTTCAGGAAGACACCAGCTTCAGTTTTTCGGCGATCCAGAATTTGATGACGGACTGCCGCGTGACACCCAGACGCCCGGCTTCCCGATCCAGAGAATGAACCATCCATAGCGGAAAATCGACGTTCACCCGCTTCGGTTCCTGAGCCGGTCGTCTCGCCCGATCAAGTTCCAGGAATCTCGTGATGTCTTCGCCGCTGTCGAACCTTTCTTCAAGTTCTTTCGCTCTCATAGATTTCGATCTCCTCCTTCCGGGCCCGGCGTGCGGATATGATCCGGACCTTCTCCGCGCGACACGTCACGATGCCGGACCAGTGTGTTCCCCGAAGTCTGCCAATCACCAGAAACATGGGTTCGTCTTCGACCCGGGCGGGAATCTCGATCAGGCCGGAATCCTCCCGGATCCGCTGGGCTTCCGCGAAATCGATGCCGTGTTTTTCCATGTTGCGCCTGCTCTTCACCTCGTCAAATTCGAACTCCATTGACAGCATCCACCCATCTTGCGGCTATTTTTTCTATCAGCCAGTGAAGTCTAATAGAATATATATTATTATAATATATTTTCAATATAAATATTATACTTTTATTGTATATTTTTGGCCAAAACTGCAATAGGCTATCGGCTTGAAACGAAAATCAGCTCACACGGAGACACAAAGACACAAAGGAAAGGCAGAGAAAGAGCTAAAGGCGGGTAGACCGGAGACGTGAGACAGCATCCCGCGTACACAGGACGACGATAGGGCACAGCGAGAGTTATCGGCGACAGGCGCAGACCTCTCCCCCCGGCCCCCTCTCCCGGGGGGAGAGGGGGAGCGGAGAGATTGTCCGCCCCGTGAGTTTTCATTTCGTGCCGGCGACATCAAGGAGAAATCAGTCGGGCAAAGATGTCATCTACCGTCTAACGTCTACCCTCTCACCGCCTCATGTACCTCTCCTCATCGCCGGATTCGATGACGTCTTCCGACGTCGACACGTTCATCCGGTCGGCGCGTTCTTGCAACGCAGCCACGATTGACGCCGGAACGTCGAATCCCTCGCGCAGGCGCTTCTCGCGGGTGCGGTGTTCGAAGTCTCCCGGCACGAGTACCTCGTCGAATCCGGGCGCCGGGGGGATGGCCTTGATGTTATCCAGGAAGGCGCGAATCCCGCGCTGATAGGGCTCGAGAGGCGTGAACGCGCTGACGTGGAGCACCTGCATGTAGGCGCCCGAGAGGGTGCCCTCTTCCACTTCCGGAACCCCCGACAGTCCGCTCAGCAGGCAGGTCAGCAGCAGAAGGCCGGAGCCCTTGTGCGCCCCGAACGGCAGGAGGTATCCGCCGTCGTAGAAATCCATCGGATCGGTACTCGGGTTGCCGTGCTTGTCCAGGATAGATCCCTCGGGGATGGACGCGTTCTCGGCCCGCGCAACCTGGAGCTTGCCTTCGGCCACGATGCTGGTAGCGATGTCCAGGATGAATGGGGCCGCGTCGCCGGTGGGCACGCCGACGGCAATGGGGTTGGTGCCTAAAGGGCCCCGCGTTGCGCCATAGGGCGCGACGGCGTCCACGGTCCCCACGCCGATGGTGATGATGGCAATACAGCCGGCGCGAGCGGCGATCTCCGCGTACTCGCCGAGCCGGCCGAAGTGGCCCACGCGCCTGAAACTGATGCAGCACACCCCCGATCCCGCTGCATGATCGATGGCCAGATCGATGGCTCTTCGCGCGGTGTAGATGCCCATCCCGCTGTGTCCGTCGACAGTCAGCGTACTCGTACCCTTGCGGACGACCTCGGGTTCGGCGGCGGGTACGATGGCGCCGCCGTCAATGCCGTCCAGATAGGTTGGGATGCGGAGGATTCCGTGGGAATCGTGGCCGGAAAGGTTGGAGTTGACCAGGATTTCGGAGACGGTATCCGCAACGTGGCGGGGGGCGCCGGCAGCCATCAGCAGGTTTCGGGACACGGCGTGCATGTGCGCGGCGCGGAAACGGACGGCGGTCGACATGGGCTGCGCTCCGGGAGGGCGTGGGGTTGCGAGGCCGCACGGCTGGGGTATATTGGAATCGATCAATCGAACTCTTGCAATCTAACCCTGTGTATGGCGTCCAGCCAATTTACCAAATCGAACGGACGGTTTCCAATAGAACAGCCGGCGCGCACGAAGAGCAGCGGTGAGTTTTCATCTGGAAGCGAAAATCAGCTCACACGGAGACACAAAGGGAACCCGGAAACACGCGAAAGACGGTGAGACGGTAGACGATTACACCGCGTCCACGGGATATCGGCATGGCCCGGCGAAATGTATCAGCGATACAGGCGGGACCTCTCCCCCCGGCCTGCCTGCCGGCAGGCAGGCCCCCTCTCCCGGAGGGAAAGGGGGTGAAAACCGGGAGACCCTGAGCGGATCACAGTTCCCCCTTCCCCCCGGGAAGGGGGATAGGGGGTAGGTCTGCGGAGCTTATCTGATCTACCATCTCTCCGTCCGATTGCAGAGTTGGGGGTTGTTGTTCGCGGAAGGACCATCCCGCAATCACTTTGCATTAGCGCGGATGTTGCGGACGGTAACGACGGGCGCTATATTGGTGACCGTACATCCTGCCCTACGACTGCAGGGTGGCGTTTTCCGCGCGGCTGAAGGATGAATCGCCTTTGCGCGGTCAGGAGGATCTCAATGAAAGTTCTGGTGACAGGCGCGGCGGGTCAGGTGGGATGCCGGTTGGTCCGACAGCTTCTGG
Organism: Candidatus Latescibacterota bacterium; assembly: GCA_963667175.2. Lineage (GTDB taxonomy): Bacteria > Latescibacterota > UBA2968 > UBA2968 > JAAXHE01. Next base: position 327,597 of record CAXXXF010000003.1, on the reverse strand, counting down.
ATCTTAACCACGAAGTCCGTGGCGCCGTATTGCCGGACGATCCCTTTCTGAACCGGCTGGACGGCCTCGACGTGGAAATTGTGGGCGGGGACCTGACCGACGGGGAATTTGCCAGGAACGCGGTCTCGGGGTCGGATGCCGTGATCCACACGGCCAACCTGGTGGGACCTCATTTCGAGACCAATACGCAGATCAACCTCGAGGTGTCGCGGGCTTGCGGGCAGTTCGCTGACAGCCTGGAGCGGTACGTCTACGTGAGTTCATCGGGCGTTTTTCCGAACAACGGCGAGAACATTGCCTGCGCGTATCATCCCGTCGACGAGTTGCACCCCAAACGGCCCGATAACGAGTATTCCCTCTCCAAGTATATCGGGGAACTGATGGCCGAGCGTGTGTCCCGCGAGACCGGGCTGCGGATTTCCATCGTACGGCCCAGCCACGTGCTGTCCGGCAGTTCGATTTTCGATCAGTTCACGGTTGGACGGGTATGCGCGATATTGAAGGCGGGACAGACGGGGCCGGGTACGGAACTGTACATGGCCGACGGAACCGAACTGTGGCACGAGATCGAGGCGCGGGCCGCAAGTAGCGACCAGCCGTGCGCGGTCAGGGACGACGCGGGGCGGCCCTGGTACTATCAGCCGAACGACGCGCGGGATATCGCGCATTGCATGGTGTGCGCGCTACGGTCTCCGGATGCGGTCGGCGAGTCGTTCAACGGCGGCGCCCCGGCCCCCTTTACGTACCCCGAAGGCGCCCGGGTGCTGGGGGAAATCAGGGGGCGGGAACCCCTGGAGGTAACGCTCCCGGTGCGCTGGATGTACGATCACGACGTCACGAAAGCAAAGACGCTGATCGGATATCGTCCAAAGGGAGACCTGGACTCGATGATGGCTTCGGCCGCCGCCTACGAGGCCGGAGAGCCCGACTATCGGTGGTGACGGAACGCATCCGGAGAAGATCGAAGCGCCGCGAGGGGTCTGATCCGCACGGAGGGAAGTGACAACCGCCCGATTGGAGAGTCAGGACGCGGACGCGCCGAGGACAATGAGGTTGCGGTTGGTGATCCTTCGGTCGATCGCCGTGATCTTGTAGGCCCCGTACCGGCCGGCGATCACCCCCACGGCCGCGTTGTATCGCGCGTCGTCGTCCAGGTGGTTGATGCGGCGGAGGTAGAGACGGTCCCGGATGCAGCATGGCATGGCCGCGAAACCCGCGTTCGCGGCGCCAGCCATATCCAGGGCATCCCGGGTGCCTTCGTTGCAGGCGTGAATGCAGATGACGTAGGACCGCGGGCTCAGCTCCACGTCCTTGAAATCGCTTTCAATATACGTGACGTTCGCGAGGGGCGCGGCCTGTTCGCGCAGGATTTCGAGGTAGTGTCCGAATGCCGGCCGGCGTTCCAGGTCCACGCAGACCACGCGCAGTTTCCGAAACCGCCAGGCCAGCAGGATGCCCAGAAGTCCGTGCCCGCACGCGAAGTCGAAAACCGTGTCCACGTTACCCTCGCGCCACTGTTCGTAGACGGCCTGGCCGATGCGCCTGTACGCCTCGAAGGTCTCGAACAGCTCTTTCACGCGCAGATATTTGGGGTGGCGATCCACAACCCCCGATATGAACGCGGAAAGGGATTCGCTGCGGCCGGTTTCAGATACGTACGTCAGGAGAAGGTCCAGCCGTTCCCGGTCCAGGTCGGCAACCATGACGTTGGGATTCATCGAAAACCGGTCCAGCATATCGGGTCGCCAGACGCCTTCGAATTTCTCTTTCGCCATATCGTATTCCTGAGGTTGGGGTCAAAGCCCGTTGAAAAAGCCGCTCTGCAGGGTCGCACAAATATAGCCAATCCGTTCGCAATACGCAAAACCGGCCGAACGGGTTGCTGCGTTTCACACGCGCCTGACAAGGAGGGTTGGCCTTGAATGCATTTGCAGATTCGACGGATATAGCGGGCGACGGACGTCTGTTGAGAGAACGAATGCAGGAGGACGGATACCTCTTCATCCGAAGTCTGTTGCCCGGAGAGGATCTGGAAGCACTGCGTCGGGCGTTTCTGGAGATCGCGCTGGAAGCCGGATGGGTACAAAAAGACACGCCGACGGAAGAGGCCGTCGCGAACCTAAACGGCTTCTGCGTCGAGCCCGAGCCGGACTACATGGACGTCTACGCCAATATGTACAGTATACCGGCCTTTCACGCCCTCCAGCACCATCCGAACGTCGTACGGCTGCTCGAACGGATGACCGGCGAACCGGTTCTGCCCCATCCGCGAATCATCGCGAGGACCATCTTTCCGCAACGGGAGGCCTATACGACTCCACCGCACCAGGACTTCATCCCCATCCAGGGGACGGCTGAAACGTACACCGCGTGGATTCCGCTCAGCGACCTGCCGTTCGAGATGGGCGGCCTTCAGGTGGCGGCCGGTTCCCATCGCCGGGGCGTGTACGACTTCAAGCCGGCCCTGGGCGCGGGAGGGATCAAGGTCACCGATCCGCTCGAAGGCGCCTGGGTCAGCAGTCCGTTCGAACAGGGCGACGTCCTCTTCTTCCACAGCATGCTGGTTCACAAGGGCCTGCCGAACCACTCCGACCGGCTTCGCATGTCCATCGACGCGCGGTATCAGAGGATCAGCGATCCCATCGCGCCGGGGAGCATACTTCCCCACAGCCAGCCGAACACCTGGGAGAACATCTATCGAGGCTGGGAAGACGAATCGCTGAAGTACTACTGGGAGAAATACGACCTGGAAGTCGTGGAGTACGACAACAGGTACCACGACAAGCGGGACCGGATGGCCTTCGACATGGCCGAACGGGGGGACGAGACGGCGGTCTCCGCCCTTCAGCGCATCATCGCGAGGCACAACGACCCGGCGATGCGGGAACGGGCGGCCGAACTGCTGGCGCGGTTCGAGGAAACCTGAGCGGTAAGAAAAAACGGACGGCAATCAGGTCCGGTCGCCGTAGACCGCATCGAGGTCGCGCGAACACGTGTCGAGCATCTGCATCAGCGCGAAGAACTCGCTGCCGTAGGCGATCAACCGCGCGCCCATGTCGTGGAGCTCCTCGACGTGGTCGCCGGAAGACGCCGGACAGCCCCACGCGACGCCCCGTTCGCCCGCGACGCTCGCGACTTTGCGCATGGCTTCGTCAAGCGTGTAGCCCGGCTTCAGCCGGTCGATCCTCAACCCGAGATCGCCGGGGCCCACGAACAGCCCGTCGACGCCATCGACGGATGCGATCGCGTCGAGGTTCTCGAGGGCCTGCGGCGTTTCGATCTGTACGACGAGGAAGGTCTCGCGGTTGGCATCCTCAACGTAGGATTCGGCGTCGGCCAGAAAGAAGTCGCTGTCCAGCCCGGCCGCGTCCTGACCGCGGTCGCCGATGGGCGGAAACTTGACGGCGTCGACCAGCATCCGGGCCTTCTCCGCCGTGGAGACGTGGGGGATCATCAGGCCGGAGGCGCCGTCCTCCAGATACCGATACAGCCTCGTCCTCTCCGTCGTCGGGGGGCGAAACAGGCAGTCGATATCGTACAGGTGGAAGTAGGCGAGCATCGACTGGATTTCCCGGTCCGTGAAGCAGCGGTGCTCCCCGTCCAGCCAGATACAGTCGTAACCGGCGGTCGCGGCCATCCGGACGTAGGCCGGTATGAAGTGGCCCAGCCCGCAGATCCGGGCCGGCCTGTCATCGCGCAGTTTCGCGAGCAACTTGCTGCTTCTCATGGGCGTGACTCCTGACGTGAGGATTGATGGTTTCCGGATCCCGCGGATTCGGATCGTGGTCGAACAGGCGCGAGGTGACGTCTGTTATCGGCGGAACAGGGACACATACCATACCGGAATCGCGGCATGAATACCAGTATCTTATGACGTGAACGGCCTGAAAGAGGGGAGACGTTAGCTGTTCACTGCTTTTCCTTCGTGCCTTTGTGTGAGTTGGTGTTCGGTTTTGCCTCAAGCTGAGGGCTGACCGCTGATAGCTGATAACTTGCTTTTGTATCACAACGATAGGAGTCGACTATGGCGAAATACCGCGCAGGCGTGATCGGTCTGGGCTGGATGGGCATGCTCTACGATCTGGCGGAGCGCATCCCGGACCTCTTCGAAGTGGACGACGTGGACCGGCCGACGCCCGAACTGGACGTGCATCGCCGGTTCTACCACCATGATCACCCGGGAAACGAAGGGAATCCGACCTCGTATGCGGAAGCGCTGCACAACCGGCCTGAGGTTGACCTGGTGGCGGCGGCCGACCGTGACCCGAAACGGCTCGCGGCGTTCCGTGAACGCTACGGCATCGAAGCGACCTACACCGACGCCGGAGAAATGCTGCGCGACGAGCGCCTGGATATCGTGGCCATCGCCACGAATACGAAGGGCCGCGCCGACCTGGCATGTCTCGCGGTGCAATGCGGCGCCCGGGGCATTGTTACCGACAAGCCGATGTGTCACACGCTTGAGGAAGCGGACCGCATGGTCTCGGACTGCGCCGACGCGGGCGTCCCCCTCAATTGCGGCGCGATCACGACGACCCACCCTTCCTTTGGGAAGGCCAAAGAACTGGTACTGAGCGGGGCCATCGGGGAGATCCGGTCGATCGAGACATCCGCGCCGTTCGCCCAACATCAGAACTGGTCGTATTTTCTGAACAGCGCGCCGGCCTGGGTCTCGGGAACAGGAGACCTTCCCCGCAGGGGTGAGGGCGCCGACGAGTTCAGCGGGCCCGGCGGAAGCGACGAGTTCAGGGGTCAGGGAATCGCGGTTGCGGCGGACGGGACGGTGGTGCATTTCCGGGCGGGAGCGCCGCCGGTCCGCCTGGATGGAAGTACCGGGGAGATCCTGTTCGGGCCGGACCGTCGGTGGCGACTGAGACAGGAACTGGAGACGACCGGCAGCATTCGGGTCGAAATGCCGTGGCCGGAACCGCAGTTTGTATCTCCGTACGGCGCGGTCTACTCGCTCAACGACGTGATCGACTGCATGGAAGGCCGTCTGGACGAGCCGAAGAATTCGGGCCGGCGGATCGCGGTCGCCCTGGAAGTCGAGGTCGCGCTGAAGCTGTCTTCGGCGCGCGGCGGAGACCGCGTTGAGCTTCCTCTCGAGGACCGGTCGCTCGGCCTGAACTATGACTGGTTCCGGTAAAAGAGGATGCCGGATTTCCAATTGAACGGCCGGCCCGCGTGCTACGTCCAGGGGATTGGCAGTGAAAACTCGCGCGCCAGACCCCCGAGCGACGATGCCGCCTCCGCGCTGATGGGAATGCCGTTCTCGCGATAGTCGGCCTCTTTCAGCCAGGCCCTGTGCCCCGGCAGACCGGCATCCGAAAGGCCGGGCAGCGGCTGCATCTTCGCGGTCTCGTCCATCAGATAGTCCATATCCGCCTTGAAGGCGTCGGGAGAGGTGAAGCGGCCCGCGTCCAGCGCCATGTGAAATCCGGACTGGTCCGCGCCCTGGAACTTCACGTTCCGCCGGTCGAATTCGGGGAGCATCTGCCCACCCAGGGTCCCCGAAAGGATATTGGCCACGTGGGACATGCCGATGGCTTTCACGAAAACCGCGGGATTCTTGCGGACCTCCTCGTCGGCCGCCACGAAATGGCTGGCATAGTCGAGCAGAAACTCCGGTTGACCGTCGCCTCCCGGCATCCCGAAGGCCAGCGGCGGGCTGCCCTGGATCGAGCCGCGGATGCCGTTGGCGCGGTCGTACGACGGGGCGGCGTTCCGGCCGGAGAGGCTGATGCCGATGAGGCCTTCCTTCAGGGCCATCCGCACGTACTTCCCTGAGCTACCCAGATGGTCGTGATAGACCGTCGTGACCACACCCACCCCGAGTTCCCCGGCCTTTGCGATGGCCATCCGCATCGCGCGCGCGGCGACGATCATCCCCAGGCCGCCGTCCCCGCTGAGCGCGGCGGTGGCGGGACCCTCGTGGAGGACCCGGATGGAAGGTTCCGGATTGGCGCGTCCACCCTGAAACGAGCGGACGTACCGCTCCACCTGCGCCACGCCGTGGCTGACCACGCCGCGCAGTTCGGTGTCAATCAGCAGATCGGCGATCAGCCGGGCGTGCTCGGGGGGCAGAGGAACGGCCTCGTAGATCGCGCGTACGAGGCGGCGCAGGTCTTCCACGGGGACACGAAACCCGTCTCTCGGTGGGACGTTCACGGATCATCTCCTTGATTGGCGACGGCGTCGATTGTACCGCAAAAGTTCGGGCATTTTGTCACACACAACGCCCGGTGTCAAGGACGTCGCGACTCGACCTGCCCCCTTCATGGGAGGAAGGCAAATCCGCCCGACGCTGGATGCGGGCGAGTTGTCGCCCCGTTTCCCAGCTGGGTTACCCGGGTTTTTTGTCTGGATGCTGACGGGCAAGGGAGACGTTGTTGTTGACCCATTCGCCGGTAGTTGCGTGACGGGCGAAGTACGCGAAAAACTGGAACGTCGGTGGATCTGTGTGGAGATGGAAAAGAGTACCAGGAAGGTGCTTTAGCGCGGTTTCACAATTCTAGACATGATAACTGTTCGCAGGAAAGTTTGTTTTCCGACGCCCAGGAATCAGAGCCACAGCAGCAGACCTATTGCCGGATACCGCGGAGCGTCCAGGGTTGGCGGATTCGCCCATCTTTCCTGCGATCACCTGAACCTCGCACAACCAGACGCTGGCTTCCGGGAGCCCGTCGGCGTCGAACACGAACTCCTGCCCGGGGAAGACCGTTTTGAGGTATACCCACGGCTTTCGGCGTCGCCAATGTCTCTTGTTACGATGATAGCTCAGGATTGAATCACTGCCTGAGGGATAGAACCACGACGGCAACCGCCAGTACGAAGGTCGGCAAGTGTCGTCGACGATTTCGAGGGCGCAGAAGTCGTCGATGGCGATGCCTATGCCGGAGTGCTTGCGCGTCATGCGCTGGAAGTCGTCCCGGCGCTCGATACCGGCGGTCGCGCTTTCGTAGTGGGGACAGCCCGAGGCGTCGTCGAGGCCCGTGCCTCGCACCTCGACGCGGCTCCATTCGTCGGGGCCGGAGAAGGACATGGAGTCGCTGTGGCCCCAGGTGTACCAACAGATGAAGCCCGCGCTCCGGACGGACGGACAGAACGATGCCGCGCGTACGCTTCCTCCAGGATCTTGTTGACGCCGAGCCTTCGCCAGCGCTGCCTCATCAGGAGCGTGTTGCCGCCGCCGATGGTTACGAGCTTTTTCAAGTCAACAAAGCCTCTCTCTGAACTCTCCCGGCTGGATTTCGCCACTGCATGGCAGGGCCGCGGGCCGGTTGGTTTCGATCCGTGTTCTGATGGAAGATTCTCAGCGGGTTGTCAGCCGACCGCAGTCGCCGAGTAGTACCCCATTTGAGCGGTCCGTGATGGCTAACCGGAACTTGCGTCTATGGATACTTTCCGTGCACTATGCCATCCATCTTCATCTGGGATGTAGGTATATTCGTAGGCGCTACCGGGGCCGGGACCCTCACTGTCAACACTACTCCTACTATGTGCATCTCCCCGCAAGGTTTCTCCTTGTAATCTTATATCGTGCACCGTGTCCTCTTTATAAACATCCTCCAATCGCTGATATCTGCCCTCTCCGCGCTGGTGATAAGTACGCAAGGTTTGATTTAAAAGCGTGACCCTGAGGTATATTCTCCCGCTCCAACCGAGATATGAATTGGCCGTTATATCTGCCTCGTCTACGTTTGTTTTCGTACGTATAAAATCAAGTAGAACAGCCTGATCTTTCTTCAAACTGCGAAAACACATTCCGGCGAAAATCCGTGCAATAATAAGCCCGACTATAAAACCTAAGATAATACCTCGAAAGTGATCTAACCAGCCACCAAATGCAAGCACAAAAAGCATCGTGATTGAACCCACAGGCACTGTGGCGACTCTCTTTTCAGAAACGAGTCTCCCTTCAGAACCAGTCCCACCTGCGGCAACTGTACGTCCTGAATATGTTAGGTAATTTAGAGGTATGAGGATAATTGCGCCGATCACGATTATTCCTACTTCAGTCCAACTCAAGCTACTTCTAATCGCAAGATAAAATAATATCGTGGCAATTGTCACAAGCGGTCGCGTTATTATTATCAATCTCTTGACAGACATATTTTTCTCCTCCGTTTTCGCCTCAATTCGTCAGAAATACACGGTCCAAAGCATAGCTAAGCCGGATGAAAACAGATATTCCTTCCATTGAATTGCAGTGTTCTTCCGTCCACGTCCGGTGAGCCGAAGAATCATCTCCTCCCGACGTCTGCGTTCTTGCGGATATTTCCGACCAATTTCGCTCAAATACGTCGAGTCAAATATACACGTCTATGCGTGACGATGCTGTGACAACATGGCCTGTAAAGGTGTTTTATTTGTGAGCCGCAACGAAGGAAGCGGCCGGTCCGTTTGCACGCCTGCCGCGCTCCGCTTGGCGCAGGCAGGCCCCACCTTCACAAACGCCCCCGCAACGTGTCGACAATCCGTTGCGGGGGCGTGTTTTGCTGTACGTGTTTTGAGGATGACGCGTCAGGCGAAGTAATTCCGCCCGATGGAGGCGGGAGGGGTGCGTTCGATGGGATCGTCCGACGCGCGCTCGAAGGCGAAACCGATGGGCGCGGGGCCGGGATCGTCGAAGCGCACGTTGTAGGTGGTATATCCCCAGCGGTCGCCCGTCGCGACGGCGTCGAAGGATTCGACCGTCCGCCGCCGGGAATCGAACGCGAGAATGCCGTAGAGGGTCAGGTTCAGACCCCGTGGCTTGTCCACCGTAAGCTTGCTGAAGGGATTGGTTTCATACGTGGGTTCGGCTTCGAGGTGGATGCGTCCTTCCATGCGGAGCCGGATGAGGCCGGCTTCGGCGGACTCGACGGTCATCCGGAACTCTCCTACCTTCAGGTTGGCTTCCCGCCATCCCGGCGATTGGCCGCGGACCGTGTCGATGAAATGGCGCAGGGCGAGGCGTTTGGTGAAGAAATCCGGCGCGCGCCAGGTCTGCCCGGGCCGGGCGTTCCCGGGTACCAGAGCCCGAACCTCTTCTTCCGTAAACCATGCGAAGTCGATGTTGTGCCGCGCGTCCAGACCATCGGAATTCCGCGGGAGGTCCCGGACCGTGACTTTGAGCGCCAGGCCGTTGTCCGGATAGGACCATCCGAGTCCGGGATCGATGGGATAGGATTCGGGAATATCGTCGGACGCGCCCCAGGCCGGGCGCTTGCGCCACCTCTCCAGGCTCTGCTCGAGCAGTTCCAGGAGGGGGGCGGCATCCCGCGTGTTGATGGACCCCAGCAACTCGCCGTCCGAGGTACACGCGTACAGGCCCTGGCGGGTGGCCGTGGGTTCGGTGCGCCCGCCGTAATGACCCTGTTCCGCCACGAGGCGGAAAAATTCGCCCTTGGCGTCTTTCTGCGTCTGGGTATAGCTGCAGTTGTCCGCGACGGAAACATACGAATCGTTGAGGATCCGGATGATGTCGGGATGGGAGAAAACGGACTCACGGCCCGCGATGCCGTTGTTTCAGACGCAGCCGAGCGGGTTGCCGTTCATCGCCCAGATGAACATCGGTCTGTTCACCGCGGCCGCGCGACGCCGTGCCGTCCAGAGATCTATCTCCCATCCGATTTCGGTCCACCGCACTTCCTCGGGTTTCGACCGGATCAGCGAGGACAGCGATTCAATCGTTTCAGGACCTGGCTTCCATTCATCCTTACGAACTGTCATATCATTCTCCTTTGTTCTTCCTCCCCCTTTCCCTCCGGGAGAGGGGGCCTGCCTGCCGGCAGGCAGGCCGGGGGGAGAGGTCTGCGTCCTTCTGGCCCTGCCACTTCACGGCGCTGCCGTCAACTGGATTGGTTTTGGTTTGTAGCTGAATGCTGATCGCTGACCGCTGCCTTTATCTTTTCAAAATCCCGCCGTTCACGTCGATCGTGGCGCCGGTGATGTATGCGCCCATCCGCGAGGCCAGGAAGAGGGCGGCGTAGGCAATTTCCTCGGGTTGGCCGACGTACCCCAGCGGAATGAGTTCGTTGATTCGGCTGCGGGTCTCGGGAGGGATTTGCATGCTGGTTTCAATCACCCCCGGGGTAATGGCGTTGACGGTGACGTTGCTCGATGCCAGGTCGCGCGACAGGGTTTTGGTCATACCCAGCATGCCGGCCTTCGAACTTCCATAGTGGACCCCGCCCGCGACGCCCCCGGTCTGGCCGCTGATGGAGGAAACGTTGATGATCCGGCCGCTCTTCTGTGCTTCCATGTGGGGCGCCGCCGCCAGGCAGCAGAGGTACGCGCCGGTGAGATTGGCGCCGATCACCCGCTGCCACTCGGCATGGTCGACGCCGGTATAGGGCCCCGGGCTGGATACGCCGGCGTTATTGACCAGGATATCAACGCGCCCGAAGGCATCGACAGTCTTTTGTACGAAGGCGTTGACCTGCGCCTCGACCGCAACGTCGGCCGGCGCCGCGAGCACGTCGCCCCGCCCGGATAGCGCATCGGCGACCGTCTGCAAAGGGCCGGCATTGCGCGCGACCAGCATGAGCCCGGCGCCCGCCTGGTGAAAGACCTCGGCAATGCTCTTTCCGATGCCCCGGCTGGCGCCGGTGACGATTGCGACCTGTCCGGACAGGTCCAGAAGGTCTGCAAGGGGCTTGGGTGACATACAGCCTTCTTTCTCCGTGGCGCGGAAAGATGCTGACGGATGCGCCTCCGGCCGCTTTGATACTTCCCGATTTGACCCCGTGATCGGGATCAAATGAACTTGACGGATTGGACTTCGCGGGCGGCCAGGCGAATGCCCCTGGCTTTGTTGCCGCGAACGGGATAGTCCCCTATTGCGAAATCCTCTTCGGTGATCCTCACGCGGGGTTTGGGCTTGAAGTGGACCCGGATTTTACGGTCGCTTTTGGTCGTGAGTTTCAGGATCCGGCAACCCTCGGGCGCCAGTTCGTACCCCCGGTTCAGGATGAACTTGCCGATCTTGCACCGTTTGACGTAGAGATATCCGGTCCTGTTTTCCTTGTAGAGAATATTGTAGACGCGACTTTCGTCCACGAAGCCGCAGAAAAGCATGCCTTTGTCCACGAAGAGCTTTTCGGGCGCGTCCACCACGGAGTACGTTCCGGACTTTCGGATCACCAGGACACGGTCGTACGGGGACACGTCGAAAAGGGCGGCGCCGTTGACCTCGTGGCCAAGGTAACCGGTGCTCTTGTCGTAGCGCAGCTTGAGATTGCGCTGCGCGGCCTCCCGGACGTCAACTTTCTGGATGCTCGCAATCTCTGTTCTTCGGGGGTGATCGTTGCGATATTTCTCGATGACGTCCTGGAGAAACGCAATGGCGAAGGCCTGGATGCCGCGCAGGTTCGCCCGGACCTCCCTGAGGCGTCCGCGGATTTCCTGCATCTCCTCCTGGGCCTTGTTGATATCGTAGAGTGAGATCCGCCGGATCGGGATTTTGAGCAGGTTCTCCACGTCCTCCCGCGATACTTCCGCCCTGATGTGCTCTCGGAACGGTTCCAGACCGTCGAACACGGCACGGTAGACGTCCTCGGCGGTGGTCTCGTCTTCGATGCGCTTGTAAATCCGGTTTTCGATGAAGATCTGCTCGAGCGTTTTTGCGTGATGCCGCGCTTTAAGCCGGCGTTCTTCGAGTTTGAGTTCGGCCTTGAGAAGGTCGACCAGGCGGCTCGTGTTGTATTCGATCACTTCGGTCACTGTGGTAATCTGCGGCCGGTTGTCCCGAATCACCAGCAGATTCGCCGCGATCGACGTTTCACAGTCCGTAAATGCGTACAGTGCGTGGATCGTATCTTTGGTATGCACGCCGCGGGCGAGTTGAATCTCGATTTCCACCTGATCGGTCGTATAGTCGCTGATGCCGGAAATTTTCAGTTTGCCTTTTTTGACCGCGTCTTCAATGGAGGCAATGAGGGTTTCGGTTGTCGTTCCGTAGGGCAGTTCCCGCACGACGATGCGTTTCGGATCCCGGGTGTCCAGTTTGGCGCGGGCCAGGACCTTCCCGTTGCCGTCGTCATATTGCGAGACGTCCGCCAGCCCGCCGGTGAGAAAGTCGGGGTGAATCCGGAAGGGTCTGTCCTGAAGGCAGGCAATCTGCGCCTCGAGCAGTTCGACGAGGTTGTGCGGGAGAATCCGGGTGGTCATCCCGGCTGCGATGCCCTCCGAGCCTATGGCGAGCAGGACGGGGATCTTCGCGGGAAAAGCGAGCGGCTCCCGGTTGCGGCCGTCGTAAGAATCCTCGAATTCGGTTGTCTCCGGGTTGAAGAGAACCTCGCGTGCGAGCGGCGTGAGGCGGCATTCGATATACCGGGCGGCGGAGGCCTCGTCGCCGGTGAAGACGTTGCCGAAGTTGCCCTGCCTGTCGATGAACAGCTCCTTGTTGGCCAGGTTCACCAGGGCGCCGAAGATCGAGAGATCACCGTGGGGATGGTACCGCATGGTCTGGCCCACGACGTTGGCGACCTTGTGGTACTTGCCGTCGTCCATCTCATGGAGGGCATGCAGAATGCGCCGCTGGACCGGTTTGAAGCCGTCGTCAATACTGGGAATTGCCCGGTTCTTGATGGAATAGGAGGCGAATTCGAGATAGTACTCTTCGTACAACGTGTCGACGTATGCCACGGTTTTTCCCTCTTCACTTACTGCATCAACAGGTCGTCGCCTGTCGCCGGAAGAACACGCACTGAAACTGCGTTCCGGGCGGTCCCGAACTTTACCTCTCCCGTTTCTTTTTTCTTCTTCGTCCTTTTTCTTATAGCGCGTAAGAAAAAGGACCAAAAAGAACCGCGCCTGCCTGCCGAGCAGGCTTCGGCGCAGGCAGGCCGCTCAGACGCCGCGGATTTCGACGTTCTGTGTTTTTGACTTTCGTTCTTGCTTCAAGCTGATTGCCGAATGCTGACCGCTGATAGCTGTTTTGATTTTCTTCGTGTCTTCGTGTCTTTGTGTGAGCTGATTTTTGCTTTTGATTTTCGCTGACGGCTGAGTGCTGATAGCTGATTGCTGCTTTTCTCCGGCCGAATTCAGGCAACTTATTTCCGAGACCGAACACTGACCCGGTGTTCAGATCAGGTTATCGATGATGTAGTCCCTGCGTTCGGGGGTGTTCTTGCCCATGTAGAAGCTGAGCGTATCGGCGATTTCGGAGATGGACCTGATGTTGACTTTGACCAGCCGCATATCGTCGCCGATGAACTGACCGAATTCCTTCGGCGAGATCTCCCCGAGGCCCTTGAAGCGGGTGATCTCAGGGTTCTTTACCTCCTCCAGGGCGCTGTCCCGTTCCTTATTGTTGTAGCAGTACCGGGTGACCTTGCCGTTCCGGACGCGGAAGAGCGGGGTTTCGAGAATATAGAGGTGTCCCGCGAGCACGAGTTCTTCGAAGTAATTCAGGAAATAGGTGAGGAGCAGATAGCGAATGTGGTAACCGTCGTGGTCGGCGTCGGTGGCGATGACAATCCTGTTGAAGCGCAGGTTTTCGATGTTGTCTTCGATGCCCAACGCCATCATCAGGTTGTAGAGCTCCTCGTTCTTGTACACTGCGGCTTTGTTCTTGCCGAAGACGTTCAGCGGAACGCCCTTAAGGCCGAAGATGGCCTGGGAATAGACGTCGCGCGCGGAAACCATGGACCCCGCCGCCGAAGGGCCCTCGGTAATGAAGATGGTTGAGTCTTCGCCGTGCTTCTTGTGGCCCAGGTGGAACTTGCAGTCTTTGAAGTGCGGAATCTTGATTGCGATCTTCCGCGCGGCCTCCTTGGCCTCTTTCTTGACGGCGTTGAGTTCCTTTCTCAATTTTTCGTTCTGGGCGATTTTCTCGGACAGGCGCCGGGCCGCGGTCTGGTTCTTGTGAAGGAGGTCGACCACGGCGCTCTTGACCTCCGAGACAATCCATCCCCGAATGTCCGTATTCCCCAGTTTGTTCTTGGTCTGCGACTCGAAAACAGGCGCCTTGAGCTTGACCGATACGGCGCCGGAGATGCTCTCACGAACGTCGATGCCGTTGTAGTTCTTCTTGTAGAATTCGTTCACGCCCTTGAGGATGCCCTCGCGAAAGGCGCTCTGGTGGGCGCCGCCGTCGCTGGTGTGCTGGCCGTTGACGAAAGAGAAGTACGTTTCGCCATAGCTGACCGTGTGGCTGAACGCAAACTCGAGGTATTGGGACTTGTGATACAACGGTTCGTAAAGGGCCGTCTCGCCGACTTCGCGGCTAAGGAAGTCCAGCAATCCGTGCCTGGATACGAATCGCTCCTTGTTGAAAACGAGCGAAAGCCCGCTGTTCAGACAGGCGTAGTTCCACAGGCGATGCCGGACGAAATCGAAATTGAACGCGAAGTCTTCGCCGAAAATCTGTACATCGGGCAGGAACTCGAAACAGGACCCGTCGGGTTCGCCGGGTTTCCGGCCCTCGATTTTCTCTTTCAGACGGCCGCGTTCGAAACGCGCTTCGAAGAAACTGCCGTCCCTGAACGCAACCGCCCGGAAGTCCGAGGAAAGGGCATTCACGGCCTTGGTGCCCACGCCGTTCAGGCCCACGCTGAACTGGAACACGTCGTCGTTGTACTTGGCGCCTGTATTGATGATTGAAACGCAGTCGATCACCTTGCCCAGCGGAATGCCGCGGCCGTAGTCCCGGACCCGGACCCGGTTTTCTTCGATGCTGACGTCGATCTTCTTTCCGTAGCCCATGATGAATTCGTCGACGGCGTTGTCGATGACTTCCTTGAGCAGCACGTAGATGCCGTCGTCCGGATTGGACCCGTCGCCGAGCCGGCCGATGTACATTCCGGTGCGGAGGCGGATGTGCTCCAGCGAGCTGAGCGTCTTGACCTTGGACTCGTCGTACCCGTGTTCCGGCGATGCGCCATTCTTGCGCTTGCGGGTGGACCTCGGGGTGGAGGCGGGTTTCCCGTTGATGGAAAGCGACAGCTGACTCGCATTCCGGATTGTCGGTCTGGTTTCGGGCATAGCACACCTTTTCGGGATCGCTGGAACGCGCAATCCCGCGCGGCGATGATGCGAAAGGGGAGACCTGGGCGCCTGACGCGGGATCAGGACGGAACGGGGCCTGTCAAGAGCATAACTACGGGGAAATAAAGGGGAAAGCCAGCACTATAATATAGTGCATCTTTGTTCATCTTTCAAGGGGATTTTTATGCGGCAGCATGCGGGATCCAGGGTGGACTACGCGCGTGGACCGCGCCATTCAGGTTCCGCGGGTCACGTAGGCGAGCACGTCCACGACCTGTTCGGGCGTCTCCGCCACCGCCATCGCGGCCGCGTCGACCTCCTTCAGCGCGTGAGCATTCGCAGAATCGTGAATCACGACAACGGGTTTGCCGAGAGCCGCTGCGAACCCCGCGTCGAACGCCGCGTTCCACTGACGGTATTTGTCTCCGAAGCGCACGACCGCGATATCGGCGTCGCCAATGAGCGTTCGCGTCCGGATGGCATTGATCTTCGCGCCCTTGTGGTCCTTCCAGAACGAGGAGTCCTCCGGGCCGAGGATATCCACGCCGCAGTTGTCGCTCGCCGCGTGGTCCGTGACCGCCGTCGTGAACGCAACAGGAAGTTCCTTCTCCGCGGCGCCGCTGATGATCCGGTCCCGCCAGTCGCTGTGGATTTCGCCGGCCAGGTATACCTTCCACTGCTTCGGCATTCGCCGGACTCCTTTCGCGACAACGCGTGGTTCGCTCAGTCCTTCACGACCCGGGTGTGCGTGTACTGGTTGGAGTAGTTTCTCATGTTTCCCGTGGCGTAGACCTGTCTGATCGCCGTTGCCGGGAGCCAGTGGATAAACCAGTTGTTGTAGACGTCGCAGATATCCCGCGGTATGCCCCGGATGACCACCGCCTCCACGTCCACGGCCAGAAACGTGTTGTGGTGAATGAGAATGAGGTTTCCTGCGACGTCCGTTCCGTCGTCCCGGTCCCGGCCGCCGTGCATGTCGAAGCTGTGGCTGTTGGCGTTCTCCAGAACCATGTTGTATCTGGCCTCGTAGCTGGTGTTCGGCCTGCCGGTGCCGGCAATGTGGTGCCGGCACCAGTCGAACAGGTTGGCTTCGATGAGCGCCTCGGAATCGTCCATCACCACGCCGTACCCGAGACCGTGGCGCTGATTGTGATGGATGTAGTTGTGGTGGATATGGTTGTCCGTGGAATTCCGCCGGAGGAAGATCGCGCCGTGGCTCCAGCCCCAGAGTTCGCAGTTGTCCACTTCCAGCCTGGGCTGGAAGGTCTCGATGGCCCTGGAGTTGGGGATGCTGTAATACCGCCCTTCAGACAGGAGCTGTTTCATCTGTTCCGTGCGCCGCATCGAGTCCGGTCCCTCCAGCCTGAGGCCGGTAAGGCGGACGTCGGGACCGCTGGCGACAAACAGAGGGGCCGTATCCAGTTGTTCTGAGAAGATAAGGCCCCCCTCGGAATCGGACTTGCCCCGGCCGCTGGCCAGCGTAACGCCCGCCCGGATTTCGATATCCGTGTCGCCCGTCAGGTCCACCCTGGCGGTGTCCGCCACGTAGACCACCTGCCCCCCGGTCGCCTTCGTGAGCGCGTCCAGAAGTTCCGCGCGATTTGTAACCAGATAGTCGTACTCCACCACCAGCTGATCGTAGCCCTCGCCGCCGCCGATGGGATTGCCGGTGGGATTCGCGTCCGCCCCGAAGTTGTCGTCGGATAGCAGCGCGCGGTTGCTCACGTCCCGTCCGCCCGTCGGTTCGGCAGGCGCCGGATCGGAGGCAGGGGGCGTTTCCTTGCCTCCGCAGGCCGAGAAGAGAATCAGCGCGGCGAGACTGGAAATCAGTTTGCAGAAGTCGGTTGTCATAGCCAGAACCGATCCGGAAAACACCACTCACACAAAGACACGAAGACACAGAGAAAAGCGAAACAATCGACGTCAATGCGGGCAACCACAAGGGTTGCCCCTACAAACGAAACGACGGCGCGGAGAGTACTTAATAAAGGTCCTCGCGCGTGGTGATGGGGCACCACCGGGCCGTGGCGAGATGGTCCAGGAGGATGTTGAGCGCTCCGGGCGTGCCGATATACTCCAGCGCCACCGCCGCGTGCCCCGACGCGTATCGATTTTCGTCCTCCAGGGCTTCGCCGAGAGCCGGGACGGCCGCTTCGGCGTCTGACCCGAACCGCGCCAGGGAATACGCCGCGTTGTAACGGACCTGGCCGTCGTCGTCTTTCAACGCGTTTGCCAGAGCGGGCACGGCCTCGTCCGGGTCGCGGGCGATGGTACCCATGGCCTCGGCCGCGTGGTGGCGCACCCATTCGGAGGGATCGTTGATCGCGCCTGCAAGGGCGGACACCGCCCCGGCCGCGGCGGGACCGGCATCGCCCAGCGCGAAGGCGGCGTGACCGCGCACCTTTTCATCGTCATCTCCGAGCGCGGCGACGAGATCGGAAACGGCGGGTTCTCCCACGGCAGCCAGACCGTACGCGGCGTGGAGTTTGACGCCGTCGTCGGCCGAACGAAGGGCGCGCGAAAGCGGTCCGACAGCCTGTTCGCCCGTCGCAGCGAGCTCGTATGCCGCGTTGAGCCGGGCGGGCTCGTCGCCGTCCTGAAGGGTCCGCGCAAGCGCGGCCACGTTGCCCGCGTGGCCGTTGGCGTTCCCGCCTCGAGACCATTCCCAGATGCTGTTCCATACGAACGGGTGCCGGTTTCCGACGTCCGCGTTGCGCCAGGCGCCGTCATTGTGGTTCCAATCCGGCTGCGTGGGCTCGGACATCCGCGTGAACTGGAATTTCATCATATACCGCCGCTTGTCCGCCAGGTTGGGCATGGCCCGGTGCCAGATGTCGAAGTGGACGATCGCGATCGTTCCCGCTTCGCCGCAAACGGAAATTCCGGCCTCGTCCGGGTCCTTCAGCCGGTCCACGTAGCAGTGCGTGTGGGGGATAACGCCCGTTGGCCCGTTCTCGAGCTCCACGTCCTGCGGGTAGTAAAACGCCATCGCCCACCGGTTGCGGAGGTAACGCAGCTTATAGTAGCCCCAGTAGCTGTCTTTGTGCCATCCCCCACCCTTGCCGTTGGGCACGTTGAAGTGGCAGTGGCGGTGGACGTGCATGGTATGGTCGCGCCCGAGGATCGACGAAAACGCGCCCCGGACTTCGGGCTGGTCGAAAACGGTCTGGATTTCGGGAATGCGCGGCAGGACGTTGTTGCCGGGGTTCCCTTCCTTCCGGAACACTTCGTCGGTCTTCCTGTAGATTTCCTCGTGGAACCCGGGCGGGAGGTCGACCTTGATCGTGATGAATCCATTGGCGATGAATTCCTGCATCTTCCTGTCGTCGAGAAGGTATTTCGGATCCGGCATCGTATAATCTCCGTGAAGATGGTGAGAAAGCTCAGGGCGGGCGCGATTCCCGTTTTCTCAGGCCGCCACGTCAAAAAAGTAGGAACATGGACCCGACGCGTCAAGGGATTATTCGGCGGTGGACAGCGAGACCCATCCTCCCACGCGCATACAGGAATCGCACGTGTCTCGCTTCCCCGTGATAGTGGTTGCTTTTTGACCGAAACTGGTGAAATTTTATCGAACCTGTTCGACAGAAGCCGTGTCTTGCAGGTTGTGAGACATGGCAATCAGCGCTTCCGTCCTCCGCCGGTTCAGGGAAAAAAAGTGTTATCCGCAGAACTACAAAGGCATTTCACGATCGCGATTCATCAGCAGGCCAAGACGCCGGAGTCCACAATGCCCCAGGAGCGGGACCTGATCCAGCAGTGTCTTTCGGGAAATCGGGACGCGTTCCGGAGGCTGATCGAACCCCACCAGGACTTTGTCTTCCGCGTTGCGCTTTCGGTTCTGGGCAGTCGCGAAGAGGCGGAAGAAGCGGCCCAGGACGCCTTTGTTCGGACCTTCCGGGGACTGGGTTCGTTTTCGGGGCAGGTTCCGTTTCAGGCCTGGCTTTACC
The DNA here is from genome assembly GCA_963667175.2 of Candidatus Latescibacterota bacterium. GTDB lineage: Bacteria > Latescibacterota > UBA2968 > UBA2968 > JAAXHE01. The sequence continues at coordinate 308,674 of CAXXXF010000003.1, read as the reverse complement.
GGATCGCGGTTCGAACCGCATTGAACGCGCGGCGTCGGCGCCGGCGTCGGCGCCTCGAGCGACTGACCCCCCCCTCCTGGTTCGGAGGTCTGGCCTCCGCCGCGACGGAAGCGCCAGACGCCGTGTTTGCGAAGCGAGACGCGCGGATTCGCCTGCGGTCGATCATCGATCGGCTGCCGGGTAAGCTCCACGAGGTTGTGGTGTTGACCTATCTGCAGGAACTTACATGCAGTGAAGTTGCGGAAATCCTCAACGTTCCCGAGGGTACGGTAAAGTCCCGTCTGTACCGTGCCAGAGAAAAATTGCAGAAAGAGATCGAGAGACAGGGTCTGTTGGATTGATCGAAACGAGAAAGGGTTGCAACATGCCGAATCTTGCGTGTCGTGAAACCAGAAGGCGGATGCACATCTATCTGGACGGCGATTTGTCCCCGATTGAGGAAGAGGCGATGCGGTCTCACGCGGCGCGGTGCATGGATTGCGCGCGGGCTTTTGAGCGACTGCGCCAGAGCGACGACGCGGTCCGGCGCCACTTTGCGGCGACCGTGGGGAACGAAACGGTCCCGGCGGGGTTCTGGGACAGCCTGTCGGAACGACTGCCCGCGAGGCCGGGGCGCAATCCATGGCGCCCGTCGGACCTGGCCGACAGGATTCCCCGCGGGGTGCTCGCGCCGGCGGCGGTGGCCGCCGCCTTGATGCTCGCGATCTGGGGATTGGAGATGTACGGACCGGTTTATCCCACCGGAAACGGAAGTTCCGCGCCCGTTCGGAAGGAACTGGCGCAGATCAAGGCGTCAATCCTGGAAATGGAAGCTGAACTGGAGCAACAGTGGAGATAGCGGCTATGCGATCCGTGACACCTGTTGTTTTGTTCTATCTGATACTGGCAGGCGCGAATGCCGCGCATGGGGATTCGCTGGACGTGCGGGTCCGGGGCATGGGAGGACCGGTGGACAGCATCCATCTGAAGTTGGATGGGCGGCGGTCTCTTCGCGTCGAAAAGCCCCGTCCGACCAGGGGTTCCCCCGTTGGCCACTTCGAGGAGATACTCAAGGACCTGCGGATACAGAACCGTAAGACGCTTCTGGATCTCAAGCGGGACGTCGACGCGATGAACCTGGCGCTGGAGGCGGGCTCGGTCGGCGCGGATGAGACCCGGCTGCTGCTGGCCGACATCCGGATGCGCCGGATCGACGCGCGCGTGAGCCTGAACCTCATGGGGTTCATGAACCGCGTTGCGAAGGATGACGACCTGTCCGGTCGGTGGAGCGCTCCCGTCCATCTGATCATGCCGGCGCCGGCCACGCCGAACGTGCTGGTGGTGAATCGTACCCGCGGCCAGATGGCCGCAGACGTCTGGGATACGGATACCATCCGCGTGGTCTACGTTCCGGCGTTCTCGGGATTCGCGAAGGAGGCGATGCCGGATGAAAATGCGCTGGAGAGGGCGGCAGACGTGACGGCGGAGGTGTCCGTATACGGCGCCGAGGCGGTTGCTGCCGCGGTAGAAGGCCTCGATGAAGCCCAAGGCGGGGGCATGATCGGGTCGATCACGGTCGTCTCGGTCTCGGATCCCGCCGCCGCCCACGCGCAGCCGGGCGCGACCGCCGCGGACCCGCCCGCGCGCGGCGTGCTGGTGTTCCCGTCCACGATGGTGCCGCGGCCCGAACGGCTGCTGCTGGACGGCGCGGAACCCGTTGCAACTCGCGACCTGGAGGGCGTCCGCCTGATCCATCTCGTCGACAGCGACACGCTTGTGCGACGCCTTAACGCCAACCCCGGGACGCGGCGCACGGAATTCGAGCGGGCGACGGGCCCTGGAACGGGCGTTCGGCCCCGTCGCGTTCCGCGACAGATACGGGAACGGGGTTCTTCTCCGGCGGGCGCCGGCGGACCCCCGGCGTCCAGAGGGACGCTGGCGGCAGACCCCGAAGGGCCGGCGGCGTACAACCAGGGGATCGGAATGCTGGCCGCGGGCAAACTCGACGAGGCGAAGCAGCGATTCGAAGACGCGATTTCTGAGGACGACGGGTACGCGCCGGCCTATGTGGGGTTGGGAAGGACGTATTTGCAACAGGACGCCTGGGAAGACGCCAAATATACCCTGAAGCGGGCGCTGAAGCGGGCGCCGGAATCGCCTTCGGCGCTGATGGCTTTGAGCGACGTGGCGATGGCGGAGGAGAACTGGGGCGACCAGAAGAAATGGTCAGGGCGGATTCTGGAGAGGGATCCTGACAATCCGAAAGCACTCTATCGACGGGCGATCGCCTACCGCGAAGCCGGCAAGTTCAAGGGGACGGTTGCACGCTGGCTGGACTGGCGGCGATCGGACCGGCACTTCAGACAACTGCTGGACAAAGCGCCGCAATACCGTGACGCCCTTTATCAGTACGCGGTCCTCAAACGCTATGACAAGGCATTCATCGAGGCGGTACGGCTTGGCGAGAACCAGGTCCGGAGAAAGCCGGACGAACCCGTGCACCGGCGCAGGTTGCGGCGTCTGTACCTGTATTTCCTGGACAATACGGATCCGAAGGACGCACTGAAGTGGATGCGCAGGCATGGTTCCGAATTCGCGCGCTACTTCGAGGGCGATGCCCTGCGGCTCGCCGGGCGGACGGCGCGGGCAGATACGGTGTTGCGGGCGTGGCTTGCGTCGGATCCGTCATTGAGCGTGATACCGGCCTATCTTTCCCTGGCGCGCATTGCCTACGGACAGGAAGAGGTTGAGAAGGGTGAGGGCTATTACAACGAGGCGGTGGAGAGCATTCGAGACTCCCTGGACGCCCGACTGATGTATGAAGACGTGAAATATATCGTAAGCGTCGAGGAGATGGATGCGTTTTCCAGGCTCGAAACGCAGACGTCTTTTCGGGAGTTCTTCCGCAAGGTCTGGGTGAGCAGGGACCCCACGCCCGCGGTGTTTCCCAACGTACGGCTTGCGGAGCACTATCGGCGGATCCTGTATGCCGAGCGATATTACATTTACGACGGATTTCGTACCTGGTTCTACGATCCCGACCAGGGCGATGACATCCCATACCCGAGTACGGTTGAGTTAAACGACCGGTTCAACGATCCGGGCCTGATTTACATTCGGCACGGGCGGGCGTCCGATACGCAGAAGTTCTCGATGCAGGAAGTCTGGCACTACTGGAAGACGGATGCCTTTCCGAAGATGGTGTTCAATTTCGTCGCCACGCCGAGCAGCATGGGTTCCAACTGGCGGCTCGTGGAGTCCCTGTCCGGCTCGGGGAACTATGGCGCGCGGCTCCGATGGGAAAACGAGAAATACAGGCGTGAAGCGCGCCGGTCCGTGGAGACGGGGTTGCAGACGGACCGGCACTCATGGAAGGACGACGTGGACGAACTGGATTACGAGTCCTACCTGGCGTATTTCAAGGGCGAAGGAGGTAAGGGCGACGTTGAGCTGTACTATGGAATGCCCTTCAAGGCGCTGAAAAAAGACTACAACCAGTTGCCCGATACGTCGGCGGTCTACGAGTACGGGTTGTCGCTGCACGACCTGCAATGGAACCGGTTCGAAAACCTGACCGGATACGTACGCAAGGCGCAGGTGGAACGGTCGCGTTACGAGGACCGGAGTCTGGGCTTACTTCGGCTTTCCACGAGCCCCGATTCAAGCCATGCGGCGTTTTTCCTGCGGCCCTTGCGGGGCAACCGTCTGGGAGGTTGGAAGCAGGACGTGCGAATTCCGCACTTCTCGGAGACGGATCTGGAGATGAGCAGCGTCGTACCGGCGCATGTGATCTGGCCCGACGTGGAGGGAAACGAAGGGTTCAACGTTCGTGGACTCAATGCCGTACCCAATCCCTCGCTTCGTTTCTCCCGCAAGGATCCGGTTTACATTTACTTCGAGCTCTACAACCTGACGCCCGACCTGCGGGGCACGACTTCGTTCGATATTTCGTACGGACTGACCCGACTGAAGCAGAGGGGCGTCAGGAGGCTGCTCAGAATCTTCGGCAGCGGGAAGAAACCCGCGACCACCGTTAGCGTCTCGCAACTGGGCGATACGCCGGATACGAGGGAATATCGCTCGCTGGACCTGAGCAAGGCCGGAAGCGGGGAGTTTCTGCTCACTGTCAGGGTGCGCGACAACCACGCCGGCGCCGAGCGTGAAAAGACGGTTGAACTGGTGCTGGAGTAGGCATCGACGTATCCGATCGGGAGATAGATTACCGGAATTCATCTCACACAAAGACACGAAGGCACAAAGAAAAAAACCAGCGGTTAGCGAATTGCGGACACGCGCCGCACCGTATTGTGGTTATTTCCGGTCCAATCGGAAGAGTAGACCCAGACCTGCTCACGTGAAACGGCTCCAAATCTTCGAAAGGACTGTTTTTCCCTGGAGGTTCAAAATGAGATCTGCAACGGTTTTGAGGGTTCTGGCCACTGTCGCGGTGACGTTCTTCAACTCGGAGGCCATGGCGACGTCGACGTCCAATGAGGAGCGGGCGTTGGTTAAGCGCCTCTACATCGAGGGGATGGATCTGCTCGACAGCGACAGCCTGGACGCGGCAGCGTCAAAATTCCGCGCGGCAATCGAAATTGACGGGAAACATGCGCCTTCGCACGTCGGTCTGGGCCACGTATACCTGAAGGATGGCGATTTGAACGCCGCCGAACGGGCCTTTATGGATGCGCGGCGGAAGCAGCACAGATACGCTCCGGCGTACAACGGACTCGGCCTTGTGTGGCGGGAAAAACCGAAGGGTCTGTACGCCGCGATCGACTACTTCAAGAAGGCGCTGCAATATGACCGGAGCTACCTGGAAGCGCGATACCACGTCGCCGAGGCGAGGTACGCGTTGGGAGAATACGATGTAAAGCGCGAAGCGGAAAAACTGATCCGGATGGATGCCGCGTTTGCGCCTGCGCACCGGCTGCTCGGGGAATGGTATGAGACCTTCAAGCAAGATCATCTGCGCGCGGCGGAGCACTACGAACGATTCCTGTCTCTACGGCCCGAAGATCCGGACGTCACGCTGCTCCTTGCCGGTGCGCTCGCTGAAGCCGGAGACCACGCTCGCGTTGTGGACCTGATGCGCGCGCAGATGCAGAACCATCCTGATGCGATCGAAATGGCGCCCGTCCTCGCGAACGCCTATATCGAGCTGGATTCCCTGGACATGGCCGAGGTCACGTTCGAGAGGTATCTCGAAGCCTGTGAACCGGCGGAACGGATGCTGTATGAGGATATCCGGCTCCTGGCTTCTGCCGACGAATACGAGGCTTTTACGCAGGCGCACGAGAGGGACGCATTTCTTACCCGGTTCTGGGGAGACCGGGACACTGATCTGACAACGGCTGCCAACGAGCGGCGACTGGAACACTACCGGCGAGTGTGGTTCGCGCGACAGCATTTTTCCAAATCACGGCAGCCCTGGGATACGCGGGGAGAAGTATACGTGAGATTCGGAGAGCCGGACCACCGTTCCAGGTCGGACTGGATGAATTTCCAGCAGAGCGTGGACGTGCACAGGGTTAAGGAGGCGCTTGCAATACAGATCCACGGCGCGGGGGAGGTTGCGAGTTGGGGAGACATCCTGGTCTCTTTTCCGGTTCGAAGCATCCCCGTAGATAGCGAACTTGGCGGCTTCATGGCCCCCGCCTACAGGCCCGTGCTTGCCAATGAAATGGATACGTCGACGGTCCCGTGGGAAAGCTGGGTCTACGTCAATGACGGCGTGGGCGGCGGTATGGAGGTGACGTTTACGGATGAGATGTTGAACGGCGCTTTCGATTACGCGCCGCCGCCCGTCGACGTGGATATCGACATTCGAAAATTGGCCGCGTTCAACCGGTTGAGTCCAAGAAATGTAAGCATGCGAACGGCGGCGCGATATCCCGACTACTACCAGCCGCCCGAGAACGACGATCCTCTGGAGTTCTATTACGATCTGGCGGATTTCCGAGGGCAGGCTGAAGCGGCGTCCGCACTGGAAGTCTACGCGGGGATTCCACAGCAGGCAGCGCAGTACCTGGAGGCCGAGGACGTGACGACGCTCGAAGTCGAAAGGACTGTCGCCGTGCTGAACAAGGAAACCGGCGCCGTGCACCGCGTGAACGGCGACGTTCGGTTCCGTCACGATGGAGACGTGAGGCAACAGGAGGGGGCGTTTGTTCCGGACGTCGTTCGGCTGGAGGTTCCGCCAGGCCACTACCGGATGGAGGTGAAAGCCAGGGACAGACGCACCGGCAAGCTCGGCCGGTACCGGCAGACGATCCAGGTGGAGGCGTACCCGGAGACCGGTCTTCGGATGAGCGACCTGGCGCTGGCCTGGCGAATCACGGAAGACGACGAGAGTGGCAAATTCAGCAAAGGGGAATTGCACGTCGTACCGATGCCGACCCGAACCTACGGCAAGGGACACAGCATCTACGTTTACTACGAAATCTACAATCTGGTCAGAGACACGTTCGGACGTACAAAATACCGTGTGGCCTATACCGTAGGTGAAAAGGGAAATCCCGAGGTGAGCAACATCGCACGTCTGGTGAGGTTGCGTGGAAACCGGCGGGCCGAGGTCGAGGTGGAAACCGAGCAGGTTGGGACGGAACGCTCGGAGGTGGAGTACGTCGCGTTCCAACTGGGACGTCAAAACACCGGACGGCAGGTGCTGCAGGTTTCAGTCACGGACGTGAACAGCGGCGAGACCGTCACGAAGGACGCGGCGTTCGTGGTGAAGTAGCAGACAGCCGAAACACACGTGGTGTTCCACATTAATTAAATAATATTAAACCGTTGGCCCAATGAGATCAGGGCTGAAGAAGAGGGAGGAGCCGTTGCTCCATAAGACCCGAAACCTCGTGGAGGACTGGCGGGAAGGCGACGCCGAAAAACTGGCCGCGCTCAAAATGGAAGCGGACGTGGGCTGGCCGGGCGGCGGCGGCTGGCAGACGAGTCCCGAGGAGCAGGAGCGAAGCATCCGGGAGAGCAACCTGCTGGGCGCGATCGTCACGGAGAATGAAGAGCGTATCATCAGCCTGTGCACGATCAGGACAACGCCCGGACAGAAGGCGCAGGCGTTTATCCCGCACCTCAACTGCCATCCGGATTACCACGGGAAGAAGCACGGCAAGTCGGCGCTGTGGGGCGCGATGGACCGCGCGTTCGAGGCGGGATGCCGGAAGGTCGATCTCTACACCTGGCCGGGAAACCTGCAGGCCGTTCCCCTGTACAAGAAAATGGGCTTCATGTGGCGGCCCGACTCATCCGTGCACATGGAGAACTTCACGCCCGCCGCCCGCCGGCACCCGCTCGCCGCCTCTTTCTTCGCCAGGCACGACTGGTACGACACCCAGGTGCGGGAACTCAGTCTCGAAGAGGACGTGATGACGCGGGGCAGGGTGAAGGTTTACGAGTACCTCTGGCGCGCGCCCGACGGCGACCTGCTCAGACTGGTATTCGACCGGCAGAGCTGGGGGATCATCGAGATCGAGACCAGCGATCTGGTGGCGACGTGCAGCCTGTTCGATGAGAAGCTGATCGCGGGCGTCCCGCACGCCGTCCGCTGGCGCATCGAAAACAGGAAGCCGCATCCGGCGCGCGTCTTTCTCGCCGCGTCCGGGGATCCGGGCGTCAAGGTCGAAACGCGAAAGGCGCTGGACGTCACGGACGCCGCGGAAATCGAAGGCTCGTTCGTCATCGATCCGAGTATCGAAGAGAAGACGCGTGAGCCCAAAGCGGCCGTGCTCCGGACCGACCTGGTGATTGATGGAATGGGGATCGAACTGGCGGCCGGGATCGCCGCCAGGCAGGCCGTGGACGTTTCCATGGACGTCGTACGGTCGATCCTGACGCCAGGAATTCCCCAGGAAGCGAAGCTGACCCTGCGGTCGAACCTGGACGAGGCCTGCACGGCGCGGTTGCGGGTCATGCCCGCGGGCGGCGTCGACGTCATCGCGGACGAACAGCAGGTGACGCTCGACCCGAAGGGCGGGGCCGAGTTGGCGGTACCGGTGACGGCGCCCGGGGCCGGGCCGGTTGCCATTGACGTTGAGACGACCGCCGCGACGGGCGGCAGGGCCATTCCGGTCAAGACCAAACGCCTCGATCTGCTTGCAGTTGAGCCAGGGGGCGTGTCCGGAGGAATTGGGGCGGACGGCGCCCTGCTTCGCGGCGGCGGACTGATGGTCAGCGCTGATTTGCGCAATGGGGGCGTATCGATCTTCCACAGACTCCGCGCGCTGAGGTCCCGAAGAATCAGCCTGCACGGACCGAGGCTGGGGCCTCCGTTTTCCGGCGGCGATCTGTTTCAGGAGAAGGCCGAGGCGTGGGTCGAACGGGACGCCTTCGGGGTTGCGCTGCGGCAGCGTACACGGTCCGTGCTTCGGCCGGGCGTTTCGCTGGACAGACGAATCCTGGTCGGCCAGGGTCCGCTGGTGAGTGTGATGGATACGGTCGTCAACGGATCGACGCTGCCGCTGGAACTTGCCGTGTCGCAGAACTGGTGGATGGATATCTCACGCAACGCGTCGCTGGTCGTGCCGGGAAAACCGGGGGTGGTCCGACAGGCCTCCGGTTCGGGCGGACGCGACCTGGACGAACTCAGGCTTTCGGAGGAGGCGGATTCGTGGCCCGAAGGATGGTTCTGCGCCGAAAAAGAGGATGGCTGCGCCGCCGGGATGCTCTGGGGCAAGGCCGAGCGGGTGAGCCCCGGTCCATGGGGGAGCCTTCGAACCGGGGCCGTCCGCGTGGCGCCTGGCGCGTCAATGTCGCTGGAACCCCTTTACGTCTTTGTGGGCGATGGGAACTGGCAGACCGTCCGGGCGTGGTGGCGGACCCTGTTCGACCGCGTTCCGGAAATCGAGACGCCTGCTGCGCCGGAGCGAAGGCCGATCGAGTGCCGCATCGAGCCGCGCCCGCTGATCGTGGCGGACGAGCGCGCCGACGCGACGTTGCGGCTCGATCACGTTGGCAGGCACACGCTGGACGGCGAACTCATTGTCAAACCATCCGGCGGTCTGCGCGCGGGCGTTACGGCCGTCAGGGTCCACGGGCTCTGCGAGTCAAAGCCGGTGGTGCAGAAGGTGGCCATTCGGCCCACGAGCCGGACACGGCCGGGAGCGAAGGACATCAGCGTTCGATTCGAGACGGTGGAGGCGGTCTACAGGTTCACGCATAGGGCGCTGGTTCTTCCCCCGGATGCCGGCCGGGTGCGGGTGTCGCGCCAGGAAAAGGGACGCGTCATCCTGGTCGACAACGGGATCCTGGCCGTGAGGGTCGCGCCTGCTTTCCTGGGATCCGTGATTTCTCTCCGGCGGGAGGGCCTGGAGTATCTCAACAGCCCGTATCCGGACGCGGAGCCACGCGCCTGGATGAACCCCTGGCACGGCGGCATCTCGCCGGAGTACGACCGGCTGGAAGATACGCTCTACAAGGAGCGGTTCCGGTACCGGGTGATCGAACGGAAGGGGCGCCAGGGCCTGGTCTGGCGCGGGGTGCGCGTCCACTGCCGCATCGCGCAGGAGCACGCCCGCGGGCAGTCGATCGCATTGGAATACCTGCTGACGCCCGGGGCGGACGTGCTTGCCATTCTCGTGACGTGTCGCGACGAACTCGGACTCGGCGCCGATGGAGACGTGGGCTTCGCCGTCTGGCCGGCGTTCGCCGCCTCGCCCGGGACCGCGGCGTTCCATAACGCGACCGAAGAGTCCGTCTCAACGCTTGCGGCGCCCCACTGGACCAGCGGCGGGAACTGGGACTGGGGCGGGATCGTCGGGAAGAACGGAGAGGTGTTGTTCGTGAGCGCAACCGGGGAAGGCGCCCGCGCGGGAGGGTTCGCGCTGGGCGAGGTCGGATGCTTTCTCAGTGGCAACATGGACCGGTGGATGGGGCCCGGGGAACGGATTCAAGCGCTCTTTTTCATGCTGCCGACCACCGGACTCGAAGCGGCAAAAGCGGGCGCCATCTGGAGTGAGTTCGACGCGCTGCCGTAGGATACGTCCCAAGGCCGCAGCAGCCGGACGGTTACGGCCCTCCGTCCTGAAGCGCGATTACGTAGATCTCCCAATCGCTGTCCGACAAGGAGGAGTAGGCGATGCGGCGACCATCGGGCGACCAGGCGGGACTCACGTCAAGCGCCTCGACGTCGGTCAGCCGTCGCGGGTCGCTCCCGTCCGCCTCCATCACGTAGATCTCGTCGTTGCCGTCGCGATCCGAAACGAAGGCGATACGCCGGCCGTCGGGCGACCAGGCGGGTTGAGAGTCGTAGGCCTCGTTTCGGGTCAGCCGGCGCGGATCGCTCCCGTCCGCCCCCATCACGTAGACGTCGAAGTAATCGTCGCGGTCGGACGTGAAGGCGATGTGCCTGCCGTCCGGCGACCAGGCGGGTTGAGAATCGTAGGCATCGTCGCGGGTCAGCCGGCGCGGGTCGCTCCCGTCCGCCCCCATCACGTAGATATCGGCGTGGCCGTCCCGGTCGGACATGAAGGCGATGCGCCGGCCGTCCGGCGACCAGGCGGGTTCGGCGTCATAGGCATCGTGGCGGGTCAACCTGCGCGGGTCGCTCCCATCCGCCCCCATTACGTAGATATCGGCGTGGCCGTCGCGGTCGGACATGAAGACGATGTGCCGGCCGTCCGGCGACCAGGCGGGTTCGGCGTCGTAGGCATCGTGGCGGGTCAGCCGGCGCGGATCGCTCCCGTCCGCTTCCATCACGTAGATCTGGTCGTTGTCGTCACGGTTGGACGTGAAGATGACGTACCGACCGTCGGGCGACCAGGCGGGCGCCCGGTCGTCCGCGGTATGGTTGGTCAGCCTGCGTATCGACCCGCCCGCGAGGGGCCGGTCGTCGCGCGCGTACGTCGTGCCGAAAACCTTCACAAACGCCTCAAAATCCGTCAGGTCCACCGTCCCGTCGTCGTCGAAGTCCATCCTGCCGTCAAATCCCGCGTCCGACGAGGACGTCCCGAAGACTCTCACAAACATCAGGAAATCCGAAAGGCCCACCGTTCCGTCGTTGTCGAAATCGCCGGGATTGCCGCCGGTCGAAAAGGCGATCGCCGCCGCGGACACGTCCAGTTGATCCAGGTCGTTCCCGCTGGTCATCGTCATGCGCTTGACCCTGAGGACGTCGCCAGAGTCGAGGGCGGTTGTCACGGGCACGTTGATCTGACCCAGATACCCCGTGGACGGCGCCGTCGCCGGGGAGAGGAACAGCGCGGACAACCCGGCCGGCCCCGCGCTCACCAGCGCGTCGCCGTTCCAGTCCACGCCCCAAAGGGTTCCGATATCGCTCGAAAACGTCCGGCCCGGCAGATCGAGTTCGATCACGTAGCCGTTGGTCGACTGTCCGGCGGCGGCGGCCGCGAACAACTGAAACGAGACGGTATCGCCCGCTTGCGGCGGCGGCAAGGTCCGCACCGCGTCGTTTTGCGGCGTACTCTCGACTCTGGCATCCACCTGAAGCGACGCCCCCGAAAACACCCCCGTCACGCGCGACGCGAAAGACGGCATGCAGATCGACGCCGCGAGGGCGAGAACGACAAGACTCGTGACGCGTTTGGGGAGGGTCATTGCGTTATTGTCTCCATAAATTGACATCGCCATGCCATTTCGTTATCCGATCTCAGCGGTGCAGTCCTCTCCCGTCTCAACGCCTCCCAGACCTATCCCCCTTCCCGGGGGGAAGGGGGGAACTGTCGCCAGCCGAACGCGCTTCGATTGATGCACAAACCACAGGCGAAGTCTCTTGATGGCGAAACGCCTGCTGTTCTCCCCGTCTCCCCCTGGGAGAGGGGGACGGGGGGAGAGGTCTGCGGGGCGGGTGGGTGGTTCGCTTTTGCTTCAAACTGATGGCTGAATGCTGACCGCTGATTGCTGCTTTTTCTGACCACTGCCTTTCCCCGGATGATTTTCACCCTGCTTCGCGGCTATTGCCCGCCGCGCTGAAACGTGATCACGTAGATAGCGGAAGCAGAGCCGTTGCTCCGTTTGTCGAAGGCGATGTGCCGGCCATCGGGAGACCACGTGGGCGACACTTCGATTTCGGTCCAGCTGTTTGTGTTTGTCAGGTTGCGTGGATTGCTTCCATCCGATCCCATCACGGAGATATCAAAGCCGTAGGCGTCGCTATAGGATACGAAGGCAATGTGCCGGCCATCGGGCGACCACGCGGGGTCCCGGTACCCCGCACTGCGGTCGTTTGTGAGGTTTCGTGGATTGCTTCCGTCCGATTCCATCACGTAGATATCATAGTTGCCGTCGCGCCAGGATTCGAAGGCGATGTGCCGGCCATCGGGAGACCACGCGGGTATATACGAACGGGAGTCTCCGGTAGCGTTCGCGTTGTTTGTGAGGTTTCGTGGATTGCTTCCGTCCGATTCCATCACGTAGATATCATTGTTGTCGTCGCGATTGGATGCGAAGGCGATGTGCCGGCCATCGGGAGACCACGCGGGGTACTCTTCGCGTCCGGCAACGTAGTTTGTGAGGTTTCGTGGATTGCTTCCGTCCGATTCCATCACGTAGATATCCCAGTTGCCGTCGCGATTGGATGCGAAGGCGATGCGCCGGCCATCGGGCGACCACGCGGGTTGGATGGACCCCGCAGGGTCGTTTGTCAGGATGCGTGGATTGCTTCCGTCCGATTCCATCACGTAGAGTTTGTGGCGGTTCGAGGAAATGCTGCCGTCGGCCGGTTCGTATGCGAAGGCGATGTGCCGACCATCGGGAGACCACGCGGGGTCGATTTCGCCATAACTGCGGTTGGTCAGTCTGCGTATCGACTCGACCACGAATTCCCCGCCGCCAGCGGAACCGCGCAGCGTCGTCGCGTCCGAGGCCGCGTTTCCGACGTTCTTCACCGTCGCGATCAGCGTGAAGGCCTCCCCCGGGGCCAGCGTGTCGGCGCTGGCTACGAGCGATTCCACAGTCAGGTCCGGCTTTTCGGGCTTCGGATACCTGTAGACCAGCGAGTCCCTCGCGTCGACCACGTAGAACCGGTTGTTGGCGTACGCGATACCGGACGGGTCGGCATTCGAGGAATGCAGCGCGAAGTCCAGCGTCGGCTTGTGCATCCCGGAACCGTCGTACGCGTAGACTTTCTCAAACTCGCTGTCAACCACGAAGAAGAGGCCGTCGGCGTAGGCGATGCCCGCCGGAGCGTCGTTGTCTTCTTCGAGCGGGAATTCATCGGACAGGTTCCGAAACCCGCCGGAATCGTACGCAAAAGCGGAGACGAGCGCTCTCCGGTCCGAATGAACCACGCGGAACCGCCCATCGGCATAGACCACACCCCGCGGCGGGGCGCCCGTCCGCAACGAAAAGCCCTGAGACGCCGACGTTCCGGAACCGGCATACACGAAGACCTTGTTGTTTGCAACGCGAGGACTGCCCCGGTCAACCACGTAGAATCGGCCGGCGGCAGCGGCGATCCCTTCCGGGAAACCGTTGGCGGCGGTCAGTTTGAAGTCTGAACTCGAAGCCCGGTTCCAGCTGGAGTCATACGCGTAGACCGTGGAATCCGCGTCCACCACGTAGAATTCGCCCTCGGCAGAGGTGACACCCGCCGGAAGACCGTTGTCAGGGTCCAGACGATAGACCGCAACGCCCTCGGGCGCCGGCGCGCCGCCGAACACAACCGACACGCCCACCTCCTTCGAGCAATTGCGATCCGCGCCTTCGTCGTCCGTCACGCACGCGTAGTAATCGTACCTCCCTTCTTTCGGCGCCCCCAGGTCGATCGTTTGGGCCCTTGCTTCTCCCGGCTTGAGACCGTTGAAGTCGTTCGTGGCGATTTCCATCGCACGTCCAGGATTCCACCACTCGGTACCCGCCATTCGTGTATGGGTGCGTCGGTAAACCCGCAACGTGCCCGAAGGCCCCGCCGCAATGCCCCGGTTGCGAATCACGGCCCGCAGCGTGAGCGTCCTTCCCGTGGTCAGGGTGCTGTCGTCGGCCGCAAGCGATTCCACAACCGGATTCGGTCCGTACTCGTGGATCTTCCCGTCGCCCGAGTTGACCACGTGGAGCAGGCCGTTGGCAACCGTGATACCGCTCGGATGGCTGTTGTCGTTGTCCAGTTTGAAATCTGACAAGGCGTCATGCGCCCACGAATCTCCGGAGCGCGCGTACGCGTAGATCCTTTCGTCCTCCAGGTCCACCACGTAGAAGCGCCCGTCGGCGTACGTGATGCCTCCGGGAAAACCATTGTCCGAAACCAGATTGAAGGTCCTGTCACGCTGCAGGTTCAAGCCCGAACCGGACGCGGTATACGCGTAGACCCGCAATGCCTCCGCGTCCACCACGTGAAAGTGGCCGTTGACAAAGGCGACGCCAAACGGCGCGACGTTTTCACCGGGCAGCGTATAGACGGCTCTCTGCTGCCATTCGCCCCACTTGTCACTGGGGTTATCCCTGGTGCTCATATAATTAAACAGCGCCGCGACGTATTTCGCGGCCTCCCCTTCCCCGACGGTCTCCATCCCAACCACGTACAGCTGCCGGTTAGACTGACCCGTGCTGCCGAACGTGATGCCAAGCGGCAACGAAACACGCCTGTCCTGCTCCCTCTGAGATCCGGTTAAATGTCCAACGGTTGACAGGTTGAAAAGCTCGTTATACTCCCAGGAACCATCCGGCTTCTTGTGCGCGCCCCAGACGCCGCCGCCACGCCCTTCGGCCGCGTGAAGCGTATAGAAATCGCCGTCCCTATCATCATGGGCGATCCCCTGAAAGTTGAACGATCGGGTCACTTCAAACGGCGCCTGCGTCGCCACCCCCGCCGGTTTCCAGATACTGGCCAACGTAACCGTGTGATCCGTAAAGGGAATAACAACGGTAATCGCGTACTCCTCGAACCGGTACGCCCGCACCGTCAGCAGTGTCTTGCCCGCTTTGATCCCCTCAAGTTGATCCGTCCTCGGTTGATACGTCGCCACGTCCGTATCCTGAACCGTCACCGGTTCATGATACGTCGGGTCAATGCCGAGCTTTTCCAGCAACGAGCCTATTGCGGTCCCGATCACCGGCACGACATCAAAGATGGTGTCCAACAGACCTTTGCGGTAGATCCCCATATCCAACCGCACGCGAAGCTCGGAATCCAGATCCGACAACTCAATCTTCACGAGACTACCTACCGCATCCCCAAAGACCTGCGAGTAGACGCCTCTGACGTAATTTTCAATGGCATGCGCCGCCTCATCCGCCATCTCCTCCGACTTGATGTACTTTTCCAATAGTTTGCTGATGGCCGCATTTAACGTCACGCTCGCCACCCCGCCCACCCCCGCGTCATTCTCCGTCTTGAAGACCCCGAAAAACGCGACGTCGGACCGGCCCCTCTCCGGCACCGGGGTCTGCGCTATTTCCACCTCAAGCTCTTTCAAGTCCGTTGGAATGAACGAGTTTATCGCAACTTGCGTCAAAGAGAGGGTGATGCTGGTGACCGCCGACAGACCCGACACAAGCGTCCCGACCCCGGTCACGGCGGCAACCGCGCTGACGACGGTCACCACGTCAAGGACGGCCGTGACGTTGCCCAGCGCAAAGCTGATCAGATCCAGCTGATAAAACAGGTGATGCAACAGAACGTCGGCGTCCGCTGCCACCTTCGACGCGCTCAGGTCGATTTTTCCCAGGCCCTCCAGAATCCCCAGGGCGCCGCTGTTGTCCAGAAGGTTCGACAACAAAGCCGCCTCCTCCGGCGGCAGCGCCGCGATCCGCTCCCCGATGACGCCCCACGTCGCGTTCAGCTTGCCCATCTCCCGGTTGAACAGCGCCGCGTCCGCCGCGTTGAAAACCTCGCCGGCGCCCGTCAACGGCACAAACGCGTTCCCGATGCCTTTCCCCACGTCCGCAACGGTCTGCCGCAACTGCTCGGCGTTCATCCGCGGCGCCGGCAGGGCCAGCACCCGAAACGACGTCGGCTCGGATTCCCGGCCCGACGCCTCGACCACGCGCACTTGCACGGACCCGCTTTCCAACACGGGTACCATGGCGGTCATCCGCTCCGCGTCTTGCGCGTCCACCGGCAACAAGACCGTCCCGAATTTTACCTGATACGCCGTATCGGCGTCAAATTGCCCCACAAGTTCGATCAGCGTTCCGGGCATCCCTTCCGCAGGCGCGATCCCGGTCAGCGCCAGCGGGGGCAGGGGCACGGTCTCGCCGAATAACCGCGCGAACGCGACAAAGTCCGCGAACCCCACGTCGCCGCTGTCGTCGAGGTCGAATCTGGCGTCGTAATTGGCGTCGCCCTGGCTCAGCCCGAACTTCGCGGCAAACAGCACGAAGTCCCCAAACCCGACGTCGCCGCTGTCGTCAAAATCCGCGTCCGTAGCGGTCTGCGCGGAAACGGACCCGGCGCCCGCGAAGACAACGCCCATCGTTATCAGCAACCCGATGACAAATCCTGCCTTCTTGTTCATGACGAGATCTCCTGTTGTATGCGCTGCGATTTACGTGCGAGATCAGGTGATGCATTTTGCGACAGTTGTCGACTACGGCCTGCGTAACGCTACGCTCATTCAAAAAACGGAATTTATATGGATGGTTGCGGAAACGCCCCCCACCGGCGCGCCTTCGGGCTGGCGCCCTTGCCTTGCCGACTCCCCCCCAAGGGGGGAGTGATAGTCGATACCCTCGCCCCGGTTTTCTCCCCCTCTCACCGCCTCCCAGACCTACCCCCTTTCCCCCTTCCCGGGGGGAAGGGGGGAACTGTCATCGCTTGATATACGCCCGGTTCTGCTCCCTCTCCCCCTGGGAGAGGGGGTTGGGGGGAGAGGTCTGCGGGGCGGATGGGTGGTTCGCTTTTGCTTCAAGCTGATCACCGCCTTTTACTGACCACTGGCCACTAACCACTGCCTTTCCCCTCCGGGGTGTTGGGCGGCGAGGGTTCCCCCGCTTCGAGGCTACTTCCCGGAAAGCGTGTGCACCTCGACGACATCATAGCGATAATCTGCGCTGAGTTGAGGGAAACCATCGCCGGGAGCAAGTTGAGGAAGGCGACGTTGACGAGTACGCGAAACGACAACGTATAGTCGGTTGTTGGCATACGTCATGCAGGAAGGAGTACCAATCACATCGATGTCTGAAGCCTCGTCACGCTCACCAGAACTCGCGTACGCGTAGATCTTGCCTCCGGCGGCATCCGCAACGTAGAATCGGTTGTTTCCATAAGCGATTCTCCCCGAAATGCGGGCCATCTTTCTTGCCAGATCGGTGTCCGGATCCACTTCAAGAACCTCTCCGGAACGCGTATACGTACCATACCGTCTGTTGCCATCCGAATCAGGCTAACCGACGACGTAGAATCGGTTGTCGGCATACGTGATACTAGCATACGTGATACTAGAAAACCCGCCATGAGACAGTTTGAAATCTGAAGCCTCGTCACGCTCGCCCGAACTCGTGTATACGTACGCAAAACCGCGGCCCCTGTCGTCACGGGTGACGACGTAGAATCGATTGTTGGCATGCGTCATGCCCGAATGGCTATCGATCAACTCGAAATCTGAATCCGGGTCACGCTGCCCCGAACTCTTGTACGTATAGACTTTTCCTACGGATTCTAAGACGTTGAATCGATTGTTGCCATACGCGATACTCACTGGATCATCGTTAATATCCAGAAAGAACGAACCTCCTGAAGTTCCGAACACTTCGGCACTCCAACTGCCGGCTCCCGAAAAATCTCTAGAGCCACGCCCATACCTGTCGATGGTCGTGATGACGTAGAATCGGCCATTGGCATACGTGAGACCTCCAAGAAAAGGGGAAATACTCCAATGCCTCGGCGTGAAGTCTGAATCCGGGTCACGTTGCCCCGAACTCGTGTACGCATAGACCGTCACATTCCCACGACGACTGTCCCACCGCTTTTTTGCGACATAGAATCGATCGTTGGCATACGTGAGACCAAACGGCGAAAAGTCGCCATCCAGCTCGAAGTCTGAATCCGCGTCACGCTGCCCCGATCCCGTGTACGCATAGACCTTATCATCCGAGGCATGAACGACAAAGAATCGGTCGTTGGCATACGTAATCCCGGTGAGCGCACTGTCACTCACCGCGAAGTCTGCAGACGCGTCACGCTGACCCGAAACCGTGTACGCGTAGACCTTGCCTCCGGAGACATCCGCGACGTAGAATCGCCTATTGGCGTACGTGATACCAAGCGGCACGACGTGCGGCTCCAACTTGAAGTCTGCAGCCGTATCACGCTGACCCGAAACCGTGTACGCGTAAATCTTCCCATCCTCCAAATCTGCGACGTAAAATCGGTCGTTGGCATACGTGATACTGGAGGGACTGTTGTTGTTCGCCAGTTCAAAGTCCGTGCTCGTGGGCGTGCCAACATCGTAAACGGAGACCTGCGCGACCTCCGAGTAATTGTTGTACTCGATTTCTTCCTGTTCCAACACGTCTGCATGCGCCCAGTAATAATACGTTCCCGCTGTCGACGGCGCAGTCAGGGTGACGTTCACGGGGCTCGTGTCCAATGGATCGAGAACGCCTACGGCGGCCGAGCCACCCTGCGTGTCGTCCTGGGAAATAGACCAATCATCGGAACGAACGTAGCGCAACGTTGTGGAAGACGCTTGCGCGTCCCCGACGTTCTTCACAGTTGCCGAGAGTGTGAAGGATTGCCCTGGCGCCAGGGCCTTTTCTCTGACGGACGTATTCACAATCAGGTCGGGACTCGGACGAAACCGGCCGGAATACTCGTATACGCCGACCCTGTCATTGGGGTCTGCATCGATATGGGTGGAGTCTTCGAGGACATAGAATCGGTTGTTCGCAGACGTGATCCCTCGCGGATATACGGCGGAAACAAAATGGGTGATCCGGAAATCCAGATCGAAGTCTGAAGCCGCGTCACGTTGACCCGAATTCGTGTACGCGTAGACCTTGTCGCGACGTACGAGAAAGAATCGGTTATTGACGTACGTGATACCGTACGTATCACTGGCGCCATACGTAATCCCAATTCCGAACGGGAGAGCATTTGGTCTAAGCAGTTCGACGTCTGAAGCCGCGTCACGCTGACCCGAAACCGTGTACGCGTACAACTTCCTTTCGTATTCCGTATGTAACTTTTTGGGCTCAGCAACGACGTAGAGTCGGTCGTTGGCATACGTGATCTTTTCGAGAGATTCGTAGTCGTCATCCAGATCGAAGTCTGAAGCCGCGTCACGCTGACCTGAATTCATATACGCGTGGACCTTATCGTGACCTAAGACGAAGAATCTGTCATCGGCATACGTGATACCTCGCCGAAACACGTGATCCATATAGAAGTCTGAAGCCGCGTCACGCTGACCCGCAGCCGTATACGCATAGACCTTGCCACCAATCACGTAGAACCGGTTGTTGGCATACGTGATACCTCTCGGACGGTCGTTTTGGTCATCCAGATAGAAGGGAGAGCTGGTTGCCATCGTCCCGACGTTGACGTTCGGATACACGGGCCCGACCGTCTCCCACTTGCAGACACCGAGCCAATTCCACCAGGAGTCCCACTCCACAAATCGTATTGCCCGAACCGTCAGCCGCGTCGCGCCCGACCTCTTTCCCGTCAGCCGAGCATTCAGCCTGTCGTACGCCGCCACCGCCTCGTTCTCGACCACCACCGGATCGAAGAACGTCACGTCGATCCCGGCCTTTCCCAGCAGATACTCGATCGCGTCCGCCGTCTCTTTGCCAGGCAACGTCGGTATGACCTGCAGGAGATCGAATACGCTGAGTCGATACACCGACATATCCAATGGCACGTCCTTCAGCGCGGGGCTTATCGTTGCGCCGCCCGTGATCCAATCGAATCCCTTCATACCCGCAGCCGACAGGATGCCGGAGACGAAGCCCACGATTTCCTCCGCCGCGGCCTCGGACACCTTCGGTATCTTGAGGAAGCTTTCCAACAGTTCCTCTACGGCGTCCTCCAGCAATTTTCCCCCCAGCGCGCTGATGGCGTCGCTCTCCGTGACAAAGTCCCCATAATACGACACGTCGGACGTGCCCTCCACCGGCACCGGCGTCGGAGATATTTCGACCCTGAGGTTCTCCAGATCCGTTGGGAAGATCGCGTCGATGACCGCTTTCGTCGCGCCGCTGACGGCGTCGATGGCCGCCAGAATCGGGACCAGGGCCTGCCCGCCGGGCACCACCGCCGCGATCACCGTGGCCACTGAAGTCGCGGCGCTGGCGTTCCCCATCAGAAAGCTCACCACGTCCGCCTGGAATAACTTCTGATGACCGAAGGCGGCGCCCGGCCCCACCGCCTTCGACGCGCTCAGGTCGATTGTTCCCAGACCCTCCAGAATGCCCAACGCCCCGCTGTTGTCCAGAAGATGCGTCAACAGCGCCGCGTCCTCCGGCGGCAGCGCCTCGATCCGCTGCCCCAGGATGCCCCACGCCGCGTTCAGCTTATCCATTTCATCCTTGATCATCGCCGCGTCCGCCGCGCTGAACAGACTGTCCGGCGCGGTCAACGGCGCCAGCACGTTTCCGATGCCGTCCCCGACCCCCGACACCGCCTGTTGCAGTTGCTCGGGGTTCATCCGCGGCTCGGGGAGCGCCAGCACCTCAAACGACGTGGGCTCAGACTCCCGGCCAGACGGGTCAACCACGAGCACCGGCACGGACCCGCTTTCCAACACGGGTACCATGGCGGTCATCCGCTCCGCGTTCTGCGCGAACGCCGGCAACAAGACCGTGCCGAATTTCACCTGATACGCCGTATCGGCGTCGAACTGCCCCACCAGCTCGATCAGCGTTCCGGGCATCCCTTCCGACGGCGCGATCCCGGTCAGCGCCAGCGCAGGCACGGGCACAGTCTCGCCGAACAGCCGCGCGAACGCGAGGAAATCCGCAAACCCCACCGCGCCGCTGCCGTCCAGGTCGAACCTGGCGTCGTAATCCGCGTCGCCCTGGCTCAGCCCGAACTTCGCGGCAAACAGCAGGAAGTCCTGAAAGCCCACCTCGCCGCTGTCGTCAAAATCCGCGTCCGCAGCGGTCTGCGCGGAAACGGACCCGGCGCCCGCGAAGACAACGCCCATCGCGATCAGCAACCCGATGACGACTTTTCTTTTATTATTCATGGCGAGACCTCCTATTGTATGGAGAGCGGTTTGCGTGCGAGATCAGGTGACGCATTTTGCGACAGTTGTCGGTTACGGCTTGCGTCAACCTCTGTGTTCAGAAAACGGAATTTATATGGATGGTTGCGGAAACGCCCCCCACCGGCGCGCCTTCGGGCTGGCGCCCTTGCCTTGCCGACTCCCCCCCAAGGGGGGAGTGATAGTCGATACCCTCGCCCGGTTTTCTCCCCCTCTCACCGCCTCCCAGACCTACCCCCTTTCCCCCTTCCCGGGGGGAAGGGGGGAATTGTCGCCTGCTGAACACGCTTCGAGTGACGCAACAACCACACGCGAAGTCTCTTGATGGCGAAACGCCTGCTGTTCTCCCCCTCTCCCCCTGGGAGAGGGGGACGGGGGGAGAGGTCGCCCGACGGCGGTAAGCCGCATGTGGACGGTAGATGAAAAACCTGAAATCGGTGAGACGGAAGACGTTAGACGGGAGAAGAGATCCTTGCCCGGATGACCTTCCCGTTATGCCCTTGGCAAGCAATGAAACCGCACGAGGCATTCATATCATCTCCCGTCTACCCTCTCACCGCCTTTACTGGCCGTTGCCTTTACTGACCACTGATCACTGGCCACTGCTTTTCCCGACCACTGCCTTTCCCCCGATGAGGGTCACCCTGCTTCGCGGCTATTGCCCGCCGCCCTGAAAGGTGATCACGTAGATCTGGAAGACCTCAAAGTCGAAGTCGCGTAAGGATGAGAAGGCGATGTGCCTTCCATCGGGCGACCACGAGGGGTACCTGTCCATTACATTGGGGTCATTGTCGCTTCCAATGGCGTTGGTAAGGCTGCGCGGATTGCTTCCGTCTGAGCCCATCACGTAGATGTTGTAGTAGTTGGCGCCACTGTCGGATGTGAAGGCGATGCGCCTTCCATCGGGCGACCACGAGGGGCCCATGTCGATTCCACTTTGGTTGGTAAGGTTGCCCGGATTGCTCCCGTCTGAGCCCATCACGTAGATCTCGGACTCCCAAAAGGAGTTGACATCACCCCCGGATGTGAAGGCAATGTGCCTTCCATCGGGCGACCACGAGGGGTCCCAGCCGCCTCCACTGTGGTTGGTGAGTCTGCGCGGATTGCTCCCGTCTGAGCCCATCACGTAGATCTCCAATCTGCCGTCGCGAGTGGATGAGAAGGCGATGTGCCTTCCATCGGGCGACCACGAGGGGTACCTGTCGCTTCCAATGGCGTTGGTAAGGTTGCGCGGATTGCTTCCGTCTGAGCCCATCACGTAGATCTCGTCGTTGCCGTCACGCTCGGATGAGAAGGCGATGTGCCTTCCATCGGGCGACCACGAGGGGTCCATGTCGCTTCCAATGGCGTTGGTAAGGCTGCGCGGATTGCTTCCGTCTGAGCCCATCACGTAGATCTCGTAGTTGGCGCCACGCTCGGATGAGAAGGCGATGCGCCTTCCATCGGGCGACCACGAGGGTCCTAAGCCGTCATGGCCTCGCGTCAGATTGCGTATTGACTCGACCACAAGGGGTTCCTCGACGTCGGAGCCGGACACCTTCACCGCAAATTCAACGTACACTGGATCCAGACGCTCCATCGAATTGAAAAAACGAAAGATAGGATGAAGGTTTTTCAGAAAGTCCAACGGAATTGTCGCAATTTGCTTCGCGCGATCCCACAGGCGGCCCAAAAGTCCTTTTTTTTCTTCTCCCGGCTCATCACCCGACTCGCCTCCCGGCTCCACAAACCGAAATGCCCGCATCTTCAGCCGCATCACGCCCGCTGTCTTTCCCGTCAGTTGAACCGTTGCAGGATCATACACCGCCACGTCTTCATTTGCGACGTCCCGACTGTCCACGACCTCCACCGATTCGGAAACCACGTCAATTCCGACTTTTTCCAGAACGCCCAGCATCTTGTCAATCTCTTCGGCGGGGAATATCGGTATACCCCACTTTATTATGCTTGGCACACTGAGACGGTATAGCGACATATCCAATCGCACGTCATTGCGCGACAGTTCCACTTTCTCCAAGAGGGTATTCAACCCCGTCTCGTCAATACCGATCTCTGAGAAGATGCCCGAGAAAAAGCCGACAATTTCATCCAGCGCTTCGCTCGCCGGCGACTCTATCCCTTTATCTCTATCTTCCAGCAGCTTCTTGGCTGCCGGTATCTTCCTTTTGATAACAAATTCCAAAATTGTCGTAATCCCCTCATCAATCTTCTGCGACGCCAGCTCACTGGCTAAATTACTCTCCGTCTTAAACTCCCCGAAAAACACCACGTCGGATACGCCCTCCACCAGCACCGGCGTCGGAGTTATCTCCACTCTGCTGACGCGTTGCAAATCCGTTGGAATGGCCGCGTCAATTGCAAGTTTCAACGTACCGGTTAATATACCTATACCCCCCAGTGCGCCGGCTGCGGCTTTCGTGAACAACGGTTCCGGCGCCACCGCCGAAACTATCGTGATTAGCATGGTCACTTCACTGGCATAGCCCAAGAGCGCACTGACGATATCCACCCGAAAAAATACCTGATGCGTCAAACTGCTCTCCGCCGGTACCTTCGACGCGCTCAGATCGATTTTCCCGAGGCCCTCCAGAATGCCCAACGCCCCGCTGTTGTCCAGAAGTTGCGTCAACAGCGCGGCGTCCTCCGGCGGCAGGGCCGCGATCCGCTGCCCGATGACGCCCCACGCCGCGTTCAGCTTATCCATTTCCTGGCTGAACAACGCCGCGTCCGCGTCGCTGGGAAACACACCGGCGTCCATCACCGGCGCCAGGGCATTCCCGATACCCGCCCCGACGTCCGACACGGTCTGTTGCAATTGCTGGACGTTCATCCGCGGTTCAGGGAGCGCCAGCACCTCAAACGACATGGGATCAGATTCCGGGCCCGACGGGTCAACCACGAGAACCGGCACGGACCCGCTTTCCAACACGGGCACCATGGCGGTAATCCGTTCCGCGTCTTGCGCGAACACCGGGAACAAAACCGTGCCGAATTTCACCTGATACGCCGTATCGCCGTCAAATTGCCCCACAAGCTCGATCAGCGTTCCGGGCATCCCTTCCGACGGCGCGATCCCGGTCAGCGCCAGCGCCGGCACGGGCGCAGTCTCGCCGAAAAACCGCGCGAACGTGAGGAAATCCGCAAACCCCACCTCGCCGCTGTCGTCCAGGTCGAACCTGGCGTCGTAATCCGCGTCGCCCCTTGCGGTATTGAACTTCGCCGCAAACAGCAGGAAGTCCTGAAACCCCACCTCGCCGCTGTCGTCAAAATCCGCGTCCGCAGCGGTCTGCGCGGAAACAGACCCGACCCCCGCGAAGACAACGCCCATCGCGATCAGCAACCCGATGACGACTTTTCTTTTACTGTTCATGGCGAGACCTCCTCTTGTATGGAGAGCGGTTTCCGTGCGAGTTAAGATGACGCATTTTGCGACAGTTGTCGGCTTCGGCCTGCGTCAACCTCTGTGTTCAGAAAACGGAGTTTATATGGATGGTTGCGAAAACGCCCCCCACCGGCGTCGCATCTGTAGGGGCGACCGGCCGGCCGCCCCTACACAAGATCCAGGCATCCGCGAATGGATATACACTCTGTCCTGCTCCCCCTCTCCCTTTGGGAGAGGGGGCCTGCCTGCCGAGCAGAACTCGACCTGTCTGCCGCTCCAACGGGACAGGCAGGCGCAGGCAGGCCGGGGGGAGAGCTCTGCGCAAATCGGGCGGTTCGCGAACCGCCCCTACAAACCGACGGATTTTCCTGAATTGTTATCGCCAATCCCTATCGTCAACAGGTCGTGGCTGACGGCTGAACGCTGCCTTTACTGACCACTGGCCACTAACCACTGCTTTTCCTCGCCACTGCCTTTCCCCTGGTAACGGTCCCCCCCGCATCGCGGCTATTGCCCGGAAAGCGTGTACGCCCTCACGATGCCGCCAAATGCAATATCACTCCAACCGCGCGATGGACTAACTTTACCATAGGACAGACCGACGACAAACAACCGGTTATCCGTATACGCGATTCCAGTCGACTGAAAACCATGCGTGAACTCCGAATCTGCATCACGAAGTCCCAAATCCGTGTACACGTAGGTCGTATACGTGTCGGGGACGTAGAGTTTGCCGTTGACGTAGGTGATGCCGCCCGGCTCGAGGGCGCGATCCGTATCGAAGGTCTCCAAATACTCTCCCGATCTCGTGTAAACAAAGGTACGAGTATTATTATCATTATCATCAATGACGTAGAATCGGTGGTTGCCGTACGTGATACCGGCCGGTTTGTCGTTGTTGGAACTCAGACGGAAGCCTGAATCCGATTCCAGCTGCCCCGAACGCGTATACACGCTGACCGTACTGGAATTGCGATGAACGACGTAGAGTCGATTGTTGGCATACGTGATGCCAGTTGGATTACCATAGCGGACGAGAAAGTCCGAGGCGGCGTCACGCGTCCCCGAATTCGTGTACACAAGTACCCTGCGCGAGTCGTCAGCGACGTAGAATCGGTTGTTGCCATAGGCGATGCCATTCGGAAGAGTTAACTCCAACCTGAAGTCTGAAGCTGAATGACGCCCACCGGAGCTTGAATACGCACGGACTACCTCGTCGCCGAGCTTGTCAACTTTGCCCGCTGAAACAATGTAAAACCGATCGTTGGCATACGTGATACCTCCGGAAAAGGTGTCAAAGAACGGGCCATATCTCGGAACGAAATCTGAAGCCGCGGCACGCCCGCCGGAACTTCCATACGCATGGACCTCGAGTTTTTGCCAACCGCCGCCCAGATCATTGTTGGCCACGTAGAACTGCCCGTTGGCATAGGTGATTCCCGCCGGTCCATCGTATTGCAAACTGAAGTCTGAACGACTGTCTCGCTGACCCAAACTCGTATACGCAATGGCCTTATCGGAATAGTCATGTACGACGTAAAATCGGTCGTTGGCATACGTGATACCCGTCAAACGATTACTGCCGAAAGGCAGATCCGAAGCCGCATCTCGCTGACCGGAGACCGTGTACGCATAGACGGTGTCGGGACCGGCGACAAAGAATCGGTCATTGGCATACGTGATACCATACGAAGCAACATTGACCCCGAAGTCCGAAGCCTCATCACGCTCGCCCGAACTCATGTACGCGAAGATTTTTCTTTTAAGCAAATCAGCCACGTAAAATCGGTCGTTGGCATACGTGATGCTGGTTGGATGAACGTTGGTAGCGATAGAAAAACCCGTGGTTGCAGGCGTCTCCGAAGATACGGAGACAACCGATGCCACCGAAGGGTTGTTATACGTTATTTCTTCCCCATCAACCACGTCTGCGTATACCCGGTAGTAATACGTACCTACTGCCGATGGCGCGGTTAACGTTACGTTGACAAGGCTCCTGTCCGATGGATTCAGAACGCCCACTGCAGCCGACCCCAGAAGCGTGTCGTTCTGCGAAATAGACCAATCGTCGGAGTAATAGTAGCGCAGCATTGTGGAAGACGCTTGCGCGTCCCCGACGTTCTCTACAGTCGCGGAGAGGGTGAATGATTGGCCAGGCGTCAATAGACCCTCACTGGTCGAAGATTGCGCAACCAGGTCCGGTCTCGCTCTATACTGGCCTGAATGTTTGTACACGAAGATCCTTTCCACGGAATAATCAACGACGTAGAATCGATCGTTGGCATACGTAATCCCATGCGGAGTACGGCTGTCGCTATTCAGATCGAACTCCGAAGCCACGTCACGCTGCCCCGAAACCGTATACACATAGACCTTAGCATCATAATCATCAACCACGTAGAACCGGTTGTTCGCGTAGGTGATACCGGCGGGTTGATCGTTGTCATGCGTCATACCTCGCGGATATGCCCTTCCGCTATCCAGATCGAAGTCCGAAGCCGCGTCACGCTGCCCCGAAACCGTATACGCAAAGACCTTATCATGCCAACTATCAACCACGTAGAACCGGTTGTCGGCATACGTGATACCTTTCGGAGACCCGTTTTCGTCATTCAGATCGAACTCCGAAGCCGCGTCACGCTGCCCCGAAACCGTATACGCAAAAACCTTATCATCAGGCCAACTATCAATCACGTAGAAACGGTTGTTGGCATACGTGATACCTTTCGGAGACCCGTTTTCGTCATTCAGATCGAACTCCGAAGCCGCGTCACGCTGCCCCGAAACCGTATACGCGAAAACCTTATCATGCCGATCATCAACCACGTAGAACCGGTTGTTGACATACGTGATCCCATGCGGCCAAGTGTTGTCGCTATCCAGATCAAAGGGTGGGCTGGTTGACGTCGTCCCGACGTTGATATTTTGATACACGGGCCCGACCGTCTCCCACACACAGATACCGAGCCAATTCCACCAGGAGTCCCACTCCACAAATCGTATCGCCCGCACCGTCAGCCGCGTTGCCCCCGCCGTCTTTCCCGTCAGCCGAGCATTCAGCTTGTCGTACGCCGCCACCGCCTCGTTCTCGACCACCACCGGATCGAAGAACGTCACGTCGATCCCGGCCTTTCCCAGCAGATACTCGATCGCGTCCGCCGTCTCCTTGCCCGGCAACGTCGGTACGACCTGCAGAACGTCGAATATGCTGAGTCGATACACCGACATATCCAATGGCACGTCCTTCAGCGCGGGGCTTATCGTCGCGCCGCGCAGGGCCCAATCGAATCCCTTCATACCCGCAGAAGTAAGGATGCCGGTGACAAAACCGACGATTTCCTCCGCCGCCTTCTCGGACACCTTCGGTATCTTGAGGAATTCGTCCAACAGTTCCTCTACGGCGCCCTCCAGCAGTTTGTCCCCCAGCGCGCGTATGGCGTCGCTCTCCGTGACAAAGTCCCCGTAATACGACACGTCGGACGCGCCCTCCACCGCCACCGGCGTCGGAGATATTTCGACCCTGAGGTTCTCCAGATCCGTTGGAAAGATCGCGTCGATGACCGTTTTCGTCACGCCGCTGACGGCGTCGATGGCCGCCAGAATCGGGAGTAAGGCCTGCCCGCCAGGAACCACCGCCGCGATCAACGTGGCTGCTGAAGTCGCGGCGCTGGCGTTCCCCATCAGAAAGCTCACCACGTCCGCCTGGAACAACTTCTGATGACGGAAGGCGGCGCCCAGCTCCACCGCCTTCGACGCGCTCAGGTCGATTGTTCCCAGACCCTCCAGAATCCCCAACGCGCCGCTGTTGTCCAGAAGATGCGTCAACAGCGCCGCGTCCTCCGGCGGCAGCGCCTCGATCCGCTGCCCCAGGATGCCCCACGCCGCGTTGAGCTTGCCCATTTCATCCTTGATCATCGCCGCGTCCGCCGCGCTGAACAGACTGTCCGGCGCGGTCAACGGCGCCAGCACGTTCCCGATGCCGTCCCCGACCCCCGACACCGCCTGTTGCAGTTGCTCGGGGTTCATCCGCGGCTCGGGGAGCGCCAGCACCTCAAACGACGTGGGCTCAGACTCCCGGCCCGACGGGTCAACCACGAGCACCGGCACGGACCCGCTTTCCAACACGGGCACCATGGCGGTAATCCGCTCCGCGTCTTGCGCGAACACCGGCAACAAGAACGTGCCGAATTTCACCTGATACGCCGTATTGGCGTCAAATTGCCCCACAAGCTCGATCAGCGTTCCGGGCATCCCTTCCGACGGCGCGATCCCGGTCAGCGCCAGCGCAGGCACGGGCACAGTCTCGCCGAAAAACCGCGCGAACGTGAGGAAGTCCGCAAACCCCACGTCGCCGCTGTCGTCCAGGTCGAACCTGGCGTCGTAATTGGCGTCGCCCCTCGCGGTATTGAACTTCGCCGCAAACAGCAGGAAGTCCTGAAAGCCCACCTCGCCGCTGTCGTCGAAATCCGCGTCCGCAGCGGTCTGCGCGGAGACAGACCCAACCCCCGCGAATACCGCGCCCATCGCGATCAGCAACCCGATGACGAATTTTCTTTTGTTTTTCATGGCGAGATTTCCCTCGTGTATGCTGGGCGGCTTGCGTCAACCTCTGTGTTCGGAAAACGGAATTTACATGGGTAGACCCGAAAGCGCCCCCCTCCGGCGCGCCTTCGGGCTGGCGCCCTTGCCTTGCCGACTCCCCCCCAAGGGGGGAGTGACAGTCGATATCCTCACCGCCTCTCTCTGGCCACTAACCACTGACCACTGCCTTTCCCCTTTGAGAGGGGGCCGGGGGGTGAGGGCCACGTTCCGTTTATTCCTGCCACGTCCCGGCGCTTAGTGCAATTGGTTCGCTCTTGCTTCAAGCTGACGGCTGAATGCTGATTGCTGCTTTTCGCTGACCACTGTCCACTGCCTCTACCGGCCACTGCCTTTCCCCGAATGAAGGTCCCCCCGCTTCTCGGCTATTGCCCGCCTGCGTTGACGATCTGCAGATCGATCACGTAGATCTCGACGTTGCCGTCGCGATCGGAGATGAACGCGATCCGCCGGCCATCGGGAGACCAGACGGGGTACCCGTCATTACCGTCATTGTTGGTCAGGTTGCGCGGGTCGCTCCCGTCCGATCCCATCACGTAGATCTCGCTGTTGCCGTCGCCATAGGAGGTGAACGCGATATACCGGCCGTCAGGCGACCACGAGGGATCGCGTTCGTAGGCCCTCCTGCTGTTGTTGGTCAGGTTGCACGGGTTGCGACCATCCGGCCCAATCACGTAGATTTCCACCCCTTCTCTGTACACCCAATCGTCGGAATGGAAGGCGATATAACGGCCGTCAGGCGACCACGAGGGATGAGAGTTACTGGCGTGAACGGAGGCGCCGCCGTTCAGTGCGCGGCGAAAGCTCCCATACGAATCAGTCACGTAGATATGGCCGTGCTCGTCGTCTTTGTCGGTGAACGCGAGAAGCCGGCCGTCAGGCGACCAGGGGTAAGGCCAACCTGAACTGTTGGCCCACAGTGTAATGTTATAGGAAATACTGCGCGGGTTGCTCCCGTCCGATTCCATCACCCAGACATTCCAGGGCCGGTGCCGGCGATCATAATAGCCAAAAACTGTGCGTCTGGATCTGAAGGCGATCTGTCGGCCATCGGGAGACCACCAGGGATTAACGTCCGAAGACCACCCCGGAAAAGGTTCGTCGTCGTCGCTGTGGTTGTTGGTCAGGTTGCGCGGGTCGCTCCCGTCCGATCCCATCACGTAGATCTCAGAATCGCCGTCGCGATAGGAGGTGAACGCGATCTGACGGCCGTCAGGCGACCACGAGGGATGAAAGTCCGAAGCGTCATTGTTGGTCAGGTTGCGCGGGTCGCTCCCGTCCGATTCCATCACGTAGATCTCAGAATTGCCGTCGTCGCGGTCGGTATTGAAGGCGATCTGCCGGCCGTCAGGCGACCACTGGGGACCACTGTCCCCGGCGTCGTTGTTCGTCAGTCTGCGTACTGAAAGTACTGTCACCGTACCCGCGTATTCATAGAATATCCCGTCTTCGGAATCCGCCACGTAGAAGCCGCCGTTGGCATACGCGATACCGGACGGATCGCCGTTGTCGTCATCCAGACTGAAGTCCGCGCCCGTTACGCGCTCGCCGGAACGGGCGTATGCAAAGACCTTGTCGCCGGCGCGATCCACCACGTAGATTCGGTCTTCGCCGTACACGATGCCGTACGGAATGCCATTCCCGGAGTCCAGATCGAAGGTCCTGACCGACGTGAGGTTCATGCCGTCCTTTGCGGATTCCGAATACACGTGGACCTTTTTTGTCTCGCGGTCAACGACATAGAAGTGCCCTTCGTTATCGTAGGCGATACCCACAGGGAACCCATTTTCTTCGGACAAATGGTAGACGTTAGCCTGTTTCCATCCCTCCCATCCCTGTTCCGTCCTGTGATTCTGGTATTTATACAGCCTCGGGACGCTATTCACGCCATCCCCGACCGGCATGTCGTCCAGCCCAACCACGTATAGGATCTTCGTGCTCGGACCGGGGCTGGCAGAGGCGATCCCCATCGCGTAAAAGATACGCCGGTTCAGCTCCTTTTCTCGATCTGTCAGATGTTCCACCGTTGCAAGATCAAACAGCTCCCGATATTCCCATGAACCACATGGGTTCCGTCGCTCCGCGTAGACCCTGCCGCCGTTTTCCTTCGCATAGAGCGCATATAAATCGCCGCCATGATACGTGACGCCTTCCAGATTAAGGTCCACCAATACCGGTCCCGTCCTCACGGGCGCGTTCCCATTCGAGAGGGTCACCTGAAACAGGGCAAATTCCCAATCTCTGGCAAACGTCTCGAGTGACAAGCTGAAAAACCTGACATAAGGGCCGTTCACACTCACTTCCGCGTTGACCCCCATGCTGATTGCCCAATCCAGGGTCGGTTGCCGCCGGCTGGACGTCGCGCTGGCTTCAGCGTCAAATCCCACGTACGGAACCAGTCCGAAACTGACTGCGCCCACCCCGGCCTCCCAGTTGCCGGTGCCTTTGCCCAACCCGACGTTGAGCCTCCCGTACGCGTAGGCGCTCAGATTGACGCTCCCGTACAGGCCGATTTCAGGGGAGATCCCGTCCTGCGCGTCTCCGTCGTCCCCCGTGCCGAAGTTGTGGAATTGGCCGTCCTTGTACTTGATGCCCACGTTGATGGTTCTGTTGACGTTAACGCCGGCCTTGAACTTGCCGGCCACCTGGATGCTTCCTTTCACACCAAAGCCCAGTTCGGGCGTCACGTTTACCGGGATGGACAGACTCTGACCGAACTTAAGGGCGCCCTTCAGCTTCTCTGCCAATGGACCCAATTTCAGATCGACTTCGCGCTCCCGGCTGAAGCCCGCGGCCGCTTCCATTTGGAACTCGAAATCGGCCTTGAACTCGACCCCGGCCGCAACGACAAGGCTATCGACGCCCCCGTCCTCGATATTGATATCGAAATGGATTCTGGGAGACAGGCTGATGTTCGAAGCCGTGGCGCACAACGCCTCCGTCTCGTCCGTGCACACCTGCCTGGGGTCGCTGACAAGGTCGATCAGGGCCACCTTCGACGCCGGATCCGGAAACGTGAGCGTCTGTCGTACCGAGGCCTCTTCCACGACGTCGGTGAGTGCGGCGTCTTCGGTTTCGACGACCAGCTCGGCCGCATCCCGGCTGACCACGCGCGTCACCTTCTTCAGGAAGAACGGATCCACGGTGTTGACCATCACCGCGCCCACCTGCACCTCGGGCGCGCCCGACCCCACCGCAAAGACCATCTGATCGCCCGACGTCTCCTTATACGTAAACGACGCGTCGGGGCCGCCCGCAAACACCGCCGCCTCCGAGATCGTCGCCGCGTCGACGGCAACCGTATCGGGCAGGCTCTCAGCCGCGCCGTTGTTTACGATAAGCTCGAACGTATAATGCCCGGCCTGGCCGGTGCGAAACGTGGGACGCGCAACGCTTGCGTCCGATAGCGCGACGAGCGGCCCGTCGATCTGACGCCACGCGAAGGTCAGCGGCTGCCCTTCCGGGTCGCTGCTGTTCGAGCCGTCGAGCGTGACCACGTCGCCCGTGTCCACGCTCTGGTACGCTCCCGCGTCCGCAACCGGGGGCTTGCCTCGCGGCGCAGGCTGCCCGAACAGACCCGCGAACGCGAGGAAATCCGCAAACCCCACCGCGCCGCTGTCGTCCAGGTCGAACCTGGCGTCGTAATTGGCGTCGCCCCTCGCGGTATTGAACTTCGCCGCAAACAGCAGGAAGTCCTGAAAGCCCACCTCGCCGCTGTCGTCGAAATCCGCGTCCGCAGCGGTCTGCGCGGAAACGGACCCAACCCCCGCGAATACCGCGCCCATCGCGATCAGCAACCCGATGACAAATCTTCCTTTACTGTTCATGGCGAGATCTCCTCTTGTATGCGGAGCGGTTTCCGTGCGACCTACCCCCTATCCCCCTTCCCGGAGGGAAGGGGGGAACGGTGATCCGCTCGCGGTGTCCTGGTTTTGCTTTAAGCTGTCTGCTCCCCCTCTCCCTCTGGGAGAGGGGGCCGGGGGGTGAGGTCTGCGGGGCGGATGGGAGGTTTGACTCTTGATTCAAGCTGACGGCTGAATGCTGACCGCTTATTGCTGCCTTCTGCTTCTCGGCTATTGTCCGCCGCCCTTAAATGTGATCAGGTAGAGATCGCGGTCGCGCTCGGAACCGAAGGCGATGTGCCGGCCATCAGGAGACCACGAGGGCCTCTGGTCGTAGGCAACGTAGCTGGTCAGTCTGCGCAGGTCGCTCCCATCCGACCTCATCATGTGAATCGCAAAGTAACTACCGCTTCGGGAGACGTATGCGATGTGCCGGCCATCGGGCGACCAGACGGGCCAATGGTTTCTCGAGGTAGCATTCTCTGTCAGGTTGAACCTGCCGCTACCGTCCGATCTCGCTACGTTGATGCTAGAGGTTCCCGCCCGGCTGCCTCTCGTGGCTTTGTTAACGAAGGCGATATGACTACCGTCCGGCGACCAACTGAGTTGAATAAACGAATTAGAAAACTGGTACATTGTGACCCATTTGTGCGGGTCCAATCTCAATATGCGAATCTCGCGATCTCTTGAGCGGTCGTTGTAAAATTCGAAGGCGATATGACTGCCGTCCGGCGACCAGAATGGCCACAATGGGTAGTGGCTGTTTGACGATCTGCGCTGGTTCCTCCCGTCCGATCCTATCACGCGGATCTCGTGTTTGCGGTCGCGATAGGATGAGCACGCGATGTGCCGGCCGTCCGGCGACCAAACGGGAGAGAATTCAGAGCTAAGGCGGAGGTACCTCAGGTTGCGCAGCCTGCTCCCGTCCGAACGCATCACGTAGATCTCGCCGTCGCCGTCGCGTTTGGATGTAAAGGCGATGTGCCGCCCGTCAGGCGACCACGAGGGATGTCCGTCCGGGGCGTCATTGTTGGTCAGGTTGCGCAGGTCGCTCCCGTCCGATCCTATCAGGTAGATCTCCGTATTGCCGTCCCGGTTGGAGTAGAAGGCAATGTGGCGGCTGTCAGGAGACCAAACGAGACCTGTGTCCAAGGAATCGCTGTTGGTCAGGTTGCGAGGATTACTCCCGTCCAATCCAACCACGTAGATCTCTCGGTCTCTTTCGATGCGTTCGTCGTAAAAAACCAGATCGAATGCGATATGACGACCGTCCGGCGACCATTGGTAATCCTTGACATTGCCACTGTTGAAGTTGGTCAGTCTACGTATCGACTCGACCTCGAGGGGTCCCTCGACGTCGGACCCGGGCTCCTTCACCGCAAATTCAACGTACACTGGATCCAGACGCTCCATCGAATTGGAAAATCGAAAGATAGGATGAAGGTTTTTCAGAAAGTCCAACGGAATTGCCGCGATTTGCTTCGCGCGATCCCACACACGGCCCCAAAAACTCCTGTTTTCTTCTCCCGGCTCATCACCCGACTCGCCTCCCGGCTCCACAAACCGAAATGCCCGCATCTTCAGCCGCATCACGCCCGCTGTCTTTCCCGTCAGTTGAACCTTTGCAGGATCATACACCGCCACGTCTTCATTCACGTCGTCGTCACGATCCACGACCTCCACCGATTCGGAAACCACGTCAATTCCGACTCTTTCCAGAACGCGCAACATCTTGTCAATCTCTTCGGCGGGGAACGGCGGTATTAGCCACTTTATTATGCTTGGCGCGCTGAGACGGTACAGCGACATATCCAATCGCACGTCATCCCGCGGCAGCGCTACTTTATTAAAGAGGTTCTCCAACCCCGTCACGCCAAAACCGACGTTCGAGAGGATGCCCGAGAAAAAGCCGACAATTTCGTCGACCGCGTCGGACACCACCGGGTTCTCCTGTAACTCCTCCAGGAACTTCTCGCCTTTCTTCCTGAGAATGAAGACCTTCACGATCTCTTCCATCCCCTTGCCAACCCCCTCTGATCCCAGCTCAGCGAGCAAATTACTCTCCGTCTTGAACTCCCCGTAAAACGCCACGTCGGATACGCCCCCCACCAGCACCGGCGTCGGATTTATCTCTACTTTGCTGACGCGTTGCAAATCCGTTGGTATGGCCGCGTCAATTCCGGATTTCACCACACCGATGAACGTGCTGAACCCCCCCAGTGCGGCGGTCATGGCTTTCGTGAACAACGGTTCCGGGAAGAACGCGTTCGCTATCGTCAATGCCATGGTCACGTCGGCGGCATAGCCCAAGAGCGCACTGACGATATCCACACGAAAAAATATCTGATGCGTCGAACTGCTCTCCGCCGGTACCTTCGACGCGCTTAAGTCGATTTGTCCCAGGCCCTCCAGAATCCCCAACGCGCCGCTGTTGTCCAGAAGTTGCGTCAACAGCGCCGCGTCCTCCGGCGGCAGCGCCGCGATCCGCTGCCCGAGGATGTCCCACGCCGCGTTCAGCTTATCCATTTCCTGGTTGAACAACGCCGCGTCCGCGTCGTTGGGAAACACACCGGCGTCAATCACCGGCGCCAGCACGTTTCCGATGCCGTCCCCGACGTCCGACACTGTCTGTTGCAACTGCTCGACGTTCATCCGCGGTTCAGAGAGCGCCAGCACCTCAAACGACATGGGATCAGATTCCCGGCCCGACGGGTCAACCACGAGCACCGGCACGGACCCGCTTTCCAACACGGGCACCATGGCGGTAATCCGCTCCGCGTCTTGCGCGAACACCGGCAACAAGACCGTGCCGAATTTCACCTGATACGCCGTATTGGCGTCAAATTGCCCCACCAGCTCGATCAGCGTTCCGGGCATCCCTTCCGACGGCGCGATCCCGGTCAGCGCCAGCGCAGGCACGGGCACAGTCTCGCCGAAAAACCGCGCGAACGCGAGGAAATCCGCAAACCCCACCGCGCCGCTGTCGTCCAGGTCGAACCTGGCGTCGTAATTGGCGTCGCCCCTCGCGGTATTGAACTTCGCCGCAAACAGCAGGAAGTCCTGAAAGCCCACCTCGCCGCTGTCGTCAAAATCCGCGTCCCCAGCGGTCTGCGCGGAAACGGACCCAACCCCCGCGAATACCGCGCCCATCGCGATCAGCAACCCGATGGCAACTTTTCCTCGACTGTTCATGGCAAGATCCTCTTATATGCGGAGCTGTTTGCGTGCGAGAAAGATGTTGCATTTTGCGACAGTTGTCAGCTTCGGCCTGCGTAACGCTACCCTCATTCAGAAAACGGAATTTATATGGATGGTTGCGAAAACGCCCCCCACCGGCCTTGCGTCTGTAGGGGCGACCGGCCGGTCGCCCCTACAATAGAATCAGGCAGCCGCGAATTGATATACACCCTGGTTTTTTTCTCCCTTTCACCGCCTCCCAGACCTACCCCCTTTCCCCCTTCCCACGAGAAGGGGGGAACGGTGATCCGCTCAAGGTGTCCTGGTTTTGCTTCAAGCTGACGGCTGACCGCCGATCGCTGCCTTTACTGACCACCGGCCACTGACCACTGCTTTTCCCCCTGGGAGAGGGGGCCTGCCTGCCGAGCGGAACTCGGCCTGTCTGCCGCTCCAACGGGACAGGCAGGCGCAGGCAGGTTGGGGGGAGAGGTCGCCTGACGGCGGTGAGACGTAAGACGGGAGACGGGAGACGGGAGACGGTAGAAGACGTCA
Source organism: Candidatus Latescibacterota bacterium (assembly GCA_963667175.2). Lineage (GTDB taxonomy): Bacteria > Latescibacterota > UBA2968 > UBA2968 > JAAXHE01. The sequence continues at coordinate 272,030 of CAXXXF010000003.1, read as the reverse complement.
TTGCCGAATTGTTTATTCCTATATGCCTCCGGCAAGAAATGAAACCGCACGAGGCGGGCAATCTCTTACCTCTCACGTCTACCGTCTCACCGCCTTTCGCTGACCGCTGCCTTTCCACCCTGGGAGGTTGGGGACCGACGTGACGCATTCTGCGACAGTCGTCGACTTCAGCCTGCGTAACCCGATTCGTCCAGAAAACGGGTCTTACAAGGTCGGACGGGATGAAAGGCAAAGGCGGACGGCTACCGACCTTCGTAGCGCAGGCGTTGCAATTGTAGGGGCGACCGGCCGGCCGGCCCTACGATAAAATCTGGCATCCGCGTATTGATATACGCCCGGTGTTTTCGCCGTCTCACCGCCTTTTTCTAACCACTGATCACTAACCACTGCTTTTCCTGACCACTGCCTTTACGGGGCCGGGGGGAGAGGTCAGCGGGGCGGATGGCTGGTTCGCTTTTGCTTCAAGCTGACGGCTGATCGCCGAACGCTGGTTTTCGTTGGCCTGCCGCATCAAAAGCGAACGCGGGCGCCCAACAGCGCGCGGCGGTTTCCGTTCAGAGACGCCAGTTCGACCATGGGACGGACCTGAAAGCGTCGACTTGCCGTCGGCACCCTGACCTCCTCCCATGATTCGGACTTCAGCCGGTGGCCGATGCCCGCGCCACCGAGACCCAATACCCCGCCCCATATCGCAGCGGCCAACACCATCGTCGACGCGCCGGTTTCCTTGCACCCGAGGTCGTTGCCCCCAAAGGCATCCGCGATATCGCTGCAATTGTCGGAAACCGCCAATCCGTACAATACTCCAGCCAGCACCCCGGCGCCGGCGCCGATCATGAATCCCTTCTTTGCATTGCTGCGTTTTCCGAGGCTCAGCTCCAACACCTGAATTTCGCGGAACGCGACGGTTCGGGAAATGCCGCCTTCCAGATTGAGGTTGAATTGATCCGAGCCCTTGTTTTCAACGGTCCCGATCATCAGACCGTTCATCGTTGTCACGCGAACGCGCGATCCGATTTCCTGGCCCCAGAGCGGCGTGGCGGCCATGGCCAGCAGAACCGCGACAACGCCGGTGAATTGCTTGGTCGAATACATGCGTGTTGCTCCTTTCGTCAGAATGAACGATGGACGACGGTTTCACGACTCTGTTCCCGAGGGATATCCCCCTTTCCGCAGGTTCACCCGCCGGCAGCAGGCGGGCCCCAAGGATTGCCGCCTTGTGGTTCGGATTTGGTTTGGACGCTGCTATTGCTCCCGGGACTCTCGACTTTCACATTCGCCCCGGGCCCCGCGCCCGCAGAATCGTCCGCAGAGCGCGAAACAGACGAGGGCGAGGCACGCGATCACCGCAAGCCCGATCACCGATAGCGCCGGATTTCGTTTGAAGATGGACACAGCCCACGCCTCCTTGATACGATTGAAAAACACTTCGATAAACTCTACATCCGCGAATTGATATCGCCCGGCCCTGCCGTTTTCCGGTGGACGCGGGGCGGCCTTCTTCCTTCTTCCTTCTTCCATTGGGAGACGGGGCCGGTGGGTGAGGGTGCCCCTATTTCAGCAGCAGCATGCGCCGCGACGCGGAGAAGTCCCCGGCCTGAATCCGATACAGATACACGCCGCTGGCCACGTCGCGGCCCAGCGCGTCCGTCCCGTCCCACGCGGCCGTGAAGGATCCCGCCGCCATGGTCTCGTTCACCAGCACGCGCACCTCCTGTCCCAACAGGTTGTACACGGCCAGCCTGACCGAGCCGGCCTCTGCGAGCTGATATCCGATCACGGTGGCGGGATTGAACGGGTTCGGCGCGTTCTGGTCCAGGCCGAAGCGGTCCGGCAGTGGCTTCAGGTTGCCGATCTCGACGCGCGACAGCAGGTCGAGGGCGCCGTCAAGCCCCACCAGCACGCCATCCGAGACCCTGAAGTCGGACGCCGAGGGCGTGCCGCCGGTCCTGAACACAAGGTCCGCCAGCCGGCCCTCGCCGCTGGCGCCCGGGCCGTCCACCTTCAACGCGCTGACGTCCACCCTGCCGGGCGTCCGGTCCGACGAGAGAAACAGCGTCTGCCGGCCCGCGCCGGACGCGAGCAGGTTCCCGGCCGCCTCCCTGGCTTCCACGAACGCGTACTTCGCCGCGTCGTATTCGAGCGACAACCCGTACCCCTTCAGGTCCTTCGCCCGCGCGACCGACACGCGGATGGTGAGTGTGCCGTCGGCTTCGGCGGGGTCGTTCACGCGCTCCAGCTTGAGGCCTGCAAGCGCGTTCTTTCCTCCGCGGATGGTCAACCCGCTCGTCAGTTCGCCGGCCGATGCGGCGGCGGCCCAGACGAGTCCCGCGCATACGGATACCAGAAATCGTGTCAACATCGCTGCCTCCTTGTGAAAACGCGGCCCCGACGCCGTGGACGGATCGGCCGCCAACGCCGTCTTTGTAATGTCGCATTTTGCGATAGTTGTCCGCTTCATCCTGCGTCACGCTACGCTCGTTCGGAAAACCTGACCTGCATGGACGGTTCCATAAGCGCCCCCCACCGGCCTTGCGTCTGCAGGGCGGCCGGCCGCCCCTACAATAGAATCAGGCAGCCGCGAATTGATATACGCCCGATGTTTTCGCCGTCTCACCGCCTTTTTCTAACCACTGATCACTAACCACTGCCTTTATCGGGACGGGGGATGTGATTTCTGAAAGCTGGGGAATGCTCTTTCCCGCGGACGGCGGGGCGCCGGGCGGCGCTGAAATTCCGGAGCGAGCAGAAAGCGCCGGCCCGGTCGCGCCCGTCGCCGATTCCGGGGACGCGCATCCTCCGATGGGTCAGAAATCAAAAACCCGCCTGCCGGGCCGCTCCCCGCGCGGGCAGGCAGGGGTCCCTTTGCAGGCGGGCGCGTCCTAATCGCCAATGGGAAAGCCTACGCCGATCTGAAGGACGAGGTTTCGGTTTTTGATGGCCTCGTCGCTGTCCTTGAGAATCGACATGAACCCCAGCGTGTAGCGCAGTTCCGCCGAGACCGTCATGTCGTCCGAAAACGGCATCTCCGCGCCAACGCCTCCGGTAATCCCCAGGTCGATGCCCCTGACGTCTTCGCCGCAGGAACCGCCGGCCTCCAACTCGCCGGATTCCTCGCCGGTCCGAGTGTATTCACATCCGGTTTTGACCGCGAACGACGGGCCGGCGAGCGCGTAGAAGGAGGCCGGCGCGCCGTCCGGCGCGAAGTCCATAAGGCCCATGCCCGCAACCTCGATGTAACCGAGATTGAATTCGAGCCGCCCCCAACCAAGCATGCCGCCGTACCCTTTCTGCACGTACGCGCCGTCGACCCGGAGCCTGAAGCTGTCCTGCAGCGGAAGCGTCCCGGAAACGCCGAGGGAAAGGCCGGTGCGCGCCGTCACGTTCGCCGCGCCCGTCACGACCTTGACGCCGCTCGCCGTGGCCCGGCTCAGACCGGCGCGGACGCCGAGCTTGGTCTGGCTCAGCGCGGGCCCGGAATGCATGACCGCCGCGGCGACGCCGCACAGGACGATGGATTTCAACGGGTGTTTCATGGGTGTTCCTCCTTTCGTCTTTCTGTTTGGATACATGGATGACAATCCGGGCGAACGCACAACTGTCGCATTTTGCAACAGATTCCCGCCTGCCGGCGCAGACGCGCGGATCAGACGAGGTCCCGGGTTCGAAAACAGGCCTCGATCTTGTAGCGAAACAGGCCCTGAGACAGGAGCGCCAGGCCCGCGGCCGCGGCGGCTTCGTACGGCAACGGCATGCCCGTATTCTCGGCCAGCCGGAACAGACCCACACAGCCCACCCCGCCGGCGAAATAGAGCAGACCGGCGATGGGGACCTGAAAAAAGAGCGGGCCGTGTCGCAGGCGCAGCCACTGAAAGAACGGGTTGAAGACGAAGATCAGGACCAGCGGACGGATGAAGTCAACCCGTTCCTCAATCGCCGACGCGCTCGCCAGCAACGCGAACGTCAGCAACATGATCCCGCAAATCGCCGCGTTGTAAGAGAGACTGCTCCAGTACGCCAGTCTCGCCAGCTGCGCGCGGGAAAGCGGATAGAGCCAGCCTTTCTGCAGGAAGAACGAATTGTTCGCGCAATAGCCCATCGCCAGGAACGCGGGGACGCACGGCGCGATCGACATCAGCCCCTTCAGGTAGGAAAGGCCGGGCGCCTCCGTCACGTAGGGCAGGGCAATCACGATCAGCGCCGCAACGGCTGAAAACCGAACGGCGCCCGCGGCCCATCCTCCGCGAACCGAGGCGAAATTCTCATATTCACCGGCGCGGACCCAGTCGAACAGGCCCTTGACCGGCCCCTTCAGCCGCCAGGTCCGCTTCGGCGTTCTCCTGTGGGCCGCCGCCGCGCGCTCCAGGGACCCTGGGTCGCCCAGACCCCCGAGGGGCGTCGGAACCAGCGATTTTTGTCGGGCGGCGCCGACGTTGAAGACCAGGAACAGACACAGCGACGCGCCGGCCAGGGTCAACGCGGCGAAGAGAAACGGTTGCACGCCGTACAGTTCGGCGATGCGATTGATAAAGACGCCCGCGGCAAAGAGCGCGGCGATCGCGAGCGTCGCGGCCAGGTACGGACGCCAGGGCCGGTCCGAACCGCCCCGAACGTCGCCCGCGGCGATGACGATTCCCACGCTGTACCAGAGAAGCCCGGACGTGAAGACCGGCAGCCACGGGGCCGGTCCGCCCAGCCGGACGTACACGCCAACCAGCAGGAAGGCGGTGACGACGCCCAGCAGGAGGACCGACGCAAGAAGACGTCGGCGCAGGTTCGGCAGGGTCCATGAAAACGACGCGTGCTGGAGTTCGACCACGCCGAGTCCCGCGAAAAAGTGACCCGCCAGCGCCGAAGTCGCCAGGACGAACAGGTTCAAACCCCCGGGTCGCGGATGATCGAGCGTCAACTCCGGGTCCTGGTAGACAAACAGACTCCAGGACGCCACGAATCCCAGCATCGCCAGGCGGCTCAGGTTTGCCCGGCGCCCGAGCAGGCGGCACATCGAGACGAACGCCATCATCCGTCCTCCTGCACGAGGAGCGGAAACATCCTCTCCAGGTTGAGCGGGCGGCTGACCACGTCCACGCCGTGCCGGGTTCTGAACGCCTCCAGCCTGTCCGAAGCGCCCTCCACAAGGAGCCGGGCCTGGTAGCTGTCCCCCTGCTGGGACCGCACGAAGTCCTCGTCGAAGCGCGGGGGAAGTCTGCCGGCCTTGACGTTGACCCGCCACTCGGCGAATCGTTCCTGGAGATCGTCGAGCGGCGCGTCCGCCCGGATCCGGCCCCGGTCCAGGCAGATCACCCGGTTGATGATCTTTTCCACGTCGTGCAAAACGTGAGACGATATCACGATCGTATTCGCGTCCTGCTGGAGGAGTTCGAGGAGGAATTTCAGGAACCGCTTACGGGCGATCGGGTCCAGCCAGCTGATGGGCTCATCCAGGATCAGCAGGTCGGGGCGGTGGCAGACGGCCAGCATGATGCTCAGTTTCTGCGCTTTGCCGGGCGAAAGCGCGCCGACGCGGGCGGAGGGGTCCAATTCCAGTTCATCGAGCATTCGCCGTTCCAGGTCCCGGTCCCAGGTTTCATAGAACGAGCCGACGTAGCGCAGTTGCTGTTCCACCTTCATCCATTCCAGGAACCGGTTCTCCTGGTGGACTACGCCAATGCGCGACAGTTCGCCGGGGCCCAGCTGATCGCTCGGGCGTCCCAGGGTGACGCAGGACCCGCTCGTGGGCAGGCAGAGACCGATGACGTGCCGGAGCAGGGTCGTCTTGCCGCTTCCGTTTCTGCCGATGAGGCCCACAACCGAGGGTTTGGGCACGGACGCGCTCACGTTGTCCAGCGCGGTGACGTCTCCGAACAGGCGTGTAAGGTTCTTGACTTCGAATGCCGTTTGCATATTATGATTCATCCCATGTCCCCGGCGTCGTCCAGCATTGCGCCGAACGCGTCCAGGGCCTGCGACTTTTCGATTCCCAGCTGCCTGACGATCGCCACGATGGGCGCCAGGCTCTGCTTCAACCGGTCCAGTTTGTGCACGTGGATCTTTTCAGGTTTCAGGAAACTCACGGTCAGAGGACGTCCGCGGCGCCGTTCCACGACGCCCTCGGCTTCCAGAAAGCCGTAGGCTTTGCTGACCGTCATCGGGTTGACCCCAAGTTCCGCGGAAAGGGCGCGCGTGGCGGGCAGTTTTTCACCCGATCTCAGCAGACCGCTGGCGATATGAAACTTGATCTGGTCCATCAACTGCCGGTAGACCGGCACGCCGCTGTGGTGGTCGATTGATATCAGCATTGCGGATTCTCCAAAGTGTATTAGTGTATTACTATCAATATACAGTTTGCGCCGGCGGATGGCAAACGGTTTTCTCGGGCTGGCGAAGGACGGCAGTTTGTGCGAAGCGGGCAGACGGGAACGTCTGCCTGCCTGCCGCGCTTCGCCTGGCGCAGGCAGGCCCCACCCTCACGTCGGATTTCTCAGCATCACAGTAAGGGCGGACGAATGACGGATACATTCATATTCCGAACACCCCAAATCGAGGAGTGAATGATGAAGATGACGTCAATGGACGTGTGGACCGTGGTGGTGCCGAGTCTTCCGGGGCGCGTGAACAGCCCCGAATGGGTCCCCGAAGTCGGGTGGGACGTCGTGCCCAAGCATATCCTCCGGCTCAATACGGACACCGAAACCTGCGGGTTGGGAGAGACCGGCCGGGGCGTGCCCATCGAGGACGTGCGCGCGGGCGCGGACCTGGTGCTGGGTCGGGACCCCGAAACGGTGACGCTGCAGAATATCTACGAGTCCCGCGCCGACGGCGCCGAGACGATGCTGGAAGCGGGAACGGGTCCGGCGTATCACGCCCTCGAGACGGCGGTATTCGACCTGATCGGCCGTGCGCGCGGACTTCCCGTGCACGCCCTGCTCGGCGGGGCCGTGCGCGACCGGGTGCGGGCGGACTACTGGATGGGGTCCCAGACGCCCGAGGACGGAAAGCGGACGGTCGCGCGGGCGCTCGAACACGGCTTCAAGGGGATCAAGATCAAGTGCAGGATCGAGGAACCGATGGTGGAACGGCTGCGGGCGATCCGGGACGTCGCCGGCCCGGAATTCAAGGTCACCGTCGACCCCAACGAGCGGTTCCGCACGGCCGAACAGACGATCGAGCTCGCCGGGCAACTCGAGCCCCTGGGCAACGTCGAGGTATTCGAAGACCCGATACCCAAGTCGGACCTGGAGGGCTACGTTGCGATCTACGAGGCCGTCAACGTCCCGATTGCGATGCACCTGGGGAGCGGTCCGGACGTGATTCGGGCGGTGAAGGCAGGCGTGGTGGACTGCGTGAACCTGGGCGGGAGCATGACGGGCTTCGTAAAGAGCGCCGCCGTGGCGCAGGCGGCCGGGCTGCGCTGCTGGCACGGATCGGGCGTGGATCTGGGAATCCTGGAAGCGTCGTACGTGCACGCGATTTCGGCGACGCCCAACTGCACCATGGCGTCGGACGTCGTGGGAAGCTGGGTCCGGGAAAGCAACCTGATCCGGGAGCAGATCGCTTTTGCGGAAGGATTCGCGCCGGTTCCCATGGACCCCGGGCTGGGATGCGAACTGGATTTGACGGCCCTGGAGCGGTACAGCCGCGCGCACGAGACGATTCACGCCGCGTAGCCGGCGACGAATCGGATGAATCGATGCCGGGAGAATCGAAATCCGCCGGGATTTCGGAGACGCGCATGATTCGAACCACGTTCGTTTGCCTGTTGTCGCTAACGGTCCTCGCGCAGGCCGCGCAGGGGGACCCGGCGACGGTGGATTCGCTCGTTCAGGCATCCACGGACACCTCGCTGGAGATGGACAGACGCCGGGACCTGCTGAAGGACGCGATCGAACTCGACCGGACGGGAAGAGCCCTGCATGCGCTCGCGCGGTTGCGGCTGGAGAAAGGCACGACGTTTTCGCGCCAGCAGGCGCGGTCGCTCTTGAAGCGGGCGCTGGGGCGCGAACCCGATAACTCGGAATACGTGGCGACCTTCGCGGAACTGCTCTGGCGCACCGGCCCCCGGTCCGGCTCGTACAAGAGGGCGCGGGAGGCCATCGCGCTGGACCCCGAGAACGTGCGCGCGCACTATTGGGCGGGACGGTTCGTGGTCTGGTCGTGGGAAATGACGTTCTTCACGCGGGAGGCGGCGGGCGACGAGACTCGTGTGGCAGGCGACGGAGACGTGACCGCGGGGCGCACGTTCGCGCAGCGCGGGTACGCGGACGTGGACGTGGACGTCGGGATCGACTATCTGAGCCGCGCCCTGTGGCTGGATCCGGACCACTGGCCGTCCCGCGCGCACCTTGGGCTGGCATACTATCTGGCGCGCATGCCGGATGCGCTGATCTCCCTGTTCAAGGACGATATCGAACGCAATCCGGGCCGCGCGGACGCCTATTTCTTCAAGGGGCTCGGCCACCAGGCGAAGGGTGACCCGGAAGCGGCCTACCGCGCCTACGTGGACGGGCTGGCGCAGTTGTCCGACCGGCAGCGCCGGTTCATGCAGTCGGTCTTTCTGATGCGGGACAGGAAATCCTGGAAGAACGACGAGCCGCCGCCGGACGAGGAGGAGATCCGGAAATTCTGGTTCGGGAAGGATCCGCTGTATCTCAGCGAGGTCAACGAACGGATGCTGGAGCAATGCCGGCGGGTGGCCTTCGCCAACCTGCGGTTCGGCGACCCGATCAACGGGTACGCGGGATGGGAAACGGCCCGGGGGCAGGCGTACATCCGGTACGGCGACCCCGTCGCGCGGCACATGACGCCCGCGGACATCGATCTTGGCCTGACAAAGACCCTGGAAGAGGAAGCGGAGATGAGGAGGCGGCAATGGCGCCCGTCAGGCGGGATCTTCGAATTCCATCCTCGAAAGGATACGTGGACGTACGAGGGATTCGAGGTGTCGTTCCTGAACACCAATTCCTGGGATTCGTGGCGATTCGGCAAGTCGAAGCTGGGCGGGCGGACGCTCAATTTCAGCGAGCTTGTCGAGGCGGTCCCGGACCACTACCGCTACCCGTATCAGTACGGCGTTCCGCATCAGATTGCTCAGTTCCGGCGAGACGGCGGGAAGACCGGCGTGGAGGTATACTACGCGCTTCCGGGCGACCAGGTCGCGCATGAAGAGGTCAACCCCGGGGTCCGCGCGGTGGACGTGCTGCAGGCGATGTTCCTGTTCGACGCGGCGTGGGATACGCTGCGGCGGGAGGTTGGGCGCGTGCGCCGGATGCCCTGGATACACTACGTCTCGACCAGAAGGGGATACCTTCTCGCGAGCGAGCAGCTGACGCTGGCGCCCGGAGACTATCACCTGGCGGGAGAGGCGGAGGACCAGGCGACGAGGAAAGTGGGCACGTTCCGGGACCGGTTGCGGGTCAGGCGGTTCACCGCCGATTCGCTGGAAATCAGCAGCCTGCTGATGGCGCGGCGCATCGTGGAGCGGGACGAGTGGCCGATGGTCCGCGCCCGTTTCATGGTGCTGCCCAACCCGCTGCGGGAGTGCTCGCGCGACGGAAGCGCGTGGTTTTATTTTGAGGTGTACAACCTGGCGCGCGATCCCTTCGGCGCCACGCACTACAGGATTGGCTATCAGACCCAGGTGATCCCCGAGAGGAGCCGGCTGGATGACCCGCGGCCGGAGTGGACCACGGCGGTTTCTTATACGTACCGGGGCGTTCGGGACTGGGAACCCCGGTATCTGCGGGTGGATATGGCCGATACCGCGCCGGGATTGCGCGCCTTCCGGGTGATCGTCGAGGACCTGCTGGCGGACGCCGAGGCCGAATCCATGACCCGTTTTCGCGTGCGATGGTAGCCGGCGCGCGGCCGGCCCCTCCGGTCGAAGCGTCGGTACTCAAGCCAGCGGAACCTTTCGTTCCATTTCAGGGTCTACAAAAGGTACACGGGATACGTACCGTAAGCGGATGCGGCGCGCGCCTTCATCCCGCCGGTCGCCGTTCTTCCGTCTCCGCCGATTCACGTGGGCTGCGTCATGTTGCGTTTTGCGCTGTTGATCCCGACCATCCTTTGCTTCGCCGCGCCGTTGCCGGCCGCCAAAAGGGACGCGTATAAAGTGGCGGCCCTTCTTGCCTCCGCGGCGGATACCTCTCTGTCGCACATGAAGCGCGTATCGCTGATGGAGCGGGCGGTTCGATACGATCCGTCCGGACGGGCGATGCACGCCCTGGCCAGACACTATCTGCGTCGCGGCTCCGTGTTGTCCAGGCGGTTCGCCCGGCAGTGGGCGCAACGGGCGATGAAGCGGGAGCCGGAGAACGCGGCTTACGTGAAGACGTACGCGGAAATCTACTGGCAGGCGGGGTCCCGTAAGGAGTTCTACGCGCATATCCGGCGGGCGATCGCGCTGTCGCCGAACGACGCCGACGCCCTCTATCAGGCCGGCAGATACGCGGCCCGGGAAATGATGTACAATCTGGAACGGGAAACCCTGAAGTCGGGACCGGAACGCAAGCGAAGGTTCCACTACGGGAATTACGGCAGGGGGATGCGGGAGCAGGCGATCGGCTATCTGACCCGTGTGCTGGAGGTGGATCCGGAACATCGTCCCGCGCGGATTCTGCTGGGCCAGGTCTACCTGGAAGGACACATGGCCGATCGACTCGTGGAGCTGTTCGAACAATACGCTCAACGCCACCCGGAAGACTGGGACGCGTACTTCTTCACGGGGCTGGGATACCAGAATCGGGAGAACCTGGACAAAGCCTTCGCCCTCTATTCGGAAGGTCTGGACCTGATGTCGCCGCTGGAACAGCAGTTCATCCGGTCCGTGGTGGTGTTGACGGACCGGGAAGCGTTGAAAGACGGCGGCGAGCTGCCGGACGAGGAAACGCTGCGGCGGTTCTGGACGGGACGGGATCCGTTGTTTCTGACTCCCGGGAACGAGCGGATGCTGGAACACTGCAGGCGGGTGGCCTACGCCAATCTCAGGTTCGCCGATCCGGACCGGGGCGTCGAGGGATGGGAGACGGACCGCGGCCAGGTGTACATTCGATACGGGCATCCCGACGCGCGAAACATCTACCTGGACCGGATGAATTACGTGCTGCTCCGCGAGACGTGGAGCTATCCCGGTTTCAGCGTGACGTTCGAGCGCCTTGGGGAACGAAACTGGGAGGTGCTGCAGGTCGCCATCCGCGGTTCGGTCAGAAGCAAGTTCAAGGACCTGTTGGCGCGGATCCCCGAGTACTACAGCGACCCGTACTGGCTGAAGCGGTACGATGCGCCGTTCGAGATCGCGCAGTTCCGGGGAGAGAACGGCAAAACCCGCGTGGAGCTGTACTATGCGCTTGCCGGCGAACACGTGGCGCACCGGGAGGTCAGTTCCGGTATACAGGCAGTGGATCTCAAGCAGGGCCTGTTTCTGTTTGACGCGGGGTGGAAGGAAGTCCGAAAGACCATCTCGCCCATTCACAGAATGCCGTGGATCGAAGGCAACGCCGTTCGGGACGGATACCTCTTCTGGGGCGAGCGTCTGTCGATGGATCCGGGGACGTACCACCTGTCGGTCGAGACGGAGGATCTCAGCCGGCACAGCCTCGGGACCTTTCGCGAGTCGCTTGAGATCAGCGGATTCGGCAGAGACAGACTGCAGATCAGCGATCTGCTGCTGGCTCAGCGGGTCGTCGAACACGACGACCGGCCGTTCGGCCGGGACCGATTTATGGTGTTGCCCAATCCTTTGAAGCAGTGCCAGCGGGACGCAAGCATGTCGTTCTATTTCGAGGTTTACAATCTGAAGCGGAATGAGTTCGGCGCCACAAGGTACCGGATCACGTACCAGACCCGCCTGCTGCCGGAGAAGTGGAAGGAAGACGACGACGCGATTCCGGAGTGGACCACGGCCGTGACCAACTTGTACGACGAGACCCGGGACTGGCAGCCGCACTATCTCACCCTGGACATGGAAGGGTCGAAGCCCGGTCCCTGGGCCTTCAGGGTGGTCGTGGAGGACTTGCGGGCAAAGAGCCGGGCGACGAGTTCCGCGGTGTTCCGGGTGATGCCGTGACGGTAGCCGTAACCGTGACAAAAAGGGGCCGACGAGACATTCGTCGGCCCCGTGTATTTGCGGCCCTGGGTGGAGGAAATCAACGCTATCGCACGAAATGAGTGTATTCCAGTCTCTGGGTTTTCATCCTGTCCATCCATGTGAGTTCCTGTTGTTGACTCTCAGTGGCTAATAGTTGTGCACGCCGTGTCCCTGGCCGGGAAACCAGATCGCGTCGACGACGAAGGACAATGTGATCGCCAGAACATATCCGGCCAGCAGACCCAGAAAGGCGGGTTGCCACTTCCGGTACAGGTTGACGCCGCCTACCTTGAGCAGAATGGCCTTGATCGCCCAGACGACAAAGATCGAGAAGAACGTGAGCTGGGTGTTCCAGGAAAAGGCAATCGGAAACGCGATGGGGTGAAAGGGCCACCACGGCAGACGGTAGTGCAGAAAGGTCAGCAGAGACATTGCGGAGGCGCCCACGCAGAAGACCGCCAGGCGCTCCCAGCTGGTATCGAACGGACTCCGCATCTGGGTCACCGTCAGGTCGTAGGCGAAGCGGCCTGCGCTGGAGAAGGGCCATGCGTTGAAGTTGAACGCGCCGGTCCGATAACCGAGGAAGATGGTGAGGGCGAAGTCCGCCGCGAGACCCACGACGACGACCAGTGCCAGAGCGGGCACAAGGCGTCGCCGGTTGCGGCGGATCAGATCCGCGAGTCGCGCCGCGTGCATGAAGGGCGACATAAAGGTACCCTTGCCCTGGCAGACAAGGCTGTACGTGAGGCTGATGCCGGACATGCTCGCGGGCGCAAGCGCTGTGGTGCCGATCGTATACAGTGCGGCGTACTGTTCGGTCAACGTGGTACGCATATAGGCCAGACCGGTCTCGCAGACGATTCGGGCGATAGAGAGGTAGTTGACGATCAGGGCGGGCACGAGCAGTGCGACGAGCTTGCCCTGCATGCCCAGTTGGGAGAAGAAGGCGCAGATGAAGACGAGGCTGCCGATGAGTCCGAACACGGCGAACCGGTAGGAGAGCATTTCGCCGGCATCGTCAGCATCGCCTCTTCCGAATGCCCGGGCGAAGACGGCCCTGATATGGGCGCGGGCGGTCCAGAGGTTCCACAGCACGAGCGCCGTCAGCGCGCCGAACCCCTGCCAGGCCGTGACTTCGGTTTCGGCGGAGAAGTTGAGCGGCTTGCGCGGGATGACGTATCCGATGCGGTTGATGATGCCGTTTTCGAACCAGAAGAAGAGCACGAAGAAAACCCAGATCGAGAACAGGATGTTCAGGTTGGCGAAGTACGCGAATCCTGCTGTCAGAAAGTTGATGCGGGTATTGACGCGCGGAAAGCCCTTCGCAAAGACGACCCATTTGCCCTGCAAAGGGATTTTGGGCACGACCGGCCAGAAATAGTTGAGGATATTCCAGGAAATGGCGCCGAATCCCACGCCGAAGCCGCCCCAGAAGAGGCCTCCGCGCAGGGCGTCGGGCAGGAAACCGCCGCGCGACGCACGCGTCAGCGTGGCCCCCACCGAGGCGAGCGGAAAGACCAGGCGCTCATTCCGCACCCACTGCCTGCGGAGGATGACCGAAATGCAGAACAGGAGCGTGCAGAGGGCGAACAGAAAGAAGATCCAGCTGATGAGCGGCGCGGTCCAGGCGTGGTACGGCGCCTGCTGCCCCTCGGGCAGACCCTCGTAAAACCATGTCATCGCGTGGTTTTCGTTTGAGGGTACGGCCCATCCGGGCATATTGGGATGCAGGTAGTTGGCCCACTGGTTCTCCGGGGTGGCGAAATAGTAGACGCCGGAAAGAATGCCCAGGAGAAAGCCCGTGATGCCCGAGGTGGGCACCACGGCGCCGACGAATCCCATTGCCAGAATGGCGAGCAACTCGGACGATTGGAGGGCGCTGTCCGGCCGGAGACGGCGAATGCAACCGTTGACGATGACCAGCAGGAGGAACGCGGCGAAGAGGGCGAGGGGGAAGAAGGAGAGTTGCATCCGCGAGGCGTGGATGACGTACTCGGTGGTTGAAATCCAGAAATTGACGACAAGCACCAGCAGCAGGCCGATGGCGACGGCGCGAAGCGTCACCGCGTCGGTTTGCGGCGCGGCGTGCGTCTCGGACGCTGTCTGAACTGCCGAATGCTGCGCCATCTTTTCCTTTCCGTGGATCCCAACGCCAGAGAGGCCGGTCGCCTGCCTGCGCAGCGCACTGCCTGCCTGTTCGTGTACGCCTGCCTGCCGAGCAGGTCTCGGCGCAGGCAGGCACGCAGAAAGGCGCCGCAGGCAGGCCCACAAGGGACGCCCCTACAACTCGATGCGGTGAGATTTATCGCTGACCCGCGGAATCGAGAGCACTTTTCCCGCTCGCGCCTCTATCCCGTCCATCCATGTCGGTTGCAGTTTCTGAATTGACTGCGCAAGGGTGAGATATTCATATCGAACAGGCTCATATTTATGAATTGTTCAAATTTTCCGGTTTTTTCATTTCGTCCTTATCCTGTCTATCCTGTCCATCCATGTAAGTCTTTTTTTTGAGGTATCAAGACCGGGAGTCATCGGGTTCCTTCAGTTTCCACCCCGGATTCGTGCCTCCGTGCATACCGGGCGGAAGGGGTTCCGCCAGCTTTCCGTAGAGGTCGGGGCGGCGGGCGCGCAGATAGCGGTACCCGGAGGAGACCGGTATCTTCTCGGGGGTGAGCAATCCCACCACCACGTCGTCCTCGAGCGCGTCTGACTCGACCACGATCTCGCCGAACGGATCCAGAATCATCGCATTGCCGTTCTTGACGGTGTCGTGATCAACCCCGATCGGGTTGGTGTATACGGCGTATACGCCGTTTTCGTAGGCGCGCGCCGGCAGCCAGCGCATGAGCCAACCCCGCCCCTTGGGCCCGTCGAACTCCTGGCGGAGGGACACCGGGTCGCGGTGGCGGTTCTCCCAGAGGGCCCGATCGATGACGCCCCGGCCGGGCATTGCGGAAGGGAGCCCGCAGGTAACGTGCGGCATGAACACGATTTCCGCGCCCATCATGGCGGTAAGCCGCACGTTCTCGGGCAGGTTATTGTCATAACAGATCAGAATGCCGGCACGGCAGTCGCACAGGTCGAAAACAGTGAACGCATCGCCCGACGCGATAAACCGGCTGATGAAAGCGTGCAGTTTGCGGTGTTTCGCGATGAAGCCGTCGGGACCCACGGCGACGTACGTGTTGTACAGGGCGTCGTTGTCCGTCTCCACAAGGCCGGCCAGCACGGAGACGTTGTGCTCCCTTGCGATCTCGATCAGGCGTCTCGTGGAGGGGCCGCCCGGAACGGGTTCCGCCACTTCGGCGATGCGTGCGCGTGAGAGGGTCTGCAGAAAGGTGTAACCGGGAATGCAGCATTCGTGGAAGGAGACGATTTCGGCGCCCTCGTCGACGGCCCGCCTCGTGAGCGCCTCGATCCGGGACAGATTGAAGGGCTTATCGGCGTCTTTCGCTTCGAACTGGGCGGCGCCGACTCTGATGTCGCGCATGGATTTCCGACCTTAACGCCGTCGATGGGTCTGACCTTAATTCGAGAAGAGACAACCGTTAAATCGGCCACAAAAGGCACAAAAGACACAAAAAGTACCGCTGCGGAACGACGTGTGTCGTAACGCCGTGACCCTGCAGTTGCTTGCTTCCTCGTGCATTGCCTTTACTCGTTCTCTCACGCATTTGTCGCGCTTTTTGGTTTTCTTCGTTTTCTCGTGCATTTCTCGTGCTCTTTGGTTTTCCTCCTGTCCATCCATATAAGTTCCGGTTTTTGAGCTAAAGAGGTCAGGGCGAGTGCCTCAGGCCGTTCCGTCCAACAGGCCCTTCATATAGCCGATGGCATAGAGCCTGCCCATCAGGGTGTAGCCGGGCGGGTCGTTTGCCTCGCCGGACAGCACCGGGACGTGGTCGGGACGGATGGGGCCGGTGAAACCGACGTCCCTGTACGCCCGGATGCACTCCGCCATGTCCGTGTCGCCCTCGTCGTGGAAGGTCTCTTCGAAACTGGGCACGGCGCCTCTGACGTCGCGGAAGTGTGAAAAGTGGATCTTGTCCGCAAACCGGCGGATGGCGGCCGGCACGTCCGCGCCCATGGCGGCGAAGTTGCCCTGGCAGAAGGTAATGCCATTGTATTCGCTGGGTACCATGTCGACGACGCGCTGGAACGCGTCCACGCTGGTGATGATGCGGCCGATCCCGCGGACGGGCGACAGGGGCGGGTCGTCGGGATGCAGCGCCTGTTTGACGCCGGCCTCCTCTGCCACGGGGATGACCCTTTCCAGAAAGTACTCCAGGGTTTCCCAAAGCCGCGCTTCGCTCACTTCCCCGTATTGCGTATGCGGAGCGTCCTGCATCAGCGCATCGTCGTAGCTGCTCACAAACGCATCGCCCCGGCCGCGCGTGGTAAAGGAGGTGCGCATCCAGTTGAACACGGCCATCCAGTTCCAGCACATGATGCCGATCCCGGCCGCGCCCAGGTTGCGGATCGTCTGACAGTACGCGTCGACGTCCTCGTCCCGGCCGTCCAGACCCAGCGTGATGCGGTTTGAGATCGGGACCGACTCCACCACGGACCACGTAAGACCCGCGTCGGCAATGCGCTGCTTGTGATGCACGATGGCGTCAAAGTCCCAGATCGGGCCGCCATTGGGAAGTGTGGTCACCAGGTCGGTCACGCCGATCTGGCGGGCGAGGGCCATCCGTTCTTCATCGAGGGGACTCAGGACGAGTGCGAATTTCATTGTGCAGTTCTCCGAAATCGAGGTTAGAAAAGCGGTTGAACCGAACCGGTTTCAGCAGTGTTTGGCGATGTTTCGTTTGATCAATGCAGGCTTGGTCGCGGAATCGTCAATATTTGGCGCGACAGTCCGGCAATTCCCACTGCACGGCGGAAGCGAATATTGCACTGAACCGGGCAAACCAACAGACTTCGCGCTGGAAATGGGCGGACACAATTGACAGACCAGGTATGTAGCGATCTGTTCTTTGCATTGCGATCAAGGACGCACGGCATATACAAATAATGCCTCAGCCAATAATGGGATGCAAGGCGTGAGGCATCAAACGTCTAACGAAAATCAAGCTTCTTTGGCAAGTTTATTCGGTCGGTAAAGATCTCAAATGCAGGTCTTCCTCAGTCTGGGTCGATTACAAATCCTTCGCTCCATTGCGCAATGCGCTGCAAAGTTATCCGAATCTTTGGCTGTATTCCGCAGATCGCGCTATGAGCGCGATTGCCGCGTGTTGGAACGTGACGCACTTTGTGACGTTCTCTACGAACATCTGCGACTTTGAATTCAACGATACCGTTGTCATCGGGGATTCTCGCTCGACTCTGCGACTGTCGGGGAGTAGAATACTTCGACCAATCTACAGACAGATAACTACCCGCGAAGCTAAACAACCCGGCAGGAAATTTATGCCCTTTATTCACCCTCTTCGACTTCCAGATTTCATGATATTTCTTTTTGTTCACGCGGTAATAGAGCAAGTCAGGATTCGGAATACATTCAACGTCCCACTTACGCATTCAAGTCCTCCATCCAGCGCGCGATCTCCTCAGGATCGGGTCTTTGTTCGCCCTGAATAGATCTTTCGCCATGGCAGTTATCTCCGTAAAACGAAGATGAGCCGTCGGCGTGAAATACAACCAGGAGTTCGAAATGGGGTGTTTGCCAATGAAGGTCTACGCTTCCCGCGCTTGCCGGTAAAATCTCCATGTCCTTCGCAAGGTTCTCGCCATTGACTTGAAGAGACAATTCATGGACAAAATCTATGGCGGTTTTAACCGTAATTTCATCGAAGACAGGAGACGCTTCGCCATCCCAATCGGCTTCTAAAGCAAATAGCCGTTGCTTTGCATCCTCAACAATGCCATCGATGCCACCCGCATCGCCGGCGACAGACTCGTCAACTCCCACGTCGATAGCCTTTGGGTGTTGCCCGCGAAAATCACCGTTTCTGTATTCCATGTTGTAATACTCATCTAAAGAAGGTATGCATGTTCGAAAAAATGCAGAAAATGACCTGAAATTATCATCTTACAGCACTGCTGTCCAAGAACCGTCGGATTCCCAGAGATAAGGTCCGAAAAATGGCTTCAATAGGCGATTTTGGACGGGTTTGACCCAGATAATGAAAACCAGGTTTGCCATCGTCTGCGCAATGCTGTCCAAGAACAAGGTGACGTTTCCAGCGGCCATAACTGTGCTGTTTCCGTCTCAATAAGCCCGTGAAATAAGCACTTTGTGAATCTCAGGCGATCTTGGTCGATGGATTGCTTCGAGAAAGTGAATCAGATGCTGTCCAAGACTGAAACCGATTTTGGACAGGTGTGATCTTACAGTAAGACTTCAACGCAAAATGCGTGCGTGTTTATTCGCGCAGTTTACTCACGTTCACGTGTTGGAATCCCCCCACCGCATCAGCCGTTGCCTGACGGCTCGGATTCTGCGACTCCCTGCCGCGAAAATATAGCCGAATTGTGTCAATTGTCAACAGTTTTAACTCTGTTCCAGGCTCGACAATCGCTATCTCCTCAACGCAGAATGAAGACCCCGCGACGTACCCTTCAATTCGTCAAAGGAGACGTTCTCGTCTATGCGAGAACGGGGCTGAACGCGCTCACAGCGCCGCCGTCAGTTCCCACCAGGAGTCCGGGCTCTCCGAGCGGCGACAGGCGGGACAACACGGTCACCCCGGATTCCATGCGGTGGCTGCAGACGACTTCTCCGTCAAGCGACAGAAACACGATCCAACCGTCGGAGGTCCCCGCCCCGATCATCTCCTCGCCGTCGGCCTCGAGAAGGGCCAGTCCGGTCACGCCTCCGTCCAGGTCCCGTCGCCAGCGCTTCTCTCCAGCACCGTTCAGCAGCGCGACGTGACCGCTCTGGCTCCCCGCCGCAAATCCGTTCCCGCCAACCGTTACGCCGTGGCGCACGTCGTCCCCCAGGTTGGCCGTCCAGAGGATCTTTCCGGAGTTCGAATCCACCGCGTAGACGTTTCCATCCATGGCCCCGTAGACGGATTCCTTCACCCCGTCGCCATTCAGGTCCGCGAGGGCCAGCGCCGCGAAGCAGGGGCCTCCGTTCACCGTCCACCGGATCCTCCCGTCGGCCTCCAGCAGATTGGACGTATAGTACTCGGCGCCCACCAGAATCTCCTGCATTCCGTCGCCCTCCACGTCGCCGACCACCAGGGTGCGGGCGGCGTGGTGTTCGATCTGCCGCTGCCAGACCTCCTCTCCATCCGGCGCCAGCGCCCACACGAGCCACCCGTCCGTCGCCGCCAGGATCACCGGGTTTCCGTCTCCGGTCAGGTCCGCCGTCGTCACCGCGTTCACGTTCTGGTCCACGCCGTGGGACTCCGAAAACGACCGTTTCCAGCAAACGCCTCCGTTGGCATCGAACATCGTCAACGCGCGGTCCCGTCCGCCGGCCAGAAGCCGTCCTTCGTCCAGGTCGGTGAGATGCACGGCGCGAACCTCGGCGCCGGTCTCGCGCGTCCACCGGACCCGCCCCTCCCGGTCCAGCAATCTCACCTGTCCTCCGGCCGCGCCGGCGGCCGTCGATTCGCCCCTCACGTCGACGCATCGGACCGGTCCCCCGACCTGCGCCTCCCAGTGACGCGCGATCGGCGTATCCTTCGGGACGAATCCGTGTACTCTCGGCGCTCTCCGATGTGCGTATGGCGCGCCGGACCGGACCGCCTCGCGAAGTACGTCCACGAGCCCGGTTTCGATGCTGATCCCGTACGTCCCGGCCGGAAGGCTGTCCGGTATGGGGTCCGCCATCCCGTCGATTCGAAGTCCGTCCATCCGCGCCCGGGTCGACTCGTTTAACCGGACCTCGCCGCGTCCCGCACCGGGATAAAGAACCAGATGCACCGGGGCCTCGCTCTCGAAGAGGCCGCCATCCGTCTGGAAACCCGTCGCGTCGAGCAGCACCACAGACGTTTCGGTCAGCGCGAAGACCTCGGCGGCAATCCTCAGGTCACCGATCATTAGCTCCTCATCGAGGACGCCGAAGACAGTGGACCCGTCGGGATGGACCACCTTCGCCAAACCCTCGCCGATCCGTTCGATTCGCCATGCATCGACCTCCGCCTGCGATCCCGCCACCATCAGGTTGAAGAATCGCTCCACGTCTCCGGGACGGCCATGCAGCGCCTTGTGCTGGCTGAAGATCCGGATCGGGCCGTCCGTGTGCGGGTACAATTCGTATGGGTCGGTTCCGGCAACCCGGGCTTCCTCCGTCAGAAGAGACGCATCCGAATCGTCCGCGTTCAGAATCCGGAAGTGTACTCCCTCCTGTTCCACGGTCAACTCGCGACCGTCATGCCGGACGTCGCCAAGGGTCCGCCAGAGGCACCTGAGATCGTAATCCGCGTCCCGAAGCAGCCTGAGCGAGTCCGCAACCACAAAGAACCGGCCCTTCACCCAGAAGATGTCCCGCGTCCAGTCCAGGCCGTTATATTCCGGCGCAACCGTGCGCGTCAACGAGGTCGCTCCGAACGCCTCCGCCCATTTCAATGCCACCAGCGGCGGCATCGGGGCGGTTTCGCCGCCGCAGATCGACACGACCGAACAGTGGTGTCGGGGCCGTTTCCAGATGTAGTCCAGTTCCGCCAGCCACATCCGCCCCTTCCACGTCAGCCGCTCGATCGAGTTGCCGTCCTCGTGCCCGTGCGCGAACGTCGACGTGCCGTCCAGCAGCAGGTACTCGTCGTCTCTGTCGAACCCGCCGCGCAGGACCAGCTTGTCGAACGCTTCTTCCATCGGCACGTTCGCTCCTCCAGGCGCGTGTCGCTCCACCCAGTCGTAGAGCGACCGGTTGAACGGCGCGATCGAAGTCCCGGCCAACCTGTCGGGCGGCCGCTTCGGCAGCGCCCGGTAGAAACAGCCCGGATACGGCGCGCCGCCCATCCAGTCCAGCGCCCACAGGTAGCTCCCGTCCTCATAGTACCATGAAGCCGTACACAGGGCCATTGCCAGCTCGAGCGAGATGGTCTTGTTCTTGAGAGCCATCGCGTAGCGACCCTTCTCGATATAGGACCACATATCGCCGAAGCTCACCGGAACGCCGAGATTGTCCGTCACCTGGATGCCGTAATCGGCAAAGGCCCGGAGCTGGCCGTTCTCCAGGAAACGGAAGTCGTCTCGCTTCAGATCGTAGATTACCTGGTGATAAGGCGCCAGCCAGCAGTAGCCCCACCAGCCGCCCCCCGCGTCGTCGTTCGGCTTGTAGCTGTCCGCCTGACCGTCGAAAACCGCCCGCGAGAACCGGATCTGCTTCTCGAATTCCCCGACCCCGTAATACGCCTCGAAATACCGCGCGCAGAACGACCCGCTCAACCCCGCGAACGTCCAGTGGTTCTGCCGGATCTCCAGCGGGGGCGGCGCCTCGCCCTGAAAATAACGGGTGCCGGCCACGTAATTCGCGAGCCCCCACAACACGTTTGTGACGCGGAGGCGCTCCGCGTCCGTAAACGCATCGCTCTCCTCGATGAGATCCCAGACCATGAACAGCCGCCACGCCCACGAATAGATGAACAGCATATGCTCGAACAGCCAGTTCCCCCCGTAGCGGTTCCTCACCAGGTCCTCGTAGTAGAACAGGGCGTCCCGGAACATCCGGGCGCAGCCGGGATCGTTCGTCAGATGGTGGACCAGCCCCAGGAACGTCCCCTGCTCGACCGGGTAATAGCTGAGGTTGTCCCGGTACATCTCCGCCACCCACGCCCGGAACGCATCCGGCGTCATCTCCGGCAGGAGCGTTTCGTGGACCTCCGACCGCGACAGATTGGTGTACCCCAGACGCCCCCGCGTCTCCTCCAGAATCCCCTCCAGCGCCTCGAGCGCCGCGGCCGCGCCTTCCAGGCTGCTTGCGCCGACCAGCAAGACGTTGCGGCCGCAATTCTCGGGGTTGTGCACCGTCCGGACCGCGTACCCGTCCCCTCCCGGATAGAACTCGTCCAAAAACGTGTATTGCCGCCGGTACAGGGCCATGATCGAACCGTTGACCATCGCGTTGCCCAGCAGGACGCGGTGCCGGCCCTCGGGCAGGGGCGGCAGGCCGGCCGGATCCACGACAGGCAGGACCACGCCCGCATGCGCGCGGACCATCTCCTGAAGCCGCCTGCCGAGAGGCGCCCAGTCCGGGTCCGCCGGCGCCACGATCTCCGCGCCGTCCCTGAGGTCCGTGGTCAGGCGCATCTGTTTCAGCCTGTCGATCTTTCGCTCGGCCATCGCACGCCCCTATTGATGGAATTCCACGGCAGGATGATATCGCGACTGAATGGAAGAATTGTGCGTGACAGTTTGCGTCGATTCGCGTATCTTAATGGGTATAGTATCTTTACCTCAATTAGCCTGAATTATTCATGAAAACCCGTGGATTTTTCGTATAATCGGTTGATTTTCAATAACATGAATGGAGAATATAACGAGAACCTTGATTCGTCCAAAGTCGAGTTGGCCGGCGTAATGTTGGGGTGTCGGGCTGACGTGCAACATTGTCGTCTTGCGTCTCTTGTGGCAATTAGCTTCAACCACGGATTTTTCGTATTTTTCGCGTGTTTCGTAGTTTCTGATGTTCGTTTTCTCGTGCCTTTGTCGCGCTTTTTGGTTTTCATCCTGTCCATCCTGTCCATCCATGTTTGTTCCGTTTCATGAATTAATGGGGTTAGGAGATTCCTGCCGGTGACAATAGAGAAAATAAGAGAAATCGCAGAACCGGCGTGTCGGGAATTCAGGGTGAAAAGATTGGACCTCTTTGGATCTCTGAGCCGAGACCAGGGGACTGCTATCAGCGACGTGGATCTAATTGTGGAGTTTGAAGACCCTGCGACGCTGCCTTCGAAGAGGTTTTTCGGGCTTCTTCACCATCTTGAGGACAAGCTGAATTGCAGAGTTGATCTGCTTACATTCAACGGACTCAAGAACCCCTACTTTCGTCGCAGCATCCTTGACGAAAGGGTGAACATCTATGGACGCTGAGATACTCAAATATCTCTATGACATCAAAGATGCGGCCTCGGCAATCCTCAAGTTTGTCCAGGACAAGACCTATGATGATTACCGAGACGACGAACTGCTCAAGAGTGGTGTCGAACGAAAGTTCGAAATAATCGGTGAAGCCATGAACAAAATGAAACGGAATAATCCACAATTACTGAATAGAATAAGGGATCATCGCAGTATCATTTCATTCAGGAATATACTCGCACATGATTACAACAGTATCGATCACACAATCGTGTGGGGCATTATTGAAGAAAACCTGGACAGTCTCTATACCGACGTCGAAAAATTACTGGTCGATCATGAGCCTGAATCGCCTGACGAATGAACCATTTCCAAAACTCCGAAAAACAGCAGCCCAAACCATTTTCCCCGGGCGCTGGTCTCCCACTCCAGCGCGACGTTCTTTCGATAGGGGATTCCCTGCAGGAGGCCACATCGATCGCGGGAACGGAAGGGAATGGTTCGGAGTAGAACAATAACCGGTAGGAAATTCGAAGTGTAAGAAAGTTTGGGGGCATCATTCCCGTACTCTGTGCCACAGTCACACTCGTTCAGCGGACCCAGGTTTCGTTTTGCTCAGTTCTGGCTGCGGAGTGTTGGTACGGGCACTGAAGAGGGCTTCATCCTGCCCGCAAAATTTATCGGTTTATGATTCCTTGATCAACCTTACACATGCGAATTCCCGGAGACTCGGAGGAAACGATGCAAGTGGTGAAAAATCCATTTGTTAAAGTTATCAACGGTGATCACCAGTTCATTATCCCTGTGTTCCAACGCGACTACAGTTGGACAACTGAACAGTGCCAACAATTTTGGGATGATGTTCTACGCACTGGCCGGAACGGTGATGATGCCCATTTCTTGGGGTCGTTTGTCTACGCTGAAGGTGATGTTGGCGGTGCCGCTTTCACAAAATGGCTGGTGATCGACGGTCAACAGCGGTTGACAACACTGTCTCTCCTGCTAGCGGCAGTGCGCGACCACATCGTCGAAACCGATTGGCACGGGGATGATCCGACATCCGATCGGATTGATGCGTACTATTTGAAGAATATCCACGAGCCGGGAAGCCGGCAATACAAACTTGCGCTACGACGCCACGATGACGAAACTTTGAGGGCATTGTTGGATGGCAATAACCCTGACGATGTGACAGATCGGTCGGAAATGATAGTCGATGCGTACGAATTTTTCCTGAGTCAGTTGAACTCATGCGATGGTGATATCGCTGAAATCTACCGAGGGATCAGGCTACTGAATGTTGTCGACGTCAGACTCGAACGCCATATAGACAATCCTCAGCTTGTCTTCGAAAGTTTGAACTCTACCGGCGTTGACCTTACAGAGAGCGACTTGATACGCAATTACTTGCTCATGGGTTTGCCTGAACCCGAGCAGACGCGGATGTATGAAAAACATTGGAGCGAAATTGAGACGTTATTCCGAGATGCTGGAAATAGCCCTGATGCGTTTCTACGCGATTTCGTTGCGATAAAACGAAAGACCAACATCCAGATACGCTCGGATCGAATCTATACTGAATTCAAGGAATTTTGGCAAACGCGACGGAACGAATCGCTTGACGACCGCTTCGAAGACATGGTTCGGTCCGCACGCTACTACGCGTACTTCTTGAAACCAGAACGAATCGAAAACGGGTCTATCAAAGAAGCGATGATACAAGGGAGACAGTTGGGAGTCGTGGTTCACGCTACGCTGGTTATGCGTCTCTACGAATGTTACCAGAAAAATTCACTCGAGCCAGATGATTTCGTGACAGCGTTAAATCTGATTGAGAGCTTCCTCGTCAGGAGGTCGGTCTTGCAACTGCAGACTCGCAATTATTGGTCCGTGTTTGCTCGGATGGCACATTCGATCGATGACGACAATCCATTGGCATCCTTAAGGGTTGCATTGGCCAGACAGAGCTATAGATTTCCGTCTGACCAGGAATTTGAAACGGCTGTTCAAGAACGGGATCTTTACAGCCTTCGTGTGTGTTGGCACATCCTTTCGCAACTCGAGAATGCCGGATACAAAGAGCCCAGCCCGACCCGAGAGTATTCTGTCGAACACATAATGCCACAAACGATCGTTGACGTGCCTGAATGGCGAAAAATGCTGGGAGAAGATTGGGAGATTAACCACTCGTCGTGGGTGAACCGGCTGGGCAACCTGACGCTCACGGCGTACAACAGTACGTATTCAAACAGGCCATTCCACGAAAAGAAGTCCATTACGGGTGGATTCGCGGAGAGCCCGCTGCGACTGAACAGTTTCGTTGGTCAACAGGTGCGGTGGACCGTCAATGAAATACAAGAGAGAGGTCAGTTACTCGCGAGACGTGCAGTCGAAATCTGGCCGAACCACGGGGCTGACACAAAGATGGTAGCAGAAGACAAATTGCGTGAACTACGGTCTAAATCTGCTGAGAAGACCCTGGACAACCTAGAAATGCACAGCAGCGTACGATCGTTAATGCACGATGTCCAAGATTCGATAAGACAGATGAGCGAATGTGTCGAGGTGGTGGAACGTAAGTCGCTTTGTTACTACGATGGATCTGCGAACTTTGTTTCAGAAACATTGCCAATGTCCGGGTACGTTAGAATCCTCGTTCCCATCGACTTTGAGGAAGCATACGATCCGGAAGAGATAGCGGGAGATGTAACTCAATGGAAGTTTCTGCCCAACGTAGTCCATAGGGATTGCGGCGTGTACATCGATGTACGGGAGAAACAACAGATTCCTGCGGCCGTGGCAATAATTCGCCATGCCCTTCAGATCGCACCGGAGTGATTGTTTCGCTTGTCATCCTAAGGCGGCTTCGCTTTGCTCAGCCGCAACCAAAAAGGTGGTAGTCAAGAGCAGTTTGTTTTGTGGTATGAAAAACGGCGTTCGTCCTTTATGATGGTGGTCCCAACCGCCATCAACCCAAGGAGGAACGCCGTGAACGACTTCGTGGACCAATATAATGAAAAAATCAGTGGCGTGGTATCGTGTTTTGATCGGGTTTTGTTCAAGGGGTACCTGCCGCTGGGATTTGGCAATGCGATGGAGCGTTTCATGGGTAATCAGGGTTTTTTGTTGAAGGACTTCAAGCGTTTTGTGACGTCGCATTCCAAAACGATCAAAGCCCACGCGGAGGCGGTGGCGAGCAGGCACAAGCGCCCGTTCCTCTATCTCGACCGCAACACCGTCAGGAAAGAGGAGGAAGCGCGACGCATCGCCCAACGAGATGGGATCACCCGCGGCCTGGTCTGTGTGTTCCGCGCCGTGGAAGGCTGTCAGAGTTTCAAGCTGGTTCCAGGGGAAGGAAGGCCTCGCCTGCTCAACGCCCGGCGGAAGTGCCTGTGCTACTACTTCTACTATATCGACC
Source organism: Candidatus Latescibacterota bacterium (assembly GCA_963667175.2). GTDB lineage: Bacteria > Latescibacterota > UBA2968 > UBA2968 > JAAXHE01. The sequence goes on along the minus strand of CAXXXF010000003.1, from coordinate 245,553 downwards.
GTGAGTTCGGGTTGCTGCATATCCGCATCCAGTCCTGGTTCCCCCTGGTGGTGCAGGTCTGTCTCAATGGCCACGAATACCTGGCGCGCAAGCTCGATAAAAACGGCATTGCCTATGAAAAAGCAGACAACGCGTTTCTATGGATCGACGACGTGGCCCGGGCGCAACGCTTTGCCGATCGTTTTGTCGAGAAGAATTGGCCGCGCATTCTCTCCGGGCTTGCCCGCAGGGTCAACCCCCTGCTCAAAGACCTGCTTTCGGGAATGGACTATTACTGGGTCGTTGACCAGGCTGAGTTCGCCACCGACGTGATGTTCACAAGCCCCCACGCCCTGAAGGTGCTGTATGAAAATCTGCTCAGACATACGGTTGCTGTGCTTCTCCCCCCAGGACATCCTGACCTTCCTGGGACGCAAACTCCACGGCAACTTTCAGGGCGAAGTCCTCACGGACTTCAAAAACAAACGCCAACCCGGCGCACGGGTCAAACACCGGATGTGTGAGAACTGGATAAAAATGTACGACAAACACGGGCGCGTACTACGCATAGAGACAGTGATCAACCATCCAAGGCAGTTCAAGGTCCGCCGCTGGGGCATACGCCAAGGACAACGCGTGATGGGCTGGTATCCCATGGCCAAAGGCGTGGCCAACCTCTACCGCTATCGGGAAATCTCATTGAAGGCCAACCAACACTACCTTCATGCGCTGGCAGCAGCACCAGACACCGCGAAGAGCCGTCACAGCCTCACCACACTTGCCCGACCACGCAGGCACAGGGGGCGTACCTATCGGGGCTTCAATCCCGCCGACACCCGCGACCTCGACCTCTTCACCGCCGTCCTGAAAGGCGAACACGCCCTGATGGGCTTCCGCAATCGGGACATCCGAAAACACCTCTTCAAACAACCCAGAACCCTCGACCAGCGCCGACGGCAGGCCAACGCCGTCAGCCGACTTCTCAAACGCCTACACGTCCGAGGCCTGATCGCCAAAATCCCACGGTCCAGAAGATGGCGCGTCACACAGGCCGGACACGTCACACTCGCGACTTCACTGACACTATACCACAAGCACACAAACCCTATCCAAGCAGCATGAACAAACTTCTACGCATCTTGCGTTGAAGTCTTACTGTAAGACTCTAATTTAGCAGAATTCTGTTTGTGTTCGAAACCGAGGGTTTGTTTGAATTCCATTGTATTGAATCGTGCGACTGCGCTACGATGATTGACCTTGACATGGCCTTTGACGGGAGTCTTAGAATCTTACAGCGAGACTTCCACGCAAAATGCGTGCATGTTTGTTCGTGCTGTTTGCTTACGGTAACGCGTTTAAGTCCCCCACCGCATCAGCCTTCGCCGGTCGGCTCGGCTTCTGCGACTCCCCCTCAAGGGGGGAGTGATTGCGACGTCAAACGGGCTCAGACGTTCACTTCAATCTATTTGGTTGCGGCTGAGCGTAGTGAAGCCGCGTTAGGACCTGACCAGGATTACTGGGGAGCGGTAGCCGCTGGATCAGGAAACGGGTATCCTGAAATCGGCGTGGCTTACAACAAGGACACCGAGGCAGAGGCAGAACTTGCAGCACTTGCTCGATGTGACGGTGACTGCACGATAAAAGCCACATTCAAGAATGCATGCATTGCGGTGGCATTAAGTCCCGGTGGTCAATTTAGTTACGTGTCCACTAATTCGAGGGAGACGGCAGAAGAAGAAGCCCTGGAAAACTGTAATGATGCAGGCATATTTCAGTGTCGGGTGTTTGCGACAGGTTGTTCAAAAGGTGATTAAGAGACCGCACAAATGGCCGCTCACCTAATACGCATGCACCCCGTGTCCCTCCCCGCCGAAATACGTGACGTCCAGCACGAACGAAACCCCCACGTTCAGCGCGTATCCGACCATCAACCCCATGAAAAAAGGAATGGATCGCCGGTACAGAAAAACGCCGCCCGCCTTCAGTACGATGCCCTTTACCGCCCAGGCCAGAAAAACCGAGAGTACCGAGTGTACCGTCATTCCCGACCAGGTCACGGCCAGACCCAGCGGATGCAGCGGCCACCAGGGCAGGCGGTAACGCAGGAACGTCAGCGCGAGCATCGCGGCGCAGCCGGCGCCGAAATACCCGAACACCTCCGGCTTCACCGGTTCCGGGCTGGACATCATCCCCGCGAACCAGTTGAAGGTGGGAACCGTCCGCCGCAGCAGCGCGATACTGCCGAAATTGTACGCGCCGATCGTATATCCCCAGTAAAGCGTCAGACCGACGGAGGTCGCCACGGCGCCGCCAAGGCCCAGCGCCACGGCGTAACCGAGCCGGCGCCGGTCCCCCGCCGATCAGGTCGCCGATTTTCGCCACGTGCGCCAGGGCGGGCATGAAGAGCCCGCGGCCGTCATTGCGCAGGGCGAAAGAAAACGCCAACGCCGTCATCGCGCGCCCGGGAATCGCGGCGGGGCCGACGGAACGCAGGATCGCGGTTTGCGGAAACATCGGGGAGCTGACGTACAGCAGACCCGACTGCGCCACCACCCGCGCGATGCCCAGATAGGTAATAAAGAAGAACAGAACCAGTACGGCTGAGAGAAGCATGCCCATGCCGGCATTGTAGAACCAGGCGACGATGAAGATCAGACTCAGCGCCGCGCCGCACGCAGCCGTCCGGTAGGACAGAATCTCCTGAGCATCGTCCCCGGATGGATGGATCGCCCCTCTGAGGACCTGGCGCAGGTGCTTCCGCGCGGTCCACAGCCCCCACGCCACCAGCGCACACAACGCGCCGATACTCTGCCACGATACGGCCGCCCCGCCGGAGATCCTTCCCACGCCCAGCCTTCCGAAGACGAAGACCTCCCACATCGCCATGAAGTGGAAGAACCAGATGCTGAAGAGCACGTCCAGGTTGGCCAGATACGCGAATCCGATCGTGTAGAAGTTGATGGTCGTGTGGAGCGGCGGAAATCCCTTGAAGAACGTGGTCCACCTCGACGGGATGCCGAGCGGTATCTCGGGAAACCCCGGCGCGAAATGAGACATCATGTTCCAGGTCATGACCAGGGTGGCCGCCCCGAACCCGAACTTGAAGGCGCGGGCGCGCATGAACCCTGGAAGCGAGCGCCCGTCCCGCTCGTCGCCGGCCATGTCGGCGGCCACCTGCGCGAGCGGGTACACCAGCCGTTCGTACTCCACCCACTGCCGGCGCAGGATCACCATCAGGCACATCGAAGCGAACGCGAACGCCCCCACCAGGGCCATCCACCAGGTCAACGGTCCGGCCCAGGCGCCAAGGGGAATCGGCGTGTCCCTCGTGGGGAGGCCTTCGAACAGCATCCGCATCGCGCCGCCGCGGTTCGACGGCGCGATCCAGTCCGGCATGTGGAGATGGAAAAAGGCGCTCCACTGGTTTTCCGGGGTCGCCATGTAGTACGGAACCGAGATGGTCCCCAGGAGCGTGGTCATCAGGCTGAATCCGGGCGCCATCGCGCCGGTCAGGCCCATCGCGGCCACCACCAGAATCTCCGAACGGGACAGGCCCCTGCCGCGCCGGAGCGCCTTGAGCGCGGGATTCGCAAACAGCGCCAGGAGCATGAAGGGCACGAACAGTCCCATCGGAAAATGGGTCACCTGCAGCCAGGACGCCCGGATCAGGTACAGCGAGTAGAGGATCCAGAAGTTGACGAACACCACCATGAGAAGGCCGATTCCCACCGACCTCGCGGTGACTCCGCCCGGTTTGTCCTCGGGGCTTCCGGTGTGTGGCGCCCCGCTATGTATCGGCGACGATTCCATGAATTTCGTTTCGAACGTGTTTCAGACGGGAAGATCAGGAACGCGTGGGTATTCCGTCCGATTGTGCGGACGACGGCGTATCACCAGGTACGACCGGCGGGAGAACGAAGACCGTTCCCGGCTACCACCAGTGCACCTGGTGTCCCTGGCCGGGAAACCACACGGCGTCGACCGTGAAGGCCAGCACCACGCCCGCCGTATATCCCACCAGCAGGCCCAGGAACAGCGGCTTGGACCGCCGGTAGAGCGCAACCCCGCCGACCCGCATGACCACCGCCTTGGCGGCCCAGGCCATGAACACCGGCATCGCCAGGCTGTACACGTTATCGGCGGCGGCGACGGCCAGCCCGATGGGATGGATCGGCCACCAGGAGTACCGGTAGCGCAGAAAGGTGAGCGCCCCCATCAGGCCCGCGCCGATCCCGAAAAACAACACCCGGCTCAACTCGGGCGCCCCCGGCGTTCGCATCTGTCCCAGCGTGGTGGAAAAGACGGCCTTCGGGTTCCCGTTGAAAAACAGACGCGAGAAATTGTACGCGCCGTGCGTATGGCCAAGGTGTAGCGTGAACCAGACCGATGACGCGAGCCCCGCGAACACCCCCACCGTCACGCAGAACAACAGGAGACGCCGGTTCCCCCGGATCCGGTCCGCGATTCGAACCGCCTGCGCAAGACCGGGCGTGAAGAGGCCGCGCATATAGTCGATCAACGCGTAGGAGAGCGCGATGGACGTCAGGCAGGCGCCGGAGAGCCCGTAGGTACCCCGAAGGTCCATCACGAAGGCCTGCGGCGTCACGGTGCCCTGGGCGTAGGCCACCCCCGCCTCCGAAACGACCCGCGCCAGGCCGATGTATATGATGCCGAGGGCAAACAGGAACATCGCCGCCGAGAGCGCGTCCATACCGGACCGCTGGAGCCAGAACAGCGCGTAGACCGCGCTCAGCAGCAGCCCCAGGACCGATGCCCGGTACGAAAGGACCTCCCGGCCGTCGTCGAGCGGATGGTCCGCCCGCATCGCCTTGAGGAACACGTCCCGCAGGTGGGTCCGGGCCACCCAGAGTCGCCAGGCGACCAGACAAGCCAGCGCGCCGAAGCACTGCCACGCTTCGGTGGGCGGGTCCGCGCTGAAGGTATCGGTGGACCGTTCGATCTGATACCCGAGGCGGTTGAAGATTCCGCCCTCCACCACGTGCGCCAGGAAGAAGAACCAGATGCTGAACAACACCTGCAGGTTGGCGAAATACGCGAACCCGATCGTATAGAACTGCAGGGGCTGGATGTAGACGCCTGGAGAATAGCGGGTAAAGCGGAAGTAGCCGGCGTGGGGAAAGAACCGGATGCCCGGCATCCCGTGAAAGAACCAGGACGTCGCGTGCCAGGCGAAGAGCCCGAACGCAAGAATCGCCCCGAGCCAGAAGAGCTTGCCTTTCATGAAATCGGGCAGCGCGCTTCGGGACGACGCGCCCTCCGCCATTTCGACCGGCACGGCGGCAAGGGGATAGACCAGCTTCTCGTGCTCCGCCCATTGCCTTCGCAGTATCACCATCGCGCACGCGGAGCCCGCCAGAAGCGCCGCGACCAGGCTGCTCCACCACGCCAGCGGCGCCAGCCAGGTCTTCCATGCCGGAAGGCCGCCGGCGCTCCCCTCGAAGAAGGCCCGCAGGGCGCCGCTGTCCGACGGAACCATCCACGGCTTGAGATGCGGGTGGTAGTATTCCGCCCACCCGTTTTCGGGCGTTGCGAAATAGATGGGGCTGCCGATCACGCCCACCAGGAACCCGGTAACTCCGGAAGTCGGCGCCACCGACCCGACCATGCCGATTGCCGCCACCGTCAGCAGTTCGGACGGAGACAGAACGGAGCGGGGCCTGATTCGCCGGAGCAACGGGTTCACGCCGCCCACCAGCGCAATGAAAATGCTGAGCAGCGTCAGCTGAAAGAAACTCAGGTTGAGCCGGGAGGACCGTACCACCGTCTCCGCGTAGGTGACCCAGAGATTGATGGCGACCACGGCGAGCACGCCGATGACCACGGCTCGAAGGGTGATCCCTTCCCTCAGTTTCAAGGGCTGCGTCTCCGGCGGGGACTTCGCCGCGGATTGAGTCATATTCGTGACATTCCGTGTGATTCCATTGTGCGCTATATCCGGCTCACCCTCCCCGTCGTTTCTCCTCTTCTTCCATCAGCGGCAGGAGACTGGGCCGCCTGCTGGCGTAGGGCGGCTCCATCAGCGCGCGCTGCAAGGGCGTCAACTCGTCCTTGAACGACTCGTAACCGGCCGGGTGGATGGCCGGCCCGGACCCGAAGACCATATCCCCGGAGCCATACCTGTAGAGCAGCGTTCGCCGCTCGTGGGACGCCGTCCATGGAAGCGTGCCGTGGGTGAGCGCCTCGGTGAAGATCAGCGCCGAACCCGCCTTCATCGGGAGATGTTTGAACCACTCCGGATGGACGTCCAGCCGGCGAACGTCATTGGGGCAGGGGTAGTTCGCCCGGTGGCTGCCGGGAATGCAGGCGAACCCACCGTCGCCCTGACCGACGTCCGTCAACTGATAGCAGACGGCCATCAGCCCGTTCCACATCCGCCCGTCCTGAAAATCGTAATAATACGGACCCCTGGGCGTGCCCCCGCCGTGAAACAGGAACCCCTCGGCGCCTGCCGTCATGCTGATCCCGTTTGCGTTGCCGTAGCGAAACCCGTCGCCGATCAGTTCCAGCATGTACCGCATGGCCCGCGGATGCGTCAGCAGGTCACGGAAGGGCTGGCGCCAGGGTTTGGGCCAGTTCAGTATATCCATGATGTCCCCACGGCCGTGGGTGCCCTTCAACAACGGCGCTGCCTTGCCCCCGTGCTGTTTGGCCGCGCCGGAGAGCAACAATTCGCCCTTTCGGATGTGGACATGATCCGGATTGTGGTCGATCGCCTCGTTCAGCGCCGCCACCTCGTCCGGCGTCAGTATGTCCTCGACCACAATGTACCCGTTCACGTCGAAATGATATCGCTCATAGGCGTCCATACGTCCCTCCTTAATTTACACGGAAGATAAACGTCTCAAACATCGATGCGCCAGATCTCGCGCCCGCACGCCAGGAGCACCCCTGCTCCGCAGGGTTCCGCGATCGCGCATGGTCCCGGCAACCGGCCCAGCGTCCGGACGTCTCCGGGTGCGGTGACCGCGCTGAGCTGTCCCTGATCGTCGATCACAAGCGTTTCGTCTCCAAACGGCGCCAGGTGGCGGATGCCCTTTTCGAAAAGCCGGCGCCAGATTCGGTTCCCGTCCAGGTCGTAACAGAGCAGGAATCCCTGGCTCGTACACACGATCACGTTTTGGTCGGACCCGAGGAACCAGATGCCAGTGACCCGCCCGCCCAGGCGCTTCATCCAGCGCCGTTGCCAGCCCTCACCGTCACCGTGTTCGTACACGTGCAGGTTCCGGCCCCGGTTCGCGCCGCATCCGATGACGCGCCGTCCGTCGAATTCGGCGAACGCCAGCGCCGTCAGAATGCTCGTCCATCCCTCCACGTCCAGGTGGGCGAGAAAATCCCCCTTGGGGTCCAGGATACGGCATTTGGACGTGTCGCTGAGCACCTCGCCCCCGGCGACGATTTCCGGACCGCCGCAACCGTCCACGTCGGCCACCCGGATGCGACCGGGCACCCCTTCATTGTAGCGCTGCCGCCACCGCTCTCGTCCGGCGCCGTCGAAGCCGCGGATCTGTATGTCCCCGCACCCGACGGCAAAGAAGGCCGAACCCTCGTGTACGCCGCCCTCCACCTGCACGGGCGCCGGCGTCGGCAGTTCCCACCACGGCCACGGGCAGGGTTCCCGCTCGACGTCCGTCTGCCACAATTGCCGGCCTTCGACGTCGAACCCCGTCAACCGGCTCGGACCGTGCCCGACCGCGAGTACAACAGCTTCTCCCTCCGCGGCGCCGACGTCGTACAGCGGGCCGTCCAGCGCCGCCGACCAGGCCGCCCGACCCTCCGGATCGAGGAAAGTGACGCCGCCGCTTTCGGCGCCCACGACCACAGACCCGTCCGCCAGCGGGCGGATTGCGCGGATGGGATCCCCGGCGGTGAAAACCAGCGCGGCATCGGCCCGTTCCGAACGAGCGTCACCCGTCAATCTCCCGGTCGCGGGCGCCCGCACCGGCAGCGTCTCCAGCCGCCGCGAGATCTCTTCCTGCACGAGGCAGACCTCGCCTTCTTTCTCGAGAAGGCCTGCTTCTCCCGGTCCGCACGCCTGCGCGACGTGGGTGAGGCGCACGCCCTCCCCGGCTTCCAGGCGCTGGGCGCGCCGGGCCACAAACGTGGAAAGCACGACGTCGTCCGTATGGTACCGCTCCTTCCAGAGCTCCCGGTCCACCGCGTTCTTGTACCGCAGATGGACCGGATCTTCCTCCACCGCCAGCGAAGCGGCCTCACCCAGGCTCCGGATCCGGAACGTCACGTCCCCGGCGGTGGGGCTCCGCCTCGCACAACGCGCCTCGTTCCCGTTAAGAACCAGCAGGGCGGGGGTTCGGAAGCGGGCTTCCACCGCAAAGTCTCCCGCCTGGTTCGCAATCACCGTATCGTTGAAAACAACGCAGCACCCCGGGCGCAGGTAGACCTCCCTCACCCAGTCCGCGCCCGCGTAGTCCTTCAGCCGTATCCGCAGATAAACGTTGCCTTCGGCGTCGGTCTCGTTCGCCTCCAGAACCGCGAATCCCGGTATCTCACCGAATTCACCGTCCCGGACGACCGTAACGGCCGACATATGTTCGGGCGCGGAGTGTACGAAACTGTCCTCCTGCACGATCAGCGAGAGACCCAGACGCGCGTAATCCAGTATGCCGCCCGCGTCGTCGTACGAGTGGCTGCCGCCGCCAAGTCCGTCGATCAGGAGAAAGTCATCGTCGGGCTCCCATCCGGTACGCACCGAGAGCTTGTCGAAACACCGGTCGATCGGCGCCGATGGGGGCGTGGTCACCACGCCCGGCGCGCCGCGAGGGTCCCGTTCCCACGCGTGATAGAGCAGCGGGTCCACCGGAACGACGGTCACACCCAGCCGGTCGTCCGGCACTACCGGAACCACGCCGGCGTCGAATGCCCTCGGCAGTGACGTCAGGCTGACCAGACGACGCTCCGGCGGCGCGAGGTCGTGGACGAAACGGTACCGCCCGTCGTTGAAATAAGCCGCCGCCGTACGCAGGCTCGGTCCCGGAAACTGCCGGTTCAGATCGCTGTCTCCCGCCGACGGTAGCCATCCCTCGTTGTTCACCACGGCCAGCGCCGCGTCCGCGGCCTGCCTGGCGCCGCCCTGCTCGAAGTACGCGTGTTCCGGATCGTTCAGGCCGTACTCAACGATCACCGGTTGCGACATCCACCATCCGTGGCAGAGTCCGTCGCACAGCGGTTTCCAGGAGGATCCGTAGGGAGCATACGCTCGACGGGCGACCTGCTCCCACTGCTCCGGGCCGTCAAGTTCCGGGAAGTGCGTCCGGAAATACGCCGCCGCGCAGGTCAACGCCAGGGCGGGAATGAGTTCGTGGTTCTGCCTTGGAACGTGCATGCTCACCACGCGGGGACAGCGTTGGACGTGGCGCCAGCCCTCCTCGCTTTCCGCCCAGCCGTAGATGAACCGGGTGACGTCGAGCCGTTCCGCTTCGCTGAACAGGTCCATGTGTTCCACCAGCCGCCAGGGCTGCAGGCGGCTGAGGCTGTAGAGGTGGGCCTGGACGATTTTCTCCGATTTTACATACCCGCTCTCGACAACGGCCTCCCACGCCCGGCGGTATTCCGCTCCGAGTTCGGGCTCTCCCGTCAGATAGTAGAGATACCCTTTCTGGTCTCCCTGCATGGTATTCGCGATCTGCCACGCCGTTGGCAGGAGCGGCTCCTCCCGGACCTGCGCCGCCTCATGCGCCGACGTCGGAAGCCGGGTAACCTCGAGATCTGCCAGGTGCGGAACGGGGTCGTCCAGGCGGGAACGGAACGCCGCCGTACCCTTCGCGGCCCCGGCGGCGTCGCTGTATCCCACCTGGATGATATTGTTGCCCGTCCCGAACGGGTTGCACAGCGTGCGAAGTTCATATCCACCGGGACCCGGGTACCACAGGTCCGTCGCGCACAGCAAACGGAAGTAGAGTTCACGCACGCACCGGCTGTCCGCCAGGTTGCCGACGACGATCACCGGCCCGTTGGCCGCCGTCATCACGTCGCCGGTGGGATCATCCAGAAGTTCGACGCGAACGCTCAGGTCGCCCAGCGCCCTGCGGATGCTTTCCGCCGCCGCCCGGCCGTGTTCGGACCGGGGCGCCGCCACGAGCACCTGAGTTGCCGCGTTTAATTGGGTTTCCGGTTCGAGCGCGCGCGGACGTTCGATATGCATCGCCGATCCCTCCTTCCACGTACTGTCGCAATCTATCCGAAACACTCCACCGTTCCGTCCCGCCTGCCCACGAGCAGCCGGTCATCAGGCCACGCTGCCGCGGCGGCGATCGCAGTGCCGCCACTGGTCCACGCCATCCCGCCGTTTCCATTCAGTCCCGCGGTCCGTCCATCCCCAAGGGCCGCCAGGCACCCGCCGCCGCCTGCTGGCGACAGACCGACAACGGGCGCCGCGAGAAAACGGCGCCACGTCCGGCAGCCCCCGGTATCGAAGCACTGCACATAACCGTTCGAAGCGCCCGCGTACACCCTTCCGTCCGCAACCGCTACCGAAAGTACTGCACCCCCTACGTCCGCATCCCACATCACCTCGCCGTCACCGCCGTACACGATCAACTGCCTGTGATTCGTATCCACGCCGCTGATCACCTCGTCGAGGCCGTCCCCGTTCAGGTCCACCGCCCGAAGGCACTTCGACCACGAGGGGATCGACCAGCTCATGATATCCGGCCGCGACAGCGTCTCCACGCACGCGCCATCGGCATCGAATACCCGCACGCACCCGTGAATCGACGGGTCCGCCATCCCGGCCAGCACGTGCCGGCCTTTCCCGTCACGCAGCCGCGCCACCTCAAGGCACGTGGGGGGACCCCACTGGCAGGCCGAACGCCACAACAAACCGCCGTCCTCGTCGAACACGTACACGTGACGATCCGCGCAACCCGCCAGGATCTCCTCCCGGCCGTCACCGTCGATATCGGCGGCCGCGAGGCTGAGGACTTTGCAGTTCAGCCACGTCCAGTAGTCCCAGTTCATCGGCTGCCACTCGAGCGGATACGACCACACCTCCCTGCCCGACGCGTCCAGCCGGTGCACGGCCTCCGCCTCCCCGCCGGCCACCACCCCGCCGTCGGCAAGGGCCAGGACCGTCCGGATTCCCCGCGGCACGGAATGGGTCCACCGTTTCCCGCCGTTCCGGTCGAACGCCGTGATGCCTCCGCTGTCATCTCCCGCGAAACATCCTTCCGCCCAAACGTCCACCGCTGTCACGGCCGCGCCACACTGTCCGCGCCAGTCCGTCCTCGCGTCTCCGTCCGAAGCGATGAACGGCCCGGCGTCCGACGCATCCTCGGCGTTACCGGCCGTTGGAAGTACGGCCACCTGAGCCTCGATGTTGACATCCTCACATCCTGCCGAAAGCGAAACCGTGGACGCCTCGCCCTCGCCTTCAATCCGGTAACCTGACGCTTCAGGTACCAGTGCGTAATTCCGGGGCCGCGCCTCTTGATCACTCCAGAAAAGTGTCGCGAACCGCACGCCTTCTCCGGCCCGAAGCGATTTCAGCGAGCGCTGCACCCACCGCGTTCCTTCGTTTGCCAGCGCCGAGGTCACCGGAATCAACTCCCGGGATCCGCTTCCCGAATGCCGCATTTCCAGCCTCGTGTCTTCCTGGACGGCGCGAATCCCGCCATCGACCGTTTCCACGTCTCCGTACACGTGCCAGCGGCACTCGATCAGGTACTCGCCTTCCGCCTTCGCCCAAGCTTCGTCGATAACCAGAAACCACCCCTGCCTGCCGTGCACGATATGCCGGTACCAGTCCGCCTGTCCGGGATAAGCCATCGACGTCCCGGCCGCGGACAGGCCTTCTCCCTCCTCCAGGTATCGCAGCGCGGCGTACCGGGCCTCGCAGCCCGGCCCCGCGCCGTCGACCGCGACACTCACGCCGTTGTGATCCCTTACGGAGGCCGGACCCAACCGACCTCCGAACCAGTTCCGCCCGCGTCCGGTATACCGGACGATGCAGTTGCCGTCCTGGTAGGAATGGGAGCCGCCCGATATGCCGCAGAGCAGCAGATAGTCGTCTTCATCCGTCCACCCGGACCTGAAATACACCTTGTCGAACGTCTTTTCATACGGAACGTCACGCTGGTACACGCCCGCCGGCGCGAATCCACCGAAATCTTCGAGGGAATCGTAAAACAGCCGCGAGAGCGGCGCAGCGCCCGCACGGCCCATCCGCTCCGGCGTTGCAGCCTCCCGCCCCGTGACCCAGGTCCGGAACGGCTCCACGTTTGGCCGCACGGCCCGCTCGGCAAGGGTGTCGCTATCCGACGCCCCGCACAGCCGGAGGTATTCGTCGTTTCCCGTGACCGCCGCGGCCATCAGCATGTACTGATGGGGCCCTCCCTCCAGATTGCTGTGCGCGATCAGCGCCCGGTCCACGCCTTCCAGGTACGGTTTGCTGGAGAAATAGTCCATCTTTCCCGAAGCCAGGGCGAAATCGGCGGTATTGAAGAGCGAGAACGCCCACTGGTGCCCCCATGAGTCGCAGACCGGCTTGTTCGACGCCATCTGAGGCGCGAAGAACACGTCCGCCAGCTTCATCCACGCCCGCCCTTCGGCCAACCCGTGGACCTGGTGGAAATACCGTCCTCCGTAGAACAGATCCAGTCCCGACATCGTCTGGTGGTTCTGCCGCACGCGGTCGACCCCCACGTGGTTGAGAAACCCGGCGTTTCCTGCGCCCTCCGTGGACCGGTACAGCCCCAGGAATGCCTCCAGCGTCTCCCGTCGCTGGTCACCGGAAAGGGCGGGATGGTTCTCCAGAACGGTGAAGGGCAGCAGCATGGTCCTCAGGAACCCGTGGATCTGCGGCGGGTCCGGCAGGTGACGCTCGAACCACCGCGTGCGCGCGAAGTTACAGACCTGACGGCAGAACATCGGGATCAGTTCCTCCCTGCCCGTCTGTATCGCCAGCATCCCGATCTCGGCGATGGCCCACATGTAGGTCCAGTCCCCGGGGCCGCTCGTGAACACCCGCTCCAGAGCCTCGTCCCCCTGGTCCAGCCGATCACGCGCCGGCTTCCGATACAGGTCCGCCCACTTGCCCAGCGTCACCCGATGCTGATACGGGAGGGTGGCGCCCTCGGACTCTATCGTACGGGAAAGCGCATCCGCCGCCTCGGAAACGTCGTCGGCGCCACTCACACCAACGACGATCACGTGCCCTACGTTGTCCAGGGAGTCCGGCGCGGTGCGGACCGCCCACCCGCCGGGACCGGGCCAGACCCTGTCGGTCAGATCGTATGCCCGGAAGTACAGGGTCTTCAGGAACGCGCTGTCCATCATATTGCCCAACGCGATCACGTGGCGTCCATCCGCGTCGAGCCGTGCGTCCGTCAAAATCTCCACGTTGTCCGAAAGCACGCCTTGCAGGGCAGATTGAAGACGCTGCGCCGCTTCCTGGTATGGCTGGGTATCCGGCGCGGATATACAAACGCCCGAAGTGAGATCCGTCTGGTGGATCGGTTTGCGGAAGTTCATATCGCAATCCTTTCTCCGTGTGCTACATATATATCATGGTCCGGGAGTTCACATGGATGAACAGGCGCGCCCGTCGCCTACCGGTAGAAATCCAGCGCGCCATCCTTCCGGCCCACCAGCAGGCCCCCGTCCGGCCATCCCGACGCCCAGCCCGTTACCGCAATCTCGGGGTTTCCGGAGTGCGTCGCCCGGATCTCTCCGTTGCCGTCCAGACCCACGACGGTTCCGCCTCGAAGGGCCGCCAGACAACCTCCATCGCCAACTGGCGCAAGACCGGCCACACGTTGGGTCAGAAACCGGCGCCACAGAAACCCGCCACCGGCGTCGAAGCACTGCACGAATCCGTTCGACGCCCCCGCAACGACACGCCCGTCAAAGGCTTCGGCCGCGAGTACCCCTCCGCCCATGTCCGCGTCCCAGACCACCTCGCCGTCCCGGCCGTACACGATCAACTGCCGGTGGTTGGTATCCACCCCGCTGATCACCTCGTCCCGGCCGTCGCCGTCCACGTCCGCCACCCTCAGGCACCGGGACCACGAAGGGATCGACCAGCTGACGATATCCGGCCGCCGCAGCGGCCGCCCCAGCGTCCCGTCCTTGCCGAAGACCAGGGTGTGCGCGTGGATGGCGGGGTCCGCCAGGCCGGCGAGCGTCTGCCGTTCCGGCCCGTCCGCCAGCCTCGCCGTATCCAGACAGACCGGCGGTCCCCACTGGCAGGGGGAACGCCATAATTGGTTGCCCTCGCCATCAAACGCGTACACGTGACGGTCCGCGCATCCCACCAGGATCTCCTCCCGTCCGTCCCCGTCGATATCGCCCGAGGCCAGACTCAAGACCTCACAATTCTTCCTGGACCAGCTATCCCAGTTCATCGGCTGCCACTGGATCCGGTGCGACCAGACCGTATCTCCGGAGGCATCCAGCCGGTACACGGTTTCTCCGCCGCCCCCGGCGGCAGCGCCGCCGTCGTCCAGGGCCGCAATGGCGCCGACGCCGCCTTCGATCTCCCGTTTCCAGAGTACGTCTCCGGCGGGATCGAACGCGGTCACCCCGCCGTCGTCGCCGCCGAACCATCTCTCCGACCCGATATCCAGCGCGGTCACGGCGTTTGCACACCGCGTACTCCATTCAGGCCTGGCTTCGCCGCCGGCAATTTGGAATGGCGTGGGATCGGACGCAACGACGCCCCCGCTCGCTGTGGGTAACGTCGCGCCGGAGGCGGCAACGGCGGGGCTCTCTACCTCCTCTTCCAGGACGATCCTGACGGGGTCGCCATCCCCCTCGATCCGGAAGCCGCTTTTTTCCTCGACCAGGCTGAAATCCCTTCCGTCTCCCACCGCGCCGGTCCAGAAAAGCGTCCCGAACCGGATCCCCGTCCCGGGCCGGAGCGTCGCCAGGGAACGCTGGACCCATTTCGCGTAGTCCTCCGCGCACCAATCGTCCGACGCAATCAGTTCCTGGCGACCGCTTCCACAGTGGCGCATATTCAGTTGCGCATCGTTCTGAACCGAACGCAACAGCCCATCGGAAAGGTCCGCTTCGCCCAGAAGGTGCCAGCGACACTCCACCAGAAAGTCGCCCGTCACCACAGGCCAGACTTCGTCGATCACAAGAAACCATCCGTCACGGCTGTACACGATATGCCGGTACCAGTCCCCCTGCTCCGGATAGGTCATCGACGTACCGGCCACGGAAAGGGACTCCCCTTCGTGAAGATAACGCAACGCCGCGTACCTGGACTCGCACCCCGGCCCGGCGCCGTCCACGGATACACTCACGCCCGTGTAATCTCGAACCGTTGCGGGCGAATGCCCGCCGGCAAACCTGAACCAGGATACGCCGCGACTGGTGTAACGCACAATGCAGTTGCCGTCCTGGTAGGAGTGAGAGCCGCCCGAGATCCCGTCCAGCAACAGGTAATCGTCCTGGTCCGTCCATCCGGACCGGAAGTACACCTTGTCGAACGTCTGTTCGTAGGGCAGATTCCGCAGATAAATGCCATTCTCCGGCGCAAACGTCGTATATTCTTCGATCGAATCGTAGAAAAGCCGCGAGAGAGGGGCCACGCCGACCCGTCCCAACCTCTCCGGCGCCACCGCCCGCCGTCCCGTCACCCATGTCCGCAGGGGTTCCTCAGCCCCTCGAATGGTCCGCTCCGCCGTGGCTTCTTCGTCGATGGATTCACAAAGCTGCAGGTATTCATCATTGCCCGTAACCGCCGCGGCCATGCGGCAGTACTGTTCCGGGCCGCGCTCCAGGTTGCTGTGCGCGACGAGCGCCCGGTCCACGCCCTCGAGATAGGCCTGGCTTGAAAAGTAGTCGGTCTTCCCCGCCGCCAGCGCGTAATCCGCCGTGTTGAACAGCGAGGCCCCCCACTGGTGGCCCCACGAGTCGCACACGGGCTTGTTGGATCCCATCTGCGGCGCAAAGAAGACCTCCGCCAGCTTCATCCACGCCAACCCCTCCGCGAGCCCATGCACCTGGTGGAAGTAGCGGCCTCCGTAGAACATATCCAGCGCCGATCGGGTCTGATGGTTCTGGCGCACCCTGTCCACGCCCACGCAGGACAGCAACCCGGAATTGCCGGCCCCTTCCGCCGACCTGAAGAGCCCCAGCAGCGCCTCCAGCGTCTGCTCCCGGAGTGAGGCGGGAAGCGCGGGATGGTTTTCCAGGATCGTGAACGGCAGCAGAAGAACCCGGATGAAGCCGTGGATCAACGTGGGGTCCTCCAGCGTCCGCTCGAACCAGCGCGTGCGGGCGAAGTGGCAGATCTGCCGGCAGAACGTCGACGTCAACGCTTCGTTTCCCGTCTGCACCGCCAACATCCCCATATCGGCCACAACCATCATGTAGGTCCAGTCGCCCGATCCACCGCCGATGGATTCCTGCTCGAGGTCCCTTTCGCTCTTTGCGATCAACTCGTTCGCCGGCGTCACGTACAGGTCCGACCAGCTGCCCGGATGCACCTCGTATTGGTACGGGAGGACCGGACCGCTTTCCGCGATCGCGCCCGCCAGCGCGCCGGCCGCTTCGCCGATATCCTCCGCGCTGCTCACGCCCGCTACGAGCACGTGATCCGCGCCGTCCAGTGAATGAGGCGCCGTGCGCACCACCCACCCGCCAGGCCCCGGCCATACCCGGTCGGTGAGATCGTAGGCCCGGAAATAGAGCGTTCGCAGGAACGCGCTGTCCATCATGTTCCCCAGCGCGATCACGTGCCGGCCGCCGCCATCCAGTTCTCCGTCCGGAAGCACGTCCACGGGCGCCGAAAGCGTGTCCTCCAGTGACTCCTTCAGACTGCGGGCCGCATCCTGGTAGGATTCCCCCGCCGGCGCCGATATGCAGACCCCCTGCCCCAGATTCGTCTCGTGAACCGCAGGTGAAAATGCCATCGCACAGCCCTCCTCGCGACTCGAAATCCCTCTCGATCGCAACTAAAAGACACCCGGAACCGCGCGCGCCGGGCGTCAATGAGAATTCACATCGGCCGCTCTGCACGGACCGCTGGGTTGTATTAAATATAAGTATGTCTAAATCATGCGCCAGCTAAGGTTTCGACCCATCCTCGGCCGGAGACGCCGCATCCACAGAACGATGGGCATCCCCGGGACCGAAGGGCATCCCCGGACCGAGGGCATCCCCAACACCGAGCCAATTCTGCCTTACATCAGTTCATGATCCACCAGTTTCCGGACCGAGGGCATCCCTGCCCTCGAACTTCGCATCACCCACCAATGTCTAAATCAAGGGCCTACCGCTTCCTTTGCAGCCAATTCCATATCGGAAATGACGGCGCCAAGGCCCCGCGCATCTGCCGGCGAGGGCAGGGATGCCCTCGCTCCCAGGGAAATTAACGCCCTGGACCCTGGCATGCTGATCGTGGCAGGGGGTCAATCTCCAATCTTTCCGATTGCCGCAATACCCACTGGCGCTCCGCCCGCATTGTGGGGCCGTTGTGAGCCCGTCACTCAATGGAAGCCAGTGGCTCCGGGGCAATTCTCACACGCCCACATACTTCGATTCAGTCGCGTTCCGACAGACGGCCGACAACCGCATGATGGGTAGCAGTGGGCAGAGTCGCGAAAAAACCGCGAAAAACAGACGGAATCCTCAAACCCGCCTGCGGCCAATCCTGCAATACATAGTCCGCGGGCTCGAGTTCCATGGTTTGGCTTTTAACCAGGCCGACGACCACATCAGGTCGAGAAGTATGATAAACCGAAGACGAGACGAGGTCCGCCGGTCGGCGTTTGATCTCCTTCGCACCAGGAAATTCAAGCACTACCACGTCGCCCGGATTAAACAAGATGCTCATCCTCGGGGTAGCGTGTCACCGCATGCTGTAAGGAGGCTTTCGTCAAATCTCTTTGATCTTGCTCGCTCCAGGAATCGTTTCGGTTTACAGAGGTGTCAAATCGCTCCGCTTGCGCATGTAAATTCGTCTTCATGTTCGACCAATGGGTCTCCACAGAATATATGCTTGACAACCGCTTCGTTTTGTGACCGATTGAACGAGAGGCATACGATTTAACGAATTGCAAACTCGACAAGAGTCCCATCATCAATGTAAATGTCGGGGGCTGGCCTCGACGCCCCGCTTTCGGCATATGCGGGAATCCAGCCAATTCGTCGCCGGAAAGATCCCGAGGCAGTCTCATACTGCGATCACTTCATCCTTGACGAGATGCAGCCGGATTACTTTGGGCAAATCCGCAGTATCAAAGTGGCAGAGTACCGCGTCCTTGACCATAGACTTCAAATCGGTCCAATCTTGTCCCTGGGTGAAAATTGCATGACCCAGCGCCCTGGCATCGTAGCCGCCTTCAATGGCTTCGGTCACTTCGAATATAACTTCGCTCGTCCGCATATTGGGCCCTCCAAATCATATATGAATAGACCGCTACTTCGGGACGTGGTTCCCTCGGTCTCTCTCTCAACACTCAATATAACTCTACAAGGCAGCAATTCAATCATTGCATTGCCCACACAACCCGCCCGACGTTACGACTCCTCGAACCCGTGGCTCTCGAACTTTAGAGTATGGCTGTTCTCGGTAACCGTCCGCACGACGTTTTCCGGGGCGCCATCGGGTATCTCCGCGTGAATCTCCAGCGTCACCGTCACGTCCGCGCCCACGATCCCCGATAGATGCGCGATCACCTCGTCGGCAATCTGACTGGCGTCGCGACCCACACGCTGGTGATTCAGCGTCACCGCGCCATGGTACCGCGTGGCCTTCGGTTCGGGTGGCTTGTCCGCAACATGTGGCTGATCTTCCCTACCGTCTTCTTCGCTGCCACCGCCCGCCGTCTCCGATCCTTCTTGCTTTTGTCTCTCCGCGTCCAACTGTTCGCCAGCGACAATCGGCTTCACCAGGAGTGCGTTGCTCTCGGGCGTAACGCTCACGGTCGATGGCGCTCGCAGGCCGCGATACCTGCTTTCGGATTCGTCGTAACTCTCGGCATAGGCGAAGCTATCGGATTTCCAGGATATCAATCCCACGCCGTCCTGAATTGCGCGCGTGAGAACGTCCGGCCCGGCAAGGCGGGGAAGGTAGAGAAATTGCCCGAAATCCTGAATCAGTTGACGCACCTCCACGTGTTCGCCGCGCCAGAGCGGCACGTCGTCGAGGTGCTTTTGCAGTATTGTCGCGCCGAGTGAGGAAATCATCGTCTCGTCGTTTCGCAGCCGCCTGGAAGCCCGTTCGGCGAGGCCGCCGGAGGCCGTGAGACGGATTGCATTCCATGACATCGCCGCCTGTGGGTTGGACTGCTCGGGCACGAGCAGCCACTGATACGCCTCTGGCAGGCGCGCGGTCACCGTGTCGTCAGCCGCATTCCTTTGAGTTTCGGCCTGGCGGGCCTGATGCGGATCAAGGTTGAGTTCGACCCTGTCTTCGACAATCGACTTCCACGCCAGATACTTGCGCAGGGCCTCATCCAGGTCCTGCCATCGCACCTTGTCCACTGCGAGGAAGACCAATGTATTCCTGTAAAGACGCGGCGTGTTGCCGCGCATTTCCAGGACCTCTTTTGCGGCGGCTTCCGCCGCGTTGTCCGGCTCTCTCGAGTAGGGCTGCTCCGCTGAAAGCACCACGAGCCGTGCGTCCAGATCGTCCGGTACGTCCGCCCCCGAACGGGGAAGTGAATGGATTCGCTCGAAATCTCCGGCCGTGCGCAAGTCCGATTCGAGTCGTTTTTCCAGTTCTCTCGCCATCTCGTCGGGATGGGTCCTCAACTGCTCGGCGCGGTCTTCGGCCAGTTTGGTGACCGTCGGCTGCGTATCGTACCACACGCGCGGCCCGTCCTGGTACAGATAGGTTGCCGCCGTCGCTAGCCTGCGAAGCGCGTCCGTAAAGACCGCTGGCGTCTCCCCCGGCATGGCGCACCCCAGTTTAACCCGCGCGTCGTCGATACCCCGTTGCGCCGCCGCGCGGGTCGGCGCCGATCCGATATAGACGGTACGCGCCACGCGTCTCGTCGCGGAGAGTTTGCCAAGGTTCGGTACTTCGGCGTCGATCCTGAGCGGCAATGCGCCCGGACCGTCAACGTCTTTCTCGATAACGGGCGTCCAGTTCTCGGGCAGATACCGCGTCAGTTCATTCTGAACCCGCTGATCGTCAATGGGTATGGTGGACGGCAGAATGAGTGGATTGCGGTCGCCACGCTCCCAAAGACTGTGGATGACCGCGGCCATCAGTCGCAGAACGCCGCGCGTCCGCTGGAACCTGGCGAGCGCGGACCAGTCCGTGTAAAGCCTGTCGAATATCTCCGGATGGATGGGGTACGCGGCCATCATGCGCTTCTGATAATCCATGGCGCGGCACTCAGCCGGAAAATTTCCCTGCTGTACGCGATAGAGATCCGCGAAAGCGCGGGCGGTCACATCGCGCTGCTTAAATGCGTCCGTCCCCGCGAGCGGCTCGAACAGCCTGCGCCGTACGATTTCAAAGCTTTCCTCGGCGCTCGCCGGACGCCAGGGCGAATCCACCCGTCCGAGTACATTTCGCAAGCGTTCGAGGGCGCTTCGGCCCCGAATACCGCCCACCTCCGCATCGTCAGCCTCCGTATGCGGCGAACCCGAATCCGACGTGTCCGAGGCCGGTAGCGATATCACCAGCAGGCAGTTGCCCGTGACTTTCACCGATTCGGTGAGGGCCTGCGCGAACGTGAACTGCGTCTCGAAACTGCCGCCGGGCAGGTCGCCTTCATCGTGCAGTTGCCGCGCGTACGACACCCACTCATCGATGAGCACGACGCACGGTCCGTAATCGTTGAACAGTTCCCGCAGCGTATCGCCGGGATTTGTGGCCTTCTCGTCATCCGCGCGGACCCGCTCGAACGCATCCCGACCGCCAAGCTGGTACGCGAGTTCGCCCCACAACGTGCCCACCACCGTGCCGTCCGATTTTTCCGTCGGATTCCCGGGTGAGATTCGGTTTCCAACCAGCACCACGCGCCGTACGGACGGGGGCGTTTCGACCGCCGCGCCCGCCAGCACCTCGTCCATGCCCTCGAGCCTTCCTGGCGCCATTCCGGAAAACAGATGGTAGAGCGCCAACATCGAGTGCGTTTTGCCGCCGCCGAAATTGGTCTGCAACTGCACCACCGGGTCGCCTCCCGTACCTGCCAAACGTCTCACCGCGCCTTCCAGCAGACGTCTCAGGCTTTCAGTGAGATACGTGCGGCGGAAGAACTCCTGCGGGTCGCGATACTCGTCCGACCCTTCTCCGAGGTGTACCTGCCACAAATCCGCTGCGAACTCCGCCTGCTGGTACCCGCCCGTGGCGACGTCGTTGTGCGGCATTGCCACCTCGCGCCAGGGTTTCAATGCACTGGCGCCCGGGGACTCGATAAGCGCGCCCGCCTTGCGCTGTTCCCCCCGGACCTGTTCGTCAATTACCAGACGGCGAAGCTCCACTTTCATTCGATTGACCTGGCCCGCCTGGGATGCCGAAACCGCCGTAAGCAGTCGCTCCGCGGAGTCGAGGGCCCGGTCTGTATCATCGCTCGAAAAGTGCTCCTGGTGCGCCCATTTATTGCGCCAATCACGAAGTTCGGAGACGAGACTACGTTCGATATGCCCGAGCGTATACCTGAACACGTCGTTCCACGTGGTCCACATCAACTTCAACAAAGCGGCCGCGTCCCATCCGGTAACGGGCTTGCCTTTGAGTTTCGGGTCATCCTGATAGTGGTGGAAGCCGTATTCGTCCAATCGCTTTGCTTTAAATGCACTCTTGACTTCTCGATCGACGAATGGACCCAATCCCGCCTTCAATAGATCGAGCGCCTTTTCGACGCGTTCACGGTTGGTTACTGCCATGGTCCTTTATCCTCATCCTACGGTTGATGGACTACGCACATCCCCGATCAGGGGATTTCGCCATAGGTCCTCAATTCCCATTAGAAAAGTGCGGAAACTAGCCGACCTATTCCTGTCGCAGGTCAAATGGCAAGCCATGCGGCGAGCGCCCGAAACCTTTTGGAATTCAGGTACGAGCTTTCGGACTTCGGCAGATGGTCTGACGACGGCGTCCGGATTGCGATATCGCGCTTTATTTCCGATGCCCCGCAGCTTTTCGTTAGCGAACGCCTCCGCCAAAGCATCCGGCTCGCCCAGATACCAGGCCTCCAACTCCTGGCAAGCGATGCGGATCAAGGTGTCATCCCGGCCGCCCGACTTGCATTGAGCGATAAGCCTTTCCTTCAGTGCGCGGCAATCGCCACTATCGTTATCCCGAATCACGCAGAAATGTACACCCGGCTCGCGCCACGCCCTTAATTTTCGAGGGATACTCTTCTCAAGGTCTTGTTTACCCTCGTGGGGCACGCACTGAAAGGACAGATCCGGAAAAATTCTCGGCAACAAGACATCCAGAAAGCCGCCCATTGAGAACTCCTCCAGAAGGAAAACAATGTGCCTCATTGTAGTCCTACTCCCTCAAACAGCCTTTGCTTCCAGAGAGAACCTGGTAAATCCCCTTCGTCGACGAGGTTGCGTAGCAACTCGCTCTCGGATGCTCGGCGCACAGTCGTGAAGCCGTTTTTCTTGACCAAATAGAAGATCTCTTCGAGTTCCACACCATTCAGGAAATCAGGTGAGTGTGTTGAAATAAACACTTGACCTCCTCGCTGGGCGTAGTCGCGAAACTCCTCAGCTAGCTCAACCAACAGCTCGGGGTACAGTTGGTTTTCAGGTTCTTCGACTGCCAACAAGGGATGAGGTCTGGGGTCATAGAGCAATACGAGATATGCAAACATCTTTATGGTGCCGTCGGAGACGTACCGGGCGATGAATGGATCCTTGAAGCTTCCATCCTGAAAGCGTAAAACCAGACGTCCGTCCTCCGTGGGTTTGGCTTCTACTCTACTAACACCCGGAACGCGGTGACTCATCGCCCTTAGAATTCGGTCGAACGAGTCGCGGTGATTCTCGTAAAGATAGTGGGCGACCTGGGCGACATTGTCGCCTCGGCTGGACAGATGTTCGGCGTAGCCAGCGTCGACACTCGGCCGGGCGTCGGCAATGTGGAAATTCGACACGTGCCAGTTCTCAACCAGGCTACGATACTCCGATACAACACGGAATTCACGGAATTGGCCCAAACCTTTTATCGCCAGGATGCTTGGATCGTCGAGCTCATACTCTTCCCGCTCTTCGACGACGCCTTTTTGGCCGTACACGGACTCATTTGTGATCGCAGTTCCCGTACCGCGCGAAAAATCAACGAAATGCCAGGGCTTTCCATACTGCCCCCGCCGGTAGCGTAGAATCTCGCGGTGGACGACGACACGTCCACTATCTTCGGCCACTTGAAGGACATATGTGGCCAGCCGCCCGCCTTTCTCTCGAAATTTAATCGTAATACCGATCGGGCCGTTTTCTCCACGACTGACAAGCTCCTGGAATCCGCCTCGCCTGGCGACCGCCGTGGCGACATTTTGAGTCAGCGCATCCTTTAGAAAGCTGAAAACATCATAGAGCGTTGATTTGCCCGAGCCGTTGGCGCCGACAACTACGACCATGCGCGGCAGAGCTCCGAGGACCGCGTGGCGGAAGGGACGGTAGTTTTTGATCTCAATCTGCTCAATTTGCATGGTTCAATTCCCCTATCTGTCAAAGACAAGGCGGCAAGGACTCCTGGTGAAGTCGACGTCTGAGGTCACGCCTGACAGAACTTCACGGTAGTTGCGTGCAATTTATCGTTCAGAAAAGCAACGCGTCGCGCGAAGCAAGCTCGTTGAATTTCCTTGTATCGGGCATTGCGCCGAAATTTGTGTCACCGCTTGTCACAATGCAATCGCTTCTCTGACACAGTTCATTCGAAATAGATACCGAGCTCGCCATCAAATGCGGGATGTCCTGGGTCTTGAAGTTCGCGTCGTAGTACCGCTGACGGATATTGGCGATCTGTCAATTTGCTAGACGACGGATCGGGTGTGCCGAAGTCAAGCGCCGTCGGCCGACAAGAAGCGTTGTCCGAAAACGAGATCTCCCGTCTCGAAATGAAACAAGCGACGCGCGTCACGATGGCGCGCAGGGTCGTTCATAGAGAACCTTCCCTTCGCGGAGTGCTGAACGCAACACGGTACCAACAAGATGACCGCGACGAATGACTTCCTCGGGAGTGGCTATTACTATGTCCTTGCAAACTGGGAGATCTCCCAGGGCGCGGCGGATCTCGATAGCCGTATCCCGCTTGTCGGACACGTTGGGCAGAATGACGAGCAAGTCGACGTCACTCCACTCGGTTGCCGTGCCCCGCGCATGGGAACCGAACAGGAGAAGCCGAGAAGGTTGGAAGCCTTCTACAATTCGGTCTACCATGGTCGATATAAACGTTTCCGAGGCAGGTATGTTCACGCGATGTTTCCTATCCGAGGTGGACAATTTCGACGTCGCCCCAATGCTGTTTCAGATACTCCGCCACGAGCCGCCTATGGCAGTGGTGCGGCTTATCCTCGCTGCACAGCAGACACCCGTCCGCGAGGAGTTCGTTGGGAACGGTTGCCGAGGCACCGCGGGATTAGCGTCGTGCTACATTCGATCTGTTTATCCGGTCTTCTACTTGACCAAGATGAGGTAACCCGGCAGTTCGCCAATCTCGTCGGTATGTCCAAATCCGTGTGGAATATCGGACTGTTCCAATTTCCGCCTCGATTTCTCTCGGTTTGAAATCTCCTCACGCAATCTGTCCACGTCTTCGTCATAAAACGTCGTGTTCTTTCGAGACCAAAGCCAGTCCGGCCACCCACCGTCAACGGGTTCCAAATACTCGCCGTCATAGCGCTGCGTGCATTGGTGAGGGCAGTTGAAAAGACAACGCCACGGCAATGCATGGTTAAGTCTGTGGATCCATTCGAAGTTACTGCGCCCGCGTTTACAAATCGCATGCCGAATAATCCGACTTGGTACCACGGTACAACCCAGTTGTTCAATGTCTTCCGTGAGGCGCTCACGACAATGCCAATATGGTTGTAAATCATCCCAGCACACGTAGTTGTACAGTAGATAGAGTGGGACAGCGCGTACTGATTCAGCATAATCCTCAAGAATTTCCAATTGAAGGGAGTTCGATGACTTCACCGTGGTCTTTAATTCACGATACCTTTCATCTGGATACAGCTTCTTGGCTTGCAGTGCAAACGCAACGGCTCGATTGCATCCAGCGTGAATCCGAATCTCGAGATCGGTCCCTCGTATCGATTCCTGCTTGTTGGTACTTTGAAATAACCTGGCGCGACCATTCATGAAACGCACGAAATCCAAAACGAGCAGATCAGTAAGGGTTACCTCTCCCAGCCGGGTCCGGAGTTCGCGTGCCAGTTTCAATCGTCCCCAGGTGTCCTTTGCGATTTGTTCAGCAGGATGCATGATCCATCCGTTCATTTAAAAAGCTCGCGAAGCCAATCTGCAAATTCCATGCTGAGTCTTCCATCAACGCGCAAATCTCCCGCATAAATGGCTGTGCCAATCTTCCTGGGTTCCTTTCTAGTCGCTAACCAGGCGTGGATCATGGCTCTCTGTACCTTATGGTCGCTGAATTTTCTATCCTTTTTCGGAATGTCCCTTATGTAACGCTCAGAACGCGGCCATACCGAATCGCTTTCAGGAACCATCGTCGAGACAAAGTCTTCGAGTTCGCCGGCCGACTGATTGTCTGGCATCAACCAGATACCAATGCGGGGCGTGCGGATGATTCCCTCAATCAAGGTACCGGTTCGTACAGGGACACGAGGTAATTCAATACCCTCGCCTCGAAGCCGATATTCCACCGCACTCCAGCGACCATTCATATCGTCGTTTGCGTCAATGAGGATGCCGACGGCACTGCGACCGGAAACTCTGATTTCCTGTTTAAGGGAATCAAGAAGCTTTCTGTCGTTACCCTTTACTTCAATGTGAAATGGCGGCATTGACTCGCTTTGCCGGCACAGATGTCGAACAACATGCTTGTCGTCTTGCCCTTCAACGAGGAGGACACGGTCACCATTTTCCATCAACCTACCTCACTTCGATACGCTGTTCAGCAGCGATCCTGAGATCCTTTTCCGAATACTCAACTGCCCACATTTCCTTATCTCTACGTTCAATGCGCACAAGCGCCCCGTCGATTCCCTCGCATTCCGTTGCCGCCTGCGCAAAACCGCGGACACAGTCGTAGCTGTGCGTTGTTGCCAGAACCTGCACGTTGTTTATGTGCGCGGTCTCAAGTACCATTCGCCAATAATCGCGCTGCACGGTATGGTGAATCCCGTTTTCCACTTCATCGATGAGCAGGAAGCCGTCCCGGCTATTGATCAACGCCAAGGCTGTGCCGAACAGGCGCAGGGCCCCGTCGCCAAAACTATCCAGAGGGACCGGAAAGGCTTGCTCCCGAATTCTGACGATCACCCGTCGACCGTTACTGTTATCTCCGATCGTCCCAATGCGCTGAACCTGGTCCCCGAGAACAGGCTGCAGGGAATTGACGACCCATTCCTCATCGTCGGTCAGCGCGACGTCATCCCAAAATGCCACGACTTGGTCCTTGCTCAAAAGGGCCGGACCCATCGACCGACAGTCTATCGTGGCTGGAAGGTCGTAATCTGTGGTTGTTGCCACGATATATTGATATACACGGCGACTCTTGGCCATCTTGGTACTCAACGCATAGGGAGAGAAAAACCAGGGGACGATCTCCTCTTTGTCTCGACAGACAATTTTAAGCATTCTTACTGGCGCCACAAAAAAAGGGGCAGGACACGGATGATGAGGGCGAGTGGCTTTATCCGGAGGAATCGCTTCAACGCTAACTTGATCCCGTCCGTTATCAGGGCCGATCGAGAAGAATGTTTCCTCAGAAGCGTCCCGTCCGTGGAAGAGCGCTTCCAGATGAGGGCCAATTTTCTCGCTGTCACTGTGGTAGGTAACGGCAGCCACTTCTTCGTGGCTCTTCAACACGTCGGACAGAACGGAAGGGCGACCCCGCGCCGCGTAGACCCGGACGGCATCAAGGACGGTTGTTTTGCCGACACTATTCCTTCCCGCGAGCAGCGTCACGCGGCCTAAGCGCTTAATGGAAAGTGACGCGATTCCCCGAAATCCGGTTATCGACAGATCCGGAAGATGAAGTCGGTCTTCAGGGCGTTCCTGGTCCATGGCGTCAGTACCTGTTCTAAGTGTGACTCTGTTTGGATAGCGACATCGATTGCCGCAGATTTCGTTTATACGTTGAATCACCAAAAGTGGGCATTGGTAGTACGACGTTCAATTGTGCGCTTACGTGGCCGAATAGATACAGCACATGCGGGCGGGACCTGCCTGCGTGCAACGCACAGGCAGGCGCCCGCGCTCCCAGGAAGGACGTTGTAGGAGCGATGTGCGTCAAACCTCACGTTGGAATCGGTCGTTCATAGAGAACCTTTCCTTCGCGGAGTGCTGAACGCAGCACGGTACCAACAAGATGACCGTGACGAGTGACTTCCTCGGGAGTCGCTATTACGATGTCCTTACATACCGGCAGGTCGCCCAGGGCTCGGCGAAATTCGACAGCCGTGTGCCGCCTGTCGGACACGTTGGGCAGAATGACGAGCAAGTCCACGTCACTTGTGTCGGTTGCCGTGCCCCGCGCATGGGAACCGAAGAGAACGAGTCGAGAAGGTTGGAAGCCTTCTACAATTCGGTCTACCATCGTCGAGATGAACGTTTCCGAGGCAGGTATGTTCACGCGATGCTACCTATCGGAGATGGACGATTTCGACGTCGACCCAATGGTATTTCAGGTATTCGGCGACGAGCCGCCGATGGCAGCGGTGCGGTTTATCCTCGCTGCACAGCAGACACCCGTCCGCGACGATCTCAATCGGAACCGTCTCCTCGATCCGCCGCTCGCACATCAGCCCGTTGAAACGGTCCTCGTAGGCCTGCCAGTCACACCGCCGATTCCTGTAGTCGTCCAGCAATTCCTTCGTGGGCGCCAATTGGGGGACGTGGACGTAGTCCATCCCACAGAGTTCCCGCAGGAAATACGCCAGATCATCCTTCTTCGCAAAACCGGCCAATTGCGACGCGTTGTTTAACCGGACGTCGACGACACGCCTGGCGTCTGACTGCATCAGCAAGTCGAAGAAACGGCTCGCGGGCTTTCTCGTAAAGCCGATGGTTGAGATATTCATATTGTAGACTCCCTTGAACGTTTTGTCGATTTCCGGTCCGCAAAGGCAATGCGTTTTGCCTGCCGTGCTACGGCCTCCGCGACCAGTTTTTCTCGAGATTGCGCTGCACGAAACAGATCGCCGTCGGGGTGCAGATTGAAGCGGTTGAGCAATCGGTCCATCGCCTCGGCATGGGACTCCAGCCGACCATCGGCGTGGATATGTGCGACTTCGATACCTCGCTCGTCAATTGCCCGGCCCACAAGGAGCGTCCGATGACATTCGAGCGGCTCACGCTCTGCGCATAGAAGCACGATTCGGTGATTGGCCACGCTTTGCGCGACCTCATCCAAGCCGCGCCTGAACAAATCCGTCGCAGCAACATGGTCGTAACTCACACGCCCGTCAATGTAACATGTAGGGTCACTGAAGCGACCTCCCAATTCGTGACCAAAGAACCAATACTCTATCCCGTGCTTTTTGAGACAACCATCTAAGGGCTCACGATTGAATTGGGGATTGAAGCGGCTGTACGGCGCTGAGCGGACATCGGCTACTGCCGTGACATGATGCATGCGCAGACACGCGATCAAGGAGTCAACTGCGTGATTGGAATGGCCAATTGTATAAACCGTATTGTTGGTCTTCATTATAATTTCACCCCCAGTTCTGCCGGAATGATTGCAGCGATCAGTTTGTAACACGCTTCGTCGTACGGTTCCCCAAGGCTGATCGTGACGTAACATTCTCCTATTTCATAGGTGCCATCTAGCTTCGCCAGGTATTCCTGCTCGTATACGGGATCGGTGACCCAAAGTTTATATCCCGTATCGGCGTGACGAAAATGCCCTTGTACACGCCGCTTGGAGTTTCCGAACGCTTCACCTGGTTTAAACACAGAAAGGTTCAACTGTTCGACATGGACGAGTCTTAGCGAATCCGAAACAGATTTGGCTGATTCAAGCGGGATTTTGTCATTTCGACCGTGGTACGTGCTTTGTCCATCAATCCACAAAGGGGTGGATATATCCACGAATTCGGACAAATCGTACGGCGTTAACTTACCTGCTTTCTCCCAATAATAGTCTGGATCGAGCAACCAATTCTCGGTTTGAAAGTTCTTTGGCTGTGGATTCAGAACCGGAATGTCGATGATATCGAGTACCCGAGGATCGCTTCCGTCTTCGTATTGACGTTCGTACTCGGAAACTTCTTGGTTGTCGCGGGCGCTCACAGGCCGGACCCATTTACCAACTTTCTGTTCCTCGTTCCATTCCCGACCGGCAATGCACCGTCCCGCCATTTTCCGGGAGTTCGCCAAACAAACAATGCGCTTGAACTCAGGCACCAATGTCTTCCTTATCGCTACGTCAGGTCTATGTCGCCGCCCAAATCAACAATCGCAATTCGTTATCGTCAATGAGACTATACTCGGGCTCGCGACCGGACAACTCTTGACTGTCCTTTAGTATTATTGGCACGCCGTCCCCGCGCCGATCCATCAAATGGGTCCGCCCAAGACCGCTTTGCGTACGACAACGGGCCAACAACGACACAATGAGTTCATTCCGGCTCGCCTGCCTCAGGTGCAGGCTCTCGAGGGAAAGCGTATTCACCAGCCCACCGGGGACATACAGTTCAAGACGATCTCCGAACATGTGGAGACGAATCCGAGTACCCGCCATCGAGTAATCGCGATGTGCGACCGCATTTACGAGAGCCTCGAATACCGCGCGTTCGCTGAACTGCGGTCCCTCTGCACGGGCCGTAGTCTTGGTCGCTCGGATCGTCATATTTCGACGCACAAAGTGCAACGCTTCCTCGATCTGCTCGTCGAGCGGCCCATCGACATCGCGGGCGTCAGTCTGATATTGGATATCAGCACGCTCACCTGTGTAGCTGACGGCTTGTATGTACGCGTGCGGAAGCCATTGCTGCGGTTTGCGCGTACATAGTAGCACGGCGGCGAGCGTTAGTCTTGGAACCCCCTCAACATCGTCAGCGACGAGGCTAATCTTGCGTGCGAGGGTTTCATTGACGCCTTCTGCGAGCGAATCTTCTCTTAAAAAGCGGCGCGTAAGAGAATAGTCGAGATCTCCCGGCGCTGTGTGAGGCACAAGCGATTCATCATACCATATCATGCGGCTCTGGCTTCGGTGTTGCAGCAGCCGGGCAAGTGCCTCCGGCGACAACTCACGCTTGGAACTTCCGATCCTGCTGAAGTATCCGCCAGGACTCCTGTGCACAAACAAACTGCGAGCAATGTCAATGTGGATGACCGGAACCATCTTCCCGTCAGGGCGGGGTAACTCGAACTTTCGGATTGCCGCGTCGAGTGGGGGTGTCATGGAGTCGTTGCAAATTTCCGAAACCCAGCCCTCAACAGTATCCAGATGTTCCATGCGTATACCTATGACTTCCCTGCTTATGTCGTTCACCCCCAGTACAACAATTCCGCCACGGCCGTTGGCCAGGGCAGCGAGCTCGTCGGCAAATTCGTCTCGCTTAGGCGCACTTACCCGGGAACCACGCATTGATACCAGCTTTAACTCAATATTGGAGTCCTCACCGAGCCGGATGCGGCGAGCCAGATTCGCGTCAGTCATCGCCTCGTCTCCTTGACTAAAATGAGGTAACCGGGAATTTCGTCTGAATGTTCCATTAACTTATCCTTGATGTGCGGCGTGAACGCCTGTACGTCATGGCGCCGTATCTCCCGCTGCAATCTCTCCACGTCTTCATCAGAGAACGTCGTGCTGTTTCGAGACCAAAGCCAGTCCGGCCACCCACCGTAAACGGGTTCCAAATACTCGCAGTCATAGCGCTGCGTGCATTGGTGCGGGCAGTCGAAAAGACAACGCCAGGGCAGTGCGGCGCATGATTTATGTATCCAATCGAAGTTCCTGCGTCCGCGTTTACAAATCGCACGCCGAATTATCCGACTTGGTACCACGGTACAACCCAATTGTTCGATGTCTACGCTGAAGCGCTCGCGGCAATGCCAACATGGTTGTAAATCATCCCAGCACACGTAGTTGTACAGTAGATAGAGTGGGACAGCGCATACTGATTCAGCATAATCCTCAAGAATCTCCAATTGAAGGGAGTTCGATGACTTCACCGTGGTCTTTAATTCACGATACCTTTCATCTGGATACAGCTTCTTGGCTTGCAGTGCAAACGCAACGGCTCGATTGCATCCGGCGTGAATCCGGATCTCGAGATCGGTCCCTCGTATCGATTCCTGTTTGTTGGTACTTTGAAATAACCTGGCGCGCCCATCCATGAAACGCACGAAATCCAAAACGAGCAGATCAGTAAGGGTTACCTCTCCCAACCGGGTCCGAAGTTCGCGTGACTGTTTCAATCGTCCCCAGGTGTCCTTTGCAATTTGTTCAGCAGGATGCATGACCCATTGGTTCATTTAGACGGTCTCGGCGGCCAATCCGTGAGACCTGCGTTTAGTATTCGATCTACGTACAAATACGGCACGCCTTAAAGTTAATTCCCTCGACGCTTCCGGATATTCTGTATCCAAGTCGCGAGGGCATCGATGTCCTCCTTAACCTCATTTGGCCCTGGAATCGGTGAGTTATCCGCGAGTGACTGATCGTGACCAGTCAACCACTTTGAGCACTTTGTCATTCCGATATTCAGCGTTCCTATGTCATTATCACAAATGTCAGCGAGTTGGTTTGCGCGCTGGGTTTGAACACTGTTTCTGTAACGCTCGACTGTCCCAGCCAATAGCACCTCCTCAACTCCTCGTTCCCACGCTTCTCGTAGAAGACCGTAAATGTAAGATGCGTCCTTCTCGTATTTGCCTGAGTCGCCATTCCTAAACGTCCTTTCTGCGTCTTGCCAGAGAGCATTCAAGCGGCCAATGCGGTCGCGGACCTTCAACGCAGCCCATGGCAATTCCTGGGAGGATAGTCCCGCGGCAGTGTTGTCTCTTCGCAAGTATTGGTGTTGTAGTTCGACGTCTAACTCGCTGGCCTTCTCCACCAACGCGACAAGGAAAACCATGTCATGAGTAAAGATGATTACCTGCCGAGACTTTGACTCGACGACCAACCGTTTCGCAACATTTTCACGCCAACTGTGGTCAAGCGATGAAACCGGATCGTCGAACAGTATCGCCGATCGATCTGCGGCCGTACTGAGTTCTGCGAAAAAGGACGCAATTGAGAGGCATCGGGCTTCGCCCTCGCTGGCAACCTTGGACACATCCACACCCGGCGCACGCCTAAGCTGCAATTTGTGGTATAGCGCTCCACGAGACCCTCCGGTGTCCACCATCTGGACTTCGACATGATGAAACCTTAGTCCGTCAAGTTCATCGGAAAAACATCTTGTGAGTTGCTCGGTGACAGCCCGTCTTGTTACGTCGCTGCTCTTGCGAGTTATCGAATTCGTCCGAGTTTCATTGATGCACATCTGGTAAACTGCGATTTTCTTTTTACGTTCAATCTCCTCGAGTACAGTACTCAAGTTTTCCGCAAGTACCTCTCGTGCTTCAAGTTCACCTAATTCGGTACGCAACTTGCTAATCGCCTCCGGATCTTCCGCTTTCCGTAGTTCATTTACTCGATTCTCCAAGCTCTCAATATGATCCGTTAGGATACTCACGTCGAGTGGTCGTCCAGGTAGAGTCGTAGGGGCAGGCAGACTCTCAGTTATCGCTGTATCTACTAATTCTCTCCGAGCCTCCGCCGCTTTGAGAGTGGCCTGGATGGCTTCAAAAAGATCATCATCGTCGAGTTTGAGTTCCTCAAGCACTTCCATTGCTTTGTCATCCAAGACGACTGCATCCTTGAATTGCTGACGCTTCCGGTTGTATTCATCAGTCGCCATTTCGTGCTCACGCTGTGCGGTTGAACCGACAAATTCCCGGAATTGCTGAAGTCGCTCCATCCCCTCGTCGTTGAGTTGTTGCTGACATAAAACGCAGCGCGAACCCTCTTCTGTGTACGGAAAGGCACGATCTGGATACGCATTTGTTGTTGAGAACTTCTCCGCGGCATTCCAGAGTGTACGCCACGCTGCTGATCCTGTGTTTAACAACGGCTGTTCTCGGAAAGTCTCCCTTTGCAGGGTTTCCAAAACGCGCTGAGTCTCGGTCGTCTTCTCATGAGCCGTGAACAATTCTCCAATCTCGGTATCAGAAAGTATCACCTGCGCATTAGTGACTCTTTCGACCAAGACCTTTGCTCGTGCGGCGCGAAGTTCGACTGCACGAGCGGTCTTTTTTGGGTCTTCCGACGTTAGATCGCGAATCCGGTTGCGGATATCGTCGCGGCGGCGTCTATCGCAGTCTGTTAGAATTGCAAGTTCGTGGACAGTCGCCGGATCAGTAAGTGGCGTCAGATTTGTGACTAGATCATGGACGGCCGTACCGTAATCGACATTCGGAAACTTAAGGCTCAGTATTTCAAGCGCTTCTCGTTCCTTTTCTAAGGCTTTCTTAACAGCCTCACAAGCGGCGGAAAGTTTGTCAAACAAGTCCAAACCCAATGGTCGAAATGCGACATCGGTCTGTTGTGAAACGTACACGCTTGCACAATGATGATCGAATACGCTAACTCTTGAAAGAATCGGATTTGGCAACTGATCGTCATCCCACAAGTGATCGTGCGACTTTTCGTTCGCTGTGAACTTGATTGTCGCAGAGGGACGCCCAGGAGCAGTACCAGACACTACGTTTCCCAGGATCTCCTCCGCACCGCGCGCGCGACACGCACGTTTCAAGACTCTCGTATAGCCGGATTTACCGGCGGCATTTGCTCCGTATACGACAGTCAATGATCCCCCAAATTGGATAGTCTGATCTTGGGCAAGTGCGTTGACACCCGCGTGATGTGTAAGTGATTGCAGCAACACGGGTTTCGTTTCGGCACCAGACTTTGGGAGGTGATTTGCGTTGAGGGGTACTGGTGTTTCTCTGTCACCGAGTCCGTGTCTGGACTTGCAGAGATTCGCAAGCTCGCGTATGTCGGAATCGGCTAATTCGCCCTTCGAGACAAGCCGTCGCAACGCGTCACGTTGCCATTCGGGGCGAGATTGAGACCACTCAAGTATCTCTTGGAGGACATTTACTCTTTCCATTCAGTTCTCCAGACATCGAACTACGACTTAGATTTCCCGGGAGGGCATATACGAAAATGTATAACAATTGAAGTCAATTTCACATTTTCCAATATTGGGATATGGTTACCTGCAACGCGCTCCCAGACGTTCATCGGGTGACACGTCCCTGATTTCCGTCCCCAAACAACTCGCCCTGCTCCGCCGTTGCCCGTTCCCGCGCCAATTTCGAGATTTCTGGCCAGCTTTGAACGAGGCCGTTGTAGGAACGGGCTTCTTCGGCGCGGTTCTTACGCTCGCAGATAGTATAGAGCCTGTAGGCCAGTTCGCGCGCGGTTTCCGCGAGGCCGCCGAGTTGGTGAATCAGCCCGGCGGCGGCGAATTCGCCTCCGGTTTCGAGAGCACGGACAAGGTAGTGTACTGCCTCCCAGACTGTCAGCCGAGTGTCCGCTGTCGGATCCCATTCGCTGGCCATTTCATTCGGTCGAAGTAGTCGCACTTTTCCGCCCTTGGAGGCGAGAATACCGCCTTCCACGATGCCGTCGATGCTGGTGTTCTTTGCTTTGGATAGCGTCTCTGCCACGCCGTATTCGCCCTCGCCGAAACTCTCCTGCTCGAACCACGCCAGGGCCCAGCGGGTGTCACCGTCGAATTCACCCTCCTGTTCGGCCTGTACTTCAGCCAGAGTCTGATTGATCAGCGCCAGGGCCTCCCCTACCGATACGCGATTGCCCTGCGCATCAAGCACTTTAGCATAGCGGGTGAACACGGCCATCCCAGGTCCAATTGCTGCCTGAGCAAGATCTACCGGCGCGATATTGCCAATCTGCAGCCGGGTGATAGCAACTGGTAGTTCGTCGTACAACGCTGCTACGAATTGACGCCGGGTCGCCAGTGGTGCATTTTTCGCGCGCTTTCTGCACGTTAGCACAATGCTGGATGCCAAAGCGTTTGTGCCCATTCCGACCATTCGGTGCGACAACTCGGTACGTAGCGGCCAAGTGCCCGTGACTGCGAATCCTGCACGGACAACTGCATCCAAAAAAGTCTCCCAGCCGGTGCTACGCGTTCCCGTCTTATCCTTGGTCTCCGATTGCTTGAACGCATAGAATATTGAAGCAGGGAAACCTGGATGTGCTTGTTTAGCCACGCGAGTCATGGCCTTTGACATTCCGGCGATAAAGAAGCTCTCAGCTTGTTTCTTAGTACCGTGACGATAGGGTGTAGCGACGAGCTCTTCCGCTTTCGGCACGGCGACCGTGTAAAAGATATCGGTGATTACTGAGCGCAAAGAACGACGCATCCAGACGTAGAAGAAGTCGGAAAGGTCGGCGTAGCCAATGTTGTCGTAGTAAGGCGGGTCCGTCGATACAATTTTCCCAACACTAATCGACTGGATAGATGCATCCTGTTGGCTTGCAACACCACTAGGATTCGTAGCACTGGTCATTCCCTTGACTACCCCTTCGACAGAGACCCCATAGTCGCCGGCTGCACCAGCAAATGGGTTGACATCTGGAAAGTCCCATGTCATCGGAATCGCTTGGCGCGCAAATGCAGTAACGGTTTGTCCACGATCCGGCGTCCACCGAGCGATTGAGCAAAGGGTATTCGCCATGCGATTAACAGCCAATGCCAAATATACTGCGATTGCCTCGGCATACGCTAATCGACCGCCACCCCCGTCGTTGAGGGACCGCTCGTCACGGCCTAAATGGGCGTTTGCGGAATCCAATTTGACACGCTCGATTGCTTCCTGCACCAAGTCCGAGAACGTTGTAAGTGCCACAAGTTGGCGGTCGGTAAAGAGATCTGCGAAAGTGGGAAGACCGTAATTCGGGGTTTTGAAGTCCCGCGGGTTATTGGGAAGAGCCAACTCAGGCTTCCATTCGGGGTTTGCTTTTCTCGCGATTGATTCATGTTCTCTTGTCGGCGACAGATATACTCTTCCCCTATCGCCCTCGGCTACAACAGCCATCAATTGCGCGTCCATTCGTCCGGCCTTACCCTCGTTTCGAATGTGGTCATACGGTACCGGCACACCAGACATCAGGCAACGAAATGCCTGACGTTTACCTGCTGTCGTGCCCCGCTTGGCCGCCTCAGGGTCCGGTGGACTCCCAACCCGAACCGCAAACCGATAGCTGCGCCCCTCTATCTCCGGCTCGACGTATGCCTCTTTTCCTTTCTTTGTCGATAGCCTGAACGTCGATACGAGCGGTACCTTGACATCCGCAAATGCTGGATTCGGGCTTTTCACGGTCCGCGCCCAGAGCCAAGCGATTACGGTGAGTTTTCGCCCCTGGTATTGCTTGAGATCGGGCCGGTGTCGAACCATCTCCGAAGTAACTTCGACCTTGGGATAGAGATGCCCGATGCGTTTCTCGGCTTCGTCGCGCATCCATTGCCCATAGTAACGTACGTCCTCCGCAAGCCCTTTGGCGCCGGTCCAGTCGCGTTCGATCAACGATTCTTTCCCTGATGATCCTCCCGGGCGCGACTCTGGGTTAACTGGGGGCCTGCCAGCAAACTTCGGCGGAATTTCAATCATTGCTTTGTTGATTAGCACAGCCACCGGATTAAGGTCGCTGGCGTAAGCCTGGAGCCCCAAACGCTGGGCTTCCAATGGTAACGAGCCACCACCCGCAAAGGGATCGTGGAAGGCCGGTAGCTTGTCCGGGTCGAACAACTCATCGGCGCGAGGATGGTCCGCATTATCAGCGCACGTCCGGCGCCAACTCCTGCGGATATCTTCCCGCGCTCTTTCCAGTACCTCCTCGTTGGTCGTGTTTTCCCACTTTACCAGTTCCTCGATAAGCCCGAACAGGCGCCCTCGCTCCTTCTCCTGCTCCATTTCAGTGGGGAATTCCTCCGGGCAGGCAGACGGATCGTCCACCATCTGCGCGAAGATTACCGCGCGCGCCGCCGCCAACGGACGACGCGCCCACCAGAGGTGCAGCGTGCTGGGGTGGCCGTGGCGGATCGACTTTTCGCGGGCTGACGCGGTGTTGATCGCGTCAAGCGGCAGAGCGACTTCAATCAGTTTTTTTCTTGTAACAGTCATTGGGTTTTCTCTTACGCAATAGCAACGCTTAACGGTGTCCTACATCGTATGAGTTTGACTTCGTACCGTTTTCTCCGATACAAAATGCGAGCCCGTCTGAGCCTGTCCCATTGGGATTTATGCAAGCGGCCACCAAAGGCGCCCACGGGGCGGAACTGGGTCTTGTGATCTTCCGGTATCCAGGCTTGCGCGAAATTTGACCCTGCCTGTAGCTGCGACACCAATTCTGTAGCGTCGGGGCTGCCGCGTTTCAACTCCAGCGGTACAACCCAGTTGTCCCCGCCATTGCCGCCGCAACTGATATACAGAAAATCGCAATGGATCTTGTCCTTCAACCGGAAAAAGGGATGATCCAGATCCAATACGAGATGCGGCGATGGGGCGTCTTTCAGCGGAACGTTACACCCCTTGGCCGAGCATCTTTTGACGGTAGTTCCTTCAGGAAGTTCGTCTCTCAGCCGTTCGACCACGCCACACATTATTCGGTGTTTCCTGCGATACGGTTACCGATCGTCGACCAATCATTATAAACTTGCTCGGCAACGTCACCGAAATCACTCTCGAGCCCACCTGCATCGGGATCGAATCGAATTTCTTCGACTACGGATCCCTTTGGTCGGCGCTTCGGCTTGAACAGCCATGCCCCCACCTGATCGGGACGAAGGGCATATTTGCCGTGTGGCATCTCCTTTCGACGGGACTCTGAAAGTTCGGAGCGTCTGACGACGTTCCCGAGTTCCTCCAGAACCCACTCGCTATGCGTCGTGATGATCACTCGTACGCCCGCCTCAACGAGTGCCACGATTTGACGAGTGAATTCGACCTGCATTGCGGGGTGCAAGTGAGATTCTGGTTCTTCAATGATTAGCGTCTCGCCGGATTCGACGACATCACGCAGATACAGCACGACGGGCGCGAGTTCCGACACCATCGAAGAGGCGTTCTTTAGTGGCAATGATTCCTTCCACCCATTCGGGCGGTAGGTAAAGTGTGGATAGTTAACTCCTTGAGCACTTTCCACCTGGACTGATCCACCAAGAATGGCTTCTTCAATATGCGTACTTAGTGCGCTATGTGACGTTGGTCGCCGATACATAAGGGGCTTCAGTTGAATCAACTGCTGGAGAAAATCAGCAAGAACCCCCGATAGCATTGGAGTTTCGACCGTGGGACGTAGTCCTGCGGTAGTTGCATTCTGTACCAAAGCGCCGACGACTACCTGATGGCTGTGCATCACACCTGTCCGAGACGCCGGAAGATAGAAGGCGGGACGATAGAGAGGCCCAAGTATTTTAGGCAGTGTGGCTTCAAGGATTTTGTTCATCAATGGTAACGCACGCAATTTCAGCTCCGCTCCGTCTCGATCGAGTTCCGAGAGTCCATCGACCATACGGTACAAAATCCCAATCCAATGTCGAACAGCCCGAGCGTCAATACGCAACGTCTCTTCTCCTGGCATTGACGTTCGCAAGTGAGACCTGCGCGCTCTAAGACTGAATTCCTGCAAGAATGAGGTCGAATCGTTGGCAAATGTCTTGTTCAAGACAATCCGCGCGCCACTTCTGCTCCCTCTCCGTATCAGAGCATTGGGCTTATCAGTACCGAAACACCTGCCCATCTCGAAGTCGACCTGTTCACCTTGTGCATCGAATACAGTGCGAATAATATCCATAACCGAACGCGACAAGTGCACCCGTCCTTTAGTAGATGGATCGGTGCTTTTGCTTAGGATCTGCTCGGCCCATTCGGCTACACTTTGCACATCTTTTCCGCTTAACTCACTATGCCAGAAATGCGGAGTTATCGCATCATCCCCAATATGGAGCCGACGGTTGATCGACGAGGAGTCACAATAATACCGATGCAGCGCATAGATCAACGTTGCCAGATAAGATTTCCCGGTATTGCTCGGTCCGACAAAAACAGTCAAGGGACGCAGGTCAATCTTGGCATCAACGATCGGTCCAAAATCGTTCACTTCGAGTTCAAGCGAGTCTTTTACTGTTGGGTCGGCCATAATTTTAATCTCCGTCACCAGCCTTAGATTCGCACACTCCTTGTGACGCGGTTACCAACAAGTCGCTCGCCAGCCCAGCGAAGGCCCCATGCAGCGCACAGAAGAGATGCAGCGCCCTTGGATACCTATGCTCGATTCACATTAAACAAGCGCTGTTTTGTGGATTCTCGGAGTAAATCCTCACTGCGGAACGGATATGTGAACAACAGCTTCTTCTTCCGGAAGAATCGATCGCTCGAAATTGTCGCTGTGATTCGGAAGATGGCGGACAAATCTGTGGAATGCCGTGTGATAGAAATTCCGAAGAATCACACCTGTCCAAAATCGGTTTCAGTCTTGGACAGCATCTGGTTCACTTCCGCGAAGCAATCCCTCGACCAAGATCGCCTGAGATTCACAAAGTGCTTATTTCACGGGCTTATTGAGACGGAAACAGCACAATTATGGCCGCTGGAAACGTCACCTTGTTCTTGGACAGCATTGCGCAGAAGATGGCAAACCTGGTTTTCATTATCCGGGTCAAACCCGTCCAAAATCGCCTATTGTAGCCATTTTTCGAACCTTATCTCTGGGAATCCGACGGTTCTTGGACAGCAGTGCCGAAGAATGAAATCAACAAACCAAAATGGCGCCATAGGTGCAGTCACGGGAATTCTACAATTTTCGTATTGACCTAAAGTAAGGTGCGACCTGGGATGATCTGGCCTTGGTTGGGCATCATCATTATTGTAATCGAATCTGATTGGGAATGGGACGATGTTTCTAGTGACTACGTCAGCGTATCGTTCGTCTTGTAGGTAGATATCCGGATCATTCTGAAACTTCTCAAGGTGCGGCGCAGAAAAAAACGCGAGTCGATGGCGTCTGATCGTTCCGTTTTCGAACATGTACATCATTTGAATTAGGGCGCCATCAAGCATTTTCACGTTGTACGCACGTTCTCGTACGAGATGCTGATAAATCTGTTCGTAGTTGAGGTTTTTCAATGCAAACTGTATGTGCTCAGACCCTGCAAAGGTTATGTGATGCTGACTGGCATCGACTTCCCTTTGGAACGCGAAACGTTGATCGTCGGCGAGTCCAATTCGCACCAAATGGCCGATAAGGTCGTTGATTTGTCGTCTTGTCTCATTATGTGATGGCATTCAGGTTCACTCGTTTTTCGAGAGCAATTCACGGAGTTTCATTATCGCTTGTTCGTTAAGATCTTCCGTATGGATATTTCCAGCCTCGAGATCTTTCACTAGATCAACCAACGCCTTGTCTTTGTTCCTCAGTTTTTTTCGTTCCTGCTCGGTCATATCACGATGGATGACGCGAAGTTGCTGACGTTGTTCGTCGGACGGATAATTGAATTTCAACTCGAAATCATGTGACACTAGCTGTTCGTATTCTCTCTTTAACTTTACCATCTTTTCGCCTACACCAAGGACACGAACCCATGCCTTGCTTCTTGTGATCGCCGTAAAGAGCCGGTTGCGAATGCTAGCCAGGTTCCAGTGCGCGGATTGGCAGTCTTGAGCGTTGATGATATAGACCATCCCTGCTTCATTGCCCTTAGCCCGAAAAATACCAGTAAAAGTCACAGATCCCGTACCCAGCCGGAAAAAGATATCCGGATCGGTGTCGACTCCAGCAAGGTGGCATTCGATGCCCATCTCCAGCAGTTGACTCCTTATGGGACCGACACTATCGCGAGTAGTAACAGGATCAGGATTTATTACGATAATGTCGTCGTGCCGAAGTTGGTCCTCTTCGAGATTCCGCTTAATCTCATTTACAAGCCAGTTATTTTGTTGCTGTTCATCGTCGAATTCAATAAACCGGATTATATCCTGTAATGGCGAATGGTTTTCTAGAAACTTTGGACTGGTTTCGTTTGTTCTGTGAAGAGTAACACGAGAACCACTGTTGAGTTCACCGTCCTTCGCTCGATATCCAATATCCTCCCACAACTTTGGGACGTCGAACATTTGGACAAGACCTGTCGAACCCAGGTTCTCCGCCTCTCGGTAGATTCCAAACCCAAGTGCATGAGCTGTAACCAGCAATGGCCGCGAGTTGCGGTAGCATACATTGAGAATCACATCGCGCCGCCGATCGTCATTGGGTTCATATTCGAGTTGGACTTTTGGAGAACCGTTAGCATTATATCCAAATATGTGCTCCGGCGACGGTAGCGACTCTCCCGCTAGGCTCTGCAACTCATCGTATGCGTATACCAATCGCTTGTCCTTATCTAGAAATTGATAACAAAGTCTCAAGAACTCTGGCGGAAAATCCTGA
Organism: Candidatus Latescibacterota bacterium; assembly: GCA_963667175.2. Classification (GTDB taxonomy): domain Bacteria; phylum Latescibacterota; class UBA2968; order UBA2968; genus JAAXHE01. Next base: position 203,978 of record CAXXXF010000003.1, on the reverse strand, counting down.
GCCTCATCAACTAAGATAGCGTTGTATGCGGCCTTTATTCCCCGGGCTTGAGCAAGTGCATGTTTACACGCTCCAGAAAATTCGGCTTCACGACCAAACGCGTTTCTCGCCGCCCTGAGATCGTAGCATGCGACATCGTGGGTCCTACAAAACTCACTGTAGATTCCGTCCCGATCAACACCCCCAGAAGCCCCCCAAGCATTGAGGACTCGCAAATTATCCCAGTCAGGTTCTTCGCCTGTCTGTTGGAGAAAGAAGTTGTTAATCAGATGACGAAACTGTCCTTTGAGAGACCGCGTGTGGAAGGTTACTGCTATGCGCCAGTCAGGATGTTGTGCGTGCAAATACGCAGCCTTCAATGCCAGTACAATCGTCTTTCCAGACCCAGCCAATCCTCGAATACGCTGTACGCCATCCACAGTCTCTATCACCGCTCTACTCTGTTGGCGATCAAGCGTCGCAATTGATTCCTCTAAACGCTTTAGTTTGGCTCCTCTCGTATCTTCTTGAATACTCCGTCGGATTGTCCTTCTCTTACGAATCGTCGAAATGCTCTGTATCGCCGAGAGTGCAGTTCTATAAACTTCCTCCCTACTATCATCCCACATTTCAATGCCGGCGATCCTCCCATAAAGCGTCTCGTTATTTGCAAGCAGATACTCGTCGTCAACATATTCATCGAGTTGGGGCACTCCCGGCGCGAAGGAAATCGTGTGAATAGGCACGATGAGATCCCTCCGTCGCATAAGTTCGCGATGGGTCTTAAGCCTGGATTCGAGCTTGTTTGCCAAATCGTCCTGTCGGTCCCGAAAATCGGTCAGATCAGAGCCTTCAATCAGATCGAACAGCACAATTCCCCGTCCACAAGATATCCAAAGCGCGTCGATCGGATGCCTTCCTTCCGGAGTGCTGATAATTGGATATCCAATGAAAAGTTCACCTTCAAGGTCGACACAATCGGAAAAAAAGCCAACCAAGGTTCCGCTGGACACAGGCTTGTTGTTCGTACCACGAACGATGGATACACTCATACCGGATACCTCCTCAATGTTCGATTTCAAGATTCAGTCGTCTCGGAGGTTTGCCAAAATATGCGGCAGGGTAGACGATTCTGTCACTATTAGTATCGCCAAGCATCTCGAATGAACCTTCGGAGGCTGGCATTTTACGATTTCTGCTAAGCAGGAGATCAAATCCCCCGCCCGATGCCACGTGACGTTTTAATCGACCATCAATTCTCAACCCATTCCAGACGCACTTTCAGGTTGTTCAGCCGGTTCCACTCGATATGCCCCTCGTGCTGGAGTCGGCCGACGACGATTCCAGGAGCGATGCCCTGTTCATCGGCGAACTGGTGAATGTCCGAAGCCTTAAATGCACGTTCGTCAACGAATCGCCGCCAATCTGACCGGGGAACCAGGAAGTGTGAAGCCCATTCGTTCGCCTCGGTTTCGAAGTCGGCATCGCCTGACTTGGCTTCGTCAACAAATACGTCCCTTTTGCTGTGCAACAGGATGTGCGCGGCCTCGTGGAAGAGACTGAACCAGAGGTGGTCGTCCGTTAAGTGGCGCGCGCTCAACGCGATGACGGGTTTTCGGGGCGTGAGCCACCAGGCGGCGCCGCTCAGCCGGGCATTCGGTAAGGGTTCCACCAGCGAAAGCGCAACGCCCGCGTTGTTAAATAGCCTATGCGTCTCTTTGAGCGCTTCGTCGAACGGCTCGCGAGTCAACTCTCGGATCCGACGAAGTGTAGCCTTGAAGGCCGATCTGTCGTACGCATTGCACTTCTGTTCTTCGGCGTCGGTCTCCGCGAGTCGAAGCCAGGACGCCAGGGAAGGCTCGTCGCTCTTGAAACTTGGCGAGTGTCGATAAGCGATGTTAGCGGTCCCGTATTTGACGTGCCACGCCTCTATTGACGCGACACGAAAGAATACCATCAGTTCGGAAAACGCTTCTCTGCTTGCCGAACGCGTTCGGATCGCCCCTCGTTTGGCCAGTTCGATGAGTGGGAAAGAATTCGCCCATGCTGCTAACGCTTCCGCTTGCCTGGCCTCAGATTCTCTAATCTGGTGCAACTGATAGCCCTTCTCAATGCCCAACCAGATGTCGGCCTCGACACCCAGTACCCTTTCAAATTGAAGGGCCGTCTTCGGTTCGACGGGAGCCTTCCCGGAGATAATCTCGCTGATAAGCTTGGCCGAGCGGTCACATCGTCGCGCTAACTCCGCGTGCGAAATGCCCTGGACGGCGAGGCGCTCTTCCAAGACCCATCCAGGAGGGACCGCGTAGTCGGGGCGGTACTGGTTCGTCGCCATCACTCGTTCTCCTTTAGTGATAGTCGGTGACTTCCAGAATCATGATTGCCGTGACACGGTGAAGGTCGATTCCACTGTCTTCCAAAAGGGGGACAGGGTCGTGATTGGGTACGAAGATAAGCCGATTGTGATGGTCGAGATCTACCGCGAATTGCCCTTCACGATCATCCGTTAGCTGATGTCGTCGATCCGGTGGCGTATGGGGAACGGCGGCCAGTGTCGAAGCGTTCGCCAGCACGGCGAGCCGCATCTTTATTGCTCGAGCTTTCCTGTTTCCGAACGTCCTCACAAGGGCGCGACCGGAGTTTAGGGTCTTTTCGAGCTTTCTGGATTTGAAGGCGATCATCATCGTTACGCGGAAGGTAACGATTTGGGTGAGCGTATGTCAAGGAGAGATTACTATACCTGTTCGGCGACCGGTATTCGATCACGAAATCGCGCAGGGTGCGTTTGGATGCCGGGACCGCGGAATCGTGTGGATGTGTAGTCCGTCAGTCCTTTGAGTCTTCAAGCGGGGCATCAACGCGAAAAACGGCAGCAAGTTCATGCACGCCACCGGCGTACGGCAAGGCGCTGAATTCCCCCCACCGCATCAGCCGTCGCCTGACCCTTCGAAAAGCACAGGGATCAGGCTCGGCTTCTGCGACTCCCCCTCAAGGGGGGAGTGATTGGTACATCGAACGGGCTCACGCGTTCACTGCCACCCATTTGATTGCGGTTGAACGACGCGAAGCCGCGCTCGGAGAGTTGTAGTAGATCTATCCGTCGTCCCTCTTGTTGTATTTTGGATTTCTTCCACCGTGTCCCTTTCGGTACGTCTCCAGATTCTCGGCCTCCTTTTTCTCCGCCCCCGCTCTCGTCATTCGTCTTGATGTTACCTTCAGCTGATCGAAATTCTTGCCCTCTGCTCTGTGGCTCTGCTCTCGCGCATCGGGATCGCTGGTGGTTCCACGATAAACGATTTCGCGGCCTAGCTTGAGGTCGTATGTGACGGTGTCTCTTGGTTTTCTTGGCATTTGTCTCACCTCTCGGTTTTGACGAGAAATTCGTGGAGAGATTCGTTTTCGTTACGCAAAAGGTAACGATTTTCGAGACCGGTGTCAAGAGCCAATTTGGCGATCTGCCCAAATCGGGTTCCCCCCGTCAAGTGGGCTTTCCGGCCCGCTCCATTAAATCTTTCAGCTTGTAGTTCACGCTGGTCACCGCGAAGTCCGGTTCCCGCTGGAAGGGCCGGCGCAGGTAGAGCGTGCGATGTTCACCGCCATCCACTTGACCGGCCGGCGCAGTACGAAGCCATCAATGTATACAAGAACTCGGTTCGACGTGGTTTTATGTTGCCTTCCGATTGCATCTTTTGCCATTGACAATTTCCATGGAAAAAGCTATCATCTGAACGTCACCCCGCCGGAGATAGCATCTCCGGCCCGACGCCCCGAAAGGGGCGTTTCTTTTTGCGCATTTGGGCATCAATTGTCAACCCACTCCAATCGGACTTTCAGGTTGTTCAGCCGATTCCACTCGATATACCTCTCGTGCTGGAGCCTTCCGACGACGATTCCAGGAGCGATGCCCTGCTCGTCGGCAGAACGAAACACGTCCGGACTCCTGAATGCGCCTTCGGCGCCGGTATACGCTAAACTACCCTCGGATCGGCTTCCCGGTTCTGATGTAACTGATAGTCTTTCTCAATACCCAACCAGATGTCCGCATTGACCCCCAGCACCCTTTCGAACCGAAGGGCCGTCTTCGGCTCAATCGGAGCTTTCCCGGAGATGATCTCGCTGATGAGTTTCGCCGGTCGGTCGCATCGTCTCGCGAACTCCGCGTGCGAAAATCCCTACGCTTCGAGGCGCTCCGCGAGGATCCCAACCAGGGGGGACTGCGTAGTCCGGGCGGTACTCGTTCGTCTCCATTACTTGCTCTCCTTTAGCAGTCCGTTGAAAAAGTCGCTCTGCAGGCGAGGCCGAGTCATTGTGGCCGAAGACAAGGCGCGCGACCGACGCGCATCCCTGGATTCGGGGAGGGAGCGCCTGCCTGCCGTGCCGGACACGGCGCAGGCAGGGCTGAACAAAGCGAAGCCGCGATAGGAATCTTAACGAATTCTCCTATTTTTGAAGGCGATCATCATTACGCAAAAGGTAACGATTTCTTGGAATTCATCAACAATTGTCGCAATTGCCGTCAAAGTGCCCATTTACTTGCGTAATGTTGACCTTTATTTGGTATTTCATTTCCTGTTCCGTCACACAAGCTCCCCTGACATTGATTTAGCTGGATTTAACGCCGACCTGAATGCTCTTTCACGCGAAATCCGATCTCCACAAATGTACGGCTCGTCTGGAGAACCTGCGTTGCCTTTCGTCCAACAGTTCAGGTGTCCATTGCTCCGGCGCCAACTCGGGAATGGTCCTGGTGATTTCATACTTGCTTATTGTATACGCCGTACGTTTTTGCTCATAGGCGGAATTACCTAAATCCCGATTGGCTGACGGCTCGAGAAGCGTTAGATTCCCGAGTCGGTAGATTGCGGCATCCCACTGATCCGAAGCAAATGTCTCATCCCAGGATTCCAATGGATTCTCCGGAAGGATATGCTCGATCGTTCCGGGGTCCGTATTCGAATCGCAGGGGCGCTTAGCTGCGTCCTCTTCCAGTCGTGCCAGGATATATTTCGCCAATTTCTTCCTGGGCCCTCGAGTGTTTACGGTAAGAAATGCGAAATCCTGGTCCATCCTTATGTCATCCACGTAGATGGCCTTTAGATGATTGAAAACTTCGGCAGGTCCCGTCGCCTTACCCTCGATTACCGCCTTGGCAGCGTTGTGGTAGACAGGTTCTAGTTCATTCGTGTTCCGGCGGCTCACAACAGTGTAACGGAACGAAATATTGCTGACGAGTTTCAGAATGCGGACAAATTCGCCATTCATATTTTCCCAAGCTGCGAACAGCAGAGGCATTGCTTGACGTACTCGAAAGAGGTTTAGCTCATGGATGTACGGCTTTGCTTTGTGTAATTCAATCCAGTAGCTGTGGTTCGGATCCAGGACAGCCGCGAATAGTTCCGCACGGCCTTCCAGGTTGTCAAGGAGATCGAATACATCCTGAGACGTTTTGGTTCGCTCTCGAACCAGCTTAAATAACCGTTCGCTTCGAACTCTCGGGTGCTCGCAGAGAAGATGATATCGAAGAAACTCAGGAAAACGCGGCTGTTCGACGGTGGCGACTAGCCTTTGCCAGCGACGCTGTAATGCCGTCAGATCTGCAGACACTGACACTCGCGAGAACAGGTAGTTCTTCAGGAGGTCCGTAGTGGTTAATTCCAAACCCCGCGCGTTAAGAGTCTCAAAAACCGTGTAAGCGTTTAACTCGTCGTCTACTGTGATCAGAATAAAAAGGAATTGGCGTGCGATGGTCTCTGAGAGGAGGCTAGCTGTGATTCTGCCATCCACCTGTAGATCCTGAGCCGATTCGAGACTTCGCTTAAAATAAAGGAAACACTGCCAAAGGAGTTGATTCGACCTGGGCAAACCCCTTGGGTTTATCGGTTTTCTTAGTTGAACCAGATAGTCTTGATAGAATGGATCGTCGGTCTCGTTTAAGTACAATCGCGTGCTTTCGGTAAGCGAAGCCGGATCCTTCTCTCCTATAAATCGATTCCGTAGTTCCCGAGCCCGTTCCCCGTTGTCCTCAGGCTCGATCCCCTGGTCGGCCATCGCCTGTAATCTGTCGATAACTGCGAGCGCAAACAGACTCAATGTAGGAAGGCGCTGCTGTCCATCGATGATCAGGAATTCGCGATCACTCTTCCCTTCAACTACGAGTGCACCCATATAATGGCGCTCATCGGGGGACGACTTCAGTTCTAGAATGTCGTTCCATAAGTCCTCCCATTGTTCTTGCGACCAGGAGTAGTCGCGTTGATACGGGGGCACTCTGTATAACTTGCCGTTGCCAATAAGCTCCATGTAATTGATCGTACGAGTGTTGAGGATATTCGCTTTCGCCATAATTCCCTCCCTCAGTTGTACTTTAGACCGGCTTTCCGGCCCGTTCAATTAAGTCTTTCAGCTTGTAGTTCACGCTGGTCACCGAAAAGTCCGGTTCCCGCTGGAAGGGCCGGCGCAGGTAGTGCGTGCGATGTTCACCGCTATCCAGAAACTCGACAATGGCGAGGACGAAGTCGTCCGGTTTGTTCAACGCGGTGACGATCTCGTTTGTCGTCACCGTGATCGTATCTTCACCGGATTGGCGGCCCTTCACTTCGATGAACCGGAGTTTCCCCGTTCCCGGAACGCGGCTCTCGATGTCATATCCGAGGTGTTCGGTCTCCCGGTCGACCGGCTCGAATCCAAGGCCGCGCTCGACTTCCATGATGATGGCGCGCGCTTTCGCCGCCGACTTCTGGGTGTCCACGGGTCGCCGCGGGGGCGAGGCGCCGCTCATCTCTGCCAGAAGTCCCATCGGCACCACGACAAGGCCGCCGATCACGGCGGGAGGGAGCGCTGAAATTTTCTCTTCCCGGTCCAGTTGGGACATCCGCTGCTCAAGACGCTCCTGAAGGTCGTCGGCCCGCCGCTGGGCCTCACGCGAGTTTAGCTTTGCTCCGGCCTTTCCCGCTTCCTCCTGCAGCTTGAGCTCCTCGGCCCGGTGGTCCCAGTACGCCATTTCCCTGGTCAGGCGCTCCTTTACCGCGGCGCGGGTCTTCGCAACCAGATCAATTCGACGGTCGCGTACTTCACCGAGGTGTTCCGGCACGATGTTGGCGATGGCTTCCTCGCGCGCCTGCTGCTCCAGTTCGCGCGTGATCCATTCGCATTCGGGACGAGCGAGGACGTCCGCTTCATTGGGTTCGTGATCTCCCAGTGGCCGGTAGTCCAGGTAAGGCGCGTGGTCCAGACGATACTTTGCGCCCGATGAATCGATCTCGACGTATAGCGTCCGGCGGGAAATGACGCGACCTTCACCGCTCGGCAGGACACTCCCATCCTTGATGGCATGTTCCAGAGAGAAGATCACGCGCGTTTCCAGGCCCGGGTCCCGCTCATCCACGAGTACGGCGCCTCGATGAAGCAGGTCCCTGTGGCGCTCCAGCGTCAGGTCGAGGATTGCGTCGAGTAACGGGTGTCCGGGGCACACGAAGGCCGCGGGCGTCTCCCCCTGTGGCGTGAGGTACTTCTTGTCGAAAGCGATGCGTTCGTAGCGCGCGAGAACCGGTTCGCCCACGCCGATCTGCCTGTCGCGGTTGCGCACCGGCGCCGGGACGTGGTTGATCTGATACCGGCCCGTCTCACGCCGTCGCGCCGTGCCTCCCAGTCGCCTGAACGCTTCGAGGAAAAACGCCTCGATGTAGTGCGGTTGCAGTCGCCGGGCCTCGGCGCGTTCCATCTCCTCCCGCACGCGCGCAACCCGGGTCGAGTCCATCGCATCGTGCGCGAGGGCGTGTTCATCGATCAGTTCCTGAAGATGCGGCCGGTCTACGGCTTCATCTACAGCCTCCGAGAGCCGGGCGCGCACTTCGGGTTGTTCGCCGTAGCGGATCGCTTCGATCAGCAGGTCGCGAAGGGGACGGCCGTCGAACTGAAGCCTGCCGAGCACGTCGAAGACCTGTCCGCCAAGGGCGCTCCGGGCCTGCTCGAGCTTGTCCAGCAGTTTGCGGTACACGTCGCCTTCCCGGGTTTCTTCCGCCACCAGGTTCCAGAGATGACAGACCTCCGTCTGCCCGATGCGGTGGATCCGTCCGAATCGCTGTTCGATGCGGTTCGGGTTCCACGGAAGGTCGTAGTTCACCATCAGGTGGGCGCGCTGGAGGTTGATGCCCTCACCGGCGGCGTCGGTAGCCAACAGAACCCGAACCAGCGGATCGTGCAGGAAGGCCTCCTGGGCCTTGCGGCGATCCTCCCGCCCCATGCTCCCGTGGATGGTGACAACGCCGGACGGACGGCCAAGCAGCGTGGCAATGCGCCGCTGGAGGTAGTTCAGCGAATCCCGGTGCTCGGTGAAGAGTACGAGTTTCTGGCTCGGCGACGGAACAGGAGGCGGGATGGCGCCGCTGCCGTAGGGTTCGACTTTCTCGCCACCCGACGCTCCCAGTCCGGCCTTCGTGAAGATCTCTCCGAGCAGATTCGAGAGTTCACGCCACTTCGTATCCTCTCCGCTGCGAAGGATTTCACCCGCGATCTTTTCGAGCCGCTTGAGCGAAGCGATCTCGGCTTCCAGTTCCGCGATGGTACCTGCCGCCGTCGCCTCGTCCAGCACTGCCGCCTCGGCAGCCTCGACCTCTTCGTACGGGGCGTCGTCCAGGTCCTCCACGTCCTCGGCGTCCAACAACGGACCGGCCTGGGAGATTGCTTCCTGTTGCCTGGCGCCGCGTTGCAGCAGGCTCAGTTCTCGAAGCCGGCCTTCGAGCCGTTCACGGCGCCGCCTCAGCGATTGGTGAATCGCTTCGGGCGAAGACGCCAGGCGCCGCTGCAGGATGGTGAGCGCAAAGCCGACGGTACCCGCGCGTGTATCGTTTTGCAACGCCTCCGCGCGATTGAACTCTTCGCGGACGTATTCGGTCACCTCTCTGTACAGCCGCGCTTCGGCGTCAGTTAGCCTGTACGGCACCGAATACGCGATGCGCTCCGGGAACAACGGCCGTCCGTCGAACTTCAACAGATTCTCCTTCACCATTCGGCGCATCAGATCGGAAACGTCCACCTGGTGAACGCCGTCACGGAACCGTCCCTCGAAGCGATCGCCGTCCAACAGGGCGAGGAAGAGTTGAAAGTCCGCCTCCTTCCCGTTGTGCGGCGTGGCCGTCATCAGCAGAAAATGGCGGGTGAGATTGGACAGAAGTTGACCGAGCCGGTAGCGCCTGGTGTATCTCACTTCGCCGCCGAAGAAGGTCGCCGACATCTTGTGCGCTTCGTCGCAGACCACCATGTCGTAGCGACAGTCCGGGGCGCCCAGCTTGGCCTGCAGGTCGTCATTGCGGGCGAGTTTGTCCAGCCGGGCGATGGCGAGGTCGTTTTCGAGGAACCAATTTCCAGTCCGGGCGGCGTCAAGCTTGTCGTTCGTCAGAATCTCGAACGGGAGATGGAAACGGCGGTAGAGTTCGTCCTGCCACTGCTCGGCAAGGCTACCGGGACACACCACGAGGCATCGTCGGAGATCGCCGCGGGCAACGAGTTCCTTCATCAAGAGCCCGGCCATGATCGTTTTTCCGGCGCCGGGATCGTCGGCCAGCAGGAACCGCAGCGGATGGTGCGGTAACATGGCCTCGTACACGGCCGTGATCTGGTGCGGGAGAGGTTCGACGAGGGAAGTATGTACGGCGAGGACGGGATCGAATAAGTGGGCCAGGCGGATGCGGTAGGCTTCGGACACAAGGCGAAAGAGCGCGCCGTCGCCGTCGAAACTCCACGGGCGGCCATGCTCGACGATCTCGAGGCGCGCCTCGTCGTGCCGGTAGAGAATCTCTTCGGCGACCCGCCCGGAGGCCGGGCGATAGATCAGCGTAAGCGCTCCGGAGCCGTGCCATTGCACGTTGACGACGGTTACAACGCCGTCGGGAACGATGCCGCGGACGGTTGTGCCGGGTTTGAGGTCTTCCAGTTGCATTTGGTATCGATATCGACGTTACGAATGCGAACTCGCCACCACACCGATTGTGCCATCCCTAACACCGAGCCTCCCGCCCTGCATCAGTTCATGATCCTCCAGCACCCGGACCGAGGGCATCCCTGCCCTCGAACTTCGCATCAACCGCCAATTTCCACATCAGGGACCTTCTGCTTCCCTTGCTTCCAATTCCATTTCGGAAATGACGGCGCCAAGGCACAGCGCATCGGCCACCGAGGGCAGGGATGCCCTCGATCCCGGGAAAGGCATTCGTTGCTATTGCGCCAATAACACCTGTTTGGCGTGAATCGCTACTTCGAATTGACCTCCCGAAGGTGCGCGGTTTTTTCCTCCCGCCACCTTGCACGCCCTGCGTGTTACCCGGTCAGGACAAGTGACCGATCAATACCTGCAAAACTGAAGATCTGCCCTACTTCAGTACATGATCCACCAGTGTCCGGACCGAGGGCATCCCTGCCCTCGAATATCGCAGCACCCGCAAATTTCCTCATCAAGGGCTTATCATCCCCATTCATCCGAAACATCGGAAATGACGGCGCCAAGGCCTCACGTATCGGCCGGCGAGGGCAGGGATGCCCTCGCTCTCAGGGAAACCTTGAACCCAGGAACAGATCCGCTGGAATTGATTCAGTTCGTAAAAATCCGCCACACACCGATTGTGCCATCCCTAACACCGAGCCTCCCGCCCTGCATCAGTTCATGATCCTCCAGCACCCGGACCGAGGGCATCCCTGCCCTCGAACTTCGCATCAACAGCCAACATCTACATCAAGGGCCTATCGCTTCCTTCGCTTCCAGTTCCATTTCGGAAATGACGGCACCAAGGCCCCGTACATCCGCCGGCGAGGGCAGGGATGCCCTCGCTCCCGGGAAAGGCATCCTCGCACCCAACGGATCGCGCCTGGCGCTACGCGTCGAGGGAAGGAGGCCATCAATCCCGTGAACGCCGGTTGCAACAATTGCTCCATTCCCAATCTTCAGGGTCCGTGCACAACCCTGCCTTCACCGGGTTCCAGTGAATATATTTGACAATTTCTCCGAAGTGATCTTCGTCGCGAACAAACCGGTCAAAGTAGTCCTCATGCCAGAACTTTCCCTTGCGTTTCAGCATCTTATTAGCCAGGCTAGCAGTGTACGACTTCCAGGAGTGTACGATGCCAGACAGCGAGTGGTTGCCAATCGGTGTCGCCAACACGTGGACATGATTGGGCATGACCACCCACGCATGCAGATGATACAGGTGGCCATCGAAGTACCGTATGGCATCACGCACCAGTGCTGCGATGTCAGGCCGGCGCAGCCAGCAGGCGCCATGGCCCCGATCCAACGCCTCTTCGATCCTTCGACGATTCTGGTGTTCCCCTTCCTGAAGTCTATCCAGGTCACGCTCCCGTTGTCGGAGCAGATATTGCGGCAGGCTGTCCGCCAGTCGAAAACAAACGTGTTGGGGAACTTCCCCGGCTTCAAAGTGCGGAAGACGGGTGCGGTGAAGTCTACTTGACGGCTTTACGCGGGATGTCGGTCCACTGAAGCCCAAGGTGTCCTTCCCTACATTAGTACGTGATTAAATAGTATCCGAACCGAGGGTATCCCGCCCTACATCAGTTCATAATCTACCAGAAACCGGACCGAGGGCATCCCTGCCCTCGAATATCGCGGAACCCGCAAATATCCTCATCAAGGGCTTACATTCCCATTCGTCCGAAACATCGGAAATGACGGCGCCAAGGCACAGCGCATCGGCCACCGAGGGCAGGGATGCCCTCGATCCCGGGAAAGACACCCTGGCGCCCTATGGATCGCGCCCCGTGCTACGTATCGAAGCCTGGACACCCCGTCCACGGGAAGGACGTTCTCCCTCCAACCCCCACTCACGCCCAGTTCCCGCACCCCGCGAAGGCCATGTGTTCTCCCTCGACGTATTTCGGCTTATCGGCGTAAAGGTTTCCGACTTCGGGGATTGGCGCCCCCCGGCACAAGATGGAAGGGTGGGCCTGCCGCGTCACCCGGGTGCTGGTGGGGATATAGCGCAGGGTGAGCCCCACCCGCCATTGGTCGGACGTATTGGAGTTGGAGCCGTGGATGATGTTGGGGTGGTGAATGGAGATATCCCCGGCCTTGAGTTCCACGTCCACGGCGTCGGCCTCGTCGATCTGGTCCGGACGCATTCCGATGCCGAGCACGTACTTGTCCGGATCCAGGTCCACCATCTCCGAACGCTTCAACAGACGCCGGGTGTGCGTTCCCGGAAGGACGCGCATGCACCCGTTCTCCACGGTGGAGTCGTTGCCGGCGACCCACAGGGTGGTCACCTCCATCGGCTCCAGCGGCCAGTACGACCCATCCTGGTGCCACCGTACGGCCTGCCCGGTTTCGGGCTTCTTGGCGATATAATGCGCGCCGAACATGGCCACGTTCGGGCCGATGAACTGCGCGGCGATATCCACCAGCCGATCGTCGCACACCAGCCGGTGCATGAACGGGTCGTTTACGAGCAGATTGTGGTGCAATCGCTCGGGGCGCGTATCCGGATGCCTCTTGACGAGCCATTGCACGTGCCCGACCGTCTCGGCCGCCAGACCCGCGTCAATCGCCCCGCGGGCGATGCAGTAACCCTTCTCTTCATATTCCTGTTGTAGTTTTGAGTCCATTAAGGCTCTCCCGTTGCGAATCCATCCCCGCGAACCCGGTCATACGAAACGCGGTTCTCCCGATCCGACGGCGCCGGAGTTGTCGTCCGGACCTGCGGCTTCTCCGTCAGATTGCTTCAGACCACGCATGTCCGAGATCGGGTTGGAAACCTGCGGCGCTCATACACCCGCCGTATGCCTCCGGCCAACTTCACCATGGCCAAAATCCCCAATGATGTCAATCGCAATCCTGACACGTACCCACGGACTGAAGCGTTCGGCCGGCTCCACCGTACAGATCCCTGGCGTCGATCCAATGTTCTCGATCGGCCAGCAGACGACAGGACGCCTGTGAGACATTGTCGGAACAACCGATCTCATCCGGACAGGTCAGCAGTTAAAAATTCGCGTGCACCGACGTAAACCGTAGAACTTTTCCGTCAATCTCGTCGTCACACATGCAGATGCCTTCAGGAATCCGCGATAATTCATACCGGAGGATAGATGACGGACGCCGAGTTGATCAGGCGATTCCGCGACGGTGAATCGCATGCCTTTAACGGTCTGGCTGGACGGTGGCAAAGCAGGCTCTACAACTTCATCCTGCGCCAGGTCGGAGACCGCGAGGAAGCGCATGACCTGAGCCAGAAGGTCCTCATCAAAGCCCACCGAAACCTCCGCCGGCTGCGGGATCCGGAAAAGTTCTCCACCTGGATCTATCAGATCGCCGTCAATTCGTGTCGGGACGAGTTGAGGAGGAGGAAGCGGCGTCCGATGATTTCACTGGAGAGCCTGGAAACCGGCGTCGACCGCAGGCCGGACGAGAAGGCGGAAGTATCGCCAACAACGGATTCCGGAATTCACAAGTGCGAACTCCGCGATCTGCTCAACCGGGCGTTGCAGTGCATTCCGCATGAACAACGGACAATCGTCGTCATGAAGGAATACCAGCATCTGAAATTCACCGAAATCGCCGGCATTCTGAAACTGCCGGTCAATACGGTAAAATCCCGTCTCTACTACGGCCTCGGAAACCTCAGAAAGGTTATGGACCAGTGGAACATCACCCGGGAGACGATCGATTATGAAATGTGAACTGCCCAGAGAGGAACTTATCGGCTATCTCTACGACGAAGTCGACGCCGAGGAGAAAGCCGGAATCGAATCCCACTTCAGCGCCTGTCCTGCCTGCGCACAGGCTCTGGAGAGACTCGGGCGGACCAGGAACCTGATGCGTGCCTGGACGGATGAAGTCCCTCCGGCGAGTCTGGTCTTCGCGCCCGAAAAAAACCCATGGTGGAAGGCCATCCTGCCGCCGTGGACGTCCGCGGGCAACCGGCGCTGGCTTGCGCCAGGTATGGCCCTGGGACTGGCCGCGGTCATTCTCGTCTTCGCTGTTTTGAACTTCGAGGCGCGATACGACGGGGAGGGGGGACTGCACGTGAAGCTGCGGCTCCCCGCGGTTGAAGATCTCGAGCCATCTGAAGGGGTTCGCGAGACGCCGGTCACGCGAGCGGAGCTGATCCAGGTCCAAAATCAGTCCCTGGCGCTGATTCAGGAGTTGATCGACGACGGGTACACCAGTCAACGTCTGGAACTCGGTCTTATCCTCGAACAGTTCGCCCGGGACATGGAATCCCAGCGCCGTCGCGACCTGGTGCTCGTAGGCCAGGGCTTGCAGGAAATCGAGGGATCGACGGAGAACCGCTTTCTACGTACCGAAGACCTCCTGCACCACCTGCTTGCGGTGACTTACGCGCAGGCGGATCCGTACACTCCTCCCACCGCCGAACAATAAACTGACGGAGATTGAAATATGAAGACCCATCGCCTTATTGGCATCGCAGCCGCCTTATGCCTCTCCCTTCCCGCATTCCCCGTCGAAGCCGAAATCGACCGAAAGCGGATGAAGCAGGACCTGGACATCATGGAAGGCATCCTGAAACGCCTGCGCGCGCAGAACACGCCAACCGTACCCATTTTCCTCCGAGAACCGCACGTACGGGGACTCTACTTCGAGAACTACGGGGTGATCTTTCTCATAGAAGAACGGCCTCCGCCGGGATTCGAATTTGCTGGAATGGAATCTTTCGTGCCGCCCACAACCGTTACCGGAACTCAGGAGAAAGGCAATGTCGCGAAGGACGGTAAATCGAAGCGGGAGAATAAGCGGCTCGCTTTCCAGGAACGACTGCGTGAGTTTCTTGGAACATACGCGGATGCTATCCGCCAGCTAAGAGATGAAGACCGAATTACTATCCTGACCCATCACCGACTTGGCCCCCGTAACGTGGATGATATAGCGAGGATGTTTGTCGACAAATCAGAATATTTCTGGGCGGTCCCGGACAATCGGATCAGGACCGAGTTGTCGGAACAGAGCTATTTAGAGGTGACGGCGAAAAAAAGCGATATCGTGGCATACCGCCGGGAGCGCATCAGCGAAGCGGATTTCAGGAAGCGGATCGTCTCTCGGGATCGCAGGCCGGATGGGTCAATGATGAAGAAGATCGGTGTGATGGCCACCATCCTGGACAAAGCGCTGACGCATGCAGAACATCGTGTACCGAGAACCTACGCGACTCGGGGCATATACCAAAAAGGGTTGGGTGCGCTCTTCTTTGTGAACGCGAAGCGTGGGCCTCGTACTTTCTTTAGTTCGAAAACGAGGAATGCGCCAAAGTCACCAGTCAATCTCGCCAAGCCGAGAAACGCAGTCAAAGGAGATACCCATTTCCAGGAACGATTCAAGGATGAGTTGGTTGAGGCCGTGGGAGATTACGGCTATACCCTGCGCACCCTCAAGCCCGACGAGTACATCTTGTTGGATGTGCGGTTTTCGAGGGGATTCCCCAGGAGAACGTCCGATCCACGAGGACTTGTGCTAAAGGTTAAGAAACGGGACGTGGATGCCTACAACCGAGGTGGCCTGGACCTGGCAGCATTTCGCCAGAAAGCAGATATCCAGGAATACTAGGACCGTCTGAGAGTCATTGTCGTCCTGACCACTCGGAACTCAGTCCGCCGCCATCTGGAGAGGTCGGGGTAGGTGCGGAGAACCCCGGTGAGCGCGCCTCGTGAATGTCATCTGGAAGGTATCCAGTGACGAATCTACCAGGGTGTGCGTGATGGATGGCCGCGACGAGTAGTGGGATGCTACCGTTACGTGCAGCCGAACGTCAACCAGACCTGTTTGGGAGCCCAACTGAAATTCCGGCGAATGTATAAATGGTAGCGTGAGGGATCCTGGCCTGCGCAAATTGCCTTGACAGAGACACTCAGATGGGACTTAATTGGACCCAAACTTGGGGAACCTTCGCCTATCGGGCAGCGTCGGAAGCGTAGGCGCAGGAGAATTCTCAATTTCCGCTCGCGCTGACAACCATGCCTGTAGTCGGTTTGGGCGTTACTGGCGTGGGCAACGTTTCGGTTTGCTCCGAGAGTTTGACTTTTGGTGGATTGACCTCCAAGGAGTTCACCAGGGCGCACTCGACGAACTAACCTCAATTCGAAAAAGATAAGCGCTAAATCAGCCACAAAAAGCACAAAAGGTATCGGCGCTAAACGGGGCGTAAAGGTCGTCCAAATGGACAATTCTTCCGTTCACGTCCAGTGACCTGAAGGTTCTTGGATATCCGACGTCAAATCGTCTTTATTCACCTGGATATATTCGATTTAACGTCACCAGAAAATTTCGAATCAAGGCAATCGGTGCAATGAAGGACCGGAGTTCTCTCGCGGCTCCATCGAGCAGGATTGAGCGCCCGCTTTGCATTTAACCCCCAGCTCTACTATTGTACAGTACAGGAATCTTGAGTATTAGCAATTCGGCGAAATGCTTAACTGAAACGAATAGCGATCCACGTCGGGCGAAACGACAATCATCGCACGATCTTCATCTCGTTCAGATAAAATGAAGACATACCCCAGGGCACCAGTATCCGAGGTCATCTTTGGCGTGACCTTTAAGGAGAAACGGCTATCCATAAGGGAGTTGTTTGACACCCAGCAGGCCTTGTCGGACAAATACTCACGAGTGGAGATTCGCCCCCCTTTAGCCGATGAATGGATGTCAGGATACCAGGTCACTCAGGAATTGAACCCTGAAAAGTCAGGAACGGTCCTGATTCGTTTGCGCAGCGAAGACGGCAAATGGATGTGCCAGATTCAAGCGAATAAGGTCTACCTCAACTGGATCCGTCCGGACTATGAATCAGTCGGCAACTATCCTGGATACACCACAATATATGGCAGATTCAGGCAAGCACTCGATGTTATGAGGCTCGATTCCTCCGATCTCACCAAGGATTCAGTCAGGTACTTCGACCTTAGCTATCATGACCGTCTTGAGTGGCAGGAATATATCGACAGCCTGAGTGATACCCACAAAATCATGAGGTTCAAGCCTCCGGAGATCGGGACTCCAGAGGGATTGAACAACTCATTCTCACGCTTTACTTACAATTATGATCCATTAGGCGGATATGGTATTTTTGCAGTGAACACAGCAACTCAGGCCGCTGCCGAGGGGAAACAGGTCCTTCAACTTGAGAGCACCCTTCGCGGTATCAATCTACATCAGTCGTTCGACGACTGGTTCAGCGCTGCACACAAGGTGCAGTACGATCATTTCAGCGGAATCTTTACAGCGGAGACTCTTGCAAAATGGGCCTAGACACATTCCAAGCCCCCTATGAGATTGATTCGCCATCAGCGTTGAGCAATCACAAGGAGGCGGTTTTTGATAAGTTGCAGGGGACTCCTGTTTCGATTTTCGTCGAGGAGGTCCGCACTCCTGATACGTCGGATATTTCGGCCTTCGGCGCAGTCAATTATGGTAGTTGCGCCCGGTCAGACGATTGGAAAGAAATCGGAATTCAGAGTTTCGCCTCTCTTGTGTCCAAAAGGTGTAGCTATCTTGAGGGGTTGAGGAATCTTGAATCAGATTGGGTGTCCGGCGGCGCCGTCAATCCATCATCCTCTGCGATTCTCCGTTCCCAAGAGTTGCTTCTCTACATAAAAAGAAAGATATTCAGCGAGGAACTCTGCCTCATTCCGAGAATAGTTATGGGTCCAATCCCAAGCGGAGGAATACTCGTTGAACTTCATGCGGATGACGATAATTCAATCCACGTGACGATATCGAACGATGATCGTGTAGAACTGGAGGTGCAATACGGCGGCTACTATTACGAATTCAATCTGTCGGCGAATGAGTTGAATGGTACGGTGACATCTCAATATGCCTCCATCTCCCGGTAGTGAGATTCCGAACGGAGAGGTATTATACAGGTGGTGTCGTAGCGAAGCCTTTCCGAAAGATCAAGTGGAGATTCCCGGGTCGCTATTTGGTGATATTGAGCTCTCCTGTGATTGGGCGAGGTTCCGTCATGATCCGAGAACATCCTTACACGTGGAGCAAGGTAAGACAAGGGTAATCGAAATCACGATTTGTGACGAGATCAAGAACCCTCGCAATCCGAAAAGAGAGGGTGAGATCGTTCCGGCCTGGAAGCAGCAAGTCATATACGATCCGATTAGGGATTCTGACCAGGGCTCTAACGATGCCCATTCATTAATAAAGGGGCGCAAGAAAATGGCTGTCCGCGACGCTATCGTCGCGAATTCCGTCTGGTGGGATATCGATTAGGTGGATTCAGTCTCTTACGGTCCTCCAATGTCGCGAACCAAGTCATAATCACATCTGAAATATCCCCATTCTCCTGCAGATGCTTGATCGGTTACGTCGGTAGGAATTCCGAATAGCGCCGGTGTCGTGACGCCTACGAGCCCTTGAATTCAATAAATGGTTGGTACCCGACGTTGCCTATAGCGCGGGCTACCGAAATGACCCTCCTGTCCCGCCGTTTCATTTCCCCTCCCTTCATTTGATACCTGCCAGGTAAACCGTTTTCTGTTCCCAGGTAAAGATGGAACCGGCTTCGGCCATTTCGACATCCGGTAGAAAATCCTCGTCCAGATCCACCAACCCCTGCATATCACCTTCCCGCCTGCTTTCAGCCCACCGCTCGTCAACCGGCGGGCATGAAGTCCGGCGCCGCCTGGAACTCGGGTGCGCCGGGGATGGCTTCGGGCTGAACCGTATATTCCCCATTCGGTACCACGAAGAACGCGGTGTTTCGGCGATCGTCGACGCGGGTGTTGTACTGAACCCTGCCGTCCCGGTCCCGGATACTCCATACGCCCGGCGCCAGGCCGGCCAGCAGTAACTGGCAGCGATCATCACCCGTCACGTCAACCTGCAGCGTCTGCTCCAGCAGTCTGCCGGTACGGCTCAAGACTACCACCCTGTCGGCCAGCGAAACGACGAAGGCTTCGGGGAGTTCCACGAGGGCGACCGGCAGGTCCGTCGCCTGCACGTCGGACATTGACATCACCGTAAGGAACACATCGTTGGCCTGCTCTTTGGAAGGCGAGAACATCACACGATGCCCGTTCGCTTCCGGCCGGTCGGGTTTCGGCGGCGTGAAGTACTGTCCGAACACGCTGTTGGCGTCCCTGCCGCTCAAAACCTGAAGGTCCCGCTCCTCCGGCCCCGGCCGCAGCATTCGCAGAACGACCTTGCCGGTCTCGCCATCGCTGCTGTTTGTCAGGATCACGCCGTCGGGCGTGGTTTCGGGCGGGTTGAGGGTGTTGACCTGCCAGTATTTTCTGAACTCCCGTCTGGCGGTGGTCATGTTGTCCAGGACGATCAGCGCCGCGGGAGTCCGCTCGTTGTCCAGATTCAGGAAGCAGAAGGTCCGGACGTAGTCTTCGATCTTCTCGCTGTATGCCGACGTCAGATTGACCGAGAAATAGCTGTAGAACGGACGCTGTGGCGACGGCCCGAAGTCGGCTGAGAGGACGTCGCCGTTGGCGAAGGTTGGATCCGTACGCGCCTGTTCCGGTGTGGTCGGGCAGGATTGAATGAAACGGGCGCCGCCGTCGTTGGCGGAATTGCGAATGAACTGCTCTTCAGGATCGACCGCCAGCATCATGCTGTGCGAAATCGAACGCTTGCAGAAATTGAAATCGTAGGGCGTACCGTAGAAGTGGTACTGCCCCAGGTCCGCCGCCTGCAGCCCGCGGTAATAGATCTGGAAGCTGCCCGCGTCGGCGTGCTGGTGATTGCCGAAGTGATATCCCCCGCCCTTCATTTCCACAACCACGTCGGACACGCCCGGGCCCATGTTCCAGCCGGTCCGAGCGACCATGGAACCGATGACCGGACCGAAATCCAGGGTCCGCGGCAATGAATCGAAACTCTCCGCCGCCTTCAGGTCCGGGTCGTTCAGCAGCAGCACCAGGATCGGGTCGGAAGGCAGACCGCCCTGCCGCTCGAAGTCCCGCTTGATGACAGGATCGTTGCTGTAGGCGTAGCTGAGCAGTGCCGTGGCTCCGAGGCTTGCGGGCCTGCCGTCGGAGAATCCGTCGCCGTCCCGGAAGGTCTCTTCGTTCGGCAAGCGCATGTAGAGCCAGAACTTGCAGACCTCCGAGATGTTGTCGTCGAAGACCCGCTTGCCGGACATGCGGTAGAAGAGCCAGGCGGCGTGCATATCCCAGGCGAACCGGTACGGGCCGTAACTGACGCCCTGGTTGTGACGCGGGGACTGGTATTCGAACCGGCGCATGGGTACCAGTTCTTCCAGAACGCGGTAGGCGCAGTATTGGTAGAGTACCGGATCCTCGTCGTAGATCGCGATGGCCATGCAGAGCAGGTCGCGGTTGACCTGCGCCTCGTTGCCGTGGCCGTTGACGATGATCTGCTTGAACGGCGGCCAGCCAATTTCCATGTCGTCGGCCAGACGCATCAGATCGCCGCGGATGCTTTCCCTGTCGTCTGGTGTCATCAGCTCATAGCACCAGTCGTAAACCAGTGCGGCCGAGTAGATGGCCCGGCCGATTTCCCGGGTAATGTCCAGCAGATTTCCGAATTCCACGGCGGCAAGATAGTCGCGAATCAGCGCCACCGCTTCCCGGCCGGGTGACTCGTCACCCGTCATCAGGTAGACGAATGCCCTGGCGACCGCCGCTTTTTCAAGTTCCGCGTGATAGCCGACTTCCGTACCCGGTTCAACCTCAAATACGAAGGGTTCGGCCGCGTTTTCCCTGACCCGCGCCCAAAGCCGTGCGTTTTCACCCTTGCTCAGATTTCCTCGGACCTTCGGCAGCGACTGCTCGTTCACCCAGATACGCGGTCGCGAAGCCGGCGGAACGACGGACGGCTGATAGTCGGTCGCCGTCGATGGGACTTCCGGAGGCCTGTACGGGCCGACCTCCACGTAATCGAGGCGCACGCCCTCCGGCAGCCAGATCCGGATCTCCTGCTCCTGTCCGTTGAGATCGAACTTTCCGATACTCTGCGTACAGCTCTCCGGACGGCTCCACGGCACGAACACCACGCGCCGGGTGGGGCGGCCGTCGCCCACGGCGATCGTCAGGAACAGCGAATCGAATTTGCTCCCGGCTACTCGCATCGCCTCACCTCCCCGGGCGTCCGTGGCCGCGTGCGTTCGAATCACGTACCGCCCCGCCCTGGCGGCGCGCACCTTGAAAACCAGGTCCGGCTCGGCCCCCGGCGAACCCACGCTGGTGGCCACACCGGCCTTCAGTGCAACGCCTTTTTTACTGGTGAACGAGCTCTGCGCGACGACCTCCGTACGATCGGGGTCGATGACGGCGTCCTCCGCCTGCAGGACGACCTGACCACTTAATGCAAAAATACGGGATGCGGCAGGAGCGCTGGTACCTTCTTCGGTCTTCATGGCATGGATCTCCTCGGCGTTTGTTGAGACGGCAATGAAAAGCACCGCGACAAACAGACGTCGCAACGCGATCGACGTTCGATGATCGTCCTTGATCATCCGAACACTTTCGTTACGCTTTCCCAATCTCCATACGAATCCACCTCGGATCCAGTGTGCTGTCCGAAGATACCCTCGAAAAATCCCCAGCCCCATTGCCGCCAACCTACCCCCTATCACCTTCCCGTGGGGAAGGGGGAACTGTGATCCCCCCTCGGCGTCCTGGTTTTCTCCCCCTCTCCCCTCGGGAGAGGGGGCCTGCCTGCCGAGCAGAACTCGGCGCAGGCAGGCCGGGGGGAGAGGTTTAGCTGATTGCTGGTTTGTTTTCCTTTGTGTCTTTGTGTCTCCGTGTGAGCTGATTTTCGCTTCATTCTGACTGCTGAAAACTGATGGATGATCGCTGCCATTTCTCCGCCAGCGAAACCGTCCTCTGTTCCCTGGCTGAGATTGCGATGGCTTGGGCGATCTCGACGTCGAGCAGGGCGTCTTCCGGAGGATTGCGCGCCTCGCGGCGGTTCTCGACGGCATCGAGAAAAGCGTGCGCCTGCCGGACCGTCGAAGACGGCTGACTCTCAAACTCCCGGGTCTCCGAGCGGCCCCCCTTGTAAACAGTGATGGAATCCTTGCCTGGCGGGCTGTCCGCATTGGGCATGACACCGCCCTCCGAGCAGACGAAACGCGGCTGCGGATCGGGCATTCCATCCGGGCCGATGTAGCTGGCCGTGGCCGAAGCAAAGGCACCGTTTTCGAACCCGATCAGGGCCCCGCAGGTCTCTTCCGTAACCTGAACGGGCGAGGTATTCCGCTTGCGATTGGCCATCGCGGACACGGTGGCCGGCCTGCCCAGAATCCAGCGAACGGCATTCAGATAGCAGTAGCTCATGTGGGTCAGCGGCATGCCCCCGCTCTCCGCCTGATCGTAGTACCAGGCGCCCGGGTCCGGATTCCAGAGGGCCATCGTGACCGCCATCACCGGCGCGCCGAGTTCGCCGCCCGCCACCAGGCGACGGATCTCCTCCCAGGCCGGGTCGTAGCGTCGCTGAAACCCGGCCTCCACGATCCGTCCCGACCGGTCCGCCGTTTCCACAATCCGATTCCCATTCTCCGGAGACGAAGCGAGACAGCCGCCGATGAGGAGATCCCAGCCGGCATCCAGCGCCCACAGAGAGACCTCGTCCTGAACGAAATGCGGTACCTCGATCAGGACCGCATCGGGACGCGAT
Organism: Candidatus Latescibacterota bacterium; assembly: GCA_963667175.2. Taxonomy (GTDB): domain Bacteria; phylum Latescibacterota; class UBA2968; order UBA2968; genus JAAXHE01. The sequence goes on along the minus strand of CAXXXF010000003.1, from coordinate 181,384 downwards.
TCGACCAACAGCCCGTAGTCGTCGAAGAAAACCCCGCACCCCAACTCCTCCGCGCAGCGTTCGGCCGTCTCCCGCCGGCGCGCGGCCACGCCACAGATTTCCGCACGGCCGGTATCCAGAAACGCATGGCCGCGAACCCGTGCCATGTTCCCCGCTCCCACAACCGCGATTCGTACTTTCGACATTGCGCAATCCCTTCATATGACATGAGGTCCGACCACATCATCTATCGGAAATGGCAGCCCGTTAGATGTCGTACACGAACGAAATGGTGACCGCATAGAACACGATGCCGCTGAGCACCAGGTCGAACGTCGCGGGCGTCGTCCCGTCCGCGAGCACCGGCGCGTGACTTCGCACCAGGTCCCACGTTCCATGTTTTCGGATATCCCGGTAACGCGCATAGCGCCCTCGAAGCGCAATACTGAATCGCTCGTTCGCCTCATACGCCACCCCGCCGATCAGGTTCGATCCTTGTGTCGATTCGGCCAAAGGGAGCGACACGGCATCGGTCGTGGCTGCCGCGCGCGTCTGCCATGCAGGAATTGCGACGTACGCGGCAGGTTCTACACCGCCTGCCGGAGCGAATCCGTTGGCGAGCGTTCGTCGCACCCGCAAACCGTCGAAGACGAGAATGACATTGGAGACGCCGCCTCCAACGCCGACGAACGGCGTGAAGCGCGAAGAATTGTTGAAGTCGAGGAGTACGTTCACGAACATGTCCGTGACGTTGAACCCCGAAAGTCTGGCTCGAGGTTGTTCGACCGCGCTCCACTCATGCACCCTCTCCGGCGCCCACCGGCCGGCGTCCAACAGCGGCGCCGAGGTTGCGCCCAGTACCGTATTGCTCAACTCGGCTTCCAATCGCAGCCAACCACGGGAGTACCCCAACGCGAGAGCGGTTGAGCTGGTCATGGTTTCCGCGCCCCGATCAAACTCGACGCTAGCGACCACTCCGGTTGCAATCTCAGTGCATGCCGGATCGCGTGGTATTGTGGCCGCATCGGGATGCAGCAGCCGGTCGCAACGCGTCGGCTGATCGACGCCCTCGATGCTCCCCCGAACGGTCAGCGCATCCGAGTCGCCAAAATCGCCCCGCAGATAGAAGCCGCCCTGCCCCTGGGCGCTGGCCGCCGAGGGGTCAACAAACCAACTCAACGCGGCGAGGACTGCAGACGTCGCGAGGCGAACGCCGGTGGGGACCCGGCAAGACCATCGATTCGCAAACCGTGTTTTCGACATGACGCCGCCTTTCGAGTTTTCGTTTGACATCCGGCGTACGTGCGCGCATGATTTCGCTATCGCCGGTCCATATGTCATGCGAAATACGATACCGCTATGGCACGATCCCGCTACAGGCTAACCGTACTCGTATTTCTTCTATTCCAGCCTCTACTGACCGCCCGAATCGTGGCGGACAGCGGAGACGCGGGCGGCGAAACCCGTTCACCTGGCTACATCGGCGCGCAGGCCTGCGCGGAGTGTCACCTCGACCGGTTCGATGCGTTCCGGCGCACCGCCCACCATCTCACCTCCCGCCTGCCCGATGCCGAAGCGATTCTCGGCAGCTTTTCTCCCGACCACGCCGTCGTCCGGACCCGGAATCCCAATCTCCGCTTCGAAATCACCGCCACAGCAGACGGATTCTTTCAGACGGCCATTATCGGAAAGGGAGACGGCGCCTACCGGCGGACCGAACGCATCGACGTTGTCACCGGCTCCGGAAAAATCGGCCAGACCTATCTCTTCTGGCAGGGCGACCGCCTCTACCAACTGCCCATTTCCTACTTCACGCAGCAACAGCGGTGGATTAACAGCCCGGGCTACCCCGATGGCGAGGTGAATTTCTCACGCGGCGTCGTCCCCCGATGCCTCGAGTGTCATACGACCTATTCCAAATCGGAATCCTATTCCAGTAACGCATACAACAGGGACCGCCTGGTTCTTGGCGTCTCATGCGAGCGGTGCCACGGACCCGGCGCGGACCACGCGGCCTACCAGCGCGCCAATCCCGATGGGAAGGAAACGCCCCACGTCCTGCATCCCGGCACGCTGGACCCGCCGCGACTGATCGACCTCTGCGCGCAATGCCACTCCGGGGTGGGCAACCCGCTTCAGCGGCCTTTTTCCTTCCGTCCCGGAGAGCCCCTGAGCGATTATCTCGAACTCGACGCCCACGAAGAACAGAACAGAATCGGCGTCCACAGCACCAACCAGCTACCCCGGCTGACGAAATCGAAGTGTTTCCAGCAAAGCGCGGGGATGACCTGCGTCACCTGCCACGACCCGCACGCCCTGGAGCGTGGAAACCTGGCTCTGTTCTCCCGGCGCTGCGCCGCATGCCACCAGACCCACGTCTGCGGGTTGTCAGCCGAACTCGGAGACGCGATGCAGTCCAACTGCATCGACTGCCACATGCCCCGGAAACAGGACCTCGAAACGGAATTCGAGACCGCCGATGCCTTTCAGTTTCCAACCATGCGGGACCACTTCATCGCCGTCTATCCGGAAATCAGCCGTCGCCTGACCCAACGGTTCCTTCAGACAGGCAAACCGCCCCATCCTCAACCTCAGCAGGGGGAAAACTGACATGCGCCGATACAGAACCCTCACCCTCGCAGAAAATGGTCAGCCACGGAGCACCATCGTCGTGCCCGATGGCGCCGGAGACACGCCTTCGCGACAACCGCCGGGGACCTGCAGGCCATCCTTGAAAAAATGATCGGGATGGCGCCCCCGATGGGTACCGACAGCGGAAAGCCCGCGCCCCCGCGGGAGAACAGCCATCCACGTGGGGGCCACCGCGTACGCCCGAAAGTTGAACCTGGATGCCGGAGACGCCGGCGTGGAGGGGTACCGCATCCATACCGCCGGCAGGGACCTCTTCATCCTGGGCGGCAGCGAAGCCGGAACTGTATACGGCGTCTACGGCTTTCTGGAAGACCACCTGGGCGTCCGCTGGTTCATGCCCGGCGAACTCTTCGAAGACGTCCCGGTGCAAACCACGCTCAAGATCGCGCCGGTAAACGAAACGGGAACCCCCCACTTCCTCTTCCGCGTGTTCAGCGGAATCGCGGGATCGGAGGGACATCGCTGGGAACGCCGCAACCGCGTCTCCAGCCGGCGGCACGAGCTGCCCTATGCCGGCTTCCACCACGCCCTGTACAAGATCTTTCCGGTCGCCCGCTACGGAAAAACCCACCCGGAGTACTACGCGCTCATCGACGGGGAGCGGCTCGTACCGGAGAGCGACAACGTAAGCAACGGCCTGTTCGGACAGCCCTGCACCAGCAACCCCGAGGTCGTGGATATTACCATCAGGGCCACGCGGGACTATTTCGACGAGCACCCCGGGGCGCACTGTTTCTCGCTCGGGATGAACGACAACGGGAACTTCTGCCTGTGCGACAACTGCCGCGCGCTCGATATACCCGGTCTGGAGTTCCGGGGGCGTCCGATCTACTCCGACCGGTGGTTCACCTATTTCAACACGGTCGCCCGCGCCCTGCAGGAATCCCACCCCGGAAAATTCGTGGGATGCCTGGCCTACCACAACGTGGAGGAGACCCCGAAACGCATCGATCGCCTGGAGCCTAACGCGGCCATCTACCTCACGCAGGACACGGCGCAGCACCTGGATACGGAGTACCGGGACAAAGACCGGGAGTTCATCCTCTCATGGCTCAAGCAGTGCGACCACGTCTGCAAGTACGACTATTACGGCCTGGGCTGGGTGCTGCCGCGTTATTTCCCGGGCCTGATGGGCCGACGACATCAAGTTCCAACACCAGGCCGGCGTCAAAGGCTTCTACGCCGAAGCCTATCCTCACTGGCCCGCCTTCGGACCGCAGATCTGGCTGGCGTCCAAGCTCTGGTGGAACGCGGACCTGGACGTGGAGAAGCTGCTCGATGAATTCTTCACCCGCCTGTACCGGGGCGCCGCCGGCGAAGTCCGCGCCTTCTACGATACCCTCGAGGCCATCTGGCGCCGTCCCCGGAAGGGGCGGTGGTTCCAGGGCCTTCGGGGACTGTACGACCAGGTCGACTGTTTCACCACCGACGACGTGGATACGCTGGAAACCACGCTCGGCCGCGCCTATAACGCCACGCGGGACCCGCTCGTCCGGCTGAGAATCGCCTCCATCCGCCGCTGGTTTCCCTTTCCCGCAACCCTCATTCGCGGCTGGCACATGGCCGACGAAGTGTGCGCGCTGCCCGTCGGGCCGGAGACCCGGGAGAAGGCCGCGGGCCTTCGCAGACTCAGGCCGCGCCTCAGGAAGTCACATCGCCGGGCGATCCTGGAAGACCGCAATATGCCCAAGTCCGCCTACTTCAACGACGGGAGATACGAAGCCCGCGTCGCGGATCCGTGGACGGAGAGGGTCAACAGCGCACTGGCGCACGCGGAGGGCTGACCGCGGAAACACTGGCAATGCGAGAGTTTGCGGTAATACCCAAAAACAGGAGAATCCCATGGTCGTGAAATCCGTTTATATGATGACCGATCTGGAAGGCGTGGCCGGCGTCGATGACTGGGACCCGAGACACCGGGAGGACGCGACAACGGCAAAAGGCGTGTATGACCGCGCCGAGATGCAGCGCCTGTTGACGGGCGAAGTCAACGCCGCGGCCCAGGGCTTATTTGCGGCAGGCGTCGAAGAAGTGATCATCAATGACGCGCACGGGGCGGGGCGCACGATTCTGTCGGAAGAATTGGTCTCGGGCGTGAAACTGGTGCAGGGTGTCAAGCGGCCGTGCTGGTTGCCTGGCCTATCGCCGGGATTCGACGCATTGATCCAGGTTGGCATGCACGCAATGACCGGCACGCCCGACGGATGCCTCGCACACTCGATGAGCCGCGATGTCATCTACCGCGTCAATGGCGCCGAAGTCGGCGAGATGGAAATGGCCGCGTATCTGTGCGGTCAACTGGGCATTCCCTGGGTCTTTACATCGGGCGACCTGCACGCGTGCACCGAATCCGAGCGCTGGGTCAGAGGCATCGTAACGGCGCCCGTGAAGGAAGGCCTGGGAGAATTATGCGCCCTTCACATGGCGCCGGCAGATGCCCGCGCGCTGATCAGGACGCGCGTTCAGGAAGCCGTGGCGATCGCGAATAACATCGAACCGCTTGTTGCAGAAAGCCCCGCGGCGATAGAGATGATCCGTCTCGAACCCAACAAACTTTCCGTGCGGGAAGGGGTTGAGCGCGTGGACGACTTTACGATCCGGTGCAGAGGCGAGTCCTTCTGGCAGGCGTTTCACAGTATGTTTTATGGAAAGCCCGATTTTCCAGTTCCCGCGTAGCGGCGAATGCATCCCTGCGGGCGGCGCCGGGGAGCTACTCGTACAGTGACGCTTCCACGCCCCGCAATCGCTTCTGCCAGTCAACGTGCGTCCTTGCCACCCGCCCGGGATGGGCCTGGCTGCGCGCGACAAATCCCGGCACTTCGTCACGCCCCGTTGGCTTTGAAGGGTCGGAATAACGGACGTCCACGCTCCACCGGATGCGGTCCGTCCGGTTGGGGAACGAGCGGTGCGCGGTTTTGTGCTGGAACACCACCACGCCTCCCTTTCCCACCGGACAGGCGACGGCCCGCCCTTCTGGTACGTACCCATCCTGGATCCCTTCGTTCGGATACCCGCTGACCTTGCCGTGCGGCATCAGACCCGCGCGATGGCTTCCCGGAATCACCTCCAGGCATCCGTTATCAACGGAAACGTCCACCAGCGGAATCCAGAAGTTGACCATGAACGTGGCTTCCGCCGCGGGATGCAGGAACCCCAGGTCCTGGTGCCAGGGGATCTGTGACCGGATCTCGTTGGGCATTTTCGCCTGGCAGTTGAACTGCGGATGGGCCAGGATCTCGGGTCCGATGACCGATTCCACGACGTCCAGAATCGCCGGGTGCGTGATCATCGAAAACATCCCCGCCGTCTTCAGTCGTTTCCCCGTTACCTCTCGCTCGATCTCCGACGGATCGTCCATCGCGTCGCGGATACAGGCCAATCGCCGGTCGAAGGGCGCATCCTCGAACGGATCGCGCAGATGCCCGCGCGCAACGGCCTCCCGCGCCTTTCGGTCGATCCCCGCGTCGATGTCGTCGATCAGCGGCTGCAGGTCCTCGGGCGCCAGCACGTCTTCCAGCAGGAGGTAGCCGTCGTTGAGATACGTGGATCGCTGGTTTTCGCTCAGCCCTGCCATATGGTTCTGTTCACGCGTCGGTTGATGACCTGTCAATGCGGACGGAACGCCGTCACGGTACCCGCGGACGTTGCGCAAACGACCGTGTCGCCGACGGCTCGAAGATGCGTGACTTCTCCATCCACCCGATCCACGGCGGCAAGATCGCCTTTCTCGTCGAACGTCCGGATTTCTCCCGTATCGAAACCCACCAGGATCTTCACCTCGACGCCGCGATCGACGGTTGTCAGCCACGTGATCTTGTCCACCAGGTCGTGCCGCCAAACGACGTTGCCGTCGCCCGTGATGCAGGCCAGTTGCCCCACGTCGCTGCCGGCGATCACCTCCGGTTTCCCGTCTCCGTTCACGTCCGCCAGGGCGATATCCTCCACCTCGCCCCCCATATTCACGCGCCAGGTGAGCGCGCCCATCCTGCCGGGCTTGCTGCTGTAGGTCCCCGGCCCCGTGACCTTGCCGGTGCCGCCCAATCCGGTCTGGCCGAACAGCTCCCCGCTCGACGCCGCGTTTACGGCCCGCCAGTCCCCGTACACCACCTCGATTGACCCGTCGCCGTCCAGGTCGGCCGCGAGAATCGTCGGTGAGACGCAGCCGGTGCTCCGCCGCCACCGCGCCGTCCCGTCCGGGTTCAGGCAATTGATGGTGTAGTATTCCGTGCCAACCAGCATCTCGTCCCGCCCGTCGCCTTCCAGGTCCACGGACAGGCATCCGGTTATGCAGTGGTAGTGGGTCTCCGTCTGCCATCTCAGCGTTCCATCCGCCTCGAACGCGTGGAACAGCCACCCCTCCGCGCCGGCCAGTACCTGCCGTCGGCCATCCCCGTCCAGGTCGGCCGTGGACAGGGTCGTCAGCCGTTGCGGCCGCATCCCGCTTCCGGGCGGGAACTCGTGCTCCCAGCGAACGTCGCCTCCGCCATTCAGCACGTGCATCCAGCAGTCCCGCGTACCGATAATGGCCTCCGACTCGCCGTCTCCATCGATATCCTCAAGGTGAACGGCGCGCACCCCGCCCTTCGCCTGGAACGACCAATTTTCGGCGCCGTCCGCGCCAAACAGGCGAACGTCTCCGGTGGCTGTGCCGAACAGCGTGCCGCCCGATGCATCGGAGGCCGCCGCCGTCACCGCCGCGCCGGCCTGAACGGTCCACAGCGGCGCCAGCCCGGCGCCGGGCCCGGGCGCGGCGTCTCTGCTCACGGCGGGCTCGTGATAGGGATCCGCGTCTTGCAACGCCTGGTCGAAGACCGCCTCGCCTGACGGGGAGACCTGAAGGCGATGACGACCGGCCGATAGCGTGAACCAGAGCAGCTTTCCCTCGCCTCCGCCGGACGTCCGTTCGCCGTCTACGTCGACCGCCTCGGCGCGGATGCCCACCCGGGTCTCCGTACGGGATTCAACAATCCCCTCTCCCCGCGCGAGATCCAACGCTACCGACACCGGCGCCCAACTCCTGAACAGCGGGCCGTCCCACGCGAGGGAAGTCCCCTCCACCAGCGCGAATCCGCTGCCGTCGATCCGGAACAGTTCCGCATCCACTCTCAATTCCCCGGACTCGTACGCCCCGACCCCTGCGATCTGCGACTCGCCGGAACGTCTGTCCCGGACCCGCGCGACGGACGGGCCCACACGCTCCAGATCAAACGCCTGGTCCATCTCCGCATTGGAAGGATACAACAGGTTGACGAAGGCGGCCTGCTCGCCCGCATTCAACGTGAGCCGCTGCTTCTGGCGCCACATCCGGACCGTCCCGTCGGCGTGCTCGTAGTTCTTCCAGTTGGCCTCCCAGTCCGGCGCGAAGTCCGCCTCACGGTCCGTCAGCGACTTCTCGGACGCGTCGGCATTCACAAGGTGGAAGCGCTCCCCATCCTGTTCCAGATTCAAACCGTTTTCCTCGACGTCGACGTTCCCGAGTACCCGCCAGATGGCGTCCAGGAGAAAGTCCCCGTGCTCGAGCGCGTTCACCGTATCGATCACCAGGAAATACGACCCCTTCCGCCAGAAAATGTTGCGGGCCCAGTCCGTGCCGTTGTCTCCCGGCGAAACCGTCCGGCTGTACCCCCAGTCCGAAAAATCTCCGATCGCCCTGAGCGCCACCTGCGACGGCTTGGTAAAACACGTGCCGTCCTTCCCGATTACCACCGTATTGTGATATCTCGCGAGGCGTCGGATGTAGTCCAGGTCCGCAAGCCAGATCCGGTCGTTCCAGCACAGACGGATGATCGAGTTGCCGTCTTCCTGGGAATGGGAGAACCCCGTCGGGCCGTCGATCAGCAGGTATTCGCTGCGCCTGTCGAAACTGCGCCGGAACGCGAGCTTGTCGAATGCCTCGGCGAGGGGCACGTCCGATTCCAGCAGTGGATCGCCGTGGTACTGATCCGTATTTCTGGCGCGATCCTTTGCAAAATCGTGCGCGGCCGCATCGAGCATGGAGGCGCGTACCCCGAGCAGTTCCACCGGCTCCACGGGCGGAACGTCCTTGAAGAAGAACCCGTCGTACACCTCCCAGCCGCCGATGCCCCAGTTCCGGTCCCTCCGGAAGGAATCCTTCCACTCCTGCCCCTGCTCCATCCAGTCGTAAAGCCACCGGTACCGCCCGTCGTTATAGAACCATGTGCCGATGGCCGCGGTCTGCAGGCCGCTCGGGCGGCTGGCGCGGGATGCCCGGTACGCGCCGACGTCGCCGTACGAGCAGTCGTCGCCCCGGCTGTCGATGGTGAGCACAGCGCTGTCCAGCAGGCGGGCGAGATGGCCGTCTTCCAGGTACGATAGATCGTCCGTCATCAACCCGTACTTGATCAGGTGACCGGGCGTGATCCACACGTACCCGGTACCGGCGTTGTCGTTCGGCTTGTACGACCTGGCATGCAGTTCCAGCGTCCGGTGCGCCAGGGGCAGCTTTTCGTCGAAATCCGTCAATCCGTAATATTTCTTGAAGTACCTCGCTCCGCTAAACAGACTCAGCGCGGCGAAGCTCTGGTGGTTCTGGTTCTGGACCACGTCGTCCACGGACCTGAACCGGAAGTGGGTCAGTTCGGACGTCCACCGGATGATATTGTAGATGGCGTTCGTCATCTTCAGACGGTCCGCGTCGCTCAACACCTCCCCTTCCTCCATCACGTCCCAGGCGGTCAGCATCCGGTAGATCCAGAAGTAGAGGTGCGTCCCCTGCGACAGGCACCAGTCTCCCACCTCGTGCGCGAGATCGATGAAGAACAGGAACTCCTCCCTGAAGATCCTGCCCCAGGCGTCGTCGCCGGACAGATAGTACAGCATGGCGTGGTCCACCATGCGGCGAAGCGGACCCTGGCTTCCCGAAAGCGCCACCTGTTCGTTCACGGTATCGATAATCCGGCGCGCTTCGGCGTCCGTGGGGAAGGACTCGGGGTTCTGCCGCGATACCGACCGGTTGATCCGTCCGATGCGCGGTCCCTCCCTTTCCACAATACCGAGAAATTCGTTCACCGCCCGTTCGACCCCTTCGGACGTGCTTCCGCCAAGGAGCACCGCGTTGCGGCCGGCCCCGAAGGGATTGTGGACCGTTCTCACTTCGTACCCGTCCCCGCCCGGATAGTACTCGTCGGTCCACGCGTGGAAGTTCATCCCCAGACGCCGGACGGCCCGGTTGCTGAACACGTTGCCCGCGGCAACGATATGCGCGGAATCCCAATCGCACTCGCCAACCTCCGACGCGGGCCGCACTTCCGCCGCGCTTCCCAGCGCCTGCGCGATTCGCCGGGCGGGTTGCTGTCCGCCTTCACCCTCCGGCGGGACGACCAGCACGTCCTTCGACAGGTCCGTCTCCAGGCAGAGGTCCTTCAACCTGGGGATCTCCTTGTTCACAATCTCGATATCGTACGATTCCTGCTTACGCCTTCGCGCGCTGCGTCCTCCGGTTTCGGACATTGCCTTCACCTCAAAGAATCCCCCGGCACAGGTCGTCTGAGGGAGATCGAAAATAGAAAATCTCTTTATATCACGTCAAGAGTCAGGCCGGTGTTCTGTGCGATCCCGATGCAGTCGCACGACCCGTAGCGGAGGGCGATCGTACGTTCTCGAGGAGCTTCAGACACAGAGACCGCATCATCTCGAGTTCGTGAAGGAATTCGCGCTGCGCCTCCTCTGCAGGCAAACTTTCAAAAAGATCGGGCAATTGCACTCCACGGCTCATAACCGCGTTGGCCTCGCGGTTTCGAAGTTGCCTTCGGACGTAGAGACAGTTGTCCGAGTGGTAAAAGCGCTGAATGGCTTCTGTTGCACCGAGAATTCCGCTGGCCAATGACTGCACCAGACCAAGATTCAGTAGTGCGAAGAATTCCAACTGGTGTGGCGCACCCGGGTCACGACCCGCGTCCGATAGCACAATACGAAATGGATCGTTCTGTGTCATGGCTCTGCCGCTAACGGAAGGAATGCGACATTGGGAACGTTGCCGTGTTCTTTCTCGAATCGTGCAGTCACACTGCTGAATTTTCGTCTCCGGTTTCGACTTCCGAAGCCCTCAGGAGGAAACCCGGCGCTACGTTCCAACGCTCACCGGCATCCGTGATGACGCTGACAGTCTTCCGGTTGTACTTCGTCAATACGCCTGTGATCCAGTGACCGCCTTCGGGTTTGAAGGCAACTCTCTCCCCGATCCCGAACTTCAGCATCTCCCGGTGTATCCGTTGTCCGCGAAGGAACTTGATGCGCGCGACAATTCGGTTGTTCAGATCGGTGAGCTCCTGTTCGGACATCTTCTCCAGGTTGATTCTCATTCCATACCCTCTCCGAAATCATCTCCCGTCCGTTTACGAAATGATCGGCGATGGCCTGCACCGATCGGACAAAGATAAATTCGCAAAGCCAATATCCAACAGAATTGACCGAAACGCAAATGCATCTTCTCTTTTTGTCGACGGTAATCAGGGAGCTTCTATTACCGTGCCTGACGCCACAAACGTCTCTTTGACCTCTCCCTGATCATCGAACGTGGCCGCGCCGACCTCGCCGTCGGTCCTGAGACCCGCCCCTTCCAGGACGCTGCCTCCGGACGCCTGCAGAAGTACGCCCGCGCTGCCTTCTGCCAGGGGTATCGTGACCGCGTACCCGTCGTCGATTTCCGCCAGTTCCGCCTCGCCGATCAACACGTCCGCGGAGCGGTGGGGCCTGAGAAGCGTCACGAATGTGCGTTCGCGGGCAGGCGCGGAGGGCGTCGCCGTCAGGTGATATTCCACCAGTTTGATACGGGCGCGGGGCGGAGGATCGAACCGGTCGGTCTGGTCCAGTTTCAACGCGTCCGGCCACAGATACGACACCCGGCAACCGGCGGCCCCGTTGACCACCCGGACGTCCCGCTGGTTCCGGACGTCCATCTCCACGGGCGCGTGCAGCCGCCACTCGAAGCTCGCGGGCTCTGGCGCGCGCACCGTATCGAAGATGAGAACCGCTTCCGGTTTCACGAACAGGATGCGGCGGGTGAACCGCTCCAGTTTTCCGGCGTACGCGGGGGACGCCTCTCCCGATACGTAATCGAAATGCGCCGACGTGTGGAACTCCAGGATTTCGCCCTGGGCGTCGCTGGAATTCGGCAATTGCCCGTCCCCGTTGACGGTGATGCAGTTCACCGACTTCGTATGGTGCATCCAGCGCCTGTGATGCTCGCTGCCGTGGATGTCCCGCCTGCCCGTACGGATCAGCAGCCGTTCCCCGAAGGCATAGAGAAGGAAGGCGTTCTGGGCTTCGTACCCGTGGCTGTGAGACCCGAGCGGACTGCTCTTGAAGATCAGCTCCACGTTGTTGCGGGCATCCTCCAGATTGGTATTGAACACGGCCTGGCCCGTGCCCCGGAAAACGCGTGACGTGGGCAGGTCGACCGGCCGCTTCGCCGCCACCCGGGGCAGCGCGCCCCTGACAAAGCCGATATAACCCGGCTCGGAAGGCAACTCACCGTGCGCCTCGACGTACCACTGCCAGTAGGGATTCTGCGCCATCGCCGCGAAGAGGGCCATCACGCCCCGGTTCTGCGCGGAGACGAGATGCGCCGTCAGGTCTCCGAAACCGCCTCCCCGCGTACCCGGCGGCTGGAGGTACATCGGATAGTAGCCGACCTTTGAGAAGTAGGGCTTATCGAAGGCGTCGACGCCCATGGCCTCGCGCATGACGTCCGCCCACCACGTAAACCGCTGAATGTAACTCCGCCAGTAGCCCATGCCCTGGTGCCAGCCTCCGTCGTCATCGCTCCAGACCGGGTACGTGTTGGCGAACACGTTCGCGGCGAACCAGACCCAGTCCGCCGCCTCCGGAATCTCGTCCAGAAACGCGATGCCCACCTCCCCCAGAAAGTGCCAGGACCGGGTGTCGTGACTCCCGTACGGACGCCAGAGGAAGCGCGGATTCAGATGCGCGTTCATTTCCTTCCCCCGGACCCTCATCACCCGCCGGCACGTTTTCTTCTCGTCCTCCGTCAGCAGATCGTTGAGGTAGCTGTACGTCCGTGAGAAATAGTACGCGTAGGGCATTCCGGCTTCGTCGTTATATTTGAATCCCGTCGCCCCTTTCGGGTCCCATTCGGCGCAGGCCATCAGGATCTCCCGGGCGAGTTGCCCGTACTCCTCGCGCCCGCCCAGCAACCGTGTGAAGGCCAGGGTCGCCGCGCCGTTCAGAGCGGCAATCGTATACTCCCGGTTCGGCCACCAGATGGCCCGCCACTCCTCGCTCAGGCGCACGGTGCCTTCGGGGTAGAGCGGCGGCTCTTCGGTGGGCGGCGGATTCTCGAGCAGCTTCTCCGAGGCCGCCACGAGTCCCTCGTATTTGTCCGCCAGGTCCGTTTCGGCGCGCCGCCGGAGTTCCGGTATCTGCTCCGGCCGTACGAACAGCCGGGGATGACCCGCGGGAATGCGCGCCAGCAGGTCCTCGCGCGAGGGCAGCGGAAGCGCGTTTGCATCTGCTGCAATCGTAAACGCCCGCTCCCGGCTCCATTCCGATACCGCACCTGACTCGTCGTGAAAGCGGAATCGCCAGAACCAGCAGCCCGCGGGCAGAGTTTGTGGCGGACAGTGGACGTTGAACGTCACGCCGCTCGCTTCATACGCCACGTCTCCGAAGCCGCTGTCCCGCGCGCACTGAAGGTCGTAGCTCGCGGCATTCTTCTGCGGCCGCCAGGAAAACCCGGGCGGCGTCACCTTGGAGACGCTGCCGTCCGCGGGGCGGAACCCCCACTCGCCGGGCCGCGCGGGCGTCTCGTCGAGCTCGGGCTGCCGGGCCGCGGCATGACGCGAGGACGCCAACAGCAGCGAAACCGCCGCTACAAAGACCAGAATCCCAATCATCCTGTAACTCCTTTCGAACGAAATTGCAGATGCGATTGTGGCACGCAAGAAAACCCGTGAGACGTAAGACGGTAGATGAAAAACCTGAAATCGGTAAGACGTAAGACGGTAGAGGGTAGAGGACGTCATTGCCTGACTGGATGTTCCTTTATGCCTTTGGCAAAAAATGAAACCGCACGAGGCATTCATATCGTCTAACGTCTCACCGCTCACCGCCCCACCGACCTACCCCCTATCCCCCTTCCCGGGGGGAAGGGGGGGAACTGTGAACTGCTCCGGGTCTCCTGGTTTTGCTTCAATCTGTCTGCTCCCCCTCTCCCCGTGGGAGAGGGGGCCGGGGGGTGAGGGTTTCGCGCACATCGCGGCTAAATTTCGGCTGGCCGTATCAATGTCCGGCGGCGGGCGATAGCTCATCTCCCGTCTTACGTCTACCCTCTCCCCGCCTTTAGGGAATTTGGGGAGACGTGGACGTTGATCTTCGTCTTTTGCTTCAAGCTGACGGCTGAAAGCTGACCGCTGACAGCTGCCTTACATCACCCGGCACTCCGGGTCCGTCGCCATTGCTGCCGCCGGCGTGTGATGATGGTCCATCGGGGGCGTCGTCAGGTAATGTATATACAGGATCGCGGGTTTCTCGAGACATGGAAACAGCGTCCGGAAGCGCCCGTTGGCTTCGACTTCGTAGCGGACGGCGTCCTTCCCGGACCATGCGCCCACCGCCGCGACGTCCACGGTTGCCGCATTGTCTGTCACCACGGCCCAACTCGTGCCCTCGCCATCGACCCGCTGGCGTGCTCCGAACGCGCAGACAAGCGGCGCATCCGGCAGGTTGAAGGTACTTTCGACGACGACTGACGCAATTTGCGACACATCGCCCGATACGATCTCGTGTTCCGCCCTGAACCAGGAGACCCCCGAATAAAAGGTCAGATGCGCGACAAACGCATATCCGCCGCCGTAGGTCCCGTCCACTCGGAGGCGGGCCGTGCGGGGACCTCGCGTCCGGATATCGATCCGGACCTCGCCGGACGGGAACAGGATCCTGCCGTCCTTGCGCAGGAGCGCGGGGCCCGGGGCGCCCGGTCCGTGAAACGCCCTGCCGTCGAAGATCACGTTTTCCACGAAGTTGAAACGCCATTTCCGGACCTGGTAGATCACGGGCCCCTGCTGAATCTCGATCGGGTCCTTGCGATCGCGGACCTTGATCGGGTTCGTCTGCCGCGGGGGCGGCGGCGTCCCGTCTCCGAACTCGAACACAAGGACTTCCTCCCCCCCGGCAGGCAGCCGCGCCGGAAACGAGACCTCCGCGGTCCTCATGCTGCCGTCGTCCCAAGAATCCAGGACGTCCACCTGGACGGGACGGGATTCGCCTTCCGCGTCCAGCATTCGCGCGGGACCGTCCGCCGGGAACTCGCCCGGTTCAAAGCCCATCTTCATCGTACAGGGAAAGTTTCTTCTGGCGAAACCGTCCCGTTCGGAAATCAGGATTTCTTTGCGCATTCCGGTCACCCAAGGGCCTCCGCCAGGTCTATTGCAGTCCGAGTTCCACCCACTTCGCGGCCATGCGGCGGATACGCGGCTTTTCGCTGTTCAGAAAGTCGTCGGTAAAGGCCCGGCCCGGCTGGCTGTACTGGAACCGTTCCATCAGGTCAATCAGGACCCGGTGGTTCCTCGTCAGGATCTCGACGTGCTCGGCTTCCGTGGCCTCGGGAACGAAATTCAGCGCCAGATGGCGTCGTCCCACGGCCCCGTCGTACGTCGCATGCCAGATGTTCATATTCAGGAACAGAACGTCTCCCGGACTGGATTCCAGGAAATAGCACGGCACGTCCGCGCCAGGCACGCCCATCTTTTCGATGGGCCTCAGCGCCTCGTGAAACGGCAGCCGGTGCGATCCGGGGATCACCCGCAGGCACCCCGTGGTCTTTGTGAGGGTATCCAGATACAGAGAGACTTTCATCGGCGGATAATTCAGCCGGCTGCCGTCGGGATGCCATTCCGTTTTGCCCACGTACAGATTTCCCTCGGAACACAGCCAGTGAAACCCGGGACCCAGCAGGCGCCCCACGGTTTCATAGATGCGGTCGTCCTCGACGAGTTCCGTCAGCAGAGGGTTGCGCTCGGCGATGCCATAGAGCGCCTGTCGTTGCTCGCCCGGAAAAGGCCGGCCCTCCCGGTCTCTTTCCAGCATGTCGTCGAACGTGTCGCCGATGACGGCCATCTCCTCCCCGCTGAACGCCTCGCGCAGCGGAAGAAAGCCGAATGTCCGGAAGAATTCGACCTGTTGATCGCTGATCATACCCGCCCCTTTCGCTGTGCCGAACCGGCTCTTTCAGTGATGTTGCAGAAACGCGGCGATGCAGCCGGCGCGGCGAATCTATTCTCTTTCGATATTCCATCTGACCAGGCCGACGTCCCGCGGCCCGTACAGTCCGGGTCCGAAGGCATCGTCCCGCTGGCGATACCCCGTCCCGTAGGCGGTCAGGATCGAGCCGTCCGGGAGCACCAGAGTGGACGTGGTGTGCGGGCTTGCATGCCAGCCGCCGGAGCGCAGCTTTTGCGAGGGCGAGGGCGATCCCTTCCTGTTTCCGGTCCACTCGGCAAGGACATAGCGGCGGTCCAAATCCCACGTCTGTCCGTTGTCGCGGCTCACAACCGCCTCGATGCCGAAGCGCGGAAACCCGTCAACGGTGTCCGGATAGCCCAACCGAACCACGTATGTAGCGACAATGTGCCCACAAGGCAGTAGCGCCAGACTGGCATGATGGCGCCCCCAGTCGTAGAGTTGCCGGACCTCGCTCCAGGTGCAGCCGTTGTCCCGGGAGATGGAGACGCCGAACCCTTCATAGTGATCGAACCGATGGGGCTTGAGCGCCTCCGGGGGGTCCGTCCGGCAGGTTGCGACAATATCGCCGTTTTCCGCTCGAATCGGGCAGACCTCGTTGACGCCTTCGAACTCAGGCACGTGACGGGTACCGGTCCAGTTTCGGCCGCCGTCCTCGCTGAATCTGACGTAGGCCTGCGAGTCCATGGTCCCGGCGTCGCCCCAGTAGCCGCTTTCCATCAGGCGCGTTACCCGTCCCGTCTGGGGATCTCTGTCCACCAGAACCGGGTCCCAGGCCATCCACGTTCTCCCGTTCGGCGCCGGCTCCACGGGCACGGTGTCCCCCCACGTCGCTCCGTAATCGTCGCTGAACCACCTCGCCGGCGGGTGGCACGAATACAGCATCAACCTGCCGCCCCCCAGGTTGGTCAGCCCGTGCCCCAGCCCGCAGGCGGGGTTGCCCTTTTCGTCGGTGTGCACGTAGGCCGGATCGCTCCAGGTGGCGCCAAGGTCGTCGCTGAACAGCACCATGGCGAAATGCACCCAGGGGCTACCGGGGTAGTCGCAGCTCAGCAGCATCAGCACCCGGTCCACTTCCGGCATGTAGACGACGTGCGGCACCGCCGTCACCCGGTTCCAGCTCTCGGTGACAATCTGCGAACCCGCAGGGAGTTCGACCCGATCCCCATCAGGGTTCAGTCGGATGACGCTGTGATCTCTCCAATTGTTCTGCTCTACGGCTGGCACGTGTATGTCCTGTATTGTAGGAATATGATCCACAACCCCCAAACTTCCCTTTTTTCAAGCCCTTTTTCTTGCTTCAAGCTGATTGCTAACGCCTGTCCTCATCGTTCAGACGCCGATCGGTCTACGAAGGCATTTCCTGACGGGAGGACTTTCAGAGCAGAGCGCGCTGATCCGTCCAGCAACGCGGTTCGATGTGGCACCAAGGGTGTCAGGCCAGAGGGTCATGTGCCTCCTGTGTGGGTATTCGCGCTATGCATATAGCAGGCCCCGCCTGCCTGCCGGCAGGCAGGCGCCCAGCGGCGACTTTTGGTTCCTTTTGGTCGCTTCAAAAGGAACCCGCCGGAGGCAGGGAATTTGGGGAGATGTGGATGTTGAATCTGATCTTTCGAATTTGCTTCAAGCTGACTGCTAATCACTGACGGCTGACAACTGTTCGTTCCCTTTGTGTCTTTGTGTCTCCGTGTGAGCCGATTTTCGGTCTCCGCCCCTAACAGCCCGTTGGAAAAGTCCATCCGGTCTGCGTCCGGTCCTTGTGACCGAACTACGGCGTTGCGCTCCCTCCCCGAATCCAGGGATGCGCGTCGGTCGCGCGCCTTGTCTTCGGCCACAATGACTCGCCCTCGCCTGCAGAGCGACTTTTTCAACGGACTGCTGCTAAACCTCGATCCACTTTCCCTCATTCGACGACGCGACGACCGCATCCAGGATCCGGAGCACGCGCAGGCCGTCCGACGCCGGGATGGGAGCAGATGCTCCCGATCGCGTGGCGTCTACGAACGCGGCCAACTCGCGGTAACACATTTCTTCGAGATTGTCGCCCGGGATGCGCAGGACGGTGGGGTGCGCGTATTCGGGAATCGCCCGGCTCTCCACGGTCACGACGTCGCCCTTCCAGTCGCCCCGAACGCGTCCCCGCGTTCCAAAAATGTCCACGAAATCGTACCCGACCCCCGAGGCCTGGGACACCGAGAACGTGGCCACGGCGCCCCCTTTCAGGCGCACGGTGTAGGCAGACGTCTCGTCCGTGCCGCCGGCGTTCCATCGTACGGTCCCCGAAACGGCTTCGGCTTCGTCGTCCGTCATCCAGAGCACCTGGTCGGTGAGGTGGGAGCCCAGAAAGAGGAGTTGACCGCCGCCTTCCGACCAGGGCCCCCCGAGCCATCCGCCCAGCGGACCGCCGCCCTTGCCGGCCGCCACGAAGCTGACGTCTCCCACCGCGCCCCGGTCCAGCAGGGATTTGATGTACATCCGGCTGAGCGAATAGCGCATGCAGTAACCCACCATCGCCACCACGCCCCGCTTCTCAGCGGCTTCCACCACCTCGGCGCCCTCCGCCGCATTGAGCCCCATCGGCTTCTCGATAAACACGTGCTTCCCGGCGGCGATCGACGAAAGCGCCACGTCCTTGAGGAACCGGTGCGGGACGGCCACGATCACCGCGTCCACGCCAGCGGCGGTGGTGACCTCCCGTGCATCGACGTGCACATTCTCGATCCGGAATTCGTCGGCCAGCTTGACCGCCCTGGCCTCATCCACGTCCGCACACGCGACGAGACGCGCCGATTCGACGCGGGCGATGCCCGGCGCGAGATTCAGGCGGGTCTGCCCGCCACATCCGACAATTCCGACACACAGTTTTTCCGGCATGCAAGTCTCCTGTGAAAGGCGAAATCGGTTACATCTGGTGCGTCGAGACGCCTGTCTTCTGCCTGGCTAAATACCGAACGCAATTTTGCAGGTGCAACTCGCCCTCTCCGTTGCAATAGAGCGATTCTCGTTTTTCGATGAACGGATCCAACGAGGGAAGTCTTTGTTGCCCTATCTTGGTAATCCATTTCGCGATCATCAATCACACCGGCAAAAAAACGTAACTCGGCTGACAGAATCCGTGTCTCTCTATCCACTTTGAGTGATTGGGGAAACCTATTGAATCGCTTGTAAGATTTATGCACCCGTTATTCGAAAAACGGGGATTTTTCCCTTGCGAGTTGAACATATGTATAGTATATTTCCATAGGTGACATCCATTATCTCGTGTATACCAAATTCCCTTGCTCAATTACGTACTTTATCGGAATCTTCGGGTTGTTTATATCCCTTCCTCCGTCGTCGTGCCATTTCTTCTCCCATTTGACAAAATAAAACTCGAGGTCTTGAGGCAACAGATGATATATGGCTTGGATCTCGATGCCTTCATAGACTGCAAAGATCCAATCCACTTGACGGTACTTTGCAATGATCTTCGGATTAAGATGATGATGCGTTGAGAAGCTTTTGGTTAAGAGAATATTGACAGATTTCAGCTCGAATTCATTGCCTTCAGAGTCTCTTGCATCATTCCCTTCTCTGCCTGGTATGACCCTCAATCCTGTTATTAGTAGAACCTGCAGTAGTTTACCCCCATTGTCCTGAAAAATGTCGTCAATACCGTGTTTCGACGCCAGCTCTTGGTATTTTCTGATGTAAGGGAGTAACTTCAACAGAATTTTTCTATCCGGATGATACTGCATCGTGTCAACCCCTTTAGACATTGGAAGTCGATGAAAGCAGGGGAGCAGTTATGCCTTACAAGGATAAAAAGGCGAAGATTGAGCGTGCCCCTACTTATTCCACTGAAATGGGTGCCGCATTCTGCGGAGATTCGCGGGAACTCCTGTCACAGCTACCTGATAACAGTGTGAATCTCGTAATTACCAGTCCACCTTTCGCCCTCCAGCGTCAAAAAGAATATGGTAATAAGGAACAACACGAATACATCGATTGGTTATCAGAATTCGCGCGAGTCGTGTTCCTTAAGTTGCGTGATGATGGGAGCTTTGTACTTGATTTGGGCGGCGCTTACCGAAAAGGATTGCCAACACGTAGCTTATATAATTTTCGCATTCCGATTCACTTCTGTGACAACTTGGGATTCCACCTCGCTGAGGATTTTTACTGGTACAATCCGTCCAAACTTCCCAGCCCGATTGAATGGGTAAACAAAAGAAAGATAAGGGCGAAAGACGCTGTCAATACTGTGTGGTGGTTTAGCAAGACTCAATGGCCTAAAGCTGACGTATCAAAGGTTCTGACGGAATACAGTGCGCGTATGAAAAAACTACTAAAGGATCCCGAAGCGTTTTATTCTGCTAAAAAACGTCCGTCAGGACACGACATAAGTATCGGTTTTGCCAAGAATAATGGTGGAGCAATCCCATCCAATCTGCTGCACATTCCAAACACCGAATCCAACGGACCCTATCTGGGTGGCTGCAAAGCTGTAGGCGTCAAGGGTCATCCCGCAAGGTTTCCCTCAAGACTACCTCAATTTTTCATTCGATACCTGACCGATCCAGGAGACCTTGTAATTGACATCTTTGCAGGTTCAAATACAGTTGGTTCAGTCGCTGAAAACGAACGAAGGCGATGGTTAGCTTTTGAAGAGCGGATTGATTATCTGGCAGCCTCTGCTTTTCGTTTTCTGCCTAAAGGAATGTGTTGTGATACAATGAAGTCAATTTATGAGAAAATTTGCTCTGGTGATTCCGTTGAACTGCCGAACTTCACTCAGCAGACCGAATTATTCGCTAAATCGCAGGCATGACGTATGGCCTGATAAGTCAAATAAAAGAGTCGAAATCAAATTTAGCATTGAGAATTATTGCGTTTTATTGGCCAACACTTCGACGTGCTGCTTTTTTCTTTCTTCCGTAGCCAGGTACTTGTACGAAAAACGACCGCTCTCTGGAATGTCGGTCCTAGACCGCATCTCACCTCTCGATTCAGCCATCCTAAAATGCCCTTGGATTGACCGACGGATGGATTCAATGTTTGGCACCAGCCTGAGGTAAACAGAACCAAACCCCTTTGTCACCCAACATCACAACCCCAGCAGTGACAGGGTCCCGTCGGAACAGCCGAGCAGGAGGCGGCCTTCGTCTTGAGGCGTCAGGGCGTGGATCTTCGCTTCCGCGCGGTGGACGGCCAGCGTGTTTCCATCTCCGTCCAGGATCCACACGCTTCCGTCCTCACACCCGGCGGCGACCTCCGGCGCGCCGTCGCGGTTGACGTCGGCGGCGAACACCCGCCTCACGGGGGCCTGCAGATTGCGGCGCCATCGCTCCGTACCGTCTTCATCGAAAAGATAGAGGTAGAAACAGTCCGACCCGGCCGCCACCTCGGGCCTCCCGTCGCCATCGATGTCGACCGCTGCGACCGCGTGCACCTCTTCGCCCACGTCGCGGGTCCAGAGGGGCGTCAGGAACGCTCCTTCCAGCCTCAGGGCGTGGACCTTCGAACGGGTCGTTCCGCACGCGATCAGATTGTCGCCGTTCCCGTAAAGATACACGTCGCATCCCGGCAGCATGGACGGCCACCCGTCCAGCCCGTTGCTGGCGATCTCCCCACCATCCGCATCCAGCACGTAGCAGGTCCCCCCGCAGGAAATCCTGCCCGGGCCGCCGACCACCTCGGGGAGGCCGTCCCCGTTCACGTCCGCAAGGCAGAACGGATCGAAAATTCCGTAGATGAAGAAATTCCAGCGTTTGTTGCCGTCCGCGTCGAAACAGTGGAGTTGCCGGTCCGTGACCGCGGCGAGGACGTCCGGCCGTCCTGTGCCGCGAAGGTCCGCGGCTTTGACCACTTCGACGGAGGAATTCCGGGTATACCATGCCCATCCGCCGCGGAAAATCTCGAACCTGTGGGACCATCGCTCGACGCCGTCGCCCTCGAGGAAGGTGAGGCGTCGGTCGTTCGCCCCAACCGCCACCGGAGCGTCAACGTCGCCGGGCCGCCCCGCCGCACACACTGAAAGTACCGCGTCCCCGGCCTGAAAGGTCCAGTCGGGATCTCCCTCCGGCGTCAACGCAATCACGCGCCCGTCCTGCGTACCTGCGACCGAGCCGCCGCCGCGGCGCGCTGCGCATCGGACAGCGGACCCGAAGTCGTGCGACCAGATGCTGCGCAATTCCGCACCTGAAACCCTGCGCACGCGCCTCCCGGCGCCGGTCTCCCACTCGGGAAGGTCCCATATCCCATCGAGAGGGGTATCGGCGTCCTCGGTCGGCACGCTCAGACGGTGTCTCCCTTCGGCAAGCGTTCGTCGCTGACCGAACAGTGTCGCGCCTGCGCTTTCCCTCGTATCCGAGACGCCGGCGCCCGATTCCAGATCGACTTCAACCGATACCGGGCGGTCGCATTCGAAAAGCGTCGTTTCTCCGCGCAACAACCGCCGTCCTCCGCACAGGGCGAACCAGCCCTCTCCAATCACGTAGGCGTCGGCTTCACCCGAAATCGGCCCCGCCGCAAGAGCTCCGTCCGGTCCTCCCGTCCCAACCAGCATCCGCCCCTCCGATCCCTCGATCAGGACCGCGGTCTCCCCGACGCGCCGCATCCGGACGTCCAGCGGTTTCGCGTCATTCGTCGCATAAAAAAGATTGATAAACGTGTGCCGGTCGCCCGCCGCCATCTCGCGACTGACGGACTGCCGAAGGATATTCACGAAATCGTCCGAATACGGATATTCCTTCCACCAGTGCCCGAAGGCCTCCCAGTCGCGTTCCATCGTCACCCGGTCGCCGCCAACGCCTTCCAGCACAAACCGGTCCTCCCGCCCGCTGTCCGGGTCCCGTTGCACGGCCTCCAGCCGGTCCCCGTCCAGCGACGGCGTCCCCAGCGTGCGCCAGTTGCACTCAAGCGCGAACGTCCCGGCCTTCGTCGCCTCGATTTCGTCGACAATCACGAAAAAGCGCCCCTTGCGCCAGACCACGTTCCGCGTCCACCGCGCGCCCCATTCTCCCTCCATTGACGACCGGCTGATTCCCACGCGTTCCAGGTCGGCCAGGCCCTCCAGCCGGCACAGCGCGGGCACCTCCCACGGCTCTCCGTTCCGTACCGCCGTCACCCCGTTGTGATGTTTCAGGGTGGGGCCCTCCGTGTAAGATGCATCCACCAGGAACACACGGTCGTTCGCGGAAAACTCCACGATGGTGTTTCCGTCGTCGTGCCCGTGGTTCCCGTAGGAAATGCCGTGCAGCATCAGGTACTGATCGTCACGGTCGAATCCCTCGCGGAAACACAGGGTGTCGAACGCCTCTTCGCGCGGCAGATTCAGCGGCTTCACCTCCGACGGGCGCGCTTTCGGGTCGGCGGCGAAATCGTAATACCCCTTCGCGACCTCCAGCACCCGCACGCCGGCCATGTCCGAGGGCGTTTCGGGCGCCAGGCCGTCGCCGAAATATTTCTCGAATCCGTGGATGAGCGAAACCCGGTCCGACCGCGTGCGAATCAGAAACTCCGCGCGTCCGTCGCCCAGCACGTGCCCCGCCTTCACCAGGAAACTCGCGGGCGGCGGCACCTGGCATCCCCCGGAGTCTCCGAACGGCGGCATGGCGCCCCGGTTGTTGCAGTACAACACGGCCTGGTCCAGCGACCGCCGGCAATTCCCGTTTTCCACGTACGTCTCGTCCCCGCTGGCCAGGGTATAGGTCAGGAGATGGTCCAGTGTCGTCCACTGGTAGGCATTCGCGTCCTCGGTGGGCTTGAACGATGCCGCCTGCCCCTTGAACAGGTCCGCCGACGCCGCCTGCCACTCCTCCGCCTCCGGCATCCCGTAGTGCGTCGCGAAGTAACGCCCCGCGAACCAAGACGACAGGCCCACCAGCGTCTGGTGGTTCTGACGCACCATCCGGTGACCCACGCCCTCACGGAAAAACCGGTTATACGCGCCTTCGTGCGAATCCATCAACCACAGCAGATAACCCGTGATCCGCAGGCGGTCCGCGTCCGAAAACACCGGACTCTCCTCGATCAGGTCCCAGATCACCGCCAGCCACCACACGTTGAAATGGGCCATTACCCCGTGTTCCCCCATCTTCAGATGCGCATCCACCGCCTCCCGGAGCGCCATCGCATAGACCTCGAACCCCGTCCGGTGATACGCGAATCCCTGCCTTCCCGCCTCCGTGACCATCCCATGCCCCGCCCCGGCTTTAGAGGCATGCGGCTGGCTGACCTGCCGGATGTAGTCCTCCCGCCGCTCGTCGAGCCACCCGTCCGGCGGACGTGTGAGCGAATCGAAGGCCGGACCAGGCGCAACGTCCATCAGCCACCCCAGACGCAGTGTTTCGCCGTTACCGACCCGGGAAAGAAACCGGGACGCCGCCCGGTCCAGCCCGTCCTCGTCACTGGCGCCCAGAAGGACAACGTTCCTCCCGTTTCCCAGAAGGTTGTGGAGCGTCCGGAGCGTATAGCCCTCCTCGCCGGGATAACAGAGGTCTTCAATGGCCCACCACTGGTAATACAGCCAGCGGATGAACGGGTTGTCGGCCATATTCCCAAGGGCAACCACGTGCGTATCGAGCAGTCCACTCGAAGCCGACACGTCGCCGGCGCGGACCACGGGCAGACGGGCGCCCGTGGCCGCCTCAATCCTTGTCGCGATTCGCTCCGCCTGCCGTTCGTGCGCGGGAGTATCCCCGATGACGATCTTCCCTGCCGGTTCGCCGTCTGCCGCCAGCACCGTCTCCAGGCGCGTCGGCTTTAACTTGTCGATTTTCAGTCCGGTCGAACGTCGATCCGTGTCCATTTCTTCCTCCGTCGCGGCGTCGGGATCACCGGAGGGCGCCCATCCGCCACGCCGTGATCTCCCCCTGGTCCGTCGCCGTAACAACGGTCTCGTCCACAGTCTCTATGCAGGTCGGCCTCCCGTTCGTCCTGCCCGATTGGACGACGTCTCCGCCGCCGTCCAGGACGACCAGCGTCCCGTCTTCACAGCCGGCCACGACCCTGGCGTCAACACCGGCCCCGACCGCCGCCATTACCGCAGGCGGAGAAGGCAGCCGCCTGGACCAGACATTTTCGCATCGGTGATTCAGGGCGAGTACGAGCCCGCCCGAAAGCGCCGCGAGGAGCGTTTTCCTTCCGTCTCCTCCCAGATCGACAACGTCGAAGTCCCGCACATTGTCCGTGGGAATGCGCTCCCCCGGGCCCAGGTGGACGTTGTGCAGCGCGCGCCCGTCTTCCGTCCACACCGTCACGCGGTTCCATGTCCCATTGATCTCGCTCACCACTTCCTTCCTGCCGTCCCCGTCCAGGTCCTCGTAGAAAATGTGCTTCCGGCTCATGCACGCCCACCCGCCGATATTCGTGTGGCCCTCGGGCACGTCGCGGAAGCTGCGCTGCTTCGGATCCAGCTCGCGGTTGTTCACAACCGCCATCGCGTGCGAGTCCGTGGGCTGCCGCGCGATCAGCAGATCGATACTTCCTTCAGGACCGTCGATCAGGGCGAACCGGGAACCCGGCCCCCAGAACACCGGAAGCCGCTTCACGAGATTCCCGTCCTCATCCAGTATCTCGAGCGTGCAGGCGCTGCCTACGAATGCCTGGCTTTTCCCGTCCAGAAAACCGCCGGAATGGAGTCCGTGGACGCCCGCGTGCCCCGGCGCGGTCTTGAACCAGTACGGTTTTGCGGCCCGGAACACGGCCGGGTCTTCTTCCGACGTGAACGCCCACTTCCGAACCCCCGTATGCGGATCGAACGCGATGACTTTTTCGTCCACGCATCCCGCCAGGATCAGATTGTGCTCGCCCCACCAGTGAAGCAGACGGATGGGACCATCCGTCCGCAGGGTCCTGCGGATATCTCCCTCCTGCGACAGGACGTGCACGTTTTGTGCTTCTGCCGCGCAGATCAGCGTTTGCCCGCCCGAATCAACCGCGACCAGGTCCACCACGGCGCCACTCACGCCGGTCGCGAATGCCGACGGCAGGGACGGAATATCCGGAAGAACGGGCGATGGCGCAGCCGCGGCTTGCCGTCTGGCATCCCGGCCCTGCTCCAGAAGGCGCTCGAGCCGCGCCGTCGCCCTTGCGAGCGCGGCCGGTTCGGGCGCCGCGCCGGATACCGAATGCCGCCCTGCCTGGACGACGAAATCTATAGCGCCCGAGCCATTCTGCCCCTTACCTGGGACGCCTCCGCCGACGCGGACCGCACTCGGATCGGCAACGGCAAGCCGGATCTCCGTCTCCTCACCCGCAACCACCTCGAGGACGCCGCTTCGAAAGTCCCAGTCGATCTGCACGGGCGCGCTCGCGTGGAACAGGGGTGCGCCAAGCGCAGCCCCGATGAGGTTGACGCCGTGCAGGTGGCTTCCAGCCAGCACGACCAGGTCGCCATTGAGTCCTTCGTACTCGCCCGCAACGGCCACGGCCGGCTCCGGAAGCGCGAGTGCGGCGGCATTTTCGGTCAAACGCGCGCACGTCGTCCCGTTCCCTGCCAGCAGCGAAAAGGCGTATCGCTCGTCTCCCTCCTCTACCCGTCCCCGCCAGACCATACGCGCCTGGCCGTCCGATACGACGGTCTCCACCGGATCCGACGTACGGACTTGCGCCATGTCCCCGAGTCGCACGGCGCCGCCGTCCGGCAGCGCCTCCCAAGCGCCCTTGCCCTGCCACAACACCTCCACCTCCAGTTCCTCGCTGTCTTCGCGGAAGGTCAGGTGGTCCACGAACAGCGCGTACCGACCCACCCGCTGAGCCAGTGTCCTGCGCCACGTGCAAAACGCCGCCCTCGGCGCCTCGGCTTCGATAACGGCGGTCCCCCCGACCACGTCCCGGTACTTCAGCGCGGAATCCATCGCCACCACCGGTTCCACCGTTCCTTCCGAACGGGTCAGCACCTGGTTCAGATAGCCTTCCAGCAGCGTATTTCCATCCAGTCGCAGTTCCAGAACCACAAAGGTATGGTACGCGTTTCGGGACGCGCCGTTCATCCCCTTCACCAGGATGAAATCTCCCGTTGAATCGGCCGCGCTTCGAAAGCTGCCGAACAGGAAGGAGTTTTCCAGGGGCAACCCGCTGTCGCGTTGCCGCCACATCGGTTCGGGGATCGGATGGATGGACCACCTGTTCACCAGGTCCGCCGGCAGCGTGGGCTCGATATCGTCTTCAGGCCAGAAGGATTGTCCCAGCCGAAAGATATCCAGGTCCATCCCCGTCCGTCGCAGATATTCGCGGTAACGGCCGTCACCCGTGAGATAGGCGGCCTTGTTGAGAAGCCCGATGGACGCGGAGTTCAGGGCCCAGTCGGGTTCGCGTCCCGAGGCGAGGATCTCCTGCCCGCGAAGCAGGGTGGTCATCACGCCGTTCTCCATGGGCGTCCGGTCGCCAGTGATCAGCATATAACTCAGGACAGGGGCCATGCCCGTATTGTACCAGAACAGGTTGTCGTGTTCCCCGTCCACCCAGGCGTGGCGGTGCAGCGATGCGAAATGCCATCTGGCCGCCTCCATGGATTGCTCCCAGAGTGCGCTCGGATAGCCGGTCTGAAAGTATCGTCCAAGGCAGTAGAGCGAAATCGCGGACCACTGTCCGTGCCGCGACCCCACGCTTTGCGGCGGGTCTCCGAAACCCCTCGCGCCCTGCTGCACGTTCTCCACCACCCGCCGCCTCGCGCCCTGGTCCTGCGCGTGGCCGAATTGCGCGGCGAAGGCGTTCGTGACCCGCAGCCGCTCAGCGTCCGAAAAAACCGGGCTCTCCTCGATCAGGTCCCAATACAGAATCATCATGTGCGCGTTATAGTGGTAGGGTCCGCTGAGCGGCTCGTCCTTGTTCTCGATCCGCTCCCCGTCGATATCAGTGATCTCCGCCATCGCCCGGTCGTCCGGAAAGGCCAGCCGGAGAGCTTCCCGCGCGTGAAAGGCGTCTCCGGTCATGTAGTACATCGCCATTCGCTTGCTGATGCTGTTCCACCCGAAATATCCAACCGACCCGTATCCCGCCGAGGCCTCCCACGTCTCAAATTCACGGAGGTCCCCGGGAACCCGGATCCCCCGCCCCAGTTGGATCTCCATCAGCCAGCCCAGCGAAAGCCCGCCACCGTCTTCGTTGGCGTCCAACACCTTCCCTGCCAGCACGTCCGCCGCCGCGGCCACGCCCCTCTCATCGCTGCCACCCGCGAAGATCACATTAAATCCATTGCCGTACGGATTGTGCAGCGACCGGACCTCGTACCCGCCGGGACCGGGATATCGCAGGTCCAGCAGCGTGAAGTACTGGTTGTAGAGCGCTTCGATCGTACGGCTGCTGGACCGGTTTCCGAGGACGATCACATGCCCTGAAAACGGCGCGGCGCCCGCCGGGGACGTGTCGTCTTCAATGGGCGTCCGCGCGCCGGTCCGCGCCTGAATCGCCGCCTGAATTCGTTCCGCCGGACCGGCGTAGACCCCGCCTTCCGGCGTCACGATCGTTACGTTCGGCCGGCCGTTTCGAACCAGTTCCGTGTCGAGATTGAGATCCTTCAGTTCCGTGTAAACCGGTGGAATACGCATCGGATCATACCCTCCTTCAGGCGAGGCGTTGGCCTGCCATTTGCGTCAATACGCGTGTACGGCGTGCCCCTGCCCGTGGAAAAAGATCACGTCCAGCACGTAACCCAGGGGAACGGACAACGCGTATCCGACAATGGTCCCGATAAAGAACGGCACGGTCCGCCGGTAAAGCAGCATGCCGCCGGTTTTGATCACAATAAACTTGCAGATCCAGGCAGCGAAGATGCTGAAGGCCGCGTGCCTCGTCATGCCGGTATAGCCCACGGCCAGCCCCGCCGGGTGCACCGGCCACCAGTTGAACCGGTATCGCAGGAACGCCAGCAGGGCCATCCCCGCCGCGCCGGCCGCGAAGAGAACAAACGGCGCCGCGTAAACGGGATCGGGGCTGCGCATATGGCTCACGTACCCGTTCACGCTGGGGACCGTCCGCCGGAAGAGCGCGATACTGCCGAAATTGTACGCCCCGCCGGAATACCCCCAATAGAGCGTCAGCCCCACCGACGTCGCAATGCTGACGAGCAGGCCCAGCGCCACAACCCATCCCAGCCGCCTTCGGTGGCGCTCCACCCGTTCGGCCAATTTCGCAATCTGCGCGAAAGCGGGCATGAACAGGCCCATGTGATCATTGGCGAAGACATTGGTAAACGCCATGGCCGTGAGACCGGGCGCCGGAATGGACGCCGCGCCCACGGCCCCCAGAATGAGCCCCTGGCCGCTCTGGGGCAGGTTGACGTAGAGCAGGCCGGTCTGCGCCACAATCCGCGCGAGACCCAGGTAGCTCGTGAACAGCAACACCGTCAACGCCGTGGCCAGAAGCACCCCCATACCGGCCATCCGCAACCAGCAGATGACAAAGGCCACCCCCAGAACCAAACCCCACACCGCCCACCGGTACCGCATCAGCTCCCCGGCGTCTTCCGCGCCGCCGGTCCGGCCCAGCGCCCGCCGCACCACGCGACCGAGGTGCCCCCGGGCCGTCCACAGGGCCAGGCCCACGTAGCACATCATCGCGCCGCCGCCCTGCCACGACACGTCCCCGCCGGAGAATCCCGCAATGCCCAGTCCGATCCGGGCGAACGCCGCGATCTCCATAATGTAAAGGAGATGAAACAGCCAGATACTAAGCAGCAGGTCCAGGCCCGTCATATACGCGAACCCGATCGTATAGAAATTCAGGCTCACGTGGACCATGGAGTACTGTGTGAAG
The DNA here is from genome assembly GCA_963667175.2 of Candidatus Latescibacterota bacterium. Taxonomy (GTDB): domain Bacteria; phylum Latescibacterota; class UBA2968; order UBA2968; genus JAAXHE01. The sequence goes on along the minus strand of CAXXXF010000003.1, from coordinate 151,795 downwards.
TACACCCACAGCTGCTGGTGAAACAAACGGATCATCGGAAGCCCGTGCACGAACGCGGGCGCCAGGTTCCAGATTTTGATCGCCAGCGCGGCCGACAATCCCGCAATGAACAAACGGTTCCGCAACAATCCGGCCCATTCGCCTCTGCCCTCGGCCCCTTCCGCCATGTCCCCGGCCACCGAGGGAATGGGATAGGCCAGCCGTTCGTGCCCCGACCACTGCCGGTGCAGAACCGCGACCGTACAGAAGGAAACCAGCGCCAACCCGCCCAGTAGCGCCGTCCACCAGAACAGAGGGGCGGCCCATTCGCCCCAGGGAACCCCTTCGCCGGGCGGGAGACCCTCGAAGAGCCATCTCATGGCCCCCTGCGCGTTGGACGGCGCCATCCACCCGGGCACGTTGGGCAGGAGGTACTCTCCCCATTGATTCTCGGGCGTGGCGAGATAGTGCGGAATGGCCAGCATGCCGATCCAGGTCGTGGAAAGACCGAACGTCGGCACCATACCTCCCGCAAGACCCGCACACAGCGCCACCAGAAGTTCGGGCCCGGACATCGCCATTCTGGGAACGAACCGACGGATGACCGGGGTTGCCAGGACGAGGATCAGGAACGGCACGAACACGCCCATCGGGAAATGCGTACGGTTCAGCCACGATCCCCGGATGATATAGAGCGAGTGCAGACTCCAGAAATTGTGCAGGGCGGCAATGCACAGGCCTACGCTCAGGGCGCGTGCCGAAACCCCCCGTATCGCCAACTTCGTGCCGGCTACCTCGGCTTCGCGTTGCCCGGCAGGTTTCGCCATTCGTCGGGTTCCTTAACCGCCGCGATCAGGATACGCCCGCACGGCCCACCGGCGTTTCCAGTTCAACCTCGCCCTGCCTGGCGTAGTCCGCCCTGGTTTCGGGAGGCATGGTCTTCCAAACCAGAAAGAGCTTGCGGAGGTCGTTCAGGAAACCCCTGTTCACCCGCTGCCAGGAGTTCACGTCTCCGCTCAGGCGATGGATCAGGACCTCTATACGGTAGATATCGTGTTCTCCCGTGGGGACCGCATTCATCCGGACGTCCTGGCTGATCCCCATATCGTAGGGCGCAAGCCACATCCGCAGCGCGATCGTATACCCCGTGCCGGCCGGTAGCGGCTCGGACCCGAAACGCACGTTCCGCGAAACGAACCGGCCCAGGGAACCTTCGCCGAACGACTCGAAACACCGAAAGAGATAGGTATACATCCCGAGGGCTTCGGATCCCGCCAGAGTGAACGGAAAGTCGAAGGACCATTCGTCACCGTCGGGATGGGGAAACTGCCACCGCCGGGTGACGTCGGGCACCGACATCTGCTCGGCTTTCCTGGCGGGATAGAGCGTGGACAGGAACACCGCCAGCATCACGAGCAAGGTCGACGAAACCGCGGACAGCGACGAATAGTTCAGCGACAGACCGCCCAGCGCCCCGCGTTCGTACAGGAACATCGCCATCGCCTGGCCGATCAGGTAGCCGAACGCGGCGCCCAGCGTGGCGAACACCGCCGCCTCGGCCAGGAAGAGCGCGGATATGTGGCTGGGCGCCAGACCTACCGCCGAGTAGACGCCGATCTCGCGGAATCTCTCGTACACCGCGCCCATCATCGTATTCAGAACGATGAGCGAGGCGATCAGCAGCGGGATGAAGAGATTCGCGATGCCGGAGAGTGAGGTGGTCCCGATGGAACTGTAAACCGTCACCTCGTCGTCGATACCCACGAACATGGTCAGCGCGACCCGGGACATGAAGTCCTCGATCTGCCGCCGCACCTCCCGGCTCGGGTTGCCCTCCGCGTCCCTGAAATCGGTGATCGCAATCGACCGGAGCGTACCCCCGATTTCGATCACGAACTCGTACGGAAGCAGCGCCGTATTGCTCGCATCCAGGTGGATAAACGCCTCGATCGGCTCCGCGCCCATCAGCCTCGGATCCTGGCTCAGGTTGCGCCAGTCGCTCGTCCCCGCGGTCTCCATCGTCGTGTCGATGGGCGTCAACCGTTCGTCGTCCATGTCCTCAAGCCTGTCGACGGCCCGGGAGTCCAGAATGCCGACAACGGCAAGCTCCACCCCCAGCATGCGCACACGCGCCCCGCCGGCTTCCACGTCCGCGCGGGTGATTCCTACGAGTTCCGCCAGTTCTCCCGGGAGGATGACCGCGTGGCGCTCGCCCTCCCGGAACCACCGGCCGGCCGTCAGCAGCCGGTCAATGCCCAGCACCTCCGGTTCCTGCGGCGATACTCCCAGCAAGCCGTTCGCGAAACTCCGCCGGCCGCTCTCCGGTTCCTCGAAGTCGACGTAGGCCCGCTCGCCGCGCTTTTCCGAAATGTAAAATGCCCGGGGCGCGACCCGGGCGAAACCCCCGAAGTGGCTCCGGATATAGGTCAGTACGGAGGGCTGCAGCCCTCTCCAGTTCCGGTCTCTCACCAGCGCACCCTCGTAGGGCGGCCGGTTGTCCCTCGGCAGCTTGTAGAAACGCAGATACGTCTGAACCGAAGTAAACGAAAGCACCGTAAAGGTCAACAGGGTCAGCGTCACCGCGGTCAGGCCGCTGCGCAGCGGCCGCTTTCTCAGATTCGAAACCCCCAGCGTAAAGGCCACGATCGTAGCCGAAATCCGCCCCACGTCCTCTTCGTAGACCCCCGTCGCCGACTGCTTCAGCCGCCGCACCTGCTCCGCGAACCTGGACACCACGATCACCATGGCCACACCGCCCAGACACAGGATCACGAAGGCGAGAAAGATGATATATGGAGACCCCGACAGCTGAAACGCGGGATGCACCCACCGCAGGGCCAGAAACATGGCGATGAGAATTCCGGCAAATCCGATAATTCTCCTCTGGACGTCGGGAAAGCCGAAAAACAGCCGCTCGCAGAAGAACGAGAACGGCAGCAGCAGGACGAAATAGAAGATGACGCCCCGGACCGTGTCGTTGGCCGTCTCTTTGACCTCGGGATACCCTCGCGCCTCGAGCCCCCAGCCCTCCCTGGCCGATGCGATGAACCGGTCATATTGGCGGTTTTCCAGGTGGCGTTCCGCTTCGAGCAGAGACTCCCGGGCCCGGTCGTGCAACCGGGAAAGCCGCTGGTTTTCCACACCATAACGCGCCAGCTGCTTCATCCGCACGTCGTCCACGATCCACATATCCCGCGCCGCCCTGTATGACGGCAGGGAAATCGCATCTCCGTCCGGGACGTAGCCGGCGCCCATGGACCGCTTCACGGTTGCCGCGTTCACCTGTCGCGGCGCCACGGGATCGGTCAACAGGTCTTCCGGCGCGTTGATCAGCAGGTACTTGATTCCGAACAGCCCGCTGCTCATCAGGATCTTGATCCGCTCCCCGGGCGGCGCGAATGCCACCGACGCCTGCGTGACCTTCCCCTCCTTCCGGCCCTGGTTGGCCACGTATCGGAATCCGTACTCGATCGGCTCGCTGTTGTCCCTCCCCAGCACCTTCATGTGATCCAGCACCGAAAGATAGCTGGAATCCACAATCTCGAACAGGCTCAGCGACCGGCACCTGAACAGCACGCCCATCATCTGGTTGTCCCACCAGCCGTATCCCTGAAGCAGGGGATACTTCCCCTCTCTGCCATCCGAGCCGGCGCCTTCACGGCCCATGTCAGGCGCCGAGACAATCCGCCCCTCCGCGTCGATCTCGTACGCCAGAATCTGATTCGAAAACCGGTTCCTCACGACGTCGAACGCAAACCGGCCGGTCCGCGCCACTTCCTCCCTGGAACCGAAACGAGGCCCGCGGGCGCGCGCGCCTTCATAGATCGGACCCCTGGTGGCCTGCGTGACCATCAGCGTCCGGACGCCGGCCAGGCTGCCCGGCCCCGGCTGCTTGTACGTCACCAGCGCGCCGGGAACCGGCACCCTGGGAATCGCGAAGTCCACGTCCCGGTCGAACCAGAGGATTCGCCCGGAGAGACGGTGCCCGCGGTCCATCAGCCGAAGCTGGGTCTCCCGGAAGAAGCCCGGGTCGTTCCCCGCCCTGATCATCATAGCCGCCACGGACCGCACCTGGTCGGTCAGGCGGTCGAAGGCCATCGCCTCCGGAAGATCGAGCGGGGTGTCGGTGCGAACGCGACCGTCGTACAGGGTGACCAGCGTCATCGCCTCCTGGCCGACGAATACCGCGGCCTCGCTTTCCAGGGCCAGGGGAACCGGCATGTACGACGTCCATGGCCGCTTGGCCGGCGCCACCACGTCCACGTAGCGCGCATCATCAGGGAAGAGCGCCCGGCTGTATTCGCGGAACCGGTGGGAATACGGCGTCAGCAGGTTCTTCAGGTATTCGTCCGTCCCCTTACGGGCGTTGTAGAAGGTCCCCATTGCGAATCCGCCCACCTGTCTGCTGCGGCTGGACAGGTCCAGCCCGACGAACAGGCTGAAGTCGATCCGGTCGCCTTCGGGGATCCGGTCCCTGAAATAATCGCTTCGCCGGGAATGTCTGAAGAGGAAATCGTTGATTCCCGAAAGGCCCTCGAAGTGCGCAGACGTCGCCAGAAAGAGGAAGGAATACCGGGAACCATGCAACTTCAGCGAACGGATCACCTCGAGTAGCGCGGCGACGCCGGAGGCGCTTTCCGCCCCCGGGGCCAGGGCCGGCACCACCGACATGGCGTCGTAGTACGCGCCGACCACAATCAGCCTGTCCTTCCACCTGATGCCGGTTCCTCCGGGAATGCGCTCCTCGGAACCCGGCAGGTAGCCGTACACATTGGCAGCCTCCACCGTTTTCCAGTCCATCCGCGCCGTGAGGCGGACCCTGACGTCCCCGCGCTGAATTTCCTCGAGAAGGCGACGCGCCTCCTCCCTGTCTATCCAGAACCGGGGCACGTTCACGGGCACCTCCAGAAACTTGTCCTCCGCCTCCCCGCGTGTGACGTTCCCATCGTCGAAGAACAGAATCGCCTTCGCGCCGAGGGTCATTGCATTCACATAGTTCTGCCCGCAACCGAAATCCATCAAGACCACGCTGCCGTCCACAACCGACCCGTTGAAATCCGCAAACTCCCCGCGCCGCCCGTAGATCAGAGACCCCTCTATTCCTTCGGCCGGAAGCGTCGGCGTCCGGACGTCGTTCGGCCAGAGTCCGTATATGGGTATCTCCCTGCCCGTTGCCGTCACCTTCAGGACGCCGCCGAGGTCGATCGGCACGGTCACGTCGAAGGGCTCCGTCGTGATTCGCTCCAGACCCAGCGCCTCGAACTGCGAAACGATATAGTCCCGCGCCTGCCGTTCCCCGCCGTACCCGACCACGCGCGACGGCATCCCGGTCAATGACGCCACGTGAGAGCGGACGTCGTCTTCGGTGATCGCATCCACGACCCGTCGAACCGCACGGTCCTCGGCCGACAGATCGCCGCGCGCCTGCTCCCCTGGCGCCAACTGGTGAATTCTCAGCGTATCCCGCATCACGTCGGAAACTTCCTCGGGATCGAACACGACCACGAGTGCGAGGACGGCCAGCGTCAGCAGAACGAGAAGAATCCTCTTGATCACGTCAAACATCATCCATCCCCGTACAGCTTCTTATTCTATCCACGGGTGAATGCTATGTCCGGCTCCAGGGAACAGGAACATATCCACGAGGAACGCTCCGGTTATTCCCAGGACGTGCCCCACCAGCAGCCCGAGGAAGAACGGCTGCGCCTGTCTGAACATGGTGTTTCCGCCAACCCGCAGGATCACCGTCTTGCACGCCCACGCCAGAAACAGCGTCAGCGCGAAATTCCGTACGAGATCCGTCCCCATGATGGCGAACCCGACCGGATGGATCGGCCACCACGGAAACCGGTACCGGAGAAACGTGAGGACGACCATAACCGCTGCGCCGATACCGAAGAACATGATCCGGTTCCAGTCGACGTCGAACGGCTCCTTGATCTTGCTCACGGTATCCGGGAAATTGTGCACACCCCCGCAGATGAAGCCGTGTCCGAAATTCTCGGCGCCGCGGGTATAGCCCAGATAGAGTGTCCCGACGATCACGATCAGGGTTGTCGCCAAGAACGACAGGCCCACCGCCCAGAACAGCCGCCGTCCCCTGTCCCGGATCTGCTCGCCCACCTTGGCCACGTGCGACATCTGCGAGGTCGAATTCGCGTGGATCGGATAGGAAAACAGAAGCGTGGTCAGGCTCGACGGCGACACCGCTTTCGCGCCCAGCAGATACACCGAAAAGCTCTGCGCCGTCATCGGCCCTTGCACGTACAGCAGTCCCGACTCGGCGATGATCCGCGCGACGCCGATGTAGAGAACGAAAAGCATCGCCACGAGCGGAATGGCCATCTGCAGGTCCATCCCCGCCCGGTTCAGCCACACGACCGCGAAGACGAATCCCACCACAACGCCCACGACCGCGGTCCGGTACGACAGCATCTCCCGCGAATCGTCCACGGAATGGTCCGACCGCCACGCCTTCATCAGCACGTCCTTCAGGTGGCGCCTGGCCATCCACAGACCGAATAACACGAAGACGCAGAACGCGCCCAGACCCTGCCAGCTCGACGCGGCATCGTAAGATCCGTACCGGTCGCCTCTGCCGCCGATGCTGTAGCCCAGCCGGTTGAAAACCCCGAATTCCAGAACGAACACGGCGAAGAAGAACCACACGCTGAACAGGACGTCCAGATTTGCAAAATAGGAGAACGCGAATGAAAACGGATCGATATAGCTGAACATGGGCGGCATATCCCGCCCGAAGAAGGCGTACACCCGCCCGCGTACCGGCATCTCGGGAAAGGCGGGAGAGATCCAGGGCAGCGCATTCCAGAAGATGAAGACGAACGCGAACCCTGCCCCGAACCAGAACAGCTTTCCGCGGGCGAACTGCGGCCACCACCCGCCGGATTCCGAGCCTCTGGCCATCTCCACGATCGGTTCCAGTACCGGGTACCGCAGCCGCTCGTGTTCCACCCACTGTTTCCGGAGTACTACGGAAATCGAAGCCGCGGCGAATGCCAGCACGCAGAACAGAAGCACCCACCAGAACATGGGCACGACCCATGCCCCCCATGGTATCGTACCCTGCCCGTTCGGCAGGCCGTTGAACAGAAGCGTGACGGCGCCGTCCACGTCGAGGGGCGCGACCCAGGAGGGCAGGTTCGGGTGCAGGAGGTTGCCCCACTGGTTTTCAGGGGTGGCCAGGTAGTAGGGAATCGTGATAAAGGCGTACAGGAGCGCGATGGGAGCGCCGCCCATCAACCCCATCGCGAAAATCGTCAGCATCTCCGCGAGGCTCAGCCCCGCGGACCGAACGACCCGCTTCAGGAAGGGATTCAGGACGAACAGGACGAGCAGGATCGCAATGAACAGGGCCGGTGAAAGAAAACCGGCCGTCACGCCGGACGACCGGATCACCCGGCTCGAAAAGATGCCCCAGCCCTGAATGAAGAGGGCAACGCCAAGCCCGATGACGACCGCTCTCACGGTGACGCCCCATCGTTCCGGACCGGCAGTCGCTTCAGGATGTGATTCCGGCTGTGTTTGCTGCATGGCCGTCTCCCGGTTGACGTGGAAGGGTTTGGCGAGCACTGTCGCTGGAACGACCGATCATGCCGAGTGTCACTTCGGCCAACACCGCGTTGCTAAAGTCCGCTGCCGTGCATAATATCGAATAATCGGGGAAATTAGAAGGAAAAAGGGCGGCCGTATCGGATCTCTACGCCGCGCAGAGGGCCGCGACAGCGGGTTGTGGATCCGGTATCAGCGTCTGCGTGACAGAACCGCGCACCCGGAATTCGGAATCGAGATCCGATCGCCCGGTTTGAAGTCCAGAATCTCAAAGCGCAGGCCCTCTCGCAGCCCCGCAACCGACTCCAGCCGGATCTTCTTGAACGCCAGCAGTTCGACGATCCGGGATGCGAACGACCCGTCCTCGGTACGCAGCATCTTCCCCCTGTATTCACCCTTGTCACCGCTGTTGTTGAAACCCCAGGCAAACGCGATCGGGACGTCGCAGTGCAGAATATCCGGCGCCTCCACGGACATTACGGTCCCTCTGGCCAACCGTGGATCGCCGTGCTGGAGAGCCAGCCGGGCGGTTTCGCCGCCCTCCGCGGCGACGACACGATATCCGGAACGGTGTGAATAGGGCGCCTCCGGTTCGCCCGATTCGACCCGGCACAGACGGTCCTCCAAACCCATCCCGCCCGGTAGACCCCGGTCGATCTGCACCGTTTCGGCATCGGCATCCATATCCGCGATCCGGGCTTCGAAACGCGCTTGCGGGAGTGTCGTCGCCGCGTCGCCGAACCGCAGGCGCGTCCCCTCCGCCAGAAACAGCGCCACCTCGCCGATTCCTTCCCGAACGACTCCGAATCGCCCCGCCAGCGCGATGGGCGCCCCTTCGGGATCCTCGAGTTCCATCCGGCCATCTCTCGAGAACAAAACAGTATCCCGCCTGCCGTCCGCCAGTTCCACCCGCACCGCGGCGTTCCCCGCCTCCGCGTCGCGAGCGAGCACGGTCGCTCCGACCACGTTTCGTGAACCTGAAAACGCCTCGAAGACACTGAAGAACAGGCTCCTTAGTTTCTGTCCCTCCCGGCGGACGATCAGTCTCTCGATCTGTTGCTCGCCTCTCAAGTCCGGTCCTTTCGCGGCGATCAGGGTCGCGGCGGAGTCGGCAGGAAACAAAACACCGAAACGGGTATCCAACGCGTCGCCGAATCGCCAGTGCGCGTACGCGTCCCGTTCCAGCGCGGCGGTCTTCACGTCGTGGATGAACGCGTACCCGTTTCCCGGGGGCGGCAGCCACCCGTAGGGCAGCGGGCTGCCGTCCGGTGCTGCCACGCCCTGAATCCGATCGTTCGGGCCGATTCGCTCTCCCCAACTCTTTCCTGGCGCGTTCGCCTCTTCGGAACCCTCCATCGTCCCCAGCGCCGCCAGCGTCCACACCCCCTCGCGGGCCTCGGGCGACACGCCTTCCAGAGTATACGCCCCGCAGTCCCCCTCGAAGAACCTGGGACCGTTCATCGCATAGTCGTGAATGCGCCCTCCGGCCACCAGGAACAGGTCCAGCGTATAGGAGGTCTCTTCGTCCACGTCGCAGAAGATCAGCGCGCGTCGGTACTCGGTTGCGCCCTGGTGGATCCGTGACAGTGGCGCGGAATACTCAGCAATCTTCACGCCGCCCATGTCCTCGAAGGCGACCAGGTCCGCGCTGGGCACGAATTCGTAACCCTGAGACGTGGGAATATCTTCGTCCACGGTCACCATCGCGTGCGAGATCGCCCGCATGCCCCACCCTTTGTGCACGTGAGAACCGGCCAGGGCGTACCCTACGTCTTCGATTACCGTGCGGCCCCTGTCGTACAGAAACACCGCCAGCTGGTCGTCCTGTGAAAGCAGATTCGCGCCTCCCCGCACGATCAGCGCGCGCGACCGGTCGCCGGTCCCGCTGCGAAGGACCACCACGCCTTTATGACCCACGAAGGAAGAGCCGCAGGCGGGCCCGGCCCCTTCTTCCCCGGCAGGACCGGGTTCGGTATTGAACAGCGCCCACGTCCCGTTGCGGACGTTTTCGGCGGCGCCGTCCGACAGGTCCAGCATCATATCCTTCACCTGCACCCGTGTCTCCGCGTTATCGCTCCGGAAGTAGAGCCGTTCCAGCAGCGACCAGTGCGAGGGCATCACCTGGCGTTCCGAAGGCGGCCAATAACCCGGGAGCGCGTTCGTATTTCCATACGAGGGGATGCGGCCGCACGCCCGGATCAGTTCCGTGTACTCCAGGCACAGCCGGACGAGACGGGGATGATCGAAGGCGTTCTTCAGCCCCATCAGTTCCTCCGCCGCCGGGAAATCTTCGGGTGAAACGTACTTGCCGGGATCGTAGTGGTACATCAGTTCCGCCACGTCCTGCATCAGCGTACCCGAGAAATACGCGTACATCTCGGAGTTCTCGTAGTATCCTCCGTCCCTGCCGAGCACATTATCCAGAAAGGACCGGAAAGCCCCTCCAGCCCAGGTAATGAAATCGGGTCTGCCGGTCGCCAGGCCGATGGACAACAGCGCCCGGAACCCGTCCAGTTCGTGATTCTGGAAGTGGGTGAGGTTTCCTTCCCGCAGGTTGTACCCGCCTCCCTCCGTCATGATGTAGTCATCCAGCATGCCTTCTGCGATGTTCTCCCTGATGCTGATGCGACGATCCCCCCGTGTCGGTGAAATCCCGTCCATCGCGGGAAGACCCGAGATCAGATCGTACGCCTGCATGTCCACGAACCGCTGCCGGTTGACGTGGCACGTCTCGGCATGCATGCGCCCCATCTCCCGATCCTCTCCCTCCGGAATGTCGAGCGGCCCGAGGGTCGTGGGCGCCAGCGTGGCCAGCGCGTCGTAGATCAGCAGCGCCTTTTCTCCGAACCGGGTCTCGCCGGTTATCGCGTAGGCCAGGGCCAGATTCAACAGCGCGTTGTCCGTGGGACCGCCGGAGCCGTACGAATAGGTGCTCAGCATACTCACGACAAAACTGTTCCAGACGGGCGCCGGCGCGAACCATTTCCCTTCGTAGTAGAAGCCGCGTCCCTCGTCGCGGAAAGGAGACCCTTTCCCGGTCTCCGGGTATTCACGCCCGCATTCTCCGCAGAAAGCACGGCGGGGCCGCGACAACTCGCACCGCCAGGCCGCTTTGCAGCATGGGGACCCGTTCCGACCGCTGCAGAAGATCGAACCCCGATCCGGTACCAGCGCCAGGACGTCCTCATCGGAAACCCGGACCCACCGCTCCGCCACTTCACTGATCCGCACCCACTCTTTCGCGGCCCATTCCTGCGTGCGGATATTCTTCCGTGCACGGTGAATCCCGTCCACCGTATACCAGATGGACCTCCCCGGCCGCGGCGCCGGCCTGCCTGCCGCGGCCAACGCGGCGCAGGCAGGCGCGTTATGATCGACGGTCAGCATGAATTCCCTTTCCGATGAAACGCTTGCGCGAGAGTGACATTCAGAGAACGCCGGTGTGAGGGTGGGGCAGACATTCCTGTCTGCCTGCCTCGCCAGCAGGCAGGCCCGCCTCGCTTGATTTCTGCCGGAAAAGCGACAGGAGATAAATTCACGTCGCGCAATTCTCCGCGAAATGCATCCGCGTCATTCCCCTTTGAGGGGAGGGGCAACGTCTTGTAGATATCACGGCCCTGCCGGTGCGACGACCTTGACCGGCGCGTCCGAGGAGCCCTCCAGGAATAGACCGACGTCTCTCTGTGCGGAAACCGTCGCCGTGGGACCAGGAGGCGGAATTTCCCCTCCCAGCCCGCCGGTCAGGACGCCGGCGAGCCCGCCCGGGGGCAGAGCCGTCGAGTCCGCGTTGTCTTCGAGTGGCGAGACGAAGGCCAACCGGACTTTCAAAAGAACGTTCTCGTCGTCTCGATTCACCCTTGCGAAGACTTCCTGAAGGGTCTCATCGTCCCCGAATCCATCCGGAGGTCCGAAAAATCCAGACACCGGCGAGGGTCCTTCTCCGCCGCGGGCGTCATCTCCCAACGTGGCAACGGACCCCGCTTCGAGCCGGTAGACGCCAGTCTGAAACGTGTCCGGCACGCTGAGCGCGAATTCGATCTCCCGGTCGCTCCGACGTCCCACGCGCAGAGAAGCAGAAACGGCCAACGTGTCCCCGGGAGTGACGACGGTGTCCGCGGAGACCTCCATCACCTTTGCAAAACGAGCTTCGGAGATCACTTCAACGCGGACCCCGGCATCCGTCACCTGCAATGGATAATCGTCCCTCGTCATCAGATCGGCGAGCGTGTCAAAGAGGTCGGATCCGGCGTTCCAAACCAGAGAAGCCAGATGTCCCTCGGGAGAAGCGAAGAGACGCGAGCGGGTTAGCGAGGAATCGACAGCGTCAAAGGAGACGTCAAAACTCACGCGTATGCTATGGTCAGGGTCCTGCTCGACCCGATTGGACAGAGGCGTAAAGAACGCATTTGCGACCAGGTCGATGGCCGTATATGGGCTCGGTATGACAGCGGGCATCGCGTGGGCGAGTTCGACGACCGCGCCATTCGGAAACGCATACGCGCTTCTGATCGACACCAGGTCCGGTCCCTCGTCCAGCACGCCCCGGACCCCGGGAATGCGGTCTTCGGTGAGCGTGCCGCGCACGGTCGGATTCAGCGTCACGAACTTGAACGGCGCCGACAAATTCGATATTTCTCCCAGCACGACGGCCTCGATGATCGGCAACGAAACCGGGCCCGCGTCATTCATGGAATGTCCGAATCCATAGATCCGGTCGCCGTCGACGAAGGAGATGGTCCCGAAGGCGCCGAGTGTAAGCTCGCCCAACAAAAAACCGACTGCCAGCGGCCTGCCGGGCGCATAGCTGGTCTGACGCTGCGTGGTCAGGCCGGCGGACACGGCGCCGCTCAGGGGCGACGGACTCCCTTCGGGCGGAAGCTGAAGACCGTGGCCGGTACTCAACAGGGGGACGTCCAGTGGGACGATACGGTTATCTCCCCAGGCGGCGGCCCGTTTGGCCAGTGGAACCGTCCCCTTTTTACCGATGACCCATTCGATGGGCGTGGCAAAGAAGTAGTAAGGCGGGCTGTCCTGGCCGTTGAAACCGAAGGCGATCGCGCCCCAGACGCCCTGCACGGTGAAAATGGGGGAACCACTCATACCCCTGGCAATGCCTCCCAGGCTTACCAGGACAGAATCTGAGGCTTCCACCATGTAAACCGGCATGGGTGGCAGAAAATCGTCCACAACCGCGATGAATTTCATCTCCAGGTCGGCAAGTTCGCCGTTGTCGAATTCTGTCCGCATGAACACACGCCTTCCCGTTGGCTCCGACCGGACGGTGTCGATCGGCACGATCTTCGAAAGGTCCCAGGGTTGCAGCTTCAAGGAAGAAGCGTCCCTTCCGAAGTTTCGTGAAAAGATCACGAAATCCGAAAATCCGACTTCCCAGTCGCCGTTCAGATCGTACCGCGCATCATATCCCGCGTCCCCGTGACTCAGTCCGAAGTTTTCAGCAAACAGCAGGAAATCACCGAAGCCAACCGTCCCGTCTCCGTCGAAGTCCGGAAGCGACGTGTCTACGTGGTCATGCGGATTGACGGAGACCCCCTGTATCGTCGTCCCGTCGGCATCCGCGTTAGAGCCCGACGAAACGAATACGGCAACTGTAACCAGCGCGATCGTGGCAATTGACACGAAATTCTCTCTTGAAATCATCGTGCTCAATCCTCCTCCCTGCGGGACAAAAAACGGGTAAGGGGTACCGGTTGTAAAACCAACCCTCAAAATCAAACACCTATCGCCCGTCAAACCATGCCTTCAACGTCTCGCCGTTTTTACGTTTGCCCTTGACAAGAGCAACAGACCCGTGTACTTTTGAAGGGAATCCTAACATCGGAGAAGCACAATGGAAGAAAAAAAGTTCTGGACCGTCGAAACGATGCGAATGTTTATCGCAGTTGCTATGTTGATGGCTTCCAACTTTGGTTTCGCATACTATGTAACAAGCGATTTAGAAAAACGTTTGGATAAGCGTTTTGACAGAATAGACGCTCGCTTTGACAGAGTCGAGGACCGGCTCGATAAGATTGACGCGCGCCTGGACACCTTCGGTGAGCGTATCGCCGAAAATGAAGCCAGATTAGAGGCCCCGGAATAGACTCCCGTTTACTTACCCCCTATCGCCCTCCAAGCCACGCCTCGAATTCCCTCTTTGACTGCTCCCCTTTGCCCGATTTCACCACCGGGGGATCGCCCGCAATCAACGATTTGGCGACCTCCACCGGGTGTTTCTGCATAATCAACGTCGGTTTCGACGGAAGGCGTCCTCTCACATTATGGGATAGAATCAATGACCTTCGGTCCTGCTCCCCCTCTCCCTTTGGGAGAGGGGGTCGAGGGGAGAGGTCTGCGCCCATTCTGGTTATGCCACATCACGGCGCTGACGTCAACGGGTTGGTTCTTGCTTCAAGCTGACGGCTGTCGGCTAATAGCTAAGGGCTGTCCTCATCATTAAGACGCGAATCGGTCTACGAAATAATATCCTGGCCGGAGGGATAACAGAGCAGAGCGCGCTGATCCGTCCAGCGACGTGGACAGATGAATCTCCGAGGGTGTCAGGGCAGCGGATTGTGTGCATCCTGTAAGGGTGTTCGCGCTGTGCATATCGCAGGCCCCGCCTGCCTGCCGCGCGGGGCTTGGCGCAGGCAGGCGCCCAGCGGCGACTTTTGGTTCCTTTTGGTCGCTTCAAAAGGAACACGCCGGAGGCAGGGAATTTGGGGAAAAGGGGTTGTGAATTTGATGTTCAATTTTGATTATAGCTGCTCGCTGATAGCTGTCCTGCTCCCCCTCTCCCTTTGGGAGAGGGGGTTGGGGGGTGAGGGTCTCACGTCTTCCTCAACAACACGATCCTGTTTGTATTGGTCCCTTTCCTGAGGTTCTCCACGCCCCAGCAGTTCGACGTCTTGGTGAAGACCTGGTCGTTGACCAGGACCATCAGCGGCTCAAGACCCGATTCGGCCGCCGCGGGAACGACCAGCGTTTCAAGGAGTATCTTCCCGCTACGCACTTCCCCGACTTCGAATGCAACGTAACCTCCGGGCATCAGGACCCTTTTGAGTTCGGCGAACACCCGCGTCATGGCCGCCTGCCACTCCTGCGGCTTCCTGAGGTTCCATACCTGAACGGATTGCGCGTCGATGCCGTTGAACCAGCATCGCAGCCAGTTGTCCGTCCGGTAATCCACCACGTCCAGAAACGGCGGAGAAGTCACAACCAGACTGACGGAATCGCTCTCGATCTCCGGCGTGTCGTCGGATGACCCGGTAACGAGCAACGCATTTTTCGACGTCTCGCGCAGCCGTTCTGCTTCACGTTCCTCCAGTTTGTTGAGGAGCGACCCGGATTTCTTCAGAATCGATACCCGAACGTCCCGTTCGGGAGGCGTCTGCTTTCTGCTCAGGTTGATTCCCCGTTGCCGCTCAACGGTAACGGCCTGGTTCGGAGGCAATGTGTAGACCGAAAAGAAACCGGGCGAATGTCCCGTCAGGCGATTGGTCGCCACCATTCTGATCCACCGGTCAACCGCATCCAGGCTGCCGTCTTTCGCTCGTCCAAGCTGGTATTTCCGCAGATTGGTGACCTGTCGCAGGGTATTCGGATGATAGAACGCCAGCAAGTCGTCCCATGTCTCGCATTCATCTTCGAGAGGCAGTTCCCCCAGACGTTCGGAAACGGCGGCAAGTGGGGGCGGGGCCAGCCGCGGCGCCACAAGGATTTCACTCAGTGGGTTGACGTCAGCACCGATGGGCGTGCGCCCCAGCAGCGCCGCCTCGATGGCGGTCGTGCCGCGGCCCAGGAAGGGATCGTAGACCGCGTCGCCCGAAGCGGTCAGCCGCTCGATGAAGAACCGGGGCAACTGGGGCTTGAAACAGGCACGGTACGAGATCTCGTGAAGCGAATGGGCCGCTCTCTGTTTCGACGTCCAGAACTCATTCACGTAGACGGGAATATCGAAATCGGGATCCGGGAATTCCAGGACTTCGGTTTCCTTCTCGAAATCGTCAAAACTCCCGACATGATTCAGGAAATCGTCGTAAGAAAGCGGTCCGGTTGCCTGCTGAGGCCGGTCGAAGAGCGCTAGCTGTCTGGTCGCCACTCAACGCCTCCGGGATAGTTAAAGCGCAAGTTGCCGACAAAAATCACAGTTGAAATCCCCCCACCGCATCAGCCTTCGCAGGCCCTTCGACAAGCTCAGGAACCGGCTCTGCATCCCCGGACTCCCCCTCAGGGGGGAGCGATTAGACCGTTTAACGGGCGCCTATTCGGTTGCGGCTGAGCACAGCGAAGCCGCGCCAGGGAAATTGGCCGCGATTGCTTCCTATTCCTGTATCCTTTTACATTTTCACACAACTCCGAAGATGATCATAACGACCCGATAGCTAGCTTCCTTAGCAGCCCGTTGGAAAAGTCCATCCGGGCTACGTCCGGCTCTGGTGGCGGGCTTCCGCTTCAGTGGTCATGGAGAATCCGACAGATCCGGACGCTCAATCCAGCCTTTCTCCGACAAGACATCAAATGCGATCCTGATCTGGCGGCGAGAAAACTGTGTTTTTCTTTCGCTCCAGGCGTAAGTGCGCTTTACGATATCGTCGAAAGTCGACGCCTTCTCCTGCCGAACAACCCAATGAACTGTAGAGAGCAATTCCAGCCCGAGCGGCGACTCGAATCCTTCCACCAGATTGGCAACCTGACTAAAACGTCCGCGCGTTTGCGGGTGACTCCCAAGAAACGACGTCGCATCCTCGATTGCACCGGGCACAAGCTCAAGTCGCTTATTCGGTTCATCGCCGCCATCGGCGAAGCCGGAGATGAAATGTCCTTCAACCCTGTGCAGGACATGCCGCAAATTATCCGCATAAGGTCCATAAGGCGCCTTTTCAAATCTGAGTTTCAAACGCTCACCGGATTCCTGCATGAAGTACATCAGCTTATGCACTTCCAGCAGTGTCACGAACGGATCAAGGAGGCCCTGAAGGTAGCGGTACGTCAGGCCGACTAACGCGGCTCGCCCCGCCGTCATTGCCGGGATGTCGGTGGAATGGTTGACGCGCCTGTCCACAGCCCCGCCGCCCGGCTCGAATATGACGATCTTGACTTCTTCAAACTCCGCCAGGGCCGATTGCATACGGGCACGCACCTCGGGCCAGTTCAACCCGCCCAGCCCACTGCCGAGCGGAGGAATTGAGATCGAGCGAATGCCCAGCACCCGGATTTCCTCGGCGAGCGATGCCAGGCCGGATTCAACGTCCTCGATGCGGCTTTTGCCTCGCCAGTGCCGCTTGGTTGGGAAATTGATGATGTAGCGCGGGGGCAGCATCCCGCTTGTCTCGAAAACGAACACACGCCCCGGTTGCATCTCATGCCGCTTGCACCTTGCTGCGTATGCCTTGAAGTTTTCGGGGAAGGCGCGTTTAAACTGGAGCGCGATGCCACGCCCCATGACCCCGACGCAGTTTACGGTGTTGACCAGAGCTTCGGCTTGTTCGGCGAGGATGTCGCCGGTTTTGAATTCGATCATGCCTGTTTTCCTCAATCGCCGTTCCTTGATCTTGTTCATGCCAATCACAGTGCCGCCCGGTGGACGCTTCGCAATTGCCGCGTCACATAAAAGACCGTTGTCCGCGATGAGCGAGGGTAGACGGTCTACGTGGACAATGTGATAAATATAAGGATCATCGGGAACCGGCATGGTCAATCTTCTACGTGCGTGACCGACTGCTCACGACACTGTCAATGACCCACTGTAAAGTCGCCAGTGTGATCCGGTGATTTGGGGGTCTCGGACAGTGTTTCCAATTAGGATTTATGATTTTTTGAGTTCGTTTGCAAGAGTGATTTGACGTGGCGTATGTAGCCGAAATTTCCCCTACTCCCCCTCCGAGACCTGCCGGCGTCGGCGGCGCGCCAGTTCCCGCATATCCGTGACCGTATCGGACTCGTCCACGATTTCCCTGCCCAGGATCTCTTCCAGCACGTCTTCCAGCGTCAGGATCCCCGCCAGCCCGCCGTATTCGTCGATGACCGCGAACAGGTGCAGGCGCCGTTCCAGGAACATCTCCAGGACGCGGTCCAGTGACACGGTCTCCGCAACGAAATGAACCGGACGCATCAGTTCCGAAACGGTCGTCTGCCCCCGCCCTTCCGTCAAGGCGCTGAACGCATCGCGGCGCATCACGACGCCGATTACGTCCTCAAAGTCATTCTCATAGACCGGAACCCGGCTGTACGGCCACACGCCCGCTTCCTTCAGGGCCTGCTCCACGGTCAGATCGGCGCTCAAAGCGAATACGACCGTACGCGGGGTCATCACGTCCCTCACCGTCTTGCGTTTGAGGGTGAGGATATTCTGCATCACCCTGGCCTCATCGGGTTGAATCGCGCCGGTCTGCCTGCCCATGCGCGCCATAACGGCGATCTCTTCCTCCGAGACTTCATGGTCCGTGCCGGACCTTGAAAACACGCGGGTGACCAGTCTGCAGATCACCACCAGGGGATACAGGACCCAGACCAGGAATTGGAGCGGGATCGCGACCAAGGCGGCCAGTGACCGGTTGTAAACCACGCCGACCGTCTTGGGGATGACTTCGGAGAGTAACAGTACCGATAGTGTGATAAAGATGGTGAAATAAAGCTCCCATTCCACGCCGAAGACCATGATGAACGCCGCGCCTGCCAGAAAGGCGCCGCCTGTATTCGCGATCGTATTCAGTGAAAGGATGGCGGAGATCGGACGATCGACGCTGCGCATCCGCAGGTCTTTCAGGATGCGGCCGGAAACGGCGCCCTTCTGCGCGAGGCTTTCGACGTAACTGACCGGAACGGCGTAGAGAACGGCCTCGAAGAGAGAGCACATCGCGGAGACCACGATCACGGCGCTGACGTATATCACGAGTTCGGTCAAGTGTTTTCACCTCCTGCAGCCAATAAAGAACGGGGAGTAAATCCCCAGGAATAGTTGCCGGTAGTCCGACTCGGGGCCCCAGTGGGCGCGGGACCTCAGGTTCCAAAGTCATTTCCCGGTATTGCGCCTACCGAATTGAACCGCAAGGATGAGAAAATCTGCGAACCCGACCTCGCCGTCGCCGTTCAGGTCGAACCTGTCGTCCCAGTCCTTCTGACCGGCGCGGGCGCCGTACGCGGGCGCGAACGCAAGGAAATCGCTGAAGCCCACGGTGCCGTTCCCGTCGAAGTCCGCCGTGACCGCGACGGGCGCTTCCGGAAAGGTCGGCAGCCAGACGCCGTTCGTCAGCGTGAATTCCCCCTCGCCGTCGGGGAAGTCCCGCAACCGGCCGGACCCGTCCCGATACCGGAGCATGTCCATCACCCTGGCCCTGTGTCCGCCGGTCCCTTCAGGCGTGATCACCACCGCGCGCCCGTCTGTCTCGAGCCCGTCCACCGCGACCACGTCACCCGTTCGATTGAAGCCAACGCGGGTACTGTCCGAAAACGTGACCAGCAGGACGCCGGGGGTGATTTCCAGTTTCGGACGCGCCGCCCCGGGCTTCAAGCCCAACGCGGCGACAATCGGCGTGGCGCTGACCGGACCGGTGGTCAACTGCAGCCGGCCGACCCGGGGGTGATAGTCGGGCCGTGCGATATTGTTCCACGTCGGCTCGTAACGGTCGATTTGCGATGCCATGCCGTCCGGAGTCAGCATATCGATCTGCAGCGAAGCGCCTCCGTAAGACGCCGCGAACCGCCCCTCGCCCGCCGACGCCACCTCCGCGTCTTCGTCGAAATGCAGCAGCCACGCAAAACGCCGCGGTCGGTCAGCCTCCAGATGGTCTGCAATCAATATACGTTTGCCGTCCGTCATCAGCATCTGTCGCGTGAACCGCTTCAGACCCAACTCGGGCGGGTACGCCGATGCGGCCTCCCCACGTACGTATGGAAACTTCGTTGAGGCGTACCCGACGTGGGACCATCCCGGATACCAGCGCGGCCACCGCTCGCCGTCGCCGTACTGCCCCCGCCCGTCCACCAGCACCGTGTTGTGGTTCGCCGTTTCCTTCTTCAGCGTATAGCCGGGATCGATCACCAGTTCCTTCCCACTGCCGTAGAGCACGAAGCTGTTCTGTGCGGGATGATTGTGACCCACGCCGCGGATCCAGGGATACACCTCGTTCAGCCGAGCCAGCGTATGCCCTCCGAGGGGCCTCGCCTCAAGCGCGAACATCGTGGCATCCGTCCGCCACGACGTCCGTGCGAAGTACATCTCCACGTCCGGGTAGTAGGCAAGCCTCGGCATCAGTTCGTCCAGCGTACCCGTCGCCGTATCCGTACCGTCGGCGATTGCTTTCAGCGTCCACCAGTGGGTACTCCGCTTTCCCTCATGGATCAACTCGGCAATTCTGAACAGCGTCGCGTCATGGTTCCGCGCGGCCAGCCAGAGCAGCGTCTCGAGCGCGGGCACGACCCCGGGCCGAAACGTATCTTCAATCGCCGCGCCGGAACGCAGGTCGGGGTAGACGTAATGGATGGGGAAATAGCCGGTCTTCCTCAGCCACGTGTCCGCGTGGGCGATGGTCTGTCCCGTTGTGTGCTCGAACAGGTCGATCCATCGAAAGAGAGACCCCATGGAGAAGCTCCAGTAGGCAGGGCCCTCGTGGAACCCCCCGTCTTCTCCGAAGGTCTTCAACGTGCCCTGCAGACGGTCCCAGCTCCAGGCCATCCACACCTCGGCCTCGGGGACCTCGCCGTACAGCGCGGCGCCGGCCACGCCGATGGCGTAGTTGTCGAACCAGTAGTGGTTCTGCTGAACCGTGCGCGCCCAGTACATCCGCTCCATAAAGGAGGCCTCGAACATAAGCCGCGCCTGGTACGCCAGCTTCTCCCTGATGGTCCGCCGTTCCTCCTCCGTGAACCAGTTGTAGAGCCAGTCGTAGGCGATCGCGGTCCCGTGGATCATATAGGCCGCGTCCAGGTCCAGATCCGGCGTGCTGTGCGACCAGCCGTCCGGAAGCCATTTGTCATACGTGCAGATCGTGAGGATATGACGCCGGATGGCCTCGAAACGCGCGTTCGCATCGGAGGCGTTGGCGAGCAGGCACGGGATCGCCTGATTCTCCATGCGCCATGCCCACCCCGTGCGCTTCGGCGGCCCCGTTCGGGGAGGCGGCGTGCCTCGCAACATGCCCTGCCGGCGGTAGAGCCGCTGTCCGGCCGCGCTACGCTGTGCGTCTCGCAGACGCTCGACGTCCCACCGCGTCAGGAAGAGTCGCGGGCGCTCCCCGGTCAAATCGGGACGGATGACCGACGCGGCATCGTACCGCACCGTGAGATGCGTCAGCTTCAGGCGCGCCACAACTGCGCCGGGCCGTTCCCGCAGCACGAGGCGGACGTCCGTTCGTCCCGGCGCGTCCAGTCTGAAACCCCGATGGACGTCCCCATACACATTCTTGGGCAACACGATCGCTTGCGGCTGCCGTTCTCCGTTTATCTCCAGCCAGAACGAATCGGTTGAGGTCGACGGGGCCAGACAGCGAACGCTCAGCCGGTAGATGCCCGGCATCAGATCCGGGTCCAGCGTCAAGGCGAAATCCGTGCCAAGCGTACGGACCACCGTCCCATCGTCTCGCCGAAGGAGATCGAACCGGCCGGAAGCAATGCTCTTGAGCGCTTCGCCGGACGCCGAAAAGAGCAGTTCTTCCCGAATCAGATCGCTCTTCGACGGATCGTCCGGCAGGGTCGTGGCGGAGCTTTCCATCGGGTAAACAAAGAGGAGGACGAAACAGAAAAATCGCTGCATCATTCCGGCTCCCTCGTCGGACTCCGACTTCGGAGCCAACTGTGTCCTATTTCCTGCCACTGACCGCGATAACTTCGTGGAGAACGCGAAAATCTAATCTTCCTCACATCCCCAGCACCGAAAGCGTCCCATCGGAACCACCGACCATCAGATGACCCCGCCCATCCGCCGCCAGGACGTGAATCGCCCCATTCGCTGAATGGCTTGCAACCGGCGCGCCCTCCCCGTCCAGGACCCAAACGGTCCCGTCGTCGCACCCGGCGACAATTCTCGCGTCTCCGTCCAGGTCAGCGACCATCACCTGTTGCACGGGCGCTCCCAGGTTTCGCCGCCAGCGCTCCGTGCCGTGCTCATCCAGCAGATAGAGGTAAAAACAGTCCGAGCCGACCACGGCCTCCGGCCTGTCGTCCCCGT
Organism: Candidatus Latescibacterota bacterium; assembly: GCA_963667175.2. Classification (GTDB taxonomy): domain Bacteria; phylum Latescibacterota; class UBA2968; order UBA2968; genus JAAXHE01. The sequence goes on along the minus strand of CAXXXF010000003.1, from coordinate 130,083 downwards.
CCACGTCAACCGCGCAGACCGCGTTGACTTCCTCTCCCACGCGCCGCGTCCAGAGCGTCTGCAGTCGATTGCCCACCAGCTTCAACCCGTACACGTTCGACCGGTTCGTCCCGCACACGATGAGGTGGTCTTCCCCCGGCGCCCACACGTCGCACGCGGGCATCATGGACGCCCAGCCGTCCAGCCCGTTGCTCGCATGGTGGGCGCCGTCCGCGTCCAGCACGTAGCAGGTCCCGCCGCAGGTGATCCGGCCCGGACCGCCGATCACCTCCCTCCTGCCGTCTCCGGTGATATCCGCTACGCGTAGCGGCGCGAAAATCCCGTATATCATATAACTCCAGCGCTCTTCGCCACTGGCGTCAAGACAATGCAGCTTCCGGTCCGCGACCGCCGCCAGGATATCGGTCTGCCCGTCTCCACGCAGGTCCGCCGCCGTTACGTACTCCACCGCGGAGTTCCGGGCGTACCGATCCCACGTCCCCCTGTAAATCTCGAATTCCCGCGACCACCGAATGTCCCCGCCTTCCTCCAGCAGATAGAGGCGCCGGTCGTCGGCGCCCGCGATCACGCAGCGCCGGCCGTCCAGGTCCACCGGACATACGGAAAGCACGGGCCCGTCCGCCCGGAAGGACCAGGTCGGCTTCCCGTTTCCGTCCAGCGCCAGGACACGTCCGTCCTCCGTCCCCAGGACCAACCCGTCCGCGCCCGCGGCAGCGCAGCGCACGGCCGAACCGGCGTCGTACGTCCGGACCCTGCGAAGCCCCGGAACAGACGCGGGCCCCGCGGGCGCCTGAACGTTCGCCCGGTGCGCCGGGAGGTCCGCAATCCCGCCCATCGAAAACACACCTGCCCCGGGCTTCCGCGTCTTCACCTCATGCCTCCCGGCCGCAACGTGTAGCCGCTCTCCATTCAGCGCGATCTCTGAGGGCCTCGGCGCGACAACCACGCCTTCGCCCGCGTCCGGATCGAATTCGATCGAAACGGGGTGTTCGCTTTCAAACACGGCGTCTTCCGAACACAGCGACGTCCCGTTGCACAGCGCAAACCACCCGTCGCCAGCCGCGAAGATTTCGGCGCGGCCGGAAAAAGGCCCGACGTCAAACACCCCGGATCCGCCCCCGGTCCCGGCCACGATCCGGCCGTCCGACCCTTCGACCAGGACGGCCGATTCTCCCACGCGGCGCATCCGGTCGTCCACGGGCTTCTCCGGGTTGGAGGCATAGAACAGATTGATAAACGTGTGCCGGTCTCCCACTGCCATCTCTCTGTTGGCCGACTCACGCAGGATATTCACGTAGTCATCCGCATAGGGATATGAATCCCACCAGTGGCCGAAATTCTCCCAGTCCCGTTCCAGCGACGTCCGGCCTTCGCCCGCGCTCTGCAGCACAAACCGGTCTTCGCGGCCGGTCTCCGGGTCTCGCTGCACCGCCTCCAGCGCACCGTCCTTCAGGGCGGGCGTCCCCAGCGTTCGCCAGTGGCACTGCAGCGCGAACGCGCCGGCCTGTGTCGCTTCCACCTCGTCCATCACCAGAAAACAGCGCCCCCTGCGCCACACGACGTTCCGGACCCACGTTGCGCCCCAGTCTCCTTCCACGGACGTCCGACTCATGCCCACGCGGACCAGGTCCGCCGCGCCCTCCAGGCGGCACAGCGCGGGCACGTCCCACGCCTCGCCGTTGCGCACCGCCGTCACGCCATTGTGGTGCTTGAGCGACGGTCCCTCCGTATACGACGCATCCACCAGGAAAACCCGGTCGTTTGCGGAAAACTCTGCTATGGTATTCCCGTCTTCGTGGCTGTGGTTGCCGTAGAAGATCCCGTGCAGCATCAGGTACTGGTCCTCCCGGTCGAACCCCTCCCGGAAACAGACCGTGTCGAACGCCTCTTCCCTTCGCAGATTCAGCGGCTTCACTTCGCGCGCCCTCGCCTTCGGGTCTTCCGCGAAATCGTAGAACCCGCCCGCGACCTCCAGCACCTGTACGCCGGCCATCCCTGCGGGCGCCGCCGGCTTCAGTCCGTCGTCGTAGTATTTTTCGAAACTCCTCACCAGCAACGGATCGCTCACGGACTCGTACCGGGTTCCCGGCGGCTGGGGCCGAAAATAGTCGGACGGTCCGTCGAACCGTTTGCCCAGCAGAAACGCCGCGCGCCCGTCCTGAAGCACATGCCCCGCCTTGACCAGGAAATTCGTCGGGTATCCTTCCATCGGCGCCCCCGTATCACCAAACGCGGGAAGGCCGCCCCGGTTGTCGCAGTAAAGCACCGCCTGGTCCAGAGACCGCCTGCAGTTCCCGTTGTCGATATACGTGGTATCCCCGCTCGCCAGCGTATAGGTTAATATGTGGTCCAGCGTCATCCACTGGTAGGCGTTGGCATCCTCGATCGGTTTGAACGACACGGCCTGCCCCCTGAACACCTCCGCGGACGCGCTCATCCACTCCTTCGCCTCCTCGAAGCCGTAGTGCGTCGAGAAATACCGCCCGCCGAACCACGCCGCCAGCGCCACCAGCGTCTGGTGGTTCTGCCGGACCATCCGGTGCCCCACGCCCTCGCGGAAAAACCGGGTGTACGCCCCCTCGGTGGAATCCATGATCCACAGCAGGTATTGCGTGATCTTCAACCGGTCCTCGTCGGAAAACACGGGGCTCTCCTCGATCAGGTCCCACACCGCGGCCAGCCACCAGACGTGAAAGTGCGCCATCACCCCGTGCTCGCCCATCTTCAGATGCGCTTCCGCGATTTCCCGAACGGCCGCCGCGTACGCCTCGTATCCGGTCCGGTGATACATCAGACCGTACGCGCCCGCCTCGGAAATGAACTGGAAGCCCGCGCCCGATTCGGAGGCGTGCGGCGCGGTGGCCCGCGCGGTGAAGTCCTCCTGCCGCTCCTGCAGCCATCCCTCCGGCGGACGGCCGAATGCGTGGAATTCGGGACCGGGCCGGACCTCCATCAACCGCCCCAGGCGGCCGGTCTTCTCGTCGGACACAAGGGTCGCAAAACGCGACACCACGCGCTCCAGTCCGGTCTCGTCGCTGGCCCCCAACAGCGCCACGTTGTTCCCGTTGCCCAGTGGATTGTGCAGCGTCCGCAACGCGTAACCGCCCTGTCCCGGATAGCAACGGTCTTCCACCGCCCACCACTGGTAATACAGCCACCGGATAAAGGCATTGTCGGCCATATTTCCCAGCGCCACCACGTGCCCCTCCCGCAGCATCCCGGCCTCCGCGTCCAACGCCGTGACCACCTTCAGGCGCGCGCCGGTCGCCGCCGCCACCCGCTCGACGATTCTGTCTGCATGCCGCGCGTGCGCCCCATCCCCGCCGATGACAATGGTCGCCTGCGGCTCGCCGTTGACAACCAGCGCCGTCTCCAGGCGCATGTCTTTCAGCACGTCCACCTTCAGGCCCACCGATCCGTTCTTCACGGGACTCTCCTCGATACAACAACCTTAACAGCCCGTTGAAAAAGACCATCCGGGCTACGTCCGGCCCTTGTGACCGAAATACGGCGTTGCCTGCCTGCAGCAGGCAGGCGCTCCCTCCCCGAATCCAGGGATTCACGTCGGTCGCGCGCCTTGTCTTCGGCCACAATGACTCGGCCTCGCCTGCAGAGCGACTTTTTCAACGGACTGTTAAACGGATTTGATTGCATTTGTGTCAAGCGTCGCCTGACGATTTCCTGCATCTACCGTCCTGCCGCCACGCCGCCGTCTCCAAGTTCATACGTGTGACCCTGGACGACCATCAGCGCCAGACCGGACGAGCGATGCTCGCCGTAGGAAACGCCGTCCCGACCGCCCACCAGCGCCAGGTCGTCGCCGATCCGGGCCGCTTCTGTTTCACCCGATCGCTCGGTCTGTACTTCCGCCCTGTCAAGCGATCCGTGCCCCGGGCACAACACGACCCCCAGGTTGCGGCGGTTTACCAGGCCGGAGGGCGTGAAGCGAAGGTGGTACTGCTGGCCCCACTGCGATTCATCCTTGCCGGTCCGCATCGGCGGCGGGTCCCATCCCTCGCTCAGAGAGAAGAACGCGTTGTTGTGGTACATGAAATGCCCTTCGAGGAAACTCCCGTCACGCGCCAGCAGGAACGTCCTCGCCTCCTCATCCACCGAGAAACGGTTCCAGGAGTGGATATTCCACTGGAGCGCCGAATCGATGCCCGGTACCGCGACGAACTCGTCGATCATCACAAAACAGCTCTGCGTCTTCAGGAAAAACACGTGCCGCCGGCAGCGTTTTGCGCGGTCGCTGTAGCTGGCGTCCGCGATGCCCGCAAAGTAGACGAGCCGTTCGTCCTCGAAGGCGTTCTCGATGCTTCCCAGTGAATCGTGGGACCGCATGATCTGCGACGCGTCCGAGAGGGTCACGCAGTTGTGAGATTTGGTGTGCCATACCCAGTGCGTGTGATGGTCCGAACCGTACCCGATGTAATACCCGCTGGGCATCGCCATCACCTTGCCGCCCGCGTGCAGGATGAAGTCGTTGTTGTTCGCGTGGGAATGGCTGATGGCGCCCAGCGGGGAAGACCGGAAGATCATCGCGATATCCTGCGCGGGATCGTTCAGATGCGTCCGGACCGCGGCCCAGCCCGCGGCCGGAAACACACGCAGGATCGTTCGGTCCGCGTCCGACGGCGGCCGCGGCGCTTCGGGACCGGCCAGATAGAGCTGCGACATGACGCCCGAACTTCGCCGTTCCGCCGGCGTCTGCATCTCCTCCGCCTCCGCCCGGAACGCCTTCACGTATTCCGTGAACTCGCCCGTGCCCGTCTCGCGTCCGATCAGGTCCACCAGGTCCGCGTTCGACCGCCACGAGCCGGCCCACCGCTCGGTATGGTCGCCGAACCCCATCCACTCCGCGTAGGGCGGCAGACAGTACTGGCGCCACCGGGCGTGGTTTTTCCAGAACGGTTTCCTGTAGAGATCCACCCCGACTCCGCGCTTCAGCGCGGTGGCGAACATGGTCATGATCGTCACGTAGGCCAGTCCGTAGGAGGGACCTTCCGCCCACGCCCCGTCGTCGCCCGCCCAGATCGGCCAGATGCCGCACAGCACCGGCCTGAGCCACTCCAGCCACGTCTGCGCTTCGGGAATATGCTCGTGAAACACGAGGGCGACGTGGGCCAGAAACACGATCTCGCGACCCGCGTGCGAGTCGAAGCGCGTCACCCCGTAGGACCCCCTGTTGTGCATATGGTCGAACGTGATCTGCCCGCGCCGCCGGAATTGCGCCACGACGGCCTCGCGTTCCTGTTCCGTAAACCGGTCCCATACCCAGTCGCAGGCATTCGAGCCGTTCCAGATCACCGACATGTGGGCTTCGTCGTTGTGGGGGAGATGGCTGGACCCCTCCGGGTCCCAGCGGGAAATGGACGCCATCCTCCCGCACGCGGCGCGGGCAAAGGCGTCCTCGCCACTGACCAGATAGGCCAGCGCCAGGGTCTCGGCGCCTTTGACGAAACGCCTGGATTCCCACATCACCGGCGCCCAGGTCTCGTGATATTTCTGATAGTTTTCGCTACGGTCAGGGAGAAAGGGCGGCTCTTCGATCTCGTGCGGTTCGGCCAACACCGCCTCGGCGCTCTCGCGCAGACCCGCCCATTCCCGAGCCGCATCGCCGGCAGCCGCTGCCCTGAGCGTCGGCACTTCCTCGGGCCGCACATAGATCCGCGGGTGTTCCGCCGGGAATTGTTTCAGCCAATCGCTTGCCGGAGGCGCCTCCACCACAACGGCCCCCGGCGCGATCTCAAACGCGAAGACCTCCGAGGTCGCCGCGGGCCCCGCGGACCACCGCCAGTAATACCTCCCGGGCTCGAATGCCGTTTCAGGAAGATACATGGGTTCCTGTAAATTGCCTCTGTCCAGGCAGACGTTTGCAAAGTCCGAATCCCGGGCGACCTGCAAGCGATAGCCCGACGCCGCGTCCACGGGAAGCCACGCAAAAACCGGCGGATTCGTACCGGGCCTGGCGCCGTCTCCGGGCTGCCGGGGGTCTTTGTGCGGATGCGGATGTCTGTGTTCCTTCATGGCGTTCCCTCCCGATGATTTCAGTGATGATGGCGAGAAAGCCCGTGTACCGTGCGGCCGCCTCAACCCCTTGCGAGCGACGCGACGGGCTCAGGCCGCCTGCTCTCGACGCTGCGTCCGGCCTGGATCATCATCAGCGTGGCCATCAGCCCGTCCACGTGGTCCGCGGCCATGGGCGCGCCGGTTCGCAGCGCCTCCACGAACAGCCGGTTCTCCTCGACGAATCCGCCCTCTTCGCCGTGGAAGACTACCGGGGCCTTCCCGGTCTCCGAATACGTCAGCGTGCAGAACCGGTCCGTCAGCAGCACGGAACGGTTTTCGGCGAAAATCTCCATGAAAAGCTTGCTGGTCATCTCCGGTCGATTGGCGTCTCCCTGGATCCAGCATCCGGCCGCCCCGTTTTCGAACCGGAACGTGGCGGTCAGATTGTCCAGCCTGCCGTTCGGCTGGTAGTAGTTCCCGCCCGCCGCATAGACTTCCTCCGGGTCCGAACCGGCCACGTACCTGAGGAGGTCGCAGGAATGACATCCCTGGCTGTACACGTTGCCGCCCCCGAGAACGGGATCGTTGGCCCACGTATCTCCCCATCGGTTGTCCATCATCTGCATCACCACCATCAGCGGCTCCGGAATCAGTTCCCGTGCCTTCTGTATCATCGGATAGTACCGCATCTTGAAGGCAGTAAAGAGCCGAATCCCCTCCCGCACGACCGCATCGCCGATCCTCCGGCAGTCCTCGACCGTCAGCGCGAGGGGCTTCTCCACCAGTACGTTCTTTCCTGCTTCCGCCGCCCGGATACAGTAGTCTGCATGGGTGTCGTGGTGGGTGCATATATAGACGGTATCCAGCGCGTCGTCCGACAGGATGCGGCCGGCGTCGTCGGTGGCGTAGTCCCCGCCGTAGCGCGCGCACAGGGTACACGCCTTCTCTTCGAACACGTCGCAAAACGCGGCCATGCGTATGCCGTCCAGACCGGAAACCGCCTCACTATGTACGCCGCCGATCGCTCCGCAACCGATCAGTCCCGCGCGAAGTTCCGACATTTCGCGTTTCCTCCCTGTTGTCGATGATGCCCGGGTGCCTGAGAGACAATTGCAAAAGCCGTGGTGCCGGGTACCCTTCTGTAACCCCGGAAGGGTGCGCAGACGCAAGTAGGGCGCAGTGTACCGCGCCCTACTTGGGTTCCTCTTAAACAGACCGTCGACTCAGATTCCGTAGCGGAACTGAATCTCGCGGGAGTCGCTCTTGCCGCTGACCCTGTCCTCGATCTTCACCTCCAGGACCTGCACGCCGGGTTTGGCTTTGTCCAGGTCGATTTCAAAGTACTGCTGTTCGGTGGTTGCGGTACCCGCGTGGTCGTAAGCAACCGACACCTGCGTCTTCCTGCGCTTGAAAAGCGACGTTATGGCGCCAACGACGCCTTCCGACCGCCCGACCACGTTTCGGACGACGTATTTCACCTCGTAATCGGTTTGCCCGAAACGATTTTTCTTGAGGTTGTAGATTTCGTAGTAGGCGTATACCTTCTGCGCTTCCCTGTAATTCCTCGTGGGCATCGGGACGACCCGGATATCGCCCTTCTTGAACCTGCCCGCCGAATCCGTTTCGCGGATATCCGAAGCCAGCAGGATATCGCTGATCTTGAGCTTCTCGACGTGATAGTCGGGCACCTCGACAGCCTGCTTGTAGAGCCCGGTGTGTCCCGATGCCAGGTCCTTGATCTGCACCTGGAGTTCGTATTTTCCGGGCGGCACGCCGGTCTTGAGCATTTCGGGTAGAAACGCGCCTCTGACCCTGTCGAAGTCCGCCCGTCCTTCATAGTTGAATTCCCGTGTGTCCCGATAGATCGTCGTGTGCGCGGCGTCGGCCAGGGCCATCGCGCACTGGACCCGGACCTGCGCGGAATCCGCCTGCTGGGCAATCTGCACCTGTTCGGGTGGAATGCCATAGTAGACTTCGACGTTTGTCTCCCCGTCGGACCCCTGGAAGTTGGCGAGATCGTAATAGAAGTTCAGCGCGGGTCCATGGACGCCCGGCCGGTAATAGTCGGGCGTTTCGTTCCTGGCATTCTGGTAGATGATCTCCGGCGCGTATTTGACCAGGCGGGTTACGTTGACGAGCTGTCTTTCCAGGGCGGTCACGGGGGGAATCGGGGCGAAATTGAACACGCCGCTCTTATTCTCGTCCGTAAACACAATCTCGATACCCCCCTGGACCTGGGTATAGATCCAGGTTTCCCATGGTACAGTGGCCATATCGGTGTGAATCGTCACGGGAATGTAGTCGCCGAATTTGATCCGGGCGATCTGGTTTCCGAACTCGTCGAACCTTGCACCGTCCTGGTCGTCGTAGTCACTCCGGGTAAGCGGCGCGGTCAACGGGGTTCCTTCCAGGTCGCGTTCCTGAAACTCCTCTTCATCCGCGGCATCCGTATTTGTCCTGAAGTCGTCCTCCTGAAAAGTGGCGTCGCGCTGATCGGCGAAACCGAACCCGTGCATCTCGTCGAGCGTTCGCCGGGTGATGGGATGGCGAAACGCCCGGATCGGAAACACCGGACCGGTAAACGTCATAAAGGAAGCCTCGGCGCCGTAGAGACTGGCCGCCATGCGCATGCGGACCGCCTCCACGTCCGGCGTCTGCGTCAGATCGCGCTGATAGGAACGCGACCGGTAGTCCGGCTTCCCGTATCGGATGTAGACCTCGCCCCGCTTGTCCCAGGGAGAGACTTTTTCCGCGAAGAAGGCGCGCGCGTACCAGACTCTCCGGTAATGTTCCACGACGCGTTCATTGACGCGGGTCATCATATCGGGGTCGCGCCGGAGCCAGAACCGCTCGACGTAGGCCTGTCGGTCCGATTCTCCAGTCAACGCCGCGTATTCCCGAAGTTCCTCGGAAGAAGCGGCATACGCGATATCCGCGTATAGAGCTCGTTCTTCCTCGCTCAAACGCTCGAGAAAACGTCCGAAGTACTTCTGTGCTTCTTCGTACTTTTCCTCGAAGAAGTATCCCTGCGCGACAATCGGCAGCAGACGGGTCTCCTCGTCCAGCGCCTCAACGTGGGGTATGACGTAGGCGGAGATCTTGTCGTAGGCTTCGGCCTCTATGCATACCAGGCCGAAATAATACAGGCCGTCCGGATCGTCCGGCTCCTTTTCCAGGTAGGTCTCGAAATACCCGAGCGCCTTCTCGTGGTCCTCTTTGAAACGGGCATGCGCCTCTCCCAACGCCCTGTAAGCCGCCGCATGGTCGGGATCCAGTTCGATGGCCTTCTTTGCGGCGCCGACCGCCCGGCGGAAGTTATGGAGGGCGCTGATCCCCCTGGCGGGAATCTCCGCGTAGGCAAGCGCGAGTCCCGCGTGGGCTGCCGCATGGTCCTCATCCAGCTTCAGGGCCGACTGAAATGAACCTTTGGCCGCCTCGAATTCCTGAATCCTGAGTTGCGCGTACCCCAGGCGCGTGAGGATATGCCCATCATCAGGGAAGGATTTGGCAAGCCGGGACAACGTGCCCACGGCCTCGCCGTGTTGGCGGTCTTCCGTCTGGCGATCCGCGACGGCGAACAGCGAGTCTCGCGCCGATAGCGCGCCCGCCGCCGGCGATACACTCAATCCAGTCAGCAGCACCGGGAAAAACAGTCGCCGAAACGCAGCCTGCGAAATGCGATGGCCGGTGTCCATGGTGTGCCCCTTTTTCTCAATCCGCCGCTGGTACGGCTTTCAGCGGCGTTCTGGCAACGATTCCCCGCCCCTCCCGAACGGTCACCGTCTGCCCGGCTGAAACGTTGTTGATTCGATCCCTGCGACCGGAAGGCCAGACCACCTCGACTTCCTCGGCGGATCCCGCGACCGCCAGCCCGAACGTCAATATCCGCTCACTTTGCGAACAATAGCTGGACCCCGCCCTCAGGTACCGTGTCTGCACGGAGCCCGTCGACCTTACGCGCACGGTCGCGCCGATCCCGTCCCGGTTGGACCAGGCCGGTTCCCGGACCGGCTTCCGGATCCGGGTGCTCGCGGGCGCGCCGCCGACCAGCCTGATCCTCAAGCTGCGGTTGCCATCACCGCCTTCGTTGCGCAGGAGCGCGGGACGGCCGTTGTTGGCGGACACGAGCACGTCCGGATCGCCGTCGCCGTCGTAGTCGGCAAACGCGGCGCCGCGCCCCACCATCGGATCGTCCAGATCGCCGCTTGTCCCCCCCACTTCCACGAAACTGCCGCCGCCTGTGTTCCTGTAGAGCAACGGGCGCTGGGCATGGCTGAGATGCGATTTGACGTCGTGGATCCGGCTGTCCACGTGCCCGTTTGCCGCGAAGAGATCCAGGTGGCCGTCCAGATCGTAGTCGAAGAAGAAGACCCCGAAGGTGACGAACGGCGCGCTCGGGTGTCCTACGCCGGAAGGCAGAGTGCTGTCCGTGAAATACGCCCCGTCCTGGTTCCGGAACAGCGAGATCATCTCGAAGGCGAAATTGCCGATGGCCACGTCCTCCCGGCCGGTATTACGCAGGTCTCCGGCGGCGACCCCCATCCCCGACTTCGCCTCTCCGGCGGCGCTGTACGCCACGCCTGCCAGAAGCCCGTCCTCCGTAAACGTGCCGTCCCCGTTGTTTCGGAACAGATAGTCCGGCATCGTGTCGTTGGACATCAGGACGTCGGGCCATCCATCCCCGTTGTAATCCAGGGCGACGGCGGACATGCCCTTTCCCGGTTTTTCGCCGATTCCGGACGCCTTCGTGACGTCCTCAAAACGGTCTCCGTCGTTGCGGTAGAGCCGGGAGAACTCGGGATCGTACAGCTGCGGGGCGTAAGACCGCGCATTGGAACGCTCCGAAAGCCAATCGTCCCTTTCGGGGGTCCACTGCAGGTAGTTTCCCACGAACAGGTCCAGGTCGGCATCCCGATCGTAGTCCAGCCAGACCGCGCACACGCTCCACGTCGAATCACCCACCCCCATCCGGGCCGTGACGTCCTCGAACCTTCCGCCTCCCTGATTCCGGAACAGGCGGTTGGCGCCCAGGCAGGTCACGTACAGGTCGCTGTCTCCGTCGTTATCGTAGTCTCCTGCCGCGCAACCCATCCCGTACATGGACTGCTCGAGTCCCGCCCGGGCCGTCACGTCCGAAAAGCTCCCGTCACCCTCGTTCCGGTAGAGCGCCATTGTGGATGGCGGTTCCGGTCCGCGACCGCCCAACGGGGCGGAGTTGATCAGGAGAATGTCCGCGTCCCCATCGCCGTCATAGTCCCAGAACGCGCAGCCGGACCCCATGGTTTCGGGCATATACTCCGTGCCGGAACCGCCGTTGTCGTGCCTGAACCGGATCCCGGCGGACCGGGTCACGTCCTTGAAGATCACACCCTGGGCGAGGCACTCTCCCTTCATGCACGTCAGGAACGCGAAAACAACCCATATAGTACCGGAACGTATCACTTTTTTTGCGAATTCTCCAGCCTTTTCAGCCTCGTCCCGGCGTCCGCAACCCAGGCCTGCTGCGCCGGATCGTTTTGGGCGAGCCTCATATACTCCCGCCAGTGGCGGATCGCGCTCGCCACGTCGCCGGTCCGTTCGTAGACGATGCCCAGATTGTAATGCCCGTCGGCAAAGTCCGGCGCGAGGACGACCGAGAGGCGGTATGCTTCGATCGCCGCTTCGTGGTCGCCGAGATTGAAATGCGCGTTCGCCAGCCCGGCGTAGCGCCGGGCGTGCTGGTACCCGGCCACCGAGCGGGTATAGGCCCCCTGATGCGCGTCGACATTCGACACGACCGAATCCGGCGGCGCACTCTCCGGCTTCAGCCGGATGGCCTCCAGGAACGCCTGCACCGCCTCCGCGTACCGTCCCTGCCGCGAATACGCATTCCCCAGGTTATAAAACGCCTCAGCCAGACCGGGGTTCAGCCGAATGGCTTCGAGCTGGCGGGAAACGGCGCCGTCGAGGTCCCCGTTGAGCATAAGGACAAGGCCCAGGTTCGCATGGGCCTCGGCGTAGTCCGGCAACATTGCGACAGCGTCCCGGTAGGCCGCGCGCGCCTCCCGAACTTTCCCCCGATCCAGATACTGCGTGCCCCTGGCAACCCGCCCCGCGGCGGTCTGGGATCGGGACACCGCTCGCTGGAACAGCACCCGCACAGAATCGACGGAAAAGGGGGGTCCCACCCGCGCGGCCAGCCGCCAGGCGGCCACCGCCGCCCCGTACCTGCGCCGCCGCGCCTCCATCAGGCCCAGCAGGTAGTGTGCGGCGGCGAAATCCGGCGCTTCCGCCAGGGCCTCCCGCAGGCGCGCGACGGAGAGGTCGATCGTCCGCCCGGTCAGATTCCATCCCGCTTCACTCTCAACCCGGCTTTCGGCGATAAGCCCGGCCGCTCCGGCAAATGAGGGATACGCGCCCCACGTCGCGCCTGCCCCCGATCCCGTCAACGCCGGCTGCGCCACGCCGATCGCGCGGGCCAACCTGCTCGCGACGCTATCGTCCAGGGCGGCCTTTTCGGTGCTCGCGCACAGCGGCTGCGCCGTCGACACAAAGACCGCGAGCACGCACAACCCCCGGCCGCCAACGCCCCTGCACAGGCTATTGATGTACGTCCCGAACACAGCGAAAACCAATGAAATTGCCCCTCTGGTCGGGATAAAAACGGAACCGTGCCGACGTCTTCAGATAATGGGGCAGGTGGTGCCAGGAACTGCCCCTGACCACGCGGAACGTCCCGGACGCCGGTCCGGATGGATCCTCCCTGGGACTTCGACCGTAGTAAGTATCGTCGTACCAGTCGCTGCACCACTCCCAGGCGTTCCCCGCCATGTCCAGCAACCCGTACGGGCTCGCGCCCCGGGGCCTGGAACCCACCGGCATGGTATGACAGAACTCCCCGGACACCGGACCCGCCGAAGGATTGGCCCAGTTGGTGCGCCCGCACGTTCCGCCCAGGTCCATGATTGCGTAGACCCCACCGGGCGCTTCTTCACCCCACGGGTACGTGCGTCCGTCGGTCCCCCGGGCCGCCTTTTCCCACTGCGCCTCCGTGGGCAGGCGTCCGCCGCGCCACCTGCAGTAGGCCCCCGCTTCCGTCCACGTCACGCCCACAACCGGCTGGCGGTCATCCGAAAATAGCGGATTCAGATTTTCCGGCGGCAATGACACCCCGGCAGCGCGCGCGTACGCACGGAATTGAGCGTTGGTCACCTCGTATTTGTCAATGTAAAACGCACTGAGGTAGACGACGTGCGCGGGGCCCTCGGGGTCGAATCCCCGGTTCGTTCCCATCAGAAAGTCGCCTGCGTTTACCGCCAGCATCGTGTCCACGGTCCCCGCCGGCGTGCGGTCGAGGAACACCCCGTCGGGGAGGTCGTCCAGAAGGGACCCGCCCTCGCACCCGCAACACGACAGGAAGAAAACCCAGGCAGCCCGACGCCACCGCCAGCCGCGCCTGGTCAGTTTACGTCCCTCGCGCACCGTACGCCCCATCCGTCCGTGGCGCCCCTGGGATCCGACCAGCTCCGGTAGGTAATGCTGAGTTTGTTCGGATCCTGTCCCGCGGCGGTGCGCCAGGATCCGCCCCGAAGTACACGGAACTCGCCCTGCTCCGGTCCCGTGGGACCGATGGCGGCGCTCACTTTGTAGGTTTCCGAATCGTAATAGTCCGCGCACCACTCCCAAACGTTCCCCACCAGGTCCATCGCCCCGTAAAAGCTGACACCCTCGGGATAGTTTCCCACCGGCGCGAGGGTATTGTCGTACCCGTCGTCGCCGTCCCGGTAATTCGCCCGTGACCCGTTCAGTCCTTTGTTCCAGGGATACGGCTCTCTCGCCTCGTCGCCGCGCGCGGTCTTCTCCCATTCCGCTTCGGTCGGCAACCTGGCCCCGCGCCAGGCGCAGTACGCGGCCGCGTCGAACCAGTTGATCCCCACGACAGGAAAGTTCGGCCGGGTTTCCGCCCGTTCGGGCCAGTCTCCGATGCCGTTCGTGGACCCGTGGCTGGCCGGCGTATGCCGCTGCCGATTGCCGCCCTCGGGCGCCGACCAGAACCTGAAATACCGGGCGTTGGTCGCTTCATACCGGTCAATGTAAAAGGCGCTCAGGTAGACCTGCCGGGCCGGCTGCTGGTCCGCAGGCCCCCTTTCCATGCCCATGGTGAAGTCGCCGGCGGGCACCCGAACCATTTCAACGCCGCCGAAAAGCCGCACAAGGCCCACGGGAAGGGGGCGGTCCGCACCCGGGTCGACTTGCTCGACGGCGCTGGTGGGCGGCTCATCCGCCCCGCCGCAAGCCGCAACACACCCCCAAATCAGACAGAAACGAAAAAATCCGATGGCACGCATGCCCACCTCGCGCCGGATTGATGCCATGGCCCCCCGGTCGATCCCATACCGCCCCCACCTCTCTCTACCGGCCCCTGTGTCGATAACAAAACGGCGGCCAATGCCCCTTCCCGCCGACCCGGCCGGAGACACACTGCGCCGCCGTTAGCGCTGTTTACGTCGAGTGGCCCCAACAAGGGCCGCCCCGGCGCTCGAAACTAGAACGCGCCGCCGATGCTGAACCGGATGGGCGCGTCCAGCAATTCGCCGACGTTGGTATAGGCGACGTCAACCAGCACCGTCCGGTCGCCCCAGTTGCCCTTGAAGCCCGCGCCGAAGCTGTACGTTTCCAGGTCGTGGTTGAACTTGTACCCGGTCCGGAGGGCTACGGCGCCTGACAGCCAGAGTTCGGCGCCGACCTGCCATCGCTGTTCGTAGTCGACCTGGTAGGAACTGCCGAACGAGACCGTCAGGTAATTCGGCTCGTCCATCTCGCCAACAAGCTCCATGGCCACGCCGATATCGAAATTCATCGGCATCAGAAATTTCTGGTCTTCCGCCAGTACCTTGGTATCCGGCCCGAAATTCCGCATGGCCAGGGCGATGCGTGAACTGCGAAAACCGGTATAAAAGTGGGTCCCGGCGTCAAGAACGACGGAGGTCATATTGTCGGTGTGCAGGGTTTCCGAAATATACACCCCCCGGATGCCCAGGCCCAGCTTGTCGGTTGCGTGAAACGCGTACGCCACGCCGACGGACGTTCCCCCGCCCTTGACCATTTCCCCCGTGCCCTCCGGGTTGAATATGGTCCGCACCGGCATATCGCCCACGTCGTAGTTCACGACACTGACGCCCAGCACGCCCCAACCCGTCCTGTAGGCAAACGCGCCGGTGTAGAATCCGGTGTCGACCAGCCACCTGGTGTGGGAAAGCTGGTACCCGAACCGCTTCAGGTGAACCAGACCGGCCGGGTTGGCAAAAATCGCGTTGATGTCGTTCGACACGGCTGTAAACGCATCTCCCATGCCCGCCGCGCGCGCAGACTGGGTCACTTTCATCCACGGAAACGACGCCAGTCCCAGTTTTCGGAAATCCTCGGACTTCAGGATCTCGGGGACGTCCCGCGCTTCCGCGGGCGTATCCCAGAGTGCGCCGGCCGCGAGAACGGTCATCAGTGTCATGCATAGTATCCGCTTCATAAGCTTATCGCTCCTTCCCGGAATTGTCGCACGCCCGGCTATCGGATGACCATGAATTTCCCTATCCGCTTTTTCCCCATGCTTTCGGAGACGAGAGATTCCACCACGAAGAAGTAGACGCCCGCCGATATCGACCCCCGTGCCCAGCGACATCGCCAGCTGGTCCCACTGCGCTTCGCCCAGCCAGACGTTGGGATCGTCGGGCGCGTCCGTGCGGTCGTCGTGCAGGATCTTTCCGACCATGTCGCCCGCGCTGTTGAACACGTAGATCCAGGCCTTGCTCGGCACGTTCACGAACCGGATCTGCGGTTTGCCCGGGTATTGCAGGTTGGCGTCGCCAACCCGGAACGGATTGGGCACCACGAAGACCTCTCTGCCCAACGCCTCGGTCTCGCCAACGGCCGGCTGCTTCGGGCTGAAAAACGGCGGCTTGCGCTGGGACCTGGCCCATTGGCCGCCTTCCAGGCCGGCCTTTACCTGCGCCTGCACCAGGGCGGGAAGGGTGGCCATGGTGCCCACGCGTCCCATCCAGTCTTCGTGGCCCCTGGCGAACGGCCTTACCGAATACCAGTAGTTGAAGCCGGCGACCGACTCGACGTCCGTATACGTATGCGTCCCGGCCGGAACCTCGCCGATCCTCGTCCAGGGTCCGTCCGGGTTCCATTCGGACCGGTAGACGCGGTAACCCGCCACGTCCTGCGCTTCGGCGCCCACGTAATCCGGGTTCATCGCGCCGTCGGCCGAGTTCCAGGTGAGCAGGTTCTGCGCGTCCGGGCTGTTCGAAACCGCCACGTACACGTCCGGCGGCGAATCGGGGACGTCGTATTCGTTATCGTAGGCCCACTTCGCGCGATTGAAGAACTCGACCATCCACTCCTCGCCCTTCTTCAGGCCGTCGAAGTCGTACAGGTGCGACCGCGTCCAGGTGTAGAGGTCGCTCTCTCCGGCGCCCGATCCGCCCACCCAGGCCACCACCAGCTTGGCCTTATCGCCAGGGGCAAGCGAATACGGGCCGAAAGTCTGGGCGCTGTAATGCACGCCGATCTCGCCGGGATTCGACTGATAGCCGGCGTCCGCGATCATATTGAACATGGTCTCGCGGTCGTGCGCGCCGGGCCGGGGATCTTCGGACACGGTGGTGCTTTCGATCCGCCAGAAGCGCACGGCGTGAGGCTGGTCGCCCTGCGGCTGCACGTACTTGCCGGCGTCCCGGGTATTGAATCCCCAGTCGCCGCCGTCCTCGTACGCCAGCGGACCGAAGCCCATATACTGATACGAGGTGAATTCGCCGTCCTTGCGGCCCGTATCGCAAGAGGGCGAAATAATCAGCTTGTTGACGGGATCGCCGGTATCGTCCCAGGGGAACTCCGGACTGTCGCCGTCCCAGTCCACAATCATCTTCAGACCCTTTGCGGGACCCGAATAGCCGGCGTTCTCCGTATACACGATCCAGTCGTCGAGACCGCCCACGTTGTACCAGTGCCAGCTGTCCGACCGGTTGTAGTGGGACAGCCCCGAGTCCGAGATCATCCAGGCGCCGATGATGGGAACGTAGACGTCCTCCAGCCTGACCGCGGGCAGGTCCCTTTCTCCGTCGCCGTCGCTGTCACCCGTGTTTTCGATCTCGATCTCCGTAATGATGAAGTCGTCCCACGCCGGGTAGCTCCAGGCCATCGTTCGCCGTGTAAAGGTGACTCCCGCCAGCGTGGTCCACTTGGTCACGATGATCTCTTCGGGCCATTCGTCGGAACGGGAAGACGGCGCGGCGGGCGGCCCCGGCGTTGCGTATTCCCCCCATGCCCAGTTGCTGATCCTGACGGGCGCCCTGTTCAGCGGCGCGTCCTCCAGAATCTGCGCCAGGTTCTCGCTCCACGTGGGCGCGTAGTACCACGGCGCGCCTTTACGCCACTCCGCGCCCGGATCCTCGGCGGAAGAGGGCTGCGCCCTGATTTCCCCGCCCAAGTACTGCAGGTCCTCATCCATGGCAGGGTCTCCAACCATGGGTATGATCTCGTCCAGCATGTCCGACCGCGGACCGGTCAATACCACGTAGAACCCGTTTTTGGAGAAATTGTCGTAGCCCCTGGAGCCCTGGAAACTGGACGGCAGCCGCACAGCGAGGCCGATGCCCTCCCCGTGCGACGTGGCCTCGATTCGCCCTTCGCTGTTGCAGTCTACGCGGAAGAAGGGCAACTGGCTCGCCCAACCCTGGCCCGTTATGATGTCCCCGCCCACCGTGGCGGGGTAGACCATGCTGGACGACCGCGAGAGCGCCGCGCCGATGGAGCCGCCCTGCGTACCCAGATTGGTCACGGACGTATACAGCATTCCCCGTTCCAGGGCGCCCCTGCCGGCGGACCCAGGGTGATTCGCCTGGCCCCGGACCTCTCCGGACCAGCAGATCGCCAGGACTGCTGCGAACGCCCACCCACCGCGCCTTTTCAGGACGGTGTTCAAACGGTTCGAACGCATCGTATCCTCCTTAGCGTTGATAGAACCTCAATGAAGATTCGCATAGCAACGGGAGCCCGGGCAACCCCGGGGCCCCCGCGTATATTCATGCACGTGTGGGTTGCCGGAAAGGATCAGAACTGCATTCTCAGACCCATTTCCGCGCGCCGGGGATGGTTGTAGAAACTCCGGTCGGCCGTATCCCCGTACAGGAGGAAGTGAGAGTTGTCCGGACGGGCCGTAAGCAGGCCCCAGTTGGTCCAGTCGGTGGTGTTGTAGGAACTGTCGTCCTTCTGGTTGAACAGGTTCCGCACCTCCAGGAAGAGGCTGACGTCGCCGCGCCCCTGACCGAACGGAAAACGCTTCTCGATGGCGAAGTCCGTCCAGGTGCGGATCGGACGCAGCCGCCGTTCGCGGCCGGAATTCGGCGGCGTGTACCAGAACGAACCCGTATTCTGCATACGCCACAGAACGTTGACCCGCCAGTTGGCAAGGAACTTGCTCCCGAACACCTTGAAATCGGGTCCGTAGTCTCCGGGCGTGAGGAAGAGGAACTGCACGCTGCCCTGGTTTCGGATGTTGCCGCCGTCGGCGTTCAGGCCGGTCTGATATCCCCTGGCCCACACGTGGATGTGGTCCAGTTCGAAGTCGTCCAGACCGATGAGCCCGTACTCCCGGGCCGTCATCCGGGTCTGCTCGTATCCCCGGCCTCCAGGATTGCCGTCCCGCCGGGCGATGCTCCGGATATACCTGTTGGCGGTGGCGCCGATCGTCCGAATCTGTTCCTGCGTGAGGGGCACCGGCACCTCAACGCCGTTCTCCACCCTGTATTCGTACCAGTACCGCCCGCTGGCAATGTACATGGAATCAGGATACAGGAAGTTGAACCAGGCGTCGAAGTTGCCCCATCCGGCCTGCGCCCAGGTCATGTTGTAGGCCACGTTGATGGCGAAGTTGTGGCTGAGCGGCTTCCGCAGGGAGAATTCCAGACCCCGCTGTTCTTCGAACCCGTTGTTGTGCAGGATACGCGCGTAGGGATGCACCCAGCCCGGTTTGTGCGGCGCGAAGAAGCGGACGTCCGAATGGTAATGGTACTGGTCCTTCGCGCTCTTGTAATACAACGCGATCGCGCCGGTGTAGTCCTGCACGAAGTTCCAGTCGGCCCCCACCTCCATCGACACGGTCTTCTCGGGTCGGATTTCGGTGGTGCCCTGTCCGCTGCGAATGGGGTAGGACGGCCGCATGGCGTTGTAGCGCTCACCCGGGTCGATGGCGCCGTTCCCGTTCCAGTCCTGGTCGGGGCCCGACGTCCGCCAGTCCCCGTTGAACAGGTAATAGATGTCGGGATAGGCCAGGAACAGACCCGCGAAATAGTGCATGGACGACCGCGCCGTGATCGGATGCGACACCCCCACCCGCGGGCTCAGGTTCTTGAACACGACCGGTTCGCGATGGGGCGCATTCTGGAACCGCAGCGGCGAGTTGTACATGGGCGAGAACGCGTAAGCGCCCGAAGCCGGGAATTTGGAGACCGGATCGAACAGGTCCAGGCGAAGGCCGGCGTTGATGACCATACCTTCGAACTCCATCTTGTCCTGAGCGTAGATGGCAAGGTGCTGGGGCTTGACAGGGTCTCCGATCACGCCCTGCGCGCCTGCGAACTCCAGCCGTCTGGCCTGTGCGCTCTCTCCGGTGTAGCGGGTAAGAAACATGCTGTACTTGATGAATTCGAAACCGGCCTTCACGAAATGTCCCTTCGTGATCTGGCTGGCCAGATCCAGCTTCACCTGGTACCGCTTCCGGTCCGCAACTTGGTAATGGCGGACCTCCCGGTCCACGGCGAACCATCCGTCCGCATCCGTTCGCACGTCCGACGTTCTCGCCGCGATCTCGCTGGTGTCGTCGACGGTGGAATAGCGCGAAATCCGGAGGTCGTAGAACGTCCTGGGCGAGAGAGAATGGGTGACGGCCAGGTATTGCATGTTGTGGTTCGTGCTCATCTTGCCCGCCGCGCTCCAGTCCTCCGGCAGGAAGATGTTCTTTCCGCTGTCGTACAGACCACGGATGACGCCGCTGGAGGTCCCCGCGGACCGTTCGTTCCGCCAGGAATCCCGGTCCGTTCCGATAAACTTCTTGTTGTGCTCGAACAGACCGCCGATCTTCATCTTGACGTTTTCGGATGCGCGGACGGTGACGCTGTATGATCCCTGGTAATTGTTCAAGGAGGGAACAAACCGCCCGATGTCGTCATAGTAGCCCCTCTCCGTCCCAGAGGGATAGATTGGCGCTTTCCTGGCCGTCTTGCCCGAAACGATGAACGAAGCGCTCTTGGAAAGCGGCCCCGAGACATTCCCTTCCACTTCGTGGCCGGTAATTTCATCGTAGTCCGCGCGCTGGTGAACGAGTCGACCCGTTTCCGGGTCCCGCTCGTTCTGCCACTCGCCCTCGCCCCATTTCATCTTGTCGAGGTGCATGGGGCTTTCGTAGATGTTCGCGCCCCAGTGCTTCTGCCCGGGCGGCGTCCGCCGGTACTCCGCCCATCCGTGGAAGTTCTGGCTCCCGTCTTTCGTGATAATGCTTACGACGCCGGCCTGGGCGTTGCCGTACTCGGCGTTCATCCCGCCCGTAACCACGGAGATTTCCTGGACGGTCGACCGGTTGATGGCCTTCCAGTTGTGGGACCCGGCGCCGTCGCTGTTCACGATTTTCACGCCGTCCACGTAATAGGCCACGTCTCCGCCCGTGCGGCTTCGCCATTCACCGGGCCGGTTGCTTCCCCGCATGCGGTCGGAACCGTCGAGGTGCACGCCCGGCTGCAGCGTGATCATTTCGCTGGTGGTACGCACGATGGGAAGTTGCTCGATCTCATCGGCGCCCACGATGTACTTGCTGAAGGTCTTGTCGACTTCGACCGGAGGACGCTCCGCCTTGACCACCATCTCACCCAGTTCCAGCGTCGCCTCCTGGAGCGTGAAATCGACCTCCGTGGTCACGTCGGCCTGCACCCGCACGTCGGTCTGTGACTCTGTCTGATATCCGATCAGCGAGGCCTTGAGCGTATACAGCCCCGGATCGGCGCGCAGAATCACGTAGAACCCTTCCACGTCGGCGGTGGAACCGAGATTCAATCCCTCGATGACCACGTTGGCGCCAGGCAACGCTTCGCCATTCTGATCCAGGACCTTTCCAACGATCTTTCCGGTCGTGCCGGCCCATGCGCTGCCACTCAACGCCAGTGCCGTGCAGAGGGAAAGAAATCCGAGAAACAGAACACACTTCTTCATTACCGAACCTCCGTTTGTATTGTCTGACGGGTTGTCTTCGGCCTCTCGAGCCCGATTCGGATCACCCCTCCTCCTTTCCCGGGCACGGGAGGCACGCTACTTCTTTCCCGATTCGTAGAATTTGACGGCGACTTCCAGATCCAGCATCTGCAGCAACGGCATCACGCCCTTGATGCCCCAGGCTTCCCGCGGACCGAGCGTCCCCACCAGGAAATTGTGCTGAACCCGGAAATCCAGTGAAAAGTTGTTGGACATAAACCGCTCGACGCCGAACCCGAAATGGGCCCCAAGCGCCCACCGGCTCTCCACCACGGGTTCGAGGACCACGCTTGGGTCCAGCATGTTCTGCTCGGAACCCTCGACGGCGATGCCCTTCTGCCCCGGATAAATCAGGCCGCTCACACGATTGCTGTAGCTGTGAAACCCGCCGCCGGCGACCACGTAGGGGGACGTCGCCTGGTTATAGAACAGGCGCGACTTGTCACCGAGCCGGAAAACCATGTTGCACAACACGCTGTTGATCCGCATACTGGCGTCCGACTCGGGACTCGAATAATCTTTCGAGTCTTCGTTCCAGGTGAACGTCTGATTCTCGATCTTGCCGTCGTTGTATTCGAGCCGGTGATACTCGAACTCGATCGCGTTGTTGATATTCCGGTTGTAAACAATGCTGCCGCCCCAACGTACGGCCTGTGTGTACCAGTTCGTCCGAAGCCCCATCACGGGCAGGTTGTAGCCCAACAGCATCCGCCCGCCGATCCGGTCGAACTCCCGTGCGCCGGAATCCGGCGCCAGAAGAGCCACCAGAAGCCCGGCAACAGCCGTAACCCTCCATGTGCCCATAGACTGCCCTCCTTAAAGATGGACAAAGCCGCGCGGATGCCGCCTGATTTCCCGCGGGACCGGGTCCGTTTTCGGAACTTTGGCTCAACCTCTCACCGACTCCCCTGCAATCCAACCTGTGTTTCTTCCAGAATTGCCCGTTCGGCGACAACGAAAACGGGCTTCCACGGATGCAAAGGGTGGACCGATCAATACGGATACGGCAAGACGGTGCCCCTCCCACAGAGAAAGCCCTTGCGATGCCGTTTCGGTACCCTATTTAATGAAACGGATACTCTACTAACTTATATTATGTCCCATGATAAAACCGGTCGGTGTATTTTGTCAAGTGAAAAAAGAGGCGTTCTTTTCCATTCAGAAACGAATGAGTCTGACCGGGAGCAAGGGGGGCCCATCAGAGAGAAGAAAGAACGAAATCGGACCGCTTTGCAGCGGCCGGTGGAAGGTGACCGCTCCCCGGCGCGGGAGGGATGGACCGCACCGCGTGCCGCCTTACGTGATGGACACATTTCACCGTTGGCTATAGCAAGGCATGTCATTACTGAGCGCAGTGAAGAATCTCTCGTCTGTTCGACTGCAGGTGCGGAAGAGTCGGTCGCCGGTCAAATCGGGCGGACACATCGTCACGGCCCTGCGCCCCCCGGCCGATGGGACTTGCGATCAATCCCGGGATGGTTTAGACTTGGGTTGAGGGGGCTTGCGAGGCCGGCGCTCTTTGGGATTCGAACGCAAGATCCTTGTTCGGACGGCGAAACTTCGCACATGCGCCTTGCCGGAACATCCCTGCAATCCCGGATATGTCGGAGTTCGGGTCATTTGACTTCGTAGCCGGATAAACGAGAGCGTTCCCCGATGGCCGATCCCGCAGGGCCGCGGTTGATTCTGTCCGACTGCGAACTGAACGACCTGCGCAACCGCAGCGCGACGTCGCACGCCCGGTTCTTTCGCGCGATGATCGACGACCTGGACCGCCGGTTGGCCGACGAACCGCCCGGTTCGCTCTGGGACCTGGAGGAACCGGAATACAGCGATATTCTCGAGATCTGTTTTTCGCTGGTGGTGAACTGCGGCATCGCCTGGCAGGTCACCGGCGACGGACGGTGGCGCGGGCTGGCGGAACGCTGGCTGGCGCGATGGGTCGAGGTCGGCGCCGCGGACGACGATCAGGTGAAAGGTTCGTACCTGGTCGCCTTTCACGTGATGGCGCTGGCATACGGCCTGGACCTGTTCGGGTGTGTTCTGCCGGATGCGCTCGTACGCCGTCTGGTTGCGGTGTTGCGCGTCGAAACCGCGCGTATGGTCCGGCACATGGATACTGGCGAGGCGGGTTGGAGCCGGCGATACCACTACCACGACTGCTGGGCGCCGGTCTTCGGCGCGGGCGTCGGCTGCCTGGCGCTGATGCCGTACGCGACAGACGCGGAAGCGTGGTTATCCACGGTTGAAAGAGAGGTCGAACGGATCGTCTCCATCCAGGGTGAGGACGGCGCATGGAACGAGGGCGTGGCCCCGCTGAACTACGCGCTGGGGCCGATGCTTTTCTACCTGGAGGGCCGGAAGCGGGTGTTCGGTGAAGACGCGTTCGATATCGAATGGCTGAAGTCGCTGGCCCGCTGGCGTGCGTACCACCTTCTGCCCGACGGATCGTACGTGTTTCTGGACGATTCGACGCCCAGCGGCCGGTACCACGGGGAGACCGGCGGGGTCGTGGCATTTCAGCTGCGCAAACTCGCGACCGAGTTCAATGACGGGCTGGCGCAGTGGCAGGCGGAGCAGGAGACGTCGCGCACGTTTCTGAAAGACTACCACGACTACGGCTGGAGCTTTCTCTGGTACAATCCGGGCGTTGAGGCGGAACCTCCGGACAGTTTGCCGGCAGCCGCCGCGTTCCCGTCATTGGGTCAGTTTTTCTCGCGCACGGGGTTCGACGGGAACGCGTCCGTCCTGAGCTTCGAGTGTACCGTCCCCGGGGGTCCGCTGGCGCAGGCCCGGCGCGATACGTGGCTGCCGATACAGACCATTACGCAGAATAAACACGCACACTATGAAGACCGCGCGAGCTTTACGTATTTTGCCAACGGGCATTATTTCTTCAGGCCGTCGGGCTACTTTCGATTCGACACAGCGCTGAAGAATACCCTCACGTTCGACGGCGCAGGACAGTCGGACGGACCCGACTCGGGCGGCGGGATGGCGGGGGTGTATTGCGGTGAGGACGACGTTTATTCGGCCGCGCGGTGCGAGGCGGCCGGCGCGTATCCGGACGTGCCGGGGCTGACCTCGTTCGAACGGACCGTATTGCACGCGCGGGATTGCCACGCCGCGTTCATTCTGGATCGCGTCCGGTTCTCCGGCCCTGCCCCGCGCCACGTGGAAGCCCATTTTCACACGGACCATGAGGTTGACGCCGAAATCGGCCCGGAAGGTTCACTCCTGCTGCGGACGCCGTCGGGGCAGACCTGCCGGCTCTGCCAGGCGTCTTCCCTGGCAGCGGCATTCGAGCGGGTACCGCAGCCGGTCGACCCCTATTGGAGGACGTACCTGTCCGGCTACGACGTTCCGCCGGAAGACCTCGACGCGATGGACCAGGCGGACCTCAGGTACCAATTCGTGATGGATGGCGAATCGTCACTCGACGTCCTGTGGGCGATTCTGCCTGGCGGTGACGGTTGCGTCGTGCAACAGTGCGCCGGCGATTCGATGATCACCTTCTGGTTTACAGACCCGGGAGGGTTGCCGCGGATGGTTCTGACGCCGGCAGGCGGGGACGTCACCCTGCCTGTCCGGGGACCGGTGCTTCCGCAGCGACCGGAGACGGTATTCGTACTGGGCGCGCCGTCCGGAGGCCGGATTAAACTCGCCTTCGAACAACACGATGGAGAACGATGGAGTACGGTGCTTGGCGAGGGCCGGTCCCACGCCCTAACGGAAGCCGGGACTGCCGTTATCCAGCGCATCCACACCCGTAGCGGGCGTGTCGCGACGAACGTGGAAAGGAGGCAGGCGCAGTGAGAATCGACAGGCACTGGGAAAGGAAGCAGAAGCACGTTCCGGTGGTCATGGTCAGGGATGACCTGACGGACCTCCCGTCATTTCCGCTTCCCGAAGGATACCGGCTGCGCTACTACAGGGCCGGCGAAGACCGCCTCTGGGCGGAAATCGAAATCGCCGTGGCGTCGTTCGATTCCGTGGATAAGGCGCTGGAGTACTTCGAGAGCGAGTTCGGACCGGGCCGCGACCAAATGGAGGCCCGGTGTCTGTACCTGGAGGACCCGGACGGTCAGGCAATCGGTACGTGCACGGCCTGGTACAACGACGCGTTCAACGGCAGGGACTACGGCCGCGTCCACTGGGTCGCCATCCGTCCCGAGTATCAGGGCCGCGGTCTCGCCAAACCGCTCCTGGCGGCGTCCCTACGCCGGATCGCGGACTTCCACGACCGCGCTTACCTGACCACGCAGACCAACACCGCGAGGGCGATCAACCTGTACCTGGACTTCGGATTCGTCCCCATCGAAACCTATGGCAGGTGCGCCGAGGGCTGGACGTGGCTCGCCTCCGTCCTCGACCATCCGTCTCTCGCCGCATACCGCGGATGAACGGTGGAGGGACGCGACCGCATCCGTCGATTGTTATCGTAACGGACGTCGTTCTTGTGCAAGGAGACTCCATTGATGGCAAAGAAACCCTGGTCACCGGAAGGGAAAACGGTCGTTCGGGGGCGTGACGTCGTCGAAGGCCTTCGGAATCTGGGGGTGAATCCGGGCGATGCGGTGTTCTTTCACAATTCCCTCAGCAGCATGGGATACGTGGAAGGCGGCGCCGAAACGGTAATCGAGGCGTTTCTGGAGGCCGTCGGACCCCGGGGGACCATTGCGGTGCATACGTGTCATTTCAACGGGTGGCACTGGGAATACGCCCGTACCGCCGGGTCCCCGGCCTTCGACGTACGCCGCTCCCCGTCCAGGATGGGCAGGATCACCGAGGTGTTTCGACGTCATCCGGGCGCCGTGCGGTGCCTGGACTCCAGCAATCCCATGTGCGCGATCGGGCGCCAGGCGGAGTACCTCGCCGAGGGCGCGGTTCGCTGCTTTACGCCATGCGGGCGGGATACGGCCTGGGGAAAGCTGGGGGAACTGGAAGCGCATTACATGTTCCTCGGCACGGGATGGACCAGCTGCACGCTGATGCACGCCTGCGAAGAATACGGCCATGCGCCCTATGCGCTGGCGGACGAACCCTCCCGCCTGGAGGTGGCGGACGAGAATGGCCGGATCCACGTCCACGTCCAGAAGGTGCATACGCCGAACGTGCCCAGGGACTACTTCCTGATGGAGCCCGAGATGCAAAGGATGGGTCTGGTTCAGTACGGGAAGATCGGCGATGCGAAAGTGACCGTCATGAACGCACGGGAGCTGATTGACGAGGGCACCCGATGTATTATCGAAGATCCCGGCTTTCTGTTGAGCGACCGCAGCTTTCTGGCGCACTGCCGGGACCACCAGAGGGGGCTGATCCGCCCCGGATACACGAGCGTTTCGGATATTTAGTGGCGTGCCGCCCGGAGCGGCCGCCGTGTCAGGGAGGATTCGCGGCAACGATGCTGACGCAACGTGAAATCGCAGACGGGTTGTCGGCGCTCGGATTGCAGCCCGGGCGCGATCGTGGTGGCGCATTCGTCCCTGAGCGCACTGGGCCGCGTTTCGGGCGGCGCGGACGGGGTGATCGACGCCCTTCTCGACGTCGTGGGCTCCGGCGGGACCCTGATGATGCCCACCCATCCGGCCCGCGACGGACGCACGTTCGATCCGGACACCATCCCCTCGGACATGGGAACCATCAGCGAGACGTTCCGGCTGCGTCCCGGCGTGCTGCGCAGCCGGCACCCCTATCATCCGGTGGCCGGGTACGGCGCCAGGGCGGCGGAAATCCTGTCCGATCATGAGAAAAGCGCCGTGCCCGACGGCCCGGAAACGCCCTATGGCCGACTGATCACCCTCGGCGGCAAGGTGCTGCACGTCGGGTGCGACCTGGATACGATGACGCTGCTTCACACGGTGGAGGCGGAGCTGGACCTGCCGTACCTCCGCGAGTTGGAAATGCAGTACGTGGACGCCTCCGGCGAGGTCCGCACCATGTCGATTCGCCGGTGTCCGGGCGGACACCGCGGGGGCGTGTTGAAGTTCGACCGGCTGTTCAGGGCCGAAGGGGCCATGGCCGTGGGTACGGTTGGGCCGGCAGTCTGCCGGCTGATCGACGCACCCCGCGCCGCGGCCGTCATGCGCCGTGAAATGTCGCGCGACCCCGGGTTTGCGCTGGACGAGAATCCGCACTGCGCCGACTGCGTTGGATTCCGGGAGAAGATCGCGAGATCTTCGGGAAACCGGCCGAGGGAGTTGCGTCAAACGGCAGCCACTGGCGGGGAATCCCTGAAAGCCCTGCTGCAGGGTGAGGATTTCAGATTGAGCGTGCCGCTGTGGGCGGTGAACGCCAATGCCGATAAGACACTTGATTCGGTCGCAAAGGCGGGGATTTCACACGTCGAAATGCATACGAATCACCTGGTCGATATCGACCTACCCGGCGAAGGGCTGGGAGAACGGATCCTCGACGTCGCGGTATTGCGCACGCCGTTCGCATCTGCGGAGGCGCTGGCGGAGGCTTGTGAAATTGCATCCGGTTTCGATGCGGAATACCTGCATGTCCGGCTGCCCGAGGACCTCGATCGGGCGGATCTGAGCGGAGCTCTCGAACGGCTCTCCCGGGTCGCCGATGACAATGCGATGGACGTGCTGGTGGGGAATCCCGCGGGTGTGAACCCGGCGGATATCGCAAAAGGTTTGAGAGAGATCGGGGAGGCCGGTGTACACATGGCATACGATCCGGCCGCCGTGGCGGTGTCGGGTGGAAGCCCTTTCTATCATGGGGCTTTACAAGGGGCCGATCCGCCGGTTTGTCAGACACGTCGACTTCAGGGACCTGGTCGCGGCCAGCGGGGATCCGGCGGTCCCCGGCAGGGGCAACGCGGAGTTCGTTGAGATTCTCTCCAATCTCCGGTGCCGGAGTTTCGACGGGATCTTCTGCCTCCGGCCGATGCCCGGTCCTTCGGGATTCCTGGATGCCGTAAACGGTTTTCGGGAGATTATGGAGCGGATCTGAATCGCGGATAGCGGTTAGGAATCATTACAGCCTGGCGGAAACGGAACTCATTGCGGCAACCCGGGAAGTTCATCACTCGGAGGAATACCCCTCGCATCTGGTTATGCAGGCCGTTCGCTGAGCCGGCGTCCGGCGAGGCGGTTACCCGCGGAAACAGGGAAAGGCGCGCAAGTCATATGGGTTCCACGTTCCAATGGCGCCTGTTGCATCCCGACGTTGCGTCGACGGACGGTCGCGTACCCTGCGCCAGAGAAGCGCCGGGCGCGATGCTGTCCTACCGTGGACGCGTCTATATGTTCGGCGGGGGCACGCTCAGATACGGCGCTTCCTCGGGTCAGGGAAACAAGTCCACGCTCGGCGGGTTGAACGACGTCTGGGCATACGATCCGGCGGCTGGGAGATGGGACCAGCTGGAGGAGAACGACGGCGCGACGGGTTTTGACGTCTCGGCGGACCGGCCCTGCGCCCGCATGCTGCCTGCGTGGGTCGAGATCGACGGAAGGTTCTACCTGTTCGGCGGGCTGTCGATCCTGAGCGAAGGGTGGAAGTTCACCCTGCTGAACGATCTGTGGATGTACGACCCGTCGGAAGCGGGCTGGACCCTGCTGGAGCCCGACGACGGCGTCCTGCTGGAACATCCCGACTGCGCCGGCTTGGGCCGGCCGACGACCATGGGCGGGTTCGGAACGGCCGTTATCGGGAGCAGGATCTATCTCTTTGGCGGATGGGGCCATCGGGCGCCGCTTCCCCCGACGGTGGAAACCGCGGTGCTGAGCAGGCAACTCTGGACGTACGATACCGCCGCGGGAACCTGGGAGCGGATCGACGCGATGGGGCGCGGGGTGTGGCCTCCAAAACGGTACGTGACGTCGATGACGGCGTGGCAGGACCGGATCTACGTCTGGGGCGGGCGGGATACGCAGGACCGCGATCCGCAGTTCTACAACGACCTCTGGTGCTTCGATCCGGCCACGGCCGCGTGGACCTGCCTCGCGGAAAACGACTTCGGGGCGGCGAACCGGCCCTCCGCACGCTACGGCCACGGGTCGGCCCGGATTGGCGATCGATGGTACGTTTTCGGCGGTTTCGGACCGCAGGGCACGTTCATGCCTGAGGAAGTGAATGGGCCGCAACTGAACGACCTCTGGCGCTTGAATCTGGGTATTGGCGACTGGACCTGTCTTCATGCGCACGACGGGTCGAAAGACTATTCGGCATCCGCGACGGTTCCGGGGGTCCGGCGCGTACCCGGAATGGTGTCCCTGGGTGAATCGATGTACCTGTTCGGCGGATTGGACCTGGCGAGCGGACCGAACGACGACGGGCCCGTGACGGGCTTTAACGACTTCTGGGTCGGGCGCGAAGCGTAGACGTGTAAGGCGATGGTCGCATTCAGACGGGAGATCGGTGATGAAGCTGATGATGATGACGGACCTGGAAGGCGTCGCGGGCATTCTGAACTTCGAGGACTGGTGCGTGCCGGAGGCGAGGTATTACGACAAAGCGAAGCGACTCCTGACGCTGGAGGTCAACGCCGCCGTGGACGGCTTCTGCGAAGGCGGCGCGGAAGAGATTCTCGTTGTCGACGGACACGGGCACGGCGCGATGGACCCGGAACTTCTCGACGAACGCGCACAATTGATGCGGGGCCATGCCGATCCGATCTGGCCCTGGAGCCTGGATGAATCGTTCCACGGTCTGGCATACGTGGGGCAACACGCGAAGGCGGGCACCCCCTATTCGCACCTGACCCATACGGGCAGTTTCGCCTGCGTGGACTATGCGATCAACGGGATTTCCATTGGAGAATACGGGCAGCTGGTGTTGTGCGCGATGGAACTCGGCGTTCCCGCGATTTTCGCCGCCGGCGAGGAAGCGTTCGCTGACGAGGCCGAGTCGCTCACGCCCGGCGTGGTCACGGTCGGCGTGAAACGCGGCCTGCTTCCCGACGGGCTGGAAGACCTGGATGCGGACGCATACAGCCGCGCCAAGCTGAGCGCGGTCAACCTGGCGCCGGCGCGGTCGCGCGCGCTCATCCGGGAAGGGGCATTGACTGCGATCGAGAAGCTGAAGGCTGATCCTTCGTCTTTCAGCTATCCGGAAATGAGCCCGCCGTACGTGCGCACCGCACGCTACAGACGGCGCGGCGACACGCCGGGTTTCAGCACCCGCGACGAGCACCCCGACAGCATCATCGGATTGATGAACACGAGGCCGACGCGGGTGGCGTGACGGGCTGTTTTGGATCGCTGGTTCGTATTCACGGAAAACGGGGAGTGCGCGCATGGTCGAAATCACACACGAGTTTGACGCCCCGGGGCCGCATCCGAACGGGATGCAGGCAACGTCCGAAGGCATCTGGATTCTGGACCAGGAAACGAATCAGGTCGCTCTGGTCTCCTTCTCGGGCGAATCGATTGAGACGCTGGAGACGTCGTCGGACAAGGGAAGCGGGGTTACGGACACGGGCGCCGCGCTGTGGCTGGCGTCCACGTACAGCCGGGAGATTCTCCACGTCGACCGGCAGACCGGGGAAACACTGCAACGCTTCGATACGCCCGGCGCGGTGGAAACGGGCGCCCACGGCCTGGAAATGCGCGACGGCTGCCTCTGGATGGCCGTTCCGCCGTCGGCCACGATCTACGAGGTGGACGTAGAGAACGGCTTCGATGTCGTCCATTCGATTCCCGCTCCCGGGGAACGGCCGCACGGCATTGCCTGGGAAGGCGGGGACCTCTGGTGCGTCGAAACCAATCACCGTGCAATCTACCGTCTGAACGCGGCGGATGGAGTGGTCCGCGAGAAGATCGAGATTCCCGAAGGGTATCCGGAGCCTCACGGCATGACGACGTGGGAAGGGGATTTCTGGTATTGTGACGCCGGTTCCGGGGCGGTTTGCAGGGTAAGGAGGGAATAACGCCGGTTTCCTTTCGCGAATCGTGGAGGCGGCCATATCCGTATGCTCTGCGCGGACCGGTTGACAGCCATGGGCGAGACCGAGATTGATACGCCGCGCATATTCGCGCTGTCTGATATCCACGTGGATTCCGCGCTGAATCTGGCCTGGGTCCGGGCGCTGTCCCGATCCGGTTATCGGCGGGACACGTTGATTCTCGCCGGCGACGTCACCGACCGCATGGACCGGCTGGAGGGGACGCTGTCGGAACTGCGGTCCCGGTTCTCGAGTTTGTTTTTCGTCCCGGGAAACCACGAATTGTGGGTGCGCCGAGCGACGCCGCCCCGCGGGTCTCTGGGCAAGTTCGATCAGGTACTGGACCTTTGCGACCGGCTCGACGTCAACACGCGGCCCGGCCGGGCCGGCAACGGGACGGGCGTGTGGATCGTTCCTCTCTTTTCGTGGTATCTGAAACCGGAAGAGGGGCCGGACAGCTTGTACTCGCCGAAGGCCGGCGAAGACGCGACGTTGTCCATGTGGAGCGACGATCATTTCGTCAGGTGGCCGGAGGCGGCACCGCCGGCCGCGGAATATTTCCTTCGCGTGAATGAGAGCCGCGTCGTGCGGGAATACGACGCGCCGGTTATCTCGTTCAGCCATGTTCTGCCGAGGGAGGAACTGATTTACGGACTCCCCGACAGGCGGCCGCCCGGGAAATGGCCGGCGGATCCTCACCCGGCGTTCAACTTCAGCCGGGTAGCCGGATGCCGTGGGCTGGATGCGCAGGTGCGGCGAGTCGGCGCGTCGATGCACGTATACGGACATCAGCATCGAAACCGCTTTCGCGAGATCGAAGGCGTGACCTACGTCTCCCATTGCCTGGGATACCCGCGGGAAAGGGAGGCCGGACACATCTATGGGCTTGACGGCGGACCCAGGCTGATCTGGGACGGTCGCGGACCCGTGGGCGATCCGTAGTCGCCGCTCCGCCGGCCGGATCAGGTCCGCCGGGGCCGTCATCTACACAGGGTGGGGGGCTTCGCTGTATGAAACGGCTTTATGTGATTCGACATGCAAAGTCGAGCTGGAGCGATCCGTCGCTTGGCGATTTCGAGCGCCCGTTGAACAAACGCGGCAAACGGGACGCGCCGTCTATGGGCGCGCGTCTGAAGAAAGGCGGGGCGAAGCCCGATATGATCGTTTCCAGTCCCGCGCGGCGAGCGGCAAAAACGGCCCGGGCGATCGCGAAGGCACTGGGGTTCCCGGCGAAGGAAATCATTGAGGAAATGACCATATACGAGGCGAGCCTTCACAACCTGGTTGCCGTCGTGCGGGAACTCCCGGACGACTGCGGCGAAGTAATCCTGGTCGGGCATAATCCGGGTTTCTCCGACCTGGCCGGATATCTCGCTTCGGACTCGTCGATTTATATGCCAACGTGCGCCGTCTGCTGCGTCGATCTGGAGATCGAATCCTGGGCCGACGTATCGGGCGGCATCGGACGGATGGTGTCGTACGACTATCCGAAAAAACCCGCATAGACCTCTATGATCGATCTGACGGTTGACAACGGAATCGCCTGGCTGACGTTGAACCGGCCCGAGGTGTTGAATGCGATGGATCTCGAAAGCGTGCGCGCGTTCGGGGCGCACCTCGAAGGGATACGCGATCGGGACGACGTGCGGGTTGTGGTCACCAGCGGCGCGGGCCGGGCGTTTTGCGCGGGTAGCGACCTGAAAGACCTGGCGCCGCTCTCAGCACGGGAAGCCGCGGAAGCAGAAAAAGAACACGCCGACGCCTTCGCCATGCTCGAGGCGATTCCCCAGCCCACCGTCGCGATGCTGCATGGCCACGTGCTCGGCGGCGGTGTGGTGATGGCGATGTACCACGACTTTCGGATCGCGGCGACGTCGGCGAGTCTGAGCATGCCGGAGGTGGAACTGGGATGGACGCCGCCCTGGGGGTTGGGCCGGCTGGTCGAGGTTGTCGGCGGATCGGCAGCCAAATGGATCGCGATGGGGTGCGAAACGGTCACCGGCGACGAGGCGAAGGAGTTCGGCCTGGTGCACGATTGCGTCGCGGACGATGCGTTGAAGGATCGCGTCAGGGCGTTCGCGCTGCGTCTGACGACCTTTCCTCCGGCGGCGCTGCGGGAGACCAGGGCCCTGCTGAACCGGATCTCCTCCGCGCGAGACGCCAGGTGGGATGAAGCCGCCTCGTCGGCCTTCGAGTCCTGTTTCGGCACGGACGACGCGCGGGCGAACCTGGCGGCGTTCATCGCGCGAAAGAAAGACCGATGATCGACGTTGGGGCGGACCGGACGCTGTACCTGGACTTCGCGGGCTGCGCGGGCAGGCAGCCGGACCGGGAATGGATGGTTTTCGAACGGGCGGACGGGCGGGTTTTCCGCTGGACGTACGCCGCGTTCCTCCACAGTGTGCATCAAGCGACCAACCTCCTGGTTGAACTCGGGATCCGCGCCGGGGACGTCTTCAATCTTCACCTGTCCAACCACCCGGCCTATGTGCAACTGGTCCTCGCCGCGTCGTGCCTCGGGGCGACGGCCATGCCCACGAACCCGGCTTCCACGGAGGATGAACTGGCGTACCTGGTCGGGCATTCCGGGAGCAAGTTGACGTTTTCCGATCCCGGTTGCCTGGACGTAGCCAGCCGCGTCGCGGCGCATTCGAAAATTCCCGTTGTGGTATGCCATACGGGCGACGAAGTCCCAGACGGAACTCCGGTTTACGAAGACGCGCTCTCCGTGCAGCGCGCGGAACCGCCGGACGGACACGGCGCGGCCGAGCGCGTGGTGCAACTCCTCTATACTTCCGGAACCACCTCGCGGCCCAAAGGGGTGATGCTGACCAATGCCTGCTTCGTCTACGGCGCGGAGGTGTTCGCCGAGGGTTCGGGGCTGCGGCGGGAGGACCGTCACCTGGTAGTGCTTCCGCTCTTTCATGCCGGCGCGCAATGCCACGCGCTGTGGCCTTCCCTGGTGACCGGCGCGAGCGTGGCGGTAATGCCCCGGTTCAGCGCAGGCCGTTTCTTCGAACAGGCGATCGAATACGGCTGCACCATGGCCGCCCTGTTCGGCGCCTTGCTGCGGATGCTGCTGAACCAGCCGGAGCGGAAGACCGACGCGGCGCACGGGATCCGGAACGTCACGTTCGCCCAGAATCTCACATCGAGTCAGTACAAAGCCTGGCATCGGCGGTTCAGGGCGCCGCTGCAGCAGTTGTGGGGGATGACGGAGACGTGCGGGCTCCCGGTGATGAGTCCGTTGACGGGGAGACGAAACCTTACGGCAATGGGAAAGCCGGCGCCCGGTTACCGTGTGAAAGTGGTGGACGGACAGGGTGAGGACGTGGAGGCGGGCACGCCGGGTGAGTTGATCGTACAGGGGATTCCGGGACGAACGGTCATGCTGGGTTACCTGAAGAGTCCGGAAGCGACCGCGGAGACCCTGCGTTGCCACCCTGACGGCGCCTGGCTGTATTCAGGAGATACGGTACGTGCGGATGAAGACGGGTTTCTGTATTTTTTGGACCGGGAAAAGGATCTGATCAGGCGATCCGGAGAGAATATCTCCAGCATCGAAGTGGAGGGTGTGATTCAGGAGTGCGAGGGCGTGGCGGACGTCTGTGTGGTGGGCGTTCCTGACGAGATTCTCGACGAACGCGTCGTCGCGGCCGTCGTGTTGAAACCTGGCGCGAATGAGAGCGAGGGAACCATACAGTCGTATTGCGCCAAGCGGCTCGCGGCGTTCAAGGTCCCGGACCGGATCGCGTTCGTGGATGCGCTGCCGAGGACGTCGGTCGGCAAAATCCGGAAGCGGGTCGTACGCGACCGGCTGGCATCCTCGTTGTGACAATGGACGTCCCGAACCGGACCAACTGCAGGAGCACACGCCGTCAATTCCATCGAAAACGGGAGATTACCCTATGCAGCGGATCATTTCGCAGGACCAGTGGAGCGATTACCACCGGGACGGTTTCGTGAAAATCGGCAGCCAGTGCGGCGAAGAGGAACTGGCCGGACTGCAGCGGCGAATCGATGAGATTATGCTTGGACAGGCGTTGCTGGACTACGGCCGGTTGACCATGCAGATCGATGCGAACACAAACCGGTACGAAGAGGTACGGGGCGGCGGAATCGGTCACCAGGGGGCGAGTCTGAATTACCGAAAAATTCAGGGACTGGAGTTCGATCCCCTGTTTCTGGCGTATATGCAGAAGCCGGTTTTCAAGGAAATCTGCGCGTATATTTACGGAGCGCACGCGTCGATCGCCTGTTTCAGGGCGATGTTCATGAACAAGCCCGCGCAGCAGGGCTCCGACCTGCCCTGGCATCAGGACGGCGGGAGTTCGTGGTGCGTGGACCGGGATCCGCTGGTCACGGTCTGGACGGCGCTGGACTCGGCCACACCGGAGAACGGATGTGTGCAGGTGGCGCCTGGGTCCCACCAGTTGGGCATTCTCAGCGAGCAGGGACACACGATCTCGGACGAACATGAGCAGAAATGGTGTCCTGAAGACACGATCGTGGACCTGACGATGGACGCGGGGGACGTGGTGATTCTTCACAACTGGCTGCTGCACAGGTCCGGGGTGAACCGGATGGACGTTCCCCGGCGGGCCTTCAGCGCCTGTTATATCGACGCGCGGACCCGGTCCAGTCGAAAGTCGTCGTTCTCGATGATCTTCGGTGAAGGCGCAATGATGCCCGAACAGGTCGCGGCGTAACAAGGATTGCAAGATGATATTCGATTCCCACGCGTATTGTTTCGAGCCGGGGGACGATCCGGCCGGGTTCGAAAACAGCGCGGCGCACCTGAAATGGGTCCAGGAGGCCCAGGGACTGCACCACCAGCCGGCCTGGCGCGTGCGGGACCGGGCGCCGGCGACTTCGGACGGACTGATCCCGCAGGATTACGAGTCCTGGCGAGACCTGCCCGACGTGGACTTCCGCGTGGACCGACAGAAGGGGCGCGTGGTCTGGACCAAAGACGGAGAGGATTATACGAAACAATTCTATCCGCCCAATTTGCGGAACCTGGAGTACACGCCGCACAGCCTGATCGCGGAGATGGACTACGCGGACGTGGACATGGCGCTCATCCACACGAACCCGATGTTGACCCGCAACAGCGAATTCCTTGCCGACTGCGTGCGTCAGTACCCGGACCGGCTCCGGTCCATGGCGCCGGTGGACGAGTGGCGCATCCGAACCGAAACGGATGCGGTCATCGAGGAGCTCCGGACGGCCATTGAGGTGCATGGCCTCCACGCGATCAAGTTCAATGCCCGGCCGGCTTATTTCGGCGGCACCGAGCCGTGGGACGCGCCGTCCTGTCACCCGTTCTGGGACGCGGCGACGTCGTTGAACGTGCCGATCTTCGTTACGCTGGGATCCGGGCCGGGCGACGTGACGCGGCGGATGACGCCGGACGGCGCCC
This sequence comes from Candidatus Latescibacterota bacterium, assembly GCA_963667175.2. GTDB lineage: Bacteria > Latescibacterota > UBA2968 > UBA2968 > JAAXHE01. The sequence goes on along the minus strand of CAXXXF010000003.1, from coordinate 93,475 downwards.
GCCAGGGCTACCTGGACGAACAGAAGACGTTGATCCGCTGGATGGAACGGTACCCGGACGTGGTGGTCAACCTGACCCACGGATTTCCATGGCGCGCGTTCGTCGCGGACGACGCTTTCATGCCCATGCCGCCCGACGTCTGGTTGCCGTTCGAAAACCCCAACTGTAATCTGGAAGTCTGCTTTCCGGTCCGCATCGGTGACTGGTTCGACTTTCCCTACCGCGAGGTCTGGCCGGTGTTGGAGTCAATGGTTGAGCACGTGGGCGCCGATCACCTGAATTGGGGCACGGACATGCCGTTTCAGAACCGGTTCTGTACGTACCGGCAGTCCAGGCGGTGGATTGAGAAGTACTGCGCGTTTCTGGGCGAGGACGACCTGAAGATGATCATGGGGGGGACCGCAGCAAGGATTCTGGGCGTGGAACTCAACACTTGAGGAAGGAAGGTATGGCGGAGACGGCTGTGGAAGCGGGGATGAACTGGGATCTGACAAGCTATTTCCCGGCGTTCAACGGGGCCGGGATGGTCCGGTTCAAGAAAGACATGGATTCGGATACGCAGGACCTGCTGGATACGGCGAGGGCGCTCGAGCCGTTGGACGAGGGCAACGTAGAAATCTGGGAGGACGTCTTCGTCCGCAGCGAGGACCTGTTCGCCAGGCTGCGTCATCTGGCCTCCTACGTGGGATGTCTGACGGCCGCCGACGCGCGAAACGAGGCGTATCTGAAGGAGGAAGCCGCGTTGACGCTGAAGTACGCCGAGGCGTCCAAGCTTCAGACGGAGTTGCTGAGGGGATTGAAGACGGCGTCCGACGAAGGCTTCGAAGCGCTCGCGGGCCGGGAGTCGCTGGCGGACGCCGGATATTATCTGGGACGGATGCGGCGCGAGGCGCGGTACACGATGGATTCGGCGCGCGAGGCGCTTGCGGCGGACCTGAGAGTGGACGGTATCTCGGCGTGGGGCCGGCTTTACGATACCCTGTCCGGAAAGCTGGAGTTCCGGATGCGGTTCCCCGATGGTCGCGAAGACATGGTACCCATTTCGCAGCGGCGGTCGCTGATGGAGAATCCGGACCGTCGGGTCAGGCGGGCCGCGTTCGAGAGGGGCAATGCCGCGTGGGAAAGCGTGGAAGACGTCACGGCTGCGGCATTGAACGCGATCTCGGGAACGCGGCTGACTATGAACCGCTATCGCGAGGTGCCGCATTTTCTGGAGGTCGCCCTGTTCCAGTCCGCCATCACGCGGAAGACGCTGGATGCGATGTTCGAAGCGATATTTTCCGAAATCGAGGTGGGGCGACGGATCCAGCGTTTCCGGGCGAAGGCGATGGGCGTGGACAAGGTGGCCTGGTATGACCTCGGCGCGCCGTTGCCCTTTTCCGATGTGTCGCCGATGGATTGGGATGGCGGGACAGCCCTGGTGCAGGGCGCCTTCGCCAGGGCGTATCCGGCCCTGGGAAGGTTCACGCAGGACATGTACGACAGGCGGTGGATCGACTACGAGCCGCGCGCCGGCAAACGGCCCGGGGGTTTCTGCACGGGATCGACGATGATCTCCGAGTCGCGGATATTCATGACGTATAACAACACCATGGGCGACGCCCTGACGCTCGCGCACGAGGCCGGGCACGCGTTTCACAGCCACGTGATGCGCGATTTACGGCCCTTCGCACGGCATTATCCGATGACGCTGGCTGAGTCGGCCTCGACGTTCGCGGAGATGATTCTGGCCGACGGCGTCCTTTCGGACCCGGATGCGGACGACCTCCGGAAAGCCGTGGTTCTCGACTCGGAGGTGGGACACGCGGGCGCCTATCTGATTGACATCCCGGTGCGGTTCCAGTTCGAAGAGGCGCTCTACGAAGAGCGCGGCAGCGGCGAACTGAGCGTATCCCGGTTGAAGGCGCTGATGACCGAGAAGCAGCGCGGTGTGTTCGGCGACGTGCTTCAGGAGGGGGAAGAGGACCCCTGGTTCTGGGCTTCCAAGCTCCATTTCTATATCACGGGAGTCACGTTTTACAATTTCCCGTATACGTTCGGCTATCTGCTGAGCCGCGGACTCTTTGCCATGTTCAAGAAGGAGGGTCCGGACTTCCTGCCCCGGTACGAGAGGTTCCTTCGGTTAACGGGGAGCGACAATGCCGAGAACGTGGCCAGACGCAGCATCGGCAGCGACCTCGAACAGCCGGACTTCTGGGTGCAGGCGATCCGCAGCCTGGAAGAGCCGCTGGCGCAACTGGAGGCGCTGTCGCCAAGCGTGCTCTGCGCGGGCGAAGGCGGAACTTCCCGCAACGCCGGCGCGTAATCGGTCGCGTCGAAACGTCCGCGCCCGTTGAGCGCGGAAGTCACAGAGAGGAAAAGGAGATGGGCGATAGGATCCGATGGGGTATCCTGAGCACGGGGGCCATTGCGAGGTCGTTCGTGAAGGGCCTGGAGGCGGTTCCCGACGCGGAACCGGTCGCCGTGGGTTCGCGGACTCAGGCGGCGGCGGATGCGTTCGGTGACGAATTCGGCATTTCGCGGAGGCGCCCGAGCTACGAGGCCCTGGCGAACGACCCGGACGTGGACGTCATTTACGTTGCCACACCGCATACGTTCCACAAGGAGAACAGCGTCCTTTGTCTCAAGGCGGGGAAGGCGGTCTTGTGCGAGAAGCCCTTCACCATCAATCGACCGGAAGCCGCGGATCTCGTTGCCGTTGCGCGCGAGGAAGGCGTCTTTCTGATGGAGGCCATGTGGACCCGCTTCCTGCCGATCATGTACAAGGTTCGGCAATGGCTGCGGGACGGCGCGATCGGTGACGTCCGGATGGTTGCGGCGGACTTCGGGTTCGGGTCGCGTCCCGGCAGCACGAAGTCACGCCTCTATGACCCGGCTCTTGGCGGCGGGGCGCTGATGGACGTAGGCATCTATTCGCTGTCGTTCGCGTCCATGGTGTTCCGGCGCGGGCCGTCGCGCGTGGCGGGCATGGCCCACGTCGGCGATCTGAAGGTGGACGAGCAGGCGGGGATGATGCTCGGATACGACGGGGGAGAAATGGCCATTCTGTATACGTCGATCCAGTGCGGCACGTCCCACTGGGCTCACGTCATGGGTACCGAAGGGATGATTCGCATCCATCCGCCGTTCTGGCGCGGTACGACCGCGACGCTCGTGAGAGGCGGCGAGGAGACGACGGTTGAACGCCCCTTCGACGGGAATGGGTACAATTGCCAGGCGGAAGCGGTGGGACGCTATCTGCGGGAAGGGAAACTCGAAAGCGACGAAATTCCACTGGACGAATCCGTCGCGATCATGGGAACGATGGACACGATCCGCGATCAGATAGGCCTGAAATTTCCGATGGAATAGACCGGAAACCGGTAAGACGGGAGACGGTAGATGACATCCTTGCCCGATTGGTTGCTCCTTTATGCCTCCGGCAAGAGATAAAACCGAACAGGCACTGATATCCTCTCACGTCTCACGTCTTGCGTCTCACCAGGGGAGAAGGGCTGGGGGGTGAGGGTCTCACCGCCTTTCACTGATTGCTGCTTTTCAATATTGCGTAACATAGTGATTATGGTATATCCTCTATATCATATTTGATATGGAACCCGCGATGAAATACGGCCGTATCGAGGGAATCGACAAACCGGTTTCCCGTCTTGTACAGGGCACGCTGATGGTGTCGACGGACGATCTCGAGTGGAGCATCGATCTTCTTGACGGGATCCGGGCGGAGGGCTGCAACAGTTTCGATACCGCGCCCGTCTATGGAAACGGAAAGGCGGAGCGGGCGCTGGGGGCCTGGATGGACCGGCGCGGCAATCGAAGCGATGTATTTATCCTCAGCAAGGGCGGCCACCCCAACCCCGACCGCCGCCGCAGGGTGACGGTGTTCGACGTCGCGTCCGACCTGTTCGATTCCCTGGCACGGCTCCGGACAGATTATATCGACCTCTATCTGCTTCACCGGGACGATCCGGAGGCGCCGGTCGGACCGCTGGTGGAGGCGTTGAACGAACACGTGTCGGAGGGGCGAATCCGCGCCTTCGGCGGGTCCAACTGGTCGGTGAGCCGGATTCGCGAGGCGAATTCGTATGCGCGGAATCAAGGCCTGAGGCCCTTTGTGGCCAGCAGCCCGAATTTCAGTCTGGCCGTGCGCCTGCATGAGATCTGGGAGGGCTGTCTGAGTATCTCCGGTCCGCGCGGGGCCGAGGAACGGGCGTGGTACCGAAAGTCGCAGATGCCCGTGTTTTCCTGGTCCAGCCTGGCGCAGGGTTTTTTCTCCGGTCTCCTGAGCCGAGAGAACATCGCTGAGATGGCGAAACAAACGACGGAGGGTTGCGCCCAAGTCTACGGGTACGAAGAAAATTTCACGCGACTGCAACGTGCGACCGAACTTGCCGGCGAGCGCGGAAAGACCGTGGCGCAGGTCGCGCTCGCGTATCTGTTCAACCAGCCTCTGAACGTCTTCACGGTGTCGGGATGCAGATCGGCCGAGGAATGCCGCCAGAATCAGGAAGCGATGGGAATCCAATTGACGCCGGAGGAACTGAACTGGTTGGACCTTCGGCGCGAACGCCGGTGACCGACAACGCGCAACCCGAAGCGGATCCATTCGTCTTACTCAATGGGACCGTCTTGGGTGCGAAAGACGGGCGGGGCATCGGAGATACCCTGCCTTTTTTCCGTACACGTTGAGAGGCAAATCGCACAAAAGCGTGTCATTCAACGCTTTGGACTTGACACGAATCGGCAATAGGACTAAATATTCGAATACTTCCTTCAAACAGTACTGATGAAACCGCACGGACGTCGAAACCATGCAAAGGAAAATCCTGAAGACGCTGCTGATTGAGGACAATCCGCTTCACACCCGCCTGATTCGGGAATTGCTCGCCAAATCCGAGGGCCCGGAGTTCGAGGTGGATTCGGCGGATACGCTCACGGAAGGGCTGAAGCGGCTTGCGGCGGACGCGTACGAACTGCTGCTGCTGGACCTCGTGCTGCCGGACAGCGAGGACCTGGATACGTATTTCCGGGTCCGCGCGGCACATTCGGACCTGCCGGTTGTGATCCTGTCCGGCGTGAAGGATATCAAACTCGCGGCGCGGGCCGTCGAAGCGGGCGCGCAAGATTATCTCGTCAAGTCGAATATGAACGGCGCTTTGCTGGTGAGGTCCATCCGATACGCCGTGGAGCGCAGCCGGGCGCAGCACGCCGAATGGGAATCGCCCATGTTCCGGCTGGCGCAGCAGCAGTTTCTCAAGGCAGCCCACCTGATGGAGCTGGATGACAACATCCGGCAGCGGCTGTTGTTTCCCCAGCGCACCCACGTCGTTACCTTTCCGTTCCGGCGGGACGAACACGGATACGTGGAAACGGTCGCCGGATACCGGATTCAACACCTCTTGACGATGGGTCCCACAAAGGGCGGCGTCCGATACCATCACGACGTGAACCTGGGCGAAGTAACCGCGCTGGCCATGTGGATGACCTGGAAATGCGCCCTGATGGACCTGCCGTTTGGCGGCGCCAAGGGAGGGGTACGTATCGACCCCACCGTACTCTCACGTCCCGAACTGCAGCGCCTGACGCGACGGTATACGTCGGAGATCATCGACGTGATCGGACCGCAAAAGGACATCCCAGCGCCCGACATGGGCACGGACGAACACGTCATGGCGTGGATGATGGACACCTACAGCCACCAGACGGGACATACGGTACCCGCGGTCGTAACCGGCAAGCCTGTGGTGCTGGGAGGCTCGGAAGGCCGCCGCGAGGCGACGGGACGGGGGCTGGTGTATCTCGTGGAGGAAGCGGCCAGGCATATCGGGATGGAACTGAACAACGCGACCGCCGTCGTCCAGGGGTTCGGGAACGTGGGGAGCAATGCCGCGCGGTTTCTGAACGCCTGCGGAGTCAGGCTCGTGGGCGTGAGCGACGTGACCACCGGCATTTACAACCCAGATGGTCTGTCCGTGGATTCGCTGCTGCAACATACGGATGAAAACCAGGTTCTGGAAGGTTACACCGGCGGAGATGCCGTGAGCAATCGGGAATTGCTCGAGATCCCGTGCGACATTCTTGTACCCGCGGCCCTGCAGAATCAGATCACCGTGGACAATGCCGACAACGTCTCATGCAGGATTCTGGCCGAAGGCGCCAACGGCCCCACCACACTGGAGGCCGACGAAATCCTGAAAGACAAGGACGTGTTTATTCTTCCGGACGTGCTCGGAAACGCCGGAGGGGTTACGGTTTCCTATTTCGAGTGGGTGCAGGACACCCAGAATTATATGTGGACCCTCGACGAGATCAACGAGCGGCTCAGGCAGATATTGCTCCACGCGTTCCGGCGGACAATGCAGCGGTCCGAACGCGACGGGCTGGATATGCGTACAGCGGCGCTGATAGAAGGCATCCATCGCGTGACTCAGGCGAAGCTCCTGAGAGGCGTCTTCCCATAGCATAGGACGGTCTGAAATGGACGATTATGCGGACCCTCGATTGTTGCGGCTGGCCGCGGTATCCGCGCAGACGGCGAATCTGATCGTTGTGATGCTGTCCATCCTGGTCTTTTCAGGATGGCTCGTCAGCGCACCCGTGGCCGAATGGATGTCTTTGTTGACAGCCGGCATGTTCGTGCTCACAAGCGTGGCGCTGTGGCTGCTGCGGAGCGGTAGTTCCTCAGCACGGAGGCAATTCCTGGGCAAGGCAATCAGCGCGGTTGTCGTCGTCTTCGCGGCCCTGGAACTCGTCGGCGCGGGACCTGTATTTATCGGTTTCGGCGCCGGCGCGGGGCATATGTTGCGCAATGAAGCGTGTAACTTCGCCCTGATCGGGCTGGCCTTGCTTCTCTGGCATATCCGGTTCAGAGGGAATGCCTGGCCCGCACAGACGTGTCTGTCTGCCGCCTCGATCGTATCGTGCGGTTATGCGGTCGGGCATTTCTATCTGACGCTCTCCCCCAGAGAAGTGACGTGGGACCTCCAGATGAGCGCCGTCACAACGCTTGCCTTCGGCCTGTTGTGCATTGGCGTGTTTCTGGCCCGGCCCGACCTCGAACCAACCACCACCATTGTCAGTTCGACGGCAGGCGGTTCGATGGCGCGCCGGCTGCTGCCGGCCGCCTTCCTGATTCCGCTGGCGCTGGGTTGGCTCTGGCCTCACGGCGAAGTGATACTGGGGTTCGCGTCGGGTATGTCGCTGTTCTCTCTGGGGGTGATCGTCGCACTGAATATCCTGATCTGGTGGTACGCCCGGTCGCTCGCCAATCTGGACTACGAACGGAAGCGCTCGGAACAGGCCTTGCGGGAAAGCGAAGCCCGGCTCAAGCTGGCGATGGAAGCCGCCCACATGGGGAGTTGGGATTCGAATCTGCTGACCGGAGAACTGGTCTGGTCGGACCTGGTGGCGCCGTTGTTCGGTCTCAAGCCGGAGGAATTCGAAGGTACGCGCGAGGCGTTTTATGGATTCGTGCATCCGGAAGACCGGGAAATGGTCCGCAGCGCCGTGCGGCGCACGATAAAGGAAGGGATGGGTTTTGAAGTCGAGCACCGCGTTGTATGGCCCGACGGGACGATCCGATGGTTGGGAAACAAGGGGCGCGTCTTCGGCGACAGCGCGGGGCAGTCCGTGCATATGATCGGCACGGTGAGGGATATCACACTGCGCAAGCACGCCGAAATACAGCTTCAGGAAAAGAACCGGCAGCTCGAGAATACAGCTTCCGCCGAGCGTGAAGCGAACGAAGCGCTGAAGAAGAGCACCGTGGCCCTGGAGCGTTCGGGTGCGGAGTTGCAGACGGCAAAGGAAGTCGCGGAGCAGGCGAACCGGGCGAAGAGCGAGTTTCTTGCCAACATGAGCCATGAAATCCGGACGCCGATGAACGGCATCATGGGCATGACGGAGCTTTTGGGCAACACTGAGTTGACGCCCCAGCAGCGGGAATACCTCAAGCTGAGCCGGCAGTCTTCCGAGGCATTGCTCGCGCTCCTGAACGATATTCTCGACTTTTCCAAGCTTGAGGTGGACAGGCTGGAGCTGGAATCGATCGGCTTCGACCTTCGGGATACGCTGGGAGACACCGTGCAGACTCTCGCGGTCAAAGCAACGCAGAAGGGGCTGGAACTGGCCTGCCACGTCGCGCCGGACGTTCCCGACAGGCTGGTTGGCGACCCGGGCCGTTTGCGGCAAATCGTCATCAACCTGGTGGACAACGCCATCAAGTTCACGACCACGGGCGATGTGCTGGTTGACGTCAAGGTGGACTCCCGTGATGAAGAAAAGGTCAGTCTGAGGTTTTTTGTCCGGGATACGGGCATCGGCATCTCGCCGGAAGACCAGCAGCTCATTTTCGACTCTTTCAGCCAGGTGGACTCTTCCACTTCCAGGCGGTTTGGCGGAACCGGTCTGGGCCTGGCAATCTCGTCTCAACTGGCGTCGATGATGGGCGGACGAATGTGGGTGGAGAGCGAACGGGACAAAGGGAGTACGTTTTACTTCACGGCGCACTTCGAGGCCCAGCCTCAGTCCGTGAAGCGGTCCGCGGCCGACCTCCAGACCCTGGTGGGTCTCCGTGCGCTGGTGGTGGACAACAACCGCACAAACCGGTTCATATTCGAGGAGATGCTCGGGACCTGGGGTATGAAAATCGCCGTGGCGGATTCGGCGCCGGCGGCGCTGGACACGGTTCGGGAGGCCGGCGAGGCGGGTCTGCCGTACAGTCTGTTTCTGCTGGACGCGGTGATGCCGGATATGGACGGGTTCGCGCTGGCCGAGCGCCTCAGGCAGGATCCCGCGACGAAGGATGTGCCGATACTGATTCTTTCGTCCGCGGGGAGAACGCACGACGTCGTGCGATGCGACGCGCTGGGACTTGCCCGATGCCTGACAAAACCGGTCAAGCAGTCCGACCTGCTCGATGCCACGCTATCGGCGCTCGACGTAAGCGTCGTAGAGGCCGTGGATGTCCCGACAGTGGCCGAACCGTTAGCGCCCGCCGCCAGACGCCGGGTTCTGCTGGCAGAAGACGGCGCGGTCAATCAGAAAGTGATCGTGGACCTGCTCGAACCCCGCGGCCACCGGGTTACGTCCGTCAATAACGGCAGGGAAGTGCTCAATGCGCTGGAGAACGAGACGTTCGATCTCATCCTGATGGACGTCCAGATGCCGGAGATGGACGGGCTGGAGGCAACCCGGATGATCAGGGAGCGGGAACGGTCGACCGGGGAACACGTTCGAATTGCGGCGATGACGGCCCACGTGATGCAGGGAGACAGGGAACGGTGCCTGGAAGAGGGGATGGACGATTATCTCCCCAAGCCCGTCCGGGCGGGAGACCTCTACGATATTGTGGAGAACGACGTTTCTTCGGACGGTGCACCGCCGGAGGACCCCGACGTTGACGGCGGCGCACTGGATTGGCAGGGGGCCGTGCAACAGGTTGGCGGAAACGAGGCGATCCTGGGCGAACTGGCGGGGCTGTTTGTCAGCGAATACGCCAGGCGCCTGAAGGAAATGAAACGGGCGATCAATCACCGCGATGCCACGCTGCTGCGGCGCGCGGCCCATACGCTGAAGGGTTCGGCGGCCGTCTTCCTTGCCGATTCGACGGTGGAGGCGGCGTTGCGGCTGGAAACCATGGCGCGCGAAGGGGACCTCGAGAACGTGGATGAGGCGATGGCGGCCCTCGAACGAGCGGCCGACGAACTGCTGCCCGCGCTGAAACGAAAAGCCGCCGCGGTTGTTGCGTAGGGAGTGGAACGAGCAGGCGGGGTACGTTGACGTAAGGTAGCTGACTACTTGACCAGACAGGAGTATTTCCGTGTCAGCAGAATATAGATTGAACCTTCAGGTGGAGAGAGTTGAGAACGGCCAATTTCTGGCGACTTCGGATAACTTTCCGGGCCTGGTCGCACAGGGAAGAACGGTGGCCGAAATCACTGAAATCGCACAGGACGTGGCGCGAAAGCTGATTGAATCCTACAGAGAACACGCCGATCCTTTGCCCGAAGGATTGCAGACATCCAACAACGAGAAGATTTCAGCCGCGGAATAATCATCTCACATGAAATGGAAGTTCGTTTTCGATGAAATTGCCGAATGGCGATAATGCCCTCATACCGATGCGAAAAGTCAGGCAATACTTGCTTTCTGACGTGCACACCGTGGGTCGTACTAAGTCACGATTCTTCCGGGGTGTCGGATATCAGCCAGAGGAACCTTCGGTCCTTGCTGCTGATTTGGCATCCATTGCAGGTAACGAGCAGGTCTCCGAATTTGCGCATACACATCACGGCGCCAAGTATGTTGTGGATGGCAACGTAATTACCCCGTCGGGTCGTGACGTTCGGATTCGCACAGTTTGGATTGTTGAGCCGAGTTCGGATAAGCCGCGTTTGGTTACAGCGTATCCAGCATGATCAAGGAGGATCGACTCAATATGACTGAATTGGATCTGGTCGTTCTCAAGGAGTCTATTTTGGAACACGGTTTGGTGACAGGCGACGTGGGGACGGTGGTTCATAGATACGACGATGAAAAAGCCTCGGAGATAGAGTTTGTGGATACCCGCGGTACCACGATCGCGGTTCTGACCCTGGAAGATTCCGCCGTGCGTGCACCTATGGCAGGCGAGATATTGCATGTCAGGGATGTATCGCCCGCGATATCCTGACTGATTCGCTGCACCGGATCCAGGTTCGCTCAAAACCCTATAACATGAAGGTTACCGCTGTACGGTGAGCATGTCAGGCCAAAACAAACACGGCGGAGTCCACCGGAAAAATTGATGGATGCGACAAAGGCCGATTGCGACTGGAGATGGTGCCCCCTTTGGGGGCATTTTTTGGTATATTGGGAATGCGGACATCTCAGGTTGATGCATTTCGGTAAAGTCGTGGACCCTCGGGTCTCGATATTACGAGAGCCGGCTAACGGAGGAACGGGATGAGGAGCTTTAGACGTCATCTGAACCAAAGGCTCGATGATGAGAGATTCAGAAGACTGTACGAGGAGGAACGGCGGCATACCGAACTGTCATTGAAGATTCACAGTATGCGCGCTCAATTGAGGCTTTCGCAGCAGGAGGTCGAGAGGAAAGCGAAGACATAGAGATTATGCGTGTTTCGGGTATGTGGACATTTCAAGGTGATACGTAGCAGTTCGTGGATCCTCGGATTCTGTACCTATTGCGTCGCGAGTTCAGTGACACCACAGTCGCCGGTCACGGGTCGGAGAGGCTTGTGAGAAATGGCTGATCGAAACACCTATGATGACTTCGCGGAGCAGTATGCAGCCATAGTGTCTGACCTGGAGGTTGACCCCGATCCTGTTCTGTCTGGCTTCCTGGACCTCGTGGGTGATGTCAAGGGTCTGCGTGTCCTGGATGCGGGCTGTGGTGACGGCCTGGTCGCAAGACTCCTGGAAAATCGGGGGGCGGAAGTTTGCGCCATCGACGTCTGTGCGCCCCTTGTAGAATTGGGAAAAACGAAAGATCCGGAAAATGCAATCGACTATCGAGTTCATGATCTTTGCACACCGCTGCCGGATTTGGAGGCATCCTTTGACCTTATCGCCTCACACCTGGTATTGAATGATGTTCCCGACTACGCAGGATTCATCCGGACGCTGGCGAGTTCGTGCCGCGTCGGGGGGAGGGTGGTTCTTTCGCTCAACAATCCGTACTCGGCTGTCCTGAGAGAAAAGGCGTCAGGCTACTTCGCCACGGGAGAGTCGGTGATCTATCACGGAATGGCGAGAGCGGGAGTCGAGGTGTATTATTATCACCGAACCATGGAGGAATACATCGATGCGTTCGGCAAACACGGTTTTCTTCTGAGAACCCTTAAAGATGTAAGCCACGACCGCGATGGGCTGAATCGAGAGCGCTGGAATACGGTTCCATTCCTCATGGTCCTCGAATTCGTGAAGGTGCGCACCTGACCCTGCCATCCTGTCGGGCCGCCGCCTGGCATACGCCACACAACACGACAGTGCCTGGCTACGGTGGCCATTCAGTCCTTCGCCCACAAATCAGATTACCGCGCTAATGAAAACACACGTCCCGGCGGACTACATCTGCCCATTCTGTCTTGTGGTACAGGGCGTCGAAAACGAGCACGTGCGGACGAAGCAGGATGACGTTGTGTTTCGGGACGGCGAAGTTACCGCGTTTATCTCTGCCGCGTGGTGGCCGGCGAATCCCGGTCACGCGCTTGTGATTCCGAACGCGCACATCGAGAACGTCTACAACATGCCAACGCATCTGCTGGCGCGAATTCAGGAGGTCGCGAGAGAGATCTCCATCGGGTTCAAGGAGACCTATGGCTGCGACGGCGTCTCATCTCGCCAGCACAACGAACCCGCCGGCAACCAGGATGTCTGGCACTATCACCTGCACGTCTTTCCGCGGTGGAAAAACGACAAACTGTATTTCGAACGTCGTCACTGGACGAGCCCGGAACTGCGCAGACCCTATGCGGAAAAGCTGCGAGCCTGGCTAGGCGCCAGGCTGGGATAGTGCGGACCTGGAAAGTGGCACACGCAGCTCCCCTTCGTCACGAAAAGTGGGAAAGGCGCAGCAATATTCCAACGGAGGCTTAAAATGGCGGGTTGGCGCGAATTGGCATTTCCCGACGCGAAAACCGCTTCGGTCCTTGTTATCGATGACGAAAGAGTCAATGTGCTCGCGGACCCCCTCCGGTTGCGCATCCTGGAGACGATGGGCGAGGGGAAATCCGTGGCGGAGATTTCGTCGATGATGGGCGTTACCGACGCCCGGGTTCTCCGTCACCTGGAACGGCTCGCCGACTCAGATGTCGTATATCTTGACAAAACCGGTAGTGACCCGAGGTCGTGGCAATGCGTACCCGCGGTAGGCAAGATCCGATTTCCGGACCCGAGCGATGAGGCAACTGAAACCACCGAGCCAATGCATCGCGAGGTCGTTTGCCAATTCAACCAGGCGTTTCGCGAAAGCGCGGACGGCATATTCGGCCCGAGATTTCAAAGTTCCGTCAACCATAACCGCGCGCGGCTCTCGGAAGAACAGGCGGCCGAATTCAACCGCCGGCTCCTGGAGCTGATCGAGGAGTACTTTCCGCCCGGCCGGGGAGATCCCTCCGGAATCAAATATGGCTTCTTCGGCGTCCTGACGCCGATTGATCTTCCTCCGATCGAGTCGTGACATACGGGCAGCGAGGCCGGCAGGCCCCACGTTCACATCGTCTTCCTGAAAGTTCGGGCGTTGGTGCGACGAAGACGGATTGCCTTTCACGGATGATCCGAAACCTGTTCGCAAGGAGAGATGTCAGATGAATGAACGGCTGAGACGTATTGGCGGTGCGGTGCTGATGGCCTTTATCTGGGCCGTCGTATGGGCGCCGCTTGGTGTACTGACAGGGGTCATCGTGGATCCGAGCGGCGCCATGGATGAAATGTGGCTGGCGATCGGGGCGTATCCGGGCTTCCTCTGCGGCGCCGTTTTCTACACGGTGGCCGGGATTGCAGAGGGCCGTCGCGGCATCGATGGGTTGGCGCTATCACGAGCCGGCGTCTGGGGTGCGCTGAGCGGTTTGCTCGTGGGCGTGTTCCCCTTTGTTGTCGGCACCGTGAATACCGCCTATCCGTTGTGGCTGTGGAGTGTTGCAACGATCGCTCCCGTGACGCTGCTCAGTTCCGCCTCAGCGGTCGTATCTGCGCAGATCGCCAAGATGGCGAAGAAACGAGCGATGGGCGACGTCAGAGGGGACGCAGCATAGGTACTTGCACCACGCGATACCGGGCTATTCGGGGGATCGGGGAATACGATCGGGCAGACGCTATGCGTTGTCACTTTATTCGACACGGGAAGAGAGAACGAAGGATCGGGAATCCGTCACTGACGTCCGACGGTCGGGAAGAGGCGGAAAGACTGGCCGGGAAGCTGGTATCGGAAGGCGTCGCGCGGATCTTCTGCAGTCCGCTGGCTCGGACGAGAGAGACAGCAGAAATCATCGCCGCCGTTCTGAATCTCGAATTGACGGATGATTCACGCCTCCGTGAGCGATTGAACTGGGGAGACGTCGAAGGCCAGACCTTCGACGAATTCGTTGCCCAGTGGGAGCGCTGTTCCAGGGAACGGAACTACGAACCCGATGTTGGCGATTCCAGCATCGGGGCCGGCAGACGCATCGAGGCTTTTGTTTCCGATTGCCATCGTCGGTCATCCGGAAAGACCGTGATCGGGGTAACCCATGGCGGTGTCCTGGCGGACTTCCTTCTCAACGTGTTTTCGGCTGATGAATTGAATCGGATCAGTCCGGGATTCTGCGATGACCCGTATAGCAGTGAAGCAGTACGGGAATGCTCCGTTACGACCATTGCATACGACGGCAGCCAATATCGACTCGACGCCGTTGGAGCCGTCCTTATTTAAGAATTGAGTCCGGGCGAGATGTAAGAGGCGGTTGATGTTTGAATGAGCACGCACGTCAGAGACTTCTACGACTCGGCCCCGGAACGCGAGTGGGAGCGGCTGGATACGGGGCTTTCACGAATCGAATTCGCGTCCACGTTGCGCCTCATCGAGAAATACTTCTCCGCGAACGGAGACGTGTGCGACGTCGGGAGCGGACCGGGCCGCTATTCCATCGAGCTCGCCAGACGCGGGTACCGGGTGACGTTGTTCGACCTGTCAGGGAAACTGCTGGAGCGGGCAGAGCGTGCCTTTGCATCGGAAGGCATCAACGCAACGGCGTACATTCATGGAAATGCGCGTGATCTGAGCGTCTTCAAGGACGAATCGTTCGACGCCGCCTTGCTACTCGGTCCTCTATATCACATGACCGAGAGGCCTGATCGATCTCAGGCGTTGAGTGAGATGGTTCGTATTCTGAAACCGGGCGGCAGGGCAATTGTCGCCTTCCTCAATGCGTGGGGTTTGCTCCGAACGGGAGTGGCCGGTTTCCCTCACCTTTACCGCAATCCCTCCTTTCTGCGGAGCTTGCTCGGCGAAACGACCTTTGAAGACCGTGAACGCCCGCGTTTCACGGAGTGTCACTGGTCCAATCCTGAGATCGCCTGCAAGGAACTCCGAGGGGTGGGCCTCCGGATTGTCAGCTATGCGGGCGCGGAGGGCTTTGTCGGAGGCATGGCGCCGCTGCTCGAGACGCTCAGGGAGAATGAACCGGCGGCATACGAAAATATCGAAGCATTCGCTGCGGAAACGTCGGAATTGCCTGGGTTCAGAGATGCAACAAGCCATGTTCACTTTGTCGTCGAGAAGTCAGGCACTTCGTCGCAGGCGATTAAGGATGCTTGATCCATTCATGCCGCCCCAGGCAACAACACCATGACTGAGAATCACACGCCGACCCGGGTCAAAGGCTTCTGCGTCGGGCAGGCAAAGTCCGGTACGGCCTCTCTGGTCGGGTTGCTTTCAACCAACTACCGGGCGGCGCATGAACCCGAGCGGCCTGAGTTGCTCGATATGATACTCCGAGAATCCCGGGGTGAACTCTCCGCCTCCGCCTTCCGAAAGTTCCTCCGTGAGCGCGATTCCCGGCTGGATCTGGAATACGACGTCTCGTGGGTGAACCAGTTCGTCATCGGCCATCTGTTGCATCTCTTTCCTGCCGCCAGGTTCATCGTTCTCATACGTGACAGCTATACGTGGCTCCAATCGGCTATCGGGCACCTGATCAGCCGCGAGACGCCATCGGAAATCCTGGACTTTCTTCCCTGGTGGATCAAGCCGGAACGCCATCCCCACTCGCGTCACGATCGCGCGCTTGCGGAGCGAGGGCTCTATTCGATTCCGGCGTACCTGCATGCGTGGAACGATCATGTCAACAGGTGCGCCGGGCCGATTCCGAAAAATCGCCGGCTTGTGATCAGGACCCACGAACTGGCTCGTTCACACGGGCGGTTGGCGGATTTCCTGGAAATTTCGGTGGATTCGCTCGACGTGGACGACGGGCACCGGAACCGCAGCACCTGGCAGGACCGGCTCGAGTCTCTCGTAGACCCGTACTACATCGACGATATGGTCCGGTCGATCTGCGCAGACAACATGGCCCGATATTTTCCCGAGGTCGGATGCGCTCGGGATGTGTCCGCGCTATGGGAAGCGGCGCTTCGTGAACCTTCGGCGTGATCGAGAGTCGAAGACCTGGAGACGTTGAGGGAGATCTTGAAGTCACCGAAGTCACGGCAACGACTAAAGTATCGGTTAATCGGCTTGTTTGACAACAAGAAGGATGAATTGGAGAGAGGGGTACCAGGTGAAGTACAAAATTGCGCTTCAAAAATCCGACGAAGGCTTTAGCGTTTCGGTACCTGGTCTCCCAGGTTGCTGGTCCCAGGGAGAGACGGAACAAGAGGCGGTTGCGAACATCAAAGCCGCAATTCGGGAATATCTTTCGGTCGTTGAAGAGATTTCTGATTGAATGCGCACGCACGTCCGGGACTACTACGATTCAGCGCCTGATCGCGAGTGGGAGCGGCTGGATACGGGGCTTTCGCGAATCGAATTCGCGTCCACGTTGCGCCTCATCGAGAAGTACTTCCCAGGCGGCGGCGAAGTGTGCGACATCGGGAGCGGACCGGGTCGCTATTCCATCGAGCTCGCCAGGCGCGGGTACAGGATGACGTTATTCGACCTCTCCGGAAAACTGCTGGAGCGAGCGGAGCGTGCCTTTGCATTGGAAGGAGTTGGCGCAACCGGATTTATACAAGGAGACGCACGCGATCTGGGCGTTTTTGCCGACGAGTCGTTCGACGCGGCCCTCCTTCTCGGTCCGCTCTATCACCTGATCGAGAGGGATGATCGAGCACAAGCTTTGAGGGAGATGATTCGCATTTTGAAACCGGGCGGCAGGGCAATTGTCGCCTTCCTGAATTCGTGGGGTTTGCTCAGAAGCGGTATCGTCGATTTCCCGAAGCGTTTCCGAAATCCCGCTTTTCTGCGGAGCATGCTGGGCGAACAGGCCTTTGAAGATCACGAACTGTCCGGTTTCACCGAGTGTCACTGGTCCAACCCTGAGATCGCCGGCAATGAACTCCGGGACACAGGACTGCGAATTGTCACATACGCAGGCGCTGAGGGTTTTATCGGAGGCATGGCGCCATTTCTCGAGTCGCTGAGAGAGAACGAACCCGAAGCATACGAAAATGTCCTGGAATTCGCACCTAAGACGTCGGAGTTGCCTCAGTTCAGGGATACAACCGACCATGTCGTCTTTGTCGTCGAGAAGTAGCTGTCCGTGAGCAAAGAAACATCGACGGGAGAAACGAGCGAACGCCGGGTGAAAGGAATGAAGATGGGCAATTCCATGTACAAGCTCGCCGTGGGCCTTGCGCTTGCGACGCCGTTACTCCTCGTCTGGATGATCGGCGCCGTCGGCGTTCTCGGGCGCGAGGGTGATCCTGCCGACTGGATGTATATCGGCGTATTCGCGGTGGGAATCATCTGCGCCGTCGCCGCGCGCTTTCGGCCGGCCGGAATGGCGCGCGCACTCTTCGCAACCGCGCTCGCCTAGGCGCTGGTTGCCGCAATCGCACTGATCGCCGGGTTGCACCACGCGCCGTATATGTCCGTACGCGAAATCCTGGGATTCAACGGACTCTTCATCACGCTATGGATCGCATCCGCGCTGCTGTTCCGATTCGCCGCGCGGAATCGGGCCGCGGCAGGCGCCGCGTCGGGGGGTTGAGAGGAAGCGTCATAGAGAGTGCGGGAAAACGAGTGAACCGATGAGCCGGGGCGCAGTGAAAACGACTCTGTTCGACCTTGACGAGACCCTCATTCTGGAAAAACCTGTCGCGCTCAGAGCTCTTGAGCAGACCGGTCAACGCGCGAACGCGGAAGCCGGCGTGCACCCGGCTGAACTCAGGGACAGGGTCCTGGAACGGGCCGGCGAACTCTGGCGCTCAACTCCGGCAATTGACTATTGCCGTCGCGTGGGGATCAGTTCCTGGGAGGGGTTGTGGTGCGAGTTCGCCGGGAAGAACGAGAATCAGGTCTGGCTGCGTGGATGGTCGCCGACGTACCGGTTTGAGGCCTGGTCGCGGGCTCTCGAGGATATGGGTGTTGACGACGAACGGCTGGCGCAAGGCCTTGCCGACGATTTCGTCGGAATCCGAAGAGGTCTGTTCGAGCACTTTCCGGAGACAATCGAGATTCTGAACGAACTCAAAGGGGAGGTTAGATTGGTTCTGGCCACCAACGGCGCGTCCGATCTGCAGAGACAGAAGCTGGAAACAAGTGGTCTCGCGGGTTATTTCGACGAGGTCCTTGTTTCGGGTGACGTCGGATTCGCCAAACCGCATCCCCAATTTTTCGAGCAGGCGCTCCAGCTTGCGGATGCCGGCCCCGACCAGACATTGATGGTCGGAGACAACCTCAATAAAGACGTCGCCGGAGCGCAACAAGCCGGAATCAGGGGAATCTGGGTCAATCGGAAAGGCAGGAAACCCGGCGACATCCAGCCATTCGCGGAAATCGAAAACCTGCTCGAATTGCGCGACTTCCTGTGATAGCCGCCGGTCGCGTGAGGCAGGCGCGATTAGGCTGCGTCTCTGTGCTTGGCTTGAGTCGGTGGTACATGAGCCTGTTGAATGGTTGATGGCCTCCTTCGGGCTTCGCCAAGTTGACCCTACGTCGGGACGTCAAGCGCTGTCGCCACCGGTTACTTTTATCTTTTGAGTCGCTGAACGCACGTTTCCACTTGACAAATGTACCAGAATTGGTACATTTGGGCATGCTGAACCGATACAGCCCACTGCCCGTTCGCTTTTTCCGTACGACGACAGGACGTGAACCGGTCAGAGTCTGGCTGCACAGTCTGGACCGCGAATCCAGAAAGATCATTGGCGCCGACATCAAGACCGTTCAATTCGGGTGGCCTCTTGGAATGCCGGTGGTCCGAAAACTCGAGGGCGATCTTTGAAGCTGTTTGAAAATTCCCAGCGGTCTTCGCGCGGCTGCAAGTGCGTCGGTCTGCGTTGGTCAAATCCACCCGTATCTTTAGATATGGGCGAATTCGCCCGCCTTGACCGGCGCCCTTTCGCTCGCGCTCGGGAACACACCGTGAATGTTCAAACAGCTTCTTTGGCAGGTCCGCAGCAGACTGCCCGATCCATTGCCCGAATCGTCTTTACGCTTTACGGCGGCACGATCGTGCTGTTACACGGCTTTATCAAAAAGACTCAGAAAACATCCGCCAGAGATCTCAATCTGGCACGCTCCAGGCTCAAGACATTGCGAGAGGCGAGATGAGAAAACACTTCGGCAGCAATTTCGATGAGTTCCTCGAGGAAGAGGGTCTCCTCAGTGAATCAGAAGCGACGGCAGCCAAACGCGTGATTGCGTTTCAGTTGAGCCAGTTCATGAAGGAACACAAGCTGTCCAAGTCCGAGATGGCGAGGCGTATGCAAACCAGCCGGTCAGCGCTGGACCGCTTGCTTGACGCCTCCAATGCTTCGGTAACCCTGCGGACACTGGACCGCGCTGCACGGGCTCTCGGCCGGCAACTGCGCATCGCGTTGATATAAATCAGCCAGACATTCATTCGTGTGCGCCGTTGTTTTTCGCGGCGGCTCACAATACCAGGTGTTGAAATGGCCACGAGGCCATAATTTTTAATGCTCCTAGCTAACGAAAGGCGATAAAATCCCCCCTCCGCATCCGCCGTCGCCGGTCCATCGACTCTACGACAGGCTTAAGACGGCGGCTCCGGGAACACAAGCACATGGACCGGCTCGGCTTCTGCGACTCCCCCCCAAGGGGGGAGTGATTAGACCGTTTGACGGGCGCCCACGTTAATTTCCACCTACTTGGCAGCGGCTAAGCATGGCGACAACCCGAAAAGTTGAGCCTTCGACGAGAAGTGATGGCTTATTGACAGGAACTGAGACCTGAAATGAAGTTCGCGGTCCAGGAAGCCGGAGATATCGTGGAATCGGTGGGCGACGTCACCCATTCCCATACGAAGGAATGGTTCGCCGGACTGATCGTCTTCGGTTCCGCCGTCAAGGGAGGCTTCATCCCGGGATGCAGCGACATCGACTTTCAACTCTTCCTGGACGCCGCCGCTTTCGATGCGGATGGATGCCTGCCGCTGACTCTGGCTCTGGAAATCCACCGCGATCTTGCAAAGATCGATCACCGTCCGTTCCAATATATCCAGTGCACGCCGACCCCGGTACAACAGACTGTAAACGACAATCACGGCCCGGTCCCAGGGACCTATCGGGTTGTCCGCGGCGGCCTGCCGGTGGCCGAAGCGACCGCGGAACAGCTTGTCGCGTCCGCCAGACAAGCATTGGCCGCTCTGGAACCGTCACCGGAATTCGTGCGCAAGGGGCTTCTCGACCACGGAGACGGTCGGCTCGAGAGGGACGTGAGACTGCTGTGCACGAAAGTCTGGCCGGTCCTGTTTCACGTGCTGACGATTCATTCGAACGATCCGATATCGGCCTGGCAACTTCCAAAGGACCGGGCATGCGATGCGCTTCCGGAGGATCTCGGACTTGGACGACGTATGCGTGAATTCCATGAGTCCGTCCTGACACATTATCGCGAAGAGCGACCCGGTCCTGACACCGCCCTGGACCTGATCGAGAAAGGGGTTGCGTGCCTGACCTCGGCGAAGCATTGGTGGGAGCAAGAAAAGCCACTTGAAGACGTATTTGGCAATCTCTGACCTATCGGGTGGCGGGACCCCGTTGGTCCAGCATCGCGACAGGTCTTCGCCCGATGCCCCTGCGAACAGAACTGTGCTCGCTTTGCTTCTATTGGGTCGTACGCAGTGCACAGGTCACCCACAATGCCGGTGCCTCACATGCTGAGTCAATATAGGAGAGAGCGTTCAACCCTGCGAGAAACGATGTGATCCAACCAACCGGAAGTTTGCGCAATACCCTGGCTGAGATGGGGTTCGATACCCGTCAATTGGAAACGGTCGAACCCATCCAGCGCAAACACGACAACCACGTCTTCCGGATCGCGATCGAGGGTTCCACGTACATACTGAAGATGTTCGGAGATCCGGACGCTTCACGGGAAGTCCGAATCTATGCTCTCCTCAAAGAACTTGGAGTACCTACCCTGTGCGTTATTGCCTCGACGAATCATGCCCTTCTTCTGGAGGACCTTGAAGTCAGCAGAGGTCACAGGCTGGCGTGTAGGGAGGATGTAGGAAGGGGTGAAGTTGGCGTTGCTTTAGCGGAATGGTATCGAGCACGTCACGACGGAGACTCGGGCTTGTGGAAGGGTAGGCCTTCGTCTTCATTCTTGCGGCGCGAGAGCGACGTATTGACGGCCGAGTCGATCCTGGAGTTGGCCACGAAGGTCAGGGGTCCGGACCGGTCCAGGTGGATGTTTCTTGCCGACAATATCGACAGAATCAAAAACGCCGCGATCGGTTGTGGCGAAATCCTGACACATAGCGATTTTCATTGGACCAATCTGGCATTGTCCAGAAACGGGTACCCGATCAGGGCTGTCGTGTTTGACTATCACCTCCTGGGGCTTGGATTGCGGTATTCGGACTACAGAAACGTAACGGGTTCTCTCGGTCCAGATGCTGCAGATGCTTTCAGGTCTGTATACGGCGAGACCGATCCCGTAGAAAAGGTCCTGGACGACGTGATGGCGCCACTTTGTGCTCTCATTGAGGCCTTCCGACGGTCCCGATTTCCTTCCTGGGCGGAGGAAAGTCTCGAAATCGTGGAGACAGAGGAAATTCACAGGAGGCTCGAGAGAGCGATAGAATTTCTGTGAGAGCGCAGTTCCTGGACACGATTGCCGGAGGGCTCGGCGGAAAAACGCAGATGAAACTGATAACGTTGAACAGATCGCCACAGGTGTGGGCTGCATTAAAGGAGTTGAACGATTCCACCTGGCCAAGGTTTCTCCTTAATGCCGATGTGCGAAACTGGTCTTCGATCTATACCGTGTTTCAGAGATTTCAGCTGCTTGTCCTTGATGGATGCAATCTGGTGGCCGCAGGACTTTCGGTCCCGTTTGAATGGAATGCAGGCCTGCCACCGCCGTCAACCATAGATGAAGTTGTTTACTCAGCCCGTTGGCCTCTGATGTCCACTGGTGTACTCTGCGCGCTTGGTGTTCTTGTGAGACCGAAATATCGACGCCAGGGACTTAGCCGAACGATCTTGCTCGAAATGCGCAACCTGTCACAGAAATATGGATTGCACGGTGTCCTGGCGCCAGTCAGGCCAAGTTTGAAGCACGAGGAACCGGAGGAGTCCATCGAATCCTACGCGGATCGAAGGGACGAGACGGGGCGCCTGTGGGATCCCTGGCTTCGAGTCCACGAAGAGCTTGGCGGCGAGAGGCTCGGTTTTACCAACGCAGCCGTTTCGGTCAACGGGTCAATATCCGAATGGGAGAGCTGGACCGAAATGCAATTCCGGGAGACAGGATCCTACTGTATTCCCCAGGGCTTGGTTCCGATCAATATCGATCTCAAGAGTAATCGAGGCGCCTACAACGAGCCCAATATCTGGTATTACCATCGGGTTGATCCCTAACGAAAGAGTCCAGTGCTTGCACTCAAGATAACCTGCCGGGCGGCGGCTCCAAACTCAATGTGTAATAAATCAGGCGGAATTCAAAGGGGTTCTGATTCTTGGTACCATCAATTCATATCACCGCGTAACTCTGCGTTGTGAACTCCCGGAAGGAAGTTGGCTTGCAGCAGATGGCCACAAAGCCGAAGTGTTGGATGATGACAAATTTCATGAAGAATACGAGGAATCGTGATGGCACAGATTGTCGATGATGTTCTGGTGTTCGGGCCTCCCACGCCGGAGGCTGTAAAGCAGATCATCCGCTGTCGTACGACGGGTTCCGTCGCTGCCCTTATGGCAGATCATCACGTGGGATATTCGATGCCCATAGGTGGCGTTGTAGCGTATCCTGACAAGGTTTCTCCATCGGGTGTGGGTTTCGACATAGGTTGCGGCAACACCGCCGTACGCCTCGATTCTCCGCTCGGCCACGTGAAGGCGAACATTGCCGCGATCATGGATGCGATATTTGACGAAATCTCGTTCGGGATTGGTATGAAGAACAAAGAGACGGTCGACGATCCAATCTTCGAGCAGGGCGGCCATCCGGCGTGGGACATCGAGCCGGCGAAGACCCTGAAGCGACTGGCGGAGGGCCAGCTTGGCACAGTAGGTTCCGGCAATCATTACGTGGACGTTTTTGAAGATGAGGAAGGGCGCGTGTGGGTAGGCGTTCACTTCGGTTCGCGGGGCTTCGGCCACAAGATCGCCACGCATTACATCAAGGCAGCAGGCGGTGAGGACGGTATGCACGTGGCGCCCGCGTTGTTGGATGTTGACTCGGACCTGGGCCAGGAGTACAGGGCGTGCATGGAACTGGCCGGTCTTCTGGCGGAGAAGGGTCGCAAGTGGGTTTGTGGCAAGGCGGCCCACATTATCGGCGGCGTGGTGGAAGACGTTGTTAATAATCACCACAACTTTTCGTGGGAAGAGGAACACAACGGCCAGACGTATCACGTCGTCCGTAAGGGTTCCACGCCTTCCTTCCCCGGTCAGTGGTCTTTCGTTGGAGGTTCGATGGGAGACAAGAGCTACATCATTCGCGGCAAGGATACGGACGAGAACAAGCAGGCGTTGTATTCGACGATCCACGGTGCGGGGCGTGTGATGAGCCGCACGCGGGCGGCTGGAAAGTGGCGGCGTAAGCGCGGGCGCCGTATTTTGAAAAAGCCAGGTGAGATTTCGATGGATATGATGCACGAGTGGATACGTCCTATGGGCGTTCAGTTGAGGGGTGGCGGAACGGACGAAAGCCCGCACTGCTATCGCCGCATTGACGATGTGATCGAAAACCACGAGGGTTGTATTGACGTGATGCACACATTGACGCCGTTGGGAGTGGCTATGGCCGGTGCTGACGTGTTCGATCCGTACAAGGACTGATACGGATCAATATCCGAATGGGCGAGCTGGACTGAAACTCAATTTCGGGAGGCAGGATTCTACCCCGATTCCAATATGCTGACGCGGGAGTCCGAATCAGGGATAACGAATGAATCACTCCGTCCGAAGCCATCTTCGACTCGAGATCGATGCCTACGACGAGACCATCCGGAGGTTCATCCCGGGATACGAAGAGGGATTGGACCGGATCGCCCGTGAGGTCGCTGCCATCCGCCCCGCCCTGGTGCTGGACCTGGGCGCGGGGACGGGCGCGCTGGCCGAGGTGCTGCTCGAACACGACGGCGTGGAAACCGTTGAAGCCATCGACGTGGATCCGGAGATGCTGGACCGGGCCCGCGCCCGGCTCAAACGGTTCGGGTCCCGTGCGCGTTTCCGCGAATGTTCGTTCGACGCGCCGCTCCCCCCGTGCGATGCCGTGGCCGCTTCTCTGGCCCTGCATCACATTCCCCTGATGGAACGCAAGCGCGCCCTGTACGAGCACATCTACCGGGCGCTCCGCCCCGGCGGTCTTTTCGTGAACGGGGACGTGACGATGAGCGCCGATCCGGGGGAACGCGAGCAGACCTACCGCATCTGGGCGGCCCACCTGGTTTCCCGCGGCATTGACGAACAGCGCGCCCACAAGCACTTCGATCAGTGGTCCTCCGAAGACACCTACTTCCCGCTCGACGACGAACTCGACGCTATGCGCGAAGCCGGATTTGACGCCCAATTCGTCTGGCGGGACCCGCCAAACACGCTCCTGGTCGGGCGCAAGCAATAGGGTTACGGTCCTATAGTCGGACGTCTGCGTAAGATGCGTTCATGTTCTTCATGATTCCAGCTATCGAATTGCGTTGAAATCCCCCCACCGCATCAGCCGTCGCCGGCCCTTCGACCCTTCGGCAAGCTCAGGGCAGCGCCTCAGGGATCGGCTCGTATTCTGCCTGCCTGTCCTGCGGACGCAGGCAGGCGACTCCCCCTCAAGGGGTGAGTAATTCGAGCGTCAATCGAGTTCCCGAGCTTATGAGCGAACATCGTCAGCATTACCTGCACGCCGCCGATCGAGCCCTGGAAAACTACGATACAGGGGAAGCCCGCATCGACGCGCGCAAACCGGTGGGCCATATTGGATTTTCAGGCTACAGTATGGTCAAGTTTCGTGCAGATACCGGATCGGGCAGTCTCCTGATCACCGTTTACTATGCCACGGGTGACGGGGACATCCAGGATTATCGAGCAGCCATCCGGTCGCACGGTCTCTGGCTTGAAGCGCTGGACCGCGACACCGATCTGATCGTACAGAGACCGGTCCTCAATCTGTCAGGCGACTTCATCACCGACGTCGAGTCCGATGGCGATCGCCCCTTTCTCGTCACCCTTCTCCGCTGGGTCGAGGGCGATCTGCTCTGGGACAATTACGGGGATGAGGTGTTCGTTGACCTGCCATCGGGAGTACTTCACAACGCGGGAACGGTCCTCGGCAAACTCCAGCGGCACAGCAGCCAGTGGACCCCTCCCGAAGGATTCTCTCGTCCCCGGGTCGATCCCGATCGCCTCCGCCTCGATCTGAATCGCTTACGTCCCGCTGCAGACGACGGTCGCATCGGCGCGAGTGATTTCTCGATTTTGGAACGGGCAGTATCCCACACGATCGACCGTACGGCTGAAATGGACGGGTCGCCGGAATTCCGGGGATTGCTTCACGGAGATTTTTCGTGTGGCAACTGCGTCGTACATCGGGGCGAGATCCGTCCCATTGACTTTGACTGGTGTCGATTCGGGTACTTTCCGGCCGACGTGGGATGGTGCTTCGCCGTAAATCCGATGAGTCCGACGCTGTGCCGGGCTTTTCTCGACGGGTACGAACAACAATTCCCGTTGCCCGATAACCATATGCAATTTATCGAGAGTTTCTTTATCGAGTCCTGTATTCGACTCCTGTCCTGGCGTACGGTGGATCCTGGCGAGAAATTCCCGAACCTTCCTCGTTTCGTCGAAGGCGCCTGCCGGAGATATCTTGAAGGCGAACCGTTCGTCCTCGAATGGATGGAGGACCTCTGAAAAAGGAAACATCCCCGGGCGCCTGGGGGCGCCGCGCGGTTGCCCGATTCAGGGATCCGAAAATCCGGCATTATAACTGACGCGATCCGACCTGGAATTGGAATATCGTTTACAACCGACGCGATTCACGGGGTTTAATGCAGTTGGCCTTTATCCTGTCCATCTTGCCCATCCATGTTAGCTTGTGTATTTTCTCTTCGGTCGAATTCGGGCCAGGGGGCTCCAGATGCCGAATACGAACGCCGCCGAACGCCATCCTTCATTTGTCGAGATAACCGGAGACCCGAGCCTGCCCAACGTGCTTCTGATTGGGGACTCGATCTCGATGGGGTATACGATTCCGACTCGAGAACGTCTCAAAGGCAGAGGGAACGTCCACCGGCCGCCAGACAATTGCGGACCGACGAGCCATGGGCTGGCGCAAATGGACAAATGGCTGGGCAACCGGACCTGGGACCTCATCCACTTCAACTGGGGCTTGCATGACATGAAGTATGTCGATGCCAAGGGCAGACTCGCCGACCCGAACGGCGGCGGACCGCAGGCGTCCATCGAACAGTACAGGGAAAATCTGGGAACGCTGGTGGAGAGGCTGAAGGCGACGGGTGCGAAGCTGATCTGGGCGACGACGACACCCGTGCCGGCGGGGGCCAACGGTCGGAAGCAGGGAGACGCAGCGAAATATAACGCCGCCGCAAAGGAGATCGTGAACCAGCCTGGCATAACGGTCAACGACCTGCACGCATTCGCCCTGCCGCGACTGCAGGAAATTCAGCGACCGCAAGACGTGCACTTCACACAAGAGGGGTCCGAGCGTCTGGCAGATCAGGTCGCCAGCGCGATTCTGGAACGCCTCGGAGAGTGACGCCGGAGGACTCTATAAGCGGTAGTCGAGCCGTCGATACAGAAATGAGGAAGAGACGATCTGGAGCCCGAAAAACTGACACCATTCGATGACCTTACATACAGGGGCCAGCTTCGCCGCCTTCGACAGCTCGCGCTCAAGGCGCTTGCGTCCTACGACCTGGGGGATTTCACGCTTCGGCCGATACAACACCGGGAAAACGCCACGTTCCTGTTGAGGGCCAGTGGCCGCAGGTACGTCTTGCGCGTCGGCCGTCACAGCTGCAAGACGCATGCCGCCATCCGCTCTGAGCTGGAGTGGATGGATGCCATTGCGCGAGATACGGACCTCGTCGTTCGCGCACCGGTCGTCAATCGGGAGGGTCAGCTGCTGACGGTCGCCTCGACGCCGGGAATACCGGAACCACGAGTCTGCGCGCTGTTCCGGTGGGTGAAGGGTCGCTTTGTCAGCCAGCACGACCTGACCGGGCGCCACCTGGAAATGGTCGGCCGCCTCATGGGCAGGCTGCACGACCACGCCGAGGATTTCGTCCCCTCATCCGGTTTCACGCGCATCGTCTGGGACGCAGAGGGTCTGCTCGGCGGGGTTACCTGCAGCACGCCGGAACGCACAAAGGCCTTGCTGGACCCTGAACGGGGGGCCATCGTCGACCGGTCCGAAGCGATAACGCGCGGCGTGATGGCGCAACTGGGAGAGACGGCGTCCGTTTTCGGCCTTATCCACTCGGACCTGCATCAGGCCAATTACGTGTTCCTGAAGGGAGAGGCGCGCGCCCTCGACTTTGACGATTGCGGATGGGGCTACTATCTGTGCGATATGGCTTCTACGCTCGGCCCGCTGGTCAGCCGGAGCGATTTCCCGTCGCTGCGCGCTGCCTTTCTTCGCGGCTACAGGAGCGTCCGAGCCCTGGATGCCGGCCACGAGCGTCTGCTGACCGCGTTTCTGATTGCCGATCGAATGAAAATCGCCGTCTGGATGGCCGGCCGGTCGGACAACCCGGGTCTGCGTGACGGCGCGGCGGGATTCGTTCGGGACCGCGTCGACCAGATGAGAAATATGATGGGGTGGGGATCCGATGGCATCCATCAAATATAGCGACAACCGGAAGTTCCCGCTCGATGCTGTATTGAGACTCTATTCCGCGAATGAATGGTCTTCCGCAGGCAAACCGGCCGAACTGCGCGATGCGTTGATCAACTCGCATTCCCTCCTCACGGCCTGGGATGACGGCCGGCTTGTCGGGCTGGGCAATGCCATCTCGGACGGTCATCTCGTCGTATATTATCCGCACCTGCTGGTGGATCCAGACTATCAGCGGCAGGGTATCGGAACGGAGTTGATGAAGAGGCTGATGGCGAACTATGAAGGCTTCCACCAGCACGTGCTGATTGCGGATGGAAGGGCAATCGAATTTTATGCGAAATGCGGGTTCACTCGGGCCGGCAGGACGGAGCCTATGTGGATCTACTCCGGCGATGATCATTAAGGGAGTGATTATACAGTTGCGTTTTCTATAACTTTTCGTGAAATATTACCATGCCGGAGATCAGTCGGTTTCTTGGAATTGTAATTGGTATGTTCCATCGTGAGCACGGACCACCCCATTTCCACGCAACTTACGGGGAATACCAAGTCACCGTCGATATTAGAACAGGCGCTGTATCCGGACAATTCCCTAGAAGGGCATTGAGCCACGTTTTGGAATGGCATGAACTTCACCAACGAGAACTGATGGAGAATTGGGAACTGGCAGAACAGCGTCGTCCATTGAACAAGATCCCACCCCTGGAGTAATGTGATGATACCCCGTGTAGTTGACGCCCGGTACGCAGGCGACTATGTGATCTGGCTCAGGTTCAATGACGGTGTGGAAGGAGAAGTAGATCTGAAGGATGAAATATGGGGCCCGGTTTTCTTGCCGTTGAAGAACAAAGCGTATTTCAGGAAATTTCGAATTCACCCTGACTTGCATACGATAACGTGGGAGAATGAAGCGGATTTTGCGCCTGAATTTCTGTATGATATCGTGAAGGTTACAGCCTGAGTGGAATGTATCTGTGTTTTGTAGCACGAAAAGAAAAGAACGTAGTACACCATTTCGGCGGTTTGACTCAACACCGCCGTTTTGTTTATTCGTCAGATCGTGTCAGCTCGGAATCACCTGAGCGAGGATGCGATAAGATTCATGATAACCGGATTCTAGACGCGAAACGGGAAGGACTGCAATGAGCGAAAGCGATTCAGGCGGCAGGCGGGTGTCCCCGGCCTTCCGGTCGATGCTTCGACGGGAGCTGAACGATTGGGTGGACGACGGGGTTGTCGATACGGATCAGTCCGCCGCGATATCCAAACGCTACGGGTTGGACGACGTTGCCGAAAGATCGGGCGGCCTGCTCGTGCAGGCGCTCTATCTGATCGGCGCGGTATTGATCGGCGGCGGCGCCATCAGCTTCGTGGCTTCGAGGTGGGACGAGATCCCTGTGCCAGGGAGAATGACGCTTCTTGTCGGAACGCTGCTCGCCTGCGAGATCGCAGGCTTCTACCTGTGGAAGTTGTCGGGAAGCCGAAAAAGACTCGGAGAGGCGCTGATCGTGCTGGGCGCGCTGGTCTTCGGCGCGAACGTCTTCCTGATCGCGCAGATGTTTCACCTCACCGGAGAACCTCATGGCGCCTTCGGGATCTGGGCGCTCGGTTCCGCGGTCATCGCTTTCGCGACGATGAGCGGACCCTGCATGCTGGTGACGTGTGTCGCGAGCTTTGCCTGGTTCTGCGGGTACACGGCGAACAATCCGCACATGTTTTGCTGGTATCCCCTCGCGATCGTCGCCGTCTGCGTGCCGTTCCTGATGCGCCGTAGCGCCGCGGCCTTCGCCGGCGTCATCCTGTCGGCGGGGGCGGCGCTTTCGGTGTGCGCGGCGCTCGACAGCGGCGAGCAATGGCCGCCACTCCTCGCCGTAGCCGCGACCGCGACGTTCCTGTTCGGACTGGGCCTCCGGCTGGAAAGGATTGAGTCCGCGCGCCTGATGGGGACTATTGCCAGGACGGTTGGGATGACGGTGATTCTGCTGCTCGCCTATATGATGTCGTTCGAGGAAGCCGCTCGTGAATTCTCGAAACCCGGCTGGCGGTCGGATGGATGGATGTGGACGGTACCTCTCGGGCTGACCGGCCTGGCTGCGGTCGCCGTCTGGACCTCCGTGATCCGGACGCCGCCCGAAAGGACTCCGTTGAGACACCGCTCGATCGCGACGCTGGCTGCCGGCGCCGTCCTCATCGCCGGTACGCTGGCGATGCAGCCTCTCGGATTGCCCGTGGCCGCCAAGATCGCCGCCGGCGCCATCGCGGTGAGCCTGCTCTATACGGCGGTCAGAGTCCACCGCAGGACGTCCTTCTGGGCGGGGCTGTTGATTCTGGCGTGGGTCATCATCCACACCTTCATAGAGTGGGATACGAATCTGTTCCTCAAGTCGTTCGTGTTCATCGCCTGCGGCGTTGGCGTGATTCTCGGTGGAATCCGATTTGAACGGCATCTGAAACAGGGTGAGGCGCACAATGGGTAAGAGGTCCGCCTGGTTCGGCGTCGCGCTGCTCGCGCAAATCGGCATCCTGGCCGCGCTGCCTCTCAATCGAGGGGAATCGGGAAGAGAAGTCTGGCTTCCGGCAAAGGCCACGAATCTGCAGCACGTGATGCGCGGCGCCGGCATCCGCATCGAGTATGAATTTGCACGGGCCGAAGCGCATCGCAAACGCGGGGAGACGGTCTACGTCACGTTGCGGTTGCAGGCGGATTCCACCTGGGCCGTTGAAAGTACGGGATTGGAGATGCCGTCAGCGGTGGGGTCAGGAGAGGTCGTGATCCGCGGCAAGACCGCGTATCGATGGGTACCCGTTCACGTTCCCCTGCGCCGGGATAGGTCCGGAGAATGGATCGCGGATTCGGTGGTTACCGGACAGGAGGAGGTGCCAATCGGATACGGAGAGACGGATCAGACCGTCGCAAGGGGATCGTTCAGGGAGAAATACGTGAACTTCGGGATCGGTTACTATCATGTGCCGGAGAGATTGCGCAGGCAGATCGTCGAAGACATCCGGCGACATCCGGATGAATTCGCAACGCTCGTCCGGGTCGACCCGAATGGACGCGCGTCGCTCCTGGGATTCAGAGTCCAGGACCGGGATTTCAGGTTCTAGGCCTCTTGATGCAGAAACCGGAACTTACATGGATGGACAAGATGAACAGGATGAAAACCAAAAAGCGCGAGAAAACGAACATCAGAAACTACGAAACACACGAAAAAACGCGAAAAAAACGAGGAAAGCCAAAAAGCACGACAAAAGCACGAGAAAACGAATAACGGTAGTGAATCAAACCACGATAGACCGCCCGTGGTCATTCCGACCACCCTTAACCTCAATTTGAAAAAAGATAAGCGCTAAATCAGCCACAAAAAGCACAAAAGTCACAAAAGGTACCGGCGCCAAACGGGGCGTAAAGGTCGTCCATAAGGACAATTCTTCCGTTCGCGTCCAGTGACCTGAAGTATCCTGGATATCCGATGTCAAATCGCCTTTATTCACCTGGATATAATCAATTTAACGTCACCCGAAAATTTCGAATCAAGGCTTACAATTCCGGGTCATGGCGATGAACGGATATTTCACCTGAATGAAAAGAAGCTTCACGTGCAGTTTTCGCAATGACCTTACCGCTTTCGTTGTCACCAAACTGTCCATGCGATGTCAAAGCAAAAATGGCCTCATTGGCTTGTGCCAATGAGACCATCCCAAGCAGGTTAGAATTCGTATCCTGAGCTTTTTCCGTTTTCTGTTCGTCATTCCTGGTTTGAGTTCTCTGAGGGAGGAGGGCTCTTGAAAACCGTTCCCTTTGACTCTTCCTCTCTTATCCATCGGATGTATTTCTCTTCGGCTTCCTGCCGGCCTCTCTTACGCCCCCTTTTAAATTGCCATTTTCGGACCGTTTCCGTTAACGCGCCCACCATGTCAAGTGCCTCCATGGTAAAGAAAGAAACGACAACTGAAAAAATCCCAATGTCTGTAATGTCTTGTATTTTTACTGACTTCGAGAAGGAAAGTCTGGAAATCTGAAAGATGAAATGTGTTAATGCTATGAAGCTGAACAGAGCACGATCCGACACACTCCATATCGATTCGCGCGTCACGCGCCGCCTCCGCTCTTACATAAAAGCACCTGATTCGTGCTGTAGGAAAGTTATCCGTATACGGTCCCTGTGTCAAGAGGGAGCGTTCATCACACGCCAAGGGGTACGCCGCCAGCCGACGTTTATGGAAAATCCTATCGGTTGAGACTGGTACACCCTCACCATACGCAAAAACCTTGCCGGCGCTACCCTGCCTCCCTGTCCTATTCGCAATTCCCGTAGCTGTAGACGTGTGAGCCGCTTCCGAAGTAGATGCGTCCGTTCAGCCAGTCCCCGCCGAAGCCGATGGGCACGGGAGACTCGGCCAGCAAGGCGAGGCTGTGGTCGGAGGGATCTACGCGTACGATTCCCTTGATAAAAAGCAAGTAGACGTTGCCTGCCGGCGTGGTGACGAAAACCCGCGGGCCCTGCTGTCTGGCCGTCAGGCTGTACCTGTCCGCGGTGATTTCGCTGCGCAGGACCTTTCTGGAATCGGGATCGAACACAAAGAAGCGTTCCCGGTCCGTGATCCCGTAGACGACTCCGCCCGGCCCCGGGCAGAGATCCGTGTACGATTGCACGCCGGGGAAGACCGCCTCGCGCCAAAGGACCCGCCTCGTTTCTATATCCATCGCGTAGAGTTCGGCTTCTTCCGCCTTTCGCTCGCCCCCGGTACCGGGATCGGTCGTGGAGCCGCCCAGAAGGTTGCCGTCCGGAAGGGCGACCAGACTCATCGTGCTGTGATCGGGGAGGATTTCGGTGTGGTCCAGCAGAACGCCCGATCCGGTCTCCCGGTCCCAGAACAGCATCCCGCCGCCCGTGTGGCCGTAGTTGGGGGTGCCCGCCAGAATCACGGTCTGCCCGTCCGGATGGGCGAGCAGCGTATGCGGGCGGTTGATGGCGGGTTTGCATTCGGTCAGGAACCGGGGGTTGGATTCGGAGTTTTCCTTTTCGGTCGGCGCCCAGGGCGCGGCGGGGTCCCATTCCAGCAGGAGTCCGCCGGTGTAGGCGCCGGCGAAGAACCGGTCCAGCTGCCGCGCGACGGTGTTCCACTGGCCGAGGTTGGGGCGGTTGACCCACGTGTCGGCCGCGGGATCGTAGCTGAAGAAGCGCGCCGGAAAGGTTGTGCCCCCGCTGACGGTCCCGTCGGGCGCCGCGGCAAGCCCCATTACGTGGGCGCCTTCGGTCGTGTATTCGAAGCCGACTTCCCGGATTCCTCCGGAATCGGGGTCTTCGACCGATAGCGTGCGGGTTTCCAGATTACACGACACGATGCGTTTGCCATCCGGGAAATTCCGGTGGAAGAGTCCCTGGCTGCCCGTGACGATCGGTTTTTCGTTCTGTTCTTCGAGTCCCCCGACGGGACTTCGCGTACCCCGGTAAAGCTCAAACCAGTTGTTGGCGCCGTCCCCGGCATGTCCGTAGACCTTGCCGCTGACGTCGCGGTAGACGTGGCCGCTGCCCTGGACGCGTTCGTCTTCGGAGAGGATGGGCGCCGCGGCGCCGGAATCGGGATCCAGGCTGACGATCTGACTGGCGGTACTGCCGATGCCGAAGTACACCCAACCGGAGGCGTCAGCGGCGACCGAACGCGGGTATTGCCGCCAGTTCTGCTTGTAGACGTGACCGTAATCTCTGAACGCGCGGGTCTGGGGGTCATAGGACAGAACGCCGCTATCCGGATGGGTGGCCGCCCAGATGCGGCCATCGTCGTCTTCGGTCATCCCCATGGCCATCTGCGGTACGGTCTCATGCCAGAACGTGAACGACCGTGCGGCGGGATCGAAGGCCAGGAAGCGGCTGTGGAAATGGCTGCAGAAGAGGTTGCCGCTCGTGAGAATTGACGAAAAAGGACAGGCGTTGAAGTCATCGCCCGGCGGAAATGGGAGGGGGTACTGTTCGCTGGCGCCCGTCTCCGCGTCGATCAGCAGCAAGGCATAGCAGCCGCGATGGTCGTACAGCCAGAGCAGGACCACGTTCCGACCCTGGCCGTCCACCGTGGCGACCAGCCCCCGGCTGTTGGCGATGTCCGTCGCGACGCCGTGGTGGCGGAACCCGTTGCCCAGGTCTCGTGATGTGTTCATTGGCGTAATTTCCTCGTTGGCAGATTCCCGGATTCGGGGAGAGGGGAGTGATTGAACCGCGAAACGTTCTCACGCTTACAAATCCTCCAACTGTCCTTCCATTTCCCTGCGAAGGCGGAAAACGTCGCTGTCTTCGTCCAGGTCCACGTCGGCTCTAAGGATCGGCCGGCCGGCTTTGATTCCGCGTTTCAGATTGAGCGCGTGCGCCAGCCCGATAGGAAGGACGCCGTTCCCGACGGCGCCGGCCGCCGGCATGAGTTTGCCATAAACGCGGTACCCTCCCTCCCCGTCCAGGACTTCCCCCGCGGCAAGATCGCGCTTGGCGGTGGCGGCGACGTCCGCGACAAAGGCGCGGGGACAGCCTGTGGCTTCGCCGTGCAACCCCGCGCGCATCACGCTGGTCGCGAGTTCCATGCCCACCAGATGATAGGGGCGGTAGATGGCGGTGTACCGGCCGGAGTCGTCGGTTGGCAACCCGTATTCCGTGAAGCAGCGCCGGATATAGTCGCCCGCCCCTTCGATCGTGACGTAGACACCCCATCGCAGGTGCTGATCGACGGGTGTGCCGTCAGCATGCACGCAGGAAACGACCTCCACCGTTCCCTTGCGGGAAAGTCGACCGCCCGCGCTCCGTGGCCTGCAGACGTCCGGCAACCGGTCGATGCCGCAGGGCGGAAAGTTCAACCCTTCCGGCTGCGGCTCGAGCCCCGTGGCATTCGAGACGGCAGCCATCTCGATGGCCGATTTCGTACCGTCCAGGAAGGAATTGAACATCCGCGGATTCATCCCGCCGCGCGCCGCCGTTTCCGCGTCGATTCCGTAGTGGTCCCAGACCGTATCGGGGGTCGATTCGTGATAAACGGGCCGGTGTTTCGTACCCTTGCCGGCGCAGACGACGTCAAATCCGTTGGTCCTCGCCCAGTCGACGAGTTCGCAGATCAGGGCGGGCTGGTCGCCGTATGCAAGCGAGTAGGCGAGGCCGGCAGACGCCGCCCGCCGCGCCAGTACGGGACCCGCGAGCACGTCGGCTTCGACGTTCACCATGACCAGGTGGCGCCCTTCGTGGATAGCATTCAGGGCGTAGTGGATACCCGCCAGAGGATTTCCCGTGGCTTCGACCAGAACGTCCAGGCCATTGGCGCCGGCCAGTGAATCGCCGTCGTCGGTGAGGTGGGTAGCGCCGGTCTCGAGTGCGCTGTCGAAACTTCGCGCGGCGAATTGCTCCGGCGGCCACTCCGCGCGGGACAGCGCCTCGCGCGCCCGTTCAATGGAAAGATCTGCCACGCCCAGGACGTGCAGACCGGAAATCCGGCGGGCCTGCGCCAGAAACATCGTGCCGAATTTTCCGGCGCCGATGAGACCCACGCGAACGGGGCTCCCGGATTCGGCGCGGGCCGTTCTCCTATATGGGGTATCAGCGCTGAACACGGGAGACCTCGAGGGTCAAGCCTTCGTTTTGGTCGAAACGCTGAGGAAGCGCAGGTGAATATGAGGCCGAGGAGCGATGGGATCGAACCTCACCCGCCGCTCTCGAAGCAGGCGCTCATGGCTTCCAGGAATTGTCCGGGGTCTACCCTGCGATACCGTTCGACGTAACAGTGGCCTGTTCCGGAATCTTCCTCTTCGCCCGCGACCTGCAGATGCTCCGCCGACAGCCCTTCGAGTTGGGACAGCCTCCAAACGCTTTGCGCCGCGACCTCATTCGCGTTCGATCTCGCGCGAATCTCGATATCGGGCTCTTCGGACCCGTAGAAATACACCGCCTTCAGGCGGGTCCTCATGATCTTGAGCGCGTACTCGGGCAGACGGTTTTCGCGGGCGCCGGGGGTAAATGACTCGGGCCAGAAGAGTCGGTTAACGTGGAGATCGAACGCGTTCTTCAGCGCGCCGGAAACGCTGCCGTCCGACGGAATCCATTGCGAGTCGGGCCACACGTCCAGGTTGCCCCACGGCCACCCCAGGCGGTCCCCGTCCAGGCGCAGGCGTCCGCTTCCGGAATTGACCCCTTCCGACGAAATGTCGAGAATGGCGAAGTGCTGGGGGTAGATGAAGAAGTCATCGGCCCTGGCGCGCCAGGCATCGTAAAACGCCGTGGTGAGCGCCAGAATCGCATGCGAGGCGTGCAGGATGCCGTCTTCCAGGCAGGGCGAGACGAATCCCGTGCGGTCGGACGCCTCGTAGTCGGGACAGAAGGCCGCGAAGGGTACGCGAGCGGGACCGTTCGCGCCGCGTTGCCAATATTGGAAATCCGTAGCGGACAGGACTTGGCTCGTATGCATAGAGGACAACCTCGGAAATTGCTTTGGAGCGGCGCGGACCCGCGAAAACCTCGGCTCACGCCCCGCCTGGGGAAACCGCGTCACCTTTAGAGGTGTCACGCGTGTCCAGGTTTTGGCCCCTCCGCACGACCGACCTCATGGATCGATACATCGCGTACACGGAGATCAGCGCCCAGACCAGGGCGATCGGATAGGCCAGAAGCGGCGCGCCCCAATGTCGGGCGAGGATGCCGGCATCGGTGCGCTCGGTATACAGCCAGAGATCGGTGCGGAAGTCGTAGAGGCTGTAGAGACAGAGCATCACGCCCACCCAGGTGGCCACCCAGCGCGCAACTCGCGGCAGCAGGACGGACGGTACCAGAAGAACGAAGCCGCTCGCAATTCCGAACGCGAAATCGACGCTACCCAATGGAGTGTAGAGTACCGCCATCCCGATGGAAAGGCAGCCGATCCCGGCAAGCAGGATCCGTTGCAGCAGGGGCCACAGGCTGACGTAGATGAAAACGGCGCCCAGAAAGGCGGAACCGACGTACCCGGCCGACGCGATGATCGGAAAAATGCCGCCCCGGCTCATCGCGTGACCGGATTCATCCCAGTTGACGCGGATTTCAAGGACCTCGCCCCCGGTGCCGATTGTCGCGGCCGCGTGGCCCATTTCGTGTACCTGGACCATAAAGACCTTGAACGGTTTGACGTAGGGCGTGTCCCAGAACGCGAGCGCGACGATGGCGCAGGCGATCGCGGGCCAGAAGTGTTTGAGGGTAGCCGCCATATCTATGCCTGGTACCTGTTGACGATGCTGAGATCGGTTTTTCCCGACGCGACGTGGATGAATTTGACCAGCAGGGAGACTCTGTTTTCCCTGTTCAGCACCTCCCAGTAAGCGTCACGGGTCGTTTCAATCCTGTTGTGCAGTTCGACGGCATACGGTTCGCCTGAAAACGCGGGCGGCGGGTCTCCGTCGTCGCTGTACGTCGAGACGCAGTGGCCGATACCGGGGATCGCCTTCTCGTAATTGAAGTAGTGCCTGGCGGCGGCATCGCCGCTTGGACCCACGGCCTTGAGGATCGCAAGCTTGTAGGCCGCGCATGGGTCCTCCAGGTCGACGATTCCGGCGATCCGGGGGGTGAGGATCGGCGGGTCGGGCTCGAAGGTCCGGGTATTCAGCGCGGATTCGAAGGTACCGCCGCCTTGAATCGCGTCAATGATGGTGTCCGTATGGTCGCCGTTGGAGACTACGTGGCAGCCATTCAAGACTCTCACGGGACGGTACACAACCAGGGCGGGGTTCTCGAGCGCGGATTCGTCAAGGGCCCGGGTCCTGACCGTATTGCCGTCGGCAACGAAGACGCGGTTCCGGCTCCCCGCGCTGCGCCCCATGATCCAGTAGACCTGGACGAAGTATCGAGCGTCGGGCGTCTGCCCGATGACGATTCCGCGTCCCGGATACCGGGAGTTCCTGAGCGCGTCCATGTTGCTGTCATCGGGCTTCTCCACCTGGCGGGTCTCCTTCGATTCTTCATCGGGGCGATTCGACCAGCGTGTCGAACACCGCCCTTGAAAGCGCGGCGAGGCTGAGGTCGAAGACAAGCCGGTCGGAGCACGTCACGTCTTTGGCCATGATGGCAACGGCATATGGACCGGCCGCCGAAAAGACGATGCCCACGTCGGCGCGCACGCCGTGGTAGAAGCCCGTCTTGTGCGCAACGTCGATCCCAACGGGCAGCGCATGGGGAATCACGGTCCTGAGCTGTTGGCGCTTCAGGATGTTCAGGGCGCCGTTCCGGGACGCGGTCGACAGCAGATCGCCCGAAACCAGCAATTCCAGCAGCCTGCACATATCGCCGGGTGAGGAAACATCGGACCGGTCGACGTCGTATCCCGCGCCGTCGAGTACGTATTCCTGGTTGAAGAGCCGGCTGGCGCAGGTTTCATAGGAATGGTCCGGATTCCCGGGATCCAGACCCACGACGCTGAAGAGCAGTTGTCTGACCGTCATAGGGATGCGGGTCTTCAGGAGTCCGAGTTCCCGCATCGTTTCGTTCAGATTGTCTCCGCCAACCAGGTTATAGAGAATATCCGTTGCGGTGTTGTCGCTGATGATGATCATCAGCATGGCCAGATCGTGCACGGTTGGGTTGAGGCCCGGAGCCATTTCCTTGAGGATGCCCGAGCCGGGAACGCGAAGATCGTCGCTGAGTTCGAAGCGCCGATTCAGATCGATTCTGCCCCGGTCCACCTGGCGGTAGAGTTCGACGAGGATGGGCACTTTCAGCGTGCTGGCGGTGAAGAACACGTCATCGGCATTGTGATGAATCTCCCGCCCGGTTTCCAGGTGTCTGGCAGACAGGCCTACGGTTCCCTCTATATGGGAAATTGCGTCTTTAATTGAGGTCACTCCTGATCACCTCTTCGAAATTCGTCTTCGGCGGTTTCCCGGAACCTGCGCCGATTTGCGGGCGGTTCGCGAACCGCCCCTACAAATTCAACATCGGCGCTGTAAACGATTTTTTTTTCGGTTCTGGCTTGCTTCAAGCTGATGGCTGACCGCTGATAGCTGTGAGCTCTTATGGTATCTCCATCGAGAGCGCCAGCGCTTTCAATTCCCCGTCGCGCCGGGTTTGATAGGACGGCAACTGGCTCTCGCGCAGGTCGAACCCGAACGCCCGTTTGCTGAGCACAATGATCGGCGGCGCCTGGACGCGCTTGAAGTAGTTGATCCGCACCTGCCGCGCGACCCATTCCAGGTCTTCTATCCAGCCGCTCACGTCGGGAAACCAGGCACGGAACTTCCCGAGGTCGTTCCACCCGATCTCATCCAGCAGGACGCCGTCCACGAACCATTGCAGAAAATCGACCGGGTCTTTCCGGTATTCGATGATCTGGCGCAGAACTGCATCGTGGTATCCGTACTTGATCGGGTCCCCCAGGCCCCGGGTCACGTCCTGGGCGTCCGACAGTTCCGCGCTGGGCGCCGTCTCCCCGCTGATCAGGTTATCCGGGATGACCTCCCTGAAGAAAACCTGTTCGTTCAGGAACCGGGCCAGTTGCAACACCTGCACTTTGTAGAGGTCCGCAATCGGCGCCACGGCGCCGTTCACGTCGCCGTACAGCGTGGCGTAACCCAGCGCTGTTTCGGTCTTGTTGCCGTTGTTGGTGAAGACCAGCCCGAACTTCGCGGCCAGCGCGGGCAGGATATCCGCCCCGCGGATGCGCGCCTGAAGGTTCTCGTCCACCAGGCGGGTATAGTCGCCCGGCGACCTGGAAAAGCGCACGCCTTTGATCTTCTCGGACAGGGCCTCGTACAGGTCCTGGATCGGGCAGCTCAAATAGTCCACCTCGAGGGTACGGCAGACGTGCCTCGCGTTGTTCCTGGTGATGGACGCGTTGAACCGCGTGGGCATATTCACCGCGAATACCCGCTCCGGTCCGAAGGTCTGCGCGAGGATGGATACGGTCACGCTCGAGTCGATGCCCCCGCTGACGCCAACCAGAAACCGGTTCTCCTCCTCGCGGATATCGTCCAGATGCCGCAGTCCGGTCAGGATGGCATCGTAGATCGCGGCGATCTCGTCCTGGGAAGCCGCCGGCGGGTCTCCGCCCCGGCTCAGGACCATCTGCTCCCGCCAGGGACGCGCGCGGCGCAGAATGTCGCCCTCGGGGGAATAGACCGTCGTATCTCCGTCGAAGACGATGATGTTCTTGCCGTTGTTCTGCGCCCCAACGTGGTTGCAGTAGAAGACGGGAACGGGAGAACGACGCAGAATCTCCCTGACGACCCGGTTTCGCTTCACGTTCTTCTGCCAGGTCCAGGGGGACGAGGACAGATTGAACAGCGCCTGCGACCCGCGTTCGTGGAAGACGCGGAGCGTATCCAGGATATCGTCCTCGTAACCGTAGTCCTGGCACCAGATGTCCTCGCAGAGTTGCACGCCGAACCGGAACGTCCGGCCGTCCCTCAGGCGGACCTCGAACGGCTCTGTCCAGTCGTAAACCGAGCCCCCGCGGGCATCGGCGAGTTTGCGGAGCGAGTAGAAGTGGCGGTCGTCGTCGAAGAACCGGTAGTTCGGATGCAGCGTCTTGGGCTGTACGCCCGAGGGAAGCCCGGCCGGGACGTTTTCGCGCGCCACGTAGCGGCCGTCGGCGCAGACGTGGACGGCATTGTACTTGCGTATGCGGCCGTCCTCACCGATGTTCGTCCGGTCCACCGTCACGTTTCCGAACAGTACGACAATGTCCCCGCTGGCCTCGCGGATCGTTTCGCTGTATGACGCGAAATCCTCGACGAGCGCGTCCACCTCCCACAGGTCGCCCAGGATGTAGCCGGAAATGCAGAGTTCCGAAAATACGACCAGGTCCGCGCCCGCCTCCCGCGCCATGTCGATGTAACGCAGCATCCGGTCCACGTTCAGGTCCGGCCGCCCCGGCTTCACGTCCATCTGGACCAGGGCGATTTCGGGCAACGCGTCTGTCATATCGGCCGAGCCAGAGATGCAGGATTGTTTCGGCCTTTCCAATCCTATGTGACGTCGAGGGACCGTCTCACGGCGGTGTGAATCCGGTCTTCGGTGGCGGGCACGTAGGGTCCCGTGCGTTTCCAGTACTGCTGGCTGAACCAGACTTCGTAGCCGCCTTCGGGGATCTGGCGTCTGACCGGTACGTAACCGACAATGTCGTTGGTATACGCCAGCGCCAGTACATTGCCGAAGTGCGGGCCCAGTTCCCGTTTCAGGCGCAGGCCGTGCTCGACCGTCATTTCTCCCGCAAGCGTGACGACCGCCAGGGTGTTTCCGAAACGCACGGTCTGGATTTCAAACGGGATGCTGGTGGCGACCGGAGTTTCGTTCTCGACGCAGTCGAAAAGATGGCGGGCCCAGGCCTGCACGAACGTCCGGTTGTCATTCAGGCCGGCTCTCACGAGGTCCATGTCGATGGGTTCGGTATCCAGGCCGAGAACGGTTTGACGCACGGAAACAGGACCGCCAACCGGCTCGAGACCGTCCGACGCGACGACGCCGGCAACGGTTTCGCCAAGCTGGACCCCGATGTCGCGGATTTCATCGATCGTCCGGTGTCCGAAGGTGTCTGACGCGCGGTCGACCGGTTTTGTTTTCTGGTCTCCCGCGCAGCCCTGGAGGAAGAACGCGGTGACGCCCGGGTACATCGATTCCACGTGGTCGCAGGCGAAACAGACGTAGTCGCCCCCGATGAGCGTGCCGGCCCGGCTGGTGGGGTGGCACGCGTAGTTGAAAATGACGCTTTGGAGCTCACCGAGGGGAGATTCGACGATCATGACCGGCACGTCGTGGTCGTGTGGCGCTTCGGCGCCGGGCTTCCATTCAACGCCGCCCTTCCCGTCGGGTTTCCGGCGGGATACGGCGATATCGCAGTTCCCGGTCCCGAAACGAAGCCGGGCGGGCGACCGGCTTTCCCACGCGGTTGTCGCGCAACGGGTGACCTTCTCGAAGAATTCCTCGATGTAGTCCTCGTCCAGTTCGCCGTGGCGCTGCCGGTCCATGTCGCGGATGCAGGGACCGCAGTGGGTGTGGGACCCGCTCAGAATGACGTTTGAAGGAGCGATACCCGTCGCCGCCGAAATGCGGGACCGGACATGCGGCGTGTGTTCGTAGAAACCCAGGATTTCGGCGCTGACGATGAGAAGCGGATCGCTGCCGTCGTCAATGGCAACGGCATTGGCTTTCAGAGGATGATAGACGGCCGTGGAGGGTTCGGTGCGGGCGGCGAACCCGGCCAGGAAGATGCCCACCGGAGGCGTGACGTCTTCACCGGCCACGCCGATCCGGTAGGTGTCGCTGGAAATCGTCATACAATCTCCTCACTATTTACAAATGGACCGCCCGCTGTTCGCGCGCGGATTCCACGATGGCCAGGCCTACCCGGAGCGCGTCGCGCGCATCCCGCAGTGTGCCGTGATCGGGATCCCGACCTCCGATGACGCAGTCCGCGAAATGGGCGAGTTCCTGCTCCAGCGCGCCGACGATCCTGCCGTGCAGTTCCGGCGAGAGATACAGGTCCGGGCTGGACGTCGCTTCGCGGGTCCAGACCCAGGCGGCGTCGTTCGGTTCGGTAATGTGAGCCGTCCCGTCCGTGCCCACCACTTCCAGGCCCGCGTTGGACCAGTAGAGCCGCCCGTCGGGCATGAAGAAGCTCTGTTCGATGACGCCGACGAGACCGCTTTCGAAGGTGAGCATGGCCCACCACGTATCCGGACGGCCCGGTTCCGCCACACTGCGCGATCGGGCATAGACTTCCCGGACGTCCTCTCCGGCCATCCAGAGCAACTGGTCGACGGTGTGAATCCCGGGCTGCAGCACGAGAGGCCAGGGTCTGAAACGGGGTGCATCGAGAATCCCGCGCCAGATGTTGCGACGGCCGTAGATGGAGACGAGTTCGCCGAGTTCACCCGCGTCGATTTTCTGTTTGACGTTGGCGCGCCGCACGTCGAACCGCTCGAGGAAGCCGACCATGAATACGGCGCCGCTTTTTCCAGCCTCATCGATAAGCCGGTCGTTCTCAGCCGGACTGTCGGTCAGCAGGATTTCGCTGAAGACGTGCTTGCGCAACCGAAGCGCGGCGAGGGCGATTTCGGTGTGCCGGTCCACTTCCGTGACGATGTCGATCGCCTCGACGTCGGGGTCACGTATCAGGTGGCGATAGTCGGTATAATGCCCGGGTACATTATATGTTGAGGCGACACTCGCGGCGCGTTCGGCAGAGCGCGAGCAGACCGCGGTGAGTTCCACCTGCGGCAGCTGGGCCAGGACGCGGGCGTGCTGGACGCCGAATCGACCCAGGCCGATGACGCCGATCTTCACGCGGTTCATTCTTCTGTCAGGTTGACGACGACCCTGCCCGTCTGTTCGCCCTTGAGGATGCGTTGTATTTCCGGATCGAGTGTTTCAAGCGTGCGTTCCGTCATCAGGTCGTCCATCGCGTCGATCTTCCAGGGGCCCGCGATCTTTTTCCAGAGGGATGTTCTCTCCGGCATCGGGCACTCGGCGGAGTCGATCCCCCGCAGGCTGACGCCTCGCAGGATGAACGGGAAGACGCTGACGCTTAGCTCCGCGGAAGCGACGAGACCGCAGCACGTCACAATTCCCCGGTTGCGCGTCGACTTGATGGCGGTTGCCAGGATGTTGCCACCCGCCGTATCCACGACGCCCGCCCAGCGTTCCGCCAGGAGCGGACGTCCGCCGGCATCGTCGACCTCGCCGCGGTCCACGACTTCGGCCGCGCCGACGTCGAGCAGGAACCGCTCCCTGTCCGCTTTGCCAGTGGCCGCGACAACCGTGTACCCGAGCCCCGCGAGGATGGCGACGGCCATGCTGCCCACGCCGCCCGTAGCGCCGGTAACGAGAATCTCGCCGGTGTCCGGGGTGATGCCGTGGCATTCGAGTCTGTGTACCGACATGGCGGCGGTGAATCCGGCGGTCCCGCAGACCATGGACTCCCGAAGGGTAAGTCCGTCGGGCAGCGGCACGATCCACGACGCGGGTACACGGATGTACTGGCCGAATCCGCCGGGCGTGTTCATGCCCAGGTCGTAACTGGTGACAATGACTTCATCGCCCGGATTGAAGCGTGCGTCCGTGCTTGCTTCCACAACGCCCGCGGCGTCGATGCCGGGCGTGTGCGGATAGCGCCGGGTGACGCCGCGGTGGCCGGTGGCCGAAAGCGCGTCCTTGTAGTTCAGAGACGAGTAGTGGACCCTGATGAGTACGTCGCCGTCCGGCAGATCGTTGACGGTACGGCGCTCCACGTGCCGGACGTACTTGCCGTCCTCGTCGCGGACGACCAGACATTTGAAGTTTCGGGCGGCCATCGCTTTTTCCAGGTTCATCTGACTCGGATATGGATTCTCTCCCGCGACCTTGCCGGACGTCGGGTCTCTCAGGACAGAAATCGAGTGATTCGATAAGCATCCAGCTCAACCGGAAGATCTCTATTCAGAATCAGGTCGGCAATGAGTTTGCCGCTGTACGGCCCCAGTTGCAGGCCGGTGGGCCCGTGGCCGGTTGCCAGGTAGACGTTTCTCCGGCCGGGAACGTCGCCGAGCACCGGCAACAGATCCTGCGTATACGGGCGCAGGCCGACCCGGATCTCGCGAATCTCCGCCGCGGCCAGGCCGGGCGCCACCCGAAGTGCCTCGCCGAGCACCTCCCGCACACCCGCGGCCGACGTGCGGGCATCGAATCCGGAGCCGGTTTCCCGCGTGGCGCCCACCACCACCCGGTTGTCCGGCCAGGGCACCATATAGTGGCCGCGAACGGCGCTG
This sequence comes from Candidatus Latescibacterota bacterium, assembly GCA_963667175.2. GTDB lineage: Bacteria > Latescibacterota > UBA2968 > UBA2968 > JAAXHE01. The sequence continues at coordinate 48,779 of CAXXXF010000003.1, read as the reverse complement.
ATGATGGGCCAGGATGACGTATCGGCGGTGTCCGGAAGTCCCAGGTGGATGATTTGGCCTCGCTGCGGTTCCACCGGGATCTGCACCCCCAGTTGACGTCCGAACGCGTGCGACCACGCGCCGCCGGCGATAACCACGTGAGCCGCCGATACGGCCCCCGCGTCCGTGACGACGCCAGTGACCGCATCGTTGTCGATTCGCAGCCCTTCTGCGCCCGTCTCCCGGGCGGTGAGGCCGCTGGCCTCCGCGGCACGGCGCAGGGCGGCCGTCAGGAGCCGGCCGTCCACGCGCGCTGCCTCGCGGTAGTAGACGGCCCCCCGCACGTCGGCCAGGACCGGAAACCGGCTGCGGGCTTCCTCGGACGATATCTCGTAGAGGTCTTCCGCGGAGGGCCTGCCCTGCCGGCTCCGGCGGCTGAAAATGTGCCGGCGGGCGACGTCGAAGGGTTCCAGTTCGTCGTCGGAGACGGCGACGATCATCATGCCGCAGACGGCAAACCCGGTCTCTCCCTCCTGTTCGGCCTTCAGGTTTTCGATCAGTCCGGGATAATATCCGACCGCATGAGCGGCCAGGCGCTGCCAGGGGTCCGGGTCCCGGGTATTGGTGGCGGGAGAGAGGATGCCGGCCCCTGCATCCGTGGCGCGGCCCTTATCCCTCCGGTCGATGAGCAGGGTCCTCGCCCCGGCGCGGACGAGATGGTAGGCGGCGGACGTCCCTACGATGCCCCCGCCGATGACAATGGCGTCATAGGTCATGTTCCATCCTGCATTTCCTGTCCATCCATGTAAATTTCCGCTGAAAGAACGCGAAAGGGGCTAATCGGCCATTTCGTCGATAGCCGCCATTTCACCCTCGGACAGGGTCCAGTCGAAGACGTCCAGATTGGCCCGGAGGTGCTGTTCCGAACTGGCTTTCGGGATGACGTTCATGCCTTTCTGGATCAGCCACCTGAGCGCGACGTGCGCGGACGTTCTGTTGTGGTTGCGGGCGATATTCGTCAATACGGGGTCCTGAAGGATGTTCTTTTTCCCGAGGGGCGAGTAGGCGGTCACGACCACGTCGTGTTCGAGGCACCACCGCAGCGCGTCGCGCAGTTCATAGCCCGGATGGTATTTGATCTGGTTGACGCTGATCGGCGCTTTCGAAACGCGACAGGCCTCCTTCATCTGCTCGACCGAGAAGTTGCTGACGCCGATGCTTCTGGCCTTGCCGGCGTCGAAGACGGTGTTGAAGGCGCCGATGGTTTCTTGCATCGGCACGTCATCGGGCGGCCAGTGCACCAGCAGCAGATCCACGTAGTCCATCTGCAGAAGCTGCAGATTCTCATCCGCCTGTCTGACGGCCACGTCGTATCGCAGGTAATCTTGACCGACTTTTGTCGTGATGAACAGCCTGGACCTGTCTACGCCGGCCTCCCGGAGCGCTTCGCCGATCTCCCGCTGGTTCCGGTAGATCCAGGCGGTATCGAAGTGGGTGTAGCCGAGGTCAAGGGCCTGTTTGACCACCCGCTTGCACTGTTCGCCCTTCAGCGGATAGGTCCCGAGGCCCACCACGGGCATCGTGTCACCGGAAAGCAGGGGTAATGATTCCATGTTAGACTCCCAGATATCGAGGCGCATCAGCGTAACGTGATCGCGCGCTGAATTGCGCGACTGCCTGGCGCGAATAGGCGGCGGCCCGTAAATTACGAAGAAAAACGCACGGACGGCAAGTTGTAACGGAGCCGGGGGCTGCGGACAGGCGTTCAGGGGACTACAGCCGGGTTGGCAATACGGCAACTTCGAGGGACGGGCTAAATCAGTCGAACAGGGGACCGCTGCCCATACCATTCCGCGATGCTATTCGCGGTCAATGGACAAACACCGGAGTGGGTGTGATGATCAGTTCCGGAATTCTCGCGTGATGTGTATTCTTCATAATGACCCGGACCGCGTGGAAACCGAATTTTTCACTTAAGGACACGATTTCCGGCGCTCTGTCGTAGGTCATCAGGAAATCCGTACCGCTATCCGCAAGCACTTCAAACAACTTCGGATGATCAACCTCGTTATGGGCGTAGAGCCGCTTGCCTGCACGCTTGCCTCCGGCCGTGTACGGCGGGTCTACAAAAACCACAGAGTCGGCATTCGCCACCGAGCTACACCCGCGTTTCGCAACGAACCCTTCCAATAAGCGCATGCCGTCCGTTTCCCGGAATTCGAATCGATCGGTGTGATCCGCAATTGCCCACAAGCGATTGACGATTGTCTCCGGATACCAGCGGGACCCAACACCCTTTCCGTTTTCTCCCGCGCGGCTGAGTGAGGCGCCCGGAGCGAGTATGCCGCCCCGGCGCGTCCGGTTCAACAGGAGAGTACGAAAACCATGTTCCAGCAGGCTTTGAGGGCGCCTGCTCGCAACCGCGTTTACCGCTTCACGCGTCGGCTCGAAACGCATGACGATAGCGCAAAGTTCGGGACCGTGTTTCAATACCGCCTGCCAGAACGCGGCCACGTCATGGTCGAGCTCCGCCATGAGACATCGGTCCACCAGCCCTTCCATTACAGCGGTCAGCGAAACGGTCCCACCCCCCGCGAACGGTTCGATGAGCAGCCGAGGCTTTGGCTTCTTCTCCCGAAGCCAAACCCGGATATGCGGGATCAGCCAGGTTTTCCCGCCCGGATATCGCAGAGGGCTCCGCTGCGGTACCGAGGCCACGTTCACTGCGGGAATCGGAGAAACTCCAATCGCATCCAATTCTTTTGGATCAAATAGATCCGCCTGAAGTTCGTTCATCGTGACTCCTGCACTTGAGAGATCAACTCACAGGTATAGCGAGCGTGGGTGGCCGGACGCAGAAAAACCAAGGATGACTATAAAAACAACTCGAAACTTCGCCCTCGGCCCTGGTGTTCGATTGTTTCCGTTTGTTGATTGAAAGCTCTTCATTTCGCGACGGCAACAAAGCACGGGGATTGATTCGAAATCCTTTTGATACCGTCGAATTCTTATGTACCATATACTACCCATCTAATCCGATCATAACAAGGGGATTTGGCAGGAGTGGACTATGATTTCCAGCGAATTGAAAAACCTTACAAGACAAACAACGCCAGGGCGAGGCACTACCTCTTAAAGCTCTCAACCGATTCCGAATCCGGGCACAACATTCTCGACCTTCGTCAAGGAGCATCAAAATCTCCCGGTTTACGTCCGTAATCTAGCGCAATGTCAGGTTGGACAGTTGTTCCCCTCTATGTGGGCACGTAGGTTTTGACAAAAGAAGCAGCAATCACAACCGGCGACCGACCGGTCGCACCCGATTTAACGGAGCAATCCTATGCCTATCCAACACACACTCTGGACAGTCGAATAGCCGCCTTTGAAGGTCCGAACTTCTATGCTTGCCAACGAAAGACAACTGGAGGACATGATAGTATCCGAACCTGAGATCCTATCAGACGATTGGATGCTAATCGGTCGCCAGATACATACGGGTACCGGACTTGTCGACTTGTTAGCCATTGCTGACGATGCCTCTTTGGTTCTGATTGAATTGAAGCGCGACAAAACACCGCGGGAGGTGATTGCTCAGACGCTTGACTACGCGCTATGGCTTGCAAACCTAAAGCCTGAAGAGGTGGTCGAAATCTATCAAAGCAAAAACGCCAATGCATCACTTAGCGATGACTTTCGAACTCGGTTCGATCGAGTCTTGGACGAAGAGGATGAGCCGATTAATCATTCCCACCAGTTGGTTGTCGTGGCTTCAACGTTGGACCCGAGCAGCGAGCGAATTGTACGATATCTCAACGGACTGAACGTTCCGATCAACGTGCTTACGTTTGAAATCTTCCAGCATGGCGACACGAAATTCCTCAGCCGTGCTTGGTTGCTAGAACCCAAGGATTCTTCGGAATCCCCGACCTCTATTCCCCGCGAAAGGCTGGTATGGAACAATGAATTCTATGCTTGTTTCGGTCACGACGAAGACCGCGATTGGAACGAAGCAGTAAAATATGGCTTCATTTCCGGTGGCGGTGGTAAATGGTATAGCAGTTCGTTGAAAATGCTGGAGAAGGATGCCCGCGTATGGGTAAAGGTTCCACGCAAGGGCTTTGTGGGCGTCCGTCGAATTGGTGGGCCGCGGCAGTCGGCTGAAGAGTTTGAGATTAACGGACGTCCAGCACTCGAGGTGTTGCAGGCGAAACACCACCGCGATCTTGGAGACGATCCCGATTTGATGGAATACTTCGTGCCGGTCAAGTGGCTCGATACTGTCTCATTGGACCAAGCCGTTCACGAGCCTGGTATGTTTGGCAACCAAAACACCGTATGCAAACCCAAGCAGCAAAGATGGGTCACGACAGTCGAAAAATTGAAGGGCGTATTCACCAAGTTTGACGACGAGGTATGAAGTGCCGAAGCAAGTATTGAGGCATAGGATCGACAAATAAGCCCTTTTGTTGACCTTCGACAAAGGAGGGGCGGTCGTGAAGCTGAGATTCGTGGAAATCGAAAACTACCGCGCCATTGAGCAACTCAAACTGCAGATGGATCCGCGGCTTACGGTGTTTCACGGCGCCAATGGGTACGGTAAGACAAGTGTTTTGCATGCAATTGCCATGGCCCTTGGAGCGATTCCCAAATTGCTGTCGGATGTAACGGACCTGGAATTCAGCGAAGAGGATCAGCGCGAAGGCGCGGGGGTGCCAAGGGTCTCAACCACCGACATGGATGGAAACTCTTGGGAGCGGCAAGGGGGCAGGCAGGCGGATGACCGCCTGGTCCAACAGAGGATGATCGCTTTGGTTCAGTTTCTGGACAGGCAATTCAGGGGCCCTGAGGCAAATGAAGCCGATCTACCCATTGCGGCCTTTTATAGCACAGATCGCATGGTATCTGGCCTGTCGAAGGCGCCAAACGATCCTAAAGTCAAATTCCCTCGTTTCGCCGCGCTGAAGGGGGCGCTTGACGCTCGCACGGACTTCGGAGGTCTCCTAACGTGGTTCTATTTCAAGGAAGACGAGGAGTTGAGGAGGCAAAAGGAGCGGCGGGATTTCAATTATCAGTTAAAGGATGTATCCGTGGTTCGGCAGGCGATATCATCGATGCTTCCCGAAGTGTCCAATCCACGTACCGAGTTGAATCCACCCCGTTTTGTGGTGTCATGGAAGTCTGATCAGGGGCACGTAGAAACGCTCTCTCTCGACCAGTTAAGTGGGGGTTATCGCATCGTGCTCGCGCTGGCGGCCGACCTGGCGCGGCGGATGGCGCAGGGCAATCCGCACCTCGACAATCCCCTCGAATCCGAAGTAATTGTCTTGATTGACGAGGTGGAACTGCATTTGCATCCAGCCTGGCAGCAGCGCATCCTTGCCGATCTTCTGAGGACCTTTCCGAACGCGCAGTTCATCGTCTCAACCCACAGCCCACAGGTGCTGACCACGGTAGAGCCGAAACGCATCGTGGAACTCTGTCGTGACGGCGACCGGATTGTTGCCCGGGCACCAGAGGGAGCAACGTATGGCGCCGAGGCGGGAGACGTCCTTTCCGTCGTGATGGGCGTAAACGAGAGGCCGCCCGGGAACCGCTTCACAAAGGCGCTGGACGAATACCGGCGTCTGATAAGAGAGGAGCAGTGGGAGTCCAATGAAGCCCTGGCGCTTCGAGAAATTCTGGAAGAAATATCCCCCTACGATCCTGCCCTTGATCGTGCAGACCTTGAAATCAAGCGACGCAAACTGTTCAGGAAGATAGGCGAGTCCCAATGAAGGTCATCAGGCAATTGAAAACGCCGACTTCCGGACTTGCCCAATATCTCAAAGAAGTGGGGGAAGAAGCGAATTGGAATGAGTTTCGTTCCCATAATTCGGGAGCGTCCTATTGCGAACTGAGGGAGGCCCTGACTCAAAATCAACACGGAATCTGCGCGTACTGTGAAATTGCGATCAATGACTGGCGTCGTCAGGTTGAACATGTGATTCCGCAGAGCGAAGACGACAATGGCAAACAGAAGGCGACTGACGTAGCCAACTTGGTTGCATGCTGCGTGGGTGGAACCAGGCAAATCGACGAAGAGGAACGCTATACGAGGCCTTCAAGACGCAACATTTGCTGCGGTCAGGCGAAGGGAAATAAGAATGACGCAGATTTCGTCGACCCCCGAAAATTACCTGCGTTGCCATCGCTTTTTAAGATCGTTGACAACGGGCAAATTGAAGCAGACGACACGAATTGCGAACGAACTGGTTTTTCTGCAGAACGTGTGACCCGTACCATTGAGATTCTGAACCTCAACGCGGAACGATTGCGGTTGCAGCGGGAGAAGCGGTGGAATGGTCTTGAGGAAGAATCCGGGCATATTGACGATCTGGACAATCCGGATATGATGGCTGCCTGGATACGCTCTGTACTGACGCCGGATGGGAACGACCGGTTGAATCCCTTCTTCACGACCAATCGGTCGTACTTTGGCCCGTTGGGCGAAGCTATCCTGTCAGAAGAGCCCCAAAAGTGGATTTAATCCGATGTCCGACGTCCGCCTGATTGCGCGCTGGTTGCAGTTCGCCGAATCTGGCACCGAACACACGCGCGCGCATACACCAATGACCTTCATGTGAACCGGTCAAATCGACCGATTTTTACAATTCCACAAAGAGCAGCCCATCTCTATTGGATCGGCTGCTCTTTTGTGTTTTTCCCACACATGTCAAAACAACGTATTACAGTGTATTACGACGTAATGTACGGAATTTTAGGGCCGGTTGATCGATCATTGCTTTCCCTACAGACTGGCATATGCCAGGCCCAGCGCGGCGATGACGGCGGTGGAAACGACGCCGAGAGCAAAGGGTTGGACCCCAACGGTACTGAGCGATCGGAACTCGGTGACTAGACCGACGCCGGCCGTCGCGCCCGTGATCAGCCATCGGTCCGCGGTCGCCAGCACGGATCCCAGCTTGAACGTCAGGTCTCCGCCGCCGAACACGAAGCGATCCGTCCGCGCGTGTCAACGGGAAAGGCGCAGTAACACGCTCGGGCTTCAGGGACCCGGTCCGCCTGTCTTTAGCGCTTTCGGCCGGGCTTTTTTCCTTTTCCATTTGTTCCCTTCCTGTGTACTTTGCTGCTTCGGAAATCGACGTTGACTATGGCGCAGACGAAAGGAAGCCTGAAATGAAGACAGGTCGCACATGGCATACGGAGGACGGGATCCGCAGGATGAAGGACCACGTGGTACGGTTTCCCGCGGCGAGGAAGATCGCGGATGAGATCGTCGAACGTGCCGAGGTCTGGGCGAAACTGGATGACGCGTACGTACGTGACCTGCCGCCTCCGGCGGACATCTTCCGTGGGTTTCTGCCGTCGTTCGACGGGTGTCCGGTCCATGGCGAGGCGGTCTTTCAGGCGCCGGGCGGACCCTGGCAGGTGGACATCTTCAACCGTCCGTGGAAGATCAAATGCGCCGTGGGCGGCGAGGAGTACCCTTCGAACGACTTTATGGCGTATTACAGGACCGGAGACCGCGTCCTGCTAACCGGCGATTACGCCGACGACGGTTCTGGCTGGGACCCCGGCGACGGCCGGCCCCGGTTCTGGTTCGTCGCGCACTATTGTTATCGGCTCTGGCACCAGTTGATTCCGGCGCTTCAGGATCTCGGTCGCGCGTATCTGATGACCGGAGACGCGCGGTACGGCCGCAAGGGCGCGATCCTGCTGGACAGGATGGCCGCGCTGTTTCCCACCATGGACCACGCCGCCCAATCCTGGTACGGCTTGAACTACCAGGTCGGCTATACGGGACGTTTTCTGTACGCCGTACAGGAATCGTTCAATATCGGGCTCTATGCCGAGGCGTACGACAACCTGTTTCCGGCGTTGCAGGCTGAAAGCAGCGTACACGAGTTTCTGGGCAAAAAACCGGAAGCGCTGGTACGGCACGTGGAAGACAATCTGGTGCGGCAGTCGGTACGGGACATCTGGGAAGGAAAGATTCGTGGGAACTACGGGCTTCACCAGGCCTCGGCGGTGAAAGCACTGGTTGTCCTTGACGACGACGCGTTTACGGATTGGGCCATCCGGAACCTGGAGACGTACACCGGATGCGGGCCCAACACACAAGTGTGGGCGTACGGCGTCGAGGGCTGGAATCACGCGCTGGATAACTTCCTGTTCCGTGACGGGGTCTCGTTCGAGGTGGCGATCGGCTATTCGGCGGGCTGCTGGACGCGGTATATGCTGGATACGGACCTGGTCCTGAAGCGCCTGGGCAAACGCCGGCTTCCGGGGGAACACGTACGTTCGCTGGGGAACTGGTCTCGGCGGCTGGCGTGCTGGGGCGGCAAGATGCCCGCCATTGCCGATACGGGCGCGGAGGCGACCTATCCCATGCTGGATACTTCCTCGCTTCGGCGGTTCTTCAGGGGTTACGGGTGGCCGGAGTACGCCCGCGCGCTGCTGAACGAAGGCGCAATGGAAGAAAACGGGTTCCGCAGCTACGACGACCTGTTCGAGGCGCCGCTGACGAAAGCCGAACTGGAACACGCCGCGGGGAATCTGCCGGAATGGCCGGAGACGAGCGATAACCTGGGCGGCGTAGGATTCGTGGTCCTGCGAAGCGGCCGGGCGGAGCGCCAGACGGCGGCGGTGCTTCAGTACGGGCACGCCAACGCCGGCCACGCGCACCGGGACCGGTTGAATCTGGAGGTCATCGCCGGCGGCAAACGCGTGGCGCCCGATACGGGTTATCCCAGCCACGCCGCCGAACATCCGGACCCGCCGGCCTGGGAGAAGAATACCGTCAGTCACGTCACCGTCGTGGTGAACGAAAGCCGGCAGGACACCGCCGACGAGGGGCGCCTGGAACGGTTCGGGACCGCCCCGCACGTGCAGCACGTGGAACTCTCGGCGCCGCGGGCGTACCTGGACGCGGACGTGTATCGACGCGGCGTGACGCTGCTGGAGTTGGCGCCGGATCTGCAGGTCCTGGTCGACCTGTTCCGCGTAAAGGGCGGCTGGGCGCACGATTATTCCTTCCACGGATTCGACGGTGATTTTTCAACCGAAGGCGTTTCGTTTCGGTCTCAGGAGGGCGGCACGCTGGCCGGACCGAAGGTTCCCTTCCGGAAGCTGTACGACGATCCCGAACTGGAACGGCATGCCAGGTTGCCGGGCCTGCCCGGGACAAACGGCAAGCGCAGCTACCACTCGTACCGGGGCAGCGGCTTTTCCTACCTGTACGACGTGGAGCGCGGGCAGCCAGCGGACGAATTCCAGGCCGTATGGCGGGACGCGGAGATGGGGCTGCGGATGATCGTCCCCGAGGGCGTCGCACGGGAGGTCATCACAGCGCATGGCAAAACGCCAAAAAGACCGGGGGCGCCCGAGCACCTGGACTACGTCCTGCTGCGAAATCGGGCGGGCCGCCGCCAGGACGACCTGAACAGCCTGTTCGCCGTTGTCTGCGAAACTTATGTGAAGAACCCCAGGTTGACGGGCGTCAGACGGCTGGATCTGATCGAAGGTGAAGACGCGATCGGACTGGAAATATCGTGGCAGGATGGGAAATGTCTCGTTCTGAGCGCGCCGGCTGACAAGAGCCGGTCCGTCTTCGAGGGCGGCCTCGAACTTGACGGCGGTCTCGGCGTATTGACCCTCGACGCCGCCGGCCGGCCGAGTTGGGCCTGCCTGTCGGGAGATGGAGTCAAATTCGGAGACATCCAGGCCGAAGGCGCCGGTACATGGCGGGGGCGGATTGCGGAAATGGACGCGGAAAGCCGCCGGGTGACCGTAACGTCGGACACGGGTGGGGCGCCGCCAGAGGGGGAGACCCTGATGGTGTCGAACCCGCCGCACGCGTGCAACTTCCCTATCCGATCCGTCGAGGCGGCGGGCGACGGGTGGCTGTGTTCGCTGGATGCGGAGCGGCTGCACATCGGGCGCTTCGTCGTCGACGGGGAGACGGACGAAGGTCTGCTGACCCGGACATGGATTCACCGGGAGTGGGAGGATACGGAAGACTCCGGATGCCATTACCTGAAGGGCGCCCGGCTGGCTTACAGGGAACGGCTCCACACCATCGATCAAGTGGTCCCGCGTGACGAGGGCGGACACCGGTTTGTGCTGCGGGATGCGATTCACTGGCCAGGCGCGCCCGATGACTTGCCGGTGATCTACGACCTGGGGCCCGGGGACTCCTGCGTCGTGCGGCCGATGGCGTTCGTGACGTTCGATTAACCTTGATTCGTCATTTTTCGGGGACGTTAATTCGAATATACGCAAGTTGATAAGGGCGATATGGCATCGGATTTCCAGGAACCTTCAGGTCACTGGATGTGAACGGAAAAAATGTGCTTCCGGACGACGTTTTCGGCCCGTTGAGGAAACGACTGCAGGGTCACGGCGTTACGACACATGCCGTATCGCACGGATGCCCTTTGTGCCTTTTGTGCTTTTTGTGGCCAATTTTGCGGTTTTCTTTTATCGAATTGAGGATAAAACGACGTACAACTCAGAGTTGAGGAGGGAAGCAGATGGCGCAGCGCGTGGGTGTGATCGGGCTTGGCATTATGGGCAGCAGCGTGACACAGGTCCTGCACCGGAATCCGCTGGCGGAGCTGACGGCGTTTTGTACGCTGGACGAAGCCAAGCTCCGCAAGGCGCAGGCGGAGTATTCGGTTTCCGCCGGTTACGCGGACTACCGGGAGATGCTGGAGAGGGAATCCCTGGATATGGTCTACATCGCCACGCCGGACTGGGCGCACCGCGATCCCGTCATCGCGTGCCTGGAGGCAGGCTGCCACGTGCACGTGGAAAAGCCGATGACAACCGATCTTGAGGAGGCCACCGAAATCGTGGAGAAGGTGAAGAGCACCGGACGGAAGCTTCAGGTCTCGTATAACCACCGGTGGCTGGCGCCGTACAATGCCACGTGGAATATGATTCGCGAAGGGGACATCGGCAGACCGCTCATGGCGTACGCGCGCAAGAACAACCCGATCTCCGTCCCGACGGAGATGCTGCCGTGGTCGGCTCAGTCCTCTCCCGCCTGGTTTCTCTCGGCGCACGATATCGACCTGATCTGCTGGTGGTTCGATCAGAGTCCGGTGGAGGTCCACGGCTATGGAATCAAACAGGTGCTGGCCGCCAGGGGCATCGATACGTACGACATGCTGCAGGGGCTCGTGAAGTTCGACGGCGGATCCATCGCCACGTTCGAGTCGGCGTGGATCTATCCCGATACCCATCCGTCGATGCCCGACTCGTTTATGCAGGTCATCGGCGAGAAGGGACACGTGAGTCTGGACCGGAAGGCCGAGGCGATCGAGATGAGTACCGAAGAGAAGTTCAAATGGCCGCGGTCATTGCTGAACTATAAAGTGTTCGACAGATGGGTGGGTGCGTTTCCGTCGTGCGTGAACAGCTTTGTGGATGCCGTGATCGAGGATCGGGCGCCTTTCGTGACGGCGCTGGACGGGTGGCGCGCAACGGCTGTTTTGGATGCGCTGCACCAGTCCGTGGATCGAGGCGGAATCGTACAGGTGGCTGCCGCGCCCGAGTGGCCTTAGAAGCTACTTAGACAAGAACATTAGAAACTACGAAACACGCGAAAAAAACGAAAAATCCGTGGCTGAAATCAATTGCCACAAGAGGCCTGTCTGCGTGCGTACACGCGCAGGCAGGCGCAAAACGACAATACTGCACGTCAGCCTGGCAATGCAACGTTTTTCATCATTATGGGCGCCCAAAGGGGCATGACAACTGTTTTGGAACGGGGAACAGACGAATGCCGGAAGGACAAAAGCGGATCGGGTTTGTGGACGACAACCTGGAGAACTTTCATTCCAACGTCTACCTGAAGCTTCTTCGGAATGAATTGAAGCACCGCGGATTTGTCGTGGCGGGGTGCACGGGAATGCGTCCGAAAGCCGGAAGAACGTGGGCCGAGGCGAACGGCGTCCCCTACTTCTCGGATACGGCCGCGTTGAACGAGGCGGTGGACACCTATGTGGTGCTGGCGCCGTCGACGCCGGAAACGCACCTTGAGTTGTGCCGGCAGGTTTTTCCGTTCGGCAAACCGACGTACGTAGACAAAACCTTCGCGCCGGATCTGAATACCGCGAGGCGTATCTTTGCGCTGGCGGACCAGCATCGGGCGCCAATGCAGACCACGTCCGCGCTGCGCTATACCGAAGTCCAGGATTACGTGCAGGAGGTCGGGCGCCGGCAGGTCCGGCACATGGTCACCTGGGGCGGCGGGAGGTCGTTCGGTGAATACGCGATCCATCCCCTTGAGCTGGCCATCAGCTGTATGGGGCCGAACGTGCGGCGGATGATGCGGAGGGGCAGCGGGAAGCAGTCGCAGTTGCTGCTGGATTTTTCGGACGGTCGCACGGCCGTCGTGAATGTGTATACGGGCTCGAGCACGGCGTTTGCGGCATCCGTGACCACCGCCGCCGCGACCCGGCATTTTCAGGTGGACTCCAGCCGTATCTTTCTGAATACCGCAGAGGCCGTGCTGGATCTGTTCGAGACGGGGAAGCCCGCGATCGACCGGAGAGAAAGCCTGATCATACGCAGGATCCTGGACGTGGCCGGACAAAAACGGGCACTGTCAGGTTTTGTTAGTCTGTAGCGAAGGAACCGCGACAGGGAGTCTTCGGTGGAGCACACATCGGGCGCGAGACCTACCCCCTATCCCCCTTCCCGGGGGGAAGGGGGAATTGTGAACCGCTCTGGGTCTCCTGGTTTTCTCCCCCTTTCCCTCCGGGAGAGGGGGCCGGGGGGAGAGGTCTGCGTTCCGTCCGTTTTTGCCACATGAGGACGCTGATATCGACGGGTTGTTTTTTCGCTTTTTGCTTCTGATTCAAGCCGATTGCTGAGAGCTGATGGCTTATTGCTGCTTTTCTGCGCTCTTCAGCAACGTGACGGTGTCGCATTCGGTGGCAGGGTAATCGCGGACTGTGATGGATAATTCGGTGGCGGCCTCGATTTCGTATCCGGTATCGCCGCACAGAAGGTAGGTCCCGGGAAGAGTTTCAGGATCGGGCACGGCATTGTGAAGGGTATAGGTGCGGTCTGAAACGCGGGCGACCTCCAGGGAGACCTCCGACCTGTCCAGCGTCAGCGCCTGCCCGTTGCATTTGAGTTCAGTTCCGCGCAGCAGATACGCGCGCAGCAGCGCGCCGCCGTCATCCACCGACGCGAATGCGAATTGACCGGTAATCGACAGGGGACCGACATTGTGCGCGCCGCCGTCGGGCGCGGAGAGGATGTAGTCCGTGCATCCCTCGCGGCAGACGGCAACGGCCATCGCGCCGGTGTCCGAATCGTCCAGCAGGAGGCGGGACGACAGGACGGGCGAACGGTCGACGTACGGTGAAATCACCGCGGCATACCGGCTGGTCAGGTGCGAATCGTCCCCACGTTCCGCCAGAACCTGCTGGACGGGCGGGGCGTTGAGGTCTTCGCCCAGGTCCGAGCGCCAGCCCGGCGCGTCCACGAGTAGCAGACGATGGATGGGGTTGAGCAGGGTGAGGTCGATGCGCACGCCCTGGTTGTCCCAGGTTGCGGTAAATGGCTCCCGGGGCCGGTCGGCGCGGATGTTGTCCAGCCACTCGATGTGTTCGTCAACCGGCATCGGATCGGCGCCGGAAATGCTGGTGAGGCGGCCGTTGCTGTGGAAGCCGTACTGGTGGAGGCTGCCGCCGCCGACCCGGAATAGATCGACAGCGTAGGTCTGATCGCCCGGCACCTGAACCAGGACGCAGGTGCGCCTGTATTGATCGCATTGCGGGTACGGCGCGGCGGATGCCTGGACGACTTCGATTCCCGCGCCACAGCCGAAGAGTTCCAGCACGGACGGCATGTTGTTTCTGGCCTGGTTCTGACCGTCGACGGTGACGATGTTGTGGGCGAGCGTGCTGCCGGTCCACGCGTTTCTGGGGTCATCCCAGATATAGCCTCTGTCCGCCGCCATTTCCTTCCCGTTCGAGACGTAGATGATCCCGAGGGTGTCCGCGTGGCGGTGGCCCCCATAGGCATATCCGTTAAGGTAAAATGCCGTATGGCCTCCGGGGTTACCCCCCCGCAAAACACCGACGTGCCAGCCCGGGAACCATTCGGTACGGTGCGGCAAACGGGCGTCCTCGTCCGCTTTCAGATCCGGGTCCCGGTTCCACAGGGCGTATTCGGCGCCTTTTTCGGACAGCGGGGCCCCCTGAGACTTCTCCAGCAGGCCGGCGTAGCGGCTTCCGTAACGGGCGGCCAGGACCTCGGCGTAGATGGGGTCGACACTACTGCCTTCCCTGGAGTCTCCGATGACCGGCTCTTCCAGGTTCGGGTCCAGCATGCGGACCATGCTCTCCAAGGCGAGACTATAGCGGTCGAAGTGTTGAAACGGATCCAGGTCCTTCAATACGGAGCCTGACTTCGGCACGTATCCTTCGGGGTCGGAATATCCATTCAACAGTTCGGGTATTTCCCGCAACTGATTGAGATGCATGCTGGAATAACTCGGAGATTCCGTGCAGAAGCCGTCGAAGTGGAAGGCGTCGTCCATGAGGGCTTCAAAACCCTCGATGGCGCGGCGGACACTCTCCGGTTTCCCGAACAGAATGCCCACCGCGGCACTGAGCGCCCTCCCAGGGCCGCATTTGTTGTTGATGTCGTTCCAGTTTTCGGTGTCCGCGCAACCCGCCAGGATCAGGTCGTCCACGATGCGCCGGTCCATTTCCGGCGTGATGACGGGCGAACCGTCCGCATCGCGGGCGCTCCAGATCAGGTCGTAGGCCATTACGACCCGGAGAATGTACCAGCCGTCGGACCCGCTGCACCCGACGCGTCCGGCGCCCCAGAATCCGTTGTTGAGTACCGCGTGATCACCCACCCGGTGCCGGCCTTCGAACGCGGAGATGATCGATTCAGGTGGAAACCGGCCGGCGGGAGGAAACCTGCCCATGGATGCCGCGGCCTCCGCCGGCGGGCAGTCCGCAACCGTGCCGTCGTAGGAATGGAACAGCCAGTTGGGATACCGCCGCGCCATACAATCCATGATCCATGCGCTCCGCCGGGCGTACCGCACGTCGCCGGTGAGGGCGTACAACTTGGCGAGAGGAAGTATCTGTTCCCAGCACCAGCGGCATTTCTTTGAACGGATGACGCCGGTCCAGCTTGTGTGCACGGGGGTCCGGACCCATTTGAACGCGTGTTCGCCAGACCGGTCTTCCGGGTGTGCGCGCTCCGCATCGGTGAGATAGAAGGTGAAGGTCTGGTTCATTCTGGGCGCCGTCACGCTGCCGGTCTCGGGATAGTCTTCGTTGGGGTACTCGGTTTTGCAGTATCTGCAGATCAGCCGGTCCGGATCGGTCGGGTCCCAGTCGTAAATTCCGGTTTCTCCCATGGAAGAGAGGCGGTTCACGCAGACCGGGCAGTTCTGACCGTACTCGGGCCACGGGGTGAGCTCGGACACCATCGCATCCACGAATTCCCGGTCCTGGCGGATGAGGTAGTCGACCTCTCTCTTCCAGCCTTCGACGATGGCCTGAGCCCAGGAATGGCGACGCAGGTTTTCGCGTGCGTTCTCTACGTTGAGAAGCGGCATGGCAACTCCTGTTCGAACGATTCTGCCCGGGCGTTCAATCACAAGGAAGGTCGATGTCTCCGGGCGCCGGGGCGAACTGAACGTCTATTTCTCCATGAACGGCCCCTGGTCTTCGAGCCGTTGCAGTGTCCTTTGAAACGCGTCCGTACCGTCCTCCTCCCACACCTCCAGCCGGATGCCCCGGGTATTTCCTTCGGGAAAGCCCGTAACACGGGGCACGTTCGGGAAACCTTTCGTGTAGAGCCTGTTCCCGCCGGGCAGGTGCAGGATGCCGATTGTGGTCGGGATCACGGTGGGTTTGTTGGCCGCGCACGCGGCCAGGGCGTCTTCGTCGACCTCGATGCCGAGGCCGGGGCCCTCGGGGATCGGAGACGAACCGGCCGCAACCTCGATCCGCTGTTTGACAACGTCTTCGTCGTACTGATCGTCCAGGTTCGTGCAATGGGCCACGTTCGGAATCACGGCGCCCATATGCAGGGCCATCGCCTTGGTCAGCGTGCCGCCCGTGAGCTGGATCACCGAGGACAGGTTGGCCAGGCCGGCCGCAAAACCGCGCACGAGGGTGGGACCGATCCCGCCTTCTCCGATCATGTAGGCGTCCGCGCAACCCCGGATTATCTCCTGCCCGCCGCCAAGTTGCGGGACATGCATGAGAAGGGGAAAGCTGGTCTTCTGCCGCAGCAGGCGCCACCCTTCCACGTCGGACAGAACGAGGGGGTCCTCGATCATCCCCACCACGGGTGAGCCCTCCAGTTCCTTCAGGATGCGAAGGACGGCGGCAAGCGGCCGGTTGTGATTGAAGTCGTAGTGCATCTTGAATCCCGGCGGCGCCACCTCCTCCACGGCCCGAGTCTGTTCGAAAACGTCGTAATAGGCGCAGGTATGGATCTTGAAGATCATATATCCCTGGTCGACGGCGCGCACCACGTCTTTTGCCAGGTCTTCCGGCGACGCGGGGCGGGTCCACGCCGCCACGGGCACCCGGTCGCGGATCTTCTGGCCCATGAGTTTGTACGCGGGTATCTCGAGATGCTTGCCCATGGCGTCGTACAGCGCCCCCATCAGGCCGGAATTCAGATTGGCGTTGATGAAGTCGAAGGGATCGCGCCCCACGACGTGCTCGACGGTGGACCTGTCGGGGGCCTCGCAACGCGCGTCGCCGTACCCGACGATGCCGTTGTCCGTCGTGATCTTGAAAATGGTCCGATGGTTCAGGTTGATGAAGCGGGTCTTCTGATCGGCATTCCGCGTGGCGATCTTCGGGTAGATCGGGATGATCTCAATGTCGGTGATTTTCATGGTGATTTCCTTTGATATGAGGATGACCGGCGGGAATCGAAGCGTGTGAGGTGAATTCAATGCCGTGCGGCGATCGACGCGCACGTTACCGAAAAAGTCGATGGGCAGGTTCCGTTACGCCTTGAAGACGTGCAGGAATCCGTCCTCTGAACAGACGGCGATTTCGGGGATGCCGTCCCCGTCGACGTCCGCGGCGACGATATCCAGAATCGGTCCGCCTGTCTTATATCGGCCGACCGGACGTCCATCCGCATTGCCGAGGAGGTATACCGTCCCGTCCTCGACGCCTGCCGCGATTTCGGGTTTTCCATCGCCGTCGAAATCGGCCGCGGCGATGCAATTGACGACTTCACCGAGATCGGTGCGCCAGTGGAGGGTCTTGCCGTCGCCTTTGACGACGTAGACGTTGAAGCTCATGGACGAGGCGACAATTTCGTCCAGCCCGTCGCCGTCCATGTCGGCCATCAGGACGCGGGTGACTTCATCGCCGGTGTTGAATTGCGAGATAAGCGCGCCGTCGGCTTTGAGGAGGTGGATGTGCGTGTCCGCGCCGGCGAACGCGACTTCCTTCAGCCCGTCGCCGTCGACGTCCCCGGCGGCCGCGCTGTTTGCGCGCGGGCCCGTGGCCGGATGGTAGGACCACCGGATCTCACCGTTGCCGTCGATGCAGTGCCACCGGTGGTAGTCGGTCCCGGCGATCACCTCGTCGCGTCCGTCACCGTCCAGGTCCGCGGCGCAGCCGGTGGACGACGGGCGAACGGTCATCTGGCGCCAGAGTTCCTCGCCCTCGTGGGTGAGGGCGTGATATCGCCAGGATTCCACGGCGGCGATGACCTCGAGGTTGCCGTCGCCGTTGATGTCGCCGGTGAAAACGGAGCGCACGACCGGGTCCTGAAAGTAGAATGGAACCTCGTAGCTCCACCTCAACGTTCCGGTCGCGTCGAGGACGTACACCCGGGTGTCTTCCGAACCAGCGATGATTTCGAACCGGCCGTCGTTCTCCAGGTCCGCCGCACAGACGGAACGCACGGCGCCTCCGGTTGGAAATCGCCAGAGTTCGCCTCCGCCCTTATACGCATGGATGGACTGCGAACGTCCGCCCGCGATGACTTCATCTTCGCCATCGCCGTCCAGGTCCGCGGCTTGCAGGGAAAGGAATGCACCGTCCGCCCGGTGCGACCAGACCATTCGGAGGTCGGGAACCCGGCGTTCCCGGCGTGTCGTGCGAAACGGTGGGGCAAATTCGGGCGCATCAGACGTTACCGCGGCGCGGCGGATTCCCGCGAGGGCCGGTGGAATCAACGCGATCCGACGCTTACCCTCCGGCGCGCGGAACGTGACGGCGCCGTTCGAGGCGTCGGCGGCGATCGGCTTGCCGTCCAGTTCGACCTGCGTCCCGCTTCCCGCGGTCAGCGTGATCGTCGTCGGTCCGGAGGTGGCAAGCGTGCCCTGTGCGGCCGACAGATCGTATTCGAGACTCACCGGGCGATCGCTCTTGAACGCGGTATCTTCCCACGAGACTCCCGTGCCGTCGACAATGGAGAATGAACGGGGAGATATCTGAAACTGAGCCGCCGCGACGGAGGGGCCGGACGGAAGCGCCGCCGCAACGCGGGTCTCGCTGACGCCGGCAAAGACGGTTTCCGGACCCCCGTCGATGCGTACGGCATTCGCGGCGACCTGTGTCATAGCGAGCTTCAGGGGGCTGCAACAGAGCAGGTTGAAAAACCGATAGGATTCCCCTTTTCCGAGACGCACGTCGGCGATCTGCTGGAGGATGCGCACGATCGGTTCGGCGTGTTCGTATCGGTCCCAGTTCTTACCTGTAACCGGATCGTCCTCGAGCCTGAGCCGCGGTCCCGGCAGGCCGTGGATGAAGAATTGCTCGCCGTTCTGCTCCACCGCCAGGCCGCCCTTGCGTAGGGTTACCTCGCCCAGCGTCTGCCAGACGGCGCGGAAACTGTATTCCGCTTCTTCCAGGGCCTCCATCTCGTCGACGACCAGGAAAAAGACCCCCCGGTTCCACAGGATGTTCCGGCGCCAGTCCACGCCGCTGTAGGAGCCGAGGGTGGTCTGGGAGAAACCGCTGTCCCGGTTCGCGGAAAACCGTTCGAGTTCCACGAACGGGGGGATTTCGGCGGATTGTCCTTCCTTGAAGATGAGGACCCCGTTGTGGAATTTGGGCAGCGATTTGATATAATCGCAATCGGCCAGCCAGATGCGGTTGTTCTGGGTCAGACGGCAGATCGAGTTGCCGTCGTAATGCTTGTGGCCGCCGTTGGACAGGCCGTCGAGAAACAGATACTGGTTTTCAGGATCAAACCCGTCCCGGAAGACGACCTTGTCGAACGTCTTGTTCAGAGGCAGGTGGTCGCTGCCGTTTGTTGAATCGTAATACCCGGGGTCTAACGGATAGACCTGCGCCCCCTCCAGGTCCATGGGTTCAACGGGTTCCACGTCGCGGCTGTGTTCGTAAGGGTGGGGGCGCGGCGCCATGTCTTTCTTCTTGTCGAGCATCCACTGGTAGCGGCCGTCGCCGGTTACGCAGACCATGGCGCGCAGGTAGGGCATTTCGGTCCACGTGCCGAACGGGGAGGCCGTGTCCCCGTTGGGCACGGCGCAGCCCAGGTTGTCCGTTGTCAGGATGGCGTAGTCGCCGGCGCGCTGCGCATTTCCCGTATCGAAAAACGTCATGTCGCCGGTACTCAGCGTGTATCGCATCGCGTGGAAGTGGGTGCGCCAATGGTAGTGGCCGCAGTCCTCGTACGGCTTGAACGCGTTGACCTGCACACCGAAACACTTCTCCGACAGAGCCAGCCAACGGTAGGCCTGCGTGGCCCTGTAGTATTTCCTGAAATAAGCGCCCGCATAGTGAAGGCCCAGCGCGGCGTACGTTGCGTGGTTGTGGCGTACGCGATCGTTCTCGACGTCACCCACGTGCGATACGCAATCCGAAACAAACTCGTAGAGGATGCGGGTGATCCGCAGCCGGTCCTCTGAGGAGACGGCGGAACTCTCTTCCACGAGGTCCCAGCCCGGCATCACGTATTGCAGCGCGAAGTCCGCGTCGAAACCCCATACGCTGCCGTAGTTGTCCGGGTCGGACAGGACATGCTCGTACATCCGGTAGACCAGTCGTTTGTAGATTTCAGCGTAGACGTCGTTTCCGGTAAGCCCGTAGAGCAGGCCTCGCTGTCCGATCCTGCTCCAAAGACCGGTATGGGAGCCATGTGCGAGGTCTTCTTCGGCTTCCGCCATCTCGGCGTCCAGGTCCGGTTCATCCGGGACCCCGGCGTCGCGCCGGGCATCCGGACCCCACGTTACGTCGAACATGGATCCGAGGGTCAGCGTAAGCCCCGCCGCCAGGCGGTCCAGAAAGAGGCTTGTGGCCGTTTCCACCCCGGTGACGTCGCTGCCGAAGAGGCCCACGGCGTTCCTGCCGTTGCCCCAGGGATCGTGGATGGTATGGAGAAGGTGGCCGCCCGCGCCGGGGTAGTGGTCGTCTGCCGGAGTATAGCTGTAGCCGTACAGCCGGAAGACCACCCTGTTGGTGTTTACGTTTCCCAGCAGGATGAGGTGCCTTCGGGGCGTCTTTGCAGCGGCGCTGTGGTCGATCACCGGCAGCTTCGCGCCCGTGAGGTCGTGGATTTTCCCCCGGATAGTCTCGGCAACGGCGCCGTACCGGTCATCCGACGGACGCACGATGGCGGCCGCCGGCAGCCCGGCCTCGACGAGGACGGTGTCCGGGTAGAGCGGTTTGGGTTTCCTGAGATTCTTGAGGGACATCCTCCGCGGCGGCATGGCGGCCTCCGGTTTGTCGATGAGATCGGAGTCTTACGGTGCGGGTTGCGATCGACTCTATCCCTGACGCATGAGCTTCTTCAGGAATGCAATTTCATGCGCAGCCGTCTCGTATGGCGGATGATGGCTGCCGTGTTCGATCGAGATGTACCCGTCGAAGCCTTTCGATTGGAGAACGCGAAGGAACGCGGCGAAGTCCACGTCGCCGGCGTCCAGAAACGTGAGGTTCGGCCAGCATTCCAGCCAGTTGTGGGCGTGCAGGTGGACGACGTGTTCCCCGAGTTGTTCCGCGGTATGGAAGACGGATTCGCCGACGAGAGGCGTCTGCAGGTTTACGGTGAGGTTGTCCGTGCCGACGTCGTCGAGCAGTTTGAGCGTGCTCGGACTGGTGTCCGTCAGATTGGGCCCGTGGTGAATCACCTGGTGCGTTTCCAGCGGGAACACGATATTGTGCGCGACGCCCATTTCGCAGATGGTCCGCAACCCACGGACGCAGGCGTCCCACTGCTCGACGGAGGCGTCCGCGCTCCCAACGTTGCCGGTGTAGGCGCGGATAAAGGGACAGTCGAGTTCGACCGCGTAACCGATGAAGGTTTCGGCGTCCCGGATGCTCCGGTCCCAGGTTTCCCGGCTGGTGGTGAAGTCGAAGTAGGGGCAGATCTGCACAATCTCGAGGTCATGTTCGGTCGCAATGGAACGGACCCATCCCAGGTCCGCGTCGCAGAGGTACTGTTGCCAGAGCTCGATGCCGTCGTATCCCAGTTCGGCGAGATAGGGGATGGCGCTTTCCTGGTCGGCTTGCGTATTGCCGAAGGCATTGGTGCAGAAGGCGGATTTCATATCGTGCGAAAGAGATGGAATCTGATGTTGGACAGGTGTCGGTTCGCCCGTAAAATAGAGGGACCGCACGCAATGTCAATCGCAATTTGGAGCCGAAATCATCCGATTTACAGGAGGCAATTATGTCCGGACCCTTCGACTACGGGATCATCTACAACTGGGACGGCGCGCCGCACGGCTACTCCGAGACGCCGCAGTCCATGGACGCGTTCCTGGAAAAAACCTACGGGCCTCTCGAAGACACGCAGGTGGGGGCGTTGTTCTGGTGCATCGGCGAGCACGCCGCACGCTGGCCGGATTCCGCGCTGGAAATGCTGGGCGACGTCCACGGGCGACGGTACGAAAACGTCTCGGCCTATACCCACACCGAAAACATCCGCCTGATGCTCGAACGAGGGGAGGACCCGCATGTCTCGCTGATCGAACACGGCCGCGCCCTGGGTATGGCCGTCTACGCATCCGTGCGCATGAACGACAACCACTTCGACGGGGCGCAGGTGAAAGACCTCCCGACGCTCCACCACAGCGAGTTGACCCGGATGCGGCGGAAACACCCGGAGTGGGTGCTGGGCGACCGGACGTCGGAGTGGTTCGCGCTCTCGTGGAATATGGCTGTCCCCGAGGTCCGCGAGCACAGGTATACCCATATTGAGGAGGTCGTCACGCGGTACGATTGGGACGGCGTGGAACTGGACTGGCAGCGGCATGCGTTCCACCTTCCCGAAGACGAAGCCTACCGGATGCGGTACGTGCTTACCGACCTTCAGCGCCGGGTTCGACAGCTGACGGACGACGTCGCAAAGCGGCGCGGCAGGCCGTTTTATCTGGCGGCGCGCGTGGCCGGATCGCAGGAGATGTGCCGCCGAATCGGCTACGACATTCCGGTGTGGATCGAAGAGGGGCTGGTGGACGTCCTGATTCTGGGAGGAGGCGCGGTCACCGACGCGTCTCTGGAGGTGGCGTCGTTCGTGGAGATGTGCCGGGACAGGGGGATCGCCGTGTACGCGGGATTCGACAGCGGATTGCCCGACCCGTTCGTGGGACCGGAAACGCCTGAACTCAAAGATCAAATGCGCACCCGGGCGATTGCCTCCCGGTACCATCGAGCCGGCGCCGACGGCATTTACACGTTCAACTGGCACGCCAACCGGGACATGAAGAGGGAGTTGCTATCGCAGATCGCCTCGCCCGATACGCTTCGCGGCGCCGACAAAATCTACGCGGCCACACACCGGTTCATCCAGAAAGAGGGACCGTGGCGCGGCGCCTACCGCATCGATCGGATTCTGGGGGAGGTGCCGGTGACCCTGAAGAAAACCGTGACGGGCGAAATGCCGGCCATCATCCTGGACGTCGCCGATGACGTCGAAGCAGACGGCGCGTCACACCTGGAACTCCGCGTCCGGCTGGATCAGTGGGTGGTCGGCGACAAGGTCTGCGTTTTCTGGGACGGGCGGGAACTGAAAGACCCTGAAACCCGCTATTGCGCAATGGACAACACGAATCCTCCCGGCGGCGCCTTCCAGCCTCCGCCGGGCATCCGCCGCATTTCCGACGTGAGCAGGGCGGCGTGGCTGTGCTTCCCGCTGCGCCCCTCGGACGTCGCGCAGGGGAGACATACGGTCAATGTCGGACTTGTCGAACGCCATCCGCAGCTGGCTTGCGACATCGTCCTGACCGACGTGGAACTGGTCGTCCGGTACTGACGCGGGCGATCACGACACGCACTAACGTGCTGATAATCCGATTGGCTCCACGGTGGACGTTGGATACGTACCGTACTCGACGAGGATTTCCACGTCTTCGACCACGATCCCTCCTTCGAAGCCGGGAGGCCTTTCCTGCAGGGATATTTCAAGCGCATTTTGACCCTTCCGGGGGTGTACATTTTCCAGGTTGAATTCCAGCAGTTGGCCCGCGTACGGATCCCGGGACCGGATCGGCGAACGACGGCAGGAACCGACGTCCAGCCGGGCGCCGTTCAGCCGGATCTCGAGTCTGTCGGCCGAGACGAGATTGCTGATGCCCATCCGGAGGCGGACGCTCCGTATTCGGTCATTTTCAGGGTCGTCGGCGATGGAGAAGGGGATCCGGCGAAATTGCCCGGGCGCTGGTGAGGGCATTTCGAGGGGCAGAGAGGCGCCATAGTCGTACTCGGCCGCGGCCTCGCAGCGACGGCGCACGAAGTAGTGCTTGTCGGCTTCCCGGATCAAATCGGGATCGCCCAATTGCGTGAGCAGACTGCGGCCGGATTCGTCCATGGGCCAGGGCAGAAACCAGGTGTACATGCCGTCCACGCCGAGTTCCAGGAAGTTCGAGGCGGCCGCGCGCATCATGGAGGCCGTCGCGTTCTCGGCCGTATTGAACCGCCGGCTCTCGTCGCTACAGTAAGGTTGAAGCATGCCGTAGACGGAGATATCGCGGTCGTGGGCGGCCTGTGCGAGCCAGCCGACCGGCATATTGGCATCCAGTACGAAATCGACGTAAAGCATGGGAACCACGAAGTCGACCAGCCCTTCCCGAAGCCAGGTCTGCACGTCAAGCCCTGTCTTCAGGTTCAGCTCTTCGGTGGGGTAGACGCGGGCGCCGATCAGGGCGGGACCGCCCGGCCGGCCCCGGACGATCTCGGCGGTTTCTCTTACGAAATCCGTCATCACCGGCGTGTATTCGCCCACGTCTTCCGTCCTCAGCCAGAAGGGACACCCGCCGGGGGAGGCGGCGAAGTCCATTTCCACGCCTTCGACGGCGTACCTCGTGGCGAGTTCTTTCAGAATCGCCCGCTGGTGGTCGCGCACTTCGGGATGGACGAAACCCCGCCCTCCCGTGTTCAGCGCGTGTTCCGGGGCCATGCCGCCGTAAGCGCCCATCCGCAGGCTGGCGATGAAGTCCATGCCCTTCTCGTGGGCGCGGTCGACCAGGACGGTCAGAGGGTCGAGGCCGCGGTCGATGAGGCTTTGCATATTCTCCCAGGTGCGCCACTCGTGGACATGCTGGAACGGTCGCAGATCGTCGCCGAACATTTGGCCGATCCTGGATGGATAGAAGAGACCGTCGGCACGAGAGACGCCATAGACGAAGGTATCCACGGCCGTGCCGGACACTTCGTCTACAGGCGCCCGCGCGTCTTCCAGCCGCATCGGCGGTTCGAAGACGAACAGATAGTAATGGCGGGCGTCGTTGAAGTAGATCGTGCGTTGTTTTCTCATCGCTGACGTTTCCCTCCGGCCCGACGATGTCTCTCATGATCCAACGGAATTGATCCGGCGCGATCACTCCCCCGAAGGTTCGAAGGGGCCCAGGTCCGGATCGTTCGTTCGGTGAAAGCTCCTCCCCATCAGGTACCTGATCTCCAGTTCCACGTCGCGGATGTATACGTCCGGTGTGACGTCCGGATCTCGTTCGAGCAAATAAACCTGCAGCTTGTTCTCGCCCTGGCGCGGCCAGTTTGTCCGGTCCGGCCGGAATACGTACCAGTAGCCGGAGCCGGTCCGATATCGCGGTGCGCTCATCCGGTACATCTCGTTGATCCTGCGCATTTGTGCGTCCGGAAGGTCTTTGCCGTTGAGACGGAAGCGAAACCGGTCCCGTTCGGTGGTGTTCATGATCCGTACGCGGAGCGCCACGTCGTGCACCCGTCCGGTTTCGTCCCAGTGCGAGAGGTCATCGCTCATCCTGATGATCACGCGCGCAGGTTTATCTACATTCAAGGCGGCGGGCAGACCCATGGAAACGCCGGGTTCGGTGACGGGCCTGGGGTACCGCCCGGTCTCGGTGGGAACATAGTAGTGCTTGTCCTTCGGGGCCATGACGTCCGGATGGGGCAGTTCCCGCAGCTTCTCGTAGAAAGACGCCTGATAGGGCCAGTTGCCGAACCAGTGCGCAAGGTACAGGCCGTCAACCCCCTGGGCCCAGGCGTTGCAGGCCGCTCCCCGGATCATTTCGATGGGTGCTTCGGCCAGCCGGTCGGAGTCCACGTGGCTGTGCACCGCAGCGTGGACCCGGCAACCCGTTTCTCCCGCGGCTTCGACCAGAGGGCGGAAATCGACGGTTGAGTCGAGCAGTTCCGGGGTAGAGAAGGTCTGACCGATGAGCACGTCCACGATCCCCCGCCGGAGCCATTCCCGCACATCCAGCCCCACCTCGAGACAACCCTCGATGCTGACCGGAATACGAAGAGCCAGTTCGCGTTCAGGACCGCTGCATTTTACGGCACGGTGGACCCGTCCGATCCACCCGGTCATGATCTCCCGGCCTTCTTCGGCCGCGTCCGGGTGGAAATAATACGGCGTGTAGTTGAGTTGAAGCTCGAAGCCGTCGACGGGGTACGCGTTCAGCGTTTCTTCGATGACGGCGAACCGTTCTTCCCTGACTTCCCGGTGACTGAAGTCGAGGCATGTCAGGCCTGGAAAGTCGGGGTTCAGGTCGCCTCCCGCGCCGATTTCGAGATGGGTATTCTCGAACCGGAAATCGGAGCACCGGACGTCCTCGTCCCGGTCCCCTCGCCCCTGTTGCACGAGGAGCGTGGGGTAGACCAGCATGCCCTTTTCGTGGGCCCGATCGCAGATCAGACGAAGCGGATCGTGTCCTTCGCGGATGAGATGCCGGGCGTTCCGGCTCGCCCTGTCGAAGATGAGGTGGGACCATTTCTCCACGTTGTGGCCCCAGATCTCTCCGACTTTCGTGTCGTGGAGGAACGTGCGTCCGTCGCCCAGACAGAACATGATCGCGTCCACGGGAGTCCCCGCCAATTCGTCCACGCCGGCTTCGAATTCCTCCTTCTGAATGGGAGGCTCGTACATATAGATGAGGGGGTGACGGCCGTCGTGGTAGAACATCATGCGTGGTTGCGGCATAGGGCGTACCTCAGTTTTTTTCTGTCCCGGAGTCAGTTTGGAGAATTCCGGCCGTAGAGAAGCAGCGATCAGTTGTCAGGTATCAGCTTGAATGAAAAGCGAACATCATCTCACACAAAGACACGAAGACACAAAGAAAAGACGATCAGCTTGAATCAAAGTCGAAAATCAGCTTCAAATTCAAAATCCCCTTTTCCCCAAATTCCCTGCCTCCGGCGGGTTCCTTTTGAAGCGACCAAAAGGAACCAAAAGTCGCCGCTGGGCGCGGGGCCTGCCACAGGCATAGCGCGAACCCCCTCACAGGATGCACACGATGCGCTGCCCTGACACCCTCCGTGGCACATCGAACCCCGTTGCTGGACGGATCAGCGCGCTCTGCTCTGGTAGTCCTCCAGTCAGGAAATGCCTAGGTGGACCTATGGGGGTCTACGTGATGAGGACAGCGGTTAGCTATTGGCCGTCTCTCAAATCGGATACGCGGGCGGAGGCGGTTTCCGCGTTACTTCGTCTTGCGTCAGAGCTCGATTTCGTGGGTCGGCTGATTTGAGATCGGGATGATGCGCCCGTTCACTGACAGGCTGTCGCCACAATGAACGAAGGCCTTTGCGGGGCGTCCCTCCCGATATTCGATAGCGGCTGCGTAGCCCGAGAAGGAAATGTCGGCGGTTGAAACGGTGACGCCGGGAGCGCCGTGAATCACGAGAAGGTGATGGTCTCCCGCGTCAATCTGCAACGCGCGAGGCAGCGCAGGAGATTCGGCGCGGCCGTCGACCCGACACTCGAGCGTCTTGACGCTCGCATCGAGACGGGCGCCCTGATACGGCATCAGGAGGACGTCGAACGGGACGACAGGCTCCTCGACGCCCCAGCCTCGCAGGGCGATGAAATACCGGTCCGGCCACGGCGCGGCGGGCGGATCGCTGGAGTATACCGGGATTTCGCGCGCCATTTCCTCCAGGTAATCTATCCCGCTGAATGCGTATTTGAGCTGTCTGGGGTTCGCGGGCGCAACGATGAGGCCCGCGTGATCGCCTTCGGCGGCGGCCACAGCGCCATGCGTGGCGAAGGGAAAGACGCTGTGGAGATACCAGAGCGCGCTTCTCCGGCGATGCGAACACGCGACAGCGTCGGAGACGAGGAAACCCCATGGTTTGAAGAAGAGGATCCGGCGTTCGATCACAACGCCCGCACTGGCTTCGTAAGCGCGGTGCAGGCCGGAAAAGAAGTCCCAGGATACGGTGCTGCCGAATTGAACCTGCTCGCCGCGAATATCGGGGCGGGCGGAAGGCGCCCCTTCGACGACGATGTGGTTGTGCGCCTGTTCGGAGCGGAAGTACATATCCCACGGAGCATCGTAGGGTCCGAACCGCGATACCTCGGCAACGAGGGGAATCCCGAATACATACAGGTTGATGTCCAGGATGCCCATGTGGCTGTGGCCGCCGGGCCACTGGCCGTGGTTGACGAGCATGAACGCGTCTTCAGGTTCCCAGCCCGAGCGCATCACGCAGAATTCGCTGGAATCCAGGCGAAGGCTCTCGAAATCGGGTTTTGCCGGCTCGGCACCGTTCGCATCCAGCTTGTGGCGAATGGGCCAGAGATACGTCCCGTCTCCGGTGAATGTGCACGCCTGTTTCAGGATTCCCGTCCCGTCAAGGAAGGCGCCGTCGTTGATGCCGGGCATTTCGCCCCCGGGACCGGCCATCTTTAGAAACCAGGCATAGGCATTCGAGGTACGCTCCCGCCAATCCAGCGTCCTCGGCGGTTGAAGGTCCGGATTGGCCTCCGCCAGGAGGGTGGCCTCTTCCAGGTGGCGCAGGCATCCGCTGCCATAGGAATAACAGCGCTCGCTGTGGCCTCCGTCCGCGTAGTAGTCCTTCTCCATGTGCTGCTCGAGGTAGTTCGCGCCGACGGTACGGAAGGCTTCCGACTCACTGAATTCAGGAAAGAGAAAACCTATGATCAGCATGGCCGAAATACCATGCACCTGCCAGTTACCCTCGCGGTAGCCTTTGGCGTTCTGTTCCATCGTCAGCCAGCGGCCGGCGCCCAGGAACGACTTGAAGAACTGCCGGACGTGGTCCGTTGAGAGCAGGTGGCCCATCTCCAGAAGTTGGACGGCGTAGAGGAAATTCACGAACCGGTGGCTCCGCACGGAGAGTCCCAGTTCGTAAAAGACCGGATGCATCCGGCGGGCGCCTTTGATTTCGTGTCTGACGGCGTACCACTGCCGGAAGATTTCGAGGTAGGCTTCGATGTACCGCTCATCGCGCGTGTCCAGAGCAGCCCTGGTCAGGCAGTCCATCCAGCCGAGGTAGTGGAAGCCGTATTTGGACTGATCGCCGAACCACGCGTTAAACGCCACGGGACGGGAGAAATCCATTTCGACCTGGCCGAACCGTCGCCGCCCCCCGTTGAGGATGGTATCCGCCAGGCCCCTGTTGGACACGACTCTCGGTCGGAGTTCATCCAGGGAACCCACGAACGGATTGACCGGTGTATTCCGGGACAGGAAATGCCGCCACCATGCGTCAAATGCATCGTCGAAACGTCCCGAATCCGCGGCGGACCGGACCGCGTCGAGCCCGGGATGGTCGGGATCCAGGGCTTCGAAGAAAGAAGCATCGGAGATATGTACGATCTTGTCCGGAAATTCGTCGTGATAAAACATGGGGGGTCCTCTGGATGTCGAAGGTGCGCAGGGTTAGCCTCAATGCGAAAATAATGTTGATGAATTTCGGGGCATTGAAGACTAAGCAAGAATGCGAATAAGTCTATATTTTTCAATAGGAAAAGGCCTTCCATTTTGGTATATTGGTAAGTGGCGAAACCCCCAATTCACCCAAAACGAAAGGCCACGTACAGTGAGACGAAAGAGAGCGGATTTGCACGCGCGTGTCAACGACAATTTGAAGATGGAATTCACAGGCGAGGTCCTCACCCCTGCCTGCCGAGCAGAACTCGGCGCAGGCAGGTCGTATGCGGGTTTGGAACCGTTGATGCGACATTTGCGAAACATTGAGTCCACTCCGATAAGTCGTGTTTACAAAAACAGGAAAAGGCACTAAATTCGAAGTGTACTCAACTGTTTATGGAGCAAAGGGTGACTGGCCTGTTGAAGAGTTACGATCTCGACAGGGGAGACGCTTCCTACCGCGCAGTATTGCAGGTCCCGTGCTTTTGCTGCGTTGAACGCTGTCTTAGCCTATCAGTCCGTTGAAAAAGCCCATCCGGGCTGCGTCCGGCCCTTGTGACCGAATTACAGCGTTGCGCTCCCTCCCTGGATCCCTGGATTCGCGTCGGTCGCGCGCCTTGTCTTCGGCCACAATGCCTCGCCTGCAGAGCGACTATTTCAACGGACTGCTATGGTGGAATCTCAATGACTCATTCGATACTGATCATAGATGACGACGAGGAGCTCACAGAACTCCTTGAGACCTATTTGGCCGATTTCGGCTATAAAACAACCGCTGCTTTCTCCCCTTCAATTGGTCTGGATCTCCTTCAGGCACATGATTTTGACCTCGTCATTCTTGATGTGATGTTGCCTGAAATGGATGGATTCAAGGTTTGCAAGGCTATCCGAGAGACCAGGGCACTGCCCATTGTCATGCTCACAGCCCGGGGAGAGATCACGGATCGCGTTGTTGGACTGGAGTTGGGTGCAGATGATTATTTGCCCAAGCCCTTTGAACCTAGAGAGTTGGTCGCGAGAATTCAAGCGGTCCTTAGACGGAGTAACCGATCTTTCAAAAAGGAGATTATCGAGATCGGGGACCTGCAGATCAATCTGGAAACATACACCGCAACGCTCGATGGCGACACTCTGCACTTGACAACGACCGAATTCGAAATGCTGGGACTGCTTGTCCAAAGTGGTGGCAAAGTGCTGAGCCGAGACTACATCATGCAGAATATTCGGGGCGTGGACTGGGAAGCCTTTGATCGTTCAGTAGACGTTTTGATATCCAGAATTCGCCACAAACTGAAAGACGATCCAAGGAATCCCCGCTACATACGCACTGTTCGCGGAGCAGGATACGTTTTTATCGTCTCAAAGGAGGGCGCATGAAGCCCCTGTCGCCCTTACGCATCAGGCAATTTCTCTTTCTGAAAATCGCCTTCATATTTCTCTTCACGGTAACTACGGTGAGCGCCCTGCTCCTGTGGATTGACGATCTGGATGTGGAACGCACCGCCATACCCAAGTTGACCGATCTTATGGTCCATCACGCGCAGGGCATTGTCGCCGACTTCGGGCACCGGCCTACAACCCAGCAACTGCAGAAGGTGGCGGATAGTTTGCAGGTGGAAATCCGGTATGATAAGGATGGGGTCACCTGGCAGAGCAATCCTGATATGCGGGTTTTAGACCCGGCAGCAATGAAACCGTACGCCGGAGAGGACCGAATTCGAGTCGCCATTGGTGAAAAAATCGGTGGGATTTTCGTCAATTTCGTCCATTTGGACACGGACAGCGGCAATTATCAACTCAATCTCCTCAATGTCGATTTGGATGAACAGGACGAGATCTACGATCTTGCTTCGCTGGCGGTTGTCTTGTTCTCTTTCTTGGCGATCTATTTCATTATTCGGACTCAGCTCAAGCCCATAAAGGCGCTACAAGACGGAGTCAGGGAGATTGGCGAAGGCAATCTTGAATTTAAGATCGATATCAACAGGGTAGACGAACTCGGCCAATTGGCCCATTCATTCAATCATATGAGAAGACAGGTCCGCGAATTGATCCTTGCTCGCGATCAGTTGCTGTTGAATGTCAGCCATGAACTGCGTTCCCCATTGACACGCATGTTGGTAGCAATAGAGTTTCTCCAAGATAATAACATCAAGCAAACACTTTACAGAAACATAAAGAGTATGGAGGCTATGGTCTCCGAAATCCTGGAAAGTGAGCGATTGAACAGCCCACATGGTGGGCTCCAATTCGAGCGCTTGAACATTGTAGATCTTTTAGCTGATGCGTGTGAGAATTTCCAGGACCAGAAACCAGGCGTCATTCTGAAGTGTTCGTTTGACAGTCATATTCTAACTGTCGATCCGGGCCGAGTCGTCACCGTCTTGAACAATCTTCTTTCTAATGCCATTAAGCACTCCAACGCAACAGCGCCCATTGAGGTGAGTTGTACCCGAGGCCCCGGAAAGGTCCTAGTCAAAGTACAGGACAATGGGACGGGCATTCCCCAGGAAGACATGGCCTTTATCTTTGAGCCCTTCTATCGCGTTGATAAGTCCCGTTCAAAACGGACAGGAGGCTACGGGCTGGGAATGGGTGTTTGTAAGAAGATTATGGAAGCGCACAATGGCCGCATCGAGATTTCCAGTCATCCCAATAAAGGGACGTCGGTATTGCTGACCTTCCCCCAATAGGCCAGTCTACAACTTTACCCTAACCATGTTCCTCATAGCCGCTTACTCCTACCTATCTATATAGTCCCAAGGTTATACGTCCCTCCCTTCCCGTAAGGTATGCTCGGCAGTTCGCCGACGCCCGAACCCGCGGCCACCTGCACTAATTTCCTCGACCTCGGGCCGGATCTGTGGTCCTTCATGCGCACAGAAGTTGCCGACCGACCGACAACGAAGGCGAAGGAGCCCGTCGTCTTGCGGTGTCGTCGCGTCACGCCAGCTTCGGTTCCCGCGGTGCCCAAGCTGCCAGGGGAAACTGAATTGTTACACTTCCTGTACCTCTCATTTTTCATCTCTCGTTACACACCTGTCCAAAATCGGTTTCTGTCTTGGACAGCATCTGGTTCACTTCCGAGAAGCAATGCCTCGACCGAGGTCGCCTGAGATTCACAAAGTGCTTATTTCACGGGCTTTTTGAGACGGGAACCGCACATTTATGGCCGTTGGAAAAGTCACTTTGTTCTTGGACAGTATTGCGCAGACAATGGCAACCTGGTTTTCAAAATCCGGGTCAAACCCGTCCAAAAACGCCTATTGAAGCCACTTTTCGAACCTTATTTCTGAGAATTCCACGGTTCTTGGACAGCAGTGCTCTCGTTACAAACCGTTACAAGTCAGAAATTCCCGGTTAATTTCGGAATTGTAGTATTAACCTCAATTCGACAAAGGCAGCAACGCGGCGACGCGACAAAACCTTCCGCATTGAGCCGAAATGGTCGTCGATATGGACATCTTTTCCGTTCAAGTCCAGTGACCTGAAGGTTCCTGGAAATCAGATGTTTAATCGCCTCTACAGACTTGCGTATATACGACTTAACGTCACCGAAAAATGACGAATCAAGGTTCATCACTTCGGCAAACAACAGTCCTGCAATCGGTTCCGAAACCGGGAAAGGCGGAATTATGGTGAGGTTAATTTCTCTTCTAATGACCTGCCTGCTTATCATGCCAGGTAGCGTAAGCAATGCCAAAGAAATCGCCACGATTAGTGGGTATGTCAAAGATGCCGCCGACGGCGAAGCATTGCCCTATGTCAATATTGTCGTTCCGACACTTGAGGTGGGCACGACGACCAATGCGTACGGTTATTACGCCCTCCGGCTGCCGCAGGGCATGCATGAAATTACCTTCAGCCTGATCGGCTATCAGTCGAATAAGCAGACCATCGATCTTGCTCAGAACTACACCTTTGACGTAGAACTGAGGGCATCAGCCATTGAGTTGCTCGAGGTAGAGGTACTTGCGGAGGAAGCCGATCAGAACGTAGAAAGCATTGAAATGAGTACAACGGGCTTAGAGGTCAAAACCGTTCGGCAGATTCCCACGGTAGCGGGTGAAGTCGATCTGGTCCAGGCCGTGCAGTTGCTACCGGGCGTATCTACAGTACGCGAGGGTGCATCGGGGTTTAACGTGCGAGGCGGGTCCGCCGATCAAAATCTGATCTTGCTCGACGAAGCCATTGTCTACAACGCAGCCCACCTATTCGGTTTCTTCTCCGTTTTCAACGCCGACATTGCCAAAGACGTCAAAATCTACAAAGGAGGTATACCGGCCCGATACGGGGGACGGCTATCCTCTGTATTGGATGTGCGGCAGAAAGAGGGTAATGCGAAGAGATTTAGCGGACAGGCCGGTATCGGCCTGCTCTCCGGTCGAATGCTCCTGGAGGGGCCGTTGGCCGGCGGTCGCGGTTCCTATATAATCGCGGGACGCCGCTCATACGGCGACCTCATTTTTCGGGCCCTGAGCTCCAACAGCAGCACAGCTCATTTTTACGATGTGAATTTCAAAGCAAACTACAACGTCGACGCAAACAATCGCCTCTTCATTTCGGGATATCGGGGTCGAGACGCACTGAAACTCGAAGAGCTTCTGGGCGATTCCTGGGGCAATACGACGGCGACAATTCGCTGGAATCGACTCTTCAGTCGGCGCCTTTTCGTAAATTTCACAGGTGTTTTCAGTAATTATAATTACAACAGCGACACGTTTATCGCCGGCGCCGGGTTCAATTGGCAATCACATATAACCAACTACAAATTCAAGACGGATTTTACCTATACCTTAAATCCTGGCAGTTCGTTGGACTTTGGCGCCAGCAACATCCTTTACCGCTTCAGCCCCGGCGATATCAAACCCGTTGGTGAACGTTCGTCGGCCGTGGAGACGCAGTTGGATCGACAATTTGCCATCGAACCAAATATCTACGTCAGCGTTGACCATCGACTCCATCCTTCACTCTCGCTGCAGTACGGGGTGCGCCTATCAGCCTTCAGGCGACATGGGGCGCAGAACATTCCCGCGTACCTCAACGATCAACCAATCGTATTCAACGAGATATTGGGTACGTATGAAGGAGGCACCATAACCGGCTTCACGTCGTACGGCAGCAGAAAAAATATCAAAAGTTATATCGGATTAGAGCCCCGCTTTGCGGGTCGGTGGACCTTAACCGAATCCAGTTCCCTCAAGGCCAGTTACAATCGCACACGCCAATACATCCATTTGATATCTAATACCACCGCTGCACGGCCACTGGATATTTGGCGGCCCAGCGGGCCATTCCTCAAACCCCAGACTGCAGACCAGGTTGCAGTTGGTTATTACCGCAATTTCCTCGACAATACCTATGAAACTTCGGTTGAAACCTACTATAAGAAGCTGAACGACCTGGTCGATTACATCGACGGAGCGGACCTGACCGCAAATAACAACCTGGAGACAGAACTGCTCAAGGGCGGTGGGCGATCCTATGGCATGGAATTAATGGTCCGCAAAAACGGGGGAAAACTCACCGGTTGGCTCGGGTATACGTGGTCGCGCACCGAACGCCAGACACCCGGCATGGGCGCGGGCGATCCAGGGATCAACAATGGTGATTACTACCCGGCCGGCAACGACAAAACCCACGATCTCAGTGTGACGACCACTTATGCGTTCAATCCCCGATGGTCTCTTTCGACGAACTTTGTCCTGGCTAGTGGGACACCGACAACCTATCCGGTTAGTCGCTACGAATTCGCGAATTTTATCATTCCACATTATGAAGTACGTAATGGAGCCCGATTGCCCATGTATCATCGATTGGATTTGGGGCTTACCTATGCCGTCCCGAGCGGGAATAACTGGGTGTTTAGCATCTACAATGTCTATAACCGACGTAACGCGGCTTCCATCATGGTAGGCCAGGCTGAAGACGATAAGTTCGAAACCGAGGCAGTACAGACGTCAATCTTCGGTATTGTCCCCGGCATAACCTACAATAGGAGATTCTAACGATGAAAAACCTGATTGCCATAGTTTTCCTTATTGGGTCTGTGTTCACGGGCTGTGAAAAAGTGGTCTCAATTGATGTGACAGAAGGCCCCGAGCACCTGGTCGTCGAGGGACGGGTTGAACGCCACCAGGATCAGGCCGACGTCGTTCAGTCCATTCGATTAACGACCACGGATGCTTTTTTTAGCAATACGCGCACGCCGCCAGCAAATGAAGCCGAAGTGACGGTAAGCGACAACGTGGGCAACCGCCATCGTTTTCTCGAGTTGCGAAGTGAACCCGGCTTATACCAAAATGGAGAAATACGCCCAGAAGTGGGTAGGATTTACACCCTTGAGATTCTATATCGAGGCGAATTATATCGAGCCAGTGAAGAATTACTTCCCGTTGCAAGCATTGACTCGATTTACCAGGAATTTAACAAGGGCAATGCCTTTGAAGACGAAGGTATCCGAGTCAAAATCGACTATCAAGATGTCGCCGGTCGGGTAGACTACTATCTCTGGGAGCAATTGGCCGACGGTGTATCGCTGGCTAAACCCGATCCAGGAAATTCTCTCAACTTTGTCGGCTCCGACGAATTTTATGATGGCGAAAAAATAGTCGGCTTTGAACCCAATGAAGAAGCCCCGCTGGAACCAGGCCAATTGATCGAAGTCCGGCAGATCGCTTTATCCGAACAAGCCTTTGAATTTTACTTTCTGCTTTTCCAGCAAACAGGCCAAAACTCCGTCTTTCCTGTTCCTGCGGCGTTGATTCGGGGCAACGTAGAAAACACAACGAACCCTGCTCACTACCCATTAGGGTATTTCGGCGCAAGCGAAGTCGATGTTGCCCAATTGACTATTGAGGAAGTCGACGAGCCTTAACAGTCCGTAGAAAAAGTCGCTCTGCAGGCGAGGCCGAGTCATTGTGGCCGAAGACAAGGCGCGCGACCGACGCGAATCCCTGGATTCGGGGAGGGAGCGCAACGCCGTATTTCGGCCACGAGGGCCGGACGCAGACCGGATGGACTTTATCAACGGGCTGTTAACCTGAGTTGATTCAGTGCGCCGTGAAAAGGCGCGGATCTTCAGTGGGTGAGCGTCCGACCCGACAAATGTTGCTGCAGCCTACCTGCGCCGGATGCGGGAGATCCGATTTAACGTCGCCGAAAAATGTCGAATCAAGGTCACGGCTGGAAGGGCCGGCCGGTTCTCTTCAGGTCTTTGGTGACGCCGATCTGGCAGGTGACGTACGCGTGCTCTCTGCTGAATCCCCGGGTATTCAATTGCCCGGCGGCGTATCCCGGGCGCGCGTCGCCGATGGTGCCGACAATGAGATTGGCGTGTTCCACGGTGGTCGCGTAACGGTCGGCGACGAGGCCGACCATGTCGGTCCAGGCGATTTTCAACGCTTCTTCCCAGTTCGCGCCCATGCCGCTGGTGAGGATCTCGTCCGCCGTTTCCACGACCGGTCCCCCTGCGGGAAAGCCCGGCGAGCGGTCGAACCGCAGCGTGAGCGCGGCGTCGATTTCGACGCCCGTGCCGGTGAGCTCACCGTCGCCCATGCGGGCGTGGACGTCGCCCACGTAGAAATGGCCGCCGTATTTCTGTGCACGAATATGCACGGTACTGCCGGGACAAATGCTGTTGTAGTCCATGTTGCCGCCGTGGTTCCAGGGGCCCGGATGTTCCGAAACGGGCGCCAACTGCATCACGCCGATCATCGGGCGGACGGGCACGACAAAGTCCGGCGGGAAGTGCAGGAGGCCGTCCCTTACGGGGGCGACGGAGCGCAGGCTGCCTCGGAACGGCCCGCCGTTATTGTAATAGCCGTAGGGACCCACCTCGATATCGATGACTTCGATGGAAACCCAGTCGCCGGGTTCGATGCCCTCGATGAGAAACGGCCCCCCCTGGCGTGAGCCGCGCGGCGTTGTGGTTTCCGGGATGACGCCGGGCTTGAGGTCGCCGTCGGCGCCGCCGGGCGCCTCGATGACGAGGGTTTCGCCGGGTTCGATCGTACCGCGAACCTGGCCTCGTTGGGAAGCTTCAGAATCTGTCAGATACGGCTTTCGGGTAAAACGGCGCATATGGAATCTCCTGTGCTGGAACGCGGAAGCGCATTCTCAATCCATGCGCGGCGCCAGTGTCGCCCATTCGACGCCCGTCAACGGGCACGGTATTGTCCGGATTGATGCGGCAAACGCGTAGAATCCCCTTGATAAACCCGTACGGTAGAGGCATAATAGGCATTGAGAATCTGAGCGTCAAGGTTTTGGCGCGGGGGACTTTCGAAAAGGAGCGTTGGACTTGCGGATCGACGCGCACATGCACGTGGCCGGAAACCTGGCGTCCGTGGGATGGCGTGGGAAATGGAAGGACGACCGGATGGTGATCGAGGCGGCCGACCGCCTGGAAATCAATCAGCTTTGCTGTTCGATACCCATTCAAGGAATGGATAACCCCCGCCCCAACGGAATGCGCGAGGTGAATGACAGCGTCCTGTACGCCATGCGACGGTTTCCAGCGCGCATTCTCGGATATGCCTTTCTGGATCCCCGGTTTCAAAACGAGGCGCGGGATGAAATCGACCGGTGCATTCTGAAGCACGGGATGATGGGCGTAAAGCTCTACAATCAGTGCAAATGCTGGGATCCCCTGGTGCTGCCGATTGTGGAGCGATGCATCGATCTGGGCGTGCCCATTCTGCACCACGGCGGAAAACAGACGCCGGTTTCCGGCAGACCATGGCAGACGAATCGCTCGGACAGCCGGGACTTCGCGCGACTGGCGCGAATGTATCCTGAAGCCATCGTCATCGAGGGTCACCCCATCGTGGGAGACTGGGAGTGGGCGATCAAGACCCTCCGGGACGTCTCGAACGTGTACGTGGATACCAGCGGCAGCCTGAACGACGACGGGTTTATCGAGATGGCGGTGCGCCATCTGGGGACGGAACGCGTCCTGTTTGCGACCGACGTGGCAATGGAGGCCGGGGTGGGCAAGGTGCTTGGCGCCGCGATCACGCCGCGGCAGCGAGCGAGGATTTTCGGTGGAAATATGAAACGAATCCTGCGGCGGCGAGTATAACTCTTCAGCAGGAACCGCTTGACGGCGCCGGCTTTTTGCTTATATTCCTTGTGCCGTACTCCTGCAAGAACTTCATATGGCCGTAAGCCGGCGTTTCGCATTGTGGCAACCCGGTCGGTTTGGGCTACACTCACCAAGGATCTGCAGATGAGTTATCGTGACCGCTTCGTTTCAGGGGTTGCAGACGTCGCCTGGAATGTCTTCCAGAGCGTGAATACAAGGCTCCCTGAAGGTCAGCCATTTCAGCCTGACTGGGCTTCCGCGCCGCTGTTGAAGAGCTATCAGCGATCGATGCCCACCCTGGGATTTCCACGCGAAACCGATTCCCTGTGTCCGGATTGCGTAAAGGAAGTCCGAACCGCCATCATCGACGGGACACGGGACATCGGCGAACTGATCCACGGCAATCCCGGCGAGATCAAAGCAGAGATCCTGGAGGAGAACGGGTGTATTCTGATGCGCAAGTCCTGCCCGGTCCACGGCCCCTTTGAAGACGTGCTGTCGATCGATCCGGAGTTTACACGCCTTATCGAGGGCCGTTTTCCCGGCCGGGACTTCCGCACCTGGGGAGACGAGCACGTGCACCAGCACGGCACGTCCAGCATCAAATACGGTCGCGGCGCCGTGCTGACGATCGACCTCACCAACCGCTGCAACATGATGTGCAATCCCTGTTTCATGGATGCGAACCAGGTGGGTTACGTCCACGAATTGACAATGGACGACGTCAAGCGGATCCTGGACGCATCCATCTCCTTCAAACCACGCAGGCAGATGTCGGTTCAGTTCTCGGGGGGAGAACCCACGATCTCGCCGCATTTTCTGGATGCCTGCCGGTATGCCAAAAAGGTGGGATACTGGTGTGTGCAGGCCGCGACCAACGGACTCCGCTTTGCCAAAGAGCCTGACTTCGCTTTCGAGGCGAAAGAAGCCGGTTTCGATATGGCGTATCTGCAGTTCGACGGCGTCACCAACGCGGCCAACCAGCACCGGCACATTTCCAATCTCTTCGACGCCAAGCTCCTGGCAATGGAGAACCTCGCCCGCGCCGGAATCGATATCACGCCGGTCACGACGGTTCTGAATACGATCAACAACGAACAGGTCGGGCCGATTCTTCAGTTCTGCATCGACAACAGCGACAAGGTCGGTTCGGTTTCGTTCCAGCCCGTCTCATTTACCGGTCGCGACGAGGATATCACCGACGAGATGCGCCACCGGCAGCGTTACACCATTTCTCACCTCGCTCACGACCTGCAGACGTGGTCCGGCGGGAAAATCGACGCGCGCCGCGACTGGTACCCGCTGGGCGCGGGAACGCTGTTTACCACGCTTGCCGACCATCTGCGCGGGCAGGACGTTGAATTCGGGGGGCAGACCTGCTCCTGCCACCCCAACTGCGGTTCCGCGGCCCATATCGTCGTGAACGAGAAGACCCGGCAGTGGGCGACCATCACCGAGTTCTTCAACCAGGAACAGTTTATGAAGGACGTCGTAGTGATGACCGACACCGCGCGGGATCCCAAATGGATCAAGTTCCAGGTCGGCATGTCGCTGCTTCGGAATTTCGACGCCAGGAAGGCGCCGTCCGGATTCGGCCTGATGGATCTTGCCCGGATTCTGGACCGAAGAGTCGGTGGTTCCATCAGCGGCGGTCCCAGGCCGACCGACCGGGAGTGGCGAATCATGTGGGTCGGCGGGATGTGGTTCCAGGATCTGTGGACCTACGATTTCCGCCGTACGGAGATGTGCGTGATCCCTTACGGCACCCAGGAAGGCGAGATCTCCTTCTGCGCGTATAACACCGGAATCGGATGGCGTCAGATCATTGAGAATATGCATATGACCGCCACAACGGCCGATTGGTTCAAAACCAGGGGCCGCCACCCCATCTATGCGGGCAACCGCGACATGCCGCTGCCGGATGCGGACCACACGCTGCGGGTCCGCGAGACCGAAAACGGGGAACTCGAGCTTCCGGTCATCAACGGCAGCAATGGGAGCAATGGGTGCTGCGGCTCCGAAAAGGACACGATTCGAAAGATCATCGCCGCGCCCGACGAGCGGGAGCCGGTGGCTTCCTGACAGTACCGCCCACAGACGCCGATTGAATCCGGGCAGGAGTTGCGCCCGGATTTTTTATGGAGGATTCAGGATTCCGACGCGCCGGCGTCGCGGCAAACGGATTGACAAATCCGGGGCGATTCATTATCATTTGCGTTTGGTATCGTACTCTCGAATAACGGTGAAGATATCCACGCGATCGAAGGATGCAGAACGTCATGAAGGTGACCGTTTCAGAGTCGGACACGTGGCGCAGGACGCTTGACGTCGAGGTGCCGGGCGAGGACGTGCGCCGGCGGATGGATGCCGCATACAAGAATTACAGCAAATCGTTGAATTTGCCCGGGTTTCGCAAGGGCAGGATTCCTGTAAGCCTGGTCAAGAAACGGTTCGGGAAGGCGATTCAGGGCGAGGTCCTGCAAGAGGTGATGCAGGAATGTTATCGGGAGGCCAGCAGATCTGAGGGTTTGACCCCGATCTCGGAAGCCACCATCGACCACGTGAACTACGAAGAGGGGCAGCCGCTCAAGTTCACGGCGTCGGTCGACGTCAAGCCTGAAATCGTCGTCCAGGATTACAAAGGCCTGAAAACCACTCGCCCCGTGTTCGAAGTCGCCGATGACGACGTCGAAGAGCAGATCCAGCGTGTGCGGGAACAGAACGCCACGGAGGAGGAAGTCGACCGGCCTGCCGAATTGGGCGACGTCGTCGTTGCGGACCTTCAGGAGCTGGATGAGAACAGGCTGCCGATTATCGGTCGCAAACAGGAAGAATGCCCGATTCACATCGGCGGCAGGAATGCCAATCACGACCTCGACAACCAGCTGGTGGGCATTTCCACGGGCGAAACCAGGCAGATCCGGCTGACGCATCTGGAAGAAGGCGAACACCAGGACCTCGGTCACGGCGCCTTGCATCAACAGGGCGCGGAGATCCGCATGATGTTTTCCGCAAGGGAGGTCCGTGAACGCAAGTTGCCGGAGCTGGACGATGAATTCGCCAGGGACCAGGGCGAGTTCGCATCGCTGGATGAACTCAGGGCCCGAATCCGGGCAGACCTCGAGGCGCAGGCCGATCTCGCCTCTCGGCGCTTCCTCGAAGGCCACATTGTAGACGAGCTGATTCGAAAGAACGCGTTCGATCTCCCCGAAGCCATGGTCGAAAGCGCCCTGGACACGCTCGTGGAAGACGAGAGAAAGGAACGTGAAGGAAACGAACACGACGTCGACGAAGACGCGATTCGCCGGGAGAGCCGCGAGGGCGTCATTCGAGGGTTGAAGCGTCATCTGCTATTGGAGGCGATTCAGAAACAGGAAGGCCTGGCCGTGGAAGCGGCGGAGGTGGACCGTCACCTCGACGGCATGTCGCGTCGATACAATACGGAACGAGAGCAACTCCGCCGAATACTGAAGCGGTCTGACCAGATGGAGAGAATCGAGTCGAACCTGCTGGCAGGGAAGACGTTCGATCTGCTGATTCAACATGCGGATATCGAAGACGTGAACGAATTAAGAGATCGCCCGTGATCGGAATCCGGGATCGGAAAGTGAAGGAGACTGAGCGCTTATGGCACTTGTACCTATGGTACTGGAGAAGACAGGGTTCGGCGAACGTTCCTACGATATCTTCTCCCGTCTTCTCAGGGACAACATCATTTTCATCGGGTTTCCCGTCAATGACACCATCGCAAACCTCGTGATCGCGCAGATGCTGTTTTGCAGTTCGGAATCGCCGGAAAAGACGATTCGGCTGTACATCAATTCGCCCGGTGGCAGCATTACCGCGGGCCTGGCCATTTACGATACCATGCAGTACGTGCCCAACGAAGTCGAAACGGTCTGCGTCGGCCAGGCATTCAGCATGGCCGCAGTGTTGCTTGCGGGAGGCACCAGGGGGCAGCGGCGCGCCCTGCCGAATTCCCGTATCCTGGTTCATCAGCCCATGGGCGGCGCGGGTGGACAGGCTTCAGACGTGGAACGCCACGCAAAGGAGATCCTCCAGTGGCGGGACAAGCTGAACGAGATTCTGGCGGAGCAGACGGGGCAACCGATCGACCGGGTTGCCAAGGATGCCGATCGGGACTTCTTTATGTCCGCCGACGAGGCCCTGGAGTACGGACTGATCGATGAGGTGTTGATGCCCAGCGGGAATGACAGTCTCGCAATCGAAGACGACGAGTAGAATTCCGCGGTGGCGGCGACGAAGATATCAACAGTCCGTTGTGAAAGTCGCTCTGCAGGCGAGGCCGAGTCATTGTGGCCGAAGACAGGGCGCGCGACCGACGCGAATCCCTGGATTCGGGGAGAGAGCGCCTGCCTGCCGCGCTTCGCTTGGCGCAGGCAGGCAACGCCGTAGTCCGGTCACAAGGGCCGGACGCCTGTCTGCGTGCGAACGCACAGGCAGGCAGCCCGGATGGACTTTATCAACGGGCTGTCAAAGTTCCACGGTCTGGAAATCATGGGTGACTTATGAAACGGCGAACTACAAGGGCTGAGGTCCGTTGCTCTTTCTGTGACAAGGGCAACGACCAGGTCGACAAGATCATTACCGGGACCTCGGTGCACATTTGCAGCGATTGCGTCAAACTGTGCAACGAAGTGCTGCAGGAGGACGCCAGGCAGAAGCCGGTCTCGTCGCGTCAGAAACTGCCCAAACCTGCAACGATCAAAACCCGTCTCGACGATTACGTGATCGGTCAGGAGGCGGCCAAACGCACGCTTTCCGTGGCCGTTTACAATCACTACAAGCGCATCCGGTCACGGGTTGTCACCGACGACGTCGAACTTGAAAAGAGCAATATCCTGCTTGTCGGTCCCACCGGCACCGGGAAGACCCTGCTGGCCCAAACGCTCGCGCGCATCCTGGACGTTCCGTTCTCCATCGCGGACGCGACGATTCTCACGGAAGCCGGATACGTGGGCGAAGACGTGGAGAATATCCTGGTCCGGCTGCTGCAGGCGGCCGATTACGACGTGGCGCAGGCGGAGATGGGCATTCTCTACCTGGACGAAGTCGACAAGATATCGAGGAAGGCGGCCAATCCTTCGATTACCCGCGACGTATCCGGCGAAGGCGTCCAGCAGGCGCTGCTGAAGATTCTCGAGGGCACCGTGGCCAGCATACCGCCGAAGGGAGGAAGGAAACATCCCGAGCAGCCGCTGATCCAGGTGAATACGCGCAACATTCTGTTCATCTGCGGCGGGGCGTTCGACGGCCTTGAAGAAATCATCAGCAACCGGATCGGTGACAAGACCATCGGGTTCGGCGCGAAGGACGGGCCCGACGAAAAGCGGAACGCGGGCGCGTTGTTTGCCGAGGTGGAACCTGAGGACCTCATCAAGTACGGGCTGATTCCCGAACTGGTCGGAAGGCTGCCGATCACCTGTTCCCTCAGCGACCTCGACGAACGGGCGCTTTACAAAATCCTGACAGAACCAAAGAATGCGATAACCAAGCAGTACCAGAAGCTCTTCGAAATGGATGGCGCCGAACTGGAATTCGAAGACGCGGCCCTGGAGGAGGTGGTGCGGCGAACGGTCCGGAAGGGAACAGGCGCCCGCGGGTTGCGGTCCGTTCTGGAGGACATCATGAACGACCTGATGTACGACCTTCCCTCCAATCCGGATCACGCGCGGGTCGTGGTCACGAAGGAGATGGTCGCCGGCAGGTCAAAACCCCGACTTCACATCGAAGAGAAAAAGAGCGCATAGTTTCAACGGACTGTTTTCCTTTCCTCCGTCTTCGGAACCGGGGTCCATTGCCCCGGTTTTCTATGTGTTTGCGATAGACTGCGTCCCCGGTTGCACGCTATGCAGATCCGTACCGCCGATTTTGTGACCAGCATCGCCCATCCGGACCGCCTTCCAATGGAAGGACTGCCGGAAATTGCATTTGCCGGCCGCTCGAACGTCGGTAAATCCTCTCTGCTGAACCGGCTGCTGAACCGCAGACATCTGGCCGGCACCAGCAAAACCCCGGGGAAGACGCGTACGCTCAACTACTACCGCGTCAACGAGACATTGCATTTCGTGGATCTTCCCGGGTACGGGTACGCAAAGCGGGGTCAGCAGGAACGCCGGCAGTGGGCCGACCTGATCAACGCATACCTCGAGACACGCGCCTCGTTGCGTGGCATTTTGCATCTCCTCGATGCCCGGCACGATCCGACGGCGCACGACGTGGAGATGGCCCTCTGGCTCAGGCAATTCGGCCGGCCGTTTCTGGTGGTCGCCACAAAAGCCGACAAGCTCCCGGGGAGCCGGCGGGAGTCCCGGCTGGACCGGACGCGAAACCTGCTGTCCCGGCTGGGCGAATTTGATTTCGTTCCTTTTTCGGCGGTGTCGGGTCATGGCCGCCAGGCCGTCTGGAAGTGGATTCGGGATGTTGTCGAACAATAGACGCGCGAGCGGCGAAGAAACCGGTTTGCCTCATGGGCGACCGAGATGAGGCGGCAACGTCTTTTTACACCGGGCCCGACCCCCATCCCCGAAAGGGTTCAGGCCGCAATGTCCGGA
Source organism: Candidatus Latescibacterota bacterium (assembly GCA_963667175.2). Taxonomy (GTDB): domain Bacteria; phylum Latescibacterota; class UBA2968; order UBA2968; genus JAAXHE01. The sequence goes on along the minus strand of CAXXXF010000003.1, from coordinate 4,051 downwards.
ACGCCGGTCTACCACCGGGGACCGGACTTTCCCGCACTGCTTCGAGACGCGGTTGAAGGGCTCCGGGAGGTCTTCCCCACCTCATTTGACATGCTCGTCCTGGCCTGCTCGGGCACTGGCGCGATGGAAGCCGCGGTGGCCAATACCCTGTGCGCCGGAGACCGCGCCCTGGTCGTCCAGGCGGGTCAGTTCGGAGCGCGGTGGGCGGACCTGTGCCGGGCCTACGGGGTCGAGGTGGTGGAACGGGCGTTTCCCTGGGGCGCGGCGGTGGACCCTCAGGTTGTGGCCGACGCGCTTAGGGTCGACCCGGGCATTCGGGTCGTGTTCGCCGCACACTGCGAGACGTCCACCGGCGTCTTGCACGACGTCGCCTCGATTGGCGAAGCGGTGGAGGGGACGGACGCGCTGCTGGTCGTTGACGGGGTCTCCAGCGTGGGGGCTCACCCGCTGCCGCTCGAGGCGTGGAACGTGGACCTGGCAGTTACGGCGTCGCAGAAGGGGCTGATGCTGCCTCCCGGCATGGGAATGGTGGCGGTGGGGCCGCGGGTCTGGAAGTCGCGAGAGGGGCGCCGGCTCCCGAAGTACTACTGGGACCTGGAAAAATACAGGACGTCGCTGGCCGAGGGCCGGGCGCCCGCCACGCTTCCGGTTACGCTCCTTGCCGGTTTGCGGGCGGCGCTGCAGATGCTCCGGGAGGAGGGCCTCCCGCGGGTCTGGGCGCGGCACGCCCGGCATGCACGCGCGGTTCAGCGGTCCGCGGAGGCGCTGGGACTCTCATGTTTCGCGCGGCGGGCGTCAAACGCACTGACGTCGATTGTCCTGCCCGAAAGGGTGGACGGGCTCGCGCTGATGGAATGGATGCGGCGTGAATTCAACGTCATTGTCGGTGGCGGCCTGGGCAAATACAGGGGCCGCATGGTGCGGGTGTCCAACCTGGGGCACGTGGACGACGCAGACATCCTGGAGGTCGTCTCAACGCTCGAATTCGGACTCCGGGAGGCCGGATGGGATTTTGAACCCGGGATCGGCGTGGAGGCCGCGCAACGCGCGCTGAAGGCTGAACGCTGATTGCTGCTTTTTCCTGCCCATTGACCTGGGCAACCACAAGGGTTGCCCCTACAGACGTACTAATGAGCGCGGTCGTTGCCTGTTTGGCTTTATGCTGTACGCTGACGGCTGATCGCTGAGAGCTGTTTTTTGCAGGACGGGAGAGGACCGTACCGCCCGTCCCTGATTTTGCGATGTGTCGAATGGTTTTCGGTCTTTGCCTTAAGCTGATAGCTGACGGCTGAATGCTGATAGCTTTCTTTAATACCATGAAGCGGATATTGATCGCAGATACGTTGTCTCGCGGCTGGCAAAGCGTGTTCGCGGATGCGCCGGACGTCCGGGTGGCCGTCCGGACGGGCCTCTCGCCGGAAGCGCTGGCGCGTGAAATCGGCGCCTATGACGGGCTGATGATACGCAGCGAAACGCATGTGACCCGGGAGGTCCTGGCCGAAGCGCACCGGCTTCGCGTCATCGGCCGCGCGGGCGTCGGCGTTGACAACATCGACGTCGGCGCCGCGACGGAGCGGGGCGTTGTGGTGGTGCATTCCCCCGGCGGGAATACGATTGCCACGGCAGAACATACCGTGGGGATGTTGCTCGCGTTGAGCCGCAACATTCCGCAGGCGACCGCGTCGATGAAACGCGGCGCGTGGGAACGGAAGTCCTATACGGGCGTGGAGTTGAACGGGAAGGCGCTGGGCATTGTAGGCGTGGGGCGGGTGGGACAGCACGTCGCCCGTCTCGCCGGGGCTCTGGGGATGACGGTCCTGGGCAATGATCCCCTACTTTCCGAAGAGATGGCGGCGAGATTCCGGGTAAGGCTGACTTCTCTTGAGGAAATCTACAAGACCGCGGACTATATCACCTTGCATACGCCGCTGAACGAATCCACGCGGCACCTGATATCTGCGGCATCACTGACGACGTGCAAACCCGGCGTGCGCATTCTCAACTGCGCGCGGGGAGGGCTGGTCGACGAGGCGGCGCTTCTGAACGCGGTCGAAACGGGCAGGGTGGCCGGAGCGGCGCTCGACGTATTCGAGAAGGAACCCCCGCCCAGGGACCACGCGCTCCTGCGGCGGCGCGAGGTGATCTGCACGCCGCATCTGGCCGCCTCGACCATGGAGGCGCAGGACCGCGTGGCCCGCCAGATCGCGCAGGACGTTCTGGAGGTCCTGATGGACAGGCCCGCCCAGCGGGCCGTGAATATGCCTTCGGTGGACCCGTCGCTTTTCGAGGATGTGCGTCCGTATCTGCTCCTTGCGGAGAAGGTGGGCGCATTGCAGGCCCAGTTGAGCCGCGGCAATCTGCGCCGCATCGCGATCGAGTACCACGGGGATATCTTGAAGTTCGCGACGTCACCCATGACGGCGGCTGTCCTGAAGGGGGCCATTACGAATCTGACGGATGAACTCGTGACGTACGTGAACGCCCCCCTTTTCGCGCAGAAACGCGGGGTGAAGATCGACGAGACACGGAGCAGCGCCCACAAAGACTACACCAATCTGATGACGGTGGATTACGAAACGTCGGCGGGAAGGACCTCGATATCGGCCACCGTATTCGGCAGCAGCGACGCCCGGGTCGTGCGCATCGACCGGTTCGAAGTGAAGGCCAAGCTGGAAGGCGACGTCCTGATCTGCTGCAACCGGGACGTTCCCGGCGTGGTGGGCTGGATCGGGTCGCTCCTGGCCGAGGAGAGACTCAATATCGCCGATATGGCGCTGGGGCGCGACAGCCGGGGAGGGCAGGCCATCATGATGATCAGCCTGGATTCGCCGGCGCCGGGCGACGTCCTTCATCGCATTGCGGATGCGCCCGAATTCCTGTGGGTGAGACAGGCGAGATTTAAAAGCGGTGAGACGGGAGAGGGAAAAGCAGCCATCAGCCATTAGCTCTCAGCATTCAGCAAGAATCGGTTTGCGATATAGCATCGCGACGTGATCCAGAGATTTCTCCGTCGGGATGTGGGAAACCCAATGAGTCTGGGAGACGACAGAGGGGGCAGAGCCGCGCGACCCGGCCCCGGCATTGCGGTGTTGTGTTTGAACGGGTTGCGGTATTTGGTTTTCGGTTGTTGCTTCAGGCTGATGGCTGACTGCTGATAGCTACTTAGAAAATAACCTTTCAGGATTTCGAAGAATCCTGTTGGTTTTTCTTTTATTTAAGCAGCTTGTAGCGTAAGCGCAACGTTGTAACCCAACTTTTCCAGGCGATGGGAGAGCCGAGAGACAACGTCGTGTTTCTTGCGCTGATCGAAATAGTTGCTGCCCGGATCTTGATAGGGTTGTGTGTGACAGGCCATATGATAGGCGGCTGTGAGAATGGAATGAGCCACTGCCACCAAGGCGCGTTTCTTGCCCCGTCGTGCGGCCAACCGACGATAGAGAGCGGACAGATAAGTGTCTTTGGTGCGCGAGGCCGCCCAGGCCGCCTGGACGAGGGCAAGACGCAACGCAGGATTGCCTTTGGTGGTGCGCCCCGATTGACGTTTCCCTGCGCTTTCATGGTTTCCCGGCGCTAAGCCGACCCAGGAGGCCAGATGCCGGTGGGTGGGGAAGCGGCCCATATCCACGCCCATTTCGGCCACCATAACCTCGGCCACGGTCTGGTTGACGCCAGGAATCGTATCCCACAAGGCCATGGCCTGATTGGGAAGGAGCCCAGAAGCTTGCGCAGGCTTGGACGAGGCGGCGGTTGGTGACTGCGCAGGCTTGGGCGAACCGCCCGAAGGAGGCTGCGGGTCTTTTGGGGGCACACCCATCGCCTCAATGTGTTGAGCGATCTGGTCGGACAGCTGAGAAAGTTGTGTTTCCAGAAAGTCCAGATGCGCCAGCAAGTGGCTCAACAAAAAGCGATGGTGGGGTCGGAAAAAGCCGGTCAGCGCTGCTCCAGGTCGGCCTTCTTGTTGCGCAAGCGGCCCTTGGCCAACTCCGCTAACGCTGCTGGATCTTCCTGGCCTTGGATGAGCCCTTTTAGTATGGCCCGACCGACACGCCCA
>CAXXXF010000002.1:0-366194 GCA_963667175.2 Candidatus Latescibacterota bacterium | reverse complement strand
GTTGATTCTGTTTCACGCCGATTCCGTCTCCCGCAAGATCGTGGACGAGCGATTTGCGGAGGCGGGCGCGTCACCCGGGGTGGTGATGGAAATGCGGAGTCCCGAGGCCATGCGGAAACTGGTTGAGGCGGGCGTTGGGATATCGTTTCTGCCCCATCTCACGGTACGGGATTCGCTGGCGTCCGGGGCGCTGGTGACCGTGCCGGTGAAGGGCGTGCGATTCGGCCGTGAGATTGGCGTGGCCTGGCGGCAGGGGCGATATTTCGGACCTGCGATCCGGCGCTTGCTGGACGCCGTTTTCGAACGGTTCGGGGTGACATCGGACGGGATGCGGGGCGACGCGCCGGAGGATTAGAATTTTTCCGTCATCACGTCCGTCGACTTCAGCGCCTGATCAATCAGCGGGGGCAGGTCGAGTTCCGGTTCGATCTCATGGACCACGTTCAGATCGGCGCGTGTCTCCGGGTGTTTGGGCACGAAAACCGTGCAACAGTCTTCATAGGGCTCAATTGAAATATCATAGGTCCCGATGCGCAGGGCAAGATCGATGATTTCCTCTTTGTTGTCGCCGGAAAGCGGGCGCAGCACGGGAAGCGCCGTCGCTTCCTCGATGGCGCGCATGTTCGACAGGGTCTGCGAGGCGACCTGACCCACGCTCTCGCCGGTGACGAGGGCCTGCGCGCCCTCCCGCTCGGCGATGGCTTCGGCGATGCGCAGCATGGCTCGGCGATAGAGGATCACGCGGTACCCGGGCGGCGCGTGGGTCATCACGCGCCGCTGGATCTCCACGAATGGAACCAGATAGAGCGTGGATCGGTACTGGTACCGCGTCAGCACGCGCACAAGCTCCTCGGTATTGCGCTGCGAGCTTCGGTTGGTATACGGCTGGCTGTGAAAGTGTACGAACGACAGCCGCACGCCGCGCTTCATCGTCTTGTATGAAGCGACCGGCGAGTCGATGCCGGAAGAAAGCAGACTGACGGCCCGCTCGTTCGCGCCGACGGGAAGACCTCCGGGACCGGGCGTCTTCCCGGTATAGATAAAGGCGCCCTGGTAGGATACTTCGACGTGGCAGGTCAGGTCAGGGTCATCCAGCTTCACCTGCGCCCGCGAGAGGGTCTGGACGTGGGCGCCGACGTCGCGGTTGATCTCCTCGGACGTGAGCGGAAAGCTCTTGTCGCCGCGGCGGGCCGCGATCTTGAACGAGCCGAAGTCCTTGCGCCTGACAACGTCCCACGCCCCTACCCGTATGTGTTCGATGGCGTTGGGAACGCGAACGGCTTCGGAACAGTTCGCGATCCCGAACACGTCGGCAAGACGCTCCCGGATGGCCCCGGTCTCCGCGTCCGGCGCGAGTTCCAGGACAATGCGGCCCGAAAGACGGCGGACGGCGCCGCGCGACAGACCTTTCAACGCTCGGGCGATATTGGTGAGCAGTTGCTGTTCGAACCGGCCGCGGTTCCGGCCCTTCAGACCGATTTCGTGGTAGTGGATGAGGACAACGCGTTCGGACACGGCGGCCATGGCGTCTTTCCGTTGAGTCGTTCGCGGCGCGGCGGGGCGGGTCCGGTTCGGCCCTCGGCCTTCGGCCGGCCGCTACGTCTCGCGAAGAATCCGGTAGAGATTGTGCAGGAAGACCCGGTTGTCGCCGTCGACGTAAACCATCTCCCCGCCCATTCGGCTGAAGGACTTGCAGAATCTGAGATAGTAGGCCGGGTTTTCCTTCGGGGGTTCGCCTCTCGACCAGTCCCATGTCACAGGCGACAGATCGTTGACAACGATGAACGGGCGTACGACGCGCCTGTGTTTCTGAATTCGAAGGTTGTTGGCCAGCGAAAGGGCCTTTTCGAAGACCTGCGGCGCCATCACGGCCGAGCCAACCGAGAGAAACACGCCACCATCCAGATCGACGACACCCCGGGCGAACACCCGAAAGTCGATATCCGCGCCTCGCCCGACGGCAGCTCCGTTGGCGAGGTGGTGGGTGTGGATGATATCGTATCCGATGCCCGGGTGAACGGTAAGCGGAACACCCAGCCGGTACGCGTGCGCCGTAAGGGACGACTCCCTGAACGGATGTTCGACCTGGCAGCGCCCGGACGGAAGGTCAAATCGCGAGACGACCTGAAGCAGTTCGGCGTACGCCGGCATCAAGGGCGAATCTGCGGGTGCGCGGGACCAGCGTCGCAACGCGGAGACCAGGTCGCTCCGCTCGGGAACGTCGCAACCGTTCTCGGCGATGAATTTCCCGACGGATTCCCCGTACCCCATGCCCTTCAGCGCGCCGGTGAGAACAGCCAGATGAATATTGCGGCCGGTTTCTTCCCAGGCGCCGAAACATCCCTGTGCGACGTTTGCCCGCACGTTCTCTTCCGACCGCCCCTGGAAGGCGTATTCCCAGTCGTGAATCGTGCCGGCGCCGTTGGTGGCCAAGTGGGTGATCCAGCCCGTTTCCATCATGCGGGTCACCACCGGCCCCAGTCCGTTCTTGACCAGATGCGCGCCGTATGCCAGCATCACGGAAGCTCCCCGCCGCCTGGCGTGGTGGATTTCTTCGGCAACGCGACGGAGCCTGTCCGCCACCGCCCCGGGGTCGGGCGCGGGCGCGTCGGGGTCGACCATGATCTCGTCGATCGAGTACCTGCTGGCTCTCTCCGCCAGCGGCCTGAGGACGACGTCGCGGTGGTCGATCTGCGGGTAGGGCATTCAACCGGTTTCCCTCTCAGCCCGTCGATAAAGTCCATCCGGGCCGTTATTCGGCCACCCAGACCCGCTTGAGTGGGACGTCGGGGGATTCCAGGACGCCGCCGTAGATCGTCACGGCGGCAATTTTTCCGTTCTGAATCCGGCACATATGCACTTCGGTGGCATCCAGATGTTTGCCGTACATTGCATCGGGCAGCCCGGGAAGGGGCTGGTTTACGATACCCCTGAAGTGAAACTCCACGGCGGCCATGTCGTGGTCTGCGACGATATTGAGAATCTCGAGACGCATGTCCCGCTCTTCCTCGTGACAGCCCTGCCAGAGCGCCACCATGTTATCGGCGCCCCGGATGTTAAGTGCGCCGCCGACCATGGTCGCGTCGTCGGCGTAGGTTTCGCGAAGTCGCTTCCAGTCACAGGAAAAGGCGGCTTCGAGGGACTCCCGGGCAATCTGCGCATTGGATTCGGCGGACATTGACGTCTCCTTTCGTTATTTCAGATCGTGGCTGTCTCTCTTTTCCACGTCGTCGCCGGTTCGGTACTGTTCCAGATTTCCCCGGTATTCAAGGCCGAGGATATCTCGGGACCGTGCGACGTTGCAGGTCCTCTCGGCGCCGGGTGTCCCCACGACGTGGAAAACGTCGAAATCGATGGTTTCGGATTCCAGGCTCAGGCGGCAAGCCTCCGCAAGGTCGTGCCGGCAGACCCAGCCCTGTCGGTAGGGGCGCTCTTCGGTACCCAGTCTTTCCCTGTACCGGCCGATGCCGAGTCTGCTGTCGACGATGTAGTCCGGCCGGAGTACGATAATGCGGAGACCGAACGCGTCGTGGAACTGCCGGCACATTTCTTCCTGAAGACGTTTCGTGACGCCGTAGAGGCCGCCGTCGGGCCGCCTGACGTCGGCCGTGAAGAAGATCCCTTTCGGGTGGGCGGTCTGACAGGAGCCGATGTGCACGATCCGCCCGATGCCGTGCCGGCGGGCGGATTCCAGCACGTTCCAGAGGCCCTTCACGTTGATGAGGAAGGGCTTCCTGTCGTCGACGCCGTGGGCGCCGGGTTCGTCCGAATGGTACACCGCCATGTGCAGGACCGCGTCCATTCCCTCAACGGCGCGGTGGACGGGTTCAAATTCCACGATATCGCCATGAACGACCTCGCCGCCCGTCCATTCACCGTCGGTATCGTTCCAGGCTTGCCAGGCCGGAGGACCGTAGTCGAACGCCCGGATTCGATGGTTCTCGTCCAGAGCGGCCAGCGCCGCCCGCCCGAGCCAGCCTGCCGCGCCGAATACGGCAACGTTCATAGCACCTCCCCTGCAACCGGATTCACGTATCTAGAACGCAGAAACCCGCCGGTAGAGACTGTCCACGGGAATTCCCATGACGGGTTGGCAGTCTCGCATTATCGCTCAACACACCGAACGCCAGGACGAACCGCAACCTGGCGGGCGCGATGAATTCACGATCCTCACAGTGGCTCTTTCTTTCCCATTCTTTCATGAGGCCGTGATAAGGCCGGACTGCCGACTTCCTTCAGAAGAGATCGCTTCGTGAGATCTTCTTCCGTGGCCAGTCGGGCCTGTGATGGCGAAATCGTGGCAATAGCCATCGTGTTGCCGTCCGGACCCAGAAATTCGACTTCGAGGGCTTCCCCGTTGCCCTGGATACATACAATCGTGCCGACGTCGCCGACTTTCAGCCCGTCCCCCGGATTGCGTTTCTCAATCAGCGGGCTGGTGTCCGGGACATCCCAAATGTGATCGAGTGGAACTTCGGCTGTAAGCGCGATTACGTCCAGTTCCTTGAACATATCTGGTCCATACCGCTCGCCCGACCACGCGCTGCACGCGGTCTTCGATGCCTTTATCAGATCCAGGTGGAAAACGAATCGCAGCCTGGTTTCTTCGTTGAATTCAGACGACCACAATATAACGCAATACCCGTACTGCCGAAACCATCTTGTTTGTGGATTCTTCGAATCAAAAAAAACGAACGCCCCGACAAACGTCGTCAGGGCGTCTCGCCGTCGTTTATTGACGCTTTCCTTCCAGCCACCGGCCATTCGCCGCGTCGCTCCCCTGGGAGCGCGGGCGTCCCGCCCGCATCGGCGTCCGTGGGCGTACGCATTAACCAGGGCAACCACAAGGGTTGCCCCTACGAAGATTATGCGGTAGCGATTGGGAGATGCTGGTGAACCCCGCCCGACCAACGCCCCCGGCGAACATCGCCGGGGGCGTTGGAGATGGGAGTTCAGTTAAAACAACCTTGCACTGCGAAGTTCATCGAGGGTAGCTTCACGGACGTCACCAGGCTTGCGATTGCTCGTATCGATCTCGATCGGGTTGAATTTGCGGTACGCGCAAAGTATGTTATTGCGGTGTGCAAGGTGTTCGTCGAGGGACTGCTCCTCGGTCGTGGCAGGTTCACCGCGCTTCCGCATCCTCTTCGAACGATTCTCCTCATCTACCGTAAGCAGGACAACTGCATCCGGCTTGCGGAGTTCCGGCGGATAAAGACCCTGCCATTTCCGGTAACCGTTTGAGTCAACGTCCATTGTGGCGAAAGCAACCGTACTCGGCCAATAACGGTCCATCACGACATGCTTCTCCTGCAGTGTACCTTCGGCAATTTCACTAGCGACGAGATTCGCCGCCCGGTAGTAAGCGCGCCGCTGTTCGGCAGGTCGTTTGTCGAAATGACTCCGCAGCTCCGCCCCCAATAACCCGGGGGCCTCCAACCGTGGAGGGCATTCGAGCAGCTCCGCGCCAAGCCGATTGGCCAATTCGCGCGCTAGGGTAGATTTGCCGACTGCATCAGGGCTTTAGATGACGATGAATTTACCAGTCATACTTTCCTCCCCTCCGAAGAAACCGATCAGGGTCGATCGACACGGACTTCAAGGCCGCGTCAATCCCAACCTCCAGGATGGGGTCACTGTAGGAATGGGCGCCCTTTGCGTTGTCGAAAAATCGTCCCGCAGGATCAACCATTGTGTAACTCTCAGTCATCAGTTCATTGCTCTCGGGGACGACGCGGATGCTCTCCTCCCTGACGATGCGATTGCGTTGAACGTACGCGTCAAATTGCTTTGCTGTAAGCGCGAAATCAGCAATATGCCGGTCGTTTTGGCCCTTGACGGGAAGTGCCTGAAATATCTTCCAGCGTTCGGGTTTTAACAGCCGTATAAAGTCGGCAAAATCGTCCAGCCACGTAATGGAAGTAACGACAGTATTGACTTTCAGCCGAATCCCGCGTCGCTTTACGTCGCTGGCAATGCGAAGATACTCTTCCGGGGAAATGGCATCTTTGCCGCCGATTGCACGCCCCAGTCGTTTCAATTTACCCGAGTCAACGGTGTCAATGCTCAGGGCGATCCAATCAAGACACCTATACAGACTGCCCAGCCACTGATCGGTAATCCTCGATCCGTTTGTAACGACGGAAGTGACCATTCCGTGAGATTTCGCCCGCCTGATTAAATCAGACAACCATGGGCAAAGTGTGGGTTCTCCACCGGCGAAATTAATCTTATCAAAGCCCGCTTCGGCAAGTTTCTCTACAACTACGATACAATCATCCTTGGGCAGATGACCTTTTGGCAGGTTCATATCACGCTTTACGTCTTGAAACGTAGCAAAACAGAACCTGCAACGCATGTTGCATGGTTCCCAGAGATGGAAGTTGACTGATGGGATTTTCTGCTGCAAGGGAGATGGCAAATTGCCGAAGGCCATTTTAAACTCCTTTCTCATTTGACATTAAAGGAACGATGTTGCCGTTCCGGTTGTCCTGAAAGGATGCGTCGTAGCACAATCCGGTGGGGATCAGGCGCGAGGCTATTGAGCCTCGAAGTGCGACGCATCTGGCGAAACGAAAAGGCGGGCAGGGATTGACCGATTGCAAACGTCCGTGCCGGGCAATGGCCAGCCCCTGCGCCGATACATCATTTGCCCTTACCTCCCCTGGGCGCGGCATTGCCGCGGCCGCGGCCGGAAGGATTTCCGGTCTTGCTGGGCAAGTTCGCAATGCCGCGCGCCTTCCGATATGCATCGTTGTTGGGATTCAGCTGATTGGCGCGATTGTCACGATCGGCTTGCGAGCCTCTATTCCCGCTTGATTTGGCCATTTTCTTTTCACCTCCTTTCTCGTGGAATCGGGCCGGCCCTGGGGGACACTTTGGTTCCCAATTGATGAGCAGACCGGGTTACTCTACGGAATCTCCATCCATTAAATGCAAGAATTATGCCAATACTTCTGTATTTCAATTAAGTCATTTATAATAATTATCTTATGGAAATGAATACACCGGCCACTTCCTTGTACTTGGTGTAATTTGCCATCTAAAGTGTTGTCGTTGGTCAACTACGCCTGCCCATCGAGGCGATCACGCTTCTCTCGTGTCCGATGCAATTCCGTTCTTCGCGTTCGCATGGCGCCCGCCTGGTCGATCTCTATTCCAAGTGTCAGGAGATGCGCCTGGCGGAGCCACCAGAAGGCTTCGAACAGGGCTCGACGAGGCGAGGCGCCCCGATTCCGATTTGGCCTGTCGGGACTGAGATGACGAATCCGGCCGTGCGCCCTTCTCGCGAGTGTTCGGATCGTTTCATCAGGATCGTTCCTGGAAAGCCAGAACAGCGTTCTGTGCGCCCGCCCGCCGGGATTGACTCGCAATGCCGCCAGCGCCTGCACGTAGCACTGTCTCCACGCTCGGCGGGGTTCGACGAATCGTTCGTCCGCGGGATGGTCCGTTTGTCTGGTCGGCTCAGCATCGGTTCTCCGGGTCTTGAGCCGTTCGAGGCAGAATTTGGCAAATGCTTCACGCAATCCCTTCAAGTGCGGGTCCCGTCTGAGTTCATCCCGAAGATGCTGCGGATACATGGCGATTCCGATCCACGTCGGGATTCGACTGTAGGGATGCGGCGGAGGTTCTCTGTCAGCATCGGGCCACGGCCGAAGGTCCGATGCAACGGCGGGAACCCGCATCTCCGCGAAAGCCAGCAGGAGGGACCTCAAGCATTTCCAGGGCGCGGCGAAAACGATCAGCGCCTCAAAGGCTCTTTCGTAGAAATCCGCAACCGGCGCGCCCGTCGAATCCCTTCCCGTAAATTCCTCAGGCGTCTCTCGCAACACCTTCCGCAGCATGCCGACGTGCCTGGCGGCGCTGTCCACAAGCCGGTTTCTCAGTTCGTCGGAGAGATCCGGTTCCAGCCCACCCATACCCCTGTAGTAAATCGCCGCCGACAACCGCCACCAGGCTTTGAGCAACGAAGATCGCTCTGACCCGGACTCGGGCCGTTTCTCACTCAGAAGGTCCAGGTACGGGATTAGTTCACGCGAAACCACCCGCCACCCGTCACCCGAAGGATTCAGACGTTCCGAAGCCGACGCAAATCCAATGCTCATCGCACATTCGATCGCATTCAGGAGTCCGAGAATCCGGTCGCCCAGAACATCCTCCGCAAAATCGGAAAACGCCGCTTCCAGGGTGTTCAGGTTTATGATCTCACGACGTTCCGAGTCTGCGGCGAAACGCCATTTGAGCCAGAATTCGAGCTGATCGGGGTCTTCAAAATCCGTACTGGACCACTCCTCTCGCGGTATCGGATTCAACAAGGCCGGATTGACGATCTGATCCAGCGGCAGGCCTTCGGGAAAGAGAAATGGAACGAGGTCGAAGAACAGGAAAGCGCGCGCGTTTCTTATCTCCACGAGCTTGCGCCAATCCAGGCGTTGTGCTCGAAATTTCGCCTGCCTTTGAAACGCGCCAACCCACGCGGGAACAACCCAGTCTTCACCTGATTTCACCAGCCCACGGCCAGGCCGAACCCCTTCGCTGTAGACGGGTCCGAAGCCAAGCAGAAAACTGAAGAGGAGCGCGAGGCGGGTCTGTGCGAGGTGCTCCGATGGATCCGGTTCGTTCAGCCCTTCCACGACACCGGGAAGGACGTGCTCGAAAAGGTGCGCGAAATCGTCCCTGAACACGGACGCGCCGCCGGAATCGCCAAAACAGTCCTGGCGTTCAAATATCTGAACCAGCCATGCCCGAACTTCACTGGAAAAACCAGCGTCCGCAAGGCACAGTTCTACGTGGGAAACTTCCGAATCGTCTGAGGGGAAAATCAGGCCGCAAGGGCCGTTTTCGGCTTCGCTCATTGTTGTTTCCTCGTAAGCGGCAAACCGTTTCCTTGAAGAGCAATCGAGCCGGGCGGTGTTGTCCCGTTCCGATTGTGAACCCGCAGGATTCCCGGAGAAGATCCGGGACCGGAATAGATGCAATAAGCATCAAAGCGCGAGGTTCGATCCAAATATACCGGATTCATGATCTGCGTCAAGTGAAAATAGTCAAATCCATGCCCTCCCTTAGCATCTTCCGGTAAGGCTTCTTCGCAAAATGCGTGCATATTTATTCGTGCTTCTTGCTCACGTTCACGCGTTGGAATCCCCCCACCGCATAAGCCGTCGCCTGACGGCTCGGCTTCTGCCTGCCTGCCGCGCTCCGCTTGGCGCAGGCAGGCGACTCCCCCTCAAGGGGGGAGTGATTGCGCCGTCCAACGGGCTCAGACGTTCACCTCCACCTTTTTTCGTTGCGGCTGAGCACAGCGAAGCCGCGCCAGGGGCTCCTTATGACAATAACGAACGTCAGGTTCTTTCATTGGCAAGTTCATACTTCCTGTAGAAGTGGCGGAACTGGTCGTAGCTCAGACTGAGCGATTCGGCTGCCTTGCGCTGGTTCCAGTTCGCGTTGCCCAGTGCGGTTCTGAGCAGCCCGAGCTCAAAGGCTTTGACCTGAGCGTCGAACCCGTCTCCCGGCGGCGCCGGATCTCCGCTGGTGATTTCCGGCGGCAAATCCTGGGATTCGATGGATGCGCCCGTGGCCATGATCGCCGCGCGTTCGACGGCGAACTTGAGCTCGCGCACGTTTCCGGGCCACGGGTAGCCCTGCAGGTGTCGGAGGGCGCCGTCGGAAAACGGACGCAAGGTGAGTCCCGGCACCTCCCGGACGATTTGCTCGACGAAGAACGCGGCAAGCGGCTGGACGTCTTCACGCCGTTCGCGAAGCGGGGGAATGCGGATCACTTCGAAGCGGAGGCGGTCGTAGAGATCCCGGCGAAAGCGGCCTTCGGCAATCTCACGTTCGAGATCGGCATTCGTGGCGGCGATGATCCGGACGTCCACGCTGGTGGGCGCGGCCCCGCCCACCCGTTGAATCTCCTGGTACTCGATGGCGCGAAGGACGTTCTGCTGGAATTCGGGTGTGGTGTTGCCGATCTCGTCCAGCAACAGCGTACCGCCGTTGGCCGCTTCAAACCGTCCTGGTCGGGCTTCGGTCGCTCCGGTGAACGCGCCTTTCTCGTGGCCGAAGAGTTCGCTTTCCAGCAGGTTGGCGGAAAGGGCCGCGCAATTGACCTTAACGAACGGTCGATTGCCGCGTACGCCGCCGTAGTGAATCGCGGCGGCCACAAGCTCCTTCCCGGTGCCGGGTTCGCCGAGTACCAGAACCGGCCGTGGTATCGAAGCAATGCGCTCGGCCTGCCGCATGATCCGCAGCATCTGGGGGCTGGCATTGACGGTCCTGTACTTCTTTCCGAATTCGTCCCGGTAGTAGCGGTTCTCCCGGTCCAGATCCTTCACCCGCGCCTGAAGCCGGGCGTTCTCCCTGAGGACGGCGAGAACGCGGTCGAGTTTTTCAAGGCTGAGTTCAAGCCGGTCTTCAATATAGGTATCCTTCTCGATAAAGTCGGAAGCGCCCATGCGCAGGGCAGCCACGGCGTTCTCCACGGTGCCTTTCCCCGTGAGAATGATCACCGGCAAATCCGGCACGAGGTCGCGAATCTTTCTCAGAATTTCCAGACCGTCCGGCTCGGTGGGACCGAAGTCGATATCCAGAACGGCCATATCCACGTCCGAAACGTGCTCTCGCAGGTATGCAAACGCCTTTCTGCCCGTTGGAAAAGTCCTCACGGTCCGGCCATCCACCTGAAGGCTTCGCCTCAGCATCTCCAGGATTTCGGGCTGGTCGTCGGCAACGACGATTTGCGCTTTCATAGACTACTCGATGAATTCCTCGGCCAGGGACAGCTTCGAGGCGGACAGTGGATCGCCGCTCCAACCGATGCTTTCGGTTTCGGAAACGAGCTCGAAGTCCACCGGAAGATCGATGCGGAACACGGCGCCGGCGCCCGGACGGCTGATCATCCGCAGGGTTCCCCTGTGAGCGGAGACGATGCGCGAACAGATGCTCAGCCCGAAGCCATTGCCTTTTTCCTTGGTGGAAAACCCGGGATCGAAGATCCTGGCCTTGATCTCTTCGGAAATGCCCGGTCCGTCGTCTTCCACCTCGATGAATACCGACCCTCGTCTATTGTCGTGGCCGGCCTGTACGGTGATCGCTCCGTTTTCCTCAACGGCTTCCAGCGCGTTGAGAATCAGGTTCGTGACGGCTTCCCGCAGCATGCCGGGATCGACCTTGACCTGCGGGACCTGCGGTTCGGACGCGAAACGGAGCGCCGCGCCTCCGGTGCGGGTGGCAACGGCCTCTTTGATTTTGCTCACGAACTGCGGAATATCCACCAGCGAGGGATTCAACGGATCCTGCTTCATGCTGCGCAGATAGGCCACCCACTGGTCGAAGATGTGCTCCTGATCGCGGGCGATGTCTCGCAGGTCGTCGAGAAGGGCGTCCTCCTGCGGGATCCTTCGAATTAGCCGCCTGGTTCGGCTCCCCACCAGACCCATCAGGTTCTTGATCTGGTGACCCCGGGTGTACAGGCTCTCTCCCACCTGTCCGCGTCCCATGTCGATGAGTTCAAGGGACAGGCGCGCCAGCACCGCGGCTGCCTGCGTGCCGAATTCTTCGATGATGGACGTGTACTCCCGTTCCATCTGGGCCGAGCTCATGTGATCGAAGAGAAGATGCGCCAGATTCCTGTAGGGCAGCGCATAGTCCGGCTCGAGCTGAATGGCGATCTTGAACGCGCCCAGGGCCTGGAGGGTCTGACCCGTCTGCATGAGCAAAACGCCGAGGTTGTTATGACCCGGGGCGAACAGCGGATTCGCTTCGAGCCCGCGACGGTATACCGTGATCGCTTCGTCGACGTTTTCCGGAAGGTCGTCGAGAAAGCTGGCCAACAGGAAACAGGCGCGGTCCACGTTGTCGAAGGGCACGTCACGGTCCACGGCCTCAAGTATAGACCGAAGCGCTTCAACCGCCCGCTGCCTGCCATTCGATCCCGAGCCCGCGCCTTCGGCCCGCAGAAGCGCCAACTGCAACTGCGCCTCCAGATGGTCCGGATTCGTTGCGATTGCAGTTTCGAAGGCCTGCGACGCTCCGTCGACGCCTGCCTTCAAACGGCAGAGACCGATCTTGTAGTGCAGGTCCGCACCGTTCTCGGGCGCAAGTTCCTGGCAACGCGTGAAGCAGTCCATTGCGTCCTGCCAGTTGTCCTGCCTGAAGTAGACAACGCCCAGGTTGTGGCGCGCCCGCACATTCCCGTCATCGGCCGCCAGGGCCGCCATGTAGGCGGCCTCGGCTTTCGACAGGTCTCCCGCCTCCATCGCGCTATCGCCGTCACGACCGCGTCGCCTGGCTTCTTCGTTCGCCGATTCCGGCAGGGTTTGTGCGATGCCGATACGGTTGGCGGCCGCGGGGCGGCTCTCCGATTTTTCGGGTCTGTTCAAGCCACGGCTCCCGAATGAAGCGCTAAGATTCCGATGCGCCCGCGTCGTCGACGTCTGTATTTGCGTCGCCTGTGGCTTTGCCCAGAAACTCGGGCAGTTCCAGGCCCGCCAGTTTGGCCAGCTCGTGCATTGGCGGGATGGCGCCCATCAGGCGCTGGCCGAGATTGGACATGCCCCCCTGTCCGCCGCCGCCGTCCCAGACCATGATCTTCTCCAGGGGGAGATTCTGAATGGCTTCTGCCTGAATGCCTGCGACCTCGGTCAGCCGCTCGACGATGAGGAAGGCTGCCGCAGCCTGGTCTTTACCTCCGCACGCGGCGACCAACTCCCTGTAACCCTCGGCCTTGGCGTCCAGTATGGCCTGGGTACCCTCTGCTTCGGCTCGCCTCTGGGCGAGGATGGCGGCGGCCTCCCCCTGTGCTACGAGCGTCCTCTGCTCTTTCTCGGCCTCCGCCTGTACGACCAGCTTCTGCTTTTCCGCGTCGGCCTGTACGACAATTTCGGCTCTCAATCGCGCCTCTTCCCGCAACGCCCGGGCCTCCTCGGCCTCCTTTTCGGCTTTTTCCTGAGCGACCCGGATCGCGCCGTCCGCCGCCTTCGCGGCCTCCTGACCCTTCTGCCGCGCGACCTCCTCGGCCACGGTCTGTTGTGCCATATAGCCGGCCTTTTTCGATTCGGCGTCGGCCTCCGCCTGGACCGCCTCCGCATCCAGAGAAGAGACCATCCGGCGTTTGTTTCTGGTGGCTTCGGCCTCGCCGATCTGGGCTTCGGATTCCAGGGCGGCAACCCTCTGGCGGCGATCCCTGGCAGCTTCGGCCTCGCCAATTTCGGCGGCCGCGTTCGCGGCGGCCACGTCGGTGCGCTGGTCCCGCTCCCGTTCGGCTACGCCCACCTTGCCCATCTTCTCCTGCTCGGCCACGTCGATTGCCGCCTGGTTGATGGCTTCCGCTGCGGCCTTTTGCCCGAGAGCCTTGATATAACCGCTTTCGTCTTCTATGTCCTTGATGTTCACGTTAATCACTGCCAGGCCGATCTTCTCCATTTCGGTTGAGACCGCCTCATTGACTTTGGACATAAACGCCTGCCGGTCCTGGTTGATTTCCTCGATTTCCATCGTGGCGATCACCGCCCGCATCTGGCCGAGGATGATGTCCTGCGCCTGACTCTCGATCTGGTCTCGAGAGAGCCCCAGGAGGCGAATCGACGCATTCTGCATCACGCCCATCTGATTTGACACCGCCGCCGTGACGGTTGTAGGTACCGACACCCGGATGTTCTCCTGCGACAGGGCGTTATCCAGATCGATGGGCACAACGAACGGCTCGAGATCCAGATACTCATAATCCTGCAGGAGCGGGAGCACGAAGGCCGCGCCCCCATGAACGCACTTTGCAGCTCCTTTTCCGGTTTTTCCGTAGACGACCAGAATCTTGTTGGACGGGCACCGCTTGTACCTGGAAATAAACGTCACGAAGAGCAGAAACACCACCAGCAGCGATATAATTGTCAGTATCGTCTCGGTTGACATGACGATCCCTCCTCGAATGGAATTGATCACCTCTGTTGCGGTTCTGTCCCTGAAGGGGCGCCGTGCGGGCTGCAACCCCCTTTCTGTCTCATCCATCGACAGGAGGAGACAGCATGAAAAACCTACCGCAGGCGCCGGCCAGTCGAACGTATTGCAATCAGCACGACTCCGGCTCGACCTCGAGCGTTGTCGCATCCACCACGCGAAGAATCCGAACCGGCGTCTTCGCGGAGATGGACATGCCGTTCGTGCCGCGAGCCGATACGTAGGCAACCGCGCCGCTCTCTATCACCCGAACCTGACCGGTCCCGCCCTCGGGGATGTTCAGATATACCTCGCCCGAGGTTCCCACGCACGTATCCAGGCTGGCGTTTCCAGTCTCGGTGAGCTTTCGGATACCGTGGAAGAAATAGGCCACGACCCCCATGCCTGCACTACCCCAGATAAACGCGTAAAACATCGCGGTCCGAACGTCCAGACCTCTATGCAGATACAGGGCGCCCGCCCATCCGAACAGCATGCCAAAGGCGATCAGAGACCTGATAGACAACAGTTTGAATGCAGCCACCGTGCCATCGCCGGGTCCGTCGTTCAATTCGGGACCCGCGTCGCCAAGGTCCGCGTCGCCGCCAATGCCGACGTCGGACCCGCCCATGCCAAACAGGGCCGCCAGGAGTTGCCAGACGAAAAACGCGCTGAAGAAAACCGCCAACAGGTAGAACACCTGGTTGAGGACGCTCAAATCCGTCCACCATCCGTCCATGTCCGGCTCCTTTCCCGGGATCGTCGTCGTGTTGCACGCCGCTTGATTGCACGAGACGCCGCCGTGCTGCGAAACGTGACATAGGATGTATTTCGCGTCAAACCATATTCGAGACGGTTTTCTCCGGCGTTCTATGCCGGCGGTCATTGCGGTCGAATCCCGGGGCGACTCCGAGCGGAATCCGATCGCGGCGAATCCTGTCCTCGAACTTGCGCTTTGGGGACTGGGAATCCGCTTGCTCAGGAGGGAACCAGCCCCCGCTTCCTGAATTCACCCTTCAATTGAAATCTTCCACGGTTGAGCCAGGTCTTGACCGTGCCCATCGGAAGCTGCAACTCCCTGGTAATCTCCTCGTAGGACCGGTCTCCCACGTAACGCATCCAGAGTACCTCGCGATATCTGGCCGGCAATGACCGAATGCTCTTCCTGACCAGGTCGCGGTGCTCGTTTCGCTGGACTGAGAGTTCAGGATTCTCGCCCGGTTCCGGCCGGCGCGTGGCGTCGACAAGAGCAGCCGGATCCTCCGTGGTTTGAATCCACTTTCGCCGCACCTGCTGTTTGCGAAAATGGGACTTGTGTACGTTGAGTGCGATCCGTGTGAGCCACTTGGCAAAGGCTGCCTCCCCGCGGTACGATCCCAGGGCCATAAATGCCCGCAGAAAGGCGGTCTGCATCAGATCCTCCGCGGTATCGGGATCGCTCGTTCTTCGAACCATCGTGGCGTAGATCTGTTCGTGGCAGGCTTTGTAAAGGTCTCCGAAGGCAGCCGCGTCTCCCGCGACTGCCTTCCGGACGAGATACCGTTCGTTTTCCATTGATGGGATTCCCTTTCGAAATGCTGGTCAATTATACGGCGTCACTTGCAAACAGCCGGTAACCCACGTAAATCAACACGACCGAGACTGACAATTTCAGGAGCAGGAACAGGATTTCCAGAGACGCGCCGAACAGCCCGATCACTTCGGGAATTCCAAGATATGCGCCGATGGCGATGAGAACGATGCCGAGAATCTTCGCGAACATGGGTTATCCTTTCATGGTTCCTGGTTAAATGCTTCAGTCCACCGGACGTAAACGTAAACACAGCGTCGCGACAACGTGGCAGTTAATTTAACGTATCCAGCGGCCTTCCACCGTCCCTTACGACGTTTCCTTCGTGTTCCCTCGATCCAGCTTTTCGTCGATCGCGATCATGATTTCCTGGATATCGGTAAGTCGCCGGTCCAGATCGTCCAGCCGGGCGTTCAGCCGCTCCTCGACTTTTCCGGGGACGGAACCCTTCGTTTGCCGTTCCACGTATTTGTGGACCGCCGTGGCGAGGACGATCAGCGCAATGCCGATACCGACTTCAAACATGACGTCCCTCCGTGTAAATTAAAGCTATCAAAGTTCATCCACCGGTTTTGCCCCGTGCTTCTCCGCACCGCGTTCGATTTCAGGAAAGTGGTACACGACGAGGCCGGATTCGGATACGCGCACTTCGGCGCTGCCCTTTTCGTTCAACGCGCGCAGGATCTCGCCAGCCTTCTCCACGGTCATTCTCCCATCGGTCGCGGCTTCCAGAACGGTAAGGCTACCCCTCTTTTCGCGTGCGAGCCTGAGCAGGCGATGCTGGTATTGCGCATATCGCTTCATGTCGGCCGATTCGTGCGCCTTTCGCCCGGCAAGCCTGAAGACGACAGCGCCGGCCAGACACACGATAAACAGCAGCGCCTCCGGGTGGTATGACCGTTCGACAATGCCCATGACGAAGGGAAAAATCGCGGTGAAGACAAAAAACACCGCGGCGGCATTCAGGAAGTGTCCGAGGGCATTTCGCATGGCGCAGCTCCCGTCAGTGGCCAGGTCGGAGAATCGGAAAGCCGGCCGACGCGACCTCGGGTGACGATCCGTCCGTGCGTTCTGCCGCATCGGTCGGTCTTCCCCCATATTGCGCCAGGCCGCTGTGACGTCGCGAATCGCCTTTTCAATTTCATAAGCGATTTCGTCCAGGATTCTTCGCCATTCACGCATCGGTTTTCCGCAGCTTGTTTTTCAGGGCCTCGAGTTCCTCTTCCACGGTGTTCCTTCGTTCCAGCTTTTCCAGCGAGTCTTCGAGCGAAGGATCGCCCTCCGCGATTTCGGCGTGCGCATGGGCCTCTGCTTCTTCGGTCTCGACCCGATTCCGGAAGCGCTCGAAGCTCGAAAACGCGTCATCGCCGATGCCGGAGAGACCCTGGGCGATCTGCTTTCTCGCCTGGGCTGCGCGGCGCCGGGCGATGAGCGCGCCCTGGCGGGCGCGCGCCTCATCCAGTTTGGACTTGAGCTGCGTCAATTGCTTCTTGAGCTGATCGGAGGTCTTGTGGCTCTCGTCGAAAGCGGCTTCCAGATCCCGGGCGGCTTTTTCAAAGGCCGCCTTTCGTTCCAGGGCGCGCCGGGCCAGGTCGTCTTCGCCGGATTCGACGGCCAATTCGGCCTTTTTCTGCCAGGACTCGATCTGGTCCGTCTTCTCCAGCAATTGACGCTCGAGGCGTTTTTCGTTGGCAACGGCCGTGCCGACGGACGCGGTCGCCTTGTTGACGGCCTCTTCCATTTCGAGGATCATCTGCCGAATCATCTTTTCCGGATCTTCGGCGCGATTCAGAAGATCGTTGATGTTGGCCTTGACGATGTCCGCCATGCGGGAGAAGATTCCTTTGGCCACTGTCTTTCTCCTTTCTATTGTGGGCTTCTTGACCCCACAAGGGTGGAAAAATCCGATTTCCTGTAATTATTCAGGGTCCTGCCGACATTCCTTGCAAGTATCGTACCCGTTTGACGGAGAAGATGACGCCGCTGTTAAATATCGGTATTTACAGGATTTAGACAAATCCTCAAAATCACGTCACCTATAGATGTTGGTGAAAATCGCCGTACGCAAGGCGAAAACGACCGGATCGAACGGCCGTTAAATGCCTGATCATGAACGGAGCCGACTTGTCTTTTGGGGACAAATGGCGTAATATCTGAGGTATTCTGCCGGCAGAAACCGACCGGTGCGGTCGCCGTTTCATTCGAGTTTCCGAGTTAGACCATAATGATGAAAAACTGTCGCCATTTGCGCCTGCTCAGTGCCGCACTCTGTGTTGTCTTCTTGTTCGCAAGCCCACTTGCCGGGCTATCGCTGGTCTACATGGTCCGGAAAGGGGACTCTCTCTGGTCCATTGCAAAGAAGAACGGGACAAGCATCGGGGAGATCAAGAGAATCAACAAGCTGCGCACCAATAATGTCTATCCGGGCCAGGTGCTGCGCCTGGGCGCGCGGATCGTCAAATACGACGCGCCGAACGGCCCGTACTACTGGCGAAAGCCAAGGGCATCGAGGCAAAGGCATCGCAGCTACTACGAGAGAGCGCGCTCCGCACCCAGTGTCGATTTTCGCCGGGCCCAGACCCTTCTGCGCGCCTTCGACAACGAGATTCTCGCCAAGGCGCCCAAGCGAAGGAAGAAACCGCTGAAGGGCTGGTGGATCGTGCTCGACCCGGGGCACGGCGGCATCGATCCGGGCGCGATCGTTTCCAATTTGACGGGCAAGGAACGACGGGTTTACGTGGTCGAAGACGAATACGTGTACGACATTGCGCTGCGGATGTACAAGAAACTCCGGCTCCTGGGCGCGGAGGTGACACTCACGGTGATCAGCCCCAATCATCTGATTCGGGAAAACCAGGAAGCCAAAATTACATTTGTCCACGAAAGGAACGAAGTCTATAACAATGAACGGTACAACCGGAGGAATTCGGAGAAGGTACGCCCCAGGAGCGCCAATATCTCACAGCGCGTCCGGGTGGCGAACCGCTTCGTCAGGCGGGCGCGCGGGGGCAGGAGCCTGTTTGTCTCGGTGCACGCGGACAACACTCCCGGACGATCCAGGGGCCCCCTGGCGATCTATCATAAACGGCGTGGCAGGGTTGACAGCCGGTCCAGGTCATTCGCCCGCGTCATGCGTTCGGCCCTGCACCGGCGGGACCTTCCGGCGCGGATTCAGGGGCGGAACCTTGCGGTGTTGCGGAACAATCTGGCCCACGCGGAGATTCTGGTCGAGGTCTACAACGTCCACTATAAGAGCGACGCTTATCAGATCCGGTACCATAAGCATCGGGAGCGTGACGCGGATCGGTTGGTAAACGGCATCCTGGCGTATGCCAGGAAACGTCGATGATTCCCCGGACGTCGCGCATGCGCGTCGCAGTGGCTGGCTATTGGCGTACGTGCCTGTACGACGACTGCCGAGGCTGAAGAACGGCAGCCTCCGAACTATCGCATGAATCTCCTGATCCGGAGTGAATTCGAGATGACCGAGACCGAACTCAGGGCCATGGCGCCGGCCGCGACCATGGGACCCCCGAGCGGATTGAGCAGGCCGAGCGCGGCGACCGGAATCAGCAGAACGTTGTAGACGAACGCCCAGAACAGGTTCTGGCGGATCGTGCGCATGGTCCGGCCCGACAGGCGGATGGCGGTTTCTATTCCTGACAGGCTGCCGGACATCAGGGTGACGTCCGCGGTTTCCATGGCGACGCCCGTGCCGGTGCCCACGGCGATGCCGACGTCCGCGGTCGCGAGGGCGGGCGCGTCGTTGACGCCATCCCCGACCATGGCCACTCGTTGGCGCCCGGCTTGCAGGGTTGCGATATGGGCGGCTTTCTCGTCGGGCATCACCCCGGCGATGACCTGTGCGATACCTGCCTGCGCCGCAATGGCGCGGGCGGTTCCGGGATGATCTCCCGACAGGAGGATGACGTCCAGTTCCCGTGACTTCAGATCGGAGACGACGCCGACCGCGTCGGGCTTCAGGACGTCCGCGACACCAATAAGCCCTTCCACCTGATTGTCGACGACAACAAACAGGACCGTCTTGCCGCCGGCTTCGAGACGCGCGGCCCGTGCGTCCAGGTCGTCAGGCACTGAAGCATGACGCTGCATCAACCGCCGGTTGCCCAGAAGAATGGCGCGACCGGCTTTTTTTGCGCGGACGCCCAGCCCTGGCAGGGCTTCGAATTCCAGGGCATCTTCCGCTGACAGTCCCCGTTCCCGCGCCGCGTTTCGGATCGCCACACCGAGGGGGTGTTCGGAACCCCGCTCGGCTGCAGAGGCCAACTGAAGGAGTTCCGTTTCCGTGCAGGATCCAGCGGTGACGAGATCGGTCACGGCGGGCCGGCCGGTCGTCAGAGTACCTGTCTTGTCCAGGACAATCGTGTCGAGCCGGTGCGCGGATTCGAGGACGTCGCCGCCCTTGATGAGAACACCGAGTTCCGCGGCACGGCCGGTGCCCACCAGAATGGCGGTGGGTGTGGCCAGGCCGAGCGCGCAAGGACAGGCGATGATGAGAACCGCAACGGCGTTGAGCAGCGCGACGGGGTCGCCGGATCCTGAACCCGCGATCCACCACAGGGCGAACGTCATCACCGCAATCCCGAAAACCACAGGCACAAAAACGCCGGCGACGCGGTCTGCGACGCGCTGAACGGGCGCGCGCGAGCCCTGAGCCTGGCGCACCATCCGGACGATTCGCGCGTGCACCGTCTCGGCGCCGACCTGAGACGCCTCGAAAGTAAAGCTTCCCGTCCCGTTGAGGGTTGCCCCCAGAACACGGCTGCCGGCGCCTTTCTCAACGGGCAAGCTTTCCCCTGAAATCACGGATTCGTCGATGCTGGATGAGCCGTCCCGAACAACCCCGTCCACCGGGATTCTGTCGCCCGGCCTGATGCGAATCAGGTCTCCGGCGGCGACGTCGTCCACGGGAACGAGCGACTCTTCGCCATCGCGAATCACGCAGGCGGTCTGCGGGCGGAGGTCCATCAATCCGCGGATCGCTTCGGTGGCGCGCTCGCGGGAACGGATTTCCAGGACCCGTCCCAGAAGGATGAGCGTAACGATCATCGCTGAGGTGTCGAAGTAGACGTTGACGGGCTGGCCTTCTCCGGCGACGGACGTGGGCGCCAGCACGCCGGCGACGCTGTATCCGTACGCCGCAAGCGTTCCGACGGCAATGAGGCTGTTCATGTCTGCAGTCCCGTGGCGCAGGGCGCTCCAGAACCCTTTGAGAAACCGCCAGCCGCACCAGAATTGCACGGGGGTTGCCAGGACGAACAGCAGCAGATGCACCTCTCGCGAGGAGAACGGCGTACCATGGATCTTGTGCGTCATCCCCACACCCATGATGAGGGTTGACAGCACAGCCGCAACGATGAAACGCACACGCGCCGCACGGCGATCCTCGAGTTCCGTCGCCCGGTCTCCGTCTTCTACGGTTGCACTCTCCTCCAGGGCCGTCGCGCCGTATCCGGCATCGACCGCCGCCCCGGTGAGTAAGGACGCATCGACGTGGAGATGGCGGACGGTTGCGTGACCGGTTGCAAGGTTGACCGTGGCGTCAATGACGCCGGGAATCCCGTTTAATGCACTCTCGACGCGGGAAACGCAGGCGGCGCAGTTCATGTCGCGAATGACGAGCGTCGATTCGGCGGCGCGCAGACCGTAGCCGAGACGCTCGATTCTCCGGACAAGCTGCGCTTCGTCGGCCTGATCGGGACTGAGCAGCAACGTCGCCTCGGCCGTCGCGAAATTAACGACCGCCTCGTTTACGCCGCTGATTTCCTGCAGCTCTTTCTGAACCCGGGCGGCGCAGGCGGCGCAACTCATGCCGCTGACGGGCACGGTCAGGCGGACGGCAGGATTCGATTCGAGAATTCGGGTCATGGTTGACCTGTCCGGGTCGACTCAGTTGCGCGAAACGCTTCCGAGTGTGCTCTACAGAGATGATTCCACGGACGCGGGACCTGAAAAATGGTCGAAACCGCGCGTCTTCAGTTCCGTTTTGGCGCCCCGTGCGTCTTCGACGTGGATGCGTCCGTCCCCTGCCTGGATCCGCCCGATGCGGTGGATCCGTGACCCGGCGGCGAGCGCATCGATCTCACGTCTGCCTCCGGGCGCAGCCGTAAACAGCAGTTCATAGTCCTCCCCACCCGTAATCGACAGACTCCGTGCTCCCGAAGTCGAGAGTTCGCAGAATCGGCGGAACGCCGGCGAAACGGGAATCTCCGCTTCGCGGATCACCGCGGAAACTCCGCTCTGTCTGCAGATATGCCGCAAATCCGAAGCCACCCCGTCTGAAAGATCCAACATCGCAGTCACGGCGCCCGATGCCGCCAGCGCCTGACCCAACGCCACCCTGGGCTCCGGCCGGTGGTGCCTGCCCAGCAGAAACTCCCGGTCGTCCGTGGAAAGCCCGATCTCGCCGCCCATCGCCAGCTTCAACCCCGCCGCGGAGTCCCCAAGGGTGCCGGAGACGTAAATCAGATCGCCGGGGCGGGCACCGGAGCGGTAGCACACCCGGTCCTGATCCATCTCGCCGGTCAGCGTCAGATTCATCACCAGCGGCCCGGTACTCCGCGTGGTGTCTCCCCCCACGACGTTCACGCCAAAACGCGACGCCAATGCGCGGAGTCCGCCGTATACGCGTTCCATGTAGGCAACGTCGAAATCAGGGGGAACCGCCAGGGAAACCAGCGCCTCCCCAGGCTCCCCGCCCATCGCCGCGACGTCGGACAGATTGACGGCAAGCAGCTTGTGACCCAGCCAAGCCGCATCGGACGCTCCGACCTCGAAATGCACGCCTTCCACCATCAGGTCGGTCGTGATGAGGCGCATCCTGTCGCGTCCGCACGACAACACGGCGCAATCGTCGCCGATACCACGCCGTACGCCTTCGGCCCGCGACGATCCGGCCGCGGCAATCCGCTCGATAAATCCGAATTCTCCCATCTCCCGAAACGTCGTCACGGGGTCTCCAGCGGAATCGGCGGCGGGCTCCGTCAAGAAAAGGCCAAAAAGTCCGGACGCGGGGCGGATCGGCTCACGCGGGACGCCCGCGTCGCCGCTGCCAGGCCACGACCTCCGCGTAGGCCACGTCGCCGCCGAATATATCCAGCGCGCTGCCGATGGTCAGACCCACCCGCCCCTTCCCCAGTCTCTCGACGCGGTCCAGGTCTTCCAGGCGCCGGGCGCCGCCCGCGTACGTCACGTCGATGGGCGATTCGGCCCCGAGCATCTCCACAAGCGAATCTTCAATCCCAGCCCGCTTTCCCTCCACGTCCACCCCGTGCACAAGGAAGCCGTCGCAGAATTCCGAAAGCCACGCCAACGTTGGACCGTGCACCTGAACGCTGGTGAACTTCTGCCACAGGTCGGTCACCACCAGATACGCGTCGCCCCGTCTTCGGCAGCTCAGATCCAGCACCAGTCTGTCACGGCCGACGGCGCCCACCATCATGTCCAGTCGGTCGGTATCCACGCGCCCGTCTCGAAACACGTATGAAGTGACGATCACGTGGCTGGCGCCGGCATCCAGATATCGCTGCGCGTTCTCCGGCCGGATGCCGCCGCCTATCCGAAGCCCGCCGGGCCAGGCGGACAGGGCCGACAGGGCGGCCGACTCGTTGCCGGGGCCCAGCATGATGACGTGACCTCCCGGCAGGTTGTCCGCCCTGTACAGCTCCGCGTAGTCGGCCGCCGCCCGATCCGTCTCGAAGTTCGTCGCGGGCGTCTTGCCGCCTCGCGCGGACCCGCCCACGATTTGCACCACGCGGCCCCCGCGCAGATCGATACACGGCCTGAAATTCACGGATGTGCCTCACCGAACACAGAAAATCGGACGGCCGCGACGTACGACGCCCGATGCCGGAACCGTGTGGAGCGGCTCAGTCGTCGGCCGACTGATCGTAGGCGGCCTGGCGGAAGAACGCGGCGCTGACGACCCTTTGCAAAACCGTGCGCAGGTCGTCCAGCAACGTGTAGCAGATGGGCACAAGCAGCAGGGTCAGAAACGTGGAAGCCAGCAACCCTCCCATCAGGGTCCGGCCAAGCGGCGCGTAGGGAATCCCGATGAGGTTGCTGTTGCCCAACGCCATTGGCAACAGGCCGCACACCGTGGTAAACGTGGTCATCAGGATGGGGCGAAACCGGTTGTGTCCGGCCTCCAGAATCGCATCGGTACGGTTCATGCCCTCCAGGCGCATGCGGTTGATCATGTCCACCAGGACAATGGCGTTGTTGACAACGACGCCGACGAGAACGATCATGCCGATGTTGGCCATCATGTCCATCGGCGTGCCGGTCAGATAGAGCGTCCAGTACACCCCCACGAACGAAAACGGAATGGAAAACAACACCGAGAACGGAAGCATTACGGACTCGAACAGCACCCCCATCAGCAGAAAGACACAGGTGACGGCCATCACCAGCGCAAATATCGTCTCGTTGTCGGACTCGCGAAACCTGGCGAAGCGTTCTCCCTTGTTCCACGAATATCCCCTGGGCATCTCGAAGCCGGACATCGCCCGGTCGATTTCGGCGTAGAGGCTCTTCAGATCGTCCTTCGTGACAAACGCGCTGACCCGTAATCTCGTCTTGCCGTCTTCCCGGCGGATTCTCCCGCGACCCGGCATCACTTTTATTGCAGCCAGCTCGGTCAGGGGAACTTCTCCTCCTGATGCCGACCGGAACATGAAACTTTTGAGATGGTGCAGCGTTTGCCGGTCCGCCTCTTCCAGGTACAGGCGCGTATCCACCTCGCGCTCTCCGGACTGAAACCGGGGCAGGCTCACGCCCTGCAGGGTAAAGGCCAGCGTCCTCGCCACGACCTGCGGAGAAATCCCGTAGCGCTTTGCCCGCTCTCGATCGATATGGACCTGCGCCTCGTCGGTGGACCGTTCCAGGTCAGAACTCACGCTCGCCACCGAGGGTATTGACTGAAGACGGCGTTCAACTTCGGTTACGAGACGCGCCAGCACCTCGGTGTCGTCGCCGTAGAGATAGACGGAAACCGAAGGATCTCCGCTTCCCCGTCCACGGCTCTCAACGCCGATCCGAACGCCCACGTACCTGGGCATATTCTTCTTCAGATCCTTGATGACGTCCGTACGCGCGATCGCCTTGTCGACCGGAACCCCCAGTCCCGCCCGCAGGTTCCTGTACGCGACGTACCACCACGCCTCGTTGGGATTCGAATCCAGAAAAATCTCGAAATTTCCGCGTGTCTTGCGGAACCAGGACCGGATGGTCCGGATGCCGTAGATCTCCCGCTTTGAATTCAGAAACTCCTCCACCTCGTTCATCAGTTCGAAAGTCTCGTACGTCGTAAAGTCGCGGGGCGTTCGAATATAAATATCGACGTCGTTGATGTTCCCCCGGGAGGCGTCCGAGCGTTTTATCTTTTCCGACGGAATCAAGATGGTGGCAAATACCGCCAAAAGGATCAAAATGGCGTCCCGGCGGTGGCTCAACGCCCAATTCAACACCCGGCCATAGCGCGCCCGGGCCCACCCGATGGACTTCGCATCCGGCTTGACGCGGCCGCCCCCAAATCGCACAGAAGCCAGCGGGATGATCAGGAGCGCGACGAACAGCGACCCGACCAGCATCACGATGACGGGCACGCCCATTCGTGAGAGGTAGAACGTCATCCCCACGTTGCCGGTCATCAACATCAACGGCAGAAAGACCACGACCGTGGTCAGCGTTGCCATGCTAATCGCCATGGCGACTTCGCCCGCGCCCCCAACGGCCGCAGGCCTGGGGGACTCTCCCTTCTCACGCCGCCGGTAGATGTTCTCCAGGATGACGACGGCATTGTCCACAACCATCCCGACACCCACCATCAACCCCATCATCGTCATGAGATTCAGAGACCACCCCGAGAAATAAAGCACCGTTACGGTAATCATCGCGCACAGCGGTATCGACAGCGTGATGATGGCCGTCATACGAAGGACGCGCAGGAAAAACAGAAGAACCAGCGCGGCGAACAACCCGCCCCAGAGACCCGTATTCCTCAAATTGGCGACGGACGCCTGGATGAATTCGCCCTGGTTGAAAAACACGTTGAATTGGACCTTTCCCGCCGCGGCGGACCCGTCCCCGATCTCCGCGAGCGCCGCCGAAACACGGTCGCACACCGTGGCGATGTCGGCCCCCGATTCGGCCTTGATGCCCACGGAAGAAGCCGGTTGGCCGTCGATTCTCTGATACCAGCTTCGGGCAGGTACGTCGTAAACAACGCCAGCCACCTCCCCCAGCCTGACGTCGCCCTCTCCCGAATCGATGGGAATATTGCTGATCTCCTCCAGGCTGCGGTACCGCGCAAGAGACCGGACGTAGAATTTCTTCGTTCCCTCGTTCACGTAACCG
Source organism: Candidatus Latescibacterota bacterium (assembly GCA_963667175.2). Classification (GTDB taxonomy): domain Bacteria; phylum Latescibacterota; class UBA2968; order UBA2968; genus JAAXHE01. The sequence goes on along the minus strand of CAXXXF010000002.1, from coordinate 340,315 downwards.
CTCTCAAGCGCGAAATTGTCGTTGCGGAGGCTCTGGACCATCTCGTAGATATTCACGCCGCGGGCCAACAGTTGCTCGCGGTTGATTTCGATCATCACTTCTTTGGGGTCGACGCCCCAGAGTTCCACCCTGGCCACTCCTTCGATGCGTTCCAGCGGCCGTTGCACGTGGGTTTGCAGGAATCCGTACACGTCGGAGATCGTAGAGTCCAGGGCCGCGCCAATCCACATGATGCTCCGGTCTTCGTCGTTGTGCTTCCACACGAAAATACGGTCCCGGACCTCCTCCGGGAGTTCCGGTTTGAGCCGGTCCAGCTGATCCCTCAGCTGGTTGTACGCCAGGGTCATGTCGGCATCCTGCTGAAACCGGAGGGGCGCGCCCACGCCCCGGCTGTCCGTGTACGTCCGGACCCGTTCGATACCCTTGATGGTCCGCAGACGCTCCTCGAGGGGGCGTGTAATCTGCTGTTCGACCTCTTGAGGCGTGGCGTTCGAGCCGGGATACCGCACGCTCAACCACAGGAAGGGCGGATCAAACCCGGCCGGCATCATCTTCACCGCGATCCGCGAATAGGCGACGGCGCCCATCACGAGCAGGGCGATCAGACATACCGTAATCGTAACCGGTCGATTGACGGAAATGGATGACAGAAGGGAGGATCGACTGTTCATTGGCAACGGCGCTCCATTAACAGTCCGTTGAAAAAGTCGCTCTGCCGGCGAGGCCGAGGCATTGTAGCGGAAGACAAGGCGCGCCTGTCTGCGTGCGAACGCACAGGCAGGCAGCCCGGATGGACTTTTTCAACGGGCTGTTAAGCATCGGGCGAAGGCGCGGTCTTCCGGCGGTCTGAGACGATTGCGGGGCACAACCGTAAGACGCGCCAGCGCCGGATTTGATTCAGCCGAAAAATTAAAAATGCCGGAGTTCCGGTGACAGTCGGGGACCGGAACCACGGACCTCGCCGGCGCGCGTTCGCGCGGGGCTCGGTTGTTGAATCGATCCCGGTTGCAAAGGGCTACGTATACGATACGTCCACGATGCGGCGAAGTGATTTCTTGCGCGACCGCCGGCGTTTCTGTTCCAGGCGCTTTTCTCTGGACGCGCGGGAGGGTCTGGTTGGTATTCGGGATCTGGCCGTGTGGTTCAATCCGATGAGTTTTCGCCGGAGGCGCTGGAGGGCAAGGTCTCTGTTGCGTCCCTGGAAGCGATGTTCGGACGCAACGACCGTGATACCGGTGGGAACGTGCACAAGCCTGACCGCGCTTTCAACCTTATTGCGGTGCTGGCCTCCCGGTCCCCCGCCGCGAAAGGGTTGGAATTGCACTTCCTTGAGGAGAATATCGGGATTGGTATTGTGCATGTCGGGGTCCCGGGCTGTCCTCCGCCGCTCCGGTCTCGTCAAACCGGATCCGATGCGGGATCCTGCGACCCTGACCTACAATAATCCGGCGCGGCGGAGGGCGTCTGCCATGACGCTGTCAGACTTGCTTTCGGACGTGTTTTCCTTGACTTTGAACGCTTCGACTTCCTTGACTTCAACCGCCTTCTTTTCTTCTTCCTGAACGTCGCGTATGGAAAGGGAGATGCGTTTCCTCTCCCGGTCGATCTTCCGGATTCTGGCGCGCACTTCCTGACCTACCGAAACCACGTCGGCAGGCCGCGCAACGCGGCTTCGCGCGAGCTGGGACACGTGCACCAGACCCTCCACACCCGGCGCGACTTCGACGAAGGCGCCGAACTGCTGAATGGAGACGACCTTTCCGGATATGACCTCCCCTTCCCGGGCTTTTTCGGTCGCGCCGTCCCAGGGGTCGGGCAGGAGCGCCTTCATGGAGAGCGAGATCCGTTCCTTGTCTCCTCCAAGGCCCTTGAGTTCGAGGATCTTCACGTTCACCTCATCTCCGGACCGCAGCACGTCTTTCGGATGCCCCACGCGGTTGTGCGCAATCTCCGAAATGTGGACCAATCCTTCCACGCCGCCGAGGTCGACAAAAGCGCCGAACCTTTCCAACCGGGTGACCTTTCCGATGACTTCGGCGCCCTCGCTGAGCTTTTCGCGCAGTTCGTCCGCTCGGCGGGCGGCCTCGGCTTCGAGATGGGCGCGGCGCGACAGTACGATATTTCGGCCCCGACCCCGGAATTCGACAATTTTGAAGGTATGGGTCTGGCCCGCGTAAGAGGCCAGGTCCTTGCTGTAACCCGTATCGATCTGTGAAACGGGACAAAAAGCCCGGCGGCCTCCGAGGTTGACAACCAGACCGCCCGAGTTGAATCCTGTAACCCGTCCGTCGACGGGGATTCCGTTTTCGTAGGCCTGCCGCAGTATCTGAACGTTGCCCGTACGCCGTGACAGCGTCAACCGGACTTCATTCTCCACCGAGGCGACGAAGGCTTCGATATTGTCGCCAACCTGGCATGAAACCTCGCCGTGTTCGTCTCTCAGTTCCTGGACGTCGACAACGGCCTCACTCCGGCCCCCATAGTCAACAAACACGGAAGATTCATCGATGGTCCGGATGCGGCCTGAGAGGCGCTGTCCCACCGAAAGAATCGGCGCGGGCGCCTGATCCGGCTCTCCTTCGAGCATGGCTGCGAATTCTTCGCTCGATTGGTCCGACACGTATTTCTCGTCCATTTCCTGCACATTTCGTGGTTCGCTCATGCGGTTTCTCTTATGCTCCCTTTCCGGCGATGTTTGGTCTTATGAAGCATCCCCCGCGCTCCCGCCCGGCGCGCACGGCACGGGGATCTCAACGGTCCGCTGGAAAAGTCGCTCTGCAGGCGAGGCCGAGTCATTGTGGCCGAAGACAAGGCGCGCCTGTCTGCGTGCGAACGCACAGGCAGGCAGACCGGATGGACTTTTTCAACGGGCTGTTAAGCCTGCTCCAATCAGAAGGCCATCGGATCAAGACAAATAAAGGTATGAGAAAATTCGAAATACGCAAGGGTTTTTTGGAAATTCAAAATGGCGGACCCCGCGGGGACCGGCAGGACCGCCCCGCGTGCGGAACCGGTCCCGCAGGGACAGGGAAATCTCAACGTTGATCGCGCGAGGACGTTATGGTATATTCTGGAGTATCTCGGCAGGAAGCGCGCGAACGGACAGGGGACGAAAAATGAATGAGAAGATCGAAGAAGCGCGGCAGGCCGCGCTTCAGATATTGAAGCCGAGAAAGAAAGAGCTGGAACACGGGTTGGCCCTGCACGCGGACTCCATCGTGTGTGACACGTACGGATTCGCGCCGCGGGCGGCCATCGATGGCGACGCGATGGCGGCCGCCGTGGAAGCCGGCGCGTCCGTGGCCGAGTTGAACGATATGAACGAGGAAATGTCGATGACCCGATGCGCGACCGATCCGGTCGAGCGGGCGGAGTTTCAGGAAGCCTGGCGGTCGGGAGGCGTGACGTGTATCGTGCAGAACGCGGGTGAGGAGGGGCAGGCGCCGTTGCGGTTGATCAAACGTCTCGCCCGGTTTACGTACGTGGCCGACGTCATGGGGGATTTTCTGCTTCGGGCAACCGCGCCCGCGGATATCGAGACGGCCGCGGCACAGGGCAGACAGTGTTTCTACATGAGCGGCAACGGCGTACCCCTGTCGCAGGACTGGGTGTCCGTCGAGGAGGAACTGAGATATATACGGACCTTCTTTCAGCTGGGGATTCGCATGATGCACCTCACCTATAACCGGCGCAACATGCTTGGGGACGGCTGCGCCGAGCCCGCCAATGCGGGCTTGAGCGATTTCGGAAGATCGGTCGTGGCCGAAATGAACCGGGTGGGCGTGATCGTGGACGTCGCGCACGCCGGCTGGCAGACCAGCCTCGAAGCGGCCAGGGCGTCCGCGGTACCCATGGTGGCCAGCCATTCCGGCTGCTGCGCGGTGAACGAACACATCCGGTGCAAACCGGACGACGTGATCCGGGCGATTGTGGATACGGGCGGTTACGTGGGCATCTGCTGCATTCCGGCGTTTCTGGGTCGAAGTGGAGACATACTGGCGCTGCTGGATCACGTCGATCATATGGTCAGAACGGTTGGCGCCGACCATGTGACGATCGGGACGGATACGGCGTACGCGTCACGGGCGTCCGGCAAGGAACGGAGAAAGGCGCCGCGGCCGCGCGCGCGGCCGCGCTGGGCGTACTTCTGGCCGCCGGATGCGTTTGACGCACACTGGCGGCAGGATCACATGGTCAAAAGCCTGGCGTGGACCAACTGGCCGCTCTTTACGGTGGGAATGGTACAGCGCGGTTATTCGGATAGGGATATCCGCAAAATCCTGGGCGGCAACATGCTCCGTGTGGCGCGGGCAGCCCTGGCCTCCTGATGGCCCCGCCGAGTCCGGTGGATTTCCGGGAAGACCGTTGCGCCACATTAGAGGGTAATTCATGTCTGCAAACCTCAATCGCTTACCGCTTTTCCTCTTTTTTCTTTCGGCTTTCTTGAATCCGGCGCATGGGCAGCGTCCGACGGTGATCTGGCAACCCGAAAATCCTGCGACGCAACGTTCGACGGACCCGCTCGCGGCGGATTTCGACGGTGACGGCGACGTTGGGTTTTCGGATTTCGTGCTGTTCGCGCGCAGCTTCAACGCCCGGGAAGGCGAAACGGCGTACGACGCCCGGCTGGACCTGAACGGCGACGGCGCCGTCAACTTTCCCGATTTCATCGCGTTCAGCGCCGCGTTTAGCGGCAGTTCCAACGGCGCGACGGCCACCCGCCATGCGGTTTACGCGCTCGACCCGGTGTTGGGCGGGGCGGCGATTTTCGATTCGGAATCCCATCTGCTAACGGACTATCTGAGGTTTCGGGGACCCACCGGTATCGCGGTCTCCGCGGACGAGCGGGCAATTTACGTCTCGGAAGGTTTCGGGCTTTTCGCGATCGACGCAAGTCACGAAGCGCTGTTCTCGATTCCGACGGAGTCGCAGGGACGCGTCGTGCTGAGCCCCGACGAGCGGTTCGCGTACGTGACCGAAGAACGACACGACCGGTTGGTGGTGCTGGACCTGGTCGCCCGGGTTCCCGCGGATACAATCGCGGTCGGCGAGAGGCCGATCGACGTGGCGATAACCCCGGACGGGAAGAGGCTCTACGTGGCGAACGCCGACAGCCGCGACGTTTCCGTCATCGACGTGGACCAGGGGGAGGTCGTGGCCGGCATCATTATCGGCGGCGTTCCCGGCGAGATCGACGTCACGGCGGACGGCGCGCGGGCGTACGTGACGAACGTCGACCGGGGTGTGATTTCGGTACTGGATCTGAGTTCGGACCGGGTTGCGGGGGGCATCCAGCTGAGCGGTGATTCCGCGAGGGGACTGGCGTTTTCGCCGGACGGCCAGACGCTCTACGTGGCTTCCACGGGGACGCAGACGGGCGGAATCCTGCTCGCCGTCGACGTACAGCGCAATCTGATATCCCGGCGTCTTCGGGTGGGCGACGCCGCGTCCACGGTCGGCGTCTCTCCCGATGGCTCGCGCCTCTACGTCGGCACGCTGGTGCTGGACGGCGGCGGCCCGGGTCTGAGCGCCGTCGACCTGAATGACTGGCGGGTGATGGGACGGATGCTGGGGATCGACTTCATCGCACAGTTCGCTTTCCGCACCCTGTCGCAACGGGAGTCCGCACGGGATCGCTGAACGCGGATACCCCCGCGCCGGTCTCGTGGTGTTGCGGGTTCTTCAGTCGACGGCCTTGACGATGCGGATCTTGACCCGTGCGACCCCCTCTTCCACCATGTCCAGCCGACGGGCCGCGCCCAGGGAAAGGTCCAGAATCCGGCCTTCGACAAAGGGTCCCCTGTCGTTGACCTTCAACTTGATGCTCCGTCCGTTTCCCAGATGGGTTACGTGGATGACGGTACCGAGCGGAAGTTCCCGATGCGCCGCGGAAAGTCCGTACATGTTGTAAATCTCGCCGCTGGCGGTGGGACGGCCGTGGAACTTGTGCGCATAGTACGAGGCAAGTCCGACCTGAAAGGCATCTCTGGTGGAAATCACGGGAGCATCGGCCGCTGTCTTTTCGGAGTCGTTCCCGGGGGGCGAGGAGCGATACCTGGGGCGGGAAAAGCAGCCTGAAGTAAGGGCGATTGCAATGATCAGGAGAAAATAAATCGCAGCGCGGTCAGTTCCGCGGCCCGGTTTCAAACGAACCGACGAGGTCTGATATGCGCCCGATCCGGTGGCTGCGGCAGTATTCGGCGATGCCATCGACAATCTCCAGGGCGACCCAGGGGTTGATGAAGGTGGTCGTTCCTACCTGTACGGCGGATGCGCCGACGATAAGGAACTCGACCGCGTCTCCAGCCGTAGCAATGCCGCCCATGCCGACAACCGGGATCGAGACCGCATTAGCGACCCGCCACACCATGGCGAGCGCAACCGGCTTGATGGCGGGTCCGGAAAGGCCGCCGGTGATATTTCCCAGGACAGGGCGCCGGGTGTCGATATCCACGGCCAGCCCCAGCAGGGTGTTGATCAGCGCGATACCGTCTGCGCCTCCTTCTTCCACGGCCGCGGCCACCGCGGCGACGTCGGTTACGTTGGGCGTGAGCTTGACGATGACTGGAAGCGTGGATACCTCCTTCACTGCCGCCGTGACACCGTACGCGGCCTTCTCCCGGCATCCGAAGAGCTGACCGCCGTCCTTCATATTCGGCGACGAGACGTTCAGTTCCAGTGCGTCGACGTCCGGTACGTCGTTGAACCGGCGCGCCATTTCGGCGAATTCGTCGTTCGAGGCGCCGGCGATGCTGACAATCCGCGCCGTGGAAAGCGCCTGAAGGGCGGGGACCTTTTCCGCAATAAACGCGTCAATTCCGGGATTCGTAAGGCCGATGGAGTTGAGCATACCCGACGGGGTCTCCGCGGTGCGGGGGGGGGTATTGCCCGCGCGGGGACGATAGGTGATGGTCTTGGTGACCACGCCGCCAACCTGCGCGAAGTCGAACACGTCAGCGTATTCGGCGCCGTGCCCGATGGTCCCCGAGGCCATCATCACGGGGTTCCTGATGGTCAGGCCGCCTCCGATGTGCGTGGAAAGGTCCATGGGCGTTCCGGGAGGTGTATCCGAGCCGCGAATCGCCCGCCGACGCGGAACTTCCCGGTCGGTCAGGCCGTTGGACGTCTACCAGACGATGGCATGGGCGTCCACCACCGGCCCTTCAGTGCAGACCCGTCGATATCGATGATCTTCCCGATCCGCTTCCCGGTATTCCACCACACAGCCGACGCAGGCGCCGAATCCGCAGGCCATATGGTTTTCGAGTGACGCGAAGCAGGGCAGACGGTGCTCGGCCGCGATCTCGGCGACCCGCGCCATCATGGCGTGCGGGCCGCAGGCAAGGACCTGGGTTTCGCCGGGGCGAACGTGTGCCGGAATCAGGTCCGTTACGGGGCCTCTGTGCCCAAGGCTCCCGTCGTCCGTTGCAAGGCGTCGACACAGATCGCCGGGAATCACACGGCCCATCTCGGGCATGCGCGCTTTGCTCGCTGCCCCCATCAGGAAGACCATTTCGGCTCTACGTTCCTTGTAGAACCAGGCCGAAAAGGCAAGTGGGACCAGGCCCACGCCTCCCGCAACCAGCAGAAGCCGGCCGGTATCGGGCGGGACAAAGGCCTGGCCCAGCGGGCCGAGCAGGTCGAGACGCCGGCCGGCCGGGGCCGCGGCCATTCTGCGCGTGCCTTCCCCGATGGCGTCGTAGACGATCTCCAGCCATCCCGCTTCGGCGTCCACGCGCAACGCGCTGAACGGGCGCCGGAGATAGGGCGTCCGGCCGGCGTCGGTAAGGACCTGAACAAACTGGGCGGGACGGCAGGACCGGGCGATTTCCGGGGCGCGCAGGCGCATCAGGTGGACGTTTCGAGCAATCCGCTCGTTGCCGAGGACTTCGGCGTTTTCCTGGAAAAATCGTACAATCATGGGACGAAGGCTTCTCGGGGACAACCCGGACCCTATCGAAGATCCGAGCCGGACGCTCCGTCGATTATCTCTTTTGAGGGCCCCGGGCATCTCCTTTGCGTTTTTCATCTCCCCGGACTGAAGGCGTCGTTCCTCCGGCGACTTCGACGTCCGGATCGGACCGCGCGATGGCTCCCAGAAAGTCGCCCTTGAGGCTCTTCGACGCAATTTCGGCGAAATCGGTCTGAGGATAACTGTCCACCAGCCGCTGGTAATAGACCCGGGCGGTGTCCGGGTTTTCCAGACGGTTCGCGTACGTCCACGCGATGGTATAGAGGGCTTTGGCCGCAACGGGACTGTTCGGGTGCTCCGACGAGAGTTGTCTGAGGACTTCCAGGAAACCGGACGGTGGCGCACCCTCGCTGATCAGCGTTTCGGCCTCGAGAAACCGGGCTTCCGCCCTGGCGTCGTCTTCCAGGGACTTCGCCAGCCGCCGGCGGGCTTTCACCCCGTAGGGATTGACGGGATACGCGTCGATCAGTTGCCGGAACGTCTTTTCGGCCGCATCCTGGTTTTTCAGGCTGTCCGCGTAGATCAGGCCGATGGCATAGAGCGCCTTTGGCGCCAGTTCGGCGTCCAGACTATCGGCGATTCCGTAGGCTCTGCGATAGGTCGCGAGCGCGGAATCCGGTTCCGAAAAGTTGAACAGATACATTTCGGCCACATTGAAGAGCGCTTTCAAGCCCTTCTTCTTCCCTTTGGCGGCCGCCTTCTGGTAACGGGCCAGCTTGCCAAGGTCCTTTTCTCGATCTCTGGCCGCCCTGCCGGCATCGGATCCGGGATTTTCTTTTCGGGCGCTGGCGAAAAGTTCCTGCGCCTTCTCCATATCCCGGTGCGTCCGCTGCGCCACCATCGCCAGCCGATAATATGCTTCGGCGCTGTACTCGGTCTTCGGGTTGTCCTTGATGACTTCATTGTAGATCTCATCCGCGGTTTCCTGTCGGCCCATCAGATGATACGCGTGCGCCCGTCTGAGATGCACGTTCGGCTCATAGGATCTCAGGCTCTTGATCTTCAGAATGCGGTCGTACTCCGCCAGGACTTCGTCCAGTCTTCCCTGGCGCTCCAGAATCCGGCCGATCTGAAGGCGGGTCTCGTAATTGACTTTGTTCTTCGGCTTCGATTTCAGAACGCGGCGGTACGCCAGCAGGGCCTCTTCATCCTGTTCCAGCTGAAACCTGGCGTTCCCGATACCCTCCCATATTTTCGCGGCGAGTCCTCGAGGCCTGCCCTCGAGCAGTTGCTGATATGCGTCGATGGCGGCGGCGTGATCGCCGGCTTCGGCTTCCAGTTCTGCAAGCGCGAGCCGGGCTTTTCCCGAAAATTGCGGATCCCCGCTTTCACCCACGTTCGCCAGCAGGGGCCGCGCTTCTTCCGGCCTTCCGGCGGCCCAGAGCGAAAGCCCCTTCCAGTAGAAGCCTTCGGTGAGCAGCAGGCTCTGAGGAAAATTGTCCTGCAACTCCTGGAACTTGGTGAGCGCATCCCGGTAGTTTCCCCGCCAGTAGAAGGCCTTGCCGATGAGCAACAGGCTGTCGTCAACCCACTTGCTTTCGGGATGCCGGTCGAGGACGATGGACGCCTTTTGTATAGCCCACATGTAGTTTTCACGGTACTGTAACATCATCTGCCGGCTCTTGTGACCGCTGGCGGCCACGTTCTCGGCTTCCTCTCTCCTGCGTTCGGCCTCCCGGTACTTTTTCTGGGCGTTATAGAACGTGTTGTAGTAGACACACCCGGAAATCAGGCTCACGGCGAGCAGAACGACGCAGGGGATGAGGAATCTCCGGTTCGATTTCATGCCTTGTCACCCGCCTCCTTCCCGTGGAACTCCTGAAGAGAACGAATCCGGACCGCGCCGTTCTTCTTCAGGGACTCGATGCCGGACACCGCGGCCGAAGCGCCCGCCAGCGTGGTCGTGTACGGGATGCCGTATTGCAGCGTTGCCTGGCGAATCCTGTGATCGTCCGCCTGCGCGGCTTCCCCCGCCGGGGTGTTGACCATCAGGACGATCGACCTGTTCTTTATGGCGTCCAGAATATTGGGACGGCCCTGCTGGATCTTGAGGATGGGTTCGGCGTGGATATCGTGCGCCATGAGCCGGGCGTGGGTTCCGCGGGTGGCGACAATTCGAAATCCCAGTTCCGCCAGCCGCCGGGCAACGGGTATCACGGCATCCTTGTCCCGGTCGTTGACCGAGATAAATACCGCGCCCGACGTGGGCAGCCGTACCCCGGCGCCGAACTGCGCCTTGTGGAAGCTCAGTCCGAAGTCCACGTCGATGCCCATGACTTCGCCGGTGGACTTCATTTCGGGCCCCAGCAGCGTATCCACGCCGGGGAACTTGGCAAACGGCAAAACGGCTTCCTTGACCGCAATGTGATCGAAGACGACTTCGCCCGTCAGCCCCTGATCCCTGAGGGATCGGCCGACCATGGCCCTCGCGGCCACTTTCGCCAGCGGAATGCCGATCGTCTTCGAGACAAACGGCACCGTGCGGCTCGCCCGCGGGTTGACTTCGAGAATGTAGACCTGGTTGTCCTGAAGGGCGAACTGCACGTTCATCAACCCCACCACGTTCAGGGCGCCGGCCAGCGCGTGAGTGTGGGAACGAAGTTCATCGAGGTGTTCCACGGAGATGTCGTAGGGAGGCAGCACGCAGGCGCTGTCGCCCGAATGCACGCCCGCGCTCTCGATATGCTGCATGATGCCGCCGATCACAACCGTCGTATCGTCCGCGACGGCGTCCACGTCGAACTCATGCGCGTCTTCGAGGAAACGGTCGATGAGGATGGGATGTTCGGGCGAGGCCTGGATTGCCTTTTCCATGTAGCTGAGCAGCGCATTCCGCTCATAGACGATGACCATGGCGCGCCCGCCGAGTACGTACGAGGGCCGCACAAGCACGGGATATCCGACGTCGTCGGCCACGGCAACGGCTTCGTCCACGCTGGTGGCGGTTCCGTTATCGGGCTGGGTAATGCCGAGTTGCCTCATCAGAGCGCCGAATCGCTTGCGGTCTTCGGCCAGATCGATGCTGTCCGGAGCCGTCCCGATGACGTTGACGCCGCCGCGTTCCAGATCGCGGGCGAGATTCAGCGGGGTCTGCCCGCCAAGCTGCACGATGACGCCGTCGGGCTGTTCCAGATGCGCGACGTTGAGCACGTCTTCGGCCGTGAGCGGCTCGAAATAGAGCTTGTCGGAGGTGTCGTAATCGGTGCTGACGGTCTCGGGGTTCGAATTGACCATAATGGTCTCATAGCCGTCTTCCTTGAGCGCAAAAGCCGCGTGCACGCAGCAGTAGTCGAACTCGATGCCCTGCCCGATGCGGTTCGGGCCGCCGCCCAGGATCATGACTTTGGGCCGATCCGATCGCACGGCCTCGTTTTCGTCTTCGTACGTGGAATAGTGGTACGGCGTATACGCCTCGAACTCGGCGGCGCACGTATCGATGGTCTTGTAGACCGCGTGGACGTTCAGTTCTTTTCGGAGCGCCCTGACGGTCCATTCGCTGGTCGTCCACAGGTGGGCGAGCTGCCGATCGCTGAACCCGTATCGCTTGGCCTTGATCAGATCGGCGCGGCCGACGCGGGTCCGCAGATCGTCGAGGGTTCGTTGTTTCCGGTGCATGGCGGCCGCCGGACTCGTTCAGACGCGTGAAATCACGCGACGAGGCCCGCGAGCTCCTTTTCGTATTCGGTGATCTGACGCAGGTTCTCGAGGAACCACGGGTCGATTCCAGTCAGTTCGTAGAGCTCGGCCAGGCGCCAGCCCGCTTCCAGCGCGGCCTTGAGATAGAAGATTCTCTGGGAATTGGGCACCCGCAGCCGGTGCTCGACCACGGCGCGGTCCAGGGGCGGCATGGCCAGATCCTTGCCGTCGGCCCCGAAGCCCCCACGGCCGATCTCCAGGGAACGCAGTCCCTTTTGAAAGGCCTCTTTGAACGTCCGTCCGATGGCCATCGTTTCACCCACGGACTTCATCTGAGTGCCCAGGAGGTCTTCGGTCTGCGGGAATTTTTCGAAGGTCCACCGCGGGATCTTGACCACGCAGTAGTCGATGGTCGGCTCGAACGAGGCGGGAGTTTCCCGGGTGATGTCGTTGCGGATTTCGTCCAGTGTGTATCCCACGGCGAGTTTGGCCGCGATCTTCGCGATGGGGAATCCGGTGGCTTTCGAAGCCAATGCGGAACTCCGGGAGACCCTGGGGTTCATTTCGATGATGACGATACGTCCGTCCCGCGGATTCAGCGCGAACTGAATGTTGGACCCACCCGTTTCCACTCCGATTTCCCGAATCACGGCGATAGACGCGTCGCGCATCGCCTGGTATTCCTTGTCGGTCAGGGTCTGCGCGGGCGCCACCGTTATGGAATCGCCGGTATGAACTCCCATCGGGTCGAAATTCTCGATCGAACAGATAATCACCACGTTGTCTTTCAAATCGCGCATGACTTCCAGTTCGAACTCTTTCCACCCGATGATGGATTCTTCCACCAGGATCTCGGTGGTGGGCGAGAGTTCCAGTCCGCGAACCGCGAGGTGTTCGTACTCTTCCGCATTGTAGGCCGTGCCGCCGCCGGTGCCCCCGAGCGTGTAGGAAGGACGGATGATGGCGGGATAGCCTATTTCGGCAATCACGTCCCGGGCCTCTTCCGCGCTGTGCGCAAACCTCCCCTTGGGAAACTCGACGCCGATCCTTGCCATCGCGACCTGGAATCGCTCCCGGTTTTCAGCCTTTTCGATGGCTTCGGCATTCGCGCCGATCATCTCCACGTCGAATTCTTTCAGAACTCCGCCGTTGTAAAGATCCATGGCCACGTTCAGGCCGGTTTGCCCGCCAAGCGTTGGAAGGAGCGCATCAGGGCGCTCGCGTTCGATGATGGCGGCGCACACTTCCGGCGCGACCGGTTCCACGTAGGTCCGGTCCGCCATTTCCGGATCGGTCATGATCGTGGCCGGATTGCTGTTCAACAGAACAACCGTATAGCCCTCTTCCTTGAGGGCTTTGCACGCCTGGGCGCCGGAATAGTCGAACTCACACGCCTGGCCGATGACGATCGGTCCGGAACCGATGAGCATGATTTTCCGAACGTCGTTACGCCTGGGCATACCCGTATCCTGTCTCTAAAAAAACACCTGCGGCTGTCCTCGAAAAGGGAGGACGATCGCAGGCAGCTCGCAGCCGAATTGTGGTCCTGCGTACTGTCCCGGAGACAAGCTGCCTGAATCCGGCCGTCGAGTCGCCCGGTTCGCATCCTTCGACAGGCTCAGGACCCGGCGCCGGAGCGCAGGCGACCTGGGCAAGGTCGGCGAGCGAGAGCAACGTAGCAAGACGGGATGAGCCGGCGGCCGACTGGTGAGGGTTCTCCGGGACAGGACGCAAGGTCTAGACATTTTGCAACAGAACCAGGTAGACCAACAGAAGGATCAGGAGGAGCGTAACGGCAAAGCAGGTTTTCAGGAAGAGATCCTTTGCCCTGTTCCGTGGTGGGTTTTCGCCGATGGGCAGCGACGGGGCGGAGGGTTTCGGAAGCGACCCTGAAAATCGCTCCTGTTCGATGAGCTGCTCCAGTTTCGGATCGCACTCCCTGATGACCCGCAGGATCAGTCGCTTGTTGCGGGCCGCCCGTTCGGCGTAACGCCCCCGGTGCGACGTGCGGGTTTCCGCGTCGCGGATGAGAAGGTCCGTGTCTTCCCTTGATCCCGAAGCGTCTTCGACCAGGCTGAGCGCCCTCGCTCTGGCCAGTTGTTCCGTGAGTCTGCGGGTCTGTTTCCTGTCGTGGACGTTCTCTCGGATCACCCTGCCGCAGATGCTCACGAAGCGCTCCATGTCCGCCCTGATTTCGCCTTCCGTGAGTCCGGCGAGATAGGATTCTTCGATCATTTCGTCGATGCTGTCGCGAATGTCCGGCATTCGTCTGATTCTCAGTTTGGCGTGTGAAATCGTATGTACCGGTTCCGGTCTTCGCCTGTTTCGATCACGCGGCGCGCGCCAGGGAGCGCCGAAGCGACGTCGCCCGCGATCAGCCCGGCCTCGACAGCGCGTTCCGCGCACAGGTCTCCGGCCAAACCGTGGAGGTAGACGCCCAGGCAGCCCGCGGTTTCGGGATCCGCGCCCTGCGCGATCAGAGCCGCGAGTACTCCGGTGAGCACGTCTCCGGAGCCGCCGGAGGCCATGCCGGCGTTGCCGCTGGGATTGACGTACGCGCGGCCGTTCGGCGCAGCCACGACGGTTGGGGCGCCTTTAAGGATTACCGTGACGCTGGCCGATCGAGCCAGCGTCTGCGCCGAACCGATGGGATCGGAACGAATGGCTTCGTTGCCAAGACCGGTGAGTCGGGAGAATTCTCCCGGGTGTGGCGTGACGACGGTTGACGCAGCCCGATTTTCGAGAATCTCCGGCGCCCCGGCGAGCGCGTTGATACCGTCGGCGTCCAGAACGAGCGGCGCATGGATATCCTCGATGATCCGACGCACCAATTGCACGGTTTCGCGATGGGCGCCCAGACCCGGTCCGAGCGCGACGCAGTCGGCCTCGGCAACCAGTCTCCGGATGTCCCCGCGGGCGCGAAGGGCGAGGCAGCGGCGTTTTCGGACCTCGGGAAGCGGATGGGTCATCGCTTCCGTGAGCTTGATCTCGAGAATATCGTTCAGGCTCTCGGGAATGCCCACCCGAACCAGACCGGCGCCGCTCCTGAGCGCCCCCTGCGCCGAAAGCGCCGCGGCGCCTGTGAGACCCAGAGAGCCGGCCAGAATGACGACTCGGCCGCAGTCGCCTTTGTGGGCGTCGGGCCGTCTCCGGGGCAGCATTGGCGCGCCCCCGTACGCGGCGATAAGCCGGACGTTGCCGCCGTCGGCGTTGACGGCCGCCTGCGGCAGGCCGACGTCCGCGCAGTACAGGGTTCCGCAGAGGGACCGGCCCGGATAGCGGAACTGGCCGATTCTGGGCAACCCGAAAGTCACCGTGCGGGTTGCCGCCGCGCAGGGCCCGTCGGCACGGCCGGTGTCGGCGTCCAGGCCGGACGGGACGTCGACGGCCAGAACCGGACGGGCTGCATCCCGCAGCGTTTCGATCGCGCCCGCAACGACCCCGCGGGGGCCGCCGCGAATTCCCGTTCCGAGCAGGGCGTCCACGGCCGCGGAAGCGCCGGATAGCGCAGACCGGACACGCGCGAGGTCGTTGGATTCCAGGATTTCGTCGATTTCGAGGCCGTTTTTCCGCGCCCTGACCAGGTGGTGGCGGGCATCGCCCGCAACCTGGTCTTCAGCCGCCAGCAGAAAGGCGGAAACCGACGCGCCGGCGGAGGCGGCGAGATCCGCGATAACGAAGCCGTCCCCGCCGTTGTTGCCTTTCCCGCAGAGGACAACGATCTTCTTTCCCGGAAAACCGCCGACGAGGTCGTTCAGCACCCGGGCGCAGCCGCGACCCGCAGACGCCATCAACTCGATGCCGGTAACTCCGCGCTCGATGGCGCCGCGGTCGATGCGAGCCATCTGTGCGCCGGTTACGAGCCTGGCATGGACCTGGGGCACCGGGCCTCCTCGAGGGTGCTCATTATGGCAGGGGAAATCGACGAAAACGGACGCTGATTCCGTGCCAATTCCGAACGCCTCAAACTCGCCTAATAATACAGGAATCAAAAGAGCGGCGCAACCCCAAACTTGCATCGCTGAAGCCGGCGAGGACGAACGATCCGAAGCGCCGAAAACGGCGACGTCCGGACGAAGGCGCGCGACCCGTTTCGAGAGACAAAGCGCTTGACAGAAAGCGCCCGATTTCTGTAATTTTGTCGGAGGATCCCCGCAGATTTTCGGCCTTCATCCATTGTGACGGTGGGGTGACGGAGTGGTCGAACGTGGCGGTCTTGAAAACCGTTGATCCTTAGCGGATCCGTGGGTTCGAATCCCACCCCCACCGCCAGAAACCCCGCCTGGCCCGTGTGTCGTCCGTCAGCGAAACGTGTCCGAATACGGAGCGCGGAGATGACGGCGGCCTGGTGATTCCGGCCTGAAAATCGCAGGTTTTCCTTGATTTCGGCGGGACGTTTTGGTAGGTTTAGGTTCCTTTGAATCTGTGATCCGGAGAGGTGCTGGAGCTGGCTGAACAGGGCGGCCTGCTAAGCCGTTGTAGGGTTTATTCTCTACCGAGGGTTCGAATCCCTCCCTCTCCGCCAAAAAAACAAGCGCACGCCGGTCCTGCCCGCCAGCTGTCAGCAGTCGGCCGACAGCCAATACGATACGTTAAGATTCTCAATGTCTGAATCGGTATTGCGATTTGCGCCGTCGCCCACGGGCGGATTTCACGTGGGCAACGCCCGGACGGCGCTGTTCAACTATCTCTACGCCCGGCAGTACGGCGGCCGGCTGCATCTGCGTATTGAAGACACGGATCGCGACCGGTCAACCGACGCCGCACTCAAGACGATCCTGGAAGGATTGGACTGGCTGGGGATCCCTTTCCACGGCCAGCCGATTTTTCAGTCGCGCAACGCCGTGGCGCACGGGAAAGCGGTGGATCGGCTCCTGGCAGCCGGTCACGCGTATTACGCCTACGAGACCCCGGAAGAGGTCCGCGCCCTGCAGCAGCGGGCGCAGTCGGAGGGCAGGCGAGTCCGATACAATCGGGACCTGACACCGGAAGCGTGTGCTGCCTTCGAGGCCGAGGGACGGCCGAAGACGGTGCGCTTCAAGGTCCCTGAAGGCGAGACGGTCTGGCGGGACCCCATCAGGGGCGTGCAGCGATGGGACAACCGCGAGGTTGAAGACTTCATCGTCCTGAGGGCGGACGGGTCCCCCGTCTACCATCTCGCTGTGGTTGTCGACGATCATGATCTGGGCGTGACGCTCGTGATTCGGGGCGCCGAACACCTGTCCAATACGCCGAAGCAGGCGATGCTCTTTCAGGCGCTGGGATGGGCCGCGCCCGCGTACGCGCACACGACGTTGCTCATGGGGCCGGACGGGAGGAAACTGAGCAAGCGCCTCGGCGCGACGACCGTCACGGAATACCGGCAGCAGGGCATCCTGCCCGAAGCGTTGTTCAACTTTCTGGCGCTTCAGGGTTGGTCGCCGGGTGACGACCGGGAGGTATTCACCCGGGAGGAACTGGTTGAGGCGTTTTCCGTTGGAGGCCTGCTCAGCAAGAACGCCGTGTTCGACGAGCGGAAGCTCGCCTGGCTGAACGGCGAACACCTGCGGATGAAACCGGTTCCCGAACTCCTGCGGGCGGCGACAAGCCTGTGGATCGATGCGGAATGGATAACCGCGGAAGACGCGGAGACCCGGCGGGAGAGCCTGCTTACGTCCGTGAAACTGATGCAGCCACGCATCCGGACCGTACGGGATTTCCTGAACTACGAGTACTTTTTCAGCGATCCGGAAACGTACGAGACGAAAGCGCAAAAAAAACACTGGAAGGTCGACAGTCCCTTCCGGCTGGAAATGCTGATCCAGCGGCTGGAAGCGCTGGACGACTTCGGCGAGCGGGAAATCGAAGGCGCCACGCGCACGCTGTCCGGGCAACTGGGCATCTCCACCGGAAAGCTGATCCACCCCACCCGTCTCGCGCTCAGCGGCACGAACATCGGGCCGGGACTGTTCGAAATGATGGCTGTTCTGGGGCAGGAAACCTGCATCCGACGGATGAAGAAAGCCCTGGCAAGACTGGGACAAAAGGAGGCCGTTCCGCAATAGACTGACCATACGTTCAACGGATATGGCTGCCCCCTCGTCTAATGGCAAGACATGCGGCTCTGGACCGTAGTATCGGGGTTCGAATCCCTGGGGGGCAGCCAAATTTTATGTTTTGCGCCGGCAGGCGCGTCGGGTATCGTTCCCTCAACGCGTTGGCGTAGACTCGCATATTTGATGGTCGCGGAATGACCCTACCTTTCGCACAGGCCCTCGAGTCGGGTGACACGGCGTCGATCCGGCGCGCGCCAAAGGCCGAATTCCACCGCCACGCGTTCTTCGGGACGTACCTCGAAAACGTGGAGCGCTGGCTCGCCCGAACGCTGGAACGGCCGGTTTTTCCCCTGGCCGGGCTGAAGGCGATGGAGGACTACGCCAGTCGCGTTCTGGCCCCCCATATCAGTTCCCGAGCAGCTTTTGAATACACCTCGGAGGCTGCGCTGGACGACGCGAGAGAAGACGGCATCCGACGCCTGGAGATGAGCTTCGATATCCGTACGGCGGGCCACTTCGTAGACGGCTTCACGGGATTCGCGTCAGCCATCGGAGACCTGAAGAAGCGGCACGGGAAAACCGTCGATCTGCGGCCGGAACTCGGGATCGCACGCGAGAATATCGGGGACAAGCGGCTGGAGGACCGTGCCCGGGAAGGGATTGAATCGGGGCTTTTCCAGTCCATCGACCTTTACGGGAACGAGCGCGCCTGTACGTTGGACACGGTGATTCCTCTGTACAGGCTCGCACAGTCGGCCGGGATGAAGCTGAAGGCGCACGCGGGCGAATTCGGAGGGTCGGAACGGGTGAGGAAAACCGCGGAAACGCTCGGTTTGAACGAGGTTCAACACGGGATCGCGGCGGCGGCATCGGTGGAGGTGATGCGCTGGCTGTCGCGGAACCGGATCCGGCTGAACGTCTGCCCGTCCAGCAACGTTATGCTGGGCGCGGTGGCGTCGCTGGCCGCGCATCCGATCCGGGTGCTGGTCGACAACGGCGTGGAAGTGACCGTCAATACCGACGATCCGATGATTTTCGGCCAGAGTGTATCACGGGAATACCGGAACCTGTACCGGGCGGGTGTCTTGACCGCCGGCGAACTGGATGCGATTCGGGCCGCGTCACTCGCCGAACCACCAACCGGGATAAGGAGTCCGACCCATGCGTGACATCGTGATGTTCGGCGGCAACGCGCATCCGGCCCTGACGGAAAACATCTGCAGCCACCTGGGGGTCGAACCCAGCTCCAGCACGGTCAATCGTTTCAGCAACGGATGCATCCAGGTGCAACTCGAGGCCAACTGCCGGGAAGCCGACGTGTTTCTCATACAGCCCATGGTGATGCCGGTCCACGATCATCTCATGGAGCTGTTGCAGATGCTCGACGCGGCCCGGGGCGCATCGGCGGCGCGGACGACGGCGGTTATCCCCTATTTCGGATATGCGCGTTCGGACAAGAAAGACGCGCCCAGGATCTCCATCGCGGCGCGGCTTGTCGCGGACCTGCTCCATACGGCCGGCGCCAGCCGCGTGCTCACGTTGACGCTCCACGCGGCCCAGGTGCATGGCTTCTTCAGCGTACCTGTGGACCACCTCAACGCGCTGCATATATTGGCCGGGCACTTTCAGGGACGGAATCTGGAAAATACGGTGGTGGTATCCCCCGACCTCGGCCGGGCGAAAGAGGCCGCCCACTTTTCCAGGATACTGGGGCTGCCCGTGGCCGCCGGCAGCAAGCGCCGCATCTCCGACGTGAAGGTGGTGATCGACGCGATCGTGGGCGACGTGGACGACAAGAGGGTCATCGTTCTGGACGATGAGATCGCCACCGGCGGGACCATCGTAGAGTTGATCCACCGCCTGCGGGACCGGGGGGTTGGCGACGTCACGATCGCGTGCACGCACGGCCTGTTTACGGGCAACGCGCTGGAGCGCTTCTGCGCACTTGAGGAGGTTCGCGAGGTGGTGACAACGGATACGGTCCCGCGGCCCGAAGGGATTCAATCTGACGCGAGCCTGACGACGTTGTCCGTGGCGCCCCTGCTCGCGGAAGCCATTCGCAGAATTCACAACGGCGAATCGGTCAGCAGCCTGTTCACGGCGCCGGAATGGATCGGGGAGTAAGAAAGAGGAAGAAGGAAGAAGGAAAAACTGACTGAAGGCTGAGGGCTGAAAGCTGCTCTTTCTGATAGCTGATTTTTGCCGCTTTTCCATTGAAAGTTTGCCCCGTAACGCTGCGGCCCATATATTGTACCTGCACAGGGATCCAAATTGCGTCCTTCGGACGATCCCACCGGGTATTTCCGACTTATCCGGTTGCAGTCCGAATCACCGGGATGAGGTGTCATCCATGAACGAAGGCAACGCGAGCCGGCCCGACGTTGAAGCCGAAGTCCCCTCCGATTTTATCCGCGACGCGATTCGGGAGGATCTCGCCGCCGGCCGGTACGAGAGCGTGATGACGCGCTTTCCTCCCGAGCCGAACGGGCATCTTCACATCGGCCACGCCAAGGCGATCTGCCTGAATTTCTGGGTTGCCGAGGAGTTCGGCGGCGTCTGCAATCTCCGCTTTGACGACACCGACCCCACCAGGGAAGAGGCCAGCTACGTCGACGGTATCCAGCGGGATATCCGGTGGCTGGGGTTTGACTGGGAGGACCGGCTCTATTTCGCCTCTGACTATTTTGAGCAACTCTACGAACTCGCCGTCAAATTGATCGAAAAGGGCAAAGCCTACGTGTGTGATTTGAGCACGGAAGAGACCAGGACGTACCGGGGCACGTTGACCTCACCGGGAAGAGAAAGCCCCTATCGAGACCGGTCCATCGAAGAGAACCTGGACCTGTTTGCGCGGATGCGGGCCGGTGAATTTCCCGATGGCGCACGAACGCTCAGGGCGAAGATCGATATGGCATCGCCCAACCTGAACATGCGCGATCCTGTGATGTTTCGCATCCTCCGGGCGTCTCACTACCGCCGGAACGATGCGTGGCGCATCTATCCGATGTACGATTTTACCCACGGGCAGTCGGACTCGATCGAGGGGGTTTCGCATTCCCTGTGTTCGCAGGAATTCGAAGACCACCGCCCGCTCTATGACTGGTATATCCGCGAACTCGGGATTTTCCCTTCGCGGCAGATTGAGTTCCCAAAGCTGTTCGTCACGCATACGGTGGTGGGAAAACGACACCTGCGTCCGTTGATCGAAAACGGGCTGCTTGCCGGATGGGACGATCCCAGGCTGATCACGCTGGCGGGATTGCGCCGCAGGGGCGTGCCCCCAGAAGCAATTCGGAATTTCATCCGCCGCGTGGGAATGTCCAAACGGGATACAACCGCGGAGATCGACCTCCTGGAGTTTCATATCCGGTCGTACCTGAATCGACACGCGCACCGCGTGATGGGGGTGATCGATCCGCTGAAGGTGGTGATCGAGAACTACCCGGAGGGCAAGGAGGAAGCGTTCCCCGCTCAGGTGAATCCCGAGGATCCTTCCGCCGGTACGCGCAGCGTGCCGTTTGCCAGGGTGGTCTTCATCGAGCGGGACGACTTCATGGAGGATCCGCCACGCAGGTTCCGCAGGCTGGCGCCCGGGCGGGAGGTGCGGCTGCGGGCGGCGTGTTATATCACCTGCACGGACGTGATAAAGGACGAAAACGGAGAGATTGTGGAACTGCGATGTACGTTCGACCCGGAGAGCCGGGGCGGGTCGACGCCGGACGGCCGAAAGGTCCGGGGCACCATCCACTGGGTGTCCGCCACGCACGCGGTTGAGGCGGAGGTGCGCCTGTACGATCGCCTGTTCAACGCCGAGAATCCGATGGACGCGGCCGAAGGCGGGGACGTCGGCGAAACGGTGAACCCGAACTCCCTGGAGGTGCGGCGGAACTGTTTTGTGGAGTCCACGGTCAAGGGGGCTGAACCCGGTCGCCGATATCAGTTCGAACGGTTGGGATACTTCTGCGTGGACCCCGATTCGACGCCCGAAAAGCCCGTCTTCAACCGGACGATTACGCTGCGCGATACCTGGGCGAGGATGCAGAAGAGAGGGAAGCCGCCAGGCGCCAGACGTGGTGGTTAGGGACGGCGGAGAAAGGAGCCGACGCGAAAAATAAAGATCGGTGCGCTAAGGAATTGTGCGATTTGCTGAACGGTTGAATCGACGCAATTCAAGAACTAAAGAATAATGCCCATACCAGATTACGTATGGGCATTATTGTTCCATGCACACTTGGCGAACGTCAAATATACGGGGACCTCACTGCCGTGGCGGCTCACCGTTCTGGTCGAAGGGCGGCGGCGTTTGGAATTGTGTCCCTTTCGCCTTCTCCTCGGCGATCCATTCTTCGACCTGCTGCCGCATTTCCTGACGGCCCCTTTCCAGGCCCTTCTTCAGATTTCTCGCCTTTACCCATTCAGTTATTGCGCCCATTGCGTCTATTGCCTCCACTAAGGAAATATGCAGACGTAACAGCCAGGACACCGACGGCAATAAGGTCCTTTAGAAATCCAAAGCTCCATTGCCAGTCTTGGAATATCCATATTCGAAAGATCAGACCAACCGCGAAGAGCACCAGAGAGACAATTTTGAACCAGAGCCGCTCGTCTTCCTTGACGCTCCAAATTGATACCCACTCCACCGATGCGCTTTCCGTCTTTAGATACTGCCGTACTTTTTCTGCTACGTGCCCAAACAAGAAATCGTTGCTTCTAGAATTGCCAGCTTACCCGAAATGCTATCGGACATCCGTCTCTCTGCCGACCTGCACTGTCCGAACCTGTCTTCTCATCCTGTGACCGGCCTGGCTTACGAATCCTTCATTGAGTTAATGATATCCAAAAAGGCGCCATTTTTCAAGCGATTTTTCTAATTGAACCGGCAAGTTTCTCAAGACGAAATTTGGCAAGAAAAGCCTATATAGGCGTCAATTGGCGGCTATCGGGCGAACCTCAGGCCGATGGCGAAAGTCCACGATACGTAGGCCTGGTTCCATCCACAACATCTGATAATATCCAGGCCGGGTTCCGGCATTTCGTCGAATACGGCGAGATTTAATCTGAATTCCGTGAAAACTCTGGAAGAACTCTTCCTTATCCGGGCTTCGCCGCCCGCGACGAGCTGGAAAAACGGACCATTTTCCCAATTGAGGCGCTCGTCGGGTTCGCTTTCCCGAAGCCCGTATATGCCAATACCGAACCCAAGAGTGGGCGTTAACGTGGAGTCCGTCATCGCACGTCCCCGGATGAATACAAACACTGCCCTGAAAGACCTGGTGAAATCCTTCGTTTCGACTCTCTCCTTGAGGTCGTTCGCAGAGATTAACGAGCCGGGGATCCCGCCTTTGGAAAACATGGCGGTTCCGATTCCCATATCGAACTGATTGACGTGCAAGAACAGGTCCCCGGCAAGAACAAGCCCTGCATTTATGCGAGGGAAATTCGTTTGAGCGGTCAGCAGATCCCCCTCGCTGTCTCTACCGCAGTAGAGCCACGCGGTCCGCAGTTCCCGCAGATCCCGATCTCCGGGTCTAACGTTGCCGCAGTAGAGCCGACTGACGCCAGGAATGGAATAACCGCCAGAGAAACTCGCACCCAACTCCTGTGCACTTGAAGTCCCCGGCGCAAGGAGGAATATGATCACGAAACCGACAGCACGACGCATACGGTCCCTCCGCACGTAATTTTTACGCAGAGGTAATTAAATCAAGAACCGTGCCAGCCGGATGTGGGTTCGCACTATTTACGCCTGAAGGCGAGTGAAAATTAAGGATCTTGCATTTATCTATAATAATATCAATAATTTATTTTTGTCATTAATTCACTCCTCATCCTTCGACTGCGCCGACTATGGTACGGGGGTATTTTCATCTCCTGCCGACATGTGAATCCGCTGCGCGCATGTGGCACACAATCGACAGTCGCCACAGTTGAAATTTGGGTTGTAAATCCGCCAGGGGTCGCTTATCGTAAAACACCGATGCCGGCATCAGTATCATTGGATTGAAGGGACGACGATGTCCGACAGGAAATTGAAATTGAAAGTGATGTGCTCGCAGTTGCCGGGGCTCCGTTTCGAAGATCCTTACAAACACAAGCCAAAAGTCAAGGAGCCCGTCTATCTCGGAATCCAGCGCGGGACGGAGGTTATCGCGCAGGTCCCGGCCAGCCGGCATTGGGTGGTGTTCCGTCCGGAATTCAGGATCGGAACGAGACCCGACGGGTCCCCCAACTTTCTGGGTCCGTACGCCCAGGGCAGGCCGGCGGACAGGTTTTTCTATCTCTCATGGGGCGTAAAGACTGAACCTGAGCAGTTCGCGATGTTCCGTCGATTGAAGATCCGCCTTACCCACCTCGAATGGCCGGAGATTGAACAGGCGCTTGAGTCGGACGAGCCCATCGTCGCGAGGCTGAAGTTGACCGACGACCTCGGCGGTCCCGCGTGCGGCACGCCGGACGATTCGCGGATTAAGTGGGGGTCATGATCCGCTAACGAAGGGTAGAAAATGGCTGTTGAAGCCGAAGAATTGAGATTTCTGGCGACCGAGGAAAAGGGCGAGGTCTCGGCGCTGTTCGCCCTGCCGCACGGCGCCGAGGCGCTGCTGGTGCTGGGCCACGGCGCGGGCACGAATATGCGCCATTCGTTCATGCAGGACCTGAGCGACGCGTTGAACGACGCGGGCATCGCCACGTTCCGTTTCAACTATCCTTATTCCGAAAAAGGCGGGGGCATGGACGGCGAGAAGGTGCGCCTCGCCACCGTGCGCGCTGCGGTCACGACGGCGATGAATCACGCGGATGGACTCCCGGTCTTCGCCGGGGGGCACTCCATGAGCGGGCGCATGGTCTCCATGGCCTGTGCGCAAGAGCCGATAGACGGGCTGAAGGGCATTGTCTTCTTCGCGTTTCCATTGCACGCCGGCAAGCCGAACGCGGACCGCGCCGAGCATCTGCAGGACGTGCCGGCGCCCATGTTGTTTCTGTCCGGACAGCGGGACAAGATGGCGAAATTGGCTCTGCTGGAGCCGGTGGTGGGGAAACTGGAAGGCGCCAGGCTTCACGTGGTGGACACCGCGGATCACGGGTTCAAGGTGCTGAAACGAAGGACGTCCGACGAACCCGTACTCGATGAATTGGCTCGCGTGGCATGTGGTTGGATGAAACAACGCTGACGGCATCACCCGATTGGGAGGAGTGATATCATGAAAGAAAAGATCAACCTGGCGGAAATCGAAGAACGATCCCACCACTCCCCCAAAGGGACGTTCCAGGTGTCGCGAAAGGACGTGTCCGGATCGCTCGAAACCGGGGACCGGCCGTTCGAAATCGACTGGGTGCGCTTGAAGCCGGGGATGACCAATTTTCCCTACCACGCGCACCAGGTTCAGTGGGAATTCTACATCGTGGTCAGCGGCCGCGGCGTCGTCAGGCGGAACGACCGCACGTTCGAGGTCAAGGCCGATGACGTGTTCGTTCAACCGCCGGGGACCGCGCACCACGTCCGCAATCCGAGTGAAGACGAGGACCTGATCTACTACGTGATTGCCGACAATCCCGTGTGCGACCCCTGCTATTATCCCGATTCGGACAAATGGGCCATCCGGCCGCCGGGCAAACTCGGGCGCATGACCGACGCGGACTATTACGACGGGGAGGAGTAGAGAAAGAACAGACGTGTCTCGCGGCCATGCAAAACAGAAAGCCCCGGAGAATCGCTTCTCCGGGGCTTCGTCTTGTCATCAGCGGCGACGGATCAGGGCACCGACGACACGAGGTATTCGGGAGGGATATCACCCTCCTGGATTACGGCGAAGTCCCGGCCGGCAGGGATAAGAAGGGTGTCGCCCTTCCCGGCGCGGCAGGCGATACTGCCTCCCTGAATTTCGGCACTGCCCGAAAGAAAGGTAAGCGCGGCCAACGACGGGTACGGGGGATGTTGGGTCCGGGCCTGCAATGGACTGCACCGTTCCAGCCGGAAGTGTTCGGACTCGACGAGAACGGCCCGGCCGGGGCTTGTCGAGGGCAGCGTGGACGAGGCGACGGGCTCTCGTCGCGGCCCTTCGAAATCGATGACCTTCAGGGCGTCGTCAATATGCAGTTCCCTGGGTTTCCCGTCGGCCCCGGGGCGGTTGTAGTCGTAAATGCGGAAGGTGACGTCGCTGGACTGCTGGACCTCGTATACCATGACCCCGGAGCACAGGGCATGGACGGTTCCAGGCGGGATGAAGACGACGT
This sequence comes from Candidatus Latescibacterota bacterium, assembly GCA_963667175.2. Taxonomy (GTDB): domain Bacteria; phylum Latescibacterota; class UBA2968; order UBA2968; genus JAAXHE01. The sequence goes on along the minus strand of CAXXXF010000002.1, from coordinate 314,440 downwards.
CTCCGGGACGTGCGTCGAAATACTCGACGGCATCGGAGACCCTGTTGTAGTTTACGGCATCTGTGAACGCGGCCATGTCAACCCCGGGCTTCAGTCCGCAGGCGATGCGGCCGTTTTCGGACCGGAGCACGTACCAGGCTTCCATCTTTCCGAATCTTCCAAGTTGCTTCATCCGCGCGTACGCGTCGTCCGGGTGCACCTGAATGGAAAGGTCCTGGTGGGCGTCGAGTAACTTGACGAGCAGCGGGAATTCACCGTTGTATCGTTCGAAGACCTCGCGGCCGAGCAACTCGGGGCCGTGCGATTCGACCAGATCGCGCAGGGGCCGTCCTGAAAACGGACCGGACGCAACAACGCTTTCCATGCCGGGGCACGTGGAAACCTCCCAGGACTCGCCGATATTCCTGCCGGTCGGCAGAGCTTTGTTATACTGATCCCCCAGCCTGCGGCCGCCCCAGATCATCTCTCTGAAGTACGGTCTCAGCGGCGTTATGCTCGGAAGCAAAACGAATCCCCTATTGGACGGCTCGGATCTCTCCGTACGTGGTTGCTTCGTTCAAGATATCGGGTATGCTTCTCGAAGTCAAATGCGGTTCCGACCGCAAAAAACCCTGCGCAAGCGGCGACCTCTCCTGGCGGAACCTCTCCACCCGGCCCCCTCTCCCTCGCAGACCTCTATTCCGCTTGCGGCGCTTCGGCTCTGGCATTAGGTTACGTGTCCGTTTGCCGATGCGGAATCTTACGTTCCATCGGGCCGGTTCTGTCACGGCGTCTTCATCCCGGACGGTCAGCCATGAACTTTCGCAACGATGGCGGCGCCGCTCCTCGGAGTCGCGCCGCGAATCATCGCCGTCGTCCCGGCTTGCTGGCTCGCGTTGCGTTGCTCATTGCCGCTGCTCTGCCCTGGTACGCCATGGCGTCGGGAATCTACGGTCTCTACTTTTACGCGCTGATGCTGGCAGCACGGGCGGGCGATCTCGCAGGCGGCGATACGGGCAGCGCCATCATGGTCTGTGTCGCACTGGCGGTCAGCGTCCCGCTGGCCGCTTTGCTGCTGCTGGCGCTGCCGGTCGGCGCGCTGTGGGCCGCTTGTTCCTTTGCCCTGGGAAGGCTGTCCGGCAAGGTTGTCCGCGTCGGTTGCGTCGTGTCAATGTCGTTCGCCGCGTTCTACGCCGCCGTCATCATCATCTCAGTCGCGCCTTCTTTCCTGCTCGAAAGCGGCCTGGACGCGGACGGGCTGAAACTGCTTGGAAACGCCGCCCTGCTGCTGGTCGGCGGGGCAGCGACCTGGAAGGCCTGGCGGTGCTTGCAGCCTCGCTAGACCTTTAGATGTATTGGCGACAGGCGGGTAACGGGCGGTTCGCCGGACGTCGGCGAGGCGGCCCCGTCCCACGTGCCGCTATTCGATCAGTCACGGTTGTAGTCGATATACCGGATTGAGGGTAACCGCTGAATCGATCCCGGTTACCCGCTGTTCGGTAAACATTCCAGGGAGGTTCGAGATGGCCGATAAACTCGGGGTTCTGGTTCACGGCGCGGGTTGGGTGTCCACGCAGCACATCATGGCCTTTACCAACAATCCGCATACCGAAGTGGTGGCGGTTTCCAGCCGGAAACTGGCAAGCGCGCGGACTCGCGCGGAAGAGGCCGGCCTGGAAGGCATCGGGCTGTACGACAACTACGAGCGGGCCCTGGCGCACGACGGCGTGGACGTCGTGTGCGTCTGTACCCCGCAGCGCTTTCACGCGGAAAACACGATCGCAGCGGCGGAGGCAGGGAAACACGTTGTCATCGAGAAGCCCATCGCCAACAGCCTGGACGAAATCCGGGCCATGCGCGGCGCCGTGCGCACGACGGGCGTACGGACGGTGGTGAGTTTCGTGCTCCGCTGGAATCCGCTGTTCGAGACCATCAAATCCATGGTGGCCGACGACGCCCTGGGAGACGTCTTCTACGTGGAGGCCGATTACCAGCACGACATTGCAAGCTGGTGGACGGGCTGGGACGAGGCCAGGAAAACGAGCACGGGCGTGAGCGCGTTTTTGACCGGCGGATGCCACGCCATCGACTCGCTGCGCTGGTTCGCGGCCCAGGGAGAGTTCGAGGCCGCGCAACCCATGGAGGTATTCGCCTACTCGGGCGGATATCGCAAAGGTCTCAAGAAAGAGTTCGACTACCTGGCCAACAAGTGGGTGGACGGCCTGCCGCTGGAATACGACGACCTGGAAGTCGCCCTGGTGAAGTTCTCCAACGGCGCGGTCGGAAAGGTCTCGGTGAACTACGGGTGCATCATGCCGTACACGTTCCCGGTGGAGATCTTCGGAAACAAAGGCACCGTTAAGGATAACAAGGTCTGGTCGCACAAGTATCCGGGACAGAACAACTGGGTGGAGATCCCGGCCATCCTGCCGGATAGCGCGGACGTGACCCATCATCCGTTCCAGGGGCAGATGGACCACTTCGTCGAATGCATTCAGACGAATACGGAATCGCACTGCAACCTGGACGACGCGATTGTCACGCACGAAATCGCGTTTGCCGCCCTGCAGTGTTACGAAACCGGACGGCCGGTGAGGCTGCCGCTGATGCAGGACTGATTCCGAAACGGGCGAAGGGGTTCAGAGAAAATGGGCAAACGGAATCTGCTGTTTTTCGGGGTGGACAGCCTGTGGGCCGACCACATGAGCTGTTACGGGTACGAACGGCTGACAACCCCATACGTGGATCGGCTGGCCGCACAGGGGGTGTTGTTCGAGAAGAATTACAGCCCGCACATCCCCACGACCTCGGCCTACGCGTCCATGCTGACCGGTATGGATTGCTTTACCACACAGGTCGTGGCATTGCGCCACCAGGGCGGGCTGCGGCCCGAGGTGACAAGCCTGCCCGAGATTCTGCGTAACGCCGGTTACGATACGACATGTGTCGGTTTCACGGGCAACCCCGGTTCCCGCGGGTTCGACCAATACCTGAACTACGAGGCGTGGGGCTCGTGGGAGCAGCGGCCCCTGCGCAAGGCCGAATGGCTGAACGACGTGACGATTCCGGAACTGGAACGGCTCGCCTCGGCAGACCGACCCTTCTTCCTGTTTCTGCGCCATATGGATCCACACGCGCCCTACCTGCCGCCCCCGCCGTACGATACGATGTTCTACAGCGGCGATCCGTGCGATCCCACGAAGACGTCGATGGAGCCGGTGCGAAATTTCAAACCGTTTCGCGACTTTCATCTCAGCTGGATGCCGCCCGGCATCACGGACGCAGACTACGTGATCGCACAATACGACGGCGAAATCGCGTATATGGATGCCTGCATCCAGCGGATCCTCACGCGCCTGGAGGAACTGGGGCTGACGGAAGATACGCTCGTGGTATTCAACGGAGACCATGGCGAGACGCTGGTCGATCACGATTGTTACTTCGATCATCACGGGATGTACGACTGCACCCTGCACGTGCCGCTGATTCTGCGCCTCCCGGGCGTGTTGCCCGACGGACGGCGGGTGACGGGATATTCGAGTCACGCCGATCTCGTGCCGACCCTGCTGGAACTCCTGGAAATCCCGACCAGGATCGAATTCGACGGAGACAGCCTGTTGCCGCTGATACAGGGAACGCGCGCATCGAACCGGTCTGAATTCTATATCACCGAGGCCACCTGGATGCGCAAGCACGGGTGGCGCACGTCCGAGTGGAAGCTGATTGTGGCGCTCGAGCCCGATTTCCACGGAAAACCCGAGGTCGAGTTGTACAACCTCGTGGAAGACCCGGCCGAGAACACGAACCTTGCGGACCGGGAACCGGAGATCGCGCGGATGCTCCGAGCCCGCATGGACGCGTGGATTTCGAAGCGGGAGGCGGAAACGGGGCTGACCAATCCGATGTTCACGAATCTGCAGTGGCACGGCACCCGGCACGAAGGACCCTTTCCCAGTTCGAGAGCGGCCTACGAAGCCCTTTACATCGGGTCGCCGAAGACGGCGAGGAAACTACAGGCGCGGGATGCCGTGGAAAACGAAGAAACTGTGGATGGCGACTCGTGAACAATTCCGGATCGGGACGCCTCCGTCCCGCTGATCGAGGAGAACGAAAATGAACGACGGATTTCCTCTTCTTGAAGTTTCCGGATCGCCCGTGAATCGCGGGCAATCGCACGGAGAGTTCTACCGGGAAGCGATTCGCACGCTGCTTCCGGCCTATTTTGACTATCTGGAGCGCACCAGCCGGGACCATGGCGTGCCCGTGTTGAGCAGGACACGGGTGCTTGAAATCTCCGCGACCTACGCAGAGCCCGCGGAAGCATACGCCCCGGACCTCGTGGAAGAGGCGAGAGGAATCGCCAGGGGCGCCGGCGTGCCGTACGAGGAGATCCTGGCGCTGAACGGCTTTCTGGACATTATCGACCATCTCTCTCCGACGTTCATCGAGGCGGGTTGCACGACGTTTATGATCCCGGAGATGGAAGGCGGAGGCATAGCCGCAATCGGCCAGAATTACGACCTGGCCGAGATCTTCTATGGGTCGGCCGCACTCTTGAAGATCACGGGCGACGGCCCGGACGCGCTGATGTATACAACGGCCGGGATGCTTGGGTGTGCGGGGTTGAACAGCGAAGGCATCGGCGTTGTCATCAACAACCTCGTCCCGGGCGACGCCGGGCCAGGCGTACCTTACCCTTTCGTGATCCGGCGGATCCTTGCCACTTCAGTCATTGGAGACGCTATCGACGCGGTCGTCTCGTCGCGTCGCGCGTCGGGAATGAACTATGTTCTGTGCGACCGGCACGGCGAGATTTACAACCTGGAAACCACCGCCTCGGATTACGAGGCAACCAGCCCGTTCGACGGTCCCATGGCGCACTCGAACCACTACCTCGCAGACCGTCTGAAACCGCTCGAGCGTCGGGCTTACGATCAACAGGGCCAGAGCCTTGCAAGATGGGGCCGTGCCACGAGGCTTTTGCGGAGATCTGCCGACCCGGGCGCCCACACGATCATGTCGGCGCTGGAAGACCACGTAAACAGCCCCGTTTCGATCTGCCGGCACAGCGTGGACGGATGCGGGCAGACGATCTGCGGCATCGTGCTGGAGCCGTCAAACGGACTGGCGTGGTTTGCCCGGGGCCCCTGCTGCGAGCACCCGTGGGTGGAGCACCGGCTGTTCGAGGTCGCCGACTGTCGGGTCGCTTGAGGGAACCTCGACGTCAGCCGCAATTTCGGCCCCGAGGAGATCACGCGGGCAAGAAGCACACTTTCGGCAGGATTTCGGTATGGAAATGAAAATCGAACGCTGGTTCCGGGCGCCGTACGGAATGCCGAACGGCGTGCAGGCAACCGCCGACGGCATCCGGGTGGTGGACCAGGTAACGGATCGCGTCGCGCTGCTGGGCGTTTCGGAAGCGGACGAGTACGGGATGCTGCGGCTGCGGTCTGAAGTGTCGACCGAGTCATCCAACACCAGCGGGCTGGCCTGGGGGGACGGATCGCTCTGGCTGGCGGCCAATGGTTCCGCGGAGAAGTGGCGGGCGCCGCGAAACACCGACGCGGATTCGGGCGAGATTCTGCGGGTGGATCCGAAGACCGGAGAGACACAGGGGCGGTGGCCGTTGCCGGGTGGCGGCGGAACGCACGGGCTGGAATACGATGCGTTTGAACCGGGTACATTGTGGCTGACCACCTTGAAGAGCCAGACCCTGACTCAGGTGCGGATCTCGGATTGGTCCATCCAGCGCGTGTTTTCCCTTCCTTACGAACGGGCGCACGGCGTCGTACGCGTTACAGATGGGGTTTGGGTGGTTCATACGTCGGAGCGGTCGATCGTGAAACTGGACGCGCAATCCGGGACTGTTCTGGGAGAGATCAGGGTCCCGGCGTCTCAACCCGAGCCGCACGGGCTTTCCCGCTGCAAAGACGGGTTTCTCTATTGCGACGCGACCTCGGGATGGGTGGCGAGAATAGACGTGGACGAGTAACGACAAAGGCACGAGGGAACGAGAAGACGAGAGAACGAGGGAACGGCAAGAGCGGAGACTATGAAACACAAGGTGCTTTCCACAACGGGTTCCACGCGGGGAACCGCGTACACGATGAGCAACAAGATCCTGACGCACGGGGGCAAGACCCACGTGGCCTGGCTGGACCAGATCTGCAGGATATACGTCCGTACCTATCATCACGGGACCAGGCGCTGGGGAAAGCCGGTCTACGTCGGAACCGGGGACGACAACCACGCCGGCGCGGCCTTTGCGCTGGATTCAAAGGGATACCTGCATCTGGCGTTCGGACCCCATCACAACCCGATCCGGCACGTGGTGAGCCGGCGCCCCAATACCTCAACCTCGTGGGTGGAACAGCCTTCGTTCGGTGGAACGACGGCGACCTATCCGAGCCTGGTGTGCGACGCCGACGATACGTTGCACGCCTGTTACCGCGGGTCTTACGCGGCGGAACGGCCATGGTCCCTGGTGTATCAGAAAAAGCCAACGGGGGACGAGTGGACGGACCCGGTGAAGCTCGTCGACCCGGAAGGGCCGCCCGCGTATACGCAATTCGAGAACGCGCTACACATCGACAAGAGCGGAACGCTCTATCTGGCCTATCATATCGTGCGGGCAACCGAAGCGGATACCAGCGATACACGCGGCCGGGGGTTCGGCCTGATGCGATCCCGCGACGGAGGCGGGACCTGGGCAACGGTGGACGGAACCGCCCTGTCTCTGCCCACAACCCCGGCTTCACCCTGCGTCATCGAATTCGATGAAGGTCTCGACGTGCGCATCGGTAACGTCGTAACCGGCGGCCGGGGATCGCTCTGCTTTACGCTGAACCGTCGCGAATGCGGCGCGGCGGAGACGTTTTTCTACACCAGAAGGAAGAACGACTGGCGGGTCGTCTCGCTGATGCCGGAGGCGGAGCGGCTCTACGGCCCGTGCGAAACGTCGGACGTGTGTGCGCTCAGCATCGCGGACGACGGCGTCATCTACGCCGCGGTCCCGGTCTGCCGGGCAGGCGGCGGTTGGTCGGATTCCAGCAACGAGATCGCGTTGTTTACCTCCCGCGACGGTGGAGAGACATTCTCGGGTTATAGGGTATCGTCGGACGAACCGGACGCCTCGAACTGGCTGCCCTCCCTCGAACGGCAGACCGGACACAATCGCGTGGATGTACCCAATCTGGTCTACACTCATGGACACATTGGCGAAGGGTGCAGCCCGGACGTCGATACGGAGATTCGGCACGTATCGCTGCACGGCATCGCGGAGGCGGAGGCAGCTGTCGTAGACGCCAGGATCGCGGGTTCGGAGCAGCTGAGCGGGATCCGCTTTACCGAAGCGCAGCGCGGGTACATGCGACGGGACGTCGAGCAATATCGACTCCGGTACCGGGAACTCCGCGAGGTCCACGTGGGTTACGACGTAAGCCCGGCGTCGGTATTCCTTCCGGGCGTGAAACCGCCGCCGTCGGGAGAACAGCGTGCGTTCAGGCTGACCGCCTCCATGGTCGAGCGACCGGTATCCGGGGACGATCTGGCCTTTCTGCCGGTAAGCGCGCTGGCGCGCCTGGTGAAATCCAGGGCGGTGTCTCCCGTGGAGCTCACCAGGCTCTACCTCGATCGGCTGGATGCTTTCGGCGAAAAGCTGCATTGCGTGGTTTCACGTACCGAAGAATTGGCGATGGCGCAGGCCAGGGCCGCCGAGGCGGAGATCACGGCCGGGAAATACCGCGGTCCGCTTCATGGGATTCCGTGGGGCGCCAAGGACCTGCTATCCACAAAGGGGATCCGGACCACGTGGGGCGCCACGCCATTCAAGGAGCAAACGGGTGAGACCGACGCGGCCGTTGTGGAACGGCTTCGGGACGCGGGCGCGGTCCTCGCGGCCAAGCTCTCGACCGGAGCGCTCGCCATGGGGCCGCACTGGTTCGGGGGGATGACCCGGAACCCATGGAATCCGGAGACGGACTCGAGCGGGTCTTCGGCCGGTCCCGCCGCCGCGACCGCCGCCGGCCTCGTTGGATTCAGCATCGGTTCGGAAACGCAGGGATCGATCGTCTCGCCGAGCCATACCTGCGGTGTAACGGGGCTGCGGCCAACATACGGTCGCGTGAGCCGTTACGGAGCGATGGCGCTTGCCTGGACCATGGACAAACTGGGTCCGATGTGCCGTGGCGTCGAAGACTGCGCGGCCGTGTTCAGCGCCATCCACGGACCGGACGGGAGAGACCGATCCGTGGTGGACGCGCCGTTCAACTGGCCCGCAGCCCCGGATGTAAGGGCATTGAGAGTCGGCTTCATCCAGCGGGAATTCGACGACGTCGAGGGCGCCGAAGAGCGTGCCGTCTACGAAGCCGCGTTCCGGAAGCTTGAAGAACTCGGAATGCGCGTTCAACCCGTGACGCTTCCGGAGTGCCCACACGGCGCGGTTTCGATGATGCTCTGCGTGGAAGCGGCGGCCGCGTTCGACAGCGCGACGCGGGCGGGCGAACTGGACGCCATGACAGACGCGGACAACAGCTCCTGGCCGACGGTACTTCGCAGCTTTCGGATGGTGCCCGCCGTGGAATATTTGCGCGCACAGCAGGTCCGGTCCCTGATGATTCGCGATCTCGAGGTATTGATGAAGGATTGGGACGTACTGCTGGCGCCCGGAGACGCCGGCGCGAGTCTCACAATTACCAATCTCACCGGGCATCCCGCGCTGACGTTGAAGTGCGGGTTCACAGACGGCATGCCGCGAGGACTGACGCTCATCGGAAACCTCTACGACGAAGCGACGCTTCTGAACGTGGGCCTTGCCTACGAGCAGGCGACGGATTGGCATAGACAACATCCGGATCTGGAGAGACGATAGCGATTGCGCCCGCTGACGTTGTACGATTTGCGATGATCGAAACCATTCACCATTGGAGGCTTGTGAAATGGCAGAGGAATTCAGAGGCATGCCATGCCGGCGTGTCGGGAACTCCGGCCTGTTCGTGTCCGTTATCGGGCTGGGAACGTGGAAGTGGGGCGATCCGGTTTACGACGGGTCCCGCATCGGGGATCACAAGGGGTTCGAGGTCCTGGACCGGGCCCTGGAACTGGGTGTCTTTCACTGGGACACCGCGTGTTCCTACAATCTTGCGTCGGGCAATTCGGAGCGTCTGTTGGGGCGTTATTTCGCCGCTCGTCCAGGTACGGTCAGGGAACAGGTCGTGATGGCGACCAAGATTCACAACCCGGTGCGCGCGGAGCACGCCATGGAGGCCGACTTCACGCCGAATCAACTCGGCGCATCCAGGACGTATATCCACTTTGGCGTGGACAAGTGCCTGGAGCGATTGCAGACGGACTACATCGACCTGCTCTATCTGCACCAGAGCGGCGCCGGCGACGACGGGGACTACCGGGTTCCGATCGAAGAAACATGGGGCGCGTTCGACGATCTCGTATCACAGGGAAAGGTAAGGTACCTGGCGGTATCCAATCACTCCGCGAAGCAGATGGCGAATGTAATCGCTGCGTTGGAAAGGGTAGGCAAGGACGTGTCACGCCGGATCGTGGCCGTGCAAAACCGTTACAATCTGGTGCAACAGGACGCGGTGGCGTCCGAGGACGGAGGCAGGGGGTCGGATTTCCTGAAGGCGGCGGCCAGGGCTGACGTGGGTGTGATCCCCTACTATCCGCTCGCAAGCGGCCTGCTCACGGGCAGGTACCGCAAGGGAAGGCTGGAGGAGGCGTCAGGACGGATCATCGACGACGGCGACGAGGCCGAGTTTCTGACCGAACCCTATCTGGAGGCCGTTGAAGGGCTGCTGGCGGTGGCGGAATCGAAGGGAATCTCCCTCGCGCAACTCGCGATTGCCTGGCTGCTGGCCAATGGGCAGGTGCCGTCTGTCATTGCAGGCGTAACTGAAATGCGACACCTGGAGGACAACGTGAACGCGGCGCGGGTTGAACTGACGGACGCCGACATGACGCGCATCGATGAGGCAGTCGGCGCGGCCCTCGGCGGGTGAATTGTCGTAGCAACCCTGTCGAGACGGTCTTTCCAATGCGTGGTCATTGAGCATGCCTGCATTGAGCTTGTCGAAATGTCGAAATGCCCGCAATTTGCGCACCCTGGATAACTCTCGACCGTTCGACAGGCCTTCGACAAGCCGTTGGCACCTGCGCAAGGCAGGGATTCGTGGCCGCAGACATCCGCCAACTCCCTGCACACACCGGACCGCGATAACGAAACCCTTTTGCAGACGGCCAGGTATACGTCGAGTCCCACCCATGATCGTTGATCATATTCTTACCTACGGGCGAATGATCAAGTTCTCACACAGCGTCTTCGCCCTTCCGTTTGCCTTCAGCGGCGCGGCGCTGGCCGCGCTGGAAGCGGATATCAGCCTGGTGCAGGTGTTCTGGATCGCCGTGGCGATGGTGGGCGCCAGAAGCGCGGCGATGGGGTTCAACCGGCTGGTGGACCGGGACATGGACGCGGCGAATCCCAGGACCGCGGCGCGAGAGTTGCCGCGCGGCCTGATCTCGCCGGGCGCCGTGCGCGTATTGATCGCGATCTCCTCCCTGGCGCTGATCGTCGCCGCCTGGCGACTGAACCCGCTGTGTTTCGCGCTTTCTCCAGTGGCGTTGGGCATTGTCTTCTTCTATTCCTACACCAAACGATTCACGTGGGCCACGCAGTTATTTCTCGGTCTGGCGCTGTCTCTGGCGCCCGTAGGCGCATGGATTGCGATTACAGGGCGCCTTGACGCCGGGATCCTGCTGCTGGCCGGCGCCGTGTTAACGTGGGTATCGGGGTTCGATATCATCTATGCATGCCAGGACGTGGAGTTTGACCGCAGTCACGGGGTTTATTCGATTCCGCAGCGCTTTGGAATACCCCGGGGGCTGGTCGTCGCGCGGATTCTCCACGCGATTTCCTTTCTTCTGATGTCCGCGGTGGGAACGTTTTTCGAGCTGGGAGTCATCTACATGGCAGGACTGATCGTGGTGGCGGTGTTGATGGTGTACGAGCACCGGCTGGTAAGGCCGGATGACCTTTCCCGGCTCGGCGTGGCATTCGTGAACGTGAATGCCGCGATCAGCGCCGTCTATTTCGCCTTTACGCTTGGAGACGTGTTGTGGCGGTGAACCGGATTGCGGTTGCGATAACCGGCGCGAGCGGGGCCATCTATGCCCTTCGGACCCTGCGCGCTCTGCTGCTGAACGGGGAAGAGGTACACCTGATTGTATCCGGATTCGGGTGGATGCTGCTGAGGGAGGAAGGGGGATTCAAGGGAAAGCAGTCCGAATTTGAGGGTTTTCTTGCTGATCGGTACGGCGCCGCGGTTTCGAACGGGAGCGTGATCGTCCACCAGATCGGCAACATGGCGGCGGCGGTCGCGAGCGGGTCCGTGGGCGTGCGGGGCATGGTCGTCGTGCCGTGTTCAATGAAATACCTGGCGAATATCGCACATGGCGCGTCGGGAAACCTGATCGAAAGGGCCGCGGACGTCACGCTCAAGGAACGCCGACCGCTGATTCTGGTTCCCCGCGAAACGCCGATGAACCTGATCCACCTCCGGAACATGACCGCCGTCGCCGAGGCGGGCGCCGCAATCGTGCCGGCCATGCCGGCATTCTACCAGAAGCCCGAGACCTTTGACGACCTGGCGGATTTCGTCGCCGGGCGGATCCTGAATCTTTTGAACATCGAACACGACCTGTTTCCGCCCTGGACAGGATCGTAACGACGCATCCGTCGCGCCGCGCCTGAGCCGTAAAAAGGGACAGCCAATGTACACCGACCTGACGCATCATATTCAGGAAACCGCCCTGGTCGATACGCACGAGCATCTGCGAAAGGAACCGGACTGGGTCGACGAAGGCCCCGATATCCTGCAGGACCTGTTCGGAAATTACGTCCCGGCCGACCTTCACACGGCCGGCGCCTCTCCTGCGGCCATGAAGCGGTTGATGGATGGGTCGGATGCGGACATCGCCGGGCGGTTCGAGGGCATCCGGGAAGCCTGGGAAGCGACGCAGTTTACAGGATACGGAGAAGCGGTGCGGTTGATCGCCAGGCACGTGTACGGCATCGACGTTCTAACAGCGGACGCCATGACGTCCGCTCAGGAAAGGATACACGCACTTCGGCGTCCCGGGGAACGACTGCGCCTGCTGCGCGACGCGGCGAACCTGGATCACGTTCAGACGGACGATTTCCAATGGGCATGCCTGCCGGATGATTCAGGGCCCGATTTCTTCCTTTACGATCTCTCATGGGCGGGGTTCTGCAACGGGCAGGTCGATCTCGAGCAGATCCACGCCGAGACCAACGTCGAGGTGACGGGTCTCGAAACCCTCAAACAGGCGATGGAAGGCATCTTCTCCAAATACGCGGACTGCGCCATCGCGGTGAAGGCTCAGCACGCGTACAGCCGGACCCTGCACTGGCGTGAACGCGACGACCCGGAGGCAGCCCGCGCGCTCGAAAGGATACTGCAGGGGGCCGACGAAGACGTCCCGGAGCAGACGCGGCTTTGCCTCGGTGACTGGTGCTGGGCGCGCGGCGTGGAACTCTCCGTCGCACACAACCTGCCGTTCAAGATCCACACGGGAACCTACGCGGGCAACGACCGCATGCCTGTGAGTCGGATCGCCGCCGGGAACATGTGCGCGTTATTCGCACGGTACCCGGACGCCCGCTTCGTCCTGATGCACATCGCCTACCCGTATAACGATGAACTGGTCGCCCTGGCCAAGCACTACAGGAACATCTGGGTCGACCTCTGCTGGGCGTGGAGCATCGATCCCTATAGTTCGAGGGACTTTCTACGCCGATTCCTGCACGCCGTCCCGGCCAACAAGCTGTTCGCGTTCGGGGGCGACACGGGCTGGCCCACGGGCGCGCTCGCGTATTCAATCCAGGCCCGGAATGAAATTCGCCGCGGGCTGGAGGCGGAAGTCGCTGAAGGATATCTGAGTGAGAAACAGGCGATGGACGTTGCGAACCGGATCATGCGAGACAATCAGTACGCCTGTTTCGATATTCATGGAACGCGTGCGAACATACGCGATGCAGCGGCATAACAACTGCATAGCTGATTAGACGACCGTACGAGGTGAAGAGTTGACACAGGTTACAGACGCCCTTCTGGACGAGATGGTAAGAACCATCGTCGACGAAGCCGATCCCGAACAGGTGATTCTGTTCGGTTCGTACGCTCGCGGTACTGCTACGTACGATTCTGACGTGGATTTTCTGGTCATTGAGTCAGAACCGTTCGCGAACGCGAAGTTGAGATACGAAGAGGGAATCAGGCTCTATGATGCACTGTCTCACTTTCAGGTTCCCAAGGACATTCTGGTCTACAGCCGGGAACGAGTCGAGTATTGGCGTGACTCCCTCAACAACGTCGTAGCGCGAGCCCTACGAGAAGGACGGGTGCTTTATGAACGACGTTAAACAGGCCCGCACTCTGATCGAAGCCGCCGCGCGAGACCTGACGACGGTTCGCCTTATGGCCACCAATACCGATTTCCCTGACGAAAACTTCGGTTTCAACGTACAGCAGGGCGCGGAAAAGCTCTGCAAGGCCTGGCTCTCACTGCTCGGCGAAATCTATCCTCTCACTCATGATCTGGGTTATCTGTTGGATCGGTTAATCGAACTGAATGCTGAAGCCGGGAATTACCGAAGTCTGGCTACATACACTCCGTTTGCCGTGGAGTTTCGCTATACGGGCGAGGAAGTTGTGCCCCCAACCCTCGATCGTGCTGAGGCGGTGCGGCAATTGGAGAGCCTGATGGGTCTGATAAGACGCAAACTCGGTGAATTGGAAGGCGTTTGAAGAGTCGTTCCATGCCTCAACGACAATACCGCCGATTGTACGCAATCGGCGGTGGCTTTTGTATCATACTAAGTTATTTGACGGGTGGGACTTAGCGATATCGTTCCACGTCGAAGTTGACACGCATCGAAACCAGCGCGCGTACCGTACGCACCCTGTCTTCGCGATTGCCTTCCGTCTGCCTGTACCCGCCGAACACAGCGGCCACGTCCAGCGCGAAATACCGGTCCAGCTCAGCGCCGATGCCAAATGTCCAGGCATCGCGGTCCGTCTCGATTCGCACGTCGGGCACGGAACCGCCGCCAACGTATCGGACCGGGTCGCGATAGTAGCCGCCCCTCAACGCGAGGCCCCTCCCGGGAAACGCGTATTCGCCGCCCAGATGGATCCGCACCGCGTTTCGGTATTGCCGGCGGAAATCGTCCACGTGCGGCGTGATGTTCCGCGCCCGGACGTTGTAGGTGGCCTCCTGAAGGTCCCCGTAATGCACGTCGCCGCTCAACGTCAGTCCCTTCGAGGCCCATCCCAGACCGAATCCCAGTGAGATCGGCTGCCGTATCTCGTACCTGTCCACGTAATAGTCGCGGGGATAGGTATCTTTCCGATCTTCGTACGTATCTTCGAACTCATCCGCCACTTCGGCCGACACGCGAATGGGAGTCGCCACGGAAATCGTTACGCCAATCCGGAAATTCGACGGGCGCCAGAACCGGATGCCGCCCTGAAGCCCCAGCGCAGAAAACTCGTCGTCGGATTCGAATCGCTGATAAAGACGTACCGTGTCCACGTGGACCTGCTGCACGTCTTCAAGCGTCAATTCCTGCATGAACCGGTTGGTTCCCCGCCACCTGTACAGAGAAACACCCGCGGAGAGGCGCGGCGCCACGTCCACTGCGGCGCCAATCGTCCACGCGCCGAAGGCGCCCCGGTCTTCCGAAAAACCCGATTTTTCGAAGTCGGCGACGTCATCGTACGCATCAATCCGCAATCCTCCGTCGAAGTGCCGGTTGCGCCCGAAACCCGCTGCGAAAACCAGGCTGCCCCGGTAGACGGGAACCGGATAGACGACGCCCGCCGATGCGAAGCGCGTGCTGTTCAGCTCAAACGCGGAAGGCCGACTGAAGAATTGCGATTCGTTCCGAAACCGGTCGTGCGACATCCCCCACGATATCGACCCGCGTTGGGCCCTTGCCAATCCGGCAGGGTTCCAGAAGAGGCCCGAGAAATCATCCGATACCGTGACGTACGCGCCCCCCATCCCCATTGCGCGCGCGCCGATTCCCGAAAACCCATCCAGCGCGACCTCCTGCGCGTCGAGAGGCGCAGACAGGGCGCACGTTGCCAGCAACAGCGCAAGAGGATGGACTCGCCTCATCGCATCCCCCCTCTGCGCCGCTGTTTCTCTCGTTTCTCCTCGCGCTTTTCCTCCTGCTTTTTTTCTTCCCGTTGCGAAGACGGCTTACTGCCGCCCGAATCGCGCGGTTTCGAGGCGGTTCTCGTCGCGCTGCCCGATCTCTCCGGTTTCGGATTTGCCCGTGTCGCGCCGGATATCGTCCCACGGCGCGGTCGCGTCGTCTTTCTTACCCCGCTTCCCTTCCGGACTGTGCCGGCCGATGCGGGTTCACCACCCCGCAATCCGGTATATCTGATGCGCAGACGCGGTTCGTGAAGATCGATGGGGTCAGTCTCGACCGGGCGATACCTGTACGTGGGAGCGGTTAACCGTCCACGCGTGAGAATCCGCCGCATCCATCCCCTCCACCACGGTCCGTATGCCGCAGACCAGTAGGAATGTCTCCACCGGAAGCCCCGTCTCGCCCAGGACGGGTATCCCGGAAAGTACGGTTCGAAATACGGCGCTGCTTCCCACCTGTACGGATCGAAATAGTTGTACACGTACTGTTTGTATACAACAACGGTGTCGTTAGCCGCAGGCAACGCCGCGCCCACCCGGCCATCCGTTTCATATTCGGGCGGCCGAATCTGCGTATAGCACCCGGAAAGTGCGAACAGACCCGTCAGCGTGAGGCAGATACGATACGCCATGGCAGCCTCCCTCGATACGAGAACCACTCGGTTCAGTCCCGGCCTTCCGCCCCGTCGGCCCCTTTTCAAATAATACCCGATTTCAGACGCCGGCACAATACCACAATAAAGAAGGAAGAAGGAAGAAGGAAGAAGGAAAAAAAAACTGAAAGCGGGGAGAGCGGTAGAGGGTAGATGACGTCCTTGCTCAATTGGCTCTTGCTTTATGCCGCCGGCAAGAAAAGGAACCGCAAGGCGCGGGACCTACCCCCTTTCCTGCTCCCCCTCTCCCCCTGGGAGAGGGGGCCGGGTGGAGAGGTCCGCGCGTCTGGCGATGCTCCGGAGAAGCCCCCGGAACAGCAGGACGTGAATCGGATACAGGGCGTGCCAGTAGAATCGTCCCCACAGGCCGAACGCGTCGAAGACAGCGGTCTGTCGCACCCTGGATTCTCCTCCCTCTCGCGGCGTGACGTTGAACTCGAGCCATCCGCGGCCCGGCAGCTTCATTTCCGCCCTGAGGCGCAGGCGGGCGTCCGGTTCGTATACCTCGACCCGCCAGCAGTCCAGAACCTCGCCTGCGGCCAGATGCTCCGCGTCGCGCCGGCCGCGGCTCATGCCGACCCCGCCCAACATCCGATCGATCAGACCGCGCAGGCGCCACGTCCAATCGCCGTAGTACCAGCCTTTCGCGCCTCCGATGCGCCGGACCGGGGCGAACGCGGCAGCAGGTGCGGCGGACAGGTCGACGAACACCGAATGGATCAGCCGCCCGCGGATGCGGACGCCGCCCCAGCGCAGGGGCGTGGCGGCTGCAAGCGTGGCCTCCGACCACGGCGTGGCCGCGAACGCCGCGTCCTCTTCCTCAACCGCCCGGACAATCGCGGGACCCAGCTCAAGCGGTTGAATCGGAAACGCGGTTCTTGCCGCGGCGTCATTCACGACGGTCGCGGTGCGGAGTCCGTCGACCAGCTCGCGGCCGACCCTCGCGTAGACCGGGGTGGTCAGACCCAGCCAGAGACTCGACAGGCGCGGCGTCAGCAACGGCACGGGAATCAGCAGTCGCCGGAGACCGCGCCATCGGGCGTATTCGTGCATGACGTCGCGGTACGACACGACGTCCGCTCCGCCCACCTCGAACAGACGGCTCGCCCCGTGGGGCAGGTCGAGCGCCGCCGCGAGGTACGCCACCAGGTCGGCCAGTGCGATCGGCTGGGTGGGCGTGCGGACCCATGATGGGCAGACCATCACCGGAAGCCGCTCGACCAGCGCGCGAATCAGTTCGAACGAAAGGCTGCCGGCGCCCAGCACGATCCCGCTGCGGAACTCGATGACGGGCACCCCGGACGCCCGAAGCACTTCGCCGGTCTCGTGACGGCTGCGCAGGTGCCTGGACAGGCCTGAGGAGGATCCCAGACCGCCCACGTAGACGATGCGCCGCACCCCGGCAGCCCGAGCCGCCGCGCCGAAATTCCGGGCTGCCGCGCGGTCCTGAGCCTCGAAATTTGCGCCGCCGCCCATCGAGTGGACCATGTAGTAGGCGGTGTCGATTCCTGCGCATGCGCCCTGCAGCGAAACCGGATCCAGGCAGTCGCCGCGGACAACGCTGCTGTTCGGCCCGACCTGACCCGTCAGCGCATCCGGACGACGCGTCATACAGCGAACCGCGCGTCCGCCCGCTTCCAGGGCCGCGAGCAGCCGCCCGCCGATGCATCCCGTGGCGCCGGTAAGCAGGATCTTCGGTTGCTGATCTGTCCCGTTCATCTCCCCTCCAACTGCGGTGAGACGTGAGCCGCAAGACGGTAGAGGATTACGTTAGCACAGTGTCTTCACGTTAACCGTGCCGGTTTCTCCACCGTTATCGTAACGACAAAACAAAAACCGCAGGGCACTGATATCATCTCACGTCTCACCTATCCCGCCTCAGCGCCTCTTATGGTTGCCTGCCCTTCGGCTGCTTCCGGTTTTCCTCTGTGTCTTTGTGTCTCCGTGTGAGTCGATTTTCGCTTCTGGCTGACCGCTGAGAGCTGCCTTTTGCGGCTTCTCGACGGCAGGGTGAGCGGCCCGCGGGGTACCCCTGCCTGCTCACCTGAACAGACCCGAGTACTTGAAGGTCATGATGTAGTCCTGCGAGCCCTGCCTCTTTGCCACGGGCCGGTTGTCGTAGATGTCCCATCCGAAGCCGAAGAGAAACTGGTCCTTGTAGAAGGAGATGGCCACGCCAAGAGAAATGGCCAGCGAGTTTTCGGTTGAAAGGGCTTCGAGGACGTTGCCGATCGCGGTCAGGTGGATGCCGGATACCGACGGGTTTTCCACGTTGTGCCAACCGGCAAACGCCAGCCCGGGCAGGCCAATCAGGCGCTCGGTTTTGCCCCGGACCGCGTTGCCATCGGCGTCCTTATAATTTCGGCCGGGCCGAATCGTCAGGAAGGAAACCAGCGGCCTGGCCTCGAACTCCCACTTCCAGCCGCCGGCTTCCAGAAGTTGCGATACGCTCTGCGCCGCGGCGCCCGGGTAATTTCGGGTTGTGATTTTGAGTCTCACCCGGCGATTGTCCTTTTCCGATAGCCGCAGGTTGAGATCTTCGGTCAGGACGCGGTCGCCGCTCGACTCGTAGATCGTGACTTTCTTCCTTTTGGTACTGCCCTTTGGGGCGTAGTCTTCGTCGAGCCGGGTCCATTCGACAACCATTTCACGCCCGATCAGCGCCCGCCGCAGCGAGTCCGGAATCGCGAAGACCACCTCGACTTTGGCGCCGTCCTTCTGCACGATGGGGACATTGTTCCAGTCGACGGCCAGGGGACGCGCTTCGTCATCGCGCGAGACAATGACCTCGACGATCTGCGCCAGATCGACGTCCGCGAGTACCCCATGGCCTTTGTATTCGAGCGGCCGCGCCCGGTCCTTGAAATCGTTGCTGACCAACCAGACGGAACCCCGGCGTTCACCCAGGGCATTGGGCGCGAAATAGAGCCTCAGGCTTGCGGATTCCCCCGGGACAAGCGCGAATTGCGCCGGCTCGACGCGGGCTTCCCTGCTCTGGGGATGCGCCTCGACTTGCAGCACCGTATCGCCGACGTTCGTGGCCACGAAGGTCCTTTCCACGTCTCCTCCCAGGACCGCGTGGCCGAAATCGACGACCCCCGTCGGGCTCAACTCGATTTCGGCGCCCACGCCGTTGCCCTTGAGCAGGACGTCGAGCGCTACTTTCTCATTCGCGCCCAGACCGTCGAGGCGCAAGACTCCTGAAATCGCACCTCGGGCTGACGGATTGAAGGCCAGGTGCAGCGGCAGAGCGCGCTGGCTTTGTGCGGGCAAAAGGAACTTACTGCCGGCGTCAATTGGGGAATGGACGGTGAATTCGGTGTTCGTCAAGCGAAGCTGGTGAATCTCGAAATCAGCGTTGCCCACGTTGGTGATCTCGACGACCCGCGGGCTGCTTTCGCCAACGGCGACGCGACCGAAGTCGACGGTTGTCGGACTGAGGGCGAAGAACCGGCCTATGCCCCCCAAACCCACGGTCTGCCGCCGGCCTTCGGCCTCGACGTGGAGCACAGCAGTGCGAACACCGGCTTCCCTGGGCGAGAAACTCAGCGTCACCTTAGCGCCGGCGCCGGGTTGAACGAGCACGGAGTGCTGCGCTGGATCGAATTCACCGCCCTCGTCCGCGACAACAGAAACCTCCGCGGCCCCCGGCTGGCCGCCCCGGTTCCACAGAAGCAAATGATCGCGCGAAGTCTCGCCAATGGGCACGCTGCCGAAGTCAACGTCGCCGCTGATCACCTCAATGCGCGGCGGGCTGACGTGGCCGCGACCCATGAGGGGGATGGCGACCTCGACGGCTTCCGGATCGCTGGTACTCACGTGGAGGACGCCGGTTTGTACCTCTTCGTTTTGCGGCGCAAAGGTGATGCTGAGGTCCAGCCTCCCCTGGGGAGCAATGCTCGCCGTGGAGTCAACGGCGCCGAGGACAAAGGCCGCCCCCTCGACAGTTGCGCCTGTAATGTACAACGCGACCGAACCCTGGTTGAGGACGGTCACGCGGCGCATCGAGCGCCGCCCCACCTCGACCGCGCCAAATTCGAGGCCCACCTGATGGAGGGGTGAAAAAACGGCCCGCGGCGCCAGACCACTCCCTCGCAAAGGAATGGACCAATCCCCATAGTCGGCCCCGGAGACCACCATTTCCGTGGCGACCGTTCCCGCGCGCGCGGGAACAAACGTAACGTCTATCCGCGTTTCACCGCCGGGGGCGGGCCACGGGCCGACGTCGCCCTCAACGCGGAAGGGACCCTGAAGCCGGGCAACGTTCATCGGACCGGCCGCTACGGACGTGGCGCCCGTGTTCCTGACGACGACGACCTCGGTCGCGGCTTGTCCGACGGGTATCGCGCCGAATTCCAGCCCACCGGACGGCAGGATCACCACGTTCGTTGGAATGACCACCGCCTGAAGCGGCGCCGACACACGCTGGTCCGTGAACGGAGTGTCGACCCGCAACGTCAGTTCGCCCACGTACCGGCCGGCCGCGTCTGCACGGAAGCGCACTTCGACGCGGCTGACGCCCCTCGCCTCCAGGCGCAGCGTATCCGTTTCTGTGGCAAAACCATTACCGCTTATGCCGACAATCACTCTGATCGCTTCGTCGTGCAGGTTTTCGAGATCAACGGACGCACTGGCTTCGAAGCCAACGCCGACTTCGCCCAGATCGAGCGCATCAGGGACAATGGCGAAGGGCAAGGCATGAATTCTCACTGTCAGAAAAAGG
This sequence comes from Candidatus Latescibacterota bacterium, assembly GCA_963667175.2. GTDB lineage: Bacteria > Latescibacterota > UBA2968 > UBA2968 > JAAXHE01. Next base: position 293,830 of record CAXXXF010000002.1, on the reverse strand, counting down.
GAAACAAGCAGTAGAAGAATAGAGAAGCGACCAACCTGCCAGAATGCCGACATACATAAGCCCCTATCGCCTGCCGTGTCACGTGGATGGAATCCGCTTCAAGCCGCCGACGATCCGTGAAAGCCGGCTCGTAATATGGCGAACCGATACGCATTGGCCAAGCAGGGCGCCCGCGTAACGCCATTCGACCTGCCGGCGCTCACCGCCGCGTCGACAGCAATATACAAAAGGGGGGCGCGGGATTCAATCCGTTCCCCCGTTACGCCGATGGCTGGATTTGCAGGGGCAACCCCTGTGGTTGCCCGGCCATCGAGGAGCGGCACGTCACACGAAAGTCCTCCCGAGTGGCCGGGGAAGGTCTCGCGTTATGGTTGACACGTTTGGCCATTTGGGATATAATCACGGAGATACTGAAGGTCCGTACACTGGCGGCCGGCGCGACGAGACAGGCGGGCTTTCGAGAACGTCGCTTGGAATTACGGCACGGAGGGGTCTCTTATGCGGGCCGTCGCCGGCTGGACGTTACCCGTGCAGATTGGAGGATACGATGCGTTTTTGTATGGTGATTCTGTCGATGGCCATTGTGTCAGTTCAAACCGTACAGGCACAACCGGCAGACGTCAGGCGTCACGTTGCGGCGCTTAGAGGCAGTACGTTCTGGATCAAGATTGCCTTTGTTGAGGTAAATAGCGGGCTTCGAGGCACCGATGCCGCGAACGTTCTGGAAAACGGCGAGGTGACCTACCGCGCGACCATCGGGGGTTTTCGCCAGTCTCAGTCGCAGTCGGCAGAAGATTTCGCCGAAGAGGTCCGGAATATCATTATAAGAGATGAACTCTCGGGGTGGAGCGTGCGGGTGATCCAGAAGGGCGCGAAGGTCAAGATCCGAAAAGCGGAGGCGAGGGAAAAAGAGGTCTATATCGAACTCGACAAACTGTCGGGCGCCCGCCATGCCGTCCGCCTCAAAGTGAATCGAGACAATTACACGATTCCGGAAGTCGATCGCCTCTTCAACGTCGCCTTTGCTGAAAGCGAAGCGGAACTGGAAGGCCCGGAGAGAACCATTCTACTTAAAATGAATATGTCGATTGAAGACGTGATTGCACGCAAGGGCAGGCCCAACACGCGCGTTGAACTCGGCGACAGGACCGTTCTCGTCTATGAGGACGTCAAGTTGATATTCAGCAGAGACGGCAGGTTGGTGGACGCCGAGTAGGGGCGACCGGCCGCTCGCCCCTGCAGGTATCGTGCGGCCGGGGCGCACTCACGAGTCAGGAAAACGTCAATCTGTTGACGTCAACGGCGTGACGCCGCCGCGCCATTGTACCGGGGTTGCCGCGCCCGCGCATCCGTCGTCGGCAGGCTGGCCATGAGACGATTCTCATCTTTGCGGACGCCCCTCACGCCTCATAACCGCCCTCTTTTCCTTCGCGATCGGAACTCGCCGGGAGTTTGAAAGCGGCTTCTCAGTCAGTATCCGGATCGGCGAATCGTCGGTCCATCTCAGCCCAGTGAGCGATTTGCTCGGGCGTGGGCGGGTTCATCCCGGCCTTTCGGTAGTCTGCCGGCGTGTAGGGAGTCCCGTCCGGATGCCAGCACTGGAAAGCGGCGGGGTCCTGGCGATTTCGGATATCCTGTGGCGCCATAGGTTTCAATCCTTATTCTGATGGAAGATTCTCGCCGGGCTGCCGCGTTTGATGACGAAATCGCGGGCCATTTGATTTACGTCTCGTACAGCGTCGCTATCGGCCGATAGTCACTGGAAACCGGAAGCCGACGTTCGATCACTTCTCCACGCTCGACGCGCAGGGTATACGCTCCCGCCTCGGGACCGGCGGCGATGACCCGGCACCCGTCGGATGTGAGCGCGACCGCGCAGTCGTTGTCGATGGCCAGGCCGTCCCCACGCTTCCGCTTCATCATGTCATGGAAGTCCTGCCTTCTTGGGACGCCAGCGGTGTCTCCGTTGTAGTGAGGACACGCCAGACCCCTAAGCAGCCCCATCCCGGTAACGGCGATGTAGCGCCAGTCGTCGGGGCTGTAGAACGACATCGAATCGCTGTGGCCCCGCTCGAACCAGCAGATCGCGCCCGCGCTCACGCCGCACAGCACCGCTCCCCTGGCGTACGCGGACCTGATCAGGTCATCGACACCCAGCCGACGCCACCGGCGCATCATCTTCAGCGTGTTGCCGCCCCCGACGTAGAGGACGTCCGCGCGTTCGATCTTCCCGGCGATCGCCTCGCGTGAAGACGCGGCGCCCAGAAGGTAGAGCACGTCGGTATCACAGCCGTAATTCTCACGATAAGCCCGGTCGAACCCTTCCCAATAATCCACCGAGTCGCTGCTGGCCGTCGGAATGAACAGCACGTTCGGACGCGACGCGCCGGACAGCGCGATGATCTCGACGTCAATGGGGCGGGTCGCCAATGTGCTGACGTCCCCTCCCCCTATCGCAACGATGCTGCCCATGCCGTTACCCTCCTCCGTCCGCTCCTGGAACGCTCTGCCGACTCCCGCCTGGCTTAGTGGGTATCGTGACGAGCCCTGACCCTTTCGAGCCACTTCACCCGATTAATTCACAAAACAAAACTCAGTAGAGTCGGGATGTGGCGCGGTGGTTTAGGAGTGGCCTATCTGTTTCCGCCCCTTTCGTCTGGCGGTGCCTCAATAGCCGCTCCGTGCTCCGTTTCCACATCCCGCTCGTCGAACCGGACGTGCGGATTTCCCGCATCCGGCTCTCCGACGGACGTCGCCTTCAGGCACACGCTGCCCGCACTGCCCGGACAGCTTCACCTGAAACCCAAGCTTGCTCTGGAGTCGCCTCATCTACTTTTAGAGGAGGTAATAGGCTTGCGCCACTCTCCCGACCGTTGTCCCCTTCACAAGCACATCCGAAGTCAGGCCCCTTCCCTCCACCGGCATTACCCGGCTTCACGGGTACTACGAGCCTGTCCGCCACCCCATACGGCCCGGCCTGTCCCTCACGGGCGTCCGGTTGGTGTCTATACACCACCGCTGGGGCTTCCCGTGTTGCGTCGGATCTCCTTGTATACGTGCCTTCGCCATTACCCCGGCGGGACCGTTGGATGCACGCGTTGCTCTCTTTTTCCAACGACGGCGGCCTTCCCCGATCCATGGGCGGGTCGGCTCCCGCATTACCTTTTTCGAGGCCTGCTCAGCGTTCACTGCACGTTTCGGCCCGCATACTCGCCGAGTCGCCTTGCGACCCTTTACACCGGAGGCTTCGGAGATGTCGTTACCTTCACCCCCGCTCCGGTTGCTACCGACTGTAGCAACATTTGTCGGGTGGGACTCTCACCCACTGGAGTTCCGCGCCTTTTCACGGCGCACCATGGATAGACAGGATGTACCTGCCTGCTGAAGCAGGCGAGGCAGGCAGGATGAAAACCAAAAAGCACGAGAAAACGAACATCAGAAACTACGAAATACACGAAAAAACGCGAAAAACCGATCAGGATTTGCAGGATTAAGCAGGATTAGAAACCAGGAGCCAGGGCAAATGCTCACTCTGGCAAGCAACAGCGATAAGTCCGTCCACCTTGAAACCCCAACGTTTGCCGGCCAGCCCGATTCCGGACTCTTAATGGAATTCGTTACATTCTCCGCTGATGTTGTTGAAAATCAATCGATTATATAACAAACACTCCGGTTTTCATGACTAATTCGGGTTCATTGCCATCAATTGAAATATCCAATTTGTAAATTGAGGTCCATAGCATAAAGCCCCGTCGAATTGCGACAGGGCTGAGAAATATCCCGATTATAATTGTCTGTGGGCGACAAGCTACAAAAGATCCATAAATTCGTCTCGCGGTATATTCGCTTGTCGAAGTATCCTGCTCAATGTGCCGACAGCCAATTCGGAATGGTCCGGAACAACTGCAACATCGTCCTCATTATCAGGAAAGGAACGTCGATAAATCAGGTGCCCGCTGTTTTCTCGTACAAAACGAGACCCAAGCTTCGATATCTCCTTACCGAATTGTCGTCCGGAAATATCTCGGGGCAGTTTAGGCAACCTGAAATACCGGATCTTTTTCTTCTAAATAGAGGATCGTGGCGCTCTTGAGATTGATCAACGCCTCGGCTTGTGTTTTCCCCTGGCTTACCGTCCCCAATTCAGGACAATAGGCAACAAACCATTTATCCTCCTGGGTTATCTCCGCCGTTAGCCGTCCGCAATTGACGTTTGACATAGGTGGCTCCTCTCTTTAATCATCTGATTTGGGAGGATACCCTCCTTCCGAAGCCAAATTGCTTCGTTGTTTATAAACATCCGCGGACATGCAAAAGCCCCATGAATCAGGTGTGATCGGGGCAGTATCGCTCAATTACTCTACAATATACAGTATCCATGTCCATTAGACAATAAAGATCATTTTTCTACACGTTACCGGTATTTTTCACCCCATTTATTCATGAAACGGAACAAACATGGATGGACCTGCCTGCTGAAGCAGGCGAGGCAGGCAGGATGAAAACCAAAAAGCGCGACAAAGGCACGAGAAGACGAACATCAGAAACTACGAAACACGCGAAAAAAACGAAGAATACGTGGCTGAAGTTAGTTTCCACAAAAGGTGCAAAACCACAATTCTGCACGTCAGCCCGACACCCCAACATTACGCCTGCCAACTCGAATTTGGGCGAATCAAGATTTTCTTTATATTATCCACTCATGTTATTGAAAATCAACCGATTATACGAAACATCCATCGGTTTTCATGAATAATTCAGGTTCAAGAATCGGTTTAAGCCGTTCACCCGATAACCATTGACATTCAGACCGTCCTTTCGTCAACGCTTCACAAGGAGCGTTCCTGATGAAGCCTTCCGTACTCTTCGAAAAACACCATTTCGAATTCCTCAGCCATCCGGACCGCGCTCGCGCCTACCTCGAGGTCGCGCTGGAGGAATACGCCAGAGACAGGGATCGAACCGTCCTTCTGCTGGCTCTGAAGGACGTTGCGACGGCAAGAGGCGGGCTGGGAAAGTTGGCGCGGCAGGCGGATCTGAACCGGGCTTACCTGTACAGGACGCTCTCAGGAGACGGAAATCCTCGCCTGGACACGATGGAGAAGATCCTGAACAGCCTCGGATTCAGACTTTCCATCGAGCCTCTGGCAGAGCAGTAGGGGCGACCGGCCGTTCGCTTCTGCAGGTACCGTGCGGCCGGGACGCACTGTGGCGGGCGAGTGCAAGAGGACGTTTGCGCTTGTCGTTTCGTCGCCGCATATCTGTTCTCCCGTCGATAACTCCAGCGGTGCTTTTCTGTTCCGTCTGCCGATGCGCGGCACAACCCTTCACTCGAACAGCTCGCGCAGCCAGTCCTGGGCTTCCGGGATCCCGCCGGTGTCGAGCACGAACTCCTGTCCGCGGCCGACTGTATCGACGTATGTCCACGATTTGCAGCGTTGCCAACGATCCTTATTTCCATGGTAGCTGAGCGTTGGACGACCGTTTGAGGGATAGAACCACCACGGCAACCGCCATCTGCTGCGATTCGCCGACCCCCGGCGCCGTCAACGTGAGACGTTCTCCGTTCCCGATGAAAAGGCCGGCGCCGCTCCTCGCAGTCAGTCCTTCGACGTTTAGCGTCTCCCTTGCGACGTAGACGGTGTTGTTGTCCCTATCCCTATTCAGATGGGGATGCGTGGATAGCCACGGCCGTTCGGACCGGGCGCGGGCGAGATCCGCCCCGACGGGCACGACCTCGGAAATCCGGAGCCAGCCGAACAGCCTGTGCACGTCCGGCGCGTGACGGACGTACTTCCATGAACCCCCATTCGCCCGTTCCACGGCGCGGAACCAGCCGAAGAACAGAAAGAGGTCGTCGCGCCTAACACGCTGGTTGTCAAGATGGCGCTGAGCGGCCCCTGACTGCCCGAAGGCCGGCCTCCATCCGGGCAAGCGCGCAAGGGCATCGGCGTTCAGATCGGGGTCGAGATGGCACCCATCCCCTTCCTTGATTCGACGGTTGGTCGAACTCTCACGGTTGGTCAAACTTTCCACAATCGGTCCGATAGATTCGCCACGCCACATTACCTCCCTGAAGCGCGTCGGACTTCTCTTACCCGGAATGGGTAGAGACAAGGCGGTACCGTCCGGGAAAATGGGACTGGGCACGCCGCCGTTCGCAGAGTCAAATCCCTTGCGACTGAAGACGATTTTCATGGTTTCCCTGCCTCCCCGGATTCAATTCGGCTTTGAAGAGCCACGGTTTGATTGGAAGTCAAAATAGGGGTAATCGTCAGGGGATTGGAGAGCGTGAATAGGGGAAAGTTTATTCCCAAGCAGAAAATAACCCTTATTCTGATGAAAGTAAATTTCGACAGAACAAGGGCTGCATACGTCGTAATGTGCTCTTGGCTATCGATTTAAGTCACAGCCGACACATTGCCGTATGATTTTTGAGGCGCTACGACAATCGGTTCTTTTGTCTCAATTCCTTCTGTATCATCCTCGACTGTATCAGTTGTAAGTTCATCGATAAAATCGACAATTTTGGCCATGTCTTTCTGATCTGGTGTTTGTCCCTGAAGATTATTGAAACTATATAGGAAAAGTCGTAGGATATTATACAGGTAATCTTTATAGAAGGAATTCACTCCTGTATGAATTGCCTTATCTCCCTGTACCAGATCAGCTAACTTATCAAGGTAGTCGCGAATTTCAAACACACGTTGCTTAATGGCATGTGTTGCCACAGTTTCTGTTGAATCTGTTTTATCGGTATCCAGGATAATCGCGACGTTCATGCCCAGGGCACTTGCGTGTTTGAAAAGAAGAGGTACGCTTATTCGATGGTCAGTGCCATCCTCCAATGCCGCAATTTCCTTTTTTGACATACCCATCTTCTTCGCCAGTTGCTCTTGGGTTATGTCCTTGGAACACCGGAGCGCACATAGTGCGCTAATGACGATTCGATCCGCCAAACGTCTCTCTAACCGGCGTACAGAATCAGCGGAAAGATTGTCCTGCGCCATTTCCAACACCGAATTATACGGAGCGGCCATCCGGTTTCTCCATTTCCAGTTTATGAATATAATCATGTCGCCAAAGCATATCGTGTTTTGGAGACTTTTTAAACCCAATGGCAATCAGATGAATCATGCAAGTCTCTAATTCCAAATAGAAGTATAGTTGGGCTTCCGACAATTTATAAAATATAACCCGTTTGCCATCTAAATACAAAATCTCGATGTATCCTCTGCAAAGCTCGACCCATTGGACTATAGCCCTACCTGACCGACTACAAGGAGCGTTCCTGATGGAACCATCGGTCCCATTTGAAAAACACCATTTCGAATTCCTCAGTGATCCGGACCGCGCTCGCACCTATCTCGAGGCCGCGCTGGAGGAATACGCCAGGGATCACGACAGGTCGGCCTTTCTGCTTGCGCTCAAGGACGTCGCGACCGCAAAAGGCGGGCTGGGAGAATTGGCGCGGAAGGCAAACCTGAACCGTGCCCACGTGTATAAGACGCTTTCCGGAGACGGAAATCCTCGCCTGGACACGATGGAGAAGATCCTGAACAGCCTGGGCTTCAGGCTATCCATCGAGCCACTGGCAGAGCTGTAGGGGCGACCGGCCGGTCGCCCCTACAGGTACCCGGGGCCAGGGCACAACCCGTCATCCAAACAGCTCGCGCAGCCAGACGTTTGCTTCCGGGATCCCGCCGGCGTCGAGCACGAATTCCTGCCCGATGCCGACCGTGTCCAGGTATACCCACGGTTTCGCGGGTTGCCAGCGATCCTCATTGCCGTGGTAGCTTAGCGTTGGACGACCGTTTGAGGGATAGAACCACCACGGCAACCGCCACCGGGAGCGGCTCTTGGAACCCGGCGCCGTCAACGTGAAACGGTCGTGGTTGCGGTGGCTGAAAAGTCGAGGGGGAAAGCGGTAGGAGTTTATGGGGATCTTGATGGCACAAATGCCGAGAGAATACCGATGAACGATATACCGCCGAAAATGTACATTCCCCCGTCGCGTTCCAAGTATGCGCAAAATGCCGCAAATAATATCGCCGCGCATGCCACTCCAAAGCCCATCCATTGACCTCGTCTAACCGCCGTGGCTGCATTTCTCATAATGTTATTGTCCCACTGATGGCGATGCGTTTGTTCGTTTTCTGCGAGTTTCAAAATACGCTCTTCCGCTCCCGGCAAGATTTCCTTGTACTCTCGATACAAGGCAGGGGGCGGCAATGGTCCCTGGAAAGAGATTGACTGTAAAACTGCTATTTGGGTGTTTTGCGGAAGGGTTTTAAGTAATTCAGAGGGGATGGCTTTCAGGAGGTCTTCTTGTTTCTGTATATTCGCCTGTGTCGGCTTACGTTGCTGCCGTCTCTTCGACATTTTTCTCTTCCTCATATTCGTCTATGGCTTTCCACATATCTCCCCCCCAGGCCCGAATGTCGTCACGGAATCCTCGGTCATATTTTTTCGTATGGAGCCTTATTGAGTATATGGATCTAATTGGCGATATTCCATTCCAGAATCCAACGTAAAAGGCATTCCTGTGCAGGAGATTTTGCATAAAAGTCAGCATTGAGGGAAGTCTCCGGGGGTGAGACGGTAAGGTTTACCTCCTGGTTTTTGGTACAATTGTTCAAAAATAATATATAGACCAGCTTGCAAAGTCAAGTTAGAAATAATGGGTTTTTTGCTTTTTCTATTCCTTTTTAATACAATATCCGGCACGCGGTTTGCGTCTGGCACTTTCCCGTGTAATCCACTTTTTTACCTCTCGTACAGCGTCTCAATCGGCCGATAGGCACCGGAAACCGGAAGCCGGCGTTCGATCACGCCTCCATGCTCGACGCGCAGGGATTACGCTCCCGCCCCGGGACTGGCGGCGATGACCCGGTACCCGTCGGATGCAAACGCGACCGCGCAGTCGTTGTCGATGGCCAGGCCGTCCCCAGGCTTCCGCTTCATCATGTCGTGGAAGTCGTGCCTTCTCGGGACGCCAGCGCATCATCTTCAGCGTATTGCCGCCCCCGACGTAGAGGACGTCCGCTCCTGGTAAGCTCTGCCTTTGGCGACCCCGACAATCTCGTCGCAGGCGCACGGTACCATCGGGGTGAAAGACAAGCGTACAGATTCAGCCAACCCGTTTGACGCCGTGACACTTAGGCACGTGTGGTGAGAGAACCAGTTGACAACGCGAATCAAAACTGGTAGTTATATTGCAGGGAATATAACCAAACGGAGGCTTCCGGTGAAAACCGCTCTCGTTCAAATCGGAAATTCGCGCGGCATCCGCATCCCCCGGGCGTTCCTGGAACAGTGTCACCTTCAGGACGTCGTGGAACTCGAACACCACGGCGACCATTTGATTATTCGCCCACCGACCCAACCTCGGTGCGGATGGGACGACGCCTTTCGCAACATGGGCAAACAGCAGGACGACACACTCATCGACGACCAGTCTCAGGCAGCTACCGAGTGGGACAACACGGAGTGGGAATGGTAGTTGCACGTTTCGACGTCTACCTGGTGCGGCTCGATCCTACACAAGGGCGCGAGATTCAAAAAACGCGCCCTTGTGTCGTAATATCGCCGGATGAGATGAACCGGCACATAGAAACCGCCATCGTTGCCCCGATGACGACAAAAGGTTGCACGTATCCCACCCGCGTCCCCTTGCGTTTTCAGAGAAAAGTCGGACAGATCGTACTCGATCAGGTACGCACCGTTGACAAATCACGCCTGGTCCGTCGCCCTGGAAAGATTAGCGACAGGGCGGCGCCGCAGATCCTCTCTGTGCGGAAGGAGACGTTCGCGTCGTAGTTTTCCGCGTGCGAGGCCTTTAGATACGCAGGTTGCCGACACACACCTGGCGATCCGGAAAGGATGTATCGCGACGATTCCGTCGCGTTGGTTTCGGGTGACGGCGCAAGTCCTCCTGCCAAGTGCGCCAACAAGCTCCCGAAGTCTACAGAAGGAGCGTTCCTGATGAAGCCTCCGTATCGTTCGAAAAACACCATTTCGAATTCCTCAGTGATCCGGACCGCGCTCGCGCCTACCTCGAGGTCGCGCTGGAGGAATACGCCAGAGACAGGGATCGAACCGTCCTTCTGCTGGCTCTGAAGGACGTTGCGACGGCAAGAGGCGGGCTGGGAAAGTTGGCGCGGCAGGCGAATCTAAACCGGGCTCACCTGTACAGGACGCTCTCGGGAGACGGAAATCCTCGCCTTGACACGATGGAGAAGATCCTGAACAGCCTCGGATTCAGGCTTTCCATCGAGCCCCTGGCAGAGCAGTAGGGGCGACCGGCCGTTCGCGCCGGACCGGCGCCGCGGGCGCCAGTCCGATTCACGCGCGGTACGTAAACTTTCAGGCAACCACAACGATTTCTACCGTGAAGTACTTCATGCGCCGAGGAGATTTTGGTTTTGCACGCATTGTCGTGTCAAAGCAGTTGCTTTTCGCCGGAATGTTGGCTATATCTTGTTCGACGGACTGAAGGACCGGTCGATAGCTGCCCAGAGCATCAATAGCTACCGCTACAACGTCAAGAGCATATTGGTACCGGAATAGGCACGTGAAGAATCGAAAAGGAGTTGTTCATGCTCAGCACCGCAATGGGGATCGTGAAAGATGGAAAAATTGAAACCCTCGAACGCATTGCGTTGCCCGAAGGGAAAAGAGTATTGGTTACGATTTTGCCCGATGATGATTCGTTCTGGCACGAAGCCAGCCAGGATGCCCTGAAGCAAGTTTGGGACAATAATGAGGACGATGTATATGTCCGTTTACTTGGAGAATGACGTCGTACTCGTCCGATATCCGTTTGTTGACTTGCAGGATTCCAAAGTGCGTCCGGCCATCATTGTGAGCACGCTCCATGTTTCTCAGGATGTTTTCATTGTTCCGCTAACCAGCAGAATAACAGATCTATTACCTGGCGAGTTCGTGCTCGACAAGTGGACGGAATCGGGACTCAACGTTGCGTCTGCCGTCAAACGAGGCATCTATACGATTCATCAGAAGCTGATTTTCAAGAAAATCGGATCCCTCGCGCAAAATGATCAGACGACTTTGATCGCTTCTCTGCAAAGTTGGCTGAACCTTACATAGATTTCGATTCAAACATCTCCCCTGCCGCGATCATGCCGGCCGCGACCTCACGCCTGAGGTCCTCCGGCGGATCGGATTTAGGCTTTCCATCGAGCCTCTGGCAGCGTAGGGGCGACCGGCCGGTCGCCCCTACGGGTACCGTGCGGCCTGTTTGTTGGCAGCGAATGCGCCAACGAACGACGCAGGTGCTGGCATGTGTCGCAATTTGCGACACATGCGTGTAGATTGCCTGCCAACTTTGTATACGGCGATACGAATCCGCATTCATAAACGCCCGAATGATAGTCGCCGCCCCCCGGAATCCGGATGGAACATTGTCCCGGAGATGGCGGGCGAGTGCAGCAAGACGATTGCGCTTTTCGTTGCTTCGCCGCATATCTGTTCTCCCGCCGAGATTTCCAGCGATGCCTTTCTGTTCCGTCTGCCGATACTCGGCACAACCCTTCACCTGAACAGTTCTCGCAACCAGACGTTTGCTTCCGGGATCCCGCCGGCGTCGAACACGAACTCCTGCCCGATGCCGACCGTGTCCAGGTATACCCACGGTTTCGCGTGCTGCCAGCGATCCCCATTGCCGTGGTAGCTGAGCGTTGGACGACCGTTTGAGGGATAGAACCACCAAGGCAACCGCCAATTGGAGCGGGTCCTGGAACCCGGCGCCGTCAGTGTGAATCGGTCGCCGTTGCCGGAAAACAGGCCTGCGTCGCTCCGCGCAGTCACGCCCTCGACGTCAAGTTTCTCCCTTGCGATGTAGATCGTGTTGTTGTCCCTATCCCTATTCAGATGCGGATGCCTGGATAGCCACGGCCGCTCGGACCGGGCGCGGGCGAGATCCGCCCCGACGGGCACGACCTCGGAAACCTGGAGCCAACCGAACAGCCTGTGTACGTCCCGGGCGTCTGAAACGTACCGCCACATGCCTCCTTTGCCGGGTTCCACGGCGCGGAACCAGCCGAAGAACAGAAAGAGGTCCCCGGGTTCGACACCCTCGTTTTTCAGATGGCTCTGAGCGGCCTGTGACTGCCCGAAGGCCGGCCGCCATCCGGGCAAGCGCGCAAGGGCATCGGCGTTCAGATCGGGGTCGAGATGGCAACAATCACCTTGCTTCACTCGACCCTCAGTCAAGCACTCCACAATCGGACCGATCGACTCGCCGCGCCACTGTACGTCCCCGTAGCGCGTCCGACTTCCGTGTTGCGGAATTGGCAGGGACAGGGCGGCGCCGTCCGGAAAGATGGGACTGGGCACGCCGCCGTTCGGCGATTCAGATCTCCTGCGGGTCGAGTCGAATCCCTTGCGACTGAAAACGATTTTCATGGTTTCCCTGCCTCCCCGGATTCATTTCGGCTTTGAAGACCCACGGAATTGAGCTGGAAGCCGGCATCCGCAGGCGCGCATGCACCTTCCCGTACATCATCCGGCTTTCGGACTGGTCACTGACACGGACCACCGACCACTGCTGCTTCATTCCTGTTCTGGCGGTAGATTCTCACCGGGCGGTAGCGCGTCGCGTTCGGCATCCGCCTTCTCCCACGCGGCCAATTGTTCCTCGGTGGGGACATACAAGCCCGCTCTCCTGTAGTCTTCCTCACCAAAAGGCGTGCCGTCGGCATGCCAGGCGCGGCCGACGATAGGGTCTGAGAATCTTGAGCCTCTACGTCCAGGATTACGTTTATCCATCCTGCTTTGCAGTTCGTCGGCGATCCAATCGGCGGCATCGGGACGATTCATGCGAGCAAAGACACATCGAACAGGGAGATTGTAACCTTTTTCTTCGCTGACGTCCCGTAATGTCATTCCCCTGTCATCGTCCACGATTGTCTCCCAGACGACCTTCACATGGAACTCGCGTTCCTCGCCAAACACGGTTGTCCCCGAAACCGGTTGGCCGTTAACGATACGACCCACCGCCAGGACACCTTTGCGATTTACATAAGCGAATACCCGCTGCCCTTCGGCACTACCTGTCAGATTGGCTGGACCGCTCTCATATCCGTGGATAGCAATTACGCGTTGATCAAACATCTTTCGGTATGCGCCTGGGGCGTAAGTTTCGTTCGTATTAAAGATCCAATCTCCACGCCATTCCTGACTGTCTACCATTTCTCCGAACGACTGAGCCTCGGGGAGCGGCTCTAGCTCCAGCAAGATGTCTTTGCTTTCCGTATCTGCATGGATCGTGAAAGGCACAAAGCTGATCGGCACACCATACTCTCTAAGCCACTCTACAATCCTCATCAGGCCCTCGTCAGCAGCCGGTGCGACGACTAGAATTCGATGACCTTTTTGACGTCTCGGAATATCGTCCTCATCACATTCGTGGTTGTCGGTCAGGGTTTGAAACCGCGTCAGCAAGGATGCATAATTACAATTCGAGTGTTGTTTGATCCAGTAGCTGTGATGCAGTTTCTCCAGGTCCTCATAACATTTCCCGGTCATTTCGGCCGCATATTCCAGGATTTGGCCAACCGTCGCTCTATCGGACCAGTCCCGCTTAATCTCGACGATCACTAAACATCCATCGGCGTCTAACGCCAGAATGTCGCCCATGCTCTGACCTGCGACTGACTGGCTGATCACAAGGACTTGCTCGCTTCCAAAAAGCAACTCAGGGTGCAGCGCCATCCAGGTTTCCAGGTTCTTTTCGGTGAGTTGCAAGTCTGATGCTGACGTTTCGACATATGGCTGAAAACCGTTCTTATCTCCATCTCGAGTAAGTCTGAATAGCATTGTTATTCACCTCCATTGGCGCCACGTACCGCCCCGTCGACTTCGCCTTTTCACAAGGGCGCGGGGACATTGCGGCGACGTTTCAATCCGCTCCCCGGCCGAAGCGAGGGGAGACATCGATCGTCCAGGCGAGGATTGGGACGGATTCGCTGTTTCACTTCTTGTTCTGATTGACAATTCTCACCGGATCGGCGAATATTCGGTCCATCTCAGCCCAGTGGGCGATCTGCTCGGGGGTCGGGACAGGCATCCCGGCCTTTCGATAGTCTGCCGGCGAGTAAGGGGTACCGTCCGGATGCCAGCACTGGAAGGCGGCGGGCTCCTGGCGATTTCTGATATCTTGCGGCATAGGCAGTCTCAATCCTTTTTCTGATGGAAGACTCTCACTGGGCCACGGGTCACTGACCACCGGCACTGGTGTTTTGTCGTTTCAATCCGCTCTCCCGTGTGGACTTAGAACAGGCGCTGCTGGGACGTGGGCAGGAGAACGTCCGGATCGTCGTTTCGGACATTGTTTACGCGAGCGCCGATGGCGCGTATTTCGTACGGTCCCGCGCGAGGATAGCGAACCAGATCCAGCAACGTCGCCGCGGATGATTCGTTGTCGAGCCAGACGGAGAAGTGTTCGGGATTGATGACGGCAGGCTGGCGATGGTAGACGTTGGAAAGCGCTTCGTCGGCGGCCGTGGTGATGATGGTAAATGACTCCAGGGCGGCGCCGCCTCTATCCCAGCGTTCCCACAGCGCGGCGAACGACAGCGTCGACCCGTCCGCGAGCGCCAGGAAGTAGGGCTGTCTGGCGCTCCCTGCTGCTTGCCACTCGAACCACCCGTCGGCCGGCACCAGGCACCGGCGCGCCCGAAAGGCGGCGCCGAATGCCGGTTTCTCGTGTACGCTTTCGGCCCGTGCGTTGATCATGCGGGCGCCGATTCTGACGTCTTTGGACCACGCGGGTACCAGACCCCATTGCAGCCTGTCGATCTCCCGGTTGCCGTTTCCGTCCAGGCGGCAGACCGCGAAATCCTGGGTCGGCGCGCCGTTATAGCGGGATTGCAACTCCAGCGATTCCGAGTGTTCGGACAGGCTGTAAAGCCAATGGAGCTCACCCCAGGACATCATCTGGGTAAATCGACCGCACATTGGGTCATCTCCTCCTGTGTCGCGTGATACAGTCCGTCCCCTGGGATAAACCCCGCAGCAGCTTCAATCCACGTCCCACTTCAAAGTCTTGTCGATCATGTTGGAGAGGTCGTCCTTTGTCCAGCTGAAACCAGATTTCCGGCGGGTCGCCATCACGCATTGGCCAGGCAGGGAACCCAGTCGATTGTGTCTCGCCGTGGCGAACTGAATCGCCTTGAAGTATCCCCTGATGCAGTAGCGAACAATACCTATCGTCTTTCAACCAACGGTGCTGGCAGACCCTAACCAGCTTACCAAACGGTCACCACCGTTTGCAGGTACTGATCCGCTCAGCGTTCGACGACCCAGTACGTCGTCCCAATCTCCTTTGAACCTGTGTACGGCTGGCCGTCGTGGGTGCCAGAAAGCCGCCAGCGGCTAAATCCTGCCAGACGCAGCAATAGCTGAAATTCTTCTTTGTAGATCCACCGCGCAGTCATGGGCACGGCTGCAGTTTCTCCGTCGTAGAGAAAAAACCACTCGTAGTGCTCAGTCTGCTCGCCCAGATCGACGATCTTTTTGAAGCGGACGCTGATTTGGCGGCCTGTTTGGGGGTGGATGAATTCGCCGAATGTTTCCAGCGACGGGGACGGGGCGATGTGGGCAAGCAGGTCGTCGGCAAGCGACGGGATGTAGAAATTCATCAGTAGCCGCCCGCCAGGTGCCATATGCGCGCGAATGCGTTCGAGACAGGTGATTTGGGCCGACTGTGTGGGTAAGAGCATGAACGAACTGGCCGGAATCAGAATGGCTGCAAAGGACTGGTCGTAGCAGAAGTCAACGAGGTCTTGACAGCCAACGCGGCGGTCGATATCGCCCAGCCCCAGAGCCGCTGCCTTGCGCCGCAGAACGGCCAGCATCCCTGCGGCGCAATCGAAACCCCTTATGTCAACGCCGTGGCGCCAAAGGCGAAGCAGAATCGAACCAGTGCCGCAAGCCGTTTCGAGGATCGGACCCGCCTCTCCGGTGAGCTGCATGCTGTAGAATTGGAACTCGCGCTGGTGCGTCTGCTGCCTATCGCCCCGCTCGTTCCACTGGTCGTATATAAGCGGCCACCAGGGAGTGTCGTAGTTGGCGCCAGTCACAAGTTCAGGTCCTCCGTCCGGACGCAGCCCGTTGGGCAGCTTCAATCCATTCTTTGATGGACGATTTCTCTGGGCGGATGTATCCGATCAAGCCTCAGTCAGTATCCGGATCGGCGAAACTTCGGTCCATCTCAGCCCAGTGAGCGATCTGCTCGGGGGTTGGTACAGGCATTCCGGCCTTTCGATAGTCATCATCGGAAAAGGGCGTCCCATCCGGATGCCAGACCTGGAAGGCGGCCGGTTCCTGTCGATTTCGGATATCTTGCGGCATAAGCAGTCTCAATCCTTGTTCTGATGGAAGGCTCTCGCTGGGCGCCGCCATCCACTCCATCTGCGAGCGGCGCGACGCGTTTCAATCCGTTCCCACCGCTGAAGCGAGAGGAGATTTGGGATAGAGCCCACGAACGGCGCCTAATCTCGAATCGCATCTGCCAATTCCTCGAATCGTCCAGTGACCGATGAACTCGGATGCGCGCACGGCAGAAAATCAATACCGAAACGCTCCAGGGCCAACTGAGCCTCACCACCCAACGCAATGACCCTTCGACCCTCAACTTCATAGCGGGTCACCTCCTTCACGGAAAGTTTCATCAATTCGGCCGGCACTCGCTTCCGCTTGTCGTCCTTCGGTAGGAAGTGGCACGCCTGTGTAATGTAGACGTCCCCACGTGCTTTCCCGACATTTGCCAGGGCCCGATTAAGAGACTGATTGAATCGGTTGCCAGGCAAATATCCCAAGCATTCGAGGACTTCCCGATTCAGATCCACGGATTCGGCGTCGAGCCAGTGCTTTGCTACGAGTACCGGACCCCTCATGCTGTTCGATATCTTCTGAATTGGCGATACCCACTCACCGTCGAACCCGACGTCGGCTAATGTCATCCATTCATCCTGAAATTCGTCCGGAACTTGAAGGCTTCGGCGACGTTCGATTATGTCCTCTCGTTCCATGGTTTCACCTCGTGGCGCAACTCTGTCAGGCGCTATCGGCGTTCGTCTTTACCTCAATGATCAGCCTGCAGTGGTCGCTGCATCCCCATTCGCAAATCTCGTTCATCGCCCGTACTGAAACCCTTTCGTGGAAGCCGTGCGACGCAAATGCGTAGTCCAATTGATTCGTCGCCTTTTCCGGGCATTCTCCAACCTTGTAGTACGTCGGTACATTCTTCGTATCGCAAGGTACGTCGTCCGGCGCAGTCGGTGCGGGTCGTCCGCAAGGAACCTGCGGTCCCAAAAATTCCAGTCCGAGCGATTTCATTCGATCCCAGACCGTGCGCTCACGTTCCGGCAGTGACAGTCTCGTGCCGGTTGCCCCGTAAAACATGTTCAGGTCGCCTGCCGCCAGAATCCTGTGTCTGGACGGGTTGGTGTGACCGATGAAAGCCGATAGGTCCGAAATAACTCGATGTGCCGACGCATCCGAGTAACCGACTTTCCATGGGCTATCCGTAGACGGATGCGGCTTCAGCCAGCGCGCGTACATGGAGACAGCGACGAAGGCCTCATCTTCACTTTCGTAAGGGATCACCCTCGCGGCGGCGATGGTCCCGATACCGCTCACGCCAATGTCGCTCATACCAAGTTCGCTGATCGGCGGCACCTGTCGGTAATGTTCGACTGCTATTCGATCGGACAACTTCACGACCAGTGGCCATCGGTCGTAAAGTTGGCGGTTCCAAAACACCGCATCATCGTATTCGACCAGATGTACAAGGTCGCCTGGCGGGCCACCCGCTTCCTGCAGGAGCGCCAGGTCGGCCTCGCCGTCCTGCGCCATCCGCACCAGTTCGCACCACGGCTGCATTCGGTTGTCGATGTTCCAACTGACTATCTTGATCATCCATAGACCCCTTCATCCTTCGTTCCGGTCAAACCTCGTTACTTATGCAGGAATCTCAGCGGGCGTGGCTCGCCTAGCGACTTTGGACGTCAACCGGCGAAGCGAATGGGCTGTGAACCCGAGGCGGGTTTTCACGCGCGGTCCCGCTACTCTCCCTCACAATACCTGCGAATACTCAACCCTAGATCTCGCGCGTTCTGCTTGGACCAGAGTCGGAAATGTTTGACACACCTGAGTTTGCACGGTAGGTCCTGCGCTTGCAGGTACTCGGCAGCGTCCTTGCCGTGGGCAATCACCAACTTCGGCGCTATCTCGCGCAAGAGATAGTCGAAGGGCGCCGTGATTCTGTTTTGCTCGTCCAGGTCCGATGCCTGTTTCGTCGCTTTCGCGTATATGTTCGTCTCAAGACATTTGACGGGATTGGCGCCCAAAACGACCTCCTCGATGATTCTGCGTGTGTTGCTTACTTCATTCCTTCTCTTCCTTCCGAGTTTCAGCGGGCGAGTTCTTCGCTCCTCCTTGTACTTCTCAAACCACGCGCTCTTGTCGAATCCATAACTGTCCGACCAGAAATCCCAGAAGTCATCCGACATTTCGCTCGCGGGATTGATACCCACGAGGAACGCATCACATGCAAGAGGCGAACCCTCACATACGAAGGGTCGCAGATCGGTCGGTTTTCGGATCAGCGACTCCAGACCCTGGCTAAATTCGTACAATTCACTCGTGTCCATCGGACCTCCTTGTCGAAGTATGGAGTGGAAACGGGTTACCTGTAAATAAGCGTGGCGGCGCTTTTTCAGCCCACGCACCACGTAGGGGGCGACCCGATACCCTTACGGATCGCCCCCGTGGACTAGCTTCAATCCCTCGTGCCCCGCCGAAGCGAGGGGAAATCACGCGCGCAGGACGAAATTAAGAGACGGGCTGGTGCGTTTTGGGTTTAAAATTGCCAATCCTGTTTCCCGAAATGGCACTCCCAAAGTTCCAACTCCCGTTCGGTTACGTTGCGAATCTCGTTCTCCCAGTCAGTTGTTATCTCAACCCTCAATCGTTCATCTCCCGTTATTCTGGCAGTAACAGCAGGTTTGAAATCTATTTTACTGTTTGAGCTCGCCTGCTTGACGCGGGCGATTCGGGTGGAGTCGCGTCCTTTTCTTATCTCTTTATAGAAAAAAGACCATCCGTCTTCAATGGCCATCTGGCAGTAACTCAGGAAACTCGGATAGAATAAACGACTTGACCTGCGCGAGATTCGGTCGCATATGTCTTCTTCCCGAATTGGAGATCTAAAACCGGATCGTTTCCTGCAAGTGGTAATCCTTGTATTTCAGGCTGGTAGGCGTCTGGAACAACCGCTTCCCGTCGACCACGTCACGAACGGTGAGCAACTGAATTTTGTCGTAGGTCTCGCCCTTGTAACTCCATTGTCCATCTGAACTGACAGCCTTTCCCATTGCCTTTGTGGGTTCATTCAACGAAAGGAAACCGGAAAGGCGGGCATCTGGATCGGAATGTAACACCCCTTGCAGGTCTTGTAAATCCGACGGTCGGATGTTTCCGCCTTCGACGGACAAGACCGTTTTGCCTAATTCTCCACCGTCCAAATCTAAGTAGAGAGCCCCATCAGCTACTTTGTCGCCCGTTTTCTGGTTTGGGCAAGTTTCTACCCTTGTTCCGATGGAAGATTCTCAACGGGTTACGTGCGCGTTCGCAGGTGTCCGCGATACCAATCATCCTTCTCTATATCTTCAACTGCTTGAGCAGGAAGAAATATGGCGCTATTCAAATGCTCAGTAGTTGTAGCCGTGATCATCCCTCCGGTGAGCCTTACACTTTCTAAGAAAGTTCATCACGTTTCGTCTACTGTGAGTGACGTTAAATTTCATTGTCCATCGCTTACCAGTAAACGGCGATTCCGATCTTAACAACAATTCATAATGTCCGCCTTTACGTAATGTATCTACGAATGCGTTCATAAATCCCTCAGGTGGTAGAAGCAGATCCCGACCTTTCACCCTTGTCGTTTTCCATCCGAATATCTTCTTCGGCGTTTTACTATCATATCGCATAATCATGAACGCTGGCTCCACCGCGTCCCCTTCCTCTACACCATATATGAACGATTTATGGGTCAATACACCCATTTCTACTGTGCTTGCATATCTGGACAAATGACAACTAAAGGAGATCGCCCCAAAATGATCATACTCTCTACCATATCGCTGACCCTTAACATACACCAATGCCTCACCATGCAGGGTCAGCCGTATAGTTGTCGTTTCTTCGATGGGATCCTTTTTGATCGACAAGTCCCAGGTAGAAAAACCTTCTGGCAGCTCCGCCTGGGCTAAGCCCACGGAGAGCAGAATTAAAATCAGCATATTTACTCCTCGTCTGACCACACGGGTCCCTGTCCTACGGCACAGGTGCAATGTAGATCCCCTGGAGCCGTTCAGTCGCAGCAATGGGCCGGTGTAGGGCATGTGCACTGACCGTAACCGATTGCTCCGCACTTTAAGCATAAAGCGTCGTCAGGAACCAGACCGTTCGTACTTTCTAAGCCTTCTGTAGTGAATCAATAGACCCTGTCCACGGGTATTTTCAATCCTTGTTCTGATGGAAGATTCTCGATTTCCCACGGGTCACTGAACACCTGCATTGGAGTTTTGATATTTCAAACCGCTCCTTAGTGGGCACAATACCTGTGCATGGTTACCTAACGGTGACGCACCTGCCAATTCACAGCATCAGTTGAAAAGTACAATGGTCTACCCGTACGATGTCCCACTGGCGGGCAAAAACGCGAGCAGCGTCAATCCGGTCTCGGACTTCCTTATCCGCCGCCTTTCTTTCATCAACTCCTCGACCAGCGCCCCGTCAGGATACTTTTCCAGTACCTGTACGATCTCCAGCTTGTGTGTCGACATTGGCTCCCCCCTTATCACTAAGACTGCATTGCGTGGATCGACTGATTCTTATTGAACGGTAAACTCCACAGGAAAGACGATCTATCACCCACTACAATCCCTCAAATTCCAGACGCCTGCATCGCCAAGAATCGCAACTCGCCTCTTTTATCACGTGCTCAACGCCTTTCGGCATCAAAGATTTCTGCGCCGCGACCTCTCGGACTCTTGGTGCCGCTCAAGCATCTTCGAACAGATTGCGCACCCACTTGTTTGCGGCATCTGAGACGTCGTGTACGTCAACTACGAACTCCTGTCCCCTACCTCCCGAGGCGACATGGATCCACTCCGTGTCGCGCCGCCGCAACATGACTTTGCGTCGTAACCGGCGATAATCGCTGTCCGGCCAGAACCACTCGGGCAGCCTCCAGTACGAAGGCCGACAGGGTGCTCCTTTTCCAACCTCCTCTGGATCAGTCAATACGATACGGCCGTGTTCACTCTGAAATACGCCACCTCCCGGTAGGTCTATTCCCCGTATATTGAGCTTCGGGTTCGACAGGTAGACGGTGTTGTTCGGAAGCTTGCGAAGACTGTGGGCACGTTCCGTAAATGATCTGTGGAGATGTGGGTGGTCCGACAGCCACGGATACTTGCAAAGTGCCCGGTCGTAGTCGGCATTAGTACGAAACGACAAAACCTCCTGCACTTGTAACCAGCCAAAAAGCATATGGACTTTCGGTGCGGTTCTGACGTAACGCCAACCTCCACTGCCATCATCTTCGACACGCCGGAATGTACCAAAAAACAGGAACAGGTCGCCCTGAGAGACTTCCTGATTGGCCAATTGGGATTGAGATCCATCAACCTGTCCGAACGCCGGCCGCCATCCAGGTTGCCGTTGGATCGCATCTGCTCGAATATCCGGATCCAAGTGGCACCAACACTCACCTCTAACTTTACTAAGACTCTCCACGAGCGGAGATAGCGATCTACCATCCCACACAATGTCGTCAAACCGTTTCGAAGATTGAGGATAGCGCCTGGGAGTCGGAATAGGCAAGGAAAGGATTCGACCGTCCGGGAAAATGGGACTGGGCACGCCGCCGTTCGGCGATTCCAATCCCTTGCGGCTCGAGTCGAATCCCTTGCGGCTGAGTACGATTCGCCTAATGTGTTGACTCCCTCTTGTTCCTTTAAAGGAATTCCGCTCCCCCCGCCGTAGCGAGGGGAGATCCTGCCTCGACTGTCCTGAGGACATCTCACACAAGTTTCAATCCGCTCCCGCCGCCGAAGCGAGGGGAGATACGACAACCGGCATCCGTAGGACGGGATCGGGGAGAGGTTTCAATCCGCTCCCCCCTGCCTGCAGCGCACACCGCTGCGCAGGCAGGCCGCCGAAGCGAGGGGAGATCACTAACTGGCGCTGACGAACGGCGCCGAATCGCGAAGCGCTTCTGCCAATTCCTCGAATCGTCCAGCGACCGATGAACTCGGATGCGGGCACGGCAGGAAGCCAATATTGGCACGCGTCAAGGCCATCTGTGCCTCGCCACCCAAGGCGATCACCCGCCGACCCTCAACTTCATGGCGGGTCACCGTCTCCACGGAAAGCTTCATCAATTTGGACGGCACTCTCTTCCGCTTGTCGTTCTTCGGCAGGAAGTGGCACGCCTGCGTGATGTAGACGTCCCCACGCTCAAGACCGACAGACGCAAGAACCCGGTCAAGTGCGCGGTTGAACGGATTGCCGGGCAGATACCCGAAGCACTCGAGGACTTTTCGATTCAGATTCACGGATTCCGCATCGAACCAGTGTTTCGCTACGAGTACCGGACCTTTCCTGCTGTTCGATTTCTTCTGAATCGGCGATACCCACTCCCCGTCGAACCCGACGTCGGCCAAAGTCACCCATTCATCCTGAAATTCATCCGGAACTTTGAGCCTTGGGCGACGTGCGATGATTTCCTTTTGCGTCAAGATTTCACCCCACTATCGAACAAGCCATGGTCATTGGGTGCTCAACGCCTTTCGGCATCAAAGATTTCTGCGTCGGCAACAAAGGCACAGATGGTGTGCGATGTGGGTTGTGCTCAACGCCTTTCGGCATCAAAGATTTCTGCGTCGATCTGCGCGACACCGTCCTGCAACTGCGGGCGGTCGTGCTCAACGCCTTTCGGCATCAAAGATTTCTGCGTTATCGAAACGCCGTCGATTGTCTACTGGCAATCGGAGTGCTCAACGCCTTTCGGCATCAAAGATTTCTGCGTAGTGTATTGATTCTGGATGATCTTCCAGGCTGTTTACGTGCTCAACGCCTTTCGGCATCAAAGATTTCTGCGTCGAAGATGCGGGCATCAAGTGGAAATTCGCAATCAATGTGCTCAACGCCTTTCGGCATCAAAGATTTCTGCGTTCGGGCTTGGGCTTATTCCCTTGCCACACAACTAAGTGCTCAACGCCTTTCGGCATCAAAGATTTCTGCGTCGACCCGCAGCCGGTTTTCCAGGTTGATCGCGGGTGCTCAACGCCTTTCGGCATCAAAGATTTCTGCGTGGCGGCCAAGCAGGCTTTCCGCGAACTCTTAACGTGCTCAACGCCTTTCGGCATCAAAGATTTCTGCGTCGAGCCGATCGATTCGCCGGCAGCCGCGATTGTGAGTGCTCAACGCCTTTCGGCATCAAAGATTTCTGCGTTATCGAAACGCCGTCGATTGTCTACTGGCAATCGGAGTGCTCAACGCCTTTCGGCATCAAAGATTTCTGCGTCAATCTCTACCCATCTACGGGAACCATCAGCTAAAGCGTGCTCAACGCCTTTCGGCATCAAAGATTTCTGCGTAGCGCAACAAACACATACAAGGGGAACAACCATGATGTGCTCAACGCCTTTCGGCATCAAAGATTTCTGCGTTTGCAACTTCCCCCTGTTGCGCCGGGTGTTGCATCATTGTGCTCAACGCCTTTCGGCATCAAAGATTTCTGCGTTGATTGACAAGAAATCGCTCCTTGAATTCCTGATAGTGCTCAACGCCTTTCGGCATCAAAGATTTCTGCGTATCCACCATTCATTACAAAGACATTTGATTTTTCCTGTGCTCAACGCCTTTCGGCATCAAAGATTTCTGCGTCGTTCGGAAAGGTGTTCGAGCCGGCCGTCGTCTGATAGTGCTCAACGCCTTTCGGCATCAAAGATTTCTGCGTCGCCCGCGTCAATCCGCTCAAATTCCAGATGTCTTGTGCTCAACGCCTTTCGGCATCAAAGATTTCTGCGTAACCTCGCAGGAAGAGAAGCGGCGAATGCCCTCGGTATGTGCTCAACGCCTTTCGGCATCAAAGATTTCTGCGTGTGATGGGGGTGGGCTGTCCTCTTGCCCACTCCCATGTGCTCAACGCCTTTCGGCATCAAAGATTTCTGCGTCGGCGGGCCTGGCGTGTGATCCGCGAACGCGCAACCAGGTGCTCAACGCCTTTCGGCATCAAAGATTTCTGCGTGCTTCACGAGCCAGCGGCTGGACCAGCAGAGGCGCAAGTGCTCAACGCCTTTCGGCATCAAAGATTTCTGCGTATGTATCGTGCTGATACGCGGACTGGATGTTCTTGTGCTCAACGCCTTTCGGCATCAAAGATTTCTGCGTGCTTCTACGACGTTGCCAATCGACTTCCTGAGCGGTGCTCAACGCCTTTCGGCATCAAAGATTTCTGCGTAGGCAGCGAAAGGGGAGCGCAGTGGAACAGGCAACGGGTGCTCAACGCCTTTCGGCATCAAAGATTTCTGCGTCTGGCGCGCCGGATCTGGATCGACGGCGAACCGATCGAGTGCTCAACGCCTTTCGGCATCAAAGATTTCTGCGTATACACCAACCACTGCCGATCCACAATGACATTCCCGTGCTCAACGCCTTTCGGCATCAAAGATTTCTGCGTCAAGGTCATTTGCCTGGACGTCTTCGATGTTTCTTTGTGCTCAACGCCTTTCGGCATCAAAGATTTCTGCGTTCATGATCTTTTCGTGTGGAGTCATTCTCATTCGAAGTGCTCAACGCCTTTCGGCATCAAAGATTTCTGCGTAGTACCCGTGTAACTGATTGTTTCTAAGGGACAAATGCGCCGACATGTCCTGCACTACCCTGTATATGTCCTGCGTTCCGATGTCGTTAGACCTCCCTGCAAGATAAATCGTGATATTTTCGGTACTTACAAGCGACAAGTATCTCATCGTAGAGTTTTCCTGTCTAACATACTGAAATTACGGGTGATATCAGAGCTACTCGCGATTGGCTTCTTGTCCATCCTTACGTGCTTGTCGTCCAGTAAGCACACTAAAGGATATCGAACCTGGGCGGCGGCTCCGTCCACGTTCTGCTTTCGGTCCGCTCGACGATCTTGCAGCGATGGGAGAGTCGAATCACAAGTAGGTCGTCGTCTTCCCCCATCACCTTCTCCAGCTCATGCCTCGCCTGTTCCATCTGTGCCCGCGTCAAGTGACATCGGTATACCGAATACTGCAACCGCTCCCCATATCCGTTTACAATCTTGTGCACACGACGCCACCGTTTGGGTTCGCGGATATCGTAACTGAAGAGATACCAGTGTCGTTCGCTCATCCTCGCAGGCGCATACGGGCAAACAGCCCTTCCTCGCCATTCCATTCCTTTTCCAAAAGCCGCGCCTCCAGTTCAATGGCACGAGCATAACTCAGGGAATATTGTAACACAGGGTGTTTCCAGGATTCCTGCTTTCGTTGCTCAAAGAGACGTACGGCCAAACGCTTGCCCTCATCGGAAAGCCACACTTGCTTCTTGCTCACCGCGAGATGCTCCTCGGTCCATTGCCGTCTGTTGACGGACGCCACCAGAGGCATGTCCCACAGCGTCGTGCGAAACAGCTCCATTACATCCAGCGCCAGCGGATGGGCCGCGGTGCGTGCCGCGTGAAAAAACCCGATCGTGGAATCCAGCCCGACCGCAATGATCGCGGCCATGACTTCCCTGTATAGCAAGCCGTAACCAAAAGAAAGTGCGGCGTTGAAGCCGTCGAGCGGCGGACGACGGCTGCGACCAGAGAACGCCATGGACTCTTCCCCCGGATCCAGCAATTCGGCAAGAGCCGAAAAGTAATTGCGGGCCGCAATGCCCTCGCAGCCGCGCAGAGCGCCTGGGTCCGTGCAACCACCCACGTCCCGAAGCTCGTTGCGCATGGCGTTTAGATAGGACTTTACCTTATCGCGTGCGTTTCGAGTGCGCGACTGGCGACTGATGAAACGCAATTGGTTTTCGATTTTGGCCGCCGCCAGGCGACGGGCGAGGCGCAACCGCAAATCGCTTTCCTGCAATGCTTGATATTGGCGCAAACGGCGCTGGGCGCCCGCGGGCGGCGCGACGCCTCCGACGTACCATCCACCGCCGCTGATCCAGTGCACGGCGATGTCGTTAGCCGCGGCAAATTGAATGGCCTGAGAGGTAATCTGCGCGCTTCCGTGCAGAATGACGGCGCCGACGTCCATGCCGGGAAACTTCCTTTCTTCACCCTTGGAATTGCGGACCACGAACTGTAGACCAGCACGCCTGACCTGCGCGTCTCGGTCCACCACATGCAGAACACGCCGTGTGTCGTCTTTCGGAAAAAGGCGTCGCGGTTTCGAGAGGCTGGCGGTATCGTCAGCCGCATCAACAACGGCTGCCAAGCGCGACTCCTCCGGCAAGCACACCGGCGCGAGCGAGCACTTGGCGCACAGGTTTTCATTGTCCGTCACCGGCGGACGTTCCAAGGAAAGCGACAATTCCCGCGCACGGGCCACGGCGAGCCGCAACCGCTCAAGGGCCGTATCGTCCACGGCCACGCGCACCGTCTTGTTGCTGGCGTGATAGCGTACGCGCCCTTCGGGAACCGGCCTGCCGAAATGCTCGGAGAGGAGCACGGCGTAAGCGGTAACTTGGAGCTTGTCGCTATCCCAAGCGTCGTCGCCTTTGGAACGGCCCTTCTTGTGCTCAACCGCAACGAGTCGCCCGTCGCGGTAGCGGGCGAAATCCACCTTGCCGCGAATGCCCCATACCTCGCTGGAAAGCTCCAGACTTTGCCACTCGCGATTCTTATCTACTTCGGAGTCATGCAGGGTGCGCCCGGCGTGGACGCGGTGGTCGGCAACGCGGATTTCTTCGATCTCTTCCAGGTAGAAAAGGCGCTCGCAGTAAGCGAGTGCATGTAACGCCATGACGCGGATGATCGGATGATCGTCACGGTCAGCGGATGAAGTGGAGGAAGTGTCGTTCATAGAATTACCCGTCACGCGGAGCAACGGTGATCCAGCAGTCGGGGGGTGGGTTGTCAGTCAATTCCTCCGGCTCGCGAATCTCGAAATTGAGCACGGTAGGCCGATTCTCTTTGTAATCGCTCCAGACCGGCATGGAAAGAAACCCCTTTTCGCACGGGGCCACAAAGCTCCCTTTTCCATGTGGGCGATCTTTCGTGACTTCATTGACCATGTGCGAGGACTCGCCGAGGCATAGTGCGCCGTGGCGGACGATTTCGTCGCGCTTTTCAGGGTCTAGCGCCTTGCGGATTTCATCGCATAGCGGGTGACTCGCCTGCGAGTCGTCAATCCACAGCCAGAACTCCAAGCCAAGCAATAACTCTTGGTAGTCTGGACGACGGTCGGCCAGCGGATCCGCGTTTTTCTTAGCTTGCGCCACCCGACGAAACTTGCGGAAAATGCGCCCCTTTTCTCGCCTTTGCCAAAGTGACTCCTTTGTATTTTCGGCTAGGGCGAGCGCAATGCGTAAACCGACGTGCCTGTCTTTTCTATGGCGTTCAACGCCAACGAGTGAAAGCAACATGCCGTAGATTGTAGAGGGCGGCGGCGCGGGGTAGGTCTCTTGGTACTCCCGCGCCCACATCGGGCGCAGACCCATCATCGGGACATCCACTCGCAGGACGAGGATAGCGCTTTCCACCGAAGTCACATCGGTCACTGTGC
The DNA here is from genome assembly GCA_963667175.2 of Candidatus Latescibacterota bacterium. Classification (GTDB taxonomy): domain Bacteria; phylum Latescibacterota; class UBA2968; order UBA2968; genus JAAXHE01. Next base: position 266,003 of record CAXXXF010000002.1, on the reverse strand, counting down.
CTAGCCTTTCAAACGCTCGACGCATTTCTTGACCGCATCTTTCACACCGTCGGTCAAGGTTGCGCCATTCCATGGACTCTCGCCGGTGATTTGTCCGCCATCGTCCCTTTCCAAATCACTCAACCCAGAGATGTCGATTGCCGCGCCAACAATCAATTCTTTGGGATCGATATCCCTGCCGAGCTTCTTTTTTAGGGCGCAGACGCTGATTTTCCCACTTCCCTCATGTTGCTCAAAGCAATAGAGCATACGCGGCGCGGGATCGGTGGTTACGCGAAGGATGAGAATTTCCGGGGAGTAGTCGGCGAAATAGCGGGCATGTGCGCCGCCGACTCGCCGCAGGCTAGCGAGGCCATTCAGCGTTGCATCAATACGCCTGATCCTTTCATCATTGTCGTGTGCGCTATCGGCGTCATTCCTTTCCCGACCCAAAGAATCGGGAGTTAAGGCGAATCCGAACTGATAGCGAGTGTGGTGGACCTCCACCGAATACGGGATTGGGTCATTGTCATCTGGTCTCGCCGGATTGGAGCCGGGAGAGGCGAAATTGTGAATGGTCTCTCCGGTCCATGGCGTTACCGAAATGGCGCGAGTCACTTCCAGTGGCGCGCGCCGGCTGACAGTATCGTTCTTTGCGTGCATAAATCCAAGAACATCATCGTCAAGACGATTTGACCAATTACCATCAGCAAATTCGCGGTCAGTGTATTCGACAGCGCGATGATCGAGCGTCTTTCGGTTCAGTGTTTCGCCAGCTTGCTGCCAGCCATCGCGCAAAGCATAGCGGATTGCCTCTGCCGAGACGGTGGAGAACAAGTCGCCGTTGCGAATGACTTTCTGGAGGGTGTTGGTATTGCCCTCGTTTTCGCCTCGATTGTTGGAGAAGGTGCCCTCGTGTGTGAGCGCCATCCCGAATATGTGAATCGTCATTGGTTGGCTTCCTTTCCGTTTCCTTCGGTGGATTGATTGTCTTTGCCGCTACCGATGCGCGGGGCTGTAAAGGTCGTCAACGCCAAGAGTGCCAAGTCGCGAACCTTCTTCCAGTCACTGGGATGATTCACCATACGGCGGAATTCAGCCTGAAAGGCGTCGTTTCGTGCGCGGCGAGATTCATCGCTCTCATCTTCGCTAGTTTTGGGCAGCAAGAATGCGGGGCCGCCTATGTCCCCCCCCCTCCGATTGGGGCTTCTCGCTGCCTGTGCAAGCAGTTCGTGGACCACTGTGGCCAACAACAGCTTAGTCTTGGCGTGGAGGAGTCGGCGGTGCCATTTATCCGCCGTGTTATCCCAGCGTTTGGACAGATCCCGGCTTCCACCCCTTTCCAAACCTTTAGCTTCCCGATTCCAAAGCCGCCAGAGCGCTCTGCGAAAAGCCTCAAGCATGTCCTTTTCGTGCGGGTCGTCCCACATCCTTTCCTCGTCGGCAATTGACATAAGCTGTTTCCTCTCAAATTGAAGTTTGCGGAGCCATAGCCTTTCTGCAGAGATCGAATCTTTGGTCCTCTTGCGTTCGTCGGCCACTTGGTCACTCTGCCAGAACGGAATATACGCCAAGTCAGCGTACCACGGATTGCCGCGCAGGATATTGGCCGTAATCCGCTCTCGGCAATTCGGTAGCGTAATGAAATGATTGCCTTTCTGGTCGCTTTCTTCGGGTTTTGGTTTACGGGTCGGCCGGGCCATGTTGCCAGCCGGAAAAACGCGGTTGAAAATGTCATAGCGCCAAAACGGCGGCGGCATTTCGTCAGAGACGATTATTTCACGCCACAGGTTTTTCCGAGTCTTCTGTTGAGCATGGTAGAAACTGGCTTTCCCCATGACGACCGTCACAGACTGATCACTCGCATTGTTTCTCGTCGCATAGCGCAAGGTGGCATCCTCTAGCCCGGCGACCTCGCCGTAAAAAGGCCAGTTCCCGAAGTTGACCATGTTTCGGCGCATAAAATCGCGCTGATATCCCCGCAGGTTCTCCACGCTTGGAACCATATATGCCCAATTATCGGCACTGGAACGCGGCAGCTTGATATAGTGACAGGCGATAGGTGCGAACAACATTAGATAGGCGAACCGTGCTGGACCGCGCCATCCTGTTTCCCGTTGAATACTTGTCGGATTGTTGTTGAAGCGAGGTTCTGATCCCGGATAAATCCAAGAGGACATTGCCTTTACTGTATCATTACCACAAATGCCCTTTTTGGGGACAGCATTGTGCTGGGGCAATTTTGCATCAGCCGCGATGCGGCGATATGACACTGAAAAAGTTTTCTCCTCATCGAAGCGCACGACTTTCCGCTCAGGGTCTTTCTCCTTCTTGATCGTCCTTGGGAACTGAAAAAAGGTCCCCAATAGGCCATTGTGGACATGCAGCCGCAGATGGTAGCAATCCAGATGCTCGCGCTTGCGGTGAACGCCGGGAAGAAAAAATACTCCATCATGGACTTGCCACGCCCATTTGACGACGGCCTCCAGTGCGGCTTTTTCGTTGCCTTCGCTCCATTCCAGACAGATTCCCAAGCCGTCTTCCATAAAAGGAAAATTGGGGGCATCCAAATTGCTTATCGTCTCGCGCAATCTATCCAGACTCTTTTCGACGGTCTTGGGCAACGGCAATGTCCGCCCTTGCTTTTCCCACGCCATTGCTGCGGTCAAGCTCAGGCACAATCCCGCCAAGCCCACACGCTCATGCTCTCCCATGCCCGGCTCGTTCAAACGGAAAGTCACCCCCGTACTTCTTGCCTTTTTTTTCTTATCGCTCATCTCGCGCCTTTTTCCTCGTCGTACTCCACACCGGACACCAGCGGATAACCGCCGATGCTGCCGACACGACCGATTTGCTTGCTGGCCAGAATCGGAACCAACCATTCCTTGATGGCCGTGTTTTTGCCAATCTCGTCGATACGCTCGCGAATTGCATCCTCGTGCTGCGCCAGCAGAACGGGCACGGTAGCGTCCCCCTCGCGTAGTGTTGACGGCTTACTCTCCCATCCGCCGTCCAGCCACGAGGAATGGAACTTGATGTCGTCAACCTCTTCCGGCATTTCGTCCAGCGCGTTCTTGAGATCGCGTTGGGAGAGGGCGCGGTGCTTTTCGGCGAGTTTCTTGACGGCCTCACGGGCCGCTTTCAGGTCCGCAACGAGGTAAGGACGACCATCCATGCCGTCGTAGTCATAGACCAAGCATTGAGCACCGTTTGGATTTTCCGGGGGGAACCGGCGGTTCAATCGTCCCATCCGTTGGACTAGGGCTGGAAACGGCGGGAGGGCTGTCACCAGTAAGTCCGCGCTGATGTCCAAAGACATTTCGCACACCTGCGTCGTCACTGCCAAGCACGGTGCCTTATCCTCGTTGAAGGCTGCCAATATCTCGTTTTGGCGGTTCACGCGATGGCGATAGCAAAAGCGGCTGTGGAACAGGATGCGTTTCACACCGTTGCCAAACTGCTCCGCCTCGTCGTAAATGCAGGTGGCATCGGCAACGGTATTGCATACCCACAACACCTTGCCGTCGTTATCGAGCGTGTCCTTGACAGCCTCCCAGTACTTATCTGGGACATCAGACTGTTTTTTGTCTTTTTCGTGCCATTTTAGGCGATACCGATCAGCTCTTTCCATATCGTCGTCGCCAGGAATGAGCTCGTAGTCCACACCCGCCGAATCCAACGCTTCGCGCCGAGACGGTTGCAACGACGCTGTCATCAGTAATGCCGGAATCTGCGGAAACGTCTGCAAAAATCGCACTAGAGAGCCGAACATTTTGGCGTCATAGCTATGAATTTCATCGAAAACTATGGCGCTCTTGAGGATGGCCGGAAAACTGAATAGGCCGCGCCGGTGGTTTTGCATGAGTCCTAGAGCGAAATCGGCTGTCGCGGCAATGGCTTGCTGACCCCATGCTTGCAGCGATTCCTGCTTCATCAAGTTTTCCAAATCTTGGTCGCGGTTGGGGTGGCGTAACTCGCGATGTACTCCGTCGGCTGCTTCCGGCTCATTGGCTAGCATTCGCAGGATATCCACACTGGCGCGGCTGGATATTAGATCGCGCTCTAATTCATCCTGTACAAACAGATAGTCGTCAAATCCTGCCGCCGCCGTGCCGGTGGTCGGATAACAGATAATTAACTTGCGTTCGGCATCGGCGTACTGGTGCGCCCATTCATAGGCTGCGATGGTCTTACCGCCGCCGCAGGCAGCCTCTAGAACGACGCGGGGTTTACGCGCAGCTCGGACGTGACGCTGAAATGGATAAAGGCTCGTCTCGTAGTCGGCGTTTCCTCCAACCTTGAGCCGGGTGCGTACAATTGCTTTCAAGTGCTCTTGCTTACAATGATTTCGTAGCGATGATCGCACACATCTTTCCAATCGGGTGATTTCATCGCCCCCATCATCCCACAGGGCAGAGCCAGCTACGTCCGCCGCAATGAGGATCGCCTTGGCAAACGCCAGTAAGAGCAGGTCATCAGAAGACAGAGATTCGGCCTCCTCCTCCGACTCCCACGCGAAATTGTCCATCAAGGCGGCATGGTGATTATCATCTTCACCTATATCCGTAGAAATGACGAAATCTGGTAAGCAGAACGCGTCCGGCAATACATCAGGGAATTCCTGTTGCCACTCCTTTCCCAGAAGATCACCGTGAAACCGGATGCGCTCGGAACCAATACCGCTGATGCGAACCAAGCCAGCCGAGTCATCCTCGGCATGGTGCATCTGGAGGTGATGCCCACCGACCAGCCAAGCTAACATCCATCGGGCTATCTCGGGATTCTCACACTCACTAAAAAACTTCGTTGCCAACTGATCGGAAAACTCCTCAGCGGCCTTGACATATCCAGCGATAATCAATGCACTGAGTCCTTCATGCCGAAGCGGTTGCCGTTGATGCCATGGAATCGGCGGGAACACTTCTCGTCGAGGATGAAGTTTGCCTTGAAAAATACCGTTCGCCTTGCCGATATCGTGCAGGACTGCTCCCGAGAGGACGAGGTGCCTCAGATCGGATTTGGCTAATTCCGCAGGAAGAAATTCTCCGACTTCGTCGAGTATCGCACGGGCTGCCGCCAAGACAGCCTTCGAGTGTTCTAGCAGAGAAACCGCGTCTTGGCCGTTCTTTTCGTTACGTGATTTCGCGAGCAATATATCAGTCATGTGTTCGTGCCTCCTGTCGGCACAAAAACTCCACACCCCATCCGCCGCCGCCCACCGAGCCCACGCTCCTGCAACAGGATGGATTCCTCAGCCGTCAGTTCCGTCGCCAGTACTGAGTAGCCGACGATTCGCTTGCTTTTGACGCGGAAAATGCGGCGACTCGGGTCGCGGCCATCACTTCCCCCGGAACCCTCCGGTTCGCGGAAGACCTTACCGCGAATGCCGAGGGCAGCTAACTGCCGGGCGACTTCAGAATCAAAGCGAGCCGAATCGTTGCCATTCCTGGTGGTGGCAATCCGGCAGTACAATGTAGCCGCCGGAACCAGCGCTCGGGTCTCGCCGACGCCGACGCGCAGCTTGCAACCGTCCAGCACGAGACTCTTCCCGGCCAGCTTCAGGTATAATCGAATATCCTCGTGTGGCAGACGGATGACCAGACGCGACGCGTCGGACAACTGGAGCCTTCCAGCTCCGTTGTAAATACCCCGGATTGGATGAATTCCGATTGCATGTGCGGCATGGATTTCAGGTAGAATACGGCTCAGACCCGCATACAAAGCGTAACCATGGTCAACCGGAACGGTGGATCCGGTCAGGCGAAAAGCGAGGTCAACGTACGGCACTGTGCTCTCCCAATTCTATCGGTATGCCATTTACCCAGTTCAATCATTAGCGAACGTAACATTCAGATCTAGCGCTGTCATAGGTCGCGCCTGTCGGGCTTGTCCTCTCGCATTGGATTAGTCGCTGCACATATAAGATAGTGAAAGTTTGTGCAGCATACAAGGATTTGTCGCATATGGAAAACAGTTGTCATGCCCCTTTGGGGCACCCATAATGATGAAAATGGTTGCGTCAACAGACTTGTGTGGTAAGTTGTTGGCCACCATAACCCTTGGCTGGTCGAAGGTCGTTTTGTAGATGGTGCTATGAGCCTGAAAAACAGTTGGACCTGGGTATCTGGAGGTATCCATTATTGTCGCCCCCTGTAAAGGGAGAGCCCGCCAAGTAGACTCTTATCCCAGCAGATACCCGACCAGCCGGATCAGACACAGGAGGCCTGCGATGCATGTCATCTACCCTTGTTGCGCTGGTTTGGATGTCCACAAAAAGACGGTCGTTGCCTGCCGGATGAAGGCCGAAGGGTCAAAGCCGAGCCGGCGAGAGGTAAAGACCTTCTCCACAATGACCCGGCAGTTGCTGGCGTTGAGCGATTGGCTTTCTCAGTGGGGCTGCACCCATGTGGCGATGGAAAGCACCGGCGAGTATTGGAAGCCCATCTTCAACGTGCTGGAAGCCAACTTTGAAGTCTTGCTGGTCAATGCTCAGCACGTCAAACAGGTGCCAGGACGCAAGACCGATGTCCGGGATGCTGAGTGGCTGGCCGGGTTGCTGCAACACGGCTTGCTCAAAGCGAGCTTTATTCCCCCTGCCCTCCAGCGGGATTTGCGTGATCTGACGCGGTATCGCACCACATTGGTGCAGGAGCGCACCCGGGTGATCAATCGGGTGCAGAAGGCTTTGGAGGGCGCCAACATCAAGCTGTCCAGTGTGGCCAGCGATACGCTGGGCGTGTCGGGTCGGGCCATACTAAAAGGGCTCATCCAAGGCCAGGAAGATCCAGCAGCGTTAGCGGAGTTGGCCAAGGGCCGCTTGCGCAACAAGAAGGCCGACCTAGAGCAGGCGCTGACCGGCTTTTTCCGACCCCACCATCGCTTTTTGTTGAGCCACTTGCTGGTGCATCTGGACTTTCTGGAAACACAACTTTCTCAGCTGTCCGACCAGATCGCTCAACACATTGAGGCGATGGGTGTGCCCCCAAAAGACCCGCAGCCTCCTTCGGGCGGTTCGCCCAAGCCTGCGCAGTCACCAACCGCCGCCTCGTCCAAGCCTGCGCAAGCTTCTCGGCTCCTTCCCAATCAGGCCATGGCCTTGTGGGATACGATTCCTGGCGTCAACCAGACCGTGGCCGAGGTTATGGTGGCCGAAATGGGCGTGGATATGGGCCGCTTCCCCACCCACCGGCATCTGGCCTCCTGGGTCGGCTTAGCGCCTGGAAACCATGAAAGCGCAGGGAAACGTCAATCGGGGCGCACCACCAAAGGCAATCCTGCGTTGCGTCTTGCCCTCGTCCAGGCGGCCTGGGCGGCCTCGCGCACCAAAGACACTTATCTGTCCGCTCTCTATCGTCGGTTGGCCGCACGACGGGGCAAGAAACGCGCCTTGGTGGCAGTGGCTCATTCCATTCTCACAGCCGCCTATCATATGGCCTGTCACACACAACCTTATCAAGATCCGGGCAGCAACTATTTCGATCAGCGCAAGAAACACGACGTTGTCTCTCGGCTCTCCCATCGCCTGGAAAAGTTGGGGTACAACGTTGCGCTTACGCTACAAGCTGCTTAAATAAAAGAAAAACAACAGGATTCTTCGAAATCTGAAAGGTTATTTTCTAAGTAGTTGTCATGCCCCTTTGGGGCACCCATAATGATGAAAATGGTTGCGTCAACAGACTTGTGTGGTAAGTTGTTGGCCACCATAACCCTTGGCTGGTCGAAGGTCGTTTTGTAGATGGTGCTATGAGCCTGAAAAACAGTTGGACCTGGGTATCTGGAGGTATCCATTATTGTCGCCCCCTGTAAAGGGAGAGCCCGCCAAGTAGACTCTTATCCCAGCAGATACCCGACCAGCCGGATCAGACACAGGAGGCCTGCGATGCATGTCATCTACCCTTGTTGCGCTGGTTTGGATGTCCACAAAAAGACGGTCGTTGCCTGCCGGATGAAGGCCGAAGGGTCAAAGCCGAGCCGGCGAGAGGTAAAGACCTTCTCCACAATGACCCGGCAGTTGCTGGCGTTGAGCGATTGGCTTTCTCAGTGGGGCTGCACCCATGTGGCGATGGAAAGCACCGGCGAGTATTGGAAGCCCATCTTCAACGTGCTGGAAGCCAACTTTGAAGTCTTGCTGGTCAATGCTCAGCACGTCAAACAGGTGCCAGGACGCAAGACCGATGTCCGGGATGCTGAGTGGCTGGCCGGGTTGCTGCAACACGGCTTGCTCAAAGCGAGCTTTATTCCCCCTGCCCTCCAGCGGGATTTGCGTGATCTGACGCGGTATCGCACCACATTGGTGCAGGAGCGCACCCGGGTGATCAATCGGGTGCAGAAGGCTTTGGAGGGCGCCAACATCAAGCTGTCCAGTGTGGCCAGCGATACGCTGGGCGTGTCGGGTCGGGCCATACTAAAAGGGCTCATCCAAGGCCAGGAAGATCCAGCAGCGTTAGCGGAGTTGGCCAAGGGCCGCTTGCGCAACAAGAAGGCCGACCTAGAGCAGGCGCTGACCGGCTTTTTCCGACCCCACCATCGCTTTTTGTTGAGCCACTTGCTGGTGCATCTGGACTTTCTGGAAACACAACTTTCTCAGCTGTCCGACCAGATCGCTCAACACATTGAGGCGATGGGTGTGCCCCCAAAAGACCCGCAGCCTCCTTCGGGCGGTTCGCCCAAGCCTGCGCAGTCACCAACCGCCGCCTCGTCCAAGCCTGCGCAAGCTTCTCGGCTCCTTCCCAATCAGGCCATGGCCTTGTGGGATACGATTCCTGGCGTCAACCAGACCGTGGCCGAGGTTATGGTGGCCGAAATGGGCGTGGATATGGGCCGCTTCCCCACCCACCGGCATCTGGCCTCCTGGGTCGGCTTAGCGCCTGGAAACCATGAAAGCGCAGGGAAACGTCAATCGGGGCGCACCACCAAAGGCAATCCTGCGTTGCGTCTTGCCCTCGTCCAGGCGGCCTGGGCGGCCTCGCGCACCAAAGACACTTATCTGTCCGCTCTCTATCGTCGGTTGGCCGCACGACGGGGCAAGAAACGCGCCTTGGTGGCAGTGGCTCATTCCATTCTCACAGCCGCCTATCATATGGCCTGTCACACACAACCTTATCAAGATCCGGGCAGCAACTATTTCGATCAGCGCAAGAAACACGACGTTGTCTCTCGGCTCTCCCATCGCCTGGAAAAGTTGGGGTACAACGTTGCGCTTACGCTACAAGCTGCTTAAATAAAAGAAAAACAACAGGATTCTTCGAAATCTGAAAGGTTATTTTCTAAGTAGTGGTCAGTGGGAAGTGATCAGTAGAAGCAGCGATCCGCATTCAGCCGTCAGTTTGAGTCAAAAACAACCCGTCGACGTCTGCGCAGAGACGTGGAAGGATTGGGAAGCGTGCATCGAGGGCAAGATGCCCTCGGTCCAAAAAACGGGAATCAGTGGCAAGGGCTCAGTGGTCAGAAAAGACCCAATCCGTTGGCAGGCGCTCCCAGGTGTCGCAAAATGCCACATCCAGACGAATGAGCAGGACATTCTACGGCCGAACTTTTCGTGGACGGATTAACTGGGGTGCGATGCGGGCGCTCCCAGGGTGTCGCAAAATGCAACCATGGACGAAAAAACACGGTAGACAGAAGACACGCGCCACGCACTCACTTTAGGCCACTTCACCCGTAACCTCAGCATCCCCGTGTTTTGATAGAGATTGATCTGCCAGTGGCGCCTACAAGAAATGTCGAAAAGAGTTGCGTTTTCGTTGCGGATGGCTATATTCTTTGCAGCGACCAGAATGGGCCGGCGCCAGCCGACCCGGGACAATGTCCCTGGCCGCTATTTTTTTCCGCAAACTTACCCGTCCCGCGGCCTGACAGCCCGTTGAGAATTTTATTGCGATATGGCAAGAACGACAAATCTCCACCTTTACTGATCCTGGAAATTCGTCGTGTCGATTGTCCGTCCCGTTTTCGGATTGGTTTCATCGCCGCCACACATAATATGGTGAAACTTTGTGCAGCATGCAAGGGATTGTCGCGTTCGGAGACCAGTGGGAAGTGGCAAGTGGTAAGGGATCAGTGGTCAGTGGTCAGTGGGAAGTGGTCAGCTTGAATCAAAAAACAACCCAGTGACGTCAACGCCTGGACATGGGGAGACCACAAGGGGCGCATCGAGGGCAGGATGCCCTCGGTCCGGAAAAAGAGAAACCAGTGGCAAGTGGTAAGTGGTCAGTGAAAGCAGTGGTCAGCTAAAAGGCGGGGAGACGCAAGAGGGAAGAGGGTAGAGGATGTGAGTGCGCGTTCGTTTTGTTGACAGTTACAACAATGGCTACTGAATAGGCAGGTGTTTCCGGATGTTGCAAAATGTGACAGTAGCTCGAGACAACTGATGCACGGGAATCGCGATCATCCAACAGCGGAAGTCAATCAGTTGACATCAGTGCTGCGACCATGTTGCGGGCGGGACGCCCGCCTGTCTGCGTGCGTGTCACACGCACAGGCAGGCGCTCCCAGGTGGAAAGCCATCACTCGAGCTCAGCGCCGAGACGTGGAAGCACCGGAAAGCGCAACGAGGGCAAGATGCCCTCGGCGCGGAAAAAGAAAGACCAGTGGTCAGTGGCAAGTGGTCAGGAAAAGCAGCGATCTGCTAAAGGCGGGGAGACGCAAGACTTAAGACGTGAGAGATAGCCTGCCCCGTGCGGTTTCATTTCCTGCCAGTGGCATAAAGGAATAAACAATCGGGCAAGGACGTCCTCTACCGTCTCCCGTCTTACGTCTCACCGGTCTTGTATTTCGCGGAAATCTTAATGATGCAATTGACTTTCGGCGCTGATCCCGTATCTTGTTTACACGGCGCCGTCCTATTCCCCAAAGTCCCCCGGGCATCCTGCATGGCAGAATTTGATGCGATTTCCAAGCACCTGATTCAATCGTATCCCGGCGACTTCGCCGGCTTTACCCTCGGGCGAGACGACGTCGAAGTTCTTGATGTCATTGACACGGAGCAGCCCACGGTCACCGCGCGTCAGACCGACAGTCTCATTCGCGTCCGCGTCGACGGCCGGGAGGCATTGGTCCACAACGAATTTCAGACGACGGACAGCGGTCAGCCGATGCCGAGGCGCATGGCAGGCTACGTAGGGCGCGCCATTGAGCGGTACGGCGTGCCGGTCTATTCCAGCGTCATCTATCTTCGCCCCGAAGCGGGGCGGCGCGATCCGGGACAGTATCTGCAATCGCAGCCCGGTCATCGGGTTCAAGTTCAGTACAAAGTGATTCGGCTGATTGACCTGGATGGCCAGGGCATCCTCGATGCGGGACACGCCGGGCTGATCGCGTTTACGCCGTTGATGAAGCCGCCTGAGGGCATGGCTTCTGGCGCGTGGTTACGCCGCTGTATCCACCTTGCCAACGCGCGGCCGATCGCTTCACCTGCAAAAGCCGACTATCTGGCTGGCATGTCAGTGCTGAGCGGATTGGTGTACACGCCGGAAGCCATTTCTGACGTTATCTTGAAGGAGGGCATCATGGATCTCATCCGCGAATCGTCCTTTGCCCAATACCTCACCCGTGAAGCCAAAGAGCAAGGTATAGAGCAGGGGATCGAGCAGGGTCTTCGGGACAGCATCCTCGCGGTCCTGGAAGTTCGATTCAATCTTGCTGCGTCGCATCTCCCGGCCGCTCGCATCGCGGCGGTCGACGACGTGCATCGCCTGAAGGAACTGCACCGCGCGGCGGTCCGGGTATCCAGCCTCGACGCGTTCGGTCGGTTGCTGGATCAGGAACAGGACTGAGTCCCACCCCCGAAATACCCTTCACCTCAAAAGAGATATCGGGACAATGGGCTCACAAGGCGCGTTGTCCCGTCTTCTCGATCGTCCTGAACGGAAAAGCGCGGGAAACGCATTTGCGCGGAGACATCGCCTGCCTGGCGGCTTCCTCAGAATGACGATTATTGCGATCGGCCGGCCCGTCATTCTGAGCGACGTCGAGGCAGGCTCCACCCTCACAACGGCCTTCTCAGGATGACATAAAAAAAATCCTGCCAATATGTAATACCGGCAGGCGAGTCGTGGAAGGGGATTGTCGTGCGGATGTTTTTACTCTCTGGCGTTTATTCGTGCTTCGTTCGCGGCAATGCGCTCCCCGAAGGAATCCAAACGTGCATCGATGGCATCAAACTTGCTTTCCATTTTATCTTCTAATTTGCCTATTCGTTGAGTCAGTCGGTCTTCCAATCTATCTATTCTTTGATTGATTCCAGATGAGAAACTCCATAGAGATCCCCATAAGGCCAAAAGAAAAATGGCGAATCGAAGATTGTCTTCATTGAAGATTTTACCGTTCATGTTACACCCCGGAGGATGGATTTGCCGTGTGCTCCGTTACAGTAGAAATCTAACGTATCCGGGGGTCTTGTCAAGCCGGAATTTTACAAGAGAGACCGTTATAAGCTCTACGCCGGCTCCTCCACGTCATTTCAACAGAACCGCCGGCAGCCGCTTCAACTCTTCACTGCGCGGGTCGACCTCGAATCCGCCCGATTCCAGTGCCGTAACGCCGAGTAGGGGTTCGGCGCCGGCATCCCCATATACGATCGTTCCACCCACGACTTCTCCTTCAATCTCGAGTTCCGCGATTGTTACGTCCATGGCCACGGATTTTCCGTCAGCAAGGACGTACTCGCGGCTGCCTCTCGGAGTCAGCCCGATCGCATCGAGACGCGCCCGCGGCACGAGCGAATCGAACGCGCCTGTATCGACGAGGAATTTTCCCGTCCAGCTGCGTCCCGGATCCGCGGGATTGCGAATGGTGACGTCAACGTACGTCGCGCCCATTGGCCGTTCTCCGTGTTCGTTGGTTACCCGGGTTGTCGCGAAATGCATCAGTGGCGCGAGTTGCGTCAGTCGGTCCGAACCGCGGTGCCGCTGACCGAGACCATCAGCATGCTGCCCTCGCCGACGACTTCGTAGTCCAGGTCGATGCCGACGACCGCGTTGGCGCCTTCCTGAAGGGCCGCTTCCTCCACTTCGCTGAACGCGATCTCGCGCGCATGCTTCAACTCCTTCTCATACGCCGCGGAACGCCCGCCCACGATGTCGCGTATGCCGGCGAAGAAATCCTTGAAGATGTTCGCGCCGAGAATCGCCTCGCCGGTGACGATGCCCCTGTACTCGCGGATGGTCTTGCCTTCGATGCCCGGTGTGGTGGTCATGATCACGGTGATGCCTCCTCAGTTTTGTTTGACAGTTGATTGAAAAAGGCCCGGGAGCCGACCTCCCGGACCTGATAGAGCCATCCCTGGCGGCGACTCCACACAGAATCCGGATCGCCCGCTTTTTTTCTCGCGACCCGTTCTACGCCGTTCGTCCGTCGATGGTACCCACCTCGATCTTCAATTCTTCCCGTTTCACGACGCGGTCGACGCGCCCGTCGCGCACCCACACCACCCGATCGGAGACGCTCAGCATCTTGTGGTCGTGCGTTGCCGACACCACGGTGACGCCGGACTCCTGGTTCATCTCCCGCAGCAGTTCGATAATCTCCGTACCGGTGCGCAGATCCAGGTTTCCGGTGGGTTCGTCGGCAAGTATCAGGGCCGGGTCGTTTGCAAACGCCCGGGCAACCGCAACGCGCTGCTGCTGCCCGCCCGAAAGTTCAAAGGGTTTATGCGACACCCTGTCGCCCAATCCCACCTTATTCAGCAGTTCGACCCCCTTGTCCCTGGCCTCGTCGCTGGTCAGCCCGGCAAATACCATGGGAAGCGTCACGTTTTCCAGCGCCGTCATCACCGGAATCAGATTGAACGTCTGGAAAATATACCCGATCTTCCGGCAACGCAGCCACGCCAGTTCATAGGCATCGAGTTGGGCAACGTCCACGTCGTCGATGTACACCTTCCCGTCGCTGGGTTTGTCCAGCCCGCCCACCATATTGAACAGGGTGGTCTTTCCGGAACCGGAGGGCCCCATAATGGAGATGTACTCGCCCTGCTCGATTTCGATATCCACCCCCTTGAGCGCGGACACCCGCACGTCGCCCATCTCATAGACCTTCTTCACGTCCTGTGTTCTTACGACGGCCATCGTCGCCCTCCAGACAAGCAAGTGAATTTCGGTTGCGGCGTCTTCGTGAAAGCGCGGGCTGCCCGACTCAAGCCTACACCTCCAGCCGCATCGCGTCGACCGGCTCCATCTTGGCGGCGCGATAGGCGGGAAGGATTCCGCCCATCAGGGAAAGAAAGGAACCGAGAATGATCGCCGTCACGCCTCGCTCCAGAATGCCGGGCCACGGTACGTAATCAATAACGGCCGTGCCGTATCCGATCCAGGACATGAGAACGGACAGCAGAAAGCCCACCGCCGCGCCAAGCACCGTGCCGGCCATTCCCATAAAGGCGGACTCGAGGATAAACAGCTTGACAATGAATCCATCCAGCGCTCCCATGCACTTCATGGTGCCGATTTCACGGAAGCGCTCGGTAACGGACATCAGCATCGCGTTTGTGATCCCAACCAGACACACCAGCAGAGAAAGTACGACGAGCCACGTGTTCTTGGCCTCCTCCTGCCGGTTGGCTTCGCTTTCCTGACTGATGTCGATCCCCTTCTGCTGCAGAATCAGGTTCATCTTCGGGTCGTTGGCGTCTCGAAGACTGTTCACAATCGAGCTGGTTGTCCATATGGACATCAGGAAGGCGATGGCCAGAATAATGCTGCTCACCGTTATCAAAGACCGTCCGAACCGGATCTTGACGCTGTTGAAACTGATCTCAACGGCCTTTCTGACCGGCAGCTTGACCTGCGTGCCAATCTCCCGGCGGGCAGATGAGGAATAACGTTGCGCCATAGACTCCTCCCACAAACGGACTGCTATCTGACCTGGGGGTCCCGCGTCGCAGGGACGTGGGTCCGTCCCTGCCGGGTTGAATAATACGCTCTATCCGCCAACAGTCGTTTCGCCCGGTCGAACAGCTCAATCGTCTGAACGACTTCCGGATCCTGACTCACGGCGACGCGGCCCGCCTCCCGGTCTCCCCAGCGGAACTTCGAGAAATACCGTTTCATCTGCCGCTTGATCAGACCGACGCCCGTTTCGAATTCAAGGTCTGTAAACGTCAGATCCGCATCCCACTCCTTGAGGAACGCCTTGAATTCCGCGATCTCGCCGGCGCCGGGCTCATATTGTTGAAAATAGGATTCAAAATCCGGATAGGCGCCCGTAAACTCCGAAGCGCTCCGGCTTGCGAATTCGAAAAAGTGCCTGGGGGCCAGACGCCGTTCGAAATCGCCGGGACGCTCCGAATCCAACTCCACGTCGGGCGTGATCCCGCCGCTGCCGTATACCTTACGCTGCAATATCCGCGTAAAATAGACCGGTTGGGACTGCACGCTGTCCGGATCGGCATTGGAATCGTATCCGTCGTGCGCCTCTTGCAGGTATGCCCGCCTGTCGCTGGAATAGGGACGCTGGATCGGCCGTTCGCTGGGCGTGAAATAGCGTGCCACGGTGAGCAGAACCGCGCCACCGTTCTTCAGCGAATACTGCTTCTGGACCAGGCCCTTGCCGAACGTGTTCCGCCCGACGACGAGCCCGCGGTCGTAGTCCTGGACGGCCCCCGCCACAATCTCTGAAGCGCTGGCGCTGTAGCTGTCGACAAGTACCGCCAGCGGCATATCGGCGGGCACAATCGGATCGCGATCCGCGAAATGATCTTCACGGGAACCCCGTCTGCGGCCTTCCGTGTACACCAGAAGGCGGTCTCTTTCCAGGAACAGGTCGGCCACCGCCACGGCCTGCTCGAGGTAACCGCCGCTGTTGCCGCGCAAATCAAGGATCAGCTTTCCGGCGCCACCGTCGATCAGACCGTCGAGCGCGTCCTGCAACTCCCGTGACGTGCGGCCGGAGAACCGGTCGACTTTCACGTAACCTACGTCGGTATTCAGTCTGAACGCATACGGCACGCTGGGCACTTCGATTTTGTCACGAACGATCTCGAACCTGAGGGGGTCCGCCACTCCAGGGCGTTGAACCAGAACGTTCACCCTGCTGCCCTTCGGACCCTTGAGCCGCTTTTTCACGTCATCGGTCTTCCGTACGCCGATCACCGACGCGCCGTCAATCTTTACAATGCGGTCGCCGGGCCGAAGTCCGACCTCGTAGGCCGGAGATCCGACAATCGGGGACAGAACCGTGAGCCGGCCCGCGATGATTTCGAAATAGATCCCGATACCCTCGAACGTGCCGCGCATCCGTTCCTGGGTGTCCTGCAGTTCCTCCGGCGAAATATAGGTTGAGTGGGGGTCCAGGCGGGAAAGATAACCTTCGATGGCGCCGTGATACAGTTCGACCGGATCTGTCGTTTCATAATACTGACGCCGGATCAGGTCGGCCAGCTGATCCAGGGTATGGGCCTGCATGGCCGTATTCACGCGAGGTGGGGGATCCGCGTCCGCCGCACATGGACGACCCGCTGCCCACGCCATGATCAATATGGGAACAATCCGAAGGATGACCGGCATACAAACCTCTCGGAAGTCACGCGACGTCGATTCAAAGCGATCCAACATAACGACGGCCGCCGGAGATGTCAAGGAGAAACCACGTCCGCCGCCGCTCCCTCAGCCGCCGGATCCGGTGGCCCTGTTTTTCGATTTAGTCATTGAAAATACGAGCAGTTGTTTGGAAAACAGGTAATACTCCTTGAAATTGAGTTTGCTGGTGCTGTACTGCCGGTTGCGGAACACGTAGGGCACCTCAACAAACGTCGACCAGGTTCCCTTGACGAGGATCTCGAGCAGAATCTTGTACCCCGGAGACGTCAGCGTCACGCCCTGCAGCACCCGCCGATGCAGGAAAAAATATCCGCTGAGCGGATCCTGTACCCCGGTCAACTGCCTCGCGGCGAGCACACCGGCCTGGGAGATCAGCTTTCGATACCATGGCCACCGCTCCACCCGGCTTTCGGGGTTGTAGCGGCTGCCAAGCGCGAGATCGCATTCCCGCAGCCCGTGAATCAATCGGGGCAATACGGCCGGATCGTGGCTCAGGTCGGCGTCAATCACGCCCAGACAATCGCGGTTCGACTTTTGAAACCCCTCCATCACCGCGCTGCCCAGGCCCAGTTTGCCGGACCGGTGTACCACCTGAACGGGATATCGGCCCTTCAGCGCCTCCGCTTCCTCTCCGGTTCCATCCGGTGAAGCATCATCCACGACGATCAGTTCCAGATCGATCTCCGGGAACCGACCGACCGCCGAAAAAACCTCGTCCGCCAGAAGGGAAACGTTCGGGCGTTCGTTATAGGTTGGTGTAATCAGAGACACGCGCAACGGGGATTCACCCATGTCAATCACCTGACCTTCATGCCCATCTTCCTGCCGGTCGCCTTCAGATTTTCGGAAAAAGACCGCAGAACGGGATTGAACCGCCCGCGTGCCAGGTCGAGCTTCAGGCCGGCGCCGGGGGGCCGGGTCGCGGTCTGACCCAATTCCCTGGAAGTGACGGGCACAACCAGATCCTCGTCGAAATCGAAACAGCGGCAGATCCGCCTTACCATTTCATACCGGCTGAGGTATTCAGGCCCTGCAAAGTGGACCACGCCGCGGAAGTCGCCGCGACACAGTCCGAGGAGAAACACGGCAAGTTCATCCACGTGTGTGGGATTTGCCCATTCGTCGGTTACGACCCGGATGGTTTCGCCCCGAAGCAGGGAATCCAGTGCCCACGTCACGAAATTGGGCCTGCAGTCCGCACGATATCCGTATAGTACCGCGGTCCGGACCACAACCGCCCGACACGAAGACGCCAGCAACAGGACCTCCGCGTCGAGCTTGGTCCGTCCGTAGACGTTGACGGGATTGGTGGGATCGGTCTCGGCATAGGGGCCAGCCAGGCCGTCGAAAACGTAGTTCGTAGAGACGGTCACCAGGCCGGTGGCTGCGTCTTCGCACGCCCGAACGAGATTCCGGGTTCCACAAACGTTCACGCGGCGCGCCAGGTCGGGATCGCGCTCACACCGGTCCACGCCGGCCTCCGCGGCCGCGTTGATCACCCAGTCGGGCCGCACCCGTGTAATTGTCTCCCTGACAGAGTCGGCATCCGTGAGGTCCACCCGCAGACAGTCGGACGTCGAATACGGCGCCCGCGGCCTGCGCGCCGCGGGTATCCGCCGCAACCCTTCGAAAGGCACGTCGCAAAGCGCGCGCCCGAGGAATCCGGAAGCCCCCACAATCAATACGGCTTTTGTCGTCCCTTCATCCATATGTGCCACACGCACAGGTTACGGAAGTTCGCGTTGGAATTCTCGGGGCTCGGACCGGGAGGCACGCCCGGCTCCCGGGCGCAGGTACATCGCCATTCCTCTGAACAGCGCGCCCGCATTGGGCGCGCGCCGGAGGTGGCTGTTCGCCAGCGTCTCAAGTATCTCACCGGCCGTTTCTCGATAGCGCGAATGCCCGGTCAGCGCGTACAGCCTCGAAAGCACCTGAACGGCCACTCCGTTACCCGACGGGACCAGACGGTCCACCGCGTGGATGACGGCCACGTCCGGCTCCGGCCAGCGGTCGCGCAGCGCGCCCGCGTCATCGTAGAGCCGCTCCAGCATGACGTCGGCGAGTTCCGATGCGAACCGGAAATCACCGCCGCCGGCACTGTACAGGTCCAGCGCAGCCCGCGCAACCAGGGCCTGGTCCGCCAGCAGAAACAGCGGTTCTCCCGGAGGGTGCAGTACGTGCCGCACGCCGCCGTCCGGATGGGTGAGCCGCGTTCGGACGGACGCCAGAACGTCACGCGCAAGATCCAGATACGCGGTGGTTCCGGAAGCCCGATAGAGCGCGACAAACCCGGTAACGGCCAGGGCGTTCCAGGAGGTATAGACAGCCGGATCTCTCGGGGCCGCGAGACCCGACTTCAGGAGGACTGCTTCTCCGGATTGTTCCGAAAACCCCGCGAGACCGGCAACGAACAAGCCCGCCTGCGGAGCATAGAGCCCTCCCGCCAGCGCGTCGCCCAGGTCAACCGCCGCGGCCGTGTCCACCCGCGCCAGAACGGTCAGCCAACCCGCGTTTGCCGCCAGCGTCTTTTCTCTGTCGAGTACGGCGCCGTCCGGCGTGAGCCGGCGCTGGAAGAACATCCCGTCGGAATCGCGCAACGGACTCGAGGCGATCTCCTTCAGCCGCCTCAGCGCCAGGTCCCGCGCCGCCGATTCGTCCGCGTCGAGAAGGGCGAGAAAGGTCTCGTGGCCCGTCGCCTCTCCCCGCTCCAACGCGGCCACGGTGCTGTCGGCAAATTGGCGCAGAAGGCCGGTGGCAGGCGCTTCCCGGGGCAGGTCCGTCGCCTCTCTCGCCACCCACCGCGCCAGATTTCGACGCGCGCGTTCAAAATCGCTCCAGCGCTTCGGGCTGTTGAAATAGACCCGCACCCGTCGCAACAGTTCCCGCAAATCTTCCGGATCCAGATACGTGGACCCGGTCATCCAGTCGGCGTCGGGAGTCAGGATCGCCGTTGACGGCCAGCCGCCCACGCCGAACCGCTCCGCCAGGTCGGGCCGCCGGTCCACGTCCACCCGCACCGGCCACGTTCCCCGTCCGATCGACCGCGCCAGTTCAGCGTCGCCGAAACACCGTCTGACCATATCCCGGCACCAGTAGGACCGGCTGGAATACAGATAAAGAAACAGCGGTCGATTGAGAACACGCGCGGAATCCCGCGCCGACCACGTCCGCCAGATCACCCGGCCTGACGGCGGGGCGGTCAGGACGGATCCGTCGGGCGCCCGCTCGCAGGCGGCGAACCCGGTATTCAGAGTCGCGAAGAGACAGGCCGCAAGCAGCGGATTCGGCGGAACGCGAGGCACGAGAGATGAGTTCAGGATAACGGTTCAGAGGGGACGGCCGTCCATCTCCCATTTGCTGCGACTCCGACCGGGAAATTGTGACGGCCGAACGGAAAAGTCGGGAACCACTGTACTCCAGATGCGTTTATATCTTGAAATCGACGAAAAGACTTGACATTCCGGCGACGATTAACGTAATTTTTTCGCTCCCTGAGATTCCAGGGAAGTTCGATCTCCGGGGTCGCGGCGAAGCGCCGGTTGCTGCCCTTTTACATCCTCCCGGAAAGAGACGTCGCCGGGCTTCCCGGAAACGACGTTGTCTGAATCGTCAGCGGACGTTCGAAAGCGGTATCGCCTCTTCGACCAGCATGATCGGGACGTTGTCTTCAATCGGATACAGGTAAGCGCCGTCCTCTCGAACGAGGCCACCGTCAATGGGGTTCTCGACGGGGGTTCCGCGCCTGTTGCTCACTTCGCCCTTTTCGATGCATTCGTTAATCCTTTCGATCAATCCCCGACCTGCCAGCCTTACGGGTGTCTTGTTTTCAGGGCAGGCCAGAATATCGAGCAGTTCCTTGTCAATCACGACGTGGTCCCTTTCAATGACGGACGCTTGAAACACGAATCCGGCCCCTCTCAAGTTGACAGAAAATAGTCAACCACCGGTTGTCGAACAAGCTTTTTTCCGGCAGGAGCGCCTATTCCGAACATTCGCTGATGTGTTTTGCCCTTGGAAGTTGTTTTAAAATCCCCAGCGTTCGTCGCGTTGCGGGTTTGTTGCAAAAACCGATCAGCCCGTTGGAAAAGTCCATCCGGACTGCCTGCCTGTGCGTTCGCACGCAGACAGGCGTCCGGCCCTTGTGACCGAATACCTGCAGAGCGACTTTTTCAACGGACTGCTGTGGCGAGTGGAGTGTCCGTGCCGTTGCAGCGTTTACCCGGGTCGCCGGACAAGAGAAGGGGTTACACACCGTGCCACCCCTTTCCGCACCCGGTTTTTTGTGCCCTGTCGCCTCGACAATTTCCGCCGGGCCCGATCGATCGAATAACCCCTTAAGGAGCCGAACCCCATGAAAAGAAACCCATTGTGCGTGTGCCTGACCGGCATTCTCCTCTTCTTCGTGTTCGCGTATCCGGGCCCGTCGTGGGCGACGCCGGAGAGCCAGGCCGCGGCGCCCTTTCTTCTCTTTCAACCCAGCGCGCGTTCCGCTGGGATGGGTGAGGCCTATATCGCGATCGCCGACGGCGCCAACGCAACCTATTACAATCCGGCCGCCCTGGCAGACGACACGAACAGGCATATGAGCACAACGATGTACAAGCCCGTTCCATCGCTGGCCAGCGACATTTTCACCTCCTTCGGCGCGTACACGCAGCCGGTCGAAGGCGTGGGCAACCTGGGCTTCAGCCTGATCTACACGTCCCTCGGGTCCCAGCACCGCACCGACTCCCAGGGGCAGGACCTGGGCAAATTTACGAGCTTCGGCCTGGCCGTGGCCGTATCCTATGGAACCTTTATCGTGAAAGACGTTTCCGTGGGCGCGACCATGAAGTTCATTCACGAGAAACTGGCCAGTCAGGGGGCCGGCATCGAAAAGGGAAAGGGCGCCGGCACGTCTTTCGCCGGCGACCTGGGATTCATGTGGAGAGCATCGGATCGGTTCACGCTGGCCTGGGCGCTTCGAAACGTGGGGCCTAATATTACGTTCATCGATGCGGACCAGGCCGATCCGCTCCCGCAGAATTTCACCATCGGGATCGCACATACGGCGCTGCAGCGCGGGAATTCAACGCTGCTTCTTGCCGCGGACGTCTATAAACCCCTGGCCGACGAGGGCTTTTTCTCCTTTGCCACGGGCTGGAGCGACCGAAACGGTGGCGAGGAAATCAAGGACATCGACTATCATGCGGGCATCGAATGGACGTACAACCTTTCCGAAGAGTCCGCCTTCGCCCTGCGGACGGGGTATTTCCACGATGAGGACGGCGACCGGAAGAGCCCGACCTTCGGTCTGGGCCTGAAATACAACTGGGCGACGTTCGATCTCTCCTACTTTGCCAGCAGCGGATCCGCCATCCAAAACGTCTTTCGATTCACGGGCGGCTTCTCATTCTAGGACGATGGAACGGCTTATCCTTCCGCTGTTTTTCGATTGACTTCTCAAAAGGTCGAAAACCATCGTGTGGTTGCGGCGGGTTGAACCCAGACGCAGGCTGCAGACGCGAGTAGCGCAGAAGCAGACGACATCCGCGTTCCTTCTCGCCACTTGCTTTTTCTGTCTCGTTCTGCCTCCGCGCGTCGCTCAGGGCGCTGAGGAAACCTGGCGCATCCTCGCGGTCCGCGTGTCCTTTTCGGTGGAAGATCCCGACGACGGGACGACCAGCGGAAACGGCGCTTTTGATCTCCGGACCTTCGATTCGGTCCGCGACGATTACGTCTTCCCCTTCGATGCCCCCCCGCACGACAAATCCTATTTTGAAGCGCACCTCCAGGCCCTGCGCAACTACTATCTGGAAATCTCCGAAGGACGGCTCAATATAGAATACACCGTGTTTCCGGAGGATGCGGACGGCAGCTACGTTCTGGACCGGCCGCTCAAGGAATACGGCAACGGCCGCACCAGAAACGAAATCGCCGAGCGTATCACGCGGCTCTTCCGCGACGGGATCGCGGCCGCCGACGGCGCCGAAGGGGCAAACCTGGATTTTTCGGCTTTCCAGGCCTTCGTGGTCTTTCACGCCGGGCTCGGAGCGGAGGCCGGCGGACAGGCCATTAACGATATTCCGTCCGCTTTCGTGTCCCGCAATGACCTCGACCGGTTTGCGAACGGGCCGGTGGCGGTGGACGACGGGTCGGAGGCCGTCCATAACGGCATGTTGCTGCCCGAAGCCGTCGGCACGGACGGAAGGGCCGGTCTGAACGGAACGCTTGTTCGGTTCTTCGCGCACCAGCTGGGCCTGCCGGGGCTGTCGAATTTCGAAGACGAGCTCCCGGCGGTGGGAGACTGGAGCCCGCTGGATACCGGAGGCCCCGGCGCCGGCGCCTCCGCGGCCCGCCTGGGCCTTCAGCCGCTGAGCGCGGACCCGGGAGACAGCCTGCTCATCGGTTTTGTGCCGAGCCGTCTGCTCGCGTGGTCCCGTATCCGCCTCGGGTGGCTGGAACCGACCGTCGTCACGCGGAACGACACCGTGCGGCTGGCTGCCCCGCACGTTCCGGGTTCCAACCTGCCCCAGGCCGTCAAGATCCCCGTCAGCGCCACCGAATATTTCCTCCTGGAAAACCGAATCTCCCGGCTCGCCGTACACGGGCGCAAACCGGAAATCGAATTCTCATCCGGAGATCGCGTATGGCTCTCGATGGACGACTACGACGCCTTCATTCCGGGTTCCGGCATTCTGATCTGGCACGTGGACGACGCGGTCATCCAGGCCAGCGGCGACGGCGTTGCCGTCAACAGCAATCCGCAGTATCTTATCGCCGGGGGGCAATACCGGCGGGGCATCTCGCTGGAGGAGGCCGACGGCCTGGAAGATATCGGCAACAATGCCGCAAACCGGGTTGTGCAGGCCGGTATCATCAGCCTGGATGCCATCGAAGGCGGCGCGCGCGATCCGTTCTACTCGGGCAACGCGTCGCGTTTCGGGCCGGACACCGTGCCCGCCACCAACAGCAACCTGAACTATCCCACGGGAATCACGATTCAAGTCCTCAGCCCCCCTGCTGATACGATGGACGTCGTCATTACGTTTGACTACCAGCAGGATGCGTGGCCCGCAACCGGGTTGGCGAACGTCGGGCTGCAGGCCCCCCGGGCAATCGACCTTGACGGCGACGGCATCAAGGAAATCCTCCGCAGCGGCGGCCACTTCGGCCCCGACCCCGCCGTGACGTCCGCGGAACCCATCGCCCTGCCGCTCTCTCTAAGCGGAAATCCTGCCGTCCTGCCGGCCGATGCCGCGTTTCCCTTCGTCACCTCGTTTACCCCCGCCGTGGGGGACGTCGACGGAGACGGCGAAGCCGATTTCATCTACGCGCGGGGCCCCTCGCCCGTTCTGTGGCGACGCAACGGAACCACGGCCCCGTCCGCTGGCCCGGCGCGGGAGATCTCCTGCCCGCCGGTCGTCACGAGGTTTGCGGACGGGACGGTGGACGTCTGGGGCTGGACGAACGGCGACGTGACCTGGGGCAATCTGGAGGGAGCGAACACGGGCGTGGCGCAGATGGGCAGCGGACCCGTCATCGGCCTGGCGGCGGGAAACGTGGACGACGATCCGGCCAGCGAGATTGTCGCCCTGACGGGCGACGGCGGGCTCTTCGTTGCCGAAGCGAATGGAGACGTCCGGCAGGTGGGCACGCTTTCCGGTCCCGTCCCGGGAACCCCTGTCCTGGGCGACCTGGACAGGGACGGGAGGGATGAGATCGTCGCGCTGGACGCGAACGGCGTGGTATCCATCTTTTCCAGCGGGAGAATGACGGCTCAAAGCGCGCCGGTGCCCGGCGGCGCGGGTTCGGCGCCCGTGCTGGGCGATCTGGACGAAGACGGTTACGTCGAGGCGATCTTCGGCGGCGAGGGACGCCTTTGGGTGGTGCGCTTCAACGGGGTGCGCCAGACCGATACGCCGCTCGCGTTTCCGCTTAAGGACGAAACCGGTCTGATCTCGGCGCCGCCCGTGCTTGCCGACGTCAACCTGGACGGCGATCTGGACATTTTCGCGGCCACAAAGGGAGGCCTGGTGTACGGTCTCGGCGCTGACGGCTCAGGCCTTGCGTCCTTTCCTCTGCCCGTTTCAGGTCCGGTCCACGCATCGCCCCTGCTTGACGACCTGGACGGCGACGGCACCCTCGAGCTGGTCGTCTTCACGACAGACGGCGCCGCGCATCTCTGGCACCTCGAGACGTTCGACGCCCATTTTACGGGTGATCATCTCGTCTGGAGCCAGGCGGGAGGGGGGCCGGGAAACGCGGGCCGTCTCCTCACGCTGCCCAGCGATCCGCCGCCGGAAACCACGTCGCTGCTCCTGCCTCCCGACCAGGTCTACTGCTATCCCAATCCCATTCGCGGGACGTCGGCCACGATCCGGTTTTTTCTCGGAAGGAGCGCCCGCGTCCAGGTGGCCGTACTCAACGCGCTGGGTGAGATCGTCGACAGGATGACCATGGAAAATCCGACGCCCCGTACGGACAACGAACTCCGATGGAACACCGGCGACTACGCCAGCGGTTTCTACGTATGCCGCGTGGAAGCCATTTCCGAAGAACGAACCGAAGTCCGCTTCGTCAAAACCGCGATCATCAGATAACCGTCCGATGCATACACGGGAAGTACATTGTATACGACAGGCGCGCAATAGCGGTCGGACACGGCGCTCGTCGCGCATGACCGTCGGGATGTGCCTGGCCGCGCTGTTGTGGGCGCCGTTGCCGGCCGTCGCCCAGTTCGACGCCAACCATCCCGAGTTGCGCTGGGAGGTCCTGGAGACCGCCCACTTCAAGATATACTACCATCAGGGCCTCGCCGACTTTGCCCGTCGCGCCGCAACGGCCGCCGAAACCGTGTACGGCCCGGTCACGACGTTCTACGGTTTCACTCCGGACGAAAAAATACGGCTGATCCTGAAAGACACCGACGACTATGCCAATGGCGCGGCCTTTTATTATCACAACACCATGGAAATCTGGGCGTCCAGCCTGGAATTCGAACTTCGCGGGGACACCAACTGGCTGCAGAATGTGATCGCGCATGAATTCACCCACATCATTTCGCTGCAGACGGCCCGAAAGGGCCCGCGACGCATGCCCGCGATTTACTTCCACTATCTGGGCTACCAGAACGAAGAACGGCGCGACGATATTCTCACGGGCTATCCGGACGTCTTTGCGTCTTACGCCGTTCCCCTGACCATCGTACCGCCGTGGTTCGCCGAAGGAACCGCCCAATATATGGCGCCGGACGTCCATTTCGACCGCTGGGACTCCCACCGCGACATGATCCTGCGCATGTCCACGCTGCACAACCGGTTGCTCACCTACGAGGAAATGGGCGTATTCGGGTCCAAGACCGGCCTGGGTCTGGAGAAGGTGTACGACCACGGCTACGCCCTGACCCTGTTCATTGTCAACACGTTCGGCGAGGGCAAACTGCCGGAAATCTACCGTAATATGACCAGGTTGTGGCGAACCGACTTCGAATCCGCCGTCCGCGGCGCCATCGGCATCTCCGGGCGCGAACTCCACCGGCGCTGGGTTGCCGCCCTGGAAGAACGGTACGAAGTTCAGAAGGCCGAACTCGAAGGACGCCTGGTCGATGGCGAAATCCTTCACGGCAAGGGGTACTTCAACCTCCATCCCCGCTGGTCGCGGGATGGAAGACAACTGGCTCATCTCACCAACCAGGGCAGCGACTTCGGCCGTACCGCCCTGGTTGTGCATACGCTCTCTGACAGCACGTCCAGGACCCTCGCCGGCGGCGCGGACACGGCGCCGGACTGGTCGCCGAACGGCCCCCGCCTCATCTTCGCCCGCCGCAGCGCGCCCGACAGATACGGCTCCCGTTTCCGGGATCTGTATACGGTCGACCCGACCGCGTCGCGGGACGGCGGCCTGTTTCAGAAGACGCGGGCGACACTCGGTCTGTCTCAGAAACTGCCACCCAACCAGAGTCGTCTGACGCACGGACTCCGCGCCAGCCATCCGGCGTATTCACCGAATGGAAAACAGATCGCTCTGGTGATTAACGGCCGCGGTTCCACCAACCTGGCCGTGATGGACGTCGACGGCGGAAACCTTCGCCGGCTCACGTCATTCGACGACGGTTCACAGGTCTACACGCCTCGCTGGTCGCCCGACGGTTCGCAGATCGCCTGCTCGGTGTTCCGTCCGAACGAAACCCGGGACATTGCCATCGTACCTGCCGATGGGGGACGGCTCATCCCGGTCATCGGTTCGTCGGGCACGGACCGCGATCCTTCCTGGACTCCCGACGGGGCGGGTCTGGTCTTCGCCTCCGATCAGGACGGCATCTTCAACCTGTATCACTTCAGCCTGATCGACGGCGCCGCGCACCGCGTCACCCGTGTTCTGGGGGGCGCTCTTCAGCCGCACGTCAATCCCGGGGACCGCCGCATTGCCTTTTCCCACTACGGCGCTTCAGGGTACGAGATCCGGGTCATATCCGGCAAAGGCGCCTGGGAACCGGTGGCGCCGGGCATCTTCGCGCCCGACGCCACGTCGTCTCCCCCCTTGCCTCTGGCTCCTCAAGTAGCGGGCGCCAAAGCCCGTTCCTATGGCAACGAATTCTCCACAACGTCGATCTATCCGCGCATTGCCATAGACGCGGGAAAGTTCAAACTGGGCATCTTCGCCGGATCCAACGACGTACTCAACAAACAGTCCCTGCTCGTGGGGGCCATGGCCGCCCGTGACCTGGACCTGGACCTCTTCGCGGTCTACGAGTACCGCCGCTGGCGGCCGACCGTCTTTCTGGAAGCCTACCGGGCCGTCCGTCACGAAGAAGACGACGTACTCAACCGGGACGAAAACTTCCGCATCTTCAGTCAGACGTTCACGCTTTCGGGCGTGGAACTCGGGGCATGGCGCCGGCTGGGCGCCGGCAGCCGCATGGACGCGCGATTCATCTACAACCTGTCGACCACCGGCCAGGACGTAGCCCGCTTCAACGGCATGGGCGAAGTAAGCGTCGGCGCCACCACCCACCACGGCTTCAATTTTTCATTCACGTATTCCCTGAACAACGTCCTCCGTACCAGAGACCGGGAGATCAACCCGCGCGCCGGCCGGGAGATGCGGTTCCGCTATGACCGTCAGTTCAATTATTTCATCAGCGGGTTCAAGGAAGACACGTCCCTTCTGATTGAGACGTTCGACCGCTACTTCTACAACCGGCTGACCCTGAGCTGGATCGAATACCTGCCGGTGGGTCCCGGACGCAGCGCACTCGGGCTGCGCTTTTACGGCGGGATGATCGACAGCGAAGTGGATGACTACTTCGACTATTTCCTCGGCGGCCTGCCGTATATGAAGGGATATACGTTCTATAGCCTGGAAGGCCGGAGGGCCGCCATGTTCCGCGCCGCGTACCGCTTTCCCATCCGGACCGGGATGGATCGGCAGACTGGTCCCATCTACTCCGACCAGCTCTTCGGATCCGTCTTCGCAGGTATCGGCCGCGCCTGGGACGGCGACGAAATGGACAGCGTGCTCAACCGCGGCTGGAAGCGGGACGTCGGCGTCCAGATCCGCTACGACGCCACGTCCTTCTACACCTTTCCGACCCGCGCCAGCCTGGACGTCGCCTACGGCATGGACACGGTACCGCGCGTGGCACCCGGCGAGGAACTGGAAAAAAGCGGTTTCAAATTCTACTTCACCCTGCTTTTCGGATACCTGCAAAGTGTTGGAGGAAGATAGACAGCGATCAGCCATCAGCTTTCAGCAGTCAGCTTGAAGCGAAATCAACCCATTGACTTCCGCGCCATGATTAGAAAGAACCGAAAGGGGCGCAGACCTCTCCCCCAGACCCCCTCTCCCGGGGGGAGAGGGGGCGTAAATCAGGACCGCGTGAGGGGATCACAGATCCTGCGCCTGTATTTGGGCGGTTCTCGAACCGCCCCTACCACGACAACAACTGCGCTGATATTTGCGCCATTTACGCATTGCTGTTTGGCTTTTGCCTTTTGTTTCAGGCTGATGGCTGATGGCTGACGGCTCTTGTTTTTTCGGTTTTGGTTGTCGCCTTTGCTCTTGGCTGAAGGCTGACCGCTGATCGCTTTCTTAATGTCAGGAGTTTCTTGTGTGCCGTGTCATCCCGATACTGATCCTGCTGGCTGGTCTCCCCGCACAGGCCGCCGAGCGTCTCGTCCACGGCCCCTCCCGCGCAGGTCCGTGGCTTCAGAATGACGAACCCGCGCGGGTCGGACGCAAATCGCCCAAACTGGCGTTCGCGATGTCGCTTGTGGTTCCGGGTCTTGGCGAACTCTACGCGGGCGAGCCGAAACGGGCGGCTGTTTTTCTCGGGATCGAAGCGCTCACCTGGTTCAACTATCTACGCTGGCGGAGCAGGGGCAACGACCTCAAGGCCGAATTTCGCGCCTTTGCAGACAGCAACTGGGACGAAAGCCGTTACCGCGAGTGGCAGGAATACAACCAATCCAGGGGTTCGCCCTATATTGAAACCGAAACCCTGCCCTGCAAACGCGCTCAGGACGGCTGTCACAACGTGGACACCCAGCAATACTATGAGATGATCGGGAAGTACGACCAGTTTGTCTTCGGCTGGAAAGACGTGCGCGGCGTGGGCTTCGAAACCGGAAACGGCGAGGTTGTCTCCAGCCGGCGCATCGACTACGAAAACCGGCGCAACGAAAGCAACAAACTGCTCAAACGCGCCTCCGTCATCATCGGCCTGACGGTTGTCAACCGCATCGCGAGTTCCATCCATGCGGCATTCCGCACACGGTCCCTGCGAATCACCGTATTTCCAGCACCGGAACGGGCCGAAGTGGCGTTCCGCCTCGCTTTCTGATCGCCGCTCGAAGAATCTTCCCAGGAGTAAGGCATGGCACACCGATTCCCAGGATCCTTCGTCTTTCACGCGGTGATGACCCTCCTTCTGGTCGGCGCGCCTTCCGCGGGACACGCCAGGGGCAAGTCGCCGGCCAGAGCCGCCGCGCTGTCGCTCGTTCTGCCCGGTCTGGGCGAACTGTACGCCGGCGGCCCCCGTTCCGGGCGTTTCTTTCTGGTCACGGAAGGAATCCTGTGGACCGGAATGGCCACGTTCCGGTTCCTCGAAACGTACCGCGTCGACGCCTATCGTGCCCATGCCGCCGCTCATGCGGGGATCCGTCTGCGGAATCTACCCGAGTCCGTCATCAAGGAGGTGGGTAGTTTCGAGAGTATCTACGAGCGAAACCAGCGCGAACGCTTCCTCGCGGGCGAACATGCGAATCTGCGGA
The DNA here is from genome assembly GCA_963667175.2 of Candidatus Latescibacterota bacterium. Lineage (GTDB taxonomy): Bacteria > Latescibacterota > UBA2968 > UBA2968 > JAAXHE01. The sequence goes on along the minus strand of CAXXXF010000002.1, from coordinate 236,236 downwards.
CCGAATCCGCCGGCCAGGTCTGGGAGTGGGACTCCGAAGCCTCCCGCGTCAAATTTCAGGATCTGCGCAGCAAGGCCACTTCCGCTGAACAGAAGGCTTTCCTGTTTGTCGGCGGCCTTATCTTCAACCGCTTCGCGAGCGCATTGAACGCGGCTTCTATCGCGCGCAAGACCCGTACGCGGGGCGCCGGCGTACAGCTTCGCGCGGGTCTCCGGGGCAGTCTGTACGCAGGTTTCGATCACGCGTTCTGAGCCCCGGGCGCAGATTCGCATCGACGTATCACAACGGCCGTGAAAGGGCGGCAACGCCTTGACGTCGACGATTTCCAATCCTGTGTCCCGGTCCTGGCGTTCTGCCTCCGCAGCGGTCGCACTTTGCCTTTTGACGTCAACCGCCGCGTTCGCCGGCGCCGAGGCCCGTTGCGGTACGCTCCTCCTGCCCGTTCATCCCCATCCCGGCCCCGCGGCAAAGAGAACGGCCGCCGAGACGTTTGACGTCGGCGACCCGCTGACCGTTCGTGCGTACAATTTCGGCGCAACTCCGGGTTCCAATCCCTATTACCTCACCACCACCACGTGCCGTCTGCGCGGCGAGCACTGTTATGTCTTCGTGGAAGACGTGATCTGGAGCGGCGCCCGCGTCACGCCGAACGCCGTCGCATCCCTGGCCCGCGCATTCGACCGGTCCACCCCGAGGCATCGCGGACGCGGCATCTTTTCCATCGGTACGGAAATCTTCGGCCCCCCGCCCGACGCGGATGGCGACCCGCGCGTCGTGATCGTTGTCCTGGACATTTTGGACAACGTCCTGAGCGGCCACGTCCTGGGGTACTACGATACCGCGAATCAGGCCGCGCCGGTCGGCCGGGAAATCCTGTATATCGACAGCGATCCTCTGGACCTCGGCGGAAAACTGGCGCGCGCGACCCTTGCCCACGAATTCCAGCACATGCTTCACTGGAACGCCGACCCGGACGAAAACCGATGGGTCGACGAGGGCTGTTCGGAATACGCCGAACTCGCCTGCGGATACAAGGACACGACAGGCACGGCCGGACAGTTGTTCCTGGGCGCGCCGAACCTGCTCAAATCACCGGAATCCGCCCATCGCGTGCCATTCAACGCCGGTCTGACGGATGCCGCCAGCTGGTCCGCCGGCAACCTGCTGCCTTTCCTCTTCGACCAGACCTTTCTGCTGACGACCTACTTCGCAGAGAGATACGGCGATTCGGCCGTCGCCCGGCTGGTCGCCCAACCGGAAAACGGCATTGCCGGGTTCGACGGTACCCTGGCGTCCCTCGGAGAGATCGATCGCTTCGATCAATTCTGGTCTCACTGGGCCGCAGCCGTATTCGTGAACGACGAGAGCGGTCCGGGTTACCGTGGCCTCACGCTGGAGACGGTCAGAAGCGAACCCGTCCCGGTTCCCGCCGACGACCTCGGCGGCGCCCTTCAGCTCTGGGGCATCGACTATTTCGTGCCTCGAACGTCAGGATTCCCGGGCTTTTCGCTGGACGTCGGCAGCGGCAGCGACCTGCTCCTGACACTGGTCTCCGAAACGGACAACGGGCACGACGTCGCTGCCGTCGCCGTACCGGGCGGCGCGCGGCGGCGCATCGGTCTCTACGGCGGCTCGCCAACCGTATTGGCCGTCACACGCACGTCCGCCGGCCCCCACACGTACACCCTTTCCCTCGCCTCGCGCGAAGGCCACGCCCCCGCGGCGGCTGACTTCGACGCCAGCGGAACGGTCGGCTTTTCCGATTTCGTCGCATTTGCCGCGGGCTTCGGTAAATCCGCGGGCAGACCGGGCTTCGACCCCTCGTTCGATCTGGACGGGGACCGCGCCGTCTCGTTTGGAGATTTCATCATGTTCGCGCGGAACTTCGGCAAGTCACCATAAATCGTCGGGAGGGTCGTTCACGGCCCGCCGAATGCCCCGTCCGCCGGAGTGGTCTCGCTATTCCGCAAGGGCGGACCGACGCCAATAGCCGGCAAAGTGTCGCTCCAGCCAGGCAAACGGCGCCCGAAGCAGCGCGTTGTATCCGCCCCAGGTCCATCGTGTCACCCGATTCAGACCGGTCACGGACGACAGCAGGGCCGCACGGGCCTCATCAAAGGGTTCCGCCTCCCGGCCCAGCGTCAGCAATTCCCTCTCGTAGTTGAATCGAACCATGCTCTGCGCATGCGCCGCCAGTTTTTCAGGAGCCATCATGCGTGTACGCGGGCAGACCGCGTGGCGTTCCGTAAACAGAAACGACGAGATCCACTGCGCGGACACCTTACCGCGGGCCCCGCGCGCCGTTTCCTCCACCGCTTCGCGGCTCAACACCCCGTAGGTCCGGCAGACCAGCGGACGAACCGGGTAGATTGAACATCCCCCGTCGGCGGTCAGAAACGGGCAGCGCACCGGCCGCTCCTCCGTTAACCGCAGCAAAGCGTCGCGTCGTCCAGCCTCGAAGTGGTCCTGCACGTAGTCTGCGATGTTCAAATACTCAACCGTATAGAGCGGATACATGGTTGCGAAATCCGCTTCCATTTCCTCCTTCGTGAGTTCGCAGCACTGTCCCAACCGGTCGCAGTGGCACGAAACGGCCGGCGCCTGGTCGTAAACCGCCTGGAGGCGCCGACGATCGGAATCGCTGAGCCATCGCCGCTCGCCGGAGGGCGCGATCTGTAACAGAGGTGTTTTCAAAATGCAGGCGCCTACTCGTGTGCCGTCCCGATCGGCAGGTTGATATTGTAGAACGCTTCCCGGCCCGGATACACGGCGGACTCGCCCAGTTCCTCTTCGATTCGCAACAGCTGATTGTATTTGGCGGTCCGGTCGGAACGCGAGGCCGACCCGGTCTTGATCTGTCCGGCGCCGGTTCCTACGGCGAGATCGGCGATGGTTGCATCCTCCGTTTCGCCGGAGCGATGCGAAATAACGGCCGTGTAACCGGCCTTGCGAGCGGTTTCAATGGTTTCAAGCGTCTCGGAGAGCGTGCCGATCTGGTTCACCTTGATCAGAATCGAGTTGCCGACCCCGGACTCAATACCCCGCCTGAGACGCTCTGTATTGGTCACGAACAGATCGTCTCCGACCAGCTGGACGCGTTCACCCAGCCTTGACGTCAGCCGCGCCCACCCCTCCCAATCGTCCTCATCCAATCCGTCTTCAATGGAAAGAATGGGGTACCGCCGTGTCCAGTCGTCCCAGAAGTCGACCATCTGCTCCGGAGTCCGTTCCGACCCGTCGGACTTGTGGAACACGTACCTGCCGTCGGCGAAAAACTCGGAGGTCGCCGGATCCAGGGCCAACAGAATGTCCCGCCCGGGCTCGTATCCAGCCTTGCGGATTGCCTCCGCCACCACCTCCAGCGCCTCTTCATTCGACCCCAGGCTGGGCGCAAATCCTCCTTCGTCACCCACGCCCGTGCTGTAACCGTTCGCCTTGAGCACGTCCCGCAGCGCGTGGAAGATCTCCGCGCCTGCCCGCAGCCCCTCGCGGAAGCTCTCGGCGCCTGTCGGCATGACCATGAACTCCTGCAGGTCCACGCTGCTGTCGGCGTGCGAGCCGCCGTTCAGGATATTCATCATCGGAACCGGCAACGTGCGCGCCTTCTCACCGCCGATATATCGGTAGAGCGGCGTCCCGAACGCGGCCGCAGCCGCTTTGGCCACCGCGAGAGAGACACCCAGAATTCCGTTGGCCCCCAGGCTGCCCTTGTTGGGCGTGCCGTCCAGCGCGTTCAGACGCGCATCCATCGCCGTCTGGTCGGACGGATCCATTCCCGCCACCGCTGGCGCGATTGTCGAATTCACGTTCCGGACCGCGCGTAAGACGCCCTTGCCAAGGTATCGGGTTTCGTCGCCGTCCCTGAGTTCAACCGCTTCGTGCCGGCCGGTGGACGCCCCCGAAGGCACCGCCGCCCTGCCGGCAACGCCGGAAGTCAGACCCACTTCCACTTCCACCGTTGGATTGCCCCTCGAGTCCAGAATCTCTCTCGCATGCACGCGCTCAATCCGTGTACTCACTCCCGTCATCCTCCTTGAAACGTCGGCTGTTTCGAATGTTCCGCCCAACGCGGGCCCTCAGTACCCCGTGCGCCACTCCGGTCTACCCTTCCGCCGTACGCGGCCATGAATTTGTCCAGCTGGCGCTGCAGGTGGTCCCGCAAGGCCGGGTCTTCGGGCTGTAACGAAATCGCATGCCGGATCACCTCAATTGCCCGATCGTATCGGGCCGACCGGTAATGGATCTCCGCAAGCGTATCAAGATAGGTTGGCGAATCCGGCGCCTTCTGAAGCGATCGCCACGAAAGACGCCGGGCTTCTTTCAATCGTATCCCCTGAATGGCGTACAGCCAGGCCAGATTGTTGTGGCTGCTGTGGTCGTCCGGATCAAGTACAATGGCGCGCCGGTATGCATCGGCGGCATCCTCATACTTCTCCTGTTCATAGAGGACGTTGCCCAGAAGCGCATGCGCTTTCGCAATGCCAGGCTCAATCTCCAGGACGGTGGCGAGGGCGACTCGGGCCTTTTCAAACAGTTCAAGCCGGAGGTACAGGTGCGCCAGGCGGTAATGCGCCCAAAGCGCATCCGGCCATCGTACGACGGCCGCCTCCAGGATGCTCAACGCCTCGTCCGGCCGGTCCTGCGATAACTGCAGGTCGACAAGATCGCGAGAAAGCGGTTCATAGCCTGGCACCTGCCTCGCTCCTCGCTCCAGCCAGGCAATCGCGGCCGGTTTCATCTCCTGCGCTTCGAACGCGGCCGCCAGATCCCGATAGACCTCCGCGTAATGAGGTTCCAATTCCAGCGCCCGCTCCAGGGAAGCCGTGGCTTCGGCGTACCTGCCCAACCGCAAATAGGCCAGTCCCAGACGTCGCTGGTAAAAGGCATCGTACGGAACGGCGGAAGCGGCGGCCTGAAGGGCTTCCAGCGCGGCGACCGGTTCCCCGCGGGACTGGTGTACGCGGGCGGCCTCCAGATATTGAGACGCCGTGCGATCCGCGCATCCGCCGGCCAGAACCAGCAGACCATAAAGGTAAGGGCGCACGGCCGTGCGCCCCCGAGTTAATAGATCTTGGATGTCCATCGCGACTCTGTCTCCGGGAAGTGTCTGAATTATAGAAATCCGTCGACAACGTGTCAAGCGCCATTTCGGTGTAAGCCGGCGGTTTTTGCTTGACGGGGTCCCCGCGCCTCCTTATTTAGGTGGCCGAGCTCCGGTATCGCCTGTTGTGACCTCGCAACCCGAAATCAGGATTCCCCGTGCGTTTCAGACCCGCTCTCATTCTTCCCGGCATTCTCATGGCCGCCACCGGCGTCGGCGCGGGAGACCTGCTGACGGCCAGCCTGGCCGGCTCGAAGATCGGCGTTGGCCTCGCGTGGGCGGCCGTGATCGGCGCGTTGCTCAAATGGACCCTGAACGAGGGCATCGCCCGCTGGCAAATGGCCACCGGAACCACCATGCTGGAAGGCTGGGTCCATCGCCTTGGCGCCTGGGTGCAGTGGGTCTTTATCGTTTACCTTCTGATCTGGAGCTTTTCGGTGGGCGGCGCGCTGGTGACGGCCTGCGGCGTAGCGGGCGCCGGTCTGTTACCCATCGGCGATCCGGCGACGTCGAAGATCACGTGGGGCATCGTCCACGCGCTGGCCGGCCTGGCCCTGGTCTGGATCGGCGGGTTCCGCGTGTTCGAAGTCCTCATGTCGGCGTGCATCGGGTTGATGTTTGTTACCGTGTTGCTCACGGCCCTGTTGCTGGGGCCGGACTGGAATGCCCTTGCAAAGGGCCTGTTCTTTCCGGTCATCCCGTCAGGCGGCGTGGGCTGGACCCTCGGCGTGCTGGGAGGCGTGGGCGGAACGGTCACGCTGCTGTCCTACGGATACTGGATCCGGGAAACGGGCAGGCACGGTCGCAAGGGTGTGGAAGCCTGCCGTATCGACCTGGCGGTGGGGTACACCGTCACCGCGCTGTTCGGCGTTGCGATGATCATCATCGGATCGCGGGTGGCGCTGGACGGGAAGGGGGCATCGCTGGCGCTCATCCTTTCGAACCAGCTCGAACTGGCGCTGGGGGCGCCGGGCAAGTGGGCCTTTCTCCTCGGCTTCTGGGGCGCAGTCTTCTCCAGCCTGCTTGGCGTCTGGCAGAGCGACCCCTACATGTTTGCGAATTTCCTCGCCCTGCGAAAAGGAGTCTCACCCGAAGCCTTTCAGAATTCGGACGTCCGGCGATCCAGGCCCTACCGCGCCTACCTGGTCGGTCTCGCGATCGTGCCGCTCGTCCTGCTGTGGGGCTCCGTGGCGGAGGTCCAGCTCACCTACGCCGTGCTGGGTTCGTTCTTTCTGCCACTCGTCGCGCTCACGCTCTTGCTGATGAACAACAGGACCGACTGGGTCGGACCCGGATTCAGGAGCAACGTCATCATCAACGCCATCCTCGTCGCCACCCTTGGTTTCTTCGGCTATACCGGCGCGAAGAAGATCATCGCCACGCTCGGGCCCCTTCTGGCCGGGTGAGACCTCCGCCCGCCCCAAGCACAGCGCGCTGACCCCAATGTGGTCCATAACAGAGGATGCCTCAACCTGCAAGGGGTTGTAAGGCGTGAGAGATCAGGCCATTGAGGATTCCGTTGGTGAGTGCGTCACAAAGCAGAGCCGCGCCAACGGCGTCCGTAATTCGCGGCTTCCCATTGCCAAGAACTCGTTGCGCAGCCGTTCGACGTCCATGAGCGGCGTCAGGTCCTTCGCGATTCGTCACTCTTCCGCCGTTTCTCCCCTATCGATATACGATCAACCGCTCTTTCTCACGCACGCGTTTCCGGCCGTCGTCCGCGCTGACCGTATAGAGGTAGACGCCATTGGCCAGCAGTTGCCCGTCGGCGTCCCGGCCGTCCCAATGGACCTGGTTATATCCCGCCCGCCCCGGAACGCCATCCAGTTTCCGGATCAGTCGCCCGGCAATCGTAAAGATGCGGATGCTCACGTCCGCGGGACGGGACAGAATGTACGTAAAGTCCGTGGCGTCGGCGGTCGGATTCGGTACGTTCAGCAGTTTCCGGATCGCGAGGTCCGAAGATACCTGGAATGCCACGGATTTTTCGGCCGGGCCGTTGCCCAGGAGATCCGTCCCGGAAACCGCAAGCGTATAACGTCCGTCATCCAGGCGCGGTGACCAGGTAAATCGCAACGACGTCGGATCCTCTTTCCGGTCGGCCACCCGGTCCGAGGCCAGTCCGTCCGAGATTTCATCGCCTGGTCCCGTAAGGACGATCCGCACCGACCTGTCGTCAATCCCGCTCGAATCCCGAAATGCCACCGAGAACTTCGGCGTCGACGGCAGAAAGTCGTCGGGGCGCACCTCACCTGCGGCGTCCAAAGCGACCAGATCCAGTTCAGGACCCGCCCGATCGTCGCTTGGATGGACTTCAACCGCCTTCTCGGCGGTGGTCTCTCTCGCGTAATAGCTCCGGCCGCCCGAGAGATCCTCCAGCCTGGCGGTAACGACGTTCGTCCCCGCAAATCTCGCGGTGTTCCAGACATGGGACACGGAAGCCGTTTCACCGGCGGGGGTTCCTTCGGGAACCGACGCCCTTCCAATCAGCCGTCCGTCTTCGGGCGCGCCGCTGTAAAACGCCACCACGGCCCCGGGAACCAGATCGAGAGGTCCCATATTCCGGGCCCGGACCGTCAGCCGCACGGGATCCAGTTCATCGACTTCGAGGGGCGACGCTTGCAGCCCGGACAGAACAAGATCGGACTGAGGCCGGTACGTTACCCGCCAGCCGATGAATCCGGCGGACGGTCCGAGTTCCTCTCCGTACAGCCGGATCCGAATCCGGATGCGGTGATCTCTCAGATCGCTCAGATTGATCTCGTCGTCGGCCTCGAGGCCGCTCCATTCGGCAAGCGGGACGAATCCACCGGGCGGCGTGGCGCTCAGAATATCCACCTCAACCCGTCCGCCGGTCACCTCGCGAACGTCGAGCGCCAGGCCGTGCCATGCGCCGGCCGGACCGATCGCCTCAGATACCAGCGTCCCATACGGCGGCAACGTTTTCCCCGCGTACCGGAAGACCGTCGGGCCGTTCAGCTGGCCCATCCACACCTTGTTGTTGATCCAGTCGTACTGGCCGGTCAGGATATCGGTCTCCGCCTGGTCGCTGTCGTACTCTTCGACAAATTCGCCGCTCCGGGCATCCACCACCCGAACCCTGTGGGTCAGTCCGGTGCCAAACTCGATCAGATACAGGTATCTTCCGTCCGCGATCACACCGTCCGTGACCAGATAGGCAAACCCCGTCTCCGTGGGCGCTACGGTGAATTCGCGCTCCAGCCTCCAGTCCTCCGCCGGATCGAACACGCGCACCGACCAGCCCGCGCGCTGCACGCCGTCCACCGCTGCCGCGAGGTTGTAAATGTAGGTTCCGTCCGACGTGATCAGCGAATGTCCGTCGAATACCAGTCCGGTTCGAAACTCCATCAACCCATCCGGCACCCTCACGCGGTCCATACCACCCGTTGCGGGCGCGATACGCAAGAGTTCGCGGCCGCGGCGGTTGTCGGCGTAGATAAACCCGTCGCCATGGTAGGTTGCCGAAACGCCGAGCACGGGCGTTTCCGAAAGCGCGCCGTGATTCTGTCCGGCTCGAGTGCCCCCGTATCCTGTGCCGATCCGCTCGAATATATCGGTCCCGGGATAGTCCGTGGTCGGGGAATAGAACCGGTTCAGGTACAGGTAGGCGCCATCCGTACACAACACGCCGGCGCCCCGCACGCCCTCGGCCGCGAACGCCTCCTCCCGCATGTCCGCGTTCAGCCGCAACGGGGGCGGGTCGACCACCCGCGAAATGGCGCCATCCGCCAGCCGAACGTCTGTTCCGGCAGCCCACCTGAACGCGCCGGCGGCGTCCTGTTGCCAGACGATCTCTCGCGCGGGCGCAACGGCCTGCGCGCTGAAGTCCATCGTGGCGGACCAGGCCCCGAATTCCTCACCCTCCCGGACTCGGGTCCGCCAGAAGTACGTGCCGGGCGCCAGTTCCGGCGCTCCCCACAACACGAGCCCCGCGCGCCCCGCAACGGATCCGGAACGTATCACGCCCGGCCCGTCGAACGCAGGCGAACCGCTCAGCTCGAATTCTCCGTGCGCGTCCCGCGCGCCGGTTCCCGTCCGGACGGCCAGCCGCACCCCCGAAACGGGTACCACCTGGCTCTGCCTTGGCATCGTGGGAACGGCCGACAGGCTACCGACCACGTCCAACTCGGCCTCCACGTGGTTGTTGGCTTCATCCAACTCAGGAATCTCATCGTCCGGATCCACGGTGAGCGCAAGCGCGTGTCTCCCGGCGCGGCCTGCCAGCCGCCACGTCACCGCTGTGCTGTCCGACTGGCCGAAGGCGGGGAAAACGCCCGCGAACAGCGTATCTGCCTCTGCCCGATCCAGATTGCGATCCACCAGGACAACCTCGGGCCCCGCGCGAGGCGTGATCCCGATGTTTTCGATCCGGATCGCGATCCGAACCGAATCATCCACAGTTAATTGAGCGGTCCGCTCAACGTTCAGGCTTCCGGAATCCAGCAGATAGTCCGGTTCGGGCAATATGGCAAGTTCCTGTGCGGGGTCTCCAATCAACTGTATGCCAAGGGTAAGCGTTTTCAACTCGGGGAACCGCGTATCCAGCGCCGCCTTTGCAACGGCCAGACCGGCGCCGAATTCCCGGACGCCGTCTCTGAAGAACGCGGCAAACAGGCGGTCGTTCAGGAAGTCGTTGGTGATGACAGCCGCAAGAGCTGAAGCCGAGATATACGCGATGGCGCCGCCGTCAGCTTTCCCGGTCATCTCCTCCGCCAGGCACGTGAACCTCGGATCCGAGAATTGTCCGTTCAGGCAGGACAGCGCCACCACAATCGGCAATCGACCCGCATTGACGATCTGACGCATATAGTTATAGCTTTCTCTTTGTGAACTTCCTCTCAGGAACCGCGCCATTCCCGAAACGCTTCCGTGACCAAGGAAATTCACCAGCAGCCGCCCCTCGTTGATCTGCCGGATGACTTCGCCCGTGTCCTCATTGGGTTCAGGTCCGACGTCCTCATCGTTGTAGACCTTGAACGATTCCAGCCCCAGCGGCTCGGTGTAGTTCGCCGAGAGCAGGTCACTGGGGGACGTGAAGATCAACAACGGATCGTAGTTGGCCATAAACAGCGCCCGGTCCCGCCACCGGTCATGCGGCGCGTTGTCATAGGCTGCGATTTTGCGGACCAGGGCCGCGGCCCCCCGTTGGGTAGACACCGGAAGCCGGCCCACGAAAACATCCTGGAACAGGTCGTCCTCAGAACCCGCTACGGCGCCGAAAAAATGGTCCGAGTACGCCAGTCCCCTCCTCACGGACTGGAAGGGAAGCGAGGGAACCAGAGACGTATCCACGTGCCGCTCAATGGCGGATTCGTGGAAGTTGCGCCGGTAGTCGAAGCTGTCCGGACCGAATAGAAGGAGATAGGTCGGTCGCCGCGCCCAGTGCTCCCAGGCGTGCAGCATGAATCGACGGATCGCATGAGGTTCGAAATGCCCGAAGGAGAACGCGTCGTAAATCTCCGTGACGTCCGCGACCTGCACGCGCAACCCCTGTTCACGGCGGTGATCGGCGAGGCGCTCCGCGGCCTCGAGAAACCGCGGGTGGGTGACGATCACGTAGTCGGCCCCGTCGGTTCCGAACGCCGGCACTTCGGCCGCCTCCCCGGCCGGCGCCCGCCGAATGGCCTCCGAGTCCATCGCAACAAAGCGTCCGGATACGGCCGGCAGTTCGAACCGGGCTTGAAATCCCACCTCCGACGGCGTTACCTGAATGTCCCGGATCCTCCGTTCCCCGGCGACGTCGTAGACGAAAACGTCGGCCGTTCGAAACCCGGAGATCGAGAAGGCACGGCCCTCGTCGGTTGCGTCCGGCACGAAATCCAGCGCGCCCTCCACACATTCGAACCGCCGGGAATATTCGATTTCCACCCAGTTCAACAACACGTGCTCAATGTAGTCAGCCGGGAAATCCGGAGCGCCGGGCGTCGCGAGGGTCACCCGGGTCGTCTCGTCCAGATCCGAGACCGGTACCGCCCCTTCGGCGATGAACGCACGCTTTCCATCCCACCTGTCGTCAGCCACAACTGTGCCGTTCGAAAGCTGCACAACCGTGTAATGATCGGGTTCGAACTGCCGTCTGAACGTCAACGCGTGCATACCCACCCGAACGCGGGCCATCGTTTCCGCAGCCCGGTCCAACCCGGGCAGCGCGACGGGTACGGTCACGGGAAAACCATCCGGGTTCAGGACATTCGTCCCCTGCCTGACCGGCGATCCGGTCCGCCCCCAGTACCAGTGGTCGCGATTTACGTCGGGGGCATCTCCCAGCGGATCATAGAGCGAATCGACCTCGGCATGCGCCCGGTGGGTGAATCGAAGGGCTGCGGGGAATCCGTTTTGCGGCGAACCGTCCACCGGCTCAAATCGCCGCCCGGGTCGGCCGTCGAGCGTGAGCCAGTAGACGTGTTCGCGTCCGAGTTCATTCTCGAAGTCGCGATCCGGCGCGCGGCGATACTCCCCATGGAAAATTGCGCCCTCTCCCTCGCGCAGCACGCCGTCTCCATCGTCCCGCACGTCCAAGGGCACTTCCTGACCGTTCAGGAAGACTTTCAATCGCACCAGATCTCCCGCCTGAAGCGCAATGCCGGCATCGCGAAACCAGTTCGCGTCCAGCCGGTACAGGCCGTCATTCCGTACCCGGATCTTGTAGTAGGCGGCAGCCGGATCCAGGCCCTCCGCGATCCGGAGCTTGCGCGGCCCGTCGGGTTGTTCGGCCCGGCCCTTCCAGGGCCGGGCCTGCTCCGCGTTCAACAACGCGTTCTCGTAGAATTCCTCGAAACCGCCGCCCGTGCCCTCGTCCGAAGCCCGAACCCTGATGGTACGCTCGTCACGCACGAATCGTACGCGCACCCGCAGCCTTCGGGCGATCCGCAGTTGTTGTCGGGCCGGGTTGTACTGGATTGGCCTTAAGGAGATTCCGGCGACCCGCTGATCCCGCAAAACGCCAATGCGAGTGACCACGGCCGGTTCCGCCGGATAGAGGCCGTCACGGGCGTAGAATTCAGCATCCGGCTCGTAATCTTCCACCTCCGAGCGGTAAACCCCCCGGCCCGCCGGCCTGGAACCCGGTACCGGCAGCAGCAGCACACCGGGAATCACGTCGAACTCCGATTCCACGACCGTCGCCACGACCCGCGTTCCATACGGCACCCCCAGAAGCGTTCCCCGCACGGGCACCGCCGGACGCCCGGGTTCGGGCAGCCACATGCCGCCGGGTAACTGAACCCGGGTGTAGGCCGTGCCTTCAAGACGAACCTCACGAAGCCGGTAGTCGGATCCATCGACCTCGATCTCAACCTCGTCTTCACCCGCCCACGCGAGTCGGGGCTGGCCGCTGTACGCCTCGGGCGCCGCGTCAGAAATCATCAACGTCAGTGAGAAAACCGCACAGGTTGTAAGGAAACGCGCAGCCATACCCCTTACCTTCGCTCGATTCTTGGCTTCAACTCCCGGATTCCGGTCCCGTCGAAGACAGCCACGCGGCTTGCGCGCGAGGGTTCGAGTACGACCTCGGCCTGTGAGGGGCCGTGAAACCGGACTTCCCCCCACGTCCTCGCCGCGGCCCCCGGACGCAACCGCTTGCCGTCTGCCCCGTAGAACGACCTGGCATCCTTCTGCCCGTGTACGGACAGATGTCCGCCACTTCTGATTTCAATCCGCCAGCGCGTCGGACCCAGCCGCTCTACGTCGCTCGTGAATCCGACGGGATCGGTAAGCCAGCAATGATTGACGGCGACTGCCGATGACGCCTCCCCCGCGCGCACCGCCAGGGCATTGCTCAGCCCGAAAGCGTACAACGGTATGTCTCCCAGACTGCCCGGCCGGCTAAGCGCGGAGGGCACGTTGAAAACATAGAGCGTTCCGCCGCTCTCTCTCGAGAGCCGCGCCAACGAATCCAGAACGTTTTCACTCAGGGCCGAAGCCTCCCGCCAGAAAAACCCCTCACGCGCAAGCACCACGCCATAATAGCTGAACACCGTTGCCATCAGGAGGTTTCTGCACCACGCGACCAGCGTGCGTTTCGGCCGCCAGGCGGACCAGACGTTCGCAACCGCAATGCAGAAAAAAACGGAAGGCAGATAAAGGTACCAGCGGTGTACCCGTCCCAGAACGGGAACCAGGCTGATCACGGTCATTCCACCCAGTACCATCGTGTCCCTCAACACCTCCCGCGGGCGGCCCGATAAACAGAAGACGCCCCCGGTCGCGGCCAGCAGAACGACACCGACGAACGGTTCATCCGTCATTCCCAGCTTCGCCCCGGATTTGAGAACGTCCAGTCCGATCCCCACCGCCGTCAGATCCCGATCCGGTATCCCCTTGAATACCCCGCCCAGCACGATCCGGCGGGCGCACAGATAAATGCCGACAGTCCCGACACTGCACGCCAGGGCACGCCAGGCCGCCGCTGTCCGAAACGTCCCGCAATAAATGAAGAGGATGAAAAGCACGCCAGGCAGCGCCAGCGCCATCTCCTTCGAAAACAGCGCAAGCAGGGCGCACAGGCTTGCGGCCGCCAGCATTCCCGGAGACGGACTGCGCTGGTACGCCAGGAACAAGAGCAGCGCGGACAGATAGAACGTCGCACAGACGGAGTCCGTCCGGCCCACGATCCAGAAGATGGTGTCCGTGTGGATGGGCAGCACAAGAAAGAGAAGGCATGCCGTCCAGGCGCCCATCGCCCGGTTCAGCAACTGCCGCGCCAGCAGATAGACCAGCATACCGCAGAGACAGTGAAGCAGGACGTTGCCGATATGATAAAGCAGAGGTTCATATGCCACGAACAGATAGGTGACGTAAAACGTCAGGGTGACAACCGGACGATAGTAGCCCCCGGCGCCCGCCAGCCCGGTCCAACTCGTCGTTAGAGCAGATCGAATTCCCTCCGCACCCAGACGGAGGTGCCCCCAGTCGTCGTCGAGCAATGACACACCCGAAGAGATCCAGGCAAGAAGAACGGCGACGAACCCGAACACCAGACATCCTGCGAAGGTCCATCCGATGGAACCGTGGTCCCGCAAGGCGACTCCAAAATAAAAAAACCGGCGTACGGCCAGCCCCGTCCCTGCCGTAGAGAGGGTTCGGACGGTCCAACGCCAGTTGGTTGACTCTCATGATGTCGGTTCGCGAATCGCGCGCCGCTTTGACCGCTCCGACCGCCACCGTGACCCGGCCGCCTGCACGCCGGGGAAGTTGCTAGGATTCGAAATAATTGATAATGCGCCGGAGGGTGTTGTCGAGGCTCATTTTCGGCTCGTAGCTCACGAACGACCGGATTTTGGACAGATCCGGCACCCGATAGTTCAGGTCTTCGTACGACCCCTTGGCGAATGCCTTGTCGTAAGGCACGAATTCGATGGGCGCGTCGCTTTCCGTCAGTGTCTTGACCTTGTGCGCCAAATTGACAATGCTGGTTTCGTTGGTCTCCACGTTCCCGCCCAGATTGAAGATCTCACCCGGCGTGTCGGGATGTTCGGCCAGCGCCACCAGGCCGTCGAGGGCGTCTTCGATATCGGTAAAACAGCGCCGTTGTTCCCCGTCGCCGTACACCGTGATCGGATGACCCAGGAGCGCCTGCTTGACCATGCGCGGCACGACCATCCCGTAGTCGCCGGTCTGCCTGGGACCGATGACGTTGAAGAACCGCACGATGAGCATGGGCAGCTTCTTCTCCCGCCAGTAGGACAGACCCAACATTTCGTCCACCGCTTTCGTGGTGGAGTAGATCCAACGGTCGACGGTGATGGGTCCGAGCAGCCGATCGTCGTTTTCCTGGAAAGAAACCTTGCCGTTCTTCTTGCCGTACACCTCGGACGTGGACGCGAGCATGACGCGCTTCTTGTCTTTATTGGCAAGATCCAGGACGATTTCGGTGCCTCGAATATTGGTGGTCAGGGAATGCAGCGGATTGTCGATGATGTAATTTACCCCCACTGCCGCGGCCAGGTGATAGATCATATCGCACCATTCCACCAGCGGACGCAGTGTATCTCCTTCCAGTATCGTGCCAACCTTTATCTTGAATCGCGGGTTGGACTCCAGGTGGTGGATATTGTTGTAGTCTCCGGTGGAAAGATCGTCGAGTACGGAGACTTCGTCGCCGCGCCTCAAATGCCGTTCCGCCAGATGTGACCCGATAAACCCCGCCCCGCCGGTAATCAACACCTTCATGCGTACATCCCTTCCCAGCAGTCGCCCGGTAAACCGCCCCCGGCCCGCTTGTTTTCGGATAGCTTACGATAGAGGTGGCTGAAATCTTCCGCCAATCTTGTCAACCCGTACGATTCCACAATCTTACGCCGCTCACCAACGGAAATCTCCCGCCGCTCACGTAAGGCCCGCTGAATTCCCGCGGCAAGCGCCGCAGCGTCGCCAGGCGCAACCATCAGGCCAATCCGTTCGCTCCGAATCAGATCGGGCACGCCCCCCACGCGAGACGCAACGACGTAACATCCGGTTGCCACGGCCTCCAGCAGCGCAACCGGCAACCCCTCGTGGTGTGACGACAGCACCGACAGATCGAGTGCGCCGTAGATTCGCGCCGTATCATTTCGGAAGCCGGTAAACCGTACCCGGTCTTCGAGCTTTCGCGCATGCGCGATGGCTTCAAGTTCGGACCGCAGTTCCCCGTCGCCAACGACGACAAAACGAACGTCCGGCAAGGTCTCGGCCACCTGTTCGGCGGCAGCGAGAAAAATGTCCACGCCCTTGATCGGAACCAGCCGCCCCACGATGCCGACAAGCCGCGCTGAAGGGCGGAACCCCATTTCCTCGCGAAGACCCGCGTCGCCCCGCCGCCGGTTCAGATACGGATCCAGGTCCACGCCCAGCCGAACCGTGCGAATGCGGGAGGGCACCGCGATACGGTCCGCCAGCAGTTCATCGCGCTGTCGTTCCGATACGGCAACGAGGACGTCGGTCCGGCGGGCAAGGAGCCGCTCAACCAGCACAATCAGGTAGGACTTCCAGGCAGAAAAATAACCCTTGAAGACCAGCCCGTGAAACGTGTGCAGCGTTATCGGCACACCGGCCAGCCAGGCCGCGGCACGACCGAGCACACCGGCTTTCGACTTGTGGGTGTGGACAATCCCGGGACGAACGCGTCTCAACAACCGGTACAACGCAACGAACACCCTCAGATCGCGAACCGGAATGATCGCCCGGCTGAACCCATGCACCTCCAGGGGTTGAATTCCGGACCGGCGGATAACGTCGTCCATTTCGGCTTCGCCGGCCGCCACCTGGCCTTTGACCACCAGCGAGCGACATCCCCGTGATTCAAGCGCTTTCGTTAGAAAGAGCAGATAGGGCGTTGGCCCGCCAACGTTCAAACGATCGATAATCTGGATCAGATGAACCGGCATTGACGCGTCTGAAGGTTCCGCAGGCAAACCGACTCCGCAGGTGGAATCTCCACGATGGGGTTGAATAAAAAGGCTTCGAAACCGGGATCAGCGCATCAAATATAAACACACCGGGATAAACCGGCAATGTAAAAGTTATCCATTAAGTATAAGTAAATCGTATAGAACCGCGATCGGGAAGGCACGCTCATGACTCCGGCCCGGCCGCCGAACGCAGGATCCGCAACAGCCTCCGGCTGCTGTGTTGCAGCGAATAACGGGCTTCCATTCTTGCGCGTCCGGCCCCGCCCATCCGAACCCGAAGCGCCCGGTCTCGGATCAGCCGGTCCAGACAGGAAACCCATTCGCCGTGAGAACTTGCGCAAAACCCGTTGACGCCGTCTTCCACGATTTCGGTGTTTATGCCCACGGGGCTGCTCACTGCCGGAATTCCCATTGAGAAGTATTGCAGGAGCTTATATCCGCCCTTTCCCCGCGTCCATGGATCGTCGGGCAGAGGCATCAGGCCGATATCGAACCCCCGCAGGTCCTGAACCTCGGTCTCCAGAGACCACGGGCGCCATTCCGTCGGCAAAGCGTCCGTATCAAAGCCGCCCTCGCCGATCAGACAAAGCCGGATATGGCGGTGCCGCCTGCCCAACTCGGCAAGCGGCTCACGGATCAGTTCGAGATACGGGGCGGACGTGTAGGTGCCGATCCAGCCGAGAACCACGCAATCGGCTTCCTCGCCCGCGCTTCCGGGGAAGTACCTCTCCGTGTCGATCGGCCCCGTAATGATCGACACGTCCGGGCAGAACCGTTCGGCGTACGAAGCTGTGTAGGCGTTTTCGACGATGACCCTGGATGACGCCCGGAGCATCTCCGCCAGCCCCCGGGAATGGTGCCGGGTTCTGAGCCGTGCCATCCAGTCTTCTTCGGGCGCCTCCGTGGTAAAGATCGCGTCGTCGAAATCGAAGATGACCTTCCGCGAAAACAGCCGGAGGAGCCTGGCGACGGGCGCGCTGAAAAAAGCCCTCTGCACGAACACAACGTGGTACCGTCGCGCAAGACTGAGGGTTCGCAGCCCCACTCTGAACGAGCGCCACCACACCCACGCATAATGGATCAGACGACCGAACCCTCTCCTTGCGTACGTCCAGGTGGATATCCGATCAGGCAATACAACCGCCACGTCGGCCTGCACGCCATTGGCCTTCAGGAAGGGGAGATAGTCAAAGACGCGTGTACGGCTGGCGGCAAACCGGGGCCCGGTGAGCGCGACGAAAAAAACCCTCAAAACGGGAAAGCTCCATCAATATAAACACGGAATTCCGGCGAATCAATGGAAAACGGCGCATTTTCGGGGAATCCGCAGTCAGGCCGAAAGCCACGAAATCGGAGAATCGCGATCGAGAAGATCGAACAGCTTTCGGTTTTCTTCCTGGTACAGTCCGTGCAATTTTCGAACGACCGGCTCGCTGGGAAGAAAATCGCTCTCGGGCAGGAAGCGCCCCAGAACGCTCGTCAGGGGAGACAGGGACGGGAAATAGTACCGTGCGATCAGATGTATTTTGCAGGCGTCGAATCGATTGACCCGCTGCGCCACCCCCGAAAAATGAAAGGAATCGTCGATCTCAAGAAATCTGCAGACTTTCTTCAGACCGTCACGCGGGCGCAGCACGACGTCCTCTTCAAAAAAAAGCACCAGAATCTGATCCCGTCTGAACAGGTTCAGGTAGGCTGTGAGCAACGTAAAGAACCGGCCCACCTCGAAGACCCCGAACCCTTCCAGCAGGTCGGTCTTTTTGCCCGCCAGCAAATCGTCCATCCGATGCAGCGGAGATATCCGACCGGTCCGTATCAGGTGCTTTACCGCGGAAACAGCCCGGTCAACGGGATTTTTCAGCGTAACAATCAGTTTCGCGTGGGGCAGATGAGTCCGGATATGCCGATGCACGTCGGGCATGTGTCCTTCGCCGCCCCGTCCGTCCGCCCAGAAATAGTCCGGCGTTTTCTCACCCACGCAGCTTCTGTTATCGGCCACCTCGAAATGACTGGCATACCATTCGATACCCTTGTTGTAATTTCCGGCCTTATCGAAGAAATGCACCTCCCTGTCGGGCATGTACACGTCGGGATGCTGGCGGAGCATGGCAGCCAGCCACGTCGTTCCGCACTTCTGCGCACCGATAATCAGGAAATCCGGTAATCTGGCGTTCTGTCCCAAAAATACCTCGCCATTCGGCCGACGATTCATCCCGTCTCGCTGCGTTGCCATCGCTCGCCGACGTTTCCCAGGTCGCCTGCGCTCTCACGCCTTGCGAGCCGGGCGACTCGCCGGCCGAATTCAGGCAACCAATTTCCGGGACAGAACACTCCCCATACGGGTACTCTAACGCCGGATCAGTCCGACCAGGCGCGTCGCCTCCACGGCGGTCTCTTTCGAAAGAAAACGTAGCGCAAGCGGATAAACCAACACGCCCGCGACCACGCAGGACCCGGCCACCGCAGAATCCGAAAGCGCGCCTGTCACCATCCACTTGTAGACGGCGACCAGCCCGATCATCAATCCGCTGCCCACCGCGGCGGGACGCAGCGCCCTGAGGTATTCGCCAAATGTAATTCGGGCAAGCCGATTCACGATAACCTGCGAGACAACCGTCAGGACCAGCACGCCGAGGCTGACCGCCAGCGCGGCGCCCGTCAACCCCCAGCCGATGCCCGTTCGCAGGGCCGCCAGCATGAAGACGGCGCCGCAGATATTCCAGATCAGTGCCAGGCCGGTGCGCCCCACGGCGGAATAGACCAGGCCGGCGGGAGACGCGACAGACCGGAGCGCCCCGGCCGCGCAAAGCGCCTGAAGGACGGCCGCCGCAGGCGCCATCTCCGCCTTGAAGAGCAGTTCCACGCCAGGATCCGCCAACAGGAAAAACCCCGCCATCGTCGGGAATACGAGCACCGCGACGTACTTCACGGTGGACAGATACGCCCGGCCAAGCCGGGCGACGTCGTCCTGGAGAGCGGAGAAGGCCGGAAAGGTGACCTTTGCGATGGCCTGCGCCACGCGGGTCTGCGGGATTGCGATAAGGCGATACGCCAGTCCGTAGTAGCCCAACGCCTCGATCCCCAGGAACCTGCCTATCAGAAGATAGTCCAGGTTCTGCTGCACGTAGCCGGCCAGCCTGGACCCCGTCCACTTTCCGCCGAAACCGATCAGCACCCTTGCATCGGCAAGGCTGAAGGACGCTCTCGCATTGACGGGGCAGAACATCCACGGGCCCATGCCCAGAACCGCGTGGCGGACCACGTAGGCCCAGACGAGGCTCCACACCTCGTATCCCTGCACAGCCAGCAGCGCCAGGGTGAATCCGCTCGAGAACGCCGCACAGACGTCCAGAATTGCCAGCTGTCTGAAACGGAACGCGCGCTCCATCTGCGCCCGGGGAACGGCGCCCATCCCGGCGAAGAACAGCCCCGAGGCCATTGCGGGGAGAACCGCGGCAAGCTGAGGGTCATCAAAAAAAAATCCGCCCAGGAAGCGGGCGGTCAGATAGAAAAAGGCGGCCAGCGAACAGGAGATGAACAGGCCCATCCAGAACGCCGCGGCCAGGTGCGCCTCGGTCGCGTCCCGCTTCTGTATCAGGGCCCGGCCCAGGCCCATTTCCGCGACCAGGATGCCCACACCGACAATTGTGGCCGCGGCCACCTCCGTACCGAACGCCCGGGACGGTTCGGTCAGATGCCGCACCGCCAGTCCCAGCGCGCCCACGTGGATCAGGTAGCCGGCGCCCTGCGCCAGGCCGGTCCACGAGAAGCCCCGGACGGTTGTGCGACGCAGGTCGGTCATCCGGCCCCTTTCTATACGGTCTCCACGCGGGCCAACCGGACGCCGGTCCATACCGCCATCGCGACCACACAGACGAGAATGGCAAAGCTGATCGCGGCCGGCGCCACGGCCGCCAGGATTCCGCAAAGGGCGAGAAGTCCACCTGCAAGATGAATACGCTGAACCGCGCCGCGGACGGAATGCCCCATTTTCACCAGCCGCTGCGCAACGTGATCGCGGCTGGCTCTCATCACGGGCAAGCCCTTTCTCTTTCTCACCACACACAGAAACACGGCTTCGAAACAGGGAACGCCCAGCACCAGTACCGTGCAGAGTTCGCCCTGAACGCCCGGCATCGCCCTCGATATCTCCACCGACATCGCGCCAAGCACAAACCCGGCGAACAGACTGCCGGCGTCGCCCATGTAGACCCTGGCGGGATGAGCGTTGTAAACCAGGAAACCCAGAAAGCCTCCCGCCAGGCTGGCGCCCAGAATCACAACCGGCGCGGCGCCGACGACGAGACCCAACCCCGCCAGTCCAATTGAAGCGATCGCGCCTGCGCCTGCGGACAAACCGTCCATCATGTCGAGCACGTTAAACGCGTTGCACATCCAGACCAGCCACACTCCGGTTAGTACAGCGTCGACCACGGCACTTCCGGTCGTGTCGAATCGAAGCCCGCCACCAACCGCAATAATGACCGTGAAAATTTGAAACGCAAGCTTTTGAAGGGGTGATAGCGGCCACCTATCGTCGACGAATCCGATGGCGCCCATGCCAAGCGCGCCAATCCACAGGCCAATGGGAAACGACAGCGGCGCAAAGGGAAGCAGCAGCAGGGTTGCGACCGCAATGGCCACGCCGCCGATAGGCGGCACCGGTTCCGCGTCGTTGGACCCGACTGACTTCAACCACGAGGCGCGCAACGCGGCGGCTCGCAGAAGAGGCGTCAGCAGGAGAGCGGTTCCGAAACCGAAAGCAAGAAACAACGCTGAGGACAACACGCTAACCTCTCTGCTCGCGAGCGCGAATCAGGACCCGTCGCGAGGATTCCGGCAGTTGGGTTGAAAGCTCCGGACAGCGTCGATTACCTGGGCAACGTCCCGGTCGGTCATCGCCGGATACAGCGGCAGCGTTAGCAGTTCATGCCACACCGACTCGGTCACCGGCAACGAGCAACGATGGGGTTCGTGGATCGGATACAGATGATTCGGATAATAATGTACGCTGGAATCGACGTCCCGTTCGTGCAGATGGGCGACCAGATTGTCCCGGTCCGACACGCGCGGAACGTAGGCATGGAACGCGCTGCGCGCGTATGGCGCAATCCTGGGCGACCGAAGCCACGGCAGATCGGAAAACGCCTTGTCGTATTGCAGGACGATTTCCCGTCTCTGGGCGTTGGCAGACTCCAGCCTCCCCAGCTGGACCAGCCCGATGGCCGCATTCAGATCGTTCATATAGAACTTGTGACCCACCTCGGTCACGTCGTACAGCCATCGCTTCTGTTGCGGACCTGCCGTAAACCGGTCCCACGTACCCTGGGGGATGCCCATCCAGCTCAGCCGCTTGACGCGCTCGGCCAGTCGGGCATCGTTGGTGGTGAGCATTCCGCCGTCGCAGGTCGTCAGATTCTTCTGAGCCTGGAAACTGAAACATCCGATCGTTCCCAATCCGCCAGCCATCCGACCCTTGTACCGGGCGCCGCAGGCATGGGCGGCATCTTCCACAACCGGGATGTTCCTGGACGAGGCGACCTCCAGTATCGGATCCATGTCGCAGGGGTGGCCGCTGTGATGCACAACCATAATTGCGGCCGTTCTGTCCGAAACCCGGCGGGCGACGCATTCGGGGTCCAGATTCAGCGTGACGGGATCGATGTCGCAGAATACCGGAGTGGCGCCGTTCTGGAGGATGGCATGGTTTGTGGCGACAAAGGTCATGGACGAGGTAATGACTTCGCGGCCCTCCACGCCCAGCACCTTAAGTGCCAGCAACAACGCCGACGAGCACGAATTTACGCTGACCGCAAACGACGTCCCGATATACTCGGCGAACCGCTTCTCGAAGGCTGCGGCCTTCGTGCCTGCCCCTACCCATCCGGACAACATCACTTCCCGGACCGCCGCCACCTCCTCTTCGTCGAAACAGGCCCGCCAGATGGGTATCATGAAATCTCCTTCGGTCCCGAACACCTTCGCGGGAAACCGAAGCGGGTCCAACGTTCAATGCCCCCCGTCAGGACCCGTCGATACGCCTTCAGCCTTGCCCTGGCCTCCTGCCTGAATCCGGGCAATAAGAAGAGGCCTCCCCAGAGCAGCGTTCTCAAAACCAACTCCGGAAACGTCAGCGCAGCCAGGAGGCGGCCCGCACGATCTCCCAGGTGTTTGTTCATCACGTAAAGATGACTCGCCATGCCCTCCACAAGCATCCGGTCCTGCGCCTTCCTCGAACTCCTGCCTCCCGCATGGAACGCGCAAGCCTCCGGCAGATAGACCACGGACCAACCGGCCTTACCAAGCCTGAGGCAGAGGTCGACGTCTTCGTAATACATGAATATCGCGTCGTCCATGCCGCCGACCTCGCTTAAGGCGCTGCGACGCGCAAGGAAACAGGCGCCCGTCACCCAGCCGACCGAGGTTGGCCCACGGGAGACCCGGCAGCCGAATTTAAGCATTGGAAAAACAAGATGCAACAGGAATTTACGGCAGATTTCGCCAGCCAGTCGAGGCGCCCCGCCGCAGGACAGGTGCGCTCGACCCCTCCGGTCCACGAGGCGCGGCCCAACCACGCCGACGCGGTCGTTGGCTTCGAGATAATCCAACAGGCGTTCAACCGCATCCGGCGACACGGTCACGTCCGGGTTCATGGCGAGAACGTAAGGAGAGGCGCACCCCTCCACCCCCCTGTTGACGCCCCTGCCAAACCCGAAGTTCCCTCCCATCTCCACCAGCCTCACGCCGTCGCCAAAGGGTTCCAGCGCGTCGGGACTGCCGTCCGACGACGCGTTGTCCACAACCACCACGTCCAGTCGAAGCCGTTCCTTTGCTTCGATCAGCGACGCGACGCACCGGAACAGGTCATGACCTGCGTTCCAGTTCACCACCACCGCCGTCACCGCCGGTTTCATCCGCCTCTCCATCCAAACGGGCCAGAATGCCAAGAAAACACGCATGCCAGAAAATCAGCCGGTTGCCCATCATTGTATTGTCAGTCAAAATGTACACCAGCAGTGCCGCGTACACCGCCAGAAACGCGGCGCAGAAGGCCTTTTTGTGCGGATCGTCAGTGCGGCGGAACATCCCGTACGCGATCCGCAGCCCCCGGATGAAAATCCAGAGGAACGCGATCACGCCCAGAATTCCCATACGCATCATGATCGTCAGATAGGTATTGTCAACCCCTCCGGAGGTAAAGACGTAGGGTTGCGAGTACTCGTCGACCCTCAGATAGGAAATCGTTGCGCCGTGTCCGCCACCCAGCACCGGCCGCTCCCGGATCTTCTCGACGGCCAGCGCGTAGGCCAGCAGACGCCCCTGGATCTCCAGGTCACCCTCGGTTACCGTGCGGCGCAGACGATGGGCCGCCACGTCCTCGACTCCAGCGCCCGTAAACTGCTGAAAATAGTATCCCAGGCCCAGGAGCAGAACCGGAATCAGCATCAAGATCAGAAGCCGGCGTCCACGGCGCCTCCCCCGGTCGAGCAGAACCAGCCCACCCACACAGAACAGTCCGAACAACAGGCTGCCCCACATGGCGCGACCCATCGTGACCACCAGCGCCAGACCGATGGGTACCAGGAGAAGGCCGCCGACCGTGCGGCGAACCGGCGACGTGTCGTAAAGGAAAGCCGCCGCGAGAACCAGAACGCCCATCGGGAGCAGCAGCCCCTCACGGCGCGCCACGCGGAAAAATGCGCCGGCATACGAGAGATCGACGGCGCGGACGAATTCAACCATGTACTCCACGCCCACGACGGCCGCGGAGACGACCAGCACGGCCAGAAACATCCCGCGCCTGCGCAGATCGAAAAAGCCTGTCACGACGAAGAACAGCACGTAGTAGAGCGGATACCGCACGTCCCTCAGCATCTGCCGGACGTCCTGACCGTAAAACAGACCCAGCGCCATCGATGCCACGACCAGCGCCAGAAAAACCAGCAACGGACGGTCCAGCCGGGTGCGTACCCGGTTTAGCCGTCGTTCCTGCAGCCAGGCGACGAATGCCACACCCCATACCAACAGAAACAGCGCCTCGCAGAAATGCAGATTCCCGGGCAGCATGAGATGATCTTCGTAGAACTCGGAGGAGATCACGGAGGCGATAAAGCAGAGATACAGGAGCGCGGACGTGACCGACGCCATCAGGGCGATCCCGGAAACCACGACCAGGCTGACGGTGATCACCGGAATCACCTCGCCGAAACGCCAGAAGGGCAGCGTGATCAGCGCGAGTTGGGCGACGCAGACGGCCGCTATTGCCCACCCTTCGCGTATTCTCTCCGTCGACGGGCCCGTAGCCGTTTCCATCGGTCCTCAGAAGAAATTGAAGTCCAGCGTCACGCGCCAGTCGTGGGTGCTTCCATCCCCGCGGGTTCCGTCGCGCAGAAGCACGTTGCCCGCCCGCGTCAGCCGGTAGGTTGCGGAAAGCGCCAGGTCCCGGACCGGCTCGAATACGAGGTCCGCCCCGACGTGGGTACGTTTCTCCACCGTGCCGCTCATAAACTCCCTGATCGCCGGATCCGTCGGACGCCGGCCCCGCAGCGCGTCTCCGCCCACGTTCGTCACGGTTCCGTCCGGATGCTCGATATTCTCGCCCTCCCGGGCGCGATCCAGGCTTGCCGACACCGTTAGGGCCCGCGACAGCCGGTGCGTTACCCGCGCCCAGAATCTGTCGGAATTCGGCCCCGTGGGATATCCAAGCAGGGCGTCGAAATGAGTGTAGGAATTGACGTCGAACCTGTGAGAATACACGTACGGCTCCACGTGCACGAATTCGACTCGAACGTCAGTATCCCGCAATCCGATCGGATCGACCCAGAAAACGCCGACCTGAGTGGCGAGCTTGTTGGAAAAGTCTCCCGGGCTGAACTTCCTCAGGTCATCCATGAATAGCGCAACGTAGGCCTGGATGCCGTTCGTCGGCCTGAAAGTAACGTCGAGCGCCACGACAAGATTGTCTTTGTCCCCCACGGACGTCTGCGCGGCCGTCAGCAGGGACACGGGCGGAAGGTACAGAAACTCCAGATTTCGGTCTCCATAGATCACGGCCTCCTGAAGACCCAGACTGGCACGCGGGGACAGATCGAACTCCACCCGATGGGCGGCAATCGCCTTGGCCCGCTGAAACGTACGCAGGTGGCCGTTATCGATCCGGGTCAGGGCGGTGTCGACCATGCCCCGTTCCGCCTCGAGGAATCCCAGAATGTGTTTGAAGCGCAGCCGGCGGTACTGCGCATTGAACCGCAAGATCCCGAAAGACGGCGCGAAAGCGGTCAGAAACAGATTGCCGGTCCGGCCCGGCCCCCAATCCAGGCTGCCTTTTCCCGCGCTGACGTCGAACCAGCGCGTCGCCCAGACCAGCTGAAACGTGGCTTCGCGAAAATCCACGGCATTTCCCTTGATCTGCGCCAGCTCGATCGGACGGGCCACGATATCCGACCGGGTCCGGCGCCGGAGGGTGCTCCACTCGCGGGCCTCGAAGTGGCGAACCCGGAAACCAAACCGATCTCCAACGGTACCGCGTGCGAGCGCGCCCACGTGCGTCTGAGAAACCGTCTCGTCTTCCCGTTCCTCGCCTCTGAACAGAATCAACCGCTGCCGGAAGAGCGCGTCCAACACAACGGACGCAGCCGTATCCTGCCACGAATAGAGAGCGTCCGCCAGCCGGCCGAGGGCGCCGGGCCGCGCCGGCGGCGGCGCATGGCCCAATCGCGCGACCTCGGGACGGAACTCCGCCATGTGTCTCCGGAAGATACCCCGTTCGGTACGCGACATGGCGGCCTGCGCTTCTTTGTTGCGCATCACCCGGATCAGAAGCCGGGCGATCTGAAGGCGGGTGTACGGTCTGTCCTGCGACGCCGCGAAGTCCAGCCATCCATTGGCGTCGTACCGGTCGAGCGACCGATAAACCCCGTGAATAAGCGGCAAATCCGGTGTATTGTCGCCCGCGTGGACGGTCTGCGCCAACGACAGAAAGGCGAGCAGGAGAAATACGGATCTCACGACGTCACGTCCGATGAAGACTGATCTGAATAATGAAGAATTGAACTCCCATAGCAGTCCGTTGATGGAGGCGCTCTGCAGGCGAGGCCGAGTCACTGTGGCCGATGGCAAGACGCGCGACCGCGTCAAATGGAGGGATTCGGGGAGGGAGGGCCTGCCTGCCGCCGGCAGGAAACGCGGTCATTCGGCCGCAAGGGCCGGACGCGGCCCGGAGGGGCTTTTTCAACGGGCCGTTCGGAAAAAGTGTAAATTTCGAAGGCAGGAAAAAGGGGATTGGTTGTGGTATCGGTCTGTTCGTAAGAAACTGGAAAAAGGACGCGGCGCATCCATGAGCCGCGTGCCACGCATTCCCGTGTCGAGCCCGACGCGGACCGTCACAGTCAGAGTCCTCCGGGGCCCGTCTCGCGCTGGTCCTGTCCCAAAAATACCTCCCCATTCAACCGCCGATTCAGGCGACTTATTTCCGGGTCTAGAACAGCGTGTAGATGAATGGCGCGGCCGCGCTTCCCGACAGCATGATCAGTGCGCCCGCCAACAGCAGCACGAGGATCACCGGGGTCAACCACCACTTTTTGTTCGCGGCCATGAACTCCCACAACTCGATGAGGAGACTCGGACGCGACGCGTCGGCCTGGGCCGCGAACTCGCCGCCCCGTTTTTCTTCGCCGCCGCCTGCTTGAGCGTCTGGCATTCCATTCCTTTCGAATCCGATCACCTGCGCGACGAATCAACGGCGCGTCCCGAGCAAGTCCGAGATTGTACGGTACAGCTTCTCTCCGTCGATCCTACCGCCAACCTCACTCCCAACCTGCGGGCTGCGCGCCCGCGGGCCTTCCCGGCCCCTCGGACTCCACGGAAACCACCTCCGACCGGACCAACGCATCGAAGCACAGCTCGTGTCCCAGAGCGTTCCAATGGATGTCCTGGGGCCATTCGAACCGCTCGCGATACGCCCGGAAGTGCGCGACCATAGCCGGCTGAAGATCGGCGGTCTGATAACCCCGCCTATGCGCCTCGACCAGGAAGTAGCGCCGCATCACGTCCCTGAAAGTCCCGGCCATCTTCGCCAGCCGGTCCTTGCGATACAACTGGGTGCGCAGGCCGTCGACAACGAACACGATGCGCCCCGGATCCAGGCCGGACGCCTCGGGCAATTGATTGAGGAACGCGACGACCGCACGCTTCGAATCCGTAACGCGCGCCGCCTCGACGGACGCGCTTCCGGCGGCGTCTGCCGGCCCGTGTTCCGCTTCCCCGCCGAGCAGCTCCTCCCACGTCGCGGCAATCCCACGGCGAAGCTGCTCGATGCCGCGCCGCACGTCCACGTTTCCGGCGAAGTACCGGGCCAGGGCCGACGCCCTGATGAGCCGATGCAGGAGGCTGCGCTCGAAATCGGCACGTTCGAGGCGGAGACGGCCGTCTCCATCCTCGACGAAGTAATGGAAGCCGGGCACGGGCCGGTACTTGAGGAGGCTCTCGTCGTAGTCGTTGTCGATGATGACGACGGCCAGCCCGACCGGGCGGAACGTGTCGCGCGCGTACTCGGCGAACGCCAGGTACTGGCTGAGGGGAGAGCCGGAGACACCGAACGCATAGACCCGGGCTTTCCCGGTCAGCCTCTGCGCCAGACGCCCCGCGCAGGTTTCGCCGAAGGGCACCATCGCCGCCTCGACGTAGCTGTCACCGATGACGGCCAGCAGGGGTCCCTCCGCGTCCGGTTGATAGTCGAAATCGCTGACGAAGCCGACGTTGTTGGTCCTCCCCCTATTGACCATCGAGAAGTCCCAGCCCCTCGACCACAGGAATTCCCGACCGGGCTCGAACCGGAGGACGGGATTCCCTTCGTCGACCCGCGTCCGGCGGGGTGGATCGTACACGGGCAGGGTCCGCAGCAGCGCTTCGAGACAGCCGAGGGCGACGAACAATCCCGCCAGCACTGCCAATGCGCGCAACGTCCAAAGGCGGCGGCCGACGGTTTTACTTGCCATTCGCGCTCCCGAGAAGCCCACCGAACTCTGCCAATTCCTCCAAAAACAGCCGTGACCGAGTTCGCGCAGGGAAGCAGACCTCGTGTCCCGGAGCGTTCCAATGGCCGTCCCGGTTCGGTCATGCGCATGAGAACGCCCGAGCCGCTCGACGCCGCTTCAGAATTGCCGGAAGTAGCGCCGCACGTCCCGGACCGGCCTGCGCTCCGCCCAGTAGCTCGACGCGGAGCGATCAAGCGTCCGTCCCAGCGGATCCCCCTTTGTCCAGCGTACCAGAAGGCCGATGGGCGTCAGCACCAGGTAGTAGGTCGCCCCCAGCAGCAGATGCGAGACGGTCCAGCCGATTGGGAACGCCGCGTACAGCCAGCCGAGGTAAACCCACCGGCGGAGCGCCGGGATCACGGCATAGACCGCCGCCAGAGAGGCGCCCCCAACCCAGATGACCCGGGCCGCCGCCGGCGCCTCGAACCGCCAGTACGCGAAGGCCCCCGCCACGACGACGAAACCGGCCAACAGGACGCCGAACCATCGGAGTTCCTTCGCTTTCGGACGCCGATTGATATCGAGCAGGGCCATGGTTGTCAATCCAGTGTGAACTCGCCCAGGTAGGCGTCCGCGTCCACGGCGGCGCCGTTCGTCTGCGCCGCCTTCCGGAGCACGCACCGCTCCAGCACGAGCGCGTCCATGTTTGTCGCCATGAAGCATCGGTAGGCGTGCTCGGGCGCACAGACGATCGGCTCCCCACGTACGTTAAAGCTCGTATTGATGATGACCGGGCAGCCGGTCTTTGCCTCGAAGGCCCGCAGCAGCGCCGCGTACCGTCCGTGCCGTCCGGCGTCCACGGTCTGCACCCGGGCCGAGTAGTCGACGTGGGTGACGGCCGGGACATCCGAGCGCGACGCCTTCAGCTTGTCGAGACCGCGCAATGCGTTCGCGCGTCCGTCCGGCGGCGTCCGATGCCCGTCGCGCACGGGCGCCACGAGCAGCATGTACGGGCTGTCCTCCTCCGGACGCATCTCGAAGTAGTCGTGCGCCCGCTCCCGCAGCACAGACGGCGCGAACGGGCGGAATGACTCCCGGAACTTGATCTTTCGGTTCATCACCGACTGCATGTCGCGGCTGCGGGCGTCGCCGAGGATGCTCCGCGAGCCGAGGGCGCGCGGCCCGAACTCCATGCGGCCCTGGAACCACCCGACCACCCGCTCCTGGGCCAACAGGTCGGCCACCGCGTCGCAGAGCGAGGCGTCGTCGGGGTACTCCCGGTAGACCGCGCCGACCCCGGCGAGGAATTCCCGGATGCCGGCGTCCGTCGCGCGCGGCCCGAGGAGCGACGCGTGCTGGGCGTCGGGTTTCCGGACCTTTCGGGGACTGTCGAGAAGTTGGTGCCAGATGAAGAGCGCGACCCCCAGCGCACAGCCGGCGTCCCCCGCCGCCGGCTGGATCCAGACGTCGTCGAACGGCCCCTCGCGCAGCACACGCCCGTTGCCGACGCAGTTGAGCGCCACACCGCCGGCCAGGCAAAGCTTGCGCAACCCGGTCTCGGCGTGGACGTGGCGCGCCGCCCGCAGCATGGCCTCTTCGGTTACCGCCTGGATGGAAGCCGCAATGTCCATCTCGCGCTCGGTGATGGTCGCCTCGGGCCGCCGCGGCGGGCCGTCGAAGAGCCTCTCGAACCGACGCGACGTCATCCGCAGCCCCTGGCAGTACTCAAAGTACGACATGTCCAGGCGGAACGACCCGTCGGGCTTGAGGTCGATCAGCCGCTCCAGGATACGGTCGGCGTACCTCGGCTGCCCGTACGGCGCGAGGCCCATCAGTTTGTACTCGCCCGAGTTCACCTTGAAGCCGGTGAAGTAGGTGAAGGCGGAGTACAGCAGGCCGAGCGAGTGCGGAAAACGGATCTCGTGTGTCAGTTCGACGCGGTTGCCCCGTCCCGCCCCGAACGTAGTCGTGGCCCACTCACCTACGCCGTCCATCGTGAGGATGGCAGCCTCGTCGAACGGGGACGGAAAGAACGCGCTCGCCGCGTGCGACTCGTGGTGCTCGGTGAAAACGATCTGCCGCGCGTAGCGCCCGGCAAGCCCTCTGGCGATGGTGCGCGGCAGATGGAGCTTCTGCTTCGTCCAGAGCGGCACGAACCGCAGGAACGAGCGAAACCCACGCGGGGCGTACGCCAGGTAGGTCTCCAGCAGGCGCTCGAGCTTCAGGAACGGCTTCTCGTAGAAGCCAACGTAGTCGAGCTTCTCTGGCGGGATCCCCGCCTCGTCGAGGCAGTAGCGGATGGCGTGGATCGGGAACGCGTGATCGTGCTTGTGACGGGTGAACCGCTCCTCCTGGGCGGCCGCCACAATGTCGCCATCGACGACAAGCGCCGCCGCCGAGTCGTGGTAGAAGGCCGATATGCCGAGAATCGCCGCCATGCCTCGCCGCAATCATGTTAGCAGCCTGCAAACCGATGTTCCTCACGCGCTCCGGCGTCGCAGCTCACCAATCATGAATACTCACCTAACTTAGAGTCTTGACAATGATGACTGCCGGAAACGTCACGTTCTTCTTGGACAGCAATGAAATATACGGTATACCAATACCCTAGTCAACGCTGTATCTTCCGCCATTCTCTTCAACCGATTCATCCATGATGGTGAAGGAAACAGCGTTATCGGAAGCAGAACGGGGTCAGTGGCAAATCAGAGAGTGGATTGAGTTTTCGGACGACGCCGTAATCGACGTTATGGACAGCGACAGTCGGGTCGGGTGGCGTCGAGTTGTTCATTGTCAAGGACATAAAACCGCGCAGTTACGCCAAAACCCCGGGAATTGTCAAGCGTACGGCCTCCCGCGTTCAGGCGGTCGCGCGTGTCCCCGAAATCCCTTGACTTTACGCATTCAACCTGCTATTATTCGCGTCTTGAATCCGGAGTCGACACAGTCTTCCGTCCCGTAAGCGCCAGATTCTCGTCCCGTCCGGGAAATACGTCGCCGTTCGGCATCCACGCCCGGTAGAGAAAGCGAGCGCGCGCCGCGTCCCGATGGCACAGACATTCAAACCTGCTTCCGAATGCGCGGACTGCAAGCTGTGCGAACAAGGGCGGCCGGCCGCGAACGGCAACGGGTCGCCGGATATCGCCCGCGTCGTCCGAGAAGTCCTCGGGAGGGTTCAGAACGGAAGAGACGGCCACCTCGAAATCCCGGTGGGGGTCTCCGCAAGGCACTGCCACCTGAACCGGGAGGCCATGGACGTCCTGTTCGGGCGCGGATCGGAACTCACGCCGCACCGAGTACTGTATCAGCCCGGCGCGTACGCGGCGGAAGAATGCGTCTCCGTGATCGGGCCCCGCCTGCGCGCCATCGAGCGCGTCCGGATTCTGGGACCCGCCCGGGAATACAATCAGGTCGAATTGGCCCGAACGGACGCCATCTTTCTCGGTCTCGATCCCCCTGTGCGGGACTCCGGCGACCTGCGAGGCGCCCAGCGGGTCACTTTTGTGGGCCCTGCAGGATCCCTTACCGTACCCGCCGCGATCCGCGCCGTACGACACCTCCACCTTCGCCCCGCCGACGTTGAAGAGATGGGACTTGCGGGGCGCGGCGCCGTTCGTGCTCGCGTCAGCGGCGAAAAGGGACTGATCTTCGAAAACGTCAGGCTGAAAATCGACCCCGGCTATTTGCCCGAACTCCATCTGGACACCGACGACGCCAACGCGGCCGACCTTGTCTGCGGCGGCAGGGCGTTGATCGAATCCTGAACCGCTTCGGAACAGCGGTCCATCGAATTCCGGTACGATGCCGTCAAGCCGTTTCGCCGATCCGGGCGCGCCAACCGTTCGGGTGAATCGATATCTGCCGGGTCGGATTGAATCACCCGCCGCTGCGCAGCGGCGTCACTATGGATTCTTCAGGCCATTAAAGCCGCACCGATTCGCTTTTTGCGTTCGACCAACGCCCGGCTCTTCATCGTGGTCGCGCTCCTGACGCCCCCTTCGGTTGCCTGTTTCCACCGGGTGCAGATGGACGATCCGTATATTACGTACCGATATGCGCGAAATCTTGCGGAAGGCCGGGGGTTCCTCTATAACGAAGGCGAACGGGTGCTGGGAACCACGGCGCCGCTTTATGCCTTGATCCTTTCTCTGCCCGGCCGGATTGCCGGGAACTATCCACTGTTCAGCACCCTTCTCAGCGGCGCCGCGCTGGGAGCGCTCGGATTGCTGATCGGCCGCATTCTCGCCCGCTTCAATGAAGACACGGCGGGTTTTGTCGCCGCGATTCTCGTGGTTCTGAATCCGTACCTCGGTGACGTACTCGGCTTTGAACTGATTCTGTTCCAGGCGCTTATATTCGGCGCCTACGCCGCCTACTTTTCGAACCGCCCGATTCTTGCAGCTGTGTTGCTCGCGCTGGGAACGCTCACCCGGGGGGATGGGCTTGTTCCCGCCGGGCTGATCCTGGGCCATCATCTGTGGACGCACAAACGAGAGGCATGGCGGCCCCTTCTTGTCTTCGCCGCGGTTGTCGGCGCGTGGGCCGTGTACGCGGCCTCGAATTTCGGATCGCCGTTTCCGAATACGCTTGAGGCAAAGCGCGCCATGGGCGCCAGCGGGCTCTGGCGGTCGCTATGGCATGGCGTCCTCTATACGGGCCGGCGATACCTTGAATGGTCGCCGTTGTTACTCTGGTTCGTCCTTCCGGCGCTCGCGGGCGCCAGAAGGATCTTGAGTCTGGACGGGCGCATTCTGCTCATCGCGGGATGGCCGGTATCCATCTTTCTTGGGTACTGGGCGATGGGCGTACCCGCGGCCTACAATTATTACGCGGGGCTGGTACCGCTCCTGATGATCCTGACCGCCCTCGGAACGGTCTCACTGACCGGTTGGGTCGCAGAACGCCGGCCGGTCTGGCGCGTTGATGAGGTCCGGATAACCGCGTTGCTGTGCATTCCGCTGCTGATCGCCGTACTCACCCCCACCGTCAGGCAGTTGGGGCGGGAACCTCAGCCGAGGTACACGATCTACAGGTCGGCGGGGGAGTGGCTTGCCGAAAATACACCGGCGACGGCTTCCGTCGGAATGGTGGAAATCGGCATCGTGGGGTTTTACAGCGATCGGTACGTTGTGGACCTGTGTGGTCTGGTCACCCCCGCCGTCGGTCCCCACCTGGCAGCCGGGGACGTCTCCTGGCCCGTCCGGACGTACCGGCCGGATTATGTGATTCTGCACGATCCATTATGGGCTTCGCTGGAGGAACCGATTGCGTCCGCGCATTGGTTCAGAGACGCCTACGAACGCGTCAGGACCTTCGACGGCCCCCGACCCTACCGGCTTGCCGTCTATAAGAGAAATGACGTCGATTCTCGTTGAAAAGACAGGCGGGCGCCCTGCCCGCAGCGCTTCGACGTTTTGTCGGGTCGGACAATCCATTAAAGAGGAGGAATCGCGAGATGGGTGAAGCCCTTGGCATGATTGAAACCAGAGGTCTGGTGGCGATGATCGAGGCGACCGACGCCATGGTGAAAGCGGCCAACGTGAAGCTCGTCAACTGGGAGAAGATCGGGGCGGGATACGTGACCGCCGTCGTCCGTGGCGACGTAGCCGCGGTCAAAGCGGCCACGGAGGCGGGCGCCGCGGCCGCGGGCAAGATTGGCGAACTGATTTCCGTACACGTCATTCCGCGCCCCCACGGCAGTCTGGAAGACGTGCTGCCCATTGGCAAATCGTCCTGAAGCCCTGAGCGTAACCGATGATTCTGGGTAAAGTGGTGGGGACGGTTGTCGCCACCCAGAAAGACAGGGGCCTTGAAGGCTTCAAGCTCCAGGTCGTTCAGGCACTGGACGTTCAGACCCTGGAGCCGGCAAATCGTTTCCTGGTGGCCGTCGACGCCGTCGGCGCCGGAACCAGTGAAGTGGTCCTGTGCACGAGCGGCAGTTCCGCTCGAATGACCGGCTCGACCGAACACCGTCCGGTGGACGCGGTCGTCGTCGCGATCGTCGATTCCGTCGAAGTGGAAGGCGAAACGACCTACCGCAAGGACAGTTGAAAAATAACCGTTGACGGCGGCGGCGCCCGTCGGCAAGCCGTGCGTGGGAGCCCGCGCCGCTGGATCATGCCCGGTGTCCGATAGCCGATAACTTACCGAAGCCGATTCCTTCCGACTCTCGAAACGATGAATATCAGCGAAGCACAGATCAGATCGGTTGTTGAGGAAGTCGTCCGTAACCTTACGCCTGAGAAGCAGGCGCCCGCGGTCGTCTCGTCACCGGCCCGGCCGGCCGGCAACGGGGACGATGGCGTCTTCGAACGTCTCGACCACGCGATCGATGCTGCCGCCATTGCGCAGCGGGATCTGGAATCCCTGTCGCTCGAAGCCAGGCGGGGAATCATCGAGGCCATTCGGCGGGCGGCGCTGGAGCACGCAAAGGGCCTCGCGCAGATGACCATCGACGAAACCGGTATGGGCAGAATTGCCCACAAGATCCGGAAGTTCGAGGTGGTCGCCCGCCTCACTCCGGGCGTCGAAGACCTGGAACCGGTTGCCTGGACCGGAGACCGCGGTCTGACCGTCGTCGAGTTGGCGCCCTTCGGCGTCGTTGCCGCCGTCACGCCCTCCACCCACCCGGTCCCGACGACCGTGAACAATGCCATCAGCTTGATCGCCGCCGGGAACGGCGCCGTATTTGCGCCGCATCCCGCCGCCAAAAAAGCCTCCCTTCTGGGCATCCGGATCCTCAATCGGGCCATCGTCGACGCGGGCGGCCCCGCGAATCTATTGACCGCGGTCCACGAGCCCGGTATCCAGACCGCACAGGACCTGTTCGTACATCCGAAGATCGATCTGATACTGGTCACGGGCGGAGGCGGCGTCGTCAGAGCCGCCATGCAAGCGCCGAAACGCGCCATTGCCGCGGGTCCCGGCAATCCTCCGGTGGTCGTCGACGAAACCGCTGATCTCGACGTGGCGGCGGAGGGCATCGTGGAAGGCGGCGCCTTCGACAACAATATCCTCTGCATCGGCGAGAAGGAAATCTTCGTCGTCGAATCGGTTGCCGACGAACTCAAGCGTTCTCTGCTTTCCAGGGGATGCGTGGAATTGGACCGCGGCCAGATAGACAACCTGACAGGGCGGGCATTCACCGAAGACGACAGAGGCGAACGGAACGTCAACCGCGAATTCGTTGGCCGCAATCCGAATGTTCTCGCCGAGAGCATCGGCCTGAACGTGCCGCCTGAGACCGAGTTGCTCATCGGTGAGGTTGAAGCCTCGCACCCCTTCACGCAGAACGAGCAGATGATGCCGTTCATTCCATTTGTCCGGGTACCTGACGTGAACACCGGGATCAAACGGGCCGTGGAGGCCGAACATGGCTATCACCACACGGCGGTGATGCACTCCAGGAACGTGGAAAACATGACCAATATGGCGCGGGCGTGCCGCTGCAGCCTCTTTATCAAGAACGGCCCGTCCGCCGCGGGGGTGGGCGCGGGCGGCGAAGGGTATACGTCGTTCTCCATCGCAACACCAACCGGGGAGGGTTGCACCTCCGCCAGAACCTTTACGCGGCAGCGCCGCTGCACGCTGGTCGACTATTTCCGGATTGTCTGAAATCCGGCAATGAGCGGAGTGGCGAGAACCAGTTCCGCGTGCCACTTTCAACGCCTCGGGCCCCATGCAACTCGGTCGTGTCATCGGTAAAGTCGTCGCCACGCGCAAAGACTCCTCGCTGACCGGCATCCGGCTGCTCGTTATCCGTCCTCTGGACCATCGACGGAAGGATCTCGCCGATACGCTGGTGGCCGCCGACGTCGTCAGCGCGGGTCAGGGCGAGACCGTCTACTGGGTCTGTGCCAGGGAAGCGCCCAATGCCCTCCCCGAGAAATACGGCCCCGTAGACGCCGCCATCGTCGGCATTGCCGACCGGATCGATATCCGGAACGAATGAGAAGCTACCCGGAAAATGACATTGGAAACTACGAAATACGCGAAAAAAACGAAAAATGCGTGGCTGAAATCAATTGCCACAAGAGGCCTGCAGAGCGAGTTTTTCACATGATTCTCGCACGCGTGCTCGGCAGCGTTGTTTCCACGCTGAAACATCCTGCCTACGAAGCCGCCAAACTGATGGTGATTCAGCCTGTTCAGCCAGACGGCAGCGACCGCGGGAACACGCTGCTTGCGGTCGACACCGCGGGCGCGGGCGCGGGCGAGACCGTCCTCGTTCTCCGCCAGGGCGTTGCGGCCGCGCAGGTCCTGGGGGTGGATCGGCCGCCGATCCGCTCCGTTATCGTGGGCATTGTGGACCAGATCGCGTGTGAGCCGCAGGCGTAGACCAGCGTATCGGCCAACGGCGCCCGTCGGTCACCTTCAGGTCACCAAGTTATGACGCTACATCAGGCAAAGCTGGATATCGTGGAGGCCGGACGCAGGCTCTACGACAGAGGATATATCGTCGCGAGCGACGGCAACGTCTCCGCGCGCTTCGATGAAGGCCGCCTGATCGTGACGCCCGGCGGGCTGTGCAAGGGGAACCTCGCCGTGGAGGATCTGTGCGTCTGTGACATGGAAGGCCGGAAGATAAGCGGGCGCCTCGATCCGTCCTCCGAAATCGGCATGCATCTGTTTCTCTACAGGGAAAGGCCCGACGTCAAGGCGGTTGTCCACGCCCATCCGCCCACGGCCACCGGATTCTCCGTTGCAGGAATGCCGCTGACCGATTGCGTGCTTCCCGAAGTCGTGATCACACTCGGATCGATTCCCACCGCTGAGTACGGCACGCCGGGCGGCCCCGAAATATCCGAGCCGATCCGAAAATTCGTCAAGGACTACGACGCCTACCTGCTCGAGAATCACGGCGCCACCACCGTGGGTTCCGGCGTGATGGACGCTTATTTCAAAATGGAGACCCTCGAACATTTCGCACGCATCCTGTTCGTCGCGCGTCAGTTGGGCGGCGCGAACGTCCTGAGC
This sequence comes from Candidatus Latescibacterota bacterium, assembly GCA_963667175.2. Taxonomy (GTDB): domain Bacteria; phylum Latescibacterota; class UBA2968; order UBA2968; genus JAAXHE01. The sequence goes on along the minus strand of CAXXXF010000002.1, from coordinate 198,776 downwards.
CGGGACCAGGTTGACAAGCTCCTGCAGATCCGCAATCGCCTGGGAATCCGGGGACCGGATCCCGCGTGCGTCGCGGGAAAGGATCAATCCGGCGCCTCCGGCGCACCTGACTCGCAAATCCCCACCCTTCGCACGCGCAGCGCGTCGGCCCCATCCGTCGGCCCCCCGCCATCGGAGGCCGATCTGGTCACCGAAATCACCCGCCAGGTGATGCAGGAACTCCGCAAATAGAACCGCGAGACGTGTTCTGTCCCGCAGCACCCGACTCCCGCCGCCTATGAAAATCCTCGTTGCCAACGTGGGCAGTACGTCCTTCAAGTACAGACTGTTCGATATGAAGGACGAGACGGTGATCGCCGAGGGACGCCTCGAGCGCATCGGCGATCCGTCTTCTCCGGTTGCCCATCAGATTGGCGAATACGCCGTTGAAACGGAACAATGCCTGCCGGATTATACCTGTGCCGTACGCGACGTTATCGCGCGTCTCACAGACGTGCGCACCGGCGTACTCTCCGACCTGTCGGACCTGGACGCGGTGGGGTTCAAGACCGTCCACCTGCGCGGGAAACCCGGGACCTACCTGCTGGACGACGGGATTCTCGAACGCATGGCCGACTACAACGAACTCGCCCCGGCCCACAACCCGCCGTACATCCTCGCGATCCGGATCTTCCGGGAATTATATCCCGGCCTTCCACTGGTGGGCCTGTTCGAACCGGCGTTCCACACCACCATTCCGGACTACGCGTACACCTACGGCGTTCCCTTTGCCTGGCACGAAACCTACGGCGTGCGAAAATACGGCTTTCACGGCGCGTCCCACCGTTATATCTCCGAAAGGGTCCCCCGGCTCCTCGACCGGCCGTCGGACGGGTTGAAGCTGATTTCGTGCCACCTGGGCGGCAGCGCGTCTCTGTGCGCCGTCAAGGACGGCCGGTCCATCGACACCACCATGGGATTCTCCGCCCAGGACGGCATCATCCACGGCAACCGCAACGGCGCTATCGACCCGTTCATCATTCCCTTCATCATGGATCGCGAAGGCCTTTCCACGGACGAGATCCGGCGAATCCTCACCACGGAAAGCGGTCTGCTCGGAATCTCCGGCGTCAGCGGCGACGTGCGCGACCTGGAAACGGCCGCCGCCGCAGGCAATCGACGGGCAGGACTGGCCATCGATGCCTTCTGCTACGGCGTGAAGACGGCAATCGGCGCGATGGCCGCCGCGCTCGGCGGCGTCGATGCGCTTGCCTGCGCGGGGGGGATCGGTGAGCGCGGGGTCCACGTTCGGCGGCGTATCTGCAGCGGTCTGGAATTCCTCGGCGTTCAACTGGATCCCGACAAGAACCGCTCAGGGCCGCCCGAACGGCTGATTTCCACGTCAGAAAGCCCCGTGAAGACACTGATTGTGACCACAAACGAAGAAATCATCGTCGCCCGGGAAACCGCGGCCTTCCTCAGACGCCTGTCGTAGCGCACACGTCGTGGTACCCATGATCTCCCTTTTCAGCGCGTTGTTTCTCCTGCTTTCCGCACCCGCCCACGCCTTCGATCGGGAACTCTGGACGGCCTTTCCCAACATGAATTCGGTGACAGCCGTGGCCGAAGGCAGCCAGTACATCTACATCGGCACCCGGAACGGAATCCGTCGGTACGACGTCTACGGAGACCGCTGGCACAGGCCGTTAACCGTTCTGGACGGTCTGCCCGACAACCGCATTCGCGCCCTGGCCTACGACGCCAATACCGGCGACCTCTGGCTGGACACGCCGTCCGGCGCGGTCCGCTGGCTGACCCGGCTCGAAAGCGTTTCCTTCTTCGGCGACGACCCGCCCCCGCGCCGACCGCCAGTGCCGATCCCGCCGGTCTATCTGCCTTTTGGCCACTTTCTTCAGGACGGCTGGATCCGGGGTCCGCGCAAGAGCTATCCCATAACCGCCACGCTGATGGACACGTGGCACACCCTGTGGATCGGCACCGGGGGGCTGGGCGTCGGCAAGGCGAATATGACGGACCGGCAGCTCGAGTTCCACGCATTCGGCCCTCTCGACGAAAACATCAGCGCCATGGCCAGAGACGGAGACAGTATCTGGTTCGGGGGCAAAGGCGTTTCTGGTATAAGAGAACAGGGAATTACACGATACGACCTGTCGACCCGCACGTGGGAATACTTCGAACCGGAGGACGTCATGGGTCTCGACGAGGCCCGTGTCTCAACCATTCTTCCGGACAGCGATGCGGTCTGGTTCGGCGCCTGGAACGGCCTCATCCGGTACGTCCGCGACACCGGACGGTGGACAACCTACCGCCTGCCCCGCCGGCGCGGGGTCACCGCCCTGGCCATGTCGAATACCCGGCTATGGATTGGCACCCAGGCCGGACTGGCCGTCTTCGATACGCTCGCCGACACCATCCGGTGGGTCGACGGCAGCGAAAGATTCTCCATTCTGGCCATGGCGGAAGGCGCCGACTATATCTGGGCGGGCACTCATCTTGGCATGTTTCGCTGCCGCGTCGGGGACGTGACCTGGACGCCCGTCCAAAGCGCCGGCGGGTTCACGTCCCGTCCCATCAACGGGCTGGCCACGTGGAAAGACAGAGTATGGGCGACCGTTGAATCTCCGTCGACGCTCATCCATCTCGCGCCACCCGACACGGTGTGGCAACGATTCGCGCTCGCAGAGATACACGGCAACCGGCACGTCGCGATCGCGGCGGATACGGTCAGCGTCTGGCTGGGTACCGAAGTCGGCGCGTTCCGCTTCGACGTTTCAACCGGACTCTGGAGGCGTTACACGCAAACCAACGGCCTGATCGACGACCGCACGCAGGCCGTGCTCCTGCAGGAAGACTACGTCTGGTTCGGCACGGAGAAAGGCGCGAGTCGGTATCATTGGTCGCAGGACTTTTTTAGATAACTTATTGTTTTTTTTGAATATAATAGCGTGGAAATCCACAAAGCGCACAAAAAGAACGTGACACGAACGGAGATTTTACTTATCTTTATTTTTGGTATTTAATATAGCATATAGCTATGGCGCTTTTGCGTTCCTACACCGAATGGTCCTAATGAACTTCGCCCACCTTCATCTGCAGAATTGACCGAAGGCGGCCACGCCGAACGCATCCGTGCGACCGGCATGGCCGCCTTCCTGTTTCCGCGTTTCCTGCTCAGGGTCCATCGATGGCGAAAAACGCGTTAGGCCTGATCGAAACCCGTGGATTTACCGGCGTCGTTGAAGCGGCCGACGCGGCCGTTAAAGCGGCGGCCGTCGAACTCGCGGCTGTGGAAAAGATCGAGGGAGGCCTGGTTTCCATTCGAATTCTGGGCGACGTGGGGGCGGTACAGGCCGCTGTACAGGCTGCCGCGGAGGCCGCGGAACAGGTCGGCCAGCTGGTATCCCGCCACGTGATACCGAACCCTCACGACGATCTGGTAGACGTATTTGAGTTAAACGGTCCGCAACCCCCGGACCGAACCCAACCCGCTGCCTCCGAAAATCCGGACCTTGGCGGTCTCTCGGTTGCACAACTCCGCAGCCTGGCCAGAAGGACGCCCGGTTTGTCCATCAGAGGGCGCGAGATTTCCCGCGCGACCCGCCAGCAATTAATCCAGGCGCTCCACAGCGCGAATGACAACGTCGACGAATAACGTCCAGGGAGTCCCGGATGAATACCGATACGCTTTGGGAACGCATCAAGAGAGGAATCATCGACAGCGCGGCAACCGCGGCCCACAAGGCCGAACGCCTGGGTAGAATAGGTCGCGCCAGGCTCGATATCGCGGGAGCCCGTCACGCAATACACGAAGCGTTCGCCGAGTTGGGCGGTGCGGTCTATGCCCGCCTGTCCGAGGGCAACGACAGCGGCGGCGTCCAGACGGACGAAGTTCAGGAATTGGTACGGAGAATCAACGAACTGGAAAATCTGCTGCAGGAGCGGGAAACCCATCTGAAGAATCTGAAAGCCGGCAAGAGCCAGGAAGAGGAGAAAGCCGCAGAGGCGGAGAAATGATCTCTTCGGCCTTATCAGCCCGTTGAAAAAGTCCATCCGGGCTACCTGCCTGTGCGTTCGCACGCAGACAGGCGTCCGGCCCTTGTGACCGAAATACGGCGTTGCCTGCCTGTGCGTGTCCGCCTGCCTGCCGAGCACGTCTCGGCGCAGGCAGGCACGCAGACAGGCGCGCCTTGTCTTCGGCCACAATGACTCGACCTCGCCTGCAGTGCGACTTTTTCAACGGACTGTTATCGGCATGACACCCCAACCGAAGCGGGTTCGCCAGGCTGTCTTCTTCGCATGCCTGTTCCTTTTGCGTATCCAGACGGCATGGGCCGCCAGTCCCGATCGGTCATTCGCCGAAGTTGCCAGGCTGGTAAGGCCCGTGGTCGTCAGTATCTCCGTCAAGAGCGCTTACGGCAAGGAGATCTCCCGCACAGGGTTGCGCCAGGGCCCCTCGGCGTTGCGTTACGGATCCGGCTTCGTGCTGGACGCGACGGGTCATATCCTGACCAGCAACCACGTCATAGAAGGCGCCACAGGCATCCAGGTCGGTTTTTCCGACGGCAAGGAATATGCCGCCGAAATTGTCGGGCAGGATCCCGACACGGACCTCGCGCTTATCCGGCTGCTTTCGGCAGCGCCCATCGATCGTTCCCGTATTGCCCGCCTGGGCGCCACCGATTCAATACAGGTCGGTGACTGGGTAATGGCCGTCGGCAGTCCCTTCGGATTTCATCATACCGTCAGCGTGGGTGTGATCAGCGCAAAGGGAAGGCATCTGGAACGAATACAGGGGGAACTTCCGGCGCCGCCGTTTCAGGATTTCCTGCAGACGGACGCATCCATCAATCCTGGAAACAGCGGCGGGCCCCTGGTCAATAGCGCGGGTCGTGTCGTCGGCGTGAATACCGCTTACAATCCCGCGGGATCCGGCATCGGGTTCGCCATACCCATAGACGTCGCCGGACGCGTTGCCGGACAACTCCGCGAACACGGCGAGGTCGTCCGCGGCTATCTCGGTATTCACCCGCAGGACCTTACGTCCGATCTTGCGGATGCGCTGGAACTGGACTCGACTTCGGGCATCCTGATCGGTGAAATTCAGTCGGACAGCCCGGCGGGGCGGGGCGGCCTCAAGAGAGGCGACGTCATCAGGACGCTCGACGCCGACCCCATCCGCAATGCCCAGGAATTTCTGAATCGGATTACCGGGTACCGTCCGGGCGAATCCGTTTCGCTGTTCATTCTTCGTGACGGTGTGCCGCGAACGATTTCCTGTACGCTCGACAGGAGGCCGAAGCAGCCCAGGCCCCCCGACAGATTTCGAACCGACCCTACAAACTGGCCCGGACTTGAGGTTAAGAATCGCTCAGATTGGGAAAGCGGCCGTTTGCAGGCGTCCAGAACCGGGCCCGGTGTTGTGGTTCATTACGTCGCGCCCGGAAGTCCGGCGGAGAAAAAACGAATCGAACGCGGCGATGCGATCCTGGAAATCGACGGTGTCGGTATCTCAAGCGTCCGGGACTATCGCAGGATGGTCGAAGAGATCAAAAGAGCCGTCAGGCCCGGTGTGTTCCTGATCCTGAAGAAGGACGACGGCAACACGCAGTTCGTCGCCCTCCGACCGGGACGCTGATCGCGCTTCAGCCGTTTGCTGAAGTTCATCCGATTGTCCGAAAGGAGACCAATCTCATGTAGCGAACTCCTGTCAACGGTACCCACGTCCACAGCAGCAAGGTTCACTACGACAGTCTTACGTCCCCTTCGAGGAATTCAGTCGATTCTCCCGAACTAGTTTCTCGGCTCACAGTCCGGCTCCGAAACCCCGGCCAACTGAACCGACCTCCCCGGTGCAAAGAAAGGCTGACGAGTGTCTAAGCTAGCCAAGAGGCCGTACGCGCGCGAAGATGAATCTCTGGATCAGTACCTTCAAGAGATCGGAGAAGTCGATCTCCTCACGGCAGACGAAGAAATCGCCCTCGCCAAGCGGATCAAGAAGGGCGACCAGGATGCCCTCGAAAAGTTGACCAAAGCCAATCTGAGATTTGTTGTCAGCGTGGCCAAGCAATACCAGAACCAGGGTCTCTCCATGGGAGATCTGATCAACGAGGGAAATCTGGGTCTGATAAAAGCAGCCAAACGCTTTGACGAAACAAAAGGCTTCAAGTTCATCTCCTATGCCGTCTGGTGGATCAGGCAGGCCATTCTGCAGGCGCTCGCCGAGCAGTCCAGAATTGTTCGGCTGCCCTTGAACAGGGTGGGCGCCCTGCACAAAATCGGCAAGGCATCCAGCGGGCTGGAGCAGGAATTCGGGCGAGAGCCCAGCCCCAGCGAAATCGCCGACGAACTCGAAATGAGCGATTACGAGGTGATGGATACGCTCAAGATCTCGAGCCGGCATCTTTCGCTTGACGCCCCGTTCAGCGAAAGTGAAGACAACAGTCTGCTGGACATTCTCGAAGATCGGTTGCAGCCGCCCCCCGATGAATCGCTTATCGACGACTCACTGCACCGTGAGGTCGAAAAAGCGCTGGCAACCCTCACGCCCCGGGAAGCCGAAGTGATCAGCCTCTACTTTGGCATCAACCGGGAGCACCCGCTCACGCTGGAAGAGATCGGCGAACGCTTCGGGCTGACCCGGGAGCGGGTACGCCAGATCAAGGAAAAAGCCATCCACAGGCTGCGCCACAATTCCAGAAGCCGCCCCCTCAAGGCCTATCTTCACTGAAAGCACCGTCCCTGTAAAGCCACAGCCGGCAGGACGCAATGGCTGTGGCTTTTTTGTTCTGTGTCTGAAACGGCGCGCCCGCCGGCGCTTGACGAAACCGCCCAAAACTCATACATTTGGTTGACTCCTCAACCCCGCGAACCGTTCAACGTCCTCTTTCACCGAAAGGAATCAGCCCATGTCGAACAGCAAATCCATAAAGTCGCTTCTGGTTGTTGTCGCGTTGCTGCTGGTTGCCAACCTGATCCGCCCGCTCTGGTCGCCCGGTACGGCCCACGCCCAGAGTGACGGGGAAGCCCCGGCCGTAGCCATCACCGGCGCGGGATTGAGCGCATGGATTCTGAAGGACAACGATCTTTACTACGCGGTGTACGAGAAGCAGTACGAATCCATCCGGATTTATGGTCCCGAAGAACTGCCGGAAGAGTGATCGCCGCCATGGATCGTCGTCCGGTATCGCCGAAGAGCCGGTACTCCGACCCCCGAATCTCCTCCGATCCACGTAGCCAGAGGCATCCATGAGGACCTTCCGGGAACAAAGCCGGCTCATCGGCGCCCTCGTTTTTCTGATCACGTGTTTCGTCTACGTTCGAACCGTTGCGCCCACGGTCACCTTCTGGGACACCGGCGAGTTCATCGCGGCCTCGTACATCCTCGGAGTCCCCCACCCTCCCGGCGCGCCCTTTCATACCCTCCTGGGCCGAATTTTCACGCTCTTCGCGGATCCCGACAGCGTTGCATTCAGCGTAAACCTGATTTCCGTCTTATCGGGCGCCGTCACGGCGCTCCTGCTTTTCCTGTGCAGCGTTCGTCTGCTCACGCGGTGGCTCCAACCCGACCGTATTTCGGACCGCATTGCCATCCTGACCGGCGGCGCGGTCGCTGCATTATCCGCGGCATTCTCGACGTCCTTCTGGGCAAATGCCACCGAGGCGGAAGTCTACGCGCTGTCCATGCTCTTCACCGTCCTGGCGTTCTACATCGCGCTGTGCTGGGACGGCGCGCCCGAGGACAGGAATCGCGACCGCCTGCTTGTCTTCATGTTCTACCTGTTCTTTCTCGGCGCCGGCGTGCATTTGCAGTGCCTGCTCACCGTGCCCGGCATTCTCATCCTGGTCTTTTCCGACCTGCTCAAGAGCCGGTCCACGTCGGTTCAGGCAGTGGTTGTCATCGGGCTTACGGTATTTCCCTTTCTGTGCGTCATCTCCAATATCTATCTGACCGCTTTGCTGGTACTGGCGGTGCTTGCGGGACTCCTGATCTTGCGTCCGGCCTGGCGTCATCCCGCGTTCTGGCTGTGCGCCCTGGGGATGATCGCCTTCGGATATTCCACGTACGCCATGCTCTACATCCGTTCGGGCCTGGATCCCTTCATCGATATGAACAATCCGGAGACCTACGAGAATTTCAAGGCCTTCCTCACCCGCCAGCAATACGGCGTCCACTCCATTTTTCCACGCCGGGGTGATTTCTGGGACTTTCAGTTCAACATCCACGTTAAATATTTCCTCCAACAGTTCCCGTTTTACGATCAGGGGGTCGCGAGCCGCTTCTTCTCGGCAACCCTGCCGTCCTTTACGGAACGATTTGCCATCGGAGAGATGCTGTCCGGGACGTTCCGGCGGGCCGTGGCCAACATGGACGGCAACCGGGAGACCATTGCGTATTCGGTGGTCCCCATTCTCCTGGGCGTTGTTGGCGCGGTCAGCCACTTCCGCAGAGACTGGAAGCGTTTTGCCAGCGTGTTCGCCATGTTTCTGCTCATGGGGCTCGGGCTGGTCGTGTATCTCAATATGCCCGACCCGGAACCCAGGGAACGGGAATATATCTTCGTTGGCGCCTACACGTTTTTCGGCCTCTGGATCGGCGGCGGGGCCGCTGCCCTCATCAGCGGCGTTGCACGCGGGCATGCCCCGGTTCCGGCAGCCGCGCTCGTGGCGGCCCTGTGTCTCGTCGTTCCGATCGGGCTTCTGCAAACCAGCTATTTCGAACGCGACCGCAGCGGAGACTTCATCGCTCACGACTACGCCCGGAACATCCTGAGTTCCTGCGAGCCCGACGCCATCCTCTTCACCAACGGAGACAACGACACCTATCCATTGTGGTTTCTCCAGTACGTGAAGGGTTTTCGCCGGGACGTCCGGGTGGTCAACCTCAGCCTGCTCAAAACACCCTGGTACGTCAAACAGCTGCGCGACCTGGATCCCAGGCTTCCGATATCAATGACGAATGCGACCATCGACGGGCATGTGATCGCCCGCCGCTGGCCGGAACGATACGACATCCCGCTTGCCGACAGCTCGATTATCGTCAAGGCCGACGACGTCCCCGTCACCGAATTCCCGGTCGGTAACCGGCGCATGAGCATTCTGGAGTCCCACACCTTTATGATCTGGTACCTTGTTGAGCACATTGACTGGCAGCGCCCTATATATTTCGCGGTGACCGTTCCCGAACGAAACATGGGCGGCCTGCGGTCCTATCTGTCCATGGAAGGCATGGTGTACCGTCTCGTCAGACAACGGGCGCCGGGGCAATTCGACGCCCAATTGACCTCCCGGCATCTACTCGAGAATTACAGTTATACCGGAATCGCGGACGCCACCGTCTACAAAGACCCGGTAGCCCGGCGCCTCATCAGCAATTACCTGGTCATCTTCGAAGGCCTGGTGCGAGCGATGCAACTCCAGGAACGTCCGTCCGAAGCCCTTCGAATCATCAAGGTCGCGGAGAATACGATTCCTCCCGAATCGGTGGGGGGGGGACGTGTGGTACTCGTTGATGCACAGCAGTTACCGGCAGCTTGCCGTCAGCTTTCTCCGCGCGGGAAATAGAGACAGCGCGGCCCTCTGCCTCGAGGAACTGATCCGCATCTGTCCCCACGAAGAAGAACGAAAACGCCTTCGTGAGGATCTTCAGTCCCTGAAGACCCTTTCCGAAACGAAAGCGCAGGGTGAATAGCCGCTAACGTCCGAACTCCAACGGAGAAGGGCCGCCTGCAGAATTCAGGCGGCCCTTTCGCGTGACGTTTCGCAATCCGGCGTCATCCGGAGGGCCGGCAACGCGTCCTATATCAGCTTGAATCGTCGCGCGTGCAGGCGCATCAGCAGATAACCCGCAATGAACCCGCCGATATGGGCATACCACGCAACGCCGCCTCCCACGCCGCCCGAATCGGCCGACGCGTTCACCAGCTGGATGATAAACCAGACGCCCAGAACCAGCAGCGCGGGTACACGCACGATCTGGATGAAGAACAGGAGGAAGACGAAAACATGCACACGGGCGCCCGGGAATCGCGCCAGATAGGCCCCGAGGACTCCCGCAATCGCGCCGCTGGCGCCCACCATGGGTATTGTCGAGTCCGGATCTGAGAGAACATGGCCCAATGCAGCCGCCACGCCGCAGAAAACGTAGAACAACAAGAACCTCAACCTCCCCAGCGTATCTTCGACGTTGTTCCCGAAAATCCAGAGATAGAGCATGTTGCCGCCCAGATGCATCCAGCCGCCGTGCATGAACATGGCCGTCAGGAACGTGAGATATAGCGGGATCGGCGTTGGCGAAATGGCGTCCACGCCGTGGGTCACTTCAAAGGGGATCAGACCCATCCGTAGCGTAAATACGTCGAACCCGACGGATCCCAGGGCAATGGAGTACAGAAAAGTCCCGACGTTCAGCAGCAGGATGCCTACCGTAAACACCGGGGCGCGGCGCGTCGGATTGTCATCTTTGATGGGCAGTATCATCCACTTATCGTACCGTGAACGAACGCACCGCAACGGCCGCGGTTGCCGCAGGCGTCCGTCACCGTCACCTCCAACTTATGGAGTCCGGCTGGCAGCGGCTGCCTGGGCCGGGCGTTCACCCGACCTGCGTCGGGATCGTATTGGGCGATCAGCCGTTTTTCCATCCAGCCGCACCAGAATATCCTCCTCCCGTCGGATGCCCGATCCGAAGTCGCCGATCCTGGCGACAAGCACGGGCCGCCTGTCGGCAACCTTCGCGCCCCGCTCCGGCCGCTGAATTCTCACCCGGGGAGGGATCTCGTCCAGCAACAGCGCATAGGTGGAAAAAACTCGGGACCTCGGCCGCCAGGGCATGGCGCCCCCGAACCGCGCGGTTGCCTACGAACACCCAGGCGCCCTTCCCGGTTAACCGATAGATGCCCAACCGCTCGGGCCGGTTGAAGTCCGCCGGGTATCGCAGGACGACTTCCGCCTTGCGACGGAACGGCACGTCCTCCGGCCCGAACCGGTACCGCGATCCGACCAGGGGCAGGCGTTTTGCTCCTTTTCCGGGAGTTGCCGCGATCCGTCCGAAGAAGGGCCGGTAGACTTCCCCGGCGTCGAAGCGGGCTTCCGCCATGCCGTCCGCCGAACGAACGACCCCCGCCGGACCGGCTCACCGCCGTCTGGACCAGGCGGACGGTGCGGCGGGCCCGGACTGCCTTTCAGATCGACCGCGGAAAGGACCGCCTCAATCTGGCCGTCGACCGCGGGGTCGAAGGGCACCACGCACTCGTAGCTGCGCAGGCTCCGCTGAAGAACCTCCGGCGCGGCTTCCCTGCTCGAGGGCCAGCGCAGGGTAACCCCCGGGGCAGCCGACAAGAGCCGCTTCGACACAATCTTCAACACCGCGAAGTCGGGAAAATAGCGCACGGCGCATTCCAGCAGGTCATCCTTTGCCGCGCGGTTCGCCGCTGAAACAGGCGCACAGACGCGAAATCCTTCCGCCTTGAGCCGGTCCCGGGCGCGCACCCTGTAGACTGCATCGGCGACGTGGGCGAATTCCACGTCGATCCTGCCGTGGGTGTCCGCTTCGACCTGGCGTACGGGACCCAGGATCGTCCGGCATCTACGGAACGTTCCACAACGACCGTTTTCAGATTAGCGTCCCGCACCCGCGCCCGCGCCCGGACGGAACGGCCGTCCAAATCCGCGCGGGCCTCCAGCACGCGGGGTACCGAGTTCACGATAACGTCAAGGTCGGCGCGGGAGCGGTTCCCGGCCACGTCCTCAACCACCACCCGGATGCGGTTCCTGCCCGGGTCCAGCGCGACGCCGCGACCGTTGGGCGGAGTCCCTGTATGCAGGACGCCGTCTCCCACCTTGAACTTCCCGTACATGGGAAGCTGATTGCCGTCAGAACGGTACAGGTTGTGATACAGGCCGGCGCCGCGCTTTTTCAGGACAAAATTACGATCCAGTTCGACCTGGTTGACCTGATTGTACGCAAAAATCTCGTACCGAGTCTCAAAGACCTCTCGCTCGTTCAGGAACAGTCTCAAACGATACGGAGAGAAGCGGTTGCTAAGCACGCTGGCGTCCGCCTGATCGTACGTCTTCACAGCCACGCCGATGCGCCCGTGGATCATGAGCGCCCTCCGCGCAACGTAGCGTTTCCGTTTGGGGCGCCACTGCACGCCGATCGCGACCGGGTCCATTCCATCCGAGACCCGGGAATCCGCGTCCATCGGGATCAGAGCCAGGGACTGTATGGTAGGCGCAATGGTGTCCTTTACCTCGAAACCGTGAAGCAACCCGTTGATCGGACGCTGATGCTTATCGCGTATTTCAAAATGCAGGTGCGGCGCGCCGCTGCCCGTGCTGCCGGAATAGCCAAGCGTCTCCCCGCGTTCGACCTGGATCTGGTTCGGCTTAAAGAAGAGATTCACGCTATAGAATCCCCGCCGGTCCTGTTCGGCCTCAACGTGGGTCTGAACGTCGGGGGCAAAAGCCGAAAGGTGCGCGTAGACCGCCGTTCGGCCGTCCCTGCAATCGGATATAGATCACTTTTCCGTATCCCCACGGCGAGGTCCGCACGCGCCAGACGTACCCATCGTCCACCGCCAGCACCGGGTACCCCTCCTTTCCCCACGTCTTGAAATCCAGCCCCGCGTGGAAGCGCCGGGGCCGATATTCTCCAAAGGAAGAGTTGAGCGCGGGCGGCGCCGCCATCGGCCAATGGTAGTCTCCGGCCACGGCGATTCCGGAGTCCATAAGACAGGAGTACAGGAACATCAGGATCGCGCGCATCGTGATCGGACCTCCCCTCACGATGGTTTCAATGGTTGTTTTTCACGGACGACTTGCGCCTGAGTATAGGTATTTTGCCCCACCGGGTCAAGCACGCGGCGGGATTTTCAGTCGGTAAAAAAAACTTGCCTGCAAACCCGCCTTCCTATAATTTACTGCGTTGTACTGAGAACTCCTGGCCGGAAGGCTCACGTCCGGCCAATTGCCCTGGGCAGTTGCCGCCCATTCGCGCCGACTCTTTTTCATCCACCGGAGGGTGTCCATCCATGCTCAAAAACCTGCGCAACGTGGTCCTGATCAAAGCGATGATGTGGATCGTTGCCATTTCCTTCGTGGCGCTGATGGTCTTCGACTGGGGCGCCGGCGGAATGACCTGTGCCGGCCCCGGAGATACGGTGGGTGTCATCAACGGTCAGAAAGTCAGCCACCAGCAATTCGTCGAAGCCCTCCGCGACGCCTCCAGGCAAGCCAAGGACCGCAACAGTGCCGAACCGGAAGAGAGCCAGCTTATCCGTCAGATCTGGGACCAGATGGTCGCCCAGATCCTGTACGCCCAGCAAATCGAAGCCCATGAAATCGCAGTCTCCGATGCGGAGGTCAACTTCATCAACCGGAATCAGCCGTCGAATGGGTGCAGAACCAGGAAGTCTTTCAGACCGATGGCAAATTCGATCCCGAGAAATACGGCAGGTTCCTGGACGACCCCGGCACGTACTCAAGCCCGGAGAGAAACCAGTTCGTACTCAGCGCCGAATACGCCGTACGTCAGGCGGTGTTGATCAGCAAGCTCCAGGAGATGGTCGCAGGCGGGGTGAGGGTCACCTCGGCGGAGGTGCGGGAAGCATTCGTGCGGCAGAAAGAGAAAGTTCGCGTGGCCTACGCGGCCATCGAGGCGTATTCCATCGCCGATTCACTGGTTTCCGTTTCGGACGAGCAGATCCAGGCCTATTACAGCGGCCACCCGGATGAATTCCATCGCGACGCGGCCGTCAATGCCTCGTTCGTTGCCTTCGAAAAGAAGCCTTCCGCGGTCGATGAATCCGATGCAGAGGCCGAAATCCGCGACCTGCTCGCCGAAATCCGCGCCGGTGGAGAATTCGCCGCGCTGGCCCGGAGCCATTCTGACGACCCCGGCAGCGCGGAACGCGGCGGCGATCTGGGATTCTTCGGACGCGGAAGGATGGTCAAGCCCTTTGAGGAGGCGGCCTTTGCTCTCGAACCCGGCGCAATCTCGGAACCCGTACGCTCCCAGTTCGGATGGCATATCCTCAAGGTCGAGGAACGGAAAGGCGAGGGTGACGGGCTTGAGGTCCGCGCCAAGCACATCCTGCTGAACGTCCGGCCGGGCAGGGACACGCTGGACAGCCTCCGTCTCGAATCCGAACGCTTCCAGGAGCGTGCGGACGAAGCCGACTTCCTGACAGCCGTGGCCGAACAGGGCCTGCAGGCGAAAGAAACCGGTTTCATCACTGCCGGCGGCTACTTCCCCCTGCTGGGCAACCGGACGTCCGGGCTGGTCAATTCCTTTCTCAGCGCTTCACCGGGCAGGGTTTCCCACCCGTACGAAACCGAACAGGGCATTTATGTCTTCGTCCTTCTCGCACGGCGGGAAGCCGGGCCGCAGCCGTTGGACGAGGTCTACAATCGGATTGCGACCAGGCTGAGGACAACGGAAAAAGTCAACGTTGCATCCACGCGCATGGCCCCCTTGCTCGAGGACGTCAGGTCGGGAGAAAGCCTGGAAAACGCGGCGCATCGTCGCAATATTCGCTTTGCCGAGTCCAAGCCCTTCAGCCGGGACGACTTCGTGCAGGGCGTCGGCCGCAGGAACGCGTTTACAGGCGCGGCTTTCCGGCTGGATACGGGAACCACCAGCGGCGTCGTCGCCACGGACCGGGGCGCATACGTGCTGCAGTTGTTGGAAAAAGAGCCGATTGACGAAGTTGAATTCGAGGTGGAGGCGCCGAAACTGGTTGAACGCCTTCGGGCGGAAAAACAGAACGAAGTCCTGGCGGCCTGGTTCAGCGACCTCAAAGAGCAGGCGGAGATCATCGACAATCGGCATCTCTTCTACTCGAACTTTTGAGTGGAGCACGGGCAGCCCGCGCGCTCCTCATCCGTCGTCTCACTGTACAGGATGTCTCGCGTGGCCCTAATTACCGTCTCACGCCAGCTCGGCAGTATCGGAGATCTGGTCGCTCGCCGGGCATCGGAAGTTCTCGGTTACGACTTCGTGGACAAGAACATCATCACCGAAGTCGCGAGAGAAGCCAACGTGCCGGAATCCGAAGTCGAGAAATTCGACGAGCGGACGCAGAGCGCGGTGAAGCGATTCATCCACAGCCTGATCGTGCCTTCCCGATCCGTTCCGACACCGCCGGCCATGCTCTGGGGACTGGAGTTTCCGTACGAAGTGTCGGCCGCGCTCCTGACCAACGACGCGACGAACAACGAGGAAAGACACCTTCTGGATCAGCGGGACTACCTCAGGTTTCTTCAGGCCACGGTCCACCGTCTTCGCAAACGCGACAGGGTCATCATCGTGGGTCGAGGGGGCCAGGCCATCCTCAGGGATGACCCCGACACGCTGCATGTCCGCACCGTGGCCCCCCTGTACAAACGCATCCAGGTTGTCGTGGATCGTCAAAACCTGCGCAGCGGCAAAGAGGCCAGAGAACTGATTCAGAAGAGCGACAGGCGTCGGTCCGCGTACCTCAGAGACAACTACCATATCAACTGGGACGATCCCGGCCTGTATCATGTCGTTCTGAATACCGGCCGGACCTCCCTTGAGTCCGCCGCCCGTTCCATCCAGCATGCCGTACGCGCACTCGGTCTTGCCTGAAAGCGCCTGCGGACGCTCCGTTCCGCCGTATACAGCAGGCGCTTTCCGCCAGGGCCACACGTTCACCGCTGCAAATCCCCGTTCAACGCACCGACGGCGCGAGGGTTCAGATCATGCCTCCTGGAATCAGCCGAACAAAAATGCGTTCCATTGCGAACAAGGACCTCTTCGCGGCGATTCGCCTGAAGGGGGCGGGCTTGAAACCGGTCCGCAAAGCGGTGAAAGCGGGAAAGTGGAATCAAGCGGCCGCCGCCTGGGGCGATTACTTTTCCGCGCGGAAGGAACCCCTCAATATGGTCGCGCCCACGGCCGAAACCTCCGAACCGGGACGGATTCGGGAGGCCGAACGCGTCGTCGCTCACGAGATCCGGGGCTGGCACGACCTGACCTACAAGTTTGGAAAAAAGGTCGACTTCAATGCAAAGTGGGGCCGGTCAGGCATCTATGGCACGCACTATTGGGGGTGGTCCGAATGCCTTCGGGTCGCTTACGGGCAGACCGGCGATTCCCGCTACGTGGAATGTTTCGACGATCTGTTCAATCAGTGGTACGAACAACGAAACGACATAGACAACCCCGCCGGACACGACGTCATTTTCTATGAACTCGGCCTTGGCGGACGCACGCCGCGGTTTATCGATCACTACTTCGCGTATCGGTCCACCGGCATCCTGCGGCCGATCACACACAAACGCCTGCTGAAGACCATTCTGGGGGCCGGGCGGTGGCTCTATCTGCTCGAAAAGGATGACGGCTATCGCAGCGGGAACTGGCAGATGTGCGGCTCGTGGGCGCTGGTTTACGCGGGAGGCCTCTTCCCCGAATTCAGGGAGTCGGAAGACTGGGTGAAGATTGGCGTGAAACGCCTGCTCGAACACGTCGACAGGGACTTTTATGCCGACGGCTGCCACCACGAGCGCGCCTCCGGCTATGGCGCGTGGTGCACCCGCATCAGCGAGGATCTCCTGGCATTCTCGGAGCAGAATCCTGCCATCGACGTCGAGCCTGACCTGCGTAAAGCCATCATACGGATGTACGACTGGTTCCTGGCCACCACGACCCCGCTGGGCGAATCCCAGGGATTCAACGATGGCGGGATCGGTCCTCAGGACGGCATCTTGCGGCGCGCCACCGAAGTGACAGGGGACGGCCGATACCTCTGGCCGGTGCGTGACAGGATCAAATCGGTCTCCGGAGTCCGGCCGAAAAGGCCCAAGTATACCTCCATCGACAAACGCCCTTCCGGCTTTGCCGTCATGCGTTCGGACTGGGATAAGGATGCCCGTTATCTCCTCGTCAACTACGGTCCGTGGGGCGGCGGCCATACCCACAACGACCTGCTCGATTTCACGATCTACGCCCATGGCGCGCCGGTGGCCGTCGAGACGAACCGGTGGGGACCCTACGACAACCCGCTCGATCAGTTTTTTCGTTCTCCCCAGGCCCACAATCAGGTCGTGGTCAACGACGCGCCGATGGATCGGGTCCATCACCGCGGAGAGGACGCCGTCTGGGCGACCGGAAAGACCATAGACTATTTTTCCGCGTCCCACCGCGCCTACGAACGGCAGTACGGCACTCGCGTCCAACGACGAATCACCTTTCTGAAACCCGACTGTTTCCTCGTTTCCGACGCCGTCTTCGAAGGCCCCCAGCACCATGCCTACACCTGGTACCTTCATGCTCCACACCGGTGGAAGGGAACCCGGCGCCGTATGCTCACCGCCAGCCGCCCGGGATTGCAGGCCGTACCCGCAAAACCATCGGAGATCCATTACGTCCGCCGCGGGACTTCCTACGAAGCAAAGGACGGCACGCCAGGAAATTATCCGGACCGTTACTGGATTGGTCTGCAGAAATGGGTCAGGGGCGAGGGTGCGAACGCCGTTGTGTACGACGTCGCTCTCGTCCCGTTCAACGCGGAGCCGGACGAGGTCAGCGTCGCGCGGCGCACGGCCGGCGCCGACGGAAAACCCTGCCGCCCTGAAATCGCCCGCGGCGTCCGGGTCCGGCGCGGCGCCAGCACCGATCTTGTCGTTTACGGCGTGGACGGCAAGACCACGGAATGCGACGGTCTCACCTTCACCGGTACCCTCTGTGTTCTCACCCTTCACGATGAGCGACCCGTCCGCGCCTCGGTACTCGACGGCGGCGACGTCGCCTACAACGGAACGCCTTTGATTCGCACGAACCGGGCCGGACTCACGGAGCGGAACCTGTAACCGGCATCCGGAGCCGCAGTGCGAACGGGAAACGGCCGAATTCGGGCAACTGACCTCCGGGACAGAACACTCCCATGTTCAGACTCGTCCAGCTGATCCATCCCGAAGCGGGACGTCGTATTGCCGCAATCGACGGGAACCGCTGCCGGCTGATTGACGGACACGCGTCGATCCACGGCATCGCGGCCTTCGTTCTGCAATCCGGGGAAACCCTTTCTTCGGAAGTGGAAGCAAAGCTGGGTGGAGACTTTCAGGACTACGACGCCGTCTACCACGGCCGGTCCGTGTGGAGGCTCCTGCCCGCATACGATCACCCCGGCGAGCCTTCACGTTGTCTGGTGGCCGGCACCGGGCTGACCCACCGGGCCAGCGTTGACAACCGGCAGGCCATGCACGAACAGGACGGCCCCGGTGAAGCGCAAATCACCGACAGCATGCGAATGTACCAATGGGGCCTGCGAGGAGGCAGGCCGGACCCCGGTAACGTGGGCGTACCGCCGGAGTGGTTCTACAAAGGCAACGGCGCCATCCTTCGGGCGCACGGGGATCCGCTGGACGTACCGGCGTTTGCGGGCGACGGCGGCGAAGAACCCGAAATCGCCGGGGCATACATTATCGACCCTGAAGGGAATCCCAGGCGAATCGGCATGGCCCCCGGCAACGAGTTCTCCGACCACGTAACTGAAAAGAAAAACTACCTCTATCTGGCACCCTCGAAACTTCGCACCTGCTCTTTCGGGCCGGAACTCATCCTGGACCCCGATTTTGAGGACGTGGCCGGAAGAGTCGCGGTCGAACGGGACGGGCGCACGATCTGGTCCGGAACCATCGCCACCGGCGAAGCGAACATGGCGCACAGTCTGGCCAACCTGGAACACCACCATTTCAAGTACCCCCAGCACCGCCGCCCGGATGACGCGCACATCTTCTTCTTCGGCGCGGATGCGTTCAGTTTCGGCGCCGGAATCACCCTGGAAGACGGAGACGCCATGAGCGTCTCCTGGAACGGTTTCGGCAGACCCCTGAAGAATCCCCTCCGGTTTGATGAAGATGAGGAAACCCTGATCCGGATCGATCCACTGTAAACGCGGAAGGCCCTGTGTCGCATCTGCGAGGCGCAGGGTTCGCGGACACGACTTCGAACCCTCTCCGTCCCTGAAGGACATAACAGATGATTATCGACGTACACGCCCATGTCTTCCGGTATCCACAACACTTTACCCAACAGTTCCAACGTCAGGCCATGCGCGCCCGCGGCGACGCGGAAATCGACCTCTCGGCCGGCTATGAAGCATACCTGGCCCAGGCGCGCGAGCCGGTTCGAACGGTCGTCTTCGGGGGCAAGGCCCGGCTGAGCGGAATGTGGGTAGACGACCGCTACGTTGCAGAGCGGGCGGCCGAATTCCCTGATTCGCTTATCGGCTTCCTGTCGGTCGACCCCACCCAGGAGGCCTGGCAGGAGGAGTTGAGGGAGGGTCACCAGGGCCTCGGCCTCAAGGGGATCAAGTTACTCTCGATGTACGCAGGCTTCAGACCGGACGACCCGTCGCTTGACCCGCTCTGGCGCTACGCCGGTGAACACGGCCTGCCGGTACTGCTGCATACGGGCACCACGTTCGTCGCCCAGGCGCCCCTGGAGTGTACACTCCCCCGTCACCTGGACCCCGTCGCCATCCGCTTTCCGGACGTCAAGATCATTCTGGCGCATCTGGGGCACCCCTACGAAGGGGAATGCGTTGCCGTCATCCGGAAACACCCCAACGTCTACGCCGACGTCAGCGCCCTGCACTACCGTCCGTTCCAACTTTACCACAGCCTGATGCTCGTTCAGGAATACGGCGTCTGGGACAAACTCCTCTTCGGCACCGACTATCCGTTTACGACCATCGACGCCTCGCTCGCCGGCCTCCGCAGCCTGAACGATATGCTCCAAGGTACCGCGCTGCCGCGCCTGGACGCGGATGAAATCGAATCGTTGATCTATCGGGACAGTCTTTCCATCCTGAACCTGGATTAGCGTTCCGGCCCCGTGATGTCCCCCCATTCTGCCAGAATTTCCCAGCAGAGAACAGAGAACCGATGCGCATCGATGCTCGGGCAAACAAAACGGCCGCCCGGTGGCGCGGGCGGCGCGGGTGCGGCATTGCATTGGTTTTGATGTTTTGCCGCGATTCCAGGCTTACGAATTTCCGTCATTCCACGTCGTGTTGCGCGCCCCCTCCCGTCCATGCCGCACGCCCTCTTGTGTCCAGGTCCAGAGACGTGCCGCGGTTGGGCAGCGGGACCAGGGAGCGATAGGCCTCCGCAATTTCGGCGGCCGTTGCCGGAACCATGGCGTATCCCTGCTGTTCGCAGATCTCACGCGCCGCTGAAACGACTCCCACCAGCGTCTCCCTCCGGAAATCATTCGCGTTGGCGTAGTCGAAGATATTGTGCGTCAGCGCCTTGAGGTACTTCACCGGTGTATCGCTTCCGTTCTCGATCTGGCGTTTCACGTTCTTGTGAATCGTATACCAGTGGTTCTTGGCGTCCACCAGTTCGATCCGCAGATCCTGCGGGTGCGCCCCGCCCCACATCCGCGAGTCCACGTCCACCGTGGGCGGTACGTCCACGAAGTCCACGTCGCCGGCAAGGGACCGGTTGTACCGGTGCGGGTAGTGGATATCCAGCGGCGAACTACCCCAAACGCAGGCGCACTGCGGCAGGTTTCGCGTTGGCATCGAAACGGCGCCGTGCGTAAACCCCAGCGCCTCCAGCGCGGGAAACGTATGGTCATTCGCCGAGAAATAGCCGGGCGTGAATACGATGGGCGGGCGGCCCATGGCATCGGCGAACACGTCCATGCCTTCCTTCAGAATTGCCGTCTGTTCATCGAAACCGTAAATACCGAAGAATTCTTCGTACCCCTGTTCCGCCGGATGAACGTGCAGGCCCACTTCGTGCCCTTCCGCTTCCAGCTCACGATACACCCGCGCGTGCGCCCGCATGTCCGAGGGGATGACCACAAACGTCCCCTTCATCCCCGTCTGTGAGAAGATTTCGCCCAGCCCACGGATTGATCGCTCGCCCAGCGCGGGGGCGTCGACACTGCGTTGCGTGGATTCGCAATCGATCTGGACGTTGAAGAAAATCTCTGTCACAGGCCTCCACCTTCTCGTTTATTCTTCGTATAGCCGGAAATCAGCCGATCTCCGTCCGGCCTTCAAACCTGTCAACCGACCGAAACTCACGCTCCACCGAATCGTCCCGATCGCGAAATACGGAAAGTCGCAGCGGAGCGGACGTCTTCCCGGCCAGTGAACCGCGCATCCCTTCGCCCTCCACCGAGACCTCGCTCAGCCAAACGCCGTCTTTCCCCTTCAGGTAGTGGCCGATTTCGTCGTGGCTCGCATAGATTTTTTCGAACCCGTCCGTCAGTTCGCGGGTTCGGCCGAGAATCCGGTCCCATTCCTCCATGGTCACGGCGTCGAACTTCTGTTCGTGGGTCACGATCTCCGCGTAGAATCCGGCCCTCAGCCCGTGGCGGATCTGCTGGGCCGCATTGCCGGCCGCCTTTTCGACGTCGACTCTTTCGCTCTCGCGCAGATACGGCGTACACCCGGTCAGGAAATCCTCCTGGTGTCGGGCGAGCATGGCCGCGAACGCGAAAAAGTCGTGGTCGTCTGGCAGATAGTCGTAATAACACGTCTGCAACCCGTACGGCCAGAAACCGTCCTGCATGCACGTATCCGCCTTGTGCAGACCCGTCTGCAAGGCCGGGCAGAAATACCGATGGCCGCGTTCTTTCAGGAATGGCAGCGCCCTGACCCCGTATTCCCCCCAGTGGAATCGAAGCGTAGCGCCCGGATAGGCTCCTACGCGCTTCCAGAATGCGTCCGAGAACGCGAAGTTGGAATCCAGTTCATCCTGTGAGCACTCGCCCTTTCCGAAATTGTAGATCAGCAGCCGATAATAGTCCAGCGCGTGGCTGTTGTAGTGAATGCCCCCGCTCTGAATACCGGCCCTGATTTTGGGAAGCAGCCGCTCCGGCACGTTCGCGATGAACAGGGAGGGCATTGGTTTGTACCCATAGCGACGCGCGACGTCGGCGAAGGCAAAATCGTGCCGTCCCTCGCAGTCGTCCCAGGACATGGTCAGGAAAGGCGGAATCATATTGGCGGCGAACGGCTTGCGGGCGGTCCAGACGATCGACCGCCAGAACAGATCGTCCAATCCGCGGGCGTGACCGAAGAACGCGTTCCGCCACACCCTGGAATTCAGCGTGAACTGCACGGCGCGGCCCGTTCCCCATTCCGTTGCGAACGCCAGCGAAAAGTTGCGCGGCTCGAACGCGCTCCACGGCGCCAGGTGCCGGATGTAGATCAACTGCTCCTTTCCCAGAATCCCGTCCGCCAGCGGGACCACCGAGTCGCCCCATTTTTCGACGGCGATCGCCGTCACCATGCGGTCGAAGCTGTGGAATTCCCCGGGCGATTGCAGTCCGGTGACGTAGTGCGCCTGCTCGCCTACGCGCAACGTATCCGTGGCGTACGGATGCGGGTTGATTCGATCGAAACCGAACATCTCCAGAAGGGGTCCGGCGTATCCCCTGAGATCGTAGTCGAAATTCACCAGCCCGGCGCCGTTGCGGACCGCGTCCGAAATCAGACCCGCCTCCCCGGCGCTGAGACTCCCGCCCAGCCCGTTCTGTGCGAGTACGATACCGGCGCAGCCGCTCAATGCTTCAGGCGTCGGCCGCTCGTCAGCCAGGTCCAGCAGCCGATAGGGCATCCCGAAATGGGCCAGCGCGGCCAGAACCGTCTCGTCCACGATCATCCGCTCCCAGTACGGCCCGCCGCTGTCGATCACAACCAGCAACGCGCCGTTTCCGGACGTGGTATGGCGCTCTCGCTGCATCAGTCCGTTGCCTGAAGCCATGGGTTTCTCCATAGTGTTGAGTCGAAATTTCGGACTGAAATCGGTTCATTGCTCTTTCGGTTTCCAACCCGACAGACCGTCAACCGGACGGCTATTCATTGCGGACAGCGTTTGTGATCGCATCGCAGGCGTCGATACCATCTGACAGGCATGCGCTTACGTCACGGGACATACAGTACTCTTTGGTCTGCTCGATCTCACTTGCGATATATCGGTTCTTCACGGCTCCTGAAACCACCAGGTCCACTTGCTCCTCCAATATCGATCTCAGCGCTTCCACCAGGCCGAAGTTGGCATCGACCCGGGCATAGCAGTCCGTTGAAAAAGTCGCTCTGCAGGCGAGGCCGAGCCATTGTGGCCGAAGACGAGGCGCGCCTGTCTGCGTGCCTGCCTGCGCCGAGACGTGCTCGGCAGGCAGGCGGACACGCACAGGCAGACGACCGACTCGAATCCCCGGATTCGGGGAGGGAGTGCCTGCCTGCTGCAGGCAGGCAACGCCGTAACTCGGTCACAAGGGCCGGACGCCTGTCTGCGTGCGAACGCACAGGCAGGCAGCCCGGATGGACTTTGTCAACGGGCTGTTACGGTTCCATGGGACCGAATTCGACCAGGAGATCCACGTCGCTGCGCCCGGGCTGGAACTCATCGCGCACTGCAGATCCATTTCGGCGTTACGCTCCGGGAGCGTCGCCAATGCGATTGGAAGCGGACCGCCGTGTTCATGGCGACGTCAGTGGCATGGATCTTCATCCTTCACATCCCCCACACCGTGATCTTCGTTTTCCCTATGCCCGCCTCACGTCGGTAGATCTTATGGTCCCACGACCTGCCGGGAGTGCGGTCAAAGACGATGAGATGCCCTTCCGTCGCGTCGCAGCGATCCATGTAGGCGCGCGTCTGGTCGAGGCCCGCACGCACCGTCTCTTCCAGACTTCTGTATAGCAACTTGCATTCGATGACCAGTTTCTGAATCGCCTGATCCGGTTGGGCATCGCCAGGCGCCGGCCACAGGATCAACAGATCGGTACGCATCCGACCCAGGCCGTACTCCCGCTCGATCCGCCCACCGGTATTGACGATGCGCTGAAGAAACGCCTGCAGCAGCAGCTGTGGACCCGCTTCTTTATACTGAAACCGCTCGACCCAGTGTTCCGAATGTTCGCGGAAAAATTCCTGAAACGCGGTGAGCAAATCGTTGAGACGCAAGCGGCCATCCGCGTCGACGTACCAGGCCGTGTCTTGAGCGAGGTATTCCTGCGTGGTATAAGTCAGGTCGCGGGGAATGACTTCCCGATAGATCGGGTTGGCGATGGCAACGGGCCGTTGACGCCTCACAAGGCCCAGATCGCGCACGTATTCCAAATCGTCTTGAGGAATCGCCTCATCCGATGCAGCGCCGCTCAACAGGGGTTCGACGACGCGCCTTACGCGCTCCTCCTGTAATTTGTCCGTAAGCTGGTCGAGATGCGTTTCCCGGCGCAGGATAAGTTGCTCCCTCGCGTCGCCTATCGCGTTGGCAGTGACGGGTCGGCTGCGGTCTCGCCCGGCCATGTTGTCAAAACAAGCTTCGTATGCCAGGGCGTTGACGAGCCAGGGCTGGCCCCGGGTCAATTCCCACACCTTGTTCTGCGCATCCTCGGTAAAGACCTGACCCGTCGCCTCGGTGTGTTGCGCCAGCAGTGATTGCACTTCATCCGGTGTGAAATCACCCAGACGCAGAGACCTGGTGCGGACGTTGAACGCGCTGCCGCCAGCGATTATCGCGTTTTCTGCGGTGGATTGGATGCGGTAATCGCGCACGTCGCGCACCCCGCACAGGATGACCGTCTGCGGATATTGGCGAGGCCGATCAGGATAGCCTGCACGGAGTTGTCGAAGCACGGACAGGAGCGTGTCGCCAATCAGCGCGTCAATCTCGTCGATCATCAGCACCAGTGGTCTGTCGTCAGCCGCGGCCCAGCAACTCAATACCTCCTGCAACGCGCCATGAGGTCCAGTACTATCAAGGGCCTCGCGCCAGACTTCCTTCACGATCCGATCACCCAGAATACGTTCTGCTCTCAAAGCCAATTGACTCAGTATCGCCTGCAGGGCGGCGCCAATGTCCTCGCGTGCGGACTGGCCGATCTCGACGTTGATGTACAGACAACGATAGTGCCCACTGCTGTTCAGTTCATCCATCAGTGCCAGTAGTGTGGACGTCTTGCCCGTCTGACGGGGTGCGTGCATGACGAAATACCGCTGTTGCTCGATCATCAGCATGACCGCGTCGAAGTCAAGCCGTTCCAACGGCGGGACATAGTAATGCATATCCGTCTGGATGGGACCGGCCGTATTGAAAAAACGCATGGGTTCACACCTCAGTGGACGAATACGCGGAACGAGGTACCGTTCGCTGCTCTGCCGGCGCCTGCATGCCTTTTCTTCAAACATGCCTGTCTGCGCCGCAGGCGTCGATACCATCTGACAGGCATGCGCTTACGTCACGGCGCATACATCCGACGCCACGCCATCGCACTTTGTGCTATCGTCTGAGAACCGCTGTTCGATTCAGACCTTGATCTCCCACAGGTACCCGCTGCGGTAGGGGCTGTCGTTTTCGCCCGCGTAGATCGTCCCGTCGGGGGTGACGGCCACGTCGTGCACCTGCCAGCAGTGGGCGTCGCCGTCCGTCACCGGACCCAGCAGGTCCCACGACTCCGAACCAGGTTCGAAACGGATCACCTCGCACTTCCCGTCCCGTCCGGTCACGCCGTACGCGCCTCCGTCGGGCCCCGGCTGCAGCGTCGTCAGCCGGCTGCGCCGGTCGGATACGGGGGTGCCGAGATACGTGCCCATCCCGGTTTCCGTATCGACTCGGTAAATCGACCCATTCGCGCCGCTGGCGAACATGCGGCCTTCGTCCAGGTTGAAGATGCCCTCCACTCTCTCGTAACCGTACGTCCCGTCGGGCTTCGGCAGACCCGCGTCGAAATACTCGATCCTGTCGGTCTCCGGGTCGAATTTACACAGCCGATTGCGGTCCACCCCCGCGAAATTCTGCCACGCCCGCGTGACGCTCCAGCCGCACCACACGCAGCCTTCGTCGTCCAGTTCCAGGTTCTCGCCCTGCGCCATCTCCATCCCGCTGCTGATCGGCCCCAGGTCGTCGGAACGGCCGTCGGCGAGATTGAACCGGAACATCCGCTCCGGCGTAAACGTCATTCCGTAGATCACGCCGCGTTCCTGGTCCAGACAGATCGACTGGATGTACATGTGCGGCATGGGAATGCCGATTTTCTGGAGTTCTCCGCTGGACGGATCGTACTTTACGATCGCGCCTCCAGGCGCTTCCCAATACTTGTCGATATCGTGAAGGAGCGCGATTGCGCCGTAGAGGCACCCGTCGTTCTCCCACCTGACGAGCGACCGGTGGAACTTGGCATCGAACGGATCCGCGATTCTGCCGTAACCCAGATCCACAAACTCGCCGCTTGCCCTGTCGTAGGCGCGGAAGATGTCGGCGTCGAAGGACGTGATTCCCAGGTAGACGCGGTCGTCATCCGCATTGTGATACACGCTGTCCATACTGATCCATCCCTCGCGCCAGGCCGCATCCGCCCTGAAATCGTTGTATTCCCAGTGGTCTTCGATCTCGTTGTCCCACTGGTCTCCGTAGTCCACGTCCCGCAACTTGAGCGCTTTGACCTCCATCTGATTCTCCTTTCCTGTTCCTGATGGCAATCCGACGGGGATCGATCCCTCGCCGGCTGCGACTATACCGCGTCGCTGATCTTGTTCAACGCCCTGAAGAAGTCGTCGAATACTTCGACGATGGCCGCGGCGATCTCGTGTTCTTTGCCCTCTTCCCACTCATCGGGAGTCAACCGGGCGAACGCCTTCGTGCCCTCCACCTCCGACGGAGACAGCAGGTCTCCCTTCAGTTCGTCCAGAATCGTCACCGGATCCTCAACCGTCTCGCCGGTCCTGATCTTCCAGAAGGTACGGAACGGCATCCGGAAGAAATTGTCGCCGATCCGCCCCAATTCGTTCTGAATCAACCAGGTGGTATCGAAGTGGGCCGGCGCGTTGCCGTAAAAGTGCAGGCGCCCCTTCATCAGGCGCGAGAATTTGGCGTTGTCGAAAATGACAAGCGCCGGGTCCACCGGCACGTCCTGAAGCGACGCTCTCCAGGCGCCGACGTCCGTGCCCGCCTCGTCGGGAATCAGCGTCACCGAGTCCCTCAGCCGCTCCAGTATCACGGCCAGCGCCTCCTCCAGCACGTCCTCCAGTTGCGACAGGCGCGGCTCTTCGTACCACGTCGGGATCTCGTAATGCGCGTGCAGGATCTCCCGGATCTGCTCCCAGCACCGCAATTCAGGGAAATGCCGTTGCGCGATCTCGTACCCATCCAGCTTGCCGCAGATATTCTGCTTCTCGAGTACGCATACGGCCGAATGGACCGGGGGATTGAAATAGTGCATAATCCGGCTGTGCAGGGGATACTTGTTTTCGTGGACGCCAAGGTTGATCGCGGGATCGATCGTACGGTTGTAGCGCCCGTAATACAGGCAGAATTTCTTCAGGTGAAAGTATTCGTCCTTTTCGTCCCAGGGTCTTCGCGCGAGTGTGTCCAGAGCCGCGCCGAGGCTCTTCGGATCTTCGGTGAGATAGTACGTCCACTGGTGGTATTCCGGATAGTAATTGCGCTCCGACGTCAACTCCGACCAGGTCAGATTCACCCCGGGAAGGTGTTCGAAATTCCGCGCCCAGCAGGGATATTTCTCACAGAGCCCCAGATGGGTCTCGCCCATCGCCGTGGACAGCTGGCACCAGTCGTCCACCGTCATGCCGTCGTTCACGATAAAACGAGTGTCGAAATCGCTCATACCCGGCAGCAGGTCCCGGAACATCCACTTCCCAGCGATCGCCTCGATCTTGTCGCACCGGTATCGGCACGCCTCGTAGTACGTCCGGATATAATCCGCGAAATCGTTTTCCGGCCTGGGCGCGAAATTCATCGATTCTCCTTCTCAACATAAGACATCAGGCAAACATGGCCAGTTTGGCTTCCTGGTTCCGGTCAAGCGACAAGACGACGGCCGAACACCGCCGTCCCTCTACGTCCAAACGCCACATGAAGCCGTCAATCCAACTCGACCTCGCGACGCTCCGCCGAGGAGCGGTAGATCGCGTCCAGCAGCGCGTTTGTCTTCGCGGCTTCGCCAAGCGGGCAGACCGGCTGGCGGCCATCGCGTACCGCGTCTACGAAATCCTGGACGACCGGCCCGTGTACATTTTCGGCGGGTGAAAGATCCAGCGTATCGACCTGCCGGCCCACCGTTTTGACCACCTCGCCGGAATCGTAAGGATGCCAGTACACCTTGGCCTCGGTGCCCACGATCTCGAACTCGTGCCGCCAGGTTTTCGAACTCCAGCTGAAAGACGCCGTGGCCAATGCCCCGTTGCCCATTTTCATGACGATGCTCGCGCAGTCCTCCACGTCCCACTCCTGCACCAGGTTTTCACACCGGGCGTACACCGACACCGGCGTCCCCAGGAGCCCGGTCATCACGTCGAACATGTGCGTGCCCATATCGCTGATCGGTCCGCCTCCGGACCTCTCCCGGAAGACGCGCCAGCGTTTCGGATCGTCGGCCGCCGGGCTGAACCATGAAAAGTAGACGATGCGCACGAGGACGACCTGGCCGAATTCACCGTTCCGAATCATCTCCTGCGCCTGGAGATACGCCGGGAAGAGGCGTCGAAAATACGAACATCCGGCCAACCTGTCGCTGGCATCGGCCGCGGCAATGGCTCGCGAACACTCCTCGCCCGTGACGCCCAGGGGCTTTTCCACGAGAACGTGCTTGTCCGCTTCCAGGGCCTGAACCGCGTGTTGTACGTGAAGCCATACGGGCGTGGCGACGTAGACGGCATCCGCCGACGTTGTCTCCAGGGCCTCATCGAGGTCGGCGTACACCTCGGACAGGCCGTATTCGGACGCGAGCGCCCGGGCGTTTTTCTGGACCATATCGCAAACGGCCACCAGTTCAGAACCCGTTGCGCCCGCCAGCGCCGCGGCCACCCGCTTCCGGGCGATATCCCCGGCGCCGACCAGGAGCCATCTCACATTGTCCATTTTGCCTCCTGCATATCCTATCGCAGATCCGAAATCGTCTGCTTGATGGCCCAAGCAATATAGACCAGGTCCTCGTCGGTCGTCCCGGGAAACACCGGCGTACTCACAACCTGCTCGCAGACCCTGGCGGCAATCGGACATCCCTCACCGTCGTACCCCAGTTCCTGAAGGGCGTCCCAGGACCAGAGCGGCGGGTAGTGTTTCGCCGTGGCCGCCCGGTATCGATCCTTCAGGTGAGCGACGAACGCTTCCGTGGTGAAGTCCACCGCATCGGTGTCCAGCCGGATGACATGCAGATGGCTCCCGTGATCGGGGCCGTGTCCTGACGGGAGAATGATCTCCGCCACGTCGGCCAGCAGTGCGTTGAGACGGATCATCCGTTCCCGCCGGTCCTGAATCACGCGGTCTATTTTGGCCAACTGGGTGAGTCCGACCGCGTATTGGGGTTTGGTCATCCGGTAGTTGAACCCGATCCTCACCACCCGTGTCCCGCCTCCCCCGTAGACGTATCCGAACGTCTTCAGTTGCCGGACCTGCTCCGCGAATTCCTCGTCGTCCGTCGTCACCGCGCCCCCCTCGCCCAGGCACGTCATGTTCTTGTTGCTCTGGAAACTGTAACACGAGGCCTTCCCGCGGCCGCCGACCGGGCTGCCCCGGTACCGGGTGCCCACCGCGTGCGCCGCATCGTAGATGACCGGCACGCCCGTCTCCTCCGAAATCCGGTCGAATGCGTCCAGGTCGCACGCGAGACCGGCGAAGTGCACGGGAATGATCGCACGTGTGCGCGGCGAAAGTCTCTCTCTCACCCTGTCCGGATCCAGATTCAGGCTCACCGGATCGATATCGGCGAGAACGACCCTGGCGCCCCTGGAAATCGCGGTCCCGGCCGTGCAGACGAAGGTGAGCGGGGTCGTAATCACTTCGTCGCCGGCGCCGACGTCCAGCGCCATCATGCAACAGTCCAGGCCCGTACCGCAGGAATTGACCGCAATCGCCTTCCGGGCGCCCTCGTGCGCGGCGAATGCATTCTGAAAGTCGTTCTCTTCCGGAAGGGGGAAGAACGTCCCCTCCTCGTCCGCGACGTCCGTCAGCATCCGGCGGACCGCCTCGACGTCGTCCTGTTCGTAAACGCCGCCCATCGACCCGAACGGCACCTCTCGAATTTCCATAAAATCCGGCGCGCGGGACCCCCTGGTCAAGAAGGTGACGTTCGCGCCTTGCCTCCTCTCCGAAACGTCAGATTCGCACGGGTTTCCCCGTACCTCAGCGGCCTTTTTGCACGCTCTTCAAGTTAACCTCAATTCAAAAAAAGACAACCGTTTAATTGGCCACAAAAAGCACAAAAAACACAGAGGGTATCGGTGCGAAACGGCGTAATCAGGTCGCTCAAATGGTCTTCTTCTCCGTTCGCGTCCACCTACTTTAAACTCGCCGGAACGCCGACGTCAAATCGCCTCTGCCGGGAATCAATACCACTTGTGAACGACGTGCCCCCGTTCGGGAAACCAGATCGCGTCGACCACCATTCCCGCCGTCACCGCGAGGATGTATCCAACCAGCATCCCCAGGAAGAAGGGCATCGACCGCCGGTAGAAGGCCACCCCGCCTGTCTTCAGCATGATCAGCTTCGCCAGCCACGCCACCAGGAGCGTGGACCCCATGCGGCGCGCCGCCGGGATGCCGGACAACGCGAACCCTATCGGGTGTAACGGCCACCTGGCGAACCGGTAGCGCATCAGATTTACGATGACCATCGTCCCGGCGCCGATGAGGAGAAACCAGTAATCGATTGCCTGCATCCTCGCCGGGTTCAATATCTCGTTCACGGTCATCCCGTACTGCCACTCTCCTTCGTGGATGATCAGCCAGTTGGGCCGAAAATTGTACGCCCCCATATTGTATCCCAACCAGATCGTGTACAGAGTCGAGCTGACAACCCCCGCGACAAAGGCCGCGAACACGCCCCAGAAGAGCCGTCGTTTGTCGCTTCCGACAAAGTCCCCCAGGCGATTGATCTGCGCGACCAGCGGCATGATGAAGCTCCTGGGATGGCTGACCGTGAATGACAACAGGCCGAAGGTCGCGCGCGTGGAGGCATTCAGGTTCCCTGCGCCGCCGACGAGCGCGCCCGACAGTTCCCAGGCGGACGCGGGCGGCTGGATATAGATGATCCCCGAATCGGCCACGACCCTGGCCACGAAGAGATAGGCGATGAACATCGTCGGAATCAGCAGGGCGATCATCCCGGCCTCCACTCCCAATCGACCGAGAAACGCCGCGATGTACGCGCAGCTGACCAGCAGGCCGATCAATGCGGCCCGGTAGGAGAGCAGTTCACGCCCGGCGCGGGGCGAAGACCCGGTCGCCTGAAGCGCGCTCCGGATGACTTCCCGCAGGTGGCGCCGGGCGATCCAGACCCACCAGAAGACCAGCGACACGAACGCTCCGGCCGCCTGCCATTTGTAGGTCGTGGCGGTATAGGGCCCGGCGCCGTAGTGCGGCGACGTGGCGACGATCCCCAACCGGTTCAACGCGCCCGCTTCGATCATGAACACGAAGTCGAAGAACCAGATGCTGAAAAGTATATCCAGGCTTGCGAAATAGGAAAAGCAGATGACGGGCGTGCTCAGGAAGATGAAAAACGGAGGATATTCTTTGGGAAGGAGGTCCCAGATAAAGCGACCGGTTGCCGTGGGAAAGCTGGGTGCCAGCGGGTAGAACCAGGCAACCATGTTCCACCAGAAGACGATAGACGTCAGGGCGAATCCCGCCCAGAACACCTTCCCCTTCATGAAATCGGGAAGCCAGCGCCTCCCGGAACCGGCGCGTGAGGTCATTTCGAGAACCGGAGCCAGCGCCGGGTACACCAGTTTTTCGTGGTCCGCCCATTGACGGTGCAGGAGGACCGAGACACAGATACATGCAAAGCCCAGCACGAAGACAATAGAGAGCCACCAGACCAGGGGAAGGCTCCAGACGTCCCACGGAACCGATGCCATGCCCGGCAGCCCCTCGTAAAACCAGGACATTGCCCCGCTGTCGTTTGCCGGGACCAACCACCCCGGCAGGTGCGGATGGAGATACTCCGCCCACCGGTTCTCAGGCGTCGCGAAATAGTACGGGGACGCCATCATGCCCACCAGGTACCCGCTGACGCCGTAATTGGGACCGATTGCGCTGATCATCCCCATGCTGAAGACCGTGATCCATTCCGACGGCGACAGCACGAAGGCGCGCCCGAACCGCCGGGCAAGCGCGGCGCAGGCCAGAATCGACAGGAGGCACAGGATCAGCACGCCCATCGGAACCTGGGCGACCATCATGTACGACCCCTTCTGGATGTACCGGGCCGTACATGCCAGCAGGCTCATGGCCGTCGCAATACACAGACCGATCACGATGGACCGCGGTGTCACCCGCGCTTCCGGCTGTGTCCCGTCGTTCACGATTCGCCGATCATTAACGTCTTTCGCAGGTTGCCGGGTTCCCGTCACTCTCCGGTCGACGGCGCGAACGGATTGATCCAGACGACGGCCCTGTTCCCCCAGTCGGTGGACATGATATCGTCGTAACCGTCACCGTTCAGGTCCGCCAGGCGGACAATGTTCGGCCAGTTGAGCCCCGCGCCGTCGCCAAGTCGGGTGGCTTCCCACAACGTGCCGTCTCCGCGCACGTTCCTGAATACGTAGACGCCATCCCCGCCATCGGATGGCGCCACGATATCCGGGCGCCCGTCCCGGTCCACGTCCCCGACGTCGAAGGAATAGGCGTGACCCAGACCGCCCGCGATCTCATGGAATCTCCATTCGCTCCCGGGACCCACGCGTTCCCGCCAGGCCAGGTACCCGTTTCGAAGACTGGTCTCCACACAGTCCAGGTCGCCGTCCGCGTCCAGGTCCGCGAATCGCGCGTGGACCTGGGAAACGGGCTTGTCGGAAAAGCGGCCGACCCATCGGCGCACCGAATCGGCGGATGCCACCCTGATGAAATCGCGCTTCCATTCCGTCCCTTTTCCATCGGAATTGATCAGCAGAAACGGCCTGGACGCATGCTCCGAGGCGCACACGAGATCCATATCTCCGTCCCGGTCGACGTCTCCCGCGTCCACGCCGATCATGGGAGGCAGATCCACGGGAATCGCCACTTCCTCCCACGGCGTCGATCGCTGTGGGTCTTGACGATACCAGCCCACTTTGTTCCCTGAATCCGATATCGAGGTGACCACGATATCGTCGAGCTTGTCGCCGTCGACGTCCGCAACCACGGCCCGTACCGGTAGTTCGAGCACCTTCGACCGGAGGGGAGTCTTTCTCCAGTCTCCTCCGTCCGCAGTCTCGTAGATGACCGTCTCTCCAGACAGATAGCAGGGGATTACGACGGCGGCTTTTCCGGCCGCCGTGCGACGGACAACAACGGCGTCCTTTGGCGTAACCTGCCGGTCGTCCAGCAGATGGATACGAAACGCCAATCCAGAATCCGGCCGGGGAACCACGTTCTCCAGCCAGTAGACCATGCCGGTTTCACGATCCTCGCCCGGGACCGTTTCCCCGCCTGACTGAAAGGCCACCACGAGATCCAGGTCGCCATCTCCGTCGAAGTCGGCGGCGTGGATGCCATATGAATTGGTCCCGTCAAGCGATGTGCCTTCCCCGTCGCGCAGGTCGACAACCCGCCACCTCGCGGCCGCATCGGCGTCCGTTCCCCGGATGTTGGGACTGAGGGCCAATATTTCGGGGGGAACCTGGGCTTCGGCGGCACTCCCCGCGGCCCCGGCGAGGGCCGCGACCATTCCCACGAGAAACGCCCGGAAATCGAAGTTCGGCATCACCGCCTCCCGGGCATCTTTGTCACGTGGATGCGGCCGCCGATCCCACCCAGGTCCGCCGGCATTTGTCCCGAAGGGCGGTCCGCGCCGGGCCGGAAGTCCGGCACCCTCACGACCCTGCTGCCATCTTCGATCGAATCCACGGCCAGCACCGCCGGCGCCATCGAGTCCATCACCCGGTACACGTCGTACGTCAGTGGCTCGCCCTTCAGGATCGCGTCGCGGAAATACATATGCACATAATAGTCCGCATCGCCGTGTCCGCTCCCCCGCGCCTCCGGCGGCGCGTCTGTCCGACGGTACTGCCAGTCGACCTCCGTCCAGTCGTTCATCTGCGTATCCGCCAGCCACAATTTCGGCTTCTCCTTTCCGGACCTCCGCCACTCCACGCTGCCCTTCGTCCCGATCATCTGCCACCAGTGGTGGTCTCCGTGCGGCCTGGGCTGATTGAATCCGTTCAGCATCCGGATCAGCGTATCTTTTTCCGTTTTCATCAGCGCCACCTGAATATCGGCGTTGAGCATCTCCGGCGTCGTATAACTCGGCGGTTTGGTACTCATGCCCGTGACCTCGACGACGCGGTCGTCCAGAATCTTCAGCAGGATACTCAGGTCGTACGAGGCGGAGATGATGTAAGGCAAATACTGCGGATTCGCGGGTTCGGCCTCCGGATGGTCGGGAAGGGCATCGACGGGGTACTGCTTGCCGGTCCTGAAATCCTGAAACCACTGATGGGTGCCGTAATAGCCCAGATACTGACCCTCAGCGTAGGTGATCTTCCCCAGCATCCCGTCGTCGACCAGCTTCTTCCATCCGTCCACGAACCCCCAGAACCGCGTCTGCTCCGCAAGGCTGTAGACCAGTCCGGTGCGTTCCACGTTCGTGACGATGCGCCAGCACTCCTCCATCGTATGGGCCCCGGGCACCTCGCAGTTGACGTGCTTCCCGGCCTCCATGGCCTCCGCGGCCATGGTCCCCTGCTCCATTTGCCTCACCACCAGCCCCACCGCGTCCATCCCGTCGTACGACAGGAAATCGTAGTAGTTGCCGAACACCTTCACGTCGCCGCGGTACTCGATCTCCGCCAGGGCCCGCTCCTGGAGCGGCTCGATCCAGTCGTAGATGGCCGTAATCCGGTAGCCCGGCGCCTTCTGCAGCAGCCGGATCCAGTGCAGCCCGCGGTGACCCAGCCCGGCAATGCCGATTCTGATCTCGTCCATGAATTCCTCCGTTGTTTCGACGTGATGGAGCGCAACGCTCCGCGCAACGAGGGCCGTCGCCGACACGAGACGGTCGACCCCAATTTCGGCTTCACGATGCTCCGGGGAAAAACAAAATCGGAACTTTCGCGCAATTTAACCGTTACAGCAGACGATGCGACAGTGTCTTTTTCGCCTTCGCCGCCGATCGGCAAAGAGCAGTTGGGTTCAGAAAAGTACCGTTCGGCCACCACTTCCGAAGCAACAAGGAGGATTTCGATGACCGGACGCATCTTCAGTGTATTTGCGTTGACGCTCGCCGCGGGTCTTTCGTGGACTTGCGGCGGTGATCGTGTGATGACGTCGGGAAGTACGGACACCGGCGAGCCGAACGCTGCAGGGGCGAACGGACAGATTGGTAGCCCTCTGAATAAATCAGCCGCGGATAACGACCCTGGGGAGGCCGTGGTTGCCGTGAACGAGGACCTCGCACGCGCCGTGGTGGTTGCCGTATTGCGGCAAGGCCAGACGCCGCTCCGTGACGTCACGGTGGCGTTCTCGCGTTCCATTTCGGGTCGGGCGGCCATTTACGAGTGGTCGGGCACAACCGACGAACAGGGTGAAGCCCGCGTGGAGATTCGCGCGGACGACGTGAGCGGCTACTACCGCGCGCGCGCGCGGCGGGACGGTCGTCTGCTGGGTACCTGGTCGAGCATTCCAATTAATGGTGGGTATGAATTGACGGTCGATTTGCCCGTCGGTGAAAAGGCAAGGGTGAGCGCATCCACGCCGGCTGACGACGACGCGCCTGAGGAACCGAAACGTCGGGGCGACACGGTCATCAGCGACAACGACACGGATGCGACCGACAGGTGGGGCAAGGACGCTTTTGAGTTGAACGCCGCCAAGATAGCGGGCGATACGCTCTCCGTTACGGTATCGTACGGCGGTGGATGTAGAGATCACCAATTCACGTTGGTGGCAGCCGGGGCATTCATGGAGTCAGACCCTGTGCAGCTTAACGTCGCGCTCGCCCACAATGCCAACGACGACCCATGCCAGAGATGGGTCACTGAAGGCTACTTCTTCAGCCTGGCGCCAATCAAGGCGCTTTACCAGAAAGCGTATCAGCAGGATTCGGGAGTTATTGTCCTGCAACTCAAAGATGGCCCGGCCGACGCGCTCGTCTACGAGTTTGCCGAATAGGAGCACGCGTCAAGCAATCATCGCCTCCGGGCGAAGCGCAGCGCCTACGTAACAATCGCTTGGGTTCACACCGGATGGCGCTCGCAGCCCAGCGCCTGCGCAATCGCCCGGATGTGAGACGGCCCCGCGCCGCAGCACGCGCCGATGAAGTTGATCCCCTCGGCCTTCGCCTTCAGCGCGTATTGGGCCATCTCGCGGCCCGATACGATCATCGACTCGCGGATCACCGAATTGTTGGGACCGGCGTTCCGATAGCCCTGCGGCTGATAGGCGATGGGGATATCCACCGCCTCCCGCATCGCCAGGACCCCCGGCCACATGGTCATCGAGTCGCCGGAGCAGACCAGGCCCACGATATCCGCGCCTTCGTCCGCCAGGACCTTCGCGCACTCCGCGGGCGTGGCGCCGTCGTGCGTCCGGCCGCTCGAGCCCATCAGCACCATCGCGGGAACGTCGGTTTTCTTGCAGCGCGACAGGCAGAGCCGGGCCTCGTCGAGGCGGGCGAACGTTTCCGGCACCAGAAGTCCGGCGCCCGCGTCCACCATCCACGAAATGTGTTCGTCCCACTCCGCGCACGCCCGCTCGCGCGCCCGTGCATTATCGGGCTGATAAATATACGGCCCCGTCCACGAGCCCGCGGCCGTCTGGTTCAGGCACCCGGCGACCAGGGCTTCGTCGCCGGAAGCCTCCCTGGCCAAACGGATCGCCGTGCGGGAAATCTCCTCGAGCCGGGCCGCCTCCCCGCCGACCCCGTCACCCGATATGTCGCGGCGTTCCAGTTGCGACCGGCTGGTCCACCAGGTCTGCGCCTGGAGCACGTGGGAACCGGCCCTGTAGAAATCCTGATGGATCTGACGCAGCGCGTCCGGATCTTCCAGGATCATCGCGGGCGTATCGTACCCCCGCCACCTGGCCTCGATGATCATCCCCCCATCGCTCAGAACAACGCCCTCTTCCAGCATCTTCAGTATGTCCATGCCCATCCTGGTTCTCCTCTGCAAGAGTCATCCCAATCCCCGGTCGCCGGAGCGGCGGATGCCGTCGGCGACCTTCCCTCGTTGCCCCCTATCGCGGCCGGAGTTCGATGTGCTTCCGCTCGCAGTCCAATGCCTGAGCCATCGAACGGAGGAGTCGCACGACCACCCCGTCGGACCCGCCCAGAAATCGGATATCGTGCGCAATCGCCTTTAGCGCGTACTGACCCAGCTCCATCCCGTAGACGTGCATGGCCTCCCGCGTGTCCCTCCAGTGCGACCGGCACGTGCGGTACCCATTCGGCAGGAAGCCGATCGGCGCGTCCACGGCCTCCCGCATTTCCAGCACCACCGGCCACAGGTCCTCCGGTTCCCGAACCCCGCCGCCGCCCACGACGTCGGCGCCGTCGCCTGCCAGAGTACGCGCGCACTCGGCCGGCCCGACACCGTCGGCGGTACCTTCGTCGTCTCGCAGCAGAGGCTTGTTCAGCCGACCTTCCGGCAACGCGACGTCGATGGAAACCACCACCGGAAGCGCGGTCTTCCTGCAGCACGCCAGCGCGAGGCGCGCCTCGTCAAGTCGACCGAAAGACTCACAGACGAGCAGATCCACGCCCGCGTCTGCCAATATCCCGACCTGCTCCTCCCACTCCGCCCGGGCGCGGTCCGCCGATCCGTCGCCGGCCTGAAATGTCTCCGTAGGGGCCAGGGTCCCCGCCACCAGCGCCTCCCCTTCGGCGGCGCGTTTCGCCAGGGCTACGGCCCGCCGGTTCAACGTATCTACCGGACTGCCCGCGCCGCCTGTTCCCCGTTCGCCAAGTCCGGATCTGGTGCACCTACCCGTGAGGGCTCTGATCACGCCGGCGCCCGCCCGGAAGAAATCCTGGTGCGCCAACCGCACCGCGTCCGGGAAGTCCTCGAGCGCCCACGGCGCAGCGTATCCCCGCAGCGTCAGCTCCTCCACGTTTCCGCCGTCGGCGAGCAAGAACCCTTCCTTAAGAGCACCTAAGACAGACTCAGCCATAATACCGCTCCCTTCCTTTAGCCATCTCACAACAGTCTATACAAGTGGCCAATTTGAAGACCCCAAAAACGGAAAACCCACTCATGAATTGCTTACCTGCAAGAGACAGGCTTCACGTCATAAATCAACTTCCTTTCTTCCTTGCCCTTTTTCTTGCTGCGCCCAAGAAAAAGGGCGAAAAAGAAGGGCGCCTGCCTGCGCAGCGTACTGCGCTGCAGGCAGGCCGCTCGGCGCGGGGCCGGTTTTTCCGTGAACCAACTCACAGGCGTAAATGGAAATTGGCTGCCCTGTGACCGGATTAGGCCATCCCAAGCGATGTTGCCGGACGGAATAGCACGGAAAAACCCCCAGCCGCACCACCGTACGCTCGATAGGGTTTTGCGACGTTCCGTACGAAAGCCATGTATTACCTTTAAAGCGCGGGACCTTCGTCCCCGCGTCCAGTTTGTTTCGTTGGGGCAACCCTTGTGGTTGCCCGCTTCTTGTTTGTTTCTCTTTGTGCCTTTGTGTCTTCGTGTGAGTTGATCGTTTTTGGCGTAGTCTGCCGCCGACGCCGGTTTTGCCTTTCGCTTCTTGTCTTTGCTTCAAGCTGACTGCTGATGGCTGACTGCTTGTTGCTGGTTTGTCTTTCTTTGCGTCTTTGTGTCTTCGTGTGAGTTGAATGTCGTTTTGCTCTGCGCGAACTGGATGTAGCTGATGGCTGAGAGCTGACAGCTAATCGCTGATCGCCGCTTTTCAGATCTTCAATGCCAACTGTGTACCCGGTGCCCCGAACGCGGGAACCAGATGGCGTCCACGACCGCGCCCGCAATCACCGCGACGATATATGCCGTGAGGATCCCGATAAAAAAGGGCAGCGATCGCCGGTAGAATGCCGTGCCGCCGATCCTGAGCATTAGGAACTTGATCAGCCACGCGACCAGGAGCGTGAGGCTTTCCAGCCTGGCGAATATCGTCCCCGACAATGCGAACCCGATCGGATGCAGCCGCCACCGGGGCATCCGGTACCGCATCAGGTTCAGGGTCGTCATCACGACCACGCCCGCCAGGAACAGCCAGTATTCCACGGCCAGGATGGGCCGGGGGTTGCGCAGGGCATCCACCGCAAGGCCGTAGTTCCATTCACCTTCGTGAAGGATCAGCCAGTTCGGCTGGAAATTGTATCCCCCCATGGTGTAGGCCATCCAGACCGTTTGGAGCGTGGAAACCACCGTGCCGACTATGAACGCCCCGAAGACCCCCCAGAAAAAGCGCCGCTTGCCTTCGGGGATGAAATCCCCCAGGCGGTTCACCTGCGCGATCACCGGCAGCGCGAAACTCCTGGGGTGGTTGACCGTGAACGGCAGCAGGCTGGAGGCGGCGTTCGTGGACGGGTTCAGCCTGTGCGCTCCGCCCAGCCCGAACAGCGCGTAGTCCCAGGCCACCGCCGGCGGATCCACGTAGACCAGCCCCGAGTCGGCAACCACTTTCGCCACGCCGATGTAGACGATGAACATGGCCGGCGTCAATACCAGGATCATACCCGGCTCGATGCCGATCTGCGCGAGCCACGCCACGATGTACACGCAGCAGCCGACCAGCCCGATTACGGCCGCACGATAGGATATCCACTCCCTGCTGTCATCCAGCGCGGAACCGGACGGGCGGATCGCCTTCCGGAAGACCTCCCGAAGGTGCCCCCTGGAAATCCAAAGCCACCAG
The DNA here is from genome assembly GCA_963667175.2 of Candidatus Latescibacterota bacterium. Lineage (GTDB taxonomy): Bacteria > Latescibacterota > UBA2968 > UBA2968 > JAAXHE01. The sequence goes on along the minus strand of CAXXXF010000002.1, from coordinate 158,977 downwards.
ACGACCAGCGCCGCGAAGGCGCCGGCCGTCTGGAACTTGTAGCTCGTCAGGTTGTACGGACCGGACCCGTAGTGCGGTGACGTCGCCACCACGCCCAGTCTGTTCAGAATCCCGGCTTCGATCATATAGAGGATATCGAAGAACCAGATGCTGAAGAGGACTTCCAGGTTGGCGAAATAGGAAAAGCAAATGACGAATATGCTCAGATAGACGCAGAACGGGGGATACTGTTTGGGCAGGAGGTCCCACACGTAGCTCATGCGGGTGTTCATCACCCTGGGAAATGCCGGATAGAACCAATGTGCCATATTCAGCCAGAATACCCCCGACGTCAACCCGAAGCCCGCCCAGAACGCCCTTCCTTTCATGAACTCCGGAAGGGCCCGCGCCCCGGACCCGCTCCGGTTCGCCATCTCCAGGACCGGTGTCAGCGCGGGGTACACCAGTTTTTCGTGGTCCGCCCACTGGCGGTGAAGAATCACCGACACGCAGACACAGGCGAACCCGAGAACGGAGATGAAGCCGAACCACCACAACAGCGGCCCCCACCAGTCGTGCCAGGGAATGGACGCCCCGGCCGGAAGCCCTTCGAAAAACATGGTGATGGACTGCCGTTCGTCCGTTGAGATCAGCCAGCCGGGAAGATGCGGGTGCAAATACTCCGACCACCGGTTCTCGGGCGTGGCGAAGTAGTAGGGCGCCACCATCTGGCTGACCAGATATCCGCTGATACCGTAGGTGGGGCCCATGGCGCTGATGAGCGCCATGCCGAAAACCGTGATCCATTCCGCAGGCGCCAACGTGAAACGCCGGCCGAACCGGCGTGCAAGCGCGGCACAAATGAGCAACGACAGCAGAAAGAGCAGCAGGTCGCCCATGGGGATCAGGCTGATGGCCATATACGACCCGTGCTGGACGTACCGCATCGTATTGGCGAGCAGATTGACGGCGACGGACAGCCCGAGCCCGAAACCGACGGCGCGAGTCGTTACTCCCTGGCGCACCGGGTGCTGTCTCCGCGCTGCTGCCGTGCCGCCTTCCGCCATGGATCCCCCGTCCAATCACGCTCAGCGCAACCCCACGCCGCCCGGGTCCGCCGGAAACTGCCCCGCTGCGCGGTCCCGGTTCGGGCGAAAATCGGGAACCCGCATCAACCGGCTCTCCTCCTGTATCGAGTCGATCGCCCGTACAGCCGCGGCAACCGTATCCATGGCCCTGTACACGTCGAAGTCCAGCGGTCTCTCGTCGAGGACTGCGTCGCGAAAGTGCATATGCACGTAGGAGTCCGCGTCGCCGTGGCCGCTGCCGCGCGCCTCGGGAGCCGCATCCGTGCGTTCGTAACGCCAGTCCACTTCCGACCAGTCGTTCATCTGCGCGTCCGAGAACCACACTTTCGGCATTTCGCTGCGCGACCGGCGCCACTCCAGGCTTCCCTTCGTGCCTATCAGCTGCCACCAGTGGTGGTCTCCGTGCGGCCGCGGCTGCGTGTGGCCGTCCAGCATGCGAATCAGCGTATCCTTTTCGGTCTTCATCAGCGCCACCTGCACGTCGGGCTTTCCGATTTGCGGATGCGCGTAGCTCGGCCGCCTCGTGCTCATCGCCGTCACTTCGGACACCCGGTCCTCCAGGATCTTCAGCAGGATGCTCAGATCGTACGAGGCGGCGATAATGGGCGGCGTTTCGTGGGGAAACGTCGGCCGGGCTTCGGGATGATCGGACAGTTCCTCAATCGAATATTGCCTGCCGGTCGCGTAGTCCTGAAAAAACTGGCGCGTGCCGTAGTACCCGACGTACTGACCCTCGGCGTACGTGATTTTGCCCAATCTGCCGTCGTCAACCAGGCGCTTCCAACCGTCCACGAAGCCCCAGAACCGCGTCTGCTCCGCCAGGCTGTAGACCAGACCCGTGCGCTCCACGTTGGTTACGATTCGCCAGCATTCCTCCATCCTGTACGCGCCCGGCACCTCACTGTTCACGTGCTTGCCCGCTTCCAGCGCCTCCGCAGCCATCCGCCCCACCTCAGGCTGCCGTACCACAAGGCCCACGGCGTCCATCCGATCATAGGCCAGGAACGCTTCGTAGTCGCTGAACGCGGGTGCCTCGTCCCGGTAGGAAATCTCGGAGAGGGCCCGATCCTGAAGCGGTTCGATCCAATCGTAGACCGCTGCGATCCGGTAGCCGGGGATGTTCTGCAATAGCCGGATCCAGTGCAGCCCCCTGTTTCCGAGGCCCGCGATCCCGATGCGAATTTCATCCATTTTCGTCTCTCCGGTACTGGTTGGCTGGCATCAGTCAAGTTGAAACCGGATGTAGATGTACATGCGCACCTCAACCGCCTCGCGGTTCTGGTACCCGGGCAGATATCGGAAACCGGAGAGGGCGTCCAGCGATGACTGGTGAAACACCTCGCGCCCCTTGAGTACCACGCTGTCTTTGACCCGGCCGTCCTTTCCCACGGTAAATTCCATCAGGACGACGCCCTCCAGGCCCGCCCGCCGCGCCTCTTCCGGATATGCCGGCTCCACCTGCTTGAGGAGTTTGGGCTTTCGTTCCACGAACCGGGCGGGGTAGACCACTTCACCATCTACTTCCTCCTCCTTGAGGGGACCCGAGACCAGCGTGTCCGTGGGCGTGGAGATGCGGATGGGCGCCGCGTCAAATCCCAGTTGGTCGGCGGCGGAAACGGTGATCTCTTCGGGCAGCGGGTCGCGGCTATCCGTTTCGAGGGGTACCGCCGGCCGTACGAGTGCAGGCAGCCTTGTGCCCTGCCGGGTTTCCGGTACCTCTGTCACCTGGATGAGAACCGGATGTTTCGCGGAGGCCGGCGCGCTGAGCCTGAAGGCCGGGAAAGTAAACGCGACGGCGCCGTGGAGGGCGAGCGAGATCCCGACGCATAGGGGGAAGACCTTCCGATACTGCGCCTTCACGTCCGCTTCGGGACGCCTGGTTCGGATGACGTTTCCGGTAATCCAGGGTCTGGGAGGCAGTGATTGCGGCATTGTACCCTCCACGTTGCCTGCACTGCCGGCTTGCATGCGTTCAACGCGCGTTTACAGGGTACAGCGATCCATCTGTAAATTCCAGGCGACAACCAGAACTTCGCTCCCGATCACTGTGCGGCTTCCTTCACCCAGAACAGGCCCTCCTTGGTCGCCTGCTGCCCGCTGTTCATGTCCTTTACGGTCATCCGGACCCTGCGGCGCCCTGCGGCGCCCTCTCCGATGTCCAGTGCAACGTAATCCGCAACCGAAGCGTCGGTTCCGGTCTGAACGTAACGAACGGTCACGGCAGACTCGGACCGCCCCAGGATCCTCGTCCTCAGGCGTGAGAGGCTGGCGCCGCTCTCGTCCGTGCCGTAGACCTCGTAAGTCACTTCGTAGCGGGTCGCCCCGAATTCGTCCTGCTCGAGATTGTAGATTTCGAAATAGACAAACACGTGCTGACCCGCATTGAAAACGTGTGACGGCAGCGGCGAAATCCTCCATTTCCCCCGGACGAACTTCGGGTCGGACCCGGGCATCGCGGCGGTCACCTGCCGCGCCACGAACAGATCGCTCAACATCAATCCTTCCCCGGAATAGTCTTCCACGGAAAGCTTCTGCGAATACGCCTGCAGCCGTTTCGTGTTGTGGCGCTGCACCTGCACGGCCAGTTCGTAGTCTCCCGGACGAACGTCCAGGAGGTCCACGCGGTCCAGAAGGGCACGGTCGCGGCGCCGGCCGGAGACCGGCGCCTCCAGATCCTGCTGCAGGGCCAACACGTTCGTGTACCGGCCGTCCAGAAGCGCCACCCGCCGGTTCACCATCACGTTGTCATCCGTATCCCCGGGAAGCGCAACGTGCTCTATTGGGATGCCCACGTTCACCTGGATTTCCGTACCGGCGTCTTTCCCCCGGTAAGTGATCACGTCATAGCTGAAGTCGAGCGACTCGAACCCCGCGACGCTGAAGTACTCGGGCTCTTCCCGCGACACGGAAGCGACACGCGTTGAGGGCGCCAGTTCCGTGAGCCGCTGGATGAGCCGCAGATAGGCCATCTGCCCCACGTGCGGGTCCCTATCGAGGTTCTTGAGGTCCTGGCTGTTCACTCCCGGCACAGGCGCGTAGTCGTAGACGCCGGAGTTCTGTTCATCCGTGAACGCCACTTCAAGTCCCTTTCCAACGCCTGCATATACCCAGACCTCCCACGGTACCGACGCCCAGTTGTGCCCCATCGTGACCGGCTTCCACCCGCTCAGGCCGATGGCAAATTCCGGATCCGGATCGATGCCGGCCTGTATGGGAGAATCCTCGAGATCCACCAGTTCCTGCGGCGCCGCGGCCGGGTTGCCTCCGGCGCCCGGGTCGGCCTGGTCCGGCGCGAACACAGCCAGGTCGAGTTCCTCGATTACCGCCGTCTGCAGGTCGCGCCGGATCTCTTCGCTGGGTTCCAGAAAGGAGCCGAGATCAGTACGAATCGGAAATACGGGCCCCACGTAGCTGATGCCGGGCCCTTGAGATCCATAGAGCTGGTAGGCCATATTGTCCTGAACGCGCTCGACCGCGGGCGGCACGTTCGGATTCGGCGCCGATGACGAGGAGCGGTAGTCCGGTTCTCCGTACCTGATGTACACCTCGCCGCGGCGGTCCCACGGCCATTTCAGCGTACCATACGTCGTACGGGCGTACCACACCCGCCGGTGGTGTTCGGCCCGGCGCATCGCGCCCCGCGAGGCCTTGAACGGGTCGCGGCGGAGCCAGAACCGCTGCAGGAACGCCGCACGCTTTTCCGGAGGGGTGGCGCGATAGGCCTCGATTTCGTGCGGAAGCCCAACCAGCGTCACGTCCCGGTAAAGCGCCTGCTCTTCCGGATCCAGGCTCTCGATGTAGATCTTGAACGCGCGGAGCGCGCCTTCGTAACTCCCCCGCGCCATCAGCGCCTGCGCGAGAAGCGGCAGTGCGAGGTCGTCGGTCATCAGAGACGTAAGGGTTTCGACTTCCTCGAATCTCTCTTCTTCGAGCAACTCGTTTGCAAATGCCAGCGCATCCGCCTGATCCGCAGGCTTCAGTTCCAGATATTTTTCAAAGTATACCATTGCGCTCTGAAGGTCGCGATCCTCATGGTGGGACCGGGCCAGCAGCAGGTGGGCCGGCCCATACCGTGGATCGAACTCAAGCGCGCGATCCGCGGCCCGCCTCGCGCCGGGACGCCCGGTTTCCTGGTAGACGCGGGCAAGCAGATAGTGCGTTTCGGCAAGGGTCGAATCGGCCCGCAGCGCGGCTTCGAGATGCGGCAGCGCCCGCTCGGCGTCTCCCTCCAGTTCCAGGGTCAGCCTGCCCAGGCCGCGATGCGCAGCGGCCTGCTCCGGGTCGAATCCGAGTGCGCGTTCAAACGCCGCGCGCGCACTGTCCGCGGCGCCGGCTTTTAGACGCCGGCGACCGACCTGAGCAAGCGCCCGCGCAAGATACGTGTGCGTCCAGGTATACGTGGAATCGGCGCGCAGTGCGGCTTCCAGATGGGGCAACGCCCCGCCGGGGTCTCCTTCCAGCTCGAGGGCCACCCTCCCCAGGCCGCAATGCGCCGTGGCCAGTGTGGGGTCGAATTCGACCGCGCGCTCGAACGCCGAGCGCGCATCGCGGCCCCTGCCCACCCGCAGGTAGAGCATGCCGGCGCGGTTCAGGATGAGTCCCGTGTGGTCCGGATGGTCGACAAGCGCCCGCTCCAGCGCCTTCGCCGCCGCAACCACCGCCGGCACGTCGCGGGCCTTGAGCCCGCGCGTGTACGCGGCGTCCAGTTCCGATAACGGCTTTCCGGCAGCCGACGCATTGTCGGGCGGGAGGGCGGCGACGATCAGCGCGCAGACCAATTTAGAGCGCGCCCACCGCCACCATGCATATTCCATATACCGACGTCTCTCCCTGGTAAACAAATAGGCGGCCCTGTCGCGTTAACCAAAGCCGCCTAGCGGGTTTACTCGAATTGCGTTTGTTCGCGATCAGAACGATCCGGTCACCGAGAACCGCAGGGTCGCGCCGTTGTCGGGGAACTTGTCGAACTTCACGTAGGCGAAATCCGCCTGCACGTGATGGATGCCGCGCTGCAGCCGGACGCCCGCCCCGGCGGTAACGTCCTGCACGTCGTAGCCCAGCTTGTAACCGGCCCGAAGCGCGACCATGTTCCGCAGCCAGAGTTCGGCGCCCACGTGCATCCGCCGCTCGACGCTCACGCTGTAGAGCGCCTCGATCGCACCGGTCAGCGAGACGTCTTCTCCCCGCTCCCCGTAGACCTCCGCCGCGGTCGCCATGCTGAAGAAGACGGGCATCTTGCCCTTGATGGCTTCATCGGTCAGGAGTACGAGGTCCTTCCCGAAGTTGCGCAACGACATCCCGATACGAAGGCTCCGGAATCCCGTATGGTAGAACGTGCCGACCGCCAGATCGAAGACGCGGTAGTCGTAACCCGTGTCCAGTTTTTCCTCGATGACCCGCGCCTGGAATCCCACGGAGAAGCGCTCCGTAAACTGCTTGGCGTAGACCCCGCCCACCGCCCAGCTTCCTGTGTCCAGGATCCGGCCCGTCCCCTCCGGGTTGAAAATGGTGGTTTCCTCGATATCGCCGGTGTTGAACGCCACCAGACTCAGAGCGAGGGCGCCGTAGTCTGTATTGACGCCGACCGCCGCGGAGTTCAACTGGGACTCAAGGAGCCACCTGGTGTTCGTGAACGCGAACTGCAGCCGGTTGCGCGTCATGGCCGTAAGTCCGGCGGGATTCCAGAATACGGAATTGATGTCGTCCGCAACGGCCACGTACGCGTCTCCCATCCCTGCGGCGCGCGCGCTCTGGGAAATTTCCAGGAAAGCTGCGTAGGTTTCGCCCACCGGCGTCTGGTTGGAGATTTCGGCCAACGCCGGGGCGCCCAGAACGAGGACGCCGACAAGCGCCGCAGAGCCGATCCGATAAATGCGCCTCATGGCGACCTCCTTAGCGAATGATGACCAGCTTGGCGCCCTTCACCTGTCCCTGGGATTCCGCCACCAGGGACTCGACGGTGACGAAATAGACGCCGAAGGTCAACTGTGTGATGTGCGTTCTGTTGAACTGGAAGAAGGCGGCTTCACCCTCGGTCTGCGAATCGTGGTCCACCTCGCCCACCAGGTCGCCGGCTACGGAGAAGATCCGGATCTTGGCCTTCCTGGGTACGTTCAGGATCCGGATCTTGGTAGAACCCTCGTAGGTGTGCGGCGATTCGGGGATGTAGGGGTTCGGCACGATGAGGATATCCTTTTCCAGCCGGTCCGCGCTTGCGGTGGGCACCTGCACCGGACTGTCGGGCGATTGCCCGGTTGGAGGCAGATAGTAGGTGGAAACGTCTCCGAGTCCCGACTCGTACGCCCGGACGCCGCCCTCCACCGTGGCGCCCGTTACCCGGCTGGCGAATCCGGTGTTGGCGCTCCCCTGGTAGGAGCGTACGGCGTAGTAGTACTGGAATCCCGCGAGCGACTCCGTGTCTTCGTACGAGTACTCCGCGGCGCCGGTTGCCGGGACGTCCTGGATCATCTTCCAGAGACCGGGCTGGGTCTCGGACTGGTACACCCGGTAGCCCGCCACGTCGGGCTGCCCGGTATCCGGATTGTTCGACTTTTCCGGATCGCCTTTCCATGTGATCAGGTTACGGGCGTTCTCGGAAGAGGACACCATCGCGTCCACGTCCGGAGGCTGGTTGGGCAGGTCGTAACCCAACGCGTAGGCCTCCTTGGCCTTATTGAGGTGGTTGAGGAGGTTGGCGAACGCGGCGCCGTTCTCTTCCTTCTTGAGTTCGCTGGTGTCTCCCGACTTCTGATAGGCCCGGAAGTTCTCCGTAACCGGCGCGGCCGCCACGTAGGCAAACACGAATTTCACCTTCTGGCCGGGCGCCAGGTCATAGGGGCCGTAGGTTTCCAGCGGGGTGTAGCCCGCGGCGATGCCGTGCCTCCCTTCCCACTCCCACGAGGGGATCGGCATATACGGCATGGGGCCGACCGGGACGTCCGGAACCGGGAGCAGCGGCACGCCCAGATTGGGATTTCCCGAGCCCCTGCTGGGACGTTCCAGCAGCGGCTCGTTGAAGTAGGAGGGGTCCGGCGTGCTGACCAGCATCTGGTAGAGCGTTTCGTCGTTCATCTCGTTCGGGTTCGGCTCGTCCGTCAGGAACCCGATCGCAGCCGACGCACTGGACGGATACCGGTACAGAAAATGAAAGAAGTTGTACGCGAATGGTTGATCCGGCACCTTCGGCGCCTCGTAGACATCCGGATCGCCCACGAATCCGTCCGTGGGGTCCACGTCTATAGGGGCCTTGCCGATCCATGCCGGCGACGTGATGTCCCCGACGCCGGTCAGGCTGGGGAAGGTGCATTGCGCGCACCTGTGTTCGGAGCGATACGGGTCTCCAACGTCGTCGGACAGCGGACCGGTAAGGCAGAAGTTGTCCCAGTCGTACTGGTAGGTCAGCCGCAGGCCGCGGGCGGATTCCGGGCCATCGTAGTTCGGAGACTCCGTATACTTGATCTTGTCGTCCTGGGAATTGTCCAGGGGTCCGAAATTGCTGCTGCACCCGTCTCCCGTGCCGTAGTCGGAATAGTACGCCCTGTAACTGACCCGGGAGACGCCCGCGGATGACGGCAGGAACCGGTGATGGAAGGAAAAATAGACGTTCTTGAGATTGTGCCCGCCGCCGGCGAGGTCGGACGCGCGATCGCCGTCGGTATCGCCGGTGTTCTCGAACACCCACTCGGTGATCACGAAATCGTCGTATTCCGGGTGGTTCCATGCAAAGGCCGCCTTCTCACCCGTAATGCCCAGCCCGGTGGTCCACTTGCTCAGAACGATGTCTTCAGGAAAATTGTCGGTGGAAACGTCGTTGTACTGGCCGATGCGGTAATTCAGGATTTCCCTGGGTTCCAGCGCATCCAGCTCCACCCCGGTGCCGGGCCACCAGTTGGCCATCGATCGCCCCGAGTTGGGGCTGACCACGTCGCTGCCCAGCCCCGCGTACTTGCCCCTGAAGTCCACGCTGGGATCCACCGCCATCGCCACGACGTCTTCGCTTTCTTCCATCGCCGATATGAGGGGGTTGGCCCAGCTCACCGCGGCCTCGCCGTTCACTTTGGTGGCGATCCACCATCCGTGGCCGCGGCCGTTGTGCGACGTCAGATCCACGTGCATGCTCCCGGCGCTGCGCTGTTCCCCGTAGTAGGCGGAAAAATCGTTCGTTCCGCCGCCCCCCCAGCTGATCAGCGCGAACCCCGGATAGGCCAGGTCCAGATAGAGGCCGGCATAGTTCCCTTCCACCGGCCGAGCCCCCTCGGCGCCCGTGCTGAGAAAGCTGTGCCAGAGGGTGCCGCGCGCGAGGTGCCGGGGCGTCAGGGATTCACCGGCCAGATTGGAGATGGTCGCCCGCTGGGCCTCGGCCGGACGCCAGAACGCGCCTGCGATCAGGAGTGCGCCTGTAATGATGTATATGCGTCTCATGGATTGTCTCCCCGCCTGATTGCGCCGGGGCAGCCGCGCCGCCCCGGCGTCAGATACATACCTAGAAACCGATCCGCACGCCCATATTCACGTACCTCGGCGTTCCGCCGCGCCTGAAGTTGGAGTCGCCGTATTTCAGGTAATTCGTGTCGTTTGGTGTGGGCTTCTTCAGGCCCCAGCGCACGTAATTGGAGCCGGAGGATGCGTCGTAAAACGTGTTGAACAGGTTAAACACCTCGGCGTAGATCGTGGGAGTGGTTGCCCCGATTCGGAACGACTTCTGGAAGTTGAGGTCCGTCCGCACGAAAACGGGCCGGTTGCGGGCGGTCTGCACACTCGTGCCCGGCAGGGTGATCTGGAACTGCCGCCCGTTGTCCAGCCGCCAGACGACGTTGGCCTGGATGCCGCCCAGGATCTTTGCGCCGCCAATGGGTTCTCCGGGGCCCCAGTCCATCGGCGTGGACCACAGGAACTGGAAGGAAGCGTTCGTGGTCGGGGGCTGCCCGCGGAAGGCGTCGACCTGGCGCCAGACGTCCTCGAACCAGAGGTTCTGCATCTCCTGCTTCTCCGATTCGCTCAGGCCGGGATATTCATGCCAGGGGCGTATCGCATCGATTCGGTTTGTTCCCCACGCCCCGACGAACGTGGTCCCGTCTGCATGCTTTTTCCGGATCACCTCATTCGCCCTGTGGCCGATCGACCGGATTTCTTCGTCGGTCAGCCGCACGATTTCGTCGTTTGCATCAACCATAAAGTACTTCGAACTGGCAATGTAATTGGAGTCCGGGTACGTATTGATGACAAGCTGGGAGCCGCCCGACCAGTTGAACAGCGCCCAACTCACGTCGAGCCCTACCCTGAAGGAGAAATTGTGAGAAAAGGCCTTGGTGAAGCCCATCTCGATTCCCTTGGTCTCGAGGCGGGCGTTGGGACCCCTGTGGCCGACGTAGGTAAGGGTCTGCACCGGGTCCCGGAAATAGTGTACGCCCCCGGAACCCACACGCTCGGTCCGGCGGTAGTAGGTGGAAAGCTCCATCACGAAGTCGCTGACGAAGTTCCACTCCCCGGTCACCTCGAACTCGGCGGTATTCGGCAGCCCGCCCGGATTCTGGTATCCGCCGTCCAGGCGCCACTGCCCGCCCCCGATCCAGTTCAGATCGTACCAGACGTCATCCAGTTCGGGGTGGTTCTCCGCGTCGGACGTGGTCCAGGGCTCCAGCCACAGCAGCGAGAACTGCGGGGGCTTGTAGTACACGCCATAGGAGTACCGCACGGTGGACCGGTCCGTGATCGGGTGGGACAGGCCGATACGCGGCGAGAGGCTCGTCATCGGCCGGGTCTTCGCCAGCGGCACCCGCCCCGTGCGCCATGCCTTGTAGGTCCTCCAGCCCGGCAATGTCTTCATAAAACCGGACAACGTCCGCTCGGGCCCGCCCCAGAAACTGTCGAAACGCAGGCCGGCGTGCAGCACCAGTCCCTGGAACTCCAGCTTCTCGTCCACGTACGCCGCCAGCCGGTTTACCGTATACCGCTTGCCCGGCTCGCTGTTCCCCGCCATGATCTTTATCGTGGCGTTGGTTGCGCTGGACCGGTTGTAGTCCCAGTTGAGGTTGTTCATATTCTGAAAAACGAACCCGGCCTTGAACAGGTTCCGCCTGGTCAGCTGCCCGGTGAAATCGTAGCGGAAGTTGTACCTTTGATTGTCTTCTACTACGATGCGCCGGCGGTCCCGGTCTATATTGAACTGACCCAGCTTGTCCCTGCGCCAGGACGTCGTTGTGGCAGGCACGTCTTCCCCGGGATCGGTCTTCGTACCGTAGTAACCCACCTGGAATTCGTGGAACATCCGGGGGTTGATGCTTTGCGTGCCCGTCACGTAGAAGATCCGGTTGACCCGGTTCTGCTGGTACCCCGTCGTTCCGTTGAGAAGGAAGAGGTTTCCCCCGACCGACCGGTTGGCGTCCCCGAAGAAGGTGGGTTCGTTGGACTGGTTGAAGCCCACCTTGACCTTGAGGTTGGGCGACGGGGTAAAGCTGATTTTCCCGAAGATGCTGTGCTGGCGCAGCCCCGTCAGCGTGGGCGCGGGCAGGTTGATTTTGGCGCGGCTGGTCTTCCCGCTCACCACGAAGGTGGCGTTATCGCCCAGCGGGCCGGTGACCCAGCCTTCCACGAGGTGTCCGACGGAACTCTCGTAGTCCTGCTTGACGTGGATCAACTGTCCGGTGTCCGGATCTTTCTCGTTCACCCATTCCGAGTTGTTCCACTGCAGCCTGTCGCGCCAGTACCCGTTCGCCCCGCCCCGCTGCCCCGGCGTCGCGTCGTACACGTTCGGACCGCGGTGCCGTTTGCCGGGCAATTCCACCCGGAGGTCGAGGCCGCCGCGGTAGATCCGGGTACCCTCCCTGCTGATGATGTTCACCACGCCCGCCGGCGACGAGGCCTGCGAGGCGTCCGCGCCGCCCCTGACCAGCCCCATTTCACCGACGGCCGTTACCGGCAGGTTCGTATACTGCCGGACACCCGTCTGCTGCGACGTGTCGAGGTTCATCAACTCGATGCCGTCGAACGTCCAGGTCTGCGCGGCGCGCATCGAATAATAGCTCATATGCCGGATGCGGACGCCGTTGCCTGGACTGTCGTTCACGTTCGTGCCCACGGCGTACTGCAGGTGTTCTTTGACGCCCCTGATGATGGGTACCTGTTCGATCTCCTGCGAGGAGATCTTCGTCTCGCTGGAGGTCCGGTCCACCTCCACGAGGGGCCGCTCCGCCCTGACCACAATCTCCGCGGCTTCCAGCGCCGATTCCCGGAGCGTGAAATCGGACACGGACGTCAAGCCGGCGGCCACCTTGACACGCTCCCGCACCACTGCCTCGTAACCGACCATCGATGCCTTCAGGGTATAGAACCCGGGCTCGACACCGATGATGGCGTAATACCCGTCGCTGTCGGACGTCGCTCCAAAACGCGTCCCGTCGACCACCACGTTGGCTCCCGGCAGGGCGCCGCCGTCGGCATCGGTCACCTGTCCGGCGATCTTGCCGTAGAAGGTCTGGGACCGCGCCGGCCCGACCAGCAGGCATAACGCCACAATTGTGCCCAAAACCGTAAATCCACGCTTCATACGCCAACTCCTTGGCTGAAGAATCTTTCGACCGTCCCGCCGGTCAACGCCCGTTCACCTGCGCTGACGGATCGGAAATGTGGATGGAAAACTCAGTGTGCGATATAACCTTCGAAGTACCCCCGTGCCGTGATCCTCTCCATAGGCAGTCCTCCGTTGTGAAACCGGTTAGCGCGGATTCAATCAATCTCGCTCAGGCGTCCGGAGGCGGATTCATTCGGTTGCTCCGAAGTCTCCGGCAAATGCAATAAAGTCCTGAAAATCCACGGCGCCGTTTTCGTTCAGGTCGAATATCGGATTGAATTCAACGTCACCGCGGCTCGCGCCGAATGCCGCGGCAAAGCTGGAGAAGTCCGCAAAGTCGACCTTGCCGTCCGCGTTGAAGTCCGACCGGCTCCGCGATATCACCGGAACGCTGCTGAAGACGCCGGGGTTGCTGAGCGAAAGCAGCCTGCCGGGCGCCGGGTCGCCGGGACGCCATGCGCCGGCCGGATCCCCGAGTTCCATTCCGTTCGTGAATCCGTCCCGGTCCGAGTCCAGCTGCGCGAGGCCCGGCCCCCACACCACGTTTCCGGAATATCCCGCCTCGGACAGGAACCCCTTCCTGACGGTCACGCCGAAGGCATTCAGCGGACCGCCTCCTCCAGTGTGCGCGTGGCAGCTGGCGCAGATCTCGTCGCCTTCGTTGGCGGCTTCATGCGTCGATTCCGAGAGCGGTATGTCCAGTCTGGTGGTCGTCCGGCCACGGTCGACGTGGCAGGTGCGGCATCGGGCCGCGTTGGCGTTGGGGACCTGAAACACGCGTTTCGGCCGCGACTCCGCTCCCCAGCACACCGCAAGGACGACGAGCAGAACAACCGCTGAGGGCCGGGTGTACATCCAGTGTCCTGTCCCGAAAATACCTCACCATTCGGCGGCAGATTCATCCCGTCTCGCTGCGTTCCCCCCGCACGCCGACCTTTCGCAGGTCGCCTGCGCTCCGGCGCCTTGCGAGCCGGGTGACTCTGCCGCCGAATTCAGGCAACTGATTTCCGAGACAGAACACTAACGCATGAAGTACTTGATTCCGACCATCAGGTTGAAACTGAAAATCGGAAACGTCTTCTTCAGGTCCCAGTCTTCGTAGGGCCTCAATTCGCCCATCGATACGTTCCAGCGGACCCTGAAGTCCACCAGGAACTGGTCGGAGGTGCGGCGGTAGAAGCCCAGCCCCGTGTTGATCGAGAGCGCCACGTCCTCGTCCACCGTGGTTTCCACCATGCCCTGCGCGTCCGTCCGGATCTGTTCGCCCACCTGCCCCGGCCAGATCAGACCCGACACTTCGTGGGTATACCTCAGGAACCCGATGCCGGCGGCGACGTAAGGAACGCTCTGCCCCGTCCGGTCGGGCTTGAATGAACGCAAACCGTTGACCACGATGCCGCCGATCCACATATTCGCCTCGGCGCCGGGACTCTTCACCAGGGAACCGCTCGCGGACCCCAGTCCGTTGTGCCAGGTGAACTGGCGGTCGGAGAGACCGGCGTCTGAGAGCGGCGAGTACGTGACTTCGACCTCCGTCATCGTTCGATCTGACACCTGGTACGTGAGTTGACCGATGAAAGCCGGCGAGATATTGTACCAGCCCTTGAGCGGACCTGCCGGCCGCAACATGGATCCGTGGACGCCGAGCGCGTAGCGCAACTCCTGCGCCTCTGTCTTCGCCGTGGGCGTCAGGCCGAATCCGAAAACCAGAGATACGCCCAGGACCGCGCTGAGCGACGTCCTGAATCTCCCAATTGCTCTCATAACAGCGAACCTCCTTTTTCCCACTGCGGCGATGAAAGTATCGTTCTGACTGCGCAATCGAGGGAAGCATCGGCCATAGCAGACCGGCCGGCGAAATTCGAATCTGCGCGAAATTATATCCCTTCAAATAAGGAATATAACTCCACCTAAATACGAATCCAAGAGAAAAATTCGTTGCGCGAAGTACGGTCCTTCCCGTCTTTTTCGGTTGCGCGCGTCCCGTGCGCGAAAGTATCTTCTGCTCCGCGAACGCGGGTCTACCCGACGGAATGAACCCCCTCAAGAGGACGGTCCCGATGGATCGGCATGGAAGGCGCGCGAGGAAGGTCGCCTTCTTCCTGGCGGCCCTCTTCGTAGCCTGGCTGGCGAACGGCGGCTCAGGCGCCGCGACCGGGATGTCGCCCGAAGCGCGCGCGGCGCTCGAGGCGGGTCTCGTCCACGCGGGCGCCGGCCGGCTGGGAGAAGCTTCACGTGAAATGGCCAGGGCAGCCGAACTGGCCCCTGAATCGGCGGAGGTGTGGCACAACTTCGGCATCCTGAACGCCCAGATGGGCCGGCTGGGCGACGCCGCCGAAATGCTGAAACGCGCGGCCCGTCTGGAGCCTGAATACCGGAACACCCACGTTGTCCTGGGCGCGGTGTATCAGAAAATGGGAGCACTTGCAGAGGCCGGAAACGCGTACCGACGCGCCGCGGAACTGGCGCCCGACCTTCCGGACGCGCACCGCGCCCTGGGACTCCTCGCCGTGGCCCGGAAGGACCTTCCGGCGGCCGCCGAGGCGTTCAAACGCGCCGCGGAACTGGCGCCCCACAGCGCCGAGCTTCAGTACAGACTGGGCGCGGTCGCGTTGAAGAGAGGCAACGGCAAGATCGGGGAGGCTGCCCTGAGACGGTCGGTATCCCTTGAACCGGGACTTGCGCCGGCCTGGCTGGAACTGGCGGCCTACTACAAGCGCCTGCTCCGCCTGGACAGAGCCCATGAAGCGTATCGCCGCGCGGTTGCCATCGATCCCGCCTCATCGACCGCGTGGCAGGGGCTTGGAGACGTTGAGGCCGCCAGGGGCAACGCGTCGCGCGCCGCCGACGCCTTTCGGAGGGCTGAAACGGCAGACCCTTCGAACCAGGACGCGCCCTATCTGCTGGGCAGGGCGCTGTTGCTTCTGGGAAGGTCCCGGGAGGCCGTTCCCGCGCTTCAGCGGGCAATCCGTCTGACGCCTGATTTCTCGGATGCGCGTTCGACCCTCGCCGCGGCATTTGCAGCGATTGGCGAGGACCGAAGGGCGGTCGAGGCGTACCGCGAGGCCGTGCGGTACGCGCCGGCGCACACGAGCGCCCTCTTCGGCCTGGGCGACGCGCTGCTCAAGCTCGGCCGCCCGGCCGAGGCCGAGGCGGCGTTCCGCCGCGCAATCGCGCTCAACCCGGATCACGCCAGGGCCCGTTACGGCCTTGGACGCGCCTGTATGCTTCAGGGGCGGACTGAAGAAGGAAGACGGGAACTGGAGGAATTCGAGCGGCTGTCAAGAGAAGGGCACAGGCTGGACGTGCTGGAACGGGCGGTTCTCCGGCGCCCTGAAGACCCCGAACTGCACGAACGCCTCGGGCGGATCTACGCTGCCCGGGGACGCGCGCGAGAAGCTGCGGACGCGTTCGGCCGGGCCGTGGAGCGGGACAGCGCGTTCATCGGCGCGCACGTCGGGCTGGCCGTGGCGGCCGCGGAAACCGGCGACCTGGAAACCGCCGAGAGGGCGCTGAAACGGGTCGTGAGGCTATCCCCGTCGCCGCGCTACTTCCTCGCGCTCGGCGCGGTGCACGAACGCCAGCGGCACTGGCGGGAGGCGACGGCCGCGTTCGAGCAGGCGGTTCGACGGGACGCAAACCTCGTCGCGGCGCACAGGTCGCTGGCCGCGCTCTACCAGCGGGACGGCCGGATCGACGCGACCCGGCGGGCGCTGAAGCGCGTTCTGGCGATCGACCCGTCGGACGCGGACGCCGCCGCGGCCCTCTCCCGCCTGGAAGAAAACTGAACGGCTTCGTCGGTGGAGGCCGGCGCCCGTTTCCGGAGTCGACGGGAGTCATCCCGCAGGCGGCGTGAGCCGGCCGTAGTAGACCTCGTTGCTGTTCTGCTCGGAAGGCCCCGTCCAGTAGCAGTCCACAAAGGGCGTATGGGTCCCGCCCGCTCGGGTCGCGTTGGTAAAGAAGTGCCACAGCCGCGACGGCATTTCCAGCTGTACCGGTTCGCTGATCCGGTCCCACGCTCCGTCTTCGCCCGTCGCGTACCAGACCCCCTCCGCGTTGCCTCTGCCCCCGCGCGTCAGGAAATAGTGAAACCGGCCGTCCGGGGCCTGGTAGACCCGGCCCCCGTTGAAGTTGCCTATACAGAAGTGTTCGAACGGACCGCCGGGGTCCCCCACCGCGTGGTAGAGAAGACTGTTCCCCGGATCCTGCCCCCGTCCGGCCCAGACCGTGGTGGCCGGCTGCCGGTTTTCGTAGTACGTGAGGTGCGCCCGCCCCCGCGTATCCAACATCAGGTCCTGGTGATCGGTCGTCCCCCGGGCGCGCCCGTCGAACGTATCGGACACGTCGCTGATTACGGTCATTCGCCAGTCATCCGGCGCTCCGAACACGTCCGGACAGTAGTAATAATAAGCCTTCAGGACGGGGTAGATCCCGCGGGGCGTTTCAACCATGTTCACCATTCCCGTCTCGGCGTCCCTGAGTTTAATCGTCTGGTTGGGAAACTGTTCGCCCTCGAGGAAATAGTCGTCGCTGGAAATCGAGTGCGCCTCGGCGCCGTTGAGGATGACGAAGTGATACCCGCGGTTCCGTTCGTGTTCCACGCTGCCCGAGACCATCGGGCGATAGTCGTTTTCGGGATCAAGCACGTACCACGCCATCGTTGGAAGCCCTCCGGCCACGAAGATCCGGCCGGCGGCGTCGATCGACGCGCCGAACCGGCTGTCGGCCGTCGCGTATTCCTGTATGGCGAACCTCTCCACCTGCCCGGGCGGGTCGAAGATGGCGTGGTAACTGGCGTTCGCGCCCGCAATCACGTGCAGCCGCCCGGCGCCGTCCACGAGCAGGTTGCCGTTCTGGGGCACGGGAGGCAGGGGGTCGCTGGCCTCCCACCGCCCGTCGCCGACGCGGCGGAAGACCACAAGCGTCATGTCGTCCCGCCAGCTCAGCGCGTAGACGTCCTCTCCCGCGCGGACGATATTGGACTGGTTGTATCCCCAGCAACTCGCGCCGCTGCCGCCGGTCTGCAGATGCCCGGCCGTATCCGTGATCAACTCCACGTCGAAACGCGGCGACGCCGGCTGCGCATAGGTCACCCGGACCCGTTCAGGTTTCATCCGATTCCTCCTTCCGTGAGAAAACAAGCGGCCCGATGCCCCGGCTCGACCTGCGTCAGCCGTGGGATCTCCTGACTGCACCGGTCCATGCGGTACGGGCAGCGTGGATGAAACGCGCAGCCCGACGGGGGATCGATGGGACTGGGCACTTCCCCTTCGAGGATGATGCGGTCGGTCCGCGCGCCAGGCTCGAGACGCGGCGCCGACGCCAGGAGAATCTGCGTGTACGGATGGCGCGGCCTCCCGTACAGCGCTTCGGTCGGCCCCACCTCCACCAGCCTCCCCAGGTACATGACACCCACGATATCCGAGAGGCGCTCCACGACTTTCAGGTCGTGCGAAATGAACAGGTACGCCAGGCCGAAACGTCCCTGCAGGGATTCCAGGAGGTTCAGAATCTGCGCCTGGATGGACAGATCCAGCGAGGAAACCGGCTCGTCGCAGATGACGAACTGCGGTTTCAGCGCCAGCGCGCGGGCGATCGAGACGCGCTGCTGCTGCCCGCCGGAGAACTCGTGCGGAAACGCGTCGGCGAACTGCCGCCCCACGCCAACCAGGTCCAGCAGCCTGCCCACTTCCTCCTCCCGCTCCCGCCTGGTCCCCACCCTGTGAATCGCGAGGGCGTCTCCCACGATGGCGCCCACGCTCATCATCGGGTTCAGAGACGACAGGGGGTCCTGAAAGACAATCTGCATTTCCCGCCGAAGCGCGCGCAGTTCCCTGTCGGAGAGCGCGCACACGTCGCGTCCCTCGAAATACACCCGACCCTCGGTGGGCTCGTGCAGCCGCAGGACCGCGCGGGCGAGGGTCGATTTTCCGCTGCCGCTTTCACCGACCAGGCCGAAGGTCTGGTTCCGGTGGATCTGAAACGTGACGCCGTCCACGGCTTTCACCACGTCCCTGCCCTGGTCGAAATGCATCTTCAGGTCCACAACCCGCAATAGCGGCTCCGGCATCGTCCCGCCTCCGAATGCGTGGTCGTTCGGTTTTCTGAATCGCGAAAAGGTGTTGAAACCCAAAATCATGCAACATATATTGGATCGGCGACGTCGTTTTTGTCCTGGCGTTCCCGCCATTCGCAGACCGGCGCACCTGTGCGTAACCGCCGTCCCGTCGAAAAGTAGGCCAGGGTACCCCCGGATGCAAGCACAATCAGGGCTTGCGAATTGTGGGGCGGCCGTGAGAGACGCGTCTGCGCACAAACCGTTGATCGATACGGAAAGGATCGTCTTATGGCTGTAGATATCACGCTGGCGAATGAAATCCGGACGCCGCGCCGTGAAGAGTGGCTCTGCAGGGGAATCCCGTTCCCGGAGGGCGCCCTGACGGACTCCGGGAGGCTGACCCTGAAGGACGAGACAGGTCGCGTGCTGCCTCTCGGTACGGATGAACTGGCCCGATGGCCCGATGGGTCCGTGAAGTGGGTCTTGCTCCAGTTTCCCGTGGACTTTGACGGGAATGGAAGGAAGAATTATGCGCTGACGTGGGCCGAGGACCCGTTGGAACCCGACGTGGATCCCCGGATTACGATTTCGAAGACAGAGACGGGAATCGAGGTCGACAACGGTGTTCTGCGATTTGTCCTTCCTGCTTCCGGACAGGCGTTTCTGGTCGAGTGCGGCAGGAGAGGCAGGGCGTGTATCCGGACGCTAAGCGCGGAGATCGAAGACGAAACGGGCGACGTTTTCACGAGCCAGCTCGACGGAGAACCCCGCGTTGAGAGATCCACCGGAAGAATGCTGGTGGTCAGCAGGAACGGCACGCACCGTGACGAGGCCGGTCGGAAGCTGTTTTCACTCGTTTTCCGGGTTACGGTATTCGCCGGCGCGGAAGACCTGGAGGTGGAGTACCAGTTCATCCACGATGAGCCCTACCGGGACGTTCCGGAACGGCTGAAACTCGCCCAGGGGATCGGTACCCCGAGCGTGGACCTGGAAAGTCCGCGTCTGCGACAGCTGCGGGCGGTGCGGCTTGTTGTGGCACACGCCGTCGGCGGCGCCGGCGAATTCGCAACCTGTCCCATTGCCACGGTTGGGAACCAGGGCCTGATCACGTCGGATCGACCGATTCGAGGCCTGTTGACCGACGCCCCGCGTACGGCCATGTACGACGCCATGATCGACGCCGACGTGTACGACGGCGAGACAGCGGTCGGCCGTTCGCACGGATGGGTTTCCGCGGGGGACAGCGAAGGCGGGGTCGCGGCCTCGGTTCGAAAATTCGTGCAGCAGTGGCCCAAGGGCTTCTCCGCGGACGCCGGCAAAGTCGTTCTGGATCTCTGGCCCGAGGCGGCGGGGCCGCTTGCGATTTTCCAGGGACAGGCCAAGTCGCATCAGGTCAAGCTGCGGGCGTACACCGGCGGGGCCGCCCGGGCACGGCTGGCGGACTGGCACTTCGCGTACCAGTTTCCCGTCGTTTTCTCCTCTCCGGACTGGTTTATCGATTCCGGAGCGATCGGGCCCGTGTTCCGCTATCAACCGGAGAAATACAAGGGTATCGAGCAGAAGTTCCGCCTGGAATTCGAGCAATTCCTGGGATACGACCGGCGCCTGGGGATGATGGACTACGGCGACTACGAGCAGCTGATGAGCGCATCCTGGGGACGCGTGGATTTCATGGCCAACTGCGAGCACGACTTCGGCCAGACCGTGTACCTCCAGCTTGTACGCACCGGCAATTATCTCTATCTCGACGCCTTCGAATCCGCGATCCGGCACGTGATGGACCTGGACGTCATCCATTTCGACGATCATTTCGACGAGCAGGGCGGATGGACCTCCCATGGCGCCTTTCACGTCGGGGCGGACGGGAAGCCCAACTGCCACCTCTCCCACATGTGGGCGGAGGGGTTTCTATCGTACTACTATTATTGCGGGTATGCTCCGGCGCTGGAAGCCGCGCGCGGCGTGGCGGATCTGATCTGCAGGAAGGTGGCGGCGGGCGACGGACGGCGCGGCGCAAGGGACCGGGGGTGGCCGTTGATCGCGCTGTGCAGCGTGTACCGGGCAATCGGGGAAAAGCGGTACGCCGAGGCCGCGGAGACGATTGCGGCGTCCTTTTCGGAGGGACCGGACCCGCTGGAACCCAACGGCGGCTGCAGCGGCGGATGGGGACCGATCCCCTACCAGCAGGCGGTGATGGGCAGCATCGCCGCAACCGGTCTGGCATACCACTACCAGACCTTCGGGAATCCCCTGAGCAGGGACTCTTTCCTGAGGATATGCGACTTCCTGGCAAGCGAAGACGTCCGCACGCCGGAAGGGCTCTATCTGTCCATGCCCGGTAACGAGACACCGATGAGCTATATCGGTTTCTCAGCCCTGCGGGAGAGCATCGGCTACGGGTGGGAAATCACGGGCGACGAGAAATACGTTCACGCCGGCCTGCGGGACATCGAAATGAACATGATATCCACCTTCCCGTCCGTGGGACATTTCGACAAGACGAGATTCGGGTACGAGGTCATCCGCGCCACGGGCGATTCCATCAGCGTCATCTGGCGCGATCTGCTCCGATTCTTCGACTACGCGGACCGGGCGGGGCTGCTGAAGGACTTTTGATATCGCGGGACACATCCTTACGCGTCGTGGTGCCAGCAGAAGACGGAATGGTCGTCCGATATCCTGGTCATTCCAGGGTCCTCTTCCCGGCATTGGTCCGTGGCGCGGGGACAGCGGGGATGGAATCGGCATCCCGACGGCGGCCGGGTCATGTCGGGAGGCTGCCCGGGGATGGTATCCAGACGCCCTCGGACCATCTTCGCGTTTTCCAGCAACCCGATGGAGTACGGGTGCCTCGGGGAATTCAGGAATACGCGGGTGGGCGCAATTTCGGCCACTCTTCCGGCGTACATCACGACGATCCTGTCGCTGAATTCCGCGGCGAGCCCGAAATCGTGGGTAATCAGCACGGTTGACATCCCGTGCGCGGCCTTCATCCGGTTCATCAGGTCCATGATCTGCGCCTGTGTCGTGACGTCCAGCGCGGTCGTGGGTTCGTCCGCAATCATCAGCTTCGGCTCGCAGCTCAACGCCACCGCGATCATCACGCGCTGTTTCATCCCTCCCGAGAGTTCGAACGGGTAGTTCCGGTAGCGCAGCGCCGGCGCGGGAATGCCCACCTCTTCCAGCAGCGAGACCGCGCGCTCGAAGGACTGCTTCCGGTCGGCGCGCCCGTGCCACAGAAGGGGTTCGGCGATCTGCGGCCCGCTGCGCATCGTGGGGTTGAGCGACGTCTGGGGGTTCTGAAAGATGAACCCGACGTCGTTGCCGCGAATCTCCTGAAGCGCCCTTTCGTCCAGTTCCAGCAGGTTGCGTCCGTTGAAAACGACCTTTCCGGCTACAATCTTCCCCCGTCCTCCGATCAGCCTGACGACGGACAGCATGCTCACGCTCTTGCCGCTGCCGCTTTCCCCGACGACGCCCACGCTCTCCCGTTCGCGAACGACGTATGAGATGCCGTCCACCGCCCTCACCACGCCGTCGCGGCGATAGAAATAGGTCTTCAGGTTTCGGACGTCGAGCAGCGTGGACACGGACGCGCCTCACAGAGTCCGACTCAGGACTTACTCTTTGGGGTTGAATGCGTCGTTCAGCCCGTCGCCCAGATACGTGAAAGCCAGAAGCGCGAGCGCAAACGTGGCGGCCGGCCACGTGAGCTGGTAGGGAAAAGCCCTGAAATTCAGGCTCCCCACCTGGATCAGCACCCCCCAACTCGGCCGCGGGGGCATCACCCCCAGCCCGAGCAGACTCAGCGCCGACTCGGTCATCATCAGGGTGGGGACCATGAACGCGATCGCGACGATCAGCGGACCGAAGGAATTCGGAAGAATGTAACGCCGGATCGCGTATGGATGGGTCGCCCCCAGCGCCCGCGCAGACTCCACGTATTCCAGGTTTTTGATGGACAAGACCTGGGCGCGCATCAGCCGGGCGAACCCGACCCAGCCCGTGGCCGCGATGGCGATGAATATCGTCACGATGCCCCTGCCGAGGACCGACACCAGGATGATGCTGAACAGAAACCCGGGAAACGCGTACATCACGTCCGTAAACCGCATCAGCACGTTGTCCACGACGCCGCCGGCGTACCCCGCGACCGCGCCGATAAGCCCGCCGATCGCCACCGAGATCACCGTGGCGCCGAACGCAACGGCCAGGGCCGTCTGAAGGCTGAAGATCAGGCGGCTGAAGATGTCCCGCCCCACCTCGTCGGTCCCCGCGACGTGCCGCCAGGACGGGGACTGGTACGCGTTGTCCAGGTCGATCTGGTTGTACCCGTACGGCGCAATGAGATCCGCCAGGGCCGCGACCAGAACCATCACGATCACGAACCCCAGGCTCAGCACGGCCAGACGGTTCGAGGAGAATCGTTGCCAGACGGCGCCCCAATATGAAATCCGCGGCGCGGGCGACGACTCGTCTGCATCGGACGGCGGACGTCCGACCGGATTCAGCGCGGCCACGCGTTATCCCCCTTTTCCTCTATAACTCGCCCGTATCCGCGGATCGATCAGCGCGTACCCGATATCCACCAGCAGGTTCATCAGCATAATCAGAAAACCGAAAAACAGGGTCGACGTGATGATCATCGGATAGTCCCGGGTCCCCGCGGCGGCCACGAACAGCTTGCCCAGGCCGGGGATATTGAAGATTTCCTCGATGAAGGCGGTGCTCACCATCAGATTGGCGAACTGAGGGCCGCTAATCGTCAGGAGGGGGATCAGCGAATTCCGGAGCGCGTGGCGAAAAACCGCCTTGTTGCGGTTTCCGCCCTTCGAGAAGACCGTCCGCACGTAGTCTTCGCCCATCTCCTTGATCAGGCTCACCCGGACGTATCGGGCGATGCCTGCAACGGGTTGGAAGACCATCGCCATGACAGGCAGGACGGCGTACTCCCAGGTCCCCCACCCGGACGTGGGGAACAACTGAAGCGTGACGGCGAAAAAGACGATCACCAGCAGGGCGATGACGTAAGACGGGATGCAGATGCCCAGCATGGAAACGAACATGGTGACACGGTCGATCCACGAGTTCCGGTACAGCGCCGCCCCGATGCCCATGGGGATGCCGATCAGAAGCGCCAGAAGCATCGGAGAGAAGGCCAGGACGAACGTCCGCGGGAAGGCCCGTTTCATCATCTCCTGGATGGTCGTATCCGGGTAGCGGAACGACGGTCCGAAGTCCAGGACGGCCGCGTGGCGCAGATAGATCAGGATCTGCTTCCAGACGGGCGTATTTTCGCCGTAGCGCTCCTCCCATAGCATGAGCGTCTGGCTCTTTTCCTCGAACTGACTCAGCCGGCTGCCCGTCACCTGCTGGTTCATCAGCCGTTCGATGTTGAAGAAATCACCGGGCGCGGCGTGCATCAGGTAGAACGTGATGACCAGGATCGCGACCAGACTCACGAAAATCTGGCCGACCCGGCGGAAGAAGAACATCACCATAACGACGCTCCAGCTCGAATTCGCTTCGGCATGAACGCGGCGCTGACGGCCTCCTAGTCGACCACCGCGTTCCTGGCTGCCGTCGCCCCGTCGTCATCGATATCGATCCACTTGAGATACATGGGATTTGCCCACCAGTACGCGCAGAATCTCAGCCCCTTCACGTAGGGCCTGACCAGCGCGGTGGCATTGGCGACGTGGAGCGGGAAATCCCAGGAGAAAGCCTGCACCAGCCGGTGCACTTCGCGGTTGATCTCCGCCTGGCGGGACGATTCGCGCGCGTAATGCGCTTCCTGGCGCATCTCCTCCAGGCGCCAGCGCAGGTCGCTGGTGTTCGACCACTGGAAATAGTATTGACGGGCTTGCAGAAGCGTGACGTTGAGCGCCTTCCAGCACCATTCCAGGTCCGCGTCCGGCTCGCCCGCCGTCCTCAGGATCTCGTCCGCGGTCTGCCGCCAACCGCTCATCGCCTCCTCCGCCTGCCGGCGCAGGCGCGGACCGTGCCGGCCGTTCGCGAAGAGCGCCGTCACCGAGTCCGCGTACGCCTCGACCAGGCGGTGAACAGGCTGGAATTCCTCGAGATTCTCGCCGCCCTCAAGCGGGGTCATCCCCGACCGGATCTGCAGGATCCGGCGCTGTCCCTCCCACCAGGCGCCGTAGACCCCGGGATCCTCCGTCCACTGGACGTTTTCGATCCATTGCGTGCCGTAGATGGGGTTCGGCCACGGCGCTCCCGAGGCCGCAAAGCACATCCCCGTATACCCGGAAGGATTCAGGGAAACCCGTTTATCGGCGTACACGCCCAGTTCCTGATTGTCGATCCGGAACCGGATGCCCAGGTTTTCTTCCAGCATCGCGGCGATCACCACGAACTGCGAGACCATCTCGGGCGCCAGGTACGACGGAATCAGAATCACCGATTCGGGAATGCCCTCGCCACCGGGGTATCCCGCCTCCGACAGCAGGCGGCGGGCTTCTTCCACGTTGAATCTCATCCCCACGTCGGGATCCCAATCCGGCATCGCCGGCGTGGAGAGCATATGCATCGGCGTCTCCCGCCCGAGAAAGATCGACTCCACGATCCGGCGCTTGTCGAATCCGAGCGCAATCGCCCGGCGCACCCGCGCGTCCCAGTAAACCGGATGCTCCGAGAACAGGAATCTTACGTAGGAAAGCCCGCTCGTGGGCGTCAGGACCAGTTCATCGCCCAGCTCGGGATGGCGCCTGGCGTAGTAGATATCGGCGATCGACGCCAGCAACGCGAAGTCGATCTCTCCGCTCTGGTACCCTTCCAGCGGTCTGCCCGCGAATCGGCTGTGGATCCGCTCCAGATTGCCTCGCGGCAGGTTGTACCGCGGATTCGCCTCCAGGATGATATGGGAATTGAGTTCCCACTCCACGATCCTGTACGGCCCGTTCCCCTGGTAGTTGGGCAGCTTGTGCCACGCGTCTCCGTACTTTTCGAGCGATCCCCGGTGAATCGGGAACATGCTCCCGGTGACCATGGCGTTCAGAAACGCGGGATACGGCCTCGCCAGGCGGAAGCGCAGCGTGAACTCGTCGAGCACGTCCACGCCCACCTCGTCCTCCCGTGCCGCGCCGTTCCTGAAATCCATGGCCTTGACCACGTACTGCAGCGGCGTGTCCCAGAGCCATTTGCTCTCCCGCCCCGGTTCCATCTGATAGATAAAGGCCGCCCTGTAGTCCCGCGCGGTCACCGTTGTGCCGTCGTACCATCGGTTGTCCCGCCGAAGAAAAAACGTATACGACAACCTGTCTTCGGAGACCTCCCAGCGCTCGCACTGGGCCGGAATCAGCCCTTTCTCCGGACCCAGTTGAACCAGCCCCTCCTTCGTGCCCAGGGTGATCTGCGCGTACATCCCCCCGGTATACAGATAGCTGTTCAACGTGCTCACCGGGGGCCCGATGTACCGGATCTCTTTGGGGCGGCCGGCACGCGCCTGTGCGTTGAAAAGCACGGCGGCAAGCATTCCGAGCAGGACGCCTTTTCGCCAATCCGTGCCCCCGAGCGTCATGGACCTGTCTCCCCTTCCCTCACGACGATCTCCCTGTCCGCCGATGTGCTCCCGATCCGATCCACCGTGCCACCGGGCCAACGGACCTTGAGGGAATCGACCATCGCGTTCCGGCCGAGTCCGAAATGGAGACGGAAATCGTTCTGCGACAGATAGCTTGATCCGCTTCGGACTTCGCCGACCCGCGGCCGGCCGCCGGCCCAGACCGTCACCCGGGCGCCGATTCCGTTGCGGTTCGACAGACGCGGAGCGCCGGTTGAACCCACGGAATGCTCCCGCGCGGCGCCCGCCAGCTTCACCCTCAGCCACCGGCTCCTGTTGCCCACGTCGTTTCTCAGGAGGCGCGCGGCGCCGTTTACCGAAAGCACGAATACGTCCACGTCTCCGTCGTTGTCGAAGTCTCCGAAGGCGACGCCGCGGCCGGGCTGCGGTACGGACAGGCCGTCCTCCACGTCGCGCGTCACGTCGACGAACCGGCCGTCGCCGGTGTTGCGGAACAGGATTGCCGGCTGCTTGTAGACGCTCCCCACCCGGTGGGCGTTGTCGAGCACGTGACCGTGCGCCATCAAAAGGTCGGGCCAGCCGTCATTGTCGTAGTCCAGAAAGCCGATTCCCCATCCCACGTGGGGGATCGTCGGGGCCCTGATGCCGGATATCGAAGAAACGTCCGTGAAGAGCCCGGCCCCCTCGTTGCGGTAGAGCCCGGCGCCCTCCAGCCGGAAATTGCTAATCGCCAGGTCCAGGCGGCCGTCGCGGTTGAAATCGCCGAAGTCCGCGCCCATGCTGGACTGCAGGTCGCCCGATCCGCTGTAACCCAGGCCCGATAGAAGACCTCTGTCGACAAAGCGCCCGTCGCCCCGGTTCAGGTAGAGAAAATTGGGCGTCATATCGTTGGCCACGAAGATATCCGGAGCGCCGTCCCCGTCGACGTCGGCGCATGCCATGCCCATCCCCTTGCCGCCGGGATTGAAGACGCCGGCCCGTCGGGTCACGTCCGAAAACGTCCCGTTTCCGTTGTTGCGATACAGGCGGTCCGCGGCCCCCTTGAAGTTGTCAGGGTGGGGATAGAACCTCTCGCTCTCGGAGGGAGTTGCGGAACGGGAGGCGTAAGGTCTCAGCCTTTTCTCAGGGGCGCCGATCGCGTAGTCCACGTAATTGGCCACGTAGAGATCCAGCAATCCATCCGAGTCGACGTCCAGAAAGGAACATCCCACGCTCCAGACGGCGTCCCCGGAGACGCCGGCCTGTGCCGCGACGTCCCTGAACGTGCCGTCTCCGTTGTTCCGGAACAGGCTGTTCGGCCCGTAGCACGTCACGTACAGGTCGTCGTGCCCGTCGTTGTCGAAGTCTCCGGCGCAGACGCCCATTCCGTAGGCCGTTTCGCCCACTCCGGCGAACCGGGTCACGTCGGAGAACACACCCGTGCCGGCGTTCCGGTACAGCCGGTTCTGCGGGGACGGGCCGGCGTAGCCGGGCAACGTCCCCCCGTTAACGGCGAATACGTCCAGCCAGCCGTCGTTGTTGTAGTCCAGAAACGCGACCCCGGATCCCATCGTTTCCACGAAATGCTTCTTGCCCGTCCCCCCGTGGACGTGCCGGAAGTCGATGCCTGAAGACGCCGTCACGTCGACGAATCGGGGCGAATCCGCGAACAGCGCTTCGCCGCGAAGGATTACGAGGAGGAATATCCAGTAAACTGCACGATACATTCCGCGCTTCCCGCCTCACCGGTAATTCAGCAGGGTACGGACCGCTCGTTTGAACACGTGGGTCGCGCGCCTGGCGGAACCGTGCGGACCCGCCGTGGCGACGTTCGTCTCGTAGAATACGCTGGGAATGCCCAGCCTTCGGGCCATCTGATAGCACATCGTATTCTCGCGATGCACGTTGGCCCTGCCGTGGGTGGACATGCCGTCGGTCTCCAACCGCATCGTATCGCAAAGGGCCTGGTACAGCCGGGCGCGATCGGGATTCTCAAAGACCGGATCGACCACCTCGTACCATCCGTCGTAAGGGTATTCTCCGTTCTCCCGCCAGCCCACAAAGGCGTGGATATTCATCCACAGCGCCGGCCGGTCCGCGAGAAGCCTGTCCCACAGCAGGCGACTCTCGCGGGCTTCGGGCGCGGCCGCTTCCGGGTCCTCGCCGAAGGACCGGTACATGTCCAGTCCCTCGGCGTTGAACGCGTTCCTGCCCATGACGTTTCCATCGGGGTTGACCACGGGCAGGACGTCCACCTGAAGCTGCTCCCGGAGGGCGACGGCGTCCGGCACGAGGGACGTGATGAAATCCGCAATGCCCAGCATTCCCCACGTCCCCGAGAATTCGACCGCGTGCTGGCCGGCCACGCACAGAATCCGGGGTTTGCCGGACGCGCCGGCCCGGATACCGTGGACGTCGCGACCCTGAACCGATTTGCCGATCGTGAACGCCTCGCACCGGTCGCCGCGTTCCTCCGCCAGCCTCCTGAGAGTGTCCATTGAATCGCTGTACGGCGCGGGCCATGCGTTCGCGACCCGAATCGTCTCGTTCGCCTTCAGATTCAGACGAATCAGCAGGGGCTCTTCCGAATTCCGGACCCGTTCGCGGTCGAGCGGCTTGAAACGGTCGCCGCCGCCAGACGCAACCCACACCGTGGTCGGCAGAGCAGCGACGAATCCCTCCGGGCCGAAGCGCGAGTCAGGCCACACTTCAACGGTCACAGCCGATGCGGGGCCGTCATTCCGGACGTCAAAGCAGAAGTAGTAACAGTAGGTGGCCTTGTCCCCGACCACCTCCAACCGATACCGGTCGATTGCGATCTGGCGGATCTGCTTCGCGTTCCCGCATTCGAAATCAGCCGCGATTGATATCATTCCGTTTCCCCCGCGGAGGCGCATAAACGCCATGCCCGCGCGTCATTACATGTTATCAGGTATACCCGGTCCCCTTCGGCGGCCGGGCGTACGCCACCGCGACGCGGCTGGGAGGCCCTGGGCGTTTCATCGAATTCACGCCCCGGCAGGCCAGCGACTGGACCCCCTCCCGCATCGGCCAGTCGAAGCGCTCGCCACACGGCTTCCAGGCGCCGTCGTCGAAGCGGTATTCGTAGTGGTCGAAGAACGGCATGCAGTGGGAGAGCGTTACCTCCAGCCTGGCGCCGCCCTCGTCCCAGGAAGGCTGCGTGGAGATGCGCACCAGATTCACCGTCCAGTACACATCCGGGAGATTGGAGGTCCATTGCATGCGGCCCAGCGGTCTGAAATGGCTCACGAACGTGGGCAGGCACCTGCGGTCCACCCATTCCCAGGTCCGGCGATCCGTCAGTATCCGGACCCGGGCATAATAATCCATCACCCGGTTTCGCAGAAACCTCGCGAACAAACCGGCGTTGACCTCCGCGTCATAATCTTTCCGGCAGGTGGGGTCCCGGAGCGCGAGCCGGACGTGCCTGGCGTCCGGAATGACGAATTCCGGCTGATCCTGCACCATTTCAACCTCATCCGCGGCCCCGTCCAGCCACGCATCGCGGATCTCCAGCGCGTTCAGCGGCGACCCGTCCCGCTCGTAGTGGACGTTGACGTCCGGGTCCATCACAACCCACTTCCGGTGTTCGTTGGACCAGACCTCCGCAACCGCGTGCCCCACGTTCCACGTCGTGTAGTCCCGCGGCGCCTCGCAATCCTGAGTGGAGACCGCCACGATCCGCGCGGGCCAGCCCAGCGCGGTCGCCGAATCCACGAAGACCCGGGCGTAGGAACCGCAGAAGAAGCGTTCCCCCCTGCTCACGGCCTCCAGAATCCCGAGTCCATCGTCGACTTCAGGCCGGTTGTACCAGAGCCCGTGGTCCCACTGTTCGCGGACCCATCGCTTCAATGCCAGGAATCCCTCGAATTCCGTCTCGCAGCCCACTACGAGCTCTTCCAGGCCGTAGTCGTCCCTGAGGCGCGCAATTCTGGGAGCATGCGGATCACCGGGTTCGTGGCAGGCATGATCCCCGCTGAAGTCCGGGACGTCATAGGAGATGACGCGGAATTCGCCGGGACACCTCTGGCTCATGATGTCCTTCCGAGATTTACCCGGTTCACACCGGCTTCCCCAGCGCTTCGGCCATCGCGCGGATATGGGACGGACCGGCGCCGCAACAACAACCCACGAAGTTGATCCCTTCCGCCCTGGCCTTCAGCGCGAACGCCGCCATATCGTCGGGGGTGACGCCATTGCTATGCCGGCGGACGGCATAGCCCACGTTTTCCGTATCGACCGTCTGTCTGAATGCTTTCGGCTGGCAGGCGATCGGTACATCCACCGCTTCCCGCATCTCGAGCGTCGTCGGCAGCATCTGGTCCGGGTCCCCGATACAGACGGTTCCCACGATGTCCGCGCCGTCGTCCACGAGGGCGCGGGCGCACTCCGCCGCGGTGGCGCCGTCCTTTGTCTGTTTGTGGCTGCCGATGCCCACGAGCGCCATCGTCGGCAGGCCGGTTTTCTTACAGCTTTCCACGCACAGCCGCATCTCGTCCAGACGGGAGAACGTCTCCGGGATCAGGAAGTCGGCGCCAGCGTCGACGAGAATTGCGATCTGTTCTTCCCATTCGGCCTGCGCGCGTGCGCCCGACGAAGGATCCTCCGGATTGTAAACCTGGTCTCCCAGACGGGAACCGGTCATCGTGGATACGAGACAGCCGCCTACCGGCGTCTCCCAGTCCGATCCCTCCTTGGCTGCCCGAATCCCGGTCCTGTTGATCTCGTCCACGCGGTCTCCCCATCCGTATTTCTCCTCCAGCTGAGCGCCGGAGGTAAACCACGTCAGCGCCTGGAGCACCTCGGCACCCGATCTGTAGAAGTCCCGGTGGATCTGCTGAAGCACATCCGGGTGGGAGCCGATGATGCCGGGCACATCGTAACCTCTCCAGTTCGCCTCCAGGAACATCCCCCCGTCTCCCAGAACGATCCCCTCGTCCAACATTTCCATGAGATTCCGTGACATAGGGCAAACCTCCTTGTCTCAGGTCGCACCGCTACCTTAACTGATAGGGACCCGGTCGATCCGGCATCGCCGTCGGCTTCCCGATCGCCTCGGCCATCGCCCGGATATGGTAAGGCAACGCTCCGCAGCAGGCGCCGATGAAATCGACCCCCATATCCCACGCGTCCCTGGCGTAGTCGGCCATCTCACGCCGGGGCTGGTGGCGGAGCTCGAAATGGACGCTGGAGCCCGAGGCGATCTCCCGGGTGTACTCCGCACCGTTCTCCAACACGTACGCCAGGGGTTGGGCGCAGATGGGAACGGACACGGCGCCCATCATCTTCCGCAGGATATCCCTGTACATATACCACGGACGGCCGCAATTCACGCCCACCACGTCGGCGCCATGGTCCACGAGCCGTTTTGCGGCCTCGTCCGGCAGGTACCGGTCCGACGTATACTCCCCCGATTTGTACTCCAGCGTCACCACGACGGGCACCCCGGCGCTCTTGATGTATGGCATGCCCAGCGACGCCTCCTCCACCGAATAAAACGTCTCCACGATGAGCAGGTCGACGCCCGCGTCGACCTGCTGGCCCACCCGCCGTTCGAAGAATGCCTGCGCCTCGCGCCTTTCGTTCGCGGAAATGGGCGACCGCCGCTGGTACGGTCCGACGCCGGCCGGGCTGAGCGTACCCGCCACGAGACGCTCCGGTCCGGCGGCCTCCCTCGCAAGCCCGACCGCGGTGCGGTGCAGTTCTTCATCCCGGTCCATCCTGCCCACGCCCCAGGTCATGGCCTGCAGCACCTCGGCGCCCGCCAGCGCAAACTCCCTGTGCAATTGGAGCAGACCCTCCGGGTGGTCCAGTACGGCCCAGGGCACCCCTTTTTCGAAACTGCCCAGGCAACGCCGTTCGAGCTCCAGATAGTACCCGCCGTCGCCAAGTACCGGTCCGTCCTTCAGACGATCCAGAAAACCCGATGCCATTGCAATACCTCCTGCCGGTTTTTTGAGTTTGGCCCGCTACCGTCTTACGTCTACCGTCTCACCGAATTCGATCGACATTTTGTGCTTTTTGTGGCTACAGTCACTTCAATCCGATTGACGCGTAAAGGCAATGGCCACAAAAGGCACAAAAACACAAAAGAAACAACTTAGCCTGTGAACTGCTGATTGGACATGCACGACGCCAATATTCGGTCTGAGTGGCATCGGTCCTGCAAGTGCCGTTTTTTACCAGGAGTTGACATAGTGTTGGCTACCCCTCCCGGGAGAATAAAGCAAATATGACGTGTTTTCCGCGACAGGTTCTTCACCTTCTGTGCCTTTTGTGCATTTTGTGGCCAATTCAACGGTTTTCTTTTACGAGTCGGGGTAAAAGGGGAACTCGCCGGCTTTTCGCGTTTCCGACGGCCTGAAATCCGGGACGTCCAGGCACGCGTTCCCCTGTTCCACGGACTGAACGGCCACGATCGCCGGCGCCGTCAGTTCCGCCGACCGGTAGACGTTCAGCGGCGGGTCCGAATCGTCCAGAATGGCGTCCAGGAAAGAAGATAGCGCGAAATGGTCCATATTCCCGTGCCCGCTGCCCCGGGCCGCCTCGGGAAGGTCGTCCGGGGAAAACTTCCACTCGGCCTCCCGCATGGATTCCTCTCCGGAACTCTCCAGCCAGATCTTCGGCGTGTCCACTCCTTGAGGGCCGCCGTATATCTCCGCGGAACGGGCGGTCTCCACCTTTCCCTTCGTCCCTTCCAGGTGCCACCAGTGGTGGTCCCGGGGCGTCGCGTACGTAAACCCGACCGCCATCCGGACGATCGTATCCTTTTCGGTGTGCATCAACGCGACCTCGATATCCGAAGCGGGAATCCCTTCGTAATAGTAGCTCTTGGGCCGCGTCCCCATGCACGTCACCCGCGTCACCCGGTCATCCAGAACCGTCAGGATGGGGCCCAGGTCGGTGGCCATGTACAGGATCGGGTGGGGAAACCAGTTCCACATTCTGCTCTTCGCGGCCCTCGGATGATCCGCGGCGGCATCCAGATCGATGCGTTCGCCGGTTTCGGAATCGACCCAGAACCGGTCCGGCGTCATCCCGTGAAGATACTGCCCCTGGGCGAAGATGACATGGCCGAGTTCGCCCTCCCGGACCAGGCGGCGCCATGCTTTCACAAACGGGTGGTACATCACCTGTTCCGCCATCTGGAACTTCAGGCCGCTCCGCTCCACCGCCACCACGACCCGCCATAAGTCGTCCATGTCATACGTCAGCGACACCTCGCAGGCCGCGTGCTTCCCCGCTTCCATGGCCTGGCAGATCAGGTCCGGCTGATCATGCGGCGCGGTCACGATCGCCACCGCGTCGATATCCGCCTTCTCAAGCATCTCTCCATAGTCGGTGAAGCACGCGACGTCCGGATCACCGGCCTCCCGGTACGCCTGCGCCACCAGGGCATCGACCCGGTCGCACAATGCCGTCACGCGGCAGGTCCCGATCCGCAGCAGGTTCTTCATCCACGACAGCCTCCCTCGCGGCCCCAGTCCCACGATGCCGATCCGAACCGGTTTCTGTTTGGGCATAGAATACCTCGTTCTTCGGTAAGACGGGAGACGGTAGATGACGTCCTTGCCCGAATGTAATTTCCTTTATGCCACCGGCAAGGAATGAAACCGCACGGGGCAATAACCCCCCGCCGCCGACCTACCCCCTATCCCCCTTCCCGGGGGGAAGGGGGGAACTGTCATCGGTTGATCGTCGTCTGGTTTCCTCCCTCTCTCCCTCCGGGAGAGGGGGCCGGGGGGAGAGGTCTGCGCGCATATCGCCGGCAAATTTCGCCAGGCCATTTCGTTATCCTATGGGCGCGGGCTGTCATCTCACGTCTCCCCTCTCCCCGCCTTTGGCTGATCGCTGCCTTTTGCTGCTTTTCTACGAGAAACGGCAGCCGAATATCAGGCTGCCATTGATTCATCGGAATATGCGGTCAGCGAGTGTCATGGGGGTCCCCCGATGCGAGGTAGTCGTCGTGCCTGAAGGAGACATCCGGCTGAGGGTCTGTACTTGCACCGACGAACTTCATCAATTCTCGCCTCTCCCGCACCTTCCGGGGATTGATACTAACGGATACGAGGCGCCTGCTACTGTCGAGATCGAGATACACGCCTCGAATTGCCGAAACACGTTCATGAACTTCGTAGTTGCCCTCAATAACCGGTACGGTGGTCTTCGCCCTGTACGATCCGGAGGACTTTCCCAGAACCACCCTGATCAGGCTCTTCAGTTCTTCATATCCTGCTTCTTCAGGCAGGCTATCGTCCAGGATCAGGGCGGCACAACGTTGAAGGCCCCTGGCCGCTTCCTCAGGTGTTACCGAACCCTTTTCCAGTTTGCCGAGCACTTCTGCCAATTCCGCATGGTGAAATGCGATTTCCTGTTCCGTCAGACCGTATACCGACCTTCGGCTACCACCTTCTGGCGGTTGTTCCGGAAGAAGACCTACGACTCCCGGCAGGAATTCGCGAAAACCCTCTGGGTCTTCCCGATACTTAGCCTGGAGTAGCTCGATAAGGCGTCTTCCCTGTATCTTCATTGGTCCCCACCCAGTTACGATCGTGGACCGACCAACCAGACTGTTTCTTCTAAGAGGACACTGGCGAAACGGCCTCCGTCGTCGCACAGCGTCTGCCATTCCTCAGCAGTGTAAACAAGTAGATCGGTGGGTACGGCCAGGGTGTGTGTCGGCCAGGACCGCGCACGCTCGAAAAATGGAGCGGGACTGTTCTCCACCACCGCCACCAGGTCGAGATCACTGCCGAAACTCGCGTCCCCTCGAGCATAGGATCCGAAATATCCCAATGCCAACAGGTCCCCACGCTCTTCAGACTGATCCGTGCACCAGCGGCGAAGCCCTTCAATTACAGTTTCACTCCCCGGCCACCGCTTGACGGACGAAGTTGAGGATGTCACCGGCATATCTCAATCCTTGATCGCTCTGCAACGGTCCGTAGTGTTCGTAGGGCGCCCCTTCAGGGTGCCCGTTCGGGTAGCGTGTCGATACGTAGTAATTGTCGAGGGCCCGTCCTTGCTCGACAATCTGCTCCGGCGGCGCTTCAGGGAGTTCCGACAGGAGGCGGGCGACAACGTGGCCCCATGCCTCCTGTCCCATTGAGAGATGGAGCGCTTTGACGGCCTTTTCTGCGGCCTGGTGAGCGGCGAAACAGGCCCAATCATGACGACCGTCATTGCGAGAAGCCGTTGCCTGTTCAAAATCGTGCTCCGCCTGGGCGAGCCAATCCCTCCATCGCTGCGCCATCCTGCCTCTCCTTACCTGGTCACGCTCTATCCGGACGCGTCAGAATCCGGCGGCTTATGCCGCGCCGATTTCCGGTCCTGCGATAGCGCCCTGGTGCGTAAAAATGAAAATATCTCTAATCGAAGACTTAAGCAAGGGGAAACGATTCCGCAGCCGCCGTCCGGAGAAGCGGATTCTCCGCGTCCGCGCGCATTCCACGCCGTCCAACGAAAGATAATGCATTGACGGGGGGTGTACCGATATATACCTTATTGACAACAATCTGGTAGGGCGCCACGCTCAGGGTATTCCGCAGGCCTCGGCCCTCGAGAGTGGAGATATAGAACTCGGAAGTAGATAATTCATGAAATCTAAGGAAAAAGGAAGAATGAAGAAGGAAAATCGTGTGACTGATGGGCTGAATATGAAGGAAAATGGCAATAGGTAGAAGGAGGAAGTGGCCGATCTTCGGAGTCGGAGGAAGGCGTTCGCGCTGCAGGTCATTCGCCTGTATTCGGATCTTCCCAGGCGGGCCGAGGCTCAAGTCATTGGCCGACAAATGATCCGTTCCGGAACGTCGGTGGGGGCAAATTACCGGGAGGCATATCGTGCGCGGAGCAAAGCGGAGTTCATCGCAAAAGCTGGCGAATGTTTGAAGGAGGTCGAAGAGACCAGTTATTGGCTTGAGCTACTCGTCGACTCAGGAATCGTCCCTGAGGAGCGACTTGCAGGCCTGACAAATGAATGCGGTGAATTGACCGCGATTTTCGTCGCTTCAATTCGGACGGCAAAGAGAAATGTAGAGAAATGAAGAAGGAAAAAGGAAAAACGAGGAAGGGAAAACGAAGAAGGAAAAAATAGCAGAAGGCAGAAGGAGGAACAAGAAAGGAAGAACATGATGGAATAATCGCGGGATGGAGAATAGAGGTTATATGCGCTTGTCCTGCTCTTCCTTCTTCCTTCTGCATTCTTCCTTCTTCATTTTGTTTTTATTTCTTCCTTCTTACTTCAGAATTGTCAATGATCGCCCATATGAATCCATTGCAGGATCGACCTGATGCGGCCACTTCAGGATCGGCCTAATCAGGCCACCTGGTAACAACTGGGCGTTCGTACTTCCCGTCAACGTTTCTACCAACTGGAATCCCGGAGACAGAGGTTGTGTTGATTTGGTTTTCATTTCTTCCTTCTTCCTTCTGCATTCTTCCTTTCTCATCCTGGGGATGCGTGGCGCGCCTTGAAGCCGATCCGACGTTTTCAGACGAGGCGTCGCGCCAGGACACCATTGAAAGAACGCGGGACCAAACGCCTTGATCGCAATCGACACCCATGTCCTGCTGCGCTATCTCTTGAGAGACGACGAAGCGCAAGCTGAACGGGCGCGTCGCGTTGTTGAATGCGGGCGACAGAAGCTGGGTTGATTTTGGTTTGATTTCTTCCTTCTGCATTCTTCCTTTTTCATTTAAGTCCCGGTGCATGAGCGGGCATTACTCGCCGCGACCGACCAAGTTACCGGACAAGATAAGTCATTGAAAAATAGGGGGACGGGTCAAGACACCCCACAAGATACCCGACAAGATATCGACCAGGTCGCCGACCAGGTCGAACAACTGGTGACTGTACTCACTGGAGAGATGAGCCGTGCCAGCATCCAGGCAGGATTGGAACTCAAGGACCGACCCCATTTCATCGAATCGTACCAAAAGCCTGCCCTGGAGGCCGGATTGATTGAAATGACGCTCCCGGACAAGCCCACGAGCCGCCACCAGCGCTACCGCCGCACTTCTAGAGGCGAGGCATTCGTTGAACAGACCAAAAGAAAGGAAGAACGAAAAAGGAAGAAGGAAAGAGGGAAAATCACGTGATCGATGAGCTGAATGTGAAGGAAAACGGAAAAACAAGGAAGTAAAATCATGTGACTGATGGGCTGAATATGAAGGAGAATGGCAATAGGAAGAAGGAAGAAGGAAAAATCTCGGGATGGAGAATAGAGGTGCTCTGCGCTTGTCCTGCTCTTAATTCTTCCTTCTACATTCTTCCTTTTTTCCGTTTCTCTGCTCGATTTCTTTACATTCTAGTTATTTTCTTTGTATTAATTTATTCTTCTTGGTATATTTTGTTAAGTAAAGCAATTCATTATGAATTTCTGACGTGATCACCATCATCGGAGAAGACCGTGCCCAAAGTCAGCGCCAAGCGACAGATAACGCTACCTGCTGATCAGTGCCGTTTGGCCGGCATCGAGCCGGGAGACGAGTGCCTGAGTTTCGTGGCCGACGGCCGCATAACCATCGTCCGCCAGCAGCCCGGCAGCGCCTGGGGATGCCTGGCGCGCCTTGACGGGGATCCGACGGTTTCAGACGAGGCGTCGCGCCAAGACGCCATTGAAAGAACGCGGGACCGTACGCCTTGATCGCAATCGACACCAATGTCCTGCTGCGCTATCTCTTGAGAGACGACGAAGCGCAGGCTGAACGGGCGCGTCGCATTGTTGAATGCGGTGAGCGCGTTCTCATTACGGACGTGGTCCTGGCGGAAACAACGTGGACTTTGGCTGGCCGCCGGTATCGCGCGACCCGGGCCGACTTGATCGATCTGGTCAATACCCTTCTGCAGGATTCCAACATACGCTTCGAGGATGACGAGGTGGTCTGGAGCGCCTTGCAGGCATTTCGCAGGACGGAGGCGGACTTCGCAGATGCCCTGATCTTATGCAAGGCAAGAAAAACGGCTTCCGACGAGGACGAGTTGAGCGCTTTTTACACCTTCGATGAGGCCGTCTTGCATCTGCCTGACACTGCAGAGCCGTAGATGGAGAACGGAAGAAGGAGGAAACGAAAAAAAGAAGGAATGATGTATATGGACTCCAACTCGATCATGACCGTCAAGAGGCCTTTGCCGCCGACTAAACGCCTCTCCTTGTTCAACTAAAAACAGTCCTTGTCCATTCGATTGGGCCATTGTTCTTGTTTTCTTGTCATTTCCGGCTGAAGCAGAAAACCCATGGGAAATTAACAGATAGGTTGATCCCGAGACGGATTCGGTTCGAGAAACCATGACTCACGCATTTGGGATTGAACTAGATAAAAGGGGGGAGAGAAACCTGAGGGTGCGATTATGTTTCGCTGCACGCCAGGGAGGGCGGGAAACTCAGTATCGTCTGCAAATGTGTCCCCCGATATTGCCACATCAAGAACAGTTCGCGCTAAAGGCATATTGGATAGCGATATTTCGCTTCGTTTTGACAAACAGCCATCCAAACGCTGTATCCGCTCTCATTCACAGACTTGCGCACACTGTCTACTACCTATTGACTTCTAAGGGAATGTACCTATCTTAGTTGAAATAGAAGAGGCTCCGATGTAAATTGGATACAGTAGTCCCGAGTAGAATACTGTATCCTCATACGAAAGGAGCCTGTAATGAGCAAGGTATCATCGAAGTCTCGTGAAGTCAAGTTGAACACGGAAGGTGTTGTGAGTTCCAGGGCGGTCTCCGCAGGTATGCTGGAGGATGTTGACGTCCGTGTGGCCTTGATCCAGTCGCTGATCCCTCTGGGTCTGGCCGCCGTGGAAGAAATCTTGCAGAATGAGGTCGCCGCGTTGACGGGCAAGAGATACAGTCGTAAAGCAGACAAGGCCCCGAATCGCCGGTGGGGCGTGCAACGTGGATCGGTGTATCTATCGGACCAGAAAGTGCCCGTGGCGGTACCGAGGGTGCGCGACGTGGAAGCCAATGAGGAGGTGCCTCTACAGGCGTATCGCCGCTTGCAGCGCCCCAGAGACATGGACGAAGGGTTGCTGCTTCGCGTTCTGGGCGGCCTTGCCACGCGTTCTTACGCCAGTTGCGCAGAGGCGGTACCCGAGGCGTTTGGCTTGTCTTCGTCGACGGTCTCGAAGCGGTTCATAAAGACATCAGCGGCCAAGCTGAGGCAGTTTCAAGAACGGTCGCTTGCCGGCTATGACCTGGTGGGGCTGTTTATGGATGGCAAGACCTTTGCCGATCAGCAAATGATCATCGCCCTTGGCGTGACAATCGACGGGGACAAGGTCCCGCTGGGGTTCGTGCAGGCCGCCAGTGAAAATGAGCGCGTGTGCCGGCAGTTTGTCAATTCGCTCATCGATCGCGGACTGCAGTATCACCAGGGGCTGCTGTGCCTCATCGACGGCTCGAAGGGGTTGCGGACCGCGCTGACCAAGGCCCTATCCGGATACGTCGCCATTCAACGCTGCCAGTGGCACAAACGGGAAAACGTGATCGCCTATCTGCCAAAATCACAGCAGGATGAGGTCAGAAAGGCCCTCCACGATGCGTACGACAAGGAGACCTACAACGAAGCCAAAGCCGCGCTACAGGCCCTCAAACCCTCCCTGGCGCTGAGGAACGCATCGGCACTGAACAGCCTCGAGGAAGGGCTCGAAGAAACCCTCACCCTCCATCGGCTGGGGCTCATGCCACAGCTCAAACAATCGTTCCGCACCACCAACTGTATCGAATCCCTCAACGCCATGGTCGCTCAGCGCACACGAAATGTAAAACGATGGAACAACTCCGATCAGCGATATCGGTGGTTGGCAGCCGCGCTGTTAGACATCGAGCCACGACTGCGGAGAATCAAAGGATACCGCTTTCTTCCTATACTCAGACTTGCCCTACAAAAACACCTCAACCTCGATCACGACGCGCAAGAGGCTTTCGCCGCCGACTAAACGCCTCTCCCGTTTCAACTAAAAATAGTACTTGCCCACTTCTAATCCTGGTCGTGCTTATCGTCTGATGTCTCCCCTGAAGAGAAAGGAGCCATCGAGATGCCTAAGAGATACGTTGTGCGTCTGAGTCCCGAAGAACGTGAGTGTCTGCAGGATCTGGTAAACAAAGGCAAGACGCAAGCCTACCGAATCAGGCACGCCCACATACTACTGAAGGCGGATGCGGAGGGTCCGGCGTGGCTGGACCGTCAGATCACGGAGGCCTTTTCGTGCAATCGGTCTACGGTTGAGGGCATCCGTAAGCGTTTTGTGTTGGGGGGCCTGGAGTCGGCCCTTGACCGAAAGAAGCGCGCGCATCCACCCACACCAAGGAAGCTGGATGGGGCCAAGGAAGCCCGCTTGATCGCGTTGGCTTGCAGTGAACCCCCAAAGGGACGTAAGCGGTGGACGCTGAAGCTTTTAGCCGATGAACTCGTGGCTTTAGAGATTGTCGATAGCATCTCATATCGAACGGTGCAACGGACGCTTAAAAAAACAAACGTAAGCCTCACCTGAGAAGGTGCTGGGTGATTCCGCCCAAGCAGAACGCCGCATTTGTCGCCGCGATGGAGGATATCCTGGACGTCTATCAGCGGCCCTACGACGCCTTGAGGCCCGTGGTCAATATGGACGAACACCCGGTGCAGTTGGTCAAGGAGACGCGTGTTCCCCTCACAACACGTCGGGGCCAACCTGAACGCTACGACTACGAGTATGAACGGAACGGAACCGCTGTGAACTTCATGTTCACCGAACCCCTTTCGGGCTGGCGCAAGGTGTGTGTCAGACAACGAAAGACCGCAGTGGACTGGGCCCAGGAGATCAAGGATCTCCTGGATATGGACTACCCAAAAGCTGAAACCGTCGTCCTGGTGTGTGATAACCTCAACACGCACACGCCCGCCTGCCTGCTGCAGGCAGGGCTCAACATCGCAGAGATCGAAATGAGCGTCTTGAGCAACCAATGCTTGAAGGAACGCATCCCCGATATCGAATCCCTCAAAGAGCAGGTCTCCGCCTGGACGAACGACCGCAACAACAAAAGCAAGGCTGTCAATTGGCGGTTCACGACCGAAGATGCTCGCATCAAACTGAAAAGGCTGTACCCAGACTACGCCGAAATTTAGGCGTCAATGGGTACGAGGGGAACTGGCTCATTAATGTAGGCACAGAGATATACCGCGATATCGGAACCTTTACGGAAGCAGCACGATTTAACAAACATACACTATTTTGTGTAGAGGTTTAAAGACGGATCTCTTCTCCGCGCTTGTTGTACATTTTCATCAGGTCGTGAGCAGATCCGATATCAACAAAATGAAACCCGTCGACGGGAGCAGCTGTCATCTGTGACCATAGAATGCGGTATTCGTTTTGATAGGCAAATCGGAAATCTTTGGACATTGCCCAATTGAAAAACTCGTTCTCCTTCCGCTCATATGGATCAAAGTACTGGACCGGGCAGCTGTGAAAATACCAACCCGAAACGCAAAATCCGATATCCGCAGACCCACCAACGACAAGGGGTGACGTTCTCAAGAAACGTCACCCCTCAATACATGGATTCTGGCTAGATAAACAATCAGCGGAATTTATCTCTTAGGTTCTTTGGGGCGCGGCTTTGGAGGCGGAGGAGGTGGAGGAACAGTGGCCGGTCGAACCCGTTCTGTGTATTCATCACCCTGTGGTCTAGGTTGAGGTTTGGGTCTTACTCTGCTCATGCCGTCTCCAAATTAGTTTGGTATTGTTTTTTCGCGAAATTATCCGAAACCTCCCAACTTTCCTTATCTAGTTTCGCATCGAAATCCAAATATGAAAGTTGAGCCGCTTCCTCTATTTTTAACTTTTCTTTATCTAGTTCCTTAAACTTCCTCAGTGCGTTTTGATTATTACGAGCATCATTTTGTAATTCTATCCATAGATGCTCACATTCACTCTTGTGTGTTGCATATTGCACATAAAGCGACTTCGCCTTAGCGGATTTTTCTGGCAGGTTTTGAACAAGACCAAAAACAGAGATTGCCGCTACAGTCATATTTGACGCTACTTTGACAGGAGCAGGCAATTGGATTATATGAGGTGCGATTCCAACGACAGCAGAAAATGCCAAGAAGATTAGAGTCCATCTATGCATTCGCTGATATCTAATGGATAGACTATGGTAATATCTCTCCATGGCAGATGCCTCTAAGAACTGTTCCCAAATAACCACTCGCGTATTCTCAGTAGGCTCTATCATAACAAACCTCCGATCTCACTGGAGAGGGTACTGCCTCCAAACCAAGTAGTTTGTCGAAAAAATACCGGATTTTTTCTCAAGGCGCAATAGAAAACACACACAGCGACACACCAGAAAGAGAAGCGTCCAATGCCGGCACCTGATTAACGCATCATCTCATCTAAAGCTAAAGTGTACAATTCCAAACCTGTGCATTTGTGAAAGACAAAACCGGTGTTGGCACACTGGGCGCAAGGTTCTCACGTTCGTGCGTGGTCAGGTCGTCGGTGCGTCTACCGATATCTCGGTCGGTTCCACCCTTAACAGCCCGTTGAAAAAGTCCATCCGGGTTACGTCCGGCCCTTGTGACCGAACTGCGGCGTTGCGCTCCCTCCCCGAATCCAGGGATTCGCGTCGGTCGCGCGCCTTGTCTTCGGCCACAATGACTCGGCCTCGCCTGTAGAGCGACTTTTTCAACGGACTGTTAAGCGAATTCGCGTCCGTCCTGATCACCGGGAGGAGCGGTAGCTGAGCCGTGTTGGAGTGTCGGGCGGATGTGACCGCTGAAAATCCGATCGGCGGGATCACAATGATGTACCTGCGAATCCCAGTTGACAGGGCGTGCTTCCGACAACGGTACTTGACGCTCGAGAATTCCAACCATCCTGCACGGCCGGCTGGTGCATGAAGTTGCTGGCCAACTGGTGTCCCATCAGACCAGATAAGCGATCGCGCGAGCCAACTCGCCCAAGCACATGCGCGCCAATACCTGGCGATCCAGAATTCTACTGTCGGCGAGACCACTCGGAAGGGAGAAACGTCGACGGGAAGTCTGAAACCTGGATGGCACCCAACTGGCGTGATTAGGTCGATCGGAACCACTCTCTGCGGACGTTGCATGAACAACAGATCGGCGCAATATAGCATCTCAACTTGACCCGATACCCGATACAAGATTTCCACAACTCGGAATGCGATCTTGTCGACCAGGATACCGTAAATAGCAAGCAAGAGATACAACACCCCTCCAATGATCGCATAGAAGTCTACCGCCCAATCGGTATTGAGATAACACACTGCAATAGCAAGACAACTTATTGCACAAAACACATAGGCTGCCCATATCCATCGCTTCATTTGTTCATCTCCTCCCTCGATTCGTGTGATGTAATCGACTGAATACCCTCGTTTCCATCTCCCGAAAATCTGTCAATAGGCCGCGTACGCGTTTCGGATGACCTGCTCGGCCGGCTTGCCGCGGATCGTAAACGAGCGGCGCCCCGCCCACCATTCCGCTTCGCCTCTTTTTGGGGTCCAGGGGGCAAGCCTCCTTCAGGAATTAGCGTTACATCCGCAAGCGAACTAAGTTGCGTCTGACGGAACATGTCAAGAAAGAAACAACACAACCCCCAATTAACCAATATAGAACAGATTTACATACAACACTGTTTTACCGCCGCTTATAATCCCAGCCCGAGCATAAAGGTCACAAGTGAGCACCTCAATCTTCCCGCAATCATTGACCACTCGTGCATTCCCGCCCCAACGAAATGAAGCCCGTCTTTTGCACTGAAACTCCCAATGATCGCATTTCTGAAGAACCACCTGTCCCCTGCACATATTCACCTTGTAGAGATCTGCGATATCGGAACGTGTCAATAGAAATGAGACACCTCCCGTTGGGGTTTAGTGTAGCAGTTGTTGGCATTCGATGGTGTTCTGTGGTTGGTTAATCCAGACTTGGTCCGGAACGTGTGGTGGTCGAGGATGCCCCTTAACAAATCGTTCAGGGTGGTTGTGATAAGCCTGATCCAGCACGGATTGTCTGTCGGCTTGAACCTGCTGTGTGAGCCCATGGTGGACGGTGTCGGGCGTGAGTAAGCCCAGTCCACTGTGCCGGTGTTGCGTGTTGTACCAGGAAAAGAAGGTCTGTAAATAGGTGCGGGCTTCTTGCGGACCGGTGAAGCGCCCGGGGTATGAAGGCGCGTATTTGAGCGTTTTGAACTGGCTTTCGGAATACGGGTTGTCATCGGAGACGCGGGGTCGAGCGTAGCTGGCCAGGATGTCGAGGTCCATCAGCAACTGCGAAAACGTCTTGGCTGTCATGGGTGCGCCGCGGTCCTGGTGCAGCGTCAGTTGTCGGGGTTGAATGCCCTGCTTGGTGCAGGCGTTGGTGATCAGGCGCTTGGCGTATGTGGCGCTTTCTCTTGTGGCGACCATCCAGGCCACGACATAGCGTGAGAACAGATCCAGTACGACGTAGAGGGGATAGGTTTCCCACTTGCGGGTTCCTGGCAGCCGCGTGATATCCCATGTCCAGACCTGGTTGGGCGCATCCGCCATCAAGCGGGGCGGTTCCAGACGTGGATGACGCCGCTGGTGTCGCCGCTGGGGCACCTCTCCTGCATCGTGCAGCAGACGGTACATGGTCCGGATCGAGCAGACATACCGCCCTTCCTCGAGCAGCGCGGCGTAGACTGCCGGTGGCGCCTGGTCTACGAAGCGGTCCTC
Source organism: Candidatus Latescibacterota bacterium (assembly GCA_963667175.2). GTDB lineage: Bacteria > Latescibacterota > UBA2968 > UBA2968 > JAAXHE01. The sequence continues at coordinate 114,034 of CAXXXF010000002.1, read as the reverse complement.
GTGCAGGATGTCCAGCACGGTAGCGCGCTCGTTTTGGGAAAGCGCACGTGGCGACGAGGACCGGGCGCCACGAGGCCCGCGTTGGGCTGGCTGACGCGCACGGTAGACCGATGCCCGCGCCACACCCAGGGCCCGGCACGCGGAAGCCAACCCGACCTTCGGGGCCAGTTGTTCTGCCGCCCGTATCATACGTCGTCGTCGCCTGCTGGCGGATTCAGGGGGATGCCCAGGATCTCGGAGGCTTTTTTTTGGATCTCGAGGATCGTGTTCGCCTGTTCCAATCGTCGTCGCAAACGGGCGATCTCCTTGCGCAGTTGCTCGTTCTCGACGGATACCTCGTCGCGGCGACGCCCTTTCGGTCCCCGCAGCTTCAACAGCGCCTTGAGCGACCCCTCGCGACGCGCACGACGCCACTGCGTCAACTGCGAGGAATACAGACCCTCGCGGCGCAGCAGCGCGCCGACTTCACCAGGGGCACGGCACGCGTCGGCCTCTTCCAAGATGCGAAGCTTGTACTTTGCCGTGAAACGGCGACGCCGCGCACGCGCCGGCACTTCCGGATTCGGCCTCGTGGTTGTGGAGGTCCCGCGCGGGACCTCCACAACCAGAGACCCCTTGCTGCCGTTGCCTACAACATCGGTCCTTGACCTCATCTCTTGTTCTCCTCTCCGCCCATGATACGACATTAATCTCGAAGGGGGAGTTGTCTCACCCTATATTGGCACGTAGGGTATCCTTTGTTTTTTTATACAACCCGATCAACGACGATAGTCGCCGCCACTTACCGATCCCCTTTAACCCGATCAGGTAAAGGCAATTCTGATAGGATACGAGCGACACGTTATTAGGGTAGCCTGCCCATTCTTGGTCTGGATACCAGTTGTCTTTGTTTGCACGCGACTCACACCACACATTCCCTAACTGGGTGTAGCCACCAAACGGGTCGGTAGTATTAGATTTGAAGAACCGTACCTTTTTACCATCTGCGTCGCATACCACAGCCAACACGATACGCTCTCCGATTTTGTCAATACCGGCTGCGTACGCCTTCTCGTCTATCCTAATGGAGGCGCGATGAGTGAGACATGGTTGACCCTCACACCCGCATTTAAGAGAATACAGTAAAACCGCGCCCCCTGAGCCAGTCTTCTTCCACACCGGCACCGCGATACACCAGGTGTCTTCTTCAGCTGTTTCGAGTACATCAATACCTCCAGCATGTTCATAGCAATCAGGCAACGAATATGACTTTTTGTATTCAGGGTTTTCGTTCGACGAATCTACAACTATGATTTCATGGGGGTAGAAGGACGAACTAAGGATGATGTATGGTCCTGTCCGGGCTATCCCTTGGATGTGCGCTATAGGGCACGACTTTACCTTGCGGGCGAATGCTTTTAGCCTCGGCGGTATCTTGAAGATAGGTGCTAAAACGCTTGACCATGTCGTGAATTGCGGCACGCCGACGATACGCTTTGTTGTTCCCCTAATTTTCGTCATGCTACAACTCCTCAATTGGCAGACGCGAAGTACAGGCCAAATCGCTGTGCCAAATCTTCGGCCAGCCATTTTATGCCGCCCGACGCTCGCATTTGGGACCTAGTCAATCTGAATAGTCGCCGTACCCGCGGGGGGCCAACCCGGCCTTTCTCGCCCTGCTTCCGCGATCTTGCCCCCTTCTCAGATCGATATCTCCCCTGCAAACTTCGCGTGAGTCATTCCGCTTGGCCGCAGACGAACTGTCGCATTTTGCGACATCTGCGGCATTCTTGTGCCGTCTCCGGCCCGCTGGGCCGTCCGGATTCGGCGACGTCAGGCCGCGCTTGGCGGAATGGTCCGGTCGTGTGCGCCCGGGTCATTTACGGCCGGAACGGTCCGGCGATACTGCGAGAGGTATTTCGCCGGTCACCGATTCTCGCGCTTGTTCGCATTTACACTTCTTGTCGATTCCTCTTCACCCTGGCGATCTATTCTCGACGCACAGCGCTACGATTCTTGATGAGTTCGCGCAATGACTGGCTGCGATATGTGGTTGATCGAATTAGAAATCACACATTGATTCGTTCACGACGTTCCATTCCGTTACTCGATCGCCATTCCGATACGTGGCAGACTTGCATCTTTCTCCGGTCGGCCGATCCGGACGGAACCGCAGGTAACTGCCTTCTTGCTTCCCAACCACGAATCTAACCTTACTTTTATAACTATTATTCTTCCGGACGACCCAATAACCGTTTTGCTTCCCATCCACGTACGGACCTTTTCCGACATACCCATTCAAGTAATGTTCGACCCAATGGCCGTTTCTGCTTCCGGAAACAAAAGGACCTTCACTAACCCTCCCATCCGAATGGCGTAAGATCCAATGGCCGTTTGCCTTCCCATCCACGAACGGACCTTCATGGTCCGGCCCATCTGGAAAACGCAACACCCAATGACCATCGAATCTTCCGTAATGCAACCGGCCTGTGTTTGTTGACGTCACCTTGTTGGAGTCGCCGTCAGAGACAGCCCACGTGAGCGTTCCCTCGCCGTTGGCCACGTTTCCTGCACAGCCGCCAGTCCATGTCACGGTTTCGTCCTTCACAGGGTAGGGGTTCCAGACGTAACAGTCAGGATGGTTTGCCAGCGCCATCCAACAGCCGCCGCCCTCCGACTTGCCCGTGCACGTCTTGTCGGGTGTAAATTCGAGCTCCTGCGCCTTGATCAACAACGCCATCGCATCCTTATAGAATTCTCCCTCACTGCCGGATGACAGATACGCGCTCGCGGCAGTGATTGCCGTTGGGATCCTCCCGGCAGCGTATGCAATCCTGGCGTGCTTGTAATGAAACTCGTCCCGCAAGGCGAAGCCGTGTTTCTTGCGCAGTGCGATGATCCTCTCAACGAACTTCAGCGCGCCGTCGAATTCCTTCTTCTCGAGGAGTTGCTCCGCCTGCATCAGGTATTTGTCCGCAAGGATCCTCGGCGGCAGATCCTGCATAACGTTGTAATTCCCGTCCCCGAACGCCTGTCCGAACACGGCGGCCAGTGCCACAAAGGGTGCTATGTCCTTAGGCGTCACGCGAAATCCTTCGCCGAAGCTATGGCCGTAAACAGGACCCGTCGTCAGGACCGACAGAATCATGACGCTTGAAAACAGTCTCATAGACGACCTACCGATTTACCAACCTCGATCAAGATTTCCGTGATCCGGCGAGGCTTCTCCTCAGAAACAAGTCAGGTTAGCGGACATGGGCAGACAGGAATGTCTGCCCCACCCTCACAACGGCTTCCACAGCATGGCCGGAGGGCCTCGCGTCAGAAGTGGCCGAACGGCCTGGCGTGGTTTGACGAACCAAACACATTCCGGAACGGAAAACTAGAAAGAAATCTGTGTGTCCGATGTGTTTAATCGGGCAATATGTGTGTTAATTTTGTGATTGATCCTTCTTCAGGGGAGTTTTTCCTTATATTCAGACGTGCCGCAATGCAGAGTTCACAATACGGCACGGGTAGGCGCCTGCAGTCAGGAATTCAGCGGTATTTGCAATCGTGGGCAATCGAATGATCCGGGCGGGTTCTGCACAACAGGGGAGGAAGAATGACCGGTATTGACGAACGTGCAGGAATGAGTAACGAGCCGAACGATCGACTGACGCCATTGAGCCAGGCCATCGCGCGAATCAACGCGAGCCTTGACTTTGAGACGGTGTTGCGCGGCGTGGTGGACAGCGTACGTTCGCTGACCGACGCGAAGTACGGATTGATTACGTTATTCGACGATGCCGGGCAGGTGCGGGACAATCTCACCTCCGGCATGTCGCCCGAAGAGACCAGGCAATTGTGGAACTCCCCTGAGGGAGAGACGATCTTCAAGCAATTTCGAAGTCTGGAAGCGCCGCTGAGGCTGCGAAACTTTCACAGCCACACACGCTCGCTTGGTCTGCCCAGGTTCAGCCCGCCCGTTCCGACGAGCCCTGAGCTGTCGTTTCTGGCTGCGCCGATCCGACTTCAGGGCAGAAGTCTGGGCGCCTTCTTCGTGTCCGAGAAGGCACATGGCTGGGAGTTTAGCGCTGAAGATGAAGAGATCCTCGTGACGTTTGCCTCCCTGGCGGCCCTGGTGATCACAAACGCCCTGCGATTCCGGGAGGAACAGCGCGTCCGGGCCGATCTCGAGGCCCTCATAGATACCTCGCCAGTGGGCGTGGCCGTCTTCGAAGCCGCAACAGGGCGGCTTGTCTCTTTGAACACGGAGACGGAAAGAATCCTCGATGGCTTGCGACTCCACGACGGTTCCGCGGAGGAACTATTGGAGGATCTGACCATCAGACGAGCCGATGGTCGAATGGTCTCACTACAGCACCAATCGCTTGCGGATGCGTTCAGTACCGGTGAGACGGTTCGAGGAGAGGAGGTGATCTTAGGGGTTCCGGACGGCAGAAGCGTGACTGTCCTTCTGAATGCGACGCCGATCCGTTCGGAAGCAGGCATCATCGAGTCCTTTGTCGTGACGATGCAGGACATGACCCATCTGGATGAACTGGAGCGCCTGCGGGCCGAGTTCCTGGCCATGGTAAGCCACGAGTTGCGCGCGCCACTGGCGGCCATAAATAGCTCTGCGACGTCGGGGCTGATCGACGCGACCTCCATGGGAACGGCCGAAATCGTGCAAATCTTCCGCATCATCGTGGATCAATCCGACCGAATGGATGGACTGATCAACGACCTGCTGGACGTCGCGCGCATCGCGACCGGGACGTTTCAGATAAATCCGGTATGTACGCCAATAACGGATCTGGTCGATCAGGCCCGGAATACGTTCCTCAATAGCGGAGGTCAAAACGAAATCCATCTGGAGTTGGAGACCGATCTCCCCCCGGTCATGGCGGATGGCGGGCGAATCGTGCAGGTATTGGAGAACCTGATTTCCAACGCTGCCCGGAACTCTCCCCGGACCTCTCCGATCCGCGTGACGGCGACACGGGACGGCGTGCATGTATCGGTCTCCGTTGCTGACAGAGGCCGCGGCATCTCCGCCGACCGTCTTCCCCTCCTGTTCAGGAAGTTCCCCAGGCGGGATGCGGACGAGGATGCGCGAGGTAATCCGGGGACGGGTTGGGGTCTGGCCATCTGCAAGGGAATCGTGGAAGCCCACGGCGGACGGATACAGGCAGAGAGCGAAGGGGTTGGAAGGGGAGCAACGTTCAGGTTCAGCATTCCAATTACAGAGGAAGCCGGGCACGTGCGGAGCGCAGAAGGCGTTGCAGCCACTGCAGGACCGGATGAAAATGGGCAGCGATCAACCCCGATCCTGATTGTGGACGACGATCCGCAGACGCTGCGCAACGTGCGGGCAGCGCTTTCGAACGAGGGGTATGTGCCGCTCGTCACCGGCGATCCGGAGGAAGTGCCCGGGTTAATACGAAGGTATCGTCCCCACCTGGTCCTCCTGGACCTGGTACTACCGGGAACAGACGGGGTCGAACTGATGGGTCGCATCGTGGACGACGCGGATGTGCCGGTCATCTTCATTTCCGCGTACGGCCACGAGCAAGCGGTCGCCAGGGCTTTCGATGCCGGCGCCGACGACTATATCGTCAAGCCCTTCTCCGTGATGGAACTGACGGCCAGGATCAGAGCGGCGCTGCGACGACGGCCGGCCGGTGATCGGTCACAGCCCACGAGCCCCTTTGCGCTGGGCGACCTGAACATAGACTACGTATCGCGTCGGGTGACGGTTGGCGGCGCGCCGGCGCGATTAACCGAAATCGAATACCGGACGTTGGCCGAGCTGGCGGGCAACGCCGGCCGGATATTAACCTACCAACACCTGTTGAAGACCGTCTGGCGCATAGGAAATTTCGACAATACTCAGGTGTTGCGTACAACGATAAAAAAACTCCGCCGCAAGTTGGGGGACGACGCCAACGACCCCGCGTATATTTTCACTGAGTTTGGCGTCGGCTATCGCCTGGGGAAGGCTGAGTAACCGACGACCCGCTCTCGATCCGTCCGCAGGAAAGCGTACCCGCACAACGACGGTGGGGCAACCACAGCGTGTCAGCGCAAGTGGGAGCGGTTCTACGCGCGACCGTAGCAGCCCGTTGAAAAAGTCCATCCGGTCTGCCTGCCTGTGCGTTCGCACGCAGACAGGCGTCCGGCCCTTGCGACCGAAATACGGCGTTGCCTGCCTGCAGCAGGCAGGCGCTCCCTCCCCGAATCCAGGGATTCGCGTCGGTCGCGCGCCTTGTCTTCGGCCACAATGCCTCGGCCTCGCCTGCAGAACGACTTTTTCAACGGACTGGTAGGGGCGGTTTCAAACCTGCCCTGGTCCTCTCAGGCGCGGACGCAGTTTCTGATGGCGTTTACGACGTCTTTGGGTTGAGGCAGGCAGGCGTCTTCGAGCGGGGCGCTGTAGGGCATCGGCGTATTCAGTCCGCCGAGGACAAGAGGGGGCTTGCGAAGGTGTTCAAAGCCTTTTTCGGTAACCTGGCGTACGACCTCCGCGCCGATGCCGCCGCGCGTCGGGGCTTCGTGCACGACCAGGAGGCGGCCGGTTTTCTTGACCGAGCGAAGGATGGCGTCCACGTCGAGCGGGACGAGGGTACGGGGATCGATCACTTCCACGCTGATTTCCCCGTCCAGGGATTCAGCAGCTTGAAGCGATTTCCGTAAGGCGTAGGAAACGGCGACAACGGTCACGTCGGCGCCCTCGCGCTTGACGTCAGCCGTGCCCAGGGGGACGACGTGATCGCCATCCGGTACGGCCTCTTCGATATCGCCCAGCAATCTATGTTGGATAAAAACGACCGGGCCATCGTCCCGGATGCCGGCCTTCATCAGGCCCTTGGCGTCGGCGGCCGTGGCCGGCATCACCACTTTCAGGCCCGGCGTATGGACGAACCAGCTCTCGAGGCTCTGGCTGTGGTGACCGGCTTCACGCGTGCCGGCCCCGCCCGGCGTGCGGATCACCAGCGGGACGTCGACGTTGCCGCCGGACATCAGATGGATCTTGGCGGCCTGGTTGACAATGGGGTCCATGCAGACGGTCACGAAGTCGCAATACATGATGACGGCGACCGGACGCAGCCCGGTCATGGCGGCGCCGACCGCAAGCCCGACGAAGCCCGATTCGGATATGGGAGTCTGCCACGCGCGGCGTTCGCGGAACTGGTCCCAGAGGCTTTGAGGATCGCGGACCGGACCGATGTCCTCGCCGATGGTGAAGACGCGCTCGTCGCGGGCGATTTCTTCCCGGATGGCGTCGCTTATCGCCTGGGCGTATGAAACGCGGGGCATGGATCGGTCTCCGGACTCATTTAGTACGGTAACTCGGCCCATCCGGAAGGGGACAGGCCATCAGGCTATAGCGCGACGCCTGAGGTAACGGGCAACGCTTCGAAATCAGGATACGGAGATCGCTTGCCGTACGCGACGGCCTCTTCGGCGGCCGCTACGGCTTCGGAAACGATGGATTGTTGTTCTTCTTCAGTCAGGGTTCCGGCCTCGAAGAGCTTGCGTTCGAAGATGCGGATCGGGTCCTTGCGCTTCCAGGTCTCGAGCTCCTCGGGATTGTTGTGGTCGCCTTTGCCGCCGCCCGCGTGGCTCACAAAGCGGTAGGTCTTGCATTCGACGAGTGTGGGTCCATCTCCGTCGCGGGCTCTGGCGACGGCCCGGGAAGCGACCTTGCGCACCGCGAGGACGTCCTGACCATCGACGATGAATCCGGGCATGTCGTACGCGGCCGCCTTGGCTGCCACGTCCGGAGGCGAGAGCGTGATGGAAGCGGGGGTGGTGGCGGCGTACAGGTTGTTTTCGCAGACGTAGATCGCGGGGAGGTCCCAGAGTGCGGCCAGGTTCAGGGCTTCGTGGAAAGCGCCCTGGTTGGCGGCCCCTTCGCTGAAAAAAGCGACGGAAACCTGTCGTGTGCCGCGATATTTCGCGGAGAAAGCGGCGCCGGTGGCAATGGGGATCTGGGCGCCCACGATTCCGTTGCCCCCGATCAGTCCGAAATCGGAACTGAAGATGTGCATGGAGCCGCCGCATCCGCCGCTGTACCCGTGTTTCCGCCCCATCAATTCCGCCATCATCGGCTTGAGGTCCGCGCCTTTTGCGATGGCGTGACCATGACCCCGGTGCGTGCTGGCCACGAAGTCATCGGGTTCGAGGGCGGCGCAGACGCCGACTTCAGCGGCTTCCTGGCCGATGGCCAGGTGGGCCGCGCCGGAGATGACCCCTTCGCTTTCGGGATTTTCGCGAAGATAACCGGTGTAGTCGTAGTGGTCTCTTACCTGCGCTTCGAAAGAGCGGATGCGGTACATCCGCCTGAGCATGTCGAGGCATTCTCCCTTTTCGGGCATCATTGGATTTTTCTCACACGTAAGGAGCCGGGCGCCGGCGTTGCCTGGCGTCCGCCGGCCGGTTCGCGGAGGAATCCCCGATCCACTCCATGCGGTCTCCGTCTTGTGCACAATATCCCATCGCCTTACCGATGGCGCCGTGCAGCAGATCGAGCATCCGGTCTGCCTGTTCGACGGTCATCACGAGAGCGGGCGCCAGAACGAGGACGTCGCCGTTGTTGCGAAGGATCATACCGGCTTTTCGGCAGAATTCGGCAATAAAGCCGCCGGCCTTGCCGGGAGGATTCAAAGGCGATCTTGTTTCGCGGCTGCCCACGAGTTCGACGGCCCAGAGGGTGCCGAGGCCGCGCACGTTTCCCACGATCGGATACCGGTAGAGTCCGTTCAGTTTTTCCTGAAGATAGACACCCAGGTCGGCGGCGCGCGCCACGAGGTTTTCCTTCTGGATGATTTCGATATGGGCGAGCGCGGCGGCGCAGGCGGCCGCATGCCCGGAGAAGGTGTGGACGTGGTGGAATCCCGTACCCGCCTGTTGAATGGTCTCAGCAATCTCTTCGGTCGCAATCGCGGCGCCGATGGGCAGATAACCCCCGGAGAAACCCTTGGCGACGGTCATGATATCCGGAGTGACGTCCCAGTTTTCACACGCGAACATGGTTCCGGTGCGGCCGAAGCCGGTCTGGATTTCATCGAAGATGAGCAGGACGCCCTGCCCGTCGCAGAGATCGCGCATCCCCTGCAGATACCCGTCGGGGGGTAGGGGGAATCCCGTGTTGGACCCCGGGATGGGGTCCATGATGACGGCGGCGACGGATTGGGCGCCCTCCCATTCCAGAATGGACGTGAGATTCTTCAGGCAGGCCAGCGCACACGTATCGGGGTCCAGGCCGAGTTCACAGCGATAGCAGTTCGCAGGCATGGCGTGGGTGAAGCCCGGCAGCAGGGGTTCATAGGGCGCGCGGGCGCCGGCCAGGCCGGTCACGGAGAGCGCGCCGAGCGTGGCCCCGTGATAGGAGCCCCTTCGAAACAGGACCTTGTAGCGGTTCTTCTCCCCTCTGGCCCGGTGATAGCTGCGCGCCAGTTTGATGGCCGCCTCGTTTGCCTCCGAGCCGTCGTTGACAAGGAAGGAGACGGAGAGGCGCCCCGGCGCGATTTCGGCAAGTTTCGCCGCCAGTCTGACGGCAGGTTCGATCAGGACGTCCTGGCCGCCGGGGAAGTAGGCCAGCTTCTCCATCTGTTTCCTGACAGCGTCGACGACTTCGGTGCGGCCGTGCCCGCAAAGGGTCGTGAGCAGCGAAGCGAAGGTGTCCAGGTATTCGTTTCCCTCGGCATCGTAAACGTAGAGCCCGTCGCCGCGGATAATCGTGGTTGGCTGTTTTTCCGGTTTTGCGCCGGGGAAATAGTTCTGCCACAGATGGCGCGATTCGGCAACGAGGGCTTCGGATTCGGTCGACGCTTTCATGCCGTTTCCAGGGGAGATAAGAATGCCGGGCTCTTATTCGATTTCCACTTCCCGTCCTTTTTCAGCGGACAGGTAAATCGCATCCATCATCTTCTGCACCATCAGCCCATGTTCGGCCGGCGCGAGCGTGGGTTCGTCGTAGAGGACGTGGTCGACGAAATTGCGTAATTTTGCCCCGATAGCGGATCCGAAATCGGACTTGGGCAACCAGCCCGGTTCGGTGTTAACCATGTATCCGTTGTCATCCCGTGCGATCGAGAGAGGGTCCCAGGTAGCGCCGCCTTTTTCGCCCATCAGCTGAAAGTTCCACACGTCGGACGGGAGGTGGGCGGCAAAACTGGACTCGACGTGAATAACGGCGCCGTCTTCAAAACGGATCTGGCCCACCGCAAGGTCTTCAACGGTGTAGTTCTCATAGTCCCAGTCCGGCCATCTGCAGGCCGCTTCCGGCTTTCTGTCGCCGAGGTACGTAAAGACGTTTCCGCTGGCCGCGACGGGTCTGGGCGAACCCATCAGGTAGTGGACGGCTTCCAGCACGTGGACGCCGACGTCCACGAGCGGACCGCCTCCCTGGAGCTCTTTCCGGCCGAAAACCCCCCAGTTCGGAATGCCGCGCCTGCGCAGGGCCTGTAAGCGGGCGAACAGGATCCTCCCCAATCGGCCGCTGTCAACAGCCTTCTTGATGAACTGGGCTCTCGGGTCGAAGCGCTGCTGGAAGCCGATGACGAGTTTGCGGCGGTGGTTTCGGGCCGCGTCGAGCATGGCTGTCCCTTCCCGGGCGTTCATGGCCAGGGGTTTCTCGACAATGACGTGGGCGCCCGCGGAGAGCGCGGCAATGGCGGCGGGCGCGTGAAGGCCGTTCGGCGTGCACACGCTGACGGCATCGGGCCTGACGTCGCCCAGCATGGACTCATAGTCCGCAAAGCAATGGGCGATCCCGAATTCTTCCGAACGTCGTTCGAGGGCGGCCTCTGAAACGTCCGACATGGCGACCATTTCGACGTCGTCCATTTCCGTGAAACAACGCATGTGGACGCCCGCGATGCCCCCCGCGCCAATGAAGGCGATGCGGAGCCTGCGATTGTCGTCTGTCCTGGCCATTCAGTGTGCCTTCCCTGGCCGCGGGTCAGAAGATGGTCGCCGACCGAAGCACCGCGCCGGTCGCGAAATAAATCTCTTTGCCCATAATCGGACCGGCGATCCGGATCCCGTCGTCCACGCGGAGAACTTCCTCAATCTGACGGGTTGAGGGGTCGAGACTGTAGATGAGCGTACTGGTGAAGCCGTATATCTTGCCGTCCGGACCGTCTTGCAGACCCAGGTCGAGGGGACGGCCGTCGGGCAGGGGGAGCCGGTGGGTAAAGGTGCGGGTGGCGGGATCGAACACGAAGAGCTCATCGAGACCGCGGCCCCGAACCGTGCCGTAGAGCAGGCCGTCGGGCCCCGTAAGCAACGCATTGAAGACCGACGCGGGCGCGCTTCCACGTTCGATCGTACCCTCCCAGGCTTTCGCTTCGGCCTCGTAGTCCCAGAGGAAGAGCGTCGCCTCGCTGACGCGGGGCCGGGTGCCGCTGCCGCCGCTGATCGTGGTACCCACGGCGATGAGTTTCTGCGGTTCCAGGTGGGCCAGAGTATAGCAACTTGCGTCGCCCGCGATACGTTTGTAGGACTTTCTTTCGCCGGATTCGGGGTCGTAATAGGCAAGGGGGCCGCCCCACCGGCCGTAGTCGGGTACGGACGCGAGCCAGACCCTGCCCATCGGACCCGCGAGCGTGGAACGCGGCCGGTAGGAGATATCGTCCAAACGGCCCAGGTCGCGGGGGTTGTCGTCCGGGCCCGTGCCGTAGTGATACGGAAATGAAGGGTCGTAGACGGAAACGCGGGCGGCGGGATAGGACGAGATATAAAGCCGGCCGTCCAGATTCGCCATGGAATACGCTTCGCCGGCGGAACGGGAGCATTTGCCGAGGTCGACCAGTTCACTGGATGCCGGGTTGAATCTGAAGAGGTGCAACGGCAGGATGCTGGAGCCGTAGATCAGGCCGTCCGGGCCCGTGTGAACGTAGAAAATGTCAGTGCCGCTGGCCTCGTAATCGAGTTCGAAAGTGCGGACGCTGCCGAAGGAACGGCGGATGCTGAGGGTACGATAGATTTGTTCCGTGGCGTCGGAAAAAACGAACGTACTGCCGTCCGGAAGCGTCGGACGCGGCATGCGGCCCGGCAGCGTCGCAACGGCGATTCCCTCGTTCCCGGAGATCAGGAAATTGCCGTAGTCCGACGTGATGACGTAGAGGTTGCCGTCCCGCCTCCTCTCCAGATTCAGCGTGCCCTGTCCCTTGAACGTGATCGGACCGGCGAGAAAACGCTCCTGCGTTGACGGATCGAACACGACGACGTGCGGCCGCGTCTGCCGGATCAGGCAGGCGATCTTGCCGTCCGGGGCAACCAGAGGGTAGTTGTACAGATCGACGTCGGACATGCGGCCGTAGCGCGTGAACTCGCCGGTTTTCGGGTCGTAAACGGTCAGGTCGGCCCCCGGGTAGCTGCCGATCCAGATACGACCGTTCTCGTCCTCGTCCATCCGGCACGGGAAGGTGGCGGCCCCCGGGTTGATGGCGCCCAGATCCAGAAGGGCGTTCAGGGCGGGATCGAAGCAGAGGAGGTGGCCGGCGTACGCGGACCCGACGTAGAGGCGGCCCGAGCGGCTCATCAACGTGGCGGTAGGGTAGTTGGACCGCGGTACATCGGAGACGAACTGGCGGAACGCGCCGGTTTCGGGGTCGACCTGAAGGACGAACAGGTTGTCGGCCTGTTGCCCCATCGTGACGTACACGCGGGGGCGGCCCTCACCGTTCCGGCCCGGATGAAGCCGGACCCAGTTGACGGAACGTACCGGGATGCCGATATCGCGGATCCGGGGAACCCGCGCGCCGGTCCGGCCGAATGCCCGGGCGAAGAGCAGGAAGTCACCAAACGAGACAACGCCGTCGCCGTCCAGGTCGAAAAGGGCCTGTCCCGAGCCGAAGGCCTGCGCGAGCAGGATGAAGTCCTGGAAATCGACGTTGCCGTCGGCGTTGAAGTCGGCATCCGGCAGCGTATCGCTGCCCTGCGCGTGCAGGGGCGCCGCCGCGCATAGAAGTGCGGCCAGTACAAGGACGGTTCGAGCGGTCATTGCGATGCGCGGGCTAACACAGCCCGCCCCCGTTGAGGGCAAGCTCCGCGATACGGGTGGCGCGCAACCCGTCCTCACCCGTGACGTGGGGCTCGCCGCCATTCCGGACCCAATCGGCGAAATGCAGCATCTCGTCCCGGAACATGTTCTTCTTTTCGAAGGTGATGACTTCCTCTTCGCCGTCGGCCAGCGTCAGGAGGTAGGCGCCCTGGACGTCCGCGTCGTACTTGCCTTCGGCTTTCTCCGGGTCGTAGTTTCCGGGAAACCGCAGCACGCCATTGGGACCGATGACGTCCGTACCTCCCCCTGCGCGAACGCCGGCCGGCAGTCCCCACGTCCATGAACACGTCATGGCGTCGCCCCGTTCGAAGCGGACGAGGACGGTGCCCGTGTCCCAGGCGGTGGACGTGTGGTGGATCTTCATTGGCATCGACTTGACTTCCACGGGTTCTCCGAAACAATGCGCCGCGAAGTCGTAGTTGTGGACCATGCCGTCGATCATGGGCCCGCCGCCCTGAAAGCGGTCCATGAAGAACGGGCTTCCCGGCGGTGAGCCCCCCGAGGTCTGCCGCCAGAGAAGCGGGCTTCCGAGCCGGCCGGATTCGACGACCCTCTTGACCGTGCCCCAATCGCTGTCGAAACGACGCACGAAACCGATCTGGAGGCCAACCTCGTGTCTCTGGCAGGCCTGGATCATGCGATAACAGTCGTACGAACTCATCGCCATAGGCTTCTGGCAGAAGATCCGTTTCCCGGCCTCCGCGGCAGCGACGGCCATTTCCGGGTGGAGGAAGGTGGGGGCGCAGATCATGACGGCTTCGATATCGGCCTCGGCAAGCAGAACCCGGTAGTCGGCGTACCCGTGCCGCATGCCGAATTTCTCCCTGAATACATCGAGCTGCGCCGGGCGGACGTCCGCGCCGGCCACCACTTCGAATCGCTTGTCTTCCCAGACGGAATTCAGCTGATGGGTCGCAATGCCCGCGCAGCCGAAGACACCGAGTTTAACCATGGTTTTTTCCTTCGTGTTTCGTATTATGGAACGTCCGGCACAACCCTCGGGATGGGCACGAAATCCGGTAACCCGATCGGGAACCGTCAAGGCTTCAGCCATTTCCTCAAGAATCGAAGGCTCTTATCGAGCCGAATCTCATGCCCGCCTTCGTGAAGGTCGATTTCGATGTTTTCGGACAAACCGAGTCTGGCGTAGTGTTCGCAGGCCAGATGATACTCTTCGAGCATCATCGGCCACCAGGCGATGCCGTCGGCTTTGCCCTGTTCCACCAGCAGCGGACGGGGACAGATGAGCGAAACCAGATCGCTGTCGGTAAACGCCGTCAGCCAGCCTGGAATCCATACGTGCTCTTCGTTGACGGAAAGAAAACAGCTGTACCTTGGGTCGTCTACGGCCATTTTGTTGCGCCTGTGGTTGAACCAGGCGCATACCACGGCGGCCCTGATTCGGGGTTCTACCGGCGTCGTGAACATGGTGTACGCGCCGCCAAGGCTGATCCCATACATGGCGGTGCGTTTGACGTCGATTTCAGGACGGGTTTCCAGGTAGTCCAGAAGGCGCCTGGTACGGAGGATTTCGAGGCCCCATAGGGTTTTGCCAAGGAGCTTGCAGAGGCGTTCCTGCCGGGCTCGAGGCGCGCCCCCCGAGATATTCATGGGGGCGATGACGGCGAATCCCTCTTCGGCCAGGCGTCGCCCATAGGACTTGTACGTGTCGTCGGGATCCCCCAGTCCGAAGACCTTCTCCGGTGACGATCCGATGCCGTGCTGGGCGATTACGAGTGGGGCGGGACTGCTCCTGCCCCTGGGAAGGGCGAGTATTCCGCGGCCCCGGAGGTTCCCCGACAATCCGATGGTCAGCCACCAGGCCGTGAACCTGTCGTCTTCGCACCACGGATCCAGCACCGGTTCGAGGGGGGCGCCGTCGTCCTCGAAGATGCCGATCGTTTCCTGCCAGCAGCGGCGGTTGGGTTCGACGGACCCTTCAAAGGCTTCAACCGAAGTGTAGTCCCGATTCCAGTGCGCCGCCTGCCGCGGACCGTAGTTCAGGACTTCGTTGCGAAGATAATCTTCGGATTCGTTTCGAAGCAGGCGCTGGCGGTCATTGATCCAGCGATTGACGACCGGCGGAGGCTGGCGGTACGGGTTGGACATTGCAATCTCCGGGAAGCGCACGTTGTATTGGTACGTGGAAGCCGACCGGCGTCACCGCGCTCGACGACGCGTCCCCCCAGTAAGGACGCCATACCGTCGCACGTTGCCGGCTTCAGACGCTGATCCGGCGGCATTGGCAGAGAACTTTTCAACGGATGGTTCGTATACATGATAGCGGGGATTCATTTCATTGTCAAACTGCCATTTGTTGCGTTTTCAACGGTTTCTCGACGTCGGAAGCCACGTGCGACAGGAGGAAGAATGCGGGCATTGGCTTACGTGACTGTGGGGGCCTTGCTGGCCTGCGCGGCGCCCGCGGATGCCGCCAGATCGGTTTCCGCGAGGGTGGATTCGCTCCTTTCGGCCGCATCGGACACGACGATGGCGTACGAGAAGCGGGTGCGGTTGATCAAGAAAGCAATCAGGAATGACGATTCCGGCTGGGCCATGCACGACCTGGCAGAACTGTATAACGACGAGAGAACGCCGGGTTCGCGGCGACAGGCCTCCACGTGGCTGCAGCGGGCGATGCGCAAAGACAAAAAGAACATGGATTTTCGCATTGCCTACGCAAAGGCGCTCTGGGGGCTCGGCCGGCGGGGTCACGCCTACAAGAACGCAAAGCGGGCCATCGACCTGGATCCGAACCACGTCGGGGCGCTCTACCTGGCCGGCCGGTACGCGGCCTGGCAGATGTCACGGTACCTGGAGGGCGAACGGATCGACTATCAGTACGACGATCGGGGATATCAGCGGGTGCGTTCGTTCAGCCTGGAGAGATTCGGCGAGGAAGATCGGGATCAGGCGATCGGATATCTGACCAGGGCGCTGGCGGTCGATCCGAACCACAGGCCTTCGCTGCTTCTGCTGGGTCTGGTGTATTACGAGGCGCAGATGCCGGCAAAGATGGCGGCGCTTTTTCAGGAATACCTGGCTCGCCATCCGGATGACCCGGACGCCCATTTGTTCCTGGGCCTGGCACTTCAGGCGCAGGACGAACTCAAGCGCGCGTATCCGGCATACGTGAACGGACTGCAGCGGATGTCGTTCCGTGAGCGGCAGTTCATGATGTCCGTCTTCATGCTGGTCGGCAAAGACAGTATGGAGGCAGGCCGGGACCTGCCGGATGAGGAGGCGCTGCGTGCGTTCTGGACCGGTCGCGATCCGCTGTTTCTGACACCGGTTAACGAACGCCTGATGGAACACTGTGGACGCGTGGCCTATGCAAACCTGCGCTTCGGAGATCCGGAACGGGGAATTGCGGGATGGTCCACGGACAAGGGGCAGGCGTATATCCGTTACGGACGGCCCGAGGCGAGAAGCGTCCGGCCGCCCGAGATCGATACCGGTCTGGATGAGCCGGTGTGGTACCAGGATCATCTGTACTGGTTGAGTCAGCAAGGACTGGCGCCGTACAAACACCGTCCCCGTCTGGAAATGTGGGACTACGGCGGGATCCGCCTGGTTTTCGCCAATACGGATAGCAGGGATACCTGGCGTTACAGGGTGGGCTGGGTCGGGAGGCAGCCGGTGGATTTCGACGCGCTGACGACAAAGGCGCCGGAGTACTATAAAGATCCGTACAAATGGGAGCGGTACGATGCGCCGTACCAGATGGCCCGGTTTCGAGGCGATGGCGAGGTGGCCAGGGTGGAGATCTATTACGCGTTACCCGGAGAGGAAGTAGAGCGCGGGAAGGCGCAAGCCGGTGCGCAAGCCGTCGCAATGCGCCAGGGGTTGTTTCTGTTTGACGCGAATTGGGATACGTTGAAGAAAGACGTCGGAAGGGTGGAGATGATGCCGTGGGTACAATATGGCGCCAACCGGGACGGATATCTGTTCGCAAGCGAGAAGCTGACGTTGGCGCCGGGAAAGTATTTCATCGCGGCAGAGGCGGAAGACCGGAAGACGAAATCCATTGGTACGTTCAGGAGCGTACTTCGCGTTGAGACATTCGGGTACGATTCGCTGAGCGTGAGCGATATGCTGCTTGCGCGCCGGATTGTCGAGCGGGAACACGCGCCTTACGGTCGCGAGCGGTACCTCATTCTGCCCAATCCGCTCAAACAGTACCAGCAGGGCGCACAGGCGTATTTCTATTATGAGATTTACAACTTGCAGAAAGACCGTTTCGGCGCCACGAACTACCAGGTGACCTACCAGATCCGAACCGTAAAGGACGACGCAGCGGCCGCGGAGCAGGAATGGACCACGGCGGTTTCCTATACCCACAAGGGATCGCAGGCGTGGGAGCCGATTTACCAGGTTTTGAACCTGGAAATGCTTCCCGGGCCCAGGGAATTCCGGGTGAACGTGCTGGACCTGAACAGCCGTCAGGAGGTGAGCAGCGCAACGACGTTCCGTGTGATGTGGTAAACCGCCGGTCCATCCGCCTGCGGAACCGGGACTGCCTTTGTCAAACGGGAATACCGTCAATCGGCCATCCCGTGTTGAAACGGCGCGTTATCAACCGATTTTTCGCACGCAATCCGCGATGCGGTCCAGCGCACTCCGGATACTCTCGACCGAAGTGGCATAGGAGAAGCGAAGGTGGCCCTCGCCGCGGGCGCCGAATCCACGTCCGGACAGGGCCGCGACGTTTCCTTCGTACAGGAGACAGTCGGCGAATTCCTGGGAGGAGAGACCCAGGTCTGCGATATTCGGAAACAGGTAGAATGCGCCGCCGGGCAACGGGCAGCGAATGCCCGGAACGTCGCGGAGTCCCGCGACAAAGGTGTCCCGCCGCCGTCTGAATTCAGCCACCATCGCGTGGACGTCGTCCTGGGGCCCCTGGAGCGCGGCCAGAGCGGCGCGTTGGGTGAACGACGCGGTGCAGGAATTGCTGTTGACCATAAGGAGTCCGAACGCTTCCGCCAGGCTTCGCGGCATCACCCCGTACCCGATGCGCCATCCCGTCATCGCGTACGTTTTGGAGAAGCCGTCCAGAATAATGGTCTGGTCCGCCATCCCCTCGTAAACGGAGATGCTATGGAAGGCGCCTTCGTACAGGATCCTGGAATAGATCTCGTCGGCGAGTACCGGAATCCCCTTGTCGACGACGATTTCGGCGATCGCCTTCAGGTCTGCCGGCGGGATGATTCCACCTGTGGGGTTTTGTGGGGAATTGATGATGAGAAGCCGGGTGCGGTCCGTGATCAGGTCCGAAAGTTCGTTTACGTCGAGACGGAAGCCGCGTTCCTCGGTGAGCGCAATCGGGACCGGCACGGCGCCCGCAAACCTGATGACCGACTCGTAGATGGGAAATCCGGGATCGGGATAGATCACCTCGTCTCCCGCCTGCGCAAGGGCCAGAATGGCATAGAACATAATCGGTTTGGCGCCCGGAGTGACCACAACCTGATCCGGATCGACCGGGATGCCCCGGAACCGCGAGACGTCGGTTGCGATGGCGTCGCGGAGCTCCGGAAGACCCACCGGGGGGCCGTAGTGGGTATAACCCGATTGAAGCGCGTTTCGGGCGGCGTTGACGATATGTGCCGGCGTATCGAAATCGGGCTCGCCGATTTCGAGGTGGACCACGTCCCGGCCCTGGTCTTCGAGGTTTCGCGCTTTGACGAGGACTTCGAATGCGGATTCCGTTCCAAGCTGCGCCATTCTTCCCGCCAGGTTCATGGGACCACCCTCTTTTCGCGCAGACTGCCTTCGACAGTCTTGCCCTGCGTGTAGGAGCCGAGGATTTTGAGGAAACTGGCCATCTGTTCGAGGTGTTCAACCGCCTGTCGACATCGATCGCTGGCCAGGTGGCCTTCAAAATCCAGATAGAAGACGTACTCCCAGGGCCGGCCGCTTAAGGGGCGCGATTCGATTTTCAGCAGATTGATATCCCGCATTGCAAATACACCCAGACTCTTGAACAGGGCGCCGGGAATGTGATCCAGGGCATAGACGATCGTGGTTTTTGCGGGATCGACAGGTTCAGCCGCTTTGGAGGCCATGACCAGAAACCGGGTATAATTCCGGTGGTCGTTTTCAAGACCTTCCCGGAGGATTTCCAGGTCGTAGTCGATCGCTGCCTGTGCGCTGGCGATGGCTGCGGCGTCTCTTGCTCTTTCTTTCTTGATCTGTTTGACGGCGCCTGCCGTGTCGTGCGCAACCACCGCTTCGACGCCTTCGGTGGATCGAATGAACTCGGTACATTGCGCCAGGGCGGGCGCTTGTGAGTAGATCTGTCTGACGTCTTCCATCCGGACGCCGGGATTGACAATGAGGTTGTGCACGACGCGCAGTTTGATTTCACCGACGATGTGGAGATCCTGCTGGAGGAGCAGATCGTAGTTTTCGTGAATGCTTCCCATGAGAGAATTCTCAATGGGTACCATGCCGTGCGTGCATTCGCCGCCGGAGACCGCGCTGAACAGACCCTGGAAATCGGGCTGCGAGACCACGTGCACGTTTTCGGAGAAATAACTGCGGGCGGCCATTTCACTGAACGCGCCCATTTCACCCTGAAATGCGACGACGGGATCGTTAGCACTCACTGAGCCTCCATTGACGTTTTCGACCCGGGAGAACGACAACAGCCGAACTTCCGGAAGTCGAGTCAGCAGACGAACGTGTCGACCTAAGGGTTCCGCGGACGTGCGCTAATTGGTCTCCAACAGCGCGTTCAGGTGGGTTTCGACGCAACGGGAAAGGCCGTTGAGGTCGTAGCCGCCTTCCAGGACCGAAATGAGACGATCGTTGGCGTAGGCCCCTGCAATCTCACGTACCCGGCGCGTCATTTCGGCAAATCCGTCTTCCGTGACACGCGTGCCGGAAAGAGGGTCGCTGACGTGCCCGTCGAACCCGGCGGAGACGATGACGAAGTCGGGGCGGAAACGGGCCATTGCGGGGGAAAGGAGTTCGTCGAACGCACGAAGGAACTGATCGTCGCCTGCTCCGGCGGGCATCGGCGCGTTCCGGTTCGTTCCCTTACCGGCGCCCACGCCCGTTTCGCCGCTGCTACCGCTGAACCAGGGATAATGGGGATACTGATGGGTACTGAAATAAAACACGTCGGGGTCTTCTTCGAAGATATGCTGGGTACCGTTTCCGTGATGCACGTCCCAGTCGACGATGAGGACACGTTTCAGACGGTGGGCGGACTGAACGTACCGCGCGGCGACCGCCACGTTGTTGAACAGGCAGAAGCCCATGGCTCTGTCGCGTTCCGCGTGGTGGCCCGGCGGCCTCGTGGCGCAGAATACGGCGTCTGCGCGGTCGTCCATGACCGCATCGACCGCCTCGCAGGCCGCCCCCGCCGCAAGACGTCCGACGTTGAAGGATTCAGGACAAATGAACGTGTCCCCCGCGTCCATGAGAGGCATGTTCCGTTCGCAGCGGCGCCGAACCTCGGCGACGTGACGTGGAGTGTGGACTTTTTCCAGCCAGTCGACGCCAACGATTTTCGGCGCAACGTCGATGAGCCGTTCCCTGAGACCGGTCTCGTCCAGCCGGCTGTGGATGGCGTGGAGCCGTTCGGGACGCTCCGGGTGTCCATGGCCGGGTTCATGCCGTGAAAAATCAGGGTGCGCAACCAGCCCCACTCCTGGCATCATGCCTCCCTGGCATCGGGTGCTCCGCCGCACTCCGGGGTTACTTCTGCCGCCAGATTTCCCAGACAAGGTGCGATAGTTCGGGAACGACCAGTTTTTCCATCGCGAGGCGTACGGCGCCGGAAGAGCCGGGCATGCAGAAAATCATCGTGTCGCGGTAGACGCCGGCGACGGCGCGCGAGAGCATGGCGCCGGAGCCGATGTCATCCCAGCTCAGGAATCGGAAGAGTTCACCAAAGCCGTCCAGCCGTTTTTCAAGCAGCCCGACCACGGCTTCGTAGGTGGTATCCCGGGCAGCGATGCCGGTGCCGCCGCTGGTCAGGATCGCCTGGCAGAGCCCTCCGTCCGTTATTCGGACGACCAGGTCGCGGATTCGGCCCGGGTCGTCCGGGACCACCTCGTAGAATCCCGTCGTGTGACCACCGGATTCGAGCAGATCTCTGATCATCCTGCCGCTCTTGTCGTCGGCTTCCGTCCTCGTGTCGCTGATCGTGAGTACGGCGCAGTTGACGGCGCCCTGCGCCTGTTTCTTGTGGTCCTCGTAGGGCAATGGGTCCCTCCTCCTGTTGGACTTTCGGACGTGAACAGGCCTTTGTGCCGGCTCATGCGGGTCTACAAGAATCCGACCTGAATTCCAGCGAGTGTGCGCGGATGAACCGGCCGATTCAGACGCCAGGATCGACGGCCGTCCCCGACGAATCGGTTCTTGTCCCGCCGATGGGCCGGGTTTATATTTGCGCCTGAAATGAACGGATGCTGATTCGTAAGTCCGATCGCGAATCGACGAAATCCTCCTACGCGTAACAATTGTCCACTTGCGAGGCGCGTACCATGTCGGTCAATACACTAACCGTTCTCGGCGGCGGAAACACGGCTTTTGCCGTAGCTGCCAATCTCAGCCTGAAGGGCTTTGAGATCACGCTCTACGAGATTCCTGAATTCAGGGAATCTCTCGATCCGATTGCAGACGACGGCATCATCCATCTGCTCGGCGCAGGTGGAGAGGGCCCGGCCAGAATCCACCGCGTCACGACCGATATCGAGGAGGCGCTTGAATCGCCGGACCTGGTGCTGCTCATCGTACCGGCGTACGCTCACAGAGCGTTTGCTGAAGTCTGTGCCCCGTTCCTGCGGCCGGGTCAGACCGTCGTCATCATGCCCGGCACACTCGGGACCCTGGAGTGGGCGCGCATCCTCCGCGAGGCTGGCGCCGAAGGCGTCGTACTCGCCGAAGTAGATACCGCGCCGTTCGTCTGCCGGAAGACGACACCCGACACCGCCACCATCTGGGGCATCGTCACGGGTCTGGGCCTGGGCGTGCTGCCAGCCAGTGAATTCGGACCCGTGCGGGCACGTCTGGACCGTCTTTTTCCGGGGGTAACGGGTTATCCCGACGTGATGGCCTGCGGTCTGGCCGCGATGAACCCCGTGGTCCATCCCGCCGGTGTCCTCCTGAACGCCGGCCGCGTGGAATATTCCCGCGGCGAATTCTACTTTTACGAAGAGGGGGTGACGCCCGCCGTGGCCAGAGTAATCACACGGGTGGACGACGAACGCCGCGCGATCGCCATGCGACTCGGTTATGACCTGCCCCCGGCGAATATCGCCTTTCATCGGGCCGGCTTCGGACCGGGAGGGGACCTCTGGGCCACGATCAACGGCAGTTACATGCTCACCCGCCTCAAAGCGCCCGGCTCCCTGGAAAGCCGATGGCTTACGGAAGACGTTCCCTACGGTCTGGCAGCCTGGCACTCCGTAGGCGCCCAGTACGGTGTACCCGCGCCCACGATTCGCGCCATGGTCGACGTCGGATCGATCGTCATCGGAACGGACGGCTGGACCAGCGGTAGAGACGTCGACGATCTGGGCATTGCCGGAATGGATCCGGCCGCGCTCGAGGCCTATCTTCGGACGGGGAAGCCCGCCTGATCCGCAGTGTCCCGTCACGGAAGTGAGTTTCCGTTCAAACGCCGATTCATCCCGCCCCGATGCCTGGCCTACGTTCGCCCATCCTGTCGCGCGGCCTATCGGAACGTGGTCATCGCGCGCGTCGAGCTTGTCAGAATGCCCGCGGTTCTGTATCTCAACAACAGAATGATAACCGCGCCTTCGCCGATCCTTCGACAGGCTCAGGCCGCAGGGACGTTCAGTTGCGTTCTTCGTAGTACGATTTCAGACACCGGTCCATCACCCGGGCCGTCCTGGCGGCACTCTCGCCGGTTGACTCGCATCTTCCCCTGCCCAGGAGTTCATTCACCACCGTCTGGATCAACGGCTGATGTACGTGGGGAGGGTTCCTGTATTCCAGCGTCGCTGTTTCGTCGCCTTTCCGGACCAGGACCTCGGAATCCGAAAAAACCGGACAATGCACCTCCCCGTCGGATCCGGTGAACGTGATTCGGTCTTCCGAACAATCCGCGTTGAAATTCCAGATGCCCGTTCCGACAATTCCCGATTCGAATTCAAAGCCTCCCGCGACCACGTCCTCGGCCTCGTACGTGCCGCCCGTGTTTGCGGCACATCCCCACGCCCGTCTGATGGGACTCACGAGAAAATCCAGCAGATCCAGGCCGTGAGACCCCAAATCCACAAACAGCCCCCCACCCGAAATCTCCGGCCTGAATCGCCAGCCATTCGCCCCGTCGCCGCGCGCGAGCGGATCGTAGTGTGCAATATGCACCGAACTCAGCTCGCCGACCGCCCCGTCCCGAAGCAACTCCCGAACGCGCAGGAATCGAGGCAGCGCCCGCCTGTAATAGGCCACAAAAAGCGGCCGTCCTGTCTTTCGGAAGGCCGCAACCATCTGCTCGCACTCGCTGAGATTCATCGCCATGGGTTTTTCCACAAGGCATGGCTTGCCGGCGTCCGCCACCTTCAGGACCAGGTCGAGATGCGAAGAAGGCGGGGTCGCCACGTATACCGCGTCGACCTCGGAATCCTCAATCAATGCTTCCGCCTGCCCGTAAAACCGCGGCACCCCGTGTCTGCGCGCGTAGTCGGCAGCCTTGCCCACGTCACGCCTCATCACGGCCGACAGGGCGGACCCGCTCGCATTCTGAAATCCGGGTCCGCTCTTCACCTCCGTGACGTCGCCACATCCCACGATACCCCATCGCACGCTGTCCATATCCGTACTCCTCAATCGTCTCCGAGAAACACACGCATGGGCGAAACGCGACCGTGCGTCAGGCGGTATCTTTCAGGCGCCGCCTAAGAAACGACGGTATTTCGAGGTCGTCCAGCGATAGATCCACTTCCGCGTTCTCCTCCGGCGCGACCTGCGGCTCCGTGACCTCGGCGGCGCCGGCCTTGCGCAAATATGCCGGTACATCCAGCCCGAGCGGGTTGTCCGCAGGCACTCGTTGCGCTTTCGTTCCAGCGAGATCCTCATCCCTGGCGAAACCGGTGGCAATCACCGTCACGCGCAGTTCATCGCTGAGGCCGTCATCCAGCACGGTACCCCAGATAATGTTGGCTTCGGGGCCAACCGCCTTGGTTACGGTAGATACCGATTCGTCCACTTCGAACAGCTTCAAATCGCTGCCGGCCGCGATATTTACGAGGACGCACCTTGCGCCGTCAATGGACAGATCCTCCAGCAGGGGGCTCTTGATGGCTGCCTCGGCCGCGTGGACCGCGCGGCCTTCTCCCTCTGCCGTGCCGGTTCCCATCAACGCGTCTCCGCCCTGCTTCATTACCGTGCGAACGTCGTTGAAATCCAGATTCACTTCGCCGGGTATCGCAATCAGATCCGAGATCCCGCGCGTTGCCTGCAGCAGCACGTCGTCGGCAAGTCTGAATGCCTCTCGCAGCGTGGTCTCGTCGGAGCAAATGTCCAGGAGACGCTGGTTTGGAATCACGATGAGCGTGTCCACGGATTCCTTCAACTGAGCGATACCCGCCTCCGCGTTGCGCAAGCGGGGCGCCCCCTCCATTTTGAACGGCTTGGTCACGATGCCCACCGTCAGCGCTCCGGCCTCACTTGCGATTTCCGCCACGACCGGCGCGGCGCCCGTACCGGTTCCGCCCCCCATACCGGCGGTCACGAACACCATATCCGAACCGGCGAGGAGTTCCGTGACGTGGTCCCGGTCTTCCTCCATGGCCTTCCGTCCGGTTTCAGGATTGGCGCCCGCGCCCAACCCCTTTGTGATCGACTGGCCGATCTGTACGCGTTTCAATGCCTCGGATTTGTCCAGATCCTGCATATCCGAATTAACCGCGATAAACTCCACGCCCTTGAGGTCCGCCGCAATCATCCGGTTTACCGCGTTTCCGCCGGCGCCCCCGACCCCCACAACCCGCATCTTCGCCTGGTTGTCAGTGTCAACGATCGAAAATGTCACCATTTGGTCTCTCCTGTCAATTCGCGTTGTGGAGGGTGCGGTCCCGTTCGGTCGACCCTTCCGTAGAAATGGGAGTCTCTTTGAATCCGACCGGTCCCCCCGGCCGTGGTTCGCCATTGACGTAGTCTTACGTACCGCTTCACGCGCGCTCGGGAGCTCACCGGCAATTCTGAAACAGCCCCTAGAAAAAATCCTTCACCCACGCCTTCATCCTGCCCAATACGGATCCGAAAGAACCATTGCCTGCAACACGCATCGTTCCGCCGAATTCCCGCTGCCGCAGACCGAATTTCACCAGGCCGACGCCGGTTGCGTAGACGGGGGCGGTGGCGTCGTCCGAAAGGCCGGTCACGCCGTTCGGCATGCCCACACTGACGGGCATTCCAAATACCTCCTCCGCCAGCTCGGCCGTCCCCTCGAGCATCGATCCGCCGCCGGTAATGACGACGCCTGCCGCCAGCAGGTCCGCATAATCCGTCCTGCGGATTTCACGATGGACCAGGGTGAAGATTTCCTCCATGCGCGCTTCGATAATCGCCGTCAGTTCCTCTCGAGGCACATCGAAGGAGGGCCGTCCGCCAATTCCCGGAACCTGTATGGTCTCGCCCTTATCGATCTTGGCGTTCGACGAACAGCCGCGCGAGCGTTTGATACTTTCCGCCTGGACCAGCGGCGTTCTCAGGCCGATCGAAATGTCGTTGGTTACGTTCTCGCCGCCCAACCCCACGACGGCCGTATGTCGAATGCTGCCGTCGTAGAATACCGCGACGTCGGTGGTGCCGCCGCCGATGTCGACCAGGGTGACGCCCATCTCCTCTTCTTCCGGCGACAAAACGGCGTAGCTGGATGCCAGCGGTTCCAGCACGAGATCCTCAACTTCGACACCGGCCCTTCGGATGCTCTTGCATATATTCTGCGCCGACGTCACGGCGCCGGTTACCATATGCACGTCGGCCTCGAGACGCACGCCCGACATTCCTATGGGATTCTTGACGCCGGGCTGGTCGTCCACGACAAACGATTGAGGCAACACGTGGATTATTTCCCGGTCCATGGGGATCGAAACGGCCTTGGCGGTTTCGATTACGCGCGCCTCATCCTGAGCCGTTATCTCGTTGTCGTTTCCGGATACGGCGATCACACCTCGGCAATTGAGGCTGCGAATATGTTCGCCCGCGATGCCGGCGTAAACGGCCCCTATACGTACATCGGAGGCCTGTTCCGCTTCTTCGACGGCACGTTGGATGGATAGGACGGTTTGTGCAACGTTCACAACAACGCCGCGTTTCAGTCCGTTGGACGGGCTTGTGCCAATGCCCGTAATCCTGAGCTGATCGTCTTCGCCTGCCTCGGCCACGACCACGCAGATCTTGGTCGTTCCGATATCCATACCAACGATCTGGTCCCCTTTGGCCATCCTCGCTTCCTTTCCAGCTGCTGCCGGATACGTGCTGTATACGGGTCCGCGGAAATCTCAACCCGTACCCACAACGACCTGATTCGAATACCGGAGATCTACGTAGGCGGGCGTCGTGATTCTGTGTGCCCCCGACTTAATAAACGCGTCAAACCGACGGACCTGGTCGACCGCGTCGTCAAGCCGCATCCGAAGCGTCAGTCCATCTCCCACGAGATAGACGCGTGCCTCCATGACAGACACCAGGTGCACCTCGGAAACTTCATCCAGGAACGCCGGCGCATTCGACCGTATCTGCCCCAGAAACGTGACAAGGTGAGACAACCGGTAGGCCCCTGAAGTGTCCGCGACCGCGTCAATACCTGTCACGATCGGCAGATTGAACGGCATCTGCGGCAGAGGAAAGAGCACGCCTTCGTCGTCCAACCCGTACAATCCGTCCGACGTGGTGGCGAGCGCAAGCAGTCGCCTCTCCTTCAGTTGAATAAGCAGCCCGCCCGGCGGTTGCCTCAACAGCAATGCATCCCTGATCGCGGGATCGGCAACCAGTCGCTGCGTGGCCGCTTTAAGATCGGCCGCAAACAGGTTGACCCCTATTTCGAGACCGGAAAGAGTCGCGACCTCGCGATCCTTCAGGAGCCGGTTGCCGGCCACGGAAATATGGTCCAGACGGAACAGGTCGGAATCCGTCAGGGCCGAGTATGCGTTCTGAATGCCGAATAGAAGCAATCCGACAAGCGCCAGAATGACAATCCACCGCAGTATCCCGGCCGGCGACCGGGTTTCCGGCTCCTCGGCGCGAATCCGCTCACGTTCCTGCGTCCGGGAATAGATCGGTCGATGGCTCGACATAGGACCTCCGTCCATTTAAGTGCGGACTATTCAGTCCGTTGAAAGAGTCCATCCGGTCTGCGTCCGGCCCTTGTGACCGAAATACGGCGTTGCCTGCCTGCAGCAGACAGGCGCGCCTTGTCTTCGGCCACAATGACTCGGCCTCGCCTGCAGAGCGACTTTTTCTACGGACTGCGATGGGGCGCACGCAAAATGCTTCCGCGACACACGTCATCCCTGGGGATTCAGGACCGATTGCGGCGCCCGGCTTCAGGCGTTCTCGATTCCCCACTCGCCGACGATCCGAACTTCCATAGCCATTTCGATGCCAAAAGTCTGTTGTACTCTTTCCTGAACCTTGCGTACCAGCGAGCGCACGTCCGCCGCGGTGCCGGCGCCCCGGTTCACGATGAAATTCGCATGGACGTCCGACACTTCGACGTCGCCTACGGACAACCCCTTGCATCCGGCCCTGTCGATGAGCAACCCCGCCGACGTCCCCGGAGGATTCTTGAAAATGCATCCGGCGTTTCGCGCCCAAAGCGGCTGAGAGCTTCTTCGCTGGGCGAGCATCTCGTCCATGCGTGTCTGGACCCTTGCGGGATCGTCCTCTTCCAGCAGAAAACCTGCCTCCACGATCAGGAATCCCGGAGGAAGAACCGTTTGGCGGTACGAAAACGAGATGGACTCTTTCAGCAATTCCACCGCCCGGCCCGATCGGAGGTCCAGACCTCTCACCCACGCCGCACGCTCCATGATCTGCCCGCCCCACGCGCCGGCGTTGCCCCGTATCGCGCCCCCCACGGTGCCTGGAATTCCGCAGCCGAACTCCATCCCGGCGCGCCCGGCACGCTGGCAGCGTCTCGAAAACACCTGTAGGCTTGCGCCCGCCTGTGCAACGCCCTGATCCGATTCGACCGCCATTCCCGCGAGTCCGCGGGTCAGACAGATGACGAGCCCCCTGAACCCGGCGTCGTTCACCAGCATGTTGGTTCCACCGCCGAGGGGCAGCACCTGAAGTTCGGAGTCCAGAACGAGTGGCACCGCGGCAGTCAGATCATCCATATCCGCAGGGCGGAAAAACAGATCGGCACAGCCGCCCAGGCCAAAGTGGGTGTGCTTCTTCAAGGGTTCATCAACCAGAAGTTCGCCCCTGCAGCGCGCCTGGATCTCACGGGCGAGCGAAGTCCTTTTTGAAGCGTCATGCATCAGCCCGCGGCGCTCCCCCGGACAACCGGTCAATAAGCCCGTAGGCAACCTGCTCCACGTCGCCGGCGCCCATCACCAATACGAGGTCGTCCGGCGCAAGCGCTTCCGACAGTCGACGCTCGAGATCGCGCAAGGCCGGGACATAGAATACTTCGGAACAGCCGGCCTTCCGTACCTGGCGTGCCACCGTCTCGCCGCTCACACCGGGAATCGCTTTTTCTCGAGCGGCGTAGACGTCGGCCACCCAGACCTGGTCGGCTTCACTCAGCACCTGTCCGAATTCAACCGCGAAATCTCTGGTCCTCGAGTGCAGATGGGGCTGGAAAACAGCCACCAGACGGCCCGTCCATCCCTCCCTGATCGTCTCCAGGACTGCGCGAACCTCTGTCGGATGATGGGCGTAGTCGTTCACCACGCGCACGCCGCCGGGATCGCCGAGCACCTCCAGCCGACGTCGGACGCCCCGGAAGTCTTCAAGTCCGGAACGGATTGCCGTCCAGGGCAGCTGCAGCGCCATGCCCACGCCCACGGCGGCCAGCGCATTGGTGACATTGTGTCGTCCCGGAACCCGGAGGGCAAGTTCGCCGAGCGGTTTTCCACGGTCGAACACGCGAAACCGACTGTGGAAGCCGTCGCGCAACGTTCGTTGCGCGGAAATCCTCGCTTCCTCGACCAGACCATAGGTGAGAACCTCAAGATGCGCCGCGTTCAATTGCCGCACGAAAGGGGCGTCGTAGGCCATCACGGCGCATCGGCTCGTCTGATCCAGAAACTGCTGAAAGGCGCGACACAGTGCCGGCATGTCTCCGTAACAATCGAGATGGTCCGCCTCGAGTGACGTCACGACCGCGACCTCGGGTCTCAGTGTCAGAAAAGACCGGTCGAACTCATCGGCCTCGACCGCCCACAGCGTTCGTGAGCCGGGCCGCAGGTTTCTTTCAGGACCGCGAACAATTCCACCCACCAGCACGGTCGGGTCCAGACCCGCCGCCTCGAGAACCCCGCCCACCATGGCAGTCGTTGTCGTCTTTCCATGGGTACCGGTCACGCCCACGACCCGATGCCCTGTCGTCAATTGACCAAGGAGGTCGGCCCGCCTGACCGTTGGAATCCCCTTCGATCTGGCTTCCCTTAACTCCGAATTGTCCGTTCCCGCGGCGGAGGTGTATACAACCAGGTCCGTATCTCTTACGGCCTCCGCCGTATGTCCGATCCGAACGGGAATTCCCAGCGTCCCCAACCGATCCGTCAGCGCGGAGGCCTCACGGTCGGAGCCGGTGACAACGCAGTCCTGCCGGACGAGCAGTTCCGCGACCGCGCTCATACCCACCCCTCCGATGCCCACAAAATGAACCCGGCAACCCGGTTTCAATTCCACCATGCGGCTACCGTTCACCGCGGAGGAGTCCACTTCGCGCGATTCCCTCCACCATCCGTGCGGCCGCGTCCGGAACGGCCAGCGCACGACTGCGGCGGGCCATTTCCAAAAGAAGGCCGTTCGAATCGACCATTTCGATAACTTCCTCTACCAGCCTGTCCGCGCTCAGTTCCGATTCGAGCACCATCCTCGCGGCTCCGGCTCGCACAACGGCCCGTGCATTGGATTCCTGATGGTTCTCGGTCGCGAGCGGCAAAGGCACCATCAACGCGGGCACGCCCAGGCGTGTCATTTCGGTTACCGTAATGGCGCCCGCCCGGGTCAGGGCGAGGTCCGCCGCGCTGTAAGCCACCGCCATGTCGTCGATGAATTCCCTCACGACCACGCGGTCTCCGAAGGGGCGAGCCGCGGATACCGCTGCATGGTAACCCGTCCTGCCGGTCTGCCAGATAATCTGATAGCCACGTTTCGTCAAACCCGGCAACGCCTCCGCCACGGCACGGTTGATTCCCATTGAACCCTGACTGCCTCCAATGACAAGAAGCGCGGCCCGGTCAACGTCCAGACCAAACCGCCGGCGGGCCGTGTTCCTGTCCACGCGCCGCCACCCCTCCCGGATCGGGTTTCCGACGACGAATCTCTCACGCCCGCCCACGCGTCGCCGTGCGCCGTCGAATGCCAGGTAGACCTGCCTGGCTGTGCGGGAAAGCAGGCGAACGGTGAGCCCGGGGAGGTTGTTCGACTCGTGCAGCACCAGCGGAATACCAAGCAGCTTTGCGGCGATGCCCACCGGGCCGCTCACATGGCCGCCGGTACAGATTACCGTATGTGGTTGGTAGAAAACGAGGATACGGAAGGCGGAACAGACGGCCTTCAGGAGCAACCACGGGAATTGCAGCAGATCCGGATGCAATCGCCGTTTGAGACCGATAACCGGCAACGTCTCCAGGGCGTAGCCGGCGCGCGGAACCAGCCGGGCCTCGACGCCTCGCGCAACGCCGACGAATCTGATCACCGTATCAGGGCGCCTCTGACGAATCGCGGCCGCCACGCCAAGTGCGGGTATCGTGTGGCCGCCGGTCAGGGTAACGGCGAACAACAGGCGTAATGGCATCAGATCCTGCGATCTCCCATCCTGTACCTTCTGACGGTACCGGTTCGTTGGGGAAGCGTTCCCGGGTCGGCCGTTCCGCGCCGCCCGATGTTGATCAGAATTCCAACGGCCAGCATCGTGAATAGCAGTGAAGACCCACCGTAACTGATAAACGGCAGGGGAAGCCCGGTGGCCGGTAACAATCCAGTGCATACGCCCATGTTTATGAACGCGTAAACCAGAATCATGAACGTAATCCCTGACGCCAGAAAGAAGCCGTGCAGGTCCGGCGCACGACGGGCGATCTGAAAGCCGTATCGGGCGATGAGAAGGAAACAGATCACCAGGCCGGCGGTGCCGGCAAATCCGAGTTCCTCGCCCACGATGCTGAACACAAAGTCGGTATGCGGCTCCGGCAGGAAGAAATATTTCTGCAGACTCTGTCCGAGCCCCACGCCTGTCCATCCTCCACTTCCCAGCGCCAGCAAAGACTGCATCACATGATAACCGGCGCCCTGCACGTCGTCCGTCGGACTCAGGAACGTCAACAACCGTTCCTTTCGATATCCCAGTACGAATACGACGATATACAGTAACGGCAGTAGCACCATCCCCGTTCCGGCCAGATGCTTTACCCGCACACCGGCCAGATACAACATCAGCGTGCACGTCAATCCAATCGCCAGTGCCGTTCCCAGATCCGGCTGAAGCATGACCATTCCCATTGCGACGCCGATGATGGCAATATGCGGGAGAAAACCCTGAACGAGATCCCTTACCAGGCCCTGGCGCCTGCTGAGCGACTCCGCCAGGTAGACGACCAGCGCGAGACGCATCAGATCCGAAGGCTGCAGCGTGCCCCCGGGCAATGGAATCCACCGGTATGCGCCGCGCACCTTGCCGATACCCGCCAGTTTGAAGACCAGGACAACGGCCAATCCCAGAAAACCGATGGCCAGCAACACCCGGGCAAATCGTGCCCAGACGCGATAGTCCACCCGCATAATCAAGAGCATCGCCACGAGACCGACCGCCGTGCGCACCGCCCACCGCTTCAGGAAAAAGTGGCCGCTCTCGAATCGCACCTGACCCAGGGCCGTGCTGGCGCTATACACCATCACGAGGCCAAATCCAACCAGCCCGATCACCAGCAACATCAGCAGAAAGGGCTGACGTTCTGCGCCTGCGGTCGTCATATATTCCACTTGTCGGAAATGAGATCCCGAAACGGAGACCGGCCTGGGATCACGGAACGGGATTGTGAATTCAGGACGAAACGTCAGAAACTGCAGACGCGCGACGGACAGGATCGAAGCGTCGTCAGTCGACCATAACTGATGGTTTCGTTTCAAACCCCAACGCTTCGGCTGTTGTCTCCATTGCCAGTCCGCGAGACCCCTTCATCAGAATCAGATCGCCGGGTTTGAGAAAGGCCCTGAGCTTTGTCACCAGGGTATCACGGTCCGTGAATGCCCGCGACCGCTTCGGTGAAAGACCGCCCGATACGCTGCCTTCAGACACGTACGTCGACATTTTACCGAACGCGAATACGGCGTCGATCCCGAGTCCGGCGGCGAGCAGACCCAGGCGCCGGTGGCTTTGGATGGCGGACGCGCCCAGTTCAAGCATATCGCCCAGCACAGCCACCCGCCGTCCGTCGCCCGTGATGGACATCTGCGCCAGTGTTTCCAGAGCCGCCCGCATTGAGGCGGGATTGGCGTTGTACGAATCGTTCAACAGCCGGATTCCATCCCGTTCGACCACCTGACCCCGCAACTTCGAAGGGCGAAATTCACCAAGCGCTCTTGCGGCGTTTTCAACAGGCACATCCAGTGCGGCGCCCGCCGCCGCCGCGGCCAGCGCGTTATACACCTGGTGCCGACCGGGTACAGCCAGACGAAAAAGACGGCCCTGCAGAGAGAAATGACCGCAGCCCTCCTGGTCTATGACAAGTCCCTCCCCACGAAACTGACATATCTTCTCGATACCAAAGCCCAGGAGTCTCCCCTTTAGTCTTGCTCGCTCCTTGGACACGTACAGGTTATCGAGATTCAAGATAGCCATTGAAGACTCTTCAAGATGATCCAGGAGTTCCCCTTTGGCTTTGGCCACCCCCTCTACAGAGCCTAAAAACTCAAGGTGTGCGGGTCCAATATTGGTAATCACGCCGATCGTCGGATCGGCAATTTCGCACAGGTATTTCAAACCGCCGTGTTCGCTGATGCCCAGTTCGATGACCGCGGCTTCGTGGTCGCCTGAAAGCCGCAGCATGGTCAGTGGGACCCCAAGCCAGTTGTTCAGGTTGCCTTCCGTGGACAGCACCCGGTACCGGGTGCTCAACACGGCGGTCGCCATATCCTTGGTCGTCGTCTTCCCACTGCTTCCGGTAATGCCCACCACCGGAATCCGAAATCGCCGGCGGTACGCGCTGCCGAGAGCGCCCAGCGCGAGGCCCGGATTCTCGACGGCGATCAGCGTTCCGGGTTGTCTTCGGGATTTTCGGTCTTCGGCCCACTGTCGTGAGACGACGGCGCCTGCCGCCCCTTTATTCAGGGCGTCGTCCACAAATCGATGCCCATCCCGGTTTCCGTCGACGCGCTCTCCCTCGAGCGCGAAAAACAACTCGCCCGCGTTCAACACCCGCGTATCGATGCACCCGCCCGTCGGACAGATCGCCGGATCGCCGGCGCCGACCAACGCTCCGTCCATTGCCGCCGCCGCTTCCGCCAGTGTCATTCCTTCCATATTCCGCGTTCCGGGTGACGATCTGCCAGTCTCGATCCAGCGGGCGTCCGGCGCCCCGACAAGGGCGAATTGCGACCCCTCAGGATGTCCCGCGCCACCTGCCGGTCGTCGAAGTGGACCTTCTGTCCTCCGATATCCTGATAATTCTCGTGACCCTTGCCGGCGATAACGACAAGGTCGCCGGACGAAGCACATTCAACGGCCAGTGTAATCGCCTTACGCCGGTCAACTTCGACCCGATAGTCGGCGCTTCCAACACCCTCCAGGATGTCTTTGAGAATCGACTCCGGGTTTTCGGTCCTGGGATTGTCGGACGTCACAATGGTCAGATCGGACGTCCGGGCCGAAATACGTCCCATCTGCGACCGCTTGCCGCGGTCGCGATCGCCGCCGCATCCAAACACGCAGATCAATCGACCTTCCGTAAACTCGCGGGCCGCCCGCAATACGTTCCCGAGCGCGTCGGGCGTATGTGCGTAATCCACAATCACACTGAAATCCTGACCCTCTCGAACGCTCTCGAAACGGCCGGGCACCTGTACGTCCCGAATGGCCCCGGCAATCGTCTCCGCGTCCACGTCCATCGTCAGCCCGGCGGCGATTGCAGCCGCGGCGTTCATTTGATGGAAACGACCCTGAAGCGCCATCGAAAAACACAGGGTTCCCCAATGCGTTTCCAGCTCCATGCGTGTGCCGCCGCCGTCCGCATCCGCGGACGTGATTCGTACATCCGCTCCCGGCGAACGGCCGAAGGACACGACCCGGGCACTGCAGTCGCTCAAGAGGCGATCGGTCGCCTCGTCGTCCGCGTTCACCACGGCATGCGCATCCGGAACCAGGTTGTCAAAGAGCAGCTTTTTTGCGGCCAGATAGGATTCCAGCGAATCGTGGAAATCCAGATGGTCCCGCGAGAAATTGGTAAAGACCGCCGTGTTGAATTCGATCCCGTGCACACGGTCCAGCGCCAATCCGTGCGACGTCACTTCCATCACGGCCGCCTCGCAGCCGTTGTCCGTCATCTCTTTCAGCAACCGCTGCAGATCGTGCGCTTCAGGCGTTCCGATGAAAGACGGTATCCCCCGCCCGCCCAGTCTGTATTCAACCGTGCCGAGCAATCCGCAGGCCCCCGCGGAGGCGTCCAGCGACGCATGTAACAGCATTGCCGTCGTGGTCTTTCCATTGGTTCCCGTTACCCCCGCCATTCGAAGGTTGCGCGAAGGCGACCCGTAAAGTCGTTCGGCGAGGATTCCCAGCGCCTTCCGCGCCGAGGGCACCCGGACGACTGCAACGTCCGCTTCAACCTGCTCTTCAACCACCACCGCCACGGCCCCGGCAGCCACGGCCTGAGGCACGAATGCATGCCGGTCCCGAAGCTGTCCTCCCCTGATGGCGACGAACAGATCACCCGGTCGGACCTTTCGCGAATCCGTGGCCAGACCGGAAACCCATGGATCGCCCCTGTGAAGCCATTGTGCCCCTGGAACCCGGGAAATGAAGTCGACCAGCCGCATAACGTGACTCTTGTCACATGTCGTTCGGAATTGGCGTTTTTCGCGGGCTGCACTCCACGTTGCAGACCGTGCCGCGGGCAACCGGCAACCCGGCGACGGGAGTCTGCGAAACGACGCTTCCGCTGCCCGAGGCGCTTACCACCAACCCCGAGGACGTCAACTGAACCACAGCCTGCCGTAGCGGAACCCCCACAACGTCAGGCATGGTTACGGAATCATCGGTCTTCGCCGAATCCACCGAAGCGGTTGCCTGCCGGGATTTCCTGATTTCAGTCGACGGGACCTGCGCTTTTACCGACGACGTCGCGCCCGCGCGAACCCGCGTCGGATGGATGCCGTGCCGGTCCATCACCCGTTTCGCCACTTTCCGGGACAGTCCCGCCAGGACCGGCGTGGATGTTTCCGCATCGTCCTTCTCGCGGGCTTCAACGACTGCTCGATGTCGCATTTCCGTGTCCCGCAGGCTCAAGATTCGTCTCATGATCCGCCTGAAGACGGGCGCCGCCACCTTGCTGCCCCAGGAAGTTCCCTTCGGACTGTCAACGACCACGATACACACGAATTCGGCACGCTCTACCGGCAGAAATCCGACAAATGAGGAAATGTACCGATGCGGATCATAGCCCCTCC
This sequence comes from Candidatus Latescibacterota bacterium, assembly GCA_963667175.2. Classification (GTDB taxonomy): domain Bacteria; phylum Latescibacterota; class UBA2968; order UBA2968; genus JAAXHE01. The sequence continues at coordinate 78,174 of CAXXXF010000002.1, read as the reverse complement.
CTCCTTCTCTTGCTCGCTGCGCGGTGCCCGTTTTGCCGGCAACGCGATAGCCGGATACCTGCGCGTTTGCGCCCGTGCCTCGCAGTACCACCCCCTCGAGGATCTCGGCGACGTTCCGTGCCGTCTCCTCGGAAACGACCTCGCGCAGAACGTGGGGCCGCTCGGACACCCAGACGCCGCCCGGCGAACGGCGGCGATAGATTTGCGGCGCCATCAATCGACCGCCGTTGGCGATGGCGCCGTAAGCCATCGCCATCTGCAATGCCGTTACGCCGATTTCCTGCCCGATCGCCATCGACGCCAGCGTTCTTCCCGACCATTGTGTCGGTTTCTTGACGTTTCCGGGTACTTCACCCGGCAGATCCACGGCAGTCCTGGTACCGAATCCGAACAGCCGGACATATTCGTACAAGCCTGCCTGTTTCAGTTTTCGGGCGATTTTCACGGTACCGATGTTGCTGGATTCCTCCACGACCTGCTGTACCGTCAACCACCCGCAAGGATGGGTGTCCCGGATCACGCCGCCGGGAATCTTCATCCGGCCGAACTCACAGAAGATCCGATCTTCGCGGCGCCAGAGGCCTTCATACAGCGCACCCGCGACAGTGAACGCCTTGAACGTCGATCCCGGTTCGAAAAGATCGGTTACCGCGCGGTTGCGCCGGACCGCCGCATCGTATTTCCCGAAATGATTGGGATCGTACAGCGGCACATTGGCCATCGCCAGGATTTCACCTGACCGGGGTGAAGTGACGATCGCCATGCCGTGCACCGCCTGGAACTCCGTAACGGCGGCGGCCAACTCCTCTTCCACGATCGACTGGTAATCGACGTCCAGGGTCAACATGACGTCCTCGCCGTCCTCGGGCATTCTGCGTACGACACCCAGGGCGCCCAGCGCCTCGCCGCGCGCGTCCCGCCTGGACGTCATATCTCCGGGTTCGCCCTGCAGAAGCGAGTTGCAGGCGAGTTCCACGCCCTCGATTCCAAGGTTGTCAATGTCGGTGTACCCCAGAATCTGTCCGGCAAGTTCAGCCATCGGATAGCTTCGCTTCATCTCGACGATCCGGCCCACACCCTTCGGCAACGAATCCTGTCGCGGGTCGCTGAAGACCTTTCGAGCCAGCCAGACGAATTGCCTCTTCTTCAGCCGTCGCAGGAGCGCGGCGTTCTGCTCGCCATCGCTTCCGGAAAATCGCACCGCGATGGATCGAAGGCTATCCAGTTCGGCTACTCTGTTGACAAAGAACGATTGGGCTTCGAGGTTTGTTGCGAGCACCCGGCCCTGCCGGTCCAGAATTCGACCTCGGTTCGCCTGTAACACTGTTGGCTTTTCGTGCTGCCTCTTCGCCCGCGCGCTGTAGAAGTCACCCGTCCAGACCTGAAGCGCGGTCAATCTGTAGACCAGGACCAGAACGAAGATACCGCCGAGCAGGCAGATCGCTCTCATCCGGCGAATATGGCGCGCTTCAATCCGCATGGTTCATTTTTTGGCGGGAAAGCGCCTGGCGGCCGGGTTGTCCGTCCAGGTACAGGTTTTGAGGCGGACCCTGTGGAAACGTCATCCCGAGCTTAACCGTCGCGATTTCCCTGATTCGGCTGCTTCTTCGGAGTCCTGAAATCTCTGCCCGGAGACGCTCCTGATGACGGAGCAGCTGCTGATGCCCGGCTCGAAGACGTGCGATTTCGTCGCCCTGCCGCACGGTCTGTGCCTGCTCCCACAGGTAACCCAGAAGGCCCGCAACCACCATTGCCACGGCGAGGAGGACATATCGATATCCCCCCGTCGTCTTCACTTCGGTATTGGGTTTCATACGCGGCCATGTTTCATCCGAACGCCCGACTTCACCGTTTCTCGGCGACCCGCAGCGTGGCGCTCCTGGACCTCGGGTTTCGACGTTGTTCATCCGGTTCAGGTCGAATGCCGCGAGGAGTCAGGACATGCATCTGCGGGACTCGTCCGCATCCGCACACGGGAAGATTCGGCGGGCAAACACAAGCCAGGGATGCCGAACGAAACGCCGTCTTCACCGCGCGGTCTTCAATCGAGTGATAGGACAGAACGCCTATCCGTCCGCCCCGCGCCAGCCTCCCGATGGTCGCATCAAGGGTCCCCCGAAGCTGCTCCAGTTCACCGTTGACTTCCATGCGGATCGACTGAAAGATCCTGGCAATGGCTTTTCCGGTCCGGGGTCCGCGCGCGGTTTCCGAAATGAGTGCGGCCAGTTCCAAAGTCTCCTCGAGCGGCTTCCGGACCCGCCGACGGCATATTGCCCGCGCAATCCGGCCCGCCGCGCGCTCCTCGCCGAATTTCCTGAAAATCCGCGTCAATTCTGCGAGGGGATAAGCATTCACGATCTCCCGCGCGGACCGACGGGCATCGGGCCCCATCCGCATATCCAGAGGTCCGTTTCGACGATAACTGAAGCCGCGGGAGGGCTCCTCGATCTGATGAGATGAAACTCCGAGATCGAAAAGCGCCCCGGATATTTGTCTCACGCCCAGATCGTCCAGAACCGGCTGCAGTTCGCTGAAAGGGGTCCGGACGAATTCCACCTGATCGGAAAATCCGCGCAGTCGACGGGAGGCGGCCGAAATCGCCTCCGGATCCCGATCCAGACCGATCAGTCGTCCCTGCGGGCCCATCCGCGCCAGCAGAAACTCGGCATGGCCGCCGCCGCCCACCGTCCCATCGACGTAAATTCCGTTCGGGTCGTTAACCACCCGGCCGGCCGTTTCCAGACCCAGGACCGGCGTGTGAAATTCCGCGGCGCTGAGCCCGGACTCAGAGAATGTCGAGGTCTTCCGCGAATTCTTCCAGGTTCTGGCCGACATCACTCATATCGGCGCTGTATCGCGCCGGATTCCAGACTTCTATCCTGTTGCCAACGCCACTGAGCGTCGCACGGTCCGCGATTTCCGCCGTATCGAGCAGCTTTCGCGGAATCAGCAGACGCCCCTGCCGGTCGATTCTGGTCTCCGCCGCTCCCCCCATGACCCAGCGGGCGATCTGACGCTTCACTCTGCCCTTATGGCTACCGTCACGTATCTGCTGCAGGACCTGCTGCCAACCGATCGGATCGAATCCGGCCAGGCAGCCGTCAAACCACCTCGCGATGACAAGCGAAGTGACATGCGTAGGCAAAACCCGGCGAATGGCGGCGGGGACAATCAGCCGACCCTTGTTATCGACGGGAATTTCCTCATATTCTCCGATGAACAGCGGCGTTTCGTCTGACATGTGCGTCACTCGGAGGCTACCAGCCCGTTGAAAAAGCCCATCCGGACTGCTACGGAGGCTGAGAAGCGCCATGATCCGCGGTGGTGACGAAGGCGTTTTGAATTCGCTCCGACCAGGGGCCGGATCGGGAGAAAAAGCCCCGACTACCGTGCCGGGGCTCGTCCTGCTCGAGCGATATTCTCGCAGCCTGTCAAATCAACCCTAACGCACCACTTTCCACCACTTTCCACCACCAAAATTAGGACCAGGACATATAAAAGTCAAGGGATTTCTAACCGATTTTTTCGCTTATCTCTAAAAAAAACAAGCCCGTGACCATACTCGCACATTTCGGCGCGTCGACTCCTGAGAAGTAAATGTGGTGGGAATGGAGAAGTACATGCGACAACGGATACCAGATATTGTGGAGGGGCGCCTCCTGCATTGGGCCCATGCTTACGGCGCCGTGTCCCGACGCTGCGGCGGCGTTAACGGTATGGCGCGGATTCCCGTTCTTCCGTTGGCCGTCACGCCATGACGTCGCTGGCCGTTTGGCCTTGACGCTCCCGGCGCGTCCCGATATCTTTTTCACAATGAGACCGGCACTCTTCACGCTCCTGCTCTCCGGCCTGCTGGCGTGCGCGTCCCGGAATGGATCCGAACTCGACGAACGACAACTGGCGCGCGTTGTCGTGGACGTTATCCGACTTCATCACCGGTACGCGGAACAGCCCGACAGCCTGGCCGTCAAGCGAAAGGCCTTGCTTCAGGGAGTCCGTTTCACCGAGAAAGACCTGGAACGCCTGGCTGCCGCCTGGAAGACGGATCCCGAAACGTTGGAGCTCCTGGCTGGCGCCCTGATGGAATCGCTGAAAGCGGATAGCGTTTTCGTACGATGGAAAAAATCGGGGAAGAGCAACTGGAAGAAGACCGGGAAGAGCAACTCCGAGGTCAGGCGTCACGCGCGAAAAAAAAATTGAAGCCGGGTTCAAAAACCCGGCTTCATTTTTCGTCAACGTTGAAACAGCTTCATCTCGATCAGTAGAACAACCCCCAGATCCGGCCGATGTCGCCAAAGGTCACGTACACCATGAGTCCCAGCAGGAACACGAAACCGACCTGCTGGAGGCGCTCCTTCTGCCGCGAGGAAAGCGACCGCCGCGAAATGGCTTCGACGCTCAGGATCATCAGGTGGCCCCCGTCCAGCGCGGGTATTGGCAGCAGGTTCAGGACGGCGAGGTTGATGCTCAGCATTGCCATAAAATCGAGTAGCGCTTCCCAACCTTGCCGCGCCTTGCTCCCTGCCATCTGGGCGATGCCTACCGGTCCCGCGATCATTCCTCCCGATACCTCACCCATGATCAGACGCTTGATTAACGTGAAGATAAGCGTGGTATATCCCACCAGGTCCCTTCCGCTGCGCTCAATGGCTGCGGTAAGGGTCACCGGCGCCCGCGCGCTGGGTTCGAAGGACGGTCCGATGCCGATCACGCCGATGGTTCGCCCCTCGCCTCGTTGGGGCTGAGGCACGATCCGTGCCGCGACTTCCACGTCGCCGCGCAACCACCGGATCTCGGTTTCCTGATCCGGCCGGGCGGAAATTTTCTCTCTCATTTCTTCCCAACCGCGCACGGGTTCGCCGGCGATCGACAGCACGCGGTCTCCGGGCGCCATCCCCCCTTTGTCGGCAGGGTACCCGGGCATCACCGATCCGGCAACGGGAGGCAGGAAAGGATCGAAACCCGGCTCCTGCCCTTTGTCGGTTGTGGCCACAAGGAACACCACGTCTTCGTCCCGAGCCACTTCCAGGGCAACGTCTCCGGCGCCACTCGCGTTGTATGCATCCATCAGCCCACCCCAGTCTTCCACAGGTGTCCCGTTAACGGAGAGGATGCGGTCGTTCGATCGCAGACCCGCCTCATAAAACGGAGACGTCGCCTCGATCCTGCCTACCTTCGTCGTCTGAAGAACATAGTCCCCCAGTGAAAGACGCAGCCCCAGAATGATCAGGAATCCCAGCAGGAAATTCATGATGGGCCCGGCGATCATCACCGCCATCTGGATACCCCTCGGTTTCGACTGAAATTCCCAGGGCTCACGTCTGACCTCCGCGCTGCCAAAGTCCGACATTCCCGCGACTTTCACGTACCCGCCAAGGGGCAGCCAGGAAATGCAGTACTCGGTCTCGCCAACCGTTATCCCAAACGCCTTGGGCGGAAATCCCAGCGAGAACTGTTCCACGCGTATACCGGATTTCTTGGCGACCACGAAATGTCCGAATTCGTGTACGAAAACCAGTACCCCCAGTACGAGAATGAAATAGAAGATGGTTTCCAGTAATTCCAAAGCGCTGAACTCCTGTTGGGGATTCTCCTCGACCCGGGTCAGCGGAGCCGGAGTGATTCGCATGAGCGGCGGTCCGCGCGAAGCGCTTCCGCCCGGCGCTCCGGTCCCGGCGAGGAGATTTCGGGGTTATTTCGCCAGGCGCGCGACGACCTCCCTTGCCTTTTCCCTCGCCCAGCGGTCCGCTTCGAATACCTCATCGAGATTCGCGCCGGATGCGTTGACGTGCGCATCCAGGGTCCTGCGTACGACTTCCGGTACATCCAGAAACCCGATTCGCTCTGCCAGAAAGGAATACACGCCGATCTCGTTTGCCGCGTTCAGTACCGCCGCCGCGGTACCGCCCGCGCGTCCCACTTCATACGCAATCGCAAGGCATGGAAACCGCTCCAGGTCCGGCGCATGAAAGCTCAGGGTCCCCGTGGACACCAGGTCCAGCGAAGGCACGGCTGTCGGCAGCCGGTCCGGATGGGTCAGCGCCTGCTGGATGGGCAGCCGCATATCGGGCCGGCTCATATGCGCGGTCAGGCTTCCGTCCAGGAATTCCACCAGGCAATGCACGATCGACTGCCGGTGGATCACCACGTCGATCTGTTCGATATCGAGTCCGAGAAACCAGCGGGACTCGATCACCTCGAAACCCTTATTCATCAACGTCGCGGAATCGATCGTGATCTTCGGACCCATTCGCCACGTCGGATGGCGCAGGGCGTCGTCGGGCGTCGCGCGGGCCATCTCGTCCGGTGACGCCTCGAAAAACGGCCCTCCGGAGGCGGAAAGTACGATGCGTGTCACTTGCTGCGGAGGGACTGCCTGCAGGCTCTGCCAAAGGGGTGTCAGTTCGCTATCCAGCGGAATCAACCGCACGCCGTTGCGCGTCGCGAGTTCCGTGATCAGTTGCCCCGCGACGACCAGCGATTCCTTATTCGCGATGGCGACGTCCTTTCCCGCATCGACCGCGGCCAGCGTCGGCCGCAATCCGACGCCCGCAACCAGCCCGTTGACAACCAGATCCACGTTGGCGTCCGTTGCCAATGCGATGAGTCCGTCAGGTCCGTGTAACACCTCAACGCCCTGCAACTCAGGCCGTTCGCCGGCGTTAATCGCGTTCTCGTCCGCCACGCAGACCCGCTTCGGCCGGAAACGCCTCACCTGCCCGCAGAGCAGATCGATATTGCTTCCCGCGCTGAGGCATTCCACTTCGAACCTGTCCGGCAGGCCAGCCAGTACGTCCAGCGTACTGGCGCCGATCGATCCCGTGGATCCCAGCAGCGCAACTCGCTTCATACCCAGGTCCCATTCCTGTCAACGGGTGAACGTACTCTCAGGTTCCAGGAAAGCGCGGAGGGCCAACAGTCCGTTGAAAAAGTCGCTCTGCAGGCGAGGCCGGGTCATTATGGCCGAAGACAAGGCGCGTGACCGACGCGAATCCCTGGACTCGGGGAGGGAGCGCCTGCCTGCTGCAGGCAGGCAACGCCGTATTTCGGTCATAAGGGCCGGACGCCTGTCTGCGGGCGAACGCACAGGCAGGCAGCCCGGATGGATGTTTTCAACGGGCTGCTAATGCAGTAGGAGCAGATAAAGATACACCGAAGGGTACACGAACAGAAAACTGTCGAATCTGTCCAGCACGCCGCCGTGTCCGGGAATCAGGGCCGAGGCGTCCTTGACCCCTGCGTTCCTCTTGATCATCGACTCGACCAGATCTCCCCAGAACGCGCTGAGTCCCACCACGATCCCCAGTACGATCCCCTCCGGCGGCGCGTACAACGTCAAGACGTGGCCGCCAACGGACATGACCGCGATCGCTCCGACGATTCCACCGGCGAAACCCGCGCCTGTCTTGCCCGGACTGATCTGCGGGAAAGGACGTCGCTTCCCCCAGAGACGCCCCGATAAATAGGCAAGAGTGTCCGTACCCCAGATTCCCAGGAGTACCAGAACGGAAAACCAGCCTTCGCCGGTTTCGCCCGACCGGAAGCCGGAGTCGTTCCGAACCAGCAGAGCAAAGGCGGACAGCAATCCAATATAGCACGTTCCGACAAAGGTCGCTTCGGCGTCGGCAAGCCGAAATCGCCCCGCCCGCTGCCCCAGTGCCAGGGTCAGCAGAACAAGCAGAATCACCACGGCCGGAATCGGCCAGAGTCGCTCTTCGAACCAGTGCAGCCACAGGCACCAAACCAAAGAGGCCGCAACCCCGACGCGCGTCCAGGGATGCAGCCCCCGTTTTTTCTGCATCTGGCAATATTCCCATGTCCCAAGCCCGGCCACCAGGCACACGCCGATCAGGAGCGGTATGCCACCAACCCAGAACAGTACCAGAAAAAGCGGCCCGAAGACCGCCGCCGCTGTGATCCGGTGAAGCAAATTCGACCGAACCGCCAAAACCACCCCTGCTTGACGGAAGCGAGAGTTGGCGTGAAACCTCTATACAGGCTTCACGCCCGTCGCCGCGCCCATCCGCTCCGCTTGCCCGTTCCCGGCGCCGACCGCCGTAGAACGGACCTGCGCGCTGGTCTTTCCGAAACGGCGTTCCCTGGACTGATACGCCCGAATGGCTTCGTACAGATGTTCGCGCCTGAAATCGGGCCACAGGACCGGCGTGAACCAGAACTCCGTGTACGCGCATTGCCACAGCATGAAATTACTCAGACGAAACTCTCCGCTCGTGCGGATCAGCAAATCGGGGTCCGGAAGGTCGACGGTGTAAAGCATCCGGGAAAACAGGCTTCCGTCGATTTCATCGCTGCTGATTCTTCCCTGATCCACCGCGGAGGCGATGCGTCTGACGGCCTGAAGTATATCGCTGCGGCCATCGTAACTCATGGCCAGATTCAGCGTCAGCCCGGTGTTTTCCGCTGTCCTGAACATGGCGTATTTCATCGCCTGCCGCGCCTGCCTGGCCAGGCGGTCCGTATCCCCGGTAGCAATCAGGCGTACGTTGTTTTCGAGGAGTTCCTTCAGCTCATCGACCGCAACGTCCCGCAACAATTGCATTAACGACAGGACTTCCGCCCACGGACGCCGCCAATTGTCCGTACCGAACGCAAACAGAGTGAGAATATCGATTCCCAGCTCGCCGCACGCCCGAACGACGTCGCGCACGACGTTTCGCGCGGAACGGTGCCCCTGAGTCCTGACGAGGCCATGCATTTGGGCCCAGCGACCATTCCCGTCCATGATGATGGCAACATGCCTGGGCAGGTTGTTGTCTGCCTTCAATCTGTTCTGTATTTCGACGTCGTGGCGATCCAAGATGCCGTCTCCGAATTTGCCGTTATTACCTAATAAACCGGCATTTGTAAATGTAAAATTCCACACGGTCAAAGTCAAGCGAACTTTTCCTTCCGACCGCGCCGGCCGCGAGCGGAAACACCCTTCAGCGAACGCGTTCGCGCCTTGACAACCCGGCGCCCCGGAAGTATAGTAATGATCCCCTGCGCTGGGTACATCGCTTCGGACGGAGCGGCGCCGATGCAGCCCAAAAAGCAATTTCGAGATACGATGAAGAAACAGCGGTCCGGGCTGTCGCCGGAGGAAGTCCGCGCCAGGAGCGAACACGTAATCGCGCGCCTGGCCGGCCAGGAAGCCTACCGCCGCGCGGGATGTCTGGCGAGCTACGTATCGGTAAGGAACGAAGTCCACACACATTCGCTCATCGAGTCCGCCCTGGGAAGCGGCAAGCGGATCGCGGCGCCCGTTGCGTTGCCGAACCGCCTGCTGGTGCACCGGGAAATTCGAAACCTCGCGGAATTACAGCCGTCGACCCTGGGCCTTATGGAACCGTCCGGCGAGACGGGCTCCGTGGTACCCCCGGACGTCTTTGACGTAATTGTCGTTCCCGGTCTGGCCTTCGACCGAGCTGGAAATCGCATCGGCTTCGGCGCGGGGTACTACGACCGCTTCCTTCCGCTGACTCCCGCGATAAAAATCGGCCTGGCGTTCGACTTCCAGCTCTTCGATCGTCTGCCGACGGACCCTCGCGACGTCTCGATGGACCTGGTCATTACCGAGTCTGAACTCCACGTGATCGGCGAGGAATGAAATAATGCATATGTCACCCGCTGAACTACGTCTCGTCATCGACCGGCACCGGGCGTGGATCGATTCCGAAGGAGCAGCAGGCGAACGCGCCAGACTGTCCGGCGTAAACCTGAACCGCGCGGAACTCCAGGGCGCGAGGCTCGAACGTGCCGACCTGAGTGAAGCCACCCTTAGCGGCGCGCGGTTTCAGAACGCGGACCTGCACGGCGCCAATCTGCAGCGCGCCAGGCTTTACGAGGCCAACTTACGCGATGCAAACCTCAGGGACGCCGATCTATCCGGCGCACGCCTTCAGGGCGCCCTGTTCCGCGGCGCAAATCTCAGAGACGCGGATCTCGCTCCCGCAGACCTGGAACTCGCCGACCTGACGAATGCCGAGCTTTCCGGCGCCCGATTGCGGGACGCCACACTGCGCGGCGCCAACCTTCGTGATGCCACACTTCACGGAACCGATCTGCGGAAGGCGCGCCTTCAGGACGCCAATCTTCTTAACGCGGACCTTCGCGGCGCAAATCTGAGAAACGCAAACCTCGAGGGCGCGAACCTTCAGGGCGTGGATCTCAGGAACGCCGATCTGCGGAGCGCCAGGCTCCGAAATGCCGACCTGATACAAGCCGACCTGCGGTGCGCGAGCCTCGTCAAGGCCCGAATGCAAAACACCGATCTATATAAGGCCAACGTCCAGAATGCAGACCTGCGCGGCGCAGACCTGCGATACGCGGTGGGCTTCACCGGCAGACACATCGAGCAGGCGCGCACCGATGAGACGACCAGAATCAGGGATTAGCCTCAGTTGGGAAATAGATGACCGTACTATCGCGGCGTTACCTTGTTCTCTTCAGGCGTGCGGAGGTTCGAAGGCGGCTGGCAGGTGAGGTGAATACGCCGGCGCGTGTCCGGATGGATGAATTGGAGTTGATGCGCGTGCAGGTGGTACCCGGTGTCGCCGGGGAGCGGCGCGCGGTTCCCATCAGGTGTAACGGCCGGCAGGCCGCCTGTGCGATAGAGAGGGTCTCCAACCAGGGGATGTCCGGCGGCAGCGAGGTGGATACGGATCTGATGGGCGCGGCCGGTGACGAGATTGACGCGGACCAGGCTCCGGTTGGTATCGGAATCGCGGTTGAGAACGCGGCATTCCGTCCTGGCCGGTTTTCCCGCGCTGGTTGCCGCGAAAAGGGTTCCGGTTGGGGCGTAGGGAATCCGCCCAATGGGCACATCCACTGCAAACCGGTCGGGCAGTTCCGTGCCGGCAACGAGTGTGCGGTAGATCTTGCATATCCGACGGTTTCGGAAATCCTCCGATAGAAACCGTCTCGCCGGATCGGAACGTGCGAACAGAACGACGCCTGACGTCCCTCGGCCAAGGCGATGCAGAGGCGCCGGCCCCGGAGTTTCAGGGTAGCGTTCCCGGACCCGGGCGACCAGCGTGTTCCGGAGATGCCGGCCGCCCGCCAGCACCGGCAGGCCGGCGGGTTTGGCGACGGCAATCACGTGTTCATCCTCGTAGAGCAGCGCGAACGAACAGGGGGCGTCCGGTTCCCGCCACGGCCTCCTGCGATAGGTGAGCCGCTGACCCGCCGCAAGCGGTGTATCGGGCGAGACCGGCTGGTCATCCAACCGTACTTCGCCGGACAGGATCCGGTTCCGCCAGGCTTCCGCGGAGGAATGACGATAGCGCCGGAGGTAGAATTGAAGAACGGTTTCCCCTACGGCTTCGCGTTGAATTCGGTTGTGATAGGTCCAGCCGTTATTCATTGACATGATCACGCGCTCAATATAACGCCGACGGGAGGCGCGGTCTATTTCAAATTTGCCCGTGGGTGACTGCCCGCGGGTTATACTGTCCTTTTCCGGACGACAATTCCCGGGTGGACTGTAACGTTCGGCATGGCGGTTCCCGGATCTGCCGCGCGGCGGAGGATACGAGGCGTATCCTAATAAGATAATGACAATATATAAGATAACCGATTATTTCAGTATACGGGCAGCGCCGGGCACAGGAGTTGCGGATCGTGCTCCCACGGAATGGGACCATTTCTGGAAAACGCACCGCTTCGGAACTCGGGCGGGCCCGAACACGGGCGCCCGGGCGGTGTGACGGGACACGGCAACCCGTCAAATCCATGGCTTCGCCGCCCGACGCGGCGCGGTCTCCTCGCGCCGTGCTGCGTGCTCTTGTGTATTGCCCTGACGCCTGTGCCGGCTGCCGCGTCATTCGAGTTTCAGGCGGTGGGCGCCCGGTCCGGCGGGTTGGGGGACACGTTTGTCGGTTGGGCGGAAGGCGTCGAGGGCGTCTTCTGGAACGCGGGCGCGGTCGCCTGGGGCCACGGCGTCAGCATCACGGGAGGCTATGAGCGGCCGTTCGGCATGGCGGTGTTGGATGCCCATGCGATCGGGACGGTCGCGTCGACGGGCCGGACGGCGGTTGGTTTGGGTTATCAGGAATACGGGTTCAGCCTGTATAGGGAACGGACAGCCGGTTTGACCTTCGGGCTGCGGCTGGCATCCCGGCTGGGTCTCGGGGTGAGAATCCGGCGCATGCGACTGTCGGTTGCCGGCGGCGCGAACCGCGGGTGGACGGCATTCGACCTGGGTGCGAAGATCGTCGTGAGGCCGAAGGTCACTCTTGGGCTGGCGGCATGGAACGCGGGTGGAGCGTCGGTGGAGGTGCTGGGCCAGGGCGGCATGGCGGGCGTGGGGTGTCAGGTCGCGCCGAATCTGGCGTTGCTCGTGGACGTTCGCAAGGAAGCCGGACGACAGACGGGGGTGAGCGCGGGGGTGGAATACAGCCCCGCCCGGCGGGTCATGCTGCGGATGGGCGCCGGGGGCAGGGCCGAGCGACTGTCGATAGGCGCGGGTGTGATTCACCGGGGCATCCGGATCGACTACGCGACCCTGTACCACACCGTACTGGGTCTGTCGCACCGGGTTTCTCTTACGGTGGGACATTGAACGGCGCGTGAGCTTGACACCGGGGGGACCTTGGCCTATTTTTCAACCGTGCATCGTCCGGCGGGTTGGAGTCCCGACGTAGAGCGCGGTTTTTCGTTTTTGCCAGAGGCGGATTGCGAGAAGGATGGTCAAGAGGATTCTGCGGGAGGCAGGGCTGTTCGCGGGCTGCGCGGTACTCACCGGTATCGTGGGCCTGATCCTGCTCGATCGATTCATTATGCCCCGTCTGGTTCGGGCCGGCCAGCGTGTTGAGGTCCCCGATGTCGTCGATCTGACGCCCGAAGCTGCCAGGCGGACGCTGTCTCAGCGGGGGCTCAGGTTGAAGCTGCAGCCCGGCCGATGGGACACGTCCGTTGCCGAAGGCCGGCTGGTGCGACAGAATCCGCGCGCGCATTCTCATGTGAAGATCGACCGTACGGTTTATGCGGCGCCGAGTCTCGGGGTCCGGCTCTACGAAGTGCCCGATCTCACGGAAAAGTCGCTGCGCCAGGCGCAGTTGTGGATTGCACAGGCGGGCCTGGCCATGGGAGATACTCTCGAGGATGCGTCAGACGTCGTCAAAGAGGGATTGATCATCAGCCAGGATCCCCCTCCCGGGCAACAGGTACGGAGCGCGACACCAATTTCGGTGACGATCAGCAACGGGCCTCCGGGTGAGATGGTCCCGATGCCGAATCTGGTGGGCAAGCCGCTGGAGACGGCCCGGGCGGAGTTGGAGGAGGCCGGCCTGAAGGTGCGGGATATCCGCTATGAATTCAGCACGCAGCACCTGTTGAACGTGGTGATCCGGCATATCCCGGAATCCGGAGCAGAGGTGAAGCAGGGAACGCGTGTGCGACTGGTGGTGAGTAAATTGTAACGGTCGATCGTTGTCACGCGTTGGTCCCCGTTTTCATGCCCCGCCCTGATGGCCCCCGGACTTCGGGAAGTGGAGGTTGTTTCCATGGTCAAAATCGCTCCGTCATTCCTGGCGGCGGATTTCGTGGCGCTGGAACGTGAGATTCGGGCGGTGGAAGAAGCCGGAGCGGAGTACATCCATCTGGATGTGATGGACGGCCATTTTGTGCCGAATATCACGTTCGGTCCAATGGTTGTGGAAGCCATTCGAAAGGTGACGACGTTGACGCTGGACGCGCATCTCATGATTGCCGATCCGGGCCGGTACCTGAGGGACTTCGCGGATAGCGGCGCCGATATCTGTACCGTACACGTCGAGGTCAACGCGGATCTGCAGACCCTTCTGGGCGAAGTCCGGGAGATGGGCATGCGGTCCGGCGCCGCGGTGAAGCCGGCAACACCCGTGGAGGCGTTATATCCCCTGCTTCCGTCGCTGGACCTTGCGCTGGTCATGTCGGTGGAACCCGGATTCGGCGGTCAGGCGTTCATGCCGGAGTCACTGGAAAGGGTCCGGAAACTGAGGGCGGAGGTTATGCGTCAGGGCGTGCAAGTGGAGATTGAAATCGACGGCGGAATCGTCGATGAAAACGCGGGTCAGGCCGTTGCCGCAGGGGCGGAAGTGCTCGTCGCGGGATCGGCCGCCTTCCGGAATGGCGAGGTGGTCGCAAATGTCGTTGCGCTCAGGCGCGCGGCACTGGCAGGGCTGAAACAGAACAGCAGCGGGCTCCAGCGGTCCGGAAACCCCGCGGATACCCAGGGACGGGACGGTGGATCGGGCCACAACGCCGCACGCTGATTCCACAATTGCGCCCGCCTTCCGCAGGGCCCGATTCTGGAGTTTTTTGTTGCGTAAAAACCTGTCGTCCCGTATTTTTAATGTTCTGTGTCCCTTTTGAGAATAAACGTCAGGTCGGCGCCATGTTCGATCATCTCAGTCAAAAGCTTGAAGGGGTTTTCAGGACGCTTCGCGGACGCGGCAGGCTGGCCGAAGCCAATATCGACGAAGCGCTGAGAGACGTGCGTCGCGCCCTTCTGGAGGCGGACGTCAACTATAAGGTCGCGAGGACGTTTGTCGCCCGCGTCAGGGAGCGGGCGATGGGACGGGCGGTGTTGAGGAGCATTACGCCCGGCCAGCAGGTCGTCAAGGTCGTGCACGACGAACTGATTCACCTCCTGGGAGACGAGCATCAGGAGTTGAATCTGCCCGGACCGGCGCCCAACGCGGTCATGGTTGTCGGTCTCCAGGGGTCGGGCAAGACAACGCTGTGCGCCAAGCTGGCCCGGCTCCTGAAAGCAAAGGGAAGGCGGCCGCTTCTCGTGGCGGCAGACGTATACCGGCCCGCGGCGATCGACCAGCTACGCGTACTCGGCTCGTCGATAGACGTTCCCGTCCACTGGACGGCGGAGGGGACCGATCCGGTGGTAATCTGCGCCGATGCCGTGGACGCGGCGCGGGCGGACGGGATGGACCCGGTGATTCTGGATACGGCCGGCCGTCTGCACGTGGACGACGACCGGATGGGGGAGTTGGAGCGGATACGCGATACCGTCTCGCCGGATGAGATTCTGTTTGTGGCGGACGGGATGACAGGGCAGGACGCGGTCTCGGCGGCGACGGCGTTTTACGAGCAACTCACCTTTACGGGCGTGGTACTTACGCGTCTCGATAGCGATACGCGGGGTGGCGCGGCGCTATCCATCCGCGAAGTCACGGGCGTGCCCATCAAGTTCGCGGGCGTCAGCGAAAAGGTGGATGGAATCGAGCCCTTCCATCCGGATCGGGTGGCGTCCCGGATCCTCGGCATGGGCGACGTCGTGACGCTGGTGGAGCGCGCTCAGGACGCAGTGGACGTGAAGCAGGCGGCGAAGCTGGAGAAGAAGCTTCGGAACGCCGCATTTACATTCGATGACTTTCTGCAGCAGCTGGACCAGGTTCGCAAGATGGGGCCGTTGAACCAGTTGATGGACCTTGTTCCCGGCGCGGGAAAGGCAATGAAGGGCATGCAGGTGGATGAAGACGCGTTCGTGCACACGGAAGCGATCATCCTGTCGATGACGAAGCAGGAGCGGGCAAGCCCCCGGATTCTGAACGGCAGCAGGCGCCGGCGCATTGCGAAGGGGAGCGGGTGCAGCGTCCAGGAAGTCAACAGGCTGATCAAGCAGTTCGGGATGATGCGCAAGATGATGAAACGGATGACGCGGATGGAGAAGACCGGCCGCGGTGCGGGCATGCCGTTTTTGGGATGAAGCGCAGACAGTTATCCACAAAGCAGCAGACGTCGGGCAGTTGGTTCTCAGATCAGGAGGATGAATTCTTGGTAAGGATTCGATTGACCCGCAAGGGCGCAAGGAACGCGCCGTTTTACAGGGTCGTGGTCGCAGACAGCCGGTCCCCCAGGGACGGTCGGTTCATCGAAAGCCTGGGGTATTACGATCCGACGGAGAATCCGCAGATCGTGAGCTTGAATACCGAGCGGGCGCGCCACTGGCTGGATCTGGGCGCTGAGCCGTCAGGTACCGTGAAGAGCCTGTTTCGACAGCAGGGGATTCTGGACGAAGGCGACGGGTCCGCGGCGGATTCGGACGATACGGACGCCGCGGGTCCTGAAGTCGAGGAATAGTCCTTGTCCAGAAATCCGGCGGGTGGGGAACAATTCGTCGCCATCGGCAGGGTTCTGAAACCGAGGGGTCTCGGGGGTGAGGCGTTTCTGCATCCCCTGACGGATTTTCCGGAACGGTTTCAGGAACTCAGCGGAACTCTGCTCCAACGACCTGACGGGAGCCGGTTGACACTCGGGATCGACCACGTGCGGACCTGCGGACGGCGGATGGCCATTAAGTTCGCGGGTATCGATACGCCGACGGCGGTCGCGCCGTTACGGGGAAGCGAGTTGCTGGTCTCCGCCGACCAGGTGTATCGGCTTCCTGAAGACACGTTCTATGTATTTGAGATTGTGGGGCTGAATGCGGAAACGGAAACCGGCGCGGAAATCGGAATTGTGGCGGATGTCATTTCCCACCCCGGAAACGATCTGTACGTGATCCGCAGGCGGGATGGGACGGAGGTTCTGGTACCCGCCGCAAGGGATCTGGTGCGGGTCGATCTGGCGGGCGGGCGTCTGGTCGTGAAGAACGTGGAAGGACTCCTGGAGTAGCAGTCCGGAACGCGACATGCCGGGAAACGCCGTGATGCATATCGACTTCCTCACCATATTTCCGGATCTGATTCGCGACGTCGTTACGTACGGAATTTCGGGTCGTGCGATCCGGTCGGGCCTGGTTGACGTCGTTGCGCACGATCTGCGCGACTTTACCGACGACGCGCACCGTACGGTGGACAATACCCCGTGCGGCGGCGGCGCGGGCATGGTGTTCATGCCGGGACCGATCGCGCGGGCGCTGGGGGCCATTCAGGAGGCCGGGCGGCCGTTGGAGCACGTGATTTTTTTGACGCCGGATGGAAAGCGGATGGACCAGAAAACGGCAAACCGACTTTCCCTTGCGCCGAATCTGGTGTTATTGTGCGGGCGGTACCGGGGCATCGACGAACGGGTTCGCGAACTGTACGTGACTGAAGAAATTTCGGTTGGCGATTACGTTTTGAGTGGCGGCGAATTGCCCGCGCTGGTGTTGATGGATGCGGTCGTGCGATTGATTCCCGGGTCGATGGGAGATGCGGAATCCGCCCTGGAGGATTCGTTTCAAAACGGACTTCTGGATTGTCCGTGGTATACAAGGCCCCGGGAGTTCGAAGGGCTGCGGGTTCCGGATGTTCTGTTGAGCGGCGACCATCGGAAGATTGCAAGCTGGCGGCACGACGCGGCGGTAGAACGGACCCGGAAGCGGCGACCGGACCTTTACAATATGTGCGAGTCCGGCCGCAGATCCGGCTCATGAAGCCGCAATGCCGGCGGGCACGGGAGATTGTGGCCCCTGGCTGCAGGATTTCGACGCCCATTCAGCATGCAATTGCGGCGGCAGTTTTTCGACCGACGAATTTCATCGTTTCAGGAGTGTTCCCATGGATGCGTTGTTGAGATCGTTGTCGGAGGAGCAGATCAAGTCCGACGTGCCGGCATTCGGGGCCGGGGACACCGTGCGGGTGCACGTGCGGGTGGTGGAAGGCGAGAAGGAGCGCACGCAGCTGTTCGAGGGCGTGGTGATCCAGCGTCGGGGCCACGGGGTCCACGAGACCTTTACCGTACGCAAGATGGTGGTGGGCGGTGTGGGCGTTGAAAAGATTTTTCCACTCCATTCACCGCGGGTGGCCAGAATCGAGTTGATTCGGAGTGGCAAGGTCCGCAGGAACCGCATTACCTACCTGCGCACGCTGCAGGGCAGGGCCGCGAGGATTGCGGAGAAACGGGCCACGTAACCGACCACACGGGTGAATCGGATGGCGACGCGCAATCCAGGACGACGCCCTCGCGGCCGCACGGGACGCAGGGCTCAGACACAGCGGCGGGCGCTGGCCGGGCGTCCGTTGCCCTATACCCGCAGGAACTGGATCTTCCTGGGGGCGGGCGCAGGGACGATACTGATTGGTTACCTTTGCCTGTCCCAACCCCCGGTCGATGGTTTCCTGTCCCTCACGCTTGCGCCCATTCTGCTGGTTATTGGGTATTGCGTGCTGATCCCACTCGGCCTCCTGCTGGGCGAATCGAAAAAACCGCCCGACGAGGCGTCCGACAAGTCCGTGGGCGGTTAGCTCAGCCGGTTAGAGCGCCTGCCTTACAAGCAGGAGGTCACTGGTTCGAATCCAGTATCGCCCACCACTCTTCCAGCCCGAGCGTCGGGTTTGCACTTTCAGACCTTCGCGGCGACTTCGTCCGCTCCCCGTGCCCGCCGTGTCTCTTTTCTACTCGCCATCACTTTCCGAACGCCGTTGCGGATAACAATCGCGGTACCACATCGCCGTTCGTTCGATCTGTGTGGTGAAGTCGGTCGACGGCTCGAACCCGAGTTCCGCCCGGGCGCGCCCGATGTCGGCCAGGGAGTGGGCGACGTCGCCGACGCGGGGCGGCCGGCGTTCAAGAGTGAGCTTCCTGCCGGCGACGTCCTCGAGAATGTCCTTGACCTCGAGCAGGGTGTGGGCCTCGCCCTGTCCCACGTTCAGAACGTCCGCCGCAAAGCCTCGTTCCCGGGTGGCCGCGGCGACGTTCGCCTCGACGACGTTGTCGACAAAGCAGAAATCCCGTGTCTGGGTCCCGTCGCCCTCCAGGTAGGGCTGGTACGAAGGATCTACGAAAAGATGGTAGGGCCAGGCCGACAGGACCATGGAATAGGCGCCGCCGTAGAGCGCGCCCGGTCCGAACACAGTGAAATACCGCAGGCTCACCACGTCCAGGCCGTACAAGCGATGAAACAGGTCGCACCATTGCTCGCCATGAAGCTTTGCCAGCGCGTACGGCGACTGTGGATTCGAGGGGTACGTCTCCGGGGTCGGGAGGGCCGTCGCGTCGCCGAAAACCGCGCTGCTGCTGGCGAAAACCAGCCGGGTTTTCTCTGCCAGTTGAGCCTTTAGAATCCCGTTGAGTACAGACAGCGTCCCCATCGCGTTCGCCTCGGCGCTGCGCAGCGGATTCCGCACCGAATACGGCACCCTCGGCTTTGCCGCCAGGTGAAGGACCGCGTCCGGGACCGTGTCTTTCAGGAGTCCTACGAGCCAATCCGCATCCACAACGCTGCGGGTGTGGTACTGAACGCCGCTCACGCCGTTGGGAGGGGTCCCGGAAGACAAATCGTCCACGCCGATGACTTCGTGTCCGAGCGCGGCCAGGCTGCGGCATGAATTCTGGCCGATGAAGCCGTTGCTTCCGGTTACGATGAATCTCATTTTGCAGGACCTCGTTTTCCGCGTACGTTAAAAGAACTGGCGAAATTTCCCACCCCGGCGGCACGGTCGTCCGATACGACCATTATACGGAACACAGGGCGGGAAGTTGCAATTCCCGGTTGGCCGACCCGCTTTCAAATGCAAGACAATATACAAACGTGGCAGACGATCGCAAAGGCTGTCGGTTTGAATTCGACGGGTAGGTATCGGGAAGCAGGCCGTCACGTTGGCGCCCGCGCCACGAAACAGAACAGAATCCCGGAGGGCGTAAAGTCCCGTGCCTGACCGGTTCTCGTCAGTTTTCGAAAAACTCTGGATCGGCTTCCGCGCGCGCTGGTGCGTCAGCCACGATCTGGGCGGGGCCCTGGCACTCAGCAACGACCGCGTCAAAGTGCCTATGCTGCACCGCGTCGTACAGATCGACGTGCCCCGGACACGAGTGGACACAATGATTGACAGCGCGCTTGACCATTTCAGGGCCAGGGACTTCGAATGCGCGTTCACCCTGTCTCCCGTGGACCGTCCACCGGATCTGGCGCATCGATTGGAGCGCCGCGGATTCAGTCTTGGCATGCAGGCCGTGGCGATGCGCTGCGACCGGGTCGTACAACCCGTCGTTCCCGGATCCGTCCGGATCGAAGAACCGGTTCCGGGCAGGTACGGAATCTGGGCGGACACCATGTGCCGCAGCTTCGATTTTCCGGCCGACGTTGGCGTACTGGGCCGAAGGGTTCTCGATATTCCCGAGGCACGGCTCTACCTTGCAACCGTGGACGGAGAGCCGGCGGGAACCACGTTGCTTTACTCCGCATACGGCATGGGTTGCGTGGACTTCGTCGGCACGCTGCCGGAATACCGCCGCCGAGGCGTGGCATCCGCGTTGACGGCTCGAGCGGTCGCGGACTCCCATGCGTTGGGCAATCGATGGACCGGGCTCGAAGTGGCTGCCGGCAGCGCCGCCGAAAGCGTATACCGGCGCATCGGGTTCCGACCGGTTCACAACCGACCGCGCTACGTCAGGGGGACAGCTCGGGAGACGCTTTGACAGCCCGTATTTGTGCCATATAATACGTCGTTCTTGACTCGAAATTCGATAATCATTATTTTTGCCGCCCCGGTCCCTGAAGAGGAGCGGGGTTTTGTATCCATGGACAGGGGACAGGCCGGTCGCCGAAACAGCGCGTGTTTCGGTGTGAACTGCGCCTTCCGTTCCCGGTTTCCGAAACGCCTTTCACGGGTCCCTTCGCGTCGTCCAATGCATCGGAGGCAATCGATTGGCTCTTCAGACACTGATCGGTTTTTTCGATTTTCTCTGGATGTCCTTCCTGTTGCTGGCGCCCATGCTATTGCTGGGGCTATTCCTCTCGGGACTGATCCATGTATTCATCTCCCGTGAGGCCATCCTCCGGTGGCTCAAGGACGACAGCCTGAAATCCGTTGCCGTGAGTTCGGCCGTCGGCGTACCTTTACCGTTGTGCAGTTGTTCCGTCGTACCCGTGGTTGCCGAGATGCGCCGGAAGGGCGCCTCCCGTTCGTCCTGCATGTCCTTCCTGATCACCGCTCCGGAGACGGGCGCGGACTCGATCCTGGTCACAAACGCCTTCTTCGGATTCGTCGCCGCGGTCGTGCGTCCGGTCATCAGCTTCATCACGGCCTGCGTCGCCGGCATCTTCTGCATCGGCCTTATACGTAACGGCCATGAAGAACCCGGGTCGGATCATCGTCACGACGACCATGACCATGCCCACGATCATGATCACGATCATGGGCACGATCACGACCATGACCACGGTTCGCACGAATCCCTCATTCCTGAAACAGACGACTGCTTCGTCAGCTTCTCGCGACTGAAGGACCTTTTCGTGCAATGGCTGAAGAACGCCGCGAGAATGGCCGGCCGATGGAAGTCCCTTTCCTGGATGAAGCCGGCCGTTTACCGCGACGCGCTGGATGCGTCCGAAGTCGGAAAGGCTTCGCCCTCTCCCGACGATCAGGCGCTGGACTTCAAGAGGCTGGTGAAGCACGTCTTTCACTACGGTTTCGTTGAGATTGCGGACGACATCCTCTTCGCGCTGCTGGTTGGCGTGGCCCTCGGCGGGGTGCTCTTTCTGGTGATACCGGGCGATCTGATGACGAACGAATACGCCCGCTGGATCTCCTATCCCGTGATGGTGCTGGTCGGCGTTCCATTATATATCTGTGCATCCGCAAGCACGCCGGTCGCGGCGGCCCTCGTTGCCAAGGGGTTCAGTCCCGGGGCGGCGCTGATTTTCCTGATGACCGGGCCGGCCACAAATACCGGTACGATCGCGATGATCGTCAGCCAGTTCGGCGCACGTTTCGCGACCATATACGTCTCGGCGGTCGTCGCGGTGACGGTTGCTCTCGGAATCGTGATCGACGCGCTGTTGCTGGCCACCGGTTTTACGATTCCGGTGTACCTCGGCCCCTCCGAATCGCCGACCATACAGGTCCTGCAGTGGGGGTCGGGCCTCATTCTCGTCGCGCTCATCGTCTGGCGTTTCCGGGCGGGCGCGCTCCGCAGCGGGTGGGAGGACCTGGTGCTGAACATCCGGCCCCTGTCGAAGCGCTGGCGCGTGGCCTGGGATCGGTTGACCCGCAACCGGTGACGCCCGGCGACCGGTGCGCCCTTATTGACGAGGAAAGGCAATGAGGCTCAAGAAAGCCACGATTAGCGCGTGACTCCGCCGTCCCCCAAGGGAGTTCCCGGTTCGGTATCCGGCGAAAATACACCGTAATTGCCGCCGCGCCGGCAGGCGCGCAGACGCCTCAGAGGACAGAGCGGATTCACAAGCCGGATTGACGTGAGGTTTTCGTGGATGACGACGGGCTACTGATTATTCTCGGATATTCACTCGGCATCTTCGCCGTTTCGTATATTGGCGGGAGACTGGCCGTTCTGGGATCCATGACCCACGTGCGGATACAGGTCCTGATGAGCCTCGTGGCGGGTTTTATCCTGGGAATCGCCATGTACCATCTCTTCCCTCACAGTCTGGAACGGATCAGCGGACCCGGAAACGTTGAGAAAGCCGTGGCGTGCGTGGTCTTCGGAATGATCCTGATGATCTTTCTGCTGCGCGTCTTCCATTTCCATCAGCACGACTTCAGCCCCGAGGCGGGCGAACTGTACGACCATCACGACCACGGACGTTCAGGCGCGCAGGCGCGGAGCATGTTCGGGGTCGCCACGGGCCTCGGGGTACATACCGTAACCGAAGGCATCGCCCTGGGCGCCAGCATGCGGGTGAGTTCGCCGCATGAGTGCGGCGGGGCGCTGCCCGCACTCGGTGTTTTCCTCGCCATCGTGCTTCACAAACCGCTCGATGCGTATTCCATCATTGGGATGATGAAGTTCGCGGGCTACGGCGCGCGCGCGCGCGCGGCGGCAAACGTCGCGTTTGCTTCATTGTGTCCGATTGTCGCTCTTGCCAGTTTCTGGGGCGTGGGACTTCTCGGCCCGGACGACGGCTCGGTCATCGGCTATGTGCTTGCATTTGCCGCCGGCGCGTTCCTGTGCATTGCCCTGAGCGATCTGCTGCCCGAGATCCAATTCCACAGCCACGACCGCGGCAAACTCATTGTATCCCTTCTCGTGGGAATCGGTCTGGCCTACGGCCTCTACTTCGTTGAGTCCAGCGTGGTACACGGAATGGAAGAAACGCACGGGCACTAGCGTCCTGCCCCTGCGTTTCCGCTGCCGGCGGTCTCCTACCCGAGCGCCTTGAGCCCAGCGTGGATCTTTTCCGAATATTCCTCTGTCTTTCCCGGCGTATAAACGTCCATCGGCATCACGACCATGCGGGGCACGGCGCGATCGGCCACGGGCGTCACGCCTGGTCCGTAGCGCGCCTGGCCTCCGTAATGGGGGCACCGGATGGGACACCCTTTGCCATACGCAAGGACCTCCGTGAAGATCGGATCTTCGGCGGCAGAACGTCGCTTATACCCGATCGAGACCGGACATCCGTGATCGACCATGGTCTTCTGAAAACGCTCTACGGGAATCCCCTCGCGGTCGCCTTCGAAACGAAAGGCAACGGCGTGATAGGCATGGACACATTCATCTTCGACGCGCTGGGGAACGAGCCAGGGGGATTCCTTCGCCGCCTCGCAATAGAGCGCCCCGGCCCTGTGATGCGCCGCGATGACGTCGTCCGCCCGTTCCATCTGCGCCAGCATCACACCGGCCTGCAGTTCCGTCATGCGATAATTCCAGCCGAGCGACGTCTTGATGATCCTCATCTCGAGCATCTTCTGCAGCATCTCGGGACGGTCGGTCACCGCCATGCCGCCGTCGCCGCTGGTGAGGTGTTTGGCCTCCTGAAAACTGTACGATCCGATCGACCCAAGCGTTCCCAGAGGCCTGCCGTGGTACGAACCCCCGACCCCATGCGCCACGTCTTCGATCACGGGCAGCCCGTGCCGGTCCGCCACCCGGAGAATCCCGTCGTAATCCGGCGGGTTTCCCCACATCGGCGTGCAGATGACGGCGCCCGTGTGTTCCGTGATGGACGCCTCCAGCGATTCGTGATCCATATTCCAGCTGTCCTCGATGATATCGCAGAATACCGGCACCCCGTTGTGATACATAACCGCCGCGCCTCCGAAGTGGACCACCGGGTCGCAGATCACCTCCACGCCCGGACCAACGCCCGCGGCCGCCACGGCGGTGTGCAGCACGCTCATCGCGCTGTTCATCGCCACCGCGTATTCGGCGCCCACCCAGTTTGCGAATCGCTCCTCCAATTGGGAGGTGAATTTGCCTGACTTGCTGTTCAGCGTCCCGCTGGCGATAACCTTCGCCAGGTAGTCCAGCTCCAGCTGTCCGAACCGCTCCATGCCAACCTCCTTGTTTGTCCATTCGCGATCCGCAATCAACGGTCCTTTGGGATGCGCCGTCAATTCATACCTGTAACAGATGCCACGGAAATTTCGATGATCGGTATACCTGGCGACCCCAGTCCAGATCTTCAGGGAACATAAAGCATTTCCCGGCGCGCGGATCGATGGGCCGGCCCGAGGACACATGCTCCAGCATTGCCCGCTGAAGCGACGTGTCGCCGGGCGCCCTGCTCAGGTCGTCGGCCGCGTCCCCGAACACCGTCTGCAGAATGGACCGATGGGAAATGCCGCCGGGCACCAGGTAGAACTCCCGCAGGAAACGCACCAGATTCGACCCTTCCGGCAGCCAGTCTTCCAACTGGGTGTCGAGCAGCCAGGAACCGCAGAAGAACGCTTTGTACGGGCGATCTGGAAAATGGCGGGGAAAGAAGTCCATTGCCGCTTTGAAGGAATCTCCGCACGCGGCATGCTCCAGCGGGATTCCGCCCGGAATGTGAAAGTAAAGCACGGGATCGCCGCGCTGAAGGACAGGAACCCAGTCGGCCGCGGCAAGCGTCACGATGCTGGCGGCGGCGCGGCCGGTGGGGAGAATGGGGTGGCCGGCAATCATGTCGTCAGTGACCAGGATCCGGGAGGTCCACGCCGCCGGCGGGTCTCCGGCTCTATGGCGCTGACCGTCGCGGCGATAGGAGACGCCGTCTTCGCTCAATGCGACGACCATCGACGACTCCCGGTGGCGATAGACGCGAAACGGGTCGTTCATCACGTTGAACTGGTGTTCGAGCCGGCCCAGGGCGTAGATGTCGCCGCGGAGGAAATTCGCCAGCCAGCGGGCCGCGTGTCCGTCCAGCCCCCACCGGCCGAAGATTTCGCTGCAGGTCTCGCCCCTGAGAAAAATCTGATCCATGCTGTCGCGCACGACCCGTTCCGGAATTCCGTGCCCCCGGTGTATCGCTCGCATTTCACGAAAGCGTGACAGCAGCACCAGCAGATAGAACATGCCTGCCGATTCCCCAAGCGGCCCTGCCATACACGGCCAACTGTCCGCGGACCGGCTGGGATATCCCGTCACGCGGTAGAGGCACCAGTGGCAGTGCCAGGCCAAAGCGCGCATCGCGGGGTTTTCCGCGACACGTGCCGCCGCGGCGGCGGCGGCCTGCACAAGTTCATTCGGCAGAAAAATCCCCCGGCAGGCATCGATCACGAACTCTGGCGACAGAAAACCGACCTTGCCTTCCGGCATCGCATTCCGGGAGACCTCCCATTCCGACTCGAGGACATTCCGGCTTTGCTCGATTCCCAGTTGCGTGACAACCCGGTCCAGATCCATATCTGCCTTTCCAGTACTCATTCAGATCAAGGGGCGCCTGCGCCAGGGACCGAGACGCGCGGCTGTACGGCGTCGGAATGCACAAGAATAGGCTAATTCAAAATTAAAATTTGAAATATACTAATATAGCCTCTTTGAAAGGTGTAGAGCGGGGAACTGCATTTGGTTGCAGCCATAGCCTATTGGACTGTACTTCATGGTACCTTGATCAGATTGAAACTGTAGAACAGTCCACTGCAACGACCCGCGGAGATCAACCGAGGCCATTTGGCGATCAGACCGTGAGTCGGAGCAAGTCACCGAACCTTCGCAGTTTCGCCTGCTGATCGGTTGATCTGAAACGCCGCTTCGTGGAGGTCGCGCCATGGAACAAGGGTGCCCCGCGCTCGACGCTGGTGTTCGTTACCACCGTACGCGACGAAGACGGAACTTGGCAAGGGTAACCGGGTGAGATGTTTTTGGACGCGACCGGTGCTGTCAAACAGACTCGACGACGGCGTATTGGCGGACTTGGACTCCACGAGCACGATGCGGGACGGATGCTCGATAATCAGGTCGGCCTCCGCCCCGTTTCGGTCCCGGTAAAACGACAGACCACCCGTTTCACCCTGGTTGTTTCGGTGCTTTGCGATTTCCGAGACGACCCATGTCTCGAAAATAGGGCCGCGCAGAGGATGATTCCTTAACTGTTCAGGGGTGCGGATACCGAGCAGCCAGCAGACGAGCCCCGCGTCGTAGAAGTGCAGTTTGGGCATTTTTACGAGGCGCTTGCGAAGATTGGCGTGAAATGCCGGCAGCCTGAAGGTGATAAAGCCGGTTTCAAGTATGCTTAACCAGGCCTTTGCGGTTGGCTGGGAAATCCCGCAGTCGTCGGCGACGGAGGAGAGGTTCAGCAACTGCGCCGTCCGGCCGGCGCATAATTCGAGAAATCGTTGGAATGTACCCAGGTCTCCCACGTTGGTGATCGTCCGCACGTCGCGTTCGATATAGGTGGCAACGTACGAACGGATCCAGTCGGATGGATCCGGGCCATCGTCGAATATGCGTGGATATGAACCCGTAAAGAGGGTTTCTTCCAGATTCTCAGGGAACCGGGGAAATCGCTCGACTTCGCCGCGGGTGAGCGGCAACAGATAGTACACCGCGGTCCTTCCGGCTAACGACTGGCTTACCGACGCCAGCAGGGCGAGGTTCTGCGATCCCGTCAGGACCCAGCGTCCGGGCGCCGGGTCATCGTCGATAATTCCCTGCAGGTAGGAAAGCAGTGCGGGCGCCCGTTGCACCTCGTCGATGATGGCGCCGTCCGGAAACTGAGCCAGAAAGGCCCGTGGATCTTCCGCAGCGAATGCGCGAACGTCAGGAGACTCCAGGGTTGTGTATCGATGATCGGGAAATATGGCCCTGCAAAGTGTCGTTTTTCCACTTTGCCGCGGGCCGGTAAGTGTAATGGAGGGGAACGTGCGCGCAGACTTTTCGAGTCTTGGCGTCAGATCGCGTGTGATCATACCAAAAACTAACGCGTGTATCAGGCTATGTCAAGAATTAATTTTGAATCAGCCTGATATTGGGAATCTTTCCCGTTGCAACATGGGGTTCTCTTTCGATTTCGACCCGGTTTCTTGCATGCCATGGCAGGCATTGATAAAGGAAACGGAGTCTGTTTGGTCTGCGGATGACGCCATCGGACCAGGGTTCGGTACATGGCCGAAACCAGGCGGATTGATCGAATGAATGCTGTTGACTTTGCAGCAATTGGCCGCTATATTTCAGTGTTTTTGTATTAGATTAAGTGATTGTCCGGTTGAACTTTTCGAGCCGGCGGATTTAGGCCAACAAGGGCAATTCTGCCGGCGGGTTCGGGAGCGCGTTGAAGACATCGTAAGGAGAAATCGGCATCTTAACGGTCCCTTCCGCATATATTGACGGCTACCCGAAAGCCCGCCAATACGATCAGGCGCTTGCCGACAACTATATCCGGCACACGACCGTCGGCGACCCGGCGCTCGATCCGGTTATGGATGACGTCGCCTCCCTGCCTCCTCAGGAACTGCACCGATTCATCAAGGCGGGCATCGACCAGGACGACGACGCCTTTCGCGATGCCCCTCAGTCGATGCGCGATTTCTTCGACAATCTCGAAGATCCCCCGTGGTTCGATTACGAATCCTTCCGATCCGGGATGCGCGCCTTTCATTTGAATACGACAAATATTCTTGTCGGATTCGTCACGGGCGTACTGATCGAAGGGTTTGCGACCATGATCGCGAAATCATTCGCGACGACCGGGCGCGTGTTGAACCGTTCGACCGCAAGAAGGCGCCTGATGCAGAACAACCGCCATCTCCTGGAACTGTTCTTCCCGGGGGGCTTGCGGAGAGACGGGGACGGCTGGAAGCTGTCCATGCGCCTTCGGTTCGTCCACGCACGGGTGAGGCATCTGCTGGCGCATTCCGACGAGTGGAATACCGAAGCGTGGGGGATTCCGTTGAGTGCGGCGCACCTCGGTTTTGCCATGACTGTCTTCTCCATGCGCTTGCTGCAACACTCGACTTCCGTGGGGGCTACCTTTAACCTGGAGGAGAGAGACAGCATCATCCGGATCTGGCGGTACGCCGGTCACGTGATGGGTGTGCCTCACTCCATCCTGTTTACCGATGAAGCGCAAGCCAGGGAGATATTCAAGATCGCCCTGATGTGCGAACCGGAACCGGATCACGATTCGGCCACGATGGCGAACGCTCTGGTCGAAGCCATTCCTCTGACCGCGGGTATCGAAGACCCCGATGAGCAGCGAGACGTGAAAGCCCTGGCTTACCGCCTGTCCAGATCACTGATCGGAAACAAACTGGCGGACCAACTGCAATTTCCAAGAACCAATACATTCGGGGTACTGTTGGCGTATCGGCTGAAACAGCGCTTTCAGCATCTGCTGAAGAGCAAGCAGTCGATCCGATCGGAAAATTTCACGCAGATGCTCGAGATTTCGGTGTACGATGAGGCCGGTCTGGGCGGAATGAGCTACCGGATGCCCGATCACGTCCAGTCATCGAAGTCGGCCCCGTATTGATCGATGCCGGCGCCGGGGATTGCGACCTCCGCCGGCGAGTCGTTAGCCGGAGAACGATAGTCTGAATGGGACGAACTTCTCTGAATATACCGGTGTTGACACGGTCGTCTGTAACCGGCGTTGAGGTCATCGCCGCTTCCGGACGGGATTGGGAGCGGCGATGACTCTTGCGCTCCTGGATCGATACATAGATAGCATTCTGCGCTACCGGTGGATTGTGCTCGTGCTGGCGACGCTGCTCATGGCCGCCATGACGGCCGGCGCTCGTTTCATCACGGTGACAAACGACTACCGCGTACTTTTCAGCGAAGACAATCCGCAGCTCCTCGCTTTCGATGCGTTGGAGAACACCTACTCCACCTCCAACGCGGCGTTGATTGCCATTACCCCCAAAGAGGGCGCCGTGTTCACGCGCGAAGGTCTCGGCGCGGTTGTGGAGTTGACCGATGCCGCGTGGCGCGCCCCGTACTCCAGCCGCGTCAACTCCCTCAGCAACTATACCCACAGCGAGGCGTTCGAGGATGAGCTTGTCGTGGCGCCGCTTGTGGAGGATACGCAGGGGCTGAGCGACGCCGATCTGGCGCGAATCGAAAAGACCGCGCTGGACGCCGTCGAAATCGCCGGACGCCTGGTTTCCCACGACGGACGCACAGCCGGTGTTGCCGTAAACTTCGTTCTGCCGGAAAATCCGGACCAGGCCGTCATCGAAATAACCGACTATCTGGTTGCGCTTCTGAATCAGGCCCGGGTGCAGCATCCGCAGTTCGCCTACCACCTCACCGGCGACGTCGTCATGAACAGGACTTTCTCCGATGCCACACAGGACGACATGCGGACCCTCACGCCGATCGTGTTCGTGATTATAATAGGCGCAACGATTGTCCTTCTGCGCTCTGTCCTCAGCACCGTGGCGATCGTCGCCGTGATTGTGTTTGTCATCAATACCACCATGGGATTCGCCGGCTGGGGCCGTGTGGTATTCAGCCCTACAAACGCGGGGATACCGATAATCGTCATGGTGATCGCCATGGCCGACGCCATCCATATTGTCACGAGTGTTCTGTTGGGAATGAGGCGCGGCCTGGCCAGGAACGCGGCGATTGCCGAGTCATTTCGCATCAATATCTATCCGGTATTCATTACCTCGGTTACGACCGCGATCGGATTCCTCAGCCTGAATGCCTCGGATTCGCCGCCTTTCCATATTCTGGGCAACTATGTTGCGTTCGGCGTCCTCTGTGCGCTTGTCTACTCGATCACGCTTCTCCCGGCGCTATTGTCCGTCTTGCCCCTGCGCGTATCTGCCCGCAGGTCTCAGGGTACCGACCTGCTCGACCGTTTCGCCGACGTCGTCATCGCCTGCCGCAAATTCCTGCTGGCGGTTCTGATATTGGTGGTCGCCTGCCTGTCTTTGGGCATTTTCCGGATCGAACTGAGCGACAATATGGCGCAGTATTTCGACGACCGCTACGAGTTCCGGCGCGATACGGACTATATCATCGAGAATCTGACCGGGCTGGACAAGCTGGAATATTCTCTGAACGCGGGGCGGGAAGGCGGTATCACCGACCCCGAGTATCTGCGCCGGATCGACGCTTTCGCCAGATGGTACAGGGAGCAACCCGAGGTGACGCACGTCCAGGTGTTTTCGGACGTCATGAAACGGCTCAACATGAACATGCACGGAGACGATCCGGCTTTTCATCGCCTGCCGGAAGATCCCGACCTCGCGGCGCAATACCTGCTGCTCTACGAACTCTCGTTGCCGTTCGGAAGCGATCTCAATGATCGCATCGACGTCGCAAAGTCCGCTACCCGAATGGTCGTGACCACGAGGAACGCGTGGTCACGCGATTTGCGTGAACTCGACCAGCGCGCGCAGGCCTGGCTTCGCACCAATGCACCGGCGTTCTCGCAGGAGGCGTCGGGCCTGAGCATTGTGTTTGCCCACCTGTCGCTCCGGAACATCAAGAGCATGCTGCGGGGAACGATCCTGGCCATGGCGCTCATATCGTTTATTCTGATCTGGATATTCAAGAGCGTACGCATCGGGCTCCTGAGTCTGCTGCCGAACTTCATCCCGGCGATCATGAGTTTCGGGCTGTGGGGCTATCTCGCAGGCAACGTCGGCATCGCCTCGTCGGTGGTCATCGCCGTGGTCTTCGGGATTGTCGTGGACGATACGATCCACTTTCTGAGCAAGTATCTGAAAGCCCGACGCGAGGGTCACTCCGCGCCCGATGCCGTTCGGTACTCGTTCCGAACCGTGGGACATGCCTTGTGGACGACCACCGCGGTTCTGTCGGCGGGTTTTCTGGTGTTCGCCACGTCGGGGTTCCAGGTGAGTTGGGCGCTCGGCCTTCTGGTAACAATCACGATCATCTTCGCGCTGGTCGCTGACTTTCTGCTGCTTCCCCCATTGCTGATGGCGATTGACAGGAAAGACCACAATTCCTGAATCTTCAGACCTTGTGATATTCCATGGAAGAACGAAATTCCCGACAGTCTCGAATCGTTGACAGATTGAAGTTCGAACGGGCAGAACGTGTCTGATTCACCCCACTGACCGGAGAAACTCATGGGTTTCACACGTCTTACCGCACGCTCCAGGGTTTCGTTTCCTGCGCACGCTCTGTGTGTCTTCATTTGCATCTTTCTGGTAACACCGGCGCATTCCGAAACGGCGACGCCCGAGGATATCGGCCTGAACATCGCCAGGGACGCCCGCGCCCGGGAGGAAGGATTCGGGAACTTTACAGCGCAGCAGGCCATGGTCCTGCGGAACAGACACGGGCAGGAGAGCCGTCGCCAGCTCAGGGTAAAGGTCCTTGAGGCGCAGGAAGACGGCGACAAGAGCCTGTTTGTCTTCGACGAACCGCGCGACGTGCGGGGTACGGCATTGCTCGTGCATGCCCACAGGGAAAGCGCCGACGATCAGTGGCTTTACCTGCCGGCTCTGAAACGCGTCAAGCGCATCAGTTCTTCGAACCGCTCAGGTTCCTTTATGGGCAGCGAATTCGCCTATGAAGATATGACCGCGCAGGCCGTGGAAAAATTCAGCTACCGCTACCTCCGGGACGAGCCCTGCGGCGACTTGACGTGTTCGGTTACGGAACGCCTGCCGACCGATAAAAAATCGGGCTACAGCCGCCAGGTGGTATGGCGCGACAGGGACGAACTTCGAGCCTGGAAAGTAGAGTACTATGACCGGAAGGACGCGCATCTTAAGACGCTTACCCTGGAGAACTACGAGCAACACCTGGATCGTTACTGGCGCGCGGGCGTGATGACCATGGTCAATCATCTGACCGGAAAGAGTACGGTCCTGACCTGGACGGACTATCGGTTCGGTACCGATCTCCAGGCCAGGGACTTCACAAAAACCGGGCTGAAGCGGGTTCGCTGATGCCAATCCGTATGATTCTCCGCTGCGTGCCGCTCGCTGCCGCCTGGATTCTTGCCCCGGTATTTTCCGGAAACGTCGTTGCCCAGATCGAAACAGGGGAGATCTCCGGGCGCCTGAGCGTGGAAGGCCGCTGGTTTCCAAAGACGGGCGCCCATTCCGGGCAGCGCGCGCACGGCAGCGGCATCGTCGCCGAGCCCAAGCTCTACGTCGAGGACGTCCGGGGCAGAAGTTTTACCCTGGCGCCGTTCTTCCGCTTCGACGCCGGGGACAAACGGCGCACCCACGTGGACCTGCGCGAAGCCTGTTTCCTTTTCTTCGGCGAGGTCAGGAATCAGGAATGGGAAGTGCGCCTGGGCGTCGACCGGGTCTTCTGGGGCGTGACCGAGTCCCGCCGCCTGGTGAATATTGTCAACCAGATCGACCTTGTGGAACACCCGTACAAAGAGCCCACGCTGGGCCAGCCCATGGTCCATCTCACGTTGTCAGGCGACTGGGGGGCGGTGGAAATGTTCGGAATGACCGGACACCGTCCCCGCACCTTTCCTGGGCGTTCCGGCCGCCTGCGTTTCCCGCTTATCGTGGACAATGAACGGGTTTCGTATGAGAGTGACGCCGGGCGGTGGCATCCGGACGTTGCCGTGCGCTACAGTCGAAGCGCCGGAAATATGGACGTGGGGATCAGCGGTTTCGATGGCAACAGCCGGGATCCTCTGCTATTGCCGGACGTCGACCGAAAGGGTTTGCCGGTCCTGTTGCCCCAATACGAGCGGATCCGGCAGGTCGGACTGGACGCCCAATTGACGTCCGGATCCTGGCTGTTCAAGATCGAGGCGCTCGGCCGCGCGGGCGCCCGGGACCGGCGTGGCGTGGAGGTGGAGTACGTTGCGTCCACGATGGGCGGCGAGTATACGTTCTATTCCGTAATCGGCTCGGCGGCAGATCTGAGCCTGATTGGAGAATGGAACTACGACGGGCGCGGCCGGAATGCGACGAATATCTTTCAGAACGACCTCTTCCTTGCAGCCCGCCTCGCGTTCAACGACGTCCGGAGCACCGAGGCGCTCGGAAGCATGATGGACGATTTCGACACGACCACACGCGTGTTGACGTTCGAATTGAACCGGAGGATTTCCGGCAGGTTCTCCGTGCGCCTCGAGGCAATCGCCCTTCTCGACGTCGACCCTGCGGATCTTTCCTACGCCAGCCGGAGAGACAGTTTCGTCGAACTGAACCTGATCTATAATCATTAGGACGTGGGGTCCAGGGGGCGGCATTCGAAAGGAAATTCATCTCGTACGGAGACCGCGATGTCGATTGATCGCAGGCGCTTTCTGTGTCAGGCAGGCGCGCTGGGTGTATCGGCGTTTGTAACGCCCGGGGCTTTTGCCGAGCAACTCGTGCGAACTCCGTGGCAGACCGAGGGGCCCTTCTATCCGGACCGGCTGCCGCTGGACGTCGATAACGATCTATTGATCATCAACGACGCGATAACGCCGGCCGTGGGAGAAATCACGCATCTGACCGGGCGCGTCGTCGATGTAAGCGGGAAGCCCGTTAAGAATGCCGTTGTAGAGATCTGGCAGGTGGACAGTAACGGCGTCTATTTGCATACCGAAGCCCGGGGGAGAAACAGGCGGGACCGGAACTTTCAGGGTTTCGGCCGATTCGAAACCGGGTCCACGGGGGAATACCGCTTTCGGACGATCAAGCCTGTCAGGTATTCGGGGGCACGGGCCGCGCACATCCATTTTGCGATTAACCGGAGCGGCCGCCGTGTTCTGACGACGCAGATGTACGTAAAGGGGAACCCGGACAACGAGAGAGACTCCATATTCCGGAGATCCGGCCGCGCGTCACACGATCTGCTGGCAGTTCCATTCAAGCCGCTGCCCGGATCGGAAATTGGAGAATTAACGGCGAACTTCAATATTGTGATCGGGGAGACGCCGCAGGACGGGAATCAATACAGGGTTGGCGCCGTTGGAGTTGAATTGGGTTAAACTGGCATTTTGGATGAAATGTTGGGCACCGCTTGACGAAGTTGGAATATATGGCTATTTTTTCATATATGTCACTTGCCTATGAAGATGATCAATAGCGCTGGCGTAAAGGACTTGCTGGATGAAGAAAAACCCTCGGGTTGTCTTCCGAGCAATGAAAGAGGATGCAGATGGCAGGCCTCTCGCAGGACGTTCAGGAAGAACATTGGGGGTTCGCACCAGCGGACAGTTCGCCGACATCAAGATTGACAATTGCAAAGTACGCCCAATGACTGGAGGAATGTCCGTAACGCCGGATACAGTTGGGCAACTACCGAAGTCAAGGCTGCCCAAATCCCTTGGTGGTGAGGGCCGGGATCCTGTTTTTTCCTTTTGCGTGGAAGATTTGCCTTATTCTTTGGTTCTTCGTAAAGACCGACAAACTCACGCGTTAGTTGAACCGTCGACGTGCTGTTTTTTCTCTGAATATGAGCGAGATCTGCATGGTACGAGAGAAGATTGGGTGAAACGCCATGAGTGAAGCTTTAGTGCGATATCGTTCCTTAGAACAGGACCTCATTTACATCCGGTGGCAGCATGCAGGTTTTGAGTCTGAAGAAGAAGAAACCATTCTGGATGCTATGGAGAAGGTCTGGTACGAACTGAGCGAAAAGGAACAGCAATTACTGTACAGCGAAGGTACGCAGTCACTGATTCGCGACAGCAGTGGAAAGATTTCGAGTAGCGGTTGGGTTGACGGAAAAATCCACAAAATCCCTGATTCCGGCGAGTCAGTTATTGCGCTAAGGGAGGTGGCCTGATGTATCTCTCCGCTCACCGGGTTCGGCGATTAACTGGGGATGGAGCGAGGGTCGGTATTAATACTTTCCTCCATCGGCACGAAGAATCTGACCTTCTCGATGATTTGACAAGAGATGACAGTATTGTTGACCGGATCACCAATGAGAATCCAGGAAAACTCATCGCGGAATCTGTGGACCTGGCGCCGGGAGGCAATGCTGTCCTCAGCTATGTCGATGTCGTTGGCAGGGAAGGTCTCGAAAAACAGCCCGTTTGCGACTTTCTTTGTCGAACGGAGGGCAATATTGAATGTCACTTCCAAAAAAAGCAGCAACCATTTACCGATGCCATACAGGATATCGCTGTCAAATTCGGGATTTCTTACGGCCTACGGGGACAGGAGGTAAGAGAGTATAAGGCTCTCGCAGGACGAGCGATTCGCTTATTCGAGTCGCCTGAGCCACCTCGATGGCGAACTGAAACCCCCTGGATTGTCATTGAGCGCGAGATTTGTGATAACCAGGAGAGATTCCGTCTCACGCTGGAAACCGCCGAGAAACTCCGCCAGATATATGGAGAGACCTGGGTGTCCACAGGGGTTTCAATAGATCAAAATACAGAACGAGATTTCGTGGGCATTCATGGCGACCTTATACAGCACATCGCACCAATCTTGACCGGTTTAACTCTCGAACAGATTGCAGCGCAAGGTGGATTGATACTTGAGGGCAGGTCAAGCGGAAAAACAATCAAGTGGCCTGAGCTGAAAGAACTATAACGGAGCAGGCATTTGTATGTCGTTACGACCCGCGCTCAAACCTTCCTGAGAAACCTCCCCGGATTGCCCACCCAGACCTCGCCCGGCGGCACGTCGTGCCGGATCAGGGCGCCGGCGCCCACCATGCTTCCCTCGCCGATCGTCGCGCCGATGATCGTCGAGTTCGTTCCCAGGAAACAGTTCCGCCCCACCCGAACGCTTCCCGAAAAGCTCACCCCCACCGCCAGGCAGGAGTAGTCCTCGATCACGTCGTCGTGGGAGAGTCCCACGTTCTGCAGGATGATCACGTGGTCGCCGATGGTTACGAATGCGCCAACCGTCGTTCCCGCCAGGACGACCGACCCCCTGCCCACCGTACTTTGCGGCGAAACAAACGCGTGGGGATGGACGATGGTGGCGAACCGTTCCCGCGGGAGGCCCAACCCCGCCACCGTACCCGGCCAGTGATGGTAACTCCCCGGGCCGAACGTAAACCCGGTGATCTGCACGTCCTCCGGCAGGGTACGGACCACGTCGAAGTCGCCCAGGTGTTTGAGTCCGCCCTTGTTCAGGGGTTTGCCGTTCCGCGTCACGTATCCCAGCACGTCATAGGTCGGCTTCAGGGCATTGATTTCCAGTACGGCGTCCAGAATGTCCGAATTGTTGGATCCAATGCCCAGGAAGACCAGCTTTTGCATCCTGCGCCTCCTTCACACGGCGGTATTCTGCTTCGGCGCAAACCCTCCTCGCGGTGGGCTTGAATCCGCGTCGCCGCTCGTCAGTGGTATGCCGCTTCTATCTCGCAACGCGCCATGCCCGCGCCGGGCGACGCCAGAATGACGCGCTGCCCGTACCGGATGACGGCGTTAACGGGTATCAGTACACCGTTCACCGACACTTCTTCAAGCATTCTGCCGTTGTACGCGAAGGGAATCATCCAGCGAAGATTCCCATCGTCCGGCGGCCCGGCGGCCGCGAATTTCAGCGTATGGTCCTGCCAGGAGAAGCTCTCCAGACGCCACCGGTCCCGAAGGAGCCAGAAATCGCACCACTGGTCGTAAGACCACACGGGGACGCCTCGCTCCGCGGCCTTTTCGAGCAGAACCAGACCATGCGGTCTCGAATAACGCACCCAGTTCCCTGGATGCAGGATCACGCCGTACGGCACGTGGAAGCGGGTGGCGCTGTCGCTGAGGATGCGGTCCGCCAGTACGCCGTACATCTCCGGCGAATAGTGAAAGGATTTGGGGGCGCTTTCCTGGAACCAGACGTCATCCGACAGGTGGGTGTGCTGCTGGAGTACGTCGACCAGGCGTCCGTCCGGGTGACAGAACCGCATGGGAATGGCCGCACCTCTCAGATGGTACGGTCCGCCGCACCGGTCCCGCATATAGGCCGAACAAAGGTAGTTCGCGTCCATCCGGATGCCCAGCCGCGCTTCCGCCTCCACCAGTTCGAGGTATCCCGCCCAGGAAAGACAGTGGTTGCGGACGCTCGTGGGCCTGAACCCGTACATCTCTTCGAACAGTCGAATCTGACGCTCGAATTCCGCGACGCGATCCTCAATCGACCGGCCGTCCATCGCCCGGAGATTCGGATGCGGACCGACGTCGTGGTTCTGACGGTACCGCTCCACGTCCTCGGCCGTCGAATCCGTCCCGATCGGAATGATGTAGAGACTCATGCGCGCGCCGGCCGCCGACACTTCCCGGAATTCCTGCTCCGTCGCGGAAATCTCCGCCCCGTCCTCGTCTCCGGAATAAAGCACGAGGGCGGCGGCCTCGCCAGGCAGGTGCCAGAGCAGGGGGACGGGCGCGGGAACGAACCGGCAGACCAGTTCGACCAGCCACCGCGCCAGCAGATCGGCAAACGGCATCAGGCCGCTGTCGGCCGGACCCAGGTCGATGCCGATGGCGTCGGCCCGCACGTTGCCGCCCACGGCCCGCTCGACCTGATCCGGATCGCCCTGCCGCAGGGTGAACACGCACGCGGGCAGGTCAAAGGCAAAGGCCAGGATGCGACCCTCGCCAACGGGAGTTTCGACGACACCTGCCGATTCCCCGTCGAACGCGTCGGGATGGTACAGATAAGCGATACCCGACGCGGCTTTGGATCGTACCGCGTAATGCGCCGCGTCCCCCACGACCGGGAAGTCCTCCCCTGAGACCCCCGCCGCCGGATATCGCACGAGGCGCAGGCGCAGCGGCGCGGCCTTGGCGCCCTCGTAGACCAGCCCCGCGGTGTCGGCCAGTACGTCTCGGGGAAGGAACGTCACGACGGCGCCGCCGCGCCGCGCGTAACCGATCAGATCCTCGTGCGTCCGGTCATCCCTTTCGGCTGCCGGGCAGACCAATACGGGAGTCGACGCGGGAGCCAGGTCGTCCAGCTGTTCCTGAGCGATCCGGTCGAACGCGGCAAGCCCCCAGGTCTTGAAGATCTCGGCGACGTAGTCCGAAAGATCGGGCGGATGGGTCAGAATACCGATTTTCATGGTTGAAGACCTCCGAATTTCCTCAAGAATCCGTCACTGCACGCCGAATATCCTGGCCGCGTTGTCCCACAGGATCATGCGCTTCAACACGTCGGGAACGTCGGCGTAGAGCACCCGCCCGAGCTGATACGGAAACCCGTTGACGGGATGGTCCGATCCGTACAGGATCTGTGCGGGCGGCGCGTGTTCGACGAGCCAGGCGAGGGCGCCGCGCGCCATTTTCGAGTACCCCAGATCGAAAAACAGATTCGGACGCTCGTGGGCGACGTCGAGAAAGGGCTTCAGTTCCTCGCGTGTGCCTCCGCCGATGTGCGCATAGATGAACTTCGCGTTCGGGAACGCCGCGAGCGTATCCATCAGGAAGGCGGGAGACGGTCCGCGGTTGACATGGCACAGCATGGGACAGTTCCGATCGTGCGCCGTCTGAAACGCGAGACGGTAGCGTGGGTCCTCGGTCGAGGTGTCGTGAAGCGTGCAGTGCAGTTTGATACCCGAACAACCCAGTTGGTCGAACCCGCGCGCCATCTCGTCGGCCATCTCAGATTCGTAATTGGGATTGTAGACCGCGTATCCCACGAGCCTGTCCGGAAAGGCCGCAACGCCTCTGCCGATCCGGGTGTTTCCTTCGCGGTAGTCGGCGCCGATCGCCAGAAAGTGGCTGACGGCAAACCGCTCCACGCCCAGTTCATCCATGCGCGACACCATCTGTTCGGCCGACCAGTCCCGGTGGTATTTCGAATGAAATCTGCCCAGGTGACCGTGCGCGTCGAACACGCGGAAGCCGCCCGCGCCGCAGGGCCAGGACCGCGCCGCTCCGGCGCCCCGCGCCGGGAGACCCAGCAGCCGCCTGAGCGTGTTCCCGGCAATATCGGCCCGCTGATGCTCCGAAATCCGAGCCCCCTCGAGGAGGCCCAGCGGGCCTCCCGGATCCCAGGCGGGCATCCCGGTCCCGAACAACAGCCGGCGGTGTCCGAACCGTCCTGTGATCTCCTCCACGATCCGGGACTCCTGGACGTAGGATGCCTCGATGTAAATATTCGGAAACGCGTCCCATACTCCGAACAGCGCACGTGCGGTAGCGCCCCCTTCGCGAATCAGCACAAGCGGCAGCGTGGGGTGCGCCTCTGCGATTTCGAACACCGCACGCCAGTCCGTGAGCTGGCTCCAGCTCGTGCGTCCCTGGTCCAGAATCAACGGAATTCCCGCTTCGGCGAGGGCCTTCAGCAGCGGCCGCAGAATTCGTTCCAGCAACGGAAAAACGTGTACTCCGGGAAATATCCTGGCCGCCCGCACCCCCTGCGCGCGCATCTGCGCCACGAGTTCCCGCGGCTCGGGCAGTTCCCCCGTTCCCGGCGGCAGCACGGCCCAGCAGGGGTGCAGGCGCGGGTGGGAACGCGTGGCCTCCACCACCCGGGCGTTCGCGTCCGCGGGGTGCCCCATTTCCGCGTGGCTCGCGTGGACCAGAGCTTCCGAGATGCCCAGTCTGTCCATCTCGGCCAGCAGCGCGCCGGACGTCCGAAAGCATGGTTCGCGGTCGGTACGCGTGGGTCCCAGCATGCAGTTCATGTCGAAAATATGCATCTTGCCTCCCATTTCGCCAACGTCCGCCTATATGAAGATCCTGTTGGCGATCGTCCCGGTGAAATAGTCCACGATGACCCACACAACCGCGCCAGTGGCCTCGCCCAGAATAATCCCCATGAACACGGGCCGGGTTCTGCGGTAGAGCGTCGCCCCTCCGAATTTCAAGACGATTGCTTTCATCGCCCAGGCCAGGAACACGCTGAAGAAATACGTATCCGTGTACCAGATCGTACTCAACGGCAGCGCCACGGGGTGTAACGGCCACCATCTAAGCCGCATTCTAAGCAGGGTCAGCAGACCCGCAACCCCCATCCCGAGTCCGGTATATACCATTCCCTTCGTAAATATGGGACTGGGCTCCAGCATGCGCGAACCCACAAAGGCGTCGAAAGGAATGCGCGAATAATCGCGGAAGTGGCGGTCCAGGTTCAGGCCGCCGCGCGCGTACCCAAGGTCCAGGGTCGCCGCGCTCGCGCAGATCACGCCTACCGCCATCGCCGCGCCCATCGCCCAGATCAGGCCGCGTCTGCGTCTTATTGTCCTCGACAGCCACAGCGCCCCCATTGCCCGGGGCATCACGTTGCTGACGCGCGTCATCGTCCACGCGTAACTGAAGCCGAGCGTTACGAGACCCGCCGGACCGAAAACCGACGAACCCGTTGCGCAGACCACGAATTCAGCGGGGTTGATCGGAGAATACGTGGCCACGAACCCCGTTTCGCTCACAATCCGTCCCAGGACGAAAAAGACCACGATGCAGGAAAAAAACAGAAACAGAATCAACGCGAACGAGATTCCCGCCTGATGCAGCCAGCACCCGAGAAAAACCAGACCTCCCAGGGCGCCGAATACGGCCGCCCGGTAGGAGATGACTTCATCGGAATCGTCGGCCGCCGGCGACGTCCCCATCGCCTTTGCGAAGACCTCGCGCAGGTGGCCCCGCGCCGTCCACGCGCTGTACGCGGCCAGCACCAGCATATACCCCATTCCGGTCAGCGCGAGAAACGACGAGCCCCTCGAACTGAACCGGCCCACCATCCCGGACACGTCCGTAACCTCTGCGCCCACAACGGCCAGCGTCCCCCGGATGACCTTGGAGACGACGTTGAACAACCAGATACTGAGGCTCACGTCCAGGTTCACGAAGTAGGAATACCCGAGAATTGCGAAGTGCAGTCTCAGGGGCAACCAGTGCGTAGAAATAGTGATTCAGCCCGTTGATGGTACCGATCAGAAGTGGAATCGCGAACCCCGCCCACGTCAACCGGTTCCTGAACAGGGGCCCCAGCCTGCCGTCTCCGGTCTCTGCCATCTCCAGCGGCACCTGCAGAATCGGGAACGCGAACCGCTCGTGCTCCGCCCACTGCCTGCGAAAGATCGCGGCAATGCATACCAGCACTCCGAACAACACAAGAAAAAAAGAACCCCAACTCGCAAGGGGGGCCAGCCAGGCCAGCCAGGGCAGGGGGACATTTTGCGGCAGCCCCTCGTAGAACCCCCGTACGGCTTCCGCGTTCCCGGGGGCCGTCCACGACACAATATGGGGCAGCACCGCCTCGAGGTCAGGGCGCTCCGGAGAAGCGTAGTAGGTCACGCCGGTGAGGAAGGCGATGAGCCACTTGACCATCCACAGGGCGGGCATCGCCACCAGCAACATCGAAAAGACGCACAGGAGCTCTCCCCGCTTCAGCGAGCGGGCCGGCTTGAGGCTGACGTTACAGACAAGGATCAGAAACAGAAAAACGAACAGGATGCCACGGTCCACAAAATAGAAGTGGAGAGACGTGCCCTGGATCACCATGCGGTTGTACGGGATCGCCAGTGCCAGGCCGAGGCAGAGGACGAGGCCGATCAGGAACGCCCTGCCCGTCAGTCCGTCCCGTGTGTCCTCCGCCACCGACTTACCCCCTATCCCCCTTCCCCGGGGGAAGGGGGAAACTGTCATCGCTTGATGAACCCCGGTTCTGCTCCCCCTCTCCCCTCGGGAGAGGGGGCCTGCCTGCCGAGCAGAACTCGGCGCAGGCAGGCCGGGGGGAGAGGTCTGCGCCCGCATGGTACTGCTGCCCCCACGGCGCTGACGTCAATGGATTGGTTTTCGATTCAGTTTCCGGCGTTGGCTTCGACGGGGGTCATCTTACTTTCCTCGAGGATGGTCTGAATTTCATATATGGACCCCGTGCGCTCCGCCGGAGGAAGCGGGACCCGGACCGGCACGCTGACCATGCGCGGCTCCCGGGTGGGTTCCCCGCGGAGAATCCTGCCGTTGAACTCCTCCCAGGTATTGATCGGTTGAACCAGCGGAAATGCATCTATCGCACAATACATATATAGCAGAAGACGCCGGGGCTTTCCGGAGGTATTCGGGGCGGATGCGTGCAGCGTCCGGACGTGGTGGATGGAGATGCCGCCGGCCTTGATTTCGATCGGGACCGCGCATTCGCCGGTGAAATCGGGTTCGGTAACGGCCCCGGCAAAGCGACCGTTCAGGTGGTGGTCGTGGATGCGCCCCTTGTGAGACCCTGGAACGACCAGCAGGCAGCCGTTCTCGAGGGTCATATCGTCGATGGCGACGC
Source organism: Candidatus Latescibacterota bacterium (assembly GCA_963667175.2). Classification (GTDB taxonomy): domain Bacteria; phylum Latescibacterota; class UBA2968; order UBA2968; genus JAAXHE01. The sequence continues at coordinate 36,028 of CAXXXF010000002.1, read as the reverse complement.
CGACGGCCAGCAGATCGTCATTGGTGTGAGGGTAGAACGCCCAGTCCTGGTGCCATTCCACGGGGCTGCCCACCTCCGCGGATTTCATATTCAGCTTGTCTCCGTTCGTCCGGATGCCGGAACCGATGAGCTGCGAGGTGATGTCGAGTATCTTCTCGTGGCGCAGACCGCGGTCGTACGCGTCGTGCTGCCTTGACGGGTCTATGAGACGGCGCAGCTGCGGGAATTCGGGCGTATGGCCCGGTTCCAGGTCGAATACGCCGTCGGTTTCGGTGACCTGCCTCGACGCTTCGACAAATGCGTCAGTGACCCGGCGGAGCTCTTCGACCTCGTCGCGGGAGAGAACGCCCTCCACGCCCAGATAGCCGCTGGTATGGTAGAAATCAATCTGTTCCCTGGAAAGCATGGTCTTGACTCCTTACGGAAAAAGTGATCGTACCACCATCGTCGGACGTTTTATTCGTTAAAGCAGAGACATATTGCCGACTTTCCCTGTAAAATAGTCAATAACGCTCCACATTCCCAAACAAACCGCCTCGCCCACGATCATCCCGATAAAGAACGGCCTGGTTTTTCGGTACAGGGACGCCCCGCCAAACTTCATCACCAGCGCTTTGATCCCCCAGGCCAGAAATACACTGAAATAGTAGTGCTCCGTAATCCAGATCGTACTCACCGGCAACGCCACCGGGTGCAGGGGCCACCACGGCAGGCGCATTCGCAGGACCATGAGCAGCACGGCAATGCCCAGGCCCAATCCTGTATATACGAATCCCCTGTGGAAGACCGGGCTCGGATCCAGCAGGCGGCGTCCCACGTATTCGTCGAACGGCAGGGCCGCGTCGTTCACGTCTCGGAACCAGTAGTCGAGGTTTCGGCCCCCGTGGGCGTACCCGAGATCCAGCGTCGTGTGGCTCGCGACGACCAGGCCCACCGCGAGGGCCGCGCCCATCGCCCAGATCAGGCCTCGAGTCTTTCCCATTTCCCTGGCCAGCCTGAGCGCCGCGGAAGCACGCGGCATCATCGTATTCAGCCGGGTCATCGTCCATACGTAATTCAGCCCGTTCGTAACCAGACCCGTGGGACCGAACGCCGAGGAGCCGACCGCACAGACCACGAACTCCGACGGATTCAGCGGAGAATAGGTTGCGGCATAGCCGGTTTCGCTCACGATCCGCGCAAGCACGAGGAAGACGACGAAGCAGGCCGCAAACAGCAGGGCGATCACGTGCGGCGGCAGCCCCGCCTGGTAGAGCCAGCATCCCAGATACAGCGTGCCCACGAACACACAGGCCACCGCCGTGCGATAGGGAAGCACCTCTTCCGAATCGTCCAGGCTCGACTCGCGACGCAGAGCCTTTGCCCACACAGCCTTCAAATGTCCCCGGGCAATCCACAGGCTGTACCCGGCCAGGGCCAGCATGTAGCCCATGCCCATAAACGCCAGGAGTTCCGATCCCTGCGAGCTGTGCCGTCCCACCATCCCGGACACGCCGTATCGTTCCGCGCCAAGCATGACGAACGCGCCATTTATGCATTTGGCGATGACATTGAGGAGCCAGATGCTGAGGCTCACGTCCAGGTTCACGAAATAGGCATAGCCGAGAAGCGCGAAGTTGAGTCTTATCGACAGCGGTATCGCGCGCCTGAAGATCCAGATCACCGCCCGCAGGCTCATTCGGGGCAGCGTGTGGAAATAGCTGTGCAATGCGTTGATGGAGCCGATGCCGAACGGAACTGCAAAACCCGACCACATCATCCGGCCGCGGAAAAGCGGTCCTATCCGACCTTCTCCACGCTCGCCCATCGCGAGGGGGACCTGCATGATCGGGAAGGCGAACCGCTCGTGTTCCTCCCACTGCTTTCTCAGGATGACGGCCACACAGCCCAGTACCACAAACAGCGCGACCAGGAACGACCCCCCAACTCCATAGCGGGACCACCCAGGCCCACCAGGGGACGGAACCTCCCTTCGGCAGGCCTTCGTACAGCCACCTGACCGGCTCGGCCTCCAGGACCGCCAGCCACGGCAGGGAATAGGGCAGGACGGCCTCCAGGTGCCGCATCTCCGGGGAGGCGTAGTAGGTGACGCCGGTCATGAACCCGAGCAATGCCTTGCACATCGCCCATGCGGGCATCAGGAGCAGCAGCATGGCATAGATGGCCAGCAGCTCGCCCCGGCCCAGGGCGAAGCGGCGTTTCAGCAGGCCGAGCAAGGGGTTGATCAGTTACCGCCAGGCAGAAAAAGAGGAACAGCACGCCCCGGTCCAGGAAGTACCAGCCCATGAACGGCCCCTGGACCACCATCCGGTTGTACGTCAACCAGACCCCCAGGAGGGCGCACAACCCGAGCCCGATCAGGAACGCCCGGCACGACAGACCGTCTTCGGTCGACCCGGCCGTTTTTCGGACATCCGACGTGACCATTCGGGCTGCCTGAGCCATTCGTTGGGCACCTCCGGACTGCGGCTTGAAAGCATTCAACCTGCGAACTGTATGTGTATTGCCAAGAGGTCGCAGTCGCCGGGAATATCGAGCGGTATGCGCATCGTTCCGTCTTTCGCCGATATCACGCGGTCGTTCCAGTTCTCGCCGGACCAGATCTCGTTGACGTCTTGCGCGCTTCTTCCTTCGGGAAGGACGATCTCCAGCGCTGTCTGGCTCCTTACCGGCGTATATGGAAACACGATGGCCAGCAGCGAATCGCTGCCATCGAACATTGGAAGCAACTCGATGGTGGGCACGGCCCTCCGGTCGGTCGGCCGCAGCGTTCGGTAATCGTCCGCCGGCGGAAAGGGAGTCAACCGCGCCAGGGGCCTTCGGCCGGCCGCCCAGAGGATCAGTCTCCTCAGCAACGCCACGTTGGACGTCTCCTCGAGAAAAGACATTCCGGGAACGTTACCGGTATATTTCACGGCAGGCATGCCCGCCAGCCAGGCCTCCCGACGGGACCCTTCCTCCACCAGGACCAGGGCCGGACGGCCATCCACGGTCCCAAGCACCTGCCCGTCCGGATACCCGCCTTCCACCCGGGTCGTCAGGATCACGGGATCTTCCAGGCCCTCTGTGAGCGGATGGTTGCGCAAGAGGTCGACTTCAAAGACGCCCGACTCGATAGGAGACCCTCTCCGCGTTCTGCAACCGCGTTGACGCAATCGATCTGGGACTGCGTGAGGCAATGCGCCTCGGGCAGGATCACCGGTCCCGTGAGCTGGTCGCCCGCGTCGTCCAGGCGCCCGTCCCAGAACCATCGCCACGGCAATCCGGTCCGGTAGACCATATCGACCATCCCGATCAATCCGGTGTGTCCCCAGTTCGAGTCGTAGTGGCCGGTGATCTCCGACTGCTGCGGCATGATCATTGTGGCGAAGCTGTACGGCCGGTGGGACGCGAACACCGGCATGAGGCGCCGGGTCTCGTCGAACGCTTCGAAGAATCCCGGAATGATCTTCATCTGCTCGTAGGTAAACGGCATGACCAGGTCCGCGCCGAGCGCAAACGGCGCCACGCCGGCCAGCAGGCCGTCCTGCCTGCCCATCGGCGCCGCCTGCGCCGGCGGCATGAAGCCCTGCGGATAGATATCCACCTGCCGATCCATGCAGGCGCCCATCAGACTTCTCGTGGTCTCCGAGAGGATCCTGCGGTGCGGCCGGTGCAGAATGAGATCGTCGTGATTGAAATGATAGGGATCCGTGGCGATCACGTCCTGTGAACGCGCGTCGCGGGCGAGGCGGATGGCCGTCTGCCAGGCATTGTAGTTCCGCTCGGGGACGGCGGGACTGTGCTGGATGCCCACAACCACTTCGGGACGGACGTCTTTGATGGCGCTTCGAAACTCCGAGTGCACCGCGTCCCAGTTTTCGAAGCGGCTCTCCAGCCATGTATACCACAACGGGTCATCCCAATCCGCAACCCGGGGTGGATTGACGCCGGTCCGTCTGCTGAATTCAGCCTCGCAGAACGCGCAGTAACAGCCGATTGTGCCGTCTCCGAACCCGAGACACGCCTCGTCGTTGAGGTGGATTTCCCGCACCGCGGGCCAGTTGCAGATTTCCATCAGCAGGGTGAGGTAGTGGCTCTTGTTCTCGGGCCGAAACGGACACAGATACCGGACCGGCAGCCCGTCAAGGTCCAGGACGCCGTCATCGCCGACCATATACATCAGCCGGTGGGGTTCTTTCGCCAACAGACGTTCCTGATACTTTATGTATCCGGTGAAGGCGATGAATCCGAGGTCCCGATCCTCGCACATCCGGGCGAGCCGCTCCGACTGTTCCAGTGAGAAGCCCTGTTGTTTTACCGCCGGCGTGACCGTGACGCCTGCGCCCACGTCGGTGAACCCTTCCCGGACGATCCGGTCGATCGTCTCCTCGTTCAGCACGGCATCCGGAAAAAGCAGCAGCGCGGCACGGCGGAGTTTCCGGTTCCGGTCAGGCATCGCGTTCTCCTTCTAATCAGTACCGTGATGACGATTCAGCAATCCGCGTCGCTACCTTCTTTCCGACCCGGGATGCGCGGCTCACGATGAACTCCAGTAGCCCATGAAGGGCCAGGTCTTGAGGCGACCCGTAAAGGCGCTGACCACCGACCAACCTCCCGAGCAGATGACCTCGCCCAGGATCATCCCGATGAAGAACGGACGCGTCTTTCGGTAGAGGTCCGCCCCGCCCACCCGCAGAATGATCGCCTTGATGCCCCACGCCAGGAACACGCTGAACCCGAACCAGTCCATGTACCACACCGTACTCAATGGCAGCGCGGCCGGATGGAACGGCCACCAGGGCAGACGCATCCTGAGCAGGATCAGCAGGGCGGCAACGGCTGTACCCAGTGCCGTATAGAGGAAACCCATCGTGAAGACCGGGCTGGGCTCCAGCAGCCGGCGTCCGATGAACTCGTCGAACGGCGAAGCCGCGTCGTTCACGTTGCTGAACCAGGGATAGTCGATGTTCACGCCGCCATGGGTATACCCCAAGAGCAACGTCACGTAGCCCGTGGCGACGAGCCCCAGGACCAGCGCCGCTCCCATTGCCCAGACCAGCCCCCGCTTCCTTCCGATTTCGCGCGCCAGCCGAAGGGCCCCCATGGCGTGCGGCATCAATGTATTTCTGCGCGTCATCGTCCACACGTAGCTGATCCCCAGCGTGGCGAGACCCGCAGGACCGAACGCCGAGGAGCCCACCGCGCACACCACGAACTCGGACGGATTGAGGGGGGAATAGGTCGCGACGAATCCCGTTTCGCTCACAATCCGCGCCATCACAAAGAAGACGATGAGACTGGAAACAAGAAGAAACAGAACCAGCGGCGGGGAGATTCCCGCCTGGTAGAGCCACAGCCCGAGGTAACTCAGACCCAGAACAACGCCGAGCGCGGCCGACCGGTAGGAGACGATTTCGTCCGAGTCCTGCAGGCGCGACGCGCGGCCACGGATCCGTTCCCATACCTGCCGGAGGTGACCCCTGGAAACGTAAAGGCTGTACGCGGCCAGCGCGAGAATATACCCCATCCCCATCAACGCCAGAAATTCGGATCCCTGGGAGCTGTAACGTCCCACGACACCGGACACCCCCCAGGTCTGGCCCGCGCCAACCATCGCCAGTGCGCCGCGAATCACCTTTGTCACCAGGTTGATCACCCACAGGCTGAGACTCACGTCCAGATTGATGAAAAAGGAATATGCGAGCACAAGGAAATGGACTTTGAAAGGCAGGACCATCGTCCGCCGAAAGATCCGAACGTGCGTCCCCAGATTGATAATGGGAATATTTGGAAAGTAATACCGAAGCCCCCGGAGGGTGCCCACCACGGACGGGATCGCGAATCCGGCGGCCAGCAGCCGGCTGCGGAACACGGGGGCGATCCGGCCCTTTCCTGGCTCCAGCATCGCAAGCGGCACCTGCATCAGGGGGAACGCAAACCGTTCGTGTTCCTCCCATTGCCTGCGCATCAGCACGCCCAGGCAGATGAGCACAACGAAGAGCACGATAAGGAACGACCCCCAGCTCCACAGGGGCAGTACCCATCCCAGCCACGGGATCGAACCACCCCTGGGAAGGCCTTCGTAGAGATCCTTGACCGTCTCAGCGCCCTGCGGTACCAGCCATGGCAGCAGGTGGGGGGGAACGGCCTCGATATGACGCAACTCCGGCGTCGCGTGGTACGTGACACCGGTCGTATAGAGGATCACCGGCTTGGTCATCACCCACGCGGGCAGGAGAATGAGAAACATGCTATAGATGGCGAGCAATTCGCCGCGCGTCAGGGCGAACCGGTTCCTGATCGCGCCCAGCAGTGGATTCACGGCCACGACAAGGAGGAACAAAACAAACAGGGCGCCCCTGTCCATGTAGTACCCGCCGCCAATGAAGGCGCCCTGGGTGATCATGCGGTTGTAGGTGAGACCCACGCACATGAGCGCGCACAGGACGAGGCCGATTCCGAACGCGCGCGGCGTCAGACCATCTCTGTTGACCGCCGCAGCGCCCGGTTCCGAAATCCTGACGATCGGCTCTGCCTCCGCTTCGGTTGTCACGTCTGGAGTCCTCGGACAGGCGGGTGTCTTGCGGGAAGCTTACAGCGTCGCGGGATTGAGGGCGCCCTCGCCGAAGATGATTGAGAAGGAGGTTCCATGGTCGGATCTCGTGGCCGCGTCCATGTAACAGACGCTGAACCCGCGGCGGGAGGCGTCGGTCCGGTTCACACCCGATCCGTGGAGCAGCCAGTTATGTAACAGGGCCGCTTCCCCCGCCTCCATTTCCAGGTATTCATGCGTTTCCCTTTCCAGAACGGCAATGGCCTGATCGTCGGTCAGAAAGGCGAAGCTGGCTGAATCGTCCTGCTCGAACGTGCTTCGGTGGGACCCGGGCACGACCCCGACGCAGCCGTTTTCGATCGACACCCGATCCAGCGCCGTCCACACGGTAACGATCGGATCCGTGTCGAGAATGCTGAACCGGTCCTGGTGCCAGGGAAGGTTTGTGCCCTTCCCCGCCGGTTTGTTCATGAACATGGCCCGATAGCAGGATATCGGCGTCTCCGGACCGTAGGCTCTCGCGCAGATCTCGCGGAAAACGGGTTTCTGCATGTAGGAAAGGAACAACGAGTCGAACTCGAGGTCCTGGATCTTTCGATAGTTCAACGTCGATACCTGGTGCCCTCTGGTTGTGATCCGCTTCTCCGAGTAGTCGCCCGTGTCGCTGTCCAGTTGCATGAACATCTGATCGTGGACCTTCACGTTGCCGAGCATGATGTCGTCGATGCGCTGCTGCAGGCCCGCCAGTTCGCGGTCATCCATCACCTTTCCAAGGCGAACGTACCCTTCCTTCTCGAATTGCGTCCACTGTTCGTCTGAGATCCCCGCGAGCATGGTGAGTCCTCCTGTGATTCAGATTTCACGCGTTTGGGATGAGATATTAGCGGTTCTCCGATCGTTCGTTCAGATGCGAACTACTGGTCGACCACGGAACCATCGACGTGCAGCCTGGTGACCATCATGCCCTCGTCCAGCAGTGGCCGGTGCGAGACGAACGGGTATTTTTCCATGGCGCCTTCCGCGAGTTCCACGCCGATACCCGGCGCATCGGGAATGATCAGGAATCCGTCTTCGAGCGTGAGCGCGCCCGACACGATTTCGCTCTTCGGAGGTTCGCCTTCACCCCTCGGGTACTCCTGCAGTGCAAAATTGGGAATGCACGCGGCAAGCTGAACGCAGGCGGCCGTGCTCACCGGGCTGAGCGGATTGTGCGGCGCCACGTCCACGTAGTGCGCCTCGGCGAGGGCCGCGATCTTCTTGCAATGGGTGATGCCGCCGGCCATGCAGACGTCCGGCCTCACGTACTGGACCGCGTTGCGCGTGAGGAGCATTTCGAATTCGTAGATCGTGTGGATTCGTTCGCCTGTAGCGATGGGGACCGCGATCTTCTGCGCGACTTCGGCCATGGCGTCGATATTGTCCGGCCGGATTGGATCCTCGTAGAAAAACGGGCGATAGGGTTCGATAGCCCGGCCCAGCACGATGGCTTCGGCCGGGTCCAACCGCCGGTGGACCTCGATACAGAGGTCCACCTCGTCGCCAACCGCCTCGCGGTAGGCCGCCACCGTCTGAACCGCGTCCTGAATTTTGTCCGTATGGGTTTTGTAATAGGGGACATTCCGTGACTCATCCAGAAAGGGCGTCAGGTGGCCCACGGCCGTATATCCCGCGGCTTTTGCCTGCACACAGCCCCTCAAGAGCTCCTCCTTGGTGCTCCCGATCACGTGGCCGTAAACCCGGGCCCTGTCCCGGCACTTTCCGCCAAGAAGCTGATAGCACGGCGCCCCGAAATACTTGCCCGCAATATCCCAGAGGGCGATATCCACCGCGCTCAGGGCGCCCATGATCGCCGCGCCCCGGAAGTGCGTACACCTGTACAGGACCTGCCAGTGGTGTTCGATGCGTAGCGGGTCCTTCCCAATCAGGTATTCCTTGAAGCTCTTGACGACCTCCCCGGAGGCTTCCAGGTATCCCCACGCGCCGGACTCACCCAGTCCCACGATCCCCTCATCGGTATGCACCTGGACAAAGAGATATCGATCGATCGGCAGGACTTTCACGTCGGTAATCTTCATGAACTATGCTCCTTTCATCGCCGCCAAGTACTGGGTCGTCACGCACCGCATCCGACGGGGGAGTGGAAGTTGACCATTCTTGCTTTTCAGGACGTGATGTGATATACTTGGATCGCCGGCAATGTTGAATGATGGGCGGGATTCCAGGAGGCAAAGCAGTGCGGCATTGCGTCCGGAGCGTCTGACAACGAGCTGAATTGGGGGAAATTGTGGCAGGTGTAAGGTAAGCCTATGGGACGCAAAGAGCAATACGATTGACACCGTGACGGAGTACGGATTCCGTTCAACCGCGCGAATTCTCTTACCGACATCTGATCGCGAAAGGCTGGCGACAAAACCACCAGTTTCCCTTGAAGAGATAGAGAGCGTCGCTTCGGTGAATCGCACAGCGTCTGACTATTCGTCGCAACCTGGGTCGGTTTTTGGGCGTTAAGTGGATGTCCAACGACGCGAATTTTAAAAATCGGAAGAGACCGATACACATATGTTGTTCGATCCGTTCGCCTGACTTGAAAAAATGAGTAAGAGCCCTTGCTTTTTTGATGTAAAGGAAGTAAGACAAGAATGGATCCTCGATCCTGAGGAAATGGGAAGCAAGAGGAAGTTCTGGTATCGTCGTCCAGGAGAAGGCGAATGCGAGTGGCTCTTCAAATACCCGCGAGAGGATACGGGGGAGCACTGGGCCGAGAAGATTGCTGCTGGGATCGCCGAGTTGCTGGAAATTCGGCACGCGACAGTAGATTTGGCGATTTTTGAGGGAGTGCGAGGATCAGCAACGGAGTCGTTCGTGCACGACGAACAGGAACTGGTCCATGGCAACCAGATGTTGGAATGGTTTGTTCGCGGTTACGTAGCCGGAAGGAAATACGGTCAGTCGAATCATACACTGAAGAATATCTGGCAAGTAATGGACGAGGTTTTTTTAGAATCAGAAGCAAAGATGCAAGGGAAACTCTGCATCGCAGAGTACCTTGTTCTGGACGCGGTGATTGGCAATACCGATCGTCATCACGAGAACTGGGGGATTCTGTTTAATCTTGCCGGTGAGTACTTGGAGTGTTTGTTGGCGCCGTCATTCGATCATGCCTCTTCGTTAGGCCGAGAGCTTCGAGACGAGCGCCGTGACAGGCTTTTGGATGAGAATAGGGTAGGTAACTACGTCGAAAGAGGGCACGGGGCGATTTACTGGTCAGAGGCGGACCAGCGTGGCCCCAGCCCACTTGAACTTGTGCGACTTGCAACTCGCAGCTTTCCGGATATTTTCCGCCCTGCGCTCCAAAACCTCGAAAAACTGGACGAGAAATCCTTAATTGAACTCGTGGATCGGGTGCCGAGTAATTGGGTGTCTCCTTCGGCCAGAAAGTTCGCTATTGCGCAGATGCGCTATAGCAGTGAGCAGTTAGGAGGGCTTGTTCAGTGAGTGTTAGAACTCTATATCTAGCCTGGCAGCATAAAAAGGAATCGAGCAGGCAGTGGTTTCCCGTGGGCCGACTGGACGCTGACGTGGATCGTCCGTTGTATCGCTTTCGCTACATTGGAGGCGCGCAGCGTGCACAAGCAGAGGTAGGATTTTCACCTCTTATCGAGTTCCCAAACATGAAAGAGATGTATGATTCACCGAGACTCTTTCCGCTCTTTCAAAACCGGGTTATTAATCGGGCGCGACCGGATCGTGCCGATTATCTCAGTTATCTCGACCTGCGTGAGGGCGCCGATCCCATTGAGATTCTGTCGACGAGCGGCGGCTCCCGCGTGACGGATTCCTACGAGGTTTTTCCTAAGCTTGAAAAAGACAAAGACGGTAGTTTCGTCTGCCGGTTCTTCCTGCACGGATGGCGGCACGTCAATGAATCCGCACAGAAGCGGATAGAGAACCTTGAAGCCGGCGACCAGCTTTACGTGACGCTTGAGTTGACCAATCCGAAGACCGGTCTGGCTGTGCAAATCCAGACTGAAGATTACCACATGATCGGATGGGCGCCCCGATATCTGGTGGACGATCTGGTAAAGGCGATGGCTGAGTCGCCAGGAGATTATCGTGCCGAGGTAGTCCGCGTGAATCCGCTACCTGCGCCGTCGAAGCAACGGGTTCTGATTGAGATGAAGGCTCATTGGAAAAATCACAAACCGATGACCAGCAAGGACTTCGTTCCACTTGTAGAGTAGGAAGCGACTCTAAAGTGCGTACGGACCGGCATTTGAGATGTGATTATCGCTGTGGCTCGGACTCATAAAGCGATGTAAGGAACTGGTACATTCACGTATTGATCCATTCCACAAGAGGGAGAAATCGTATGTACAGGGAACTGTTGTTTGGCGGCGCCGAGATTGAGTCCGACAAGGCGAATCTGGGACTGGCGATTCTGAGGGTCATTGCCGGTCTGAGTATGGCGTTCGGGCACGGCATCGGGAAGATCCCGCCGTCCCCCGGATTGGTGGCAGGCACGGCAAAGCTTGGATTTCCAATTCCCGAGTTTTTCGCCTGGGCGGCCGCGTTCGGGGAGTTCGGAGGCGGGCTGATGCTGGCGCTGGGACTGCTGACCCGGCCGGGCACGGCGCTGATGGGATTCACGATGCTGGTGGCCGCATTCGGCGTGCATGCTGCCGATCCATTCGGCGTAAAGGAAATGGCGATTCTGTATCTGTCGATCGCGGTGATGTTCCTGCTGGTGGGTTCCGGAAAATACGGTGTGGACGCCTGTATCCGATCGCGACTCAATCGTTCCTGATTATGCCAGGAGTGCGGGCAGATTAGACGGCTCTTGGCGGTTCAAGTTGTTGACATCTACATTTCAGTCGAAATTAATCCAATCGCGAAAAATCGCGTGAAGACAGTGTCTTTATGTCAATTCCGACATTGACAGATGCTCAAATGTTTAGTAATATGGAGATTGAATATAGAAACGCGGTCGTGGGTTAAGGAAACAACGATGATAACTAAATCAGAACAGAAATCTACAGGATCGCATTACACTCCATCTGTTCTGGCAGAATTTGTTGCGGAAGAGATGTTGAAATTGTGGAAGCCACCAGCTAACAGACGCCATGTAGGTGTTTTCGATCCCGCTCTCGGTGATGGTGAACTGTTGCTTGCTGTTTTGAATAATCTTCTGCAGATGGATATTAGTATTTCGGTGAGCGGGTACGAAACCAATTATCACGAATTGCTTTCTGCGGAGGCTAGAATAAGGGATAGGTATCCCGAAGTTTCCGTTGAGTTCAATAATCAGGACTTTCTCGCTCAGTCAGAATACCGTTTGTCGCAGACTAACCTATTTCAGCGCAAACAAGGACAACAATTCGATCTTGTGATCTCAAATCCACCGTACGTGAGAACTCAAGTATTAGGTTCCAAGAGGTCCAAAGCCATAGCTCGCCAATTCGGACTAAAGGGAAGGGTCGACCTCTACTATGCGTTTATTGTTGCGATTGCCCAGTATATACACCCGAGCGGCATACTTGGAATAATCGTTTCAAATCGATTTATGACGACAAGATCCGGGGCAAGTGTAAGGGCACGGATAAAGGAGTTGTACGAAATTGCACATAATTGGGATCTTGGCGACACGAAACTTTTCGAGGCAGCTGTACTTCCCGCAGTATTAATGTTGAGACCGAAGGCCCATAGAATGGCGCCGATTGCTGCCAAATTCACTTCGATCTATGCTACTTCCCCCGTCAAAAAAGCTCAGTCTTGTGATAGTCCGATCGATGCTCTAGGGCATCGCGGGCATGTCAAGACGAGATTTAACGGGTACTTCAAGATCCAAAAGGGAGAGTTGGATTCGGGCAGAAAGCCAGAGGACGTTTGGCGAATAGCTACAAAGGAAAGTAGAGATTGGTTAGATAAAGTCAGTAGGTACACCGCTGCCACTTTCAAGGATCTTGGCAAAGTAAGGGTGGGTGTAAAGACGACCGCTGATCGCATATTCATAAGATCAGATTGGGATAACATGCCTGAGGATGAGCGACCGGAGTTGCTAGAGGAATTGACAACCCATCACATTGGAAGTCCTTACAGGTCGAAGACACCCAAAAGCAAGATTCTTTATCCTCACACTACAATTGAAGGTAAGCGCTGTCCCTTCGATCTAGCGGATTATCCAAGATCGAAAGCGTATCTTGAGAAACATAGAAGCCAACTTGAGGGTAGGAAGTATGTAATTGACGCGGGAAGAAAGTGGTACGAGATTTGGGTACCCCAGGATCCTGGAGCTTGGAAAAAATCCAAAATTGTCTTTCGTGATATTGCTGAACATCCTACATTCTGGCTGGACTTGGACGGTACAGTCGTAAACGGTGATTGCTATTGGATTTCGTGCTCTGAAGAAAATGAGCTTACCTGGCTCGCTCTTGCTGTAGCCAACTCTTCATTCGTAGAATATTTCTACGACCGCAACTTCAACAATAAACTATATGCCGGAAGAAGACGATTCAACACCCAATATGTCGAGCAATTCCCTCTTCCAAATCCAGATTCGGATTCAGCGATTCAACTCGCCAAGATGGCAAGACAGGTTTTCAATTGTACGTCCGACGAAAAGACCGAGTTGATGCGTACTGTTGACGATTTGGTCTGGAAGGCATTTGGATTTTCAGATGAAGAAATCCGAAGGTAGGGGTATTTGTAGTTTTTTGTTTAACACTTTTCCCTCAAAGCGCCTAAATCTCGAAAAGAAATCCCTCCCAGTCGTCAGGTAAAAATTGGTGATTCTTACTGAATTGCCAGTCAAATCGCCGTAAAACATCGCGTATCTGACATCACAGTGTCGTAGGACAATACTTCCGTCCATTGCCGGATAGTCAAGGGCCTGTTTGCTGTCGGGCGTCACAAGACCCAAGTCTATGGTCCGGGAGGTCTGAAGTTTGGTTTCCAAGAGTTGGTTTGGAATGTCCGGGAATGTGCCCTTGTCTGCGAAGACAGAGTAGCCCAATAGACTTGTGACCGCCTTGTGAAGTGCTGAGCCACGATTTCTCTCTTGATCCATTCCCAAATAGTCGACTTTCATCCCGATCGTACACTTTAGCATTTCGAACAAGATTCGAATAGGGATTAGCGAACTCAACGAAGGATTTTCTGTTGGATCGATTAAACGCTCCGACGGTTTTTCCCCGATAAGTTGTGCTGGTATTGCATCGTCCGTCGATACCAACTCACATGCGGCAGTTCCAACATCTAGCGAGGCTTCGCCTCAGACCGCCGAGACGTGTTGTTGCGTAAGAGCGTTTGTGTAAATAAAATAGGCCCCAGTTGAGCGTCGGTTGTCCTTTTAGGGACCCCGATTATTGGACCGCAATGGCGGTAGTTGGTCTTTGAGACCGTGCTAACTGGAGCCTGATCATGAATAAGACGGAATTGTCGGTATCGCAACTATTAAAGGACCGCGTGACGTTGGAAGTGGAGAGCATTGATCGGATGTATTTGAATGTGTATGTGCCTGGTTTACCTGCCTGCAGCAGGCAGGCAGCGTGCGTTGGGGATGGTCTCGTTTGTCAAGTATCATCTGGGTTACCCGGTGCCATCGACGGTGGTCGTGGCGGATCGGTCCAGGGCCTTTGTGAAGGCTATACGCCGGTTCGTTGAGGACGAGGAGATTCCTCTGGTGCGCTTCAAGAAGGGTCAGCGGAAAGAAGATATCGCACGGGAACACCTCAAGCGCTTCAAGGGCGACGAGGGCGTGGTCTTCGTGGGCAGCGCTCAGGAAAAGGCCGTCGTGTTTCGAACGCAACGGCGGCGGCGGGAAGATACGGGAGCGCCCTATCCGTGGATCGTTCGTTCCACCGCAATGGTCAACCACTTCTACTTTTACTGCGTGGACAAGGATTTCGGGCTGTTCTTTCTCAAGTTCTGCACCTACTTCCCTTACACGGCCAAGTTGTGCATCAATGGTCATGAGTATGCCAAGTGTCAACTCGACCAACGGGGCGTTGCTTATGAGAGTCTGGACAACGGCTTTCTGTCCTGCCAGGATCCGATCCTTCTCCAGCACATTTGCAACAACCTTTCCGCTTTTCACATCCGAAGGCTTGTCAATAAGTGGTTTGCGCGCTTACCGCATCCGTATACGGAAGAAGACCGCCAAGCCGGTTATACGTATGACGTGTCCATGCTGCAGGCCGAATTTGCGCTTACCCAGGTCTTCGACCGTCCCCACACCGGGCGGGTGTTCTTCGAGCAGGTTCTGCGGGAGAATCTCGACCTGGGGCGTCCTGACCAGATCCAGTTGATCTTTGATCGTCGGGTGACGCGACGCACGCCCGGGCGTTTCCGTACCCGCGTCATCACACACGGCGTGAGCCCTTCCCTGTACGTGGACTACAAAAGCTCCAAGATCCATCAGTATCATAAAGAAGGACGCGCCCTGCGCACCGAAACCACCATCAACAACACCTACGACTTCGCCATCGGCAAGAGGCTGCACAACCTGAGCGCCCTGCGACAGGTCGGCTTTCAAGCCAACCGACGTCTCCTGAACGTCCAAAGCATCAGCCATGACTGCACCGTCGGCGAAGACGCTTTCCACAAGCTTCAACAGCCTGACGTCGTAGACGGTCAACGCACGTCCGCCCTACGCTTCGGCGATCATCGCACGCAGCTGCTCTTGCAGGCACTGGTCCTCTTCCGGCTGAACATCACAGGGTTTAGCAACCGTGATCTCAGGGAGCGCCTCGCTCCACTCCTGGGCCTTGACCCCAGCCAACTCACACCCGGCATGATGACCTATCAACTGCGCAGACTGCGGCTGCGACGCCTCATACAGCGTATCCCCGGCACCCATCGTTACCACGTCACCGACGACGGCCTTCGTATTGCCCTGTTTTACAGTCGAACGTATGCACGCGTCCTGCGATCCGGGCTCACCCTTACCCTGGACAGAACCAACCCAAACCCCATCCGCAACGCCTTTTACAAACTCGAATCGCTCATCCACAACCATTGCCATCAAGCCAAACTCGCCGCATGAAACTTGACTCAAACACTACAAATTCCGCCGACCAAGCAGGCTAGAGCGGCTTGATATTTTTGGGTCAGTGCGCCCGTTCTATCCAGTTTAGCAAGTTCTGCACCGGAAACTACCCTGACGTTGCATATCCGATTGTCCTCATCAACCCGCACAATTACGTACCTGCGAGATGCGTCGAGATCCTCGTTCCAGACCTGCAGGTTATTGGACTTTTGGATGTATACGTCAAAGTTCTGGCCGGGAAACCTTGGCTGCGTCTTTTTAAAGGATCCTGGTACCGGAGAACCAATCGCCTTGCATACTTCAGCCTTGACGACTTTTGATCTGGTCCGCAACGCAAATCCGCTAAGCGAAATTCCAATGAGACCCTCTTTCAGTATTTCCTCGAGTTCCTGGCTTGCTATAAACAGATCGGGTCTATCCCCGGGAATACGATCGTAAATGGTAAGGCCGCTTCTACTAATGGCGTTCTTGTAACTGAAGGATCATGGTTGATTTGCTCCACATTTTTCAAATGAATTTCATCAGTAAGTTTTTCTTGTGGATTTCGGATGAAAGACGCATGATTTATACCAATCGGCACATTTAAATCAAATAGAATGCATACACCTTCAGGAAGTCCTCGGTGGTCAGGTTGACGTCAATCTCCACCGCCCGTTTGTCCTGTCTCGCTTCTGCGATGGGCTGATCCGACACCAGTTCCCGTACGTCGGCGCATTGTTTGCCGTCCGGCAGCCTCGCTTCGATCCGGAATGCGCCGGGCTCCCTGAAGTAGGACGGAACGGTCACCAGAATCAGGTCCTCGCCCACCGAGGGCATGATTTCCACGGTCGGCTTCCAGCGAATATCCAGCGGCCTGACCTCCTGCAGCGGTGCCCGGGGTGGAAAGCCCTTCACGACCACAGGCAACCTCTCTCCCACCAGCGACAGGATCAACTGAGCCAGCACCTGGCGGGAAAAGCTGAGAACGGTGGTGCCCGCCGGCCTGAGATCCATCCATCGAGACGGGATGCCCGCCACGAAGACGGCGTTCCCCCTGCCGAAGCGTTTCAATGTGACGGCGGGACCCGAGGTCGGGGATCCCGCTTTCTCGAACACCGCCAGCACGTCCGCTTCGTCTTCCGACGTCACGTCCACCGCCAGGTCCAGCCCGAGCACAGGGCGGTTGGCGCCCTTCCACGGGTCCCACGCGGTTTTCTCATCCGGCCATGGAAGGTCATCGAACGCCGCGTGGTCGCTCGCCGCGGCAAAGATGCGGGGACCCCCTGCCGGCGTGCAAGAAGAGATCCCGAAACCCTCCTTGAGAAACGACAGGTCCGAAGGGCGTCCCATTTCGTCCCGGGTGGCCGTTTCCCCCGCCGCCACCAGCGTGCCGCCGTCCCGTACATACTCCAGGAGCGCGTCCCGCTGACCACCGGACAGGCAGGAGACATTGGGCAGCACCACCGCCGGATACCGGTCGAGATGTTCGGAAGTCAGCTTCGACGAGGGCAGATAGCCATGGGGCAGACCGTAGTGCGAGGCCATCTGCCCGATGGAGAACATCCGGCTCATGCGCCAGTTCTCGCGGCCCCTGGCGGGTAAGGACTCGTCGTAACACTGCGTTTCCAGACTGTCCACGACGGCGACGGAGACCACGGGCTCGGTGCGTTCGAAATGGGGATCCAGACGAAACGCCTCCTGGAAGGTCCGGTGCATGGGCGACGCCCGCTGAAGCCGGTACGTATAAGCCGTCACGCGATCCACGCCCAGGGCCGGCGGAACCACGGCCTGCCACCATCCGTCCTTTTCGTCCAGCGGCCTGTGGAACTCGGGGTGCGACATCCCCTGCCCCAGCATCACGCTCACCTTGTCCTCTCCCAGCGTCATCCCCCTGATGAAACGACAGCACTCGCTCAGGAAAATTTCGGGCGGTGTGAACAGGCCGCTGCCCACCGCCGGCAGCACGCAGGTGTAATAGGCGTCGACTGCGAGGCCGTCGATGGCTTCGACCATTCCGTCGATGTCCATGCCGCATATCCAGGGGTTGATGTCCCAGAAAGGCTGCGGGCCGCTCTGAAACACCGCCCGGATCCGGCGATTCCGGTTCAGGGCCCTTTTCATTTTTCCGTGTACTTCGTTCCAGCGCCGGAACCGCCAGGTCACCAGCCGCGCCTTCTCGTCCATGTCGCTGAACGGCGGCATGGGAATCCTCCCGCCGATTTCTCGGTCCCAATCCGCCTGGCAGGTTTTGCAGTAGCACGCCAGAAGATCGATATCCCTCCCGAAATAGGCTTCGTCGTTCACCCACACTTCCGTGAGATTCGGTATGTCGGCCAGCCTTTCCAGGAAGTCGAGGTACCGTTTCTGGAACACCCTGTTATACGGACACCCCCACACGGCCGGCAGGTTTCCCAGTTCCTCGTGGTCCGCATCCTTGCTGAACACGGCCTTCTGCTCGGGATGCTCGTCCAGATGCTGGTAGGCGTATTTCATGAATCCGGTGAACGTGGAGACCTCGAGGCCGTATTCCTCCGCTTTTCCGGCCACCTCCGCTACCGCCTCTTCGTGGCCGATCACTGCCGCCACGGTAACCTCGTGGTAACCCAGGCCGGCCACCTCCGGAATCTCGTCCACAAGCGACTCCGGCCGGTTCCTGTAGTCCTGCAGGAAGGCGATTCGCTGAATCTTTCGTGGTTTCATTTAAACCTCCCGTGCCGGGATCCGTATGCAACCGGCGCCAATGTCCGGACTCCAGGCGAGTGATCAGCGGCTTCGCGCAGATCGGTCGGTATCTTGATAGCGAAAAGTCGGCTCTATATCTCGATCAACTTACCAGTACCCGCGCCACCGGCCCTCCCAGTAGCCCCAAAGCCATCCGGTCAGGCTGTCCATGTCAAGCAGCCCGGTCTCCACCCTCCATTCCGGCGGCGCCGGCTGGTTTTCATTCAGCGGCATGATAAACCGGAATGTATCCAAATCGAGATTCTCAAGAATATGCCGGGCGGTGCACGCGATGTCCTCGTCCGGAAACCACGGCTGCGCCGCGACGCAGGCCCTGGCGAAGATGCCCGACCTGCCGGTCGCGGCGGGACCTGCCCCCCACAGACTGGCGGGAAGGAGTTCGCGTTCGCCGCTTTCGACGTCGAAGGTCCATTGGTAAGCCTGCGTCCCGTCCTCCAGCACGCCCGATCGAACCGTATCGTAAGTCTGCAGCATCAGGCTTCGCCACAATTCGTGGTTCGCCGGATCGAACGCCATCAACAGCGCCGGCAGGTAAAGCGTTCGCCATCCCTGGCTGCCGGTGATCCTGCCCGTGGGGCGTTCGAACCTGATGCTCGTATTGCAGGCCTCGTACCAGCGGTGGATCTCGCGGAGGTACTTCGGGTCTCCCGCGGCCTGCCAGGCCAGGTACAGCAGGGGAGTGTGGATGATGGCGTAGGACCACGCGGCATGGTTCCAGTTCTCACCCAGAATAGACTCTACCAGAGACTCATAGGTATAACCGAAATAGCCATGGGGGGAGACGTAATTCCATTTGATGTCGAACTCGGCCATGTCCACGAGGATCTCGTCGATAGCGGCGAGGTCTTCGGGCGGCGCAATGGGCCGGTACGCGGCCAGCCCGACCAGAATACATTGCACCTGGTCGCCTGATGCCTGATTGCTGTAGACGCCGCCGTACGGTTTGCACATGAACCCCCGTTCGCCCTTCTCGACGCCGAGCCCATGGATATACTTCAGACCCCCGAAGGTGCGCCTGCAGATTGCCAGGACGTTCGGGTCGCCATCGCACCGGTACCGGTAACTCATGGCGCCAAGATACCACGCGGTGTCCGTGGGTGTATTCTCCCACGCGCGCCAGACGTGCATTGGGGCGATTCCGACCTCGGCCTCGGTCTTTCCCAGGAGGTGCCGGTGGCGGTACGCGCCGCGATAGTCATCCTCAGACGGCAACTGGTAATCGCCGGCGCGCACGAGCATGGGCACCATGCCGTGGGCCTGTACGACCTTGTCCTCAACAACGGCCTGGATCCGGATCGCCTTCGCCTTGAGTTCCCCGTCGGTCATGCGGCACCGTCCCTGGTCGCGCGGCTCTCGTTTCGTTCGGTAAGGCTACGGCCGCTCACTTCGGTGTGTAACTCCTCGACATTCACCTTAGTTCGACAAAAACAGTAACGGGTCGTCGCGATGAAGCCTTCCGAAACGGGCCGAAAAGGTCATCCGGAAGTACATTCTTGCCGTTCACGTCCAGGGACCTGAAGGTTCATTCCACTTCCGATAGTCTCGTCTCCTCGGGCACATCCGTGGGGCTTTGAAAGTACAGGTTATATCCGTCGGGATCGGCCATGGACGTGACCCACATCCCGTTTCCCACCTGCGGTTCGGAGGCGTCGACTCCCCGGGACCGGACGTCCCGATAGTATGCAACCGCGTTATCGCAGAAGAAGAACAGTGAGACGCCTTCGCCTTTATTCTCGCTGAATTGCCTCGAGTCGTGGCCTTCGGTCCTGAATTCCTGGAGCATCAACTCGGCGTTGCCCATCTGCAAGTTGCACCACCTGATGACGCCTTCATCGACCCACTTGCCCTCCATCTCGAAGCCGAGCCCGTCGAGATAGAACGCCAGCGACTTCTGCATTTTCTTTACGGCGAATAAGGGGACGACCCTGTCGACTTCCATGGATTCTCCTGTTCTCGATAGATGAAATCCTTGCCCGATTGGTTCCACCGTTATGCCTCCGGCAAGAAATGAAAACCCACGGGGCAGACAATCTCTCACGTCTAACCGCCATCGAGACCTACCCCCTTTCCCCATTCCTGGGGGAACTGTGATCCCCTCGCGTTGTCCTGGTTTTCTCCCCCTTTCCCTCTGGGAGAGGGGGCCTGCCTGCCGAGCAGAACTCGGCCTGTCTGCCGCTCCAACGGGACAGGCAGGCGCAGGCAGGCCGGGGGGAGAGGTCTGCGACATGGTTGAGAATGTAGGGGCAACCCTTGTGGTTGCCCGCTCTTCGTCTGATTCCCTTTGCGTCTTTGCCTGTGCTGCTTCTCGACGGCAGGGAATCTGGGCAGATGTGGACGTTGAATTTGACCTTCGACTCTGATTCTGGCTGACTGCTGACAGCTGAATGCTGCTCTATCTCACCGCCTTTAACACGACGTCCAATTGCCTCGTAAGATACGGCGAAACGGTCCCGACGGCGCCTGCCGCCGCCATCAACGGGAACGTGCTCCCGTTCCATCCGCCGCTGCCATCGTTGATATGTCTTCCGATGACGACACCGCCAGCGTCCATGTGTCGACGGAGCCGGTCAAGGCCCCATTTGATCACGTCAACCGGAAGCTGTCCTCCCGTTCTTCGTGCCCATTCCACGAGAAAGTACATGCCCCGAAGGACGTCGTATTCGAAGAAGCGGGGAAAGAGCGGTTTCAGCCATGCGTCGTCGATGACGTTCCCATCCGTCTTCGAGCAGACGAGGCGATGTTCGGTCAGGTAGCGCGCGCCCTCGTCGAGATATTTCTGTTCGACATCCGAATATTTCCGGTTCGTGAAGAACAGGATAGCTTCCAGCGGAGGCAGCGTGGATACGATGGAGCCCTTTCCGGACTCGCGATAGGCATCCGGCGAGCAATTCAGGCCGCCGTCCGGCAACTGATGATTCAGAAACCACTCCCGAATCCATGGCAGTTCGACGTCCACGTCGCAGCCACACGACGCGAGTACGATGTAAAATACGCCCAGTTCACAGTGGCAACAGTCCATTTTCGCCCGGTCGGAATCCGTTTGAGGTGCATCAGCCGGTTCGATGACGAAGCTCGGCCACGCGCCACGCTTCAGGAGTTTCAGCGCCTTGACGGCGGCCGATCCCGGGATACGTCCGGACTCACCCATCTCGTACAGCGCCGCCATGTGCCACCACGGCCCATTCCATTTCGTCCGGCTGTTCCGATCCGGAACGTGGAAGATTTCGTCAGAGTCGAGGAAATCTATGGACGTGCGGATTGTACCCGATATTCCGGTGTCAATCTCTGTCGCTTGTCTTTTACGTTGGCATATCGATTCTTCCGGAAGCGTCATAACCGGTCTTTTTCCATTGTGGCCACGGCGATGTGCATCCCCTCGCCGTTGTCACCGCCCTCGAACAGATTGAAATTCGTCTTCAGATTGCACCCCGCGTAATACAGCCGCAACGTGTCGCCGAAATCCACCACGCACGGCGTGGACACCGTCTTCCAGTCGAACCGTGCGAGGTCGCGTGAGGCGGCGAACGCCGGGATCTGATGATTCAGCGTCCAGTTAATTCCATCTGTCGACGTATCGCAGAAGATCTCGTGGTAGACCATATTCATCGGACCGTCCTTCTTCTTCAGATGTCCGATATGCCACATGTAATACGTCCCATTGATCTTATGAACTTCCGGATAGACGCACGACTTCGTGTTGCCCGTTGCCTGAACCGCCGGGTGTTCACGCCGCATCCATGCAATCCCATCCTCCGACCTGAACTCATACACATAGCCGTAGGCCGCTTCCCACGAGTCCTCCGGACTGGGCCTGGCGTTGAGCCACATACGATATCCGGCGCCGTCCTTGTGCACGCACGGCGCCCGGCATTCCTCAATGAGGGGTTCGGGCCAGAAGTCCCAGTGGATGCCATCGCGACTGGTGGCATACCCCATGGCCGAATTGATATTCTTCGCCAGAATGCCGTCGTCCCGGTATTCCACGTGGGTCGTGCTCAGGAACCACATCTTGTAATGTTGCTCGTCCTCGTCGTACAGCACTCTGGGGGTATTCAGGTTCTGACCCCATGTAAGACTGTCGGCCGTCAGAATCGGATTGTCGGGGTGGAGCGTCCATGCGAGGCCGTCGTCCGATTCGGCGTATCCGATACACGTTCGATACAGCGTGGGGCGCACCGCCGACCCGCTGAACCACATCCGGTACTTGCCTTCGGCGTAAATGACACGCGGGCAATAGATGTTGCACTTCATCCACGCCTGCGGCGGCGGAGAATTGCTGAAGATCGGCGTGTCGGGCCGTTCCCAAGGTTGTGATTGTAAGTGTGCTGTCACAGTACCTCCCCGGTTTCGTCCGTTCACGCAACTACACCGCCGAAACAAACACGTCCGGATTAATGAACACTTGTTGCAGGAGTGGGTGGTCGTGCCTTATGATCATGACCCGAAGTACGCAATCTGTCACGGATCGCCCTAATCAGGCCACCCATGATCGGCATAATGGAGCCACCTGGCACCTAGCCTGCTGTTCGTCCAGCAGTGCGTAAGGGTTGAATTCCATCTGGCAATCGACCCGACCTTTGTCTCAATTGGAGTTGCATTCCCGTGGATACTATCTCAATTTCATCAGCTGTTAACTCCAATGTGTGGGACTCAAAGGCCGATCATAGGCAGCGGGATAGCGAACCACCGCTGCCTATGGGCAATCGATTTCTCGTCTATCTTCTCAGCACTCTCGAGTATTGTGACATCGCGCCTTGTCAGTGGAAATGGATGACTTGTTATCCTGTCGTATTCGAGTGTCATGACTCTCTCTTTCAGATGGATTGGCGAAACTTCAAGCTATTTCACACGTTGCGAAGCTCGTACTATTAACGTTGCACGTGAGTCTTCAATCGCCCACCAACTCGAGTAGCGAGTTAGGCAGAGGCGCGTATCCGCCGCAGCCATGGGCGGGATATAAGGCGCGGGCATACGTATTGTCTGTCTTAGGAGTCTGGGAGGAATTGATAGGTTGAAATATGGGCACCTAAGCACTCAACATCAGATTTACCATTATTACTGGTGCCAACTGTTAGTATTGCTCGCAAGGCATCATCTATCGCAAATTCCAGGATAAATTCCTCAAGTAATTCTCTTTTGGTCTCAGTTATTGGATCTTGGATTCCCATTTCATATCGAAAACCGCTATAAATTAGATGGGATAGTACATCAGCTGCTTGTAAGCCAAATTGGGTTGTTGACCAAGCAAAAGTGAATTTCCGTAGGTTCGGGAATCGATACCCAGGAGTTAAATTAGGCAATTTGGCATTAAGACAGGTCCTAATTATCTTCTCGGTACTCCATAAGACTACATTAGAATAATCGCCAACAACCGCTCTCGTATCTCTCATTAGTTGAGCATATCTGTGCTTATTATCAAAGTATAAGATCATCTCGTTCGTAAAGCTTGATGGAGCTGCTCTATGGAAGTGATGAACCAACCACTTAATTTGCCTACAGACCTCAGCTAGTAATTCTGGATGTACACCAGACTGAACTGATAATAAGGCCGATTCGATCTCCGATTTTATTTGTTCAACATCAGTTCCTGCATAACTCGATTGACTACCAAAAGAGACGATCGGGTAAAGAGGTACTTGGTCTCCAACTGAAGCACAAGCATCAATCCACAGCCTGAGAAAATCTCGATATGTGCTCACGTTGCCAGGTCGTATTTTTGAACCTTTGAATTCTTTTGCATGTGGTCCCAAAGAGTTGAGAAGATTGCGACTATCATCTATTAGTACCTGTTGGTACAAATCAGCCGGTATTGGTGTTGCTGACTGTAAGAATGCAGAGTTGTTCAGTAAGTACGTCTCATCGATAAACACATAGATATCTTGAGGATTCTTCATGGGAACATAGATGCCATTTTTCAATTTGAGATCCATTTGGCTACCTTTGGCCGACCTTAATAGGCTCCGACTCATTACTTAAGCAGAACTCACCATCCATACCTATCCTTCACTTCGAGTTCTCGCCTGATTCCCAGTGTCAAGACAACCTTTGGGCATCCCCGACGCATTGGATGCAAGTTGAGAGAATAGGATGGAGTGTATCTGCTGCAATATTGATGAAACGAACCTAGATCAGTCAGTCCTCCATTACACCAACACGTCCGGCGACACCGGCGGGGCCGCGCCTGCCCGGAATCACCTCTACAGGAGTGGGAATCAACCACTCTCCTCCGGCCTTCGTCGCCCCCTTCACACGGCCGTCGCCGGCAAGCTTCCGCACCCGGCGTTCCGAGACGCCCAACCGAATCGCGGCCTGCCGGACCGTGACGTTGGCGACGTCATCGGCGGGGGACTCGGACGTCAACTCGAACTCAAGCGGGCTCGGCTGCTTTAGCGTACTGACGTCGTGAATCAGGAATCCGATCACCTCACCGTCGTCGTTCATCCGCTTGAGGATGCGTTCGTCACCGGTCGGGCTGAAGTACCCCTCTCTGAACGCCCACAAGACCTCGAGCATGTCCCCGTCGTCGTCGTACCAGACAGACACCCTCTTGCTGGCCATAGTCACTCTCCTTTGATTTTCCGGGCGAGATATGCGGTGACGATGAAAGCGTGGGACGTCTCCCTCTTCACCACCAGGCACAGATAGCGGTTCCTGCCCCGAAGATCCTGGTAGAGCCGGTAGTAGAGCTGTACCGTCAGACTGGAACTCGAGGGCCTGACGGCATCGGGTCTGGCGAGGGTTTCTTCGATCCGATGCATCTGAAAGGCCATTTCAGGGTGCCTTCGCAGGAGGTGACGAAGCCGCTCGTCCGTAAGCCGAACCTCGCTACCACGCTCATCAGTGAAACGCCGCACGCAAATCCCCTCCACCAAGTACCGTACCGTAAACTATACCGAAATACGGCATAGTGCAACAGAAAACTGTCTTCGACTTGCTGCCGGCCAGCCCGGACCCGGCGGCTTAAGGCCTTTGACGATTTCTTATCCGTCAGCGAAACAATACACCCGTCCGTCGTACGTGCCCACGCAGAAGCCATGTTCCGTGAGACACGGAGCGGCCGCGATCGGGGATCCGAGCGCCGCGCGGCCGATGCGTGCGCCGGTTTCGGCATTCAGTACGTAGAGGCAACCGTCTCCGCCGCCGATGAGCAGACGGTCCTTGTAGAAGACGGGCGCGGCCAGGATGGATCGGACGCCGCGGCGCGCCGGGACCATGTCCATAAGGTCATTGCCCGTCCCGAATCGCCACTGCAACGCGCCCGTGTGGAGATTGAAACACAGCGCCTCGCCGTCCGGCGTGGTCGCGTAGAACCGGTCGCCCCGAATCGCCAGCCCGGTGGGATATCTCGAAGGAAGCACCGGCCGGTCCCACATCAGTTCGCCAGTACTGATACTCAGGGCCGCCATGTGCGCCGGTTCGCCCCCGTACCAGTGAAGAACCGGGGCGCCGCTGCCCGTGACCAGGATGCCGCCGTCCACCAGAGGTTGCGCGTAGGGATTCTCGACGCCCATGGTCCGTTCCCAGACCACCTTGCCGTTATGCCTGTCCAGCGCCAACAGCCCACGGCGCTGGACAAGCAGAATGAGCAGGTCGCCGCAGACCTGAGGACTCGCGTAGCAAGGCCACCCGTCGCCGCCTTCAAGCGACGTGTGCCACCGTTGCTCGCCGGTTGTCAGATCGTACGCACCATACCCGGACTTGCCGCCCGCGTACACCGTCTGACCCGCAATGACCGGAGACGCATAGATCCACCGCTCCGGAAAGCCGGGCAGATCGGCCTTCCAGCGAACGCGTCCCGATTCCGTTTCCATCGAATACAAACGCCCGGCGACCGACACCGCGGCGCACAGATCGGTCCCGGTGTCAGCAGCAGCTGAAGGCGGGGGGATCGCCACGCTGTTCTTGACAGCTGTATCCGTAGAGACTCGCCACGACAGCGCGCCGCTTCCGGCATTGAGACACGCGACGCCGTTTTGTGCGGGACATCCCTCGTCGGCGAGGCTCATCAGGATCCGATCGCCGGAGCAGACCGGCGCCGCACGGTGCACGCCCACCGGAAGCTGATGCGTCCAGACAAGCCGCATGGTCCGGCCGGTGTCATCGAGCGATATCGATGTATTCGACGAAGGTCCCGACGGGCTTGCCCCGACAGAGAGCGGCTCAAGCCGAAACCTGAAATCCGCAACCTTAAATTCAACGATTCGGTAGCCCCGCGGCCGCGTATCCAGGCCGCCGAAACACAGCGGGGGTACCGCCGCAACGACGATCCCGTCCCGGGTGAACACCTTGCTGGAGTGCCAATGCCCATGCATGACCAACTCTACCCGGTACCGGCTCAAAGCGTTCAGAAAAGGTATGGACGGCGGCTTGTGAAGGAAGACGACGATTCTACGATCACGCGGTTGTTGCGACAGGTCCGCCCACAGCCAATCTTCCTTACGCTTCCGGTCCGTCGATGGATAGAAATTATCCTCGTTCGGATAGAAGACAAAATGCCATCGCCCGCGATCGAAACTGGTATACGGGGGACCGAGTACTTGCTCATAGTTGCGCGTGAAGGGTTCACCTTCGCGCTGCTTCAGGATCTCCTCTATCTTCGCGTACTCCCTCCTGTGTTTCAATGCGACAAGCTCGTCGACAGTCAGGTCGCCGAAGCGCTCTTGATTCCCGTCGTGCCCGCCGAACATCGGCAATACGGGCGTCGAGACGCTCTCGATGGCGGCGCGAAACTGTTCGAGTTCCTCCAGCGTCCCCCAATCCGTCAGGTCTCCGCTCGCGACGATCAGGTCCGGGTCGGCTTCGCGAACCAGTTGTCGCAGATCCTGCGACAACATCCTGCCAGGCGTCCGGTCTTCGTCCAGCACGACGTGGGTGTCGCTGATATGGGCCATCGAGAAGAACTCGCTGTCTCCTTCCGGCAGCCTCGCGAGATGGAAATCGACCCCGCGTTGGTCGCCGGTCCATCCGAACGTCGGCCGGTAGAAGTCCTCACCGGGCCGATAGCCGTCAGGCACAGTGACGAAAACGAACCGGTGCGCGTCCGGCGAGACCTGCAGAGCGTAGCGCCCGTCCGCATCCGTTCGTACCACGTGCTCCCCGTTGGAAACGGAGACATTCTCGAGTCCGCGTTTTGAGGAAGCGTCGCGGACCCGGCCTTCGATCTTTATTGTCATTGTTCAAACCCCCTAAATACAAACACGCGCCGTTTCCGGTTTGTCAAAGGTCTATCCCCATTCTCTCGGGCATGTCTTCGAAGGTCCTTCCCTTAAGACCTGTGAGATTGTATGCCTCGCGATATAGCAGCCGGCCTTCCTTTACCGCACGGGCGACTGCTGCCGCGAACCGAGGACCAATGCGCCATCTCTGAGTATTCCAGAAATTGCCACTGTCGGTTGTCGGCTGAACGGTACCTCCTTGTTGCTTGTGGTCTTCATAAAAGGCGTAAAATGTGTCAAAGTCAATCAGGCCCAGGTCCAGGGCACGTCGGGCGGCAACGATTGCGCTTACCTTGAATCGGTGTGCAATCGACTCAAAAGGAACGCCCTTAGGCGCCAAGGTGTTACGGCCAACAAGGTTCCACAGATCGCGAAAACTGGACTCGGGGACAAGAAACTCCGCTGCTGCCTGATCGCAGAATCGCTCCGTAGCATTCTGCGACGGTTGCAACCTCTCGAAGTGTGATACGCCCGACTCTCCGACGCATATATGGGCGAGTTCGTGCGCAAGCGTGAACATCTTGGCAGCGATAAAATCTGCGTTGTTGACGAATATCAAGGGGGCGTATTCATCCGCCAGTGCAAAGCCTTGAAACTCGTCAGGTTCAAGGCTTCGACGAGTATTGTTGCCTACGACGCCATTGAAAACGACGAGCACGCCAGCGGCGTCGAATTTGCTCCGAAGGAACCTGAGGGCAGCGATCCAGGTAGAAATGTCCTTCGCCCAACCATCTGGAATTCGCAGCACATCTCGCATTGCACTTGCAACATCCACGTGACTGTATGTACGGCTGAATCCACCGACGAACTCCAGTGGTTCCGCACCGCTATCAATCAGATCGTCACGCATCCAGTCCTGTCGCCTTTGCATCGCATAGACCGTTTCCAACAGGTCGAGGCTTGGACCTGAAGCAAAGGTATCGACGCGGCGCGTCCTGAAGTCCGGTATGGGTACTCGGGGGGCTCGGAAAGATACAGCAAACCCACGGGGGTGTGGGTGCGTTCCGCGAGCCTGTCTGCCTGGGCGACACTGATGCTGCCGGTTTCCTCCCACTCTACAACGCGGTCGACGTTGACCTGCATCTTGCGAGCCAGTTCGTCGCGGCTGACGCGGGCACGCTCTCGCGCCCACTGCAGGACACCAGGCTGTAAGTTTATTTTTGTCCGTCGGCTAGACATGGCTCACACTGAGTTTGTGAATACCGGTAGACAGACCGGCCGCCTCACCTGCATTGATCTCGCTTGCACACACAAAGGAGACGAGTCGGGTACGGGCGTCGGCGGTCATTGGAAGTTTCCAGTCAATTACCCGTCAATTAAACAAGTGCAATAAAGTTAATGGTTTATAGAATATCAACGGCCATCGGGTGTTTCCTGATCAATTGGCCGTCCATCGCTCCTTTGTGACGTAACTTATTAAAAAAGAAAGATATGTCGGCCCATTCAACCATTTTGGGGTTCGTTCGATCATCTATTCATCAATTGATACAATTCCTGGCGGTTTGCGAGACGTCGGGCCGTCGATCAATCCACGCCAATTGAGATCAGGCCCAGAATGGGACGTATTTCATCATTCTTCGGGAGGCATTTTCGTCAAACGGCTTGATCATGCCAGCGTCCATGGCCTCGCGAATGCGGCGAGAGGCGATAGCCTTGTTATTCTCTTCGATGCCAAATCTCTCTCGAAGCGATGCATTGGTCAGGTAATCTCGCATCACATACTTGAGGCATGCATGGAGGTAACAGGCTCTTATCCGCTCCTCTCCGTCCATGTCAGCCAGGGTCTTGTGGGCGAAGAGAACTGCGCGAGTAGAACCCGGCGGAACCTCGAAAAGCGGCGCCGGCAGATGATATGACTCAATTTCAAGGACAACCTTGTCGATCCCGCTGCCCCGTTCCTCGCAGATGCGAACCCGGCGCATCAGTGAGGCCAGGGCCTCGTTGCGGGACCTGGGCGATGCGTCCAAGAAACGTTGCGTATCCACGAGGGGCTCGCCCGGATTCGTAATCTCAATTCGGTTATCGAAGATCTCTACCATCGGTCCCGCACCCGTGACGAGAAAGTCCTGGTGGATGAGCGCGTTGGCGACGTGTTCTCGGATGGCCAGATCGGGGAACATCGGCACCGTCCTTCGCAAGTCTTTCTCGATCATTTCGATAGCTGGGAGTATCCCACCAAGGTAGCCGACCAGACCTTTAAAGCCGCAGGCGTATCCTTTGGTGTTCTCCTGTTCCCTGATCGTGTCGGTCCTACCCCCGCCCCTGTACTGGATAACCCGCACGGCCTTGCGCTTCAGGTTTGGGAAGTCGATGAGGTTCCTGGCGAACAGAACCGCGCCCACGTTGGTGACGTCGAAGCCGCCCGCTTCGCCGGGGGCGATGAGTCGGTCACCCTGCAATGCGTGAAGGATGGCGTCACGTCCGTCAGGGAGCGGTATTTCAAGCAAGTCGAAGTACGCCGGGCAGTCGATTTTTTTTAGCACATCTTCGCCACACACGCGTTCAGCGGCGATACCGTCTTCGAAGCTCATCCGGTCGAAAACGCGCCAGAGTGCTCGTTCCTTTTCCGGATATTCTTTGAGTCTTCTCCTGGTGCTGCCCACCCGGATAAACTCGACGCCCGCGAAGGCGACTGGATGCCGGTAGGCACGATCAATCTCCATAATCACGACCCGCTTTCCGTCAACCATGACTTCGTGAAAGCGGAAGTCGACGCGCGGCCTCAGAAGCCCAAGCAGCCAGGTCTCGAGAGGTTCGCTTCCCTTTTTCGCGATGGATGGCGAAAAGTCTGTGCCGACAATGGTGTGCGTTATGTTCTCGATGCCCCACACGATGTATGCGTGGACTTTATCGTGCAGGGCAGCCGCATTGGAAAGCGCCGAGATGTACTGTCCGATGGTCTGGGGCTTGCGGTGATTGACCTTGAATTCGACCCATTCGGTCTCATGTGGCAGGTTGCGCAACTCCCCTACCAGGCCGACAAGGTAGTCACGGTTTCTATTGGTTGTCATTTTGCGGCCTGTCGCGTCGTTTCAAACCCATTGGCGATCTCTGCCCTGCCGTCGGTCACGGCTTCCGCAAGGCGCAGGAGTCCGGCTGATCGGTCTTCTCTGACAGATTGGCCACCGCCTCGCGCACGGATATCTTTTCGGTATGCACATCCGCGGTGAATAGCGCGCGGACGCCGGTCGGCATGTGGCGTTTCCAGTCAATTACTCGTCAATTAAACAACTTCAATAAAATTAACGGGTTATAGAATTCACCTGTTGTTTCTACGTTTTTCAGTCAATTACCGGCCAATGGAAATTCAGGTTCCAGTGTCAGGCAACCTCCGAAATCGATCAGCATTCCAGGTGGCGCGGCAATCGTAGTCGGGCTAAAACGAGCACGGTCCTAATCGTTCCGGGAGGATCCGCTCACCGAACAAATGAATTACGACTTTCTTGCGTAAGGCATAATGCCTTGTCAAGAAGAATAATGTAATAAGATCCAAATAATCAGATATTTATGAAATACATTATGCCGCAATTGTGCCGAATTTATGCCTATTGTTCGTTAATTTGTTTTCCGGCACAATTCCTGATGGGGTTCTGCCTGGATACCAGCGAGCGGCTCGAGTGTTCCCGACTCTATGGATCTGCCCCGCAATTCTCAAGGCTTGGAGTAATTTCTGAACCTGGACGTAAGAAAGGGCTGGTAACACCGGCAATCACCAACTAAGCGAATGCGAGCAATCTCCAGCCATCATATACCTTGGCCCCGTTGAATATTATGAATTGAGGCATTTTCACTTGTAAATTAACGCTTTGTTAGAACAATACAAACCCAAAATTAACAGATATTTATATGCAGATTATGCTGATATTATGCCAATTGCACCATTTTTTGTTTAATGGCACAATTCCCGATTAGCCGTTTTCTCAGGTACAAGCAATCGGGCATTGATTGAAAGTGAATCAGAAACGTCGCTACCCAGCGGACAATTGATCACGTCCAAGAAACCGATCACTTACTTGAGGGGTTGTATACATCTGATTCCTTTGGCGCTGTCTCAGCCAAGTGCCCGTCAAGTAATTTATATCACTATTAATTAATCACTTAACGATGAAATTTGGGTCATGTCGGTGGCTCGAATCAAGTAGAAAGTCTGCGGCTTCGTCGGACGGGAACGTGTCGGCCAACATGATACATATCTCCCGTATTCGGGGTTGGCGTTAGGATTTTGCCTGCCGTGGAAGCGGCGAGGAGTTCTCAAAAGATAGTGAAGGTAACGCGAGTTGATCCCGTTTCTCGGGCGCTGCACGACATACGCCGGGCTGACGATTCCCTTGTATTGAGACATACCGACTGCACCTTGCCAAGCCCGCATTTTGTTGTACGCAATGTCGCCCGGGTAAACGAGTTTATATCGAGACCGGTCCGATGGCGCGTGACGTCAGCCTTGTTAAAGGCTACGTATAATATGTAAGATAATCCTGTCCTTGTAAAGCCATGCGTTCAATAACCGCGCCCCTTAACGTTGCTCACCGAGGATTTCCCTAAGAGTCCCTCAGTTTCCTTCTCCAGAGCCAGAATATCTGCTCGGTTTTTCTCCAGGGTTCGCATGGGCTGGGGCTTGTAGAAGCAGCGCGTGAAGCTGATTTCGTACCCGAACTTGACGCAGGCCGGGTCGTGCCAGGCGTCTGTTGCATAAGGCAGCGCCTCGCGGCGCAGGAAGCCCTCGATGCCGCCGTTTTCGAGGAGAGGCGCCTGCTCGGTGTCGCGAAGTTCGCTGTCGGGTTCGTACGCTGACTACCAGGAACCGGTTGAAGTCACCGTGAGGCCCATCGTCCAATAGCGCGGCCCGCGATCTATGACCTCGGCAAGAGGTTCGTCGTTCGCGTCTTTGCAGGTTTCGCGGAACCGCTGGCGATGGTCCCGCGACGGTTCTACAGGACGTCGTACGCGAAAAGGCCCCTTCTCAGAGGCGAAAAGGGGCCTTCATCGTCAAAAAGGTGAGGCGTTATCAGGTCAGGACACCAGAGTCACTCGCCAGGCCGGCGGTACGACACGCTCTTGTTCACCGCTTCGTCGATGGTCTCCGGCGATACGAGGACCGTCGTGGAGACTTCCAGCGCCCCTGCGGCGGCGATATTCAGCGCGATGGATGCCGCGGTGGCTTCATCGGGAATCTCGGCGATCAGGATGAGATCGTCATCGCCCATCGCGTAGTAGAAGCCCTCCAGCTTGCCGCCCATCCCTTCGATGGTTTGCCTCAAGGCTTCCCGCCGTCCCGTGCCTCCCTCTCTGAGCAGGCCCTCGAGGCCCGACCGCGTGTACCTGGTGCGAAACATGTAATTGGCCATGGTTCTACCTCCTGTCACGTGGTGTAGTGTTACTTTCGGCGCCGCGTCGTTGCCCGAAGATACGGATTCGGACCGAAGAAGATTTCGTTTTGGCGCGTCAGCGGTTCGTCAATCGTGCCGACCCCGCGCAGCCGGTTTCAGCCTCCGTCGGCGATGACGCAGGTCAGCGCACTCATTGAAGGCAAATTCTAATATGGGAAACAATCGTCGTGTTGTAAAGAGCTACATTCGATAACTGCCCACCTGAAACTACCGGCCGGGAGTCATTCCCGGTAATCCGCCGGTTTCAGTACGTGGTTTTGGCTCAGCAACCCGATACCAGCGGGCGAGCACTTCCTCCGCCGGTTTTCCCTGTGGCGTGAACCCGCGTTCCCGCCGCAGGGCGCGCCGCCCGCCGAATCCCGCGCTGCCCTCGGGGAACCACTTCCAGACGTGCGTGCCCGCAAACCAGGGCTTTCGCCAGAAGGTCCGGAACATCGCTTCGTAAAGGGTCGCCTGCAGTTCATGGTCCACCGGCGCGGCCGACCGCCAGACCCACGGCTCTACGGCGGAATCCGCGGTGCTCCGGTAGCCGACCTCCGTGAAAAGCACCGGCTTACCCACCTGCTGATGTACCGCTTCGATCCGCTTCACATGGGGCGCCCACGCCGCTTTGAAGTCATTGAGCGTCAAAGTGGCGCCGGTGCTGTCCGCCAGCGGGAAATAGACCTGAATTCCGACGTAGTCCAGCGCGTCCCAGAATGGCGCCTCTTCGAACTCGCGGTACCAGTTCGCGGAATAGGTGAGTTCGCCCCCGTACACCGCCCGTACGTCCGCAATCAGCCTGCGCCACGCGTCGGGGCGGTTCAACACGGCGCTGCGCAGCTCCGTCCCGATACACAGTGCCTCCATCCGCGTGGTTTCCGCCAGTTCGGCGTAATGAAGGATGAATCTCCGGTAGCTCGTCCACCAGCGGTCCCATTCTTCCGTCGTAGAAAAGTCAATATTTCCGCGCCATCTCCCGTCGCTGCGGTCGCGGATCCAGACGTGGGGTTTCAGGATCGTCCGGATGCCTCGCTGCCGCGCCCGCCGGGCCGCATCCGCCAGGCCCTCATCCGATTCGCCCCACCAGACGCGCCCGGACGTCGCGAGGACCACCTCCGGGGCGCCGGCGCTTTGCTGCCACCCGAACGGCGTCTGGGAGATCCAATTCACGTTCAGCGCGGCCAGGCGGTCGAAAGCCGCATCCGCCGGGCGGCCCGGTCCGGCCACGAAACAGACGCCGCGGTGCTTTTCCGTAATACGCGGCGCCTTTAAAGCCGGCGTCTGGGCGTGAACGTGTACCGCTGTGCTCGCAAGAACCAGCCAACCAAAACCAATCATCCGCCGAATCCGCGTCAACCCTGCGTCCCCTCTCATGCAAATCGGTACTATACTCCATCCGGATCACGGCCCTGCCATCCGCTTTACCCCAAGAGAAAATACCGCGGGTACCTGATAGAGTAAAGGGCAAACCTTTCCGTTGAAGACCTGCCGGGCATTGACAATCCTGGTGTAAGACGTTATCTTATTTTCTATGAAAACAGTCCTCTCAACCCGGGGTCAGATTGTGATACCGGCCGAGTTTCGCCGTCGGGACAGACTGGAACCCGGCCAGTCGTTTGCAATAGAACGGGTAGACGAAGGCGAATACCGCCTTGTCGTTGCCGACCCGCCGAAGAACAACGGGCTGGTGGACACGCTCCTCTCGTGTCCCGAAAAAGGCTGGTTCGTGCCGATCGAATCGGAGTCGACCGACGCCCTCGGATCGCCGCGATGATGTGCCTCGTGGATGCCAATGTGCTGTGCGAGGCGACCCAGCCGAGGCCGGATCCGAGGGTGATGGAGTGGCTGGCGCGTAACGAACGAGACCTGGCCGTCGATCCATTTACCTGACGATGATCTTGCCGAACGGCGACGTGGCTTGAATCGCAGCGGACGAAGACATGAAAACAGGGGAAGGGGCGATCGCCCCTTCCCCTGTTCAGGTACCGATTTTCGCCATTGGGGGGCTCGTTCCCCAATCGCGCGATCACTGCATCAGATTTCCGGTATAAGAGATTCCAACGTTCCACGTGTTGCCGGCGAAGTACGTATATGGCGCCCCCAGCGCCGGGTCGGGCGCGCCCGAGTACGCTGACGCGCAGCGCGGCCTCGATGCCCAGACCTTGAGGGAGACTCACCAGGACGGTGGGGATCGCGTAGGTAATCCTTCTGCCGGCGCCCGTGATCCCTTCCAGTTTCAGGGCGAGGTTCAGCATCTCGACGGGACTGAAACCGGCCTCGGCGTTGTAAACCAGCTCGTCGTCCGGGTTGTGGTGGATGGTCTCATTGGTCTCCCGGAGGCGATACCCGAACTCGACGTTGGCGTACGCCGGGACGGGGTAAAAGGACTTGCCGATCTGCGCGATGACTTCGACGTCCCACTGCCCGTCGCTGGCGGACATGGCCTCGGGCGCGGCGCGGAATTCACCGGACGGCGTCTTGACGCCGAGCTTCAGGGTGCCCACCACGGGTTCGTGAACGAGGTTGACCTTGGCGAAGGCGCGGATATCGCCCAGACCCGACTCCCTGGCGCGATATCCGAACATTTCTCTGTGCGTGGGCGAGGTGAAATTCTCGAACTTTCTGTTAATGGCGGCAAACTGCAGACCCACGTCAATGCGCTTGGTCACGCCGTAGAACACGTCGATGTACACCTCCCGGGCCGTGTAATCGGCGGGGATTTTGCTCGGATCGCCGTCCTTGCCGTAGTGTTCGCTGGTGGCCTGGTACAATCCGGTGATCTTGCTCCAGACCTGGCCCTTTTCCAGCGTCCACGCGCCGGCATGGGCGGCCCGTGGCGTAAGAACGGCGGCCGCCGCAATCAGAAAGACGATCGCAGACGCCGCGAGTTTGCGGTTGGCTGACCTCGTGCGTTCGTTCGACCTGCAGGTGAAGTTCATCAATCCGTGCTCCTTTCCGCGAGACGCCCCGGCGTCTACCCGGTACGGGTGACTCACGACGGGACGTGAAATGGACAGGGGTAGCGCAGACGCCCGCCTGGGCGCGCCAGGCGTCCCGCTGGCGCGCGCGGTTCGTGAATCAAAGTCTACAGTATTGACACACGGATTGCAAGCTTTATCTAAAAAGCCGGGCGCGTCGATGTGAC
>CAXXXF010000001.1:0-68275 GCA_963667175.2 Candidatus Latescibacterota bacterium | reverse complement strand
TCAAGGTTCTCATCCAATCGCCCCGGGTGAGACTCTACGTGGGGCGGACCGACGGCGAGCCAGTCGGGACTTCGATGTTGTTTCTGTCGTCGGGTGTTGCGGGAATCTATCAGGTGGAAGTTTCACCGGAGCGTCGAAGGAAGGGAATTGGAACCGCGATGACGCTGGCTCCTATGAGGGACGCTCGCCAAGTCGGGTACAGAATTGCCGTACTTCAGGCATCGACGATGGGAGAGCCGGTCTACCGAAAGATTGGATTCAGGTCGTACTTCAAATACAACTACTGTCATCCGGAGGGGAGTACTTTTGCCGAATTCATGGCCGCGTGAGAATTACAGTAGAGGTCGATCGTCTATTGGAGCTGTCGCAATACCATCAAACGTTCGTTCCCGAAACCGACCGACAACCAGGAGAATCGCGATATGAAAATCGTACTCACAGGCGTATTTGTGGAAGACCAGGACCAAGCTCTGAAGTTCTATACGGAAACGCTTGGTTTTGTGAAAAAGCATGACGTTCCCGTCGGGGAGTTCAAATGGCTCACCGTCGTCTCGCCTAAGAACCCGGACGGTCCCGAGCTCTTGCTCGAGCCGAACGAAAATCAGGTCGCAAAGACATATCAAAAGGGACTATTCGAACAGGGCATCCCCGCGGCATCGTTCGGCGTTGAGGATATTCACGCCGAGTTTGAGCGTCTCAAGACGCTCGGCGTCTCGTTTTCGATGGAACCGACCAAATATCAGGACGTGATGCTGGCGATCTTCGAAGACACGTGCGGTAATCACATCCAAATCATGCAAACGTAGGATCAACTCGCGCGTGCGCCCATAGGGGACACCCCTACACGGGCCAGGGGACTCACGGCAGGATGGAGGCGACGAGGAAACCTTTGTGAGGGTGGGGCCTGCCTGCATCATCATTCTGCTGTCGGAATGCAGATTGAGGGAGCAGCGGGCAGGTTTGAAACCTGCCCCTACGATTGGATTGTCCAGCCGGATGCTCATCCTGTCAAAGCTGTTCAGGCGTGCATCCATCTGCTCAATAAACCCCTCGACCCACGACGAGCGGCCGTTCCAATCCAAACAGCCCGAAAAGTTCATCGCTGTTCATCTGGGCGGACAAATCCATCGACACGTCGTCGATGAGTTGGTTGAACAGTTCCCGTTTGTTCTCGAGAATATCGTCAATACGCTGCTCAATGGTACCAATGCAGGAATACTTGATGACGTTGACCTTGACTGTCTGGCCGACGCGGTGGCTTCGGTCTTCGGCTTGACGTTCTACGGCGGGGTTCCACCATCGGTCCAGGTGTATCACGTATGACGCTTCCTGCAGGTTCAATCCCAATCCGCCCGCCCGCAGCGACAGTACCAACACCTTGTGTTCGCTGCTGGTCTTGAAGCGTTCGATGATCTCGGCTCGTTCGTGCGGAGGCACGTCTCCGGTGATGGTAAGCGGGTTGAAATCCACGAGGCGGTTTGCCACGGCGCCCACGCCGGATTGGTCGGTGACGTACTGCGAAAAGATCAGCGTCTTGTGTCCCTGGGCCGCCAGTTGGTCTACGCGGTCCTTGATGTCGGCCAATTTGCTGGATTCACCGGTCTTTGGGTCGGCGTTGCAGATCTGCTTCAGGCGCGTGATGAGCTCAAGCACGTGCCGTACGTTGATTTCCTCGCCAAGAGACTTCAGGTAGACGATGCCTTCCCGTTCGGCCTTATTGTAGCTCTCGCGTTGGCGGGAGCCCAATTCGATATCGACCTTCGTGACCTGCTTGGCTGGAAGGTCTTTCAAGACCTCCCCTTTCTTGCGCCGAACCTGCAACTCGCGGTGACGCCTCCGCAATTCCGCCCCTGGACGGTAACGCCTGGTCACTCCGGTGCGGTCATAGTCAACGAACTCCAGTATTGAGGCCAACTCCTCTTCGCGATTCTCCATAGGTGTGCCGGTCAGAGCCCAGGAGCGATTTCTCTTCAACCCCTTCAGGGCTTCGCTCGTATCGTTGCGGTTCTTGATCCTCTGGGCCTCGTCTGCTACGACCACGTCCCAGTTTTTGCGACCCAACAGAGATTGGGGGCTGAAGTCAGACCTCAGGGTATCATAGCTGACAAGCGTTATTTCTTTCTCGGCATTCCACTGCCAGCTGCGGTCCGATGCCGAACCCCGGATGATGATGGCGGAAAGCTCAGGCGCCCATTTTTCGATTTCGCGCCGCCACTGGTTCAGCACGCTTGCAGGCGCCGCGATCAAGCAAGATTTGATTTCGCGCCGCGCCCGGAGAATCCGTAGGGCTGTGATCGCCTGTACGGTTTTGCCCAGGCCCATATCGTCTGCCAGCAGCAGCCGGCGGTTCTTCAGCAATGCACCGACGCCCTGCCGCTGAAAGGGCATCAGGTCACCTGCCCAATGCAGCGGGATCGTCCGTAAGGGTTCCGGCGGTTTGGCAAGAACGGCCCACAGGCGTTCGGCCAGAGTTACGTCGGATTGCGGGCCTGAATTTGCCTTATGGATGTTCTCACGAATTGGGGGGTAATCGCGGGTGGGATACTCGGGACATTCGGGCAATGAAGACAAGCTGACTACAAAGGCCAAACCAGGAATGTCGGTGACAGCATGAACTCGGCTGTCGCGGAAGGCCACGTCCAGCCCTGCAGTCGCCCGTTCGAAGGGTTCAGCGGGATTGTCCCGGTCCAGTATCTCTGAGAGAAGTTGGTTCGCTTCCGTATCCGGATTGGGCCTTTCCGTAACCCAAAGCAAATCAGAACCTGCGTAATACGGGATGTCGGACTCGCCATTGGGCCGAACACCGGACGTTGCGATACGGCAGAAAGGCGCTTTTACTTTTGGCTCTTCGTTGATCGCTCGATGAGGGACCTCATCGGCCAGAGCGAATATCAGCGTTGGCTCAGAGGTGACAGCGCTGAGTAGCGAGACTGCCAGCGATTGCAAGAATTCCGGCTTGTCGATTGCGGATTGTCCGACAGAACCCGACCATACCCTTCGGGTGAAGAAAAAGTCCAGGGGTTCACCCTGTGCGGACGTCTGGAATAACGCCGCCCGTAACCCTTGGCCGCCCTTTTCTTCGAGGAACCGCAGCCATGCCACCGTGCCAGATTCCACGTTCACCGATTTCATTTCACTGAAAAGTTCCCGCAGTTCGGGTTACCCCGGCAAGGAGAAATGGTCGCCTTCTAATCAGTGTCGTCCCGCGACTCTCGTTCGAGGTCGGCGTTTTCTGTGTAGAAGTGTCGGAACTCCTCGCCCTCGGTGTTGGGTTGATAGTCGGGATAGCGCCGCATGAGATCCCATTCGTTGATGGCGGCACGGACCTTGTAGCGCATCCGGCTCTGATATCCGGCGCCGCCGGCTCTTATTGGCACCGGCGGAGCCTCCCAGCCGTAGGCGTTGGCGTAGAGTTTTCTTAGATTCTCCATCGTCAGCTGAACGTCCGCGGCTGTCGGTGGATTCAACGGCGAACATCCCCGCACGAGCAATCTCATACCGGTATCGGCGTCTGCCTTCAATCTTACGTAACGTTCCGTGCTATCCATTTTTGGTCCCACGTAATCGCGGTCTTTTTTCCCATCCGTGATGATCGCGGAAGCAAAATCGTTGGTGACGGAACCCACGGTTCTCAGCCCGGGGTACGACCCGAATGCAGCCTGTCCCAGCCAGCGAGCCAGCTCGGCGTAAGACCTTCCCCTCTGCAGGAGAGAGTACGAACCGATGAGTTCGATCTCGTCCAATAGCACGACCCAGCCCTTGTAACCGGCAGCAGTGATCAGCTGGACGGCGAAACGGAGACGCTGGGGCGGCAGGTCGGCGGCTTTGGGGGCTCGGAAGGAGTAACTCTGCTTTTGTCCTATCTGCCTGAGACCATTCTTGACGCGGGAAATGTAGATTCTGTCACCCGCCCAGAAATTTTCGATTTCGTTGTTCAGCTCGAGATCACGCGATCGTTCGTGAACGAGCAGGCTGGCCGGGAACATCTGGCTCAGCCCATTTGCGCCGATGTCGTTTGTCCACTTGAAAAAGTCGGCGTATTCTTGTGAATCGGGCTTCAGCGCCTGTCCCAGTTCCTCCATCAACCGGCCGGTGCGGTCGGGCATCTGGGCGTTATCCACGGCCGATTTGAATACTTTACCCAGGTCGTATAGCGGCGTCTCTTTGCTTATGGTCACTTTGCTGCAGACGAAACCCTGCGAAAGTGCCCGATCTTCCAGGTGGGTCAGCAGGTGAGACTTGCCGGCGCCGAAATCGCCGGAGACCAGCATGCCCAAAGTGCCGGACGAGTGGTCGACGCCTTCCGCAGCCCCGGTCAACATACCTTCGAATTGTCCTTCGGCTTCCGGCTGGTTGCAGCCCAATAGCTTCACGGCGTCCCTGTTAGGCACGCCGTTTCGGAGCGCCTCCAGGGCCCGCCGGGAGGCGAATTCGTGTTTATCGGCGCAAACTGCCACTACCTGCCACCTTCCGATGTCAGCCGCACCAGCGATGCGACCGGGTTTACCCGGTTCCTATCTCGAACGTCGTCCATCACCCGCGTGCGCAGGGCCTCGTATATCCCGTAGCCTCGGGACCCGCGGTCGCCGCTGTCGTCGAGGAAATCGCTGTTGGTGACGACGACCAGCATCGTACTCGTCAACCGGTCAGCGCCGTCGATAAATTCCCGCAGTAATTCGTAGTGTTCCATCGCCATCGCTCTGGTGTAGTAGCGCACTCCGTCCTTCGGGTTTCTCGCCACCGTGACGCGGGCGTTGTCAAACAACACCACCGTTCCGGAGTGCCCAACGTGATGAATCCAGTAGAAGGCCGATTCGATGAAGTATCTGGCAGTGTTGCGATTGATACTTGTATAGATGGAAAAGGGCCGGACGCCGCTGATTCGCGTGTTCTCTCCGGTCAGCCAATCCAACAACGGCTCGCCTGTGTACCCGCCACGGCTATTCTCTTCCGTGCAAAGATGGCTCATACACACCCGGAAATCTCTTGCCATCTTCGTGTTCCTGAAGACACGATTCTGTATCATCAGCCTAAGATTTCCAAGGACGAACTCCGATTCGAGACCATTGGCTGTCGCGATGGCGTCGAAGACGTTGCCGTCCTCGCGGGGACGTATTCCATCAATCCGGTAGCCCTGCTCCGCCGCGAGCCTCAGGATCATACGGCGAGCCGTCAGACGCCAATCGACCTGGCTGGCGAACCTGAAAAAAAAGTCCTGCGGCATGTGCGCTCGCATCGTCTCTGCGTTCAGCTTAATGAAAAGATAGTCCGACTCGTGGCAACTGGCCTCCACTTCTGCGTACAATCCAGCCCTGGAACCCTCGTCTGACGGCAATGCGAATTTGACCGACGCGCCCCCACCGCGCACAAACGACGAAAGGTACTCTTCGTCAATGACCTGAAGCCAGTCCTTGAGAGAGATGGTATGCTTGTCGTGCATCAGTCATCCTTTGTAAATCGAATGCCGAAGTACTTGATGTCCTGGCCCTGTGGACCCACAAAGGTGAATACGTTACTTGCGCCTCGAGTGCCGGTGGACGCGTGGAAAAATACTCTGGCCCCTGACGTCGTCTCTGTCACGCCGCTTGTTTCCAACTGGTAAAGGTCACGTGCAAAGTCAATTTTTGCGTAATCTCGCCCGCTACCCGGCAGCGACGTGAACAACCTGTAGATTCTTGCCAGGAGTACCACACGCCCGGAATCGCCTTTCATGAGTCTATCCGAAGCGTCTTCCTTCACAAGCTCCAGGTAAACCCTGTACAGGGCTTCCAGAAACCGCTTAGCCGAGAAGCGGCTGCGCTTGTTCTGGTTCGCGATCAGCAGATCGGACAGGTAGGAAGGCTTAATGGTCGAGATCTTCTTGTTGTCAATTCGGATCGCCTCATCCTCGGGTAATATTCGCACGATGGACGGGTGTGAGATCAGCTGTTCGTCCCGCAAATGAATTTCCAGTCCCTTTTCCGAGGCGACGCGACGCAACTCTTGTGTATAGCCACCCTTGAGATATTCTACCAATTCATCATCGTCATAGGGCCAGGATTGGATCGCGTGCGTCACCGCCTGCGTCAGGTTCTCAAGCGCGTCGCTGAGCCCGACTCGCGTCTTCTTGATTGCGCCGATGTTACCCTCTTTGGCTGCCTTTTGCAGGCGTCTGGTCAAATTCACCAGTTTGGCGGCGGATTGGCGGGCTGTTTCAGCCGCATTCTCGGAGTCGTCGAATGCTTGTCCGATATTGTCCATTGTTTAATTCCCGCGTTCGAAAGATCTGTCGAATCGGCTTCCTATGTATTGAATGTAGCCGAAATTGCAATGTGTCGGCGAGGTTCATTCAGCATAAAGCATTAGGTGCGTGTTGTCAAGCAAATCGTTCCCAATGTCAGATAGGCGCCGCCGTGATCGCCGCGCCTGATTGTTTTTCGAGAGTGCCGATCGATGGATTGCCGGTTCAGTCGATCCGACCGTGTTGGCGGAGCACGGCGTCGATATCATCCAGCCCCGTTCCGGTCCTGGACCCCTCGAATTTCAGTCCCGCGTTGAGAAGCATATCGATCACGGCAGGATAGTCGGCGCCGCGGTTCGGCGAATGGATTGCGAAGTGCAGGGCGGTGCCCATCGCGGTGCCGCCGAACTCGTTCCGCAATTCGAGCGAGGGGGCGCGATCGAGGATCATCGCCATGGTGTCGAGATGCCCCTGGGCCGCCGCCCACATCAGGCCTGTCATGTCCCAGGTTCCCTGTCCGTCCACGTCGGCGCCCTGTGCCAGCAGGTATTCGGCGATAGCCGTCCGGCCGAACCGGCAGGCATCCTCAAACGCGGCTGCCACCTCTGCCTGAGATACGCCGCGCTCTTCAACGAATACCTTCGTCAGATCCAGCCGACCCAGCCCCGCGGCCATCGCCACGGTCTTCACCTCCGCCCCGAGACGCACAAGGGCGGCGGCCGAATCGGTATACCCGAAATTGAGCGCCAGACGTACTGGCGCGCCGTCTCCGTTTACCCCATTTACTTTCGAACCCGCCACCACGAATATCTCAATCAGCTCGGTCGCCACACCCATGTGGTGCGGATGAACGCTGGTCACGAGCGCCAGCATGGGCGTGTCTCCCGAATCGCCCGGTCCGCACAAGGCATCCACTTCGGCGCCGGCCTCCAGGAGAAGCCGCGCGGTCTCGGGCGCGTTTGCGGGCGACCGCTGGCGGAAGTCCTCAATGCCGTTGGCGGCGAGGTAATACAACAGCGTCGCCCGGTGGATGCGCGCCGATCGGGCGTGGGCCATGGCCGGATTCCCTCGGAGGAGCGACTCAAGTCTGGCGAGGTCTCCATCGACCACGGCATCGGCCGCGACCTCGAACTCGGCGCCCTCGGACGTCTGGCGCGTGTCGCGCTCGATGAATCTGGCGAATGTGGCCCAACTCTCGAAACTATGGGCTCGTGCGATGAGCGACTGAGCGCCGGCAAGCGAAAGCCGATCGCTATCATCTCCGGCCCTCGCAGACGTGTCACCAGCGCATTTTTTAATTTCGCCGATAGCCCGTTTCCAGCTGGCCCGCACAAAGTCCGTCAGGTCGGGTCCGGACACGCGGACAATCTCTTCGAGCCAGTCGTTGCAGAACTCCTGAACAGCGTTCGTGTTTTCCGACTGAACGGCCCCGACGAGGTCCTCGGCGCGTTTCACGTAGTCCGCGAGTACGGGCCGTGCAGGCAGCGGAAGGGTATCCATACAAAGATCCTCCAGGTAAATGCGTGGTGGTCGGGACCTTGCCTCCCGGTCCACCAAAAGCAGCGATCAGCTTTCAGCCTTCAGCATGAAGCAAGATCGAAAATCAAATTCAAGATCCACATCTCCCCAAATTCCCTGCCGTCGAAAAGCAGCGATCAGCCGTCAGCCAAGAGCGAACCACCCCCAGCCCCGCAAACCTCTCCCCCCGGCCCCCTCTCCCGGGGGGAGAGGGGGTGAAAACCAGGACACCGCGAGAGGATCACCGTTTCCCCCTTCCCCCCGGGAAGGGGGATAGGGGGTAGGTCGGTGGCGGGAAGAGGGTAGACGTTAGACGTAAGAGAGAAGAGATTGGCTGCCGCTTGCGGTTTCATTTCTTGCCGGCGGCATAAAGGAAGAACCAATCGGGCAAGGACGTCATCTCCCGTCTCACGTCTACCCTCTCACCGATTTCAGGTTTTCCTCTACCGTCCGGCATCAAGCTAAACAATCCCGCCCCTGGTTTCAAGTCCTATGCCAATAACGCTGCGAGCGGTCCAATCGGTGTCCGCGAAACCCTGTTTGACGTTTTCGCGCCCGGGTCGATCCGAACTCCCTATTGGAATCACGAAGCATAGTGGTTTTAAAGCGATTGTGTTATATTGAAGGCGCCGCGGTCGATGCGGGCAGGATGCCCGCGCTCCCAGGCAAGGGACGCCCTGCATGGCGGGGAACGAGCTATAGGCGCGGCGATCGATGCGGGCAGGATGGGCCGGGTGCCCACAGGGGACGCCCCTACAT
Organism: Candidatus Latescibacterota bacterium; assembly: GCA_963667175.2. Classification (GTDB taxonomy): domain Bacteria; phylum Latescibacterota; class UBA2968; order UBA2968; genus JAAXHE01. The sequence continues at coordinate 59,778 of CAXXXF010000001.1, read as the reverse complement.
GGCGAGGGGCGAGCTAGAAGCGCAACGGTCGATGTTACCGCGTCAGCGATGGACATGATATGAAGCGAGAAGACTACTATATATGGGCGGAGCGAACGGCACGATGGGGCGCCGAGTACCTGGATACGCTTGAAGAGCGGCCCGTGAGGGCGCAGACCGCGCCGGGTGAGGTCGCCGCGATGCTGCCCGATGCGCCGCCTGAAGCGCCGGAAGACATGGAGACGATCTTCGCTGACTTCGAGCGCCTCGTGCCGGACGGGATGACGCACTGGCAGCACCGGCGCTTTTTCGCCTATTTCGCCGCGAATGCCGCGCCGGTTTCGATGATCGCCGAGAACCTGACGGCGTTGATGGCGGCCCAATGCATGCTCTGGCAGACCTCTCCCGCGGCAACTGAGATCGAGGCGCGGATGGTGGATTGGATGCGCCAGGCCCTGGGGTTGCCGGAAGGGTTCCATGGGGTGATTCAGGACACGGCGACAGCGGCCAATCTCTGCGCCGTTCTGACCATGCGCGAACGAGCGCTGGGTTGGCGCGGGATCGACACCGGAATCGCGGGCGAGAGACAATTGCGGATCTACGCGTCGCCGGAGAACCACTCGTCCATCGACAAGTCGATCCGGATCGCCGGGATCGGCCAGCGGAACCTCGTCAAGGTGCCCACCGACGGGTCCGGCGCGCTCGACCCGGAGGCGCTTCGCGTGGCGATCCGCGACGATCGAGCCGTGGGATATTTGCCGGCCGGTGTCATCCTCTGTGTCGGCGGCACGTCGATCGGCGCGTCAGACCGTCTGGTGCCGGCCATCGAAGTGGCGCGAGCGCATAATCTCTACGTTCACGTGGACGCGGCGTGGGCCGGTTCCGCGATGATCTGCCCGGAGATGCGCGATCTGTGGGCCGGTGTCGACGGCGCCGACAGCATTGTCTTCAATCCCCACAAGTGGCTTGGCGCGCAGTTTGATTGTTCGATCCAGTTTCTCGCGGACCCGGCGCAACAGGTCCGGACCCTGGGTATCCGTCCCGAATACCTCGAGACGCTCGGGCAGTCCGAAATCACCAATTACAGCGAGTGGACGATCCCTCTCGGACGCCGGTTCCGGGCCCTCAAACTCTGGTTTCTGCTGCGCGCCCACGGCCTCGAAGACCTGCGACAGCGGATCCGGAACCACGTCGCCTGGGCCGGCGAAGCCGCCGCCGCAATCGCATCGCTCGACGGCTTCCGCCTGACCACGGAATGCCGGCTGTCGCTCTTCACGTTCCAGTTCGCGCCGAAAGGGCGGAATGCCGACGAGGCCACCGAGGCCCTGGTCCGCGCGGTGAACGACGACGGCCGGATCTACCTGACGCACACGATCCACGAGGGGCGGTTCGTCATCCGATTCCAGGTCGGGCAGTTCGAGTGCCGGCGAGACGACGTGCTCATGGCGGTCGACGTGCTCCGGGAATTGGCCGATGCGCTTTGATATCGAACCTCTGGCCCAATCGGACGCTGAAGCGATCGCTTCATGGCATTACGAGGGCGAATACGCGTTCTATGATGCGGAAGCGGACGCCGAGGACCTGGCGGAGCTTCTGGATCCCACGCTTCGGGGCGACTCCATGTTTGCCGTCCGGGATGACGCTGGCGAATTGGTGGGGTTTTTTGCGTATCAAAACTCAGACGGCGTCGTGGATTTCGGTCTGGGTCTTCATCCGGATCTGACGGGGAAGGGACTGGGGGAGCATTTCGTTCGTGCGGGACTGGAATTCGCACAAACCCGGTTCTCGCCGAAGACAGTCCAGCTTCGCGTCGCGGCGTTCAACCAACGGGCGATAAAGGTTTACGAACGCGTCGGCTTCAACGAAGTCGAACGCTATATGAACCGCACGAACGGCGGCGAGTTCGAATTCGTCCGAATGGAGATGATGGACAGGCCGACCGATATCATTCACAGACCGGAATAGACATGGATGAACAGTACAAAGTCCCAAGAGACGGAAGAGCGTAAATCTTCGAACACTATCCGCCGGTTTCCGTAACCAACGTGACAGCGGGTGAAAATGGCCAAACAGAGTGTTTATCTTGATTCAACGATTCCAAGTGCATATTTCGATTCGAGAACTCCGGAACGCCAGATGCAGACCCTTCAGTTTTGGCGCAAACGTCTACCAGACTTTGAAGTCGTAATTTCAAGTGTTGTCTTGTTGGAGATTCGTGCCACTCCTGACGAGGAAAGGAGATGGCAGTTAGAAAGCCTGGTAAAGGATTGCAAAGTCCTCGTGTTTGATGAAGAAGCCGACGCACTGGCACGAGAGTGCGTTGGCAGGGAAGTCTTTCCACAGAAATATGTAGCTGACGGCAATCATGTTGCCGTTGCGGCGACCAACGGAATTGGGTATTTTTGCAGTTGGAACTTTACGTACCTTAGTAAACGTGAATATACGACGAGAAGTCAATCTGATTAATGCGTTGAAGGGTTTGGGCCGATTGAGATTATCGCCCCACCTGAACTATAGGAGACCCGCTATGAGGGAAGTGACGCAGGCAGAGAAGGAATTGATCCGGGAGGAAGTTCGGAGGGAATTTCCAAATGACGGAATGATGCAAGAGATACATTTTATTCGCCAGGTGCATTACCTGCAGACGAAAGAGATGTCTCGGAACGATCGCCTTGGTTTTTATGGTGGCGCACGCCCGAAGACATCCGCGTAGCGAATAGTAACACAAGGCGATGGCGCGACCTTGATAACAGCCCTCTATTGCCTGGAGCGAAGAGGGCTGTCGGCGTATTACGGACGATATAAGACACCATTACCCACTGGGTATTTCAACGTGCGAGAATCACCTCCGACGATCCGATCGGCTACCCCTGCCGACGCCGAGATAATCGCACGGATTTACATCGAGTCGTGGAACGCCGGATTTGGCGCGATTCTCTCCCGGGCCGATAGAATCGTGACGCCGGAGCTTACCGAACGGTGGCGGCACGACCTTGCGCAACCTGTCCCTCAACGCTGGTGGGTTGCCGAATGCACGGGTTCGATTGCAGGGTTCGCCGGCATCGGACCCAGCCGGGATCCGGTAGATCGACGCCTTGGCGAACTGGATACGATCGCAATCTGTCCGCTGCACTGGCGCACAGGTATTGGGAAAGCACTCATGTCCGTCGCTCTTCGTTATCTGGCTGCGGACGGCTATGATGAAGCAGTTGTGTGGACCGTCGAGGGCTACGCGCGAGGGACCGCATTCTACGAGGCTACGGGTTGGAGGCGCGACGGCGGCACCCGGGATGACGGGCGGCAAATCCGCTTCCGGCGCGTCGTCGCGAACGTAGGGCCGTGAACCGGCAAGGCTCTGTCAGTTGATGCGCTCTCAGCCAATTACACTTGGAGTTCTGTCAATTTCATTTACCAGCGTCTCTCTCCTGAATCATTCACTAAACGTGAACTTGCATGGATGGACTGGATGAACAGGATAAAGACCAGGAGAAGGGCAAATGCTCACGATTCCGGGCCAAATCGATTGATCCTTACCTCCGTGGGCCGCGCAGCATCACCCTGACCAATCAACTTCGTAATTCATGAATTGCGTTCGCATAATACTTCGCTGAATTTATTGAAAAACAACCCGTTATACACCAAAACCCTGGGTTGTCGTGAATAATCCACCCGATTTCTCTTCCGCCTTGATACGCTTCCAGAACTCGATCTATCTCCAACTTTCGCATGCAATTCTCCCGCCGAGCAGTTCAATATTCGCCCTTGACAATCAAAGCAAATCCGCGTACTTTTTCAGGTAAGTTAAGCCAAAAGTAAACTCGGAAAATACGCTATGAACGCGAAATCTTTTTTCAGCGCTGATAACGTTCGCATGGCCACGTTCCTGTTTCTCTTAATAGGCGCCATGTGGACGCTTACCTCCAACCTTGAAAACAGGCTCACGCAACGAATAGACAGGCTGGAAGATACAATGAACGACCGCTTTAAGGAAGTCGACATCCGATTTAAGGAAATCGACGACCGCCTTGATAAGATCGACAGCCGCCTGGACTCCTTCGGTGAGCGTATTGCCAAAAACGAAGCCAGGATAGACGCCTCGGAATAGACTGCCCACCTTCCCCCTACCGCCTTTCAAGTCACGCCTCGAATTCCTACCGCTTCTTCGGATCAACAATTGTCACTGCCACACCTTCAGGCGAAAGAGATGTCCCTGAACGAGCGGCTTCGTTTATCCTGAGAGAGTGCACCGAACAGGACGTGGACGCCATTGCCGAGTTCAGGCTTTAGCTGGGAGGCAAAACTGTGAGCATTCACCGTATCACGTCAATGGTTCCAATAACCGATCTGGATCGAGCGTTGGGCTTCTATTCGAAGGGATTGGGCCTGCAGGTCATCCGCCGCAGGGACGATTGGGGCCACGCCATCCTGGGAGGCGAACACGGCTGCCAGGTGATGATCGATCGTTCAATACGCTCTGAATCAAATGCGTCCACCGTTGTCTATTACTATACGTCCGATATTGAAGGGGTTCGTGACCAGCTGATCTCCGCTGGTTTCGACCCCGATCCCATCGGCGTGACATTTTACGACATGACGGAATTTCGAGTTCGAGATCCCGACGGCAACAAAGTCTGGGTCGGCGAACGTGATGCTCCCGCTGAAGGATGATCGAACCTGCCTTTCGAGCAGGCCGCGTAAATTCACCCCTGGCGGAGCAGGGTTCTCAGGCCACACGAATCGACTAACGAAAGGAAATCCCATGAGCAATCACATTGTCGTATCGAGCGTTTCCTACGCCCCGATAGGTGGCGAAGACGAGAAGGTGATGGAGCAGACCCACAAGGACCTGACGGACCTGGTGGGGCAGGTCGCGCGGGCCACCACGCCCGATCTGATCGTCCTCCCCGAGACCATCTGCGGGACCTGCGTCGAAGACGTGCCCGAGGGACCGACGACCCGACTCCTGGCCGGACTGGCCCGGGAGTACGGCTGCTATATAACCGTGCCGGTGCATCAGAAGGAACCCAAGAGCGAGGCGGTCTTCAATGTCCTCGGGTTGCTCGACAGGCAGGGGGAACTGGCCGGGATCTACCGCAAATACATTCCGGTCTATCCGGAATTCGACCGCGGCACACGGCCGGGTCCCGGCGCGACCCTGATCCGGACCGAATTCGGGCCGGTAGGCGGGGTGATCTGTTTCGATCTGAACTTCGGTGAATTGCGGGACCAGTACAAGAAGCTGAGGCCCAAATTGCTGCTCTTCAGCTCCATGTATCACGGCGGGCTGGTGCAGAACTTCTGGGCTCTGGACGTGCAGGCCTATTTCGTCGGCTCGGTGTACAGGAGTACGCAATGCACCATCATCGATCCGCAGGGGACCACCCTGGACAGGAGCAATAACTATAGAAGCTGGGCTTCCGCCCGCATCAATCTGGACTTTGAAGTGGTGCATCTCGACAAGAACCGGGCCAGGTTCGACGATATACACCGGAAATACGGCGAGGCCGTGCGTATTGTCATCACCGGGGAGGTGGGCACGTCGGTGATCTACAGCGAGTCTGAGGAGCGTACCGCAGCCGATATCGTCGATGAATTCGAGCTGGTGCGGCTGTACGATTACTTCGAGTGGTCCCGGGAACTGAGGACGGAGCATCTGGGGTGATTCGGGATGCTCCACGATGGAGTACGGATTACCGATGCAAGTCACATTTCTCGGCACATCGGCGGCGCCTTCCGTGCCAAGCCCCTTCTGCGTGTGTCAGGTCTGCAAGTGCGCGAGGCGGATGGGCGGAAAGAATCTTCGCAGGCGGTCGTCCATTATCGTGAACGACGACCTGCTGGTGGATATCGGTCCGGACGTCGTCAGCGCGTCATTCGAACACGACGTCTGTCTCACAGGAATCGACGTCTGTCTCATGACCCACGCCCATGAGGACCACTACGACCCCGAGTTTCTGATTTCCAGGCACGGGAGTTATGGGACGGTGGTCGCGAAGGATATGATTCTGGCCGGTTCAATCGATACGCTGCGGTCGATCGACGAGGACCTGGCGCGGAGATGCGAGTACGGGAGCATCTTCGATCGACAGACGCAGTTTGTCCTCAGGATCGACACGTTGATCCTCGAGCCGTACAGAAAACAGGCTGTCGGCAGGTATTCGATTACAGGGTATCCCGCAAACCACGGATCCGTTGAGGGGGCCCTGCTCTACGCGATCGAACAAGGTCCACATGCCATATTTTACGGGACCGATACCTCGGTCCTTCCGGAGCACGCATGGGAGCATCTGCAGTCTACCGCCACGCGGTTCGATCTGCTGGTCCTTGATCACACGTACGGCGTCGGGATCGACGCAAGTCCGCCGGATCATCTGGCATCCGTCGACGTCATTGACCACGTCGACCGGTTTCGCCGAAACGGTCTTCTCAAGGACGGCGCACAGGCTTATGCGACCCATATTTCTCACGAAGGATACCTGGAACACGATGATCTCGACCGGTATGCCGCGGCAAACGGATACCGGATTGCATTTGACGGATTGTCGCTGAAAATCGCCGGTTGACGGCAACGTGCCCCGCAGCTGAATTTCACCGACATTTCGATCACAGTTCCCATGGAAACCATTCGCCCCATCCGCGAGTCGGAGCTCGACGAACTCCTGGACCTGCTCTGTGCGGTGCACAATCCCGCGGGCCGGGACCGCTACACGGGCTACATCGAAGGCGATCCGACCTGGCGTCCATCGCAGACGCCGGTTGTCGTTGTCGGAGGCCGGATTGTCTCGACGCTGCGGATCTGGGACCGCCGGGTCCACCTCGGCGCCACACCCGTCCGGATGGGCGGCATTGGCGGTGTCACCACGCATCCGGACTTTCGGGAGCGCGGCATCGCGACGCGGTTGATGGAGCATGCCGCAGAGTACATGCGCGACGATGGCTACGAACTGGGCCTGCTATTCTCCGCGATCCCGGCACGCTTTTACCTGCGTCTCGGCTGGTGCTGTGTGCCGCTGACGGGTTTTCGGGCCGAGCTGCGCCGTGCCCCGAAGCCGGGTCGGTCCGCGCTGGAGATGCTACCCTTCGACGAGACGCGTGATCTGGAGGAGACGGTTGCGCTCTATCAGTGCAACAACGCCGGTCGCAGCGGCAGCATGTTGCGTCCGCGACCGTACTGGGACTACGCGCCGTCTCGCGTGCGGGGTGTCCTGCCCGCGACCGTCATCCGCGGCCCGGAAGGACTGGCTGGATACATCAATTGGGAAGCGGACGACAACGGCGCAGTGGTGCATGAGGTCGCTTACGAAAACGGACCGGCCCTGGATATTCTTGTGCAGCGCGTGCTTGACGCGTGCGCGGAGGCCGGCGTGACGCGAATAAGCGGAGCGATCCCGCACAGCCACCCCTTTGTCGACGCCCTGGTCGTTACGGCTGCCGCCGACCTGGAAATCACGGGCGACAATTCGATGATGGTGCTGCCCTTCGACCTCGGATCGCTCGTCGGCAGGGCCGCACCGGAAGCGACGCCGCTGTACCGCAGGCTGCCTGCCGATCTCATGTGCCGGCTCCTCTTTGGCGAGGCGTCCGGCAGCGACTTGGCCCCCATCATCCGCGCCCGCGGTATCTCGCTGTCGACCGCAGAAGCCCGCCAACTCGACGAGTGGTTCCCTCGCCGCGAGGTCATCTTCTGGTCGCCCGACCACTTCTGATGTTCGTGGGTTCAGCGCTGGCCTCCACAATTCAATAACCCAAGCCTACATGGATGGACAGGATGAGCAGGATAAAAACCAAAACGGATCAGGATTAACAGGATTGAGTCCACTCCGAAAAGTCAAAATCGGCTCCGACAAGGTCGTAAATGGTGTTTTAGCCAGAAGCAAACCGAAACAAGGATTAATATAACACTATGATAATTAATGATTTATGTGGATATGGATAATTTCGAAAAATGGTCGTACCTGACCTAAATTGGTGGAAATTGCGGAAATCTCACTTTTCGGAGTGGACTCAGGATTGAAAGGATTAAGCAGGATTAGAAACCAGGAACAGGATCAAGACCGGATGCAGGAAAAAGCCAAGAGCAGGACAAATGCTCGCGTTTCCTGGAGATCGAAATGAATCCATACCCCTGCGAACCTTGCAACATCACACGGTCGAAATACAGCCGGTGATACAACAAAACCACGAGTTTTCGCGGATGACTCACCCTGGCGGAATTCGAATATTGTGCGGTGGCCACCAATCTATCCCTCAAGTTGCGCGCGCTGTGGCGCTTCATGGCAGGTCGCGGCATGCACGAAAAAGCCATTGGCGAACTCAAGACCGGACTCAGCTTCGATACCATTCCCACACACGATTGCCACGCCAATAGCGCCTGGCAACAGTTCGTCATTCTCGCACACAACCTCCTGGCCAACTTCCAAATCGAAACCGGGTTGATAAAACGCAATCGTACCTTGAAAGACACCAACCGGCGGCCGCCCAAATCCATACGCACCCTCCGGCTCGCACTCATCAACCGCGCAGGCTACCTCATCCGACTAAAAGGACGGCTTACTCTGCGACTGCAACACAACAAACACATCGAGAAACAATACCGGAAAATCTCCACCATCCTACGAAATGCCGCCTGATTCTCTTCGAATCAAGGTGAATGGCGGACAAATGACTTGACATGGTCTGGTCGAAGTCATATCTTAGTCACGATACACCGAAACTGCGGAGATTGCAATGACGTCTGCTTTGATTCAAAATACTATCGTTAACAGAAGCGGGGCAGTCGCTCTGGCAGGAGAGAAGTCTACCCGAACTACCGATCAAATGACCTCAACCACATCGCCCACCAACAACCCAACGGCGGTGCATCCCTCGGAGACCTGATCAAGTTCAAAAAACATAAACTTCCTATTTCTCTGAGCCCACTGCCGACGCGGCAGTGGTTTTTTTTGTTTGGTCATTTTAGCTAGGAGTGCTTCAACAATGAGATGCTTAGCCATTCATACGGGATACTTCCGATTCGAGGCCAGACAGAAGGCTACACCTTCGGCCGAATCGCTGCCGCCGGATCGGCGCAATGTTGAGATCGAAAGGGAATGTCTGGTCCTCTTCATCTCGGTTGAGAAGGGCGACGCGGCGTCGCCGGGGTCGGTAGCAGCACAGTTCGTTGCCGACGTGCTCAAACGGACCAAGCAGGTGGGCGTCGATACGGTCGTCATCTACCCCTATGTCCACTTAACCGAAAACCCGAGCACGTCTCTAGTTGCAATTGAACTATTGAAAAAAGTCGAATCAGGACTGGCTGGTTCGCTCAATGTCGTTCGGGCACCATTTGGATGGTACAAAGCATTCGATGTCTCCTGTCTGGGCCACCCTCTTTCCGAATCGAGTGCGCGTTATTCACCCGTGGAAAAGACTGAGGTTCACGAGAAACTCGAAAGAAAACCCAGCGAATTTACGCGTTTTGTCGTTGTCGACACAGATGGCAACCCATTCGAAATAACTCGGGAGAATTTCGAACGATGTCCGATCTTTCTAAAATCTGAATCCGTATATGGCATATTGCGACAGTTCGTCTCCAACGAACTGTCGCAGGGCGTCGGATCGGAGACAGCGCCCAAGCACATTGATTACATGCGGAGGCACGAACTGGTTGACTATTGCGATGTTTCCGAAAAAGGGCACTACAAGTGGTATCCCAACGGCGTACTGATTCAAAAACTAATTCTTGATTATGCCTCGCGTCTCGCCCACGAGTGGGGCGCTGTCGAAATGAAGAATCCCATCCTCATCCGAGGAGACCACAACGTCGTCGGCGAATTGATGGGAGAATTTCACGAACGGGACTACCAGGTTGATGGCGGTCGGGGCATCTGCTACCTCCGATATGCGTCGGATCCCGTCGGCTTTCCGTTTATGGAAAACGTCCGCTTCAGCCATAAGCAATCACCGTTAAAAGTGTACGAGGAAGCTACGTGTTTCCGAAACGAGCAGGAAGGGGAAGTTAGCGGACTCAAACGGGTCCGAAACTTCATGATGACGGATATGCACGCTGCTTGCGCCACCAAGGTAGAAGCGCACCACGAGTTTGAAATACTGAGCCTCAAATTCGCAGGTCTAATGGACGACATCATTGCGAAAGGGCGCTGGGTTCTCGGTTGGGAAGGCACCGTGGATTTTTTCGAAGCAAATAGAGCGTGGCTGATCGACCTCGGAAAGAGAATGAACGTTCCAGCGTTCTTTAAACTCATGCCGCACATGAGCCACTACTATACGATGAAGAACGAATACCAGTTTATCAACGAAGACAGATCCAATATCCAGGTCAGCACAGTACAGTGGGACATAAAGGACGGCGAACGATTCAATATTGGCTTTACTGATGAACAAGGCCGCAAGCACCCCTGTCCCGTGATCGTGCACGCGTCTAGTTTTGGTAGCATCGAGAGAACTCTCTGCGCAATTCTGGAGAATATCGCGGTCGATGCATCCAAAGGCGTTCCACCCATGTTTCCACTCTGGCTGGCGCCCACACAGGTGAGAGTCATCCCTGTTACTGACAGTCACCTGCCATTTGCAAAAGAAATCTGCGACGTTATTGCCTCGCGAAATATCCGTGTAGACTTAGATGACAGGGGAGACACCGTTGGCAAGAAGATCAGAAATGGAGAAAAGGCATGGATCCCGTACATGCTTGTCGTAGGCAACAAAGAACAATCCACGGGTCGACTGAATATTAGATCGCGCGAGAACAGAGAGCAAATAAAGACGAATATTGACGGTCTAGTAAAGTTGGTCCATAGAGCGACCGAGGGAATGCCATTCCGCCCTCTGCCTGTCCCCCAGCAAATTAGCCGTCGACCGCTATTTTATGGTTGAGCGAACACCATTGGACGACAATGGCGCAATCCTCGCCCGGAATGTATGCTGTGTCAGATTTTGGTGTAAGTGGTGTCGATAGAATATTCGAAGGGATGAGATCGTCGACAATGATGACAAAGGGGGATTGATTGCTGAGATTTTCGATATACCGACAGATTACTACAGGAATTAACCGTCGTCTTCCGATGCACAACGCCGAGCGTCTCACGCCCTGCTACTTCAATTTCCATACGAGAGTTTCCCCATATAGGTAAAAGATGGCTGAGAAATTCACGCTTATTCCTGACGCACATATCTTCCTGATGAACGACGCTGATGAAGTTCTGCTGTTGAGACGCTACAATACTGGGTATGAGGACGGGAAGTACAGTGTGATCGCCGGCCACCTCGACGGCGGCGAGGAAGTCAGAACGGCAGCTATACGTGAAGCGAGGGAGGAGGCAGGAATCGAGATCCGGCTATCCGACATCGAAGTGGTTGGCGTAATGCATAGGAACGTAGAGGAGGAACGGGTGTCGTTTTTTCTAGCCGCCTCGAGATGGCAAGGAGATGTCATTAATATGGAGCCAGACAGGTGCAACGACCTGTCTTGGCATTCGGTCCACGATCTACCTCCCAATATGGTACCCTACGTCCGGCAGGCGTTGGAAAACTTTCTGAACGGCCGTTTCTACAGTAGTTGGGGATGGGTAGGAGATTAACCTTAGTTCGAAAATAGACCTGTGTATTTTCGGGGCCACGACTACGAAGTTTTATTGTAAGCAAGTGCATATTTATCAATAGGAAAAGGCCTCTTGTGATGGTATATTGGGAAGCGACAATACCCCCAATTGACCCAAAACGAAAGGCCACCTACCGTGAGACGAAAGAGAGCGGATTTGTGGTGTCGTATCAACAACAAATTGGAGATCGAATTCACGGGTGAAGGCCTCACGTCGCATGCGGGATTGGAACTTCTGATGCGTAATTTGCGAAGCATGAAATGGAACCAGCAATTGCGGCTTCATCTGGGTGGTGTGGTGTCCGGCGGCGATTTCGGTGTGGCGAGTCTGTGCCGGGTCATCCTGGGGTTGCTGGTGGTGGGCAGCCGGCGGTTGCATCATCTGAGTTTTCTGAAACGGTATACCGACAAGGGCCAAGAGACCCCGAAAGCCCTCAACGTCGACGTTGTTGCCCATAAAATCAAGGCGTTGCGCGCCCGCACCTTGACGATCGACGTCGACGGCACGGTCTTGTGCACGGGAAAGCACGTTGACGGCGCCCGTCGTGGCTATAATCCGCATCATCGCAATACTATCCGATTACCGCCTACCTGGCCGACGGTGGTCATTTTCTGCGGGCGCACAACCGTCCCGGAAACGTCAATGACGGCAGCGCCTCCATCCCGTTGCTACAGGACATGGTTACCCAGGTCGAACACAGCTTGGGGGACGCCTACACCCTCCGATTCCGTATGGATGACGACTCTTTCAAGCAGGACGTGCTTCAAAGGCTAAACAAGAACAAGGCCTCATACGCCATCAAGGTACCCTTCTGGCGCGGCCTGGACTTGCAGCGGCAAATCCGTCAATGCACCCACTGGCAGCGCGTCGAGAAAGGCGTCGATGGCTTCACGTCAACGCTGACGGTCAAGAAATGGAAACGTACGTTCAACATCGCCATTTTTCAAAAACGCGTGATGCATCAAACCCGCAAGAACTACCAGTTGGACCTGTTCGACCCCGATGACGGCACCTTTGAATATTGTGCGGTGGCCACCAATCTATCCCTCAAGATGCGCGCGCTCTGGCGCTTCATGGCAGGTCGCGGCATGCACGAAAAAGCCATTGGCGAACTCAAGACCGGACTCAGCTTCGATACCATTCCCACACACGATTGCCACGCCAATAGCGCCTGGCAACAGTTCGTCATTCTCGCACACAACCTCCTGGCCAACTTCCAAATCGAAACCGGGTTGATAAAACGCAATCGTACCTTGAAAGACACCAACCGGCGGCCGCCCAAATCCATACGCACCCTCCGGCTCGCACTCATCAACCGCGCAGGCTACCTCATCCGACTAAAAGGACGGCTTACTCTGCGACTGCAACACAACAAACACATCGAGAAACAATACCGGAAAATCTCCACCATCCTACGAAATGCCGCCTGATTTTCTTCGAATCAAGGCTAAACGAAATCAGCAATCGATCGGCATATAGGAACTATAGATGATCGTCAAATCTAAGGCCGCAAGAGAAGTCACATTTGAAGGTCTTGAAATCCGAGACTACACGCCACGCCATAATCGCAGTTCTTCAATGGCCACGATCGAGATCCCTCCCGGAATTCACCATCGCAATGCACGGTCAACCCGCTCGGACAAATACTACTTCGTGATCGAGGGAGAAGTACGTTTCACATTGGGTTCCCGCGAACACCACCTGGAAAGGGGAGACTTCTGCCTGGTGCCAAAGGGTACGGTATTCGGATACAGGAATGATACGCCAGTGAAGTCGACTCTGTTGCTGTTCCATACACCCAGCTTCGATCTGTCGGCGGAGGTATTTGAGGATTGAACACCGAGGATGTGCCGAAACGTGTTTCCTTCAACGTACGATGCGATTCGGAACTGCGAGCCAGGACCAGGGGAAATTCGGCTGTGGTAGTCTTCGATCGTAACGGACGGGTCTCGCGCGAAGACGAGGTTTTGTGGTCGATTCTCGATGCCGTGAACCGGACGGAAGCGATTACTTCGATCGCAGGCGATATCGAGCTCTTCGTCCAGGAATACGGGCTGATCGCGGTCCATCTTCGGGGTCTGCACCGGGAAACGGGCCTTGTCGTGATCGTCAAGGTCGGCACGAGCGAGCGCGAGAATTTCTGGTGCCGGGAACTCCATCGCCTGGCGCCCGACCTGACGCCCGCGGTCTATGCCGCGGGATCCCGCCTGGGAGACATTGACGTCCACTGGATCGCACTGGAAGCGATTCCGTACGGACCTCTGGGCAATTCCTGGAGCGGCAGGGAGTTCGAATTGATGCTCGACGCCGGGATTCGCTTCTATCAGCAGGCGAAATTGATCGACGACCCCACGCTGGGTATCACAACGGGCACCGAAGTCTCCGGCTGGCTTGAAGGCGCAATCCGGCGGCAATGTCCCGGACCCGTAGACGTGCTTCTATCGAGCGTTGAAGACCACTGGGATTTCGTCTTCGAGAAATGCGGATCGGAAATCTGCTTCGACGATTTCCACATGTGCAACGGTTTGATGAGAGAGCCGCCTCCCGGGGGTGACCGCGCGGTCCTGATTGACGTCCACCCGAAACGCCGGCCGTGGATTCTGGATCCCGCGTACCTCCAGGTCCTGAATTCAGGAGACCGGAATCGTCCGGGCCACCGGGACCTCGTCCGGAGAATGGCCGTCAAGCGCCAGGCAGCCGGACTCGCGAGTCTCGAGGGTCCCGCCTTGATTGCCGCCACGGCAATCGCCCAGGGTTGGATGGCCGCCCGCCAGTGGCGACCTGAACTGCCGAATTCGCGGCCCGGTATCCGCGAGTCATTTTGCAGCTTCGTCGCCGATGCGGCCGATGTGTGAATGTATAGCAGGCAAGTCGAATTGGCCCGGAGCATCCGGTGAAAACACGCACCCAAGCAGAGATGTTGTCACTGGTCCTCGAATTCGCCCGGTCCGACGACCGCATTCGTGCGGTTGTGATGAATGGGTCTCGTGCCAACCCGAACGCCGAGAGGGACATCTTCCAGGACTACGATATTGCATTCTTTGTCACCGACGTCGACCCCTTCAGAGAAGAAAGTCGCGTTGTGCCGTACTTTGGTGTACCACTGCTGGTAGAAAGAGTAGAGGATCAGGTCTAGGGGAATATGATACCGTTCTTCGATCGCGGAGAGTCAGGTTGATGTTGAAGCGTATTTGCTGTGTTCCCTGCCAGCCTTTGGGATCAGGCAGACAGTCCGGGCGGAAGCTGTATCCTGTGCAAGTCTGTCAACAGCAATGTACTTCCGCGTTGCAGATGGCGGGAGGGCGAGAACAACCCTCCCGCCGCGCTTTCTGCTACGGCGCCGTGATCGCCACCGAAATGGGCGCGAATTCGTCTTCGGCCTCTCCGTCGTGGATAATGGAGAGCGTTATGGTGGTCGTGCCGGCCTTTTTGCCGATAAGCCTGAACGCCCAGTATTCGGGCGCTACAGGCGGATCGATGGCCAGCAGTGAGGTGTCGGCCACCGCGATGCCCAGCGTGTGGTCGGGCGCTTCCGGCTGGAATTCAACGTCGTCTTCGTCAAAGAAGAACGTCGCGACGTGGTCGGTGGTGTCGCCTACGGCAACGGTCAGGGCCTCGGTGGCTTCGCCCTCTCCCTTAACGGGCGCCTGTGTAAGCAACTCGCCGCTGTCTTCTTCCTTAAGCCGAACGCCCACGGGTTCGCCGTGCTGACCCTCCTGTGACTCCACATGTACGGGAATGGGTCGTGTGCGGTAGTCAATGTGCCCTTCGTGCCAGACTTCAAATACAATCGTGGTTTCGCCCTCCTGCAAGCCGCGCAGGTGAAACTCGAATGAACCTTCGTCGCCCTCGTCCTGAACGACTTCGAGAACGTCGGTGTTGGCAATGGTCCAGCCTAACGTGAATACCGAATCGTCCGGCGGGTCTTTTTCTTCGCCGTGTTCGTCCAGAAACATGATGCGCCAGTGAGGCGTCAGGCCAATTGGGGCCGTGAGTTCCGATACCCGACCTTCGCCAGAGTCGATCTCGCCCTGGAAATAGCGGAAGAATCGAACGCCGGATTCGATGATGACAAGCCCTTCCGCTATGAAATGGGACCAGTTCTCTTCTACCACGTACACCGGGAGCGGTAACGTGGTGAAGTCGACGTGCCCTTCGTGCGAAATCTGAAGCCTGATGGTGGTTTCGCCAGTTTCGAGGCCGCGCAGGGCGAAGACGAATTTGCCCGCTTCCCCCTCGTCCTGGACGACCTCCACGATCGACGTGTCCGCAATCTCCCACGTGAAACTGAAGCCCTCGCCGGTGGGGGGCGCCATTTCGTTTCCGTCCTTGTCCAGGAAGCGGATGCTCCACTTGCTGGTCTCTTCGCCGTGAACGACCGCCAGGATTTCCGCCCGGCCGTCTCCTGAGTCGATCCTGCCCTGGAAATAACGGAAGAATCGCTGGCCGGAGTCGAGGAGGACCAGGCCTTCGGCTTTATAGTGCTCTTCCTGTGGCGCAACGGGGTCTTCTTTTCCACAACCGGACAGGAACACGGCAAAAAGCGCAGCCGTCACAATCCAGTGATGGGATGTTTTCATCTTCATCATAATGAACATCATTGTACTCCCGTTTATCGGAATCTCACTGCGCCACGATTCTCGCGTGAGCATCCACCGGCGCTGGAGACGTATTGCGGGATCGTCGGCGTGTTGGCGAAACGCCAATCCGCCGCGGCGGTTATCCGCCATTGCAGATGTAGTCCGACCCGGAAACGACGTGAATGCTGGATACGCGATCCCGAGAGTCTACCCGCACGCAGAACCTACGGGGATCCGTTTAGTAGTATACGAGAAACGGCCGGCTTCGTCAAGTGACCGGAAGCCAGCAGCCGCAAATATGGTGGCGCATTCGGGGAAATGACCTTGACACGTGATTCGTACCTGCGTATATGATGTCCTCCCTCGCGTTGTTACATGGCGACGATGCGGCTGGTGACGACGCGGCCGAGGTCGGGCTGTTCCCCCTGGAGCATCCGCCGGCGGACATGGCATTCGAGACAGACCGTAAGATAATCGAGAGCCTGAAAGCAGGGAGAGCGTAGAGGTCTCACCAGGGATAGGCCGATGCCATACGCTACCATAAACGGTTTCAGGATGTTCTACGACGTGCGAGGCGAGGGCGATGTCATCGTGTTCGTACACGGGGGATTTCCTTCGCTGGATATGCATCTCCGCGCGGATGAGACCGGTGCATGGAGATGGGAAACTGATTTCACGTCGAAATTCCGGTACGTGATGTACGACCGGCGGGGCTGCTGGCTGTCGTCGCGCCCGGATTCGGGCTACGACCTGGAAAATCAGGTGCGCGACCTGGTCGCATTGCTCGACCACCTTTCGGAGGAAAAGGCTCACGTGATCGGGTCTTCTGCGGGGGGTCCGATTGCAATTCTGTTTGCCGCGCGATATCCGGAGCGGGTCAGAACACTTGCACTGGCCGGTACGGCCGCGCATCTCTGGCCGGATGACGATCCGGTGACACGGATTGTCAAAGGACAGTTGGAGATCCTTAATAAGGAGGGCGCTGGCGCCACGTGGAACAACCGCCCGGAAGGTGTCGAGTTGTCCCTGGATGTGCTGTGGGAACGGGACGAGATGGAAGAGCGGGGAACGCTGGCGGAATACGAAGAGCGAGTGAAAGCGCTTGTGGCGAAATCCAGCGTTCAGGAGCGCGCGGCATGGTACGGCATTCAGTTGCGGGCGATCGACGCGTATCTCGATAGGGATCTGACTGACGAATGCCGACGGATAAAAGCACCCACCCTTGTGGTCCACGGCGCCAGGGACCGGGAAGTGCCGGTGGAATGGGGTGAGGACCTGGCATCGAAGATCCCCTGCGCCGAATTCCGCGTGTATCCCGACAAACCCCATAGCGTCGTCCACGGAAGCGGGCGGGTGCGCGAGGACCTGATGGCGTTTTTCCGCAATGCAGGCTGACGACACCAACCACAAAACCCGCTTAGGGATGAACGAATGGCTGCCAGATTCATCGAACATCGAAGGCACACGATGCGGACAAAGCCCGGCCAACATCTCTCGCAGGCCGGTGTCGACCTCGCCAGGCGCGTCGGGGAGGGAATGCCGGCGTTCGACAAGGTCTATACCAGTCCGGTCCCTCGCGCATTCGAAACGGCTATCGCCATGGGCTTTGCGGTCGACCGTCAGGTCGAACTGCTCGCATCCATGCCGTCAGACGCGGAGATCTCCTTCGACGTAGGATTCGGCGGATTCTCCTCATTTATCCGTGAAAACCCGTACAGCGTCGTTGCGAACTTCGCAAATACACTGGCTGAATTCCACCTCAACGTCGCCAGGTCGCTCCCGGACGGCGGCAGCGCGCTGATTATCTCGCACGGCGGGTTTATCGAAGCCAGCGCGGTCGGCTGTCTGCCCGACGCGGATCAGGAGCGGTGGGGGCCTTCGTGCAATTACTGTGAAGGGATCAGGCTGAGATTCGAGGAAGACGCGTTCGAAACGTGCGAGATTCTCCGGGTGCCGGGCACAGTGCTTTTGAACTAACCCGTCTTGCCGCTCCCGTTGAATGTTGAACGAATCTCACTACCGACCGCGGGTTCTGAATTCATTCCCTGGAAGCCCTGTCGAATTCGCGATGATTTCGGCTTTTCCCTCCGGACGGGAAATCGTGCCCTTCGGTGTGATTCTTTCGTAAGCCTGGAGTCGCAAATTTGCTCTTATATAAGGTGACACCGCGCCGCGATAGTAATGTGTTTCATCCAACGAGATTCTACCGGACCCGGGATTTCAGCAGCAGCACCAGAAGGCCCCAACCAGGCTATATCCCGGATCGTCTGCTCTATGTTGGCGATTTCGACGAGATATCCATTCACCTGTTTCCCGGGATTCATCGAATACGGGTCAGGAACTCTGTATCTGCCAGGCGCAAGCTGAAATCCCTGGGGTTCGAGACCGATCCGGACAAGAACTGCTTTATCTTCGTAAACAGCGAAGACAAAGGGCAGATCATGGAATTTCAGGCCAACGTCTATGTTTTCGAAAAACGCCACTTCTTCAAGGTTCCCAGTAACGAATATGTCTCCAGACAACCGGTCGAAGCCATCGGCTCGGAATCGTATGCGATGCCTGAGATCATCCGACGATGGCGCATGCAGCTCATCTGGGTACCGTCGGTCGCCGAGTTATCCGGGACTCTCACTGACGCCGCTATCATCTATTCCTACCAGACTTGATTGATGTTCGGCCGAATGTGTTTTGCCCCTGCGCTGCAGGCACGCAAACACGCGCTGCAGGCAGGACTATCGTGGCGATTGATTTCAGCTACGGTTTTTTCGTTCTTTTCGCGTGTTTTGTAGTTTCTGATTTTTTTTTTGTCGCTTCTTAAACGAGAAATGTGATGCACGAGAACGAACGGAAGTTTCTGTTTCTGGATCTGGACGGCGTGATTCTCGACAACGCGATGTGGGAATCAGAAAGCAGCAGGTTGGCAGGAACCCGGTTCAGCGAATTACTCGGTGGAGACGCCAGTATCTGGGCTGAACATCAGGACAGAATATGGTTGAATGTCTGGAATCGTGGGAGCGAAGAGTACAGAGAGGCGTTGGGATTGCGGAAACTGAATCTGTCCCGGTGGTGGGACCGCCTCCACGCGGATTGGGTGCAGCAACTGTGCGACGAAGTGGGTGAAAAAGCGCCCTGCACATTCGAGGAACGTGTGGACGTTGCCGAGCGTGTACTCACGCACGTGTACATGAATACCAATGCGGTCTTTCCTGGATCCGCGGCAGCCATCAGGTCCCTGGCCGAAGATTTCGAAATCCATACGGCATCCGGCAATCTATCCTGGGCGATCGAAACCGTGCTGGCGCGCATGGGTGTCCGTGAACGGATAGGCACACCATTCGGGTCTGATCTGGTCGGCTTTCAAAAGGGGCACAGCACTTTCCACCCGCGGATTCTGAGGGAAGTCGGGGCCCGACCGGAAGCGTCAGTCATTGTGGACGATGCCGAGGCTCCCCTTCTGTCCGCCAGGAAGCTTGGCGCAAAGACAGTCAAGATCGGGGGAAGTGAATCGGATCGATTCGACCTTACAATTGGCTCGCTGGCCGAATTGCCCGACTCGATTAGAAAAGTCATATAACGCATGGGATCCTACTCAAAGAGGCAGCAAGCGATGCTCTTTGTGTTCGTATTCTGCGCGATCGTGACGCTCAATTTCCTCAGCTATTCCATCGCGTTCGCGAAGGGCGAACTGACCGCGGAGCAATATGATGAAGACTTCGATTTTCTCTGGGAGACGTTCAGAACGGACTACGTCTATTTCGATGAAAAGCAGACGGACTGGGAACGGGTCAGGACGATCTACAGGCCGAGAGTCCGGTCAGTGGCCACGACGTCGGAATTTGTCGCGTTGATGGAGACGGTCCTGGAGGAGCTGTACGACGACCATGTCCATCTGAACACGCATACGGCATCTACTCCGAACATCGTCCCGTCGCGGACGGACATATGGGCTGAATGGAAGTACGGGAAGGCGGTAATCACAGGCGTCAGGCCGGGCTTTCCCGCGCAAGCCGCGGGTCTGTGTGCGGGGATGGAGATACTTCGCTTTAACGGCAATTCGATCAAAGACGCTGTCCGAAAACGGATAGGCGCGTCATTCGTCCAGGTCGATGGCGAAATAAAGGGCTGGACGCTGAGAAAGGTGCTCGCGGGATATCGGGATCAGACGAGGACGATCGGAGTCAGATACCAGGGCGAGACGAAGCGCGTCTCCATCCCGCCCGAAGCGTTTGATGCCGCATACGATTCACGCCACCGGACAAGGCTCGAATTTCGTACCATCGAAACCCGCATCGGCTACGTGATCATCAACGGCGACCTGGCGGACCGTCGACTCCTGGAGCTTTTCGACGCCGCGCTGGACGCATTGCGCGACACCGGAGGATTGATCCTCGATCTTCGCAGAGTCGGCGGCGGCAATACGGCAGTCGTTGAAGGAATTATCGGACGCTTGATCGACCGGGAACGCGTGTACCAGCGAACCGTGCCTCGACGCGGACGACCATTTCTGAGCGGGGTCGAACCGGGAGGGGAGTGGCAATACAAACAGCCGGTCGTTATCCTGGTGAACCGCTGGACGGGAAGCGCCGGGGAGGGGCTGGCAATCAGCCTGGATGCTTTAGGCAGAGCGACGGTTGTGGGAACGGCAATGGCCGGGCTGGAGGGGTCAGTCTACACGATGCGGATACCCCACACGGGAATCGGGTTCCAATGTACCAAGCAGAAAGTCTTCAACGGCACGCTGAAGCGAGACCCAGCCTCTCGAGAGTTCGCCGGATCGTCCAGAAGCGCGTATATCCCATCCGTGGTTGTCGATCCGTTGAAAGCAGACTGCGGGGATTCTGAAGATCCAATCCTGAAGAAGGGGATCGAAGTGCTTCTTGACGCTATCGGACGCAGCGACTGAACGCCCTACGGCTGACGCCGGATCGAACGATCCCGGCTGAATAACACAGGATTCAGGCGTTCCTCGCCGCGCCGAATTTAGGAATCTTCGAAAATCGACCTTGCAGCCATCAGCATTCGCGTCTATATTTCCGCATTGACCGGGAACATGCGGTAACAGGTGTTCGGGCACATAGGTAACACTATCCGTGTCGAGGTGGCCTGGCGCGGCTTCGCTTTGCTCAGCCGCATCCAAATCGACGCAAGTCAAATCGCGCGCCCGTTCAACGGTTCAATCACCCCCCCCTTGAGGGGGGAGTCGCCTGCCTGCGCCAAGCGGAGCGCGGCAGGCAGGCAGAAGCCGAGCCGAGCCCTGAGCCGCTGTCCTGAGCTTGTCGAAGGGTTGTCGAAGGGCCGGCGATGGCTGATGCGGTGGAGGGAATCCAACGCCTTTTTGTTACCTGGCAACATGAAAAAAAAGGAACGCATTATGTGGAAGGACCCTATCGTTGAGGAAATTCACGCAGTTCGACGACAGATCGCAAAAGAGTGCAACCACGATATTCGTCGAATTGTAGAACGACTACACGAAAAAGAGAAAAGACACAAAGGAAGGCTAACGTATCCGAAGCACGGCGTTGGGAAGAAGCCCAAAGTTGCCGGATGACAGCTTCTCGTTTTGAGACGGAATCGCGCAGAACGTGTGTTCAGTGGACTGACGACGACCCTACCAAAGGGAGACCGCATTTGAAAATGGATAGGGTACCGATGCAGGATGGGATGCGGGCCGAGTATGACTTGAAGAATCTGCGGGTGAGGAAGGTGGGACCTGACCGGAAGCGCTTTGGCGAGTTCGTCGACCATCTGCGTTCTGATCGGGGAATTGCCCCGAAGAAATCTACCGACGAGTCTTGCAAGTAGCCCCCCTTCGACAAGCTCCGATTAAACTGCCCATACACAGCGGTCAGAAATATCGAATCGGCCTGGCTTCTGCACCGGGCACCGCGCATCCAGGCGAAAGAGTGACGACGAATTGTCGGAGCAGAACTCTATAACTGGCTAAGTTCGAATTAATCTGCTGCGTGTACAAATCCCCGCTGGAGTGGCTGGCTGGCGGGGATTATGTTCAAAGAGTGGATGTGTTTTTCCTGGGAGCTAAAGTGAATAATTCACGAAAATTCTCCGTTTCTTGAATAACCTGTTGTTTTTCTGAATATTCAGAGTATGACATACGGAAAACCGTTAAGGTTCAGGGATCTCGGTGGTGGGAGTGATGACGTGCGGTCTATGGTGAATCGATTCACCGCCGTTACTCGTTTTCTCGCGCTTTTTGGTTTTCCTCGTTTTCTCGTGCATTTCTCGTGCTCTTTGGTTTTCATCCTGTCCATCCATGGTGCGCCGTGAAAAGGCGCGGAACTCCAGTGGGTGAGAGTCCCACCCGACAAATGTTGCTACAGTCGGTAGCAACCGGAGCGGGGGTGAAGGTAACGACATCTCCGAAGCCTCCGGTGTAAAGGGTCGCAAGGCGACTCGGCGAGTATGCGGGCCGAAACGTGCAGTGAACGCTGAGCAGGCCTCGAAAAAGGTAATGCGGGAGCCGACCCGCCCATGGATCGGGGAAGGCCGCCGTCGTTGGAAAAAGAGAGCAACGCGTGCATCCAACGGTCCCGCCGGGGTAATGGCGAAGGCACGTATACAAGGAGATCCGACGCAACACGGGAAGCCCCAGCGGTGGTGTATAGACACCAACCGGACGCCCGTGAGGGACAGGCCGGGCCGTATGGGGTGGCGGACAGGCTCGTAGTACCCGTGAAGCCGGGTAATGCCGGTGGAGGGAAGGGGCCTGACTTCGGATGTGCTTGTGAAGGGGACAACGGTCGGGAGAGTGGCGCAAGCCTATTACCTCCTCTAAAAGTAGATGAGGCGACTCCAGAGCAAGCTTGGGTTTCAGGTGAAGCTGTCCGGGCAGTGCGGGCAGCGTGTGCCTGAAGGCGACGTCCGTCGGAGAGCCGGATGCGGGAAATCCGCACGTCCGGTTCGACGAGCGGGATGTGGAAACGGAGCACGGAGCGGCTATTGAGGCACCGCCAGACGAAAGGGGCGGAAACAGATAGGCCACTCCTAAACCACCGCGCCACATCCCGACTCTACTAAGTTTCGTTCTATGAATCAAAATGGCTAAATTCTCGAAAGTGACATGAAATCAGTCATTTGGGACTTCAATGGCACCATACTGGACGACGTGGAACTGGCGGCAGGCTCGATCAACGAAGTGTTGTGCAGGAGGAATCTGCCGGCAATTGACAAAGCGGCGCACAGACGGGTTTTCCGGTTTCCCGTATCGGAATACTATCGCAGTCTCGGATTCGATCTGGAAAGAGAGAAGCAAGGCGACATTTCTGATGAATTCCACAGCGTGTACCAATCCGGTGTCGGATCGTGTTCACTGAATCCGGGAATCGCGGAGGCGCTGGAGCACCTGGAAGAACAGGGAATCGATCAGTTCGTATTGTCGGCTGCCCAGGAGGAAATGGTCGTTGCGTGGGTGGGCATGCACGGGATTCACGGTCGATTCAAAGGCGTGTACGGGCTTTCCGATCGACTGGCTGCGTCGAAAGCGCAGAGATGCCGCGACCTGATTGAAGATTTCAATCTCGATCCGTCCGCGACGCTATTAATCGGCGACACGGACCACGACGTGGCGGTCGCCCGAGCCGTGGGATGCCGTCCGCTTGTCGTTTTGCAAGGGCACCAGGACAGGTTTCGATTTGCCGGTGCGGACTGTGAGATCTATGTTTCGTTCCTCGATCTGGTCAACGCCCTTCGATCGGGTGGCATCGCCGGCATGTAGACGTATACAACGTATACAGTAAGGGAGATCCTATGAAGACCTTTCCATCACAGTTCACGGCGGCGGCCGCGGCGGGACAGATGTCGTTCCACCTTCCGAAGGCGGCGCATTACGAGGGGAATCCGGTCCTGACGGCGACCGACGACCAGGAGTTCGCGGGGCAGGACGCGACGTACATCTCGGTTCTACCGACGGCGGGGGTACTTCCGGACCCGATCGACGCGTACTACGCCTACGTCGCGACGCACGACGGCTCCGAAATCTGGCTGGCGACGGCGGCGCACCCGCTGGGTCCGTGGACGTGGCGCACGGCCGTACTCGAACTCTCCGCGACGTCGTTTACGAAGCACATTTCGTCTCCTTCGGCCGTGATGCACAACGGCGAGGTTTACATGTACTTCCATGGCGTGCACCCGTCCGGCAGACAGCCGACGGCGCTGGCCACGTCGAGCGACGGCGTGCATTTCGAGCAGAAGGTGTTCCCGATCATGACAACGCATCCCAACCTCAAGAATCACTGGTACGGCCAGAGCGTGAGTTACGTCCGGGTGGTGAAGGACGGACCCATGTTCATCGGTACGTTCCAGGGAAACGGGCTCGGGTGGAACGCGCAGGCGGACGGCGTGACGACCGTGGCCGGCCTGGCGTTGAGCGACGACGGGATCCACTGGCGGCTGTCGAAGAAGCCGCTGATGGGGAATACGCCGGGCAGCCGGGGTCCGTTCGCGTCGATCCTCGTCCGTTTATGGGGCCGCTGGCTGATGCTCTTCAACGATGATCGAGGGCTTTCCGGCGCGCTTTCTGAAGGCTTCGACGTGACGGGACCCTACGAGGATATGGGGTGCATCCTGGATTCCGGACACTGGCCCTTCCCGGTGTTCCACGAGGGCAGGCTCTACCTGCTCTGCGGCGGGATCAACGCGGCAGTCATCGAGTGGAAGTAGAGATCGGAAAACCGCGCCTTTCGAATTCGGACAATAGCATGGCGGGAGATAAACCATGAACCGACGATTGTTGCGAACGACGTATCACGTGGAGGTCGAGGAAGTCAACTTCACCCATGGCCGCCCCGACTGGATGTGCGAATCGCTTACCGGATCGTCCACGGCTTCGACGCATAACTATACGGATGTCTACGGAAGCCATTACGAGATGATCGCGATGGGAAGCGTTGGCGACGGCGTGACCCTCCGGGGAGCGCCGCTGAGCATGTCGGTGGTGAAGGTGCTGGAATTGGAGGCGATTGGGGTGACCGTGGCGGGGCCGGCGGAATTGACCCTGGGCCTCGGATCTCACCCGGAGGGAAACTCGGCGATACAGTTGGGAGCGGTACCGGGCGATGCCGGCGTGGCGGAGGAGGGCCGCGTGCGGCTTCTGCTGCGGGACGGGAACTCGGATGGTGAGAGGGTCCTCTTCGCCGAAGGCGGCGACGGCCAGATTTCCGGCGACGGGACGGTGATCGAGGACATGGACCTGGCCGTCATTGCAAACAGCGAGTCCGGAACCGCCCAGGCGCACCTGGGATATTCGTACGTCTCCTGCGGCCCGGAGGGCTTTCCGTCAGACCAGGTGTTGGCTCCCGCAATCCGGACGGCCCTGCTCGCGGATGGGGAAGCGTCGGCAAAAGTAAGGAGACTGACGATTGGGATATACAGCTGAATGGGGGATCGGCGGGAAAGAAACGAGCAGAAAAGAGGCGAACCGGTCACGTTCAATTGCCGCAAGTCATTCAGGTCGTCCTGTTACTTGCCGAGATTTCAATCTCGATTTCCCGAAGTTCCTTTTGAATCTCTGGATCGGCGGCCATTTCGCTTAGTTCAGCATCTAAATCAGTTTTCGCCATGACGTCAGCGCGTATTCGGTGACTCACCCTCTCAATAAGCTGCAACTGCTCATCGAGCGTCAGACGACTGATGTTTTTTTCCAACTCATTCAGAACAGACGGATCTGACATCGTAATTCTCCTTTTCGGACTGGTCCAAACGTGACAATTAAAAGTACAACAAAAACCTCATCGAAGTCAAGGATTTCGCTGATATTGCAGGGAAGACATGCTGAAGAGATCGGCACGGAGGAAGAATGGAAACCGGGCAAACTGAATGCCAGTTTGCTGCAGGATTATGGGGAAAAAGTGTTGGTGTCGTGAAGGCCTGTGTGGAAGGAGTCTAACAGTCCGTTGAAAAAGTCGCTCTGCAGGCGAGGCCGAGTCATTGTGGCCGAAGACAAGGCGCGCGACCGACGCGCATCCCTGGATTCGGGGAGGGAGCGCAACGCCGTATTTCGGTCACAAGGGCCGGACGCAGCCCGGATGGGCTTTTTCAATGGGCTGCTAACGGAGGCAAAGGGGTATTCCAAACAGGAACATCGACTTGACGACGAATGCGATTGTCATCCGCGAGGCCAATACAGGCGATATTCCCGCTATCTTTGAGATTCGCACGGCGACGACGGAAAACGCGATGACGGCTGCTGAACTGGACGCGTCCGGGATCACGCCTGAGCGCGCCGCCACCTTTATGCGGACTGACGGCAGGTGCTGGGTCGCGGATGCGGTCGACCGGACCGTCGGTTTCTGTATCGCGAATGCCGATTCCGGGTTGATCTGGGCTCTCTTCGTTCGGCAGGCATACGAAGGCCGCGGGATCGGCCGGAGATTGATGGACGCCGCGGTTGACTGGCTATGGCAGTTTGGCGTCGAGGAAATCTGGCTGGAAACCGAAACGAACACCCGCGCCGAGGGGTTCTATGAACATCTCGGCTGGAAGAGAGGGGAAGTCGAATTGAAGGACGGTTACGAGGAGGTCAGGTATACTTTGAAGAAAAAGGGATCCCGCCTGAACGCGGATATGCAAATACACGACCGTCCGGCTATCCCTGGAGTACGCGATGACGGGTATTCCCAGGGAATTATCGTCGAGGCAGGATCGACAGATGACCCATAGGTCGCGTGCGCTCATTGAGGTGCACGTTGCGACGCTCCTGTATGGATTCATCGCGCCGCTCGGAAAGGCGGTCGAGCTCGATCCATATGAGATCGTGTTTTGGCGGACGTCTCTGGCGGCGATCGTCATTTTCGTCATCGCCAGGCGTCTGAAGAGCCGCAGCCCGATCAAGAGTTGGAACGACCTCGCGACCTTTTCGGCGATCGCCGTCCTGCTTTCGGTCCACTGGGTGCTCTTTTTCCAGTCGATCAGGGTCTCGACCGTCGCAATCGGCCTGGTGACCACGTATACCTACCCGGTGCTGATGGTGTTCCTCGAAAGCATGTTCTTCAACGTCAGACTGCGGGCAGTCGACTTCGCCAGTGCGGTCGCGGTTCTGATCGGGGTCTACTGCCTGGCGCCCGGTTTCGATCTGTCCGATGCGAATTTTCAGGGAGTTCTGTACGGCGTGGCCTCTGGCGCCATGCTCCCGCTCTTCATCCTGATACGCAAGAAACGGATCATCGACAGGTACAATAGCTGGGACATTTCCGCGTATGAAATGGGCATCGCGGGCCTGCTCCTCCTCCCGTTTCTGATTTACAATGAAACCCTTTTCGAATTGCCCGGTACCAGGGACCTCCTGCTCGTGGTGGCGCTTGGGGTGGTGTTGACTGGATTCGCAAGGATTCTGTTCGTCAACAGCCAGCGTCACCTTTCCGGGAAGGTTGTCGGCGTCACGCTCGCGCTGGAAACGGTCTACGGCGTGATCATCGCGATCATCCTGCTGGGAGCCATCCCGTCGGACAGGGAAATCATCGGCGGCCTGATCATCCTGTCAGCCGCGGTTTTCGAGAGCCTGCGGAAGCCGGGAAATGACACGATCAAAGAGGACCAACGGTAAGCCGGGCGACAGCGAAAGCAAAAACAGGCATGTTTCGGGTCGTGAATGAAGAAGACGACGAAGAGAGACGATTCATTACAAACGGTTCGGGAGAACGGAAAATGAATCTCGGGACGTTCATGATGCCGCTGCATCCGCCGCAAAAGAATCGAACGCAGACGTTCGAAGAAGATATCGAGTGCGTGCTGTGGGCCGAGGAGCTCGGATTTGCCGAGGCCTGGATCGGCCAGCACCATACCGCGACGTGGGAGCCGATTCCCGCCAACGACGTCTTCATCGCCCACGTCCTTCCGCAGACGGAGAACATCCGACTGGGCACGGGCGTCACCATCATGACCCAACATCATCCGGCGAACGTGGCGGTCCGTCTCGCTTACCTCGATCACCTGTCCCGAGGGCGCATCAACGTCGGCTTCGGACAGGGGGGCGTGCCGACCGACTGGCCGCTGTTCGACCTGCCGGACCCGCGCACCCAGGGGCTGATGAATTTGGAGGCGATGGACATCGTCCTGAAACTCTGGACCGAAGACGGTCCGTTCGAGTTCAACGGCAATTTCTGGAACGTCGCGATGGCGGAGAAGGTCCCGGAACTCGGGTTGGGGGAGGTATTGAAGCCGTATCAGAAGCCCCATCCGCCCATCGCCATGAGCATCGTCAAGGAAGAGTCGATGGCGGCTACCACGGCTGGCAGGCGCGGGTTCCTGCCCATCAGCATCAATATGGCGCCTCCGCAAAAGATCAAACGGCATTGGGAGATGATCTGTGACGGGGCCGCGGACGCGGGGCGGCGGAAACCGGACCGGAGCGACTGGCGGATTTCGCGGAGCATCTGCGTGGGCGAGACCGATGCCAAGGCTCGCGAGCACGCGCTGGGCGGCGCCTTCGCCGATTCGCTGATGTACCTTCGCGGCATGCTCGAAATCGCCAATATGCTGGACCTGCCGAAGAAAGACCCCGCGATGTCCGACGCGGACATTTCACGCGAATACTTCATCGATGAAATCGCCATCGTCGGCAGTCCCGAAACCGTGACCCGGCGCCTGCGGGATCTGTACGACGTCACCGGCGGTTTCGGCACGGTGCTGATGATCGGCCACGACTGGGATGACAAGGCGAAGATGAAGCGCTCGATGGAGTTGATGGCGAAAGAGGTCATCCCGCGCCTTCCGTAGGGAGTTCCACCCGCTTCGCCGCCAGCCACTTCATCTAGACATCAGGAGAGATCTCATGAGTACGGCTCCCGCGAGACGCGCCATCATCGCCGGAATGGACGGCGCCAGCATGGAAATCGTGAAGAACATGGCCGACGCCGGCCACATGCCCAACGTGCGCGCGCTGATGGAGGCGGGCGTCTGGCGGCCCATGGTCGGCGTCTTTCCCACGCTCACGCCGCCGGGCTGGACGGCCCTGTCCACTGGCTCGTGGCCGGGAACCCACGGGATTCTGGACTTTAACATCCGACACGTGGGCCAGCCGCTGGACCGCACACTCTGGGGCATCGACACCTCCCTGTCTCGCTCGGAGTACATCTGGAACGCCTTCGAGCGCGGCGGTAAGACGCCGATCCTGGTGAAGTGGGAGATGTCGTGGCCGCCCACGGTCCGCTCCGGGGTGCAGGTGGAGGGCACGGGCCCCGGCGTTTCCAACCACCACCAGGTGGCGGGCTATCACCTCTTCGTCGGAGGCAAGTGGGCGCCGAGGCGGCTCGAGGCCCAGCGCGACCCGGAGACCCTGGACCCGAGCGCCCTGCAGGGGGTGCGCGAGTTCGACCCCGTGACCCTGGTTGACGCCAGAGGATGGACCGGAGTGCCCGAGTCCGGGCGGCCCCTGAAGGAGGCGGTCCTCGCCATCCAACCCCTGGCGAGGGGCCGCGAGGGCATGAACCGGGGGAGTAAGGGCGTCCCCGTGCCGCTGTACGCGCTGATCTACGCCAGCGGCGCAAATGGCTACGACCGGGTGCGTCTGTGCCGGTCGAAGGACGCCTCCCAACCGCTCGCCGATCTGGCGGTAGGGGATTGGAGCGACTGGTGGCTGGACCCCTTCGAGATCGACGGCGGGAAGGTGAGTGGGTACGTGCGGGCGAAGCTGATCACGCTGACGCCCGGGGCAGACGCCTTCGAGCTGTTCATCCCCCAGATCTGGCCGCCCGACGGGTACACGAAGCCCCCGTCCGTAGCCGGCGAAATCGACCGGCACGTGGGCAACTTCCTGCAGAACCCGGGCCGCGACGCCCTGGGCCTGATCGACGACAACACCTACTTCGAACTGCTCGAGTTCCACCACCAGCGCCTGGCCGACGTGGCGGAGTATCTGGCCGGCTCACGCGACTGGGACCTGCTGATGACGGAGACCCACGCCTCGGACTATACGAGCCACTTCTTCCTGCGCGCCGCCGATCCCCACTCAGGGGCGCCGCCGGAGGTACAGCGGCGCTGCCGGGAAGGCGTGGAGCGTACCTACGCCTCCATCGACCGCTGGATCGGCCGCCTGCGCCGGCTGGCCGGGGACGACACGGCCTTCTTCGTGGTCTCAGACCACGGCGGTACTTCTCAGCAGCACACCGTCGTCAACGTCGCCTCGGTGCTGGAGCAGGCCGGGTTCCTGAAGTACGAGGGCGACGGCCCCGACCGGCGCATCGACTGGACGCGCACCCGGGCGGCGGACGTGGGTCTGGTGCACATCTTCGTAAACCTGAAGGGGCGGGAGCCCGGCGGCATCGTCGATCCCGCGGACTATGACAACGTGTGCAAGGATATCATCCAGGCGCTGTACGACCACAGGGACCCGGAGACGGGGCGGCGGACCTTCGCCCTCGCCCTGACCCGGGAGGACGCGGAGATGGTAAACCTGTGGTCGGACCGCGTGGGCGACGTGGTGTACGCGCTGCGCCCTGAGTTCGACGGCGCACACGGCAAGCAATTGCCCTCGGTGGCCTTCGGCATGGCCGGCCAGCACTCGACCTTCATCGCCGCGGGCGCGGGCGTGCGGTCGGCGGGACCGCTCGAGCGCCAGGTGCGCGTCATCGACGTGGCGCCCACCGTCTGCTATCTCACCGGGGCGCCCATGCCGCGCAACGTCGAGGGCGGCGTGATCTACGAGGCCGTGGAGGACCCGGACCTGCACCGGACGTCGACGGGCGGGTCGGAGTGAGGAGCAGTGGAGACCGCCGGCTCCTCCGGGAGCGAGGGCATCCTGCCCTCGACGCGCTGGGACGGATTCGTTTCTGGCTGGATCCGAAGCGATGGGAAATCAGGATAGCCGATGGATGTACCGCTGACACGGACCGTTGATCTCCTTCATGCAGGCGTCAGAGATGGCCTCCATTTGGGTGCGCAGCTCTATGTGTCAATAGAAGGTAATGTCGTTGCAGACGCGGCCGTCGGGAACGCGACGACAACCCGTACGATGACGAGTGATACGATGACCGTCTGGATGTCGTTGACGAAGGGTATCACCGCGGTTGCCGTCGCACAGACGTGGGAGCAGGGTCAGATCGAGATCGACGATCCCGTCTGCCTCCACCTGCCGGAATTCGGCGCCGGCGGAAAAGCGGGTCTGACGTTTCGGCATCTGTTGACACATACCGGCGGAATCGGCCCCGTGGATATCGCGTGGTTTGAATCTTCATGGGACGAGATCGTCGCCGCCATCTGCGATGCGCCCTTGCGGGACGACTGGTTGCCAGGGAGACGGGCGCGGTATGACGTGGCGAACGCCTGGTTTGTGCTCGGCGAGATCGTCTCGCGCAAGAGCGGCAGGGTATTCGACATATACGCGCATCAGGAAATTTTCGAACCGCTGGATATGCCCAACTGCAGCCTCTCGATGGATGCGTCCACGTACCAGGCGAAAAGGGACCGGATCGGACTGATGTACGATACCGCCGGGGGAGCGCCCGAGCCGTCGCACTACAGCGTGGATTTGCAGCGAACGATCGGTCGATGTGTGCCTGGTGGCAGTGGAAGGGGACCGGCGAGGGAGTTGGGCCGTTTCTACGAGATGCTGCTCGGGAAAGGCACGTTTAAAGGGAAGCAACTGCTTCGTCCCCAGACCGTTGAAGCGATTACCGCCCGCCATCGAACGGGCATGAAGGACGAAATTCTGGGTCACATTGTGGATATGGGTCTGGGATTCTATGTCAACTCCAACATCTACGGCAAAGACTCGGTTCCCTACGGTTTCGGGCGCTACGCCGCACCTCGTACGTTTGGCAATGCGGGCTATCAGTCGTCGATCGCCTTCGTGGACCCCGATGCGAGTCTCGTCGTCGTATGCATCTTCAACGGCACACCGGGAGAACGCGCCCACCAGGTGCGCAACAGAGAGACCAACAGCGCCATCTATGAGGACCTCGGGCTGGTGTAGTTCCCGGTCCCAGAAATATCTCACCGTACTCCCGTCTCCCGTTTCTCCCTGGGAGCGAGGGCATCCTGCCCTCGAAACGCCGCCAGTTGGTCCTTTCATTTCACGGCGTTGACGTCAATGGGTTGCTTTTCGTTCAAGCTGACGGCTTCTGGCTGATAGCTGCGTTTGCTGCTTTTCGGACCCGGGGGATAGGACCCCTGATGGCGGTGAGACGTGAGACGCAAGACGGTAGATGACATCCTTGCCCGATTGGTTCTACCTTTATGCCTCCGGCAAGAGATGAACCTGCACACGGCAGCCAATCTCTCCCCTCTCCCGTCTAACGTCTACCCGTTTCTTAGGCACTCATTTCCTCTCCGGTCTCCACGCTTTTCACTGACCACTGACCACTTGCCACTGTCCACTGATTTCCGTTCCTCCGGACCGAGGGCATCCTGCCCTCGACGCGCCCCATCCGATCCTGACTCCTCACCGCGCTGACGTCAACTGATTGGTTTTTGGTTCAAGCTGACGGCTGAGAGCTGAGTGCTGACAGCTTATTGGCTGCTTGCGGAGGATGGGGGGTGAGGGTCCAACGCCTTTAGTGTCCGTTTTCGAACAATACTGTCCCATAAACGAACACTTTCCGATTGCTTCGGTAATTTCTCTTTTGCAATAACTGACTGTTAAACCGTGACATGTACATGTGGCACGGATATTGTTTTATCTGGATCAATCTATCGCCTGTTGAATTCGGACGTCTTTCTCCTGCCAAACTGGTACATCAGGGACGCCCAGTCATGTTTCGAAACGTGCTTCTCATTACCTTTCGCAATATGCGTCGCTACAAGCTCTACTCGGCCATCAATATCGTCGGGCTTTCAGTAGGGATCGCGTGCTGCCTGATGATTGGGCTGTTAATCGAGGATGAATTGCGTTACGACCGATTTCACCAGCACGCCGATCGCATCTATCGGTTCTCTACCTGGAATGATGCATCGACTTTTGCACATCTTGGACCAAAGCTCGTTGCGGACTTTCCCGATATTGAACAGGCCGTCCGCATTGCGCGTGTATCAAAGACAGGTACCCGGATGTCATATCGGGACCGTGAATTTTCCGAGGAAGGGTTGTTGTATGCGACCTCGACCTTCTTCGACGTATTCTCGTTTTCACTTGTGCAGGGAGATCCGGGTACCTCGCTGACGTCGCCTGACGCGATCGTGATATCCCAGGACATGGCGAAACGCTACTTCGGCGACGCTGACCCCATGGGTAAGGCATTGAGAATACATGCGGGCTATTCATCTGAGAGAACGGTGAAGGTCATGGGGGTACTTGACGAGATTCCGCGGCATACCCACTTTAACTTCCAGGGACTGGTGCCTTATGCGGACAATCCGGACGGTGAACTGCAGCAAGGTATCGCCTACACCTATCTTATTCTCAGCGAGAAGGCATTACCTGGTGAATTGGCGAAAAAAATCAGTGTCTGGCTGCCACATCAGTTCACACCAGACGATGCAGGCGACAAATCCGTCTCGCGCGTGCGGATGTCGAGTATGCCATGCCTGCTTATGCCCCTTACGGATATCCATTTGCATTCTCATATGGAGCGGGAACTGGGCGCTAATCGCGACATAAATGAACTGTACTTGTTTGGTTCTGTGGGTGTTCTGATCCTGTTGATTGCCTGCGCGAACTATATGAATCTGGCAACCGCGCGCTCAGCCAGCCGGGCACGGGAAGCGGGTCTGCGCAAAGTCATGGGGGCGCACCGCCGGCAACTGATACAGCAGTTCCTGGGTGAAGCGGTTATATTCGCGGCAATTGCATTTGCCGCTGCCGTAATGCTTACGGAGATGTTCCTGCCAATCCTGAATGCTGCCGTGAACAGGTCCCTTGCGGTCGACTACAACGGACGTTTTCTTCTTACGTTGAGCGTTGGCGCACTGGTTGTCGGCATACTGGCAGGGAGCTATCCGGCATTCTTCCTTTCGCATGTCAGTCCCATCGTGATGATGAAGGATCTGTCAAGAGCTACACCCAGGAGCGCAGGATTTCGCAAGGGCCTTATCGTCTTCCAATTTGTAATCTCCATCGGTCTGATCGGAGCAACAATCGTGGTGATTAGGCAGTTGCATTTCATCAGATACAAGAATCTGGGCTTTGATAAGCGGGATGTAGTTGTACTCGATGCACGGGGAATCGACAATGACGTGCGTTCCGTTGAGCGCCGCGTCCGGACGATAAAGTACGAACTGAAGCGAAACCCGAATATACTCAGCGTGTCTTTTGCAACTCACGTGCCAGGTAACCACATTTGGAGTCGAGGCACGTATACATTGATAGACGCGCCTGAAAGCAAACCGACGAGAATAAAGACAATGTATATCGATCAGGATTACCTTAAGACACTAGGAATTGAACTGATCGCCGGGCAGAATTTCAGGTCCATATTCGCCAGCAGGTCCTATGACGGAGTTATATTAAATGCATCGGCTGCACGGGTTATGGGTATTGGAACAACGACCGGTCAGAAGGTTCATATGAATTGGGGAGACTTAGTCGAATCGAACGGCACGATTGTGGGTATCGTGCAGGATTTCCATATCCGGTCGCTACACCACGAAATCGAACCAATGGCGTTACGTCTGAATATGGATCCAGGATATGTCTGGCATGCTCCGGAATTCGTCATAAAGCTCCGACCCGGTACTTTTCCTGCTGCTCTATCGTTCCTGCGGGAGAAATGCGCTGAATTGGCACTAGCGGTGCATTTTCACTATACATTTCTGGACACATATTTTGACTTCGATAGGCTATATATAGACGAGATTCGACTGATGCGCATCTTCGGTGTATTCTCGGGACTGGCGATCTTTGTCGCCTTTCTCGGATTATTCGGTCTCGCATCCTTCACCGCAGAGCGTCGCACGAAAGAAATCGGCATACGCAAAGTTCTCGGCGGGTCAGCCTTCGGCGTTGTTGCCCTGCTGTCCAGGGACTTTTTGAAGCTGGTGTTTATCGCTATCGTCATCGTCTGGCCCGTGGCCCATTATGCCGCGGATACCTGGCTCCAGGACTTCGCCTATCGGATCGACGTCGGTTGGTGGACATTCGCGCTCTCTGCCACATTGGCGCTTGGCTTGGCTCTGTTGACCGTCAGTTGGCGGGCCGCTAGAGCTGCTCGGGCAAATCCGGCCGACGTCCTACGTCAGGAATGATACCGGAAATCCGGAAGTCTCTCTTTGTTTCCCCGACGGCCGACGGCTTGATTCAGGATCGCTTATGAGCGACGTCTGCGGGCGGATTCCCCGAAACCAATTCGGCCCAGGAACCGGATGGAGACCGTCGCCGCCCTGACGATCAGCGCGAAACCGCAAGCCATCGCATTTTGTCAATACCCCACCATTAACCGGATTCTTCAGCCCCTCCCACCGAACGGCTCACAAGCTATCGCTTACAGAAAATCGCCTGATTTTTTCGCATTTTTTTTTCATTTAAATAATTTAATAACAGTAAATTATATATATCCTTCCGTGGATGTAGAATCATGAAACGGGGGAGGGGGGACTTGATCTTGTCCCACTTTAAGACCATATTCCCTCCGTCGACTCGGATCGCCGGACAGGACGGACGGGTATGGTCCGGCGAGCTGTCTGACAAAACAGGACAATCCGTTATGCCACAGGGCGATAATGCTTTGAAATGGGCGCCGAGAGTCAGTCAGACGCGAATCCGGCGTCTCTACCGGTTCGCCGGCATGGGCATTTACGACAAACATGCCCTCGACGACGTTGGCACTTCACTCTATGCCCGTAGCGCGGACATTCTGGCTGTCGCCGACGCATTCCAGCTTGGACGAGTGCCCTGCCCTGAATGCAACACGCGGGTGCAGCGTCGAATTGATCCCCTGTACGGCATGGGTTGGCACGGTGATCGCGGCCGCTGGTTTCACTGTCCGCACTGCGCCAGGCGGCTCTTCTGGACAGAGTGCCGCAAGGCGCTCCGGAAAAGGCCCCGCTGTTTTGATTGCCGCACTCTCTTAAGGGGCCAGGGCCAACTCCGCTGCAACTGTGGAAGGAAATGGGATCCCAAAGCCTACCAACGTTCGGTCGGATCGCGGGTGCGGCTCCTATGCCCCAATTGCAACGACGTGATACGCAAACCCGATGCGGCCGGTCATCAACGAGGAGATCGATCCGCAGGTAATAAACGGCTGAGATGTCCTGCATGCGATGGCAAAGCACATCATTCGGGCGGCGAAATCCGGTGCAGGGGCTGTGGCTACAGACGACGGTGGAGGGACTATCGGAAAGGGCTTAAGAAGCGCGACGAGAGACTCGAATGTCCGGGCTGCGGTCACGTCTTCAATTGGCAGGCCTGGCGCAAGAGCGCGAAGTCCCTCACCACCGGCCACCCGCAGGCGGCGCAAGATTTCGTGCGGTCATGGCCGAATTGCAGGACGCCGGAACGGCGAATGATGGCGATTGACCTGCTGCTGCAGACCCTGCACGGCCGGGGCCCTTTGGCTCCGCTCTTCATTGAAGGGGACGAACACTCTATACGGTTGCTTCTCGACGAATTGGCATCGCAAGTCGATTCGAACAGGGTTCCCGAAACGACGTCCGGTATCTGGATTGATTCATCGGAGAGTTGAGGTGGATATTTTCGCAAAACGGGCAGGGCCATGATCAAGAGACGGGTTGTACGAGCGGTGATGTTGACGTCGGGCCGGCGGGTTCTGCTGATGAGGGTCCAGGAACCGGTATCGGGAAATGAGTTCTGGGTGACTCCCGGTGGAGGTCTGGAACCCGGTGAATCTGACGAGGATGCGCTTCGCCGGGAGGTCGCGGAGGAGACAGGCGCAACGAGATTCTCAGTGGGACAAATGGTATGGACCAGGCGGATCGAATTCACGTGGGACAACCGCGAATACAGCCAGAACGAATACTTCTATTGGGTTCAGACTGAACCCTTCGAACCGTCCATGGACGCGAATCCCGCGCGCGGCGAGGCATCGGCCTTCCGCGAATTCCGCTGGTGGTCGATTGACGACGTTGGCAGGTTTGAAAAGACGTTTTGGCCGCGCGATCTTCATTCTGTACTGGAGAGCCTATCCAGGGGCGAGCCGCCCGAAGAACCGTTTGACCCGGACGAATAAATAATGCGCGCAGGGCCGCAACCAGCCGCGTCTCGGGAATTATCGGGATCTCATTCGGCGTTTTTTTATTGCCTGAAGTTAACGAATATGTTATCCTCCTGAATGGCAATGCGTGTTGAATTCTATCGCACAGAAGATGGAAAGTGTCCGGTTGAGAGCTTCCTTGGCAGATTGGCTCCCAAAGATGCTCAGAAGGTCTTGTGGTTGTTTAGACTCATGGAGCGGATAGACCGGATTCCGCCGCATTTCCTTAAGAAACTGGTCGGTACACTGGACATCTGGGAATGCAGGATTCCAACCCAGACGGGTACCTTTCGAATCTTTGGTTTTTTCACAACCGGCAATAGGCTAACTCTCACTCACGGATATTTGAAGAAGACACTGAAGACCAATCCGCGAGAGATTAGAAGAGCTGAGGCGTACAGGCGAGATTACTTGAATCGTCAAAGGGAGCGTGAATCATGAGCGATGTAGAAAGATATATTGCGAGTCGGAAAGCGTCCGATCCTGAATTCGCAGAGGGATTTGAGGAAGGGTATAAGGAGTTCGAATTCGGCGTTTTGCTGCGGCAGGCTCGGGAGGAGGCCGGCTTGACGCAGGAGCAGCTTGCCAGGTTGATGCATACAAAAAAAACGGCGATTTCCCGCCTGGAAAACCGTGCTGGAGACATCCGGCTGTCGA
This sequence comes from Candidatus Latescibacterota bacterium, assembly GCA_963667175.2. Classification (GTDB taxonomy): domain Bacteria; phylum Latescibacterota; class UBA2968; order UBA2968; genus JAAXHE01. The sequence continues at coordinate 21,873 of CAXXXF010000001.1, read as the reverse complement.
CGCTGAGAAAAGCGGCCAGGGCATTGGGAAAAGAGCTGGTATTAAGCTTGAAGTAACTATTTGTTTAACAACATGATGTCAGCATCCAAACCGCGTTACGATCCCGGTTCTCGGCCTCTCATGCGGATCGGAGAGGAGTCATTGCCCCACGATGTCTTTTCTTGTTCTCGTCAAACACTCGTTACCGGTGGTCGATCCTGGCGTCCCGGCCAGGAAGTGGCGCCTGTCTGACAAAGGCCGGTCTCGTTCGCGGATACTTGGCGAGAAATTGGGCGGATACGATCTCGATCTGGTTGTGAGCAGCGATGAACCCAAGGCCGTGGAAACGGCTGAAATCGCTGCCCGCGTGCTGGATGTCCCGATAGAAATCGTCGAAGGATTGCACGAACACGAGCGCGCCAACGTCGGCTTCCTGGAAAAGGGGCGATTCGAGCGATCGGTCGAGCGTTTTTTCTGCCGGCCGGCGGACCTGGTCTTCGGCGAGGAGACGGCGGATCAAGCGCACGACAGGTTTTCGAAGGCCGTGTATGGACTCTCAGATCGGTTTCGACATAAGAAAATCGCCATCGTTTCGCATGGCACCGTGTTGAGCCTTTTCGTGAGCCGGATCTCCGAACTGGAACCGTTCGCGCTGTGGAAGCGATTGGGTTTGCCTTCCTGGGGCGTCCTGTGCCGCCCCGACTTTCGCGTGGTCGAGATATGCCCTATCGTTGATTCGCGTAGTTCAACCGCAACCAAATAGGTGGAAGTGATTGCGCGTGCCCGATTGACAGGCCGATCACTCCCCCCTTGAGGGGGAGTCGCAGAAGCCGAGCCGATCCCTGAGTTCGGTCCCTGTGCTTGTCGAAGCGTGTCGGAGGGTCGGCGATGGCTGATGCGGTGGGGGGATTTCGACGCTGTTATGGATGGATTGAGCATTCGCCAGGCGTTCGAGGGGGACAGCGACTTCGTCTTCGCCGTGAAGGAGGCGGCGTTCAGGGAGTACATCGACCAGGTCTGGGATTGGGATCATATCCGCCAGCGGAAAATGCACGATGCGCGGTTTACTTCACAGGATGTCCGAATCATCCGGTTTCAATCAAAATACATTGGCTACTTTTCCACCTCCGCCACAGCCGATTCGGTCAGAATCCATCAGATGTTCGTCCTTCCCGAGTACCAGGGAAAAGGGCTCGGGTCGGCGTGCATGAACCGCATTGTCGCGGATGCGCGAGCACAGAAAAAGGCCGTAACCCTTCAGGTACTCAAGATCAACACCCGCGGTATCGCGTTCTACCGCAGGCTGGGGTTTTCAATCTTCAATGAGGATTCTACCCACGTTCAAATGGAAAGATTGGCAGGTTGATGCCGATCCATGCCGAATAACGCGTCGACCCAGTGTCTGTGAATCCGCTTGCTTCCGGATTAATGCTTGTATATACTTTGTATATACTTCACTGGCGTTATGATTTCGAGGAGGCAACTGATGGTGACCAGAGTACAGAAATGGGGCAACAGCCAGGGGCTTCGTTTTTCCAAATCAATTATGGCGGAAGCCCGAATCAATGTTGGCGATCAGGTCAACGTCTCCGTGAGAGACGGCCAGATTATCGTCGAACCCTTTTCCAGAGTGCGGGGGACGTACGATCTGAATGAACTGATTTCCAGAATGCCTTCGGACTATCAAGTCGAAGCATTGGACTGGGGAAAGCCCGCGGGGAAGGAAGTGTGGTAGATGTCAGGATATGTTCCCGAGAAAGGCGATTTTGTCATGTTGAGTTTCAGTCCCCAGTCCGGACACGAGCAATTGGGCCGTCGCCCCGCTCTGGTCATCAGCAATACGTTGTTCAACAGACATACCGGGCTCGCGATGGTGTGCCCGATCACCAGCACGTTCCGAGATATCCCGTTTCATGTGAAGATCCCGGAAGGACAGGCTGTTGGCGGCTACATTATGGTCGAGCAGATCAAATCAGTCGATCACGCCAGCCGGAGGGTGGAGCGGGTTTCGAGTGCGCCGCGGACTGTGCTCAATGAAGTGCTGAGCATTCTGGATGCCTGCATCTACGACCCTGTGTGACGGTGGTTGATTTTGTATAGTACTGGAGACCGGTCAAGCATGACGGCCGAATTCGTCGGCGCACGGACGTTTATCGGAAAGACGGTACGGGTCAGGACAGACCGGCCCATTGGCTCCAGGCATCCTGAGGCGGGGTTCGTCTATCCTGTCAACTACGGATTCCTGGAGGACGTGCCGGCGGCTGACGGTGACAACCTCGACGCCTACGTCCTTGGCGTGGATAGACCGATAGAGTCCTTCAGCGGAAGGTGCATCGCCGTCATTCAAAGAGAAGACGATAATGACGACAAGCTCGAGGATGGAGGACATGAGCGTTATTACCCCACAGCTTCAGCGATCATGGTCGCAAGTGAGCACGCTACTCAAGATCCGGAACGAGCGGGAATACGACCTGGCCTTGCAGCGGCTCAACCGCCTGATCGACGAAGTAGGCACGGATGAGCGACATCCGCTTTATTCTTTGCTCGATACACTGGGCGCCGTTGTCCACGCCTGGGAAGAACAACACTGTTCCATGCCCAGCCTGGAGGGAGCAGATCCACTTCGACTTCTCATGGAAGAGCACGAATTGACTCAGTCGGATTTGCCGGAGGTAGGCTCGCAAGGAGTGATTTCGGAGATCCTGAGCGGAAAACGAGAGCTGAACATCCGGCAGGTCCGTGCTCTGTCCAGGCGATTTGGCGTTTCGCCTTCAGTATTCGTTTAGACCGGATGATTGGTAGCCCGTCGGTCGAGCGGCGCCTGGGCCTGCAATCGGTACCCCGAATGGAGGCCGCTGATCACCGCGGCATTCGCTTCCTACAACGGGACGGCACAGCCGGGTGAGGTCAAACTGCTCAATAGGGAGGTGGAATCCTTTGTCGAGTTCGGAAAAACGCATTATTGCGACCCGCCGTAATCACGCTGATCATCAAAACGCCGCGGATATGCCAAACCCGGCGAAGCCCGTGTGCTCACCTCTGTCTCAAGGGTGTCAGGACAGTAGACCCTTGGGTGTTGATCCCATGCCAGGAGTTCATCTTACGTTGTAAGCTGACCCTACGGCGAAATCGACCTTGTAGATGTCATAATTTCCAACGGATTGGAGACAGAGGCAATCCGCGGACCATCAGTGACTCAAGATGTCAAAAATCCCGGGAAAGCTCATCCATACCTTTAAAGACGCGGTGCGCGTCGATGCTGCCGTACCTGACGGGGTAGATTGGGAACGCTTCTACGCCCGGAGGAACCGGACCCCTCCCTTTCTAAAGAACGTCCCGGACGAGAACCTGGTCAGATACTTCGAACAGGGAATCTTCAAGGCCGGTCGTGCGGTCGATCTGGGATGCGGTATCGGTCGAAACGCAATCTTCCTGGCGAAGGCGGGATGTCGGGTTGATGAGATCGATTTGTCGAAGACCGCGGTCGAACAGGGGCGTCTGATCGAAAAACAGGAACGTGTTGACGTCAATTTTATCATTGGGTCCGTCTTCGATGCACCCTTGTCTGACGACCACTATGACATCGCGTACGACTCAGGTCTTTTTCATCATCTGAAGCCGCATCGGAGGCCGGACTACCTCAACCTGATTCGCGCCTTATTGAAGCAGAACGGTATCTTCGGGATGACCTGCTTTGACACGACGGCCGGGCGGCCCGTTGATGACAGGGAGGTATATGAAGAGGGCAAAATGCCACCGGGGATTGGTTTCTCTGAGGACCGGCTGAGGGACATTCTTCGAGGCTATTTCGAGATTCTCGAGCTCCAGCCCATGGTGGTCCAACCTGAGGAATCCGGACGCTTCGGAATGGCGGGTCTGTGGACCATTCTGATGAAGCATGTCGCACACACCTGAGTCAGTCAGGCGAGGGAGTTCAGCTTCGCAACAGGACCCTGTTCCCCGCCCGGGTCTATACGTGCCCTCGCCCATCCGCCCCGTCGTTCGGTCAACGCGAAAATTCAAACAGTAACAACGCTTGCGAGTACAGGCGATGAAGCTGCCATACGATGGCCGCAAGAGCCGGATCGACTGTCTCCCGGACGGCTCGGTCAGGAAAACCTACAATCAAAACGACGATCCGGCAGGCAGGTTCAGGCGTGAAGTCGGATTCTACCGGCACTACGGCGGTTCTCGATTGATACCGACCCTGTTGGATTCGAGTCAAGACGCCTATATCGTCATCGAGCGGGTAACCGGCGATCTGATGCGCGACGTGGACCTGACGACCGTCGATCTGGACCTGCTGGCCGATCGTTACGTCGACGCGATCGCACATCTGTTCAACGTGCCAGCGCCGTGTACGGACCTGAAAGACCGTTGTTTCCAGGGCAGGGGGGCGGATGAGAATCTTGACTCACTACACGACAGTCTCTCCCGGCTGGCATCCGATGACGACGATTGCGCGCCGATTTTCAAGGTGCTCGGCGAGAACGTCACGAATGTCGAGCTTTCGGACGAGGTGCTGATCAAACTGGATTGGAATCCGCGGAACCTGTTCCTGCGGGATGGCGTGGTCCACAAATTCATCGATTTCGAACAGGCGTTCCTGGGAAGCAAAGAGATACTGGTCGGCGTACTGCTTCACAATCCGGCCTGGCCGGCGCATCGACTGTTTTCGCGTCTGAGGGACGCAGGGTTCTTCGAGGCTGATGTTTCAGACGTTTGCCACTATTTGGCCTTCGGCTTCGGCTCCGTCGTCGTCGATTCAACGAAAAGGCGCGGAAAGCCATGGGGATTCTCCCGATTGCGAACGGCATTTGAACGTCACTATTGTTCCCGAATCCGGAGCATCGGGCTGACCTGACGTCCTGTCCCGGAAATACCCCACCGTTCTTCCGACGATTCATCCGTCTCGCGATGTCGTTTATACTGCCTGCGTTGCTTTCGCCAAGCTTGCCGAAACGGCCTGCTGAAGTGGCCGGTCGAAATGCCCTCGCCCACCCTTCGAATGACATAGAGGGACCGGACGTTCGCCAGACGACTTTCGTAATCAAGTGTCTGAAAGAGACCTGTATGGGCTTGATCTATTGTTTCCTGGATATCGAGGTTGACGGGCCGACGCCGGGAGAGAATTCGATGCTCAGCCTCGGAATTGCAGCCTTCGACGAAAGCGGGCGCGAACTGGATGTTTTCGAAATCAATCTCGATGCGTTGGATGGCGCACGCGGCGCAGCGAATGTGATGGCCTGGTGGCGTACCCAACCGGAGGCGTGGGCGCAAATTCGGCGCAACACCGTACCGCCCGCCGGGGGGATGGAACGTTGCCTGTTCTGGCTTGAAAGCCTGGGTTCCGAGTTGGCGCTGGCCGCCCATCCTTTGATGTTCGACGGAATCTGGCTCGACTGGTATTTGCGGAGATTCTGCAACGCCTCCGTTTTCCGGGGACCGTTCCGGATCCGCTGTCCCTTTGTGGGAGCCGGCGTGGACGTGCCGTCCTATGTTCAGGCGGCATTGAACCTGGAATACCTGGGGGACCGCCCGGAATATCCCGCGGAAGTACGTGGCGGCCTGCTGCACACCCATAGGCCGGTCGACGACGCGCGTGGGCACGCCGCCCTGTATTTCAACGCACGGCGAGTCCGGAGCGAGTCCGCGCCGGACGCCTGATTCGCGGGTTCCAATACTGAACCGTGCTGCTGATCGGAGTCGATGATGAACGGGCCTGCCGCCGACACGATCGGTGATGGACCGCAACGTTCAGCGGCACATCTGAGAATGCAGGGCAGGTGAAATGCAGTTGAGCCTGAATGAAGCGCTGCCCTGCCCGGAGTGGCTCGGTCGAAAATACGGGATTCTCTGGGATGGACAATATCGCGACATGGGCGGCATGATCGCCCATGTTGTCAGGATCGCGTGCCGGAATACGGGGAAGCCGTTCGTCCTCCGGATATCCGAACCCGGGCGGAACTCAGCGGGTTCATTGTCAAACATTCGCCGTCTTTCGCAGGTACATCGATTCCAGATGCGCCTGAGTGATCTCGGCGTACGAACCGTCCTTCCGTTGCAGTCACTTGACGGGAAGACCTTTTTGACGACGGAACCGGGGTTGACAGTTGAGGTCTTCCCGTTTGTGGAGGGAAGGCCGCCGAAAAAGGGGAATGAACCGGACGTTCGTCTCACGGGGACTGAAATCGCCCGTCTTCACAGTGCAGGCGTCGGATATCGGGACCTGCCGGACGAAGAACGACTCACCATGAATCATCTCGCTGTCAACCGGTTGCAGGCGAACGTCCGAAAGATGCGGGATTCAACCAGAGGAAGAGCATTTCACGATCAGTTTGTCACGTACGTAAAGGATACAGAGCACTGCGTCGAAGCGATTGACAGGCTTCGTCCGCGCCTGGTCGAAACCGGTCTGCACGTGGATACCAGTCCTCAGAATATGATCATCGATCGCGAGAGCAACCTCTGGTTCATTGACTGCAACCACGCGTCACGAGGTCGGCGGGTGTTCGAAGTCTGTGTTTCGATGTACTATCTGGCGTCGCATTCTGATTCGACATGGGGCGAGTCGACGCGTTATCGACTGGCGGACGACAACGTGGAAGCCGCATTTCTCGAAGCGTACCGGGACGTCTGCGAACCTGCCTGGCGAGAGGAGGAATCGGCGGCACTGGCGAGCGAACGGATGTTGATGTTCATTCACGGCGTCACCTGCTGGACTTCAATGGGTGACGAAGAAACGGTCAGGGACGAGTTGGACCGCTGGAACGCGTGCTATGACGCCCTGAGATCAGCGGTCGTAAACTCCTCCTGAAATCCGCGCCAAAGATCCGGGCGAACCCGGGGACGCGCCCCCCTTGCAGACCCGTCATCGTCGCGACACCGGTTAGCTCCCGCCTGCGCTTCCCACTGCGTAATTTCTGACTTTTACCCGGACGAAATCGTATGGACGATTTCACCCTTGACAGTCAATCTATATTTGGCTATTTTTATAGCAATGATGATATAATCACTGGAGATTTTGATGCCGTTCGACCGGTCGCGGATCAGGGAGTTTCGAAAAACGGTGGGGATCACCCAGCAGAAACTGGGAGAAATCCTGGACGTTCCCCAGTCCACAGTTGCCCGGTGGGAGACCGGCAGGATTTCGCCCAATGCGGAACACATCGGTCTCATGTGTGACCTTGGAAGGATTCAGTCCATCAGGCCTGATTTCTTCTTTCCGGGTTATTCACGGCTCGACCTGCCACGCAATCTGTCAGAGAGAGGAGGATGAACTTATGAAACCCGCTACGTTCACCGACGCGACCTTTGAAGCGGAGGTGATTTCCTCAGACCGTCCCGTCCTCGTCGACGTCGGCGCGAACTGGTGCGGACCCTGCCGGCTTATCGATCCGATTTTGAAGGAACTGGCTGTCGAGTACGCCGGGCGCTTGAAAGTCGGAAAGATGGATTTCGTTCCTCTCATTCGTCGGCGGTCCGATACGGCATTCAAAGCCTGCCGACCCTGCTGCTCTTCAAGAATGGAAATGTAATGGACCGCCTCGTCGGCGCGTTCCCCAAACAGCGGCTTGTACGTTCCATCGAGAAAGTACTCGACGACGACACACGGATTGGTCACGTTACCACAGCTACTTAAGCCAATCTCAATGCCTCCCGATTGACGAGGTCTGGATCCACGAACGAATCGGCGTATTCAACGGCCGTTACGTGTTCCCATGTGGCATCGCCGCCGTCCGCAACCGGTTCACCCTGCTGGAATCGCTTTGATCACATACGTAAACAACACATCGACATGGGAAGACTGGCAACGCGCCTACCGGCTGGGTATCATCCTCATTCTGCCGCCGCCGGAGGTGTCGGAGGAGATCAACCGCCTGCGAGCCAGATACGATCCCCGCTCGGCGGTCTGGTGTCCCGCGCTTGCCTGCGAAATCCGCGGTGTCCTCTCCGACGTCCGTCCGTTCAAACTTCAATATGACAGGTTGTGTGCTTCGACGCGGCATCCCGGTGTCGCGTATCGCATCTCGCCGCGGGAACCGGTCGACCGCTTGAAGGACGTCCTCCACGGCACGTCCGGGTTTGCCGGCGAAGTTTATCGCAGACGCCATATAGCCCCTCACATGACAATCGCCGAGTTCATTTCCGTTGAGGAAAGTCTGCAGCTCTGTGCGCGGCTACAGGATACGGCGCCTGCCGGGCGCTTCCTGTGCGACCGGTTGGAATATATGGTTCCCGATGAGCGTTTCCGGTTCAACAGGCGGATGACTTTCTCTCTTGGCGATTCGGCGTAACGATTCTACCTTGTCCTCGACCGTGTTGTTACTGACGGCGCGGCCTCGCCTGCAGAGCGACTTTTTCAATGGACTGCTAACCGTGGAGAGGGCTTGAAATATGGAGAATCAACTGAAGATCAGCGACGACCAGTTGGCGCACTTCGAACGCAACGGGTTCTTCCTCATCCCGAATCCCCTGGGGGAGCAAGGCGTGCGCCTGGTCGACAACCGGCAGCAGGAAGTGGAGCCGGAGTGGGAACGCAGTGAGTTCCCCGCGGGATGCAACCGGCTGGCCTGCCTGTTTCTGATGATCGGCGAACCGGTGCTGAAGATGGTGGAGCGCCCGGAGATTGTGGACGCGGCGCGGCGCATCCTGGGCGCCGAGAAGGTACACGTGGGCGCCTGCGGTATCGGAGACGCCTCGAAGGCGGAGAGGACGGGCCGGCGCCAGGTCCCGTGGCACGCGGACGGCAGTCCGGAAGTCCGCCAGGTCTCCTTCCGTACCGCCCTCGACCGTCACGATTCCAGCAACGGGCCGTTGCGGGTGCTGCCTGGCAGCCAGCACCGCCCACCGGAGGAGGTCAGGGCCGAACTGATGCAGCTCGAACTGGCGACCGGGACGCACGACGAAATGCCCGGGCATCTGTACGCCCGCCACCCGCACGAAGTGGAAGTTGTCCTCGACCCCCGCTGGACCCTGGTGTGGACGCCCTCCTGCTGGCACGCGACAGGATTGAAGACCGCCGCAGGACCCAGGCGCGCGATGGGGTGGAATTATTTCCCGGCGGGCGGCCGCAAACGCGATCTGGAGGCGATCAAACACGTGCACCCCGATTGGTCGGGCTGGTCGGCGGACCGGCAGCGCCTCTGGGGTCTTATCGACTGACGGCCGCGCCCCATGCTGATCTATATCAACGGTTCGATCAATTCCGGCAAATCGACTGTCGGTCGTCTGCTGGCGGCAAACCTGCCCCGGACCGTCCACGTCGAGATCGACGACCTGCGTCACTTCGCCGACTGCCTGAGTCTGTCCGATGTCATCCCGTACTGTGTCGAGGACTCCGTGATGTTGACCCGAAACTGGCTCTCGCGCGGGTTCAACGTTGTCGTCACGTGGCCGATTTCGCTGCGTGAGTACGTGGTCTTCGAACGCGTAGGGGCAGACGCCCGTGTTTCCATACACGCGTTTACGCTCAGGCCGCCCGTTGAAGTAGCGGTTTCCGATCGCGGCGGCCGGCAACTGTCTCCGCGGGAACGAAACCGCATAAGGGAACAATATCGGTCTTCGCATATCGATCCGGGAATCGGAATCGTGATCGACAACGGAAACCAGACGCCCGAGGAGACACTGGAGGTCATCCGTAAACGACTGGGGATATAATCGTAACAGTCATGGAATCAATGAGATACGATCCCACAATTCCCACGGCGCATGTTCCAGGACAATGAAGAACCCGCTCGTCCATAAAGCGTTCGCGCTGATTATCAGGCACGACGCGGTTGGGACATGCGAATTGCTCGTCCTCGAACTCAAATCCATCGGCTACGAAACCTATCGCCTGCCGGGAGGAAACGTCGAGGCCGGTGAAACGCCGCTTCAGGCCGCCCATCGAGAAACCCGCGAGGAATCGGGAATCGAGGACCTTCAGTTCATTCGCAAGATCGGGAAGACCGGCTACTTCAAACCGTATATCCAATCAGACGTGGAACGGACGGACTTTCTGTTCAAGGCCGATCCTCATTTACCGGACAGTTGGGAACACGTCGGAACGGTGGGTCCGGAATCGGGCGTTGTCTTCGCATTTTCCTGGATTTCCCGAGAATCCATCTCGATGGTAGATCCTGAACTGGCAACCTTCCTGACGCCGGACCGCCTGCCGGAACTGTTCAGCAGAGGACCTTTGCTCGGTTTGAATCGCGGAGAGGTGTCGGTGTCCCCGTATCGGGAAGAATGGAGCATCCTGTTCGAGTTGGAACAAGAGAATATCGAAGAAACGATCGGTGATTTCGTGGAGGATATCCAGCACGTGGGCAGCACGTCCATCCAGGGGACGTCCGCCAAGCCGGTGCTGGACATTGCGATCGCCGTCAGGGATTTTGAACGCGCCAGGATATGTATAAAGCCGCTCGGCGGGATCGGGTACGAATACAGGGGAGAAAACGGCATCCCTCGGAGGCACTTCTTCCAGAAAGGCGAACCTCGCTCCCATCACGTTCACATGTTCGAAAAGACGAGCGCGGATTGGAACGAAATAATCCTGTTCAGGGACCGCCTGAGATCGGACCGCGGCCTTGCGGACGACTACATGAGATTGAAACGGGACCTGGCTCGCCGATTTCCAAAGGACAGGCAGTCCTACCAGGCTGGTAAAGGCGAGTTTATCGAAGCCGTCATCCGAAGGGGCCGCCTTTAGGGCACTCAGATCGTCTCCCGTCTATCCTCTCCCGTCTCCCCGCTTTCCCGGGAGCGAGGGCATCCTGCCCTCGTCGCGCCGATGTTGAATTCGTAGGGGCGACCCTTGTGGTCGCCCTCATAACGGCGCTGACGTCAACGGGTTCGGTTCTTGCTTCAAGCTGATAGCTGATTCTTGATTTGTAGGGGCAACCCTTGTGGTTGCCCGCCTGAACGGTGTTTCGGATCATATCCTCTGGTTTTCTTTGTGTCTTCGTGTCTCCGTGTGAACTGCTTTTCGCTCTTGACTCAAGCTGACTTCCGGCGGCTGACTGCTAATGGCTGTTCTTTCCCTTTGTGTCTTCGTGTCTTTGTATGAGTTGACTTTCGTCTTGATGGTGTCCGCTCCCGATTATTCACGCCTATGTCCAGAGAATTCGATTTCGGAGGAGCCGTTCCCGCCTGGGGCCGGAGCGCGGCCGAATACGAGGCGTTCTTCGCATTGTCCGACGTCCCGTCATCCGCGCGGGTCCTGGACTGCGGTGGAGGACCGTCGTCGTTCGCGGCCGAATGGGGCGGAACCGGGCGATTCGTCGTCGCCGTCGATCCCATCTACAGGTTCTCAGGCCGGAACCTGGAAATCGATTTCGAACGCACAGGCACGCGCATGCTTGCGGGAACGCGAAAGGCGCGTGAACGGTTTCTGTGGAACCAATACGGTAGCCCCGAAGCGGTCATCCAGTTGCGACGTGACGTCCTCAGGACGTTCCTCCGCGACTTCCGGTCCGGGACCGCGGGCGGCCGGTACGTCTCTGGGAGCCTGCCCGGGTTACCCTTCGAGGCCGGATCCTTCGATCTTGTCCTCTGTTCTCACCTGCTGTTTCTGTACACCGCGGAATTCGACCTCAATACGCATCTCTCCTTCCTACGGGAACTGCTTCGAGTGGGGAGAGAGATCCGGGTATTTCCGTTGTTCGACCTCGCTGGTAAACCTTCGAGGCATCTGAATGCGGTGATTCAAACCCTGCAACGGTCGGCAACGGTCGAACGGGTACCCGTGCCCTTTGAGTTCCGCCGCGGCGATTCGAATATGCTGCGGATCACCCAAAACTGATCGCTCCGCCGGACGCGATCGACTGCTGTCTTCCCTTTACCGCCTTTAGCTGAAGGCTGACCACTTATAGCAGATCGCTGATTCTTGATTCGTTGGGGCGACCCTTGTGGTCGCCCGCCTGAATGGTGTTTCGGATCTCATCCTCTGGTTTTCTTCGTGTCTTTGTGTCTCCGTGCGAGCCGCTTTTCGCTCTTGACTCAAGCTGAAGGCTGACCACTGATAACCGATCGCTGCTTTTCGACTGTCCGCCCGGTCCTCGGAGTCGCGACCAATAGAACCGCTCGTCCTGCCTGCGCCGCCTGTGACGTTGCGTACGCAGACGATCGCCCGTGGAGATGAATCTATGTCCGCTGGGGAAACGGTTCCCGTTCATCCCGGGAGAGTATTGCTGGAACAGTTTCTCAAGCCGATGAATCTCAGCCAGAACCAGTTGGCGCTATCCATCGGGGTGCCCCCGCGCCGCGTCAATGAGATCGTCCTTGGCAAACGCGGCATCACCGCGGATACGGCGTTGAGGCTCGCGCGATATTTCTACACCTCCCCCAGATACTGGATGAGCATTCAGACCAACTATGAACTCGAGGTCGCCGAGGACGAGCTCTCGGACAGGCTGGACCGGGAGGTGCGTCCGCGCATCCCCGGCGGATAGTCCCGCCGCCAAAGAATGCGGATAGCGGACGTTGAGTCCATACACGACCAAAGTCGGAAGGACCGTACAGGAAGATGGGTAGCCTCCGCGTCATGACTTTCAATCTCGCCGGCGGATACGACGAACACGAGCCGGGGAATGCCTGGATCGGTTCCGGTCGCTCTGCGCTGGTCTGCGAGGTGATCGATGATACGTCGCCGGATCTTATCGGCTTTCAGGAAGTTCAGTGGCCGAATTTCGCGACATTCGGCGAATCTCTGGAGGCGTACGACAGCTTCCAGGGCCCGCACGCCAACGATCCACCCCACCTCTTCAACCCGGTTTACTGGCGGCGGGAGCGGCTGCAGCCACGCTCGAGGGGCGGGTTCTGGATCAGCGCCACGCCGGAGAGCTACTCGCGTTCCTGGGGGTCGGCCTGCGTTCGGACGGCGACGTGGGTCCGGTTTCACGACCTGGCGACGGACATGGAATTCCTTCACGTCAACACCCATCTCGATCACGTCAGCGAGCAGGCGCGGACCAAAGGCGCATCGCTGCTGAATCGATGGATTTCGTCGGCTGCAAGACCTGGGGAACGCCAGTTGCTGACCGCAGACTTCAACTGTAACCCGTGGACGCCCGACGTGGAGGATCCCGCCGCGGCGGGCAGCACGATCACCGATGCGGTGCATCGGATCCTTCTCGAGGCAGGCTTCGAGGATGCGTTTCTGAACGCCGGACGTCGCGACGGGCCGGAGTCAAATACCTATCACGGCTTTGACGGACTGGCATACGACCTGCGCCAGCATCATCTCTCCTGGCGTTTGGACTGGATCCTCTATCGCTGTCCCGGCCTTAAGGTGAACGTGGAGAAGTCCGAGATCGTACGGCGCCACCGGGGTTCGCTTTACCCCAGCGACCATTATCCTGCCGTTTCGGATCTGAACTGGGGTTGAGGCGTGCGCGCGATGAGAAGCGAACACACACCGTCAGGAAGAGGGGCCGAGGACGCCGTTTCCGGTATGCGGAGGGTCTGCATCATCGGTTGCGGCGGCGCCGGAAAGTCCACGCTGGCGGTCAGGCTCGGATCGTTGCTGGACCTGCCGGTGGTCCACCTGGACGCCGTCTATTGGAAACCCGACTGGCAAAAACCGCCGCAGGAGGAATGGCAGCGCCGGCACGGGGAGCTCTTGAGTCGCGAGGCCTGGATACTGGACGGGAACTACGGCAGTACGATGAGGGAGCGGATCGCAGCGGGCGATACGGTGATCCTTCTGGCGTTGTCCCGGTTCACCTGCCTGTTTCAGGTATTCAGGAGGGCAATCAGGTTTCGGGGACGAAGCCGCGCGGACATCCATCCCGGCTGCCGGGAGCAGTTGCCCGATCGCGAATTCCTGGGGTGGATCTGGAACTACAACAGGACGCGCCTGCCGGGCATTTTGCAATGCTTGGAACGGATCAGGGACCACAAGAACGTCGTGATTTTGCGGTCGGGTAAGGAGGTCGCAAAGTTCGTGGATGCCCTGAAGCAGGAAACCGATCGCGGTGGATTTCGGAATCCCGGCGCGGCGCATGACGTGTATTAAAGCGGCATCGACCCGGCAGTCTGATCTGGGAACCATTCGCCTTTCGAAGTCGAGAACTCAAAAACGTCATACGACGCAACTGAAAGACGCCACGAATCAACTGGGGGGAACATGCCGACGAGTGAAATTGTCTATCGGGAGAGTGCACGAAGGCGTCAATTGGAAGGACCTGGCCAAAGTCTACAGACGCGTTCCGTTGGGAAAGCTGGATCCCGGAAAGCTCCGCCGCGCGTATTCCAATAGCGAGGTCTGTTGTTTTGCGTTCAGCGGCGAGGCGCTCGTAGGGGGCGGTCGGGCGATCACGGACGAAGAGTCGTCTACAACCGTGTGCGAACTCGTCGTTGCGCCGGAGTTTCAACGCCAGGGTATCGGGCGGGCGATCTTGAGCTCGATCCTCAGGAAACTCACCGTTCCCAGGGTGATCCTGGCGGGGTTACACGGCCAGCAGGATTTCTACAGAAGAGAAGGGTTCCTCAAACACAAGTCGGTCATGGCGCTTTACGCAAATTCGCGGTGGTTCGTCGATAACGGAAATCTCGAAGGGGGAGATTTCGCCAACGGAGCAGCGGCATTGGCGGATTGACGTATCGTCATATCGTGTGTTCCGATCACGGCGGAGCTCGTTCCATGGAAACCGTGCGATCCAGGTTCCTCAGCGGGGATCCGATCCTCTATCGGGGACTTGACGAGAACGGTCGGATTATCGACGTAAAGCCGGTCACCATCGTCGAGGATTCAGATTCACGAGCCAGGCTCTGGCTTCCGCTGGGTACGTCGACGAAGAAGCCTGAGTTTACGCGCGACATGCCAGGCAAACCGAGGGACTGGGTGAACCGGCAATGGGCAATGGTGGATTCGGTCTGGCGGTGGGCCGAGCTTCTGATCCTGGTGCGGCCTGGCGAACGTCGCGCAACCTGGGTCCGATGGTCGGCCGATGGCGTGTTTCAGGGCTGGTATGTCAACCTTCAGAGTCAATTGACACAAACCGGGATGGGCTTCGATTACAGGGATCACCAGTTGGACATTATCGTTGAACCGGACCGGCGCTGGAAGTGGAAGGACCGCGATGAACTGGATCTTGCGGTCGGCCAGGGTCGAATGACACCCGAAGAGGGCCGGGCGGTTAGGGAAGAGGGAGACCGTGCGGTAGCCGAAATCGAGGGCTCCAGAGGGCCTTATTCGGAGGGATGGGAGGACTGGCGACCCGACGCCTCGATGGTCCGACCGCATCTGCTCGCGGGTTGGGATGACCTGTCGATGTACGGTTAATGCAGGAAATCGGCATGCGCGGCAGGTCTCCAAAAAGAGAAAAGGTCCCTCGGCATCAAGTGAAATGAGTGATTCGCCGACAGTGATGTTACCTTGGACGACGTGAGCGACATACGCGAGTTTTACAACGCCGGCTGGGACGGCGAGGACGACCGCCTGACGCGCCACCAGTTGGAAGCGGATCTGACCCGGCGCTACCTGGACCAGTACCTCCCGTCTGGCGGGAGGATTCTCGAGATCGGATGCGGTACGGGGTCGTACACGTTTGCCCTGGCGAAACGCGGATACCGGCTCACAGCCGTGGACCTCGCCGACGAGTTCGTGATCCGATGCAGAGCGACGGCCGAGGTGCTGGGGTTGTCCGGCCGGATCGATTTCCGGACCGCAGATGCACGATCGCTGGACGGCGTACCACGCGAGAATTTCGATGCTGTTCTTCTGATGGGACCCCTATACCATCTCGTGTTGGAAACAGACCGGTCGGCAGCGTTGTGTGCGGCCCGCGGGTGCCTTAGCGGCCCGTTGAAAAAGTCCATCCGGGCTGCGTCCGGCCCTTATGGCCGAACTACGGCGTTGCCTGCCTGCAGCAGGCAGGCGCTCCCTCCCCGAATCCAGGGATTCGCGTCGGTCGCCTGCCTGTGCGTGTCCGCACGCAGACAGGCGCGCCTTGTCTTCGGCCGCAATGACTCGGCATCGCCTGCAGAGCGACTTTATCAACGGACTGTTAATGAGCGAATCGAGAAAACAGTTGTCATGCCCCTTCTGAACGCCCATAATGATGAAAGTCGTTGCATTGTCAGGCTGACGTGTAACGTCGTGGTTTTGCGCATGTCTGCGCAGCGCCCTGCCTGTGCGTGAATGACGCAGGCAGGTCTCTATTGGCGATTGATTCAGCCACGTATTTTTCGTTTCTTTCCCGTGTTTCGTAGTTTCTGATGCTTTCTTCAAGTAGGCATCTATCGCAATCAGGAGATTCGTATGTTCCACCGACTCGGCGTTCAGGTCTCCATGGTACTCGCCGCACTGAGCGTTCTGTTTCAGTGCAGCCAACCTGAGAAGCCCCCGCCTGCCCCGGCCAAATATACCGGAGACCTTAGCGAAATGAGGTCTCGGGGCAAACTCAGGGCGATCGTACCCCTCGAACCGATCGCCTACCTTCCGCGGCACGGGCAGCACGTGACAATCGCTTATGATATCGCGCGGGAGCTTGCAGAGTCGCTCAAATTGAAGCCCGAGCTTGTCAAGGTCGGGGACTTTTCCAGAATGATGGGGATGTTGCTCGAGGGCGAGGGCGACATCGTGGTGGCCAGCCTGACCATTACGCCCGAACGCCAGAAGCAAGCCGCGTTTTCGGTCCCCTATATGTACGTGGACGAATATCTGGTGACCAGGACCGGCGGCAGACTACCGCGGAAGATCGATGACCTGGCGGGCATGGAAATCAGCGTTCGGCGCTCGAGCTCATACTATCAGACGCTCGTAAACCTGCAGCGGCAGGTGCCGTCCCTGCGAATCCGAACCGCACCGGAAACCCGGAACATTGAAGCATTGCTGGACGGCGTCGCCGGCGGAGAATACCAGGCCACGTTGTCCGATTCGCATCTGTGGCACGCCCTGTCCAGCTATTATGACAGCCTGACAACGTCCCTGGTGCTGGCGAGGGATCGGCCGATCGCGGTGATGATGCGGCCCGAGGATACCGAACTCAAGACCAAAGTGGACGAATTCCTGCTCGCCCGTCACTTTTCCCGAGAGCGGCAGCAGGAATTCACCGACGATCTCCCGGGCCTGATCGAGCGGGGACGGCTGCGCATGATCACGCGCAACAACGCGATGACGTATTTCATTCACCGGGGCCTTCAGGTGGGGTTCGAGTACGAGCTGATGAAGAAGTTCGCCTCGGAACACGGGATGCGCCTCGAAATCGTCATTCCAAAGTCGCATGCCGAACTGCTGTCTTATTTGAACGAGGGCAAGGGAGACGTGGTGGCCGCCGCGATGACCATCACCCCGACGCGACAGGCCGAGGCGGACTTTACGAGGCCCTATAACGAAGTGGAGGAAGTTGTGGTTACACGTGCGGAGGATGATTCCATATCCAGCCTCGGCGACCTGGCAGGCCGGACGTTCCACGTGCGCGAGAGTTCCTCCTTCTATATGACACTGAAGGCTCTGCAGGACTCGGTGAATGACATCCGGATTGTCAAACTGCCCGATGATGTCGAGACCGAAGAAATACTCGAGCGTATCGAGTCGGGGGACTACGACCTCACGCTGGCGGACTCCAATCTGCTTGACGTGGAACGTTCGTACGGCCGGAGATTGAAAGCCGCGTTCAGCATCAAATCCGCAATGCTGGGATGGGCAGTGCGCAAGGAAAACCCGGCCCTGCTGGAATCGCTCAACCAGTACGTCAGGCGCGAAAAAGGCGGTCTCTATTTCAACATGATGAAGAAGAGGTATTTCGAAAACCGGCGCGGGATCGCCAGGGCCAAGGATTCAACGCGGGTCGACCTGAGCGGACAATTGTCTCCGTACGACGACCTGACGAAAAAGTACGCGCTTCAATTCGGTCAGGACTGGCGCCTGATTACAGCGCAGATGTTCCAGGAGTCCAGATTCGACCCCAACGCCGTCAGCTGGGTCGGCGCGAAGGGATTGATGCAGGTGATGCCGAAAACGGGGCTCCAGCTGGGTTTCGGCAAGCTGGAGGACCCGGAACAGGGCATCCATGCAGGTACCAAATACATGCATCAGTTGATCGACCGTTTCGATCTCGAAATACCGATGCAGTCGCGAATTCGCTTTGCCCTGGCATCCTACAACGTGGGCTACGGACATCTGCTGGATGCCCGTCGCCTGGCGCGCGAAAAGGGATGGGACCCAAACCGATGGTTCGGCCACGTGGAGCAGGCGATGCGTCTTCTCTCACAGCCCGAATACTACGAGCGGGCGCGCTACGGTTTCTGCCGCGGCGGACAGCCCGTGCACTACGTCGAGAGGGTCCAGCACTTGTATGACGCCTATGTGGCCGTGCTGGAGAATTCCAATTGAGATCGGACAGGGGATCCTGATACCGTATCGTCCAGGCACGCTTGCGCCCGGTACGGTTCTGTGTTCCGCGTTAAGGAAATGACGACTTTCCATCTTATCCGGCACGGAGAGCCAGACTGGAGCCTGGCTGGCGGAGGTGATCTCAAGGGCGCCGCCGTCGGCTGGGCGGCACATATCGTTCCGCTGACGGAAACCGGCATCCGTCAGATCGAGAAAGCGTCAGATGACCTGGAAGCCGAGAATTATCAACTGGTTATCTCGTCCCCGATGACGAGGTCGCTCCAATCGGCCGCCATCATCAGCCGCCGGCTCGGTATTCCGCTACACGTCGAATTCGATCTGCACGAATGGATCTGCGGATGGCGCGATTCGCTGGAGCAGGTCAACGAAACAGTGGCTGTAATGCTCGAGTCCGACGGGGAATGGCCGTCCGGTGAAACGAGAGACTGGGAGCCGCTCTCCAGCGTTCGCGATCGTGTTAATCGTGTAATGGAAAGACACCTGTCCTTTCAGCGGGTAATCGTCGTCTGCCACGAAACGGTCATCTATTCACTGACCGGACAGTGGATGGGACACGCTGAATCCGTAACGCTCGATATGTAGCGGCTTCTTTGGACGTTATGCATCTCCGATACTCAGTTTCGCCCTCAGGATGCGCCGCCCGCGCCGCATTACCCTTACTGTATTTCTTGATTCTTCGACAGTCGCGTTTTCCCCGGGATAGCGATATTCAACGGCAAACGGGAATAGATAATTGAGATCAAGTCGCAATTCCTCGAGATCGGATCTATATCCACCGCGAAATCCAACAGTGCCAGGAGATCGTGTGTTTTCGGAAAATGTACTCGATGAAAAACCAGAAAAGCCTTGAGGTACTTTTCAATGCACTGATGCGCACAGAAACAAACATTGTCGGGAACAGGTTCGCTGCGTTTCCGGACCATGGTTGTTGCCGTGCGAAAGTCTTCTTCCGCTTTGTAGACCCACGCTTGTATATCACCCGGCTGATTTGTAGAGGGTGCGTCCAAATCTAAAGATTCCTTCGAGAAATGGATCGAAGTCACGCAGGCGGGTTTGGATTTCTTCAGGTGTACGCACGACAATATCCATCGCGACATATTTGGGGCGACATATGTTGGCAACCGCGGCACTTCGCGCTGTCGGGCGCAAATCTGTGTCCATTATGACAAGCAAATCCAAGTCGCTATCGTTCGTTGGCTCTCCATAGGCATAGGAGCCGAAAAGTACAATTTGATCCGGATGAAAGTGATCGACAATTTTTCTCGTGATCTCATCCAAAAGCGGTTCTGTAATTTGTGGAGCTTTCGCATTCATAAACCGAGCACTCATTGCACGAATGGCCAATGGAATTGAACCGAGCGTCGACGTGGTCCGGGTTCTGTTGTCGAATCGCGTTTACGGTCTAAATGCCTGTGGGCACATAGTGTACCGCGCACTGCACCTAACTTCTGTTTCCGCGACCCCCAACAGGCATGGATCGGCCAAGTTCCCGACGATTACTCGGCCTTCCGCAAAAAATCCGCCTGAAATCCGAAATGTGTTGTCGCAAACCCTGGTACAAGATACACAATGGCAGGGCCAATCGCAATCCACACCGTGAATTGGCGGGACCCGGGATTAACCATTGGGAATATAAGGGTTATTTCATCAGTAATCGATTCGCGATCAAATGGCTGGCTTACTGAAACAACGTGAAAGGATGAGGCGCTATCTCCGTGGCACATTGCCGTCGTACGGGCGTTCTCCGCGCACAAGCATCCTGTGCGGATTCACCGCGTCGGCGATTTCGTCCACGCTGTGGTAACCCACAGTCATGCTCATGCGTGTGCCGTCGGTCAGGTTCTGCCCAACGCCGTGCATGATCATGCTGTCGATGACGAGCATCCCGCCTTCGGGCATGGGCGCCGGCACCGCCTGTTCGAGGAGACGCAGCGTTTCGGCGTCGTCGTAGAGGCGGCCTTTAACGCCCGGAAAATGGTGGGAGCCCGGGACAACCATGGTGCAACCGTTTTCCACGGTTGTCTCCTCCAGGTAGAAGATCACCGTGAAGATGGTACGCGACCACTGCCTGACGTCCCGGTGCATTCCTTCTGGGCGGTGCTCCGAGGCCCGGCGAAGCGTGGCGTGGTTGTGTCTGTTCTTGATGAGCTCTATGTTGGGGCCCAGAAGGGATTCCAGGGGATCCAGTACCAGGGGGCTGGTCGCGGTCTCGAGGAAAACGGGGTCCCGGTCCACGACGCCCGAGAGGCGGATGATCCGTCCTTCCGCGTCGCGCACGACCGGTTCCACTTCTTCGCGGATGTTGCTCCAGATTGCGTTTTTGAGCTCATCAACAAGCGCCTTCGGAAGCCGGTCTGCCAATCTGAGAAAGCCGATGTGGCGAAACAGGTGTACCTGTTCTGATGTGAGCGACATGATCAGTCATCCCTTTGGCGCAGGCCCTCTTCGTTCTCCCTTCTTCCTTCATCGTTCTTCCTTCTTCCTTTCCTTACAGTGACCGCCACCCGATGCATCGAGTTGTTGAGATAGCCGCGAGGGTTCCACGCGATCGCGTGCGGCTGGCTCACGCCCATTGAGTCCGTGGCCCTGGCCCACACCTCGTAATACCCCGCCTGCGGAAACGCGACCCTCGCGTGCCAATTCTGCCACGCGTACGGGTTCACCGGATCGTCCACGTCCGCCTTCATCCAGGTTGCGCCGAAGTCGATCGAGAGATGCACGGCATCCACCCGCCGGTCGCCGGCCCACGCGTGGCCGCGGACCGCAATCGACCGGTCGCCCGTCCTGTGGCCGTTGGACGGATTCGTGATTATCGACTTGACGGGCATGCTGTGTATGATGTCAAAGTCCTTTTCGTCCACCTCCTCGCCCGGGGAGATCGGACGATTCGGGACCCGGTAGGAGGTCCCGGTCATTTTCGGGCCGTCGTTGCACCCGGTCCCGCAGCCGGATGCGAGTGAGCCACTTCTGCGAACAGGACCCCGGCCATCCGGGGGATGATCAGGCGCAGCGGCGCGCCGTTCATCGGGTGAATCGGTTTCCCGTTCTGGGCGAAGGCGATGAGATTGTGTTCGTCCATGGCCTTCTCGATCGGGCACGCCCCGCGAAAGGGGGAATCTGCCCGGCTCGCCGGAGAGGTGGGTATCGGCCGCCCTCGTGCGCGGTATAGACGACGCTTTTCTTAATCCCGACGGCTGTGAGAACGTCGGCGAGGCGGACGCCCGTCCACGCCGAGCAGCCCACGGCGCCGTAGGTCCAATGATCGCCCCTCGCCGGCGGGTCGAAGAACGCGCGGGCCGTTGCCGCCGCACTCCAGCACGAGCGCGCGGGTGACCACCTCGAACCGTTGTTTTCAGGTCGTCGATATCGAACGTCATCGGCCTGCCCACGAGGGCCGTCCGACCGTCAGCTTCCAGCCTGTCGCATTCGTGTTCTCCGGGGGAAATCCGTTGTTCCGAATGAAATGCCTTTCCGTGGGCGTAATGGCGTCGTCCAGCAGGTGGGCAGGGGTTTCGGCATTGACCGGGCGTTCGTTGATCACAACCAGCCCG